>NZ_QLMC01000036.1 GCF_003259745.1 Larkinella arboricola | reverse complement strand
CAACGAGCAACTCCGGGCGTCGAACCTGGAACTGGAAAAAGCCCGTCAGGAAGCCGAACGGGCTAATCAGGCCAAGAGTGTTTTTCTGGCTACGATGAGCCATGAAATTCGTACGCCGATGAATGGAGTAATCGGGATGGCGAGCTTATTGCAGGAAACCGAGCTTACCGAAGAGCAGCGGATGTTTACCGAAACCATCACCACCTGCGGGGATACGCTCATCAACGTCATCAACGATATTTTGGATTTTTCGAAAATCGAATCGGGCAGCCTGGAGCTGGAAAAGGAAGATTTTGACCTGCGTCAGTGTATCGAGGAGGTACTGGCTATTTTTGGAGCCCGGGCCAGCAAACTCGGACTTGATCTGATTTACGAGATGGCGGAAAATGTACCCACGCAGATCATGGGCGACTCGTTGCGGCTGCGGCAGGTGCTGACCAATCTGGTGGGCAATGCCGTCAAGTTTACCCAGCGCGGAGAGGTCTGCGTTCTGGTAAATCTGGAACCGAATCAGCCGCCGGGCAACGTGCAGATCCGGTTCGATGTGAAGGATACGGGAATCGGTATTCCGGCCGATAAAATGAGTCGGCTTTTTAAATCCTTCTCTCAGGTCGATTCGTCAACCACGCGTAAGTACGGCGGTTCGGGGCTGGGTCTGGCGATCTCGCAGAAACTGGTACGGCTCATGGGCGGAGACATTCGCGTGAGCAGCGAACCCGGACGGGGCTCGGTTTTCTCGTTTACCATCTGTACTACTCCCGGAACAAAAGCCCTGCGGGCCTACACCAGCAACAGCCTGGCCGCTCTGGAGGGGAAACGGATTCTGGTGGTAGACGACAATGCCACGAACCTGGCTATTCTCAAACGCCAGTTCGAGTCCTGGAAGTTGCAGCCGGTGCTGGCGACCTGCGGGGAAGATGCGCTGGAGATTCTGTCAAAAAGCTCGGAAATCGATCTGGTGATTACAGATATGCAGATGCCGGGCATGGATGGGCTGATGCTGGCCCGGCAGATTCGGGAGCAGACGCCCAAACTACCGATTATCCTGCTGAGTTCTATTGGAGAAGAGTTAAACGACGACCAGCGGCAGCTTTTTGTCTCGGTGCTGACCAAACCCATCCGGCAGCA
>NZ_QLMC01000035.1 GCF_003259745.1 Larkinella arboricola | reverse complement strand
GCCGGGCCGATTTCTATGGTCTATGCAAGGGTATAGCGATAAAATTTATCATATTTCTCGCCCCGGCGGATCACGGCATAGATACGATGAATCAGCTTGTTGCGAATAGCATTCAAGACGAGCATTTTGTTTTTACCCTCGGCCACTTTGCGTCGATAATAATCCTGTAATTCGCCCTTTGCTCGAATCGCAGACATGGCTGCCAGGTGGAATAAGGATTTGAGCCTTTTGCGGGCATGCTGACTTACACGGGTCTTGCCGCGTATACTTGTTCCGGATCGATATTCAAATGGAGCAACGCCCGCATGGCAGGCCAGTTTTTTAGGATCAGTGATGGCGTTGAACTCGTCCGTAGCCAAAATAACCTCAGTGGCCGTTGCCATACCAATACCCGGAATGGAGGTCATTAATGCAAAGAGTTCTTTGAGTTGGTCGTCGTCCTGGATCAACTGGGTGATTTGCTGGTCAACGTTTTCCAAGTCAGCATTGATTGCTTTAAGCGAAGCCTGGCAGTTTTTAACTAACTGCTTTTGGCGCTTAGGATCACTAAAACCAGCTTGCTCGTTTATAGGCTGTTGCAGTTGTGAACGGACGAGCAATAACCGTTGACGCAGGGCACTTAGGCTAGTGAGATCTTGGAGAAGTTGTCGGGGTGGTTGCCATAGACGCAGACGATCTCGAAACCGAAAAGCATACTCAGCAATACGCTGGGCATCGATTTGATCGGATTTACCCCGTTGTAAGCCACCAGCCTGTTTGATTTGCAGACTGCTTTCTAGCCAAACAGGAAAGGATGCACCAAACAACTGCTGGAGAATTAATGCGTTGTATATTCCCGTGTGTTCGCAGCAACTCACGCTTGTTTTTGGACAAAAGCCTGGGAGGGCTTTAATAAGTTTGAGAGCCGCCTTGATACCCGTCTCGGAGTTGGGTGACTGGATTTGTAACACGATCAACTTGCCATCGAAAACCGCCCAGTCCAAAGTAGCCTTTGATACATCAATGCCGATGTAATAGTAAATGTCCATGACAACGATTAATTTTAGAGTGAATTAAGCTGCTTGCTTTTGCCTCAATACCTTTCTAATGGGTCTGCTAACCCGCATTTCTATTTGAGTATTAGCAAGCGGCACGGACTGGCCTCTGAATCGGCCCATGGGTCTGTAGCCCAGCCGAGCGATAGGATGTGCCAGTCCGTTTTGCTTACCAGCAAGCTATCCCAAATCTTGGAATATTCTCACCCAACAAACCTAAAGGCCG
>NZ_QLMC01000034.1 GCF_003259745.1 Larkinella arboricola | reverse complement strand
CTTTTTTCTGAATTTCCTCGTTTTGCTTGCGTTGCAGCGAGAGCTGCGCTTCTTTTTGCAACTCGACCATTTCCAGCGCCTGACGAAACTGCACTTCGTGGTAATGATTGAGCAGGTAGGCCCATAACCCGCAGATAAAAAAAATCACACCGACCAGCAGTATATGGATGATGAACGTGGTCAGCTCAAAGTAGTCCAGCCGGGTGAAATAGAGCTCACGGAAACCGTGGTTATGTAAGTAGGCAAAAACCGCATGATGAACCAGTACGACCACCAGCATGGGAATTTGCAGTTTCCATTTCTGGTACGTAATCAGCAGGGCACTACCAATGAAGGCAAAAAAATGCATTTCAAAGAGCCCGTGCATCTGGTAGATGAACTGGGCCATAAAAATTCCCAGCACGGCGCTTAACACATACTGGTAAAGGTCCGAATCCGGCAGGAGTATTTTCACGGAATAATACGCCAGCAGCGAAAGACCGCCCACGCCCAGGGCAATGAGCCAGGTGTCGTAAAAAGTTGCCAGAAGAAGCCCGATCAGAAAATAGCCGATGAGGAAAAAATTCATCATCCGGTCGGATTGCTGCTGTACGCGGAAAAGAAAGTCACGGGCGGGGTCAGCGGCCACGGCGGACGGATAATCCATGTTAGTTTTCAGAGCGTATAGAATCGTTTTTGCAATAAGAAACACGACAACCGTAGGAGGTTAGGGCCAGCGAATCGAGATTTACACGGGCCTTGTTGCGGAGCAGTTCGGTCAGGGCCATTTTGGCGTAGCTGGTTTTTTCGTCCGTACAGTAGCGGCTTCGGTTATAGTTGCCCCGGTAAAACAAACGGTGTTTCGCATCCAACAGCGCGGCCTGGGGCGTGGAATATACCCCGCATAAGGCGGCAACGGATGGATCGAAAAGGACCGGTAGCGGCATCCCAATCTTTTCCTGAATCTGCTGCACCGAATACGTTTTTGTGCTCATGACGACCACAACAAAGGCCACCTGCTGGCCAAACTGCCGGACCAGTGCCTTAAAATGGGGCTTGTTAAACCGTGAACAGGGGCAGTCCGGGTTAAAAAAATGCAGGAGAACGGGTTTATTGGCCGGTAACGCCAGGCGGTCCTGTAAAGCAATCACGGTTCCGGTTTTCACCGGCTTATAATTTTCGGGGACGGGCGTAGGCAACTGATACAGCCAGTCGTTATACCAAAACAAGGCTATAACCGCTGAAAGCAGCACCAATAACCACATCATCACCAAACTTTTTCGTATCATAATGCGTGCTTTATTTGCTCCCATAAACCCACTGACAGCGCAAAAGCCGCTAATTGTTCAGTTACACTGTTGTTGGAAAGTAGCTCGTGGCACTAGGGAAAGGCAATAACAATGCCATGTTTATATCTATAAGTGATCGATAACATTTACGATAGCTTTAGCGGTA
>NZ_QLMC01000032.1 GCF_003259745.1 Larkinella arboricola | reverse complement strand
AATGCGGGAGCAGTGCCCATCGACAACACCGAAGATGATGCCTTGTATCAGACCGAACGGTATGGCAACTTCAGTTATGAGGTGCCGGTAACCAACGGTTACTATAACGTGATTCTGCACTTTGCCGAGACATTCTCAGGCGTGATCAACGGCACCACCACGCGCAAGTTCAATGTCGATATGGAAGGTCGTCGGAGACTGACCGAGTATGACATTACTCAGAAAGCGGGGGGGACTTTGAAAGCCGTGCAGGAAACGGTGGGCGTGTTCGTCACTGATGGTACGCTGAACCTGGCCTTCAGTCAGGGCACATCTCAAAATCCTAAAGTTAATGCCATAGAGATCGTGGCCGCTACTCCGCCACCCAACCAGGTGCCGGTGCTGGCCAGCGCCTTGCCGGACCAGAATGCCGCTGTTGGAAGTACCTTCATTTATCAGTTTAGTGAGAATAGCTTCACGGATCCCGACGGCGATCTCTTGTCATACACCGCTACTCAGGGCAACAACGCAGCCTTGCCATCGTGGTTGAGCTTTGATGCGGCCACCCGCACCTTCAGCGGAGTTCCGCTGGTAGGGAGCCCGGCCAGTATCACCGTGAAAGTGACGGCTGATGATGAAAGGGGAGGTGTGGTCAGCGACAGCTTTGTGATCACCATCACGACGCCGGTATTCGTGGGGACCTGGGAAACGATAGCTCCAACGTCCGGAGCACCAACAGCCCGTCAGGAAGGCGCTTACGTACAGGCCGGAGACAAGTTCTACTTAATGGGCGGGCGCGGAATCAAACCCGTGCAGGTCTACGATCCGGTTACACGTACCTGGGTGAACGCTTCCGAGACCCCATTGAATATGCATCATTTCCAGGCCGTTACGCTGGATGGACTTATTTACGCAGTCGGTGTACTTACTGATAATTATCCGGCTGAACCGCCGATTCCGACTATTTACATTTACAACCCCAAAACGGATCAGTGGATTCAGGGGCCGGAGATTCCAGTAAACAGACGCCGTGGTGCCGCCGGGATTGCCGTCTATAACAACAAGATTTACATGGCGGGCGGTATTACAAACGGTCACAGTGGCGGCTATGTCAACTGGTTTGATGAGTTTGATCCGGCTACCAATACCTGGAAAGTGCTGCCCGATGCTCCCCATAGCCGGGATCACTTCCACGCAGCAATCATTGGTGATAAATTGTACGCAGCAGGCGGTCGGCGGTCGTCTTACAATACCAACGAAACCTTTACACTAACGGTACCGGAGGTGGATGTGTACGACTTCGGCACGGGCCAATGGTCTACTATGCCCAACCCGATTCCAACCCCGCGGGCCGGTGTTTCGGTTGTCGCTCTGGATGGAGAACTGGTAGTGATTGGTGGAGAAAGCAGCCAGCCAACGGCTCATAATGAAACCGAAGCCCTGAATGTGGCCACTGGTACCTGGCGGAGATTTGCCAACCTGCAACAGGGACGGCACGCGACGCAGGCCATTGTCAATAATGGGTCGATTTATACAGTTGCGGGTTCTGGTGCGCAGGGAGGTTCACCCTTACTGTCTTCACAGGAGGTGTTCTACAAATCGGCGCCTACTACTCCGATGGGAACACCGTTAGCCCAGAGTACCCTGACGGCGCCCGCGAGTGCAACGGTGGGTTATGTGCTGACGAATACGACGAAGGATACCACGATTACGGTAACAAACGGCGCCGGAAATCAGGCCATCGTTATCTCCGCCCTTTCCATTACGGGAAGCAGTGAGTTCACGGTTCAGGCTCCCTATACACTTCCATTTGTCTTGCCGGTGGGCAAAAGTGTTGCGGTTACCGTGAAGTTCAAACCGTTGTCGGTTGGTAACAAAACGGCTACATTAACCATTACGCATCCTGGGTCCGGCGAAAGCACGGCCATTGCGCTGAACGGAACGGGCGTTAATACCATTAATACTGCTCCAGTGCTGACGGGCATTGGCAGCAAAACCGCTACGGTGGGTCAGCCGCTGACGTTCACAGTCAAGGCTACGGATGCAAATACTCCCGCTCAGACGCTGACCTACAGTGTGTCGGGTCCGGCCTCGGCTAGCATCAACGCCAGCACGGGCGCCTTTAGCTGGACGCCGACGGCAATCGGTACAGTAAGCCTGACCATCAGAGTCACTGACAACGGTATCCCGGCCTTATCCGCTGAGGAGATTGTTACCGTGACGGTTAAACCGGCTCCCTTCTTGGCAGGCACACGGATCAATGCTGGTGGGGTGGCTTACACCGCTGCTGATGGACGACCGTTTGTAGCGGATACCTACTTTACTGGAGGCAACACCGCCAATGCGGGGGCGGTGCCTATCGATGCGACCGAAGATGATGCCTTGTATCAAACCGAACGCTATGGCAACTTTAGTTATGAGGTGCCCGTAACCAACGGCTACTATAACGTTACGCTGCACTTTGCTGAAACGTATTCGGCCGTCATCAACGGCACGACCACGCGTAAGTTCAACGTCGATGCTGAAGGCATTCGCCGGTTGACCGAGTA
>NZ_QLMC01000031.1 GCF_003259745.1 Larkinella arboricola | reverse complement strand
TCTGTAGGGATACAACCGTGAGGATAGGCCGACCACGCGACGAGAGTCGTAGCCCCCGGATTGATAGCTCGAAGCCTCCGGGGGCTTTTTTATTGGTGTTCGCTTCGCTCACGGCGTACAGTACGGATTTTCTTTCATTTTCCCACGCTCAAAGAGGCGCTATCACTAGATTCATAAATTTGTCTTAATGATCGACTATGACTAGCAACAGAACAGCAAATGAACAAGCAAAAGCACTGAAAACTACCGCAAAGAATATCAGGACAAAACTCATTCCTAAGCTTAGTCTGCTAAAAGATAACTTCACTCCCTCGGAATGGCATATCATCGAATTAGCGATGAACAACTACGTCATTGATATCTCTAATGAAGCCGCTCGTTTGACGGTTATTGTTGCCCAATCAGGCGAGTTGAGCCATAAGCAATAATAGGTTTTCTTAGGCATATCCACCCCAACTGTACAGCCTTTCTAGCAAGAACAACAACCTTTCTGTTCTTGAATAGGAGGGCATTTCACTGATCCATACGAGCAAAATACGCAACAATCACCTGTCAATGGCCGTAGTACAGTGTGGCAGTTCTCACACTCGTAAAAGAACTGACAAGCATCCGTAGGCATTATTTCTTGTTTAGCATGCTTGCAAAATGGACAAACCAGAACAGATTCTAATGTAGCCATATCAAAGTAATTTTTGAACGCTAAGGTAGATACGTAATACACTCAAATCAAGATTTTAAGTATAATTGATGGGCGTCCGGAGGCTTCCGTTTTAATAAGGAAGTATAACGCACTATACTTTACTCCTGCCTGCACCTTCCTTCGGTCGGCTCCAGCAGGAGTAAAGTGTGCGCCCGCCGGGGCCATCAACCAAGGGAAAAAATGAAAGCCATTTGCCGAGTTGCCAAGATCAAAGGAAACGGTAGCATCACCGGGAAATCTGAACATAACTACCGACAGGGACATGTACCCAATGCTGACAAGGAGCGCCAGCATTTGAACAAGGAATATGTGCTCAACTATGAGAATTTGGGCAAGGCTATTCAGGCCCGCATTGAACACGCCGGTATTCAGAAGGTCCGACAGGATGCCGTTAAGGGCATGGAGTTCATTCTAACCGCTAGTCCGGAGCTGTTTAAGCGGGATCCAAACGGACAGGTTGTCGGTGATTATCGCAACTCAGATTGGGTCAAGGCCAATCTGGAGTTTATGAAACAGCACTATGGGCGTAATCTAGTAGCCTTTACCCTGCATCAGGATGAGAAAACACCCCACATTCACGCCATTGTCGTACCCATCACGGCTGATAATCGACTTTGTGCCAAGGAGCTATTTACTCCCAGGACCTTACGGCAGCTCCAAACTGACTATGCTGAAGCGATGAAACCCTTTAAGTTGGAAAGGGGAATAGAGAACAGTCGGGCCAAACATGTGGAGATGAAGCACATTTACGGCTTACAGCAGCAGGAGCGAAAAGCCATTGAGCAGGAATTAGCCCCCATTCAACAGGCCCATCAACCCCTACAGATCCAATCCCCTGGCATCCTGGATTTGCTCAACCTGGAACGCTGGAAACAAGAGCAGGAGGCTAAAATCAATGCTGAATACAGCCGTCGGCTGGCAGAAGTCCAGAAAGCCGCCCAAAAGGCCCAAAATGCGGCCATAGCGAACGCAACAGCCAAAGAACAGGGAAAAGCCCTGCAAAAGCGATTGAGCACTTCAGAGGGGCTAAAACAGGCTAATTACGAGAAGGGGCAGAAAACTCAACAGCAACTCAAGAATGCCACCATGATCTTAGACCGGGTGGCTATCTTGTTAGACGAAAAACGTCTAAGTCCCCAATGGAGCCAAGAACACGCTGGCAGGGTCCGCAGCCGCGTCTTACCACAGCTCGAAAAAGACATCACTGAAAGTCTGGAGGGGATTCGTGACCCGGTTGAAGCCCTACGACGGCTTGAGAGCAAAGGCTACCAGATTGACATCAGCAAAAACGAAGAGCAGTTTTTTGTAAAAGACCCTAAGACCGAGGTACGCCTAGACTTCATCGAAGGTAGAATTGATGGGCGACTAATTGCCGATCTAGTTAACGAAAGCATTGACCAAACCCTGAAGAAGGACCAAGAACAAGCTCAGAAAGCTAAACTCCAAGAGGAGCAAAAGCTGGAAGAAAACCCCAAACGAAGCCGCAGTCTAGGGTTGGGTCGATAGCGCCTCTTTGAGCGTGGGAAAATGAAAGAAAATCCCGGGGTTTGGGGCAGCGCCCCAAGTACTAAAAAACAGCGTCGCAGACACCTATTTTAAGAGCCTAAGAAGCAAACCCTTATAACTGACTGATATTCAAGGGGGGTCACTTTACACTGTATAAAGTCTGACTTTACACAGTGTAATTTTTTACTTTACACTTTGACATCAAAAAAATAAAGTCAAAGTTTATACAGGATAAAATTATTTTTTATAAATTGGTCCTTGTTACATAAAGTTTGACTTTACCTTTATGGCTAAAGAGTATAAAAAGATAAAGGAGTTTAAGGCCTTTGATGAAAACCCATTTATGGAAAAGGCCATTAATGATATTCGGGTTGTA
>NZ_QLMC01000030.1 GCF_003259745.1 Larkinella arboricola | reverse complement strand
GTGGTTACGGCCACGGCGGGGTTGTAGGACCGACCATCAAACTGATTGATTAACCGGAATGCGTTGGGAAGCGCATCCATAGAGGGTGACAGACCCGTACGGGTAAGGTTGATCGGTGGGGTTGGGATCCTGAGTAGGGGGGGGCCGGAGGAACCCCCTCTGAAGCTGGCAGCACCATCTGCCAAGGCTAAATACACATCAGAGACCGATAGCGCAGTAGTACCGTGAGGGAAAGGTGAAAAGTACCGCAAGCAGCGGGGTGAAATAGAACCTGAAACCAGACGCCTACAAACGGTTGGAGCCCTTTCGTGGGGTGACAGCGTGCCTTTTGCATAATGAGCCTACGAGTTACCGTCACTGGCCAGGTTAACCCTTTTTGAGAGGGGGAGCCGAAGCGAAAGCGAGTCTGAATAGGGCGATGCAGTCAGTGGGGGTAGACGCGAAACCGGGTGATCTACCCGTGGCCAGGTTGAAGTGGCAGTAACATGTCATGGAGGACCGCACCAGTAAACGTTGAAAAGTTTTTGGATGAGCTGCGGGTAGGGGTGAAAGGCCAATCAAACTCGGAAATAGCTCGTACTCTCCGAAATGTTTTTAGGAACAGCCTTGCATATGAATTTCTCAGGAGGTAGAGCTACCGATAGGACTAGGGGGAGTCACATCCTACCAACTTCTGACGAACTCCGAATGCCTGAGAAGTGATGCGGGAGTGAGGGGTCGGGTGCTAAGGTCCGACTCCGAGAGGGGAACAACCCAGACCACCGGCTAAAGTCCCCAAGTGGTTGCTCAGTTGAACAAAGGAGGTCCGGTTGCCGAGACAGCCAGGAGGTTAGCTTGGAAGCAGCTATTCCTTTAAAGAGTGCGTAACAGCTCACTGGTCGAGCGAGGCGGGCATCGATAATAAACGGGCATCAAGCAACCCACTGAAGCCGTGGACACTAGCTTAGCTAGTTGTGGTAGGAGAGCATTCTAAGGGGGGTGAAGGTGAAGCGTGAGCTTTGCTGGACCGCTTAGAAAAGCAAATGTAGGCATAAGTAACGACAATGCGGGTGAGAACCCTGCACACCGAAAGACTAAGGATTCCACCGCGATGGCAATCAACGGTGGGTGAGTCGGCCCCTAAGGGGAAGGCGAAGGCCGCACCTGAGGGCAAACGGGTTAATATTCCCGTACTGGCTGTAAGAGAGAAGCGGGGACGGAGTACTGAAGGGACCGCGCCCTGCGGGAATAGGGCGTTGAAGGCTATAAGCTATTGATTTCATTGGCAAATCCGTGGAATCAGGTGGAGGCCGATAGTACCCTGGCTTCTTCGGGAGCCGGGGATAGTGTCCTGGAAGGGCTTCCAAGAAAAGCCGCTATCGTTAATTTTACAGCCAACCGTACCGCAAACCGACACAGGTAGTTGAGATGAATAATCTAAGGTGCTCGAGTGAATCATGGCTAAGGAACTCGGCCAATTTACCCTGTAACTTCGGGAGAAGGGGGGCCTACCCAGTAATGGGAGGCTGCAGAGAAAAGGCCCAGGCGACTGTTTACCAAAAACACAGGACTCTGCGAAATCGAGAGATTCAGTATAGGGTCTGACACCTGCCCGGTGCTGGAAGGTTAAGGGGGGGCGTTAGGGGCAACTCGAAGCGCTGAACTGAAGCCCCAGTAAACGGCGGCCGTAACTATAACGGTCCTAAGGTAGCGAAATTCCTTGTCGGGTAAGTTCCGACCTGCACGAATGGTGTAACGATCTGGGCACTGTCTCAGCCATGAGCTCGGTGAAATTGTAGTTCCGGTGAAGATGCCGGATACCCGCCACGGGACGGAAAGACCCCGTGCACCTTTACTACAGCTTATCATGGACGCTGGCACAAGCATGTGTAGGATAGGTGGGAGGCTGTGAGCCGGTGTCGCTAGGCATCGGGGAGCCAACGTTGAAATACCACCCTTGCGTGTGTTGGCGTCTAACCTGACAGAAGTTAGGGACCGTGGTTGGCGGGTAGTTTGACTGGGGTGGTCGCCTCCGAAAGGGTAACGGAGGCTTCCAAAGGTTCGCTCAGGCCGGTTGGTAACCGGCTGTGGAGTGCAATAGCAGAAGCGAGCTTGACAGTGAGGCAGACAGGCCGAGCTGGTGCGAAAGCAGGGTATAGTGATCCGGTGGTTCCGCATGGGTGGGCCATCGCTCAAAGGATAAAAGGTACGCCGGGGATAACAGGCTGATCTCCCCCAAGAGCTCACATCGACGGGGAGGTTTGGCACCTCGATGTCGGCTCGTCACATCCTGGGGCTGGAGAAGGTCCCAAGGGTTCGGCTGTTCGCCGATTAAAGTGGCACGCGAGCTGGGTTCAGAACGTCGTGAGACAGTTCGGTCCCTATCTGTGGTGGGCGTTAGAAGATTGACGGGGGCTGCCCTTAGTACGAGAGGACCGGGGTGGACTCACCGCTGGTGAACCGGTTATTGTGCCCACGGTACGGCCGGGTAGCTACGTGGGGTTTGGATAAGCGCTGAAAGCATCTAAGTGCGAAGCCGGCCCGGAGATGAGTCTTCTGTTGAAGGACGTTAGAGACGATGACGTGGATAGGCGGCAGGTGCAGGACGGGAGACCGTTACAGCCGAGCCGTACTAATGACCTGA
>NZ_QLMC01000029.1 GCF_003259745.1 Larkinella arboricola | reverse complement strand
GCCCAGCCGAGCGATAGGATGTGCCAGTCCGTTTTGCTTACCAGCAAGCTATCCCAAATCTTGGAATATTCTCACCCAACAAACCTAAAGGCCGGAGCGGGTATAGTTCCGGGGAGAACTATCAGGCGCTGGAACAACGGGGAATAGTAGGCTTTATTCCCCCACATGGTAAATACAAGGCAGATCGTCAAGACTTTACGTATGATGTCACCACCGACAGTTACCGACAGGGCAAAACGCTGGCCTTTGACCGCTTGGTGACTGATCGGGATGGTAACCCCAAAAAACGCTACTTATCCAAATCTTCCGACTGCAAAGGCTGTCCTTTACGAGCCACTTGTATTCAGACGACGGCCTGTGAGAAGCGGTTACATCATACGGCTTACAAAGCCGAGTATGAGCGGATGCTCCAGCGGTTGGCCACTCGGAGCGGCAAAGCCCGGAGTCGACAGCGTTCCGCCACGGTTGAACCGGTTTTAGGCAGTCTGATCGGCTATTATGGTCTGGGCAAGATCGGTGTTAGAGGCCAGGTCGGAGCGGCTAAAGTGATGTATTTGGCCGCTATAGCTTACAATCTTAAGAAGTACTTACGCTATGATCTGGGCAAGGGCTTATCGCAAGCTTCAGCAATGGTTATTCACATAACCAATGGCTTTTTGTACCTTCGGACTTTTGCAACAGCCACAGCACTTATACAACAAAGATCATTGCTGCTTGTACAGTATTTCTTGGTCTAGAATATCATACCCGTTGTCGTCGGGAAACTGGCTGTCTTGATCTGGCCATACACATTGAAGAACAGGGAAATTTGAGTTTTCATAATACAAAACAGCTCGTCCTAAATATTCCTCATACATCTCTGGCAGTACCGCTTTAAAATAACAAGGACGATCATCAAAAATGTCGTCATAGAGTACATTTTCTTCTCGTTGTATTCCTTCGGCAATACCATTGCCTATATCGTTTAGTATGGCATGAGCGTCTTCCTTGTCTAAGCCAGATATAATGATTTCAGCATGATTAAAGGACTCTTGTAATCCCACTGTGTATGAAAATGGGGGCAAGCTCTCATCAACGATATTGAAGACCATCCACCTATATTTGCTTATTTGCTGGGCTATTTGTTGACGAATCTCTTTACTCATAAATTGAATTCTTACAAGGTTGGTCTTTCTTAGCTTTTGAAGAACAAATTTGAAAAGTCGTATAACTGCGAATTATGTTAATGAATAAATCCCAGATATAGCAGTAGTTAAGACCCAGAGTACATCTAGGATTTATTCAAAAACTCCTTTCACTAATCGTCGATCCGGCTCCGATCTGCTGAACTAATGTAGCTCTCCAGTTTACTCATGTCTTGAAAAATGGGACTTAGCGTATTAACGAAATCTAGCTGGCTCTCTTTCGAGTCAGCTACAGCATATAAGCCGCCCGCTTCTGGGTCAAACTCAATATGATTTAATAAATCTGGATTCTCTTTTTCTAGAATTTGAGTGATATGGCTTTCCCAACAATAACCATTTGGCTCATAGTCATGGCTTGCGAACAGTTCCATGTACTCAGGAAGCATTTCTACTTCAGCCTTGATCCGAAAGGATCCTCCATTTTCATAAATCTCAAAAGGGGCAAAATTCGTCATATTCGATTTTTTAGGGTTATTGTTCTTTTTGCTTTCACAACTCAAAAACATGGAAAGCAAGATGGTAAAGAGTACAGAAATACGCATTATTTAAAGAGTAAAAAAATAGTTGTATAGGTGATTTTACGTTAGCCAGGGCCTTTTTATAAAATGTTCAAATAAAATCGAGCGCCATAATCCTCATACTGGATAATGGCCTCTTGTTTACGAGTCTGTTGATTGATAAGCTCATACTTAACTTTCCTGAACCGGGTTTGATAAGTAGAATCAAAGTGGATGGCCTGCTGAAATGATCGCAAAACATGACTGTTTAGTTCGTCATAGTCCATCTGGTATTGGATAAGCACCTGCTTAGCTTGGCGAAAGACCTTTCGATTCTCTTTGCCGACATCTAGGATGCCGACCCGATTAGATAAGACATCCTGTATCTGGAGCTGCTTGAGGGCACCAAGCCTAGCTGTTTTTGCGGTATCCTGTTCGATGTACAGGAAGACATCATCATCGTCAAACACATCAAATTGCTGTTCATCATCACCACATTGAATATTTTTAATACCAAATATATTTGCAGGGTGGATTTCACCGTACAGGTTTCGATGGAAAGCTAGGTGATTGACTATTGTACTAAGTTCTTTCCAGTCTTGGTATTGATCGCAAAAACAATTTAATCGTCGATAGATGGTATAATAAGAACTTCTCACCGGCGAGCAGGACCTTATAACCCTCATTTGGGCTTCTTTACACGGTTTGCCTTTTGAGCTATTGAACTTATAGGTTATGTAAGCGAGTGAAAGAAAAAACTAAGCAGTATAATCCGTTTAATACGCATTTGACGGTAGATGCAGTTATGGGTATATCTGTTGTAGAATCAAAATTATGTTGCCCTAAAATACAAAAAAGACAATCACGGTGGCCTGCAAAACCCGGTTTTACGACCATCTAAAAAGTCGCCCTGAAACTTTTGGCTCTTTTGGCGTCTAAGGGGTGTACACCCTTTTATTGCCATCAACCATGCCAGACCACCCAACGACTCATTTACCAACTTCCCACTCCCCGCTTAAACCCGGTGACCGCGTGAAGGTCCACACCCCCGGGTTTGCCAACCTGACCTTCACCATCGACTACCTCACCGAAGAACTCGGCCAACCCTTAGCCTGTGGCCCCTACGGCTGCTTTGCCATCCATCTGCTGGTCAAAACCGATGAGCCAACGTCATGAACCCTTCCCTTAAAAACCCACGGAGCTGGGGCTGTCCTTACCCCCTATAGTAAGCCAGTTTTGATTGGAATTAAGCCGCCTGTCGGTACTCGACCGGCGTCATAAACTTCAAAGCCTGATGAGGGCG
>NZ_QLMC01000028.1 GCF_003259745.1 Larkinella arboricola | reverse complement strand
CCAGCAAGATATTAGGTCCACGTTATAGTGAACTGATTACGAAGGACAACATTGATTTTTGCCTCGAAACAGTTCGCTCCATGGGGATTGTAGATTTCAACGTTGATGATATGATTCAAAAAAGCACATCGAATCACATTCATGTAACGGAGGATATAAAGTTCGATATGACGAAAGA
This sequence comes from Larkinella arboricola, assembly GCF_003259745.1. Classification (GTDB taxonomy): domain Bacteria; phylum Bacteroidota; class Bacteroidia; order Cytophagales; family Spirosomataceae; genus Larkinella; species Larkinella arboricola. Next base: position 4,756 of record NZ_QLMC01000028.1, on the reverse strand, counting down.
GGACCGACGTGCTGTAAGCCGATTGGTCAAACATCCATTGAAATGGGACCAACAAGAGCGACGAAACAGTTTTGGTTTGCGTAGTAACAGGGCTGGCCGACAACGGCAAAAGGAACAGTTTAAAATGTATGGTAAGGGTGTCGAAATGAACAGCAAAAAAGTGAACAGGGAGTTCATGGCCGCTCACGGCATTCCGGAGAACTCGTTCGACGGAATTACAAGATTGGAACACAAACTACAGGGTCGTGGAACAATTCTGAAAAGGTTGAATCTGATGGATAATCAGCTCACATCAATCCTGAATGTGAAAGCCAGTCCAATGGTTGACATTTTGACGAGTGTATTTGACCTGAGTACGGATGAACGCCAACGCAAAGGTTTTTCAATGTCAGATATTGAAAAACTGACTGTGTTAGAGAAATTCGAGTTTAATTGGGCTGAAATCGAACGTGAAGTTCGACAATATGCCCCGAAGAAAGTTACACGGTGGATGGAAGGCTACAGGAAAATCGCACAGAAATACGAAATGAATCGAACTGGACATCACAGAACAGGGACCGACATTCTGAATGAGATGATTGAGCTTATTAAACAGCGGTGGAATTAGCTGCTGCGTAGTTTCAGTAGCTAGGGAGTTCATTTGTGGGAGAGGTCAGTCAGACCCATTTTTAATCCACGGCACAAATTTGGTTCAATGGGATAGGCATATACCATCCTATATAGGATTTTCAGTGTAAGGCTTTGTTAGACTACGTATTTGTTGTATATGCAAGTATGTGGTCGTCCCTAATAAAATGACACCTACCTATGCCCCTAATCAGCATTGACATTAAAGGCCTCTTTTGCTCTTGTAGCGGGCCTCAATTGCCTGAAATCATATCAGGGGTTGATGAAAAAAATCAACGCTTCTAAGGGCCTATTTTTGCTCGAAAAAAAAGTTACCGTTTTGAGGTAAAAAGTTGCAAAGTTTAAATTAATTGTGTAAATTGTTTGGCGTAACAATTAGATACTACTTTAATGAAAAAACCAGCAGGTACCTTCAAAATCGGTCGTGATGCTACGACAGGATTATTTATTCCGGTTTCAGAGGCTGTAAGACGCCCAAGGACTACAATCGTTGAAACGATTCGTATCCCGAAGAGTAAAAAGTAAGTGAGTGACAAAGTGTGGGCGTAGATTCAACTGCGCCCATTTTTCATTATATCGCTTAACCGCCTTGGATTGTCGTTCACGGAAACAGGAGGTTGTTCTGTCGGTTCCTCAAATCCATAATCCTCACGCAACAGATGACGGATGTATCCACCGAGATTTATCTTGCGGTTTGTACTCTGTTTGTCAATCAAAACCCGTATACGGTCTGAAATAGCCTTAATCTGTGGCCTTTCCTGTTCCATGATAAAGTTCATAGTCCTGTCGTAGTGAGCCTTCTGGTCGCTGTAAACCTGCTTTAAAACCCCCATCAGGAATATTACATCATCATTTTGTGCGTCACGGACAGGTTTACGTTCACGAGTACGAACAACAAAATGCCATTTTTGTACACGGCCACCACGTCCACGCCCTTTGCGGTCTTCAGTGTATTCAAAGTACAAATCTGATGTCCCCTCATCATAGAGCTCTTTTATGCTTCGTACTGCGACATCAAGCACAAACTGCTTCAGCCATTTCGTTTCCTGAGTTAGTTCGAGTTTTTCTCGTAGTTCATCAGGAGTCATTGAAAACTTGCCGATGTCGCGCCAGCGACAACACCATTCATAAAATCGCTGAGCATACTTGCTGTGCAAAGTAATTGCTACTGCAAAATCTAGCTCTGTGAAGCCTTTGCTCAGGTCGTACAGGAAGCCCAGAACATCTCGGCTAATGGTTAATTCCAGCCCAACAGATGTACGATATTGGCCACGTAGTACAAAGCTGGTTTCAATCCAGCCATCAGGAAGATTGATACTGAACACCTTTTCACGGAGACGTTTCACTCCTTTACGATAATCCCTATAAAAGTTGTCATTGCGGTCCACGCGTTTCAACTGGCTCTCTGGGATTATGATATCCATATCACGATTAAGGATGTTTTCGTCAACATCCATGAAAAGACTGTCCTTTAAATGAAGGAGTATCTGATATACGATTCGTTTTTCAATTACATCGTAATCGTATCGCGCGGCAGTGAGGTAGTTAGACTGATAAACCTTAACGGATTTCATAAAAAGGGGTTTAATCGCATACAATTAATGCATTGGATATGCAAAATGCCAATGCTAATTGAAAAATCCCCCGTCAATTCCATGCATAATAGCGTCGAAATCCCCGTCAATTCCATGCATATTCCCGTCAATTCCATGCATAATAGCGCTCAAGCGCTATGGTTTACAGCACGTTACAAAGCCCCCAATATTGCAGAATAAAATCTATTACTCAATTGCATACGAACACGAACTTCAAAAAGGCATTTAGGGCCACAAAATTGGAAACAACAGACCCGAAAAAATTGAATGACCGAAAAAGCAAAACGCAAATTGAACAGGCATTTAGGGGGGGGCAACTAAGTTTATAGTTTCCCACTGGAGGCGTTGTGTTCTGCCTCTGCTAGGAACATTGACAAGGCTTCTGTTACTAACTGTTTCATGCTCTTTTTTGTCCGAATCCCATGAATTTTCAAACGGTCAATCAGGTCTACCTGAATCTGAACATTAAGTTGTGACTCCTTTACCTTTTCGGATGTTGTCCGTGCGACAGTTTTAGATTCCGATACCTGTTCGGATTCAGAACGAGCAACAGGAACCACCATGTGAACAGTTGGTGTTTCGGACGTTTTTCGAATCCGTTCCGCCATTGCGCGAAGTCGTACTTCATTTTTATCTTTCATCTGGTTCATATCCCTAACCGTCCTAAAAGCTCCTCGGCCAAATTGGTAATTTCGTTGATTGCACGTAAATCGTCACCCTCGAATACACCGTTGGTAACGAACGAACGAATAAAAGCTACACGCTCAGAAAGTGTAACTTCCATTTTCGGAAGGCCGATGTCGCGTAACAGAAAATCGATGTCTTGATTAATTGAAGTTCGAGGTTTAGCCATGTTAATCACGATACCGGCTTTCAGCTCTGGTTGTACTTCCTGTTGACGACGAACAATACCTACAGTAGGTTTCAAGGCCATAACATCCACATAGCTGGGCTTCACTGGAATCAGGACAAAATCAGAGACGGATAAAACGTCTTCCAGTCTGTCAGAGAAGTAAGGTGGTGTGTCAATGACAACGACATCGAAAGGTTTACTTCGCAGGGTGGAAAGCTGTTCAATGGGCAATAGCTCAATTGCTCCCAAGGCATCATCCATGTTGCGTATTGTTCCTTGAGCATCAACATCGACAATTCCAACGCGAAGTTCACTGGCGAAGCAATGAGCCAGATTGAACGAGATTGTACTTTTTCCAACACCTCCTTTCTGATTTACAACAGCGATGACCTTCATGAGTTCCTGTAAAAATGGGTGTACGCAAAGCTAGGAAAATATTTTACTATTAAAATAGGTGTTCAAAAAAACGTACGTTTGAATAAACTACCCCATTTACTCGAAATCAGCTAAAATATAGCCTTTAAGAAGCTTTTAGCTGTATATTATACTTGTTCAATAAAACAAAGTTTATTAAATTGCAGGCTGATGAGTAAGTTGAACAAAAGATGAAGATAGGATACGCCAGAGTCTCAACGCAAGACCAAAACTTAGAACTCCAAATCGACGCCCTTGAAAAAGCAGGATGTGAAAGGATTTACAAGGAAAAAGTATCTGGAGCAAAACGTGACAGGCAGCAACTGGAAAAAATGTTGTCGGAGCTAAGGAAAGGAGATGAAGTATACATCTTCAAACTTGACCGACTTGGCCGGTCAATGAAAGACCTACTTGAGTTAGTCAACCAACTGCAACAAAACGGCGTGGACCTAATCAGTTTGCAGGACCAAATCAATACAACGACAGCACAGGGGCGATTGACTTTCAACATATTTGCATCGTTGGCAGAGTTCGAGCGTGATTTAATTATTGAACGAACAACCGCCGGATTAAAATCGGCAAGAGCAAGAGGAAGAGTAGGAGGACGCCCTCGTGGATTATCGGATGAAGCACAGCGGACAGCAATGATTGCGGCAACGTTATACAACGAGCAACAGCTAGGAGTAAACGAACTCGCTAAACGTTTAAAGATTTCCAAAGCAACCTTGTACAAGTATTTGCGTCATCGCGGAGTTGAAATCAACTCTAGCCAAAAACCTAAACAATGATTCATGTACACACAAACATTTGTGGAAATATTTAAAATTTGGCTGTACAACTACCATTTTACATGCGGTGACACCTCATTGTATAGTGGCGATTAATCCCCTTTTTGGGGATACCTACTAAGCGATTATCTCATTCCCTTTTCTTACTTTTGTACAAGGTATATGTTAAACTATCACAACAACTAGGAATGTTACAACTTGACTACGTAGAAATCCTATACCCTGTAGAAGGGGAACAGGTCAACTATGACCGACTGACACCCGTAAAAACCATACACAACATCCCTGTTCAATGGGCAAACATTGAGCGGTCTGCTGCTGCGCATCGAGCCGAACTCAGTGTTGTTCGAAAAATGGAGGGGATAGAAATGAAGGTTGGCTTTACCAGCAAGATATTAGGTCCACGTTATAGTGAACTGATTACGAAGGACAACATTGATTTTTGCCTCGAAACAGTTCGCTCCATGGGGATTGTAGAT
>NZ_QLMC01000027.1 GCF_003259745.1 Larkinella arboricola | reverse complement strand
CCACATTCGAAGCGCCCCTTTCCATCCCATGACCCAGGGTAAAATTGAGCGCTATCACCGGTCAATGAAAAACGTTGTCTTGCTTGAACACTATTACAGTCCCGATGAGTTGAGTAGGCGGATTGGTGAATGGGTCGATTATTATAACAATCATCGCTACCATGAATCACTTAATAATGTGACACCAGCTGACGTTTACTGGGGCCGCCAGCAGGATCTGTTGGCGGAACGGCAAAAAGTCAAGCACTTAACGCTGTTGCAACGGCGGAAAAATTATATTTGTCAGCAAGCACAAAGCGCTTAAAGCCTCTCTTCCCTTTCCAACTTAAGTTGTCCACTTTCTGCTGACGACGTACACTACATTGAGGGCTGCGGGGCCGCCCGGCGGTATAATCATCGACGGAAACATTCAAACTTACAATACCAGACCCCTAGTCAACAAAAGTCTTGTTTTTACACCTCCCCCAATGGCGGCTTAAGAAAAATCTCCAGCGCACTGTTGCAAGTTCAACCATGATTAGGAGCCCTGTCCCTTTAATCCGCTTATCCTCCTACTTACAGTTCCTTTATTCTTGTGTTTTGATTGGTTTATGGTAAGGGAGGTTTTATAGTAAGGATTCAGAACGGCCCTTCCAAAAAAGGAGCAGCAAAAATGAGTCTCTTTGGCTAGTTTGGGGCGCATTTTTAATAGGAGAGATTATTGACAATTTTAGTGATGAGAGCTTTACGCGCCAGGCTGTTAACGCTTTGCGTGATCGTGATTTGTGTAGGAGGTTGTTATACCCGGGTTTCAAAAGGATGAACCGGTTGTGTTTGTGTGGATAGATGGCACAGCCGCGCAACCGGACGGGAACCTGTTCCTGGCATAGTGGTGTCGATCACTAGATTTATAAGTATTGGCGGAACCTTTCCCTTTATCCCCTTTCCAATAAGTTAGATCCTGCTTAACTTAATGTCCAGTCAAATGCAGCAAGTCCAATATTAAGATCAAATTATAGTGTGTTCACTTACATGGCCTACGCATCAACAAACCGGTTTCGGTTAGTAAGCTTTACTCCCGGGCAGGCAGCTCTTCCAGTAACGAGATCAAAGCCTGCAGATCAATCGGTTTCACCAGATGCGCATCAAAGCCCGCCTGCTTCGCTCGTTGTTTATCTTCCTCCTCACCATACCCGGTAATAGCGATTAACACAACCTCCTGACCCCAGGGCTGCTGTCGGATCACTCGACAGGTTTCGTAGCCATCCAGCTCGGGCATCCCAATATCGCACAGAATCACCCCCGGGCGTAGTTCCTCGGCGGCCTGCAGGCCCTCGCGGCCACTGTGGCACGTATGTACTTGATAGCCTCTTTGCCTGAGCGTCTGGGCCAGCAGAAAGACCAGCCCCTGATTGTCATCAATCACCAGAATCCGCTGACTGGCTGGCTTGGCAGAGGCCGTGGTTACTTGGGACGATCGGTCTTTTGGGGCTTCCTCTAGTAGCGGTAAGCAAATAACAAACTCACTGCCCTGACCCAAGCCTGGGCTAAAGGCCTCAACCCGTCCCCCGTGCTTTTCCACCAGCCGCTTGACCAGCGTTAAGCCAAGACCTAATCCGCCCTGTGAACGCGCCAGGGACGTATCCACCTGGACAAACAACTCGAAGATGGCCTCCAGCTGGTCCTGAGCCAGGCCAATACCGTTATCGGCTACCCGTACCATAGCTTCCCCGTTTTGAGCCGTCAAATTCACCCAGACCTGCCCCTGCGGGCCGGTATAACGCAGCCCATTGGCCAAGAGGTTGGTCACCACCTGTAAGATCCGGGCAGAATCTGCATGAATGAACAGAGGAAAGGGTGAGTCGGTTAGGTGGAGCTGCTTGTGGAGAGCCGCATACTGGGGACGAATTGCTTCGATGGCCTCCGACACTAGAGCTCCGAGTTCAACACGTTCAGGCTTAAGCAGGATTTTACCCCGGCTGATGCGGCCCACATCCAGCAGCTCATCGACCAGCCGGACCAGGTGATTGACCTGCCCATTGATCAGGCGCACGGTTTGCTGGTGGACCGGATCGGTTTCGTCCGTCCAGCTCAGCAGGCCTATACCCAGGCGGATGCTGGCCAGGGGGTTGCGCAGTTCATGGGCCAGCATGGCCAGAAACTCATCCTTGCGCCGACCGGCTTCTTTCAGGGCCTCTTCGGCCTGTTTTAATTCACTGATGTCGGTGATGAGAACCACGATCCCCGTCATCCCGCCCTCATCCTCCCGAATTGGCACGGCCACCACCCGGGTCCAAATGGCAGGCCCCTCCTCCGGGGTATAAAGCATTTCCAGGCCGGGCACCACCCGCTCCCCCCGCAGCGCCCGGGTACCGGGGTATTCGTCGGGTACCAACCGGCGGCCGTCCGGGTGATACGCCCACCAGCGATCCTGGCGTTCCGGGTCCCGGGCGGGGACGATTCCCGTCGGGGCAAACCGCTGCATCTCCCGGTTGGCCAGCACCAGTCTACCGTTGGTGTCAACTTCGGCCACCCCAATGGGCAGGCTTTCGAATACAGCCGACAACCGGGCCTGGCTGGCCCGCAAGGCCTCCTCAGCCTGGACGCGCTCGAGGCGCGGCAGCAGCCGGTTCATCACATCCGTCAGCAGGGCCACCTGGTCGGGCTGCCAGTCGTAGGCAACCGGCGAAAAGAAGGCCAGCATCGATTTCCAGCTGGCCTCCCGGCTAGAAGGCAGGCCCAGGTAGGAGCCAATGCCCAGAGCGTGGAAAGCCGGGGCATGAGCTTGGGCATCGGTTTGGGTATCGGCAATCACGATATTTTCCCCCTGGCGCAGCCGCCGGATGGTGTCCGGACTAAAGAAGGCTAAAAGATTAGCTTTCTCAGGTGGTAGCAGCTGGTCCTGGGACCACCACAAACCCCGGTACGCTTCGTCGACGTCGGACTGAATCTGCCAGATACTAAAGGAGGAAATGGGAAAAACAGCCCTGAGCTTCTGGCCAACGATGCTCATAATTTCCTGGGTATCCCCCTGGTCGGCGATGGCTTCACTGATATCGGCTAACAGGTCCTGATGAGTCTGCTGGCGTTTGCGCTCGGTGATATCTTTGAAGACCACCGCGAATAGCCCACTGCCACGCTCACCGACCGGACCCGCGTACACATCGTACCAGCGGTTTAAGGCGACGACCCTTCTTTCAAACCGGACCGTTTCGCCCTGAAGGGCTACCCGGCCGTAGGTATCAATCCAAGAGTCCTCCAGTCCGGGTACGGCCTGACGGGCCGTTTGGTCCAGCACATTTTCGATGGTCAGGCCCGTCAGGCGCTCAAAGGCCGGATTCATCTCCAGAAACCGGTAATCCAGGGGCTGGCCCGCCGGATCGGTCAGGATCTGACAGAAGACATAGGCCTCGTCAATGGAGTTAAATAAGGTGCGGTACTTCTCTTCCGATTGCCGCAGGGCATCCTGATCTTTTTTGCGTGGGGTTACATTGGTAAATAAGACGCCGATTGGGGTGGGTACCTGATCGGTGATGGGAAAGACCTGCACCTCCATCCAGCGGTCCAGGGAAGTAATGTAGCCCTCGAACTTAACCGGTTGTGCCGTTAAGGCCACGGCCTCAAACTGGGCCATGATGGAATCTTCTACCGCAGGAAGTACTTGCCGCAACGTTTTGCCCACCACCTGAAGAAGACCCGACTGCTCTTCGAAGGCGTGATTGGTCAACAGGTAGCGAAAATCGCTGGGAGCACCCGCCGCCGTAGCGACTTTTTCCAGCAGGCAAAAGCCCTGGCTCATGCTTTCGAAGGCCATACGGTACGTGGCAAGCAGGATATTGGAAGGCAGTTGGGGCATGGTCATCGCCTGGTTACAAGTAAGGAAACCAGCTTATTTTCAATAAGTTCTAAAACAGGAGACTAACCGATTCAAGGGCCTGCGTGCAGTCCTCTGGCCGGTTAGCCGATCGGCTGGCTTGCGGGGAATGATTCGGATGTTGGATTGCGTTCCAGGAGCGTCCCGGCATTGGACCAAAGAACAAGTCTGAAACCGCTAGGCGCTCAAGTATAGTAAATAATCCGTCTTTTTGTTTTTACAAGGGACTTTAGTGAGCAAAGAGGTGGGCTACCGGTGTTAGAAAAAGGGCTTTTCGGTTACTTCCCCCTGAATAGCAGGGCCAAAGTCTTCAAAGTGAATGGTGCGGGCATCCACTCCCGGAGAATGGAGGTTCTCAATAGGCTTTTTTATAAATTCGCCAGGACCACAGAGGCAGTAATCCGTATCCGGTAGATAGCCTTCTTCTCTTTGCTCCGTTCTACATACGCTTTGGAATCAGTATCCTGGTCCTGGCCATCGAGTTTTCGTAAAGGGTATATACCGACATAATGCGGTGGCAACCGCGTTTCCCCGGAAGCCCCCAATCCTGATGATGGGCCGGTCTTTTCCCGCTGAAATCAGGTATTTCAGCATACTCACAAAAGGAGTTCTCTGTACCCCCCACCACTAATAAATGCGACCTGGTTTTATCCATATTCAGCGTATAGTCGCTGGCAGAAGTTGCTACGTCTAGGGTAATGCCTTCCGGAAGAGGTTCATGCAACAGGTTACTGACAAAACCGGCAAGCCACTGCTGGCTCCCAACTTCTGTTTTGACAGAAACCCGATAATAGCCGGGCCGTAAAGATCCCCATCAAGGATAGCGAGTCTGGTACGCCACAAAATGTAAACCAGATGATCTTTCTACCGTTCTTCACGAACAATCCATCGGGCCGGGGATGGACTTGTGTTTATGGCTCTGAATCCTCACCAAAAGGCATGAAAGAATGCTAGCCATAGAATCTAAGTAACCGGGCCCAGATGCTGCTTCAAATATCCATGGTTTACTGAAGCACCATCAAATTTTGGTATACCTGCCTGGACTAAATCGCTTTCCTATTCGCTCCTCTTACAAATTGATTCGCCAAAAAGCTTAGTTTTTGGATACGCTGCTGGTTGAAGGTAAATCCCGCCGCGATTCCGGGTCAGCAGAGCCATTCAAGAAGGCATATTTTTCTTGGACCAACAGGCACGGCTATTTTAGTGTCATACAAATTTAGCTTCCCGGCAACCGACTCAAGTAACCGTACTACCGCTAAAGCTATCGTAAATGTTATCGATCACTTATAGATATAAACATGGCATTGTTATTGCCTTTCCCTAGTGCCACGAGCTACTTTCCAACAACAGTGTAACTGAACAATTAGCGGCTTTTGCGCTGTCAGTGGGTTTATGGGAGCAAATAAAGCACGTATTATGATACGAAAAAGTTTGGTGATGATGTGGTTATTGGTGCTGCTTTCAGCGGTTATAGCCTTGTTTTGGTATAACGACTGGCTGTATCAGTTGCCTACGCCCGTCCCCGAAAATTATAAGCCGGTGAAAACCGGAACCGTGATTGCTTTACAGGACCGCCTGGCGTTACCGGCCAATAAACCCGTTCTCCTGCATTTTTTTAACCCGGACTGCCCCTGTTCACGGTTTAACAAGCCCCATTTTAAGGCACTGGTCCG
>NZ_QLMC01000026.1 GCF_003259745.1 Larkinella arboricola | reverse complement strand
CCACATTCGAAGCGCCCCTTTCCATCCCATGACCCAGGGTAAAATTGAGCGCTATCACCGGTCAATGAAAAACGTTGTCTTGCTTGAACACTATTACAGTCCCGATGAGTTGAGTAGGCGGATTGGTGAATGGGTCGATTATTATAACAATCATCGCTACCATGAATCACTTAATAATGTGACACCAGCTGACGTTTACTGGGGCCGCCAGCAGGATCTGTTGGCGGAACGGCAAAAAGTCAAGCACTTAACGCTGTTGCAACGGCGGAAAAATTATATTTGTCAGCAAGCACAAAGCGCTTAAAGCCTCTCTTCCCTTTCCAACTTAAGTTGTCCACTTTCTGCTGACGACGTACACCAAAGATTCCACCCTGGAACAAGATGCAGGATGTATAAGCTAACGGTTTCACCTTCCCCAGAGACCATTTATTTCGCCGGACCTATTGGAGATCGATAGAAAGGAAAACGTAACCTGCCCATGTTCCGCTGGCAGCCGTGAGCGGGAAAAGGTCAGGTAAGCCTTCGTCCAGGCTCCTAATTTACCGTTCTGACACATGAACAAGTCAATAGAAACACTTCCCGTGGGTGGTTTAAGTGGCCCTCCCTAGTCAGCATATCCAGGACAGCATAAAGAGGCAGAACTGGTTTGACAAGGCTTGATGAAGGTCTTATGTCCTGGTGATTCTGCTCATAGGTTCGCCCCTACCCCCGGTGTACTTTTGCTGATGTCACTGAATTTCACTTTCCTTTCCCAACAGCTATGATTCCAGCCATGATGAAGGCGGCCGTTGCCCGGGCCTATGGCCAGCCGCTCCAGCTTGAAGAAGTTCCGGTTCCCCAGGTCGTACCAGGCCGTATTTTAGTGCGTGTGGCCGCCTGTGGGGTCTGCCACACGGACCTGCACGCCATCAACGGCGATTGGCCAGTAAAAGCCACCTTACCGTTAATACCCGGCCATGAGGGTGTCGGTACGGTCGTAGCCGTCGGAACCGGCGTTACCCAGGTCAAAATCGGCGACCGGGTAGGGGTGCCCTGGTTATACACGGCCTGCGGCCATTGTGAGCACTGTCATACCGGCTGGGAAACGCTCTGCCCGGATCAGCAGAACACCGGCTATTCCGTTCAGGGAAGCTACGCTGAATACGTCCTGGCGGATCCGAATTACGTTGGCCATCTGCCCGATGGACTTTCCTTTGAGCAGGCCGCCCCCATTCTTTGTGCCGGTGTCACGGTGTACAAAGGCCTGAAGGAAACGGAAGTAAAACCCGGCCAATGGGTTGTTATTTCGGGCATTGGCGGCCTGGGTCACCTGGCTGTACAATACGCCAAAGCCATGGGTATGCGCGTTGCGGCCGTGGACATTCAGGAGCAAAAGCTGGCCCTGGCCAAGGCGGTTGGAGCCGATCTGGTCATCAATGCGGCTCAGGAAGACCCCGTGACGGCGATCCATCAGCAACTGAACGGCGCCCACGGTGTGCTGGTAACGGCCGTATCCCGGTCAGCATTTGCCCAGGCCGTCGGCATGTTACGACGGCACGGTACGCTGTCGCTGGTAGGTTTACCCCCCGGCACGTTTGACCTGGATATCTTTGATGTTGTCCTGACGCGCAAAACAGTACGGGGCTCCATTGTTGGCACCCGCCAGGACTTGGTAGAGAGTTTGGCTTTTGCCGCCGAGGGTAAAGTGAAAGTGCATTACCACCTGGACCGCCTGGAAAATATCAATGGGGTGCTGGCCGATATGGCCGCTGGCCGCATCGACGGCCGGGTTGTGCTGCGTATAGCAGAAGATCAGCAGGCTCGCCAAGATCGTCCGCAGGAGGCTTATGCAACCGCCGGCTAAGGAATATTAACCGGGGTACAATTAGCCTCGGTACTTTTTCAATCGCTTCCGGCTTCAGTCCCCCGCTGCTCAAACGCTCCATTCATCGGATGCGTTAGGCTACAACCGCTTTGAGTTGTCGAACGGGTTGACTGCCTAGGGATTGGACCACTAGCAAAAACGGGTTCGTTTCTTTCTGCGGGGCAATGGCTGGATCGTTCTTCGGATTGCTGAGTCTTTTTTACCCGGATTTATCCACCCCTGGCTTTGGCGGGCTTCACCCTGGGTCGTAACGGCGGCTGGGTCCCCGTTTTATACGGCCAGCTTTTTCGTACGAAAAAGCTGATTATTCCTACAGGCCGGTTTCCGGCTTAACTTTAAGGGGAAGCAGGCGTAAGGAAATTGAAAGCTGCCAACCTAAGGATAACTGTTTTTTGAGGCTTTTCACGCGGGGGTCTGGAAGCAAAGAGTCATAATCTTTTAAACCTGGTGCGTCTGGTGCACCCATTACTCCTGTATAGGTGCACCCGCCCTTTTCCCTTCTTTCAGAAGGATGAGCGTTACCTCCGCCCTGAACGGCCCCGGATTAACATGAAAAAGATAATCGGTTTTTTTCTAACGGCCTACGGGTTTTCCTGGATTTGCTGGTCGCCCTATCTCATGCCCGGCTTCCCTGAATCCTGGCAGTATTCCGCTTTTCTGCATTACCTGGGCTTAACCGGGCCGCTGCTGGCGGCCGGTTTATGGACTTATATTGAAAATGATCAAGCGGGTCTGCAGCGACTTGCCCGCAGTCTACTGGTGCCGCGGGGACCCGCTTTTTACTGGCTGGTGGTTCCAATCATCCCTTTTCTGCTACTTGGCTTCGCTACGGGAGTTATTTCATCGGGGGAACTTTTGGCGATCGACTGGAGCGGGCTGTGGCGCTCGCGGGAATTGTCCAGCATTCATCCTGCCGCTTTTATTCTTTTGAATGTGTTTGTGGTCGGATTCGGGGAAGAAGCGGGCTGGCGGGGGTTTGCTCTGCCCCACCTGCAGCAACGCTACCCCGCCTGGGCGGCATCCCTGCTGATCACCGCCGGGTGGGCGCTGTGGCACTGGCCCCTCTTCTTTTACCAGCGCTCGGGGTATTACACGATGGATATGGGAGGCATCAGTGGGTGGCTGGTCAGCCTGGTAACGGGGTCGTTCCTCTTTACCTGGCTTTTTAACAGCAGCCGGGGTAGTGTGCTGGCCTGCGCGTTGTTTCACGCGAGTATGGACATTACTTTCATGGCTGACCTGGGGGAACCGCGGTTGATGAACACGATCGGTATGGTCATTACCGCCTGGGGACTTGGCCTACTGATCCTGTATAACCCCAGGCGGTTATCCCGCTACCAGCAAGTGCTGGGGCTCTAAACGCGGCTGGCAATTCATTCCGCTCAGTAGCCGCTGGACATCCGAAAGATGAAACAGTTCCGTGCCGGGATTCATGGTGGCCGCCGTACCACAGGCCACGCCCAGCCGCAGCATGTCTTCATAACCTTGCCCCTGGGACAAGGCGTACACCAGGCCGCCAACCATGCTGTCACCCGCACCCACCGTACTTTGTTTCTTCACCGTCGGTGCCGGCATATGTAGACCACGTTGACAGCGTTTGGCCATTTCTTTGGTCATCATCACGGCCCCATTGGGTCCCAGTGAAACAACCATGATTTCGCAGCCACCTCCTACAACCACGGCCCGGGCGGCCTCCTCGACTTCGGTTCCTTCCAATTTCTCCTCGCCAACCAGAGCCGCTAACTCCCCTACATTGGGTTTGAGCAGAAAGACGCCTTCGTAAATGGCCTTTTGCAGTGGTGGGCCCGACGTATCGAGGACCAACCGGGCCCCCATTTTTTTTGCCTGCTGGGCCAAGGTGGCAAAAAAATCGGCAGGCAAGCCGGGCGGCAGACTTCCACTGGCTACAACATATTCGACTCGACGGGAAAATCTTTGCAGGGTGTCGAGCAATTGACTAGCTTCCTCATTCGACCAGGTGGGACCTGGCAAACCAAAACGGAACTGCTGCTGACTACCGGTTTCCGATACCACAAAGCTTTGCCGGGTCCAGCCCGCTATGGGAACGGTTTGGTAGTCGATCTGTTGCTGGGCGACCAGCTGTTCCAGCAAGGTTCCGGTAGGTCCCCCAACGGGAAACAAACCCAGCGTACTGCCGCCCAGCCGGTGGATGGCTTTGGAGACATTGATGCCTCCGCCGCCGGCATCATAACGAGGGGTAGCGCACCGCAGTTTTTGCTCCGGTATCAGACGATCCACGGTCGTACTAATGTCTACAGCAGGGTTTAGCGTCAGGGTAAGGATCATAACATTCAGGGGAGAAAGGGTCAAGCACATCTTGGAATCATCAGGCTCGCATCACCAGGACGGGAACTTTGGCGTGGTTGAGTACATCCTCGGCCACACTCCCCTGAATCCAGTGGCTCAAGCCCGTGCGCCCGTGCGTGTAAAGCACAATCAGATCCGCCTGCTGCTGGTCGGCAAAATCCAGAATACCTTCGGCTACGGCCGGTGCCCGCCAGATGCTCAACTGATAATGCGCAATACCTTTGGCCAGAGCCAGTTCATCCATCCACTGCCGGATGCCTTCGGGCTCATGTACATCATGGGGTGTCAAAACATAAACAAACTGCTGCAGGCCCTGATCAGTGAGCTGGAACGGATACATATGACGCTCTTTAAGTTTTTCATCCAGGTCGATCCCGCAGACAATGTTTTTCGGCTGGAAGTGTTCGATGGGACCTTTGACCACCAGCACCGGGCAGTGGGCGTGCCGGACGATTCGCTCGGCGTTGGACCCCTCCAGCCATTCCATTAAACCGGAGGCACCCTGGGAAGCCAGCACAATCAGATCCGCGGGCTGCTCGTTGATGCAGCGAATTAACCCATCCAGGTTGCTGCCCAGCTTGGTTTTGATGACGACTCCAGCGTAGCGGGGGTTGCTGGCCAGCGCTTGCAGGTCCTGCTGCGCCTGCTGGTAAGCCATCTCGTAATTTTCGGCCATGATTGCCGAAAATTCCGGTGTATAGTCGCCCGCAGGCTGGGCGACCAGTTGATAGAGAACCGTGTGCAACAGCACAATTTCGGCTTGGTGGGTGCGGGCCAGACCGACGGCTACGTCCAGGGCATAGGTGGTCATTGGGCTCAGATCGGTAGGAACCAGGATCGTCTTCATCGTATAATTCGTTGGGAATGGTGCCTCAAAACAACCAGACTGGCGGCACTTTCACCCTGACCAGACTTACCCGAACGGGTGATTTTGATCAAGTTCGCTTCACGTTTCCGATGAGAGCCCCACCCGTGGATTACCGGCACGCCGGCCAGCGGGAGACTGACTATTGATCAGAATCAGGCCTTGGAATGACAATCCATCAGGGCTTGTTACCTGGCCGGTCGTTATTCTTGCGTTGACGAAGCCGACTTACGGGTCATTCAATCAGCACCACCCCACCATCCCAACCCGGGTTGTAAGAGCCCCCACAATTGATCACGTTTAACCTGGATGCCCGATGAAAACCATTCTCATTCCGATTGATTACAGCCCGGCCTTTAGGTTTGTTGGGTGAGAATATTCCAAGATTTGGGATAGCTTGCTGGTAAGCAAAACGGACTGGCACATCCTATCGCTCGGCTGGGCTACAGACCCATGGGCCGATTCAGAGGCCAGTCCGTGCCGCTTGCTAATACTCAAATAGAAATGCGGGTTAGCAGACCCATTAGAAAGGTATTGAGGCAAAAGCAAGCAGCTTAATTCACTCTAAAATTAATCGTTGTCATGGACATTTACTATTACATCGGCATTGATGTATCAAAGGCTACTTTGGACTGGGCGGTTTTCGATGGCAAGTTGATCGTG
>NZ_QLMC01000025.1 GCF_003259745.1 Larkinella arboricola | reverse complement strand
TAATAAAGACGCGTTTGGTCGGTGAAATAAGCTTAATAAAGACGCGTTTGGTCGGTAGAAAAGACGCATTTAAAATAGTACGAGTTTTTTTAAAGAGATTTTTTATATTTGTCTATAAACCCAATAATTATGCCCAGACCTGTAGAAATTTGGCAAGATAACGTACTAACGGTTGCTCGTTATGAGATGACCGAAGCAGAGAAGAACATACTATACATGGTTGTTGCTCAAGTACGAAAAGAAGACCTTCCTACAAAGATGTATCAAGTATCGATAAAGGAAATGGCATCCTTAGCAGGCTCAGACGAATTGAAGTTTGAAACTTATAAAAAGGCGACAGAAAAGCTCGTAGGACGAGTATTTCAAACTACCTTACCCAACGGTAACCTGCTGCAAGCTACTTTCTTTGCATCAGCTGAATACAAACAAGGTAATGGCATCATTGAACTTGAACTATCACAGAAAGTACGGCCTTTCTATGTTGATCTAAGTCAGCGATTCACTAAAATACAACTAGCAGCAGCTATCTCCCTTAACTCAGCTTACGCAAAACGTATTTATGAGATACTCTGTATGTATAAAAACATGCAGAATAAGACATTTTGTCGTAATCTGGTAGAATTAAAAACAATGCTGGGCATTATTGATCCTAAGAGCGGAGAAGATAGTTACCCAACGTGGACCAAATTTGAGACAAGAGTGCTAGAAATAGCTGCAAAAGAGATTAATGGCCACACTGACCTCACATTTAACTATAAACCAATTTATGGCGACCGGCCAGGAAGGGGTCGTAAACCCGTCGTTGAGGTTGAATTTGAAGTATTCTACAAAGCCAAACCTGAATCTATCCAAACATCAAACATACATGAACGACTTATTAAGCAGTTCAGATTACGGCCAGATCAAGCTGATCAAGTGCTAAGTATGCATTCTATTGAGACTATTAACCGACAGCTCTATGATATCCATACTAAAGCAGTTGATGGCAAGGTGAAGAATATAGGTAGTTACACAGCCAAAGTATTTGGCTTAGAAATCAAGGGAAATCATTAAATAGGAATTCTATGAATGCAACCGCGATATGGATCTGCGTTCTAAATCATCTCTTATAGAACGGTCTGCTTAACTAAACAAACGCTGCCAAAAAGATTTTTTACCTTGCTCTGGCATTCTGTTAGTCAAGGCTTCAACCATCTTAGTGAGGTGGTCTATTTGATTCTGAATATCTAAGGGAGCAGATGGTAACTGGCTTTGAGTGAGTTGTCCTTGGACAAATCCACGAACATCCTCATTCAAGTATTGCCCTATGGTTTTACCTGTGCGTTCGGCTGCTTTCTCAATAACACGCCTGGTATCTGGCTCAACCCCTCGGATAGACCAAGGTACTGGCGCCGCTTTAGCACGGGGTGGACGACCCATTTTTACCGGCTTATCGGTAGATGTAGCGCTTAAAGTACTTTCTGTCATACTGTTTTTAGTCGCCATATACTTTCTGTCATACAAGTGTACAGCACATAAGTACGAAGAAATCAGGCTACAACAAACGTGTAGTACAAAAACCAATTCTTGCACTACCAAATTCAATCACTCATCATATATGAGATTAATTAGAAAATCACTAATATGGGAACATCCTGCAGGATTTGACTCTATACAAGGGTTGCTTGACTATGCCCATAATTACGCTTTACATCGCTTAGATGGTTTAGTCATATGCTTTAATAAAGAAGAGATTAATAATTTCAATTCTCCTTATCATAACTTTAAGGAGCTAGAGAAGGAAGGATATATTAAAATAGAATGGCGTACAGCAGAAAATAATCCCTCATTAGAATGCATATATCAGATTGACCTAACAGTAAAAGGTAAAATCTATTACGAAGAGTTAAAAAAGAAAACCATAATCGGTTCTACTCGCGAAAGAGCTAAAACCATTTTTTGGGCTATAGTATCATCTGCAATAACTGCCTATTTGGTTATAAAACTTGGACTTAAATAACAATTCTTTAGTATTATTACTCTAAAACACATCAATTTATCCTTTAATAGTTCTGCAATAATTAATAACAAGTACATCAAAAATGGCTAATATAATACTAGTAGATTATGACAATTTAGAACGCGGTGATAGAAATAAAGGCTTAGTTTATGTAACAGAAAAGATAATTGATACTGTAGCCTATAAAGATCTTAATGGTAGAAATATTCTGTTAAGATTATATGGAGGTTGGTATGAAAACAACAAGCTTTCTAGAGCAGCGCAAGATTTATCTATTGAAGTATCAGCAAACTTTCCAAGACCAATCCTTTTGAATGATAGAACGAACAAAGTAATAGTAAATATAGAGATGGCATATAGTTTAATATCTCAGCCTCATAATCATCTATTTCATACTTTCCGAACGAGAGGTGCTCCGACAGGCTTACACTGCCATGATCCATTTTCTATTAGCGGATGTCTAAAGACGGGTTGTCCAACTAAAGAAGTGTACAACTTTGTAAAAAATGATATTTGTAATGCATGTAATACTATCAGCCCTAGTGATATTTTTTATAGGCGCGAGCAGAAACTAGTTGATACTATGCTGACTTCAGACCTAATTCATTCGGCAAATACAAATACAGTAAAATCTAATATTGCCATAGTATCTTCTGATGATGATTTCTGGCCTGGCATACTAACAGCATTATATAGCGGTGTAAAAATATTTCATATTCATACAAAAGGTAGACGGACAAATCCTTTTTACTTAAACACAGCTAATTCAAACTACTTTCAAAAACAACTTCAATAATGAATATAAGCGACTTAAAAAGGATTCTAATTTCTTTCGCTGATAATCAATCAGATGTTATAATAAATAAAGGAGAGATACTAGCTGCAATCCGTGGAGAAACTATTCAAGCCACTATAAAAAATAAAGACGGCGAACTATATATAGTAGAAAATGAGGTTGAAGAAAAGGTACTATATTGGATAGCGAATAGAATTGCTAATTTACAGCAGTTAGCTCAAAGAATTATTGATTACACAAGAAAATCTGATTCATTCGTCAATCCCACAGGTAAATTATTAGACGACATAGAAATTGATCCTACAGAGACAGAAAAATACACAGAAAATGTAGTTGAAGAGCTACAAAAAAAACTTGGCGAGCCTATTCCTGGCACATCCAATGTGTTATATCTAACTTCAGATGCAGGAGAAGGAAAAACGACGATAATTAATGAACTAGCTAGAAAGCAAGCTGAAAACTATATAAACAAGAGTACTAATTGGCTTCTCATTCCCATACCTTTAGGCGGCAGACCATTTCTAAGATTTGATGATATTGTCATTGCTTCTTTAGTCAACAGATTACGCTTTAGATCTTTTTATTATGATTCTTTTATAGAGTTAATAAGACTTGGTGTAATTATCCCTGGCTTCGATGGATTTGAGGAAATGTTTATGGAAAGTAGTACAGGTGAAGCCTTGTCGGCTACTGGTTCTTTGATGAGCAAACTGAATTCTTCTGGCTCTATTTTAATTGCTGCACGAAAAGCTTATTTCGATTATAAGAGTTTCAACTCACAAGCAAGACTGTTTGATTCTATAGGCACTAATTCTGTTTCGTTTTCAAAAATTTCAATTAATCGTTGGGATAAAAACAAGTTCTTAGAGTATTCTATACTCAGAAATATTGAAGAAGGAGAAGAGATATATGAGATCGTAGAAAGAAAACTAACAAATTCGCATCCATTACTAACACGCCCTGTACTCGTTAATCAGCTCCTTGATGTTGTCAAAGATGCTAATGATATACAAAATATATCTAGCTCTCTAGAGACGACCAGTAATTACTTTCCTGTTTTTGTTGATGCAATTATTAAACGAGAAGCGGAAACGAAATGGATAGATAGGTCTGGTGAGCCATTTAAACCATTACTTAATAAATCTCAACATTACGATATTTTATCAACGATTGCAGAAGAAATGTGGTTGAACAACACAGATTCCTTACAAGAATCTGTATTAGACTTAATTGCTGAAATCTACTGCGAGTCTCTCAACTTATCAGCTTCATTGAGCAGACAGGTTAAGGAGAGACTCAAACAACATGCTCTCATAATCAAATCAGATATTAATCAAAATCAATACAGATTTGACCACGATGAGTTCAAAGAATACTTTCTAGGCATTGCTTTTGCAAAAAGATTTCAAGAAAAGAAAGCACTTGAAATAAAGCATTTAATGCGAAAAGGGGTTATTAGCTATCAAACAGGAGAAACAATTGTAATTTCTTTAAAAAGCCAACAAGTAGATATATCAGATTACTTAAAATTATTAAACACAATACAGGTTGGGGAAGGGTCAACGTCTTTTATTCGTGAAAACAACGGACTTGTATCTATAAAATTAATAAACAATGAATCTTTAGAAAACGATATGATAGACAATTATATATTTCCTACAGATGCATTAAGTACTGTAAAATTAAGTGGAGTTATCATAAAAAATTCTTACTTTCAGTCTACAAGTCTGAAGGTATCTAGTATCAATAACTGTATTTTTGACAACTGTACTTTCGATAGATTAGAATATGACAATAGTGCCTCTATTGAAAATGTAATTCTTAAAGACTGCTTAATTGCTGGAATATACAATACAAATTTAGAGGTTGATTATTATGATCCATACCACATAAATTTGGAGCTTGAAAATCTAGGGTTCACTATAAGGTCATCTAACGATGAGATAATAGAAAGAAGGGTAGTACAAATAGATAGAGACTTAGACTTAGTCGATCGAGCCTTAAGGAGATTTTTACGATCTACACAGGTAAACGACACCATTTTCAGAATGCGTTTAGGTAGCAGTGGAGAATACTTTATTCAAGACTTGATTCCAATTCTTATTGAAAATAACATACTTCAAGAAGTTGACTACATAGGAGGGGGAAAAGGGAAAAGGCGTTTTAAGCTATCCACTCCTTTTGAAGTTATAAATGAGGCTCTTAAAAAGAGCGAAGGAAGTTTCAATAGATTTTTAGAGTTAGCTAATAACAACAGTAATGGCTAGCATCCGAGAGTTTGTCTCTGACAGTACAGTCAATCTTAGAAAAATCTCTTAACATAATGGTAGTTATACAACACCCCTTAGAATAGTACAATTATCTAACATTGCTATACAAGGAATAAAAACGAGGTTTACTTTTGATAAAAATCTAGTTAATACATTAATTATCAACCTTTTATTTATACTTATAAATCAAATTTATACATGGCTGACTCTAAGAGTAACTTCATTACTATTGTTGTAGCAGTAATTGGCTGGTCGGGTACAATAATTGCAGCTTTGATAGCTAGCCAAAAATCTAATTTGAACAGTGATTTAGAAAAGGAGCTTGTAACTGCTAAGCAAAGTACAAATCAAGCCGAGCGGAAGCTCACTGTATCTGTCCAACAACATGATAGCTTAATAAATTCTTATAATGACCTTGTAAAACGTTATAATGCATTACCTTGTAATCAGGAGAACACAGGAGAACTAAAAAAACAAGAAGATCTCTCACCATCTACTCCATTACAAGAAGAGGATATTTTTCCTCTCCCAACGATATCAGAATCCAGACAAGGACAGCATTACCTTCAAATCAAGAGAGTTGTAGGGAACTCAAAAACTAAATTGGTAACGGTCAAATTTCTATCAACAAATGAACGCTATGATGGAAGTGAATATCTTTACATGCTCGAAAGTATTGGTACATTTCAAGGCAAAACTTATTACGCTATTCGTGGGAAACTAGGTGATAAAAAAGGAGAAGGGCAAGATCAATATACAACCCCAGGTATGCAAACAGTTGCAGGAGATCCAACTTATGCTGAAATTATTATGAATGATGTACCAACTACAGTAAGTAAGTTTAGTACACTAATTATTAACATTAACGGGGATCGGGTTTCTCTAAAAAATGTACCAATTACTTGGCAGTGAAAACGATTTGAAGAGTAGTCATAGATTATAGTCTGTAACTTATCGTCTTAGGCTCTACTGCTATGTTTACTTTATTTTTTCATTTGATTTATATTAGATACGATTGAAAAGGATATGAAAACGAGGATACCTTACATCCCTAAACCCAAGCTCCGGTTATGTTGCCGCTCCAGCTGTCGGGTTAGTTCAAATTGCTGACTTAACTCCATTTTCTGGGCCTGCTCCCGCTGCATGCGTAACTCTTCCGCCCGCCGGAGATCCGCAGCTAACTGCTGCTGGCGCTCCTGCTGCACATCGCGTAATTCCAGCGTCAGGGCCGCCCGCTCCGGAGCGGTGCCGTTGCTCATCGTGTTCTGGTAACGGAAACTCTCGTCCAGCTCTCGCCGGTAGTTCAGCCGCTGGTCAAACGCCCGTTCGCAACGCTCTTTAAACGCAACCCGGTTGAACTGACCGAACTTACGGCCGTGCTCGACACTCTTGCCCTGGCCCCGGTGATTCGTTAGCGGACTCAGCAGCCGCTTGTTTTGCATGTCCTTGCGGCTGACGATGATCTGCACGTGCATCTGATAGCCCGCTTTGGCTTCCCCCCGCTGGCTTACTCCCTGCTGGACCGACGAGTCGGTCCACTTGTAGCTGCGGTTATATTCGACTTTGCCGTACCACTTCACATCATCCGGCCCTAATCCCTTCTGAAAGTTGGCCGCGTATTCAACCATCACGCTGCGGGCGTAGTCTTTCAGCTTCTGGGGGTCATTACCAATGTGTTGCAGCTCCTTCTGGGAGGGGCTGATGTTAATCAGGTAGAACTTGGCTTCCGTCTGCTTGAGCTTGGCCGTATTGCCGTCGATGCCTTGCCGGACCTCGGAGGGCTGGATATCCGCTCGTTGCTGGTTGAACCACCGTTCCGGTTGCTGATCCGTTCGAAGCCGGTTCTCCTTCTCCAGATAATCGACCAGTGCGCTGCAACTGCCAGCATTGCTGCCCGTGGCGCTGGTGGTAATGTTTATATGGGGCATGTTGGAAAGGGGTAAAAGATTACAACTGATCGACCTGGCTACGGATGTGTTCCTGCAAATCCTTCACGGCCCGCCCCTGCGTTAGGGCATTCAGGGCTTCCCGCTGCTGGATGTAAGTTTCCAGTAAGGCCCTAAATCGGCCTTTTAAGACATTCTTCTCTTCGCGCTGTGCCTTTTGTACTTTTTGGTAGGATCGTGTCTCAGCGAGCAGATTTTCCAGCATAGCGGCCATGTTCTCCTGCTGTTCTTCTAATTCCTCCTGTTTTTCGAGCAGCGTCTTGTTTTCTTTCTGGCGTTCCTGCTGGGTTTTCAGGTAGTAGCCATGCACATAGTGTTGCTCATCAAAACTGAACAGGGCTTCAAACTGCTCGCGGAATCCAGCCAACGAGCGCTGCAGCTCCCGTTGTTCGACCATCAGGGGGGTTAGAGCTTCCTTCTCCTGGGTCTTGATGAAAGCGATGATGCGGTTGATGCCTTGCCCTAGCTCTTTCTTGAGCAATTCGTCGTTCAAATCGCCCGGATCCTTCTTAGACTTGTAGAAATAGTCCACCATCTGACCGAACAGCTCCTGTTTACTGCGCCCCAGCTTTTCACTTAACTTACTGAATTTCAGATCAGTATCTGAATTGAAGCGGACGGATTTACTGGCTTTTGCTTCCATAAATAAGCAGCTAAGTATACTAAATATGGCCTAAATATCCTAAAAAAAGGCTTTTTATACTATAAATATACTTTTTGCTTACTATCAAGATTGGTTAATTACTAATAAATTGTTGAAAATCAG
>NZ_QLMC01000024.1 GCF_003259745.1 Larkinella arboricola | reverse complement strand
CGTTCATCCTGAGCCAGGATCAAACTCTCCATTGTAAATAACTAACTAACAATTGTACTTGTCAGGTCGTCGCTTGTTGTGCTGTTGTACTTCTGTCCACTACGTCAAAGAACTTCTTTTCCTCGTCTGGAAAATGGGTGATTGGCTGGCGAAAATCGTTGCTCAATCGGTTATTTTGTTTCCCTTAATATTGGGACTGCAAAGGTAGCGGTTGGTTTTGAGATTTCAAAAGAAAAGTGAAAATTTATTTTTTATTTTTCTTTCTCTTTTTTCTCGTCAACTAGTTGGTAACCAAAAGGTTAGCCCGCTTAGCTGCCCTTGTTTTCCCTCATTTGGGACTGCAAAGTACCGCATTTTTTTTCCTCTTGTCAAGACCTATTTTGAAAATAATTTAAGATGGTTCTTTATGGCGCTGATTATTAAGCAGTAACCTCTGAAATTATTTTTTCCTCAGGTGCTGAATCCCGTATTGACCTGATGAAATTATGGATGGCAGCGGTTAAATTGTCTTGATTTCGCTCTAGTAATCGAACAAAGGCACTACCAATTATAGCTCCGTTTGCATACTGGCTGGCCGTTTCGAAAGTGGAATAATCCTGGATACCAAAACCGATCAGACGTGGATTTCCTATATTCATTGCTTTAATCCGGCTAAAGTAGGCTTTCATTTCATCGGTAATGCCTTTCTGAGACCCGGTTGTGCTGGCGGAAGATACCATATAGATAAAACCGTCGGATAACTGATCGATTTGTCGAATCCGGTCTTCTGATGTCTGAGGGGTAATCAAAAATATATTTAATAGGTTATACTGATCAAATGTCGGTTTGTAATCCCGCTCGTACACATCGATGGGCAAATCGGGAACAATGATTCCATCTACCCCAACCTCGGCACATTTCTGGCAAAACGCTTCAACACCAAACTGAACAACCGGATTTAAATAGCCCATTAATAGAATAGGTGTCTGAACCTTCTCACGAATCCCCTGTAACTGATCGAACAGGATACGCAGCGTCATGCCGTTATTCAGAGCCTTCTGATTGCTTTGCTGGATTGTTTCGCCATCGGCCACCGGATCTGAATAGGGCATTCCTATTTCAATGATATCAACACCGGCCTGTTCCAATGTTTCCAGGATAGGTACGGTATCGTTCAGTTGCGGAAAACCGGCGGTAAAGTAGACATTCAGAACTTGCTCGGATTTATGCTGAAACAATTCGGCGATGCGGTTCATAACGGATGTATTTAGGAATGGGACTTTTGCCCACTCGTTTATTGGCAGGAAATAAGGTTCAGATTTATACTTTACTTGGGAAGGTGCACTGTATAAGCGGCTAAGTCTTTATCACCTCGTCCGGAAAGACAGATGACCGTCACCTCGTCCGGGCGGGCTTTTAGTTTGGGAATACAGGCTAAAGCGTGGGATGATTCAAGCGCAGGGATGATTCCTTCCAGACGACTCAGCTCAAAAGCCGCTTCCAACGCTTCGTTGTCGGTGATCGAATAGAATTTTCCGCGCCCGGAAGCAAACAGATGAGCATGCAGGGGGCCGATTCCCGGGTAGTCTAACCCGGCAGAGATTGAATACGGCTCCACAACCTGGCCGTCTTCCGTTTGCATCAGAATGGTGCTGCTGCCGTGTAGAATACCGGGTTTTCCTAATGCCGTCGTGGCGGCTGAGTGGCCCGTGGTTAAGCCCTGACCGGCGGCTTCGGCAGCAATTAGTTGTACAGATGGCTCATCCAGGTAGTGGTAGAACGCACCAGCGGCATTGCTGCCTCCACCGACGCAGGCAATAACATAATCCGGGTTTGACTGACCTGTTTTTTCCAACAATTGCTTACGAACCTCTTCCGAAATAACGGACTGGAAACGCGCTACCATGTCGGGGTATGGGTGGGGACCTACGACCGAACCGATTACATAATGTGTATCGACCGGGTTATTGATCCAGTGCCGCATGGCTTCATTGGTCGCATCTTTGAGCGTCTGGCTGCCGCTGGTGGCCGGAACCACACTGGCACCCAGCATCCGCATCCGGTCAACGTTTGGTTTCTGGCGTTCCATGTCGATGCTACCCATGTACACAATACATTCGAGCCCCATGAGTGCGCAGACTGTGGCCGTCGCCACACCGTGTTGACCCGCACCGGTTTCGGCCACAATTCGCTTTTTACCCAGCCGTTTGGCCACGAGAATCTGACCGATGGTATTGTTGACCTTGTGCGCACCGGTATGACAAAGGTCCTCCCGCTTCAGATAAATCTTTGTATTATATACTTCCGACAGACGACTGGCGTAGAAAAGTGGCGTAGGACGACCTACATAGTCGGTTAATAAATCCCGAAACTCGCGCTGAAAAGAGGGGTCGGCAATGATGGACAGGTAATTCCGCCGCAGTTCCTCTACATTCGGATACAGCATTTCCGGAATATAAGCTCCGCCGAATGTTCCGTAGTAGCCGCGCTCGTCGACCTGGTAAGGTGATTTTACTTCTGTAGTTTCCATTGTACTCAAAAATAAGGATGCAGCAACATCTAATCGTATTGAGCCAACAGTTTGGTTACAACACGGGTCTTTTTATTTGTTGCCGTCTATTTATTGAAGGCAGAAAAGCCTGAGAGGCAGTTTCAGACTGTCTCGGAAAGTAAATTTATGTCATTCAATGGCAGCTTAAGCGACGGTTTCCTCTTCTTCGATGGGTTTCAAGCCGGTAATGACTGCTTTAACCAACACGGTGTCTTTCAGCCCTGGACTCAATTCCACTTTGCTGTTGATGTCAACTCCGTAGAGTTTCAGGTGCTTCAGCTTTTCCAATGAATCAAGAGTCTCGGCATCGATTCCTCCGCTGATGAAGAACGGTTTTTCGTTATCGTAGCGGTTCATTAAACCCCAGTCGAACGTAATACCGTTACCGCCGGCCTGATCTCCCTTGGCATCAAACAGAAAGAAATCACAAGACGGCTTGTAATTGTTGATCATACTGAAGTTGAATGATTCATCAACCGCAAATGCCTTGATAATACTGATACCCCGGTTTCGCAGATTCCGACAGAAGTCCGGCGTTTCGTTACCGTGCAACTGAACGTATTGCAGGTCGTACTTCTTCACGCTGCGCAGAATATAATCCGGGCTGGCGTTGACGAATACACCCACTTTTTTGACACTACGCGGAAACGACTTCAACAAGTCGGCGTCTAACTCATCTCCAACAAACCGCAGCGATTTGTCGTAAAAAATAAACCCCATAAAATCGGGTGCCAGGGCGAGCAATTCGCGAATGTTATCGGAATCCCGCATTCCACAGACTTTTACTTTCATACGATGTATTGTTTTTGAGGTAACGGATGCAATTGGTGTACTTCGTCGATTAGCTGCTGCAAAGCACTGGCCGGATCGGACGTTTTCATGAACGTTTCCCCGATCAGGAAGCCCTGATAACCGGCCTGTCGGAGCGCCACAATGGATTGGGCCTCCTGCAAACCGCTTTCGGAGATTTTGACGAACGATTCCGGAATCAGAGAAGAAAGCCGCACGGATGTCTGGATATCCGTCACAAAGGTTTTCAGGTTACGATTATTAACGCCTACCAGATCAACGGTATCCGTCAGGTGGTTCGCCAATTCTTCTTCATCGTGTACCTCAAGCAGGACTTCCAGCCCCAGTTCATGCGCTAACTGGCTGTAGTCAACCACTTGTTGAGGTGTCAGACAGGCAGCAATCAGCAGAATGAAATCAGCCCCGATCGCTTTGGCCTCTACAATCTGATAGGGATCGATAATAAAATCTTTCCGGATGATTGGCGTCGAGGGGTTAGCCTGCCGGGCCTGCATCAGGTCGTTCGACGTACCCCCAAAAAAGTGCTCATCCGTCAATACCGACAAACAGGCCGCTCCTGCCCCGACATATCCCGCCGTTGTTTCGGCCACCGAAACCTGATCGTTGATAATACCTTTGGAAGGGGATTTGCGCTTGAACTCGGAAATAATACCCGATGATCCGGGCTGGAGAATGGCTTTGCGAGCAGACAACGGTTGCCGACTAAACAGCGGCTGCTGTTCGAGTTCCCGTTGCGATACGGCTTTTTTTTGGTATGTTACTTCGGTTCGCTTACGCTCAATAATCCGTTCAAGTACGTCCATTCTATTTTTATTCCTCGTTATTCCGGTGGTATTGTACGATACTCTTTGTTTTACCCAATTGTTTTCGATTCCCTCAGTCTGCCAACAGTTTTTTAAGACTCTCTAAAGCCCGACCGCTTTCGAGTGACTCCCGCGCCTGCTGAATGCCTTCCTCAACGGTTTTAGCCCGTTCGGCTGCTACCAATGCCAAAGCCGCATTGGCAATTACCGCATCCGTTTGGGCAGATGTTGCTTTATTGTTCAGCACATTCATAAAAATTTGGGCGGATTCTTCAACGGACTTGCCACCGGCCAGTTGTTCTGGCGAAAGTTGGGGCAAACCGATTTGGTGCGGAGTCAGTACCTGCTCAGCGTGTGCAGAGATCGTCTTGAAGGCGCCGGTCAGCGACACTTCATCATAGCCATCCAGAGCGTGTAAGATCATAAACCGCTTGGGGGTTTGCTGATAAAGATACGCATATAATCTGGCTAATTCAAGACTAAACACACCAACCATCTGTTTTTTCGGGAAAGCCGGGTTGACCATTGGGCCCAGCACGTTAAAAAACGTCTTTACCCCAAGCTCTTTCCGGATCGGTCCTACGTTTTTCATGGCCGGGTGAAAAAGGGGGGCATGCAGAAAACAAATCCCCGCTGTTTCGACCTTTCTCCGCAAAACATCATAATCATTGGTAAACCGATAGCCGAGGTATTCCATCACCGTGGATGATCCACACATTGATGAGACACCGTGATTACCGTGTTTGGTGATGCGTTGCCCGGCTCCGGCAACCACAAAAGCCGCCAGGGTCGAAATATTAAATGTATCCTTGCCGTCGCCCCCGGTTCCGCACAGATCCATCACGTCATACTCCGATAGATCGACGGGTAAACAAAGCTCCAGCATGGCATCCCGAAATCCTTCCAGCTCCTCAACGGTAATACTGCGCATCATGTATACCGTTAAAAAAGCCGCGATCTGCGAGGTATTGTACTGGCCAGTACTAATGCCGATGAGGACCCGCTGAGCTTCTTCTTTGGTCAGCGTTTTGTATTCGAATAAGTGGTTTAGTATTTCTTTCATGAGGTTATTCAGGAGGGTCTTTAACTTATTTTTTGATACAAAGCATTTGGCCGCTGTTTTTCTGGAAATGATAAGAGACTTCGATCAACTCGGTTTGAAAACCATTCCGTTGGCAATCTGCTAAAACAGCATTCAGAAACGGTGAACATTGATTTGTTAAATCGACCAGCGGAAAAATTCTGACCTCATCCGCTATGCGCAAAAGCTCCCCAACGGCCTGAATGTGGAATGCCTCAGACAAATGAGCGGAATACAGAAACAGCAGATGAGAATAAAGCGCCAGGTCAAAGGATTGATCTGCAAAAGATGTCACTGGAAGGGCGTCTACCCGATAGCGACCGCTCTGCTTACCATTTTCATAACCTGCCAGAAAGTGATGCATGGCCTGCATTCGCTGCCTACCCAAATCATCCGCATCCTGAAAATCTGTCCAGTTATAATTTGCGGCATTCGCCTTTACCTGTTGCATTACGGTATCGTACGTTTGCTCGATTCGAGAGGCTATTTCTGCGGCTGAAATGGCATAGATCGGATCCATAGATACAACATAATGGCCTTTCTGTTGCATCTCTGCATTGAAACTGGCCGGTCCATCACCAACACCAAGGATCCTTTTGCGCAAATCAGACTCCGTCAGATTAAACATTCGGCGGTATTCGTCCAATGTTCTGCCCCACGGAACCACAGAATCCAGCGTCATGATTCCAACCAGTTTTGCAGCATTTGCTTTCCGTGCTCGGTCAGTACCGACTCCGGATGAAATTGAACACCCCGAACATCGTATTCTTTGTGCGCAATGCCCATGATCCGGCCTTCATCATCAACTGCCGTAACGACCAGTTCGGCCGGTACGCTATTGGGGATAACCGTCCAGGAATGATACCGTCCAACCAGCAACTCTTCCGGTAGACCCTTGAACAACCGTTCCGAAGTATTCTTTATGAATGTCCGGTGCGCAACACCGTGGTAAACGTCAGACATATTTTCCAACGTCGCTCCAAACACTTCACTAATACCCTGATGGCCGAGGCAAATTCCTAAAATGCTTTTCGTTGGTGCGTAAGTCCGAATTATATCCTGCATAATACCGGCTTCGGACGGGATGCCCGGCCCCGGTGATAACAGAATTTTGTCGTAGGCATTTACTTCTTCCAACGAGATTTTATCATTTCGGTGGACATCAACAGTATGGCCCAACTCGCGGAGGATGTAGACGAGGTTGTAGGTAAACGAATCGTAATTATCAATGACCAGCACTTTCATACTACTGTTCTTTTTAGATTGATTCGGCCTGTTTCATGGCCGTCCGAAGCGCCATTAGTTTGTTATGTACTTCCTGTAGTTCACTTTCCGGATTTGATTTGGCTACCACCCCAGCCCCAGCCTGATAATGCAACACATTATTACGGCTCAGGAACGTTCGAATCATAATAGCCTGGTTGAAATCCCCCTTAAAATCCATAAAACCGATACAACCCGCATAAAAGCCACGACTCGTCTGTTCGTAGCGATCAATCAGTTGCATAGCCATGTGCTTGGGGGCACCTGACAAGGTACCCGCCGGAAAGGTTTCCCCTACGATCCGCAACGGCTTTGCATTTTCATCCATTTCGCCAACCACTTTCGATACCAGGTGAATGACGTGCGAGTAAAACTGTACTTCTTTAAATGTTTCAACCTTAACGGTTTTACAATTCCGGCTTAAGTCGTTGCGCGCAAGGTCCACCAGCATAACATGCTCGGCTGTTTCTTTTGGATCATTGTGCAGCTTCTGCGCCAGCTCGGCGTCAGCGATGTCATCACCCGTCCGGCGAAACGTACCGGCGATGGGGTAAATAATGGCGTTTTTTCCTTTAACAACAATTTGAGATTCCGGCGATGAGCCAAATAGCTTATAGCTTCCGTAATCGAAATAGAATAGATAAGGTGAGGGGTTTAACGAACGAAGCGCCCGATACACATTGAATTCATCCCCACGAAAAGCGGTAGAAAACTTTCGTGAAAGCACAATCTGGAATACATCTCCCCGATGGCAGTGGTCAATTCCTTTTTGAATCACTGCCAGAAACTCCTGATCCGTAAAATTGGATTGTTCGGCCTGGGTTGTCTGAAATGAATAAGACGGGAAATTACGGCTTTTAATCAGTGTCTCAATATAATCAAGATTGCCAGCACCCGCTTCCTGGTTATCCTGCAAATAAGAATGCTCAAAAAGGTAAAGCTCATCTTTGAAATGGTTGATAGCAATCACATACCTGAAAACCTGATAAACCACCAGAGGTACGTCGTTATCGGAAGGAGCTGCTTTTAAGGAAATATCTTCAAAGAACTGAACAGCATTATAACCGATGTGTCCAAAAAGTCCATTGGTTATAAACGGAAAAGCGTGCTTTTCGTAATGAAAGCACGCTCTGAACTCCTCAATGGCCGAAAGTAAATTAATTTCCGAAGAAGCTTCAACAGTATTTGATACACCGTTAGGGTAGCTGGTTACAATTGATTTACCATCAAATTCAAACTTAGCAACAGGGTCAAAACAGATATAGGAATAGCTATTGTCATTCCCGTGGTAATCCGAGCTTTCGAGTAAAATACTATTGACAAACTTATCCCGCAAACGCAGATAAATACTGACGGGTGTTAATGTGTCGGCCAGCATTTTCCGGTAGGAGCTTGCGACTTTGAAAGGAGCTTGCGGTTCTTGAATTTGCGTAGTCATAAAGGTAAATGGTTAGAAACAAAAAAAGCCCACTGTGTTGAACAGTGGGCTTTTGAGAAACCGGTTTAGTGGCTGGTTACAAAGCATACGCTGGCTGTTCAACTCCGTTTGAAGAAGAACGCCACCACCAAAGATTAGAAGATGTTGCTTCGAAAATCATTTTTGTAACCAAGTTTAATATTCTGTCGGGGTGGCGGGATTCGAACCCACGGCCTCTACGTCCCGAACGTAGCGCGCTACCGGGCTGCGCTACACCCCGATTGGTGCGCAAAGATAAAACTTATACACACAAACGAAAAGAAAAAATTTGTCCCCATCTCATAATTATGAAATGGGGACTTGGAAAAATCTGTGGTGGCGGTAACCTACTCTCCCGGAAGTGACTCCAGTACCATCGGCGTAACGGGGCTTAACGGCTCTGTTCGGTATGGGAAGAGGTGTTCCCCCGCACCCTTACCACCATCCCAGCTCTTGCGTTGGACATCCCTAAGGATGACCACAACGTATGGTAGTTTCTTTTTTAGCTCTTTAAGAAGAAAGAGATTCACAATCACAAGCCCTGACCAACAAGGTCTACTGCTACGGCCTTCAGGTCATTAGTACGGCTCGGCTGTAACGGTCTCCCGTCCTGCACCTGCCGCCTATCCACGTCATCGTCTCTAACGTCCT
>NZ_QLMC01000023.1 GCF_003259745.1 Larkinella arboricola | reverse complement strand
ATTGGACATAATCTAGGAGATTTGAGTGAAACAAGTTAAGAATTTGTCTCTTCTCTTTTCTCGCTAAGTTGTCCACTTTGGCTTGACTACATACAGCTGTAATAAGTACAACTTCGGTTGACACAAAGACAATATAAAACACAATTTAGTCGTAGGTTAATAAATTGCATTTTTTTTAGCCTCGCCGTATAACTACGATTATGTTATTTGAATTAACTCAGATATTGACTGAACTATTCCTTATCTAAGTTCCTTTAGAATGGCTACTAGAGTATTCCCTGATGACTATGAGTTAATGAGTTTTTTCGAGGTAGAACCTGAGGTATTAGATCCAGAGATGCCTTGGTTTTACAACACTGTTACTTTTCAAAAGCAGTATGCTGACGAATTGTTATACTGTACATTTTCGCCAGCTTATGGGGATATTGACTTAACGTTAGTCCGTGGTCAAAAAGCGAAAATCACTCTCAATCTACATAACATTGATAGTATCGAAGTTTTGAAGGGTCCCAATGGCGAGCATCTTAAAGCAACTTTTCATCCAGACACTTCTTTAAACGACTTTCTTCTGACTCTTAAACCAGAGGTCAGCATTATCTGGGGAACATCTCTTGAATAGTTTGAAACTGTTGTATAGGTAAGACCAAATTAATCACGATTAACAATCGAATTCCAGTAAATCCCCATTTGACCTCTATTATTTAAATTACTGCATTTTATTTGCTTGACGATTTGATCATATGTATTTTTATTACTCATGAGATTCTTAAGGTTAACAAAACTTGGAAATCGGTCATAAACAAAATCCCAAGCTTCATTTGCATAATAGCTTACCATCGCATAGAGTTCAGGATCAACTTCGTTTCTGCTTAGCTTATCATCTAAAATCTCTATAATTCTATATTCTGCTTGTGGATATATATCACTAATACCGCTTACAAAACATGCTCCCACCAATACATGCCACTGAATGAATAATCCCCGTTTAAGGGCTTCAAGACTTTCAATGGCTAAATTAGCATACTGACGATGGACCTCTTTGTAAGCCTCATATACACCTTCAATTTGTAACTTTTTTTGCTTATCTTCAATCGTGCCTTGTATACCGTATACTATAAGTATCAAGTTATTTTCTTTTTCAGACAAATAATCCAAAGTTGTATTACACATACCAAAATCTGTTGTACAATCACAATTGTGTAAAGCTAGTAACAGGATAATCAATAGATATTACCTTACCAAAATTTAAGTATTTTCTCTCCCCTTTTCAAAGATAAACCGCCTTACCTCTACAGCTCGTAGATGGAGTATGATCTAGGAATATTTCATTAACATAAGATACCTTATACAACACCCCTCGAAATAGTGCAATTTAAGCATCTGCCATTTACGCCCTTCCTAGCGGCTTTTAGCTCGCTCTTATAAGGGTCTATGTCCAGTGCCCCATTAGAAGTAAGCCCGCATTCGCTTTATTAACTAGAACTATCGTTTCACACCTTTAACCAACCCGATATGAAAAAGGCTGGACTTACCTTGCTGCTCCTGACCATTGGTTTGAATACTATGGCGCAAACCCAGAAAGGCCGTTGGCTGCTGGGGGCCCAAGTCGGTGATTTCTCCTACCGGAAATTTAAGGGCAATCGCGGCCATTCGTTCTCCGTGGATCTGGCGCCCACCGCAGGCTATTTCATCGCAAACAACCTATTGGTAGCCCTAACGGTGCCCTACAGCTTACAGAGAACCCGCTACCAGTCTATACCTGATGCGGCCCTTTCCCGCCAAATTGGCCTGGGCCCTTCGGTTCGCTATTACCTGGGAAAGGCCAAACTCAAACCGTTTGCAGGTCTGAGCTACGCTTATAGCTGGGCAAAGTCACGCGCAGTCTCCACCGATCTTTCGCTCAGCCTGCCCACCAATCGATTCTTTACCAGTACGCTGTCGCCTAACCTGGGGCTGGCCTACTTTATAAATCGAAATGTGGCCTTGAATGCGGGGTTGAATTACAATGTTAGTACCGAGAAGGGCTATTCGACCAGTGCGACCTCACCGGATCCGGACAACAACCGGTATTCCTTCCAGCAGAAAACCCTGACATTAGGAGTTGGCTTTTCCATCCTTTTGGGGAACGAGTAAAAGCGTCCGCTTCATTACCGCTTTTTTTCTCCATTGTTTGCCTGCTGGTTGTACTGCTTTAAGGCGTTTTTGTAGGCCTTCTGGGTCGAAAGCCAGTTCACAAACTGCTGATGGGCCTCCAGCTCCTGGCGAGCCTGCAGGGCTTGCTGCTGCCAGGACTCGATCTGAGTTTGTTGCTGGAAGCCACCCCAACCCAGCACAAACATCAACAGGAGGACAAAGCCCAAAATCCCCGCCATCGACCATAGAGAAGTAAAGCCCAGAAATTCACCTTGATACCAACGGCGCGCTGGCTCGGCGGCCACCAACGCCGGGCGCAACTGGTCAGCGACGGCGGCCGCGTCGAGCTTAGGAGCCTGACCGGCCAGGGCCTTGACCTGCTCATAGGTGGCCGGGCGCGGCTGGCTTTGCAGGCGTTTAATCACGTCCGTTAGCGCTTCGATGGTCTCACTCTGGCGGCTCAGCTCCGCCGTCAGCCGTTGAATCGGGTCGGTACTCGGATCTACCGCTGGGGGTGGAGCCTGCTGGCTCAGGTTCTTTAAAAACTTGTTTTCGCTCATAAGCCTAAACCCCGGCTGCGGCGGGGCGTTTCATCGGGTTTGATTTCGATTGCTTGCTGCTGTTTGAGCCCTTGGGCGGCTTCCTGCTGGCGTTGCAGTTCAGCTTGGCGATGGGCCTCCTGCTGCTGGTAGGCCTGGCCTAATCCTTCCCGTAGACCCGCTAACGGGTCGGCGACCGTTAACTCCGCGGTCGGTCGGGGCGCGGCTTCCAAACGAGCCGCCTGGCCGAGTTCGGCTTTTAGGGCTTCGTCGCCGTACTTCATACCGTGTCGGTAGGCAAACGACTCGGTTAGGCTGCGCTGGTAGCCAAAGCTCCGATCAAAGCTCTGCTCCACCCGCTGGCTAAAGGCGTTGCGCTCAAAGCCGCCTTGCACCACCCCTTTGGTGGTCGCTTTGTGATTGGTCAACGGACTCAGGTGGTAGGGGTTCTTGCGCTGGTGCAAACCGGCTTCCAGCCCCTGCCGGTAAGCCTTTAGATTCTCGGTGCGGCTGACAATAACGTGAATGTGGGTCTGATCGCCCTGTTTCGCTAAGCCTTTGGGCTGCTCACCCAGTTGCACCGCCCGATCCGTGTAAGTGTAGCTGCGGTGCTGCTCGATCTTGGCGTACCAGACCAGATCCTGACTTTTTATCCCCTTTCCAAAGTTTTCGGCGTACTGCTCCATCGCTTCGCGGGTAAAGGCTTTCAATGCCTCGGGATTGGCTTTTAGGTGCGCCAGCTCGGCCTGGGACGGGGCCAGCACGATCTGATAGTACTTATCATCGGTCCGGCCCAGGTTGCGCTTGTTAGCGTCGATGTCGGCCACCACCTGACCACCCGCTACACCATCGGCCTCGCGGCCAAACCATTGCCCCTGCTGTTCTTTCTCCAGATACGTCACTAAACCCCCGCAGGAACCGCTGCGGTTGGAGAGGCCACTACCCCCGGCTGGAATCTTGGTCATCATCGGATGGGGTGCTGCTTTAAAAGGTCATCGGCCTGTTGACGGTACTCCGGACGCAGGAAGTGATCCACCAGAGCCTGGCGAAACGACAGCCGCAGCAGCGTTTGCACCGCTTCCACCACCCCGGTTAGCTGTTCTTCCAATTGCTCCGGACCCAGGGGCGGGCGCGTCTCCTGAGCCTGCCGCAGCGCCTGTACATCGGCGCGTAGGGGTTTTAACAGCTCCTTTTCCTGTTCCCGGATAAATCCAATGAAGCGTTTATCGAGCGCTGCCACCTGATCGGTCAGTTTTTTGATCGCCAGCTCGGGCCGGTCGGCCTTCGGCTCGCGCGGATCGGTCTTCGTAACAGTGAAATATTGCACCATCGCAGCCACCAAATCCTTGTTGGAAAGGCCAAATTGCGCCCCCAACCGTTCCAATTGTTGGTGGGTGCCAACACTCACTGCTAGGCTCTTACGTTCGCTCATACAGATAAAAAGTACACATTTTTAAATTGATTATCAATTACTTATAATACTAATATACATTGTACTATTGCTTTTCCAGATCAATAAAAGTACAATTTAGTGATTATCAACCCCGTAGGGCGGGACGAACGGTATGCAGCGTAGCGGAATAGCGTTCCGTCTCGCTCTCTAAAAAAAGAGACTACTGCGTACCCAGCATGCCCCGCTAGCCCGCCTGATTACAAGCTAATGACAATAGCCAGCATTTACAAATTGGCTCCTAGCCGGGATGTAACTGGGGGCAATCCTGCTAAAAGGGTTGGAAAGGGGAAAGAAGACTAAACCGATTGCTCTACTTGAGAGCGTGCAGAAGGCTATTTATTAGAATAGTACAATAAATATAGCTCATTAACTATAAGTTTAGTTGCTCGGCCTACTGTATTATCTTTATTTTGCTTTTCTTTCCCTATTCATTTTAGTCGATTGCTTTTGCTGCTTTTTTAGGTGTGGATAACTTAGAATTTTGGACTGTTTTTTGACTTATCCACACCCTAAATGCCATTTTTTCGCACTTGCACTTTATCAAAATATTTCTTTTGCAAACTTTAGGGGCTCGCAACGTATTGATTAACAGTAATTTATGCACTTATTTTAACAGTAATTGGCGGTATTTTAACAGTAATTGGCGGAGATTTTAGCGGTATTTTAACAGTAATTGGCGGAGAAAAGCTTGTTTAATTTGCTTATTAAATAAGCCTTTCTTTTTTTTACTGTTAAAATACCACTATGAACCCGATAGAACCCTTTAAACAATCAAATGCCATTACTGGGGCTAGATATGATTATACCGTTACTGAAAAGCGATTGATCTATTTAGCTTTAATTGAGGTGGAGGATATTGTAAAAAATGGAGTTCCAAATGACTTTTTTAACAAAGAGCTAACTCTATTTATAGCTGAAAGTCAGCTAAAGAAAACAGATCAGCATGACCACCGATTTAGAGACTACAGGAAGGCTGTTGTAAGTCTTCGCAAGAAAGATTTTTCGATTGACAAGCCTGATGGAGGTTGGATTGAAACTGGCTTTGTAAATGGTGGGGAATACACGAAAGAGAAAGGGTTGGAAGTATCTATCTCAAAGTATGTTGTACCTTATCTGTACGAATTAACAAAACGCTTTACAGTATTGGATGCTACTGTAGTCATGACGTTGACGAGTAAGTTTTCTCAACGGTTTTATGAGTGGTGTTGTCAATGGAGATCCGTTGGAAAGTTTAAATTTACTCCAGATGAGTTGCGGGATGTACTGCTTGCTAAGATGACTACAGGTAATTTAAAGCAATTTGTGATCGAGGTTGCACAAGCTGAATTAATGAAGATGTATGAAGAAGGCATTAGTGATCTCTACTTCACTTATACTGAAGACCGTAGTGGAAGGGGACGGGGAGGGTCTGTAAAGCAATGGAATTTCCAAATTCACACTAAAAAGAAACAAATAGCTCAAGAAAGAGCCAGCAATGCGGATATCGTCTTCGTAGCGCAGTTTTTAGCCCAGATCTTTGGCAAGGACTCTCTTTTAATCGATCACGCCTTAGAAGCCTTAAAAACGCACGAAAATGTCAAAATCTTTGCTCAACGTGTCAAAGACCTACAAACTTCAGGTAAGTTAGATCGTACGACGAACAAAGCGGGCTATGTTCGTTCTATCCTGCAAAAAGAATTTGGCTTAGATGGTAAGTAAAAGAAATAGTTGACTGTTATTCTGTAACAAGACCTTAAACCGAAGCTTATGGAATCGAGGAAAATATCAACGGATGGTTCACAAGAGCCAATTCCACCCTTAAAACCAGGCCAATGGAACGTCTACCGGCCAGAAGATATCATGCGTTGGGGCGTTCAACGCTTTCTAAATGAAGTATGCGCTAAGGAGCCGTTTCAAATTCCAGATTTAGGCTTCAATGAAGAAGAGAATAAGCGTATGGACGAAATTTTGAGGCAGGAACGCGAAGCATCGAATAATGGTATTTGATACAAACTTGATTATTCAGCATGTCCGCCGGGGGCAGTGGCTAAATTCAAAAGCAATTATACCGGTAGTAGTAGCAGGGGAATTGAGAGCGTTTGCCCTAAAAGCGGATTGGGGTACTCAGAAACTGACGTTTCTGGAGAGTATTTTGAAAGGCTACCCTATTGTTGAAATCACAATGTTCCTAACAGATGTATACGCTCAAATTGATGCATACAGCCAAGGAACCTTAAAATTGAAGCCGCTACCTCTTGGCATGTCATCTCGAAATATGAGTAAAAATGATCTGTGGATTGCTACAACAGCTCTATATTTCGATTTGGAACTACACACTACGGATAATGATTTTGACCATCTTTCGGCCTTTGGCTTAAGGCTGGTCAAACATAGTGCTTAAAAGCTAACTCAATCTTTCTTTCTAAAGAAACGAGATAACCAGTTCTTTGGTTTGCTTGTACTGGTTGACAACTGCTTCTGTAAATCAACTAGTTGGCTATTTTGCTCAAGTAAGAGTTCTTCAATGTGACTAATCTTTTGACTATTCATCTGATTAATCAAAGCATTCAATACATCACTTTGCTCAAACAAGCGATTTTGAAGTTGTTGTATGACTTTGTCTTTCTCTACCAGCAAATTTTTCAACTGTTCATTTTCCTGAACCACATCAGAAGAAATACTTTCTTGGTAAGGAGTTAAAGATGGAATTATTGAATAGTGCTGCTCAAGAAATGCCTGACTCACCTGATAGGTTTTGCCCTTCGGTGTGTCTTCAGACCGAATATGATTAGTCAAATTGTGCTGTTTGACTAGTCGCCGTATAGTCAGCTCTGACTTGTTAAATCGAGCAGCAGCCTCTTTAATAGTCAAAAAGGTTTGATCGTCATTCATTGCATCTTTGAGTAATCACTGACTAATCATTCACTCAAAGATAAGTGAGCAACTCAAAAAGCAACTATTTTGACTAATCATTCGATTAGTCGAATGATTAGTCAAAACCGTCAGTTAACATAAGGTTTGATTATATAACAGTTCCGGACATTCGATGCGAATAGAATTTCTTCCTAGGCTCTTGAGAATTCATTACCAGTACGAAAATGTAAAGACTATTGAATATGATGTAGATGGCTATTTAACCGTTTATAATCGAGATGATAAAAAAGTAGCTGAGTTCAAAACAGTGTCTTCAATAGCTTACAATGCTCAATATGGTACTCCAATTACCGAGGATGGGCAATTTGTATTCATTGGTACTTGGGAAAGAGGGCTCTTCTGTTATTCGATTAAGGATCAACAGTTGGTGTGGAAGCAGGGGCCTGGACGAGTCAGACAGATTCTCTTAATGGATAGTTGCCTGATCGTGGAGATGGCGCAAAGAGGTATTTACAAAAGGGATGTTAAGACGGGAGAACTGCTTCAAGTTCTGAAGATGCCCTCTATTGATCGGTTTAGTCAACTAAGTGAGTCGGAGTTACTAGCTGGTCCACTGAGGGGGAAATATATTCACTATCATTTGCCCTCCCTTCAACCTAAGTGAGTACAGACAGGGTTATATAAAATCACTTATACAACTGCAACGCGATGAAAAACTCGGTTTGGCAAGATAGGTTACTTAAGTTGGTTTGGTACGGAAGGCTTTATCTAGTTGGATGTACTATACTTTTCATCCCTTGGATGTTCTTCTTTTTAACTCCCAATGTACCTCCTCTGTGGCAGCAGGCAATAGGATGGATAATATTACCTTTCGGTTTACTAATCAAAATGCCCTCTAACTCTTTGGTAGGTTTCGCTGTATGTATGCTACTTAACGCTTTGTTGTGGGGAATCCTTATGTTAATTGTACGAGAAAAGATTTCACATAAATAGTTGTAAATTGACTTATTCTTTTAAAAAGTGATTTGATTAAATAAGTCAAAACATTAATTATTCTCTTAACATAAGAATAGTTATAAAACAGGGCTAAGAAAAGTGCAAGCATCTATTGTACTGCAATATTGCACTATCCTAGGTGTACGCAGTTCAATCAAAGTTGGAAAGCGGTATTGACCGAAGTTGTGATTACACATCTATTCGTTAAGTGAAGCTGATGTAGCAGAAAATTAGCGATTGGATTTAGCCTTCAAAAAGGTCAATGGACTAAATAAACCGAACGTCCATTGAGACGGGTTAAAATTGACTGTGAACTGCTGAGTCTTTAGCTTATATGATTGCCGGTTATCTAGCAAAAGTGAGAGGCCGCCAGTAGCTAGTTTTACGCCTAACCAAGGGGTGATGCAATACCCCACTGTCGGAGATAGTAACCATTGGATTGCCTTGGATTCCCGATAAGTTCCTATGGCTTTTCCGGTAGCGTAAGTTGGCAGGTGCGGTTCTTCAGGCGTGTACTCAATGATATTAGAGATTTCCCCGTAGATGTATTTTTGTTTCCCCCAAGCTAACATCACAGAAGGGGCTAACCAAAGCTTTTTTGAGAGTCTATATATATACTTTACTTCGATGTAAGGACGAGTGCTGGTGTACTTAAAATTCCTTTCCCCCCATGCTTTAACCAGTTTCGTTTCGGAGAACTCTATAACAGTTGTATCTAACACGTTGTGAATGGTAGAATGAGTACGAGTCAAGCCGACACTAACTAACCACTTGCTATTAATCATATAACCTACTGACCCCCCTAATTTTAAGCTGTTTTGCTGATCAGCATTTGAAGAGAAATACCCTACTGCTGGAAAAGGAGCCGGAGTAAACGGATAAGTCAAATCTTCCCCCTTTTGATAAAATCCAGTAGCTTCAATGACAAGTTGATGCTTGACTATTTGAGCAAAAATTTTGGACGAGCTTGCATAAAGACAAAAAGTGATAATGATTAAAGAATACTTAAAGGGTTTCATATGTAGCGAATAAATCAAATGTATCACTCGTAATATAAGCTATTAACGGGAGCTTTTAGACAGGCTGTAATTGTACGTCGTCAGCAGAAAGTGGACAACTTAAGTTGGAAAGGGAAGAGAGACTTTAAGCACTTTGGCCTTGCTGGCAAATATAATTTTTCCGGCG
>NZ_QLMC01000022.1 GCF_003259745.1 Larkinella arboricola | reverse complement strand
CCATTGGTCAGCAGGTTGGTGACCACCTGCCCCAGCCGGGTGGCATCGCCCTGGACAAAGAGCGGTTTTCCCCAAGGAGTGAAGTGGAGCCCTTTGCCGAGGGCCTCATACTGGGGACGAATGGCTGCCACCGCATCCTGAATCAGCGCACCCAGTTCCAGGCGCTGGGTCTTGAGCTGGATTTTACCCCGGCTGATGCGGCTCACATCCAGCAGTTCATCGACCAGCCGGACCAGGTGATCCACCTGCTGATTGATCAGGCGCACGGTTTGCTGTTGCACTGGATCGGTTTCGTCTGTCCAGCTCAGCAGGCCCAAGCCTAGGCGGATGCTGGCCAGGGGATTGCGCAGTTCATGGGCCAGCATGGCCAGAAACTCGTCCTTGCGCCGGTCGGCGAGCCGAAGGGCCTCTTCCGCCTGTTTCAACTGGCTGATATCAGTGACGATGGCGACGATTCCAGTGATCTGCCGCTCATCATTCCAGATCGGTACGGTTACCACACGCGTCCAGATGGGACGGCCCTCATCATCCGTGTAAAGCATCTCCACACCCGGCACCACCCGCTCACCCCGCAACGCCCGGGCACTGGGGTATTCCTCCGGATGCAGACGACGGCCGTCCGGGTGATATGCCTGCCAGCGATCCTGGAGGGTGGGGTCGCGGGAGGGTACGATTCCCCTCGGCACAAAGCGCTGCATCTCCCGGTTAGCGAGCACCAGTTTACCGTTACAATCTATTTCGCCCACCCCCAGGGGCAGACTTTCAAAAAAAGCCTTCAGCCGCGCTTCACTGGCTTTTAGGGCTGCTTCGGCCTGCGCCCGTTCGATGCGGGGCAGCAGCCGGTTCATCACATCCGTCAGCAGGGCAATCTGGTCGGGCTGCCAGTCGTAGGCAATGGGAGAGAAGAAAGACAGCATCGATTTCCAGTTTTCCGCCTGGCGGTAAGGTAATCCTACATACGAACCAATGCCCAGAGCCTTGAAAGCCGGGCCCTGCACCCGTGGATCGGTTTGGGTGTTGGTAATCACCAGGTTTTCGCCCTGGTGGATCAAGTCGCTGGCCTGCCGGTCAAAGAATTCCCTTAAGTTGGCCTGCTGGGGAATGGGCCGGGGGTCTTTGGCCCATATGAAGCGCCGGGTGACCTCATCGGAATGGGGGAGAATCTGCCAGATGCTAAAGGAAGAAAGGGGCAAAACCGCCATCAGTTTCTGACCCACCAGGTCCATGATCTGATCTGGATCGGCTAGCTCCGAAATGGCGTCAATAATCTCGGCTAACAGGGCTTGTTGAGCCTGCTGTCGTTTGCGCTCGGAAATATCTTTGAAGACCACCGCAAACAAGCCGCTGCCAGCCTCACCAGCCGGGCCGGCATACACATCGTACCAGCGGTCTAAGGGGGCGGACTGGTTTTCAAACCGCAGGGTTTGGCCCTGAAGCGCCACCTGGCCAAAGGTTTCAATCCAGAAATCCTCCAGGCCGGGTATGGCTTGACGGGCCGTTTGGCCCAGTATCTTTTCGATACAAAGGCCTGTGATGTTCTCAAAAGCGGGATTCATTTCCAGAAAACGGTAATCCACGGGCTGGCCGGCTTGATCGGTTATGATCTGACAGAAGGCATAGGCCTCGTCAATGGAATTAAATAAGGTACGGTATTTTTGTTCGGATTGACGCAGCGCTTCTTCGGCCTTTTTATTTTCGGTAATATTGGCAAACAGCACGGCGACCCGGGGTGGATCATGGCCTTCGAGTCGAAAGGCATGGGTATCCATCCAGCGGTCGAGCGCCGAAAGGTAGACCTGAAAATGCACCGGCTGGCCTGTCAAGGCAACCTGGTCATAATAGGCCATTACCTGCGGTTCGGTTCCGGGAAGCGCTTCCAAAATGGTTTTGCCTACAACATTCTGAAGACTGCTCTGTTGCTCAAAGGCCGGATTGGTCAACAGGAAACGAAAATCGCTCGGGGTACCCGCTGGGGTAGGCACTTTTTCTAACAAGCAAAATCCCTGGCTCATCGACTCAAAAGCCGTTCGGTAGCTGGGAAGCAACGCATCGGATTGTCCGTTAGACATGGTTGTAGAGGGAGAAGTGCCGTGCAGTAAACTAACTATTGCTTAATTAGTTTTCCGGCGAGTCTTGATGGCTACAAGCGGTTATCGGAAGTTAATGATAGAGAACTCCAGTGGGTCAGTCTTTTCTGGTTCACAAATCGACTCTCATCAGTAATCGTATATTTGAATTAGCCCGGCTAAAAAGGCAGGAGAGTACGTTCAGCACTTCCGTCGGATTGATTGACTTTGCTACCATCAAAAGCCACTTCCCGCCAGCGGTAATTTTTCCGCAACAATAACAACCCTACGCAATGTAGAATGGCTTCACGATGGCTGCTTAATGAGGTGTCCGTTTTCAGACTGGAATTGTCCGTTTTTGGACAACCATACCGGTAAAAAGACTCAACAACGGTCTATATGAACGGATTGAAGCGCCTTTGCGGGCTGGCACTGGATTTGGTCGCTGTATCTCTTAGTCAAAGAGGCCCGTTTCAAATTATGTTTTTAGCCTCTTTGGGTTGCCTTACTACTCAATTAAGTAGCCGCGCTTCGGTTGCATGATGATTACATTCGGTACGAAGACTCCAATTTGTTAACCTTTTTATCAACGAGATCATGATCGCAAGCTACCTCAAAACGTCAGCACGCAACTTAAGGCGCAACAAGCTGTTCTCTTTCATCAATGTCTTGGGTCTGGCCATCAGTATGTCTGTCGGCTTGCTGCTGATCGCGTTCGTGCTTGATCTGCGCTCCTACGACCGGTTCCACCAGCATGGGCAGAGGATTTATCGCATCACCAACGTGCTGACTACCAGTCATGAACAAAGCCGTCTGCGTTCCGGCGACAAATTTGCCACCACATCCATAAAGACCGGAAAGCTAATCCGCCAGAAAGTGACCGGCATTGAAGAGGTGACAATTATGCGGAATGACTTTTCGCAGGATGCCCGGATTGGCGACAGGATTCTCCCGATCAAGGGCCTGTGGGCGGAACCCTCGCTGTTCAGGATTTTTACCTTTCCGATGCTGGAAG
Source organism: Larkinella arboricola (assembly GCF_003259745.1). Lineage (GTDB taxonomy): Bacteria > Bacteroidota > Bacteroidia > Cytophagales > Spirosomataceae > Larkinella > Larkinella arboricola. The sequence continues at coordinate 8,048 of NZ_QLMC01000022.1, read as the reverse complement.
GCAACCCGAACACGGCACTGAAACATCCGTATTCGATTGTTCTTACCCAGACGACAGCGAAAAAGCTTTTTGGTAACCAATCTGCGCTGGGTAAAGTGATCCGGTTCGATACACTCGATTACCAGGTGACGGGTGTGATGAAGGACGTTCCCTTCTTTTCGCACCTCCGTTTCGAAGCGTTGGTATCACTGGCAACGGCCGGGCAGCTCAATAAGAACAACGACAACTTCGAAAAATGGACAAGTATGTCGTCGAACTACGTGTACCTGCTGCTGCCCGAAAATGCCGACATCGCTTCCATCCAGTCGCAGCTTGACGCCCTTGCAAAGGAGGAAAATCGCGTCGAAGCAAACACGCAGATCCAACTTGAGCTTCTTCCTTTATACAAGATTGTGGTCGGAGAGAGTCTCCGTCGCTCCGAGGGTGGTCCTGGCTCGGTGGGACCTCACATGCCGACGGTTGTGCTTTGGATACTCGGTGGGCTGGCACTCGTGGTGATCTTGTCGGCCTGTTTCAACTATACCAATCTTTCGATGGCACGAGCCATGCGCCGATTCAAGGAAGTCGGTCTTCGCAAAGCGATCGGTGCCGACAGGAGCCAGGTATGGCAACAGTTTCTGGTGGAGGCAATCCTGATCTCCCTGGTAGCCCTTCTGCTTTCCTGCTTCTTCTTTCTGGCCTTGCGGCCGCAGCTGATTAGCCTGGCTCCGGAAATGCAGCGTACGGTGAAGCTTGAGCTTACTCCCTCAATGATCATAGCCTTTATCGTCTTTTCGGTTACTGTAGGAATTATTGCTGGCCTGATGCCGGCCCTGTTCTTTGCGAGAGTCAGCGCTATTCATGCGCTCAGGAATAGCTCGTCGGTAAAACTATTCAACTATGTAATACTCAGACGCGCCCTGGTAGTGATTCAATACACCTTTACCCTGATCTTTATTACCACCACCGCCATCGGCTATGTGCAGTACAAAAACATTCTGACCTTCGACCTGGGCTTCAACACAGCAAATATTCTCAACATTCATATGCAGGGGAATAAACCGGATGCGCTTCTAAAGGAACTGAGCCAGATGCCCGAAGTAACGGCGCTGTCGCGGTCGTTGATTACCACCAGTGTCGGGAATGCTTGGGGTGGATTTATCAAATACAAAGACTCGCGCGACTCTGCCCTGGTAATGACCAACCACGTTGACGAAAACTACTTGTCGCTGCATGAATACAAGCTTCTGGCTGGAGGAAATTTTAGGACACGGCCCACTACCGCCGACGGTATCAGGGAGATCATCGTGAATCAGCAGGTTTTAAAACGATTTAACATCGCTGCCAACGATCCCCGGAAAGCCATCGGCGAAGTGATCACATTCAGTAATCCCCAGGGACTTAGACGCCCGATGACCATTGTTGGCGTCATAAAAGACTTTCACTATGGGAAGGTCGACAACCTCATTGGGCCGGTCGTTTTCCTGTTCTGGACGCCCCAGGATCCGGCTATCATCAATGCCAGAATACAAAGCAAAGACCTGCTGGCAACCCGAGCCAGGATTGAGTCGGTCTGGAAAAAGATCGATCGTGTTCATCCCTTTCGGGCTAAATTCTACGACGAAGAAATAGAAGAGGCCTACAGCGAATATTCTGCCATGATCAAGATCATTGGCTTCCTTTCATTGCTGGCTATTTCAATCGCATCAATGGGCTTGTTCGGCATGGTGGTGTTTACGACTGAAACCAGGCTGAAGGAGATCAGTATCCGTAAAGTGATGGGCGCCAGTGCGGGCAGCTTAATCTACTTATTGAGCCGCGGTTTTCTGCTGCAACTGTCCATAGCGACCCTCATCGCGCTGCCCGTAACGTACCTGTTCTTCGAAAACGTGGTGCTCACCCATTTCCCATATCATACTCCCGTGCAGATGGCCGAGTTGTTTGTCGGCTTGCTGGCGGTATTGCTGATTGCCTTCATGCTGATCGGATCGCAGACGATGAAGGCGGCCAAGCGTAATCCGGCGAAAGTACTCCAGAGCGAATAAAAGTTTCCGAGTACTTTATGTGGAGTAATTGGCGAGCCGATCCGTTGACACGTGTTCCGCTTTTGTTCTGGAACAATCAGACGGGTTTCTATGACCTGAACAAATATCAGCAGATGGGCCAATGCAGTAGTTTAACCCGAGACTTACCGGGGTAAAATCAGCCTGAAGGTACTTCCCTGCTGTTCCTGGCTTTGGACCGTCAGCGTGCCCCCGTGCAGTTCCACATACTGGCGGGCGATCACCAGTCCCAGACCGGTGCCCTGGATGGCGGTGGTGTTGCGAGCCCGGGAGAACGTCTGGAATAAGGTAGGCAGGTCCTGGGCGGGGATGCCAATGCCTTCGTCGATTACCTCCAGGACAACCATTTGATCTTCAAACCGAATCACTAGCCGGGGGTTGGTTTGGGAAAACTTGAAGGCGTTGGAAAGCAGATTGGTCAGTACATGACCCATTAACTTTTTATCCAGATTAACCCGGTATGAGGCACCGGCCACCGACACCTGGACCACCCGACCGTCCGGCTGGTGGCTAAAGTGGTCGGCAATTACCTGCTGACACAATTCCGATAAGTCAACCTGCTGGGGGGTAAATGCCACTCGGCCCGCTTCAATGCGGCCCATCGTCAGCAAGTCCGATAGCAGCCCATCCAGATGATGCACCTGTTGGCCAATAACCTTTAAGTGCTTTTCCAACACTGGCCCGGCGATTTCCGGTGGTTGTTTCAGGTACAGTTCCATTAAATCTGCACTGGATTGTATCGTTGTCAGGGGCGTCCGGAATTCGTGCGAAGCCGTTGAGACAAACTGCGATTTGAGCCTATTCAACTCCTGCTCCCGCTGCAATGCTTGTTGCAACGCCTGCTCGGCCTGTTTGCGCTCGGTTACATCCCAGGTCACACCAATAACCCGAACCGGAGCCCCTTGCGGGTTCCGCACCACCAGCGCCTGGTGTTCGACGTAGATCAGCCTTCCATCGGGCCGGATAATGCGGCTCACATTCGCCAGCCGGTCCTCGGGCGAGACATAGTGCGTACCGGCCAGAAAACTCGCCCGATCGTCGGGGTGAACCAGGTTTATATACTCCCGCAGGCTCCAGTCAGGTCCCTGGGGTTCAATACCGTGCATTTCCCATAGCCGGTCATCCCAGATCAGTTTGCCCTGCTCCAGATCATTCTCCCAGATTCCCTGGCCCACGGCCTGGGTGGCCAGCTCAAACCGCTGATTCAGGTTCCGTAACTGTTTTTCAGCCGCTTTCAGAGCGGATATATCCGTGGCAATACCCACATAACCCACCCGCGTTCCGGCTTCATCCTGCAAAACGCTGGCGGTCAATAGCACCGGTACACTAACGCCGGTCTGGGTTAGCACATGGCATTCGCCGTGGAAGTACTCGTGGGTGGCCAGCACCGGCTCAATTATTTTCCAAACGGGCCTGGCAGTCTGGCTGGCCTGAACGCCGATGAGGGCAGGCTTCTGGTCGGTTGATTTGGGGCTCATCCAAACCTGTCGGCCCAGCAGCTCGCCCTGGCCATAGCCCAGCAGTTTTTCACCAGCCGGGTTGGCCGTCTGGATCACACCATGTAGGTCGGTTGAAACAATGGCCTGACCGGCATGTTTAAGGATGGCCTGTTGCAGGGCGGATAACTGGCTGATCTGCCGGGTTCGATATCGAACCCGGCTTTCCAGTTGCTGGGTATAGGCTTTGAGCTGCTGCTCCATGCGTTGCTGCTCGAGGACAATGGCTAACTGACTGCCGACTTCCTGGGCAATCTGCTGGTATTCCTGGGTAAAGAAATGAGGGGTCTGCGCCAGCAGGATAAAGGCGCCGATGTACTGCTGCTGACTGAATAGGGGCACCACCAGCAGTGAGCGGTAGCCGCGCTGGTAGAGGAGCAGTTCGGGGGGCAAACCCGGCTGCTGGGGTTGTAATTGATCAATCACCCAGGGCTGGCCGCTGAGCAACGGTTCGATGTGAAACAGGTGGGCCGGCAGGTCCGATCCTATATGAATCGCCACCTTTCGGCCCACAAGCCAGCTTTTCGAGCGCGCCAGGCCCATTTCCTGATCAAACTGGTAGACGACCAATTGCTGGCAGGGAACCAGTTGGCGGGTGTGCGCCAGGGCGGTCATTTCGGGGCTCTGATCGCTCGAATGGCGGTCAAGCAAGGTCCGCTCGATGGCCTGTAGCCCCTCCAGGCGCAGGTTGACGCGGGTTAATGCCTGGTTAGTCAAGTGCAGCTCCTCATTTTTATCCTGAAGCTGTTGGGCTTGTTGCTGTAGGGACGTCTGGTCCAGATACATCATCAATACGCCCTGGTCGATGCGGGTTAAGTGCCCTTCCACCCGCAAATCCAGCCCGTCAGCCTGGTACTGCGTTTGATATTGCATGGAAACCCCCGTTTCCAGCACCTGTTTCAACCGGCCGAAGGTGCCAAGCCGGCGGGCTGCTGGATACAGCTCCAGCAGGTTTCGGCCCGTTAGATCCTCAACGGAAGACCCCAAGGTGTGGGCGTTGGCCGGATTGGTTAAGCCGTAGCGAAAGTCGACGAGATCGCCGACCGGATTATAAACCGGCTCAAACAGGACCAATCCCGCCGGCAATTGCTGGGCTATGTTTAACAGCTGCTGGGTTTGTTGCTCCAGAGCCAGCTGGGCCTCTTTGAAGGGGGTGATATCCGTTGCGGTAATGAGGAGTCCGTCGTATTGTTTGTCAATGGTGATATCGATCCAGCCGGTACGGTCTTGGCGGGTGTAGGGGTGTTCAAAGCGCAACGGATCGCCCATTTGCCAAACCTGGACAAAGCGGTTGAACAGACCCGAAGCTCGAGCGGAGGGAAACAGCGTGAGCATCGTCTGGTGTTCAAAAGCCTGCTGGCCGCGCCCCGATAGTTCGACGGCTTTTTGATTGACCCATGAATAGCGAAAGTCGACGAGCTGGTCATTTTCCAGTAGGGGAAGACAATGCAGCACGGCAATAGGAATAAGCTGCTGCAAACAGGCCACTTGCTGAAGCTGATAGGGAGAATCAATCGATGTCATACACTGTAAGGTGGTCAAACCCGAGGTGCTCAGGAAAGCCACAAACCTATTGGGCAAGAATTAAGCCAAAGGTTTCCGGTAAACGCTTAGGAGGCTCTGTGTATATTCTGATTCCGGATTCGTGAGTCGTTTGGCTTTTTGATAGACTGTAGCTAGCTAGATAGGGGAGAGGAGACTAGGGGACCCGTTCGATGCGTACGCAGTTGACGTAGGGTTCTACTCGCTCGAGCAGCTTGTAGATGTGGGGGTACACCTTGTTGTTCTGCAAATTACCTTCATACAACACCGGGGCGCTCAGCCGTCCATCCACCAACTGCTCGGCAATGTGCCAGTTGACCGCTTCCTGACTGGTGATATCCAGGTAATAGAAGCTCACCAGCAGATTACCTTCGGGTGTGCCCGTAAGCCGAAACTTTACCACATTTTTCATCCCCTGATTCGAGGTCATATCAATGCTTTTTTGTCCCACACAAATAATACGGAAACAATTAGACTACGAACCGGCCTGAAAAGTCTTTAAAATGATAGCTACCCCAGGCAGTGATGTATGGCGCAAGAAAAAAGCCCGGTTAAGGGCTTCTTTATAGTTAGGCTACCACTAGGATGGCTGGCCCAAACTCTTCAAAATGAATGGCCGAAGCGTCCACCCCCTCCGAGCGTAGGTAATCAAAATGCTTTTTGATGAATATACCGGGTCCACAAATGTAATAATCCGCCTGCGGGACAATGGCATCTTTCACTTTGCTCAGGTCTACATACCCTTCATAGTAGTTATCCTGCGTCTGGTCCTCAAGCTGGTCGTAAAAGGTATGCACCGACATGACACCATGACGATCGCTTAATTCGCTTACGGTGTCTTTAAAGGCGTGGACCTCATAGCCCCGACAGCCGTGAATCCAGGTGATGGGCCGGTCTTTCCCCGCCTGAATCAGATACTCCAGCATGCTCATAAAAGGCGTTAAGCCCACCCCTCCGCTAATGAATACCGCCGGGCTGGTTTTATCCATATCCAGGGTAAAGTCTCCGGCTGGAGGAGCCACTTCCAGGATTGCGCCTTCCTGAACCTGGTGGTGCAGCATGTTACTGACATACCCCGCAGGCCGCTGTTGATCGCCCGATTCTCGTTTGACGGAAATACGGTAATAATTACCATTGGGCGCACAGGATAGGCTGTACTGGCGGGGCTGAAGTACGTTCAACTCGGGCACAAACAAGCGCACGGTAATGTACTGACCCGGCAAAAAATCAGCCACCTTACCGCCATCAGTAGGATACAGGTAGAACGATGTGATTTCGGCTGACTCGCGCACCTTTTGCCGAACTACAAATGGACGCCAGCTGCTCCAGCCACCCTCTTTATCAACCGAACCCTGGTATAAATTCGCTTCGGCCCCGATCAGGATTTGGGCCAGTTGGTTATAGGCCGCTGTCCAGGCGTCCATCAACTCGGGGCCGGCTGCTTCGCCCAATACTTCACGGATGGACGCCAGCAGGTGCTTGCCCACAATGGCATACTGCTCCGGACGGATATCCAGACTGACGTGTTTATGGGCGATGCGGCCAACAGCCTGCGTTAAAACGCCCGGATTATCAATGTGCTCGGCATAGGCCAGCACCGACATGGCGAGTGCGGTAGGCTGTGCTCCGGTCCGCTGGTTGGCGCTGTTAAAGACGTTCTTCAACTCGGGGTTATGCGTCAGCATTCGATTGTAGAAGTAGGTCGTCAAGGCTACGCCATGCTCTTTTAAGACCGGTACGGTGGCCCGCACAAATTCTTTCTGTTCAGTTGTCATGCTATATAATATATTAATACCTTTTTATCTTTTAATGGCAAACTTAACCCCGGATCCAGAAAAGGACAAGAATATCTTTTAATTATTTTTACTTTTGTTTCAAAAACAATGGCAATCTTTTCAAAAACATGTGAATACGCGATTCGGGCCGTGTTTTACATTGCTCACAAATCCTCTTTGGGCAGTAAGGTGGGCATCAAGGACATTGCTGCCGGCATTGATTCGCCGGAGCTTTATCTGGCCAAAATTCTTCAGGATTTAAGCCGAAAAGGACTGATCAAGTCCGCCAAAGGCCCCAACGGTGGATTTTATATCGATGAGGCTGCGCGGGCAAGACCGCTGAGTGATCTAGTCGAAGCGGTAGACGGAAACGGTCTATTTTATGGTTGCGCACTGGGGCTCAAACAATGTTCGGAGATCAACCCCTGCCCCCTACACAACCAGTTCAAAGCGATCCGGGACCAAATTTATTTACTGCTGCATCAAACCACTCTGGGTGAATTCAATCAAGAACTACTGAAGGGCCTGCTTTCATTAAAGAAATAAAGTGGTTGGGCCGGGGCGTCGGTATCCAGTTGTATACTAAGGTAACCCAACTGTTTATTTTTATGGAGAGGGACCAAACCGCTCTATCGGTTCATGCCCTCACCAGACAGCCCGGCGGTATCTACTCTATGAACCGGCCCACAATCAGCGGTTTCCTTTAAGCAGGGTAAAAACTCCCGGTCAGGCAGGTTTAGTTTCCCGGCAACCGACTCAAGTAACCGTAATACCGCTAAAGCTATCGTAAATGTTATCGATCACTTATAGATATAAACATGGCATTGTTATTGCCTTTCCCTAGTGCCACGAGCTACTTTCCAACAACAGTGTAACTGAACAATTAGCGGCTTTTGCGCTGTCAGTGGGTTTATGGGAGCAAATAAAGCACGTATTATGATACGAAAAAGTTTGGTGATGATGTGGTTATTGGTGCTGCTTTCAGCGGTTATAGCCTTGTTTTGGTATAACGACTGGCTGTATCAGTTGCCTACGCCCGTCCCCGAAAATTATAAGCCGGTGAAAACCGGAACCGTGATTGCTTTACAGGACCGCCTGGCGTTACCGGCCAATAAACCCGTTCTCCTGCATTTTTTTAACCCGGACTGCCCCTGTTCACGGTTTAACAAGCCCCATTTTAAGGCACTGGTCCG
>NZ_QLMC01000021.1 GCF_003259745.1 Larkinella arboricola | reverse complement strand
CAGAACCTCCTTAATAATTTCGTTTTGCAGACTCAGCTCGGCATACATCTTCTTCAGCCGGCGATTCTCTTCTTCCAACTCTTTAAGCCGCTTGACTTCCGAAACCTGCATGCCGCCGTATTTGGCCCGCCAATTATAAAACGTGGCCTCACTAATGCCATGCTCCCGGGTAATCTGGGCGACGGTTTGACCGCTATCCTGTTGTTTAAGGATCGCTACAATCTGCGATTCGGTAAATCGATTTGCTTTCATTCCCCTTTTCAATTACAGTGAAAGTTATGTTTTTTACGCTACTTTTCACTGGCTCATTTTTAAGGGTTCAGGACAGGGCTTGCTGCTGATGCTGCTGGTCAGTCTATCCACCGGGGCGCAGCCCCAGCCACCGGAACAACACGATGACCTACCGATTCAGCCCCTGAGTGTCTACGAAACCAATCTCAAACGGTATTACACCACCAAGTGGCAGGCCGACCGCAAGGAGTTTGAAACCGTCCACAAAAAGAAGTGGTGGTACTACCTGCCCAACGTGGGATGGGCCTTCGGACTGCCCACGGTCACACTCGGCACTTCGACACTGGCCCAGATCGACCGGGATAAAACCGTCATGAAGGCCAAACTCGACGGCATCGATGCCAAAGCCCACTACGAATACAACGAAGCCCTGCTGGAACTACGAACCCGTTACCGGTTGCTGACGCGGGAGCGGGAACACGACCGGCTGGAACGGCAACTAACCGATCCGGTTGAGAATAGTATTATGCAGATTCATACCGATGCCTTTACCGACCAGAAGATAACCCCGTTGGAGCACCTGCAAAAGAAGCGGGAGCATAGCCGCTTCAAGCTGCAACGGCACGAGCGCCGGAATGAGCTGTATCACCACTGGCTGGAGTTGGAGCAGTTGGCCCGCTACCAGATGCCGCAGGAGACGCTACAAGCCGATGAGGTGAACCCCGAAGTAAAGCCGTGAGCAGGGAGTTGAAAACTTTTTCAGCAGAAGTAAAAACAATGGGTTAACCCGATGCGTTATAGAGTAGTAAATCGCTGATGTGTGGGGATGCTGTGAAAGGCACCTGATTGAAAGATTAACCACGGATTAAGCGATGAATAAAAGCCAGGTGACTTCAACCGTCGTCTGGCTTTCTTTATTAGATCGGGCATAGGTTCAGGGCATCGACCACGTTTTGAACCTCTCGAAGTAGCTGATCACATTCGGGCCGAATTTCTACTTCTTTTCGATTGATGGGTCCCCAATGCTTTCGGAGTTTCCGTAGCCCAACGGCGGCAAATTCAGCCGCAAAGGCCGGGCAATCTTTTGAAAGACGTTGAAACTCTTTCCCAGGACCCGATCCGAAATTTTCAAGATTATGGGCTTTACATTTTACTCCCTCCCGGAAGATTTCAACAAAGCCCACTGGATTTGCCAAGTACTGGTTGAACAGTACCGGTAACAAGGAACTGGCATTGCGGGCATTAAAGCTCGTTTGAAATAAACCGGCTTCTGCTGTTTCCGCCGTTGTATTGGTGGCGGATTGATCCCGTCCAACACAAAACTTCCCTGAACTTTCGCGCATTCCAAGACCGATCAGCAGCACAAACAAATGCCGAAGCGTATCCACTCCCGCAGTGTCATTTGTCATTCCAGCATGAGCGAATAACGCTTCGTACCATGCAAGCGCATCTCTGTCAGGGTTACCGGTATTGGCTTTCGCCATCTCAACCGCTGTGGCATCTCCTGCTTTGAACTTGCAATAAACTCTGGCATAGACAACAGCCATTCCTTTGATGTAGCCAGTAGGTGCAACTCCTCGATCTCGCCAATGAAACGTTGCAAGAGTCGAGTTAGCAGCAAGTTCAATCAGTTGATCCATAGAAGTAGCTGTAAGTGTAGCTTCACTAATTTATGATGCCGTTACTTCAATACGAAATTGGATAACTTGGAAAAGAAGCCGGCCTTCAGTAGCCACGAATAGCCAAATGCCCATACTGCAACGGCTTCTAGCCAAAACGTTGCACTGTTCGGGTGCTCAAACCAGCTTTTATCGAATAGTATTCCTAACTTACCTAGAGCGATTGTGAGCAGGGCAAGAATCATTATGATTCCACAAGTCCGGTAGAGGGTTTTGTCCAGCATACCCGGTTTCTCATCCGAAGAATCATCTTGCGGGAATCGAAAGAAGGACATTAACGCCAGTGAAACTAGAAAGACGGCGGCTGAAAAGAAGTGAAAGCCACTATAAATGTGATCGGGTTCAATGAAGGTAATTGAGTACAAAAAATCGGCGTGATGGCATTCAGGAGCTAAATTCGAAGTGGGAAAGATGACCACACACAAAGCAAAAATGCCAGCAATGAAAGAGAGAACAAAATCAATTGGCTTCTTTCCTTTATAAACCATCAAGATAATGGCTAGCAAGCCTAACGTGATGATAAATGCACTGCTAATCCGGGTGTAAAAGTAATGGCTGATTGATTCTAAGGGTCTGGCATGACCACTGAAACCGTATAGGCCAAAGAGTAAGATCAGCGGAAGTGATATACCCAATAGGCCAATTACAATTCTGAGTGAATCCTGATTTGTAGCAATCGGTTTTTCTGGTTGGCTAGCGTCGCTTTGATACTCCGGCGTTAAAGCAGTTTTTAAATTGTTCAGAAGGGGCATGGTCAAAGGAAGTAAGGTGAGTACACAATACCGTATACTTTCTTGTAGGATCTGCATGAGAATTCCCACCTGCACCGGTTAACAGGCTGAAATACAGGCAAAGGCATTAGTGAATCAAGGTGAAATTCCTCCTATTTAACAGCCTGAGTCCTAAAAACCTTAAATTAATTTGGATCGAGTAATCCTCTCTCGTTAATGACCTCTACAGAAGCCCTTGTTTTTGAAGCTCGCGACACCGAGATATTTTCAATTCCTGATACGAAAACCAAACTGAATACGCTCCAAAATTACTTTTTCCCTCGTTTGAAGAAGCTGCTCGATATGGCTTTACAGGAAGTGAAAGAAGCTTACGGGATTGACCCATTTGAACGGTATAATTTTGTTTACAGTCCTTCTCACCGAAAAGAAGCGAAGGTAAACCAGGATACGGATTTAGTTTTGATTGGCATATCTGGACGAAGACTCTTTGATCGTCAGCTTAAGGTAAAGCGGGAAGATGGGAAGCCGTACGCCTTACATCCGGCATCAGCTTATTTCCAAGTAACAAATACCGGTCGAATGACAGTTAATGTTTGGCCTTTTACTTTTTCAGATGAGACTTATTTCTGGAATCTTAAAAAGTATTTAAGACACCATTATGAAAGTTTTACAGCCCTTCTAAATGCAGGAAATCTAAACTACCACACTCTTGAAGGAAAAAAGAAGCTGAGTCCGATTAAACATATGCTGACGGATGAGTACTTTTTTGAAGTTCAGTCGTCGGCTTTATACTTTCCAATAGAAAATCCACTAGCTATTGACCAGTTAGTAGTTGCATTTGTGTTGGCATTTCCGATACTAGATATCTGTTACGCCTTGGCAGAAGGCATAAAACCGGCTTTTCCCGATCAGGTTAAAGCGTTGACAAAATGGCTTACAAACCGAAACCCGCCTGAATTGACTAGAGCTGAAATCCAAGAAATTCAACTACCTGAACTTGATAGTTACCGGTTTGTCCGTGCCGGTCTTTGGTACCAGGTACTGGCCCGGGACAACTGGACGTGTTGTAGCTGTCGGCGCAGTGCAAAAGAACACGGTATTGTTTTGCACGTCGATCACATTCTCCCTCGATCATTGGGTGGCCGCGATGAGCTGGCAAACTTGCAGACACTATGCCGAAAGTGTAATATCGGCAAGAGCAACAAAGATTTCACCGACTTACGAAGCTAAGAACATCTAGCCGAAGCCTAGTAAGGGTTATTTAACAAAAGCATAACGTGCGTAATGCTTTTGTTAAAAAAGTTCAAAAGGATGTACGTCGTCCACTTTCTGCGGACTGAGGAGAGGGCATATGCGTATAAACTCTTATGTCACCCTTAAGATATTGTTGCGTGCGTAAACAGTTTAAAGAGATAATTATAAACGTCTTCGCTGTTTTATTCATGGAGGTTTGTTTGCAGAAGTATTTCAGATCGCCGCGGGCCGTTCCTTTTTCTATACATTAGATCGGCTCAGTTTTCTAGGGGCACGTCAGTTTGATTCTGTGTAATACGCACTCATAATTGTTTAATTACCTTAACGGTTGATCGAGAGGGGCCACTCACCAATTCTACGAGGTAAATGCCTGCTGGTTGCTCACTCATAGATAGCGTTGTAGTGAGTTTGCCATCCATGACATAATGGTGCTCATTTAATAAGCGCCCCTGTATATCCTTGAGAGAAATTGTTAGCGTCCTTCTCTGAGGAGCTTGTACGTTAATCATTAACAAGGATGATGTAGGATTAGGATAAACTTGCACTTGGCTGTCAAAATGAGCCGTTGTTGATGTCAAAGGGGCAACCGTTATAATGGCTTGACCATAGGACTGACCCACCCCACAGGTAGCAGTGCTAACTTGAACTAATTTATAAGTAGTCGTTGTATCTACTCGTAAATAAATCCGATGAGGTGTTGTTTCTGCTAGTCCTGTTAGATGACCGGTCTGCTGTTCAACCCTATAATTCCAGTTTGGCAGGCCACTAAAATTCATCGTCAATGTAACCGAATCGCCTTTCGTGAGTGTAGTTGTACCGGTCAGAGTACCGCTCACCACCGGAGAGATTTGAATACTTCGCGGGCTTGATGCCCCTTCGTTAGGGGGATCGCTGCTGACAACTCGTAACCGATTACCTTTTCCTGACGGGGTATCCACCGGGATCGAAACCGTTAACGGCGATGAAGTTCCGCTAGTGACTAGTGACTTATAATTCTTTCCGGTTGAATCTGAAAGCTGAACCGTAAATCGGTTCGCTGAGTTAAAGTGACCAGTTTGCTTAAAGTACACCTGGGCAGTTTTTCCAGCACAGAGCACTGTAGATGATTCCACCAGTCGCATTGTGGTAGACGCGGATGAAATTAATTGTACCGTAACGGTTCCGGTTACTTCACCGGAACCACAACCATTAGCGATATGATCGACCCAATAAGTAGCCGACTCTACCGCTTGAAATGTTAACTGGTTGTTTATGAGCTGGGCAGTTACTGGGATACTCCCACCTTGCAAAGCTAAACCATTTATATAGCCTCCGGATTCCGGAACGGCGAAAAGAACCCAATCATTTTTATAGGCAGTGGCCGTTCCCGATAGCTTTAAATTTGGTGTGCCCGCCACCGATATGGTTCCTAATTCGCTGGACATTCGAATGTCTGAAGGCGTTATACTTTCTATTTTTACATGATATATACCACTTGGTAATGAAGTGGGCATGGCAATGGCACCCACGAAGTCCAGATCTGTCGTTGCTGCGATCCGCTGCCAATGACTGTCATCTACCCGTCGCACAAAGATCCCCAATTCATGGCCCGGTTCAAAATCGCCTACCGCCTGAAATGAAAGCGCCAGTTTCTGACCACGACAGATGCTGCCTGATGCTAGTGAGAAAGCCCGTAATCCTGGTTGAACCCGAACTAAAATTGATGTAGTATCCTTAGCATACCCGCATTCCGACCAAGCTGATCGGATCTGATACTGAGTTGTTCGCCTGGGTTTTACGTTAATACTTGTACCAGTTACGTTAGTAACAGTTGTTCCTTCCGATAAGACTGCTCCAAAAGTGTCATTGCCATTTAAATAAAGTGTAGCGGACTGATTGGGTGGAAGGTCAATGGTAGTTTGTTGTTGGGCCGCTGAGAGTGTAACTTTCAATGCCGTACGGATCGTTATTCGGTCATTGTCCCACGGCGAATACTGGCGAGCTAAGATAACTTGCTGGTCTGGCAGCACAGCTTTTATTTGCAAACGGTAAGATTTATCAGGTAATAAATTAGTTAGGATAACCTGTAAACTCCCCTGCTGGCGGGATGCTGACAGAGTACGGCTTGGGCCATTATCCTGATGAACATCAACCAGAAATTGAGTGCCTGGGGGTACCACTCCAACAATTTTATAAGGTATAGTTACTTGTTGACTGCCTGGACAAAGGTAGGAATCTACTGTATTTTGGTAAAGTAGAAACGGATCAACCTTTACCTCCGCCACGTTAGGGTAAAACTGCTGAATGCAAGCCTTACTGACCTTTTGTATGGTGTAGGTAGTTCGCTCCAAAGGAGCGTCCGGCTTGCCTAGTCCAAAGGTTCTACCAAGCCACTTACCATCTAAGGTGCCGGAACTCGCCTTGATCTGGGCATCGTAAATGGAACTGTTCAAATATATAACTGATTTGGGATAGCTGGGAATAGCAATTTTGACGGCATTTTGACTTAAACCTAATGGGCCAAAGTAACTTAAACTTAAATTAGCGGCAGCGGTAGTAGCGGCTACTTCAAGATAAACTTCCTCACTCTTGATACCGTCCTGAGCGACAACTCGTAGTTTATAACGACCAGCGTTTGATGGAAGCGTAATTAGAAGGGGAGACGAAGAGCCGCTACCCACGATCTGCCCTGTCCATTCACTTCGGTATTCGCTTATCTCAACTTTATAAGATGAATTGGAAAATTGAGGACCTGTTACCACAAATCGCACGGTAGTTTGCTGACCCTCACAAACCCTGACCTGAGTGGGTAGCTCATGGCGAGATCCAATGGTCGTAATCTGAATAATCGGGATCGTCGGAGAAGAAACCGAGATATGGACACTTCCTGTTGCCTGCCCTTCCCCGCACTGGTTACGAACAGACTGAATCGTATAAGTTCTTGTATCTGGAACTTGTAGGGATAAAGTATGAAATGCGGAGTTTGACCAATCTGGTGTCGGATAGGTGAAGTTAGTGCTATCCGATAGCGTTATTTCCAAGCCATTCGTGCCGCCTGTCGTTTCAAAAGGCAAGTGATATAAACTGGGCTGATCTAGATGGACCGAGCCCGAAAATAAAGTCGCCGTAGGCGACTTATTAATATGTATTGCTCGAATTAGCGAGCTGAGCAGGCCATCATGTAGGCGTCGAAGGCGGAAATCGTATGTACCCGGGGGGATATGATCCGGTATTTTTATGATCAGTTTCCCGGGCTCAATTTGAACGATGGGAAAGGTAAAGCGAACCGTCAAACGATTATCGCTAATGTTATCACCTGCTTCGACGACAAAATCTTTAGCGGAATCGGTGAAGGCAAAATTGGTTGTAAAAAAAACACTGATTTGATGCCCTACACAGACTTGAGATCGGCTAATAGAATCAAGTCGAATGCCGTCTGTGACTGTAACGGTTGCTTTGCCCTTTATTTGAGCCGATGCGTCACAGCCATAGGTAAAGATTTGTTGAATGGAATACTCTGTCGACTTGGTAGGGGCAAGAGCAAGATGAAAAATTCCCGGTGTTATTCTTTCGGATAAGGGGACAAGACTACTGTCCTGCATGATCACAGCGGGTGAACCAACAGCATTTGTCGCTTTTGCCAATAGAACCGCAGGTAACCCGAATGGCGTTGAGACAGATTCTAACAATTCTATAGTAGGAACCGGCCTCAGATAAACGGCCGGAAGCATAACTCTGATATTCAAATCGGTGTTATAAATGATCAGCTTATAGGCTGATTCTAAACCGTTCGTATAAAATCCAGTGAGTGTTCGGGGTGATGGTATAACCAAAGATTGGTGACGAACGGTCGCAGTAGTGGTATGTGTGACGGCCCCGTCTGGCTTAATCCAATCGATTCTAAATTGCGTGGTAGCTGGTAAATCTTGGTTGGAGAAGTAAGTAGGATAAATAGTATCTCCCGGACAAAAGTGGATGGAAGGATATTTCGTTAGCTGAAACCCAACTTTGCTGGCACTCACCGTCGTTGAGCCCGACACTTGGCCGTTTCCACAACCATTTTGCACCCGGGTTAATTGGTAGTTGGTTGTTTTTTGAGGTACTATCGGAAATGAGTCAAACGTATCTGCTGAATAGATGTCATGATACTCAAGCGTGTCATTTATCCAAAGTTTGTACGGCGCACCGCCCGTTAATACTACGTGCAAACGAGCCGATTCACCCAGTGAAACAACACTGCTATCTTTAGAACTGCCAACTAACCGGGCTATTGGAGCCGCTTGGATAAGGAATTCCCCAATATAGTTACTGTAAGTAACTGGAGCACTAGAAACGAGTCGGAATCGATAGGTTTGCCCAATTTCTAAACTATCAGGTAAGCGGACGGTAGCGGGACTAGAAGTGACATTGCCAGTTATATCTTGAAATAGATCAGATCTGCTATGGCTTATTTGCAGGTGAAAGGAGTTGCTAGGTTGAAAAGTGCCTGTTGTTGTAAAATAAAAAGTAAAATCGTTTCCACGACACAACTGAGTGGCCGAAACGGTCATTTCAATCGAATTAGTTTGGGCATATAGAAAATGGACACTCAAAAGCCACAGGATGACGAAAAGACAATAGCGCATTGACAAAAATGCCTAACACAATTAAAAATTAAAACAAAGCGTACAAATATACCCGTTCTAAGAACGATATCAATTTATGCAAAGTAAAAATAACTAAGGAAATATAACTAATACGAAGCCCGAAATTCTGTTATATAACTTTCATTATGTTAACCTGAACTTAATTTAATGTGCTCTTACTCACGGATCAATGCACACATTTTACACGTTTCTAAAGAGGGTTTAGAATAGAATTTACGAGCCAGAATTAATCGCTGTATTTCATAATATTGTATTCAAACCAATTAGTGCTTGTACACTAAAAAAACGTCTAAACAATTCCATTTTATTTGTTAAGTTCCACTTATTTTGGCAGCATGTTTTCCTAACTTGCACTCATGTCCGCATTATCCCGGTATCCTGAATTTTTACAACGCGTTAAACATCAGATTCAGCAAGCTCAAGTTAAAGTTGCTACTTCAGCCAATCAGCAATTGTTACTCTCCTATTGGCAGGTAGGCGGATTGATTCTTTCCTATCAACAGCAGCAAGGCTGGGGAAGTAAAGTGATTGATCGGCTTTCGGCGGACCTTCGCCATACGTATCCTGGTCTGGAAGGGTTTTCCACCCGCAACTTGGGCTATATGAAGAAGTTTGTGACGGCCAACTTGCCTTTAATTCTGCAACATGGTGTTGCAGAATTGCCATTAGCAGAGCAGTCCCAAGTTGATGTAGATTTTATTCTGGAAAAAACCGCTGATTTTGAGACTCTTTTCTTAGCGTCTCCTCTATCAAAAGTTACCTGGTCTCATCATATTATTTTGTTGGACAAGGTTAAAGATCCGGCGCAACGCCTATGGTACATTGAGCAATCGTTACAGGGAAGTTGGGGTCGAAATGTGCTACGGCATCAAATTGACCTGGGTTTGTATCAGCGGCAGGTGACCACACCTAAACTAACCAATTTTCAGCGTACGTTACCGCAACCTCAATCCGATCTGGCAACCCAGTTGCTTAAAGATCCTTATGTCTTCGATTTTGTAATGGCTACGGCTAAAACCAAGGAGCGGAATATTGAAGACCAATTGGTTCAGCACGTAACCAAATTTCTATTGGAGTTGGGACAAGGATTTGCCTTTGTGGGTCGACAATATCCAATTAGGGTAGGCGACGGAGAGTACTATATCGATTTGTTATTTTACCACATTCGGCTGCGATGTTATGTGGTGGTTGAACTAAAAGCCCGTGATTTCGAGCCGGGTGATGCCGGACAGATCAACTTCTATGTCAATGTTATTAATGATTATCTCCGCACGCCCGACGATAATCCGACCATTGGCCTTCTGCTTTGTAAAGGGAAAAACGAAGCCTTGGCTGAATATGCCTTGGGAGGCATGAAAAATCCGCTGGGTGTTGCCGATTATGAGTTGACGAAAGCCGTTCCTGAAACCTTAAAATCCCAGTTACCATCGATTGAGGAATTAGAGAATGAACTGCGGGAGGAAGGCACTGATTCCGAGACGAAGGGCAGAAGAGAAGACTAATCCATATTAAATGAATTCTAATAAATCTTTTATCCCTTTTCAACCAATGTTCTATATTGGTTTTACAGTCACAATCATCATTTTTGAATCTGTTTACGATATCGTTTGACACTGGATATACTGATGCCAGTCAGATTCACAATCTCGGATACGGACAAACCGCGTTCAATAGCTTTTTTCACCTTCTTGAACTTCTCGATATCTACGCCACTGGGCCGACCAATGTGTTTACCTTTGGCCTTAGCCAACAACTGACCCGCCCGCGTCTTTTCCAAAATACTCTCCCGATCATATTCGGCTAAAGCGGCAAAGATCTGCAGAACCAGTTTTCCTGCTGGTGTCGAACTGTCCACGCCCAAATCCAGTGCCTTAAACTGGATGCCCTGCTGGGCAAACTGGCTGATGAGGGAAATGAGGTGGTCGCGGCTCCTACCCAACCGGAAAAAACGGGCGACTACCACGGTGTCGCCTTCTCGTAATTTGGTAAGTAATTCGTCCAAGGCTGGGCGGCTGATGTGAACGCCGGAAACTTTGTCCTGGAAGATTTCATCGCAGCCAAACTTCTGGAGCATCTCAAGTTGGGTATCCAGGTTCTGATCGGCCGTCGATACGCGGGCATAGCCAAAGATTTTGTTCATAGGGTTCAGGAAGCTAGTCTCATAAAGCGAAAAGTCAAAAAGAAGCCGAACCTACTTTTTGACCCTGAATTTTGTAGAGAAGGGTGAACCTACTTTTTGGTCCCATAAGTTATGGAGAATATTATAAAAAAGATCCTGCTTGAGGCAAAAGGTAAAAAAGCCATGAAATCCTGATTATCATGGCCCTTCTCCCACTGGCTTCGGCACGGTCCGCGGCCGCGGTGTGGTTCCCTCACATTCGGTATGCCGACCCAGGTCGGACCGTGCCGGATCGGATCGCCGTTGCGACGGACCACTCCGATTCCAATTCTTTAGATTTGTCTCCGACTAGTTGAGGGGCCATGATATTCCTATTGGCCGAGAGTTGATGGACCCGAAGATCGAACTCAAGGTTACTTACTGGCAAACATGGTTGAAGTAGAACGGCTGAATCAACCCCGTAGCGGCTTTCTGCCGACCGACTCTTCCGGGGTAGCAGTACGTTTTATACGCCCCATTCTCAATTAGCATTGAGTTCGAGTAATTCTGACACCGTTTTAAATGAATACCCCCGCTGTCTTAATTGCCTTACAATGCCTCGAATCGCTTGGACCGATTCCTTTCTTTCAGCAACCATAACGTGCAAAAGAATAATGGAGCCGGGTTTTACATTGGCTAAGACATGGCTGACAATCTTTTTGGAATCATTCGCAATCTCAGCGTACGATTCGGGTTCCACATCCCACATGATGGTTTTTCGATGGGTCTGTTCCAGATAATACGGAAGCGCAACTAACTTTT
The DNA here is from genome assembly GCF_003259745.1 of Larkinella arboricola. Taxonomy (GTDB): domain Bacteria; phylum Bacteroidota; class Bacteroidia; order Cytophagales; family Spirosomataceae; genus Larkinella; species Larkinella arboricola. The sequence goes on along the minus strand of NZ_QLMC01000021.1, from coordinate 1,937 downwards.
TCCCGTTTGGGGGTCTAAATAGAATTTCATGTCGGTACCCAGCCCGGCGAATCAGCGAGTCGGTCCTTTCAATTTCTGCCCGGATGAATGCTGGTGTTTTCAGAACCATCCGCTGGTGTGAGTAGGAATGGTTGCCTACTTGATGACCTGCCAGAACAATCTTTTTTCCCTGCGGCATATTTTCGACAAGTGCCTTTCCGGTTACGAAAAATGTCGCTTTAATGTCCAATTCCTTCAGTATGGGCAAAACACGGTCGGTTAGGCGGGTGGGACCATCGTCGAAGGTGAGCGCAACGACCTTCTGGTCGGTTTGGATGTGGGGATAAATCTCGCCGAAAAATTGAAACGTTCGTGACCTGGAAATACGCCACAGTACAATCAACGTGCAACTGGTTGCTAACAGAGAAAGGATAGCGTATTTCTTTATTTTGTTCCGTTGTAATTTCATTCTTTCCGGCTGAGTTACTTCTAAAAACTAGGAGGTCATTAGAGAACAGCTATAAGACGGCATAAAAGCGCTGTGGGCGAAAGAGTTAGAGTGCTCCTTGTACAGATTCAGATACGTATACATCGTTAATGTTTTCAACCAACCGGGTCATTAGGAGTAAGCATCGTTCTTTTTTAAGAGCGGATAACTAACGCTAAATTAGATCGCACTCTCGGCATTCGGCTCTCAGGCGTTAAGCTATCCTTTGTCAGGCCCTTATAGATGAACTAGGATTCCTCAACATTCAGTCCTGCGGGCGAAACCGTTACGCTAAACCTGCTTTCCTGACCGGACGACCTGGGGAAAAAGTGCTTTTGTCCCGGCCGGGTCGTGGCCTTCCGATTACCCTGGCCAACGATTATTTTTTCTTTTAGCCCTTGAAATTTTTCTAAAAGTAATTGATGTGAATGCCGGGGCTTACTTTCCCCGGGTTAACTCTTAGTCAATATCCCGGCCTTCCGATACCGCCTAGATCCGTTCCACCGAAACGTTTTGACTGACGGGTTGGGTTTTGTATCAGGCCTTGGCGGCCCTAACAAATAACACAGGATCCAAAGGGGATGAGGGTACCCTCATCAATAAGCCTGGCCTAGGGGTTTCTGCCCGGGATATGCCCCACAATGAGCCTATCAGCCATCGTGCTTTTAGCGCTTCGAAGGTCCACGCTACCCACCTTCGCTACTCCCACTAAGTACCTCATCTGCCGGTAAAAGTAACCGTTTCTCAAAAGTAGCAGGAGTTGACTCATTTGTGACAGGCTTTGCTGGCAACGGTGCCGACCTTTGATTCAACAAAAACAGAGATAACAACCTTTAAATAATAAACGCCATGAAAGCCTTATTGAACACCCTGCTGATTGCCTTTGCCGTAACCACTGCCAGTTTCAACGCGGCTCAAGCCGGGCCCAAAGAACCCCGGAAAGTAGCCGCCTTTCAAAGCGGAATCCACACCACCGCCGATGGCAAACTGCAGGTAGCGGTTCAAAAAGAAACGACCAGTGCGGTGCTAGTCACGCTGATCAACCAGAAAGGCGAAGCGGTCTTTAGCCAACGCATGAGCAAACGCCAGCAGGCGCTTCGCTTCCGGTTTGATGTGGGCAACCTGCCCGACGGGGTGTCCTTACCCCCTATAGTAAGCCAGTTTTGATTGGAATTAAGCCGCCTGTCGGTACTCGACCGGCGTCATAAACTTCAAAGCCTGATGAGGGCGTTCTGAATTGTATTCCATCAGCCACTCATCCACTATTCTTCTTACCTGCCTGATACTGGTAAAAATATGGGCATCCAAAACCTCCCGTCGAAACGTCCCATTAAACCGTTCGATATAGGCGTTCTGCGTGGGCTTACCCGGCTCAATCCAACACAGTTCAATGGTCTGATCTTTGCACCAATCCTGCAAGGCCTGGCTAATAAATTCCGGGCCGTTATCACTGCGGATCCGTTTTGGTTTG
>NZ_QLMC01000020.1 GCF_003259745.1 Larkinella arboricola | reverse complement strand
TAGTCGTTTTTGGCACGAAACTACGGGGCTGAATCGCTCGCCAATCCTGTTCGTGCATCAATCGGCGAACCCGATGTCGACCCGCCTTTACTCCCTGTTTTTTCAGCGCTTCCAGTACACGACGGCTCCCATATCGTCGCGTGTTTTCCCAAAAGATCGTTTCAATCGCCGTTGTCACGGGTTGATCGTTGATCACTTGTATAAAGGTTATGCCGTTACGATAAGCATAATAGCTACTTTTGCTGACAGCCAGCACTTTACAAAGCAGTCTGACTGGAAAGGCGGTTTCTTCGGCCTGAATGAATCGATAGATTTGCCTTATGTCTGTCGGCTTGGGCAGCCCCGCTGAAAATGGCGACAGCTTTTTTTAGGATCTCGCGCCGGGCGACGGTCGCTCCATCTCGGCCTGGCGTAGCTGTTTGCGTAAAAGATCAACTTCGTGCTGAAGGTTTTGATCGGTTTTTTTCTCCCCTTTACAACTTGCCTTTCGCCAGGCATGAATCAGACTATCGCTGATGCCCATCTTACGGGCTACGGCCATGATGGATTCACCATTGGCTACTAGCTGCAGCACATCGGCCCGCGCGGACGGCTCCGTTAAACTCGGCGGTATACTTTCGTTTCGGTTGTTGGGATTGGTTCATGCCGGGCCGACGCATCGGTACACGAAGTTAAAAAAGTTTCGTGTCCGGATTTTTAGGACCATATCAGTAAATTGAGCCACCAGTACGGGTAAGTCCGGGCTTTTATTAGCTAAACCTGTTTAACATGTTTTGACTCCTACTGGTGAATTTTTAAGCCTCAACAGTTCAATTGGTTCAAAACCGCGTTTGCTATGCTAGGGTCCAAAAATTCAAGGCGTCAAATCCTTTTCTTCTTCCCCGCTCCGGCCTTTAGGTTTGTGGTGTGGTAGTAAACCAAGATTTAGGTAGCTTACTAAACAGACAACCAAGCGGGCTTCCCTATCGTCTCCGGCCAGGTTAGCGTCCTATGGGCCGATTCAGGTCCCGCTCGGTCTTTCTTACTTAACCTCGAATAGAAATTTGGGATAGCAGTCCCATTAGCAAGGTAGCGAGTGATGAGTAAGCGTCTGATTATCGAACCTTAAAATTAAGTACTTCAATGGTTATTCACCACTTTATTGGGATTGATGTATCAAAGAACACGCTGGATTGGGCTGTGTACGCCAATAAAGGCATCATTTGGCAAATCCAATCTGAGAATTCACCCGTTGCTATTCGAGCTATCATCAAACAACTCAAGACTTTACCCGGCTTTAATTACTTAAACTGCGTGGTCTGCATGGAACACACTGGGCTTTACAACGCACATGCCTTAGAGGTGCTTTTTCAGGCTCAATTTCCGATTTGGCTAGAAGCTTCCCTACATATTAAACAAGCCGCGGGGCGCCCCGTGGCGTGGTTTGCAACGAATCAAGTCTGATAGTATTGATGCTCTGCGCATTGCTGAGTACGCTTATCGCTTTCAAGACCGGATACGACTTTGGAAGCCAGCCCGACCTGTTATCAAAAAGCTTACTGAATTTACTCGCCTTCGTCAGCGCTTACAAGGGATGATTAGTCAATTGAAAGTACCCCTGTCTGAACAGAAACGCTTCGGTGACAAAGGACTAACCGCCCAATTAGGGCAGCATTGCAGTGGTTCACTAAAGGCTTTAGACAATGATTTAAAAGATGTCGAAAAAGCCATTAAACAACTGATCGCTGATGATCCTATTCTCAAGTCGCTCTTCGAACTGGTCACTTCTGTACCCGGTGTGGGTCAAGTTGTGGCTACTGAGTTGATCTTGGTCAGCGCTGAATTTACGGCTATTGACGATCCTAAAAAGCTAGCCTGCCATGCAGGCGTGGCTCCCTTTGAACACTCTTCAGGCAGTAGCATACGAGGGAAAACCCGCGTGAATCACCACGCTAGAAAATCACTCAAAACGCTACTTCACTTGGCAGCCATGTCGGCTCTTCAAGTTAAAGGTGAACTTCAGGAGTATTATCGGCGAAAAGTAGCCGCTGGCAAAAACAAGATGCTGGTCATCAATGCATTACGAAATAAACTCATCCATCGGGTCTGTGCGGTGGTCGGGCGTGGCAAAAATATGACAAAAACTATACGCCCACGCTTGTTTAATCCATAGAAATCGGCCCGGCTTTGTAAATACCTTTTCGTATGACAACTTACATTGGTTTTGACGTTGCCAAAGATAGTCTTTCGATGGCGGTCCCAAAACTTAATGCGGGCTGGAAAGTTGATGAATTTGCTAATTCACCCGATGGCATTCGTGCTCTTTTAAGTCAGTTACCTGACCAAGCTCATTGTATTCTGGAAGCAACGGGCTCCTACTCCGTCTTGGCAACCTATATGCTGACTCAAGCGGGGGTAACAATTTCGGTGATTAATCCCAAGCAGAGCCATCATTTCGCCAAAATGCATTTGTCGGTCACAAAGACAGATCCACGTGACGCTGTTTTATTAGCGGAATACGGACGAGTTATTCAACCTGCTGTTTATCAGATGAGTAATAGCAGTTTATTATTACTCAGGCAGAAGCGGACGTTGTTGCGTCAGTATCAAAAACAGCGGGTAGCCTTGCTTAATTTGCTCGAATCGTTCCAGCCTTTACCTATAAAAGATCCTACCGTTGAGCAAAGTTTGCAGCAAATGATTGCTCATTTCCAGGCGGCTATTGCTCAACTTAAAGCTGAAATCAATCAGGTTTGTCAAGCGGATTTCGCTGATCAGTATAAGCGGTTACAGTCCATAAAAGGCATTTCTCACGCTGTCGCCACTGCCTTAATTGAAACGGCAAATGGCTTTCGCGACTTTACATCGGCGAAAGCTCTCGCCAAGTTTATCGGCGTTGCTCCCATTATCTATCAATCTGGGAAAGTAGGGATCACGAAGGGGATCAACCGCTCTGGTGATGCTCATCTCAGAGGCCAATTATATATGGCTAGCTTGTCAGCGATTCGCTATAATAAACCTTGTCGAGAGTTTTATCAGCGGCTAAAAGCGGCTGGTAAGGCAACCAATGTAGCTTTAATGGCCGTGGTTAATAAACTGCTTCGCCAAGCTTATGCGGTGGTTAAATTCAACGAGGATTTTGATCCGAATCATCGGCCAATTTTACGCTCCGTGCCTTGACTTTTAACACAGTTCATGTTATCTATATTTGATTAGTATAACCAATAACTAATTCCTACACCTACTTGGTAACTGATACTAGCACGTTGTAAATCCGCCCAGCCGACTCGACCACTGATCGCAAATCGATTCGCTATCGCTTGTTCATATTCCAGTGCAAAATGGGGGCCTATATTCCATTCTCGTATCCCTTCCCGATCCGTTTTTAAGTCAAAAATTCCGGGCTCGCCAGGTCTGATACTAAAACTACTTCCAACCCAAAGATTATCCTTACGATACCAACTCGACAAGCCACCTCCTAGCCGTAAAGCATACTTAGCAGAAGGTAACAGATCCACTAATAAAGTAAGATCGGTAGTAATTCGACGGCGTTTATTACCGTCAATATAAATATCTTGATAAAGGTTCTTGCGACTGTTTTGTTGGAAATACCCTATAGAAGCCCCTATCAGGAGCCTATCCTTGAAAAGGTGTTTAGTATACCGGACTTGATACCGAACGTCCTTTGCATCGGGAGCGTCTAAGGTCATCAGATCAAGTCCCGCTCGAATAGAGGATTTTGTAAAGGGGCGTTGAGCATTACTTGTAAACGCCCAGAGCTGAACCAAAAATAGGATAGCGATGGGTTTCATATTAATTGTTCATTTGTTGTATCATCAATAAAATATAAAAGTCAATCTATGGATGTTTCTTAACTATACTGCGGGTCTTTTCCCTCCCCTTTCCAAAGGACAAACCGGCTTGCTCCTATATCTTTTCTGCGAGGTATGATCTGGGAGTATTTCATTAACATAAGGTAAGGTTCTTGGTAATAAGTTTAATGTTTACCAGCTTATCCGTCTTAATTAACGTGTATCGGAAAGTCTTTTTTTATAAACTACTGACAATCAATACGGAATAGCGTAAGGTTTCTTCGGATGACTCATTGCACATTACCCTTAAGAACCCGGAATACAATATTTATTACGAAATTTACAGAGCGGAATGCCCTTAGGGCTGATTAGCGGGCTTGGTGTTGACCATTCCCTTTGGCCATCAAGCCCGCTAATTTTTCGGCTTACTCATAGCCGCAGTGCTAGAAAGAGCTGAATCAATTTTCTTTACTAAATCCCATCAAATCACGTACAAAACAATACCATAATGAACGAACTGCCCCCCTGCCCGGTATGCAAATCAACCTTTACCTATCAAATGGATACCCTGCTTATATGCCCCGAATGTGGGCATGAGTGGAATCCTCAAGAAGAGGTAGAAACCGACGAATCAGTTGTAGTGAAGGATGCTAATGGCACTATTCTTCAAAACGGAGATACGGTAGTAACCATAAAAAATCTTCCGGTAAGAGGTTCCTCGCAAAGCATAAAAGCTGGCACCAAAGTGAAAAATATCCGCCTGGTAGATGGTGATCACAACATTGATTGCAAAATAGAAGGATTTGGGGCGATGGCTCTTAAATCAGAGTTTGTAAAGAAGAGCTAAGGCATACGAGTGTATTTTATTTTCGTTTACTGATTTCTTGTCAGTAGCCTATCCATGAAGGCGCAACGGATTACACTGCGCCCTCAGAACGGGACCACTTTACTTGTTAAAAATTAAAGCCGCCTTGAATTCAAGGCGGCTTTATCGGTTATTTTTATCACTAGATACAGCGTGCCGTTACTGAACCGCGACCAGTCGGGGAGGGGCCACCGGCTGTTTGGTCGAAAGCGTCACGGCTTTAGTGGTGGTTTCCACCCCGTTGCTGATGGCCACCTGATACACCCCGTCGGGCAAATTGCTTACACCCATCCGCAGACGAACCACATTCCGACGTTTGCCTTCGGCGGTGGTGTGGATACCGCTCTGAAAAGCGGCTACTTTCTTGGGTTTGTTGGGGTCGGCTTGGGCGGAGTTGAAGCTGTCAGCGGTTAAGGTCAGGGCAACGAGCCTGCCACCGATGCCCACTTTTTCAATTCAGTATTGACATACCATCATTACTTGATCACCTCACTCACCAGAATGACAGGAGTAATATTGGTGTAATTTGCAAAATCGGCACGAATAGCCTCCCTGTTCGGCCCGATAGCCGATTGATACTCACTTAGGCTTTTTACGTAAAATGTACCGATAGCCATAAAAGGCAATGGTTGGTTGGGAATCCCACTGGCAACCCCTCTGTCAATTGTGTATTTAACCAAGTTTGATCCCAAAAATGCGGCCACCATAGGCATGTGCTTGGTTTCATAATACTCCATATTAAAGGTCTTCCCTTCGGCATACGGATACATGATGGATACTTTAATCAAGCCTTTTTCATCCGCAGTCCTGTTCTGCATTTCCTGACTAAATGATCTAAAACAGGTGGTAAAAAGGAAAAAAGATACCATTAATTTTAACTTCATAACTCTCTAATTTAAGTAGTTAACTATCCAATTGACGGTTGCGGATGGGAAGCTCGCTCTGTTCAATTTGGGCAAGCTATCCCGGGTCTTGGACTATTGGTACGACACAAACTGAAAGTCGGTTCGCAGTGCGGTTCCCCGCTGGGTCGGATACCCGCAGCGCCCCCACGCCTAGCTAGTTTTCACTGCCGCGCTTTCACGGGCTCAAGACAAGCTAGTAAAGAATTTCAATGATGCCGTCCACTCCATTTACGCGAATTTTCTGGCCGTCCTTAATGAGACGGGTAGCATTTTCCACTCCTACAACCGCAGGTAACCCATATTCGCGCGCAATCACCGCTCCATGTGTCATAAGGCCACCAACTTCAGTAACAAGGCCTTTGATTGATAAAAATAAGGGAGTCCAGCTCGGGTCGGTAAAGGAGGTAACGAGTATATCCCCATCTTCCAGGTCTGCATTTTCCATGTTTAAGATGACACGGGCCCGTCCTTCAACCACCCCTGAGGAAACACCTAAACCAGGAATGGCCCCCGGGGGTAAGCTTTCGTGATTATAGTTACCCCAAACAACTTCTCCTTCAGATGTGATAACCCGCGGTGGAGTGAGTCTCTGGTAGGATTCAAAAGCTTTCTTTCTCTGGTTGATAAGTCTGGTGTTTGTCATATGTGTATGAACCAATTCGCGAAATTCTTCGAATGTGAGATAAAATATATCGTCGATCTCTGAAATCACACCCGCTTCCAATAGTGTCTTGGCTTCTTTCAATAAAGCCTGCTTATAGACAAAGAACCGGCTGACTATGATGTATTTTGGATATTCACGATAGCCAGCAAAATTCCGAAGAAGCTCGATCATGGCTTTCGTGTCTTTCACTTTTTGGGCTCCATCCGGTAAATTTTTCAATCGTTCGAGCAGGGTTTCTTCCTTCTTTAAGGCCTGCTGTAATCCCTTTTCAAATTTTTGTCTTGCTGCCCCGTACTCAAAGTTTTTGATATTGGTCAGGATTAAAGGAAGAAGTATCAATGGATTTTCACTCCAGCGCGTTTTCGTGATATCAATTTCACCGGCGCAACGCATACCGTACTTTTCGAGGAAGGCTGCAATTGCTGATTGAACATCCTGACCGCCGGGGAACTTCAACAGTTCATCTAAAAAGTTATTTGTTTTTACCTGCTGTAGATACTCTATTATTTCTCCGTATGGCCGAATGACATCCGCAAGGTCTAATAATTCCAAACCCATTTGGGAAGTAATATTATTGGACACGGATTGTGTCAAGACGTCCGCAACATTTTTTTCGCCGAGCCATTCAAGCATCTTTTCGTTGAGCCACGTTGAAGCGTTCATCGCTGCAATGAGTACGCCCATGTGCTGCGTGTGAAAGATCATTTGCCTGGATTGCCTGATATCCTCAACAATGAAATCAAAGAGCCCTATTCCAGATTCAGCAATAATGTCTTTTTTGAGCGTTTCTAAGGATTTTTGTGCATCTTCGATTAAACCAGCCACGATTTCTGGCCCATTACCTACCTGGGATAAAATAGCTTCGGGCACCATGTGCTTTTCGGCTTTAACAAGGGTTGGTATGTTTCCTTCATCGGGAATCGCCTTTATAAAGTCTTCCCTCTTAATAATTTGAATAAGTGCTTCTTTAATAAGCGGGTCATGCTGCTCCATAGCACTTAATAAATTTGCTCTGCCGGCTGGTGTAGCCAGGCTATCGGCGACATCGACAAATAACCTCCCGGCGGCCTCGAACATTGGCCTGGCTGCTCTTAGCTGCCACAAGGATAACCCCAACGGCTTCATCGGATCAGTCATCATCTGCTGATGACCCACTGATATAAATACGTGGTTGTTCTGATCGTCCACTTTTGGAACCGGGTATAAATTGGTAATCGGCCTGGTTTGGAGAAGGTAAACGATGTCATTCGCAAGACACCATTCAATGTCCTGCGGACTACCAAAATGGGATTCGACCGCTCTGCCAATGCGTGCAAGCCGTAGGATCTGTTCATCCTCCAACGCTTGAACATTTATCTGGTCAGCGGTAATTTCCTGTTCCGTGGTTCCGCCAGCTAGTGAAGCATAAATTCCCCGGGTCTTGGATGATATTCTTTTATCGACAATCTTTCCATCACGAACAGTATAATTATCAGCGCTTACAAGCCCTGACACCAAGGCCTCACCTAGCCCAAAACCAGCATCAATGGTTACTACCTTTCTGTTGCCGTTGAGCGGATTGGCCGTAAACATTATTCCTGCCGTGTCTGGAAAAACCATTTTTTGTACGACAACAGACAGGTACACTTTAGAAGGGTCAAATTTGTTTTGTAAGCGGTAGACGATCGCTCTATCGGTAAACAACGACGCCCAACATTTCCGCACATGGTTCAAAATGGATGCCTCACCTATGATATTCAGATAGGTGTCGTGCTGTCCTGCGAAAGAGAAGTCGGGCAAGTCTTCCGCTGTAGCACTGGATCGAATCGCATACGATTGAAGAGCGTCATTGCAGTTAAGATGTTCCCTGATTTCGTCGATGACGGGTTCTGGAATAGGGGTCTGCTCAATTGCGTTTCTGACGGCTTGACCAATTTCACTTATAGCTTTCCGATCATCTGATTTTAACGTTGACAACTGACGGAACAATCCCTCAAATGCAGCATTGGAAGTAACAGATTGCTTGTAAGCTTCTGTTGTTAGACAAAAGCCATCGGGTACCTCAACTCCATTCATTCGCATCAGCTCTCCCAGGTTGGCCCCTTTGCCTCCCACCAGGGCTAAATCCGTTTTGTTTATTTCTCCAAACGTGAGGGTATAGGCGTTATCTGGCATTGCTTTGATTATGAGTTGATTCATTAAGGGCTGTTGTTACGTCCTTCATTATTTCTATAGCACCTGAAAAATAGGCTTCAATAGTTTTAATTTGATCTTCCGAAAAAGACGCCATTAGCGTTGCCGACTTTTCCCGAAACGTTGCGTATAAGGGCACTAAAAGCGACATGATGTTTTCAGTAATCGGTTCGATAATGACCTTTCTCCTGTCATTCGCTACCAGTTTTCTTCTCACCAGGTTTTTCTTTTCAAACCGGTCGATTAATCCAGTAACCGCACCGGTGGTAAGGCCCGTCAACCTGGACAACTCCCCGGCTGTCATTTGGCCCTTCTCAATAATGAAGCCTAAATATTTATGATCGGTGCCCGACAGCCCAGCCTTGCGCGCAACTGCTTCGTGCATTTGAATTGAGTTGAAGGCATAGTGCTGACTTAACCTCCTAACTCCTTTAAGTAACTCACTTTCCATTCAAGTATCTTATTCAGTATTTATCTTAGTAACAAAGATATCGAAAATTGTTTTTATATCTGATACGGAGTAGAAATTTCGTTAAAAGTTTGACGGTATGATTTTGAAAGCCGTTGCAAGTCTTATTTGCAACTAAATAGACATGGAAATGAAAGGCCTTGACTCGCTAAAGCGAACATTTGATAAAGTAGCGTTATTGTATAGTGAAATTGATCACAAAAGAAAAAACCGGCTCTTCAAGGCCGGTTTTTTGCAGAAAAAGATTACATGGTTCAATATTAGTTGACAGCCACCAATCGGGGAGCGGCTTCTATCTGTTTAGTGGTTAATGTGACTTCTTTGGTGGTCGTCTCGACACCGTTGCTGATGGCCACCTGATACACGCCATCGGGCAAATTGCTTACATCCATCCGCAGACGTACCGCTTCCTGCCGTTTGCCGATCTGCTGGGCAAACACCTCCTCACCATTCGCATTCAACAGCCGAACCACTACCGCACTGGTGGTTTCTTTCTGGACGGCTACCTGAAGCTTGCCTTCGGCAGTGGTGTGGATACCGGTTTGAAAAGCGGCTGCTTTCTTGGGTTTGTTGGGACCGGCTTGGACGGTGTTGAAGCTGGCAGCGGTTAAGGTCAGGGCAACGAGCAGGGTGTTAAAAAGGGCTTTCATGGCGTTTATTGTTTAAGTGTTGTTGTTCCGTTTTGTTGAATCAAAGGTCGGCACCTTCGCCATGAAAGCCTGTCACAAATGAGTCAACTCCTGCTATTTTTGGGAAAAGCCGCTAAATCCCCCAGAATCCGTCACAAGGCAGTCAGCGGGAGAGTAGATAAATAAGGATTGGGTGTATACTTAACACAGTCATGAGACGCTGGTCAATAAGGTAAATTTAAGATAGCAGCCTCTTCTACCAATACCAGGTCTGCATTAACAGGTTGTTTTGGAAAAACGGGCGTTTCAAAAGACCCTTGCCAGTTGAAATGTGCCCTTGTTTTTGATATGCATTCGGAATGATTCCAACACAGTGTAATTTTGCGGCATGAAACCCAGTGACAAGATTATCATCCTTGGTGGTGGCTTAAGCGGGCTTAGTTTAGCCTATTATCTGCGTAACAAGCCCTTTAACGTAACTATTTTAGAAGCCTCGCCCCGATTGGGTGGACGAATCCATACCGTAGCGGGCCTTTTAGAGACCCCGTTGGAATTGGGGGCTACCTGGTTTTCTGCAAGGCACCCCAATCTTTTGACGTTGGTAGCAGAACTGGGACTAACTACCTTCCCTCAGTTTGCAGAGGGAGTTTCTTTATTTCAATCCAAATCCTTTGAACCTCCGCAAAAGTTCTTTATTCCTGCCTCCGAAGACCCTTCTTACCGGTTGGCAGGCGGAACCGGGCAGTTAATTGAGGCACTAGCCAAACAACTTGATCCCTCTTCCATCCACTTAGATACCGAAGTAACCGGCATTCAGGAAGTCCAGCAGGGAGTTGTTATTCAAACCGCGAACGGTCGAACGTATCAAGCCAATCAAGTCGTGAGTTGTATACCCCTTCCCGTGATGGCCTCAAAGGTAAACGTAACGCCTGAACTGCCTCTGGAAGTAGGTGAACTGTTACCAACGGTACAAACCTGGATGGGCGGCTCAATCAAATTTGCCGTTGAATATGCGACCGCTTTTTGGCGCTCGAATGGGTATTCGGGTATGCTCTATAGTCAGGCGGATATTGTCATTGAAATGTACGATCATACAAGCGCTGACGGTCAACGGTTTGGCTTCACCGGATTTTTAAGCCCAGGATCAGTATCCTTTACTCAGGAGGTACGGAAGGAGTTAGTCTTACGTCAATTAGGCGAACTATTCGGCCCCGAAGCCTTATCTGCTACTACCTATGTTGACAAAGTGTGGAATGATAAATTTCTGGTAGCGGGTAATGCTGTAATTCATCGGCCCCATCAAAACAATGGACACCCTTTGTTGCAACAATCGTATCTGAACGGGAAATTGTATTTCGGGGGCACAGAAACGGCGCGTGAATCACCTGGCTATATGGAAGGGGCTGTGGTGGCGGCCAAAAGACTGGCTCTCAAATTAAAAGTAGGCAATTAGCATTCGTCGCACCATGCTAAAACTAGGCACGTTTTGATTTAAAGTTAAGTAATACGGCTTCTCATATTGTTCAGGGCTAAGGTAGCCCAGCGACGACCGGGCTGCCGGCGCAGTGTCGTCGTTTGCTCAGGGTGGCCTGTGCCATTATAATGGCACAGCGCGGGCGGCCCCGTTAATGTAATCGAACAATTCAATTCGAGCATCTTCCAGCAAACAGAAAGCTCGTCGGCTACCTGGGTCATCTCATCGTGCATGGGTTTGAGCACCTCTTTATCCGCCAGCAGGATAAAGGGAATAAAGCGTTTATCCAGCGCTTTGATGGCCTTGAAGAGCCGTCTTTGTCACCATTAGCTTGTCTTTAAAAAGACTTCAGTGGATCAGGGTTACTCTGAGGCCTTACGTGGATATCCGGTACGCCAAATTCTGTCCTCAGCGGAAACTTAACTAGAAATAGCTCAATTTCCTTGTTCTGGGAAAGATGAAACCGTTTGATCTCTTCGGGGGCCACAAACACGATGTTGCCGAGTTGTCCGTTGAAGATTAGTTAATATAAAGTGTTCCTTACTTCTCGGCTCTTACGCAATGGGTCCAAATTGTTATTAAGAGTTGATTCAATTAGAACTTCTATCATTAATGTATGTAGTCAAATAAAAGTGGACAACTGAGGCCGGGCCGTTTTAGAATTGCTGAAAATATGCCGCGTCGGCCTGCTTTTTCCGCCGTTTGAGCATAGACATCTGCTTAATTCTTTGCCGCTGGGCTAAGATATGATCTTGACGCCCCCATAAGCATCTGCTGGCGTGACATTATCCAGTGATCGCCCCGATTTCTATGGTTCAACCAAATATTGGTGCATAATTTTTGTCATATTTTTACCTCGGCGCACCACGGCAAAAACTCGATGGACCAGTTTGTTGCGCACTGCGTTCAGAACCAACATCTTGTTTTTGCCTTCATTTACTTTCCGCTGATAATAGGTTTGTAATTCGCCTTTTGAACGGATGACAGCCATCGCCGCTAAGTGAAACAGTGCTTTCAGCCGTTTTCGCGCCTGATGACTCACGGGTGTTTTCCCTCGAATGCTTGTTCCTGATCAATAGCGCACGGGCGCCCCCGTCAAAAGGAGCAATGCCGGCGTGACAGTCGGACGGCCGATGCTGCCATCTTTTTGGGATCGGCGATAATCGTCATTTCATTGCGGGGCCGCCCGGCGGTTCTTTAAGCCGTGGATCATGTTGGATAAGATCATTTATCTGTCGATCAATGTCTTGTTTCTCGGCTTTAAACGCCAGGAGGGATTTTCGGGAGCTGTGTTTGAGCTTTTCTGTAGTGAAGGGCGAACAAATGATTCTTGCTCAGCCAGAGGGATCGACAGCAGTTTGTAGGCTTGAATCAGTCGTTGGCGGGCAGCTCTTAAGTACGCCAATTCCTGAATAATCATGCGAGGTGGCTGCCACAGGCGTAGCCGGTCACGAAAACGAAAGTGGTACGCCACCGCGGGCATATTCGGCAATACGCTGAGCATCAATGGAGTCATTTTTACCTCGTTGCATACCGCCAGCCTGCTTGATCTGCAAGGAAGACTCTAACCAAATGGCCAGGTTGGCTTGAAAGAGATAGTCCAGTAAGTGCGTATTATAAATGCCAGTATGCTCCATGCAGAAAACAGATGTCTCTGGTCGCCAACCTGGTAGCTTCTTTATTTGCAGTAATGCGCTCTTAATTCCTTCAATGGAGTTGGCAGATTGCAACCTAAATTGAATACCCCCTGGGGAATATACTACCCAGTCTAGCGTAGCCTTTGTCAATTCCAATGTAGTGTTGAAAGTCCATAAAACCGGTTAGTTTTGGTGATCCGTCAACTGACTTGCCTTGCTCAAACCCTTGTTCTGGTGGGACCGCCCTTTAGATTTGCTCTGTAATATTATTCCTAGATTTAGTAGTTTGTCAAAGTATCAGGGTAGGATTACCTAAGGGACCGCAGAGGTTTCGCTCTAAGCATGGAACGGTCCGCCGTCGCGGTCAGGACCTACTTTGAGTGGCTTGCCCAATCAACTGACTCAAATGGAAATTAGGGCATGAAGGCCCATTAGCAAGGGTTTGAGTAACTGGGTAGGCAATTTTTAATTCCTAATCATTGATCTCATATGGACCTACATTTTTCTATTGGTATTGATGTTTCCAAAGCCACGCCACGGGGCGCCCCGCCTGGATTGGGCAGTTTTTGATGGCAACCGGATTATCTTACAAGTCCAATCCGAAAATTCGGAGCTAGCCATTAAAACGACGGTCAAGCTAATCAAAGCTTTACCTGGATTTGAAGTCGCTCAGTCAGTATGTTGTATTGAGCAGACTGGGATATATTGCGCCCATTTGTTATCTACTCTTTATAAAATACACCTACCTATCTGCGGGGCCGCCCGGCGGTTAGAGAGTAGTCTACAGATCAAGAAGGCAGGCGGCCTGCAACGGGGTAAATCCGATGCGATTGATTCAGTACGTATCGCCGAGTATGGCTACCGCTTCCGAGATAAAATGCGACTCTGGCAACCACCACGGCGGGTTGTACAGCAGTTTGGTGCATTGAGTGTGTTGCGACAACGATTGATCTTGATGCGTCAGCAACTACAACAGCCATTGACTGAGCAGAAAGATTTTGTTGACTCAGCATTACAAAAACAGTTAATTAAAACCTGCCAGGCATCATTGAAGGCCCTAACGGCTGATCTAGAAAAAGCAGATGAGCAAATCGATGAGTTAATCCAAAATGATCCTCGGTTGAAGGAGTTGTTCGATTGGGTAACGTCCATTCCTGGGGTAGGCACCACAACGGCTACTGAGTTGCTGATTGCGACTGATGAGTTTAAGTCAATTGATGACCCTAAAAAACTAGCCTGTCATGCGGGTGTGGCACCCTTTGAACATCGATCTGGTAGCAGTATTCGTGGCCGGACCAGTGTCAGTCGCCATGCTCACAAGCGCTTGAAGAGCCTTTTTCATTTGGGAGCAATGTCAGCAATCCGCGTTAGAGGGGAAATGCAAGACTATTACAATCGTAAACTTGCTGAAGGCAAGAATAGGATGGTAGTGATAAACGCTATTCGCAACAAACTAATTCATCGAATTTGCTCAGTGGTACGTCGTGGTCAGAAATATGACAAAAACTATTTGCCAATACTTGTTTGAACCATGGAAATCCATGCGGCCGCGAACCCGTATTTCTATCCGAGCCAGGACAAGTCGAACAGAGTGGGCTCCTGAATCGGAGCTTAGCCGGGCCGATTTCTATGGTCTATGCAAGGGTATAGCGATAAAATTTATCATATTTCTCGCCCCGGCGGATCACGGCATAGATACGATGAATCAG
>NZ_QLMC01000019.1 GCF_003259745.1 Larkinella arboricola | reverse complement strand
CTCCAGCGGTAATAAACGTTGGTGTTAAGCCCTTCTCGCCGACAAATTTCAGCGACCGACTGTTCGCCTTGCAGGCCTTCCAGAACGATGCGGATTTTTTCTTCAGCCGTATACTGGCGTCGGGTTTGTCGCTGAATGTCTTTGATAATAGAGAGAGCTGGTTTGCGCTCGGCAGTGGTAGGTGTCTGAGGACGTTTTGCCGAGGAGGCTTTAGCAGAATGGGACATAAGTAAGGAAGTTTGAGTGAAACAAGTTAAACATTTGTCTCCTCTCTTTTCCCCCTTAGTTGTCCACTTTTACTTGACTACATACACTGTTCTTCTTGTCGGCCGTTTTTCTAAGGTATGGAGATTTAAAGCTTTTTATAGCAGCCCTCGGCTTAGTGGGGACCTTTCTATATACCTATGGGCTTTTTGCGATAACCGGCTATTTTACATCTATCTACCCCATTTATCTGGGCATCTTCGGTTTGTCTATTTATAGTCTCGTCTTCGGTCTTAGTAGTTTTAAGTCAATGACCGGCCAGCTAAATTTATTGCCTGGCCGCCTGCGCCGATTTATTGCTATCTTTCTGTCAGTCATTTGTTTTCTTTTCGTTTTTCTCTGGATTAGTGTCCTATTCCCGTTAAGTA
This sequence comes from Larkinella arboricola, assembly GCF_003259745.1. GTDB lineage: Bacteria > Bacteroidota > Bacteroidia > Cytophagales > Spirosomataceae > Larkinella > Larkinella arboricola. The sequence goes on along the minus strand of NZ_QLMC01000019.1, from coordinate 15,067 downwards.
GCTCTCATTCGCGGCCTGACACGTATGCCGTTTTTATTCTTGATTTATGCGTGGTCCTGCCCGGACTGGCAATTACCGCTTTTCTACTTTTCCGGTCTATTCCATTTGGTGATTTGCTGGCAGGTGTATTTTTGATCAAAGTAGTGACACTCATTCTTCCGGTGGCTATTGGTGAAATTATTTTATTACCTCATCACCGGCTGGCTGATTATGGCATGGCGTCTATTTACGGCGTTATTGTTGTGCTGAGCTTATTTCTAAGTGTTATTTACCTGTGGAAACTTCGGATAGGAACACCATATAGTTGAATAAAATCAGGACTGTCTTCGGCATCGTGTTCGCTGGAACCCTGCTGCAGGGCCTTATTCACCAGATCACGGTTATTAGAGAATGGTCCTCCATTCCATTATGGGAAAAGCGATTCTTCCCTTTTGGCTAATGGGTTAAAGGCGATCGGTGTACTGTGGCTTTTAATTCGTTGGCGAATTGCTCACTAAAGTCTCCTTTTGGTGGCGAATTAAACTTTAATCCTTGTGGGATTGCCAGGAGGCCAAAGCCGTCGTGACTACAGTGCAATTACAGGGTCTTCCCCCATTGTTCAAAAGTGGCTGGAGCAAGCTTAAGTGGTTAAAAAACGAATTAGAACGGCTCATCTGAAACAAAGGCGGATGCGTCCAAGGCCACGGCCAACTGTAAAGAGTGTCCGAACCTAACCGGTCTGCCCCAACAGTAAAACAGATGATAAAACCCGTAGACAACTCCTGTCACGGACTTTTGAAGAACACGCCTATCCATGCCTGTCAAAAAGGAGCAGGTGCTCACCCACAGCCCCATCCTGTAAACTTACCGTTCCCCAACGGTAGCAAAGGTATACCCTAGGGTAAAATCCGCAACGCCTTCGGCTTTTCCCCGAAAGATTCGGCTACCTAAGGCTAGATTCAAATAAAAATTACGGCGGTAGGTCCGCTGAAAACCCCACAGCGCTTCCACGCCAAACCCGCTTCCTGTCCCAATGGGTACGTGTTCGGATTCGTTTTTAGCAACGGCCCCAAATCGGTAACGGCTCTGGACACTGAGGTAGTTTCCGGAATTATAGCGAATGCTTTTGGCTTTTTCCAGGCGCCGGTCGAAATTATAAAAGTACCGAATTCCAACGGCCAGGTCCGGATTGACCGTGCTGGAACTGTAGAATTTGGTTTGATCGGGGGAGATTTCCACCTCCTTGGTTTTGGTATAGCTACTCATGCGCAGTTGTGAAACCAGCGTAGTCCGATCTCCTAGGCGTGTTTCGTTCATCAGGCCGGGCGCTAAGAAGGCGGCCCGCCAAACGGACTTTACCAGCACGGGACGGGGTAGAGGCTGGCTGATAACCAGACCGGGAACGAGCAGCAAGATGATTACTAGCGTTTTCATAGGGATATGATTGGAAGAGTGATTGGTAACAAAGGTGGAGGGATATCTTACCAACCGGTATGAGGCTGTCTAGGTAAGGACCTGATTTGGGTCAACAGGACCGATGACCTACGCCTGAAAAAGAAGTGCCTTAGAGCTGCCAGCAGGCCTATGGGAATTATCGTCCTGCAAGTTTAGGCAAGCACTGATTTTGGAGTTGCTTCATTGGGGTATTCAGTGGTAATGCGGTTCTCCATGCGCATTTCATTCGCCAATGAACGGGCCGAAAACTACGGTTTTTACAATCCGCATTCAGCAAGTTCCTCCGAGTAAAGGGGGAGTCCCTGGTACAGGGCTAGGTGTAGATTTATCCACTTCAAAATCGGATCGTATAAGAATGTATTTATTTACAAATTTTTAAATAATTTACATTTTTTGTAAATTTACTACCCAATTGACACATCCATGTATTTGCTCAATAGAGGAGTGGATCCACCTGCGCCCGTTAAGGCTATTATCGAGCCGATCACCCTGAGTGACCTACCAAAACTAACAAAGAAGGCCTTTCTTTTTAATTGGAAAGACCTGGTAGAAACCCAGCTATGGAAACTACGATTAGCGGATAGTAAGGAAATGTTGGGAGCCATGTCACTCACTGATTATCCGCACGAGTATCGCATTGAAATTAACTTGATTGCCAGTCGGCGGGACAATGTTGGCGCCGACAAACAGTATGACCGGATCGCCGGTTGCCTAATCGGGTGGGCGTGTCGGCTAGCGGTAAAACAATATGGCTACCTGGCCTGCGTATCCCTCAGGCCAAAGACCCGGTTAGTAAACCACTACCAGGCAAAGTATGGTATGTTGCTGGCAGGACAACAACTATTTTTAGAGGGCACCCCACTCTACCACCTCATACAAACGTATATTGATTATGAACCTTGACGAAATAGCTCCGGAAGAAGTAGTGGATGGCTTTATGGTCCCCGCCAAAATGACGCTTGAACAGAAACGCCGGGCAGACGGCCAATTAGCCCGTATCCGTCAGGAGCGATTTGCGAATCGGTCCGAACCCGAAAAGGTATATGGCCAACTCCTTCAGTTGAAAATTCAAATGGAGGACTACATCCAGCAGGACACCTTTGATCCCAAAAAGAATTTTGCTTATTTTCTCAAATCCTACATCGAACTTCAGCATAAAAAGAAAGCTGAAGTAGCTTTGGAGCTGGACATTCATAAAACGAAGCTGAGCCAGTTATTATCCGGAAACCGGGCGCCTTCGGAAGATATTTTCATTCGATTGGAATTTCACTCCAATCGGTTTATTTCAGCGCGTCATTGGTTTCGCCTGCTGGTGAAACAACAGGAAAATTACATGATGACCAATACGTCCTTGAGAAATAAAGAGAAGAAGCATGTAAAAGGCCATGTCGCAATTGAGTTCTAACCGTAGTTGCAGGCCATAGGCAGCTCTGTGACAACAGGCTCAAACCCGTTTACTCTTTAATGATTTGAGCAGGCGCTGACCTTGCACGACTTGAAATAATTTGACCCGACGGCTGCGGAAGCCGTGCTTACTCAGCATTTTGGCAATGGCAGGTGTTTCCCATTAAAAACCGGCCTTCTTTTCTGAACCTACCTGACGGGCCCGCTTAGAGATGAGCTCACGCCGGTGCGATCGTGCCGGGGCATACTGGTCATCACGCTAGTGGTTAAGAATGTTGACCCTGGACATGTTGTCATAAATAAAAGAATGGTCTGAAGCACTCAAGGTAAAAATTTTGGAAAGGGGATAATGGTGTCTTGTCCTAATGAACGTTGACCATAAACTTCCTAACTTATGGATCAACTTATCGATATCCGCATGCAGCAGCACGAACTTCTCATGCGCCAGATGGTGGATGAGATTCACCGTGGCAAACTCAACATCGCTCAGGCGGCTGCTAAGTTTGAGGTCAGCCGAAAAACGGTCAATCATTGGTTGGAGAAAGTTGAGCAGGAAGCCGAAAGGCCATATCAGCCAGAGGTCATTGATCCAACGGCCCCTTTTGTACCTGTAGAAAAGCCGGTGCCTGAGCCATCGAAACGACGCCCCTCACCAGACCAAGTTACCATCAGCAAGTTGAAGAGCCAGCTCTATACGCTGAAAGAAGAGTTGAAAGCTGCCAAGATCAAGACCCTTTACTATGCCACCCTTATTCAACTAGCCGAACAGGAGCTCGGCATTGATATCGAAAAAAAGCCACCGAGGCCCGGTCCGCTACCAGGCAATCCGATGTATGATGTTGCAAAACCCGTCGATCTCTATTCGACAACTGGAAGGGTTGCCGCTTCGGCGGTCCGATTGGTTTCCACCGACAAAGTTATTACCAGTACTGGCAGCGCCAGACCAGACTGCAAAACAACGATTCAACAGTGATCCGTCTGGTCAAGCGAGTTCGGAAAGATCACCCTCGTATTGGGGGTAAAAAGCTTCATTGCCTGCTAAAGGAAGAGTTGTTGGAAAGGGGAGTGAAGATGGGCCGTGATGCGTTTTTTGACCTTTTAGCAGCGAATAGGTTGTTAATCCGTCGACGCAGACGAAAAGTAATCACCACCTTTTCCCGTCACCGATTCAGGAAGTATCCTAACTTAATAAAAGGCTTGGTTATATACCGGCCTAACCAGGTTTGGGTAGCCGATATCACGTACTGGTTCACCCAGTACGGATGCTTATATATTTCACTAGTGACAGATGCCTATTCAAAACGGATTATGGGCTACGCCGTAGCACCTAACCTACATGCCGTTAACTGCCGAAACGCTTTACAAATGGCTTTGGAGCAGATTGATCGAGAGATTGGCAAGTGTTTAATTCACCACTGCGCCGGCAGCCCGGTCCGATCGTGGGATTCAATACTGCAGTGGAGAGTATGTAGGCTTGCTAGATTCCTACCATGTGCAGATCAGCATGACGGAAAAGGGCGATCCCTTGGAGAATGCGGTGGCAGAGCGGGTAAATGCGGGGCCGCCCGTGCGGGATCATCAAGAACGAATACTTAGCCCATCAGCCGGTTTATTCATTGGCTCAGGCACAGGCAGTTCTTAAACAAGCGGTGTATTTGTACAATTACAAAAGGCCTCACTTCAGCTGTGACATGCTCGTGCCTCAGGAGGCGCATCAGAGTGAAAGGCCATTAAAAAGAAGGTGGAAAAGCGCTATCTTTAAAAAAGCGGAAAAGGAGTCGGTCAATGAAAATCCGGACTAATAGAAATTGGTCGTTAAAAGCAGTATCAATCACAAAAACGGTCAACATTTATCAGGACGTGACATGTTATAAAGATGACTTTCAAAACCTACACTATTTGAATCAGTGCCGTAAAGCTGTTCAGGATACCGTTTTCAATCTAGCCGGTGTCTTCTTTATCAAGAACACCAGAAATTTCCCCAATCATGCGGGTGCTGATGAGCAGGACTGGGATTATATCGCTAAGCAAAACACCCTGATCTATTTTGCCGTTTCTGACCAGAGGCATGCAATCAGGAATATAGACATAAAAAGAAGCCTGGATTTAGGGTCTTTTTTTAGAACGTACTCCATTAAGCAGGTGAGAGATAGTACTAATTCAAAAATGGTCCTTGTTGAGGGTAGCTATAACTCATTGGATCTGGGCGAATTAAAGTCCTTTTATGAGTGGTGTAAGACCCAATCTTACCATCAAAAAACAGCGACTTGCACCTATCGTTTGCAGTCCAGCAACAACGTGAAGCAGACTGTAACAATCACCTACCATAAACAGGGTGAATTCTTTTACTTAGACATTTCTTGAATTGTAGATGAGTATTGACCTGAAAGACCATAAAACGAGTCGCTTTCAGTCAAGAAACCCGTCAGCTCTTTTCCCTGGCCAGATCCGGCAGGTAATTCCGTCCAGAAATTTACGTCAAGAAAACCTCCGATTCACAAACTACTCGTTTTATAGAATATAAAAGTGTCGCTCAAAAGGAGCATTTTAAGCGATGTTATTCTTCTTTCATTGGCTACAAAGCCAACAAAAGAAGAATAAGCAGGAGCCATGTTCATAAGGCTCCGTTACGGTTGGCTCACCCGTTTCTGAGCAAACAGCCAGTCCAGTATTCCGGGCGTAGCATTCAGGCCAGGCCGCAGATCGTGGCCTACTCCCGCAAACTCGGTGTATCGCGGATGCCCACCCGCTTGCTGGATTGCCTGGATGACCGACCGGCATCCTTCAACCGGTACATTCCGGTCCTTTTCTCCGTGGGCGCCAGGAGGCCATTCTGATATATCGTAAGTCGTTGGAACTAAATCCGAACAACAAAGGGGCTGAACGGGCTTTGGTAGACTTAATGCCGAATAAAGAATAGCGTTATACAAAGCTTCTAATGGTTCGTCTAATTCTCACCAATCGCCCGTTTCTGAGAGAAAGTAACAAGATCAAGCGATCTCTGCAACGTAATGTACTTAGCTGTCTCAAATTGTTATCTCATTTATCAATGTGCCATTTTCAATTCCTCGGCTGACTTATTGAGATAAAACTTATGGCTTTATTAGCCTGTCCTCCCTCAGCGCAAACCAAGGGCTTATTTGAACTTAATATGGGGGTTCAATAAGGGGGTAAGATATTGACGAAGCAGCGGGTATTGCACTGAGAATACCTCCACTCAATGCTGTCAGGCTATTCCAGTGTAATACAGCCCATGACCTGCTGAATTATTCCGTAGCTGGCTGAGCTATCTTACTGGAATCCATCATAAGCAGCTACTGCTTCAATCAACTCCGGTACGGTGAGCTTATTTTTCAACGTTGTGGAAGGCAATGGGTCGGAAGTATGATCTAATACTCTGAGTACTGATTTTCTCGATAAGGTTACGGCCTGCGGTGCCTTGTTTTCTAGCTCAATCAAATACCGTTCCTGCCGGGTATAAATGCCATCGAACTCCTCTAAACGATAAGCCTCCCGTTTCGTTTCCTGGAGTGTGCCTTTGATTTGAGCAAGCACTTTTGATTTGCCCGCGTACAGGACTTTATAGTAGACAGGCGGGCCTTGTGGCCCGCTTTTTCGCACGAAGCGCTGAGCCCCTACCCTAAACGCATCGGGTAAAACGGCATGCTCGATCGAATCGCTTTCAAAGCGGCACAGCACTTGATGGGTGACCAGGTTAAAGGCTATTTTACAGGATGTTTGGTAATGGTTCACCTCCAGAACCCCATCTTCATAGACCGGAAACGTTAAGTAAGGACTACCCAAATAAACCGTTGTTTTCGGTGTCTGACTTTGGTCGGGCCGGTTCATAAAAAAGCCAGCCTTGGGTTGGTAGCCGTTACAAATTGTTACCAAGCGTCCAGCGTAATCATTTTTAACGACACACTGCCCATTGCTGATGCTCCAAACCAGGGATAAGGGCAAAATAAACAAGAAGAATAAACGGCTCGTCATGGTTATGAACAGTAAGTTACTCCTTAAAAAAGGCCAAGATCCTTTGGGCACAGGCCTGGACGTTGCCCAGGCGCTGATGATAGTCAATCAGGGCGAGGGACTGCTCATAAAAGGCATCGTAGCCATCCAGACAATGTTCCACTTCAATCTGCTTAAGTGGTTGATCTCGCTCCACTTCCTGCCGCCAGCCGGCCGGCAAATCCGTTGTGTGAACAAGCAGATCCCCACCTGTTTCTGCCATCCCCACCTTACGCGGGCTGGTTTGACCGAATAGCTCATGCAAGTAGGCCGCTTTTTTTAATTGTCTGTTTTTAAAATCGATTTGCAATTGGTAGAGCTCCTGGTACTGCTCAATGCGGATGGGTAAAGCATAAGCGGAGCCATCATCATAATACCGGCGCAGTTCATCGAAGGGCTCAAAGGAAAATTCCCCTTCTTCATCAAACCACTCATGCGCCTCCCGGTAGGATTGAATTTTATTGGCGGCCAGATCCGCACAGAATAAGTATATCTTTTCCAGGCGTTCATAGAGATTTTGTGCCTGGAGTGCCGCCTTGAAAATTGGGGTGAAGCTTTGGGGGGCCAGTGGCATGGACTGCCAGGGATTGTTGAAGGCGCCCCCTTGAGCCCGTTTCAGAGCTGAGAGTGCTTCCTGGGTCAATGCCCTGATCCGGGTAAGATGCAGACGGTTCACGAGGTTGATGATGTAAGCAGCCGTTGAAAACCTGCTTCCCACGAAAGTTGGGAGAATTCATTTAGCTAACCAAACAGTGCCACCTTAATGCCGAATTTTGGCGGTCGAAAGTCCAATTTTAAGGGTCGAAAGTTTTCGCCTGGCATCAGGCATCTCACTATTTGCCCAGCCAGGTTTTAAAATCACTCAACCGGTCGGGGCTGACAAAGACTGCCTGGCGGGAAACAGGTGATAACTCCAGCTTTACTTTGCTGCCCGAAAACGTATGGATCGATTCAAGAGCGGCTAAAGAAACCAAGTGAGACCGATTAACCCGGAAAAACTGCTGCGGATTAAGCAGGCTCGCTACTTTATCCAGGCTATATTCAACCACCAGATTTTGGCCGTCCTTGGTAGTGAGGTACGTGGTCTTGCCTTCATAGAAAAAGTAAGCGATCTGAGCCACCTCGATGCTTTTGATCTTTGTACCAACCGTTACCATAAACCGGTCTTTGTAGGGACCTTTTTCCGGATTCGTTGGCCACCTCAGTAAGGCCGACCAGTTCGCTTGTCCAGCCTTAACGGCTTGGGACCGTTGCTGCATCCAGTTGAACTTATTGAGTGCTGCGGCCAATTCGCTTTCATCAATGGGCTTGAGTAAATAGTCAATGCTGTTGGCCTTAAAAGCCTGAATGGCATAGGTGTCGTAGGCCGTCGTAAAGATGATCGGAATGGTCAGATTGACTTTTTCAATAATGTGAAACGCGCTGCCATCCTCCAGGTGAACATCCATAAACACCAAATCGGGTTGGATCCGCCGGTTTGGATCGGTGAGCCATTCAATGGCTTCCTCAACGGAGGGTAATACCGCGGTGACCTGGATCAAGGGGTCCCGTTCCCGTAAGAGTGTTTCCAGCCGCTGGGCCGAAAGCGATTCATCTTCCATGATGACTACGTTCATGCTAAAAGGGGGATGCTAACGACAAAGACCTGATTCGATTGAGTCACCCGAACCGGGCGTTCGGTGAGCAATCGGTAACGATTGGTGATGTTCTCCAAACCCACTCCAGTAGAGGTGTCTGTGGAAGGTTCGTCAGGCAAACGCAACCGAACCGGATTGCTTACCAGTAGGTAATCGCTTTCAATAACCAGCGTCACAATCAGGGGCATCTTACGGGACATCTGATTATGCTTGACGGCGTTCTCTACCAGAAGCTGCAGGGTTAAGGGGGCAATCGTGTAACGAATCGCATCATTCGTTGAAATGGTATTAACGACTTGTAGCTTGCCGTCAAACCGAATATTTAGTAAAAAACAGTAGGCTTCCAAGAATTCTAGTTCCGTGTTCAGATTAACGCGTTGGTTTTCCCGCTGATCCAAAATGTAGCGGTAGGCCTTCGAAAGATAATTAATGAAACGGATCGACAACTTAGGATTGACCTCCACTAAAGCGGTGAGAATGCTCAGGCTGTTGAAAAGAAAATGAGGATTCACCTGGTTTTTTAAGGCGGCAAACTGCGCCTCAGAGGCTTCGCGTTTTAACTGCTCGGCATTGACCCGCAACTGGCCGAGGAGATTATCTCCCCGGCGGTTGGCCGCCACATAAAAAGCCATCAGCAACGCCATGACCGTTAAAGCGGTTACCGCCTTTCGTCCTCGCCGTCGTTCAGAAAAGAAGCTACCAGGGGCCTCTTCTGCAATTGGCCGGGCCAAAGAGGATCGGCCACTGGTTACCTGAATTTGCGTATTGTTGCCCCCCCGCACCTGGTGCAGAAAACGGAAGAAGGCCCAGTCAAAACCCACCGACAACGTTCCGGCAATCAGCAGGGTGGCGATTTGAACTGAAAGTTTGCCGTCCAATCTAAAAAGTCGTCCGGAATGGCTGTATAACCGGTTTTCCAGCCATTCGGTGATAATCAGCCAAAAGGTAAATAGCGCAATGGTAATGGGAATTTCCAACAGCCAGATGAACCAAAGAGCCTGGAAGAGTTCCCAATCAAAAGAATTGAGATTAATATAAAAGCGCAGTGGCCAGTAAATGGCGAATATGCTGGCTGCTAGGCGAACTTTCTGGAGTAGGGTAAGGTCTACGTTGCTAGATGCCTGCATAAAAAGAATAGTCGGTTTCCTAGGCTACCGATTCAGCGTAACTACATAATGGGATTAAAAGAAGTTAACCCGGTAATCTACTCGATTAACGCTTTTCAAGATGGGCCAATCAATATGTCATCACAGGACTAAAATTTATCTACCATTTCTGAAGGGAGACCAAGGGCTTATTTGAGCTCAATATGGGGTTCAATAAGAGGGTAAAATATTGACTAAGTAGCGTGTATTATGTGAATAACTCCACTCAATGCTGTCAGGCTATTTCAAGGTAAAACACTTGCATAGTGGAGGAGTGAAATTGTGCTTTTCGAAAATAGGAAAACTCTTTCTTTTTGTAACTCATTATATTGGTCTTGATTTGTACTGCGAAAAATCGCGTAGGTAGAGGAGTATGTTTCAGATAAGAAATCTTTGGATCGTTCATGTGGCTGGTTGGCTCTTATTTATCAGCCTCCCCATAACGGTTATGTCAAGGGAATCCGATCCGGTTGTTGAGCTTAGAATGCTGAGCTCGGCCCAGTTTTGGCTGTTCATAACCATTTATATCGCCGCTTTTTATGCCAATTATTTGCTGTTACTCCCTGTTGTTTATCTCAAACAACGCTACATTTTCTATTTAGGCTGCTTCGTTATCGGATTACTCATCGTCCATTATACGCAGCCTTTTGAAAATCTGGTTTTTCAAAGATTCCACCAGCCGGAATTTTTCCAGCCCAGGCCGCAACCAGGACCTCCGCCAGACATGCCGCCGAACGACTTTCCGCCGCCACCACGGCCTATGCAAAACAATCGGCCTTCTGTTGACTTTGTTAGTTTGGTTTTGTTTGTGGTTGTGTGGGTGATAGCAATGGCGGTGAAAATCTCTGAACAATGGCGACTGTCGGAGAAAAGAATCATCCTTTCCGAGGCGGAGAAGGCACAAGCGGAATTATCATTTTTCAAAGCTCAGATCAATCCGCATTTCCTCTTCAATACACTCAATAACATCTATTCGCTAGCTGTAAGCCAAAGCGAAAATACCGCGCCAAGTATCATGAAGTTGTCAAAGATGATGCGTTACATCACCGAAGAGGCAACTGAAAACTTTGTGCCTCTGGAGGATGAGATAGCCTGCCTTGAAAATTATATTGATCTCCAAAGATTACGGCTTAATGAGAAAACGAAGGTAGTTTTCGAAGCGAATGATGTTGATAGTCAGATTAAAATTGCCCCTTTAATCCTGATGACATTTGTTGAAAATGCCTTTAAATATGGCGTTAGCAATCACTTTGGGTCAAAAATCGAGATTAAGGTTACGGGTAATGCGGGTACAATCCGTTTTTTTTGCGCCAATAGAATATTTAATGCGAACCTGGACCCTGAACGAACCGGCGTAGGAATTGCTAACACGAGGAAGCGCCTGGACTTCCTGTATCCAGAGCGCTACAATCTGTTAATAGACAATGACGGGACAAATTTTACGATTAACTTAAAACTCCGTTCGCAATGAAATGCATAGCCATTGATGACGAACCGCTGGCGCTGAATGTATTAAGCAGATATATTTCAGAAATCCTTTTTCTAGAGCTTGTTCAAACATTTGATGACGCTATTGAAGGCGCTGCTTACCTGCAAAACAACCCCGTTGATCTGCTTTTTATTGATATAAATATGCCCGATTTGTCAGGAATCGACCTTGTTTCCCGATTACAAACGCGGCCTATGGTGATTTTCACAACGGCGCATAAGAAGTTTGCGCACGAAGGATTTGAGTTGGAAGCATTGGACTATTTATTAAAACCCATCAGCCGTGAACGATTTGAAAAAGCGGTTAACAAGGCGCACGAGCGCTTTCAATTCCTTAAATCTCAGCAGCCTGCCGTTTCGGATTCCATTGTGGTCAGATCGGAGTATAAGATGGTAAAAATCGATCTGGGCGACATTGAATTCATTGAAAGCATGGAAGACTACATCAAGATCCACCTGCTCAGTTCCAAACATCCGATCCTTACTTTAATGTCCTTAAAAGGCATTTTGGAAATGCTTCCTGACGGGCGTTTCAGCCGGATTCATAGAAGTTTTATTGTGCCGGATGCGTTTGTTAAATCCATTCAAAATAAAAAAGTCTCACTGGTGTCGGGACGACAGCTGCCTGTGAGTGACAGTTATCTGGATTTTATTTCAAAGTGGAAGGCCAGATAATCTAGCCGCTATTTGGGCGTTCACCGGGACATTCGGGCTATTGACCGATACATCCGTTTTTGCAGCAACAAATCTAGGTTGAAATACGATAATGTACTAGAAACCAAGAACTGTTACTGAATTTATGGACCGAAAAGAATTTTTAAGAAGAGGGTTTTCCGCATTGGGTATTGCAGCCATTACACCACTCATCAGCTGCTCAAGCGACACGGTTGATCCCGTGGATGCAAGCTCTGGAACCACGACTGGCTCCGCCACAGGTTCTACATCAGATACATGTACGGCAACGGCATCGGAAACCGCAGGGCCTTTTCCAACCAAATCGCCAAGTGGACTTGTTATAAATGACATCACATCCGACCGAACCGGAACCAAACTTTCCGTTACTCTCACAATCCAGAACCTGAACAGCAGTTGTGAGGGATTAGCTGGCGCATTGGTGGACATCTGGCATTGCGATGCTGCCGGAAATTACTCTGAATATGGAGGTTCAGGTATGCAGTCTACCAATTATACAACTGTCCATTTTCTAAGAGGTCGCCAGACGACTGACGCAAACGGACGGGTGACATTTACAAGCATTTATCCGGGGTGGTATTCGGGCCGTGCTCCGCACATTCACGTGCACGTGTATAATGCAAGTGGTAAGTCGTTGTTAGTAACCCAAATAGCATTCCCAGAAGCCATTAGCAAAGTTGTTTATGCCCAGGGCGTGTATGCAAGTCACGGTCAGGCGGATACGACCAATGCAAGGGACAATATCTTTAGGGACGGCGTTTCGACTGAAATGTCAACGGTCACGGGAAGTGTTTCCGCAGGATACGAATTGACGCATGCAATTGTTGTGAGCGCATAAAATGATGATAACCCAAGTGGATACACAGGCGCAGATTTATCTCCAAAACCAACGGGGTAAGTTCCAAACGAAAGAGTTTCGCAGTTTTTATACGCTTAATTTTGGCGATTATAATGCTGAAAACCGAGAGCCTTTTGGAAACATCCTGACTTGGAACGATGAAACGCTTTTGCCCCAATGCCGCCACTCTATTATAGTTGAGGAGCCAACGAGGATCATTCTTTTGCCTTTGGTTGGTGCAATAGAAATTGACGAAGGGAAAAAGGTTAAGTATGTTGATTCCGGAGAGTCACTGAGTCTATTGGTGACGCCGGATAACGGTTTTGAAATAACAAATCCTTATCCGGACAAAGTTATCAATTATCTGCAAATCAGGGTTTTGGCCAACGATCAGTTTGCAGAAGAAAAGACCCTTATTGCCTTTGACCTCAACAGAAATAATCAACTTTTACCCATACTCAATGACATCCCTGATCAAACCAAATTGCTGATTGGAAAGTATGATGGACGTGAGGAAGGCGTATATTATTCCAAAAACCCATCCGGCAATGTGTTTGTTTTTATCATAGAAGGCGCCTTTGAAGTCCAGAACCGGTTATTGGAAAGAAGGGACGGGCTTTCACTGAAAGGCGCTGTCGAAGTGGAATTTGAAGCATTATCCAATGAAGCCATCCTGCTCATTATGGAGTCGGCGGGATAAATGAAGCACAAAAAAGAGGGGGTTTCAAATGAAACAATTTGAGGCACCCTCTTTCATTTTGGTCTTTTTATATTAAAATAGGGAATCATTTACGCTAAGCAACGCCTTTCGTAGCTGAACAGCCTGCATTTCCCGTTCTGGGTTTTAAAACCCGTTTACCGCTACGCCCGCAAATTGAAGGATCCTATAGAGCGTCGGCTGGCTTTTGATCCCAAAGATTTTCCGGATTTCATTGGTACTACACTGCTTTTTCTCGTACATCTCCCGCACATCGGGCGCAATGAGCTGATAGTGCTCACTTAGCCCTTTAGGCCGACCGCGGTTGTGACCTCGTGCAGGAGCCGAGTTGAGGCCCGCCTGGGTTCTTTCCCGCATTACATTTCACTCATGTTTAGCCAGGATACTCATAAACTAAAAGTAACTACTAACAAAACGGTCAACATAATTCTATACAACTAATAGTGGACTTGCAACAGAAAACTGGACAAATTTTTAAGCCACGTTTTGTAATGAACCATTATTGAATTCAAAAGGGGACAGATAGCCTAATCCTGAATGCCTTCTCTGTCGATTATACCAGATTTCAATATATTCAAATACGGATTGTTTAGCCTCAGCCCGAGTTTGGAAATCTTGATGATACACCAACTCCGACTTTAAGCTTTTAAAAAAGCTTTCTGCCACGGCGTTATCCCAGCAATTTCCCTTTCGGCTCATGCTTTGCAAAACCAATGGGTGTTTTTTCAATAATTGAGTAAATGCCGGACAGGCGTACTGTATGCCTCTATCAGAATGAAAGATGAGGTTGCGGGTGATAGGCCGATTTTTGACAGCCATTTGCCAGGCTGCAATAGTTGTTTCGATGGCCTTCATTGATTGGCTTAGCGACCATCCAATGATTTTTCGATCATACAAGTCCATAATGATAGTCAAGTAAACCCATCCTTCACTTGTAGAGATATACGTTAAATCAGATACCCAAGCTTTTCCGGGTTGCGAGGGATTAAAGTTTCGATTCAAATGATTGGCTGCCACTGGATACGAATGGTTAGTGTCGGTAGTAGCAACCACAAATTTCTTTTTAATAAGGCTTTTAAGGTGGGCTTTGCGCATGAGTCGAGCTACCCGAGGGCGGGAAATCTTTATACCTTGACTCAAAAGCTCCTGGGTAATTCGGGGGCTACCGTATGTCTGCTTGCTGGCCGAAAATACGGTACGAATCTGCTTCAGAAGATTTTCAGTTTCTTGCACTCGCTTGCTAGGTTTTTGTTTTAACCAGCTATAATAGCCACTACGGCTTACTTTCAGTACCTTACACATCTTCTCAACAGGAAACATAGCGACATGCGCCTTTATGAATCGAAATATTTCCCGTCGCTCTTGGAGAAGATGCCGACTGCCTTTTTTAGGATGTCCCTTTCTAGTTGAGCTTCCTTCAGTTCTCGTTTTAATCGGATGATTTCCTGTTGTTCCTGGCTTAACTGCTGGCGAGAAGAAGAATTCTTATCCTGCTGGGGAAGACGCTCTCGACGCCATCGGGCCAGAATGTCGGGGGTAATGCCTAATTCATTAGCCGTAGACGTCAATGAACCTTTTACCATAGCCAAATCCACAGCTAATTTCTTGAACTCCTCGTCGTAATGTCTTCGGGTCTTTTTCATCATTCACTAAGTTAGATCACGCTTAACTTAATGTCCAATCAAATGTAGCAGGTCCA
>NZ_QLMC01000018.1 GCF_003259745.1 Larkinella arboricola | reverse complement strand
ATGCAAAAGCCCTTGATAGTTTGGGGTCAAAAACGAGGGAGAACAAACTTAAGGGGTTATCAACTGATGAGCTTCGGCAAATTTGGCTAGATCGGCTAACTGAGGGTGAATCCGAAAAAATTTTTTCCGCCTTCGGCGGAAGGGCTGCTATTGAAAAGAGAAAAGGCGATTTTGATCCTGGACATAAACTAACACCTGATGAGTGTTTAGATCATGCTCTTAGCCATAGCTTAGAGCGTAAGTCAGTAGTTCAGGAAAAACAGTTATTAACGGAAGCCTATAAACGTGGATTTACATCATACTCCCCTGAAGAGATAAAAAAAGCGTATCAAAATCGAACAGATTTAATTCATGGAAAAATTAATAGCTCTCATTTTGTTACGACTAAAGAAGCAATCCAAGAAGAAAATAAGCTTATACAAAGCTGCATCCAATCTAAAGGGCGCTTCAAACCTCTGAATAGTGATTATCATTATAAGAACGAGTCTTTAAATTTTGAGCAAAGGCAAGCAATCAGTCATGCTCTTAACTCAACTGATGGCATTATAGCCATTGAAGGCGGAGCTGGAACCGGGAAAACTACTCTGATGAGTGAAGTTAAAACTGGTATAGAAGAAACTAGCCGCAAAATTTTTGCCTTTGCTCCTTCTTCAGAAGCATCACGTGGTGTATTAAGGCAAGAAGGATATGTTGAAGCTGATACTTTGTCTGCACTTCTCATCAATAAACAGCTCCAGGAACAAACTAAAGGCCATGTGCTGTGGATCGATGAAGCTGGAATGGTCGGTAACAAAACCATGAATCAACTAATGGAGCTGGCCAAACAGAATAATAACCGGATTATCCTAACTGGCGACACTAAACAACATGCCTCTGTAGAACGTGGTGATGCTTTCCGAAATATTCAGGAAATGGGCGGGATTAAAGCGATTCGCGTCAATGAAGTAGTCAGGCAGAAAAACGCCAAAGCCTATAAAGCTGCTATGGAGCAGATTTCCAAGGGAGCTTTTGAAAAAGGATATGAGCAATTAGATAAGGCCGGGGCGATTCGGGAAATACAGGATAAAAATCAGCGATTGAAGGAAATTGCAACTGAATATCTGCAAGGTATCTCCGAACGGAAAGGCAAAGGATTCAAGGATGTGTTGGTTGTGGCTCCTACGCATAAGGAAGGGGAAATGGTTACAGATCAAATCCGGCATGTTCTGCGCTCTGCTGGTAAAATCGGCAAAGAGGATCAACAGATAACCAGGTTAAGAAATCTCAACCTTACGGAAGCTCAAAGGCAAGATGTAATTAACTATCAGGCTGGCCAGGTAATAGAGTTTCATCAAAACGTAAAAGGCTTCAAGGCTGGTGAGAAATTTCAAGTGACCGGCAAAGATGAACAAGGCAATGTACTTGTCAGGAATGGAGATATAGAAAACTTCCTGCCGGCCAGTGAAGCAGCCAAGTTTCAGGTGTACGCTAGACAAGAAGCAGGTTTTGCAATTGGCGACAAGATCAGGATTACTAAAAATGGAAAAGCCACTAATGGTACTAAGCTCAATAATGGCCAGATCTATAATATCACCGGCTTCGACAATGAAGGAAATTTGCGCTTGAGCAATGGCACTACCCTAAACAAAACGTTTGGACACTTCACACATGGCTACGCGGTAACTTCCAATACATCACAGGGTAAGACAGTTGATAAGGTAATTGTGGCGCAAAGTGCTGACTCCTTCGGCGCATCTACTAGGGAACAATTCTATGTATCGGTATCGAGAGGCAAAGAAGCTGTTTCAATCTATACAGACAATAAGCATGATCTTCAAAGCATTGTCTGTAACCGGAGTGCCGAGCGGATCTCTGCGAATACAATAGCTGACCAGGCACAAACGGTTGAAAAGAAAATCAAAGCTCAATCTATCTTGGTAAATCGCCTGCAATCATTAGCTGATAGCTATGCTACCTGGAAAACCAATGTAGCGGCAATCAGCCGTAAGGCTGTTGAACGTTTAGTAACCAATGCTAACAAGTACGCTTCTAACGATCCTTCACCTTCCTTTACACAAACGCAGAAACCAATTATAACACATAACAATGGGACTCAAAGAGCAACTCCAAAAAGATAGGGGTAAGATGTCCGCTGTACCACTTCACACCTATAACGACGAAGAGCAACTAGAATCTAGTAACTCTGAATTCTGGGGTATTGAGCGTTCTGCTACTCGCAGGGCGGTAATGCTGGATTTAAGGCTAAAGGGGGGTGAGTTTGTTTCCCTACCCTACTCCTACATGACTAAAATCAAATTTAATCCTTCAGAAAGCTTAGAACTTTTTATATCTGGTAACCATGTTAAGATAACTGGCCGGAACCTTCATGAGGTTTATAATCAGCTCTGTCGCCATCGTGTTACTTTCATCCAGGCGAGTATTTCAAATTTTGATAACATAGATGAAGGGCAAGCTTATATCAAAGACATTGATATTAAGGAAGATATTTAATCTTCGCTGATTCTTAAAATCTTTGATCTAGGAACGTCTATTTTAAAGCTTTTCCTTATCGCTTCAGTTAAAATATGAATTCTTGTTGCAATTAGGATTGTCTTAGACTCATTTTGTTCAATAATAATACCCATCAATTTAAAATCAGGCAAACCACCTTCAGGTTTAATAAAATTGGCAATATACCATACGCCACATCCGCTTATCCCTTGTGGGTTAGTATGTTGTTCTACTCTTTTATTAGTAAAATTTTTTACTTTTTTTTGCCTGTATTTAAGAAGCACATTAACAAGAGGATCAAACTTTAACCTATTATACTCTGATTGGTCTGCTTCACCGGTGATGAAAATTAAAGGTGATGGAATTATTTTTCTTTTTACTTTATCAACTTTAGTCTTTCTTATAGGATAACCCACAATTAAATAACTTGGGGTATTTACAATAGAATGGTCAAAAGATATTAATTCAGAGTTTATGAATTTATACTTTACATTTAAGGCTTGAACAACATCAGGATCTAATTTCAATATTGCAAGATCAACTTTATTTGAAGTTTCATCTTGTTTAACATCACTGTATCTTAACTGTCCCATTATAAAATGTATTTCATTATTTATCATGAAACCAATATTATTCTTAACCTTCCTATCAAATACATGACCTGCTGTAACCAAGAAATAGTAACCTTGTATTTGTAACAATACACTTGAAGCAATAGGCTCAGGGCTCACCACTTCAGAGGGGTCATAATCATCTACATCTTTCTGAACTTCATATAATTGAAGTGTATATCTTAAGATTTCACCAGCGCAGGCTTCTATAATTCTGCCTATATAGTCAAGTATAATCTCGGTGTTCATTCTTCTCAAAATTCAAATGCTTTTGGAACTAATGTTTTAAGGCGTTTTTTTAATTCTGTTATTAAGTCTTCGTAACCTTGTTCATTAGGTAAATATTTTAAAACTCTATGGTGGCCAAGATCAGATGGAACATCAGCTATTGACTGGGTTATAGGAATAACCGTTTTGCCTAATGTATGCGCAATTCCTACTTCATAAAAAACATTTGGGTTTTTATCGGTGAAATCTGCAATCACAACATGACTAGTGAATATTAATTCAAAAATATCTTGTATAAATGTAGTATTAACCCAAATATCATCAGCTTTTTTGCACTCAAGGTTTAAATCCTCACAAGCTTTTTTTACTGCTTCATGTGTTCTGACTAATTTAAAAGGTAACATAACAGAAACAAGCTTCTCATTTTGTGGCTTATCTGGAACTTGAAAAACCTGTGGGGCGAATGAAATAAGTTTTTTTGGCACTTCGCTATGAGCTGTAGAAATGAACTCTGAAACTGCTGGTGTTGAATATTTTTTCGATAAATAAGTTTTTACCGCATTAAAATTTTTAGGATCTCTTTCAAAAATAGCAGTTAAAACTTCTAAAATATTTGCTTCATAATCATCATCACCAAAACTCAAACTCCTAAGTAGCCTAGAATGATTATCTATAATATCATAGGAATCCAAAGTATAACCAAAATCTAACCAATCTGACTTTTTAAAGTTAGAAGCTATTTGGTTCTTTATATCAATAATTTCTTTACCATTGATATGATTCATAACAACAAATTCTAATTAGCGATGATTTAAATTATTTTTACCTGTGGTACTTTGAGAAACAAGCAAATGATTAAAATCCTTATAGTCAGAGTAAATTGTTGAATGGTCCAATGTAATACTGCTAAACTCGCCTTCCAACATAGATTTTATATTCTGGCCGGTATTATCATTATCTAAGTAAAGCGAAATTTTGGTGTAATTACTGGCTTTAAGCAGTTCTTTTGTCCGTAGATGAAAAGAAGCAGAATTCATTATCAGGGTATCATGCTCTACAAGATGCTGAAACTTACCTAAGTCTACTGACTGGTAATAAGTTAAAGCTGACAAAAAATCCATAAAACCTTCAAAAACAGCTACTTCCCCTTTCCTCTTACCCTTGATGATCGTAACACCTTTTTTACCAAGTGAACTTTTGAAGTAAGCATTTCGTATCTCATACCCTTCTTGCTCATTTTTGATGCCTACAGCAAAGTAGGTTTTCCCTGTTTCATTATTTCGGTATTGTACTTCAACCAGGTACTTAGAAGCAATGACAGGATCTATCCCTCTTTTCTCGGTTAAATATTGCATCAATGCTCTTCCATTAAATGAATCACTTGTAAGGCGGTTTATTTTATGCAAGGAAAGGGTTTCTTCTGGGCTGGCTAGGGTAGTAGCTGTTATAGGGCTTTGCCTAGCTGACGCACTAGAAAACAAGCTTTGCTGATTGCTTCCCATTAGCTGATCTAAATAGGATAAGGCTCCCTTAATTTCAGTGTTGTAATATCGCATGGCGAAATCTAGGACTGTACCTCCTTTATCACCGAAATCATTCCAGATCCATTTACCACCTAAGAAGCTAGTATGGAAAGAAGCATCAACTTCATTTCTGAAGGGTGATTTATACCAAAGCTCATTTCCACCTTTCAGCGTTTTAACTGGCTGATGGCCAAGCCTTGCCAAAATGTCAGGAAGAGATAGCTTCTTTGCCTGTTCACTGTTCATAAAACTATTTAATCTATAGACTAATTTTTTTAACAGTTCTTTTTCTTTTCAACAGCAACTACTTTAAAATTTTTTAGCAACCAGAAGTTATCCACATTTTGGTCTTTTTACTATAGGTAATTTTTATTATAGGTTTTAGATATAGGTATATATAGGTTTGTCCTACAAAGTTCACGTGGATTCTCCTATAAAGTTCACGTAATCGTTCCTACAAAGTTCACGTGGATAAGTAGGGGGTTCCCTGCAAAGTTCACGTGGATAACTTTCTAAAAATGCCATTCCTGCAAAGTTCACGTGGATAAGCATCTAAGCTACTGTAATACAGATCATTACGCCTGCATCTCCTACAAAGTTCACGTGTTGTATCTTTGCAATTATCATCGAAATATATATATAGTTCATAGACTTACCGTAAGCAATATATTGATTATCAATTAGTTAATTTTGAAATCTCCTACAAAGTTCACGTGCTTCTTCGCTAAGCTTTATAAATCAGAATGTTAAAAGTAAAACTCCTACAAAGTTCACGTGCTTTTTGTGATAATCATTATCACTTAGTATCAAGCTGGATTATGTTCCTGGCGACTATAGGCGGCTGAGCGTTAGCTAGTTTGAAACCTTTGTTCGGCACTTCCTCTATTTTAGTAAGAGCTATAGGATACTGCTTCAATGCCATTTTTAAAGTTTTGCGGAAAACAGTCTTGAAGTTATCCATACGATCATAGCCTTGGCCGAACTGCTCTTTCATATTTTGCCATGATATGAACTGTGGCGCGTTCTGTGGGATACGGTGAAGCCGTTGGGCTAGCCATGAATAAATATCCATTGCCATTGCATTATTGGACAATGCGGCTAGAGCGCGTTCATCTAATGGTATAGCATGATTCATTAGGCTACTGAAGTAATCATCATTCAGGATTACAGTAGATGGCCATAATACACGCTGGCTATCGTTCTTTGGGAACCACAGGTCAAATGCTTTTACTATCTTAAAATCAACCTGTACTGATTTTGCCCCATCAGAGAAACCAACACTGAGTGTTGATGCGCTTAGTCTGCGGAGCTGTTCCTTTACCTGCCTTATTGTTCGGCCATCTGTTCCTAACCCGATTGATTTTATAAAAGCAGTCATGCTGTCTTCTACATCAATGACTTTGTTTTGGGTTTTGATTGCCTGAGTATTGATATGAGCTAAGATCAATCTGGCTTTAGGGCCAAATGGTATGCCTGATAATTCGTAAGAATTTGTCTGGGGGTTGAGAATCGGCGTTGCACTTATGGCTAAGTGTGCCTGGCCTTGTTTCTGCTGCCACATTTTAACTTCGTCACCTGGATCACGGTAAGGAAGGAATGTTTGGCAAAGTACTGAGTGCTGAAAAAAGGCAGCTTCAATAGTGGCTTTATCTTTATAGATATTAAGCATGCTATCGTTTTGCTTCTGTATGAAGTAATCTTTCTTCGGCATAAGACACCTTTTTAGTGCTGATTGAAAAGAAAAATATATTATATCATTCTGATTATCAATACCATAATTTCAGTATAATATGATTTCCTGAGATCATACTTTCCTGAATTCCTGAAATCAGCGTTTTATGTAATTCTCTACTAGGCTGAGTAAAGTTTCCTGCATGGTTTTACCTTCCATAACCAGTTTGATCTTCCATTGCTTGAAAACTTCCTCCGGTAGATCTACAGTTTGCCGGTAGGTTTTTTCCTTCTTTTCAGAGTGAATAACCCTGGTTGCTGCTTCAGTCTTTTCAACATCTACAGTGGTCTGCTTTACTGGCACTTTCGGCCCTAATGCTGAAAGAGTGGCTTTAAGCCCGGTTTCTTTTTTTGCCATAACTACTTTCCTTATTAAGTTTTGTAATAGCCCTTTTAACTTCCTGGAACAAATCAACCATTTCTGTTTTGGCCTTATCGTCCTTGTACTCGTAGACCCCTACCCCTTTGATAACGGCTTCACGGTAAGCTATACGGTTCTTGAGAGATGTATTGAATACATCTATGCCAGTTGATTCTAAAACTTCTTTTACTTCCTTGGAAAGGTTAGTTGACTGATTTTGATTGATGAGAAAATAAGCAGGGATTGTTTCTTCCTTCTGCTGCTCTGCATCCCGGTAACGCTCAATGAATTTTTCAGTAGCCCAAACATCTATTCCGCTTGGCAAGATTGGGATGATTAGAATATCGGCAAGAAGGATGATCTTGCTTGTTACTTGTGAAAGTGAGGGAGTGCCATCAATGATTACTATTTCATGGCTTTGATTAAGGTGCTTTACATTCTTTGAAAGCTCCATACCATCAGTTAAGCCATAAACTGGTACTGCTGGTAGATCATCGTCACGTTGAGCTGACCAACGTAAAGCACTTTGGTTAGTGTCCACATCCACAATACAAACGCTATATTCTGAATGAGCAAAACAAACAGCCAGATTCTGAGCAATGGTCGATTTACCAACGCCACCTTTCAGGCTTGTTACGGATATTATCATAAAACCCTCAATGATTTGTGGGCAAGATAACTGAAAGCATAATTTCATGCAAGTCTGAAATTATGTATTCATTTTTTCATGAAATCAGTAATTACTGATTTCATGAAAATTGATTATCAGAGGTTTATAGTCTAATAACATTTCTTAATATCTTCTCTAAGAAGACGATTGCCACTATAATATTTATCGTAGAAACGATCGCGCAAGTGTTTAGGCAGGCATTTAACCATGCTGCAAGTGTGATGTTCTGAGTACTGCTTATCTGTGTGACGTTGAAATTTATAGACCTCGGCAAGCCATTTATCTTCATGATCGATAATGGCCTGGCTCAAATCTTCACCAGTGAGCTGGCTATCATAAAAATCAATCTGCGATAGGGAAGGGGGGAAGCACATATCATCACAAAATGACTAAGTAAGCATTAACTGTCAATAATTAGAATGTCAAATTTGATAAGGTATTGGAGAATAAAGCCCTGCCGGAACAGGGCTTTCAAGTAAATTTATTGTTTCTTCGTTGCTGTAGCAATGATCTGCAATAGCCTTTGATCTTCGGTAACGATGCGCTCTTTTTGGCGAGCTGCATCAGCATAGACACTGATCGGGTACTTACCTTCAAAGTGTAGATCGCGCTCGACCGGTAAACCGAAGCGGCCACGCACTGTAGTAAGCTCAGTAATGGATACATAGCCAAGTTCTGGAAAGCCTAAGCCTAGATCACATAGGCCAAAGGCAAGATCTGTTTCTTCAGGATCTATTTCGGTGAGTAACCAGGTGCAACCGGCATCCGGTGTAAATAGCTTTACTACTGGCTTATGGTCTTTGCCTCGATTGGCAGAGCTGCCATTATTGAGAAGTTTAGTTAGTTGTTCTTTGGTAAACAGTTTCATGTTCAATCTCCTTTTAGGTTACGGTTTACGGGGACTGAACAACCGAAGCTATAGCGAACGAACCATGAACAAATTTTGGTAGGGCGGGGAATTGACTGTTAAGGCAAGGCGAAAATTTTTATTGGTGAAGCTGAGCGGCTGCGGTAAGACCACGTGGCAAACCGGCGACCGGCTAAAAGGAGAGGGTGAAACCGCCAGAGTACCAAACAGCTAACTATCAGCAGATTGGCGGGCTTTACAAGCAGGCAAGAACCGGTTACAATAGAAAAAGCGTTATATTGGCATTAACCATAGAAAGCGATGCAAGCAACATATCACATAAAGGGTAGGGAAGTAGATACCTTCATCAACACCATAAAAAAGCTGGTGCGAGATGATGAGGAGTTGACCATAACCGTTACTTCCGATTCACAGCCACAATCTGCCGCTTCTACCGAAGGCGATAAAGAGAAGCTTTTCTACAGCCTTTTTGGTAGCTGGGAAGGAGAAGAAACCGGTGACGAGCTGGTTAAGCAAATATATTCTGACCGCGTAAGCGGAACACGCGATATTGAATTATGAGTAAGTATCTACTAGATACGAATATCTGTATCCATTTCATCAAAGGTGAATTTGATCTAAAAAGTAAAATTCAAAAAGTAGGCTTCCAGTCCTGCTTTATATCAGAAATTACAATAGCTGAACTGTTGTATGGCGTTGAAAAAAGTGCGCCAGAAAGAAAGGCTGTGAACCTTCAAAGAGTTATAAACCTGAAAACTGCCTTTTCTGAGCAAACTATAACGATCAGTGAGTGCTTAGAAGAATACGCACGTCAAAAAGCTAAGTTGAAGAGCATAGGCAGGCGGGTGGAAGACTTAGATATTTTCATAGGTGCTACAGCCATTGTAAGCAAACTAATTTTAGTTACAAGGAATACCAAAGACTTTACCAATATGAATGGTATTACCCTGGAAAACTGGATTGACGCTTAAAAATTAATTTAAGCTTGGCTCTATCAGATCGAATTCTTTCTTTACATCTGAATACTTATCTTCGGATAATATCTTTTTACCGTTAAGGGTAATAACATTAGAATTGTCTTTAAAGCTTTTCAGTTGAGGGTTTTCCATTGCTGCAAGAATTATTTGTCTATCCTGCGGAATCTCTTTCATTAGAAATTCCATCACTTTATCATAATTTTTTTCTGACTGTTCCTGTTGATTCGGCGTGTCGATTAACAAAGCCGGAATTACTTGGTCACAAAATTGCGCTGACATCGTATAAATAGCAATATAAAATGCTAGTGCCGCTCTTATACCTTCAGCAGCACCACCTTCATTAAACAATTTGTTAAAATGACTTGGTGACTTAACTTCTGATAAATTTATTCCTTCAGCTTCTAATAGCTGAACATAATATGAAAAGTGATTAAAAAAAGTTTCATTAATCAGGTCTTTATGCTCTTGCGTAATAATATCTTTCTTTTGGTCATTAAGCTTTTTAATCCTTTTTTCTGATTCTGAACGATCAACAAGTTTTATATTCCTATCTTCAACAACCTTCTTTTGAATAGAAGTAGAGGCAAAGCTATCAATTATATCAACTAATTGGATGGTAGTGTTTTCTTCTTCAATTATATACTTTTCATTAATCTCTCTAATTTTGTTTCTTACTTTATCGAGTTCTCTCTTTGCATTACGTAGCCCATTATCAATTTTAGATAATGTATTTTCAATAGTTTGTAACTGGCTTTCAGCTTGAAGCTTATCTGTCAAAATTGAAGCTCTGTTAAAAACAGAATTTTCATGAATTGTACCACATAATGGACATTCAATTTCATCTGTAGGAAGATTCTCAACTGAGAATTTATAGTCGCTTTCTAAATCAGCAACTATTGAATTAGCAATAGCCTTTTGATGCTCATAATAAGCTTTTTCGCTCTCGTACTTGGCTAGTCTATCAAATAATTTTTCTTGCTCGATAGAAAGCTCACTTAATTCGATTCTAATTTCATCTGTAATTTTTTCAAATTCAGATTCGTTCAGCGTTGTGGTGATCGCAGGTATATATGAATTAACAACTTCTATAGTTGTATCCATCTTATCTATCTCCGTTTGAATACCTTTACGGATAACCTGTTCATTATAAATGGCTTGCAAAAGCTCAAAATACTCAGTGGTGTATAAGCCGATATGATAATTGAGCATATCGGTCTTGAAATCAGCATACTGTGCAAGATTATCAAAATGATCCCAGAAGTTTGCCCAGCTTTTTTTCTGATCGATATAAAAAGGCAAGAAATAATATGCAGGCGGTGGAGTTTCCAGTAAAACAGTACCTCGCTTAACTAGAAATGCTTTAAAAGAAACTATCTCAGCAAATCTTTTGGTATAATCACCTGTTATTTTAGTGTACTTCACAAAAGGTTTATCACCTTCTTTTAAATGCATTATGTTGTCATAACGCATCACCTGATACTGAACTACACCAACGGTAAACTTAACTATTACCTTACAATCAAAGCTCTTCCAAGTAGTATCAAGAAAAGGCTCACATCCCATTCCCCAAGATAAGAGTTTAATCAAGGTTGACTTACCAACGCTATTGTCCACTGCCGTTATCAAATTCAGCCGGTTGCTGAAGTTGAATACATTTCCTGACTTTGTTGAATTTGACAGAACTAGCAGTTGATTGAATTTTAAGCTTGGCATGGTTACCTTTTCTAAGGTTGCGGACTAATAATTTAAAGTTCTCTTCATTCATTTTGATTGCTCATTATATACTCACAAATTATAGCCGCATTCAAATCGTCCTTATTGGGGAACTGGTTTTTGATTTTATCAGGTAAAAGATTTGAGGCTACATCTAACAATTCGTTCATGTTTGAACAATACAAAGATTGATCCTCAATTAAAGCTTTCATTGTTTTGGAAGTATCAAGCTGTAGTGTACTTCTGTTACCAATCCGCTTTTGCTTGTACCTATTAAATGCTTTTTTAAATCTATCTCGCTGAAATAATGTCATACCCATTTCAGAAGTTATTTCAACAAAACTAGCATCTATCGCTGCATCATTTTTTGAAACTAAAGACACATTAATTGCTTTAGTAACAGCCACTGAAGTTAATGCTTTTTTATCTAATAATTCATCCCATTTGTTATAATCATATAAAACCGTACCTTTCATATTCAAATCATCAATCAATGATCTGTATATATTCATGGGATCACAAAATGATGCAGGAAATAAATTTGAGATAAGTTTTGCAATTTGGGATATTACTACGTCTTGAAAACGCTTATCGGGTAAATCAGGAATAATGAATTGTATGTTAGATGGTAGCTCAGTACAGCCTAATTCTTTTTTTATTTTTTCTTCAATATCTTTTATTGTATCGTCGTGTATATCATCAACTCTGATAATTTCTAATGCTACGCCTTCTACTTTTAAATCAATATTAAACCCGTTTGCAGACACTAAATTGATATAGTTTATAGAACTAGCAAAGGGCTTATTCGTGCATGTATCTAATAGTTTACCTAAAACAGACTTTCCACTTTTTGGCCTTAGTATATCTGCTGTAGATAAAGGTGTTTGATTTGTTTTTACCTGGGAGAATTCAAACTTCGCTTGTGACTTATCAAGAGAATTTGATAAAACTACATCTTCATGTAACTCTACAAATACTGCATATTCGTTTAGTTTCTCATGTTCCTTCAGTACCCGGTATAATGCCCAATGATATTGATAGCCATATTTGCCAAAAGTTTCGGCTCCTTTCTTTTCCCTTTGCGGGGCAAACAATGGACTTGAATCATCCGTCACTGTCATTGGTGGATAGCATTTTCAGTTACATAGGATCAGCAATATATTATATAAAAGTCCATTTAGGCAACTTTCATACTATCTTGTAAACAGAGTTTATATTTTAAGGCTCTCTTTTTCAATCGATTTTACCTGCCTACCTATACCTACCTTATGAAAGGGTTTACCGGTAGAGGTAGTAAATCCATTAATATTTAGGTGTTCTGCAATCTGAGCAAGGCTCATGCCTTTTTCCCGGCAAACACGTATTAGGGCTTTAGCTCTTTGGTTGTTCTGGTTTACCTTGGCCTTACTACTTCGGGCGGCTCCGCCTGCGCTGCGGCCTTCATAGGTCAAGTTTGACAACTTACCAAGTTTCGCCCCTTGGCGTTTCTTAGCTTGAAGTGCCTGGCGGGTACGAATGCTAATAAGCTCACGCTCCCTTTGCGCTATACCGGCATAAATGGAAAGCGTTAAAGCATCAGTGGTTGGCAGATCACAGCTTTTGAAAAGAGAACCAAGCTGTTTTTGGATCTTAAAGATATGCTCCACGTCACGGCTTAAGCGGTCGAGCTTGGCCACTACCAAAACGCACTTGTTAGCCTGGGCGTACTGGATGGCTTCTTTCAGGATCGGGCGGTTTTCAATATCCTTACCGCTTTCGGTTTCTATGAACTCTGCTGCTATCTCGGCTTTGTCGATCTGGGCGTAATGCTCAATGATCGCTTTCTGAGCATCGAAAGATAGGCCGCTGCGCTCTTGCCCCTTAGTGCTTACCCGGATGTAGGAAACATACTTCATTGGGGCAATATAGCATGGGGGTAACAAACCTGCAACGGTCGTTCCTGGTTTGTTACCCCTATAAAACAAAAATTTAAATTGTTACCATAATAACCGAGAAATATTTATATTAAAGGCAGTAGCGGGACTCAAGCAATTTCAATGAGAATAACTGATTTTCACAAGAAGTAATATAATACTAGCATATCTAAATATTGACATTTAAACATTGATTAACTGACAGCATTATCACTAACAGCTCTAATTGATACGCGACAATATGGAAGCTCTGGAAAATTCTCCTCTTGAAGAGGGATTTACATCTATTGCATATGGCTGTGTTCAAGCATTTAACTACCAATTTGATAGTAAAACAAACGACTTGGTTAAGAAGATGATCCGGAATGGTGTTAATTCTATAAAGTCAGCCAACTCTGGTATTATACAATCAGCCCAAATAAATTTGATTCTTATAATTTCACTAATGGTGAAAGAAGCTGAAGCTGGAAATAAAGACAATAATGCACAAGCTGGATTAAAAGATCAAACACCAAAGTTGGTTACAATGAAAGATTTCCTAAAAATAAAAGAACTACTATGTCCTCTTCACCCTTGGTGGCGCGAACCATGTAAATAATTAAGAAAATGACCCCTACTGACAAATTTGATAGTAGATTACAGAAAGCATTTGACTTCTGTTCAGAAACTTCAAAGCAGCTAATTAATATAGCTGTTGGTATTATAGCATTTACGATAACATTTGCAAAAGACTTTATCGGAGAGGTCGGTATTGAAGAGAAGAGAATTGCTTTCGCCGCATGGATATTATTTTTCGTTTCTGTTTTAACTGGAATACTAACTCTTAGTGCTTTAGCTAGTCAGTTAGACCCAGGTGGAGGAGAATTGAAAAGCCCATCAATATGGAATAAACCGATCTCTATATTTGTAAACTTACAATGGATAGCTTTTGTACTTGGATTAGGGTTAATAACATATTTTGGAATAAAATCCTTACCAAATGAAAACAACAAGAAATCTATTAATAGGTATGAGCTTATAATACCAAACTCAACGATATCTATTTCACCAAAGCAAGTAAATTCAACAAACAATATAACTAATACTAAAAAGGAATCAAAACCAACAGCAGTAACCATTACTCAAGTACCAAATAATTAATCATCCTAAAATGAATAGATTAATGGAAGCAGCTCAATATATTATGCTAAAGAATATAGGTTTACCCCGCAAGGAATGGCCAAGAGAGATTAGAGTAAATTCTTTAATTCTTAAAAAAAAGATACAAATATTTGCGCTAAATGAAAATAATGTTCAGGTTCGGACATTGACCCAAAATCAAATTAATGAAGAGTGGGAATATAAGTTTTGGGAAGAAGTAGATGAAGAAGTAGAGAATTTATTAAAACAAGAAAAAATAGAAGCCTTCAAACGAGAAGGAACTATTCTAAAAACTGATGTTGCAGTTGGAAATCCACTAAAATTTAGAAAATTACCACAAAACCCTAATTCATGATGAAACAGCCGAACGATATGTTTAACGACTTGGTAGGGCAAGCATCAAAAAGCTTTATAGACTCATTCAATGAAAAGAACAACGCCGCTCAAACAAGACTATTCTTAGCAGTGGCCGGAATCCTAGTTTTCGTTGGTGCAGAAGTTGTAAAAGTGGTTTTTCGGAAGAACTTTGGCCGTGAAGGATTGAGTCTAACCAGAGTCATACTTTCATTCATATGTTTATTAATCATCAGCATATTATTTTTCTCAGATATTCTTGATGATGAGATTGGTAGCAAAGCCTCAAATATATTTATGGGTGTTCTCTATGGAAGTATTGCTTTTTATACTTTGATAGCTGGTGTGAAGGAATGGAAGATATCTCATGATCCCAAAAGATTACCTAAAAATTATAAGAACGTTCCAGAAGATTATAAAGGAAGTAGTACCTTGTTATCCTTCTTACTTGATGAAGGATGGAAGCAATCAGCAGTTCAAAATTTCATAGAACCTATAACTATAATATTAGTAGCTATTGGATTAACATTGGTTAACCTTGTAGCGGGCATCCCGCTTGCTTTCTGTGCAGTTTCAATATGGCTGTATCAACTGGCCGAATTTATATTTGGTTTTAACAATCATGTAGATGATGTATTGAAAAACCAGGGTCACAGAACCGAAAACAAACAAGCACCAAGATTTGGACATGTAATTAAATAGCACAATGCGTAAAAGTGTAATTCTGTTTCTTGGTCTGTTTGCATTTATTGCTCTGTGCGCAGCTATCAGGTTCTTTGATTACAAATACATTTCATCATACGCTAATAACAATTCATCAGAAGACGGTACATTAATTAATAAAAATACTACTATTGTAGACCGTAATATATTATTGGGTAAATGGGATTTTGAAATACGTACTGATAGTTACAAAGAAATTAATATTATAAAAGGTACAGCTATCTATAATAATTCAAACCAATATATAAAAAGGATAACATACAAAAAATATATAGATTATTATGGTAAAGCTGAGGATACTCAAGGAAGTGAAAGAGTTTTAGCGGGCGGCACTGTTAATGGTAATTGGGGTACAACAAATATAGAGTTCTGGGAAGAGGACCTATCAGATTGTGATATAAAAGCCTCTGTAAATACAACAGACCAAAAGAATTTTTGTACAATATTTGATGACTATTCTAGATTTGGTAATGTAATTACCAACACAAAAAACTTCGAAATTAAATCATTTACTACTGACAAGATATTGATTGAAGGCGAGGATTTGTCGAGCGAAGGCAAGATTACTATTACTTACATAAGGAAAAATTAATCACATTGATTCTAACTTCTTTCTAAGCTTTTCTTTCCTAATATCATAAGATATCTTCTTAATTGCATTAATTCTTTTTCGAGATGTTTTGTGGATGATAATTAATCCGCTAATAGCTATAATTACACTATACCAATTGAGCTCTAAATCTTCTATCTGATAGTAGCCTTGATAAATAAGCATCGATAGATAAGTTAATAGTGACATTGAACCTAGTCCTATAGTCCAATATTTCCAATTTATTTTAGCCACCACTTTCTTTCTAGCTTTATCTACTGGCCTTGTGCCACCATATTGTGTTGTATCAAAGGCATTTACAAATGAATAATAAGATGATTCATTATAGCGATATGTGAATATCCAGTAGGGAACAAAAAACTCAAAGTGAGTTACATTTAGAAACTCTACATTTACATTAGCATATGATACATAATCATAATTATAATGACTTAGAGCTTGTTTACGAATGATATTTAAGAGATCCTTTTTTAGTCGAGTTTCAAAAAGATCTTGTTGGCTAAATTTAGGCTGCAAAATTTGTTTCTCATCAAATGAACTCAAATCTAAACTATAAATATTTGCAGCATCGTTAGAGCTTGACTGAAATTTGGCTTCAATTTTTTCAAACATCGTTCCTTTAGTAACGTTCTGATTTAACCCTACTAAATGAGCATTATTTTGAATTTGATGGGAGCGATAGAAATATTCCATAACTCTATGAGCAACATTCTCATATTGTTTGGTATTCTGGTTATAGACTTTTTTATAATATGTACGGTAAATACCTAGTTTTGCTTCAAAAGTACCACTATATGCTTGGTTCATATACATATAAGGTAAAAAGCTCAAATTGTGATTGCGAGTAATATTATCAATAATATCATCAGGGGTATAGTCCCCTTCTGATAACCAAGAAAGAATTAGCTTTTCAAATTCGCCCTCTAGTAGCTTAATAGGAAAGCAGGGAACATTTTTTAAATTACGTCCTTTATGATAGGTTTGGTAATCATAATTATTGCTTGATTTTGAATAAAAGTTTGAATTCGCCTTTTGACCTTGAGTGTAAAGCTCATTATCGTATTTTAAACGGGACTCCTTATTTGATAAAACATCGTAAGCTTCTTTTACCTCAACAAATTTTATATTATACTCTGGATCACCCTGATTCTTATCAGGGTGATACTGTTTAGACTTTAATCGAAAGGCTTTTTTAATCTGATCACTATCTGAATCAGGATCAATCTCCAAGATTTCATAATAATTCTTCATATATGATCAATGTCAGGCTATGTGAGATTCTAATCAGGCAATATGCATCACTTTACTTAAGTAATTTTATATGATATAAATGAGCAAAAGCTTAGGAAAGCATGACAGTTAAAGATAAAGCAAAAAAAAGCTCATCTAAACAGAAACAACCAAAAAAAATCAATTCAAACAATGCTAAACGCTATGTGGCGCGAGCAAAGGCTCTCCAAAAAGGCGCTAATTACCACTACCTATACTCACTTGCTAAAATGTATAACTTAGGCGAAACTGTTCAGCGAGACCCTAAGAAGGCGATTTCCTATTACGAGAAGTTCTTCAAGCTTCATTTAAAGAAACGTATCCTGATTGATGAAATTCAGGAATTTATAGAAATGAGTAAGTTATATAAGGAACTTGGTGATGAATGGCTAGCTAAAGAATGTCTCTATGAAGCAGGATTTGAGATCATGCGCCGATTTCCTGACGATGAGAAAGAACAGCTCAGGCAACAAAAGAGGTATGAGCTAGATAAGCTGCTCAAAGAATACAAATAACAATTTCTAGTATATTGTACTAAATATCTGATATTTATAGCTTTGGCTTTCAATGTTTTGTATTGGAGATGAATGCTTCTAACTTAAATTTTCCGCTGATTAAATTCTCAGATGATCAGAATGACTGGTGGCGAGTACGCCACGCCGTTGAAGGAGTACAAATCTTTGGCGGAATTGGCTCTGGTAAAACTACGGGCAGTGGCAAAGCCATTGCTCATAGTTTCTTAAGAAATGGTTTTGGTGGGTTGGTATTATGTACTAAACCTGGTGAAGCTGATCTTTGGCAAGGATACGCTAAGAAAACTGGTAGAGAAAAAGATTTTATATTCTTTAAGGAAAAGGATAGGTGGAAATTCAACTTCCTTAACTATGAAATAAATAGAGAAGGAAGGGGAGCCAATCAGACTATCAATATTACTGAGCTATTCATTACTATTTTTAAAATGGGGCAACGTATAAGCGGTTCTAATGCTCATGAAAGTGAGAGTTTTTGGGAAAACGCGCTTAAGCGATGTTTAAACAGGACTATAGATCTTCTTAAATTAGCAAAGGAAGAAGTTACAGTTTATAATATGGTGAAGTTGATAAACCATTCACCTGAAGGTATTGACGCTTACAATCACTTAGTAGAGATATCTGATGATGATAAAAAGATTCAGGAATGGGCTCATGTAAATTATTGTATCAAATGTTTAAATAACGCAATTGAAAATGTTCAGGTTAATGAACAACCGATATTTGATTTAGTATATAGTTATTTTTTAAAAGAATTTGCGACTATTGATCCAAGAACCCGAAACTCAATTAAAGAATCCTTTTTAGGCTACTGTGAACCGTTTTTAATCGGTATTTTGAAAGATCATTTTAGCCAGGAGACAACAATTCTTCCTGAGGATACCTTTAATGGCAAAGTAATTGTTTTAGATTTTCCTGTAAAGGATTATCTAGTAGCTGGCCTTTATGCTCAATCGATCTTTAAGCATCTTTGGCAACAGGCAGTAGAAAGACGAAAAGTTACCAAAGAGACCTTACCCGTTTTCTTGTGGGTTGATGAAAGTCAGTATTTTGTTAATGAGTATGATACTATTTTTCAGACTACAGCTCGTTCTTCTAAAGCCTGCACTGTATTTTTGACGCAAAATATTTCTAATTATTATTCCCAAATGGGCGGTGCACAAATTTCTGCTAAGGTTGATAGCTTACTGGGGAATCTCTCGACCAAGATTTTCCATGGGAATAATGATGCTGTAACAAATGAGTGGGCCTCACGGCTGATTGGGCAAACTATAATTGCTTTGGAAGGTGGTAGTCAGCAAAAAACGATGTTTGATATAAATACCACTTATGGCAAAAGCTTTTCTAAGCAGCTTATGCATCAAATCTTGCCAGTCGAATTCACAAACCTTGCTTCAGGCGGTGAGTATTTTAACTACTTTGTTGAAGCCTTTATTACTACACGTGGCATTACTTGGTCAGACAATAATAACTTTTGGAAAGCTACTTTCGAGCAAGATTTTGATTAGCCAAGCTAATAAAAGAAAATATTAACTTTGAATTCATGGTTTTTCTTCTTTCTTTACAAAAAAAGAAGAAAAACCATGAGCAAGTTTGGAGATTATGTAAAGCAGGAGTCTGGCCTATCAAAGGCTTCAGCAGAACCTTCAAAAGGTCCAGAGCTTAATAAAGTAGCAACAGCTAAGCCAGATCCAAGCTTTACGCAAACTGGACCTATTGTTCCAGTAGGACCAGGTAATGGTGGTAGTGGTGGAGCTGGCCCTAGAGACGAACCCTACAGACATGTTCCTTTTAGATAATTTTATCTGACTGGATTATTATCCTTTTCAGTCTGTTTATTTTTCTCCTGCCTTGCACGGTCGGCTGCATCTGCCCGTTCGTAGGAAATCTGTTTGTGCTTGTCCCAATCATATGATGGCGGAGTAGTTGGCCTTGCATTGGGATTCTTTTTAATGTAATCAGTGAACTTACCTGCCATGATCTTAATTGATTTTAAGTGGAAAATCAGTTACAATTTGGCTAGAGCCTATTTCTAATAAAGGTACTGATTGCAAGTAGAAAAGCAAATTGGAAACCATGCCAAAGCTTTACAGCTATTAGCTGATCAAAAAATTATGGTTGATTTAGACCGTCTTTCAATTATTCAACAAGCGGAAGAGGGTGACAGTAGTGTTTGTTTCAAATTAAATTACTTCTTCTCCAAAGGTGCAGAAGGTTTTCCAAGTAATTATAAGATGGCAACATACTATATTGATAAGCTTAAGAATTCATCTGATTACAAAATTCCTCTGATAAGATTTATGACTCTATGTCAGGAAGGCGATTGTGAAAGAGCATTCAGCAACTATGATAAAGCCATAATTGCCTACACTGCCGCTCTAGATACAATGGTTTCTCATCTTTCATTTAAAGAATGGGATTTTAAATTCTTGCAGCAACTTAGTGAACTTAGCTGGATGAATAACTGCTCATAAATAACCATGTTTATTACTTAATTTTATCATAGTCTAAACTATTGATATCGAAATCTCCTCCCGATAACGCTTTAACACCTCCATCTGGTGGGTACATTTCTAAATGCTCCGCCAGTGCTTCCTTCCCAGAACCCAGATATTTAATAAACCAGATAACGGTTGCGCTTGGTATAATATCTGTAAAAGGGAGAATCTCTTCCAATAGGACATACTCAGAACGCTCATTACGTAGGTACATACTTTTAACAATGGCCATCGAAATAACAGCTAGAACAATGTCTAGGGTTTCTCCACTACCTGGGGCTAAGTAGGTTAGCATCCCAATTAAGTCAATAATGAGACTAAGCAATAGCTTTCCAATAGCGAGTGCATAAAACCTGACCATATTTTGTAAAGTTTTAGAGATTATTGACCTTTATAAATATCCTTAGCCTTCTAAGGGGAGATGCCTGTGTAAAATCAAAAAATATTTTTACCTTACTATTGCTTTACTGATTGTCTTCCAATACTGTTAGTCACTTTGTAGTTAACAACTTACAAAATGCTGCGGATAACCCCAAATAATTCGGCAGAAGGCGCATCTCGCTACTATGATGAAGGATTATCACGGCAGGATTACTATGCTGAGAAAGGCGAGATAATTGGCAATTGGGGTGGAAAATCGGCTGCTCAGCTAAATCTGTCAGGTGAAGTAACCAAGGATGAGTTTGTATCGCTCTGCTATAATATCAATCCTGAAACGGGTGAACAGCTCACTGCACGCAACAATGATGCTCGTCGAGTGGGGTATGATTTTACCTTCAGCGTTCCTAAATCCATATCTATTGCATATGGCATAACAGGAGATCAGGATATACTCAACTCCTTCAGAAGTGCCGTATCTGAAACTATGCAGCATTTAGAAGAAGAAGCTGCAACACGTGTCCGCAAAAATGGACAGGATACCGACAGGCAAACCGGTAATCTGGTCTGGGGTGAATTTATACATACTACATCACGGCCTGTTGATGATGTGCCTGATTGCCATCTGCATGCACACTGCTTCGCATTCAACTCGACCTATGATGAGCAAGAAGGTCAATGGAAAGCGGCTCAATTCGGACAGATAAAGGCTGATGCCCCATACTATGAAGCCTATTTTAACTCTCTCCTGGCTGATAAACTACAAAAAGCTGGCTATCAACTGGAACGGAATCAAAGGGATTTTGAATTAGCCGGGGTATCACGCGAAACCATTGATAAATTTTCCAGGCGAACTACTGAGATAGAGAAGCTTGCTGCTGAAAAAGAAATTACTAATGCAAAAGCCCTTGATAGTTTGGGGTCAAAAACGAGGGAGAACAAACTTAAGGGGTTATCAACTGATGAGCTTCGGCAAATTTGGCTAGATCGG
>NZ_QLMC01000017.1 GCF_003259745.1 Larkinella arboricola | reverse complement strand
GATGGTTTTTTGAGCAAGCCGGTCAAACTGGAAGAGTTGATGGCGACGTTGGAGAAATGGTATTCCCTACGGGCTGAAGCCAGCGGTAGTTAGTAGTTAACGGGACCGAAGTACGTTAATGAGTCCGTTTGTGCTCATCATCCTCAGAGCATACTGGGAAGGTTCTGGTGATGGCATGTTTTTTGAAGATTGTAGGAAGCATCCCAATTGGGATGCCGATGTGTTCCCTATAATTGCCACGTCCTTTCTGGATAAACGCTTCCAAAAGGAAAGAATTAATCGGTTATGAAGATTGCCATCGTGGACGATGATCACCTTTTTCAGTTTATGACCCACA
Organism: Larkinella arboricola; assembly: GCF_003259745.1. Lineage (GTDB taxonomy): Bacteria > Bacteroidota > Bacteroidia > Cytophagales > Spirosomataceae > Larkinella > Larkinella arboricola. The sequence continues at coordinate 23,412 of NZ_QLMC01000017.1, read as the reverse complement.
AACTAATTGAGCGAATAGCGCCCGGTCATCAGCTTCTGGGCTTCCAGGACGGTCAGCCTGCGCTGGATTTTATTCAGGCCAACCAATCGCATTTACAGAGGCTACCGGAGTTGATCCTGCTGGATATCAACATGCCCCTCTTAAATGGCTGGCAGTTTTTGGAGGGTCTCAAACAGCTGGAAGCTACTACGTATCGACCCCGCATTTATATGGTTAGTTCATCGATTGACCCGGCCGATGTGTTGAAATCTCAGACGTATGCCCAAGTGAAGGGCTATCTGACCAAACCGCTGTCCAAACAGCAACTCACCGAACTGCTAAGCGACCCAATTAGAGAATAGCCTCCATTTAGTTTACCATCCGAGTACACGTTAGTCCGTCGATTACGACGGATCCTAATCGCCCGATGGATCCAAACCCGGCCCCGGATGCGAATTTTGACTGTCTCACAAAGCTGCGGCATTTAACAGCATCCTAGGCAATAGAGGAAGGCTGGCTACAAAGTACACCGGATGCGAACGATAAAAAAACGGGTGAATCCGAAACCTACTAAAACCGTTAAACAATGGTAAGCCTGAATGAGATTGTAGTACTGTATAACTCGATACCCACTCCCTGCGTGATCCTGAAGCCAGATAAACCGGGCTACACGATCGCAGCGGTAAATCAGGCTTTTTTATCGGCCACCAGTACCGATTGTGGCGCTTTGGTGGGCCGGCCTTTCTTTGACGCCTTCCCCGCCAACCGGGATGATGATGGCAGCAGGACGCTGACTATTCTCCGGGCGTTCGATCATGTTTTAAGTCATAAAACCCCTCATTTGATCAGGTATCACCGGTATGACCTGCCCTCTTCCGAAAGCCATGAAGAGGTGCGTTACTGGAATGTCGAAACGTATCCGTTACTGGATGAAGCCGGTACGATCCACTATATTGTCCAAAGCTCCACCGATGTAACCGCCTTGGTTGAAACCGAAAAAAAACTGGAAGAAAACCGTGTTAAACTGGCCCGGGAACTCACCCAGCGCAAACAGATTGAACACGAACTTAAGGTAAGTAACGAGCGGTATTACTATGTCAATAAAGCCACCGACAATGTAATCTATGATTGGGATATCGCGCTGAATCATATCCATTGGGGAGAGGCTTTCTTGCGCTGGTTCGGCTACACCCCCCACGACCGGTTCCCGCTTGAAAACTGGGCGACAATGGTACATCCGGAGGACATTTCGGCCTTACAAAAGAGTTTGAATAAAACGCTGAAAAATCCGGCGGAGAATAACTGGAAAGCCCATTACCGGTTAAGAAGGTCGGATGATATTGATGTGTTTGTAGAAGAAAACGGGTATATTCTGCGGGACCAGCAAGGTCGTGCTACGCGAATGATTGGCGTGCTGCGCGATATTTCAGAACGAAAAAAAGCCCAGGCCGAACTGGAATCACTGAAAGACACCTACAGTGACCTGTTCCACATGAACCCCCTGCCCATGTGGGTGTATGACCTTGATTCTTTGATGTTTCTCGACGTCAATCAATCCGCCATCGCCCATTACGGCTATACGAAGGAGGAATTTTTATCAATGTCCATCCTCGATATCCGGCCAAAGCAGGATGCGGAGCTCTTGGTAAGTGCCATCCGGAAGGAAGTCAATTATGGGGTTTTTCACTCCGCTGAAATGCGCCATGTGAAGAAATCCGGAGAAGTTATCCAGGTTCACACCCGGGGTAACTCCATCCGGTTTGGCCCCCTAAAGGCCCGAATCGTGGTCGCTATTGATATTACCGAAAAAATAAAGGCCGAACAGGCCCTCATCAACAGGGAACGACGCTTCAAGACGCTCATTCAGGAAGGCTCGGATCTGATTGCGATTATTGACATGGACGGTTACTGTAAATACGTAAGCCCGAATATCGAGCGCCTGTTAGGAATTGCCCCGGAGGATTTTATCGGGTATAACTCCTTCAGCTTCATTCATGAAGCGGACAGGCCATTTCTTATCGAGCAATTCCAGGTGTTGAATAGCAAAAAACAGCACACTGTTACTCCCTTCCGCTATGTTGATAAACAGGGAAAAACCCATTGGGTTGAGATGGTAATCACCGACATGCGGGATGATGAGGTCATTGGCGGCATCGTGTGCAATTCCCGCATCGTCACCGAGCGAGTCGAAAACGAATTAAAGATCAAAGAACATCTGGACCGGTACAACGTTGTCTCGAAGGCCACCAGCGATGCCATCTGGGACATTGACATGGTATCCAAGAAACTGGTATGGAATCATGGCATAAATGATTTGTTTGGCTATGAAGATGTAGAGAACGATTACCAGTGGTGGCATGATCATGTTCATCCGGAGGATGTGAACCGGGTGGCCGAAACGGTCGATGATAGCATCCAAAACAAGATCCCCCGGTGGACTAGTGAATACCGCTTCCGGTGTGCAGACGGTAGCTATAAGCACGTATTTGACCGGGGCTTTTTGATATTCGATGACCCAACGGGACAGCCGGTGCGAATGATTGGCGCTCTACAGGATATCACCGAAAAAGTGGCTTATACGAAAGCCGTTGAAGCGCATAACGTACAGTTAAGGGAAATTGCCTGGACCCAGGCCCACCTGGTCCGGGCTCCCCTAGCGGGCATCTTAGGATTGATACCGTTGCTAACTGATCCGGAAAATGATGAGCACACCCGGCAGACCGCCCTATCCTATCTGCTTACGTCGGCTCAGGATCTGGACGAAATCGTAAAAGATGTCATCAATAAGAGCTATAAAGCGCTAAAAAGTTCCTAATCAAAAGGTTAGCCCAGGCAGGGAGATGCCGCTAAAAGCCGGTCAACACGTTCAGGCCACTAAGGCGGTAATGCCCCGTCCGAGCGACGTTTCACGGTCCAATGGGAAGCACTTTCTGTCAGTAGATGTCCAGTTACTACTCTTTGTGGAAATCAGAACTTTGGTTGACAAGTAATCCATTCGATTTTTTACTTTGTCATTATCATGAGTCCGAAAGAACAATCTGACATCCGGCGTAATCAGAGCGCCGAAAAACAGGCCCTAGATTACCCGTTCCACCAGTGAATCCCAAGAGGGAAAACGGCCGGGTTGGAATAATTTATCGCACTAGTTGTTTTATCCTGGCGGCGACCTCATCCGATAGCCGCCAGGATAAAACAAACTCTAAAGGGGGATGGCCATCAAGGAGCTTTGACCACCTTGATATTTTGGGCCCTGGTCCCCTCACCAACTCGTAAAATATAGGCTCCTGCGCCTAGCTGGCTGCCCACGGGCACCATCTGCTTATCACCTGTCGTCACGCCCTGCCACACCCGGCGGCCCAGCAGATCATACAACTCCACCGGCTGCGAACCGGACTGCGCCCCTTTCGGCTCAATGGTGAATGACTCGGTGAAGGGGTTGGGGAAGACCCGGACTGATCTGGAATCTGACTCAGCGTCAGCGGCCAGCCGGGCCGGAGGGGATGATCGAATGACTTGAAAATTGATGGTTTTTGAAATATGCGCTTTACCCGTGCCGTTGGGACCTGAGTAGGGCGTCGCCGTCAACGTATAGGAACCGACCTTAGGCGTCCAGGGGCGGTAGTCGCCATCATCATCCTTGAAGAGGGCATACGGTGCTTCGTTCTCAATCTGGGTCAGTGTCTGGGCACCGTTTAATTGAAAGACCACCGAACCGATTGAGCTAACCCCGGCGTTGGGAATGGTATTGGCCCGGATGTTATAAATAGGAGAGGAGGTGCCGGCTAGATCCAGAACCGAACCGTCTGACATATCATAGAGGGTGCTACCCCACATTGCCTCAACTAAGGAAAAGTTCTTAATCGAAATCAGGTCGATCACCGTAAAGCTGACTTTATAGGGTGCACCGGCCGTACCCGTGCCGTTGGGACCCGAGTAGGGGGTGGCCATTAGCGTATAGTTGCCCGGGGCCGGTGTCCAGTTCTTAAAGTCGCCGTTGTTATCCTCAAACAAGGCGAAAGGCGCCGAGTTCTCAATGTGGGTGCGCGACTGCTGGCCACTCAACTCAAAGACCACCGAACCGGGGGGAGTCGTTTTGAAATTAGCCTGAATGTTTAGCTTGCGGGTTGAAAAGGCGGCCAAGTTGACCTCTTTGCCTTCCGTGCCTTCCTCCTCAAGGGGCGCAAGCACCTGATCAGTGTCAGCATTGATTATATCGAAGTTAGTAATCGCCGTAGCATCTAGTTCATAAAAGGCGATGGTTACCGAACCATTCTGGAATTGGGTACCGCGCTCGCTGCCCGGTGTGATGGTTGTATTCGTGCCCGTGGGACCAACGTAGGAGTAGCCACCATGACTGGTGTAGTTTCCGGCACCGAAATCGTTTCCGCCCCCTGTGCCACCCCCATAGCCACCGCCGCCCCCACCGCCAGAAAAGCCATTTAACCCGGCTGCACCCCCGCCGCCGAAGCCCGCGCCCCCATCGGCTATATTGTTATAACTGTATCCGCCGGGGCTGATCTCAAATAGCTTGGCCTGACCACCACCTCCACCGGCTAGCCAAGGTTCCCCACCATGTCTTTGATCATAAAATCCTCCCATGTAGCCGGGTCCATCTAGGCCGCCGCCACCTCCACCACCTTCCCCACCCGATGTATAAACCGGAGAACCACCACCGCCTCCATTGGCTGGTCCTAGTCCCTTACCCCCACCACCGGGATATTCATAGCTACCTCCGCCGCCGCCCCCGGCGGCCACTAACAAGGAGCGGTTGCCAAAATATTCCTCTATGCTCACGGCTGACCCCCCGCCGCCGCCGCCGAAACTGTCCTGGTAATAGCCAGATGAAGTATGCCCGGCCTGCCCCACAATAATGGTGAAAAAGCCTTCGGGTTGAGCTCGCACCCGAAAAGTGGCCTGGACGGTGGACCCACTACCGCCTTTTGTACCGTATTCCCCGCCAGCTCCCCCACCGTCGGCTCCCCGGGCGGTGATGGTTACCAAGTATTGTTTATCCTGGGGGTAACCTTCAAATGGTATACTTACTGTGTACACCCCTGGAGCAGTAAAGCTTTCGGGAGGATAAGCAGGCGTCTGCGCGTGCGCCGAAAAACTGGCTGCCAGCAGCAGCCAAAACGTAAAGAAGTGTTTCATACATCAATCAGGATAGGGTGAAAAACAAAAAAGCTTGTCTGCTACCTTGCTTACTAGCAAAGTGCAGTAATTTATTGATTTGTTAACATATAAAGGAAGGGGAAATTCCCCTAATTAGGAAACGAAATTTAACAAATCGCCCGATCTATAATGCCGGGCGATTTGCTGACGCTATAGGATATACGTATCTAATTTATCCAAGCACCTTAGCATTCTTCATAACATTGGCCTTTTACTATCGAAGTCTTGTGTTATCCTGAAATATCCTTACACGAATGGTCCCGTTGGCCCAGGCAACTGCTTAGCAGTATCTTAAGGCGCTCAAACGCATCGGCCTTATTCAGGGCGAGATTAACCCGCCCCGTGTTTGCTACTGCTTCAACGAAACCGTATGGAGTAAGCTCGCCGGGCCTTTGGCTCGTTGTTTGACAGTTATATAAGAGCTGCGGCCTGCTGCTAGTACCGCACTGTTGTTCTCAAGGATCCATTTCGTTTCCCTTAGGGAATTTTCAGCAGCTTCTGACGCTGAAAGCGGGGCCCCTCTCCCACCTCGAGAAGATAAATGCCGGGTGCTAAGCCCGCGCCCAGCTGGATCAACTGCTGCGATTCGACTCGCTGCTCATAGACTTTGCGACCCACCCCATCATAGAGCACCACGGACCGCGCTCCATCGGCTGGCCCTGCCTGCTCGAGCGTGAAGGAGTCCTTAAACGGATTGGGATGCACCTGTAAACCCCTCTGTTGGCCCTCTACGCCTAGCCGACTCCCCGCCGGTTGGTCAATCACGGTAAAGCTGATCGTCAGCAAAGCACCTTGTGAGCCCCCTGCTGCCGCCTGGCTGAAAGGGGTTACGCTTAAACTGTACCGACCCAGGGGCGGAGTCCAGCCCCTGAAGCTGTGATCCGTATTCCCAAACAAGGTAAAGGGAACCACTGATTCCGTCTGCGTTCGGTGCTGCACTCCATCCAGGTTAAATCGTACACTTCGGGTGCCGGCACTGGCCTGGGCCTGAATGGTCAACACACGGGTCGGCAAAGCATCTAGGTTCACTACCTGTCCATCCGTTAATGGCTCGACTATGTTCCCATTGTCGGCGTTCAGCAGCTGCAAGCCCAGGATTGCCGGTGAATTGATGACCGTGAAGTGTAGCAAGAGGGATTGTCCGGCTGGGCCGCTGGCATTCAGCCCCGCATAAGGTGTTACTTGCAAACGGTAACTTCCTGCGATCGGCTTCCACCCCTTAAAGGTTCCGGGCGGGAAATCGCCCAACAAGGCATAAGGCGGCACCGACTCGACTTGCGTATGGCTCTGAGGGCCACTTAGAACAAACTTTACACTAACCGTTGTTGCGCTGGTGTTAGCCTGGATGCTAAACGTAGCCGAGGCAGAAAAGGAGCGAAGGTCGATTTGGGCGCCATCCGTCAGGGGACCGATCAACTGCCCATCACCGGCGTCTATCAGACTGACATCAACTACCGAGGGGAGGCTGGAAGTAGGACAGTTGTAAAGCAGCGAAAGTGTATTACTTTCGTTGTTGGCCACCACCAGATCGGACCGATGATCACCATCCAGATCCCCTACCGCTACTTGCTGGGGACTAGCCCCCACTTCAAAGCTAGTGATTGGCCCAAACTCCCCTTGCCCCTTGCCCAGCAACACCCCCACGTAGTACGGATCGGAAAAATTACCACCGTGGGTAACGGCCAAATCAAGCAAGGAGTCACCATTGAAGTCCGCCACCGCAATGGATCCGGGTCGGTAGCCGACGTTAAAAAATTTACCCTTTCCCAACCCACCCTGCCCGTTGCCAAACAGGACCGATACATTTTCGCTGCTGTATCCGTTGGTTGACACGGCTACGTCAGGCCGGGTATCCCCGTTAAAGTCGGCCACAGCCACCGAGTTCGGGTTTCGGCCATATACTTGGTAGCAGACGGCGGGGGCAAAGCGGCCCTGTCCCTGGTTGAGCAGCACCGAGACGGTATTGCTGGTGTAGTTAACGACGGCTAAGTCACCCAACTGATCGGCATTGAAGTCGCCCACGGCAATGGCCTGAGGCCGTTCACCCACCGCTAAGTTGATGGCCTTTGTAAAGGCTCCCTGACGATTACCCAGCAGCACCGAGACGTTATTACTTCCGCGGTTGGCTACGGCAACATCCAACCAGCCATCCTGGTTAAAGTCACCACTGACCAGGGCACCAGGGGCCAGGCCATCAACGGGATGAGAAATGGTTTGGCTAAAGCTTCCTTGACCGTTGTTGAGCAGCAGGGTAACGGTGTTACTTCCGCTATTGGTCACCGCCAGGTCCGGCCGACGGTCCCCATTAAAGTCGCCGATGACCACGCCGGCAGGGCGATGACCCGCGGTATTCAGATTTAAAGCCGGTAGGAAACATTGTCCCCACCCACTGCCCCACAGGCCGATAACCAACAGACCTGTTTGGCCATAGCGCGTTATGGAATGGCGCCAATGGACCGTTAAGAAAAAAGAAAGTCGGTGTACCCGCACCAGCGCAGCACCCATCCGGAGTAGCGATTGTCTCATGAGGGTAGGAATTTAATAGGTCATTAAAAGCCAGCAGGGATAACGTTTAAAGTGCAGCAAAGGGATAGAAAGACCCTTGCAAAGCAGGCGGCCCAACGGCCACACAAGCAGTGAATGGTGTGATTCAGCAGCTTGTCAGACCCGTTTACGATATGATATGTTAAACCGTCCTTAATGGATCATTAATCTAACCATTGGACGGCCACCAAAGCGATAAAACTTTTAATTAATGACTGGCAAAAAAGGGTGCTCCTAGCAGGTTAGTAAACACCGGGATTAATTTTGACGGGTGTTTAAATCGTATGTCTAAAACATACAAACCTCAAATCACTATCAAGTTAATATAATTTTTTATTATTTAATTACAATAGCCAATACCGTTTTATCAACGTTTGACCAACATTCTACAAAAGTAAAAATGCATTTGGCAGACTGACTTTACATATTTCAAGGTCAAGGGCTGGGGTTGGTACTATCTCTCAACGGTGCTGGATGACTACGGCCCCGGCCGCCCGGTCTCGCTATATTCTAGCTTGGGAGCTATGCCCTGGGATGCAGGCGGTAGAAGTGGAGCGGACCGTGCAAGCAGCTTTGAAAGCTAGTAGTTTGCGTGCAGATCAGCGGTCTCGTATGCTGACGGACAACGGCTCAGCTTACGTCTCGCAGTATTTGAAGGGCTATTTGAAAGGGGAAGGAATAACTCACATTCGGAGCGCTCCTTTTCATCCAATGACCCAGCCGGGCGGATTTCTATAGTACGTTTGACCTGTGTTGCAACAAGAACTCAAAATGGCAGTAATTAGCCTGCCAGATGAGCACCCCGTGTAGGGAAATCCGAGATTTCTATAGCCAACCCTGCAGACCATGTTCCAATCTACACGGGTGAATTTTTTAAGCCTCGTCGGATGGCCGATGCCACAGTTCAATTGGTGCAAAACCGTGTATGCTATGCTAGGGTCCAAAAATTCATTGCTCCTTTCCCCTTTTGTTTCACTAAACACTGACCGTAATGAAAAACTATGTCGGAATTGACGTTGCCAAAACAAGCTTAGCCGTAGCCTACTCATTACCAACTGGTGGCTGGACAAACACTACTTTTGCCAATACGCCGGATGGTATTCGCGGCCTGATTAAACAATTGCCGACTCAAGCTCACTGCATTTTGGAAGCGACGGGTTCCTATTCTGTTTTAGTGACGTATATGCTCTGTCAGGCAAGCATCGACATCTCGGTCATCAACCCCAAACAGATCGGCCCGCCGAAGCGGCCACAACTTCTCTAAAATGCAGATGTCGGTAACCAGGACCGATCCACGAGATGCGGTGTTGTTAGCTGAGTATGGCCGACTCATTCAACCTCCTCTCTATCAGATGGCTGCCGATAGCTTGCTACGGCTTCGTCAGAAAAGAACCTTGCTTCGCCAGTACCATAAACAACGCAGGACTTTGCTGAATTTATAACATTCGTTTGGGGTTTTACCCGTCAAAGACTTCTCTACCGAGCAGAGTTTACAGACGATGATTGACTCTTTTGAAAGGGCAATCATCGACTTACAGCAGGAAGTCTGTCAACTCTGCGAAGCCGAATATCACGAGCAGTACCAGGGTTTACTATCCATCAAAGGGATATCCCACAAGGTGGCCACGGCCTTACTTGAAGCCACCAATGGCTTCCAAGCCTTTCAGTCGGCTAAAGCAGTGGCTAAATTCATCGGCCTAGCTCCGACCACGTTTCAATCGGGTAAGATGAGTACCCACCGTGGCATTTGTCGAACCGGTGATTCTCACCTTAGAGGCCTGCTTTATGTCGCTAGTTGCGGGGCCGCCCGGCGGTCGGCCATTCGGTGCAATAGAGCCTGTCGAGAGTTTTATCAACGCTTGAAGGCCGCCGGTAAACCGTCCAAGTTAGCCTTGATCGCCGTTGCCAACAACGGGGCCGCCCGGCGGTTGCTTCGTCAGGCGTTTGCCTTGGTTCGGTTTGGCGAGAACTTTAATGATAATTATCAACCAAAATTTCGTGCAGCCCCTTGCATTTGAATACAGTTCATGGTCTATGCAAGAGAAAGGGGATAGAATTTGTCGTATTTTTCTCCACGCCTTACCACTGCGTAAATACGATGAATCAACCGCCGGGCGGCCCCGTTATTGCGTACAGCGTTGATAACGGACATTTTACTTTTACCTTCACTTACTTTACGCTGATAGTATTCTCTTAATTCCCCTTTCACACGGATAGCAGAAATAGCTCGGCACAGGCCGCCCTGCTAAATGAAATAGGCTCTTGAGTCGTTTACGAGCGTGCTGGCTGACTCTGAGATGGTCCATTTTTGCCGGACAGTCTAAGTGCTTAACTTAGCTGTATCATGAGCCAAAACAAATCCGTGCGGATGCCTCGTCGAAACGGGGCTGCCCGAGCAGTATGATGAAGATTTCAAAAAAGAAGCTGTTCGTTTAGCTTCTGCAGGTGATCGAACCGTTGGCGATGTGGCCCGTTCACTGGGCATCTCCGAAAACCTGCTCTATCGTTGGAAAGGGGATAAAAAAACCAACCCACCATCCAATTGCACCGTAGCTATCGAGGAATATGAGCGGGTCCGGGAACAACTTCGTCGTGTTGAGCAGGAACGCGAAGTCTTAAAAAAAGCGTTGGCCATTTTCAGCGGGGCTGCCCAAGCCGGATGACCTGACGGTGGTATACAAGCTAGTTACTGAATTGAGTAACCATCACCCGATTCAAATAATCTGCAACGCATTGGATATCAGTCGAAGTGCTTACTATGCCTATCGAAAGGGTCTGAGCCATCATGCATCTGAAGAGAAACGAAAGCTCATTGTTGCTCTGCAGGACAGTTTTGCCGATCACCGTCGTCGATATGGTAGTCGTCGATTAACCCCTGACTTACAAGAGCAAGGTTATGCGGTGGGACGGCATCAGCTCCGGCGGCTGATGCGCCAGCAAGGATTGGTAGCCATTCAGCCTCGAAGCTTTATTCCTAGAACGACAGACAGTCGCCATAGCGGCCCTTTTAGCCCCAATCTGTTAGTAAATAGTCCGCCCCCTAGTGCACCAGGGTGGGTACTAGTCGGGGATATTACGTATATTCCTTTAATCAATGGAGAATGGGCTTACTTGGCAGCCTGGATGGATCTGTGATTGCAGGCTGGCATATTGAACTACATATGGAAGAGTCTTTAGTCCATGAGGCCTTGAAAAAAGCTTTACTGCGTCGTAAACTGAATCCGAATGCGATCATCCATTCTGATCGGGCCGGCGGCCGGGGCCGTGGTCAGTATATTGGCAAGTCATTCCGCAATACCTTACTTACTAATCAAATCCAACAGAGTATGACGGGGCCGCCCGGCGGCCGACCCAAGGATCCGTACGACAATGCGTTTATGGAATCTTGCCGCTTCGGCGGGCCGATGGTCCAGGCTGAAAGCTGAATTATTGGAAAATGGAGCTTTCCGTTCACTGGAAGATGCTCGAATTGAACTGTTCGATTACATTGACGGGGCAGCCCGCGCTGTGCTATTACAATGGCACAGGCCACCCTGCGCAAACGACGGCACAGCGCCGGCTGCCCGGTCGTCGCTGGGCTATCTCAGCCCTGAACAATATGAGAAACAATATTACTTAACTTTAAATCAGAACTTGCATAAGTGACTGTCCGGCAAAACTGGACCACCTCAGCCTACATAAGCGGACTACGGCAGAAAAATAATTGCAGAAACGTAGAACGACCAACCCACAAAACCTACAAAAGTGCCTTAACAGTGAGTAAAGGAGGAGTCAGGTAATGTTCTGCTGGGTGGTTAATTGATACGCGTTTGCCAGACGCAGTCCCTTGGAACTTGGATACGCCCGTTTAAAGAATGGATGTGTTCTTTACTTAAATCCCTGATTTTATGAGCTTAGTGCATGGCGGTACTGTTCTTGAAGTTCACGAATATACTGCCGGACGGGCTGACCATCGAAGGCTTCCAAGGGTAAATCCAGACGCTGGCCTTTTTCAGCCAAAAAAGCCGAGAGCAGGCTGCCTCCGCTCGCCACAAAATGGTTTAGTGCCTCCAGATGGTCCTCCAGCTCAGGGCTGCAAAAGCCATGGGTGGAAATTTCTCCACTGGTAGAAACAGAAGAAAAGAATAGCCACATACCTCTACAAGCTTTGATGGTGCATGGAGTCTGTTAGGTGGTTAAGACCAGCTGATACTGCTCCTGCAAGTTCAACACGTGATCAGCGATGGGCCAGCCATCAAAGGCTTCAATGGGCAAGTCCGTGCGGTGGCCTTCGTCATCAATCAGATAGGCCGCTACTAAAACCTTGCCAAAGGCAACAAAGCTGTTTAGGGTATCCAGGTGGATTTCCAGTTGGTCAGCATAGAGCGTGTGCGGCAGCACCTCTCCATCAGAAGATAAGTAGGAGAAATAGAGGAACATTGATAGTAGGGATAGGCGAGGGCGAAAAAACGCGGACAATCACCAACATTTCAAGCAGAAATGAGGGAATGGGGCAAATACTTATTGAAAGCAATCGCCTGGCCAACCCCTGTCTCTCACTTGGTGCGAGCAATACCAGAAAATAGGGTAATGGCCAACTAGGTCGAAGTTAGATAATCTAATGTTGGTAGCAATGCGGGCAGCCTTCCTTCCGGATCAGATAACTATATTCCAAGAAGCAAGAAAAAACTTGGCTATGTGGACAAAGATTTTTCTAATAAGTCATTGAAATACAGCGAGTAACCTTTTAATAGCTATAGAATGGAGGAGCTATAAAGGTTGGGAAGGATTGTTCCTCTTCAAATTCTCAATATCGCTCATGTCTTTGGGCCTTCCCATAGATTCTTTGTCCAAAATTAAATCGTCGAAGCTTATAAGCGAAATTTCGACACCTTCTGAATAAAAAACTTCTTTCTTCGCGAAGGATTGCACAAATTTTAGTGGTGCCTTGATGTACGGCAAAATATCGAGACTGTAATCGGGGAAGTCTAATTGAAAATTTGAACGTCTTGGATCGGGGGCCTGCTCTTCTCTATATTCCGAAACATCTTTTCCAAGCGCCTCTAATGAATTGAGCAAATTGAAATAATTTGGATATGTTGGATTGTACCAAAAGTCTAAGTCTGGTTTGTCGACGACCTGCCCGCCTTTATTAATGGATTTTCTGTAATACCCATGGAGCGCAACAGCCGTTCCTCCAACTACTAAGTATTCTACGGAGTTTCTGTTAAAAACATTGCATATATGGCGAATAATAGCACTATAATCCATACAAGTGGTTTCTATCCATATTCTCCGTAGTAGTTGATGTAGCTTTAGATCTTAAATAATCTTGTCGCAAAAGGTTCATAGAAGACTCAAAGCTACTATGGCGCTCCTTTGATCTGGCTGAATTCCTATCAATCGGTTTTGAGTTTTCTTTCAATTCCTCAACAGTGCTATAGCGATTTATATCATTCATGGCCAAAGCAGTTTTTCAATATTTTTTGCCGAATATACGTATATAGTATCATTGATACCAATATTATAACATAAAGTTGCTGGTAATGGTTTGAAAGATAGGGTACTATGGTATAGCCTCTTGGAGCCACTGTACCAACCCCTTGAAGTTGCTACTTTCTTTTTCTACCCTTTTGTCTACTTTAGGCTGACGACGTACAGTAAAGTGTACAACCGCTTCAGTGCTGGCAAGTTCACCGTTTGGTGCTTTGAACCGCGGCTCTATCTATTCCATTGCCCAGGTTCGGTGTGACTCCGGCCTAGGGGAAGCGTGGCACGAAGACAGCAACCTGGAAAAGGAAATGAATACGTTTACCGATTTCATAGCCTGCGCCGAACTACCTGATCAATCAACACTATAACCATTTACGAGATGGTGGCTCTTGCCTAGTGCCAGCCTTGCTGACCAATTACTCACCTTACTCCGCCGGATTTTGGCACTATTATGGATGGCACTATGACAATCTGAGTAAAGGCCAGCTCACCAAGCGAACAAAGATGAAAAAAGACATTACCATCCTGATCATCGAAGACGATGCCTTCCATCAAAAACTGTTAACCTACCAATTAACAAAGCATGGCTACCGGGTCAGCACGGCCCATGATGGCCAGCAGGCCCTCGCTGGGTTGCAGTCCGGGGTCTATGTACCGGATCTGATCCTGATGGACATGCAATTGCCCCGCCTGAGTGGCTTGGAGGTGTTGCGGGCGCTGAAGAACTCGGCCTTTGCTTCGCCGGTAATCCTCATGTCAGCCGCCGAATGGCCCTGGAGCCACCAAGACTTGGACCAGCCCGATGCCTTTTTACTGAAGCCCTTACGGATGGAGAAGCTGCTGGATACTCTGGAACTGTTGCTGCGGCCTGCGGTGATCGAACATGACGCTTATACCGAGTTTAGGAAATAGCGTCCCCCTTTGTCTCCGACGGATGATACATTGATGTAGGAAGTGAAAAAGGCTTTATTGACCGCGGAACAACCGCTGGGATTTGGCCTGTAACATTTGTAAATTTTCTAAAGACCTTACTAGCGTTCTCGTTCCAAAGTCGGGACCGTTGTAGGCCAAGGCCTTCTTGAACTGGTAGCTCGACACCTTGAGACTAACGTAGGGCTGCCTTGTTTGTTGCTTAAACTCACTAATTCTTGAGCATAGACTTGGAAAACGCTACTACTCAAAATGAAAACTACAATTTTGTGAACCATAACTATTATCTGGTATATAAAGGATTATTATATAACAATGATAGTGAATAATTATTCCTTTTCGAAAATTCATCCGTTAATCTTACCGTCTCATCCCAGAACGCAATTAGGCGACAGTTGCCGCACCGATGTCGGAATCTCAATAATGTAAGCTGGTGCTATTGCAAATTCATGGAATAAAGAACATGCGCAGCAAGTAACCACTATATACTTGATCTCAAAAAAGGCTCTTACGTTAGAATGAAATTACTTTCACAGGTCCCGGCTGTGTTTGGGACAAGCGTAAAATGTAAGCAGCAGTTTGTGAACCAACATGCTGATCCAAAAGAGGGGGATATCGGCCCAAAAAATGGTAAGGTCAGAAAGTTATGAATTGTTGATGAAGACCGGTTCCTTCTTTCGTTCCCTTTCCCACAACATTTGTGTGTCTTAGCCTCCTATTAGTTGGACAGTTCAGCTAGAATGGTTATGTCACATACGGCTATTTTCTGGGCTAGCCAGGTCAATAAACAAGCATATTGGTCAGTAGTGTTGTGTAGCGAACCAATTCGATCAGTGATCCTGCTTCATTAAACACTCTCAGCGAGCGACGAAGAAATTTTCTGGGTCTTCTTCATAAATGAGGTATTTAGGGAAACGGATAAGACAAGCGTGTTCAGCCTGAGGTTTCTGACTTTCCCTTACAGAATGCACATTGCTACTCCCCGGTCAGATCCATGAAGGCCGCCACTTAATCCGAACGCTCCTGTATCAACTGCCCGCATTTACAGATACAGCTTCAAATACGGCGCGGTGCGGCTACCGGCGTGCTGCGCCACGTCCAGCGGCGGTCCCTGAGCCACCACCTGGCCTCCTTCATCGCCCGCTCCCGGTCCCATGTCGATGACCCAGTCACTAGCCCGAACGACCCGCATGTTATGCTCTATCACGATAACCGTATTGCCACCTGCCACCAGCTTGCGAAGCTGACCCAGTAGCTTGTCCACGTCGGCCGGATGCAGGCCCGTCGTGGGTTCGTCGAGGATGTACAGCGTGGAACCGTTGTTGGTGCGCTGCAATTCGGTCGCCAGCTTGATTCGCTGGGCTTCCCCGCCGGACAGCTCCGTGGCGGGCTGTCCCAGTCGCAGATACCCCAGCCCCACTTCGCCCAGCGCCATCAGGGAGCGCAAAACCGTCGGTTCTTCCTTAAAAAAAGCGAGCGCTTCGTCAACCGTGAGGGCCAGCACCTCGGCGATCGTTTTGTCCCGGTAGCGGACCTCGAGGGTCTGGTCGTTGTAGCGGGCGCCGTGACAAACCGGACAGGGTTTATAAACACTGGGCAGAAAGAGGAGCTCAACCATCACAAACCCTTCCCCCTGACAGTGTGGACAGCGACCTTTCGCCACATTGAACGAAAACTGGCCGGCATCGTAGCCCCGCTCGCGGGCCATCGTCGTGGCGGCAAACAGTTTCCGGACGGCGTCAAAAAGGCCCGTGTAGGTGGCCATGTTGGAGCGGGGCGTGCGGCCAATGGGCTTCTGATCGACCCGGACCAGGCGCTTAAGGCGCTCCAGGCCACGGGTGATTTTACCGACCGTCGTAACCGGTCGCTCCTCCTCCATCGAATTTCCTTCGTCTTCGTCAATCAGTGACTGCCCCAGATGGGCCGCCACGAGTTCGACCAGCACCTGACTGATCAGACTGGACTTGCCCGAGCCCGACACACCGGTCACCGCCGTCAGCAGGCCCAGGGGGATGGCTACGTCCAGCGCCTGCAAATTATTCCGGCTTACCCCAACTAGCTGAAGCCAGTCCGAAGGAGGAAGGGGGCGCGCTAAGGAGCCTTTTTCCGAGGCAAACAAATAGGGTCGGGTCTGCGATGCGTTGATGTGGGCCAAGCCCGCTGGGGGGCCGCTGTACAAAATTTGCCCTCCTAGTTCACCCGCCCCCGGTCCGACATCAACCAGCCAATCGGCCTGCCGGATCACATCTAGATTATGCTCGACCACGAACAGCGAATTACCGGCCTGCTTCAAGCCCGCCAGCGCGGAGAGCAGCGCTTCGGTATCCGAAGGGTGCAGACCCGCCGAGGGTTCATCCAGCACGTACACCACCCCAAACAGATTCGAATACAACTGCGTGGCCAGCCGCAGCCGTTGCAGTTCACCCGGCGAGAGCGTGGGCGTACTCCGTTCCAGGGACAAATACCCCAACCCCAGTTGCAGCAACACCTGAAGACGGGCAACCAGATCGGCGGTGATCCGGCGAATCACTTCCGCCCGCTCGGGCTGGACTTCTTTCGGATCTTCGGTATAGGGTTGAAGCAGCGTCGTCAGGCGCTTGAGGGGGAGTTCGGACAGGTCCGTAATATGCAGCCCCGCAAAGGTGACGGAGAGCGATTCGGACCGCAACCGTTTCCCGTGGCAGGTTGGGCAGCGGGTTTGGAGCATAAACGCCGAGACCCGTTTTTTCATCAACTGACTTTGGGTATTGGCGAAGGTATGCAGCACGTGCCGCCGGGCGCTGCTGAACGTCCCCATGTAATCGGGCGGCTCCTTACGTTCAAGGGCCCGGCGGGTTTGCTCGGGGGTGTAACCGGGATAAACCGGAACAACGGGCTGCTCCTCGGTGAATAAAATCCAATCGCGTTGCTGGCGGGGAAGCTCCCGCCAGGGCTTATCGACATCGTAACCCAGCGACACCAGAATATCGCGCAGGTTCTGACCGCCCCAGGCTAGCGGCCAGGCCGCCACCGCCCGCTCCCGGATGGTGAGCGAAGGGTCAGGCACCATTGACTCCTCGGTAACCTCGTAAATGCTGCCCAAACCGTGACAGGTTGGGCAGGCCCCCTCGGGTGTATTGGCCGAAAAGGATTCCGCGTACAGAATTCCCTGGCCCGGCGGGTAATCTCCAGCCCGGGAATACAGCATCCGCACCAGGTTGCTGAGCGTCGTGACACTGCCTACCGACGAGCGGGTGGTTGGCGTACCGCGCTGCTGTTGCAGGGCAACGGCCGGAGGTAAGCCTTCAATGGCGTCGACTTCGGGAACGGCCATCTGGTTGAAGAGTCGCCGGGTGTAGGGGGACACCGACTCTAAATACCGGCGTTGCGCTTCGGCGTAAAGGGTACCGAACGCCAGGGACGATTTGCCGGAACCGGAGATGCCGGTAAACACCACCAGCGCATCCCGGGGAATGGTCACATCGATATTCTTAAGATTATGCTGCCGGGCCCCGCGCACGCGGATGAAGCCCTGCGGCTGATGTTCAGACGGGAAATTCACTTGGTTCGTAAGCAACTTTTTCTTGAATAACCGATGATGGTGAGGGGTTGTTGGAAGGAGATTCGAGTTTCTGATTCGGTACACGGTTTAAACTTTCTTTTATAAGCTGGAAAGGAGGTGCTTTGTCATTCCGCACCGTCGGACCAATCGGTATGTATGACAAAGCCAGCTCTTCATAAAAACGTTAAATAGCTGCATGGTTTAGAATTGACTCTTTGCAAGGCGGACCGTCCGCCTTACAAGGAGTCAAACCTGCTATTGCGGAGCAAAAACAACCCGCATTCTTGAACAGATCGTAGCCTGTCATGCCCTCATCGAGCGACATTTTGTGCGTCAGCATGAAGCTTGAAGTAAGCTCCCCTTTTTGCAAATGCTCCAGCAAGCGGGAAATGCACCGCTGCCCATGCTGCAGACCCATTCGGAAGGTCAGGGCTTTGTTCATGGCCGCCCCATCGGGATGCTGTCTACCAATCCGCCATAAACGCCAATAATCGAAATGGTTCTGCCTTTGCGACACGCCAGGATGGCTTCCCGCTGCACAATCGGCCGGTCGGATTCCAGCCGGACAAACTGCTTGGTTTTGTCGTAATAATAATCCAGCCCTTCGCTGAGGGCTTCCATGCCCACGCAGTCGATGCAGCGGTCGGCGCCACGCCCGCCGGTCATCTCCCGCAGCGCTTGCTGAATATCGACTTTCGAGAAATCCAGCACTTCGGCTCCGCTGATGTCTTTCGCCATCCGCAGCCGGTCGGGTTCCCGGTCAATGGCAGTCACGCGGGACGCGCCCAGCAGAAAAGCACTTTGAATGGCCATCTGCCCCACTCCTCCGCAGCCCCATATGGCCACTACGTTGCCCGGCTGGATGTCGGCTAAATCCGCAGCCATAAAGCCTGTTGGGAGGGCATCCGACGCAAACACAGCGGCTTCGTCGGGCAACCCTTCGGGAATGACAAAGCAACCCCGGTCGGCATACGGTACACGAATATACTCGGCATGCGAACCGGCATAACCGCCAAAGGCGTGCGAGTACCCGAAAGTCCCGGCCGGTGAACTTTCACCAATTGAAACGCTAAATGATTTACTCCGTAATGGAAGGTTCGGGCAAATAAGCCCAATAATACAAATGACCCTCCCCAGAGCGCCCAAGCTGGTGCTTTCTGCTCAACTAAGTTAGTTAAGGTCAGTACCGCTGGCCACAGCAGAATGTTGCCTGCCAGAAACAAACTATAAACCGTAAGAAGTCGCGTTGGTTGTTGGTCAAATGCAATGAGTTGTTGGGTAAAGAAGAAATCAAACTGGACCCGCAGTAGTTCTGCCATAAGCAGTAACAAGGGCGCAATACTCATTGATATGGCACCCAACCAACGGCCAGGGAACCAAAAGTCCCTTGTCAGAAAGAAATCAATTTTCGTTTGCATCACTATTTTTAGGTGTAACTAAATTATGCAAGATACCTTGCAATGCATATTACACAAGTGGGATTAATAAGATTTTAGTGGTCAGCAAAAAACTTAGTACCAAAGTGGATCAAACTGCATTAGCCTTACAGGAATGGAGCTATTGCAGCGTTGTTACCGAATTTCTAAATAGTGAGCTCAATGACCAATAAATTTTGGTCCAATAAGGGCTTAAACTTTTATCAATAAGTTAACCTACGTGTCGAAAATGAGACCATGTAGTGGCCGCAGCGAGTAACAAGTGACAGTACTGCCCGACCCGGTTGAGACTTTTAGATTAAGTCGTTGAAGGACTCGCGGCAGGGTCGGTTAGTAGCTCGGAAAAAACAGCGTTTAAGCATAGACAATAAAAAAGGCCCTCGACTAAGAGGGCCAGTATAGGACATTACCTATCGTAAACTTATGAGCTTTTGATCATAAAGAACCTTAAGCCCCACCCTCCTTTTCAGGCCACGCTTATGGGACACAAGGAGCGCTGCCACCGTTAAGCGGGGCTCCTTATGTCCCATAAGCTAATTTAGGCTAGTCTTACCTGATGGTACTTTCATATAAAAGTGTAGTAATATATAAGAAGTGCCCTCAGGGGACCTTTAATAATTGGTAAGTAATAGGACCCCTCCCGGTTAGTTAACCGGGAGGGGTTTTTTGGATGGTATTAGAACAATTGGCTGATTAAGTAGTACAATAAGTGGTTGTAAAGTTCCTGACTATCCTAATCTTAACCTAGGTCCCGGCCCCGAATGACCGGGACTTTTTAGTAGAGTTTTAATTACTTGACGTGCAAATAGGAGTTATCAGGATTTCTTGCCCATTTCCGGGCTTTGTTGATCTGGAGCTTCATCGCAAAAGCATGGATGATATCCTCCACTTCGATTCCATGGCGACACCTTTGCGATTTCGTTCTCACGAAATTTTAAGACCGTTTGGTTCGGAACGATTTCAGTTTGCTCGTTCGGATGTCCGCGTCCAAGACCCACTTTCGCCGGCCATCCGAACGAGCAAACCGAAAGATGCGTTCGACGGCATCATGGCAGCTTCGTACGGGTCGAAAGCCGTAACTACTGGCTTCAACCTTGGCTTCCCATTCCGGTTCCAAAGCTTGTATCACCATCGTTTGTAAGCATCGATCTCTGATAACCGGTATCCCCAAAGGTCTTCATTTACTGTTGGCTTTGGGACTATACACTCGGCGGGCGGGTTTAGCTTTCCAAGGTTGATGTTGGCCTAATTCTTCCACCAGCTTTTTGCGTTCGCTGGCCGTTCTGACGACCACCCGATCCACACCTGTGTGTCTTTACCTGTATTAAGTTGAGTAATCCGACGCCCGCTGGTCACTCGGTTAGCGTAACTGCGCAGCATTAACTTCTGTAAGGAACGCACCTTTTGGTAGTTGCCTTCCTGAGCCGCCCGAAAGATGCGGGAACGTAGATTTTTGAGCAACCGGAATGCCTTTTGCCAATCAATGGCATGCCAGTCGGCTGTTGCAGTGCAGGTTCATGACCACCGGAAAAATCGGGCTTCATCCCCCTGACATAGACCGGTTCAGCGGGCAGCGATAGGCTCAGCTGGCGGTTTTGTTCACGATACAGTGGTTGGAGGAGCAGAGTCATTATCTGGAGCGGCCGCTGGCACTGATTGTCCGTTCATTCCAGGCAGGCCAGTTACCCATCGGCCCGCAGTTGCACCTTTGAGGCAACTTCCAGCTACCCTCATCTTATGCTTTTAGTTGAATGTCTAACCGTTACACCAGCCCTTGCGCCAGCATGGCATCTGCCACCCGAACAAAGCCCCCGATGTTGGCCCCCTGTAGATAGCTCATGCGCCCATCCGGCTTCTGTCCATAGTGCAGACACGTTGAATGGATCGTCAACATAATCTCCCGCAATTTTTTGTCCACCTCCTGACGCGACCAGGACAATCGCAGTGAATTTTGCGACATTTCAAGGCCGGAAACGGCCACCCCACCCGCATTCGCTGCCTTTCCGGGAGCATACAGAATATCGTTATGCTCAAATACCTCAATGGCTTCCGGGGTACACGGCATATTCGCCCCCTCGGCTACGCAGCTACAGCCGTTCTTGATCAGCAAGCGGGCGTCCTCCCCATTCAGTTCGTTTTGGGTAGCATTCGGCAAGGCAATATCACAGGGCACTTCCCAAGGTGTTTTTCCTGCGACAAATTCACAGCCGAACCGAGTGGCATACGAGCTGATCCGGCCCCGGGCTACGTTTTTTAAATGCATCAGGTAGGCAAATTTCTCGGCATCAATCCCTTTCTCATCGTAAATATAACCCGATGAGTCGGAGAGCGTGACGACCTTCGCCCCCAGCTCCATGCATTTTTCCAGCGTATACTGCGCCACATTTCCGGATCCGGAAATGACCACCCGTTTGCCCTGGAGCTTCTCATGACGCTGGCGGAGCATTTGCTCGACGAAGTAAACAACCCCGTACCCCGTTGCCTCCGGACGAATTAAGCTGCCACCGTAGCTGGCAGCTTTGCCGGTCAGTACGCCGGTAAACTCATTCTTGAGTCGCTTGTACTGGCCAAACAAATAACCGATTTCCCGGGCTCCTACCCCGATATCGCCCGCTGGCACATCATTGTCTGAACTAATGTGACGAAACAATTCGGTCATAAAGCTTTGACAAAAGGCCATCACCTCGCGGTCGGAACGTCCTTTGGGGTCAAAATCGGCACCACCTTTACCGCCCCCCATGGGAAGCTGGGTCAGGCTATTTTTGAAAATTTGCTCAAAGGCCAGGAATTTGAGCGTACTCAGGTTGACGGAGGGATGAAAACGCAGACCGCCCTTGTAGGGGCCAATCGCACTGTTCATTTGAACCCGGTAACCGCGGTTGATTTCCACTTCACCCTGATCATTCATCCAGGGTACTCGAAAAATAATGACCCGCTCAGGCTCTGTGATGCGCTCCAGAATTCTGGCTTTCCGATACTGTGGTTTATCCTCAATATAGGGAATAATGGTTTCGGCGACCTCCTGGACGGCTTGATGGAATTCATTTTCGCCCGGATTTCGATCGACGATCCAGGACATGAAAGATGGGGCTGAAGTCACTGTTGAAGGGGTTGGTAATCTGAATGATTAACGTATGTTTTGTTGTACGACCAGCTAATATAAGGTATGACGAGCGAAAAACTATATTCTATTTTGGACCGGATCAGTCGTCGTTGCCTATAGATCATATCCCAAGCAACGAAACAGCCGTAAGCTTGCCTGTCCATCAATTTTTAGAAAGGGTAGAAAGGATGCGGGAGAATCAGCACCTCCTAGGCTTTTGAGCCGGCTCAGTTTTAAGGCATACACCTGAGTACGATTGGCTCAGCAAGTCAGTGCAGAAATGAGGTCTGATGCCGAACAGTTCGCAGGATCCGGCCCACGACGGCCTCTAGAATAAGATCTGGGGTGAAAATAGGGATTTGGTGGGTTGCTTTGTTACCTTTATGGCCTTCTGCCCTATACCGCGTCTTATTCCAGCGATGATGATTTCCGTGCTTACTCGTAATCATATAACCCAACTGGGGGCAGGCACCCAGCCCATGCTCTTTGCCCACGGCTTTGGATGCAGCCAGCAGATGTGGCGTTACATTACCCCTGCTTTTGAGCCTAGCCACCGATTGGTGTTGTTTGATTATGTGGGCTCGGGTGCTTCCCAGCTCAGTGCGTATAACCCAGAACGGTATCAAAACCTCAACGGCTATGCCCAGGATGTGCTCGACATTTGTACGGCCCTGGATCTGACGGATCTGATTTTTGTGGGCCATTCGGTCAGTTGCATGATTGGCTTACTGGCTTCGCTGAAGGCTCCCCAACGCTTTCGTCAACTGATTATGATTGGTCCCTCCCCCTGTTATATCAATGATGCAACTGGGTATATCGGCGGATTCGATCGCCAGGACATTGAGGAGCTTTTGCTAACCATGGAGAAAAACTACATTGGCTGGGCCAACTTCCTGGCCCCCCTGATTATCAACTGTACGTCGTCAGCAGAAAGTGGACAACTTAAGTTGGAAAGGGAAGAGAGACTTTAAGCACTTTGGCCTTGCTGGCAAATATAATTTTTCCGGCGTTGTACCAGCGATAGCTGCTTAATTTTTTGCCGTTCCACTAATAATTTTTGCTGGCGGCCCCAGTAAACGTCAGCTGGTGTGACGTTGTCGAGCGATTCGTGGTAGCGATGATTATTATAATAATCGACCCATTCACCGATCCGACTTTCTAACTCACCCGGACTGTAATAATGCTCCAGGAGCAGCACATTTTTCATGGACCGGTGATACCGCTCAATCTTACCC
>NZ_QLMC01000016.1 GCF_003259745.1 Larkinella arboricola | reverse complement strand
TTTACCGGCTTCCAAAAACTCCTTACTCCAGCGGTAATAAATGTTAGTGTTGAGCCCTTCCCGGCGGCAGATCTCGGCGATCGACTGTTCACCTTGCAGCCCTTCCAGGACAATGCGGATCTTTTCTTCAGCGGTATACTGCCGTCGGCTCTGGCGCTGAATGTCTTTAATGATGGACAAAGCGGGCTTACGCTCGTGATGAGTAGCAGCTGATGGAGTCGTTTTAGAACGGCTAGGCGGAGCTTTTTTGGCCAAATTGGACATAATCTAGGAGATTTGAGTGAAACAAGTTAAGAATTTGTCTCTTCTCTTTTCTCGCTAAGTTGTCCACTTTGGCTTGACTACATACACTGGACAGGAAATAGGCCTTCTCACCCAGTGACACGGGAAGCCCTAGTAAGGGATCCACTGGTACAGGCTGAAATGGCAATTCAAATCCTAAAGGGCCAAGTGATTCTGGTTTTACTTCTATGCCCGTTACTTTGACTGGCTCAAAGGGGTCTATTAGGGCGTTACGCAATTCAACGGGTTGTTGACATCGGATTATGCCATCAAAGCGCGACTCCGAATAAGGGAATGTCCAACCAAGTGCCGCAGGACGCCTGATGTCGCCAAATGGGTCAGTAGGGGAACTAACAGCAGGGGTATCAGGGGTCGTTGTGGGGTCAGGGTTTGTACCCAACCGACACTGAAATGATCCTGCAAAACGAATAATTGCCTCTTTGAGCATGGTACAAGGCCGTTTTTTATAAAATGATGCAAAAAATGAATTTGCAACAGTATCCCGCTGGAAAGATATCCTGTGATGATCGGTCACACCTTTCAGCTATAAGGTATTAAGGCAATCTACAGCAGTTGTAACTATTTCTGAACATGAATCATCATTGTGACTACTGCGGTGACGCCTTCAACTTTTGCAAATTCAATAAATGCGTTCTGAAGGTCATCCGCAGAGTTAGCTCCTATATGAAGAACTACCCCAAAATTGGTGGCAAACCCAACGATCAACTGTTTAGCGTTGGTTAAAGATATCCAAAGGTTTTCTTCCTTAAGACCTTCTCCTTCGAGTAAAATAAGGCTTTCTACCATCATAGTAAGTGTTTAGTACATATTAGGTATAAAGTAAAATTGATTGGCGGTATTATTTAAAATGAAGGTAAATTATGGTTACTTCTAAAGACAGTATTGCCCGATTTTAAAACACTTCTAATAAACGAATATGGTTCATCTTTATACCTCTCAACTTCTTCCGTAATATAAATATGAACGTCTATATGGACCAAAAAAGCAGCTATAAGCGGTGCCAGTTTATCAGCCCAATTTACCATTGGCTGCGTCGTTTCTTTTATGATAAACAGATCCAAGCCGCGCAGGCGGAGTCAAGCCGGGTAGCCTGGAAGAAGGAGCGGGCGGCCTCAGCGTGGTTGAAGCCGTAAGACAGCAGTAGTCCATGATCAAAATACTGTGGGCCTGCTTACTTTGGGTCGTGATGGGAAAGTGGATGCCCTGGAGCCCGCTCAGTAAAGGCGCTTTGTTGGCCGCACTGTACCAGGCTTTGTCATTAGTAGGGGTGGCGCAAAGGGGCACTTTGTTCTTCGCCACAGCGGCACTCAGCGAAAGGTCTTGCGCTGGATTAACCGGCCCGGAGGTAGTCGATTCGGTTTGGCCGGTCTTACGGTCGCAGGACAGAAAAAGCAGCGAGGCTACCAGGGATGCTGTCAGTAGCGTTTTCATAAAATAAGGGAGATCAATAAGGTTCACTCCGGATCATATATCTCATTAAGGTACCTAATAAGTTGATAATGAGCAAGTGTATTGATTAACCGGCAGAAGACAAACGGATTTTTATTCTTTATTTATCGCTTCTTAACGATGGAAGATTCCTGGGAACCTTTGCTTATAAGGGTATTTTTGATGAGGCATCCACTGCTATCATTCCACAAGGCGTAGGTAGCCGCCGTCAGTGGCGTGACAGCATGAAGACGATCATGGTAGACCCCAGGCTAGTGTACGTGCGGCTGTTTTAGGCGATAGAGCGTAATGTCGGGGCGAAAATGGGAAGAGGGAGAAAGAAAGCAGGCTCGATTAGAAATTTATGGATTTTTGACCAGGGTAGTACTATGTGCCAACAATGGATTTTTTGAATCGATAAGTCGGTTCAAAAAAGGTGGTACCCAGAGAATAACTTGCCTCCATGGTGTAAAGCTACTTCAGGGCAACACAATATCAACTGGAAGCGTGGGCAGGCAGATGAACGGTTCATTTCTCCCCTGACATTCCCTTCTTGATGGATGCCTCTAAACACTTCCAGTAAGGGGGATAGTGTGCATCCGCCTGATAAGATTATTGCTATTTTCATTTTTTATTCTAACTTTATCTTAAACAATTCACAGAGCGCTTGAGCTAAGACTGATAAGCTCTCGATGCTGATGGCGCAGGGGCCAAAAGGCTTTTAGGCCTTAAGGGCGATACATGGCTAACCATCAATTGGCCACAGGCTCTATTCTTCTCCCTGGTGGGACAGCGAACGTCGGTAGTTTTTTGTCCGGCCTGGCTACCGGACCAGTCTCCTACTTCTTGCTACTTGTGTACTAAATCTCCCTTCCCTGTTTGGTATGCGTTTCTATTCATGCTCTCGATTGTCTGTGTCTGCTCAGAGTTGGATCACTAGACTGAGTTTTCTCAGCGGCATACTGGTTGCATCCAGCCAGGGGTATGCCCAAACCATTATCACCGTGGCCGGTTCGAATTCCTATGGCGATGGAGGCCTGGCGATTCGGGCGATGCTGGATACGCCCATTGGCCTCGCAGTCGATGAACAGGGGAATCTATTCATTGCCGAACTGGAGCTCTACCGCAACCGCATCCGCAAAGTAGATTCCCAAGGTGTCATCACCACCGTGGCCCGTCAAACGAGCGCCAGAGGCCTGGTGGTCAATGCGCAGGGTGCGCTGTTTTTCTCCCACCCCCAGGCTAATCGTATCTACCAGTTAGCACCCGACGGAGTGATTACCCCGGTGGCCGGTGATGGATCGGATTTCTATCACGGTGACGGGGGGCCGGCTACTTCGGCTGGTTTGTACTCCCCCATGGGCCTGGCGATTGATGCCCAGGGCAACCTGTTCATCGCTGACGAGTCCAACCATCGTATTCGTAAAGTGACGCCCAATGGCATCATCACCACCGTCGCGGGGAACGGTACCAAGGGCTTTGGGGGCGACGGCGGAGCGGCCACCCAGGCCAGCTTGTATTATCCCAGTTGGGTCGTCGTGGACTGGCTGGGGAGTTTGTTCATCTGTGATAAGAATAATCATCGCATCCGTAAGGTGACCCCCGATGGCATTATCACCACCGTCGCCGGCAATGGTAAGCTGGGCTTTGAGGGCGACGGCGGAGCGGCCACCCAGGCTAGCCTGGCTTATCCCCAGTCAATCGTGGTCGACGAGCAGGGCACGCTCTTCATTAACGATCTGTCCCGCATCCGCCAGGTAAGTCGGGATGGTACGATTACAACCCTGGTGGAGGTGAGCAATTACTATAGTTTAATAAGAGATGGCCAGGGTAACCTGCTGGCGGCCGACCCATTTAGCAATCTCGTCCGCAAGATTACGCCCGATGGCACCATCCGCACCGTGGCCGGCTCAACCGCTTACGGCGATGGCGGGCCGGCCACACTGGCCTTCGTCGGTGCTCCTTCAAGTGTGGCAGCGGATCAGCAGGGTTCCTTTTTTACGGCGGACTCCTACGAGGGAAACATCCGACAGGTAGCCTCTGATGGGATCATCTCGACCAAGCCCGCAAAAGGCAACCATGTTAGCGTGGACCCGCAGGGCAACCTGTTTATTGCCCAGTCAACAACCAACCTCGTCTATAAACTAAGCCCGGAGGGGAAGCTGACGCTCGTGGCGGGAGACAGCACGGTGACCGACTGCGATTCGGGTGGAGGCCACCTACTACATCATTCCCCCGGCGCCCGTTCCGGCCCCGGGGATGGGGGAGTGGCTACCCAGGCTCGTTTATGCAGGCCTACGGGGATCACGATCGATGCCCAGGGCAATCTGTTCATTGCCGATACGGGCCATAACCGCATCCGCCAGGTGACCCCTGATGGCATCATCACCACCGTGGCCGGCAGTGGCATGCAGGGCGATGGGGGTGATGGCGGATTAGCCACTCAGGCGAATTTGAACGCTCCGGCTGGGGTAGCGGTGGATGCTCGGGGCAATCTTTTGATTGCCGATACGGGCAACCACCGCATTCGCAGAGTCACCCCCGATGGGATTATCACCACCGTGGCGGGCAATGGTTTACAGGGTTTTGGTGGCGACCGAGAACCAGCCACCGGGGGCAATCTAAACGGCCCCACCGGGGTAGCGGTGAATGCTCAGGGCAATCTTTTGATTGCCGATCGGGGCAACCACCGCATTCGCCAGGTTGACGCCCAAGGCGTCATGACCACCGTGGCGGGCAATGGCATGCAGGACTTTAGTGGCGACGGGGGGGCGGCTACTCAGGCCAGCCTAAATAGCCCCTCCGCCGTAGCGGTGGACGCGCAGGGCAATCTTTTAATTGCCGATACGGGCAACAACCGCATTCGCCAAGTCATCCTGCCACCGCCCAGCATTGAAAGCTTCAGTGTGATGAATGCCGATACCGAGCAGCCCATCCAGGAGTTGGCCTCAGAAGACACCTTAAACCTGGTCAGCCTGCCGACGCGGAACTTGAACATCCGGGCCAACACCAATTCGGCCGCGATCGGCTCGGTCCGACTGGTGCTCAGCGGTCCGCAAAACCGTAGCCAGCTGGAGCAATACGCACCCTACAGCCTGTTCGGTAATGCCAACGGGGATTACCGGACCTGGACGCCCGCCGAGGGCGGTTATCGCCTGACGGCGACGCCCTATTCGGGCGCATTCGGACAGGGTACGGCGGGTAGAGCCTTAACCATTCATTTTACGGTCATCCAGCAACCGATTCTGATCAGCTACAGCCTGATCAACGCCGCCCTTAATCAGGAGATCAAGGTACTGCAGGCCGGCGAAGAGGTGAACCTGGCAACGCTTCCAACCCGGCAGTTAAACATTCGGGCCAACACCCAGCCCGCCACCGTAAGTTGGGTGGAGATGGTGCTCGGTGGCCCCCAGAGCCACTCGCAGCGGGAGACCCAGGCCCCGTATGCCTTGTTTGGGGATCAGAATGGCTTTTACAACGGCTGGGTCCCCGCCGAAGGCCAGTATAGTCTGCAAGGGGTGCCTTACAATGAAAGCGGGGGAAAGACCACCGCGGGTACGGGTTTGACCCTAAACTTTCGAATCATCCATCAAGAGGCTGCGGGCAGGGTCTCGGGGGACACTCAGCAACCGGAAAATCTGGTACAGGTATACCCCAATCCGTTTCGCGAGTCGTTTCGACTTAAGAGCTCGAGCCCGGGTCCGGTGGTCCTCTATGACCTTGCGGGCCGCAAAGTATTCCAGCTCGATGATCTGCAGTCCGAGCAGATCATCGAGCTGGATCCGCAGCTAGCGCCGGGCTTCTACCGGCTGGAAGTAGGGCAGGGGCCCGGGCTGCAGCGGCGGAAACTGCTGAAGATTCCCTAACGGAAGAGAAGAAACCCAACCCAACAGCCCGATGATGCTCACCGGGCTGTTGTATTTTTAAGGTTGGAAAGGGGAGAAGGGGCAGCAAGTTCGGGCTAGATCAGCAATCCATAACTTTTTTACCCCATCATTTCTTAGCGCAAATCCAAGGCTTATTTCGGTCAAGATGGCCGTTAAATAACCCGCTGAATGTCGGTTGTTTATTGACCTGGCTAGCCAAGAAAATCAAGGATGAATCGACTCGTTTCGAGGGGCCGCTCTTCCGCTACAAAATGGCCGGATCCCCCGACTTCTTTTATCTCCAGCTGGTCAATATAAGGGGGGAGCGCATAGGAAAGCATCTGGTAGCCAGCCGGACCCGCCAGGCCCAGGGTGGGGGACTCGATTCGCTGGCCTTTGATAGCTTCAATGTCTTGGGGAAAGGTCTGATACCAGCCATTGGAAGCCCGAATCGCGTCCTGACTGCCATAAGCTTGGGCATACACTTGCCGGTCAAAATCAGTGATGGCCGTTTTGTCCACCAGTAATTGATCAAAAAGCCAGCCCTGAACCAGATGAAACCGGCCTTCCAGCAGCTGTTCGGGCAAGTGCTGGACCTGATTAAAAGCGACCCACCATGGATGAATGCCCGCGCCGGTGGGCAGCATGGGAAGCCGGTAGAGGTTCTCGTCGGGATGGGGGGTGTCCAGCAATACCAGCTTGTCGGTCTTTTGAGGAAAATGGGCCGCAAAGCTGAAGGCAACGGCCGCCCCGATGTCATGACCGGCGATGTGGGTACGCTCAATGCCCAATTCATCGAGTAAAGCCGCCACATCCCCCGCCATCTCCTTTTTAGAATAGCCCATCATGGGTTTATCCGAGCCGCCCATGCCGCGCAGCTCCACTACCATGACCTGGTAGCGGTCCGCCAGCAAGGGCATGAGTTTGTGATAGCTCCACCAGTTTTGCGGCCAGCCGGGTAACAAGACGAGCGGCTTACCCTGACCACCCATGACGTAGTGCAGTTGAAGGCCATTAACCGTCAGGTAATGGCTGGTGAAACCCGGGAGCTGTTTAACTAATTCGCGATCGAGATAGGAGTCGGCGGTGTTGGGGGATTGCATCGGTTTGGCGGGTGGTTAGTGAAGGTCAATACTGGCTTTGAATGATCTCCAGGAAAATTTCTTAATGTCGTTGCGAGCCACGTCGCCGGCTTGGTGGGCTTCGATGGCGATGTCGATAATGCCCCCAAACAAATTGTAGATCCAGGGAATCGACAGCTGGCTGGTAATTGCTCCCTGTTGCTGCAGTAGCTCAACGAGCTGAAACCAGTTGGCTTTGACATCATCATAGGCTTGTTCCTGGTTGCTGATCAGATCCGTGTACTGTTGGCGTTTCACTAGTTTTTTGACGAAGCAGTACTGAATACCCACTTCTAAGGCCGCATAGAACATGTTTTCCAGCTGGACAGCCGGTTGCTGGCTACTTTGATAGGCCTGGGTCATTTTGAGATTGCAAACCTGGAGCATGGTTTGTTTGCATTCGTGCACTAACGTATTTCGGTCGTTGAAATAGCGATGGACCGTTCGTCGGGTCACGCCGGCGATGTTGGCAATTTGTTCGATGGTAGCCGCTTCATCTCGGTTGAGGGCGGCAACCGCCGCTTCCATCAATTTCTCCTTCGTCATTTTCATGTCACAAACTTAGTACATATTTCTCACTATTGTGACATAGGTTATACTTTTTAATTGGGTTTCTTTTAGTAAATAACCAAATAATCAGACTACTGAAAGTGTTTAGTTCTTTGCTGTCTATCACCCTTTTAACAAGATAGAAAATAGCTTTACTATAGTCTTATAAGGATCGGATGCAACATTTGATTTTAGCATCCATCTTTTCTTTCAGATCACGCAGTGATGCATTCACATGTCCATGATTTATTAATATGCTTTATGTTCAACGGTATCTTCTATTTCTTCCTGCTTTTTGGTCTAACTACCGTCTCAAGCGCTCAGGATCATCGACTTTCGGCCATCGCCATGCGGGAAGACTTCCAGTTCATTCGAGAACAAGTATTCAACGTACATGCCAATCCGTTTTCCCAATTAACCAAACAGAAATACAACGCTTACTTTGATTCGCTAGAGACCGGGTTAAACCAGCCCTTGGCAGTTGCTGACTTTCAACGAAAGGTGAGCCTGGCCTTGATACCGCTCGGCGATGAGCACGCCGCGATCTCCATTCGAAATGCGAAGGCGCAGAAAAAGACGCCCAGCTGGGCGGATAGCGTGGCCACTAATCTATCGTATCAGCGGCTAGGGACAATCGGTTATCTTTTCGCCCGTTCTTTTGCCACAAGATCAAGCCAGGATTTAGCCGTCTATGAGCGGTGTATCGACAGCCTATTTACCCTCATTCGTCGGGATAGCGTTACGCGGCTTGTCATTGATGTTAGTCGCAATGAGGGCGGGGCGTCCGCCGTCGGCACGATGATCATCAAGCACATCTTCCATAAACCGTACAAGAGTTATTCCATGAGTTGGAAACGCAGCGAAGCGTATCTGGCCAAACTAAGTTCTTGGGGATTTCATGATGAGATGTATCAAAAAGCCCTACCGGGGGAACTACTGCAGTTTCCTGCCACAACCGTTGTGCCGGGCCAGGTGGCCAATCCATTTAAAGGAAAAGTGATTGTGATCATCGGCCCCCAGACTTTTTCCAGTGCGATCATGTTCGCAACCCTGGTGCAAGATAATAAGATGGCGCTCTTAGCTGGTGAATCACCCGTGAAGGGGCACCCCACCCATTTCGGCGAAATGTATTCGACACTTCTTCCTAACAGCCAACTGGAAGTACGTTTTGGCGTGAAAGAATGGATTCGGCCCGCTGGACGGGGCAACGTGAACAAACTGGTGCCGGATCTGCCATGCAAGCTTCCAACCAACAAAGACCTTCCGCTGCTTGTCAAACAGCTTCAATGGTAGGATTATTTGAATGATCCAGCCACTTCTTTGAAGGGCATCTCTGGTGTTTCCAGTAAAATTGGTACCGCACCGGCGGACTGTAAAAGGTTCGATACCCGTATCTAGTTTTGGTTATGAATTGATCACATCTTTATTTTTAATGATCCCGTTGCAGGAGAAAGGGATTCCCGCACCGCAAAGTGTTCAAATGTCCCTGCCTAAAGATGATGCCGACCAACACCAGAAGAATTCCTGCATTTTCTTTTTATTTTGGTTGGAAAAGGGAGAAGGAGTAACTTGTCCTAAGGGCATAGCTTATTGAAACCATCATTTCTCAAAGCGAATACAAGACTAATTTTGGTTCAATAGGCCCGCTCAGAAATGCAATACATACGCAATTATAATTGCCTCATTTCTGTCAGACTATTTCAGTGTAATACACACGAACCAGACAAATGCCCAAGCATAATGCTAACTCTAGTGCGTATAGAGGTGGGCTATGGTTACTGCGCCCGACACTTCATAATTTGAAAATATTACCGTCACGGTGGCGCAATGTTGTCCCGATACTTTTGTGGTTTTCTAACCCATATAGTTTCTGGAATGCAACAAATCTTTACTTCACCCTGGCGTAGCCTGGTTCTGCTGACGCTTTTCCTGTTTTGCCGTCTGGTGGTTCTAGCGCAAACGCCCTCCCTGCGAGGAACCGTTACCGACGAAAAAGGACAGCCGCTGCCCGGTGTCAACGTCCTCATCAAGGGTACGCTCACGGGAGCCGTCACCAACGCGTCGGGCCAGTACACCCTGGCCGCGCCTAAGCCGCTTGTTCCGGCCGACCGGCTGATTTTTAGCTTTGTCGGCTATCAATCAGTGGAAACCCCCATTAACACCAACACCGTTATTGATCAAAAGCTGCTGCCCGCCGATCAGGTGCTGAACGAAGTGGTCGTGACGGCGCTGGGGATCAAGCGGGAAGAAAAATCACTGGGGTATGCCGCCCAAAGCCTGGGCGAACAGGTCGTCAAAGACGCCAGGACCACCAACTGGGTCAATTCACTATCGGGTAAAGTAGCGGGGCTGAATATCCAGGGGACCGGAGCGGGTCCGATGGGATCTTCCCGGATTACCCTGCGGGGCGAATCGTCGCTCAACCTGGACAACAACCAGGCGCTGATTGTAGTCGATGGCGTGCCGGTCAGCAGCCGGATAACGGGAACGGGCTACAACTCCCACCTGTCCGCCGATAGTCCGGTGGACTACGGTTCGAGCTTATCCGACCTGAACCCCGATGATATTGAAAATGTCACTGTTCTCAAAGGACCCGGTGCAACCGCCCTCTACGGCAGCCGGGCCGCCGGGGGAGCCTTGATCATCACCACCAAGTCGGGCGCCCGCAAGGACCGGGGTATCGGGGTGACAATTAATTCCAACGTCAGCATCGAGCAGGTTAACCGCTGGCCGGACTACCAGTTTGAATACGGCGAAGGACGTACCAGCAATTATTTCTCCTACCTCGACAGCCCCGACGGACCCAACACGGCCACAACCGTTGCCGCCGGGCGGGCCTGGGGCCCCAAGTTTGCCGGTCAGTCGTACTATCAATACAATCCGGACGTCCCGGACGGCAAACCCACGGAACGCACCCCCTGGGTACCGCGCAAGGATTACATTTCCGGCTTCTTCCAGACGGGCGTTACCTACTCCAACAGCCTGTCGCTGGAAGGGGGCAACGAAAATGGGTCGGCGCGCTTGTCGGTTACCCACCTGAAGAACAAATGGATTATTCCGAATACGGGTTTCGAGCGGATCAACGCGGCCCTGTCGGTAAACCAGAAGCTATCGGATCGGCTGAAACTGACCGGGAAAGTGAACTACGCCAACAAGCAGAGCGATAACCTCCCGGCTGCCGGTTACAACAACCAGACGCTGATGTACTTTTTGATTCTGGGCACCGCGCCGAACATTCGGCCAGAGTGGTTCAAGCCGTATTGGGTGCCCGGTCTGGAGCAGGTGCAACAGCGGGCGCCGTTCAACCCAACGCCGGATAACCCGTATCTGGGCATGTACGAGATGCTGAACAAGATGAATAAAAATGGCGTCATCGGCACCATTTCGGCCACCTACCGAATTTCCGACGAGCTGGATTTGCTCGTGCGCTCGGGGATGGATATGGCCTTTGAGTTCCGCTCGCAGCAGCGGCCTTTCTCCATGACCCGTTACCCGCGGGGCATGTACCGGGAGCAGAACGTCTTTAGCTACGAATCCAACACGGATTTTTTGCTCAGCTACAAAAAAGATCTGACCCCGCTGTTCCAGCTGAACGCTTCGGCGGGAGCAAACGCCATGCGGCAAACCTACGATTTTGCGGGTATGTACGCTGATCAGCTGGCGCAACCGGGTATTTACCAGATTTCCAATAGCTTGGATCAGGCCGTGGCTGACCCGCTAAAAACCCGCAAGGCCATCAACAGCGTGTATGCCGCTGGGCAGCTTTCCTGGGATGAAAAAATCTTTGTGGATGTGACCGGCCGCAATGACTGGTCGAGTACATTGCCCTACGGCAACAACTCGTTCTTCTATCCATCGGTCAGCACCAGTTTCTTGCTGAACGAATTGGTCCAGCTGCCCCAGGCCGTTTCGTTCGCCAAGCTGCGGGCTTCCTGGGCGCAGGTGGGCAACGACACCCGTCCGTACCAGACGGCCCGGTATTACGACAAGATTTACGGCAACAGCTTTACGAATTCCTCCACGCTGTTCAATGCGAACCTGAAACCGGAAATCACGTCGAGTTACGAATTTGGGGTTGATGTCCGGGTGCTGAACAACCGCCTGGGGTTGGACGCGGCCTATTACAACAACCGCAGCCGCAACCAGATTCTGGCCATTCCGCTCGACCCCGTTTCGGGATACGCCAACGCGCTGATCAACGCCGGTTTGATCAATAGCCGGGGTCTTGAAATCAAGCTGACGGGCAAGCCCATTGCCCAGAAAGCATTTAGCTGGAATACGACCTTGCTCTGGTCGCGCAACCGCAGCTACGTTCGGGAGCTGGCCGACGGGCTGACTAACCAGGTTATTTACAACCACAACACCAACGTCTCGATTGAAGCCCGGGTGGGCGGTTTGATGGGCGATATGTACGGTCGGGGTTTCCAGCGCGCTCCAGACGGCCAGATTATCTATTCGTCGGTTGGTCTGCCCGCCCCGCTCGATCCTGAAAACAAAAAATGGGGCAATGCCTTCGCCGACTGGAAAGCCAGTTTATCAAACGAATTTACCTTCCAGAAGGTCCGTTTGAGCATCCTGCTTGACGGTCAGAAGGGCGGCAGCATGTATTCGCAGACCAACCACAAAAACAATACGCTGGGCAAAACCAAGGTTACCTTGCCCGGTCGCGATGAGGGCATTATCGGCCAGGGGGTTGTCAAGCAGCCCGACGGATCGTTTGCCCCCAATACCGTGCGGGTTCCGGCCAGCTCATACTACGATAATTACTACCAGATTGCCAACGCCGAAACCAACATTTTTGACGCTTCCTTCCTGAAAATCCGGGAGGTTCGCTTGGAGTTTAACCTGCCAGCCAACCTGCTTCGAAAGCTGGCCGTTCGGCAGACGAGTCTGGCCTTTTACGGACGCGACCTGTTCAACTTCACCAAGTTTCCGGGCTTTGATCCCGAAGGGGGTAACCTCAACGGCAGCACCCTGACGCCGGGGGTTGAACTGGCACAGTTTCCGTCGGCCCGCGTGATGGGCTTGAACCTAACCTTAAAATTGTAATCTCTACGCATGAAACTTCGTAATACAATACGTCTCATCGGTTTGCTGGTACTGGGCTCGCTAACGGCCTGCACCGATGGATTCGAGGACCTAAACACCGATCCCAACCGCCCTAAAGAAATTACGCCGGGAGTGATGCTGGGGCAGTTGCAATACCGGATCGTGAACAGCACCGTCAGTGCGTCCCGGAATTTCACCCACGAACTGATGCAGGTCGACGCCCCCCGTGCCAGTGCGGGCGGGGGCGGGCTGCACCGCTACGTCGTGAATCCTGGCGCGGGCGTCTGGAACAACTTCTACGGCTACCTGACCGATATTGAGGATATTTACAAAATTGCCGACCGGCTGGGCGAGAATAATTACAAAGCCATTGCCTTGGTATACAAAAGCTGGGCGTATTCCATCCTGACCGATTTATACGGGGATGTGCCGTATTCGCAGGCCATTCAGGCCGAAAGTGGTGTTTTCAAACCGGGCTTTGATAAGCAAAAGGATATTTACGGGCAGGTGTTGAAGGACCTGGAAACGGCCAACAAACTCTTCGACGAGACCAAGGCGCTCACCTACGCCGGGGACATGGTTTTTAATGCCAATGCCGTTTCGGGCGGCAAAAATCCGGGGGTGTTGAAGTGGAAAAAGTTCGCCAACTCCCTGCGGTTGCGGCTGCTGCTGCGGCTGTCCAAACGGGACGGCGAATTGCCGATCCGGGAGCAGATTACGGCGCTGCTGAACGATCCGACGGGTCAGCCGACGATGAGCGGTACGGCGGATGATGCCATTTTCAGGTATCCGGGGACGTTTCCGTATTACAATCCGTACTACAACGCCCGGCAGGTGGATTGGCGCGATGGAAATTACTTCACGAAGTTTTTCCTCGACAAGCTCAATGCCGATAACGACCCCCGCCGTACGGCCTGGTGTTTGCCGGTTGTCGTGAACGGAATCAACCAGTTTGTTGGGATCGAAAGTGGCTACCCAACCAACCTAGAATACGCCGTTGGCCGTAATTCAAGTTATACCGACGCCCTGAAAACGCTGCCCCAACTGGGGGTAATGATGCCCTACGCGGAGGTTGAATTCATAAAAGCGGAGTTGGCCCTCAAAGGTTATCCAACGGAAAAAACGGCCCATGCGCACTACGAAGCGGGTATTGCCGCGTCGATGACCCAATGGGGTGTGACACTCCCACAAGGCTTTCTGCAACAGCCCGGTATTGCCTACAATGCCACGGCTCCGGTCGAAAAGCAGTTGGAGCAGGTGATGTTGCAGAAATATTACGCCTACTTCTTCGTCGATTACCAGGCCTGGTTTGAAAAACGCCGAACGGGCTACCCGGTGCTGCCCCGAGGAGCCGGTATACCCGCAGAAAATGCGTTTCCCGTCCGCGTTCCGTACCCGACTTACCTTCAATCGCTCAACCCGGAAGGACTGGCTGCAGCGGTGAAGGCCATGGGCGGAGACGACAGCAACATTCGCGTTTGGTGGGATCGGTAGGCTTTATACTCATTCTTTGTCTTTATGAATACGCTACGAATAACCTTCTATACACTGCTGCTTAGTTTTTTGGCGGCAGTAGCGGTTGGCCAGCCGGGAGCGGTTAAGCTGCCAGAGCGCGGGCTATGCGCCCACCGGGGGTGCATGGATACGCACCCCGAAAACACCCTGCCCGCTTTTCGGCGAGCCATCGAACTGGGGGCGCAGATGATTGAGTTTGATGTGCAACTGACCAAAGATGGCCAGTTGGTGATTATGCACGACGAAACCGTAGACCGCACCACCAACGGCCACGGCAAGGTTTCGGAACTGACCCTGGCGGAGCTGCGGCAACTGGACGCGGGGGTGCGGAAAGACGCCCGGTTTGCGGGGACCCGCATTCCGACCTTCGAAGAAACGCTGGCGATCATGCCCCGCAACGTCTGGCTCAACTGCCATCTGAAAGGCGATGAAGCGGTGGGCAAAGCCGCGGCCGCCCGGCTGGTCCGGTCGGGGCGGTTGCACCAGGCGTTTCTGGCTTGCGGAGAGGCAGCGGCCTCCGGTGCCCGGCAGGTTCGGCCTGATATCCTGATTTGTAATTCGGAGAACCGCTACCGGAAAGATACCCGAAAATACGTGGACGCGACCATTGCTATGAGGGCCAACTTTATCCAGCTGCTGAAGGCCGACGGCGAAAATCGCACCGACGTGATGGCTCTGCTGCGTAAAAATGGAATTCAAATCAATTATTTCTACGCCATGCAGCCCGACGAGTTGCTGCAACTACTTGAGTCCGGCGTTGATTTCGTGCTGGTGAATAATCTGGCCGACTTTCAGCAGGCGGCAAAACAAGCTTCCATCACACCGGTCAGTCCGGTATACTAAGGACAAATAGCATTTGTTTCAACCTAAAACCCTGAGGGGTATTTTACGTAAACCATGAATTCGTTTACCCTACGCACCCTGCTGCTGAACGTGTCGGTTTGGCTACCGCTGGGCCTGCTGGCTCAACCCAAAACCGGCCCCGACGAGCTGCGCACGCTGGTGGTTATTTTTGATGGTCTTCGCTCCGACTACATCCGGCCGGAAACCATGCCGAATCTGTATGCCTTTCAAAAAACGGGCGTGCATGCGCAACAACATCACAGCGTATTCCCGACGGTAACCCGGGTGAATACGTCTTCCTACTCCACGGGGAGTTATCCGAAAACCCACGGTATTCTGGGCAACTCGGTCTACTTTCCTAAAGTCCGCGCCAACAAAGCCCTCAATACCGGCGATTACGAGGATCTTTACAAAATTGATCAGGCGACAAAAGGGGCACTGCAAACCACGATTTCCTTGGGCGAACACCTGCAAACTGCCGGAAAACGCATGATGGTGTTTAGCTCGGGAACGACCGGGCAGGCTTTCCTGCAGAACCGCAAACTCGGCGGTGGTGCCATTATCAATCCGGGATTAATTCTGCCCGAATCTATAAGAGATAGTATTCATGCTGCGATCGGCACGGCTCCGGCTTACGCCACGCCGAACACCGCCCGACACGTCTGGGTTACCGATGCCTTGCTGCGCTACGGTCTGGTCGCCAACGGCCCCCAGGTTAACTCCATTTGGTATTCGGACCCGGATGGCACTGCGCACGCCAAAGGGGTGGGTGACTCGCTCACCATGCAGGCCATTTGGGGAGTGGACCAGCAGTTTGGCCGTATTCTGGATTCGCTGAAAGTCAGAAACTTAATTAAGCAATTTAATATTATTGTCACTACGGATCACGGATTCGTCACGCACGCGGGTAAAATTGGTTTCTCGGATCTGCTCATCCAGAAAGGGCTGAAGGCGGGCAAAGAAAGTGACGATGTGGTGCTGGCGGATGGAGCGATTTACGTGAAGAACCATGAACCCGCCCTGATTCAGAAGATTGTGTCCACCCTGCAGGCCGAGCCCTGGGTGGGGGCTATTTTTACGAAAGGAGCCAAAGTAGGCGATTTGAAAGGTTCGATTCCCGGGACGCTGTCGTTTGAATCGGTTCATTGGCAACACGCTCAGCGGGCCGCTGACATTCTGGTGGATGTAAACTGGAATGATGAGAAAAACAACGTTGGGTACGCCGGAAAAAGCTTTGCCAAAGGCGTTGCCGGGCACGGTAGCCTAAGCCCATATGAAGTGCAGATCAGCCTGTTTGCCGCCGGGCCTTCGTTCAAAAAAGGAATCACCAGCCAGCTGCCCAGCTCTATCATTGACATTGCCCCAACGGTGTTGCACCTGCACGGCCTGGCCGTACCCAAAAGCATGGATGGCCGTGTTCTGTCGGAGTTGCTTTTTTCGGCTCCGAAAAAGCCACCAGTTAGCCCTAAAACGGAATGCATCCAAACCACCACCACCTACGGCGGGGGCACATACACCCTTATATTGAATCGTACGGTGATGGGGCCTCATCAATACGTTAATTATGCCCAGGTAAGCCGTTCTGTCCAGTAGGTTCCATAACGACTCCAGCCTGCTTCAAGCCGGGGCAGTTACTTTTTTTAGGGGGCTTCGTTGTCATGCCTACTCGTTCAATACGGTCTTGCCATCCAGTTCCAATGGCGCGGGTAAGCCCACATTGAAATAGCTAAGGATACAACGGTGTAGAAATTGTAAGAAGTATAGGCAGAACCGGCTGTTTTAGCCTGGTCTTGTTCTGCAAAGCTTTTATACGAAGGTAATTTCGTTTTACCTCCCTGGCGAGCTGGGCCCATCATGGCGTCAGGATGAGAGCTAAGCTCAAAATTTTTGGACGGCCGCAATCGACAAAAAATACCTGAGAGATCACTATGCATATGTTCAGGATAGTTACAAAGCGTTCGTTTGATGAAGTCATTCTGAAAATAACACTGCGGTTATTTAAGACAAGTATTACAGAGTTGACCTTCCGATTATCATCTTTCCTAAATAAACAGCCGTAAAACCATAGCTTTTGGATCCATCATTTGCCAGCGCCAATAAGTGGCTTAACTGGGGTCAACAAGTTTGTTCAATAATACGGTAAGATATTAACAAAGTTGGGGTATTCATGGCGCATAACTCCATGGAATTCTGTCAGGATACGGCAGGGTAATACATAATTGAGCCTAGCCTACATTAGAGGACCAAAGCTCAAGCCCTGGGTCAGGGCCGCAGGCCGCCTGCCCAGGTCATCTCCAGGCAGGCGTTTAGGTAGATGAATAGCCGCGACAGCTTCATCGTACTCGGTGGATTGACCATGATGCGTGTGACGAAGCCACTTCCCGTAGGGCAGCAGCCTTGTGGGGTAAATGAGTCTGGATCAATAGCCCCATGCAAGCTGCGGTGGGCAATAGACCGACCGTGATCAGGTAACACCAGAAGAATACATCGGCCGATAAGCGATTGCCGAACGTGGCCTGCCACCAGGGAATAATGGGCATCACACAGGCGAAGGCCAGCACAAACCCCACCAGCGCAATGAGCATCCCCAGGGCCAGCAGCCAACCGGGCCGGGCTACGACGCCCATGAGCTTCCACCAGAGGCTCAGCACCGGCAACAGGTAGAGACCGAATAGAATGTCGTAAGGAATGTAGAAGGCGTAGTAGCTAATCCAAAAGACCGTCGGCAGAGCCAAAAGATAGAACGTATTGAGGCTAGGTAGCGAGGGGCCGAAGAACCGGGTCAGCACCCGGTTCTGGCTGTAGTTGGTCACGATGGCCACCACCAACAGGCCGATGGTGTGGGCCACCAATTGCGCCGGATTGAGATACACCCCGTGGGGGCCGGTGATGCCGTGAGCGATCAGCGGAAAGGCCAGGCCTAAGCCGCCGTAGAGGGTAACCAGGTGGCTACCCAGCCACTGTTTAACGAAGGTGTTGCGCAGGGTGTCGACTGATGTGTTCATGAGTACGTGCTGTCTTTTAAATTGTTAAGTGATTGAATAACAATGCAAAATTATCAGCAGGTATGGGAATATAGGTGAGCAGTGCTACCCAAATAGGTGAGCAGTACTATTCAAAAAATACCACGCGCACCTGGGTACCTCCGCCAGGCTGGGAAATGATTTCCAGTGTTCCTCCTAATAGCCCCACCCGTTCGCGCAACCCCAGCAGGCCAAAGCCGCTTTTGGGGGATTGAACCGCTCTAGCATCGATTCCCCGGCCATTGTCGCTAACGGTTAGCTGCAACTGCCCCGTCTGCCGGTTAAGCCTAACAGTGGCCTCGGTAGCCTGGGAGTGTTTGATGATATTAGTCAGGCACTCCTGCACAATGCGGTAGAGGTTGATGGCCTTTTCGCCCGGCAGCAGACCGTCAACGGCGGGGTCGAAGTCGGCCCGCACCATCAGCTTCCCCGTCATGGCAACGTCTTCGCACAGGCTCCGTAGCGAGCGGGTCAGGCCCAGCATATCCAGTTGGAAGGGGCGCAGGCCGTAGGCAATACGCCGAACCTCTTCCACGCTTTGACCCAGCAGCGTCTTGAGCACCTGCACCTGAGCGCTGGCTTTGGCGGGCGTATCCAAGTGTTTTTCCAGTAGTAGCACTTTATTCTTGACCAAAATCAACACCTGCCCCAGGCTATCGTGCAGATCGGCGGCAATGCGTTTGCGTTCGTGTTCCTGGGAGGAAATCAGTTGCCTGGAAAACTCAGTCGCCTGGGCCAGCGCCTGGGCCTGGGCCTGTTCTTTTTCCCGTTTGAACGTCCTCAGTTTCCCGGCTAAGGCCAGTGACAGGATAATAGCCTCTAAACCAAGGCCGATTTGAAGCGACGCGTCAACCAGGTTAGGGTAAGGAATCAAGGCCTGTTCGCGGGTCATGAACACCAATAAGAATACGCAGGAAAGGCCAAATCCCAGCAGGTAATAAGCCGCGGGCTTAAATCCCTGTCGGAAACGGATGGCCCCAGCCATGATTGAGTAGAACACACAGACCAGGTTAAGCAGGAAGGTTACCCGGAATCCGGTCGCTTCGTTGACCAGACTGAGCCATGCGGTTAGGGTAACGATACAGATTAGCACCTGCCCCAAGCGGTGTAGCCCCTGGCTTCGCCGATCCATCTGCAAAAAAGTATTGGTGAATAGCAGGGCCATCAACAACGTGCAACAACTGATGAAGGCGGTGTTGTTCAACCCGGGGTGATGGGGCCACAGCAGGGCAAAAGCATACCCCCGGATGTAAGCAATATTCAGGCTGGCCGATAGCATATAGCCCACATAATACAGGTACGTCCGGTCGGCGAGTGTATACCAAACGAACCCGTTGTAGAACATCATCGCCAGCATTAAGCCGAAAAACAGCCCATGCATTAGGTGTTCGCCCAGCGCATTAGTCAGCAGGGTGGACATTCGGGCCACGAAGAGGGGTATGCGCAGGGTCGAATGGCTGTGGTAGCGAACGTAAATCGTTTGCTGGCCACCGGGCTGTAGCGATAGCGGCAACAGCAGGTGGTTGCTCACCAGGGGGCGGTTAGCGAAGGGATGGTTGTCGCCCAGTGCCCACCGTTGCCAAGCCTTGTCTTGTTGCATGTAGACGTCTACCTCGTGCAGATACGGTTCGCCCAGTTGCAGGCACCAGTCCGACTGAAGGGAGGCATTGGAAAGGTTCACACGCACCCAGTAGACCGAGGACGTCAGGCCCATTGCCAGCATATCGTTCGGGCCAGGATGGAAACGCGCCTGAAAGCCCGGCTGAGCCACCTGCGCGATAGTCAGCCGCCCAGTCGGGTCTTCCAAGACGTCGATCTGCCGTCCCAGGGGAATGCCTTCGATAGCCGCTTGGAGACGAATGGGGGTAGCCGCGTCAGCGGGAAGCGTAGCCAACAGCAGGAATACGATTAAATAAGGCATTGTAGTAGGGGTTAGCGAAGGTGCTCAAGGGCGAAGCGGAGCAGGCTGTTTTTGCCCGACAGGTGCAGTTTGAAGGCCATGTTGGCGCGGTGGTTGAATACGGTTTTCTCGCTGATGAACAACGCATCGGCAATCTCCTGGCTTGACTTATACTGCGCCACCAGCTCGAGCACCCGGCGTTCGGCGGGGGATAAAGGCGCCAAGGGGTCGGTCCCTTGCGTAGCGGCCGTTGTCGGCCGGAGGGTCTTCGTGCTCCTTTTTAACAGGTAGCTCGACATCTCTGGGCTGAGGTAAGGTTGCCCGCTTTGCACCATCCGAATGGCATGGACAATGTCCGAAACGGCATTCTCTTTGAGGACGTAACCGGAAATGCCAATTTCAAGAGCCCGCATAAAGGGGTCACGCTCTTTGTGCATCGTCAGCAGGATAATCGGCAGGGTAGGCAGCCGCTGAAGCAGTTGCTCGGCGGCTTGCAGGCCGTTGAGCCGGGGCATGTCGATGTCGAGCACCACCACGTGGGGTTGGTGTAGTTGCGTTAGGCGGACGGCCTCCTGGCCGTTGGGGGCACCAGCCACAACGGCCAGGTCATGGTCGGTCTCGATCACTTCTTTCAGACCCATCAGGAAGATGGGGTGGTCGTCGGCAATAAGCACCTTGATAGTTTCCATGCTGGTAAAGATAATGACTCAGCAGG
This sequence comes from Larkinella arboricola, assembly GCF_003259745.1. Classification (GTDB taxonomy): domain Bacteria; phylum Bacteroidota; class Bacteroidia; order Cytophagales; family Spirosomataceae; genus Larkinella; species Larkinella arboricola. Next base: position 4,902 of record NZ_QLMC01000016.1, on the reverse strand, counting down.
CTGTCCGCCATAGGCAGTACTGCTCAAGCTAAGGTGTCCTTTCTTGGGGCTGACTTTGTTTTTAGAATCGGAGAGGTGCGTCGTTGCGGGTAACCGCACTGCGACCACTGGACGGCGGACCGTGCCGAAACCAGGGAAAAAGGAAGCCGGTCTTGATAACATCCTGAATCTATCATGTCACAATAGAAAAAAGGAGCCCAATCCGGGGTAACCCGTCCCTTCCAAAATAAGTATTCTATTGCCATAATTTGACCCCATTAGTGTAAGGCTATTCCCGTGTAATACAGTTTCGTCCAATTGAGTGAAGCATTTTCGCAGTTGATTCCATTTAAAAGACGATTAGGTCGGAAATGGATTTCGGGGAAGGTTTACAATAAACAATTTTGGCCCATAAACGCAAAAATTACCCTTAACCATGTTTCCATTCCTGTATTCCGGTCGGCACCCCAGAACCCTGCTTACGAGCTGGCTTCTGACCATCACCCTACTAACTTCCTGCACTGAGTCGAATGAGGACCCGGCACCCGGTCCATCCAGGCCAGTTCAGGCCGGATACGTGGTTGGTAAAGCCACCGACGCACAAAACAAGCCCCTGGCCAATGTGGAGGTGATTGCTTACAATACGCTGACGAATTCAACCATCGGTGGTCGTACCGATGCTCAGGGCAACTATCGCATTAAACTGGAAAACTTGGGTACCTGGTATGTGAAAGGAACCGCCACGTTAAACTACGATGGTGGGCATTATGCCCTGCGTATGCATGTAGTGGACCCCATCACCTTCACCCACAGCCAAGGAGCGGTACAGAATATGGTCCTGAAGGCCTCGGGAGAACGCACCGGCATGTATGGGGAGGATGGGTATTATGGCGCCAAAATTACGGTTTTACCCGATATGACTGGCGACTTCTACGATGCCGACAACGCCCAGCTTACGTTTGAACCCATCGGACCGCTGATCGATGGGAGTATGGGCCAAACGCTGATTTGCAAACCCGACAACATCTATATTTACGACATCCCAGTGGGCAAATACAAAATTACGGCGACGTATCAGCCTACGGGCCAGCCGCTGCTGCTGCGGGCTGGCTACGGCGGTAGCAAAGCTTACAGCCGCACGATAACGACCATGGTTTCCCCGACCCATAGCGGCTCAGACCGCTACGTACTCGAGCTACAGGTCAAGCCTGAGTAGAACGAACCGCCGACCGGTTATCAACTCCGTTAACGTAACTGATACTGGCCGTTGATCAACACTCACGACCTGATGAGCTGGTCTACCGTCATGCTGGAGTAGATACAATGCTTTCAACCAAATCATTCATCAAGCCCAGAAGCAACCGAAACGAAAATGGTTGGAAAGGGAACGAAGGGTGTTTTGACCGACCAAAACTTAATAGCAGTTTAATCCTAACAATTCCACGTGCGAGCAACCGGATTTTCTGGATCGGCAAGTCGGTTCAATAATGGGTATTACCCGGAAAATAACCGGCCTCAATTCGGTAAGGCGATTTCAGTGTAATACAGGCGCGATCGTTTCACGGATTAGGTCGGGTGATTCCGGCAAAGAGTGGCTTGCGGCCTTGCCCTTACTTCTTTTGATGGAGGTATCGTGGTCGTTTAGACCAGCAGATCAAAGAGCCATCTTCGCTCATCCATGAAGGCTAGCAACGACTGCTCTTGCGGCAATACCCTCAGAGCCCATTCGCTGGAAGCTAGGCAGAACGTTGTTCTACTTTAACGGTGATGGTGCGTCTGCAAAGTGCTTATATTTTCTAAGTAGCCGACCGAGCCAATAGGTAATCGGAATAGCTACTTTCTTAACCAACGGTGGAAGCTCAGCCATATCGTATTCCTGGGCATAACGCATCATCAGGTAGGCCGCATCGAACGCTTCAGGTTGAGCCTTCCCGGATTTGTTCTGGGCGGCATAGATCGCGGACAGATAGTAGACAATGCTGTTAGCGGGTTGTACCCAACCTCTACAGATCAACGGTTCATCACCGGCATTCCAGAACTTGTGTGGAACGCCTCGTTTAAACAGTACGCTTTGGCCCACAGTAACGTATTGAGGTTGCTGTCCCAGAATCTGATACGCCAGTTTACCGGCTACTACCGTTAGCTCTTCATCCTGCTTGAAATGCGTGTGCATGGGGGGGCCTGACTGAGGGTTTACCCAGTTTTCAACCAGTACCTTGTCGCCTTCGGGCCCGGGCTCAACACCCAGAAAAGTAAGTTTTTCTCCCAGGCAATTTTGAATCGTGTAAGGATAGTCAATGTTCATAGCTTGGTAAGTTTTCTCAAACGTAGTAAGTTTAGGACATTGTCCAAATATGGTGATGAACAAAGCGGAGAAAATTGTCGCTAAAGCGTTAGAAATGTTCAATGAACGGGGTATCGAGTACGTTAGTCTGCGGGAGCTGGCAACCGAGTTAGGCATACGGGTGGGCAATATCACGTATTATTTTCCCACCAAAGACGATTTGGTCAACCGCTTGGCGCAGGACTTGTCAAGGTTGAACGAGCAAATTATCCTTCAGGAGCCTGCCAGCCTGTTTTCGTTTCTGGAGCGGTTTCAAAAGATCTTTGAGAACCATGTTCAGTACCGATGCCTGCTACTAAGTTTTGTGCATTTGATGCACCAGAACAAAGTGCTCTCAGAAGCGTATAAAGAAACGGAAAAGAAGCGGTACTTATCGATTGTGACCAACCTGTCATCACTGCAAGAGAGGGGGTATTTGATCCTGGAAGCCGATAGAAATTTTTTGGTATCGGTTTTTAGCCTTACTGTCAGGTTCTGGATCTCAGAAGCCAGCCTGTCGTTTGCTCACCGGAGTGCGGCGGAACAGATCAGGCAGTATGTCACCCTGTTGGCAAAGCTTTTGATGCCCTACGCCACCGAGAAAGGCCAAGCGGAAATTAGGCAGTTTTTGGTGAGTTTAGGCCATTAGCGGGACCATGACCAGGTTGGTTCGAACCTTATTGTTGAGGTAAAAAGCAGGACTCTCATCCATTATATCCCGGGTCAGTAGGGTAACTAAGCTTTGAAGTATCTTCTGTTCATAGCAAGTGGGGACCGTTTACCACTTGGCCTAGAAAAGATGGTAAAACGGTCGCACTATCTTAGGACGCTGCAAAAAGAATAGTCGGCTGTGTAGTACAGCAAAGGTTGGGAAAAAACCCTCAAAGCAATCTTTGAAGAGGCAACAATAGAATTCAACTGCATACAGGAGCTAAAGAAAGGACAAAATCGCCAGGAGGTACTAAGACTTGTTGAAAATATAATAAAGGCAGATGATTGGAGTTTAATCCTACTAGATATAAGGCTGGCCGAACAAGATCGCCAAGAAGATGACTCAGCTAACTTTTCGGGTTTAAAGGCTTTAAGAATAATAAAGCAACATAATCCGGTCTTACCAGTAATTATGTTCACTGCTTCCACAAAAGCAAAAACATTAAACAGTTTTGCTGAAAACGGAGCCGATGGTTTTTACATCAAACATAGCCCTGACACCAGCCGTACCCCCGAAATTGTACGCAATGATGTAATTTCACTGTTCGCACTCGTAAAAAACTGCTTACAAAAATATGCTCTTCTGTCTCCTTTCTGGAAGGGCATTCAGGAAATTGAAAAGGCAAATCTGATTCAAGAGAAAAGAGTTGGTACCCCTCAAGAAACCAGTTTTCGTAAACGCATTCACGAGCGCCTTTGTATGTTCATTGGCCTGCTAAAAAAAGCTTATGAGCAGAAAGCTTTTGATAAAGACACATTCTTATATGATGAGTATGAAACAGCTTTTCTGACACTATGGAGTTGTCTGAATGAGATTTCGGAATGTTACTTTACAAAAACTCAACCTATACTTCCCCATTTAACTGACAAAAATGGAAACCTTATGATGGATGACAAAAACCAACCTATTACTCTAAACCCTAATAAGAAACCACTTACATACCGAAACACAAAAATAGATAAACACTATAAATGGGATCTAGACGGAAATTTATTTTTAGAACATAAATATTGGCCAAAATATGACGGTACAACTTTAAAAACTGACCCAAAAAAAAATTGGTATTTTACTGATTTTGAACGAGTTTCTTCCTTTGGATTAGATAACGGGAATTATATTGACTCGACAATTCGAAAGGTAGATTTAGATTATCAGAAAGAAATCCGGATGCAAATTGCATTTATACTTATCAAAAAGTTTAACACTGGAAATAATGAGTCCGATCCAATTGTTAAGTTATTTGAAGATTCCCGCAAGCTGCGTAATCATCTTTACCTTGTACACGGTGACGACACTAATACAGATTATACAAAATCTTTACGCCAAAGCGGAGTCAAAGTAACTAATAGTAATCTACAAGATTTATTCAAGCTTATATATTTTCTTTTAAAGGGTTCTACGCCAGTAACGTTGGCCTTAAATACTTGAGAAATGCGGGCGATAAACAGAGTATTTATGGCTCTGATGGATTTAAATGAATTTTAAATATTTTAAAGGCTGCAAGTTAACATAATGAAAGTTATACAACAGTAAAATTGTATGTAGTCAAGTAAAAGTGGACAACTAAGGGGGAAAAGAGAGGAGACAAATGTTTAACTTGTTTCACTCAAACTTCCTTACTTATGTCCCATTCTGCTAAAGCCTCCTCGGCAAAACGTCCTCAGACACCTACCACTGCCGAGCGCAAACCAGCTCTCTCTATTATCAAAGACATTCAGCGACAAACCCGACGCCAGTATACGGCTGAAGAAAAAATCCGCATCGTTCTGGAAGGCCTGCAAGGCGAACAGTCGGTCGCTGAAATTTGTCGGCGAGAAGGGCTTAACACCAACGTTTATTACCGCTGGAGCAAGGAATTCTTGGAAGCAGGTAAAAAACGCTTAACAGG
>NZ_QLMC01000015.1 GCF_003259745.1 Larkinella arboricola | reverse complement strand
AACGCATCTTCCAGGAGAAAGCATCATCCGCCAAAGACAGGGCGCAGCTTCAGAAACTACTGGAAGCCTTACGGGAAGGTGATACGGTTGTAGTCTGGAAGCTTGACCGGTTAGGTCGATCTCTCAAAGAACTGATAAATTTAATCAATGATTTTCAGCAAAGAAAGATAGGCTTTCGGAGCCTGAATGATGCCATCGACACAACCACTGCACAGGGCAGATTGGTGTTTAATCTTTTTGCTTCATTGGCCGAGTTTGAGCGAGATCTAATTCGAGAGCGGACCAAAGCGGGTCTGTCAGCAGCTCGCGCACGTGGTCGCACGGGTGGTAAACCCAAAGGACTTAGTAAGGAAGCTCAGTCTAAAGCAGAAGCTGCCAGAATTTTGTTTGACAAAAATGAAAATACAGTTGCTGAGATAGGTAAGATACTTGGTATTAGCCGAGCAACTGTTTATAGATATTTGCATATTACGCTTGTGAAGGTTACATAATTAATATGTAATATATAAGAGGTAATATTGATTGATAAATATCTAAGCTGTTCAGATTAATTTATTCATGAGTGCTTTTTGCCTTTGTCATTTCTGGCGCGTCAGGCCTCTAATCCTTGGAGTCGCTAGGCTGTCAGCCAGCTACTAACGCTTATCTGACACACTTCCAGTTCAGCTTTAGCGGTTTCAGTCAGTATGGGTCTATTCACTCGCCTCATGTCCTTACAATACTATAACTTAAGCTATCTCAGCACATTTACTTACTTCTCTTAAATAAATGAAATGGGATTTTTCCCCTTTTCAACTAATAAATTCATGAGTAAATTACAGTGTCTTTACTACAACCTTTAATATTCGAAATAATCTTATCAGGGAAAGGGCAACTCATTAGACCAAAGTATTTCTAGAAAAGCCCCTTAGTTAGATCTTGTACAATAGATAGGGAAAATGGCAGCACGATTCTGCTAGCTAAGAAACTAGTATTTAATAATTGTTGCTGTTAGCATATAAAATAAAAATAGTTTTAGTTAACAAAATAAACAAAATTCATTCGTATGGAAATTCTTACAGAGTTAACTGTTACCTTAAAGGGAGCATTATGGAACATACTTGGTTTTAAAATTGAAACAATAGATGTACTAAAAAAAATTTTGGTAAACGACTCTCAAGATGAAGCAAAAGTAAATGTGAAAAAATTCCCATTATCCGAGGATCGTATTTTAGATATATTTATCGAAATAGAAGCCCCTAATGGAACTAACTATGATCTTGAGGTTTCTGGAGAGTTAAGTACGGGAGAAGACGCTTTAAATCTTAATTATAAAGAGTCTTTTGAGGTTATTCGTAGAGGAAATTTACGAATATCTTTAACAAAAAATTTAAATGAGTTATTAGATAACTAATATACTATTATGTCATCAGGAATAAATAATGTTATAAAAACAGTATTATTTATAGTAATGTTTAGCCCCCTTTCTGCTTATTCACAGACGTTCTTTGAAGCAGCAGATGGAACCGGTGTATTAGCATTTCGTAGAATACCGACTTCGCAAATAAGGCTAAACTTATCTGAAAAGATGCTAACATACGGGTATTACTATGCAGATGATACATTAACAGATCCTAAGAAAAGGCTTATAACTTTAGAAGTTAAACTTAAGCCTAACGACGATGGAATTGCCACGTTTATTGAAAAGAACAGACTTCAACCTGGTTTCGAACTAAATGCGGCATATGGTATCAGAAATCGAAAAGGTCTTTTCAATGGATTCGATGTACTTGATCTGTATGTAAAAGGTAATTTTAAATTAAATAATACGACTATATATGATTCAACTTTATTATTAACAAAGCAGGAGCCGATAAACAAATCAATAAAAGGAACGGGTGGGGCGAAATTAGTATTAAATTACGTTGTCTCATCTTTTAGTAAATTTAATATATGGCTTGGAGCGGAAGTTGGCTATCAAAGAGATATTAATATTGGAGATTTAGATGATATTCAGATACAAACTTTTCAGCTTTATCCTAATGACAGTGCTCGTACTATAATTTCTAATATAAAAGAAGCAAAGAAAGGACCTTTAGAATATATTAATAAAGTTCCCTTAAATATTGATTTAATATTTGATCCTCAATTAAAGTTAAAAATATTTGGAGGAAGCGCAACCAATGTAACCCCAGCTCTATTTAGTTATCTTCGAAAAGATTTTAATTATAAAGCTAAGCAAAACAGGATAGGTTTAGGGATTTGTTTTTTGGGAGAAAAAGATCCATCAAAAGTCATGACTTCAATAGGATATCAATTTCCAATATTTGGAAGCGGAGTTAGCACAGAAACAAGACAAGAGGATAAGGGTATATTTTTTGCTTCAATTGGTTTTACTTTTTTATAGGCTTTTTAATATCAGAAATACAATGGCAAGAGACTGTTCAATAAACTGTGTCAGGTTTTGATTAAAGCTATAAAAGCTGACACAGTTTATTGAACAGTCTCAAAGGCATAGTCTTATGTACAGAGTGAGTTTTCCCTTTGTATAAGTTAAACCTGTTCGCAATGATAAAAGCCAAGTACTGAAGTATAAAGCTTAAATTTTATGTGATTTTAGCCTTAAGTTTAACACTTCTATTCTACGGCATGCTCTAAATGACCGTTTGTAAAACGCCATAAAGGATGCATAACGCTTACAAGCGTACATATTACTAACTCTTTACAGGAAGGTAAACGCACCGGAGCCCCCACTCGCTTATCAGTAGATCAGCTCACGGAGTTAGTTACGGAACCTAAGAAGGACCCTGAGCAGCATGACTTCAAGGGAGATCGTCTACTCGTCAATAAACTGATACCTCCTTGATTTTAATCTTTAGATTCATATTTTACATCAGGATATATTAAGTCATATCTTATTCCATTTATATCTTCTCCAGATAAATTCTTTATAAGATGGAAGTCAGAAATAAGTTTTAATTGCTTTCCATCTTTGTCTTTTTCTGTACTGTCAGGCTCTAGTTCCCATTTTCTTCCTAAAGAAGAGATACTGTTAACGAACAATAAGCTTTGCTCAAAGGTTGAAAGCTGAGCTCTTAATGTTTTTGCATAAAAATATCTCTCTTCAGAATTAAGTATATCGACCTGTTTAATGTATTTAAAACTTTGAAACAAGTGCCTATAATAATGCCCTAGTCTATGTTGGTGCCCCCCATAATATTTGTTATATTTAACATCTTTCTTAATCAAATCAGTATATGACTTAATTCTCTCTTCGTCACTTGAGAAAAAACCATTAAATGTAAGCTCATCAATCGTTTTATTAAGCAGTATTAAATCTGAATCCGTAATATTAATATTTCTTTCTTTGTACTTCCTTAGGCTAGTAAGCGACTTTGATAAATCTAAAGATTTATTGTAGCTTATATTCCATAACTCATACAGAAAAGATTCTCTTTTGGGTTTTAATTTTAGCTCAGAGATAACTTCGTTAGTAATATGTGCATTATAGACTTTCAAAAATCTAGTGCGTAGTATACTTCTTGAACTTCTTGAATATGCCACTCCAAACTGGGCCATTTGCGCCGATTGATGCTGGTCCACCCGCGCCGATGTAAACTGGGCCACCTGTGGATAAGTGAACATTGAAGAGACAATATTCATTGTTTCCCCTTGGGCAGACCTATCAATCCTGCTCACCGGAAACGATGGCTAACTGTCGAATCAAAATGTTCCAACTCCGACGACTGATCGAACTGCGACTTAAGGGCACTTCCAAACGGAATCTAGCCCGCATTCTGGCCATCTCGCGTACTACGGTTCAGCACTACCTGACCCAGCTTGAAGCCCTATTCCCGACGCTGGAACCCTTGCTGGCCTGGGATGATGCCCAACTGGACCGACTAGTAACGGCATCAGGCGTCCTTCAAGTTAAGCATCCCACGCTGACCGAGTTGTTTCCAACCTTCGAACACGAATTGGCTAAACCCGGTGTGACCCGCCAGCAACTCTGGATGGAATATCGTCTGCAACACCCTGATGGGCCGCGTTATTCCCAGTTTAACCATTTGTTCCGCCAATGGCAGGCGCAACAAAAAGTAGTGATGCACCTGGAGCATAAAGCAGGCGAGCAACTCTTCATTGACTTCGCCGGTGATAAGCTTTATTTGACCAACGAGCAGACGGGGCAACTAAAGGCCGTCGAGTTTTTTGTGGCTATTCTACCCAGTTCTCAACTGACGTATGCGCAAGCCGTCACCAGCCAACAACAGGAAGACTTCATTGCCGCTTTGCAAGCTGCATTAGTGTATATCGGTGGTGTTCCCAAGGCGATTGTACCCGATAATTTCAAAGCGGCTGTCACCCGAGCTGACCGTTATGAACCCACGATCAATCAAACCCTGCAGGATTTTGCTTCCCATCATCAGACGGTCATTTATCCCGCTCGTAGCGGTAAACCCCGCGATAAAGCTCTGGTCGAAAGCGCAGTACGGATTCTCTACCAGCGAATTTATGCACCCTTACGGAATCGAACCTTTGCCACGCTGGTTGAACTGAACAAGGCCATCTGGCAACTACTCGATGCGCATAACCGAACCTGTTTACAAGGCAAATCGTATTCCCGGCGGGACCGCTTTGAGCAACTCGAACGGGCTTGGCTACAACCCTTGCCCACGCAAGCCTATGAACTTAAACGGTATTGTATGGCCAAGGTGCACCCCAACGGCCATGCCCAACTTCAACCCGATAAACACCATTACTCGGTGCCCTACCGCTTAGTAGGGCAAGCCGTTAAGTTCATCTACACCCAGGACAGCGTGGAAATCTACCATCACTTCGAACGGGTGGCGGTCCATTCACGCCAACGTACCAGCGGTCAATACACCACCTTGCGCGAACACCTGCACCCGCATCATCAATGGCTCTCGCAATGGTCACCCTTATTTTTTGAAGAGCAGGCGGCCAAAGTCGGCCCTCATACAATCGGTATCATTAAGGAGTTATTGCGACTACGAACCTATCCCGAGCAGGCGTATCGTTCCTGTGCCGGGGTCTTGTCATTGGCCAAAGGCTACGGTCCCGATCGGCTGGAGCGGGCCTGCCAACGGGCGTTGCATTATCAAGCCACCTCATACCGATTGGTTAAAAGTATCCTGGAGCGAGAGCTAGACCGGCTGGAGTTGGAGCCGGTACCCATAGTTGCCATTCCGCCCTGTCAGCATGAGAATATCCGGGGTGCATCGGCCTATCAATGAAAAAAAATAAATACGAAAGGGGAATAAAAACACACGAGCCAAATGAACAACCAAGCCACTTTAGAGGCCATGCGCAAACTCGCCTTGTGGGGTATGGCCCAAAACTTTGAGCAGTTGATCCGTCTGCCGCTGGATCAACATCCCACTACCGACCAGGTGGTGGCGCAACTCACCCAGGCGGAGCAAGCTTACCGGCAACATCGCAAAACGGTGACAGCAGTGCGGCAGGCCCGCTTCCGTTATCAGGCCGCTCTGGAAGAGATTGAATACTTACCTGGCCGCAACTTAGACAAGAATCTGCTACTACGTCTAGCTGACAGTTCCTTCATCAGTCGGGCCGAAAACATCCTGATCACTGGTGCTACGGGTTGCGGCAAGAGCTTTCTTGCCACGGCCCTGGGCTATCAGGCCTGCCACATGGGGCTACGGGTGGCTTACTTCTCATTGCCCAAACTCTTCCAAAAACTGCATTTGGCTCAAGCTGATGGCTCGTATGTTAAAGAGTTGGCTCGCTTAGAGCGGCAACATCTGCTCATCCTGGACGACTGGGGGATGCAGGCATTGTCCTTGCATGAACGGCTCGCTTTAATGCAGTTAATTGAAGATCGGCATGGGCGGGCCAGCACCATCATTACTTCCCAGCTACCGGTGAACGGCTGGTATGATTACATCGCCGACCCGACGCTGGCCGATGCGATGCTGGATCGGCTGGTACATCACGCCCACCGGATTGAATTGAAAGGGGAATCTATGCGAAAACGCACCAAAAAGGAGGAAAAAATAGGGCAATAGTTACCTTTGTATACTCTTCAATACCACTTATCCACAGTGGCCCAGTTTGCATCGGCGCACACGGCTCAGTATCATCGGTATAGTCAACTTCTTCCTAAACCATAGTAAAATATAGAGTATGATATATCAATATTTGCTACTTCTTTAAGATCTATTTTGGGAAAGATTGATTTGATTTTTTCAATTTCTTCAGTTTTGTATAAATCTTCACATCTATATTTTTCAGTAATATTTTTTGTCTCGTTTAAGCATTCTTCGAATTCCTCAAGTAATACTTTAAAGACCTTCCTATTCTCAGAGGTATTCATTTTTGTGGCTTCAAATTTTGTATAATTCAATTCCCTGACATTATCTCTATGTAATCTAATCATTTCGAAATAAGAGGATTCAAAGCTTTGTCTTTTGTTTTGTTTGCCTTGTTCCGAAAATGTAAGAAAGATAAGTAAAGTGCCTACTAAACTAAATAATGTACCAGCGACACCCCCAATATAATCTCCGAATTGTCCAGTTTTTTCAAAGTCTATTATAGGGTTCCAAAAAGAATAGCCATTACAATATGCTTTAACTGATAGGAATAGCATTAATATTATTCCTAAGATTGTAGTAATGATTATAATATATATAGTAATTTTTGTTTGTTTGTCTGTTAGGGCCATTTTTAAAATTACGGTGTTTAGTCTATAAAATAGATAAGTTTATCATCTTTCCTTTATAGATTATTATAATATTTTTATTGCAAGTTCTAAAGTTTGCTGTATAGTTGAAGTGAATAATATTTAACTAAATACTCAGAATAACACAGTAAACTATAGTCTATTCGAAAGAGATTGTTAAGCAGCATGTTTTGCACTAAACCCAAAAGTCTGCTTAAGATCAGAAAGAATTTTGTTAAAATGGCCTTCGAACTTTTCGTTGACATTATCAAAAGAACCTATTAGTCGCTCATAGATTGGGTTTCCAAAAATATCCTTGACTTCTATTGTTCGTTTTGAGGCTATATTAGATACAAACAAATCTTTCATTTTTTCTAACACTTTGATTTGATCATCTGTAAAGTCGTAAGTGTGTATGTATGTTAAATAATTTTTCTCGATTCGCTCCTTGGGTGTAGGTATTTTTTTCTTTCCTAGTGCATGAAGCAGGAAGTCCCATGCTGATCCTTCTGGATAATCATACATCTTTTGTAAATGACCCTCATCTAGGAAAATCTGAGGCTTACTCAACCAATTAATCAATTCCTCGATCTCTAAATCGGTCGGCTGGTAGTCATTCCGTTGTGCTTTTTCACGCAGGTTGCTAATAGTCGAATTAGGTGACTCGTTTACAGCCTGTTCAAATATTCGCTTCGCCTGATCAATGGGTATGTTATCAATTATATTGATTGAATCCCCATGAATTTCGACTCGCTGAATCAAATGAGCTGGATCAGGGTTTTCTATTAGAAAGTATTCACCTATCGGTGTGTTAGTGCTACTACTGGATTTCTTTGCATTTGCTGGTTTGACAACCTTCGTGTTCTCTCTTAATGTGCCGCGTCCATTATCTTCCATCCGGCGGCATAAACCTACAAAGTCTAATACAGTAAAGCTAAACTTACCGGTTTTGGGGTCTAAACGTGTACCACGACCCAGCATTTGAATATAACGGCCAACGGATTTGGTGAGAGCAGCAAATGAAACAAATCGGACGCACGGAATATCCACCCCTGTGCTCATAATATCTACTGAAACGGCTACATAGGGTTTCTGATAAGGCTTTTCAAACCAAGCTTTTAGCGTTTCGTTTAGTTCGTTGTTCTCCGAAATAATTGTTTCGGCATAATATGGCTTCTCGGAATAGTCATTTTCAAATACCTTGTTTACGGCTTTGGCTAACTCTATACAATGAGCTTGACTAACACCAAATAGTAGAACCTTCTCTCCCCACTGCGTATTTTTCTTTATTTCTTCAGCGATTCTCAAACAGTTTTCCTCCGAGATGAACTTGCGGTTGAGTTGTTCAAGCTTAAGTTTCTTTTCACCACCTAACACGATTTCGTATCTATCCTGTGGATCAAGAACATGGTCAAACTCAATACCACTCTCTTCTGCTTCTTTGATTAGAGATGACAGCAGTTCAATAGGTTTGTAAGGTGCAAGAAATCCTTCCTGAATACCGCGATCCATATCAAATTTAAAGTCAGGTTCGCCTGTTTCGCAGCCGAACAGCCGGTAGGTATCTATAATGGATAAATCTTCTTCTGGTACTTCTGACCCTTCTTTAGCAATCGCAATACGGGGAGTGGCAGTCATACCAATGCGCGGACACAAGAAATGGTCGAAGATTAATGAGCGACTAACATTGATACTCCGATGACACTCATCTACCAGAATTAGGTCATAGAATGTAGAGGGGATGTCGCTGTAAATCATTTCCAGTGTATCAATTACTACTACATGGATGCTGACATGCTTATGTGTCTTGAAGTTTGACGTAGTAATCCAGGTAGACGGAAAATCTTTGCTAATTAACGAGAACCCTTTGTCAACGGCTTGTTTCGCCAGCATTCGCCGATCAACTACAAACAAAACACGCTTGACCAGTCCGTAGCTCAATAGAGTTTTTACTAAGGCCACAGCAGTGCGAGTCTTGCCAAGTCCAGTTGCCATGTGAACAAGCATTTTCTGTTTGCCTGCCTTGTAATTATCGACCAGTGTATGAATGCACTGAAGCTGATAATATCGGTCCTTACCAACAGTCGGGTCGTAACCACCAGCGATGGTAGTATCAATAGTAATTTCGCGATTAGAGATGATCTTGCGCTGCTGTTCAACTTTCAGTTTCATATCTTCTAGCCGCATAAACGATGTTACTTGCCGAAACTCACCCGCTTCCAATCCTCGCCAAGCATTATCATAAAACAATATTCGCTCGACGCTGCATGCATACAGGAAGCGTGGCTTTAAGATGGCTGAATACACCATTCTAAGCTTTTGAAGTGCCTTCCGCTCATCGCTTAGTTTGTTCTCAATGACAGCCAAAACATCACCGTTCAAGTCTTGCAATACGATGTCGGGCTTGATAGACTTTATATGAGGAAATTGCTTCTGTTGTTCCGTTGTCAATTTGTACTCCTGCTGATACAAAAGTGTATCTCCTGCTCGCCAACCTATAGCCTGGAGCATATTAATTATACGGATATCCGTAGAAGTAGCTTCGTTGATAAGTTTGGCTTTTGCTTGAGGTTTTTGCTGTTCAAGCTGCTCTTTCAATTCTTCAATATATTCTTCTGTATTCTTAACAATGCCCCGATACGCCAGGCTACTAGGGTTCTTGGCTAGCTCTTCCCGATAGCGTTTCAGTGACTCCTCATGAGCCTTAATCAGCGATGCGGTGCGTTGTGGATTCATCAGTTAAAGTATATTCTAAAAATGCCTTTAGGCGTAACATCATCATAACAGGTACCAAAATCCCGTTGCCATTTCTGGTAAGCAAGTAAATCAGAGTTGGCTTCATAAAATACCTCAACTCGATATTGTGCTTTCATGAACTTACGGTTAGTAAATAAACGCTCGAATAGGTCTCTTTTGTCTCCCTCCAATTGGTCTATAGCAATCAGATCAAAAAAGAACACCAAATCCACATCACTGGGATCAGGTGCACGGGTGCAGAAAGATCCATCAATCCAAAGCTCTGCTTTTAGGCCAAGCCGTTTAAACTGATTAATAAACTGCCCGAATTGAATAAGTAGATTCTGGCGATAGTCATGCGCTTGGCCCCGTCCAAAAGGTTGAACAAAAACTGGGTATAGCTGTTCTTCATCAATGTCTTTGATACCTTCAGGGTGTAACGGCGGGTACTCTAGCTCTTTCATGCTTCGGTGGGCGTTGGGACGATTTCTGACGTAATGCCCCAAACCTCGCTTAATATCGTGTTTATTTCGAGCTCTGCTTGCTGCTTAACAATTAGAGGATCATATTTCCCATTAAATAGTACTCTTATTTCTTTTTCTAAAACTTGAATTTCAAACCATTCTTTAGCGCTTTCACAAATACCAATTATCATCTTCTGCTCTTGTATTTTCTTAACTATTTCAAGCTGCTTCTTATAAGGCGGCAACGGAAAACGAACGTTCACAGCGTCCTCCATTCGCATAGCTACGTTAGCCGTTCCTTTCATCAATGGGCAAAACAATTCTTCCCTTCGGGCATCTAAAATGTAATATAGATATTTAGGGTAAAGCTCAGTTTCAGGATCATTGGGAATAGCGGCAAATAATAGATTTGCCAACGCAAACTTACCCTCTTGATAATGGATGCGTTTCAATGTGGCCGAGCCGTGTCCAGTTGAAGAGATTAGCGGTATACAAACGGCTTTTGTATCGAATTGATAGTCAGGTGCCGTTTTGCGTTCAGCAGCAGTCACGACGAACGGAAAATGACCCTCTTCTGTTGCCTGAGTCCCTAACTTACCTTTTTCATAGCTACAAAGCTCTTTAATGGATGCAGTTGGGTAGGTGTGTCCAGTGTCAAGCAAAGCTTTTAATTTCTTTAGCTCTTCATACAGTTGAATAACTGTGTCATCCTGCCGGCTCAAAAACTCACGGACTATATCAGCTTCCATGGCATTGACCAGATTTAGAGAGTGAAGCGCATTAAAAATGGTTGGACCGATCGTCTTCTCATTTTGCAACTTTTTCCATATAGCTTCAACATCAACTTCAGAATTTACTTCCTTACTATAAACTGGTAACTCACCGGTAGTCAATCCGCTGCGGTAGCTGCTTAAGTTCAAAGAATAGTTATGTGTCTTAGCCCCTCAAATAGTTGGAGACAAAATTTAAAAAGGATTTGTCACTAACTTTAAGGAAATGAAGAAAGAAAAGCGAGTTTTTACTCCCGAACACCGGGAATCGATTCTGAAAGAAGCCGCCCGAGCTGGAAAAATGGAAACCTGCCGTAAGTACAATTTATCGCCCTCTCTTCTACGAAAATGGCAGCATAAATACGAGAACAGTGGTCTGGCGGGCTTGTCCAACCGCTACAAAACCGTTGACCATCAAGCCCGGGAGATGGAACAGGAAAACGAACGGCTCAAACGGATTGTAGCGAAACAAGCCCTGGAGCTGGAAGTAATGGCAGAGTTGTGTCTTAGCCCCCTGAATGGTTGGACAAAATTGGAAAAACAATTTAGTCCTTTATATTCAGGAAATCATGAGCAAAGCCAGACGAACATTCACCCCAGAAGACCGTTACTCATTGGTTCAGGAAGCCCTACGGGATGGGGCTTCCGATGTATGTAGGAAGTATAATCTTTCTTCTTCACTACTGAGAAAATGGAAGCAGAAGTACCTCCATAACGGCAAAGAAGGCCTGAAAGACTCGTATCCCCGAGTTGACCCGCACCTGCGCGCTTTAGAAGAAGAGAATGAGCGTTTGAAACGCATCATTGCTAAGCAAGCTTTGGAGATTGAAGTTAAAAGCGAACTGTTAAAAAAAACACCTATCGGACCCCGGAAAAGGTAATGCTTATGACTCAGTATCAACAGCAGGCGAGTCGGACCGATCTGTGCCAATGGCTGGATTTGCCTCGTAGCGTATCCTACTACAAATCCCGAACGGGTTTGCCAGGAGCAAAAATCAGCCAGATGACGATGAAACTGGACGGTACTTGGGTAACCAATGAGGAAGTAGTAACTCGTATTCGACAACTACTTGATACAGAATTTAATGCCTTCGGCTACGAGTATACCGCCCATGAACTCAAGAAAGAGTACATCATCAATAAGAAAAAGGTGTACCGGCTGATGCGAGACAATGGTTTGCTGCTGGGAAAAGTGATTCGATCAGGTGGCAAACGCGAGTTTGTTAAGTTTAGAAGGATTGATGCCACCAAACCACTTGAGTACCTCTGCTGGGACATTAAATATGTGTGGGTACAGGGAGAGCAGTGTAATTACTACCTCTTATGTGTTTTAGACGTCTATAGCCGCAAAGTCGTTGACTGGCTCTTTCAGAAGAGCATTCGCCAGATGGATTTGGTTAATTTGCTCCGACATATCAGTCAAACCCATGAATTGAAGGGGGTGATACTGCGGAATGATAACGGTAGTCAGTTTATCGCTCACAAGGTGCGTAACTTTCTGAAAAGCTCTGAGGTTCGCCAAGAGTTTACGCATGTGGCCACACCCGAAGAAAACGCTTATATCGAAGCGTTTCACAGTATTCTGGAAAGAGAGGTTATCGAACGAAATGAGTTTGCCAGTTACTACGAAGCCAAAGAGACATTGAAGCGGTTCATTACTTATTACAACACCAAGCGACTTCACCGGTCCATTGGTTTTGTAACGCCACAGCAAAAGTGGGAAGCCAGCTATCAGAAAATAGCTGTATGTGACTCATCCATTATAGCTGAACTGTCCAACTGATAGGGGGCTAAGACAATGTGCTTTATCTATACGTTTCGCGATTTCGTTCTGAATACGGTTCTCTAGAATGTGGTCAAACTGCTTCAGCTCAAGTTCTTTCTCTAACTCCGACATTTTACACGCCTTGATCTTCCGACTATAATCTGCCTCTTTTTTAGCGCGGTCGATGGCGCCTTTTGCCGCAAGATCAGCACGGGTTTCAATACGAATCTTTTCTTTAGTGCGAGGGTCAAGCGTTTTAATCCACTCGGCCGGAATGCAAAATTGATGCTTGGTTTCGGGCGGGCGTTTGCTGTGTTTGACGTACTGATGGTAAAGCGTTAGACACTCGACCAACTGACTACCAGGATGCTCCTTCCGATTGGTGCCCATCGTATAGCCGTCGTTGGTGACTTTGTAAAACCACACCCAATCTGTTAAGCCACCTTTTTCGAACAGTAATATAGAAGTCTTAGGCCCCTGTCCACTTTTACTGACAAACAAGCCCTGTGGCAGCGAAATAACGGCCCTAAGCTGGTTTTCATCAAGCAGCATTTTACGCAACGCCTTAGCACTAAACTGATCCCAAGTATGAAATCCTTCTGATACAACCACCGCGCACCGACCACCTTTCTTAAGCAGTTCGAGCATTAACTTTACAAACAGGATTGTTGTCTCAGATTCTTTAGCGTGTTCGCCCCAAACGTTTGGATAAGCATCTTGGTCACGCTGTGCGCCAAAGGGAGGATTCGCTAGTACTACCGTTTTGCTACTTGCATTTATTGCCGGGTCGAACATAGCTAAACTATCACCCTGCTCGATGTTAGCTGGATTCAATCCACGGATGTAAAAGTTGATAGCAGCCATCTTCCGGATCATACCAAGGTATTCGATACCTGCTACGCCCGACCGATAAAATTGCGTCGTCTGCTGAATACTTGGAAAATCAAGCTTATTAGTCTGGAAGTATTCATCAAACCAATTACGCAGCTCTGAATGAGCTTTTTCACCAGGCCAGCTCTGGTCGGGGTCCATCCTGCGCATAACAAACTCAAAAGCATCGAATAAAAAACCACCCGTTCCACAAGCTGGGTCAAACACAAAATCATCTATACCAGGCTCAACCAGCGCAGTCATAAATTGCCGGATATGATCGGGAGTACGGAATAAGCCAATATCTTTCGTTCCACCCGTTTCGCTTAAGGCTGACTCGATAGCGTCACCTAACAGGTCGGTTTTCAGCAATCGACTTTCTTCAATGTCATCAGCTACAATGCCAATGACTTCACCTAAGTTGCCACTGTTGACGTTGTTGGTGAAGTTCGAGTTACTGAACACTTCTTCGATTAGCACTAATTGATCTTGTACCTTTTGCGGCAGATTTCCTTCAAATACTTTACGGGCGCTTTGCAGAATGGTACCGTAGAAAGGAAAGAAGTTGGTATTGAGTTCGGCAAGAAGCTGTTCGTTTGTTACTGTTATTAAGTACGAGAAAAGTCGGTTCTCATTTGATTCCTCTTGCCCAGTCTTTGGATTTACCCATTTATAGCTGGATGAAAAGAGTTTACGTAAAGGTTTAAAATCGTCGTCTTGCTTAATTTTGGTTTCAAAAATTCGTAATAGCAATAACTCAATAATATACTCGACCCGCTGGACAGGTGTCCCAGCAGGACGCAATTTATTATGAAGACGTTTTAAAGCGTTGTTAGTTTTATTATCAGCGTAATGTACAGTTGAGCGGCCCATATTATAAAAACAAATAGAACCAAATCTACACATCTAAGACTCTCAGTCCAAAGTGTGATAGGTTTAAGGTGAATAATTTCCTATACCTTTTACACAGTTTAGTTATTATTTGTCTGATTCTCAGAGAGCAATTCTGTATCTTATACAGAGCTTCATTTAAGCCTTTACATACCTTGCATAACTATAAACGTTGGCTTGATTGTAAATAAGGAAATAAAGCTGTAAGAGCCTATCCTGGTTTGCACCCAGATTAAAAGGTTCTTGCATCGTATTCTGTAGAAGAATAAAGCTATATTTTTTCTTCCCTCTTCCAACCGGTGCAGAATGTGAAGGAGTTGACAATGCTATATAGGCTCGACAACCTCTGTTGATTATCCAACTTAATTACATTAAATAATATTACAATAAGTTTTTATGCCATGTAAATATTTACAGGCTAAAGCTAGTTCAACCAAAGGTTTATATACAATAACAAGTCCTATTTTTGGTACCTATTTTACATCCTATACAGGATTTTGGTTAAGTATAATAAGAGTGCTTGTTTATACTCTTGTTTTTGATCCAAAACATTTGCTTATTGCAGTACATAAAAACATCCAGAAATGGTTATTGTTGTAGGTTCACAAAAGGGCGGCGTTGGCAAGACTACCGTTGCCACCAATTTAGCCGCGTGGCTGGTCGCTAAGGGCCATGAGGTGCTACTGGTCGATGCTGATGATCAAGCCAGTGCGTCAGATTTCTCAGCATACCGAGAGCAGACGCGCGGAACTACGGGCTATACTCTGGTTCAGATCAACGGCTTATTGGTGCGCAAGCAGATCGAAGCGCTGCGGCCAAAATACGACCACATCGTCGTCGATACGGGTGGGAGGGATACCACAAGTCAGCGTGCAGCTATGTTCGTCTGCGATGTGTTCATCACGCCGTTCAATCCACGCTCCTATGATCTTTGGACGATTACGAAAGTGTCCGAGCTAGTAGAGGAGGTACAATCTATGCGCACGGTCCCTATGATGGCTTATAGCTTCATCAACCGCGCTGATGTCAAGAGCCAAGATAACCGGCAAGTATCCGAGGTGTTGCAGGGCTATGAGAGCCTGGCTTTTTTGCCGCACCCGCTAACCAATCGCAAGGCTTTTGCCAATTCGGCGGGTGTCGGTCTTGCCGTATTCGAGATGGAGCAGCCCGACGAGAAAGCCGTTGCCGAAATTGAAAAACTATTTAACGCCATTACCCATGCCAGTTACACCACCACCAAAGCCGTCTAAAAAGCCGACAGAGGCCGATATAGAGGCAATGATCAACAAAGGGGGAGCAATTGCCCAATTAGAGGCCGATAACGAACCAGATGATGCTATAAAGCATGTTAATACACGTCTAACGGCTGGTGTCATCAGGCAGATTGATGCAATGCGGTCGAAGCGGCCGCGGAAGATGGGAAGCCCAAAGGTCGGCATAAGCCTGCGAGACTGGATTGCCGAGGCTGTTCTTGAGAAACTGGAGCGGGAGAAGCGAAAGTATAAAGAGTAGGAAGGAGGCTAGCTCTGTTGGATTCGAACCATCAACCACTGGTTTAGAATACCGACTCTTTATCAGTTGAGCTAAAGACAAGCAGACTAGCTTCCAACATCAAGCATTTACACCCTATACTTATGGCCAAAAAGGAAGAACTTTCACCTATTGCCAAACGGCGCGGTAAACTGGTTTATGAAGCCTTTCAGGAGGAGCCAGACGACAGGGATATCCTATTTCAGTCATCTGTGATGGCGCATTGCTATCTACCGCGCCGGGAGCCGGATCTTAAACCGAATGAAATCTGGCAGGCCGAGAGTGGAAAGTTTAGCTTGTATGTCATGCCAATGCCGATCCGTAATCCGGTCACTCATGAGATGCAATATCTTGGATTGCCGTATGGCGTCAAAGCTCGGATCATCCTGGCCACGCTTAACACCATCGCGCTTAAGAGCCAGAACCGCATCATTGACATGCCGGCCAACAGCGTGACTGATTTTAATAATTATATGGGCTTTTCGGAGAGTGGAAGCCAGGTCTCCACCGTTCGCGACCAAATTAGCCGTTTAGCGTCCTGTGTCGTGCGAATGACTTATGACGGCACTGAAGGCCAGCACAACATCAACTTGCCTCTGGTGAGCGGTTTTACGCTATTCCCGGAGCGCAATCCCGACCAGCTTCTGTTATGGCCTAGTCAGATCGAGCTATCGGAGGCTTATTTCCACAATTTGATGGAGCACGCTGTGCCGTTAGCAAAGAGCCACCTGACGGCCCTTTCTAACAACGCCACGGCCATTGACTGGTACACATTCCTGGCGCACCGTCTGCACCGCATCCAGCCTAATAAGCCGCAATTTCTTGGCTGGCAAACGATTAAAGCCCAGTTCGGCGGAGATTATAATCGGATGACGGATTTCCGCGCTAACTTCAAGAAGGTCCACCGTCTAGTAAAGAGCTTATACACCGATGCAAGGGTAGAGGAGAAAGGTGCGCGCGGTTTAATGTTACATTTTAGTCAAACTCCAATACCTAAAAGGTTAATAACCAACGGATTAAATGATAAATTGTGACAAACTCGCAGTTTTTGAGATTTTGTACAAAAAAATCACTTTAATGCATTGATAATTAATGGTTTAAGTGTGAAAATGTGACAAACTCGCAGTTAGTAACATGAATTATCCACACTCAGAGGCATAGAACATTGCTTTTTGGAAGTTATCCACTGCGATTTTGTCACAGCAAAACCTAGTTATCCACTGCGATTTTGTCACACTTAGGACTGCGATTTTGTCACATAAACCTTTATAGTTAATAACCTTTATTTAAAAAAAGAACCCTTTATTTCTGTACGGTTTTGTGGATAAGTAGTTTCTAATTTCAATAGTAAAAAAAAGGCTGTTTTAGCAAGTCGTTCAAACCAACAAAAATTAGTATGTTATACTGGGTTATACTGGGAAAGTTTGTCCTAACGAATTCGTGTAAAAAAAACAATTAATGCGGCCTGTTGTTGTATGTACATATAAAAATACTTATCTATTTGAAATAAATAATCTTTTCCTGTTCGCTTACCAATCTTATGAATAGCTATTATTTTTGACGACTAGATTAGGTATCTAATTAGGCACCTTTTGCTACCTTTGTTCGTTACTCCTTTGACCGATTCAATGCCGGTTTTTGATATTTTTGATGGAATTACCATTAGCATATTTTCTAACGATCACCTCCCTCCGCATTGTCATGTGCAATATGCAGAGTGGGAAGCCTTGATTGATATTCGAAAAGTAACGGTCTATGCAGGCTCCTTACCGCGCACTCAATTGCGGAAAGCGTTAGCATATATCCAGATTGCCAAGAACCAGGAAGAGCTTTTAGAAGCCTTTTATCAATTGAACCCTCGAATCAAACGGCTATAAAAATGGACAACCTCCAACCTATTTTGCCCCGCATCACCAAGGTCCTTCAGGTGGAGCCGTTCACGATTACCGTTCTGTGGACTACCTCGGAAGTACGGACCATTGACTTTGAACCTTTGTTTACCCAGTGGAAAGACCAGGGCGACACCCGACTATTGCCTTTAATGGACTACGCCACTTTCCAGCAAGTAGCCATCTCCCCAACTCGCACCTTATACTGGCCTAACGTCTTGGTTTCGGTCCCCCTGAGAAACCGAGTGATTTCTGGCCCACTGGATCTAGATCCGGATGTCTTGTATGAGCAAAGTAAATTAGTGAAGAAAACCGAGAAGATTCCAGTAGGCATCCTCTTGAAGAAGGCCCGGGAAGAAGCGGGTTTATCGCAATTGGAATTGGCTTTGAAAAGCGGCACGACCCGCCACTACATCTCCCGAATTGAAAACGGAAAATCCGACATTCAGCTTGAAACGCTTAACAAAATTGTGCAGCTAGGGATGGGCAAGGAAGTCCGCGTTGAAATCCGATGACTGACTATTCCCCCTCGGTCTTTTTAAGTTCAAGTTTCTCCAAAAGTTACTAAATTATGAAGGGTTCATGTGTAGCGGAGCGTTCTTTTTAAAGAAGCGAGCGGGAACAGTATTTAACGCTGCGCTATACTGTTCCTTCGCTCGCCCGCAGGGCCACTAAGAAAACGTAAACCATACTAAATCAAATAGTTAAACAAGATTTTGATTCTGTCTTGCTGTTAGTTAAATTAGCATCCATCAAGATTATAGCTGAATATATTAGTAAAGTGACTGGTAATCAGTAGTAAATTTCTTGATTGACATCTGAATGGCTGTATACTTTTATGGAAAAAGAGAAAATCCGGGATAAACAGGTGGCGCTTTCGCCGGCGCTGTTTACCGAGTTTGAACGCATGGCCGAAAGCTACGGACTGACCAATAAAGGGCTGCTGGAAGCAATGCTACGCTACTTCAAAGCCACCAAAGCCGACCCCAGAAACCCCAAGGCCGAGCATCCCACCGAGGCCATCAAAGCGCTCGATAAGCGCTTTGTTTCCTTTATCCGCCAGCAGGAGAAAGAGGTGCTCAAACCCATGCACGACGAAATGACTCAGGTAGCCGACGAGCTTTACGGGCTGAAAGAAAACGTGAAGGAATTGCAGGATGACTTTGCCAAGATGGTGCTGCGGCAGCTGGGTACCGTGCTGCGGCCCGAGCTGGTCAAGCCTGAGTTTTTAGAAGCTTGGCAGAACGATCAGGAACGCCGACGGAAGGTACGTGAATCGCTGATGCCTAAAAAGTTTTCTGATGGTGGCCAAGGTTAGTGGGGGTGGCGGGGGCAGCTGCCGGGGGCTGGCTGAGTACCTGGAAAAAGAACAGCAAGGACAGTGGTTCGACCAAAGCCGCCAGGATCTTTCGGTGCGCGGAGTGATTGAACACCTGGACGCTAACAAGCGCAACTTGGGCCGAGAGGAAGCTAAGTTTTACCAACTGGTGCTAAGTCCCAGCCAGTCGGAGCTTAAGCACTTGGGCAACGATCCGAGCCAACTGCAAGCCTATACGCGGGCGGTGATGGAGGCGTACGCGAGCCATTTTGGAAAGGGGATAGAAAGCCGGGATCTGGTGTGGTACGCCAAGATCGAACACACCCGGCATTACAACCACCAAGACCGCCCGGTCCAGTTAGGGGAAATCGCTAGGGGCCAAGCCAAAGCGGGCGAGCAGACGCACGTGCACGTGTTGGTCAGCCGCACGGAGAACCTAGCCCGCTACCAGGCGCAGAAGCAGAGCGGAGCGATCAGCCGGAAGAACCCCTTGAAACTAAGCCCCGCCACCAACCACCGGGGCACCGAGCGGGGAGCGGTGCAGGGGGGCTTTGACCGCAGCGCCTTTAAGACGCTGGCCGAGCAGGTCTTTGATCAGCAGTTCGGCTACAGCCGGGCTTTAACCGAAACGTTTGCCTACGCTAACACGATGGCCCACGGGGAGCGGGAGCAGCGAGTGGATCTACGGCACAAGGTTCGCCGGGAACAGGAAAGGCAGCAGGAACGGCAAAAAATACAGGAGCGCGCTCAAAAGGTCGAACCGGCTCTGAAGCCAACCGTGGAACAAGCTCCTACACTGGCCCCGGCTCCGAAGCCTGTGGAGACTGCTCGGCCCGTTACGCCCGCGCAAACCGAAAAACAAGAACAACTGCGACGACTGCTGGAACTGTCTCAGAAGCCACCCGAGCCGCGAAAGAAAAAAGGACTCGGACTCTAACCCCTTTTTAAGTATGTTATTGACGATTGTCTTAGCCTTACGTGTTTTTAGTGACGTGATCCTGCCCATCGGGATTTGTATGCTGCTGGGCACGGCCACGGCGGCCCTGATCGGTGGGTTGCACTGGATCGGGCTAGGCGTGCTGGTCCGGCCCCTGATCCGGGCCTTATACCCCCGCCAGGGCGATCTCTACCGTCAGGATATTCTCTTAAACTACCTGTGGTTTCGTATCGGGGCCATCTACGCCCTTTTGTACGGATTGATCCAAGTAGGGCTGTTTCCCTTCGTATTCTGGGGCGGCATCGCCTACGGAGGCTACCGGCTGTGGCAGTACCTGAAGGATTGGCACGCCGCCGGAGCCGATCCTGAGCCGCAGGAGGACGCCCTGCCAAGCTTTACGCTGGCGAGCCACAGCGGGCCGATTCATCTGGCTAATCCTTACCGGGGCATTTTCGTGGCCGGGGGTGCGGGCAGCGGTAAGAGCAAAAGCATCATCGAACCCATTATCCAGCAGGCCGGAGCCCAGCATATGGCCGGGATCGTTTACGACTTTAAGTTTCCTACCTTGGCCCAGCAGGTGGCAGGCAGTTACGGGCAGAGTTATGTAACGCCCTACTACGTGAACTTTACGGACCTGAGCCGCAGTCACCGGATCAACCCCATTCGGGCGGAGCTTTTAACTTCGGCCAGTTTTGCCCGCGAGGCCGCCGTTACGGTGCTGGCGAACCTGGACTACCAGGCCAGTCAGGCCCGCAGCTTCTGGATTCAGTCGGCGGAAGTCTTGTTGACTGGCGCGATCTGGTATCTGCGCCAGCGCCACGCGGAGCACTGCACCCTGCCGCACGCGGTGAGTTTGCTGTTAGCAGGAAGTCCGCACGATTTAATCCGGACGCTCAGCCAGGATGAGCAGACACGAGGCATCATTGCGTCGGTCAGCAGCGGAGCGGCCAGCGAGAACCAGCTGGCGGGGGTATTTGCGACCATTCAAAACTACCTGTCGGTCTTAAACAGCCCGGAAATCTATTGGGTCTTATCAGGAGATCAGGTGCCGCTGGATCTAAATGAGCCGGGGAAAGCTGGAATATTGGTTCTGGGCAACGATCCGACCCTAAGTGGTACCTTTTCTCCTTTGCTGTCATTAATCGTTTCTGTGGCCTTAAAACGCATGAACCAGCGGGGGCGGGTGCCGAGCGTGGTGGTGTTGGATGAAGCACCCACCTTATTTATTCCCAACTTCCAGCAAATTCCCGCTACGGCCCGCGATAACGGCGTAACGACCGTGTACGCCGTGCAGGACATTGCCCAAATGGAAGGCACATTAGGAGCCTCGGTGGCGGAAATGATTATCAGCAACTTGTCCAATCAGTTTTTTGGGCGCACGACCAACCCCAAAACCGCCGAGCGAGTTAGCAAGCTATTCGGTAAGTACGATCAGGCGTTTGCGGGCCGCTCGATTAGCAATGGCCAGGGAACCACCTACGGCCAAAGCGAGAACGTTCAGCAGCGGGACCGGCTGGAAGCAGCTACGGTCATGCGATTTAAGCCAGGAGAATTTGCCGGATTGATTGCCGAAGGGAACGTGAACGAATTTCGGACGGGGTTTGTAGCAGGTGAATCTCAAGTTCAGCCGATTCGGCCCTTTGCCCAAGTGACTCAGCCAGAGATTGAAGCTAACTACACGGCGATTCAAACCCAGGCCCGCAAGATTCTACAAGTATGGCCGGAAGGCGAGCCTAACCAGTGGTCAACCGACCCTGAAACTCGCTCGGACGGATTGACCCTGGAGGACCTTCTGTAACGAACGTGCGAAACGCTTCTTTCGATAAATGAGTTACAAATCAGAACGACCGTTGATGATCTATAACCATAATAAAGAAACACGACACATAATTAACTCAAGTTGTGCATTTCTGCCCTTTGATGATAGGGTGATAATTTTGGAGTTCTCGACACTTCAATCTTACCAGCCCTATGCACCAAAAGACGATTGCAATTTATTGTTTTCTGGATGACTTTCTGAAAGCCACTGGCCATCAGGAAGACTGCCGAAACCGAATCTCAGATGCCGAAGTGATGACAGCCGCTTTATTATCGACGCTTTACTTTTACGGTAATCAAACCACCGCTCTGCTTTATATGCATCAGCACCAAGGTGTTTACTGGATTGATAAATCGCAGTTTAATCGGCGGTTAAGGCGTTTACAAACCCAGTTATGGGCGATCTTTCGAGCATTAGGACAAACCCTAAAAGAACTCAATACCACCTGCCGCTATCTGCTCGACTCGTTCCCCGTTGCCATGTGTGACAACATCCGGATCGCCCGCTGTCGATTGCTTCAAGATGAAGCTTATCGCGGTTATTCCGCCAGTAAACGAAGGTATTTCTATGGCTTTCGAGTCCAAGTCATTACGACCGCCGATGGCATACCCGTTGATTTTTACATTTATGCCGGTGCTTTCGTTGATGCGACGATCCTACAAGTCATGCCCATTGAATTGCCAAAAGGCAGTGTCCTATATGCTGACAGTGGCTACCTCAATTATGACATTGAGGAGCTGATGGCCGAATGTGATCAAATTCAGCTCTTAACGGCTCGACGCTCAAATTCGAAACGCCAGGATGAGCCTGCGGTTGCTTTCCTTAAAAAGCATTACCGGCGACGCATTGAAACCGTATTTTCGCAAATCAAAGCACACAGTTTTCCAGCGAAGATCCACGCCGTTACAGTTCAAGGATTTTTGCTTAAACTCAGTTTGTTCATTATGGCATTTACCTTTGATCAACTCACAACTTGAATTAATTAATTACATATAATATCTACATCGGCATTTTGATCTTCATATCTTTTTTTTATGCCATCAACAAAACCAGATCGAAAAGAGCTTGATCTATCACATTCTGTCCGACTTTCAACAATTTTTTTATCAGCCCTCGATTGGACTATGCAGGTTACACATTCTGCTTTTTCACATGACGAAAAAGTGAGAAAAATATAAGCTAGCACTAAGAGGAGTTTTTTCATAAGTTTTGCTATGAATTAAATAGAAGGTTATTAGGTATAAGCGTTTATACTAATCAGATTGTTCAACGGAACTTACGTTTGGAGAGAAAAGGTTAAGCCCAATTCCTATACCAAGCCAAGGAGATTTTTTATATAGCCAGTTTGTTCCTATTTCCCCGGTTAATATATCTATTCCCAAAAATAGGCCAATTTGGATAGTTTTTCGTTGGTGAATATATGAAATAGCTGGCGAAAGTGCTGTGACGGAAGTATTAGAGCCTGTAAAATTCTTTGTATTTCCACTGTTTATAGGAATAGCAGTTATAGAAGCACTGAGTAGTATATGGTTACTTACATCGTTGGATATTGCTAAACCCCCTCCGGCACTTATTCCTAAAGAAATATTTGAAGTTAAATCAAAATACCTTTTCTCATTTCCCTCCCCGCCAGGAAATCTTGCTTTAAATGGTGCACTTATTGCACCATATGAAAAGAAGCGATTTCTGAAAATATCGACGTTTGTTTTTTCACTCAATGGCATAAAGTAATAGATAGGTCTTTCATCTGCTGTCTTTGTGTATTTTAAATTTAGAGCTACGCTACCATGAAAAGAAGAGGGAAATGTCGCAAATGAAATAACGTATCCCGTTGCAATTTTCTTTTCTATAAAAAATTGCCATCCTTTTTCAATATCATTTTCTGTAGTACCTTCAACAATATCTCCTACACTATTGCATGGCTTTAATCTTGTAGCAGATTTAAACTTATATTTAGTGCCTAAATCAAGTTCTTGGCCGTTTGAGGTTTTTACCACCAATATATTTGTAATAATCAGTATCAAGAGTATTAGAAATGGCTTCATATATTCTATCTATTTAAAATAATTATGAGTTAAGCTTAAATATAAATAACAGGGTGTAAGGAACCCAATATTTGATATGGCTAGGCTTATTCTAATTGATCGGCTTAAACAGGATGGATATAGCCTAATTACACAGCAAAAAAGTAAACGACCGTTTTCGTTTATATACTCAATATTAGTATTTTATAGAGTTGTTTTATCTTGCCCCGTTTTACAGTGTATGCCTATATACCAAACTTACTTTCGAGAATTAAAATATTTTTGCAAACCGCATTTGCTCTACCTATTAATACTTCGTCTTTGAATTCTTCGAAATTAAGGCTCTCCCAAATTTTTAACTCATTATGTAAATCATTAGCTTCTAATTTGTACTCTATTAAATCTTTATATAAGTCGTAGGCGTTGCCGGAAGAGGGCTGAAGAACACCTTCTACAAATTGTGATACTAAAGAAAATAAGGTTCCAATTAGAGCCAAAATAGCAACAATATATTTTGTAGTCTTTGGCGCTTCCGCAGCTAGTACAGTAAATATTGCAGCGCCAGATACAGTTGTTACTATACTAGCTATAAACCTTAAGGTATTAGCAGTTTTAAGTTTGCGTACAGCTTTTGGCTGAATATCGTTACATAGCTTAAGCGCAGTAGTTAATCCAGAAAAGCAAGTAGCAACACGCATTTTTATATGCTTATTTTCATCAGGTCCAGCGATTATACCTTCATCTAAATACTGAATCTGATTTGGGAAATTGTTACGAAGTTGCGTTAAAGACTCTGGAGAATGCTTCTTAAGAAGGCTAACAATTTCATCAATTGGAGGGCCTTGAGTTAGCTGATTGTCTGTTAATCCCATGTCATAATTTTAATGAGTTTTTGAATTGTCGTTGTCATCGTCAGTAGCTTGATATACGATTAAACTACCCGCAAGTATTGCAGCTGCTAAATTTGTACTAGCTGTTTCATAGAAGAATAATCTTGCTCTTCTTCTTTTTTGAGACCCGTTGGTAAAATTTTCTTCTACTACTATTTGTAAATCTTCAGACGACATCTTTTGAAAAAAATCCATGTAATCATTAGCATTGATAGCCTTACTTACCTTCTCAACTGCTTGTACTGTATTAAATTTGTTTACAATACTAGTTATACGACCGTTAGTAAATTCAGCCGATTTACAGCCTATCAAAAAAATTGAGATATTCTGTTCTTGAGTAATTTTGGCAATTTCACTTATGGATATATCAAATATCTTTCTTCCCGTTTCGTCATAAGTAACAAAATAACCATTTTCAATATGACCAAGTAAAAATATTGTTCTATCTTTGTTGTTAATTAATTTTTGTCTGAAATTATCGATTGTAAGATTAGTAAAATCTACGTTTAATATAAGTGATTTAGGTATCAACTCATCAATTTTTTTTTCGGTAGCCGAGTTTGTAACTAATGATATTATCCTGATATCCTCTTTAGAAAACTTTGTGTTTTTATACTTACTCATTAAATCAACTACCTTGTCATTATTTAACTTCAAGAATAAGTTAGGCTTTATTGAAGCGTAGTTATTAATAATACTTGATTCTGATCTAAATTGCTTTAGTTGCCTCCAATCACCGAGATACCTTACTTTAGCGTTTTTTGGTTCGCCTAAAATAATAGAGGCAAAATATTTATCTTTAAAGACGCTATTTTCTATAAAAAATTTAATATGGTTTTGGTATGCAATATTAACATCTAGTTCGTTGTAACCTGTTTGTCCAGGATTGATTAAACCTCGAACTAGTTCTTTTAAGTTGCTATTGCCGAAATCTCTGTATGTATCAAAAGGATATACGGCTTTAAGTGGATAAGGAAAACCTTCTGGTTTTAGGTTTGAATGGAGATATATAAACTCATCATCTGTATTAGGTTGTTTTTTTATAGTTATATATATTTTTACCTCTTTTAATTTAGATGTGTATTCACGACCTATAGTTGAAGCAGCGGTAGCTGCTTCGGATTCCATCCCAATAACACTAGATTTAGTACACCATGTATATTGTCCGGGTTGTCCATTAACCTTTACAGATGCTAGAAATAAGTTTATAAGTAATATAAATATTGGTATAGCTTGTCTATTTCTAATTGAAGTTGCCATATTATATTTTTTAATTATATATGAAATAATATAAATTTAAAAATAAGAAAAACCCGAAAAAGTCATTAAGAATAGCACCTACCTAATTAATATCAAATGGGGAAATTCCCGTATTTTTCGCGCTTTAGGTTATTTTATAGAATTCTGTCAGGTGAATTGACGTAGTTATACAGTTTCCACTGGATTCACTGTTGAGCAGTTGTATGAATTCCGAATTTAGTTACTCATGCCCTTAAAAAAATAGATACCTTTTAAGTGTGCTGGTTGAATTGGTCTTTGCCTAAATATGGATTTGTGTTTCTAAAGAAGGTAATTAGGGGTTCCAATCAATAAATTGATTAGTAAAGTGAATGGGTTTGGGAATCTTATTTCTGCCATCTATGCTGTTGTACTTTAGCCAAAGTGCGGGCGTCAGGCAAAATACTGTTTCAATAAACGCCCGTTTTACGAGACGCCTGACCTCTTACCGAATTCCCTTTAATTTACGTAGAAAAGTGTCTCAAATCGTTGTCTCACAAATCAATGTCTCATTTTGTTACCTTTGCCTGACTTATTGAGACACATACATGCTGATTGGCTACGCCCGAGTATCGACACAAGACCAGAATTTGAATCTCCAGCTTGACGACCTGATGAAAGCCGGTTGTGAACGCATCTTCCAGGAGAAAGCATCATCCGCCAAAGACAGGGCGCAGCTTCAGAAACTACTGGAAGCCTTACGGGAAGGTGATACGGTTGTAGTC
>NZ_QLMC01000014.1 GCF_003259745.1 Larkinella arboricola | reverse complement strand
ACATTGGTGTAGAAGTCCAGCTTGGGTGCCCAGCCCACATTGAGCTTAAAGTAGTCGGTGCCGGCTTTGATGGCGGTGATGGTCTTGCTCATTTTGGTTTCGCCTACCGAGCCGCCCAGGCCGTTGGTGACCCAGACGCTGTAGACGCTGCCGGGCTGCAAACCGCTGGGGGCCTTCACCGTCAGCGAGTAGGCGTCACCACTCTGGACGGTGGCATCCAGGGAGGTGCCGTTGGAAGCCACAAAGCGGACTTTGGGGGAGGCTGTGCTCAGTTGCAGGTTGCGGCCAAAGATGCGCAGGGTTCCTTCGGGGGCTACCTCGGGGGAGTCAAAGTGCATGCCCCAGGCCTGGTTGACGAAGACTTTGGGGCTGTTCTGGCCGTTGTCGGTGATCCAGACCTGGTAGAGGTCCAGGCCCAGGTTGGCTGGGATCTGGACGGTGGCTTGGTTGGCGCTCTGCACCAGGATGGGCAAGGTGACGCTTGAGGTGGAGGTGCCTTTAGCGAGGTAGGCTTTGGCCGTGGCCCCGAAGTGTCCCTGCAGGCTGATGGCCGAGCCGGGTTGAGCCGAGGGGCTGGCGTTAAAGATCGCCGTTTGCGCGGTGGCGAAAAAGCTGAGAGTTAATCCAAAGAGTAAAAAGAATAAGAAGCGTTGAGTCATTGTTGAGTCAATTTACAAGTTACGGTGAGCACAATACGTTACCAGATGATGCCTAATTAGGCATCATTAAAAAAAAGATCGAGAAACCAATCGATTACATTACAACTACTTACGGCCAGAAAACCAACAAATCAGACTGCCATTTATCAGACAGAGAATAAACCGAAGAATTAAGCAATGGATCCTTACCTATTTCCCTTTGGTTTACCAAAAAGTATCAGAAGATCACTACATTCATTGCAACTGGAGAAGCAAATACAGGCCATAAGTATTTTATCAGACACTTTTATACTAAAGTCAACTCAAGATCGCTATTAATTCAGTTATTTTAATAATAGCGTCTTGGTTATTATATAGCATAGACAATGCCAATTCTATTACATCAGTAAACTTTGTGATTATGTGGATTTAAATAGCAACTTAACTTTTTTAATACTATATAAATAAGCTCATAAGAAGTTGTATTCTGCTTCAATAATGGGAAATTATGAGCGGATGACCGATGCAGCAACAGATCATGTTAAGCTATTCCAACCTTATGCAGGCTTTTGCTTCAGGACTGCAAACCTGCATTTATTGCACAAAAATTAGGTGATGATACAGCCCCCGGGAAACCAGGGATTGGATTTGTGGCTTTAAGTGGGGAGTGTAAGTAGCGTTAAATGGAGACTTTGTTCGCAGATTAACTTTGCAGACAAAATAAAATCAATGGCGTGTCTGCCAGTGCATTCAACCTGATTATGTCCGGCACCACGAACGTAATCACTGCTATTTAATACAGTAAATATTCTCTGGCTTACAGAAGTTAACGTAAGAGGGATTTCAGGTAAAAAGCTTTTGGAGTATTCAATGATTTAGATTGGAAACGATGCAACGAGATTTGTGTTCTTTCGGTCTACGATTAGACAAACGACGACTACGTTGCACTCCATAAAATAACGTAGGAAAGACTGAGTTACATGAGTCGGGACACTTCCGGCGATTCAGGCAAATTATTCAGCAGTGTATATTTCCCGGGCGGTTACCCAAAAGTAGCAGGGACTGACTCCTATGTGACAGGCATTCGGTGCCAACCTGCCGACCTTTGAATCATTCAAACGGACACAAAACTTAACGACATACGCCATAAAAACCATCGTCAACACCCTGCTCGTCGCCCTGAGTGTTACCGTTGCCAGTTTCTCGAATGGGCAAGCTAATACCAGCAGACCCCAGAAAACTGCCGGTTTCCAGAGCGGGATGCACACGACAACCGAAGGTAAAGTGCAAATTGCGGTTCAGAAAGAAACAACTAGTCCGGTCACCGTCCGGCTAATCAACGCAGAAAGAAAAGAAATCTTCATTCGGCCGATTGGCAAACGCCAGCAAGCCGTTCAGTTGCGGCCGGATGTAAGCGACCTGCCCGACGGTGTTTACCAAATCGCCATTTCCAACGGTATTAAAACCACCACCCAAGAGTTGACATTAGCTACAAAGCATCCCACGACGGCTCTTCGACGCATCGCCGTCCGCTGATTGAAGTCATTTATATGCTTCACAAAACAGTAAACAACAAATCGAGAAGTCAATAAACAAGAAAAGGCCACCCGATTGGGTGACCTTTCCTGTTTGGTACCGGGAGCCGGACTCGAACTTTTACACTAAGCTGCATTTGTTTTCTTTAAAATACCTCCAAAACGCGCAAAAAAGGCCCTTTTTGAAGTAAGTGAAAGCAACTTGTTTTAACTAAAAGAAAGAAATGTTTCAGTAATGTTACAGTAAAATCCTTATTTGATTACCTTAGTAAGGTACTTTAAAGTCCCAGAAATATGTCTGATTCCGAAGCCATACCAACCAAAGGACGAAAGCGAACCAACACAATTTCCTTCACTGTTGAGATCAGCAGCAAACCCAAAAAAGGAGATGTATATCCCCTGTTCCTTCGCATTACGGAGAATCGAAAACACCGTCGAGTGTATATAGGCTTTGATATCCCGCTCAAAGATTGGAATCCCAATAAGAAGGAAGTACGGCGAATCTATAAGCTTCATGCGGTGCTGAATGCTAAGATTGAATCGATCAAAGCAGAAGCAACCCAGTTGAAAGCCGAAGTCAAAAATGTCACCTCTGCTGTGATTGCCGATAATCTGAAAGGTAAGTCTTCGACCTTCTTTTTTCAGTACGCCTATGGCTACTTAGACAATAAACCTTACAACACCGCCAGGAATGTTCGAACGGAAATTAATAAATTTCTGGAGTATGTCAGGGATGAAAAGCTGCTGTTTGCTGACATTTCGGTTAAAACCCTGACGGACTATGAAAACTGGCTTCGTAAGCAAAAGGGCAACAGTGTAAACACAATTTCAAAAGGCCTTTCCAAAATTCGGACAATTTTCAATCAAGCCGTTAAAGAAGGAATCTTACCTATTCAAGAGAACCCCTTCCTTCAAATCAGGATCAAGGAAGGAAAACCCGAACGAGTCCGGCTTACTGAAGATGAACTTAAGCAATTTTGTGATGTTGCTCTTCCTACGGATTCTTTGCTATGGCATACTCGGAATTATTGGTTGTGCGCATTTTACCTAGCTGGAATGCGTTTTAGTGATTTGGCCTGCTTGCAATGGAAAAACCTGAATAAAAACCGGCTTTCTTATGTCATGCGTAAAACAAAAAACGTTGTATCCGAAAGCCATTCAATCCAAGTTCCTGCTCAAGCTGAAGAAATCATTCTGCACTATAAGCCAGCAAAAGTTAATCCCGAAGCCTATGTACTTCCAATACTCAATCAGAATCGATCGTACCCTACCGAAGCGGATTTATTAAAAGAGATCAGCCGGAAGAATGCGCTGATCAATAAATACCTTAAAAAGATCTGCTCAATAGCCGGTATAAACAAAGAGGTTTCCTTTCACTCAGCTCGACACACCTTTGCAGATTTAGGTCGCAGGAAGATTAAGGATGTGTACGCCATCTCAAAGCTACTGAGACACTCAAAAATCAATATTACCGAGAAGTACCTGTCTGAATTCGATACTGAGACAACCGACAAGGCGTTAGAATCCATTTTTGGTTGAATACTTAATTTGACCGAATTGCATACTTTGCAAGGTTTGCAACCTTGCAAAAGGTACATACCACAACATTCCGAATGATGGGAAATAGGCTTGCAGATAGTAAGAACGTCAATCTACATTCTTTATATGGCTAAGCCAGCTTGATTTACAATCATGCCAAATTTAAAAGTAGCCTCTTCTTCCATGCCTGTTACAATCGCCCCAAGTCGTTGGTACCGCATTATTCCGATTGTTTTCATCACCTATAGCCTAGCCTATCTCGACCGAGCTAATTTCGGATTTGCTGCGGCTGGTGGGATGAACGAAGATCTCCACATTTCCCAGGCAACCTCCTCCCTACTCAGCTCCTTATTCTTCCTGGGTTATTTCTTCTTCCAAATTCCAGGTGCTCAATATGCGGCTCACAAAAGTGCTAAGAAGCTAATATTCGTCTCATTGATTTTATGGGCAGGTCTGGCCGCTGCCACGGGAATGGTCAGCAATGTCACCGCTTTAATCGTAATCCGTTTTCTAATAGGGGTGGTTGAGAGTGCCGTGATACCTTCCATGCTCATTCTGTTGAGTCAATGGTTTACTAAGGAAGAACGCTCTCGCGCCAATACCTTTTTGATATTGGGCAACCCCGTTACCGTTTTATGGATGTCAGTGCTCTCGGGTTACTTAATCAATTCCGTTGGCTGGCGATGGATGTTCATCATCCAAGGGGCTCCGGGAATCTTGTGGGCTTTTGTCTGGTGGAAAATGATCGATGAAACCCCACAGCAAGCCCATTGGCTTACAAATGAAGAAAAAATACTGCTTGAAGAGCGATTGGCGAACGAACAACAAGCCATTAAACCAGTCAAAGACTACAGCCAGGCGTTTCGTTCTACACCGGTTATCCTGCTATGCATTCACTATTTTTTGTGGAGTCTGGGCGTTTATGGTTTTGTGATGTGGCTCCCCTCAATTATCAAAGCAAGCCCAAATATGGATATCGTTACTACGGGGTGGTTATCAGCAGTTCCTTATGTGGTAGCTAGTATTGGCATGTTTGGAGCTTCCTACTTCTCCGATAAAGCCCAGAACCGTGTTCTTTTCATTTGGCCCTTTCTATTGATCGCATCAGTAGCTTTTATGGGCACCTACCTGTTGGAGGGTATGGACTTTTGGCTTTCCTATATTATGCTAGTAATTGCAGGGGGTGCTTTATATGCTCCTTACGGTCCTTTTTTTGCCTTAGTTACCGAACTGTTACCTAAAAACGTTGCAGGCGGGGCTATCGGTTTGATCAATAGCATGGGAGCTTTAGGGTCTTTTGTCGGTGCTTATTTGGTAGGTTATCTCAATGGACTTATGGGAAGTTTCCATACATCCTATTTGTTGATGGCTTTTGCCGTTATGGGAGCGGCTTTACTGGCCTTACTATTAGCTAAGACTTCCAGGGGTTAAACAAAAATCACAATGGGTTTTGAAGACAGTAAATAAAGCAGAAAAACTGTTTTCGATGAAAACCATAGGAACCCAAGGCATTATTAGATCGGCACATCTAAATAACTCTTCATTGTTTGCACACTTTGAAAGTAATGCGAGTATCTTGCCTTCATACTTGATAAAAAAAGAAAATATGTTGTAAGATGTGGATTTATAAGTAACTACCAAAGCAGTTACTTATAAATCCACATCTTTTTCCTAGGGGCCCAAAATACCCCTAGGAAAAAAGCCAATTTGAAAAATCTAAGATGCTATTGATTTTTCGTAAGCAGAAAGAGCCTTAATTAATGATTGGCTATGAAGAAAAATATCGTTAATACTACTTATTTCATGCCGTTGCTCTGTACGGTTTTCATCGAAGACAGTAATAGCTTTCTTATTTCCATTGAGATGCAAACGGCAAATAGGTTTTCGATTGTTGTCATCTAGCAGAATAGCGAAATAAGATTGAGCGTCGCGGTGTACGATCCGGTTAATATCTATATTGTTTCGAAGAATAGCTCTAACGATATAGAAACCCTCTAGTTCCTCCTGGGTGGTAACAACATTAACCGCCTTTTTCTCCTCAGCAGTAGGTGCTGGAGTTGAATCTATAGAAGCGGGTTGAGCAATTGCCTTTTCCTCTTGATCCAAGGCGGTTTTTAAACGGTCCGTGATCTGATCTGAAAATGTGTGCTGGAATGACTTCCGCACCAGATTAGTAAAATGCTCCATCATTTTAGCATTCAGCTGGCCACTGTACACCTGTTTTGCAAAATGACGTACCAGGTTATCAGACGGATTAGCCATTTCTTGCTGAATCAGCGCTTTGATTTCACTGGTATATTTCAACTCACTTGCCGTTGAAATAATCGTATCAACATCAAAATATGGTTTACTGAATTTTTTTAATTCTTCAACCAAATTGTCTCGAAGGTCAAGCAGATTGATTTCAAGGAATGGCTTTTCATCCATTTTGTTAGGCTCCTGCAAATCAGTATAGAA
Organism: Larkinella arboricola; assembly: GCF_003259745.1. GTDB lineage: Bacteria > Bacteroidota > Bacteroidia > Cytophagales > Spirosomataceae > Larkinella > Larkinella arboricola. Next base: position 21,479 of record NZ_QLMC01000014.1, on the reverse strand, counting down.
TCGGTAAATAATACCGTTAGTCAGGATTCCAAAGCGAGCTTTTGTAACGTGGAAGTACCGCAGTAGTTGATTATCATGCAGCGTTAACGACTGTTTCCAATGCTTACATTCAATTAGCATGCAAGGTTCAGATTGACCATTCACCTCACGTAAGATTGCATAGTCGACCTTCTCACCCTTTTTGGTCCCAATATCTGAAATGAATTCCGGGACTACTTCAAAGGGGTTAAATACATCATAGCCAAGGGTAGTAAGAAACGGCATCACCAATGCCGTCTTAGTAGCTTCCTCCGTTAAAATCGAATCTTTTAAACGAGCAACTCTCTCTCCTAGTTGCTTAATCTGATCTTTAAAATCCATTGTTTCTATAAAGGTTTAGGTAAATGTTTTTATAGGAATCTATTGAACGATAATAAGTTTGTTTCCAGCTAATTCATTGCACTCCATGCGGTAGGTTAATCCTTTTATTTGAACAGTTTGGCCACAAGGGCAGCAATCGGTTGAGTTTTTTTCTCTAATCTCATGAGTATGGCCAGCTTCATCAATTGCACTGTAATAACGCGTACAAATCTCACATCCCTCACTTCCTTCTATCACAGTAAGATTCCCTTTAGGAGACCCATTGGTCAGTATTGGCTTCTTTCTATGATTTGGCCCTGGCGGCGGAGGTGGGGGTAGTGGCAGTGGAGTACAGGACGTTATAAATTCAGCAGTGCTTCTGTAACCATTTTGAACTGCAAAAACGGTAATAGATTTATTATACAATAGAGATTTATCAATCTTAAAGCTGCTATCCTTTTGTGCCAATACCTGGCCTTCCGCACCAAAAGTTATAGGGCTACCGTCTCCATTATTGGTAGTCAGAGTTAGAAAACCTGTATTACAATCGAGTCCTACAACGCTTACTTTTAAAGGTGGCGGAGGGGGAGGTGGATTGACAGTCCAGAAATACCATGCGATTCCTCCTATTAATAAAAGTAAGCCTGTGATTATTGCAAATTTTGACCATGGAGGAGTAGATGATTTGGGAGCCTCCTTAATATTTTTACTTTCACAGTTAGGACAATTAAGTTCATCCGGATTATCGAGTGTAAACTCTCTAGGAGGTTTTTCATCTGCCCAACTGCATTCTCCATGGTTTAAACAAATATACTTTTTCATAGTCGGCGGGCTTATTGTTTTAAAATGGCTACTGCTTGTTTTCCTGCATCACGGAAAGCTACGTATACAGGATCAGTTAGGCTCCCTCCTCTTGATTCTTTAAAGGCCTCAACGGTGTCAATGATTTTGATCTTTAGCTCCTCCCTTTTTGCTATCTGTAAAAACTCACTTTTTAGCTTGGCTTCGACTTCTCGTCTTAAAGCTTCTAGATCTTGCATAGACATATTTTCTTTGGCTTGATGCAAGTCCGTCCCTAGAAATACGGGATCAAGGTCAAAGCCGTCTTCGTCTTTGCGTACTAAGGCTAATTGTGAAACCCCTCGAGCATCTACCAGATTGGTAAAAAGTTCCATTGCTATTGCAGTCAGCATGTAAGGCGTATACTCATTTCGAGTTATTGTTTTTATATATAAATCAGGATGCTGCATACCGTCTCCTTCTAAATGAAGAATCATCCTATTTTTAGCTTTTTCACCCGCATTTTGATGATAAATTACTTGTCGATCGTATCCCTCTTTTAGGTATTTAAGCTGGCCCACAAATCGTAATGGAAAGAGGTTGGTAACGGTCATTAAGACAATTTCATGGCGACGTCGGAGGTCATTTTGCGGTACGATGGATATGCTTACATTGCCAGTCGTTGAAATATTTTGTCGGAATGCTTCTTCCAGCTTTTTCACAAAATCTTGTTCTTCTGCAGCATGGGGAATAATGACAGTATAAGTCACTACTTTGTTCGGTCGATCAGGAATACCATCCCCCTTCTTATTAATCTCATCGGTATTGAATTGCAAATAGCTACCCGACTGTCTAATTATATCACGAACAAACTTTGTAAGCTTCAAATCATTGCCAGCAAATTCTTCTTGTAACTTTTGAACGATACTTTGCCCCATAAATTGATGTTGCTTGGGTAAAGTATCGTGCCAGACATTAGCATTCTGCTCGGAAGCTTCCGACAACGTATCCTGGAACACCACATCAGTTATTTTGCTGTTGAAATTGCCAAACGTTTGGGTATTGCCTAAAATGCCTAGTAGTCGATTACGGACATTGCTGGCGGTAGTATGCTGTAAATTCTTGTTGAGGACAAAATCAGGTAGTCTCTGTATCACTTTATCTCGATCATAAAATCGAATTACATGATCATTCAACTCTAAACCTTTATCCTGCAAACGCTCTTTAAGGCCATTTTCAAAACTTTCGATTGAAATAGTCAGAGTCCTTACAGTGGTAGCAATATCTCTTTGCAAACTAGAAAGCTGCAAATTGAATGCACCTAGCAGCGATTTCGCGAACTCCCACCCCGCCAAATTGGTACGAAGTTTATAGAGCTGCGTAAGTACTTCAGTATGTCCGATCAACATATTTTTATGCTTACCCATCGTCCTTGATAGCACACCAATATCACTGTACTGCTTGTTATTTGCACTAAGCTTGGCTTCCTCGCCAGGAATCTCTTCTGTAATCTTGGCTATTTTTTCGTTCGCTTCGTTAATTTTAGCCAATACCCAAACGCCTAGCGCTTCAGCTATTTGCCGAACATTATGCATTGAAAATTCACCATTCCGCCATAAGTCAATCAATTTCACTTCAAGCGTTTGTTTCATTTCCAGCGCAATTGCGCTTTTGGCCGATTCTTTATTAGCATAAAAAGTTTTTACCCCGTTACCTCTATATTCATTCTCAAACTTCTCGGCAAATAACCGCTCAATTTCCCGCAGCCATTGTGACCAATCCTCCTGCATAGCCGTATCCATCATCGGACCAGCTACAACCTGCCAGTATTCACTTATTAGTTTCCAATTCTTATTCGTCCGATCTCCCTCCAGTATACCTTTTGAATAGGTTATATGATCATTGGAAAGAAACCAAGCTTCGAGATTTTCCTTCTTTTGGACGTAAGAAGTATAGTCTATATTCTTAGGTTTGTTATCCCACCCAGTGTCGTCATTCCAGTTATTATAAAGAAGATGTTGAGTGGCCTGATTTGCTAGCGTCAGCGTTGTATATTCACGGATTTCCTCTTCTGGAATTGCAATTCTTTTTAATCCAAATGTCAGAAACCGTTTGCTGCGCTCCATGACATTCGCATCATTGGGAGAAGGCTCTGGGCCGCTATCACCGTTTTCGGCATTTTCTTGGCGGCTTAGTGTTACTTGTGGATGTTCTTCCTGTCCGCCAATGACTTGAACCGTCTCTAAAGCAATAATCTTCTGATAAAGAAAATCAGCAATGATATCTGGAAGGCGAGCATCTACATCAACTAGGTAGCCATTTTCATTTTGATTTGAAAACAGATAACAGCCGTTGAAAGGATCTTGCAATTCTAACCGCAATTGGTTGGGATTTTTAGCCGCCAGATCTACGGGCTTAAATGTCCCGATACTGAGGGCATTTAACTCCTTTAATGCTGCATAGCCATTGGCGTGATAAAAGCCCGTCATGTCACGGTTTGGTTTAGGCTTTTCGTCAGGAAGAAAAGCATAAATCACGATCCGGTATTGACCTGGATAAGTTGGGCGATAGTTATTACGAATCTGAGTTACGACATCAACTGCCGTTCCACTACCTGTTCCCCCGGCTAAACCGCAGCATACATGGAATGTCACATTGGGCTCTTGTGAGTTTTTTACTAATTCTTGTACTTGAGCATTTAGCGCATTTATAAATGATGTCACATTTGTTGCTAATAAAAAGCGCCCTAAACGCCTGCGCTGGCTACCAGCAGCATCCCCAACTATACTACCCAAAATATCATTCCAAACAGCCCGATCACCAATCCAAGGTTGTATACCTGGATATTGATCAACTGAATTAAGGATTGGTTTTAAATTTTGACCTTTAATCCGAACCTTACTATTCTCCCCTAATTGAACACTTTTCCCTAAAATCTTCCACGTAGAATCTTCCAAGCTCATCAGCTCGTCACTTGAATCAACATACAAGTATCCAAGATGAGCATTCTCAGGCTTGGTTTGCCTAAATTCCTGATAGATGGTTTTGCGAAATGCTCGAATGATTTTACCGCCTGTGCCGCCTAAGCCGATAAGTATATGGTTTGCCATCTGATGATTCGTGTTTTAAAAGTTTTTCACTAGGTTAATACTTTGATATCCTTATAAGCCGCATATCCAATCAGTCCAAACGGAATTAGTTGCACGATTATAAATGCGAGTACTAATGCAATTCGGGAAAGAGTAACGACTCGTGGAGTTTGCTGCATCAGTTGGGTTTTAATATGCTCAGCAGCCAAATCAATAGCTCTTTCCTGTGGATATATACGGTTAGAGGGCTCCTTAAAATATTCCTCAACGTCTTCCTTTACAATCTTAGTGGGAAGTTCAAGATGAGTCCAAATTATCTTACTAAGGAAAGGATGGTGTTCACTAAAATGGCGAGAAGCCTCATTGGCGTTTACTTCCGCGGCAATGAGCCGTGACTCACTTTTTGTGATAGGAACTCCAGAGTCGGGGCTTGGGTAGCGGGAAAAGTCTTCGAAACCACCTTCTTTAACGGCATCATACGTTTTTGCCAGAGTTTCGCGTGCCCATGCATGATCGAGCTTAGTCATGGTTTGCCAAAGCGAAATGCGAATCGCCGTGATTTCCTTCATAAATGATAGGCCCGCATAAGCCAGCACGAAGAAGAATGTTAAAGTACAAGCAAGGGCCGTAAGTACCTTATGGGTAGTTGTCAGCCGAAAACGCTTATTCCAAAGTTGAACATAATGCAGGCATATCCATGCGCACAATGCGGTGATAGCTATAGCTGCTAAGAATGTAAGCCCCAGTTGAGAAGAGGTCATCCTCGTCAATCCACCTGAAGTAATACTAATTAGTTCAAAGATCCATTTAAAAGGGTTCGTAGACATGTTTTAAGCTTCTTTTGTTCTGTACATTTTTATCAATTTCTCTAATCATTCTTTCAATAGCGATCGAGTGATAATACCGTTTTTAGGGGTCGTTACTTTTAAGATATATTTGCCAGCAGGTAGACCTTGAAGCTGAAAACGCTCTTTTTTAAAACCGCTTACAGACTGGCTTTCAAGCTGTTTAACAATTTTACCTTCTGCATTAATAAGCTGAAAATTCACCAGTTGCCGGGTGGGTAAACTCCAATCCACAAAGACGTCGCCGGTTGATGGGTTCGGATAAGCTTTTAGAAGAACTGGTTCTGTCAATGGCTGAGCGCTTAGTGGTGTTCTGACCAAAAGTGTATAGCTATTTAATATATCACCGGCCCCACATGTGCTACTCAGATTTGTAATGGAGTAGGTACGAGTACTTGTCGGTCTCTCCCACTTAACATACAAAGAGTCTCCTACCCTAGCGGTTATTTCTTGTCCCAGCCAGTTGGTGAATTTCCAGGGTCCATCCCCAGTTAGTCGAACACGGATGGCAGTGCTATCTCCAGCATAAATGTCTCCATCCCCAGATAGTCGCGCTGTTGCCTTTGCAGACACTCGCACCTCCAATGTACTACTGGGGCTTTCACAAGCATAATTATCAGTTTGTGTGACAAAATAGGTTGTTATGCTAGCCTTTTCTGTATTTGCAAAGACTTGTAGAAATGATGGAGCAGAATGGGCAGCGTCTGTATACCACGTTAATTTTCCTTCGGCTTGCGCCGAAAGCTCCGTATTAGTCTGACCAATACAGAAAGCAACAGGGGAAATCACTTTTGGAGCATCAGGAATCTTTCTGACTGTGAAAGTAATTACGGAAGCCGGACTGGTACAGCTTCCGGCTTTTTGTGAAACCGTGTAAGTGAATGTAGCAGGTTCCGTAGTTATAGGAGTTGGGGCAAGTTCGCTAGTACCATTGATACCCGATCCCTGCCATAACAATCCAATATTAGGGGATGCAGTCAAAGGCTTCACTTTAGTAAATTGGCAAACTACTTGGTTGGGTGTTACTGTCGGAGCGGAGGGAGCAGAAACCACTGTAACGATTATCGGCTCGCGTTGGCTTTCGCAGTTAAAACCATCTGTTTGAGTAACATAGAAAGTCAAGGTACTAGCTTGTTCCGTGAAAAATGCAGGCGAACTGGAAGAACCAATCCCTCCCTCGGCACTGGTGTACCATCTCAAATTTGAACCACTGGCCGTTAATGAACGGGGAACGTCCCCTACGCAATACTGCACTGAACTTGTAGTAGGATTATCTGGAGCAGAGCGAATCACCTGCTCAATGGAAGCGAGTGGACTCTCACAACCATTTACACGTTGACTTACCGAAAATGAAACTGTCCCAGATATTAATGTTGGGGGAACCGGTGCTTCAGCTAACTTACCCAGACGATCATACCAGGTCAAATTCTGTCCTGTTGCTACGAGTGGCTTCGCAGTTGTTGCATATTGACAAAGTGGAGCAGGAGTCAGAACTAATGGTGCAGGTGGAATGGGGAAAACGGTCGCTTTTACCATGGCCCGCGGACTTTCGCAGCCACCAACAGTTTGAGTCACATAAAAAATTTGATCGCCCGGATTTTGATTATTAACCAAAGGTGGTTGCGTAGATCCAGTACCGCCAGTCGCTGAAGTGTACCATAAAGCGTTGGGGATAGCCACCGAAAATTGCCCCTGTGTTCCTTGGCATAAGGAAACATTTTCCACGTCAGGTGCGGAAGGTACTTCTTTCGTAATCACATTGATGGTTGCAAAAACGCTTTCGCATCCGTTAACGGTTTGACTAACAAAATAACGAGTAGATCGGTCATTTGGTGGTGTAGGGGCACTTGCTAATGGCTGAGTCAAGCCTTCAATAAACCACTTTAAATTCTCACCAACGGCAGTTAGGGGACCCATTTTAGACCCGGGGCAAAATAATACATCCGAAACCTTGGGAGCTTCAGGTCGACTAATTGCCAGCGAACTGGAAACAGGAGTTACCATCTCACTGTAATCAACTCCTCCGGCTGACTTTTGCACTACCACGCGTATTCTGTAAAATCCTACTTCTAAGGTGGCTGGTAACGTGGCAGTGATAGGGCTAGTACGGCTTCCGGAACTGATTACCTGACCGTTTTGAAAATTTCCATTGCCATCCGACAGTTCCAACCGGAAAAGAGCATCGGCTGGTAAAGGACCATCGATCGTAAAGGGTACAGACAAGACTGAGCCTGGACAATAAGCTTTATTAAGTGTTCCGGTAGTAATGGTTAGTGCAGAAACGAAAATTTGGGCGAAACCTTCGATAAACGGACTTACCCCACAATGACCATCTTTAAAACTCTTTATATAATTTTTATCATATGTTACGGACGAATAGACAGTCGGATCAATTACAAGTTGATAATTTGTAGCTATAACCGAACGGCTGTACGCTGGTGAAAGATTGGATTTGTAATCAACAAAATCAATGGTAAAAGGCGGAGTCCCTGTAAAACTTAACGCTACAGTAGACGGTGTTCCTGCTATCACAGTAGAAGTGCCCGATATGGTCAGCGTTGGTAGCGCAGAAATATAGATTTTACTTTTGTTACTCAATATGCCCGTCAAGTTACTGGCAACCTGAAAAAAGTATAATCCATCGGGAAAATTGATGGGAAGTTGAATTGAAATAGGTGATTGAGCACTGGTTGTCCCCAAATCTTGGGTATAATTTCCCAATGAGTCCGTTAATAAAATTTTGAATTGCTCACCTTCAGGATAAGTACCTATGGTTACAAACTCAAATTCTACCCTACTCCCCGCGCAGAAACTACCTGACATATCAATCGTAACAATGGCTGCCTGAACTGTTGAATCTACGGGTGCGATAGTATCTATTGGTATCGTTTGCGCTTTTGTTACTGCAAAACTGATTGTGATTAACAAGACAATCAGCCACAATCGCTTAAATTCTAACTTCATCTTTTCCTACCTGTATAAGAAGCTGATTATTTTCTCTATAGTGGCTTAAAGTTTACCCGCTTTGATTAATTGCCGGATTCCGTTAAGTATTAATCCTGCTCCAGTTGTCCCTCCTCCGTATACGGCATAAATGCCGGGTCGTGAATATGAGTTAAAATTCATTGAGGTTACCGGATTCCCTGCGGGTTGCTGAGACAAATCTTTCCAGATGGCGTATTCTGCATTAAGCTTTGCCAACTCACCGTTATAGGTGTTATAGCTTTTCTGAAGATTGGTGTATCCACCATAACTTGTTCCCAAAGCTACTAGACCCGCAGCAATTTGAAGCCATCCGTTGCGTCGGTATTTCAGCTTGAGACGATCTGTCTCTTTGGGATTATTTACTCGATCAAAGGCTATTTGTGCTCCATCATTTCGGCGGAAGATAAGCTTTTGTTCACTTTTGGCCAGTGTCATACTTATATCCCCTTTTCTGCTGCTTCCCGTCTTACTACGTTGGTACGATCCGGTGGGTAACTGAGGAATAGTGGAGCGAACTACCTGAAGCCACTGCTTGTCCCAGTTTACTATCAGAGTATCAATTGTAGTATCAACTTTTTGGAATATTTTCGCGGTTCCCTTAACAGGTTGCTTTGGACCAAAATCTTTGGGTATTGTCAAATTATGCAATGGCGACAATGACTCGTCCGGACGAAGAAAACCTAACCGTGTAATGAAGGTCTGCCATTTTCCATTTAATTTCTCTGCTCGTAATTCAGCAACTCGTTGCACAGCTTTGTAAGGGATATTGACTTGCTTATTTCTGCCATTAAATTTTTGTGTAAAGAACACCTTCAGGTAAGGAAATTCTTTTCCTTCCTGAACATCAGAAACAACAAGATTTGAAAAAGCTATGGTAGCCGAATCAGATTTAGAATAAAACAAATCAAGATTTCGAAGGTATCTTTCAATACCTATGTCTACGATATTCTCAGCAGAAGTGTGATTAGGATCAATATCGTCTTCTATAACGACCCCGTCTCCGCTAAAAATCTGTTGTGGATTAAGCAAATAGCTATTTTGAATCAAATAATTACGCTCGTTTTCGCCTAGGTCATCCTTTATCAGCAAATTAAGAAACTCTAGAAGATCTTTGTTAATTCTGGTTCTGGCTTGAAACTTGATTTCATCATTTCGCCTTTTAATATCTGGTGATACAACTGGTCCTGCATTACCAATAATGGCAGCGTATGTTTTTGCCGATTTTTGCTGAGCCAGTACTGTTACACTCAAGAAACACTGACTAAATAGGATAATTGTAAAAAGGTGTTTCATGGGCAATTGGTGTAAGTAGTAAGCTGACGAACTCCGTCGCTTCGGCCGTAACCGAGTGAATAGCCTTCTTTATTATAAGCGTGGTTATAGGTTAATTTCTGTTCACTGATGAGAGTGTTATACTGATACCGCTGGTAACTATAAGTAAGTAAATTGTTTACAGAGCTGTGCTCTCCTAAATTAGGCGATATGCCTCCTCTGAATAGCAATTGTGTTTTATTCCAATATGGTTTGGAATCATACGTATAAGTATACACCAATTGCTCACTGGACGTTTTGACGGTTTGCTTTTTTAGTTGACCCAGGTTGTCATATTCGAGTAGGATTGTCGTGCCATTAGGGTAGTTTTTTTGCACAATCTTTCCTGCAGAAATCTTTGTAATTATTCCTGAATTTGGCTGCTCAAGTTGAATTAGTTTACCGGATCCATCATACGTATATCGTTTGAGGATTCCTCTGTTACCATCCGTTTCAGTGTAAGTCTTTAGGGTTGTACCTTGGTAGATGTATTCTTTAAAGCCGATTGTTTCATTTGAGGAGTTATTAAATATCCGCACTGATCGAACTCGTTTTGGCTCGTCTTGATAGTCATACTGATAGCCAATATCTATCCTAAATTGGCTTCCATCAGTATAACGCGTCATTACTCGTTCAATCTCATTATTCAGGTAGTGGTCTGCAGTGTAAAAGAAGCTGTGCTCTGTGCTATTGGTCAATTGCCCTTTATTCCATTGCCGGATTACACTTTTCACAACATGGCCGAAAGAATCATACGAGTACGATACCGTGTCCCGACTGTCTTCGTTTAGCGTAACCAGTTGATTAAGCTGACAGGCCAACGGAATTGTAGAAGTGGGTACCAGCGGTTCTTGATGGCATCCAACTAGTCCAATCAGAATCATCGCTGCTATGCTGAAAAGGCTCTTTATTAGATAGATTTTCCTCATAGATTGTTAATTATCTTTAAAGAGACCCGACGATTAAGGGCCTTATTCGCTTCCGTATCGTTTGGGGAAATTGGTTGTTTGCTTCCAACACCAGTCTTGTTAAGCCGACTTTCGGAAATGCCTTGCAGAATTAAAAAGTTAGCTGCGACAACTGCTCTATAGTCAGATAGAACTTTATTCTTTCGTTCTTCTCCTACATTATCGGTGTGTCCCGTTACCTGTAAGGTAAAGTTTGGATGAGCTTTCAAATAGATGGCAACTTGCCTGAGCACTTCTTGGGAGTCGGATCTCAACAGATAACTTCCTTGCTGAAAATAAATCATGGGGATGCTGTCGGGCGAAAACAGAAGAGCTATCGAGCTATGAATACTATAATTAGTATTGTCGACTGTAGACGATAAGCTAGTCGAAGTCGCAACTTTTTTCTTTGGGAGTTGAACGTAATTTAAACCATTGTTCAGCGTAATCGACTGACGGTTAGTTCGAGACTGATCGGTTACAACTAACTCGTAGAGTTGAGGCCGCACCTTATATGTGCAGAACCAACCTGGTTTACCTGGAATCTTTGATAGAGTAATTTCCTTATTGTCAGCTCTAAGTTTACATTGGGAAGTAGATGTAGTTTGTACAGTTAATACCGTAAGTTCGCGTTGGAGTTGAATCTTATGTTTCAATACACGACCGTCTATTGCATCTACAATTAGGTTACCCGCGAAAGTTTGATATCCTACGGCTGAAACTTCTAAAGCGACTATGTCCGCTTCTTTAAAATCGTATTCAACCTGTCCGTTAGAATCCGATTCTTTGCAATCCATATAGCTGTCTTTCGTAAAAAAGAAGCAAACCCGGGCCTCTATTGGTGAATTGAGGACAGCATCCTTGATCATGAATATGCTGTGTTGTTCAGTTCCTTTACTTATTTTTTCTGCGCTGCTTGCCGTCTTACGATGGACGTAATCCGTTTGTTCAGTTTGCGAATAAGGTTTATCTTTTCCCTGTCTCTCTACGGCTAATAGGGGAATGAATACAGCGATCGTTGTTAAATCTGATTCACCTTTTTGTCTTAAAGGCATGTTTTGCGACCGGTAACCAGCTTTCTCAATAATAAGCTCATTAGCAGTGCATGAAATATCCCCTTCAAACCATCCGGTGGCATCAGATTGCGCAACTTTTACTCGATTAGTAGGAGACTTGACGTATAATTTGGCATTAGCTAAAGGTGAGTTCGTTACATAATCCACAATTCTACCTTCTATATGAAGGCATGCTGGTAGCTCATTAAGCTGTGCCTGCGCTAAAGTTTGGATAAAGAGAAGTGCTAAAAGTACCTTAACCACAACAATGATGTATTACTTAGTTGCTACTCCAATACTCCCTAACAATACATCCCAATTTACACTGGTATTTCCGTTAACCGTCTTTTCGTACGACTGCAGCTTGACACGAACATTCTTTTGTGTTACGTCGCTATAGATTGGATTATCTCCTTGGCTGCCATATCCAATAAAAGTTTGCTGTCCGGTTATGATTCCATAATAATTTCCGTCGGCGGCCTGTGATAGTTCTTTAATATATTGAACTTCTGACCATTCAATCTTGGCGGAGGAATATGGTAATAGTTTAAGCCGGGTAAGATAGTCGCGAATGGGATAACGCCGGGATCCGATTCGGTTATTTGAGGTGACTTCGATAGTAGCGGCCGGCATAAAAAGCTTTGCAGCTTCCACGATTGCTTTGTCTTTTTCGTAAAGCGATAGTTTTTTATCGGTGATTACATTTAAATACGATACAAATTCGTCAACTTTTTGTAGTGCTTTTTTACGGTAAATTTGATATTCCGCTTCGTTAAGGGCGGGCTTATTCCCCGTTACCATAGGCTTGGATGAATGTTCTTGTTGAGCAGGCTCTGGCTTCGATTCATTCGCTGGTTGCGAAGCTACTGTCTGGGCAGGCGGTGTAAGGTTTGCCAGTTGCTGACTTGGTGTTTGGGCAGGCGCTGTCGCCTCTGGCTGAGACTTGGCAGTGGTGATTCCTGATTCAATTTGCTTTTTAACACTACTTAATAAAGGAGCAGCTTCGGTAGGGTCATGGATCAGTTGGTGTCGACCATCCCTATACAAAATGGCTACTAGTTCACCTTTTGAAATAGATGCTGATTTGCCATCGCTATTCTGATAGTTGACAACAGACTCACTTTCATAGGAAATAGAAGCCGGGATCACTGTTAAGGGCACTGCTTTTATCAAGAAATCTTTTTCTTTTGAACGGGCTGGTGCCGACAGAAATGCCTGTAACTGTTGTTGAGCCTGAGAAAGATCGGCGCTAAGATCTTTAATGATTAAAAAGTGTCCTGTTTGACTGAAGGCAATGAGGACGTTTTGCCGCTGAAAACTAAATGAACTGGTTTTTTCAGCTCGTTGTGCGGTGAATGATATTTTATCTTCAGTTACGCCTGTAAGTTGAGCGTTCTCTAATTTGTTCCCGTTTGCCGTGTAAATAACATCTTGAGCGAGTAGCTCTGACGTTATCCCTATACAAAATAGTATTGAAAGTAAAAATTGCTTCATAAAGTTAAAGTTTCAGCGCATTGTTTGCACCAGTTGGTGGGTAGCATCCGCTATAAATAATTCTAAAGCGTCCTGATCGAGGTATTGAAATGCTTTACTATTCAGTTTACGCAGGGCCTCTTTTTCACCGGGTTTGGTCCAGGGAAAGTTCGTGAAAGCCCCTCGTGAACTTCTTTTCTTATACAATCCGCGACAACCTTCGGTGCAGGGGGTATAATGGATCTTATAAGTGCCTACAATTTCATTGGTTTTAACGTAGACGAGTTTGAATTCCACTGCCGCTCCCCGCATATCACGGTAATCATTAATTAACTTTTGTTCATCATTGGCTTCAAGGTAACAGACGTTTGTTGTATATCCGATTTGGCTGTCTATCTTGACTAATTCCAAGATTAAATCAGTATTGGTCAGTGCATTTATTTTGGAATAGTCAACATTTGTGTTATCATCCAGAACTTGGTTGAATAAACCACGATCCCGTACGCTAAACCCTTCTTTAAAAAGCTGTTTTTCAATGGTATTGTATAAGGCCGTTTCATCATATTGCAATTCATCAAAGCCAACCTCATAGGAAGTTTTCCCGGTCCGATCCCATTTATTCTTTGATTTGATGCTTTGTGACTGATAAGTACCTGTACCTTGTGTATTGGTTACACCTTTCCGAGTATTAGGAACTCTAAGGACAATTCGAGGTGATTTATTGACGAGCATAATTTCTGTCAATACATCAGCGGAAGTAAGTTCCGGTTTTTTTTGAGTAAAACGTACTACAGCCTTCTTACTACAACCCACCAGAATAAAAATAAATAAAATAAACAGCCCGAAATTATTTCTCATAAATAATGACTTTTTTATCAAACAATACTTTTAACACTAACACCCTATCTACCAACAAGATAGCTCGTCTTAAATAGTTTCTATTTACTTAAATTTATTAGAAAAAGTCTTTACTATCTTTTCAGTTATACAAACTTCCTAAGTAAATATATTATCCGTACAAAGTAAATAATTTGTTATATAAGATTTTCAGGAATAGCCGTTTTCTTGAACACTGACTTATTTTGCGGCAAAGATTATCATTACCAGAAATCAAGCCCCCCCCCTCAATACATTGATAATCAATCGATTTAATACAGAAAAAATTACACCATACATATTCTCCATCCGAGAATATTAAGTAAAATCCATCATTATAGTATAAGGAAGGGCAGAAGCCAACTGACTCCTGCCCTTCTGCTACTGTAAGAACCAGCCTTGCGAAGTTTGCAAACCTTGCAAACTTCGCAAAATGCCACTCGTTAAGTCCAGAGAATTCGCATTTCGATCCAGAAACGTGTCGATGTAACTGCTCTTGACGGCTCCAGTGAACAAGTTGTAGACCTTCCATAAGCTGATACTACCATGATCTTCCCGACAGAAAGATTGATCCCGGTAGTAGTCCCGGGCAATCATTCCCACCTGCTGATCCCCTAACAGCATGGGAGCAATCTCCTTCTTCTGGACTTGCGGTAAGTACTGATATAAACGACACCGACCGATTAGTTGAGCAAACTGCTGTTCAGTCAAGTAATAGTCTGTCAATTGTTTCATTAGCGACAGATGCTGACTGATTTGGTACCGACGGACTAATTCCTCAATGGCGGTGATAAGCTGCGCTACCGACTTGACCCGAAGATCTGCCACATAGCCATCCGACCAAACACACAGGTTGGTACACACCTGGTTCTGAAAGCCAATGAACACCTTAAAATGCTCATCGACGCCTTTCTTCTGATGCAGACTGTCCAGATTGTAGGCTTTCACCCCACCAATGGTTAAGGAAAGCTGATTCCCTCCTACTGTATCCAGGATCGTTGGAATCTCAATCACAAAAGCGGCTCTTTCGTAATACAGCGTCCGTTCCCATTCCTCTAAGTCTTTGGCGGGTTTGTTACGGGCCGAGGGTATCCGTCCCTTGATGGGATGGGATACCCGGATGGATGGTTCCAGTACGCTTTCATTAGGAAATAACCGCAGCACCGTTTCCATCGTGGATTCGATAAAATCCCCGTGCGAAATAAGCGGTTCATTATCTTTGCTATACACCGGTATTATGTGCTGCTGTTGGATTTCCCGTAAGCTTGTGGGTAAGGTATTCGCCAATAAAAAAGCCCGTTCCGAGGAAGGGGCCTGGTCTACTACAACAGCTTGGTAGCTTTCTTCAAACGGCATGATTTGCGTTTCCATATGATTTGGGATGTTTGGGTAATGAGATAAGTTGTAATTCGTTCTTTCGTTCAGTAAAAAGTGGCGTTAAAGCCTCCCGGAATTCCGGATACAGCTCATATAGATCCTTAAGCCGAGCCGTATCCTTGGCGGCTTTGATCATGGCTTCCACCTGCTGTTGACTGGTACCTTCCTGACACCAGCGCAGAATCTGCTGACCCGTTTTGGGGAAGATGGAGAAGTCTGGCTTGTCGGTAAATAATCCTGTTCGGTCCTTGGTGGCTTTGGCGTAATGACGATTATCCAACTCAAAGACCAGCGTAAACTCGTAGTCCATGCCTTCCCGAGTAATGCCCTTCATTCCCACCTTCTCGGGAACTTGCCGGTTGTTCTTTTCGACCAACACGTAATCCTGCTTGGCCCGTACGGTAGCGATTAAGTGACTATTGCTTTGCAAGAGAGCATTCACCAGGCTATCATGGCGAGGAGTTAGCTTACTCCAGTTGGTGTAGGAGTTTCCCGTCATGGCCGAATGTTCATCCAGGATGTATTGCCATTCATGCGAAAGCGAATCCAGAATGATTACCTGTACGCCTGCCCCTTCACACACCTTCAGGGCTTCAATGTAACGTTCGGGTGTATACGGTGGCTCTAAAACTAGAACCCGGTACTTACCTAAGTGCTCAAAGAGATCAGCCGATTTGTTCTCCGTATCGATAACAGCGATGCTTGACCAGTTACCTGTAAGCCCATAAGCCAGCAGTAATGAGGAGTACGTTTTACCCGAACCCGATGGCCCTTGCAGCAGCACCCGAATACGAGCCTGTCTGCGTTCTGCGTAGCGTAGATTCATAACTATGAAGATTAATAAGCTGGTAGGAAGATAAACTCAGCGCCTTTGAAGAGAACCTGGCTATCCAGATCAGCCTTCAGGTAATTGATGAAATGCTGGGTTAGATCAAGCCGTAATCCCTTAGCGGTGATCTCACCAACAAGCTCCAGATAAGTGTTTGGCTTCTGAGGATCAGGGTAAAACCGGATAAAGAGCCCCTTACCATCCACATCATAATCAGCCGTGTCAGGTGAAACCTCCTGTAAATAGCCGGTCGTTGTGCTTTGTATGACTTGCCGGACTTCCTCTTTCGACAAGGCTACCACAAACTCGGCTTCAAACTTACCGACCCTGCCATTCTGGAAAACCAATCCCATTGAGATGCCAGCAATGTAGCCATTAGGGCCATTGCCCTGGAACGTCCATAAATACAGACCATCTTCCCGAATGCGGTAGTTGGTCTTCAGATTTAACCCCTGATTCTGTTCAATCATTTGAGCCACCTGAGGATCACGCTCTTTGAGCTTCTGCCAGGCTTTTTCAGCGTTGTCGGTTAGAAAGTTGTCATAGATAAATTTAAGAATGAACAGGGCAAAGGCGATGCCCAGTACGGCGAAGAAAGTACCCATTTTCTAAAATGTTTAAAGGTGAAAAAGATGACGGAATGAATTCATGTCGTACATGCCCACCGGGGGTACCCAGACGACAGAATTAAGTGACGGGAGTTGTCAAGACTGAGTCATCCTTTTCTCGCCTATATCATAAATCAGGGGGGGCACTTAGCTACATAATTGTAGCTAGGGTTGGGTAAGAAGGGTACGTAAATTCCTGTAAAGTTTATTGGTTTTGGAAGAAGATAGAAACTTACAAAGCTGATATATGAACCAATATTGGGATTACGGAAGTATAAATACAGGAACGATTATAAAATAAAATCTGCCAATAACCTTTATTATTCATATTCCTCTTAAGCAGATCCCGTCATTTACTACTGCCTAATCCATCCGTTTATGAAATATTTGCCCATTGGAATAGTTATCGCTCTGCTAACTCAATCGCCATGCCTGGGTCAGATTGATTCTATTCAAAGCTGTTTTACGAAATATATCTGGAAAGCACAGCAGCCCAAGGACACATCGAATGACGGTATTCTGCAATATTATAAAACACAGGACTCCTTGGTGTTATCGTGTTTAACAACCGTTAATAGGCCTGTATTTAACTTTACGTCGGTTAAAGGCAAGCCAATCAATGAGCCCTACTTAAAAGGCAAAGTCATTATTTTAAACTTTTGGTACATGGGCTGTGCACCATGTCATGCCGAAATTCCGGCTATGAATCGTCTGGTAAAAGAATATTCTAACCAAAATACCATTGCCTTTATTTCAATGACTCCGGATGGATCGGATCGAATTAAAGCTCACTTTCTACCTTATGAGACTTTTCACTTTGATATCATTGCTGATGCAAAGGAAATAGTGAAAGACTGGGCGAATATTTACCCAACTACCTATATAATTGATCAAACTGGGCGAATCATTAATTATTGGAAGAGTATCCCCTTGGAGCAAGACCCCAAGGAATACTTTTACGAAATGGCAAAATCTACACTGAGACAATTAAAAATGTAAGTTATGTTACTGGTTTGCTTCAACACCAAAGGACCAACACCTAAAGAACAACTAAAAGGTTAACTTACCCTACCTATCCGTTGTAAGCGGGAAAAGTATCCTGCATCATATCCGATATAGAAGGTTAAAAACAATTCGGCAATAGCCCCTTTAACTTTCTAAACTCGCTGAAAACCGTCTAATATCATGTCTGCCTTTCTCGGTGGCGTATGGTATTAGCAGCTTAGCCAGCAGCGTGACATACTGGTTGATCTGCTCCACTGGACTTAGGTGAGCAAATGATACACTGGCTTCGGAAATCCAGAACCTGGCGGTAAGTGTAAAAACCGATACCAGAAAATCCGTATCGACTTCTAAGCTTAGATATCCCCGTTCCTGCAGCGATGACAGGTTAGTCACAATCGAAGAATACCGCTTCTTCTCCGTCTCTTTATAGGCTCCTGATAGCACTTTGTTCTGCTGCATCAGGTGCACAAAACTCAGCAACAGGCATCGGTACTGAACATGGTTGGCAAAGATCTTTCGAAACCGCTCCAGAAACGAAAAAAGGCTCGGATGCTCCTCAAGAATAACCTGCGCGTTCAATCTTGACAGGTCCTGAGCCAAGCGGTCAACCAGATCGTCTTTGGTGGGGAAATAATAGGTGATGTTGCCCACCCGTATGCTTAACTCGGCTGCTAGTTCCCGCAGGCCAACGTACTCGATTCCCCGTTCATTGAACATTTCTAACGCTTTAGCGACAATTTTTTCGGCTTTATTCATCATCTGATTTGGACAATGTCCTAAACATACTAGGTTTGAGAAAAACTACAAAGCGATGAATATTCAATATCCTCACACGATCCAAAACTGCCTGGGAGAAAAGCTTACTTTTTTGGGTGTTGAGCCCGGCCCAGAAGGCGACAAAGTACTGGTTGAAAACTGGGTAAATCCCCAATCAGGACCACCCATGCACACGCATTTTAAGCAGGATGAAGAGTTAACAGTTGTAACCGGTAAACTGGCTTATCAGATCCTGGGACAGCAACCCCAATACGCCAGTGCAGGCCAAAGCGTACTGTTCCAACGAGGTATACCACACAAATTCTGGAATGCCGGTGAGGAGCCTTTGATCTGTAGAGGCTGGGTACAACCCGCTAACAGCATTGTTTATTATCTGTCAGCGATCTATGCTGCCCAGAACAAATCCGGGAAAGTCCAACCCGAACCGTTTGATGCGGCCTACCTGATGACGCGGTATGCTCAGGAATACGATATGGCCGAGCTTCCACCTTTCATTAAAAAAGTGGTGATTCCGATCACTTATTGGTGCGGTTGGCTACTGGGGAAATACAAGCACTTTGCAGACGCACCAACACCGTTGAAGTAGTGAACCCTTTTTAGCTTACATTTCGGAGAATCGGAAGTATTTGGATTTTCCTTACCCAACCCCTAGAAAGCAACTGTGTTTTTCCATGTATAGGGGTACAGCAACCTTGAATCAATTGGTGGGGTCATAGAATGAGAGGCTCATCCATTCTGCACCCATGTCATAAATCATCAACTGGACTACTTCATTTCAGTGATGCTTCTCTACTCAATTTAAAGTATAATCGATTCCCAGTAGGATTGCAGGGATGAAATAATTGGTTTCGGGTAAAATAACACTGGGTAGGTAAGGTAAGTGAATTACAGCAGAATTTAATTGCGGTTTTTCATGATATCTGGTAGTAGCAAGAAAGGAGAGTTTGGAGATAAAGTCCGTCGTTGCTCTTTGATCCAGGTTGTTTTGCTAATTGGTCAGCAGGCCAAGGTTGTAAATCATCGTCTGGGTAGCTACTTAGGCCTGCCGAATAAACACTAATGGGTTACTTATTGTAGGCGTCCCAACTTACGTCAGCTTCTTAGCTGAAGGTTGAACGTTTATGGTTGCTTATTTGAAAACGTCGGTATTGCACAAAACTAAAAGTGATTTAAAGTTAAAAGTAATTCCGACAGTCCAACTTTCGCAAAGCTGTTATTAGCGCCAGTTTCGTAAATACTTACAATTAGTTCTAGTATTCAAAACATCTATGAACTCATCTACTTCTAAAGATCTGTCTAACCCAAGTTTGAGGGAAGCATTACTAGAGTAGAATAAATCACAATGATTTAAGGGGTGTGTATGTTCGCATCCTTCCTCCTTTGCTTTCTTATAACTCTCTTCATCTACATCATAACGAATATATCCATCTTCATATAAAATTAGATCTTGTAAAATCATCCAAAGCATCTCATTCTCGTTCTCCAAATCAATAACTGAGTCCGAGAAGTCTAAACTATTCTTAGAATTAAATGAGTCACCTTTCAAAATAGTTATTAGATTTGAAAGCAATTTAGAATCAATTGCTTCATGTTTATAGTAAAATTGAATCTGATCCCCATCACTATATACATAAAATGGTAAGACGATTGAGTAATACTTGTTTTCAATTGAAAACACTATTCTGCTCATCTTATCTACAATAACACTCAATTTACCTGTACATTTTATACCTTCTCCTAGTGTGTCAGAATATGACATTATATACCTCATAGCTTCTAGGAGGATAAAAATAACTTGCAGCTTTGTCTTGACTCTACTGTGTGGAAAAAAATTAGCTTGATTGAATGAATAAATATCGAAACTTAACTTCTTCATTCGCAGTAAAATTCTTTGTTAGCTTTAATGAACTTTTCTGTCTTAACCTTATCAAATCTTTCAACCTCTGCTTGCACTAAAGCTTGCTCAAATCTTTTCCAACATTTTTTTGGAATCTTTAATTTCAAAAAAATGTCTTCTAAAAATTCTTTATACGAAACTGTGCTCTCTTCTTGAATCTTTAGCAATGTATTTTTTATTTCTAGCTTTTCATCTTCAGTTGGCTCAATCGTTTTTATGCATCTATTTTTATTGATCTCTTCTAATCCAGCTTTAAATACCTGTAGATGATTGTCATTCTGAACGAGAAGGTACGACTGAATGAAAGACCGCGTAAGCATAGTATATAAGATATTCCTATACCGATAAGAATCTAAAATAGCATCAGTTAAGCAAAGAACAAATGGAAACTCTAGGCCTTTAACATTGTTTGCGTTAGAAATATAGACAGAATTCGCGATTTTAGCTTTAGTCTCATATGCCCTATTAACTTCCCATCCGAAATTTTTAGTAATTAATAAAGCGAGTCTGTCTATATATCCGTAAATCGTACTATGGTCGTCTAGGAATATAACTGCTATATCTTCGGCCTGTACTGTCTTATTTTTCTCTTGAATTAATTTAAGTATCGCAAGTACATTGTTTATATGAGTATTTTCTTGAATGATAACACTCTCTAAGTTTTCAAGTTCCAAGTCCTCAAAACGACGAATCGGATCACGTGTAAGTGATACCTCTCTAGAATCTGGTACATGTGTTAATTGATATCCTATTACATTCCAATAAGCATCTTCGAACCAATTAAGTTTTTTCGACTCAAATAATCTCATGCCCACAGCGTGAGCAAACATTAGGGTCCGTGGGTCTGTTCTATAACATCTGTTGAGAACTATATCAACTTCAAGCTCTATTTCCTTTGTGTCCTCAAAAATATCCTGAAAAATATCGCCTGCTACATAAACTGTATGTAGTCAAGTAAAAGTGGACAACTAAGGGGGAAAAGAGAGGAGACAAATGTTTAACTTGTTTCACTCAAACTTCCTTACTTATGTCCCATTCTGCTAAAGCCTCCTCGGCAAAACGTCCTCAGACACCTACCACTGCCGAGCGCAAACCAGCTCTCTCTATTATCAAAGACATTCAGCGACAAACCCGACGCCAGTATACGGCTGAAGAAAAAATCCGCATCGTTCTGGAAGGCCTGCAAGGCGAACAGTCGGTCGCTGAAATTTGTCGGCGAGAAGGGCTTAACACCAACGTTTATTACCGCTGGAGCAAGGAATTCTTGGAAGCAGGTAAAAAACGCT
>NZ_QLMC01000013.1 GCF_003259745.1 Larkinella arboricola | reverse complement strand
ACTTGCATGTATTAGGCCTGCCGCTAGCGTTCATCCTGAGCCAGGATCAAACTCTCCATTGTAAATAACTACTATAACATGCACTGTTATGCAGATACCTGTACTCTAGTCTTTGTGCTGTTGTGTCAATCGGTCAAAGAACGTGTCTTCCCAGAAGGGAAAACGGAGCTAAAAGCGCGTTTGCTTGAGCTCTATATCTAAACAAGAATACAAAGGTAATAGATTTGGTAGACTTTGTCAAGTAGTACTCTAAATTATTTTTTGTATTCTTTATTGTTTTTGATCCGTTGCTCAAAGCCGCCAAGAAGGTCTTAAAGAGTACTTTTAGCAACGGGCCAAGAAGATAACATACTACAGGTACGTAACGGTTCCTGATTGTTAAAGATTTTTTAGAAATCTTACATTTAGATGCCGCACAAACAATAACCGTCTATATATCAACGCATTAATTAACACCATTTAACAATCACTACTGAATTCTTCATTCTATTCATTAGAAGGTGCTATATTTTCTTAGCAGCAGAACATTCTCTACAGGATGGGTTTAAAATTGATAAGTCGCAGAAAATCAACATGAACCCACACAGTGCTATTTCTATAAGTATTCATATAATGGGCTATTACTATAATGGTCATCGGTTGACCCAACATTATATATGGTGTAGATTATTTAGATTAATAATATCCTGCTTTCCTTAAGCGTAACAAAATCCCCTTCACTGGTTCTGAGGTTATCAGGTCCCGGATTGAGCCGAAGTACCAGTTATGGTAAAAAGACTTGCTGGTTTTCTGGCCCGGGCTTTGATATACCATGCAGGCTGGCAAAGCAGGATAATACCAAAGAGGGTGATTCGCTTCATAACATATTGGGTTGTTTGTTACAAAGGTTTAGCCCTCACCGTTTACTGTTAATGAAACCTATTCAAAGAGCTTTATTTTCAAAGCACCCTACAGGGTAGTTTGCCAGCAAGTTGCCGGGCCTTGCTTCGCAACTTCTTTGAAGAAGAATGATTTGATTGACAAAAAACAGTAATTTGTCTATTCGGTTTTGAGAATGCCGGGGTAAAGGGTTCAAAATGGGTAAATCAAGTGTGTTATGAAGATTGCTGTTATTGACGATGATCAGATTTTTCAATTTTTGACCTGTAAACTGATTGAAAAAATAGCCCCCGGTTACGAACTTTTAAGCTTTAAGAACGGCCAGGATGCGTTGGAGTTTATACAGACAAATCTGTCTCTATTACAGACGCTACCGGAATTAATCCTGCTCGATATTAATATGCCCATCCTGGATGGCTGGCAGTTTTTAGATCACCTGATAGCACTAAATTCTGCTCATTATCAGCCCATTATTTATATGGTTAGTTCATCCATTGATCAGGCCGACCTATTAAAATCCCGGACCTATGTTCAGGTGAAGGGCTATCTGACCAAACCGCTGTCTAAACAGCAAATAACCGAGCTGCTGAATCCCTAGGATGTCCCCTCAAAAAAACTGAGCCGTTGTCAAGTAGAAGAATCAGAGCAATGGCCTTGTTGGTTGAAGATTCCAACCAGCAAGGCGGAATGTAATCGTCGTAGAAGGGTTTGCACCGAGGCTACCTGTCCGACGTCTTACGAACACCTGATAAGGCTGTTTAAATTATGCTGAGCCTGAATGAGATTGTAGTACTGTATAACTCGATACCCACTCCCTGCGTGATCCTGAAGCCAAATAAACCGGGCTACACGATCGCAGCGGTAAATCGTGCTTTTTTATCAGTCATCGATAGGAGTTGTGCCACTTTGGTGGGGCGGCATTTCTTTGACGCCTTCCCCGTCAACCGGGATGATGATGGCAGCAGGACGCTGACTATTCTCCGGGCGTTCGATCATGTTTTAAGTCATAAAACCCCTCATTTAATCAGGTATCACCGGTATGACCTGCCCTCTTCCGAAAGCCATGAAGAGGTGCGTTACTGGAATGTCGAAACGTATCCGTTACTGGATGAAGCCGGTACGATCCACTACATTGTCCAAAGCTCCACCGACGTAACCACCTTATTTGAAGCCGAAAAGAGACTGAAAGAAAACACCCTTAAAATTGCGCAGGAGCTCAACGAACGCAAACAGATTGAACACGAACTTAAGGTAAGTAACGAGCGGTATTATTATGTCAATAAAGCCACCGATGATGCCTTATACGATTGGGATATCGCGCTGAATCATATCCATTGGGGAGAGGCTTTCTTGCGCTGGTTCGGCTACACCCCCGACGACCGGTTCCCGCTTGAAAACTGGGCGACAATGGTACATCCGGAGGACATTTCGGCCTTACAAAAGAGTTTGAACAAAACACTGGAAAATCCAGCGGAGAATAACTGGAAAGCCCATTACCGGTTAAGAAGGCCGGATGGTATTGATGTGTTTGTAGAAGAAAACGGGTATATTCTGCGGGACCAGCAAGGTCGTGCTACGCGAATGATTGGCGTGTTACGCGATATTTCAGAACGAAAAAAAGCCGAGGCTGAACTGGAATCACTGAAAGACACCTACAGTGACCTGTTCCACATGAACCCCCTGCCCATGTGGGTGTATGACCTTGATTCTTTGATGTTTCTCGACGTCAATCAATCCGCCATCGCCCATTACGGCTACACGAAGGAGGAATTTTTATCAATGTCCATCCGCCATATCCGCCCTAGGGAAGATGCCGAAATGTTAGTAAATACCATCAGGAATGAGGTTAAGCCCGGCCTTTTTCACACCTCCGAAATGCGCCATGTCAAGAAGTCGGGAGAAATCATTCAGGTCAGCATCAGGGGTAATTCCATCAGCTACGGAGCCATTAAAGCCCGGATGGTTGTTGCTATTGATATTACCGAAAAAATAAAGGCCGAACAGGCTCTCATCAACAGGGAACGACGCTTTAAGACGCTCATTCAGGAGGGCTCGGATCTGATTGCGATTATTGATATGGACGGTTACTGTAAATACGTAAGCCCGAATATCGAGCGTCTGTTAGGAATTGCCCCGGAGGCTTTTATCGGGTATAACTCCTTCAACGTCATTCATGAAGCGGACAGGCCATCTCTTATCGAGCAATTCCAGTTGTTGAATAGCAAAAAACAGCACAATGTTACTCCCTTCCGCTATGTTGATAAACAGGGAAAAACCTATTGGGTCGAGACGGTAATCACCGACATGCGGGATGATGAGGTCATTGGCGGCATCGTGTGCAATTCCCGCATCGTCACCGAACGAGTCGAAAATGAATTAAAGATCAAAGAGCATCTGGACCGGTACAACGTTGTCTCGAAGGCCACCAGCGATGCCATCTGGGATATGGACATGGTATCCAAGAAAGTGTTATGGAACCAGGGTATAACAGCGGTATTTGGCTATGAGGATGTGGAGAACGATTACCAGTGGTGGCATGATCATGTTCATCCGGAGGATGTGAACCGGGTGGCCGAAACGGTCGATGATAGCATCCAAAACAAGATCCCCCGGTGGACCAGTGAATACCGCTTCCGGTGCGCAGACGGTAGCTATAAGCACGTATTTGACCGGGGCTTTTTGATATTCGATGACCCAACGGGGCAGCCTGTGCGAATGATTGGCGCCCTACAGGATATCACCGAAAAGGTGGCTTATACGAAAGCCGTTGAAGCGCATAACGTACAGTTAAGGGAAATTGCCTGGACCCAGGCCCACCTGGTCCGGGCTCCCCTGGCACGAATATTAGGATTGATACCGTTGCTAACTGATCCGGAAAATGATGAACATACCCGGCAAACCGCCCTATCCTATCTGCTTACGTCGGCTCAGGATCTTGACGAAATCATAAAAGAAATCATCAACAAGAGCTACGAGGCCCTAAAAAGCTCCTGATTGCCTTGTCCGGGCACGTTGATAAATCCATGCCCAACGGTGGTGAAGAATCCTTCGTCACCGAAACTAAATGAAAGCCAACTTCTTCGTAATACCCATCCTGCTCCCGGGAACTGGCTACGCTATCGTTCTCCTTCCATTTCACATTCTTCTACGTCATAAGGCCCCTGCCAGGGCATAGGGCTTGTCTGACTGTTCAGGATGCCAAGATTGTGCTCCAGCCAACGATTTGCCGATGCGGGATTTAGAAAGCTTTTGAAAATGTCTATTTGCTTTTCAAGCTGTGAAGAAAGTTTACGAACCGCTTCTTCGTTGTCGTTCACCACAATCGTAAAACGGTGAATGCCCGGAAGACCGGAAGCCGCCACCTGGAGGGATTCAATATTAATCCTGCGCCGGGAGATGATGACACTAATCCGGTTAAGCATACCGATCTGGTTTTCAGCAAACAGGGTAATGGTAAAATCGCTCATCCCGATTCTAACGGTTTATCAGTTATTCTGGACTACTAACAATTTCTCTTTAACCAGTTGGGTGACGCTGTGGGTCGCCACCGGGAAAATTTTACGGAGGTCAATTTCTTCGCCGTTCAGCGTGGCTTGCAGGGTTTTAATGAAGATATTCTTGATCTCGGTGGCCAGATTGACCTTGCAGATCCCGAGGGTGATCGCTTTCCGGAGTTGTTCTTCGGGAACCCCGGAGCCCCCATGCAGCACCAGGATGGTATCAACCGTAGCGTGGATGTCTTTCAACAAGTTAAACTGAAGCTGGGGCTCCTTTTTGTAAAAACCATGTGCGGTTCCAATCGCCACCGCCAGTGCATCGACACCGGTTTCCTCCACAAAAACTTTGGCTTCCTCCGCCTGCGTAAAGACCTGTGCCTCGTGTGATTGACCCAGTTTGGCCACATAACCCAGTTCCGCTTCTACATTGGCGTTATAGGCCTGCGCCCGTTTGACAACTTCCCGGGTAATCCTGATGTTCTCCTCAAAGGCGAGTTCACTGCCATCGATCATCACCGAGTCGAACCCGACATCCAGGCAGGATTGCGCCAGTTCAACGGATGACCCATGATCCAGATGAATCCAGCCCTCCACCCCGAACTCTTTCAGTCCGGTACGAGCCAGCTCCACGGCCGTGTGGAGTCCCATGTAATCGATAGAGCTACTGGTCAGTTGGAGAACGACAGGCTGATTGGTTTCCTTCGCAGCGGCCAGCACACCGTGCAAGGTTTCCAGATTGTAAAAATTAGTCGCGAGCAAACCCTTTCTCTCCGAGGTCAGTTGCCGCATTTTTTCTTTTAAGGTCACAATGAGGAGAAATCAAGATTAAAAATTTGTTTCGCAGTCTGTTTCACGGACGTGATATTGGCAAAAGCGGTTGTGCCCCCGGCCGCTGTGGTATTGATCGCGCCCGCCAAATTCCCCAGCCGAAGGCATTCCGACAGTTCATGACCGTTGAGAAAACCATTGATAAATCCGGCATTGAAGCTATCCCCGGCACCAATGGCGTCTACGAAATGGCTGTTGATGTACGCGTCGGAATGCAGCACCCCATTGTCCGAATAGGCCGTTGCACCATTAATGCCTTTTTTGACGACAATGATGTTAGCAAAACCGGAAAGCCGGTCGATGGCGTCCTCCACGTCGCTCTGGCCGGTCAGGCATAAAAGTTCTTTTTCGTTCGGCAGGAAAAAATCGACGTAGGGCAGGCACTCTTCGGAAGGGAACTCCCATTGATTGGCCGGGTCCCATTGCAGGTCAAGCGAAGTGGAAAGGCCAACGGTCTTGGCGGCCGCGAACAGATTGGTGATATCGGCCCGCAGCGCGCTCTGTAAAAAATAAGACGATACATGAAGGTGCCGGAACTGGTGCAGCGCATGAAGAGGTATGTCGTTGATAGAGAAATGGTTCATGGCGCCACCATACGTGACATTTGCGCGATCCTGGTCGTAATTAAGGATCATCGTTATTCCGGTCTGGTGCTCGTTCGATTCCAGAATAAATCGGGTATCCACCCTCTTGGATTGCAGCTCCCTGAGGATAAATTTCCCGAACAGGTCATTACCAAGTGCTCCGCAGAACGACGCGCTGCTGCCGAGCGCCGAAATATTGGAAGCGAAAATGGCCGACGAACTGCCCAGGGTAAGCAGCATTTTGTCCGCCAGAATTTCCTGGCCGACCACCGGAAAACCCTTCACCTGATCAAGCAGTATGTCGACGTTCAGCTCACCCACAACCAACAGGTCTGTTTGTTCCATATCAGCGGTTTAAGACGGTTTTTTAAAATTTGAAACGCTATGGACCGGGCGTATACTTTCACCCAAAACTGTTCTATCCTTGGAGAATTTCCGGATAAATGGTCACCCCCTGAACCACGCGGTTGATAGCCCCGGATACCGACGGATTATCCGGCATCAGGCCCAGATACAGCGATTGGTAAAAACCGATCAGCTGACCCACTACGGCAGCGCCGATAAAGGACAGTTCATTGGGTCCGTCGTGGTAATGGGACAGGGTGATGTCCAGTACGGAATTGTCCAGCTTCTGCACCTGTGGCATATTCCAGGTTGCCGTGGGTACGCGCTGCCCATCCTGGTCGATGGATAGACTCAGGTCGCGCTCGTATAAGCCCACCACGGGGTCGGCAGAAAACAGATAAACAATCAGCGATTCGCGGTTCACCACCGCCCGGGGGCCGTGCCGGAAACCCAGGAACGAATCGTGTTTGCAGATCACCTGTCCATCTGAGAGTTCCTGCACTTTCAGGTGACATTCCCGGGCGATACCGAGCAGCGGACCCGAGCCCAGAAAGATGATACGACGGTAGGGCTGGCTGGCTAATGAAATGATCCTGGGCAAGAGTTCGACCAGCAGGTACCGGGTTTGGTCCACCAACGTTTCCAGGGAATCCTGTAGGGTATCCAGGGATCGGAGTTTCACGACGAGTAAAACCGCCAGCAACATCCCCGTAAAACTGCCCGTCATCGCTAGTGACTGGTCATTGGCCTGTTCGGGCAAAACCAGATAAAACGCATTCGGCCGTTTCCGGTGCGTCAGGTCGCTGTCCTTGTTGCAGGTGATGATCAGGTGATGGATCTGGTCGCAGTACTCATCGGCTATTTCTACGGCCGCCAGACTTTCCGGGCTATTGCCCGACCGTGAAAAGGAAATCATTAGCGTCGGAATGCCCCGCCGGAAATGGAGTTTCGGGTGGGTGATGAGATCGGTGGTCGCAATAGCGTGCGTGAGTTTTCCGGTACTTTCCTGCACAAGCCCCTGTGCAGCTTCTCCGATAAAGGCCGATGAACCGGCACCGGCCAGGATGATACGCAGGTCCGGCACATTCAATAACGGATTGAGAAACGCTCCAATGTCTTCCCTCCTGTTGCGGATCAGTTCAAAAATTTTCTGCCAGAGAACCGGCTGGCCCTCTATTTCAATCGCCGTGAACAGACCTCCTTTTCGCTCTAACTCCCTCTCGTCTAATTGTAAATATCGCATACACAAATTCTATTTTACTTCATTGAATGTTTTGTTGTGGCCGGCCTTTCGTCACTGCCTTTCTTCTCCATTTTCATTTCGGCATTCCCCATTATGACGGCCGACACAATGGCCAGTATGATCCCGATTAGAGTGACCGGATTAGGAAAAGACGAATAAATCCACAACGAAAGGATCACCGTCAGAACGGGTGAGAGGGCAGTCGTCATTGGGGCAACGAAGATTGCGCTGCCATACCGGAAGGCGTATACCAGACAAAGGGCTCCGAAGGCATTCAGTACCTGCACGGCCGCCGACAGGTACGGTCCTTTCAGGCCATAGTTGATCGGTTGAGAAAAATCCGTCATCCAGAGTGCGAAAGGGATGAGGGCAAGCGAACTGAGCGTCATGTAAAAAAAGATGCTTTCGGCCTTCATGTGGTTATTGGCAAATCGCATGACGAATCCCTGCGCCCCCCAGGCCAGCAACGGCACCAGGGTTAACAGAATCCAGCCATACCCACTCAGGGCCGAATTCCCCGGAGGGATATAGGACAGCAGAAAAATGGCGACAACGGCGATGCCCACGCCGGTCCAGCCCATCAACCCCGTCGATTCTTTCAGAAACAGAACGGCCATCAGGATGGTCACCACCGGCGTAAGCGACAGAATCGGAAAAACGATATAAGCGGGCGCGATCCGGAGGGTGAAAAATAGGACGAGCTGACCGACGGCCCCGAGCAATCCGGCCAGACAACCAAACAGGATCGAACGGGTATCCCGCTCCAGCTTCCAGGTATTCAGGGCCAGGGCCACAACGGCTGCAGGAATCATCATGACGGCCCAGACCACATATCCCAGCGTTGGCGGAAACCCATTTTTTTCGGGCAATTCAATCAGCGCTCCCCATACGCCCATGAAGATGACGTGTATAATGACAAAACTGATCCAGGTTTTTGACTTTTTCATCGTGCGTTTTAAGGCTGCGGTTTTCGGTTCGTTTCTGACGGGCAATAGTTTTTCAACCAGTCAACCATACGGGTCAGCACATCGTACCGGTTCTGAGGCAGCAGGTCAGGACGCCAGCCGTGGCCTTCACCGATATACTGTACGAGCCTACTGTCGATACCCTGTTTCCGGAGCGCGACAAACAGTTCCTCGGCTTGCGAAACCGGTACCTCATTGTCTTTTTCACCATGCAGAAAGAGCGTAGGCGTTTTGACTTTTTTTACATACTTCAGCGGAGAGCATTTCCACAACACGTCAAAATTGTCGTAAATAGGCGCCCCAAACTCAGACTCCATCAGGCTATGGTAGAGGGACGTTCCGGCAAAGCTGATCAGGTTGCTGATACCGCCATCGGAAACAGCTGCCCGGAAACGGTTTGTCTGCGTAATAATCCAGTTGGTCATGTACCCCCCATAGCTCTGCCCGGTGACCGCCAGTCTGTCCGCATCAATCCAGTTATTCTGGCTAATCGCTGCGTCTACACCCGCTATCAGGTCCCGGTAATCGCCCCCGCCCCAGTCCTTCACACAGCCGGACGAAAATTGCTGCCCATACCCGCTGCTTCCCCGGGGGTTGATGCACAACACGGCGAAACCCTGCCCCGAAAGCACCTGCTGCCGTTCCTCGAATCCGTACCCAAACATATTGTGTGGCCCCCCGTGAATCACAAGCACAAGCGGGTAGCGGCCCCCTTCCGTAAAACCATACGGTTTGATGAGCCAGCCCTGAACCTTTGTACCGTCGAAACTGGAAAACCAAAAGCTTGTAGCGGGTTGCAGACGGATCTCCGCGAGGGCTTTCTCATTGAGATGGGTCAGTTGGCGGGAGTGTCCGGCCTGCTGATCGTACATAAATACCTCCGGTGGATGAACGGCATCCGTCCGGACATACACGATCCATTTTCCACTAGCGTCTACCCGGTATTCAAGCACCTGACACTCCTCACCCAGCAGCTTCTCAAGGTTGCTCCCATCCGCTGTCACCCGGTATAATGCCGTGGTCCCTTCGTTACCCGCGGTGAAGTAAAGCCGTGCCTCCAGCGGGTCCCAACTGATCTGTTCAATCCGCCGGTCGAAGGCCCGGGTGAGACATACCGGCCCATTGGTGGCAGTTGACAAAACATACAGGTGAGTGTCTTCGGCGGGACTGTCGTTGGTCGACACCCTTGACGTGGTACCCAGAAAGGCAATCTGTTGCCCATCGGGCGACCAGACTGGCTGGTAGACCGTTCCAAAATTTTCGGTACGCCGGGTAATCTGCTGGTTACTTAACTGCACACTCCACAGGTCATTCCGTTGGTTGTTGTCGGCATCGGCCGACCGGTTACTAACGAAGGCAATCCGCTGGCTGTCCGGACTCCAACTCAAGGAGTGATCGTTGTAAGGCCCACTGGTCAGCGGTATCGGCTTACCTCCCCGGACATCCACGATCCAGAGATGGGAGAACGCATTGTCCGTTATATCCGGCCGCCCACGACCTCCCTTGGTCTTGTATAAGATACGGTCAGCGATTTTTACGTGTTTGTCACCTGAATCGGGGATGGCAGACGAGGCACTGATGTAAGCGATCATCGAACCGTCGGGCGACCATTCAAAATCCTTGAGGGCCAGGTGTCCGAGGAAATAATGCGACTCATAAACCGGAGCCACCGGACGGTGTTCCTTCGTCTCGAGGGAATAAATCCAAATCCATTCAACCCCATTCTGCTCACTGAGGTAGGCGATTTCGTTGCTGACTGGCGACCATTTTGGTGAAGCCCCATCCCAGGCTTCCTGTTCCGTGTTGGTGACGGCATCCACCACTGATATGGTATTCTGATAGGTATTTTCATCCAGCAGCACCGTCGTGGTCACATAGACCACATACCGGCTATCGGCTGACAGGGAGGCTGCTGACGGCACCACAATATGTTGCAAATCCTTTATTTCGAGCGGTCGTCTTACGTTTTGTTCACCAGCCATATTCCTCTATTCTGCCTTTACCCGGAATAAAATTTGATTATCGGTAACTGAGCATTCCCCACCTTGTACCAGCCCGTCCGGTTTTTCCGGTAACCGTGCGGTGGACGATCTCAGTCTTACTTATTTTTAGAGGATTGATTAATCAACTCGCCCAGTTCCAGCCTTTTACGGTCCCATAGTTCCGGGTCGTAGCTCCAAACATCCAGCTTACCGACGGATTGATCCCCGAAAGGCCGACCGATCACGTCATTCACCAGGGGCGTTACCCGCCGTTCATTTTTGTCCAGACCCGCCAGCAGCCTCATGTATTCATATTCCTGTACCCCATTGCGCATGGTTTT
This sequence comes from Larkinella arboricola, assembly GCF_003259745.1. GTDB lineage: Bacteria > Bacteroidota > Bacteroidia > Cytophagales > Spirosomataceae > Larkinella > Larkinella arboricola. Next base: position 18,586 of record NZ_QLMC01000013.1, on the reverse strand, counting down.
GAGCCGGATGGACGGAGCGGCTACATTGACGTTTGGGATAATACCGGGGCTATAAATCAGTAAGGCGTTTCCGTTCATTTTCTTGTGGTCATATCCCTCGGCATTTCCATTGTCATGCCCGCCGTCGTTGGCGCTTTTCCAGGTTTCGGTATCATACCAGGCCGCTTTCCAGCCGGCACCAATTCCCCAGCTAATCCACGAATGGGCCTTGTATTTCCAGACACTCCAACTGATTGCCCGGTCATTCACCAGGGGTAAATCGGTAAACGTGGAACTTCCCACCCAACTGTTTACCTTGCTTTCATAAATCATGGGGCCATACAGCCATTGGTTAACCCCCTTCTTCGTATAGTCCGCCATCCGTTGTTCATCAAAATCAATGGTATGCACGGCCCAGGCGCTAATGGACTGATCAATCACCTTCATGGCGGTATCATTATAGCTTCCATCCACCCTGAACTGCGCTTCCGGATACTCTTTTTTAAACAGGTTGCCATAATATTTCATGCGGTCCCACGCTTCCGGGAAATACGATTCGTCCAGTCCATCGAGGTATACCGTTAAATCCGTTGTTTTCGGGTTTACCAATGGTTTCAGGTGCGCACGGACCTGGCGGATCACGTCGGTATACATCGCCTTATTCGCCGGATTCCGTTCCACATTCGGCTTGCCCACATCAGGCCATCCAAGGGTCTCGTGTTTGCCGTATACATCGAAGGGCAGCAGGAATGTTTCAATCGGCGTGCCGTATCCCGGGCCATACTCGTAGCCATACTGTTTGGTAAAAGCCGCCCCGGTCAGGTATTTTTTCAGCCGACGGTCAAACGCCGTCCAGTTAATGGTATTGCCGCCCGCTTTTTGGGTCAGTACGGGTTTGTACGTAGGGTCCATGACGCTAACCCGGTTTCGTTTCATCAACTGGTAAATTTCCAGCTCCTCTTTTTCCGTCATGGTACTGACAAACTCTTCGTGTTGAAGGCTTGCCTTGAGCCGGTTTTCGTTCGGAATGGCAAAGTCCCAGACATCGAGCTGCACCGGAATTGATTTGGTAACCCCGTCAATAACCACCGAAATCGTACTGGTATAGCGTCCGGGAGGGGCCTGCTTTCGGTCAAAAGGAATGTACTGATCCACCCAGAAAAACTGGGACCGCTGGTTTTCGATCCGGTTATTAAAATCCGGCAGTTGCAGGGGATAGGTCCATATTCCTTTGGGCGGTACCGTACCCTGCTGAATTGCGGAGAAGGGAATCAGAGCGTCCGGATACCAGCCATTGCCTAACGTGGCCTGCGGATAACCGGTCGTGGGTGTTTTGACCTGTACCGACCACTCCAGGAAAAGCTCCGGTGCATTTGCAAAGGATGTGCCGCCCGATTGGAACGGCTGCATGGAGACGTGAATCCCTTTGAGGGCCTCTTTGGAACGATTGGTCAGAACGAGCTGGAACGAGATATACTCGCCCCGGGCGGCTTTTAACGAAACCGTGTTACCATTGTAAATCCAGTTTGACGATAGCAGTTCATCGGCTTTCCGGCTCTCTCCGTACGGCGCATCGTAGACCCGGTGCGTCACCGGATCCAGACGGACCGACGAAGGGATGACCGCGATAGACCAGTCGGAAGGACCACCGCTGGCCCATCCTGAAAAACAAAGGGTTAGGGTTAGGAATAGAATTATCTTTTTCATATGCGTACAGGCAATCCGGGAGATTTTTTACTTACTCTTTCGGCGATCCGTTATCAACTGGAAAAATCAGCAACTGGCTCAACGCTTCGTCTTCTCCCATGACGATGTATTTCCCATCTTCGGAGGCCGTGATGGTCGACAACTGGAAGCCGCGCCATTCAATCCCCTGCTCGATACCGGGGGCCTTCAGAATGAACTGGGGATTACCCAAATCGGTAAAGCCCTCATCCGATGGGTTATAACTAAACAGGTGTACGTAGCCCGGCAAAGCCCCCGACAAGCCGTAGAGCTTGCCATCGGCGCCCACGCACAGGCCGCGCAGCCGGTTCATCATCGCCGGTTTACCTAGGTTTTTGACTTTCCGGGTCGAAGGATTTAGCTGGAACAACTGCCCATCACCGGCATTACCGCCGTACAGCAGTCCATCGGCGGTTTTGGTCCAGGATTCGGTGCGCCCCAGGGTTCTGCGGCCCCACACGGCGGGTAGTTCGGTGATAGTGGTGAAGCTTTCGTCGGCGGGGTTGAACACCACGAGCCGGTTGATGGGCTGACTGGTGTAGACCAATCCCTGCCCGTCGGTTATCATCGCCCCACTCAAAAACTCCTCGGGTTTCTGATGGTATTCATGCACCAGTATAGCGAGGTCAGCCGGGGTGACCCCGCTGTTTTTATACACCTTGAAACTTTTCGAGACGATGTTGTAGCTGAAAAAAAATCCCGACGGGTAGCTGATGCCGTAAATCATTTTACGGCGGTCGTCTCCGGTCAGCGCAAACACCCCTTCACCGGGAACCGGTGTACCCAGGTCCGTGACCTGGATGCCCGCATCGGCCCCCACCACGACCCGCAGCAGGTGGCCGCTTCCGGTAGCCGTAGCGATTGTACCCGCATACAGGGCCTTGTCTTCCGCCCTGAAAAAACCGGTTCGGATACTGGTTTGCCCCGGCACCTCATCGTTGAGGTCTTTCAGAGTCAGCATTTCCCGTTTGGAGAGGGATGCCACGAACAGAAAGGGGGCCCGGTTGCCCGTCGCCGTAGTACCGCCAATGATATAATCTTTCTGGACCGTCAACGACGTAATCGCATTGCGGTACATCGGCATCCTTTTGAGCGAGGTATTTGACAGGGAAGCCTCAATTCCGAATCCTTCCAGCGGTTTGAAATAGCTATACTGGGCAAAAACAGGCCCAGCCAACCCCACAAGCCCAAGCACCAGCAGATTTTTTATAAACCTGATTTTCATTTACTTACTTTTTTACCGGGGTTAAATTTGATCAGGAAGGGTTCGGAACGGTCATGGGAATCGAGTTGGCGTCGTCCGGCGAAATACAGGTTCCCGAACTTGTCTTTCGTGTCGGAACCCGTGGCTTCACTAAGCTGGTCAACGGGGTACTCGTAGATAATCGTGTGTTTTCTGGTCCGGGGGTCAAACTCCATCATCACCGTCCGGTCCTTGATCAGAAAATTACCGTGACCGCCAATGAAGTAATACAGCTTGCCGTTATCGCCAATGTTGAGGTTGGGGACATACGGGCCATACGGCTTTACATCAGGGCGGCTGTCGGCCACCCCGCCCAGGTCCTCAACTCGGCCAATACCGTCTTTCTGCGGATAAAACGCAACGATTTTGGCCCCGTAGGTGATGAGGTAAATCACGTTGTTTTTCTGATCTTTGGCGTAGGCCGTGATACCGGTGACGATCTTTTCGCCCGGTGTGCCTTCAAAAGCGGGCAGGCTTTCCCGGGCAAAAAGCAGTGTATCCTGGGCCGTCTGGTACTTCACCAGCCGCTGGCGCCAGTCGACATAGTAGCAGTTGCCCCACCAGTCGGTGAACAGGACCCGGGGCACGTGGGAGCTGCCCAGCCGCCCCAGATCCTTCATGCTGTTTTTAGCCGGATCATACACCAGAAAATGCACTTGCGGGTACGAAACCCCGAACAGTTTACCGGATACCGGGTCGATGTCGATGTCCTTCACACTCTCGTACTGCATGCCCATCCCCAGATTGACGAAATCGTTTGTTGCCGGATGCCATTTCATAAAAAAGCCGCCTGCGTAACCAGCGGGATGCTCCATGAAATACTCCTCCCGCGACTCACCGCCATCCGTCGAGAAATACATGTACCCATCCTTGCCTTCAATGATCTTCGAATGAATTTTGCCCTGCCACTGAAAAGGCCGCAAATGGGCGCGATCCGCCAGCGATCCATTGTTGGTCATCTTTCCGGTGGTCACATCGTAGTCGAACAATACAACTTTGTCAACGTGGTTGGTCACGCCGACCACCACCTTGCCGAATCGTTTGCTATACCCGATATCGTCCCAGGTCGAATGGGCGTCGGGAAAACCGACATACTTGATAAAGGCAATATTCTCCTTGCTGATTTTTTGCTGCCCAATTGCCGGAGAAATCCATACCTGGCATAAGCTGGCTAGCAAAATTGATCGTATAAACGATTTCACCCGTGTTATTTTTTAAAAAACAAGCCGCTATTTTATCTACTGTTAATACCCATCGTTTTGCACAATCGCCGGGGAACTGGTCGTGATGACCAGCGCCGGAATCGGGTACAGAAGCTGGTAAGGCTTGATCGGCGTCGAAATGCCTACGGTTTTGTTGCCACCAGCAGTTACTTTTGAATTCATGACCGTAAGTGCCCGGTCCGTTCGCAGCAGATCAAACCAGCGATGCCCTTCGAAGGGCGACTCCAGCCGTTCTTCGTTGTAAACAGCCGCCTTGAACGTTTCGTAATTCAAGCCGCTCAGGTCACTTAGCCCTGCCCGCTTCCGGACCTGGTTGATCGCCGTGTACGCGTCGGCAACCGGACCTTTATTGACTTCATTGAGGGCCTCGGCGTACATCAGCAGGATATCGGCATACCGGATAACGTACCAATCGGCCCCCGAATCGAGATAACCGCCCCCGGTTTCGCGTTCTACGTAACCGCGGATGTATTTGGCGGCCACAAAAGTCCCCCCACGGGTATAACCGTCAGCAATATTGTTCCGCCGTAGATCGCCCGGTGAATAGGCGGCAGCGATATCGTCGGTCGGCTGGTTGAACCCGTATGCCCCACCGGATGGTATGGTGATTCCCTCCGAACCGGTTGGTGCAAAGTGATTGGGGAGGTTCGAACCGAGGTAGTTGGCGCCACTTTTGTATTGGGCCTGCCAGATCGCTTCGGAATTCCCCTGCTTACCGGCTTTGTACAGGTCAGCATAAACCGGCAGCAGGCTGTAGGTACCCGATGTGACTACTTTTTTAAACTCATTAGCAGCTTCGTTGTATTTTTTCTGCGTCAGGTAGACCTGTCCCAGTAAGCTCTGGGCGACACCCCGCGTGACCCTTCCTACTCCGGATTCGTCGTAGGACACAGGCACGAATCCCTCGGCCTTCACCAGATCGGCTTCAATCTGGGCGTACACCTGCTGAACCGTAGAGCGGCCCACTTTGTAACTGGCATCAATATCCGATACCGGTTCGGTCACGAGCGGAACACCGCCGAATAACCTGACGAGGTTGAAATAGCCTAGTGCCCGCAGTGTGAGGGCTTCGCCGGTGTACTGTTTTTTCAGATTATCGGCTACGGCGGCCCCATCGATGCGGGCCAGGATGCTGTTGGCTCGGGCAATCAGGGTGTAACTATTCTGCCAGAATGCGGTGAGGTGCTCATTGTCGGTCGTCTCCCGAAATTCGTCAATGTTCCGTTTTGCATCGTTACCATCCCCGCCCGCAGTCAGCTCGGTGGTGTTATCCGAACGCAGGTCGACCAGCAGGGAATAGTACCCATTACCCTGATACACTTGAGCAAAAGCGGAGTAGGCACCCACCAGCGCCTGGTTAAAATCCGCTTCGGTTTTGAAAAAGTCGGTTTCGCCGATCTGAGAAACGGGTTTCGACTCCAGGAAATCTTCGCAGGATGTTCCTGCAACGGCCACGGCGAGCAGGGCAACAGCGGTTATGATATGCTTCGAGGTCATAGGAATCAATGGTATAAATTGATCTGGATTGAGTGGGATCAGAAACCGACGTTAAGGCCAAATACAAAGGTTCTTGCCATCGGGTACGTACCGTAATCGATACCGGGGGTGAGCGCCGAAGAAATCCAGGGATCTCCTTCGGTGGTGTTAACCTCCGGATTGTAGCCGGTGTATTTGGTGAAGGTGTGCAGGTTCTGGATGTTTACGTACGCCCGGGCGCTCTTGATAAACGTCCCGTTGAGCACCTTGCCAAGCCGGTAGCCGAGGGTTAGGTTTTTGATGCGCAGGAAGGAAGCATCTTCCACCAGCCAGGACGAGATCGTACGGTTATTGGCCGAGCTACCCGGACCGAACGTGTTGCCATCACCCGGCTCCTCTGGTGAACGCCAATAGTTGGTGAAAGCTGTACCGTTGTTGCGGTAATTACTGCGTTTTACGAGGTTAATCACCTCCACATCCTGAACCCCCTGCAATGAAATATTCAGGTCGAAGTTTCCGTACGTGAGGCTATTCGTCAGACCATACGTGAATTTGGGAAGGTTGTTGCCGATGATGGTCTTGTCGAGGTCATTGATTACGCCATCGTTGTTGAGATCCCGGAATTTCGCATCCCCCGCGTAGGTGTTGGGCAAATGGGCCGAGCTATTCACCTCATCCTGCGTTTTATAAACACCATCGAAGATGTAGCCGTAATAACTTCCCAGCGGGCTGCCTATCTGGGTAATGTGGGTCAGGGAGTTTTCCTGTGCCCGGTTAGCCACGATAATCGGCGTACCCCCGGCACCCAGTGATTCAACCCGGTTTCTATTAAAGGAAATGTTCGCGTTGGTAGTCCAGGTAAAGTTCGTCGACTTGATATTTCGGGTTTCCAGTGAGAGTTCCACCCCTTTATTACGCAGACTTCCCAGGTTACGCAGCGCCGTTTCAAAACCGGTTGAAAGCGGCACCGGAACATTGAGAAGCAGGTCGGATGTCAGCTTGTTATAATAATCGGCGGTCAGAAAAATCCGGTTCCCGAAAAATCCGAGTTCCAAACCAAGGTCCACGGCTTTAGCTTTCTCCCAACCAAGCATGGGGTTACCCAAAGAACCCTGCGCTAACCCACTGGCAATGGAGCCATCCCCGGAACCCAAAATATAATTGCTACCGTAAATCAGTCCGACGGAGGCATAGTCGGGTATCTGGTTGTTTCCGACCAGGCCATAGCTTGCCCGCACCTTCAGCTCACTCACGGCGGCCACATTCTCCATAAATTTTTCCTGGCTGATTCGCCATCCGAGTGAAGCCGAGGGGAAGTTACCCCATTTGTTTTGCGAACCGAAACGCGACGATCCATCGCGCCGGAACGTGGCCGTCAGGAAATACTTCTGGTCAAAATTGTATGTAACCCGGCTTAACAGGGAAAGAAGGGTCCATTGTGAGCGGAGCGAACTTCCACCCGTTACAATACCGGCATTCAGCGTAGGCACCAGATCGTTCGGGAAGCCATTGGCATTGACGGCGGTTGAGTTGAAGCTCGACTTCTGTTCGGTTAAACCAGCGAGTACGTTTACATTGTGCCGTTCGGCAAACGTATTGTCGTAGGTCAGGGTGTTCTCGTTAATCCAGCTGACATTGGTAGACGAGTAGGAACGACCGTTCGATGGGTTGACACTAATAAAGGAAGGTGAAAATTTATTGTTATTGAATACATTGACATCCGCATTGATGCTGGTTTTGAACTGAAGGTTTTTCAGGACATCAATGGTTGTAAACAAGCTCCCGACGGTACTAAACTGGTTCATGGTATTCTGAATGCCCTCCCCAAACGCCAGCGCGTTGTTGTAGATGATGTTCTGCGTGGTACCGTCGTCATAATGCAGGGTATAGGATGTTGAGTAGGTACCATCGGCATTCCGGGCGGGGTATAATCCCGGGGTCGACATCACCGTGGTAGCCACAGCGCCGTAGTCGGAAATACCGCCGGTGGTGGCGATCCGGTTATTCGTGTAAGAAGGTGCAAGCCGGAAGCCAACTCTCACCCTTTCAGATGCTTTCGCATCTACGTTTAAACGAAACGCATACTTTTTAAAACCGGAATTGATCACAATGCCTTCCTGATTCTGGTAGTTACCCGACAGGTAATACCGTGCATTCTCTGTTCCGCCGGAAGCCGACAACTGGTAGTTCTGGATCGGTGCCTGCCGATACAGCAGGTTTTGCCAGTCGGTAAACGGCAGGGACGCTGCGTTCTTGAATTCTTCCGGAATCTTATAGGCCGGACTGCTGCGTACCGAGTTGGGATCGGTGATTTTGCCGCCCGCTCGTACCCAATCCGTATTTCTCATGTCGATCTGCCGCTGCGCATATTCCTGGTTGCTCATGATGCCCACCTTCTTCGCAATCTCCTGAAAACCGTAGCTGACGTTGAGACTAATCTGCGACTTCCCGGCCGCTCCCTGCTTGGTGGTGATCAAGACAACACCATTGGATCCGCGCGACCCATAAATGGACGTGGCCGCTGCATCTTTCAGTACGTCAATCGACTGAATATCACCGGGGTTGATACTAGCCAGCGGGTTTACCGGCGACTGATCCCCGATATCGCCCCCCTGCGCAGCCGCATTGCTGATTGAGTTATCAAGCGGTACACCGTCTACCACATACAGGGGCTGGTTGCCCGCCGTAATGGAACCCGTTCCCCTAATCTTCAGCGATATGCCACCACCCGGCGCGGCTGAAGTCTGCTGTACCTGCACACCTGCCATCTGGCCCGCCAGCGCTTCACCGAATGACACCACGGCCCTATCCTGCAATTGCCGAGCATTCACCGAGGCCACCGAACCGGTTACTTCCCGCTTCGACTGGCTTCCATACCCCACAACCACCACTTCGTTCAGCGTTTTATCGCCACTTTCGAGCTGTGGAGAAATCGTCGCCCGGTTTCGTACCGGCTCCTCCAGATCACTATAGCCTATATACGTAAACAGGAGGCTGCCGTTTCCGGGCACCTGAATTTTGTAAGAACCATTCGCATCGGAAACCACACCGGTTGTGCCTCCCTTCACCCGAATGGATACGCCGGCCAGCGGCTGACCGGTCGCTTTTTCAGTGACCTGGCCCCCAACCGTTAGTAGATTCGCTCGACCCGTAGTCTGGGCTTGTCCAGCGATACTAAGGGAAACCAGAAAGAACGCTATACAGAGTAGCTTTACAGGCACTCTGCATCCGTTGCGGAACCAAGTATAACCTTCGGTAAACATTTCTTTTCTCATAATTTAGAGAAGGTAAAGGGATAGTAAGGATTAAATCGAAAGGTATCGAAACAAATATAAGGTTTTTCTTGAAGTGAAAGCTTTTTACGTAAGAAAAAATAATATAAATGGTATAAAGAAAAGGTAATAGTTATTTTCTTGAAATTCATTTACTACATAAGCAGCGAGAACGAAAAGGTTTTAACGCTACATTTATTGAACTTAACGGCTTATGGCTTCAAAAGATGTTGATGATTTGCAGAACTGAAAAAGAAAGCTGGTGGATCAGCAAAACTTTTCAAAACATTGTGATAAAGTAAAATTGTCTATTTTTGAAACCGCTACGTAGAGCATCACTTCGTAATCTCTATTACTATTACTTTATTCTTGCCCGCATGAAACTCAAAAAAAGTACGTCAACCGTTGAACGACGCACCCAGATCCTTGACAAACTTAATTCGGAAGGGCAACTGAACGTAACATCACTGAGTACGCAGTTGAATGTTAGTGAAGTCACCATCCGCAATGACCTGAACTGGCTGGAGAAAAAGAATATGCTGATTCGGGCAAGGGGGGGCGCCATCAAGGCAGAACGTGTTGGTACTGAGGTTTCCATAACGGAAAAAAACAAATTGCATTACCAGGAGAAACTGCGGATCGGCAAAGCCGCAGCAGCCCTGATTGAGGACGGCGATACCATCATTCTGGATTCGGGTACAACCACTCTGGAGATTAATAACCACCTTTCTAACTTTGCATCGCTGACCGTTATTACCAATGCCCTGAACATTGCCAATCGGCTGGCCGAACACGAGCACGTCAATGTAATTGTGCCGGGTGGTTTCCTCCGTAAAAATTCTCTGTCACTTGTAGGAGCAACAGCCGAAGAAAGTTTCCGTAATTATTTCTGTGACAAACTGTTCCTGGCCGTCGACGGGTTCAGCAGTACACACGGGCTTTCAACGCCCAATGTGGAAGAAGCTCATCTGAACCGTATTATGATTGCCAATGCGCGGCAGGTTATCGTTGTGACCGACTCCAGTAAGTTCCATAAACGGAGCTTTGCCTTCATTGCTCCTATTTCAGCGGTCCACATTGTCATTACTGATTCGGGCATTCCGGATTCTGATAAAAAAAGGCTGGAGAACGCCGGTATCAAGGTGATTATTGTTTAACCACCTTGATACCAGCACATTACTCATACCGCTGCCAATCAAGTCGTTTATTAGTCAAGGGCAACTGGTGCCGCTGTGCATACGCGTTCCGCACTTTCTGCACTTCGTTCCACCACTGCTCCAGTGGATAATGTAACTCCCGGTAGATAAGGTAGCTCAGATCAATGGTACGCACCGGCTGGTGGTCTTTGATATCATCTACCTGGTGCAGATACGTCCGTCCGTTGGCTTTTTCAACCAGCGGATGCCATTCTTTGTACCAGATCTTCGTGACTAGTTCCAGCGTACTGTCGCGCTGGTTTTTCAACTTACTGACCATTTCCATGGCGGCATCCAGTTGCCGGATGGCCAGCGCCGGATTGGCCGCTGCCGCCGATGAGGCTTCTTTCAGCCGATCTGTAACCTGATTCAGGGTAAGCAGCATCCGCAGATTCTGCCCGCAGATAGCCGCCACCGATTCCAGCACCTCCAGGTTGTAAAGCTGCGTTCCAGCACGTGATTTATTGTCGCGCAGGAGCTGAAGCGCGCGTTCATGACGGGGAAGTAACGATTGGGCGGTAGCAAAGCGTTTCGCGTTCACCGGATATGACGTACTGGTGATGGCAAGTGTACCCGAATCAGGCACCGGCAAGAGAGGCAACGTCTGATCCCGTTCAGGTTTTGGCTGAAGATAGAGACTATCCGAATTGCCTTTGATCGGTGACCGCCAGGGTGATGCAATCCAGTCCCAACTCTCCGTATGGAACTCCGCCTGCACACTGAGGATCCGGTAAACCGTATCCATATCTTTTTGTGCAGGTCCATAAAAAGAAGTCATAAACCGGGCTGAGGCATCCGCCGGGGTAAGATTTTTGTTGTTCCACCCGGCCGCCGTGCCCGTGGCATAGCCCAGCCAGAACGTTTCCGGATGCAGTCCCGCATCGGCCCAGCCGGCAATCACCACGCCCATGAAGGAGGCCAGGTTTTCAGAGAAAGCCGTACGGATATCCTTCATCATATCGGCTACCCGGCCCGACGAGCGATCACTTCCATCGGCCATGATGGCGGTCTTGGTATGCAAGGGGTAATAGTTCGGAAATATAGGCTCCGCACCCTGCGTGGCGGTATAAACAAATTGCCGGATGCCGTGCTTTTTAAAATCCGGGGCCATGTTATTGTAAACACCATTGACCAGATGAGAGGGCAGTGACGGGATATCCTCCTTCGTCAACGGGAATTCTCCCCAGAACAAAACCGTGCGCCCCTGTTCGTGCAGCCTGTCGGCCATTTTTTTGATGAACCATGCCAGTAGCCGCCCATTTCCGCCAAGGCTGTCGGCCATCTTTTTTTCCGACGGCGCTTTGCCGGTGTAATACGCTTCATCCGTCGACAGGAGAATGTACTTACTGCCCTTGCTGGCCTGAATGAGTTCGCTGAACATGGCATCGAGCAGGTCAAATGTGCCGGGGTTGGTCACGGAAAACTGGTAGTTAATATCGTCAACCAGTCGCAGGTGACGGTATTCTGGATGTTTCAGGATAAAGGATACGTGGGCCGGTGCGTCGAGAAAGGGCACCATGTCGATGTAGTAAGCCTTTGCATAATCGGTCAGCTCCTGGTACTCTTGGGGCGACAAGGCGTAGGGTTCCACAATGGCGGGAGCCGACTTATAATTAAAGTGTCCTTCCAGTTTTATGGCAAAGGCATTAATCTTGTACGTGGAAGCCTGCCGGATAATCCGTTTCAGGGCGCTCAGTTTCTCCAGGTGATGGGCATCGTCCCAGTAAATCATCCGGACTTCCACGTTGGGCCAGTCCGTCATTTCGCCTTCCGGGAGTTGCAGCTTAGGAGCCTGTGCCCGAAGCAATTGCAAAAAGGTCTGAATACCGTAGTACAAACCCTGCGGGGCATTGGCCGTAATCGTGATCAGCTCAGGCTTCAAACTTAGCCGGTATGCCTGGCGGGCAAGCGCGGTCCGGTTGGTATCGACAGTGGCACCAATGTCTACTGAGCCCTCCTGAATCACCAGTCGAATGGCAGGAGATTTTCCAGCTTTGCCTTTATTTTGAGCCACGTTTAGCGGGAGACCGGCTTCTTTTAGTCCCTGTTGCAGGCTGGACATTACTGGTCCCGGAACGGCCGAGGGGGCGGAAACAATCTGCCAGTTTTTACCGATCGTAAACATTTTTTCGGCTAGTTTCAGTTGCTGCGGAAGTGGCAGCAAACCCGAACTGACCTCCCTTTTTTTTGCGGGTGATTGCTGTAAAGCCGTGACCTGTGCATTTGAGCGGGACGGCATGAGAAAACAGCAGTAAACCAGGAATAAAATCCGGCCAGTTAAAATGATCCTTTGCAAAATCAGGCCGTTAGATCGTAAGCCTCTGATTAAGTAATAAGGACTGATGGTAAGAACTTTCTGAAAAATTGTAGTCGGATTCAAGGTAGAGGTTTTAGGGTTGGTCATTTCGTTCAGCTTCTTTATGTTTCAGCCACGCAGTAGCAATCCAAACGGAACAGAGAAAGGACAAATTTGTATACTTTCAGATAACTCAGAGACTTCCGATCCGTAAGCTGCCCTTAAAAGTAACAAGGTAAACGGTATTAATCCAAAGGTAACGCGCATAAATCGGCGCTTGTCGAACCGTTTTGAAACCACTCATTGAGTTTCGAAAGATAATGAATGTTATTTAGGAAACTCAAAACCGATATTATTTTTTCGTCAGGCTTTAGCTGACTACGAGTAGAAGGGCGTCAAACCACGGGTCCACGCCGTCCGGGTAGGCCCACTCTGGTAATCAACCAAAGTGTCAATTAAGATGGGGTAATGCTTGTATGCATGGACTCCGGATAGCCCGTTACGCTTATCCCTGGTCGGTAACACGTTTACAAGCCGTAAGCTTCATGATTAATGCAGCCTCGAACTTTACTTGAGTATTTTAACCTATACTTACCAGGAATTATTAAAAAACCAGCCAAAAGTTATATCATTAATAATCAATGATTTAATAAAGATATAACCGTCAAATCAATATCGCTTACTAGGTTTATTTAAAATAAATTTGCCATTGTTTGTTAAGTAATATCCTTTAGTATAAATTTGGTTTTTATCAAGTATTACCTTTAAGGGATAAGGCAAAAGAAGAGACATGGAACAGCAATACGATAGTATTATATGTATGAGTCAGACACCCTGGAAGGGTCAGTTTCAAAACTCGGCTGTTCAGCTTATGTCGGAACTTGCGCAGCGCCACCGGGTTCTGTACGTTGACTATCAATTTACAATCAAAGATTGGCTGCTGGGAATCATGGGTCGCCGTGACGTGCCTATCCGTACCTTATTAAAGCTTGATGATTCACTGACCAAATTACAACTGGATAATGGAAGTGAAATTTATATCTGGGTTCCTCCCCTGGCCCTGCCGATAAACTGGCTTCCCAATTCCTCCCATGACAAAGCACTCCAGTGGAATGTCAATCAACTTACCAGTGAGCTGCGTGGAGTAATGGCCCGGATCGGAATGCATCACCCCCTGATCGTGAATGCCTTCAATCCGGTCTGGGGTTTGCCAATGATTGGCCATTTAAACGAGTTTGCAACGGTTTATTATTGTTACGACGAGATCACGGCTGAAAGCTGGATTAGCCGTCATGGGCAACGGTATGAAAAAGACTACCTTCAGCAAGTGGATGCCGTCATTACCACCTCCGAAGCCCTGCGCCAATCCAAATCTGCCCTGCAACCCAACACCTTTTGTGTCAAAAATGGGGCAAACTTTACCCTCTTTCATCAAGCCCGGCTGCTGGCTGAGAAAAACCCTCCATCCAGACCCATCGTTGGCTATCTGGGTAACGCCGACAACCGGATTGATACGAACCTGATTGAATATTGTGTCCGGGTTATGCCAGATGTGGATTTTCAGTTTATTGGCGAAGTCAACGAACCCGACCTTCAGCTCCGGCTCTCGGCTTTTCCGAATGTAATTTTCACGCCATCGGTGCCGCCCGAACACCTTCCTGCTTTGTTAGCCAACCAGTCAGCGGCTATTATTCCGTTTGTCTGTAATGAACATACCTATACGATTTATCCACTGAAGATTAATGAGTACCTGGCCGCGGGCTTACCCGTAGTCTCCACGCCGTTTTCTATTCTGGATGAATTTAATGATGTGATTGAGTTAGCCAATGACCCCGAGAATTTTGCCAGGGCTTTACGGCGGGCATTACAGGATCATTCGCCGGAACGCATCAGACAGCGGGTTGAAACTGCAAGGGCAAACTCGTGGGAAAAACGGGCTGAAGAATTTGAAAGCATTCTTCAACAAATCCACAGCGCCCGGGATAGTAAGGTTCTGGTTGACCCAATAGCGTGTTGAAAAACCGTGTGTCTTCGATGGGCGCTGCGTCTGGAGGCAATCTACTACAATAAATCAGCGCCCTATTGCATGACGATCTTGTCATACAATAGGGCGCCCGGAATCTACTTTTTATTTATCACCCCGCTCTTCATCGGTATAACGGTAATTCTCACCGGATGTGACATGGCCGCCACTGGTCCACAAGCCGCCCCCGCGCTCCCCGTTATTCTTCGTATTTTCTCCACTAGGCCCATCTTCCGGCACATTCCGCTTCTCTTCGGGATCCGTTTCTTTTACGTGCCCTGTTGGTACAGCGGCTATCGATTCACGAACTTCCTCGGTTGATTTTTTCGTTTTCATAACGCTTACTTGGTTTAATAAACTCCTGTTCACTTTCGGTATGACCAACCCACCAGAGCAGCTACCTCGTCCGGACACGGGTTTTGGTACGGGCTTCTTTGCCCGCTCGCGTTGATCTGACCGCAATACAACACAGCGTGCTATATTGCAATACGGTTGATCGTTAGTTCTGACAAGCTGCCCTTTCATGGCGGTGGCGATTGGCGCTAATCAACTCTATAACAAGTAGACTTTCCAGTTGGCTTACCAAAAGTGCGGGAAGTAAGCAACCGGTCCGGGTTTCCCCGGATAAGAATCCTTGTTTCCGGTTATAAACGCCATAAACCCCAAAGTGCAGATGGCTAATGTCTGCACTTTGGGGTTTACAATGTCCAATTTTAGCGAACTTTCACCAGTTTGTACCACCGTGCCTGACGCCCCATTCCGATCTGGAGTACATACACACCCGACCCAAACTGCGGCCCTAACTGGATAACCTGTCCATCCTGACAATCATCCAGTTGCATAATAGTACGACCGTAGAGATCACGGATGACCACTGGAAGTTTTGCCGGTTTTGCTCCTTGCAATTCTATCGTAAAATGGTCAGAAAAAGGGTTGGGGAAATACCTGACGCCCCAACCATTCACTTCCGGTTTCTGGTCTGTAACGACCCGGGCTCCAGTTGGCTGATTGACAACACTAAAGCTCAGGGTCAAAGCGGTTCCGGTTGTGCCTGTGGCCCCTGCTCCCGTATAGGGGGTAGCCGTCAGGTTATAACTACCCACGGCTGGCGTCCAGGCATTGTAGTTTCCATTTGAGTCGCCAAACAGCGAATAAGGAGCGCCGGTTTCGGTCTGCGTACGGTTTTGTTTCCCGCTCAGAACCAACTTGACCGAACCGACCGTAGCCGGGCTAGTATTGGCTCGGATATTCAGACTCTGGGTCGGTAGGGTGGCCAGATTTAGTTGTTCACCCGGAGCCATCTGCCTGATTTCTGCTTCCGTAGCAGCGTTCATGAGGCTAAAGCTGGTTACTACGGGTATATTAACCACGGTAAAGTTTACCGTCAGGGGTGTTCCGGCCGTTCCCTGACCACTCGCACCCGAATAAGGCGTGGCTTTCAGGGTATAACTGCCAACGGCCGGTCGCCATGTACTGTTGTCACCAAATAATTCGTAGGGCTTTGCCGTCTCGGTCTGGGTTCGGCTTTCCTGGCCGCTGAGTACAAACACCACCGATCCTACGGTGCCGGGGTTGGTCGTGGCCCGGATGTTCAAACGTTCAGGTAGTGTATTCAGGTTCAGCACCTCATTCGCGGCAATCACCCGAATGGGCTGCCCCGTTGTTGCGTTTGTTATACTTAAGCTAAGGACCGACTGAGGGGATACGGTCACGCTAAACACCTGTTGAGCCGACAAAGCCGGTGAACCGTTGTCAGCTACTTTCAGCGTCAGGCTGAAGGTGCCCGTGGTGGTGGGCGTCCAGCTAAAGGCTCCCGTGCTGGCGTTGATGCTGGCACCAGCGGCACCACTGACGCTGTAGCTCAGCGTTTGGGCGGGCAGATCACTGTCGGTGGCCTGAGCCGTAAAAGTCAGCGCCTGACCCAGCAACACCGTTTTGCTTCCGGGCGCGGTCAAGACCGGGGCTGTGTTAGGCAAAGGGTCTTTGGTTACCCGGATCAAATCCCAGGTGGCCGTAAACGGGGTAGAACCTAAGGAAGTCGAGAGAATGCCCACGGCCAGAGCCGGTGGCCCCTGGATGGCCTCCAGTATCTTCCCGCCCACCAGAATGGCCGGTCCCAGGTTGGTGATCGCGCCCCCATCTTTGGCATATTTAGGCTGCACCCGCCCGGTCGCCGGGTTAACCGCCAGGTATAAATCCAGGGTACTGTTGGGCAAACCGCCCGGTAGCGAATAGCGGGTGCTGGTTTCCAGGCCATTGTTCTCGTAGAGCACTTCGATGAATGCCGTACCGCCATCGCCCCCCAGCACCACTTTCAGGTAATTATCCTGATCGCCGATTCCAATAAATAAGCCCAATGCCTGCCAGTATTCGGGTGGCTGGTTATTGAAGAAAGGTCCTAGCAACCGGGTCTGCACCGTGAAGGGGCCCGTACTCTGATCGGTGTTGATGCCGAACTGAAACCCGTTCTCCTGGTTGTTTAAGGGCTGGTATGGATCGCCGGGCGTGGTGTTAACCACCGAAAAAGCGCCGACGGCTCCTCCGGCAATCAAATTGTCTTCATCGAACAGGTCCATGTAATCAATTCCCGGCCGCATGGGCAGCATCAACCCTGTGAAGCCCAACCCAAACAAACCCGTGCCCGGATCATTGTTGAACAGGTTGTACTCCAGAGGCAGCGTGGTATTCATGCCATTGCTGGCATCCAGCGCAAAGTAGTCCACCTCATCGGCCAGCCCATCGTTGTCATCATCCGGATCGTTTAAGTCCGATATCTTATCACCGTCCGCATCGCTGGGCCGACTCGAGGCCGAACAAGGGTTGGAGGCATTATCAATCTCATCGGCATTGCTGTAACCATCCCCATCATCGTCAAACCCCGTGCTGTAGGCCGCCGAACAACCGCCCCCGGCAGCCTCGGGTTCAAAGACATAAATCTGGTTTTGCAAATAGCACACCACCCAGACCGTACCGGGAAAAATGTCGTTATCGCCCTGAGCGGTTATGTCCAGAGGCTGCGAGCCAAAGTTGGAAGCAAACGGCAGGTCCAGGTTCTTTTTCTTCGCACCACGGCTGTTCGTTACATCACGGCCATCGGCCGTAAGCGAAATGGTTTGGATGGTCCCATCAAAGGAAGCCACCAGCAGATGCCCCTTCAGGCCGTTGTTGAAACCCGAAGCCGTGTACTCCACAATCCCGTTGCTGGAAGCGGGAAATGTCAGCAAAGCGTTGTCGGTTTCACCCGGATTCTGAAAATCGCCTTCAATCGGGTGGGCCATGCTGACCGGCACTGGCGGCCAGTCCGAAGGCAGCGGATTAGGACCGCTCGTGCTGGTGCGCCATACCCCACTCGTCCCGTTGTGGGTGTACAAACCCGCCCCTGCCGGATTAGCCCGGATCGGGTGCGGGTGCCCCCCGTAGAAGCTGCCCGGCACATACGTCCGCAAATCCCCTACATAGTGAAAGTTGTCCAGGTTGTTGACCTTGGGATCATTCGGACCCGAACCCGTCGAACCCGGCTCGCCCGTCACATAGTTGTTGGTGGCCGTGCCCACCCCCTCACTGGCCGGATGACCACCCCAGCCCGGGTTGGCTCCGTTGTCGGTCACATACATCTTGCGGGCCCGGGTGATCACCAGATCATACGCATTGCGGAACCCTGTGGCAAACACCTGCACCGGACCACCCGCTACCAGCTTGGCCTGGTTCAGCCCATCATTGCCCCCAAAGGGATCATTCGCATCGGGGTTGCCCGCCCGGTCGGGGTCATCCAGGGTGGGCAGATCATACTTGTAAGCCGTGTTGCCACTGCCCCGGGTGGGCAGTGCTTCAATCACCGCCAGGTCGATCGAGAGCACACAGGCCGCCAGGGCATACTCGGGTGTATAGGCAAAGTTGGTTGAGGGGCTACCCGCATTGGTGTGGCCCCCCACCACCAGGTAGAGCTTGTTGCCATCCAGTTGCAGGCCGTTGGTGGCATGGTTCTCCTCCGAGCGGGGCAGCCCCCGGACCAGGTCCACTTTCTGCCAGCCGGTGGGGGTTTTGGTCAGTTTGGAGACGATGCCCGAGTTGGTGTCCAGGTTCAGATCACCCTCGGGTCCGCCCATGCGGCTATCGCTGGAGCTGACGTAGAGGATGGGGTTGGTGGCGGTAC
>NZ_QLMC01000012.1 GCF_003259745.1 Larkinella arboricola | reverse complement strand
GCTCAGCAGGCCTCACCACTTTTTTCCCAGAACCTCCTTAATAATTTCGTTTTGCAGACTCAGCTCGGCATACATCTTCTTCAGCCGGCGATTCTCTTCTTCCAACTCTTTAAGCCGCTTGACTTCCGAAACCTGCATGCCGCCGTATTTGGCCCGCCAATTATAAAACGTGGCCTCACTAATGCCATGCTCCCGGGTAATCTGGGCGACGGTTTGACCGCTATCCTGTTGTTTAAGGATCGCTACAATCTGCGATTCGGTAAATCGATTTGCTTTCATTCCCCTTTTCAATTACAGTGAAAGTTATGTTTTTTACGCTACTTTTCACTGGCTCATTTTTAAGGGTTCAGGACAACTCAAGCTGTTCACTCTTAATTCGCTCAATTAATTCCCGCAGTTCTTTCCGCTCACTATCCAGTTGATGAAGCTCAAACTCCACTCGATCTTCATTAGCAGTGTGATTTAGGGTTTGATGGCATAAAAAGCAGGTTTCATCATCCACAGGTTTTGGGTCAATTTCTTGATCACAGGCCGGACAGTGCGTAATTTTTATGTCAGCTAATAATTCACCAGCCGATTTAGCTCGGTTTAGTTTGCTATACTCGGAGTCAACAGATTTGAGTAAATTCACAAAGCGATTCAATTTTTCCGTTTCTCGTTTACGCAGTTCCGCTGAGGTTTCCAACTCCTGAACAATACGGGCTCGATCTTCGGTTAATTTAATCTCTAAAACTACATCCGGTTTACCCTCATTCAATGAGGCATTTATCCCATTTGCAATTATACTTTGTCGTTGAGCCAGTAGAACCTGTGACTGGTCACGAAGTTCCTTGATGCGTTCACTTAGGGAATCAACCGTAACAAATGTTATACTTTTTTCTCCTACAGGAAGCAGACGTTTAGTGATCTGGTCAAGAACTTCCTGAAATTGATCCTTTTGTGCTTGAAGGCGAATTAACTCTTTGCGCTTGTCAATGAGTTCATTACCTAAAGGAGAAAAGAGATCTTCTGCTAAACCAAGAAATTGACAAATGGCCGCATGTTGTTCACTCTCCGGCTGCTTATCCGCCAGATCGCTCCAGAACCGTTCTTGACGGTAAATATGCCTAAACAGAATACGGAACGTGAGTTCAATCCAGGCACCATCCTGATAGGGGTTGCCTTTAGGAAATTTTAAAACTGGGATTGATAGCTTATCAAGAATAAATTTCGAGAATTCGGAGGCATCGTAGGCTTTGTCGTCAACAAGAATTTTAGATTTTAATCCTTTCTGTTTCCACTTGCGTTCAATCAGATACTCTACATTATTTATTTCAATTACTGCACTCAGTTGATCGTAAATCTCATATAGGAATTGCCCATCTCTGTCGTCCTTATTAAGTGCGTCTTCCACTGGTCCGGCGTCACCGAGTAGGTAATCCAGCATCATCAACCAAACTGTTTTTCCACTATTCGAAGCGCCAACTAATAAATTCACGCCATTGGAAAATTCAATCATCTCTTTTTCCCCAAGAGAATTAGTGCGAATAATGGTTTTAACAAGCAATTTCTCACTCATGATCGTTGATGAATTCAAATAAGGTCATCTAAGTTTTTTTCTTTGACTTCTTCGTCAAAAACTTTGTAAATGAGTTCTTTTAAAAAATTGCCAGTTTTACCACCCAGTAATTTTTTAACGGATTTCATGCGCTCCGAGACTTCCCCAAACTCGTCATGAGCAAGGAGTTGTTCAGCAATGGACTTACCCAAATTAGTTAGGACAAAATTGTAAGCGCTACCATTTTTTAAAACCCAAATTAAGCCTCTTGCTTCCAAATATGGTATAATCTGGTAATAGCGCTTATCCCATGGACCGTAATGAAAGCGTACCATTTTAGATTCAATATCGTCACTTTGAATCGAATCACTGCTGCTCAAATGAGCGGCTACTTTGTTGAAAAATGCAGGATGCCGAACAAAAAAATCAAGTTTAGCTAACTTAGTTAATCCTTCTATTTTTGCCGTTTTTGTTTTAGAATCCTTAATGCCACATAATTGGATTAGCAGCAATAATCGAGAAGCGTGGAATTCAATCAAATCATCTGAAGAAAGCGTCTTTCCTGATGAGAAACCCCTAAGATTATTAATAGATCTCATCAGCTGTTTACAGTAAAACGCATTAAACAACGGTTCGTAACCTGATAAAAAAAGCCCGCTGCAATATGTTCCGGCAAAGAAAACTCACTTAATCGATCCTTTTCAATAATTTTATAAACCTCATCAATACAGAATTTATGGAACTGCAATGAATCAAATGAACCGCTTAGACTATACTGGTAAGATTGTAACTTTGGTAGAAAGGACATAACCTCGTCCTCTAGACGTTTGAATGCAGTTGGGCCACCATAATAGTCAGGGTCCAAACGAGCCTCTCTGTAGCGCCAATGTAAATCTTCCGCAGTAAGGACAAGGGGATCAGGTAAGCCTGCAGCCTGCATTTTGTCGCGAAGTGGATTGTCAGACCTGCTATAATTTGATAAAAGCAACTGTGTTTTATCAAACCAGTCATTCAGGTAACGACGAGTGATCTTATAACACCCTGGAAAAGTAGTCAAATTTTTCGAAGAGGCTTCCTTCACTAAAAAAAGAAGCTTCATGTACAGTTCATCCCTGTGCTCAGGTACCAAGTTGACCCGTTTACTCTTGAACACTTGCTCAGAAAGTAGCTTATTGTGATTTTCAACTTGTACAATGTCATCAGGACGTTTGTCCCACCGGCAGTTGTCAACCCAGAAATCAACACCTATACCAGATTCTGGTACGACTATATCTCCCCCGAAACGCTGCTTAATCTTCGTAACTAATGCCTTCAAGTTATCCGAGTCATTAATGCACGGACGACTAGAAATTTCTAATTTTAATAGTTCTAAATCAGCGTGAACGTCATAAGCTGTAACAATCCGAAACGTAGAAGCTTCTTTACACCGATACTGAAACAAGGATTTTTCGAGCAAAGACGAACCGGGACCATTATCACGATGTGTGATCGACTTTACTGACCATCTAGAGGAGAGATTATTGGATTTGACCTGAACAAACTCAACGCGAATTCCGGCTTGGCCATGCCATAGGAGCGTGATGTCATCGTGGGTTTCAAACCAAATCTCTTCGAGATCTTCCCGAAGCAACATGTCCAAACAAAAGCCTGCGCCAATATGATCTTGATAATCAAAACCATTTCGCGCATGACGACCGCTGATATCAATAGGTTGAATTTCGTAAATTGATTTCACCAAATTCTGCTCACTTTAAGTTAGGTAAGGATGAAAGTATTGCTTGCCGCAGACATTTCCACGACGAATAATAAAAATACTGACTAAAACTGAAAACAGTCTGATGGAGCATTTTTACTGATCAAGGACTGGAATGGATAGCTATTGAGGCAAAAATATCTACTATTTTAAATTCAATCGTCAAAACTTATCCTTTTACTTGCCTCATCAATATATTTTCTATGTTGAACCTTTCTTAACTGATCTAATTCAGCTTCTCCTTGCTTCTGCTTTAAAATTTCTGAATAATGACGATTAGCAACATTTACGGCTAACTTCAATGTCTTTTTATGGTAACGCTCTACTTCTTCTATAGTAGTACCGTCTAAATAAATTTTGTTTCCATTGACAGAAGCTATACCTGGCCGATGCATAGATGTAAATTCTGAGGGTCTGTCGAAAGCGCTAATAAACAATTGTATCCACTCTGAATTTGGCTGTTTGTTTAATTCAAAAGGTATTTTGTATAAACCACTACCTCTTGAGCCGTCGTTTAATGGCTGCGTAACCTCATCGACTACTATTCCTTTTATTTTTATGTCATGATACTCTTCAATTTCTGAAGAGTATGTTTTTGTTGGTCTTTGTTGAAATCTATTTGGAATAATGCCCAAATTAGGAGCAACTTCTCGGGTATTAAATATAGTGGTCAGTAAATCTTCAAAATTACGCTCAAAGTGGCTAATACTTGACAGATCAATGTAATATTTACCTGAAAGCCAAGATGGAAGAGATTCACTTTTAGTTCCATGCTTTAATATGGGAATAAACTTTCTGTGATTACTACTAGCTACAACCTCAGCAGTCATTATATCCCCTTCATATCCAACACCACCAGTTCTTTCTTCAGATTTCCTTTTGTAAGCTGGAGTACACACGATTAAAACATAGGCGTTCTCCCTAATGGATTTTTCCATAAAGTGCGTCATCTGATCGCCAGGAACCATTGCCCATTGATCTATTGTCGCATCAATACCGTTTTTTCTTAAATCAATGGCTAATTGTCTCACCCATTTTTTCAACTCATCACTTTCCCAGGCATATGAAATAAATACTTTAGGATGTATTAATGTTGACTGTTTGAATCCATGTTGTACTTCTACTTTAATCGATGATGTAGGTTGGGATATGAGACTTTTATCTTGAATAAACTCTTCTTCAGTTGGTATATGATTATTTCTCAATTGCTCATCAGCCGCCTCGTACAATTTCTCGATGAGCACACTTCTACCTGACTCATCCATTGCTAAAAGTATGTCATAAAAGTAATCTTTGCGACTGGTGCTTTTATTTTCACTTTTTCTGATGTCAATAAACTTATTGTAATCAGGAAAATACGGATCAACTTTCCTAACTACATTGATAAATTTAGGGCCCGATAAGTACGATTCCTTTCTATTTAATATGTCCAGTAACTTGTTAAACTCTCGAGTAAAATTTAAGTTTTTCATATCCAATACCTGATTTTACCAACAAAAAATTCACTGATCCGTCGCCACATTATAACCTAAAATGTTAGACTATATTATAAATATACTTTGATATTCCCGCAATTAATATATTTTCACATTTTTGAGCTATTGCTAACACTTCTCTTAAATCTTCTCGCTTTAATCTTAACTTTTTAAGGCCTATTGCAAGTAAAAACTCTAATAATGCTTCACCATCTTCTGTATTATACTTTTCAATAATACTAAGTAAGAATTCTTTCATTTTTAAATTAGACTCGCTATCTAAATAATATGAAAAGAAGTCTGACTTGCCAGCCCTCAATAGTGACGCTTGAATTATACCATCATTAAATCTATGAAAGTTTCTAGGACTTAAGATATTTCTAACATAATTAGTTTGCTTCAAAGATGGAAATAAATTTATATCATTATTCTCTAAATTTGTAACTAAAGTTGATATAGTAAAATATACCTCGGATTGTGAAATGTCATCTTTAGTATAATCTGTAAAATTCCAAAAAGCAAAATTTTTTCTTAAATATAAATTCTCGCCATTATATTTTCTTAAAAATACTTTATCTGATAGCCCCCTAGTTTCTTTGTTTTTCCTTAAGGTATCTAACCTATCATTAATGTAATCATACAAAACTTTATCACTTTCATCGTTAACTGTACTGAGCATTTTTTCGAAAAAATGTTTCTCGTTTTCCCAAGATGTACTTACCTGTTGTATTGAACAGTTTATTTGTTCCACAGATATAAAAGGCCTTTCATCACTCTTATCTTTACCCTTTTTTAAATCATTAATAAGTTCGATTGAGAATTTTTCTGATATTGGCCGATATATACCTACGAAATATACCAAATTTATATTTTCGCGGCTTCTCATCAACCGGCTTATCTGTAACAGCTTTTTTCCAGTTGAAATGCAAGATGCAACAATTATTAAAGAGCCGCTTTCTTCTATAATTTGATCAATAAAATTTTGTTCTAATTTTATTAACTTCAAATTTACATTAGTTGGTATTTTTGCGACAATATATTCTGCAAGTTTTTTTGAAGCAATATCTGGTAAGTATAAAATATATTTGGTATTGGCAGGGATCGTTTTGTCAATATATCTATTTAGCGATTCTTTAAATTTACTAAACTTCTCATCTTCAATGTTTTCAATAAGATGTGCAAAATCGAAGTAAATTTCATAATCAGCATTAGCATCATTTTCTTTGTAAAATACTTTGATTACGTTGTCGGTATCTGAGTAGCCTCTAAACTTTTGGACAAATTGACTGACAGGCTTAGGATTATAATCATTAGTTGTTTTTAAGAGATGGACTTCAACTTTAGGCTGCACCGTTAGGAAAACATCACTGCGTATATTTATTGGCCTTGAATGCGCAATAGAACACAGTTCACATTTATCAGAAGAGTTATATGTTTTAAATTCAAGTTCACCTAATTGAAAGTTTTCATCTTTCGTTAAGTTACAAATTACATTAGAGATATGATTTTGATATTTTTCATTAGGTCCCAAAAAGTATATAACTTGAATTTGTGACCTTTCAGCTCGCTTCTCATTTAAAATTCTATCCACAATATTACCAGATGTTGAAGCTGATATAAGGATCAAAGAATCATATGGAAAGCTTTCTTTATAAGATTCAAACATCTCGTAAGATGAAAAGCTATGAACAGTTGGACATTCAAATGATAATTTGAATCTTCTTTGAAGCTCAAAAACTGCATAAGGAAGAACATTAATTGAAGAAGTATCACAGTAAATGCTGCTAACTTCTTTCATATGCTTTAGAAGTTGAATAGCTAGAAAGAAAATTTCAGATTGATAAATTAATACATTGCCTGTTCTTAAAAATTTTGAGCTATGCTTATTTGATGGAAAAACAAAGTGATGATCAGGGGTTGACTCAACTAAACCACCATTATTCTTAAATATAGTTGTTGAACCACTTCTTAGTAGTAAACTGATAAATTTTTTTTCGTTTTTCGGCTTATTACCAAATTTAAGTTCAAGCTCACCTGACGAGTTAAACGAATATATAAGTAAACTTTTTTCAAAATAGTCTGAAGATTTACCTGGAATCCGTACAAAGGTATCGTCCCTATACTGAAAGAAATATTTCAAGGACTCCTTGTCAAGATATTCCGGAAGGATTACAACTAATTTTTCAGTAATACTATTTTCTTGAAAGAAATAGCTTATTTCTTGCGACAAAGTATTCTGAGAATGAATTTTCTCATGGGGAATAAATATTACTGTCGCTCTAAATTTTTGCTTTGAAGAAACTAAGTCTTCATATTGAAATATAAAGTAGTTTCTCATTATTGGTAATCTAGGGGAAAGAAAATAGAAATTAATGTGCCTTCAGCAGGAGGGAATACCGTAAAGTTCACATCACTGTTAGTCTGCCAATCGTAAATCTGTATATCAGAAGCGTTATCATGATGAAAGTACCTTTTAGATTTCATGTCTCTAAAAATGTCAACTCGACCGCTTTTAATCCTTACGAATCCCCGACCATCGATAGTTTGAAGAACTCGGTCTAAACCTATTCCTTTAGTTTCAGCTCTAAAGCTACTAGTTGAAGTAGTATGCCTATACAAACATTTTTTTATTATGTCAACTTCTTCGTTTATACTCATATTATATGTAGAAACACCTTTATACCTCTTGACCAACCCTGGGCCACTATCTAATATGGAAATTTCAATAAGATATAAGTCCCCTGATTCGTTGACTTTGAAATCTGATTTGAAATAATCTGAAAGCCCGTTAAAATTATTATATGTTTCAATATATTTTACAATAGGTTTTTTGTGGAATTTTAATTGTAAGGCTCTTATGTTAGGATATAAATTAAATCCTAACTCATTTGTTTTTGCATGCTCATGTGTGTTTGAAAAAAGTTCATGAATAATCGAGGTAAATGAGTTTAAGCTTTCCTTGATACTTTTTCTAAATACTGACGGATTATGAAACCCAATTTTTTGAAATGCTCTATATAAATTAAAGCCTAATACATCTTCAGAAACTAACTCTCTATTATTTTTGTAAAAATGCTTAGACAATCCTCTATCTGATTTATCGTGATCGAAACAATATAAAGGCACTGATGTACCTTTTAACTCGAAATAATCCATCCTTTCATAATACTGTTTACTTGGGGTTTTAAGATGTTTTTTTATATTATTACCATTATTATCAACAATATCTTTTTCCCAAGAGAGTACAATTGAGGGATAAACAAATTCATTATCGTTAAGATAATGGATCGCCTCTTCAATACTATTAATAGGTAGACATAATTTGCCAGAGTTTTCTTTTCTGATCCACGTGGCTAAAAACTGTAGGAATGAAAAAAAGACTCCGAAATCCAATTTTTCTATTCTTTTAGGCAACTGTACATCAACAACCGAGTTATTGTTTAGGGATAAATCATAATATAACTTCTGTATTTTAGGAATTGTTAAGTTTCCTGGTATCTTAATCATAAGATTAATTTTTCAAGTTTGAATACCACTAATACTTGTATTGAAAAGCAGTATCGCAGCATTCTTAACCTTTTTAAATTAGATAAGTGTTAAGCTTTCAAGGCGAATTTTGAATAGCCATTCCAATATATCTGTAAGTTCTACCGGTCGAGAGAAGTCGAGTGTCAGCTTGTCATCGTATGCAGGCACAAGTCCCCGCGATTGTCGAGGGGTTTGAATGAAATCTTTCGGACTGGCCCTTGGCTCCCATTATTCACCTAAATTTACAGTTTTTAATTAATATCACTATAGATATTACGTCCCTGCCTTTTGGAGATTAACACCTTCAACCATGATTGAGAAAGGGGAGCGGGAGTTTTTGAAAAGAGCTCCGATTGTGTTCTCAACGTCTGTTGAAGAACATAGGTGAATAAATCCCGGACCCTACAGATTGCAGCCGGTTTGGAGTAGTGGCCGGATTGAGGAACAGTAATAAGTTTTCTAAGCAAACCGTATTATCTCCCTTTTTCCGTATTTGCTTGTACTCAAACCTACATTATTATTAATCTATAGAAGATAGACTTTGATGACTTAGCAGCGTCTTTAGTGGGTTGGTAACAGATTACACAAATTACAGATAGCATATTTGAATTTTCATAACAAGTCCATTACGCTGGTAGTGGCTCTGTGATATTCTTCTGATTTTTCAACAAGTAAGTGTTCCACGGGATTGGGCAGGCAAGTGTCAATCTTATTACAAGGCTTAAACGGTCCTTTAAGCTCTGTAGGCCTTCTCCTTCAGTTGCTTAAGATTAGAAGCTAGCAACGCGATCATGGTATTTTGCTAACACTAGTTCAAAGGATGCTCGCTTCGTATTGATGAAAAAAAGTGCTAAATAATGTTCCTCCTGTTTCAGGCTACACAATAAACTTCTAAAACGGCCGTTTTTATTCTGTTATGCTTCAACAGCCCTCTCGGTTCACTCCAGAGGGCTTTTTAATGCTCTTCTTGTTACCTTTGTGTCTATGGAAGATGTCCCATGATATGGTCCTAAAAATCCGGACACGAAACTTTTTTAACTTCGTGTGCCGATGCGTCGGCCCGGCATGAACCAATCCCAACAACCAAAACGAAAGTATACCGCCGAGTTTAACGGAGCCGTCCGCGCGGGCCGATGTGCTGCGGCTAGTAGCCAATGGTGAACCCATCATGGCCGTGGCCCGCAAGATGGGTATTAGCGACAGCCTAATTCACGCCTGGCGGAAGGCAAGTTGCAAAGGGGAAAAAGGAGATCAAACTCTTCAACAAGAAGTCGACAGCTTACGTCGGCAACTACGCCAAGCGGAGATGGAGCGACCGTCGCCCGGCGCGAGATCCTAAAAAAAGCTGTCGCCATTTTCAGCGGGGCTGCCCAAGCCGACAGACATAAGGCAAATCTATCGATTCATTCAGGCCGAAGAAACCGCCTTTCCAGTCAGACTGCTTTGTAAAGTGCTGGCTGTTAGTAAGAGTAGCTATTATGCTTATCGTAACGGCATAATTTTTATACAAGTGATTGACGATCAACCCGTGACAACGGCGATTGAAACGATCTTTTGGGACAATAGTCGGCGATATGGGAGTCGTCGTGTACTGGAAGCGCTGAAAAAACAGGGAGTAAAGGCGGGTCGACATCGGGTTCGCCGATTGATGCACGAACAGGATTGGCGAGCGATTCAGCCCCGTAGTTTCGTGCCAAAAACGACTAACTCCAACCATGGCTTAATGGCTTGCCCTAACCGGTTACTTGAGTTCGGCAAGCCTACGGTACCTAATCAGGTTTGGGTTGGCGATATTACGTATTTGCCTTTGGCAGATGGAAAATGGGCCTATCTAGCCAGTTGGTTAGATCTATTTTCCCGTCGGATTGTCGGCTGGTGGGTCGACAAGCACATGAAAGAAAGCCTAATTGTGCAGGCTTTTGATCAGGCTCTCAAGCAGCGGCAACCGAAACCGGGCCTGATCGTCCACTCAGACCGGGGTGGTCAGTATTTTGGTCATTCTTTCCGGCAACGGCTGGATAAATGGCGGTGTCGGCAGAGCATGGCTGAAGCGAAAAATCCCTATCAAAACGCCCATGCAGAATCATTCTGGGGGCGTCTAAAAGCGGAGTTGCTGGAAGATGGATGTTTTATGAACCTGCAAGACGCACGCAATGAGTTGTTTAATTACATTGAAGGGCATTATAACGTCCGTCGATTGCATTCGTCGCTAGGGTATTGTTCACCGATTGATTTTGAAAACCAATTTCATCGAACTGTTTTATTAAACTCTCATAAGTAAAGTGTCCGGCCAAACAGGACCACCCCACCAAATCAAATCCCGCCTGAGCCCGATCTTACCATGGCTCAACAGCAGCGCGTGCAGGCTGCTAGTGATTTTCTGAGTATCTGTGATAGACTTTCGAACGACTACGATAGTGGCTATTATTGGGAAGATGTGCAACGAGCTTTACGAATTGCAGCCGGATTAGAGACCTGGCCTGAGTGAGTTAATTTGAATTCCTTGGTTTGAGCACTCAATTCACTAGCTTGATCAGCCCCAAATTTATTCCCCTTTCCCACTTGGGTGTGTCTTCGCCATTAGCAATGGATAGAATTTGACTTTTCACCGCCTTGTAAATGACTTTTCACAACTCCGTTATAAAATGATAGTGAGACCAAGACATTTGCTGTCATCTCGACAACTCTAAAGGTACTGGCGATCAAGCTAATGGTAGCTTCGTTAAACGATTTAAACAGAATACCCCCTTCAACCATCAATTACTTAATCTCATGTTACTTCCGATAAACTTTAGTTATCAAAAGTAATATTACTTTTCTTTCTACTTTTGCTTATCTAAACCCATACAATGCCAATGTGTGAAAAAAGACCTTAGGCCTTCGGGTCCCACAGTGAATTTATCTGCTACCCTGGTCGACTGCGTAGCCCACTACGCCCGCACCGGTCTGGAAGGAGCCGCCAATACCCAGCGCGCCTACCGCACCGACCTGCGGCACTTTCAAGCCTACTGTTTTGAGCAGGGCTTGGACGATTTGCCCACTCTGCCCATCACCCTGGCCGCTTATGCGGCGCCCCTGGCTGACACCTGCAAGTGGGCTACCTTGACCCGTAAGCTGGCGGCCATCTCCAAGCTCCACCAGGTGCGGGGCTTCAACAGTCCCGCCACCGACAAACAAGTCCGAATTGTGCTGGAGGGCATCAAGCGCACCAAGGGCATCCGCCAGAAACAGGCGCCCGCTTTTACCCTCCACCGGATGAAAACGTTGCTCAGGGGCATGGAGACCGACTCGCTGGCGGGCCTGCGCAACAAGGCCCTGTTGCTTTTAGGCTTTACCGGTGCCTTCCGGCGCTCGGAGCTGGTGGCTTTAAACGTGGAGGATCTTTCCTTTACCGAGGAAGGGCTCATCGTTTCAATGGGCCGCAGCAAGACCAACCCGTACGGGGATCACGAAGAGAAGGCCATTTATTACAGTCCCGAAGTGGCCCTGTGTCCCATCCGCACCCTGCAGGCTTGGGTAGGTCGGCTGAATACGGCTTCTGTGGGCCGGAATCCCTTGTTCGTTCGGGTGCGCAAGGGTGATCAGCTCACCGCCGACCGACTCACCGGCAAGACAGTGAATGATCTGGTCAAGCGTTACATGGGGCCTTCGTATTCGGCCCACTCGCTGAGGGCTTCGTTTGTCACCATTGCCAAGCTGGCCGGCGCCGATGACTCGGAGGTCATGCGCCAGACCAAGCACAAGACCACGTTGATGATTCAGAAGTACACCCGCCTGGAAAATATTCGCCAGCACAATGCCGCCATGAACCTAGGCTTGTAAGACTTTTCATGTCTATTTTATACAACTGCCAACCGACACATGCTTTTATTGACTCAAGGCTTAGAGGCTTGTTTTTCCCTTTATCTGCATGGTCAACAACGACTGGCTGCGGGATTCTGGTTGTTACTCTGTAGCCATCTTGGAGAATAAGCATCCCTCTGGGCTTTTCTCTCCATTAGGGAGCGATCAGGATTCGTTTCGTCTCCCCTTGGTGACTGTTGAGCTGGATGCGGATCCAGTAAATTCCGAAGGGCAAGTGGCTTACCGGATAAGACCCATCTGCAGCCGGGGGCACGTGCAATTCCTTTCCATCATTTTGATACCAGTGTACGGATTGAATTTTGATGGAGGGCGGGGCTTTAAGGTGAAGCCGGTCCGCAGTTGGATTGGGAAACACGTCCACCCGGGTCGACACACTGGGCTGGGTAGCCGTGATAATGAGTTTACGGGCAATAAGCCGGTTTACCGGTGTACTTTCTCCACCATCGTTAACGGCTTTCACCGACAGCAGAAAGGAATTCGCCGGGGTGGCTTTATCCCACGTTACCGTCACGCTATCGGCCTTTTCCACGAACGTGCCCCCCGTATTTATGGACCAGCTATACCCAATATCCGGCCGATACAGGGGAGCCTGGACTTTATACGTGCTTTGGGCCGTTTGTTCGATCAGTACCGTACTGTCTCCAAGGATTTGTACGGGATTGCAGGGTGCGGCATTGGGCAGGAGTTTGACGCCATCTTGGGTGTACAACCGGTCCACGGCCAGCATCGTGGTATTGAGTCGCATAGTGGCCTGATGCAACGTAGTTTCATCCAGATAAGCAAGCGATGTCCAGGTTTCCCCGGCATCGGTCGTCAGGAGTCGGCCTTCGGCATACCCGGTCTTTTGATCAATGAAGTGGTACTTGGCACTTCCCAAATAATAGTTTTCCGAAAAAGCCGCAATCGGCTCCCAACTTTTGCCGCCATTGCTCGTCCGCTTCTTACCCGCAAACCCAATATGTTCGGTTAAAAAATACAAACCGTGGTCACGAATAGGCCCCACTTTAGCCCAGGTGGAGCCTCCGTCGGTGGTCTTGTATAACTGAGCTCCAAAGTAGATATGATCAATCGTGTTCGAGTGCGGCCCCGTCACGGTGACATACCCGATTTTTTCGGTGACAAAATAAAATTCCGGCTTTTGTAGTACTGGCGTGGGTAGCTGCTGCCAAGTTTGTCCCTGGTTTGTGCTGACGTACAGTTTATCGTCATCACTGAGGGCCACCCAATACTTGGCACTTAAGAACTGAAAATAGCCATCATGCGCCACCAGGTAATCGACCCCCGGGGCACTATACTGGTAGGGTAAACGAGTCACTGAAAAAGCCGTTACCGATTGTTTGCTCCACTGCTTGCCCCCATCTGTGGTGTAGTAAATCAGGTTGGGTCCGATCAGAAAGCCATCATTCGCATTGATGAATTTTACCTGCCAGAGCGGAGCCCAATCATCCAGGCTTTTCCTCAACCAGTTAATCCCACCATCGACGGTTTGGTAATAAAAATTGTGGTAACCACCCTGGGTATTTCGAGTCAGCAACACTCCATTTTTCGGGGTGCTAAACGATACGGATGCCGTAGTGTAGTCGTGGGAATTATGAATGTTGCTGACAAATTCCCAGGTTTCTCCCGCATCGGTGGACCTGAGAACATTTCCCAGGAAAGAATAAGGCAAGTTATCCTGGTTTTTATCGGGCTCACAAACCAAAAATAAGTGGTTGCCTACAAAGGCTAATTCGGTCGCTTCACCCCGGATTAGCTCAGGCGTCCGAATCGGTACCCAACTGGCTCCCCCATCAATGGTTCGGTAAACAAAGGCTGGGCGACCCGTACCGTTCAGGGGCCCACCTAGGATAAACCCCACGGTTTCGTTGATAAACTGAATCGCATGAATCTGATCCCTATAGCCAACCGGTAGCTTAAGCACTTCCCAGGTTTGACCGCCGTCATGGGTTTGCTTGACGACATCCTGGTTGTAATCGCGTTCGACCACGATAAACCGCTTAGGGGAGAAAACAAAGGGAACGAAAGCCGTTTGTTCACTATGCGTCCAGGTGTTGCCGTCTGCCGTAAACACGAGCTTTTGGTTATTATCTAACCCAACCCACAAGCCATTCTGGCGTTTAAGCGCTCTCAACCGGAGTCCTTCAACGACCGGCCGGAAGGTTTGCCCACCATCGGTGGTTTTATAGAGCAAATCGCCATCGGACCGGGCATCATGCACGAACGCAAAGCCGCTGGCCGGGCTCTCAAAAAAGATTTTAACCAGGTTATGGCCGGCCAGATTGGGAATAAGAACCCAGGACTCTCCCCCATCCTGCGTTTTGAGCATCATGCCCGTGTCAATCAAACCATAGCCAATTTTTGCCGTGGGAAAAGAAATGCTTACAAATTTGCTGGAAAAGCGATCATACCGGGCATGAGAAAAGAAGCACGGTGTCAACTCGGCCCAGGTCTGCCCACCGTCCGTTGAACGAACTAGCTCCGACCCACACCGGGCAAAAAGCGTATCCTTCGAAGGCATCTGAACATCTTCTAACCGACTCAGGTAGGCCGGTCGCAGTCGGATTTGCGGTTTGGGCACTTTAAGAACGGGCGTGTAAACCGATTGCTGGGTCGGAGTGGCCCCTTGGGTCCGCAGGCGGTAAAAATAGGTATTCCCATTCAGTACCTGGGTGTCGGTATAAAATTGGGTCGAGGCTGAC
The DNA here is from genome assembly GCF_003259745.1 of Larkinella arboricola. Lineage (GTDB taxonomy): Bacteria > Bacteroidota > Bacteroidia > Cytophagales > Spirosomataceae > Larkinella > Larkinella arboricola. The sequence goes on along the minus strand of NZ_QLMC01000012.1, from coordinate 29,057 downwards.
ACCTTGGCAATTTGCTGAAAATGATCCGGGTCGTTATCCGATCGCTCAAGCAGGTACTGATACGGCCTTTCATGGCTGCGTTGCCAACTGAGTTGAATCTGGTTGCGGTAGCGGGCATCCGCCTTTAGGAGTCCGGGGGGAAGCGGTTGGGAACGATCCGCTTGAAAATCACTCAGGGGGCGTCTGACTAGATGACCACTCGAAGGAAGTCTGGACTGCAAGCCTGCGTCTAAGCTGGTATAGTCCTGGAAGCCCATCCAGAGGGTGTCCCGGCTGATGAGCATGCCTCCTTCCGGCAAAGCACTAGGCTGAAAGAGGCCCAGCGTATCGGTTGTCCACTGAGAACCGGTGGAATACGCAATCTGACTCCGCAATCCAACGATAAAAAGGCCCTGGGCAGCGGTCGTTGCATGGACAGGAACATTTATAAAGCCATCAAAAATGGGAAAATCCGCATGCTGCCAATGCTGCCCCTCATCCGTTGAGGTCACGCAGCCAATTAAGACGCCATAAATGGCACCGCCCTCATCCTTCCAGTCTCGAATGCCACTAATCAGAATGTTCTTCTTGTCAAATTGAATGGACGTGATTTTGCCGATTTCGGTATTAAGCTCTACCTTTTGCCATTGGTTGCTACCAGTTGGCTGGTGTCGGAGCCAGGTTTTGCCTTCAGAGGCTCCCCCGATGTATACACCCGTTGCCGTAGCGGTAACGGCACCAACGGTTACGGTAGGATCCTGAAAAAAAATGTGCCAGTTGTCCCCCTGATCGGTTGAATAAATCATCCGGGTAGCATACGTGGCTTTGGCAAGGTCAAAAAACCGTTCGACGCAGTAAATCCTAGTGCCCTGGACCGAAAGGGATAAATAGGTAGACGTATAGGTCGGTTTGCTATCAATAATGGGGGCCGCCGGCGAAATATATTCGAAAGGATTGTTGCCCCGGTGCCAGCTGAAGGCCTGGTCATCGGAGACAAATATTCCTCCATCGGTGGCGACCAGTAACCGGTTTCCGCAGAAAACCATTGAATTGACGTTTACTGCATGCCATTCCACCCTTTTCACTAAATCCATGTAACGGTCATACCACCGGTTTTCCCACGTCTTACCGCGGTCGGTCGAAACATAAACTCCGTTTTGCTGAGTAGCGACAAAAAGCGTGTGCTCTTTTTCGAGAATCGATACGATGGGCGAATCAAACTGATAATTTTTAACGAATTGTGCTTGAGTGAGTTGACTGCTCGTTAACAGCCAGCCCAGGAGCAGAAAAAAAACAAATACGCGAACCATACGAGAGGGTAATAGCCTTCTAAGGCTATCAAGCATTTCCAATTGAAAAGTTGGGTGAATCTACTACAAGATACGCTAAAGCGATGGTGTTAAAATTGATTATATGAAACTTTGTCATCAACTGGATTCGCCGCAACTGTTGTGCCAGGTATTGCGTCGAAGGTATGTTTAAACTGAATGTAAAGCTGGATTTAATGAGTCACAACCAGTAGTAAGGCTTTCCCAAATCTTATTTGTATAATAGTACTGCTCCGTTACATTTTCTAATCTGGCGTTTGATAAACGTTAAATCACTACTTCCGCGTTCTTCTCTTAGTCAAAAAACTCATCTTCTCATTCAATGTCTAATTTTCAGGGCCAAGGTCAGTCACGAGGTTTTATTTCGTAGAAATAGAACACCGAAAATTACCTAAGGGCTCAGCCTACGGTAATCCCTTCAGCCGTTTGTAAACAGCCTCGGCACAGCTGATGGAAATGATTTGGTCGCCAATCTGAATCCTGCTTTTTTCAATGGAGTCAATTTTGTCGATAGCCTATTTATTGGCGACTCAGGCCGATAGTCAGTGTTAACTCAGAAGCCTACGGTAATCCAGTAGGCCCGGTTTGCTGGCCACTCCACAACGTGGGAAGGTGACCTAATTCCTTGCTCCCCTATAAATAGAGCAATTAATCTTTTAGGATGTATTCCAACCCCGGCCTGTGATTCTGCCTCTAACAATTAAATTTATTTCCATCAATCGTATGAAGCCTTGCCTATCGATCATTAAGCTTATCGCTTTTCTGACCTTCCTGGTCGGTTGTCAGAAAAAAGAAAGAGTAGATCCCTGCCCCCAGGCAGGCGCCTTTGTCAGAGAACTGAAAGAAGCAGTGGGCACCGTGTACTATGATTCGACGGCGGCTACGTATGGAATCCAGGTGGCTACCAGCATGGATTCGGCCGATATGGGACTTACCTGTAACCTACCCGTAGACTATCAAAAGCCCATGACTCAAGTACGCTTTACAGGCCGCTACTACGAACGTGAAAAGCGTATCACGGGCCCGGTGGGTTATCGATTCTACTACCTGACTGTCTCCTCTATTGCACCTTTGTAGCCAGGCTTCAGAATCCGTTTCGTAACTAAACCCACTTTGATGGGTCAGTTCATGATCCCCGCAATTCAGGGCCTGTTTTCAACGTCAGCTTTCTGACGTTGATCTGTTGGAATCTTTCATGAGGCAAACAAAACCCTATTCCCTAGAAAAGCTACTGGCATTGCTATTGGACACTTCTATCGCTACACTCACAATCAGGGGTAGATAAAATCAAAACGCCCCTGCAGGATCTCCAGTTGCGTCGAACCGGCCGGGATAGTGGTAGTAAAACTACCCGAGATGATGCAAGGATGGTACGAATAGCCCGATGCATTAACCGTCATGTGCGTTAGCTCCCTGACATACTTAATCTGCAACTCCCCCATACCGCCAGTATAGCGGGTGATCATGCGGTTATTTTGGCTATAGGCCCCGTCGTAATCCTCCAGCACGGCATAGTTCTGTTTTCCGTCCAGCACAAAGGTCCGGCCTTTGAGTGCCAGCAGTTGACCCGGTGCTGTAATGTGAAGTTGACCAATCAAAAAGTCCAGGTAAACCGTTTTGCCTTTGTGAGCCCCTTCATGGAGGGTTCCCCGAAGTTGAAACTGAGTGGTGGTTCCGGCGGAATCGCTAGTAATCACAAAGCATCTTTGGGTGGGTTCACCCCTTGGGGCCCCGAATAATAGGTTTGCCAGGCAACACCGTTAATGAAGGCCCCGCCCACTTGATTGCCTTTCTGGGTGTAGGCCGGTAAGCGTGGATCGGTAAGGTCCGGTTCAAAGACCGTTTTTCGGTAACTTACCGTAACAGAGGTGAAAAGCAGGAGCAGTAGGAGAGCTTTCATGGGGTAAGTGGCTGGGAGTAAGTCAAAACTAGTTCATTTGATGCTAACCTTTGATTCCTATGACCCTTTAAATCCTTGGTTAGTTGGAAGATTGCTCATACCTATCACTACCAAGGGGGTGATCTCAAAAAGGAGCTATTCTACTTTTGTCGGAATGTCGTTCTACCTATTTACACGTATTTTTCTGCTGTAGCTCGCTTATGAAGCCGTTGGATCTACATGGCAAATGCTTTCCCGCAAACGTTACTTTTGCGTCACGATTTAAGTAGTGGGATACCTTATTAAATCGTTATTCATGTATTCAAGCTGACCGTTCGTAGGCCAGACTCGGCAATCCAGATGCTTTCCTGAAAAAGACACGGTCTGGCAACTACCTTTCTAGCCGGTAAGAAACGTGTAAAGGACAAGACAAGCCCGGCTACTTCGCCGGGTTTTGTGCTTGGGCGCCTGCCCCGGTGAGAGCAGGCGCGGGGCTTAATTAGTCTTTGGGTTCCGCAGCCTGCGGAAGCTTGTTTTCAACGGTGATCTTGGTAGCCCCGGCGCGTTGAATCATCACTTGCTTTCCAACGTCGGCCAGTCCCTTGCTTTCGTAGATCTTCATGGCAGTAGACACATCAATAGCCTGGCGGGTCTGCTCATCAAGATCAAAGGTCAGCGTGATAAAGTTCAACTGCACACCGTAGGGCTCGAGTGCCTGGTTGGATTCAACCAGAAGGTGATTTTCAAGATCGGCCTGATCGAGTTCGATAATATCCTGGCCCAAAAACAGGGACTTGCTTACATCCTTGATCCGCTTATCAATGACCATGTTCTCCGCTCCTTCAAAGGCCGAGGGTTCCAGCGCCCCACTTTCATCGGCATTCGTGTTGGCCTTGCCTAAATACTTGGCCTGAACAATGAAGGCCAGTGGCTTGGTGATGGAGTAATCGTAATCAATGTGAACCGTTGCCCGAACGCGGTCTTTCAGGTTGGCAATAAAACGGCTGTCACCTTGCATGGGAAAGTTGGGAATGACCACCTTCATAAAGCAGGGGTTTCCGGTGCCTCGGGGTACGGCATCGCCCGCACCGATTAGCTTCCATTTCATACCGCAGTCGTCACTCACAACCACTTGCTGGTTGGATTTGGCGTAGTTGCAACTCTCTAAGAAAACGGCTATCAGGACGACACTCAGCGTCCAAACTTTTTTTAAGCTGTAGATTACCCCGTAAAGCAGGAGAGCAACGGCCAGCAGAATCAATCCACTGGTGATGAAAGACGCGTTGACAAGATAGTTGCCAGTAAATGCTTTGACTATGCCGTAAACACAAGAGGATATAACCAGTGCAATAAACGCGGTAGTGATGGTCTTTAAAAATTTGTTCATAGTTATCGATTTGAGGGTAAAGATAGACGGCAATCTTTGAGTTTTACCGCTATAGGGCTTAATGGCAGCCCCTATACTACTCAATTTATGTAGTGAATTGTGCGAGCCTGCCATCAGAGCCAAGGGGGAATAAGTAATGGAAGCCCTTAGTAACACTACGACTAAAACATTGGCGTTACCAGTTGTCTTAGTCCCGCTTGGTTGGACCAATTTAGTAAAGCGGTTGAATCCCATACCACGACCTGTTGTTATTTGGCATAGTGGTGTCAGTTGTTGATCTGAATTAGAATGATGCCTTTTCCCCGCGCGGCGGTCGCCTTTGTGGTATTTGTTTGTAGTAGTATTAGTAACTTAACATGTTATGACGAGGTTTCACTAGATTAAGAAAGCGAGAATCCAGCTTATTTCAAGTCTTAAACGAGCGTTGTGAAAATGTTATAGAAGCAAAGATCTTGATTTTGTCGAGGTATGCCCCACTCGCATTGGATTTCCTGTATCTTTGAAGCACTCATCCACTACTCTTGCCCGCTTGTTCTATGGGAGTCGCTGACGAAATTTGGCAAGCCTTCATTACCGCTCATCCCGAGGTGGCCCACGGCCACTGGTCACTCCAGGAAGTGAATCAGAAGATGGCCGCTTTTATGCAGGCCCGCAACCAGCAGCCGCTGCCGGATTTTGAAGACCTCTCCCCCCAGCAGATGCATCTGTTACTGAGTGACCCCTGGGGCAGTAGCTCACCGCTGTGCTTACTGCCTGAGATGGAGGATTCACTACTGGATCAAATTCCTTTTTTTAGGTTGATGGAAGTCCTCTATCAGCACTTACTCGTCCAACCCATCAAACTGACTCCGAAGGGCAACCTGCCTCTGGCGCTGTGTCGAGAGCTCTATGAACGCAAGCTGCTGGTGCAGGAAGATATCGAAAAGGGCATTACCAAAAAGATCTCCGAGGACAATGTGGCCTTTCTGCAGGCGCTGAAAACGGGCCTGTTGCTGAGCCCCTTCGTGAAAAAACGGCAAAATACCCTCTCGCTGACCAAAGCGGGCGGGCAGGCTTTGGCAAAAAAGCGGAGCGTGCTCTTCAAGCAGGTGCTCCAGGACTATACCCACCGCTTTAACTGGGCGTATCTGGATCAGGCCCAGACCCCAGCGGGGCAGTTCGGCTGGGCCTATTCGCTGTACCTGGTCCACTGCTACGGTAGTCAGTGGCAAAGCACGGATTTTTATGCCGCTAAAGTCTTAAAGGCCTTTCCCCACTTGCGAGAACCGATTCCCTCGTCTCGCCTAGCGGGTTCTTATTTGGAATTTGAGCGGGTGTACCGCTGGCGCTTTGTCGAGCAGTTTGCCCATTGGTTTGTGTTGGTTGAACTCCAAGAGCAGCCCCGGCGGTTTTATGATCCCGATCCGTTGTTAATCCGAAAGACTCCGCTTCTGGATAGCCTCTTGCGCTTTACTTTGTAAACCAGGATCCCTAAGAACGGTCTGCCGTCTGCCCTATTTTGATGAAAAGTTGGAAAGGGGAACCAAGATCCCAACTCGCTAAAACGGATCATTTATTTTTAGTGGAAGGAGCCTAGTAAGGGCTTCTCAGGAAAGTTACAAACCGGAAACGACCGTTTAAGATTTGTAACAAGGCCTCTATGACGCTTAAAGTACGTCACCTTACGCTTGGCTAAGGTAGATTTTGTATGTAGCTTTAATACAACCGCTACATAGGCGTGGAGGTGATTAAGGAGAACGCCCGCAGCCACCCGGCCAACAAACAGGCGGGTGAGTTAATCCGACTTTACCAGTATCAGAACCTGACGTTAACGGCCATTGCCCAGCAACTCAACGAACACGGCTTTCGTACCCGTAAAGGAGCCTTGTTTCGGGCCGAAACCGTCAAACGGCTCTTGGTTCGGCAGAAGGGTGGAAAAGAAAAATAGGACCACCCTAGTTATCCCCATTTTGCTCCTAGTAGCTTGCTATTCGCTACGCAGGCTCTTCACCGGATTGACTAACGCAGCCTTAATACTCTGAAAACTGACCGTTATAAGCGTAATCAGTAAAGCGCCAGCCGCAGCTACGACAAACACCCACCACGAAATAGTGACCCGATAATCATACTCTCTCAGCCAGTCGGTGAGGTAGTACCAGGCAATCGGGGACGCAATCACGCAGGCAACCAATACGAGCACCGCAAAATCTTTGGTGAGTAACTGCCAGAGATTGATAACGCTGGCCCCTAACACTTTGCGAATACCGATTTCTTTCGTACGTTGTTCAGCCACGAAACTCGCCATGCCGAATATTCCTAAACAGGAAATGAAAATAGCCAGTACCGCAAAGTAGGCCGATAAGGTGCCAATCCGTTCCTCCGATTTGAATTTGGCCCCGTACTGCTGATGGACAAATTCATACTGAAAGGGTACGTTGGGGACGTATTTTCGCCATATTTGCTCAATTAGCGCGATGGACTGATTAGGGCTTTTGGCCGCATGAAGGCGAAGAACCATATTTCCTTGATAGTCCGAACCGGTGATATGATACAGCGAAGGGCGAACCGGGTAAAAAGGAGACTCGGCCATAATGTCACTCACCACCCCAATAATCGTGTAGGGCTTATTATCCCACTTCAGGATTTTGCCGACCGGGTTTTTGAAGCCCAGAAATTGCTTCATGGCTTCGTTAATGATGAAGGCCGATGAATCCGTCGCGAACTCGCGGGAGAAGTCGCGCCCTTGCTTTACTTTCCAACCCACGGTTTTGCCCCATTCATAGGTCACGTTGGCGTTGGGGAAATCGACCGCCAGGTTGGGGTCTTTGCCCGCCCAGTCGAAGCCCCCATTGGTGTTCCAGACACCCGTCAACGGACTGTTCGAGACGGCCAATTCTTCGATGGCACCGGCCGATTTCAGCTCGGCTCTGAATGCGTCGAAATGATCACTTATTTCTTTCTCTACGCCCATGGTAACCAGCCCGTTGCGATTATAGCCAATGGGCCGGTTTTTAGCGTGCTGGATTTGTTGATAGACGATGATGGTCCCAATAATGAGAACAATGGAAACGGTAAATTGCAGAACCACCAAGGCTTTACGAGGAATAGCGGCCCACTTGCCCACCCGAAACGTACCCTTTAAGACACTCAGCGGCTGAAACGAAGACAAATAAAAAGCCGGATAGCTGCCTGCCAGTAATCCGGTCATGCCAATAAAAGCCAAGCTCATGAGCCAGAACTGCGGATGTGCCCAAAGAAACTCTATTTTTTTATCGGCTATTTCATTGAAAGGCGGCAGTAGCACTAACACCAGCAGCACCGCCACCAGGAACGCCAGGGACACCACCAGATAGGACTCCGCAAAAAATTGATTGATCAACTGCGACCGCACCGAGCCAACCGCTTTACGGATACCCACTTCTTTGGCTCTTTTTTCGCTACGGGCCGTGGCCAAATTCATGAAATTGATACAAGCCAGCACCAGGACAAAGATGCCGATAATGCCAAACAGCCAGACGTATTTGATTTGACCGCCCGTATTCACGCCATTTTTGAATTCGCTATACAATTCCCACTTGCGCATGGGGTGCAGAAAAACCACCCAGTTGTACCGGGCTTCCTCCTTACTCACGTTGGCCAATTTAACATTCTTGATTCGGCCCGAAGCCTCTTCCATAGTTATGTGGTCGGCCACCTGAGCAAATGTCTGACTAAAGTTGCTTCCCCAGGGGTTTCTCATCGTTTTGGCCCAGGGATTATCGATCAGCCACAATGCCCACGGCATAATCACTTTTACATTCCGAAAGGAGGTGTTGTAGGGCAGGTCTTCGTAAACACCCGTTACTTTTACAGCATATTTTCGGCCTACTTTTAGGGTTTTACCCAATGGATTTTGGGTCCCAAACAGGGATTTGGCCACCGATTCCGAAAGCATAATCGAGTAGGGATCTTTTAAGCCGCTATACGTCCCCTGCCGCATGCGCAGGCCCAGCATAACCGGGCCGTCGGGTTCAAAATAGATGCCTTCTTTCGAGACATGATTATCGCCTAGTGACAGTATGTATGAACCGGGCCAGGAGGCCTGCACCACATACTTGAAAGTTGGGCCATACTTGGCCCGGATTTCGGGACCCAGGACGCCGGGGTTCGCCACCTGGGAATCGACCTTACCATTAAACGTACCATGTTGCATGACCTGGGCAATGCGGTCGTAGTTGGGATGGTATTGATTGAAACTTACTTCATCGTAGATCCAGAGCCCGATCAACATGGCCACGGTCATTCCTACCGCTAACCCGCCGATGTTAATAAAAGAATAGGCCGTGTTTTTCCGTAGATTTCGCCAGGCAATGGTGAGATAGTTACGCAACATCGTGGTATGGGTTGGTTTTGAATAGCGTTTTTCTTTTCGTTTCATCAGGGAAGGCCGCAGCAGACTCACCACATCGCGCACGTAGCGCCATCGGGCCTGTTTCAAGCCAACTTCCCGCACGCGTTGCTGAAATAGTTCATCCAAATCACCTTCCAGCTCCTCTGCCTGCGGAGAAGCATAGAACCAGTGCAGCAAGCGGGTAGCGAAGGGTGGCGGATTGACGGATTTCATGACCAGACGGTGCGGGGAATGGTGTCCCACATCTGATTACGCAATTGACGCATCTCATCGAGGGCCCGGCGACCATAAGCTGTCACTGCATACAGGCGTTTGCGACGACCACCCCGTTCGGTTGTCCTGCCACCCATTTCGGAGCTGACCAAGCCTTTTTCCTGGAGTCGGTTCAAGGCCGAGTGCACCGCCCCCAAGTTTACCGAACGACCCATCTGCTGCTCAATCTCGCTCACCACAGCCGCGCCGTAGGCGTCGCCCGAGCGGATGGCCACGGCCAGCAAAACCACCTCTTCAAATTCGCCTAAGTAAGTTCCTTTCATATGGCCTGATTACTTGCATAAATGTATAACAAATGACGGACCAGTCTCGAAAAAAGGGTATTGTGAACAGGAATGACCCATTTCTCCCGAACGGTCTGGAATATCTTGTCCAAAAACGGACAGTTTCTGTACGGTTTTGGACAGGTAAAAAAGTTGACTAATAAACTGAGATAAGGGGCAGCAATAGGAAATGGGAAAGCTCGCGGACGGTGTAGGTATAAACATGAAATAGCATCATCCGCTCAATTGAGAGGCCGATCCTGCGAAAGTCCCAAATGTACAGCAATTTATTTTTGAATCACTCTTGCTTTTATGAGTGCATCGTACAAGCTCTGCTTGTTTTGAGGTATGTGGCAAGTACAACTTCATGGGTTAGGCAAATGAATTTGTAACTATAAGTCACTTCAATAAATGATCAGACTGTGGTAACGCAACGGAAAATTTGGAACCTCTCTTCCCCTTTCCAATACTTGTTTGTACTTAAAATGTCTTCTTGGTGAATGATTCGTCTGTGATAAGGTAGACGAATGTATTTGCCCCTTTTTGTAAAATCATAAAAGCTCTACGAGGGTCAAGCCTCTGTAAATTTTGTCTGATTTCCCAGCCCTAGAGGTGTTCCACGGTCACAAGTATTGACGTGTCGATTTTATTACAAGGCTTAAACGGACGTTTAATAAATGTTAAACCCACTTCTTTGGACTCCGATCGGTTCGATGTCCAGCGTTGTGAAAACGTTGTAACGCTAAAATCAGAATGGAAGAGATTTTATCGGGGCATGATAATCTCGCTTTTCAATTTATGATATCTTTGAACTACTCACCCCCTTCTCTAAGCTGCTGGTCCTATGGGAGTTGCCTACGAAATCTGGCAAGCCTTCCTCACAGCTCATCCCGAGGTGACCCAAGGCCACTTGTCACTCGAAGAAGTGAATCAGAAGATGGCCGCTTTTATGCAGGCCCGCAACCAGCAGCCGCTTCCGGATTTTGAAGGCCTCTCGCCCCAGCAGATGCATCCGTTACTGAGCGACCCCTGGGGCAGTAGCTCACCGCTGTGCTTACTGCCTGAGCTGGCCGATTCGCTGCTGGATCAAATTCCCTTCTTCGTGTTGATGGAGATACTTTATCAGCACCTACTCGTCCAGCCCATCAAACTGACCCTCAAGGGCAACCTGCCCCTGGCACTCTGCCGAGAACTCTATGAATGCAAGCTGCTGGTGCAGGAGGATATTGAACTGGGCATAACTAAAAAGATTTCCGAGGACAATGTGGCCTTTCTGCAGGCACTGAAAGTGGGCCTGATGCTGAGCCCCTTCGTGAAAAAACGACAAAATGCGCTCTGGTTGACCAAAGCGGGCGGGCAGGCTTTGGCGAAACAGCGAAGCGTGCTCTTTAAGCAGGTGCTCCAGGACTATACCCACCGCTTTAACTGGGCATATCTGGATCAGGCCCAAACCCCGGCGGGGCAGTTCGGCTGGGCCTATTCGCTGTACCTGGTCCACCGCTACGGCAGTCAATGGCAGAACACGGATTTTTATGCGGCTAAAGTCCTCAGGGCCTTTCCCCACTTGCGAGAACCGATTCCCTCGTCTCGTCTGGCGGGTTCGTGGCTGGAATTTGAGCGGGTGTACCGCTGGCGCTTTGTCGAGCAGTTTGCCCATTGGTTTGGGTTGGTCGAACTCCAACAGCACTCCAGGCAGGCTTATGATCCCGATCCGCTGCTGATGAGAAAGGCCCCGCTCCTGGATGGTCTCTTGAGCTTTACTTTGTAAACCAGGATACCGGCGAACGGTCTGCCGTCTTCTCCTATTTTGATGGAGAGTTGGAAAGGGGAAGGAAGATGATTATGAGTTGATCCGGTGCTATCTCATGGCTAATATAGCCTAAACACCGTAAGCTATCTGCTCAACATGTTTATAGCTTGATCAATTTCAGAAATTGACCTTAACGGCGATTGCCCGGCAACTCAACGAACCCGGCTTTCGCACCCGCAAAGGAATGTTGTTTCGGGCGGAAACCGTCAAACGGCTTTTAACCCGGCAAAACTGGACCATCTTAGTCATCAGCGCCTTGCCCAGCGCGAGTCGGCAATTGGCTCCAGTCGAAGGCTATGATAGAATCGTGCAGTCGATGAAATTCATCGGCGGAAAGGTAGCGAAACAAAGGGCCAAACTGGAAGCGTACCTTAGCTCACAATCCGAGTAGAGGATCACCTCGCCCTAAGGAGTATGGGCTAACTTAATGGTTCTGCCCATATTCCCATGGCTAAGAAACTTACAGTTGAGAGGATAATACAGTGGCAATGACCTTTAATGCTAAATTAGCGTTCCATGACGTCAAGCACATAGGTCGCACAGCGCCATACTGCCTGATAAGGCTTGCCATCCTGTTCCCCGGCCCTCTTTTCGGTCTTACTAGCTTCAATATAATAGCGGCCCGGCCAGACGGGGGTAAACTCGGCAATACCACTTGCATTCGTCTGGATTTCTCTATTCCAACCACTAGGCGAATGCACCGATACCCGCAGTTTTTCAGCCGGGCGGCTGTTGAAGACAACCGTCAGCAACACCGGCTTGCCTACGGCGTAGGATTTTCCTGCATCCGTAACGGCTACATTTAATTCATTGGGGTGAGCTATCAACGCTGAGGTCTGCTTGCCGACGGTTACCGCTGCGGTCGCATTAAACTGATATTTAGTGGTACCCCCCAGGCCTTTAGCTCCATGGCCGACAGCCAGTGTATAAACGCCGTCCTGTTCGGGAGTAAATTCGGCCGTAAAGTGGTCCTGAGCCGGGCTTACCGTTAGCTGGGTTTTCTGACCACCGGGGCCGATTAGCCATAACTCAAACGATTTGACATCGGAATACCAGTCGCCAATCTTTTCAGACGGCTCACCCGGTTCGGCGTAAAGAACGGTAACCGTTTGTTTCTGGCCCTTTTTGCCAATTGGGTTGGTTTGTATCCATAACGCATGCGCATATACGTTTGCAAGGTTGAGGAGTGAAATAAGCAGAGTAAGCAAGCTGAATCGGTTCATGACAAGGTTGTTGAAATGGACTATTGATTTGATGAGAAAAGGAATGATTCTGTTTATTCAGATCGGCAAGGATAAAACCGTGTCTACCAAACGAAGTGTGGGTGCAGGAATCGGTTACCATCGGGCGTGAGGGTGCACTAGCAGTTAAGCTATCCTGTATCAAGAAGTGCCTAATTGGCCAACTTTCTCTTTTACCTGTACCGAACTTGGATGAGTACGCTTTTTCTGCTCAAGCTTCCACAGAATAACTCCGCTAATAATCGATAAACAAAGAAAAAGCACATCGATAAACAGGATGTCAAAAGCACCACGGGTAAAAGTGTTCCAAAACCAGTTACCGCGTCTGACCCCGTCAGCCAGAGGCAGTAGAAAACAGGTTACCATGGATAAGCATAGCGATTGCCGATTCACCAGGGCCAGATCTTTCCGAATCAGGAAATAAACGCCCAGGGTGAGCCAGGAATAAAAGTACCAATGATAGATATCCGATTGGTCCGGTTTATTGAGCAGCAGCAATGCCGTCATGGTGAAAGCCGTAACGGGCAACATACTTAAGCTGGAGGAGATATAGACGTTGGCAGTCCAGAAATTAAAGGTTCGTTTACGGGCGGGAATATTCTTATTGTCCCTAGCTACCAGCCAGATCATCACGCCGGAGTTGATGACGATACAGCCCAGAATACCCAAAACGAAATAGACCACGCGCAGGGGCCTACCACCAAAATCGCCAAAATGCAGCCGTAAAATGAGCCCTCTGACTGTGTGTATATACGAAGGCGTTGCCAGCGGGGCACGTTCCGAAATAATCTTCTGGTCGCGTATCCGGTAGATGATTTCCCCCTGACCATTCAGCTGGGCATCCGTATGGGGCTTTCCTTGGATCACCACGTGCATGTTTTCATCCCCGTAATTTCGGATGGCAATCAAACTGATATCGCTTTGGGGCCATTTCTGTTCGGTCTGAGTAACCAGCCGGTTGATATCGAATGGGGTGGCCAACGGCTGGTTCGCATACGTAAAATCTGACTTTATGCCATACCCCAGATCCTGGTATATTTTTTCTTCATTGCCCTTGTAAAATAACTTCGTATAGGGAATAATCAGGAAGGAATTAAAGATCAGGATCACGCCCGTTATCGCGAACACGAGTTGATACGGAAAACCGATCACCCCCAGAACCGTATGCAGATCGGTCCATAAAGTTTTGCGTTTACTCCAGGGCCTGAACGTAAAGAAATTAGATACAATCTTGTCCCAGTGCAGCAGCAACCCCGTAATGAGGGCAAATAGAAAGATGAAGGAGACAATACCGGCCAGCAGGTAACCAAAGGGTACGCCAATACGAAAGGGGAAAACCTGGTTTAGTTGCGCTAAAAAGTGTAAGCGGTACAAAAATTCACCGATGGTATAGCTGGACGCGTAATCAGCCTCCTGCTGTTTGCTGAAATCATAGGTAAAGAACGCAGAATCCTCATCTCCACCTCTACCCCGGCCACGTCTTCCTTCCGGTTTCTTTTTAGGCTTCTTTTGTTTTTGTACAATCGGATCGTGCGAGGCCGTCATCGAAACGTATACGCCCGCCTGATGCCGTTGCATCGTCAGGTCAAAATCACGCCCTTTCAGCGTATGATGTTTGGCGAGTGAATCCAGAATAAAGTTGAAATTCTTTTTTACCTCCGCTTCATGGCTCAAATAGGACTCATTTTTTTGCCACGAGGCCAAATCGTCCTTAAAGAAGGAGAACGAACCGGCAAAGAACATAACATACAAAATCGCGCAGATAATGATGCCACTAATCGTATGGGTATTGAAATAAATATTGTATTTCCTGTTGTCCATAACCGTAACCGATTCAAATGAAGTAAATGCCTGAACAGACCCCTATTGCTAGCGCATAGATGGCCCAGGTTTTCCAGGCTTGCGGGATCAGGAAAGCAACTAATAAAAGCGTTGCCCAAAGTAGGTAGCCCGTTATGAACGAGGTCACCATGACGTATTCCTTCGGAAACACGCGGGTCAGGGCCGCGTGAAAACTAATGGTCACTAAGTAACCACCTAGCGAACCCGCCAGTAGTTTAGATAATTTTATCCAAGGCGATTTTGTCAGGTATTTTTTATTGGCTGGCATAGCTAAAGGATCATTTCTAAGAGCACACAACTGATATAGATCGCAGCAACTCCCTGAACACGCAAGTAATTCAACGGCTCGATGACCACTGAAAGACAACCAACGGCCATCAACCCCACAAAAAAGCCAAATAGGCCACTTGCCAAACCCCATTGAGCGACAAAGCCTACGCAAGCGGCCAGCGATAAGGCAACCCCAATAAGACGCGTCTGCGATTTGTTCGCTACCGCGTAGGTCCAGAACCCGCCTACGGGCTGACGTTTAGGAGCCGTGATTTGCCAAAGGTAAAAGGCGATAAACTGTACGAAGTACAAGGTGGTGAGCATAAGCAGTTCAGAATGATTTACCAGTTGTGCTTTACAAACTCAGCGAACCAGAGGCTCCTGGAAGCCTCTGGTTCGGTGGCATCAGGATGTCTTATTTCAGATTTTGTACGGCGGTAACGGCACCACCTTCCACTTTTAAACCTCGGGTAGCCGTTTGCGTGCTTGCATCAATCTTATAGATGTAGCTGGTGCCGTCGGTTAAGTTGACACCGATGTACCCTGTTTTACCATCTTTAGGCGTATAGTTGGTGGTGGTCAGGTTGGAGATGCTGGCCACGTCAGGCATGCCTGTAACCGCTTTGTAGGTTTTATCAATTACATTCACAATACCTATATGATTACCATTCGGAAATCCATTCGTTTTTTCAGCCCTTGCCACAGCGTTTACGATATACGTATTGTTCCCTACATACAGCCACGAAGTAATGCTCATTCCACCGCTGGCGGCCTCCACGTCGAAGAAATAGCTTTGATCAAACTCGGTAGTACCTGACTTGATTTTTAAGACAGCCGAGGGTTTGGTCGTAGAAATCGTCCCTCCTGTTGTGGCAGCTGCGGGAGAAAATCCATAGATATCCCCATTTTCCTGAACAGAAAGGCCGTCTGTGAAATACTTCCCAATAAAACTAGTCCGCTTATCCGTAATCACCTTGTCAAGTTTCATATCGGCATAATTGAAAATAGCAATGGAAGCCTGATCGGGATAAGCCGTATTGAAGCTTCGATCGTTAATGGTTTGATAAGGAGCAAATAGCTTCGTACCCACTTGCTTGATCCAGGTGAAATGAGCCAGTTCGCCCAACCCGGTCAGGTCGAGGGTGTTGACGGTACCTTCTGAGGAGATGGTCAGGCTGTTGGTATTTACCTTATACCAGCTTGAGGTAGGCGCCGTCAGGCTTCGTGAAATTTTGAATAACAACAGGTCATCATTAAATGGTGCAAAGGCTTGTACGGTTTCGGTCTGAAAATTGGTTAGTTTGGTCAGTTTACCATTCTGGATATTGTAGGCGGTAACAGCTCCGGGATTACCCTGCCCGTAAAGCATACTGAAGAACTTGCCATTATGCGTTACATAATAGCGGTACGTTCCATCCTGCTCAACTCCATTGCCTGCCGTTGAGATGGTGCCGGTATCCAGGTTTTGAGCCGTTATCAGATAATCAGCCACACCCGTGGAGGCCGCCGGACTAACCGCCAAGATGTAATTACCTGGATTGTCGAGTGCGATTTCATTCTTGTCACTACACGAGGCCAGAATCCCCGCAGCCATAGTTAGCGCGAGAGTCGATCTGAATTTCATAGACATTATATGTTAAACGAATTAAAGAAATAACGAAAGTTCAGGTAGAAGCCCCGACCGGGCTTTTGTAAGCTGAAGTTGTCATACAGCAGATTGTCCGTGATGTTACGTGCCTCTAGTCCGATATTGTACTTGCCATTCTTCAGACTATATACCGCATTCAGATCATGACTAACTTGCCTTGGAATACTAAGCTTATCGCCCCCGCGACTGGGCCAGTAGAGCCAAAAGGCATGGACGTACAGCAGATTGTAGCCAATGTTCAGTACGTTTCCTTTTTGTCCGAGATCCCTCAGTGTCAGCGAGGCATCTGCATTGCCGAAGAAATACGGAATATTGGGCATTTGGTCCTTGTAAACCGGGCTCAGGACCCGATTGCCGTTGCTATCAAACACGTACTGTTGTCGGTTCTCCAGTTTCTGATAGGTGAGGGTTGCTCCGGCCGATAAGAATCGTTTGTAGGAATACCGGATTTCTCCTTCACCGCCGAGGGTAAATACGCCGTCGAGGTTATCCAGTACCAGAGCCGATTGATTCTGATTGAATCTGGAATAGATGTAATTATCGGAATACCGGTAAATGGCGTTTGCATTGATCAGAAAACGGTGATCTTCTTTAGCCACAAAACTGTAGGTGAACCCAACGTTTATGTTCTGACTTTGCTCAGGTTTTAGGGAAAGATTACCCTGCACTAATTCCACATCCCCAAAAAGTTCGTTGGCTTCCGGCAAACGATTAGCTTGCTCGTACGAAGCTTTCAACTGAAAACCGGGTGTCAGGAAATAACTGGTGGCCACACCATAACCAAATTTCCTGAATGTGGTTTGGCCGGGCGTTTTCTGGTATAAATATTTGCCAAAAATAGAGGTGCTCCATTTATCTTTCACATCGTAGGTATAGCCTACACCCAATACATTCTTATTGAGTCGGGGTCGTATATCGCCCTGCGTGAAACTTTCGTTAAATACATCTGTGCCTTTTCGATAAAACGTACTGAAGACGTTACTTAGCGCAATGGCTTGTCGATCCGATAATTTGTAGTTGGCGGTTGCGGTTAGTAGTCCATTGTTATTACCGTATGTCGACAGACTGCGGCCACGGCCTTCTCCATTCGGATTCGGCTTTGAATTACCATACCAGTCAAATCGTGCCGACAGTGTATCGATGTTACGTTCCTTGCCCAGGTTGTAATTGGCATTCAGCGTCACATCGAGGCCTTTGATCAGGTTTGTTTTGCGGTACTTTACCGTGGGCATGACAATATTGCCCCGTCTGTGCCAGCCACCGAAGACCGCAACCATTCGGGCTCCCGTTTGTAATTCCTTATAATTTTTCCCAAGAGTGATTCCCAACAGCAGTTGGTCGGCGAATTTTTTACCGACCACGCCTACATTGGCAATAACCGTTTCGTTGTGATACGTATCGTGAAAACGCCTGACGACGGCATTGGGCTTATAAGCACCCGTATAAATATCGGCGGCATCAACAGTAACTTTGTAGTTGTTGTCCGAGTAGTTCTGGAAGGCATTTAGACGTATCGTAAAGCCACTTTTGGTCGTAAACGCTGTATTTACGACGCTACGATGCGTATTAAAAGAGCCATAGGAATAAGAAGCATCTACATAATTCCGAAAACGATCGCCGGTAACAATGTTGATCGCCCCTCCCAACGCATCCGAACCCAGCCAGATCGGAACAACCCCTTTATATACTTCAAGCCTTTCAGCGGTATTGATCGGAATGTTATTGATTTGAAAGGAGGAGCCGAAATTGTCCATCGGTACTCCGTCAATGAAATACCGGATACGGTTGCCAGAAAAACCGTTTAAGGAAAGATTGAAATTGGAGCCTACGCCCCCTGATTCGCGCACCCGTACGCCGGACACTCGATCCAGTGCACTGCTGAGATCAAGTGTGGAATTATAGAGTTGCTTGGCATCAATGGCGGTAACATTGAACGACTGTCGATTCACCTCCTGGACTTCGGTACGACCGATTACAGTCACCGCATCTAATTCGTTGGATTCGGGCTGCAGGTTGACGTCCATCCGCGTCGGCTTGCCTTCATGCACGTGAACCACCCGGCTGGTTTTCTGATAACCAACAAACGAGACAACGACGGTGTGTTTACCGGCGCTTAGGTTTTCCAGCCGATACGTTCCCTGTGGATCGGCGAACGTTCCCGAGCTTCTGTCGGTCAGGCTAATCGATGCCCCCGGTAGTGGCTGCCCCTCAGCCGTTCGTATGGTTCCAATCAGACTGCTCCCCGTTTGTTGAGCCCATCCACAATAAGTAAGAAGACATAGAAGTCCTACATGCAGAATTTTGTTAATTTGCATTTGCTTTATAATGTTACCCCGTTGTAGAGCACCTGTCGCCAGACAGGCCGAGCCGGAAGGTTGCAGCCGACCGGCTCTTTTTGTTTATACTCACCGCTTAAAGTCGCCCAAAGGCTTTCGTCAAAGCTGATCAGCTCTCGAAACGTAGTTGCAGCTACATTCTGGATGTCATAAACAGTGGCACAAAACTAAGTTATTATTTATAAATAGTCCAAATAAAATTAATCTTACTTTAATAAGTGCAAGAGTTTATTCTTATTGACATACTATTCGATGAAGCATTTTAGGGATACAACTTTCCGAGATTTGTATATATGTATAGGTTTGGGGCAATAACTCTGGGCAATACGTCAGAAAGACTGGATAATCTGATTCTGAGTCCGGCAATCGGCCATGTGACCCTTTGACTAACTGGGCATCCAGGGGATGATGTCCATTAACTGTATATTTCGGAGAAGTTGGCTCATCGTAATTGCCCGTCGGTTGGGTTGCCCTTCCTGCCCTCTCCAACAAAAAAAGCCCCCTGTTCCAGGAAGCTGGATATTCCGGTGATGCTGACCCCATTCCGGGCATATTGGCTCATCGTCACTTTTGGTGAAATTGGTGTTTACTAGACGTGTTGGCGTCTTTTTTATCTTCCCTGCCGTTTCTTACATGTACGGCCGTTATCGAATCATCTGATGGTTTCCAGGTTCAACTGATCAGCACCGATCCATGAAAGTCGTGTCCATGCTGCGCTATGCTCAGTAAGCGCATCCATAGCCGGTATTATCGGAAGCTTACCGACTTACCTGTGGTAAGCAAGCCTTTGATTTGGCAGTTAAAAGTCCGTAAGTTTTTTTGTGATAACTCTGACTGCTCTCGTCGGATATTTACGGAACGATTTTCAATGTGCATTCATCCCTATGCCCGCTGGATGGAAGCTTGCCAAATGAAATTGCTCCAGATCGCTATGATTACTGGTGGCCAAGTCGGGAGTCGGGTGTGTAAGCTCTTTGGACTTAAAGTTAGTGGTTCAACCCTACTTCGACGCCTACTGTCCGCTCCGTTACCGGCTCAGCAAACGCCCAAAGTATTAGGAGTGGACGATTGGGCATTTAAAAAGGGAGATCGCTATGGCACTATTCTAGTCGATTTGGAAAAGCAAAAAGTGGTCGATCTGCTACCGGATCGGGAAACGCAAACGCTGAAACAGTGGCTACTAGATCATCCGGGGGTGGAAATCATCTGCCGGGATCGAGCCAGTACCTATGCCTTAGTAGCGACCGAAGGCGCCCCCCAGGCGGTGCAGATTGCCGACCGGTGGCATCTGTTAAAGAACTTAGGCGATGCGATTGAGCGGTTTGTGGAAGGGCAACAGATCCTGTTACGACAAACGGCCCAAGAACTGAGTCTGCAAGGGCAGGAAGCTATCGAAGACCAGCCAGTGCAAAAGCCTTCTGCCCCAGTTAGTAACCGCCAGATACGATTTGAGCAAGTTAAGACTTTGCAACAAGCGGGTCATTCGGGCCGTTCCATTGCCCGGCAGCTGGGCATCTCACGTACCACAGTAAGAAAATACCTTCAATGGACTCAATACACTGCCCGAAAGCACACCCCGGTCCGAACCTCCGGGGTATCGGCTTACGAAACTTACATTCGCCAGCGGTGGCAGGAAGGCGAACAGCGTATTGCTATTCTGCATGCTGAGATTCAGCAACGGGGTTTTCGAGGCGGAGCCAGTAGTTTGTTTCGGATGATTCGGAGCTATCCCAGAAATCCCAAAGTATTATTGCCGCTGAGTCCCCAAATAACCTACTACTCCGTGCGCCAGGTCAGTCAGTGGTTGATGCGCCCTTTAAATTCGATTCAGGACGAAGCTGCCAGAGATTTTATACAACGGGTTTATTTGAATTGCCCATTGGCACAGACAGCTCACAAATTGGCTTTGCAATTCCGAAATTTAATGAAAGATCAAGACGATAACGGGTTAGATCACTGGCTATCAGTGGCCAAACAGTCCGAAATTAATGCTTTACGACACTTTAGTCGGAGTCTAGAATCGGATTATGCTGCCGTCCGGCAAGCCTTTCAATCCACATGGAGTAGTGGTCAGGTAGAAGGGCAAGTGAATCGGCTGAAAACGGTGAAACGAGCCATGTACGGCAGGGCGAGTTTTGAGTTACTCCGTCGAAGGATGATAATGCCATCTGCATAAGATCGGATTCACCAAAAGTGACGATGAGCCATTCACCGGAATATATAGTAACTACCCGTGCTTTCCATGGCTACCGACGTAATACCATACTGCCGTAGATGATTGATGAGAAGTTGGTGGTCGAGCGTGTAAACGCCAAAGGATTGGACGTTTTCCTTATTCTGATCGACGGCTACCCAATGGTTACGGGAGCCGATCCGGGGCGCCGGTGCGATCAATTCCGGCAGCATGAGGATTGACGATTGGCAAGTCTGCAGTTGGCTTTCCCATGGTTTTGGCTGATTAGAAGCACAAACTGACTTCAGGGAATGGATGGGTGAATCAAGATTTTACTATACGGGATTCTCGCGGGGGAGATCACCAGTGAATTCATCAAGTACCTCTTGGGGAGGCATGATCCATTCCAGCCCAGATTTCAGGAAGGACTGATAGGTACCATTTATAGGTTGATGAGCTTGGTTCTGAAGTCAAAACAAGGTAAGTAAAAAGCATCAAACTGCCTACTCCAGTTGTCCTGGGTATTCAATGGTACCCGCTCAATCGAACGATTTTAGGACAAGACAATGGATTAGCTTAAAAATACCGATTTTTTAAGCCGATGATTTCGGATAGCGACTTTTGCAACAGCCACATTGATTATACAACAGGAGTTTCAACCATTTTAACATAGTAGGGGTCGTATCAAAAACTGATTATTATGCGCCCATTTCTGTCTTTCCCCTTACTCATTGCTTTTCTATGTTGCCGCAGCAAAGAAGTGAGTCCGGACTTAACATGTACTGAAAAGCCAAGGGATTCCTCAGGGTGTTATACCAACTATGATCCTGTCTGTGGGTGTAATGGAAAGACATATGGTAATATATGTGAAGCAAAAGCCTATGGTATTAAATCCTATACAGCGGGAGAATGCAAAAAAGCAGTAAGAAGCGTTTTTACTTATACAACAAGATTTTGGCTTGAGTCAAATCAGTAATATAAAATACTTTTGTCCTATGAAACACCTCGTTACAATAACAATAAGTTTGTTTCTGATCGTGAGCAGTTTGTCATGCTCCGATTCTGGTAATCCTAGCGCTGAACCACCACGCGATATAGCGTCGACTAGAGCTTCGAAGGGATTGGCCATTTATTTAGCTGATCCTGGTGATAGGCTTGGAACGAATGGGAATTGCCAAGTTAATCTTACTAAGTTTCGTTTAGTGGGTCAGCCTTTGACCGAATCAGACATCGACTATTTTGACCAAAAGCAGGGCTTTTTCAAATTAAAGGTTTCATTATATGAATGGTTGTCAAAAGCTAATGGCCCTAACAGCGTAGCAATAGACTCGTTGACTAAAGAACACGGCTCTTATTATGCTATTGCATTAACCTTAGATGGGACGCCTGTTTTTGGTGGGTATGTCCTAAGTCGGTTCAGTAGCCATAGCTGTGTATTCGAGAATCAACCTTACTTTGCAAATAATCTCCCGAATTTACCCACCACAGAATTTTTACAAAGTGAAGAGCCCTACCAACTGCCGTTAGTAAAAGCATTGTTTCCAAGCACGCTGCCGAATAAGGAGTTGATTAACCGCCTAAAAGCGATTAGCAAATTAAAGGATTAACAAGTACGCTCTGATACTATTTTATGATTCTAATTGAAAGTAGATGTCGCCTTTTCCTTTGATATTCTCTTAACATAGTACGTTTGTAACGGTTGCTCAACACCCTTATTTTGAATACCTTAAACATGATGAAGAGCCACCAGTGTGGGTCGAGACATAAGATACGGGCTTGGCCCATGTTAAGAGCGGACTTACTCACACTGGTGGCTCTTCTCTTTTCCCCCTTAGTTGTCCACTTTTACTTGACTACATACACCTACGCATTCCCGCACTTCCCTCAAATCCTATTTGACTAAGCGGCTGAACAATTATCGCGGCAGGAACTGAGGCATTGGCAGCTTCAGTGAGTGAGCCGCAATACCGATGCGGTAAAAGATGCCTGGAGATGGATCGAACTACTCTAATTTACACCCATCACTGATTGAGCTTGATTGTTGATAATTAAATACTTAAGATTGTAAAAGAACTGGGCGGAATGAGAGGCAAGACAGAATAAAGCAACCTCCTTAGCTATGAAACTATTCTACTCCCTAATCTGTGTCCTGTGTTTGAGTGCCTGCCAAAAAGAAGCTGCTACGCCCGATGCCAAAGCTGGTGGCACCGATTTTATTGAATTCAAACTGGATGGCACCTTACACCGCCTGGAGAATAACGTCAGCATCAATACGTCGGTGGTAACCCTGTCAAACACACCAGCCCTGCCCTTGTACCAGTTGATTCATGTACTGTATTCGGGTCAACTGAAACAGCAAGCCACGGTTCATCTCATCAGCAGCCAATCAATCCAGGTTAAAAAATACGAGTTCTCCAGCTTTGACGTCTCCAACCGGCCATCGTTTATGTTTCTCGACACACCTACCTCCGGTTATCAAACCAGTGGTCCTAATGCGAGGGGCACTATCGAGATCACGAAACTAGACACCTTGAAAGGGGGCATAGTGGAAGGGACTTTTACTTTAAGCAACCTTGATCAGTTTACCCAGACGAATGGCATTTATCAGGTTCTTTCGGCTAATCATAAAGTAACGGAAGGCAAGTTTAGAGCCACCTTCAAGTAGTGGCCTATGAATCTACGTCAAAAATTTAACCAAGCGGATCCTGGCTTCGTAAGCGGTTGAGAAGTCGGAGAATCAGCCCCAAAAAATCTTACTACCAATAGTACGGCTGTCGCCCAAGGGAAACGGCAAGATATTGGGTATCAGTCGGCCTTTTTCATCGCACAAACATGGACTACTACCTCAGTGGTGTTACGCTGAATCACCCGGTAATAAGCATCGAGTTGGTAGGTGTTGCAAATTACCTCGCCAACTTCAAGAGGATTAACAATGTCGCGGAACCAGGCGGCTTCCTGTTGAAGGATACCGGAACTGTCTTATTAAATTGTCGTTCATGTACAAAATTCCCCCGTTTGTATGCTAAACTCTGCAACACATATGCTTTTCCTGAAAAATCCACTGTCTGGTAATTACCTTTCTGCCCAGTAAGAAACGTGTAAAGCACATCAAAACATCAGGCTCGGCTACTTCGCCGGGGGGTTGTTTCTTAAAGCATCACCTTCACTCGGTGCCTGAAGCAGAAATTCAATTTTACCCAATAATTCCTGGACCGAAAAAGGTTTGGCTAAAAACGCATTCGCTGAACTTTGGACTAACCCTTCCCGAGCGATGGGCCACTCGGCACCTGATATTAGGATCACTGGCACTTTATCGCCAGAAGCTCGTAAGCTTTCCAGTACTTCAATGCCACTCATATGGGGCATCAACAAATCCAACAGGATCAAATCGGGGCGTTGCTCGGCTGATCAAACCCAGTTGAGAACCTGGCGGCCATCACTGGCAATAAGCACCTGATAACCGGCGTGAATTAACCGGTGGGTGATTAAATGCCGGTACGTCGCATCATCATCTACGACCAGGATTCTTGGCTTTCTGTTCATCTTTTTGCCCTCAGCATCAACCAGGGTTGATAGTGAGGTGAATAACTCGTTGCTGATACTTAGCAATCAAAGATGATACCAATTGCGAGGCACCAATTAATTTACCCTAGCCTAGGTTAAGGAGCAGCAATAAATCAAGTTGGATCAGCAACCGTACATTCAGCGCCTTCAACGTGAGTAGGGAGATCTTGAAGAGCAAATCCAATTGCGTATTTACAATTATTTTTCTGCTGTAGCCCGCTTGTGCAGTCGCGGCACCTGCATGGCAAAGAACTATTACGGTAGAGGTGATAGGTTCAATTAATCAGCTATCTTCGGTAGACGATGTCCTGCAATCCATAATCACACTGTATTCTCCTGCTTGACAAACCCCAGCCGCAACAACATTCGCTGCGTCGCGTCTACCTCAGCACCAAGCGGATGTCGGCGCTCGGCTTCCACTTCCACCAGTTTCATGGCCGTCACCAGATAGCCCTCCAGTTCCGCTTTGTATACCTGATAGCGAGAGTAGACCGCCTGGCCATTGACAAAAGCTAATACATTGCAGGTGCTGTTGATCTCGCACGAGACCTCGCATGGCATGCCATGGTGCAAAAAGCTCCGGGTGTACGTTGTGGTAGCCAGTTCCTGCTGACTATCCCCGGCTGGGCTTGGAGCTTCCGCTCGGGGTTCTTCGGGTGGAAATATCTGGTTAACCTGCTGAATCTGCTGGGCCCGTTCAGCCTGGGTCAGGGGAGCTAATAGAAATTTCTTAGCCATCGCTCAAAGGTAGCTATAAAACAAACCCGGCTTCAATGAAGCCGGACTGATTACTAGTAAGCTGCAATAAGGCTTTCGGCAGGGATATGCAGCTCGCTGTGCAGTTTGCGGATCATCTCCAGACTCAGCTTTCTTTTACCGCTTAGGATCTCGGATTGGCGGCTACGAGCACCCAAAATTTTGGACAACTCGCTTTTGTCCATATTCATTTGTTCCAAACGGAACAGGATCGCATCGATCGGTTTCGGCGGTGCAATGGGGTAGTGAGCCTGCTCGTAATGTTCTACAAGCAGTGCCAACACTTCCAGTTCATCAGATTCCGGAGAATCATCTTCTAAATCCAGTTGCATGAGTTCATAGACACGCTCTAGGGCGTTTTCATACTCCTGCTCTGTTTTAATCACTTTTAACATATCTAACGGTCTTGACGTCTATTTTGTCATACTCTGCATGGGTCCCAATCCAGACAACAAAAACGAGCTTCTTTGTGAACTCGACATCGGCAACTAGTCGAAAATTATTGCCCTTGATGTTGAACACATAGCGCTTACTAGTAATCAGATCGGCGCTCGGGAACCGTTCAATAATGTCGTTGGGTTTTTGCCAGTCAGCGGCTTTTACCTCGCTGACAAACGCATCCAGACTGCTCTTCGAGGCTGGATGCTTCTCGTAAAAATTCACAATGTACTTTACACTAATAATTCTCATGCTCTGTCTCCTCTAATAGGAGTTTTAAGGTTCGCGAATTTGCTGTTATTGCGGTCACCCCGAGACTGAGAATATTAAGGGTATCAGCGATAATGCCTGTTACCATACTGGTAACATCAAAGGTAAAGGAAAAGTTTTAGTTTGCAAAGCTTGCTAAAACTTCTGTTGCTTAGCCAAAGTGCTGATCCGGGTACTTCTGACAAAACTATTACTATGGTGTTCTCCAAAAGCTGGACAGCAAGAATAACTTGAAACAACTTATCTTGCAACTAGAAAATGTCCAACAATGGCCAATCCTATTCGACGCATCCACGATGCCCACTTCAAAACCAGGGTGGTTTTAGAAGCGCTCAAAGGACACAAAACACTGGCTCAACTCAGCAGCGAATTCGGTATTCATGCTCAGATGATTACCGAACGCTGGTACTGTCGTGAAGTACAAGTTTTCATTTAGCATTTTTTCAATATCTTTGAATTATCCATGGGAGAAGAGAGCTACAGTTCCTTCATCCTGCGTAGTCCTGCTAGTCGGGACTACTTTTTTGGATACATTTTGCTGTTGGGTCGAATACATGGGATCGTAAGCCGCTTCACTTTTCCAGAGCGTGTAGACCAGTAATAAAAGCTTTTTTTGTACGGCTACATATCCTTTCATCTTTATGCCGCTGCGCCCATAAACCCGCTCGAAGAGTGATTGACAAGCCGGTTCTCCATAGCGAACGGCATTGAAAGCGGGCAAATGAAGTATACGACGGATATGGCTGTTGCCTTTCTTAGAAATGCGGGTTTTGCCCACTCGCTTGCCGGATTGATTCTCTACCACATCATAACCGGCGTAGCTAACTAACTGACGTTGATTATCAAAACCTTCAAAGCCATTGGTTTCGGCAATCAGTGTTGCAATTGACAGTAAGCCTAAACCTTTAATAGCTACTAATTTTTCAACGCGGCACTGAAGCAGAGTATCCTTTTGAATCAATTCGTTAATAGCTTGAAGCAGTGCTTGCATTTGCTGATCATAGATACCTGATAGCTTTTCTAATTGTTTGGTGATCAACAGATCCTTAATAGGGCTATGTTCCAAAGCATGCTTTTGATTTAAACATTGCGTCTTTAATTCTTGCAAGCGTTGGTGTTGACGGGTCAATAGACGTAGGCTATAAATGCTTTTAGATAGTGGTTGCCAAAGGGGAAGAAGTTGCTCCAACCCCATACGAGCCAAGCCGACTGCGTCAATGGTATCATTCTTGGACTTTTGGCCCAAACTGCGCAGGTTGGACTTGCAACAGTATTATGGAGATTTTTCAGGCGGCCATTGCGGTAGTGAAAAAATAAGACTCCTGTTGACTGGGTGTTCGGTACTTCAATGTCGAATGTTTCCGTCGACGGTTGTACCAACTCTCGATATACTCAAAGATCGCTAACCGAGCTGCTGCACGTGTGGCAAAATGCACATGGTTAACCAACTCACTTTTGAGCGTCTTGAAAAAACTCTCCGCAACCGCGTTATCCCAACAATTCCCTTTGCGACCGCCGGGCGGCCCCGTCATACTCTGTTCAACCGGCAAATTCTTCAGCTCATCTCTAAATTCAGCGCAGGCATATTGAACACCCCGATCCGAATGAAAGAGAAGATGACTGGATATTGCTCTATTTTTGAGCGCCATACGCCAAGCTGTTACCGTCGTGCCTACCGCTTTGAGCGTATCGCTTATCGCCCAGCCTACCACTTTTCGGTCGGCCAGATCTAAAATCGCGGTCAGATACAGCCAGCCTTGGCCAGTGGCAATATACGTGATGTCCGATACCCATTTTTGGCCCGGTTTGTCAGCGGTAAACTCTCGGTTCAGCAAATTTTTGGCCACTGGATAATCGTGATCTGATTCAGTGGTCTGCACGCGATACTTTTTGTAGATGATACTGCGAATACCGGCCTTCTTCATGAGCCTGGCTACCCGGTTGCGGGATACTTTTATGCCCTGCTCGCGGAGTTCTGGACCTGCTACATTTGATTGGACATTAAGTTAAGCGTGATCTAACTTAGTGAATGATGAAAAAGACCCGAAGACATTACGACGAGGAGTTCAAGAAATTAGCTGTGGATTTGGCTATGGTAAAAGGTTCATTGACGTCTACGGCTAATGAATTAGGCATTACCCCCGACATTCTGGCCCGATGGCGTCGAGAGCGTCTTCCCCAGCAGGATAAGAATTCTTCTTCTCGCCAGCAGTTAAGCCAGGAACAACAGGAAATCATCCGATTAAAACGAGAACTGAAGGAAGCTCAACTAGAAAGGGACATCCTAAAAAAGGCAGTCGGCATCTTCTCCAAGAGCGACGGGAAATATTTCGATTCATAAAGGCGCATGTCGCTATGTTTCCTGTTGAGAAGATGTGTAAGGTACTGAAAGTAAGCCGTAGTGGCTATTATAGCTGGTTAAAACAAAAACCTAGCAAGCGAGTGCAAGAAACTGAAAATCTTCTGAAGCAGATTCGTACCGTATTTTCGGCCAGCAAGCAGACATACGGTAGCCCCCGAATTACCCAGGAGCTTTTGAGTCAAGGTATAAAGATTTCCCGCCCTCGGGTAGCTCGACTCATGCGCAAAGCCCACCTTAAAAGCCTTATTAAAAAGAAATTTGTGGTTGCTACTACCGACACTAACCATTCGTATCCAGTGGCAGCCAATCATTTGAATCGAAACTTTAATCCCTCGCAACCCGGAAAAGCTTGGGTATCTGATTTAACGTATATCTCTACAAGTGAAGGATGGGTTTACTTGACTATCATTATGGACTTGTATGATCGAAAAATCATTGGATGGTCGCTAAGCCAATCAATGAAGGCCATCGAAACAACTATTGCAGCCTGGCAAATGGCTGTCAAAAATCGGCCTATCACCCGCAACCTCATCTTTCATTCTGATAGAGGCATACAGTACGCCTGTCCGGCATTTACTCAATTATTGAAAAAACACCCATTGGTTTTGCAAAGCATGAGCCGAAAGGGAAATTGCTGGGATAACGCCGTGGCAGAAAGCTTTTTTAAAAGCTTAAAGTCGGAGTTGGTGTATCATCAAGATTTCCAAACTCGGGCTGAGGCTAAACAATCCGTATTTGAATATATTGAAATCTGGTATAATCGACAGAGAAGGCATTCAGGATTAGGCTATCTGTCCCCTTTTGAATTCAATAATGGTTCATTACAAAACGTGGCTTAAAAATTTGTCCAGTTTTCTGTTGCAAGTCCA
>NZ_QLMC01000011.1 GCF_003259745.1 Larkinella arboricola | reverse complement strand
CCAAGAATTCCTTGCTCCAGCGGTAATAAACGTTGGTGTTAAGCCCTTCTCGCCGACAAATTTCAGCGACCGACTGTTCGCCTTGCAGGCCTTCCAGAACGATGCGGATTTTTTCTTCAGCCGTATACTGGCGTCGGGTTTGTCGCTGAATGTCTTTGATAATAGAGAGAGCTGGTTTGCGCTCGGCAGTGGTAGGTGTCTGAGGACGTTTTGCCGAGGAGGCTTTAGCAGAATGGGACATAAGTAAGGAAGTTTGAGTGAAACAAGTTAAACATTTGTCTCCTCTCTTTTCCCCCTTAGTTGTCCACTTTTACTTGACTACATACACCGACCAGCAGCGCAAGGACATGGCCGCTTATGTGAATGCGACCGACCCCTACAACCATCACATTGTGCTGCATACCAATGTGAAAGAGCAAGCGGCTGTCTACACGCCGTTGCTGGGCAGTGCCTCTGATTTGACAGGTGTTTCTATCCAGACCGACTGGAATAACGTCTATAAGGAGACGCGGGAATGGGTGGAAAAGTCGGCCAATGCGGGTAAGAAGTGGGTCGTAGCCAACGACGAGCAGAATTCCGTGGGGGTGTCCACTGATGCAAATTACGCAGGCAAGCGCGGCAATGTTGCGGATAATCAGGATGATATGCGCAAAGAAGCACTTTGGGGCAACCTGATGGGTGGTGGCACCGGGGTTGAATATTACTTTGGCGGCAATACGGGCGAAACCGACCTGGCCGCCGAAGATTTCCGCTCACGCGCTAAGATGTACCGCTTTACCCGCTACGCCCTGGATTTCTTCCGCACTTATGTACCGCTGGCCGATAGCAAGCCCCTCAACAACGTCAACAATGGTTGGGTGATCGGTCAGGAAGGGAAAGTGTATATAATTTATTTAAAAAAGGGTGGCACTTCCCAGATCAATACGGAGGGGGGCCGCTATACCGTGCAGTGGTATGATCCCCGCAACGGCGGAGACTTGCAATCCGGTACGGTTCGCACTATTTCGGGTGGCGGCAGTAAGTCAATTGGCAATCCCCCCAATTCGGCGGATCAGGATTGGGTCGTTCTCCTGCGGGCGAGCCAACTAACTCAACCGGACCCCGTTCCCCAAACCCTGTACCGTGTGAATGCGGGCGGGAGCAGCTTCACGACTTCAGAGGGCACCGTCTTTAGTGCGGATAATTATGCGAGCGGGGGCAGTCTCTATACCCGTTCGGGGGATATTACCAATTCGGCTCAGGATACGCTCTACCTCAGTGAACGCTATGGCAATTTTTCCTACAACTTCCCGGTCACCAACGGCTCCTACACGGTGGTACTGCATTTTGCCGAAATCTACGCTTCGGATAGTAATCAGCGCACGTTCCATGTCGATATGGAAGGCCAGCGCATGCTGACCGGGTATGACATTTTCGCCAGGGCAGGCGGTGCCTGGAAAGCCGTTCAGGAGCGCTTTACCGTGGCGGTTAGGGATGGTATGCTGACCATCGATTTTGAGAGTGTGCTCAACAATGCGAAAGTTTCGGCGATTGAAGTAATGGCTGCGGCCACCAACGCCCCGCCGGTGCTGTCGCCAATTGGCGAGCAGGCCGTCCAGGCGGGTAGCACGTTAACTGTGCCCCTTTCGGCGAGTGATACCGACGGGGATGCCGTGACGATTACCGCCCTGAATCTGCCGGAATTTGCCCAGTTGAACAATAATGTGCTGACGTTTGCCCCCGGCTCCGGCGATGTGGGCCGTTACCCCATCACCGTGCGGGCGACCGATAGCCAGCAGGCAACCGACGAAGAAACGTTTACGCTGGTGGTCAGTCAGGCAGAAACAGCGGCTTTGGCGGTCACTTCATTTACCCTGATGAATGCGGACACGGATGGAGAAATTCAGGAGCTCACCGACGGTGCGCAGTTGAATCTGGCCACCCTGCCAACGCGAAACCTCAACATCCGGGCGAATACCGGTGCGGGGCCGGTAGGCTCGGTGAAACTGGTACTCAGCGGCAAACAAAACCGTACGCAGAACGAAGTGGGGGCACCTTATGCCTTGTTTGCGGATTCCGACGGCGACTACCGGCCCTGGACCCCTACCGTGGGGAGTTACAGCCTGTCAGCGACGCCTTTCCCTGATGCTAAAGGCAGCGGAACGGCAGGCCGGGCGCTAACCGTGAGCTTCAGCGTGATCAGTCAGGCGCCAGCAGGTCGGGCCGGCCTGGAAGCCCAGGCAGAAAGCGCCGGTCTGACGGTGCTGTATTATCCCAATCCGTTCTCCGAATCGTTTACCCTACAGCTTCGGGAAAGCTCCGCAGGCAAGCGGCCCGTTTTTATTTATGACCACACGGGTCGAAAGGTTTGGGAGCGAGACGATCTGCCGACAGGAAAACATCTGATTCAGCCGGGTCAGCATCTGGCGCCGGGCTTATACATCCTCCAGATTGGTCAGGGGCCGGGTGCCCAGCGCATGAAATTGATCAAAACGCCCTGATGAGTTCACTTCGTAGGTAACAAGAAAGCCGGTTCGTGCGCACGAACCGGCTTTCTTGTTACGCTATCGTATCCAAATTGTGCGAAGTCACCCCGGAAAATCTACCCAAACAGCTTTCCAATGATGTTTCCGATTTCAACAAAATCGTCGTGATTGTTCACGGAACGCTCTTCCGTATACTCTTCCGGTTTGTTGGTGTGCGGGAAAACCAGTAGATAATTTTTGTCGCCAAACTGGAGATTCAGCATATCCGGAATAAACCGCATTTCGGGTAAATAGGCACCCGTATTGCGTTTCGCCATCAGCAAGATCAGCCCTTCATTCGGATTCAGGGATTGAGCCGCCCGCGCCATATCCTTCCAGTTGCGGATGGGTGTAAAATCGGCTTCAATCGTTACTTTTCGAATAATCTTCTGAAGCACATCCAGCGTAGCCGAATCGGCGTAAAAACTTAGTTTTGCCCGGGAATTGCGGGCGATGTTCCAGATTCTGAGCAGGGCAGGAAAGAATCCCGGCTCATGCTGCGATCGGGGTGGCAACACGACGATATGCCGTTTAATGGTTGAGATGGGCTGCACCGCGTGGTAGACCAGCACCGTCGTATTCTCATTCTGTAAATACCCGTTGTAGAGATTGTAGACAAACGAAGGCGAAAAGCCTTTACTGCCCTCCAGCCCAATGAGCAAATCGGTGACTTTTTTCTCCTTGATTACATTGTTGATGCCGTTGATCACATCATTGTCGTAGCGGGTTAGCGGTTGGAGACTTACATCGGCCGCCGAAGCCATCTGCACGGCATTATGCAGGATTTTTTCGGCATTTTTTTCGGATGATTCCTTTTTCTCCTCGTTGATGACATTCAGGGCCAACAGGCGGTCGGTGTTGGTTTTGGCCTTTATGATCAGGGCCAGATTCACCATTCTCTCCACGGTTTCCGGATAATTAACCGCCAGCAGGATCCGTTCTTCTTCCAAGTTGTTACTGGCTACGGTATCTTCGTGGTTAGCATCGGCGATTTTCTGGGCGTTTGCCAGCGACACAAACGATGAAACCGTACAGGAAACCAGGATCATCAGGATACTGCCGTTGAGCACGTGTTCGTTTAGAAGCCGCACGGGTTCACCGGTTTCGGTTTCCGAAATAATAATGTTGTAACCCACCAGAACCGCTGCCAGGGTGGCCGCTGCGGAAGCCGAACTAAGGCCGAAAATGAGTCCCCCCTCTTCCCGGCGCAACCGAAATGTTTTTTTGGTGACAACAGCCGCCAGGTATTTGGCTCCGATGGCGACAACGGTCATCAGGGCCGCCACTTTGATGGTTTCCAGACTCTTGAAAAATACCGAAAAATCAATGAGCATCCCGACGCTAATCAGAAAGAAGGGGATAAACAGGGCATTGCCCACAAAGTCCACCCGGTTCATCAGCGAGGAGGTATGAGGAATGAGCCGGTTAAGGGCCAGACCCGCCAGAAAGGCCCCGATGATTGCCTCTACTCCCGCCAGTTCTGCCAGCAGGGCCGCCAGGTAGATCATCACCAGCACAAAAATGTACTGGGAAATCTTATCGTTTACTTTCTTGAAAAACCACCGGCCAATTACCGGAAAAAGCAGTAACACGACTAACCCAAAAGCCACGACCGATACCGAGAGCCTGATCCAGAATTCACTGCCCACCTCGCCTTTGGCCATTCCTACCGAAATGGCTAGCACCAAAAGCGCCAGAATGTCGGTAATCATCGTTCCGCCTACGGTGATGTTGACCGCCAGATTCTTGGCAATACCCATTCGGCTGACCAACGGGTAAGAAATCAGGGTATGGGAGGAAAACAGACTGGCAAACAAGATAGCCGTCAGCGGTGAAAAGCCCAGCAGGTAATACCCGCCCAGAAAGCCCAGCAACAGGGGGATTGTAAACGTATACAAACCAAACGTGAGGCTTTTCCACTTGTTTCGTTTAAAATCCCCCATATCAATCTCAAGCCCGGCCAGAAACATGATGTACAGCAGACCGGTCGTACCGGTTACAACTATGCTGCTGTCGCGGGCTAGTATATTGAATCCATTCGGTCCGACGATGGCACCGGCCATGATGAGTCCCAACAGGTGAGGTACTTTTATTTTGTTAAGCAGGATTGGGGCCCCCAGGATAATGATCAGCACCACCAGAAATTTTAACACGGGGTCTTCCAGTGGCAGCGATAAACTTAGCAAACTCAGTATAATCATGATCGGTTACTCATTGGTGGAGATGCGGCTTAGTTCAACCGTAAATGTGGCGTTGCATTGATTATCGACCGTAACGGTGCGCACTCCTTTCATTTTAGTGGGACTGATTTCATTGAGTAGTATACTCATTTCAACCCGTTTGCTGGCTGAGGAGTCGGTTTTGAAGCTCAGCTTAAGCGCATTATTGGCGTACTGGGCTGTGTAGACACGCACCAGTCTGTTGTTACTGATCACCTTGGCCGCCCGCTGTGTGGAATCACTGCTAAACTCCCAGGTATCCGACCGCTGGTCGCCGATGGCGTAATCCGAACAGGTCGATTCGGTGCAAATCTCCCGGCTGCTCCACGGACCGGCCGGAATCTGGGGCCAGGCGCCAAGCTGTATTCCGGTATCACGCACCGCAATCAGGCTGTCCCGCATTTTAGTCAGCGCCTGATAGTCTGCTTCTTTGAGAGCAAATTGTTTTTCTTTTTCCAGTAATGCCTGCTCTCTCTGCAATAATTGTTGTTCCTGTTGCTGGTTGCGACAACTGACTAGGATCAGGACCGAGCCGGTGAACAGGATAGCCGTTTTATTTATCATCGTTAAGGACACTCGTTCAGGGTTATGACTCAAAATATCAGGGGTTCGTCAATACGTCCACAAAAAGAATTAGCTAACTAGCTATGCGAAAGTAAGTGTTCAGCGGTTAATTAAAACTATTTTCAGACACTATTATGTAGACTCGTGCTTGGTATTGATCTAATTTTTGGTATAAATTTATACCTGATGATAGTTAAATACCGTCTCTTGGCTTAAATTTAGGGCGACTATTTCCCCTTTATGTACATGCTGACACACGAAGAGGTTTATAAATTCCTGAAAAGAAAGCAAACCCTATCACACTCGGGTTTAAATAAGGAAGCGGGGCTGCCAACCGGGACGCTGACAAAAGCCATGAATGGCCAACGGACCTTGACGGAATCGCACCTGAAGGCACTTGAGCCCGTGCTTTTACAATACGGTATTGAAGATTTCCTGAACCGTAGGGCCACGGTATTAGCCATAGTCAATCATAAAGGAGGGGTGGGAAAAACAACAACGACCATAAACCTGGGCAAGGGGCTGGTCAATCGCGGTCAGTCCGTGTTGTTGATTGACATGGATTCCCAGGGCAATCTTTCGCAGAGTCTGGGGGTACATAACCCGCAGCAGCAGCTTTTGCAGGCGCTGACGCAGAGCGTGCCCATGCCGGTTTTGCGACTGAAAGAAAATTACCACCTGGTGCCGAGTGATCTGGAACTGTCCAGAGCTGAAGCGGAATTGATCAAGACCCCCAGTGGTGTCCTGCGTTTTCGGAACGTGCTGGCTCCCCTCCTAACGCAGTATGACTATGTACTGATCGATTGTCCTCCTTCCCTCAATATTTTTACCTACTCGGCCCTGGTAGCGTCTACGGCTGCGCTGGTGGTACTTGAACCGGAAGCATCAGCCGTCAAAGGAATGTACAACCTGCTTGAACTGATCCAGGATATTAAGGATTCATTCAATCCAAGGCTGGGCATCGAAGGAATTGTTATGGCACAAGTGAGTCAGCAGCTTGTTCTGCACCGGGAATTAATGTCCCAGGTTCGGAATGACTTAAAAGGACAGCCCTTTTTCAAAACAGAAATCCGGCAGAACATCGCCCTGGCAGAATCGCAATACGTAGGACAAGATATTTTTGACTATAAACCGTCGTCCACGGGCGCTGTGGATTATCAGGCGTTGGCTGACGAAGTAGTGGCCAAACACCCCGCTTAACTTCTTATGAAAAAGTTTATCACTGCTTCCGGCGAGCCGCCGGTGCTGCACCGAAATTCGGCTAACCTTATGCAAAATATGCTCGACGAGGTTAAGGCCAACATCACGATCCTGCCCGAGTTTAAGAGCCTTATACCTCCGCTGCAAGTTACCGAATATGAGCAACTGAAAAGTAATATTCTTAAAGACGGCTGCCGGGAACCGTTACTAATCTGGCAGACTTCACGGGGTGTCATTGACGGAACCGACGACGGTACACCGCTGAATATACTCATTGATGGCCACAATCGTCATGAGATCTGCGTAGAGAAGGGCCTTGATTTTAAGATTGCGTTGCGTGATTTTCCAACGCTCCAGAGCGTACGCGACTTTATGATTGATAATCAACTGGGCCGCCGAAACCTTACGCCGGAGCAGATGTCTTATCTGCGCGGTCTGAAATATCGAAACGAGCGGCAGTCGGCTGGTCGGCCCATACAGGATACTACGTCGGCCGATCAGGAGCTGTCGGAATCGACCATAGCCCAGCGTACCCAGGACCGGCTGGCAAAAGAGTTTGGGGTTTCTCCCCGAACGATTCACCGGGATCGTGAATACTCGGAGGGGCTTGACAAGTTGACGCCTGAACTCAAACAGAATATCTTAAAAGGAAAGCAAAAGCTACCCAAGGAATTGATTCAGTCGGTAGGGCGCACATTACCGACTGATGCTCCTCCCCTGTCGTTGAACGATGTATTGACCTTTCAGGAAACGGCAACCTTGCCGATTGTCACTCCGACAAAGCCCGCTACTAAATCGGATGAGCCGAAAAAAGCGGTCAGGGAAATTGCAAAACGAGCTGCTGCTTTAAATCCCTCCTCACCCACGTTCCAACAGGATTGTGATGAGCTGATAGCGCTACTTAAAGCGGTAAAAACGACTATTTGAAATGTTGCCAGATTGGCAACATTTCACTTCGCAAGATGTCCACACCTAATGTTGTCAATCTGGCAACATTAAATACACCACTCGAAAAGCGTAAAAACCGTATATATGGATGTGTAATTTGTATAGCAGGCTAAGGCTTGAAAGATGGGATTTAGAACATAATGAATAACCTCATTTATTTACTATAAAAGTAAACAGTTGAGGCCGAGATTACAATAAGGTAAGCTGTTCGTTTCTTTCCCTTCTGAGACCGTTAACGAACATCCGCTCAGAAGAACCGGTTTTTTCGAGAACGAATTGTCTCTTTGTAATACTCACCACTTCACCCACCGAGTGCGGTTGATTGACTGCCCCAAACGAACCAGCAAAAAGGCTGACCCTGGACCAGATCAGCCTTCCTGTTTCATTAAATCTGTTGTTACTGTTTCATGTGACTGGTTATTCCCTGAATTAATTAACGGCTACCAGTCGGGGAGGAGCCACCGGCTGTTTAGTCGAAAGCGTCACGTCTTTGGTGGTCGTTTCCACCCCGTTGCTGATGGCTACCTGATACACCCCGTCGGGCAAATTGCTTACATCCATCCGCAGACGTACCGCTTCCTGCCGTTTGCCGATCTGTTGGGCAAACACCTCCTGACCGTTCGCATTCAACAGCTGAACCACCACCGCACTGCTCGTTTCTTTCTGGACGGCTACCTGGAGTTTGCCTTCGGCCGTGGTGTGGATACCGCTCTGAAAAGCGGCTGCTTTCTTGGGTTTGTTGGGATCGGCCTGAGCAACGTTGAAGCTGGCAGCAGTTAAGGTCAGGGCGACGAGCAGGGTGTTCAGTATGGCTTTCATGGCGTTTATTATTTAAATGTTGTTGTTCCGTTTTGTTGAATCAAAGGTCGCCCTCTTCGCCAGCAAAGCCTGTCACAAATGAGTCAACTCCTGCTACTTTTGGGAAACACCCTTCTTACGCCGTTGGCAGTTTCGATAAAGAGGTAGGCTGGATTTCTGATCACATAGTGCTTACGTCGAACCCAACATGGATAAAAGTAGATTATTGATAAACTTTTCTTATCACAAAGCAGGAAAGAACAATTAGATTTTCCGGGCATTTTTTTATGTTATCTCCTTGCCGTCTTGCCGACATTACCCTTACCATTACTCAAGCCTTGCTTTTATGAATCCCACGGGCCGACGCCGTTTTCTCTCCCAACTTGCGCTTACCACAGCAGCCATGACACTTCCCCGGTCTGGCTTTTCTTTCGCGGGCAATGCCGATGAGTTTGTCATAACAGATACCAGCCACGGCCGACTGCGGGG
The DNA here is from genome assembly GCF_003259745.1 of Larkinella arboricola. Taxonomy (GTDB): domain Bacteria; phylum Bacteroidota; class Bacteroidia; order Cytophagales; family Spirosomataceae; genus Larkinella; species Larkinella arboricola. Next base: position 64,244 of record NZ_QLMC01000011.1, on the reverse strand, counting down.
GATGCGCAAAGACGGAGTGAACCTTTTCAGAGGCATTCCCTACGCAGGTCGAACGTCTGGAGATCGGCGGTTTCGTCGGCCTGCCCAACTCCAGCCCTGGACGGGCGTACGCGATGCACTGGAGTTTGGGGCACCGGCCATTCAGCCACCCCGGCGCAACGAACCGGCCCCTTCGGAAGATTGCCTGTTTCTCAATGTCTGGACACCCGCCAATGACAATCGCAAACGTCCGGTCATGTTTTATAGCCACGGCGGTGGCTTTGTCATTGGGTCCGGCGCAGCAGCGGGGCAGGACGGCTCGAATCTGGCCCGGAATTTTGATGTGGTAGTCGTCGAAACCAACCACCGCTTAGGGTTGCTGGGCTTTTTATACCTGGATGAAATAGCAGGGGCCGAGTACGCTGGATCCGGTAACATGGGGATGCTTGACATCGTTGACGGGCTCAAATGGGTCCATGATAACATCGCCCGGTTTGGCGGTGATCCAGCCAATGTGATGATCTGGGGCGAATCGGGCGGTGGAGCCAAAACCTCCTGTCTCTATGCGATGCCCGGGGCGGCTCCTTATTTCAACAAAGCCTCCATCGAAAGTGGACCCGGTGTGCGGATGACATCCCGGAAAACGGCGGCCGAAACCACCGCCATGCTTTTGAAAGAGTTCAATATCGTCCCCAAAGATTGGCGGAAGCTGCTCGACATTCCCGCGACGGAACTGCTGGCGATGCAGGGCAAGTTACCGTTTGTGCCGCCTTTTCTGGAAAAAAACCGCAATCAGGGCACAATGCGCCGGAATTACGGGGGCTTTGGGCCCGTAGTCGATGGTCTCGTGCTGCCCCATCACCCCTTTGATCCCACGGCTCCGGCCATCTCCCGTAATAAACCCCTGCTGGTGGGCTGGAATGAAGATGAGTACACGTTCTTCGCTTGGGAACGCAAGGATACCGAATTCGCCAGCCTGGACTTTGAAGGGTTACACAAAAGACTGGAACCCCAATACGGCCCGGACACCCCAACGATTATCGAGACCTACCGGAAAGCCTCTCCCAACGCGACGGCTCCGCAAATTTTTGTGGCCATTTCCTCCATTACCATGATGGGGCTGGGTTCGGTAGACATTGCCGAAAAGAAAGCAAAGCAGGGGGGAGCACCGGTCTATCTGTACAATTTTGGCTATAAATCCGAAAAGAAGATTCCGGGAACGGATTATCCGATGGGTACACCCCACGCCATGGACATTTCTTTCAAATTCAACAACGAAATTCCGCCCCGCGACGGATCGCAGCCAAAAGAGAGCTTCTTCGGGGGAAACCGGCCCGAACGGTTTAGGGCTTCTCATCATTTTGCCGAATTATGGACCACTTTCGCCCGAACGGGTAAACCAGCCGCCCAGGATGTTCCGGCCTGGCCGGCCTACAATCTCCAGCGTCGCCCCACGATGCGCATAGACGCCCAATGCGAGGTGATCGACAACCGATTTAGTCAGGAACTGGCCTTATGGCGGTCTATTGGTAAATTATAATAACTGCCTTGAAGATGATCTACCGGTTGGGGATGAGCGGGAGGGAGGCAGGCACCCCACGGCAAACTACGGCTTTCGGCCATCAAAAAATTGTATCGGAAAAACGAAAAATAGTACGAGGATGTGGCAGGGTCGGTATATAAATTTGCTTTTCATTAAAATTAACCTTTATTCTTTGGTTAGAGTAAGGTTTTGTATTTATAATGCGTACTATTTTGTATAATAACCATCGTTTTTTTGGTGAGCTACTAGTTCCCTCTTTATCCCGAAAGTGGCTTTTGCCTGCTCTTTTGTTTGGATGGCTGTCATGTGCTGCTACGTTGGTGCAGGCCCAATCTGAATACAGGGTCACCCGACTGAAAAAACCGATGAAGATTGATGGCGCGTGGGATAAGAAAGAGTGGAAGCGGGCCAAATCCGTGAAAATCACACACTACATGGGCGCTATTCCGAAATTCACACCGGAAACGGAAGCCAAGCTGTTATACGACGACAATAATATTTATTTGATCTTCAAGGTAAACGATCAGTTTGTAAAAAGCACGGTGACGGAATACAACGGCAATGTTTCCGGAGACTCCTGTGTTGAATTCTTCTTTGCGCCGGATAGCGACAAACCGCTGCACTATTTTAATCTGGAGGTAAACGCCGGAGGAACGCCCCTGATCTTTTACGTCACCAAACCGTGGACGGAATTTACTAAACTGGAAGCCAAAAGCATCGACCAAATCGAAATAGCGCACTCGTTGCCGAAAGTGATTGACCCCGAACGCAGTGAGCCGGTTACCTGGACAATTGAATGCCGGATTCCTTTCTCGGTATTAAAACAGTTTTCTAATGTAACCGTCCCCAAACCCGGTGCGGTCTGGAAAGCGAATTTCTACAAAACCGGTAGCCGGACCAGTAACCCCCACTGGCTGACCTGGTCGTTCGTTGATCATCCCAAGCCCAACTTCCATTTGCCCGAATTCTTCGGTAAAATTCTTTTTGAATAAACAGCGGGAGTGGACGGGCAACGGTGATGGTTTAGGCTAAGCTCTAGACAGCTACCGGCAGAATCAGGATATAAATCAGGACTGACTTACGGGATTGTTCATGGCCCATAATTGAGGTCGCAATGAACCGCCTTCAAAGTAATTTGTTGACTTCTAACCCTTAATCATTTGAATAAAGTGCTGATTTACCGTGGTATTTTAATGGTGGCCCTGAGCTGCCTTATGTACACCGGGTACCAGATGTCTATTGGACACCTTGCCGAAGTCGGGCCGGTATTTGTGGCAGGCATGGTTTTGTTGTCCATTGCCTTCCGGGGGTTTGCGCCGGTAAAAGGGCTGGCTTTCACGGTTTTTATTCTGGGTGTAACCGTCACTTCGCTTTATTATCCCGGCCTTTTTCTTGAAATAAACGGTTTTGAATTAGCCACACTGATCACCCCGCTGATTCAGCTTATCATGTTTGGTACCGGCTGTTCGATGGGGGTGAAAGATTTTATCGCGTTGTCGAAGTCGCCCAAATCGGTCATTGTCGGCGTCATTGCTCAGTATACCGTTATGCCGGTGATGAGCTTTGTGCTCGCCAACGTCCTGGGTTTTCCGTCCGAGATCGCAGCTGGCCTGATTTTGCTTGGGTGTGCTTCTACGTCCGTCACGGCCAGTTTATTCAGCTTTCTGGCCAAAGCCAATGTGGCGCTGGCCATTACCATCACGTCGATTACCACCCTCATGGCTCCGCTGCTGATCCCGTTTCTCATGAAATTGTTTGCGGGCGGCTACATCGAAATTGATGTACTGGGTATGTTGTGGAGCATGATGAAAATGGTACTGTTGCCCATTGGGGCCGGTTTGCTCTTTAACAAACTGACCAGCGGCAAAGCCAAATGGTTGCAGGATGCCATGCCCTATGTTTCGATGGTGGGCATCATTCTGATCAACGCCATCATTATCGCATCGGGTCGGGAAAGCATTTTAACCATCGGCCTGCGGCTGCTGGTGGCGGTTCTGTTACTGCTGATTTCCGGGTTCATTTTTGGATACTGGATAGGACGGCTTTTGGGGCTTGATGAGAAAGACTGCCGCACCATTGCCATCACGACCGGAATGCAGAATGCGGGCATGGTTTCCGGCATTGCCAAGGTCATGGGCAAAGTGGGCACCCTCGGACTGGCTTCCGCAATCTGCGGTCCGCTGATGGGTCTGCCCGCTTCCATGCTAGCCTCTTATTGGGGCAGTTCAGCACAGGAAAAGACTCCGGACGAACCGTAAATCCAGCGGGGTTTGCGGAATAAAACAGTAGCAGTACCACCGAATCCGGCGGCTTTATTAACACTTGAAACAGATGGCTTTACGCGTTGCATTAGTCGGTATTTATCACGAATCCAATACCTTCGTAGAGGGTCTTACCACCCTGGACGATTTTAAAAAAGGACATTACCTGAAAGGGGAGGCCATCCGGAAAGAATACGAAGGAGCGCACCACGAAATCAGCGGAATGATTGACGTGCTGGAACAGGCCGGCATTGAACTCGTCCCGGTATTTTTTGCCGAAGCCACGCCGGGCGGACCGGTAGAGGCCCAAACCCTGGACTTTCTGTTGGCTGAAATGTTGGAAGGACTGAAGCAGGCGGGTCCGGTGGATGCCTGTCTGGTGGTTCCGCACGGGGCAGGGGTGAGCCAGAATCAGGTCGATATGGACGGCTACTGGCTGGCGCAGGTCCGGCAACAGGTCGGCCCCGATCTGCCCATTGTCGGGACGCTGGATCTGCACGCCAACGTCAGCCCCCGGATGGTGGAAATGACCAATTGCCTGGTGTCGTACAAGAAAAACCCGCACGTGGATATGCGGCAGACCGGCGAGGAAGCGGCCCGGATTCTGGTGCGGATGCTGAAAAGGGAGGTGCAGCCCCGGCAGGTGTTAATCCAGCCCCCCCTTTCAATCAGCATCGAACAGCAGTTTACCAGCCAGGAGCCTTGCCTGAGCTTGTACAAGCGAGCCGGAGAGCTTGCCAGCAGGCCGGGCATCCTTTCGCTGAGCATCTTACTCGGTTTTCCCTATGCCGATGTGCCGGAGATGGGAACGTCGTTGCTGGTGGTCAGCGACGACCGGATCGACCTGGCTACGGAGGTGGGCCAACAGCTTGAATCGTATCTGATCGAAAACCGGAAGTTTTTTGTCGGTGCCCGAAATGATGTTTTTCAGGCGCTGGAAATCGCCGAACGGAACCCGAAGCCGGTTTTGCTCCTCGACATGGGGGATAACATTGGCGGGGGAAGTCCGGGTAACAATATCTGTATTCTGGAGGGCTTACTGGCAACCCAAACCCTCCGGTATTTCGTGTGCCTGTACGATCCGGAAGCGGTTCAGACGGCCCTGTCGCATGCAATCGGCGATTCATTTGAGCTGAGCGTTACGGGAACGGTAAAAGAAGGCGTTAAAAAGCTTCCGTTAGCGGTCCGGCTCGTCACGATTTCCGACGGCAATTTTACGGAGGCTGCGGCACGGCACGGCGGACAAGTCAATTACGCGATGGGAAAAACCGTGGTTGTCGAGGTAGGGGAGGGCAGTTTGCTTATGATAACCTCCCGCCGGGTCCCACCGTTCAGCCTGAACCAGTTGCTTTCGTGCGGAGTCGAACCCGCTCAGTTTGACGTCCTGATTGCGAAAGGGGTGATTGCTCCGCTGGCCGCGTATGCCCCGGTTTGTCAAACGGTCGTGCAGGTCAATACGCCGGGCGTTACCCAGGCCGACATGACCCAACTGGGCCACAAAAACCGTCGAATTCCTTTATTTCCCTTCGAAGAGGTATAAAACCGTACCCCCGAAAAAGTAAACGTCCTTATTAACCCAAATTGATGTGTGCCATGAAAACCGTTATGAAATTCTTCTTTTCACTGTTGCTGCTGCTAACCCTCACGATACCGGACAGTCTGGCCCAATCGGCGATCAATCCCGAAAAGCGCATCAAGGAGCTGGGTATTACCCTGAAAGCACCCGGTAAGCCGATTGCGAACTTCGTTACCGCCGTTACAGTGGGCAAACTGGTGTTTGTATCCGGTCATGGTCCGGTGCAGGCTGACGGAGAATACGTAAAAGGAAAAGTGGGTAAGGAACTGACCGTCGATCAGGGCAAGGAAGCCGCCCGATTAACCGGTATTTCGCTGCTGGGCGCCCTGAAATCGCACATCGGTGATCTGAACAAAGTCAAGCGGATTGTGAAAGTGCTGGGCATGGTGAATGCGACGCCGGAGTTTGATAAACATCCCCAGGTCATCAACGGCTTCTCGGATCTTATGGTGGATATTTTCGGCGAAAATGGCCGTCATGCCCGTTCGGCCGTCGGGATGGGTTCGCTGCCGATGGGCATTCCGGTTGAAATCGAGATGATTGTGGAATTAAAATAAGCGATACGATGATGAGAAAAGGATTGTTCTGGAGTATACTCATTGCGCTGTTTTCAGCGGGCACCGTATGGGCTCAGGCGGCTAAACAAAACCTGCGGCCACCAGCTATGGGGCGGGAAGGGATGGTTACGGCCGCTCATCCGCTGGCGAGTCTGGCCGGTCAGAAAATGCTGGCAAAGGGCGGCAACGCCATTGATGCCGTGGTGGCCGCTGCGGCTGCGCTCAATGCCGTCGAGCCGTTTATGTCGGGCACGGGGGGCGTTGGGTATATGCTTTTTTATTCCGCCAAAGATAAAAAAGTGCGCTCGCTCGTTTTTGGCGGCTGGGTTCCCAAAAACTTTGATGTTCAAAAAGTAAAGGACATCATCCGCTTTGACGACGGCGCCGGGCACGGGGGCCGGATGGAGGGCATCGGGCCGCGCACGGTGGCGGTACCCGGCAACCTGGCGGGCTGGAACCGGGCTCTGAAAGATTTCGGCACCAAATCCCTCCAAGATGTTTTTGAACCCACGATTCAATACCTCGAACAGGGTGTGACGGTGACGGAATACGATCAGGCCATGTGGGACGGAATCACGCAGCGGGTTGCGCCCCATCCCGAAGCAGCCGCCATCTTCCTCAAACCGGATAAATCAGGGTATAAAGTCGGCGACCAGTTTAGCAACAAACCGCTGGCGAAAACGATGCGACGGATTGCCAAAGACGGTATTGATGTGTTCTACAAGGGCGAAATTGCCCGGGAAATTGCTGCGGCTTTTCAAAAAGACGGTGGATTTATCACCCTCGAAGACCTGGCCTCCGTACCCGATAAAGTGCAGTGGACCACCCCGCTTTCGGTGCAATACCGCGGGTATACGGTTTACAACAACCCTCCGCCGGGCATGGGCCTGCAACAGCTTCAGACGCTGAAAATCATGGAAGGGTTTGACGTGAAAAAGATGGGCCACAACAGCGCCGAATACCTGGCGCACCTGATGGAAGCTATCGCCCTGAGCCGTCTGGATTCGGATAAATACATCGGTGATCCGGCGTTTGTGAAGGTCCCGGTTAACGAACTGCTGTCGGACGAATACATCCAGAAACAGCGCGAAAAGGTGGTGGCCAATGTGAAAGCACGGTTTGCCAACCAGAAGAAACAGTCCTTTCTGCTGCGTCCGGAGCCGGTCATGGACGTTGCCAACAACGACAAATACCGGTACGCGACGACCAGCCTCTCGGCGGTGGATAAGTGGGGCAACGTGGTGGTGATTACCCAAACCCACGGGGGCGGTTTTGGCTCCGGGTATGTGGCCGGTAAGACGGGCCTGGTGTTCAACAATGCGCTGGAGTGGATGAGCCTCCAGAAAGGACTCGCCAGCAGTTTCGAGCCGGGCAAAGGCGTTAGCTGGTGCATTGGCGGGATGATGCAGTTCCACAAGGACGGAAAACCGTACCTGGTTGTCGGGTCGCCGGGCAGCTTCGGGATTTTGCAGTCGGTGCCCCAGGTCGCCATGAACGTCATTGATTTTGGCATGAACATTCAGGATGCCATCAGTGCGCCCCGGTTTCGCTGGAAAGACGAAATGGGCAGCGTTCCCGCCAAAGAATTAATCATCGAAACCCGTATACCGCCGAAAACGCTCCAGACCCTGAAAGAACTGGGTTTCAAACTGGATACGAGCCTGGGCGACTGGACGATGACGGTAGGAGGGGCGCAGGGCGTCACCATCGACCCCGCATCGGGCTGGCTCATGGGCGGGGCCGACCCCCGACGCAACGGATACGCCATTGGATTCTAAGTGCTGACTAACCCTTTATCACCGAAAAACGTGGAAAAATCAAATACAAATCAGCGTAGAGACTTTCTGAAAAAATCAATCGGGTTTGCGGGCCTGAGCTTAGTGCCTTTGTGGGATAAGGACCCCGAAAGCGGTACGAAGCTGGAGGACTTTTTTACCACCGGACCCAAAACCGGCGCGGGACCCAAGAAGAAAATTGCTTTTCTGACCAATACGTACCGCAACAGTGCCCACGCCGACGTCATCGGCACCAAGTTATTTGTCGGAATTCCGACCGATGACGGCATGGTGGAACCCGACGTGGAAATTGTTTCGGTCTGGATTGATCAGATTGGCGACAATGATACGGGCGTGCGCATTGCCAAAATGAACAACGTCAAGGTTTATCCGACCATTGCGGAGGCCCTGACGCTGGGAACGGACAAACTAGCCGTTGATGCCGTCATTTATGTGGGCGAACACGGCGAATACCCCAAAAGCCGGTACGGTATCAAGATGTACCCGCGCATGAATTACCTGGAGCAGATTTTCCGGGTATTTGATGCGTCAAACCGGTCGGTTCCGGTCTTTACGGACAAACACCTGGCGTATAGCTGGCTCGACAGCAAGTGGGTGTACGACCGGGCTCAGGAACTGAAGGTGCCAATGATGGCCGGGTCTTCGCTGCCCTACTGCTGGCGCGATCCCCTGCTGGTGCATCCGCTGGGTGTCAAAATTAAAGAAGCCGTTGCCATTGGGTATGCTTCGCTTGACGCCTACGGTTTTCACGTCTGCGAAATTCTGCAATGCATGGTGGAACGCCGGGCGGGGGGCGAAACCGGCGTAGCCAGTGTGCAGGGGCTAATTGGCGATTCGGTCTGGAAAGCCATCGATGCCGGTAAAATATCGGGCGAGCTGGTCACGGCGGCCTGTAACCGCATCAAAGGCCACGCAACCGGCAACATGCGCGAACTGGTGAAACAACCGCGAGCAGTGATTATCAAATACAATGACGGTACGAAAGGCGCCATTGTCATGCTGGATGAGTACGTCAATGAAGGGTGGGCGTATGCCGCTCACGCCGACGGAAAAGTGGTTTCCACGGAGTTTGTGCTGGACCACAGCATGAGCTACTCCCATTTTAGCTACCTGACCCTGAACATTCAGAAGTTTCTCGTCACCGAAAAACCGCAGGGGCCGGTCGAGCGCACCCTCCTGACAAGCGGGGTGATTGACATGGGAATTCGTTCATCCGTAGACGGGCAGAAAGAAATCAAAACGCCCTTCCTGAATATTGCCTACAACGTCAAAGGGATAACGCCGATTTTACCGCCCAACCCCCGGCCCACGGGCCAGAGCATCGGACCGTGGCCACCCAAAGGATACGAGTTTATCATACCGGATAAATTTAAGAAATAAGCAGACTCCCAACGGATTAGGAAGTATTTTAGAGCGTACAATCAAACGAAATAGACCATGCGTAGAAGAGAGGTTTTGAAAAGCATCTCGGCGTTGCCGGTTATCGGTGGAGCGGCCGAATCCCTGACGGGCGCAGGCCTAAAACCCGATGCAACACCCGACTATTTCAAAGAACTGGGCCTGCGGACCTTTATCAATGCCGCCGGTAACTATACAACCATGACGGCCTCGCTGATGCCGCCCGAAGTGTTGCAGGCCATCCACAGCAGTGCGCAGCAGTACGCCATGCTCGACGATGTGCAGGACAAAGTGGGCGAGCGCATTGCAAAATTATGCCGGGCTGAAGCCGCGATGGTGACGGCGGGTTGCTGGTCGGCGCTGGTGATCGGGATGGCGGGCGTTCTGACGGGGATTGACTCGAAGAAGGCGGCCAAGCTGCCCTTTCTGGAAGGCTCGGGCATGAAATCGGAAGTGATTGTTCAGAAAACGCACGCCAACGGCTATCATAACGCCCTGACCAATACAGGGGTTAAAATCATCCTGGTTGAAACCGTTGAGGAATTACGAAAAGCCGTCAACGAAAAAACCGCCCTGCTCTGGTTCCTGAACCGGGAAGCGCCGGTTGGCAAAATCAAACAGGAAGAGTGGGTAAAACTCGGAAAAGAGCTCAATATCCCTACCATGATTGACATTGCCGCCGATGTGCCGCCGGTCGAAAACCTGTGGAAATTCAACGAAATGGGGTTTGATCTGGCCTGTATTTCGGGCGGAAAGGCCATGATGGGACCGCAGAGCGCCGGGATTCTGATGGGCCGGAAAGACCTGATTGCAGCTGCCCGGCTGAACGCTCCCCCGCGTTCGGGAATCGCCCGGGGGCATAAAGTCAATAAGGAAGAGATCATCGGGATGTGGGTCGCCCTGGACCAGTACATCAAGCGCGATCACAAGAAAGACTGGGAAACCTGGGAAAAAAGCATTGCGCTGGTTGAGAAAGAAGTGAAGTCGGTCCGGGGCGTGTATACCGAAACGATTATTCCGCCGGTTGCCAACCACAACCCTTCGCTGAAAATTGGCTGGGACCCCAAGGTGATTAAGCTGTCGCGGGATGAATTGGGCAAGCGGCTCCGGGAAGGTTCGCCGTCCATCGAAGTGATTTCGTGGGAAGATCCCGACAGCATCCGGATTACGGTTTTCATGCTGAAGCCCGGACAGGACCGCATCGTTGCCAGCCGGATCCGGGAAGAACTGAAACGGTCGGTCGTTTAAACAGGCCCTACGGTTTTGCCGGAATACCGTAGGGTGTAACCTTCTATTGTCATGATGAGATTGATCGTTTTTATAAGTGCCCTGTTTTTGAGCGGTTACGTAACCGCTCAGGATTATGACCTGCTGCTGAAGGGCGGCCACGTGATTGACCCGAAAAACAGGATAAACCGGGTGATCGACGTTGCCATCAAAGATGGTAAAATTGCCGCCGTCGCACCGAAGATTGATGCCAAAAAAGCCGCTGAGGTTGTCGATGTATCGGGCTTGTATGTGATGCCGGGTTTGATTGATATTCACGGGCACGTTTTTGCCGGAACGGCCGCTTTTGGCGCGTTGAGCAACGGTTTCAGTTCCTTAAGCCCCGACGGTTTTACCTTTCGGGTGGGCGTAACCACCATTGTCGATGCCGGTGGACCGGGCGGCAAGGAGTTTCTCGTATTCAAGAGAAACATCATCGACAGGTCGCGGACGCGGGTGTTATCGTTTCTGAATATCTCCCGGGCGGGGATGTACGGCGATGAGTATTCAGATGAACAGCAGAACGTTAATTACATGGACCCGAAGGTGGCCGCCGAAATGGCCTTACAGCACAAGGAACACATTGTCGGGTTCAAGGTGGCGCATTTTCACAAGCCGGATTTTGTGGCGGTTGACCGGGTTGTTGAAGCCGGAAAGCTGGCCGGATTGCCCGTGATGATCGATTTTGGCGGCAGCAAGCCCCGGTTATCGCTGGAAGAATTACTGATGCGTAAACTCCGGCCGGGTGATATTTTTACGCATACCTACGGCGAACTGCTGGAAACGAAGGAATCCATTGTGGATGTCGAAACCAAAACCCTGAAACCGTATGTATTAGCCGCCCGCGAGCGGGGAATCATTTTTGACGTGGGACACGGTGGCGGCAGTTTTCGGTATACGCAGGCCCTTCCGGCCACCAAAGCCGGTCTTTTCCCGCATACCATCAGCACCGACCTGCATACGGGCAGCATGAACGGAGCCATGAAAGATATGCTGAATGTCATGTCGAAATTTCTGGCGCTGGGAATGCCGCTGGAAGACGTCATTCAGGCCAGTACCTGGAAACCCGCTCAGGTGATCAACCGGACGGAACTGGGGCATTTGTCGGTCGGGGCCATTGCCGATGTGACGGTACTGAATCTGCGGAAGGGCAAGTTCGGCTTTTTCGATGTCAACCGGGATAAAATGGTCGGTACGCAGAAGCTGGAATGCGAACTCACCCTGAAGGATGGTAAACCGGTCTACGACACCAATGGGATTATGATACCCACCGCACTAACCAAGTAACGCCTGACTAACCCACTACTCATTATCATTTTCTATTCATGCACAAATTTTATGCGCGTAAGAGCCTGAAAGGTAAATCGTTATTTTCAGCGACAGTCCTTGCGGGGGTGAGTGTCTTGTTCTGGGCTTTTTCGAGTTCTTCGGATCGATTGCCAGCCGGTGACGCCGACAACGGAAAGTTATTTTTGCCCGACGGTTTTCAGGCCGTCGTTGTCGTCGACAGCGTTGGCAAAGGCCGTCACATTGCCGTCAACGACAATGGGGATATTTACATGAAGCTCCGGGGTGTAACGCCGGAAGGAGGCAGTGTGGCCCTGCGGGATACCAACGGCGACGGAAAAGCGGACATTATCCGTCATTTCGGCGACTATAAAGACCCGCAAAGCTACGGTACAGCCATGCGAATTCACAACGGCTACCTCTATTATTCGACGGCGACCACGGTTTACCGGAACAAACTGGTGAAGGGTCAACTGGTGCCCAACAGCAAAACAGAAGTGGTCTTGACGGATGATTACCCTTCTAAACCGTACCGGGTCGAGCACGTGGCCAAGCCCGTCACCTTCGATGATAAAGGGTTCATGTATGTGCCGTTTGGCGCACCGGGCGACGTGTGTCAGGTGGAAAGCCGGAAACCGGGTTCACCCGGAAAAATGCCCTGCGAAGAACTGGATTGGCATGGCGGGGTCTGGAAGTTTGACGCCAATAAACTGAATCAGGTCCAGAAGGACGGGGTTCGGTATGCGACCGGTATCCGGAGTATTGTGGCAATGGACTGGAACAAGCAGGACGGCAATCTGTTTGCCCTGCAACACGGCCGCGACAGTTTCACCCGAATCTGGCCCGATCTGTATTCGCCCTGGCAAAGTGCGGTTTTGCCTTCCGAGGAGTTTTTCAAAGTGACCGAAGGCATGGACGGCGGCTGGCCGTATTATTACTATGACCAGATTCAGGGTAAAAAAGTCCTGAATCCGGAGTATGGTGGCGATGGCAAAAAAGAAGGAAAGGCCAGTGAGGTAGCCAAACCGATTATCGGTTTTCCGGGTCACTGGGCGCCCAACGATCTGGTTTTCTATACCGGCAACCAATTTCCGGAGCGGTATAAAAACGGAGCGTTCATTGCCTTCCACGGTTCCACGATTCGCGCCCCTTATCCGCAATCGGGTTATTTCGTGTGTTTTGTTCCCTTCAAAAACGGCCTTCCGAGCGGTCCCTGGGAGGTGTTTGCCGACGGTTTTGCCCAACTGGAAACCATTGTCAGTACCGCCGATGCCCACGCCCGTCCGGTGGGTTTGTCCATCGGCCCGGATGGCTCCCTGTACGTCAGCGAAAGCGTGCGCGGTAAAATCTGGCGGATCATGTACAAAGGCGACAAAAAGAAATTCGGCGCCCGGCAACTGGCGGCTATGGAGAAACGTAAGCTGACCAGCAACAACATCCGGATGCCGGATGAGATCAAAGACAATTTGCAGAAAGATAACCTACAGGCCGGTGCCAAACTGTATAATACCTATTGTGGCCCCTGCCACCTGAATGACGGCAACGGAGACGGGAACCGGTTTCCGCCGTTGGTGGCGTCGGAGTGGGTGAGCGGAAACAGCCGAAAACTCATTGAGGTGGTTTTAAAGGGCCTGTCGGGTCCGATTACGGTAAAAGGAAAACCGTACAGTGGAGTGATGCCCGCCCATGATTTCCTGAATGATGAAGATGCCGCCCAGATTCTGACGTATATCCGTATGGGTTTCAAAAATAACGCATCGGCCATTTCGGCGGCAGAAGTAAAAAGTGTCAGAAGCAGCCTGACGGGTAAATAACCGCGTCATAAGAAAAAAGCTGAAATCGGGGAGCTGGTTTGGTGGACGTTTTGCCAACCGGCTCCCCGAATTTTTACGGGATTTTCCGTAGCCGTCTGCCCTGTTTTTCCTGATTGGGTCTGTCGGTACTGGTTTTCGGCAAAATGAAAACTGGCGTACAGTATAAGTGACTGCTGGGCTTTTGACCTTGTAAAAATTACATATTCCATCTATTGAATTATATGCTTTCCGGACGGCTCTACCGATTCCGGTTATAAATCCAGATCTCCGAAAAATAGTAGAAGAAATATAAAAAAAAGTATCAGATAAGGAGTAGTGCCAGTACTATATTTGATCGCCTTCTTCGGAATTAAATTCTAAAACCACTAACCCATGCAAAACAATGGATAGACAAAATCCTAAAAAGCCAAATTTTAATAGAATACGGCTTTCCTTCACTAGCAACTCCGGCCGCAGAAGCGCCAGCGCCTGGAGAATCCTGAGTTGTATGATGCTCATTGCCCTGTTTATGGGGTCAACGGTGTCGTCGGTATCTGCGCAAAACCATAGAGTAACCGGTAAAGTAGTCGGTAAGGACGGCGCATCCTTACCCGGCGTCAATGTCATTATAAAAGGTACCACCACGGGGGCCTCAACGGATTCGGAAGGCAAATATACCGTGAACGCGCCCTCCGGGAATGCAACCCTGACGTTCTCGTTCATTGGCTACGTCTCGCAGGATATTGAATTGGGGGGCAAGACGGTGGTTAATGTAACCTTGCTGGAAGATGTAACCCAACTGAATGAAGTGGTTGTAACCGCACTGGGTATCGAACGAAGTGCCAAGACGCTTACGTATTCGACGCAACAGGTTTCGGGAAAACAACTGGTAGATGTACGGGATGCCAACTTTGTCAATACCCTTTCCGGTAAAGTAGCGGGTATGGTGGTGAGCCAGGGTTCATCGGGGCCGGGTTCGGCAGCCCGGGTTACCCTGCGCGGAAACCGCTCCATTGCCGGAAACAACAACGCCCTGTTTGTGGTGGACGGTGTGCCGATCGACAACTCGGTGCGCAGTCAGGTCAACTCGGATTTTGGAGGCACCAACCGCAGCGACGGAGCGGCCAACATCAACCCGGACGATATTGAGTCGATGAACGTCCTGAAGGGAGCAGCCGCAGCCGCCCTGTACGGCAGCCGGGCCGCCAACGGGGTTATCATGATTACGACCAAAAAAGGAAAAGCCGGTAAAATTACCACGGACATTAACTCCGGTGTCGTGGTGGAAACGCCTTTCCTGTTGCCTAAATTCCAGAATAGCTACGGACAGGGAGCGGGCGGAGTGTCAAGTGAAAATGCCACCGGGAGCTGGGGCGCTTCCGCGACGACCTACCCCAACAACATTCGGGATTTTTACCGGAACGGGGTTTCGACCAACAACTCAATCGGGATTTCGGGGGGAACCGACAAGGTGCAGACCTATCTTTCCTATACCCACAATATGAATCAGGGAATTATCCCGAACAATGAACTGCTGCGGCATACCATCAACCTGCGGATCAATGCCCAGCCGGTTAAAGGTCTTTCGGTCGATGGAAAAATAACCTATGTCAATCAGGATATTAAGAATAAACCGTATTCGGGAGAGAACAGCGGCCCTATCATGAACCTGCTGAAAGTGCCCCGCAGTGTTGATCTGAACGAATACAAAAACTACCAGACTGACAGAGGCACACCGACGTACTGGACAAGTTCGGGGATTTACATGAACCCTTACTGGACCATAAATAAAACCTTTGCCAACGAGAAACGCGACCGGGCCATCATTCTGGGCTCCGCCAAGTATGAGCTGACCAACTGGCTGAATGTACAGGGCCGGATCAGCTACGATACCTATGTTGACGATTATGATCGGGGCTGGGCTAACGGCACGCTGCTGTACGCTGCCGCTGGCGGAAACTACGAGGCTTTTATCGGTAAGACGCTGGAGCGTAACCTGGACCTGATCTTTTCGGGGAATAACAAAATAGGCAAGGATTTTGGCATCACCTATAACTTTGGCGCGGGCTCCACGTACAACAAATACTCGGAAGTAGGCGCCATTGCAACCGGTTTGTCGGTGGTTGATAAATTTGACCTGACCTTTGCCACCAACCTCACCAAGGTGTCTACCTTCTCGGAAAAAGAACTGCAATACGTGTTTGGTGCGGCTTCGGTTTCATTCCGGGATTACCTGACATTCGACGCATCCCTGCGGAATGACTGGTCGTCTACACTGCCGAGTCCGCACTCGTATATGTACGCGTCGTTTGGAGGAAATTTCATTCTGTCGGATGCCGTCAAGCTTCCCAACTGGCTCAATTTCGCGAAAGTTCGCGGCTCCTGGGCGCAGGTCGGTAACGATACCAGTCCGTACCAGCTGGACCCGACGTACGGTTTCACGGTGGGTGGCACCACGGGTTACATTTCCAGAACAACCACGCTGCCGAACGTCAACCTGAAACCGGAAATTTCTTCTTCAACCGAGTTCGGGTTGGATTTAAGGACCCTCAACGGACGTCTTGGGCTGGACTTCACCTATTACAACAGCAACACGGTAAACCAGATTCTGACCCTGGCGCTCGCCAATGCTTCGGGCTATAACTCGCAGCTAATCAACGCCGGTAAAATCAATAACCGTGGTTTTGAAATCGTGCTGACGGGCAAACCGCTCCGAGAAGGAAAGATAGACTGGCAGACAACGGTAAACGTTGCCCGCAACATCAACAAGGTAGTTTCGCTGCACGAAAGCATCAAAAAAGCGACCCTCGGAAGCGGTATCCGGAGCGCCGGGCCGGTGGTAGCCGAAGGCGGTTCGTACGGGGATATGGAAGGGTATACCTGGCAGCGGGATGGTCAGGGGCGCTACGTGGTGAATAACGCAGGTTTGCCCGTGGTTGGCCCCATCGCCAAAATTGGCAATTTCAACCCCAGATTTACGATAGGCTGGAACAACACGTTCAATTATAAGAACTTCCTGCTGTCATTCCTGGTGGATGGCCGCATTGGCGGAACGATGACCTCCGGTACGGAAGCCAACCTGGCTTTCGACGGCAATGCTGATTACACCACGGCACACCGGGAAGGCGGCTGGGTGCTGGATGCGGTGAAAGCCGATGGTACGCCCAACACAACGGCCATTAAAGCCGAGCAGTTCTGGCAAACCGTATCACAGGGACGGTATTCGTGGGGTGAATTCTTTACCTATGACGCAACGAACATCCGGTTGAGAGAGATTTCGCTGGGGTACAACATTCCGTTGGCTTCCAAATTCTTCACCAATGCCCGGGTTTCCCTAACGGCGCGCAACCTGTTCTTCCTTTACCGGGGGTATACGACCCTGGACATTCCCGGCCTGGAAAAACGCAAAATGCAGTTTGATCCGGATATGAACCTGGGAGCCGGTAACTTCCAGGGCCTGGATTACGGCAACCTGCCTTCAACCCGGACACTTGGTCTGAACCTGAAACTGAGTTTCTAATCTGGAAAACAAGCGTAGCCCATTAAGTCACGAACAATCATGAATACTATTATAAATCAATCCATTAGAAAAACGCTCCAGTTTGTCGGGCTGGGCGTCCTGGGCATCGTAGCAACATCCTGCACGGAGGATTTTGTCGAGATGAACAAGAGTAAAACGGCGGTGGTGGTCCTTAGCCCGAATGAATTTCCCAAGTTGTTTTCGCAGGCATTATCGCAGGGTTCTCACCATCCTTCCTACCAGACGGGACAAAATCTCTTTTCTGATTTATACGCCCAGTATTTTGCCACGACCACCCCGAACTTCCTGTCGGACCGTTATTTCATCAATATGTCATGGATTAACTCCCACTGGAATCCGATTTATACGCAGGTCGTACCGCAACTGAAAACCCTGTTTGAGAATTATCAGCCCAATACCGCTGAATACGCCCTGTCGAGCATCTGGTGGGTGTTTTCGTTTCACCGCATGACGGACCACTACGGCCCCATCCCGTATTTTGATGCGGGTATACCGGCCCAAAGTGTAAAATACGATGCGCAGGACAAGATATACGACGACTTCTTTAAGCGGCTGGATGCGGCTGTTACGGTTTTAAAAGGTAAAACCACTGAAAAACCGTTTGGGGTTGCCGATATCATCTACGCGGGCGATGTCAACAAGTGGATCAAGTTTGCCAATACGCTTCGGCTGCGGCTGGCGCTGCGGATTTCGAAAGTGGATCCTGCCCGGGCGAAAACGGAAGCCGAAGCGGCAGTAGCCGGTGGCGTATTAACCAGCGCGGCTGAAGATGCCATGATGGTCCGGACGGCCGTCAGCAGTGCGGATGCCAACGGTTTGTCCCGGATTGCGGCCTGGGGCGAATTCCGGATGAGCGCCACAATGGAATCGTTCCTGAAAGGTTATAACGATCCACGGATGACGGAATTTTTCCAACCGGCCTTTGCCACCAAAACCTACGAAGGACTGCGCAACGGACTGAGTCCGGCCCAGTTAATCGAGCCGTTGAATACCAACGACAACAACTCGAATATCGGGGCACGCTGGGTCCGGAATACCGGTACCGGGTCGGGCTGGGAGAACATTTTTGCCGTCAAAGCCGATATTATGCACGCAGCAGAGGCTTATTTCCTGCGGGTCGAAGGTGCCCTGAACGGCTGGAACATGGGCGGAGGTACGGCCAAATCGTTCTATGAAGACGGTATTCGGGCTTCGATGGCTACCTGGGGGTTCAGTGGCGCGGCTGTCGACGCGTACATTAACGGAACGACCCCGCCGGTTGCGCCCGGCGATTCGCAGAAATCCCCCGCCATCAGTAACATTCCGGTCAAATGGGGCGCTACCGAAGCGGTACAGAGGGAGCAGATCGGCACGCAGAAATGGCTGGCGCTTTACCCGGATGGGATGGAAGCCTGGGCGGAGGTCCGGCGGTCGGGTTATCCCAAATTATACAATGTGGTAAACTCCGTAAACGCGGATGTGCCCACGACCGAATTCATCAAACGAATTCCATTCATTGATGCGGAGAGACAAAACAATAAAGCGGCTGTCGAAGCTGCGGTTTCCCTGCTGGGTGGCCCCGATAAGGCTAGCACACCGCTCTGGTGGGATAAGGACTAGTATGCTGTAGAGCGTATGAGTTAAAAAGTACATCCTGGGATACTGATTAGGTATACTCCGGGATGTACTTTTTGGTTATGAAGTGTCAGAAAACACGTACCATATTCGCCATAACGGTTTCTTACAGGCTTGTGAAACAGAACCCCGTCCAGGCGTTTCGTAAATCAACATCAGAATGGTAAAGGAGAGATCTGGTTTATATCCAATGATGATCATTGGAATTCTTTTTTTTGTTTTTGGCTTTATTACCTGGGTAAATGGCGTACTGATTCCCTACTTTCAGATCTGCCTGGAACTCACCAACTTTCAGTCATTCTGGGTGGCCTTTGCGGCTTACATCGCCTACTTTGTCATGGCTCTTCCATCGGCCTATATCCTGAAATCGACGGGTTATAAAAAAGGGATGGTGATCGGCTTGCTGATCATGGCGGTGGGGACGTTATCGTTTCTGCCCGCGGCTTATGTGCGGAATTATGCCCTTTTTCTGGTCGGATTATTTATTACGGGTACTGGGCTTGCGCTTTTGCAAACAGCCGCGAATCCCTACGTTGCCGTCATTGGCCCCGCCGAAAGTACGGCCCAACGAATTGGTTTTATGGGCGTTGCAAACAAAACCGCCGGTATTTTGAGTCAGCAGATTCTGGGCGCCATCTTTTTAGTAAATGCCGATTCGATTATTGCTGCGGTAAAGCAGGCCAGTTCTGCCGAAAAAATAGCTATCCTGGATGAATATGTCCTTAAAGTCGTCAATCCCTATCTGGTCATTACGCTAATCCTGCTGGGATTAGCGGTTTTGGTCCGTTTTTCCAGGTTGCCCGAGGTGAAGGAGTCGGCAGAGACCGGTGATGATGCGAGTGGCGATGTGCCCAAAACGTCAATCTGGCAGTTTCCCTACCTGATTCTGGGCGTGGCCGCGTTATTTATGGCATCGGCCTGCGAGGTCATTCCCATTGATTGCATCATTGTCTACAGCCGTTCGCTGGGCATTCCCCTGAATGAAGCCCGGCATTTTACCGAATATACGCTGTATGCCATGCTGGGCGGATATGTGTTAAGCACGATTGTTATTCCCAGATACATTTCCCAGCAAACCGCCCTGCTGACAGTTTCGTGTCTGGGATTACTGCTGACCGCCGGGGCTTATTTTTCTTCGGGTCTGGTTTCGGTCTATTTTCTGGCTTCGCTGGGGTTTGGTGCTGCCCTGCTGTGGGGAACAATCTGGGGGTTGGCCGTGCGTGGGCTAGGCACCTTTACCAAGGTGGGGGCGGCCCTGTTGTTGATGTCGGTTGTCGGTGGGGGCATTTTTCCGCTGCTTTTCGGAAAATTAATTGATAGTTCCCCGGCCCACCCGCAACAGGCGCTGCTGGTCCTGATTCCGTGTTACGTCTATTTAATTTTTTACAGTACGAAAGGGTACAAACTACTCAACTGGGTCTGAATCGAAGGGCTGTTTCTGATAATCCTAAGGTCAAACTACGAGTTGAACCGGGGCAGGCCAGCCGAAAACGTATGGGCGGTACTTGTTGAGGACGGTTTTTAACTAGCTTCCCCGCACCTGCCGAAGCAAATGCGGGGAAGCCTGACTTGAATGAACCGTAGAGCCGGTTGTTAGTGGGTTTTCATGAGCTTGTAGCGTTGCATAGTAGGGCCTTCTCCTACCTGCAACAGATACAGGCCCGGCGCCAGACCGTTGCCCAGCCGAATTACCTGCTCTGGCTGAGCGGCCCGGGACTGCCACACCCGTCGGCCGTAGGCATCGAAGATCGCTACCGGCGATTGGCCCACTCCTTTCGTTTGCAGGGTAAACGACTCGGCAAAGGGGTTCGGAAAAACTCGGATGGAACCGGTGTTTAACTCCGTTTCTGCGGTAAGTCGGGCCGCAGGCGAAGATTTCGAATTCACGAATTGGAAACTGATGGTTAAGGGAATACCCGCCGGGCCCGTGCCGTCCCGTCCGGGATATGGCGTTGCCGTCAGCGTATACGACCCGAGGGCCGGTTTCCAGGTGCGGTAGTTACCCGTACCATCATCCTTGAACAGCGCATAGGGCGCATTATTCTCTACCTGCGTGCGCGTTTGCGAGCCGTCTAGCTGCAAGACAACCGAGGCAACCGTGTCGGGATTGGTGGTGGCCCGAATGTTAAACATAGGGCTGGGCAGGCTGGCCAGATCCAGCACCTGACCATCGGTTATCTGCTGAATGGGTTGCTGGTTTACTGCATCGATCAACGTGAAACTGACCGTTTTCAGGTGATCTACCACCGTAAAGCTGACGGTATAGGGTGTACCAGCCGCCCCCGTGCCGTCAGGGCCGGTGTAAGGCGTGGCCGTCAGTGTATAAGAGCCTACTTCCGGTTTCCAGCCCTTGTAATCTCCGTTGTTGTCTTCAAACAAGGCGTAGGGAGCCACATTTTCGATCTGGGTGCGGGACTGTTGCCCACTGAGTTCCAACACCACCGAGCCGACGATGGCTGGATCGGTAGTGGCCCCTATGGCCAGGTTCCGGGTGGGGAGGCCCGCCAGGTTGATCTCTTCACCCGTTTTCAGCTCCCGGATTGGTTTGTCGGTATGGGCATTGATTAAACTGATACGCTGCACCGCCTGTGGAAACAGATCGCTCACCTGCTGTAAGGCCTTGTCAGCCTGGATCAATCCATACCCCGTCCGGAAATCAAAGCCGGTATCGAAGGCTGGCGTCAGGGGGTCGTCCATATCCATAGCGGTCTGCTGTAAGATCGACAGGAGGGACTGTCTGGATAGCGTATTTCTTGCTTTCTCCTGCAACAAAGCTCCCACGGCTGCGGCATGGGGCGCGGAGGCCGAGGTGCCAAAGAAATTAGGCCAGCCGTCACGCTCAACATCACGGCCAAAAAACGTATTGTTCCCCCCATCAGGCGCTACAATTTCGGGCTTCTGGCGAACTTCGGAGGGGATCCGATTTCCGGCCGGATCAAACAGAACCGGGGTACCGCCCGCCGAGGAAAAGGACTCAATGACCGCCGTGGGTAACGTGGCGTCAAAGGCTGGCGTTTGGTAATACGCAGCAGCGCCTACCGTGATCGCGGTGGCTTCATTGCTGTGCCCAATATTGGAGGAACTTTTCGTATCGTGTTCAATTTGTAAAGGGGAGGAGTTGAGGTTAACCCACTTAATTAGCGTAGGATCAGGCCCGGATGCTTTAACCAGCACCACTTCAATATCCACGGGCGCACTGGTGTTGTTGACAAGACTAATCAGTTCTACGGGGTCATTGCCTCGGTTTACAGCATAAGACGAGAGATTCCATTGTAATATACCCCTGTAATACACCAGTAAATCCATATCTGTCCGGGCTCCCGCCCCTCGGTTCACCGAGTAGAATTGATCATCCCATTGAAAGTCAAGGATGATCCGGCCATTGGCTGGAATTGTTACTCGTTGAAACAAGTCGCCACCTCCAAAATCATGGGCGAAGCCTAAAGGGCCGTAAAACGGATCGACGAGCAAACCGCCTGATCGAAAGGAACTTTGATAGGAAGACCGTTCATTGTTGCCCGCCGAGGTAAAATAAGTGACCTGCTTGTTGGTAACTACCTCACGAATGGCCTGGGAAATGATGCCATCCTGAAAAAACGGTTCATTAGAATAATACACATCATCCGTAATAATCTGGCAGCCAGCGGCCGCTAAATCGCGAATCCCCTTGGCAAAACCGGCTTGTCCTTTAAAAGCCGTATGAAAGGCAATGGCTGCTCCAGGAGCCACATCGTGAATGATTTCGGCCATGGCCCGGCCTTCGTCGGAGGCCGTGGTTGCAAAATAATCATCAATAACCTCCACATTAGGCAAGTCTCCCGAAGCCACGCCCTTCGGAGCACCGCCCAGGGCGTTGAAGGAATCGGATAAGACCCCTACTTTGACGCCCGCTCCAGTAACCCCAAAGTTTTGCCGGCCCACATCCGCCCGCATGGCCCGATCTCCCTGCGAATGAACGGCCCCCAACGTGAGTTGGGGCTTGTAGGCTGGGCGGGCTACGTGAAGGGCGACAATCTCCCGAAGAGCCCCTAACTTGTCAATCGGCAGGTACCCGAATATAAGTTCCTTGTAGACAACACCCTCGGTAAGACCCAGTTGCTGCAATTGATCCAGTAATGCCTGGCCGGTCCAGCCGGGGGCTGCCATCGCTTCCAGGGCAATCCGGTTGTCCGAAAATTGAAACAAGTCCATTTTTTGTAAGTCGCCTGCCAGGCCGGCTATGCCAGGCATTCTGCCCCGTTGCAGGGCTAATAGATCGGGGGTGATCTTAGCCTCCTGGGCGGCTTGTTTGTCAGGAATCTGGGCCATCGTTCGTTCATGAGCGCCCAACAGGAATAGCACGGCCAGACCGCCTACCCACCAAGTGTGTAGTGATTTTGTCATAAATAGGATTGTTAAAGAAAAGAAAGAGAGTAGGCTACGGTTTAAAGCAGCCCCGGTAAACGTATGTGTAAAGCGGTAGGTAAGGGCTAGTTTTCATTTTATATTGGCATAATCAACGGGAAAATTCCCGTATTGACGCAGTCATAGTGGATGGAAAGCCTGACCGGAAATCAGACGCAGAACTTCTTGACCCCTCCGCGTCCCCGCTCCCTAACCACGGTTTCTTTTAGGCTGGCACAAGCGCCGGATACCTTGAATCGATTCAGAGATTTTTATATCTTGGAGCGGATCCATCTTGGGCTGCGCTGCCGACGTCATATCCATTCTTTTTATGATAGGCAGAGCCAGAAAAGCAGGAAACGTTTTAACAATTCTGTCCGGCAATCAGGGACAGTATGGATGTGTAAGACTTAAAATGATACCCTTCGTTGAACCTAGCCGAAGTGGTCTATCAAAAATCTTTTGCAGAGAAAGGGGTTGACTATACAGGCAAGCGGACATGAATAAAGAAGACACTGCTTAGACAGTCCAGTCGGTCGGGGTGATCACGCTACCGTCGAAAAGAGCATACAAAGTAATCCTCGGTTAAAAAGAGCTTTTACCAACTTTAGAGGAGTTTTGGGACTTATTTATCCTATGTTCAGACGATTTAATAGGAGCCATAAGCCATACTCATATACCATTTATTGTACCCTATAACTAAATTTCCTCATGAAAGTAATTGCGCTGTACAATGAAGAGGATCTGCTCGCTCGAATCGTCATGGGTGATGAAAGTGCTTTTGTTACCCTATTCCACCATTATAAGGATAAAATTTATTCAGTCGCATTACGGCTTACGGAATCGACCTTCATAGCCGAAGAAGTTGTTCAGGACATTTTCTTAAAGCTTTGGTTAAAGAGGGAGGCACTTTCCATGATCAAAGATTTTGAAAGCTATTTGTTTATTATGGCCCGAAATCAGGTTTTCTCTGCGCTGAAAAAAAGTGCCCGCCAAAAGCAGTTGGCCGATGACCTGGCGCTGGAAATACCCACTTCAGAAAATGCTACCTATAACGCATTGTTCGGCCAGGAATGTGAAAAAATTATTGGAGAGGCTGTGGATCTTCTGCCCCCGCAACAAAAACAAATCTATTTGCTCAGTAAGGAACAGGAGTTGAAACGAGAAGAAATAGCCAAGCTTCTACAAATTTCTCCAGATACCGTAAAAGCGCATCTATCCAAAGCGATCAAACGCATTCGTGCCTATAGAAACTCTCAGCTCGGCACCCATTTTTTCTGGCTTGTTTTTTTATTCCTGAAGGACTAGCAGCCCTGCACGTTATAGGTCAGCACGCGTGGGCCGACTTCCCAAAATGTATCGTATTCCATAGATTCTTTCCGGTTATGTTGTGGCGTCACTGAGCCAGTAGACCGGTGAAGTCGCTTGCGATGGTAATGAGCAAAGAACCGGTGTAAGGTTTCTTTCGCGTCGTAATACCTACTAAATCCGTGATGCTCCAAAACCTTCTCTTATAGAGACTAATCGCGCCGGCACACCGGCTATTTTTACAATTTTGTCCAACCATTCATTGAGGGGATAAGTGAAACCCGCATTATTGAAGTTAGAATTGAATCCTCCTTTAGTATATATTTGGCTGCACCCCTATTTACCCTTTTTTTTTAATGACTGTAGCAATACCAGTAGGGCAGGTTTTAAAAGCCCGCCTAGCCACTCAATTGATTTTTCTGGTTTGCGGCCTTGGAATGTCCAGTTGGGCACCGATGGTTCCCTTTGCCAAAGACCGCTTAGCCTTGAATGACGCCGACCTGGGCTTTTTACTGCTGATGTTGGGCGGTGGATCTATGCTGATGATGCCCACCTCGGGTTGGCTGGTAGGGCGCTTTGGAAGCCGCATCGTCATGGCCGGTTCCGCGCTGGTTATGGCTCTGGCCTTACCACTGCTGCTCATCCTCTCCTCCACGGCGGCAATGGCCACTACGCTATTTATTTTTGGGGCTAGCATTGGCACCATTGACGTAGCAATGAACGCGCATGGCCTACAAGTGCAGAACCTCTCTGAAAGGCCCATCATGTCGTCCCTGCATGGCCTCTTTAGCGTGGGTGGTTTGCTGGGTTCCTTAGGCTTGGGCTTTTTGATTAAGCTGGGACTCAATCCGGTCTATGCCGCCGTCAGTATTGCCAGCTTGATGATTCTGATCACGCTCACTCAATACCAATCCTTATTCCCTTTAAAAGTTGAGCAACAGGCGGTCGCTCACTTCTCGCTAACCAATGATAAACCAACACCGGGTAACCAGCGGTTGAGTTGGATAGATAGCAGAGTTATCTTTCTGGGGCTGATGTGCTTTGCTATTTTTCTAGCCGAAGGGGCCGTCCTGGATTGGAGTGCCATCTTTCTACGGGATCATAAAGGAATCGACGCGGAGTTTGCTGGCGTGGGCTATTCGGCCTTTTCAATTGCCATGGCCGCGATGCGGTTAGTGGGCGATAAGCTAGTAGCCCGTTTGAAGAGTAAAATGATTGTAGTGGGAGGCTGTTTGCTAGGAGCGGTGGGGCTGGGCATGGCCGTCCTGAGTCCCTGGGCCGTGGGGGCGGTGGTCGGCTTCGTCCTGTTAGGCTTAGGAGCGGCCAATATTGTGCCTGTATTTTTCAGCCAGGCGGGTAAGCTGCCGGGTATTTCGCCGACGGTAAGCCTACCCGCTATTACGACCATGGGCTATACCGGAATGCTGGCAGGTCCGGCGTTATTGGGTTTTATCGCTCAACATTTTTCGTTGGGTATCGCTTTAGGGTGCTTAGCCGGACTGTTGGTAGTGGTGGCACTGAGTTATAGCATGAAAAGAAAAGCGGCTTAACAAGGAGCGGTTTCACTGGTCAGCTTATATTATTCTTTATAAGTATGAAACAAACCTCTTTCGTTTGATACGAACAAACATGCATCGATACGCTTCTTAAAATGGGGTGTTTTAAGAAACATCTGTTAATCATTACGATTCATGAAAAACGTAGGGACTTACCTATAACGCCAACTACGTCTATGTATTCATGCGGTCGTTTCACCTATTACTCCACATGTGTAACACAATTTCGCTTCTTATTCGAATCGAACAATACGCCACTGGCTTCATATGATCGCTCTTTGAGGAAATGACGCTTTCTTTACCAACCGGCTCCTCACCCTGGCTGCATCAACACCGACCGCAATTTTAAGATTAAGCTGCGTCCCGCTGTATTTTTTGATGAAGTTAGAAGGATTGACCGAGGCCCGGATGCGGTAAAAAAAGAAGACATGACCCTTCGGGTTGCTGTTGGTTTTGAAGATTCGATTGAGCTCCAAACCGACGACGGGACTATACCCATCAACTCGGCGTCTGTCATCCTGGCTGGATCGGGCCGGGGAAAATTCGTTGATCCCCAAGCCGACATAAGGCACGGAAAGCCATTTACCTCTGGGAATTTTTATGCCATAGGTTAGTTCTATCGAGGTCCAATGAGTTTTCATTGCGGCTGGCCAGTCCCCTCTACTTTCAAGTCTTTTTCTTGTTTGGTTTAAACCTAAATTCATATCCAGGCCAAATCTAGATCTTTTTAGATCCAGATTGAACCCATAATTAACTCCGGTTGCATCGGTAAAATGGTCCTTCGTTTTTCCGGCGAATATACTCCGGGTGATCCCCGCGAAAAGCCCGATCTGGAAGTTACCGACCGTTTTTTCTTCCATTACTTCCGGCGTAGCGTGCAACAGATCGGCTATTTTGGTTTCCCATTCCGCCATTCTCTGAGCGTAATCCCGTCCGGAAAGCTGTTCAATCATATCTTTTCTGAGTCGCGAAATTTCATTCTCTGCTTCAAAAAAAATACGGTCCATAGCCGTTTTAATGGAAGCATCTTTCCCGCTCAGCTCGCCAAGTTCAAATGCCTTCCATTCAATCAACCTGCTCTGATAACCCGATAGATCAAAAATAAGCTGGGCATAGCGAAGTGACCACTCACTGGAATCGGGCAGTGAAGCGGTTGCTCGGTTCAATATCGCAAAGGAATGAACGATCGGTAGGTATTTTCCTGCTTTTAAAGGCTGAACGGTATATTCGTAGTGGATTACCACATCAGCAAACACCTGTGTTGTAGCAGGATTGATCGAAAAATGGCTAGACTTGAGTTTTAATCCTTGATGCCATCGCAAGGTATCCGATTGAGCCATGCAGAGGTTAAGGACGAACAGAAGGAGAAAGGTTGAAAGCGTATTTTTTTTTATCACAGGCCTGTAATGGGTTGATGGGATGAAAGTCGCCCAGGAGATGGCTACTTTTCAGCCGACTATTTTCGTGGTGCAATTTAGCTCCGTTTACCTAGCTTTACACAATCGGCTTGTATTCTCTTACCAGTATCGTTATAGCTGTCAGCATGCGTGGGCCGACTTGTCTGCCTAACTCCTGATTTCCGCATTAGACAAACTCAAAAAGGCTCAACTTCATTCTATTAGTCAATCACTAAACCAATACCCACGCCACCCCAGGGAGCCAGTTTGCCCGAAACAAGGGGCGTAAGCTGAACTTTCCAGAAACCAGTGGCACGATGATTACAGGCATAGTAGCCTCGAAGCCCTAAAAGTGGACTCCAGCGATAAACCACTTCGTCTATAGCTCCTGCCAAGTAGGAGCCACCAAGCCCAACTTCGGCCATTAATGAGTTGCGAGGATTTCGGGGAGGGCACCCTTTCACTTTCCCGTTGAGCACCCGATTCCACGTCAGCGAATGAGGTAAGGTCAGCAGGCTATACCCCGTGAATAAGTGTCCTACTCCGGCTCTGGCTATAAAAAAGCTCTTCCTGGATTGGAGCAGAGCCCATTCGGCATTGATGGAGAAAACAGGACTAACTCCTCCTACCTCAGCGGTCACAGCCCATTGGCTAGGCTTTCCATAGGGCTTACGAAGTTGAGCTACTGCTACCAAAGGCAGCAGTAGGAGAATGGAGATAAATCGGGCGAGTGACAAAGCAAACCATCTTTTATCGTCTCAACGCTTCATAGAACAAAACAGTATATTTCTGTCAACCCAAGTCCTGCTTTTCACAGGTTAAAAATAACCTTACAATTCGCACTATTAATTTTTCTGAACCTGTACAGTGGAGCAGGCAAGTCCAAAATAAATCAGTCAGAAAAAGGTCCCGACCGATTGCCGGAACCGCGAAGGGCCCCAACGTCGGCAAAGATGGATACCTCACTGAGCGGTAGTAACCTTTACATCCCGGAACATAAACGGGTTGTCGCTGATTCTCAGCGCCTTGCCACTGGCAGTTGTTATGTTTTTGAGAATCACCTCTTTCGTAATGACATAGGGAAATTTTTCCCGGTAAGAAGCGTCTGTCATTCCCGGATTGAAATTGGCGAAAATGGCCGGACCCCGGTAATTTTCCGGATGTCGGGAGTCGTCGATACGGAGATTTTCAATCGTGATTCGTTCCGGCATATAGCAGGTGTAACCGAAGTCGTGCTGACCGGAATTGGAGCCGCCGATCAGATCGGCACTGACGGGTTTACCACCTGCGGGTACGAAAACACAGTTGCGAATGACGAGCTCTCCCTGCCAGGTACTGCCGTAGTCGGAGCGCAGGTTGACAAGGCTCCTGCCGCGAATGGTCGAATTTTCTATCAGTAAGACCCCGCTGCCAATGGCATTGATTCCCATGTGCCCCAGGGTCGAATTACGGATGGTGGCATTGGCAACCCCCTGGTGGGCATCAAACCGCGAGAGGGTACAATGATCATAAAGCAGATTTTTGCAGAAGTTAGAACCCAGAATGCCCCAGTACGTATTGTCGTTGATGTCATTGGTCTGGCTGCAATTCACGAACGACACGTTCAGCGCGCGGTTGACAGAAAGATCGTATGTACCCATAGAAACCGGCTTACCGGCTGCGCCAATGGTGCTATAGGTCCGGTGTCCGGTCAGGATGGTGTTTTTCACCGTTATATAGGAGCAGTCACCGACGTTGATAAAACCGCCATAGGGCGCACCGTGGTCTTCTTCGCCCGTGATGCGGTGTTCCAGCCCGTCAACCAGCACATTGGACCGCCGGATGGCGATATTCCGGTTATAATACGTATACTTTGATTCGGCTTTATTGGCCATGGTGGTAAAACGCCCGCCGGTGATTTTCAGCGGTTTCTCGTCGATGGGCAGAGCGTTTATCTCCGTGATCTGGTCGAAATCCCAGATGATCGGGGCGTTTTTATCTACGTTGCCATTTTTATCCACGACAAAGATATCGGTCTGCGCAGATCCATTGTTTTGGTTAAGTCCAAACCGGATGTAGTGCTTTACGTTGGTATTCGTCACCGTGATCAGGCATGGCCCCGGCAAAGCCGCATCGATTTTCTGCTGGTTCTTCTTCAGAGACGGTATCGTTTCGAGCCTGAACGGTTTGAGGTCTGAACTAACCGTAAAAACAGAAGCATTGCGATTTTGCACCTCCGTGTCGTCAATCAGGAAAGCGGCCGTGCCGAAATCCGTGTCAGTCTGGATAAAAGCCGTGCGCTCCTTTCCTCCAATATAGTAGGTGGCACCCTCATCGGCTTTCACCAGCAGGCCGTGCCGGTTGGCAAAGGCATGGGTGGCCGCGATGGCGTCGATATCGTCCGTTTTGCCGTCGCCTTTGGCCCCGAAATCGCGGTAACGAACCAATCCGGCGGCTTTGTACCTCGCCACATCCTTCGGGGATACATTCACCTGCAACGCCCCGTTTTCGTTCGTGTATACCCGCGTCTTTCCCTTTTCGGATGTGATCACTACCGGGTCAAGTGGGCTTTTAGGCTGCCCGTTGGTCACCAATGCAAAAATTACCAGGAGGAATGTCAGGAGCGTATACTTCATCATACTCTGAGTTGGGTTAGGAGTCCTTACCTTCCGAAAAGTCAGTGGAGCCCCGTCTCTACTCAGGCTGTAAAGGGTCGCGCTTTTGCCACTTGTAAGCAGCAACGGAGTTTTTCCAAAAGTACTTTTCGGCTACCCTTCGACTTTTTGCGTTGAAGTATTCTTTAACCAGGCCCAATCCGGCGTGAAAAGGCAGCCACCGGTCACTATTGGGCCAATCGCTTCCGTACAGCAACCGATCTTCTCCGAAGATACCAAAAAGCTCATCCAGCCGCGCCCGGTAGAAACTAAGGTCCCGGGGAATCGTTCCGTTGTCCACTCGGCGCAGGACTTCCGAAATTTTCACATACACCTGGGGCCGCTGGCCTAACGCCTTCAGGTGGGCTTCCGTGGCCCTTCGTTGCGCAGCCGCTTGCGAAGGGTTCATTTGGGGTAGATGATCAATAATCACCCGCAAATCCGGCACCTGATCGGTGACCCGCACCAGAGAAGCAAGCAGGGCGGGATTGGGGTTTGCCGCGTCCAGCGTTAGCCCGGCCTGGGCCAGAAAACGAAGGTCCGATACAAATTGCGGATTCGACAGTTGCTGACCAAGATCACGTTCCCAGAGATTTCCGTTCCGGATTCCACGAAACAGCGGGTTGCGCTGGAAGCGTTCGAGTTGTGGGCGAAAATCGCGCTGGCCGGGTTCGAGATTACCCACTGTTCCAACAATAATTTTGTCCCGGGCAGCCACATCGAGTACCCACTGGTTGTCTTCCAGCCAGGGACTGGCTTCCACAACAATGGCCCCCACCACGCCCAGCGGTGCCGCGATCTGGCGATACCGTTCTGGCAAGGCAGGTTGGTAAAGAACGGTATCTTGTTTGGTCGGCCACGGCACCCCCTCGGGGCGATTTGTGTCGAACAAGTGAATGTGGGTGTCAATAATGGGAATGGCCGTTTTATCCCCCTGGTTCAGGGAGGTCAGCCCGGTTGCAGCAGAAGCACCGGCGGCTATGGCTAGAAAATTCCTGCGGTTCATTGGCCTGAAATTAGTGATTCCGAA
Organism: Larkinella arboricola; assembly: GCF_003259745.1. Taxonomy (GTDB): domain Bacteria; phylum Bacteroidota; class Bacteroidia; order Cytophagales; family Spirosomataceae; genus Larkinella; species Larkinella arboricola. The sequence goes on along the minus strand of NZ_QLMC01000011.1, from coordinate 33,326 downwards.
CAAACTTAAAAGGATTGTCCAGTACTCTTTTAATCAGCTAAGCAGGCACCGCTCCTGCACAACCTGAACTAGTTGAATTAACCGACAAAGGGACTGTAGCGCTAAAATAAAGCGATTAACGGCTATGGGCACACGATCAATACCGAGTTAGACAACGCACGTGAGAACCAGTTTTTTACCGGGACGTCAGTAACCGTCGATTGAATTCGTCTTTCAGTACCGGAATTGGTACACCTAAAGCGTGAAAACGCTAAAATTATCATTCTATTTTCAGCACATCTTTTAGCGTACTAAATAAAAAAGAGCGTATGAGATTAACTTTTTACCAGACTAAACGGATTGCTCTCATTTTAGCCTTATTCTTTCTTCATTTAAAAGCCTGGCCGCAGCTAATCCTCACGTCCCCCAGCCACCGGATCGTTTATCAACGGAATCAAAATAACACAGCCTATATTCCCATACGCGGAAATTGGCCAGACAACACAAGGCGTATTGACGCCCGGGCAGTGGCCCGGGATGGACAGGGCCAGACAACGGGCTGGTTTACCATTGCAACCAGTTCACAAAACGGACAATTCCAGGGTAGCTTGCCGACCACAGGCGGATGGTATAATGTGGAAGTACGCGCCGTGGCCGAAAACGGGCAGTCTGGAGCGGCCATGATCGAGCGCGTGGGGGTTGGTGAAGTCTTTCTGATTTCGGGCCACTCGGTTGCGCAGGGGCAGGACCTCAACCTGGGCGGCAGTGATGATGATCGGGTCAACACCGCACCGGTTTTGCCGGGTACCCAGACCTACGCCGACTATGAGAGAACCGCAAATCAGGATTATTTGCCCCGTAATTTTAGTCATTATAGCTCCGGCGTAGCACCAGCCCCATTTGCGCATGGTACGTACTTTTGGGCCAAAACGGGCCAATACCTGGCGCAACGGCTCAATGTACCCATTCTGATTTTTAATGCCGGTTTTGGCGGCACGAATCTGGAACAATGGGCAAAATCGGCGCTTGGACAGCAGTTTGACCATCCATTCGTCAATTCCTCGATCGGTATGCCCTACCGTAATGTACGGAATGCGATTGAGCTTTACATTCGCCAAACCGGTATTCGCGGTATTCTCTCTGATCACGGACAAAACGACTGGGCCAATACCAATGAAGACCAGGTACTGCAATACTACCAGACCTGGGTTAATCAGGCCCGTTCAGATCTGAATTTCCCGTCGCTAGCCGTTGTGGTCAACCGCAAGACCCCGTTTAATAATGCGCCCGTAATCCGGCGGGTTCAGGAACGGATGAGCCGTCTGGAAAACAGTTTTCCGGGTCCCGATTATGATTTGTTATCGGCAAGCGACTTTAGCGACGGCATTCACCTGAGCTGGTCGGGCACGGAGAAAGCGGCCCGTTATTGGTCGGATGCCCTAAACGATGCGTTCTTTGCCAATGCGCGTCCGTATGTCCTGACAGCACTTTCTTCTGCCCAGCCGGTTGACGAAAACCCGCCTACTGATCCCGGAAATCAGCCCCCCGTAGCACCCACGGTTTCGGCCCTGTCCGCTACGGTCAATTCCTTTTACACCTCACCGGCTTTACCTCATTTCACGGACCCGAACAACGATCGGCTGACCTATTCGCTGACGGGTCTACCTGCCGGATTAAACTTCGACAGCGGCACGCGGATTATCTCGGGCACCCCTTCCCAACAGGGCACGTTTACACTGACGTATACCGCCGATGATGAAAAAGTCAGAAGCAGCGTAAATGTCACCCTGACTGTGAATGGTGGCACAACGGCTCCGGCGGCTAATTTTGACGGTTATCTGACGCAGGAAGCCAATTGTAGTACGCTTTCGGGATGGGCTTTTAATCGCAATGAGGTCAATGCGCACGTAACCATCGATTTTTTTGAAGGCCCAAGCATTGCCGCTGGAGTGCCAATCGGTTCTATTTTAGCCAGCAGTTTCCGCCAGCATTTGAAAGACGCCGGCAAGGGCAATGGTGAACACTGGTTTGATTTTCCGATTCTCGAAAGCCTGAAGGATAACCAGCGGCACACGATCTGGGCCCGTGTGCAGGGGTCTGAGTTTGTCTTAAAGTGGGCTCCCAAAACCATCCAGTGTGCGGGCAGCGGTACACCCCCGCCAACAGGCAATGCCGCCCCCGTCGCCCCGGCGCTGTCGCCCTTATCAGCCACGATCAATGTGGAGCTCCCAACCACGGTTTTAGCCGCCTTCACCGATGCGGAAAATGATCCGCTGACGTACACACTCACGGGCTTACCCGAAGGCTTAAGCTTCAATGCCAGCAACCGCACGCTGTCCGGTACACCCCGCAACAGCGGGAGCTTTACGCTCACGTATGCCGCCAAAGACCCGACCCATGCACCGGTCAGCGTCAGTTTCAGCCTGATCGTAGCACCGGCAGACGGAGGCCCTGGTCCAATTGTTAGCGGCAATTTCGATGGTTATCTGGATGGCGTTAACTGCAATTCACTTTCCGGCTGGGTCTGGGATCGTGACAAACCCAACACGCCCATAACCGTTGAATTCCTCGATGGGGCCACTGTGGCGACGGCCGTTTCCTTTGGTACCGTTGTCGCTGATATTTACCGGGACGATCTGAAAAACGCGGGCAAGGGTAACGGGGCACACGGATACAGCTTCGCAACGCCCGAACACCTGAAGGACAACCAGCGCCATACGATCTGGGCCCGTGTGCAGGGGTCTGAGTTTGTCTTAAAGTGGGCTCCCAAAACCATCCAGTGCGCGGGCAGCGGTACACCACCGCCAGCAGGCAATGCCGCCCCCGTCGCACCGGCGCTTTCGCCTTTATCGGCCACCATCAATGTGGAGCTTCCAACCACGGTTTTAGCCGCCTTCACCGATGCCGAAAACGATCCGCTGACGTACACGCTCACGGGCTTACCCGAGGGCTTAAGCTTCAATGCCAACAACCGCACGCTGTCCGGTACGCCCCGCAACAGCAGTACTTTTACGCTCACGTATGCTGCCAAAGACCCTACCCATGCGCCGGTTGCGGTCACTCTACTGCTGACGGTGGGTACTGATACCGGCACACCACCACCCGCCAATGGCGGCAGTGGACCTGGTAATTACGAAGGTTTTCTGGATGTAGTGGAATGCAGCAGCATCGGGGGCTGGGTTTGGGATCGTAACCGGCCTACCACGCCGATTCGGGTCGAATTTGTGGAAGGTAATACGGTCATTGGCAGCACGGAAGCCAATATTTACCGGGATGATCTGAAAAACGCTGGCAAAGGCAACGGAGTGCATGGATATAGCTTCGAAGTACCCGCTTCTTTGAAGGATGGTCAGCCTCACTCAATCAGTGGACGTGTGCCGGGCAGTAATTATACCTTAAAGTGGTCCCCGAAAGGATTAGTCTGTCCTAGCGGAGCACGGAAAGGGGTTGAAAGTGCCGCTCTTAACTTTGTAAATGTAAGCCCTAACCCCAGTAAAGGCCAGACGCAGATCCAATACCGCATCAATACGGGTCAGCAGGGTGAAATTCATGTAATCGACATAATGGGTCGATCAGTCTGGAAGAAATCGGTAATCGGCACGAGCAAAACCGAGCATGAAACCATCGATTTAAGTGCGTTTGGAGCTGATAATTATTTGATTCAGTTACAGACCGATCAACAAATCTTTTTCAAGCGCCTTCTGATCAATCGCTAAGTTTGTTGAGCCTCCTCAGCCGGGGCTATTCATTAAAAGGTGTCAGGAGTAAGGTTAACGCTTTACTCCTGACACCTTTTTTTGTCCGTTGAAACCACACATCTGACGGGTATTTAGGCCAAAGGCAACCGGCAAATCCGGCAAAGGTATTTCACGGAAAAACCAGGGCTGGTTTACAAGGTTAATCGCTCGGTCAGGACGGGTTAGCAGAAGTAACGGAAAGCCGTGTAATCGGATGAAGCTGGTGAATATCCGATTAAGGGCCGTCCAGCTTGACAAGTCCTGAGCGGTATCTGCTTTCCGTAGTGGAAGAAATGGGGGTGGGTGCGTTAAACACTCACGGTTCATGGGTCTGTTTACTGACCTATGCCAGCAATCCGGACCGTATCTAACCAGTAGCTGCTCGTAACCTCAATCAGCCGGGCCAACTCCTCAAATGAGCCCGGTTTGCGAATATAGGAGCTGGAGCCAGCCTGATAACACTCGACCATCCTCCCATTCGAGTTAGCCTGGGTAAAAATTACAACAGGAACCTGATTAAGCGCGGGATTGCTGCGAATTTGTTGCAGCAGGAGCAGGCCATCCATTTGAGGCATCAATAAATCCAGCAGAATCAGGTTCGGAATCGGCGCATTCTTTTGCATCAACCGGTTTACTACTTCCCGACCACGGGTGTAGCATTCCAATTGACAATCCGGGCGTACTTTCGAAAACGCAATCAGCAGTATGGTGCAGTCGTCGTCATCATCGTCCACGATAAAGACAAGCTTTTTTGAACCGGTATGCATATAGTGACAGAGTTTGGAGATGTCTGATAAAGATAACCTTTCTTTGACACTCTTGTAGCTGCCGCTTAATAAGTTAGCGTTTTACAGTTGCCGTGTACCTCGGCCAGAACGCTCTTCAAGAACCGCTTGAGCAAGCCCGTTACCCGCGCCGTTCAGGCTTTTTAGCGCTATACAGCAGCAATACGGTTTGCGAAACAGCTTCAATACGCAATCCGTCACTTCGAGTGAAAGCCGTTTCTTGCCGAACGGTTTTATTTGCCATTTGCATACGTCAGCGATTAGCCAGGTAACCGACTATCTCGACCCGAAGGCCGCCTGTTCAGTAATTCCCTGAAAAGTCACCGTAACCGCAGTGGTTGCGTCAGGCCGGGTTTCAATTGCCAGCGTGCCTTGATTTAATTCCAGCAGCTTGTTGACGATGGCCAGACCCAGACCATCTCCTTGCTGGTCATACTGCTGGCGGTCAACCTGGAGAAAAGACAAAATATGGGTCCTGTCTTCCGGCGTAAACGGCAGCCCCTGATTCAAAACCGTCAGTTGGTAATTCGTTCCCTGCGGGTGACCGATGATTTCGATGGGATGGAAACCCTCCGAGAACTTGTGAGCATTGTCAATCAGTTCGGCTAAAATAATGTTCAGGCTCCATTCCGGAAGTGCAAGCCGGGTTGTTTCCACCGCCAGCCGGACCGTAATTTCCTGATCGTACCGTTCATTGACACTGCGGATCGACTGCTCAATCACCCGGGTATCCAGTTGAGTCGTTCCCAACGTATAAAAAGAGTAGGCAGAATGCGCAGGTTCCAGATTCCGCAACTCATCCATTAACCTCCGGTTATCCAACGACCGCTTTAAGCGTAAACCATTGACTTTAATCATCGTCAGCATGAACAGGTTGTCTTCCTGATCGTACTCGTGATAATGGTTGATCAACAGCGAAACGAGCCCCAGAATCCCATTGAGAGCCGTGTTGTATTCATTACTGGTTACGCTGGCGATCATCTGGCTGATTGCTTCCAGCCGATTTTTCAGGTCGGTTTTTCGCTGGGCTTCGCGCTCCAATCGGCCCTCAATAGCCTGCAACAGGCTGTCCATTGTAAAAGGCTTTTTCAGGTAGTCATCCGCTCCTGAAACCATTCCCCGGCGTACATCCAGTTCTTCGGTACGGGCCGTCAGAAAAATAAACGGAATCGTAGCCAGCGAACGGTTTGAACGAATGACCTCCAGTACCTGGTAACCATCCATCTCGGGCATTCGAATATCGCAAATAATCAAATCCGGCGGGTCTAGTATCGCTTGGATAATGCCATCCCGACCATTGCCGGCCGTTGCCACCTCATAGCCGTACAACCCCAGAATATCCGAAACATTGTCCCGAATCTTGGTCTCATCTTCAATATACAAGATTTTAAGAGCCATGCGATCAAACGGTTTTTAAACGTAAAATCAGAAGAATAGGCTTAACTTCATCGTTTACTTAGTCGGATTGATTACGGGGTAATCTGATGGTAAAAGTAGACCCTTTGGCTTCCTGGCTCTGCACCGTCAGCGTCCCACCGTGCAACTCTACATACTGACGGGCGATGACCAGCCCCAGACCGGTGCCCTGAATGGTGGTCGTATTGCAAGCCCGGAAAAACGGTTCAAATAACTTCGGAAGGTCACTGGCCGGTATGCCAATGCCGGTATCAATAATTTCCATGACCAACCTCTCGGGTTCAAATCGAATTACCAGACGGGGTTCTTCCTGAGCGAATTTAAAGGCATTAGCCAGCAAATTGACCAGTACCTGAGTGATCAGTTTTTCGTCCAGGTAAGCACAATACGGTTGGCCTTCAAACGAAGTCTGAACCTTTCGACCATCGGGCCGGTGGCTAAAATGGCTGCCAATAACCTGCTGACACAGGGTTGGCACATCGACCCGGTGCGGATGGAAAGAAACCTTTCCTGCTTCAAGGGCACCGATGCTGAGCAAGTCCGAAAGCAGCTCGTTGACGTTCTGAACCTGCTGTTCAATCAGATTCAGGTGCTTATCCATATGGGGTCGGGCAATTTCTGATGGTTTATCCAGATACAGTTTCATCAGATAGACGCTGGTAACGATTGTTGTCAGGGGCGTCCGGAATTCGTGCGAAGCCGTCGAGACAAACTGCGATTTGAGTCCGTTCAACTCCTGCTCCCGCTGCAACGCTTGTTGCAGCGCTTGCTCGGCCTGCTTGCGCTCGGTTACATCCCAGGCCACACCAATAACCCGAACTGGCTCCCCTTGCGGGTTCCGCACCACCAGCGCCTGGTGTTCGACGTAGATCAGCCTTCCATCAGGCCGGATAATGCGGCTCACATTCGCCAGCCGGTCCTCGGGCGAGACATGGTGCGTACCGGCCAGAAAACTCGCCCGATCGTCGGGGTGAACCAGGTTTATATACTCCCGCAGGCTCCAGTCAGGTCCCTGGGGTTCAATACCGTGCAATTCCCACAGCCGGTCATCCCAGATCAGTTTACCCTGCTCCAGATCATCCTCCCAGATTCCCTGACCCACGGCCTAGGTGGCCAGCTCAAACCGCTGATTCAGGTTCCGTAGCTGGATTTCAGCCGCTTTCAGAGCGGATATATCCGTAACGATCCCCACATACCCAATCAGCGCCCCACGGAAATCCTTTAAACTACTGATGACCAGAAGAATCGGCACCTGCCGTCCGTCTTTCCCGATGATTATACACTCCAGATGCCAGTAAGACTGGTTGGCTAAGGCCGCATCAAACACAGCAGAAGGCCGGTAGCCGGATGTAGGGCCCTGGAATGTAATAATAGGCAGAGGCTGGTCGGCAACGCCCTGGTAAAAGCCGGGAATGCGGCCAATCAGCTCGTCGGTGCGGTAGCCAATTAATTTTTCAGCCGCCGGATTGGCCGTCTGGATAACTCCGTGGATGTCGGTTGAAAGAATGGCCTGACCGGCGTGCTCCAGAATAGCCTGATGCAGGGCCGACAACTGTCCGATTTCGCGGGTACGGGCTTCTACTCGTCGCTCCAGATCTTCGTTCTGTTGTTTTAGTTCCTGATCCTGCTGCTGTTGATTCAACACAAAGGCCAACTGACTGGCCACTTCCTGGGCAATCTGCCGGTGCTCCTCGGTAAAAAAATCAGGAACCGTGGACAAGAGCGTGAACGCACCCATACACTCATGTTGACGGTACAGAGGAATAATGATCATGGAGCGGAAACCCTGTTCGAAAGGGTTTAGCTCAGACGGAAAATCCAGTTTATGAGCCTTTAAGTCAGGTATGTATAGGACCTGGCTGGCCAGTGGAAGCCGATCTGTCAGGTAATGCGCAGAAAAAGTAAGATTCGGATTCACCTCCAGCACCCCCTCCGCTAAGCGGTACTCGGCCGTTGCCTGATCCGATTCTTCATTGATCCGGAATATCGTCAACCGTTCACAAGGCACCAGGGCATTAATATGCTGCAAGGCGGTCAGCAGGGGAGACTGTCCGGCGGAATAAGGACTTAATAGGGCCTGATCGATGGTGCGCAAACCGGCTAAACGCTGGTTCGCCCGCCGGATGGCAGCCTGTTGCTGTTGACGGTATTGCGCGTTGATTATCAATGCGCTGAATGTTTTTAATAAATAAACATCCTTTTCGTCCCAGGCTTTTGGTCGGTCGATGGCATAAAACCCGATAAAGCCCTGGGGGTCGCCGTCCCGAATCATGGGTACCACAATCAGCGAACGAACCGCAATGGAATCAAAAATGGACTTTTCATGGGCGGCTTCGGGCGGCATGCTTTCGGTATTCAGCTGAATAACCTGCTGTTTTCCCAGTTGCTGATTCAGCCAGGCGAAAAGAGTCGTCGGTAAATTCTGAAATTTATAACTGCTGGAACGGATGCCGGGAGCGCACCACTCGTGGGTACAGCTACCCCGTTGCTGATCTTCCGAATAGCTAAAAATGGCGGCCCGGTCCGCTCCGGTAAATGCACCGATCTGCGCGAGCGCATCGGTAATGCAAGCCTTCAACTCGCTGTCTTCCAGGGTCAGGAGCCGACTTGAAAAGGTGGATACGATGGATTCCATCGCCAGGCGTCGCTGAAGTTGCTGGTCTGCGTTTTTTTGCGGGGTAACATCCTCAATTTCCGCCAATACCTGGCCATCAATTGAACTTAGACTCAGGTGGAGCCAGACGTCCTGGTTGTTGTATCGATAGCATTCTTCAAACTGCTGGGGCTTTCCGGTCTCCAGAACAGCAATTAAAGGCTGAAAAACCCGATCCATCTGGTCGGTTGAAACTAACTCACTGAGTAATCTTCCCGTAAGTTCATCAACGGTTTGGCGGAAGATCTGGGCAAAAGCGGTATTGACCAACCCGAACCGAAAATCAGTATTCTTTTTCCGGGAATTGCGGACTGGCTTTAAAAAGGCCACTCCTTGTCGGGAACGGTCAAACCAGGTATCGATAAGCTTTACCATGTACACATTAATTCATAGGACCTTACAGGGCAAGCCTTACAGCCATCAGCGGTAATTGTTGACGAAGAAAATTTGGTTGAAACAATAGGTAAGGTATACCGGCTCCTTTGAAAGCAGGTTAAATGCGCTACCGGGTCAACCCCTCCTTTGCCATCCGATCCAGTGTCCCGGTTTCAGTTAAAATCTCCTTGCTAAATATAGTTTATTTTCAAGAACTAATATAATTTTTAATAACTGACTTTCTTCTGCGTCGATCGGATCAAAAACGTCTTAATAAACAGGGTATCAAGAAAAAGGAAACACAAAGGCCGGGTCGATGTTTCGGAAATAGTAGAAAAAGTAAGAGAATTGGGGCCGCCTGGCTCACGCTGCAATGGAGTAGCCAATGGGCGTTGTGCAACAGCCACGGGTGGATAGGTGATGGCCTGAATCGCCCGGAGCGTCTCCAGAATCATTTCGTAGGGCTCACCGGGGCAGAAGGTCGTCAGCACATCAACGGTCCACTGGCGGTTCCGGGGTGGGGCAACGGCAGGCACAACATTCCAGTAATGATACCACTCATGCAGCGTTCTGGGCAGTTTATAGACAATTAAAATACTGAGTAAAACGAAAAGCCAGGTGTACCCCCGGTTTTCCGGCTGAAAATAAATCAGTGCGAAACAGCCAAGACACACCACGCCGGTAACGATCGGGTAAATTGGGTTATGGGGGGTTATTTTCTACAGGCAGCTTTTTTAGGTTAATACCCTGGTACAACACGTTCTTTGTACCGGTTCCTGGAGCAAAAATCACCGCAAATAAGACGCCTAGTGTTGAAAAAAGTACCCGATGGCGCAGAATATGTCAACAAAAGGTAATAACTGCCAAAATTCCATCTAGGATTCCGATTCGTTGGCGGCTGAGGGGATGAAAACACCGGGCCGTTTTTTGATCAAACCATTTTATACACCTACCATCGGGAGGCCCGTTGACCAGTTGTTTTACCAAACGAAGCGATCGTAAAAAAGACACCATGCTGAGACGAATTTCAGCCGTCTCCAGCAGCGTTGACAGATTCCTTAAATTTTAATCGATTTGGGTGTAGTTTTTTGCGCCTTTCGGCTACTTATTGAGAAAGAGCTTTCGAATCGAAATGAACACATCCATCGAAGAAAGGTTTCTGGCGCAACTCAATCAGCATCTGGCTATTGCTCACAAAATCAGCCGGGTCTATCAATCCGATGCCGATGAGCGGGCGGATCTGGTGCAGGAGATGATCTACCAGTTATGGAAAGCCTACCCTTCTTTCAATGGGCAGGCCAAGTTTTCTACCTGGATGTACAGCGTCTGTCTGAACACGGCCCTGACCTATCAGCGCAAGGCCAAACGGTGGCAACACCAAACGCTGATGCCGCTTCACGAGCAGGTTCCCGATGCGGCCCCCAACGACAGGGAAGATATTTCCTTGCGGCTTTTCGAAGCCATTGCTGACCTGGCCCCCCTCAACAAAGCCGTTATCATCCTGCATCTGGACGGACTGAGCTACGAGGAGATTGCCACGGTCCTGGGAATATCCCTCTCCAACGTGAGTGTGCGATTAGTACGCATCCGGAAAGAACTGGAAACGCGCTTAAAGGATAAACTTAAAACTCAATAACCATGTCCGTCATCGACGATCTGAAAAACCAGTGGAACCAGGCCAACCCGGTTCCGGCAAGCTTACCCTCTTACGATCCATCGGCCCTTGAGGAACTTGTACGCACCCGGGCTCGCCAGCCCATCAACCGGGCAATGCAGTACTTCTGGGGGGCTTTTACGCTGCAAATCATCGTGTATGCGCTGTTCAGCCATGTGTGGATCCGGTTCTGGGGAGAACCCCGTATCCAGTGGCTGTGTCTGGCCGGCCTGCTGCTCTACCTGCCGTTTACAGTGGTGCTGTTGAAAAAGTTCAAACGGATCGCCCGGGCCAGCCCGTCCAGCAAACAGCCCAGCGATTCGGTTCAGAAACGAATCCAGTACCAATACCTGAATCTGGTGTCGTTCTACCGGTTCAAGAAGCGGTATGAATACGGGTTGATTCCCATCAGTACCGGCCTATGCATCTTTCTACTTTTTGAGTTATATGTACCGGGCGGTCTGGAGCACTATCCGACGGCAGCGGCTGTTCTCTACGGACTTACCCTCCTGTCGTGTGGGTGGGCCATCCACCGGGAAAACCGTAACCAGTTCGAACGACCCATTGACGACTTGCAGCAACTTCTTAGCGAGTTCAATCAATAACCTCTGCTAAAATCCCTACACGGCTTTTGCAGGTTCATTCCGTGATAAAGATTGTATGGCGGCAAACATCCCCTGTGGGTCGCCATTGCCATCAGCCACTGACGGCGGCCCGAAGGATCATTTGGCATTACCACCCTATCAAAAAGGCTGAACCCGATGAAGGGTTCAGCCTTTTGCCGTTTGTTTTATGCAGCCTCTGGCTAGTAGCCGGAATTCTGGACCAGCGCCCTGTTGATATCCATCTCGCTCTGGGAGAAAGGCCACACATAAAATTTATCGTCCCATTTCAGGTTAATATTGCTGTGAATCAACTTGCCGTTGATCTCCTTTCCGATCTTCCACCGGACGACATCAAAGTAGCGGAGTCCTTCAAACGCCAGTTCTTTGCGACGTTCTTTCCGGATGGCGGTTCGGGTCAAAGACGTGATGGGGGTTAGGCCCGCCCGTTTCCGGATGGCGTTCACATAGCTGATGGCATTGGCATCGGCCGTTGTACCACCGCCTTTTTCAACCTGCGCTTCCGCATACATCAGGTACACATCGGCCAATCGAAACAGAACAACATCATGACCCGTGATGATATCCCGTTCGCTGGGGATGAACCTGGAGGGATCGTTGGCATCCAGAAATTTAATCAAACCGTAATTGGTGGCCGTAAATTCCGTCTGGAATTTAAAGCCGTCTTTTCGGGTGAAGGTGGTTTTATCGGGCGCGTAATAATACCATTCCGAAAGCCGTAAATCCGCGGGGTCATATTCGTCAATCAAATCCCTGGTAGGCGTCAGCCCTCCCCAACGGAAGAATTCAACCTCCTGCCCTCCATCATTCGATTGCCGCCCATCGCGGGTTTCCAGGTATTTCACCGAAAAAATAATCTCCGGACTGGTCAGTTGCCCTGCCCCTTTGACAAAGGGAGATTTCAGATCAGCGGATAACGCATAGTGAGATGACTTAATGATTGCCTCCGTATTGGTAATCACCTTGTCCCATTCTCCTTTAAAAAGAGCAATACGGGCCTGTAACGCCAGGGCGCTGGTCTTCACGGCATGTCCGGACTGGTAAGCGATATCCGGCAGGTTTTCGGTCGCAAAAGCCAGATCTTCCTGGATAAATTGATAGACCTCCTCGGCACTCGACCTGGCTATTTTCAAGTCATCGATATTTACCGGCACCTGTTTGTAGATCACCACTCCGCCCCAGCGCTGTGCCAGTTCAAAATAAAAAAAAGCGCGCAGAAACCGGGCCTCCGCTTCGTACCGTTTGGCAGCCGCGTCGGCCATAGGTGCTTTTTTGAAGTTGGCCAGAAAAACGTTGGCCGTGGCAATTCCCTGATAACAGGCCGTGTATAACGAGTTGGCGGAACCGGAATTGACGGGATCGAGCGTACCGGACTGCATCAGCCGAATGGGGGTTTGGTGCTGCGCCCATCCGTTGTCTACCGCAGCGTCAAAGTAGCTCCGGCTCCAGGTCAGAAAGGAGCCTTTCAAGCGGGCGTAACAACCGGCTAATGCCATCTCAACGTCGCTCTCCGTCGTCCAGAAGTTACCGGCAGCAATTTCCTGCTGGGGGACTTTTTCTAAAAAGGTATCGTCGCAAGCGGTTAATAAACTGCCACCCAGCAGTAAAAAACCAATTTTTCGAAAGCTATTTTTCATGTTCTTGGATCCTTAAAGTTCTAAAAGCCTACGTTTAATCCCATTGAAAGCACTTTCAACTGGGGGTATTGCGCGTGCCATCCATCACTGGCACGCTCGGGGTCCAAATCCGGATATTTGGTGAAGGTCAGCAGGTTGTCGCCAGCCACAAACACCTTCAGGCGATTGATACCCACCCGTTTAGACAGAACCGTCGGAATGGTATACCCCAGGTAAATGTTTTTCAACCGCAGGTAAGAAGCATCTTTTAAAAAGTAGGTAGACCCCTGCGCGGTGCCGCCCGTCATGGGCGCATAGCCCCACCCGTAGATCGCGGGAATATCGGAATCCGGATTGGTGACCGGGTCGTAGGCATTCAGAAATTTAGGGTGCGGAGAGGAGCCCTGTGAGAAAGGGTCTTCACCAAAGAAAATGGTTTTCACCTTTTGTCCTTCAACACCCTGGAAGAAGAGTGAAAGATCGAAATTTTTCCAGGCCACATTTCCGCCAAAGGAATAAATAAAAGCCGGATAAGCCCCTTTAACGGGGATACGGTCTTTCCCGTCAATGACACCATCGCCGTTTTGATCCTTGAATTTAATATCTCCTAACTGCGGGTTGCCGGGCGTTACCACCGCCTTCAACTCTTCCTGCGACTTAAAAATGCCGGTGTACTCATACAGGTAGTAGTCATTATAAGGACGGCCTTCCTCAATGATGCGCTCTCCATAAACCGGTGCCGGAAATTTCATGACCTTATTCCGATTGATAGAAGCCTGGGCATTTACGCCATACTGGACCCCGCCAATCCGGTTGCTATGACCCAGTTCGATTTCAACGCCATAGTTCTTGAATTCACCAAAGTTGACAGTAGGGGCCGACATCCCCGTGCTGGCCGGGATAATGGCACCCGCTAGAATACCGGTGGTATATTTGTTATACCATTCGACGGTTCCGAAGAAGATGTCGTTTTTGAAGTTAAAATCCAGTCCCAGGTTCGTGATGGCCGTCTTTTCCCATTCGATATTTCGATTGCGTAAGGCGGTCTGGTAAGCCCCCTGCACCAAAGCATTATTAAAGGCGTACGAGGTTGTAACATACGTCTCCTGATACGGATAATCGCCGATATTGGCGTTGCCCAGCAAACCGTAAGACGCCCGCAGTTTCAGGTTACTGATCGCGGGAAGACCGTCTTTTATAAACGCTTCTTCGCTGATGCGCCAGGCCGCAGATGCCGACGGGAAGAAACCCCAACGGTTGTCTTTAAAAATCCGGGAGGTTCCGTCATACCGGAAGTTTCCTTCAAATAAGTACTTGCTGCTGAATGCATACGTGGCCCGCCCAAAAATAGACTGGAACGCCCATTCGGTCAGGCTGCCCCCAACGACCTGGTTTAGCGAGCCCATTCCGTTGAGTTCATACATCTGCTTGACCGGGAAAACGTTCCGGCTTCCGGTGAGCGTACGGTATTTCTGGTCTTCCTGACTGTACCCCAGCAGGGCCGTCACGTCATGTTTCCCTTTGCTCCAGTCCCAGTTTAACGAAGAGTAAAAGGTGTTCAGGATGGTTCGGTAGTTGTTATTGAAAACGCCCAGGGCTTCGGGGCCAAACGGGGTTCCTTTGCTATGCACGTCAGTTCCGCCGGTCTGGTATTCCTTATCCGGCAAATAATAAAACGCGTCGGCACCGTAGTGGTAAATCCGTTGGAACTGTTCGGTAAACCGGGTGGCAAGTTTTGTACTCAGTTTTAGCCGCATATCCTTTCCGTGCAGGAAATTAATGTCGGCATATCCCTGTAGGTTGGCCTGCCAGTCTTCATAATCCCGAAAGGTTTCGTTGGCAATCCAGAAGGGGTTCCGGTTGTTCTGGGTTCCGCCGACGCCCGTGGGCATAGCCTTATCGGTATAGCGTCCGCTTCCGTCGGGCAAATACGGTTTGACCAGCGGAGCCTGCGTCATTGTCATCAGCACAAAGTTCTGATTCTCATAGTAGGGCGAGTGGGACTTTCCGTTCAGAAAGGTCATGTTTGTGCCCACGGTAATGTATTTATTTACCGTCGCCGACACGTTTGCCAGTCCATTAAACCGCTTGTAATCATGGCCGATCAAAACCCCGTCCTGCTTGAGTATTCCGGCAGACATATTGTACCGCACATTCTCCGAACCGCCACTTATCCCAAGGTTATGGTCCTGCATGGCCGCATTCCGCCAGACGGCTTTGGTCCAGTCATAATCGGGAAATAAATTCAGGTCGCGGTTGGGCGCTTTGTATTTGTCAATCAACGTTTGCGGGAATGGAACGGCGCTAACGGCATTGCGTGCGACGGCCCGGTTGAATAGGTCCATGTATTGCGCCGAGTTCCAGATTTGATTCGGGACACCCGTGGGCGACTGAGACCGAACAGACATGTTATACGAAACCCGTGGTTTACCGCTTTTTCCCTGCTTGGTGGTTACCAGAATAACCCCATTGGCGGCCCGGGCACCGTAAATCGAAGCCGAGGCCGCATCCTTCAGCACGGAAATGCTTTCGATGTCCGTCATGGGCAGGCCGTCCAGCGAACCGACAACCCCATCCACCAGCACAAGGGGGGTGGTGTTGGTGCCCCAGGAACTGGCTCCCCGCAACTGAACCGAAACGCTTTCACGACCGGGCATCCCCGTACCCTGGGTAATCCGTAAGCCGGGAACTTTACCCTGGAGGGCCGAGGTGCTGTTGGTCACCTGGCGGGTTTGAACATCCTCCATAACGACCGTCGCTACCGAACCCGTCAGGTTGGCTTTCTTCTGGGTGCCATACCCCACCACGACCACTTCATCTAGGGCCTTGGTATCGGCAAGCAGCGTGATGTTCAGCGAAGAGCGGTCGCCTACAGTGACTTCCTGCATCCCATATCCCACAAAAGAGAAGACCAGGACGGCCTGCGCATTAGGCACCATGATCTCAAAATTACCGTCTTTATTGGTCACAGATCCTCTTTGGGTCCCTTTCAGCACAACGTTTACACCAGCAAGCGCATCCCCTTTGTCGTCGGTTACTTTCCCCGTTATCAGGGCATCCAAACGCGGAGACAGTAAACTTCGGGTTACAGGCTTATTCAGTACTAAATCATTTACAGGGGTTTCGGCATGAGCCGAAGAAGTTCTGGCCCATAAAAAACTAAGAAACAAGAGGGCATAAGAAGCGTGCTTCAACGCCCAACCGTGCATTGGCGTACAATACTTACGTTGCATCAGATTCTAAAGTTAAAGGTTAGGAATAAGAGTAGATTGCAGGTCGCATGACTGCTTTCCGGGGCAGATTATGAGCAGGGCTCCGAAAGCGTTTGCCTGCTGTTCAAGATGTAAAGACGCTAGTAGATTTTAGATTTTTCCATAGGCAACGATGAGGTTTGCTAGTTAAAACGATAAGAACGACATCACGGGATCACTTCGGTAAATCCTATGATCTGAAGCCTGCTTTTCTCTTTACTCCTCTCCCACGCAAATTTGCCCCTTCTGTTTTCGGCTGTTCGAAGCGCCGAAAACAGGTCTTCCTCCCCTTTTCACGGTGGTTAGCCCGGTATCTGGACCTAGGTTTTCACTTTGTGAATAAAAAGTTTAAAAATCCCGATAAATAAAGCAAACAAATACCATTTACTAACTTAAAGCGCCGGTATTTATTAACGCATCAGTGCCAGACTGACAGTTCTCATATGCCGCCTATCGCTTACTCACCTGTAACCTGATTCACGTTTATCTATAACCTATTTCACGTAGCCGCTTCTTTCGTTTTGTTTTTTATGAGCTCACGTAGGGAACCTGTCTTTTTTATTTTACCCCCTTTTTTCCTTAAAAAATTAGACAACACACGCTTTGTGTGTTTATTTCTTTTATTGTTTTAAAAAGTTTCTTTTAGGCCCCGCAAACGATTTGAAAATCAACAGGTTACAACCTTAGCTATAACCTGTTTCACGTCTAACTATAACCTGTCTCACGTATTTGTATAACCTGATTCACGTGTTTATATAACCTATTTCACGTATTTGTATAACCTGATTCACGTGTTTATATAACCTATTTCACGTAGTCTATAACCTGTTTCACGTACTATAACCCATTTCGCGTACTATAACCTGATTCACGCATTTGTATAACTCAGTTCACGTGTACGCTGTCAGCAAGCTGTGAAAGCATGAGGCCGCAATAGAATAATTTTTTTCAGTCGTTACACCGGCTTTTTAGGAGTATCACTTGCTCCAATCGGTGTGTTTTCGAGAGTGACAGATCAGGAAAGAGGCATTCGTATTCACGGCCTCAATGTTACTATAACCTGATTCACGTATCTAAATTTGGTTGGACTAATCAACTATAACCCCATTCACGTAGAGCCTCTGTTGTTTTTAACGCTCCTTCTTTGAATCTTACCCACCAACTTTGTAACACCGTCAAAAATGCGTATGTTGACGTATTAAACAGATGCTCATGAGAGAGGTAAAAGTTCGCAAACGGAGCGATACAGGGGAACAATCCATCGTTCGGATGAAAGCCGGCCGGAGTGGAATTGTCGAAGCTACTTACCGCATGGATGTGACCGAATTTAGAGTTTTCTTCACCATGCTTACGATGATCAGCCCCGATGATGTGACGTTTTGTGAATACGAAATCCGGGTTGCGGATATCATGCGGCTTTTTGATTTGAGCAGGGACGGGCGCAGTTACGAAATAATCAAGGAGGCCGCCGAACGCCTGGTCAATAAAACGCTCGTACTCTACCACACCAAGGAGGATGGACGTCGTTACCGGACAGTTATTCCTTTTCTGACCAGTACCAGTACGCAGATCGACGATGCGCGGGGAGAATCTATTCGGGTTACCTTCCATCCGGAACTGAAACCCTTTCTGTTGCAACTCCGGTCAGAGTACCTTGAATTTGACGTTAAAAACCTGGCCCGGGTTCAAAGTCAATATTCGATCCGTCTTTACATGATGTTACGGCACATGATGAATCTCAAGCGTTTTACGGTGCGGTACACCGTAGAACGACTCCGGGAGATCTTCGAAATTGGTGAAAAGGAATATCCCCTTTATGGGAACTTTAAACAGAAAATTCTGCTGCGTGCCTGCAACGATTTAAACGAAACAACCAACATTCGCATCGACCAACTGGAGGAGGAGCGTTCCAACCGGAAAATTGCCGCTATTGTTTTTCATGTATCCGAGCAGAAACGACCTATACAAACAACCCGGAAAAACGCTAAGAACAAACTTGATGAACCGGTTGAACCGGACGTAGCGGTTATTCGCCGAAAAGCGCCGGTGGTGGCCATCAGCAGTGATTCCTCGCTGGAGCCTGTTGTTGACGAGTTGTTTTCGTCCGTTCAACCGTATGTTTCCCGGCAGGTCCTGCAGGAATGGCTTACCCTGTATCCGGAGGAACAGGTCCGGATTGCGATCCGACATACCCTGAAACAAATAAGCCAGGGGATAGTCATTAAAAATGTAGGAGGGTATTTGCAAAAAATGGTGACAACCTCATTACCCTTATCCTTTGAGGCCCCGCCTGCCAAAACGGCTGATGAGAAAAAACAAAAGGAACTGGAAAAGGCCCGAAAAGCTCAGCAACAGCAGGAAGAGCGTCTGGCTGAACAGACGCGGGCACAATTTCAGCGGGCCGTACAAATGCTTCGTGAACATCCGGAGTGGGTTCAGCGGGTAGAAGAGCATCTGCAAACAGGATTGTTTGGCCATTTTTACCGAAAAGAACGCGATCTGGCGGAAAATCTCCAGAACCCCGCCCTGGTGGGGCCTTTCTTTCAAATTATGACAACCTTGATGCCCACTATTTTCGAGCAGCTTGACCTGCACCAATAACCGGCCAGTCGGTAGTGTGAAAACGGCTTTTCCAGCTTCAACAGCAAGAGCGGGCAGTCAAAAATCAGCCGGAACCGACAGCGCCCGGAGTCTTTGCCTGCGTTTCAATTATAGCTTTTAAAAGCTGATTCGTGCTGAAAAAAAACGGGTGGTACGCTGTTACGATGAGGAGTTATAGCGCAAGGAACGCCTTTATTTTATCGGTCAATTGATGTAACTCCGGCGATTTAAACGACGCCGGGCTTTGTTGCATACGATCTTTTCCCTTATTCCCGGTTCATTAGCGGATTGTCGGGGCTTCCTGGTTACCTTTCGTACTTGTTTTTTAGCCGACCTGGGTAATTGCTTACTCCTCGAGCGAAAATCTTTTTTAACCGTGTTTAAGTGCCCCATTAGCAACAAACTCGCTACTTCCGTTTAATTGTCCGGCTACTAAGTCTGTATTCTTTTAGGTTTGCGGGACGGTAAAAAACCAGGGTTTGGACGGTATACTGTACAGGTCAGATGCGAAACGACGCCCTGCAAATTGAATCACACTGCTTCGCTAAATCCCGCTGGCACAGTTCGGTGCATATTCTTCCTGTCACATTACTTTAAAATAACCATCGTTTGATCGTGGAATTTTTTTCCAAACGTGGCAAACTTTCTACGTCTTTGGCTTTAAATGCAACCATTCTGCGTATAAGCTTAATTGATAGAAATTATTTAACCTTTCATATGTACAAATCCGCTGATGATCAGGATTTGACTGCTCTATAGATGGCAGGTTTTAGTATGTTAATGAGGTTCCCCGGAAGACCTTCGCCACAGCTACTCAAAGAAGGTTTGCTTTATGGTACCCAAACCGCCTTTTTCTTACAAAACCATACTAAAAGCTATCAATCTCGCTAATAGAGCTGCTGGTAAAGCTGGTTTTGTTGAGCCAACGCTTACTGCGAAACCGTTGCCTTTCCTACGTGGCAATCTAGGCCAGAAGTATAAAGGTCAAAATATTCATTCTCTCCTTTTTATAGTAAATAGCCCATAGTTCGCTTCTTGTTATCCAACTGTTATTTGAATATAAATACTTATTGATATAATAAGAAAATCCTGTAGTAGTTACAAAAAGCAGACTTGCTAACCGTTTCCGAATAATCACAAAATAAAGTTGATATCTGGTCCTGGCATTCTTAATGACCCTTTTTTTTAAGGATACAATTCGTTTATGCTTAATTATAGGTTAAAATCATCTTATGAAACGATTAAGATGTTTATAATAACTGTGTCTGACAATTGTCGGTTGCTGAAGATGTAATGGAATGGCAAGGCTATTCAAGTATGTTTTAAGGCAACTCAATACTATTTATTACTAAATCTGTCCATATGGTACGTTAGCTTATGAAACATCGTTCTTCCCTCCCTGATTACTACTTGTTGTCTATTAAATAGCAATCAGTGAGGGCACGTTTATTGTTCTTACTAATCTAAAAGAATGCTCCTGTAAACCCATATGAAAATGGGTAAATTAAAAAGCTTGTAGTAGTCGTATTGGTGTTCATGACAAAGAGACTAAATGACTATAAAATTACTTGTAGTATTATTAATTTAATTCACACCACAATGAAAACACGTTGTTTACTTATATGGCTGATTAGTTTTTATATCTGCCAATTTGCCAGCGCTCAAACGGCTTTTTTTAATGCCAGTCTAGCGGCTCAATCTGGTTTGGTCATCAGCCTGACCGATACCCCTTACACCCCGGCAGGCGGAAAGGGATTAACACCGGGTTCTGCTAGTGTGAACCAAGCTCCGATGGCGGCCCGTACCACGAGTGGTAACCTGGACCAAGAGTCTGATGACCGGGTTGCTCTTACCGGTTTCACACTGATTAACGCTGCGACCCATACCGACTTATATGCCTTAAAGGAGGGCGATGAGGTCAATCTGGCAGTGACGGGTACTCAGCTTAACATCCGGGTCAATACCCACGCAACGCTTAGCAAAGTAGTCTTTGATCTAAATGAGAATAAAAATGTTAGGACCGAGAGGGAGGCTCCTTATACCTTAGCGGGAGATACCGATGACAGACACAAGGCCTGGACCCCTTCTCTAGGCAGACATACACTGAAAGCCACGCCCTATGATGCTTCGGGGCAAGCCGGTACTCCGCTGACGGTTACTTTTACGGTCGTTTCCAGACCCGTCGACCAAGTTACGCTCACTGGCTTCACGCTGATTAACGCTGCGACCCATACCGACTTATATGCTTTAAAGGAGGGTGATGAGGTCAATCTGGCAGTGACGGGTACTCAGCTTAACGTCCGGGTCAATACCCACGCAACGCTTAGCAAAGTAGTCTTTGATCTAAATGAGAATAAAAATGTTAGGACCGAGAGGGAGGCTCCTTATACCTTAGCGGGAGATACCGATGACAGACACAAGGCCTGGACCCCTTCTCTAGGCAGACATACACTGAAAGCCACGCCCTATGATGCTTCGGGGCAAGCCGGTACTCCGCTGACGGTTACTTTTACGGTCGTTTCCAGACCAGCCGACGAAGAGCAGCCCGGAGAAAATCCATCCTCTACTCCGGTTGCTATAGAGGGCGAATTAAAAAAATGGCATAAGATCACGCTCATCATTAAAGGACCGGCTACTTCGGAAACCGCAGGCGAAAACCCCTTCCTAAACTACCGACTGAATGTAACCTTCGCTAAAGGAGCCAAAAAGTATGTGGTGCCGGGCTACTTTGCCGCCGACGGCAACGCCGGTCAGACCAGTGCCACTTCCGGAAACATCTGGAAAGTACACTTCTCGCCCGATGAAACCGGCGAATGGTCTTATGCTATTTCCCTGCGGAAAGGCAACAATATCGCCATCAACGATGATCCCAATGCGGGTTCGCAAGTCAAACCCGTTGATGGCAGGTCCGGTACGTTTAACGTAGCAGCTACCGATAAAACAGGCACTGACCTGCGGGCGAAAGGGCGTTTACGCTATGTGGGCGAACATTATCTACAGTTTGCCGAAACCGGCGAATTTTTTCTGAAAGGGGGCGTGGATTCGCCCGAGAATTTTCTGGCCTACGACGATTTCGACAATACGCCCAACAATGGGGGTAGACGCAAAAGCTGGAGTCCGCACGTGCAGGACTGGCGGTCGGGCAACCCGACCTGGAAAGACGGTAAGGGCAAAGGCATTATTGGGGCTGTCAACTACCTGGCCAGTCAGCAACTCAACGTCTTCTCGTTTTTGACTATGAACATCAACGGCGACGATAAGAATGTCTATCCGTATGTGAGTTCGGACGAATATACCCGTTTTGACTGCTCAAAGCTGGACCAGTGGGAGATGGTGTTCGAACACGCTACGAAGCTGGGAATGTATTTACACTTCAAGACCCAGGAGCGGGAAAACTGCAACCTGCTGGATGGAGGCCGCGTTGGGATTCAGCGGAAGTTGTATTACCGCGAGCTGATCGCGCGCTTTGCGCACCATTTAGCCTTAAACTGGAATATAGGCGAGGAGAACATTCAGACCACCCAGCAGCGTAAGGAGATGGCTCAGTACTTTCAGGAGCATGACCCGTATAATCATCATATTGTTATTCATACGAATGTTAAGGAACAGGATGAGGTCTACACACCGTTGCTTGGAAACCATTCGGCTTACACTGGGGCGTCTATCCAGACGGATTGGAATAACGTCTACAGAGAAACCAAACTGTGGGTACAGGAATCGGCTAAATCGGATAAGAAGTGGGTGGTAGCCAACGACGAACAGAACTCCGTAGGCGTATCCTGTGATGCTGATTATCAGGGGAACAGGGGGAATGTGGCCGATAATCAGGACGATATGCGCAAAGAAGCGCTCTGGGGTAACCTGATGGCGGGTGGTGCCGGGGTTGAATATTATTTCGGAGGCAGCACCGGAGAGACGGACCTGGCCGCCGAAGACTTCCGATCACGGGCCAAGATGTACCGTTACACCCGCCATGCCCTGACCTTTTTCAGGAGCTACGTACCCCTAAAGCAAGTGCGTGTGATGAATAATGTCAATTCGGGGTGGGTGCTGGGCCAGGAAGGAGAGCTGTATGTGGTTTATCTGAAAGATGGCGGCAGTGCCGATATCACCATCAATACCGGTGCTGCCTACACGGTTCAATGGTACGATCCGCGTAATGGTGGAAATCTCCAAAACGGATCGGTTCGTTCGTTTTTGGGTGATGGCTCCACCTCGATTGGTTATCCTCCCAATAATAGCAGAGAAGATTGGGTTGCATTGATTAGAAAGGCATCTGACCGGTCCAATCGGCTTACCCAGAGCGGTTTATCGCGGAATGAAACGAATGATCTTCAGGTGGTACTCTTAGGGAACCCCATTAAAAACGATGCCGTTGAAGTGGCTGTACACGGGGCGGGCGACGGGCCGTTACGCTTGCAACTGGTTGGGGTCAGGGGTGAAGTGGTAGCCGATAAACAGATTTCGAAGGCGGATCCTTTAGAAAAGCAACGAATCTCGGTTTCAGGTCAGGCTGCGGGTTTATTCCTGCTTCGGGTCAGCACTCCGAGGCAAAGCCAAACCCTGAAAATAATGAAAGACGAATAAAGCCAACCCGTATTCCAGGAGTCATTTCAACGGGTGAAGGCTAGGTTTTGACAGCGAAACCCTTCCAGACTTCGTGCAGGGCGGCTTGGACCGACCGAACGACTAACCGGAAGGGTTTCTGGCGTATAAAGATTCCGTAAACTGGGCATCTGTTCCAGCATCAGGGCGGTACATAAGGCATCCGGCTGGCGGTTTTGACCAATCCGGGAGGGCGATACCTATCGTAACTCATCGATACCCGGTAGCATCCGCTGGTAAACCGGCATCCTGGACCTCTACCACATAACGCCAGGCATCGGGTTGGGAGCCATCAACATCCGTAAAACCGTACTCCTTCGCCAGTTGGCCGCTGGACGTCGATACGCCATTCCAGCGATGATGGTCCGGATCGGTAGCCAGGGCCACCACCGCCCGGCCAACAAAATAAGGCGTCTCCGAAATCACAAAATGCGGCTCTTTGCTTAAGGCATCTTGCCAGTTCGCTTCGCTGACGCCAAACAAATCAAGCATAATTTCGGAGCGTAACCAGCCCGGCGTCAGGGCAATTACGGTGCAGCCAAAGGGCTGTAGTTCTTTGGCCTGCGCCCAAGCTAAGCGAATCACCGAGGTCTTCGCTAAATCATAGAATAAGGAGAGTCGATAGTGGGACTGGTTGTACTCGGCCGTGCCATCCGTTAGTTCCAGAACCAGCCCACCCGGTTTACGAATCAAAAGCGGTAATGCATAGTGACTGGTGATAATATGGGTATCAATCGCTAAACGAAGCAGCCGCAATCCGTTTTCGAGCGAGTGTTCCCAAACGGGTTTATACCACTCGGTTAGAAATTCTCCTCCCCAGATGTCATTGACCAGGATATCAAGCTGACCCTGTTCACGATCAATTCGCTCAACCAGTTGTTTAACCTGTTCGGCTACCAGATGATCCACCTGAACGGCAATGCCTTTCCCTCCGGCCTGGGTAACCAGTTCAGCCGTTTCTTCGATGGTTTGCGGTAAACCGTATTCGGATAATTGCGACCGCGTTGTACGACCGGTTACATAAACGGTCGCACCGGCTCTTCCTAATTCCACGGCAATGCCTCGTCCGGCTCCCCGCGTAGCGCCAGCCACCAGGGCTATTTTTCCCGTAAGCGTTTTTTCCATTAGACTGTCTCTCAAAAAGTCGTTCGAACAAGTGAAAGGCGGTTTTCAGCCGACCTGCGGGCAAATATAGAAGCCGCATGGTCGGTAAACTTTGTACAAAAACGACAAAAACAGCTTTGTTGTCAGCCGATCCGGGAGGGAAGATGACCCGCATACCGTTTAAAGTGCCTGGTCAGATGGGCGTGATCGTAATAGCCAGCCCGAAACGCAATATCCAGTAGACTCTGCTGGCGTTCCCTATGGCTGATTAGCTGGTAAGTGTACTGGAACCGGATCAGGTTACAGATTTCTTTCAGCGGAACGCCCAGGTGCTCCCCAAATTTCCGCTCTAACTGTCTTTCGGTTGTATGGTATTGCGAGGCTAGTTCCCTGACGGCAATTTGCCCCCGTATATCGAGCAGGGTGCCAACCAGATTGTTTATCAGCGTATTATCTTTTCCGTGGAGATGCCGCCGTAACAACGTATTGATCTTCTTCCAATCAGCTTGAGGTTCCGGCTCAATGCCTGAGGGCTGGAAAAATCCGTAATCCCACGGGAACGTAGTCGGGTCAAGCTCCTGAATCTGGTTCGCCATTCCCTGTTGGCGAATGCCCAGAAGCGTACTCAGGCCAAACGGTTTAAAACGAATGCCCGCCAGGTTGGCACCCGCTGGCAGCAGCATATCCTGAAAAGTAGTCATCGTACCGATCAGGTAAGGCTTTCCAGGTTTTAACCGATGCGTTTTTCCGTTCCAGATCTGAACTTCCTCCCCTAGATTGAAGATAACATCCGTGCAAATATCGGGTATAACGCGTCGGGGGGACGCCATCGGTAGGGTTCCTGTCCGCAAGGTCCAATAGCAGTCCAGGTAGGGAATAAGGTCTGTTGATGGGGTGTATTCCTGGTAGTGCATTCCTGAAGTAAGGTAGGTTTCCTTTTAAAGATAAATAAGTCAGGGGTCGGCGCTTGGCTATGCTCGGACTTGCGCTTATTTTGAATTGATAGGGCACTTTATGACCTCATAAAAAGACCCGAAAATAAAGAAAAAACTCTTTTTGAACCGAGGTTTTAACCACCATGACGGATTGTCTAAGATCAAAATTCCGGCCAGGCTTCAAGGTGATTGATGAAATGACCCACTCCTGCTGTAGCAATCCTATAACGCTTCCAGAAATTTCACTTTCTTTTTTGGAAAGTAAAAATGGCCTCGCCTACCTTTGCAGCGGTATTTCAAATTCTGTTGGTCGGCAATCCGGCCAGATGGCCGTGTTTATTTTCCAGGTTCACGACTATTAATCTATTAATTATATATACTTTATATACTTTATTTTTCATCCTTTTAAATCCTTACCCCTCCAATTCAAACATCCACTATGAGAAACCGATTACTCTTTAATCAAATTCAGCTCGCCATTTTCCTTTTTAGCCTGTTGGTTATTATACCGGCAATGGCTTTTCATCCACCCCAAACGGTGGCAATTACCATCAGCGGGCGCGTTACTGACCAGGAAACGGGTCAGGGCATCCCGGGAGTGAACGTACTGGTGAAAGGCACCGCTCAGGGAGCGTCAACCAACGTCGATGGAAATTATCAGATCAATGTCCCCAACGCCAGCACTACCCTGGTGTTTAGCTTCGTGGGCTATGTCACGCAGGAAATCGTGGTCGGTTCGCAGACGACGCTCAACGTCACGCTGGCATCCGACAGCAAAAGCCTGGGTGAAGTCGTGGTCGTGGGTTACGGTACACAATCAAAAGCCAAACTGATTGGCTCGGTAGCCCAGATTGAATCCGATAAGATTAACAACCGGGCGGTGCCGCAACTCTCCCAAAGCCTGACGGGACAATTGCCGGGGGTTTCCATCATTCAGCGGTCGGGGCAGCCGGGCAGCAGTGGCGGAACCATCCAGATTCGCGGGGTGGGGTCGTTCGGAGCGGCCACCAATCCGCTGATTCTGGTCGATGGGATTCCCACCAACTCGTTTAATGACATCGACCCCAACGACGTGGAGTCGGTTTCGGTCCTGAAAGATGCGTCCTCGGCCGCTATTTACGGTGCCCGGGCCGCCAACGGGGTTATTCTGGTGACCACCAAACTCGGCAAAAGTAAAAAGCCCCGCATCAGCTACAACGGTTACGTGGGTGTGCAGCGCATGACGGCCACCCCCGAAATTGTTAACTCGGCCGAATACGCACAACTCATGAACGAAGCCGTGCCGGGTACGTATACCGATGCGCAGATTCAGAAGTTTCGCGATGGCTCCGATCCGGACAACTACCCCAACAGTGATTTTATAGGGGCCGTTTTGAAAAAACAGACCCTACAAACGGGGCATAACATCTCCATTTCCAACGGGGGCGACAACACCCAGTACCTGTTATCCGCGGGTTACCTGCGGCAGAATGGTATTGTGGCCAAAAACGATTACACCCGCTATAACCTGCGGCTTAACCTGACCAATACGCTGACCCAACGCCTGAAGCTAACAACCCGGCTGTCGGCCATTCAGTCGGTGGATCACCAGCCCGCAGCCCCGCCCACGCTCGACTTTAACGATATGGTGACGGCCATCGGGCAGGTGGTTCGTTCAGCTCCGGTTTACCCCATCCGGTTAAGCAACGGCGACTGGGGAACGGGTCTGGTCAATAAAGGAACGCCCGTTTCGTACCTCGACAATGAATCCTCCTATACCGGCAAATCAACGGATCTGCTCGGTAATATGCGCTTGGACTGGCAGGTTATTGATGATCTGACGCTCTCGGTATTGGGCGGATATACGCAGACCACGGGACGCGGAACCCGTTTTCTAGCCACCCAGCGGTTAAATTCGGCCATTACGCTGGGCCCCTCATCCCTCAATGAATCAACCAACACAACCACGTATCGAACGCTACAGGCCTTTGCCGATTACCGCAAAACAGTTGGCAAACACGAAATCAGCGCCCTGGCGGGTTATTCCTTCGAAACCTCGCTGATCGAATCGCTCGGACTCAGCCGTTCTAACCTGCCTACCAACAACATAACCGTTATCAACGCGGGTGATGCCAGTACGCAGACCACCAGCGGAACCGCCGACGAGTGGGCGCTCGAATCGTACTTTGGTCGCCTGCAATACAATTACGATAACAAGTACCTGGCCGAAGGAACCCTGCGTTACGATGGGTCATCCCGCTTCCCGACAGACCGCAAATACGCGGCTTTCCCGTCGGTGGCTGTCGGCTGGCGATTGGGTCAGGAAGCGTTTATCAAAGACCGCTTTACCTTTATCGATGAATTGAAGCTGAAAGCTTCATATGGTACGCTGGGAAACCAGAACCTTCTGAATACGAATGGATCGGCTAACTACTATCCGTATCAGAACGTTCTCAATACGGGTTATAACTACCCGTTTGGGGGTGTCATCACGACGGGTGTGGCCCGCACCACCATTACCGACACCACCCTGCACTGGGAATCGACCCGAACAAAAGATATTGGTCTGGAAGCCAGTTTCTTCAAACGCCTGATTAGCGTCAGTGCTTCGTACTTTCACAAAAAAACCTACGATATTCTGGTCAGCCCGTCGGCCAGCGTTGCGAAAGTGCTGGGCTTTAATGTCGGCCAAAAGAATTCGGGCAGTCTGTTGAATGAAGGCTGGGAATTTACCCTCCAGCATCAGCATAAACGGGGTGGGTTTTCGTACTCGATAGGCGGTAACCTGACATACCTGAAAAATACCGTTCTGGACCTGGGCGTCGGCAACGTAACGCAGCCGAATGGCCTGGTTGGTAACGGCAGTACCTTATTTATTGGTTATCCGTCCAGCCTTTACTACGGTTACGTAGCCGATGGCCTGTTTGTCAATCAGGACGATATCAATACCTGGGCGAATCAGACGGCCATTGCTCCCAACCCCAAACCGGGCGACATTCGATACAAAGACATCAGCGGTCCCAACGGTGTTCCCGACGGAAAAGTGGATGCCAACTACGACCGCACCTACCTGGGCAGCACGATTCCGAAACTAAACTACGGTATTAATCTAACGGCGGGTTTCCGAGGATTCGACCTGTCGGTGCTGTTTCAGGGCGTTGGCGGGGTGGGTGGCTCCCTGAGCGGGTATGCCGGCTATGCGTTCTACAATACCGGCAATGTGCAGCGCTGGCAGGCTGATGGTCGCTGGACGGCTGCCAACCCCGACCGGAATGCGCTGTATCCCCGGCTTGAGTTAATCACCAACAGCGGAACCAACAACACGCTGACGTCGTCGTTCTGGACGCTGAACGGATCGTATTTGCGGTTGAAAAATGTGCAGCTCGGCTATAACGTACCGAAGACTCTGACCCAAAAACTGAACCTTCAGTCGGTTCGGGTGTATGCCAACGCCGAGAACCTGCACCTGTGGAGTAGCTACCGGAAAGGCTGGGACCCCGAGATCAATACCGGGGGAGCGTATTACCCGATTCTGGCCAACTACACCTTCGGTTTAAACCTTACTTTTTAAGCACCGTCATTCCTCTCATGAAAACAAGATATTTCAAGCTTCGAACAACCCTATTGGCCCTGACTCTCTGTAGCGTATGGCTGACTTCCTGCCGCGACCAACTCGATAAAGCCCCCCTGAGCAGCTACGTGAACGATTCGTTCTGGACTACGGAAAGCAACGCCATGCTGGCGCTGGCGGGAATGTACCGGGGCAATATTCAGATGACGGCGGCCCCATCGACGGCGGCCGAATTTGCGGCCACGGACTGGTGGTCGTACCACGGTTTGATTTGTCTGGAACTGGCCAGTGACAATGCCTACGACCGTCGGGGCGACAACTCAGGGATCAACCAGTTGACCAACGGCAACCTGATGCCCACCAACGCCTACCTGTCGGACTACTGGACCGCCAGCTACAGCCGCATTGCCCGGTGCAATTACTTCATTGAAAATGTGGGCCGAACGCCCATCAGCGCCGAAAAAATAAAGCGAATGACCGCCGAAGCGCGTTTTCTACGGGCCTGCCAGTATTTTTATCTTTCGCAGTATTTCGGAGCCGTCCCCATGGTCACGAAAACGCTGAGTCTGAACGAGGCCAATACCGTTACCAAGTCGCCCAAAACCGAAGTCCTCAAGTTTGCAACGGATGAACTGGCCGCCAGTGCCGCCGATTTGCCCCGGAACAAAGACGTATCCGCAGCCGAACGCGGTCGGGCAACGCGGCAGGCGGCTCTGGCCTTTTTAGGGCGGGCCCAGCTGGCCGCCGGGGCTTTCAACGAAGCCGCCACAACGTATCAGACGATCATCGACTTCGGAGACAATTCCATTGATCCGAATTTTGCCAGTTTGTTCAACGGAACCAACGAAGCGAGCAAAGAAATCATTTTTGCGACCCAGTACGTCAAAGATCAGGCTCCCAATGCAATGGCGCAGCATTTGTTCCCGGCGGTGGCCGGCGGCTGGCACCTGTTTAATCCGCTGGGGAGTCTGGTAGAATCGTATGAATTTACGGACGGAACACCGTTTTCCTACGCCGATAAACGGTACAATGCCGCCGATCTGACGGCAAACCGGGATCCACGGCTTGGGTATACGGTTTTGGTGAACGGACAGCTTTTCCAGAATCAGCGCTACATTACCCACCCGGATTCGACCCGCTCGGCCGACCAACTGACCACCTCGAAGCAGGCGACGCGCACGGGTTTTGGGATGAAAAAATTTAACTACGATGGGGTAACGGGCGATTTGCAGAATTCGGGCATCGACCTGCCCATTATTCGGTATGCGGAAGTGCTGCTGAGTTATCTGGAAGCCCGACTGGAAGCGGGAGCCGGTATCAATCAGGCGTTGCTCGACCAAACCATCAATGCGGTTCGGGGACGGGCAACGGTAAATATGCCCAAAGTAACCGAAACCGACCCCGCCAAATTACGGGTCATTCTGCGTCGTGAACGTCGGAACGAGCTAGCGCTCGAAGGGCTTCGACTCTGGGATTTAAAGCGGTGGAACCTAGCCGCCCAAACGCTCAACGGCGATTTTTACGGGGCTCCATTCCCGGGCGCTGTCAATCTTCGCCGGAAAACCGCCACTACCAACGACCCGAATAGCCGCTGGTATGTAACTTCGAAAGCATTCCGGGCCGGCACCGACGAAACCTGGCCCATTCCGCAGAGCGAAGTAAACATCAACCCGGCATTGCGATAGTCCGGAGGATAGCTGATTGAGGAAAATTTTCGTTCGGCAGGGTAAAATTACTACGTTGATCTGCGCCGACGAGATGGATTGTATTTAATAAGCTGGTAACCAGCCCGGTGTCATACTAAAATGGCACCGGGACCTGGGTGATTGGAACGGCAAGCTGAAATACCATCCCCTCAAACGGGAGTTTATCTCTTATAATAAGGCTGTTTTCACCACCGTGACTGCTTCAGCGAACCCGCTGAAGCAGCCGGTACACCGCTTTACCATCAAAGGACTTGTTGCGCCGGGTCTGGTAATGAGTTTGATTGAGTTTTTCGGCAATCTGGGTATACGTCATGCCTTTGGTCCGGTAAAGCAGGGCCAGTTCGGTGGCCTGCACATTGGCTTTGTGGGTGGCCGCGTTCTTCCGTCTGATTTCCTCTCCTTTCCGAATGGCCTCCCGGGTTAAGTTCTCGGGTTTACCCAGCGGAAAACCCTGACTTTTCTTTTGGGCCAGTGCAGCACGGGTCCGCTCGGAAGTACGCTCGGCTTCGTACTGGGCAAAAGTTACCATCATGCCCACGGTCAGCGTGTTTGCGTCGGGCAAATCACAGGCCACAAAGTCCACCCCCGAATCCCGCAGCGTCATCACAAAGGCGACGTTACGGCTAAGCCGGTCTAACTTGGCAATTAAAAGCTTTGCTCCCTGCTGCTGGCAGATACGAATGGCATCGACGAGTTTAGGCCGGTCACTTTTTTTGCCCGATTCTACTTCGGTCAGTTCCGCAATGATCTCATCGGTTTCCCGCAGGTAGCGGCCCACAATGGTTTGTTGATCGCCCAGCCCCAGGCCGGACCGCCCCTGTGCTTTGGTGGAGACGCGGTAATAGCAAACGTACTTCATCGATAAAATCTATCAGGGAAAAAAGCTTCTTGGGCAAAAATAGCTATTTATGGCATTTTATGAACGAGCGTTTGTAATACGCCATAAACAAATTTAGTCTCAAACAGCATAAGTGGTGGGAGAGGGGTGACAGGGCTGAAATGAACGTTTAAGCCTTGTAATAAGATGGACCGCTTGCCTGCCCGATCCCGTGGAACACTTTGTGCATTATCACCACGGTCGTAGTGCTCTTGTGATTTTTACAAACAGCGTAAAAACATGAAGGCACTTATGGCTCGTTCAACTTTTTGAACCACTCATTTCTAAAATATTTCAAATGTTGGAAAGGGGAGGAGGGACTTTATCAAGCTCGGCTCTATCTTTAAAATTTAATTTGCTTAATAAAAAACCACATAATCCAACTAAAAATATCTCCCAAATGGTATGAAGAGATTTGTTATATAAAATTGCACTTTCTCAACAACAGCTGTATAAGTATTCTTATGTTATTCGACTATTCCTAGATCAACCGCCCTTTACAGGCCCTCAAAACAAGCCCCATTGTAGGTTGGAAAGGGAAGATAAAAGCCGGTATTAAGTTAAAGGAATATTCGTAGATTCACCCCGCCCACTACGAGTAAAGGACCTTGAAGATGGCCTTAACATATACATTAGATTATACAATACTTTTTGCTGTATGTGCTACTGCGTTTACATTGCAACAATTGAACCCCAGGAAAAGAGTACGTTCATTCCAAATGAAACCGAACTGTATTTGGAAGAGCCTATTCAGAAAGAGCTGGAAGATTTGAGAGATAAATTTTCCAACCCGCACATCTATTATGTAGGCTCTTACACCAACTGTTCATGTGGGTTCGATCTACCATCAGACCAACTTGAAAATCCTGTCTGGGAAGATGCCAAGCGTTCAGTAGCACGACTTATTGACTTGATTAAACTGAAATCTCGGTGGGGAAATCTTGAATTCTATTGTTGTTGGGCCGGCAACACCGCTTCAGCAGTTGAAGAACATGTACATTTAAAGGCAGGCTCAACTTCACTTGACAGTTATTTTGGATTAACTGAAAATCAGTTGATTATTTTTGAAGCTTAACATAAGTACAGTGGCTGTTGCAAAAGGTCTCCGGACTGCTTGCTCCGGCAGCTAGCCCGCTCAAGATGGGTACTTTTGGGTTTGGAATTAAGAGACAAATGGCCCGGCTGAGCGGTTGATAGACTTTTGAAACAGCCACATAGTTTTGATTATACAACAGTAAAAATGACGGTTGAAGACTTGGTCCCGCTAAGCGGTGATTCGATTTTAATGGCTTGGCAGTATGTCGAAGACAAACTTATAGTGACGCTTGAATTAAGCGAGACTGATGCTACCGTCTCGATTGCGATCAAGTCCAAGTGGTTCGCTATTGATGTGCCTAACCACTCCAGTAGTGATGCATTTCGAACTTGTTATATTGAAATAGCTAAACTTAAAGATTCACTGGCTGAAACAAACGGGTTTTATGTGCCAGCCAAAGAGTTTGTGTACGTCGTCAGCAGAAAGTGGACAACTTAAGTTGGAAAGGGAAGAGAGGCTTTAAGCGCTTTGTGCTTGCTGACAAATATAATTTTTCCGCCGTTGCAACAGCGTTAAGTGCTTGACTTTTTGCCGTTCCGCCAACAGATCCTGCTGGCGGCCCCAGTAAACGTCAGCTGGTGTCACATTATTAAGTGATTCATGGTAGCGATGATTGTTATAATAATCGACCCATTCACCAATCCGCCTACTCAACTCATCGGGACTGTAATAGTGTTCAAGCAAGACAACGTTTTTCATTGACCGGTGATAGCGCTCAATTTTACCCTGGGTCATGGGATGGAAAGGGGCGCTTCGAATGTGG
>NZ_QLMC01000010.1 GCF_003259745.1 Larkinella arboricola | reverse complement strand
CCGTCTTTTTCCTGCAGGCTTACCCATACCTGCCCCTGTTCGCCGGTGTAGCGCAGACCATTGGTCAGCAGGTTGGTGACCACCTGCCCCAGCCGGGTGGGATCGCCCTGGACAAAGAGCGGTTTTCCCCAAGGAGTGAAGTGGAGCCCTTTGCCGAGGGCATCATACTGGGGCCGAATCGCTGCTACCGAACTCGCTATTAGACCTGTTAACTCCACAGTCTCAAGCTTGAGCTGGATTTTTCCCCGGCTGATGCGGCTCACATCCAGCAGTTCATCGACCAGCCGGACCAGGTGATCGACCTGCTGACTGATCAGGCGCACGGTTTGCTGTTGTAGCGGATCGGTTTCGTCCGTCCAGCTCAGCAGGCCCAGGCCCAGGCGGATGCTGGCCAGGGGATTGCGCAGTTCATGGGCCA
Organism: Larkinella arboricola; assembly: GCF_003259745.1. Lineage (GTDB taxonomy): Bacteria > Bacteroidota > Bacteroidia > Cytophagales > Spirosomataceae > Larkinella > Larkinella arboricola. The sequence continues at coordinate 79,747 of NZ_QLMC01000010.1, read as the reverse complement.
GCATAGCCAGAAACTCGTCCTTGCGTTGGCTGGCTTCTTTCAGGGCCTGCGCCGTTTGTTTGCTTTCGGTAATGTCCAAGACAAATTCCACGTATTCACCCTCGCATAACCGTTTTCCGGCAAACAGCCCCCACCAGCGGCTGCCATCGGGTCGGATGAACTGCTTTTCATAGGGGGTGTTTTCCCCTTTAATGCGGTATTCCTGCTGGGAATTGAGGGAAACAGCCATGAACTCCTCCGGAATGAGCTGGTCCCAACCTACCTGACCGCTCACCAGTGCCTGATGACTATAGCCACTCATGCGCTCAAAGGCCTCATTGGTATCGTGGATGTTACCTTCTAAATCGAAGTAGATGACCCCAACCGTGTGGATGGATAGGGCCCGCTGCAAGCGCTCCTGGGACATTCTGATACTTTCCTCAGCCAGCTTGCGGTCAGTGATGTCAACCATCACCCCACTCATACGGATAGCCTTACCCTCGACTACCTCCGTCACCTGCCCGTGGCCATTCATCCAACGTATTTGGCCATCGGGGCGAATGATCCGGTACTGGGCATCATACGGGGTGCGCAGCTGGACGGACTGCGTCAGCTCGGCCTCGATGCGCCCGGCATCCTCGGGATGCAGAAGACTCGTAAACATCTGGGCGGATAAAGGTCCATCTTGCGGGGTTAGGCCCAGGAGTTGAAAGTGCTGCTCATTCCAGTACACCTGATTGGTGATCAGATCCCATTCCCACGTCGCCATCCGGGCGGCTTCGATGGTCAGTCGGGTGCGGTGTTGCTGCCGACGGAGGGCTTGTTCGGCTTGTTTTTTTTCGCTAATGTCAATGTTAAGCCCCAGCCATTTTCTTACTGACCCATCCGGGTTGAGCATGGGAGAGGCCCGCACGTTGGTCCAGCGCCAGCCCCCATCGGGCCGCTGCATGCGGTACTCGGCATTATAGGGACTGCGTTGCTGGACAGAGTGCTGCCACTGACGTTGAGCGGCAGCGCGGTCCTGGGGATGAACGGCGGAGAGCCAGCCCTGGCCCAGCCACTGCTCAAGGCTCTGGCCGGTGTAAGCCCGCCAGCTGGGAGAGTCGGTCACGACGTGGCCCTGGGCATCCGTTTCCCAGAAGGCCTGGGCAAACGATTCCAGCAGGGTCTGATAATCGTCGGCGGTGGTAGGACCAAGGTCCCCCCAAAACTCCGGTTGAGCAGAGGTGTTCATACGGCATGATAAGGATGTAGGCCATAAACAATCCACGGAGGGATCTGTTTAGCTGGCAAGGCAATTACAATTGTCATATGAAGAAGTAATTGAAAGGAATTAGGTTTATTAAAAGTGGAAGACCCCATTAGCCAAACGTGGTTGCAAAAAGATACGGCTTTTGACCTCGGATCAACTCATAAGCGTGTCGGGAGCGGCTAAAGATTCCCTAATCCGCTTAAGAAGAGGAAGTGATGCACCCAAATAGCCCAGTGATGCGTATAGGCTGTTGTTTGTTGCTGGAAGGATAAAAGGCGGCAGGCTTTGATCAAAAATCCATAGCCTCGTGACACCATCATGTCTCAAGGCAAATCCGGGCCCTATTCCGGGTTAGCGTGGCCGTTCAAAAAGTGGTATTTCAGTGTAATATACAGCGACTTATACCTTGACGGAGGCCGTTAACCAGTTTCGTATTATCTTTGAAAAACGCACTAACCAATACCGTTACGATTGAAATCCGCGCCGACACCGTTCAGTGGGCGCTCCCTTAGCAGGGTAGTCCTTCAAGTTTGGCGGATCAACACGACGGATTACCACGCTTTTGTATTGACAAAGTCAACCACACTGCTTCGGTTATGGAAACAGATATCAAGGAAGTCAAAACGCTCTATGACTTATACCGCCAGCTTAATGTGAGCGGAAACCTGGTGCAAAGTTCAGAGGTATTTACGATTCACAATCTGGTTGATATCGGGTTTAAGCTCCCCTACCGGTCCCAGCCGTTTCGACCCAATTACTTTTCCTTCCTATTTGTCAAAAATGGCGTGGGCGCTTATACCATCGATGATCAGACCTTCCATGCAGAGCCCTATTCCATTTATTTCACCAATCCTTCCAATTACCGTACGTTCAGCTGGGAAAAAATCGAAGAGGTGTATCTCATCACGTTTGACGAAGATTTTCTGAGAAAATACCTGCGGGAGGATGTGTTTGACAACTTTCCATTTCTGTTAACCGAAACGCTAAGCCCGAAAAACGCGACCCCATCGTTTTACGCGAAAGTGGAAGAAATCTATTTGTTGATGTATCGGGAATACCATGCCGGTGGCGCTAATAAATACAAAATTATCGGCAATCTGCTTTCGGTCTTGTTATTCTATATAAAGGAGTATTTCTGGGAAGAATACAACCCTATTTACGAGGGCAACCGGAAGTCACAGATTGTGAAATCCTTCAAGCAACTGCTTGAAAAGCATTACCGCGACTTAACCGTGGGGAAGATAGAGGTTGCTTACGGCGTCCAGGATTACGCAGCCGCTCAGGGCTTGCATCCCAGCTATTTCAGCAGTGTGATCAAAAGTAAAACGGGCAAACCCATTGTGCACTGGATTGGGGAAAAGACGACCTCCATTGCTAAATCGATGCTTCAGAATTCGCAGACCTCCATTAAGGAAATAACCTACCGGCTCGGCTTTTCCGAAACCGCCCATTTCAGTAATCATTTTAAGAAACATACCGGCATTTCGCCAACGCAATACCGGGAACACTACCAGAACGGCCAACCCATTTAAAATTTGCAACGCAAAGTGTAAAATGCGCAACACCCGGGCGGATGACGAGCATTACTTTTGTTCTGTACTTAAAAGTAACAGACAATGAAACGATTAGCAGAAAAAGTCATCCTGGTGACCGGTAGTTCCAAAGGAATCGGGGCTGCCATTGCCCAGCATGTTGCGCACGAAGGCGCTAAAGTGGTGGTCAACTACGCGGGCAGCGAGGCCGACGCTCAGCAGGTTGTGAATGCCATCAACAGCGACGGCGGTGAGGCCATTGCCATTAAAGCGGATGTCCGGAATTCGGCAGAAGTCGATGCGCTGTTCGAAAATGCAATCGCGCATTTCGGCAGAATTGATGTCCTGATCAACAACGCGGGTATCATGATTACCAAACCGATCCGGGACACGACCGACGACGATTTTGAGCGGCAGTTCGCTATCAACGTGAAAGGTGTTTTTAACACGCTCCGTAAAGCCACTACGCACCTGGCCGACAACGGGACTATTATCAACCTGTCCACCACCATCAGCCGCTTAATGGTGCCCACCTATGGAACGTATACGGCTTCCAAAACCGCCGTCGAACAGCTGACCCGCGTACTTTCCAAAGAAATAGGCCGGGGAATCAATGTGAACTCGGTTTCGCCGGGGCCAACCAATACTGCCCTGTTTGTGAACGGGAAGCCGCAGGAAGTGATCGACCGGCTTGCTGCCATGAACCCCTTTAACCGGATCGGCGAACCGGAAGACATCGCCCGGGTCGTCGCGTTTCTGGCCAGCGATGACGCCAAGTGGATCAACGCACAGAACATCGGCGTCAACGGCGGAATGGCTTAACCCAAAACGCACGCGTATAGTCACCAGCGTGCTTTCGCAACGCCTTCTTTTAACCTTTTCTCACCCATTTTGGACGATTCGCTTTGGCCTGTCAGCGTGATAGGACTATGGGAAAACCAGTGCCATTTAACAAAAAATACAATGGAAAATTTAAGAAATAAAACCGCTTTAATTACCGGCTCGGCCCGAGGACTCGGTAAAGCAATTGCAGAACGGTATGCGGCTATGGGGGCCAATATTGTCATCAATTATTCCAGGGACAAAAGCTCAGCCGATCAGGTGGTTTCCAATATCCGGGCCATGGGGGCGAATGTGATTGCCGTGCAGGCCGATATCAGCAAGGTCGCTGAAATTGAACGGCTATTTGAGGAGGCAAAAGAAGCCTTCGGAAAAATAGACATCGTGGTGGCCAATGCGGGTATTGAAATGGTAGAAACGCCCGTGACCGATTTTACCGAAGAGCAGTTTGACCGCTTGTTCGCCATCAACACCAAAGGCGCTTACTTTACCCTGCAAATGGCGGCTAAAACCGTGGAAGACAATGGCCGCATCCTCTACATCGCGTCCAGCACCACGGCTTTTCCAATACCGGGTATGGCCGTCTACGGCGGAAGCAAAACGACTCCTCGTTATCTGGTGGATGTGCTGGCCAAGGAGATCGGTCACCGGGGCGTAACCGTCAACTCCATCATCCCGTTTGCCGTAGACCATTCCGGGGTTTTTGTGGACCCAGACAGCTATCCGGACCTGCGCAGATCGCTGATCGAAAGTTGCCCGATGGGACGGCTGGCCGAAGTGGAGGATGTAGCCAACATCGCAGAATTCTTTGCCAGCAGCCTTTCCTCCTTTGTCAACGGTCAGCATTTACTGGTGAACGGTGGTGCAAACCAATAAAAAGTCCAGCTATGAAAATTCGGAATTACCTCTTTTGGGCCCTGAGCCTCGTCTGCACCGTCACAGCCTGCGGACAACGGTATAAAAATCACAACCACGATAACTCGGATAAGATGGATACTTCGGTGATTAAAAACAGAACGGTTAAAGAGGCCATTGACGCCTTTCAGTCCAGCGACGTACCGAAATGGCTTTCGCTTTTTTCGGACGATGCGGTGCTACTGGACGATGGCAAACCCAGGGATTTTAAAAAGTTCTCGACCAAAGCCATCCAGATTGAGAAGTTTACCAGCATCGATAAGGTCGAAGATAACGGCACTTCCGTCTACGGCCATTTCCACAGTGATGTCTGGGGGGATTTTAAAGCGTATTTCAAGTTTCAGTTCAATGAAGCGGGAAAAATAACTAAGCTGGAAATCGGACAGGCCAACTATTGAAGGGAGACAACACAATGAACACGGAAAGTAAGATTACGGAGGCCCGCATAAGCGAAATGAGCCCAATCGAAAAGGTCCTCTTTTTCTGGGGAAACGTATGGAGTCACCCGCACGACGTTGATCTGATCGACCTGCTGATGGTGGAGGATTTTGCGATCACCACGGCCGGCGAAGTCATCAGCGGAAGAGAGGCATTCAAAAATTGGGTGATCGCTTTTCTGAAGAACGTGAAGAACTCCCACCTGGAAAATCTGGACATTTTTGAAAGCCAATGCGGCACCAAAGTGGTTTCGCGCTGGAAACTCACGGGCCTGAACAATGGAATACTGGGGTTGAACCCGGATCAACGGCCAATCGAACTGTACGGCACCGCAATTTGGCTGATCAGAGACGGCAAATTAGCGCATAACTGGGTCGAGAGAAATTCGTTGGAGGTCTACAGGAAATTGCAGAACCCGGCTAACGGGTCTGACATAACGGCCTTCTGACATTTCTGCTCCGCTTGTAAGCTTCTTTTTATTTCTATTTCCAAAACCATTTTAACGTCATGATAATTAACCGTTTAAATACCGTAGCCGGAATCCAGATTCCAGACAGTACCATCGCCACCCAGGCTACCGAACTTTTGCTGGAACATGGTACCGAATTTATCTACAATCATTCCTTGCGCGTGTTTCTGTTTTCATCCCTGAACGCACAGCGCAGAAACCTGGCGCATGATTCGGAACTGCTTTATGTAGCGTCGGTCTTTCATGACCTGGGCCTGGTACCCCACTACAGCAGCCCGGACCTGCGGTTTGAAGTGGATGGAGCCAATGCCGCCCGCGACTTTCTGAAAGGGCACGGTATTGCCCCGGATAAGTTACAGCTGGTCTGGGATACCATTGCTTTGCACACCACCATCGGTATCGCCGAGCACAAAGAGAATGAAGTGGCGCTGATGTACAGCGGTGTTGGCCTGGATGTAATGGGAGAGGGTTACGAGCACTTAAGCGCTGGTCATCGGGAGGAAATTGTAAAGGCGTTTCCCCGCGACAATTTCAAGCAGAAGATTATACCAACCTTTTTCGGCGGTTTTGAGCATAAAACCGAAACAACGTTTGGGAACATCAAAGCGGATGTGTGCGCCTACATGATTCCCAATTTTCACCGGAAGAATTTTTGCGATTGTATCCTGCATTCTCCCTGGTCAGAATAATTCAAAGGGTTCATCAGAACCCTTTGATAACGATTTGCCGATACAGGGCGCATCGGCCGCAGGCGTTGGGGTGTTATGAGACCATCCCGACTTGAAGGCGAATGTCCGCTTAGTCTTTATACTTTGAGTTGGGTCGGTAAATAGCCTAGCTGCTCCTTAAAAACTTTGGTGAAATGAGACGGTGAACTATAACCAACCGCATACGCCACCTGCGTGACATTTAGCTTACCTGTTTGTAATTATAAATTGGCCGCCTGCTCCAGCCGAACCCGGTGAATAAACCGATTCGGACTCATCCCCGTTAGTGCATTTAATTTGCGGTTTAGCTGCGTGCGACTCAGGTTGGCCTGGGCGGCCAGCCAGTCGACATCCAGCGTCTGATCTTCCAAGTGAATCAGGATCGCCTGGCGAAGTCGCGACAGAAATTGGTCTTCTTTTTCCAGCAGCGACCGTTCTTCGCTGCTGACCTCCCCGTAAGCACGCTGGCTGGTCAGCCAACGCTGCCAGTTGGTACGGGTCCTTAAACAGTTCTTGACCCGTAACGCCAGTTCGGCTACATTAAAGGGTTTGCCCATGTAGTCATCCGCCCCAACCTCCAACCCTTTCATCCGGCTTTCAAAAGAAGATTTTGCCGTCAATAATAAAATGGGAATATGGCTCGTACACACGTCGGCTTTCAGGCGTTCAACCAGGGCGTAGCCATCCATTTCGGGCATCATAACGTCGCTGATAATCAGATCGGGTATTTGTTCCTGGGCCTTTTCCAACCCCAGTCTGCCGTTTTCTGCCACCAAAGTCCGGTAGCTACCCGCCAGAGAATCCACGACGTACTGACGCAGTTCGGCGTTATCTTCAACCACCAGCATTAGGGGGCGATTATCGTTTTGCCAGGCTATACCGTTTGTTGCCAGCACCGGAGTCTTCGGCGGTTCATGCTTTTGTGGGCTATCAAAAACGTGGGTTAAGTCCGCTTGATCTGCTTGTACGACCGGTTCGGTTGACCCATACCTGCATAACGGAATCGTCACGGTGAAAAGGCTGCCTTTGCCAACGGAACTTTCAACCCTGACCTCTCCGCCCAGCCAGGTGGTTAATTCTTTCACCAGCGCCAAACCAATGCCCGTACCCGAGTAGGCGCGGGTAGAAGAGGAATCCACCTGGTGGAATCGATCGAAAATCTGCTCAAGCTCCCGGTCGGGTATACCAATACCGGTATCAGACACCCGAATCACCAACCCAGGTGCGTTGGTTACCAGACACGCTACGCCTACACAACCGCCCGATGGTGTAAACTTCACGGCATTAGACAGCAGGTTATACACAATCGTTTCAAGTTTATCCTGATCGAACAGGTAGAGTTCAGCATCGGGCGACCCGTTCCAGGTCAGTTGAATGTGTTTCTGCTGGGCTAGTCCCTCAAATTGATTGACCACCTGCCGGATAAAGGCGATTGGTTCACCTAGCCGTTCATGACGATCCAGTTTGCCCGCATCGAGCTTAGCCAGGTCCAGGGTTTCGTTGATAAGCCGGAGTAACTGATGAGAGTTGTACCGAATGGCGCCCAGCCGATCCGTGGCCCGCCCGGAAGTGGGCCACTCATCCGCCAGTTGTTCGGTCGCGTTCAGGATGATCGTCAGCGGGGTTCGAAATTCGTGGGTGATGTTGGCAAAGAACTGACTTTTTATCTCGTCCATCCGACGTAACGTAGCGGCTTCAAACTCCCGGCGAGCCAGTTCCTGCCGTAGTTGCCGTCTTCGGTACATGTTACGCATCAGCCAGTACACTACCCCGGCGATGATTGTCAGCACGGCCACCCGGAACCAGACGGTTTTCCAGATAATGGGCTGCACTTCGATGCGCAGGCTCGCCGGTTTTTTTTGCCAGCCCGTAGGAGTTTCCCAATCAAGTAGAAAGTGATACGTTCCGGCCCCTGGCTGGTAGGTGGCTACCCCGACCCAGTCGTTATACGTGGTCCACTGCGGGCTAAAGCCCTCCAGCTTATAGCGGAAGATGCTCCGCCGGGAGTCGGCAAAAGGCGTAAAGCGGAGCTGCACAAAATCACCTTCCTGGATCCGAATCGTGGGTTGGCCTGTTGAATCCCGCTGATACCGCTTCTCCTGAACCTCTTCGTTCTCAATAAGCCGCGTCCCGTTGACAATGACGTCCAGCAAATTAAACGAAGGATTGGGCCGCAGTCGTTTCAACTCGTAGCGATCCAGCCGGTTACTGACCACTCTCACCCATAGCTGATCCGAGGTCCCATCCTGAGTCGGAGCAATGTAGACGGCAATGATCTTTTCGGCGGGGTGGGCAAAATCAATCCGTTCCAGCTGGCCCTGCGGGGTAATGCGGCAGACCATGAGTCCAACCGAAAAATAATCGTTTCCATACCGATCCGGAACGAATGTATTGGTCCATAGCTGGCTGGCTGCCGTGGGCAAGGGAAGACTGATTTTACGAATACGGCCGGTACGGGGGGTCAGTATCTGAATTTCGTTAATCATACCCAGCAGCACATCGCCATTGTCGCGAACCCGAATGGCCGTGATGACGATTCCGCCACCGATATGGGCCGTCTTTGCCGGGTCATAGGCATATTCCCGCCGTTGTCCGGTCTTGGGATCAAGTACGCTCAGCCCTGTCGACGTACTGAACCAGAGACTACCATCGGGGGCTTCTTCCAGTACATAAAATGCCCCCGGACGAAGTACCTGCTCGACGGTATGCGTACGCGGGTCCACCTTTAGCAGTCGTTGATCCGACAAGCGCAGCCAGAGCTTCCCGTGCCTCCCCAGATACAGCTCATCAACGCCCTGAGCCCGGAGGTATTGCCGAACCAGTTGACTCGTATCGGGCAACGGGGTGATTCGTTGCGCTACGGGGTTGGCATACAGGAGCTGCCTGGGTTTTCCGGACTGCTGCCGGGTAATCCAGATTGGACTACGGGAATGGGGGTGAAACAGTCGGTAGCGCTCGGTTTTGTTGGCGTCGTAATCCCGAAAACGGTGTCCATCATACGAGAGAGAGGTCCCATGACCGGATGCCCAGACCATAAACCGTTGCTCATCGGTTGGCTCACGATCGAATACGGAGAAGGCGAGTTTATTCACCTGTCGGGAAGGGGGGGGCAGCATGAATTGCTGGGCCTGTAGTTCCCCATGGCTGAGAACTATCAGGATTATAAGACGTCCTAAACGACTGAATCCGAGCGTCATGTTTTTTTGGGCGAACAGACTCTAAACTACCATTCTATTTCCTACTATCCAAGGTTTTTGGGCCTGCCATCGGGCTAAAATGGTTCAAATGCGCTAGAAATGGTTCAAATGTGTTAGCTATTGACAGGCATTCGGACGGAATTTTACCGCCCACCGCCTGGGCCCGTGGGTTGCACCGGAATGGCGCTGATAGTTTGTTTATTACTCCTGCGTGATTTTTTCTCTCAACCCTTAACTGTTTCTGTATGCTGATCTCTACGCTCCGTTTTGCTTTGTTAGCCGCCCCTTCTGGGGCCATCCGTTGGTGCGGGGTCGTCCTGCTGGTGCTGGGCGGCCTATCATCGCTGCATTCCTGGGGCCAATGCCCCCCGGGCACTGTATTCCTGGATAGTCAGGCCGATGTCAACAACTTCCCCCCCGGCTGTTCGAATCTGCCCGGTAGCTTAAGGATAGCCGGTGACGACATTACCGACCTAAGTCCACTTAGTAATTTGCAGACCATTGGTGGTTTCCTCTTGATCAGTGATAATCCAAATCTGGGTAACCTGTCGGGGCTCGGGAAGCTGACGAGCATCTCAGGGGGTCTAGACATTTCTACTAATGTCCAGCTGAGTGATATCAGCGCCCTGAGCCAGCTGACGAGCATCGGCAGGGGCCTCTTGATCAGTGATAATCCAAATCTGGGTAACCTGTCGGGGCTCGGGAAGCTGACGAGCATCTCAGGGTGTCTAGACATTTGTACTAATGTCCAGCTGAGTGATATCAGCGCCCTGAGCCAGCTGACGAGCATCGGCGGGAACCTCACTATCAGTAATAATCCAAATCTGAGCCAGTGTGCCATTCAGCCCATCTGTCAGTACCTGGATATGCCCCCGGGCAACGTCAATATTTTCAATAACGCACCCGGCTGCAACTCAGCCCAGCAGATACAGGAGCGTTGCAACCAGACCCCCATCCAGATCACCCACCAACCTCCAGCCAGCATCGGGCGCTGCGCTGGCGATACGGTGAGCCTGTCGGTGATCGCTACCGGCACCGATCCTCAGTACCAGTGGTACAAAGACGGCGCGGCCATCACCGATGTCTCCTCGGCCACCACCGCAACCCTGCTGTTAATGGACCTGCAACCCGCCAGCAGTGGCCACTACACCGTTCAGGTCACCAACACAATCTCCTCCCAGACCTCCAATCCCGTCTTGTTGACGGTGGATGCCCTTCCCGACCTCACGCTCACTTCCAACGGACCGCTCTCGGCCAGCCAGCCCATCGTCACCCTGACGGCCACCAAGATCGACGGGGCTAGCTATGTCTTCAGCAGCGGGACCGCGCCCGGTAGTATGCCCAACACGGCCACCGTTACGGCCCCGGGCCTCTACTCGGTCACGGTGACTACCTCGGGTGGCTGTCAGGCCAGTGACCAGACGACCGTGGAAGCCCAGGCGGGCAGCGTGACGAGCTTTGAGCTGATCAACACCAACACCGATCAGGTGATCAAAACCCTTTCGGATGGCGAGGTCATCAACCTGGCCCAACTGCCCACCAGCCGGCTGACCATCCGGGCCAACACCACGCCAGCTAATGTCGGCTCGGTGGTCTTCTCCCTCAGTGGCAGCATGACCTACTCCAAAACCGAAACAACGGCCCCCTACAGCCTGTTTGGCGACGACAACGGCAACTACGACCCCTGGAACCTAAAGGTGGGTTCCTACTCGCTGACGGCGACTCCTTACCTGGGAGCGGGGGGAACTGGGCTTATGGGTACGCCGATGACCTTGAATTTTATCCTTGTTAATCAGGCCAACCAATCACCCGTCGCCCGGGCGGGGGCCGATCAGACCATCACCATGCCCACCAACAGCGTGGTCCTGAACGGGTCCACTTCGAGTGATCCCGAGGGCGGGGCCTTGACCTACCAGTGGACCCAGCGCAGCGGACCCAATACGGCCAACCTGAGCAGTCCTACCTCGGTCAGCCTGATGGCGAGCAATCTGGCGGCTGGCACCTACGTCTTCCGGCTGACGGTGCGCGATACGCCGGGGGCGATGGGCTTCGATGACGTAACGGTACGGGTCAATCCCGCCCCCAGCGCCGGGCCGGTGATGGTCAGCTTTAGTTTGATGAATGCGGATACGGATCAGCCGATTCGAGTAATCACCAACAATGAGGTGCTGAACCTGGCCCAACTACCCCGCAACCTGAACATCCGGGCCAATACGAGTCCGGCTACGGTCGGTTCGGTGAAGATGGTGTTGAGTGGTCAGCAGAAGCGAACACAGACCGAGACGGGCGCCCCCTATGCGTTGTTTGGCGATAAGGATGGTAATTACAACAACTGGACGCCCACTTTAGGCAATTACACGCTAACGGGTACGGCTTACTCGGGAGCTTCGGCCAGTGGACAGGCGGGTACACCATTGATCCTCAGCTTTCGGGTGGTCAGACAGGCATCACTGGCTCGCCTGAGTGCCCAGGCCGATGAGGAAACCGTGCGGGCGTATCCCAATCCGTTCCGGACGGAGTTTACCCTGGAGGTCGTTAGGCAAAGCCCGATACCGGTAGGCGTGGTGCTGTATGATGGGGTGGGGCGTAAGGTTTATGAGCGACAGGTCGTGGGCTCGAAGTTGCTGATCCAGCCGGGTTCTGACTTAGCACCGGGGCTGTATCTGTTAGAGGTCGGCAAAGGCACTGATCTACAGCGCCGGAAGCTGCTGAAGATTCCTTAAGGGGTTGATTAAAGAAGATAAAAGTACACCGCCCGGTGCGTTTCACCGGGCGGTGTTTGCAGGGCAGGGAGATAGTTCCACTTTATCTATACAGACTCCCGGAAAGGAATCCTGTAAAGGACTGCATCATCAATCGATAGCTTTCGGACCCTGGTATTTCTCACCACCATCGGTCGGTTTAAAAGGCGGTAAGATATTGGCTAAGTTATGTGTATTCCCGTGGAATACCGTCACTCAATGCAGTTGGCTATTTCCGGGCCATACCGGGTCTATATCGCTAGAACGGCACAAGGGCGCTAGTCCAATTAACAGCAGAAGTGCAAAAACCAATTCATACGTATCAATACGTTATTCGCTAAACCCATGAAAACTAAGGAATCAATTCTCATTGTCGGCAGCGGTATTACGGCCCTGGTTTCGGCGTTGAAAGCCCTGGAACAAGGTATGGCCGTCACCATCCTGAGTAAATCGCCCTGCACCCGCACCGCGGCTGTCGATCAAGTATTTCAATCCTCCACCCACGATGGCTCCTTTAATCGCTACATCACCTCGACCGAAGGACACCCTTATCTGGACCTTGATGGGTACGTTACCCAGATGTACCCCGATATTGCCATCGATTTTGAAACGACCATTGCCCAGGGGGGAATGCTGGCTTTACCCCTGGAAGAATTCAGCCCGCAAACGCAATGTTTTTTACAGAAACGAAAAGCGCTCAACCAGTCCATTCGAAATAACCCGCAGGACTGGCTGGCGTATGAACGGCTATTTATCGAGTATGTGGCCGAAAACGTCTACAGCATGAAACTCTGGTATGAGCAATTAGCCCAGTTTCTGGACGAAAAGCCTGAATTGGCGCAGGAACTCAGCTTAAGCATTGGCATTCACCGGTTTTATGACGAAAAAAGCCTGTTTGAAAGCGCAAGAAAAACGCTTTCGGGCCAAGGAATGATCAAAGCTTCCTTTTACAATGACGAAGCCGTTAATCACCCCGAGTTCGCTGCCTACCGTTCTGGAATCGAGAAGCAGTCGTTTATAAAAGGGGGCGCACTGATCATGCACGGATTGGCCTTTAACATTAAGGCCGTCGTTGGGTTTCTGCTCGAGAAGCTGGAAAAGGCCGGGGTCCGTTTCCTTTTGGGGCCGGATCATGAAGTAACCACGATACGCTACGATTCCAGCCATCAGGTGGAAGGCGTGATTACGCGCGATGGGAAGGTGCATGAGGCCAAATATTTTCTGTTTCATGGGGGAGCTTATATGCAAACGGGGTTGCTTCCGGGCGACTTCGCTCACCCGCCCGTATGCGGTATGAAGGGCTTCTGGGCGCACATTACCGGAAAAACCGCCGAAAAAATTATCAGCGGTATGGGGCTGTCTCCTAAAGCCTGCAAAATTCACGGCGGCAAGATGCCCATTACCGTAGACGGCCAGGAGTATGTATCACAAGTTGCGGATTTGAACGTTCAGCCGGTTATCCTAACCAAGCCGAACGGTGAAACGGAGTATACTGTATGCATCGGTAGCGGTTATTTGTTTGTGGGCACCTATCCTTTCGAAGGCGATACCGATGTGCCCAAATCTTCTGCGCAAAGCCAGGAACGAATAAATGCAATCCGGAAAGCAGAGAAGCTGGCGATAGCCGGTTTCTGGGAGGTAGTCAGACGCGTGTATGATTTGGAGGTATCCTTTGAAGCGTGTCTGGCCCGAAGCCATCCGGATGTAAAGATTTTGGAGAAAGGATGCATTCGTTCGTGGAGCGTCGACGACCGCGAACTGCGCCTTGTTCAGAAAACGCGCCAGGGTGGTGTTATGCTTGTGCATGGTGGGGGCAATACGGGCAGTACGACCAAATCGATGTTTGAAAGTGTCGTTGCCATGAATTTTATCAACCAACTGGATGCCACCCATTCGGTTGGCGAGCTGGCAAAACTATACGAAAACGTTCGGAAGTCGTTGCGCACGCAGGCCGCCGGGCTTAATTCGGAAAGCTGGGTTACCTTAGAAGAAATCCTTCGATCGGCCCGTGATCAGGTTTCGGAGTTGAGTATACCCCATTGCTAACCGTAAGATGCAACCCAAAACCGTGGCTAATCATCCCAGACCAGGAGTGGGATGATTAGCCACGGTTTGTCAGAGGTAAAAATAGATAGCGTTTTAAGAAACGGATTCAAGGGCTCAGGTAAATCTGTCTGAATAATAAGGGGCTAAGACAAGTTTTGTCAGCTTTCCCGCTGCTGGAAGGCAATCGCACGGCTTTATTAGTACATTCGCAAAACCGAATGAGCCTGGGGAGTTTCCTCTTTACGTTATGTTAGATCAATACAAACAGCAACACTCGTACCTGGTGGCGCTGGATTCCATTATTTTCGGATTTGACGGCGAAAGCCTGAAAGTGTTACTGGTGAAACGGGGGGTGGAAGAAAAAACCTGGTCGCTGATGGGAGGCTGGTTACAACCTGACGAAAGTCTGGAGCAGGCTGCCAGCCGAATTTTGTTTGATCTGACGGGCCTGACCAACGTGTATCTGGAGCAATTACACGCGTTTGGTAATCCGGACCGTGACCCGATCGTTCGGACGGTTTCGGTGGCCTACTTTTCACTCGTGAAGATCGCTGATTACGAGTCGAAAATTTCGGGAGCCTTCCAGGCACAATGGTTTTCGATCTATGATCTGCCCCCGCTGCTTTTCGACCACGGCGATATGGTCGATCTGGCCATCAAGCGGTTGCGCTACAAAGCCGCCCAGCACCCAATCGGTTTTGAACTCCTGAACGAAAAGTTTACCATTCCGCAGCTCAAGAAACTCTACGACGCCATCTACAATACTGAGTTCGACAAACGCAACTTCAGCCGCAAAATCCTGTCGACCAACCTGCTGATCAAACTGGCGGAAAAACAGAAAGGGTTTTCGAAACGGGGTGCCTTTTACTATACGGTTGATACCGAGAAGTATCATCAGGTGGCGGATTCTTTTTTGAACTTTATCCCCAGTTAATTGAAGCTTTCTCCGAAGCCTTTCCGGATATAATTCTATTCTTCTTCCGAATAGGAAAATTTTTATCGAAAAAATATTAGTTGTCGTATTGACAATTAAAAAATAAGAATCAACTTTACGGCTAGTATAAAGTGTCAGCTTGACATGATTGAATAAAGGCTGTTTTGCCGGTGTTGCGGGGTGGTATTTACTACCTCTTCCTATCAAGGCAAATCAACGCAACTGGTGGAAACCCTTTTGAAAATCACTAAATTAATTCATCACCGTTTTATTAACGTATAACGTATGACAACCGTTGCACTGGGAGAAAAGACATACTTCAAAGGGATCGATACGATTTCGTACGAAGGTCCCAAATCGAAAAATCCGCTGGCTTTCAAATGGTACAATCCTGACCTGGTTATCGGCGGCAAAACCCTGCGGGAGCAGTTGCGCTTTGCGGTTAGCTATTGGCACACCTTCACCGGAGCGGGTGGTGATCCGTTCGGCCCCGGCACGCGTGTTTTTGACTGGGATCAGCACAGTGATGCTAATGTGCGGGCGCAGATGCGGATGGACGCAGCTTTTGAGTTTATTACCAAACTTGGTGTTCCGTACTACTGCTTCCACGACATCGACCTGGTGGAGGATGCTCCCACGGTATCGGAATACGAAAACCGTATGCAGGCCATTGTTGACTACGCCCGGCAAAAGCAGCAGGAAAGCGGTGTAAAACTCCTGTGGGGCACGGCCAACGTCTTCTCGAACCCGCGCTACATGAACGGGGCTGCTACGAACCCGGACTTTGCGGTGCTGGCCTATGCCGGAACGCAGGTTAAAAACGCCATTGATGCTACCATTGCGCTGGGTGGCGAAAACTATGTGTTCTGGGGTGGCCGCGAAGGGTATATGTCCCTGCTGAACACCAACATGAAACGGGAAGTCGAAAACATGGCCCAGTTTCTAACCCTTGCCCGTGACTATGCGCGCAAGCAGGGTTTCAAAGGGACTTTTTTCATTGAGCCCAAGCCGATGGAACCCACCAAGCACCAGTATGATTATGATGCGGCCACGGTCATCGGTTTTCTGCGGCAATACGGTCTGGACCAGGACTTTAAACTGAATATTGAAGTCAACCACGCGACGCTGGCGGGCCACACGTTCGATCACGAATTGCAGGTGGCCGCCGACGCCGGCATGCTGGGCAGCATCGACGCCAACCGGGGCGATTACCAGAATGGCTGGGATACCGATCAATTCCCCATCAATCTGTACGAATTAACGGAAGCCGCCCTCGTGATTCAGCAGGCTGGTGGTATCACACCCGGCGGGATTAACTTCGATGCCAAAGTCCGGCGGACCTCCACGGATCTGGAGGATCTGTTCATTGCTCACATCAGCGGTATGGATGCGTTTGCCCGCGCCTTCATTGTGGCCGATCAAATCCTGCGTGATTCCGACTACCTCAAATTCCGGGCGGAGCGGTATGCTTCGTATGATGAGGGGCCGGGGAAAGCATTTCGGGAAGGCCAGTTGACGCTGGAAGATTTGCGGAATTACACCCTTGAAAAAGGTGAGCCGTCACTCCGGAGCGGTAAGCAGGAATGGCTGGAAAGCCTGATCAATCTGTATCTGTAAGGTATGATCAAGTAGGCCTGATTTTCGCGAAAGACCAGAAGCGGAAATCAGGCCCCACCCTGTTTTTTTGCAAAAGCACCATTCCAGCATCGACCGAAAAAGGTATCTTTCGTTTAGAACCCAGGATGATTTCAATGAGACGGCCTTTCTACCTCTTTTTACTGTTTCTATCAACGGTTTGTGGAGCGCAGACCCCGCCGACACTCCGGCTCTGGTATAACCAGCCAGCCGGCAAAACCTGGGAAAATGCCCTGCCCATCGGAAACGGCCGATTAGGCGCTATGATCTACGGCAATGTGCCAAAGGAAACCGTTCAGCTGAACGAACATACGGTTTGGTCCGGTGGCCCCAATCGGAACGACAATCCGGAAGCTTTAGCCGCCCTGCCCGAAATCCGGCAACTCATTTTTGATGGGAAGCAGAAAGATGCCGAGAACCTGGCCAACAAAGCCATTATTACTAAAAAGTCGCACGGGCAAATGTTTCAACCCGTGGGCAACCTGCACCTCACCTTCGAGGGGCACGAAAACTATTCCAACTATTACCGGGAACTCGATCTTGAAAAGGCCGTTGCCAAGACAACGTACCAGGTAAACGGCGTGACGTATACCCGCGAACTAGTCGCGTCCTTTCCCGATCGGGTCATCGTCATGCACTTGACCGCGAGCAAACCGGGACAACTTACGTTTACGGCCTCTTTTGCGACTCCGCAGACGAATGCGACCATCAAAACCACCCCGGCGAAGGAACTGACTCTTTCCGGCACGACCTCAGACCACGAGGGTGTCAAGGGCCTGGTGAAATTTAAAGGAATAGCGCGCATTAAAACCCAGGGGGGCAGCCTGACCGCCAACGACTCGACCCTCACAGTAAAAGGGGCCAATACCGCCACGATTTACGTTTCCATCGCCACCAATTTCAACAACTACAAAGACGTAAGCGGGGACGAAAACGCCCGGGCGCAGGCGTACCTAAACAAAGCCTATCCTAAATCGTACGCGGCTATTGTAAAACCGCATATCGCGGCCTACCAAAAGTACTTCAACCGGGTGAAGCTCGATCTAGGCGGTACGGGTTCGGCGGAAGCCGCCAAACTCCCAACCGACGAACGGCTTAAAAATTTCCGCACGACGAACGATCCGCAGTTTGTCGCGCTGTACTTCCAATACGGGCGTTATCTGCTGATTTCATCCTCCCAACCCGGCCGCGACGGCGTAGCGGGCCAACCGGCCAACCTGCAAGGCATCTGGAATCACCGGATGCGGCCACCCTGGGACAGCAAGTACACCATCAACATCAACGCCCAGATGAATTACTGGCCCGCCGAAAAAACCAATCTGGCCGAACTGCACGAACCTTTCCTCAAAATGGTGCAGGAACTGTCGGAAACCGGTCAGGAAACGGCCCGGGTTATGTACGGCGCCCGGGGCTGGATGGCCCACCATAATACCGACATCTGGCGGGCAACCGGGGCCATTGATGGCGCTTTCTGGGGCATGTGGACCGGCGGGGGTGGCTGGCTCAGTCAGCACCTCTGGGAACATTATCTGTACAATGGCGACAAGGCTTATTTAGCTTCTATTTATCCTGTTCTGAAAGGAGCCGCGCAGTTTTACGCCGATTTCCTGATTGAGCATCCGAAATACCGCTGGCTGGTGGTCAACCCCGGTAGCTCACCCGAGAACGCGCCGAAGGCCCACGCCGGTTCGTCGCTGGATGCCGGTACGACGATGGACAACCAGATTGTTTTCGATGCCTTCAGTACGGCAATCCGGGCTGCGGAGTTGCTGAAAAAGGACGCGGCTTTTGTGGATACACTCAAGCAAAAACGCAGTCGGCTGGCGCCCATGCACGTTGGAAAGTTTGGTCAGTTGCAGGAGTGGCTGGACGATGTCGATGACCCCAACGATCACCACCGGCACGTATCGCACCTGTACGGTTTGTTTCCGTCTACCCAGATTTCGGCCTATCGGACGCCGGAGTTGTTTAACGCATCGCGCACCACGCTGCTTCATCGCGGAGACGTTTCGACGGGCTGGAGCATGGGCTGGAAAGTCAACTGGTGGGCAAGGTTACAGGACGGCAACCACGCGTATACCCTGATTCAGAATCAACTTTCGCCCCTGGGCGCCAACCCGGAGGGTGGAGGAACCTACAACAACCTGTTCGACGCACACCCGCCTTTCCAGATTGACGGCAACTTTGGCTGTACGTCCGGTATTACGGAAATGCTGATGCAAAGCGCCGACGGAGCGATTCACTTGTTGCCCGCCCTGCCGGATGTCTGGCCTGCGGGCCAAATCAGCGGTTTGCGGGCCATCGGCGGTTTTGAGGTGGTGAGTATGCAGTGGAAAGACGGTAAATTGACCCAGGTTCAAATCCGCTCCAATTTGGGGGGTAACCTTCGTGTACGGGTTCCGAACGCGCTGAAAGGAAGCAGTGGATTGGTTCTGAAAGCCGCTTCCGGTCCGAATTCCAACCCGTTCTACCAGACCGAAGAGACGCCCGCACCCGTGATTGCATCGCAGGCGAATCAAACCGCTCCGACGCTGAAAGAAACCCGGCTTTACGATATTTCAACGCAGGCAGGAAAAGTATATACGCTGGTCGGTCAGTAACTAGACTAGACAATTAATAATAACCTGATTAGAAGATAACGGCTTTGTACTTTCAGGCATACCCGAAAATGCCTGACAAATCAAGTAAATCAGTCCTGTTATCAACAAAAGCCCGATGATCGGCTGGCACAGGAGCAGGTACTACGTTACAGCACCACACCGACACGGTTTAAAGGCTGTCATTGCTGGACTACGGTCTTACTAGAAGAGTAAAAATAGGTAGCTTTTCAAATTCCCTTAAACCAGTATAACGATGTGTCGATGTTTATCCATTCATTGGTGGGCCCTTTGGGCCTTTGTTTGCCTGGCTACTACCGCTTTCTCTCAGCCACCCCGCGGCCCATTGGTGGTATCGCCCCAGGTCAACGCCGACAAAACCGTCACGTTCCGCTATCTGTCTCCGGCGGCCCAGGAGGTTAAGTTGAGCGGCCAGTTTTTAAAAGCGCCCATCGACATGACCAAAGACGCGCAGGGCATCTGGAGCGTTACGGTGGGGCCGGTCAAGCCCGATATTTATCCCTATAGTTTTCAGGTAAATGGCGTTACGGTGATGGACCCCGCCAACGTGGCTTTTTTCCCGAATGAGCGGTTTAAAGCCAGTTTGGTGGACGTGCCCGGCGATACGCCCCTGATTCATGCCCTGCGCGACGTTCCCCACGGCTCCATCAACTACGAATACTACCAGTCGCTGGAAGGAACAACCGGTTCGCTGGTGGTGTACACGCCACCGGGCTACGACCAGAATACCGCTAAAAAATACCCGGTTTTCTACCTCATCAGCGGCACTACCGATACGGAAGAAACCTTTTTCAAGGTGGGTAAAACCAACTTGATTCTGGATAACCTGATTGCGGAAGGCAAAACCAAACCCATGATTATTGTCATGCCGTACGGCAATATAGCCGCCCGAATAGCCGAGCAGAAAGGGGGCTCCAAACCCGCCGATCCGACGGTGCGCGACGGTGCTGATGCGGTCAAACGGGCCAACGATTTTACGGCCGATCTGGTGAACAACGTCATCCCGTATGTGGAGAAAACCTACCGGACAATCGCCAATCGCGAGAACCGGGCCATCGGCGGTTTTTCGCGCGGGGGTGGGCAAACACTCCGCACGGCGTTTAACCACATGGATAAATTTGCCTGGGTGTGTAGCTACAGTTCGTACCTGTCGCCTGCCGAAATGGACAAAAGCTTTCCGCATATAACCAGCAACCCCGCCAACACGAATAAGCAACTGAAACTGTTCTGGGTGAGTGTGGGCAGTGACGATTTTCTCTATCAGGGGACCGTCGAATTTATGGACTACCTGAAGGCGAAGAAGGTGAATTACAAAAGCCTGATCACCGACGGGGGCCACACCTGGATGAATGTCAAAAAATACGTGGCCGAAACCGCTCCCTTACTCTTTCAATAAGCCTAGCCCCAGCGCATGAAACGTATTCTCTATCTCCTCCAGGCCGTTCTTCTGTCGGCAATGACGGTTTTGGCCCAGCAACGCCCGCCCGCCATCAGTTCGCCCGACGTGCATCCCGACCATAGTATCACGTTCCGGTATTTTTCGAAGAAAGCCCAGAAAGTGACCCTGAACGGTGAATTTCTGAAGTCGCCGGTTGCCCTGACGAAAGATACATCCGGCATCTGGAGCGTAACGGTGCCGCCCGTCAAACCGGATATTTATCCCTACAGCTTTACGGTGGACAGCGTTCAGCTTGCCGATCCAAGCAATACGTACATCTTTGCCAATGAGCGCTTTAAACGCAGCATTGTCGAGGTGCCGGGCGACCAGCCGCTGATTCATTCGCTCCAGAACGTACCGCACGGAAAAATCAGCTACCGTTATTACAAATCGGGTACGCTGGGGACGACCCGCCAATTGCTGGTTTATACGCCACCCGGTTTTAATCCCAACGGCAAAACGAAGTATCCCGTGCTGTATCTGATTCACGGCGGTTCGGATACGGAAGAAACCTGGACCAAAGTGGGCCGCGCCAACCTGATTGCCGACAACCTGATTGCGCAGGGCAAGGCCAAACCGATGCTTATTGTGATGCCCTACGGGAATGTGCGCCCCGCTCCGATGGCTGATTTTACCAAAGATGTGGTGAACGACATTGTGCCCTTTATCGAAGCGAATTACCCGGTTTTGAAAGAGAGCAAAAGCCGAGCGGTGGCCGGTTTTTCGGTGGGTGGGGGACAAACGCTGAACATCGGACTGACCAATCCCGACAAGTTCGCGTATGTGTGTTCGTATGCGCCGTATACCGCCACGGAAGAGTTTAAAAAGAACTTCAGTGATTGGGCGCCGAACGCGGATCAACTGAACAAACAACTGAAACTCTTTACGATCAGCGTCGGCACCGAAGACTTTTTATACGAGCCAGTGAAACAAAACATTGCCCAGTTTAAGGAAAAAGGCCTGAAGCTGGATACGCAGATTGTGCCGGGCGGGCATACCTGGATGAATTGCAAGCTCTACCTGGCCACTACCTTGCCTCAGCTTTTCAACTAATACGAAGCCTTTTTCTCCTAAATTACTAACCAGATGATGAATAAGACGATAGCGGTATTATTCGCAGCCGCAGTAACGAGCGCAACCTGTTTGGCGCAGGGGAGTCAGACGGTGGCGGAAGATTTTAAGCCGTCCACGTTAAATCAGCCGGGTCAGGAATACCCGCAGGTGAACTCCCAGGGCTACGCCCGGTTCCGGATCAAGGCGCCCCAGGCCGATAGTGTGAAAGTCAGCCTGGGGCTTGGCGGACGCGGAGGAACCAAACTTGTAAAAGGAACCGACGGTTTCTGGACCGGCACCACCGACGGACCGCTGGATGAAGGTTTCCATTATTATCACCTCACGGTTGATGGCGGCACCTTCAACGACCCCGGCACGTTAAACTACTACGGGTCGGTCCGGTGGGAAAGCGGTATTGAAATCCCGGCCCATGATCAGGACTTCTACGCCCTGAAGGATGTTCCCCACGGTCACGTGCAGCAGATTCTTTTCCCCTCCAAAAGCACCCAGACTTCGCGACGCGCTTTTGTGTACACCCCGCCGGGTTACGAGAAAGAGACATCGAAAAAGTATCCGGTTTTATACCTGCAACACGGCTGGGGCGAAGATGAAACCGCCTGGACCAATCAGGGACGCGCGAATCTGATTATGGATAACCTGATTGCCGAGGGTAAAATCAAGCCGTTTATCATTGTGATGACCTACGGCATGACCAACGAAGTGAAATGGGGCCGGATCAAGGAATTCAGGATTGAGCCCTTTCAAACGGTGCTGGTCGATGAATTGATTCCCTACATGGATGCGAATTTCCGCACCCTCGCCGACCGGTCGAACCGGGCGATGGCGGGGCTGTCGATGGGCGGTATGGAAACGCGCACCATTACCCTCAATAAACCGGAAGTTTTTGGTGCCTACGCTCTACTCAGTGGTGGTGTTTATACGCCCGACGATCTCAACGGTAAGTCAAAGGCCAAACTGATTTTCCTGAGTTGCGGCAGCAAAGAAAATCCGGATCGGGTCAATAAGGCGGCCGCTGACTTAAAAGCAGCCGGTTACAATGTGGTTTCGTACGTTTCCGATAAAACGGCCCACGAATTCCAGACCTGGCGTCGCAGTCTTCGCGAGCTGGCCCCGTTGCTGTTTAAATAAAAGAGTGCCTAAAAACTCTTCTGAACCATGAAAAATAGTTTATTTCTGAGCAGGGCGTATCTGGTCATCGTGATGGCGGTTGGTACCTTGATGGGGTCAACGGCTTATTCACAAACCATCGAAAAAGAAGCGCCCAAAGGGTTTGACCAGGTACGCACGGGCATTGCTGCCGGCAAACTGGATTCGGTACAGTACGAGTCGAAAACCGTGGGTACAAGGCGCAAAGCCCTGATTTATACGCCACCGGGGTATTCGAAAAAGAAGAAATACCCGGTTTTGTATCTGCTGCACGGTATTGGGGGCGATGAAAAGGAGTGGCTCAGAGGGGGCAGTCCGCAGGTGATTCTGAATAATCTGTATGCGGAGAAGAAACTGGAGCCGATGATCGTGGTCATGCCCAACGGACGAGCCATGAAAGACGACCGCGCCGTGGGCAATGTGTTCGACAAAGACAAGGTAGAAGCCTTCGCTACGTTTGAAAAGGATTTGCTGAACGATCTGATTCCGTTTGTGGAGAAAAACTATTCTACCCTGAAAGACCGGGAACACCGGGCCATTGCAGGGTTGTCGATGGGGGGCGGTCAATCGCTCAATTTTGGTCTGGGCAATCTGGATAAGTTTGCCTGGGTGGGCGGTTTTTCGTCGGCCCCCAACACCAAAAAACCGGAAGAGCTGGTGCCCAATCCAGACGAAGCCCGAAAGCAGTTGAAATTGCTCTGGATTTCGTGCGGGGATGCGGATGGGCTGATTACGTTCAGCAAGCGGACCCACGATTACCTCTACGAGAAAAATGTGCCGCACGTTTACTACATCGAACCGGGTGTCCATGATTTCAAAGTCTGGAAAAACGGTTTGTATATGTTCTCTCAGTTTCTCTTCAAGCCAGTTGACGTCGCATCGTTGCCGAAGTATACGGTTTTGGGTTCGCCCGCTTCGACCAACATCCGTACCGCCAAATACCCGCAGATTTTGCCGGACAACCGGGTTATTTTCCGCGTAAAAGCCCCCGAAGCACAGAAAGTGCAGATTGATTTAGGCAAAAAATACAACATGGTGAAAGACACCAGCGGTTTCTGGACCGTCACGACCGATTCCATCAGCCGGGGTTTCCATTATTACTCGTTGCTGATTGATGGCGTCGCGGTTGTCGACCCGGCCAGCGAAACCTTTTACGGCATGGGCCGGATGGCCAGCGGTATTGAAATTCCGGATCGGGACGGCGGTTATTACGCCCTGAAAGATGTGCCGCATGGTGACATTCGGATTAAACGCTACTGGTCAAAAGCGTCGAACACCTGGCGGGAAATGTACGTGTACACGCCACCGGGCTACGATCAGTCGGGCGCGAAATACCCGGTTTTGTACCTGTTGCACGGGGGCGGTGAAGACCAGCGCGGCTGGGCCACTCAGGGGAAAACAAATGTAATTCTGGACAATCTGATCGCCGAAAAGAAAGCCCAGCCGATGGTGGTGGTGATGCTGGATGGCAACATACCCAACTCGGGCGGTCTGGCCGGTTTCAACGAAAATGTGCTGCGGATGTTCGAGAATGAGCTAAAACAAGGGGCTATTCCCTTCATCGAAAGCAACTTCCGGGTGCAAACCGACGCCAAAAACCGGGCGCTGGCGGGGCTGTCGATGGGCGGTTTACAGACGCTCTACGCGGGGATTAAGAATACCGATCTGTTTTCGCAGCTGGGCGTGTTCAGTTCAGGCTGGTTTGCCAATAACCCGAAACTGTCGGAACCTCAGTATGAGTTTATGAAAGCCAATGCCAGCACCATTAATGGCAATCTGAAAACGTTCTGGATTTCAATGGGTGGCAAGGAAGATATTGCGCATCAGAACTGTCAGGTGATGATGAAAAAGTTTGACGATCTGGGCATCAAATACCAGTACAGCGAATATGCGGGCGGACACACCTGGCCGGTCTGGCGGCACGACCTGTTTGGGTTTGCGCAGCTCCTGTTTAAGTGACTCTTGATTACCTACTAACCTGGATGAAATAGCATCTTATGAAACCAACCTACGCATTCCTTACCGGCGCGGCCCTGATGGCCTGCTCGCTGACAACCTTTGCGCAAACCAACGGCGGCAAAAATCCGATTTCGAAGCCCCTGGTGTCGCACATCTACACGGCTGACCCGTCAGCCCACGTTTTTAACGGCAAGATTTACATTTATCCCTCGCATGATATTGACGCCACGAATGTCAAAGAAGATGATGAGGGAGGGCATTTCGCCATGCGTGACTACCACGTGCTGTCGATGGACAAGATCGGTGGCCCGGTGAAAGACCACGGGGTGGCGCTGGACCTCAACGACGTTCCCTGGGCGGGCCGACAGCTCTGGGCACCCGATGCGACGTATAAAAACGGGACGTATTACCTCTATTTTCCCGCCAAAGACAAGCAGGATATTTTCCGGATCGGGGTAGCAACCAGCAAAAGCCCGACCGGACCGTTTAAGGCCGAACCGGAACCGATCAAGGGCAGTTACAGCATCGACCCAACCGTGTTTCAGGATACCGATGGCAAATTCTATCTTTACTTTGGCGGTATTTGGGGCGGTCAGTTGCAGCGGTGGAACAACAACCAGTACGATCCGAAAGGAGCGTTGAAGCCGAAAGATGAGGTGGCTTACCTGCCCCGCGTGGCCCGGCTGAGCGACGATATGAAAAGCTTTGCCGAGCCAGTTCGGGAGGTGCAGATTCTGGATGAAAACGGAAAGCCGTTCCTGGAAAAAGAGAACGACAAACGGTTTTTTGAAGCCGCCTGGCTCCACAAATACAACGGTAAGTACTATTTCTCGTATTCAACCGGCGACACCCATAACCTTTGCTACGCCATCGGCGACAATCCGTATGGTCCGTTTACCTACAAAGGCATTGTGCTGAAACCCGTCTTGGGCTGGACCAACCACCATTCCATCGTGCAGGTAGGCAAAAAATGGTATCTGTTTTACCACGATGTCCAGCTCTCCGGAAAGACGCACCTTCGGAATGTCAAAGTAACCGAGCTGACCCATAATCCCGACGGTACCATTAAAACGATTGATGCTTACAAGTGATCAACCTTTTTTACCGCTTTGGCTTGTTATTTAAGCCAAAGCGGTATGGGTTATTGGCAGGCGCTTATTCTTTTAACGAGGAAAGACATCGTCAGGAGATCGCGGTAAGAAATTTCTAAAACTCTTTCTCACCAAATTCGCTCTCGGCAAACTTCAGTTTTTTCCCCCGCTGATTAAGCTGATAGGTCAGGCTCAGCATGATGACGTCTTTTTCGTAAATGTAATTGGTGGTTGTGTAAAAATCCCGCCCCCAGGTGCTGATGCGCTGCTCGTTGCTGGCCAGCCAGCCCATACTTATGTTTTGCCATTGCAGAATGGCCGACAACCGCCCGCCCCAAAAGCCTTTCTTGACCGACGCATTGGGGGAGAAAAAGCGAGAGTCTTCCCCCTGCGCGGTTGCCCGGAGCGAAAGGTAATTCAAGGTTGTTTGTAGCGTCCAGCTCGGAGCCAGTTGAAAACTGCTGTTGACGTTTACCGAATAAACCAGGCTGGAATTGTTGACCCGAACGGTGTTGTTAAATAAACTTCCCTCAATCCGGTAATCATAAAGGTTTGCGCCCGTATACAGCTTCCACCAGCGAACGGGTTTGAGGTCCAGCCCAACCTCCAGTCCGATGCGTCGGGCGTTGCCCGCATTGGTGTAAATCCGGTTTAAAATCGTATCGGCATAGACACTGTTGACGCGGTTGACAACGTTCTGAATACCCTGGTAGTACAGCGTGGCAAATACCGAACTTTTCTTTCCGCTGTAAATGACACCGGCCTCGGCCAGGCTAACAAACTCCGGCAGAAGATTGGGGTCGCCCTGTTCAAGCGTCTCGGAGTGTTCACGTTCGGGCAGCGGATTCAGCTCCAGGCTGGTGGTGCGTTGCACCCGGCGACTATAACCGGCTTTCAGTTGCCATTGAGTATTGAATTTGTAAAGCAGGTTGGCCGACGGAAACAGATTCCGTAAAGTGAGCGGAAAGCGCGAAACGGTCGGGCCTTCAATCCGCAGGTCCCGAGTGGCGTATTCGTAGCGCAAACCGGCCGTGTAGGATAGCCTGGGATTCACGGTGGCTGCGTACTGTCCATACACCGACTGGATCATATTCTTCACCAATACCGTCCCGCTGAAATCCGGAAAGGAGGTTAACGGCTGGCCGGGCCGGTCTTTTTGCAGATAGAGAAACGCGCCCTGATCGCTGAAATACCGGTATTGATAACCCACTTCGAGCTTTCCCTTCCCCAGATTCCGGGCGTAATCGGCCTTTAACCGATAGCCCGTCAGAGGCCGCTCGTTGGTGTTTAGCGTGTATTGCAGCGTATCGTTCGACTCACTGTTGCGCAGGTTCAGGTTGCGGGTAAAACCCGATAGCTGATCTTTTTCGTAAAGACCGGATACCGAAATTGTTGATTGATCCGAAAATTGATGCGTATAATCCAGATTACCCAGCGAGAACGTGCCCTGTTTTTTGACCAGATTGGCATTGTAGTAAGTCGTCCGGCCTATCAACTGCCCCGTTGTCCGATCAATGGTTGTATTGTTATACGTAATGTCTGCCCGGCGGTAGTCGGTCCTGGCCCCATGGTAAAGGCCAAGCTGCAAGGCATCCCGCTTCGTAGGGTTATAGCTAACGGTGGCCCGGCCCGAATACGCCTGCTTTTGGGTGCTGCGTTCACCATCCGAAGGAAACGAGGTAAAACGGTTGCCCAGGGTAGTGTTTACATCGCCCACCCGCCGACCCGCCAGATCGTTTTGGTAGTAGCTGGCACCCAGCGAAATATCCCATTTTCGTTTCTTGATATTCAGCGTGGCATCCGACCCATAACGCTGTGGGCGCTCCTGGTTATCAAAGTCATTGAGGCTGGGCAATCCCCCCTGGGCATTGACGATCAGGGTTACCCCTTCATCCAGCCCCGTGCGGGTGGTAATGTTGATGATCCCCGCCCGTCCGTCGGCGTCATACCGCGCCGACGGTGTGGTTAGAATTTCGATGTTTTCAATACCGTTAGCCGGCAATTGACTCAGCAGGACCGTTGCATCTCCCTGCACCGGTTTTCCGTTCAGGAGCACCAGAAAACCGGATGCTCCTCGGACGCGGATGCCGTCCTGCCCGTCTACCGTAACCGATGGCAGATTTTTCAGCACATCCAAAGCCGTCCCGCCCACGGCCGATTGAAATTGCCGGACGTTGTACACCTGCTTATCGAGTTGGTGATAAACAGCCGCCTTCTGACCGCTCACCTGAATTTCCTGCAACAATCCCGGGCTGGCTGGCAGGGAAATAACACCAACATTTATAAGCCCATCGGTGGTCAGGGTGATATCCGAAACGATTTGTTTCTGATATCCCAGAAAGGTAACCAGCAGATAATACCGCCCGGCATTGAGTTTTGTGAAGGAAAACCGTCCTTTTGCGTCGGTAACGGCTCCGTTGGCCAGAGTACTGTCCGTGGTTCGGTGCAGCGCGACGGTCGCAAACTCCAGCGGTGCCTGATCGGTTTTGTCCCGGACAACGCCTTCAATGGTGGCCGATTGACCATATAGTTGAGAAAGGGAAAAGAAAAGGGAAAGAATCGCACCGACGACCGTTTTCATTCAGTATACAAAAGCCATAGATTATCCAGAAGGCTGCAAAGGTACTCGCTGGCTAACCGCTGAAAAGGTCGTAATCGGAAGAATGCTGGTCGATTTGCGAACTGCACAAGGAACCCTTCCACATTCACAAATTTTAGGATAGGTTGCCGTCGTCAGAACACCGTTTATTTTACCGGATGCGCTC
The DNA here is from genome assembly GCF_003259745.1 of Larkinella arboricola. GTDB lineage: Bacteria > Bacteroidota > Bacteroidia > Cytophagales > Spirosomataceae > Larkinella > Larkinella arboricola. The sequence continues at coordinate 50,971 of NZ_QLMC01000010.1, read as the reverse complement.
GCGGTACTGTGTCGGAGTCATGCCGCTGCAACGGCTGAAGAATTTAGAAAAGTGGGACGGGTCCTGAAAATTGAGCTCAAAGGCGATTTCGGAAACGTTTTTGGTCGTATGAATCAACTGCTTTTTGGCTTCCAGCACCACCCGCTGTTCAATCAGTTGGCTGGCGGTTTGCCCCGTGGCTTTTTTGCAGAGGTCATTCAGGTATTTGGGCGATACGGAGAGTAAATCGGCGTATTGCTGCACCTGCCGTTTGGTCGTATACCCTTTTTCGAGCGCCTGCCCGAAAGCCTGAACCAGCGGGGAGTCGACCCGGCTTAAGGCATCCGGCAACTGAGAGGCAATATGCTGAAGTTTTAGCAGGATAATCTGCAAATACGCTCCAATGATTTTTTCCTTATTTGCGACGGCCGTGTTGTACTCCGCTTCCATGCTGTTCAGTAACGCATTAATCTCCTCAGCTTGCTGGGGTGTCAGGCTGAAACCGTTAAGAAGATGGCCCAACTGGATCAATTCCGCTTCATCCAGGCGATTTTCTACCAGAAAGTCGGTTCGAAACATCAGAACAAATCCTTGCGGAACCTGCGTCAACGCCCAGCAATGCACCTGCCCGGGCAAGATAAAATACAACGTATTGGCCGCTACCGGATACTGATTCACATCGATCCAGTGTCCACCGGCTCCGGCGGTCAGGAAGATGATCTCGTGGTAATCCTTATGACCATGAGGCTGGGTTGTTTTAATCACCGGCTTCATACGTGAGATTTTAAAGAGTACCCCTGAATCGATTTTTGACTTTACCTTAATCTGATCAATCATATAGCTGCGTACTACGTCTACACAATCAGTACCTTACTTTACCTGCTTTTTAAGAACCGCATAGCGCTTTCTCATCGCTTCCAATTTCGGCTGATAAGCCGGAGAAGAAGCGAGGTTCTGTTTTTCGTGGGGGTCAGCTTTTAAGTCGTACAGTTCTTCGTACCCGTGTTCAATATACTGCATGTACTTGCTATCGACTCGAACAATCCCTTCAACTTTGGGCAATCGGGGGCTGCCCATAAAAGTATGCTCATAAAAAAACTCCTGCCGCTCGAAAGCCCGGTCTTTTGAAAGGACCATCCTATTCAGGTCAATCCCCTGCATTTGATCAGGGACTTTGCTACCGGCCAGTTGTAAGATCGTCGGGGCGATGTCGATATTCAGGGCGATTTTGTTCTCGATTCGTCCTTTCTGTGCCGAATTTCGGGGATCATACACGATCAGCGGCACCCGGATGGATTCTTCAAAGCCAAACCATTTCCCCTCCAGACCGTGTTCTCCCAGGCAAAAACCGTTATCGCCCATGTAAATGATGACGGTATTATCGGCCACACCCAGACTATCGAGTTGCCGGCGTAATTTACCAACGACCTCATCCTCGCCCGTTACCAGCCGGTAATAATCTTTAACCGTCTGCTGGTACAGGGTATTGGTAGAAAGCAGCGGTTTCCATCGTTCCCGGCCAATGTTTTTATCGGTCCGAAAAAAATCCGGGAAGCGGTTCCAGTACGTAGGGTCAGCCGTTTCGGGTTGCGGAATGGTGAGGTCGTTATACAAGCTCTTAAAACGCTCCTGCACCGGATAGGTGGGCGGATTGCCGTCGAGTTCGTGGGGCGCTTTAAAACTAACCGACAGACAGAAAGGAGACGCTTTGCCAAACCGGTTGAGAAATTGATGAATGCCAATGGCAACGCTGTCGGTATGGTGAATCAGGCTGCCGTCGGGTCGCCGGTACTCATAAGGCGGTTGCCCCTTGCGGTTGCAGGCCCAGAAGTCAAATTCCTTTTCCGGTGGATTCTCTCCGACGCCGTACTTGCCAACAAAGCCGATCGTATAGCCCCGTTTTTTGAGAAGTAAAGGGTAGGTATTCTGGAGGGCCTGGGGGCTGAAATCCCTGGCAAAATCGTCGATACCGTGCCGCGACAGGTACTGACCACTTAAGATACTGGCCCGGCTAACCGAGCAAATGGAGGTGGTCACATAGGCGTTCTTAAACAGGATGCCCTGGCGGGCCATCTGGTCGATATTCGGCGTCCGGATGTAAGGATTGCCCATAACTCCCAGCGCATCATGCCGCTGATCATCCGTCAGCAGAAAGATGATATTTGGCGCAGGGGCAGGGCGGGCGGTTTTTGCCGTTTTGCTTTGCCAGAAAAGGCACAGGCTCAGCAATAGAAAGGCCGGGTTCATACAGAGGGCTTTAATCAATCGCTGATTTTTCGGTGAGGTACAGCGAGCGCATCCGGGCTAACTGCTTTTTATAGCCGGGGTCGCGGGCGACATCGCGGGTTTCTTCGGGGTCTCTCCGGCAATCATAAAGCGATTCGTACTCATGCTCGGTATACCGGAAATACTTGAAATCCTTCGAGATAATCCCTTCTACTTTGGGTAAGGCCGGACTGGTGAATACCGTGTGTTCATAAAAAAAGTGTTTTCGTTCGGCGGCTTTCCCCGCCAGCAGATCCATCAAATTCGTTCCCTGCATCCCCTCCGGTGCCCGAACGCCCGCAAAGCCTAATAGGGTGGGAGCCAGGTCAATGTTGAGGACGAGCTGCTCCGGTTGCACACTATGCCATTTCGAAGAAGGTCGTAAGTCGTTGATGATCAACGGCACGTGCGTGGAGGCTTCGAACCCGTACCATTTCCCCATCAGGCCGTGTTCACCCAGCGAAAAGCCGTGATCACTGGTGTAGACGACGATGGTATTCTCATCGAGCTTCAATTCTTTGAGTTTGGCGACAATAACCCCCACCGACTCGTCCAGACCCGTAATCAGACGGTAATAGTTTTTGGTGTTCTGCTGAAAGAGTTCGGGGGTCGAAAACAGGCCGTGCCACCGGGCCCTTCCAATGTTCTGATCTGTCCGGAAGAAGTCGGGGAAGTGGTTCCAGTATTCCGGTGCCGCCGTGGTGGGTACCGGAATGGTCACGTCCTTGTACAGGTCTTTATACCGCTCCTGAACCAGGTACGTTGCCGGTTTCCCGTTCACACCGTCAATTTCGTGAGCCGCGTTAAAAGACAGGGCCAGATAAAAAGGGCCGCCCGACTGGTGTTTCTCCAGGAAATCAACGGCTTTGCGGGTGACGTGGTCGGTCTGGTGAAGCCCATCTTCAGTCATCCAGGGTATACTGCCCTCCCAATGATCGAAAAGCTCGGTGGGCGGTTTTTTCCCGACGCCCAGAAAACCAATCTGGGCCGTTTTATAGCCCGCCTTTTTCAGAACCATCGGGTAGGTGTTCTCTAAAGCTGGGCCGGAAAATCCGGTGGTAAAATCATTGATTTGATGCCGCGCCCGATGCTGTCCGCTGAGAATACTGGCCCGGCTGACGGCACAGATCGCCGTGGTCACATAGGCGTTCTTAAACAGGATGCCCTGGCGGGCCAGCCGGTCCAGATTAGGCGTTTGAACAAAGGGATTACCCCGAATCCCCAGAGCCTCGGAGCGATGGCTATCCGTAATGATAAAAACAATATTGGGACGTTTCGGGGCTTGTGAGGGCCGATCTTGGGCAATGCCTTTCAGGGCAAGGCCCAGAACAAGACCGACTATCCAAACGGTTTTCCAGCTTTTGGCACTCATCATCTGCAAGGGTTACAAGGGTTAGGTCCCGGAGTTTATTCCAGCTTAGTAATAAAATCTGTTCGGCCGTCCAGATGGATGCAAATTAAAAAACAGGCCGCCAAAATGGGCAGAACTTTTCGTATAAATACAAATTGGGGCAATACGTCGGGGTTGTAGGAGATAGAAAAGATACGTTTTAAAACCCAGATCAAACTCACTAACGGTATCTCGGTGGAATAAAAATTCTATAAAGTCAGGAAATTTTTCATAAAAATAAAAAAACGCTTAATATTGTAGGACATATACTACTTATAGTACATATACCAATTGATTTGTATGGATGAGATCCTCAGAAATAGTACGCTGGTGGACGGGCTTGAGAGTTTGATTATCAAGCATATAACCGATAGGAAGTTAACGCCCGGCGATGAAATTCCGAGCGAACTGGAACTGGCGGAGAAATATAATGTCGGCAGAAATGTGGTTCGGGAAGCTTTGAGTCGCCTGCGAATGCTGGGATTAATTGAAAGCCGAAAGCGTCGGGGAATTGTCCTTTCGCAACCCAATGTTATGACGAGTTTCCAAAAGGTGGTCAACCCTTTCATCCTCAGTAAAGAAACCATCCTGGACTTATTGGGTATGCGGGTTTCACTGGAAATTGGATGTGCCAACCTGATCGTCAACAACATCACCGATCATGACATTGAGGAACTGAAACGGATTGTAGCCAAGGAGGAGAATATCAGCTACCTGAAGGTGAATGTGGAAATGGAACGGGAGTTTCACACCAAGATCTACGCCATTACCAAAAACCGGGTGATGCTCGATTTTCTGAATATCATTTTGCCGGTTTTCAAGTACGTCAACGAAAATTTCGAGGATTTCGACCGATTTAATAAGGGCAGTCAGCCCGAACGGCGACTGGTCCGGCACAAAGACCTCATTCCGTATCTGGAAGCCCGCGATCTGGAAGGATACCGTAAGGCGGTGGAGGACCATTTGATCGCTTATGTCGAATACATTAAAACCATCCATACGCCCGATATACCCAACTAATTTTTTATCCTATATGATTAATTACCCCAAAATAAACGGGCTGATCGCTGCGGTTTTTACTCCTTTTCACCCCGACGGTTCCATCAATCCGGCGCTGGTCAGCACGTACGCCGACCGCCTGAAACGGCAGGGTGTGGCCGGCGTGTTTGTTAATGGCTCGTCGGGCGAAGGCATGTTGCTTTCGGTCGAGGAGCGGAAAGCAATGGCGGAAGCCTGGGCCGTTCACGGCACGGCTGACTTCAAAATCATCGTCCACGTCGGCAGCACGAGTGTGCAGATTTCCAAAGAACTGGCGGCCCATAGCCAGCAAATCGGGGTCGATGCCGTGGGCTGTATGGCACCCTGTTTTCTAACGTCGTCGGATGTCGATGTCATCGTGGATTACTGTCAGCAGGTGGCCTCGGCGGCCCCTGAATTGCCGTTTTATTACTACCACCTGCCCGTTGCTACCGGAGCGCATATCAAAGTAAATCAGCTGCTGGAGCGAGGTTCGAAGCGAATTCCGAACCTCGCGGGGGTCAAGTTTACCTATACCGATTTCATGGATATGCACCAGTGCTTGGCGTTGCAGGGCGGTCGCTTCGACGTGCTGCACGGGCACGACGAAATTCTGATCAACGGTCTGGTGCTGGGCGTTCAGGGAGCCATTGGGACAACCTTCAATTTCATTCCGGAGGTGTACCACAAACTCATGGAAGCGTATCAGGACGGCGATTTTGCCGCTGCCCGGGCTTATCAGATGCAATCTATTGATATTGTGACGGTGATGCTGCGGTACGTCAATGCCGTAGTGGGTGGAAAAGCCATTCTGAAGCTGGCGGGACTCGACTGTGGCCCCTGCCGGACTCCGCTCCGGAACCTGACGTCTGCCGAGTGGCAGCAACTGGAGCAGGATTTGCAAAAGACGGACTTTTTTGAATTACTCACCGAATCCAGACTTGTTGGTTTATGAAACTTCGGAGCCTCGTTCTGGTCACGGTAGCCATGTTGGGGTGCACGGCCTCCAGCCAAACCTCCCACCAAACGGAAACCTGTATTCAGGTTCTGAAAGACGTGGCCGTATGCGACGATTTCTGGGTAAAAGTTCACGCCGTCGAATACCTGATCGAGTCGGGTTTTCGGGAGGATGCCGACGCATTGATCAAAACCGGTCTGGCCAGTTTCCAGAACGAGCCTCAGAAACGGATTGGCTATTGGCGGGCCAGCTACCTGAATGCGAGCCATGAAGCGGAAAAGCAGGGCTGGCTCGACCGGATCAAACGGGCTTATCTCGACACAACGGGACCGGACCGCATCCATGCTGCTGAAACCCTGGCCAAACTGTCGTATTCTTTTCTGCATTTTGGGCCAAACCCGGTTCAGAACGATCAGGCTGGGGGAGGAGTTCTGGCGGATTTCGTCCGTTGGGGAATGGCCTTGCCAAAAGAGCCTTCGCAACCCGTCGCGTACGATTCTTTGCTGGCAGCGGTGCGGTCTACGAACCAGACTTCCCGCAAACTGGCGGCCTATGCGCTGGGATTTATCGGAGCCCTTCCGGCCCATCAGTGGCCCGTTTTGGCCCAGGCTGCCCTGGACGAACCCGACCAATCGGAAGCAGCCGCCTACCTGCTGAGTACGGCTTACGCCCTGGCGCCCACGCCAATCGAAAAGCAGGCTGATGTTTTGAATCGGATTCGGCAACGGCTGCTGACACTTCAAAACTCCGACCGAAAAGCAGACCGTATCGAATTGTGTCGGGCGCTGGCGCGGAAAGGCACCACCGACGATGTTTCGTTGCTGCTACGGTATCTCAACCTCGAAAACCGGATTGAAACCGTTTCCGACACCACGAAGTCGGTTCATGCCCGCGATCATCCGCAGAACCTGGATGTGCAGGCCGCAGCCGCTTACGCCCTGCTTCAACTGGAAAAACGGGCGCGTTCGGCCGATATATAAAACGACGATTATTCCTAACCCTTAATTCCTTGTATTTCATGAATAGTTCGATCAAACACCTTTTTCTCTTACTGACCTTTCTAACCGGCCTCACCACCGCGTACGGTCGGAAGAAGGACGATGGGCCGGTGGTAACCAAAATCTGGGATCAGGCCACGCACAGTGCCTTTACGGACCTGATTCGGTTCAAAGGTGCGTTCTACTGCTCGTTCCGGGAAGGGTCGGGCCATATACCCGGCACCGATGGAAAAGTACGGATTCTGAAATCAACCACGGGCAAAGACTGGGAAAGTGTTGCCTTACTGGAAAAAGAAGGGATCGACCTGCGCGACCCCAAGCTGTCGATTACGCCAAACGGCCGTTTGATGATCATCATTGGTGGCTCGATTTATCAGCAGGGCAAACTGCTTGGACGAGCGCCACATGTCGCCTTTTCCGACAAAACCGGACTGAAGTTTTCGACGCCTGAAAAAGTAAACGTTGATCCGTCCATCGTCTCCTGGGGCGACTGGATCTGGCGCGTGACCTGGCACAAAGGTACTGGCTACGCCATCGATTATCAGATTGGACCCCAGGAACGCAACGGTCCGACGGCCATGTATCTGCTGAAAACGAAAGATGGTAAATCGTTCGAAAAGGTGTCCAAACTGGACGTCGACGGTTTTCCGAATGAAGCCACCGTACGGTTTGACCAGCACGATTCCCTGTTTGTGCTGATTCGCCGGGAAATAGGCGATAAAGTAGGCATGCTGGCCAAAAGTGCCGCTCCGTATACCAACTGGAATTTTCGGCGGTTGACCATGCGGCTGGGCGGGCCTAACTTCCTGTTCCTGAACGACCAGCAACTGGTGATGGGAACCCGGTCCTACGAAACCGTTCCGAACACGGCCTTCTTTCTGGGCGATAAGAATGGCAAGTTTCGCAAGATTTTCAAGTTGCCGTCCAGTGGTGACAACAGCTATCCGGGAATGGTCCTGCACGAAGGAACCCTGTATATTTCGTATTATTCCTCCCACGAAGGGAAAACCTCGATTTATTTTACGCAAGTCCCGGTTTCCCAGCTCACAGCACTAAATAAAGCCCCCGACATTCTGCCATCAAAACCGATCTGGAATTCGTCTCCGCACAGTGCGTTTACGGATTTGCTCCGGTTTAACGGCAAATTTTACTGTACGTTCCGCGAGGGACTGGGCCATGTGCCGGTCCATACCAAACCGGGCGAATCGTCGGACGGTACGATCCGGGTCATCGCTTCCGTGGATGGCGAGAAATGGGAAAGCCAGGCCCTCATCACGGAACCGGGCATTGACCTCCGCGACCCCAAGCTGGCCATTACGCCCGACGGTCGGCTGATGATCACCTGTGGCGGTTCCGATTACGTTGACAATAAGTTAATGGAATGGCATACCCGGGTGATGTTTTCGAAGGATGGCCAGCAATGGACCTCGCCCATGCGGGTGCGCGGTATTCCCTCCAACAACTGGTTTTTCCGGATTACCTGGAATGGCCCAACCGGCTATGTGGCTTCTAATGTGTGCGAAACGGATCCCAAAACCGGGCAGGTGAACACCAAAAACCGGAAGCTTATTCTGTATAAAACCGTCGATGGGATTAATTACCAGGCCGTTAGCAATGACTTCAACCCATCGCCCGAAGGCTGCGAAGCCACAGTAAAATTCAGAGCCGACAGCAGTCTGGTTATCCTGATTCGGAACGCGGGAGGCAACTCCACCGCCGGTTTTCTGGCATCCTCCAAACCCCCATACCAGAAATTCGAGATCGTTCAGATTGATCACGGCATGGGCGGGCAGAATTTCTTTGAACTAACCGACAACCGCTGGCTGGTCGTCACCCGGGAGTACCCCTATGAACGCCCTCCCTCTCGCACCGGAACGGCGACCGTGATGTTGCAGGTGGACGAAAATGGGATTTTTCAGCGTCTTTACGAACTGCCGTCCGGGGGCGACACCAGCTATCCGGGCCTATTGATTCACGAGGATAAGCTCTGGATTTCGTACTACTCGTCGCACGAAGGCAAGTCAGCCATCTACCTAAGCGTCATTCCAATGGCGCAGCTAAAAGACCGCATTCAATCGCTTCTAACCCTCAAATAAACCAACGAAAAAGGAGCTGTTCCAGCAGCTCCTCCACTCAAAAACAAGATGTACTAAACCAGTAGTAACCTTCAAATGTATGAAAAAAATTATTCCTGCTCGCTACAGGAACCGGGATTGTATTCTCTTCCGAAACCGTTGGAATTGCTTTCTGTCGGTTGTGTTGGGAATCCTGCTGTCCGGTTCGGTCTATTCGCAAAGTCTGACGGTTCGGGGAAAAGTCACCCGCGAAAACGGGGAATCCTTACCGGGTGTGACGATTCTAATCAAAGGAACCCTGAAAGGTGTCGTTTCTGACGCTGAGGGTGCGTATCAGATTACCGCGTCAAAAGGTGATATGCTCCAGTTCTCCTACATTGGTTACAATTCGGTTCAGAAAACCGTTGAAAGCGATCAGCTTGATGTGCAACTCACGGAATCGAACATCAATCTGGAAGAAGCCGTCGTCATCGGATACGGTTCGCTCAAGAGCACCCAGATTACCAGCTCGATTGCCAAAATAAAAGCCCAGGACCTCGATCAGCGGCCCGTGAGCCGCATCGACCACGCCCTGAACGGCAAACTGGCGGGGGTTCAGGTGCAGGAGACGAGCGGAAGCCCCGGACGGGGCATGGCCGTCAAGGTTCGGGGGGTTGGGTCGATCAACAATTCGGGGTCCCCGCTGTACGTCGTCGACGGTTTTCCGATCAACTCGGGGCTGGACAACATTAACCCGAACGAGATCGAATCCATCGAAGTGCTCAAAGATGCGGCTTCGGCGGCTATTTACGGATCGCGCGGTTCCAATGGCGTCGTACTGATTACGACGAAATCGGGCAAAAAAGGCAAACCGGTGCTTGAATTTGATACGTACTACGGTTTGCAGGAACGGTTTAGCCGTGTCGATGTGCTCAACCGCGATGAATACATTGATTTTGCCATCGAAGAACGAAACAACACCTGGATGCTCCAAGGCGGAAAAGCTAGTGATCCGAATTCGGTTCGGAGCAATGCCAACTACTGGATTGATCCGGTCTGGTTAACCGATCCGAAATCGTTGCCTGATCATGACTGGCAGAAGCTGATCTCGCGGGTGGCACCGGTCCAGAATTACCAGTTGTCGGCGTCGGGCTCTTCCGAGAACACCAAATACTACATCTCGGGTAACTACTTCAACCAGCAGGGTATTATACTGGGTTCGGACTACAACCGGCTGGCTTTTCGCGCCAATGTGGAAACCAAACTCAGTTCCCGCGTCAACATGGGCTTAAACCTTTCCGCTACTTCGGTCAGGAAGAATGATTCGGATGGCGACGGTCTCCAGGGGCCGGTCAGCCGGTCGGTGCGGGTAGCGCCCATTGTTGGCCTGAACCAGCAAACGCAGCTGGGCGGTTTTTATCCCTACCATGCGGCTTTTTACCTGAACCCGATTGCGCTGGCGACCCAGATCACCAACGAAACCAAAAGCCGGAACCTGCGGGCCAATCTGTACACCACCGTCGATCTGGCCCAGAACCTGCGCTTCCGGACCTCCTTCGGGGCCGATTTTCTGAGCGATCTCGACCAGTTTTTCAAACCGGACAACATCAACCGGGGCGTTGGGCACGTGGGGACGGTTGGCACCGGAACCCGGGAAAACTACCTCAACGAGAACACGCTGACCTACGATATTCAGAAGGAAAAATGGAGCCTGAACGCACTGGCGGGTTTTACCTACCAGGAAGATAAATTCACCGCCACGAGCCTTTCCAAAACCGGTTTTCCCGACGACGAAATTCCCACGCTGAACATGGGGACCATCCTGAGTGCCGGGGAATCGTCGGCCACGGCCTGGAGTCTGATGTCGTTTCTGGGCCGGGTGAGCACCTCGTTCCGGGATAAATACCTGTTGACGGCCAGCATCCGTCGGGATGGTAGCTCCCGATTTGGGGCCGATAACCGCTGGGGCTGGTTTCCGGCGGCATCGGTTGGCTGGCGGATTTCGCAGGAGCCTTTTATGCGCGCGGTTTCCTTCATCGATGATCTGAAACTGCGGGTTAGCTACGGGGTGGCCGGGAACAACAACATCGGCGACTATGCCGCCATCGGCACGCTGTCGAATACTAATTACGTGCTGGGCGGCAGTCAGGCGGTTGTTTCCGGTTTTAGTCCAAGCTCGTTCAGCAACCGGATGCTGGGCTGGGAGCGGTCGTTTACCTTTGATGCGGGTTTTGATCTGGCCGTATTCAATAACCGGGTCGTCATTGGATTTGACGTGTACCGGACCGATACGAAAGACCTGCTGCTGAACGTCCAGATTCCGCCGATCACCGGTTTTTCGTCGGCCCGGATGAACATTGGCTCGGTGCGTAATTCGGGGGTCGAACTCGAACTGACCACCCGGAACCTCACCGGTCCGTTCAAGTGGACCACCTCGTTTAACATCACCCACAACACCAACAAGGTAACGGCGCTGGGACCTGGCAATGCCCCTATTTATACGACCCGGGACGGTTTTACCACCATCACGCAGGTCGGCCAGCCGATTGGCAGCTACTTCGCTTTTGTGCAGGACGGTGTTTTTGTTGACCAGAAAGATTTCGACTCTCACCCGAAATACAAAACCCAAAATGTGGGCGATATCAAGTACAAGGATGTGAACGGCGACGGGAAAATTACGGAAGACGACCGGACCATTCTGGGTAACAACAACCCGAAGTTTTTCTGGGGTATGCAAAATTCGTTTTCGTACGGCCAGTTTGACATGATGGTGTCGATGGACGGGCAATGGGGCAATAAACTACTGAATGCCGCCATCGGGCAACACGGACAATCGCGGGGTAACGTCGATGGCTACTGGCGCGACCGGTGGCGTTCGCCCGAACAGCCGGGGAATGGCTGGGTACCCCGGGCGGCTGTGACGGCCAACCTGACCACCCCTTCCAGCTTCTGGCTCCGCAGTGCGGCCTACTGGCGGGTTCGGACCATTTCGCTGGGCTACCGGCTACCGGAGTCGCTGCTGGCCAAAACAAAGAGCATCAGCGGCATCCGGATTTACGGCAGCGTCGACAACGTCTTTATGCACGACCATTACAATAAAAACCCCCAGACGGGAACGTATTCGAACACCAATACCCTGGCTGGTGTCGATTTCGACGCCACCTACCCGCTGGCCCGGACCTATACCCTCGGTTTAAACGTAAAATTCTAGAAGGATGAAAACCGTACACCTTATTTTCACTCTGTTGATCGGACTGGCCAGCGGTTGTCAGCAACTGGATCTGGTACCGATTTCTCAAAAAAGTGTGGAGGGTTTTTATAAAACCGAAACCCACATCAACCAGGCCGTACTGGGCTGTTACAACGGCCTGCGGAATGCCTGGGTTACTTCGCAAACCTCCTACATGCTGACCGAAGCCCGTACCGACAACACGTTTCAGGGTACGGCCTACGACGACGGGCCGATCAATCGGTTTGATGTTACCCCGACGCTGCCCGTGCTGTCCAGCGCCTGGTCACTGTATTACAACAACATCAACCGCAGCAATCGGATTCTGGAAGCCGTCGGTACAATTGACATGACCGCCGACAAACGGAAGCAGTACGAAGGCGAAGCGAAGTTTGCCCGTGCCCTGTTTTACTTTGATCTGGTCCGGCTTTTTGGCGGGGTGCCGAAAGTAACGACCTCTCTTTCCATCGACGAAAGCTATAAACTCACCCGGTCGAGTATCGAGGAGATTTACGACCTGATTGTCAGTGATTTGACGGAAGCGGCTAATCTGCTGCCCGCTACGTACGACAATGCCAACAAGGGCCGGGCCACCAAATGGGCCGCTAAAGGCTATCTGGGTAAGGTCTATGTGTTCCGGAGTGGCTACCCGTTGAAAAAGGCCGAATGGACTAAGGCAAAAGATGCGTTTGAGGAAGTGATCAAGTCGGGCCAGTTTGAGTTTTTCGACAACTACGACAACATTTACAGCCATCAGTTCGAAGGTGGTAAGCAGCAGGTGTTCTCGCTTCTGTTCAAAACTGGGGCCAGTGGGCAGGGCAACCCGTTCCCGACGCGCAATGCCTCCAACGATGTTGCGCCGGTGCCCGTTGCGCAGGGAGGACTGCCGTTTGGCGGCTCTCCTTTCAACCTGTTTCTTTCCAACGACCTGCTCAACAGCTTTGAACCGGGCGACAAACGAAAAACCAGCGCGATCCGGGAGAGCTGGCTCCACAAATCCGGTCAGACCATTACCACTCTGCCCACCAGCCAGAAATACCAGAACGGCCCCGTTACGGTCGCCAATGACTGGGATATCGACTGGATTGCGCTGGGGTATACCGATGTGCTGATGATGTACGCCGAAAGTCTGAATGAAATCGGCTATTCGGCTTCAGGAGAAGCGTTTCAGATTCTGAACAACGTGCGGAAACGCGCCGGTCTAGCCCCAAAAACCGCAGCCAATGTGCCGGACCAGGCCAGCTTCCGGTTGTGGATGGAAAAGGAACGCCGGGCGGAGTTCTGCTTTGAAAACCTCCGGTGGTTCGATCTGGTCCGTACCGATCGGGCGCTGGATGTTATGAAAGCGTTCCTGACTCAGTATAACCTCGGAGGTAACGTCAAAAGCCGGGATCAATACCTGTTTCCGATTCCCCAATCCGTGCGTGATGTAACCCCGGCCATCACGCAAAACCCCGGTTATTAACCTTAATTGTAACGGCTTCGTGCAATCGACGACTATTCCTCCCCAAACCAAACCGTCTGCGCGGGCGTGGCTCTTTGTAGCCATGCTCGGCGTAGTCGGGTGTCTGAATTACCTCGACCGCATCATGATCACCACCATGCGCGGGTCGATTCTGGAATCCATTCCCATGAGCGACGCGCGGTTTGGACTGCTGACGGCGGTATTTCTGTGGGTCTACGGATTGCTAAGCCCATTTGCCGGTTTTCTGGCCGATCGGTTCAACCGGAGTCGGGTCATTATTGGGAGTCTTTTCATCTGGTCGGTAGTTACCTGGCTGACGGCCCGGGCCACCTCCTTCGAAGAGTTGCTGCTCACGCGGGCGCTGATGGGCATTAGTGAAGCCTGTTATATCCCGGCAGCTTTGGCCCTGATTGCCGATTACCACCGGGGCTCTACGCGTTCACTGGCAACCGGTATCCATATGGCGGGGGTCATTGCTGGACAAAGCTTGGGCTTTGTGGGTGGCTGGATTGCCGAAAAACACCGCTGGAACGCTGCGTTTGAGGTGTTTGGCCTGTTTGGCATTGGATACGCCCTTGTTCTGCTGCTGGTGCTCCGTGATGCGCCCAAACCGCAAACCGATTTTACGACCGAAATTGCGGCTTCGCCGGAGTCTCCAGTTAGTTTCTGGCGGGGCATAAGGAGTCTTTTCAGTCAGAAAGCCTTTGTGCTGACCCTGACGTACTGGGGGCTTTTGGGCGTGGTAGGCTGGCTGATTATCGGTTGGCTACCCACGTTCTACCGGGAACATTTTCAGCTGAGTCAAACGACGGCTGGTTTGTATGCTACCGGATATTTGTACACGGCCGGTCTGGTGGGTGTCTTGGTTGGAGGAGCCTGGGCCGACCGCTGGAGTCGCACCAATCCGAGAGCCCGTATGCTGGTGCCTGCCCTGGGGTTGGTGGTTGCCGCACCGGCAGTGTTCTTCGCCAGCAGTACAGCCAGCGTGGCGGTAGCGATAGCCGGTTTTATGGTGTATTCCTTTACCCGTTCCTTCAGTGATGCCAACATGATGCCGATTCTCTGCCTGGTTTCCGATCCGCGCTACCGCGCCACGGGTTACGGCGTTCTGAATCTGTTCAGTTGTATCGTGGGCGGTATCGGTTTATACGCCGGGGGTATTCTGCGTGACGCAAATGTTAATCTGACGATCCTTTTTTACGTTGCGGCCGCGATCATGCTGCTTTGTGCCTATTTCCTGCTGATGGTCAAACCGGCAAACCCGGCGAAATAGGGTAATTGTTTACGGAACAAATCATCAATTCTGCTGGATAGTTTCAGCAGAATTGATGATTATGTTTAGCCCCGTCAGCCCGTTCACTAGCCCTCTTTGTAGAATATCTCCTGTGTCGTGTCTGCACAAGTACTACGCCACCCGGATCCGCTTGTGGGAACCCAGTTTTAACGGTATTGCCAAAACACTTTACGTTGTCAATTTAACAGGTTTTCTACTGAACGGCTTTGAAGCCAGTACCGACAACGAGAAGAGGGACTAGGGACTCTAGGAATAGAATAGAATAGAATAGAATTGATTTATTTACTATAAAAGTAAATAGTGAAGCTACAACCTTCCTCACATTTGACCCGGTAGTAAGACATTAGATTAAGGCTGTAGGGGGATGACTGCAAGGAGTTGGTGGGTACGTGAAACCGGTGCCGAATCACTGGAAGCCGTAGCCGTGTTGGCCTGCTACACGGGCGGATCATTCTCCTTACTTTTTAAGACCAAGTAAGTCGCACTGCTGATGCCGGTCAGGGCTAGCAGCGTATCACTTAACTCGGGCAGTTCGCAGCCTTTGGTAATGAGCGATACCTTGTAGAGATAGACTAGGATGGCAATGAATGCCCAGGTTACATTCTCAAAACGGTGCAGGTTAATACCGTTGTCATCCGAGAGAATATCGGCAAAGAAGCCCTGCGAGGGCACGTGCCGGATAGGTATTGTGCTCCTTTTTCTCTGCTTCTACCTCTGTATTATCAAACAGTTCAAGCAGTAAATTTTTCTGGTTTGCGTCCGCACTTCTTCATCGCAATCACCAATTAGTAAACGAAATCATCCCGGCCGCAGCAACTAATCGTAGAATCGCCGGATCAGGTATTTTGCACTTCCTCTTTGTCTTAGTAGAACAGCAGATCAAAAAGTAAAGTCAAAAAGCCGGGTAGATCATCCATCTCCTGTGTGCTTTTCGCATTCCTGATCTACAATCCGATCAGTGAGAGATTCAACCCCTACCGATCATACTCTTCCGGTATTTTGCTGACCAGGGTGATCTGGTAAACACCCGGTGCTTGTTCAGTACTCATCTGGCTTAACACCTCGTCAGCCTCCTGCGGGCGGCCCAGTTTGATCAGCAGCCGGGTATGCAGATGCAGATACCCGGGGCAGGTGTCATATTCCAGGCAGCGAGCCGACCAGGCAAGGGCCTGCTCAAGATCCTGGGCATCGGTGAAGTTCTCCGCATAGTACTGCACCAAACCGTTCAGCCGATGCGCCATGTCCCGCGATTCCATCGTGCTCATGGCATAGGCATATTTGATGTAATCCGGCTGGTGTCCCTTCTTCTCGAGCTGTTTCTGCCGCTCCAAGAAACGCTGGTATTCCAACTTATCCTTTTGATGCACCGAAGCCACCGGGATGGTCATCAGCCGCCAGGCTTCCGCTTCAGCCAGCGGACGGTATTTCTCGAAGTTCTTCGTCTCGGCATAAAACCGCCGTCGGTAACCGCTGGCCACCCGCTCAACTTCCTCTTCCGGCAACGACTCACCCCGCTCGGCTTTGAGCAGCCGCTGGTGGCAGGCAATGACCGCTTCTACTAGCTGTTCATCCTGCCCAGTGACGGCTTGACCAAACTGCGTCCGGGCCAACTCCCGGATGCATTCGCCGATCTGCCTTGGCAGCGATGAACAGGAGCGATCCGGCGATTGGCTTAATAGACCGAGCTTTTGCAGCAAGGCGTCAACCGGCCCCGGCTGGTACGTCACTAAGTTGCCCATAATCAGGGGAATGGTGTCATCTGAGGTCCACTCGGTCTGTGGCACCAGCGATAAATAGGCTAGTAAGGCCTCCTGGTTGGGCATCTTCCACCGGCTGCGTTCGTTTAAGTAAGTCGCTAAAAACACCGGATCACGTAGACCGGCCTGGTAGTCCTGCTCGAGCACTGAGAGTTGATTCCGTTGGCGGGCGGCTTCAATGGCTTTGCCGGCTTCGGCCAAAAGGCCCTGTAGGCCTTGATAGCCCTCCGCCCGGTGCACCGGGCTGCCATCCCAGAGAATGAAGAGCGCCGTTGGAACGGCCGACTGGTGCATCCGGTAACGATGGGCAATCTGGTCCCCTTCCTCCTCTTGGGCATCAACCAGGTAGTTGATAAAATGAGCGTTGAAGGTTCTTGCCAAAGAGGAGTCGCAAACTGTTTCCTGCGCCGTTTGCTGACGGGGATAGTAGCCCATCGTGTAAAAATCAAGGAAAACGGGTTTGTTCAGGCGTTTGGCTTCCGTTAGTAGCTGCTGCCAGCTGCCCTCAAAGTAACGGACTCCGGCTAAAGGCCCACCATGGAGCGTAGGCCGGCTTAACCCGGTAAGCAGCCGCTGAAAGAAGCTTGTCATAAACTGGTCCGCTTAGAGAATGGCTCACGTCTCAATAAAGATAGTAAATTCGCTCAAGCATTACTATCGTTTTGAGCCTGATTTTGCCGAATCGGATAAGCCCTACCGTATTCAGGTACGCAAGGGCGACCTGGATGCGATGAAATAAGGGCAGTTGTGAATTTATATTGTGCCGAGGCTTGGTGAAATTACGTTGAGCAATTGCTTCTGACGGCCCGTGGAACGGAAGTGTTGATGGGTTCCAAGGTAGTAATGCCCTTTTGGGCTTGAATATAGCACCTAAAGGAGATACTATAACTGGCCCAGTAATTAGCCCACTACTTCTTGGGGGCTCCTCCTAACGCCGACGGGGGTTGGGCCTGTTTGCGGGCTGATCCCTCGAAATCTCCTCCTTTAACCTGGATTAACTTACCGTAACTAATGTACTTGTTGAAAACGGCACTGACCTGTTCCGGCGTTAAGCTGGCGATTTTCTTTTCCAGGTCTGCAGCGAAGGCAAAACTGCGGTTTAGCGCTAAGTAGGTGTTCCATTGGTGGGCCAGGTAGCTGTCCTGCGCCCGTTGCACCTGGTTATTCTGAGCAATGGCCGCCTGGGCTTTTTGTACTTCCTCGGCCGTAAAACCTTCGGCCTCCAGCTTCCCGAGTTCTTCTCGAAAGGCCGCTTCCAAGCGTTCGCCGTTTTCGGGGTTGTAAATAGCCCACATGCGGATCCTGCCTGCTGCATCGACTTCGTCAACTGACAGCGATGAATAGGCCCCGTAGCTGATGCCTTCTTTCTGCCGCAGGCGCGCCATCAGCCGTGAATCGAAAAAACCACCGCCCACAATATAGTTGGCCAGATGCAGTGCCGGGAAGTCGGGGTGATCCTCCCGCAAAGGCACATTGAGATTGGCCATGTACATGGCATTGGCCTTATCGGGCGTTTGTAAAACGTAAGGGGCCTCGCCGGGCTTTACCTCATCGTAGGTTAGGACCAGACGGAGGTAGGGCTTGGCCGCTTTCCAGCTACCGAATTCCGCCTGTAGTAGTTTTCGCATCACCGCTTCATCAAAGGCTCCGACCACCGCAACGCTGGCGTTATCCGCTCCGTAAAACTGCCGGTGAAACTGCCGGATGTCCTCCACCTTGACGGCTTCCAGGTCCTTGATTTCTTCTTCAAAGCTGGGTACATATAACGGATGACCTTTCCCTCGACGATTCAAGACGCGATCGGAAGTGCGGTACACCAGCGTCTGGGGCTGCTGCTTCTGGGCTTCCAACAAAGACAGGTAGTCCTGGCGCATGGTCTCCAGCTCTTTGGGGGGAAAGACGGAATTCTTCACCATATCGGCCACCAGCCGCGTCACCTCGGGTAAATGCTCCTTCGTAGTCTCCACCTGCACCAGCGTTTGCTGGGGGTGGCTGGAAGTAAATACCGTCGCGTTTAAGTGATCGAACTCCTGGCGAAGCTGTTGAAAGGAATGGGTTTTGGTTCCCCGATCCAGCAGGCTTGCCGTGGCATAGGCTACAGCGGCCTGATTCCTCAAACTAGTTTCATCGCCGTAGCGAAGCACCATTTGCAGCGTGACGGTATTGCCCCGAGTGGCTTTCGGCAGCAGGGCGTAGCGCAATCCCTTCCCCAACTGACCCCGTTTGGTCCGGGCATCAATGTGACGGGGTGAGGGATCAAAGGCCTCCCCCAGGACCATCGTGGGGTCGCCTTTGTAATCTTTGACCAGGTCGGCTACGTTCGGGGCTGCCGGGATGTGGGCACGCGCTGCCTTGTTTTCAGGGATAAAGATCCCAACCGTACGGTTGGAAGGAAGAAAATAAGCGCCCGCCACCCGGTTTAAATCGGCCGCTGTTACCTTTTTAATGCCATCCCGGTAGAGAAAGATCAGTCGCCAGTCGCCGGTGGCCATAAACTCACTCAGATACAGGCCAATCCGGTCGGTATCGCGCAGGATCAAATCAATATTCTTTAGAATCCGGGTCTTGGCCCCCTGTACTTCCAGGTCGGTAAAGGGAGTTCGGCCAATCCCATCCAGCGTCGCCAGCAGGGTCTGGCGGGCGGAGTCCAGCGGCTGATCCTGCCGAAGCTCGGCCGTAAAGTAAGCGAATCCCGGATCGTACGTAATCCGGGTGTAGCCTTCCTGGTAGGAGGCCTTTTTGCCTTCCACCAGGGCTTGGTAAAGCCGTCCAGCCGGTTGGTTGACCAGGGCATCCATCAGTACCTCGACGGCCACATAGTCGGAATGAGAACCCGCCGGAATGTGATAACCACAGGCCACCAACTGCACGTCACCGGCCCGGCGCAGGCTGACCGAACGCTCGCCGTCCTGGGTAGGTTCAACGGTATATGGAGAGGTTAACTGGCGCGTCGGCTTGGGAATGGGGCCAAACAATTCGGCAATGATCGCCAGCGTACGGGCTTCGTCCATAGTGCCTGCCACGAGCAGAATAGCATTGTCGGGTTGGTAATAATTTTTGTAAAAGGCTTGTAGGTTCTCAATGGGCACGCGTTCAATGTCTTCCTTGGAGCCGATCACTGATTTTCCGTAGTTATGCCACAGGTAGGCGGTGGCCATTACCCGCGCGCTGAGCACCTGATACGGACTGTTTTCGCCTGCTTCCAGTTCATTGCGCACCACGCTGAATTCGGTGGCCAGATCCTTCGGGGCGATAAAGGAGTTGACCATCCGATCCGCTTCCAGATCCAGAGCCCACTTTAGATTTTCCTCGGTCGCTGTTACGGTTTCGAAATAATTGGTTCGGTCGTAACTGGTCGTTCCATTGGAGCGGGCCCCGTGCTGACTGAATTCCTTGGGAATATCGGGGTGTTTAGTCGAGCCCTTGAAAAGCATGTGTTCCAGCAGGTGAGCCATGCCCGTCTGGCCGTACCCTTCGTGGCGGGAGCCAACCAGGTAGGTGATGTTGACGGTCACCGTCGGCTTGGAGGGGTCGGGAAACAGCAGGACCCGCAGACCATTTTTCAACTGGTATTCGGTGATGCCTTCCACCGAGGCCATTTTAGTGATGCCATCGGGTAGCTTCTGCGCCATCGTCTGGAAGGTTATAACGAAGGTTGCCAGGAGCAAGGTCCGCTGGTACAGGATTAATAATGACATGAGTGACAGGTTAAGTTGAAAGTCTATCTGTAGTCGAATAAAAAACGCTGGCAAACGGGCTGTACGGAGCAAACGATCTTCTTAATTTATAGGCATTTTTCTCTTTCCTACCAGACGCACCAAGCGGTCCTGGCGGTGAGTTAGTTAATCTGCAGGGCTACGTCCGAGAAAATAACCTTGCCGGTGGTCCTGGGCAAGATTAATAAGTACAGGTTGATGTAATCAACCGCACTAGAGTAGGGCAGAGTAACCGAATACGATGCAAAATCGGCTGTGCCGGTAATGGTTGTTTTACCCTCCGTGGAGGAAAACAATACATTTGTTTGAGCCCCTTTATCACCCCGCAGGACCAGCGAAACGCCTTTACCCTGTACCTGTTCCAGGCGGACGCGGGCCGTTAGCGTTAGGGATTTCCCAACCCGTAGGCCTGCCGGGGGCCGGATACTGTAGTACCAGTAGCTGTAGGAAGCCGTATCGTGGACCATGGGTGCGGTGATGCCCAGCGAATAGGAAGCCGGTCTGGAGCCGATGCCCCCTAACGTTGTCCCACTCATTGGGGAAGTGTTTGCGGCTTGACGATCCGTCAAGCTCTTCTGGTAGTTGTTCGGATTAGCCTGGTTACCCTCATCGCCCACCGCAAACAGCCAGTTCTTTGCCTCCAGCGTGATCGAATTTCGGCTTGTACCCAAATTAGTCGTCTTACCCGGTGAGCTGACGGGGGGAATGGTTTGATTTCGTTCGCAACTGGTCAGCAGCAGGACCGCAAACAGGAAGAGTACGTTTTTCATGATTAGCCCATTCGTTTTTCAGTAAGATGACGCCTTGCGTTACTGCTCTTTTGAACTAGGTGAACTAAGACTAAATGGACTTGCCAGATGACGTAGGCGTCCTAACAAAAGTAGGTTTGAGAATTTGCCGGGTATTGGAAAAATCAGCCATTTTTGCGCCGTTCGCTCAAATGTCTCCGCCTATGCCTAAAAGCCAGTTGGGGGCTGAGTTTATCAAGATACAGGCGAAAAGAAGTCAGCCTCCCCGATTAGAATGTCCAAGCAGGGGTTCCTACAGCCAACTTTACAAGAGCCAGTATTATTTACCTATAGTATTGATTATAAATAGATTAATGCTTAATTTGAAATACAAATAAGATATTCCGGATATGCGCTATCAGAACTTCCCCCCTTCTGCGGGTCTGCAAGATTATATCGAAGAATATACCTTGCTGTCTTCCGCTGATCCCATCAAGTCAGAGGGGCTGCCACCCGGTGGACGCTCCGGATTAATCATCAACTTAGGAACCGAGTGTCGTTTTACATTTTCCGGTACCACGTGTGGCCTCCCGCCGGTGGCTATTGGGGGGCAAATGACCCACCAGATGCAATTAACTCCTCAAGCCGGCTGTCAATTACTAATGATCACGTTCCGAACGACGGCTTTCTACCGGCTTTTTGGCCTTCCCATGGCGGAATTAGCCGATCAGGTGTTGGATATTGAAGCCGTATTTCCCTTGACCTTCCGCCAGCAATGGCGGGCAATAATGGATCAACTCCGAACCTTAGAAACCATACAGGAATGCATCCAGCTGATTGAAAAAGGCCTATTGGCTTATGTTCACCGGATGCCTTACTTCTCTGCTAACTGGGTGGATCAGGCCGCCACCTGGCTGGCTCAACCCGGCAGCCGACGCATTGGGAATTTATCCCAGGAAGCGCGGATCAGTACCCGAAGTTTAACCCGGGAGTTTAGCCGGCAGGTAGGGATTACGCCCAAAAGTTTTGCTCAGGTCATGCGCTTTCGAAATATGTTTCGCGTGGTAATGAGCCAGCCCAAGCCTTGCTGGCAAGACTTGGTGTATTACGGTGGATGGTATGACCAAGCTCATTTTTGCAACGATCTGTTGCAAATAACCGGTTTGACCCCTACTGATTTTTTTGCCCAGCAGCATGCTACTACTGGCTTACTAATCAGTAATCCAGATCAATTGAGTTAGCAATGGCTCAATAAAGGAGATTAGACCATGAAACCTTCGCTTGTAGTAGGTCTTTAATCCATTCCACGACATAACCTTATTGAGAAGATTTTAGCGTTTTTCGTGGATAAAATACGCAGCCTTCATTATCCTATTATTTGCCTTTTAGAAGGCAAACTCAAAAAGTATCAATTTCTGATTGATTCCTTCTTAAAGACCTTTTGACCTTCATGCATAAGTTATGACCATTTGAGCAACCGGTTAAAAACTCAACGTTCCCGCATAAAGTCGAGTGAGAAGTGCTTGTCGGAGAAGTATACCCCAGGGGGCTTACCCGCAAAATAGCGAAACTCATTAATGAAGTGGGCCTGATCGTAGTACCCCAGTCGGGTCAACATGTCGCCCCAGCGATGGGCCGGTTGGGTATCCATCCATAGCCGGGCTTGAAGAAAACGCTGAACCCGGGCGTACTCTTTTGGGGAGAGGCCCACGCTTTGCGTAAATCGACGGTTTAGCGTTCGTTCCGAACAGTTTATCAGATCTGCTAGTTGCCGAACCTGTAGACAACCCGGTTGTTGCTGAAGCAGCTTAACGGCCGTTTCAATCTGGTTGTCTGATCGGGAAGTGTCGTGGAGACGACGCAGGAAAAAAACATCTAACAGCCCAAAGCGGACAGCACGAGACGGCTCATTCCGGAGTTGATCAACCAGACTGTCAGTAGAGGGACCTACCCCAAGTTTCGTATCAACGGTAAGTCCGGCCAGTTCATGAGCGGGTTGTGCGAAGAGCTGGTAAAACCCCGTTGGGGTGAAATCAATGGTGATTGCCTGAACCGGGGTAGTCAACTGGTGGGTAAAGGGGCGAATCATTTGCCCAATAAACATAGAGTTATAATTAGTCAATGGCTGCCCGTCATCGAAGCTTGTCTGAAACATATTTTCCAGGAAAATCAGCCAGTGGGTCCGCCCCGTACAGCCAAAGGATAACGGATGAGTCTCCCCTGGTTTTACCTCGTATCGAATTTCCCAATAACCGTGTACGTACGGAGTTAAGGCTGGATGAGGAAGCTGATGAATAACCTGCATGACACAGTGGCATGAATGATCCTTGAATGAGTAAGATCGCATTAATCTTTGCTCTGTCATAAAGTTAGGCAAAGAACATCAACAGCGTTGGCCTATCATCCAGTACTAGGCAAGATACAAAGCATTGGCAGTTCATAAATTTCTATCCCGGCAATTTGAAATCTCTGTCAAGATAGTGACTTACGCCCTGAAAGTCAAGTAGATATAAGTTATCCTTGGGGTCTAATGGTTCCTACACAATCGGGTGATTTTAGGATGAGATAATGTCTGTATATCTCGCTGGTAACGGATGCTTACTCGAAACAAATTATAGCGGGGACACACGGGCGGCTATGCCGTTAACTGTAGCTTTACAGATAGCGTTGGAACAGATTGATCGAGAGATGGGCCAGTATCTGATTCATCACTGCGCCAGCAGACCGGTCGGATCGAGGTATTCAATACTGTAGTGTAGACCTCACTTCAGCTGTGACATGCTCGTACCTCAGAAGGCGCATCAGAGTAACAGGTCATTAAAAAAGGTGGAAAATCGTTATCTTCAAAAAAGTGGAAAAGGAGTCGGTCAGCGAAAACCCTGACTAACAGAATTTGCCCTTAAAAAGTAGTAACTTTCATCAAAACGGTCAACATAGTTCAGGACGAGACAAATACACTTTAATGCGGTAACCGCTCGCGAAAATAACCGTACAACCAGGTACCCGCCACCGCGCTGATCAGGGTGACGGCCACACTCAGAAAACCGCTTCCGATTTGGGCAAACAAAGGACCGGGACAGGCCCCCGTCAGCGCCCAGCCTAGCCCGAAGATCAGGCCGCCAAAAATCTGTCCTCTATGAAAGGTTTTCGGAGCAATTTGTACGGTTTCTCCCTGGAGCGTTTTCACATTGAAGCGTTTGATCAGCTGTACTGAAAGCATTCCAACCAGAACGGCGCTACCAATGACACCGTACATATGAAAGGAGTCAAGCCTAAACATCTCCTGAATGCGAAACCACGAAATAACCTCGGCTTTTACGAATACAATGCCGAAGGTAGTGCCGACAATCAGGTATTTTAGCAAGGATACTCCACTCTCCGAGGCCCTGGCCACGTTGGGAGCATCGCACACCGTTGCAGTTGAATGGGTTGTAGGTTTATGACGGACCGACGTTTGAGGTGAGGGTTTCATGGGTAAATCAGTTTGAAAATGAAAGGAAAGAAAACATGCGTCATGGCAAAGCCGCCAACCATAAAGCTGATGGTAGCTACCAGCGAAGGCCATTGCAGGTTAGAAAGGCCCATGATGGCGTGCCCGGATGTACAGCCACCAGCCCAGCGCGTGCCGAAGCCCACCAGTAAGCCCCCCAGAACCAGGAAAATAAATCCTTTACCCGTTGCCATAGTAGACAGAGCAAAGAGTTCGTTCGGCATGAATCCTGAAAAATCCTGGATGCCCAGTGCTTGCAACGCCATTTTGGTGGCCGGAGCTAATTGAATAGGATTCGGATTGTCCAGAAAATGAGTCGCGATGAAGCCCCCCAGCAGAATGCCCGTAACAAATAACAGATTCCAGCTTTCCTTTTTCCAATTGTAGGAAAAAAATGGAAGTTTGGCCGGTAGACAAGCCGCACAGATGTGGCGCAGAGAGGAAGAAATTCCAAATGATTTATTACCGATCAGTAGCAGGACCGGTACCGTTAAACCGATCAGTGGCCCGGCCACATACCACGGCCAGGGCTGTCGGATGAATTCCAAAAAAGACATAAGATGATGTAATACTAAAAAGGTACAGAAATTAATTACGTGCGGATTCCGCTGATCATTGCTAAACTGGGTCGAATAAGGTTGAAGGCCGCTGGCCAACATTAGCCCGCCGGTTCCAGTTTTAAATTTTTGACCCACTCGTTCATCCCACCGGAGTAATTTTTAACGGTTTTGAATCCATGACGAATCAGCAACGAGTAGCCAATTGTGGCCCGGTCGCCCCCCTGACAGTAGATAATGACGGTTTTATCCCGAGAAATCTTGTCCAGATGCGCTGGCAGGGTACCGACAAAAACCGATTCAGCTCCGTCAATATGCCCGGCTTTGTATTCGGCGGCTCCCCGCAAATCCACCAGTTGAACGTCGTTGCGGCTCACCAGAGTTTCAATGGTTTGGGTATCGATGAGGTTGACAGTCTCCAGTTCGATGCCCAGGGTATTGACATCCTCCACGTAGCCCAGCATCGAGTCGATGCCAATGCGCATCAATTGACGGGAAAAGTCCTCGATCTGCGCCCTGGATGCCACCAGCATAAAGGGCGCCTACGCCGTTAAAAACCAGCCCATCCAGGTAACAAAGGAGTTATTTCCCTGAATATTCAGACTACCCGGGACAAAGCCTTTGGCGAATTCGGTTTTATCACGGGTATCAATCAGTTTTATCCCTTTATGCAAAGCCTCCTTCACTTCCTGTGGACGTAAGTTTTTAGGGATCGGAACGTGGGTTAACAGGGGCCGCATCACCTTATTAAGTTTTTTCATCCGGGCAAAATAAGCGGGCGGTTCCGGCTGATCAGCGAGCAGAGAATCAACAAACTCGGCAGAATCGTCGAGTTGAAACGCCCAGTTTCGGATTTTTTCGTACCCCACCGTCGTGCTGGGCACCGCTCCCAGGGATTTTCCACAGGCCGATCCTGCCCCGTGTCCGGGCCATACCTGCACAAAATCGGGCAGGGCGGTAAATTTGCTGAGGGAAGAAAACATCTGTTTCGCTCCGGCTTCCTGAGTGCCGACCAAGCCTGCCGCTTTTTCAAGCAGGTCGGGTCGGCCAATATCGCCCACAAAAACAAAGTCCCCGGTGAAAAGCATGACCGGCGCCGAAGTAGCCGCCCGGTCGGTCAGTAAGAAGCTGATACTTTCCGGTGTGTGGCCGGGCGTGTGGATCACATCTAGAGCCAGGTTACCGATGGTGAGGGTGCTCCCGTCTTTCAGGCCAATGTGGTCAAATTCGTACTGCCAGTCCGGACCTCCCTCATCCGAAAGATAAAGGGTCGCTCCAGTCAGAGCCGCCAGCTCCCGGGAGCCCGACAGAAAGTCGGCGTGGATATGGGTTTCGGTCACATGCGTAATCCGAAGACGGTTCTGGCGGGCAATTTCTAGATAGGTATCCACATCCCGTTTGGGGTCAATCACAATGGACTCACCCGTTTTCTGACAACCAATCAGATAACTTGATTGGGCCAGACTTTTGTCATAAATATGTTGGAAGAACATCGTTCTATTTTGATTGATGAAAAAATCTTAGCAAAGCTAAAGCGTGGTCCGCTATAGATCAGTGACAAAAGTCACACGCGCGGGTTAATTGAACTATTTCATGACTCAGGATGAAAACTCCCATCACTAGCAGCAACCAGCCAAAAATAGACTTGAGTTTTTCACCCGGAATATATCGGGCCAGCCGGGTGCCCAGTACAAGCCCCAGAATGGACAGGCTCGTAAAGGCCAGCAGAAAGGGCCAGTCGGCCGTCAGATGAGAAACGTCCCCCAGAAAACCGACCATTGAGTTCAGGGCAATGATGAACAGTGAGGTGCCAACCGCCGTCTTCATGGGCAGGTGGGCCAACAACACCAGAGCCGGAATAATCAGAAACCCGCCCCCTGCTCCGACCAGCCCCGTCAATGTGCCTACCAGCAGTCCTTCACCGATCAGAAGCGGAATGTTAACTACCAAAGATTCATCAGCTTGTTGGCCTTCCGTTTTTTGGGGCCGGATCATGCGGTATGCAGCTACCAGCATAATTAGAGAAAACAGCACCATGAGGGTCGTATCCTTCCCTACAACCAGCATAGAGGTTGACCAGACGGGATCGGGAATCGCCGGTAACAGGTATTTTCGGGTCAGTAGGACCGCCAGAAAGGAAGGGAGGGCAAAATACGCAGCGGCTCTAAAACTTACCTGTTGTTGCTTTATATAATTGACCGACCCAACCAGGGAGGTTGTACCCACCACAAACAGCGAGTAGGCGGTCGATAGCACAGGGTTGATGCCCAGCAGGTAGACAAGAACGGGCACCGTCAGAATGCTACCACCTCCGCCCAATACCCCAAGGCTGAGGCCAATGAAGAGCGAGGCCAAAAAGCCAAACCATTGCAAGGAGTTCACTATCTTTTTTTAGCAAAATTCGATGGTGTGGGGGCGGCTTTCCGTGACAAAAGTTACATAGCCTCGCTTTTTTTCAAAAGGGTGATCCGGTTTCGCATTAACTGGATGTGTCCCTCCTTTTCGAGTTGTTTTAATAAGCGGGAAATTACCTCGCGGGAGGTGGCCAGATCCTGGGCAACTTCCTCGTGGGTAATGGCTAGTTCCGAGCACTGGCAATTGGCAGCTTTCTTATCCAGATAGGTCAGCAGCCGCTCATCCAGTTTGTGAAAAATAACTTCATTCAGCGTATTCAGCAGATTATTAAATCGTTTCTGGTAGGTTTCAAACACAAACCGCTTCCAACTCGAATACCGACAAAGCCACTCATCAACCTTGTCGACCGGAATGGCCAGCAGCGTAGTTTCTTCCTCCGCCAAAGCACTAATCTCACTTTGGCGACTACCCAGGCAACAGGTCAGTGACATTGCACAGGAGTCTAGCCCCCCCAGATAATAAAGCAACGCTTCCCGCCCTTCCGAATCGGGCCGCATGATTTTAACGGAACCGCTGATTATAAGAGGTATCGAGCGGATGTATTCTCCGGGCCGAATAAGGTAATCGCCAACCGTGAGTTTTTTAAATTGACCCACCGCTGCCAGTTCCTGGAGAAGTGGATATTCAAACATCCCGTTGAGTGTCTGTTGTAAAAATTCATGTGTGATCCGCATACTACGTCTGTAAGTTGCTGTACGTTTTGGAGTTTAATTAATTGAACACAAAAGGTAGCAACTTAATTTTCACAAGCTTACTAAAAACCGGTTGCGGTGCTCATTGATTGGAATGGGGATAAAAGCCCGCTACTCTAAATGAAGAGAGCTAGTTGGCTATCGACTGCGTGTAACACCACACCGTTTTTTGCCTAATCCGGATCCAGTAAATAAGCGGATACACAATCGGGTGGCCTTGCGGGGGAATTTCCCCCGGATAACCCATTTTTTCGCCCGCAAAGATGGGGAACAAGCGAAAATGGGTCAAACAGGTGCTTAGGAATCTATTCTATAATGAGTGTAGTACTTTACTGTGGAACACTCTCAGAATTTCGAATCGTACAAGTACAAGCAAGTATTGAAAAGGGGAGAGGTGACCAAACGTGTATTTCGTCATTTTTATAAGCGATTTCGGATTGTTTAAGTTGTCAAAACCGCCCAATTTTCTCTATGAATACCGTGTCCAGCTTTTAGGGCTAAGGTCATGTAAAAACGGATTATCAACAAACGGTCAACACTTTTCCGGACGGGTCACAACAATATTTACGTAAAATAAAATTAGATTTCATAAACGGAAATATGAAATAACAAACACCCGATAAGGCAAAGAAAATTGTCAGTGTGAAGCAAAGCCAAGGATTTTATAAAACCCTTGGTAATTTTACTTGAATCCAAGGAAGAAATCTTTTTATCTGATGTAGTGAAATGAATTTATCGAAAACATGTTTTACTGTACTGTTATTAATTTTTATAATAAGTACCTTCCTCTCCGGATGTGTTCAAAAATCAACTCTCCCGGCAGGAGATATTGACAATGGCGGTCTTTTCTTACCCGTTGGGTTTGAAGCTGTGGTTGTTGCGGATAGTATTGGCCATGCCAGACATCTAGCCGTAAATAAAAACGGGGACATTTATGTAAAACTAACCTATGCGAAGCAAGATTCCGGAAATGTTGCGATCAGAGACAGCAACAACGACGGTAAGGCTGATAATATCGCCTATTTTGGAGATTACAAAGCGGAGAGCGGTTATGGCCCAACAGGTATGAGAATATATAATGGTTATATTTATTTTAGTACGAAGGGGGCTGTATATAGACAGAAACTAACGCCGGGTAAACTAATTCCCGAAAGCAAAATAGAACTTGTTCTTACAGACAATTATATAACTGAACATATCGGTAAATCACTCGCGTTTGACGACGATGGACACATGTATGTCAACTTTGGGTCAATAAGTAATAATTGTCAGATTGATAACAGGACTCCCGAAAGCCCAGGTCAATATCCGTGCGCTGAACTTGCTGAACATGCCGGTATATGGAGATTTGATGCTAACAAACTTGATCAAACTCAAAAAGACGGTGTTCGGTATGCCACCGGACTTAGAGACGGGATAGCGATGGACTGGAATCAGGCAACTAATACTTTATTCGCGGTAGAACACGGCCGAGACGGTCTACATCAAACATGGCCATCACTTTATTCAGAATGGGAAAGTGCCTTATTACCATCTGAAGAATTTTTTGAAGTGAAAGAAGGAATGAACGGTGGGTGGCCGTACTATTATTATGACCAACTGCAACAAAAAAAAGTTGTTGCTCCCGAATACCATGGTGTCGATTTAAAAGAGGTGGATAAACCTGCAAATCCTCTTATTGGCTTCCCAGGCCATTGGGCACCGAATGATCTTTTCTTTTATACGGGCAACCAATTCCCAGACCATTATAAAAATGGCGCTTTTATAGCTTTTCACGGATCAAGTAACCGAGCCCCCTACCAGCAATCAGGTTTTTTTGTCTGTTTTGTTCCTTTTAAAAACGGTGTGCCGTCAGGCTCTTGGGAAGTATTTGCTGATGGATTTGCTGAGCAAGAGACTATTGTGAGTTCATCTGATGCTGCTCATCGCCCGATGGGGATAGCAATGGGGGCTGACGGTTCCTTGTACATAAGTGATATTGTCACAGGAAAGATATGGCGAATCATGTATAAGGGGAACAAAGAAAATTTCGGAACGGATCAGTTGGCAAAAATGGAAGGTCGTAAAATGCTAAAACACCTTAAGACTCCTGATAAGGTCAAAGATAACCTTGTCAAAGGCATGGCGGATGAAGGTCAGAAAATCTATACTGCTTATTGTATTTCCTGCCATCAGAAAAATGGAAAGGGAGACGGTAATCGTTATCCTCCCTTAGAGGAATCGGACTGGGTAACCGGAGATAAAAACAGGCTAATAACCGTAGTATTAGAGGGACTTAAAGGGCCGATTACAGTCAATGGAAAGCTCTTCAATGGCGAGATGCCCAAACATGATTTTTTGAGCGATGCTGAGGTTTCTAAAGTAACCTCCTACATCAGATTGAATTTCAAAAATAACGCAGGTGTTATCCATGAAAAAGAGGTGGCTAACGTGAGGAATAAATTAAAGAGCAAACAATAATGGAGGGGTCTGGAAGGAATTGCTCGGAAAATAAGCAGGAAGTTTTTTACTAAGTGTAGAAATCATTTATACAAATGCATATTTAAAATAAAAAGAATGCAGAAGTATTATTTTCCAAGGGAAGACGTAAGAAAAATATCCTACTTTAAAGGAAGGGTATTACCGAACCTGATCGGAGGGTTTGTCGTCATACTCTTTCTTCTCCCACATCTTTCACCAGCCCAGAACAAGGTTCAGGGCCAAAAATTTATTGTTGAACCACCAACACTTGAAAACCTGGGGTTTGAATGGTATATCGATGGTGACGAAAACCGTAATGCCACCGTAAAGGTCGAGTATCGAATCGCGGGATCGGGCAACAAATGGAAAAAGGGAATGCCTCTCCTAAGAATTGGGGGGGAACATATCGAAAGGGCGGGAATTAATTACACCACTCCCCATATGTTTGCTGGAAGTATTTTGGAAGTTAATCCCAATACCAAGTATGAGGCTCGCTTTACATTAGAAGATCCTGATGGGGTCGAAGGGGAAGCGGTTAAAGAAATCAACGTTTCCACCCGTGCCGAGCCTAAGGCTGCCAGTGGAGGAAGGATAAGACATGTATATTCCCAGTATTATACAGGTGAGAAAGAAAAGCCGAATTACCCCGGTCTGGTTGCTGCTTACGGCGGTTCTGAAAACACAAAGGGCGATTGGAATGTGGTAGCTGAGGATGTGGTGCAGCCTGGAGATATTATTAAAATCCACGGAGGACTCTATCAGGGGGTCCTTCTTAACTATCCGGATTGGCATAATATACCCTTCGACGGGACTTATTTTTTCACGGCAAAAGGCACTGCGGAGCGCCCTATTGTAATCGAAGCAGCAGGGGATGGTGAGGTCATTTTTGATGGAGCGGGAGCCGCTATTCTATTTAATGTCATGGCCACTGAACATCATATTTTTCAGGGGCTTACCTTTAGGAATGCCGGCAGAGTTTTCGATGCCGGCCGGAAACATTTGGCAGGAGCAAGTGATTTGACCATACGGAATTGTCGTTTTGAGAATGTTGGTGAGGGTATTGTAACAGAATATGCCGGTTCAAAAAACTTTCTTATTCAAGATAACGTCCTGCTTGGCCGTGATGATCGTTATAGACTGTACGGTTGGTCTGCTCACCGAGAGGGTCTGATTCCTTACGGGACGCATCTATTAGACTCTTACTATGGAATCAAAGTGTATGGTCCTGGACATGTAATTGCCCATAATTCCATTGCCTTTTTCCACGATGCTATTGGTATCTCAACCTATGGTACCCCTGAGAAAGAACAGGAGCTAAAAGCGGTGTCGATCGATATTTACAACAACGATTTACACCTTATGGTCGATGACTTTATTGAAGCGGACGGTGGTGTGCACAATATTCGTATCATGCGCAATAGGGGTGTCAACGCTGCCGAGAATGGAATAAGTGCCCAACCCGTATTTGGTGGCCCTGCCTACTATATTAGGAATATCCTCTATAATGTACCACTGGGAGGAGCCCTTAAAATTCACGGGGGGGTACCCGGTCTCACGGCTTATCATAACACGTTCATTACGGAAAACAACGCAGGTTCCAAATACCCAAATTCAAACTATCGGAATAATTTGATTCTTGGTACAGACGGGCCGGTAAACGTTGCTGCATTCCCCTTTACCACCGCCTATTCGGTGGCTGATTATAACGGATACCGGCCAAACCAAGGCCATCAAAGCCCTGAAAACCAATTTATTTGGTTTTCACCCCGTGGGGAGCAGGCAGGGTTTAAGACATTGATGAGCCTTACCAAAGCGAGCGGTCTTGAAGCACATGGTATAACGGTCGATTATGATATTTTTGAAAATCTTCAAAAACCGATTCAAGCAATGGCAGGTACACCGTTGGGGAGTAGGCCGGGTCCCGTTTATCACGCAGTAGATCTTAATTTTAAACTTAATCCCAGGGGGAAAGCGGTAGATGCCGGCATTTTTATTCCCAACGTAAATGATAACTTTACCGGCAAAGCTCCGGATTTGGGGGCACTCGAAGTCGGTAGTCCTCCTGTGATCTACGGAGTGCGCGGCCTCAATCAGGGGCATGAGTTCTACCGCTGATCAGGTATTGCCTTACCGTATCATCACTTCCCAATACCGGGTACGTTTGGAACGGCCTTCGGGCCCTTCAACCGTTAAGGTAATGACCGTACGCACCCCTTTATTCTTAAACCGGTAAACCGGATTTTGTTCCGTCGAGCTATCGCCATTGCCGAAATCCCAGGTCCATTTATTGATTGTTCCAATGGATTCATCTTTGAAGGACACTATTCCCTTTTCTTCGTCCACAACCTTGAACGTCCATGCTGCTTTAATGGGCTCCAAAAACTTTTTTTCCAACGGCATCAGTTGAAAGGCACAAAGATACGAGGCATTGTTAACCATTTTGGTATTGTGGGCGAGGTTGATATGACCTTCCCTTTTCCCCCCGTCAAAATCTAATATCGACCAGGAGAGGCCGATCACCTTATTTTCCCTTAGTTCCGATTCCACGGCCTTTTGCGGCCCTTCATGGGGAGCGTAGTCATAGGGGGTGATCCAGCCTTCCAAAATCAACGTACCGCTTTCCCCATGTTTAAAATGATAATCATAGGCATAGTTCGCGTGCGGAAACTCGGACACCCAGGGTTGGCTCCCCCAGACCAATACCCATGCATTATTTACCGGCGGTGTATAGATGTGGTAGTTCTGCGCGTGTACGCCACTAAAATTAAAATGGTTTTCGATATAAGAAGCGGACTGAGGTTGCCACTTCATCTGCTCAGGATCATATAAGGGGTTTTGAATAAAAGGACCTCCTGAAAGATCGCCATCGACCACGAGCTCAAATATGTCATTCATATAACCCTCGGGGTTGAAACGTTCAAAATCCCAAAAATCGTCGTATGCCTCGTAGAGAAAATAAAGACGATTCAGACCTTTGACCCATCCGATGGTCACTTTTACATCAAGGTCTTTGGGGTCGATGTCAGTGCCCATACCGTCTTCGGTATCGCTTAAGAGATCTGTACCATAGGTGTAATTTTCAGGTACGATTGTCCAATCGCTTTTGTCCCCGTCGATTCGCGGCATTTGATTTCTGGGGAATTGAAAAATTTGAAATACTCTCCCGTTTCTGGACGTTTTGTAGGCCGGGGTGGACTGACCGTTTGAAATCAACGTATTGAGCAACAAATAGCAAAGGAAAAACAACCAAGCCCTATTGCCTGCCCGAAAATTCATGTCGCTTTTGTTTTTCATAACCGATAGATGTGATCTGCATTTTTATGATATATCTTGTGCAATTCTTCATCGGAAAATTGTTCTGTAATTTTTTCAAAAGCCCTGGACCACCTTTTGTAGGAGTCGGCCAGCAGTACTACGGGCCAATCTCCGGCGTAGACCAAACGGTCCATCCCAAATTTTTCGATGACGTATAGGATATAGGGCTTGATCTTTTCGACCGACCAATCCTTCCCGAAACGGGTAATGATACCCGAAATTTTACAGTTCACATTGGGCAGTTCCGCTAACTTCTCTATTCCGTTCCGCCATTGTGTAGTATCTGCATCCCCTACGTTTGGATTTCCCAGATGATCAAGGATAAAAATCGTATCAGGAAATTTGATGGCCACCTTGGCCGCTTCGGCCATAAGTGGTGGTGAAATCAACAAGTCAAAACTCAGTTTGCGATCGGCCAATGCCTTGAAGCCCTCTAAAAAACCGTTGGAAGTTGCCGCATTTTTCGGGAAGCCGGCCCGGATGCCCTTAACCAAAGGGAGTTCACAAAGCTGCTCCAATGCTTTTTCAGTGCCAGGCCCTTGCGTAAGGTCCGCCTTGGCCACTATTCCCCTGATCTTTGGTTCGGATAGGGCCAACTGGCTTACTAGGGTAGCTTCCTTGAGACCTAAATGGGCATCCGTTCCGCTTTCCATGAAAACCATTTTTCCGATGTTCGAACTTTTCGTAGCCTCTTTATAATCCTGTAAATCGAAATTACGGTTGATTTTGGGCGAGTTTTTTAACCAACCGTAGGATAAATTTTTCAAATCGAATAAATGTACGTGTGTGTCCGTTTTCGGTATTTTCTCTAATCGGCCAGCCACATTTTCGTAAGACCATATTGCCTTGGGAACACAGAGCACACCTGTTGAAATACTAAGGAGGTTATTGGAGAAAGTTCTTCGGTTCATGGGTTGGCTTAAGGAGAGATGATCAGTTTGGCTAGAAAAGAATCCGGCCACTTTCAACTACTGAAAGCGGGCTTCCAAGGTACTGAATCTCTTCTACTTTGCTGAAATCTGTGTCCCGTTTCATCGACTTACAACGGTTTTTAAAATGTAAAAGGGGAAATAGATGGTATCGAAAGTAATAATGGTTTAGAGAACGCAGTTCCGTCTTGGAGATGCCCAACGTTTCTTTCAACTCGGCAGCTTGGACTCGTTCGGCACGATAGGCTTCGACCGCAACGGCGGACCGTAACCTTCCATCGAAAAAGGTGTCGAGTAATAGCTTAATAAGTCATAAATATGCATATGCTACTGGATTTTAACTATTATTTCCAGTAGCATACGGTTAGTAACCCACTACTTTGTCTGGTAGTGGGTTCAAGGCCATATCTGATCGCATCATGCTCAGGGGAATGTCGACTGGCTGGCCGGTTTGACCAGAAACCAGTTCATCAATGGCTTTGATTGTTTTCCGGCTGATATGATGGACGATGGTGCCTATCTGCAAGGATTCTGCAGTATGGTGACAAAAAAATGAGGGCCGCCACGCCCCCAGCGCCAGTATTAAACCAAGTAATATAGCGGTTGAGAGGACAAACTTTTGCTCTTCGTTTCCGCGAATCACGTCAGCAAAATAAGGCAATAAGCAAAAACGCCTACGAAGTACGCCATTACAACTTGATTAGGCCGATCACGCATGAAATTGCGCAGTAGTCTTATCTTATTTTTAAAAATTAATGGATTCTTATCCTTTTTACGCCATTCTAACTCGACTCGTCAGCTACTCAGACCTTTCTGAGCCTTACGATACTCCAGTGTTCATTTTAAGCCCGAGAGGGTTCCATATATTCAGTCAAAAATTGATTCGTTACGACCCCATTGCGTTTAGTAAACGGTCGGTATTGACCCTGGTTGGGAGGCTGTTCAGGGTAGTTTACACCTGATACCCCTAGTCTGTATGATTTCGCAACAGGACAGATGAGCGGGCGGGTACAACAAGCGAACTCGCTTCCTGTGCCGGCCCCTTTTGGGAAGTAACCTGATCGCTGGTGGAGTCCACAACAATTTCCCAACCCGCTGGGCCAACCGGGGGCAGATCAAACGTGAGTTCTTCCCAGTAAGCGTTCAGAATCCACAGCAGCAACACCGGTTGATCGCCCTGCATCCCAATTAGCGCGCCCTCTCGGTCCTGTTCATCCACCGTTGAGCCATCCAGCAACAGACCCCAGCAACGCGTGTGCGGATTTTGGAGGTCTTCGGCTTCCAGGGGTAAACCATCGTTGCGCAACCAGACGAGTTGCGGGGGCTGGTAAAACCGGCGCCGGGAAAGCAGGGGATAGGCCTTTCGAAGAGCGATCAACTGGCTGGTAAAAGCAAATAAGGCCTGTTGCTCTTTGTTCCACTGCCAGTGCATCCAGCTGATTTCGTTATCCTGGCAGTAGGCGTTGTTGTTGCCCCGCTGCGTTCGACCGTATTCGTCACCCATCAGCAGCATCGGTACGCCCTGGCTCAGAAACAGTGTCATGAGAAAGTTCCGCTTTTGGCGTTCCCGCAGCTCCAGAATCGCCGGATCATCCGTTGGTCCTTCCACACCGTGGTTCCAGCTTAGGTTATGATCGTGGCCATCCCGGTTGTCTTCCCCGTTGGCCTGGTTGTGCTTGTGGTTGTAACTAACCAGGTCCTGGAGCGTAAAGCCATCATGGGCCGTGATCAGATTGATGCTGTGCGTGGGTGAGCGCCCATCGTTGCCGTACAAATCCGGACTGCCCAGCAGCCGCAGGGTCATCTCCTGAGCTTGCCCTTCGTCGCCTTTCCAGAAGGAGCGGACCGTGTCGCGGAAGCGTCCGTTCCATTCAGCCCAGCGAACCGGAAAATGCCCCACCTGATAGGAATGGATATCCCAGGGCTCGGCAATCAGTTTGACCCGGGTTAAGATCGGATCCTGGGCAACCGCATCCAGAAAGGACGATACGCGCCCGGCTTGGGTTTCATCGCGGGCCAGGGCGGTGGCCAGATCGAAACGAAACCCATCCACATGCATTTCGCTCACCCAGTACCGCAGACTGTCCATCACCATCTGCAAAACGCGGGGGTGAGTTAAATCCAGGGTGTTGCCCGTGCCGGTATAGTCCATGTAGAACTCCGGCTGCGACTCGACCACCCGGTAATAAGACCGGCTATCGATGCCTCTCAGCATGAGCGTGGGACCAAATCGGTTTCCCTCGGCGGTGTGATTATACACCACATCCATAATAACTTCAATGCCCGCCCGGTGAAGCGCTTTGACCATTTGTTTAAACTCGGTCACCTGCTGCCCGCGCATTCCCGAGGAGGCATATCCATTGTGGGGCGCAAAGAAACCGATGGTGTTGTAGCCCCAGTAACTTTCGCTTGTAAACTGATGGACCGGCATGAGCTCAATGGCCGTTATGCCCAGTTTCTTAAAATAGCGGATGCTTTCGGGATGAGCCAGGGCGGCATACGATCCGCGTAAGGCCTCGGGAATGTCCGGATGCTGTTGGCTAAATCCTTTGACGTGCAGTTCATAAATCACCGAGCGGTGGGAGGGAATCGCCAGGTGCCGATCCTCTTCCCAGTCAAAGGAGGGATCAATCACCACACTTTTGGGCGCGACGGGGCCGCTGTCAATCTGGTTAGGAATTAAATACCGATCGTGGGCAGCACTGGTGAAATCGTACCCCAGATAGGCATCCTGATGAACAATGGGGGCGTGAATGGCCCGGGCGTAGGGATCCAGCAGTAACTTGGAGGAATTGAAGTAATGCCCATTGGCCGGGTCATGGGGGCCTTCGACGCGGTAGCCGTAAAGTTGTCCGGGTTTTAGGCCCTCCACGTAAATATGCCAGATCATCTCGGTGCGTTCAACCAGGGGAATGCGGACGAGTTCCCGCTCGGGTTGATGAGCATCATAGAGACAGAGCGATACCGCAGTGGCGTTTTCACTAAAAAGGGCAAAATTCGTCCCTATTCCATCAAAGTGAGCCCCTCGCGGATAGGGGTCTCCGGGTCTGGTCAATAGGCTCTTTTCAAATTCGTCGGCCATTTTATGGGATTTTAGAATGAACTCCTGTTTTCTTTTCAAGTCAAACCGCCAGTAAATTGTTTTCAATCGCTTTAACAGGAAGAGGGTGCCCAACGATCAATGCCCCAACCGAAGTTGAAAAAAGCCTGGTAAAAACGGTCGGTTGCGGATGGGCAGCTTCCTTAGAACAGTTTCCGTTTGGTAAGGTTATTCAAGAAACACTAAACGAATCGGTTACATGGAAACGCTACATTTCCGTACGACGGTGCGCACCCCGATGCGGTTGCCGCCATTTCCCTGGCCTTAAATAATATTGAGCAAATTGATGGCTGGAACCTGGATACAAATGACCGGCTACTCACAGTCCAGACAACCGACAATCGGATTGCCGATCATGTTCAGGAAGCAATTAAAAAAGCGGGCGATCAGGCGCAATGAATTGATTCTTGATTGGCTACCTTATCTACCAAGGATTTCAAGCGTAGTCTCTAGAATTAGATCAATAAATAGAAGAAGTGCCTGAATGGCAGGAGTTTGCGAGTCATCAATCTGCTTCATTTCACGATTCGCCCCAGGTTTACAACAACGCTCACAATCGTCAGCGGTAGGATTTTCCTGGAAAAATGGGCTTCGAAAGAGAAATGTCCGTACGTTTGATTCTAGCCACAAACCGTTCAAACTTTTTATCTAAAAGCGAAACCCTCGGCTTCTGAGCATCTACAACGACAACCACTATGTCTAGGAAGGACTCCCGTTACGCGCAGGTTTTGGCCTGGATCGACCGCAAGGTAATTCATCCGTTTTATACCGAGCGGGTGCGTCGGCTAATTCTGCAGAGCTTTCCTTTTTGGGTAGCCTCCGTGCTGACGGGCCTGGCAGCCGTGGGCTACGAGAAACTTTTTGTTTGGGCCGAACGCATCAGCTTCTCCTGGTTGACCACTGAACCTCTGCTGGCTTTTGCTTTAACGCCCATTGCGTTTGTGATCGCCTGGGTACTCGTCGATCAGCTGGCTCCCGCGGCCCGCGGCAGTGGCATCCCCCAGGTCATGGCGGGCATCGAACTGTCCAACCCCCGCCTGCATGGGCACACCGCTTACCTGCTGAGCTTACGCGTTGCGCTGGTAAAAGTTCTCAGCAGTGGCGTCTTGTTACTGGGGGGAGGGGTCATCGGCAGGGAAGGGCCCACGATTCAGATCTCGGCAGCAATTTTCCGGGCCATCAACCGCCTTCAACCCGAAGGCTGGCCGCAGTTATCCCGGCAAATTGCCTTAATTACGGGCGGAGCCGCCGGGCTGGCTGCCGCGTTCAATACACCCCTTGGCGGTATTGTCTTCGTGGTCGAAGAGTTGACGCAAACCCACATCACCCGGTTTCGCACCGCCGTGTTTACGGCGGTAATCATCGCCGGCATCACCGCCCAAGCTATTTTAGGGCCTTATTTGTACCTGGGTTTTCCCAAAGTACAGGCTTCTACCGGCTGGATTTTGGCCATTATTGCCGCGGTGGCCACGGTGTGTGGCCTGGCCGGTGCGCTATTGGCCCAAACGCTGCTGTGGGTCAATAGCTACCGCCAACGGCTGGGCAGCCGGTTGCAACGGGTTGGCTGGGTCGTGGGGTGTGGTTTGCTGCTGGCGGGTCTGACGTTCGGGCTGGGAACGGATGCCGCGGGGACGGGTAAGTCCCTGATTAACCGACTCTTGTTTGATAGCGGGATTTCAGCGCCGGCTTATCTTTTTCCGGTACGGTTTGCCGGTATGGTCCTCAGTTATTGCAGTGGAGGAGCCGGTGGCGTGTTTGCTACCTCCCTGAGTGCGGGGGCCGTGCTGGGCGATGGCCTTTGCCGGCTGCTTCAGGTAGCACCCGTTGACCGGAATCTGCTGATTCTGGTGAGTATGGTTAGTTTCCTGACCGGGGTGGTGCGCTCTCCCTTCACGGCCGCCATTTTGGTGCTGGAAATGACGGATCGGCATTCGGCGATCTTTCAGTTGCTACTGGGTGGGCTGGTGGCTCATGGGGCATCCTCGTTGATTGACCGGCATTCTTTTTATGAGCATTTAAAAGCCGGATTCGTGCGGGAAGCGCTGGCTCAATCCGGCCAAACCCGGTTCACAAAAGAAAAAGACGAAAACAAGAATAATTCAAGTACATAGATCACTACTGAAGCATGAGCGCTGCAAGCCAATCAAATACAGGGAGGCTCAGGTAAACAGCAGTAAATGAAGTCCATTTAGCTTCTTGGTCAAAAGTTCTATGCTGAAAAGGGGTGAAAGAACCGGTCTCAATCATGAATTCATGGCTATCTGACCTAGCTCTTTCTTAAGATAAAAAAGGGACTATTTAGAGTGTATGTATCTGTACAAAACGAGGGTTCTTCGAAAATCTGGCGGGCCGTTACAAATGGTGAAATGATCAGCCATTGACAACCTGAATATTGACGGAAGTTCCGTCTGTGAGTTCTTCGCTGGCGGTTTTCAAAATGATCTCTCCGGGCTTTACTTCGCCGAATACCTGTGTCTGTCCGGCCGCATCATCGCCTTTCTGCACGGTGGTCCGCACGGCTTTTCCATTTACTACTTTGATCACAAACGTCCGGTCCATCGTGCTGACAACCGCCGATTTAGGAACATACAGGCTTCCCTCACCCGATGCGCTGACTGGCAGGCGGGCAGAAGCAAACATGCCCGGTTTAAGTTTTCCGCCCTTGTTCTGGAAATCAATTTCCACCAGTTCTGAACGGGTTTCGGGCCGAACACTGTTGGCGACCCGGCTGATACGACCGGTAAAGGTTTGATTAGGAAAGCTACGCACCGTAAACCGTACGGGATTCCCCCGCCGGATGTCACCCAGGTACGCTTCCGGCACCGCAATCCGTAGCCGCAGCCGGTCGAGTTGCTTGATTTTCAGGATAGGCACGCCGTTCTGCCCGCCCGGTCCGACGAACGCGCCCGGGGATAACCGGCGGTCGGTGATCACCCCCGTAAAGGGAGCCGTTATTTTAAGATAACTAACCAGTTGCTGCACAGAGCTATAGTGCGCATTGGCCGCCACCACCGCCAGACTGTCCGAGATCGCCCTGGTCCGGGCCGCATCCAGGTCAACCGGGGAGATGGCCCCCAGGGTTTTGCTCGTCCGTAACACACGCTGGTAGGTTCCTTTGCTGGCCCCATACACGGCTTCGGCAGCTTTAACCTTCGAAAAGGCTTCAGTGAGGTTGGCCGTCAGTTCCGGGGCTTCCAGTTCGGCCAGCACCTGACCCTGGCTGACCCGGTCGCCGATGTCGGCGTGGAGCGCTTTGACGTAGCTACTGACCCGCGGATATAAATCCGTTTCGTAATAGCTTTCCAGTTCACCCGGTAAATTCAGTTCCCGAGTCGGACGGGAGGCCGTCAGCCGGACGGCTTCGTAGCGAATCTCTTCGTCGAGCGGGGCCTCGGCCATTCGGTTGTTATCTACCGATGAGCCTCCGCAACTGCTCACCATTAACCCGGTGACGGACACTAGCAGCCCGATTAGATAAGACTGGAAAAGAGGTGGAATCTGCATGATTTTACCAATTTCAATGCGTTATACTGGTTTCAAGAACAGGGTTGGTCGGATGGTTACCATCGTATACCGTACTGGCCGGATCGTCGGGATCAAGCGAGGGGGAATCAAACGTCGTTTGGCGCTGAACACTTGCAAAGACAACGGGCAGAATCAGCAGGGCGGCAACCGTCGAAAAGAGCAGACCGCCGATGACGGCCCGGCCCAGTGGAGCCGTCTGCTCCCCGGATTCGCCCAGCCCGCTGGCCATGGGAATCATCCCGGCGATCATCGCCAGCGCGGTCATGAGAATAGGTCGCAAGCGGGCCGCCCCGGCCACCCGCGCAGCCGCTTTGGCATCGCGGTACCGGATTCGCAGACTCTCCGCGTTGGTGACCAGCAACAGGGCGTTGGCCACCGAGACGCCAACAGACATAATGATGCCCATGTATGATTGCAGATTCAGAGTCTGACCGGTTAGCAGCAGCAGGGTTAGCGAACCCGCCAAAACGGCCGGTACGCTGACCAACACCACCCCGGCCACTTTAAAGGATTGATAATTGGCCGCCAGCAGCAGGAAAATGACCACGATGGCCAACCCCAACCCGAACTGGAGGCTGCTGAGCGTCTCCTGTAGCAACTGCGCCAGCCCCCGCAACTCGACTACCGAACCTTTCGGCGGATCGCCTGCCAGATTGATAGCGGCCTGCACATCCCGCGTAGCCGTACCCAGGTCCTGGTTGTGAATGTTGGCCGAAACGGTGATGATGCGCCGGGGGCCGATGCGGTCGTACTGCCCGGGCACGTTGACGGGGCGGATGGTGGCCACGTCACCCAGGGTAGGCCGGAGCTGGCCCTTAACCAACGGAATACTTTGAATGTCGGCCACCGACTTCATGTGCTCCTGCTCCAGCTCAATCTGCACCTGGTAGGCAAAGCCCTTGGATTGATCAAGCCAGAGATTTTTGGCCGTGAAGCGACTGGATGAGGTAGCGGCCACCAACGATTTGGCAATCTCATCGGTGCTCAGGCCCAATTGGGCGGCCCGCTCCCGGTCTACCTGGATTTGCACCGTCGGGTAACTCAGCGGTTGGTTAATCCTTAAGTCCCGCAGGTAGGGAATTTCCCGCAGCCGGGCAAGCAGCCGGTTGGCGTAGTGCTGGCCTTCCGCCAGGTCTTTGCCACCCACCAGAATTTCGATCGGTGTCTGGGCCCCCTGGCTCATGATCTTATCGGTTAAGTCGATGGGCTCGAACGACAGCCGCACATGGGGCAGCTTTTGCCGCACACGCTGTCGAATCTGTTCCTTTAGGGCATCCAACGAACGAACTTCGTAAGTATCCGAGAGATTCACCTGCAAGACGGCTTCGTGGGGCCCGGCGTTAAACACGTACAGGGCGCTGGTGCCGTAGCTGGAGGGCGTCATACCGACAAAAGCGGAGGAAATGGCTACATTTTTGGCACCGACCAGATCGGCAATCTGCCGGATGACCTGCTTGGTAAGCTCTTCGGTCCGTTCGATGCGCAGGCCCTGAGGTCCCACAATCCGGACCTGAAATTGGCGGGCGTGGTTTTGCCGGGGCATCATATCCTGACCAATCTGCGTAAAACCGATTCCAATTAAGACGGCGCAGAGCAGTCCGTAACCGATCATTACCAGGCCCCGGCGCACCAGTAGACCATCCAACAGATGTAGATACCCCAGCTTAAACCGTTCAAAGCCGCTTACCTTGGCGGGATGCTGGTTCTCGTAGACCTCCTGCCGGATTTCTTTTTTGTTATCCAAATCCGGCAGAATACTCAGATCGTGGGGGGCCGGATGGTCATGTCCTTTCAGCCACCAGTTGGAGACGACCGGCACGAAGGTTTGGGAAAGCAAATAAGAGACGATAATCGAGAAGCCAACGGCCAGCGATAGGGGCAGGAACATGCCCCGCGGTACCCCGTGCATCAGAAAGGCCGGGGCGAAAACGGCCAAAATACACAAGGTGATCAGCAGCAGCGGAAACGCCACTTCCTGGCAGGCATCCAGAATGGCCCTGGCTCTAGGCTTGCCCATCTCCAGGTGCTGGTGAATGTTTTCAATCACAACCGTGGCCTGGTCAACCAAAATTCCGATGGCCAGCGCCAGCCCCGAAAGCGTCATGA
This sequence comes from Larkinella arboricola, assembly GCF_003259745.1. Classification (GTDB taxonomy): domain Bacteria; phylum Bacteroidota; class Bacteroidia; order Cytophagales; family Spirosomataceae; genus Larkinella; species Larkinella arboricola. Next base: position 7,532 of record NZ_QLMC01000010.1, on the reverse strand, counting down.
TGTTGATGGTCTGACCCGACAGGTTGAGGAGCAGGATGGCTGCCAGAATGGAAACCGGGATCGTCAGAATCACAATCAGCGAACTGCGCCAGTCGCCCAGAAACAACAGCACCATCAGGCCGGTTAACACCGCTCCCAGGCCCCCTTCAACCCCCAGGCTGTGGACGGCCTGCGTGACGTATTTCGACTGGTCAAACTCATAGGAAAGCTGCACATCGTCCGGCAAAAGCGCCTGCATTTCGGAGAGTTTGCCTTTTAGCGCATTTACCACGCTCATGGTGGACGCATCGGCGGTCTTGGTCACCGGAATATACACTGACCGCTTCCCATTGACCAGCGCGTAGCCCACCGGCACGTCGGTGGCATCTTCGACCGTGGCGACATCGCGCAAAAATACCGTTGGACCCACGCCTTTGCGCAGCGGCACGTCCATGAATTCGTCTACTTTGTCGAGCACGGTATTGCTGGGGGTCATAACCGTATAGTCGCCAATCCGCACGCTACCGGCGGGGGAGATCTGGTTGTTTTTTACCACCGCCTGCACAATCTCATCGGGCGTCAGTTCGTAACTGCGCATGCGTTCGGGCGATACGCGCACCACCACGGTCCGCTCGTTTCCGCCAAACGGGGGCGGAGCCGAAGCGCCCGGAATCTGCGAAAACAGGGGCCGAATCCGGGTGGAGGCCAGGTCCTGCATTTCCCCCAGCGAAGCCCGGCGGCTGCTGAACACCAATTGACCCACCGGCAGACTCGATGCATCGAAGCGCACCACCGTGGGCGGGACCGTACCGGGCGGCAGGTAATTCATCACCCGACTAACCTGATTGGCCACTTCGCCGGAAACCTGCGCCATGTTGACGTCTTCGTAAAACGTACACTTGACCAGACAAAGCCCCTGAATGTTTTTTACCTCGACCGCCTTGATACCCGATACATACAGCAACTGGTTCTGGTAGCGGGTGGCGATAAAGCCTTCCATCTGGGCGGGGGTCATGCCGCCGTAGGGTTGGGCAATGTAGATCGTGGGTAGGTTCAGGCCGGGGAAAATATCCACCGGTATTTTCAGCAGGGCCAGCACGGCAAAGACCACCACGCCCAGCAGCGCGACGATGACCGTAATGGGTTTAGCTAAGGCAGTTTTCAGCATAGGGGTTGGGTTAGCGGGGCAGTTGTTGTAAAAAAGAACCCAGATCACCAGCGGTGGCCGCCCGGAGCAGCAGCGCCCGCCAGACGCTGTTGGTGGTCAGCGCCTGATCGACTTCGGCGCGGTTGAGTAGCGCGGTGGCCTGGGTCAGGGTCAGGATGTTGTCGAGGCCCGATTCATACCGGGCCTGCGCCTGGCCGTAGGCTTGCCGGGCAGCATCCAGTTGGAGCGGTGCCTGCTGGGCTCTTAACTGCGCCAGTTCCAGTTGAAGCGTGGCATTCTGGTCGGCGGTTTTTAGGGCCAGCGTTTGTTGGTTGTACTGTTGTTGAAGGGCGTTGATGCGTTCCCGCTGGGCCGTCAGGGCGTATTTGGTGCGCAACAGGTCGCTGGGTCGCCAGATGGCCGTTAGGCCCACAATGTAGTTGAAAGACCGCAGGGGTAAACCGGCTCCCAGGGTGGGATCAATCGAAAAAGTGCCATCGGCCTGGGGACTTTTGCCAATGCCCGAGCCCCGGCCCTGTAGCGACCCGAGCAGCGAAATCGAGGGCAGGGTCGCTGCTTTTAAACCGTCCAGATTCGCCTGACTAAGATCAAGACCTTTCTGAAAAGCCCGTAACTGGGGGTGCAAACTGCCCGTGGTGGGTGTTATTGCCAGCACCGGTAATTGATCGTAGAATCCTAATGAGTCCAGTTGCACCACCGGATTAGGCTGCCCCACCAGTTCGGTGAGCCGCAACACCTGCTGCTGGGCAATCTGTTGACTTTCGAGCACCTGCAAGCGCGCCCGGGCTACTTCCGTGTTGGCCACGGCACTGTCGATTCCCGGACGCAGCCCGCCCTCGGTGCTGGCTCGGATAATGGTTTGCAGCGCCTGTGCCCTTTCCAGGTTGACGGTTTGCAGGGCCACGGACTTCTGGGCATTGAGCGCTAAAAGGTAGGCATCACACACTTTTACCTGATGGGTAAACACCTCCCCTTCGAAATCAGCCTGCGCCTGCTGGATCATCAGTTGGGCCTGATTTCGCCGAACTTGCCGCCGGCCGAATGTAATGGCCTCCCAGTCGATAACGAGGGAAGTTCCGCTGGTCCAGGCGGACTTGCCGCTAAAATCATCGGTCCGCACACCGGAAATGGGAAGGAGCAGGCCACCATTGGAAACGTAAGCCCCACGGACCTGATTGGACGTGGCGTTGAGCAACTGGGCCTGCACCCCGGCCTGTGGCAGAAAGGACTGGTGTACCCCCTGTTGGTCGGCTTCGGCGGCCCGAATGTTGGCCAGTTTGCTGCGCAGACTCGGGTAGTTGGTTTGGGCAAGCTCCAACGCCTGGGTTAGGGTAAGTCGGTTGGGAGTGGGTGGCTGCGCCCGAACCAGGCCCGGCCAGCAGCCTACCCACAGGGTTAAAATCCAGCTATATTGTTTTATTCCGGTTAGCATGTCTTCCAGGTAAAGGAATGAAGGCAAAACTACCGGGGGAGATTAGAACCAAATTAGAGCCAAATTAGAATACATTAGAGCTGGCCGGATCAGCGGGCAGGGGCAGCGTTACCTCGGCGGTTGTGCCCCCCTCCTGACGGGCTTGCAACCGCAGTACACCCCCGTGCAGGGTAACAATGCGCTGGGCGAGGGTGAGCCCGATGCCAAACCCTTCGATCGAAGCCACGTTTGTGCCGCGAACCAGGGGCAGGAAAACCCGTTCTTCTTCACTGGGTTTCAGGCCAATACCCTGGTCCTCAATCCGGATACAAACCCGTTGATCCGTGTGCATGTCGACCGAGAGCAAAACCGGTTTCTCACCGGAATACTTGACCGCATTATCCAGCAGGTTCAGCAGCGCCGTTCGTAGCAGGTAGGCGTTTCCGAGCAGGGTGATGGGAGTGGGTTGCTCCAGGATGCCATCGCTTACCTGAACGCTGAGGGTTTGACCGGGGCGTTGTTGCCCAAGTGTATCCGCGGCATCAAGTACCACTTCCAGCAGCTCCAGCGGCTGGCGATCAATCCGGGCATCCACTTCCTCAATGCGAGCCAGTTGCAGCAGGCCATTGGACAAGGTGGTCAGTTTGTCCAGTTCCGTTACGGCCTGGGCCATGCCCCGCTTGAGGCTGTCAGGGTCCGAATCGTAGGTCATGGAGGTTTCCAGCCAGCCTTTGATGGTGGTCAATGGGGTGCGAAGCTCGTGGGAGGCCTGGGCAATAAACGACCGCTGGTTTTCCACCAGTCGTTCCTGCCGGTCGAGCAAGTCGTTGAACGCCTGTGCCAGCACGCCCACTTCATCGCCGGGGTTCTCTGTGCGAAGGCGAAACGGCGACGCGCCGGTGGGTGGCGCGTTAATCTGACGGATCAGGTGCACCAGCGGGCTGAGTGCCTGCCGCGAGAAGAGGTACCCCGCCAGGATGACCAGACCAATGGCCAGGGCGTTGCCCAGCATAAACAAATCCCGGAGCTGTTTCTGGCGCTGGTAGCCATCCTGGTCGTAAGCCGTTACAATGGCAACGTACTCCCGGCCATCGGGGGAGGGGGCCTGCCCGGGGTAGGTGAGCGCTACACCGTCTTTGGGGTAGATATGGCCCGGACTGGTGTAATTGAACCGAATCAGCCGCTGGCGCCGGACACGGTCGCGAAATTCCCGGTCCGGTACAAAATCATTGGTATCCTGGCTGGCGTAAATTAAACTATCGGTCGGTGAGTAGACCCATTCCACCTGCTCGGGCATGGACGTAATTACGCTACCGGCCACCGTTCCTTGCAAGGTTAGGAGTTGTTCGGTGACCCGGGCCTTGCGCTCAAGCCGGTCTTCAATGGCCCGCTGGCGAAACGTGGTGTAGGTGCTGTAGACATAGACCGAGAAAATAAGCAGAATAACGGCAACCAGCGAGGCAAACCACAGGATGAGCTTGTGTTTTATCTGCATGATTACTCCCGTAAAACGTAGCCCATCCCCACGACGGTGTGCAACAGTTTGGGTTCGAAGTTCTTGTCGATTTTCTTCCGCAGGTAATTAATATACACGTCAATGACGTTGGTATTGGTGTCAAAGTGCAGATCCCAGACTTTTTCGGCAATGTCGACCCGGCTAACAATTCGGCCCTGATTAACCAACAGGTATTCCAGCAGGGCGTATTCCCGGGCGGTCAGCTCAATATACTGTCCGGCGCGGGTCACCCGGCGGCCTTCCGTGTCCAGTTCCAGGTCGGCCAGCTTCAAGACGGTTTTCAGGCCCATGAAGGCGCTGTTTCGCCGGGCCAGGGCCTTCACCCGTAGAATCAACTCCCGAAACTCGAAGGGTTTGACCAGGTAATCGTCCGCCCCCGCCCCAAAACCACTCTCCTTGTCGGCTAAACTATCCAGGGCCGTCAGCATCAATACCGGTTGCCGGGGCGCCCCCCGTTTGATGTGGGCACACAGCTCAAAACCGTTGAGATGGGGCAGGTTGACATCCAGAATGATAACGTCATACGGGTTTTGATCCACCAGCCGCTGTCCCATCAGGCCGTCATACGCCACCTCAATTTCGTAGCCTTCGCTTTCCACGCCTTTGCGGATAAACGAAGCCACGCTGACCTCATCTTCAACCAGTAACAGTTTCATACGCCAAAGATGCAATTTTTGACCCGATGCAGCGTAGCTTCCCTTTAAAAAGCCGTGCGATGGGTGGATAATTCCCCCTCCCCTCCAACAAAGACGACTGGCCTCGTTTCACCATTCTGAAAACATGGAAGTAGAGTTGTTTTGGCCCGAAAAGCCATCTTTCAATAAGGGTACAGCACCGGTTGTACTCTCCTGGTAAATTTTAGACCGCCCCGCCGGGAAGGGAAAACTTGTCAGCGTACTCATCCGAAAATGCGTACCGTCGTAGACAATACCCGTTAGAACTGCATCGGTCGTGGGCGGCCCCACCGCTGGAAAGCTCGGGTTGGTCTCATCGGGAAACGTCGCGAAGATGCTCAGGCTTCCGTCCGTTTTCTTCCGGTGCACCACGGCAGTAGCCCCGCATCGACAATTAATAAATCCCCATCAGGACCTAGTGTCAGGTTGTAGGGGTTTGAGTCTGGCGTAACCCGTTGACCTCAGGGGTATCAGGCTATTTCAGGGTAATACTGTGCCTCTGTATCCGCTTCTTGATTCGGCTCAGTGATTGATTTTTTACTCCTAAGTAAGAAGCAATATGAAAAGCGGCTATTCGTTCGACAATCTTGGGATGTTCTTTTAATAAGTTCAAATAGCGGTTTTCGTGGTTGAATAACAAGAGATATTCGGTCCGTCCTTGCGATTGATGAAAAAAGTGTTCAGCTAACATTCTTCCAAAACGCTCCCAGGATTTATGGCTCTGGTATAAGTTCTGCAAATCCTGATATGATATATACAAAACGTCGGCATTTTCCAAAGCCTCAATATAATAGACGCAGGGGCACTGGTAAAGGAAGCTGCGAAACGAAACAATGAACTGATCCTCCGAAAAGAAGAACATATTTTTCTTTTCATTCGTGGTTGGATCGCAGTAATACACCCTGAAAATACCCTTTACAACAATGCCTAAATCCCGACAAACAAAGTTCTGCATGTTATAAAAATCCCCTTTACGGATATGCCGCTTGCGCCAGAAGGGGAGGCTTACCGAAACCTCTTCTGGCGTTAGTCCGGCAAAGGGAGTTAATATAGCTTGTAAATAGGTTGAGGCATCTGTATTCATTTTAAAAGTCTAGCTAGTAAACGGTCTATTCTCCTTAAGTCAGCGCCATTCAAGCAGCCGCAATTTCCTTTCAACGAAATGAAATAAACCAGCAACTTTTCTAACGATGCGTTTAATTTGGAAACAGGCTCATTTTCCTTCAACAGGAAGGTTAAAAAAGTATGACTTATTTTATCTCGCTCTATAGAAGGCGTGTTTCTTTCGAATTAGTTATGGAAGCATTTTATTAACTTTTCGTTGCTTTCTAAATTGGTAAACTGAGCCAGCAACAAACAGCAGTAAAAGTACCAGCAAAGTATTACTAATTACCGGATCCGTGACACTTTTAGCCCATGGATGCCCGATCGGAATACGAGTAAAGGTCTCGTTGACGGTCGGGACCAGGGATAGAAAAAAGCTGAAAGACAAAAAAAAGTTTTCCAAATACCGGGCTCTGTAGTTTCCTTTCTTTCGAAGAGAAAGGAAAAAAGCGATGACAACTAACACCAAAATAAACAGTGAAAAAATATGCCCGGGATTAAAGCCGCCATTCTTAGAAAGCCCTAAGGCAGTTAATGAAGTAATGACCGTGCCATAAAAATAAAGTTTCCCGGATAGTCGTGTCAAATTATTTTGCCGTACTGTACAAATGCTACGAGTGCAGCAAGGATGGCGATGATACCAATGGCTGTGTGAAAAATACCTAAATTAGAGAGTCCCATATCAGTTGTTTTTGGCAAACTTCGGCAGGAATGAAATAGGCTAAATTCACTTAAGTGCATTCTGGTAAACTATTTTTGGCTAGGCTCTTATTCTTAACACCCAAATCCCATTGGCCCGCCTAAGCATTCGATGTTAGGACGATTCAGGGTTAATTTCCGGTTCATTATCCGACTGGCGTTGTCGTGAGGCAATCCATAAAGGCACTTCTTGTCTCACGTTGAAGGTTTAGTGGCTGAATACTTTCAGCGACCAATGGCTCAATATTTTTTCTGAACTGTGTGGCCAACAGTTCGTAAGGATAGCCCATTGCAATGGCACTTACCTCATCCAGACGCTTTCGTTGATCGGCCGGTAAACGAATAGCACTGGCTCCCAAACTGGTCTGAAGCTGGGTCAATGTCCGGGCACGTTGTACTACCGAAACAAGTATTACGCTGAAAGCACCCTGCTTAACGCTAAACAATCTGCGGTGGCTACAGCCAATCACCCGATAGCATTAGCAACCGACTCATCCCATTCTTGCAAAAGACTCCCGCTTGAGACGAAAGAAACCTCATAGATGTGCTTTTCTCCAGATACTTCACCAGCGCATCGCAACTGCCGGCACTCTTCCAACGAGACATATTTACACGCCAAGTGACTAGTTTTAGAGTTTAAGTATCAGGTTATGACTAGTATGAAAGGATGGATTAATCTGTTTTAGGGGGCGCTTCTTGTGCAATTTCACGCACTGTCAACCAACCTGTTGGGCTACTTTTGTCTTGCCTGTAAATTACCATGGAGCGTCCTCGGCCTATCGCTTGGGGTGCCGCCCGCTTTCGGAGTTGTTTTGATTGAAAAAATGACGGTTTGTATGGGGGTTCTTCTTCCAACAGTATCCTGTTGGAAGAAGAACCCCCATACTGGACTTGCAACAGAAAACTGGACAAATTTTTAAGCCACGTTTTGTAATGAACCATTATTGAATTCAAAAGGGGACAGATAGCCTAATCCTGAAT
>NZ_QLMC01000009.1 GCF_003259745.1 Larkinella arboricola | reverse complement strand
TCAATGAAAAACGTTGTCTTGCTTGAACACTATTACAGTCCCGATGAGTTGAGTAGGCGGATTGGTGAATGGGTCGATTATTATAACAATCATCGCTACCATGAATCACTTAATAATGTGACACCAGCTGACGTTTACTGGGGCCGCCAGCAGGATCTGTTGGCGGAACGGCAAAAAGTCAAGCACTTAACGCTGTTGCAACGGCGGAAAAATTATATTTGTCAGCAAGCACAAAGCGCTTAAAGCCTCTCTTCCCTTTCCAACTTAAGTTGTCCACTTTCTGCTGACGACGTACATTTTATTGACTCCTTATCACCATCAACATCAATATATTGCTCGTAAGTTACAGAAGTTGAAAAGCCCAAGTAGCATCCCTTACATCCAAAAAGTATTAGCGTCAAATTTTGATTATTTCCCATATACAGGCTCAGACTCTGGCGGAATGGCAAAGTGGTTCAGTTGGATTCTAGCAGAGATTGGAACTGATGAAGCAATTCAAGTTTTGAAAGAGTATTCTCATTCGACTGACGAAGGAATACGAAACGAAATGTCGTATAGGCTCAAGAAACAGGGCTATACTGATTGATCTAGTTATCATAATGGTACTTATACAACACCCCTCGAAATAGTCCAATTTATTGGGATCATTTTTGCCCAACCAGATAAGACTGTCCATGCAGACGTTTTACAGTTACACGTCATATGAAAACAGTGTCGTTTGAGAGAGATTTTTAACTATTCTCCTACCGTTGCCGAGTAAGCAATTCGGCCACTTTTTCTCTCAGTGCTTCCTTTTCCAGATTGGTAGCGATAATTTTTCCGTCTTGATCGATTAGGTAAGTCTGTGGAATCGCAAAAAGAGCATATTGTTCTTTGAGGACCTGGTCCTTACTGGCCAACAACTGTATCCCCGCTGGTCGTAAGCGCCGAAGAGCCTGTAACCAGCGCTGCCGGTCATCATCAATGGATATGCCAATAATTGTTAAGCCCTGTGCGCCAAAAGCAGCCTGTAAGGCTTTTAAAGACGGCATTTGCTGGATACAGGGTCCACACCAACTTGCCCAAAAATCGATGAGCACTACTTTATTGGCCAATGAGGCTAACGAGTGGGCTTTTCCACTGCTATCGGGTAGCTCAAAGGCGTATGCTACTTGACCTGGTGCAATCTTTTTGAGCAACTGCTGTTTTTCTTTTAATCCCTTTTCCAGATTTTGAAAACTGGGATAGCCACTTAATACAGGCCGGAACTCGTTTAACTGGTTGGTGATAAACTCATCACTGTACGATCGTTCTTTCAACAGGTAGAGGTTAAAAAAGGTATACGGTTTACGGGTGAGTCGATCGAGGAGTTGCCGACCAATTGCTACGCTTAGCGTGTCGTTTTGCTTTCTCAGGGCCATAAGGCGAACGGAATCCCCTTGCTGTTGGGCCACTTGTTGCTGAGAAAAGAGCGCCACTAATTTATCTCGAGCACCGTTCAAAAATTTGTTTTCATATTCATCCCACTGAACATGAAGAGGTGAACCCGTTACCTGGTAAGTCTGATCGTTGTGGAAACGAATCTGCATCGAAGCCCCTTCCAGAAAAACAGGATAAGTCCTTTCGTCTTTTCCTATTTGCAAAAAGTGCAAGCCTGGCTCGGCTAGTTTTCCCCGAAAAGTAAAATGGTTGCCGGCTATTGCCGTTGAATCGAGGGGCACTTTGTCTTGACGAAGCAAATACACGTTGCCTTTCTTGAGCGTAGACAAGTGCCCCTGCAAGGAGAAAGATTGAGGGGCGACAACCTGCGAGAGACCCGTTGAACAAAACCAACCGCATAGTAGCAAATGGGTGCCAAGCTGAATAGTTTTATGGAGTAGACTTGTCATACAAAGAGCATGAGGATAAGACAAGCTAACCTACAAATTTATCTAGTTATTATCCAGTGTGATATAGTAAGAGTCTTTCCCGAGGAAATAATAAGTTTGTTCAGGCCGCTGGAGCGGTCCGTTTTGCTTACCAGCAAGCTATCCCAAATCTTGGAATATTCTCACCCAACAAACCTAAAGGCCGGGGCGGTTTGAATCGCCAACACGCCGTAATAAGATGTAGATTCGCTGATATCCATAACGAATACGTATTTGAGCAATCTCTTTGATTCGTTTCCGAATCACGAAATCATCTCGACGACGAGACTTATACTGCAAGGAGGATCGGCGGAACTGGATAACAGAGCATGCACAACGGGCCGAAACGCGCGGGGTGGCCCGTGCCATAGCTTTCCATTAAACTTGAGGCAGTTTTCTTTGCTGAACCGCCGGGCGGCCCCGTTCCAACTGACGAAGTCGACGCAATTCAGGCACCCCTAAACCACCATATTTTTCTTCCAGTTATAAAAAGTGGCTTCACTAATGCCCATCTTACGGCACACCTCGGAGACGACGGTTCCGGTTTCAGCCTGACGGAGGGCAAAGACAATTTGGTCTTCCGTGAACTTGGAGGTTGGCCGCTGCCGTCTTTTTCATAGCAATGTTTGATTGTTTAAGTTATCAAAATCGCCCGATTTCTCTACTTTAAATCGGCTCAGTTTTTCCGTGGGACGTCATTAAAGATTTGCCCCATATTTTGTTGCAAGTTCAGCAGTTACAAGTCTAATAAATAGCACCCAATCATTGCATATTCTCTCTTCAAGCTAAGTAAATAACTCTTTGGTTTAAAAGCTGTAGCGTTTCGCTGATCGATGAAAATTTTTCCGGAAATTCTTTATTAATAATAGTTTACAGTAATTTATTTCGCCTTTATGCTTATTTACCTATTAATTGCAAAAAGCATCGACAAATTAAGGCTTACTACTAGACGATTAGCTTTTTTTACTTTTGACCTGATCACACCTTTATGGAAGAGCCGTTAATTATCCAGCTTAAGCAAGGAGACCGACAGGCTTTTGAACGGCTCTATCGGAAATACTGGCGTAGCTTATTCGACCGGGCTTACAAACGATTACAGTCGCGGGAGGAAACGGAAGAGTTGGTTCAGGAACTATTTACACAACTCTGGGCCCGTCGCGACTCCCTCGTGATTACGTCTTCGCTGGAAGCGTATTTATTTACAGCCCTTCGAAACCAGATTTTCAGCCATCTCCGGACGCGAATTGTCCAACGTAAGTACGCCACTTTATTGGTTCAGCGGGAGCATCAGCCCTTCAACCCCGTTGAAGATCAGATTTATTACGAAGAGCTTGCTGCGACTTTTCAGAACAGCGTAGAAAAGCTACCCGAAAAATACAGGACCGTCTACCAATTGAGTCGCCATCAGAACCTCACCTACCGGGAAATCGCCAAACACCTTAATCTACCCATTGATACGGTCGAAAAGCAGATGAGCAAAGCCCTACAGTTATTACGAATGTACTTAAAGGATTATGTGATTGCAGTAGTCCTGAGCCTTAACAACCTCATTTAACCGCTCTCTTCGTCCTTGCTCCTTTTTGCCCAGCTGACAGCCTATCTACAAGCCACTGAAATACAAGACATTATATTTTATTTAAAAAATAACTGCTTTTTTTTGGCGGTAAACCCAGCATAACGCGACTATAGAGTCAAAAGCGAAACCAATTTTTGACTTGACGGATGGCGATCGATAAGCAGAGGCTACAATACCTTCTGGAGCGATATAATACCAGCATCTGCACGGCCTCTGAAATGGCGGAATTGAAGCAATGGTATCAGGAGTTAGAACACCAACCTGATTTCACGAAAGGGTTGAGCCATCACGCCCAGCAATTTCTGGAAGATCGCTTACTGGCTGGAATCGAATCCCGCCTTTCCCGGTCATCGGAAAAGCCGTTCCGGGTTTCGGTTCCCCATCCTGTATTCCATTCCGGTCACACACGAATGTACCAGATTGCGGCTGTTTTCACAGGCCTGCTGATCGTCACCGCCATACTTTATCGGTATAGCTGGTTACCTTTTAATAAAAACCCTGATTACCAAACGGTTACCTTGTCAACCAATTATGGTGTCACACGGACCATCAAATTGCCGGATGGGTCAACGGTTATACTCAACGGAAACTCCGCCCTATCATACCCGAAATCCTGGGCAGAAGGCCAAAGCCGGGAAGTGGAGCTGCGGGGTGAAGCCTTTTTTAAAGTCGTTCATACCAGTGATCACCGCCGTTTTAAAGTCCGGACCGCCGATAATTTCAGCGTAGAAGTTCTGGGAACGGAATTTACGGTTTCCAAACGGCGCCAGAGCACCCGGGTAGTGCTTACCACTGGACGGGTTCAGTGCAACCTGAAAAACAAAACCGGCACGGACACCCTGCTGCTCAAACCCGGGGAGTTGGTGGAGTTGGGCAATGATCCGACACGGTATACCCGAAAACAGGTCGATCCAATGCTTTATTCGGCCTGGACGCAGCATAAAATGATCTTTAAGAATACATCCTTACAGGAAGTTGCTACCATGCTCAATGAAACCTACGGGTTTACGATCGGTGTAGAAAAACCTGACTTGCTGAACCGCCGTATTTCCGGTTCGCTTCCGACGGACAATGTGGATATGCTATTGGAAGGGATTGCTGAAGCTTGTCGGCTTCATGTGAACAAGAAAGACCGCCACATTTATCTAACGGATAAACCTCTGTAAAACAAGCGATCATAATACAATTTGTGAAATTCTGAATACCGGCTCTGATCAGCGCTATAGCGATAGCTATGTCCACTCAATCCAACCCCTTATCTGAATGTCTATGAAACGAATCAATACGCACCTTAGCATAATCGGGCTTCTGCTTTTGCTACCGACCGTCATTCAGGCTCAATCTGTGGCTTACAATCGTTCCGGAGATCACTTGAAAGAGTATGACATCAGCTACCGCAATCAAGCCGCTTCGGTTCAGACGCTCGAGAGCAGAATCCTTGAACTTGAGAAAGAATACAAGGTTTCCTTTCTTTTCGATGCGGAGTTACTGAATAAAAAAATAATCAAAAAAAACCGGAAGTTTAACTCCCTGGAGCGGACGCTCGACAATCTTTTAACGCCATTCGGCCTTACTTATAAAAAGCTTAGGGACAATTTTTACGTTATTTCCAGCCAAAACAAGGAAGCCTCTTCTGCACCAGGCCGTAACACGCCTTTTCCTACGTTGCAAATTCTGGCGCGTTCCGTCTCGACCGTCACAGGAACCGTTACGGATGCCAAACAGGGCGATGGGCTACCCGGGGTCAACATCATCCTGAAGGGCACTTCCATCGGTACGACAACCAATAAGGATGGGCAGTATACCCTTTCGCTGCCCGACGGCAATGGAACACTGGTGTTCTCATACATTGGTTTTACCATGCAGGAAATCCCGGTGCAGAACCGGAGTCAGATTGATGTCCGGCTTGTCGAAGAAGCGAAAGCCCTGAGCGAAGTCGTGGTGGTAGGCTATTCTACGAAGCAGCTTTCTCAATTGTCCAGTTCGGTCGCCGTCGTAACCGGTAAGCAGCTTAACGATGTAACCTCGAATAATACCACAAGCCTCTTGCAGGGCAAGGCTCCGGGGATCATTGTCTCCAATTCGTCCGGTGATCCGAATGCAACCCCCACTATCGTTGTACGGGGGTCGAGTTCCATCAGTGCCGGTTCGGGGCCGTTGTATGTCGTTGACGGGATCATCGGCGGCAACGCCAATCCCAACGATGTGGAATCCATCACTATTCTGAAAGATGCTGCGGCCACCGGTTTGTATGGCTCCCGGGCGGCAAACGGGGTCATTATCATCACCACCAAGTCGGGGAAGAGCGGCAAGACCCGCATTGATTTCAATGCCGTAACCGGTTTTAACTACGCGACGACCGGGAAATTCAAGGTAATGAATTCGCAGCAGCTATACGATTACGAAAAAAGCTTCTATCCACCCGATCGTTTTGACCAGGAAGTGCCGGCCAGCGTCGCCCGGCAAAACACGAACTGGCAGAACCTGGCGTTTCGAACAGGTCTTACACACAACTACGTCTTATCAATTTCCGGGGGCTCCGAGAAAACCCGGTTTTATGTAGCTGGGAACTACTATAATGAACAGGGGACGCTGCGCCACAATGAGGCCCGCAGATACAACCTGCGGGCAAACATTACGCACGACATTAATGATAAGCTAAAATTGAACATTAAGCTGAACGGACGACTAAACCGTCAGCAAGCCGATCCGGCCGGGCTGGATGGCGCTTTATACGGAGCTTATAATAACATGCCCTGGGACAATCCGTATCTGGCGGACGGGACCCCAAAACGAGGAACCGAAGGAGGCTGGTTTGGGCGCGAACAGGAAAATTTTCTGCACGGCTGGCAATTCAATCGGAATGAAGCCAACGGTTCAGGGCTGGATGGTGACATCAATCTTGACTACACCATTCTGCCGAATCTGACGTTTTCTTCCTATAACCGGGTCGGTTATTCCACCACCCGGAGTGAACTCTATTATGACATCCGCTCAAAAGCCGGGAAGGGTTTGGGACGCTTAACAAACGGGTTTATTGACAATCTTTCCCTCATTACGTCCAACCGGCTGCGCTATGATAAGAATTTCGGCAAGCATGCCCTGAGCGCGCTGGCGGTTGCCGAAGCCGAAAAAAATAAACTGCAAAACAATTCGGTTACCGGCGAAGGCTTCGCACCCGGTTTGCACGTCATGAATACGGCTTCCCGCATTCTTTCGGCCACTGGAAGTATCAATGAGAATTCATTCAGCAAGGGGCTGGTTCAACTCGATTACAATTTCGACAACAAATATTTTGCGGTAGGCTCCTACATCAATGAATCCTCCTCCCGCTTCGGAGCGGATAACCGTTCGGGCAACTTCTATACCCTGGGAGCATCCTGGATTCTGAGTAATGAACGTTTTCTGAACACACCCGCATTCCTTGATCTGCTTAAAGTCAGAGCCAGCTATGGTGTGACGGGAAACGCCGAGATCGGAAATTACCAATCACTGGGGCTCTATAGTTTTGCAACCCAGTATGCCGGAAATTCCGCAGCTTATCCCTTCCAAATGGACAATAAAGGGCTGACCTGGGAAAAGGCCAAAAGCCTGAATCTTGGCCTGGACGTTGGCCTGTACAAGCGGCTGACACTCAATCTGGACGTGTACAGCAAAACGACCGACGGCTTATTGCTGAATGTTGAATTACCGTATACCAGCGGCTTTGGATCGGTGATCCGGAACGTTGGTTCGATTCGGAACCGGGGTCTGGAATTGAATCTGAACAGCGTCAATCTGGCGGGGGCGTTCCGGTGGGAAACCAATTTTAATATTGCCTTCAACCGCAGCAAAGTCCTGGTTCTTGATCAGGGCAAGGATATCCGGCAGGGAAATCTGCTCATCAGCGAGGGACAGGAATTATACACCTGGAACATGCGCAAATGGATGGGGGCCGACCCGGCAACGGGCGATCCGCTCTGGGAAAAGATCACGGCCGGACCAAACGGAGAGGAAATACGCACGACCACCAATGCCTACAGCACGGCTACACAGCAAAACCTGGGATCGGCGTCCCCTGATTTTACGGGAGGGCTCAGCAACACGCTCAGTTATAAAGGGGTTACCTTATTTGCTTTTTTCAATTTTGTCAGCGGCAACCAGATTTATCATGTCTCCCGGCAGTTGTTCGATTCCGACGGGGCCTATTATTCCTACAACAGCATGATTCTGGCCGACGGATGGAACCGCTGGGAAAAGCCGGGGGATGTCGCAACCCATCCTAAACCGGTTTTTGGAGGCAATAAGAATTCCAACCAGGCTTCGTCACGCTACCTGGAAGATGGCAGTTACATCCGGCTTCGAAACATTAGCCTGTCCTATCAGGTCCCCAATCTGTTGGCGAAAAAAATCAAATCCGAGCATTTAAAAATTTTCGTAAGTGGCGATAACCTTCTGACATTCAGCAAATTTTCCGGCATGGATCCGGAGGTGGTCTTAGGGCCTTCCGGCGGGCTTTCCAGCATCAAGTACCCCATTAGCAAAAAACTGTTATTCGGCATCAATATTGGCTTCTAATCGGATCATGGAAACAAAAATACTTCTCAGAAATACCCTGTTAGCCCTGCTGATCGCGTTGTCTGCCTGTAAAAACGAGCTGCAACCCTACGACAGCAAGTCGAACGATGTGGCTCTGGCAACCCCGGCCGATATTCAAATTGCTACCTTCGGCAATTACGCCATGCTGGTAGCCGAACCCTATACCCGGCATTTTCTGACGCTCAATGAATGGCCCGGTGATAATGTTGTCCAGAGCGGTGCCGACGGCGATCAGGCATCGCTGGCCGCTTCTTATTTACATATCCCGGCCATGTATCCAACCCAGGATTTCTGGGCACAATCCTACAAGCTGATTTATGCCACGAATCTCATCATCGACAAAATTACGGATGGCGAATCGGCGGCTCTGGACCAGTTGAAAGGAGAAAATCTGTTTTTACGAGCACTGGCCCATTTCAATCTGGTTCGTCTGTTTGGACGGCCTTACGCGCAGAATAAGGGCCAGAACCCCGGAATACCGGTTATTACACGTGTAAAGGCCGAAGAATTCCCCACACGACATACGGTTAAAGAGGTTTACGATCAGGTCATCAAGGATCTCTTACAGGCCGCCGTGCTGATGAAGGAAGCCAAAAACGCCAACTTCGCGTCGAAAGAAGTGGCCGAGGCCCTGTTGTCGAGAGTGTACCTCTACCTGGAAGACAATGCGAATGCGATTTTGTATGCCAACAAAGTGATCGATTCCAAACGGTATCAACTGGCCTCGATTGACACCTATAAAAAAGCCCCGACGCTGGTTCCGGAAACCAATCCGGAAACTATTTTTAACTTCCGGCACACACTGGCCGATAATAAGGACAAAAATGCCGTCGGCTCCCTCTACTACAACGATCCGGTAACCCTCTCTACCGGATGGGGAGAATACTACGCTTCGCAAACTTTTATGGATTTGCTCAATGAGCATCCGGAAGATGCCCGGCTGTCCTTTATCACCCCGCATTACATTAACGGGAAAATTCAGTACCGGGGCACCTCACCAATCTATTTTATCAATAAATTCAACTGGCAGGAAGGAATTGCCAACCTGAGTTCACCCGTTTACCTGCGTCTGGCCGAGATGTATCTCAACCGGGCGGAAGCTTACGCCAAAACCGGTCAGAACCAGTTGGCCATCAATGATGTGAATACCATCAGAACACGGGCCGGGCTGGCCGGGAAGGCGCTCTATACCCTGAATGACCTCAAAGGCAGGGGCAGTGTCCTGAATGTTGTGCTGGAAGAGCGACGGCTTGAGCTGGCCTTTGAAGGCCATCGGCCCGGAGATCTCTACCGGAACAACCTTCCGCTGGTTCGGGCTTATCCCGGTCTGCATGGTACCGATAATTTTCATTTCCGGGTGGAGCCTACGCACCCCCGGGTTATTTTTTACATACCGGAACGGGAAGTTAACATCAATAAGAATCTCGTTCAGAACCCTTAGCCTACCGGAAAAGCAGTGGTTTTTACGGCCGCTCTATCCGGGAAGTAAACCCGTATGCTTATGTCTATTTTATCCAAAACCTCCCTTCGGGCACGAAGATGTATCCAGAAAGGAAGCATTCTGCTGGCCGGAGTATGCCTGCTCGGATCAACAGAGAAGCCGTCTAACGAGACGCTTGGCTTTCAGGTGCCGGAGGGCTTTACCATCGAGCGGGCCGTCGCATCCGAACGGCTTTCCTATCCGATGTTCGCCAGCTTCGATGGCATTGGCCGCCTGTTTGTCTTTGAATCAACCGGCCCCAACGTAATGGGTACCGAAAAAATGCTTTCCGAACCGTCGTACCAGATCCGGTTGCTGGAAGATCTCGATGAAGACGGCCAATTTGAAAAAAGCCGCATTTTTGCCAAAAACATCCCGTTTCCCAAAGGCGGGGTGTATTACCGGGGCAGCTTATACGTAGCGGAATCACCGAATCTGGTTAAATACACCGATACAGACAACGATGGGGCTGCTGATCAGAAGCAGGTCATCCTGACGGGCTGGACGCTGAATGCCAATGGGGCAACGCTGGGCGGTCCTTTTTTTGGCCCCGACGGCTGGCTGTACCTGACCGATGCCCGCCGGGGATTTAATATTACTACCAAAGAAGGCCAGCCTCTGAAAGGAAAAAGTGCTCGAATCTGGCGCTGCCGCCCCGACGGGTCCGGACTGGAATCCATGTCGGGGGGCGGGTTTGATAATTCTATCGAAATCGCCTTTATGCCGTCGGGGGAAACCATCGGTACGATGACCTATTTTGTGGATCCACAGGATGGCCAGCGGGATGCTCTGATGCATTGGGTCGAAGGGGGCACCTATCCCAAACCCAACGCGGTGATTGCCGAAGACGGTTTGAAACTAACCGGCGACCTGATGCCCGTTATGACCAAAATGCCCCGGGTGGCTCCTTCGGGCCTGATGCGCTATCGGGCTGCCGGATTCGGACGCGAATTTCAGGACAACCTGTTCAATGCCGAGTTTAACACCGGCCGGATTATGCGCCACCGGGTTTTGCCGGATGGGGCCTCGTACAAAACCGTGGACGAAATCTTTATGAAGTCATTCAGCGGAGACTCCCACCCGACGGATGTGCTTCAGGATGCCGACGGAAGCTTGCTGGTGGTGATTACTGGGGGATGGTTTATCGAAGGATGTCCTTTATCGAGAGTGGCCAAACCGGAGGTTCAGGGCGGTATTTACCGCATCCGGAAAACCGGCGCTGCCCGACCGAAGGATGCCTGGGGGAAAAAACTGGCGCTGGCCCAGCAGACTCCTCCGGATTTGATTAAATACCTCACCGACCCCCGGCCCGTCGTTCGCGACAATGCCCTGGAGCAATTAATCCTGCGCGGTAATTCGGCAGTGAACCCGCTCCTTCATGCGCTGCCTGTCCTGAAAGACGACGAAGTCCGGGCTGCGGTTGTATTTGCCCTGTCCCGGATCAATACCCCAACCGCCTGGAATGGGGTTCGTAAGGCGCTCAACGACAAAAGCCCTACCGTCCGTACCGCTGCCGTCCGGGTTCTGGGGCTCCACAAAGATCAACCGTCCGTTGAAAAGTTGATCCATCTGGTCCAGACCGATGCCCCGCCCGTCCGTCGTCAGGCCGCTACGGCCTTAGGGCAGATTGGCGATCTGAAAGCCGTGCCGGCTTTGCTGAGCGCGGCTGCCAGTCAGCGTGACCGGTTTGTAAACCATGCCATTATCCACTCCCTAATCCTGCTCCGGGATACGGATGCGCTGGTTAAAGCCCTGGACAGCCCCTCAGCGAAAACAAAAATCGCGGCTCTGATTGCCCTGGATCAGACTGATGGATCGCCCCTCCAGAAACCTTATTTAGCGGCTGCGTTGACGGCAACCGATACGGAGCTTAAATCAACGGGCATCTGGATTGCTTCCCGCCATCCGGAATGGTCAGATATGGTGATTCGCTTTCTTGAAAAAAGCCTGAACGACCGAACGCTTTCGGATACTGACGCCGGGTTAGTCCGGGAGCTGATGCTCGCTAGTATCCATGAACCGAGTCTCCAGAACTTTGTAGCGGCCCAGCTCGCCAATCCGGAAACGACCGACGCCCGGAAGATTTTACTGCTCGACGTTATGGCCAACTGTTCATTAAAGAAACTTCCAGACGCCTGGGTAACCGCCGTGGGCCAGCAAATCCAGCGCAGCGAAGGCACTGTCTTCGCCCATCTGTTGGGGCTGATCGAGTCGCGGGGCATCCAGTCCCTGAATCGGGATCTGGATCAGATCGTGCGGGATGAAAAGAAACCCTTTGACTTCCGGCTGAAAGCCCTGAGTGCCCGGATTATGTCGTCCCCGATTCTTTCAGACCAGGAGTTTCAGTTCCTGTTGAAATACAGTGGCCGGACGTTTGATTCACCCGTGCGTCAGCAGGCCGTTCGGCTCTTAAACCGGGCCGCCCTGACAAACGACCAGCTCCTAGTCATTGCCCATACACAAATCGGTCAGACCGACGCTTTCCTGTTACCTGCTCTGCTGGGCGCTTTTGAGGGAAATCAGGACGAACAGGTTGGTCGGGAACTCATGACGGCTTTACAGGCGGTTTCCGGCCACCTCGACAATGTACCGGAGCAGGATTTTCAGAACCTGCTAAAAACCTTTCCGGCTTCCGTACAAGCCATGGCGGTTCCGTTACTGGCTAAATTACAGACGCTTCATGCCGAGCGGCTGGCTCATCTGAACACCCTGAAAACCAAACTCAAAGACGGCGATGTAGGCGAGGGAAGGAAGCTGTTTTATGGAAAAGCATCGTGCTATACCTGTCATGCCGTCGGGGCCGAGGGCGGACGGTTTGGCCCCGACCTGACCAACATTGGTGAGATTCGTTCGCAGCACGACATTCTGGAAGCCATTGTGTATCCGAGCGCCAGCTTTGCCCGGGAATATGAGACCTTCCGGATCGTCACCAAAACGGCCTCCTATACCGGCATCATTAAAGAGCAGCTTCCGGAATCCGTTGTCATTGAAATTGGGCCAGCACCGGGCGTGCGCATTGCCCGTTCGGAGATCACGGCGATTGAACCCCAGACGTTGTCAATGATGCCTCCGGGGCTGGATCAGCAACTAAACCCGGCCGAAATGGCCCATCTGGTTGCGTTTCTCGAAGCCCTCCCATATCGTCTGGACCGGATGATCCAGGCCAGTCAGAAAAAATAAACTTGAAACCGGTTCCAACCGTGTGTTAGCGTTCACCATGAGAAAATTCCTATTTTTAGGGCTGGCTGCCACAATGGGCCTGCTCATCACGGCAGGCGATGCAACTGCCCAAAGCCTGCTAAAAAAACCCGTCAAGCTTTTCAATGGGAAAAACTTGTCTAAATGGTATGTATTCATTGAAAACCGGGGTCGGAATAAGGATGTAAAAAAAGTGTTTACCGTGGAAGACGGGCTCATCCACATCTCGGGGGAAGAATATGGCAGTATCGTGACTAAAAAAGAGTATGAAAATTATCAGCTGACCGTCGAATTCAAATGGGGTGATAAAACCTTCGCACCCCGGGCGAATCAGGCCCGCGATAACGGGGTGTTGCTGCACTCGACCGGGCCGGATGGCGGCTACCACGGCATCTGGATGCGTTCAATCGAATGCCAGATTATTGAGGGCGGAACGGGCGACTTTCTGGTGGTCGGCGATGGCAGTGAAAACTACGCGCTTACGGCACCTGTAGCGCCAAAACAGGAAGGCCGGGGAAATGTATTTTCACCAACGGGCAGTCCGCTGACCATTCACAAAGGCCGGATCGACTGGTTTGACCGCGACCCGGCCTGGAAAGATGTAAAAGGCTTCCGGGGCGCCAAAGACATTGAAAAACCGGTGGGCGAGTGGAATACAATGGTTTGCGTGGCCGAGGGCGATCAGATTTCTATTTTCCTGAACGGTGTGTTGGTCAATCAGGCGTTTCAGGTTAAACCAGCGAAGGGACGCATCCAGATTCAATCCGAGGGGGCCGAGATGTTTGTTAGAAAAGTAGAATTAACGCCATTACCCAAAAAATAACCCTTACTAAAACTACGCTTGTTATGCCAGATCAGACGAATCCAGTACGTGTCCTGGTGGTTGGATGCGGAAACATGGGAAGTTCCCATGCCACGGCCTACCACCTTCTTGACGGTTTTGAAATTTGTGGCCTTGTTTCTACCGGCAAAAGCAAAGAGGTTTTAAACGAAAAGTTGGGAGGCAATTACGCGCTTTTCAGTGATTATGAAGAAGCTCTTGAACAGACCAAACCGGACGCCGTATGTATCTCTACCTACCCCGATACGCACGAGTCATTTGCCATCAGAGCGTTTGAGGCTGGCTGTCACGTCTTTATCGAAAAACCGGTGGCCGATTCGGTCGCGGGGGCGGAGCGGGTTCGGGAAGCTGCGGTAAAAACGGGCAAGAAACTGGTCGTGGGCTATATTTTACGTCACCACCCATCCTGGGAGAAATTTGTGGCCCTTTCTCAAGAGCTGGGCAAACCCCTGGTCATGCGGATGAACCTCAACCAGCAAAGCGAAACCAGCATGTGGACCCTGCACCGGAACCTGATGAAAAGCCTCAGCCCAATCGTGGACTGCGGGGTTCACTACATCGATGTGATGTGCCAGATGGTGCGTTCCCGGCCCGTTCAGGTATATGCAATCGGCGCGCGGCTGACGGACGAGATTCCGGCGGATAATTATAATTACGGGCAGCTTCAGATCCGGTTTGAAGATGGGTCGGTTGGCTGGTACGAAGCCGGTTGGGGGCCTATGATCAGCGAAACCGCTTTTTTCATCAAAGATGTGTTCGGGCCTAAAGGGAGTGTTTCCATCGTTGCCAAAGAAGCCGGGGGTGAAGGCAAATCGTCCTCCATCGAAGCCCACACCAAAACCGAAGCCATCCGGTTCCATCATGCGGACCTGGATGCCAGCGAACGGTTTGCCAAATCGGATCAGTGGATAAATCTGGAAGATGAGCCGGATCACCAGGAGCTTTGTAACCGGGAGCAGCGGTATTTCCTCCAGGCCATTCGCGAAGATATCGACCTGGCGGATCATATGCAGGATGCCATTAATAGTCTACAGATTGCCTTTGCCTGTGATGAATCCGTGCGAACCGGGCAAGTGGTACTCCTGTGACCTATCGCTTACGATTTTTGAACCCTGCTTTTACGTTGCGTAACCAGCCAGACCAGTCAAGCACTTTCAGCGAATGAACCTAAATCCTCAAGAAATCACCGTCGGCCTTGTAGGTCTTGGCCTGATGGGATGCAGCATTACAACCTGTTTATTAATCGCCGGTCATCCGGTCGTTGCGGTAGCTCCGATTCCCGACGATCTCGTGCACGCGACAAGGCGTATTACAGAGCATCTCGAACAATCCTACCAAAATGGCCTGATCGCCAATTCACCGGCACATTACCTTCAAAACCTGATGATAACCGAACGTTACGAGGAGCTTAGCCCCTGCCGGTTGGTCATTGAGTGCACGATCGAAGACCAGGGAATCAAGGAGTCGGTTTATCAAAAAGTAGAGCGGGTGATTGCGCCCGATGCGCTGTTGACCAGCAACACGTCGGCAATTCCCATCAGCACCCTCCAGAAACTCACCCAGCACCCCAAGCGGTTTCTGGGGCTGCATTGGGCCGAACCGGCGCATACCACCCGGTTTCTTGAAATCATCTGCGGAGATGAAAGCGATCTTGCCCAGGGTGAATACCTGTACGCCCTGGCTCATCACTGGGCCAAGGAGCCGATTCTGGTTCGAAAAGACATTCCCGGATTTATTACCAATCGCCTGATGTATGCGATGTACCGCGAGGCCATTAGCCTGGTCGAAAATGGCTACGCTACGGTTGAAGATGTGGACCGCTCATGCCGAAACAACGCCGGGTATTTCATGACCCTGGTTGGGATTTTCCGGTGGATGGATCTAACGGGGGTTCCCGCCTATCATACGGTTATGAAGAATCTGTTGCCGACGCTCAACAACAGTACGGAGGTTCCTAAACTGATCGATGACATCGTCAAAAGCGGGGGTAAAGGAATTGCGAACGCAAAGGGTTTTTATAACTATACCCCGGAAGAAGCCCGACTTTGGGAGGAAACGTTTACGAAATTCAGCTACGAAATACGTAAAGTGGCCTTGCAATACCCGGCGGATTATGTACAGCAAAAACTGATGGAGAAAGGCTAATCCTGTTGATTTCAAGCCATCAGAAAGGATAACCGGACAGCAATATTTGCAGATAAGAACAAAAAACCGGGGTCAGTACAGGATCATAACGAAACCCATCCTGAGATCAACCGCCGAACATACTCCTGAACCTCTTAAACTATGAAAAATGTGTATCTAAGTCTGGTCCTCCTGTTTTGCGGGGTAACGTTACACGCCCAGCCGTCTTCGTCCGGGAAAGTCTTTCGGGCCGGGGCCGCCACCAGTAACATTTCACCCAAAATAGGAACGTCCAATAACGGTAATTTTCAGGATGTTACCATCAGGAGCATTCATGACGAAACCCATGCGCGCAGTATTGTGCTCGACGACGGTCAGACTAAGCTCGCCATTGTGGTTTCGGACCTGTGCATGGTATCCCGGGAGATTGTCGATGAAGCCAAACGCCGGGCCAGTGAAGTTACAAAAATCCCGGTGGCCAACATGATGATGTCGGCCACCCACACGCATTCGGCGGGCACGGCCTGTGCCGTTTTCCAGAGTAAGCCGGATCAGGAGTATGTCCGGTTTCTCAGCGAGCGCATAGCGGATGCCGTGATCCGGGCCCACTACAATCTGGCACCGGCAAGAATCGGATGGGGAGTAGGCAGTGAGCCGTCGCAGGTTTTCAACCGGCGCTGGCGAATGAAACCGGGAACCCGCATCATCAATCCATTTGGCAAAGAAGATCAGGTGAAAATGAACCCCGGTATTGGTAACCCGAACCTGCTGGAACCTGCGGGGCCAACCGATCCGGAGCTTCCCATTATTTCTATCCAGACGGCTGACGGCCGGCCGCTGGCTTTGCTGGCTAACTATTCCCTGCATTATGTAGGAGGCAACGGCCCCGGAGAAGTATCGGCGGATTACTACGGAATGTTCGCCAGACGCATGAAGCAACTGCTTGCCAGCGAAGACCAGGACCCCGCGTTTGTAGCCATCATGTCCAACGGGACAAGCGGGAATATTAATAATATCAACTTCGGAGGGAAAGCGCCGGACCCGGCAAAACCGTATGAACGGATGCGGACGGTTGCGAATGTCGTTGCGGCAGAGGCATTTAAAGTGTATCAAAACATCCGGTATCAGGACTGGGTATCCCTGTCGAGTTTGCAAAAGGAGATTGCGCTGAAAGTCCGCAAACCAACAGCTGACGAGGTGGCCCGGGCCAGAGATATTATTTCGAAAGCCCAAAAGCCGGTCATGACTTCGCCGGAAGAAGTCTATGCCCGGGAAACGCTGGATATGAAGGACTACCCGGATCAGGTGAAACTGATTTTACAGGCCTTCCGGATAGGAGATCTGGCCATTTCTGCCATTCCCTGTGAGGTATTCGTAGAAATAGGGCTGGACATTAAGAAAAGAAGCCCGTTCAAACCCACGTTCAGTATTTCACTGGCGAACGGCTACAATGGGTATCTGCCTACCCCTGAACACCACAAATTAGGAGGGTATGAAACGTGGCGGGCCAAATCGAGTTACCTGGAGGTGGATGCGTCCAGGCAGATCACAGCGTCTTTATTTGAGCTTTTCGATACACTCAAAAATACGAATCCGTGAGATCAATGACCTTGACACGAAAAGAATTTTTGAGATCAGCGACACTCGCTACGGCCGGTTTGCTGGCCATACCGTCGTCCTTTGCCGTAGCGTCTCGTTCCGTTAAAAAGCAGGCCCTTGCCCTCTCCCACTTTCCCGACAGGCTTCACGCGTTTTTATGGAGAAACTGGGGTCTGGTGCCTGTTGACCGGCTTGCAGCCGTGACCGGAGCGAAACCCGCAGATATTCTCAAACTGGCTGCCACAATCGGGCTGCCCGAGGCAAAGCCGGTTTCTCCCGATCAGATGCAGCGCAGTTACCTGACGGTAATCAGACGTAACTGGCACCTGTTGCCCCGGGAGCAAATGCTCGAATTGCTGGGATGGACAGACGAGGAGCTGACGTTTACTTTGCAGGAAGACGATTTTTTCTATATCAAACTGGGGAGCCTCAAACCTGACTGTGAACCCATCCGGTTTAGGGCTTCATCGGTGGAGATCCAGAAAAAGGAAAAGTGGCTGTTGGATGTGATTCGCGAAGAGTTCAGGACGGGGTTGCCCCAACACCGCGAGCCGCTTTTTCAGTTTGTAAAAGAATTGTCGAAAGCGCCGGAAAATACCGTAAAACAACGCCCGTCGGGTTTTTCGCCCAGGTTCGGCTATGCCTATTTTGCTCTCTTCGGAGATCCCCTTTTACAACCCGACATCGACCCGTACCCCGAGGGTTATCTGGCTCAAATGGCGGCCTCGGGCATGGACGGAACCTGGTTGCATATTGTACTCTCCAAACTGACCCCCTTCCCCTGGGACCCGGCATTGAGCGAGCATTGGGAACAGCGGCTGGAAAATCTGGGAAAACTGGTCAGCAAGGCCGGAAAGCATGGAATTGGAATTTACCTGTACCTCAACGAGCCCCGCTTTATGCCGCTCGCATTTTTTGAGAAACATCCTGAACTCAAAGGTGTGCAGATCGGTAATCAGGCAGCGCTTTGTACAAGCCACCCTGCGGTTCAGAAATACCTCGTCGATTCCATGGCTACGATCACTTCCCGCGTGCCCGGTCTGGCCGGTTTCTTTTCCATTACCGCATCGGAGAACCATACGCACTGCTGGTCGCACGGAAAAGGTGCCGAATGTCCGCGCTGCTCCAAAAGAAGCCCTTCAGCGGTTATTGCCGAATTGAACCAGCTTTATCTAGAGGGTATCAATCAGGGGATGGCCGCCCATACACAGCAAAAAAGCCCCGCCCTAATCGCCTGGGATTGGGGCTGGCAAAACGGCTGGGCAGAGGAGATCATTCCTGCGTTACCTAAACGTGCCGCGCTCATGAGCGTTAGTGAATGGGACCTTGAAATCAATCGGGGCGGAGTGAAAAACAAAGTAGGAGAGTATTCGATCTCATCCGTCGGCCCGGGGCCGCGTGCGCTGCGGCATTGGGCAATTGCCCGAAAAAACGGACTGAAAACCATCGCGAAAATCCAGGCAGGCTGTACCTGGGAAATTGCGGCCGTCCCCTACATCCCCGCGCTGGAAAACGTGGCGCGTCATGCCGAAAACCTGCGCACTGCTCAGGTCGATGGCCTTATGCTGGGCTGGACGCTGGGCGGTTATCCGTCTCCCAACCTTGAAGTCGTGGCCGAAATGGGCAGCAGTAGCACCATCACCGGTCAGGAAGCGATGCATAAAGTGGCAAAACGCCGGTATGGTGCTGCCGGTGAAGCGGTAACGAAGGCGTGGCGGCAATTCAGCAAGGGGTTCAGCGAATTCCCGTATCATGTCGGGGTCGTGTATTCGGCGCCTTTGCAGGCAGGACCGTCGAATTTGCTGTGGTCGAACCCTACCGGCTATAAAGCGAGTATGGTCGGTTTGGCGTATGATGATGTGGACAGCTGGCGCGCCAATTACCCGGTCGAAACGTTTATTTCCCAGATGCAGAAAGTGGCAGACACCTTTCAGGATGCACTGGCCCGGCTACGACAGGAAACCGACGGTTTGAATTTGCCGGCACCGGTTCGAAAAGCGCTGACCGACGAAACCGGGGTGGCCGAAACGCTGGCAATTCATTACAGCAGTGTGGCTAACCAGACCTCGTTTGTCGTGGCGCGGGACAAGCTGGGCGGTGAAAAAGATAAGCGAAAAAGGGCCGAACTCGTTGCGTTGCTCGAAGGAATCCTTCGTCGGGAAATAACCCTGGCCAAGCGGATGGCGCAGTTGCAGGGCGACGACAGCCGGCTGGGCTTTGAAGCGTCCAACCATTATTTCTACGTCTGCAATGATCTGGCCGAGAAAGTAATCAACTGCCGCGACCTGTTGGACCACTGGCTTCCGGAAGTGGCAAAAGCGTTGTAATTGATCTGCGTTTTTCGGCGGACATGGCGTTTTGAAGTGACATTTAGTGGCATATTTTCAGGCGGATGGGCGGTTTTTTACCCCTATGCTGCCCAGGGGTAGTATTTCCTTCTCAACGAAATACTACCTGTCCCGCAGCCTGTTTTTGACATACTATAAACTAAACCGCAACCGTAGAATGGAGGAGAAATCATTACAGATGCTTTGGGCCTCAATGCCGTTCTTTTGTAGGGCGTGGGCCGTCTCACCCGATCCTTCGCCAACTAAAACCGTCAGGCGTTTTAGCGCAAAAGACCTGAGCGGCTGATACAACTTCGTCCAGCACCGGAGAAAGGGTCTGGCTCTTACGACGGTTTTCTCCGAAGAAACAAGAATTGATTCCTATCTCGGGTGAGGAATAGGCCGCATCAGCGGGTCAATGATGGAAGCGATTTGTCAGAAAAGTAACATTAAGTGCCTTGAAATAGGTTTTGCAGTGCTATCCATTTTCACGCTTCCCAAGTCCTTACTACCATGTCTAATCAGAAAAAGCCTTCGCGTTCCGCTGATGAGCCAGGCTTACACGGGTTTATCCCATGTAGCTTACCGCACACAGCCAGCGGATTTGAAATCGGTGCATTCATACCCACCGAGAGAGTGATTTGTTAACAGACTCCATCTAACAAAACCTCCAACATTATGGGAAAAGCATTACACGCCAGTACGCTGGTGGCTAAAATCGTGCGGGCTATCTTCTTACAGGCTATGTGTATGGTCTGTCTGGTCAGTGCCTATGAGGTATCCGGCAAGCAACTACTGTCAAATCGTATAGCAGCACCGTTAGCAAAAGGCGAGCGGAAGAATACCGGTGCAATGGAAATTATGGAGCCTATTCCGCAAGCGGGCAGGCAGCTCGTGCGTGGAATGGTTCGGGATGAAAAAGGGGCGGGACTTCCGGGGGTCAGCGTCATCTTAAAGGGCAGCATGACGGGTACGACGACCGATGGAAACGGGAATTTTTCTATTGATGCAGTCGACGAAACATCTGTCCTGGTTTTTTCTTTCGTAGGGTATCTGACGCGCGAAGTAACCGTCGGCAACCAGTCGCAGATGGATGTAGCTTTGAGCGTCGCTCCCACCTTGCTGGACGAACTGGTTGTGGTAGGCTACGGAGCCCAGAAGAAGGTCAATCTGACCGGCGCCGTGTCGACCGTTACGTCCGAAGTGCTCGAAAGCAGGCCCATTACCAACCTGGGTCAAGGGTTACAGGGGACAATCTCTAACCTGAATATCAACCAGGCAAGCGGCTCACCGGGACAGGGAACAACGTTCAACATTCGCGGCAATACGTCAATCAATGGAGGCTCGCCGTTGGTTTTGGTCAATGGAATCCCAATGGACATTAACCTGTTGAGTCCTAATGACATTGAAAGTGTAACCGTGCTGAAAGACGCGGCCTCCGCTGCGATTTACGGGGCCCGTGCTGCTTACGGGGTGATATTGGTCACGACCAAAAGCGGTAAGAAAAAAGACCGGCCCAGTGTTGCCATTTCATCCATTATCACCTCCAACGCTCCCACCACCCGGATCGACTTCATCGACACCCGCGACCGGATCGCCTATATGAACGAAGCCTACATGAGGGTGAATGGCCGTAATTACTATGACGATATTACCGTTGCAGCGATGATGGCGCATTACAATGACCCGACCAAACCGCAGGCCATCATTCACCCTTCCAATCCAAACGAATGGACAGGCGTAGCCAATACCAACTGGGAGGAAATCCTGATGAATAAAAACTATCCGATGCAGCAGCACTCGGCCAGTATTTCGGGAGGTTCAGAAAAGTTTGATTACTACAGCTCCTTGTCGTACATCTACCAGACCGGGTTGACAAACAAGGAGTTGTTCAAAGAGCGGTTCAATCGTTACAACCTGATGACTAACCTGAATTACGAGGTGACCAACTGGCTGAAACTGGGGGTAAAGATATCGGTCAATAACAGCAAAAAGCAGTATCCTCCCAACGACGCCCATTTCAGGAACTCTTACCCCGAGAACGGTACCATTTACCAGACCAATGTTTATTCGACCCAGCCCTTGTACGATCCCAATGGTAAATGGACGCACGAGGGATCAATCGCCAACCCTGCGCAGTTTATCAAGGAAGGCGGCCAGCAAACCCGGAAAGTCAATGATGTCTGGCTTACCGGAAAAGCAACCATCACCGCCGTCCGGAATACCACATTCAATATTGATTATTCTTTTAACACAAAGAGTACCAGTGAAGCGTCGCACCTGGCCCTTGTTCCGTTCTATAACGCTGCGGGCGAAGCATCGGGTTACTACGGCGGCTCCAACCCCAACCGGGTTAGCAGGACAAGTTACGACGATACGTACTACGTTGTCAATGCGTACGGCGACTACACCAGAACGCTGGGGAAACATTACGTGAAGCTGCTGGGAGGCTTCAATCAGGAAAATGCTTCCTACGCCTGGATGAAAGCCGAGCGCCGGAATCTGATCATCAACGACGTGCCCTATATGAGTCTGGCTTCCGGTGAACGGTTTGCAACGGACGGGCTCGATGAGTATGCAATCCGGGGCGCTTTTGCCCGTCTGAATTACAGCTACGATGACCGGTATCTGTTTGAATTTAACGGTCGCTACGACGGTACCTCCAAGTTTGTCAAGAGCGATCGTTTCGCCTTTTTCCCTTCGGTTTCTATCGGGTGGCGACTGGATGGCGAACCCTTCTTTTCGGGCTTGAAAAAAAAGGTGGACCTGTTGAAGTTTCGCGCTTCGTACGGAGCGCTTGGTAACCAGAATGTAACGGGGTATTATCCCTATATCGCCACATTGAGCGCGTCGGAAGTTCCTTACCTGATCAATGGAGAACGCCCGATGTCGGTGATTGCGCCCGGCCTGGTAAGCCCCCAACTTACCTGGGAAACCGTTACGCAGGCGAATCTCGGGGTGGATGTTGCCCTGTTCAGAAACCAGCTGAACGCTTCCTTTGACATCTACCGCAGGGATACCCGGGATATGCTGACCAAATCGCAAACGCTTCCGGCCGTGCTGGCGGTGACAGAACCCCAATCCAACGCTGCGGACATGAAAACGTCCGGTTTTGACCTAAATATTGAATGGCGCGACAGGATTGGGGAAGTACGTTACGAAGCAACCCTCATTCTGTCCGACTATTCGGCCAGGATCACGAAATACAGCAATCCTTCCGGGCTGATCTCCGATTATTATGTAGGACACAAACTTGGCGAAATATGGGGGTTGACCACGGGTGGCTTGTTCCAGACCGACGAGCAGGCCATTGCCCTCGACCAGTCCAACATCAACGGACGAAAACGGCAGGCGGGTGATCTTTGGATGGTGGATCTGAATGGCGACGGAAAAATCACGCGCGGTGCCCAGACGCTCGGTAATCCGGGCGATATGAGCGTGATCGGAAATAGTACGCCCAGGTATAGTTACGGCTTTCGTACAAACTGGAAATGGAAGGGTATCGACCTCGATGTATTTTTTCAGGGCGTCGCCAAAAGGGACGTTAATTTGACTCAGCTATTCTACCTCACCCAGTATTCGAACGAGTGGGTAGGAATCTCCAAAACCGCCATGGATTACTGGTCGCCCGAAAACCCGGACGCGTTTTTCCCAAGGCCGATCATTTCGGGGGCTGCGGATGTCACGGCAACCCAGACACGGTTTATACAGAATGGAGCGTATCTGCGATTGAAACAATTGTCGCTTGGCTATACGATCCCGGTCAGTATCAGCAAAAAAGTCGGCATGGAGCGGGTCAGGGTATTTTTCACAGGGAGCAACCTGTGGACCGCCACCAGAATGATCAACATCTCCGACCCCGAATTGCCCGGGCCGAGCTCCTATCCGCTTTATAAATCCCTTTCTCTGGGAGCTAACATCAATTTCTAAACCCATTAATGAGCCTAGCAATGAAAAAGATTCTTTTTACAGGACTGCTTTCTGCTTTTCTTTTGACCGGGTGCAACGACGATTTTCTTGAACGCTTTCCCGAGGACAAGATCAGCGATGGGAATTTCTGGAAGACCGGCGCGGATTTCAAGATGTATGCCGCCCAGTTTTATCCCAATTTATTTGATGCAAGATTAGCCTGGTATTCACTGGACAATTTCAGTGATAATCAGGTGCCAAGCAGCCGGAATCCCTATACCTGGGGCGAATATCCAATTCCTTCGTCGGGAGGAGGCTGGGACAAAGCAGACTGGCTTCCGATCCGGAAGGTCAATTATGCACTGGGCCGGATCGCTGGTGTTCCCGAAGATGCCAACTTAAAGCTGGCTCATGGAGAGTTACGGTTTTTTCGCGCTTTTTTCTACTTCGATAAATTGAAAAAATTTGGGGAAGTTCCCTGGATTGAAAAAAGCCTGGATACCGAATCAGAAGCCCTGACAGCCCCCCGGGATTCGCGTGAGACGGTAGTAAATAATATGTTGGCTGATCTGGATTTTGCGATACAAAATCTTCCCGAAACCTCCGGCGAGGATAGGGTGACTCAGTTTGCCGCGCTGACCTTGAAGGGCGACATTGCACTTTATGAAGGCACTTTCCGGAAGTACCACAAAGTAGAGGGCAACCATCAGGACCTTTTAAAGAAAGCCGCGGACGCATACGAGAAGGTCATCAACTCGGGGCGTTTTCAGGTCTGGTCGACCGGGAACCCGGAAAAGGATTATTTCGATCTGTTTGTCCAGTATGAACTGAAAGGAAACCCGGAGGGGATTCTGGTGCAGCGCTACATCACCGATAAACGGATGCACAATAATGTCCGTCAGTTGGGAGAACCGTATACGGGTTACAGTAAAGATTTTGTGGAATCCTACTTATGTACCGACGGATGGCCTATTGCATTGAGCCCGCTCTACAAAGGCGACGCCAATTTTGCCGACGAATTCGTTAACCGCGACCCGCGAATGCAGCAATCCATTTACCAGACCAAGCGGCCCTACCGGATTTTTGATGACGGGTCGATCACCTACAAGCCGATGCCCGAATTCCAGAATAATTATTGTCCCACCGGCTATTTCATTTTAAAAGGCTACAGCCCGTATGAAAGGGACCGGCTGCCCAGCACATCGACAACCGATGATTTTATCTTCCGCTACGGGAAGCTCCTGGTTTCCTATGCGGAAGTGAAAGCAGAACTCGGCGAATG
Source organism: Larkinella arboricola (assembly GCF_003259745.1). Taxonomy (GTDB): domain Bacteria; phylum Bacteroidota; class Bacteroidia; order Cytophagales; family Spirosomataceae; genus Larkinella; species Larkinella arboricola. Next base: position 92,230 of record NZ_QLMC01000009.1, on the reverse strand, counting down.
TACACAGGCGGTGCTGGACAAAACCGTCAATGCCCTGAGGGACCGGGTCAGAATGCCGCATCTGAAAACAGAAGTAGGCTTTATCGATCCCAACTGGCCCAACTGGGGGATGGCGATATCACCTCTTCTGAATGAAATCCGAAGGGAGCGCCGTCTGGAAACGTGTGCTGAGGGAATTCGCTGGGACGATTTGGTCAGATGGAAAGCAGGCAAGTTGCTGGAAAATCCCAAAGTAATTCAGGGTGCCAAAGATCCGGCTACAAAAGCCAACCGGGTTATTTATCCGGGTGTTGACGCCCGGAAGTGGACCGACAAGCTGTATCTCTACCCGATTCCTTTGCAGGAGACAGCGCTCAACCCCAACCTGACGCAGAATCCTGGCTGGTAGTTCAACGGGGTGACCAGACTTCGACCCTTCGGAACAGCTCCCGGGCGGCAACGCGAGAATATTCCGGGAAGTGTAACGGGTTACTGAAGGGCGCTTATCATTCTTCCAGATATAACGTAGTTGAAACAAAGAAAAATATGGACAGTCGAAGGAGCTTTATCAAGAAATCGCTGGTTGCAGCATCCGTTACCGGGCTGGGGCAGGCAGCAGGAACGGGCAGGAATACGGCAGCGGAGCCTTTGCCTTTTAAGGAAAATCAGAAAGAACAAAATCCAACCCGGGCTGCTTTCGCGGAAAAAGACATTACGCCTGCCATCGGTATGGAGCAGCCCGGAGGCTATGGAAAAGTGTTCCATACGCACGTCCACGACCCCTGTAAAGTACGTGCTTCGGTATTCCAGAATGGCACAGACACTATTTCGGTCGTTTCCGTCGATGCCTTGATGGTATCTGCATCCCTGGTGGCCTCGGCCCGGAAAAGAATACAAGCCCAGACCGGGATTCCGGCCGATGCGATCCTGATCTGTGCCACGCATTCCCATTCATCCGGTCCGACCGGAATGATCCAGCCGGGAGAATTTGACTGGGCCGACAGCCTGATCAAGGGGTTGGCCTATGATAAATCATCCTGTGCCCATGTGGGCTACCTCGAAACCATCGAGAACCAGATTGTGGCTGCCGTGTCGGAGGCTCATGGCAAATTGGCCGGGGTAGAAATAGGTGTCGGACGCGGGGTGGAAGACCAGGTGGCCTTTAACCGCAGGTTTTTCATGAAGAACGGCCTGACATTCACCCATCCCGGCCAGCTCAACCCGGATATCGTCCGGGCCGCCGGGCCGATAGACCCCGAAGTGGGTGTGATCGGCGTTTGGGACAAAAACGATACGTGTATCGGGTGTTTGGTCAATTATACCTGCCACACTACGACAAACCCAGGGGGCATATCGGCCAATTGGGTTTACTACCTTGAACAAACCATTCGTGGTGCTTTTGGGCCGGAATGCGTGGTCGTGTTTATTCAGGGCGCGGCAGGGGATGTTACCCAGGTTGACAACCGGAATAAATTTGCCCAGCGTCAGGGGGAGCGATGGGCGCGCTTTGTCGGTGCGCGGGTCGGCGCCGAAGCCGTGAAGGTGCTGCTGGACATGCCGCGCGGTACGCTTACACCCCTGGCCTACAAGGTTCACCGGGAAAATATGAAACGCCGTCTTCCTGCCCCGCAGAAAGTAAAAGAGAGCCTCGCGCTGGTCAGGAAGAGTCCGGAGGAAATCGGAGCAACCAAGTGGATTTTTGCAAAGGAGACGGTCATGCTGGACGCAAAGGCTAAAAAGGCCCCCACGGTTCCCGTGGAGATTCAGGTAATTCAAATCGGGCCGGTCGCCATTATTGCTAACCCGTCGGAATATTTTTGCCAGTTTGGTCTGGATATCAAAGTCAACAGCCCATTCGAATACACCTTTATCTCGATGCTGGCCAACGGATGTGTCGGATATGTACCGACCCGCGAAGCGTTCGCGCCGGGCGGGGGTGGCTATGAAACCCGCCTGACCTTATACAGCAATCTCGAAGTAGGGGCTGGCGACCGCATGGCTTTCATCGGGATCGATCTGGCCCGGCAGCTAAAACCCGGCGAAGCACCCGTCGGCCCAAAAGCCCCGGCCTTTGGTGGCAAGCTCTGGGAATATGGAAGTGTAGCGCCCGAGCTGGCCTAATCTGCCGCTTTCGATATCAGGTTTCTAAATAAACAGGTAAACACCCCTAGTCAGTTGAAATGAAGATACGTGTTTTTTTAATTACCGCCCTTTGTTTTGCCTTCGCCTTGAAGCCGAAGCACGGTATCAGTCCGGGCCCCCGGGCCGACTCGCTTCGACTGCAAAAGGCAATGGAAAGTTTCCGTCTGGAAGAAGGATTGAGCATTGAACGGGTGGCCTCCGAGCCGCTTGTGATCGACCCGGTTGCGTTTGCCTTCGACGAGCGAAACGAGTTGTATGTTGTTGAAGATCGAGGATACCCGGATCCGATCGACGGATCGAAAGCGCCCGCAATTGGCCGCATCGCGCTTCTGCGCGACACCAATCAGGACGGAACGTATGACACACGCCACGAATTTGCCGAAGGGCTGACCTATCCCAACGGTATTTTGCCCTGGAAAGGCGGAGTTTTCGTAACCTGCGCCCCGCATATTTACTATTTCAAAGACACAGACGGGGATGGCCGTGCGGATATCAAAGACATTGTTCTGACGGGTTTTAATTCGGACAAAACAGCTCAGATCAGGATCAGCCACCCAATCCTGGGGCTCGACGGCTGGGTGTATATTACCAGCGGTCTGAACAGCGGAACGGTGACCTCGCCGAAACACCCGCAACGGGCGGCCGTCAGCTTTACATCCGCCGACGGCCGGTTTGATCCCGAGACGTTTGTTTTCGAAAATGCAGGTGGCCGCAGTCAGTTTGGGTTGGCTTTCGACCCTTTTGGCCGACGGTTTGGTACGTCCAACCGGCATCCTGTGATGCAGATGATGATTGCCCCCTGGGAGCTGAAAAGAAACCCTTCCCTGGCGTTTACCGAAACGTATCAGAATGTATCGAATGTGGAGGCCAATGCCAGGGTAATGCCGATCAGCAAGGCGGTGACGACCGCCGAATTTATCCCTAAACTTATGGGGCTTTCGCATACCGGCACATTTACTTCCGCCTGCGGACTGCTCATCTACAATGGCGACCGGCTGACCGACGCGCACAAGGGGAATGTCTTTATCTGTGAACCGGCGCAAAACCTGGTGCAACGCCAGTTGATCAGTCCGGCGGGGGCAGGCTTTCGATCGGAGGTGGCAGACCCTAACAAAGAATTTCTGGCTTCGACCGACGAATGGTTTCGGCCCGTATTCCTGACGCACGGCCCCGACGGCTCCCTGTATCTGGCCGATATGTACCGGAAAGTGATTGACCATCCGTCATATGTTCCCGAAGAAGCCCGTCACCTGCTGGATTTTGAGAGTGGAAAAGCCGACGGGCGGTTGTACCGGATTTTCAAAAAGGGCCAACCCGTGCGGCAGTCACGTACTGATTTCGGGAATTCAGGCCAGGTGCTTTCTGCCCTGGACTCGGATAATGAATGGCAGCGCCAAACCGCCTTCAGAATCATCCTGCAACATAAAAACGCGGACTACGTGCCTGGCCTGAAGCTGCTGGCAACCGGTTCGTCGAGGGCCGAATCCAGGGCGGCTGCGTTGTGGCTGCTCCACCATTTGCAGGCGCTCGACCGGGAACTGGTTCAAAAGCTGCTGCAAGACCCTTCGGCTGGCGTTCGTGAACAAGCCGTGAAGCTGGCCGGACACGTCAGTCCGGATGAAGCGGTCATCAGCGGCTTGCTGGCTCCCGTGGCGAAAGATACCGATAAGCGGGTACGGTTCACGGCTGCGCTGGTGTTGGGCAACTGCAAAACGCAGGTTTGTCTGGAGGCTCTGGCGAAAATTGCAGCGATGGACGGAGAGGAAAAATGGACCCGCAATGCCGTGTTGAGCGGAATTTCCGAACGATTGCCCGAGTTTCTGGCTGCGTTCAGGAAACAAAAAGCAAAGGATGCCCGTGCCTATGCGCTGGTGATGCAGGAAATGGGACGCTTGTTTGGAAACGCGGCACCGGTACAGGCCTGCCAGACCTTGCTGGTCGAAACGCTGGACAAGAACGCCGGAGAAGACTGGCGGGTGGCCACAATCCTGGGGCTGGCGGAAGGCGTGGTCAAAAGAAACGAATTCAGCGGCACCGGAAAGACCGTGTTACTGGCCTTGCTGGCAGGCACTTCCGAAAAGTCTGCGGTAACGAAAATGGAAGCTTTTATGGCAACGATGAATACCGTGGCGCTCAGAAAAGATCTTCCGCTTTCAGTGCGGAAAGACGCCGTAGCGTTGCTGGGGTTCTACGACTTTCAAAAAGTGAAGCCAACGCTTGCCAAAACCCTGAATGCCCAAAACCCGCCGGAGCTTCAAATTGAAACGGTATCGGCTTTGACCCGACTGGCAAAGGCGGAGGGCGCTACCCTGTTGACCCAGCGGACTACCTGGTCGGGCTATACACCGCGTGTGAAAAGCGCCGTCGTGGCTGCATTAGTATCCAATTCGGAGTTTATCCCCGTTTTGTTCAAGGCCATAGAAGGGAAGGCCGTCGGAGCAGCCGAGATTAGTTCGAATGACCGGCAGCGGCTGATGAACCACAAAGATCAAGCGGTCAGCAGGCAAGCCACGACCTATTTTGCAGAACTCGAATCGGGAGGCCGAATGAAGATGTACCAGGCTTTTCGGGCCAAACTGGGTGAACCCGCCGTAGCAGCGCAGGGGAAAGAGGTCTTTCGGAGAACCTGCTCGGCCTGTCATAGCCATTCGGAGATGCAGGGAGGAAACGTGGGGCCGGACCTTACCGGTATTCGCAATCAGCCACCGGATGCGATTCTGCTCCATATCCTGGTGCCCAATTACGAAGTGTATCCCGCCTATCAGGCCCTGAACATCGAAACCGTCGAAGGAAATACCTTGACCGGGTGGCTCATTTCGGAAACGGACAATTCACTGACGATACGCACGGCTTTTTCGACTGAGGAAACGATTCTCAGAAAGAACATAAAGACACTGACCAATCCCGGCTTGTCGCTGATGCCGGACGGTCTGGAGCAGACCATGAGTAGCCAGGAATTACTCAATCTGATCGCTTTTTTGAAGTCGTCGGGCGAAGGCTAGAACCCCAGCGATGTTTCCATTTAGCTCCTAAAACCGCTTATAATTCGCCAATCAACTCTTCTTAAACTCCATGAAAACGCTTAACTGTAATGCAGGGCTTTGTACGAATCCGAAGTTCCGGTACGTAATGATATTGCTTTTTATGGTCCTGCAAATGGCCGGGGCCGGGGCGCAATCCAGACAATACGTGCTTCGGGCCGGGGCATCGCTGAGTAATATCACGCCGTTTCTGGATGGAGGGATCGTCGGCAACTTCGGTATTCCGCCCAAGGCCCAATACATCCACGACGAACTTTATGCCAAATCCCTGGTGCTGGATGACGGTCATCAGCAGATCGCGATTGTGATTGTCGATAACCTCCACATTAGCAGGGAAGTGTTCGACTATGCGCGTCAGCTCATTCAGGAAAAAACCGGCATGAAAAAGGAAAACGTCTTAATGGCGGCCACGCATACCCATTCCAGCGTAAGCGCGAGCGGTGTGGACGATGAGCGTATGAATTTCAATTACAACAGACCCCTGGATGAATACCAGACCTTTGTAGCAAAACGGATTGCCGATGGCGTAAGGCGGGCCATTTATCAGAAAGAGCCTGCCGAAATCGGCTGGGGCTCCGTGCAGGTCCCGCAGCATGTCTTTAACAGACGTTGGGTTATGAAGGAAGGAGTTCCGAATCCATTCGGTGGGCAGGATAAAGTCAGGATGAACCCCGGCGTCGGAAATCCGGACCTTCTCCGGCCTGCGGGCCCTACGGATCCAGAGCTGTATTTTGTATCAATACGGGCGCTGGACGGAAGGCCTATCGGGCTGCTGGCCAATTATTCGCTGCATTATGTAGGCGGTGTGCCGGCCGATCATATTACGTCCGATTATTTCGGGGCTTTCGCGGGGTATCTCTCCAGACTGGTAGACAAAGACCAAACCGGCCCCGGATTTGTGGCGATGCTGTCGAACGGGACTTCCGGAAATATCAACAACATTGACTTCAGAGGGCCAGCCCAAAAAATGGGTAATTATCAGAAAATGCAACTGGTCGCCAAAGACGTGGCCGAAGCCGTGTATAAGGGCAGCCAGGAATTGAAGTACAAGACGGACGTGAAGCTGGGCGCAGCGTATAGCGAACTCAATCTTGGGGTGCGTAAGCCGACGCCTGCGATGCTGGCAAGGGCGAAGGAGGTGCTGGCTAATCCCGAAAAGTTGAAACTCCATCATCCACAGGAGCCTACGTACGCCAAACGCATCACGCAGATTCAGGAAAACTGGCCCGACAGGATCAACGTTGTTATGCAGACCCTGCAAATAGGCGACCTGGGAATTGCCGCTATTCCGTTCGAGACATTTGCAGAAACCGGACTGGAAATCAAGGCCAAAAGCCCCTTCAAATCGACCTTTGTAATCGAGCTGGCCAACGGAAGCTACGGCTACCTCCCAACTCCCGAGCAGCATGAGTTAGGCGGATACGAAACCTGGCTCGGTACCAATCGGGTCGAGACCGAAGGGTCTAGAAAAATTGTAAAGCGTCTGCTCGAACAATTCAATGGTATGAAAAAGTGAAGTTTCTCTCCAACAGCAGGGTAAGAAACCAAGAACTGGGACAGTCCGTCGTCTGGTCGCTTATGACAAGTGAACAGGGCGGACTGTCCTATGGGGCCGCAGCGTGTCTGCTCCATGCTCAGATTCAGCCAGGAACTTATTTAGGGGAGCAATTCATTAAAGAAAGCCTCAATAGCCTATACTACCTTGCTTTAGGAAGCAATACCGTACTATTTAATTAAAAAAAAGTACCATTTTCTTGATTCTTGAATGAATAAGCGTATATCTTTGCCAGCACTAACTTAGTGCGTTAAGGGGCATGAGAAAAAACATACGCTGGGCTATTGTCTTTTTACTATTCATTGCAACGGGCCTGAGTTTTCTGGATCGCCAGGTGCTGTCGATTGCCATTCTGAAAATTCAGGAGGAATTTCATATCACGGATGTGCAGTACGGCATGGTCAACACCAGCTTTCTGATCAGCTACGCCATCATGTTTACGCTGGGTGGCTGGCTGATCGACCGGGTGGGCGGCAAAATCGGTTTGGCGCTCTCGGTAGGTGTGTGGTCGGTGGCCAACAGCCTGCACGCGGTCATGACCAGCTTTACGCAACTGCTGACCTACCGCTTTTTCCTCGGCATGGGCGAAGGCGGCTGCTTTCCGGGGGCGGCCTGGACGGTTTACCGCTGGTTCGACAAAAAAGAACGGGCACTGGCCAACGGCATTGCCATCGGCGGATCGGCCATCGGCGCGGTGGTGGCCCCTCCCCTCACCATCTGGTTATCTGCAAATTACGGCTGGCGGGGCGGCTTTCTGATTCCCGGTTTGGTTGGCATCGCCTGGGTTGTGATCTGGCTGCTGATTCCCTGGAAGAAAACCGACATGGCCGTCGAGGAACCGATTAGCACAACCAAACAGGATACCGTACCCTTTCTGACCTTATTGCAAAAACGGCCAACCTGGGTATTTATTCTGATTCGGTTTCTGCTCGATCCGGTCTTTTATTTTATGATGTTCTGGATACCCAAATACCTCAGTTCGGTGCGGGGGGTGTCTTTTGAAGAAATCGGTAATCTGTTCTGGATACCGTTTCTGGCCCTGGGTATTTCCAATGTGATAGGCGGCTGGTTCTCCGGTAAACTGATTGCGGGCGGCTTTTCCATCAACAAAGCGCGGAAAACCGTTATGGGCATTGCAGCTCTGCTGACGTTAGCGGCACCGGCCATTGAATGGGTATCCTCCGTTGGCGTAGCGGTGGGGCTGATGGCGGTTTTCATGTTTGCCCACGGTTTCTGGATTACCAATTACATCACGGCCATTTCGGATATGTTCGGGCAAAAAGCGACTTCCACGGTCGTTGGCTTGTCCGGTACGGCGGGTGCGGTCTCCGGCTTGCTGCTCAATCCACTGATGGGGGTTGTTATCGAGCAGTATTCATACCGGCCACTCTGGATTGCTTCGGGGCTGCTCTATCCCCTAGCCTTTGCGTTGTTGATCTGGCTTATTCCGCGTATTAAACCGCTGTTTGAAGAAGGACAGGCCCATGTAATTCAGGAAGACATTTCAACTCGTATTCCGTAATCAACCAGAGTCTTCCCCTAAGCGGGAAAATTATACGCTCATCAACTTAGTGCGTTAACTAATTAAAAAAAAGAAATAACTTAAATCAAATGGCAAAGGAACTTCTGAACGAAGTAGTGTCCGAAAACGGAGCGGTGTATGCAAAGCGAAAAAAAACACGTCCGCGAATCGGTGTGTTTGGGGTGGGCTACTTCAAATACTGGAGTCAGTTTGAGGGTCTGCTCGACGATATGATGCAAAAGCAGGCGGTTTTGATCCAGAAAATCGAAGCACTTGATTCGGCCGAAATCGTCGATTTTGGTCTGGTCGACGATGCCACCAAAGCCTACGAGATGGTGCCTAAACTCCAGGCAGCCAACCTCGACCTGATTTTCTGCGACATGCTCACCTACGCCACTTCCAGCACGTTTGGAGTCATCATCAAAAGCATCGACGTTCCGATTGTTCTGGTGGCCCTCCAGCCCGATAAGGCAATGGATTACAGCCGGGCGTCCACCTACATGCAGTTGTACAACGATGACATCTGTTCGCTGCCCGAGTTTGCCGGGGTTGCCGTTCGGATGGGTAAAAAAGTACCCGACACCATCATTGGTACACTGCACGACGACCCGGCCGCAGATGCTGAAATTGAAACGTATTGCCGGATTGCCGCCGTACTGCACGATCTGAAAACGTCCCGCATCGGGCACATTGGTCACCCCATCGAGGCCATGCTAGACATGCATTCGGACTCAACCATGCTGACAGCTCACTTCGGTCCGCACATCGTTCAGTGTGAAGCGCACGAAATTGTCTCCCAGTATCAAAAAGCAACCGAGCAGGAAATTGACGCCGTCAAGGAGCGCATTCTGTCTTATTTCGATACACCCGACCCGGTTTCTGACCCTATTTCCGAGAAACTGCGGGATTCCGACCTGTACATTGCGGCCCGGGCGGCTGTGGCGCTGGAAAAATTCATTCAGGTGAAAAAACTGGACGGTCTGGCGTATTACTACGATGGCCCCGACGACAGCGATACGCGGGTGGTCATGTCGAACCTGATCATCGGCAATTCGCTGTTGCAGGGCGCGGGTTTTCCGATGTGTGGCGAATCGGACCTGAAAACCTGTATTGCCATGCTCATCATGGAACGGCTCGGCATCGGGGGCAGCTTCGCCGAATTCCACCCCGTTGATTTCAAGGAAGATTTCGTCCTCGTCGGCCACGACGGGCCACATAACATTGCTATTGCCGACGGCCAGCCCGTTCTGCGTAGTCTGAAAAAATACCACGGCAAACCCGGTTTCGGCGCGGGTGTCGAATTCAAAATCAAGCAGGGACCGATTACCATGCTCAGTATCAGCTCCACGTTTGACGGAAAAATGAAATTCGTCATCGCCGAAGGTGAATCGCTGGAAGGCCCTATTCCGCCGACCGGTAACACCAATACCCGTGGTTTTTTTAAACCGGATGTGCGCACTTTCCTGAAACGCTGGATCAAGGAAGGACCGACGCATCATTTTGCCCTGGGAGTCGGTCACCACGCCGAAACGATTCAGAAAATTGCGGATTATCTGAAAATTGAATCTGTGATTGTGCGATAATTCATCGAGTAAACAAACCCATCTAAACCCTTTTCCTATGAAGTGTTATCTATTCCAACGTCTGCGTCTGCTGGTGATTGGCAGTATGCTGAGCGTTTTAGCCATTGCCTACCAGGCGGCTGCCCAATCGACCGCCAAAGTTACCATTAGCGGAAAAGTAACGGCCGAAGAAGACGGGCAGGCCCTCGTGGGTGCCACCGTTACCGAAAAAGGCACCACCAACGGCACCGCGGCTGATGCGGAAGGCGGCTTCCGTCTGACGGTTTCGCCGAACGCGACCCTCGTTATCAGCTTCATCGGGTATGCCCCGCAGGAAGTAGCCATCGGAAACCGTTCTACCATTAACGTGGCGCTGAAAACCGACCAACAGCAGTTGCAGGATGTGGTGGTGGTCGGGTACGGAACCCAGCGCAAAAAGGACCTGACCGGCTCGATTGTCAACCTCTCCAGCAAGGATCTAGTGCCAGTACCTTCAGCCACGAGCGTCGATCAGATGATGCAGGGCAAGGTAGCCGGGGTGCAGATTTCGCAGACGTCGGGCGCGCCGGGTGGTAACGTCAACGTCGTCATCCGCGGGATCAGCTCGATTACGGGCGGTAACTCCCCGTTGTACGTGGTCGACGGTTATGCCATCGGTACGGGCGGGGGCGGCTCCGACCTGAGTACGTTTGCGTCCAGCTCCTATTCGGCCAGCGGTATTGCCAACAGCAGTTCGGCCAACCGGATTAACCCGCTGAGTACCATCAACCCCTCCGATATTGAATCGATTCAGGTTCTGAAAGATGCCTCAGCGACGGCCATCTACGGTTCGCGCGGGGCCAACGGGGTCGTGATCATTACGACCAAACGCGGCAAGCAGAGCAAACCGACCATCAGCTTCGAGCATTCGACCGGGGTTCAACAACTGGCGAAAAAACTGGACCTCCTTTCTCCGCGTGAATACGCCGAATTCGTGGCCGATGGCCGGGACAACGCCTGGGTATTTTCGGGGGGAAAAGCCTCCGATCCAAACAACATCCGCAGCACGGCCACGCAGGTCAAACCATCCTTCCGCAATCCGGACCAAATATCCGGCGGCACTGACTGGCAGGACGTAATCTTCCGGCCCGGTCTGGTACAGAATTACCAGCTCTCGGCCAGCGGCACCAGCCGGGATGTCGGTTATTATGTCTCAGGCGGTTTCTACGACCAGAAGGGTATTATCATCGGCTCGGACTTCAAGAAATTCACGCTCCGGACCAACATCGACGCCCAACTGAGCCAGCGGCTGAAACTCGGCGCGTCGTTTTCCGGCGCCCATTCGTACGGCAATTTTGCGCGGGCGGAAGGCCACCTGCAACACCGGGGCCTGATCTCGGCGGCTTTAGCCAGCGACCCGACCATTCCGATCTACGACGCCAACGGCAACTATTATTCAGAATTCTCTGACCCCACGGGGATTCCGGTCGAACACCCGCTGATTATTGCCGCCGAGTTTTCGGATAAACGAAACAACACCAACGTATTCACCAACAATTACCTGCAATACGAAATCGCCAACGGCTTGGTGTTTAAGACATCCGTAGGTGTCAACTACTCCAACAACATCACCCGCCTGTGGAAATCCTCGAAAGTCGGGCTGGCTACCAGTCGCAACGGAGCGGCCACTGCCGGGGTAACGGAAGTCAAAAGCCTGAACTGGCTGAATGAGAACACCTTGAATTACCGGCACCGCTACGGTGAAAAGCACGAACTGGACGCCCTGATTGGCTACACCATCCAGAAAAATACCGACGAAATCCTGCAAGCTGGTGCCATCGACTTCCCGACGGATTACGTGCCTTATCTGGCCGCGGGGGCCGTTACGTCCGGTACCAACTACAAAAGCGAGTGGTCGATGCTGTCGTGGCTGGCCCGCGTGAACTATACGCTGGCGGGTAAATACCTGTTCACCGCCACAGTCCGGCAGGACGGCAGTTCACGGTTTGGCCGCGAAAACCGCTGGGGTACCTTCCCGTCGTTTTCGGCAGCCTGGCGTATGTCCGACGAGGAGTTCCTGAAACCGGTTTCGTTCATCAGCGACCTGAAAATCCGGGCCAGCTACGGAATTTCCGGGAACAACCTGATTCCCAACTACGCCAGCCAGGGCTTGCTCAACATCTCGCGCCACGTCACCGGCGGTAACGTGATTTCGGGCGTCGTGCCCAGCAGTCTCGCCAACAGCGTGCTGACCTGGGAGCAATCCGTACAAACCAACCTCGGCCTTGATCTGGCCCTGTTCAACAACCGCCTGTCGTTCGTCTTTGATGCGTACCGGACCCACAAAAAAGACCTGCTGCTGAACGTCATTCTGCCCGCAGCCTCCGGTTTCAGCAGCTCGCTTCAGAACATCGGGGAAATCGAAAACAAGGGAATTGAGCTGACGATCAATTCGGAGAATATTCGCAAAGGCGGTTTTCAATGGAATACGGATTTCAACATCAGTTGGAACCGCAACAAAGTGCTGGCCTTGAACTCCGAAACTGCCCGGCTTCAAACCTCCGATTACCAGGTAGCGCAGGTGGGGTATCCGATTTCCAGCTTCCGCTTGCTCAACATTCTGGGCGTATTCCAGAACCAGGCCGAGGTGGATGCCAACCCGAAACAGCACCCGCGCGTACAGCCCGGCGACTACAAGTATGAAGATGCCGACGGCAACGGCACCATTACCCAGAACGACCGCACGATTGTGGGAACACCCTGGCCGGATTTTACGTGGGGATTGGGTAACCGGTTTTCCTACAAAGGTTTCTCGCTGAACATCAGCCTGAACGGGTCGCAGGGGAACGAAATTTATTATCAGGGTGGAGAAATTATACAGAACGGAGCCGGGGTTCAAAACCAGTTGAGCCTCGTGGCAGACCGCTGGAAATCAGAAGCAGACCCCGGCAATGGTATAATATCACGCGCCATCCGGAACGACTACGCCTTTGGGTTCGGCGCCGGAACAACCAAGAATCTGTTCGACGGCTCCTATATCCGCGTCCGGAACGTCAACCTGGCGTATGCCTTCCCGCAACCGCTGGTCAGCAAGCTGAAGGTACAGGCCGTTTCTGTCTACCTGGACGCTACCAACCTGTTTACGTTCACGAAGTATCCCGGTTATGATCCAGAGGGAACAACCACGGGTGACAACATCGCCCGGAGCGGGATTGACTTCTACGCCTACCCGAATCCGCGCACTTACACGATCGGTTTGAGAGCGACCTTTTAATCACTGACGAGCCATGAAAAAGAAATTATTTTGCTTACTGATACTGGCCGCGACGGTTTCTTCCTGCAAGGACTTCCTGGCCCTGGCGCCTGAATACCAGATCAGCGACCAGACATTCTACAAAAACCAGAACGACTTTGAAACCGCGCTCACGGGTGTCTACAGCACCTTCCGGGGACTGTTCAGCAGCAGTACCGTTCTGTACATGACGGAACTGACGACGGATAATACCGAAATCCAGTGGTCGTCGCCCTCTGTCAACGAGATGCAGATGGACCAGAACGGCGTTATCTCCACGAACAGTTTTGTTCAGGGCGTCTGGAATACCTGCCTGTATACTATCTCGCGCAGCAACGCCATCATCAACCGCATCGATGATGTCAGTTTCGACCAGGCTACCAAAGACCGCATCAAGGGCGAAGCCAAGTTTTTGCGGGCGTACAGCTATTTTTACCTCGTCCGGCTGTTTGGTAATGTACCCCTCATCAATCAGGAGTTCAGCAGCCCGGCCCAGGTCGCAGCCGCCGACCTGTCGCTGAAACCGAGCGCCCAGATTTACGAAGAAGTTCTGCGCGATCTGACCGAAGCCGAAGCCTTATTACCCGCCAATCTCAACACCGACAAGACCTGGGCATCGCGTTCAACGGTCAAGGCGTTGTTGGGCAAGGTGTACCTGACACAGAAGAATTACGATCAGGCGGCCGCCAAGCTTAAAGAGGTCATTGACGCCCGGCAGTATTCGCTGGTCCCCAATTACCAGACGCTGTTCACCAACGGGAATAACAACCTGGCCGAATCAGTTTTTGAGATTCAGTATGTCGCTGGCAGGGGTATGGGTAACAACTATTCAGCCCTGTTTACGCCGGCCATCACCAGCATGGCCATTTTCAACAATAACCTGCAAGGGTCGGGCCGGATCGTGCCGACGCTGGAAATGATCAATACCTACGAACCAGGCGACGCCCGCAAGGCGGCTTCGGTCAATGATTCGGTGCGGCTCATCAACGGCACCAAATCGTACGCCCGTCACGGGTTAAAGTTCGTGGATTTTAAAGCCATCGACCTTTCTGACGGAACCGTTACGTTCACCCAGTTCCGGTACGCCGATGTGCTGCTGATGTACGCCGAAGTCTTGAACGAACAGGGTAAAACCGCCGAGGCCCTTCCCTTTATTAATCAGGTGCGGAAACGGGCCGGTTTGCCAGACCTGGCCGGACTTTCACAGGCGGCCCTGCGGCTGGCCATCGAGAAAGAACGGCGGGTTGAGTTCCTGTTTGAAGGCCAGCGCTGGTTCGACCTGGTACGCACGGGGCGGGTGCAAACCGTCATGAACGCGCACTACGCCAGCCAGAACCTTTCGTTCAAAGTCGATGATTTCGAATTGATCTTCCCGATTCCGCAAAACGAAATTGACCTGAACCCGGCGATGGTGAAGCAAAATCCGGGATATTGATTTTAATCAGTTGTTACACAGAGTTGATCAGAGAATACCAGAGTTTATCGGAGTTTTCTCTGATTAGCTCGGATGGCCTCTGATTAACTCTGTGTAACAACTCTTTTCTCACTACTTATGCGCATACTCACCCTACTAACCGTTCTCCTGTTCGGCTTTATCCCCTCGGAAACGCCGAATCTGGACAATTCGACCTTAAAGGGCAAACCGTTCAACAGCATCAGCCTGGAGCTGTCGCTCAAGCCGTTCAAGAAGAACGACAAAGCCTATATTCAGCAGGTGGCCACCGAACTGTTTACCCAGTGGCATTCTCTGCTACGCCATACCGATACGGTTTCGGTGATGCTCTGGACCTCCGACGGTTCGGAAATTCTGGACTACAAAGGCGATCTGAAGCAACCGCTGGAATGGGCCAAGTATATGGGCAACCCGAATACGCAGCATGAGGTGGGTTCCGGCCCGAAAGAACTGTCGCTGCACGAACGCGCGTATCTGTACATCGACAACCCGCCCGCTTTCACCTACGGCGACCTGAAATTCATTATCCAGACGCTGAAAGAAACCGGGAAGAAAGTGACTGGCAAACCCGTTGTGATCGGCGCCACCTTCGATCCGGGGCCGGAGTTTGCCAAATCGGAGTTCAAGTATAAAAAACACCCAGAAATTCTCGGCGGAAACGCCATGGGACACAAGACGTTCGTAAGTTGTTATTCGACCCTCAACGCCGACAAGGATGCCTACGCCGGCTTCCCGAAAGGCATTCCGGCCAATACGCCCTTCGGCACCTTCTTCGGACGGCAGAGCCAGCATTTCCTCAAAGATCTGGGCTACGATTACATCTGGTTCAGCAACGGTTTTGGCTTCGGTGTCGAAGGGTGGTCATCAACCGGGGCGCTGTTTACCGGCAAGGCCTTTCAGCCCGAACGGCTGGCCGATATCAAAGGCAAGATTACGGAGTTCTGGAAGCTGTTCCGGAAAGAATGCCCTGATTTTCAGATTCAGACGCGGGGCACTAACCTGTCGACGGGCGCCGATCTGGCCCGCGACGGGGTTGATCTGAAGCAGATTTACAGCGGAAAATACAATATGCTGCCTCCGCCGAACTCGCCCTGGGCAGCTCTGGACGGTGATTTTGGTCTGGAAATGGTCGGTTATATGTCGCGCATGGCCGAGTTGCCCGACGAACGGTATCTGTTCCGGTATTACACCCACGATCCGTGGTGGGTCAACAGCCCGTGGCTCGACCGCTACGGACAGGAACCGCACGACATTTACCTGCCGATGGCCGTGGCCCGCATCAACGCCAAAGGTGAAGTCCGGCTGCCGACGCACCTGAGCTTTCTGACGGCAGATAACACCTACGGCGAAATGCCCGCGCAGGTGCCCGACGAAGTGACGCCCCATATTCTGAAAGCCCGCTACGATTCACCGACCGCGCCCGGCCCGCTGGTGTGGGTCTATCCGTTCGATGAATACCACAACTGGGCCACCCAACAGCCGCAGCGTTTGCCCGAAATCTACTACGGCGACTGGCTCATCCGGCAGGCCATCAACAACGGTTTTCCGCTAAATACCGTCGTCTCAACCGGTTCGTTCCAGAAAGTAATCGCCAGCAAACCGGCGTTTTTCAATGAATCCGTGCTGGTTTCCATCGTGCCCGAAGCGGGTTCGTCGCTCGAAAAGTCGCTGATTACGTTTGTGCAGAACGGCGGCAAGCTGCTCGTGTACGGTCCCGCCGACCATGCCGGACCGGCTTTCCTGAACCTGCTCAATCTCCAGAACGGCCAAGCACTGGAGGGCGAATTTCAGGTCAATTCCAGCCTGATGCTGGACAAGCTAGATAAACCGTTCCCGACCAAAATCGTGCATCAGGCGCTGTTTTCGGGAGGTGGTGTGGCTACGCAGGTGAAAAACAAAACGGAGAAAGAAACGAAAGTGCTGGCAAAAATGACGCAATCGGGTAACGAACGCGATGTGGTTTGGGTCCGGGCGCAATCCGACTGGAAAGGCGGCAAGGTGGCTTACGTCCGGGGCACCAATTCCAGCAAATTCACGGGCGGCAAACTGTTGACGCCCGACAATCCGGAAGAGCTTTTTACTGGCCCCCTGCTGCTGCGCTACGTGCTGAATGAATTTGGTATCGAATACCGGATCGACAAGCGGAATCCGTCCGTCAAAAACCCGGTTTTGACCATTTCGAAAAGCAGCAACGGGTATTTCTTTTCCGGCTATTACCCCAATACAACCCTGACGCACCGCTTTAAACTGCCGCAGGGCGCCCCTCTGCTGACAGGTTACGAAACCGAACTGGCCAACGGGTACTCGGTTTACAACCTGCCCAAAGCCTGGCACCGCGAAAGCCGCTTTTTTGTCGAGCAAGCCGACGGTATTGTATCGTGTCAGGAAATGACTTCGGGCGTACAACACATGAAGCGCTGCGTCCGGCTGACGGGCCTGAAAAACGCGACGGTTCGCATTTACCCGGACGAGGGCGTTACGGCGGAAGGGCTAAACGTCTACACGAACGTGAACTATCCCTGGAAAAAAGGTAAAACCGCCTTCAAACCCGGTGATCCGAAACTGGGCAAGCACTACGTTATTGAGAACGTTACGGGCACCCTGACTGCCTTCTGGTAGAGTCCGGCGATTCGGCCAACAGCGTGCCTCCTAACCCTTTAACCCATTATTCCAATGAAATTTGCTTCCTGCCTGCTGGGAATTGGGCTGATCGTGTCGCTGGTTTCCCTCACCAAACCGGTTTTTGAAACCCAGCCCGTCAGCTATGCAACCCTGAAAGAAAATTTCAGAAATCCGCCCAACACGGCCCGGCCCAAGGTCTACTGGTGGTGGCTGAACGGTTACGTGGATACGGTTCGGTTAAAACAGGAACTGGTGGCCATCAAAAACGCCGGACTGGGCGGGGTCGATCTGTTCGAGATTGGATTACCGCCCGCCAGCGACCCCAACCGGATCATCCCGGCTGGCCCGGCCTTCATGGGCGATACGTCCTTACGGTTGATCAACATGGCGGTTCGGGAAGCGGGCAAGCTGGGGCTGGAAGTGGGGCTAAATCTGGCCAGTAGCTGGAACGCCGGAGGAAGCTGGGTCAAACCGCAGCACGCGGCCAAAACCATTTATTTTTCGAAAATAAACCTGAAAGGAACTGGCAATCAACCGCTCCGGCTGCCATTTCCGACCATCACCCCCGATAAAAGCGGCAAACCCAGACCCATTACCTACCGCGCCGATGGTAAACCGGCTTACTACGAAGAAATAGCCGTCATTGCTCTTCCAGCTGGTCAGCGAAACGGGCTCGATACCACAAAAATCGTGAACGTTTCGGCTTATTTTGACCCCAAAACCGAGCAACTGAACTGGAAAGCCCCCGCTGGCGAGTGGGATATTTATCGGTATATCTGTTCCAATTCGGGCGAGCAACTGATTCGTCCAACGCCCAATTCGGCGGGTCCGATCATCGACCATTTCGATTCGACGGCCACGCGGATGCACGTGATGTATTTCATCGACCGGCTGAAACCGTTGCTGGGCGACTTCCGTCAATCGCCCCTGAAAAATCTGTATCTGGCCAGTTACGAAGCCAAGGAATTTACCTGGACCTCCACCCTACCGGCGGCTTTCCGGCAACTGCACGGCTATGATCTGTACAAATTTCTGCCCGCTGTTTTTAACAAAGACTGGTACCAGCCGCAAGTGGCCGAAACGTTTCAATTCGATTTCAACAAAACGTTGTCGGAATTGATGATCAATAACCACTACCGAAAAGCCAGAGAAATCTGCAACGCCCACGGGTTGCAAATCATTTCTGAATCGGGCGGGCCGGGCCACATGCACCATATTCCGGTCGAGACACTGAAGGCGCTGGGGGCGCTGGATGTTCCGCGCGGGGAGTTCTGGTATAAACGCCCATATTTTCTGGAAAACGACAAGGATAGTCTGGTCGATATGGTCTGGCTGGTGAAGGAAATTGCGGCCGGGTCGCGTATTTACAAACGAGGCATCGTGGAGGAAGAAGCTTTTACCAGTTATCAGGACTGGCAGGAAGGGCCGTTGGACCTGAAGCCTTATGCCGACCGGGCGTTTTGCGAAGGCATGAACCGGCTGGTTATTCACGGTTTTACGCACAACCCGGCCGAAATGGGCTATCCGGGCATTGCCTACTTTGCCGGTACGCATTTCAACGACCGCAATGCCTGGTGGCCGAAAGTCAAGCCGTTCAACGACTACCTGAGTCGGATTTCGGCTATTCTGCAAAAAACCGAGTTCGTGGCCGACGTGCTGCATTATTACGGCGACAACATCCCGAACCTGATTCCGCCCAAAAACACACGGTTTGCCATCGGGCCGGGCTACGACTATGAAGTAGTGAACACGGAGGTACTGATGCGCGACCTGACCGTTGAAAAGGGCGAATGGGTACTGCCGGGCGTCGGGCGCTACAAGGTGCTGAGCATCGGAACCGAAGGTCGGACCCCGCCGGAAGTCCGGGAAAAACTGGAAAAATTGGCCGCGCAGGGCGCTAAACTTGTGGATCGGAGACCCGCTTTACCGGTCTTGCAGTCCATGAATGTAGTACCCGATTTCAGCTACGCCGACCAGAAAGCCAACCCGCAACATACCCCGCTGGACTACATTCATTACCGCAGTGGCGCGGTGGATTTTTACCTGATTCGCAACACAACCAGTCAGTGGGTTACGCGCAATGGCCTGTTCCGGCAAGTGAATAAAACGCCCGAAATCTGGGACCCGGTTTCGGGAACTACCGTCCCCGTGACGGTTTACAAACAGCAGAATGGCCGTATTCAGCTGCCGGTTTCCCTGCCGCCTTACGGAGCTTATTTTGTGGTTTTCTCGAACGAAAAGGCACCCGCTCATTACGACGAAATTGTCCATTCCGGCCCTCATCCCCCGCATCTGGCGTTTACCCCCAACGGTCTGACGGTTTTACAGAACGGTACTTTTACGCTTAAAAAAGGATCGGGTTCCCAACAAATCGACAATGGGCAGCCAGCCATGACGCTCGACGGACCGTGGCAGCTCTATTTCCCGGAAGGCTGGG
Organism: Larkinella arboricola; assembly: GCF_003259745.1. Classification (GTDB taxonomy): domain Bacteria; phylum Bacteroidota; class Bacteroidia; order Cytophagales; family Spirosomataceae; genus Larkinella; species Larkinella arboricola. The sequence goes on along the minus strand of NZ_QLMC01000009.1, from coordinate 72,646 downwards.
GCGCTCCTAAAACCGCTACGTTTCCGAAGCTGATTTCCTGGACCCAGTCCGAACAACCGGGCATCAAGTATTTTTCGGGCATGGCGACATATCAAAAAACATTCCAGTACAAATCAGCGACTAGGAACACTGAAAACCAGCGCGTTTACCTTGATCTGGGCAACTTGTCTGAAATCGGTGAAGTCTGGCTCAACAACCAGCCGCTGGGCATTGTCTGGACACCGCCGTACCGCGTCGACATCACCGATCGGGTCAAAACCGGTACCAATACCCTAAAAATAGAAGTCGCCAACACCTGGTCGAACCGACTGACGGGCGACGGCATCACCGGCGAAAAATTCACCAAAACCAACATCACGAAGGCCAACAAAAACCTGGTTCCGTGGGGTAAGCTACCGCTGATTGAATCAGGCTTACTCGGCCCCGTAACCATCCAAACCGTAAAAACCGTTCGGTAGCCTGCAAACCGTTCAATACCATGAAACGTACCGTCCTCTTTTGCTTCCTGAGCCTGCTGACACTCAACCTGAAAGCACAAAATCCGACCGATCAACTCATTCGGAACGGTTTCAAAAACCCACCTCAACAGGCCCGACCGAAAACGTACTGGTGGTGGCTGAACGGTCATGTCGATACGTTGCGGCTGAAGGAGGAACTGCGGGCGATGAAAACGGCGGGCATCGGTGGGGTCGATATTTTCGAAATCGGCGTTCCGCCCGCCAACAACCCGAACGGCATGGTAAAAGCCGGGCCGCCCTTCATGGGGCCGGAATCGCTGAAGTCCATTGAATGCGCCATTCGTGAAGCAACGCGGTTGCAGCTGGAAGTGGGGCTGAATCTGGCCAGTAGCTGGAACGCCGGAGGAAGCTGGGTTAAACCGCAGCACGCGGCCAAGTCGATTTACCGGTCAAAAATCACCGTAGACGGTTCAGGGCAGCAAGCCATCCGGCTCCCCTTTCCGGAAATTGCCACTAAAGATTCGCGCGGTCGCCCGCTTTTTATCGACCTTGGACCCAACGGCAAACCGTCCTTTTATCAGGAGATTGCCGTGGTGGCGGTTCCCGTTCAGGAAACGAACCGCCCGCTGGACACGACCCGGATTCAATCGCTGACGAACTACTTTGACCCCAAAACCGAAACGGTGACCTGGACGGTTCCGGCCGGAAAATGGGAAATTCACCGGTACGTCTGCTCGATTTCGGGCGAAGCCTTAAAACTGCCCAGTCCCAATTCCAAAGGCCCGATTATCGACCATTTCGATTCGACAGCCACGCGGGCGCATTTCATGTATTTCATCGACCGGTTGAAACCGATTTTCGGCGATTTTTCCAAAACGGCTTTGAAAACCCTGTATCTGGCGAGCTACGAAGCCACGGGATTTGTCTGGACGCCCTCGCTCCCCGCCGAGTTCCGCAAGACGGCCGGATACGCAATCGACAAATTTTTACCGGTTTTATTTGATAAAACGCTCGTAACGCCGGAACTAACGGCCCGGTTTCGGCAGGATTACAACCGGGTTTTATCCGACCTGATGATTCAGAACCATTACCGGAAAGGCCGGGAAATTGCCAACCAGTACGGTCTGCAACTGGCGTCGGAAGCGGGCGGACCGGGGCCTCCGCTGCATAACGTGCCAGTCGAGACGCTGAAGGCGCTGGGCGCGCTGGACGTGCCGCGCGGGGAGTTCTGGCACCGCTACCACTATTACGATGCCGACAGCGTGGACATTATGTGGCTGGTGAAGGAGATTGCCGCAGCCGCCCACATCTACAAACGGAAAATGATTGAGGAAGAGTCGTTTACGAGCTTTCATCACTGGCAGGAAGGCCTATTCGACCTCAAGCCCATTGCCGACCGAGCCTTTTGTGAGGGCATGAACCGGGTGGTCATCCACGGTTTTAGCCACAACCCCGACGGCCGTAAATTCCCCGGCATTGTATACGGCGCGGGAACGCATTTTAACACCCAGCAAACCTGGTGGTCAAAGGCCAAACCGTTTACCGATTATCTGGGCCGGATTTCCCATGTGCTGCAAAACACGGATTTCGTGGCCGATGTGCTGTATTACTATGGCGACAAGGTACCCAATTTTGTAGCGCCCAAAAACACCCGGTTTTCGGTCGGGCCGGGCTACGATTATGAGATTGTTAATACCGAAATTCTGCTAAATGAGCTCACCGTGAAAAACGGCAGGCTCGCCCTGTCGAACGGGGCCACGTTCAGCGTGCTGACTTTGCCCGCCGGGGAGACGCTGCCGCCCGCCGTTCTGGCCAAACTAAACGCACTGGCAAAGCAGGGAGCGGTCATCAGCGGGCCGCAATTCTCAGCCGAAACGCCATTGACTCACCTGAAAAAGCGCAACATCGGCCCTGATTTCAGCTACCCTACGTTGGGCGATTCCACGCTGGACTATGTTCATTACAAACAGCAGGATACCGATTTTTACCTGATCAGGAACACCACTAATCAGTGGTTTTCGACGAATTGTTCATTCCGGCAAACGGGTAAATCGCCGGAGCTCTGGAACCCGGTTACGGGCGAGATCGTGCCGGTTTCGATGTTCCGTCAGGACCGGCAACAATTGAGCCTGCCGCTTACGCTGCCGCCGTACGGTTCCTGTTTTGTCGTATTCAACAAAGCCAAAGCAACGCCCCGCTACAGCGGTTTTGCCCGGAACCAATCATTACCCAACTTTGAGTATACGCCCGCAGGCATCCGGTTTTTGCAGGCCGGAACCTTTAGTATGTCGGTCCCCAAAAAAAACGTTTCGGAACAACTGAAAACCGACGTCACAACGCAGGAGCTGACGGGGCCGTGGCAACTGTCTTTCCCGAAAAACGCGGGCGCACCGGCTTCGGTTACGCTGCCCAAATTGATTTCCTGGACCGAATCCGACCAGCCCGGCATCAAGTATTTTTCGGGCATTGGCACGTACGAAAAAACATTCCGGTTTTCGGCGGCTTCTGATTCTCGTCGTACTAACCGTATTTTCTTAGATTTAGGAAAATTGTCGGAGGTAGCCGATGTCTGGCTGAACGGTCAGCACCTGGGCATCCTCTGGGCTGAACCGTACCGGATTGACATTACCGATTTTGTCAAAACCGGCGAAAACAAGCTAAAAGTGGAAATTGCCAACACCTGGTCGAACCGGCTGACGGGCGATGCCCTTACCGGCGAACAGTTCACCTCGACCAATATCGCTATCGGTTACAAAGGCACACCCTGGAAGCAGGTGTCGCTGATTGAGTCGGGATTACTCGGCCCCGTAACCATTCAAACGATTAAACAAACGAAGTAAAATGCGCCTGTTTTTCAACTGTCTTTTTGTTTTCCTGCTGGGCGTTGCAGCAACCGCCAACGCCCAGCCACCAGCCATTGCCAATCCGGATACGTACCTGTCCGACCTGAAAAAAGAGCTGGATGTTCAATGGCCCAAAAACCGCACGATCAATCTGGTTTTCCACGGGCATTCGGTACCCGCTGGCTATTGGCATAACCACGAGGTCCACACGCTGGAATCGTACCCGAACCTGGTGCTGGCCGAACTCAAAAAGCAGTATCCGTATGCGGTTATCAACGTGATTGTGACGGCCATTGGTGGAGAAAACTCGATCAAAGGGCAGGAACGGTTTGAGCGCGATGTGCTCGTCCACAAACCGGATGTGCTGTTTATCGACTACGCCCTCAACGACCGGGGGGCCGGGCTGGAAAAAGCAAAAGAAGCCTGGGAGAAAATGATTCAGTCGGCGCTTGCCAGAAACATCAAAATCATTCTGCTAACCCCGTCGCCCGACCAGCGGGTGGATATTCTGGCCCCCGGCAATCCGCTGGAACAGCACACCAGCCAGATTGTCAAACTGGCCGAAACGCACCAGCTCGGGCTGATGGATTCGTACGCGCAGTTTAAAACCGTAACTGCAAAAGGGGATCTGGTCAAGTATATGTCGCACGTGAATCACCCGAATCTGGCGGGGCACCAGCTTATTGCGGGTGAGCTGCTGAAATGGTTCAGGAAGTAATCGGCTTCGTCGAACGGTATTCGTGAGCAGGATTGGCAATGACGGCAAATTTATATTTGTCGCCGTGGTAATACGAGCGCTCAATTTCGACCACTTTCTCGCCCGTGCAAACAACGGCGCTATCCAGCACGAAAGCCGGAGTTGGTTTCGCAATCTCGAAGTTGTTCGTGTTGGGCTCCATGATGGTGACACTCAGCGTTTGCTGTACCTCTTCGATTTTCAGATGATATATGTCTTCGTACACCTTAAAATACGAAACTTCGGTCGGGATTTTGTTGATTTTTGGGCACAGGGTCAATGAAATGTATTTGACTTCATCCTTAATCAGCAGATCATCGGCATACCGGAGCTGGTGCAGCTTCATGACCGGGCCGTCGATGATGAAATGCCGCCCGTTTATTTCCGACGAAATGCCGTCATCCAGAATCATCTTTTCCAGCACGATATTTTTAGGCGTAAATCCTTCCGCAATCAGGCTGTCGTGGAAGCCCCGCCGGGTGGCATAAATCGATCCTAACGTTCGCAGCAGATGGTGGTCATCCGTCCGATTCAGAACATACGTTCCCTTTCCCTTTATTCGACGCGCCCAGCCTTTTGATTCAATTTCAAGTAGTGCTTTTCGGGCGGTTGTATTGCTGATCGAATACGACTTGATAAGTTCATTCTCCGAAGGAATCTGGTCCCCTGGCAACAATTCGCCGGCTTTAATTTTTTCGATGATGCTGTCGCTGATGGCAATGAACTTAGGCTTCATTGTTAGAAAGTAATCCGTGGTTCCCCTGAGAAAACCCGTTTAAGAAAAAAATCAGGTGTACACCCAGCTGCGTTTAAGCAAATGATACGGTAAGTACGACCAGATCGGAAGTGATTATTCACCTCTGGAAAAGCCTGTAAAGATATACATTCGTAGTCGAAACTTGGTACATAATCAAGTTATCTAACATTGTCGTTAACCGCGTGCAGAGCGTAAAACCAGCAGATTGGTGTGCTGACCCAAACCCTTTACAATCCCGATTTCCTAGGTTCCTATCGAAACAGAAAACGTAGCCAATCCTCGAAAAACGGTCTCTATATCTTTACTTTCCTGAAAGTTACAAGCTCTTATAAGTAAGGCCCAGGTAAACAATTGACGAAGGATACCATTTATCAACCCGTGATTAAATTGTACTCTTCTCAGCCTAGTGGTATAACTACAGTGGCTGGTGCAAAACGCTTTAGAAAAACCGTCTTAGAAAGCTATTTTATACCGTCTCGACTTTTAGCGTCTGGTTGGTTATGGCCAATACTGCCAAACAGGAATTGTTACCAGTTGATTTCCTGGCGTTGCGCCTTGTCTCCAGCAGTACTGGATTAAGATACCGACGTTTTGGCACCACCACGAAACGCTTTGAAGAGGGCCATCATGCCGGCAAGAACCAACCCCACCACTAAACCAACCCCCAGTTCTTTGACCCAATCCGGAAGGGCAGGAAACAAGTGGTGCAGGTACTCGATGTTATGCACAAAGATGCCGCCTGCCACCAGCAACAGGGCTAAGGTCCCTACCACGTTTAAGATTCGGATAACCACCGGCAGGGCGCCCACCAGCCCACGGCCCAAGCTGGCCAGCCACCCGTTCGAATTCGAGCGTTTGATCAGCTTATAGCCCGCATCATCCATTCTCACAATCAGCGCCACCAGACCATACACGCCCACTGTGGCCAGAAAAGCCACCGCCGACACCGTTGCGATCTGGATTAGGGTATCTTCGGCGGCCACCGTTCCCAGGGCAATGATGACAATTTCTATCGAAAGGATAAAGTCAGTGGTGATGGCGGATTTAACCTTGGCCTTTTCAGCATCGACAGCGGGTTTCTGCTCTCTACTTTCTACGCTGACCTGTTGGTTGTTCTTGTGGGCTTTATGCAGGAAGTATTCGATGATTTTTTCGGCCCCTTCGTAGGCCAGGTAGCACCCGCCCAGTAGCAGAATGAAGGTGATCGCGGCCGGAAAGAATCCATTCAGCAGCAGGGCAATGGGCACAATGATCAGTTTGTTGATTAATGACCCTTTGGTGATTGCCCACAGGATTGGCAATTCCCGTTCAGCCAGAAATCCCGTAGCCTTTTCGGCGTTGACCGCCAGATCATCCCCTAATATCCCGGCGGTTTTGCGGGTGGCTACTTTCGTGGCCAGGGCCATATCATCCATTAACGCAGCTATATCATCCAAGAGTGCGAAAAAACCCGATGCCATTCTTATTTACTTTGAAAAATGAATACCTTACTATTTATTTGGGCAGTAAGATAAAGAGAATAGACTAGAAAGTACGGCATACCCATGATTTCTGATTATGGTGTGCTTATCACAACGTTTTCCCTGCGTCAGTTTGTCCAATCAAGCCCTGATTTCTAGAACAGTTAGCTACACTGTTACCAAACAATAAATTAAGCCCGGTGATTGAACCCGGAAATGGCAAAATACCGAACTTATTCTTTCTTTTCGGACGTCCTCGAAAGGGCTCCTTGTTTCTACCAATAGGCGGGGCATGGCGATGTTGTTTCGTCCGGATGCTTCTCAGGTGAGTTGTTCGATCAATAAAACGGCTATAAACCATGCATTTTGCCCCCTTAAAAACACTGTCAGTAGCGGCCTTGGTGGGCCTTACCCTAAGCTGTGGAAAGAAGACCCCCATCGTCGATCCTGTGACGCCTGCCCCTGAGCCGCCTTCCGTTTTTGAACCCGTGCAAAAATCCGAGATCGACGTTCGGCTCCTGCGCGTCACGCCCTATTTCAACCGTTTCCTGAATGGTTCGACCACCTACATCTCTGAATTTACCCCGGAAGATTGGCTGACACAGCCGGTTCAAACGCCCGAATACGGTCGTCTATTGCCTAAGGGAACCTCCATCAAGATGATTGCTATGGGCGGTGGCATAACCGCCGGGGCGCAGAACGGAGGTCTTTACCGGGATGGGCAGCTAACGGCTTACCCCAACCTAGTGGCACGCCAGTTGGGCATGGCCGACTTCACAACCCCGGCCTTTGACCAAAAGCACGAAAACGGGACAGGCTTTGACCTGCGCGGAAAAGGTGATGTCCTTTCCTTGCTTCGGGTAAATAATGCATTGGGGACAATACAGGAAGAAAAAGACGGGCAACCTCCAGTCTTTCAACCTTATACGGGCAAGGTAGACAACTTTGCCTTCCCGTGGCTAAGCCCGGACAACACTGGATTAAACTGGGACCCCTCTTTCATTGGTAAAATTGATAATGGCAACGGCGTTTCCTGGCCGATGGCATTGCCTTATGTGAGACGTTTCGTTCCAGAGAACGAGTTTAAAAATGGTACGTTATACGACTACATCCAAACCAATCACGCCTACAACTTCTTCATCCTGGAGGATCGGAACGAAGTCTTCCTGAACGCCATTCGGCGTCAAGGCAGTCGAAAGATCGGCATGAGTGATTTGATCGGCGACCTGCAAAGCGGAGCCGACAATACACGAAGTGCGCTTGAAAAGCTTGCTTCTAAGGGCCAAAAGGGGATAATCTTTACCATACCTTACTATAAGGATTTGGGAATAGGCAGTTGGCCTCACCCAACGCTCAGTGCGGATGAGATCGGGGTTTATGACGCTGCTGTCTCTTACACCAATAAAAGGGTTCGAGAGTGGGCAGCTAGTTACGATCTGGCCGTAGTAGATCTGAATGCCTTGTATCACCAGATTCAGCAGGGCGGCTATAAGACCTCGCAGGGGATGGTCATCCACGGTGGACTGGAAGGCAATTTCTTTTCCTCCGACGGTATTTATCCCTCCGTTCTGGGACAAGCCATCATTGCCAATGAGGTATGCCGAGCCATTAATGATCACTACCAGGCCAAGATTCCTTTGCTTGACATTAACCAATACGTATCGACTATCGGCTATTCCGACAAGTAGTACTTTACGATGAGCAGTTTTAAGTACAACTTTGGCTGCCGTTACTCAAAACGTTTTAGGCCATACGGTAGGCTTTTTATTAATAATGAGGGGATGCAAATGACAGTCGGAAGTTGATATAACTACAAAAACCTTTCAATAACCTAACAGACTTGACAGCCGCTGAGCTGCCCTAGAGAAGTAGTTTAGTTTTCACGGTCATAGTTTACCGAAAACTTGCCATTGCGAACGCGAACGGTATGCTCCTTTAAAGGGCCAGAACCATGGCTAACCAGCTGCATTTGGCCCGAAAAGCTTCCTTCAATAGAGGTGGGCGTCAGTTTGGTGATGGTTAAGCTAAAAGCATCCCGAGCCTGTGCCATAAACGAGCAGAGGTTTATGTTAGGGCAGCTAGAATCCGGTATCGGCCGGATCTTGACATCCTTCCAGGACACATTGTAATCGATCGAATCGCGGGCAAAGTCAAAGGTATAGGGAAGGCGAAGATGATCAATAGCGGCCGGAATGTAAATAATCCATTGAGCATTCCCGTTTCCGAAGGCATATAATCGCAGTACTTTATAGGCAACAAAATACCGGTTCACTATATTAACACCAGAAGAGTGCGCCGTAGCGCTGGCATCATAACTAGCGACTTTACCCTCCACTTTAGCACCGATAAAAGCCCCTTTTCGGGTAACGTTGTCGCGTTCACAACTCAGAAGCAGCGCCACAACCCCTATTAACCTGGGAAGTACCTGGCTGGAAACGGTAATCCTACAAAATGAGAATTTTATCATTGCAGTAGCACGACTTTGGTTGAGCAGTGGGTACTTAGAAGAGTATACCATTGAAAGCAGTCCGCTCAACGGCTACCCCATTATACATAGAGTCGCCAGGGCGCTGGAGCCGGGCCATTTTCTTAAATGCTTCGTCGAACACCGGCTTTTTTTCATAACTAAATTCAGATTTGCCTTCCAACCTACTCAAAAATAATCTCCCGTCAAAGGCAGCAGGTCCCGCATAAGCTTCCTATAGGATTAGCACAATGCTCATCAACATTGAATCAGGGTTTCCAGCTCAATGTATGCCTCTGTTTAATTGCCAAAATGTCCCAAAATTAAAGAAGGTTGCCCCAAAACTGAAAGGCTAACTAAAGGAGATTATCGAGATTTACTCTTGCTGAGTCGCTCAGTAAGAGCGCTTTACAGCTACATCTATTATTAATTACACTTACCATATACTCTATTATGATGACTTTATTTACTTCTACGCGTATTTGGGAGAAATCGCGCTCTTGCAGGAAGCCGGACAACCGTTCGGTGCAATTCCGTTTTCGTTGGCTGATGGCCTGTCTGCTGCTTATTGGCTTGATTACTAGTGATTCTGTGCCTGTCTATGGTCAGTGCTTCGGGGTTTCCAATGCCCCTTCTCCTTCTTTCTCACCTTCGGCAGGGGGCTTTCCCAATGATTTGGGCACTGCCGATTTCAACGGCGATGGCCTAACCGATCTGGCTATAGTCGGTGCGGGCAGTGGTACCATTCTGATTCGTATGGGAACAGGCAACGGTGGTTTCAGTCCCGCCACTTTCTATAAGGTAGGGGAAGGCGTTATGGAGATGATAGTTGGTGATTTTAACGCCGATGGCAAACCCGACATTGCGGCAAAAGATGCTGTAAACCCCAAAATTGTGGTCTTTCTTAACCAGGGTGACGGTAGTTTAAGCACTCCCCAGCCTTATCCAATCAACGCCCCTGCGTACGGATTAGCAGGAATGGCTGCCGGTGACCTCAACGGCGACGGAAAACCCGAACTGCTGGTGGCAGTGGGCGTCAATGAGACCAGTACCGGAAGCCTCGCCGTCCTGGAGAATACGGGCAATGGCACGTTTACTACCTCAACCCTATCAGTGGGTGATGGTCCTATCATACCCAAAGTAGCCGACCTGAATGGAGACGGGAAGTCGGATCTGGCGGTGGTTACCTATACTGAAGCGGCTCAGAAAGTGGTCGTTCTGATGGGTACTGGCACAGGAACTTTTACGCCCTCAGCCAGTTACGCCCTAAACGGCCTGCCTGCCTCGATCGAAATAGCCGATTTTAATGGCGACGGTAAACCAGACCTTGCGGTTACGGATAGGCAAATAGGTGAAAATCCGAAAGGGCAGGTCGAGGTGTTTCTCAATACCGGAAGCGGCAACATGGGCACCTCAGCGATTTTCACGATCGGCAATCTGCCCTGGCGATCCACTATTGCCGACCTCAACGCCGATGGCCGGCCTGACCTGGTGGCATCCACATCCACCAGTCCGTTCGAAGGTGATCTTGCCGTCCTCTTAAACAATGGGGCGGGTGGTTTTAATGCCCCCGTTAGTTACCCCGCAGGGAGAACGCCGATCGGAATTACGGCAGGTGATTTTAATAATGATGGGAAACCCGATCTGGCATCCGGGGATTATAATGGCAATAAGGTAGTGATCCTGCTTAATTCCGGGAATGGCCTTTTTTCATCCCCTCCGGCTGGAAATACTCCTTTCTGGCTGGCTAGTGCCGACCTGAACGGGGATGGTAAACCCGATCTGGCGACGGCTAATATAACAGCCAATAGTGTGTCGGTACAGTTCGGCACCGATAACGGCAACTTTGGCCCGGCTACGACCTACCCTGTTGCCAGTGTACCCAACACGGTGGCTGCTGGCGACCTGAATGGCGACGGCAAACCGGATCTGGTCCTGACCAGTGAGACGACCAATGCCGTTTCAATACTCCTCAATTCCGGCCAGGGTACGTTTCCTTCGGCCACCACGCTTGCCGTTGGCGTAATCCCGTCCTCACTGGCCATTGGCGACATCACGGGCGATGGAAAAGCGGATGTAGCCGTAACCAGTTTCAGCGACAGTCTGCTTACAATTTATCCCGGTACGGGCAGCGGAACGTTTGGCACTTCGCTGACACTAACGGTGGGACAACAGCCTCAGTCAGTCGATCTGGGCGATTTCAACGGCGATGGGCTACTGGATATAGCCGTGGCCAATGCCAACAGCTTTAGCTTCAGCGGCCAGGTATCGGTAATCCTTTCTACAGGCAATGGTACATTTGCCAAACCGGTTTCGTACGAAACCGGCCCTGCCTCTGTCGCTTTAATCAGCAGCGACCTGAATGGGGATGGCAAACCCGATCTGGCTGTTGTGAACCTATTGGGTACGGTTTCGATTCTTCTCAATACCGGAAACGGTAGTTTTGCGCCCGCCCGCAATATCGACGTAAACAGCCGCCCGTTTGCCCTTGCCGCTGGCGATCTCAACGGCGATGGTCTGATGGATCTGGCCGTAACCAACCAGTTCGGCAATGCGGTTTCAGTACTGCAGAACACGGGAGCCGGTACCTTTGCGCCCCCCGTCGATTTTGCAACCGGAGAGTCTCCGACAGCAGTGGTCATTCAGGACGTAAACAAGGACGGCAGAGCGGATATCATTGTGTCCAACTCGGGCAGTGACAATCTTACCCTTTTATTAAATACGGGGATTAAGTTTGCCACGCAGCCTTCAGGTGGCTATTCCGTTAATCCGGGCAGTGCGGTGCCGATTACCGTCCGTGTTACGGGCCCGGCTAATGGTTATCAATGGTATAAAGATGGGCAGATTGTTGCCGGTCAGACCGAACCCACCCTGCTGCTGAGAAACATCCAACCCGGTGATGCCGGCCGGTATTGGGTAACCGTAGTCAGTTCATGCGGGAGCCTGACCAGTACGGCATTTAACCTGTCGGTCAATACGGGGTCAACCGGCACTCCGCTGACGTTCCTGCCTCCGGTCTATAACTGCGCAACCGGTGAGATTACCTTCAATACCACGGGCGGCAATGGCGGAGAAATTACATTCGTAGCGCCCGGTGTTCAGCGGTCATCCCTCAGCAATCCTACGGGCATGGTGGAAGCCGAGTTGCGAGCCGATCCCAAACCGCTGACGATAACCGCTACGCAAGGGGGATACACCATTCATACCACGTTTAATTTTGCAGCTTCCTGTACCTCCGATACCGTCCCTACGCAGCCCGTCACCGATACGACCCATTGCGGCAGCCCTGCCCATACCCTTGGGCAACCTTTGCGAATCATTGGCGTGACGGATGTGAACTGTTCAACCGGCTCCTTCCGTATTCTAACTGAAGGAGGAAACGGCTGGCCAATCGACTATAGTAATATCATTGGCCTGAACAATCAGAATCCGACTAGTTGCCTGCGGTTCCTGGATAGTCAGGGTCTATTGGCCGATGTGACCAATCCCGGCTCGGACAAAGGAAACTTTACCCTACGTGTTTCCCAAAACGGGGTCATGAGCGGTTCGTTTAGTTTTAACATGAAACAGTACTGTACAGGAGCCGCCCGGCTGGCGATTGATGAATTTGCGGGCCTGGAAGTAACGGTATTGGATAATCCGGTGAGCACCGATCGGGTAAAAGTATCCATCCGGGGTGTAGGACAACAACCGGTTACGGTACAGGTAGCGTCGGCGGCAGGAGCAACCCTGAGCGGCCAAACCATCGAACCATCGCCGAATCGGCCTGGCGATGCCATACAGACCTGGGTTCGGTTAGGCTCATCGGCCGGAATTTATGTACTCCGGGTTAGCACGCTCAATCAGCGAAAAACGGTAAAGGTGCTAAAACTATGATGGCGCGATCCGGGCCGTGAATCTACGAGGATTGATGAATCAATAGTCTTGACCGCTTCGATGGTGGTCAAGACTATTGTCTGTCTGATGGCTGGCAAAACAGTCTTCGCTAGTTTTCACTGAAACCTTATTTATGGTTTCGGAACGGCATGGTTAGCTGGTGCCAAAGTGAGGTGGAGACTTCGCGGGGATATTCGTGCAGGCCATACTGAATCGATTCAATGTCGTCCGGGTAGTGAAATGTACCAAACAGCCGGTCCCAAACCGAAAAGATATCAGCGTAATTCGAGTCGGTCTGGGGCTGATAGGCTGAGTGGTGTACCTTATGCACATTGGGCGTGCTGAAAACATAACTCAACGCTTTATCCAGGCGGTAAGGCAACCTGATGTTGGCGTGTTGGATAATGGTGAAGCCTGTAAATACCAGTAAATAAGCGGATAAAGCCAGCAGCGAATACCCCAAAAGAAAGGCGGCTGCCACCTGGTAAGGAACCGTCAGCAGAAGCTCACCCGGATGCACCCGTTGCGCCGAACTGGCATCCAGATCAGTATCGGCATGATGAACGCGGTGAAAACGCCAGAAGAAGCCGTTTCGGTGGCGGAAACGATGGGCCCAGTACTCCAGAAAGTCGAAGAGGGCTACGCCTAAAAAAGCGTCCAAAACCGGAGGGAGTTGTTTCATCGAAGCCGGAAAAGGCAGCCAGCGCAGCAAACCAAACTGATGCTGGTCGGCCCAGGTGATCGCCCAAACGACGCCGGAAGCCAGCAAAAAGTTGGAGAACATGGCCACAACCAGCATACCCAGATTGTTCAGAATATGCCACCCTCGGCGTTTTCGCTCCCGGAATAAGGGAAAAAACGTTTCCAGAAGGAAACAAAGAGCCAGTAAGCCAATGAGCAGGTAAAGTCCTAATTGATCCAGATGTTCGGGTGTCATAGCCTGGGTAAAAGGATAAGGTTTAAGAGCATAAACTGTTGGCAAGTGATTACCTGAGCGGAGCCACGTCCGCTCAGGATGGCAACTGAGTACTGCCGGAACTGGCAGCCTGAATCATTTTTACATAGTCACTGGGCGTTGCCCTATACACTTCCTTGAAACACTGTCCGAAATAAGCCGGAATTTCAAACCCGACCTGATAAGCGGCCTCGGCAACCGAATGTCCCTGTACCAGCAGGTCGGCCCCCCGTCGCAGCCGGTACCGCCGAATCAATTCATTGGGCGTCCAGGGCGTCAGGCTGACCACTTTGCGGTAAAGCGTTTTGCGGCTCATGGCCAGGTGGTCGGCCAGCCAGTCAACGCTCAGTTGCGGATTGTCCAGGTGCTCCTCCAGCACACGATCTATCTTTTCCAGGAAGGGATGCGGAACCGGCTCCTCGGCCCCATTGGCTGATTGACCCGTCTTTTGCTCTGGTAAGGAGGCAAACTGCTGCTGGTAATGCTCTTTCAACCGGTTCTGACGAGTCAGCAAATTATGGAGCCGTAAGCGAAGCTCTTCCAGATGAAAAGGCTTGGGCAGGTATTCGTCCGCCCCCCGTTGCAATCCTTCCACGACATGCTGATAAGCCGACCGGGCCGTCAGGAGTACGACGGCAATGTGGTCAGTGGAAGGGTCACTTTTTAGACGATCCGTCAGGGTGTAGCCATCCATTAAGGGCATCATCACGTCAGAGAGCACCAGGTCCGGCAATTCCCGGCAAGCCGTCTCCCATCCCTCCTGCCCATTGGTAGCCGTCAATACCCGGTAGGTAGCCGATAGATCGGTCGCTAAAAAATCCCTTAATTCAGCATTATCCTCAACGACTAACACCAGCGGTACGGTCTCATCCTGAATCGTTAATTCCTGGTTGGCAGCATCTGCGACAGATGCTGAGAGGTGAGCTTTTTCCGGCCCGTTTCCGGCGCTAACTGGCAGGGTATCAACGGGCGTTTCAACCGCTTGCAGGGGAATGATCAGCCGAAAGGTCGTGTCCCTCGGTTGACTACTCACCTCAATCTGCCCGTTCATCAGCTCGGTTAATTCCTTCACCAGCGCCAATCCAATGCCGGAACCTTCATGATGACGGGTCCAGGAGTTGTCAGCCTGGTAGAACCGGTCAAAGATATGCGGCTGATGCTGCGTGCTAATGCCAACCCCGGTGTCGCGGACGGTCAGCTGCACCTGCTGCGTGTGTTCCTGACTACTAATCCGTTCTAACTCCACGCTTACGGCCCCACCGGCGGGGGTAAATTTCAGGGCATTGGATAAAAGATTAAAGAGAATTTTCTGCCACTTTTCGGCATCGTACCACCACTGACCGGCAAGCTCCTGCGCCTGAAAGGTTAATCGGATTTGCTTCTCCCGCGCTAAAGGTCGGAACTGGTCCAATAATCGCTCCGTATGCGCAATTAAGTCACCGGCTGAGACGGTTAAAGGCATCGTCTGGGCTTCCAGTTTGGTGATGTCCAGCAATTGATTAATCAGCCCCAGCAACGTGCGGGCATTCCGCTCGACGGTTTGCAGGTCTTTGCGGGCCTGCTGGTCCTGAAGGTGTCCGAGCAGCCGGTCAACCGGGGCCAGAATTAAGGTCAAGGGGGTTCGAAACTCATGGGTAAGGTTATCGAAAAAGCGGGTTTTCTGCGCATCAGCCTGACGCAACTGCTCCTGAGCGACCTGTAGTTCCAGGGTCTGCGCACGAAGTTCTGCCGTACGCTGGGCGACCTGCTGTTCCAGGAGTTGGTTCTGACTGGCGAGCAATTGCTGTTTTTCCTGCTCCTGCACCAACGTTCGGGCGGAAAGCGCCTGCACTTCCGCCAGTTTCGCTTCCAGCGTGTGACTGGTTTTGGCAAAATCACCCGCCAGCAGCAGGGTAACCAGAATCGGAATCGTCAGAAACGACGCGCTGTAGGAGACACGAAACAGCCCTTCCAACAGAGGAGGCATGGGCGAATTAATGTCGGTACTGGCCTGAATCACGCCCTGTACAACAAAGAAGATAATGACCAGAAGTTGTCCTATGATGATTACACGGGCTTCCCTTTTTTTGGTAGATAAACTCCGGATACTGATGCGAATCGTTTCACCAAAGACCACGGTGAGCAAAAAGAAGGTACAGTAAAACCATCCCCAGTCGTAGCTCAAAAAGACCGCCGGTAACCCTAACAGGGCCAGTCCGACAAGCCTGTAATAGACCCGTCCCTTAGGATATTCAAGCAGTTCGTAGATGGCCCGTAGCAAACAGACATTGTTGCCAATGACCAATAGAAACCACAGCAAGGCATTCCAGAATTGATCACCAGCCCCGTGCAGCTGGAAATACAGGGGGTCACCCAGCATGGAGAAGGAAAAGAAAAACAGAAATTGGGCAAAACGCAGGTTCACCTTGCGGGCGGGATAGAGAAAATAAAAACAGAAGTGCAGAATGCAGAGCATCAACAGAATGCCGAAGACCGGTATGCTCTGTATGTTCCAGATTTCGTGGCTGTAGAGGAACCGGTCCCAGGCCATGGGTGACGGAAGCAACCACACGGTCAGGCAGGCATTACCGAAACCGGCGTAATTCAGGTACCCGTTCTGCTCCAGAAACGAATAACGGATCGCCAGCAGATGTTGCCCCGCCGACAGAGCTGGTAACGGAATCGGGCGGTTGTGAGGATTGTAGGTTTGCTCGACGGCCGGATCGACACTGACAAGCCCATACCGTTCGATGCGTTTGCCATCTAAAAAAATCTCTGAAGCACCCACTTGTGATACCGCTAAAGACAGCGCCGAGGCCGGAAATCGAGCTGGCAACGAAACTCGAAGCCGAAACCAACTCACGCCCGCCTTTCGCACCTGGGGCAATTCATGGATGCTGATGGTGGGATCAATGGAGTGCCAGGCGCTATCGTTCAATGTCGGCTGCGACCAGTGGGGGTTGTCACCGGCCTGCCACTTCCAGCCTTTCTCCAGCCGTATGCCGTGCTGAGCCAGACTATCGAGGGGCAACACGAGTCCGGTTTGTCCATACAATCCGAATGCCCGTAACACAACACCCACAAACGTTAGTAATAGACGAACTCGCATACGGTAAAAAACTTGATAAAATGAAAAAATAGATCAGCTGAGGTCCTTACAAAACTGACCAGAGATTCTGAACAGAAGAACCGTCTTTTAAGTACCAACCACTACCCGATCACCCACCCGAATCAGCCCTTCGGCTTCCAGACTGGTATAAACACCTGCACAGGGAAACAACCCGGCCCCATGATGTCGAGTCGGTTGTAATGAACCAGTGACTTGAGTACCTGAAGATCCGGGGGAAGATTAGTTTGAGGCAGCGTGACCATCACACACCGGGGCGTGGGCATTGTTACACTCAGTTCAACGCCATCACCAATTGAAAGGCCCCTGCCGACCCAGGCATTTTCAGTAAAACCAGTGCCTGATGTATGCAGCACCAGATTCATTCGAAACCGGCGTACGTCAAAATGGGCCGAAGGATTGAGCTGGCTTAATTGATCCAGGGTAGCCTGCGTGATGACTGAATACGGAAACACATCCATAAATGACCCTACTGGTATGGGAGAAGGTACACCCATCTCGGCAAATAGCGCCGACCCCAGCCTTGCCTGAGTCACCCGGTTCCGATGCCCGGCCGGGTCCAGTCCGTCCAGATCCGGATGGTACTGGTCGATGGTAAAATCGTCCGGGGCCGTTTGTTATAGGGTGACCTCCCGCCTAAAAAAAGCGGATAAGGTAGAATCAACGTTCGTTTCATCACTACGCAGGGTTGTTCCATTCGCCAGGGTGATCTGCACTGGCGGTAATGATTGACCCAGTTGGGGCGGGGTCACGTATACCGCCTGACAGCGTAATAAATCGGGAAATCGCTGGACGCTTTTGGCGCTTACTACATTTCCGGTTTGTTGGTCGATCAGCGCGTAGGCCCGGTCACCCAGCATACCTTGTTTACAGACAGGCACTTCCTGTAGCAACTCACCGCCAAACGACTTGACGGGGAACCGCCAGATTGATTCAACTCTGCCTACTTCCATTGGGACTGGGTTAAGATGATCCCGAAAACCGGGTTTTCGGAGGACCAAAATCAGCAATGGAAAACCAATGACTACCTACTAATCGGTCAACTTTCTCTGTTTTTGGGACAATGGCCGTTTTAAAGCTCCAAGCCGGTCTTTACTCCAAGAACTGCACTGCCAAGGCAATTGGGTTAGGGGACCTTCAGCAGTTTTCGGCGCTGAATACTGGCGCCTTCTCCGACCTGTAACAGGTACATACCCGGCGCCAGACTCGACCCCGGCCAGATTTGTTGCTGCGATTCGGCTTCGTTTTGCTCATAAACCTTGCGGCCAGCCCCGTCGTAGAGCCTAACGCGAACCGGGCCTGGGGCTTTCTTTCCCAGCTTCAGGATAAAGGAGTCCCGAAAGGGGTTGGGATAAGCGTTCACCGGTATTTCTGCCTCTAAAGATTCGTCTCCTGCCGGTAAGCGGGCACCGAGTGTCGGGTCAACGACCTCAAACAATACCGTAAGCGGGGTACCCATCCGTCCAGTCCCTGCTGCTCCCTCGTAAGGCGTGGCCGTCAGGCTATAGTTTCCCAGAGCCGGGGTCCAGGCGTTGTAGTTACCATTCTTGTCGCCAAATAAGGCATAGGGTGCCTCGGTTTCGGTCACCTTCCGGTTTTGCTTACCGCTTAATTGCAAGACTACCGAACCCACACCGGTCCGACTGGTGTTGACCCGGATGTTCAGATTCCGCGTGGAAAGCTCATTGAGGAACACGGCATCACCATAGGTTGCCAGTTCCTGAATCGGCTGGTCCGTATCGGCGTTAATCAGGCTAAAACTCAGGATCATAGGTTGATCGATGACCGTAAAGCTCAGGTTGAGCGGAGCGCCTATGGTGCCCGTGCCCGCCTTACCTGTATAGGGCGTAGCGGTCAGGCTATAGCGGCCCACCGAAGGTGTCCAGGGTTTGTAGTTACCCTGCTCGTCGCCAAACAAGGCATACGGTGCTTCGCTCTCGATCACCTTTCGGTTCTGAGGTCCACTTATCTGCATAAGTACTGAGC
Source organism: Larkinella arboricola (assembly GCF_003259745.1). Taxonomy (GTDB): domain Bacteria; phylum Bacteroidota; class Bacteroidia; order Cytophagales; family Spirosomataceae; genus Larkinella; species Larkinella arboricola. The sequence continues at coordinate 54,005 of NZ_QLMC01000009.1, read as the reverse complement.
CCGCCACAGGTGGCCGTGTATTGGCACGAATATTCAAATTTCCCGTGGGCAGCGTAGCCAGATTCAGCGTTTCTCCGGCAACCAGCACTTTGATCTCCTGATCCGTATCGGCATTCATCAAACTAAAGCTCAACATCCCCACCGGTGCGGTCACGGCAGTTACCTTACGGATACGGTGATTGGCTTCATCGGCAATATAGAGATTCCCTTTCCCATCCAGGGCAATACCCTCAGGAAAGTTTAACCGGGCATAGATGGCCGGTCCGCCATCCCCCCTAAAGTCTTCCCCATGCTCGATGCCCGCGACGGTACGGAGGATTCCATCCGGGGCCACTACCCGGATGGTGTGAATGTCTGACTGAGCGATAAACAGGTTGCCCGCAGCGTCCAGGGCCACATCGGTGGGAATGTACAGGCTGGCCTGGGTGGCTAAGCTGCCATCTTCGCCCTGGCCCCCACCGGCTACAGTGGTGATGATGCCACTGGTGGACACCTTGCGGATGCGGAAGTTAATGGCGTCGGCAATGAACAGATTCCCGGCCGCATCCACAGCAACGGCCTCCGGCTCGAACAGCTGAGCCTGGATGGCCAGCCCCCCATCCCCGCTAAAACCGGCCGTACCCGTGCCGGCCACCGTGGTAATGATGCCATTTGAGTTTACCTTACGGATACGGTTATTATTCTGATCGACAATATAGAGATTGCCTTTGCCATCGACGGTCAGATCATCCGGGTTGTTAAGCTCGGCACTCGTCGCCAGTTTGCTTTCGCCACTAAAACCGGCGGTGCCCGTACCGGCTACGGTGGTAATGATGCCGTTTGGGGTTACTTTACGGATCCGATGATTTCCCTTATCGGCAATGTAAAGATTGCCCTGGCTGTCCACCTCAATGCCGGTGGGAAAGTTTAGCCGGGCGCTGATGGCCACTCCGCCGTCGCCACTAAAGCCCCTCACCCCGTTGCCGGCCACCGTAGTGATGATGCCGTTAGGCGTGACCTTACGGATGCGGTGATTGGATTCGTCGGCAATAAAGAGATTGCCCTGCCCGTCTACAGCCACACTATGGGGAAAGTTCAAACTAGCCTTCAGGGCCGGTCCCCCGTCGCCAAAATCACTGTTTCTTGAAAAACCCGCCACGGTCGTGATGATCCCATTGGTAGCCATCTTGCGAACATTGTTGTTTTCCGTATCAGCAATGAAGAGGTTACCCTGACTGTCCACCGCCACATCCCAGGGGGTGTGCATTCGGGCCTGGGTGGCGGGTCCGCCATCGCCACTGAATCCATAATCTCCCGTGCCTGCTACCGTTGTAATATTACCGTTGGGTGCAACCTTACGGATGCGGATGTTTCCGTAATCGGAGATAAACAGATTACCTTGCCCATCAACGGCCACCCCAACCGGCCGGCTTATGCGGGCCTGGGTGGCCAGCCCTCCATCCCCGCTGGCGCCTTCTATCCCGTTGCCGGCCACGGTGGTGATGATGCCGTTAGGCGATACCTTGCGGATGCGGTTGTTGGTCAGCTCAGCAATATAGAGATTCCCCTGTTTGTCGACGGCCACAGTTGTTGGAAAGCCTAATTTCGCCTGGGTGGCCACTCCGCCGTCGCCACTATAACCCCGGCTCCCTGTACCCGCCACCGTAGTGATGATGCCGTTAGGCGATACCTTGCGGATGCGCTCGTTAAACTGATCGGCAATAAAGAGGTTGCCCTGAGCGTCCAGCGCAATACCATAGGGATCGTTCAAGCTGGCCTGGATAGCTGGTCCGCCATCTGCCCCCTGACCTCCACCGGCGATGGTGGTGATGATGCCATTGGGCGATACCTTGCGGATGCGATTGTTGGCCACCAGAAACAGGTTGCCCTGCGCATCGACGGCCAGGCCGCCGAGTTGATTCAGACTAGCCTGAGTGGCTATTCCGCCGTCGCCACTGAAGCCCCGGCTCCCTGTACCCGCTACAGTGGTAATGACACCACTGGGCGACACCTTGCGAATTCGGTAATTACTGGCGTCGGCAATAAAGAGATTGCCCTGCCCGTCGATAGCCATACCGGCAGGATCGTTCAGGTAAGCTGGATTATTTTCATTCCAATCGGGAACTGACCCCGCCACGGTGGTGATGATTTGAGCCAACAAGGGGATGGGTAAGGAGCTCAACGCCAGGCCGAGACAAACAGCTAACCCACGGGCCAGCAAAGCACGGAGAAAACAGAGAAAAAAGGTCATACCAAACAGGGTCGGGTGAGGGCGAAAGTAGTTCTTGCTATATTATCATAATTATACCGCTTATTAATTGAACAATAAAGGGGTATTTTACCCATTGTCGGTAACCCACACCACTTTAATCCGTTCAAATTGTCCCTCGCTTTTTGCAGAGTTTCGTACCCAGGTTTCCCTGGCTGACAAAAGACCATTTAGCGAAAAGGCATTTGCAACGAAAAAAGTGACGATTTACCTCAATTGATTTGCAATACCCCTACTTTTGAAAAGAAGAAAAGATACCAATCAAGCCCGTTACGATTTATAAACCCTATTCGCTTTCCATGGCCGCAAGCCTGAAGTACCTCAATACGGTTCGGAGCAAACCCGGTGTAACTTTAAAAACCTACACGGTTCAACGTTTTGACCCCAGACGGTTTTACGACAAGATGTATCGGGTACCCATCCCATAATTTGAAATCGGGCGAAATCCCGGCTATTAATTCCTAAAACCCTATGCAAAATCCCACCAGTAACCGAAGCCATTCTAATCCTCAATGGGTCAAGGCCCTGGCAACGGTATGTATTTATTTTGTGCTTCACGCGTATGCCTATGCGCAAAAAGAATTCGATGTCATCCGCGATAAATGGGTACAGTACAGCGACCCGGCCAACCTTTTAAACCACCATCTTTCTGCCGAGGCTTTTGCCCTGTTGAAACAGCAGGAGAAGACCGTCGGCGGTTTAAAAACAAAAGCCGCCTGGCAGACCCGACAGGCGCAAATGAAGGAGAAACTGTGGAAGGTTCTTGGCCCCTTTTCGGATAAAAGCCCCTTAAATCCCAAGGTTACGGGGGTAATACAAAAAGACGGTTTCAAACTCGAAAACATCATTTTTGAATCGCAGCCCGGTTTTTATGTAACGGCCACCCTGTTCATTCCCAATGGAGTTGTTACACCGGGACCGGCCATTCTGTTCTGTAGCGGACACAGTGCGATCGCTTACCGGCGCGATATCTACCAGCTTCCTTTGTTGAATTTGGTAAAAAAAGGCTTTATCGTGCTGGCTATCGATCCCGTCGCGCAGGGTGAGCGAATGCAGTATATGGATGAAAAAACCGGCAAGTCGCTGATTGGCGGATCAACCCATGAGCATTCTTACCCCGCCGTGCAGGCGCTTTTGGTGGGTAAATCCATTGCCCGGCACTTTGTGTGGGATGGCATCCGGGCGATCGATTACCTGGCTACGCGTCCCGAGGTCGACATGAGCCGCATTGGAGTCCACGGTTTATCCGGCGGAGGAACCCAGGCCGCTTATATCGCGGCCCTGGACGACCGGGTCGCTGCGGCTGCTCCATCGGGATACATTACGGGTTTCCGCCGGTTGTTGGAATCGGTTGGTGCGCAGGATGGTGAGCAAAATTTTTACCACGGTTTGTCGGAAGGGATTGACCATGCGGACCTGCTCGAAATGAGAGCCCCCAAACCCGTCTTGGTCATGGCTACGACCCGGGATTTTTTCAGCATACAAGGAACGCGGGAAACCGTCAGCCGGGTCAAAAAGACGTATGGAATATTCGGTAAACCTGAAAATATCGCATCGGTCGAAGGGGATTATGAACACGGTTATACCCAGAACATCCGGGAAGGGATGTACCAGTTTTTTCAGAAGCATCTCGGCTTAAAAGGGGATGCCAGGGAATTGCCCGTGGAGTATCTGACGGAAAAGGAACTACAGAAAACGCCCACCGGACAACTGGCCAGCTCCTACAAGGGAGAATCGCTTTTTAGCCTGAATTTGAAAGATGTAGTGGCGCTGAATGCAAAAGCGAAGAAAAGAAGAGGGAACCCCGAAGCGCAAAAACCGGCTTTGATTGCGAATGCCAAATCGTATTCCGGATTCCGTCCTCCCTCATCCACCGATCAGCCGGTCTTTACGGGACGTACTGCAAAAGAGGGGTATGTAATTGAGAAATACTTTATTAAAGGGGAGGGCCATTATCCAATTCCTTACCTGTTATTCATTCCGGATAAACCGGTCGATAAGGTGCTGATCTATGTACACCCCGGCGGTAAATCTGCCGAGGCCGCGCCTAAAGGTGAAATTGAGTGGTTTGTCAATCAAGGCATTACGGTGCTTGCCCCGGACCTGATCGGAACCGGTGAACTTGCTCCTAATAACAAGGGCGATGCAGTTATTGCCGGAGTATCTTATAATCTTTTCTTTACGTCAACGTTGATCGGCAGAAGTATTCTCGGTATTCAGGTTGCCGATTTACTGAAGCTGAAAGAGGTTCTGGCCAAACGCGCCCCCAGGAGTGAACTACTGGCAATGGCCAAAAATGAAATGGGGCCCGTACTCGTGCACGCTGCCGCGTTCGACCATTCGATCAAGAGAGTCGCTTTAAGTGAATCCTATATATCCTATCATTCGATAGGAGCAAACCGATTTTACAAACCTTCCCATGTTTTTAGCTTAGTTCCCGGCGCCCTTCAGGCATACGACTTACCGGACCTGCTGGCTAGTCTTGTCCCGAGGAAATTACTGCTTATCAACACCACGAATGGGAATGGCGATAAAGTAGAACCCGCGGACATGAAAGCTGATCTGGAGGTAGTAACCAATAGCTATCAGGCGAAATCGGTGAAAGAAAACTTCTCGTTGCTTTCCGGGATTCCTGAAAAACCGTATTCCGTTTATGCGGATTGGATAAAATAACCCCATTACCCTGAAATTACACCAGAGCAACGGAATTGATGGAAATCGTTCTGAACGGACATAGTACCCAGCATAAACCCGTTGATAGACGATCCTACCAGCGAACGGACTGGAATTTCCAGCCGGGCTGGACTTTCTGCATTTCCGTTTCGTCGTCGCGCTTGGTCAACCCGCAGTCAAGATAGTTCTGATGCAGAGCCATCAGCGCTGTCCGGTCGAGTTCGACGCCTAAACCGGGCTCCTGCGGAACGGCCACTGAGCCTTCCTCAAACGAAAACCGACCGCCCACAATCACCTCGTCCGACTGCCACGGGTAATGCGTGTCCAATGCATAGGGCACCTGCGGCAAAGCCGCGCCGAGGTGGACCATTGCTGCCAGCGAAATCCCAAGGTGACTATTGGAATGCATTGACAGTCCGCGCCCGAACGTTTCGCAAATTCCGGCGAGTGTCATCGACGAACGCAAACCGCCCCAGAAGTGGTGATCGCTCAGAATGATATCCTCCGACCCGATGGCAATGCTGTTCGGTATATCTTCGAACGAAGTCGTGCACATATTCGTTGCCAGCGGGGTTTTCAGCGCTTTCCGCACCTGCGCCATTGCGGCCTGACCGCGCGTCGGGTCTTCCAGGTATTCCAGAATCGGCTCCATTTCTTTGCCGTACTGAATGGCGGTTTCTACTGTCCAGAGCGCATTGGGGTCAATGCGTAACGGCACCTCCGGCCCAAACGCTTCGTACAGCGTAAACATGGCGTCGACTTCCTGCCGGGGCTCGAACACCCCGCCTTTGAGCTTGATGGATTGAAACCCAAATTCGGCGCACATGGCTTTGGCCTGAGTCACAATCTCGGCAGGGTTCAGGGCGCTGGCCTGCCGGGCTGCGGCCCAACCCGTCGCGTTCGGATCGGTTCCGAAGCCCAGCGAACCACCCGCCCCTTCGTATTTGTAAAAGAGATAGGCCGAAAACGGCACACGATCGCGCATTTTTCCGCCCAGCAGATCGACCACCGGCCGACCCACCACTTTTCCAATAATATCCAGACAGGCGACTTCAATGGCACTGAAAATGTGTACCATCTTCCGCTGATCCCAGGGCGCTTCCCCGCGCGCAGCCGCCGTATCAGTTCCGAAATGGCTCACCAGCACCTGCCGAATCTCGCTGAGCTGGAAAACATCGCGCCCAATCAGCAGTTCGCGGGACGCTTCGAGCGCGATGTCAATGTCACGATTTCCCGGAATCTCGCTGATGCCCGAAATACCGTCGTCGGTTACCAGTTCCACAATGGTTCTGAGGGCATACGGTGCGTGCAACCCAGCCGCATTAAGCAACGGCGGATCAACAACCGCAATGGGCGTAACCGTAATTTCTTTGATTCGCGGACCGGGTTTCCCGGATAAACGGTTATTCATACGAAACGCTTTGGTTCAATTTTCAAGTTAGCTCGCCACCTCGTCGGCCACAGCCTGAAGTAATCCTTTAATATAACCGTACGCAAAGGAGAAAGCCTGCGGGCCGCTGGCGTGATCGGCATGGTGCGGAACGTGGTCGGGCATCACCATCCCCGAATAGCCCACATCACGCAGCGCGCGAACCACGTGCAGGAAATTCATGTCTCCGTTGTCGGGATACACTTCCTGAAAGTTATTCCAGCCGCCTTTGATATTCCGCAAATGAACGTTAAAAATCTGATTCCGCTCCCCCACCCATTTAATAATCGGCATAATTTCGGTTTTGGGGTCTTTCAACCCTTCCGCAATCGAGCCGATACAGAAGTTAAAACCGTGGTATTCGCTATCGTACAGCTTGGCAAACCGTTGGATTCCCTTGAAAACATCCGGACTGTTCCAGCGCGTAATGCCCCGGAAACCTTCGGGCGCCGGTGGATCGGCAATGTGGTTGGCCAGCTTGACTTTGTATTCTTTCGCCACCGGCAGCAGGCGGTCCAGGAGGTAAGTAATCCGCTCAAAAATCTGATCGACCGTCACGTCACCGGCTACTGTTTTGGGCTGCTCCTTCTTCAGGGCTTCTTCGTAATTCCAGGTGCTATAGGTGGCATTGCCGCGCTTGGGATCGGTCGTTCGTCCCGTCCGCAAAACCGGCAGAATGGTCGTGTTATAGTTTAACACCTTAATCCCGGTTTTCCCGGACACTTCAATCATTTGCTGAAGCATTTCGATTTCGCGATCCCGCTCCGGGCTTTTCCCCAACATCACATTGGGAAACAATACCTTATCAATTCCGGCCGAGCTGAGCGGAAAGTGGTAAGCGTCCAGGCTAATGCCGTATTTTTCGCAGGCTTCCCGTTTCTGCATGGAATCGTCCAGGTCCCAGCCTTTCCCGGGAATGACTTTGGGGGCGCCCCCATCGATGTTAAATACACCATGCCGGGCCTTGAACTCCAGATTTTCAATCGACGTTCCCCCCGATTGACAACCCACTTTCATCAATACTTCTTTTTTACCTCCCTTGGATTGGTTCTGCGCGGAGGAGGTACAGGACTGGCTGGCTCCCAGCGTAACGGCACCGACCGAACCGGCGGTAACGACTTTTAGAAAGCTTTTCCTTTTCATTATGGTAAGGTATTTAGGTTTGAATCGATTTATACTCTCTACTGTTCCAGTTGCAATAGCAGCGCACTATGGTCCAGTTCGCCATTACCTGCCTCGAGAGCTGCTTTCATTTGCTCCGCTACCAGCGCAGTAGCTTTCAGCGGAACCGAAAACTCTTCGCCGGATTGCAGCGCAATGCCCATGTCTTTTTTGTGCAGTTTGATCTTGAAACCGGGTGCAAAATTGCGGTCGATCATCCGTTTGCCGTGCAGGTCCAGAATACGGCTTTGGGCAAAACCACCCAGCAATACCTCCCGCATCTTTTCGAGATCAACACCGGCCTGTTTCGCCAGGGTGAAGGCTTCCGAAACCGCCTGAATTGTGATACCGACAATCATCTGGTTGCAGGCTTTGGTGGTTTGTCCGGCACCCGGTTTGCCAATCAGCACGATGTTTTTGCCCATCGACTGAAAAATCGGTAACGCGCGCTGAAAAGCCGCTTCCGTGCCGCCCACCATGATCGACAGCGAAGCCGAAACCGCTCCTACCTGCCCCCCGGAAACCGGCGCGTCCAGCGCTTCTACGCCCTTTTGCTGCATCCGGTCGTAAATTGTCAGCGCCGTGGCGGGTGCAATGGTCGACATATCGATGAACAAGGCCCCCGACGGAATGCCGTCCAGCACGCCGTCCGGCCCCGAAACCACATTTTCCACCTCGGGCGAATCCGGCAGCATCGTAATGACTACATCCGACTGTTGCGCCAGCTCCTTACTAGACGAAGCGGTTTTTGCGCCCGCTTCCGCCAGTTCGCCCGCGGCCTTGCTTTGTTGTAAAACCGTGACCGAATAACCGGCTTTGATTAAATTTAATGCCATGGGTTTCCCCATAATACCTAATCCAATGAATCCTATTTTTTCCATACGTAGACGGTTTTCTGCTTACGGTTTTCTGGTTACGTTGGCTCGGCGCGAAAGAATAGGCGTCTGGCCCGGTGTAAACTAAAAACCGTAAACGTTCAAATTAAAGGGAACAGTTTTGCTCCAATCATAATCACCACCAGGCCCGTGATTCCCATCACGACCAGCAGCGGGGAAATGGTTTTTAATGCTTCCTTCTCGGTCAGGTTACTCAGTTTACAGATGATCCAGAAACCGGCGTCGTTCATCCACGGCACGAGTTTGGAACCACAGCCGATGGCCAGACCCAGATACACCGGATGAAATTCCAGGCTGGCGTTGGTGGCCATGCCGGAGAGAATCCCCGAAGCCGTAATCAGTGCCACCGTAGCCGACCCCTGAGCGGTGCGTACGATGGCGGCAATCAGGAAGGCCAGCGGAATCAGGGCCATCTGATAGTCTTTGGTCATGTCGGCAATCCGCGCGCTGATGCCGGTTTGCTGCAACATGCCGCCAAAAGCGCCACCCGCTGCCGTAATCAAAATAATACTTCCTCCACTGGCTAATGCGGCCTGCACGAAGGGTGTCATCCCGCCTTTGGCGTCCTTTTTCTGACTGGCCAGAACCAGGAGGGCCGCTGCGCCACCGGTTACAATCGCAATGTTTTTATCCCCGAAAAATTTCACCAGGGCCAGAAGATTATTGATAAAGGGTGAGTTGGTCAGCGGAACACCGGGCGTTGACATGGCGTTGATGGCCGTATCGGCACAAATGAACACCAACGGAATCAGTACGGGTAGCAGGGATATGCCCAACCCGGGTAAATGATGGTCTTCTTTGGCGGCAATGAGTTTAATATCCTCCAGCTTCGCATCCAGTGAATCCCGCAACGGAATGGGCCATTTCTGATTCGCCCAGAGCGAAAAGAAATACCCGGCGGTAATGGTAAAAAGTCCGACAATCGTCCCCGCAATCATCATTAAACCAATGGGTATATGCATTTCACCAATCAGAAACAAGGGGCCGGGCGCGGGCGGAACCAGGGAGTTGGCCATGGCGGCTCCGGCCATGATGCACATCACCAGCAGGAGGTAGTTTTTTCCAATCCGCATCGTCATGGCTTTGGCCAGCGGCATCATCAGGAAAATAACCGTATCGAAAAAAACCGGTATCCCCAGAAAGAAGCTGCTCACCAGAAAAGCCGTGGGGGCTTTTTCAATCCCGGTCAGCTTTAACATCGAGCGGATAATGCGTTCGGCGGCTCCACTGTCCAGCATACACTTGCCGATAATGGCCGCCATGGCGATCAAAATACCGATTTTACCACAGGTGACGCCAAACTCGGTGGCAATGCGTTCGCCGATGCTCTTTTTGGCTAAAGCCTGAGCCGCCGATTCACTCATTCCTTTGGCCAGCGCAAACTGTTGTATGGCTTCGGCGGGCGTCAATAAAGCCACGACAAATGCTCCTAAAAGAAGGGCCAGAAACGGGTGCAATTTCAAACCGATGATACCACCTACTACGATAACAACACCAACAGCTAAGATTAAAAGAGGGTCAGTCATTAATGCGTTTTTAAGGGTTTAGGAACGTTTGATTGATTTCGCGGAGATTCGCGGAGGAAAGGGGGAGTTAAGCAGAGTCTTATTTTTCTTTACTTTTCCTCCGCTCAACTCCCCTTTCCTCCGTGAATCTCTGCGACATAATTTTTAACTTTTTATCACGGATCGAAACGAGTCTAGCTTTTTGGCCATGTTTCGAGCCCCGTCGGCGACAAACGTTCCGTCGGCTCCGCAGGCAATCAACCGGATGCCGAGGTCGTGGTAGCGTTGATAGTCGTCGGGGTTGAAAAAGAGGATTCCGGTGGCTTTTCCGGCTTTCTCGGCCGCATTGACGGTTTCGCGCAGGGCTTCCTTAAACCGGGGGTGATCGAATTGGCCGAAAATACCGAGTTCCATCGACAGGTCGGCGGGGCCAATGAACAGCACATCAACCCCGTCGATGGCGGCCACTTCGTCGAGGTGGTTCAAGACTTCGACGGTTTCGATCTGCACCACGCCCAGAATCGTTTCCCGGGCTTCGGCGTAATACTGCGGGAAGTTTTGCGCAAAACCGGTTGCCCGCACCATCTTGGCGACACCCCGGCTGCCGTGGGGCGGGTAGTGCAAGCCATTCACGACTTTCTGAGCGCCTTCGGGGTTCAGCACTTTGGGGCACATGATGCCTTCGGCCCCCATGTCGAGGACCCGATGAATCCGCTGGCTTTCGGAACTTTCTACCCGGACGATGGCCCCGGCTCCCGTGCTTTCCAGCGCCTGCAATTGATACAGAACATCTTTTTCCGAACCAGCACCATGTTCGAGGTCAATCAATACCCAGTCAAAACCGGAGTGACCCACAATTTCGGCGGTCAGTGAGCTTCCCAGATTTAACCAGCAACCGTTGAGCGTTTCGCCCGCTTTTAATCGTTTTTTCAGGTTTTTCATGAATTCCAGTTCAATAGTTTGCGGATATTTCCGCCTTTCACTTTCGCCCGATCAGTTTCCGAATAACCGGCCATATGCTTATCGACAATCGAGGGAGAGCCACTTCCCCATACCACCCGATCAGGCCCGAACTCCCTGATCACCCGGCTCGTAAACGGCAAGGCACTCTCGTAAAACGGTTCATCCTTGGCAAAATGCCCGATACCGGACAATTTCATGTATACATTCGGAAACCGCGCCAATTCCAGCACATCGGCAAATTCGACGCCCGTTCCCATATGGGGTTCGGCCAGGTGGTCAATCAGCACCTTGCAGCCGGGAAAGGCTTTGATGGCTTGGGCTGCCTGCTGCGCATAATTAGGACCGATGTGTAACTCGATGACCTGGTCCAGGTCCACGGCCTGTTTCCACAAAGCGCGTACGCCCGCATCCGCAAACGTGTCCAGGTACGATTCCTTCCCGCGGTGGGCATGAAACCGGGTAGCCACCATCCGGGGGTTTTTCTTCACCAGATCCGCCAGTTTTCGGGGCGCTTCGGGGTCTTTCGGATAAAACAAGCTGGTTCCGCGCAGGCGGTTGGGTTGCCGACTCAGGCAATCCAGAATCAGGGAATGATCATCGCCGTAGGGCTCGGGATGCACAATAACCGCTTTGTCGATCTTTTCATCGTCCAGGCGCTTCAGATATGTCCCCAATGGGTCTGCCGGAAACTTGGATGAATCGGGTTTATAAACCGCTTTCGGATGAAACGGAAACCGGTTGAGATCCGGGCTAAAAATATGGGCATTCCACTCAATGACCACCTCGCGCGCCGGGGGAGCAGCTGGGGAATCCGATGGACGGTTTTCTTTTACAACCGCCCCCAGCCCGGCCTGCGCAACCCCAACGCCAACCAGCGTAGCGAGCATGTCACGGCGGGTCGGTAACGGGTTGGCTTTCGTAATCGGTTTTTCGTGCGACGGTTTCATAATAAGGTGTTCAGACGGAGAGATGAGAGGTGAACCGCTTGGCTCACCTCTGTTAGCCATCGTTTATTTTTTATCCCACCAAACCCGGGTATCCAACAGGTCCGGTCCTTGCCGGGAGATGGCTTTCTGGACGTTTACTTTATTGACATTAAGTTCGGCATCCGTATAGGTCAGCCGACGGATAAACGTTTCCGTTTTCAGATCACTGCCGGGGAACGGATTCGGCGCTAAGGCCGGGAAACCGGTCCGCCGGAAGTTGGCCCACGCTTCGGGACCGTTCAGGAAACTGGCAATCCAGTATTGCGTATTGATCTGCTCCAGTTCTTTACCAGCCCCCAGCGGGTTATTTTTTACATACGTGGCAATGGCGGCTTCCGGAATGGCGGTACTGGCCCCATAAACCGCCAGTTGTTCCATATGAGCCCGAATACCGTTGGAAAAGAAGGTAGCGGGATCGCCGGTTGTCCACTTCCGCACCGCGGCTTCGGCCAGCAAAAACTGGGTTTGGGCGTAGGTCACAAAAAGGGTCGGTGAGTTCAGGCCCGCCATCCGGGTCGGGTCCAGTTTGCTGTATTCGTACAGACTAGCCAGCTTATCGCGCGTGACGGCCGCCGATACGGTGGTGTTGTCATACCCCAACGGCATCCCAATCTGCACCTCCGGGTTCCGGTTGGCATTCACTTCTTTCTGATCTACAGGGCTTTTGGCACCGGAGTAACGAACCGCAATAGACGCCAGACGGGGGTCATTGGTCGTTTTCAAGTGGGTGACAAAATCTTCGGCCAGGTAAAAGAAATCGGCCTGCCCGCCATTCAACTGCGACCCCACAGGATTCGGAAAAGCCGCCGTATGCCGCAACAGCGCATTGTCGTTGTTGGATTGAAACACCCCGCCAGCAACGGCTTTACCAACCCACTCGGCAGCTTTCGTCGGGTCCACTTTTGAGAGACGCATACCGCCCCTTAGCAGCAACGAATAGCCGAACCGTTTCCATTTGGTGATATCACCCCCGTACAAAATGTCACTCGTGATAACGGGGTTGCTGGCATTCAGGGCGGCCGCAGCACTTTCCAGCTCGTTCAGGATATCGGCATAAACAGCTTCCTGAGCGTCATATTCTGGATTGGCAATGCCTTCCAGGTAACTTTTCCCGGCCTGGAAATAAGGAATATCGCCGTAGGTATCGGTCAGCAACATGAATTGATATGCTTTCCAGATCCGGGCCATGTTATACAGGTTCGCGCGGGCGGGCACATCTTTCGTTTGCGCAACGACATCGACCAATTCACGAATCACCTGCCGGTAACCACGGGTCCAGTTTCCGGATGTGACACTGCGGTTATCCTGATTATATTGTCCGGCAGCACCCACCCCGCTGAACGGGTTGATCATCTGTTTGACGATAATGGTTTCATACTGCAAATTGTTGTAGCCGAAAGCCCCTTGCAGAATGGCGGTATTGAACTGGTAGGCCGGGTCAACCGAAGTAAGTGCAATGGGATTGATGTTCATTTTATCAAATCCCTTGTCACACGAACTCAGAAAAGCCACCAGGACAGCTAGATAAATATGTAACTTTTTCATAGTCATTAGTAAGGGTTTAAGGAAGCCGTTTCCCAGATCAAAGTCCCTGATTTCCGGCGTAAAACGCTACGAAACACGAACTGATTAGAATCGTAAATTCAGGTTAAATCCGATGTTGCGGGTGATAGGCAAGCCCGTGGCTTCCAGACCGACCAGGTTATCGGAAGCAAAGCCAAATTGTTCGGGATGGATATTGGGCACCCATTTCTTCAAAACCGCCACGTTGTTGGCCACCACATTTAACCGGACTCCTTTCACGAATTTGGCGTTGGCAGGCAGGAATTTGGAGAAGTCATACCCGGCCGATATCTGCCGCAATTGCCACAGACCCGCGTTATAGACAAACTCTTCGGCGATGTTCTGCGAACGCACGGTTTCGTAAAAAGCCTGTACCCCCGATTTGGTTTGATTTACTTCTCCGTTCGGATTAACCCCCTCGCCGATGACAAACCCCTGATCACGGCCAATGAGTGTTTCCTTGTGCAATCCGTGCCGCCAGGCATTATGGTTCGTGCCGGAAATCATCTTATGTCCCAGCTTGAAATCGATCAGGACCGACAGATTAACGCCCTTGTAACTAAAGCTGTTGGTAATACCACCGACCCAGCGCGGAATGGCACTGCCGAAGCTAATCTGGGAAGCCGTCCGCAAAGGGCGACCATTCCCGGCGTCAAACACCCGGCGCCCCTGGGCATCGGTCAGGTAGCCATAGCCAAAAAGCTGGCCCATCGGCATACCCACCACCTGACGCAGTTCCCCCGTAAATTCACCCGTTCCGACGGTGATCATGTTATCACTCACACTGGTTCCTAAATCCAGTACCTTCGTGATGTTGTACGATCCGTTCAGCGACGTATTCCAGTTGAAACCGCCCCGGTTAAACGGCGAGAAGGTTAGCAACATTTCCAATCCTTTGTTGCTGCTCTTGCCGACATTAATCAGCTGGGTCTGGTAACCGCCCGCGTCGGAAATCTGGGCCTGCAAAATCTGATCGGAAGAAAGCTTACTGTAATACGTCAGATCAAGTCCTACACTGTTATTGAACAGCTTCAATTCCAGACCGACTTCTTTCTCCGACACACTCATGGGCCGCAGATTAGCATTTGGCACGGTGGTCGCGTTGATGTTGGCTAACGGCTGAGCCGCTCCGTTGGGAGAAGGAATCTGCTGGGGGTTGATGCTGTAAAACAGGTTGTTCGCATAAGGAGCGACATCCGTATCACTCCCCACTTCGGCATACGCAGCCCGGATTTTACCAAAGGTCAGCCACGTAGGTAACGAACTGGCAAAAGCCTGCGAAAACACAAAGCTGGCCGTTACGGATGGGTACAGGATACTGCGGTTTGCGGGCGACAAGGTGGAGAACCAGTCATTACGAGCCGTCGCGTTCAGGTATAAAAACTCCTTGTACGAAATCTCGGCTGAGCCATAGAGCGAGTTAACCTGCCGTTCGCTCAGTGAATAGATCGGATCCCGCTGCCGACCGTTGCCGATGGTATACAAACCCCGAACGTAGAAATCCTGCACCAGCACGTTGTGCCGGCTGATTTTCCGGTACATCTGGTTGCCCCCAACATTGACATTGACCCCAAAGTCGCCGAATGTTTTGTTGGCGTTTATGAGAAAATCCATGTTCAGTTCGCGAACAGTCCGGGCATCCTGCACATACTGTCCATTTACAAAACCCGCGGGTGCTGCCGGTTGGCGCTGGGTTCCGGTTGGCAGGTTATAATCCTGCTCACGGGCGTAAAAATCCTGCCCGACACGGGCCTGTAAAAAGAGCCAGTCCGTAAAATTGTAGCGAGCCGACACATTACCAAAAATCCGGTCGGTGTCAATATTCTCAAACCGTTTGAGGGCAAAATACGGGTTGGTACGGTTGGTAAACCGCGACCACAGAAGCTCATTGCCATTGGCATCCGCCTGGTATTTTTCCAGCAGGTCCAGCGGCATCGAATTCGCCATGTTGTAAATAATAACCGGGCTAAAATCCTGTTCGGCAATGTTCGGCGGGTTTTTACGGTATTCTTTCGAATAATTAATATTCCCCGAAACGGTCAGCCTTTTAGCCATTGTCTGGGTAAAGCCGAGGTTAACGGTTTTCCGGTTATAGGTTGAGCCCGGATAGATGGATTTATTATCCAGATTGGAGAAGGAGAGGCTAAAACCACCGTTCTCACCACCCGAAGAAAGGGTTACGGTGTTGGTCCACGTATGGCCCTGCTGGTAGAACTGTTTGACATGGTTACGTTGGGGCACATACGGCACCTCAACGCCATCAAACAGGATCTGCGTCATACCCGGCTGGAACTTTTCACCAAAACTCCACTGGCCTGAATTGGGGAAAGGGGCCGTTGGCCGCACGCCATTTTCGCCCTGTCCATATTCGTATTGATAGTCCGTATAATCGAGGGGCGTATCGGTGGTGAAGTTCGAGTTAAAATCAACCCCGATTCCGTTGCCGTTGCCCCGCGTCTTGGTGGTAATCATGATGACGCCGTCTTTGGCCCGGGAACCGTATAACGCCGAAGCGGCCGCGCCTTTCAGTACGGTCATCGTTTCAATGTTATCCGGGTTAATGCTGCTCAAACCATCCCCACTGTCGGACGTACGGTTGCTGCCCCGATCACCCGCATCGCCTTTGGCACTGTAATTGGAATTGTCGATGGGAACGCCATTGACCACAATCAGGGGCGAATTATTCCCACCGAATGAGGACTGACCCCGAATCCGGATTTTACTGGTACCGGCAGCACCCGAACCCAGGGGCGTAATATTAACCCCGGCCATCTTGCCCTGTAAGGCATTCATGAAGTTGGCGGTTCGGTTTACGGTCATTTCTTCCGCGCCCACGGTGGCCGTGGCATACCCCAGGCTCTTGGCTTCCTTCTTGATACCCAAAGCCGTCACCACCACCTCACTCAAGGCCTTACTTTCAGGCACTAACGAAATTTTCAAGGTTGACTGATTGCCAACCGTCACTTCCTTGCTTTCGTAACCCACATAACTAAAGACCAGAACCGCTGCGCTTCCTTCCGGCACATCCAGCTGGAAGCTTCCATTCGCGTTGGTGGTCGTGCCTTTCTGCGTGCCTTTCAGCAGGACCGTAACCCCCGGCAAATCACCCCCTTTTTCGTCGGTTACATTCCCCGAAATTACGCGCCTGGGGGCCAGGGCCTCCGCTCGCTCCCGGAGGTCAATGAACCCCGGCTCAACAGCGGGCGTTGTACTGGCCGACAGGACTACCTTTCGTCCCACCAATTCATAATCGACCGGCAGCGGTTTGAAATATTTGACCAGAACCTCTTCCAATGTCGAATTATTGGCCTGAATGCTGATCTTCTGTTTTCGCTCGATGACCTGTGAGCTATACACAAACTGCACATCCGTTGCTTTTTCAATATCCGCCAATACCCGTTTTATTTCCTGGTTATCAGCGTGTAGCGTTAGGCGTCGGCTCAGATACTCCTGAGCATTGCTCGGGTGGGCAAACGACACGCCCACCAGCGAGAACATGACTAAACTTTGTGTCAGTGAAAACCGCATAAGTTTCAACCAGAGTTGCCCGGAAAGGTGTTTTTTCATAGTTTTGTTAGGGTTGAATAGTTCTGATTTAGAACACTTTCCACTGAGTGATTACTTTGGCGAGCGATGCTCAGTGAATAGACCTGTTGGCAGTGGCGTTGTCACTGCCAATTTTATGAATGCATTATCGGTATCCCTTTCGGCTGATCACGATCTGACCGTCCGTTATTTCATAACTCGCTGAGGATGCTTTACATAGCAAATCAAGCTTCTGGTAGAGTGACTCACTCGACAGGATGGCCGTGATTTTGCAGGTTTCAAAATTCTGTTCGTCAAACTGGATCGGAATGCCGTAGGTATTCTCCAGCTCCCGCAGAATCCGGGGTAACGGAACTTCGTCGTATACAAAGGAATTGTCCCTGCTTTTTTTCTGGATTGGCGCGGGGTCTGCCACGAGCGTTTTGGTCAGGTTTCCTTCGTTTTTCTCAAAAATAGCCGCCTGGTTCACATTCAGAATCAGACCGTTAACCTCCTTGTTATCGGGTACGTGTTCCGGTTTTTTCTTGTAGACGGATACCTTTCCCGAAAGAACCTGAACCGTAATTTTTTTATCCAGATCGAAGGCTTTAACGACAAACTGCGTACCGAGTACTTTCGTAACCATTTCGCCGGTATATACCATAAACGGCTGGCTTTGCCGCCTGACCGAAAAGCTTCCTTCGCCCTGTAGGTAGACAACGCGGGCGTTGCCCGAAAACTGCGATGGATACCGCAGACGGCTTTGGGGGCTCAGCAGCACTTCTGAACTATCGTTGAGTACAACCCGCAGCAACTGCCGGGTATCATTCCGGGTTTCTACCAATTGATTTCCCCCATTATCAGACGCTACTGCATGGGATGGATTGGCTTTGGTAGCTACCATATACCAGAGAAGACCGGCAACAACCGCCAGCGAAGCCGCAATTCGTAGGCCCCATCGGACAAAATAAGCAGGCTGTCGATTCGACAAATCAGGCGACACTCTATGCTGACGGTGTACGCTATACGTAAACGCATTTTCGATGAATTTTTCCGTCTCCTTACGAATTTCAGCCTCACTTAGGGTTTCAGGAGGTACGGCAGCCGCCCGGATAAACAACTCGGCCTGCTGAAAGGCCAGCCGCTTTTCGGGGTATTTTTGCAGAAACGAACGCCAGAATAAACCCCGATTGCCACGGCCCTGCACCCAGTCTCGAAAATCATCGTCCTGAATAAAGTCCTCTACCGTATAGGATTCGTAGCTTTTCATAATGGTTTCGGATTTCAGTTTGCGGTTTATTAGTTTACAGAAGGTCATACGCACTAAAATGCGTCAGGCGTCCGTAAATGGAAAACCGTAAACCGTAAACTGAATAAGTAGAAACACGATGTTGTTCACCGGCCAGTTTTTCCGGAGACTAATCAGGGATTTCTGCAACAGGTTATAAACCGACTGGCGACCCAGGTTCATGACATCCGCAATTTGTTCGAAACTCAGGTTCTGGTAAAAACGCAGGTAAATCAATTCTTTCTGCCGTTCGGGTAAATGGTTGATCACCCGTTCCAGTTTGCGAATCTGGTACACTTCATTTTCTTCCTCGATCCATTGCACATCAGCGGCAAACTCAACGGAAAATGTGTAATCATCCGAAAGTTCGGACTGGTTTGTCATGTGCTGGCGCGAAAGCTCCCGTAAAATACGCGATTTAAGCACCATGAGCAGGTAAGCCCGCACGTTTTCAACAGCCTGAGCCGAACTCTGCTGTTTCCACAGGTTTAAAAATACCTCCTGAATGCAATCTTTCACAAATTCGCGGTCGGCATGCAGCCGCATACCCCAGTGAAAGAGATCGGAGTAATAACTTTGCATGATTCTGGCCAGTGCATACATATCACCCGCACGGTATTCCTGCCAAAGCCTTTTTGCTTCTTCCGAAGGTAGCCGTCTACTCATTATGTACCGAGTTACAGTGCCTATACTAACAAGAGCCTTTTATTCGGAAAAGCTAACCCATTATTTAAGATTATTTTTCTAAAAAATTATAAATTATCCGTAATGAGGTAAAGCTCATCGATTAACAGTGACGAAGTAATGCACTTAATGAATCAAAATTGGTCGCAAGCCGCCAGCTTGATAAGAAAAGAATAAACGGTAAACTTACGTTTCCACGCTTCACATCTGGCCTGTGTCCACCGTGCGTCAACCTGTAGTATACGACAACCCACTTTCAAAGATTCTCCAATAATAGTCGAGGGAGTTAAACTAATTGACAGCTCTAACCGGACAATCGGCCTTCCATTTCTGTAAAAGCATGATGGAACAGGACAGTTAGTGGGCTGTCAAAATGAACATTTACAGGCTTATATCAAGATTAATTTGGAACAATTTTGCTAAATTGTCGGTAGCACCCTTTCCTGGACTTTGTGAAAAATACGAACTATTCTCCAGAGACCCATCTGATCCTGCGCTGGCAGCAGTTTTGCGAAGATGACAAAACGGCATTCAGCGAGATTGCGGAGCTGAATTACAGTGCCCTTTATCATTATGGTACTCGCTTTACGGTTGACCGGGATCTGATTAAAGACTGCCTACAGGACCTTTTTCTGGAAATTTGGGAAAAGCGGCATTCGCTGTCCGGCGTCGCGGCCATAAAGCCGTACCTGTTTCAGTCCCTGCGCAACAACCTCCTGCGACGGGTCCGGAAACAGTCGTGCTTCTCCGATATCCACGACGACGATGTGCAGGACGACCTTTCCCCCGAAATTAGCTGGATCATCCAGGAAACGGACCAGCTCACCAGCGACCGCCTGAAACAGGCCATCGACTCCCTCCCCAAACGACAAAAGGAAGCCCTTTACCTCCGCTATTACGAAGACCTTTCCTATGAAGAGATCGCGAACGTGATGGGTTTGCAGCGTCAGGCCGTGGCTAATTATCTGCAATACGGTATCCATAAATTGCGCGAATACTGGTCGCACTCGGCCATTCTGCTCGTATTGTGCGCGGATTTCAACTGGCATTGAAAAATTTTAACTTTTTTTCGAAAAGCATGGGTACTATTTGCTGGCTGCGTACTCATCGTAGCGAAAGTTAAATAAAATCCATGAATAATTATGCCGACTTCCGCGTAACGGATTGGGTGGAGGATGGGCCTTTTCGGCGGTGGGTGTACTACGGCGAGAAGGCTGAATTCTGGAACCGCTTTAGGCAGGAACACGCTGGACAGCTCGCGGAGATGGACCAGGCGCGCGAGATCCTGCTGGCCGTACGCGGACCACTCGAGGAGCTTTCGGAAACGGAGGTGAAATCGCTCGTAGGCGAGATTCTGAACGGTATTCCCGACGAGCCAACCATCCGCCCGCTGCCGTGGTGGCGCAGCAACTGGCTCAAACGGGCCGCGATGCTGCTGCTGGTCCTCGGTGTAGCCTTCAGTATGGTTCGTCAGCAGCCGGGTTTGAAAAAGCTGCAAACGCTCGTCGCAGAGGTTACGGATTTCTCCAGACCTGAAACCATCGAGATTGTCAACACAACGCGGGATATTCAGCTGGTTAACCTGCCCGACGGTAGTTCGGTACTCCTCAAGCGAAACGGCCGCATCACCTATCCGGCCCAGTTTCTGCCAGAACAGCGAGAAGTGAGTCTGAGTGGGGAGGCTTTTTTTGAAGTAGTGAAAAACCCGGAGCAACCCTTTCTGGTGTATTCGGGCGGGATGGTAACGAAGGTAAAAGGCACCAGTTTCAGCATAAGAGCCAACGACGGGGACCGGGAGGTGGAATTGGTCGTGAAAACCGGCCTGGTAGAAGTATACGCCCAGGAGACCGGTGATAACGGGTCGAATACGGCACCCCGCAAAATACTCCTGAAGCCCAACGAGCAGGTGACTTTGAACCGCAAAAGCCTGCGCATGATCACCAAAACCGTGGAACGGCCCACCTTGCTGAACATCCCGGCCGAAGTCCAGAAGTTTGAATTTAAGCGCACACCCCTGTTAGAGGTGTTTGCCGAACTGGAAAACACATACGGCATTGATATACAGGCAGATTATGACGCAATTGCGCATTGCACGCTCACTGCCCGGCTGGGCGATGAGCCGGTCAATGAGAAGCTTGACCTGATCTGCGCGGTCGTGAATGCACAGTACAACATACGCGGCCGGGTGGTGACTGTCACTGCACAGGGTTGCGAATAGCTTTTATCAATCCTTTTAACATATGGGCAAACAATATCGAAAGATCATTCTACGGATCATGAAACTCAGCATTACGCCGTGTTTACTCTGGCTCCTTGGTATGCACCTCTCGCTGGCGAAAGACGTGCGCGCACAGGAAGTATTGAGCCAACGTATATCTATCACCGTTAACGAAATGGAAATAGATAAGGTACTCGAAAAAATCGAGGGGCAGACCAGGGTCCGTTTTATTTACAGCGCCGAGGTGATTCGCGCCGACCGCAAGGTGACACTCGACAGCCAGAACCAGCGCCTGGGCGCCGTGCTCGAAACACTGCTCGGTCCGCTGGGCATTGAGTACAAGGTTTCCCGGAAAACAATTCTGCTCCTGAAGGCGGCAGAAAGGAAAACGTCGCTCAAAACCGAACCCCTCGAAAACGTGGCACCCCGGGAAATCAACCGTGAAATTACGGGTAAAGTACTCGACGAAAAGGGCCAGCCGATCCCCGGTGCGAGTGTGATCGTGAAAGGAACGACCCTGGGCACCTCGACGAACGCCGAAGGAGAATACATCCTTTCGCTTCCGGACGACAAGGACGCCATAATTTTCAGTTTCGTGGGCTATGTGCCACAGGAGGTGCTCGTAGGCACAATGACGAACCTGGTGGTGACCCTGAAAGTAGACGAAAAAGCCCTGGAAGAAGTGGTGGTGGTGGGTTTCGGCCAGCAGAAAAAGGTATCGGTAACGGGCGCGGTGGCATCGGTTACGTCGGAAGTCCTGCAACAGAGTTCATCGGCCAGCCTGGCCAACTCGTTATCGGGGCGCTTACCGGGCCTGACCTCCATCCAGTCGGGCGGGGGCCAGCCGGGACGCGATGATGCCACGATGTATCTGCGGGGTGCCGCCACGACCAACGGCCGTAGCCCCCTGATTCTCATTGACGGTGTGCCCCGCGACAACATTCGCACGCTCGACGCCAACGAGGTCGCTTCCGTTTCCATCCTGAAAGACGCGTCGGCCACGGCCGTTTTCGGGGTAAGGGGCGCTAACGGGGTTATCCTGATCACGACCAAACGCGGCAGCGCGGGCAAAAATGAACTGACAATCAATGCCGAACAGAGCTTTTCGTCCTTTACGCGTGAGCCCGAACGACTGCATTCGCTGGAATATATGGCCCTGCGCAACGAGGCTTCCCGAAACGACGGTATTAGCCCGCTGCCATTCGACGACGCAATCATGGCCAAATACGCCAACCCGCTCGCCGGACTCGACCCGAACGACCCGGATTACGCCCGGAAAGCCATGGTTCGGCGATATATGTACCCGGACCACGATTACTACCGCGAGTACATTTCGCGCTACGCCCCGCAGACGCGCGTAAACATGAACGTGACCGGCGGCACCGACAAGGTTTCCTACTTCGTGAATGGGGGCTTCCTGCACCAGGGCGGTAACCTCAATACCGAGCCGAAATCGGTGCTGGGCTATGATCCGTCGTCCAAAATGGACCGCTACAGCTTCCGCGCCAATCTCGATTACAAGGTAACCAACTCCCTGAAATCGTTCCTGAACATCGGCAGCTACATCGAGCAGGTAAACATGCCCTCCGCCTGGCTCTACGGCAACAGCGATACCGGGTGGATGATGAGCGACCTGATTTACCAGGCCCAGACCATTCTGCCCATTACCCCCGGCCCCGTAACCATCGACGGCTTCGGCGTGGCACCGGGGCAGATCGTAGACCCGGGTTACATGGATCGCTCCGCCTTCGAGATCATGAACCGGATGGGATACCGCAACGAGGTCCGTTCCAACCTCAATGCCTCATTCGGCATGGACTGGGACCTGAGCAATACCGTCACGAAAGGATTGAGCATCAAGGGAATGATTTCCTACGACGCCCGGGCCACCACGGCCATGCAGGGTAAAAAGTCGGAACGGCTGTACCTGGCCGAAGTGAACCCCGCGAAGGATGAACTGACGTATGCGGTCAAACGCTCGGACGAAAGTCTGCTGGCCCTGACCAAAGCCGCCGATTCGCGCTATAACATCAACATGCAGGGCTCAATCAACTATGCCCGGACGTTCGGCCGGCACGATGTGACCGGGATGATCCTCGGCCAGCGCGATACCTGGGAATCCACGGCGGGCGAAATTCCGTACAATGTCCTTGGCGTGGCCGCGCGCGCTACGTATGCCTACGACGAGCGCTATCTGGCGGAGGTAAACATGGGGTACAATGGTTCGGAGCAGTTCGCGCCGGGACACCGGTACGGTTTCTTTCCGGCCGTCTCGGCGGGCTGGGTGATCAGCAACGAACGTTTCCTGAAAAACAACCGTCTGCTAACCAACCTGAAACTCCGCGCTTCCTACGGCAAAGTGGGGAACGATAAAATGGGTAGCTCGCGGTTTTTGTACCAGAGCGACATTACACTCGGCGGCAGTGGCCCGCTGGGCAGCCTGGGCCTGGGGCAGACCATCAACCAGGGTCTGCTCGGCAACCCAAACATAACCTGGGAGATTGCCCAGAAGCAAAACTACGGTCTCGACGCCCAATTGCTGGGGGATCTGAGCCTTTCGGTGGATGTGTTTAAAGAGCGCCGGAGCAACATCCTGATTTCCCGCGGTACCGTGCCCGAATTTCAGGGCGTGCCGCTGGGCAACATCCCGAAGGTAAACATGGGGCTGGTGGATAACCAGGGGTATGAACTGGAATTATCGTACAACAAAGCCTTCAATCGGGATTTCCGGGTGATGGTTTCCGGCAACTATGGCTATAACCACAATACCGTGAAGTTTCTCGACGAATCGGTGCGCGACGAAACCTACGTCTACCGTTACCGCGCCACGGGCTTTCCGCTCAACCAGTCGTGGGGGTATAAGATCGATTACAGCAATGGCAACGGTTTTTTCAATTCCAAAGAGGAACTAGACACGTATCTCAAAAGCACGACCTACGGCTTCGGCGAACCACGGGTCGGGGATTTCAAATACGTGGACCTGAACGGCGACGGCGTGATCGACGACAAGGACCAGGCCCCCATCGGCTACTCCAACATTCCCCGCGTGACCTACGGCCTCTCGCTTACCTTCGAATACAAGGGTTTTGACCTCACGACCTTCTTTCAGGGGGTGGGTAAATATTCCAGCAACTACCAGCAGCAGGGCGTGTACGAGTACATTATCCGGGGTACCTATTTCGATTATCACAAAAGCGCCTGGACGCCCGAGCGCTATGCAGCCGGTGAGGAAATTACCTATCCGGCCCTCAGTACCCACAGCACTACCAACCACACGGCCAACGACTTTTTCATCATGAACCGGTCGTTTACCCGGCTTAAAAATCTGGTATTAGGGTACACCGTCCCGGCGGGTGCGTTGAAAGGCGTGGGCATCAGCAAGTTGCGGGTGTACGTGAGCGCGCAGAACTATTTTACCTGGGACCGCCTGAAAATGGGCCACCTGGACCCGGAAAATGACAGCTCGCTTGGTTACCCGGTCACGAAAATGGCCAACTTCGGTTTGAACCTCACTTTTTAAAGGCGGAACATGAAACTCAAACAGCTACTCTATGCATTAATGCTCACGTCCTTCGCGGTGACTTCCTGCAAGGACGCGCTCGATATGGCGCCCGACGGCAAGCTGACGATGGACGAAATTTTTGCCGACAACGATAAAACCGGTGCGTTCCTCAACAGTTGCTACGCCAACATTCCCGTGAAAGGCACGCGCTACTTCTTCTGGAGCCGTGGGCCGGTGGACTGGAGCGATGAAGCCTGGGACACCGACGCCGAGGCCGAATCGTGGATCATGTCGGGACGGCTTTACAATGGCGATGCTTCCGCGGGCAGCCACCCGATTACCAACATCAGCTCCGACTCCGGCAACGGCGACTACTGGGCGCGGTACTGGAGTGCAATCCGCAACTGCACCCTGTTCATCAGCCGCATCGATCAGGCAACCGTGCGCAATTCCGCCGACCGCGCCCGCTGGAAAGCCGAAGCGCATTTGCTGCGGGCCTACTATTATTCGGAACTGCTAAAATGGTTTGGGGCCGTGCTGCCGATTGAAAAAGAACCCTACGATTTTCAGCAGGATTTTTCAACCGTGACGCGGGCCAGTTATTATGAGCTGGTGAAGTTTATCATGGAAGATTGCGACGTGGCCCTGAACACCCCCGAGCTTCCCTGGCGCATCACCACCGAAAGCGAAGGCGGCCGCGTGAACAAGGCGATGGCCGAGGCTATCAAATCCAAAATGATTCTTTTTGCGGCCAGTCCGCTCAACAATGCGGGCCAGGATCATTGGCAGGAGGCTTATCAGGTCAACAAAACGTCGCTCGAAAACCTGCGGGCAAACGGCTACGAGCTGTACAACCGGGTGAATCTGCCGCAAACCTACCTCTCGGACGTGGCCTTCCTCGGCCCGGACAAGAACGAAAAAACCGCCCTGTACAACGAGTACTTCACCCAAACGATGAAATACACACCCAATCCGGTGGACCGCGAGACGATTTACCAGAGCCGCGAAAATCAGGGCAACATCTGGAACATCGACGGCATTGGTTCGCAGGACGGGTACAAAACAGGCACTTGTCCTTCGCAGGAACTCGTGGATGCCTACGAAACCAAAGACGGCCAGCCGGTGCTTGACCTGGACAAACCGTACCTCGACGATCAGCATGTACAGCCGAATTACAATAAGGACAATAAGCTCTACGACCCCAAGAATCCGTACGCCAACCGCGACCCGCGTTTTTATGCCTCCATTTACTACAATGGCTCGAAGCGCAAGGCCCTGTGGAATTTCGCCGAGTCGCCGGAATCGTTTGAAAACTATCCGGCCCCGATCGGGAACCGCACGCGCGTAATCGCTACCTACAAGAACGAACCGCAGACGGGCATTCACCCGAGTACGCGCAAGGCGACGCGCACGGGCTACTACCAGCGCAAGTTTCTGCACCCGAACTCGGGCAATGATAACCCCATTGCCGGGGCCAACTGGAAGCTTTTCCGGCTCGGAGAGGTGATCCTGAACTTTGCTGAAGCAGCCGCCGAAGCCGGCCAGCTCGTTGAGGCCACTGGCGCCGTGAACGAGATCCGCGCCCGCGCCGGGATGCCTGCCCTGCCCGCGTCGCTTTCCAAAACCGACCTCATCAAACGCATCCGTGCCGAGCGCCGGGTGGAGCTGGCTATGGAGGAAAACCGCTATTTCGACCTCCGTCGCTGGTCGCAGCCAACCGACGACCTCTCCAAAACCGACCGCTGGATAACCGCCATGGAGATTACCCGGAATGCCGACGGCACATTCACCTACAACCGCCGACCCGTGCGCGCAACCGAGCGGAAAAACTATACCAACAAATTCCTGTGGGTGCCCATTCCGCTCAACGAAGCCAACCGCCTTCGTTCCATTACCGGCACCGACTGGCAAAACAAGGGTTGGTAAAAAAGAATATTCAGGGCTCAGACGATCATTGCTATGATAGATTTTATCCAAAAGAAACTAAACCGGCTCCTGACCTTCCTCGTGGCCGGTCTGCTGGCCGGTCCGTTACAGGCGCAGGACCTCACCGCAACCATCAACGGCGTCGTGCGCAACCCCTGGGGGCAGCCGGTGCCCGGTGTGGTTATCACCTCCGAAAACGGCAGAAATGGTACGTCCACCAATGCAAAGGGCGAATTTGTCATGAACATCGACGACGGCAGCCGGGCCATCGTTTGTTCGCTGTATGGGTTTCAAAACCAGAAACTGGCGGTTTCCGACAAGCAGGATCTCGCTATCAGGCTGGAATTTGATCCGCACCACAAGGACGAAGTGATACAGCTGGGCTACACCGCGCAGTCGCGCAACGAACTGTCGGGCGCCGTGTCAACCGTGAAAGGGGAAGAACTGGAAAAATCGCCGGTCGCCAACCTGACGCAGACCCTGGCGGGTCGGCTGTCGGGGCTTACGACGCAGGAAACGTTCTCGGAACTCTCCCGCGCCACCACCAGCCTGTACGTTCGCGGCCTGTCGGCCGCCCGCACCAACGGCCCGCTCGTCATCATCGACGGCATTATCAACGCCTACAACAGCAACCAAACGCTGGAATACATTACGGCCAACGAAATTGAGTCCATTACCGTGCTCAAAGACGCTTCCACGCAGGCACTGTACGGCATTCAGGGCGCAAACGGCCTGCTCGTGGTCACAACCAAACGGGGCCGGAAGGGGCCCTTGCAGATCAAGGCACGGTTCGACCAGTCGTTCCAGCAGGTAACCACCCGGCCCACGTTTTACAATGCCGCCGACTACGCCGAAATGCGCAACCAGGCGGCCTTCAACGACGGGCTGGGCCGGAACTACCTGTTCAGTCCGCAGCAGATCGAGGGCTACCGCTCCGGCCAGAACCGGGATTTGTACCCCGATAACAACTGGTACAACCGCTTCATGAAGGACTTTGCCGCCATGCAGCGTGCCAGCGTGAACGTGACCGGCGGCAACGACAAGGTGCAGTTTTTCTCCAACATCAACCTCATGCACCAGGGCGGTTATTTCAAAACCGACCAGACCCGCTACAACCCGGATGCGAACAACGTCTGGGTCAATTACCGCTCAAACATCGACATGAACCTGAACCGCTACCTGAAAGCATTCATCCGCCTGGCGGGGAACGTGAAGCGCGAGCGGACGCCCGGTGGTGCGGGCAATGCGGATGTGTATAGCAGCATTTTCCAGATTCCGCCGACGGTGTACGGTCCCGTGACGCAGCCGGTGGTGAACGCGTCGGGCGAAACGATTGATCCCGGCGGAAAAGTAATCACCACCGAACGTGTGGAGTCGCCGACGTATGGTATGCTCAACCGCACCGGCTACACCCGGCATACGGTAACCAACATCGTTTCTCAGTTTGGCCTCGATCTGGACATGGGTTTTCTCACCAAAGGGTTGAACCTGACGGGAACGCTGGCGTACCAGACCAACTCCGTGGGCAGCCTTTCGACCAAACAGGACTACGAACGCTGGGTGCAAAGCAGTGATTCGACACTGACCTTCATCAAAAAAGGAGCGCAGAACAACACGCCACTTGCCTACTCCAAGTCGCATTCGTACTACTACCATTTGACCTACAACCTCGCGATGAATTACAAACGCGATTTCGGTCGGCACCGGGTGGGCGCGATGGCATATCTGTTTTACCAGAACCTGACGAAAGCGGACAACTCCTCCCCCGCCCTGTTGCCTTACAACCGGGTGAGCAGTGGTTTTGAGGCTTCCTATGGATTTGATAACCGCTATTTCGTGAAGGTCGACCTGGGTTATTCGGGGTCGGAGCAATACGCCCGGAATGTGCGTTACACCAGCACCCCGGCGGTATCGGCAGCCTGGGTGATTTCGGAGGAAGCTTTTCTGAAAAATAATGCCTTCCTGACCAACCTGAAACTTCGCGCTTCCTACGGCAAAACCGCCAACGACCAGAGCGGCCTGGCGCGCTACGCCTACCTCGACAATGTGACCATGCAGGGCGGTGGGCCGATCGGGTCGCTGCAATACCTGATCACCGAAGGCCAGGTTGGCAACCCGAACATCCGCGCGGAAATATCGAAAAAGCAGAATTACGGTCTCGATCTGGGTTTGTTCAATGCGCTGACGTTTTCGGTGGATGTCTTTAAAGAACGAATGGATAACATGGTAGTGGGGGCCTTATCGACGATTCCGCTGTACCAGGGCATTCCGCTGGACAATTATCCGAAGCTGAATGCGGGCGTTTTCGAGAACAAAGGGGTGGATCTGAATGTGGGATATACCAACCGCTTGACCAAAGATTTCTCCATTCACGCCGGTTTGATGCTCAGCTACGCCAAAAACAAGATCATCAGTTGGAACGAGGCCCAGAAAACCGAGGATTATGCGTACCGCAAATGGGAAGAAGGCTACGCATTCGGGCAGATGTTCGGGTATAAGGTGGATTACAGCAACGGCAACGGCTTTTTCAATTCCCAGCAGGAAGTCGACAACAACAAGCTCGAATACAGCTTTGGCAAACCCCGCCCCGGTGACCTGCGCTACCAGGACCTGAATGCCGATGGCAAGATCGACGAGCGGGACAAGGCGCCGGTAGGCACCGGCAACATCCCGAGCGTGATCTACGGTGTTTCCGGCGGGGTTACGTACAAAAATTTCGACCTGAGCTTTCTGTTCCAGGGCGTCGGCAACTACGCGACCATGTACTCGGGCACCGGCGTGTGGGAAACCAATTACGACGGTGTGTTTGGTGCGCTGCACCGCAATGCCTGGACACCGGAACGCTATGCGGCAGGGGAGAAAATCACGGCACCGGCCTTGTCGCTCGCGCAGACTGTAAACCACCAGCCGAGCGATTATTACCTGTATAACCGGGCCTACGTGCGATTGAAGAATGTCGAGCTCTCCTATACACTGCCCGCGACGCTTGCCCGCACGATCCGCGCCGACCGGGTGCGCGTGCTCGTAAGCGGCCAGAACCTCCTGACCTGGGACAAGATGAAGTCGGACGATTTCGGGCCGGAAGGCAATGGGTACCTGGCCTTTCCGGTATACCGGGTCTTCAATGCGGGCATTAGTGTTATTTTTTAAACGTTTGAATCCATGAGAAAGCACCACATACTTTTCCTGACCTTCCTGCTCCCGGGCCTGCTGCTGTCCTGCAACGAGCAGCTCGACCTGCCGACCGACGGGCGCATCACGATGGATCAGGTTTTCAGCGATTACAACCGGACGCGGGGCTACCTCAATTCGTGTTACGGCTACGTTCCCAAGCCCTACATGGACCGGGCCTCCTTTACCGACGAGGCCCAGGACGCCGACGACATTACACCCGGCTCGCGGTACATCGTCTG
Source organism: Larkinella arboricola (assembly GCF_003259745.1). GTDB lineage: Bacteria > Bacteroidota > Bacteroidia > Cytophagales > Spirosomataceae > Larkinella > Larkinella arboricola. The sequence goes on along the minus strand of NZ_QLMC01000009.1, from coordinate 24,025 downwards.
GTATGGCGGCAATGTCACGTCAACCAATTACAAGGACAACTCCGCCGATGGCAGTCCGTGGGGCAAGCTCTATGAGGGCATTCGCAAATGCAATGTCTTTATCGAGAACATCAAAACGGCGACGGTCTACGCCAGCGAGGGCGAAAAAGCCGCCTGGACGGCCCAGGCCCATACCTTACGCGCCCTGTATTACCTGCAACTCGTGAAACGCTACGGGAGTGTACCGATCTTCGACAAGCCGCTGCCCATCAACCACGACTTTTCACAGGACAAACGGGCGTCGTTCTCCGAGGTAGTCACCTTCATTCTCGCGGATTGTGACAAGGCCCTGTCGTACCCGGCCACGCGCGACGGCCTGCCCTGGGAGATTTATGATAATCAGTACGGAATCATGACGCGGGCCGTCGCCTACGCTATCAAATCGCAGGCGGTGACCTACGCGGCCAGCCCGCTCTGGTCGAATGGGACTTATACGTGGCAGAAAGCGACGGAGATCACGGCTGAGGCTCTGGGTCAATGCCTGGCCAACGGGTATCGGCTGTTCGACGAAAAACCGGCTGCCGACATTGCCCAGAACGCCTACGCGCTTTATTTCTTTACCACATCCAACGACCAGCGCGCGACCGACAAAGAGACCATTTACCATTGGGGCGACAACATGCAGGTGTGGCGGTATGCCGGTATGCCCACCAATCCGGGCATGGATCGCACCGGCCCCTGCCCTACGCAGGACCTCGTAGACGCCTACGAAATGGCCAACGGCGAAGCGCCCATTACCGGCTATTCCGACGCAAACCGGACCGTGCCCATTATTAACGCCAAATCAGGGTACAGGGAAGATAACCCTTACACCGGCCGCGACCCACGTTTTTATGCCTCCATTTATTACAATGGCGCCGTCCGCAACCTCGATCAGCCGAATGGCAAGAAAGTAGAAACCTTCGTGGGCGGTGCGGAGGAAATTTCGGAAATCAACCGCAAGCATACGCGGACGGGTTATTACCTGCGGAAATTCAACAACTACCGGTCGGGGCAGAATAACGATGCCGACGGAGGGGTCCGGCTGCTGCGGCTGGCCGAGTTGTACCTGAATTTTGCGGAATCAGCTTACCAGTCGGCGGGGCCGGATGCCGCCGTGAAGGTGGGCAACCTCACACTGTCGGCGCGGGACGCGGTGAATGCGGTGCGGGCGCGGGCGGGGATGCCGGGCTTTCCGGCGGGAATGGCCAAAGAAGCCTTTGAAAAGAAATACCGCAACGAACGTCGCATTGAACTGGCCTTCGAGGAACACCGCTTCTTCGATGTGCGTCGCTGGAAAGTCCTCGACCAGACCGACCGGTTCGTGACGGGGATGCGGATCACCCGGAGCGGGACGAACTTTGTGTACAAGCGGTTTAAATTCCCCAACCGCAACGCCTTCACCGACAAATATTTGCTGTACCCCATTGACCAGAGCGAGGTTGACAAGATCGTCGGCCTCTCCGGCACGGATTGGCAAAATCCGGGCTGGCTCGATTAACCCCTGTTGCTATGAAACCGTACAAAACCCTATCCTTCACCATCCTTCTATTCGCCCTGGTCGGTATCGCGCAGGCTCAGCCCCTGGCCGGTACCGACGATCTGGGCCGTACCTTGCCGCAGCACAACGCCGTGGGCGCTCCGAAAGCCAACCGGCAGGTCGGGATGTTCTACTTTCTGTGGCATGATGTAGCACCGGCCCGGGCGTGGGACCTGAACGAGATCGTATCCAGACATCCCGAAGTGCTCGAAGATTTTGACAATCCGCACTGGGGTGGCGACCCGAACAAGAGCGTCGGTATGTACTACTGGGGCCAGCCCATTTATGGGTATTACAAAGCCGACGACTATTGGGTCCATCTCCGCAGCATCCAGCTCCTGACCGACGCCGGGGTGGATTTTCTGGTCATCGACGCAACCAACCGGCTCACCTACGGCAAGCAGGCCGATGTGCTCATGAAAGCCATGGATGCCGTGCGCGCCCAGGGTCGCAAAGCGCCGAAGATCGTTTTTTACACCAATACCCAATCCGGCGAAACGATGCAGGAGGCCTATGATCTGTTTTACAAGGAAGGCGCACCCTACCGGCATCCCGACTGCTGGTATTACCTCGACGGCAAACCGCTGATCATTGGCATCACCAAAGAAGCCGATGGCAAAAATTTCCAGTCCTTCTTTACCTTCCGCGAATCGCAGTGGCCGACCGAAAAGCAGAAGGTGAACGGGTGGCCGTGGATCTCGTTCACCCGACCGCAGAAGGTCCATTATAACAGCAAAGGCGAGGCTGAGATCATCAACGTTTCCGTTGCCCAGCACCCCAATCCGACGGCAGGAATGGGCGGTTCGGCCTTTTACGGAAACAAGGACAACTGGGGTCGCAGCTACCGCAACGGTTCCCCCGGCGACCCGAAGAAGGACATTGTCTACGGTTACAATGTGCAGGAGCAGTGGAATTTTGCCCTCAAACAGAATGTGCCGTTCGTCTATGTCACCGGCTGGAACGAATGGATTGCCGGGAAGTTTCAAAGCCACGACTCAAACCCGGAACATTCGTGGTTCTGCGATCAGGCCAGTCCGGAATACAGCCGCGACATTGAGCCTTCATTGACGGCGGGTTTGAAAGACCATTATTACATGCAGCTCGTCAGCAATGTGCGCCGGTACAAGGGCGTGGAAGCGAACCCGTCCCTCGGTTCGGCCAAAACCATTACCAAACTCGACGACTGGAAAGCCGTAACGCTCACCTACCGCGATTACACCGGCGACACCCAGGAGCGCAACCACCCGGGCGCGCAGACCGAGCCCGCGCATACGTACGTGAACAAAACCGGCCGCAACGATTTCGACCAGCTCAAAGTAGCCCACGATACCAAAAACCTCTATTTCTACGCCCAGACCACCGCCAGAATCACCCCCAACTCCGGCGACAACTGGATGCGTCTCTACCTCGACACCGATCGCAACGCGACCACCGGCTGGAAAGGCTATGACTACCGCGTGGTGGGCGGCAATACCCTGCAACAATACCGCTCCGGCAACTGGCATAACGTGAAAAAGGTGACCTATCAGGTGCGGGATAACCAGCTGATGATCACCGTTCCACGTACCGATCTGGCCAACCTGAAAGCCCCCCTGAACCTGGAGTTCAAATGGTCGGACAACATGCAGGTGGATACCGATCCGCTGGACTGGTATGTGAACGGGGATGTGGCGCCCGGTGGCCGGTTCAACTTCATCGTGAGCCAGTAAAGGACTACCAACCGGTTTGAAGCCTGAAACAACCTGACTTTTAAGACCTGAATCCATGAAATACAACCTGACTTTTCTTTTTACCTTACTGACGATCACCCTCAACGCCCAGAATTACTCCGCCGAAGTTACCGTCACCGACGCCGTAGGCCGAAAATGGCCCGACCACCGGCAGGCGGGGGCCTTGAAAAAGGATAAGTTTGTGGGTCTCTTCTACTGGACGTGGCACACCCAGCAGTCGAAGAACAACCCCGCCCTGAATGTGACCGAGTACCTGGCCCGCGACCCAAAGGCGGTGCAGGATTATAACAACCCGATCTGGCCGAAGCGAAAAAGTCCGTGGTTCTGGGCCGAGCCATTGTTTGGGTATTATGTGGATACCGATGCCTGGGTGCTGCGCAAACACGCCGAAATGCTGGCCGACGCGGGCGTGGATATGGTCATTTTCGACTGTACCAACGGCAATCTTACCTGGAAAGAATCGTACATGAAGCTTTGCGAGGTGTGGACCCAGGCGCGGAAGGACGGGGTCAAAACCCCGCAGATTGCCTTCATGCTGCCTTTCTGGGTTGGCGACGGCGGCAAAGAGATCATTCGTGAGATCTACCGCGACCTTTACAAGCCGGGCAACTACAAAGATTTGTGGTTTATGTGGAAAGGAAAACCATTTATCATGGCCGACCCCGCCTTTACCGAACCCATCAAAGGCCGGACCCCGGAACCCGCCCTGGAAAACGAAATGCGCGCGTTCTTCACCTTCCGGCCCGGACAGCCGGTGTACAACAAAGGCCCCGAAAAGCCCGATCACTGGGGCTGGCTGGAAATTTACCCGCAACACGGTTTTAAGAAGAATGCCGATGGCACCTTTGAACAGGCCACCGTCGGTGTAGCCCAGAACTGGACCAAAGAACGGGGCCTGACCGCCCTGAATGCCCCCGGCTCATTCGGGCGAAGTTATACCCACCAAAAAGGGCACATCACCGAGCCGGGGGCCGTGAATTACGGCTATAATTTTCAGGAGCAATGGGACCGTGCGCTGGAAATCAACCCCGAACTGGTGTTTATTACCGGCTGGAACGAATGGATCGCGGGGCGGTACGATGTGTGGCAGCAGCAAACCAATGCTTTCCCCGACGAATTTGATCAGGAAGGCAGCCGGGACATCGAGCCGATGAAAGGCGGGCACGGCGATAATTACTACTATCAAATGGCCGCCAACATCCGTCGTTTCAAAGGTTTACCGCCTAAACAACCCGTTTCCGCGCCGGTCACGGTTCGCATCGACGGCAAATTCGAGGAATGGGCCTCCGTTACCCCGGCCTTTTCGGCGCACAAGGGCAATACCATCCCGCGCGACAGCCCCGGCTGGGGAAGCTTCGTATACCGCAACAACACCGGCCGCAACGACATTGTCCTCACCAAAGTGGCCCGCGATGCAGACAACATCTACTTTTACGTCGAAACGGGAAAACCGCTCACGCCCAAAACGGACCCCGGCTGGATGCGGCTTTTCATCAACACCGACCGGGATAAAAATACCGGTTGGGAAGGCTACGATCTGGTGATCAACCGGGTGAACCCGGCGCAGAAGGCCATTGTCGAGAAAACCGACGCGGGCTGGAACTGGCAACCCGCCGGAGAAGTGGACTATGCGGTGAGCCAGAACAATCTGGAGATCCGAGTGCCTAAAGCCATGCTGGGCCTGCGTGGGGAACCGGATTTTGAGTTTAAATGGAGCGACAACATGGTCACAGAGGGCGATGTGATGGATTTCTGGTTAAACGGAGATACAGCGCCCGCCGGTAGAGCCAATTACGTGTATGCTACGGGTCAATAATCTTAAGAAGGCTTTTTAAATCTAACTTTTTTATGTCACCCGGAAGCCATTCTGGCTTCCGGGTGTTTTTCAGCACGCGGGCAAACAAAAGCGTTCCTAAAAGACGGCTATCCTTCCATCGGCGGTTCGGCTTTTTTCCAACGACAGCAGGTGATACCTACTCCCATTCAGAGCGGAAATAACCGGGGCTTGTCTACGGGAGAATAGGCCGGGAGCCTTTCCAGCGTAGTTTCTCGTTGGACAGCAGCCAGGTACGGCCTTTGTCGTTGTTACCTTGGTAAAATAAATAGGTTTGTCGGTCGTCGTCTTCAAAAATATGCGGGTGGCCCGACTCGCTGGCATTCCAACTGCCCGGTGCTCCGTTTCTTAAAAAAGGGTCTGATTGCATCCGCTCCCAGTGCAGCCCGTCTTTGCTGCGGGCAATCCCAATCTGCTGCGGCCAGTTGTTGTAGGCCCCGGCGTAAAACATCACCAGCTCACCCTTTCGCTCAATTATCGAAGCGCCTTCGATACACTCACCTTCCCACGGTAGTTCCGGCTTCAGAATGGGCCCTTCGGTGGAGAGTTGCTGCCACTCATCCCGGTTGAAGGACGTGGTCAAAGGCGTCACTGCTACGCCCAGAAGCTGTTTTTTATAGGCCGGATCGCGGGTTGCAAAATAGAGAAAGTACTGGTTTTTAAACCGGTACACTTCCGCATCAATGGCCCGGCCACAATTCCACGAACCCGTCGGGCGGAAAATCGGGTTGGTGGCGTTGCGCGTAAAATGAATACCGTCGTCCGACCAGGCATGGCAGATGGCATCTTTCGGGCCGCCCCCGTACGTTTGATAAAACAAGTGTACCTTTCCGTCTTTCAGCAAAGCGCCGGGTGCGCAGATCCCCGCTTTTTCGTAGTCAGCCACGGGCGGAATCTCGCCAATTTTCTCCCAGTCAATCAGGTTCCGGCTTTGCGCCACCCCAATGCCCCAGCCGTGCTTGACGCCACTGGAATCCGTATAAGCCGGTATCGAAAAATACATCAGGTAACGGCCCTTGAATTTGACGACGTGCGGGTCTTTGGCGTAGGGCCGACCCAGCCGCGACTGATCTCCGTACATCATTTTTGGCGTTTCCTGGCGGTTAACAACAGGCGGCCGCAGCCAGTTACTGCTTAACGTTACCAGGAGCAACAGACAGATGGGTAACGTAAAGTGATCCTTTTTCATAACCTATAAATTTCTGTAACGGGGTTTTGAATTGCTCAATCCGACACCAGAGGCCTCTCGATACAAAACTATTGCTGATTCCCAGAAAAGGGTTCAATTATCAGACGATGTTCGTCCGTGCCTCTGTTTTCTGGCAATGTATCAAATCTGGTTCATTTGTCCATCCTTTCGTTAATGCAAGGTTTTGTTGTGACTCCCGTAAATTGGTTATTACTTATTCCTATATTTCGCGTCAATATGCAATTATGGCCTTATTCCGACAACATACTGATCGCGAATTAACGAATCTTATCGCTGAGGATAATGAGGCTGCTTTCGCCGAACTGTATAACCGGTATAAGGGAGTACTCTACCTGCATGCGTATCGAATGCTGGGCGATGAAGATGAAGCGAAAGACATTTTGCAGGAATTATTTACCACGTTATGGGTCAGGCGAAAAGAGCTGATTTCTATTTCTACGGTTTCGTCTTACCTCTACCAATCGGTCAGAAACCGGGTGATGGACGTTATTGCCCATAAAAAAGCAGAGGAGAAATACATCGATTCCCTAAGTCAGTTTATAGCGTCGGGAGAATACATGACCGATCAGAAAGTACGGGAAAACGAACTCCAGTCGATCATTGAATGCGAAGTGGCCCGCTTGCCCGCCAAAATGAAGGAGATTTTTGAGTTGAGTCGAAAAGAAAATCTTTCTTACAGGGAAATTGCCGATGAACTGAATATTTCGGATAAAACCGTAAAAAAGCAGGTAAACAACGCCCTTAAAATTCTTCGGCAACGAATCGAAATTATAGCGGTTTATTTTCCTTTTTTCTGATTCGTTACTTTTTTCTTCTTTTCATCTACTACCAAAGCCGTCTTTATCCGTCTTACCGGTACAAATGCTTCCGGTAAGGTTTATGGAAAGAGATCAGGCAAAAGAATTACTCCGAAAATACAGAGAAGGCACCCTGACGGAACAGGAAAAGGCCATTCTGGAAAGCTGGTATCTGAACGTTGCCCGATCGCAGGACCAATCATCGGACTTTGCCGCTCTGGAAGAAAATCTTAATTCCGTCTGGCAATCTCTGCCCCTGCACCAATCAGCCGTTAAGAAGCTTCCGGTTAGCCGCCCACTGACCAGGTGGATTTCCATAGCCGCTTCCGTATTGATGGTCTGCTCGGTGGGCGGATTCTGGCTGTATAAATCCCGGCAAGCAAAACCCGTTGCCAGGATTGCCCCGCCCCATACGGACGTTGCACCGGGTGATAACCGGGCCCTGCTCACCCTGTCCGACGGTTCGAAAATCATTTTGAACGACACCAAAACCGGGGAGCGCATCCAGCGGGGCCATGCGTCGATTGTCAAAACCAGAGAAGGGCAGATTGTTTTTGACCTACAGGGCTTACCAAAAACGTCTGAAAAAGAAACCCGGCAAGGATATAACACGCTTTCTACCCCCAAAGCGGGGCACTATCAGGTTAAGCTACCCGACGGTACCCAGGTATGGCTCAATGCCGTTTCCACCCTGCGGTTTCCGGCGGTATTCAATCGCAAAGAGCGGCTGGTTGAGGTAACCGGCGAAGCGTATTTCGAAGTGGCGAAGATGACGGATGGCAAAAACAGGATTCCTTTTAAAGTAGTAGCGGGCCAGCAAACGATTGAGGTGCTGGGCACTCAATTTAATATCAACAGCTACCGGGATGAAAATGCGATAAAAACGACCTTGGTGGAAGGCCGTATTCAGATTAACCTGAGCGGGCAGCCGAAAAAAGGAGTCATTCTACAGCCCGGCCAACAGGCACAACTGGCGAAGGGCGGTCAGGAACGACCATCGGAGTCGGCGGAGCTTCGCGTTCAGCAGGTTGATGTCGAGGGGGTTGTGTCCTGGAAAAACGGTTATTTTCGATTTGATCAGACCACGCTGCCCGAATTGATGCGGCAAATCGCCCGCTGGTATGATGTGGAGGTACGTTTTGAAGGACCCATTAAAGAATATGAATTCGTGGGGCAAATTGAACGCAGTGCCAACCTATCCAAGGTCCTGAAAATTCTCGAACTGGGTGGGGTTCATTTTCGAACAGAAGGAAAAACAATCATTGTAACCGAATAAAACCCTTAAATCCTTAACCTTAACCCCATCAACGCCTATGCAGAAATAAGTCAATCTATTCTGGCATCCTGATGCATAAAACCGTTCCGGATGCGACCCGGAACGGTAGTGTGTATTGGGATCACCCGGTCGTTTCGCAGGAAGCGAACAGGACCCTATTGCTTTTTCCAAACAACATTTAACCCAACAGCCAAAAATATGCAAATATTTTTAGTCGGGAAAGGTGCGTATATACAGCAGCGTGCCTTCCCCAGAGTATTCTTAATCATGAAACTGACGTTTCTGCTCCTGATTGTTGCCTGTCTTCATGTATCGGCAGCGGGCTATTCTCAAAATTTAGCCCTGTCGCTGAAAAACGTCCCGCTATCCACCGCATTCCGGACGATAGAGGCCCAGAGCCGCTACAAGTTTTTTTATGATAACAAGATCATAAAAAAGGCGAAAAAGGTATCGGTCGAAATCAAAAGTGCGGGCATTTCGGAGATCATGGACCAGATCATGAAAGATCAGGCCCTGAGCTATACCATCGTCGATAACATTGTTGTAATCAAGGAGAAAGCACCACCCGTGCGGGCCAAACCAGCCGAGAAAACCGTGTCCGTTACGGTACCCGCTCCAGTTCCGCCCAGACGTATAACCGGCAGCGTTAGCGATCAGAAAGGCGAAGCCCTACCCGGTGTTACCGTCGTGGTAAAAGGAACAACGAGAGGCACAACCACCAATGAGCAGGGCCAGTTTGAATTGAATCTGGCCGATGAGGATGCCGTGCTGGTTTTCTCTTTTGTCGGATACGTGTCTCAGGAGGTAGAAATCAACAAACAGACTCAGCTCACGGTCACGTTGCAGACCGATACCAAGTCGTTACAGGAAGTGGTGGTTGTCGGGTACGGAACGCAGGCCCGGGCGACGCTAACGGGTTCGGTGGTTACGACAAAAGGCGAAGACCTCAAACAAAACCCGTCGGTCAATTTATCCAACTCCTTAGCCGGTCGGCTGCCGGGTATTGTCGCCAATACGCGTTCCGGCTTGCCGGGTAGTGGGGCTTCGATTCTGATCCGGGGGCAAAGCACGCTGGGCAACAACAGTCCGCTCATTGTGATCGACGGCGTTTGGGGGCGGGGCGGATTCGAGCAGATCAACCCGAACGATGTGGAAAGTATCTCGGTTTTGAAGGACGCATCAGCCGCCATCTACGGTGCCCAGGCCGCCAATGGGGTTATCCTGATTACGACCAAACGGGGCACTTCCGGCAAACCCGTCATCAGTTATACCGTCAATCAGGGCTTTTCCCAACCCACCCGGCTGGCCCGAATGGCCAATTCGGCGACGTATGCGGAATACATGAACGAACTCCTCAATTACCAGGGGCAGCCGGACCGGTTCACGGCGGACGCCATTGAAAAGTTCAGAAACGGCAACGATCCGCTCAACTATCCGAATACCAACTGGCAGAAAGAAGCCCTGAAAAAATTCAGTGTGCAAAACCAGCAGAATATTTCGGTCCGGGGCGGCAGCGAAGAAGTGAAATACTATGTTTCCGGCAGCTTTGCCAATCAGAACGGTATTCTGAAAAACAGCAATATTGACTATCGGAATTTCATCATCCGGTCGAATATTGATGCGAATTTATCCAAATACATCCGGGTCAGCCTCGACTTTTCGGCCAATCATAAATCTACGGTTTATCCATCCATGGGCGTTTCGTCCATTTTCCAGACCATATGGCGCAATTATCCTTTTCTACCGGTTTATCACCCGAATGGCCTGCCCGCACCCGGCATTGAGCGCGGAGAAAACCCTTTGCTGATGGCGTCGGGTGACGCGGGCTACGATAGCCAGAAAGACAACATCTACCAGACGATGGCTTCGTTTGAAGTCAAAATGCCGTGGGTGGAAGGGCTGGCGGTCGACGGTTTTGTGGCGCATGACCGCACCTACTCACCCGATAAATTATTTAGAAAACCGTGGAAGGTGTATGACTACAACGCCCAGAATGATACCTATACCGAACGGTTGGGCGGCTCGGTCAGCCAGCCGACGTTGCAGGAAACGTTTGAAACCTCAACCCGCACGACGCTGAACCTGCGCGCCAAATACGACAAATCGTGGGGTAAACACAGCACGAGCGGTTTTGTCGCTGTTGAACAGACCGAAACGATTGGGAGCAACTTCTGGGCGTCGCGCCGGAATTACCTGAGCAGCGCCATCGACCAGCTTTACGCGGGTGGAGTGGCCGGCAAGGATAACTCCGGAACGGCTTTCGAAACCGCCCGCCGGAATTTCTTTGGCCGCGTGAATTACAATTATTACGACAAGTACCTGATCGACTTCAATTTCCGCTACGATGGCTCGCAGAATTTTCCGTCCGGGAAACGGTACGGCTTCTTCCCCGGCGTGTCGGTGGGCTGGCGATTGTCCGAAGAGCGATTTATCAAAGACGGTTTACACTTCATTGATAACCTGAAACTTCGGGCTTCCATTGGCAAAATGGGGAACGACCAGGTCGATGCTTTCCAGTACCTGTCGACCTATGCGTTTGCCGACGGTTTTTACTTCGCCGACCCGGTTTCGCAGCTGAATCGGGGGCTTACTCCCAATCCGAACATTACCTGGGAAGTGGCCCGAACCACCAACATTGGTCTGGAAGCTACCTTCTGGAAAGGGTTACTGGGCGTTGAACTGGACGTATTCAACACGCGCCGGAATAATATCCTGACCGCCCGCAACGCTTCCGTTCCCGCTTATACCGGTTTGAATCTTCCAAACGAAAATATCGGTATTGTGGAGAACAAGGGCTTTGAATTGCAGGTTTCGCACGCCAATCGAAGCAACAAGATCGGCTACCGGCTGATGGGCAATGTGGCTTTCGCCAAAAATCGGATCATTGATATCGACGAACCGGCCAACCAGCAACCCTGGCAGATGCGCACGGGCTACCCGATGGGCACCAGCCTGTATTACGACGCCATCGGTATTTACCGCTCGGAGGAAGAGATTAAGAGTTCGGCTCATCCGACGGGAACCCGGGTTGGGGACCTTCGCTACCGGGATATCAACGGCGACGGTGCCATTGATGCCAAAGACCGCATCCGGACCGAATACACCAACGTCCCCCAGCTGACCTTTGGCTTTACGGCCAGCGCAAACTATAAAAACTTTGGTATCAGCGCCTTATTGCAGGGCCAGGGCCGGGTCAACCAGTACATATTCCTGCAATCGGGTTTGCAGGGCAACACCTTGCAGGAGATGGCCGATAACCGTTACCGGCCCGAAAACCACAATTCGACCTACCCCATTCTGCCCACGTACGATGCCGAGATCAGCGGCTACCGTTCAACTTTCTGGTTACGAGATGCCAGTTTTGTGCGCTTGAAAACCGTTGAACTGAGTTACGATGTGTCACCGGATTTGCTCTCCAAGATAAAAGTCCGCAACCTCCGGATTTACGTCAACGGTTCGAACCTGTTTACCTTGGACAAACTGAAATATTTTGATCCGGAAGGAACGAGTGAAACGGGCGGTTTCTATCCGCAGGAAAAAATTTATAACCTGGGCCTTAACCTTACATTCTGAGCCATCCCATGAAAAGTTTACTGATCAAAAACCGGCTGTTCCGGGCCACTTTTTTACTGCTTTTACTGACTCAAAGCGCCTGCGATGACGGTTTTCTGGAACGCCAGCCGCTGGACAAAATATCGGAAGCCGATGTCTGGAAAGATGAAAAGCTCATCGAAGCCTTCGTCAATACGTGCTACAATGTGCGGCACGGTTTTCTGGTTGATTATTACATGATGCCGCTGACCGACGAAGCCTACCGCCGGGGCCGTGAAACGTTTCACCTCATTAACCGGGGCGAAATTACACCCGTCAACAATGTGGCCCTCGATCACTGGAGCAACTTTTACAACATTATTACCAACTGTAATATCTTCTTCCAGAAAATTGAGCAGGCACCGATTGGGCAGGAAATAAAAAACCGGATGATTGGGGAAGTATCCTTTCTGCGGGCCTATGCTTATTTCCGCCTAATCAGTTTTTACGGTGGCGTTCCGCTGATTACGAATGTTTTCAAACTCGACGATGATTTTGCCGCTGTGCGAAATTCGTACGAAGAGTGTTCGAGCTTCATCGTCAGCGAGCTGGAAAAGGCGCAGTCGCTGCTTCCGCTGTCGTATACGGGTTCCAATCAGGGGCGAGTCACGAAAGGGGCGGCCCTGGCGTTAAAAGCACGGGTCCTTCTGTACGCAGCCAGCCCGTTGAATAACCCCCAGAATAATGCCGAAAAATGGCAAAAAGCCGCTCAGGCCGCCAAAGAAGTTATTGATCTGGGCATTTACCAGTTACAGCCAAATTATAAGGCGCTGTTTTTGACTCCGTTCAACAGTGAGGTAATCTGGTCAAGGCAGTTCAGGAATAACCTGAGGGTAGAACACTCGATTGATCTGCACTTCTACCCGAACGGATCGGGCGGCTACGGTCAGGTAAACCCGCTGCATAATCTGGTGGATGCGTTTGAGATGAAAAGCGGCAAGCTCCCCGCCGAGGACCCGAGCTATAATCCACAAAACCCGTATGCCAACCGTGATCCCCGGTTCTATGACTGCATTCTGTACGATGGTGCCAAATGGCAGGATCGGGAGCTGGGTTCCTATCTGCCGGGCGGACCGGATTCCAGCGAAGGAGCCGAGGGCTGGAATGCTTCCTTTACCAGCTACAGCGTCCGGAAATTCATTGATGAATCCGTTCGTCGGCCCAGCGCAACCAATCTGGGTAACACGCCCTGGATTTTTATCCGGTATGCCGAAGTGCTCCTGAACTATGCCGAAGCCCTGTATCAACTGGGCGACGAAGCCAAAGCCCGGGAACTGGTCAATCAGATTCGAAGCCGGGAAAGCGTAAAAATGCCGCCCATCACGGAAACCGGTCCGGCGTTGCTCAAACGCATCCAGCACGAGCGGCAGATTGAACTGGTGTTTGAGGAACACCGCTTTTTTGACGTGCGACGGTGGAAGATCGCCCTGCAAACGGATAACGAAGACGCCAAAAAAATGGTGATTACCCGGAATCCGGCCACCGGCCAGAAAACTTATAAAGTAGAAGTGTTCCAAGCCCGGGCTTTTCAGGAACGGAATTACCTGGTTCCGATTCCGCAAACGGAAATTGAACGAAACGCCCAGCTTCAACAAAATCCAGGCTACTAAACCGGTGCTAACTATGAATTTATCCCCATACCCGAAAAAAGCGGTCTTGTTGGTTATTGCCCTTGTCGGCTCGCTTTGTTTTTCCCATTCTGCGGCTGCGCAGGAAGACCTGTCGGTATTTCCGTACTGGAGTTACGAAGAAGGGACGCCTTCCAAAAGCCTCTACAAATATCTTACACAGCGGGCGTTCAGTCAGTTGGAAAACCGGCGACAGGCGGTTGAAAAGCTGAAAACGAAAGCCGACTGGGAAAAACGGCAGGCCGAAGTCCGGGCAAAACTTCAGAAGATTGTCGGGCCATTTCCGGCCAAAACGCCCCTCAATCCGGTCATCACCGGTACCATTCAGCGGGAAGACTTCACCGTTGAGAAACTCTATTTTGAGTCGCGGCTTCAGTATTACGTGACGGCGGCCCTGTTTCTGCCCAAAAACCGCTCCGGGAAGCTGCCCGCAATTGTGTATTGCAGCGGGCATAGTTACAACGGTTTTCGGCAGGATGGCTACCAGCGCATCATTCTGAATTACGTCAAGAAAGGGTTTATTGTTCTGGCTTTTGACCCAATTGGTCAGGGCGAACGGCTGCAATACGACGATGAGGTTGTGAAGAAATCGGCGGTAAACGAGCATTCGTATCCCGGCGCTCAATCGTTTATTTCGGGCTTATCGCCAGCAAATTATTTTATCTGGGACGGTATCCGATCGGTTGATTACCTGCTGACGCGCCCGGAAGTAGACCCGGCCCGGATTGGGATTGCCGGACGGTCGGGCGGAGGAACGCAAAGTGCTTACATTGCCGCGATGGACGACCGCATTGTGGCTGCCGCCCCGGAATGTTACATTACCACGTTTGATAAGCTGTTGCGCTCCAAAGGTCCGCAGGACGCCGAGCAAAACCTGCTCTACGGCCTGGAAAACGGGATTGATATACCGGATTATCTGGAAGTGCGGGCACCAAAGCCGACGCTGATTGTGGCTACCACGATGGATATTTTCAGTATTCAGGGGGCGCGGGATGCCTATCAGGAGGCCCGCCGGGCGTATCAGGCTTACGGAAAAGCCGAAGCTATGAATATGGTCGAAGATGATGCGGGCCATGCGTCAACGGCCAAAAACCGGGAGGCTTCCTACGCCTTTTTTCAGAAGTACCTGAATAACCCCGGCAGCCCGGCTGATCTGGATGTGGAATTGTTTAAGGACCAAGAGCTTTTCGTTACCCCAACCGGGCTGGTGCGGAATTCCCTGAAAGGCGAAACCCTGTTTTCGCTGAATCAAAAATACACCCAGACACTGCTGAATAACCGGGATAAACGCACTGCGGAGGCCGGAAAAAACCTGCGGGAAAAAGTTGTGGCGCTGACCGGCTACGAAAAACCGGCTTCCGGAACGGATGTTATTTTTTCCGGACGGATGCAGCGCGAGCAGTACGCCATCGAAAAGTACCTGATTAAAGGGGCCGGAAATTATTACATTCCCGTTCTGTGGTTGAAACCTAAAAACAAGGCCACCAAAACCCTGTTGCTACTGGACGAAAGAGGAAAGGCAACAGCGGCCAAAACCGGCGAATGGGCCGATCAGTTGGCGAAAGAGGGTTACGAAATCATTCTACCAGACCTGAGTGGTACCGGAGAACTGGGAGCCGGTTATCTAAAAGGGGGTGATTCGGTGATCGAAGGAATACCGATCAATTTATGGTTTACCGGGGTGCTGACTCACAAGAGTCTGGTGGCTGTTCGGGCGGAAGAGATTGAAATCCTGACCGATTTCATCAAAAAAAGTACGGGACCCAATCAGCCCCTTGCGGTATCAGCCTTCGGAACGTTGAATGCCGATTTGCTCCATGCGGTCGTACTTAAAAACTCGTTCGACCAGATCGTTCTTCTCAACCCTCTGATTTCGTATCAGTCAATCGTTGACGGGAAGCATTATAAGACCAAGTATGTGCTTTCGGCGGTAGCCGGAGCCTTACCGGTTTATGATCTTCCGGATCTGGCGACAGCCCTGCCAGCAGATAAGCTACTGATTATTAACCCGGTCGATGCGAGCGGGGAAGGCGTCAGAACCGATAAGGCAAAAACCATCTACCGGAAAGGTAACTCGCCCGTAAACATCCGCCAGGATGTGAAGCCGGATGGGTATGCTGCCGAGATAAAAAGCTGGGTACGGTAAAGTTCAGGCCCGGAACCATCAGAACTTTAAGGTTTCTGATGGTTCCGGGCCTGAACTTTTAGCATTATCTATACGTCGTCGGCAGAAAGTGGAAACTGCGAATCAGGACGCGTTATTTACCGCTCTAGGATCTTTGCGCCACTCCAGTCGCACGAACGAGCCGCCGATAAAGGAGCGGACATGACCGGAACAATCGCTGAAAAGCTGATTAATTGAACGACCGTCTGAAGGCCAGGGGCGACAGGTTTGTTTTCGATTTGAAAAGTTTACTGAACGATTGCGAGTGCTCAAAGCCTAAAGCGTAGGCCACTTCGCTGACCGATAAATCAGTCGTGGACAGTTTTTCCTTGGCTTTTTCAATCAGTTTGTCATGAATATACTGCTGCGCATTTTGTCCGATCAGGGACCGCAGCATATCACTCAAGTAACTGGGCGATAGGTTTAAATGGTCCGCCAGATAGCCGACACTTGGCAGCCCCTGACTTAACGATGATTCCTGGTCAAAATAATGATCCAATAGCTCTTCCAGCTTTTGTAACAGATTGTGGTTAACGGCTTTGCGGGTAATAAACTGACGTTTATAAAAACGGTTCGCATAGTTGAGCAACAACTCAATCTGAGAAATAACCACGTCCTGACTGAAGTCGTCGATGCGGCTGGACAATTCTTTTTCAATCATTTTAAAGATCGAAAAGATCGTTTCTTTTTCCTCTTCCGAAAGATGCAGCGTTTCCCTGGTGGAATAGGAGAAAAAACCATACTGTTTAATGGTTCTGGCCAGATCGTATCCTAAAAAGAAATCCGGGTGAATCAGCAGCGTATACTCCGAACACGCGCTGACGTCGTTATCAGGGCTGCCCACAAGCTGGCCGGGAGCCGCAAACAACAAACCGCCTTCATCAAAATCATAATAGCTCTGGCCGTATCTTAATTTGCCGGTTAGTTTTGGCTTATAGGCTATTTTATAAAAGCCCAGCACGTGGTAGTGCGGGATTTTAGTCTCATCGACCTGTGTGTAGGAACCATTGATCAAACTGACCAACGGATGCTGAGGCTTCAGTAGACCGAAGGCCCGGTGTGCATCGGTCAGCGATTCCATTTTTTTCGGACTATTTTCTTCTTTCTTCATCTGTCAGACTAGAAAAATGATAACCGATACTGGTTAAACTATCGGTTATCACAGGTCTCTCATCAACCATTTTCGCGGCATTCAGGTTCGCTATTCGGATTACCCCTGCGCCGAATTGGAAACGTCTTCCCAGGCTTCCCAGGTGGCTAACCGCTGGGCATAGGCCGTACGCACTCCCGATAAATTATGGCTGCCGAGGAAGAACCGGAGTGGCGGTTGTGGGGCATCAACAATTTGAAAGAGAGCCTTTGGCGTTGCCGCCGGATCACCCCGGTCCAGTTCCTTCAATTCCTGGAAGAACTGTGCTTTAAACGCTGCGTAGATGTCTAGACCCTGGGCAAACTTCAGGGATTCCGGGCTTCCGAACTCGGTGGCGTAGGCGCCCGGCTCGATGATGGTTACGTTGATTCCGAACGGTTTAACTTCTTCAGCCAGGCTTTCGTGGATGGCTTCAAATGCCCATTTCGACGAAGCGTAATAGCCAATCACCGGTAAGGTGACATGACCCAGATTGCTTGATGTGCCCAGAATATGCCCGCTCCCCTGCTTTCTCAATAAGGGCAAAGCCGCCTGAATAACGGAAACCGGGCCAATGACATTGGTTTCGTACAGGGCACGAATATCATCCGCGCTGGCTTCCTCAATGGTGCTAACCAGTGAATAACCCGCATTATTCAACACAATATCAAGCCTGCCGAAGTGAGCGTGCGCTTGCTCTACGGCGGCTTTTGCCTGCTCAGGCCGTGTTACGTCAAGCTCCAGGGTTAGCACGTTCTGGCCATATTTTTCATTCAGGTCGGCAATGCTTTCCAGCTTACGGGCGGTAGCCGCCACCCGGTCGCCACGCTCCAGGGCGGCCTCGGCCCAAATGCGTCCAAACCCGCGGGAAGCACCCGTGATGAACCAGACTTTCGGAGACGTTACCAGATTGGATGCCGTTTGAAGGCTTTCCTTTTCATTCTGCTGTATCATGATTTATACCTTTACTTTTGATAGATCAAAGGTCTGGGTATATCACTGGTTATCTGTAGCCGAATTGAGGGGATTTGTAGTCAAAATGAGAAAATACCGCAAGGTTCAATCCGGACAGACTGCTTGATTACCTGCGTGACATGATAGACCCTCGGTATTCCATCTTCGTGTCGGCAGCTGGTGCTATACAGGAACACGAGCGGGGTTGAATCCATGCCCTGATGAACCTGGCTGGCCTGACTGACCGGAAACGGGGTTCCGCCATACAAAAAGTTGCGTAAGCCATTACCCGTAAAAATGCAGTGTCTAATGCCACAGGCGCGGGTCAAGCAGCAACGGTTTTTCCTCCACGATCCGAATCGATGCAAAAGTCGGATGCGCCGGATGAAGCAGGTAGTTAATCCCATCGGGCAGCACCGAAGAAGGTACGCCCAGCGCCAGCACGTCCGGGCGGGTGAGCCACTCCGCCAGGATTCTCTGACTGTTTGCATACGTTGGCTCGTTCCAGTAGGCGGGCAGATCCTCCGCCCTCAGAAGCCGCTGGCTATCGTCGGGAATTTCCAGTTGAAACAGCTGATAGGCAGGCAGTTCCTGATACGGTACCTGCGGCATATGCACCAGAATCTCAAGCAAAGCCAGCGCCGGATGTTCCGCTGTGTAGAGAATACCGATGCCGGGCGGATTCCAGCGTCCTCCATTGAGACGGGTTCCGGTTACGTCCAGAGGACGATCGGCGTACCGCGACCGCACAACTCGGTAGACTATTGCCATCGCCTAACCGAAAATACCGTAATCAATGCGGCCCAGAACCCGATCCACCAGCGTATAACCTGTTACGGTATCGAGCGATTGCAGCGGAGTCTGCCCATTGAGTTCCCGCAATGGGGCGCGCAGCCAGTTCAACACCGTCGGGGCGCGTCCTTCGAACGTATCCAGCGCGTGCCGCAGTAGATTTTCCAGCAGCAGTAGCCGCTCAGAAGCATCCTGACTGATGCGCTGGTCTTCTTTGAGCCGGTGCAGGTAGGAAGTGGAAAGCCCCAGAGCCACAGCCAGTTCCTTATCGGTAATGCCCACCAGCCCGGCTACACGATCCGCATCCCGGCGCAGGACACCCTGCCGACTGCGGGTAATGATTTCTTCCGCACTCAGCAGCGGAAGCGGATTCAGGGAAGGAAACGATAAGGAAGTTGCCAGCGCCATACGAATGAACTTTTACACTAAGATAAGTAGATAAGTTCACTTTATCAAGCCGCCCGTTTGCTCCAGAGAAGATAAATCTGGGCTTTGACGTTACAGGAAGGCATTTATAGGGACGAAGTTGCTGACTCAAAATAGCGTGAGCAGACCTATCATTGTCTTTTGCTTTCAGTAAATCCGTTTGAAAAGGTTATTAAATAGTTATTAAATAGTGGGTATTGTGCCACCGTCAATTACAAATTCTGTTCCTGTTAAATAAGCGGCTCTTGGCGAAACCAGAAATCCCACCAGTTCGGCAACCTCTTCGGGCCGGGCCGGTCGGCCATACGGTATACCACCCAGGGCATCCATGACGCTTTGGGCAGCCTGCTCTACCGTGATGCCTGAACTTTGGGCAATTCGGTCCATCATCGCTGTGGCGGCAGTTGTCATTATCCAGCCCGGCGAAACCGTTAATACCCTGATTCCTTTGGGTGCTACTTCGTTGGAAAGGCTTTTACTATAATTAATCAGCCCGGCTTTGGCCGCAGCGTAGGGTAAGGTAGAGTCGTACAACGGTAATCGTCCCTGAATAGAAGCGATATGAATAATGACCCCCGTGCGGTGTTCAACCATTTGGGGCAAAAATCCCCGGTCAAGGCGAACCGGGGCCAGCAAATTGGTCTGAAGGGTAGTTTCCCAATCTGCATCGGTCAGTACGGAGAAGCCGCCACCTGGCGTTTGTGAACCACCGAGATTGTTGACAAGAATGTCGAGCCGGCTATAGGTAGCTAACACCTCATCAACAACGTGTTGAGTTCCTTCCGGTTTGCTCAAATCCGCTGAGATGAAATGAAGATGCGGATTGGCTTCTTCCGGTTTGTTTCTGGCTGTAATAATGACCGTTGCTCCGGCGGTTTGCAATCGTTCGGCAATGGCTTTGCCTGCGCCTTTAGTACCACCGGTCACCAGCGCAATCTTCCCCGATAGTTCATTATTAAAGTTAACTGCTTGATTCATCGTTCTGACGTTTACCGCACAAAATTCAGCGGCTCGGCAGTAAACTACAAGTACGGAAAAGGGATTCAGATAGGGATAAATTTTTCCCTTATTGCCCGTCTTGGTACATAGCGTTAACTTTATAATATGTACGAACGAAAAACGCCCCTTGACCTTAATTGTGGTCTGGATTTGGTTGGCGAAGTGCTCTACGGCAAATGGAAAATCCGCTTGCTGTGGTTTATCCATTCAGGCCATAAACGTCCCAGCGAATTACACCGTAAAATTCCTGCGGCTTCCAGACGGGTTTTGCACATGCAGCTCAAAGAGCTGGAAGATCATGACTTGGTTACAAAAGTGGTTTATCCGGTAGTGCCCCCAAAAGTAGAATATAGTTTGACTGATTTTGGAAAATCATTAATCCCAATCATTTCTGCTTTAGGTCAGTGGGGCGATGAACATGAGGAACGTTTGCGGACTCAAATATCAAAACGATTATACTCCTTGTCGAACGGATAGAACAACCGGTTTCACCGGCGGGATTAGAACATACAGAGACGCCGACGGTCTTAAAAGCTACAAAACCCGTTGATAACCAACGGGTTTTGTAGCTTGTTCAATTATAAAAGTCAGGGCAACGGGCTGATCTGTAGCAGTTCACAACAAGTGCCGGTTTCCTTTACGTTAAGGAATTTTCACCACTTTCAGTCGCTGAACCTCTATGCCCTCTCCTACTTGTAAAACATACATTCCCGGGGCCAGGCCCGCACCCGTCTGAATGAATTGGCCGTCTGGATCAATCTGGTTTAGCTCCAGAACCTTGCTACCATAAGCGTTAAACAGCGATACCGCCACAGATTTCTTAACGTTGCCTTTCAACTGTAGCGTAAACGAGTCGGTGAACGGGTTGGGATATGTTACTACCTGCGTTCCTTCCGCCGTCGCTCCTACACCGGTCCGCGCCCCGGACGATTGATTAATTACCGTAAAATTTACCGTCAAGAGCTGGCCCGCTGTGCCTGACGCATTGGCTCCTGTATAGGGAGTGGCCGTCAAGGTGTAAGCACCTACCGGAGGCACCCAGTTATTGTAATTACCATTGCTGTCACCAAATAAGGCATACGGTGCCCCGGTTTCGGTTTGTGTACGGTTTTGGCGGCCACTGAGCACGAGCTTGACCGAACCTGTTATTGCCGGACTGGTGTTAGCCCGGATGTTTAGATTAGAACTCGTCAACCCCGCCAGATTAATAACATCATTCTGGGCCAGGGTACGAATATCCTGATCGGTATCAGCATTAATCAGGGTGAAATGTGTTGCGGCTAAACCGACTGCCGCTGGTCCCATTACTTCAATGGCTGAAATCTTGGGCTGGTTGGCCGAGGCCGAGAAATCAATGTTCAGCATGCCGTCGGTGACCGAAATCGTAAACGGTTTAACCACGGCCGTCATCGTACCTACTTGGGCCAGAATGTCGTAGTTGACCAGTTCGGGTGCTCCGCCTTCCAGATTGACACTAAAAACCCGCTGGCCTGGTCCGCCCGCCCGACCACCGGTAGCTCCCCAGTATATCTCGGCAAAATGCAGATTAACCGTATAAACCCCAGCCGCCGGTACAGGCATGGCAAAGCTGAAAGAGCCCAGGTTAGCGTTTGCGCTGTATTCGGTCAGGTAGATGGCATCGTTGTCGGTACCGGCAATGCTGGTAACTTTCGGGTTGGTATACGCTTTACCACCGGAAAAATACTGGCTGGCACTCCAGGCGATACCATTGGTCGTCACGGCTGGCCCTCCGGCATTGATGCGGGCTACAACCGGACCAGGACCGCTGCCTTCCACCGTAAAGGTAATGCTGGCTGTTGCCGTGGTGTATCCGGGAGCCGTAGCCGTCAGTGTATAGCTGTAAGTACCCGGAGCTAAACCGGCCGGATTCAGTGTAAGCTTTACAGATGCGCCGGATTCATCCGTTGTACCCGACCCGTTGGCAACTGTCAGCCAACCTGGCAGAGAAGCCGTATTGATCGTATAATTAACCTGATCCGAATACGTTCCCAAAAGTGCATGTAATGGAACGATTTCACTGGCCGTTGCCGAAGCGGTTAATTGATTAGGCCAAAAACTAAGTACGTTGCTTTTGGTGCGGTTGATACTTTTAACCCAGGTCGTATCCTGACTTTGCTGGCTACCCGGCGCTCCCCCCTGCGATACAATGTAATAGGAGCCAATGACTTTGGCAGAGGTCGCAATCAGGCGGGTAGGGAGCTGGTCATACAGTGTCCAGGTGTCATTCGTCGGGTTGTACTGTAAGATATTCTGACCATTCCGTTCTCCACCCGTTACCATAATTTTCCCATCCAGCACAAACGTCCCCGGTTCCATGTGAGAATTAGCATAGGGTAAATCTTTTTTCTGGGTCCAGGTATTGGTCAAAGGGTCGTATTGGTGAACCATTTTTTGATCCTGTCCTCCGGTGCAGTCATGGCCATACTGCCCACCAATGGCGTAAATTTTCCCTCCCACGGTAGCAACTCCAAAGTGATTACGGGGATTGGGCAAAGGGGCAAAACCCGTCTGCCAGCCAGCCGCAGGATTATCCAGATCATAAACAAAGTGATCTCCCTTGTCGTCATTGCAGATGAGTGCGCCGAAGCCGCCAAAAAAGTGCAGCTTACGACCCAGGCGGACCATTCCTCCTCCGGCCCGGGGGGCTGGTAGCGTTGGGCCCGCCGACCAGGAGTTCGATGCAATGTTGTATATCCAGACTTTATCTGTAGCCGGGCCGGGATTATTACCCACTCGTCCGCCAGCGATCCAAACCGTGTTATCAACCACGGCAATTCCATTATGGGTAACGGCATACGGATTACCCTGGGGATCACTGGGCATTGGTGCCAGGAGCGTCCACTGGTTAGTTACCGGGTCGTAGACTTCATTGGTATTATTAATTTTTAATTTAGGAGCTAATCCTCCAAATACATAAATCTTATTGTTATAAAGGACGCTCTGCCCTTCCGAACGTTTTCCTTTCGCCAGGGTCCGAAAGGTCCAGTTAGCAAAAACCGGATCTTCGAGTTGATAAGACTGTTGTGAGTAGGGTTCAGTAGTGGTATTAATTCCGCTTTTGGAAGCCGTTCGCTGGATCGGAAAGATTTCGGCAGCCTGCGTAGGGATGGCTGAGCTAAAAGCCATTAAAAGCCAAAAGGCCATTACTGAACAACAGGTAAGTAGATGTCGGTAAGCCATAATTTTCTGGGTTGCGGTTAGAAAATAGAACGTTCATGAAGAATAGAATAGCTAGCGTGATTGTAACGGGATGATAAGAAGAAGGTTCGCTAAAAACTGTACTAATGAGTCTAAACGGTATACAGTGTAGAGTAAGGGTATAATTTATTGGCCAATAGTATTAATTTTCCAATAATATACTGCATTATTGATTAATGATAAGATCAACGGCTAATAAAATAGCCTGTAACATTATTTTGTGGAGAACTAGCGGTTGTGTTTAGCTCCGTATAATCTGATGCTGTAGACGCTTGAGGACTGATTGGCGGCTGGCCAAACGCCCAAGTAACCTGAGACTCTTCACCAGACTGGATGAGGGGTAGATAAAAACACAAAAAGCCAACGGTGTTTGTCCGTTGGCTTTTCGTATACTTCTCTTTTTCATATTGGAAGTTACCGCTGAAATGGTATGTGGTTACATTGTCAGGTCATTAGTACGGCTCGGCTGTAACGGTCTCCCGTCCTGCACCTGCCGCCTATCCACGTCATCGTCTCTAACGTCCTTCAACAGAAGACTCATCTCCGGGCCGGCTTCGCACTTAGATGCTTTCAGCGCTTATCCAAACCCCACGTAGCTACCCGGCCGTACCGTGGGCACAATAACCGGTTCACCAGCGGTGAGTCCACCCCGGTCCTCTCGTACTAAGGGCAGCCCCCGTCAATCTTCTAACGCCCACCACAGATAGGGACCGAACTG
>NZ_QLMC01000008.1 GCF_003259745.1 Larkinella arboricola | reverse complement strand
AGTGTGACAGTAGGGGCGGCTCCGGTCGCTCAACAGACTCTGGTCAGCTTCAGCCTGATCAATGCCACCACCGATCAGGAGATTCGGGTGTTGAGCAATGGCGAGCAGATCAACCTGGCCACGCTGGGAACGCGTAATATTAACATCCGGGCTAACACCAACCCGGCTACGGTGGGCTCGGTGAAGATGGTATTGGGTGGCAAGCAGTCGCGTACGCAGACCGACAACGGGGTTCCGTATGCGTTGTTTGGCGACAGCAACGGTAACTTCAACAACTGGACGCCTGCTTTGGGCAGTTACACGCTGACGGGCACGCCGTATACGGCTTCCTCAGCCGGGGGAACCGCTGGTGTGCCGCTGACCATCAGCTTTACCGTCGTCGATCAGGCATCCGGAGCACGGGTGTCGGCGGAAGATGCAGGTGAGCTTCAGGTGATGTTGTTAGGGAACCCAATTACAAACGATGAAGTAGCATTTGAAGTGCGGGGAGCGAATGGCCGTCCGTTGCGAATGCAAATTCTGGATACGAAGGGACAGACGGTGACTGAGCGCCAAATCGATGAAGCGGCTCCGCTGGAGCGCCAACGGTTGTCGGTAGCAGGTCAGGCAACGGGTATATTAATCCTGCGGGTTAGTACACCGGAACAAAGCCGAACCCTGAAAGTAATAAAGGCTCAATAAGGAGTACTTAGTCATAAAAACGGTCCAGGTGCGAGCCTGGACCGTTTTTATATAAAAGCAGATCGAATGTTTTATGGACCTTCGCTAGAAGGAACTATCAGATTAAATAGCGTTCGGGATTCCTCTGTAGATAACCGGAGAGCCTTCAGTTATAATTTTTGAGCGAGCCTGAAAGTTGCTTTTTATGTTTTGAATCAGTAAAAAGCCACGAATTAACCCGAATTAAAAGATCTTCATCGTCTAATTCATGACCGCGTTTCTTGAGCATGGCTACCAGCTCCGGATCAGCCTTCATTTTAATACAAACTTTAATCAGGGCGTTGATCAGGCTATTTTTAGTTTTCAGCCGACTACTGGATAAGCTGGCTTTATAGATGGCCACAACCGTGGCTAGCAGGACGAGTATTCCGAGAATGATATATTCCATGGTGTAAGCGCGAGTTAATGGATATATGTACTACAAACGGCATTCCTTTTTCGAATGTTTTGCGGGATATACTCAATCCTTTTATAATTAAAATAGGAAAGATTTGATAGATAGGGGTGAAAATGGTGTTTTTACGAGGTGATAAGATTAAAAAGGCGGCCTGGTAACTGTTTTTGCCCATAAAGGCTTAGCCGATGTTAAGCTGAAAATAATGAGGAATGTGTTTTTTGGGAAAGCAAAAAACACATGATCATCCAATTTTAATTTTGGACGTTTACAGTAGATTTATCAGAAATTCATCGAGCGTATTTGTACCGGTTTTAAGAGAAGGCCGCAAGAAAAAAGAGCCCTGCTAGCGCAGCGCTTGCTGCCTAATCAGAGCCCTTACTTTACGGACAATAGGATTCCGCTTACAGATTCATACCACCTGAGACTTCAATTCGCTGTCCATTGATCCATTTGGCATCATCTGTACAAAGGAAGGCTACAACCCCACCAATGTCGTCGGGAAGGCCAGCACGGCCCAGCGCCGTAACACTAGACACCCATTGATTCAATTGCGTATTATCCCGTACATGACCACCGCCAAAATCCGTTTCAATAGCTCCGGGGGCTATCACGTTCACGGCTATTCCTCTGGCACCTAGCTCTTTGGCCTGATACCGGGTCAGCACTTCGATGGCACCTTTCAGGGCTCCATACGCCGAGGAACCCGGAATGGCGAAGCGGGCGAGACCGCTGGAAACGTTCACAATTCGTCCGCCATCGTTCAGTAGCGGCAGGGCCTTCTGCGTCAGAAAAAACACGCCTTTCAGGTGGATATTCGTTAGTTGATCAAATTGCTCCTCGGTGGTTTCGGCAAACGAAGCGTGAATGCCAATACCGGCGTTATTGATCAGAAAATCGAAATGGTTTGTGCCGAAAGTGGTTTCCAGCGTGGTTTTTAACTGTTCGAAAAAGCCGTCGAAACTTTTTACATCAGCGGTATTCAGTTGCAGAGCTGCGGCTTTCCGACCCGCCTGTTCAATTTCCGCAACGACGGCTAAAGCGTCATCTTTTTGGCTGTTGTACGTAAGGATAACGTCAATTCCTTTTTGAGCCAGGCTTAAGGCCATGTTTTTTCCGAGACCGCGGCTACCGCCGGTTACCAGAGCAATCTTACTGTTGTTCATCGTCGTGTGTGATTTGTTATGACGATACAAAAGTAGAGCAGTGCAGGGCCGGACTGTTTGCAAGCATCAATCCATCATTTGCAAAATTCAAAGCCGGTTAAGCTCGGAAGGACAAGGGCGCAAAGGAAGTCTGTTTCTTGAAAAAATTGGAGAAGTGAGCCACTTCTTCAAAACCGAGGGAATAAGCAATCTCGGAAATGTTCCAGTCGGTTTGTTTAAGCAGGATTTTCGCTTCCTGTATAATGCGGCCACTAATCAGATCAGTGGTGGTTTTACCGGTATTTTCCTTCAGAACTTTATTCAGGTGGTTGACGTGAACGGCCAGCCGGTCGGCAAAATCCTTAGCCGTCCGGAGGCTGAGTCTCTGCTGGGGCGATTCAATTGGAAACTGCCGTTCCAGAAGCTCAATGAACAGCGATGAAACCCGAGCCGACGCGTTGTGGGTTGGGTATAAGGCCGTTGCGGGTTGTAATTTCTGGCCAAGATGGATGAGTTCCAGCACGTAGTTTCGCAACAGATCATACTTGTAAGCATAATCGGATGACAATTCTCTGTACATTTTCTTAAAAACATACGCAATCTCATCGGCTTCTTCATCGGAAAGCTGGAAAATAGGATAGCCGCCGGGATGGTAAATCGGCAATTCGTCCAGCACGACGCCACTTTTACTATGAAGCAGGAAATCGCTCGTAAAAATGCAGAAATAACCAAACTGATTGTCGTCCTGCGGAACGTAGTGATACGGGATTTTTGGGGTCGCAAAAAGTAGCGCGTTCTTTTCAATATCTATGACCTTATCGGCGTATTCGGCCCGATTTCGACCGCTAATCAGACTGATTTTATAATAAGCACGCCGGTTGTAAGGCATAGCGGGCTTGAGATTTTTACGGGTTTGCGCGTGCAGCTCGTCAATTTTAAAGACGTTAAAGTGCCCAATTTCCTTATTGATGCCTTCGGGAAGTAACGCGGTAGTATCCTGATAAAAACTTTCGAGTGTTTTGATTTCCATGACGGGCGGAGTTTGCGAAAATCAAATATAGGCAATAGTGTAGTTCTATCCAGGTAGGTGAGCTTAAACCATATTCGAGCGGCTGATCAAATCTTTCCGACTGGATAAGCTTTCCTATAGGAGAGTGACATTGGGTTCGAAATACCGCCTTTCTCCGCTTTTGCGTATCAGCGCAGGCAGCGCCATCGTTGGAAGAACTGGATTAATCAGACAAACGGAAGCCTTTTTATCGGATTCGGACGGTTTTTACTTCTACTTCATCCTCTGCTAAACGGCCTCTATTTCTTAAAACAAGCCCGGCAAGGGTAGTGAATTGAGATTGCAATTAATTTCCGGTTTTCCAGAATAAAATCTTCGATGATTAAAAAAGGGAGGTGAAATCTGGAAAACAGTGAAATTATTTGACTACGTAGGTAACCAATCAATCACATAAAAGAAATCTTAATTCGCTAACTGCCGTACTCGATGTATGATAATTAATCGCTATAGAGCCGCATATTGTCCAGTAAAGACCAAGTTTTAAGGCTAATTTTAAAAAATAAGATATAATAGTTTAGATATTTTGTCTGATAATCATGGTGAATAGAGTGTAGATATAATGGTAATATATTGTATATCAAGATGTATATTCTGGTAATTAATATTTTAGTTGTCTAGTTAAAGAGTAGTTAATAGTCGTGCTGTTTATTATGGCTATAGAAGTAGTGTGACTAATTATTGAAAGTAAGTGATGACATATTAATCCGGTGCCAAATCAATTAATTAGGGCCGTATAATTAATTTTTACGTTTCGTATA
This sequence comes from Larkinella arboricola, assembly GCF_003259745.1. Taxonomy (GTDB): domain Bacteria; phylum Bacteroidota; class Bacteroidia; order Cytophagales; family Spirosomataceae; genus Larkinella; species Larkinella arboricola. The sequence continues at coordinate 270,465 of NZ_QLMC01000008.1, read as the reverse complement.
TAAGAAGTTTTATTCCGGTAAGTGTAGGGCCCCTTGTGACAGATAGTAGTTGCCTGTTTTTGGGTATTGTGTTGATATTTAATAAGTTGATGATGGTTTTTGGCGTTTGTGAGAACGTTTTTTTAAGAAGAATTGGTCGTCTTTGTTACAGGTATTTGATTATATATACCTATAAATAGGGAGTTGTTTGTGGTGAAAGCTCATTTAGATGTAACTTGGAAATTGAAATTAATAGGTATTTTTATGGGCGAAATAAGAAGTGGTTTCAACTGCTCGGATCGTTAGCTGCCAATCAGAATTTTTGATTTATCGTAACAGAATCTCCTCTGACATGGTGCAAGGAGCTACCACTATATATAGACTATAAGTAGGTTTTTGGTCGTGTACAAATTAGACGAATTTATCCACTGCACAAACAAAGTTTTTCTGCCAGAAATTAACTTTTTCATAAATGAAGAACCATGCAGTTGCAGGGGCATCCCCGGCCAAAAAGAATGAGAACGTTAGTCTCTGCCTGGATGCAAAAAGGGCCGTCAACGCGCCAAAACGGTTGGCTCACTCTTGAACAACAGCACCGTACAGCCCGGCGTAATGTGTCTTAACTTAGCAACTTTTTAAATAGTATAGTAAAAACAGGCAGGTTAGTTTAACCCATAGGGGTCATACAGATAAACGACCCTGCTTTTTAGTTCATTAACGCTTGAGAATCTGATTACTAATTTCGTTTTGTTTCATTTATTTAATCCTGTTATTATCTAATTACGTGCTTCTGTATGAAAAATTATCTTTACCTTTTTTTAGTGCTGCTGGTGTCTCCTTTATTGACATCATCCAGGACTCGAATCAATGATGGCCCCGGCCATAGCAGTAAGGACCCTGGCAACGCGACCAGAATTTCCGCTGTTAAAGTAGGCAATCTGCCTAACGCAAGAGTCGCTCTGGCTGACTGTCCAACTCCTTATGAAGAAAAGAATGGTCTGGTTATCATTGAAGCCGAGAACCTCACATTGCCCACGGGTTGGCAGAAAAGCAATACCGTAACTAACTATACCGGAACCGGTTACATCGGCTGGACCAAGGCTGAAAACCTCAATACCCAGGGAGTGGGCCTGATTGAGACGACTATTAAAATTACAAAAACCGGTAAATACACATTCCAGTGGCGCAATAAGGTAGGTCAGGGAACGGCCGGAAATGAGCATAATGACTCCTGGCTCCGTTTTCCAGACGCCAGCGATTTTTATGCGGAAAAGAACGGTCTTATCGTGTATCCTAAAGGATCGGGCAAAACGCCAGTAGCCTTTGGGTCAGGCGGAGACGGCTGGTTCAAGATTTTTTACAATGCACCCGGCCTAGTCTGGGCCTGGAATACCTTTGCCAACGACGAGGACGGAATGCCCGTAAAGGTGGAGTTCAATACGCCGGGGGTTTACAAGCTACAGATTTCAGCGCGGGCGTCGTACCACCTGATCGACCGGATTGTGTTATTTCACTCTACGGTGAATCAGTCATCGGCTCAATCATTGACCAATGCCGAAACGCTCTGTGCAGGCGCCGTACCCGGCAATAGCGCTCCGGTGGTAACGGCTCCAATTCCCGATCAGTCCGTAACGGCTGGACTAAACTTTTCCTACCAGGTTCCGTCCGCTACCTTCACGGATATTAATGGGGATGCGCTTACGTATTCGGCCAGCCTGCCCAACAACGCGGCACTTCCTGCGTGGCTGAGTTTCAACGGAGCCAGCCGCACATTCAGCGGTATTGCTCCCGGCAACAGCACTCCCGTTACCGTTCGGGTACTGGCCAGTGACGGAAAGGGTGGCTCGTCAGAAGACAGCTTTGTCATTTCGTTTACCAATTCCACCACTAACACCATTCCGGTGTTGACCCCCATTGGCAGCCAAACCGTTACGGTCAACAAGCCATTGACGTTTACGGCACAGGCTACTGACGCGAATGCGGGCCAAACCTTGACATACAGCGTGTCAGGACCTGCACAGGCCAGCATTAATCCGACTACAGGAGTCTTTAATTGGACGCCGACGGCGGTCGGTACCTATAACGTCGCCATCCGGGCAACCGATAACGGAAGTCCCGCGCTGACCGCGCAGGAAGTTGTCACGGTTTCGGTGATTCCGCCGGTGAGTCAGCAGTCGGTAGTGAGTTTTACGTTGATGAACGCGACTAACGATCAGGAAATCAAGACGCTGACGAACGGAGACCGGTTGAATCTGAACATATTGCCCTCACGTAATCTGAACATTCGGGTTAATACCAACCCCAGCCCGGTAGGTTCGGTCAAAATGGTTTTGACGGGTGCGCAAGGCCGTACGCAGACCGACAATGGCTTACCCTATGCTCTCTTCGGTGATACCAACGGCGACTTCAAGAACTGGACTCCCTCAGTGGGTAGCTATACATTAACAGCGACGCCGTATGTGGGTACTGCCGCAACCGACACGGCTGGAACTCCCCTGACGATCAACTTTACCGTGATTGATCAGGTACCGCGTCCACCGGTTGTTGCCAACGCAATCCCGGATCAGCACGCTATAGCGGATCTCAATTTCAACTTCGCGTTTGATGCAAACGCCTTCTCGGACCCCGATGGCGATGAACTGACCTACTCTGCCAGCCTGGGTGATAACACGGCTTTGCCGGAATGGCTAACCTTTACCTCAGCGACGCGTAGCTTCAATGGTACACCGCCTGCGGACGGCCCTGAAAGCATCACCGTGAAAGTAACGGCGAACGACGGAGAAGGTGGAACAGTAAGCGACAGCTTTGTGATCAGCATTGCTCCCCCGGTTGTTGCCGGTAGCTGGCAGAATATCATTCCCGCTTCGGGGAAACCAACCGCCCGTTTTGAGAACGGTTATGTACAGGCTGGCGACAAGTTTTACCTGATTGGTGGCCGGGGAATCAAGCCCGTACAGGTTTATAACCCGATCACGAAGGTCTGGACGAATGCCGCTCAGACCCCGGTTGATATGCACCACTTCCAGGCCGTTGAGATCGATGGTTTGATCTACGTAGTGGGTGCCCTTTCCGGAAACTATCCCCAGGAACCTACCGTCAATCAGGTTCATATTTATGACCCCAAAGCCAATAAATGGTATGTAGGTCCGAATATTCCAGAGAGTCGGCGCCGGGGAAGTGCTGGAGTAGTTGTCTATAACAAGAAGATTTATATCGTTGGGGGCAATACGAAAGGACACAACAACGGCTATGTCGCCTGGTTTGATGAGTACGACCCAGCAACTGGAATCTGGCGGACACTGCCCGACGCACCGCACGCACGCGATCACTTCCAGGCGGTGGTTCATGAAAATAAATTGTATGCGGCTGCCGGACGACGTTCGTCGGCCAATACCAATCAGACCTTTACACTGACTGTACCGGAAGTGGACGTCTATGATCTTACAACCGGTCAATGGTCTACCTTGCCCAATTCAATTCCGACCCCGCGTGCCGGAACATCGGCTGCGGTTCTAGATGGCGAATTGCTTATTATCGGTGGAGAAAGTAATCAGCCAGCCGCTCATGCTGAAACGGAGGCTTTGAATTTCGGGACCGGTATCTGGAAGAAACTGGCCAACATGCAGAAAGGTCGGCACGCAACTCAGGTAATCGTCAATAATGGCGGTGTCTACGTGGCAGCCGGTTCTGGTGCGCAGGGAAGCAGCGCCATCAGCGAGCAGGAAGTTTACTTCAAGGGCGAACCGACAACGCCGACGGTAACGCAGATTACGCCAGGTTCGATCTCGTCCGACGCGGGTTCAAGCCGAGTGCTGGAGCCGGTGCCGGTTAACGGGACTCGCACGACGGTTATTAAACTGTCAAATACCAGTGGTAATCAAGCGATTGTTGTTACGTCAGCCAGCTTCCCGCAAGGCTCTGAGTTTAAGGTGGATCACCCGGTTCCTTTTGTCATACCGGCGCAGGGATCAGTAGATGTACAGGTTAGCTTCAATCCGGTGTCAGAGGGAGATAAAGTATCTACATTAACCATCAGTAACACGGATGAAGATTTGTCTATCGTGCTGCTCGGCGAAGCAACCCCGGCTAACAAACCGCCCGTACTGGCTCCGATTAGCAACAAGACCGCTACGCTTGGCCAGGCCCTGACTTTCACGGCGCAGGCCACTGACCCCGATTCGGATCAAAGCCTAACTTACAGTGTTGAGGGCGCTCCTGCCGCCAGCATCAACCCCAGCACCGGAGCTTTCAGCTGGACCCCGACTACGACGGGTACCTTTAGCCTGACGGTTACCGCTACGGACAATGGTTTACCGGCGCTTTCCGACAAGAAAGTGTTTACGGTGACGGTTCCGCAGATGGTGTTGAGCCTTAGCCTGATGAACGCGACCAACGATCAGGAGATTAAAGTACTGACCAACGGTGAGACCATTAACCTGGCAACGTTGCCTTCGCGTAATCTGAACATTCGGGTTAATACCAACCCCAGCCCGGTAGGATCGGTCAACATGGTGCTGAGTGGCAAACAAAGCCGTAACCAAACGGATAATGGCTTGCCGTATGCCTTGTTCGGTGATACCAACGGTGACTTCAAGAACTGGACGCCGACGGTGGGCAGCTACACCCTGACGGCCACACCGTACACGGCTTCGGGCGCCACCGGAACCGCCGGAACTCCGCTCACGCTGAGCTTTACTGTGATTGATCAGGCTGTGTCCAACACGGCACCAGTGGCCCGGGCCGGTGCTGATCAGACCATTACACTGCCCACGAACAGCGTAACGCTGGATGGATCAACCAGTTCCGACGCCAATGGCAGCATTACCGCCTACAAATGGACGCAGCAAAGCGGTCCGGCAACGGCTACGCTGTCAAACAGTAATGCCGCCACCCTGACGGCCAGCAACCTGGTAGCGGGTACGTATGTGTTCCGGCTGACGGTAACCGATAACCAGAATGCTACAGCCTTTGACGAGCTGACGGTGAAAGTTAACCCGGTAGCCGCTGCTCAGCAGGTGGTGAGTTTTAGCCTGATGAACGCAAACGACGAACAGGAAATTTTGATCCTGACTGAAGGACAGGTCCTGAATCTGGCTGCCTTGCCCAGCAAAAGCCTGAACATCCGGGCGAATACCAACCCCAGTCCGGTGGGCTCGGTGAAGATGGTCCTGAGCGGCAAGCAAAGCCGTACCCAGACGGAAACCGGATTCCCGTATGCGTTATTCGGTGATAGCAACGGAAATTACAACAGCTGGACGCCCGCAGTAGGCAGCTATACGCTGACGGTAACCCCCTATACGGGAGCCAGTGCAACGGGTACGGCAGGTACGCCCTTAACGGTAAACTTCAGTGTGGTTGACCAGGCTCCGGCTGGTCGTCTGAGCGTGTTTGGCAATGCGGAAACGGCAGGGATGTCGATCAGGACGTATCCGAACCCCTTCACACGGTCTTTCAATCTGCAAATCAAAGGCCGGGAGGAAGGCAAACTGCCCGTGGTTGTCTATGACTCTTACGGTCGGGTTGTGTTGCAACTGGACGATGTGGAATCGGATCAGCAGATTCACTTAGGCAGTGAGTTCGTACCGGGTCTGTACGTGATACAGGTAGGGAAGGGCAAGCAGGCCAAACGATTCAAAGTGGTAAAAGGCCAGTAAGCCGTAAATAGTTAAAACAAAAACCGCCGGTCGGGCAGGAAGCGTAAAAACGCCAACTGCGCTGACCGGCGGTTTTGCTTATTATATTTTTTAGCTTACGATACGGCTTCTGTAAAGGTTTCGCGGGCTTTGGCAACCACTTCTTTCGCCGTAGCAACGGCGTCTTTCACATTGTCAAGCCCGCTAAGGAGAGCATCTTTTACATCGGTGTAAACATCATCCGCACCGGATTTTAGTTTACCGGCCTTGTACCGATACCGGGCTTTATCCACGACATTGCTGTTGTTGTAAGCCAGTGCCACGGCGGCTCCGGCAATCACAACGGCTGCAATACCGATTCCCCAGGCCCAGGCTGCTTTGTTGCTTTTTTCTTCGGTCTGAGCCGTATTTTTCGGCTCCATATTTTTCCGCATCATCTGGGCGAGGGTTTCCTGCGGAGTCAGATACGCCATGATTTCCTGCGCTTTGTTACCCAAACCGCCGGGAATCACCTTGGACGCTCCTTTCATCAGGGCGTTGTAGGCATCTTTAGCCACCACGACGGCATCGTCCAGGTTGTCCGTTACCTTCGCATTCGTGGCACCGGCTTTGTTGAAGAAATCAGTATCCGTTGCGTTCGGCAGCAGGGCCGTCACACTGACGTTCGTGTCTTTTAATTCGTTGATCAGGGATTGGGTAAAATTGTAGATGTATGCTTTGGTAGCGGCATAAACCGCCATCAGTGGCGTGGGAGTGATGGATGCAATCGACGCCAGATTCAGAATTTTACCCTCATTGCGCTCAACCATGTCTTTCAGAAAAAGCTTGGTCAGCAGCGTCGTGGTCAGTACGTTCAGGTGGATGAGCGATTTTTCCTTTTCCCAATCGGTTTCGGTAGCGAACAGGCCGTATGTACCAACACCGGCATCGTTGACCAGAATATCGACGGTAATATTTTTCTCTTTGACCTGGTTGTAAACATCCCGGGCGGCATCCTCTTTCGACAAATCCTTGGTAATCACTACGGTTTCAACGCCGTATTCATCCCAAAACTGGCCGCCCAGTTCGTTTAGTTTTTCGGTGCTTCGGGCAACGAGTACGAGGTTGTAGCCATCTTTGGCAAATAGTTTGGCAAGCTCATAGCCGATGCCGCTGGAGGCACCCGTGATCAAGGCGGTTTTCGCTGATTTATTTTCCTGATTAGTCATGATGTGTGAGTGGTTGATTCATCCGTTTCATTCTAACTGCCCAACGGGTCAGATGGTTAGAAATAATTTTGGCTTATTTCAAAAAATCGCCCAGCGCCTTCAGAAATCGTTCGGGTGCCTGAATGTGCGGAATGTGCCCCACGCCGTCTAGCTCGATGAGTTTGCCCGATTGCAGTTGCTTAACGGTTTGCCTGCCCAGTTCGGGGTATAAACCGTGCCGGGCCTGTTCGGTTTTGGAGAGCAGATTCTTGCCAACGACCGTGCGGTCTTCCTGCCCGATAATCAGCAGGGTAGGGGTTTTCAGGCGGTTAAACTCGTAACAGACGGGCTGTTCATAGATCATCAGGTAGGTGACGGCATTGGACCAGGCAATGGCGTTGAAGTCGGGCGATTTCAGGTCGCTGGCCTGCACCTGCACCAGGTCGTCGTATTCCGGTTTCCAGACGGGATAATAGCTTTTCTGGTACTGCTGATAGGATTCGAACGTGGCCGATTTCTCCTTCTGAAACTGCTGTTCAATGGTCTGGTACGGAACAAACGTCTTGTAATCTTCCAGGCCAATTGGGTTTTCGAGCACCAGCTTCTCCACGATTTCGGGATACATCAGGGTGAACCGCGTGCCGAGCATACCGCCCATAGAGTGAGCTAAAACCGTTACTTTCTGAATGCCGAGCGTATCGAGCAGGTGCCGGGTGTTGGCCGCCAGCCGGTGAAAGCTATAATGAATGTCGGGGTGTGACGACTTTCCCCAGCCCACCTGGTCGGGAACGATGGCCCGGTAGCCGTTGGCCGTCAGCCAGCGAATCACGGTCTGCCAGTAATACCCGTTAAAGTTTTTACCGTGCAGCAGCAAAACCGTCTTGCCGTTGGGTTGCGCGGGTCTGACATCCATATAAGCCATCCGGACGGGTTTGGACTCCATGTTCAGGGAAAGAAACTGCACCGGATAAGGATAGTCGACACCAGTAGATTGAGCAACAAGGACGGAAGGCAGAAAAAGAAGGCCCAGGCAGGCCAGAATCTGGAAGCTGAGGAGTCGCATAACAAAAGGAAGTTTGTTAAACCTACCAACGTTCAGCCGGTTGAGATGTTTGCAAATCGGATAAAACCTCCATCAGAAGCTATTTTACCGAAAGCCGGTATACTATTCATCCAGCCCGGTAACCACTGACCCGGTTTTTAAACCGCTAAAGTACTATGTATAGCAAGGTACCTTAGGAGGTTGTTACCTTTGAAACAACAAAGAACAGTAAACAACAAAAACCGAACATCCTTTAACACGCAAACAACAATACGATGAAAACTCTATTTGCCTCCGCCCTCATTGCCCTCACCCTGGTTGCCACCCAGACGTTTGCCGCCGATAACGGTGACAAAGCCAAAGCCACTTTCCAGTCGGCCGTTTATCCGATGATCAACAGCATGAAAGTCGGTGTAAACGTTAGTAAAGAAAAAGACAGTAAGGTAAACATCAAGTTACTCAGCCATACGGGCCGGATACTGGTTACGAGAAAGCTGGGAAAAGGCAGCGAAGCCTCAAATCTTCGTTTTGACCTGAATGATCTGGAAGACGGCGTTTACAAGGTTGAAATTTCGGATGGTAACTATACGGAAGTCAAAACCGTAAAACTGGAAACTAATACACCTGTCGTATATACCCACCGTTTGGTGAGTATGAATTAATAGACGATTAAATTTTCCTGGTTCTGAAAAAGTCCGGCTGAAAAGTCGGATTTTTGTTTTTAAGCCCGGTAAAAGTCCTTAATTTATCAGACAGATTCAGTTGGTTTTAGCGTTGTCTATGAAGAGAGTCTTCCTCTCCGGAAAAGGCGGTTTGTGGCCAGGTTTATTGTACGGTACGGCATAATTGTTGCTTTCTTTATTCTGAAAGTTCCTACCCGCTCCTGCAACGAAATAGTTAGTCGATCTCTAACGGAAGAAATAGTGATACAAATACGGCGTAATCGATTTGAGTATTTACTGATTAGTGGAAACTGGTTTGGGAACGATCAAAAACCCTTTGTTACCAGAGGATTTTCTGCTATCGTGTCCGGCGGTCGGGGTGATCATTATCAGAACGTATTATGCCTTCGATAGAACAGCTTGAACACCAACTCAGTTTGGAACAAAAAGCCCGTCAACAGGCGGAGGCTGTTCTGGCAGAAAGGGAACAGCAGCTTCGGGATGCCAACGAGCAACTTCAGATACTAGGTGAGACGCGAGCGGTTTACGGTAACGTCAGGGAGATTCCTAAAAGCGAAAACCTCTACCGCCACGTCATCGAGTCGGTGCAGGATATCATCTTTACCACGACACTCGACGGGTTTTTTACGTTTGTCAATCCCGTGGTTGAATCGTGTCTGGGTTATTCAGAAGCCGAAATCATTGGGTTGAATTTCATTCATCTGATCATGCCGGAGTGGCGCGCAAGGGTGGCGGATTTCTACCAGAATATGTTGCAAACGGGCGAATCCGGTATGTATACCGAATTTCCGGTCCTGACGAAAGATGGGCGGAAACTGTGGATTGGCCAGACCGTACGGGTGATTGAAGAAGGCGGACAAAAGCTGGAATTAGTCGCCGTGGCCCGCGATATTACCGCCCGGATTGTCAACGAAGATAGATTTCGGAGCACACAGGCCCGGTTAACCTCGCTCATCAAGAACCTGCAAACCGGCGTTCTGGTCGAGGACGAAAACCGGAAAGTGATTCTGGTTAATCAGTTATACTGCGATTTGTTCGGTATTCAACTGACGCCTGATGAGCTGATCGGAACGGATTACAGCCAGTGGGCTAACCCGTCTGACGAACTGTTTACCGGGCCAGCCCTGTTTACCCGGCAAACGGATGAGGCTGTCCATCAAAAGAAAACCATTATTAACGAGGTTTTTGAGCTGGTAGACGGTCGGATTTTAAAACGGAACTACATTCCGATCTTTCTGGAGGGAGAATACCGGGGGCATCTCTGGCAGTATACGGATATTACCGAGAAGTACCGGGCCAATGAGCAGATCCGCAAAAGCGAAGAAAAATACCGGGGCATCATGGACCGGATGGAACTGGGGCTGCTGGAGGTGGACAATAACCAGGTCATCCGGCGGGCCTACGACCGGTTTTGCCATATGGTGGGCTATACCGAGGAAGAACTGATTGGGCAGCGGGCCGACAATCTGCTAATACCCAATGAGTTTGTAACCTTTCAGGCACGGCAGGAGAAGCTGCGGAGTGAAGGGGGAGCCAATTCCTACGAGATGCAGCTTAAACGCAAAGACGGTTCCCGCATCTGGGCCATCATCAGTGGCGCTCCGATTCTGGACGAAGCGGGAAATGTAGTGGGGTCGATGGGAATTCACTACGACATCACGGAACGGAAGCAACTGGAGCAGGAACTGGCTCAGGCTAAACTGATTGCCGAAGATGCCCGCCATACCGAAAAGCAGTTTCTGGCCAATATGAGCCACGAAATCCGGACGCCCCTCAACGCCATTCTGGGCTTTTCGAACCTGCTGGTATCGACGGGGCTGAGTGTTGAGCAAAAAGAGTACGTTGACTACGTGCGGACGGCCGGTAAAAACCTGCTGACCATTGTTAACGACATTCTTGATATTTCAAAGATTGAAGCGGGGATGCTGCCGCTTGAGAGCATTCCGTTCAGTATCTGTTCGCTGGCGGACTCGATCCGGACCATGCTCGATGCCTCGGCCCGCGACAAGGGGTTGTCTCTCCGCATCAAAACCGACCCGGATTTGCCTCCGGTTGTGCTGGGCGATCCAACCCGGCTGACGCAAATCCTGCTGAACCTGCTCAGCAATGCGATCAAGTTTACCAAACACGGCGGGGTAACGGTATCGATTGAAAAAACGGACGTACAAGGCGAGTCGGCCCGGATTCGGTTCGCGGTGGAGGATACAGGAATTGGGATGGAAAAAGACGTTCTGCCCCATATTTTTGAACGCTTCCGGCAGGCCAGCGATTTTACAACCCGCTATTACGGTGGGACCGGGCTGGGTCTGAACATTGTCAAATCGCTGACTGAAATGCAGGGCGGCTGGATTACGGTAGCGAGTGAAGCCGGAAAAGGCTCCTGCTTTACGCTCGAAATACCGTATAAAATAGCCCCGCACCAGTCCGTAGACGATGCCGTGTTGCTGGATGGAGAGGCAGGACCGACCGACCGGGAGGTGAACATTCTGGTCGTGGAAGATAATGTCATGAACCAGAAGCTGGCCTTACAGGTGCTGAAACGGCTGGGCTACACGGCGCAGGTGGCCGAGAATGGTCAGATCGCCCTTGAACTGCTTCAGAAAACCGACTTTGATCTGGTGTTGATGGACATTCAGATGCCCGTCATGGACGGCTATACCACGACCCGTCATGTGAGAGCGACATTGAAAAAACAGGTGCCGATTATTGCCATGACGGCTCATGCCCTGGCCAATGAACGCGAGCAATGCCTTCAGTCGGGGATGAATGATTTTATTCCAAAGCCATTCCAGATTGAGGAATTGCAGCGGATTATCAGAAAATATTTACCAGGTATATCAACAATGACACCCAATCAAAAACCAAACTACACCCCACCGGCTCCCAGTTTTTCGGTGGACCCGCTGCTCGATGCGGTGGGAAATGATATGGACTTTGCTGTAGAAATGATGACGTTATTTCTGCATCAAACACCGAATGAAATTCAACAGTTGAAACAATTCATGGCTGAGGACGACCTGATGGCGATTAAACGACTGATTCATACGCAGAAAGCCATTATTCAGACGTTTGGGCTGACCGAAGCCGCGCGGCTCATCACGACGACGGAAACGCTGATTGCCGATAAAAAAGGCATGGCTGAAATTGCTCCCCTGATGGATCAGTACATTCAGGTGCTCGAATCCGAAATGCCGGTGATTCGGTCGGTCATGGAGGCTTATTTAAACGGTAAAATTCCCGACTGACCGACGGCCTGACCGCTTGAGCCAGCAACGTTCGGGACGCCGTGTTTACCTGGCTAATCAGGCCACTGGCTGGAATTATTTTGGGGCCCGGACGGCTGGCGGGTTTTCCTGCCACCCATCCATCCATACAATTTCGGGTCTGATTAGCCGTTTATAAAACGGCTGAAACCTCAGTATGCCAACCGGCGCTGCGTGAAGCCCACTGACTTTTTATCTATTTCCACAGGATCGGCATGATCAGGCTTCGGCAGATTACCAAACGTAAAACGGCTTTTATCTCTTTCTTTCTCACCCGCCTGAGTGTACTGTTGCTTATGTATACGGCCGGTAGCTGCAAATCCGGTAATGAAGTGGCACCTGATGATTCCCGCTCCGAATACATTGTCGGCTGGGGCGATAGCTTAACCGAGGGGAGCCCCAGCACGTCTACGTACCTGGACGAACTGGAGAAGTTAACGGGAACGACCTATAAATATATTAATAAAGGCATATCGGGCCAGACCAGCAGCCAGGTCACTGAGCGGATGCTGGCGGACAAGGAAAAACATTCATACAATACCATTATCTGGGTTGGTCGGAACAATCTGCTACATCCGGAGCAGATTAAAGCCGACATTGCCTCGATGGTAGCGGCTTTGGGCCACGACCGGTATCTGGTGCTGGGGATGATCAACGGCGATTTTGACGAGAATGAGCAGGTATTTACGCAACGGCATCAGTCGATCATGAAGCTGAACGGGGATTTGTATAAAACCTATGGAGATCATTACGTCAACATCCACGCGTATCTGCTTTCTCAGTACGACCCGGCCCAAATGCAGGATATTGTCGATCATACTTACGACATTGTGCCGAGTTCCCTGCGGGTAGACGAGCTGCACCTCAACCAGAAGGGCAATCAGAAAGTAGCGGAGCGCATTCTACAAAGCATATCGGTTTTAACCCATCAGTAACTCTTCGCAACCCCGGCCGATTTACCGGCCATTACCTAAGAAATAGCCTGTCTGATATCACGTCAACGGCTTTTCGCATTTCCACTCAGTAAGTTACGATCATATAATTATTTATTATACCGGCTTATAGGCATCTTTGTTTATTAATTAGTTAATTATTAGCTGATTATAAAAGGAGCGCCGGGTGTATGGCTTGTTATAGCCGTTTTTCTGCTGTTTTTACCCACCCCAATTTGCCGCCTTCGTATACGCTGGAAAAGGAAGCGGAACGGGGTAGCCACCGGTTTTCCCGTTGAGGGGAACGGTTTTTAAAGAGTGCCTGCCACCCGCGGCATGCATACAATCGGATTTATTTACATAGTATCTATTAACACCAGAGCCACTATGAAAAACATCTTCTCTCGATGCAACGTCCTTGTTTTACTGGTAATGGTCGGGTTTTTCGGGCCGTTAGCCAGCCACACACAGGCGCAGGGAATACCCCCATCCATCAGCCTGCCCGCCGGACGGTTTCAGGTCGATCATAGCCTGGGTCTGATTGTCTGCAACTCCATACCAACGGTTTCAGCCTCACAACCGGCTTCAACCCTTGTTCTCGACAAAACCTACACACTGTCGCCGAGCCTTGGTTCTATTAGGGTCGGAACCGAATACCACGCGACCGACATTGGTGGAAAAACGTATAAACTTTACTTTACCAAACTTCCCCTTGTTCACATCCGGACAAACAGCAATGCGGTGATCAGCGAGTCCGACGATCGGACACCCGGGTCGGTGGTCGTGACCGAGACGGACGGAGAGCCGTTCAGCGCCAGCATGGGTATTCGGGTCCGGGGCAACCTCTCACGGACGTATCCCAAGCGATCGTACAACATGCAGCTCTGGAAAGACGCCACCGGCAGCAAAGAACTGGAGACGGCTTTGCTGGGGATGCGCAACGACAGCAAATGGCTGTTGCAGGCGCTGTATAGCGAGCCGTTGCGTCTGAATAGCGCCGTTTCGTGGTCACTCTGGCAGCGGATTCATACCTTATACTATTCCAAACCGGGTTTTCCGGACGGGGAACCGGGAGCCCTGTCGGCCGTCCGGTCGCGGTATTGCGATGTTTTTCTGAACGGTTCGTATATCGGTATCTACGGTTTGGGTGAAGACATGGACCGGAAGCAGTTGAAGCTGAAGAAAACCGGGGATCAGGGAGAGCTAAACGGGGAGTTGTACAAAGCGTCGGGCTGGTCGGATGCTACAACGTTTTCGGATAAGAATTTTCCTTTTTACGACCCGAATTCCGTGGTCTGGGCGGAGTACGAAATGGATTATCCGAAAGAGCCTTACTGGAATAATCTTTACGACTTTGTGAATTTCGTCGTCACCGAGGAACCGTCGAAACTGAAAGCGGGCTTTCCCAGCCGGTTGAACCTCGATAACATGATCGATTATTTTCTCTTTCTGAACGTTACCGGAGCAAAAGATAACATCGGTAATAACCAGTTCATCGCTCGCTACAAGCAGGGAGAGCCTTATCTATTTATTCCCTGGGATCTGGACGGCACATTCGGGTATTGGAACGGGGCTTATATTCACGAAATCGATCCTGATATGGGCGTCCTGATCAATGGTCTGTTCGACCGCCTGCTTTCAACCAATCCGCATGATTACAAAGGCCGGATGCGCCAGCGGTGGTTCAGCCTGCGGCAGAATGAATTCTCGGCGGTTAGTCTGAAGAAAAATTTCACCGACAGCTTTAACCTGCTGAACAACAACGGGGCCTACGCCCGCGAAAACCTGAAATGGGCCTCTTCGTTGCGGATGCACGATATGGACTATATTCATGACTGGATCGACCGGCGGCTTCTGTTGCTGGATAAATACTTCTCGGAATTTCCACTGCCGAAGTGCACGACACCGGCGACTCCGACCGTAACGGCAACTCCGGCGTCACTCACCGCCGGCCAGTCTACCGTGCTGAAAGCCACCGGCTGCGCCTATACCGTTATCTGGAATACCGGGCAAACCGGATCGCAGATTTCGGTTACCCCACCAATTACCACCGGCTATTTCGCCAAGTGCCAGCAGGCAGCCGGTTGTGAGAGTCCGTTTTCGGCTCCCGTCGAAGTAAAGGTTTCGCCCGCTGCTCCGCCAGCCAATCAACCGCCCCGGGCACCGGTCCTGAGTCCATTGCAGACGACGGTGCATACGGCTTTTGCGGCCACCCTGCCAGCCTTTACCGATACCGACCCGTTAACCTATTCCCTCAAAGGATTACCGGAAGGGCTAAACTTTACGGTCGCAAGCCGCCAGATTGCCGGAACGCCGACCGTCAGCGGCACCTATAGTTTGACCTATACCGCCACCGATAGTAAAAGCGCCAGCACATCGGCATTCGTGCCGTTAACAGTCCATCCGGCCCCGCCGGGCTCCGTTACGGGTAACTTCGAGGGGTATCTCGACATCGTAGGGTGTAGCAGTATACAGGGCTGGGTCTGGGATCGCAGCAAACCCAATACGCCCCTGATGGTGGAGTTTTTTGCCAATGGGAAATCCATTGGAACCGTTGAGGCCAATCTTTACCGGCAGGATTTGAAAGATACCGGGAAAGGAAGCGGTATGCATGGCTATCGTTTTACAACCCCGGCCAGCATCAAAACCGGAGCAACGTTCCAGATCAGTGCCGAGGTGCAGAACAGTACGTATGTGTTAAACTGGGCCCCCAAAGCGTTAATGTGTCCGGTAGCGAGTGTGGAGTCGGGGGAAGGGCTGTCGGTCTGGCCGAATCCCTCAAATGGAAACTTTGAAGTGCAGTATCGGCTGAATGACGGCCCGCCGGGCGAGTTGTCGGTGCTGGATGATACGGGTCGGCGTTGGTACCGGAAGGTGGTTGGTGGTGTGGGTGATCAGCGGCAGTCCGTAAGTCTGCCCGGGGCATCGGGCATGTATCTGATTCAGTTACGGCAGGGTAAAACCGTGCAGACCAGAAAAATCCTTATCGGAAAATAAGTTCGCGTTTCCTTCCTGAACGGGTACAAATCGGGTTGTTGGGCAAAAGCCGTCGCTTTATCTGATGACCCGTTTTTGCGGCCAGGGGTGCCGAAGCATAGATGATTGGCTGGTAATTAAGTAATTATTACTGCCAGACATGAAGGTGGCTCCGGAAATGAGAAAAATACAGTAGTCAGGATGGAGTCTGGGGGTTAGTTATAGGTTAATATGTTATAAGTTAGCTACTTGCATTTGATTCATCACGTGTTGAACTAGGTAAGATTTAAAGGGTTATACTCGTGTTGTTAATTATCGGATTGGGATGGTTGTATTGGGAAATATTATTGTCGCCGTTTAGTAAAAGATGGTATTTTATTCTTGATGTATTTAATAAAAAGATATAAAATTGTGCAAGAGTTTAAATCAAAGAGCTGGCCCATAAGTATATGATATACAAAATGGTAATAAAAATATATGTGAGTAATATTACTAGGTGATAATAGATGTGATATAAAATGACATTTTAAGTAAAAAGATATGGGTTAGTTCTTTTCGAAATGGGTTGGAGGCTTTGCCCCAACCCATTTTACTGGTAGCATACCGAAGCGGGAAGTTGGATAAAAAAGATTTTTCAGCGCCTTTTACTTTTTAAAGACCAGCGCTTTAACCGGCTGTATACGGGTGGCCACCAACGTTGGAAGCCAGAGAGCCAGCGCAATCAGCACAATGGTAGCGACATTGACCAGGGCAATTATCGTGAAGTTCCAGGCAATCGGAACCGTATCCATGTAGTAGTTTTTGGGGTCGAGCGGAATCAGTTTGAAATAATACTGGAGGGCGCACAACCCGATGCCAAGCAGGTTGCCGATAAACAGGCCCTTGAGGACCATGTTCAGGCCGACGTACAGAAAAACCCGCCGAATCAGCGTATTGGAACTTCCGAAGGCTTTCAGTAACCCAATCATGGGCGTCCGTTCCAGCATCAGAACCAGCAGGATGGCAACCATGTTGAAACCGGCCACGAAAAGAATCAGGCCCAGAAAAATGCCGGTATTCTGGTCGAGGAGGGTCATCCAGTCGAACAACGGTTTGTAAATGTCCGTCACGCGCATGGGCCGCATATCGGGCGAGGCAGCTTCCCGAACCTGTCGGTATATGTTGTCCAGATCGTTGAAGTCGTTGACGAAGACTTCGTAACTCCCCACCGAGTCGGCCCCCCAGTTGTTCAGTTGCTGAATCAGCCGTAAGTCCCCGATGACCATCACATTATCGCCTTCTTCGAGTCCTGTATCGTAAATGCCCGTTACCTGAAGTTTGCGGGGGCGTAGCTGGTTGCCAATAAAGTACATGATTACGTCTTTGCCCACGTCGAGCTGAAGCCGTTCCGAAATCCGTTTGCTGATCAGCACCTGACAGGAATAATTCGGGTTGCACTGGGCGCTGTCTTTGTAAAACCGGGGCAGGGTTCCGGCTACCAGTGAACTGCGGAACAGCTCCCAGTCGTATTCGCGTCCGACACCCTTCAGAATCGCACCCGACAGTTCGTCGGCGGTTTTCAGCATCCCGGCTTTGGTTGCCACGCCCTGAATGTGCCGAACGCCCGGAATCGTACCGGCCTGCTGGTAAAGGGGCGTTTTCAGGGCCAGCGGGGTTTCTTCGTACGAATTATTGAGTGAAAATTTCGAGACGGTAATGTGCGACCCAAACACGAAGATTTTCTGCTGAATTGCGTATTTATAACCGAACAATACCGCAAAAGCGACAATGACGCTGGCCAGACCGATGGCGATGCTGGCGACACCCACCTTGGTAACGGTGGCGGAGAAACTCTCGGTCGGCGTATGGCGAATTCGCCGGGCAATGAAAAACGGAACGTTCAAGTGTAAAGAAGTTAACAGTCGGGTGACCGTGTCGGCGAACCGGTTCGGATGGATAACGGAAAAATTGCCAACCGGTTAACGGTTTTCTATAAAATACCACATAAAAGTAACAGATTTGCAGGATAAACGCTTAGCTGATATGACTTCATCCGGAAAATTGCTCTTATTGTTCTGCTTCGTTGCGGTATTCGGACAGCCCATCGGTTGTTCCGGACAAACCAATAAAAAAACGGCTGCGGCCCAATCGACGGACGGGATTCTGACCGGTGCCGAACAAACCAATCTGTATGTGCCCACATTGCTTGGCAAACGGGTCGGGATGATTGTCAACCACACGTCGGTTATTGGCAAGACGCACCTGGTAGACAGTCTGCTGGCGCTTGGGGTTACGATTAAAACCATCTTTGCGCCCGAACACGGTTTTCGCGGACAGGCCACCGACGGTGAAAAAATCAGCGACGGCCGCGACCCCCGGACCGGCGTACCCATCATCTCGCTGTACGGTGCCAACCGTCGGCCCACACAGGCGCAGCTTGACTCGCTGGATGTGGTTATTTTTGATATTCAGGACGTAGGTACCCGGTTTTACACCTACATCAGTACCATGCACTACGCCATGGAAGCCTGCGCCGAATACAAAAAGCCGTTGCTTGTACTGGACCGCCCGAATCCAAACGGCCGCTACGTCGATGGCCCCATTCTGGATAGGCAGTACCAGTCGTTTGTCGGAATGCACCCCATTCCCATTCTGCACGGTCTGACGGTGGGCGAACTGGCGCGTATGATTAATGGCGAAAAGTGGCTCAAACCGTTGAAAGGTACCGCCGAACTGCTGTGTCCGCTGACGGTGGTTCCCGTAAAAAACTACACGCACCAGATGCCGTATACGCTGCCGGTGGCCCCCTCACCGAACCTGCCGAATCAGCAGGCCATCCTGCTGTATCCGACGCTTTGCCTGTTCGAAGGAACAATCGTCAGCGTAGGACGCGGCACCGACAAACAGTTTCAGGTGATTGGCGGACCGGGCAATCCGAAATTTGGCTCCTATCAGTTTACGCCGATGGATAAACCGGGTGCGATGAATCCACCGCAGGAGGGCAAACTCTGTTACGGCATGGATTTGTCCGGAATTGACGCTACGAATCAGGGGTTAACGCTCAAATACCTGATTGATTTTTATAACAAGGCGGTCGATAAAGACAAGTTCTTTCTGGCTACCAATTACATCGACAAGCTGTACGGCAGCGACCAGTTGCGGCTGCAATTGAAAGTCGGAATGACGGAAGAGGCTATCCGCAAAACCTGGGAACCCGGTTTGGGTGAGTACAAAACCAAACGGAAAAAATACCTGATTTACCCGGACTGACCTTCGTTCTGACGCCAATTCGTTCGGCTCCGGTATCTGATATTGGAGCCGAAATATAGATTGCCGGAAGGGTTTCAACGGTTTAAGTTGCCCGGTTCCTAAAAACACCCTAATTTTGTGTTTTGGATACGTACCATGACAACCGAACAAATTCTGATCCTCGATTTCGGTTCGCAATACACCCAACTTATCGCCCGCCGGGTGCGCGAACTCAATGTTTACTGCGAAATTCATCCTTATAACCATATTCCGCCCATCAGCCACGACGTTAAGGGCGTCATTTTGTCCGGCAGCCCGTGTTCAGTCCGGGATGATGACGCACCAATGGTTCATCTGGCGGCTTTTCGGCACAAAATGCCCCTTCTGGGCGTTTGCTACGGTGCCCAATTGATGGCCCACACCAGTGGGGGGGAGGTGCAGCCGTCGGCTATCCGCGAATATGGCCGGGCCAAACTAGGCACGCTTAATACGCAAAATACCTTGTTAAAAGGGCTGGAAGCCAACACGCAGGTCTGGATGTCGCACGCGGATACCATCACGTCGGTACCCGATAATTTCCAGATTATCGCTTCTACGGAAAGCGTACAGGTGGCGGCTTTTCAGGTTGAAAATGAACCTACATACGGCATTCAGTTTCACCCGGAAGTGACGCACTCCACGCAGGGCAAAATGCTGCTCAAAAACTTTGTAGTCGATATCTGCGGCTGTTCGCAGAACTGGACCGCCGAGTCGTTCGTGGAGACAACCATTGCCGATCTGAAAGAAAAAATCGGTAACGACAAAGTGGTCATGGCGCTTTCGGGCGGGGTAGACTCGTCGGTGGCAGCCACGCTCGTTCACCGGGCCATCGGCCAGAACCTGTACTGTATCTTCGTGGACAACGGGTTGCTGCGGAAAGATGAATTCGAAAGCGTGCTGGAGTCGTACCAGCATTTGGGCCTGAACATCAAGGGCGTCGATGCCAAAGATCAATTCTATAAAGCCCTCGAGGGACTGACCGATCCGGAAGCCAAACGCAAAGCCATCGGGCGGACGTTTATCGAGGTTTTCGATCAAGAAGCCCATCTAATTGAAGGAGTAGACTGGCTGGGGCAGGGTACTATTTACCCCGATGTCATCGAGTCGGTTTCGGTAAAAGGACCGTCGGCCACCATCAAATCGCACCACAACGTCGGCGGTTTGCCCGACTTCATGAAGCTGAAAGTTGTGGAGCCGCTCAATACCCTGTTCAAAGACGAAGTGCGGACCGTTGGCAAAACGCTGGGGCTGCCCGATGCCATTCTGAAACGCCACCCGTTCCCCGGACCGGGTTTAGCCATCCGGATTCTGGGCGACATTACCGCCGAAAAAGTACATATCCTTCAGGAAGTAGATGCCCTGTACATCAACGGGTTGAAGAAATACGGTCTGTATGATCAGGTCTGGCAGGCCGGTGCCATTCTGCTGCCGATTCAATCGGTCGGTGTGATGGGGGACGAGCGGACGTACGAACGCGTAGTAGCTCTGCGCGCCGTCACGAGCGTCGACGGTATGACGGCCGACTGGGCGCACCTGCCCTATGAATTCCTGGCCGATATTTCCAACGAAATCATCAACCGCGTCAAAGGCGTCAACCGCGTCGTCTACGATATTTCTTCAAAACCACCCGCAACCATCGAGTGGGAATAAAAGAGTGATGAGTTAAGAATGAAGAGTTATGAATTATGGCTGACGCACGTTAACCGCCGGGCGGCCAACTCATAACTCTTCACTCATAATTCATAATTCTTCAATCCTCACTGGTCAGGCCGTCTTCGTCGTCCTCGTCTTCGTAGAGCGTCGTTGCGTCCAGATCGGGCTCGGGGCCGGGCAGGTTGCCCGATGGACTCAGATCCGGTTCAAGTTCTTCGCCGGTATCGTCGTTATTACGAGCCAGGGTTGAGGCCACGCCCTGATTTTCGTCTTCGGCCGGATTGTAATTTTCCATATACGTTTGCGTTAAGTGCCGCTACCGCCCCGGGCTACTTTGCCGCCGAGCGCGTAGTTGTCGTCGTAATTATGATCGTGTTCGCCGGTCGGATCACCGTCTTTGTCCACCGGTTCGTCGTAGAGGTCGGTTTGTTCCTCTGCTTTGTCCAGTTCGTCCTCATCACCGTCTTCAATGGCCGCACCACTCTGATTGGTGAACAGGCCGGGGTCCATGCGCCACGCACGCGACCCAATCAATTCGGGGTCTTTCATCGCGTATTCAGTTTATGTATAGATAAATAACCACACCGTCAGCGAAAGGTTTTTTTCGTACCTTACTTGTCCTAACATCGTACTTCGTGAAAAACCTGCTCGTTTTTTTCCTGTTCGTTCTGCCCGTTACTACCTCGGCGCAAACCGGGCGCGACCCGTTGTTTACCTCCTTCGATGGTACAAAAATCCATTACGAAGTGGCCGGAAAAGGCAAACCCGTTGTGCTTGTTCACGGGTTCATGGGCAACAGCACCTCCTGGCAAAAAGCCGTTCTGCGGCAAACGCTGCTCGACGCGGGCTATCAAGTGGTGCAGCTCGATTTGCGGGGCAATGGCCTGTCCGACAAACCGCACACGCTGGCGGCTTACCAGAACGATGCCGAAGCCCGCGACATCATGGCGCTCATGAAGCACCTGAAACTGAAAAATTACGACGCTGTGGGGTATTCGCGCGGTTCGATCATCACGGCGCGGTTGCTGGTGCTGGACAAAAATCTGCATTCGGCGGTATTGGGAGGTATGGGGGCGGATTTTACCAATCCCGACTGGCCCCGTCGCCGTGCGTTTGCGGAATTGTTCAGCGGAAAAGCCCACCTGCACCCGGAATTTCAGGGCGCCCTGAATTCGGCGAAAAGCCGGGGGCTGGACACGCTGGCGCTTGGGTTCCAGCAACAAACCCAGCCCTCGACCAGCCCGGCGGAGCTAGGCAAGGTCAGAATACCGGTGTTGATTATCTGCGGAGATCAGGACGAAGACAATGGCCGGGCGGGCGATCTGGCGAAACTTATCCCGACGGCTACGCTGAAAACCGTGCCGGGCAACCATAATACTACGTCGGCTTCGGAAGGGTTTGCGCGGGAGGTACTGGCATTTCTGAAAACAGCAAACTAATACCTTCCCGTCTAAATTTATTGTTGCTTTTTAACCGTATTTCTTTGTATGCGATTGACGGTATTGATACTGATTGACCTGCTTTTTAGCCGTTCATTTTCCTGTTCGCAATCTACCGAAAATCTAAAACTACCGGGCCTGCGCCAACCCGTCGAAATTCTCCGCGACCGCTGGGGCGTAGCGCATATTTACGCGCAGAACGAACACGACCTGTTCTTTACGCAGGGTTACACTGCAGCCTCCGACCGGCTTTTTCAACTCGAAATCTGGCGTCGGCAGGCCACTGGAACCGTTGCCGAACTGCTTGGACCGCAGGAAATCAAGCGGGACCAGGGCACGCGGCTGTTTAAATTCCGGGGTAATCTGGAACAGGAGCTCAAACACTACCACCCACACGGACCGCAGATCGTCCGGGCGTTTGTCGACGGCATCAATGCGTATATCCGGCAGATCAATCAAACCCCCGAACGGCTTCCGGTTGAATTCAAAATCCTGAAAACCCAGCCCGGTTTATGGACGCCCGAAGTCGTGATCAGTCGGCATCAGGGGCTGCTGGAAAACGTGCGCGACGAACTGAATTATGGGCGTCTGGTGCATTTGCTGGGTGCGGAGAACGTTCGGGAACTGGCCTGGTTTCATCCGGCCACCAAAGCCGGTGACCCCGATTTAAGTCTGCACGTCAATGGGGCCGAGTTATTCCAGCCCATTCTGGAACTCTACGAAGCGTTCCGGCTGCCCATCCGGTTTACCGCCAAAGACCGGGGGCTGGGCGCAACGGAAGAGGAAGCATCCGTCTGGTTCGAGAACGAAAAACAATTTGTTGGCTCCAACAACTGGGTGGTCAGCGGCAAGCGGTCGGCGAGCGGTTTTCCCATGCTGGCTAATGACCCGCACCGGGCGCAGGCCATTCCATCGCTGCGGTATTGGGTTCACTTACAGGCTCCTGGCTGGAATGTGGTCGGGGCGGGAGAGCCAACATTACCGGGTGTTTCAATTGGTCACAACGAGTTTGGTGCCTGGGGGCTGACCATTTTTGAAACCGACAATGAGGATTTGTACGTCTACGAAGTTAATCCGTCCCATCCCGATCAATACAAATACCGGGGCAAGTGGGAGTCGCTGCGAATTATCTCCGACACGATACCGGTCAAAGGGCAAAAACCGGCGGTGGTCCAGTTGAAATACACGCGGCACGGGCCGGTGGTGTTTGAAGACGCCAAAAATCACAAGCTGTACGCCGTTCGGGCGGCCTGGCTTGAAACGGGTTGTGCGCCGTATCTGGCCAGTTTGCGCATGAATCAGTCGAAAAACTGGAATGAATTTCGGCAGGCCTGCGCCTTTAGCCGGATTCCGGGCGAAAACATGGTCTGGGCTGGTCGTCCAGCCGGTGGTCAAAACGGGTCGATTGGCTGGCAGGCGACGGGTATTTCGCCCATCCGCCCGAACTGGACGGGTCTGGTGCCGGTGCCGGGCGACGGACGGTTTGAATGGAACGGTTTTCTGCCCATTCTGCAATTGCCCCATAAGGCTAATCCGCCGGAAGGCTTTCTGGCTACGGCCAACAACAACCTGACCCCGGCCAACTATCCATACCGTAAGGCCATCGGCTGGGATTGGGCGTCG
This sequence comes from Larkinella arboricola, assembly GCF_003259745.1. Lineage (GTDB taxonomy): Bacteria > Bacteroidota > Bacteroidia > Cytophagales > Spirosomataceae > Larkinella > Larkinella arboricola. The sequence goes on along the minus strand of NZ_QLMC01000008.1, from coordinate 246,788 downwards.
CCGTCGCGGGCCAACCGCATTGCGGAGGTCCTGAAAGCTAAGCCGAAGCATTCATTAACCGATTTCAAAACGTTGCAGGCCGACTACCTGTCCATTCCGGCCCGGCGGCTGGTGCCCCTGCTGAACGGTTTGCAGGCATCTGATGAACCCGTGGAGTGGGCCCGGCAGCAATTAGTGGCCTGGGATTTTAAACTGGAGCCGGGGTCCATCACGGCAGCGGTTTATGCCGCCTGGGAAGCCCAATTGCGGGAAACGGTTTATGAGCAGGTGGTGCCCGAAAACGCCCGAAAATACATGAGGTCAATTCCGACGGAAAGGCTGATTGAATGGTTGCAGCCCGGTTCGCCCGGTCCCTTGAAAAACGTTGATCGGAAGGAACTGATGCTGACCTGCCTGGAAGGGGCCGTGGCTGATCTGACCGAACGCCTGGGTTTCGACCGGACGCACTGGTGGTACGGCCAGTCGGCCAACAAACATATTCAACTGACGCATCCGCTCCGGAACCTCATGACACCCCAACAAGCCGCCCAGTACGGTATTGGTCCGGTGGCGAGGGGCGGCTACGGCGAAACCGTCAACAATACCGGCAACAGCCTGAATCAGGAGCACGGAGCCAGTTTCCGAATTCTGGTCGATACACAGGATTGGGATAAAACGCTGGGTATCAATAGCCCCGGCCAGTCGGGCGATCCGGCCAGCCCACATTACCGTGATCTGTTCCCGATCTGGGTCAGAAATGACTATTTTCCCGTTTACTTCACGAAAGAAAAAATAAAAACCGTCACGGAAAAGCGGACGGTTTTGGAGCCGTAATGGCTATAACTTTAGCTTTTTCAGCAGTCCGCCCGGTACTTTTACCGTTGCCAGACTATCGGTTTCCAGCGTCAGCGTGCCGAAGACATCGTGTTCAACCAGCAGGTTGGAACTGTCGCGGGAGGTGATGAGGGCGGTGCCAATCCGGTTCGTTGGTTTGGCGTGCAGATCGCTGCCCTGGGTATCGGTGACGGTCAGGGTGCCGATGGTGCTGTTGGTCAGCATGACGCCCGCACGTTCCTGAACAACGGTCAGTTTGTCGGTCCTGACTTCTTTTAGAATACAACTAATCCGGGTTGTATGCAGGGCATCGAGCGTAGGCGTCATAATGATAGCTACTGGATTGGCGTCAAATTTATAACGATAGCTCGATTGCCAGGCATCCGGCGGTTGGTAACGAACGATTAGCGTGTCGCCCTTTGACTGGAACTTAAAATCTTCTTTGTTTTTTTCTGGCAGATGAATGCCGTATTGCTTACCGGTTTGCACATTCAGCAGGCCAATGCCGGTTTTGCCACCTTCCAGTTTTAGCACCCGGAACGGCTTGACTGGCAGGCTGGAAAGGCCATGAAAGGGGTTATTGAAGTCAATTTTATCGTATTCGGCCCGCAGTGCCATGTTAGTACCGATTAGGGTGAGAAAGCCAGCGAGAAACAGGGCGATCAGGAGTTTATTGCTTGTTTTCATGAGCGGTTTATGAGTTATACTCAGCCATCACTGGTCAATCCAATTAGGGTCAAATTCGGTTTTGATGAAGGTTTTATACCGATCTTCAATGTCTTCCATGCTAATGTTGAGCAGGTAAAGTGTCCGAAAAAATTGGGGCAGTTCGGTTGTCATGAACTGCTCCCGCCGGTAGGCTTTAATGTGCACTGGAGCTTCGTCAGCCGCGAAATAACCGATGCCGCGTTTGTTGTAAATAATGTCTTTCTGCTGCAAAAAATCGTAGCTGCGCATGGCTGTATTTGGGTTTACTTCCAGTTCGACACCCAGATCCCGCACGGAGGGAATCCGTTCGCCCGGCGGCCATTGGTTCAGCAGGATTTTTTCGCAGACGTAATCAACAATTTGGAGGTAAATGGCTTTTTTATCCCGAAAATCCATACTCAAAGTTCTTTCTCTTTAAAACGTACATAGGCGATATACCACAGGGCCGGAATCATCAGTGCCAGAATCGAATTAATGATCAATTTAGGCGTGCCCGTTAATCCAACGGAATACCAGCGCCCGTCCTGGGTGAAATTCACTTCCCGAAACAGCGTTGAACCGTAATAGTCCCGCGCGGGAAAGAGCAGATCAATAATAAAGTCGTTTACGAAAGCAACGGTAACGATCAGCAAGGTAATGGCAAGGGCTCCGGTCTTAACGAACGGTAATTTGGGGAAATACATGGAGCCAACCAGAAAAAAGAAAGGTGTTATGTAGGTTAGGTAACCCAGAAACGGGTCCATGTACGGGCCAACCGGATTTAGTAGCTCATACCGGGGTGATGAGGCCGGCAGACGGGCGTTGATGATTGAAAAGCAGATTCCTTCGGCGGTATAAAAGACACCCAGAAAAATTGGTACGAACAACAGTAGCATCAGAAAAGCCTCCAGAAACTTCTCTAGTTGAGAGGCCGGTAGCATCAGATAGGGAATGCCCCGGAGAGGACCGCTGACCACCCGGAACAATTCGCTGGCAAACCAGGCGGAAGCTCCGCAGAAAAACACGCCAAACAGAAGGGCGTGGTTCTGGTACACGTTTGTGCTAAATACCGAAATCCGGGTGGCATTGGGCAGCAGCAAAGCCAGCAGGAGTCCAAACAGAAGCCCTGCCCCGAGCAGATACGATTTAAGATGCTCGATCAGATGGAGCTTCAGCAGCAGGCCCAAACGGTTGATTGAAAAAGTCTGGTTCATGGTTTAGAAGAGAGACGTGAGATCGGAGATAAAAGAGAGCAGGGGAGCGGGTAAGTCCGACAGGAGCGCCGTTAGCAAAATCTGGAAGATGGGCAGGAGGCTCATACGGTTAGCGGAAAATGTTTTTGATACCGTCCCGGTTGGTAACGACGGCGTTGAAAAGCCGTTCCAGATCAACCCGGCTGTCTTCCTGTTCGAGGTTTTCCATCACCACCGAATAGCCGCGCATCGACGGTTCGGCGTACAGCACCCGGTCGGCTTCGGTTACGCTGCTTAGTGTACTGAACATCAGTCGGTCGCCAATGTGGTTGAGTGAATGATTCAGCAGGATTTCGCTTTCGTCGATGATGATGATACCGTCGATCAGGTTGTCCAGATCGCGCACCTGGTGGGTCGAAATCAGCACAAGCCGTTCGGGGGCGAGGGCGGAGGAAACAATCTTGCGGAACTGGCTTTTCGAGGGAATATCCAACCCATTGGTGGGTTCGTCCATGATCAGCACCCGCGTGTTGGTGGCCAGTCCGAAGCTGATGATGACCTTCTTTTTCTGTCCGTACGACATCGCCGTTAGCTTCTGATCGGGCGGCACGTCAAATTCAACGAGGTATTTCCGAAACTGCGACTCGCTGAACTTCGGGTAAAACGGCCCCATCGTGTCGATAAAGCGGTTGAGCGAAACCGACGGCAGGTAGATTTCCTCCGGAATAAAATACATTTCCTGCAAAAAAGCCGGTTCGCGTTTGCGGGGCGTAAACCCGGCTACGTTGATGGTTCCGGCTGTGGGGTAGAGCAAACCGCCCATCAGCCGCAGCAGGCTCGATTTGCCCGCGCCGTTTTTTCCCAGTAAACCGTAGATACTGCCCGGTTGCAGGGAAAGGTCCAAATCCCGATACAAGATTTTTTTCTGGTTATAACCGAAGGTTAGATTGGTAAGCTCGATCATAGTTTTAGTGTACTATTTGTCTAATACACCGTAAAGGATCAAAATTCTTTTCATAATGTCAAGCATGTGGCCGATTATGATTTCGATCTTTTCGTAAACGGCGGAATATTAAGTGGCTCAAAAGCAGGAAAGTTGTATGAATCTGCTTACCTTTTCCAGACACAAGCGTTGTTTTTAGCTGTAAAGCAAGACGCCGTTATCTCTAACCTTTTTTGCAAAGAACATGAGCCTGGAAGAGGAAGTTATGATTGTTGAATTTGCGCAGGGCATCCGTTCAGAAGATGATTTATTCGATCACTTTCGCCAGCTAAATGACGATGATAAAACAGATCGAATCTTTGACATGACCCGGTTAATCGGTGAACTCGAGCCTACTAATTTTGAGATCGAGCAGGCATCAGCGAATATGCCGACGGAAAGTGCTGGGCCGGTCGAAATCGGTGTTTATTTTCCTCGTAAAAAAAGACTGACTCAGGTGAGCCTGCGAATTGATTTGGCGAATGATGTACTTGAAAAGTCGTATTTAACCTTGTTAAGACTGTTTAAGGCCACCTATCAACGCCAATTCGTGTTGGAAAGGAAAAATGCAGTTGATTGGTGGTTTCAGGATTTGGCTGATAATAATGCGGTAGCGAATATCCTGACCAACCATCGCGCCTTGGTTGAAGAAATTTATCAGCATCCTGGTTTTCGCGGTGAGTTTGCCAGTATCGCCAAGCTCCACCATGCGAGTCAGATGTTGCGGGCGGCTAAAGTTCAGAACGTTCAGGCCAGTGCTTCGGGTACCTACCATTTCGTTCGTTATGAGGAAATAGTAACGGCGTCAATTGAAGATAACAAGTATAATTATGCAGCGTTCATGCTGTCCGGTTCTGTGATGAGAGCACTTTCCAAACGGTATCATTTAAAACCATTCCGGGCCGTACAGGTAATGCAGGAAGTGGTAGGCCGACATACACGGGAACTGGATGAGCCGGGAGAAACAGGGTAGGTTTATCCCGTTGAGAATCATTAATGTACAGTGTTATTCATGGATGGGGCCAGCTTTACTTCCGGGTATCGTACATGATTTCAATGATTTCATTTGATTGCAAAACCCGCGGGTTCAGAATCCTGACCCGGTTGGTGGACGGGCTGTAAGCGTAATCTTTGCCGGGCTGTAGCACGTCTTTACCGACCTGAACAGACAGCGTTTTTTCATCAATTACCGGGTGTATCAGGGAAAGCTCAGCCGGAGTTTGCCCGTTCTCCTTCTGATTGGCCCGGGGCCGGATGATTTGCGTATGATAGCGGGGGCGCGACTGTAAAGCAGGTTGGGATAATAGAAAAGCGGGTTTTGGTTGAAATTTTTGCCCGGCAAGCCCAACCCTGCGCTGCGACGGTATAGAATCAGACTGGACGGTTCTGGAACAGAAAGGGGCCGCTTCAGCTTGCAGCAGGCCAATACCAATGCCTAACAGGGCAACAATCAGGATGGCTTTCATCGGAGCAGTTTTTTTAGTCAATAACGTGCGCAATAGTTTTCTGGTATACCCTTCATGAGGAGATCTTACCAGCCGCACACCCACCGCTAACCGGTCTTCCTGCTGACCCTACGACCAGTGTTGAAGCGGTTGATCCGGCTGTGTTTACCCAACAGACTCCTTCTGATTGGCTGATTCCTGAAATAGTACCATCCTGATTCATCCGACACAATAAGCCATTCATCTGTGATAATACGGTATTCAGCAATTTTGAGTGGCTTCTTCCGCCCAATCGGCCTAACTTGCAGGGTCTGGGTGTTATGCACTCAGATATGTTTTGTAATAATTGGTTTTATTTCGCACAATCCCCGGCACTTCCCGGGGATTTGTCTTAGTGCTGAAGTGTTTACCGTTCGTGGTATTCGGGGTTAACGGCTGAGACGTTATCTTGCTTCGGTCCGGTAACCGTCTATTGAAAACCATATCCCACAACCGGAACAAAACCAATGCATACCGCCATCTCCAGTCATCGGCTTTCAAATCTTCAGAAGTGGCAGCTTGCGGCTACGGTCTTCGTCATTTACTGGCCCATTCGGGTGTACGTCAACTGGCCCATTGTCCGACCGGGCGGAGAAAACGGGTTGGCCGGGCTGTTAATGGAACGAATCTGGCCGCTCTGGATCATGGAAGTTGCGTTCACGATGCTGTTCTTCTGGCTCTGGCTGAACGTAACGGAGTGGATTCAGCAACGGTTTTTCGGGCAATCGGGCAAGGAGTTTCTGGTCGAATTTACACTACCCGCCCAACTGGCGACGCTGATCGTGGCCGGGGCGCTGGCGGTGTTATTCAACAGTGTTTTTCGTTATCTCTGGGTGTCTATCAGCGACTTGCTGGAAAACCATTTATCACGTCCGCCAGCCGTCAACTGGAGGTTGTATTTCAGCGCCGACTGCTGGCAGGTAGACGTAGAACGACGCCGGAAAATCAACGACGGCCTGACGGTCATGGCCATGCTGTCGGCGTTTTACCTGGCCGCTAACCGCCGGGGTTACAAACGGCTCGAAGACCTGCGCGTCAAGGGCGAACAACTCAAGCAGGAAGCCGTACAGGCGCAGTTTTCGGCCCTGAAAAACCAGGTCAATCCCCATTTTCTGTTCAACAGCCTGAGCATTCTGTCGTCGCTGGTCGAAACCAACACCCCGCTGTCGGTACAGTACATCAACCGGCTTTCGAAAGTGTACCGCTATATTCTGGAACAGCGCAACGCCGAGCGAATCAGTCTTAAGTCGGAACTCGAATTCATCAACTCATACCTGTTTCTGCTCAACATCCGTTTTTCGGATAAACTCAGGGTGGTGATCGACATTCCGGAGGGCGACGCGGCCCGGTACGGTATTGCCCCGCTGACCCTGCAACTGCTGATCGAAAATGCCGTGAAACACAACCAGATGTCGAGCGAAAAACCGCTGGTGGTTACCATTCAGAAGCAGCACGACACGCTGATCATCCGGAATGGCCTCCAGCTGCGTCCGAAAAAGGAAGAGTCAACCGGACTCGGGTTGCAAAACATTATCAGTCGTTATAAGCTTCTTACCACCAAACCCGTCGTGGTTGATGAAAAAGAACATGAATTTGTGGTCCATATACCGTTGCTGCCATGAATGTACTGATCGTTGAAGATGAGGAACTTACCGCCCAGCGACTGGTTAAGCTGCTGAACGACTACGACCCCGCCGTTCGGGTTCTGGCCCAGCTGCCGTCGGTGGCCAAGTCGGTCGATTGGTTTGAAAACCACGCCGAAGCAGAGCCTGATCTGATTTTTCTGGACATTCACCTGGAAGACGATCTGGGGTTCAACCTCATCGACCAGCTCAATCTGACCACACCCATTATCTTCACGACGGCGTACGACGAATACGCGCTGCAAGCCTTCAAGGCCAACAGCATTGATTACCTGCTCAAACCAATTGATGCCGACGACCTGGCGCGGGCCATTGATAAATTTAAAACCCTGCGTCACAGTCGCCTAGAACTGTCGGTCAATTCGGACGTGCTGGCCCAGATGAAGGCAAATTACCGGCCCAATACCTACCGCGACCGGTTTATGGTAACGGTCGGCCCACGGCTTTTTTCGGTGCAGACCGACGACATTGCCTACTTCTTCTTCGAAAACAAGGCCACGTTTCTGACGACCCAACAGGGGCAGAATTACGTCATCGACTACAGCCTGGATAAGCTGGGGCAGTTGCTGGACCCTAACCAGTTTTTCCGGATCAACCGCTCGTTTCTGGTGGCATTACCGGCCATTCAATCGGTGTATACCTATTCCGGCAGCAAGCTGAAGCTTGAACTGCTGCCCGAAGCCCGGCAGGAAGTGTTTGTGAGCATCGACCGGGTAACGGCTTTCAAGGAGTGGCTGGGGCGCTGAGCAGCGACTTGTGGGGCCGTTCTTTATGCCGTATAAATCCCCAGACATCCCGGAAAAATTCCGGATAGACCACCGTTCCGACGCTGTAGTACATGCCGTTGTAGTGCTGATTGACGTTGGTTTGGAAAATGGAATACCGGTAGCCCACCTGCGCACTCAGCCCCAGCCAGCGGGTGGCTTTCCACTGCCCATAAACACCCGCCTGAACCGGCATGAAAAAATCCCAGTGCGCCCAGCCTTTCAGCGTATCGGTCTGGGTATCCTGTCGAATGGCCGAGGCTTTTCCGGCCCCGATTTCGAGCGGAATGCTCAACAACCACCGACGGTTATTGATCAGATTGTCCCAGAACAGCAGGCTGGCGTAGGCCATATCGGTTTTGGTGTAATATTCCAGATTGAGCCGTTTGGCCGCATTGCGCTGCCAGTTGATCAGCCGTAAATAGGAATTATACGACAGCCAGTAGTACCCGACCGTGATCTGGTGCCGTTTTTCACCCACCACAATACCCGTATTGACACCCCAGACGTTGACGGGCTGGCGGTTGATAAATGAATTCCGAAAGTCAAGATTAACCGTCCACCGGATCGGTTTCCGACCCGGATTGGGCACCGTATCAATCGGTAATTGGGTCGATACGGTTTGCGCCCAACTGGTTGTGCTGCCCAGCCAAACCAGTCCTATTAAGATCAAAACCGTTTTCATACTTCAAGACAAGACCCGCCAAAATTGATAGGTCTGTACCGATTCTCTGAAAAGATTGTCAAAATATTTTTAAACGGTGCCCCGACACCGCCCCGGATGATACCGAAAAGTACCGCCTGCCGGGGTTGGGCGTGTTAGCGGAATTTGAGGGTGGTACCAATCCGGAAACCGAGCTTCTGGTATTGCCAGTCCTGCCACTGCGAAATCACTTCAATCCGGAAGAAGGGGAATATGCCCGGAATCAAACCGTCCAGGGCGTAGCCTACTTCGGTGTAGTTGCGGGAGCTGGGTGTGCCGAGGTAGTGGACAAATAGATTCTCTTTCAAGCCCGTTAGCCGCACCAGCGTCAGTTGTGTAATCAGAAACTTGCGGTATTCCATCAGGACGTGGCCTTCTACAAACCGCTTGCCGGTGCTGTACTGGTAATAGGGTAACATCCGGAAAATGGCCGTGGGGTCGCCTTGTTGCAGGAAAAACTCGTTGCCCTGAAAGTGCTTGAAATCCGGGAAGAACACGGCTTTGTCGTTCAGGAAGGCCCCCGCCGAAACGTTATAACTCAACCGGCTCCGGATACCGGTTTCAAACGAATGGCTCAGGCCGGCTTGCAGAAAATCGTAATCCACATCGCTGGCTTCCACCACGCCGGACTGAAACGGAATTCCCTTGCGGTAATTTAGCGTCAACTCCGGGCTGTTGTTGCGGCTGGCTACCCGCCGACCGTTTCGAATCCGGTATTTCGTGGCCGCCAGTTTTCCCGAAACCGCAATATTGAAAATAAGCGCCTGGTTCTCCGGAAAACCCGCCGATACCAACTCGGCGTTCGTTGGGCGGTTGGGCGTAAAACTATACTGATTCCAGTTGATCCACGGTTTCAGGTTCTCCCGGTAATTGGCCAGTTCGGTTCGTTCGGCATATTCGAGGCTACCCGTTACGTTAATCCGGCTTTTGAAGGGTTGTGCCGCTACGCCCAGCCGCAGGAAATCCCGCTGGTAGAATTTGGCAAAATTTCGTTCGAACAGCAGACTGGTCAGCGAATTGAGAAACGGGCTGATGGGTTCGTTGGGGTTGAACTGGTTGACCCACCGCCCGCCCGTCAGGCTCACATTTGTGGTTTTGTAATTGTAGGTAATCCCGCCGGTGCCGATAAACCGTTTCATGCCGAATTCGTAGCGTCCTGCTCCGCCCACGGTCAGGTCGGGGGTGGGCTTGTAGGTGACGCGTCGGCGCGTGGAGTCTTTTTGCGGTTTTCGGAGATGGTACCGCAGCCGCAGACCCAGATCAACGGTGTAGCCCTCGACGGTATTGTAATAAATTTTCTCCAGCGGGCTGGCCCAGGTCAGGGCGGTTCGCGGGCTGAACGTCCAGGTGTTGCCCGAAATGATCTGTCCCGGCTTGAAGGTCTTGCTCGAACGCTGCTTACGGGTCGAATCCTTCACGGCTTTGGTGCTGTCTTTCTGCACTTCAATTTTCCGGACAATTTGCAGGCTATCCCGTTTGACGTAGCTTTTGATCTCAGCCGAGGTCAGCGGAACCGTCCGGAGCGAATCCCAGAAGGCATTGCCGCGTTTGCTGGCCAGCGAATCAATAACCGTGGAGTCATTCCGTGCCACTTCTACCTCTTCGTTCCGTTCTTTCTTGGCCTGGTATTCCTGTTTTTCGTATTCTTTCAGCAACTTTTTGAAGTCTTTGGCCGAATACTCCTTTTGCCGGGCAATTTTATCTTCCAGCTTCTGGCCTTTAATATCTTTGTTCGACAGCCGAACCGCCGGTTTTTCCACCTTTTCGTCAATGATTTTCACCTCCTCAACAAAAGCCGGGTTGACCTGAAGTTTGCTGAACGTCTGACTGATCACAAATTGCGCGTTGCCAGCGGCTCCCATAATTTTGCCTTCCAGATTATACCGCTGGTTGACCGGCAGCCAGACGTTCTGAACGGGACTGTAAACCTGCCGGATTTTGATGTCGAAACCGAGCGGATTGCGGGTTTCCAGTTGCAGGCTGTGAATGGCCCAGGTGTCTTCGATGATAAAAATAGTACCCCGGAAAACGCCCTCGCCGTAGGCCCGTGGCTTAACGGCAATCTTGCTCACATCAATACCGCGTTCGCTGAACGTACCCTGATACTCAAACTTGTAATAGGCAAACGCTTTGGGCGACAGGGGTGAAACGGCGTTGTTGACCTCCGGGCGGTAGAAACTCGACAGAAAATAATCGTTGACCGAAACGTTGTCGCCCATCGAACTGCGGGTTGCCATCAGCCGGTGCCGGTAGGTGTTGGGTTGCCGGAACGTAACCTCCGAAACCGACTCGTAGAGCATCGGAACGCCGATTTTGAAACCGTCTTTTTCGGCTTCTTTCAGTTGTTTCCGGTACATGAACTGCATGGGCAGGTCGGTGACGGTGAACGACGTTTTGGTATAGGCGCGGGCCGTGTAGCTCATAACCTGCAATTCGTGGTACTTGGCTTTGGCAATGGCCCGGCGCATGATGCTGTAGGCCGGATCTTCCTTTCCCTGGCGGGCCTGTACCTCCTGCAACCGAAACGCCTGTTCTTCCATTGTGACGTCGATAGTCTGCCAGCCGCTGCCAATTTCGACGGTTTTTTCCTGCGCCTGAAAGCCTAAGTACTGGAAAACGATGGCGTATTTTCCCGGTTTAAGCGGTATTTCGTAGCGACCTTCCGCATTCGTAACCGCCCCGTTCGACGTTCCTTTGACCACAATAGCCGCGTAGGGGAGAACCTCGCCTTTGGTGGTTTTGATCGTTCCCCGAATGCCCTGAGCCGTTGAGAATTGAATCAAACAAAGCGTAAGCAGGAAGGTAAGCAGGTATTTCATCGTTCAGGCTGTATGTTCGTAGGGAGAAAGCTACCGATTTTGGCGTTCCGGTGCAATGGTTTACCGACCAGGCCGGCGCCAGAATGGCGGATTTATAAGATATGATGCAAAAGGAAGGTGTAAAGTTGCCAACGCCCGGAATAAATACCCCATTTTTAACATGATTTGTGATTTCGTCGCACAGACCCATCCTGTAAGATTGTCCTCGACCAATGCGAAGTGATGGCCGATCGGATCGGAAAAGTCTGGCGGTTTGTGGCATTTTTACGGCAGCGAAAGTAGAGGATCAGGTTACTTTACCTCCAAAAATGTCTGATAACCCCAGACAGATCATTTCGCTTTTCAGCCGGTTAAACCGATGTTTTGCGCAATTCAATCCTATGACGGGGCGCTTTTTTGTCCTTTCCCTGCAATTTCGGGCTTCGGATTACGGTGGTAACGCGGTCTGAGCATCTTTCAGGGTGCTTTCTTTAGGCCCAAAACTGTCCGTAGCCGAGGTTCAAATTTTAAGGTAAACCACTCCATCGTTAAAGAATGCGTATGAAAAAAATCGGTTTAATGTTGCTTGTTCTGGCGTCTCTGAGTGGATGCAAAGACAAAGAGGCCAGCCCGTCCCTTGGCGGAACGTTCACGGGCCCCATGAGTGTCGAAGATAATGTGGGCGTTGCTTCGTATTCAAACGCGGATGTGACGGTTAAGCAGGTCGGTACATCGGAAGTGGAAGTCAGTGGGCGCGGATTTACGACGTTTGTCATTGATAACGTCGTTCAGCAGGCCAATTCGTACTACCTGGCGGATCAGGGAGAAAGTGAATTCCGCTATTCCGGCAACTCGTCGCCCAAAACGCTGCTGGTGAACTGGACCGCCCAGGTGAACGGCAAAACACAAACCATCCGTTTTGGCGGCAACAAAAAGAAATAAGCCAACTGGATAGCTGACTTTCGGAGAGCTGCGCCCGTCGGGTGCAGCTTTTTTTGTATTCAATTCATACCCAGTTGTCACCAATTGACGAAGCCTTTGGGCTAATTGGGGTAGGGATGTATTGAAAACCCGTCTTTTATCGACTCATCTTTGCTGTGAAAGCAACATACTATTTCAATGAACGCGATGAAACAGATTTTGATGATGGTGCTGCTCGGTGCAGTGGCCTGTACCAAGCCCGAAGTTGAGGGGCCGCAGGAGCACGGTAAGTCCGGGCAGGGTATTGTTCAGGGCCGGGTGGTCGATAGCCAGGGCAAGGGGGTTGCCAATGCCGAAATTATTGCAAATAGCACGGACATGTATGACAAAACCACTACGGGCTACACCGATGGGCAGGGAAATTACCGCTTTAAAGTCCCCACGGGTATTGCAGAAGGCTCTTACACCCTTAGTGGTTCGCTAACGGTTAAGTACCACAACCGGAACTACCGGATGGTTTTGTACCAGGAAGATACCCGCGCGTTTTCCGCCTACGACGGAGCGGTCCGGAATTTTGTCTTTCGCCTGACGGGCAAACGGACCGCTAATGACGATGAAACGGCGACGCCACTCGGGGCTACGCTGGAAGTTTACCACGATTTTAACCACATCGCCTTGGAGAACATCGAACTTACGCTCGAACCCGAGGGGCCGCTGGTTGACGGCAGCACGGGCAAAAAACTCGTTACGATGATGCCGCGGGGAGACTATCATATTAAAGACATTCCGCTCGGGAAATACACCATTTCGGCCCGCGATAAAGTAACCGGTCGGCGCCTGGGCGTCAGCATTCAGGATTCTTCCCGCGATTACGCACCCTCGGTAACGGCGCTGTTCGAAGACGAGGATTTTGAGGGATCGGAACACTTCCGGCTGGGTCTGCTGGTTGGTGTGCTGTAAGCCGTTATATTAGCCGTCTCTAGAACGGTTTTCTATGTCGGTTTTTACCCAAAAAGTCATCTGGATTACAGGAGCCTCATCGGGCATCGGGGAGGCCATTGCGCTGGAACTGAGCCGGAACGCAAACGAGGCTCATCCCATCAAACTGGTTTTGTCGGCCCGCCGGGCGGACGAACTCGAGCGTGTGGCCCGGCAAACGGGTTTGCCAGCGGCCAATGTGCTGGTACTGCCGATGGATGTTACGGATTTTGGAGCGTTTTCGGCTCACGTTGAACGGGTTCGGCAGCACTTTGGCCGGATTGATTACCTGTTTCTTAACGCCGGAATTTCCCAACGAAGCACCGTTGCCGAGACTGATTTTTCGGTGTACCAACGACTGATGGACGTGAATTTCTTCGGGACTATCGCTCTGACCAAAGCCGTTTTGCCCTTAATGCTGGCGCAGCGGAGTGGGCATCTGGTCGTAACCAGTAGTGTGGCGGGGAAACTGGGAGTCAAATACCGTTCGGGCTACTGCGCCAGCAAACACGCTCTGCATGGCTTTTACGATGCGCTCAGGGCCGAAACCCATTCGGCGGGTTTGCACGTTACCATCGTGTGCCCCGGTTACATCCGCACTCCCATTTCCCTCCAGGCGCTGAACGCAACGGGGCAGGTTCATGGCAAGATGGATGCCAATCAGGAAAAGGGGATGGCCCCCGATGTCTTTACCCGCCGTCTGCTGAAAGCCGTCTCCCGAAAAAAAGAGGAAGTGTACATCGGAGGGCCGGAAACCTTCGGTATTTATCTGAAGCGGTTTTTGCCGGGTCTGCTGTCCCGAATTCTGCGCAATCGGGAGGGGGCCTGACCGGGTTTTCGAGGGCAGGCACACAGGACCGTTAAGTAAGCCCGTTCCCTTTGAGGGTAGCGTATCTCGGTCAGGCTGGCAGGTAAACGCAGAAGGTTGCCCCCTGACCCGGTTGGCTGTCGGCGGTAATGGTCCCCCCGTGGTTTTCGGCCACCCGCTGACAGATGGCCAGCCCGATGCCCGTACCGGCATAGTCGCTTTTACCGTGCAGCCGTTGGAATAACTGGAATATACGCTCCTGGTATTTGTTGTCGAATCCGATTCCCTGATCGATCACGCAAATTTGGTGAAAGTTCTCAGCCATACTGATCGGTTTGGCCCAGGCTGGAATCGCACTGGCCGGAACCCGGGTCGCCCGAATCTGAATCCGGGGCGGAACCATTACCCCCGTCTCGTCTTTCCGGCTGAATTTCAGGGCGTTTGAAAGTAGGTTCTGGAAAAGCTGGCCCAACTGGCTGGCGTCACCTTTAAGCATCGGCAGCGGTTCGATGTCAAACTGGGCCTGAGTCTGTTGAATCTGGTATTCCAGAGTTTGCAGGACTTTTTCCAGAATATGGCTCAGCGAAATCACGTTATACGTCTGCTGGCGGGTTGAAACGCGGGAGTATGCCAGCAAATCCCGAATGAGCGCCGACATTCGTTCTCCGGCCGTTTGCATTCGCTCCAGATAATCGAGGCCATCCGCTCCCAATCGCTCCCCGTACTGGTGTTGCAGGAGCGAACTGAAGGCCTGAACCTTGCGCAACGGTTCCTGTAAATCGTGCGAAGCGATGTAGGCAAACTGCTGCAAATTGTCGTTTGACCGCTTCAGGTCGTGAACCAGGGAGTGCAGCTGTTCATTGATCGAGGCTATGTCTTCATTGGTCGTCTGCAACTCTTCGTTTGCGGCTGCCAGTTCTTCGTTTGCCGTTGCCAGTTCTTCCGTGCGTTGCTGCACCTGCTGCTCCAGCGCGAGTTGCAGTTGCCGCTGCTGGGTGACGTCCTGCGCCGTCCCCATCATTTTCAGGGGGCGTCCCTGATCATCGTAATAAACCCGGCCCTGCGCGTGAATAATTCGAACATGACCCGTACGGTGTTCTACCAGCCGGTATTCTTCATTGTAAAGACCAGGCGAGCCGGGTTCGAACGCAGCCTGAATGGAGGCTTCAACGCGCTGGCGATCGTCTTCATGAATCGGGTTGTAAAGGAGGTTGAGTTTAATTTCATCCTGGGAGACTCCCAGCCACGATTTAATACGGTCCGAATACGTGACCTGCCGCGTCGCAACGTCCAGTTCCCAGGTGCCGAGCTGGGCCAGTTCAACGGCACCCCGGAGGGCACTCTCGGCTTCTTCTATTTTCTGGCGGGCCCTGATGGATTCGGTCACGTCAATGGCAATATCGAGAATGGCATAGGTCTGCCCCTGATCATCGAGCAGGGGGGTATAGGTAATGTTGTAGTAATTATGGGCCATTACCCCATTGCGTTCAATATTGACCTGTATGCCAAAGCTTTGGAACATCTTGCCCGACGTATAAACTTCGTCCAGAATTTGCAGAAGCGTCTGGTTCTCCAGTTCCGGCATGATCGCCCGAAGGGGCTTGCCAACGATGTCGGGACCTTTGCCGACAATATCAATAAACGCCTGATTGGGCAGTTCGACCACTAAATCCCGCCCCACAAACAAGCCCATTGCCGCCGGAGCCGTGGCAATGATCGAACGCAACCGGGCTTCGCTGGCTTCGACCGACTGGCGGGCTCTTACCTGCTGGGTAACATCGGTAGCAATTACCATAATGCCTAAAATAGTACGGTCAATGTCGTACTGGGGCTGAAAGGCCAGATCCACATAAACGGTTTCCAGTTGCTGGCTGCGAATCAGATCGACGGCCACTTCCCGGTTGGTGAACGGCTGGCCGGTGGTCATCACGTCGAGGAGTAGCTGGTCAAAGCCCTGCCCCTGCAATTCCGGAAGGGCGTCCAGGAGCGGTTCGCCAATTAGCTGGTCGTAGGTACGGCCCACCAATTCCAGATAGAAAGGATTGACCATGGTGAAGATCAGCTCCGGGCCGCTGAGGATGGCAATGCCAACCGGCGACTGTTCAAAAAACGCCAGGACCTGACGCTGGGTTTCTTCCTGTTTCTGACGGGCGATAATGCGGTCAAGAATATCGTTGAACAGAACGGCCACTCGGCGCTGTTCGGGTTCGCCAACCCGGAATGCGTATACTTCATAATACCGTCCAAGCTCCACGGCAAAATCTTCAAAACGGGCCGGTACGCCCGTCAGGGCAATCTGGCCGTACCGCTCAAACCAGTGTTCTTCAAAATTAGGGATGAACTGGCGTATGGTTTTGCCAACGGCGTCTGTCAGACCGGTTTGTTTCTCGAAGGCCGGGTTGATTTCCAGAAAACGGTAATCGTACGGTTTTCCGGCAGAATCAAAAAGGACTTCAATGATGCAGAAGCCTTCGTCCATGGTATCGACCAGGGTGCGGTACGTAGCTTCTGATTCGTGCAGGTCCAGTTCGGTTTGTTTTTGCGCGGAAATGTCAATGGCCATACCCACCCACTTGCTCACCAGTCCAGCGGGGGTAAAGACCGGCGTAGCCCGCACATTAGTCCATTGCCAGTGCCCATCCGGGCTGCCCACACGCGCTTCGATGTTAAGTGGAATGCGTTGCCGGAGGGACCGTTGCCACTCCAGGAGGATCTGCTGACGCTGGTCGGGGTGAACGGTTTCGACCCAGCCGTGGCTCTTCCAAGCTTCCAGGCTCTGTCCGGTATAGGTAGGTCCGCCAACCCGGAGAATCGTTCAGATATTCCCCGGCAGGACCGGTTTCCCAGGTAGCCTTAGCGAAAGATTCAACAAGTATTCTAAAATCATCAGTAGCGGGTGCTGACGAATGAAATGGCTTATTATTCATACACGAGCGTTACTTCAGGCTTGCTCCACGGCGAAGTTAAGCAGGAATAGACTATAAATCAGTCCTGGGCTTTGGTAAAGCAAACCCGTATCCCATCCGTTTGGTTATTCAAATAATTGGATTCGCCGGATTTATCTAAATGTTTCTTTCCATCACGGTTTATCAGAGGCTTCATAAAAAGCGGGGAACACCGCCGGATTTGAGTTTACCGGACCAGCAACACATGGCCAGTCTGCTGATAAATCGGGCTATCTGTCAGGTCCGCACGCTGGTAAGTCAGCTTGTAGGTGTAGGTGCCGGGAGCACATTCGGCATTCTGGTAGGTGCCATTCCAGGTGTTTTCGAGCGAATGAGACTGAAAAACGATTTCGCCCCACCGGTTAAAAACCGTCAGTTCAATGGTTAATTCATCCTTCGTTTTGATCTCCAGATGATCGTTCGTTCCATCGGCGTTCGGAGAGAAAACGTCCGGGATATAAACAACCGGTGAGCAGGAGGGAACCTGGAAGCAAACCCGTTGTGTGTTTGCGTTGGACTCCGGCCCGGTTGAGCCGGTCATTCCCCACCAGACCTGCGGACGGTCAGCGAAGATGTTTTTAACCAGATCAACGGTTTTGGTCATTTTTAATTCACAATCGAGAAAGATTCGAAGGGTCGTTGCCGCAGCGTTCCATTCGATCCGGACAAAATGATCACGGCCATCTTTTAAGGTCGCAAAGTTTGAAAACGCCGGGACCGGACCGGCCAGGTCGTGAGTGATGGTGCCATTTTTGTTAATGGCGATGTTATCAAAATTGCCCGTATCGGTATCAAATTCAATACCGATGGAAGGACGGATGCCGGTATAACCCAGCGAACCCGCACGGCCACCGAGGGCATCCAGATTTTGGGCCTGTAAGACAAAAACGAGCCCTTCACCTCCTTCCGGATTATGACCCAGATTGACGGTAAATTCCCAGGTGTGGGATTCGGAAAGGTCAATTGGCTGCGTATTCCAGACCGCTCCGGCCTGCATGGAGGTGTCGGTAGTGATAACATAACAATTGTCCGACTGGCCCGGCTGCGCGTTCCCCATCAGTCGGTATTGCCCGTACAGGAAAGTCGGGAATCCGGTTAAATACCCTGCCAGTAGAACCAGAAGTAAAAACGATCGCATGAAAATGGCACCGTTTGCAGTATACCTACCTCAAATTAGTAAGCAGATCGTTAACAAACGCAAATCCTATGGATAGTGATATACTTTCATTAAATTATAGAGTCATGACGGCTATTCAGCAGAGAAGTGGCTCTTTATCGGAACCCTGATTTGGAATAAAACCGGACGGGGCGCAGCCTGATCAAGCGTTAGATCGCTCCACCGGCCCGACCTCTCCACCAGGCTCTACTCTTAATCGGTATGGCTATTTGTCAGACATTATTGGCCATGCTTTGCCAGACGCCGGAAGGTTTCAAAACTCTTCGGCCACGTAAACAGGAGGGCTTCAGGTAAAGCTAATGTACTATTATAGGGTAGTGGAGTATAACGGGTTTCCTGGAATGCTTTTGAGCTATAACAAGTAATATTGACTAACTGATATTATAGTTAACTGACTTTTTCTGCCCTGTAGGTTGTATCCCCTTGACCTACATAGAATATCAACCTGATATAGCTTATATAGGCGGTTGGTATCCACCGATGAAAACGTTAGGCCGCGGGCTTCGCTTTCCTTATAAAAGTCTGGACTTTCCGGAACCTGTCGAGATTAGCCAGTTTCAGGATTGGTAAAATAAAAAAAATCCTATTTCTCCGTTATAAGTTGAGGAAATGGCTTAAAAAGAAAAATAGCCTGATAATTTCTCAAAACGACGGATTTGTCCACAAGAAATGCACAACTGCCCGGAGCCTTACTAACTCCTGTGTCAGGGCACGTAAGAGCTTGCTAACCTGAGGTCAGATTGGGCTCCTGCGCAGGATTTAACCTTTATTCAGTGGCGGTTGCGGCTGGGCAGCCGTTTGTTTAGATCGGAAATCCGGCGAGTCGGGACGGTCTGGCGGTTACGGGTTCTTTTGGAATTGGGTTATTGTTGGCATCGACCTGTGCATGGGATGAAAGCACCGCGGCACATACCGCAAGCGTGAAGGCAACCATTCCAAAGATGAAAGAGAGAAAACCACCGCAGGTCAGGGTGGCAACGGCGAAAACAACGGCAAGCGACCCTACTAAAAGGATATATTTTTTCATAACGTTGAGTTTTAAACTTTAAAAATCTGTTTCTGGGTTAAGGCAAGCAAAGCTTCTATGACTGTAGACATTCCGCTTTTAAGCCCCATTCGGGGCATTTTCCGGGGAATGTCGTAAAACCGCGCCAGGACTTTTGGTAAACAAATTGTTGGAAGAGCAGCGTAGCGTCCGGTCATCATTCCTGTTTTTTACTTCTGATATACGAATGGCAAAAAAGAGCAATTGTACCTATTGTGCCGAAAATAGCCAGTACGTAAGCGACGGAATGCACGAGTAACTTGATAAGTAAACCAAGGCTAATGGTGGTTCCCAGCAATACGCCTGACCAAATTAAAGGCCCCGTCCAGTCTTTAGGACCAGCGGGTGGTTTGATTGGTTTGGGCATCAGCAGTCGAAAAATCGGCGTCAAAATATAGTTGGTGGGTAGGCAGGAGCGTCTGTTTAAACTGCGCCTGTAGTAACATAAGCATCAATTAAGATGCCGGGATGGGGTCAAAATGACCGCGTATAATAAATTTTGAGGGCAATTTTTAGCCATAAAGGCCGAAATGACCTGTCGGGCCGACCACCGCAACGGCTTACGGATACTCTCCCGGGAGATTGGTCCTGCCTGATCCGATCTTTTCGGCGAGTCGGCCTTGAGCGGCTTTCAATGCGGTGTGCTGGATGGTTCAGAACAATGACCAGATAGGGCAGGGAGGTCAGCGCCTTTGTTGATTTATCTCTATTAATACCTATTAAAAGGCTTGATTTTATGTTGTACGGTAGATATATGATGAAATAATTGTAAATTTGCTGTCTGTTAAATACCGTAACTTACCGTAACTCTTACTCTATGATTCGTCGTGATTCTACCGTTAATGAACACGCCCTATGGGCCGTGCTTGTCTTAATGGCCGTAACTGGTATTGCCTGTATACTTGCAACTTTGGCATAATCTGTATCGTACACGTCGTTCCTTCAGGCAAAAAACGGAAGAACCCGGCCACCAATGGCCGGGTTCTTCCGTTTTAAGGGCACATACCGATTACTTACTATTCAGGAATAAAATAAATTTGGCTTCTTTTTTGCCCTACGTCCTCAGTATTTACTTAGTGGTTAGTGAACGATGTGGCTCTTTTTTTCCATTTTATCTTCCGAAGGCGAGATGAATTCCCATAGCTTTTGTTCTCCTCATCTTGAACAGCATATGGATATCTTAAATGACCTGATGTTAGCCGGTTTTCAGCTATATAATATCTTTATGCTGGATGATGAGGGGAAGCGCTTTGAATTGCCGATGGCAGCGTTTGACGGTAGACCGATCGGGGTTCACATGCGAACGCTGGAGCTGGAATATCAGCAGATTTTAAGCCCGGAACAACTGTAAAAGCTTGCGGCTTTCCTGCTTTCAGATTGCTATTTGCTTCGGTTTGACCGGCATTTTGGAACCAGCGTTTACGTAAGCGAATTCGGGGTAGGAGCTTATGGTTACCGGCTGGCGTTCGGACACAGTAGCCCTGAACCCATTTAGCGCATCCTTGCAGGAGAGTAGCTATCATGGGTTTAATGGAAATGGAACTCTATTTTTGTAATGAACCATCTTTTGCTGAACGATGCCATTCCTCGTAATTGGCGTTACTCCTTCTGCCCATTCTGATAACCTGTGGAATTTGATTCCGGCGCTTTTTCAGGCCGGGTTATCGTATTTGTACATTCGCCAACCTGATTCGAAGGAGCTACGGCGGCAGCTAGACCGAGAGGCTTTACAGCCGTATCAGGCACAACTGATTCTGCCTTTTCCCGTGCTGAATACGGGTTTCCGGCTTCACTGGAAAGAGTCGGCCCGGCGGCAGGCATCTCCCGACAGCCGCGCTTTTTCGACCAGTATACATGATCTGGCCCACTGGCCCGCGCTGGCCGGACGGGTCGAAACGGTATTTTACAGCCCGCTTTTTCCCAGCATCAGCAAGCCGGGCTATGGCCCGACCCTGACGCTGGAAGAACAGGCCAATCGGATTCAGGCACTCCGTCGATCATCCGAAAAGTTGCCCAGATTGATCGGTCTGGGCGGAATCCAACGTGACAACATGGCTCGGGTGCAGCAGGCCGGATTCGACGGAGCGGCCGTATTGGGCGCTTTATGGGAAAGCCCGGACCCGGCTCAAGCCGTACGGGAGTTGGTTCAGCAGATCGCTTAAACGGGGATTGCGCTCAAACCGCCTTTTAAACTCGCTACCTCCTGAAAACCCTGCGCTTGCAGAAACTCAACGGCTTTTTTACTCCGTACTCCCGACTGACAATAGATAATGACGGCTCGATTGGCCGGAATCAGGTCCGGTTGAGCCAGCACCTGAGCCAGTGGAATCAACTGGCCACCCAGCGTTCGGCGGGCGGCTTCTTCCGGCTCGCGAACATCAATCAAAAGCAGATCGGTTTCCTGTTCCAAACGTTCTACGTATTCATCATACGTAATTTCCAGAACCGGCGGGGCGCAAACCGGTTGATCGGCTGATAACCCGGTAATCCGTTTGTTGGCAGGGTCAGCCACCAACCCGAAGGTCTGAAACTGCATTTGCATCGCGTTAAAAATCAGTAGCTTCCCGCTTAGCAGTTCGCCCGTACTCGTAATCAACTTGATTACCTCATTGGCCATCAAACAACCGGTAATTCCGGGCAGGACGCCCAGAACTCCGGCTTCGGCGCAGGCCGGTAAGTCGCTCGGATCGGGATAAAGACAACGGTAGGTGGGGCCGTCACCGACATTAAACACGCTAACCTGCCCTTCAAACCGATAAATAGACCCAAACACCAACGGTTTGTTTAGCATCACGCAGGCATCATTGACCAGATACCGGGTGGCAAAATTGTCCGAACCATCCACCACCACACCATAACCGGCGATCCACTCCAGCGCGTTTTCGCTGGTCAAAAAATCCGGATGAGCCCGAAACTGGATCAGCGGATTTTGCTCCTGTAGCCGGGCAATAGCCGCATGAGCCTTCGGTTTGCCAACATCGGCGGTCGAAAAAAGAATCTGCCGCTGGAGGTTGCTCAGGGCGACGGTATCGCCATCGGCTACCCCAATGGTGCCAATTCCGGCGGCTGTCAGGTATTGGAGTACTGGACAACCCAATCCGCCCGCGCCGATCACCAGCACCCGGGCATTTTTCAACTTTTGCTGTCCTTCCAGCCCAATTTCGGGTAAAAGCAGATGGCGGCTATAACGTTCCTGTTCGATCTGTGTCATGGATATACGATCATTAAGCTGGCGTCCCAATCTTTCCAGACGGGTTCGTAACCGGCCCGCCGGATCACCTCCGCCATTTCAGCCGGTGAGCGTTCGTCGGAAATTTCAAACTGTTCGAGCGACTGCGGTTCAACGGCATAACCACCCGGATTGGTCTTTGACCCCGCGCTGATGCTGGTGATACCAAGTCGAATAATGTGATCCCGGAACGTGGGGCTTTCGCGCGTCGACAGCGACAGTTCAACCTCCGGACTGAACAGCCGGTAGGCACAAATTAACTGAACCAGTTCGCGGTCGGTCAGGCAGTTACCGAAGTCCCGGGAGGTTACGCCCTCGGCTCCCAGCACATCAATAGGCCGCAGACGCGGAAACGACAGGCTGTAGCGGGTTTGCCAATAGGTGCGCTCCAGATAATGCAGGTGCAGGGCCGTAAAAAAGCTGTCGGTGCGCCAGTCCGACAGGCCCAGTAAGGTTCCCAGACCCATCTTATGGATGCCCGCACGGCCCAGTCGGTCGGGGGTTTCCACCCGGTATTGATAACTGGCTTTTTTGCCTTTGGGATGGTGGATTTTATAACTGTCACGGTCGTAGGTTTCCTGATACACCAGCACCGTGTGCAGCCCTTCCGGTATCAGTTCCTCGTAGGCAGCCTGCTCGAGCGGCTGCACCTCCATCGAAATATGGGCAAACCGGCTGCGCAACAGGCGAATGGCATTTTTCAGATACGGCACCCCGACGGTTTGGTTGGCCTCCCCCGTCACCAGCAGGACGTGCTGATACCCCATCGCTTTCAGCGCGTCGGCTTCGCGCAGAATCTCTTCGTCGTTCAGTGTCCGTCGCCGGATTTTGTTATCGACGCTAAAGGCGCAGTACGTACAGATGTTCTGACACTCGTTGGACAAATACAGCGGAGCATACAACTGCATGGTTTTACCAAACCGTTGCTGGGTCAGATGGTGGCTTTGCCGGGCCATTTCTTCCAGATAAGGAGCCGCTGCCGGGGAAATCAGCGCCTGAAAATCAGCCATCGTCCGGTCGGTTCGGGCCAGTGCTACCTCCACATCCCGGCGGGTTTTCGTTTCAATGGCCTGCTTGATTTCCGGCCACCGATACTGTTCTAACAATTCGCTAAACATCGTTACTCTTCCAGAAAAGCGGTGAAAGGACTACTGGCTACGGCCGTCGGCGACGAGGCTGCCAACCGGGCTTCGTAAGCCAGCCGCCCGGCTTCTACGGCCATTTTAAAGGCAATGGCCATCTGTACGGGATTGTCGGCCACGGCAATGGCCGTATTGACCAGTACCGCATCGGCACCCAGTTCCATCGCAGCCGCAGCGTGCGACGGTGCGCCAATGCCCGCATCGACCACCACCGGCACCCGGCTTTGCTCGATGATAATTTCCAGGAAATCCAGCGTCCGCAAACCCCGGTTCGAGCCAATGGGCGCTCCCAACGGCATCACGGCGGCTACCCCCACGGCTTCAAGCCGTTTGCACAACACCGGGTCGGCATGGATGTAGGGCAATACGACAAATCCCAGCTTGACCAGTTCTTCGGCGGCTTTCAGCGTTTCGACCGGATCGGGCAGCAGGTACCGGGGGTCGGGGTGGATTTCCAGCTTGAGCCAGTTGGTTTCGAGGGCCTCGCGGGCCAACTGAGCCGCAAACACGGCTTCGCGGGCGGTGCGTACCCCCGAGGTGTTGGGCAGCAGGTGCAGATGCGGGGCCTTCAGGTGCAGCAGCGTATCGTCGTTGTCGGTGGTCAGATCAACGCGTTTCAGCGCCACCGTAACCAGTTCGGAGCCGGATGCCAGCAGGGCGGCTTCCATCTGGTCGGTCGAGCTAAACTTGCCGGTACCGGTGAACAGGCGCGACGAAAAAGTTTTATCCGCAATCTGCAAAGGTTGTGAAAGTAGGTGTGTCATCGGTTTTCCAGAATTGAAAAAGAAGTAGCGGTTTGAATGGCCTGCCAAAACGCGGGTACCTGACTGGCTGGCTCACGGGTAATGGCCCCCGAAACGGCAATGCCGTGTACACCTTCCCGAAGGAGTGCCGGAACATCGTCCACCTCGATTCCTCCAATGGCGATGATCGGCAATGAAATTCCTTCCGAAGAACAGGTAGTCAACAGGTGGCGGTAGCCCTCCAGGCCCAGGATGGGACTCAGTTTTTCCTTCGTGGTTGTAAACCGGTATGGTCCCAGCCCGATGTAGTCGGCTCCGGCGGCATGGTGGGCCCGAATGTCATCCAGGGTGTTGGCCGTGCCGCCGATGATCACCGAATCACCCAGCCTTCGCCGGGCTTCGGCTACGGGCAGGTCTTCTTTGCCGACATGAACCCCGTCGGCACCCAGTTCAGCGGCTAACGTTACGTTGTCGTTGATGATTAGCCGGGCGTTGTATTGTCGGCATACCGCCAGCGTTTCGAGGGCCAGCGCCTTCCAGTCGGCAGTATTGCGGTTTTTAACCCGCAACTGAACCCAGTCTACCCCCGCCCGGCAAGCCGCTTCGGCCTGTTCGGGGGAGGCTGTTATATAGTGTAATTGACTAATTTTCATGCACGTTTTTGCGTCTTATTGATAAATCTGAGCGCCTTGTTTGACAAACTCCTTAGCTTTGGCCTCCATCGCTTTATCCAGAACTTCGGTTTCTTCCAACCCCTGTTGCTGGGCATACGCACGTACATCCTGCGTAATTTTCATCGAACAGAAATGAGGGCCGCACATGGAGCAGAAATGAGCGATTTTGGCTCCTTCCGCCGGTAACGTCTCATCGTGGAAGGACCGCGCCGTGTCGGGGTCCAGCGACAGGTTAAACTGGTCTTCCCAACGAAACTCAAAGCGGGCCTTGCTCAGGGCATTGTCGCGGTATTGCGCCCCCGGATGGCCTTTGGCCAGGTCGGCTGCGTGGGCGGCAATCTTGTAGGTAATCACCCCGTCTTTAACATCTTTTTTGTTGGGCAGGCCCAGGTGTTCTTTTGGCGTTACGTAGCAGAGCATGGCTGTTCCATACCAGCCAATCATAGCGGCCCCGATGGCAGAGGTAATGTGGTCATAACCGGGTGCTACATCGGTGGTCAGGGGGCCGAGGGTGTAAAACGGTGCTTCGTCGCAGTGCTGAAGCTGTTTTTCCATGTTCTCCTTGATGAGGTGCATGGGCACGTGGCCCGGTCCTTCAATCATCACCTGCACATCGTGTTTCCAGGCAATCTTCGTTAGCTCACCCAGCGTTTCGAGTTCGGCAAATTGGGCCGCGTCGTTGGCGTCGGCAATGGAGCCGGGCCGCAGACCGTCGCCCAGCGAAAACGCCACGTCGTAGGCTTTCATGATCTCGCAGATTTCCTCAAAGTGGGTATACAGGAAGTTTTCCTGATGGTGGGCCAGACACCATTTGGCCAGAATGCTGCCGCCCCGCGAGACAATGCCCGTTACCCGTCTGGCCGTCAACGGAATGTAGCGCAGCCGGACGCCCGCGTGGATCGTGAAATAATCGACACCCTGTTCGGCCTGCTCAATAAGTGTGTCGCGGAAAAGCTCCCAGGTCAGGTCTTCGGCTTTACCGTTTACTTTTTCGAGGGCCTGGTAAATGGGTACGGTTCCCACGGGGACGGGGCAGTTGCGGATAATCCACTCCCGGGTTTCGTGAATGTGTTTGCCCGTCGACAGATCCATCAGCGTATCACCGCCCCAGCGGCAGCTCCACACGGCTTTCTCGACCTCCTCCTCAATGCTGGAGGTGACCACCGAATTGCCGATGTTGGTGTTGATTTTGACCAGAAAATTGCGGCCAATGATCATTGGCTCACTTTCCGGGTGGTTAATATTGGCCGGAATAATAGCCCGGCCGGCGGCTACCTCCTGCCGGACAAACTCCGGCGTTATGATGCCTTTCGGCGTGTTGGCTCCGAAGCTGTTGCCAGAATGCTGCGCTTTCAGCGCGTCGGCACCCCGGATGGCATCAATGCGCTGATTTTCCCGAATGGCAATGTATTCCATCTCCGGCGTAATGATTCCTTTGCGCGCATAGTGCAACTGCGTGACATTCTGACCCGGTTTCGCTCGTAACGGCTTACGAATGTGCTCAAACCGTAACGAATCCAAACGGGTATCGGCCATGCGCTGACGGCAGTAGACAGATGAGAAATCCGGCAACTGCTCAACATCCTTACGGTCCCGAATCCAGGACTCCCGCAACCGGGGCAAGCCTTTTTTCAGGTCAATCGGCACCGCCGGATCGGTATAAGGACCGCTGGTGTCGTAGACGGTAACGGGGGCATTGGCGGTCCGGATCTCCTGACCGTTCAGGTGGCTGATGGTATCCGAAACGGCAATTTCACGCATGGCGACCTGGATGTTGTGCAACGAACCGGGAACGTAAATTTTGCGCGAACCGGTAAGGGGCTGACGCGTGATGGTCTGCTGTGCGGGTAGTTTTTCGGTTTTCTGGCTCATACTTATCCGCCCTGCGTGGCTTGGATGAGGGTGATGGAATCGTTTTCCTGAAGAAGCGTCTGACTCCAGTGGGCGCGCGGAATAATGCGGTCGTTGCAGGCCACGGCAATGCCTTTTCGGTCGGACAGGCCGAGCGTCTGCAACAAGACCAGCAGCGTACCGGCTGGCGGACAATCGACGAATTGAGAGTTGAGTTTGACTTGCATGAGTTGGCAACCGGTTTCGGTTTGGCCAAACAGCAGGGAGGATGAAGACGAATGATCGCAATCGACGCCGGAGCGTACCGATTGGTCTATGGGATCACTTTTCCCTTCGCAGGCATTACCCTGTTCAGGTTCAAAGGGTATCATCTCAGCCCGCCCAAAGGCGGACACCCCTAAAGTTTGGCTTGTGTTAAGCGGAGCAAATATAGGAAAGAAGTGCCAACTTGTAGCTGTCCGACGGCATCAGGGGGAAATTTTGCGGAACTTCATCGCTTTCTGAAGGCTATCTTCCGTTACCCAAGCTGGTTGACAAAGAAGCCAGAAACAAAAAATACCATCCCTGGAAGGACAGCACTTTTTGATACTTGTAAAGACGCTTACAACAACCCACCAGCAACCGTAATTCGTTCACCGGTTACCCAGGCTGCCTCATCAGACGCCAGGAAAACGGCAACTTTGGCAATGTCCTCGGGTTGACCCAGGCGACCCAGTGGCGTAATCGCCAGCATTTGCTTCTCTAAATCGCTGCCCCTGATAGCCTCGCGGGTGCCTTCGGTCTCTGTCATACCCGGTGCAATGGTGTTCACCCGGATTTTCTTGGCGCCCAGTTCTTTCGCCAGTACTTTGGTCATGGTATCAACTCCTGCTTTTGCCGCCGAGTAAACCATCGTACCCGGAACCGGATTCTGGCTTACGGTAGAACTGATGTTGATGATACTGCCCCCATCGTCGCCAAAGAGGTCAACGGCGTGTTGCGTGCACAACACATTGCCCAGAAAGTGCGTGTTTACCTGGGCATAAAAACTATCCTCGGTAACGGCTTCCAGGGGTTCGAGTTTATAAACACCGGCATTGTTGACTAAAATATCCAGCCTGCCAAAAGCATTTTTAGTTTTTTCAAACAGTCTTTTTACATCGGCTGATCTGGTAATATCGGCCTGAATAGCAATGGCAGTCCCTCCATTTTGTGTAATCTCGTCCACAACCCGGTCGCCACCTTCTTTACTTGAAACATAATTGATCACCACTTTTGCACCTGCCTTTGCCAATGCTTTTGCAATTCCGGCACCAATTCCTTTGGATGAGCCTGTAACTAAGGCCACTTTGTCTTTTAAGTTCATCTTGATTTCTTCTAATGAGCTGCAATAGTAGAATGATTAGTATATTTGTGGCAAGTATGTACTTTTTAGTATCTTATGTACGAAAAAGTATCTATTATTGATTATCAGTATTTTAGAGTTGATTAAAATGAAAAATAAATCAAAGGTTTCTGAGCCGATACAACCCTGTGCTGTTGATTATGCCTTTAAGCGCATCGGGGGAAAGTACAAAGCGCGGATTTTGTGGTATTTGAACTTAAAAACGGTATTGCGTTATGGCGAGCTGAGCAGAACCTTGCCTGATATTACCACTAAAATGCTTACCCAGACCTTACGGGAACTGGAAGACGACAAACTGATCATCCGAAAAATGTACCATGAAGTCCCCCCCAAGGTTGAATATTCGCTGAGCGATACCGGGCAGGAATTGATTCCGTTTATAGCGCACTTACACAATTGGGGGAAGAAACAAATCGCCAATGAATTGCTGGCTCATCAAACCAGTCAGGACGAACGAACAGCCCGGGTATGCCAAAATGAGTGCGGGCTCGACTGACGTCTCTCAGGCAGCCGCCACAAAAGTCGCGATCACCGGTTGCATTGTGGCTTTTGTAGCCTCGATCTGCGACTTTTCGCAGACATTACCCTGTTCAGATTCAAAGGGTATCATCTCAAATTATCTTTCCAAGGATGAGCGCAATAACGGCGGCTGAATTGCTAACCCATCAGAACTGTCGGGCATACTCCAGTGGGGTCACGCCATAAAGCTCCCGAAAGCTTTTGGTAAAATAGGCCGGGCTTTCGAAGCCAACCCGGTAGGCCGTCTCCGAGCTATTGTACCCCTGACGAAGCAACTCCCTCGCCTGCCGGAGACGGTAGTTGCGGATCAGATCGCGGGTGGCTAAGCCCGTTAAGGCTTTCAGTTTTCGGTTTAACGTCGTGCGGCTTATGGCAATTTCAGCCGCCAGTTCTTCCACGCCAAAGTTGGAATTTTCCAGGTGTTTTTCGATGATTCCGTAGACCTTCTCTAGAAAGGGGTCCGTAGGCACCGAGTCCACTGAGTCGGGCAAATCCGTATGCGATTCCAGCGAAGCTTTTACCCAGGTCCGCATCCGGCGTTGTCTTTCAAGCCGGTTATGTACCCGCAATTGCAGTTCCTGTACGTGAAACGGCTTGGTTAGATAATCGTCAGCCCCGCGTGAAAGCCCTTCAAAACGGCTTTCCAGGGTTGCTTTTGCCGTCAGTAAAATAACCGGAATGTGGCTGGTGCGCTCGTCCTGTTTGATGTGCTGGCATAACGTATAACCATCCATGACGGGCATCAGCACATCACTAATCACCAGATCCGGAATTTCATCGAAGGCTAGTTTCACGCCTTCGGCTCCGTTGGACGCCCGGATGATGCGATAGGTCGGGGGTAGATTGTCGGCAATGAATTCGGCCAGTTCATCGTTGTCTTCTACCACCAGAAGCAGGGGTGCTTCTTTGGGCCCGGCGGCCTTTTCTTCTGGTTTCAATACGGGTGGAGCGGAAAGCCACGGAACCCTGACAA
The DNA here is from genome assembly GCF_003259745.1 of Larkinella arboricola. Taxonomy (GTDB): domain Bacteria; phylum Bacteroidota; class Bacteroidia; order Cytophagales; family Spirosomataceae; genus Larkinella; species Larkinella arboricola. The sequence goes on along the minus strand of NZ_QLMC01000008.1, from coordinate 217,332 downwards.
TCGAAGGTTCGGTGCCCGAGAGCGGAGAATCGGTATGATCCGGGGCGGGCTGATGGGATGCCGCCGGTCGGCAGGGCAGCCAGACCTGAAAGCGTGTCTGCCAGGGTGATTCGCTGGCATCCAGTGGAATAACGGTGATGTGTCCTTCGAGCAACTCCACCAGTTCTTTTACCAGGGCCAGACCGATGCCCGTTCCCTGTTGCTGGCGCGTTCTGGAATCATCGGCCTGATAGAAGCGATCAAAGATGTGGGGAAGCTGCTGGGGAGGGATGCCAATTCCGGTATCGGTTACCGTCAACAGCAAGCCGTTTCTTTCGAGTAAACACACGGCCACTTTTCCAGCAGAATGATCGCGGGCCGTGCCGGAAGTAAACTTAATTGCATTGGAAAGCAGATTACTGATAATTCGTTCCAGCTTTTCGTGGTCAAACCAGTAAGGCGAATGCACCTCGGTCGTGTAGGTTAGCTGAATATTTTTGGCCTGGGCTAACTCTTCAAATGGCTGGATCAGGTTTTTGACAAATAACCCCGGCCAGCCAATGGTCTCTTCAACAAGCATGAGGTGGGCGTCGAGTTTGGTCAGGTCCAGCAACTGGTTAATAAGGCCCAGCAACTGCTTGGCGTTCCGGCTGATCAAGCCCAGCCGCTTGGCGTACGGCGTATGCTGTAATTCGGTCAGTAAGGATTCGACGGGGGCCAGAATCAGGGTCAGTGGCGTACGGAACTCATGGGTAATGTTGGTAAAGAAGCGGGTTTTCAGCTCATCCAACGACCTGAGTTGCTGGGTTTCTTTGTTCTGGAAGGCAATTTTCTGCAAATGTAATTCCATCGTCTGCCGTAACCGCAGGCGGTTGATATACGAACGAACGAACGCCCCGACAAGACCCGCTGCGGCCAGAACGTACAACCCATAGGCCCACCAGGTTGCCCACCAGGGCGGATGAATCGTAATGGCTAACCGGCGTATCCGGGGACTCCAGATCTGGGAGGTGTTCGACGCATTCAGCAGCAGGGTGTATCGACCCGGCGGTAAAGACGTGTAAATAGTCTGGGGCTGATCGGTTTCTATCCAGTTGGCATCCAGTCCCTGAAGCTGGTAGCGGTAGCGGTTTTTGGGCGTGTTGTTGAATTGCAGAGCCGCAAACCGAATGGTCAGAAAGTTCTGGTTATGGGGCAGTTCGATTCGGTCAACCGCCTGAATGGGTTGGGTGAGTGGCGAATTGTCTCCGGGTACAATGGTTTTGTTATTGATCAGCAGTTGCGTCAGTTCAACCTTCGGCTGAAAGCGGTCGTCGGCCAGCCCGGCTGGATGAAAAGCCGTGAAGCCTTCCAGACCGGCCATGATGATGGACTCGTTGGTGGGCCCGCGTCTGGGTAAGTGCAGGTAGTGAAACCGATTGAATTCATCGGCCAGCAGCCCATCCTCGTGGGTGTAGGTTTTGGTCTGGAACGTTCGACGGTTCAGACGGCACAGTCCCTGGTTGGTTCCCATCCATAAATAACCGTTCTGGTCCGGTATGACCGAATAAATCACATTATTGGGAAGACCGTTTACGGTGGTCAGACGCCGACTCGAACCGGTTTGTTTATCGAATACACACAGGCCACTTCCAAACGTACCGATCCATAGGCGGTTTGGATCATCCGGGTCGTTTGACAGACTGATTAACACATTACTGTTTAGCGAAGTCGGACGGGAAGGCTGGTGGACAAACTGGCGCAACTGGTTCGTGCGCCGATCGAGTCGAAAGAGCCCGTTCTGGGCGGTAGCCAGCCAGAAAGCCTGCGGATCAATCACCATCTGCACCACTTCGCCGGTATGGGCCGGATCAAACTGGTGAGGCATACGAATCCATTCTTTCCGGTTGGGTTCATAGCGCCAGAGTTGGCCCGCATCCAGCACCAGCACCCGATTCTGTTCGTCAGTAACCATCGGCTTGGTAGGTTTGGGACTGTTGGGCCAGCGGGCGGGGAAAGGAATCTTCACCAGCTGACGCGTCGTTAAATCAACCCGGTAACCCACCGACAACCCCGTATTGAGCCAGGCTATTCCCCGCTGATCAATCGTGTACCGAAAAAAGTAGGGGTCAATCATCCGTTCTTTCGGGATAAGTTGCGGAGAAACGTCAAGCCACCATTGCAGGAGATCCTGGAAGAAACCGCTTTGGTAGGTTGCGGTTTGAAACTGATGAGCCCGCAGATCGTATTTAAGTATACCCGATCCATCCGTGCCCATCCAAAGTACATCCGACTGGTCAATGAACAGGCTAAGACACCGTTTGGAGGGCTTCGGAAAATGGGCAACGACCTGAAGACCCTGTTCTTCGGTATACCGAAAAAGGTAATTTCGGTACGCTGCGTATATAGCCCCCCGGCTGTCCCGGGCTATCTGGAAGCCCCAGTAATCTTTTTCATCCTTCGTAGGCGGTAAGGCATACGGGATAAGCGTACCGGTATGCGTATCCCAGACGGAAAAAAAGTTTTCCGAGCCAAGGAGCAACTCACCGGTAGGTCGTTGATCGAGGGTGTGGATGCGATTTTTTTCCGGCAAGGATCGGGGTGATTTGGCTATAAAGTGTTGCGTGTGTTCATCAAAGTAGGCTAATCCGGTGTTGGTCGTAATCCAGACGGTCTGATCGTTGTCTTCCAGCACGCTTCTGCCGGTCATCGTCGTGGTTATTGGATGATTATTTTGCGGAAACCACCGGAACTTACGGGTTTTCAGGTCAATACAGGCCAAACCGTCGTTCTCAAAGGATACCCACAGCCGGTTGTGATGATCCGGATAAATGCCCCGAACGGAACGCTTCCCGAAGGCACGTTGAAAGAACGGTAGATGGGAGAAATTGGTAAATCGTTCAGTTTTAGGATCCAGCCTGTCAATGCCGCCCTGCTCGGTAAGAATCCAGATTTGACCTTGATTATCAAGCCGTAATTTGGCGACACCGGTATAGGAGAGGGAAGGACGACCATCCGTTGAAGGTTGAAATACTTTAAATTGATGACCATCATAGCGGCTAAGGCCATCGCGGGTGGCTACCCAGATAAACCCCTGTTGGTCCTGCACAATAGAGGTAACAAAAGCCTGGGGTAATCCCTGCTGATAATTAATGGGTACAGGATGTGGTAATTGAATGGATTGCGCAAATAAATAACTATTGGTCAACAACAGAAACAGCCCCCGTATCCTTCGGTAATAGATTTTTACAAACAACCTCATTCGGATATACTCGCAAAATGTTTTATAGAATTGATAAGATGCTGAATACGCTTCTCCTTATATTTTATGCTGGATGATTTTATAAGAGTGTGTTTTGAATTAGCAATTCAATTTCTTGCTATAATTAAGTCAGCATAAGCTACTCTTAAGAATGCTTCGGCTGAGTTACTGGTCTTTTCATAATCACGACTCAACCGACGGTACATGTTCAGCCAGGCAAAGCTCCGCTCAACTTGCCAACGGCCTCGTTGCGGAACAAATCCCTGAGTCGACTCGGGTCTTTGACAGATTTCAACTTGGTATCCGCACCAACCTGCTGCTTCTGCAAACTCGCCCCGGTATGCTTTGTCAGCGGCCAATAAGGTCAGCCGCTGGTTCATTGCTTCGAGCTGCCACAACAGTTCTTTACCGGCTTCTCCATCCTGAACGTTAGCGGCTGATACGTGAATGGCTACTGGCAAGCCTAAACTATCCACTGCCAGGTGACGTTTACGTCCATTGATCCGTTTATTGCCGTCGAGTCCGGTGTCAATACTGACCCACAAGCCTTTACGAACACTCTGGCTGTCTACTGCCAGCCGACTGGGATGAGCAGCACGTCCTTGGCGCTGACGCTCTAACTCCACCAATCGATTGAGCAGTCGTTGCCAAGTTTGGTCGGTTTGCCATCGGCGGAAGTAGTAATAGACCGTCTGCCAGGGCGGATAATCGCCAGCCAGGTTCCGCCATTGACTACCCGTATGAGCCAACCAGCGAATGGCGTTTACTACGGAGCGTAAACTGACTCGGCGTTTTCGACCTGAGTCAACATAGTTTTTAATAACTTGCCAATGGGCATCGGACAAATTGACAAATTGAGTTCGCATGGTGAATAAGATTCGACACCTTAATCTACCACGATGCCCACTTCTTTACTCAAATGTTGCCAAACGGCCAAAAACTCTTCAGATCAACCTCAAACATGCTCTAAGATAGTAAGTATATTTATGAAAATTATAATCTAAATATAAGCGATCTTTATTATTTCAGAAGTGATATTGGTTCTTTCTACGAAAGAAACCTATTTAAGGTGTCAACAACCAAGTTCGTAAAATGCCGGTAGTCGCTCTGCGTAAGTTTATTTATCAGCGGTTTTTTAGGTTATAAAAGACTTAGTGTCGGGTAGTTTCACGAGGAGAACCGCTAGTAAAATTTCAGCTTACATACTAGCACTCAAGCCTTCCTGCGTATATACGTTGCTGACCTGAATTTTTTAATGTATTTGGCTGGACGTTTACCCACCTTGTTGCGCGTTTGGAACTCAAAATCCACTATGTTTGAATGATTTAACAAACGTTTGTCATTATTTTTAACGGTTCGAAACCAAGCTATTTCTGATTTTTTTGGTTTGTCTTTTTATAATCGTCAGTTTAAGGGCCAAGTTCTATTAATCACTTTGAAACGTTTCCGGAAGGAGTTATGCTTCTAAATTTATAGCATTTGTCTTTTCTCTTATAACTTCCCTGAATTTCAAGGTCTATTTTTGAATTCTCTTTGACGAAATCATCGGTATGGCAAGTGGTGCGTAAGGTCCTGTTTTGTCAAAATGACGTACCTGAAACATTTTTAAAAGCTTCATTTGTATGAATAAGATAGATAATACTAAAAATAGACTTGTTACTCTTTTATTAACATATGTCAAATCAGATTTTGTTTTATAATAATTAAGTAAAAACCGCTAGATGGAAAGTGTTTAAGCTTGCTTAATGTTAAATGGAATAAAAGGTGAAGTACTTGTTAGTGTCTATATGTGAATACAAGTGCCTGTTTCATACTAATAGTCTGCTTTATTGTGAAAAGTACAAAAGAATGATAGGTATATTTTACTTTGCTTTATTTTAGTATATTCACCTGTGTTCTCGAGGTTTATACGCATTTGGTGTTGTTTTTATCGCTATTCTTTAGCGGTTGATTAGCTGGTTCGGTCTTATCCAATACAAGACGTAAAAGCTTCTTACATTGATGGGTTGTTCTGCGCATATTGCTTCTCGATAGGGCAGAGGCAGGGAAAATCCTGATGCCTGCGTGTTACCCGATACTTACTTCATTATATCTATTATCCTGTTTCTTAATTAACCATTCACTTACTGAAATCACATGAAAAATACATCTACCCGATTCGCGTTGGTGATGAACAGTATCTGCGTATGGCTGGCACTTGTTATCTGTTTTAACGCTCCCGATGCCTGGGGTCAAGGTAAAGGACCCGATAAAAATAAGTTTAAGGGCCTGTATAAACTTATAAAAAAAGTACGTGGTGGCAAACCTTCCAGGGAACAGGTCCGCAACGGTAGCTTTAACTTTAAGTCCAGCCGGCTCAAAGACAACCCCAACGGCCGGCTCGACATCACCGCCGGTCTGAAAAACCCCACCTCCCTGCAATTCGGTCCCGATGGCAAACTCTATGTGGCCCAGCAGAACGGCCTGATCAAGGTGCTGACCATCGTCAAAAACGCCCCCAACGACTACTCCATCGCCAGCCAGGAAACCATCAGCCTCATCAACACCATTCCCAACCACAACGATGATGGCTCGCTGGCTCCCTCGGTGACCACCCGACAGGTCACTGGTCTGCTGGTCACCGGTACCGCCACCAACCCCATCCTCTACGTCAGCTCCAGCGACAGCCGCATCGGCGGACCCGAGGGTGATTTGAACCTGGACACCAACTCGGGCATCGTCTCCAAGCTGACCAAAACCCCCACTGGCTGGCAGAAAGTGGACCTGGTCCGGGGGCTGCCCCGCTCGGAGGAGAACCATGCCACCAACGGTCTGCAACTGGATGGCAACAAGCTCTACCTGGTAGTGGGGGGCCACACCAATGCGGGTAGCCCCTCAACCAACTTTGCCTATACACCTGAGTATGCCCTGGCGGCCTGTGTGCTCTCGATTGACCTGGCGGTGATTGAAGCACTGCCTACCCGGGGCAGCGGCAACACCGCTTACAAGTATGATCTGCCCACCCTGGACGACCCCAACCGGGCGGGCAACCCCGATGCCAATGATCCCTTTGGGGGCAATGATGGGCTGAACCAGGCCAAGCTGGTAGCGGGTGGTCCGGTGCAGGTGTTTGCCACAGGGTTTCGCAATGCGTATGATCTGGTGATCACCCGGTCCCGCAAGATGTACGTGACGGACAACGGGGCCAACCCGGGTTGGGGTGGTCATCCAGCCAGTGAGGGGGTGGGTACGGCCACCAACAACTATGTAACGGGGGAGCCGGGTTCGACGGGTTCGGGTCCGAATGATCCCAAGGTCAACAACCTGGACAACTTTCACTATGTGGGGGATTTGCGGACGTATGTGCCGGGCAGCTTCTACGGGGGCCATCCGCACCCGATCCGGGCTAATCCAGCGGGGGCGGGTTTGTACACTCACAACGGTACGAGTGGGGTATGGCGTACCAGCAAGACGGGGTCCAACCCACTGCCCAGCGACTGGCCCCCGGTGCCTGTTAATATGGCCCATCCCATCGAAGGCGATTTTCAGAATCCGGGTGAAAAGGACAACGCCTTGATCACCTATACGGTATCGACCAACGGGATTGTGGAGTACACGGCTTCGGGTTTCAACAACGGCCTGAAGGGGCATCTGCTGGTGGCTTCCTTTGATGGGACCATTCAGAAGATCACCCTGAATGCCAGTGGTACGGGGGTGACCAACAGTCTCGGTGCGAAGAAAAAGAATCTGGACCTGCCGTTTGCTTCCAACTTTGGCTCGCAGCCTCTGGACATCACCGCTCAGGGCGATAACGACATTTTTCCCGGTACGGTCTGGGTGGTATGTTACCTGCAAAACCAGATTTATGTCTTTGAACCCGAGGCTGCCGGGGGTGGGTGTTCGGCGGCTTACAGCACGGCTTTTGACGATGATGGGGATGGTTACAGCAACGCCGATGAGATTGATAATGCCTCCAACCCCTGTTCGGCCTCGAGTCGGCCCGGTGATGCGGACGGTGATAAGGTGTCGGACTTAAACGATCCGGATGATGACAACGATGGGCTGGCCGATGAGGTGGACTATTTTGCGCTCGATGCCAGCAATGGCATGACTACCACGCTGCCTCTGGAGTACAACCTGTTCAACAATGATCCGGGCACGGGTTTGTTTGGGTTGGGCTTCACAGGATTGATGCTGCCCATGCAGACCGGAATTGATTACCTGGATTTATTTGATGAGCAGAACCTGGTAGCAGGTGGGGCTGTCGGCGCTTTTTCGGTGGTCGAAGCTACGCCGGGAGATCCCTATCAGGCGGTAAACACCCAGGAAAACGGTTTTCAATTTGGCATCAATACCAACAGCACACCGGGTCCGTTTAGGGTGCAGACCCGCTTGCTAGGTCCTTTCTTCAATAACCGGACTCCGCAGTATCACCAATCGCAGGGCTTATACATTGGTGTGGGCGATCAGGACAACTACCTGAAGGTAGCACTGGCAGCCGATGGGGGAACGGGCGGCATTGAAGTGGTATATGAAAACAACGGGGTAGCCAGCAGCATAACGTATACATTGCCGGGGGGATTGCCTACCGGGTCACTCGATCTATATTTGTCAGTGAATAAAGCAACGGGTAAAGTTCAACCTAGGTACGCAAAAGACGGGGGGGCGCTGGTGGATCTGGGGCCTTCCATTACCGTAGGAGGAACGTTGTTGCAGGCCATTCAGGGGGGACGTGCCCTGGCTGTGGGCATTGTAAGTACCTCACTGAACTCGACGCCCTTCACGGCAACCTGGGATTTTATCCGGGTGACGCCAGAAGCCGCCGTTGCCAACACGGCCCCGGTGCTGGCTTCGATTGGAGGCAAAACCGCCACCGTTGGACAGGCCTTAACCTTCACGGCCCAGGCTACCGATAAGGACCTACCGGCTCAGACGCTGACTTACAGCGTCAGCGGTCCAGCCGGTGTGAGCATCAATGCCAGCACGGGCGCCTTCAGCTGGACGCCCACCACCACGGGCACCTTTAGCCTGACGGTGAAAGTGACAGATAACGGTTCTCCGGCCCTGTCAGCCCAGGAAGTTATCAGTGTAACGGTTAATGCGACCAGTTCCACGGGGCCAGCGGTGGTGAGTGTAAGTTTGATGAATGCCACCACCGATCAGGAGATTCGAGTGTTAACCAACGGTGATCAGATCAACCTGGCTGCGTTCACCTCACGCAATGTGAACCTGCGGGCCAACACCTCGCCGACTACGGTGGGGTCGGTCAAGATGGTGTTGAGTGGTCGCCAGAACCGGACCCAGATTGAGACGGGGGCTCCCTACAGCCTGTTTGGCGACAGCAACGGAGACTACAACAACTGGATTCCACCGGTGGGTAGTTACACGCTGAAGGTGACGTCCTACACGGGGGCGGGGGCGACGGGTACAGCCGGCACACCATTGACCATCAGCTTCACGGTTGTAGAGCAGGCTCCTCAGGCTACCAACACGGCTCCGGTGCTGACGGGCATTGGCAGCAAAACCGCTACAGTGGGCCAGCCGCTGAGCTTCACGGCTCAGGCTACTGATAGCGATGTGCCCGCTCAAACGCTGACTTACAGTGTATCCGGTGCCGCTGGTGCCAGCATCAACGCCAGCACGGGGGCCTTCAACTGGACACCGACCACGACGGGTAGCTTTAGCCTGACGGTGACAGTAACCGATAACGGTTCTCCGGTACTGTCGGCTCAGGAGGTTATCAGTGTGACAGTAGGGGCGGCTCCGGTCGCTCAACAGACTCTGGTCAGCTTCAGCCTGATGAATGCCACGACCGATCAGGAGATTCGGGTGTTGAGCAATGGCGAGCAGATCAATCTGGCCACGCTGGGAACACGCAACATCAACATCCGGGCCAACACCAACCCGGCTACGGTGGGCTCGGTGAAGATGGTGCTGGGTGGCAAGCAGTCGCGCACGCAGACCGACAACGGGGTTCCGTATGCGTTGTTTGGCGACAGCAACGGTAACTTCAACAACTGGACACCTGCTTTGGGCAGTTACACGCTGACGGGCACACCGTATACGGCTTCCTCAGCCGGGGGCACCGCTGGTGTACCGCTGACCATCAGCTTCACGGTTGTAGAGCAGGCTCCTCAGGCCACCAACACGGCCCCGGTGCTGGCTTCGATTGGAGGCAAAACCGCCACCGTTGGACAGGCCTTAACCTTCACGGCCCAGGCTACCGATAAGGACCTACCGGCTCAGACGCTGACTTACAGCGTATCCGGTCCAGCCGGTGTGAGCATCAATGCCAGCACCGGGGCCTTTAGCTGGACACCCACTACGACGGGCACCTTTAGCCTGACGGTGAAAGTAGCCGATAACGGCTCGCCGGCTTTATCGGCTCAGGAAGTTATCAGTGTAATGGTCAATGCGTCCAGTTCCACGGGTCCTGCGGTGGTGAGTGTAAGTTTGATGAATGCCACCAGTGATCAGGAGATTCGGGTGCTAAGCAACGGTGATCAGATCAACCTGGCTGCGTTCACCTCACGCAATGTGAACCTGCGGGCCAACACCTCGCCGACTACGGTGGGGTCGGTCAAGATGGTGTTGAGTGGTCGCCAGAACCGGACCCAGATTGAGACGGGGGCTCCCTACAGCCTGTTTGGCGACAGCAACGGAGACTACAACAACTGGATTCCACCGGTGGGTAGTTACACGCTGAAGGTGACGTCCTACACGGGGGCGGGGGCGACGGGTACAGCCGGCACACCATTGACCATCAACTTCACCGTTGTGGAGCAGGCTCCCAATGGACGGGTTGAGGCTGACGCCGAAGCGGAAGAGATGCAGGTGATCTATTATCCGAATCCGTTCCAGGAATCGTTTACGCTACAGGTGCAGGGACGAAATAAAGGCAAGCTGCCGGTATTTATCCATGATGCTTATGGCCGACTGCTTTTCATGTTGGAGGACCTGACGCAGACAGAACAGCTTATTCAGTCCGGCAAGCAATGGCCAGCGGGCTTATATATCCTTCAGCTAGGAGAGGGGAAAAGAGCCCGGCGGTATAGGCTCGTGAAATTAAAGTAAAATAAAAAAGCATCGTGTTACAGCCCTTTTGGGAAGCAAGATGCTTTTTTTTATGCCTTCTGTTTTTGCTGGAGAGCACCGGGAAGCACAAATTGGGTAAGCTCTCCACAGCCGGAAGTCAACATCTTCCGGCCGTTTTAACTTCGAATAAAGCGTGGTTGCTGAACGTTACGAAACTTATTTTTAATACGGCTGGCTTTTGTTTCGTATTTTAGTTTAAATTTATATTAGATAAGTCTAATTGTGTTGACGTTAGTAGCTGTAATTATTCCCTTTGCTCAAGGTGACCTGCGCCATAAAACAGCCGTTAGGACACGTCTACTGCTTCGTATTTAAGTGTGTCATTAACCCTAACCTTTCTTGTTATGACTTCTTTCATACGCTTCCCTCATTTTTTCTCCTCCGCGTTGTTATCTGGTTGCCTGATCGTCGGGCTCTTTTTTACTCGTTTATCGGCCCAAACCATTCATACCATTGCGGGCAACGGTATTTCGGAGAATAGTGGTAATGGCGGACCCGCAACCAGCGCCGGTCTAAGCGGCCCCCGGGGCCTGGCCCTGGATGCGCAGGGCAATCTGTTTATATCGGGTGTTAGCCAAATTCGGAAAGTAACCACCGATGGTATTATCCGGGCAGCCGTTGGCGATGGAGAACTGGGTTTTAGCGGAGATGGTGGACCGGCTATCAACGCACATCTGAGTGTTGTCGATGATATAGCCATTGACGCGCAGGGCAATCTTTTCTTATCCGATAATTGGAATAACCGCATCCGCAAAGTGACGCCGGACGGTATCATCAATACCGTCGTGGGAAATGGCGTCCGGTGTAGTAAGGAAACCGGTTGTTTCGGTGGCGACGGCGGACCGGCCATCCAGGCGAGTCTGGATGGGCCTACGGGGATAGACATCGACGCGCAGGGCAATCTGTTTATTGCTGATTACTTCAACCACCGGATTCGGAAAGTAACGCCCGATGGCATCATTACCACGGTTGCGGGCAACGGGAGCTATGGCTTTAGTGGTGATGGGGGCCCTGCAACCAGCGCCAGGCTGAACTTTCCAGGGGATGTTGCCGTAGATGCGCAGGGCAATCTGTTTATTGCCGACCAGTATAATCACCGCATTCGGAAAGTGACTCCTCAGGGCGTCATCACCACCTGGGCCGGGAATGGTATTTCGGATTTCGGGGGTGACGGGGGGGCGGCAACCCGTGCCAGTTTAGACTATCCCAGCGGTATACTATTGGATGCAAAAGGTAATTTACTCATTGCGGATGGCGGCAATCACCGGATTCGTCAGGTGACCCCGGACGGTATCATCAGCACAATTGCGGGCAATGGTCTGGCAGGCTTTAGTGGTGATGGCGGCTTGCCTACTCAGGCCAGCTTAAACGGGCCGAGTAGTATAGCGGTCGATGTCCAGGGTAATCTCTACATCAGCGATAGAAACAACTATCGTGTCCGCAAAGTGACGCCGGCTGCCGTCCCGCTGACGGTATTCAGTGTGAGTCTGATCAATGCTCATACCGATGGGCCGATTCGGGAGCTTATGCCGGGAGAGGAGATTAATCTGGCGGGGCTACCCACCCAAAACCTGAACCTACGGGCCAATACCGCGCCGGCCACTGTCGGTTCCGTCGTTATGCAGCTCAGCGGTACGCAGTCGTTGACACAAATTGAGAATGCAGCTCCTTATGCCTTGTTCCAGGATAACAACGGTGATTACAAAGGATGGAAACCGGCAGTCGGCTCTTACACACTGACGGCGACGCCCTATACCGGCCCTAATGGTACGGGGTCGGCGGGTACGCCGTACACCTTCAGTTTTACGGTGGTGGATCACCTTAACGTTGAAAGCTTTAGTTTGATCAATGCGATTACGCAGCAAACCATCCAGGAGCTTACCGACGGTCAGGAGTTGAATCTGGCGAGCCTGCCCAGCCACGTATTTAACATTCAGGCAAACACCAATCCGGCTACAGTGGGGTCGGTGGTGATGCAGTTGAGCGGTACCCAGACGCGCACTCAACTGGAAAATACGGCTCCTTATGCCTTATTTAAAGATGGGAATGGCCAGTACCGAACCTGGAAACCCGTTCCCGGCTCTTACACACTGACGGCGACGCCCTATACCGGCCCCAATGGTACGGGATCGGCCGGTACACCCCTGACGGTGAGTTTTCAATTCGTTGCTCCGGCAGCCGCCCGTTGGGGTGCCGACGTTGCGTTGGAGCCGGGTGCTATCCGGGTATTTCCCAATCCCTTCCGTGAGTCGTTTACCATACAGTTTCAGGGGCCGCAAGCCGTCGGTCAGCCGGTTCGGCTATATGATTTATGGGGCCGTCTGGTCTGGCAGGAAACAAGTGAACGAACGGAGCCGCAAATCACACTGCATCCTGGCCTGAACAACGGCGTATATGTGTTACAGGTCGGCACTGGTCCAGCCGCCAAACGGCACAAACTGGTAAAGGTCCCTTAGGTTTGTGTCCAGAGCCTGTCAGTTTCAGGAACGGTTATTGCCACGTTAATGTCACATAATAGAAGCCGCCCACGCTCGGTCCGGCGACAAACGTGCTATAGGACCGATTCGTCAAATTTGTGGCCCCAAGTTTCAGGTCAAGTTTTAGGCTCTGGATGCGGTAACTCGTTTGAGCATCGACGGTATGAATCGCTGGCACCATGCCGGTTGCCAGCGAGGATTGCCACAAAAAGGAACTCTGGTGTTTATAGGCAACCGAGAAACCGAGGCCGTACCACAGATTGGCGTTCGAAACACGCAGATTCGTGATCCATTTCGGCGTGTTGAATGCTTCTTCCAATCCGTCTCCACTTTCCTTGCGGCTTAGCTGGGCCAGCGATGCGTTGCCGGAGCAATCCGTTCAGCATGATTTTTACCAAACGGCTATTCCGGAAAAGAGCAGGAGCCCGCTTATTTTAAGCGATACGACTGAATGACAAGATCAATTGCGGGATCAAAGCCGGGCTGCCACCGAATTTTCTGATCAAAGGAAATGTCCGTAATTCGTTTGTTGGTTACCTGCCGGGTCGCTAAAAATTCTTTGGCATCGGACAGGTTATCAACCCGGCTGGTGACAATAACACCCTTTTGCAAAAGGCTTGGCACGGCCCGATACTCGACCGCCGAATGGTCTTCGGCGCTGATCGTCATGGTGAGTTGCGGGGGTTGGAAAAACATGTTCAGTGCTTTCCCGTAGGCCGTATACTGCGTCCTGGCATAGACAATATGCAGCAGCGAATCGGTTGTTGCCAGGTGTAACTTCTGACCCATTACAATCCTTTTGGTTTGCTGGCGAACCAAGGTTAGCTGTTTGGTCTGGCGGTTTTTTCTCAGGAAAAGCTGCTGATTGCTTTCGTCAACGGTGCTATAGCGTTGCAGAAGAGCCAGCAGGGTCTGGGTTTCATCCGCGAGGGGGTACTTGCCGTCAATGCCCGTGTATTCGAAAATAACCCATTCCGGGGCGGATTCTGACAGGTATTTGTCCCGGTTTTTGGCATCCAGATACGCATTGTAAGCCTGATACGATTGCAGGGCCGGCCGTGGATTGTAATTTAATCCATTGAAGTATACCGTTGATATTTCATTGGGAATCACATCAACGGTCTGGCGGCCTATCTTTTGGCGAATCGAATCGGGAAGCGTAGCCTGGGGAACGGGGTAGGAGTGGGTGACGGCCTGCTGAAGATAATGCCTGACCAGCAGTGCTTTCTGGGAGAACTCGGTAGCATAATTAACGGGTATTTTTCCGAAAATCGGGATGTAAAACGTCAGATAAATAACGCAGTTCAGGACCAGATACCCAAAGAACGTCTTTTTCAGCCAGGCTTCCGGGACGCTAACCATCACCAGTAACAGCAGCAGGCTAGACTGTTTGATAAAAACGGTAAGATGCCCGTCGTCCGCTCGGGTAAAGGCGTACTTCAGCAGGACAAAGGAGATGATCAGCAGCCAGAAAAGTGTAAAGAGCGTAATGTATGGGCTGTCGTTGCGTTTTTGAGGGGCAAAACGTAGCCGGACCAGATAAACGATGGCGGTAAGAAATTGCAGCAGAAAACACCCGTAAGCCAGCAAAACCACCCGCAGCTTATTTTCCGGATAAAGTGCCTGAGATTCATTGTACCCGTCGATGACATGGAGACTTGAAATCAGGTAGCCAATTAAATCCGTATGCAGCCAGTGGGCTCCGGAGATGAGCAGTAAGCCTAAAACCGTCAGGCTGGCCAGATACTCTTTTACGTTACCACGCTGAACGACAAACCGAAACGACAGTAAACTAGCGGTATAGCCCAGAATAATGATCCCGTAGTTGGCCTTCATAAAAAAATTGACGGCACTAAGCACAAGCAGGTAATAGAGCAGCAGCAGATTGGGCTGGTACAGATAGCGCACACCCCAGTAGATGACCAGGTAAAACCACAGGAAGTGAATCCATTCGCCATGCATGCTATTGACGATGGCCCATAGGGGGAAATAAAGCAGTAAATGCCAAAGTTTGAGAGGGTTGGGCAGAAAACTATAGAGCAGAACGACCAGGTTGATAGCCACGAAGGAATCGACCAGAAAGAGTTCGAACGGGGCGGTGGTGATGACATACCGTTGCAGCCAGCGCCCTAAGGGGCCATAGGTATAGATAACATCTTTTCCCCACACCAGCTTTTTCTCATAAATAATCTCCAGCGCCATACGCCACGAATTATCAATACCGGCACTGGGCGTATGGGCAAAATCGAAATAGGGAAAGGAGAGGATGGCTAAAACAAAGATGTAACCCACTTTGATAAGTTCGCTCTCAATCGCAACATTGAAGATTCTGCCAACCGTAATCGGCTGTGGAAGTCTGTAACTACTCGTAGGAAACATACTGGTGTGGTACTAAATTGTCAAATTGGTAAACTTTAAGTATTACTTTGCGTATAATTACTAATAAAAACAAACTAAATATACTTAGTTTTGAATTGGTTACTTAACGATTTGTACTTAACTTATTAGACGGCGGATAGCGTCCATTTAGTCCTATTTTTACAGGAGAACGAGAAGCGGTATCCAGGCTTACGGTGTAGGATACGGTAAAACTTTTCAACGTAACCCTTTATGTTGTGACCGATAATTGGTCGGTATGAGAAGGCAGGTAGTAGACTGTCCGCGTATACCGGAGCGATCCGTATAGTCGTTAAGAATATACTTTTATGTATATTATCTTGTAATTCAATAATTTATCGACATTGTTGTTCAGCGGACTAAAATGGGTTGGCAGGAAGCCGGTATTCTTACTGAACACCGATTTGTTATTGGATTTTTATGGATGTTGACATATGGATTCAGTCAGGAAGAAGGGTTAGCCGGACACCGTGGAAACTACGGTATGGTTAATGAGATACGGCTTGTTTTGGAATTGCTGTAAAATACCTACTGATAGAATTGTGTATGCGCTACAGAAGTATAAGTTGGTATTTTAAGGGTTTATTTTGAGTTGGAAAAATCCATGATCTTAAAGCCTTGGTTCATATAAATAGGTAAATAGACTTAGATTTGTAGTGTCGTTTTCCGAATGCCGTTCTGCTTTCTGACACGTATTGATGAATCGGAGAGGGAGTAAAAAGGTGATCGGAAAATTAAATGAAAAAATTAGGAGGGGGCTATTCACCTATTCGAACTAGGTCAGATAGATAACCAGAATCGGTCGAAAAGCCGGTTTAAAGAGCAGGAAACCTTGCCTTGGGTAGATTAAAAAGTAGAATACGGCTTAATGGTTAAGAACACTTATCAGCTTTTAGGTGTTTATTGAATCCCGGATTATTGCCTAGACCAGACCCTTTAGATGCTTATGAAAGCCCTGATTAAACAGCTTTTAAACCATATTCCTTATATCCGGAATATGCGCCTGCAATTGGAGCATTATCAGACAATGTTTCCGCCAGGACATTTCTATAGCCCTATCGTCAACGTCGAGGAATTAACCCCGCTTCGCACCACCTTATTCTCCAGGCGTCCCAGGCAGTTAAAAGGCATTGACTTACGCAAGCGGTTTCAATACCGGCTCTTGCAGGAGCTTGCCCTGTTTTACCCAACGATCCCCTTTCCGACTCATCCACAGCCATCCTGCCGGTATTACTACCACAATGATGTGTTTAGTTTTGGCGATGCCATCATGCTGCATACCATGATGCGGCATTTCCAACCGAAGCAGATCATTGAGGTAGGGTCCGGTTTTAGCTCCGCCGTTATGCTCGATACCCGGGAGTTGGTCGGCGATGAGGCCCTCAAACTTACCTTTATCGACCCCAATCCGGAGCGGCTCTACAGCCTGCTTCGTCCCGAAGATCGGTCTGTGGTGACGATTCTGGAGTCTGGCGTACAGTCGGTTCCGGTGCATTTATTTGAGGCACTCCAGGCCAATGATATTCTTTTCATTGATTCGACTCATGTGGCCAAAACCGGCAGCGATGTCAACTACATCTTTTTTGACATTTTGCCCAATCTGAATAGTGGAGTTATTATTCATTTTCACGACATTTTCTACCCGTTTGAATACCCCGAAGAGTGGGTGCTGGGCTGGAAAGGCTTTGGCTGGAACGAAAGCTATATGCTGCGCAATTTCCTGATGTACAATCACGATTTCGAGATTCTTCTTTTCAACTCCTTTCTGCACCAGCAGTATCCGGGCTGGTTTGCCGAGCATATGCCCCTGTTTCTGAACAATCCCGGAGGGAGCCTCTGGCTGCGGAAGAAATAAAGCGTTGATGGTATAACGGTAGTATTCCGATGAATCCGCCTGGTTGTGTTCTGAACGTTTCTATTTCCGGACGTGTAGCGATATACCGGGTAAGCGATGGAAGTAAACCGTTTTATTTGATCGTACTTTCTGGCAAACCCAGGTACTAGCGTAGGAACTCCCTCAAAAAACAGCTATAGAATTGGTCAATGGAAGCGTCCGGTTTGTTAACCTTTGTTTGGGAGGTTTATAAAACATTTACCTATGTTTGTTGTTCAACAGACATACTCATAGCACGTCTCTTATCCTAAGGTTGTAATTCGTTCATCTGAGTTCTTCTCCGCTCCTGTACTCTAAGCTGTCGGCCAAGCTGCTCTAAATCCGACAGATATGTTTTTTACTAAAGATGAGTTAATCCGTGCCCGTCAACTTTTTGCAGCGCAAAGCCAGCATATAAACAGTCAGATGAAGGCTATACTTGATCGGATCGATAAGGTTTTAGAGAAGCAGAAACGTGCGCAGAAGCGTGACCGAACACGCCTTAAATAGGCTGAAGATGCCATGTTGATGGTCTGGCCTGAGCCATAGGTGTACGGTATATCTGGCCTACACGGTTACGATTTGACGGTTTAGGTATTTAGATCATTGAGGGCCGTTTCCTCATTAGTCGGTGAAAGTCAGTGATTGGAAACGTTTTTAAACTGTTACCTATCCCAACCATACATGTTTCTTTATTTCTCCTACTTATGTCCGGATGGATATGAACAGCGTCATCATCTCCATTCGCAGGATATTGAAGAAATTCATCTGGATACATTAAATTGCTTTATTGCTTTTGGTTTTGTTCTCCAATCTGCTTATCTGATTGACGAGCAAGGCTGCCGTACCCATTTGCCGTTAGAAGCATTCGATGGGTGGCCGATGGCCCATCACCTGCAAAAACTGCAGGAGCAGTATCAGGGGGCGTTAATTTCATAAAACGCTGGTGTTACGTATGGATTTAGCTACCTATCTTTAAAACCAATGTGGCTGTTTTTTTCTTCTGTTTCGGCTTCGGGAGAGGTTTCCACTCATAGCCATTATTGCTGCGAGGTTGAAGGCCACTTTGATGTGCTTAATAGGTGTGTTACGGCAGGTTACACGCTTCTATCCGCTTTTGTAATCGACCAGGGCCAACGTACAGACTTACCGTTAGAAGCATTTGATGGTCAACCCGTGAGTGCCTACATCAAGGATTTGCAGGAGCAATATCAGCAGGTATTAAGTTCATAAAACGCAGGAAGGTTGCGTCAACAAACCTCTGACTCTAAGTCATTCAGTTATTGGCTGGATCGTGTGTCTTAATCCTTAAGCGTTGAAAAACATGCGGCAAGGGATTTACGACAGAGTGCCCTTATCAGGAGAAAACGTCCGTTTAATATATTTAAAAACTGTTTAGAATAAGGTGAGTAAAATTTAGCTAAAATTGCTTGGTATAATTTTAGAAGTGAGTATAAGCTTGCACTCGTCCAATACAACCCTGCGAATACAACCCTGCGAAACTCAAATGATTTATGCGTATTTACGAATTTCTACTGGTAGGCAGTCGGTAGAAAACCAACGATTTGAAATCCTTAAGGCCACCAATGCGAAAAAGGTGTTGATAGATGAATGGATCGAAGAAACGGTTTCGGGAACAAAAGGTTCCCAGGAGCGTCAACTTGGATTTATCCTAAATAAGGTGACTAAGGGTGATGTCATTTATGTAACTGAACTTTCTAGGATTGGTCGTTCACTATTGGAAATAATGTCTATCCTTCATCAATGTATGTCAAAGGAAACAATAGTAGTTTCAATCAAAGAAGGATATGAACTAGGAAATAATATCTCTTCTAAAGTTCTGGCCTTTGCTTTTGGACTATCCGCTGAGATTGAACGCCAGTTGATAAGTCAGCGAACAAAAGAAAGTCTTGAACGGAAGAAAGCTGAAGGATTAATTTTGGGGAGGCCAATAGGATCTAAGTCGAAAGAGACTAAATTGTCTGGAAAAGAAGGAGCTATCAGAGAGATGTTAAGTAACAAGATTAGTTATTCTGCTATTGGCCGGATCCTAGGTGTGAATCGTCAAACAGTGACCAATTTTGTAAAAAGTAGAAGATTGTAACAACTAAATATAGTAAGATGGATAAGCATTTGAATTATATGGAAGTTAGGTGGAAAAACTTCAAAGGATTTAAAGATACTGGGTGGATAAAAATTAAGCCTATCACTATAATTTTAGGTTCAAATAATTCTGGAAAAACAAATTTCCTTGCACCTTTTTTATTAATGAATCAGACCATTACCTCTCGCGATAGATACTCTCCACTGATATTAAAAGGGGATATGTATGATGGAGGGCATTACCAAGAAATTGTAAAAGATTACAATATAGAAAATGATTTATATTTCGGATATCGATATCATATTCATGATTCAGATGAGGAGCTTGAAGAGTTAGGGAGTTATCCTCCAGGTGCATTTGAAATTACATTTTCTTTGGAGGATAAAGACGGTGAATTAAAATTAAAGAAGAAGACTATATATGATATATTTAATAGAAAGTTTTTAAGCCTTACTTTGAATTCCTCTGGAGAATATACGTTTTCAGGAATTGGATCAAAGTCAATGAGCAAAGCTGAGAAAAAATCTATAACTAGTAGTGAGCCAGTAAACTTTTTGTTTTCACCAAATACTGTTCTTTCTGATCTGGAGCCAGATAAAGAAGAAAAAGGTGAAGGTGAAAAAATTAAGAGAAAAGTGAATAGGTTTTCAGCAGGTTATTCACAGTTCCTTTCTGCTATATCATATAATAATTCGAGAGTTAGAATGTATTTAGGAGATCTAAGTTTTATTGGACCTATTCGCGAAAACCCTCACAGGATTTATGAAATTACTAATGAGACTTATAATACTGTCGGCAGCAAGGGCGAAAAAATGCCTAACCTCATTAAGTTGATTCGAGATGATCCCAATGACAATCAAGAGTTGAATGACTGGATAAAACGATTTGGATTCGGAGATCGAATTGAGTTACAACATCACTACAGTAACACTTATTCGTTAAGATTTCGTGTAAATGGTTCAGAGCATTATACAAGTATTGCGAATGCAGGATTTGGTGCCTCGCAAGTATTACCGCTAATTGTACAGGCGATAGTTTCTCCAGAAAGGAGCATAACAATTGCCGAACAGCCCGAAATTCATTTGAATCCCAGAATACAATGTGAATTGGCGGAATTATTTGCATCAATGGCAAAAAAAGGGCAAATAGTAGTTGTTGAAACTCATAGTGAACACTTACTTCTAAGATTAAGAAGGCTTATTGCAGAAGAAAAAATTAACTCAGAAGACGTTGCATTATATTTTGTAGAAAGAGAGGGTAGTGATTCTATTATTAAAGAAATTAAATTACAAGAGAATGGTAGTATCAATCCTATAGATTGGCCTAAAGATTTCTTTGGTGAATCGTTAAAAGAAGCATTAGCAATGGCATCTGAACAATCTAAAAGAAGAAAGAAATGATAGATATTGTAATTGATACTTGTACACTTGTGCATGCTAATGACCCAAATTGCGTTTATTATCCTTCTTCTGTTGAACTTATAAGTAGGATGTTAGCTAATTCAACTTGTGCAACAGTAGATGAAGGTTTTGAACTCGATGAAGGTCGGAATAGAAGTTACATCGGTTTAGAATATTTGACACATTTACAGCCTGGTACTTTGGGTTTTAGTTTGATTGTTCACCTAGCTACTAATGATAGAATTAATTTCGTATCAAATACAATTCCAGTACAGCGAAAAAGGTACATTGAACAATTAATTAAGAATAAAAAAGATAGAATGTTTTTAAGAGTCGCTTTTAATTCTGGTGAAAAGACTCTTGCATCGCATGATTACACGGATTATCAAGAAGCTAAGAGGAAGACGATAAGAAATGATCTAGGCGTAAACGTTGTAACGGCTGAAGAAATAAATGATATGCTATAAATTACAACTCTGTACTTTTATAACTTAACTGCTATTAAGTCTTATCTGGCTTTGGATGCGTTCAAAAGAAGGTGGTCGGGATTCCCGACCACCTTACAGCATTCATCCTATAATTAAAAAGTTCTTAAAGGTACATTCACTTACTAAAAGTGCGAAAACAGCCTGATAAACGGCGAAATTTTATACTAAGCGGCACCTTGGCCGCCTTTTTCTGCACTAGCCGTTTGAAAGATTTTATCGAAAACGTTAATCTGTTCTTTCTTCCTGCGTTCACTGATGTGAACGTATTTCATAGTCGTTTCAAGCTTGCTGTGTCCCATGTAATCCTTCAGGGTTACAACATCACCACCTAATTCGATAAACAACGTTTCGAATGTATGCCTGGCGGTGTGGGTAGTCATTTTGAAATCAACGCCAGCCGCTTCGCCAATCCTGGCCAAAAGCCGGTTCATGTACTGATCGCTGAATGTCTGGAATAATTTCCTCAATGTGGTTGAAATTAACGGTCTGGCCGATCACCTTCCCGGCCTTCTTATCGAAGTGTGCCATTGGCCAGGTAGGGAAATAAAAAAGTGCCTTCACGCGCTGTAAAGGCACTTTTTAGCTTGTTTCGTGGTCCCACCGGGAAGAAAAAGCAGCTTGACAATCATGTACTTATAAAAAATTAGGAAAAATTTAGATATCATAGGAAAATAAAATATGAGTAATTATGCATTATCATATTTACTCAATCTGTATAAGAGAATGGTTATAGAGTTTTAAGTACTTCTGGGTGTTTATGATAGCTAATCTTCGCTCTAAATAAATTGAAAACAGGTGGAGCTGGCTTATTATGAGTCACCAACACCTTGAATAAGTCTCGAATAAATGTTAAACTTTTTTCTTGCATAACGCAGTGGTATTCTGTTGCAATTATATGGTAAGCATTTTCATTGTTTCTACGTGTTATTTCCACTTGATGCTCTGATAAATCTATTACAATTCCATCTATTTCAGCATGATTATTATGAATTTCCCCTACTGGAATAGTGTGTTTATTATCAATGAGTGCAGTGTCAAAATAGTATTCATTATTAATGTATACCGGTTTAGAAGGAATACAATGATAAATAATGTAATCTGCAAACTCTCTATCATCAAAATAAACCCATATTTCACTTATAGTAGTATCTATCCCATTGATTTCTAAGCTCCCAAAACTGCTCCGCTTGATTGTCAGTTCAGAGCTTATAAATCCATTATTGATATATAAACTTTCATGGAAATTAGCTTCGTTTGTTATTAATTCGTTGAAAATCTTATCGATACGCTCCTTGCTATTGCTGTAAAATGTACTTTTGTACGCTTTTGGAAAGTTTTGAATACAAATTTTTCTAAATAAGTCAAGATAGTGAAATGGGCTTTTAGGCTTTTTTTCTAATAGTTGTCTTTTTTTTTTATTTGTTTCAGAAACAGTTATTGGCTCAAACTCTTCTAAGTTTGTGCTCTTCTTTAAATTGTCAATTAATTGAAACCCCTTACTAGTGATGGCAAAGATTTCGCCTTTACTACCTCTGTCAGAAATTAAATTATTTGTTATTAACTCTTCAATAGCACTTTGCCAACGGGCTTCATCTCTTGGATTTCCTCTATCAACTAATTCTTGTCCATGGGTTGTCACGGATAATCCATCAAAAGAACGGGTTCTCATGACTTGGCCTTTAGGATCTTTTGCTATTTTCAGTAATAAAATTTGCGCTATATCAGATAATGGAGCAGAATCAATAGATATTGGTATTGAACTTGATTTAGTTTCTAAAGAAGACCCATTATTGTCAAAATATCTTAGGATTGTATGTGCTAGTTGACTAGTAAACTTCTTTCTTAGCTTAGATGTGCTTTCATAAGTTTCCACCAGGGCCTTAGGTCTAATTCCTTTGAGATATTTATCTAATGCTTCAGCTTGCTTCAAATCTAGTTCATGTCTATTAACTTTTGCATTGGATACATAAATCATGACTTGCTTACCAGCTCGGAGGTGCTCATTTATTTCTTCAATAGTGCCACTTTGGGCTTTACCAGTGGGACTACCAATTCTGTTCCAAAACAGAGCGACAAGTAGATCTGCATCATGTAGAACCTGTTGGTTTATAATTTCTTGTGGCCTGCCAAAAGCAGGGCTGGCGTGGCTTTCCCAACCAATAGGCATCAAAACAATTTTCTTGTCTTTTGAATGTATAGAATTCCATTCGTTAATGATCTCACGTATGAGTGCTCTTTCTTTTGGTACATCACTTGGAGATGCGATCATTACTTTGTAAACAGTAGCAGTATAAGGCATTTTTTAGGTATAATTAATTGTAATTCAATGAAATAAGTAATAACGCCCTAATGAGGGCTTCACTTCTGTTCTTCTATCTTTTCACCTTGCTTCTTTAGTAGCTGGCGTTGCATCTCGATTACTTCTTCAGCCTTCATCATTACATAGCCAGCTGGTACTTCCTGCACCACTGTTGGCTGTGCCGCTTCAATTCCTTCAATTAGGTAATTTGTAGTAGTGGACAGGATTTCCGCCAGTTTACGAATGTCAGATAAGGAAGGTTCAGCTTTTCCTTTCTCCCAAGAGCCTACTACGTTTCTATGCTTTTTACCCATCAAACGCGCAAGATCATCTTGTGACATTTTCTTGTCTTCACGCAGGCGTTTTATTCGATCTCCAAAATTCATTTAGCAGAAATAGAAAAATGTACAGCATAAATTTGCTGATGCAATTTTTAAATGTACATTTGCATATTAAGAAATTGCACCACAGGATTTAGTGGCACTCAAACTAGATAAATGTACGCTAAAAGGCTTCAGTGTACAATAGTAGTAGGCATCCTTTAAATAAAATGCAATGCAAAAGCTTACATCTGCCCAGTATTGGAAGAACCGTATGAAAGCGGCCAAACAACGCCTTCCAAAAGAAATAGGCCAGCAAGACGTACTTATGGCGGTGGCCGAACTAGCGCCAGAGCTAGACAGATTGACTAACTCCAACCGCTGGCGGAATGCCTGGTTTATGTACGCCGGTGATCCGCAATTCACAGAAGTAGTCGAAAAGATAGCGGACAGATTTTTAGAGGAAAAGGACGCTTAGGGGCGGCCCCGCCACCCCTTTTTTTGGACTCCCTGTCTGATAATTAACTCCTTAACTAGGTACATATCATCCTTTTACTTTTCTAAAAATGCGATGAATAAAGCCGCTGCCCTGTCCAAGTTTGAAAAAATAGTAGGGGTTAACCTTACTGATCAATTAGCTGGTCAGCCTTCGCCAGCGGCTTTTTATACCTGCAAAGTCATTCATTCCTATAATTTCTAATGAAGAAGAAAATCGAATTATCCGATCTGCTGGCTATCGATGGCGGCCTTTCGTATATCATCCATCGGTTTCCCGATGCGGCCGAAAGTGTCAATCATCGCAACCGGAAGTTCAAGCTACGCCCCGAAGAAAAAACCGCCAGCGCCAGCCTGAAAAACGATAATGGTACCTACATCGTAAAGGATTTTGGATCATCGGATCCAGCCATGAACGCCGTGGCGGTGGCGCAATACCTGGACGGTACCGACTTTATAACGGCCCTGAAGGCCGTGGCCGCCTTCTACAAATACGAAGGTTCGGACGTTCCGGAAGCGAAGCCCGATTATAAATCCTGGGCCGCCAAACCCGAAGAAGCGGAAGGATCCATGAACTTCGAGTACAAGGAATTCGAGATCCACGATCTGAAGGCGTTATTTTCCACCAATGCCTTCAACGCCCTGGGCCATAACGACGAAGCCCGCCTGGCGGAAGGAAGCCGGATTTGCGCCCACTACCATTACAAGTGCCTGAAATCCTACACCCAGACCAAAGAAGGCAAAACCCACCAGTATATCAGTACCGAGCTTTTTCCGATGTTTCTGATCGATGAAGGCGAATGGAAAAAGCTGTATAAGCCCAAAGCCGAAAAACGCTTCCGCTTTCAGTCAACCGGCAACAAGCCCGCCAGCTTCATCCACGGTCTAGCCCAGGCCCAGAAGAAAGTGGCCGAACTGGTGGCCGCCAGTGCGACCGAAGGCGGATCGAGCGAAGAAGATCTGGATGAAGGTGATAAGCCCGCCAAAAAGAAGAAAAAGGCAAAGGAGAAGCTGGAAGAAATAATCCTTTGTACGGGCGGAAGCGATGCCTTAAACGTGGCGGCCCTGGGCTTCACGGTGATCTGGCAAAACAGCGAAACGGCCCTTTTATCGCCCGCCGATTACAAAACCCTTTGCCGCTTGGCCGAGAAGATTTACAACCTTCCGGATATCGATGTAACTGGCAAACGCGAAGCCCACAAACTGGCCATGCAGTACGTAGAAATCCGAACGATCCAGCTTCCGGAAGATCTGAAGAAGCGCCTGGATGCAAACGGGAATCCCTGCAAAGACGTACGCGATTATCTGAAGTATCATCGGAAGGCTGAATTTCTGGAACTGGTGAAAGTGGCGCTTCCGTATCAGTTCTGGGATCAGGATGTGGCGCTGGATCGGGATGGCGAACCGCGAATGAAGTTCGGTAAGCTGTTGATGGAGTATAAATTCAATAACGTACACGCTTACAACTTCTTACGGGTGAACGGCTTCGCCCGCTACCGATCGCCGAAGGAAAAGGATGGCTTTTGCTACGTACGGGAGCAAAACAACATCGTATCGAAAATCGAAGCTTCGGCGGTAAAAGACTTTATCCACGGCTTTCTGGAAGAACGGCGCTATCCGGTTGACCTGCGGAACGCGATGTACAAAACGCCCTATCTGAACGATTCGAGTATTTCCAACCTGGCGTTTTTTGAAGGTGATTTTCAGACCTACGGCCACGATTACCAGTATCTCTTTTTTGCGAAGAATACCTGGAAGATTACGGCGGCCGGGATTACGGAAGAAAAGGTCGGAAACCTGGAAAAACACATCTGGGAACATAAGGTAATTCAGCGGCCGGTGAAGATTCTGGAAGATATGTTCCGGATCAGCAAAACCGAGGGCGGCCAGTACGATATCCAGCTGGGCGATAATCTGCCTACTTTCCTGAAGTTTCTGATTCAAACCAGCCGTTCGCACTGGCGGAAAGAACTGGAAGAACGCCTGGATCTGGGCCTGATGGATCGGGCCGCCCAGCTGGAGTACTGCGAAGAAAACAACTTCAGCCAGGACGATCTAAAGGCGATGCTTCACTGGAGCAAACCGGAAAAGCAAGCTGAATACCGGAAGAAGTACCGTTTCGCCGTGGATGGCGAACTACTAACGGAAGAAGAAATCCAGGAACAAAAGCTTCACCTGATCAATAAGATTTACGCGATCGGCTACCTGTTGCACCGTTACAAAAATCCGGCGAAGCCCTGGGCGGTGTTTGTGATGGATGCCAAGATCTCGGAAAACTCCGAAAGCCACGGCGGGGCGGGGAAAGGGATCCTGGCCAAAGGAATCTATAAGCTGGTGACGAAAGTACAGCTGGACGGACGGAACCCGCAACTGGTGGAGAATAAGCACCTTCTGGAAAACGTCGATCAGGATACCGATATCATCCACCTGGAAGATGCCCACGAAAGCCTTCCGTTCGGTTTCTTCTATGCGCCACTGACTTCGGCCACCACGATCAACCCGAAGCAAAAACGTTCGTTTGAGCTTGAATACGCGGTTTCCCCGAAGTGGCTATTTGATACAAACTTCGGTGATCGGTATACGGATCCATCCAGCCGCCGAAGAAAGTTATACGTGGCGTTTTCGGACTACTACCACGAAAATACGGGTGACTACCGCGAAAGCCGATCGCCAGCGGACGAATTCGGAATGAACCTTTTCGATGATTGGGATGAAGCCGAATGGAACCGCTTTTACAACTTTATGGCCCAATGCGTAAAGTTTTACCTGGGCTGTAATGACAAGCTGGAAGCGCCACTGGCGAACCTGTCGAAGCGGAATCTGATCGCGGTGATGGGGGACCACTTCCGCAACTGGGCCGATGCGTACTTTTCGCCCGAAGCCGCCCGCCTGGATAAGCTGATTCCGAAAGAAGATGCCCAGGAGGATCTGTTCCGTTCCTCTAAAATTAAAATGACCAGCCAGGCCTTTAAACGCGCCCTGAAAGCCTGGTGCAACTTCAACGATTTCGAGTACTGCCCGAAAGAATTACAAGGTAAAACGGGGCTTATTATCCGGAAGAATGCCGAAGATAAAACCGCCGAATTCATCTACATCCGGACGCATGGAGCCGAAATCAACGATATCAAAAAGCTTTAATTCCTCTAACCCTTCATCCTTTATGAAAGCCTTGTATTTAATCATCGGCACCCAGGCCGCGCTGATCGTTCCCTTTTCCCTGGCCTGTCCACTGTCGTTTAAATCGTTGCTGGTAACGATTGGCTGTTTAATGACGGCGGGGCTGTGCCTGGTGAATTACTGGTGGTACACTAGCCCGCTGTACGACGAAAACGAAAATCCGGTTCCAAAGGCGGCCCAGCCCAAAACGCGAAGATTCTTCGGTAAGCCCTCCTAAAAACCGGCGGGATCCGGCCCCATCAGCGCCTGATCCATCAATCATAATTTTTGGTGGAAAACTATCCCGCAATTTTTCATCCATCATTCATTCCTATAATCAGTTTTAAAGATGATAATCCTTCAATTCGTTTACCTGGCCAGCCTCTGCCTGGCGGGGGCGCTTTTGCTTCCCGGCCTGATCTGTCTGGTAATTCTGGCGACCGCCCTGTACTTCTCCTTTCACTTCATAAACAGCGAATCCAATGACAACCGGCAAAAAGAACAAAGTCGTACAATACCTGGTACAAAATACCGCAATGGTATTACTGGCGGCAACACCCAACGAAGCACCGATCAGGGCCGCCACTGAAAAGACACGAAGTAAAATACTGACCGATTCACCGAAGGAAGAAAAGGATCTGATCTTCCATATGCGCGATGTTATCCTGAAGCTGGCTAGTAAGCTGGCCAACTGTGAATCCGTGGATGAATTACGAGCCGCCGAACACCTAATGGAAGAACTGATCGCGGGCCGGATAATCATAGTCGATGATGCAACGGGGAAAATTCTGGAAGAACAACTGAACGAGCAGGATGGTAGCGGTATCTAACCTGGCCACGGTGGCAGCGGCCGAACCCACGGTGGCCCGTACGGTGATGCTGTGGAGTTGGTGGAAAAGCAAAGACGGAAAGCGCCAGTTCGCCGTGGTCGAAAAGATCCTGAAAGGCGTAACGTCGGACGTTCGGACGGTCGGAATCAAGCTTCTGGAAGTAGGCGATTCCAACCCGTTTTATTACGCCCTAGATGAATTCTTTTCCCTGGTGGATAAAGGATCGATGATCGAGATGATTCCCGAACCGAAAGCGAAATGAACGGGTATTATGTGATCATTGCCAATTTTGTACTTATAAATGCAGAAGCGTCAAGCGGCCACTTTAATGAATGAAGTGGCCGCTTCAATGGAAAGTTTATATGAATGAGGATAATATCTAATAAATAGTAAACTTGTAAAACTTTTCCTCTATGGTGTCATCAATAAGCTTACTCAAAGTCCTTTCAAAATTTCTAATTTCCTTGTTAATTAATTTTCGCTCGTTGTTCTGTGTTTTAAGAAATGAATCTGTAAAAAGCTCTTTTATTGTTAAGTAAGAAGCATAAAGTGTTGTAGGAATGTCAAATATGCTTAATATTTGATCTTCTTTAAACTCGCCTTGAAGAAAAAAAGGGTAAGTCCTAGAAGCTGCATTTATAAAAATTTGTTTGTATTCTGATGTATTCCAAGTTAAAACCTCTTTTTTTAGTGAAGCTAGATTCTGAGGAACTCTGATTTCAATTGTTGGATAAGGCTTCTTTATTTCATAGTCAATTGTTTTTGTAGGTTTTCCTGTTCTGTCCCTTTCTAAAATAATTTGAATTGATTTTTGATTGTTGAAAGCTTCAAGTATCTCTCTTAAAAAGTTATAATAGTATCCTACTGCAAGAGAAGTCGAAGGAAGGACAGTGTAGTTAAATAACTCTTCTGCTACTTTCATCCTTTCTTTTATACGAATACATGATGCTCCTAATGCAGAAGTTAAGTTATCTCGGCGAGTAAAGGTACTAGTGGTGATGCCATTCCAGTCGTTAAAAAGGTCAATGCCTTCCTCTAATACGAAAAAAGTTCTATCTAAACCAATTCTACCTAAAAAGAGACCAAATTCAAAAATTACATTATCCCTGGTAACATCTTTCTTCTTCTTTTTTATAATTGCAGTATCATCAGCAGCAAAAACACCAATAAAAAAATCATAGTAGCTCGCCCGATTCATCAATGTTTCCAAAGTCCCTTCATTTTGCTGGAAAATATTCTCGGTCCAGATATCTACTTCTGCTTCCTTATCAAGATTTAACTTAATGGCTTCAGCAATATCACTCGATTTTCCAGATGATGCAATGAAAATTGTAGGTTTCATTGCTTTGTTTACAGTTTCTTTTTTCTTAGACATTTTGTATAACCTTTTTAAGATCTAAATAAATTGATTGGATTTCAGACAATACCTTCTGTACTTCTTTTAATTTTGATTGCCGATATTTGAAAATATATTCTCTTTCGTCCACAGACACTATTCTTTCAGCGTGAGATGGATTAGTGCAAATACTATTAAGTTGCGAAATAACTATTGGAACTAACTCTAAAAATGATGCATTTTGGTATTTTGCAGGTTCAATGTCATAGCATATAGCATTAATGTCAAAACTGTTCAGGTTAATTTCCAGGCT
Organism: Larkinella arboricola; assembly: GCF_003259745.1. GTDB lineage: Bacteria > Bacteroidota > Bacteroidia > Cytophagales > Spirosomataceae > Larkinella > Larkinella arboricola. The sequence goes on along the minus strand of NZ_QLMC01000008.1, from coordinate 187,550 downwards.
TGAATCCGACTTGATATTTTTTAAGAAACGTATCATTTTTTTGATTCTGCCATTAGTAAGATTTCCTCTTTCGTTTATTCTTTTAATACTTACAAACGGATAATCAGGGTCCTCTCTATCATTAGTTGATTTGTTGAAAATTTGGATTCCTCGGTTTACTCCTTTGTCATATATGACTGATCTTATATCGTCATACCAGTTTGCTACTACAACATCAACAGATCTATTTAAGTCTTGATTTTTTATTTTTATACATTTAGGTTCGTTAATATTACAAATTACATACTTCGACTTTAATATATATTCACTATCGCTTCTTAACTTTTTTAAGTCAGCAATGAAATCCCCTTGATAAAGTGAGAAATTATTTTGTTCATAAATTAATTTATTTATGCTATTAGTGTCCAGTCGTGACCGAAAGTCATTTTCATTAATATACTTTTCAGATTCACTTTTATCCCAAGTATAAAATTTAGAAGAAATTACTAATAGGTCAATGTCACTGTAAGCTTTTATATGCGTGTTTGTCATTACAGAGCCTTGAAATTGAAACTCTACATCCTCCAATGGCTTTAAATGACTTTTCACGTTTTCACCAGCTTGTTTACTTACCTGCGTATATGCTGGCTCCACGCCTTTCATTGCGTAGCGTATGTAAACAAGTACATCACTATACTCAATTGATGATAGTTCCTCTCTAAATGATCTTTGAGGAATGAAATTCTCAGGATTGTTTCTATTTTTAATCCCTTCGGTTAACGTTCTATACCCTTTGTTCATAGTGGATTTTAGAAATGATTACAAAATACAAGCTGATACGATTGATGAAGATTGTTTCTACGTGCTCTTATTATAGTTTTAGAGGCCTGATGAAATATAGTAAGTATCCTATAATTTAGTACCACTAATTTTTTAAACGGTTGAATCTTTCGATAGCTATATATTAGGCAGGTGGAAGGCTTATGTCAATTAGCTTTTACTGAGCTATTTTTTGAGTTTTGGATTTCTTTGCAATTTTCCAAAAAGAATTTTTCCATAACTCATTGAAAAAGTTTCGGGCGCTGGGAAAATCTTTCTGGTACCCGGTGAAAGCCCGCCGAAGCCGCTGATGTTTACCGATGCGTTATAAAGCCGTTAGGGCGTTGTTTGTCAACAGGTAAGCAATTCGTTACCGTCCACTAAATAAACCCGCCACGGCCTTAAAAGGCGGTTAAAACAGCCGCCAGGCGACAAGAATCAGGAATCCTTCTTAAATACAAAGTTAAGCCCGCCCGAAAGCCTTCGTTTTCGGGCTTTTTTTGCGCCTGGCCCGGCCTTTGGGTTTCCTTTCAACCTTCCAAGAAGAATTTCTTCCAAAATTCTTTAACTTCTTAAACTAAGCGGATTTTTACCGATAATTAGCTGTTTATCAACCGTTAAACTTTTTAAAATTTCTTTAACCTGGTTTAAGAAGTTAAAGAAATTAAAGAAAGTTTAAATATGAAGGGGGCAACATTTTTGAACAAAATCGCCAGGTTAAAAAAAAAATTGGCCCTGGTTAAAGTTTTTTTTTAATTCTTTAACCATTTTTTGGATTTTAAAATATTGATAATCAATTCTTTAATCAGGCCGGTTTAAAGGTTTAAGAAGTTAAAGAAATTTCTGAGTTTTTCCCTACGCAAGTTTTGCAAGCTGACGAGTGGGAAGCGGGCGCGGGCGGGTGGTTGCGGCTTCGGGGCATATCGGAAAAGTACAGCCGTTTCCAGTCTTTAACGGCTTATAAGTTACTTTTCGGTGGGGATATTGCTATAAAAAAAGTATTCTGGTATTATTTATGCAACGGGAAATATATCTACATTTAACAGACGGAAGAAGAATGGCGGGCTGATCAGTAATACCTAGTGGCTAAAACCGCCAAACGTGTGCGAAGGCCTTTATAACCGACTGATTTTCAGCAAGTGCATTTTCCTTCTTTGTCAACATCCTATAATTAAAAATTCTTCCTCTTTTTATGATCTTAATTATCCCTGTTAAACCCCACGTTAAGGAGTTTTACCAATCTTCCCATGTATTAGGATCTGAAGCGATTAGCGTACGGCGGAATTCCCGCCTGGGCGAAATGGTGGCCGCCGTGTTTTGCGCCTACCCGCTTCAGGATGTAGATCAGGAAGATCTGGCACCCGTGGATTTCCTGGATCCGGATCGCCTACACCTTCAGCTAACCTTCCCGGTTCGGGAATGCCTGGTAACGGATGATCGACTTCTTCAGCTGGGTAAACTGCTGGAAGTGATTTTCGAGTTTTACGCCATCGGCTGGTGTAAGGGTCGGATGGATATCTACCCAAGTTTGAACGGGGCGGCCGAACGCTTCAGCGATAAGCACCAGCTGAGTGAAGAACATTATTCGCCCGATGCGGTGCGCAAGCTGGTGGGACGCGCCACGAAGGCCGCCGATACGGTGTATAACAAACTGTCGGTTCGGGATAAAAAAAACGTGGCCAGTTTTGCGGGATAGTTGTCCTTTTTTGGGGAAAACCTGTCCAGAATAGGGCGGTTTTGTCCAGCCTTTTTTTCTCTGTCTAGTAACCCCACAAAAGCCAGCTTTAACGCGATATCCAAGCGTTAAACGCTGGCTTTTCTCTTGTTTTCCCGTCCTACTTTCTTCGCCTTCGGCGGCCGTCCTTCGTAGTATGTATTTACGAATCTTGGACACGCCTTCCGGTGGGCTGGAAGCGGCCGAAGGAGAAATGAACGCGGGCGGAATTACGCGCCTTCGGCTGATGCCCGCCAGCCGCTTGATGATCGAGCTTCCGGATCTGATACCGACCTGCCCAGGGCTTCCGGATCCGTATATCGATGGCCGTTCCATCTTCCAGCTGGAAGAAGGCGATTTCGTGGATATTGATGTGATCCCGAAGTACGCTTCCTACAGCGAAAACCTTCAAACCAATCCCAACGGCGAATATTACCAGACCCAGCTTCAGCTGGTGCTTCCGAAAGATCGCCCGGCCGTTACGGCCTGGATTCACCGAAAGCGCGGGATCCGCTGGATCGCCCTGTTTCGGGATCGCAACGGCTTTAACCGCCTGGCCGGAACGCAAAGCCACCCGCTTCGGATGGAAGTACAGGGCGGAACCGGAACGGGCGATGGCCAGAACGCCCGAACGCTCACCTTCAGCGCAAACACGCCTTTCCCAGCCTTGTACGTGGAAAGCCTGGAAAGCCAGGATCTATTCGCCAATACTGAATTCGACTTCGCCTTCAGCTTCGATTTTAATACTTAACTATTCTTTGATTTATGACTACCGATGAAATTCATTCATTAGTGGACGCGGCTTTGCAGAATTCACCACCTGCCCAATCGCGTTCCATTACAGCAAACATTTTACGGACGCTGTTAAAACAGATTGCGGGTGATCTGATCAGCCAGCAAAACAACCGTTTACGGCGGGTACCCTTTAACCTGGGCCTTACCGGCGTGGACGATGACGAAGTACAGTTTCAGGGGGCCACCTGGATTAAAGAAGCCGGAACAATCGCACCCGGCCAGGCGGGTTACGGCGGGGTTTTACTTCCGGGAAAGGCCGGTTTCCGCTACCGGCGCAAAAAAGATTACATCTCCGTACTCGACTTCGCGGATCGGGTGGTGGGAAGCAACTGGACGATGGCCCTGCAAGCGGCTTTGGATGCGGCCAAAGACAACCCACTGAAGCGAACGAATGTCTATTGCCCGGCCCAGCAATACCTGATCGACCAGGTGGTTATTCCAACTGGCGTGAACCTGTTTGGTGATGGCGCTCTGGAACGGGGCGACCGCGCATCGACCAAGTTCATTCAAAATTCGGCGGTGGATGTCATCCGCATTGACGGCGATATTGATACTTCATCTGGTCGGGCCTACTGGTTTGGCAAGCTGTACAACTTCAGCATTATGGGGAAACCATCGGCTGGATCGGGGTATGGTATTAGTTTTCGCCGGGCCGATGGTACCACGGTTACACCGCAGGATCTCACCCATATTCATAATATCATCATCCGGGCAACGCCCAGCGGGGGTATTGAATTTCCGGATGGAGCCTTGCCGTTGACGGTTGATACCGTGAAATTTTTGTGGTGTAATGGCCCAGGCATTGACTTTGCCGTAACCGGCGCGAATAAGTTTCAATCGTGCCTATTTTCGGGCGTTTCAGGCGACGGTAATAACGGTGGGTTAATTCGCTTCAAGAATCTCGATGCCCAGGGTAGCATTACGATTCTAAACCTGAAGTCCGAACAGCGGGTGAATTCGCATTACGGCAATGTGGGAATGCAGAACAACCCCATTGTTTTTGATAACTGTGCGGGTACTCCGGTTACAATTCTGGGGGCCAGCCACATCTGTTCGTGGGTCTACTCAAGTAATCCGGTTGTCAACAACAAACCCGGCTCGCTGATTAAGGTCTTAGGAGTCGGTCAGCCCAAAATAAGCTGGAAAGGCGTTTCGATTCGCGTTCGCGCCACGGATACGCCCACGGATCCGGATCCGATGATCATCGACGGCCAGGATATTCCCTACACCGTATCGGAAGGCAAGTATGGCGATTTTACCAGTGGTCACTGGTCAGGAACGAAATTAGGGGTGATCTTTGGTAAGGTAGCGCGGTGGCTGGGCCGAAGTATTTTAAATGAAACCCATGTCGTTCAAGTGAACGGCGAAGTACCCGCCTTTTCGCTGTTCTCCACCGATTCACCCGCCAATCAACAGCACTGGCTGGATGTGGTATCGGGGGGCGTTCGCTCGAAGCGCCTGGTGAAAGACGACCGCAACTTCACGCTGTACGAACGTGATGTGGCCGATGCAAACGGCCTGGTTATTCGGAAGCAATTCGACCTGGGCGAAATCCGCCACACCGACGCGGCCCCCAAACAAACGATCAGCAACACCAGCGCGGCCACCGATGAAAAGAACTGGCGCTGGGTCGCTAACGCCCAGGAGTTAATTCTTCAGCTCTTTAACGACGCTTACGCGGCCGGGGTTAGTGGGTTAGGCTTGCGCCGGAATGGCACTACTCCGGACGGCGTTACCCTGCGCCAACGACTGATTCTGACGGGATCGGGTGGTTCGCTGTCGTCCTTAAACGTTTCGGCTGCAAATGGCGATGCGCGGCCCGCTTCGCTATTTACGGTTTCGGCCGCTTCAGCCCAGAATCTCACCTTTTTAGGGTCAGGGACGGTCGGCCAACTAGTGATTCTGCACTTTACGGATTCAAACACTACGCTGGTTCACTCAACCGCTGGGGCGACTGGCTCGTTGAACCTGGCCGGTGGTCGAAACTGGAATCCGAAGGCGGGCGACTGTATTATTTTCTACCGGAACGGCACAACCTGGGAAGAAGTAACCCGATCGGCGGCCGCTTACACCTACGTACAAGCGGCCGGAGCGCCCACGGTGAACGCTTCCAGGGTGGGGGAAGAATATTTCGATCCATCCGCAAAAATCTGGTACAAGGCCGTACAAACCGGAACCGGGGCCACGGACTGGAAGCCGATCACGAACTGATTACTAAAAAAGCCCGAATCAATGGATCCGGGCTTTTTTTATGTCCTATGCCCGCGCCCGGCGATCGAATAACCTTGCATTACTATTTCACTTCGGTAATGCTAGAAACGTACTTAAATGCAAAGTGGGCGCTGGAATCGACCTTCCATGATCGGATGGCGAAGATCGCCCTGGAACGGGTGGCCAACGGCCATACGCCTTTCGCGGCCACGGCCGAAGGGGTCGAAAAGGGTCGGCGGGATCCCTACTTCGTATCGGTGTACCCTGGCCAGGCTCAGGACGCTTCCACGGTGGCCGCTTCCACGGTGGCCGCTGGATCCTGGGGGTACGAAAAGCTTCAGAAAGAAAAGGCCGAATCCGGCCGGATCGTCGTTTTGCCGATCATCGGCACCATGTCGCGGTACGGTGATTTCTGCACCTACGGAACGGAAGATTACGCGCAATGGATCATCGAAGCCAACGACGATCCATCGGTTTCGGCGATTGTGCTGGAACTGAATTCACCAGGCGGCCAGGTGGACGGAACCGAATACCTGGGCGAAGTGATCCGCCAATCCAAAAAGCCCGTGGTGGCCTTCGTGGCTGGAATGGCGGCTTCAGCCGCTTACTGGATCGCCAGCCAGGCGAAAATGATCGTTATGGAATCGGCTACCAGTTCCGAAGTGGGGTCGATCGGTGTGCTGGCCATGCACGTAGACGCTTCGGCCGCTTATGAAAAAGTAGGCTATAAAGTCACGATCGTACGGGCGACCGGCTCCACCGATAAAGCCCTTTTTAACTCCATTGAGCCACTTTCTGAAACCGTACTGGCCGAAACAAAAGAAATCCTGGATGCTATCCGCGATACGTTTGAAGCAACCGTGAAAGCGGGGCGGCCGGGGATTGCCAGCGATGTTTTTACCGGAAAAATGTACATCGGGCGCGATGCCCTGAAAAAGAAAATGGCGGACAAAATCGGCTTTCTGGGCGATGCGATCGCCGAAGCGAACCGGCTGGCGCTGGCCGCTTAACCGAAGTATTCATTCATCCTATAATTCATATTTTTTATGTGCGCTAAAACGCTTAAAAGCTTCGCCCGTAAACAGATCAGCGAAGAACAAAAAGACACCGAAGCCACGGCGGCCGAAGTCCCAACGACGGAAACGGAAGAAACCCCAACCGAGGAAACCGAAACCGAGGAAGCCGAAGAAGCTGAAGGAACGGAAGAAACTTCAACCGAAGGAACACAAACCGAAGCCACGGACAAAAAATCGGCGAACGTCTTGAAGGCGGGCCAGGTGGCCATCGATGCTTCGGAGCTAAAGCAGATCAAAGCCGATGCCGCCGAGTGGAACAAAAACAAACAACAGTTTGCCACCCTGTCCGACTGGCACAAGTCCATGAAGGAAGCGGGCGCGAGTGTTCCCGGCAAGGAAGATACGTCGAGCCAGCACGATAAAACCGCTTCTGCCGTATCGGATAAGCCGTGGAATAAGAAGGCTTCGGAAGTCTACGGCAAAGGTCAAAAGGCCTGATTTTCCCTGTTCGTCAACGCTTTATCAATCAAATCTTTTCATTCATCCTTTAATTAATTTACAAAGTGGCAGATTCATTAAATCTTACTAAGCTGGCGGACTCACTGGAAGAATACGCCCGCGAAAACTACGACAACATTTACGGCCGGGCGATGATCCCAGGCGTGGATCAGGGCGTGGATGGGTCGGCAATTGTGCCGATCGACGATTACATGACTTCGATTCAGACTTCTGACGAAGTGGTATTATCCGAACTGGAAATTGGCGATGTGGCCCAACCAGGCGGAAAAGACTCGTTCAACCCCACGGAAAACGCGGTTACGCCATCGGCGCGGATCGGTAAAGTTCGCCAGGTGAAAGTGGACGTTCTGTTCTCTCACACGAAGATTATGGCGCTTTACAAGTCCTGGCTGGGCAAGGTGAAGGCCAAGCGGATCAATCCGGAAGAAGTACCGCTGGAAGAATACATCACGGCGGGAATCCTGGCCAAATACCGGGAAAATATTCGGGTGAAAACGCTGTTTAACGGGGTTTACAACAAAGCCGGAAATACGCCACTGGACGTAATGGATGGGCTTCGTACGCAAATCCTGGCCGAAATTACCAGCGGTGGCATTCCTTCGGCGAACATCATCGATACCGCCGTTATTACGGTGGATAACGCCGTGGCTGAATTTGAAAAGATGCTGGCGGCCATTCCGGATGCCGAGCTTTACGGGGATATGGTTTGTGTGACTTCGCGCCAGTTGAAAACGTTCTACGAACTGAACTTCCGCAAGTTGTACGGTACGCTTCCTTACAATACCGGCCAGGAAAAGGCGGTCATCGTCGGATCAAACATCCGCTTCGTGGTGGAACCGGGTCTGGCGGACTTCAAACGCCCGCTTTTCACGCCGAAAGGCAACCTGGTTTACCTGTACGATGATATGGATGGCGCGGACACGCTGGCCACCGATTACAACAAGCGGGAACGGAACCTGGCCTGGTTGATGGATGCCCAGGTGGGCGCGGGTATTGCCCAGCCTAACCGGATCTGGACCAACGACGGCGTTTAATCATCCCGGAAGCCGTTCACGCCGAACGGCTTCCACCTCTTTTTCTTGAGTCCTGATTTTTAATTTTCATTCATCCTGTAACAATCATTTTTTTTCCCATGAAGTCTTTTTTGAAAGTTGTTGTTGGCCTTTTCGCCCTGGCGGTGGCCTTCTTTCCGAACGAAGTGGCCAGCCTGGTTTCGGGCGTGGATAGCCTGTCGTTTCTGCACGATTCTTTGATCAGCGGCCCGGTGGTGATCGGTTCGTTTATCAGCCTGGCGAACATCGATGCCACCAGCTACCAAACGCCCAACCCTGGCGGGGTTCGTTCGCTGTTTATCGCTCTGCGGAAAGATATTAAGGGGATCTGGCCGAAAATCGCCGATATCGACGCGGGCGAAATTAAGAACGCGCCCGTAATGGTAGAAGGTAGAAAATTCGCGGAATACCAGTTTCCGGATGGTACCTGTTCGCTGGATGATGACGCTTCGGGCGATCCGGGTTTCCAGTCGTATAAGCATACGCTGGAACTGATGATGGCGGGTTTCAGTAAGGAACTGGCGGCCGAAATCCTGAAGCACCTGAACGCGGGCGCGGTAGTGATCGTGGAAATGAACGATGGCCAGTACGTGGTGGGCGGATCTTCCGACAATCCGATTTACATCAAGCCCGGCTTCAAATCGGGCAAGAAAGGCGCAGACAAGCGTGGTTACACGCTGAAGGGCGAACAGGATGGCTTCATGTGGGGGATCTTGCCGCTGAAGCCCACGGTGGTTACTGAACTGGCCCTGTTGCCGGATACGGAAGAAGAAGCGCCAGCCGGTGGCGGTGCCTAACCTGGAACGGTCAATGCTGACAAAGTATAACCTGATCCACGTTCCCAGCGGGGGCGTGGATCATTTGCTAGATGGCGTTCGGGTACGGATCGACCATCGGCTAACCGACGAACAGGCCGACCGCTTAAAGGCCTGTGGCCTACCGTACTTTGAAGAAATTTCCAACCTTGAAAACTCCCCAACTGATGGGACTGACGAAAGCACAAAAGGAACAACGGGCGAAGGAGAAAGCCCAAAAAGAAGCCGAAGCAAACGCGCAAAACGCGCCAGCGCCGAATGAATCTGATAATAATGGGGCCGGGCCTGGATCTGTCGATAGCGTACCAGCTGGCGCTGATGGCTCCGGAGCCGGAATACCAGCTGATTCTGATTCATCCGGAGCCGAAGCTGGATCCGTACCTGGATCATCTGATGGATCAAACGCCGAATCTGATTCTGGTGCTACCCAAACCGATGGAACCGGAATCAATTCCGAGCCTGGATCAACTGGTGAAGGAGTTTCGGGAACAGATGCCGCCACGGCTGGATCTGAACCTGGATCTGGAACAGTGGATGAAACAACGCCAGGCGGATCTTCTGATGGATCCCAGGCCGATCCCGAACTTTCCACCGATCCGGATTCGGCTTCACCGGGTACCGATCCGGAAACGGATCCGGCCGATGATTCGGAATCAGTTGAAGAATGGAACACGGAAGAAGATCGGGCGGCCCGAATTCGCGCCCAGGCTCAGGCGGAACTGGATCAGCTGAAGGCCCGATCGAACGCCAAAGCGCCAGCGGCCGAAGCCGATCCGGAGCCAGAAGAAGCGCCAGCGGTGGAAACTGAATCCACGGTGGCCGATCCGGCCCTGGAACGTACGAAACAGATCCGGAAGGCCGCCTTTATGGAATTAATGGAAATGCGGGTGGATGCCGCCTTACGGGTGGCCAAATCGGTTAAAGAAGCCCAGAAAGCCCAGGCTGATCGGCGGGATAAATAACCAACCTAACGAGCAAAAAGGCGGCCTAGATTCAGGCCGCCTTTTGCCATTTAATTCGCCTTATGAAACTAAACGTTATACCCGCCTTAAACGACGAACTGGAAGCCCAGGAAATTCACCCTGGCGGGCTTCTGGTGGCCCTGGAACGGTACGCTGAAGCCTTCCGCCATTTTATGGATTTGAACCATGATCAGTACGCCCGGCCGGTGGAATGGCTGGAAGCAAAGGATATGGAAAAAACAATCCAGGATTTTCTGGCCCTGATGCCGAAAATCTGCCCGTGTGATGATGGTTTTTCATTAGAAGCTGAAGATGATGAATGAAGCCGAATTAAAAGCCCAGCGGAACAAAGCCCTGGCGAATTACGAACTAAAGAAGATGCTGGCCCGATCCGGCCGCGTTTCGGCCCAGGAAGTCGAAGAAGCCCGCCGGATCTGGGAAGCCCTTCGGGATTATAAACCTACCGAAGCCGCCCGGCCAATCGTGGCCACGGTACCGGATCCGCCCGCGCCAAAGCCGCCAGATTCCGCCGTGGTGGTTCCCGCGATGGCGGTGGATGAGTTTACCCGGTTGATTGAAGATCTAACGATCGAGCGCCACGAAGCCCATAAACAGATGTGTATGCGCTCGAACCGCCTGGCGGATTATCCGGATGATCAGAATGTAAAGGATCTGGTGGATGAAATTCAGGAATGGAAACGAAAGCGGAACGAAGTAGCCGAAAAAATCACGTTTCTACGCAACAACGGCCGCCTACCGGAACCAATGCCCGCCCAGGCGGCCGAACGTTCGCCAGAAGTCCCGGAATCGGCCTTCCTGGCGAACCTGCCCGCTGATCGGTACGAGTTGAACAAACTGCTGGTGAATTCGCTAAATCCGAAGCTGTACCGGGCGAAGCAAGGCCTGAAGAACGCCAAATTGGAAATCTGGAAAGCCCACTATCAGAAAGAAGTGGCCAAATGCCAGGCGGCCGTGGATCTGGCTAAAAGTCAATTATCGGCGCTGGCGTAAAATAATCTTCGGAAATAAAGCCGCTGCGGCCGGTGCCGGCCGAAATATTCTTCTGAAAATCTGAAAAAGCCTGATCGGAATGGATCGGGCTTTTTTATGTCCTACCCGGCCTGATTTTCGGGCGTTAACATTGCCTAAAACGGAAAATTTTTCTGGAGAAATGGCAAAAACAACCGCCCTTCAGCGGATGAAAAAGGCGCTGAAGATTGACGAAAACAAGCTGGATAAATATCTGGCGTACTACCACGAAAACGCGAAGCTGTCGGCCGATGATCAGCTGATGCTGGAGAAGTACCGCAAGGCCTGGAGCTTTTTAAGCCTGGGCCATACCTACGATATGACGCTGGCAATGCTGATGAAGGATTATAAAATCCAGGAACGCCAGGCGCGGTATATCATCGCCGAAGCCAGCTATCTGTATGGATCGATCCAAACGATCGACAAACAGGCGAAGAAAATGGCCAGCGCCAACTATTTCCGCCTTCTATCGAACATCGCCAGGGCAAACGGCGATATCGAAGCGGCCAGCCGCGCCTGGGAACGCGCCGATAAGCTGGAAGGACTGCACGAAGCCGATCAGGTGGGCTTGAATCCGGATGATTTCTTACGGGCCGCCAAGTTCGTCTTTACCGACAACATCAACGTTCTGATCAACCAGCAAAAACGCGCCGACGATGAATAAAGCACCTACCACGCGCCAGATCTACGCCAACGCGAAACAGCTGAAGTTTTTTCGCTCCAGGGCGAAGCGGAAAACCTTCCAGGGCGGCCGGGGATCGGGCAAAACGACCACCCTGGGCAACGTAGTCGGAATGATGTTTGAACACCTACCCAGGGCAAAAGTGGTGCTGGCGGGTCTGACCTATGTACAGCTGGATCTGATCGTACTTCCGGAAGTGAAAAACGCCCTGTCGAGAATGGGGTATCTGGAGTACAACAAGGTCACGCCCCACGGCGTGTATGTCATCGGGCAACAGCCGCCCGATCACTGGTACAAACCCTACTCCAGCCCTGGGAAAAAAGGCTGGCAGTACTGCATCTGTTTCATCAACGGCTTCACGCTCCAGCTGGTGAGCCAGGACCGGCCCGATTCCCAGCGGGGTATTAACTCCGATGGGATCCTGGTGGATGAATCGGCCACGATGAAGCACGAATTTATCAAAACGGTACTACTGCCCGCCATGCGGGCGAACCGACACGCCAGCTTTGCCAAATCCCATTTGCATTTATCGTTTTACGATTTTTCGTCGGCCGCCTGGAGCCAGGAAGGAATGTGGATTTACGAAACGGAAGAACAGTGGAAAGCCGACCTGGAAAAACGCGCCCTGATGAGCGACCAGGAAAAAGAGCTTATACCGCCAGAAACTCTTTTTTTGGAATCCACTTTCCAGGACAACGCCGATGTACTGCCGCCGAACTACCTGAAAACCCTGGAAGATTCCCTGGATCCGCTGACGCTGGATGTGGAAGTATACAACAAGCGAACCGGCCGCCGACCAGACGGTTTTTATTTCGCTTTTTCAACGCTGAAGCATTGCTATTACGAAAGCTATCGGTACGAATACGACGATAAAACCAAGCTTCATTTACACCAGTCGAACGACTACCGGGAAAACAAACTGCTGGAATTAAGCCTGGATTTTAACGCGGCCATTTGCTGGATGGTCATTTGCCAGGAAATCGGCCCGGAATTCCGGATCATAAACAGCGAGTTTCGGAAGCCCACGATTGAAATCGATAAGAACCTGCTGGTTCAGCTGGCCGAAGCCTTCGATCAGAAGTACGAAAAGCACCCAGGGAAAGAGGTGGCCGTCTGGGGCGATCCTTCGGGGAAGTCCAAATCGGCCGCTAGTAGCCAGGAGAATCGGCCCTTCTTTGATCAGTTCTGTGATGTGCTGATTAAGAAGGGCTGGAAGGTACGCCGGGAGTATCAGCGGTTCACCTATCCCAGCCACAAGGATAAATACATCCTGATTAACCACCTGATGGAAGAAGCGTCAGATCGTACCCCACGCCTACGATTCAATCAGAACTATAACAAGCCGCTGTTGATAGCGTTACAGATGGCTCCGGTAACGGGCGACTTCAAGAAGGACAAGAGCAGTGAGCAGAGTAGCCGGAACCGCGAGTACGCCACCGATGGCACCGATGCACTCGACTACATCGTATGGGGCAAGTACCGTAAGCTGATGCCCAACAGCCGCGCAGGCCAGCAAAACCAGCTATACATCTACCGGGGCTGATAGGCCATCGCTCTTAGAAATTCAGGGAAGATTCTTGCAGATCCAGCCCGATCCCGGCCGGGGTTTAGGGAGTTATATTCCGTTTTTTGGGGGCCGCCGTGGCGGTCGGCGGTAAAGGGCGGTGTCAGCTATAGAGATAGAAAGGCCGGTTTTTTGGGCGCGGGGCGGTCTAACTGATTTACCATCAGGAAGATCGCCCTTTTTTAGACTGCAAAACGTCCGTTTTTGACCAGCATTCGCCCTGAAAAAGTGTCCTATTACGGGCGAAATCCCTGGATTAACCTTGCATCGACTTAGAAAAAGCCGATGCAAGACCGAACGATTACACTGAAAACCGTACTGCACGAAATCCAGGAGCCGGGCAAAACCTTCAGCCTGAAATTCCGGAAGCTGGACGGATCCACCAGCTACAAAGCCCAGGTAAAGAAAAACCCCACGAAAGCGAAGCTTCCGGCCGGATCCGAAGGCGGCAACCGGAAGGATCTTCAGGGGATTCGGCGAAACATGAATTTCGCCGGGGCGCTGCTGCTGTGGGACTGTGAACAGAAGCACACGTTTGAAGTGAAGATCGAATTAATGGAGTACTACAACGGCTACCGAATTTTTCACAACTACTAACCATGTCAACATTTCGGAAGCTGGGCGCGGGCGTATACGCCTTATCGTTTGGAAGCAAAAAAGAAGCGGCCCTGGTGACGTTTGGCGAAGCGGATGTTTCCGCCCACGTCGCGGGCGCGGGCTATAAATCCCGATCGGAGTACGTTCCCTGGGGGGCGAAGGATGATCAGCTGGTGAAAATGCACAAGCTGGCCAGTGATTCGCCGAATAAATGGCGGCTGATCAAAACGCGTCGGGATTTTACCGTGGGCCTGGGCGTGTATACCCACGCCGGAAAGGAAATCAAAGGCCAGCCCACCAGGTACGAACCCGTTATTTTTCCCGAATTCCAGGCCTGGAAAGACCTGGTGAACTGGGATCTGGAATTCGTATCGATGGCGCTTCAGTACGGCTTCAGCGCAAACGCGTTTGTGGTGCTGACGCTGGACACCAGCAAGAAGCTGGCGGACGTGGAAGTACTGGACGCTTTTAAATGCCGGGTCAGAAAGCTAAAGGCGGGCGAACTGAAGAAATCCGCCTTCCTGGTGAATCCCAACTTCGGAACGAAGGCTTACAAAGCCAGCGATACAAAGGTTTATCCGGCTTTTGATCCGAAGGATCCGACCAAATACCCGGTTTCGATTCTCCAGCTGATGGATCTGATGCCCGGCCAGGATTATTACAGTTTTCCGGAATGGTGGTCCACCGAAGCCTGGGCAAAGGTGGCCAACAAGATCCCGAAGTTTCACGATTCGGGGCTGGATAACGGCTATAATCTGAAGTACCATATTTCGGTGCCGGACGATTATTTCGATAAAGAAGGCTTAACCCAGGACGAGAAGGATAAGCTGATGGAAGAAACCCTTCAGAAAATGGGCGAAAGTCTAGAAGGGACCGACAACGCCGAAAAAACCCTGTTTACGTTCCACCAGCGCGGACTAAGTGGCCAGCCGGTGGGCGGGGTAATTATTACGCCACTCAAAAATCCGATGTCGGATGATGCCTATGTGGGCTTATTCAACACGGCCAACGTGGCCCAGGCCAGCGGCCACGGTGTTCTTCCGGCCCTGGCGGGAATCGATACGGGCGGCAAGCTGGGCGGATCCGGGAAGGAACTGGAAGCGGCCGCCAATTACCAGCAAGGCTTTTTAACGTACGTGGATCGGCTGATTTTGCTTCAGGTGCTTCGGATCGCCAAGCGGATCAACGGCTGGCCGGAAGAAATGGATTTTGATATCCGCAATATTTCGCTGTATACCTACGATGTAACGCCCAGCGGAAGCGGGCAAAACCCGAATTCGGGTAAAAAATCCACCGACGAAAACGACGAAGAAGATGCTGTTTAACGATACGAAAACGGTCGGCGACGAAGGCGGCCTGAAAGAATACCTGGGCGGGATCCACAAAACGATGGAGTGGAAAACCTGGAAGCCCTTCGTGGCCGGAGCGGAACTCACCTATCTAATCCCAGCCATCGGCCAGGAATTGTACGATCTGCTGGCCGGATCGGAAAATCTGAACCCGCTTCAGCTGGAGCTAAAGCACAAGCTGAAAATGGCGCTGGCCTGGTATACGTACCTGGATGCCATGCCTTCGCTGATCACGGTTACGGGCGAAGGCGGTATGGTCATGAATTCCGTGCCGAATACCCAGGCCATGCCCAAATGGCTCTACGTGGCCACGACGAAAAGCCACCAGGATAAGGCCGAACGCTACCTGGAAGCGGCCCTGGCCTGGCTGGAGCAAAACGCCGATGGCTTTGAAACCTGGAAGGGGTCGGAAGCCTACACGATCCAGAAAAGCCAGCTGATCAGTTCGGCCAGTGAAGCCACCAAATACTTTCCGCCGATTCAGAAAAGCCGCCGGTTGTACCTGTCGATCCGGGAGTATTTCAACCTGGCCGAAGAAGAATACATCCGGCCGGTGCTGGGCGCGGCTTTGTACGATGCCCTGAAGGCGAAGCTGGCGGGGGCTGAACTGCCTACGTACGCGGAAATTGAAGTGCTAAACCTGGCGCGGAAAGCGGTGGTTCACTACGGCTTCAGCCTGAAAATTCCGTACCTGAACCTGAACACGGATTTACGGCTGGTATCGGAAACCGATGGGATCGTAAACGAAAACGCCCTAACCGGCGAACGCCTGAACCAGATCCGTAGCGATGCCCTGGCAAAAGGAGAGCAGAAAGCCGCCGAATTGCGGAACTACCTGAACGCGAACGCTTCGGCGACTCAGCTGGCGCTGTATTTCAATTCGCCGTTGTATGTCGCGCCAGCGGCCGGGGGCTACGTTCGGCGGCCGAAGAATGATCCTAAAAACCCCTATTTCGTCTTATGAGCTTTAAAACGTTATTTCTGATCGGGGCGCTGGAAGTGGCGTTCCTGCTGGCCCTGGTGCTGAAGGTGGCCGGGATCCTGAAACTTTCCTGGATCTGGGTGTTATCGCCCGTTTGGCTTCCGATCGCTGGGATCCTGCTGGCGGTGGTTCTGCTGGTGGTCTACCTGGCCGCTGTGGCCCTGATTAGCTTTTGTATTCACTGTTTAAAACCACGTTCAAACCAATGAAACCCCAAGTAACCAGCGGCCCGATCGTGGCCAGCGAAACACAAAAAACCACGGTAACGACCGGCCGTATCGATGCCGCTCCTACGGATGCCCTTCAGGAGAAGAAAGCCCTGGCCCAGCAAGCCATTATGGAAGCGGAAGCCGAGCTTCAGCGGATCCACGAAGAAGAACAGGCCGAAGCCCAGGCCGCTCGCGCCCAGATGTTGGCGGTACGCGAAGGCCATTTGATCGATGCCGAAGGAATTCGCCAACTAGCCCGCCACGAAACCGATGAAGAAGAAAAAAAGAAGCTTCTTAGAATCGCCCGCCAGTCCGAAGAAGAAGCGTATCGAATCGGCGCGGCCCTAGGCCTGGATCAGAAACAGCTGGCCGAAGGACTGGCCGAGCAAAAGCCGAAACAGCCCTTCCTGAAGCGGCCGGTGGTGGCCATGCTTCAGGTGGCCGGGATTCTGCTGGCGATTAGCTTCTGTTACAACCGCTTCAATCAGTTCCACAAGTCGATTCTGAAGCTGAACGAAAGCCTTCCGATGGAACAGCACCTTCAGCCGTACGATCTGACCAGTATTCAGAAGTTCTTTTTTGAAAAGCTGGTGGTGTTTACGGATCTGCCGGTGGCGCTTCTGATTCTGTTTATGATCGTGCCGTTCGTGGGTTTTTATGTCCTACCATTCGTGAAGTCGAAGAAGGACTTTTACACGGAGTTTTACGAAGATCTAACACCGTGGCAACGATCCTTAATCACTACCGCTTTTTGTTTGGGCTTACTGTTTTATCTGGCCTTATCGCATTCAGTCAAACCGTAATCGCGCAAACTTCTAAAAAGGCGGCCGCTTCGGGGCTGGCAAAGAAGGCCAGTGAGAAGCGGCCGCCTGTATTTCCAACCTTTCAAAGTGAAGCCCAGCTTCGCCAGGCCGTATACGATTCGGCGGCTACTTTCGTCGGCAAAACCGAAAAGACGAATCAAAATGATGGGGCGTGGATCGCGGCCATTAACCGCTTTAACCACCTGCCCAAAAACGCCCACTATTGCGCGTCGGCCTTTTATTACGTTCACGCCATCAACGGTGTAAAACTGCCGGTGGTCGGGGTCGGAATGGTGCGTTCCTACTTCAGCCAGGCGAAGAATATCATCTACAAGCGGAACGGGCGGGGAAACCAGCGGATCGGCAAAAAGCCGGGGCGGATGGATGCCGTATCGATTTTCGCCAGCCACGTCGAAGGAATCGCCCAGGATCGGTATGATCCCGATGAAGATGATCGGGTTAAGTGCATCGGCTTCAACACAACCGGGGGCAAAGGCACAAAGGGCGGCTGTTACATCAACTACCGCCGAACCGCCGAAATCAAAATGATCGCCAACTGGATCACGCCGTACTTCACCAGCTTACAATCCACTTCAATATGATCGACTTTTTGCATGATCTGGCCGATCTGCTGTACGTGACGGCCCAGATCAGCCTGGCGCTGGGCTTTCTGTTTGTAATCGCCGTGGCGGCCGTTCTGTGGGCGCTGATCCGGGGCGGATCATCCGATGGCCCGGCTTCCCAATCTTTTCCAATCAGTTCACCTTTTAATCAACCAACCAATGCAAAAGCTTTTAGTCCTACTTCAAAAAATGCCCTTCCTGAAGGGTACGATTGGCGAACTTCTATTCCGATTCATCGCGCCATCCAGCCCGTTCTTCCAGCCGCTAATCAAGGCCGGTGCGGTGCTGGCTGTGCTGGCGGGGGCGCTGGTGTTTGTCAAAGATCAGGGAATTCCGGCCCTGGGCTGGTCGGTTCCCGCCTGGCTTCAGCTGGCGATCGAAATCCTGGGCCTGGTATCGGGAACAATCGCGGTAATGGCCAGCCTGACGCTGGACGAAGAAGCCGTGGCGGATCTAAACGAGAAGAAAGCGAATGATCTGGTTTAACGACCTGATCCAGCTACTTCGCCAGAATGGCCGCCTGATCGGGGCGGCCATTCTGGTCCTGGTGATCGGCGGGGCCGTGGGCTACCTGGCCAGCCAGCGCCAGCTTCAGGCCTGCCAGGCTGAACGGGTGGAACTGCTGAAGGCCGCCACGGCCGCCGAAGCGTTTCGCCAGGCCACGATCTACGGCCAAAAGCTGAAGGAAAAAGATCTTCTACTTCAAGAAAAAGAGAATGAAAACCTGGAACTACGCAAGAAAGCGGCTCTGGATTCTGCTGATCGTTTGTCCCTTATCGAATCTATGCGGGCAGTCAACGGGCGGTATAACGGCAGAAACTGATTCGGCCATTCGCGCCGAATTCCTGGCCAATGCAAAGAAGATTCACGCCGATCTGATTCGGGGCGATTTTGCCCAGCACCAGGCCGAAAAAGCCCAGGCCGATCTTCAGGACTGCAAAGAAGTTTTAACCGCCAGAACGGCCGAAAACGACCAGCTGAAGGACGA
Source organism: Larkinella arboricola (assembly GCF_003259745.1). Taxonomy (GTDB): domain Bacteria; phylum Bacteroidota; class Bacteroidia; order Cytophagales; family Spirosomataceae; genus Larkinella; species Larkinella arboricola. Next base: position 168,842 of record NZ_QLMC01000008.1, on the reverse strand, counting down.
AGTGAAGCAATCCCAGCAAACCGCCACGGCCGAAGCCGATCGGCGCAAGAAATACCAGCGCGAAGCCTGGGGCTGGCGCGGCCTAGCCGCCCTAGCCGTATACCTTTTGATCAAATGAAAACGATTCAAATCGATACCAAAACCTTTCAGATGCCCCAAAGCTGGGAAGAATGTACGCCCGAACAGATTCAGGCGCTTCTTCCGCTTCAGCTTCTACAGCCCAGCGACCGGAAAGATGGCGCTTCGGCGGTCATGAAAGACGCGGCCGCCGAAGCGGTGCTGAAGTATTCGGCCGCTAAAGTGCTTTTAGGAGCGCCTTCAACATTGCTGGAGCAATTGACTACGGAACAAAAATGGCGGTTGATGCGGCTGGCGCGGTGGGTGTTTACCACGAAGATCCAGGCGAAGCCCTTCGAGAAATTCACCTTCCAGGGCGTGGATTACTGGCTTCCGGAATCGGGCTTTTCCAATACCAGCGCCATCGAAATCGCAATGGCCAATATTAATTATCTGGCTTATGTCCGGAACGATCTTCCATCCATTCGGGCGGTGTTTCAGTTGGTGGCCACCCTATGCCGCCCGGCCAGGAAAGATGCCCAGGCCTGGCGGAAATCGACCGATTTCAACGGTGATATCCGCCAGGCTTATAACACGATTCACGCCGACGAGAGGGCGAAGCTTTTCCAGGCTCAAAATCTGCCGGTGGGTGTGGTGATGGCCGTGCTTCAGTACTTTGAGTATACGAACAATCGGTTTTTAGAAAACTACAAACTGGCCTACGATCCGGCCGAAGTCGATGAACCACCACTGTATCAGAACGGCGAAGGCCTGATCACGACGTTTATGGATATCGCCAAGCTGGGCGTTTTCGGCGACTTCGATCAGGTATGTAAGCAGAACGGCCACACGGTATGGCTGTTTCTGCGGGATAATAACCTGAAGATCCGGCGAGCAAACGAAAGGGCAGAACAGGCGGCCGAAACCGACTAAAGTAACGCATATAGAACGATAGATAACCTGGATAGTTAGGAAAGCCAGCGGGATCTTCCGGCTGGCTTTTTTGTGTCCTATACGTTGCGCCGTGTCGGTGGGATCTTCGGTGAAAAAACCACGTTCGTATGATCATCGGCGATTTAAAATCGTATATCAACTACTTCAAGGCCTGGGCGGATGCCAGTCCGGAAGTAAAGTTCTTCTGTTTCGGATCGGTGGAAAAAGGAATCGAGTTCGCCCGAAGCCTTCCCGATTTTGATTATCCGTTTGCCTGGCTGGAACAGCCCATTCTTCAGCCCTGGGATAACGGCGCGGGCCATTTGTGCCTTCGCTACAATACCGGCTTTACGATCCTGCAAAAAGCCCCACAAGATGAGAATGAAAAGCAGATCGACGCGTACGCCGAAAGTCTAGCCCTGCTTACGGATCTGATGGGTAAGCTGATGAAAGACAATAACAAAGGGCTGATTCACTTCGACCTGAATTCGCTGAAGATTGAATCGGTGAATCAGCTGTGGATCGATAGCCATTACGGCTTTCGGATGGAAGTACAGCTGGATCTTAACATCAATTCCCGCTTATTCAAATGATTCACCCACTGGCCACCCTGGATTACTTATCGGCGAAGCTGTCGATGAATCCCATCGTAATGAACATCGAAGCGGCTGATCCGGATCTTTATCCGAATCGCTTCGATCTGCGTTATTACTGCCAGGTAATGATTCCTGAATCGTACCTGTCCGGAACCTTTAAACAACTCGTTCGCCTGGAAGCGGCCGAACAGCCGCCCGTACCGGCCGGATCCGGCCTTTTGTACCAGGGCGCTTTCTTCGAGATCCAGAACCAGCTGGATCCACTCTTGGAGCGAACAGCGCCCGAATTCGAGCAAAGCCGGATATCGGTGGCCGATCGCCTGGTGATGCCGTATTACTGCATTCTATCGATCGAAAACGATGGCGTGGAAATCTATTCGGAAACTACGCCGGTTCAGTACGTGGTGAAGGCGGGTATATCGGAAGTCGATTATTCGGAGTACAAAGACCAGTTTTTCAGTGAGTTTGTGGGGAAGGATCGGCGGTTTCTGACCTGGGCAAGTAATCCGAAAACGATTCATCCGGATCATCCCGAATTCCTGTACTTTCTGACCAACTTCAGCCCAGCGCCCCAAACCCTTCGGCTGTATTACCAGGTGATGTACCGGGACTACACCACCGAAGAAGCCCTGGCTTCCAAGCTGGATAATATCTTTCCCTTTACGACCTACTGCGTACCAGTCGGGCCGAAAGCCCTGGGCCTGGATCGGAAGGAAAAGGAATTTTTGTCGTATTCGGTCTGGCTGACGAACGAAAACGATGGGCGGATCAGTGAAGTTCGTTACTACCGGATGGATCAGGATTACCACCGTAACCTTCGGCACGTTGTTTTTGCCAATAGCCTGGGCGGCTTCGATACGCTGTGTTTAACCGGCCAGGCGGAAGAATCGGTTTCGTTTAGTCGAACAATCAGCGAGCGGTACAACGGCTGGGAATTCCTTCCTTCCTACAGTGAACGGGTGATCCATTCGGCTACGGGCGTACGTCAGCTGGTGGTGAATACGGGCTGGCTTTCGCCCGAAGCCCTGCGGTACCTGGAAGATCTGCAACTATCCAAAGAACTGTATTTCGTGACGGATCGGGCGCTTCTGCCGCTTCTGCCGCTGGATGATAAACTAACGGGCCGCATTGATGATGAAGAAATGATCGGCCGCCAGCTGGTATTCCAGTACAGCAACGCCCAGCATAATTATTCCGAATTGCCCGCCGTTTCGGGCCTGTTTCAGCGGGCGACCGGCTGGCGGCCCAAAGCCACGGCCTGTCTGCTGGATAGCTACGGAAAACGGTCGGGAATGCTTCAGGTAACGGTACTGGAGAAGTATTACCTGGACGATGATAAAAAGGTGGTGGGCGTACCGCTGAAGGCCAACGTTCCGGGAACGGAAGGCTACATTCCGCCGATCCTGTCGGATCTGTGCAGTGTAACGCCGTACGTGAACACGCTGATCAGCAAAGCGGGCAGTTACAACAAAACCGGCTGTGTTTCGCCGTTAACGGGCGGCCCGGCCACGATCACGATTCCGGCCGGAACGTATGGATCCGAAGTCAGCCTGGCGGATGCTCAGGCTAAGGCAGAAGCGGCCTGGAACCGGCTGAATACTCAGGCCTACGCCGATCAGTTTGGAACGTGCGTTCTGGAGCCGGAAAAATATACCTGGGACGTTCCGGCGAATCACTGGCACTACCGGGCGGCCAATCCGAAAGCCGTGGCGGTTCAGGGCTTAATCGTGGGCGATACGAATGGCAGTCAGCAAATCGGAAACGCCTGGATGGTGCAACAAGGCCCAGCCCGGCCGTATAAATTCCCGATGAATTCCAATGATCTGGATTTCCCGACTACGTACGCGATCTGGGACCGCTGGCGGATGCTGGTGTACGGCCCGGCGAATACGCTTCGGCGGATCCAGATTTACGTGGATGGTGTTCTGGCGCTGAATTACACGGTCAGAATGAACGGCGATGGTTACGAACAGCTATTCCTGACCGAGCATAACGGCCAAAGCTTCAGTTTAGCCAGCGGCAATAAACTCTACATTGTAAACGATCCGGCCTAATGGAACTTAGCGAGATTTACGACGATCTGGCGGATCTGGTGGAAGAAATCGCCAAAGATGCCATTGAAAATTTTCAGGATCATATTCAGGCGTACGGGCTGGTATTAACCGATGGGCTGAAGCGGGATTTTCAGTACCATATCCTACGAACGGCGACCACCCTGGCGGCCGAAATTGACTTTCGGGGCTACGGACGGTTTAAGGATATGGCGCTAATCCGGTACGGGGCGCATAATGCGCCGGTTGACGCGATGGAATTCTTCGTGGAAAAGATCGGGCTGGATCGCTTCGCCTACATTCACGGCTACAAAGGCCACCAAGTACCCACGGTCAACAACGCCGTCAAGCGCCTGGCCTGGGCGCTGGCCATCGGTCGGCGGAAGGTTCCATCGATCAAACGGGGCTACCGGGGAACCTGGTACAATTCCGGAAAGATGGAAATGATCAAGAACGCCCAGAAACAGCTTTCGTGGCGTTATTCGGAATTGATCGCGCCGTATCTGGCCCGCAAATGGGAAGAAGATCGCCAGGGCTAAAAAAGATCATTTAATGCGGTTGATGTAAGTTCTGAACGCTATTATTTGTCATCTAATAAATAATAGCGTTCAAGTAGATAAGTTGTTAGTTGTCAGTCGTTATGTGTGGTGATTGAACTCCATATTTAATCCTTTTCACCATGAAAAACATGAAGGTAATTTCCGGCTTAATTGTAGGAGTAGTCACTTTGGGACTTCTATCTAGTTGTAGTTCAAAAATTAACTCTGTACCTCCTACGCCTGCCACTTTTAGCAGTTTGTTGAAAACTCATCCACCAGTTTCAGTAACGTACGATGTTAATGCTCCTAGTTTTTTTGCAAAAATGGGGTCAACAAATCAGAAAACCGTACGTGTTCATTTTGTTGTGCCAGCCACAAAAGCGAACAATTAATAACAATAGTAGACTGCTTTTGTGTCCTATGAGGTGTTTGGTTTGGTCCGGATCTTCGGCTTAAACCAAACATTTTTATTTATGGCTTCCCGTAGAATTGACGATCTGGATCCGGTGCTGGCGTACGCTTTTGGCAAAGCAGAAGCCGAATGGCGGATCAAATTTCCGGAATTGTCCCAGCCGTTCCTTACCTGTACGTACCGATCGAAGGAAGAACAAACCGCCCTGTACAATCAGCCCTTTGATAAGAAGGACAATGATGGGGATGGCAAAGTGGATGAAGCGGATGAGAAGGTGACGAACGCGAAAGCGGGTCAATCCGCCCACAACTACCAGCCCAGACTGGCCTTCGATGTGGCCTTCAAAAAGAAGAATGGGCAAGCCGATTGGAATACGGAGTTATTCACGCTGTTTTCCAAACTGGTACTTCAAACAGCCGGAATTACCTGGGGCGGCCATTTTAAGAGCCTGAAGGACGCGCCACATTTTGAGCGAACCGGCTGGGAAAAGCTGGTGAAGAAGTGAAATAAAACCCCCGCTCATTTTTGGGCGGGGGTTTCTTTATTATTGTCTAACCACTCTTTTACGGCTTGCCTAACCAACTCACCGATTGAGATCTTCTCATTTTCGTTTACATCCTTCTCATACTTTATCCGCATAAGCTCTTTGTATATGTCGTCGGGTAGGTCAATGCTGATTTTTCTCATGGCAATTATTTTCTACAAATGTATGGCAATAATCTATGTTAGAAAATATTTCTGTAAATAACATATATTATATAATAAATAATATATAACATTGTGGTGTCTAATCAAACTTTAATTCTTATGACTACACAAATTATTGAATGCTTGTATGACGACAAGGTTATTGAATTCGACTTGTCAGCTGCTAACATGATGGTAAATGCCACGGAAATGGCGAAGGCCTTTGGTGAAAAACCTTCAAATTATTTAGTCACAGATAGGGCAAAAGGTATTATCCAAGCCTGCCTGAGTTTCCAGATTTCTGGAAACTCAGAAGCAGGAAACCCTTTTAATGGGGTTAATTCTGAGGAAAATTTAGTAAGAGTGAACTATCGTCACGGTACATGGATGCACCGTATCGTTGCATTAGATTTTGCGGCCTGGTTGAATCCTAATTTTGCCGTATGGATGTATGTAACGGTTGACCAGCTATTGATGGGAACCGTTCGGGATCGATTAAAGCGAAAGGCTTTTGTCGATGCTAAGATTGCTCGAATTAAGAATAAGATCTATGAAGCCAACCGAAGCGATATGGAAGATCTGGCAAAACTAGAACTGGAGTCGAAAGCCCTTTCGCGTCAGAACACTCAGGAAACGCGCGATCATTACAAACTCTTCCGGGATGAGTTTAAGAACTCTGATAATTAAATAAAAAAGCCCGGTGTTACGAGCACCGGGCTAAAGAATCAAACCGCCACGGCGGACCGTCGAAGTTTTACCCTTTATTGTAATTCAAAATTATGCTTTTGGATATAGAAATCAAAGATCCGATTCTGGTTCATAATCCACATACAGGTCAATTGGTCAATGTGGCACCGCTGTTTGATGCCATGAAAGAGTTTGATGATTCCGTTGTCGGCACCCCTTTTCAGAATATGCAGCTTGCGCTTCGGCAAGCATTTCGGATTATTAACATCATGGGGTATGATCCTGATATCGTTCCGCTGGCTGAATACCGGGATACGAATCACCGGCTGTTCCTTCTGGAAGATATGTTTGAAACAATGGATAGAAAGTCGCCTTAAACCCTTAAATGGCGTCCTACCATAAGAAAATGCTTTCGGCGAAGTTCGTCGGAAGCATTTTTTTTTCAAGGCAAACTATGAATGAATTTGAAGTCAGTCGAATAAAGCTAATCATCGATGGCGACGAAGGCGAAGCCACCCTGAAGGAGCTTCAGGGGGCTATGTCGGAAGTAAACAAAGAGCTTCGACGCATGAAGGAAGCGGGCGAAGAAGGATCCGAAGGCTGGAAGGAACTGAAGAACCTTCAGGCGGATCTGAAAGCCGAAATCAAGGAATTCACTTCCGCCATTGATCTTTCGGATGCTTCCATGCGGGAGCTAAACGCCCGAAGCCGCCAGCTGAACGCCGAACTGAAAGATCTGAAAGTGGGATCGGATGCCTGGATCGACAAAATGAAAGAAGTCGATGGGGTCGATAACCGGATCCGGGAAGTGCGGGAAGAAATGAACGCCCTTCGTACACCGATCGATGACGGAACTACGGCGATGGGCCGGTTTAAGGAAGCCTTCGCGGCCACCTTTGCGGCCTTCAGCCTGGAAAACATCATCGAAGAAGTAATCAGCTTCGGAAAGCAGTCGATTACATCGGCGGCCGAAATGTCCGATGCGATCGCGGATATCGCCAAATCTACGGAAATGGAGATTGAGCAGGTGGAAGGCCTGATGGAAGCCATCGGGAAAATTGACACCCGTACGGCCGTGGAAGATCTGGCGGATATCGCCAAAGTGGCGGGCCAGTTGGGTATCGCCAAAGAGGAAGTTTTAGGCTTCGTGGAATCGATTGATAAAGCCGTGGTGGCGCTGGGCGATGAGTTTACCGGGGGCGCGGAAGAAGTAGCCAGTACAATCGGCGGGCTTCAGAAGCTTTTTAAGGAAACGGCCGATATGAAGCCCGGCGAAGCGATCAACGATATCGGATCGGCTTTAAACTCCCTGGGCGCGGCCGGTTCGGCTACGGCTCCGGTAGTGGCGGATTTTACGGCCCGAATGGGCCAGCTGGGCGATTTAAGCCCACAAATCAGCGAAACGATGGGGTTAGGCGCGGCCCTTCAGGAACTAGGCTTATCGGCTGAAATCGGTGCGGGTGGTCTATCAAACATCCTGCTAACGGCGGCTGTCGATACGGCCACCTTTGCGACTCAGCTGGGAATTTCGGAAGCCGAAATGAAGAAGCTGATCAACACCAACCCGAATAAATTTCTTCAGGATTTAGCGGCCAGTTTGAAGGGCGTTCCGGCCGATGAAGTGGCGAAGCGCCTGGCGGATATGGGTATCAAATCCCAGGAAGCCACGAAGGTAATGTCCTTATTGAAGGATCAGACGGAGCTAGTTACCAAGTACCAAACCCTGGCCAGGGTAGAAATGGAGAAAGGTAAAAGCTTAACCAATGAGTTTAACACCAAAAACGAAACGGCGGCCGCCCAACTGGATAAGATGGGGAAACAGGTGAAAAGCCTGTCGGTGGAGTTAGGCCAGGCGCTTCTTCCGATTGTGATCAAAGCGGGCGCGGGGCTGATTACGTTCGTGAATACCATTCGCGCCATTCCGGCCTTCGTGAATGAAAATAAAGTGGCCATCGGGGCGCTGACCGTGGCGCTGGTGACGTTCAACGCCCAGGCGATTTATACCGAAGCCAATGCCCTACGAATTACGGCCGCTAAAAAATTGCAGACAATCGCAACGGGAGCCGTAACCACGGCACAAACTGCATTAAACGCGGTGATGGCCATGAACCCGATCGGTCTGGTGGTGGCCGCCGTGGCGCTGCTGGTGGCTGGGTTTGCCCTGCTGTACAATAACGTTCAACCGCTTCGGGCGGGAATTGCCGGTGTCTGGGAAGCCCTGAAAGTGGGGTTAAGCCTGGTAAAAGATTTCGGATCGGCTTTAAAAAACCTGGACTTCGCCGGGGCGGCTAAAATCTGGAGTTCGGGCGGTACCAAAATTGCCGAAGCGTACGGAAAGGGCTATTCGGATAAGATCAAATCCGAGCAATCCAAGATCGAAGCCGATCACAAATCCCACGTAGACAAGAAAACCGCCACCAGCAAAGCGGGCGCGGAAAAATCCGCCCAGGATGCCGCCACGGCCAATAAGGGCGGCCTGGCGGGTATGTCGAAGGATAACGCGGGCTATTTGTCGGATGATGAGAAGAAGCGCCGGGATCACGAAAAGAAGCTGGCCGACGATAAGAAGAAAGCCAATCAGGACGCAATTGAAGCGGCTAAAAAGGCCAACATCGCGGCCATTGCGGACGAACAAACGCGCAAAATCGCTCAATTGAAGTTTGAACTGGATCAGGAGAAAAAGAAGATCCAGGAAAGCCAGGCCGATCAAAAGCTGAAGCTGGCGCAATTCACGGCGGCCGATAAAGCGTACGAAACCGGAAAGGCGGCCATCGAAAAAGAGTACCGGGAAAAGAAGGAAAAGGAAGATCGGGAAGCGGCCGATAAACAGAAGAAACTGCTGATCAGCTTAATCGCCGACGAACACGAAAGGAAGCTGGCGGAACTGCAATTCCAGGCCGAAGGGGCAAAGGCCGAAGTGGAACGCACGATTACCGACGAAACCCGGAAAGCCCAGGCGCTGGATCTGATCAATAAAAAGCTTTCCAGCGATATCCAGAAGGAAAACGACGATCAGCGCCAGAAGGAACTTCAGAAGAATACCGAAAAGCGGGAAAAGGAACTGGCGGGCGAACGCCAGCTTTTTGATCTGCAATTCCAGGCCGCCGTGGCGAATGCCGATCTGAACCTAAACCTGGCCAAAAACAACGCCCAGGCGATTTACGAAGCGAAGCTGGATCGACTCACCGCCGAGTACAATTACAACCGTCAGAAGCTTCTGAACGAAGCGGCCGAAGAAAAGGCCAAAAACGCCGAACTGATCGCCGATTCGGATCGACGCGCCCAGGCGGATAAAGCGATCGATGATCGCCTGAAGGCTGAATTGTCGGCGAACGATCTGAATTACGAAAACCAGAAAACGGCGCTAACCCAGGAACGTACGGCCCAACGCCTGGCCAATCAGCAACAGTTTTTTTCAGCCATTGATGGGCTGATGAACGGCGATTACAGCAAGTTTTTGGACTTGCTGAACCTGAAGCTTTCCAACGAACAGGCTAAAAATCAGAAGGCGCTTCAGGACTTTACCGCCAAAGGCCAGGAAACGCTGAAGGTGGCGGGCCAGGTGATCAATACGCTTCAGCAACTCAATCAGAAGTATCTGGATAGTCAGATTGCCAAAATTACAAAGGAGAAGGATAAACAGCTGGCGGCCTGGAAAGAGCAGTACGATAAAGGGGTAATCGATAAGGACACCTATGATAAAAAGGTGGTCGAGATTACCAAAGACACGGAAGCCAAAATCAAAGATGAAAAGCTGAAGGCCTGGAAGCGCGAACAAGCCCTGAATATTACGATGGCGATCGTCAACGGGGCGCAAGCTGCCCTGAAATCGCTGGCCACAATGGGCTGGCCGCTGGGCTTGATTGGGGTAGCGGGTGCGGCAGCGGCCACGGCGATCCAGGTGGGAATGATCAAGAGCCAGAAGCCGCCCACCTTCGCCAAAGGGGGTAAAATCGGCCAGGGCTACTTTAAAAACGCGGGCGTACTTCAGGGCGGCCGCCACGGATCGCGCCCTGGTGAAGCGGGAATTTCGATGATCGACCGGGCAACCGGCCAGGAAGTGGGCGAAGCCGAAGGCGGGGAACCGTTTATGATCCTTTCCAGGGAAACGCGCCGGAATAACGGGCCAATTATCGATATGCTTCTTCACTCCAGTATGCACAAAAACGGCGCGAAGATCTTCCGCGATGGCGGCACCTACGGCGATTATGTTCCCAGATCGCCCAGCTGGCGGAAGTACGAAGATGGTGGGATTTCCTACAATGCGGATGATTACCTGGGCGATACGGGGGCAAATTACGGATCATCGGGCGATGGAACGGCGGGCGTGGAATCGGCTCAGGCCAGCGTGGACGCAACTCAGGAACAGATCGAGCAAAGCCAGGCGCTAATGGAATCGATCGCCGATAATACGGAAGCGACTGCCCTGGCGCTGGCGGAAATCGGCGAATTCCTGGCGGGTAAGTTTACAACCGGCCTGGCGAAACAGTCCGAAGATCTTCAAAAATCGGTGGCTTCCAGTCTGCTACTGATGCGGCTTTCAATGAACGCCCACCACTCCGAACTGATCAAAGAAATATCCGCCCTGCTGGATCAGCTGATCAAAGCCGAACAGGCTGGAAATACGATGGTCGTTCTTACGCTTCGCCAGAAGTTGGATAACCTGGCCGGTTCGATCGGGCAATCAAACGGCTACCTGAACCGGATCGCCGACAAAAATCTAAGTGTATCAACCTTTGTAAACGTGGTGAACCATGTAAACGTGGTGGCCGAAGCCAGCAACTTTAAATAATATGTTTGATATCAGAATTGAAGGGTATTCGGTGGATCTAAAACCGGGTACCCAGATTACCCTGGAAAAGTATAATCCGCTTCTGGACTTTGCCACGGTGCAAGGTTCCAGGGTCAACAGTTTCACACTTCCGGACACGCCCTTGAATCGCCGGGTGCTGGGTTATTTCTATGATCCGCAAGTGGGGTACACCAACCGGCGGTATTACTGTGAAAAGTACGTGGATAGCCAGGTGATCGAACAGGGGTACGTGAAGATCCAGGAATCGGCGGAAGGGGAAACGGTGCTGTACTTTACGCAAAACCTGGGCGAAATCTTCGGCGATCTGCAAGGGCTGGCGCTGTCGGAAATCAACTTCACCCAGCTGGCGCTTCCGGCGCTGAACGTTTCGCCCGCTGATCATCTGGTGGATCCGTATTGTTTGCCATCCATTGAAAACCCTGGCTTCTACGGAAACCAAAGCTTCAGCGGGATCGTCAACAAGTACGATTCGGGAAACGGCTGGTATAATGACGAAGCCAGGGTTCCCCATTTCTTTCTTCGCTGGGTGCTGGAGCAATTTGGCCAGCGGGTGGGCTGGAAGTTTAAAGGGGCGTTTCTGGATGATCCGGATCTTTCGCGGCTGGTGCTGGCGAACCTGTATTCCTTAGATTCCGCCACGGCGATCTTTCCGGCCAACCATTTGCCGGATCTGACGGCGGGCGGGCTTTTGCTGGAGCTTCGGAAGCTGTTTAATTTATTCCTGGATTTCGACGTTCGGCGGAAGGTGCTGGATATCGGCTTCGGGGAAGATGTCTTAAAATCGGCCTGTATAATAGATTGGACGCAAAAAGCGGATCCAGGTCACACCAAAACGCCGGAAATTGTTAACCGGCTGGAATTAGGGTATGAACTGGATGGAAACGATGCCCTAATGAAACCGATCCCGGCCGCAATGGATAAGTACATTACGCCCGAAACGGCCGAAAATGAAGGCGGTTCGGTGCTGTCGATCCGTTCCCGACTTTCGACGTACCTGAAGAATCCAGTTTCAGGCCTGGCCATGTGTAGCCAGCCAGGGATCAGCCCGCTAAACAAGGATAGCCAAAGCCGGGCGCTTCCGAAGCTGTTGTTCTGGAACGGGATGGTTTCGGGCGTACCCACGGCCACCCATACCAGCGGAACGCGAAGCCTGATCTGGAACGGAGAAAATAACCTGGTGGATTCGGGGTATCGGCGCTTTGAACGGTTTAAGGCCGGAACGTTCAAGCTGTCGAAAAATGTGGCTCTTACGCCCGCCGATCTGGCCACGTTTTCCTTCCGGAATAAAGTTCACATTAAAGGGGTAAACTACCTGGTAGGATCGGCGAAGATGAACCTGGCCAAAGATCAGCGGGTCATTCCGGCCCAGCTGGAACTGTGGCGGGTGTAATGGGTATTTTATCGCACTGGCGGGCTGGCCCTCGAACAAGTTGTTCGGGGGCTTTTTTGTAGGGTTTAAACGGGCGTTTTCTATCAGCGAAAACTATCCAATGAAATGTGGTTTGAATCTGGCTATAATTGCGTAAATTAATTCAGTTAAATGCGTTTAATCCTGCATCGCCAAAAATGGCTAATTTTAAGCTTGGAACTCTGCTTATATCACGGTTGAGTTTTAACTCTAAACCGCCGTTGATCCTGATGGCGGTGGAAGATACTTATCCGATCCCTGGCTTCTTTCGCGCGGTGGTACTAATCAATTTTCTGAACGATGATAAAAGTAATTCCCCTGGTGTGGTGGATTTCTGGCCAGTCGAGAAGTTTCAAGAGTCTACCTGGGAGGTAGTTCTTCCACTTGTTGAAATCATAAGTTCCAAAGATTGATGGATCAGCCAACCCACTCCAAAGAAGAAGCTCTAGAATTGCTTCGCTTTTGTCACTCGGAATCGGAGATTCTAGACCTTTTCAAGCTGATATTCATTCAGAGAAGAAGATACAGTTTAGGAGACTACTTAGAACTAGCCCAAGCATTCAATTTTCGGCTATACGTTATTAATAACTAGTGTATGATCTACGCTTATTTACGAGTTTCCACCGACGTACAAACTGTAGAAAATCAACGCTTCCAGATCCTAAAGGCTGCCGATGAAAAGCGCCATCACATTGATCGATGGATCGAAGAAACCGCTTCGGGCGTGAAGGCCGCCCAGGATCGCCAACTGGGCGAATTGCTGGCCAGTTTGAAAAAGGGTGATATCGTTTACGTAACTGAACTTTCCCGCCTGGGACGTTCCCTTCTGGAAATTATGTCTATTCTGAATGAGTGCATGAAGAAGGAAGTATTGGTGATATCCATTAAAGAAGGGTACGAACTAGGAAACACGATATCCAGTAAAGTACTAGCTTTTGCTTTCAGTTTATCGGCCGAGATTGAACGCCAGCTGATCAGTCAACGAACGAAAGAAGCCCTAGAGCGCAGGAAAGCCGAAGGTCAGATATTAGGCCGCCCGGCCGGATCCAAATCGAAGGAAACCAAACTGACCGGGAAGGAAGAAACAATTAGGGAGTTGCTAAAGAATAAAATAAGTCATTCAGCGATCAGCCGAATCCTGGGTGTGAACCGCCAGACCGTGGCGGATTTTATAAAAAATAGACTCTAAAGCTCATTTCTAAACAGTCTTTGACCTTTATCCTAATACATGAAGATTTGACTATTTTAAAATGAGAAACGAGATATTAAATAGCTTCAATAGAGATGTTATGGGGGCTTATTGCGATTTTGTAGAGTGCCTTCAAACTAATGAGGTTGGTGATGGAAAGTTACTAGCAGCTGGAAAGAAAGTAGCGGGTGAATTGTTTCATTTCAGAGAAATGATGCCAAAACCTTATAATGATTTTTATTATCTAAAGAATCTATGTTTAGAATATGCAATTGTAGGTGATGTTTTCAACGTCTTGAAACATCATGAAATTGAAGCCAAGCGTTTCCTCCCTTCAAAAGATCCTAAGCCTAAACATGAGAAATGGATACCTACTCTTAGGTATAGGACTCAAGTACGTGAGCTACTAATTAATAATAAGTATATAGATTCACAGGGGGAATATAGTAGTGATGATAAAGACGTAGCACTACTTTCTGATCGAATACCAAACAAAAGCTTGAATTACAACGTATGGAGAACCATGAATTTTTGGGAATCTGTGTTTAAAAAGCTTGGTTGGATATCAGGTGAAAGACAGTTTATCAATTATTCAGTTGAAGGATTTGTGAGTAGAGAAAATGCTAGAGTGATCTCTTTTAAAGCATCAACTGATTTTAGTACCGAAGTTGAAGTCGTTACACAAAGGTATAACCCCATGTTAGGTACTTTAAACCTCGTACCTAAAGAAGAAAGGGTTTTGGATCGGATTAAATTAACTTATAATGAAGACGGAGCTTTATGGATAGACCCAGGTCAAGAAGGTTTAGAAGTAAGACTAGTTGAAAAAGAAACAGGTAGAATTATATTACCTGATAAAAGCTTAGGAGATATGCACAATCCTCATACGGATGAAAAAAAATAAAAAGAAGGTGGCTAGGAAACCCGGCCACCTTACAGCATTCATCCTATAATTATAAATTGTCTTAAAGGTACGCCCACTTGCTAAAATGTGCGATTCCAGCCGAAAAAACGGCAATGTTTATACTAAGCGGCACCCTGGCCGCCTTTATCTTCCCTGGCCGTCTTAAAGATTTTATCGAACACGTTGATCCGTTCCTTCTTCCTGCGTTCGCTGATGTGTACGTACTTCATTGTAGTTTCTAGCTTGCTGTGTCCCATGTAATCCTTCAGGGTTACCACATCGCCACCTAATTCGATAAACAACGTTCCGAAAGTATGCCTGGCCGTATGCGTTGTCATTTTAAAATCAACGCCAGCCGCTTCGCCAATTTTCGCCAGAAGCCGGTTCGTATACTGATCGCTGTAGGTTTGGAATAGTTTTCCCAACGAGGTAGAAATTAAGGGCCGGGCCATCGGGTGAATCGGGATCCGGATGATCTTCTGAAATTTACGGCTTTTAAATGGCATAATTACCAGCCAATCGCCTTTAATATGCTCATGACCAACGGTTTTAGCGTCTGAAATCCGAAGGCCGGTAAAGCAGCTGAAAAGAAAGTGGCGAAGTACTACCACCCAGCTTTCGGGGGTCTTATTGTCGTTAAACATCTTCAGAAGTATTACCAGCTGATCTTCCGTCAAAACATCAGGATTTGTCTGTGGGTGCGATACTTTAACCACCTTAAAGGGATCATCAAACACGTTTCCATCCGCCAGCGCCCGCTTCACATACGTACGAACGTCTTTGATTGATTTTTCAACGGTACCCACGCCGTTTTCGTAGTGGTTTCTTAAAAACGCTCTGAAGTTTTCCAGTAGCTTCGGCGTTACTTCCATAAACGGAAGCGGTGGCTGATCCGATCCCGCTGGCGCTTTAATCTGTCGTTTGGGGGCTTCCTGCTTCCAGAATACCTTCAGTTTGTTTAACGTGGCGATGTGGCCCGCCCTGGTGTTGGCTTCGATCTTCTTCCGCTTCCAGCGTTCTTTTACTTCGGCTTCCCAGAACCGTAGAAAATCGTTTTTGGACGTAAACGAATGATAATCTTCTAGTAGCTGATCCAGATTCAGCTTTTTCCCCGCCAGGCGATACGATTTGAAGATTTCGTTCACCTTCGCCATTTCGGTTTCGATGATCAGGGTATAATCGTTAAAATCCTTATCGTTTCGGCTTCGGGCGATCAGCTTCCCGGTCTTCTTATCGAAGTGGGTTACTGGCCAGGTAATCTTCAGATTAATTCGTTCAAATTTGCCATCAATGCCCACGTAAATATATAACGTGCTGGTACCGTCTTTTTTCACATAATCATCTTTGATGATCAGCTTCTTAGTGAAATTTTGATGCTCTCCCATACCGGTTAGTAAGGCTCTCCCATTAGGAAATAATTAGGAAAAAAGAGGGGTGATAAAAGCATTAGGAAATGAATTAGGAAATGAAAAAGTGCCTTCACGCGCTGTAAAGGCACTTTTTACCCTGTTTCGTGGTCCCACCGGGAATCGAACCCAGATCTAAAGTTTAGGAAACTTCTATTCTATCCGTTGAACTATGAGACCAGAAAAAACCTGTATGGTTCTGAACGGCCATACAGGTCTGTATTGCAGTATTTACTGCAAAAATGCTTAGAAATCTGCTATTTACCAAAATCCTCGCTGGTGTCAGTTTCCTCTGCCCATTCGCCCAGGGGTACTTCCAGCCAGTTGGGGTAGATGCTGTAA
The DNA here is from genome assembly GCF_003259745.1 of Larkinella arboricola. Lineage (GTDB taxonomy): Bacteria > Bacteroidota > Bacteroidia > Cytophagales > Spirosomataceae > Larkinella > Larkinella arboricola. Next base: position 152,818 of record NZ_QLMC01000008.1, on the reverse strand, counting down.
TGCTTCTCTTTTACTAAGGTATACAGCAGGTTACGCAGTTCGTCGAGATTTTCGCGCTTCTCGGCCGAAATGAAAACGACGTGTTCAGCTTTTTGCGTCAAATACGTTTTTTTTAAATAATCGAGAGCCGACTGCTTCCGGATCGCTACCGGCAGGTTATCGTCGAAATCATCATCCTGGTGCATCCACTCGTCGCGCGGCTCAAACTGGTCAATTTTGTTGAAAACCAGAATCATTGGTTTTTCACCGGCGGTGTTGCCTACACCAATTTCCGACAAAATATCGTTGACTACACCAATGTGCTCCTCAAACGACGGATGCGACACATCCACCACGTGCAGCAGAATATCCGCTTCGCGCACCTCATCCAGCGTCGATTTAAAGGCTTCGATCAGCGTTGTGGGCAGTTTCCGAATAAACCCGACCGTATCCGTGAGCAGAAACGGAATGTTGCCCAATACCACCTTCCGAACCGTCGAATCAACCGTTGCGAAAAGTTTGTTCTCGGCAAAAACATCGGCTTTCGCCAGCGTCCGCATCAGGGTCGACTTGCCCACGTTTGTGTAACCGACCAGCGCCACGCGCACCAGCCGGTCGCGTTCTTTCCGGCGGGTCACGCTTTGTTTATCAATTTTCTCCAGCTTATCCTTCAAAAACGCAATCCGGTCTTTCACAATCCGGCGGTCCGTTTCGAGTTCTTTTTCACCCGGACCCCGCGTACCCACCCCGGCTTTCATCCGGCTTAAGTGAGTCCACATCCGGGTCAGACGCGGATACATATATTGATATTGAGCCAGTTCGACCTGCAATTTAGCCTGGGCGGTTTGTGCCCGCATCGAGAAAATATTCAGAATCAGCAGACTCCGGTCCAGCACTTTGATGTTCGGCAGAGCCGCTTCGAGGTTCCGCACCTGTGAAGGCGACAGATCGTCGTCAAAAATAACCGTATCAACTGGATTGTCGATAACAAACGTATTGATTTCCTCCAGCTTTCCTTTCCCCACGTAGGTGCGGATATCGGGTCGGTCGAGCTTCTGAATAAACGATTTAACGGTAATGACACCCGATGTTTCGGCCAGAAAAGCCAGCTCTTCCAGATACTCCTGCGTTTTTTCGGCCGACTGTTTTTGCGTTACCAGGGCCACCAGAACCGCGGTTTCGGGCTGTTTGTGTGTTTCGATCATAGATGGAATGGATTTGTAAGGAGCCAAACAAGCCAGGCGTTGCTTACGTAAAATGCACGCAAAAGCCACCCGGACGGGTTTCGACAACCTTAAATTACAAATGAGAATAAGAATTACAACCGTTAGATGAAGAAACGGTTTTTAGCGGAAGCGGAAGGGGCCGTAAACGGCTAACATTTTCATTGGCGTACTACCTTTTAGAGGGCACAAATATATTATATAACTTTTAAAAGAGAAATACCGTTCCCTCAATCTTTCTTTTCCGGTAAAAAACTTTCTGTACATTTGCGGTCTCAAAGCGAAACGCCAATGAATACCGCTGTTATCGCCCTTTAATGGGCCTCTCCATTCTGCTACAACCGTCAGGTCTGACCGACCGATGGTTCTCTTTTCATTTTTCCAGATAATTAGTATTCGGCGCATCCGTCGCCAATCAGCTTTTGTTTCTATGACGAAGTTTTTTCGCCTGTTACTAGCCGCATTGCGCGGTTCTGAAGGCCATTATACGTCTGGTAGCATCAACCGGGCCATTTTCATGCTGTCAGTTCCGATGGTACTGGAAATGGTAATGGAGTCGCTGTTTGCCATTGTAGACGTCTTTTTTGTAGCTAAAATCAGCACCGAAGCCGTGGCTGCGGTCGGCCTGACTGAGTCGGTCTTAACCATTGTTTATTCCGTTGCCATTGGGTTGAGTACGGCGGCCACCGCACTGGTATCCCGGCGGGTGGGCGAAGGCAACGCCCGTGAAGCCGGCAAATCGGTTGCGCAGGTCATTCTGGTATCCGTCGCCGTTGCCTTACTGATCGGTATTCCCGGAGCGGTATTTGCCCCCGATATTCTGCGGGCTATGGGTGGCGACGAACACCTGATTGCCAGCGGTTCGGGCTTTACCCGGCTGATTTTTGCCAGTTCGCCGGTTATCGTTTTGCTCTATACCCTGAGCGGTTGTTTGCGGGGAGCCGGAGATGCCTCTGTGGCCATGCGGTCGCTCTGGATTGCGAATGGGTTCAACATTGTGTTGTGTCCGGTCTTCATTTTCGGCTGGGGTCCCATTCCCGAAATGGGGGTCATTGGTTCGGCCATTGCCACAACAATCGGTCGTTCGGCCGGGGCGTCGTATCAATTGTTTAAGCTGATGCAGAACGGCCGGGGTGTGCAGGTGGATACGGCAGATTTTCGACCCGATACAGCCATTATTCGCAATCTGCTGGGCATTGCCGCCGGTGGAACGGCGCAGTTTCTGGTGGGCTCGGCCAGTTGGGTATTCCTGACGCGCATCCTGTCAACGTTCGGCAGCGACGTTGTAGCGGGCTACACCATTGCCATTCGCATCATGATTTTTACCATTATGCCGTCCTGGGGGATGGCCAACGCGGCCGCTACGCTGGTCGGACAGAACCTGGGTGCCCGGCAACCTGAACGGGCCGAAACGTCGGCCTGGCGGGCGGCTTTCTGCAACATGCTGTTTTTGCTGAGCGTCGGCATTCTGTTTTATATGGGAGCGGCCGAGATCGTCAGTTTTTTCAATCGTGATCCGAAAGTGGTCGACATCGCCGTGCAGTGCCTGCGGATTTTCTGTCTGGGCTACGTCTTTTTTGCCTACGGTATGGTCATCAGTCAGGCGCTGAATGGGGCGGGAGATACACGGACGCCGACGATTATCAACGTGGTGTGTTTCTGGATTATTGAAGTGCCGCTGGCCTATGTGCTGGCCAACTCGCTGGAGTGGGGGCCTTCGGGTGTGTTCTGGTCGGTGGCTTTCAGCGAGTCGTTGCTGGCCGTTATTGCGGTGCTGGTGTTTCGGCGGGGGCGCTGGAAACTGGTGCAGGTGTAACGAAATAAGGGACATCCGTACGCGAATGAAACAGGTAATTGCCGGAAAAGGACGGCAGCGTAAGGCTGATGACTTTCATTAGAATATGATTAGAAATCAAACGCTTGCCCTGTTCCGCTGGTTATCATGACTAGCCATCTGAATTTACCTGTTTCATGCAACGTACATTCACTGTTTCATTGACGCCTGCTTACACCGATCCCCTGATTCATCAACTCCAGTCCATCGATGAGGTGATCAGCCTGTCGCTCCACCGGGGTGGTTCGGTCAAACCGACGGGAGATACCATGACCATCCATGTCCTCAATTCAGGAGCGGACGAGGTTCTGCGTCGCATTGAGCACGTATGCCCGCCCAGTCATTACGCCATCGCCACGGCCGAACTGGCCAGTATGATAAATCCCGAAAAGCATGAGAAGATTCGGCTCGATGTCGACGAAGCTATCTGGGAGGAAATGGAGAGCGGGCTGCGGTATCAGGGTCGTCTGACGGGTAATTTCATAACGCTGATGGCACTGGGTGGCGTCATCTCGGCCGTTGGGCTGGTGTCTGAGCCGGGTCCGCAAACCCTGGCATTTGTGGCCGCTTCCATTATTGCGCCGGGCTTTGAGCCGCTGGCAAAAGTCCCGTTGGGAATTATTCTGAACAACCGCCAAACGGCATTATTTGGGTTGCGTTCGTCGCTGATCGGCTACGGTCTGGTGAGCCTGGGAGCACTGCTCACCTTTTTAATCCTGCAATGGCTGGGGGTTACCAATGTGGACGAATTTACGCATAATCCCGAGGTGGAAGCCATTTCTAATCCGACGGGGAAACACATCACGGTTTCGTTCGGGGGAACACTGGCGGGCTGTATCATTGTAGCGGCTTACCGGCGCAGCGTCATTGCCGGGGCGCTCATTGCGATGGTGGTCATCACGGCGATGGCTATGGTGGGCGTTTCGCTGGCGTGTGGGCGACTGGATTTGGCCTGGGATGGTTTGCAGCGCGTAGGAATCGATGTCGGACTGATTGTTCTGACCGGGATGGTGGTTTTTGGTGCTAAACAGTGGCTGATGCGTCGGCGTAAACCGTTGGTGTAGTTGAAATAAAACCGTTTGAATGACGGGTAATCCCTTGCAAACGAGCGGGTGGTCGCCGAACACTGCAATATTTGACGAAAAACCATACTTTTCCGATGAACCTTCGGTAAAGCCTGATTTTTACAAACTTTTCCATAAACTTGCCGCATTGTTCACAAATTTCGAAAACCCATCCTGCTGTTCTGGGACACATGAAAGATTATATTCGCCCGATTCACCGCCTGCTCGTCGCCAACCGGGGCGAAATCGCTATCCGTATCATGCGGGCTGCCACCGAGTTAGGGATTACTACTGTTGCCGTTTATACGTATGAAGACCGTTACTCGCTTCACCGCTACAAAGCGGATGAAGCCTACCAGATCGGTCGCGACGATGAACCGTTGAAGCCCTACTTAGACATTGAAGGAATTATTCAACTTGCCAAACGAAAAAAAATTGATGCGATTCACCCGGGCTATGGCTTTTTGTCGGAGAACGTGACGCTGGCGCGCCGGTGCCGGGAAGAAGGCATTATTTTCGTGGGGCCGACGCCGGAAGCGATGGACTTGCTGGGGGATAAAGTTCGGGCGAAAAACCTGGCTACCCTGGCTGATGTACCGATGATTCCCGACAGTCGGCAAGATTTGTCGGACTATGCAGTCGCTTTTTCAGAAGCGCAACGGATTGGTTTTCCGGTGATGATCAAAGCCGTGGCCGGTGGGGGAGGACGCGGGATGCGCGTGGTTCGCCAGGAGGAAGATTTTGAAAAGGCATTCAACGAAGCCCGTAACGAAGCGAAAAACGCGTTTGGGGACGATACCATTTTCCTGGAGAAATTCGTGGTCGATCCGAAGCACATTGAGGTGCAGTTGCTGGGCGATACGCACGGGAATATTGTTCACCTCTACGAACGGGATTGCTCGGTACAGCGTCGTTTTCAGAAGGTTGTCGAGGTCGCTCCCTCTTTTGGACTGCGGCAGGCCACCAAGAATAAACTGTACGAATACGCCCTGAAAATTGGTAAGCAAGCCAATTATTCCAACGCCGGGACGGTTGAATTTCTGGTCGATAAAAACGAGAACATTTATTTTATCGAGGTCAATCCACGGATTCAGGTGGAGCACACCATCACGGAAGAAGTAACCGGTATCGACCTGGTGCGGACGCAGATCCTGGTTGCGATGGGATATAAGTTGTCCGACAACGGTATTTACATCAACCACCAGGACGAAATACCGCTGAACGGGTACGCCATTCAGTGCCGGGTAACTACCGAAGACCCGGCCAACAATTTCCGGCCCGACTTTGGTACCATCATTGCCTACCGCAATGCCGCCGGTTTTGGCATCCGGCTCGACGAAGGCAGTTCGTACCCCGGCGTGAAAATTTCACCCTATTTCGATTCGATGATCGTGAAAGTGTCATCGCGGGGCCGTACGCTCCGGGGGGCTACCCAGCGGTTGAGACGCGCCCTGGTGGAGTTCCGGATTCGGGGGGTGAAAACCAATATTCCGTTCCTGCTCAACGTAATTGCTCACCCGATTTTTCAGCAGGGCGAAGCGCGGGTTTCGTTTATCGAGAACCATCCCGAACTGTTTGATCTGCGTAAACCCCAGGACCGTTCGACGCGGGCCCTGAATTATCTGGCCGATGTGATTGTCAACGGGAACCCGGAAGTAAAGGTGAAACCCGGTCCCAAGGATAAATTCCGTACGCCCGTGATTCCGGTGTACGATAAATACGGCGACTGCCCGAAAGGCAATAAAGACCGTTTGACGGAGCTGGGCCGGGAAAAATTCGTGGAGTGGGTTCGTGACCAGAAACCCGTTCTGTATACCGACACGACCTTCCGCGACGGCCACCAGTCGTTGCTGGCCACCCGCGTCCGGACAAAAGACCTGCTGGCGGTAGCCGAAGGGTTTGCCAAAAGCCACCCCGAGCTCTTCTCGATGGAAGTCTGGGGGGGAGCTACGTTCGACGTAGCAATGCGGTTTTTGCACGAAAGTCCGTGGACGCGTTTGCAGAAATTCCGCGAGGCCATGCCCAACATGCTGTTGCAGATGCTGTTCCGGGGCTCAAATGCGGTGGGTTATTCGGCCTACCCCGACAACCTGATCGAGAAATTCGTGGAGAAATCCTGGGAAAACGGCATCGACGTGTTCCGGATTTTCGACTCGCTGAACTGGGTGGAAGCCATGAAGGTGAGCATCCGGGCCGTGCGCGAACGCACCAATGCACTGGCCGAAGCCGCCATCTGCTATACCGGCGATATGCTGGCCCCGGATCAGCAGAAGTACACGCTGCAATATTACCTCGATATGGCCCGCCAACTGGAAGACGAAGGGGCGCATATGTTGGCGATCAAAGACATGGCCGGTTTGCTGAAACCGCTGGCAGCCGAAGTGCTGGTTCGTGAGTTGAAAAAAGCCGTTAACATTCCGATTCACCTGCATACGCACGATACTTCGTCGATTCAGGCGGCCACCTACCTGAAAGCCGTTGATGCGGGGGTTGACGTGATCGATTGTGCGCTGGGTGCCCTGTCGGGCCTGACTTCACAGCCCAACTTCAACTCCGTGGTGGCGATGTTGCAGGGCCACGAGCGCGAAAGTTCAATCAACCTGAATTCGCTGAATGCCTACTCCAATTACTGGGAGGACGTTCGGGAATGGTATTATCCGTTCGAGTCGGGCATGAAAGCCGGTAGTGCGGAGGTGTACCAGAACGAGATTCCCGGCGGGCAATATTCGAACCTCAAGCCGCAGTCCATTGCGCTGGGGCTGGGCGATAAGTTTGAGACGCTGAAGAAGAATTATAGTATTGTCAATCAGATGTTTGGCGATATTGTGAAAGTGACGCCTTCGTCAAAGGTGGTGGGCGATATGGCCCTGTTCATGACCTCAAACAACCTGACCGCCGAGGATGTAGTCAAAAAAGGGGCGTCGCTGTCGTTCCCGGAATCGGTGAAAGGTTTCTTCAAAGGCGAACTGGGGCAGCCCTACGGAGGTTTCCCGCAAGAGCTACAGGAGGTTATTCTGAAGGGCGACGAACCGCTCACCGGGCGTCCGAACGAGAAGCTGCTACCGATTGATTTTGAGGAGGACTTCAAGAAGTTCGAAGAGAAATTTCCGCAGAGTGACGGTTTTCTGGATTACCTCTCGTACCAGATGTATCCGAAAGTGTACGAAGAGTACTACAAAGCCGTTCAGGAGCACGGTGATGTGAGCATCATTCCGACCCCGGCCTTCCTGTACGGTCTGAAGGAAAACGAGGAAATTCTGATCGAGATCGACGAAGGCAAAAATATTCTGGTACGGCTTTCGTACGTGTCAGAACCCGATAGCCACGGTATGCGCACGGTGACGTTCGAACTGAACGGCCAGAGCCGCCAGGTCCAGGTGCGCGACAAGTCACTAAAGGTTGATTTTCAGGCCAATGCCAAAATTAAAAACGAAGGCGATGTAGGGTCACCGTTGCAGGGCCGGTTGACAAGAATCCTGGTGAAGTCGGGCGATAAAGTCAACAAAAACCAGCCGTTATTCGTGATTGAAGCCATGAAAATGGAAAGCATCGTGGCCGCTCCTAAAGCCGGTACCGTCAAACAGGTGGTTTTGAAAGAAGGCACCGTGGTGGAACAGGACGACTGGGTCGTGGAACTGGAATCGTAATCGAAATAATTGAAAAGGGGAGTCAATAGGCTCCCCTTTCATTTTTTGTCCGAATGCCCCAGGGGTTTTTCCGGGTTCACCACATCGCGAACCAGTTGTTTTAGCTCTTTAATCTCGGGGAAACGACCTTCTACTTTTCGGTCAAAAATCTTCTGACCATCAATTTCCACCGAAAACCGTCCGCTGATCTCCGCCGGATGAAGCAGAACACCGTGGATGTCGTCGGTAAAGGTGGTTAGTAATTCCTGCGCCATCCAGGCCGAGCGCATTAACCAGCCGCATTTGGGGCAGTATTCAATGGTGATTGTCGGTTTCATTTTGTTGAGATACTTATTGTTTATGAACATCGCGGAAGCGTAACATCTCGCCCAGTATCTGCTCTTTTTTGTTGTCAAATCCACCCGAAGATTGAACTCCTCCGGATTCTGATAGGTTCCAAACTGCATATTTCACCAGACGATAGGCAGTGCAAATCGTAGAAATACCCCCGCTTCAGGACTTAAGCCCAGCAAGGTGCAGATGCCGTATGGCGGTAAGCAAGGCTTCCATTCTTTTGCTCTAACGCAACGGATTGATTTTCAGATAAAAATTGCAAAAGCCGTTTCTTTCTTTTTACTTGGTTTACCAAACCCTGCTATCATGGAAAATCAACCCTACAACAACCCGACGCCCCCACCGCCTGTTAACTATTTAAGCCCGTCTGATGAACGGATGTGGGGTATGCTGGCTCATTTGAGCGCGCTGGCCGGTTTTATTATTCCTTTTGGGAATGTAGTTGGCCCCATCGTGGTCTGGCAGATCCAGAAAGATAAATCGGCCTATGTTGATTACCACGGCAAAGAGGCACTGAATTTTCAGATTACCATGACCATTGCCTATGGTGTCGCCATTCTGCTGATTGTCCTTTTAATTGGATTTCCCATACTCATTGTACTCGGTTTAATCAGCGTTGTTTTATCCATCCTGGCGGGCGTAAAAGCGAACAACGGCGAGTACTACAAGTATCCGTTTACCTTTCGCTTTATTCGATAATTATTTAAGGTAAAGAGAGTAGTTAGCCATGAAGGTTGTTTCGTATTTTTGTTGTTTTCAACGAAATACCAAGCAAATTTTAAATGACCTCATCTCTTAATGACCTGTATGTCGTTAGGTCTTCTTCCAGCGGTTTGCCTGATAAGCGGTTGCTGAAAGGATTTCAACGTTTCGCTGGCTTCCTGTTCTTCTTATTTCTTATACCCGATCTTACCCAGGCGCAGCAGCCTCCGTGGGGTACCTGGTTTATTGGTACCGTTCAACTTCCTGCCCGCGAACGGGGTTGGGGCGGTTTTGTTGAAGGGCAGTTACGAGCCAATTCGTTGTTTGATGAGTTTAATTATTACGAAGTAAAAGGAGGGGTTAGTTATGACTTAGGCCCCGCATTTTCGGCTATGGTGGCGACTGGCCGGTACCATACTTATAATTTCCGGGATCTGAACGATGGTCCACAGACACTCGAAACCCGGTTATGGGAACAGATAACGATGAGCCAGAACGTTGATCGGCTGAAGTTTGAACACCGCTACCGGATCGAACAGCGCTGGTTTGGCGAATCGACTCCGGAGAACATTACCATTCAGGGACGGTTTCGAAACCGGGTCCGTTACCGCCTGAACATGATGATTCCGTTGAATAATGAATCCATCAAGCCTAAAACCGTCTTTGTTTCGATCTACGACGAACTTTTCCTGAATTATAAAGCCCCGAATCTGGAACGCAACCGGGTTTATGCGGGCTTAGGCTACCAACTCGATCTCAACTGGATTGTACAGGCAGGTTGGGTAAATCAGTATGATCAGGCGCCGGTACGGACCGGAAGCAAGAATAACGTTGTGCTGTCGGTTATGTACCGGTTCCATCGCAAAAACGGCGGGCGGGATCGGCTCCCTTCGCCGATGGACTGATGGCTTAAAACCAGGGCCGACGGACCTTGAAGCTCTTTTTTAAACCGCGAATGAGCAGCAAGGCACCCAGCAAACCGAAAATAATAGCCAGGACGCTGATGTGCAGGACCGCAAAAATGATGGCGACGCCAATCACCGGAATCGACGCCTTGAGTTGCCACGGAATCCGTTGCCACCAGTTGAGTTTTTTGCGGGGTTTCAGCCCGAGCATTTCACGCAGCGTTTTTTTCTGACCGGGCTTAGGTTTTGGCCGGGGCTGCTGAGGCAGTGTGCTATTCGTTTCAGACGAAGCCGTTGAGGAGGAATTGACCAGCGAAGCGCTTGCCTGACGAACCCGTTGCTGAACCGTTGGAACGGGCGGAACGACGGCCGATGAGGCATAGGCTTCGGGCCGATGAGGCTCTGAGTCCGGTTGCTCCGTTAGTAAGTGGGTCCAGTCATCCGCCTGAACAGTGGCGGAGTCGTTGGCCGCTGCCACAGACTGCGGCTTTCCGGCCGAACGGAAGGATTCAACGGGTATCGGCTGGTAGCGTGCGTAGGGACGGTGACAGGAAGCGGCAAACAGGCAACACAGAACGGCTAGCGGAGCAGCGGTACTTTTTCTCATCAGGCTGGGTAAAGATTCAGAATGCAAAACCTTTCTTTAGAACGTAACCAGGCCACCGGTTTATACTTTCTGAGCTAGGAAATATGGTAAAAAAAAGACCTATACGGTTTTTAAAGCCTTACAGGTCTAACAATCAATGGGTTGAAAAGAGGTACTTTTCGTCAGTTATTTCGATGCCGTACCGCTCTGGGGTGCAGTAGCCGGAGCCGCAGGCTGCTGTTGAGCAGGCGTTTGTAAACCCGGAACAGATTTGGTAGCGGCTGCATCCACGTTGGCGCTGTTAATGGTGGCACCAGCCGGATTCCGATCAACGACAATAAAGGTAGAAAGTGTCAGAACCATAATGGCAATGGCCAGTCCCCAGGTGACCTGTTCCAGCAGGTCGGTTGTCTTTTTGACACCCATCAGCTGGTTGGAACCTAGTCCGCCAAATTCACCGGCGAGTCCGCCCCCTTTGGAATTTTGAATCAATACCACCAGAATCAGCAGTACCGTACAGATACAAATTAATACAATTATTGCCGTCAGCATTTTAGTTCGCCCTTGCGGTTATTTTGATATGCGTATTGTTTATAGAAAAGAAGTAACTTACTGATCCCGTGCAGCTTTCAGAGCCGCAATTTTCTCCGCAAAATAAACCTTTTTTTCCGGATTTTTCAACATTAGCTTCATGTAAATGTCAATGGCCCGGTCGGGCTTTCCCTGCCTGGCCAGAATTTTAGCAAAGGCTTCGGTAACGGGAACCCCGGTATTCAGGGGCGTTCGGCGCGTGAGGTCTTCCTGTTCGGCCTGTTCACTGGAGTGCATCCGCGGGCGCTGAATGGACGGTTCGCGCTTGATAAAATCGTCGATGAGCTGCAACTGGAGGTTGCGCTCCGGGTCAGCCGGAGCCGTTTCGGTTTCTTTGGCAACCGTTTCCTGCTTTTCGAGCGTGGTCTGGATTACATTTTCGACCTGAAGTACCTCATCAATAATCGGAAGGGATTTTTCCGGTTCGTCGTTTATGGCCTCTGCCACCTCGGCCTGTTGTTCGTCCGTGGTAATCGCATCGAAGCTGACCGACTTGGCGAAATCAAAAATGGGATTGGAAAAAACGTTCTGGTTTTGTTCGGCTTTCCGTTTAAACAACTCGTAGCTTTCTTTTTTGTAATCGTCGGGAATGGGTACGTGTTTGAGCGATAGCTCGTTGAGACGGCTCAGCAGATTTTCAGACCATTGAAACTCGTTCTCAATCAGTTTCCGCAGGGCATTACGGCTCAGGGCATGGGCAGCCGCTTGCCGAATGTACTCAATGGCGTGACTTTTCTGATGAATCGAAGTCGCTTTTGCAGCCAGCAGATACAGCGACTGACAATACGGAAAAGCCGTCATCGCTTCCTGGAGCGGTTGTATATCAATCGGTAATAACTCCTCCGGATGTGTGACCCAGAAGGAAAAAGTTTCTTTATCCAATTTATTCATTGGAGTGCTATTCGGTAAGGATGGTGGCGCCTGGTCAAATTTAACAAATTGTTACCAGTTTCTGGTTTTCTCAGGGAGTTAAATTCAACGCGTGAACGGGGACAAGCCGGGTTTCAAAAACCGTTATTTTACCAATCGGCGGCCGTTTTGTTGAAAATATCCAGTACGAGCTGGTCCTGAATCTTGGGAAGCAGCCGGGTTTCGTTCTGGGTAAGCGTCTGGTTCGCCGGGAAATCCTGGTAAAAAGAGAAGGGCTGATCAAAGTTCTTCGTTTCGTCTTTCGCATTCGAGAACCGCACCTGAACCGTTACCTGCAAGCGGTTCTGCGCAGCCTGGTCGGAAGCCGTAGCCGCCACCGGCAAGACATCATACCCCGTAATGGAGCCTTCCAGCACGATATCACCGTTGGACGGAACTACTTTAAGGTTGGTGTACCGTTGATAATACTCCTTTAGCCGTTCGGTAAACTGCAAGGTTAAGTTGGCCGGCCCCCCGGCCGCTGAGGTCGTAAAGGTATTGACCGTCACCGTCTTGATCGTCGGATCAAGCGTCGTTCCCGTAAACGAGTATTTTCCGCAGGAAAGCGTGAAGAGTGAAAAACTAAGAAGTAAGAGTAAACTCCAACGCATTATAAAATAATGCTTCACTCTTGACTCTTCACGTTCAACTGAATCAGTCTTCTTCATCGATTTGATACTGTTTAATCTTCCGGTACAGCGTCCGCTCTGAAATGCCAAGGGCCTGAGCCGCGTATTTGCGCTTGTTATTGCTGCGCCGTAACGCCTTGACAATCATTTCTTTCTCCTTCTTCTCCAGCGACAGCGAATCGTCTTCTTCGGTTTCGTGCGTAATGTCCTCCACGGTTACTTCACTGGGCGCATCGCTCGCATCGTAGTCATCAACATCGATCAGGTTGCTGGCGGGCAGCAGACGCGCCACGGCCTTTTCGGGATCGGCCGGAATGAGGTCGCCTGATTGCAACGTTTCAAACAATTCCTTATTGTTTTTCAGGATTTCGTGGCCGTCTTGTTCGTTTTTCAGCACATCCAGCACCAGCCGTTTCAGGTCATTCATATCCCGGCGCATGTCGAACAGTACTTTGTAGAGCAGTTCGCGCTCGGAGAATGAATTGTTGTCGCTGTAAGCTCCCGGCAGCACCATCGGGGCCTGTGGAGTCTGCGACGAAACGGCCGGGAGGTATTTGGTGAGCGTCTCGGCCTCAATGACTTTATTGCTCTCCGATTCGAGAATGGAAATCTGCTCGGCGATATTTTTTAACTGGCGAATGTTACCCGGAAACGGATACCGTAAGAGCATCAGTTTGGCGGCTTCCGATAGCTGGATGGGATTGATCCGGTAGCGTTCAGCAAAGTCGGTTGTAAACTTCCGGAAGAGCAGTTCAATGTCCTCGCCCCGGTCGCGCAGGGGCGGCACAAAAATCGGTACGGTATTGAGCCGGTAATACAAATCTTCCCGAAACTTGCCCTGCTCAACAGCCGCTAGCAGATTGACGTTTGTGGCCGCCACCACCCGAACATCGGTTTTCTGCACTTTGGACGAGCCCACACGGATAAACTCGCCGTTTTCGAGTACCCGCAGCAGCCGGGCCTGGGTACCCATCGGCATTTCGCCGATTTCGTCCAGAAAAATGGTGCCGCCGTTGGTGGTTTCAAAATACCCTTTCCGCTGATCGACAGCCCCCGTAAACGACCCTTTTTCGTGCCCAAATAGCTCTGAATCAATCGTTCCCTCCGGAATGGCTCCGCAGTTGATGGCAATAAACTGGCCGTGCTTGCGACTGCTCAGGCTGTGAATGATTTTCGAAAATGACTCTTTCCCGCTTCCGCTTTCGCCGGTTATTAATACCGTTAAGTCAGTAGCCGCTACCTGAATGGCCACATTGATGGCGTAATTCAGGCCCGGCGCGTTACCGATAATGCCGAACCGCTGCTTAACCGACTGGACTTCTTTTAAATTCATGAGGTATGGAAATGGGAAACACTTACACCGTGGTGCCCAGCAGCGTAGCCGCCGTGCAATCCGTCACCAGGACGTTGACGTATTGGCCTTTCTGGTAATTGCCCTTCGGGAAAACCACCATTTTGTTCTGGTCGTTGCGGCCCGATAAAAACTCGTCCGAACGTTTCGAGGGGCCTTCGATCAACACGCGCTGAATCTTGCCGATGTGCCGCTGGTTGCGTTCGAGCGACATATTGCGTTGCAGGGCGATGATTTCGTTCAGCCGCCGGATTTTAACGTCGTTCGGCACGTCATCGGCGTATTTCCGGGCCGCTGGTGTACCGGGGCGTTCGGAGTAAGCAAACATATAACCGTAATCGTACCGGGCGTATTCCATCAGCGACAGGGTGTCCTGGTGTTCTTCTTCCGTTTCGGAGCAGAAACCCGAAATCATGTCGTGCGAAATACCGCAGTCTTCGCCCAGGATGGCCCGGATGCGATCAATTTTCTGGATGTACCAGGCCCGGTCGTAGGTCCGGTTCATCAGTTTCAGAATCCGGTCGTTACCGCTTTGGGCGGGCAGGTGAATGTATTTGCAGATGTTATCGTATTTCGCCATCGTGTACAGCACCTCGTCGGTGATGTCCTTCGGGTGTGACGTCGAAAACCGCACGCGCAGGTCCGGATCAACCAGGGCCACCCGTTCGAGCAACTGGGCGAAATTGACATTCTCGGTGCCGTCTTCCGAAGCCCATTTGTAGCTATCAACGTTCTGGCCCAGCAGCGTAACTTCTTTGTAGCCAGCCGCCGAAAGCTCCTGCGCTTCACGCACGATGGAATGGGCATCACGGCTGCGTTCGCGGCCCCGGGTGTAGGGCACCACGCAGAAACTGCACATATTGTCGCAACCCCGCATGATGGAAATAAAAGCCGTCACGCCGTTGGAATTCAGGCGGATAGGGGAGATGTCGGCGTAGGTTTCCTCGCGCGACAAAAAGACGTTAACGGCTTTCTGACCCGTTTCGGCTTCTTCCACCAGCTTCGGAATATCGCGGTAGGCATCGGGCCCGGCCACAATGTCCACCATTTTTTCTTCTTCCAGCAGCTTGGCTTTCAGGCGTTCGGCCATGCAGCCCAGCATCCCGACCAGCAGTTCAGGTTTACGTTTCTTGAGGACGTTGAGTTGCTTCAGCCGGTTGCGTACTTTCTGCTCGGCATTGTCGCGGATGGCGCAGGTATTCAGAAAAATAACGTCGGCATCGTCGGCGGTGGCGGTGGTGGCAAACCCGGCATTCCGCATGACCGATGCGACGATTTCGCTGTCTGAAAAATTCATCTGGCAACCGTAGCTCTCAATGTAAAGCCGTTTTTTGCCCACGGCCAGTTCTTCTTCCAACACGCGGGGTTCGTCCGCGCTCACTTTGTCGGCTTCGGTCAGTATGGATAAGGTCTCCGTTATGCGTTCCATAGAATAATCTTGTCAGTTACCAGTCGGATGGGGGCAGGTCCGTCGTTTGCCGGTGAGAGAGCGACTTTGTTCGCCCAATAAACCGTAAATAGAGAACCGGTTTTCAGGCCCGAAAGGATAAACCGTTGACTCATAAAATTAAGTTGCAAAGGTACGAAGATTTTGGGGAACTGTGACAGTTTGTCAGGTAGGAAAGTAGATACGCTAAGTTTCGTCAGAACGGATAGCCAATTCCGAAATTGATAACGAGCGGGTTGGGGCCGCGAAACATCTTATCAAACCGGAATTTGGGCAGGATATACCGTTCGTCAACGACATCGCCGGGCTGTTTCCCTTCTACGATATAGCCGTTTCGATCAGGGGCATAGATGAAATAGCGGGCCGGATCATAGACTTTAATGGCGCCGTCGAACCGGATGATGAAAAATGAAAAGTCGATGCGCAGGCCAATCCCGGTGCCCACGGCAATCTGCTGCACAAAATTGCGGGAAGGATAATCGGTACTCGATTTGCGGAAGAGAAAGTTCTCACCTACCCGGTTTTCATTATCGCGTAAGGTCCACACATTACCGGCATCAACAAAAAAAGCGCCGTTGATGTCGCCACCCAAACGGAATAAATGCGTCCGCAACTCGGCCGATGCTTCGAGCAAAATATCGCCGGGCTGTTCAAAATCGTACCGGAATTGACCGGTTGACTGTTCGGGGTTTCTCCGATCTCTTTTAAACTCTGGAATTAGTCCGTCACTATCTGGGACGGTATAGGGTATTGCCGAACCGGCCCCAAGCCGCCGGGGAAGCCAGGCGCGAACGCTACTGCTACCACCGGCAAAAAACAGCTTTTCGTAGGGAGCCGTTTTATTGCGACCGTAACCATAAACAAGTCCGGTATTAAAGCGAAAAGCCAGGGAGGTTTTGGAACGTAATGGAATATAATGTCGGTAGTCAATATTCCCCCGCAGGTATTTATAATATTGGAGACCGCTTGTATCAGTTGTTTTAAAAATGCTCTGAAGCTGCTGTGGACTAAAGAAGTTTAGTGTTGTCCCGCCTGATTCCAGAGAAAGGCGCAGGAAATTGGCGCGTCGATTTTGGCCCAGTACGTTCGTATTATACGTATAAACAAAACCGATGTTGGAGGCAAAGGAATTTAAAAAGCTGTTCTTTATCGTACTCCCTGCTGCGGCTTGCCTGTTGAGGTAATCCAGGAAAACGGATTCTCCATTAGCGTCTTTATAAATAGTGGCATTTAAGTAGTTAACGTCAGCTATAAAAAAGTTGTACTGATGATTCGTGTTTTTTAACCAGTTGTATGATATAGCGGCTCTTAAAAGCTGGCGCCCGTACTCCGGGCGTTTGGTATAGTTATAGCCTAAGCTTATTTGGGTACGGGGGCTAAGCCGGTTGAATTTAAAACGAACCTTGCCGGGAAATAAAATGTGAGGAAAAATCACGGATGTGTTGAGTCCAAACTCCTGTGAAATTCCGATTGAACTGTTCGGAATAAACCCCGTTGTGGCTTCAATACCGTACCGGACGGATGTTTCAAACGTGCCCAGACCGCCGAAAATGTTGTGAATCCGGAACGACAGATTGCCAAAAGGCCCCGGATACCCCTGCCCCTGGTACAATACGAAAATACCGCCCTCGGTGGTTATTTCGTATTTGTCAATGGGAATCAGACTGATGCGGGTTCGCAACCGGCGGGCGGTGGTATCCAGAAAACTGATGTTGGCAAAACTGAACTGATTCAGCAGAAATAACTGCCGCTGGGTATCCTGGTAATTTTTAAGCCGGTACAGGCTATCAGGCCGCAGGAAAATCCGGCTGTCGAGCAGACGCATGGAATATTGCTGACGACCCAAATAAAACCGCAGGCCGTTGTGCGAAACCGTATCCGCCGAAGCACGGTCTTCGGCACGGAGCACCCGGACCTCCACCTCGCCAATTTTGTAAACCGGGTGGCTGGATTGGCCGGGCGGGTTGACAATCTTAACCCACATATTGAGCCTGCGAGGGGTGAGATCGGTGCTGTCGGTCCGGGCGGTATCCGGATCGAGTACATCCAGCGGAAGCGGAATGTACTGCCGGGTGAAGCTGTAATAACCGTTATTTCGCAACAGTTCCTCAATCCGGATGCGCTCGGCTTCCACTTTATCGGCGTCGTAACGATCGCCCTTTTTGAGCAGAGAAGACCGACTGAGGGTGGCCCGGACGATGGAGTCAACCCGGGGGTCGGCAATCTGATAGGTAATCTGGTTAAGATAAAAGGGTGTATTTTCGGTAATCGAATACGTCACCCGAACCCGCCGTCCCAGTGCCGTAGTGCTGTCAGCGGTATAGGAAACCTTGCCCCGTAAAAAGCCTTTGTTGTACAGAAACCGCTGCATTTTCTGCGCATTGGCTTTGGCATCGGTTTCGTAGTAATAAGCGGGCGGTTCGCCGAGGGAGCGCATCACCCAGTTGCCTTCTTCCACCCGCCGGTTCAGCCGCCCAAGCTGGCGATTATACC
The DNA here is from genome assembly GCF_003259745.1 of Larkinella arboricola. GTDB lineage: Bacteria > Bacteroidota > Bacteroidia > Cytophagales > Spirosomataceae > Larkinella > Larkinella arboricola. The sequence goes on along the minus strand of NZ_QLMC01000008.1, from coordinate 135,125 downwards.
GTTTTAGCTGCTTGCGGTGCGATTGGGTGGAGTCGGGCTGGGCAACGAACTGATCGTATTCTTTCCGCTTGGCATCCAGCGCGCGTTGGGCGGCTGCCTTATCGTAGGTGCGGGAACCCAGTTGGTAAACCCAGAGTGAAGGGGTGAGCGGCAAACGAAGAATCCGGCGGTTGGGCCGCTGCGGAATCAGCGCTTCGAGGTCGGCGCTCGGAATGGCTCGATTGCCGCGAACCGTCTGGCTATAGAGCAGATACTGATTTTTTTGTAACTTTTCCGAACTAACGCAGCCTGATAGCCAGACTAGTATACCGGCAAAAAGGAATACCGTGGATGAATTACGCGCTACGAATGTCAGATTACGGCTGATTCTCCGTAATTCGCAATTCATACGCTGACCGGCAACCCGGCTGTAACTCATTTTTTTATTCATGCTTTCAAAATCACTTAGCAAATATATTCAGTCGCTGCACCAGAAAAAATACCGACAGGAACATGCGGCCTTTTTGGTGGAAGGAGCGATCAATGTGCTGGAGCTTTGCGCGTCGGATTATTCCATCGAATTGTTACTGGCAACGGAGTCATTTTACAAAGAAAACGCCCGGCTGCTGGATAAACAACCGGTTCGGCTTGAAATGGTTACCGCCGACGACCTCCGGCGGGTGGGTTCGCTGGTTGCCAACGATGCCTGTCTGGCTGTTGCTAAAACGAAGGAAAACCGCTTTTTAGTGGCCGACGCCGACGAATTTGTGCTGGTGCTGGACGACATCCGTGACCCCGGCAATCTGGGCACCATCCTGCGCATTGCCGACTGGTACGGAATCCGGAAGCTAATCTGCTCGCAGTCAACCGCCGACGTATACAATCCCAAGGTGATCTCGGCCAGCAAAGGATCGTTCACGCGGGTAGAATGGTACTATTGTGACCTGAAGGGGTATCTGAGCGAATTGCCCGAAACGCCGGTATACGGGGCTTTTTTAGACGGTGCCGATGTTCATCGCCAGTCTTTCGGGGCGTCGGGCTACATCGTCATGGGGAACGAAGCCAATGGGATTAGTTCGGAAGTGGAACGGTTTGTTAGCCAGCGGATTACTATTCCGAGATACGGGCAGGCGGAGTCCCTGAACGTGGGCATCGCAACGGCGGTGATCTGCGATAACCTGCGCCGGTCGGTGGGCCATAAATAAAAGTAGCCCTGTTCATGGCAAGGCTACTTTTACTGCTTCTTAACCTAAACTAAATGTACATTATTTCGACAAAAATACGACCGGAGCGCAGCATCACATTTAACCCAGATTGGGGGATTTATACAAACGGAGAGAAGATGTAAATTTGTGAAATGAGGGGATATTTCTACCCCGGAACGGATGAGGACTCGTTGGTGCATTATTTTGCTTTGTCTAAACTGGGTGACGGCCTTCACCCAGGCTATTAAAAGTCTGCCGAGCGGCAATTCCTTTGATTCGCGCGGGCCGGTCATGCACTTTCTGGATCAGATTTCGGTCGACAATGGTTTGTCGCAGAGTGAAGTCTACTGCATATTGAAAGACAGCCGGGGGTATGTCTGGTTTGGCACCCAGGACGGCCTCAACCGCTACGACGGCTACCAGATTACCCACTACAAACACAATCCCTTCGACAGCACGACGATCTCCCACGACCAGATCATGTCGATGTACGAGGATGCCCACGGCAAAATCTGGATCGGCACGGTCAACGGGTTGAACCGGTATGACCCCGTGACGGGGCGGTTCTGGCGTTGCAACGATCTGCTGGAAACCAATCAACGTCGCTTTGGTCTCATTACCGTCAATGCCATCACCGCTGACCGATTCGGAACCCTGTGGCTGGCCACCAGTTCGGGGCTCAAGCGGTTCATAACCCGCGCAAAAGACCGGTATGAAGTGGCGCACTACACCATCGGAAGTGAGGACGACCGCCGGGCGCAGATGGTGAATGCCCTGCTGATTGATCCCCGCGGTATGTTGTGGATCGGAACAGGAAACGGTTTGGCCCAGCTACCCGTTACCAAACCGGGAACCGCCACCTCGCAGCCGGTCACCATCGTGGCTCATACCCTAAAACAACCGTATCAACTGCCCGATGCCTGGGTGAAAACACTGGCCCAGGACAACTACGGAACGATCTGGGTCGGAACGGCCCGGGGAGTGGCCCGCATCAACCCTCCGTTAAAGCAGTCGGAAATGTATCCGGAAATTGATCAGCGGACGGGCGATCAGCCCATCAGTTCGTTACACGTTGATCGGTACGACGTGCTGTGGATTGCAACGGCCCAGAGCGGCATCCTTCGCTACAAACTAGTCAGCGACCAGCATATTCGCTACGTGGACGGGATTCAGGAAGACTTGTTTGGGAAAAAAGGGCTGAAAACCGGGTATATCAACATGATATACGAAGGCCCCGCCCAGCGGGAAGATGTGGTCTGGATTGGCACGCACGACGCGGGCGTGCAGCTTTACAGCCGGTCCAAAAATACGTTTCGGCAATGGCCCGTGATCACCAGCCGACAGCAATCGTCGGCGGCCAGTCTGGTTTTTGCCGTTACGACCGATCATCTGGGCAAACTCTGGATTGGTACGCACGAAGGGCTGATTCAGATCGACCGGCTGACCTCGGCCACGCAACGGTTTCGGGCCAACCCGTCCGATCCGCACAGCATCGGCAGCGACCGGATTCAATGTCTGCTGGAAGACCGCCGGGGCAATTTCTGGGTCGGCACACCGGAAGGATTATACCGTTACGACCGCCAGCGCAACCGATTTGACCGGTATCTGTCGGGAATAGAAAAAGTGATGACGTCGAAAGGCATCGAAAAAGGCGACGGCATTTTGAGTCTGTACGAAGACCGGCAGGGAAATCTGTGGGCGGGAGGCTATTCCAGTTTACGCCGGATCGACGCCAGAACCGGCCAGATTACGGCCTACCGCCATGATCCGAAAGACCCCAACAGCCTGCGGGCGTTTATCGTCTACGCCGTTCAGGAAGACCGGCGCGGCATGATTTGGGTCGGAACGGGTTTTGGCCTGAACAAAATCGATCAGCAAACGGGCAAAATCACCCACTACGAAAACAACCCCCGCGATCCGAACAGCCTCATTGGCGAGCAGGTGATGGGCTTTCTGCGCGACAGCAAAGACCGGTTTTGGGTGTGCAGCAACAAGGGATTGAGCCAACTGGTCTGGGACCAGAGCGGAAAGGAGCGGTTTATCCATTATACCGAGCGCAACGGTTTGCCAAACGAGCTGGTGTATGGCGCCCTGGAAGACGAGCGGGGGCGCATCTGGATGAGCACCAACCTGGGGCTGTCCTGTTTTGATCCGGAAAAGAAACAATTCGAGAATTACGACATCAACGACGGCCTGACCATCAATGAATTCAACATGAATGCCTACCACCGGGCCGCTGATGGCGAAATGTTTTTCGGCGGCATAGGGTCACTGGTGAGTTTTCGGCCGATGCGCATGGTCCGCAACCGGCACCTGCCCCATACGGTACTGACCTCGTTCAAGAAGTTTGAAAAACCGGTCAACGTGGATAGCCTGCTGGCGCAGAAAGGACACATCGAAATCCTGCCCGGTGAGAACTTCTTCTCGTTGTCGTTTGCCGCTCTCGATTACACCAACTCCCACAAAAACCAGTATGCGTACAGGCTGGAGGGGTTTCAGGACGGCTGGATCGACAGTGGCACGCGCCGGTACGTGAGTTTTACGAATCTGAAGCCCGGTGATTACGTCCTGAAAGTTCGCGGTTCCAACAGCGACGGCCTATGGAGTGAAGCGAATATGCTCCGGATTCCCATTACGGTATTGCCGCCCTTCTGGCAAACGTGGTGGTTTCTGGCGCTGCTCGTAGCGGTAATCAGCGGAACCGTCTGGCTGGTTTATAATTACCGCGTTCGGAAGAAAGTAGAACACCTGCTCGAACTGGAGCGGGTGACGCTGGCCGAAAACGAACGCGTTCGGAAAATGGCCGCCCAGGATTTGCACGATGAGTTTGGCAACACGATCACCCGGATTTCGATGCTGACCGAAATCATCAAAAGCAAACTGAACGGCCACGGTGCCGAGATTGGTCCTTTGCTGACCAAAATCAGCGACAACAGCAACCGGCTTTACCAGGGCACCAAGGATTTTATCTGGGCGATTAATCCCGAACACGATAATTTTCTGGAAATCGCCATCCGCCTGAAAGACTTCGGTGACGACGTATTCGACCGAACCGCTGTCACATTCGACGCCATCGGCATTACCGACGATCTGCGGAAAGCCGTGTTACCGATGGGCACGAGCCGCCACCTGATTTTTCTGTTCAAGGAAGCCATGAGCAACACGCTGAAACATTCGCAGGCGACGAGCGCACAGATTCATTTTGCGATGCTCAACCGGCGAATTGAAGTTCGGTGGAAAGATAACGGTATTGGTATTCAGAACAGTAACAAATCGGCGGTCGGGAATGGACTGAACAACATTCGCAGCCGGGCCGAGAAGATTGGCGGCAAGGTGGATATTTTGTCGGTCTATCAGGAGGGTACAACCGTGATGTTCCGAATGGACATCCCGCATATTGGGTGAAACCCGCGATTGCTTCATCAACATTCCTTTCGTAAAGACAATTGCTCCGTTGGTGTAATATCAGGGCCGTATGGCCCGAAAAAGCCGTTATTTAACCTTGCAAACTCTAATGAACACACGTATGAATGGAATTCAACTTATGCGCAATCCGCAGACGATACGAATATGCATTGTGGAGGACGACAACCTGATTCGGGACGGATTTGCGCTGCTGATCAACAGTACCTACGGCTTTAAGATCATCAATACGTATTATCGTTGTGAGGACGCCATCAAAAACATCCATGCCGACGCGCCGGACGTGGTGCTGATGGACATTGAGTTGCCGGGCATGAACGGCATCGAGGGCATCGCCAAAATCAAGAAGCTGCGTCCCAAAACCAACATCATCGTGGTGACGGTGTATGAAAACGACGAGCTGGTGTTTAAAGCCCTGTGCGCCGGAGCGGGCGGCTACCTGACCAAAAATATGCAGCCCGGCCGCCTGCTGGAAGCCATTCGCGATATTCAGGATGGAGGAGCGCCCATGAGCACCAACATCGCCCGGATGGTGGTCGCGTCGTTCCAGAAAAACCGTAATTCTCCGCTGACGGCCCGCGAAACCGAGGTGCTCGAATTGCTGTCAAAAGGCAAGAGCTATACCACCATCGCGGAACAGTTGTTCGTTGATAAGGAAACCATTCGCACACACATTAAAAACATTTACTGGAAACTGGAAGTACACTCCAAGGCCGAAGCCATCGAGAAAGCCATTAAAGAACGGCTGATTTAACCCGCAAAATCCCCTCTTCTGGGGTAGAGTCCCCCGTGAGCCGGGCCTTACTTTTGTCTTGTTGACACAGGGCAGGGCAAAAGCAATGTGCTCATCGACAGGAAAAATAAAACCAGGTTCTGAGCAATCCGGGCCTACTCTATGAGATGAACGTAAGAGGAAAAACCAGCCAGCTTGGCTGGTTTTTTTGTTGGTAAAATCCCCCGCATTGCGTGATATGTTGGCGCGTCCGGTTCTTGACCTTTGTTAAGAAATCTTTACAGAAATCTAACACACAGATCAACAAACCAATGAAATTAAGACTACTATGGGGATTCGTACTGTTGCTTTTGAGCCATCAGTATGGGTTAGCGCAAACCCGAACGGTTTCCGGCACCGTTCGGAGTGCGTCAGACAAAGTACCGATGCCCGGGGTGACAATCGGGATTAAAGGCACCACGCAGGGCGCCAACACCGACGGCAACGGAACCTTCCGGATTACGAACGTGCCGCCGGATGCAACGCTGGTTTTTTCGTTTATCGGCTTTACAACGCAGGAGGTCCCTGTCGGTAATCGCACAAACTTCGATATTCTGCTGGAAGAAGGTACGGCCATTCTCAATGAAGTTGTCGTGACGGCGTCGGCCATTGAGCGGGAGAAAAAGACGCTTGGCTACGCGGTCACCAACGTGAAGGGTGATGAACTGATCCGGGCCAACGAATCGAATATGCTGCGGGCGTTGCAGGGGCGCGTTCCGGGTGTGCAGATTTCGAGCGCATCGGGGGCCGCCGGGGGCGCTACCCGCGTTGTGATCCGGGGGGCGCAGTCGTTCAACGGCAACAACCAGCCGCTGTATGTGGTCGATGGGATCATTGTCAGCAATAACAACACGACTACGCAGATTATCAACGGGAATGGTACGCCATCGGCCATCGGTGGGGGCGACCTGAACAACGGGGTGGACCTTACCAACCGGGCGGCCGATATTGACCCCAACAACATCGAGTCGGTGTCGATCCTGAAAGGGCCAGCCGCAGCCGCGCTCTATGGTTCGCAGGCGGCTTCGGGCGTGATCATCATTACGACCAAAAACCGGAGTAAAGCCGTCACCGACAAGCCGCAGATTAGCCTGAACAGTTCCGTGACGTTCGAAAATCCGCTGCGCCTGCCCGATTTTCAAAACACATATGGAGCCGGTTTTAACGGTGTGTACGACCTGTTTGATGCCGGAAACATTAGCTGGGGACCGAAAATTGAGGGCCAGAACGTACCCGACTGGCATACCTACGGTCTGTATTCGCTCGGGCAGCTTGAAGCACCGGATTCGATTCCGCTGACGGCCAAGCCCAACAACGTCCGAAATTTTTTCAAAACGGGCGTGACTCTCAACAACTCGTTTTCGGTTCGGAACAACAACGGTACGTCAAACTATATTCTGACGGTTTCGGATGTGAACACGAAATCCATGATTCCGAACACCAGCTACCGCCGGACAACCGTGAACGTGGGAGCCGGAACGCGGTTTTTCAACAACAAAGTTTCGGCCAATCTGTCGGCGACCTTCACCCGATCCGGGGGAGATCGGGGGGTGCAGGGGCAGGGTCGGTCGAATATCCTGCAAACAATCTACAACACCCCCCGCGACATCGAGGTGACCGACCAGAAGGATTACAACGACCCCCGCTACAACCTGGAGGGCTATTACCTGGCCGGTTTTCGGAATAATCCGTACTGGCTGCTGGATAACAACCTGCTGAGAGACAACGTAAATCGCTTTTTCGGGAATGCGCAGATTACCTACGACCCGGTGCCGTGGCTGAATGTTACCTACCGGATTGGTACGGATATGTATGCCGATTTGCGGAAACAAACCTTTGCCCAGGGCACAATCGCGAACGTTGGCGGGCGCTATGTGGAGGACAATACCAACTTTCAGAGCCTGCTTTCTGACCTCATCGTTACCGTCAACCGCAACCTGAATCCGGACCTCAATCTGAAAGTGATTCTGGGGCATAACCTTCAGGATTACAACACGACGCGGGGTGTTTATGATGGCCAGCCTCTGGTTGTGCCGGGGTTCTACGACCTCAGTAATGCCAGCACGATTGTCACCACGCGGGTTGATTCGCGCACGCGGCTGTACGGTATTTACGGCGATGCGCAGTTGTCGTACAAAGAATACCTGTTTCTGGACGTAACGGGCCGGAACGATTACTCCTCGACCCTGCCGAAGAAAAACCGTTCGTTCTTTTACCCGGGGGCCAGCGTCAGCTTCATTCCGACCTCGGCTTTTCTAAGTTTAAGGAATACGCCGATCAGTTACGCCAAGGTACGGGCCAACATTGCGCAGGTGGGTAAAGTGGCCAATGCGTATCAGGTGGTACCGGTTTTCACGCGCACATCCATCACCGACGGTTTTCAGGCGTTGTATCAGTTCCCGCTGAACGGAGTGCCGGGCTTCTCGGTCGGCAACATCCGCGGGAATCCGGATTTACGGTCGGAACTGACGACCTCCTGGGAGATCGGAACGGAAATCCTGTTTTTCAATAACCGCTTGGGCATTGATTTCACGTATTACAATTCCAAAAGCGACCAGCAGATTGTAAACGTACCGATTTCGAGTACGTCGGGATTTCTGGCCCAGACGCTGAACGCCGGCGCGATGACCAACAAAGGGATTGAGTTGCTGTTGACCGGAACGCCGGTAAAAACGACGTCGGGTTTTCGCTGGGATGTAGCGTTGAATTTTACCCGTAACCGCAATAAGGTAACCGATTTGTATAACCCGCTGGCACCGGTGAGCCTGGGCGGTCTGGCATCGCCGGGTTTACAGGCGCGTCTGGGCGAACCGTACGGCACCTTCTTCGGGAGCAAAATGCTGCGTGACCCCCAGGGCCGCGTGGTGGTTAATCCGAATACAGGCCGCCCGCTGGCCGATCCGATTTTGCAGGTGCTGGGCAACATTCAGCCCGATTTTTCGGCTGGTTTAAGCAATACGGTTTCGTTTAAGGGCGTGACCTTCAATGTGCTGGTCGATACGCGTCAGGGTGGTAAGTTCTTCTCCCAAACGTCAGCGTTGGGGCAGTTTGGCGGTTTTACGAAAGAAACGACCTATAATGACCGGCAGCCGTTTGTCTACCCCAATTCCGTCATTCAGAATCAGGACGGCACCTTTACGCCCAACACGACGATCAAAACCGACGGCGGTTTCGAATACTGGTCGACGGTGGCCAATTTCGGCGAAAACACGCTTTACGATGCTTCGTTCGTCAAACTCCGGGAAATGAGCCTGAGCTACGCGTTGCCAAAATCGCTGATCGGAAAGACGCCGTTCTCCATCATTCAACTCTCCTTGATTGGCCGGAATCTGCTGCTCTGGACACCCAAATCGCAACCCAACGTGGATCCGGAAGTCAGTTCATTCGGCACGGGCAACAGCCAGGGCTACGAGTTCTTTGCCTATCCTTCGACCCGGAGCTACGGGGCCAGCCTGAAAATTGTGTTATAACCGATTCCGATCTTCTGAAAACATGAAACGAATTTATATAAAGGCCTTGTTAATGAGCCTGTTGCTTGGCCTGAACACCGCTTGCGACAGTGATTATCTGGACATCAATACCGACCCCAACAACCCGACCGTAGCGGATGTCAATCTGGCGTTACCGGCGGGGCAGGCCCAGGTGGCTTTTATTGTCGGGGGGCAACTCAATATTCTGGGCGGGGTTCTGGCGCAGTACTGGACCATACCGAAAGGCGGAAACCAATACCGGAGCTGGGACCAGTACAACATTACCTCATCGACGCTCGACGGCCAGGGCGGGCAGTTTGTCGGTATGTATGCGGGGGCTTTGCAGGATTTCCAGTATGTCATCAACCAGGGCAGCCAGCAGAACGAATGGCGGATGGTTGGCATTTCGAAAATCATGAAAGCGTACGGGTTCGGCATACTGACGGATTTATACGGCGACATTCCCTTTTCCGAAGCCCTGAATGCGGACCTGACCATAACGCCCCGGTACGATGCGCAAAAGGACGTTTACGCGGGTTTGCAAACCCTGTTGGATGAAGCTAAAGCGGATATTGCCAAAAAGCAGGGCCGTTTTCCGGGTACGGCGGATATGCTCTATCAGGCCGCCAACGAAGCGGGTATGGACCGCTGGGTGCGGCTGGCCAATACGCTGAAACTGAAGTTTTACCTGCGGCTCAGTCAGGTCGATCCGGCCACGGCCCGTGCCGGTATTCAGGCGCTTTACGCCAGCAGTGGAACGGCTTTTATGCAGGCGGGCGAGAGTCTTGAGTTTGCCAATGGAACCGTCACCAACTCCGAAAACCCCTTCTGGCAGGCCAACTTTCGTTTGTCTAACAACCTGACGGCCAGCACCACCATTGGCAACTTAATGGCGCCCAACAACGACCCCCGGATGCCGGTTTACTTTCTGGATGCGGATTTACGGACGCCCGAAATCGAGTATGTTTTCACCCCGAACGGTACCACCTCGACCAACACGGCGCAGTATACCTCGTATCCGGGCAAGTATTTTATCGGTCAACGGTTTCTGAACGGAACCATCAACGGCACTTCGGCAGGGAGTGGCGTAACGGCGGCTGATGATAACGCGGCCAAAGCGCGTCCGGTGGTACTGGTGGCCTATGAAGAAAGCCTGCTGCTGCGGGCCGAAGCCGTTGCCCGTGGGTGGGCCGGAACCACCACCGACGATCCGGCCAAACTCTACAACGAAGCCATCACCGCATCGATGGCCCGCTTTGGGGTACAGGCTGGCGATTACCTGACCAAACCCGGTGTCGACTACGCCCGGCAGACCGATAAAATCAGGGCCATTATCACCCAGAAATACCTCGCCTTATACGGTTTGAATGGGGTAGAAGCCTGGTCGGAGCAGCGCCGGACGGGTTTTCCGGCCCCGACGATTCCGGTGGTTAACCTGACGGGAAATCAGTTTATGAAACGGCTGCCCTACGTTGATTCGGAATTGCAGCGAAACCCCAATATTACGGCCACCGGTATTGCTCCCGGCGACGTGCTTACCCCCGTTTGGTGGGATGCTGATTAACGGATAAGGCTTGATTTAAACAAAGGGAACACAAAAAAAAGGTCAAAAACCGGTCTAATTAGGCCGGTTTTTTCTTTATCCGCTCTCTCGACCGTTCATCCAATAGGCGACCCCATTCCGAAATATCACCTCATTTGCGGTACGGCGGGCCTTTACCAATCCGGTACTTTTAGGTCATAAATCGTTTGCCAAATCTGAATCAGAGGTAACGTAAAAGCAACAGAAAACAACTAATACACATGAATCGCGCCCTAAAAATTACCGCCCTTGTTCTCGCTCTGAGCACCCCGGTTTTAGCCGGAACGTCATCCAGTTTCCCCGAACCCGGGGATGAAAAGGAGAAGGCCGCTTCTGCATCACCCAACGTAAGCCGCACCAAATCGATGGGTGTCGCCATCTACCGGTCGATCAACTCGGCCAAGATGAATTTGATGATTGAGAATTACATTGAGGTGCCGTTGTATGTGTCCCTGCGGGACGAAAAAAACGAGGTGCTTCATACCGAGAAGGTAAGCAAACGCCTGAAAAAATACTGGCGGAAGTTTGATATGGAAACGATGAAAGACGGTTTGTACACGTTTGAGATCAGCGATGGGCTGAACAAAGTTACCAAGTCGTTCCGGTTGGAAACCCAAAAGGTTGAGACAAAAGAGCCCGGACGGTTTGTGTCATTGCTGAATTAATAAGGTCCCCGGAATAAAAGTAATCCCCGCTGTTGGAGTCAGTCTGCGCAAAAGAATGCCGCTCTTTTACGCGCTGCTTCTCAGCGGGGAACTGTTTTTTTGAGAGGAAAGAAGGTAGACAAGAGAAAAAACTTTTGTCAACCGATGAATTGCCTCCCGCGCTTTGTCATTTTTCAGTTTGCTCAACCGGCTCCAATGCAATCAGGTCCACAACAATTCTCCACTGGTTCTGGCTGTCTTTTTTCCAGATTCTCAAATAGTTTCCGGCCTGCTTAACGGGTTTTCCGCCCGTCGTTGTCACCACCTGCGAATTACCATATACATACCCTAAATCCCCTGATTCGGCAACGGCCGCATTCAACGGGAAAAAGGCGAGCGTAACGGGCTGCCTGAGCAACTGGTCGATGGCGGTCTGTTCGATATAAGGCTGCTGGTTCATCCGATACAGCCGGGCCTGCGGGGCCAGATGTTGTTTGTAGGTGGTGGCCGCTCCGCTTTTCTCCAGCGTGTTTGCGAACTGTTTATCAAAAGCCAGTAATTCTTCCCGGTTTTGAGTGGTGTCGGCGCTGGTAACGCTCCGAATGCCGGTAGCGGCCCGGATGGTATTAACGGGGGGAGCTGCGGGTGCCGGATGCGAAATACCGATGTCCAGTGCCACTTTCCAGCTATTATCCGCTTGTTTTTTCCAGAGACTCACGTAATGGCCGTAGCCCGTTGGTTTATCCGCCAGCGATTTGGGGCGCCACTCCCAGGGGCCGGTGGTGTAGCCCAGATCACCCGCAGCCGACACATCGGCTGCAACGGGTTGCCAGGTTAATTTCCCGGGGCTGGCCGGACTTTTTTCGAGCGACTCCCGCCCGTTGGTTACTTTGCCTTTTACGAACGTAACCCCATCGGGAGCCAGGTTTGCCAGAAAGGCGGCTTTGGTGGTGCTGTCTTTTGAAAACTGGGCAAATTTCTTCTCGGCATTGACCAGCGTCAGCAGCGGACCCTGCCCGAAAACCGGAACAATCAGTGTAAAAAGCAGCAGCGTAAAGTAGACGGTCTTTGTCATTGTTTGTTATTGATGAATTAGACCTGGCGTGGAATCATCAGGCCATTTCTACATAAACGTGCTCATGCTCGATTCGTTTGCCAATTGTTTGGCATGTTCTTTCCCCAAATACATATCTATCAGATAATGAGCCAGATACAGGACCGGCGTTAGCAAAACGGCGACCACAAATTTATAGATGTAATTGACGATGGCGACCGCCAGAACCTGCGTAAACGACCAGTTGCCGAAAATGTAGAAGGCAATAACCAGAACCACGAAACTATCGACCAGCTGCGAAACCAGCGTCGAACCCGTGGCCCGAAGCCAGATTTTGCGGCTGCCCGTAATCTTTTTCAGCGATTGAAACACTGTCGCATCCAGGATTTGCGCCACCAGAAAAGCCGTGATCGAGCCAATGATGATGCCGAGTCCCTGCCGGAAAATCATGGCGAAGGCGTTGTTGATGTTTACGGGGTTACCAACGGCGTCGGTTTTGTTCACGTCAAGCCAGAATTGCGCGGGCGGGAGCGTGGTGACGAAGTAGATAATCAGGAAGCTGTAGGCAATGAAACCCGCCGTCAGGTAGGATATCTTTTTAACGCCCTGAAAACCGTAGTATTCGTTGATGACATCGGACGTGATGAAAACCGCTGGCCAGATGACCACACCCGCCGTCAGGTTGAAATCCAGCACAAAATCGCCAAACAAATGCAACTGCGCCGGAGCCACATTCAGCAGGGTTTCCGCCGAAAAAATCTTGACCCCGATGATCTCCGCAATGATCGCGTTGGTCAGAAAAACGGCACTCAGAAAAATATACAGGTTGTTTCGTTTGGTAGAAAAAGAAGCCATTCAGGAATTATGAGTTAAGAATTAAGAGTCATCAAGAAGGAGGTGTGAAACGCCAAGACAAGATATAACTCATAACTCTTAACTCATAACTCTTGACTCATTTCCGCCGGCTTTCCAGAAACGTCTCAATTCGGTCGAGGGCGAGTGTCAGATCATCGATGGAAGGCAGGCAGACAATCCGGAAGTGGTCATTGTTGACGTAGTTGAATCCCGTTCCGGCCACGACCAGCACTTTCTGTTCGTCCAGCAAATCGTAAACAAAGTCGTCGTCGCTGGCAATGTGGAACTGCGATAAATCAATTTTTGGGAAAATATACAGCGACCCTTTCGGTTTGACGCACGTTAAGCCGGGAATGGCCGTAATGCGGTTATAGGCGTACTGAATTTGCCGGTAAAGCCGTCCGGTGGGCAGGATCAGGTCGTTAATGCTCTGATAGCCGCCCAGCGCGGTTTGGATGGCGTATTGGGTCGGGACGTTGGCGCAGAGCCGCATACTGGCCAGCAGCGTCAGCCCTTCAATGTAGGATTTGGCCCGGTGTTTGGCTCCGCTCAGAATCAGCCAGCCGCCCCGAAAACCGGCCGCCCGGTAGTTTTTCGACAAACCGCCCATCGAAACACAGAGCGTATCTTCGACCATCGTTGCCATCGGGTGATGAACAGAACCGTCGTACAGGATTTTGTCGTAAATCTCGTCGGCAAACACAATCAACTGGTGCTGCTCGGCAATCCGGGCGATGCCTTTCAGAATGTCTTTGTCGTATACCGCACCGGTCGGATTATTCGGATTAATGACAACAATAGCGCGGGTACGCGACGTGATTTTACGTTCCAGATCGGCCAGATTGGGATTCCAGTCGGCCTGCTCGTCGCAGAGGTAATGCACGGGTTTTCCGCCGGAAAGGGCCACGGAAGCTGTCCAGAGCGGATAATCGGGAGACGGAACCAGCACCTCGTCGCCCTCGTTGAGCAGCGCCTGCATAGTCAGCAGTATTAGCTCGCTGACACCGTTACCGATAAACACATCGTTGATGGCCACCTCTTTGATACCCAGGTTCTGGGTGTAGTGCATCACGGCTTTTCGGGCCGCAAATAACCCCCGCGAATCGGAATAGCCCTGCGCGTTGCGGATATTGAGAATAATGTCGTGAACAATTTCGTCGGGTGCATCAAAACCGAAAGGAGCCGGGTTACCGATGTTCAGTTTGATGATCGTGTAGCCCTGACTTTCAAGATCGAGGGCTTTTTCGTAGACCGGTCCGCGGATTTCGTAGCGCAAGTCATTGAGCCGGTAGGATTTTAAAAAATTCATAGGGGTACTTTTAGGAATAAAATGGGGACAAAGGTAACGTTTTTGGTCAACAGAGCTTCCGGATAGTTAATGAACAAGTAGAGGAAGCCGCGCTGTTAATTGTAACGAGCGGGAGGTGGCGATGCGGGTCGCTCTATCCACCGCGATATGGGGTATGATGCGAGCTTCAACCTGTAAATTCCGTTTCTGACTCATTTGGAAAGACGCTCCTATACCGGCAAGATATCCGATACTGATCCCGCTTTTCAGGGGCATGGTTGTATGGACGATATTAGAGCCAGAGTAAGTTCCCTGAATATCTGTTTCGTAGACAAGTACAAACCCTCCCTTTATATACCATCGTACCGGACCTTGACCCAACGTATAACGGGCCGTAATCGGCAATGCAAGATAGCGTTCGGAGAACGTATATAATCGACTGTCCTTGGCTGTAGGTTCCAGCGGGTTATTGACCACCACAACCCGGCTGCCCTTATAACCGGTATAAAAGACCTCAATGTCTAATGATAATTTCTTCTGGTGAGCAAAGGTAAAAAAGCCGCCTACGGTTGCGGTATAATGCGAACTGTATGGACCATTAGGATTCCAGTACGATTGAAACCGGTCTTCTGCTGCGGCATATTTCCAGGTATTCTGAACAGCCCCGGCCAATAGGCCCATTTCATAGCGAAACCTTTTTTTGACTGGTTTAACGGATTGATCCGGACTGACACAAGCATTGTAATCCTTAACAATTCGCTCAAACTGACTATTGGAACCATAAAAGTTCTGCGGATTCAGCAGGCGTGTGAAGGATGGGTCTTTACACGCTGTCAGGTTAGTCGTTAGCATCAGGAGCGCTAAATTCCCTCGTAGCGGGACAACCGTTTTAGACGGTAAACGAATCGCGTGAGTTAGACGGCCTTCCGGTCGGAACAAGCTATATAAACTGACGTATCCCCGGATTTGCTCGCGCATAAAATACGCTTTTTTTTGTCCCTCTTCTGTGAAGGTAAGGCTGCTAACGGTTTGCTTGTCACCTTCTAGAAAATAGCCGCTTATTTGTTCAGGGGTATATTCCTGAATTGAACTGTCGGGGCCAGTACGAAAATCGATCGTCTGATTATTGCGCTCTCGGATTTCGCCGGTTAGTGTATCCCCCGGTACGGTTATATACCCTTTATTAAAAAATAGTTGTGAATAAGAAGCCCTGGAAAGGAAAAGTAAAAGGCAGGTAATCAAGGCGGTTTTGTAGAAATAGTGCATAAAGATGGTATAGGAGAAGGTAGTAAGGAAAGCGATATGGATAAAATTAGTGGATAGTTACCTGGTTATACAAAAGGTTGATATAATTGCTGGCACGTTAGAAACAGCACAAAAAAGCCGCTGGTGGTCAACCAGCGGCTCTCGTAGAACTTCTATCCGTAGGTTAGACCGTCGCAAACATCGACTTGGCTTTCGCTTCCAGCTGGCTTTCACCCATCAGGAAGGTGTCTACCGCTCGCGCGGCTTCGCGCCCTTCGGAAATGGCCCATACAACTAGTGACTGACCCCGGCGCATATCACCGGCGGCAAACACTTTCGGATTGGTAGTGGTCTGATAATTAACGGCTTTAACATTGCCGCGTTCGTATTCGAGCTCCAGTGCATTGAGCAGACCCTCTTGCTGCGGGTTCACAAAACCAGCCGCCAGGAGCGCCAGTTCGCAATCGATTTCGCGTTCGGAGCCCGGCACTTCCACCATGGCCATTTTGCCATCGACGCTTTGCCATTCCAGATCAACAATGCGCAGGGCCTTCAGATTGCCGTTTTCGTCACCAATGAATGCCTTCGTATTAATCGACCAGTGCCGTTCGCAGCCTTCCTCGTGTGAGGTAGATGTGCGGAGCATCATCGGCCAGTTGGGCCAGGGCGTACTTTCGGCCCGTTCTGCCGGTGGCATCGGCATCAGTTCAATCTGCGTGACAGATTTAGCGCCGTGGCGGTTTGAGGTGCCCACACAGTCGGAACCGGTGTCGCCCCCGCCAATAACCACGACATTTTTGCCCGTTGCCAGAATGTCGCCGTTGGCGTATTTCACCCCCCGGTGATCCACTTCAACCGGTCGCTCGGCTACGCGTTTGTTTTGCTGGCTCAGAAACTCCATCGCAAAGTGAACGCCCTTCAATTCGCGGCCCGGTATGGGCAGATCGCGCGGTACGGTCGAACCGCCCGTCAGCAGAACGGCGTCGAAGTCGGTCAGCAGTTCCTTGGCTTTAATATGTTCACCAACGTTGGTGTTGGTTTTGAAGACGACGCCTTCGGCTTCCATCACGTTCAGCCGACGGTCGATCACCCATTTTTCCAGTTTGAAATCGGGAATACCGTAGCGAAGCAAACCGCCAATCTGGTCGGCCCGCTCAAATACCGTTACGGTATGGCCTGCTTTATTCAATTGGGCGGCAGCCGCCAGACCCGCCGGTCCTGAACCAACGATGGCAACGGTTTTACCGGTCCGTTTTATGCCGTGGTTGGGTTGCACCAGACCGCGCGCAAAAGCAGCTTCCGCAATCGATTTCTCGATAAACTCAATGGCTACCGGCGGTTTGTTGATGCCCAGTACGCAGGACGATTCGCAGGGGGCGGGGCAGATGCGGCCCGTAAATTCCGGGAAGTTGTTGGTCGACGCCAGAATTTCGTAGGCATAGTCCCAGTTCTGTTCGTATACCGCGTCGTTGAACTCCGGGATGATATTGCCCAGCGGACAACCGTTGTGGCAGAAGGGAATGCCGCAATCCATACAACGGGCCGCCTGTTTCTGCGTGTCCTCTTCGGCGTACGGTTTTTCGATTTCCTTGTAATCGTGGACCCGCTCCTGGGCATCGCGCTTCTTAGGCAGTTCGCGGGTGAATTCTAAAAATCCAGTGGGTTTTCCCATGAATGGTAAAGCGTATACGGTTTTTTATGAGCATTGAGATCAAGCTCACACCTTCGTGTAAGCTTGATTCTCTAAAAAATAACGAAAGAAAACGGGTTGGTTTATTGATGAACCACGTCCACAACGATGTCCTGATACACGACGTTTTTGTCGCGGATCTGATCGGTGAGCGAAACCCCCCGGCCGGCCAGCGCCTTGCGGAAGTCACTCGGCATTACCTTCACAAACTGACCGATGAGGTTATCCCAATCCTGAATCAGTTGCAGCGCCACGTTGCTGGTCGTGTACTGGAAGTGTTTTTCAACGTATTCCTTCACGATGGACAGGTCTTCAGCATCCAGTTTTTCCAGGCTAACCATTTCCGGGTTGACTTTGGACGCAAAATCACCTTCTTTGTCCCAGACGTAGGCCACACCACCCGACATACCGGCGGCAAAGTTCCGTCCGACTGAGCCCAGAATAATGGCCAGACCGCCCGTCATGTATTCCAGACCGTGATCGCCGATTCCTTCAACGACGACTTTCGCCCCGGAGTTTCGCACACAGAACCGTTCGCCCGCCATCCCGCGGATGTAAGCTTCGCCGGAGGTCGCGCCGTAGAACGACACGTTACCAACAATGCTGTTCTCTTCCGGTTTGAACGGTGCCATCCGGTCAGGATACACAATCAACTGGGCTCCACAAAGACCTTTGCCGAAATAATCGTTGGCGTCGCCTTCCAGTTCCAGCTTGATACCGTTCGTATTGAAGGCACCAAAGCTCTGACCCGCCGTACCCCGGAACTTGAAATGAATCGTTCCTTCGGGCAAGCCTTTACCCGCGTGAATCTTCGAGATTTCGTTGGACAGGACCGTACCCACGGCGCGGTTAAGGTTGATAATCGGATATTCAGCGTACACCGACTCGCCGTTTTTCAGGGCGGGCTGGGCGGCTTCGAGCAGCGTCCAGTCCAGAATGTCGGCCATGCCGTGGTCCTGATCTTCCTGCTTGAAGTTGGCGACATCGAGGCTGTTAGCGTCTTTGTAGAGAACCGCCGACAGATCAACGCTTTCGTATTTCCAGTGCTTGACATCTTTGCGCATTTCCAGCATCTGCGACTGGCCTACCATCTCGTTTACCGTCCGGAAGCCCAGTTCAGCCATAATCTCACGCATCTCCGTGGCCAGGAACGTAAACATATTTACAACATGCTCGGGCTTGCCCGTGAACAGCGCACGTAGGTCTTTGTTCTGCGTAGCTACCCCGACCGGACACGTATTCAGGTGACACTTCCGCATCATGATACAGCCCACACTGACGAGCGCAGCCGTGGCAACACCAAATTCTTCGGCACCCAGCAGGGCGGCAATCACCAGGTCGCGACCCGTCCGGATTTGCCCGTCGGTCTGCACCGTAACACGGCCCCGGAGTTTGTTGCGAACCAGCGTCTGGTGCGTTTCGGCCAGACCTAACTCCCAGGGCAGACCCGCGTGGCGGATTGAGCTGAGCGGAGAGGCCCCCGTACCGCCGTCGTGACCCGAAATCAGGATGTGATCGGCATGGGCTTTGGCCACCCCGGCGGCAATCGTTCCAACCCCGGCTTCCGACACCAGTTTTACGCTGATGCGGGCTTCGCGGTTGGCGTTTTTGAGGTCGAAAATAAGCTGGGCTAAGTCCTCAATCGAATAAATATCGTGGTGGGGCGGGGGCGAAATCAAGCCTACGCCGGGGGTAGAGTGACGCGTGCGGCCAATCCAGTCATCGACTTTATGACCGGGCAACTGACCACCTTCACCGGGCTTGGCACCCTGCGCCATTTTGATTTGCAGTTCGCGGGCGTTGGTCAGGTAGTGACTGGTCACCCCAAACCGTCCCGAAGCCACCTGCTTGATGGCGGAGTTCATGTTGTCGCCGTTGGCCAGCAGCTGATACCGCAGTTCGTCTTCGCCACCTTCGCCGGAGTTGCTCTTGCCGCCGATGCGGTTCATGGCAATCGCCAGCGTCGTATGAGCTTCCCACGAAATCGAGCCAAAAGACATAGCCCCCGTTGCAAACCGTTTGAAAATGCTCTCAACCGGTTCAACTTCTTCAAGGGGTACCGGATTTCCTTTTTTGAACTTCATCAAACCGCGCAGCGTCAGGGCCTTACGGGTTTGATCGTCGATCAGATTGGTGTATCTTTTATAAATCTGGTAATCGTTTTTCCGGGTAGCCTGTTGCAGCAGGTGAATCGTATCGGGGTTGAAAATGTGCGCTTCCCCCCGTTGTTTCCACTGATACACCCCACCCACTTCCAGACGGTTGGTGAGTTGGTTGTCTTCGGGGAACGCCTGCCGGTGCCGAACCAGAATTTCGCGGCCAATCTGCTCCAGGCCCATACCGCCAATGCGTGAAATCGTGCCCGTGAAGTACCGATCCACCACATCTTTGTTCAGACCCAGACACTCGAAAATCATGGCACCCTGGTAGGATTGCAGGGTTGAGATACCCATTTTCGAGAAGATTTTCAGCAGTTCTTTGTTGACGGCCTTGATGTAGTTCTGGTGCAGTTTTTCAACCGGATAATCGCCCTGAATCATGCCGCGCTCCTTCATGTCGGTGATGGTTTCGAACGCCATGTACGGGTTGACGCCCGAAGCACCGTAACCGATCAGCGTCGCGAAATGGTGGGTTTCCCACACGTCACCGGCTTCGACCAGAATACCGACCTGACCGCGTAATCCCTTGCGAATCAGGTGGTGGTGAATAGCCGACGTAGCCAGCAGCGACGGGATGGGCGCATGATCGGAGTCGATGGCGCGGTCGGAGAGGATGATGATCTCAAAACCGTCTTCGATGGCGTCTTCGGCGTACCGGCAAATCCGTTCCAGTGCCCGTTCCAGCCCCACACCGCCCTGATCGGCGCGGAAGTAGGTATTGATGGTTTTGGCCTGGAAATGATCTTTATCCACAAACCGCAGCTTGTCAAATTCTTCGATGGTCAATACCGGCTGGGTTAATTCAATCAACCGGCAGTGTTCGGGTTCTTCTGCCAGCAAATTGCCGTTAGCCCCCACGAACGAAATCAGCGACATGATAGCCCGCTCCCGAATTGAGTCAATCGGCGGGTTGGTTACCTGCGCAAACAGTTGTTTGAAGTAATTGGCCAGGTGCTGGCTCTGGTCCGACAGAACGGCCAGCGGAGAGTCGGTACCCATTGAACCCAGGGCTTCCAGACCCGTTTCGGCCATCGGCCCCAGAATCATCCGGAGGTCTTCGGACGTATAACCAAATGCCAGCTGACGCTGCGTAATATCCTGTTTCCGCATGTGGCTGAACGTGCGGACGGGTTTCGGCAGGTCGGAGATTTTAATTTTATTTTTGTCGAGCCACTGCTGATACGGTTGCCGTGAGCAGATGTCGGATTTTACTTCTTCGTCGCTGATGATGCGGCCCTGTTCCATATCGACCACGAACATCCGGCCCGGTTGCAGACGGCCTTTTTTGACCACTTTCGCCGGATCAACATCGTTTACCCCGGCTTCGGATGCCATAATCACCACGTCCTCGTCGGTTACCCAGTAGCGTGAAGGGCGCAAACCGTTGCGGTCGAGGGTCGCACCGACAATCTTGCCATCGGTAAAGGAGATCGAAGCCGGACCGTCCCACGGTTCCATAATGGCCGCGTGGTATTCGTAGAACGCATGCCGGGCGGGGTCCATGCTTTCGTTACCGTCCCATGCTTCCGGAATCAGCATCATCATCACGTGTGGCAGCGACCGGCCCGACAGCACCAGCAGTTCGATGGCGTTATCGAGGTTGGCCGAATCCGACTGATTTAGGTTACAGATCGGGCGCAGCATGGCCAGTTCTTCCTTCGTAAACAACTTGGATTCCAGCATGGCTTCCGCCGTTTTCATCCAGTTGACGTTGCCTTTTACGGTATTGATTTCGCCGTTATGGGCAATGTACCGAAACGGCTGCGCAAGTTGCCAGGACGGGAAGGTGTTGGTCGAGAAGCGGGAGTGAACTACGCCGACGGCTGACACCAGTTCTTCGCGCTGCAAATCGGGGAAGTAGTCACGGAGTTGTTTGGTCGTTAACTGACCCTTATACGTAATGACCCGGCTTGAAAGCGACGAATAATAAAAGCTATTTTGCAGACCGGTTACGGTTTCGTTAATAATCCGGCTGCTGTAATTGCGTATAATGTATAATTTCCGTTCAAATTCGTCGGAAGTCAGCGTTTCCGGTTTCCGGATAAACACCTGTTCCATCTGCGGCTCCACCGAGCGCGAACCGTTCCCCAGGTCGGAAGAATCAACCGGAACGACGCGGTAGCCGATCAGTTCAAGGTTCAGCTTTTTAATAGTCCGGTTCAGAATATCGCGGCATTCTTTCCGCAGACGCTCGTCTTTGGGCATGTAAATCATCCCAACGCCGTAGTCACCCGCCGAAGGCAGCGAGAAATTCAGCTTGCGGCATTCATCCACAAATAATTCGTGAGGAATCTGGATCAGAATACCGGCCCCATCACCCGTATTGGTTTCGTAGCCAACCGCACCCCGGTGATCCATGCGCGTGAGCATTGTCAGGGCGTCTTCCACGATCTGGTGCGACTTACGGCCCTTCACGTGTGCGACGAATCCAATTCCACAAGCGTCATGTTCAAACTCAGGCCGGTACAGGCCCTGTTGCGGTGCGTTAGAAGAAGACATCGGCTAAACTTTTTTGTGATTTTAAATATTGAAAAACTGCAAAAAAGATGGTCTATAGGTGGGTTTAAAAAAAAACTATGATTGCTTGATAGACAATACTGTTTTTGCGTTGGAAGTGCAAGTTACATTAAAATATATTTTGTGAAAAGGTGAAAACACGAAATTTCGTTTGTGTGATAAATTTTATGGATTTGGTACAAAATTGTCTTGGTTAGTGAATAATTTTTTGTAAAAATCAGTCTGTAATAAAGAAATGAAAACGTCAATTTTTAATGAATTTTGAATTTTAATCGCTACTATATATATAGTTTTGGTTGAAAAATATAGAATTGAGTAGCGATATGGGCTGAATTGTGATATTACTATAAAACTAAACCTATTTTTGATAAAAAGATTGTTTTTTCGTTGGAATGTGTTACTTTTTTAACCAGAAATTTGAGAAAATACGCATAAAAGTAATTTCTGACTTTAAAATTGAACTTTCATAGAAACAGGCTATTGGTTTACGTGGTTACCGCCGATCCCAACAGCCGTTTCCTCAATCCTACACACTTCAGCCGTAATTTATGACGGCTCATCCCGGGAACCGTAGTCCAGAAGCTGCCCGGCTTCTAAATTCGTCTCCTGTTCAATCCATCCGCACCATGTTGAAAGGTTTTCTTTTAAGTCTCTCTCTGTTGATGGTCATCGGGGTATCGGAGGCACAAACCGTCGCTTCCGGTTCCCGGTATCCATTAACATACAAAAAACGGCAGATTTTGGTCGGAAAGGGGGGCGGATTCACCGGTGCGTCCACGGTTTATTACCTGCTGGAAAACGGCTATCTCTACCGCAAAACCGGAACGGATTCGCTGTTTACGCCCCTGGGAAAACAACCGGCGGCTACCACCCGGCGGCTTTTTAAAGAACTGGAGAACAACTGCCGGATTAAAACCACCCCGTTCGACCACCCGGGAAACACCTATCAGTTTGTGGGCTGGAAGAAAAATGAACGGGAATACCGCGTAACCTGGGGCGCCAGCGGGCAAACCGTGCCGCCCGCGTTCCGTACATTTTACAATTCGTTCATGAAGCTGGTGCCGGCTTCAGGACGAGAAGAGTGAATTATAGCAACAACAAATACATCCATGAAATCATTTTTACTGCCTGTTCTGCTGAGCGGGGCCCTTAGCGTCCTGGCTCAGCCCGGCCCAACCGGTTTTGGGCGAAAACTGAAAACGCAGCCGGCTACGCCCGGTCTGGCCCATCGTCTGAATGCAGAAGTAGCCACGCCTTCGGGCCGGAAAGGCAATTTCCGACTGGCCGTGGGAGCTTCTGTCCCGCAGTTTGATATGCAGCCACTGCGGTTGCGGGTGGTGCGCGACAAAGACACTGATCTGCCGATTTACATCGAAAACCGGGTAAAGCCGACCGCAACGGCCAAAGGAGCCCGGATGAGCGCCCGCGCATCGGCCTTCTCGTTTATGAGCCAGATCAAGGATTTGCTGAAAATCGACAAGCCGGAGGAACAGTTTCGGATTACCAACACCGAAACCGACCACCTGGGGCAGACACACATCCGGATGGCGCAAACGTTTCAGGGCATTCCGGTGTACGGCAGTGAACTGGTGGCGCACCTGACCAACGGAACCGTGACGCTGCTTAACGGGCAGTATAAAGTGGTCAGAAACGCCAACACCACCGCCCGTATTTCGTTGCAGCAAGCGACGGAACGGGCGTTCAGGGATGTTGGAAAAGAATCGGTGGTGCGGACGTTCGGGCAGAATCTGCTGGATTTGAAGCCCTCGCAGGGAGCGTTATGCCTGTACCCGATGGGCGACAAAACAACCCTGGCCTACGAAGTAACCATTCGGCCAAACATGATTGAGCGGTGGCAGTACGTCATCGACGCGCAGACGGGGGAGGTGCTGAATAAATACAACCATACCTGCGGGGTTGACGGGCCGGTAAAGGCGACGGGCAACGACCTGAACGGGATCGCGCAAAACCTGCACAGCTACCAGTCCGGGGCCGGTTATTACATGATTGATGCCTCGCGGGGAATGTTCGACGGCAGTGCTTCCACCATGCCCAAAAAAGCGGTTGGTGCCATTGTGACCCTGGATGCCCGGAATAAACGGGATAAGGACGGCAACATGGATCTTTTTTTCGTAACATCCACCAACAATTCCGACTGGAAGGCGACCGCAATCTCGGCCCACACCAATGCCGGTCTGGCGTATGAATATTATCTGAACGTGCATAAACGCAACTCGCTGAACGGAAAAGGCGGTTCGATTCTGTCGATCATCAACGTGGTGGAAGAGGATGGCAGCGGTATGGATAATGCCTTCTGGAACGGCGGTTACATGGGGTACGGGAACGGTAATAAAGGGTTCAAACCGCTGGCGGGTGGCCTGGATGCGGCCGGTCACGAAATGACGCACGGGGTGATCGAAAATACCGCCAATCTGGTCTATCAGGACCAGTCGGGCGCCATTAACGAGTCGATGGCCGACGTATTTGGCTCCATGATTGACCGGGATGACTGGACGATTGGCGAAGACATTGTCCTGAAAAGTGCCTACCCGACGGGTGCCATGCGCAGCCTGTCGAATCCGAACCAGAATGGACCCAAAGTGCGGGGGTATCAGCCCAAAACGATGGATCAGTTCCTCGTTACGAAAGAAGACAACGGAGGGGTTCACGGCAACAGCGGTATTCCAAACCACGCGTATTACCTGTTTGCGACCAAAATCGGGAAAGACAAAGCCGAGCAGATTTACTACCGGGCGCTGACAAATTACCTGACCCGCACCTCCAAATTCCTGGATCTGCGGCTGGCTGTTATCCGGGCCACCGGCGACCTGTTTGGGGCAGAGGGGGCCGAAGTGAAAGCCGCCAAAGAAGCCCTTGATACCGTCGGCATTGTCGAAAACACCGAGAAGCCGGACGAACCGCAGGATTTGCCCGCCAACAACGGTCAGGATATGCTGATGCTCTACAGCATCGGCGACGAGAAACTCTATACGGCCCCCATGACTACGGGCGACCTGACCCCCCGCATCAAAGCAGGCATCAACCACAAACCGAGTATTACGGACGATGGCAAAGTAGCCTATTACGTTACCGAAGACGGAAGAATCCGGGCGGTGAGCCTGACCGGCGCGGTGGAGGAAGTGGTGGTGTCTGACGAAACAATCTGGGATAACGTAGCCATTTCGCGGGACGGTAAAAAGCTGGCGGCTCTAACGAAGGAGCGCGATGCGTCGATCTGGGTGTATAGTTACGACCTGAAAAAGTGGAAGCAGTTTCCGCTTTACAACCCGACCACGGCCGAGGGCGTGACCACCGGGGAAGTTCAGTATGCCGATTCGTTCGAATGGAACCATACCGGGGAGTTTCTGGTGTATGACGCCTACAACAGCCTGAAAAGTACGGATGGCGAGGATATTAACTATTGGGACGTGGGGTTTATCAGCGTGTGGAACAAAGCGGAGAATACCTTCGACGACGGAAACATCCTGAAACTGTTTTCGAAACTGGAAGAGGGCGAAAGTGTGGGAAACCCGAGCTTCTCGAAAAATTCGCCGGGCATCATTGCTTTTGATTACCTGAATGAGATCGACGAAACCTACAACATTCTGGCGGGCGATCTGGAAACCGGCAAGCTCAGCTCGGTTATCTCGAACGTAACAATTGGCTATCCGGATTATTCCCGGCTCGACGACCGGCTGGTTTTCAATACGCTCAACACCGACGGCGACGTGGAAATGATTGCGATGATTGAAATGAAGGCCGATAAAATTTCGCCTAAAGGAGACGTGAAACCGTTGTACGACAACGCCCGATGGGGCGTCTGGTACGCCACCGGAACGCGGGCCGAAACCGGCAAAACCGCACAGACCATCACGTTCAATGCCATTCCGGATCAGTACGAGGGCGACGGCTCGTTTACGCTGACGGCCACGGCTTCGTCTAAATTACCGGTTAGCTTTGAAGTGGTATCGGGGCCAGCGACAATTGCGGGCAACCGCCTGACGCCCACCAAACCGGGTGTGGTAACGGTCCGCGCTACGCAGGCCGGAAACGAGCAGTATGCCGAGGCTCCACCGGTGGAGCGCAAGTTCAATGTACTGGCCGTTACCGGTACCGAACCAACGTGGGCCGATGCGCTCAAAACGTATCCGAATCCGGTTGGTGCTTCGCTGACGGTGGAGTTGCCGCAGGGTGATTATTTTGAGAGTCTGACGCTTACTACGGCTTCGGGGGCCACGATTATTCAGCAGCCGATCAAAAACCGGATGCACCAGACCACGCTGGACACGAGCCAGTTGCCGTCGGGTTTCTACGTGCTGAAGGTTCAGACGCCCAAAGGTGTGGCGCACCGGAAGGTCGTGAAACCGTAAAAGTCGGCCTGTCTATACCGCAAAAGCCGCTTCTAGACCCGGGAGCGGCTTTTTATAGGAAACCGTTAAATTTCCGTCGTCTCGCCTTCAATCGCCAGATACGTTTCGGGAAAAATCGAACGGGCCTGCACCAGAAACTCGTCGGTTACTTTGTAGCGCGACGAAAAGTGTCCGATCATCAGCCGACCGGCACCGACCTGAGCCGCCGTTAAAGCTGCCTGACGCGCCGTAGAATGGAAATACCGGGCACTCAATTCTTCAAAATCATCCAGAAACGAAGCTTCGTGGTACAGCAAATCCACCCCGCGAATCTGATCAAACATGGCTTCGTTATACCGGGTGTCGGAGCAGAAGGCGTAGGAGCGGGGCGGGGGCGCGGGCAGTGTGTATTCTTCGGCGCTGTACAGCACCTGGCCCTGATCGTCCACAATGTCTTTCCCGTCTTTCAGCAGCCGGTAGTACGCCACCGGCAAATCGGCGGGCAGTTTTTCGGCAATCAGCTTGCGTTTACGGCCTTTTTCCCGGAACAGAAAACCCGTGCAGTCGATGCGGTGTTGCAGCGGAATGGTTTCCACCGTCACGTTCGGATGGTTGAGAATCAGGGCCGGTTGGTGCGGATCGGTTTCCTGAAAATGAATCGGGTAATTCAGTTTGGTATCGGAATACCGAAACTGTACGGTAATGATTTCCCAGAGGCCACGCGGGCCAAACAGCCACAAATCGTCGGTGCGCCCGGACAGGTTCAGGCTCGACAGCAGTGGTACCAGCCCGAAATAGTGGTCGCCGTGGAGGTGACTGATAAAAATGTACTTGAGCCGTCCGGGCCGGAGATGGTTCTCCATCAGACGGTATTGCGTGCCCTCTCCGCAGTCGATCAGAAAGTAATCGCCTTCGATGGTAATTACCTGGGCGGTGGTATGGCGGTTCAGCACGGGCGTTGCCGACCCGCTGCCTAGTATGGTCAGGTTGAATGTCATATTTTTCGTAAACTTGCCACGAATCCGTTCGGTTTCCAAAACTGGATTTATTCTTTCATCAGTATGTTTTTGGTCCGTTTCGGACGAATAAACAGTGCCATCTGAATCGAAACAAACGAACCGATTACCGAGTAGCCAACCGGTTATCAAACGGTGTTAACCCTAAAAACTAACCCACTGTTATTATGCTGCATCTTGGTTTTGTAAGTGCCATTCTGGCGGAATATGATCTGGAGCATGTGCTGCAATTTGCCTCGGAGCAACGCTTCAAATGCGTCGAAGTGATGTGCTGGCCCGCCGATAATGCCGATGCTCGGCGGTATGCGGGTGTTTCGCACATTGATGTGGATAATTTCGATGTCAAGCACATTCAGCAACTGACGCAGAAATACGGCGTTTATATTTCGGGCCTGGGTTATTATCCCAATCCGCTGGACCCCGACCCGGAAAAAGCCGCCTATTACCGTGAGCACATCAAGAAAGTCATTCGGGCAGCCGCCCAGTTGAATATTCCGGTCGTCAATACGTTTATTGGCCGCAATCCGGGGCTGAACATCACCGAAAACCTGAAGCTGTTTGCCCAGCACTGGCCCGCCATCATCAAAGTAGCCGAGGAAAACAACGTGAAGATCGGTATCGAAAACTGCCCGATGTGGTTTACCGACGACGAATGGCCGGGCGGCAAAAACCTGGCAACAACCCCCGCCATCTGGGACCGTATGTTCGAGATCATCCCGTCGCCCATTCTGGGCCTGAACTACGATCCGTCGCATATGATTTTTCAGATGATGAACGAAGTAAAGCCCATTTACGACTACAAAGACCGGCTTCACCACATCCACCTCAAGGACGTGAAAGTATACCGCGACAAACTCGACCGGGTTGGCATCATGGCGAATCCGCTGGAATACCACTCGCCGAAGCTGCCCGGTCTGGGCGACGTGCGTTGGGGGACGTTTTTTGCGGCTCTGACCGACGTGCGGTACCGGGGTCCGGTTTGTATTGAGGTGGAAGACAAAGCCTACGAAGGCAGCGCCGAAGACGTACAAACGGCCATTCTGACGGCCCGCAATTACTTAAGCCAGTTTCTGGTACTTTAAAATCGTTATCGTAACACAGCGTTAATCGGAGTGCTCCCTGATAACCTCTGATGTTCTCTGATTGACGCTGTGTTACAACTCCCAACCCTCAAATCAATGCCAACATTCAAAGCCGCCCTTATTGGAGGGGGCAACATTGCCGACAAAAACCACATTCCTGCCCTGCAAAAACTGGCCGATCAGGTCGAAATCGTGGCCGTTTGCAGCCGCGACGGAATTAAAGCCGGGGCGCTGGCGCAGAAGCACGGTATTCCGCACGCGTTTGACGATGCCGCCAGGATGTACGAGCAGTGCCAGCCGGATCTGGTGGTGATCTCAACGCCGAACAACCTGCATTATCCTTTTGCCATACAGGCGCTCGAAAAAGGCTGTCACGTTTTCTGCGAAAAACCGCCCGCCCTGACTGCCCAACAGGCCCGCGAAATGGCCGATCTGGCTACCCGCAACGGCCTGGTGCTGGCGTATAACCTGCAACTGCGGCAGACGGGTGAATGGGAGTTGATGATGCGCAGCAAAGCCGACGGACAGTTGGGCGAGATTTACCACATCAAGGCTAATTTTCTGCGTCGGCGGGGCATTCCGGGCTGGGGCTATTTTACCGATAAGGCCATGCAGGGGGGCGGGGCGCTGATGGATCTGGGCGTTCATGTGCTTGATCTGGCCCTGTGTGCGCTCGATTACGCCGTTCCCGACCGGATTCTGGCCAATACCTACGACTTTATCGGCAAAACCGGCGGCAAAGGATTGATGGGTTCCTGGAATCCTGAAAAATTTGAGGTGGAAGATGCCTGCATGGCGTACCTGTCGTTTCCGAACAATGCGTCCATTATGCTTTCGTCGTCGTTTGCCCTGAATACGCAGACGGACATTAACCGCAATCTGGAGGTATTTGGCAGTCGGGGAGGGGCTAAATTATTTCCGTTTACGCTCTATACCGAGGTGGCTGGCGAACTGGCAGATGTACACTTTCCGTATCTGGAAGATAGCGATATTCAGCTTAAAAATACGGCGGCTTTTGTGGATGCCTGTCTGGGCAAACCGTCTAACGTCTGCACGGGCGAGCAGGGCGCTATTTTGCAGGAAGTGGTCGAGCGGATTTACGGTTCGGCGCAGAGAACGGAAGTCTGACCTGACTCTCTACAACGGTTTCTATAAAACAGCCCTGAAAATCATGATTTTGTACATGGTTTTCAGGGCTGTTGCTTTATTAGAAGTCGGCCCTTAATCGTCGGAGCTGCCGCCGTATTCGTAGCTGTCGTCGTCTTCGCTGCGGAAATCGTTTTCGAGTTCGTTCATGAAAACGGCGTCAACGGCTTCTTCCACCGTCGGCAGGATGGTCAGATCGGCAATTTTGGCATCGTCCAGGTAGTCAATGACATCATCCCGTTTAGTGACCAGAATGAACAGACCGGATTCGTTGGTGCACTGCCGGTTGATCTTGCGGATAATCGGAATGCCTGCATCTTCAATTTCATCGACGGCGCTAAAATCAACGATAATATTGCTGTAGCCTTCCCGGAACAGGTTTCGGCTGAGCGTTTCAAACGTAGACGGTACTTCTCCGCCGAATACCGTTTCATTGAGGGTAATCAGCGAATACTGCTCGTTTTTTTCAATCGCATAATTCATAGTGGATAGCAATTTTTCCGGTTCAAAAATACGTAACAGTCAGTGAACGGCGGATATTTTCTTCAATGCGGTTATAAATATTGTCGGTTTCGGAGCGAACAAATGATTTACCGGTCACCTTTTCATACAGCTCAATATACCGGTTAGAAATCTGCTCAATCCAGGCGTCATCCATTTCCGGAACGGTTTGACCTTCTTTCCCTTGAAAATGGTTCGCAATCAGCCACTCCCGCACAAATTCCTTGGAAAGCTGCTTTTGCGGAAGGTCCTGCTGCTGATTTTCGGTGTACGAGTCGGCGTAATAATACCGGGACGAATCGGGCGTGTGAATTTCGTCGATCAGGTAAATCTGACCGTTCAGCGAGCCAAATTCATACTTCGTATCCACCAGAATCAGACCCCGTTCGGCGGCCATTTCCGTACCTTTTTTAAACAGCGCCAGGGCGTATTTTTCGAGTTGAACGTATTCGCTTTCCGGAACAATCCCGCGTTCCAGAATCTCTTCCCGCGAAATATCTTCATCGTGCCCTTCGTGCGCCTTAGTTGTGGGCGTAATGATCGGTTCGGGCAATTGATCGGCTTCTTTCAGACCGTCGGGCAAGGCAACCCCGCAGAGCGTGCGGTGTCCTTCACGGTATTGCCGCCAGGCGTGGCCCGCCAGATACCCTCGTACCACCATCTCAACCGGGTACGACTGGCATTTCAGACCCACGCTCACGTTTGGATCGGGGACATCCAGCAACCAGTTTGGTACAATATCGGCGGTGGCTTGCAGAAAATGGGCCGCCGTCTGGTTCAGCACCTGCCCTTTGAACGGAATCGGGCGGGGGAGAACCACATCGAAAGCCGAAATGCGGTCGGTTGCCACCATCACCAGGCGGTCGTCAAAATGGTAAACGTCGCGGACTTTCCCGCGGTAAAAGCCGGTCTGCCCGTCGAAATTGAAAGCGGTTTCCTTGATGGCCTGGGTGGTTTGATTCATTTCTGGACGAAAAAGTGAAAATTTCCGTAAAAGTAAAGAGCCGAACCCATTCCGTTTATAGATGAAGCCGGAAATTATAGCTTCTCGATAACCAGCGCCGACGCACCACCGCCCCCGTGACAGATTCCGACCGCACCGATGCGACCGTTTTGCTGCTCTAGCACACTCGTCAGGGTCGTGACAATCCGGGCACCGGATGCACCCAGCGGATGCCCCAGCGAAACGGCACCGCCGTAGACATTCAGTTTTTCCTGCGGAATTTCCAGTACCTGGCTGCACGCCAGCGGAACCACCGCAAAGGCTTCGTTGATTTCGTAAAAGTCCACCTCGTCGGGTTTCAGACCAGCGCGTTTCAAAGCCGCCGGAATCGCCAGCGTAGGGGCTGTGGTGAAAAAAGCCGGTTCCTGCTCCGCGTCGGCGTAGCCCAGAATCCGGGCCAACGGTTTCAGGCCCAGTTCTTCCGCTTTTTTCAAACTCATCAAGACCAGCGCCGAAGCCCCGTCGTTGATCGTCGATGCGTTGGCGGCCGTCACCGTACCGTCGGGCGAAAAAGCCGGTTTTAGATTCGGGATTTTGTCAAAGAACACATTTTTGTATTCTTCATCTTCGCTAACGGTTACGCTGCCTTTGGGACGCGGAATTTCTACCGGAACCAGCTCGGTTGCAAAGCGGCCGTTTTGGGTGGCTTCGGCGGCCCGCTGGTACGACCGGATGGCAAAGGCATCCTGCGTTTCGCGGCTGATGCCGTACTTCCTGGCGGTCTGGTCGGCAAAGACGCCCATTGCGCACTGATCATACGGATCGACTAAACCGTCTCTGGCCAAGCCGTCAATGAGTTGTGCGTCGCCGTATTTGTAACCAAACCGGGCTTTTGGTACATAATAGGGCGCATTGGACATGCTTTCCATGCCACCGGCCACAATGATGTCGGCCTGCCCCAATTGAATGGTTTGGGCGGCCATAGCGATGGCTTTCGTGCCGGAAGCGCACACTTTGTTGACCGTGGTGCAGCGAACCTGATACGGTAATCCGGCTTTCAAAGCCGCCTGCCGTGCCGGGGCTTGCCCCAGGTTGGCCGACACCACATTGCCCATGATGACTTCTTCCACCTGATCGGGCGAAACACCGGCTTTTTCGTAAGCCGCCCGGATGGCCACCGCGCCCAGTTCGGTTGCGGATAAAGGCGCTAATACTCCCCCGAAACTACCGATGGGTGTACGGACAGCCGAAACAATGACCACTTCATTTATCGTCAGGGTATTCATGGCGGTTTTTGATGTAAACGGGAAATTAATAGGTATTATACTGCTGACGGTTTTTGGAAGCCGATCCCCGTCTGCGTTGATTAATGTACTGAACTTCATTATGCTGCATGGCGTTCAGAATGGATAAAGCCTGTTCTTCGGATAGATTCAGGGAGCGCAACCGACGCAGTAACTCGTCTTTGTTGTCGCCCTGTTGAGGCTGTGTTCCTTTTTCCTGACCCGGTTCCGGGCTTACCTCCGTCTCCTGCTGCGTCTGGCGGGGTTTGGTTCTGGGCTGCTGCGAATGCTTGGTATGCGGTTTACCGGAATACGTCTTTGCAATCAGTTCGTAATTAAACTGGGCGGCTTCCAGGGCCGGAACGGTCGTCAGTGCTTTACGGAACAACGACAGCGCAGTGGCCGAATCGCCCTGTAAAACGGCAATAATGCCCAACTGCACTTCCGCAACAGCCGCCAGCCCCGACTGATTGACCTGCGCCACCAGGCGGTACTGTCGCTGAGCCTGCGCATACTGCCGGAGCTGGAAATAGGAGTGGGCCAGATTCAGGCGGGCCGACGGTTCTACAAACAGCGTGGAGTTGGCCAGCGTGCCATACTGTTCTACGGCGCGTTTGTAATTACCGGCCTGGTAAGCCTTCAGGCCCTCGATCCGGGCAATGTTATCACGCGAAATCCTGTCGAACGAGCGATTGTCATACAGCCAGAGCAATACCGACAAAATCAGGTAGGTCATGTTCAGAATGAAAAGGCGTTCGGCAAAAATAACAACTCTTTCAAACCCTTAAAACGTCGTTTATAGTTTAAACGTTCGGACGGTTATCAGGATATCGATAGCTATCAGAACCAGGGCACCGATCAGAAAGTAATAGTATTTGTTGGTTGTTACCTCCAGTTTCCGCTGATCGATCACCCGGTTTTCCAGGTTTTGTATTGCTGATACCAGGGGCATCAGATCGCCGGACGACGAAGTCAGTTCCAGGTAAGAACCTCGCGTGTCCTGTACAAACTGGCGTAGATAACTGCGATTCAGGCGGGTATGAACAACATCTCCATCGGCATCGCGGAGATTACCTTTCGAGGTGGGAATGGTGCTCCCGTTTTCGGTACCCACACCTACAACAAAGGGCGTAATACCGTACCGGCGTAGTTGTCCGGCCAGGGCCGGATCGCACTCCCCGAAGTCTTCCCCATCGGTTAGCAGCACGAGTACCTTCGTCTGGTTCAGGTCCGACGTTTCGGCCAACTGTTTCTGGAGCGCCAGTTCAACGGCAGAGCAGAAATTGGTGCCTGATTCGGGTACAAGCCGGGTGTTTAGCGACTGGATAAACAGCGCTAACGCACCCTGATCGGTTGTCAGGGGTGCGTGGACGAAGGCTTGTGTGGAGAAAATCAGCAGACCAAAACGGTTGCCGGGGAGGGCTTCGACCAGGTGTTTGAGTTCAAACTTCACTTTTTCCAGGCGTGTTGGCGGAAGGTCGGGGGCATCCATTGACTTCGATAAATCGACGGCGATGTAAATATCTTTGCCCTCGGAAACCAGTTCTTTTTCGACTACACCGAACGAAGGGCCCAGCAATGCAATCAACAGCAGGGTTAAATAACCCGTCCGCAGGAAAAATTTTGGAATGGTCGCCCAGGCTTTGGCCCCCAGCAGGTGAGCGACCCGAAAGGTTCGGAAAAAATAGTATCCGTATAGCAGCAAAAAAGCCGCAATAAACAGATACTCAGTTTGGGACAAGCTATGATTCCAGTTCATGCAAACAACTCCGCAACAGAATACCGACTTGCTCGTGGGGCATCGGTTTGAATCCGTGAAGCTGCGAAAATAGGGGAAATGATCGGTTGCTGGGCGGTTTGCTGAAAATTGCTGAGAAAGTTTTTTGTCAAAATCTTGGCGAAACGGCAGGAATACCTCTATATTTGTGACCCCAACGACGGCAAAGCGCCATTGGGGATTGCAACGGAGAGGTGCCTGAGTGGCCGAAAGGAGCAGTTTGCTAAACTGTCGTACCCCTAAAGGGTACCGCGGGTTCGAATCCCGCCCTCTCCGCAAACCGTATCAACGGGGAGAGGCAGTGGTTTTTAATTTCTTTTTTCGATTAAAAACTGTATCTTTGCACTCTCATAAGTTTTCGGGGTGTAGCGTAGCCCGGTATCGCGCCTGGTTTGGGACCAGGAGGTCGTAGGTTCGAATCCTGCCACCCCGACTAAATTAGTTAAGAGTTATGAATTAAGAATGAAGAGCCAATTGGTCAAAACAACTCTCACTTCTTAACTCATAACTCTTACTTATTTCAGGTCCCGTAGCTCAGCTGGATAGAGCATCTGCCTTCTAAGCAGACGGTCTTTGGTTCGAATCCAAACGGGATCACATTTTTACTTATTGGGGTTGGCTAATTTTGAGGCAAATCTGCTAATATTCAACTGTTAACCCCTTTTTCTTTATTAAACTTAATTTTTTTAGATAAAGTCTAGTAAAGAAATTTCGTCCCCTTTATCAACTATTGTGCTTAGCTTGGTACAGATCAAACCAGGTTAAAAGTGAAGGCAATTACCGATAAGTCAGTAAAATTCCTCCTTCAAAGATTCCAAGGCTACTAGTCCCACGCTGATTTATTTAGTATTCCGATATAATGGTGGACGGTTTAAGTTTTCGACCGGAAAAACCGTTCAACCACATCTATGGAACTCTGATAGACAAAGGGCTGTTTACCGACTCCAAGATTATAAGGGCAGAAGGCAGCGGGAAATTAATGAAACGACAAAGGCTCAACTTGAGCGTCAGCGTTCCCCACTGTTAAAAGTTCCTGAACTGGCTTCTTCGAAAAGACGCATCGCCATCAGACCTGTGCCAACAGCACCACCAGCCCGGAGTGCAGCCGCAATAAAGACGGTCTCAGCAATTTCTTCCCTCGTGGCCCCTGCTTTCACCGCATTATTAATGTGCGACTCAATACAATAGGCACATTGAGTGGTCAGTGCCACCGCTACTGACATCAGTTCCCGGTACTTGACAGGGATCACACCATCGGCTCGCTCAGCCGTGTGTTTAAGGTTCATAAAGGCGGCCGACTCTTTGGGAGCTGCATTGAGCAGGGCATTGGTATACGCTCGGTCTTTGGGAGTTTGGTATTCAGCCATAGGAGACAATAAGGACGGACTTGGTTAAGGGCTTGAAGACAAGGTAGAAAAAAGAAATGAATTTATATTCTTCAGGCCAACCTACGCATTCGCTCTCACCCCTCAAATCCTAATTGACTAAGCGGCTGAAAAATCATTAGTAGTCTACCTGAAGGAATAAGCAGCGAAAAAGGATATGGAAGCTCCATACCCTTAATTCCATACCCTCTCAAGTAAGCTATTTGAATTTTAATAGTCGATAATGCCGAAGTGCCTCACCCTTACCTACTTGCAGGATGTGAAAGCCCGGGGCCAGATGATTACCTGGTTCGATTAATTGTTCAGGCTGCGCCATTTCCAACTCGTAGACTTTCCGCCCCGTCAGGTCATAAAGTATTACGGGCTGCTGTCCCGCATTTTTGATCCGAAACGATTTGGTGAACGGATTGGGATATACCAGTACCTCTTCAGTACCATCCGCACCGAGCCTACCGTAGCCGGGCTGGTGTTGGCCCGAATGTTCAGATTCTGAGGCAGCGTGGCCAGGTTGATCGTCTCGCCGGGCAGGATGGTTTTAATCTCCTGCCGGGTATTGGCGTTGATCAGAATAAAGCTTGTCACCACCAAAGCCGGAGCAATGGCCGTCACCTTGCGGATGCGGTGGTTGGCTTTATCGGCAATGAAGAGGTTACCCGCAGCATCCAGCGTTACACCTGTGGGTTGATTCAGATTGGCGTTGGTGGCTAGTCCACTATCCTCACCGTAACCCGGCGCAACCCCACTACCGGCTACGGTGGCGATCATTCCACTGCGGTCAACCTTCCGAATGCGATAATTATAGGAATCGCTAATGAAGAGGTTACCTTCTACATCGACGGTAATCCCCTCAGGGAAGGTTAAAAGGGCACGGGTGGCCGGGAGTCCATCCCCATTGAAACCATGGGTGCCATTGCCCGCTACGGTTCTAATGATGCCGGTGTGATCTACCTTGAAAACCCGCCCATTATTTGTATCCGAAATGTAGAGATTGCCCCACCCATCCAGCGCAATCGACGCTGGTCTATACAAGCTGGCCTGGGTGGCCGGCCCACCATCGCCACTAAAGCCCTGAGGCCCACTGATGCCGGCAACAGTGGTGATGATACCGTTGGGAGTCACTTTTCGAATGGAATTGGTATTCACATCTGCGATAAAGAGGTTGCCTTGGGCGTCAACGGCCACGCCATAAGGAAGAGATAAACCAGCATTGGTAGCCAGTCCGCCATCACCGCTGAAGCCATCGGTTCCATTGCCAGCCACCGTCGTGATGATCTGAGCATTCAGGCGGGTGGTTCCCAGCCCGAACGTCAGGTAGATGGTTAACAGGGTTAGTAAACCCCTGGGGAGGTAAACAAAGCAATTCATAGAGAAAAGGGTTGGAGTGAGGAAAAGGGCAAACGTATTTTTACTTACAGTCTATATAATTATATTACTTATTCATTGGATTAATAAATGATATTTCCCTGTTGGGACCTACCCGATACGCAAGGAGAGAGAAGTTTGTATTGGGTAAAATTTTGCCGTTCTGATCAATAACCCCAGAGGCAAACTGTATCGAATCAGTCATAGTACTTTACTTCTTCATCAAGGTCAGGATTTTCTTTTAACAGTAAGCAGAATCAAATTACTCTCACTTAAGAAATCTCCGTCGTGAGTTCTTGTTATTAGTAATATGTGAATAATTAATTGTACTATTGGTATTATTAGACCTTTCAGTTTTTCACCTATTCCGGATCAAACCCATGAAACAATTCTTTACCGTTTGGCTGCTGTTAGCGTCAGTTCTGACAACGCGTGCTCAGTCGCCGTGTTTAACATACCCTACGCCGGGGCTGTATTCGTACACCGTTCCGCCGGGCGGCCCCTTTCTGATAGCCATTAGCGTCCGAGGAGCTGATGGTGGTGGTAATGGATCTACATTTAATCGTAAAGGAGGTAGCGGAACTCGTGTCAATGCCAGCTTCTCTGTTCAAAGTGGTGATCAGCTAACCGTCATCGTCGGTCGGGTCGGTGGTTCTGATTTTGATTTTGGCGGGGGCGGGGGCGGATCCGCTGTTATCCTGAATCGAAGTGGCACCCTTAGCCTGTTGGCGGCCGCTGGCGGAGGGGGTGGGGGTAGCTTTTACTACGGGGGTGGGGGTGGACAAGGACTGGGAACGGCTACGGGTGGAGCCGGTGGGAGCTTGACGATGAACTACGCCGGTGGGGGTGGCGGTGGCGGTGGCTTGGAAGGAGCCGGCAGCAGTGGTGCACCCGATGAATCCCCGATTAGAACCGCGGGGGGCGGTAGCCAGGCCCGTTTAACCGCGGTCAGTCCCGGAGGATCCAGTTATTATAATCTCCGCAATGGAGGACCTGGCTTTGGGGGTGGCGGAGGGGGTGGGGGCAGTCCCGCATCCGGCGGGGGTGGTGGCGGTGGCTATGGTGGCGGTACGGGTGGCGGCAGCAATGGCAGCAGCCAGGGTGGGTATTCCTACGTCAGCCCCCTGGGCAGCAGCCCTGAGATCATAGAAGGAACGGCGGGAGACAGTCAACTGCAAAATGGCCTGATCACCTTTGACTTTCCACTTGCCATTACCCAGCAACCCATCAGCAGCAGCACCGTTTGCGCCGGAGCCACCGTCAGTGCTTCGGTGAGTGCCAGCGGTTCGACCCTGACTTATCAATGGCTGAAAGATGGCGCGGTGTTGACCGGCGTCAGTTCGGCTACTACGGCCACACTAACGCTGGAGAAGGTGCAACCGGGTGATGCCGGCAAGTACCGGGTAGTGGTAAAAGGGTTTTGTGGAAGCGACACCTCTTCGGTATTTGCCTTAAGCGTCAATCCGGTTCCGAAGCCCACGCTCAGTAGTAGCGGCCTTATTTCCTGCGCCAACCCTAGCGTAACACTAACGGCCGGAGGAGGAAATACGTATAGTTTCACAGGACCTGGTATCATCAGCCAGGATGCCAGCAACGGGACCGCGCTGGTAGATGCGGCTGGTCTTTACTCGGTCATCGTTACCGGTCCGGGCGGCTGCACGGCCAGCGCTCAGACCAATGTGGAAATCAAAAGTAGCTGCGTGACGGGCTTTGAGTTGATCCACACGACCAGCGGCCAGGTGCTCAGAACGCTCTCGGAGGGCGAACTCATCAACCTGGCTACATTGCCCACCGATCAGTTAACCATCCGAGCCACCACCTCTCCAGGCGCGGTGGGTTCGGTGGTGTTTTCCCTCAGCGGGAATATGACCTACACCAGGACCGAATCAGCGGCTCCTTACAGTTTGTTCGGCGATGACCAGGGTAACTACCGTCGCTGGACTCTAAAACCCGGTAGT
This sequence comes from Larkinella arboricola, assembly GCF_003259745.1. GTDB lineage: Bacteria > Bacteroidota > Bacteroidia > Cytophagales > Spirosomataceae > Larkinella > Larkinella arboricola. The sequence continues at coordinate 96,440 of NZ_QLMC01000008.1, read as the reverse complement.
TATCTGTTGACGGCTACGCCCTATTTGGGAGCCGCCGGAGCCGATCTATCAGGTACGCCCCTGACGCTGAGCTTTCAGATTGTTAACCAGACTCCTACCGGTTCTCCATCCGTCATTAGCTATACTTTAATGAATGCCGATACGGATCAACCCATCAAGGTGCTGACCAACAATGAGATCCTGAACCTGGCAAACTTACCTTCCAACCTGAACATTCGGTCCAATACCAATCCCGCCACTGTGGGCTCGGTGGTGATGATTTTAAACGGTCAGCAAACTCGCAGTCAGACGGAGAACCAGCCACCTTACGCCTTGTTCGGGGACAACATCGGCAACTACAAGGTCTGGACCCCGGCGATAGGCAGTTATACGTTGACGGGGACGGCTTACTCGGGAACCGGGGCCGGTGGTCAAGCGGGCGCTCCATTGGCGATTAGTTTTCGGGTGGTCAATCAGCAGCCTGCCGCTCGGGTGTCAGCGGAAGCAGGTGAGGACCTGGAGGTGAAGTATTTCCCAAATCCGTTTACCGAATCGTTTACGTTGCAGTTGCAGGGCAAGGGTAAACAACCGGCTATGCTTTATGATGCCTACGGCCGTCGAGTGTGGCAGGCTCAGGAAACTCAACCCGAGCAGTTGATTCGGCTGGGTAACGATCTGGCTCCCGGAATGTATCTTTTGCAGGTGGGTCAGGGCGAGACGGCCAGGCGCTACCGACTGGTTAAAACCAAGTAGGCTGAGGAAAGAGGGTATTGATTCATGTGGAATCATCCCGAAGGTGGATGACTCTATTTTAAACGCGAAAACCTTCCGGGCTTAGTAGTGCGAACAACTAACCGGAAGGTTTTCTTATGTCCAGGGACTCCCTAAGAATCGGCGTCTGTGCCGACCAAGTTAAGTCACAAGCTCATTATTTTAAGTTCCAGCATGGCGAATGAATGCCGTGCAACGACATCTTTTGATGGGTGAGAACAAGCTAGCCCGGTTAGTTATTGCCTTCTTGACGGATCGTCTGAAAGGAATGAATGGTTTATACTTTTTCAAAAACCAGCCGGTAGTGCTCCATCGTTTCCTGTTGAAAACATACCCGGTTGGGGCTCACCCGGAAAACGGCAATCAGATCCCGGAACGCTTTGTTTGTTAACAGACGGGGTAACAACGAAGCATAAAGGGCATATTTTTTCCAGTGAAAAGCTCGAAACCGTTTACGCCATTGCCCGATGGTTTCGATGTAATCCAGACGGCCGCTGCTTTGAGAGATCAGTTTAAAATGAGGCTGGGCATTCCGAATTACCTGCTCCGCACCATAGGGTAACCAGGAACCCGGAAACTGCGCAACCATCAGGGCCAGTGCGTAGGCAGGCGAGTCCTTGGGGGCGTTCAGACTGACCTCTTCCAGCGGAATCATGTTTTTGCCAAACACCATTGTTTGCATGTAAAATCGGCCACCGACGGGTAGTAACGCCGACAGGTTCCTGAAAAAGTCGGCGTAAACCGCATCCTGCTGTCCGGCTTTGTACTGCTCTATCGAACAGAAATGTTCCAGTCCGCCAATGCAGGTGATCGCATCAAACGTGCCGTAATCAGCCGGAGTTATCAACCGGCAATCTTTCACTTCTACGTCCAGCCCATTCTCGACGCAGGCAGCCGCCTGAGCCGAAGACAAGGTTACGCCCCGGCCCAGCGCCCCCTGCTTTTTGATGTAGGTAAGAAACGGGCCCCAACCGCAGCCCATGTCCAGGACTTTTGTGCCTTTTCCGATGCGCAGACTGTCGGCAATGAAACGATGTTTTTGCTGCTGAGCCTGTTCCAGCGTTAAGGCAAAATTGCCGTTGTACATTGCCCCGCTATAGTCGCCGGTCTGCCCGATGCTCAGGCGGAAAATTTGATCAATTGTCGAGTAAGTAAACTCTAAATCTTTTTGGGAAGCCATATTTTCAGGGGTTAAGGGAAGAGGGTTAAGATGCTGACACCTCCGACGGCCGACCTAATTTTTTCAGCAGCCGGTAATGCGAATGTAAGGCCGAAGCAAACGACGGGTTTTCCAGATAGGGCAAATTAAAATCATGGGCGGTTTGCTTCACAATTTCCGTAAGGGCCGGATAATGAATGTGACAGACTTTAGGAAACAAGTGGTGTTCGATCTGGCGGTTGAGCCCTCCGCAGAAAAAGGCCGCTACTGCCGAGCGGGGCGCAAAATTAGCCGTTGTCCGCAACTGGTGAACCGCCCAGGCCTCCTGGATTCCTACCCCTTCAATGGGAACCGGAAACGCAGTGCCTTCCACCACATGCGCCAACTGGAAAACCAACCCTAAAATCAGACCTTCTACCAGGTGGATGGCCAAAAAACCGGTTAGTATTTGCCACCAGGCCAGATCCAGAACCAAATAAGGAAGCAGCAGAAAGAAAAAATAATAGGCGGCTTTGGATATAAACAGCATAAAGTATTGCTTCCGGGGATGCACAGAGTTGTCATGCTGACCAATTTGCCGTTTAAAGAACTTTAAGTAATCCTTCCGGAATACCCAGGAGAGCGAGGCTAACGAATACAAAGCAAAGGCATACCAGTGCTGATAGCGTTGCCAGGGCCGGAGCGGTTCGTCGGTATCGACCCGAATTAAGCCCGGTGCAATTTCAATGTCTTCATCATGCCCCGGAATATTGGTATAGGTGTGGTGGACCATATTATGCGTAATTTTCCAGACATACGGATTGGCCCCCAGCAGATAAAAAGTGTCACCCAGAAGTTTATTCACCCAGCTATGAGACGAAAAAGCGCCATGCAGGGCATCATGGGAAACATTAAAGCCAATGAAAGCGGCAAGGGCACCTAAGCCCGCAGCCAGGGCCAGCATGGTCCAGGGACCGAATTGGTTGGATAAAATTAAGCCATAAAGCAGCAGATAACCTCCTAAGAAAAGGCCAGCCTTGATCCACATGGGGCCATTGGCGTGGGGGGAAAGTCCCTGCTCTTTAAAGTGGGCATCGACGCGTTGGCGCAGTGTAGCAAAGAAGGAGGACCGTGTTGTATTAACAAATTTAAGTTGCATAAAGAAAGTCAATTAGGATAGCAGGCCGACTTACTTCCGTTTGCGCCGTATAGATACGATTAAGCGCCTTGTAAGTCAATCCGGAAAGGGATTGTGATGAACGTATTTCGGCTGAAGGCCGTCAGCTTCACGCGTGTATGTAACTCACCCGCCCGCATTTTCTCGGTGATGGCTGGCAGGGCTCCGGAGTTTATCCACGAGCAGGATAATAGCTAATCGCCATTTTCGGCCATCGGGACCAGCGGTTTTGCGGATAGTCTACCGCAACGGAATGATTTTTGAGATATGGCGCTTGAATTCAGGCCATAAACCGATTAACCGGATTGTCTGTCTATAGAAGTTGAAGTGAACCAGACAAAAGGGGGTGAAAAATGTACAGGTGGGTTGATGTAAGAGGTTAAAGGAAACGGCGTCTGGCGGCCATCGCCGAACGATACTGCACTTCGAGGGGTTCTGAAAAGGGAGTTAGACGGTGAAGCGTTCTGCTAAGACGCTGTGAAAGGAGATATAGACTTACAACGTGGTAAGCTACTCACTTAGTTCATAAGCGGTCATTTATTATTTTATGGATGGGCCGGTTGGCTGAGGTCAGGCCAGGGTTGTATTCTTCTTCAACAAGGCCTGGGCCAATAGGTAAGAAAGTTTTCTAAACAGCTTTCCTGGCAAAAGGTTTATCAAGAACGTTCCATTTTTCAGCCAGACCAATTCTCTATCTATCATGACGGCAGATGAATTCACGACGATAATTTTATTTGCCGGTTTTAATGAGGTAAGCTTACCGCAGGGTGCGCAGTTGGTCGATATGCAGATCGACGGGTACCAGGTCAGTCTGGTATTCAAAGCCACAGGGTCGGCCGCTACTGAATACCGCCAGTTTTACGTGGCCTTCAACTCCGGCCCAACCGATTACAGTCAGGGTGTTTTGCGGCTTTTAGAAAAAATTGAATTTTCCGACGGAACCTCAACGGCTATGATTTATGAGGTGTATCCCTATGATGAAAGTCTGTAAAACCGTCCTCTGATGAAGGGATACATCCAGTTACTTCGTAGATTCGCCGGCAGAGGGGAAAGGTTCAGTTAGTAGCCACGTTTCAGGACTTACAATGATCAGGAAAGAAATACCGTGATTAATCGCCCGGATATTCATTCTCTCCGGTGCTCTGAAAACAGCCCAGTCGAAAGCCGGGATGGATTTATTACCTTGCGGTATGACAACCCTGTACACAAATGGTAATCGGTTTGGGGTTTGTAAAACATACGAAAAGCGTTAGCTACCTCGCGTACACCCGGGATCGGCCGACCGCGATAAAAGAAAGAGATTATGGCAGTATATACGAAGAGTTTTTTGCACCACGGAGTTCGGTGTAAAGTCTCCGCCGAAATTGATACCACCTGCACCGTGCTGGCGTTTGTCGATGGAGAAGAGGTCTACTCACGGCATCAGGTTTATAAGTCTGAACTAGAGAGCTATCTGGTAACGGCCATGAAGCTGGTAGAGGTTGAAGCAGAACGTAAAAATCCTCTTGGTACGGAGGTGGACGAAACACAGCGGATGCTCCTGCGCCTGGGTTTTGTCGAACCTGGTAAGCCGAAAAGATAATCGGAGCGCCACCCCCGGCCGGCTTTTCGCGCTCGTTAACCATTTCCGCATACCGCCCGGCATTGGCAGCTCCGGTAGGATAAGTCCACTTTCCTCAACGATGGCTGGCCTAACCCAGGTTCCGTTTTATCTCCCAGTTAAAGTTGCGCCCGAAACAACTGTCCTGAGCCAATTCACAGTGAGGCAGGATGTCAGCGCCTGCATTCTGACAGACGTAATAGGTAAAAAATCAAAATTGCCCAGCCGCAAAGCGCACTGGGCAATCACCCTAACTCAATTACTCGAATAACGTTTGCTTTCGTTCACACATGAATCATACCACAGGTGAAAAAAACAAGTAAGCGGCACAAAACCGGCCCAATTGCAGAAATTGGCCGGAAAGGAACCGCCATAGTAGGGACTTTAAGGGCTTAATACTCGCTGGTATTGCTCCTGTAATGCCTGAAGACTGCTATTTACAGATTGGCCATCAAATGCTTCCAGCGGTAAATTAATCCACTGGCCTTCATCAACCACAAAAGCGGATAGAAGCCGATAACCGGCCGCCACAAAACTGTTGAGTACATCAAAATGACCTTCCAGGTCGGAGCAGTAAAGGTTATGCGTGTACACCGCTCCAGATGCAGATAGGGAGGAAAAGATCAGCCACATAAGAATACACGTTAACGACAACAGCACTCCTATGGCTAACGATCAGAAACAGCCTTATTCTTAAAGTCTTATTGAATGGGATTTAAATCGTTTGTTTGTTCAGGATTAGTTGATCTGAAAACCGCTTCTTCCTGAGTTGTTACATAAAAAGAGGGGGTCCACCGGCGCATCTGATGCGTAGTGTATGACTGCGTATACAGGTATCGTTAATGAATATTTTCCTGTTCGCTTTGAGAGCGTATAGGAATCCAAAATAGCCGCCACTTTTACAATTACCTGATTAAAGCCGATGGGCTGACTGCCCACGCGGGCGGAAGGCGGGGTTTACCTAGTTGCGCAAATTGGTCTGATAAAAAAGTGTTATTAATCCCAAAATCGGGTTGTCTTCGTTTGCCGGTTCCGAAAAACCTTTCTGGAGCCTGGGGCTGATTGTTTGCAGGTTGTCCATCTGGCTGGCAGTTAAAGCCTTGTAACCCATCGACCAGTCCGGAAAAGATCTTTTATGAATGGTTCTGCTGTAAAGCTTTGTTATATTCCGATGTCGGTCGTCCTGACTGATTGTTGTATATAACGCTTTTACCTTTTCTTCTGGTCCTTCTAAAGCCTGAATGATACTACCGTTAAAGTAAAGCAGGATACCGGTAATCCCTAGCTCACTGTTGTTTTTACGGCTCTGTTGCAGAATAGCCCCTAGTTCGTCAGGAGAGAACAAACCGTTTGAAGAACTCAAATAAACAATGCAATATTCCATGATAAAGTGAATGTATTTGAAACCAACACGGCAAAGAAGGTGCCGGTTTTTTGATTTTTTAAGTTTCAGTGTGCTTTGAAGTTGGATGGCAACTAACGTATGGGCAAAAAAGAACCTTTATTCCATCGGGTGGCATCTCGAAAACCGTTATTCGGGCTGGGGGCGGAAGTGGGTCGCGTAGAAAAGCTGAAGCAATCCTAAGACGACATTATCACTATACATGATTGTTGATTGCCGCCCGTTTTGCATAATAATCAACTCCTTAATTTTGTCGATCTCCGTGGTAGATACGGACTTGAAACCCATCGACCATTCGGAAAAAGCCCTTTTCCGGATCGGATGGCTCAATACCGTAGAGATGTGCCCGTGCCTTGGGTCCTGGCAAATGGTTTCATAAAGTGCTTTGACGCGTTCTTTCGGTCCTTCCAGCGCTTGAACAATACTACCATCCGCGTATAAGAGAATACCGGTAATGCCCAGTTTCAGGTTATTTTCTCTGCTCGTCTGGAGAATATCCTGTATGGTTTCATCGGTAAGCAAATCTTTTGAGTGACTCATATAAACGATACAATAGTCCATAATCGAAAGGGTTAAGCCGTCAACAAAAGGATATTAAGCGGGATGCTTCGGTAGCATCCCTCTATTCTCCTAATGCAACCTAATAACCTTACTTGAAAAGGTTGGTTTGTGTGGACTAATTTTTAGTAAGAAAAAAAGCCTGGCCTGCTGGCAAGGCCCTGGAACGTTTTAAACAATCGATAGAGGGCCAGTGAATAGGCCGGATGGGCAACGGCAACTTCTAAAGCAGATGGACAAACTTCAGCACAGGCCAAAACCGTGGAAGATGACACGAATCGGTTGCGGAGAGGCTTAAAAAAATAAAGTACTAAAAACACCGCTTCAACTATCGGCGCAGAAAAGTAGCTTGTTTGAAACGAATGGGCTTAAAGTGGAGCCTAACCAGGAGCGATAAACCTGGCACGAGCAGGTTCAATGGCAGGCGTTGCCACCATCAGGAGGGGATTGTTAAATCAATATGCCGGCAATGCAGGCAACACCCGTAAAAGCCATAAAGACTAAGACGGCCCAGGAAGCATACTCGCTAGTGGTAGAAGTTTTATGGCGCATCGGTTCGTAGGTTAAAGTTGCAGTGGTTAACAGACACACAAAGGTAACCCAAATCCGAATAGTTTTGTCTGGTAAATAGAGGATTAACGGAAGCTTAACCGGTATTAAAAAGGGATTAAAATCTGCGCAAACAGATCCCGACAGAACCTGCCGGGACTGTAAGCGCGGAAACGTGTAATTAATCAGTGAGTATACAGGTAGCGTACTCAACTGATTTTTGGCAAATTTAAAGGGGGGTTATCAGACTATACTAACCGATTAATCACTCCTGTAAAGCTGAAAACGGCAGAAAGGCCGCAAATTCCTACTTAAGACGACGCAAACCTGCCTGACCTGACCGAATGAACGGCTTTCAGGAGACCGGCGGGGAGCTTTAGTAGTAAACCGCGCAGCGTTTGTCAACGGGCCGGAACGAACAGGAATGCTTTTGCGACAAGGCGAGAAGCTTATTACTCATCATCAAACCGATTGGGATGCAGGCAGTTCGTCCAGTAGGAAACAATGGCCTCTAACTGCTGTTTGATTTCCTTTGTACTGCTCTTTTTTTCAAAGAAGCCCTGGATGGTTAGCTCATAGGCCTCTTCTACCCATTGTTTATAGGCTGGATGCGTGAAAAAGATGAAAGGAATAGACCGCTTTTTTAATTCTTTGTCCTGCTCAATCTGCCGACGGAGTTCCAGACCACTCATGTTTTTCATGATTACTTCCGAAATAATCAGAAAAGGGCGCTCATCGGTCGTACGCAGGAAATCAATTGCTTTCTCTCCATTGTTGAAAAATAAAATGGGAGAATTCGGGGCAATGCTTTCCAGTATCGGTTTAAGAATAAATTGGTCCTCTTCATCATCATCGATAAAAACGATGGGGCCACCTACTTCCATACAGATTAAATTGATGTGGTATAGCTGGAAAACGTGCGGATCTGGCGAAGTGTTTTAGTGGTAAGTCTAATTCGAGTATGTGGTGCCGATCAGAGCCTTTGATGGGAGGGGGTAGCCGCAATGTCAAGCCAGTACTGCCAGGTTACAGCCACAAAATGCCTCAGTTCCTCCAGACTCGCGGGTTTTACAATATACGAATTAGCCCCAGCCTGGTAACATAAGCTGGCGTCGGTATCGGAATCCGACTCACTGACAATGATCGTGGGAATAGGTCGCAGTTGCCGGTTGCGTTTAATGTAGTGTAACATCTTTATCCCATCGGGTTCGGGCATGATGAGGTCCAGGACAATTAAATCAGGCACCATTGCCACGTCTTTTTCCAGCAAGTCCAGCAATTTGCGGCTATCAGGGAAAAACTCCAGTTCCCAATCGGGCCGTTTATCAGCGGATATTCGCTTAACCACATTACAATAATCCGGGTTGTCATCAATGATCCAGATTCGTCTTCTACGAGCCATGAGCATTCGGTTAGGGATAACGAGGTGCCGGTAAAGATAAACAATCACAGGAATGTAAGGGAAAAGACAATATTTTTCACTCTGAAAGACTATTGAGTGGGAATCGGGTAGCAGAGCAGGGTAGACTGCGGCAGCGACATTAATCATCGCATAGGGTCCTGTTGCGTTTTGTCCGGTTTGGGCAGGAGGTTAACCCTCGGCACTTTTTTGTATAAACGCCAAGCGTTATAGGGCAAATCGAAGACCGCGCGGAAACTTCACCGTCCTTCAATAGTTTTATCGAAAGCAATAGGATATCTTTGATAAATTTGAATAACTATTGCTTAACGTTTAACTTAATCTGGATTCAAATCTGAGAAATTAAGTCAGTTTATCTATGGAAAATCAGGATTTTGAGGTATTGGTCATTGATGATGATCAGCCTACGTACGATCTATTAGTCCGAATAGGTAACGAACTGTTTCCGCAAGCCCATTTCGTCTGGCAGGCTTCTTATGATCAGACCGTTCGGTATCTGGACGATCAATCTACCATCCCTCCCCATATTGTACTGTTAGATATTGATTTACGGCAAGCCGTCGATGGACTGGATTTGTTACCACAACTGCGTACCCGTTTCAAGGGAAAAACGCCAGTGGTTATGCTGAGCGTTTCGGACTCAAACGATAAAATAAACCGGGCCTATGAACGCGGAGCCATTGCTTTCACCAGAAAACCGGATGACCTGCAAGGGTGGAGAAATTATATGACCCTTTTGAAGGCGTACTGGTATGAAACCACGCTCTTACCGCGCAGCACCCCACCGCCCACGCATTTGCTCAATTACTTATAAGAGACCGCCCTGCAACGGAAGAGCATCTGCTCCCTGATCTGGTATTCCCTTTGGCTTTGCTCAGGCATTAAATAACCATTCGATTAGTATAACGTTAACTTCCATAACGCTCCTCTGGCCTGTTTCGCTTACTCGTTTTTCTGACAGATACTGCCGCACCTGATACACCGGAACCGCAGGATGCAAAGTAACGTTTCCCGATCTGTCTGATACCTCATTGAAATTACCGTATGTCTTTTCGACAACCCGTTCCAGGTACCATCCGCAGCTATCATTTTAAGGAAAATGTATACCCGTTTCCCGTGGAATCGGTGTTGGAATCTGACCCAGGGCCGGTCGGGTTACAAATCACTGCCACAGTGGGTTATTTACTGACGGGTTCATCCAGTAAAGCTCCTCAATCGGAACTGACACTCCATTACGTAAAACAGGACGACGGGAGTTATGTCGCCCGCGACACCATTACGCTCCTGGTGCCCGGCCCGGCTTTTCTCAGCGGTGCCATTAAGCTGCGTGATCCGCTCGGCGAAGTCATGACGCTTCCGGTACATATCGACACAATGCTGACCGTTGACGATTCACCGATCCTGTTTAACGAAATAGAGCCCGGCACTGAAGCCTTTGCTATCGTGAAGATTGCTCAATATGGCACCGATACGCCCGTTGTTGTGTCCATTGAGGGGTCTGCTTATTTTACCCTGGCTCCGGGCAGAACGGCTCCTGCCTTAACGACAACGCTGACGTTAACGCCAATGTATAGCGGCACTTACATTTACGTCCGTTACGCGCCCGAAAAAATAGGTCGCCATATGGCAACTCTACAGGTTCATACGCCTTACCGTCAGGAGTTTATCCTGTTGGAAGGCCGCTCGATCTGGCTGTCAGGCTGGTATCGGATGCCCCAACGGCTTGCATTTCGGACGATGCTGGAAGTTCAGGATCGTTTACCCTTCGTCACAAAAGCGCAAAAGGCGGGAATTGGTGCGGCTCTTGGGCTGGCAGTGCTGGCAACCGGCTATCTGTACCGGTGCGAACTGATTCCCAGCCTATGCCAATCGGAAACCGTACAAACGAATACCGCTACTTTGAACAGTGGGTTGGCCGGTGTCGACAGCAGCCAGACAGAAAAATACGGGATTGGTGAAGCTATCCCGCTGTCGCTCCCCAAAAGTGAAGAATATCCCTGGATTGGTAGTGGCGACAACGCTGGTGAGACTCCAAAACCGTCAGATAGCCTGACGGCCCGACCAAACCGCCGAGGGCGTATGCTGCCCCCGACCAAACCGGTTGACACCATAGACAAGGATAGTATTCCGGCAGCGGTGCCGCGTCCTGCGGAGCCGGTGATTCGCGCAGCGCAGGATAGCGTTTCGGCCATTAAACCACCTAAGCGCAAACGGCGTTCGCTTTATCCCGTAAAAGCATTGGCTACGGCTATTCAGGAAAGCGATCTTGAGAAGGAACTGAACCGGAAAACCAACAGATTGCCTTGATCGCACCTCCACCCAAACGGTCCTCAAGTGACGACAAATCGGGGCGGCCTGGAAGCCGTGTTCTGAGCGGAGGGCATGAACGGGCTTGTTTCTGATTTTGTTATATACGTACAAACTCATACCACTTATGAAAATCATTCAGGGGATACTACTGAGTGTTCTGTTTCTGGTCGGTTGTACGCCCGCCCAGACCCAGGATACTACGCCGGTTAAACTTCCGGCTCTGAAACCCGGCGAAGCCGTAGCGACGTTTGCCGGTGGTTGTTTCTGGGCGCAGGAAGAAGGCTTCGATCAGCTTCGCGGGGTTCGGGAGGTAATTTCGGGGTATGCGGGGGGGCATGTCAAAAATCCGACCTACAAACAAGTGGGAACCGATGAAACCGGTCATGCTGAATCCGTGCAGGTCTATTATGATCCGAAGGTGATCAGTTACAATGAGTTGCTTGAAGCGTTTTTTGCGGGTCATGATCCGACTACGCTCAACCGGCAGGGACCCGATGTGGGCCGGGATTATCGCTCCGTTGCTTTTTACCGTACTCCTGAAGAAAAACGAGCTATTGAAGCCGCTATCCAGCGAACCAACGCTTCCGGGCATTATAAAAATCCGGTGGTGACAGAAGTGCTGCTGTTCAGGGCGTTTTATCCGGCGGAGACGTATCATCAGAATTACTGCAAGCTGCACCCGAATCAACCATACATCCGGAGCGTTTCCATGCCTAAAATTGAAAAGCTGCGCAAGGCCATGAAGGGTAAACTCAAAAATGAAGGTCAGTACACTACCCTATAATGTCGCCACAACGGGTTTAGCCGGTTCAGGAACTTCAGCCTAGGCTTGGCCATTGGGGGAGGATGAGTCAGTCGTCTGATTGGTTACAATCAGGAGTTCTGTAACCGTAAGCAAATCCAGTATCTGAACTTTAATCTGGCCAAGCGTATGAAGGTCCAGAAGCTGATTACTGGCAGCATGTTCGTCCATTGTGGTCCGGATGTCTAAAAGCCTTTCCTGAATATCAGAAAGTTTGATTTCCATAAATAAGGGTGAGTGATCACCTGGAAAATGGTTAATTTGGTAATGTGATACCGCCCATTTCCAATTCCCTCAACAGACGATTCGTGGATAAGTCAATTTGACACGGGACTTACGCACAAGCTAGCAGAATTATAAAGAGGGTACAATGGGAAAATTACCCTTTCTGGGATTCGCTTATGCACAAACGATAGTAAAACGGCTTTAACTCAATGGCCAAATTATAAACAAGAGAAGCCTGACCATCTGGCCAGGCTTCTCTTGTTTATAAAGATTGCTTAAAATTCCTCTTCCGGGTCAATCTCTGACGTCAGATCATCAATATCACCTTCGTAGGCCAATGAATTAGAACGGTTTTCAGCCGTGTTGATGGCAGTATGGGTGTCGGTGTACAGCATGGTATCTATCGCTTCGTCGCCGGCCTTGTTGTATGAATCTTCGGCACCTAAGCCCAGATCGGTAAACATGGGAGCGGTGTCAGCTTCCGAAAGGGGCGGTATCTCCTGTGGTTCCTCAGAAGTCTGAGACTCACGGTTATAGTCGGTTCTACGGGAATTGGAATTCACCGATTGTCTGGTCTGATCTTCCATAATGCATGATTTCTGATTTATGGAGATATAACAAGCCGGCCCGCCAATTGTTACCGTGAACAATCGTTTAAGCCTGTTTTACAGGTACCGGAGAATATTTCTGCCCGAAAAGGCGCTGGCTAACTGGCTAAGATATAAGCCCTTCCGACGCGGTTTGTCGATTGCCCGTACGCGAGCCCGCATTTTCAGGAAAACACCGATGGCCATATACAAAAAGAACATGCCGATCAGGATGAACAGCGAAACGGTGTTGGAAATATCCCGGTGAAAAAGAAAGAACAGGACGGTATTCGCCAGCGAAATGGCACACAAAACACCCGTTGCGGCCGCGTGCGACAGGCCGTTGTCAATCATGATGTGGTGCATGTGATTCCGGTCGGCAGAGAACGGCGACCGTCCGGCCATGATCCGGACCAGAAAAACCCGCAGCGTATCGAAAATCGGCACAATCAAAATGACAATGGCAACAATCGGAGCATTGAAGAACGAAGTCGGGTCGAACCGGAACGAATTGTTCAGGTTGATAAACCGTACGGCAAAAAACGATAGCAGGAAGCCGAGAATGAGCGAACCGGTATTGCCCATGAAAATCTTGCTGGTGTGCGAGAAATTAAACCGCAGAAAACCGATCAGGGCGCCCGCCAGCGTAAAGGCCAGACACGCCATGGCAAAGTGATTCGTGAGCAGAAACCAACTGCCAAACGTCAGACTCGCCAGAGTGGAAATACCGCCCGCCAAGCCGTCGATGCCGTCGATGAGGTTAATGGCGTTAATGATCGTGATGAAAATCAGGCAGGTAATCAAGACCGAAAAGACGTCGTTGATGTGATACAGGCCAAAAATACCGTACAGGTAATCAATGCGTAGTTTGCCGAAGAAAATCAGAATCAGCGACGGCAGCACCTGAAAGAAGATTTTCTTGTTCGGGTCAATGCCCACCATATCGTCCTTAATGCCGATGAAAAACAGGATCGACATACCGACAATCGACAGGTTAGTGCGGTAAATATCGGTCTGGTCGATGGCCGGCCAGAGAAAGTAACTGATCAGAATGGCGGCAAAAATGGAAATACCGCCAAAGGTGGGCGTCGCCGTTTTATGGGAACTCCGGTGGCCCGGTTTCTCCATAAGAAATTTCAATTCCGAGATTTTGATGACAACGGGGATCGAAACAACGGCCACAAAACAAGCGACCAGAAACGACAGCATACACTGGTAAAGCCCCAGTTGGAACAGGTCGTCGGCGAGCTTATTTTGAATATAAGAAAGAAGCAATTCAAGATTCATAATGGCTGGTGTGATAATATTGAACTATAAAATCACGATAAGACAGAGTGTAAATGTTACCGCTTTATAGTTTTTGTACAATAAATATTGACTATGCGGCAGATTAATTTATCATGCGGTGCAAAAAACGGCTATTTTTAAAACTTTGGCAATAACTGATCCAATTTTCTCAGTGGTTTCAGAAAGAGTGTAAAAAAGTAAGGACGCAGGCCGTTAATGCGCCATGCCTGACGGTCTTCGCGGTTGGCCCGCCACCGGTGTTTAAGCGTTGCGTTGCTGACTCCGCCCGACCGCATCGCCACCGTCACTTCGGGCAGATACCGGAGCTTGATCTTGTTTTTGTGAATAAACCGCAGCAGAAGTTCGTAATCCGATGAGCTTTTCAGCTGGAGTGTATAGCCGCCCAGTTTCTCATAAACGGACCGCTTGATGAAACAGGTCAGGTGGGGTGGCATCCAGCCCCACAGAAAGGCTCCTTCCTTGTATTCACCGACCTTCCAGTAGCGGTCAATTTTCTCTGTATTCAGCGGATTGACGTAAATAATATCGCCATATACCGCATCGCAGTCGGTGTTTTCAAAAAACCGTACGGATTTCTCAATCACCTGGTTGTGCTTGTAATAATCGTCCGAGTTGATAAAGCCCACGATGTCGCCCGTGGCCAGCCGCAGCCCTTTATTCATGGCATCGTACAGGCCCTTGTCGGGTTCTGAAACAAAACGCGTAATGCGCGAACCGTAAGAGCGAACAATGTCGGCGGTATTGTCTGTTGATTTTCCATCGATCACAATGTATTCGATGTTCGGGTACGTTTGGTTCAGCACCGATTCGATGGTGTCCCGAATGGTGGCCGCGCCATTAAAAACGACCGTTATGATAGTTACTTTCATGCAATTTCGCGTTTTTTAACCCAAACCGCCGGATTACCCTGGTAAATACCGTACGCTTCGAGCGGGCGGGTTGCTACTGAACCGGCCGTCAGAATGGAGTGAGAGGCACAACTGGCACCCGGGCAGACAATCGATTTGACGCCAAGCCAGACGCCATCTTCCAGGTCGATGGGTTTAATGAACAAATCAAACGTTCGGCTCCGGTAGTTGTGATTACCGGTTTCGAGAATGACCCCCTGCGAAATGCAGACGTGGTTGCCGATTGTAACCGGGGCCAGGTTGTCAATCCAGACGTGTTCGCCAATCCAGACGTAATCACCGATGGTCAGTAACCACGGAAACTTGATGTTTACAGCCGGTTTGATGGCGAGTCCCTTACCGATTTTTGCCCCAAAGAGCGTCAGAATCCATTTTTTTACGCTAACGGGTAACGGTAGGTACGAATTGATGGTAACCGAGCTAACCAGAAACCACAGAATGATTTTCCACTTGGGTCCGGGCTTCCACCAGCTATTGTCGTAAATCGACAGGTCAGTGCTGGCCTGGCCGCTCCGCCAGGAGGTCTTTTCCATATTCTGTCTTGAAGAATTCAATAATTGCTTGTTTATCAGTGCCAACGCGGTGGTATACCTCGTAGAGCTTGGCATCCACCAGGAACCGGTACCAGAGTCCCTGCAAAAAATGCCACATCAACCCCGGTCGCCCGTCGATGATGCCCAGCCGCAGAATGTACCGGTACAAAAAGTAGACCACCGGCCGCGTGAAAAGGGGCAGCGACGCATACCGCAGTTTTAAATACCGTTTTCGCTGCTCCTGCGTGCCGAATAACTTCGGTTCAACCCGAATCGACTGGTCAAAGTTATAGCGAATGTTTAAAATATCGATGACTTCCCGAATGGCGTACAGGTTGTGTTTCTGCGTCCACCACGTCAGGTTGTTGAGGTTATGATCCACAATATCGTGCTCGAACTGGATAGAGCGGCCCGTCGAAAGCTTGATGTGTTCGTCCATCCAGGTTTCTTCGCAGATGCCCTGACCGTTGCGCCAGAGCCGGAGCAGCCAGATGGGGTAATAAGCTCCGTGTTTCATCCAGCGGTTCATAAACATAACCCGGCGCTTGACGTAAATACCGCTAACGTCGGTAGGCAGCGTAGTCAGCCGGTTATTGATTTCTGCCGCCAGTTCGGGCATCACATACTCATCGGCGTCCATCCGCATCAGCCACGTCGTCTGAAACGGGGTGTGCCGGATGCCGTAGTTAAACTGCGATGCGTAGTTAACCCAGGGGTTTTGCGCAACCACAGCGCCCATCGACCGGGCGATCTGAACAGTCTGGTCGGTGGAAAAGGAGTCGACAATAAAAATCTGATCGGTGAACGGCAGCAGACTGGCAATGCAACGGCCAATGTGTTTCTCCTCGTTGTTCGTCAGAATAATAACTGAAATGCTACTCATGCGCGGTGCGATTCAGAGCTGAAAACTAAGCTTCTGTACTGATCAAGTAGTTGATTACCAACTACTTTAATGTCGTATTTTGACTGAACAAGCTGCCGGGCGTTTTTCCGGATTGTTTCGGCATAGGAAGCATTATGCAAAAGGCCGTCCAGATTTTTACAAATCGCTTCGGGGTTCAGATCGGTCAGGCAGGCCGCCTGAATCTGACCCACCTGGCGGCCCAGCCCCACCCGGTCGGAAATCAGCGTGGGCACCCCGGCGGCCATGGCTTCCAGAACCGCCATCGACAGCCCCTCGGAATACGACGGCAGTACGAAAACATCCGCGTCGGCCAGGGCCATCTGTTTGGTTTCGCCGGTCAGCATGCCCACCAGTCGGATTTGCTTTTCCAGCCCGTTCTGTTGGATAAACTGCTCAGCCTGCTGCTGATAACCGTCATCCGAACCGGCCAGCACCAGCACGGCATCCGAATGAGAGCGGCAATACGCCCGAAAAGCCGGCAACAGCAAATCCAATCCCTTTTTGATGTTCAAACGGCTCATAAACAGCACGATTCGTTGATCGGATGGGATGTCGAATTTTTTCCGAAACAGGCCGTGCGCGGGTAAATTGGCAAAGTCAGAAACCTGAATACCGTTCGGAATCAGCGCCACCCGAGGATGTTTGTACCCCAGATAACGCTCCACATCCTGCCGCTCGTCTTCGTTTAAAATATGCACCAGATCGGCCCGGGCCAGCAATTTTTTCTGAACCAGAACGTCCATCAGGGCTTTCTTCCAGCGGCTGTGCTTCAAAACCCAGGCATCCAGCACCCCATGAATCGTAACAACTTTTGGAACGGTTTTATTCACCAGAAACGGAACAATGCTGCCGAAATGCCACAGGCCGTGGCAGTGGATAATGTCGTAGCTGGAACTATTTTCTTTCAAATACCGGTATAAATCGAGCGAGACTTCCCGGAAAAACCGGCTGATTACGGGGGTACGCAGACAGGGAATAACCCGGCTGCCTTCCGGGGCCGGATACAGTTTATCGCCGGGTGACATTGGACTCAGAATATCGACCTGGTGGCCTTCCGACACCGCAATCTGCGTATGGTCGTAAATCATCCGGGCCGGTCCGCCGATGGACCAGGTATAAGCACAAATGTGGAGGATTCGCATACGTTGGTTCGAAATAACTAAGTACGGCCCACTTTCACAAATCCGGCCAGCATTTCCCGGGCAACCGTATCGGGCGATAACGTGGCGATGATTTCCGACGAAACCTGTCCCATCGCCTGCCAGTTGGCGTGTCCGTCGATGAAGTGGAGCAGGCAATGGGTTAATTCTTCGGGCCGTAAAGGATCAAAAACATACCCGTTCTGACCGTTTTTTACCAGATCGGGCGCACAGCCGCAGCGGTCCGACACCACAACCGGCATTCCGCAGGCCATGGCTTCGTTGACAACCAGTCCCCAGGGCTCCGACAGGCTGGGCAGTACCAGCACATCGGCCAGCGCCAGCGTCTCGGGCACCCGATACCAGGGCTGATTCGGCAGAATTTTTACGAGATCCTGCGCGCCAAGCCGGTCAATCTGTGCCTGAATGGACCCTTTTTCGGGGCCATCACCGAGCAGGAGTAGCCCCCATTCGGCTGGGTTGCGGGCTTTTTGCCGGGCCTGCTGAAAAGCGTCAATTAAAACCGTCAGGTTCTTCTCGGGTGCCAGCCGACCTACGTAGATAAAATTAGAGCGTTTCAGACCGAGTTGGGTTTGTCTGGCCGTTCGGGTGGGCCGGGCCTGCTCGTACACCTGCCGCAGTTTCGCATTATCAACCACCGCATTCTGGGCCACCAGAATCTGATCCGGACGAACGCCCAGCTGAATCAGGTAGTTGGCTTGTGGAGTACCGAAGCAGAAAAAACCGTTGGCCAGGGCAATGACGCGGCTTTTAATCCATTCTTTGAACCCCGTGCGAGCCTGATCGACCGGGGTCGATTCGGTCTGAATGATGACTTTAATACCGCGGAGTCTGGCAAGCACCATCAGCGCAACCTGGGCCGGGTCATAATAACCCGTCAGCAAAAGGACATCCGGACGGTAAGCACGCATCCGGGCTACCAGCGCCCGGATTTTGGCCGAGGTGCCGACCTGCTCAATGTACGTATCAAAAAGCAGTTCGTAGCTATACTGGTCGGGCAAGTGGTCCGGTTTTCCCAGCAAGGCCCGGGATTGTTCGCTTTGGGCAATTTGCAGGACGTGTACCTCACAATTATAGCCGGAAGCCAGGCGGTGGAGTTCGCTGAACACCGTTGCCTTGTAGTGCGCCCACAAAATATTGTGAACAATCAAAATTTTCATTCCGTGGTTACGGGCCAAACCGTGCCCGGGCGTGTTAGCAGGCAAAGATAGAATACGGTTTAGCAGGAAGGGCCGTTCCTGCCTCGTTTACGTTCATAACGTTTTCGTTTTATTTGTACTCAATACCGGGTTTAGCTAAGCTGGGGAGCCAGTTTAGGGGGGCGGTTCAGCAAGCGGGAGGGGAAAAGATGATCAATGCCAATAAAACGAATCATCATACATAACGGCTGCCAGTGAGCCATTTCGTACGGTCGGCCTACCGAGAACATCTGGACAAACATATAAATGTAAAAATACGCCAGAAAGGTGGAAAGCGGGTCCGGATTATCACGCATGGCTTTCAGGCTATACACCAGCATGGAAAGAATTAAACAGGCGAAAATAACGAAGCCAATAAAGCCGTGATTCACCAGCGCTTCCAGCATCGGAACGTCGAGGTAAACCGATTTATAGCCCTGACCGTACAGAATTACGTGTAAGTGGCCCTCCAGCAGAATGCGTAAATAAAGAAAGCTGGTGGCCCGGTTACTGGCCGACGCGTCCAGTGCGGCAGAGAAGTTATCCGCTGATTTAAGCCCAAACAGCGCATAGATGTTCTCCATATTTCGCTCGACAAAGGCCACTGCGTAACCGTATAAAACCGCATAGAGATCGATATTTTTTCGAATAAAATAGGACACTCCGATGAAGACCAGCCCGAGTACAATCAGGGATGTCGGACGAACCAACTGGCGAAGCACGGATTTTATTTGAGCGGGCCGGACGTTAAAAAAGAGGAATAAGAAAATGATAATCCCCAGTGCCAGAATACTTGACCGAACCTGCGTCAGAACCAGAATCCCCATACTGAAAACCCCCGAAAAAAGCGCAAAAATACGAGCCAGAAAATGCGTTTTAGGTTGCGTTACCCAAATACCGCAGGCCACTACGCAAATCAGGGCGTTGCGGGCAAAAACGTGGGGGTTCCCCGTCCGGTATTCGCCTTCTCCGTATTGAATAGCCGCCCGCGAGCCAATGGTCCAGGTGGGGTCGGTCAGAAGCGCATACACCAGGGCCAGATTGGAAACAACCGCAAACGCTACGGTAATTGGTATAAAAACCTCAATGATGTCGTTCGGGATGTTGATAAGCAGAAATAAAAAGATAAAAATGTACAGATAATACAGCATGTCCTGCGTGTAGGAATCGAAGAACATGGACGGATAAATGTACATTGAGATGATGCAGAAAACCAGAAAGATAACGCCAAACCTTAGCAGAAAAGGATTGCAGCGGTATAACTTTCGGAAGACCGTCGTCGGAACCATGAGGAGATACCCAAGCCCCAGAAAGGCAGCCGTAAATGCCGTACTACCGGGCGCAAGCCCCAGCGATTCTTTAAAGAAAAAGATGAGTGGATAGCCGTTTAGACTGATTAAAATACCGACAACCATCCGCATTAAATCGAGTCTTCGGACCGAGAAGAAATCTAACAAACCACGCATTTTATAAATCGGTTATCATTGAGTACCGGTGGCTGTTTTCTGCTAAACCACCGTGTGATTAAGTGACTAAATTTGTATGGAGCAATTAGTATGCCCGGAGCGCTTTCAAGTCTGGAGATTGTCCATACGCACCGTTACCCATTCTGCCTGTCAGCTTCCGGGTTTAGAACGGAACTAGGCCCTGGCCAATTGTATTTTTCTTATGTATCCGCAAAGATACGGAAAAGAACAGTGAGGACGGAATACCGATCTGCATAATAACGCACCGGCCTGATGAACCGTTTGCGTCGGTTGCTGCTCCCGTAAACGGCTCGGCGTCTTTGTTTTACTTCATATTCCGGGGAATATCGACGTTTTCAATGAACTGGACGGTTTCACGAAGCGTTTCCACGGTTTTTTTTCGCCAGCCTTTCAGGGGTGGTTTAAACGGTTGAAGACCGTATGCGGGTGTAGTGGAACCCAGATTCGCACCTGGATCGAACTGCCGCAGCCGACTCTGATACGCATTCCGCAGTTTCTGGATTGCTGGATAGGCTGAAATCTTAACCCGTGTCTGGGCCTGAAAATACCCTTCCTGATCGACGATACCCTTGTAATTTAAAAAGACGAGGCTGTTTTCGTCCGTCGGCCGTTCATGCAGGTTCCACAGGCCAACGTGCCAGCCGGGATTCTTGGCAATCGTAACGCTCTCGAACAAACCGGGCGTCAGAACCAGCCAAATCTGGTCGGTGTACATTCCCTCGCAGGGCCGGGCAAACGCCCGCTCCGGAACCCGGCTGCTCCACCAGTTCAGAAAACGGGTGGTTTCGGCGGTATGCCGCAGACCGATACAGCCGGAACTGTATAAACCGATGTTCTGAACGTGCTTCTCATCCGGAAAAGCGTTGTCGGTTAACGGCTTGAGCAGGTGGGGTGTCAGCAAAAGCGTCGCGTCGGCATACCGGCTTTGTAAATCCGTCAGCGGTTGATACAGGTAAACGGACGGGTCCAGATAGACCAACCAGGTATCTTCGGCCTGATTCGAGTACAGATATTTGATAAAGAGCGGCTTACAGGCCGCCACAAATTCGGCGGGTGTATATTGCTGCGATAACTGGTCCTGATCAGGAAGCAATAGCGCACTCAATAAAATAACCGGGTACGGTATTGTAAAGCCGGTCGGCAGGTGCGACGGGTCATCGCACAGACCCAGGACGAAGGAGTCCGACGGATGGTGGCGCTGCAAACTTTCACCCAGTGCGAGCGCCTGGGGCAGTTGCCGAATGGTGCAAACGGTCAGAAATGTAATCATGCTTTTCTTACTCAACTAAATCGCCTAAAGCCGCCAGATAAGGCGCATAGTGGTTGGCCTCCTGATCGGCATAGCGGTGATAATTGCCAGCCAGCAACTCCCGAACTACCGGGCCCAGACGCAAAAGCCGTCCGGTCGGCATGGTACTCCGTCGGGCATAATGGTGTAAACGCCGTTCAAACTGCTCCGTACCGGGTGTCCTGGCTGGAATTCGCTGGCGGACTTCGTTGTATAAATCGTTCAGTTCGCGGTGTTTATTCACCAGCGGTTCCAGCTTTTCGGCGTGTGGACGCGAAAACCGATCCTTCAGGCGCACGGCTTTTCCCGCTTCGGGAGGGCGTGTACCTACCTGCTGTTTTTCGTGGGTTCGGTACCGGATCAACGGTTTTTCGTAAAAGTCGATGGTTCCTTTGGCGGCTGCAATCAATCCCAGCCAGCCATCGTAAATGTAATTAGGCAGGGCCGGAATGGGTAACAACAGCGTCAGCAACCGCCGGCGCAGGGCCGAGGCACAGCCCATCACCCGATTTCCGTCCAGCAAAACCTCCATCGCTTCGCCCCGACGCCAGCGTTCCCGAATGGGTGTGGTAAACCGGACGGTATCCCAGAACAACCGACCCGTATCGTTCAGGTTCGCATCGGCAATGACGGCGTTGCTGAAAACCAGTTCAGTTTCCGGGTGCTGAATGAGGTACGCGGAGAGCGTTGCAATTTTTTCGGGCAGCCAATAATCGTCCTGGTCGCAGATGAAAATCAAGTCTCCGCTGCAAAGTGAAAGCGCTTTCTCGAAATTTTTGTTGTAACCTAGCCGGGTTGTATTCCGGATAATCTGCACGGGAAAAGGCGCATCGGCGGCAAATTTTTCCAGGATAATCCGGGTCTGGTCCGTCGAATCATCGTCGCAGACAATAAGCTCGTCCGGCAGTTGGCTCTGGGTCAGCAGGCTTTGCAACTGGGTGCTCAGATAAGCTTCGCCATTATACGTACAAAGCGCCACCGAAATGGTCGGGCGAGTCGGGTTAGATGCTATAGCCATAGGTTGCAAAAATGGGGCGCCAGTAATCGGTTCCGTGAATATCCCAGGCATGGCAGCCAAATGGCAAATGGCCATTGTTGTAGGTGGCAATGGCGCGTTCGGGATAAAACTCCACCGCAAACCGCATGGCCGTCCGGAAATCCGGTATGTTCAGCAGGGGAACATATCGGTTAACTTCAACGCCCCAGAAAATGTCTTCGTTGTACTGGTGGGCGTGAATTTTCTCATAGTTAGCAATCTTTTTCCGGAAAAACCGAATCCATCGCAGTAAGGATGATACTTTCCGCAGCGAAAAGCCGCCGTTTCCAACGCCGTTCAGGGACGTAATTTCGCGGGGTGTAACACCGTCTTCCTTCTTCAAATCCAGCCACAACGCAATCTTTTTTTTGATGGTAAAAGCCGCTTCATCCTTCCAGTCGATGAAATCACGGTCGCGGAGCCAGGGCGCACCGATGTAATCGTACCCTCGGTGGCACCAATCCGTCAGTTCATCCTGAAATACAAACGCATCCAGCTGGTGAATCAGCATATAATCAAAATCCGTGAATGCCTGGTAAAACTCCTCCGATAGCATCAGCCGGTTATACGCCTGAATGTCCTTAAAATACGAATCGTCGAAGGTCCGGACCTGAAGCTGCGGATGCGGGTGGGTCAGGTACGAAACATCCAGCGTCTGGGGCGTTACCAGAATAATCGGGTGTTTGCCCAGAATGTGCAGGCACTGGTTAAGCGAAATTTGTTCATAATCCGTCAGCGACGACTGGTAAACCGGAATGATGACACAGGCCAACTGCGGATTTTTACGGGAATGATTCATTCGTGTGTCAGGACGGTTACCGGTTTTCCAACACCGAAATTAATGCATCAAGCGGAGATTTCAGTGTTCTCCGCACTTTCTGGTAATATAAGGTTTTAGGAGGCTTAATATAGAAACAGGAGTAGGTGCGATACGTTTCGTTTTGGTTATCAAGCAATTGCTGGTGGTAATGTTTAAATAGCGGTATGATATCAGGCCGGTCCTGAAAGGTAAATCGATTCTGATATTTTGAAACTTCTTCCGGTTTATGAACCCCGTAACCGCTGTAATGGAAAAATTGCAGATCCGCCGTGTCGTTTACGCGCCAGATACCGTTTTGCTCCGCGAAAAACCGTTCGTGCAGGTTCCAGTAGGCGGCATTGTAGCCCGGATGCTTTTCAATCCAGACCCGGTCGTAGTAGACGGGGGCAAAGTTGACCCAGTGCTGATCGACGAACAAACCGTTGCAAAGATCAATGCGGCATTCATTCACCAGCCGTTTTTTCCACCACTGCACAAACCGGTTCGATTCCTCGGTTTTTTGCAAACCAATAAAGCCCAGGTTGAATGTGCCCGTATTGAGGTGGTTCAGCTCGTTGGGAATCAGCCAGTCGTTAATTGGTTGGCAGATGTGGGGCGTCAACACCATGTTGTATTCCGACAGATGCTGTTTTAGGTGGGTAAGCGGCTGAAAGACAATAATATCCGGGTCAAAATAAATTACTTCGGTGGCTTCGGGATGGTGTTTGAAAAAGTAGTCAATGTAAAATGGTTTGACAGCCGTATTCAACTCGGTGATGTCGTAACGGTCGCACATACCGGTAAAGTTCTCAATATCAATCTGATCCACTTCCAGCAACGGGTAGTCAGGCAGGAGTGACGACGGTAAATTAGCCCGGTCGAGCTTATCGACAAGGCCGATCACATAATGCCAGTCGGGGTTGGTTTGCCGCAGCGAATCGCCCAGGGTGCGGGCCTGCGCCAGGTAATTGATTGAGCATATTGTAAAAGCCAGCGTCATAGGGAAGATTTTGAATACGTAAAATAGCGCTTCAAGTTAGTGATTGGTTTCTCGATTAGAAACCAGGATAAGGACGCTAATATGATGAGAAGTAGGAAACTACTGACTAGATGAATCCAGAAATTATGCAGCGAAATAGGTGAGAACCGGCTTAATTTATTGAGAATGAGTCCAGTTAGGTAAGTGGAAACAATCATATGGTAAACATAAATTCCGTAGCTGATTTTGCCCATATAAATTAGTGCCGGATTGGTCAGCACCCGTCCGGTTATCCCGCCAAAACCAATAGTAGATTGTGCAACCAAATATAAAGACAAAATAGATAGAATAATCCGTTGAAATAGGCGCAGAGAACTGGTGTGCGGTTGCGTCAGGATGAACAGAAAGCAGACCAGTGCCAGCAAGGTCGCCCAGCGTAACTGCCGTCGGAAGGTGGGAATCTTCTCGGGCTGCTCAACCAGGATGTAGCTCCACAGGGCCCCAATTCCAAACGAATCAAGGCAGGTCAACGTCAGAATCCCCTGTGAATGGCTGGTTAAGCCCCACCAGATGCGGGTAGCGAGTCCGAGAAAAATGGTGAAAATAATCACGCGCCGAAGCTGCAAACGCGGGGTAAGCAACACCACAAAGGGCCAGACCAGATAAAACTGTTCTTCGACCGACAGCGTCCAGAAGGGCGACAGCAAATCCGCCCAGTTATCGGTCTGGTGCAGCAGAATGTTATAGGCGTAGAGGTAGTAGTAAGCCGGGGAGTTGCTGATGTCCGATTTGTCGGGCAGGACAAAATAAACAAACGTTAGGAACAGGTAGTATACCGGAAAAATACGCAGAGCCCGCCGGACAATAAAATTCCTGTAAATAGCCGACGGAGTTGTTTGGCCCGCCAGCATCTGGTTCCGGTTCTGAATCAGAATTTGAGTGATCAGAAAACCGCTGAGTACGAAAAACAGCGTCACCCCAATGGCCCCGTTTGGCGTTTTATTAATCAGCGCATCCTGCGGAAACCAGTGGTAAATCAGCACCAGCGTGACGGCAAAGGCCCGTAACGCATCCAATTGGGGCAAATAGCCGGCTGGTTTGCTCACCATCATATCAGGCTGTTGTTGCGGTCAACTGGTCTACAATTGACAAAAAGGAACGCATGCTTTTTTCGGAAGAATGCCTTTCGATCACTTTCTGCCGAAGCGTTTGGCCCATCGCCCGACGCAGGGCCTGGTCGTTGATGAGCGCGCCGATCTGGTCGGCCATTGCCACTGTGTCGAGATACGGAACGACAAAACCGCCGTCTGTTTCGACTAGTTCGGGAGCGCCCCCGGCCTTGTCAAAACAAACCACGGGCGTCTCGCTCAAAGCGGCTTCCAATACCACAAGGGGGTAAGGATCTTCGCGGGAACAAAGTGCAAAAATATCAAATCGCGTGGTATACCGGAACACGTCGGGCGTAGGCTCGATAAACAGTACCCGGTTGCTCAGTCCGGCTTTTTGTAAGTCCAGCGTCAAGTCTTCGTACAATTCGTTGCGCGGCATACCCACCCAGACAAAATACACCGGTACGGTCGGGTGCTGACTGATCACCTGCCTGGCAATGACGTTGAACAGATCGTTACCTTTTCGCCACTCGGCATTGCCGCACCCCCCAACGATGATGGCATTTTCGGGAATGCCCTGTTGAAGCAGCAGGTCGGGCAATTGACGTGCCTGCTCAATTTTTTGCAGAAGGCCCGGAATATCAATCAGTTGAAACGTGCTGATGCGGGATGCATCAAAGCCGTAGGCATCCACGTAATGGTGGGCAACCGCTCGGGAAACCGCAATGAGCCGGTCGGTATGATCCAGCAGGAAGCGCAGGTTTTCGGGTTGCGTATACATACGGATGGCTAATTCCAGTTCATGCGCAAACAAAATAGTCGGTACTGGTTTTACCCATTCGAAAATTTGCCGGTAAAGGCTCGAATTGGTAACGGTATTGACCAGCACCAGGCCAATATTCTGCGATCGAAGGTCTTCTTCAAAGGCCCGCCAACGCTCTTGCTCGATCCGCCGATGCAGCCACTGACCAATGCGCAGCCGGTAAAGCTGTTTGTCGATTCGGCGGCCGTACAATTGCCGGACCGGTTCGGGCCACTTGGTTACACCAGTCAGTTTTTGATAGTCGGTTTCCAGCGGGCCACCCGCCCCCAGCAGCAAGTGGGTCGGAATGTTTCGTTGCTTCAGCATCTTGAGCAACTGCAATAATACCAACTGTGCGCCGGCCCGGTTGGCATCGTGGCCGATAAAAAGAATCTTTTTCAATACACTTTATGGCTCGGTACCGGTTTTTTTTCGGCGGGGTTACCCATGTAGACGCCCCAGGGCTCGGTGGATTTAATCACCGCAGCGGCCATCCCTACCAGCGTTCCTTCGGCAATGTGCAGGTAATCGCGAATGGTGCTGTTGACCCCGAAAAAGCAATAGGAATCGACAACGCAATGGCCCGACAACACGACGTGGGACGTAAAAAACACGTGATCCCTGATCTGGCCGTGGTGCCCGATGTGGTTGCCGCTCCACAACACTACGTTGTTACCAATCGTGGTAAAAGGCTGAATTGTATTATCCTCCAGAATAAAGCAGTTCTCGCCAATTTCGTTGTTGAACAGCGTGGCCTTGGAACTAATGTAGGAAATAAACTGATACCCTTTGGCTTTGGCGTCGAGGTACACTTTTTCGCGGTTTTTATTCATTTTCCGGCCCGTCATGGGGGCGAAAAACTTAAATTCCTGCGGGGGGTAAATCGTTTCTACCGTTTCGAAGGGCACCACCGGAAGTCCTTTGAATTCCACCTCTTTCAGGTATTCCTGATTGACCGTGAAGGCAACTACCTCGTGCTCGGAGTCGTGTGTCAGGTAGAAATGCGCCAGTTCGGCTGTATCCAGAACACCAAAAATAACAACCTTTGCCATGTGTGTGGGAGTTAATCTTGAATGAGTGAATGAGCGAATGAATCAATACCTCTGCCAGAGACAGGCTTTCTGCGGAGCTGTTGACTCATTCGCTCATTCACCCATTCACTCATTCAAAATTAAACCAGTTCAAATTCTCCCAGCATCTTCTGCACCGTCGGGACGTCGTTGAACATCAGGACATCGGCAATGGAGAGCCAGGGGACAAAGTCATTCTGAAACTGCGGATATTCGACCCGCTTCGACTGAATAAAAAATAACTCGATGCCTGCGTCGGTAAACCGTTGCCGGTCGTAGAGTTCCATACCGCCGATTGGGTTAATGTAGCGATCGGCCTTTTCCTGGCGACAAATGTCCAGAATCCGCTCCTGAGCTTTGAGATCACTATTATGATAACGATCTGACGATGGAATAATCTTCGTCTGAATACCGAGATAGTCATTAATGAACACGAAACTACCACGAATCAGGTCGGCAATCGTACGAACTTCCAAGTTTACAATTTTTTCCAGTAAGGGGTAGACCGTTGTGTAAAAAGGAGCTTTCCGATAACTCTGACCGATGGTTTGCAGGAGTTTGGACCGCCATTTGGGGTCGTCGCTCAGGTCGATGTCGGCAATGAGCCTGTTCTGGCTGGCATCTTTGAGCGGAACCGTGATCAGGTGGTCTTTGCCGTTCACCAGAATGCGGTTTCGGTTGATCCAGCCCCGGTTTATGAACGCAACGTCATCGTAGAAGATAAACGTATCAACGGCATTCATCAGTTGCAGGTAGCCGATGTAGGGCAGGAAATAAGGCTGCATGATGGCAATGGTCATATCCGTTGACGGGTTTACTTTAGCTTGCGTAAATAATAATCTTCACCGGGCACAATCAGGTGCGTCATGGTGGTATCCGTGCCCAGGCGCAGGTCACCTGGCTGCGGTTTGATAACGTTTTTCGAGAAAAACAGGTAATCGGCTTCCTTCGGAATCGGCTGAACCCCTTTTTCGAACGGATTGATCGCAATCAGCCGCCGGGTCAGGTTTTTACCATAAAGCGGGTATTCAAAGTCATCATTGATGGTGCCCAGCGCCACCGTCGCATTCTCGGGAACCAGTTCGTCAAACCGTTTGTAGGGCACGTAACTGTCGGGCCGGAACATCATCTGCATATACATCCGTTCCGACTGGAAAGCCGAGGGGCGTCCATATGCCGGAAGCGGCAGGCAACGCTCATTCAGGAAAACCGTCAGCAGCGCCGACAGACAGCCGGTTCCGATTACCAGACCCACGTACAATTTAAGCACAACCCGACCCGGCTGCTGAACGCGAAACCAGCGGTTGGTAAACAGAAGCGGCAGAAATAAAGAGCCCAGCAAACCGGTTTCAATAAAATACCGGCCTTTAAACGGGTCGTACGGGGCGGAATAGGAGAGGGCCAGGAAATGCAGCGTAAAGGCGATGGCTAAAAAGAAGTGTGCCTTCGAGCGCATGGCTCCGATTAATGACAGGAAAACCAGCGGCAGAATCAGACTGAAACCGATGATGCCCCAGTACGGGTTGGCGTTGTAAAATTCAAACCGTCGGCTGAAAACGAAGGGGAAAATGGAAAAGTCGGTTTCTTCGTCCAGCCGCATTTTCGTGACTTCCTCCAGTTTAACCAGCGGTTTCCGCATGGCGATATTCAGGTCGAGGCCCCACTGCGTATTGCGTAAACCGTCGAGGTTGATGTGATCGTAGCCGTACCGGATGACATTCCGGCTGCCCTGTTTGAACAGGTTGCTCAGCGGCCCGGCCCGTTCAATCGACTGGTGACGGAGTGCCGTCGGCGGACCGATGGGATGGCCGAACACTTCAATGTTCTTGAGGTAACCCGTTGGCAGCATCCATAGACACACGCCAACCACAAAGGCAGGCACGGCATATTTCAGTCGGTCCACGAAAATAGAGAGGGTCGGCGCCCAGAATACCGTATAGATCATGATGACAAACATCGACGGTAACAGGAGCGTAAACGTAATTTTGTGCCCGTATGCAATACCAAAGGCCATGCCGGCCAGATACAGAAACCGATTGTCGCGAGCAACCGGTGTTCCGGATTCCCGGTAAGCAAACAGGAAGTAAATAAAGCTTCCCATGTAAGCC
This sequence comes from Larkinella arboricola, assembly GCF_003259745.1. Classification (GTDB taxonomy): domain Bacteria; phylum Bacteroidota; class Bacteroidia; order Cytophagales; family Spirosomataceae; genus Larkinella; species Larkinella arboricola. Next base: position 67,253 of record NZ_QLMC01000008.1, on the reverse strand, counting down.
GTGAGCACAATATCCGTTTCGGTTGTGACGGCCTGCATCAGAAAATCGGGCAGCAGTGCGTAGCAGATGGCGGCAAAAAAGCTGGCTGAGAGGTTTCGGCCAATTCGCTGGGAAATCCCGAAAACCGCCACAATTGCCATCCAGTATGACAGGTGGTGTACTAGCTTGAAAGCGTTTTCGAAGCGGCCCGTGATCAGGAACGAATAGATCTGGATGGTGCAGACACTTTTGGGATAGGTGTCCATGTTCCAGTTCGTACCGCCAAAATGCCGCATGGTGCCGCGCTGGATGTACTGTATCACGCGGTTGAGGTGGCCGGTCATGCTATCCCATTCGTTGGGGGGCGTCAGTAGAGCCAGCAGAAGGTTGGTAACAGCAATAATGCCCAGCGTTGCCAGCATCACGGCAAATAACACCTTCAGATAAACCGACAGGGAACGGTACCAGTGGCCGAAGGTTTCCTGCCGTTCGCGGATCAATCGGCCAGCCGACCAGCGTTTCTGGTGAACCAATTTGCCAAAAGCAAACCGTAAAACCGTCGCCGTCAGAAAAACCGAGATGGCCCAGACCGGTGTTGAAGCCGTCTGGTATAGGGCCGACAGGCAGAAGCCCGTCAGAATGATGCTTCCGGTAAAGAGGATAAAAGAAACCAGCAGCCACTCGGTCAGCGACCGGCGGCTTATACCGGCTGCGGTGTTGCCGATGTAAAGGACAAACAGGGCAAACGTAAGCAGGTAAATTAGTGTCAAGACCTATAGTAGTTTATTAACAATCGTACAAACCTGATCAATTACCTCTTCCTCCAGATCGGGATACATGGGCAGACAAAGCACCCGAAGCGCAATATCCTCCGAAATGGGGCAGGGTTGAGTGCTTTTCAGGAACGGCAAGGTATTCAGGGAAGGATAGAAATACCGTCGGGGGTTGACCTGTATCTGTTCCAGGGCGGTTTTGACCTCCAGCAACTTCGCTTCCGACTCAAGTACAATCGGATAATAGGCATAATTGTACGAAATGCCGGGCTGAATAACGGGCCGCTGTAACCGAGCCGTATTCAGCTTGGTATCATACAGGGCAAACCGATGTTTGCGGGCTTCGATCAGTTCGGGCACTTTGGGGAGCGTACACAACCCCATAGCCGCATGAAATTCCGAGTTTTTTCCGTTAATACCGATGTCGATGTAATCGTCAAAGCGGTGGCCGAAACTACGATACAGGTTGAGCTTTTCGGTTACTTCCGGATCGTGGGAAACCACCAGACCACCTTCGACGGTATGAAAGACCTTCGTAGCGTGGAAGCTACAGGTGCTGATGTCGCCGTAGGCCAGGGCCGATTTGCCTTTGTAGGTAACGCCGAACGAATGAGCGCCGTCGTAAATAACTTTCAGGTTGTGTTTTCTTGCCAGCGCTTCAATGGCATCAATCTGGCAGAGGTTGCCGTAAACGTGGGTAGCCAGAATGGCTTCCGTGTTCTCGGTAATCAGCGCTTCGATTTTGTCCGGATCGATCGTGAAATCTTCGGCGCGAACGTCGGCAAAAACCGGGGTGCAGTTTTCCCACAGAATGGCGTGCGTACTGGCGCAGTACGAAAAAGGCGTGGTGATGATCTCTTTTGTGAGTCCCAGCGCCTTGATGGCCATTTGCAGCACGATGGTTCCGTTGCTGCAAAAATGCAGGTGCTCAATGCCGAGGTAACTCTTTAGCTCCTCTTCCAGTTGCCGGACAAGCGGACCGTTATTGGTCAGGTGAACACGTTCCCAGATTCCCTCCAGATGTTTGACATATTCTTCGAGGGGCGGCAGATATGATTTGGTGATGTTAATCATTCAGAATGTTTTCCTCAATCATTTCGGTGTGGAATGATAATTGGGGCCGTACGTAACCCGGCCATTTGCCGTACCAGGCTACGCCCTCGCGGTAATCGGCAACGTCAAAGATAAGCCCTTCTTCCATATTGTACAGCGGAGTGACGGTATCTTTTACGATCATCATCGAAACGTTGTACGTACCGTCGTTCAGGAAATGACCCGGAACCAGGCACTCACCCGCAATGATTCCTTTGGAATAAGGTTGTGACAAACTTCCGACGTTGAAAATACATTCGCCGGTCATCGAATTCAGGTGCAGGCTCAGGTTCAGGTTGGCCCGGTCCATGAGGTTCCAGTATTCAAACCGGATGCGGAACGGTGTGCGAACGTCAATAAAAAGCTGGCCGTCAACGTACTCAGGTACAATCTCAATCTTCTTGATTCGCACCAGATCATTACCGGGGGCTTCTTCGGGGGTGCTCCACTCGCGCAAAAGCTTGGTTTTTGAAACTTTGCTCATGTACGAAGCAATCACCTGATTGGTTTCGCCCTGTTCGATGAGCTGGCCGCGTTCGAAGTATAAGGACTTGTTGCAGAGCGCCTGCACCGCCGTCATGTTATGGCTGACAAACAGAATGGTCCGACCGGTGGCCGACACATCCCGCATTTTGCCCAGGCTTTTTTTCTGGAATTCGGCGTCACCCACCGCCAGTACTTCGTCGATGATCAGAATTTCGGGATCGAGGTGGGCCGCAATGGCAAAACCCAGCCGTACGTACATCCCCGACGAATACCGTTTGACGGGGGTATCGAGAAACTTTTCAATGCCGCCAAAATCGACAATGGCATCAAACTGCTTCCGGATTTCTTCGCGGGTCATGCCCAGAATGGCTCCGTTGAGGAAGATGTTTTCGCGACCCGTCAGTTCAGGGTGAAAACCCGTTCCAACTTCCAGCAGGCTCGCAATACGGCCCCGGATGTGGATGCGGCCGGAGGTGGGTTCGGTAATTTTGCTGAGCACTTTCAGTAGGGTGGATTTCCCGGCCCCGTTGTGACCAACAATACCAATCCGGTCACCCTGCTCAATGGAAAAGTTCACATCCCGGAGCGCCCAGAACTCCTCGTGCTCGATGTGTTCCAGTTCCTGGGTCTTCTTACCTTTAAAGATTTTACCGAATTGATCGGACAAGGCATCCTTGATACTCGAACTTTTCTTGCCGCGTTTATGGTCGATGATGTATCGTTTGCTGATGCCTTCTGCTGTAATGACCGCCATAGCTTATGGATTGCCGGTTGTTTAATCGTTAATGATCCATTCGTAATAAAAGGGGCGTAGGGCGCTTTAATACCAGGACTGAAAACCAGCAACTTAAATTATATTTCGTCTACAAAAGTGTTTTCCCGTTTCCGGAAGAAATAGATGGCGATGAATAAAAACAGGGCCACTATGATGACCGAATTGATAACGCTGCCGGGCTTGAAAAAAGCATTCTCGCCCAATAACGACCATTTGAAGCCGTCGATAATACCGACCATCGGGTTCAGATAATACAACGGATGCCACCACTCACCGGAATTTCCTTCGACCAGCCGGCTACTGTAAGCAATTGGGCAGGCGTAAAAGCCAATTTGAACGATAAACGGAATGAGTTGCCCAATGTCCCGGAACCTGACGTTCAATACCGCAAAGATAAGACCAAAAGCAAACGATGCCAGTAGCGCCAGCAGGATAAAGAAGGGAAGAAACAGAATGTGCCAGTCGGGCCAGAATTGATACCAGATGGCCAGAACAATAAACAAACCCAGCGAAACCAGGAAGTCGATGAAGCTGACGACCGATGAACTGAGCGGCATGATAAGCCGGGGAAAGTATACTTTGGTTACCAGGTTGGCGTTGGCCGTGATGCTGGTGCTGATCTGGGTAAAGGCATTCGAAAAAAACGTCCAGATGGTCAGACCGGCCAGAATCATCAGCGGGTAGGGAATGCCCGGATCACCTTTGAGTTTGGCTACTTTGCTGAACACGAAAAACATGATCAGCATGGTAATCAACGGACGGATCAGACTCCAGGAGGTGCCCAGAACCGTCTGCTTATAGCGAACGGAAATGTCGCGTACCGATAAAATATAAAGTAATTCCCGATTTCTCCACAGATCGCGCCAGTAATGTCTTTCTGACCGACCCGCTTCAATAACCACTTCGTGTGTTTTCACAGATTTGTTTTAACGAAAAGTGAACAGAGGACAAGAAACTAACTAACGGGAACTAAGGAAGAGGCTGGCAGGCGGTTTTCCTTAGTTCCCGTTACAGACTAATTAGCTCTGCATGATACTTTGGTACGTTACTTTCAGGAAGATCGCAATTAGCCCCAGCATTAGCCCCAGCACCAGCCCGGTTTTCATGGCAAACGGTTGGTGGCTTTCCTTGAACAACGGGAGCGCTACGGGTTCGACAATCGTAAACAGCGGAGCTTCTTTGATCAGACTTAACTTCAGGTTATCAACGCTCTGAACCGTCGAATAATACATTTGCTGGAGGAACGACGAGTTCCGGGTCAATTTCGTTTGCTGCAATTGGCCTTCGGCTACAACAATCTGCTGGTTTTGGTCAATGTACCGGGCCAGACTGGCATCATTTCGACCCAACACAACCCGGAGCGAATCCAGGCGACGGTCCATCAGCTTCAGCATTTCGTTGGTTTTCTTGTTCTGCTTTTGCGTGTAATCTTCCTGCACGGTTTCCAGCAGCGTTTCCACCCATACCTTCGCCAGATGCTCCGCGTGCTGCCCCGTCCGGAGCGTTAGAAACGACGACTTCCGGTCGAGCTGAGCAATGCTTGTTTCGCCCTTGATGCGGTTGAAAACGCCATCCAGTGCTTTATTCTCGATGCGTGTGAACGTTTTCGGGTCTTTCCCACGGACAAACCGGAAGTTGCGCAGCGTGTCGTCTTCTTCCCATTCATCATCCCGAATACCACCGTGCTGAATGTAATAATTAATCATCAGGTCTTTGTGCACCGTATCATTCGCAATACCCAGTGTATCAACCTCTTTCAGCAGGGAGCGGGTAATGATTGGGCGTGAAACGACGTAATACAGGAAGTTTTCACCTGTAAAGATGTTTGCTTCCGGCGCACCTCCGCCCAGCCCGAACATGCTGGCCAGACCACCCAGATCACCCATAGCACCGGTGGAAGAGCCACCGCCGAGGTTGAATGTGATGTAGGCCGTGTAGGTTGGACGGGTATCCTGATTCAAATCAATGATAAAACCAATAACCCCACCGAGAACCATAAAGATGGCAATCAGTTTCCAGCTACGAACAACCTGGTTTTTAAATACGATAAACCGGTTGACCACCTCCTTCGGAGAGATTTGATCGGGTGGCAGGCCGTTATTGTCCTGTTTTCTTGAATCGATTGTTTCCATAATAAAAAGCTTGACCGATATTAATTGGCTAATGCTCTAAAAGACAGTACGGCAACGATCAGCGTCATAACTGAGCCCAACACTCCGGTTGTACTTTGGATAATCTGCAAAGGAGTCAACTCGCCTTTCGTTGATTGCGGAACAATGATTTCCGAACCGGGTTCAACACGGGGGTAAACGTTGAAGAATGCAAACCGGCGTGTGCGGTCCGCCGAACCGTTGGCATACACCACATAAGCACGTTTCCGGGCCGAACGGCTGGTGAAACCACCGGCCTGTGAAATATAATCCTGGAACGATTGGCCCCGGCGGTATTTCGCCGTAGTAGGCAGCAGAACTTCTCCGCCAACGCGTACGGTTTCCAGTTGCTTCGGAATCCGCAATTCATCACCTTCCTGCAAAATCATATCTTCCATCGAGCCGGGATCGTTCATGATTTTTTCAAGATTAATCCCGATAAGCTGCTGGGTATTCTGATTCGCTGCCTCGGGCCGTACCACGGCTTTGGGGCTGTCATCGGCCAGTTCCTGGATGGTTTGCTGGCGAATTTCCTTTTCCGCTTCGCTCAGACGAATTTCCCGAACAAGCGTGGCACCCGGCACATATGCGAACGGTGTCAGCCCACCCGCCATTTTCACCAGATCCGAAATTCGCTGATCTTTCGTAACCACAGGGTATTCGCCCGGCATCACGACTTCACCCTCTACGGTTACAAACGTTTGTATCCGGTAGTTGGGCGACCGCCGTACGATAACCTGATCATACGGATAGAGCATGAACTTGCTGTCGGTCGATTTGATGGTTAGATCACGGTCTACGTTGAATCGGTAAATTTCCGAAACCTGGGCCGACTTGGAATTTACTTCCACATCTTTTTTGCGCCGAACAATCTCAATCTGGGCAGCCGCAGCCGATTCCTTGAGGCCGCCCGCCCGCAGAATCAGGTCTTCGAGCGTCATATTGGCTACATACGGTGTTGCCTCAATGGGCGTGATCACCTCGCCGGTAATGCTGATGTCGGCAAACTCGGCCATCTCGAACCGGGACGGAATAATGACCTGATCTTCGCGTTGCAACTGAACGTCCGGTTGCGCACCGTTGATGATATCCGCCAAATTTAAGGATATATTGTCGATTGCCATATCCTCACGGGTACGAACAATCTGGATGCGGCCCGTGAACGCGTCGCCTTTTAGGCCCTCCGCGCTGGCAATCAGTTGTCTGAGCGTTTTGTTCTGGTCGAGTGAATAAACACCCGGCCGGAATACGGCGCCCTGAATACCCACCTGGTTTTCGAACCGAACCAGCACGGCTTCCACCGAAACCTGATCACCGTCTTCCATCGGGAACGTTGGAAACTCTGTTTCCACTACGTCGATCATCTTCAGTTCCCGCTTGGTAAACCGGGTTACCTTGATGCGGGCTTTGTAGGCATTGCTGGTAAAGCCGCCGGCTAATTCGAGCAGACGGGCCATCGGCTCGCCGGGCAGCATTTCAAAAATGTTGTTGCGCCGGGTCGATCCGGTGATCTCCACGTGTGCTTTGTACGTGGTAAAACGGATGTTGTCGTTATCCTGGAGCCGGACGTCATTCCGCTGCACGCCAGTGGTCAGGAAGTCGTATAAGTCGAGGGACGCGACTACCCGGTTGTTGCGGATCACCTGTACATTCCGGAACGAACCAATTTCGCTGGGGCCACCGGCCTGATAAATCACGTTCATGGCCGTTGAGAGCGACGAAACCGTGTAGGTTCCCGGACGAATGGCCTCGCCCGTCACTGTTACCCGGATGCTGCGAATATCGCCCAGGGTTACTACCATGTAGGTGTTGGCCGGACCGTATGAACCGCTTTTCAAACCAACATAAATTTTTGACAGGCGTTCCAGAATACGGCTTTTGGCCTGCTCGATGGTCAAACCCGCTACATGAATTGGGCCAACCCGCTGAATGTATATAAAACCGTCGGGGTTAACGACAGTCGGATAAGTTGCTTCCGAATAGCCGTAGATGTTGATGTTCAGTTCATCGTTCGGACCCACTACGTACCCTTTTGGGGTTGCGATGTTGAGGTTTGGCTGGAAGGTATTTCCGTTGGCCGGATCGTTGAAAAGCTGATAACCGAATAATTTGCGACGTTGAGCGGCCAGCTCCCGTTCGCGTTGCAGTTCCTGTTCCGTTTTGAGCTGCGTATTGTCCACATCTCCAAGCGGCTCGTCGGTGGCGCCAACCCCTTCAGCACCGTTGGCGTCGATTCCGGCCCCCGTTTGCTGACCTTGCTGGCCTTGTTGCCCTTGCTGAGCGGTACCCGTACCCTGTCCGGCCTGTCCGCGGCCGCCTTGCTGGTTAGCACCCTGTTGGCCTGCACCGGTTTGTCCGGCCTGCCCGCGCGTTCCCTGTTGCGTAGCGCCTGGAAGCGTTCCCTGCGTTTGACCGCGGGGCGTTGTACCGGTTTGTCCCGGAAGCTGACCCCCGGGGGCCTGTCCCGGGCGGGGTACACCGGCTGGAAGTGTGGCGGGGGCAGATGTAGGGGCCGAGGGAGCCTGAATAACCTGAGCAGTTGCCTGCAAGCCCGTGCAGATCAGCACGACACCGAGAAGCGTTTTGCGGAAAAATTGCATCGAAGAGAAGGCGAAAAATTTTGAGCTAAAAAAATGGTATTGTGGAGATTTTTGCATATTTTTAAGAATGTGTACGGCCGTTCCTGGACGCTCAATCTCAGTCACATTATGTTTACTAACGGTAATAAAACGTGTATTGATGTAATTTAACGCACTTTGCGCTACAAAGTAAACGAACTTTTACTACTTTTTAAACATTTTCTTTTTAAAGACTAAAATTTCATATTTTGCGAACATCCGTCACACAATCCGTGCCGGTTTTTGCCAGGAAAAGCATTTTTTTTGAAGCATCCCAAATAAAAATCCGTTTAATAGTCATCTAATGGACAGTAATCAACAATACACCGAAGACAGCATTCGATCTCTCGACTGGCGTGAGCATATTCGGCTTCGGCCCGGTATGTACATTGGTAAACTGGGCGATGGTTCGGCCGCTGATGACGGTATTTATGTTTTGATCAAAGAAGTCATCGACAACTGCATCGATGAACACGTGATGGGCAACGGTAAGCTGATCGAAATTAAAGTAACCGACCACCGCGTGGAAGTACGGGATTACGGCCGCGGTATTCCGCTGGGTAAAGTGGTCGATGTGGTTTCCAAAATCAATACCGGTGGGAAATATGATTCCGGGGCCTTTCAGAAATCGGTCGGTCTGAACGGGGTCGGTACCAAAGCCGTTAACGCCTTATCCGCGTTTTTCCGGGTGCAGTCGTACCGGGATGGCAAAACCGTCTGGGCCGAATTCGAACGCGGTGTGCTGGTGCGTCAGGGTGAGGATACCTCCAATCAGCGCAATGGTACGCTGGTAATTTTTGAACCGGACAACACGGTGTTCAAGAACTTCCATTACATCCCGCAGTTTCTGGAAAACATGATCTGGAATTACTGCTACCTCAACGCCGGGTTAACCATTAATTTCAACGGTCAGAAATACGTCTCGCAGAATGGTCTGCTCGATCTGTTGCGGAATAAAACCGACGAGGAAGCGCTGCGGTATCCAATTATTCACCTCAAAGGCGGGGATATTGAAATTGCGCTGACGCACGGCAACCAGTACGGCGAAGAATATTATTCGTTTGTGAACGGTCAGTATACCACACAGGGCGGCACCCACCTGGCTGCTTTGCGCGAAGCCTTTGTCAAAACCGTCCGTGAATACTTCAAAAAGGAGTACGATGCCTCCGATATCCGGGCGTCGATCATTGCCGCCATCAGCATTCGGGTGCAGGAGCCAGTGTTTGAATCACAGACCAAGACCAAACTGGGCTCGATCAACATGGCACCCGACGAAAACAGCCCCAGTGTTCGGTCGTTTGTCATCGACTTTGTAAAAAGCCAGCTCGACGACTTCCTGCACATGCACCAGGATACGCGGGATGCCCTCAAGAAGCGGATCGAACAGTCGGAACGGGAACGGAAAGAACTGGCCGGAATTAAGAAACTGGCGAATGATCGGGCCAAGAAAGCCAATCTGCATAACAAAAAACTCCGCGATTGCCGCAACCACCTGCCCGACCTGAAAGCCGATGATCGCTATAATACCACGCTGTTCATTACGGAAGGGGACTCGGCCAGCGGTTCGATTACCAAATCCCGGAACGTGCAGACCCAGGCGGTATTCAGCCTTCGCGGGAAACCGTTGAACTGCTTCGGGCTGACCAAGAAAGTAGTGTATGAAAACGAGGAGTTTAACCTGCTGCAACACGCGCTCGACATTGAAGACGGTCTGGATAGTCTGCGCTACAACCGCATTGTGATTGCCACCGACGCCGACGTGGATGGAATGCACATCCGGCTGTTGATGATGACGTTCTTCCTTCAGTTCTTCCCGGATCTGGTCCGGAATGGTCACCTGTACATTCTGGAAACGCCGTTGTTCCGGGTGCGGAATCCAAAAAACCACAAGGAGACGGTTTACTGCTATTCGGAAGAGGAGAAACAGCGGGCCATCGACAAATTAACGAAAGGCGGTAAGAAAGTTGAAATCACCCGGTTTAAGGGATTAGGCGAAATTTCTCCGGAAGAATTCGGGCTGTTTATTGGCGACAATATGCGGCTGGAGCCGGTGATTATGGAGAAAGAAACGTCTATTCCGAAACTGTTGAGCTACTACATGGGCAAAAACACGCCCGACCGCCAGCGGTTCATTATCGACAACCTCCGGATTGAGAAAGACATGGAGGAAGTGGCGCTGGTGCTGAATTAAAAGTTAGTGAGTTCTATCGCGGAGTTAAGCGGAGCCTCTGATATCCTCCGCTTAACTCCGCGATAGAATTTTATACCTCTTCAACTCTTTTTCTGAAGCCGGGCAGATCCCGGCCGGATTTAGAAAATTAAAACCGTTCGTCCTGATTTTTTGGGTATTTTTGTGCGTTGAAGCCTGTATTGCTTCCCGCTTTTACCCAAAACGTTTTTGCCAGTGACGCTCGAATCCCTTCGTATCCAGATTGATAGTATCGACGACCAACTGCTGCAACTGCTCAACCAACGCATGGAGGTGGTCAGGCAGGTTGGCGAACTGAAGAAATCCAGCAAATCCATCATTTATCGTCCCGAACGGGAAAAGCAGATTCTCGACCGCCTGCATCAGGCGAGCAAAGGCTTGCTGACTCCGGCGGCTATTGACGCTATTTACCTGGAAATCTTTGCGGTATCCCGAAACCTGGAAATGCCGGAGCGGGTAGCCTACCTGGGTCCGGAAGGAAGTTTTACGCACCAGGCCGCCGAAAGCCGGTTTGGAGCCATGAGCGAATACCTGGCACTACCCACCATCCGCTCGGTGTTTGAGAGCATCGAAACCGGTCGGTGCCGGTTTGGGGTCGTGCCGATTGAAAACAATCAGGAGGGTGTGGTCAACGAAACCATTGACTTACTGAACGAAAAGGACCTGGTCATTGCCGCCGAAGCTCAGATTCCGGTGCATTTTACCTTTGCCACCCAAACCGATGTACTGAGCGAGATCACGCACATTTACTCGAAAGACATTGCCTTCGGACAGTGCAGCAAGTTTTTACGCGATTACTTTGACGGTCTGCCCGCCGAACTGGTGCCGGTAGAATCCACCTCCAAAGCGGCAAAACTGGCGGCTCAGAATCCCAAAGCTGCTGCGATTTGTTCCAATATCGCGTCAAAACTGTTCGGGGTACCGGTCTTGTTTGACAACATCGAAGATACCGACCTGAACCGTACACGGTTTCTGGTGCTGGCCAAAGACTTCGTGAACCAGAAAAGCGGGCACGACAAAACCACCATCGTAGCTCAGTTGCCGAATACCAACAAACCGGGGGTTCTGGCGCAGTTTCTACAGGAGTTCGACGCCCGCAACATCAACCTCACCAAAATCGAAAGCCGTCCGCTGCGCGAAGGTGCCCGTTTCCGCTACTGGTTCCTGATAGAATTTGAAGGCCACATCAGCGATCCCGGCGTTCAGGAAATTCTGCAATATCATTCCGCCAATGTAAAGTGGCTGGGCAGCTACGTCAATTCGCTGGGCTAAGAATCAGAGCTTCAGAATCCGGCGGGCCTGCTCAACGTCCAGGTGCATCTGGTCTACCAGGGCCGCCAGTCCTTCGTACTTCAGTTCGGGCCGCAGGTATTCGATGAACCGAACCGTCAGGTGCTCGCCGTAGATTTCCTGGTTGAAATCGAAGATGTAGACCTCCAGGGTGCGGTGCGTACCGCCAACGGTCGGGCGGGTACCGATGCTCATGGCGCCCCCCAGTCGTTTGCCTTTGTAAATCACTTCGGTCGCGTAAATACCGTTGGAGGGCACCAGCTTGCTCGGATCGTCGACCTGAATGTTGGCCGTCGGGAACCCAATGGTACGGCCCAGTTGCTGGCCTTTCACGATGGTACCGCTGAGGCTGTAGGGACGGCCCAGGAATTTCGTAGATGTTGCCAGATCGCCTTCCAGCAATGCCTTCCGGATTTTGGACGAACTAACGCCCACATGCTCCACATCCTGACGCGGAATCTCTTCGATCTCAAAACCGTATTCGTGTGCGTGATGCTGGAGGTATTCAAAGCTGCCTTCGCGGTTCCGGCCAAAGTGGTGATCGTAGCCAATGACCAGCTTTTTAGTGCCAATTTTATCAACCAGAATCTGCTGAATAAATTCTGCCGACGACAATTCTGAAAAAGAGCGCGTAAACGGAATAACAACCAGGTGATCAACACCGGCGGCTTCGAGCAGTTCGGTTTTTTCCTCCAGCGTCGAGAGCAGTTTGAGCCCCTGGCTGTCGTTGGAAACCACCGTGCGCGGGTGCGGCCAGAAGGTCAGCACAACGGTTTCGCCTTTCTGACCTTTGGCGTCGCCCCGCTGGGCTATTTCGGTCAGGCGGCTAATGATTTTCTGATGACCCAAATGAACCCCGTCGAACGTACCGCTGGTGACAACGGCGTAGGGGATGGGGTGAAATGTATCGGTTCCGTGGTAAATCTTCATGAAGGTAATGACTCAGCGGGGCGGCATTTGCGGATAAATCCTTCGACGGTATCAGCATCTTCAATCCGAAAATCACCGATTCGCGTCCGGCGGAGAGCTTTTAAATACGCTCCGTTTTGCAAAAGCAGTCCCAAATCGCGCACTAAGCTACGGATGTAAGTCCCTTTTGAGCAAACAATCCGGAAATCAATTTCGGGAAATCGTTCCGCATCGACTTCAAAGACAGAAACCGTAATGGTGCGTGATTTAATTCCACCTTCCACTTTATCGGCCGTTTCGCCCCGGCGAGCGCGTTCGTAAAGCCGTTCGCCGTTGACCCGTACCGCCGAGTAGATAGGCGGAATCTGCTCGATCACACCCGTCAGTTGCTGGGCGGCTGCCCGAATGGCTTCAGTCGTTAGGTCGGAAACATCAAACTCGGCATCAAAAGCCGTTTCGAGATCAACGGAAGGGGTGGTTTTTCCGAGCACAAGCGTGCCGGTGTATTCTTTTTCCTGCGCCTGGTAGCTGTCGATCTGCTTGGTCATTTTGCCGGTGCAGAGAATCAGTAAACCCGTTGCCAGCGGATCGAGCGTGCCGGCATGACCGATTTTCTTGAACTTGCACCCGTATTTGAGCTTCTTGACGACATCAAATGATGTCCAGGTGAGCGGTTTGTCGATGAGAATAAGTTGACCTTCGTCCATAAAAAATTCGTCTTAAACCCGGATTCGGAGGATTAAAGGAGTAATCAGGATGGCTACACAATTCACCACATCGTAGTTAATCCTTTAGTCCTTGTAAGCCGCGTTTAGACAACATCCAGTTTAACGCCCGCAGCAATTAAGCCGAGCAAAAGCAAACCCAGTGCAATGCGGTAATAACCAAATACTTTAAAACCATATTTGGTCACAAAGCCGACAAAACCACGGATGGCAATCAGCCCCACCACAAAGGCGATGGCGTTACCGATCAGCAACACCTGAATGTCGTCAGACTGAATGGTCTTGTAGCTTTTCAGCAGTTTATAACCGGTTGCGGCCGCCATCGTCGGCACGGCCAGGAAGAAGGAAAACTCTGCGGCCTGTTTGCGCGTAAGGCCCTGCGCCATACCACCGATGATGGTAGCGGCTGAGCGGGATACCCCCGGAATCATGGCGATACACTGATAAAAGCCGATTTTGAGCGCTTCCGGAAACGTAACGTCGTAATCGCGCGGAATTTGCTTGAAAATTTTGTCGATGTAAATCAGCAGAATACCGCCTAAAAGCAACGTAATGGCCACAACGGTTACGTTTTCAAGCAGCGAATCAATAAAATCGTTGAGTAAGAAACCGATAACGGCGGCTGGCAGAAAGGCCACAAAAAGCTTCAGATAGAAGTCGGTGGTTTGCAGAAACCGGCGTCGGTAAAGAACCAGTACCGAGATGATACAGCCAAACTGGATATTGATGGTGTACAGCTTGGTGAATTCCGATTTGCTGATACCAACCAGAGAGGAATAAATGATCATGTGCCCCGTGGAGGAAACCGGCAAAAACTCGGTCAGGCCCTCAATGATGGCCAAGATAATCGCGTGGAGGATACTCATTGATTCGTGGGACGGCGCAGGATGGCAAAAAATTCAAGAATAAAACCGCCCATCACAATCAGCGGTCCGATGGTAAGACCTAAAGCTCCAAAGCCAAACTCCTCAGAGTCGAGGCTCATAACGATGAAGCCGAACAGAATAACGACCACGCCAATGATCATCAGGGTGTAATTGGCGCGTCCGAAGGGAAGTTTACTCATAAGTCTGAACTAGGATTACACAGATTAATTGATTCACCAGGATATTCTTTGTAATTAATACAACTCGTCTAGCGATAAACGCAGGTACCGGTGTACGGCCTGGAATGTGCTGATCAGGCCAATAATGATGCCAAGAACAACTACCGCGCCCAGCAGAATACCGATTTTTTCGGGCTCCTGGAGGGTCGCCAGACCGTCGATGTTGCGCAGAGCTACCTGGAGCAGAATGAACAGGAGCGCAGCGGCTACCAGCCCACTGATAAGTCCCTGCATCATGCCCCGCCGAAGAAACGGAAGCTGGATGAAGCTGTTGGTAGCCCCTACCAGTTGCATACTCCGGATTAGCAGCCGTTGCGAATACAGCGCCAGCCGGATTGTATTGTTCATTAAAACGATGATAATCACGAGCATAATCACCGCAAAAACCGACATGATGATGTAGATTTTTGTGATGTTCTTATTGATTTCGTCCACGATATTTTCTTGGTAAATAACCTCGAAAACACCGTCAACGTCCTCCAGGTCAGCTTTTACCTGTTGCAGTTTGGCTTCTTCAAAATAGTCTTCCTGCAATTTGATGCGGTAGCTGTCACGCAATGGATTCTCGTTCAGGAAGTTGGTAAAGTTCTCCTGCGTGTCGGCCATAAATTCCTTGGCGGCCGTTTCCTTGCTGACAAAATTGACCTGCGGGGCCGTACCGTTGTACAGGACAAACGGCTTTTTAACAATCTGGCCGTGAAGCTTTTCGAGCTGCTTCTTATCGAGGTCTTTGTCCAGAAACACCCGAACTTCGTTGTTTTCGCGGATGTACCGAACCAGCTTCTTGGATTGGAGCACCAGCATTCCGCAAAAACCGATCAGAAACAACGCCGAAGTCAGGCTGAAAAGAATCATCCCACCGGGGTACGCACCTACTTTCTTTTTGGCCATAGAAAACGCAATCTGTCGACAGTATGCATCTAGTTTCGCACAAAAATACGGATTTTGCCCAAACCGTTGGTGTGCCGTGCGGGAAGAACGGGAGATTTAGGAAAAATTAAGAGAGTTTGCGTCAGGAGCGACGGGTTTAGTAATTCAAGGAAACGCTTTTCGTTCGTTAGTATAAAAAGTTTCGGTTAGCCGTACACGGTTTGGGTCAGATGGTGCCTTGCCTGCTAGCCCGCTGAAAACCGTATGCCACTAACCGAAAACTAAATACCGAACACTATCTTACTCTATTCAGCTTCTACCGGACCCACGTGAACGGGCGGCAATTGCTCAAGTTCTTCCATTTCAAAAAGCCGCGAGCGAATCAAAAAGCGGATGCCCAACGGAATTTCAAGCGAGAAACTGGCACCCCGGCCCGGTGTTACATCGACCGTCAGGTGAGTGTGTTTCCAGTATTCAAACTGATCTTCGGACATGAAAAAATCGCAGCCATGAATCTGACCCAGCCAGACATCAGAGGAGCCGATCCGGAAGTCGCCTTTTTCAAAACACATCGGCGACGATCCATCGCAGCATCCTCCGCTCTGGTGGAACATCAACTCGCCATGCTCCCGGCGCAGTTTGTCGATGATAATTTTAGCGGCTTCCGTTACGTCAACGCGGGAAATAGCCATAGGTTTTTGAATGATAGAATGAGCGAATGATAGAATGAGTGAATAGTTTCACCAGTTGTTTGACTTTGCGGAGCTATTCACTCATTCCATCATTCGCTCATTCAAAATTACTTAAAAGAACCCGAGTTTGTTTTTGCTGTAGGAGATCAGCAGGTTTTTCGACTGGCGGTAGTGGTTGAGCATCGACAGGTGGTTTTCCCGACCAAAGCCCGACTTTTTATACCCGCCAAACGACGCGTGCGCCGGGTAGTTGTGGTAGCAGTTGACCCACACCCGACCCGCCTGAATGGCGCGCGGTATCCGGTACAATTCGTGGGCATCGCGGGTCCAGACGCCCGCACCCAGACCATACAGGGTATCGTTGGCCATTTCGATGGCTTCGTCAACGGTTTTGTAGGTTGTCGCCGAAACCACCGGGCCGAAGATTTCTTCCTGGAAAATCCGCATTTTGTTGTTGCCCTTAAAGATGGTCGGTTCGATGTAATAGCCGTTTTCAAGGCCATTGTTCAGCCGGGCGGGGCCGCCACCCGTTAAGACTTCAGCCCCTTCCTGCCGACCTATCTCAATGTACGATAGAATTTTTTCGTATTGATCGTTGGATGCCTGCGCGCCCATCATGGTTTCCGTGTCGAGCGGATGGCCCAGCTTGATGGCTTTGGTGCGTTCGATCACGCGTTCCATAAAGGCGTCGAAAATACTTTCGTGCACCAGCAGACGCGACGGACACGTACAGATTTCGCCCTGGTTCAGCGCAAACATCACGGCTCCTTCAATGCATTTGTCAAAGAACTCGTCGTCGGCATCCATGATGGACGGCAGGAAGATGTTCGGTGACTTGCCGCCCAGTTCCATTGTGACCGGAATGAGATTTTCCGACGCATACTGCATAATCAGCCGCCCCGTCGTCGTTTCGCCCGTGAAAGCCACCTTGGCCACGCGCTTCGATTGCGCCAGGGGTTTGCCCGCTTCCGGGCCAAAACCATTAACAATGTTGACAACCCCCGCCGGAATCACGTTTTCGAGCAGTTCCATCAACACCAGAATCGACGTTGGCGTTTGTTCAGCCGGTTTCAGAACCACGCAGCAACCGGCGGCCAGGGCCGGAGCGAGCTTCCAGGTGGCCATCAGCAGCGGAAAGTTCCAGGGAATGATCTGGCCTACAACACCGATCGGTTCTTTGATGATCATGGACACCGTGTCGGCGTCGAGTTCGGCGACGGAACCTTCTTCGGCCCGGATAACGCCGGCGAAATACCGGAAGTGGTCCACTACCAGCGGCAGGTCGGCGGCCATGGTTTCGCGAACGGCTTTACCGTTTTCGACGGTTTCGACGCGCGCCAGAAACTCCAGGTTTTTTTCAATGATGTCGGCAATCTTGATCAGCATATTGCTTCGCTCGGTGGCCGACGTGCGCGACCAGCTCGGGAAGGCTTTATGGGCTGCGTCCAGCGCCAGCTCAATATCGGCGGCTTTGGAACGGGGCACGCGGGAAATCAGGCTATCATCGACGGGGGATTTATTTTCGAAATATTCACCGCCGACAGGGGCTACCCATTTGCCGCCGATAAAATTTTCATACTGATTTTTGAATTTAGGTCGTTCCAGTTGTGTGGCTGAACGGGTCGCTACGGGTGCTTCTAAAGTTTCCATGGGTTGAAGAATCTGTTAAACTGATTTTTAGGGTTTGAATTGTGACAAATTTTGCCGAAATTGTTCAATAGTATTTTCACAATCGTCTCAAAAACTTACGGTATCATCTCTTTCTTTTTTGACAGGAACTTACCGCTGGTTGGGTTTCGGTAACAACTCATGAGTAAGGAGATTTCAAAACCGGATTGTTAAGCGTATGACAGTGGCAAGAAAGATTTTACAGCAGCAAGCGGTCGTACCGTCGTGGGGAGGTCGCCTGGACACGTTGGTGGAGAATAAGCTAACGTTGACGCACGAAGTGGCTGAACTGAACCTGTACGAAACCTTCCAGCGGGCTCAACTGGTCGAGCTGGAGTTTAACTCGCCCGTACTAACAAGTATGCTGACGGGAAAAAAGGTGATGCACATTGACAACCTGAAACCGTTCGAGTACCTGCCCGGCGAGTCGCTGGTTTTACCGGCTAACAAGCTGATGAAAATTGATTTTCCGGAAGCGACGGTCCAGACGCCCACCCGCTGCATTGCCCTCACGATTTCGGGTGATTTTATTCAGCAAACCGTCAACCACCTAAACGAAGAATATCCGCGCAGCGAGCCAAATGACCAGTGGAAGGTAGACGTTAATAACTACCACTTTCACAACGGTCTGGAAATCAGTCTACTCATTGATAAAATAATCCGGCTGTATCGGGAAAACAATGTGATGAAGCCGTTTTTTATCCACAACTCGATTCAGGAGCTGATTGTGCGGCTGATGCAGACGCAGGCCCGGCGCGTACTGGTTGATCAGGCTAAACAGCACGTGAACACACACCGGCTGGCGTACGTAGTGGAGTATATTCGTAAAAATCTGACGAAGACGTTAGCCATCGAAGAGTTGTCGAATCAGGCCTGTTTGTCAAAGTCCCATTTCTTTCGTCTGTTTAAAAACGAACTGGGCATGTCGCCGATTCAGTTTATCCTTCAGGAACGCATCCGGCTGGCCAAACAGATTCTGAGTAATCCGGCCAAATCGATTACGGACGCCTGTTTTGAATCGGGTTTTAACAGCCTGACGCACTTTAGCAGCGCCTTCCGGACCCTCGAGCGCATCAGTCCCCGTCAGTACAAACAGCAGGTATCGTGAGCGGTTTTAATGGTCGTGCTTCCGCATGTATTCATCCACCGAAAAGCGGCCTGATCCCAGGACCAGAAAAACCAATAAAAGCAACAGCACCACAACCGATAGCCAGAGTTCGGAATTCAGGGCGGAGAAGCCGCGGGTGACGTTCACAAAAAATACCGCTCCAATCAGGATTGGTAACTGAATCAGCACGGACAGACGCGTCAGGCAACCCATCGCAATAAGCAAGCCGCCGACCAGATGGGCAAAAGCCACGTAGTGAATCAGAAACATCGGAATTAAATCAAACCGGGTGCCACCGACTAAATTGGTAAGATGACCGGTGTCGCTGATGAAACTTACTCCTTTCAGGAACAGGGTAATTCCCAGCATAATGCGAAGTGCGTCAATCCAGGCAGGGTGATGCGTATCCCCCCAATGCTCAACACGTTGTACAACATTCATGACGTAGCATTTTTTGGTGTAACATACCCTAAGTTATCTAAAATTTTTAGACAAAAGCAAGAAGGAATTTAACTAAGTGAATATATGTTCACGCAGCCGTTTACTACAGGATCTTTGGGCACTTCGTGCTGCCTGCCATGCGGGTTCGGCGGGCTTTGGGCATTCGCTTGCGGGTAACCCGGACGGGGGGCGCTACCCGGGCAGTAGTTGACTCTTTAACGGCTTGCATCGCTATCAAATCGTCCAGCGGGCGATAATCAGGTGGAGTAGGCAGGGCGTTCTGGATCGGGAAGTAATGATCGCCAGGAAATTCGTAGTGTTCGAAGTCGTAATCGTACAGGTAGATGTTGATGTAACCGTCTTTGCTGTATTTTGAACTAATTGAGTTCGTCGGCATCAGGTCCTGCCCCTGAAGAATGTCGGGTCGTTTGGCCAGCGAATCCTTGAAAAACTCCTTGTACACCTTATAACGGTTATACCGGTAAACCAGACTGGCCGAATCAATGGTGATAGCAATGTTCAGATAATGCCGTCCGTAATCGCCTTTTGCATTCCGGGCGTACAGAACCCCCAGGTTGTTGATGGCACTGCGGTCGAGGTGGCCGAGGTAACTTTTAACGGCTTTGTCGTATTCGCCCGTATTTTTATAGACGTTCCCCAGGTTGTTGTAATAGGTTTTGTGTGTGGAGTCGAGATCGCGTGAGCGTTCGTAGTCGCGGATCGAGCGGTAATAATACTGCCGGGCGCTGTGCATGTCCTTCTGTTTCTCACGCTTCAGCGCCATATAGGAGCGAACAATCCCCCGGTTGTTGTACAGAAACGCTTTGTGATGACCACGGGTAATCACACTGTCGAGCACCAGTTCGGCTTCTTCGATGCGGTCTTTTTCCAGTAAGGAGATCGAAAGGCCGTTGAGGGCGTTGATATTCTGAGGGTTATGGTTTAAAGCCCAGTGGAAGCTCTCGTAAGCTTCGTCCATGTTTCCCAGCTTCAGATACATATTACCCTTGTTGGTCAGCATCTTATCATTTTGCGGAGACAGGCGGATGGCTTTTTCCAGGTACTCCAGCGTGTAGCGGGAGCTTTCCTTTTTCCGGTACACTTCGCTGGCTCCGGCATAGGCCGCCGGGTGATCTTTGTTAAGCCGCATCGCTACATTCAGATGCACCAGGGCGGAATCCAGTTGGTTCATTTCCAGCTTGGTAAGGCCCAGGCTCAGAAAGCAGTCGGCGAGGTCTTTGTCTTTTGGGTCGAGTAAGTTCGACGTCCTGGCGAAGTGTTCCAGGGCTTCCTCGTGCAAGCCCTGCCGGTGGCTCACCACACCCAGGCCGAGGTGAACATGCGGATCATCGGGTTTGATCGCCAGCGCGGCTTCGTACTCAATGCGGGCTGAGCGGTAGTCGCGGGTACTGCTCAGGGCATTGCCAAGACCCGTGCGGGCTTCCAGCCATTGGGGCCGAAACTGCACTGCCCGCCGAAACTCCGCAACGGCTTTTGTAAATTCTTTCTGGCCATACAAGGCGTTGGCGAGTCCAAAACGGGCTTCGGCCTGGTTGCTACGGTCGCCGGAAAGCAAATAATTTGTAAAACTGGCTGCGGCTTCTTCGTATTTTTTCAGGCCCAGCAGGGCGTTGCCGATCCGCACGGGCAGCATGGTCGCCAGTTTGGCGTCTTTTTCCAGGGCCTGATACGCATTGAGTGCTTCCTGATATTTCTTCAGGCCCAGCAGGGCATCGGCTTTGACCAGCCGGTATATGGGTTCCCCCCCCCGAATCCGGACGGCTTCGGAAGCCGCACGGTTGGCTTCGTTGAACTGACGGGCGTGCAGGTGGGCTACGGCGCGGTTGAAAGCCACTTTGTCGGCATTTTTTCCTCCAGCGGTATTTTCCAGCAGCGTCAGACCGGTTTTTACATCGCCACTCATGCAGAAGAAAATGCCCTGATTGGCCTGAGCGTGGGAAAAAGCCGGAACCTGTTGCAAGAGGTTGGCCGCTTCCTCATACCGTTTCAGTTGGCTTAGAATAATAGCCTGGTTGTAAAGGAGGGTGTCGGAAGGGCGTCCGGCAGCGGCCCGCTTCAGCAATTGAAGCGCACCGGCGTAGTTTTTATTCCGGGCCAGACGGAGGGCTGTGTTATTGAGACGGGGAACCGAATCAGTGGATTGAGTTGCTGTTAATTCGACAGAATACCCGGCTATCGGTTGTAAGACGACACAGTAGAACAGCACAATAGCCTTACACAACAGTCTTGGCATTCGTATCAGAAGTTATGACGGGGTGGGTGAAGATACAGGTTTTAGCCGGACTAGCCAAAGAAAGGGGATGGGCGATTGAAATTTATGATTCTATGGCTGAACAAATGAGGCCGGTTTTTCGTTAAGCGGCAACAACAAAAAGCCAGTCCGTCGCTTCTTGTTGACAAAAAGCAACGGACTGGCCGGAGTAGGGCTTGGAAACGAACCGAATTATGGATTAATAACCGTTACAATACCTTGGCATGAACGGGTTCCTGCTGTTGACGGTGCTGGTATAAAAACTCGATCAGATCGGCTACCAGACCTGTCCAGCCGGTTTGGTGGTTGGCGCCCAGACCGCTGCCGTTGTCGCCGTGGAAATATTCGAAAAACAGGTGCAGATCCTTGAAGTGGGGATCGTTCTGGAATTTCTGATACCCGTTATAAGCCGGAATGTTGCCCGTATTGTCGCGCCGGAAGATGTTGATCAGACGCTCGGCAACCAGCACCGTGGCTTCCTTGATGCTCATGACCTGTCCGGAATTCGTCGGGTATTCGATCTCAAAATCGTCGCCGTAGTAGTTGTAAAACTTGAGGAGCGAGTCGATCAGCAGGTAATTGACCGGAAACCAGATAGGCCCCCGCCAGTTGGAATTACCCCCAAACAGGCTCGTTTCTGACTCATTCGGAACATATTTAACCGTGAAGATTTCGCCGTTCAGGTTGAACTCGTACGGTTTTTCGCCGTGGTATTTCGACAGGGCCCGGATGCCGTAATCGGACAAAAATTCCGTTTCGTCGAACATGCGTTTGAGCAGCATTTTCATCCGGTGACCGCGCAGCAGCGAGAGCAGGTGCGTCGCGCCTTTTCCCGGTTCGTGCCAGCGCGAAACCAGCGACGCCAGATCCGGGCGGTTGGTCAACACCCATTCCACCCGGCGTTTGAAGTCCGGCAGTTTTTCCAGCAGTTGATCGTCCAGAATCTCAACGGCGAACAACGGAATCAGACCCACCATCGACCGGATTTTCAGCAGCATACTGGAGTCGGGTGTGTGCAGCACATCGTAGTAAAACTGGTCGTCTTCGTCCCACAAACTGATGCCCTGTCCACCCAGGTTTTTCATGGCGGCTGCGATGTGCAGGAAGTGCTCGAAAAACTTGGACGCCATGTCCTGATACGAGGGCCGGGTGAGGGCAATTTCGCAGGCAATTCGCAGCATATTAAGCGTATACATCGCCATCCAGCCCGTGCCGTCGGCCTGTTCGATGTGGCCGCCCATTGGCAACGGCTGGCTTCGGTCGAAGACCCCAATGTTATCCAGGCCGAGGAAGCCCCCGCCGAAGATGCTGTTCCCGTTTACGTCCTTGCGGTTGACCCACCACGTAAAATTGAGCAGCAGTTTATGAAAAACCCGTTCCAGAAAG
The DNA here is from genome assembly GCF_003259745.1 of Larkinella arboricola. Classification (GTDB taxonomy): domain Bacteria; phylum Bacteroidota; class Bacteroidia; order Cytophagales; family Spirosomataceae; genus Larkinella; species Larkinella arboricola. Next base: position 44,705 of record NZ_QLMC01000008.1, on the reverse strand, counting down.
TCAATGTCGCCTTTGCCGTTCATGTCCCGGTCGATTTCATAAACCTTCCAGGTAGCCCAGGCGTGGACGGGTGGGTTCACATCGCTAAAATTCCACTCGTAGGCCGGAATCTGGCCGTTGGGGTGCATATAGTACTCGCGCAGAATAACCGCCAGCTGCCGTTTGGCAAAGTGTGGGTCGAGCCGGGCGAGCGTTAAGGTATGAAATGCCAGATCCCAGGCTGCAAACCACGGATATTCCCATTTGTCGGGCATCGACAGGATGTTGGCCGTGTACATATGCCGCCAGCTGGAATTGCGCTGGTAGGCCCGACCGTGGAATGGCGTCGGCATTTTGGGGTCGCCCTTCAGCCACTCGTTGACGTTGTAATAATAGAACTGCTTGTTCCACAGCATACCGGCGTAGGCCTGCCGCTGAATGTTCCGCAGTTCCGGATCGACCACGTTGCTCTGTAACTGATCGTAAAACTCGTCGGCTTCCCGCAACCGCTGGTTAAAAATTTCGTCGAAATCGGCAAACGGCTGGCTGTTGTGCGTATCCTGGCTGAACCGCAACCGGATGGTCACCGAATCGCCCCCTGGAACCGTCCGGACGTACCGCGCCGAAGCCTTGGAGCCAATCTGATTGGGGTTGACGAATTTTTTGTCGCCCGAAGTAATGTAATTGTTAATTCCGTCCTTGCAGAACAGCGACTCGTTCGGAATGCCATAAAGCCGTTCGGAATTGGTTTCGTTTTCGCAGAACAGCAATTCGTCAGCATCTTCGCAGTAGAGCTTGTATTTGCCGAGCAGCTTATGATCGACCGCAATCTGCGTGGTGGAAATACCATTCAGGATGGGTTTGTAGGCATATTGTTCATACCCCCACGACCAGGTGTTGCGGAACCAGAGCGTAGGCAGGATCGTCAGGGGAGCGTCCTGAGCAGACCGGTTATGCGCCGTAACCTTGATCAGAATATCGTTCTCATCATTTTTGGCGTACTCCATGAAGATGTCGAAGTACTGATTTTCGTCGAAAATACCGGTATCGACCAGCTCAAATTCGGTTTCGAGCCGGTTTCGATGCCGGGCGGCATCCACCAGCCGGGTGTACGGGAAAGGTTGCTGCGGATACTTGTACAGCATTTTCATGTACGAGTGCGTCGGCGTACTATCGAGGTAATAATACAACTCTTTTACGTCTTCGCCGTGGTTGCCTTCGGGGCCAGTCAAACCAAAAAGCCGTTCCTTGATAATGCTGTCCTGGTGGTTCCAGAAGGCGAGTGCAAAACAAACGTGTCCTTTGTTGTCAGAAAGCCCGCCAATGCCGTCTTCTCCCCAGCGGTAGGCCCGGGAGCGCGCCATGTCGTGCGTTATAAAGCCCCAGGCATTGCCGTGAACACTATAATCCTCACGAACCGTACCCCACGAGCGTTCCGAGAGATAAGGTCCCCATTTCTTCCACCCTTTGTTGTCTGCGCGGCTGTAAATTCGCTCGCGTTCAATGTTGTTTTGCATCTTAAGGTTGTATTCCATATGAAGCTTCAGGTACGGCGGTTACGCTAAAAACAATAAGTATGAAGTTAGACGACTTAACAGTCATGAAGTCATTGGTCGCCTTAATTTAGTGTTCTACTTTAACAATCTGGCGTCGGAAAGCTATTAATTTTTGCGAAGTTACTTTATGAAAAGTGCTTCTTTCGCCATTAAAAGCCCGTTTTGTCTTGCTTTATCAGACAAAATAAGACTGCGGAAAGAGCCTGATCATTTTTCGCGCCAGTCTTCCTAGAATCTCTAAAAATATTTGTTACTGGTTTGCATACAGTTCAAGTTTATGTGGGGTTAAAGATTTTATTCAGGTGGTTAAACAGGTCTTTAAACTCCCGGTACAAATTTGGATGGACACAGTGCAATTGGTACCCTTTTTTTACGTGAGGATAGAAACGTTGCACCCATTTCCAGTCGGCCCGGGCGTGCCAGGCAATAATCCAGGCTTTGTACGAACGTTCACCGTTCGCCTGACAAGGCCAGCCATGCCGTTTTACTATTTTCAGCAGGAGAGTCCAGTTTACCAGATCGTTCTGGTTCGTTAAACCGGTAAAATACCGTTCCTTCTCGGTATGGAGTTCATAGCGCATCGAACTGTCCCGGTATTGTTGATCAATCGTAAACATTTTATCGATCAATCGGTGACAGGATTCGCGGGAGAGCCGGTTTATATCCATACCAGAATCCAGTTGGGGCCGAACCCTGAATAAGAAATCGTTTTGCCAGCTTCTTTGTTTGGAAAGCTGAGCCCATAAAACGGTGGGCAACAGAAAAATAAGGATACTGACGGCCGTTGCTTTCATCATTATAAAGAAACGGGGTTTTTATGTATTTGTTGGTCAGGTATTTACATGTTTCGACGGTATTGGCCGCCAACGGCATACAGCGCTCGCGACAATTGGCCCAGGGTGCAAACTTTTGTGGCTTCCATCAGGGCTTCAAAAATGTTTCCGTTCGACAGGGCCACCGTTTGCACCTGTTTCAAGGCCGTTGCAGCCGCTTCCCGGTTCCGGTCCTGAAAAGCCAGCCGCGATTCGATGGCATAGCGTTTTTCCTCGTCCGTTGAGCGGATAATTTCCTGCGGAATGCGGGTCGGAGAGCCATTCGGGTCCAGGAAGGTGTTAACGCCCACGATGGGCAGTTTGCCGCTGTGTTTCTGCATCTCGTAGACCATCGACTCGTCCTGAATTTTGCTGCGCTGGTACATCCGTTCCATAGCACCCAGCACACCCCCGCGTTCGTTCAGACTGCGGAATTCGTTCAGAACGGCCTGCTCAACCAGATCGGTCAGTTCTTCGATGATGAAAGCGCCCTGCAACGGGTTTTCGTTTTTGGCCAGCCCAAATTCCTTGTTGATAATCAACTGGATGGCCATGGCCCGCCGGACGCTTTCTTCCGTCGGCGTCGTGATGGCTTCGTCGTAGGCATTCGTGTGGAGCGAATTGCAGTTGTCAGACAAAGCCGTCAGCGCCTGAAGTGTCGTCCGGATGTCGTTGAACGCAATTTCCTGCGCGTGCAAACTCCGCCCCGACGTCTGAATATGGTACTTCAGTTTCTGTGAGCGCTCGTTGGCTTTGTATTTATACTTCATGGCTTTTGCCCAGATCCGGCGCGCTACCCGGCCCAGCACCGAGTACTCCGGGTCCATGCCGTTGGAGAAAAAGAAGGAAAGGTTCGGCGCAAAATCGTCGATGTGTATCCCGCGTGCGAGGTAATACTCCACAAACGTGAACCCGTTTGACAGCGTGAAGGCCAGCTGGGAAATTGGGTTGGCCCCGGCTTCGGCAATGTGGTAACCCGAAATCGACACCGAGTAAAAATTGCGCACCTGCCTGTCGGTGAAATACTGCTGAATATCGCCCATCATCCGCAGGGCAAACTCGGTCGAGAAAATGCAGGTGTTCTGCGCCTGATCTTCCTTTAAAATATCGGCCTGTACCGTTCCGCGCACCTGCCGGAGCGTATCGGCTTTGATTTTCTCGTATACTTCCCGGGGCAGAACCCGGTCTCCGGTCGTTCCGAGCAGGAGCAACCCCAAACCGTCGTTGCCGTCGGGCAACGGGCCGTTGTAGTGGGGTAGAGCGGTCTGGGTATAGGGTTCGCTGGTTTTTCCCTGCTGGCGCAGCCATTTCTCACATTGCTGGTCGATGGCGGCATTCAGGAAAAAGCCGAGCAGCATCGGGGCCGGGCCGTTGATCGTCATCGAAACCGAGGTGGCCGGGTCGCAGAGATCGAAGCCGCTGTAGAGTTTTTTGGCATCGTCCAATGTGCAGATGCTGACGCCTGAGTTACCGATTTTTCCGTAAATGTCGGGGCGGTAATCCGGGTCTTCGCCGTAGAGCGTAACAGAATCGAACGCCGTGGAAAGCCGTTTGGCAGGCATCCCTTTTGAAACGTAGTGAAACCGCCGGTTGGTGCGTTCCGGACCGCCCTCACCGGCAAACATCCGGGCCGGGTCTTCTCCCTCGCGCCTGAGCGGAAACACCCCGGCGGTGTAGGGGAATTCACCCGGTACATTCTCGGTCAGCAGCCAGCGCAGAATGTCGCCCCAGTCTTCGTAGGTGGGCAAACTGATTTTCGGAATCCGTACGCCGGCCAGAGACGTAGAAAATAGGCTCTGGTGAATCGTTTTGTCGCGCACCTGATAGTGGTATGTATCAGCCCGGTATTGCGCTTTCAGGTCCGGCCACGCTTTCAGCAGTTGCCGACACGCATGGTGAAGACGGTTTTCGAAATCCTGGTAAATCGCCGTCAGGGCATCCGCCGTTTCCGCTCCATTTTGGCTGGTTCTGAGCGTTTCCAGAACGCCGTTTAGCTGGTATAGTTTGCGGGCAATAGCGACCTGTTCCCGGACAAAAGCGTCGTACTGATCGCTGGTTTCCACAATCTCGGCCAGATACCGTACCCGGTCGGGTGGAATGATGGACGCCGGAGCAGGCGGGGAAGAAGAGGCAACCGGAACCTCTTCCAGTAACGAAATGCCGGTTTTCTGCCCAATCAACTGCATCAGTTTGGTAAACAGCACGTGCATCCCGTCGTCGTTGAACTGAGACGCAACGGTACCGAAAATGGGCAGTTCGTCATCAGCAGTTTCCCAAATAGTGGGGTGGGTAGCAGCGTGGTTTCGGCGGTATTGCTTCCGAACGTCGCGCAGGGCATCCAACGAACCCCGTTTATCAAACTTGTTGATGGCAATGGCGTCGGCAAAGTCGAGCATGTCGATTTTCTCCAGTTGCGTGGCCGCGCCGTACTCGGCGGTCATGACGTACAGGCTCACGTCCGAATGCTCGGTGATTTCCGTATCCGACTGCCCGATGCCGGAGGTTTCGATGATGATCAGGTCAAATTGTGCCGTTTTGCAAATCTCGATGGCGTCGCGCACATGTTGGCTCAGGGCCAGATTAGCCTGCCGGGTTGCCAGCGAGCGCATATACACCCGCCCGGCTGACAGATCGGGGTGGATCGCGTTCATCCGGATGCGGTCGCCCAGGAGCGCCCCGCCGGTTTTCCGCTTCGACGGATCGACGGACAGGATGGCCACGGTTTTGTCCGGAACGTAAATCAGAAACCGCCGAACCAACTCATCGACCAGCGACGATTTACCGGCTCCGCCCGTGCCGGTGATGCCCAGGACCGGAACGGTTTTCGTCCGGTTTTCGGCGGGTTGCCAGAGGGGGCGGGTACGGGTGTAGCGTTCCGGTTCATTCTCCGCTATGGAAATTAATTGCCCAATCAGGTTAACGTCTTTGGCCTGCGTCCGACGAAGCAATTGCCCGTTCAGCGTTTCTAGTGGCAGTGGTGTTTGGGCGGTCTGGTTACATTTTTCGAGTAAATCATTGATCATGCCCTGCAAACCCATCGTGCGTCCGTCGTCCGGTGAATAAATCCGGGCAACACCGTATTGGTGCAACTCCTCGATTTCAATGGGCAGAATGGTCCCGCCCCCTCCGCCAAAAACCTGGATATGACCCGCACCCTTTTCCCGGAGCAAATCAATCATGTACTTGAAAAATTCGAGGTGACCACCCTGGTAAGATGTCACGGCAATGCCCTGCACATCCTCCTGAATGGCGCAATCGACAATCTCCGCGACCGAGCGGTTGTGGCCCAGGTGAATCACTTCGGCCCCGGATGCCTGCATCAGCCGACGCATGATATTAATGGCCGCATCGTGGCCGTCGAACAGGGCCGCGGCCGTTACAATCCGAATCGGTTTCTGGAGTTGAGGATACGTTGGTGTTTGTTGCGATACCATGATCAAATTGGAAATTGTCTGTAAAAGTAGGCAGAATGGCGGAAAAGCCGTATTATTGATAGGTATTACCAAGCTGAAAACGGCATGTCGCCAGTGCAAAAGTTTTACCGTTCGATAGGTGTTCGCCAACACGAAGTCAGAACGGTCTGGTTGTTTTTCCTACATAATTTCTTTCTCGGTATCGGAACAATTCTGGCGTATGTTTCGGCCAATGTCATTCTGCTTGAAAATCATCCCGAAACCAGCTTACCGATTGCCTTTATAGGCTCGGCCATTGGCATGATGCTGGTCGGGAAACTCTATGCTCATTATGAACACCATCTGGCGCTGCGGAGTCTGGCCGTTCGGGTGTTGTGGGCGGTAATTGCGCTGACATTTGTGCTGGCTGTGCTGGTGTTGGTGGGGCACTCGGTCTGGGCGGCCATTGCCATTATGGTGGGGTATCGGCTGATCTATTTATTGACAAGTCTGGAGTTCTGGGGCGTATCGGCGGTGGTGTTTGATGTGCGGCAGAGCAAGCGGCTTTTCAGCGTCATTAGTTCGGGTGATATGCCCGCCAAGGCGCTGGGGGCTATTCTGGCGGCACTGGTACACGCCCATACCGATATGTTTTTCCTGCTGCTGGTGGCTTTCGGGTCTTTTCTGGCGGCCATTTACATGCTGCGGCTGACGTATCGTTCCCACGATATTCACACCTCACACGGGTCGTCGCGAGTGCGGCAACCCAGTCAGTCTCGGATTGTCGAGCAACTGTTTGGCAATAGCCAGCTGATTACGCTGATGTGCCTGAGTCTGGTTGCTGTGGCCACGGTTGCGGCCAGTGTCGAATACGCGTTTTTTATCAACGTCAAATACAAAATTCACGCGACGACTTCGCTGCTTCAGTACGTGAGTCAGGTATTGGCCCTGACGTACCTGGTGGCGATGCTGGTGAAAGTACTGCTTTCCCGTCGGGCGCTGGACCGGCTGGGCGTTCGGCAGTCGTTGCAATTGTTGCCGCAGACGGCTTTCGTGGCGGTACTGGTTTTTGCGGCTGTTTATCTTTCCAATGTCAGCGAATCGGCCTGGCTGCTTTATTACTGCGCGCTTTACCTGGCCTTCGAGGTGATTCGACGTTCGCTGTTCGATCCGGTTTTTCTGGTTCTTTTCCAGCCACTCAGCACCTCGCAACGCTTACAGGGGCACACGCTCGTTAAGGGTTTCTACGAACCGCTGGGAATGGCCCTGGCGGGTATTCTGCTCTACGCATTTCATGCCTATCCGGAACTGAACGAGTGGGCGCCGTTTGTCTGGATGGGGCTGGGTACGCTGGTTGCGTTCTGGCTTCTCGGGCGGACCTATCGGCATTACCTGAACGAATTGAAATCGGCCCTGAGCCGACGCTTTCTGGAAACAAACGAACTGGCGGCCCCCGATGAGGTCGCGAAACTGATTTTGCGAAATCTGAAAAGCGACCGGGTGGAGGAGGTTATCAACGCCATCGACTGGTTAAAGCTGCATCGCCCGGATAAACTGGCCGACCGATCAACAAAGTTGCTTCAGCATCCCGATGCGCAGGTCCGCCGGTTTGCGCTGGAAGCGTTTACGGACTTATCCTTGACCGCCGATGCTTCCGTTCTATACCAGTTAGCCACTCAGGATGCCGAGCCGGCCATTCGGGAATTGGCCAGCCGGTTGTACAGCGGGGCGTCCAGAGCGGAAGCGAAACAAGTCTCGGACCTGCTGCATCATACCGATCTGATTGTCCGGAAAGGGGCCATTCTGGGAAGTTGGAAAAACCGTCCGTTTTCGGCTCAGGCGGCTGCGAGCTTTAATGCGCTGAGCGAATCATCCCAGACCGCTGATCGACTGGCGGTACTGGATATTATCCGGATGCTGCAACTGGAGCAGTACGATACGCTGGTAAGCGACACGTTGACAAGCAGCGATGCCGATGTGACCAAAGCCGCAATCCGAACCGCTGGCGTCATGAACCACCCGGCGTTAACCCGGCATCTGGTCAACCTGCTAACCAACCGGATGTTCTGGCGGTCGGCCGCTCAGGGGCTGAGCCACATGCAGGAAGCGGCTCTGCCTTTTCTGGAGAACGCCCTGCAAACCGCCACCGATTCCGTACTGATTCGCCGGATTGCCGGGGTTTGCGCCAAAATCAGGACGCCGGAAAGCCATCAACTGCTGACGAGCCTGATCAGCCGCCCGGACTTGTCGGTACGAACCGCGGCTTTGAAGGCGCTTAGTCATTTTGAGTTTTCAGGAGCCAACCCGGACGTGTACCACCAGGTGTTGCAGGAAGAACTGAAACTGGCGCAACGGTTGCTCCACGGCAGTCTGCACAAAAACGACAAGGAACTGCTGGCCTGCCTGGATTACGAAATGGGGCTGCTGCTGCAACGGGTATTTTTTCTGCTCATGCAGTTGTACGACCGCGATGTGATTGCCAGCGTCCGGACGGGCATCGACCATGCATCGCGGGAGCGGAGGGCCAACGCCCTCGAAATGCTCGACAACCTTATTCCGCGGGTGGTGTACCAGTGTTTGCAGGCAATGGTCGATGAGATTCCCATGACCGAAAAAGTCCGGCTGATCGATGCGCAACTGGGGGTATTCCAGGCCGCAGAATCGTTGCTGACGTACATTCTGGATCAGGGGGAGACGGTATTTTCGGCCTGGACCATCAGTGTGGCCATGCGCCGGTGGCGGCCCCGGTCGTTGCCCAACGCGCAGTTGCTGGGCGGTTATTTGCACCATTCGGTTCAGCTCCTGAGCGAAAGCGCCAACGGGGTTTTGCAGGTGGTTCAGGTGGAGCATCCCGACTGGTACCAGCGGTTACTGGCCGATTATCCCACGATTTCTGTTGAACTTATGAAATCAATTGAAGAAGAGCACATTTCTGATTTTGAACGGGTTATTGTTCTGAAAAATACCCGGCTGTTTGCTGATACGCCCGAAAACATCCTGAGTACGATTGCCCCCATCATGAAAGAAGTCCAGTTTCAGGAAGGGCAGACGATCTTCGAAAAAGGAGAAATTGGCAATTGCATGTTCGTGATTTATTCGGGCGCGGTTGATATTTATGACCGTCAGGAACGGCTGGCGCAGTTTGAACGGGGCGATGTGTTCGGCGAACTGGCCCTGCTGGATACCGAACCGCGGTCAGCGTCAGCCATTGCAGCTTCCGAGGTGCTGCTGTTCCGGATCGATCACGAAGATTTTTACGATTTAATGGAAGAACGGGAGGAAGTGCTGCGGAACATGATGCGGATTCTGTGCCAGCGTATCCGGCTTCAGAACGAGAAGCTGCAAACCCTGGCGGTCAGACCGGATAATGGCTGACAATCTCTTTTAGATGGTCCAGTTGCCGCTGTTTGGCCGCCCGTCGCAGGGCGTTGGCGGTGGGGGTCCAGTATTGATGATTCTCCAGAAAATTCACCTGCGTCCGGTTCCAGGTGGGTTCGTCGCTGATCAGGTTGCGGGCTTTTAGTTCTTTAAAAAGGGTACGGGCAATCGGATCAAAGTCCGGGCGTCCCAGGTAATCCAGGTCGGCGTCACACAAAATCCGTTCGAGCAGATTCTGCGGATTCTGCGGTATCTGGGTAGCCATAATCATTGCGCAAATCTGTTCAATTTGTCCGGTTGTGTATCCAAATTCCGGCAGCGTTTCGCGGGCGTAGCGGCAGCCTTCCGCTTCATGGCCCTGATAAGTCGTGACAAAGCCGCAATCGTGGTACAAAGCCGCCGTTCGGAGCAACGCCAGCGTCTCGGCATCGGTAATGTTTTCGGCCCTGGCCAGCTGCAACGCCACTTCCACAACGTCCCGTGTGTGATGAATACCGTGATAATACAGCGTGGGCGCGAGTTCCCGCTCTAATCGGGCTAGAATAAATGCTTCGGCCTGGGGTAAATTCATCGTGATGTATGGGCTGCCTCAGTGCTAAAGTAAACGAAATAGAGAGGAAACAGAAACGTTTACAGGCTCATTTTTATCCGCTTTTTCTGTCCTAGGTCCATAAGCCGTCAAGTTGATTGTTTTGGTCTTTCGGCACTACTTTTCTGATGGGTACAAACACAAAGCCCGGCCAAGTGGCCGGGCTTGTTGCAGGTGTAGTATAGCAAAGTTTTGTTTAATTCGATCGAAGCTGATCCATCAGCATTTTGTTGAACATACGTTCGGTATTATGCAATTCCTGAAGCTGCTGCGGACTAATCACCCGCAGGAATTTGGCGTTATAATCCTTTTCCAGATCCACCAGCTTCTGTTTCAACTCGACCGACTCGTTTAATTCATTAATGGGCGCAGTACCGCCGGGTTTACTCGACCGGCGCAATTGCCGCGTAATGTCCCGCCGTTTATCACTGTATTCATTGTAGATCGCCCAGAATTGCGGAGCCTGTTCCGTCGTTAGGTTCAACCGATTGGTAATCAGGCCAATTTTTGCACTTTCTATTTTTTGGCGATCCTGATTCTGGGCAGCGGCTGGCAGGGTAAGCACCAGGCCAAAGAACAGGATCAGTAAGCGAATGAACGGTTTCATAGTAATACGTAAGAATAAAAAATCGGTCATAATCAGGCAGATTGGGTTTAGCGTTTAGGGTCTATCGGGTCAGAATGAGCTACGAACCTAAACGCTAAACCGTTTAGCTACTCAGATGGTTATGGTACCGGACGCATCTTCCTCAATCATCTGCTGGATTGATTCCGGCGAAACGTGCAATTCGTGGATCAGCGTTGAATCGTTCGGCATTTTGTGCGAATCAATTAAATCCGAATAATCTTCCAGGTAAATATCCTGATCCTGAAGGTATTCGACAACCGAAGCCGAACTGACATTGCTCAACAGTTCCGGTTCCAGCGAATCCTGCTTTTTCGGGTACGTAAACCAGACCAAAGCTGCCACCAAACCCGCACCCGCCAGCGTCGACGCCGACCGTTGCCACGACCAACTTATCGTGAAACGGTGTGAACGGCGGGTGGCTTCGGCCTGAATCCGCGATGGAAGCGTATCAAAGTAGCCTTCCGGTGCCGAAAACGGTAGCTGCCGCAGGGCGTGTTGCTGATCTAGTTCGTCAAGTCGTATTGGTTTTTTTGGTTCCATTGTCTTATAAACACAACGGTTTGACAAGCAAGTCGGTAACAGGTTTAATTCCCATTCAGATATTCTTCAATTTTTTTAACCGCCAGGTGATACGACGCTTTCAGAGCCCCCACCGACGTGCCGGTAATTTCGGAAATATCTTCATATTTCATATCATCGAAATACTTCATATTGAAGACAAGGCGTTGTTTTTCAGGAAGCTTAAGCAAAGCCTTCTGCAATTTCAACTGAATCTCCTCTCCGGAAGGTTCCGCGCCCGACGTTACAAAGTCTGAATTGCTTTCCAGCTTTTCCATCAGTTCGCCTTCCACATCGCCGATGGGCAGGAAAAACCGTCGGCGCTTCTTATTCAGAAAGTTCAGACACTCGTTGGTGGCAATCCGATAAATCCAGGTATATAACTGGGAGTCGCCCCGGAAGTTCTCCAGGGAATTCCAGACTTTGATGAACGTCTCCTGCGTCAGATCATCCGCATCATCGTGGTCAATGACCATCTTCCGGATATGCCAGTAAATTTTCTGCTGGTATTGGCGTACCATCAGATTAAAGGCATAGTTCCGGCTTTGCGGATCGCGGTATTTTTGCAGGAGTTCCTCGTCAGTCATTTTATGCGTTTAAGGTTTAAAGCTTACGGTCCACGGTCTGCCATTTAACGAACTCTGGAGTCATGAAACGACAAACCGTGGACAATAAACATTAAACAACGCGGGACTTCGCCCGCAGTGCGGCTTCGACAATTTTCTCGGCGGTTAAACCGTATTTTTTCATCAGCTGATCGGGCGTGCCGCTTTCCCCGAAACTGTCGTGTACACCAACCATTTCAAGCGGAGCGGGGAAGTTACGGGCCAGCGCCTGAGCCACACTGTCGCCCAAACCTCCGTTCAGTTGATGTTCTTCCGCCGAAACAGCGCAACGGGTTTTGCGGACCGACGCCAGCACGGCTTCTTCATCAAACGGCTTGATCGTATGAATGTTAATAATATCGGCTTCAATGCCCTGTTCGGCCAGCATTTCGCCGGCTTTGATGGCTTCCCAAACCAGGTGGCCCGTGGCAAAGATGGACACATCCGGACCTTCGTTCAGCACGAGGGCTTTCCCGATTTCAAACTTCTGGTCGGCGGGCGTGAAAATGGGCACCACCGGACGGCCGAACCGCAGGTAAACCGGGCCAACATGATCGGCGATGGCGATGGTTGCGGCTTTGGTCTGGTTGAAATCGCAGGGGTTGATAACGGTCATGTGGGGCAGCATTTTCATCATGCCCAGGTCTTCCAGAATCTGGTGCGTGGCGCCGTCTTCACCCAGCGTCAGACCCGCGTGTGATGCGCAGATTTTGACGTTTTTGTTGGAATAGCAAACCGATTGCCGGATCTGGTCGTAAACCCGTCCGGTCGCGAAGTTAGCAAACGACGTTGCAAACGGTATTTTGCCACCGATGGTCAGACCGGCCGACACGCCGATCATGTTGGCTTCCGAAATGCCGCACTGGATATAGCGATCCGGAAACTCCTTCATGAATCCTTCCAGTTTGAGCGATCCGGCCAGGTCGGCGGTCAGGGCGACGACGTTCGGGTTGGTGCGGCCCAGTTCAAGAATGCCCGCGCCAAATCCCGAGCGGGTGTCTTTTTTTTCAGTGTATGTATATTTCTTCATGGTCGTAAGGATTGCAATTTAGTTAAAAAGTAATTGGCACTCGGGCAATGGGGGTGTTGGGCGGCTTTTTCGACGGAGAAGCCACGTCTAGTCATTTTATTAGCGAGATTTACTTTACTTCCGCAACCAGCACCGGTTCTTTTCAGCATTAATTTCTTTATAAAATCATATGGGTTATGTTGAGCTTCTGGTGTTTCGGACGAAAAATCACTTTTAAGTAATTTACTTATGGTTTCAGAATCTGCTAAAAACCAAGATTCTATTTCTTTTACGGCAACGATAATAGTTTGATTAGGACGTTCCGTAATTCGTTCTCTGGTTAGTGTAATACAGGCTTGATCATCTAAATCAGTCAGGATAAAAATATGCTCAGCGCCAGAATCAATTAGCCGTTGCCGAAAATGTTCTATGTTTTGTGGAAGTAGGTTTCCGGCTCCCGCTGCATCGATAACAGATTCGGTACATTCCAGCCCTAGAGCAGTTAAAAGGGATTGAAACGCGTCGGACTTCACAATAACGGTTTCAGTTTCCCCTTCACAAATAAAACCCACTTTTACCACGGAAGCCCACCTCCAAGAGCATTGGTTAGCCAGGCTTCGTCCATGCGAAGACCGTAAAAATTTTCGCCTTTAAATTGTTTGATTTGTGTCGAGCCCTTCTTTTTATCAACCAGAATAAGCTCTTTGGGCTCTAGTTTCGATACTAGAGTCTGGGAATGTGTATTAAGCCAGATAAAATGGCCTTTTTCTTCGCAGGCATACCGGCAAAGATTAACAAACTCCCTTACAACTTTAGGATTTAAACCGTTTTCGGGTTCTTCAATGCAAAGAAATTGTGGTTCTTCACTTTGGTAAATAGCTGTTAATAGAGCAATAATGTTATAAGTGCCATCAGAAATTAAAGTTTTGTTAAACGGCTTTTCGATATATTTATCCTTTAGCAAGAGAGAGTCAGTTCCACTTATTGAATCAGAGTGAATGGTAAGGTTTTCATAACCAGGAATGAATAGAGATAGCCAATCGTCGAATTCTTCTTTTACAAAAGGGTTACTAAGAATTCTTTTTAAAACCTTTTCGAGATTATCCGCGGATAAGTTAAGTGATTCGTCATCTTGATATGGAAACTTCTGTATATCTAAATTCTTTACAAATAACCTAGAAAAGCTAAAGTGAAACTGTTTATATATTAGATCGGTATTAATGTCTTTACCCAAAAAATAATCTTTGAAAAGGTCATTTGGAATTCCTGCCGAAGCTCCTTTGATATGTGAACCATCTTCGGAATAAAATAAATGAACGTGGTATTCGGGCAGAATGGAAATGTCAAAATCTATATTTAGTTTAAAGATTCTGTCTTGAGTTTTTTGGTTAATAACGCTTTGAATTCCACCGTAAAGCCTAGCAATAGTAAATGGGTCATTTTTAGCCACTGCGTTCGCAAACTCCAGAGCCTCGAAAATATTCGATTTCCCCGACCCGTTAGGGCCGACAAAGACCGTGAACGGATTGGGCTCAATAAGCTCAATCCGTTCGATGGACTTGAAATTTTCGATGACCAGGCGTTTGATCTTCATGCTTAATAGTCTTCCATTCCCGCCGTCAGGGGCAGTTGGTTCAAAGCCGTTGCTAACTGCTCGTCGTTCGGCGCGACACCGTGCCATTTGTGGCTACCCATCATGTAATCGACACCGTAACCCATTTCCGTCTTCATCAGAATCAGGGTCGGTACTTCTGCGTCCGTCTTCGACTGGTGCAGGGTTTTGATGATGTCGCTCATGTCGTTGCCCTGCATCTCGGTCACGTTCCAGCCGAAGGCCCGGTATTTGGCGCCCAGGTCACGGTTGTTCATGACCAGATTCGTTGGGCCGTCGATCTGCTGGCCGTTGAGGTCGATGATGGCCGTCAGGTTGCCCAGCTTGTGGTGGGGGGCAAACGAAGCAGCTTCCCAGATCTGACCTTCCTGCTGCTCACCGTCGCCCATCAGTACGTAGACGTGTTTGTCGTCGCCGTTCAGCCGTTTGGCAAAAGCCGCTCCGCAGGCTACCGACAGGCCCTGACCCAGCGAACCCGACGCAATGCGGATACCGGGCAGGTGCTCGGCCGTGGCCGGGTGACCCTGCAAGCGGCTGTCGATTTTCCGGAACGTAGCCAGTTCCGAAACCGGGAAGTAACCTGAACGCGCCAGAACGCTGTAAAAAACCGGCGAAATGTGACCGTTTGACAGGAAAAATACGTCTTCGTCGCGGGCATCCATGTCGAAAATGGCTTTTCCTGCTTCGTCCCGCTTCAGGCGCATCACGTCAAAATAAAGCGCGACCAGAAGGTCGGTGCAGCCCAGCGAACCGCCGGGGTGGCCGGAATTAACGGCGTGGACCATCCGGACAATATCGCGCCGGACCTGCGTGGCAATGTGTTGTAGTTCTTGGATTTCCATATTCAGACAAGGGAGTTGTGACAAGAGCGTTATGACGTTCAAATAAACCTATTGGCTCTTGTCTATATTCTAACTTCTATTTTAAAATCTGTTCAGCGTGCTTTTCCGTATCAATTTTCGTGATGATCTCGGAAATGGTGCCTTGTTCATCAATCAAAAAAGTGGTGCGGACAATACCCATGAATTTACGCCCGTACATCGACTTTTCGTGCCAGACGTCGTACGCTTCCACAATTTTATGATCGGTATCGGCCAGCAACGGAAATGGCAGGTTGTATTTCTTGATGAATTTCTGGTGCGATTTTTCATCATCAACGCTCACACCCAGTACCTCATAGCCGACTTTTTGCAGATGTTCATAATTGTCGCGCAGGCTACAGGCTTCGGCCGTACAGCCGGGCGTATCGTCTTTCGGATAAAAATACAGCACGACCTTCCGGCCCCGAAAATCCGATAACCGAACGGGGTTGCCGTTCTGATCGCGGGTTTCGAAGTCGGGAGCTGCGTCGCCAATTTGGAGAGCCATAGTTTTCAGGTTTATAGTATTCTGACTGACAAGTAACGGCAAACTCTAAAAGAGGCTGCCAACGGTTATTTTTCGTTCTCCCGAACGTCTGACGAATCAACGGTCATTGGTCGGGGAGCGGGTGGCAGCAAGACCGTTACCGTGGTTACGTTACCGGCCCGGTCTTTTGCTTCTAACACCACCGAGCCTTCAAACGGTTTCGCAGGATCCAATTTATCCGACCAAACCAGGGCTCTTTTGTAATCGTACTGCATTAAAATCCACTCGCCGTTGACCATCGCCCGCACGGTATCCAGCCCCGACAGATCATCTTTTACCGTTGCCACCAGCGCGGTGTGGTCTTTTCGCAGAAACTTGACCGTGGGCGGGTTCGGATCGGTTAGCAACTGAAACGTGCCCAGTTGACGGCTTCGGAACTGAAAATGGTTGTTTTTCCAGAAACCGCCCACATAATAGCGCCGTTTGCCGTTGATCAGATACATCTGCGTTTTCCGCGGATCTTCTACCGGCTCGGCAGGGATAAAGTCAACCTCGATATGGTCTTTTAACGCAATCGTTCCCTGATTGATCGTCAGCCGGTTGCCGGTTGTCGAAACGGCCAGGTGCAGCGTATCGTACAGGCTTTCCGGACCAAACGCAACGGTAATGGATGAATCACGGTACGTATCTGCTTTGCCGGGCAAAATCCGTTTCCTAAAATTCAGCGGCAAAACGGCTTTGCCAATCTGTACCGAATCCGGCAGGTTTTTCTGTAAATCTATAATGTAGTAAGCTTCATTGGCCCGAATGTAACTCGCTCCTAAACCCATCACGGCATTCTTCATAAACACCTGAGCGGTGGGAGCCTCCGCCGTCGGGAAATTACGGGCTCTGATAATCAGCGTATTTTCTTCTACCGAACTAGAAAGGACCGTTGGTGATTTGCTCGGCGTCAGCTTACCCAATACGGCATTTTCGGTTTCGGGCAAAACCGTAAACCGCAGGCTGGTGGTGTGCTGGAAACAGTCGTATAATGTAATGCGGACTTCGTGGGGTTTGCCGTCGAAGAGCGGCAGTTTTCCCTGTCTTTGATCATAGCGGTACAGGTTTAACGTATTACCGTCGGCAATGTAACACCGGTGAAACCGCTGGCCCGTCAACTGCTCAATCCCGTAATTCATGTGGAGATTAATCAGCCGGGTTTCCTCGTTCGGGAAGTTGTTCATGTTGTAGGCAAATACCTCCTGATCGTCCAGTTGAATTTCGATGCAGGTGAGCCCGTTTTTGAACGGCGAACCACTGGTACGGTCGTGAGCCAGCACTTCCAGCCCAATCAGGCCACTGGCCGAAACGGGCTGCGTCAGCACATACGTGCCGTTGGACTGCCGAACCGGTGTGAGGGCCAACCGACCAGCCTGGCCGTTGACGCGGGATGTGGGCGTCAGGGGTTGCAGGGCAATGCGTTCGAAGAAAGGAGGAACGTTGTCTTCAATTTCCTCAAAGCCAAAAAGCAGCGGATTGAGCAGGTTATTCTTATCGTCCCGGATTTCAAAGTGCAGGTGCGGGCCGCCCGATCCGCCGGTATTCCCCGACAGAGCAATGATCTGACCTTTTTTTACCGGAAACTGGTTCGGTTCTGGACGCAGATCAATTTCAAATGTCTGTTTTTTGTATTGTTCGGCCCGTAAATACTGGCCCAGCGTATCGTTCAGGGTTTTTAAATGGCCGTAAACCGTTGTCAGACCGTTGGGGTGTTTGATGAAAACCACATTGCCGTACCCGCCCGTAAACACCGCAATGCGTGAAATGTAGCCGTCGGCGGCTGCGTACACATCCAATCCTTCGCGCTGGGCGGTTCGGATGTCAATACCGGCGTGGAAGTGGTTCGGACGCAGATCGCCCAGACCGCCCGAGAGCGAGTTGGCTTCGCCGGGCATAATAGGAAACAGAAAATAACCGGGTTGAACGGCTTTCAGGATGGTCTTGTCTGGTTTTTGCCCGAAACCCGCCCACTGAATCAGCAGGAAAAAGCCAGCCAGACTTGTATAAAATAACTTTTTTCTCACGATTTCTACCATAATCCCACTTCCTGAATCCGTTGGCTATTTTACGTCAAATTCCAACATTTTCCGGTCTTCAATGTAAGCCGTCAGCCGGTCGCCAACCTGTACGGGGCCAACGCCTTTCGGCGTACCGGTAAAAAGGATGTCGCCCTGAAGGAGCATAAAATAGTTGGAAACAAAGGAAATCAGATAGTCAATCTGGAACAGCATCATGGACGTATTGCCCACCTGCCGGGTTTCGCCGTTTACATCGAGCCGGAAATTCAGGTTTTTCAGGTCCGGGAAATCCGTTTTGGGTACAAACGCCGACATGGGAGCCGAACCGTTAAACCCTTTGGCCAGGTCCCACGGCAGTCCTTTGGCTTTCAGCTTCGATTGCAGATCGCGCGCCGTAAAGTCGATGCCAACGCCGATTTCGTCATAATAGCGGTGCGCAAACTTTTGCTCAATGTTTTTACCCGTGCGGCCGATGCGCACGACAATCTCCACTTCGTGGTGAATATCGGTCGAAAAGTCGGGGTAGAAGAAAGGATCGCCGGGGCGCAGAATGGCCGTCTCTGGTTTGGTGAAAATAACCGGATCGTCGGGCTGCTCGTTATTCAGTTCTTTGATGTGCTCCGCGTAATTCCGTCCAACGGCGATGATTTTCATGCGATTTAAACTTTTTCTCCGGTCGCAAATCTAAACAGGAAAGACGGCTCAACCGCACGCTTGTTAAAAAAATTGAACAAAGTCGAGCTAACAACAGTCTCTTGTAAATAGTTTTGGCGTCAGAATTTCTAAACACAATTATATTCTAATTATGAAAAGAGCGATAATGGCCATGTTGATGACTGGCCTGGTAATTGCCTGTCAGAAAGTGCCGCTTACCGGTCGGAACCAACTGGTGTTAATTCCTAATAACCAGATGTTACCGTTGAGTTTTTCAAATTATAAAGGCGTTCTGGATTCGAGCCGTGTGGTTCGCTCCGGAGGTCAGGAAGATATGATTAAACGGGTAGGGGCGCGTATTCAAAAAGCCGTAGAAACGTATATGGCCGCGAATAACCTGAGTGAAAGGCTAAACGGATTTCAGTGGGAATTTAATCTGATCGAAAGTCCGCAGGTGAACGCCTGGTGTATGCCGGGTGGAAAGGTTGCTTTTTATACGGGTATCCTGCCTTATACACAGAACGAAGCCGGTGTTGCTACGGTCATGGGGCACGAAGTGTCGCACGCCATTGCCGAGCACGGGAACGAGCGGATGAGTGAAGAGCTGGTTGCCAACGGCTTATTGCAGGGAGGTCAGTTGGTACTGGGCTCGCTTTCGCAAAACCAGCGTAGCCAGACCAATGCGCTGCTGCTGCAAGCCGTAGGAGCGGGGCTTCCGGCGGCTTATCAGGTGGGCCGGGCGCTGCCGCACAGCCGGTCGCAGGAATCGGAAGCCGACAAGCTGGGCCTGATTTTTATGGCTATGGCGGGTTACAATCCGCAGGAAGCCGTCAACTTCTGGGGCCGGATGGCCAAAGCCGGATCGGGCCAGAAACCACCGGAGTTTTTGTCAACTCACCCGTCCGACGAGCGCCGGATTCGGGATCTGGAAAAACAAATGCCGGATGCAATGAAGTACTATCAGCGGGCAAGCCGCTAAAAAGTTTCGCGGAGTTAAGCGGAGAACAACAAGATGAGCGGAGTTTCCTCTGCTTAACTCAACGGTTCTCCGCTTAACTCCGCGAAACAACTTTTTCTAACAGGCTCTTAAGCCCCCATTTCTTCCAGCACCTGCTTCACTTTCGCAGCGGCATCTTTCAACTGGACGGCTGAGAATACTTTCAGGCCGGATTCATCGATGATACGGGCACCTTCTTCGGCGTTCGTTCCCTGCAACCGGACAATGATCGGTACTTTAATATCGCCAATGGCTTTATAAGCTTCCACAACCCCGGTAGCAACGCGATCACAGCGAACAATACCGCCAAAGATATTGATCAGAATTGCTTTCACGTTCGGGTCTTTCAGAATAATCCGGAAGCCTGCTTCTACGGTTTTGGCGTTTGCACCACCCCCTACATCCAGGAAGTTGGCAGGCTCGCCACCCGACAGTTTGATGATGTCCATCGTAGCCATCGCCAGACCGGCACCGTTTACCATACAACCTACGTTACCGTCGAGTTTGACGTAGTTCAGGTCGTTGGCCGTTGCTTCCACTTCCAACGGATCTTCTTCCGCAATGTCGCGGAGGTTTTTCAGGTCGGGGTGACGGTACAGGGCGTTGTCGTCCAGGTTCACCTTGGCATCCACCGCCAGAATTTTGTTGTCCGATGTTTTCAGCACCGGGTTAATTTCAAACATGGATGAATCCGTTTCGACATACGCTTTGTAAAGCGCTCCGATGAACTTCACCATTTCTTTGAAGGCTTCCCCTTCCAGACCCAGCGCAAAAGCGATGTTTCGCACCTGGAACGGTTGCAGGCCGATGGTGGGATCAACCCATTCCTTAACAATTTTTTCGGGCGAATGCTCGGCTACTTCTTCAATGTCCATACCGCCTTCGGTGCTGGCCATGATCACGTTGCAGGCTTTAGCCCGATCCAGCAGAATACCGATGTAATATTCTTTTGGCTCGGAAGCGCCGGGATAATAAACATCCTGAGCAACCAGAACTTTATTGACTTTCCGACCTTCGGGACCGGTCTGGTGCGTTACCAGGACATTGCCGATGATATTTTTGGAAATTTCGCGTACCTCATCAACCGACTTGGCCACTTGAACTCCACGTTGTTCCGAACCCTGGATTTTTCCTTTACCGCGGCCTCCGGCGTGGATCTGCGATTTAACTACGACAAACTTCGAATTAGTTTGCGCCATGATCTGCTTGGCGGCTTCAACGGCTTTTTCGGGCGATTCAGCTACGGTGCCTTCCTGAACCCGGACACCGTAGTGTTTCAATATCTCTTTACCCTGGTACTCGTGAATGTTCATATGGAGCAAAACAAGGAATGGTGAAAAAAACATTACTTTCGCGTGTAAAGATAGTTTAACGAAATTTAGCGGAACAACTTCTTTTGGTTTTAAAATTCAGCAGAGAACTTGACACGCTGATAAAAACCAGTTTTTCGCTCTACTCTGACCCGCTTATCGTCTATGCAACCGCTTCTGGAAGCCATCCATATAACCCGTTCCCACGGCGATCTGCCCGTTCTGAAGGGAATAAACCTGAGTATACAACCGGGAGAAGTTGTTTCCATCGTTGGCGCTTCCGGTGCCGGTAAAAGCACACTGCTGCATATTTTAGGGACACTTGACCGTCCGGATTCAGGCCAGATTACGCTGGCGGGGCAGAATGTGTTTAAATTAAACGAAAAAGAACTGGCCCGCTTCCGAAACGAACGGATTGGCTTTGTTTTCCAGTTCCATAATCTGATGGCCGAGTTTACGGCCCTGGAGAATGTCTGTTTACCGGGATTTATTGCCGGTCATGACGAGAAAAAGGTGCGTACCCGGGCCGAGGAATTATTAAATATTCTGGGCGTAGGTGACCGTAAGGGCCATTTACCATCTCAATTGTCGGGAGGAGAGCAGCAGCGAACAGCCGTTGCCCGGGCCTTGGTTAATTCTCCCGCCATTATTTTCGCCGATGAGCCCAGCGGTAATCTGGATTCGCATAATGCTGAGGAACTTCACAAGCTATTTTTTCGGTTACGTGATGAGTTAGGGCAGGCTTTTGTGATTGTAACCCATAATGAGTTACTGGCCGATATGGCCGACCGGAAGCTTACTATTCGGGATGGCTTGATCCTGAATGATGTCTGATAAGTAATAGTACCTAAATTGGGTTTTCGTAGTCAGTTTTTAGTTTACGGTTAAGTAGTTGATAAACAAAGTGTTGTTTCGGGTTTGTTAATGGTGTAAAATTTTTTTGACTATTTTAAATTTTATATCATAACTAATCATATATATTTGCATTGAAAAGAAAAGTTTTTCATAACGTTGAGTAAATCAGAAAGCCATGAGGGAAATCCCGCATGGCTTTTTTGTTTTCTAGGTATAACAACTTACTGGGCAAGTAACTTCTAAGTATACTTACTAGAGGAGATAAACGCTTTAAAACTAGCGTTTAAAGGCTTTTAGGCACTGTAAGATGGCAAACGTCAGTTCGTATTCGCTGGCTTGCAGGATTGCCATGTCGTCAAGCTGGCAAAATTCCTTAAATTTTTCCAGGTCGTTGCCCGTCAGATCGGTTGCGCGGCCTGCCACCAGTTCAAAGCGGTAAAGGGCTAGTTTATGCCTCCGATCTTCCTGCATCAGCACAAGTGCTTTGCGGTCGGACTTGGCCCGTCGGCTGAATGCTTCGTAGAGTAGGGTAATTACTGAGCCCGAAGCCGCCCGATCCAATACCTGTTCGGCCGTTACGCCCCGTTTGGCTTCGGGTTCACTTAGCAGTTGTTCGAGTTCGCGTTTGAGTTCGGCTTCCTGTTTGCCCCGTACCGTAACCTCTGCCAGATTAATCACATTATCCGCCAATTCGCGCTTCATCCGTAGCACCGGCTGCTGGGTGGTTCCGTCCCAGCGGAATGCTTTCCGGCCGTGGGTGGGGCTGGTTACGACCACCGAATCACCGGGTTTTACCTGCAAGTAATAATTGCCAATCTGATTGGTGCGCCCCACCGCCAGCGAGCGTTTGTTGATCACGCTGGCATTGTTAACGCCCTGATCCGTTTCCTGATCCAGTACTTTGCCGATGATGTACTTCGGCGTTTGACACAAAGCAGCAGAGGTAACAAAAAGAAAGACAAACAGGAGTTTCATATGCGTGGCAAGTTCGCGATAAACAAATGGGTTGGCAATAATCGCTGAAGCTTTAAGAAAAATTAACACCCCAACCCGTCGTCTATGCTACTATAAAGATAAAAAACCTTGTGTGTTACTTGTGGCTTATATGTTTTACTTGTATCATTGATCGTCCATTATTGAAATATATTACTATGAAAAACGATTATCTCAAAGGACGCGGGGCACAGGTGAATACCCATAATCGTTTCCAGAAACTTCAGATAGAACCGGACGGGGAGCAGAATGTTCCGGATGAGGATTTTCCGGAACCAACCGTGCAAACGCGGTTTTATGAAGACAATCCGAAGCAAATAATTAGCCGTCCCAACAGCTCGGACATTGGTTTTATGGCTTCCGTAAATCCCTATTTGGGCTGCGAACACGGTTGCATCTATTGTTACGCGCGTAATTCGCACGAGTACTGGGGCTTCTCGGCGGGACTCGATTTTGAAACCAAGATCATGGTCAAAAAGAATGCGCCGGAGTTGCTGGAAAAAGAGTTTCTGTCTAAAAACTACCAGCCGGAAGCGATTCATTTATCCGGAAATACCGATTGCTACCAACCCGCCGAACGCCGGTTTCGGCTGACCCGCCGTATGCTGGAACTGTGTCTGCTGTACCGCAATCCGGTTAGTATTATCACCAAAAACGCCCTGATTCTGCGCGATAAAGACCTGTTGCAGCAACTGGCGGCTCAGAACCTTGTCGTGGTCTTGATAACGATTACAACGCTGGACGAAGAGTTGCGCCAGAAGATGGAACCCCGTACGGTGACGGCCCAGCGCCGGTTGCAGGTTATCAAAGAACTGTCGGGCATTGGCGTTCCGGTTGGGGTGATGACGGCTCCTATTATACCCAGTCTGAACGAGAAGGATGTTCCCCGATTAGTCGAACTGGCGGCACAACATGGCGCAATTTGGGCAGGGTATACGATTGTCCGGCTGAATGGTGCCGTCGGTCCGTTGTTTGAAGACTGGATTCGGAAAAATTACCCCGACCGGGCGGGCAAAGTGCTGGACCAGATTCGGGACTGCCACGGCGGACAGTTGAGCGACTCCCGGTTTGGTACCCGCATGGCGGGCGAGGGCAGGTTTGCGGAGCAAATTCGGCAGTTTCACCAGATGGCTATTAATAAGTACATGCCGGATAGTGGATTGCCCAGGCTGGATACCACCCGTTTTCTGCGCAAACGACAGTTGAATCTGTTTGATTGAAATTCCGTGTGAGCCGGGTGTTGAGGATCGGCGGTAGTATTTTGTCCTGCTGATTTTCAGGCTATTCAATCAGTTTCCTGCTGAATAAAAATCCAACCAGGCGGCAGAACCGTTAGTATAGCGATCACTTTAATCAATCGACGTTATGAGTTACATTCAAGCTGGAACCGCTGCCAATGGTGAGCCGGTCAATCTCTTCTATCAGGATTGGGGAACGGGCAATCCCGTGGTATTGATTCATGGTTGGCCCCTGAGCCACGAAATGTGGGAATATCAGATGACCGAACTGCCCAGGCACGGTTTGCGCTGCATTGCCTACGACCGCCGGGGTTTTGGCAAATCGTCGAAACCGTGGGACGGTTATGATTACGATACACTGGCGGCTGATCTGAAAGCGGTTCTGGACGAACTGGACCTGCGTAATGTCACGCTGGTCGGCTTTTCGATGGGTGGGGGCGAGGTGGTGCGGTATGTAAGCCGGTATGGAGCCGATCGGGTTTCGAAAATTGTTCTGGTAAGCGCAGTAACGCCGTACTTGCTGAAAGCCGACGATAATCAGGATGGCGTTGATCAATCGGTTTTCGACGAAATGCTGGAAAAAATACAGGCCGACCGCGCCGACTTTCTGGCGACATTCGGCAAACAATTCTACGGCGTCAGTCTGCTGAGTCATCCGGTGAGCGATTCCTTCCTGCAATGGAATCAGACGCTGGCGTTGCTGGGTTCACCCAGGGCCACCATCGAATGTGTCAGGGCTTTTTCGGGCACGGATTTTCGTTCGGATATGGCGGCCATCAACATTCCAACGCTGATTATTCATGGTGATTCGGATGCCACTGTGCCTTTTGAGGCATCAGGCCAGAAAACACACGCCATGATTCCGCAGTCGCAACTGCTGGTGTACGAAGGAGAGCCCCACGGATTATTCTTCACCCGAAAGGATCAACTAAACAGCGACCTGCTGGCGTTCATTTCATCCACCACCACGGTGACAGAAACCGCTTATTAGAGTTAAGAATTGAGAGTTAAGAATTAAGAGTAGCGTTGCGGTAGCCAACTCATCACTCTTAATTCTTAACTCCTAATTAATCCGGTATTCTGTGATTTTGCGGTAGAGCGTTGTGAGGCCGATGTTGAGGAGCCGGGCGGCTTCGGCTTTGTTGCCGTTGGTGTGGTGGAGAACGTAGCGAATGTGGTTTTCCTCGATCTGCGCCAGATCGTAAACCGGTCCGTTTGAAATGGTTTTTCCGGCATACAGCAGATCGTAAGGCAGCAGATCCAGGGTTAATTCCGGTCCATCGGCGAGAATAACGGCTCGTTCAATCACATTTTTCAACTCCCGAATATTGCCCTTCCAGCCGTGCTGACGGAGTTTTTGTTCAAAATCCGGGCTTAACGTCACGTCGCGTTTGCCAATTTTCAACGCACTTTGCCGGGCAAACTGCCTGGCGAGGGCCGGAATGTCGTCGCGCCGGTCGCGGAGGGAGGGGAGTTCAATGCGAAACACCGAAAGCCGGTAATACAAATCCAGTCGGAAATGTCCGGCTGTGGCTTCCTGCTCCAGATCCCGATTCGTTGCCGCCACCACGCGCACATCCACCCTGGTTGGTTTGGTATCGCCCACACGCATGAATTCGTGCGTTTCCAGCACCCGCAGCAGTTTGGCCTGTAAATCAAGCGCCATCTCACCAATTTCGTCCAGAAAGATGGTGCCTTTATGCGCTTCTTCAAACAACCCTTTCTTATCGCGGGAAGCTCCCGTAAAGGCCCCCGCCCGGTGCCCAAACAACTCACTTTCCAGAATCTCCTTGCCCAGTGCGCTGCAATTGACGGCGACAAAAGTGCCCGCCCGCCGGGAACTGGCCTGATGAATGGCCTGCGCAAAAACTTCTTTGCCGGTTCCGGTTTCACCCGTCAGCAGAACGGTGGTGTCGGTAACGGCTACTTTTCGGGCCAGATCAACGGCTTGCCGGATGGCTTTCGATTCGCCAATAATGCTTTCAAAACCGTAGCGTTTGTTGACCTTCTCCTCCAGTTGCCGTATGCGAAACTGTAATTGGGCTTTTTCGATGGCCCGGCTAACGAGCGGGATAATGCGGTCATTGTCGTCGCCCTTCGTAATGTAGTCGAAGGCGCCATTTTTAATGGCGGTTACCCCGTCGGCGATCGTGCCAAAAGCCGTTAGCACAATGATTTCGGTGGTCGGATAAAGCTGTTTGATCTGAGCGGAAAGTTCAATACCGTTTTTGTCCGGTAGTTTGACATCGCTGATCACCAGATGAATTTCTTCCTGTTCGAGTATGCGGAGGCCGTTGCGGGCGTTGTTGGCTTCCAGAACCCGATAGCCTTCAAGGCTGAGAAGACGAGCCAGAAGCTGGCGAAGCCGGTCTTCATCGTCGATAATTAGAATGGTGCCCTGCATGGGCGCAAAGATAGCAAAAGCCCACAGTCGGCCATTATACCGCCCGGACGGTTCGGACGTATTCCGACGGTGTTTGGCCCGTAATGCCCTTAAACTGTCGGTTAAAGTTGGAAAGCGTACGATACCCGCTTTCGTAGCTAACCTGCGTAACACTCAGTTTACCCTCCATTAGTAACTTGCAGGAGTGGCCAATGCGGATTTCGGACACAAACTCGGAAAACGTTTTGTTGGCCCGGGCTTTAAAATACCGGCAGAAAGCCGGGGGCGTCATTCCCGCCAGATCGGCCACGGTATCCAGACTGATATCGTCGTGGAAATGTCCCAGCACGTAATTATGAACCTGCTGCATCCGGTCCGTTTCCGACGGCTTGACGGTGTTGGTGTAGCCCAAACTCGTGATAAACTGGAAATCGGTGGCGTGGGAAAGTTCATCAAACAAACTCAGCAGGGTCAGAACACGGGTAAAACCCAGGGGTTGAGCGATCAGCTTATGCAGGGTATGGCGAACCCGGTCGCGGGTGGGGCCGGTCCATTCCAGACCCCGCCGGGCGTGCAGCAGCAATTGCTGGATTAAGCTCATTTCCGGTTTGTCGAAAAATTGATCGCCCAGGAAATCTTCCGAAAAATACAGAACAATGCCCCGGGTGATGCGGCCCGAGTCGCGCTGGAAAAAAATCTGATCGCTACGCCAGAGGTGGGGCAGATTCGGACCCAGAAACACCAGGTCGCCTTCCGCAAACGGCTTGATCGAATCGCCAATGAAACGGGTTCCGGAGCCTTCTTCTACCAGAAACAACTGGTAATGCGGATGAAAGTGCCAATTGGGGTCAAAATGAGGGTCAATGAGTTCTTTGACAATAAACGAAGAAGCGACGGGTTCAAGGTCTTTACGCAGGGCGTTCCGCATGGGTTTGCTCTCTTTTGCTGTTTTTGCCAAATTTATCAAACTTTTTTGGTTAAAATACAATCGGTATTGGACAAGAAAAGCCGAGAAGAATCGCCATTTGTTCGTTACATTTGTGGTAATTGTTTGAGAATAAATAGGAATTAGCCGGAGTGGACAAAAGAGCTCCTCCCGTTTAAGGTGCCGAATGGACCCGTATTTATCAATCAATTTATAAACCCGTGGCCGTCATCACCCGTTGCCGGTCATTCCAAATCCAAATGAAGAGACGAAGTTTAGCTTTCGTCTGACGCGTATGAAAATCAATGTTGCTATTGTTGGACTGGGCTTCGGAGCCGAGTTCATCCCCATTTACCAGCGCCATCCGCATACGAACATGTATGCCATCTGCCAGCGTAACACCGAGAAACTCAACGAAATCGGCGATGCGTTCGGAATCGAGAAACGGTATAACAACATCGACGACCTGCTGGCCGACCCCGAGGTGGATGCAGTACACATCAATTCGCCCATTCACAACCACGCCGAGCAATCGCTGAAGGCGCTGCGGGCCGGAAAGCACGTTGCCTGCACGGTGCCGATGGCCACGACGGTCGAGGAGTGCATGGAAATTGTGAAAGCCTGCAACGAAACCGGCAAGAAGTACATGATGATGGAGACGGTGGTTTATAGCCGGGAGTTTCTGTTTGTCAAGGAATTGTATGAAAAAGGGGAGCTGGGTAAAATTCAGTTTCTGAAAGCGAGCCACCAGCAGGATATGGACGGCTGGCCCGGCTACTGGCCCGGTTTGCCGCCGATGCACTACGCAACGCACTGTGTAGGTCCGGTGTCCGGTCTGCTGAAACTGGAAGCCGAATACGTCTCGTGCTTTGGTTCCGGAACGATCCGCGAAGAGCTGATTCCGCATTACAATTCGCCGTTTGCCATTGAATCGGCACACATCAAGTTTAAGAACAGCGATTTGTCGGCCTACGTCTACCGCTCCCTGTTCGATACGGCCCGCCAGTACCGCGAAAGTTTTGAAGTCTACGGTTCGCAGAAATCGTTCGAATGGCCGTTAATTGAGGGCGAAGATCCAGTGATTCACACGGCTAAAAAAGCCGAACACGAGATTCCGGAGCGGGTGAAAGTGCCGGATTATGCGCACTACCTGCCCGAAGAAATCCAGCAGTTTACGACGCAGGGCGTTTACGATCTGGCCGAAAATTCGCACCTGTCGTTTGTACAGGGCAGCGGCCACGGTGGTTCGCACCCGCACATGGTGCACGAATTTGTGTCGGCCATTGTCGAAGACCGCGATCCGTTCCCCAATGCCGTGCAGTCGGCCAACTGGACGAGCGTCGGAATTCTGGCGCACGACTCAGCGATGGAAGGCGGAAAACTGAAGAATCTGCCGGACTTCGGGAGCTTATAATTTTTGAGAAACACCGGAGAAAGACGCTGGTCATTGCCATCAACTGCCGTCAGCCCCCGGTGTTTCTTGCTGATAATCACTTCGTAAAATAACCTATCATGAAAAACTATAACCTGTTCCTGACCCTGGGACTGCTGGTTTTGCTGACGGATTGCGCCCGTCGGCAACCGGCCAGCAATCCGCGCGATATGGGCGGACGAGCGAGTGTTTCGGCCACAAACGCCGACAAACCGCGTCGGACAGAGATTCTATTTCTGGGTGATAACGGCCACCACCGACCCGCCGAACGGGTGCCGGAGCTGATGGCCGCCCTGGGCGACAAGGGCATTAACTTTACGTATACCGACCGGCTGGAAGATCTCAACGCCGAGAACCTGTCGAAATACGACGGCTTGCTGATTTACGCCAACTGGGACAGCATTCCGAAACCGCAGGAGAAAGCCCTGCTCGATTTTGTGGCCAGCGGCAAAGGACTGATTCCGGTTCACTGTGCTTCGTACTGCTTCCGCAACTCACCGGAGTACGTCAAGATGGTGGGCGGTCAGTTCTGGCGTCACCGGATGGATACCATCCAGACGGTAACCGTGCAGCCCGGCCACCCGGCCATCATGGGGCTGAAGCCGTTTAAGGCGTACGACGAAACCTATCTGCACAGCCAGCTTCAGCCCGACAACAATGTGCTGGCGGTGCGCGACATCAAGGCCGATCAGGCCAACGACAAACCCGGCGAGAAAACCGAACCGTATACCTGGACCCGTACCTACGGAAAAGGCCGCGTTTTCTACACGGCTTACGGCCACGATCAGCGGACCTGGACGGTGCAGGGTTTTCAGGATTTGCTCGAACAGGGCATTCTGTGGGCCGTTGGGGATAAAGTCAAGAAACTGCACGACGACCTGAAACCGCAGGCGTTCCAGTATGTGGAGGCCAATCTGCCGAACTACGAAAAACGCTCGGGGCCGCAGCTGCGCCAGTTGCCGCTCTCGCCCGAAGAATCCATGAAGCACATTCAGGTGCCGGTGGATTTCACGCTGGAACAATTTGCCCACGAACCCGACGTGATGCACCCGATTGCGATGGCATGGGATGAGCGCGGACGGCTTTTTGTTCTGATTACCAAAGATTATCCGAACGAGCGCAAGGATACCGGCGGTACCGATTACATTGTTATTTGTGAAGATACCGACAAAGACGGCAAGGCCGACAAGTTTACCAAGTTTGCCGATGGACTGAGCATTCCAACGGGTCTGGCGTTCTACAACGGTGGCGTCATCGTGTCGCAGGCTCCGCACATGCTGTTCCTGAAAGACACCAACGGCGACGACAAGGCCGATGAGAAAAAGATTCTGTTTACCGGCTTTGGAACGGGCGATACCCACGCCGGACCGTCGAACCTGCACGTCGGTTTCGATAACTGGATCTGGGGTTGCGTGGGGTATTCGGGTTTTGTCGGTAAAGTTGGCGGAGACAGCCTGAAATTCAGCCAGGGCTTTTTCCGGTTCAAACCCGATGGCTCGAAGCTGGAATTTGTGACCAGTACGTCCAACAACACCTGGGGCTTTGCCTTCAACGAAACGGGCGATGTTTTCGGCTCAACGGCCAACAACTCGCACGGCTGGTACCAGGCCATTCCGCACCGGTATTTCCCGGGTGGAATGGGCAGCGGAAGCCGCAGCACCGATACGCACAAAGACATGAAACCGATTACCGAAAAGGTGCGGCAGGTCGATGTATTTGGTGGATTTACGGCGGCTGCCGGGCATAATTTCTACACCGCCCGCGCGTTCCCGAAAGCGTACTGGAATAAAGTTGCCTTCGTTTCCGAACCGACCGGCCACATTGTTCATCAGAACATCATGGTGAAAAACGGCACCGACTACGAAGATACCGAAGGGTTGGGCTTCAACCTGCTGGCGGGTGCGGACGAATGGGTAGCGCCGGTTTTTGCCGAAGTCGGACCGGATGGTGCGGTTTGGGTGGTCGATTGGTACAGCTTCATTATCCAGCACAATCCAACGCCTAAAGGGGCCAAAAACGGACCGGGAAATGCGTACGAAACGGATTTGCGGGATTACACCCACGGCCGGATTTACCGGATTGCCTACAAAAAAGCACCAGCTTACACGCCCCTGTCACTGAGCAAAGACCGTCCGCAGGAATTGGTGGCGGCTTTGAAAAACAACAATATGTTCTGGCGGCAAACGGCGCAGCGTCTGCTGGTCGAACGCGGACAGAAGGATGTGGTGCCGCAACTGCTGGAACTGGTGAAAGACCAATCGCTGGACGAAATCGGCATCAACCCGGCGGCTATTCACGCGCTGTGGACCCTGCACGGTCTGGGCGCGCTGGACGGTTCGGATGCCAACGTGCTGCAAACGGCTACGGCGGCTCTGAAACATGCCTGCGCGGGTGTTCGGAAAACGGCGGTTCAGGTGTTGCCCCGGAATGAGGCTTCGGTTAATGCACTGCTACAGGCGAACGCACTGAACGATAAAGAACCGCTGGTGGTGCTGAACACGCTGCTGGCGTTGTCGGAAATGCCCTCCAGTTCGGCGTCTGAAACGGCCATTTTAACCCGTCTGAACAGCGCACAGGAAATAAATGACCGTTGGCTGCCCGATGCCTTTGCCTGCGCTCTGACCAGCCACGATGGCAAGCTGATGCAAACCTTCATCAAGCAACTGGCTCAGAACAGCAAAACCGCGGCCAAACCGCAGGAGTCGATGAGCGGCCACCACGATCACGGCGCCATGACAGCCCAGAACACAAACCAATCGGAGGCCGCATCGTCGGACGATAAACCGGATCTGGTGGTGACGAAAATCCGGACCGAACCGGCTTCTCCGTTTGTTCGTGAATCGGCCCGAATCTTTGTGGAAGTAACGAACAAAGGCGGTGTTGCCATTCCGGAAGGAACGCCCATTCCGCTGAACATCCGGGTGGAAGGCCAGGGCCGGAGAGTGGAATACGTTAGCCAGAAACACACGGCAGGTATTAAACCCGGCGAAACCGTCACCATTCAGGAAGGGAACAACGGTCCCTGGAACACCAGCTTTTACGTGTCGTTTGAGAGAGCCGGTGACTACGCGATTGTGGCCACTGTAGACGGCAACAACGTGCTGCCCGAAGGGAAGGAAAATAATAACGTCCATACGCACAAGCTGACGTACCGCCCCCCGCAGAACATGAACGCGTTTGTGCTCGAACGCGCCATCCGGAACTACACCGTTGCTGCCCCGGCCGAATCGGTCGTTGACTTGCTGCGGGCCTCTCAGCAACTGGACCCGGCGGGCAGTGCGGCTATTCTGAAAGGCGTATCCGAAGGCTGGGCTCCCCGCCGGAAAGCGACGCTGAAGGATGCCGACAAAACCTTTATGGCGAGTCTGGTCAATACAATTCCGTCCGAAAGCCGCGACCGTATGGGCCGGGTGCTGCAAGCCTGGGGTTTATCAACGGAACAGGCCGCTGATCCGAATGTGGAAACCGTGCGTTTGAAACCGATCAAGGAAGCCCTGCAATTCGATAAAAAAGAATTCACGGTAACGGCTGGCAAACCGGTGGAAATTATCTTCGAGAATATCGACGCCATGCAGCACAATGTGGTGATTGGTAAACCGAAGTCGCTGGAGGTAATTGGTGCGGCTGCCGACAAACTGATTACGGCGAAAGACGGAGCGGAAAAGAACTACGTGCCCACGATTCCACAGGTAGTAGCGGCAACGCCCCTGGTGAATCCCGAGCAGACGTACCGCCTGAAATTTACGGCTCCGGCCCAGCCCGGCGAGTACCCGTTCGTTTGTACATTCCCCGGTCACTGGCGAATCATGAACGGTGTCATGAAGGTGAAAGCCGCCCCCACAGCGGATAAAGCGGCTAAATAAATAAGTGAAGGATTAAGAGTTAGGAGTGAAGAGTGATGAGGTAGTAAGGCGTCAGCCAACCCATCATTCTTCACTCCTAACTCTTAACTCTTTTTGAGTGTGGGCGGTGTGCTGAGGAATCCGGATGCAGAACGAGGTTCCCTGACCAACGGCACTGTTTAAGGTAAGTTTCCAGTGGTGCGCTTTTATAATCTTCTGCACATAGCTCAATCCCAGGCCGAACCCTTTGACACTATGGGCATTAGCACCCGGTGCGCGGTAATAGGCGTCGAAAATATGGGACTGGTGTTCGGGGGCAATGCCAATGCCGTTGTCCTGTACAACCACAACCAGTTGATCGCTTTCGTTATAGGTCATCAGTTGGATGATCGGATTCTTGGGGGTGTATTTAACAGCATTATCTACTAAATTTCCAATCACATTAACCAGGTGCATCCGATCCGCCTGGATAATGGAGTGCTGTGCATTCAGTTGCAGATGCAGGTAATCCCCGTGCCGGTCCGCCAGATGAAACAGCAATTCGTGCATATCGATACAGATCGGGTGGAGCTTAATCCCGTTACTATCCTCGCTGCGGGCTACCGTCAAAACCGTCTCCACCTGCTGTTGTAACCGCATCGTTTCTTCCTGCACCATCCGTACATACTTTCGCATCCGCTCGGGTTGTTCCGTGATTTTGGGAGAGAGCAATATATCGGCAGCCAGCTTGATGGACGCAATGGGCGTTTGCAGCTCATGCGTCATGTTGCTCATGAATTCCCGTTGCTCCTCCGTACGGCTTTTCTGCTTGAACAGCCCGTAGAAAAAATAGATAAAAAAGGCGGTAAGCAACAGGACAATGACCGACAGCAGAATCTGAAAATCCATCTGTTGCGTCAGGTAATGAAACTGACTCGGAAAATGAACCACAAAATAATAGGGAGACTGAATCGGCTTTACAAACCCGTTCGCTGATAAGGTTTCTAAGGTTTGCTCGGGGAGATTCTGGTAGACAATCTGCCTGACGCGGGTATCGTATAAACCGTAATCGAAGCGAGCCCTAACCTGATGAAGTTCAAGCTCATTGCCTAAATGAAAGTCGAGCTTTTGCGAATTAAACGGAACGTTCAGATTGACCAGATACTGGTCAGGCGATAGAGTAATAACCTGAGCATCAACCGTAACGTCGTTGGTCGGCTGGGCTACGTGCGACGCTACCTTATGCAGCGCCCTGGTTACCCTGTGAAGAAATTGCCGTTCCTGAAGTTCATATTCATTGCGCATCCAGTAAATCTGGGTTAACACAATGCCCGTGATTAACAGAGCCGAGAGCACAGTCCAGATGCGAATAGTCGTACGTGGCATAAACCATTTCAAATTAAATTGAACACAAGATAGAGGACCGGTTTAAACGGCCTAACCTTGAATGAGTCAGCTATTCGGAAAAGTT
Source organism: Larkinella arboricola (assembly GCF_003259745.1). GTDB lineage: Bacteria > Bacteroidota > Bacteroidia > Cytophagales > Spirosomataceae > Larkinella > Larkinella arboricola. The sequence continues at coordinate 11,101 of NZ_QLMC01000008.1, read as the reverse complement.
TGCAAAACACGCGCATGAGGATTCCACCCTGACGGGATACGATCTCACATACATTGCTATAAGAGGAAGGTTAACTACTAACGGATATGGCTAATTACCAGACTAGGTTATCGGTGAGTGACCTTGCTAAATAATTGAAGGGTAAATAGTAAAGCAAGTTTTTTACGTTAAAATTAATAATTAAAGTATTTTAAAAATGTATAAACGGAGTGTAAGTCCCAGAAAGAAAGGCATTTGTTGGGCTCGGTCCATAAAAGAAAAAAGCGTAGAACGCCTGTTCTACGCAAAGAAAAATTACAAAAGTAGCTGGCTGACGGCTGCCATCAGGCTTCAGAAGATGTAGAGTCTGGCTGGGTGTTGGCGGTCGGGGTCTGGCGAGATCGGGACCGGGCCGGGGTGGTAGTAGACGTTGGCGCAGTTCGGGGTTTAGCCGGGGTTGTAGGAGTAGAGGCCGTGATCGGTTGCGGGGTCACTAAGGCTGGTGTGGCTGCTGCACCCTGATTGTTCTGCTCGGTTTTAACTGTTTCCTTCTTGGCTTTTTTACTGGCTTTCTTGCTCTTCTCGTCGGCTTTTTTCTTGGCTTTGGCGGCTTGTTTTTTCTTTTTCTCTTCTTCTTTCTTGAAGAGTTTACGAATCCGGTCCGCTAATTTGCCCGCCGATTTCTCGATGGCTTTCTTTACTTTTTTAGATTGTTCGCCAGCTTCCGCTAATTTTGTTTCGATCGAACTAGCGATCTCATTTGCCAGTTCCTTCTTTTTTGTCTTCATCTGGGAGTATGTTAATAAGGGTATCTGAGCTAGAAAATTCTACAAACAACTAGGGGAAATTTAGCAAAAACAAAAGGGTTATGTAAACGTTTTGTTAAGTTTTGCCAGAAAATCCCAGCAGATAATTCCGGCGCTAACGGCGATATTCAATGAGTGTTTGGTGCCGTATTGCGGAATTTCCAGGACAAGATCGGCCTTTTGAATGACAGCGTCGTTGACGCCGGCAACTTCATTACCAAACACAAAGGCGGTCTTTTTGTTGGCATCGGGCAGAAAGTTCTGCAAACTAACGCTTCCTTCCGCCTGTTCGATAGCCGCCACCGTCCAGCCTTCCTGTTTTAGCTGATCAACCAGTGTCACGATGTCCGGCGCGTATTCCCAGTCGACGGACTCGGTGGCTCCCAGGGCGGTTTTGGTAATATCGCGGTGGGGTGGGGTCCCTGTAATACCGCAAAGGTAGATTTTTTCGGCCCGAAACGCGTCGGCGGTACGGAACACCGAACCCACGTTATTGAGGCTCCGGACGTTATCCAGAATCAGGCAATAGGGATTTTTCGGGGCTTGTTTGAAATCCTCCACGGAGAGACGATTAAGCTCGTCCAGGCTTACTTTTCTGGGCATTTTTTGGTATTTTTGAAGTAATAAAAGGCAAAACTGGGATTATCTGCGAGAATAAAAAGGCGCGCATCTAAAATTTGTTCACGGGTTGCGGTGAACGCCATTCGAAGGAGATAACCGAAAGCCCCGATTTGATATTGCGTATTCATTAGCATAAAACAGTACTGATTTGGCACATTCTGCATCACCCGCAAAAACCCAAAAGAACTCCAAAGAAACTCCCTTAAACCGGCAATACAATCAGATTAAGTTAAAATATCCCGGCGCAATTCTGCTCTTTCGCGTGGGTGATTTTTATGAAACCTTCGGTGAAGACGCCGTTAAAGCCAGCCGGATTCTGGGCATTACCCTGACCAAACGAAACAACGGTGGGGCCAATGAAGAACTGGCCGGGTTTCCGCATCATTCGCTGGATACGCACCTGCCCAAACTGGTGCGGGCGGGCGAGCGCGTGGCCATCTGCGACCAGCTCGAAGACCCGACCATGGCCAAAGGTATCGTGAAACGGGGGGTAACCGAACTGGTAACGCCCGGGGTTTCGTTTAACGATAATGTGCTGGATATGCGCCGGAACAACTACCTGGCAGCCGTCCATTTTGCGAAAGGAGCGGGGTCGGAAGCGCAGTTTGGCGTCGCTTTTCTGGATATATCAACCGGTGAGTTTCTGACGGCGCAGGGCAATGCGGCTTATGCCGACAAACTACTGCAAAGTTTCAATCCGTCGGAAATTCTGTTTTGTAAAAAACACCGTAAGGATTTTGTCGAACTATTCGGTGATAAATTTCATACGTATACGCTCGAAGACTGGGCGTTTACCCACGACTTTGCCTACCCGCTATTGACCCAGCATTTTCAGACCTCGTCGCTGAAAGGTTTTGGGGTCGAAAACCTCACGGACGGTATTGTGGCCGCTGGGGTTATTCTGCATTACCTGCACGAAACCGAACACAAGGATGTTGGCCACATTGCCCGGCTGACCCGGCTGGAAGAAGATAAATACGTCTGGCTCGACCGGTTTACGATCCGAAATCTGGAACTGGTGGTTCCGCAGCAGGACGGTGGTATTCCACTCATTCAGATTCTCGACCAGACCGTTACACCGATGGGGGCGCGGCTTCTGCGGAAGTGGCTCTTGCTGCCGTTGAAGGACAAACCGTTGATTGAAGAGCGGTTAAATACCGTTGAACTGCTCAAAGACGGTCAGTCGGAGGATGGGCACCTTAGTTTGCGGGAGGCCCTGGAGCAGCACCTGAAACAAATTGGGGATCTGGAACGGCTCATCTCGAAGGTGGCCGTCCGGCGGATTTCGCCCCGGGAAATGGTGCAGTTGAAGCGTTCGCTGGCGCACATTCTGCCCATCAAAGAGTTGCTGATTAACGCAATGGCGCAGCAGCCGATGACCTCGTCGATCAAAAAATACGCCGATCAGCTCAATGCCTGTACGTTTCTGGTGGATAAAATCGAATCCGAACTGCGCGAAGAAGCGCCGGTGGTGAGCAATCAGGGCGGCATGATCAAAAGCGGAATCAATGCCGATCTGGACCAACTGCACGAGATTGCGTTTTCGGGTAAGGATTATCTGGTGCAACTCCAGAACCGGGAAATCCAGCGGACGGGTATTGGTTCGCTGAAAGTTGCCTACAACAAGGTATTTGGTTATTACCTGGAGGTGTCGAACGCCCATAAATCGCGCGTACCGGAGGACTGGATTCGGAAGCAGACGCTGGTGAATGCCGAACGGTACATCACGCCCGAACTGAAAGAATATGAGGATAAAATTCTCAACGCCGAAGACCAGATTTTTCTGATCGAACAGCGGATGTTTAACGATCTGGTTCTGGCGGCTGGCGAATACGTCAACCACATTCAGCAGAACGCCCGGGTGATTTCGGTACTCGACGTGCTGGCGTCGTTTGCCCGCGTGGCTGAGAAAAACCGGTACGTCAAACCGACGATTACGAACGGGAAAGCCTTGCAGATCAAAGACGGACGACATCCGGTGATTGAGCAGCAACTGCCCCCCGGCGAACCGTATGTCCCGAACGATCTGTTTCTGGACGACGAAACGCAGCAGATTATCATCATTACCGGTCCGAACATGGCCGGTAAGTCGGCATTGCTGCGGCAAACGGCTTTGATTGTGCTGATGGCCCAGACGGGTTGTTTCGTACCCGCGTCGGAAGCCGAAATCGGGATTGTCGATAAGATTTTTACGCGCGTGGGGGCTTCCGACAACCTCTCGCGGGGCGAATCGACGTTCATGGTGGAAATGACCGAAACCGCCAGCATCCTGAACAACCTCAGCGAGCGTAGTCTGGTGATTATGGACGAAATCGGGCGGGGAACCAGCACGTACGACGGAGTTTCCATTGCCTGGTCGATTGCCGAGTATCTGCATAATCATCCGCAATACCGGGCCAAAACCCTGTTTGCGACCCACTACCACGAACTGAACGAACTGGCGACGGATTTGCCGCGCATCAAGAACTTCAACGTGGCCGTCAAGGAAATGGGCAACAAGGTGATTTTCCTGCGGAAACTGAAAGAGGGCGGCAGTGAGCACAGTTTCGGGATTCACGTGGCCCAGATGGCCGGGATGCCAACCCGGATTGTCAGCCGGGCCGACGAAATTCTGAAACAGTTGGAAAGCCAGCGCGAAGGGGCAGGCGACAACCGACGCGAAACGCTGCGGGACATGCCCAAAAACAACGACATTACGCTCAAAATCTTTGAAGCCGGTGATCCGAAAGCCGAAGCCATCAAGGAGAAACTGCGCAAAATGGACATCAACACCCTGACACCCATCGAAGCGTTATTGAAACTGAATGAGTTGCTGAAAATGATTGAGTAACCCTCGGGCTTCCGGACTAAAGACCGTGTTAAAATCAATCCGCTGAGTTAGTTCTTACGCGGTCTTTAGTACGGATAGCGGTTACTGCACGTGCCGCGACGCCATCTGATGTTTGGCCAGCAGCTTCTTTAGCTCCTCCGACCAGCCGATGTATTTCTCGCCGTCTTTCGTATCATACCCGTTTTTGATGAGCCCCACGGCTTCTTCGCTGGCCTGGTCGGGGCGGTCGAGGAGGTAGTTTAACACCATCAGGTTGTAAAAAGCCGAATACCGCATTTTCTGATCGCGTTTGTCGCTGCCGGTGTACTTGGTTTTCAGCTCCTGAAAATAATCCAGGACGGGCTGGAGGTCGCGGGCCAGCTGATCGATGGGTTGGGTGGCCGTCATCCGTTTCGACAGTTCCTTCACGGCTTTGATGGCTTCCTGCTGAATCGGGTATTCGGGGTGGCTTTTCGAATCCAGAATCCACAGAAACTCCCGCGTCTGGGTGGGCACGTAACCGTACCAGCGGTTGGTGTCTTCGTTTACCCGGATTAGGGCGTCGTTGACATACTTCGTAATCAGATCGGTGCGGATGGTTTGCTGATTTTGCTCGATGTAGCGCCGGGCGTCGGTCAGGCTTTTGTATTCGATGGTCGTATACGAGAGTTCATACGGAAAATAACCGCTTGTGGTAACACTCTTGGCCGGATCAGCCTGCGAAGCGGCCTGCAAAAACCGGTTATTCTGGAGGTCCTGCGCTTTGGCCTTCTCTTTGCGGCTCAGCGATTTTTCGTCGGTCCGGCTCCCCAGAATCTTGTAATTGCCGCTGAAGCTGTAGCGTACCGTGATGGAATAATAATCGGTTTTGCTGGTTACTTTGCCGTCCTTATCTTTTTTCTCCTCGGTGCGGACTTTGGTTTCGCTTTTCTCGAACCGTACATTGCCAAATTCAATCACAATACCGACCGCCGGATCGTTTTCAACCCGCTGAAATCCCGAAAGGCCAATTTTCTCGTAGATCGACGCTTCCGGGTAGGCCGACACCACCGAGGGCGAACAAAGCAGCCGAACGCCAAACGTACGGTTTTCTGCCGGGGTAAACTCGCGCGGCAGAATCAGGTAACCGGCATCGAAGTAAAACCGGTCAAGGTCAACTTTCTGGGCTTGAATCGGCTCGTAAACCGTTACCAGAAGGAGGGCTAGGAAGGCGTAAATCAGTTTCATGCTCCAAAAGTACGGCCTGTGGCAGCAGGAAAAAGCAGACTATTTATCAAACGTGAAAGATTATGACTGAACTGAGAAAAACGGAGGGCGGGGTGAAACTTCTGCACACAACATTGGACACTTAGGACATTTCCGTTAACTTCAAAGCCGCAATCGAGTGCCGCACTGAATATGTCATTAACTACTAACGTAACCCAATGAGCCTAAAAACCCGCATTCAGCTCTCCATGATGATGTTTCTCCTCTATGCCGTGTGGGGAGCCTGGTATGGACAGATGAGTAAGTATCTTTTCAACCAATTGAACGCAACCGGTGATCAGGTCGGGAATGCCTACACGGCTTTCTCGCTGGCGATGCTGGTCGCGCCGTTTTTCGTCGGTCTGATTGCTGACCGGTATTTTGCCGCTCAGAAAGTGCTGGGCGTTCTGAATCTGGCCGGAGCCGCCATTCTGTTTTTTCTGATTCAGGAAAACAATCCTGACCAGTTTTTCTGGCTGATTCTGGCGTATTGTCTAACCTTTGCGCCCTCCATGTCGCTGACGACTTCCATTGCGATGCAGCACATGGACAACCCGGAGAAAGAATTTCCGGGCATCCGGGTACTCGGAACGGTCGCCTGGATTGTCATTACCAACATCGTCGGTTTTCTGAACATTGGGGGCGAGGTGACGATCTTCCAGATTGCCATGTACATTGCGCTGTTTTTCGGTCTTTTCGCGTTTACCCTACCCGATACGCCCCCCAAACCGACCGCTAATGCGACGGTGGGCCAGATCCTGGGTGTCGATGCCTTCAAACTGCTGAAAGACCGTTCGTTCGCGATTTTCTTCCTGTCGTCGGTGCTGATCTGTATTCCGCTGTCGTTCTACTACGCCATGGCTAACCCGTCGCTGACGGATTCGGGCATGACCAATGTGGAAAATAAAATGTCGCTGGGTCAGGCTTCCGAGTTTTTCTTTATGCTGATGATTCCGCTGGCCTTCAAACGGCTGGGCGTTAAATATATGCTGGTGGTCGGGCTGGTGGCCTGGATTATCCGCTTCCTGATGTTTGGTTACGGCGATGCCAGTACAAGCGAATGGATGTTGTACATTGCCATTGTTCTGCACGGGGTTTGCTACGACTTCTTCTTTGTGACGGGCCAGATTTATACCGACAACAAAGCCGGTGAACGCATCAAATCATCGGCGCAGGGGCTCATTACGCTGGCGACATACGGTATCGGGATGGGCATTGGCTCCAAACTGTCCGGGATTGTTGCCGATATCTATACGGTAAACGGTAAAGTAGACTGGACTTCGGTCTGGATGGTTCCGGCGGGTATTGCAGCCGTCGTGCTGGTGCTGTTCATTATCATGTTCAACGACCGGAAAAAGCCGGTTCCTGCTCAGGATGAACTGGTACCGGGGCCGCTATAAGCCGTCTTTTCATAAAAAAGCGAAGGGTGCCGCGTCAGCGGCACCCTTCGCTTTTTTATAGGAAATACCGTTGTTGGGAATGCAGAAAAATCTGCTTACCAATAAAAAGAGCGGTTTGGCACCAGGGCCAAACCGCTCTTTTTATATCATCTAAACGGAATACCTTAATCCGTTGTGTAAACCGCTACGTCCAGTCCGAGCACCTCGCTCGTTGTCCGGCGGATTTCGTCGGTAAGCGCCGGATCTTTCGCCAGTGATTTACCGTACGACGGAATCATCTGCTTTAATTTAGCCTGCCACTCTTCCGAAACCATTTGGTCTTTAAAGCAGCGGCCCATCAGTTCAAGCATGATGGAAACAGCCGTTGAAGCACCCGGCGATGCACCCAGCAGGGCGGCAATGCTGCCGTCGGCGGCACTGACCACTTCCGTACCGAATTCAAGCACTCCGCCTTCTTCTTCGTCCTTCTTGATTACCTGTACGCGCTGCCCGGCAACTTCCAGGTCCCAATCTTCCATTTTGGCGTTCGGGAAGTATTCGCGCAGGGCCGCCAGCCGGTCTTCCGGCGATTGCATCACCTGTTCGATGAGGTATTTCGTCAGCGGAATGTTGTGCAGACCCGCCATCAGCATCGGTGCCAGATTAGCCATCTGGATAGACTTCGGCAGGTCCATATACGAACCGTGTTTCAGAAACTTGGTAGAGAAACCGGCGTAAGGCCCGAACAGCAGTTCCTTCTTATCACCAATCATGCGGGTGTCGAGGTGCGGTACCGACATCGGGGGCGCACCGACCGAAGCTTTACCGTACACTTTGGCCGCGTGCCGTTCCACGATGTCGCGGTTGGTGCATTTCAGCCACTGGCCGCTCACCGGGAAACCGCCGTACCCCCGGCTTTCGGGAATATCCGATTTTTCGAGCAGCCGCAATGAACCGCCCCCGGCTCCGATAAACACAAACTTGGTGTGTACATCCCGAACGTGTCCGGTCGTGACATTCTCAACACGAACTTTCCAGCCACCCAGGCTTTTCGACCGCCAGAGATCGCGGACGTCGTGGGCGAAGTTGATTTTAACGCCCTTCATGTTGTACAGCCGGTAGAACATGGCGCGGGTCAGCGCACCGAAGTTAACGTCAGTACCGATGTCCATGCGGGTAGCGGCCACCTTCTCGTCTTTTTGCCGGCCTTCCATCACCAGCGGAATCCATTTTTCGAGCTGCGTCGGGTCTTCCGAGTATTGCATTCCGTGGAAGAGGTGGCTTTTCTGAAGGGCTTCGTAGCGTTTGCGCAGGTACTCCACATTCTTATCGCCCCAGACAAAGCTCATGTGCGGAATGGCCCGGATGAAGTCAGGAGCATCCTGCAGAAAATTCTGCTGAATCAGGTACGCCCAGAACTGCTTGGAGACTTCAAAAGACTCCGCAATCTTGATGGCTTTCTTCGTTTCGATTGTCCCGTCCGGTAGTTCGGGCGTGTAGTTCAGTTCACAAAAGGCCGAGTGACCGGTGCCGGCGTTGTTCCAGGCGTCGGAACTTTCGGCGGCTGCTCCGTCGAGTCGCTCAAAAATTTCGATGGTCAGGTCGGGTTGTAGTTCTTTCAGCAGAACGCCGAGGGTGGCGCTCATGATACCAGCCCCGATCAGAACGACGTCGGGGGTACTGGATACGACTTTATTGCGCTTTGGCATGAGAAGACGTTTGGCAATGGTTATTTCTTGAAAAAATTACAAAATACAGGGTAAAGTTGTTCCAAAAAATTAGTATAGAGCACAAAGTCTTCGATAAATTAAAGAAGTTCGCGGATTTGTAGAAACGGCGCGTTAAGGTCCCTTTGTCCGGCCTTTTGAATGAAAGACGGATACCAATTGCAATCGCTCAGGTCGAAACGGCTTTACTGGCCCAATTTGTCCAATAAATACAGGTACGGTTTGTGAAAATGATGGACAAAAATGGTTTTGGGATCGTCGGGAAACAGTTCGTAATAAGCCGAATCGGCCAGCAGAACAACGCTGGCACCGGTTCTGACGTAATCATTGCTGCGGAAGTAATCGGGCGGCACGAAATCTTTAAGGCTTTTTCTGACAATACCGGACGTCATCTTGCCCAGGTACTTTTCGTAATTTTTCTGCGCCCGGCGGGTGGGGCGGTTCAGTTTATTAAAGACGTGATTGAGGGCAATTCGTTGCCAGAATTTCTGTTTTTTGATGATGGCCTTTGCGTTGACGAACGGGTTGGTGTTGTTGTAGTCGTTCATTGTTTGAATGGACATCGGGGTTTGCGGCACCCAATCGGCGGAATTAACCACGTTGAACGCCCAGCCGTTTTGCGTGAGCGTTTCATATGCATAGGCGTAATAGAGATTGCCGGGCTTCGGCCCCGCACTACAGTAGGTTTTAAAGCGGATGTCGGCAGGTATCGCCTTCTGTTTCTGTAAGTTATACAGGTAGGAGGTTAACAAAAAGTTGATTGCTCCGCCCTGGCTATGGCCCATAAGAAGGATATTTCGGGTCCCGGCTTTGTAGCAGGAGTCAATTTTAGGAAGAATATCCCTGGATAAATAGGCCATGCCCAGCAGCCAGCCCACGTGTACGGCGGCTTTCGGATTGGCGGCCAGTTCATACGTAAACACGTCCTTTTCCGTCAGTTTTAATTCTCCTTTTGCCGGAACCATGGCCGCGTAGAAATTGCCAATCCAGCTTTCCGGTTTATCCGTTGTGCCCCGGATGCTAATGACGGCGGTAGACTGGTTATCGGTCCATAAATCCCACAGGTTATCAAGCCCCATAATGGGCGATCGATACACCCTTTTAAACCGTTTGGGTTCAGGAATATCGGCGTAATAAGTGGGCGTTAACGCACCCGTCCGGGCCGATATATACATTAATTCACGGTATTCTTCCTGATCAAAACCGGGTTTTAAGGATTGGCAAAAGGAGTGGTCAGCCAGCAGAAAGGCGATGGACAAAGCCCATAAACAGACCCGGTTTGTTCTCATCTGATTAGTGTTTAAAAAGCATCCGTAGAGGACCGGTTTTCGAATACAAGTTGAACTGCTTTCCGGTTTAATACCGCAATATAAGAGGAATTATGAAAGCGTCAACCGCCCCGAAAACCGGGCCGTGCGGATGATTTTAAACGGCTGTCCGTGCCCGAACGGCAAAGGATATTAAGCGGGATTGCTCTGCCGTGTTTCCGGACTTTTGCCCAGAATTTTTTCCAGGCATTTCATCGTAATCAGATACGTTGGTTTGACGCCCAGCGTGCCTAAACTGCCGGAAGCCAGCGTGGCGCCAGTGAGCAGCGGGTTGTCGGAAGCGTAGTAGGCGTACCGGATTTTGATGTCGGGCTGGACACTGCCCCGGATTTTGGCGTGCGACTGAATGGCTTTCTGGTAATGGGCTCCCTCCATTTCCAGCCCCACGGCCTTCCAGGATGAGTTTTTGAAGTAAGCCAGAATGTCTTTGTTCTGAAGCGACGTGCCCAATACCGTAATCATGGCACCCTCGTATACATCAATGCCGTGGCCTTCAAAATCGGCTTTGGTAAAGTCGTTGTCGAGCGGGTAATTGTCGGCGGTTCCTTCAAAAATATGGGAAGTCGGAATCATCAGGTCGCCTTTGTCGCCGGTCAGGATACCGGCCTTGCCCATGATTGAGATGGAAGCCACATGGAGCGTAAACGCGTTATCGCCTTCGAACGGTTTCAGCAGTTCGTCCATGGTTTCAAACGCCTGTTCGCCGAACGCGTAATCCATTACCAGCAAGAGCGGTTGGGCGGATTTGATAAGTTTTGGATCGTGGGCGAGTTCTTTCGACAAGTGCCGGGCCTCAAGCCGGGCCGTATCGATCAACTGAACGAGCAGATTCGTGCCGCCCGGATCTTCCAACTCGTGTAATCCGTGGGTTTTGGCGTAGTCGGCAACCTGCTGGCGGAGTTCCTGCTGAGCGGGCTGGCTGAGCTTGTAGGCCAGATCGAAAAGATTATCCCAGGAGGTCGCTTCGGCCAGGGCCGCCGGAGCATACAGGCAGTTGACCACGCTGTGCGGATTGGCGCTGATGATGTGAATGGGCCGGGTTTGCCAGCCATTTTCCAGAATAAACTGCTTGATGCGGGTGGCCCAGCGTTCGCCGTACAGGTGCTGGCCGACGCGATCACGCAGCATGGGCGTGAAGTTGATTTCGCGGTCCACGTGCTGCTCCTGAATTTCCCGAACCGAGGTCCGGCCCAATCCGTAGACAATC
>NZ_QLMC01000007.1 GCF_003259745.1 Larkinella arboricola | reverse complement strand
GGCGGAAAAATTATATTTGTCAGCAAGCACAAAGCGCTTAAAGCCTCTCTTCCCTTTCCAACTTAAGTTGTCCACTTTCTGCTGACGACGTACAACGGCATGATTTGCGTTTCCATATGATTTGGGATGTTTGGGTAATGAGATGAGTTGTAATTCGTTTTTGCGTTCGGTGAATAATGGCGTTAAAACCTCCCGAAATTCCGGGTATAGATCATACAAATCCTTAAGCCGAGCTGTGTCCTTGGCGGCTTTAATCATAGCTTCCACCTGCTGTTGACTGGTGCCTTCCTGACACCAGCGCAGAATCTGCTGACCTGTTTTGGGTGAGATGGAGAAATCGGGTTTGTCAGTGAATAGTCCTGTCCGGTCCTTGGTAGCTTTGGCGTAATGACGATTATCCAGCTCAAAGACCAGTGTAAATTCGTAATCCATGCCTTCCCTTGTAATGCCCTTCATGCCTACCTTTTCAGGGACTTGTCGGTTGTTCTTCTCCACGAGAACATAGTCCTGTTTGGCTCGGATGGTAGCAATCAAATGACAGTTGCTTTGCAACAGAGCATTGACCAGACTATCATGGCGAGGAGTTAGCTTACTCCAGTTGGTGTAGGAGTTACCTGTCATAGCCGAGTGTTCATCCAGGATGTGTTGCCATTCATGGGAAAGCGAATCCAGAATGATCACCTGCACACCCGCCCCTTCACACACCTTCAAAGCTTCCATGTAACGTTCAGGTGTATACGGTGGATCTAGAATTAACACCCGATACTTGCCCAGGTGCTCAAATAGATCCGCCGATTTGTTCTCTGTATCGATAATGGCAATTGATGACCAGTTACCCGTAAGCCCATAAGCCAGCAGTAGGGAAGAGTATGTTTTACCCGAACCCGATGGACCTTGCAGCAACACCCGAATGCGAGCCTGTCTGCGTTCTGCGTAGCGTAAATGCATACCCTTTGGATTAATAAGCAGGTAAAAAGATAAACTCAGCGCCCTTAAAAAGAACCTGACTATCCAGATCCGCCTTCACGTAATTGATAAAATGCTGGGTTAAATCCAGTCGTAGCCCCTTGGCGGTTATCTCACCAACAAGCTCCAGATACGTGTTTGGCTTCTGGGAATCAGGGTAAAATCGGATAAAGAGCTGCTTACCATCCACTTCATAATCAGCTGTGTCAGATGAAACTTCCTGTAAATAGCCGGTATTTGTGCTTTGTAAGACTTGCCGGACTTCATCTTTCGACAGAGCTACGACAAATTCGGCTTCAAACTTACCGACTCGACCCTTCTGGAAAACAAGTCCCATTGAAATACCAGCAATGTACCCATTGGGACCATTCCCCTGAAAGGTCCACAGATACAACCCATCCTCTCGAATGTGGTAGTTGGTCTTCAGATTCAGTCCCTGATTTTGCTCAATCGTTCGAGCCGCCTGGGGATCACGGTCTTTTAGCTGTTGCCAGCTCTTTTCAGCGTTATCGGTTAGAAAGTTGTCATAGATAAACTTGAGAATGAACAGGGCAAAGGCGATGCCCAGTACGGTGAAGAAAGTACCCATTTTTCTAAAATGTTAAAAGGTGAAAAAGATGATGGATTTAAATTCATGTCGTATAGACATACCGGGGGTACCCGACGACACAATCGAGTGACGGGGAGAAGTCACGACTGCCTTGTCTTTCTCACACTTATAGCCTATTTTAAAAGGGTACTCAACTTATTCTGCTTGATAGTATCTTACTGCAAAACAAGTACGAGTGGATGAGTCGGTACGGAAATACTATTTAGTATGACTGGTTATTCCACCTATACATACATTACTTGGAATACTGATTAACAGAGCTTTCATTACTAAGCTCAAACCAGTAAAAAAGACTCATTTTGTCCAGGTTTTCTTTTATGAAAAGGACATCCTATTTTTATAAACGAATCAATATTGGGAGCTAAGGCACTCTTCAACGATGGACTGGCAACAACTGAAAGAGAACGTATATTACCAGGACGGTTCTCTCCGTGATATTTATGTACACCATGTAACCAGAAAAGACTGGCAACTCTGGGCTGATTACGTTAATACCCATTATAAAACATCAGTTCTGATTTACGAAACACAAGCCAAAACCGATACGATTGACATCGGAATTGCTTTTGCCTATTGGAATAGATCTCATGATAATTGCTCGACCGCTTCCGTCTATTTAGATGAGATTCAGGTCAACATTCACTTTTTTCGGGAGAATGAAATTGAAAACGATCTAACCCCGACAGAGGTAAAATCGGTTGAGGACCACAATAAAGTATTGGCTTACATGAAGGAAATGTCAAATGTTCTTAACAAGGAGGTTGTTTTAACACCTGAGAATGAACCTGAAACAGTGCTTATTTCCGTTAACCGGGATAAGACTTTTATAAATCTATGAAGGCGATCAATCTATCGCAATAAAAGGATAGAATGTGAACTACTTGTTTTTATATAATCATCCTAGCGACTCGTCAACCGAAAAGTACATTTTAGTTAATAAAAGCCATTTATGTTCATCTTTTTATTAACATTACCAGACAAATCCTCAGATTCATGAAACAGTTATTTACGTTAACCGTTGCGCTTTGCCTGGCTTTAAGTCTTTATTCTTGTCTAGACCATCGTGGCTTACCTCCCACAAACCCACAGGGGGTCCGACTGAAATTGATTTATACGAAATACAATAATGTGACAATGACGGGTATTGACACCAGTAATGCCACTGGATTATTGGAATTGTCCTACGATGCCATGAACCGGATAAAGGGGGTAAGTAATTTCTACCGCTCAGGCAGTGGAGCGTATAAAAGGGTTTATCGAACACTCTTAATATATGATGAGCAAGGGAAATTAACGGAAGAAAGTTTTATTGATGAACCCGGCGACAATGACAACTACTCGGGAAGTTACAGCTATCAATACGACGCTATGAATCGGCTTACATCAATCAATGATGATAACGGTACTCCTTTTCAATCCTATACCTATGACTCCCAAGGCCGGATTAACAGCCGAACTACTTTTGTGTATGATGGGCCAACTATTATTTCATCATCCGTTGAAACCTTTGAGCTTGATGCCCAAAACAATATCAGTACGAATGTAGCGACCATTCAGAACTCATATGGTTCGTTTCGGCGGAAGATTGTAAGCAGTTACGATCAGGTACCCAATCCGCTTTACAACTTTCCATTTACCATTTGGAGTTCCGGCCTCTTAGCGGCTACACCAAACACCCCAATGGTACAAACCGTTATGGAAACGAATCAGCTCACGGGCGCTTTCGAACCGCTCACTTCTAATCAAACGTATACCATTACCCGTGAATACAAAGATGGATTACTGATCAAGACCATTAATCCTCGTTTTGATCAAGGGACGATCTTTGAATATGAAAAGCATTAGTGGATTTAATAATTTGAGCGTATTCACCAATGGAAAGAATGACTTAGGCTTAGTTCTATAAGCTAGATAATCGTCTAACCTCAGCATTCATTGAGCCTGTTTATGTGGTAGGTCTCCCTTATTGAAGCACTATAGCAAGGCCTTTTTCCATTTAGTAAAATGAGTAAGACCGAGTTTTCTGATTTTGTCCTAAAGACCCTGGAAGAACTTATCCAGTATGCTGAAGTCTATGCGGGCAACGTCCTGCCTAGAAAGCTGGCCTTTAAATGGATGAGTGAAAAGGAATACACGGATGACCGCCAAGAAGTTCTCAATAAGATTGTGCAAGCGGTCTATGTTAGCGAAGATTTGATTTATCCCTGCGTCGATTTAGTCGTCAAAAGTGTAAAGAAAAACCGATTACAAATTGAAGGTCGCATAGCGGGCTATGAGCCAAGGCCCTTTCAAAAAGGTTGGAGTGGCCGTATGGGACCCTTTATTTACGGGATTGGGTTTGCTGTTCCCACTGACAAAACCAAAGTAGAACAGATTAAAAAGAAGCTGATTCAAAAAGGTTTATTACCCAGTTAATTCACGTAATGAATGCCAAAACGGGTCAAGAGTTGATGAATGTTTCCTAAGTTCTGAGCAGAAGCAGGATATGGTATAAGCACTTGATGAATTTAATGGCTAACCTATAAACGCATGAATCAACACAGGCTACATAAGCTTATTTAGCAGTATGCAGACGGACTATACTTATTTAGGCTCTTTGCTTGGTAGACAGTTTTTGATTTTACCGGTAGAGAATATTTCACAATGGAATGGTTGTCAGGAAAGTATAGAGGGTATAAGTGATTATGACCAACTTGGTGAACTTCCTGACTACAGCGAAGCCCGAGTAGCTTCCTTTATAAAATCAAAGGACCTACAGTACGGGCTATTCTGGAGTATGTCTACCAAAGTAGAAGTCTTTAAAAAAGAGGATGCCGTTATCCTGATTGAAGGGTTGTACTTCAATCAATCCTGGGACTACTCGCAAAGCATGAAGCTTAGCTTACTTGATCACACAGAATTAACCTTCTCCCTGGAAAATGGAAAGTTAGTTATCCTTGACGCAACCGAAGATGGAAAAAGCATAGATAGCAGCCAACCAGCGGGAGTCTTTAGTTCAAGGAGTGATGGGGTTAATTCTTATGCTATTGTTAGTTTAGTGAATGGAACCTATCAAGTAAAACGAGTAGAAGTGGCTGTCTCAATAAGTAATGAAACTATATTATTAGAAGGCATCGAGATCAGTTTATCCTGATGCGCCCCTAACAATGGTTGTGATTATATCGCATCAAAATGGACATAACGATACAGAAGGAAATACTTAAATCACTGATTAACAAGGCTATTTCAACCTATCTGGACCATAACTATCCAGCTCAGGAGATCCCTATCGCTGAAGACTATTTTTGGCATATTGAAAAAGATAGTCTTTATCAGATGAACGATGGCATCAATCCAAAGGATCTAAATCTTGGCTCGTTGCACGATGCAGTTATGGAATTAAAGCAACTGGCTAATGCTGATAATGACTATATACCCAACCATATTGATATTAGAAGAATTTCATTTGTATTACGGTATTTATCTACGGTGTAGACGCATAACTTAACAAGATTCTTACTTACTCAAAAGATTCAAATGAATTTTGACAATTTCTACTGGCATGATTTACCCTTAAATCAATTACCATTGACCGAAGCAATCCGGGATATGATGATCGTATCGTACTTGAAATCGACTGGTATGATACCGGAATGGGTATGTTAACCTTTCATGAGGTCTACAAAGCAAAAATTGACCTGAACGTTGGAATCATAGCCACCGAATCCATATTTATAGTACGACGGATGATGAAGAACTACGCCTACTGGCTACTAATTCGAAAGGAATGTTTCCTGTTCATAAACTGACCTGTTATATTATCAATACTAATTCAACCGCAGGTCAACTTAAGATTTGCGCCAAAGGCTTTACAGTAGACAACTAAATAGTAATAAAGTTATAATGTATCTCAGGCAACAGAAACTATTTTTATTAGAAATAATCACTCAACATGTTGTTAGTTATACGGCATAGTTTAAGAAAAGTGTAATTTATTTACCTACAATTTAGTTGTATTTCATAGTGTCCTTAGGCCAACCGAAATCATACTTATCAAACATTTTTTTTACCTAAATACTTTGCTTGAATAAATTTCGTGCAGTCATTCTTAAACTCGTCAGTCCAGTCAAGCAAAATAGCAGAACCACCTGAGTGTACAGTTGTCTTTACAAAATTGTAGATTTCTTGCCCTCCTTGCGCCCCAATACCAGTTAAGTCAAAGATAAAGTCATTTGTCCATGATAAAGTTGTATAGAGAGCAAGTTGTCGCTGCGGAGTGCTCGCCAAAGTCTGCACTTTAGTATTGGGGGTTATCCATTTTATGTCATAAATTTTCTGATAAACCGGGTTTGTCTTGTTTGCATTCTTGTTAAGATAGGTACCGACTGTCAATGGGAAGAAGTGTTGCCGAAACCAACTTTCCTTGAAGGGCTCTACGTAGCGCAATGGGGATACCAGTTCGACGTTGTTATAAGTAGCCTTCCCAGTGATTATGTCAATCAAGGCGAATTCAAGAGGGCGAAAAAACGATCCACCAGGAAGTTGAATGATTACAATTTCACCTTTTGTCAACGTAAAGGATGGGATGAGAAAATTGTCCACTATTTGCTCTTGGATTTTTACAAGCATCATGGTAAGGTGATTACAGCTAATCCTCTAAAATGATTTGTTATTCGACTATCCATAGAATTCGGTGCTAAGTCTATCTATAATTGAATCTACTTTACGGCCAAAATCTGTATAAATGCTGTTTATAGTTCCCTTTGCTCGCAAAGCTTTTATTAATTCGCTCATAAAACTGTCTAATTGCCCAATAGGAATACTGAGTTCAACTCCATTTTTTTGGTATAGAACATTCTGTGAATGAAATACAGAATCGAATTTATGTTGCGGCTTCAAGCAACTTTTTATGATTTCATATTCATCATTAGAAAGCTTTATTTTAACCTTCTTCATCTGTTGTATAGTTGGCATTATAATAAGTTAAACCTATTACATTGCTATATCTTAGGCATTTGATTAGTCAATTATGGCTTCCAGGAAACGTGAATACTTAAGGATTTTGCTTTCATAAAGAATTCATCCTGCTGATAAGGGCCATACTGCTGTTTCTTTTTAACATCAATGATGTAAAACCGGTCTGATGGATCATAGGTATTTTCTTTCAAATCGGTTGAACGAAAGCCAGGGGAATGTAGTCGAGCACTGTCCACTTGCCAAGCGCAGATATAAGCACTATTGTTATAATACTTTCTCAAATACACAAGTGAATTTACTCCTTTGACGTCAGAGAGAATCGCATTCATTGGTCCTCCTTCATTGACCCAAGTATAGCCTTCTTCTATTTCTTCTGTATAATCTGACCATCCTGCTCCGCAGGATGTAGTGAAGAAAAGCAAGCACCCGTAGAATAACTTATTCATTAAAATTGATTGTATAATCAATGTGGCTGCTACAAAACTCGGTTTCAAATACTTTCTGAGTTTAGAAAGCGACCTGGCTTACAGTCATTTCATCGATTATATCTTTATCATCTAATTGAGTCTGTATTCCAGCCAAAAATAGGAAATAGTTAGCTAGAACTATATAGTAGTCCCTCGAAAAGATAAATATATAAGCAATATGTATATATTGCCTTGATAAACTTTATTTAATCTTTCTCTTACAAAAGCAGTATGAAAGCTACTGGACTTAAAAGTCATTACCAGCTTGTTCTAGCTATCACTCTTTTTTTATTTAGGTGCACTGATAAACCGAAGGATCTCCAGTGGGACAAGGTAAGGATCGATTCCACCATTTCTCGGAACGCAGTATTTCAACAGCTTGACCAACAGCAAGAGATTACTTCATTTCCTGAAATTCCTGATTCACTGCTCAGGCGAACGAGTGATGTGGCTTACTATACTAGCCAACAGATGGACTCATTAAATAACCCCTATGCTAAATTCAATAATTGTAGAGCCTATTTAAGCAAACCAGACAACCTGATCATTAATATTGGGTCATCTGATGGTTTCACTGGCCACGGATTTATTATAAAGTGCAAGGACGGAAGGTTTCACACAGAAGCCTATTTATTTAGTGACAACATTACTGAAAACGAGAGGGAACCGATACACACCATACTGTATCAAAAGCTTACTTTAAATAAGATGACCTATGTGATTGGGGATAGTTTGTATGGATATATTAAGTTTAAGTCCCTAGAAGTAAATTCTGTAGAAGACACCGTAGTACATACCGGCAAAGGACATTTTAGGGCAGTAGTAAAAGCCGATTTTAGAAAGGATTAGGCAAAATTCTGGGAGTAATAGAGCTTACCTTATATGCTTCTATCAGCTCTACTATCTGAATGGTATTAAGCATCAACACACCATTAACTGTATACAATAGGCTAAGAAAAAGCTTCAATATTTGTATTTAAAATTCAGAGCCTTAATACTCAGAATTAAGTACGTACTTATTTTTGATTATATTTATAACAACAAAATAATCAAAATCAATTAATACCATAATGATAGCGCATAAATCATGAACTCTTTGTTATCGATGCCTCAAGATAACAATAGGGAAGTCTTCGTTTAAAATTAGAAGGACATCCACTCTCCGCATCAGGTTAACCTGTACTTTCAACCTCAAAACTCGCTCAACTTTCGAACGGATCAGCTACTTGTAACCAGTCAAAAAATAGTATAATAAAATAGTAGGTCAATTAGTTCTTCCTGTGTGGAAATAGCTTAAAATACGGCGTTTTCAATTACCTTAGTTTTGATAGATATTTAATTCATTACTAGTTTTATAGGTCGATCTTTTCAGCCTGGTAGATTTGCTCCCTGTACTCGCTTGCTTCCCGATAGCTATCAAACACGTATATTTTTGATTGAAGTACTCTTACATCACTTCCTACTTTCTTAGCAACTTGATTCATAAAATTATCTTTAGCTTGATATTGGCCATCTTCACCCTCAATTGTCAACACTGGAGAGAGGTAGAACCTCTTTTGCATAGGTTTTTCAGTAAAAATGATATCTTTTTCTATTGTCTCGACAGCCACAAAAGCATATTGTTGACGAAGCCGGTGTTCTTTTTCCGCATATAGCTGCAAATATGAGGTTTGTAATCCAGTCAGTTTTGACTCCAACAGCCTTGTTTTTTCTTTTTGGTCAGACAAGCGTTCATAGCTATATATACTAACAATGAGTAATGTTAGGAGCAATCCGGCAATGATAAGTTGGTAGTATAAAGGACGCATCTGGTTATTTAACCGTTGAAATGGTGACAAAACAAGCCTCGTATCCCAGCTTCTGTTGCACCCAGAAGGTGTAGTTCTTTCCGTTATTACTAAACTTATATAGCGGTATCCCAAATTTATCACCGGATCGGTACGGCTGTAACTCTTTGATCAAGTCGTCGAGGGTTCTTGTTTTATTACCATAACTAGTCCAGGTGAAGATAATTCCATAGGGGTCTTTTTGGACGGTATGAACTCCTTTAATGCGGTCTTTATTTCCTATCCTAAATCGATAAGCATTTTTGTCTGCTTTACTAAAAAACTCTTTCTTATACGAGTAAGACAGCATCATTTTATCAAAGTAGGCAATACTCATGGGTTCAATTTCAAATACATTATCCAAGCAGGCCTTTACGGTGGGTATGTAGTCTTCACTGCCAGAGAGATACTTTCGGTAGTACTCACTGTAAATTACCTGGGCCTGGATACCATTCTGGGTGCGGGAAGTAACTGACAGGAGGTTGAATGAAACTAAGCAGATTATAACTGAACGATCAAGCACCTTCGTTTGCAGGGAACAATTACTAATCTTAACGGAGAGTTTGGGTAAGGGATGTGTAAACATATACCTATGGCTAAATGAGAAAGAAGAAGCGTGGTACGCTACTTGCTCGCCAATCGAGGCCCTGAGAAGCCTGCACGACAAAGCAAAGCAACGCCCACGCTAGCCGTAGGCGTTGAGACTTCGCTCCCCGTCGTGCACAAAATTTCTCAGGTTTCGATTGACAGGAACTTAGTTCAACACTAATTATATGTGATCAAAAGGATTCTGCTCCTATTATTACTTAATTTTGGTTTGCAGACAAATATACACTATTGATTACAAGGTTGAAAAGCTTAATTTATTTCCTTTCAACAATCTGACTGTTTGTAATCTAAGCGCTTTGGTCAGGAATTTATCAGTCAGCGAATAATAACCCAAAGGCGGCACTTAATTTAAGGTCATTTTTAACCCCGTACGGACGTTTTATTTTTGAGATATACTTCCCTTAAACTTTACCATAATAATGCAACAGAGGCGATAAAAACCACATTATCCAACGTCACCATAAGTACTTATTCCAAGTAGCAGAGATAGGAACCCTTTTTTATCTTCTTCGCAAACGATTACACCAGTGTTCTTACGATGTGCCTTATTTCCAGTACTCTCGTTTGAAGCTAGGTTTCATACCTGTTAAACGCTGCAACTCTTCCTGCATTACCGTTTCCACATATTCTTCATTACCAACAGTTGTCACGATGGAATCATGCAAAGTAAAGATGGGCAACTCGGGTCGCTCACAAGAGATACGGTTGGCAATGTGATCTAAAAACAATATAGCCTCGATATTCTGGAGTAAGATGGCCAACGTGCTATACTGCTTTGATTTCAACAGCGAAAATAACCCATAAACCATTGGAAAGACTTGACAAAAGGCTTCACGATGCATTTTGAAGTATTGCCGATCATCCTTGGGATTGGCAAAAAAGGTTGTCAGCGTAGTCTCTTTCACTTCATTACGGGTCAAATCAGCCTCTCCATTCGCTCGTTTAATGCGAGATTGCATATATTCATAATACTGCCCTGTTTCTACTAAGTAGGAATACATCAAAAATTCATCTATCTGTCCTGTTTTTTCTTCCAATTTCCCGCACATAGGGAGTAGAGGCCCCCCCCCAGGGGTGGAGAAGGAGAGAGACAGAGTAGGGAATACAGTATCTCTCGTATTATGGGTTACTAAATACTGCATTACTTCTTCAATGACTGGCTGTAGTAATACCTGACTTTTCTCTGATAGCTGATTAATCGTTAACCGCTCGTCATCTGCAACTGGTGAGTAGAAGTGAGGAGTGAACAGTATTGATGCTAAAAAGGGCTGAGAATTGCATAAGTCAATTGATACTAGGGGTTGCCCCTGGTAAGTCAAACAAGACCGAAACTCACTTTTTAGGTTCGTGAGGTTGGAGTGAAATCGTTTGCCTGAATCATCCACTATAAACTTATACCGTCTGCTTACGAAGGGTTCAATCATATATTGATAAGAAGCATCCTTTAGATTAGCCACTTCAATTTCTCGTCTAGTTCCCTTCGTAGTGTTCTCCTGGTAGAGCTGGGCCCTTATTTGATGAGCCTTTTCTTCATCAGCCTCTATTTCATCGAACCATTTGACAAGATCAGGATAGAGTTCTATTGCAGGGCTATTCCTATTCGTCGTCTGCCGTTCTATTCGTTTTACCAATTTAGAAGCAGAGATTTCTGTGATTTGCACGGGTGTACGGTATTCAGCCGTTAACCGATACCCTTTTGACTTTCGATTAATCGTATTTGAATAATATCCATCTGTTTCTAAAACCCCCACCTTAACCAAATACTGCAAGTGATACTGGTAATCCCAAACTACTCTCTTAAGTAGCTGTGAGTATAAGTAAGTATACGGATATTCATGGCTGTCAAAAAGACCTTTATTCGAACTAGGTAGTTCAATGACCAAACCGATCAGGTAACGAAACTCATCAGGATGATACGTGAAATTAGGTGGATAGTCCACTAAAATTTGCTCAATATTGAGATTTTGTGGCAACATTAGAGTATTCATAATATCTGTACCTTATTAGTTATCAGTTAATTAATACATCATGGAAGATATTTGCTTATTTGCAACCTAACCATAAATGTCGAGTCACTTGGTAGTAGTATTTAAATCTAGTGGCTGATACCGCCTTAAATGATATTATCCCGCTTCAATCCTTCTAAGCGCTATCAAGGTTGTAAAATGCAAAAGTCTACTATACTAATCCAAGCGTATCCTAATATTAAATATTGTCTATAATTTGAACCTTTCAAAGTTAATAAAGGTTCTAACTTTAAAGGATTTAATTATGGAAGAGTTTAAGAAGTATATCGGCAGGTGGACCCAAGAGAACTATTTGGAAGGTTTTGAACTCAGCGAAGAGTTTTTAACTATAGTGACAGATAAGAAGTACACCATCAGTTATTTAGATGACCAGAAATATCATGTGGTCAATTATTGGGACAAGCAAGGGTTATTACTAACTAAACGAGATGAAGTAAGTAAATGGCGGCGATTCAGTTTTGCTGAATACGTTTGGATGCATATGCTGCAGGAATTAACCGAAATGGGCGTCTCTCATCAGAAAGTAGTTAACGCGATCAGAACCGCCTATGGAATACCCGAAGAGCCTGCTCACTTGGAAGACACAATGACTGAACAGGAAAAGTCATATTACTCTACGCCCAATGATGAGACTACTCATGAAGAGTTTGGGCGGTTACTGGTGTCAAGCATGCTTAAGAAGTCCGCTTTGGCATTACGAATCTATAAGGATGGAACTTGCAAAGAGATGTGGGGGCACGGAGAGTACCTGTTCATACCAGATCCTAGCCGCGATTGGGACTTTTTTATTCAAGTTTCTTTAAGCGAAATACTGAGTAAGATTCTAGCACTAGGCAAATTTGATAGTATCATGCTCAGTCATGCACTGAATAAAAACGAAGCGGAACTAATAGAACACCTTCATAACGAAGAGCTTACCTCAGTTTCAGTTCAATTAAAAAAAGGTAAGCCTGTAATGTTCGAGTTGACATCTTCAGGGCAAGTCAAGGATGTACTTCGATTAGCAGAACACTTGATAGAAGGCAGGTACGAATCTATTTCGTACACGACAAACGGGGGTAAAAAGGCTGCCTTTAAGAAGACCACCAAAGTAAGACTAGAAAATGAGTAATAAATTGTAGAAAAGGTACTGGACACCCCAGACCATTGATTGATTGACTGGCTAACCGGAAGCCCCGGACGCTGGTACCTCGTTTTAATACAGTGTTAACGGTAAAGCAATGCGAAAGAACCTTAAATAAGAGTGAGAATAAATACAGTCCAGAACAGGTCAAGCGACTTACGGACTTACTTTATAAACTAGCAGAAATAGAACATCAGGCATTTAAAAATAAAGAAAATGAAAGCGGTCATCTATACAAGAGTATCAACAGATGAACAGAGAGAAAACGGATTCAGCTTACAAGATCAGGAAGCTCGTTTACGTAGATACTGTTCTCAGAATAGAATTGAAGTTGTTGGCCATTATCAGGATGACCATTCAGCAAAAGATTTTAAGCGTCCGGAATTCCAACGCTTCCTGAATGATATACAAACCAAGCGAATCAAACCGGATATGTTTTTGTGCGTTCGTGCAGATCGTTTCTCCCGAAATCTACAGGATAGCTTATCAATGATTCAGCGTTTTAGAGCTTGGAACATTGAGTTCAGAACCCTGGAAAACAATATCGAACTGAATACTCCAGAAGCCCTTTTGCCCTACGTCATCAATTTTGCCTTAGGACAAGTGGATAATGAACGTCGCGGACTCAACACCAAACGAGGAATGCGTCAGGCTGTCCGTGAGGGGCGTTGGCCTTGGAGGGCTCCCATTGGTTATCGGAACAATCCGTTAACAAAAGAAATCGAAATAGATGACAAATCAGGCCCCCTTGTCAAGGAAGCATTTGAAAACTTTGCAAAAGGAATCTACACGGCTGAGGAAGTTAGATTAACAGCCCGAAAAAGAGGACTAATATGTAGCAAAAGCAATTTTCTTGACACACTAAGAAACCCTTTTTACACAGGAAAAATCGTCTTAGCTGCTTGGAAAGACGAGAAAGAGGAGACATTTATCGGCAGGCATATCCCATTAGTTTCGGAAGAAACCTTCAAACAAGTACAGGATATACTGAATGGTAAACGAAAGGCTATTTCGATTAATAATACTCGCTGCGATGAATTGCTACTACGTGGGTTTCTCCAATGTAAAGAATGTGGACACAAGCTCACAGGGAGTGGATCGCGTAGCCGTAATGGCAGTATTCACCATTACTACCATTGTCAACATGGATGCAAAGAACGATTCCGAGCCGATGAGGCTAATCGGGACTTTGCTCTATTTCTTGATCGAATGTCGGTGCCTGAAGAAGTCATGAATCTATACTATGAAATCCTGAAAGATGTGTTTGGAACAGATGACGCAAAACGAGAGAGTGAGACAAAGCGCCTAACCGAACAGATCGAACTAGTTAACAAAAGGCTTTCATCGTTAGAGGATAAATACATGGACAATGACATTGATCGCAACACATACCGGAGAAAGAAACAGCAGTATGAAGAGGAAGCTCACGAGATTAAGGCACAGCTTACTTTTTTAGAGAATCAGGATGACAGTTTCAACCGTTATTTGAAATACGGCTGTACCCTTTTGGGCAATCCAGGTAAATACTATAGCGAATCACCCCTGGAAGTAAAGCAAAAAATCATTGGTTCGATATTTCCGGGAAAGTTGATTTATGAGGACAAAATTTATCGAACCACAGAAATGAATTATTTTGTGGAGCTAATCACCTCTGAACCAGGCACTTTAGAAGTCAATAAACAAGAAAAGGCCACCCGATTGGGTGACCTGTCCTGTTTGGTACCGGGAGCCGGACTCGAACCGGCATGCCCTTGCAGACATTGGTGTTTGAGACCAACGCGTCTACCGATTCCGCCATCCCGGCATTACTACGGCGCGTCGCTCAGCGAACGTGGGTGCAAAAGTAAGAATCTGGGACGGTTTTGCAAATCCTGCTGACTAAAAAACCGTATATTTTCGTAAAAGAACATCCATTAGAGCAGGCTACTCATACCGCAAGGCTTCGATCGGATCCAGCCGGGACGCCTTATACGCCGGATAAATTCCTGAGAATAAACCTACTGCTACACAAACCAGAATTCCCACCACCATCCAGAACCAGGGCACAACAAAGTTACCATTCCCCTGACTCACCACCGTCGAAATCAGGTTTCCAATTCCAATACCGAGAACAATTCCACCCAAACCGCCGATAATGCAGATCACAATCGCTTCAATCAGAAATTGCTCCCGAATGCGTCGGGGCGTGGCCCCCAGCGACTTCCGGATGCCAATTTCCCGGGTTCGTTCCGTCACCGACACCATCATAATGTTCATGAGCGCAATCGAAGCGCCCAGCAGCGTAATAAACCCGATGCCAAAACCGCCGATCCGCAGGTAACCGGAAATGTTTTCAAAGTCTTTCGCGAGTTCGTCGGCTCGTCTGATCTCAAACGTATCCGGCCGCCCCAGCACATCGCGCCGGATCTGGCGCATCAGCCCCCGGGCTTCTTCCACCGCCGTTTCGGCGTCTTTCATGTTGGGAACCGAACCCGTAATATTGAAGGTCAGCGTCCGGTTCGCGGCCATCGCCCGGGCGTTTTCC
The DNA here is from genome assembly GCF_003259745.1 of Larkinella arboricola. Lineage (GTDB taxonomy): Bacteria > Bacteroidota > Bacteroidia > Cytophagales > Spirosomataceae > Larkinella > Larkinella arboricola. The sequence continues at coordinate 287,579 of NZ_QLMC01000007.1, read as the reverse complement.
AGCGGCACCAGTACCAGCCGATCGTCGTCCCCGCCCGAAAAACCGCCTTTTTTCTCCAGCACACCAATCACCTTGTATTTGCCGCCCAGCACGTTGATTTCTTTGTTCAGCGGATTCTGGTTGCGGTCAAACAGCGTCGACGCCACTTCACTACCGATAACGGTAACATTCAACGAATTTTCCAGGTCGGTCGGCGAGAAATTGCGGCCCGATTGCAGTTTCATCGCCTTAATGGACAGATAACTGTCATCGACCCCAATCAACTGAACATTGGGGTTGGTTTTTTTCGAAGCATATTTTACCTGAGCCGCACCCGTCACAGAGGCATACACCGACACATTTTCGCCCTGCTGGAACCGCCGTTTAAACGTCATCGCCTGGTGATAATCAATCGGCGGAACGCGTTTTTCGGCCCGCCCGCCAAACCGTCGGTAATCCTGCGGGCCTTCGATGTCAAATGTATTGGCACCCAGACCGGCAAAACTGTTGTCCACCGAACTCTGCAACCCGTCAATGGCCGTCAGAATGCCCACCAGCGAGGTTATACCAATGGCGATGATCAGCGAGGTCAGAATGGTTCGCAGGCGGTTGGAAATAATCGACCGTAACCCTTCGCGCGTGTTTTCGAGCAGATTCATAAAGTACACGGTTAAGGCAGAAGGCAATCAGGAGTACGAAGCAACCGGTCTGAAAATCATCTTATCTTTCCACTCCCGTTTGCTCTGGCCTGAAAACCATTTAGCATAAAAATTGCTTATCTTCGTTAAATTGGTGTAGTTACAAAACTACTCAAATCAGCTATAAATACGTTACCGATGAAAAGGCTGCTCCTACCGCTCATCCTGATTTTGGCATTAACGACCCGGACGTTGGCGTCGAAAATCCTGATTCCAATGGATGAGAATCAGAAGAATCACCTGAAAGCATACGGTATTGCCTACTGGGTTTTACGGCAGTACGACACCGAAATCGACTGGCTCCTGAATTACCGGGGGGGAAGTTTTATGATGCCCCACAACCAGCGATTCGTCAATGAAATGGTGATTCGGGGCGTTAGCTACGAGGTCATTTCCGACGCCCAGGGCAACCAGATTATCGCCGAAGTGTCGTCGCCGGATGCCAACATGGACGCCGTCAAGCTACAGAAAGCGCCGAAAGTGGCCGTTTATTCCCCAAAAACCAAACAGCCCTGGGACGATGCCGTAACCCTCGTAATGACCTACGCCGAAATTCCCTACGAAACGGTTTTTGATGAGGAAGTAATGGACGGGAAACTGGCGCAATATGACTGGCTGCACCTCCACCACGAAGATTTTACGGGCCAATACGGTAAGTTTTTTCAGTTTCGCGATCAGCCCTGGTACCAGGCCCAGAAACGGGAAGCCGAACTGATCGCCAAAAAATACGGCCTGAACAAAGTGTCGGAACTGAAACGGAACGTGGTCAATAAAATCCGGGATTACTGCCTCGGGGGCGGTTACATGTTCGCCATGTGTAACGCTACGGACACCTACGACATTGCACTGGCCACGCAGAATACCGACATTGCCGAATCAATTTACGACGGCGACGCGGCCGATCCGGCGGCCAACAGCAAGCTGGATTACAGCCAGACGCTGGCCTTCCGCAACTTTCAGGTCTACATTAATCCCTACCAGATCGAGTTTTCCAACATCGATAACCAGCCCGAAGAACGCGGCCTGATCGAACAGAACGACTACTTTACGCTCTTTCAGTTCTCGGCCAAATGGGACCCCATTCCGACCATGCTCACGCAAAACCACATGAACATTATAAAGGGATTCATGGGGCAAACGACGGCTTTCAAGAAAGGACTCATCAAGCCGGAAGTGGTGGTGCTGGCCGAAAACCGGGCCGCTAACGAAGCCCGGTACATTCACGCGCCGTACGGCAAAGGCTTTTTTACGTTCTATGGCGGCCACGATCCGGAAGACTACCGGCACGAAATCAATGAGGAGCCAACGGACCTCAATCTGCACCCCAACTCCGCCGGTTACCGCCTGATCCTGAACAACATTCTGTTCCCGGCTGCCAAAAAGAAAAAGCAGAAAACGTAAGAAACACCCTTATATAACCGACTGGTTATCATTTTATAAGCTACCTGAAGCGGGTATTGAGTGAACGGTTTGGAACCGTCATTCAATACCCGCTTTTTTGTGTCAGATTTTGCGAGCGGTCCCACGAAGCCGTCGGCGGCAAAAGCCGCAATTCCGGAACGGTTTCATCCCGTAAAGTTTCCAGTTCATGGCCAAAACTTACTTGTTCACCTACCGGAACCTTGAAGGAGCCGCCCCAGGTGATGACCTTTGCCCAACGAAGCCGAACACTTCGAATCATAAACAACAAATACAACCGCTCTGCGGACTCCTATGAACACGCACGCAACCCTCAATCTGTCGCACGTTGCCATCCGCGAAGCCGACCTTGATCTGGCAGCTACCTGCGGCATCAAGTACTGGTTTCTGCCTTCTCCGCACGCTTCCAAAGTGGATACCGGGGTGGTCTGGCTGGCCGCCGGAGCCTGCGGAACGGCTTTACACACGCACGCCGAAGAGGAAGAATATTTTTCGGTAGAATACGGCGAACTGGAAATCTTTGTCGATGACCGCTGGATTCGTCTGACGCCCGGACAGTCATTAACCGTACCGCCCGGCACGCGGCACACCCTGCGCAATCAGTCTGCCCGCCCGTGCCTGTACTTCTACGCCATTTCTCCGCAGTACGGTTCGCTGATCTGATGCCCGTGCAGCCGTTTTGAGTCGCTAAGGCCCAGCCTGTCCATCTTCTTTGAACCACCTCCTGCTCACCCGCGGTGGGTCAGAACCCTATTGCCTCCAAACAACAAATTAATCATGAACACCAGAAGAATTCTTTTCGCCACCATCCCCGCCGACGGGCACTTTAATCCACTCACGGGCCTTGCCAAGCATTTACAGGAATTAGGGAATGACGTTCGGTGGTATACCGGCGGTCAATACGTCGCCAAAGCCGAGAAGCTGGGCATCCCGGTTTATCCGTTCCGAACCGCCCGGCTCGTCAACCAGGAAAACATGGAAGAACTGTTTCCGGAACGAAACCAGATCAAAAGCGCCATTGCCCGGCTACGCTTTGATCTGAACAACGTTTTTCTGCACCGCGCTCCGGAATTTGTGGCCGATATCACCGAAATCCATCAGAAATTTCCGTTCGATCTGCTGGTTTGCGACACGCTGTTTTCGGCCGCTCCATTAATCAAACAACTGCTGAATGTGCCGGTGGCCACAGTCGGTATTGTTCCCCTGTCGGAGACATCGAAAGACCTGCCTCCGTCTGGAATGGGTCTGACGCCCGCGCGGGGCTTCTGGGCTAAACGCAAACAGGACTTCCTGCGCTACCTGACCACCAACGTTCTGCTGAAACCGTGTACCGACCTGTATAATACCATACGGCAACAACACGGTCTGGCTCCCACGAAGGACTTTCTCTTCGATGCGTTCATTCGTAGTGCGGATGTGTACCTCCAGAGTGGCGTTCCCGGCTTTGAATACGCCCGGCGCGACATGAGCAAAAACGTCCGGTTTGTCGGTCCGCTTCTCCCGTATAGCAAAGGAACTCGCCATCCGTTTCAACACTACGATAAACTGAAACAATACCGCAACGTTCTGCTGGTAACGCAGGGAACCGTCGAACGGGACCCGGAAAAAATCATCGTTCCGACGCTCGAAGCCTTTAAGGACTCCGACTTTCTTGTCATTGCGACCACCGGCGGCTCCCAGACCGACGCGCTACGGGCCCGGTATCCGCAGGACAATCTGATCATCGAAGACTTCGTCGATTTCAACGAAATCATGCCGTATTGCGATGTGTACGTCACCAACGGCGGCTACGGCGGGGTTATGCTAAGCATCCAGAACGGTTTGCCGATGGTAGCAGCTGGCATTCACGAAGGCAAAAGTGAAATCACGGCCCGCATCGGTTACTTCAAACTGGGCGTCAACCTGAAAACCGAAACACCAACGCCCGATCAGATTCGTACGCAGGTCCATACCGTTCTGAAAGACCCGGTTTACCGCCGGAGCCTGTCCAAACTGCGGGATGAATTTGCCCAATACAACCCGAATATCCTGTGCGAAAAATACATCAGCGAAGTGCTCGACGAATCGCTGCGTACCGCTATGCAACCTTCCATTTTTTAACGTGAATACAACCATGAAAAAAGTAACACGAACAGTACTCAGTCCATTGCTGATGCTGCTGCTAATCAGCCTGGCCAGTTGCTCAAAAGACAAAGACGGCGAGCTTGGTCCTGGCGGCTACGTACCCGCCGACATGGCCGGTCAGTGGCTACACGGCACGTTTGCCATGGCCAATTACTGGGGCTACGACGGTAGCTACCAGGGAAATCCGTCGGAACTGTCCGTTGCGTTTGATTTTAAACCCAGTGGGCATTTCGAGATGTTTCTTATCATCATGGCCAACGATTACGGCTGCCGGACCGAAGCACTGACCAACCTGAAGGGCAAAGTCGAGTTCAACGAAGCCGCGAAGACGTTCACCATTACCCCCACTGAAGGCAACTATCGTGGCTATTACTCCTGCGCATCCAACCGCAATTTTAACCGGAAAGCCACGGCACAGGAACTCCAGGAACAGAAAAAAACCTATTCGTATGAATTTACGGAGGATGGCAAATGGCTGATGATCAACGGCAGTTCGTTTAAAGCCACGAGCTGGTAACCAGACCGCAAATAACCTGCGCACCTGCGGGTTATTTGCTTAATGAGCCAATGGTCGGGATGTGTCGTTATATGCCTGTTTTTCTGCGCAAAATGACACCTCCCGACCTTTTCTTGTCCCCTATCTTTGTTACCGAAATCGGCACAAAAACCGATTCATTTTCAAACAACAAAAACGAACTGAACAGCATGAAAAAGTTAACCTTACTCACCCTGCTGGCGTGGCTGATTGCCGTCGCCATGATGCCTTCTGCCAACGCGCAAACCATCGAAAAAGGCACTAAATTCCTGAATGCCGGTATCGGTCTGGGCACCTACACGTACCGCGGTCTGCCCATCGGCGCATCCTTTGAATACACCGTAAAAGACAACATTTCCGTGGGCGGCTCATTCGACTTTTCCCGTTACGGCTACAACAGCGGTGGTTACAAATGGAGTTACACATTCCTGTTTTTTGCAGCCCGGGGTACTTACCATTTCGGTGAAATCTTAAACATCAGCGATAGCAAATTCGACCCCTATGCCGGTCTCTCCCTCGGGGTTCGCACATCGTCCTACCGCGATAACGCCGGTTATTCCGGCGACTACTACAGCCCCTACGGCAATTCGGTATTCCTGGGTCTGCACGCCGGTGCGCGGTATATGCTTTCGGAAAAAATCGGTGCTTTTGGCGAAGTAGGCTACGGTGTGGCCGCTCTGCGCCTGGGTGTCAGTGCCAAATTCTAGCCGAACGAAACAACCCATGAGAAAGAATTTTCTTGCCATAGCGTTGGTGACCGTTGCCGGTGGGTGGTGGATGGCCGCCCGCCCCGGCGACATCGTAACGGACCTGGGACTGACCACCGAGCAGGTTCGGGAAGCTGCGTTCGACAACATCACCTCCGACCACCTCTCGCTACCGTATACCAGCACGGTCCGGCAACTTGCTAAAAAAATACCGGATGGCTCGCGGGCTGCGGCCGTAAACGCCCTGGGGGCCGTCGTGCGTTCGTATGCCAGTTCAACCGATTTTCGGACCCGCTACCAGGACTGGTTAAAGGACAAATACCGCATCAGCGACGAGCAGACCCGGGAAGCCGCGCAAGCCCAAAGCACCTCGATTAGCGACGCCCAATCGATGTACAACCAGCAGGTCGCCATGATTCAGTCGACGTACAGCCAGATGCCTCCGGCTACGCTGGCCATGATGATTCAAAGCCAGATTGAGATGACTCAGCAGGACCTGGCCGACGCGGATGGGGCCGAAAAAACGGCCAAAACAAAAGATCTGGCCGAATTGAAACGGTTGCAGGCCCTGTCGAAAACAAACCCGGCTGAGTTTAAGAAGCAATACGTCGTCCACTTCAATAAGATGCTCAGCCAGCAGGCCGCTGCGGATCAGGACAAGATGGAAGAAGACCTGGCCCAATCGAAGCAGAAGGCCGCCGACTATCAGAAACGGCTGGCTGAATACAAAGCCGCGTCCAACCTGAATACCGTCCTGAAGCAGCACCTGAAGGAATTTATTGCCCTGACTGGCTCGATTGATTTCGACGCGCAGCTGACCCGCAACGGTTCCAAAATGGAGTTTGTCAAGCCTGAATACCGCAACAAATCTTCAAACTGGAAACTGTTGTTCCGCATGGGTAAAGAGCCGGTTCTGGCCGCCCGATCCTTTGCACAGAACTGGGTTACTGATCTGGAAAACAAAAAATAACCACCAACTCCAATACTAGATACAGAAACACCGCTGGCAAAGCCAGCGGTGTTTCTGTATCTGCCCAATCCTGTCAGGCTTGTTGCCAAAAAAAGCCGCCTTTTGGGCAGCCTTGGTGACAAAGAAAATGGAAATGGCTATAATAGAGATGGTAGGTGGGGCAAAAGGGATGAAAAATTAGCAGGTCGCCAACTGAAACGCTTTCGGATTATGGCCCGTCCATTTTTTGAAGGCCCGGCGGAACGAACTCGGTTCATCGTAGCCCATCACAAGGGCAATTTCGTTGATGTTGTGCTGTGTGGTACGGATCAACCGCAGGGCAATATCCCGGCGGGCGTAATCGACAATTTCGCGGAACGTAACGTCTTCGGCCTGCAACCGGCGCTGAAGCGATCGAACCGACAGGCCCAGTTCGTCGGCCACATCCTCAATCTGGGCCGATTGCTGATGATCAAGTCGGCGCAGCACAATGGCGCGGGCCTGCTCGGCCACGGGTTGCGCCTTCAGATGCCCGGTTCCGTATTCCATCGCCTGGCAGACGTGCTCGTATACTTCGCTGGGGTTGATTCCCATGCGCAGGCAAATGGCTTCAACGTGATCTTTATTGCCGTTCAGGGCAACGTTCAGAATGGTCTTTAATGAATGAAAAGGTGTTGTCGATTTAGGGTACATGTCGGTAGCAGAGCAAAGTAGATTACGTAATGATGATGCTAAGTAATCCAACTTTTCCGCCGACCGAAACCGTAAAGGGTCCAAAGTGCAGGAAACACACGTTGAAGTGATAATTTAGGACGTTCAACTGCAATCATAAACGAAACCAGTCGGCAATCATCCTAGCGGGCCGGGCGCTTTCGAGTTGCTGTTCGAGCTGGTCGGGAATCTTGGGAAAGAAGTCAATCCCGGTACGGCGCTCTACCTCATCAACCGGCACCACAAACTGCTTCAGCGACCGTTCGGAACCTTCATTTTTGAGTAGAAACGCAATCATCCGAATATCCGGATTGTTGCAGTACAGAAGCACTTTGTAATAATATTCCGGAACGGCCACCTGATTTTTTTTGCCGATGGTCGGCAGTCCCGGACGCAATACCGGCCCGGTAACCACGTAAAGTCCTTTGTCGCGCAGGGCCCAGACCCGCACCTGTTCTTCGAGCTGCCGCCAGATGCCGCGGTTAAAGTCCGGCGCCTGCGGACTGATGTTGCTCATGTAAAACGTCTGCCGCATCATCTGCTTCGAAAATTTGAAATCGCCCGCCGGAGCCAGGTGCCCCCGGTCGTAGCCGGAACGGGTGTAATCCGACGCCAGGGCCGAGCCGGTTGTAACCATCGGGTCGGGCTGAAACTGCTCGTTTTTCCGGTCGGCATCGCCCAGAATCTCGTCTTCCAGCAAAGGATACGCCACCCAGTCGGCCTGCTCATATTCTTCGCGGTACCGCAAGGTGTACCCGTCGTGCCGAATAATGGCATCGGCCCCCTGAAACGCGGGCAGGGTAAAGTCAACGGCTTTTTCAAAATCGAACAGCTTTTTGCGGCTGCTGGCTCTTGGCGCTTTCCGGGTCGTTTTACTTCCGGAACGGGCTTTTTCCAGCATCGACCGGTCGTCCGAAGCCTCGGTATCGGTATGGTCCGACTCCACAACCGGGCTGGGTTCGGGCGCTTTGTACGGGTTTCGCGACGAGATTTCCCGCCGGTCGGCCTTCAGCCCAATCAGGCTTTTTATGTCATTCCAGAAGGCCACCACCGGTTCTGTCCGACCGCCGTAGTGGAGAAACAACCCAATCAGAAAAAAAATAAACAAGAGCACCAGCGTATTGCTACGCATCCGGAATCCGCGCCGATAATAGCGCCGGGAACGAAAAGACGAACGAAAAAACATGGGGCTAAGTTACGAATACAATCAACAGATGATAAGTCCTCTTTGTTGGCGACACCCGATTCTGTATTAATTTCGTTGTTTTTTACGCATTAACACCCGGCTCTCTATGCCGTCATTCAAAATTATCGTCATCGGCGGAGGAGCCGCCGGTTTTTTTGGGGCCATTACGGCCGCCGAAACCTTTCCGGACGCCGACATTACACTGCTCGAAAAAAACAAAACCGTCCTGAACAAAGTCCGGATTTCGGGCGGAGGGCGCTGCAACGTCACGCACGACTGTTTCGACAACCGGAAACTGATCAAGAACTATCCGCGGGGCGAAACGTTTCTGCGGCCGCTCCTGAAGCAGTTCGACGCGGCCTCAACCGTCCGCTGGTTCGAAAGCCGGGGTGTCCGTCTGAAAACCGAAGCCGATGGCCGAATGTTTCCGGTTACCGATTCGTCTGAAACGATCATTACGTGTTTATTGCAGGAAGCGCGTCGGCTGGGCGTTCAGATTCGGACCTCCTGCGGAGTGAAATCCCTGACGCAACGGGATGGGAAGTGGCAAATCGACCTCCTTTCGGACGAAACGCTGCTGGCCGACCGGGTGCTGGTGGCCGTTGGGGGGTATCCGCAGGCGGCTTCGTACGGCTGGATTCCGGACCTCGAAAACTCGTCGAACTCCCATACGGCGCTTGTTTCGCCGGTGCCGTCCCTGTTTACGTTCAACACGCCCGGCAACCCGCTGCTGGCTCTGGCGGGGGTTGCAGTTCCGGATGCCATCGTGCGCCTTGTCGGAACGAAGCAGGAACAGCGCGGTCCCGTGCTGATCACGCACTGGGGTTTTAGCGGTCCGGCGGTGTTGCGGCTGTCGGCCTGGGCCGCCCGCGACCTGGCCCAGTTGGAATACCGCCACGAAATCCGGATCAACTGGCTGGCGGCCCTGAACGAAAATCAGATTCGGGAACAGATTCAGGCGTTTCGCCAGCAACACCCCAAAAAGCAGGTCGCTTCCCAGGCCCTGTTTGGTTTACCCAACCGCCTGTGGACCGCCCTGGCGACCGAAGCCGGTATTACCCCCACCGACCGTTGGGCCGAATTAGCGGGCAAAGCCCAAAACCGGCTGATCAACCTGCTGACCAACAGCACCTATGCGGTTTCGGGCAAGAGTACCTTTAAGGATGAATTTGTCACGTGTGGCGGTTTGGCGACCACTGCCGTCAAATCAGAGACACTGGAAAGTCTAACGCAACCGGGTTTATTTTTTGCCGGGGAAGTGCTGGATGTAGACGGTATTACGGGCGGTTTCAATTTCCAGAATGCCTGGACCACGGGGTTTGTGGCCGGTAAACATATCGGGTTATAAAGCCAGCACGGTTTTGCCGATAACCGCCCCCGTAGATTCTTAACCGGTTTCCTGCCTTTCGATCACGATACGCTTATTTTCCACGTAATGACTATTGATCAAATTCAAAAAGCCGCCGATTTTATTCGGTCATTCAACACGCCCGCACCCACCGTCGGCATCATTCTTGGAACGGGACTCGGCGCACTCGCCCGGGAAATTAAAACGGACGTAGAAATACCGTACGAAACCATTCCGAACTTTCCCCTATCGACGGTCGAATCGCATTCGGGGAAGCTTCTGCTGGGTACGCTGGCGGGAAAACCGGTGATGGTCATGCAGGGGCGGTTTCACTTTTACGAAGGCTATTCAATGCCGCAGGTAACGTTTCCGGTGCGGGTGATGAAGTGGCTGGGCGTCCAAACCCTGCTGATTTCCAACGCAGCCGGAGGGCTCAACCCCGGTTTTCAGGTCAGTGATTTGATGCTTATTGAAGACCACATCAGCCTGCTGCTGACCCAGAATCCGCTGACCGGCCCGCACCTTCCGGCCTTCGGTGACCGCTTTCCCGACATGAGCGAACCGTATCATCCGAAACTGATTCAGGAAGCGGAGGCCATCGCCAGAGAACTCGGTTTTCCGGTTCAGAAAGGCGTTTATGTGGGCGTTACGGGTCCGCAACTGGAGACGAAAGCCGAATACCGGATGCTGCGCCAGTGGGGCGCCGATGTGGTAGGCATGTCGACGGTGCCGGAGGTCATGGTGGCCCACCAGATGGGCCTTCAGGTTTTTGCCTGCTCGGTGGTGACGGATTTGTGCATTCCGGAAACGCTCGAAAAAGCCAGCCTGCCGAAGATTCTGGCCGCTGCCGCCCGGGCTGAACCCCAGCTAACGGCTTTGTTCCGGGAACTGGTGGCCCGGCTGTAAAAACTCCTTATCTTTACTAAAAACGTTCGATGCCCGCACGCCCCTTTCCGGACCAGTTGGAAAACTTCAATGTTTTCAAAAACGAAGCCGAGCAGACCATCACGGTTCTTACGCAGGTTTATTTATATGGATCGGTAGCCACCGAGGAACTGGCCGACCGGATTGCTCACAACATCGAACGGGTCTGGAACGGGCCGGAAATCATTCTATCGCTGGACGACACCGATTACCTGATTCAATTTCACATCAGCGGCCAGTTCATCGAAGATCCCCGGCCCCTGCTGAGCCGAAATCGTGACTACAAAAAAATCTTTTTCCGCATCGAAACGGCCACGGACAACCCGTTAGGCGGCATTTCATACATGGATGGTCGCAACAGCAACACCGGCTTTCTGCGGATCGATAACGTAGCCTTCGACGGTTCGACCACCGAAGCTCACGAAATGGGCCACGGCTGGGGCCTGGTTCCCGGTACGCCCGACGGCCACCCGCGGGACCTCAACCTGATCGGCAAAGGACAACCGGGCATCATGTACCCGCGCGGTACGCTCGTCGATCCGCAGTACCAATGGAACCCATCGGCAGAACCCGGTCAGTTTGGCGGCACGCTTAAACCGGACAAACGGCGTGTTACGCTGGATGACATCGCCATGCTCGGTCTGGATCAACTGCGTTACGACCGTCAGGGCCGCGCCCGGCTGGGCGGTTTGACCAACGTTTACCACGCCTACACCCCGCCCCTGCCGCTGGCTTAATATACCTTTTCGTAGTATTCGGCAGCCATCCGGTTCGAACCGAAAAACGCGTTAACGTCCTGCATACTCCGTAACGTCAACTGGTTCCAGTCGTCGGGCCGGTCGTAATACATCGGCAGAATCTCCTGTTCGAGCTGGTCGAAAAAGTGGTTACGGTCCTGATCGTCACGCTCGCCGGACGACAGATTGGGTGGAGCAACCGGCACAATAAACGCGTTTTTACCATGCTGGGCAAACTCGCAAATCCAGCCGTCGTAGGTTGAAAAGTTGATGCCCGCGTTCATGGCCGCCGTCATGCCGCTCGTACCGGAAGCCTCCCGCGTAACGACGGGCGTATTCAGCCACAGGTCAGAACCGTCTTTCAGGAGTTTGGACAACGCCAGTTCGTACCCGGTCAGCACGGCCATGTTCGGGTGCAGGTAACTGCGGTAAATCAGCGAGTTAAAAATGTGCGTGGCTCCCTCGTCGGACGGATACGGTTTTCCGGCCCAGATAAACTGGATTGGGTAGTCGGTCTGGTTCATCAATCGGTCAAACCGTTCGGCATCCTGTACCAGCAGGTCGGGGCGCTTGTAGCCGGCAAACCGACGCGCCCAGATGATGGTCAGCACGTTGGGGTCAAACAGTTTGCCGCACTGATCGGCCACCACCTTAAACAGGGCGGCTTTCAGAACTTTTTTGCGTTCCGCCACGGCCTTGCCATCGCCAGCCTGAAGGGCCTGTTCCAACTGAGGGTCGGTCCAGTAGCGTTGGTTCTGGGCGTTGGTCACGTGCGTGATTTCCGGAATATCGGGGTAGCCGCCCCACAAATGCCGCGACACCTCGCCGTGTAACGTAGAGACGCCGTTGGCCTGGCGACTCAAGCGCAAAGCCGCCAGCGAATGGTTGAACACGTTGTCGGTAATGCCGGTGATTTCCCGAACGGTTTCCAGCGGCACCCCGCCGAAAAAACTCATGACGTTCAGCTGGTTGATGTCGTGTTTTTCGTTTCCGGCATCCTCGGGCGTATGCGTGGTAAACACCATCCGTTTACGTACTTCGTCGGCACTACTCCATTTCCGGTAGAGATGAAAAGCCGCCGACACCGCGTGGGCTTCGTTCAGGTGATACACCTCGGGTTCGTAGCCCAGTTCATCCAGCAATCTGGCTCCGCCCAGACCCAGCACCATACACTGCGCAATTTTGGCCGACTGGATGCTGTCGTAGAGCCGCATGGTAATCGACCGGGCCAGCCAGTCGTTGCCGTCGATGTCGGTCGTCAGGAAAAACATCGGCACGGTATTAAAGTGCTTCGGATTCAGGTAATAGGCCCGCACCCAGACCGGCGTGTGGTGAACGTCGATGGTAAAGGTGATGCCGGTATCTTCCAGAAAGCTGTAAATTTTCTCCCGAAACTGAACGTCCATCGCGTTATCGGTTTTGCGCGTCTGGTCATAATAGCCGTACTTCCACAACATCCCGATACCGATCACATTCTGCTTCAGTTCGTAGGCGCTCCGCATGTGCGAACCAGCCAGAAAACCCAGGCCGCCGGAATACGTTTTCAGCGCCTGATCGATGGCAAATTCCATCGAAAAATAAGCAACCGATTTTTTAAACTGGGGATCAAATTCATAGGGATGGCGGTAAGCCTGCGGCAGCTGTGATTTTGTCATGAGGATAACAAGCGGTTGACTGAACCCTTCAGAATCAACGAAAGGCCGGATAGGTGATAAAAAAGAATGGGATAATCTGGTCGATGAGGAAGTTCCTCGTAAGTAACCAGATTACCCCAATCCATTGTTTAAGAAGTCTCAGCTTCCGCCTAGATTTTCTTTAGATACGCCAGACTTTGCGGCACCTGCTGCTGCGCCGACGGACTTTCGTCTTCGATGTAAAAATGCTCAATAGCGGTTTTTTGGGCGGCTTTCAGCACCGCTGGCAAGTTGATCTGTCCGGTTCCCAGCGCCACGTCATTCTCGGGCGGAGTGCCCCCGGACATATTGCCCTGAATGCCTTTTTTCAGGTCTTTCAGGTGCATCAGTTTAAAGCGCTTCGGATATTTCGCCAGCAGTTTGGCCGGGTCCTGACCGGGGAAATAAGTCCAGAGAATGTCCATTTCAAAACCGACATAATCCGGGTTAGTCTGCTGCACGATGTAATCGAACAGGGTACCGTCGCCGTAGGGTTCAAACTCAAAACCGTGGTTGTGGTACACAAACTGCAAACCTTTGTCCTTCAGTTGTTTTCCAATCTGGTTAAAATCACTGACGGTTTTTTTGGCATTATCCAGCGTAAATTTCCCCTCGTGCGGAATCCAGGCCAGCCGCACGTACTTGGCTCCCAGCGTTTTGGCGTTCTGGACCACCATATCCATTTTTTTCGTCAGGTCATCGTAGTTCACCCCGTGGCTTGTACACCGCATCCCGCGTTTGTCAAGCTCGGCGCGAATTTTGGCGGCTGTTTTACCAAACAGACTAGAAAACTCGATGTTGGTAATACCCATCGACTTGATTTTATCGAGCGTGCCGGGAATATCTTTCGCAAATTCGTTGCGCATGGTGTACGACACCATTCCGGGCGTATCTTTCAGCGATTTACTGAACCGCTGGCCAAACGAACTAACGGCCAGTAAACAACCAAAGACCGTCAGCAAGACGTATTTTTTCATAAAAAGCAGGTAAGTTTTAAGTCAATAAGGAAAGAACAGGCCGGGTCTACTGTCAGCAGATCGGTTTCACCAGTCGTCTTCGTCGTCCTGAAACATGCGATACGCCCGGTTTAACTCCTGGAGGGTTTTCTCGTTTTTCTGGGTTCGGGCGAGTTCGATTCCCTGCTGGTAGACCTCGGCGGCCCGGTCGCGGTGGCCCGTTTCGGCGTAAAGCGCAGCCGCGTGGTAGTAAGTCGGTAAATAGGCCGGATGCTGTTCGAGAAGTTTTGCCAGGTAATGCAGGGCCTGGGCGGGTTGTTCGTCGCGGTATTCCATCGCCAGTGCATAACTATTGAAGGGGTCGTCCGGTTGTTCGTCGATAAACTCAAGGAGTTGCTGAATTCGTTTTTCGTTCATTGGCCTGCGGTTTTCGGGATATGGTCCTGGGTAGCTTTTTCGCTGTTCAGAGCGTTAGAAAAAAATTCTATACCTATATATTATGGCTCATTACCAAAAAGTAGTATGCTTGCATACGTTTATTTCCGGCAAGTTTGTATTTTTGTCCATATTATATCTAAACCATAAACAATATGAAAATTTTAGTGTGTGTCACCAGTGTTCCGGACACGATCACCAAAATTACGCTCACCGACAACAATACCAAACTCAATAAAGCCGGGGTGCAATTCATCACCGGGCCCTACGACGACTACGCGCTTTCGCGGGCGGTCGACCTGAAGGAGCAACTGGGCGGTACGGTTACGGTTCTGAACGTGGGCGGTGCCGACGCCGAGCCCGTCATCCGCAAATGCCTCGCCGTGGGGGCCGACGACGCCATCCGGGTCAACGCCGAACCCACCGACGCGTACTTTGTCGCTGAGCAGATTGCCGCCATCGCTAAAGAAAATAACTACGACCTCATTCTGATGGGCCGCGAGTCGATCGACTACAACGGTGGACAGGTACACGGTATTGTGGGCGAACTGCTGGGCCTGCCGTCCATCTCGCCGGTCATGAAGCTGAATATTGAAGGCACGACCGCCCAGATCACCCGCGAAATTGAAGGGGGGCACGAAGACCTGGAAGCCAGTCTGCCGCTGGTGCTGGGCTGCCAGGAGCCGATTGCCGAGTGGAAAATACCCAATATGCGGGGTATCATGAGCGCCCGCACCAAACCACTCAAGGTGGTGGAACCCACGGGCAACGACACGCTCACGCAGGTGTCCAGCTACGAACTGCCGCCCGCCCGCGGTGCCTGCAAAATGATTCCGGCGGAAGAAGCCGAAACGCTCATCAAACTCCTGCGAACCGAAGCTAAGGTGATTTAAAATGAGTTAGTACACAGGGTTAATCAGAGGACATCAAAGTTTATCAGAGAAACTCCGATAAACCCTGATCATCTCTGATAAACTCTGTGTAATAATCCTCTTTCCCACTCATTAAACCCGATACAAAAATGTCAGTATTGATTTTTGCCGAACTGGATGAAGGAGCGTTGAAAAAATCTTCGCTCGAAGCAATATACTACGGCTCAAAAGTAGCCGAACAAACCGGCACCTCGGCCACGGCCATTGTACTGGGCGAAGCCAGCACCGACGAACTAACCAAAGCCGGCCGATTTGGAGCAGCCAAAGTGCTGCACGCCAGCGACGCCAAACTGAACGACGGCAACGCGATGGCCTACGCCAGCGTGGTAGCCGCAGCCGTCAGCCAGGAAGGGGCCGATGTAATCGTGCTGGCAAAGTCGTCGCTGGGCGACGCGGTGGCCGCCCGGCTGGCCGGAAAACTGAAAGCCGGTCTGGCGGCTAACGTCATCGAACTGCCGGATTTGAGCAGCGGTTTCCGGGTAAAGCGCAGCATTTTCACCGGCAAAGCGTTTGCCTTTACGGAACTGACGGCCGGAACGAAAATTCTGACCATCAAGAAAAACACGATTACGCCCGAAGAAACTGAGGCTACCGCTCCGGTGGAAGCTTTTACCGCCGGTTTGAACGATGTGGATTTTGCCGTGAAGGTAACCCATACCGAAAAAGCCACCGGCGACATTCTGCTGCCCGAAGCCGATGTGGTGGTGTCGGGAGGCCGGGGCCTCAAAGGACCGGAAAACTGGGGCATCGTTGAAGACCTGGCCAAAGCGCTGCACGCGGCCACGGCCTGCTCCAAACCGGTTTCGGACCTCGACTGGCGGCCCCACCACGAACACGTCGGGCAGACGGGGATCAAAATCAGTCCCAATCTGTACATTGCCTGCGGTATTTCGGGGGCCATTCAGCACCTGGCGGGCGTGAACTCATCGAAAGTCATCGTCGTTATCAACAAAGACCCTGAAGCTCCGTTCTTCAAATCAGCGGATTACGGTATCGTTGGCGACCTGTTTGATGTGCTGCCCCGGCTGACGAAAGCGGTGCAGGCGTTATAATTTGAGTA
Source organism: Larkinella arboricola (assembly GCF_003259745.1). Lineage (GTDB taxonomy): Bacteria > Bacteroidota > Bacteroidia > Cytophagales > Spirosomataceae > Larkinella > Larkinella arboricola. Next base: position 271,206 of record NZ_QLMC01000007.1, on the reverse strand, counting down.
ATTTGGGAGTTTACAGGATAACGGTTTTGCTGTTTTTTTAGTTATTGATGAAAAAACTCCTAATCCCCCAACCCTGTAAACTCCCAAACTCTATTAACTTTGCGTCGTGGAGAAGATCAGACTTGAAATCTTAGGCTTATCGCCCAGCCAATCGCAATCCGGTTCGTTTGCACTGGTATTGGGAGAAGAATACGGCAACCGACGGTTGCCGATCATCATCGGCATGTTTGAAGCTCAGGCTATTGCCATCGAGATCGAAAAAATTGTGCCCAACCGTCCGATGACCCACGATCTCTTCAAATCATTTGCCGACAAATTTGGCTTTACGGTTCGCGAAATCGTGATTTCCGATTTACGGGAAGGAATTTTCTTTGCCCGGATCGTTTGCACCGACGGCACGCGCGAAACAGTGATCGACGCCCGCCCGTCCGACGCCATCGCGATTGGCATCCGGTTTAACGTCCAGATTTACACCTACGAATCCATTCTTTCGGAAGCCGGCATCACCGCCAGCGCTGCCGACGAAGCCGAGGAACAACAGGAAGAACTGGTCCCCCAGTCGGCGTCCCGCTCGTCACGGTCCCTCACCGAGCAGCTGAAAGACATGACCTACGACGAACTCCAGCAATCGCTGGACGAAGCCCTGAAGAAGGAGGAATACGAAAAAGCCGCCAAAATTCGGGATGAAATGAGCCGTCGTAATTAGGACATTTTAGCTATTGTCATCGTTAATCGAAGGCCGTTTCTTTATGCGTGCCTTCATAACCTGTTATGTGGTATGTCTGAAATACCCAACAATACGGATATTCGTACGCCCGCTCCGGCGGAGCGATCGCTGAATTTTGTTGAGCAAATCGTTGAAGAAGATCTGGCCACTGGTAAAAACGGCGGACGCGTCCATACGCGCTTTCCACCCGAACCCAATGGCTATTTACATATCGGACACGCCAAGTCCATCTGCCTGAATTTTGGACTGGCGGATAAGTACGGCGGCAAAACCAATCTTCGTTTCGACGACACCAACCCCGTTACGGAAGATACCGAGTACGTCGAATCCATCAAGGCCGACGTTCGCTGGCTGGGCTTTGAGTGGGAAAACGAATTTTACGCATCCGATTACTTCGATCAACTGTACGAATTTGCCGAAAAGCTGATCCAGAAAGGACTGGCCTACGTGGACGATTCTACGGCGGAAGAGATTGCGGCTCAGAAAGGTACACCCACCGAACCCGGCAAGGAAAGCCCCTACCGTTCGCGGTCGGTGGAAGAAAACCTGGATCTTTTCCGGCGCATGAAAGCCGGTGAGTTTCCCGATGGTGCGAAAGTGTTGCGGGCCAAAATCGACATGGCGGCCCCGAATATGCACTTCCGCGATCCGATCATGTACCGCATCAAACACGCGCATCACCACCGCACGGGCGATAAATGGTGCATTTACCCGATGTACGATTTTGCCCACGGGCAATCGGATTCCATCGAGCAAATTACACATTCGCTCTGTACGCTGGAATTTGAGGTACACCGGCCCTTGTACGACTGGTACATCCAGCAACTGGAAATATTCCCGTCGCGCCAGATTGAATTTGCCCGGTTGAACCTGACGTATACCGTCATGAGCAAGCGGAAACTGCTGCAACTGGTCAACGAAGGACACGTGCGCGGCTGGGACGACCCCCGAATGCCGACCATTGCCGGTATTCGTCGGCGCGGCTTTACCCCGGCCAGTATCCGGGATTTTGCCGACCGGATCGGTATCGCCAAACGCGATAACCTGATTGACGTGGGGCTGCTCGAATTCTGCATCCGCGAGGAGTTAAATAAAACGACGGCGCGGGTCATGGCTGTGGTCGACGAGAAACCGCTCCGGGTGGTGCTGACCAACTATCCGGTTGGGCAGGTGGACGAAGTTTCCATCGAAAACAACCCCGAAGACCCCAGCAGCGGCCACCGTAGTGTGCCGTTCTCGCGGGAGGTATACATCGAGCGGGATGATTTCATGGAAAATCCGCCTAAGAAATACTTCCGGCTTTCGCCCGGCGGCATGGTCCGGCTCAAAGGCGCTTATATCATCAAGTGCGAGGAAGTAGTCAAAGACAACGCGGGCGAGATCATTGAACTGCGGTGTACGTACATTCCCGAAAGCCGGAGCGGTTCGGATACGTCGGGTATCAACGTCAAAGGAACCATTCACTGGGTTTCGGTAGCCCACGCCGTCGAAGCCGAGGTTCGGTTATACGACCGGCTCCTGACGGTTGAAGACCCGTCGGCGGAAGAAGGCGATTTCAAAAGTTTTATCAATCCGAACTCGCTCGAAATCGTGCGGGCGTACGTAGAACCAACCTTAAAAGCCGCCAAAACCGGTGACCGCTTCCAGTTTATCCGCAAAGGGTATTTCTGCATCGACCCGGATTCGACGGACGAAAAACTGGTGTTCAACCGCACCGTGACCTTGAAAGATACCTGGGCAAAAGAACAGAAAAAAGCATAACCGTATGGCCTCCCAAGAAAACCTACTCAAAGACGCTTCCGAAGTCATTGACAAACGGCTTCCGATTTCACACAAAGAAAGGCTGAAGGTTTCGGCCAGCGATGACGCCCAAACGCTGACCATCGACGGTCTGAGCGACGAAGAACAGGAGGTGGTGAAAGAGATTCTACGGAAAGAATACGGTTATCAGGGTTTGCAATAAACTCTTTTTGGCTATAACGAATAAGCCCCGGCAGGACTTCCTGCCGGGGCTTTGTATTATAAGGGCTTTCCCCTCACCCGGATAACGCCGGAACATTCCGTTAATTAACGGTTTCGGGTTTGGTTTTCTGGGGCGGAATGGCGTCCACGTCTTTTTCCTGTTCTTTCTGCTCGACGTACACGGCATACTCAGCAGGCTCAATCTTGATGCCGTAATGCTCGGCATATACTTTGGTAAATTCGGCTCCGAAGTACAGAATAGCCGCCGTATAATAAATCCAGACCAGAATGACGATCAGTGAACCGGCCGCTCCATAAGCCGATGCCGTGCTGGTGGTTTCGATGTACAGACCGATCAAATACCGTCCGAGCATAAAAAGCAGTGCGGTAAAAAAGGCGCCCCATCGAATGTCTTTCCAGGCAATTTTGGCGTCGGGTAGCACTTTAAAGATGACACCGAAGAGGATCGTAATGACTCCGAAGCTGATGATGAGATTCAGAATCTGGGCAAAAATAACGGCTACATCCGGTAAAAACCGCATCAGCATATCGCTAAGGGCCAGCACCAGACCGTTGACGATCAGCGAAACAATCAGCAAAAAACCCAGGCTAACAATGAGGGACGATGATAACAGCCGGTCTTTCAGCATCTTAAGCCAACCGCGTTTGGGCTTGGGTTTTATGCTCCAGATCATGTTGATCGAATCCTGAATTTCGACAAAGATACTGGTTGCACCCAGGATCAGGGTAGCAATACTGGTAATCAGGGCGGTGTTGGTTTTTCCGGACAACTCCACGCTTTTAATCATTTGCTGCACCTGCGCGGCTGCCTGATTGCCGATCAGACCATTAATCTGACCAAACACCTGCCCCTTAATGGCTTCCTCACCGAAGAAAATACTGGTTATGGAAATAAGCAAAACCAGCAGCGGAGCCAGTGAAAATACCGTATAATAGGCCAGTGCTGCGCTGAGTTTCAGGCCCCGGTCGTCGGTAAAACCGTTAAAAGCCCCGACCAGCAGCGTCCACGTATCGGTAAGGGTCTTTTTTAGTTTCGATTGTGCCATAACGTTGTTGATGAGGTTGGTATGAGCTTGTTAGGGTTGTCTGTATTTAGCTAGTAAACCAGAATGATACAGCGTTGTTTGGGATTTTGAGGTAAACAAACCGGCGGGGCAATGGTTTTTACCAGTGAGACTACGTAAAAGCCGTTTTTTCATCTTCAAGACAATCACACAACATGAAAATCAACATTGGTCTTTCTCAAGACACCCTCAAACAAGTAAATGACCTTTTAAATGCCTTCCTGGCTGACCAGCACGTATTATACATTAAAACCCGGAAATACCACTGGAACGTTGCCGGGCCGAGCTTTCTGGAATACCATGAATTTTTTGAGAGCCAGTACAAACAGCTTGAAGCGGCCATTGATGAGGTAGCCGAACGCATTCGAACCCTGGGCGGACGGCCGCTCTCGACGATGGAAGACTTCCTGAAAAACACGAGTTTAAAGGAAGACAAGAGCGCGGAAGTCAAAACCGCCGATATGTTTCAGCGCCTGCTGGATGATCACGAACAAACCATTCGCGAACTGCGGGAGGACATCAACAAATGTGAGGAACTGGAAGATGCCGGAACCGCCGACTTCCTGACCGCCCTGATGGAAGCCCACGAAAAAATGGCGTGGATGCTCCGGAAATATCTGTCGTAACGGACCAAACCAAACACCAATCCCCGGTTTCCTGACGGTTGCCGGGGACTTCTGTTTTAATACGCTCTCTGATGGGTGTTGCCAACGTCACTCCACCAGCCACACCTGCACACACCTCCGCCCCACCCCGGTCGCCTTCTCAAAAAGCACTTTGACTTTCAGACGGCTCCGCCAGCCTCATTGTCCGCCCCAATTGGCTGCAACCGGCGTAATTGCGTTTGCAAACTCAGGGTCCGAATGTCCAGTTCCTGCTCAATCCGGCGGATAATTTCTTCGCTGTAGGTTCCTTCTTTGTGCCACTGAATAATCAGATGGCGCTGGTGATTGACTACGGCCAGTTCACTCTGAACAAACTCCCGGAAGAACGTCGGTGCCGTGAGCGGGTCGCCTTTCCGGGGTCTTTCATCCAGTCGAAGGATGCCTTGCAGGTAATTTGAGTGCTGTTCAAACCGGCTTTTTAGTTCATTCAGGACCTCGTCGTGCAACGTCAGGGCCAATTCGCTCTCAATGAACGCAATCGAACTGGATGTAATTTTCATCCGGACTCGTTTTTCTTCCAGTTCGCCGATGTGCGTCGGTTCGTTTACGCCGAGCCTCCGGATGAAAAACGGCAACGTTAATCCCTGAAGTACGAGCGTGACGAAAATAACCATAAAGGAAAGAAACAAAACTTCGTTGCGCATCGGAAACGCCTGACCGTTGCGTAAGGTAAACGGTAAAGCCAGAGCCGTTGCCAGTGATACTACACCCCGCATACCCGCCCAGGACGTAATAAATAATTCACTGGGACTGAATTGCGCCGACTTTTTTCGTCTGGTTCCGAGCAGCCGGTACAGATATTCCAATGGAAAAATCCAGATGATTCGGGCGGCAATGGCCACCAGACTCACCAGAAAACCGTATCCGATCCAGGTCAGAATCGACTCCCGGCCAATGGCATTGACAACGATGGGTAGCTGGGAGCCAATCAGAATAAAAACAAACCCATTGAGCAGAAAAACCAGAATATTCCAGAAGCTGTTAATCTGCATCCGGGTCTGGAATGAAAATATTTCGTAGGAGTGCCAGGCCATGTAAAGCCCCATCGAAACCACCGCCAGAACACCCGACAGATGTAGCTGTTCGGCCAGCAAATACGTCACAAACGGCATCAGCAGCGTAATGGCCGTGGCCACCGTGGGATTTTCGAGCTTGTTGTGAATATGCGTGAAGATGTAGCCAATCGCCAGCCCAGTGATAATTCCGCCAGCCGCGATCACCAGAAATTGCCACCCGGCCTGCCAGAGTACAAAACCGCCACTGGTGACCGCCCCCACGGCATACCGGTAAGCAACCAGCGCCGACGCATCGTTTACCAGACTTTCGCCTTCCAGAATGGTAATGAGCCGGCTGGGCAGACTCAGACCGCGAATCGTGCTGGTGGCGGCTACGGCATCCGGCGGAGAAATAATCGCCCCCAGCACAAACGCCAGCGGCCACGTAAACCCCGGAATGAAATAATGGGCCACCGCAGCCACGGCCACGGTTGTAAAAAAAACCAGCCAGACCGCCAGCATGGTGATCGGTCGCCGGTAGGCTTTAAATTCGTGCCACGAAATATTACCGGCGGCTTCGTAGAGCAGGGGCGGTAGAAAAATTAGTAAGACGGTTTCCGATTCCAGGTGAATTTCCGGAATGCTAGGGCTAAAGCCCAAGACCAGACCCGCTGTCAGGAGCAGAATGGACTGGGGAATCTTCAGATTTTGGGTAACCCAGGCCAATGCCGTCAGAATGGCCATCAGGACGAGAACAATTTCAATTTCGGTCATTCAAAGGTCTGTGTAGGGAAAATGCGTACCTTGTCCGTTGCTAACGGCAACCCGCGAAAACACCCAATTTTGGCGTAATACAAGAAATTGAGTGGAACCGGTTTTCTGATGTCTCTACAACCGAATTATTTACCTATGGTTTTTTGCTGCCCTAAAGCACGGTGCCAGGGTTTTCTGGCCCTGTTTTTTTTACTCATCAGTTTTTCTGCGTTCAGTCAGTCAAAACCGTCGCTCAAGGAACTCCGCCAGCAGATTGAGCGGGAACTGAGCCAACAGCCGGGCACGTTCGCCGTGGCCTTTCGGGATTTAAAAACCGGGCAGGAATTGCTGATTCGGGAGCATGAGAATTTCCATGCCGCCAGCACCATGAAAACGCCGGTCATGATTGAGGTCTACAAACAGGCCGCGCAGGGACGGTTTTCCCTCTCCGATTCGATGCTGATCAAAAACGAGTTTAAGAGTATCGTAGACGGCAGCCCCTACAGCCTCAATGCCAGCGATGACAGTGATACGCTTATTTACACCCGGGTCGGCACCAAACGTCCGCTGTCGGCGCTAGTCTACGACATGATTATTGTCAGCAGTAACCTGGCGACCAACCTGGTCATTGAGTTAGTAGATGCCAGAAAGGTAACGCAGACCATGCGCGATTTCGGGGCAAAAAACATTCAGGTTCGGCGGGGTGTGGAAGATAAGAAGGCGTTTGATCAGGGCCTGAACAATACCACAACGGCCTACGACCTGATGGTGATTTTCGACAAAATGGCCTCCGGAAAAGCCGTCAGTCCGGAAGCATCGGCAGATATGATCCGGATTCTGCTTGATCAGCGTTTCAATACCGTCATTCCGGCCCAATTGCCCAACGACGTGAAAGTGGCCCATAAAACCGGTTCCATTGCTGGCGTTCACCACGATTCGGGTATCGTCATGCTGCCCGATGGCCGGAAGTATGTGCTGGTGCTCCTGGGCAAAGACCTCAACGACGAATCAGCCTCCGTCAGAAGCATGGCCACGGTTTCCCGCCTGATTTACGATTACGTCACCCACTAAGCCCTCATTCCGGCGCGTTCCCCATACATTCGCGACTGGAAGACAGTTTCTGTACGGCCCCGGCGACGACCCGGTGGTCAACTGCAAAAACGCCAGCCGCCCGGCAACCAAAGGTGGTCGAAAGGCGGCTGGCGTTCAGGAATTATGCCGTATGCTGGATTTCCGGGCCTTCGGCATCATATCCAAAGGCTCTTTTTCAGGACATTCTGAAATTACTGGAAAACTAACCGGTTTTAGTTAACCCGGATTGGCGAATCCCGCGATGCGGCATAGGCTTTTTTGAAATCGATGGTTTTGACCTGACTGGCCACGTAGCGGATGCCCTGGAAGATGTGTTTCATGAACAACGGTTCAGAGTAATCCTTTTTATCGTGACCAAGTGTGGTACACCAGGTATAACCGCCGTCAAAATGATAGTACCAGGCGGCTGGATATAACTGTGTAAACGTGCCACCGAACATCCGGACTTTTTCCGGCTCATCGGTGGTGATGGAAGTCAGGTCGTGGGCCATCACCACGGTCGGTCCCGGCGACATCTCCTTGGTAAAATAGAACTCGTCCTCTTTCTCCCAAATCTTGGGTAGCCCTTCCATCGACGGGTGTTTGGTGTCGATCACGTGCGTCCTGAACTTCTGAAACTTGGGGTGCCAGGCAAACGTACCGCCAATCATCCGCTTGAACCACGACCAGTTGCGCTCGGTTCCCGTCACCGAGTGAATGCCCACAAAGCCGCCCCCGGCTTCGATGTACCGCCGAAACGCCAGCCGCTGGGCATCGGTGTCAAACACATCGTTGTTGGTGCTGGGAAAAATCAGCAGGGTGTATTGTTGCAGGTTGGCTTCGGTAAAAACCGTGGGCTGGTCCGACACATCCACTTTAAAACCGTGCTCCTGCCCGAGTTTCTGGATGCCTTTGACCGCGTACGGGATGTTGTCGTGGACGTATCCTTTCCCGTTTTTTGTATACACCAACACCTTGACTTTCTTCCAGTTGACCGGCGTTCCGCTCTGGCTCCAGCCCGCAAACGAGGTAATCAGCACTAACAAACTGCAAAGAAATACCGTGGCAAATCGATTCATGCGTAGCTGGTAAATTAGGTTTTCAATTTTACATCCTGCGCCTGCTTCTGGGCTTTCAGGGCCAGTTCGGTAGCCAGGAAACAATGTGCCTGCGTCATGGCGGTTTCGGTCCGGTTCAGAATGTCATCGACAAGCTGTGTGCCGTACGGAGTCACCACCTTACTGCAATCAATCGTCTTTGTTTCCTTATTATCGACCAGGAACAGGTGATTCCCCCCCTCGCGCCCGCTGATGTCTACGTTCTTGCGCAGTTCCATAAAGCCTTCGGTGCCCAGAATGGTCAGCCGCCCGTCGCCCCAGGATTTCAGGCCGTCGGGCGTAAACCAGTCAACCCGGATATAGCCCGTTCCGCCGTTGCCGCGCACCATCACGTCGCCAAAATCTTCGAATTTTGGGTACTGCGGGTGGCTGGTGTTACCGGCCTGCGAAGCCACTACTTCGGCCTGCGTGGAGTTTGTGAAAAACAGAAACTGGTCGAACTGGTGCGAACCGATGTCGCAGATGATACCGCCAAACCGTTTTTTGTCGAAAAACCACTCGGGCCGCGTGCTGGCATTCATCCGGTGCGGTCCCAGCCCGATGGTTTGAATGACTTTCCCGATGGCCCCGGCCCTGACCAGTTCCCCGGCTTTGACGGTGGCCTTGTTCTCGAACCGCTCGCTGTACATGATCGAGTAAATCCGTTTGGTTTCTTTCTGCACCTTCCGAACGTCGGCCAGTTGGTCGAGCGAGGTAATACCGGGTTTATCGGCCATATAATCTTTACCCGCCCGCATCACCCGGATACCGAGCGGAGCGCGTTCGTCGGGAATCCCGGCGCTGACCACGAGTTGAATGGAGTTGTCGTCCAGAATTTCCTGTTCGCTGCGGGCCAGTTTGGCGTCCGGATACCGTTTGGCAAACGCAGCCGCCAGATCCGGTTCTTTGGCGTAAAAAGACACCAGTTGTCCGCCCCCGCGAATAACGGCTTCGACCTGGCCGTAAATGTGTCCGTGGTTCAGGCCAATGGCCGAAAACCGGATCCGGGCCGCACCAGCGGGGCGGCCGCTGCGGCTACCGGTATGTACCGAAGGCAGAATGGCCGGGGCCGCCAGAATACCGCTGGGCAAGGCGGTCAGGGCCGCCAACCCGGCCGCGCCGGCGACGGAATCCTTCAGAAACCGTCGCCGATTGGCTTGTGATTTGTTCATGTTTAAAGAGTCAATAAGTGAAAGACCGGTATGCATCGGGTGACTTACCTTTCGGTCTTTACTTTATTTGGTTGCTAGTTCAGCTTTGGATTTTTTAGCCAGTTCCAGGGCCTGGGTGGTCGTGTAATACTTGGCGATCATGTTCGGAACTTCCCACTCGGGCAGCGAACCGGCTTTCAGGTATTCGAGGTATTTCTCGGCAACCCGGCCAAAATGCGCTTCGTGACCTTCCTTGTACTTTTCCGGAACCACTACTTCCCAACCTTTGGCAATTTTCTTTACTTCCACACCCGGCCATGTTTTCTGAATAGTCGGCAATACCGTTTGCAGATCCGCCGTCAAATCCGCTTTCGGGTCAACGGCTTCGATATACAGCGTTGGTTTGTACTGCTGTTCGGCCCCCTGCCGGATAATCAGGTTTGCTTTCGAACCCCGCATGATTGAATAGTGGGTGTCGCCCGTGCCTTCCGGTGCTTTGTAGGCCCAGATCACAGACACCTTGGCGTGAACGCCTTTCAACTGGTAGTTGATTTCGCCGTTGCTGTACACCTTCAGGACGCTGTCTTTCACCACGTCTTTTTTCAGATAATCCGGGAAAGCCGCCTGCTTGGTAATCGCTGTAAACTGGCTCAGGGTCATGTCCGTGGGCCAACGGCGGGCCGACGTTAGCTGAATGTCTTTCTGGTAATCAAGCGTCTGTTCCGGAAAACACTCCCACTGCACCAGATCAACCAGGTGGGTGGTTACGTCCACAATGCCTTCGCCCTGCTGCGCCACATCCATGAACCAGGCCGGACGCGTCAGGATGCTGCCCGATACATTTTTGTAAAAATGGTGAACGCTCTCTTTCGTCACCGCCGGATTCTCGGGCGTGCCTTTTTCGAGCAAACCAAACACGGCCACCTGCTGCGAAAAAGCCCGTTGCAACATGGTCGTGATTTCGTAGCGTTCGGTCATGATGTCGTACAGCAGCACCTTATTTTTTTCGGCGGAGGAAAACGCTTCTTTCAACTGCTCGAAGTTAGCCGCATTGATGGCCATAGGCTTATCGGCCAGCACGTTAAAACCGGCTGAAAGGGTTTTCTGGATGTAATCGGTTTTCAGCTTGTTGTTACCCGCCATAACCACCACATTCCGCGCTTTGCCCTCGGCCTGGTCGGCCAGCATCTTTTCAAAAAAGTCAGTTCCCAGATACACATCTTCGTGCCAGTGGGTCGGGTCGTCGGAGCGGGTGTTGTAGCCCTGAATCCGGTCGAGGTGCAGCTTCACATCCGGCCCATCCGGAGCGTAGACGCTGACCGTCGAATCAACGTTATCAAACATCGATTTCTGCACCAGCGCTGCGTGGAAATGGCCGGGGTCCAGGGTAATCAGGTGAAACATGTCATCCTTTTTTTGGTCAGATGACTGACAGGAAAGAAACAGGGCCGCCAGCAAGAAGCCGCCCGCAACGGTGGATACGTTCATTCGGAATTAGTTTGGTTACGCGCAAGTTAACGAGATTTCGTGGATGCAACGGCCTTGATGGCATACGTTGAGCGTTGCGGCCGCGAGAGGAGGCTATTGGCCTCGGCATCATTTTTAAATTGTTCTTTTTTAGGGTCCCAATACAGTTTTCGGTTTAGTTTCATGGCCGCGTGGTGCAGCAGACAGGCCGTACAGGAACGGTGGCCTACTTCCGCCGGAGCAATCGGCGCCTTGCGGCTGACAATGCTTTCCAGCCAGTTGCCGTGGTGTTCCTTGCTCACCGGCAGGTGAATTTCGTTCGGGCCGATCACCGATTCAAGAATTTTGGGGTCGCTGGCGTCCAGCGCTTTGGCGGCCCGTTGTTTGGCAACCGGATCGCTGGCGGTGACGGCGGCATCGCCCCGCGACACAAAAATCCAGCCTTCGGTGCCTTCAAACCGGATGCCGTTGGGCAGTTCGTTGCTCACGATCATGTGAACGCCGTTTTCGTACATCGCTTCGGTGCGAAAAATACCGTGTACATTCCACAAACCGCTCTTCGGAAAATCCGCCCTTCCCCAGATTTCGATCGGGCCGGTGTATTCGGTATTCATGGCCCAGTGGGCGCAGTCGATGTGGTGCGACCCCCAGCCCGTAATCATGCCCGCGCCAAACTGTTCGCAGCGCAGCCAGCCCGGACGGTCGTAATCCTGCTGCGGATGCACCCGTTTTTCGGTGTAATAAACCTCCGGCGTGGTGCCGAGCCACATATCGTAATTGAGGTTTTTCGGGATGGGCATTTCCGGCTCCTCATTGCCCGACGGATCGCCGGGTAACCCGACGTACACGGTTTTCAACTGCCCAATCCGACCGTTGCGGACCAGTTCGGCGGCATACCGGAACTGGTGCGACGACCGCTGCTGGCTGCCCACCTGCATAATCCGGCCGGTCCGCTTGACGGCATCGGCCATCAACCGGCCCTCCGAAATGGTGAGTGAGGCCGGTTTCTGCATGTATACGTCCTTTCCCGCTTCAACCGAATGCACCACCATGGGAGCGTGCCAGTGGTCGGGGGTACTGATGATTACGGCATCGATGTCTTTATTCGCTATCAATTCGCGGTAGTCCCCGTAGACTTTCACGCCATCGTAGGACCCTTTCCCGGTTTTCTTCGCGTAAACGCTATTGACCAGCTTTTTGCCGTCTTCAGCCCGCTTGCTATCCACATCGCAGACGGCCATGATCAGAGCGTTGTCGTACTGCCACACCCCCGGCAAATCGTGACCCCGCGAGATACGGCCCACGCCAATGGCGCCCACATTGATGCGGTTGCTGGGGGCGTTTTTCCCGAATACCGAAGCCGGTACAATGGTGGGAAATCCGCCGATGAGCGCCGTCGATGCCAGCGTGCTTTTCGTTGCCAGATCGAGGAACTTCCGTCGTGTGACAACTGATTTCGTTTCCGGTTTCATAGAGATTAGCAGGGTTTAGAAGAAGTTTGTCAGATCTACGATTGGACTATCTTACTCGGTTCACAAATGCTCATTGACACATTTGCTCACTCTATAAGCGATCACAACGTGTTTTTTACTATTCATTCTTTCACGAAACCACAACATAAGCCATGTTTATCTGCAACGGGCAGCGTATCAGAAAGCCGACAGCCGCTGAAGGACTTATTTTTCCACTTAACCAAATTTTATTCGGCAACCATTTGGACATTTCTTACCTTTGCATCCGAATACAACACCCACTACTGATGAACACTAATATTAAATTATTTCAGTCCGCCCTTGGTCTGGCGATTGGTCTCTGGATGATTGCCTGCGGTGGTTCCGTCATGCATAAGAAAACACCGGCAGTCAAAACGTCTTCCAAAAGCAGAGTAGCCTCCAGCCTACCCGCCGGAAAATCCCTCAGCGTCACCCCTTCCGGGAACTTAACGGCGTTGTCGGCTCGCTGATCAAGGAACAGCTCAACGGTGCAGAGAGCCCATTGCGAATAAAACCCTGGCTTCTTCCCGCCGAGGTGTAGGTTTCTTTTTGCTTCATCCATAGCTTTCGGGCTCCTGTACGCCCGACAGGAAAAACCGTGTCTCGTTACGGCTGAAACCGCTACGTATAGCCGCTATAACGATGCCTTTAAATAGCCCGCTGAAACGGAAAGCTATTGCGTGTTTATGTTAGTTTAAGAAGGAAAATTGCGGCCAGGCACGGCACTCCATAATATATTAAATCCTGAAACCGTTGCCTATTATAGGGCATAATAGCCCGACAATCCCCAAATAATTGCATACCTTGCGTTCGAGTTTGTACCCTTAAAATTTCTATCCTTTAAACACCTGAATCATGAAGAAAGCCATTCTGCTCCTGCTAATGAGCACCTCCATTCTCCTGAGTTGCAGCAAAGACGACGACGATACCCCCGCCGTTAAAACCAAAGCCGAAATGATCGCCCAAACCTGGGAAATCCAAACCGGCGCCATAGGACTAGGAGCCATTCCTCCGACCACGGGCTATACGAAAGGCACCCCAGGATACTTAGTGGATATGAGCAAATTCCGGCTCCAATTCAAAAACGACGGTACCTTTGTTCAAACCAGCCTGGATGGGACCTCGACAACCGGCACTTGGGCTTTGTCGGAAAACGACACAAAGCTGACGCTGACAACGGCCCAAATCCCAACGCCTGATTCCTGGAGGATTGACAATCTTACAGAAAAGAACTTAGATATTAGTCGGGATATTGCGGGTGATTCAACAGCCCCTGGCGACCTGTATTGGAAAAACCTGATCGATAATTTTGGCGTACCAGGTTTCACTTCTGCAAATGGTGTCAAAATCGTTGTTAAAACCATTCCGGTTCAATAAGTCAATTCCGTATTAAAATCACAAAACCGCACCGGGGCGCAGGCTTCGGTGCGGTTTTAGTTTACACCTGACCCACCGTTTTGGTTTCTTCATGCAGCAAAACCGTTGATTGAATCCCATCGCCCGGATACGGCCTTCCGGGTTTCGTCGCCGAGAACATCGATCTGGACGGCCTGAAAGCCCTGCTCGAACACAGCGGAAACTGACCAAACCAACGTCAGTGCAGCAGCATAAACGAACCCCGGTGCTCGTCGACTTTACCGTTCAGAAAAGCTACTTTAACCCTGAACGTATACAGCCCGCTCTCCGACGCCATGCCCAGGTAGTCGCCCTTCCATCCGTAGGCGGGGTCGGAAGCCGGGAAATGCTGCTTCCGGAAAATGACTTCACCCCAGCGGTTATAAATGGTAAAGTCCTGAATCTCGGTGACGCAGTCGGAACCCAGAACCAGAAAAATGTCGTTCTGGCCGTCGTTATTGGGCGTGAAGGCGCTCGGCGTGTGAATGGTGCAGTCGCCAATGCGAATCTCAACCGACGCGGTTTTCTGGCAGTTAAAATCCATATCCTCGACCGTCAGGGTATAGCGGGTCGTCTCCTCCGGATTCGCCACGGTAACCGGGCAGGTGGGGCAGGCCAAACCGTCCGTTGGACTCCAGCTATAGCGGTAATTGCCCGTCGAAGCCATCCTGGCCCGAAGCTGGGCCGTGGCGTTGGGTCGAATGATGGTGTCCGGATTAACCGAAAGACTGATGGTATTGATGAGTAACTGCGTCGTCACAATGCTGTCGCAAAGCGGGTCGGGTCGGGCAATTCGGGTGTCGAAAGAACCCGCCGTTCGATACACCGTTGTACCCAAGGTATAGCTCTCTCCGTCACAAATCGTCACAGTTTGGGTGCTGCGCGCCAGCGGGCGAACGGTCAGGATGGTTTTCACCAGGCTATCGCAGACATCGGCGCCCCGTCTGATACGGGTCAGGTAGGTTCCGGCGGTGCGGTAGGTCGAATCGCCCACGGTGTAGGCATCGCCCTCGCAGATCGAAGCCGTCAGGGGTTCGGGCTCGGTTTGCGCATCGAAGCTGACGGTATGATTCAGTTGAAATTCACAGTCTTCGTTCAGGCTCGAAAACGGTTTCACTTTCACCCAATAGCGGGCTCCCTGCACCGGATTGATGGCAATGGCCGACGTTGTGGCCCCGGTATTCCAGACGTAGGAAGCAAAGCCGTCGGGCGCTTTCAGCGTCATGGTTTTATCCACCAGCGAGCAAAACAGCGCCGGTTTGATCTCGGCTTTCAGGCATTGGGCGTCAAAATACGCGTAACCCACATGCCGACGTTCCGTGCAGCCGTGTACCGTTACTTCCACCGTAATGGTCTGACCGACGTAATCCTGGAGGCTGATGGCGCCCGTCGTCCAGTTGCGATACCGGATGGCGCCCTGATTTTTAAAACCGGTGATGGTTCCGGCGGAGGTAACATTATAAAAACTACAGCCGATGGTTGCGCCGTTCTGGGTGGTGATGCGGATATTGAATTCGGGCTGCTGCCAGTCTGAATGGTTCGGATTTTCGAGAATGACGGCAAACCGGTATTGAAACAGGGTGTTGTCCGGCGTTACCACGAAGGAACCCCGTATCCGGTCAAACCGGCCGCCCCGGTTGACGTTGCCAATCCGGATGGAGTGCGTACTGCCGGGTGCCACCATCGGAATGGCTTCGGCGGTGATGCGGGGATCGTTGCCGTCGCTGAGGCTTGTAATCCGGTGGCCATTCTCAAAACGACCGGTCACCTCGTTTTCATACACCACTTTCCTGTCGAAGTCTCGAATGGTGCCGTTCAGCAACGTCCAGCCGTGCGTCGTGCCTTCGTCAAATCCGACGTTGGAACAATCCAGCCCCTGTCCGGCGGCATAGAGGGCGGTGCTTACCAGCCAGTAAACCAGTAGGAAACGGAACCGTAGAATACCTGTCATACACCGGATGTTTTGCACCTGATTCTGCCTTGCTACTACGCGGAAACGCAACGGGCTGTTGCAAAAAGTTATCCCCTATTTACCAGAACAGACGGACAGTATACCGGGACGGTTCCGGTTGTCTCTTCTAGTTACTGACTTAAATCCCGGTAACTAATCAACAGGATTCCTGTGGCACCGATACGGTCCCAACTCTCCAGAAGACCACGGCCCCTCGCATAAGCTTAACGTACCGCATATTTAACCATTATTTACACAACCCCGACTCTGCCAACCTGTCCATAGCCGCCTGGCCGATCTTAAAAAATCATACTTTATTGCACCATAAAAAGTAAAACAAAATCAGACCAATAGTATACCTAAACAAAACACAACAATTCCACAATTAAAACCTGTATTATTCAAATTTTAAAGATAAAAATTTTTATTATTTAAATAATTTTAAAATTTTATTTGGTTATCATATTAATGTTATTTTAACTTGTTACCAGAATAAAATACGGTATATCATTAAATATAAATGCATATGTATGGTTAATTTCAAACAATACACAATCATACATACACTTTTTACTTAAAACCAAAAGTATCAATTTATAGAATTCTTACATCCAGTAAGCTCAAATAATCCTATTCATCTCACTTCATTAAATAATTTTTAACTGTCTATGAGAAGAGCCTCTACCTCTTGCTTCCTGCTGCTTGCCATGCTGCTAAGTCTGGCCAGCGTTGCGCAGGATATTGCCCTGAAAGGAAGGGTTGTATCCAAAACAGACGGCGCAGGTTTGCCCGGTGCCAACGTCCTGATTAAAGGAACGACGATCGGGAGCACGACCAACTCCAACGGAGAATTTACCCTGAATACACCGGCCAATGCCACCCTCATCGTTTCGTTTATTGGCTTCAAACCCACGGAGGTAGCCGTTAGCAACAAAACCATGCTCACGGTTACGCTGGACGAAGATGCGGCCCTGCTTGGCGAAATCGTGGTAACGGCCCTCGGGATTACCCGCGAAAAGAAGGCCCTTGGTTATTCCGTACAGGAAGTGAGCGGCAAACAACTGACACAGGCCCGGGAAACCAACCTGGTCAACGCCCTGTCGGGTAAAGTAGCCGGGGTGCAGGTGACCAACTCCAACGGTGCGCCGGGCGCTTCGTCGCGGATGGTGATCCGGGGGGCCAGCTCCATCGGCAGCAACAACCAGCCGCTGTTTGTGGTAGACGGTGTTCCCATCGATAACGGCAACTACGGTTCGTCAACGGCGGTCGACTACGGCAACGGGGCCGGTTCGCTCAACCCGGATGATATTGAGTCCGTAAGCGTTCTGAAAGGGCCGAGTGCCGCAGCCCTGTACGGTTCGCGCGGGGCCAACGGGGTGGTGCTGATCACGCTGAAAAGCGGAAAAGGTAGCCGGGGCGTTGGCGTTTCGGTCAACTCCAATACGGCTTTCGACAGCCCGTTCCGGCTGCCCGAATGGCAAAATGAATACGGGCAGGGCGGTAAAGGGCTGTTTTCGTACGTCGATGGTCGGGGCGGTGGCGTCAACGATGGGGTTGATGAAAGCTGGGGGCCAAAACTGGATGGCCGCCTGCTTCCGCAGTTCGACTCACCGATTGGTCCGGACGGCAGACGGGTTCCCACGCCCTGGATTGCTCACCCGGATAACGTCAACCAGTTTTTCGAAACCGGTCGGACACTGACCAACAACATTTCCATTACGGGGGCCAGCGAGAAAGGCGATTTCCGGCTGTCGGCAACGGATCTGAACCAGACCGGTATTCTGCCCAACACGGACTACAAACGCCGGACGTTTGCCCTCAACGCAGGCTGGAACCTGACCAAAAAACTGAGCATTCGCGCCAGCGGAAACTACGTCAAAGACGGCAGCGACAACCGCACCAACTGGGGTTTGTACTTCATCTGGTTTGGTCGGCAGGTCGATATGGAACAACTCAAAAATTATCAGGCTCCGGGCAGCATGTACCAGTACAACTGGAATTACAATTACTGGACAAACCCCTACTACCAACTGAACGTCAGTGCCCGCGAAAACGAACGCGACCGTCTGTTTGGCAACCTCTCGGCGACGTACAAATTCACCGACTGGCTCAGCCTGACCGCCCGTTCGGGAACGGATTTTTACAACGACCGGCGGAAAACCAAAAATGCCGCCCGGACGGCCAACCTGTTCGACAGCTACAACGAAGAGCAGATTTTCGTTCAGGAATCCAACTCCGACTTTCTGCTGAACGCAACCCGCAAATTCGGTGACATCGACGTGACGGCAAACATCGGCGGCAACCACCGTCGGAACTACTACCAGCGGAATTATACCGGGGCCGCGGAACTCGCCATTCCGCGCGTCTGGAACATCGGAAACTCCCGCCAGCGTCCGGTAACGGATAATACCGGCTACAATCAGCGGGTCGTCAACAGCCTTTACGCGTCGGCCAACCTCGGTTTCCGGAACTACCTGTTTGTGGACCTGACGGCCCGCAACGACTGGTCGAGTACGCTGCCCGCCAACAACCGTTCCTACTTCTACCCCTCGGCGGCCGTCAGCGCCATTCTGACCGATATGTTCAGCATCAATTCACCGGTACTGTCGTTTGCCAAAATCCGGGGCGGTGTTGCCCGCGTCGGAAACGATACCGACCCGTACAACCTGATGCAAACCTACGCCTACGCCAATGCCTGGGGCAGCACGCCCGCCCTGGCCGAGAGTAACGCGATGCTGAACGCCAACCTGAAACCGGAATTAACGAATTCGTACGAAGTGGGGGCCGAAGTCAAACTGTGGCATAACCGCGTGGGGCTGGATGTGACGTATTACAACAAACAGTCGTTCAACCAGATTCTGAAAGTGAACGTTTCCAACGCAACGGGTTTTGCCTCCAAACTGCTGAACGCCGGCCGGCTGGAAAACAAAGGGGTTGAAATTCAACTATCGGCCACACCGGTTAAGGCGGGTCCGTTCCAGTGGGATGTGGTTCTGAACTGGGCACAAAACCGCAACAAGGTAATCGAACTGGCGGAAGGGCTCACGACGTACCAACTGAATCAGGACATCAACATTCGCGGTATGGGGGTGGAAGCCCGCATCGGCCAGCCCTACGGAACGTTCTTCGGACAGGGCTTCCTGCGCGATCCGAACGGCAACATCGTCTACAGCGGAGGCATTCCCCAACTCGACCCCGTCCGCCGGATTCTCGGCAACTTTACCCCTAAATGGATCGGCGGTATCCAGAACACGTTTACCTACAAAGCCCTGTCGCTGAGCACGCTGATCGACATTAAACAAGGTGGCGATATCTTCTCGCAGTCCATCAACATCGGTCGGTATACCGGCGTATTGAAAGAAACTACCCGGGGTCGTGAAGACGGTATTATTGGCGAAGGGGTGAAAAACATCGGTACGGCGGCAGAACCCAACTACGTGCCCAACGACGTGCGGGTTTCGTCGGAAGAATGGCACCACAAATACTACTCGCTGACCAACAACGAAGGCACCATTTTCGACGGCAGCTTTGTCAAACTGCGGGAAGTCCGGCTGAGCTATGTCCTGTCTGGTCAGGTGTTCAAGCGCCTGCCCTTCCGCGACATTGCCATCTCGGTGGTAGGCCGTAATCTGGCGCTGCTGCACAGCAAGGTGCCGCACATCGATCCGGAAACGAGCTACTACAACGACGGCAACCTGCAAGGCATCGAAAACGGACAGATTCCAACCACCCGGTCCATCGGCTTCAACATTGGTTTCAATTTGTAACATCCGTTGACGGTTTTCAGCAGACACTGTGGTGACTAGCCAAAAGCAACAGGAAGCGAATACCGTCAGCCAACCCGACAAACTTGTATGAAACAGACTTATTTTTCTTTCCGATATAAAGCCGTGGTGGCCGTGCTCTTTCTGAGTCTGTCGTCCTGCACGGAGAATTTTGACGACATCAACACCAACCCCAACAACCCCACCACGGCTTCGGCGGACCTTTTTATGCCGCACGGTATTCAGAGCGCGGTTGATGTGTACTGGGGTGGTTCGCTGGGGCAGGACATCGGCTCCGGTATTTCGCAGCACTGGGCGCGGATTCAGTACACGGACGTGGATCAGTACACAATTTCCAACGACATCATCAGCAATAGCTGGCGGGATTTTTACATCGAGTCGCTGGCCGACTACCAGCGGATTTACAAAATCGGAGCCGAAACCGGCAACACCAACTACCAGGCCGTAGCCGTCATTCTGCGTTCGTGGGTGTTTTCGCTGTTAACGGACACCTACGGCGATATTCCCTACAAAGATGCCGTTCTAGGGCTGGAAGGCACACTTCAGCCTAAATACGACGCCCAGAAAGACGTCTATGCCGGTCTGGTGGCCGAACTGAAAGGAGCCAGCGACCTGATCGACGCAGCCGACAAAAGCAAAGCCATCGGTGGTGACATTCTGCTAGGCGGAG
Organism: Larkinella arboricola; assembly: GCF_003259745.1. Taxonomy (GTDB): domain Bacteria; phylum Bacteroidota; class Bacteroidia; order Cytophagales; family Spirosomataceae; genus Larkinella; species Larkinella arboricola. The sequence goes on along the minus strand of NZ_QLMC01000007.1, from coordinate 250,939 downwards.
ATCTGACTCGCTGGAAGAAGTTTGCCAACTCGCTCAGCCTGCGCCTGTTGCTGCGGATGCTGAACAAAGCCGATGCGCCCATCGACGTGAAAGCGGAGATCAACCGGATTCTGAGCGATCCGGCCAAATACCCGGTGCTGGCTTCCAATGCCGACAACGTTCAGTTGAATTATCTGGCGGCTGCCCCCAACAACAACCCGATCAACGAAAACCGCAAAACCCGCGACGACCACCGGGTGAGTGCCACGCTGGTGAACAAAATGCTGGCGCTGGGCGACGCCCGGCTGGCGGTGTATGCCGACCGACCTGCCGACGGTGGTGAGTTTAAAGGCGTTCCGAACGGTTTGTCAGCCTCGGATGCCAACGCGCTGGGCTTGTCGAAAACCTCAAAAGTCGGAACGTATTTTACCAGCGCAACCGCCCCGGGTGTGATCATGAGCTACGCCGAACTGCTCTTTATCAAGGCCGAGTTTGCGTACAACGGCATCACGGCTGCGGGCAATACCGCCACGCTTTACAACAGCGCCATTACGGCTTCGCACGAGCAATACAAGCTGACGGTTTCACCGGCTTACCTGACCGCCAACGCTCTGAAAGAAGGAGCCGTCGGGTATACCCAACTCATGGAGCAGAAATGGATGGCCCTCTACGGTCAGGGACTCGAAGCCTGGGCCGAATACCGGCGCACGGGCATTCCGGCACTGACGCCCCCCGCCCTGAACACCAACAACGGCGTTGTGCCGACGCGCCTGCCGTATCCGGGTTCCGAAGAGTCGCTGAACTATACCAACTTTGATGCGGCCCTGAAACGTCAGGGAGGCCAAAACGATAAAAAACTCAAACTCTGGTTTGCCAAATAATTCCTTCGAAAGCGGGTGTACCAATGGCATACCCGCTCCTGTTTTCCACTTCTAATCAACTGTTTACGATGAAAAACTGGTTATACCCTACCCTTCTGGCCTGCCTGAGTACCGGTGTTTCGCTGGCTGCGGATGACGACAAAGAACTGCTGAAAAAAGCGAAGAAGATTCACGAAAAAGCGTTCACGGTGGACACCCACGCCGATACGCCCATGCTGCTCTCGCGCGGTGGTTTTGATGTTACGAAAGAAAACGACCCGCGCACCACCAACAGCAAGGTAGATTATCCACGGATGCGGAAAGGTGGTCTGGATGCTATTTTCTGGGCGGTTTATCTCGGTCAGGGACCGCGCACCCCGGAGGGACACGAAGCCGCCAAACAGAAAGCGCTGGGTATTTTTGATGCGATTGAAACGACGCTCAAGAAGACCAGCAGCGAAGCCGAACTGGCCACCACGCCCCAGGACGCCCTGCGCATCGGTAAAACCGGCAAACGCGTTATCTTTATCGGCGTGGAAAACGGCTACCCGATGGGCCACGACATTTCGATGCTCAAAAAGTTTTACGACCGGGGTGCCCGCTACATGACGCTCTGCCATTCAAGCAACAACGACATCTGCGATTCCTCCACCGATCCAAAAGGTCCCGAATACCAGGGGCTGAGTCCGCTGGGTGAGCAGGTGGTGACCGAAATGAACCGGCTGGGCATGATGATCGACGTGTCGCACGTTTCGGATTCAACGTTCTACGACGTAATCCGCCTGTCGAAAGTGCCCATCATCGCGTCGCATTCGGGGGCCAAAGCCGTCTGCGATCACCCGCGCAACCTGACCGACGACATGCTGAAGGCGCTGGCCAAAAACGGCGGGGTCGTGCAACTCAACCTGCTGAGCGATTACGTCAAAACCATCCCGCCCAGCCCCGAACGCGAAGCCGCCCAGAAGGCCCTGTTTGAGAAATGGGGCGTGAAAGACCGGCGTTCGATGATGGGGGCCATGAGCAAGCTGTCGGAGGAAGACCAGCAGAAGGCCCGGGCCGAATTCATGGACCTCAACAAAAAGTACCCCGCGCAACTGGCGACGGTCAAAGATGCGGTTGATCACATTGACCACATTGTCAAACTGATCGGGATTGACCACGTGGGCATGGGTGCCGACTTCGACGGTGGCGGTGCGCTGGCCGACTGCTTTGATGTGAGCCAGTACGAAAACTTTACCGTGGAATTTGTCCGGCGGGGTTATTCCCGAAAGGGTATCGAGAAAATCTGGAGCGGCAATTTCTTCCGGGTCATGAAAGCCGTCGAGAAAGGGGTAACAACGGAGATGCTCGGCAAATAACCGGTTTAACCGTTTCCGAAAAGCTTTAGTATGTTTTTAGCCTAAAATGAAAAGGTGGTCTGCTGGGCCACCCTTTTTCTTTTGGACCAAAACCGTTTACTTAAACGCCGGAATCCCGGTAATCTCGTTACCCAGAATCAGCAGGTGAATGTCGTGGGTGCCCTCGTATGTAACCACCGATTCCAGGTTCATCAGGTGGCGCATGATCGGGTATTCACCCGAAATACCCATTGCTCCGTGTATCTGCCGGGCTTCCCGCGCCACGTTCAGCGCCATTTCGACGTTGCTGCGTTTGGCGAGCGAAATCTGGGCTGTAGTGGCTTTCCCCTCGTTTTTCAGAACACCCAGCCGCCAGCAGATCAACTGCGCTTTCGTAATCTCGGTGAGCATTTCGGCCAGTTTCTTCTGCACCAGTTGAAACGACGCGATAGGCTTTCCGAATTGCTGCCGTTCGAGCGCGTACCGCCGGGCGGAATCGTAACAATCCATAGCCGCTCCCACCACGCCCCAGGCAATACCGTACCGGGCCTGATCCAGACAACGCAACGGCCCTTTCATACCGTCGGCTCCGGGCAGCAGATTTTCCTTAGGTACCTTCACGTCCTGAAACACCAGTTCACCCGTCGCGCTGGCCCGCAGTGACCATTTGCCGTGAATTTCGGGCGTTGAAAAACCGTCCATACCGCGTTCCACCAGCAAACCCCGCACCCGGCCCTGTTCGTTTTTGGCCCAGACCACGGCCACATCGGCCACCGGCGCGTTGGTGATCCAGAGCTTGGAACCGTTCAGCAGGTAGTAATCGTCGTGCTCCACAAAGGAGGTCTGCATTCCGGCGGGGTTCGAACCGTGGTCGGGTTCGGTCAGCCCGAAGCACCCCAGCAGTTCGCCCGTGGCCAGTCGGGGCAGAAACCGGCGCTTCTGTTCGTCGGACCCGTACGCGTAAATCGGCCACATCACCAGCGAACTCTGTACCGACACGCAGGACCGCATGCCCGAATCGCCCCGCTCAATTTCCTGCATCATCAGACCGTAGGAAATGGCATCGAGTCCGCCCCCGCCGTACTCCGTCGGAAGCGTCGGACCGAAGGCCCCCATCTCGCCAAACTTCCGGGCCAGCGATTTCGGAAACGCTCCACGCTGGGCGCATTCTTCGATAATGGGGCTGATTTCCCGGTTGACAAACGCCCGCATCGACGCCCGAACCAGCTTCTGTTCTTCCGTCAGCAGTTCGTCGATTCCGTAAAAATCGGGGGCTTCAAAGCCTGTTGAATGTGCCATCGTTTAAAAAGAAAACCCGTCAGGCTGGGCAAAAGATTGCGCGAACCTGACGGGCATAGGGTTGTTGATTTCGTAGGGTTAGTTTACCAGCACGCCCAATTCCGCAGCCGACGCCCAGTTTTCATTCTCGTTCACCGACGAAAGGGCCATGAGTTTGATGAATTTGGCTTTCTGCGGACTGGCAAACGGCACTTCCTGTTTCACCGGGTTATTCCGGATGTTGGCAAACGCCTGTTTTTCCAGAACGGGTTTCCAGTCGGTACCGTTTTCGCTCACGTAGAAACTGTACTGGTAAATCGTGCCGCCGTTCTGACCGTCCTGACGGGGTGTATACGTAAAACCTTTCAGGTTCAGCGTCTCGCCCAGGTTCACCACCAGTTCGTGCGGGTATTTGGCGCTTCCCTCCTGCCGTCCGGTTTGCCAGATGGTGCGCGGATTGGAGTCGATGGCGCGGCTGGCCGCATTCCGCAGTCTGTCGTCACTGGCCACCACCGACCACTTTTCGGGTGCCAGATCAAACGAAGCCGGAACGACTTCCGACGACTCCGCACCGTTTTTGATAAACGCTTTGGCTTTGATGGTGCCTCCTTTGGCGTAGTTGAACGGGGCCGTGTAGCGGGTCGATGCCAGCGTCGGTTCCGAGCCGTCGGTCGTATACCGGATAACCGGGTCGGCTACTTCGGAGGTGATGGTTACCAAACCTTGCTTATTGCGCGCAATTTCGGGGTTCGACAGCAGTTCGGTCGCTTTGTACAGGGCGCATTCCGCCAGCACCGGGCAGGCATTGGATTCCAGAATGGTCACCCGGACCTTCGTCGTTTTCAGGGTCGGGAACACCAGAATGCGCTTGTAGCCGATGGTGGTCTGCTGGTCGATGGTTTCAAATTGCTTGCCGTTCCAGGCTTCCACTTTGAAGGATTTGACGCGCTGCCCCAGCGGGATGTATTCCTGCAGGACAATCCGGTTGATCTCCGTCGGTTTGCCCAGATCGATCACAAACGAGCCCTGCCGAACGGCATCGTCGGTGGTCCAGTAGGTGTCGTAGTTACCGTCCAGCAGGTTTTTGGCACCAAACCGCTGGTCTTTGCCCCGCACCGCCGAAGCCGTCACGGTTTTGCCCAGCGCCAGATTCGTTTTGAACGACTCGGCCACGGTTTTGCGGAATTCCATCAGACGGGTCGAATCGTTTTTGTGAATCAGCCCTTCGCGCGAAACCGGCACATTCAGCAGCAGATTTCCGTTGCGGCCCACCGACGAATAATAGATTTTCATCAGGTGGGTCAGGGTCTTCACCCGGTCGTCGGTGTCGGGGCTGTAGAACCAGCCCGGCCGGATCGACACATCGACCTCCGCCGGAATCCAGTATTTTCCGTTTTCATTACCGGTGTTGAGTACGTGCGTCGGCGGGGCGGCACTGCCCATTCCAAACCCGTCGGTGTTCAGCGTCGACCAGTTGGTTTCGCCCGCAATTCCGCTTTCGTTGCCCATCCAGCGGCAACCCGGACCGATATCACTGAAAATGATGGCCTTGGGCTGGTGTTTATACACCACACCCCGGAACAGGTCCCAGTCGTACTCCTGCCGTTTGCCGTTGGCTCCTTCGCCGTTGGCCCCGTCGAACCACTGTTCAAATACCTCGCCGTAGTTGCTCAGTACTTCGTCGAGCGTGTTGGCAAAAATCTGGTTATACTCCGGCGTTCCGTAGGCGGGATGGTTACGGTCCCAGGGCGAGAGATATACCCCGAATTTCAAACCGTATTCCTTGCAGGCGTCGGACAATTCGCGCAGCACATCACCCTGACCGTTTTTCCAGGCGCTTTCCCGTACGGTATGCTTGCTGAATTTGCTGGGCCACAGACAGAAGCCGTCGTGGTGTTTGGCCGTGATGATAATGGCCTTCATACCAGCGGCTTTGGCCGTGCGGGCCCATTGGCGAGCATCGAGTCTGGTGGGGTTAAATACCTTGGGGTCTTCATCGCCGTGGCCCCATTCTTTGTTGGTAAACGTGTTCGGCCCCAGGTGGATAAACATATAGTACTCCATCTTCTGCCACTCAACCTGTTGCGGACTCGGCAGGGCGCCGTAGGGCGCGGGCGGAGCGGTTTTTTGTGCAGATAAACGCAGGGTACTGAGTAAAATCAGGAAAAAAGTCTTTTTCATTAGAACGTGGATTTCATCAGGCAGAAAGAGACGCCGGTTTCTTCACCGGAACGCCCCATCACAGGGTCAAAGATAGGGTCAGGGCGTGGAAAAACGAATGATAAGTTCAGGTCAGCCCGTGTTAATTCAAGTTGATTAAATAAATTTACCAATTAATACTAAAATAATATAAGAAATAAACGGCGAACCTGAAACGGGGTCCGGTTGTTGAGCTTATAGGAAATAATACCTATGATTCATTCGCTTTCATTAACGCTTGAACCCGATATTGCTTTTGATAACACGGCTTTTGAGCGGGAAATATACAACCGATTACAGCTTCCGGCCGACCTGATTGCCCAGCCGGAACGTCCCGTCGTTCGTAAGCTGCGGCAGTCCATCGACGCCCGTTCACGTCAGGTTAAGGTACACGTCGATGCCGAAATCTATGTGGACGAACCACCACGCCCGCTGATTGCCTACCAGAAGTCGTACCCGGATGTAAGCCACGCCCGCCCGGTGATTGTGGTGGGGGCCGGTCCGGCGGGTTTGTTTGCGGCTTTGCGGCTGGTCGAACTGGGCCTAAAACCCATCGTGCTGGAACGCGGCAGCGATGTCCGGGCGCGTCGGCGCGACCTGGCCGCCATCAATAAGGACCACAAAGTAAACCCCGAATCGAACTATTGCTTCGGTGAAGGCGGGGCGGGTACGTATTCCGACGGCAAGCTCTATACCCGTTCCAAAAAGCGGGGCGATGTGCGTCGGATTCTGGAAATTTTCGTGGCCCACGGAGCCACGGAGCAGATTCTGGTGGATGCCCACCCGCACATCGGCACCAACAAACTGCCCGAGGTGGTGGTGGCCCTGCGGCAAAGCATCATCGAAGCCGGTGGCGAGGTCCGGTTCGACACGCGCATGGTGGATCTGCTGATCGAACAGAACGAAGTCAGGGGCGTGATAACCGACCGGGGTGATGAACTGACGGGTCTGGGCGTCATTCTGGCGACGGGACATTCGGCCCGCGACGTTTTTGAATTGTTGCACCGGAAAGGAATTACCATCGAGAGCAAACCATTTGCGATGGGCGTCCGGATTGAACACCAGCAGTCGCTGATCGACCAGCTTCAGTACCACCGGCCCGAGCGGGGCGATTACCTGCCCGCGGCTTCGTACAGTCTGGTGACGCAAACCCGGCATAAAGGCGTGGAACGGGGTGTTTTCTCGTTCTGCATGTGTCCGGGCGGCTTCATCGTTCCGGCGGCTACGGCCCCGGGCGAACTGGTTGTGAACGGGATGTCGCCCTCACGCCGGGATTCGAAGTACGCCAATTCGGGGCTGGTCGTGGCGGTTCACGATACGGATTTGAACAACTATAAAGAATACGGTCCACTGGCCGGAATACACTTTCAGAAAGAACTCGAACAACGGGCCTGTCAGCTCGCGGGCGGTAACCAGACCGCCCCGGCGCAACGGGTTTCCGATTTTGTGAACGGTAGGGTTTCCAAAAGCCTGCTGCCGACTTCATACCAGCCCGGTCTTCAGTCGGTTGATATGCAGGCGGTATTGCCCGAAACGATTGCCATGCCCCTGAAAACCGGTTTGCAGCAATTCGGAAAATCAATGCGCGGATACGTCACCAACGAAGCGCAACTGATTGGAGTGGAAAGCCGTACGTCCTCGCCGGTCCGGATTCCGCGTCGGCCCGACACGCTCGAACACGTCCAGATCAGCCGGTTATTTCCCTGTAGCGAGGGAGCGGGATACGCGGGCGGTATTGTATCGGCCGCGATGGACGGTGAAAAATGTGCTGAACAAGTAGCCAAACTATATGCTTGATCTTTCGTTTCATAGCTTTGCCAGTGCCCTCAAAGAACGACTGGCGGAACCGCTGCCCGGTGCTGAGGCCCATAAGAAAATGGCTTCGGCCTCGCGGCTGCGAACGGCTATGCAACCGAATGAACGCACCCGGCGCAGCGCCGTGCTCATTGTCTTTTACCCGTACCGGGGTTCTATTCTGGTTCCGCTTATTCTGCGTCCGCAGTACGACGGCGTTCACGCCGGACAGATGGCCTTTCCGGGCGGACGCATGGAACGAACGGATGAGAGCCTGATCCGGACGGCCCTGCGGGAAGCGCAGGAAGAAGTCGGCATTCGCGTGACGGATGTAAAAGTGCTCGGTAAGCTGACCGAGTTGTATATTCCCCCCAGCAATTTTTTCGTTCAGCCGGTCGTGGGTATTCTGCCTTACCGCCCGGATTTTTACCCCGATCCGCGTGAGGTGGAGCACGTTGTCGAGGTATCGTTAGAAGAATTGATGGATGAAACCATTATTGGTGCCAATGCCATTGAAGTACGCGGTACGATCATTGACGCCCCTTTCTATCAGCTTCAGGGCTTTAAAGTCTGGGGAGCAACGGCCATGATGATCAGCGAACTGCTGATGGTAATCAATTCGGTGCCTAAGTAACATCGCCATTTTCCAGCCCACCGATGGTTCGCCGTTGCGATTAAACCGTCCTTCCGGGACACCCGCTCTTTCACTGGCCCGAACGGTATTTATGACCGCAGGGGCTGATTTAAGGGAAGAAATACCGCATTCTGATTTATAATTACTATATTTGTAATACAAGTATCATATAACGTTTTCAGGAAAGAGCGATCAGGCAAAGCGTATAAAAGGGGAATGATTGCCCGGGCATAACCGGATTGACAGTCGTTCGTGCTTTTGTAAGTTTCTGATCTGGCGATATAGGGGTACAACGATTATGCTCATAATGCCGCATTTCAGCGCATTTAAGGCACTTTTTTCCAAAAAAGGTTGTATCTTTATAAAGCTATCGACGGTTTTTTTCCCGCCGAGCCCATCAAAACGATAGCATTTACCACCGAGTTTTACCGTCATTAGTCGAATGAGCGAAATTCTGGATCCCACTGAACTACCGGAAGAGCAAAATGAAAATACCCTCCACCAGCAAACCGTGGTGTCGGGCCTATACGAAAACTGGTTTTTAGAATATGCTTCCTATGTCATTCTGGAACGGGCGGTTCCGGCCGTTGAAGACGGTCTGAAGCCGGTGCAACGCCGGATTCTGCACGCCCTGAAGGAAATGGACGACGGACGCTTTAATAAAGTCGCGAACGTAATCGGCCAGACCATGCAGTACCACCCGCATGGTGATGCTTCGATTGGCGACGCAATGACCACCATCGGGCAGAAAAACCTGGTGTTCGATACGCAGGGAAACTGGGGTGATGTCCGCACCGGCGACGGCGCTGCCGCACCCCGCTACATCGAGGTCCGGTTGTCGAAATTTGGCAACGACGTTCTTTTCAATCCGCAGACCACCGAATGGCAGTTGTCGTACGATGGCCGGAAGAAGGAACCCGTCACCCTGCCCGTTAAATTCCCCCTGCTGCTGGCGCTGGGCGTGGAAGGGATTGCCGTGGGCTTATCGACCAAAATTCTGCCGCACAACTTCATTGAGCTGATCGATGCGTCGATCAATATCCTGAAAGACAAGCCCGTCACGTTATATCCCGATTTTTTGACCGGCGGTTACGTTGACATCAGTAACTACAACGACGGTAGCCGGGGCGGTAAAGTCCGCATTCGGGCGAAGATCGAGGAATTTGACAAGAAAACGCTGATTATCCGCGAAATACCGTTTGGCACCACGACGACTTCCATCAAGGATTCGATTATTAAAGCCAACGACGACGGCAAGATCAAGATCAAGAAAGTGGAGGATCTGACGTCGAAGGATGTTGAAATTCACGTGCATCTGGCCCCCGGTGTTTCGCCCGATATTACCATCGACGCCCTGTATGCGTTTACGGAATGCGAGGTATCGGTGTCGCCCAATGCCTGCGTGATTATCGGGGACAAACCGCACTTTGTTTCGGTTACCGACATTCTGAAAATCAACACGCACCAGACGGTTGCGCTGCTCGAACGCGAGTTGCAGATCCGCCGGAGTGAGTTGCTGGAAAAACTGCTGTATAGTTCGCTCGAAAAGATCTTTATCGAAAACCGTATTTACCGGAAAATCGAGGAGTGCGAAACGTTTGAAGCCGTTCTGGCTACCATCGACAAAGGACTGAAACCGTTCAAAAAACAGTTCTACCGCGAAATTACGGAAGACGACCTGATTCGGCTGACCGAAATCCGGATCAAGCGGATTTCGAAATACGACGCCTTCAAAGCCGAAGAACTCATGCGCCGGCTGGAACAGGAACTGGCCGAAACCGACGACAACCTCGCGAACCTGACCCGCTACGCCATCAGCTACTTCAAAGAGCTGCTCAAAAAATACGGCAAAGGACGGGAGCGAAAAACCGAAATCCGGACGTTTAATACCATCGCGGCCAACGTGGTGGCGGCCAACAACGCAAAACTTTATGTGGATCGGGAAGGCGGATTTGTCGGTACCGGCCTGAAGAAAGACGAGTTCGTGTCGGACTGCTCCGATATTGACGATATCATCGTGTTCCGGCGTGATGGCAAATGCCTGGTCACCAAAGTTCAGGATAAAACCTTCGTGGGTAAGGATATTATCTACTGCGCCGTCTTTAAGAAAAATGACGAGCGGAAGGTGTATAACCTGCTGTATCTGGACGGTAAATCGGGCATAACGATGGCCAAACGGTTTAGCGTGACCGCCGTGACCCGCGACCGGGAGTATGACCTGACTATGGGCAATCCGAAGTCGAAAGTGCTGTGGTTTACCGCCAACGACAACGGAGAAGCGGAGGTTGTCACCATCAATCTGACAGCCCAGAGCACAGCCAAGATCAAGCAGTTTGATTACAATTTTGCGGAGGTCGGTATTAAAAACCGGTCGGCGCAGGGCAATATTGTCACCAAGTATCCGGTTCGGAAAGTAAGCCTGAAATCGGGGGGCGTTTCAACGCTCGGCGGGGTCGATATCTGGTATGATGAACACCTGGGACGTCTGAACCGCGACGAACGCGGAAAATACCTCGGCAACTTCGACAACGGCATGAGCATTCTGGTGGTCTATAAGGATGGGCAGTATGAACTGACCAACTACAACCTGACCAACCGCTACGAACCGTCCGAAATTGCGATCCTGGAGAAATTTGATCCCGAGCGGATTCTGTCGACGGTGTACTACGAAGCCAATCAGAAGTCGCACTACGTCAAACGATTTAAGGTCGAGACCACGACGCAGGACAAGAAATTTAACTTCGTCGGCGATGCCAAAGGCTCGAAGATGCTGGCGGTTTCGGCCGATCAGCACCCGCGTTTCGAAATTGTCCACCAGATGAAAGAACGCGGACCGCTCGAAAAAATGGTGCTCGAACCCGAAGGTTTCATCGACGTGCGGGGTTGGAAGGCATTGGGAGCAAAATTGCCCTTTGCCAAAGTAAAGGAAGTGAAGTTATTGCCCCCACGACAGATTAATGAGCGGGAAATTGCGGAAAATAGGACAATAAATTCTAACTTACTAGTTGAAGAAGCGGACATCGATGAGCCCGTGGACGAACCATCCGCCATTGATGACAACGGTTCTGAGAAAAAAGTGCAACAACTAGGCTTGTTCTCATGACATGAATCCGATGCCGTACACGACTGGCCGACAATCCGGCGATTACAAGGAAGCCAGCCCCCGAACCCGCCTGCTGCGGGTGAAGCGTCTGCTCAAAGGCGGCATTGCCGTTGCCTTTGTGAGCGTTACGGTTGTGCTCCTTTGTAATTTCTGGGTCGTGTACAGCACCCGGAGTCAGGTGTATTTTGACATCAATAAGTTGCCGTCCAACGATGTGGGGCTGGTGCTTGGCACCAGCAAATCCGTCAAAAGCGGCAACGAAAACCTCTTCTTCCGGTACCGGATGGAAGCAACCGCCCGGTTGTGGAAAGTCGGCAAAATCAAGCACATTATCCTGAGCGGGAATAACGATTCGGAGTACTATAACGAACCGGCCGACATGAAAAAGGCCCTGATTCGGCTGGGTGTTCCCGAATCCGACATGATTCTTGACTACGCGGGCTACCGCACCTTCGATTCGGTGGTTCGGTGCAAACGGGTGTTTAATCAGGATAAGATTACGATCATCTCCCAGAATTTCCATAACGCCCGGGCTTTATACATTGGCAACCACCAGGGCATGAATGCCGTTGCGTTTGCCGCCCAGGACATTCCCGGCGGCTATTCGTTCCGCACGCTGATCCGCGAATACCTGGCGCGTCCGCTGGCGGTTCTGGATGTCTACGTGGTGCATCCCAAGCCGATCATGGACAACAAAGAAATCCGGTAACGCTCCAAACCGTATCTCCTTCCGGCTTTCTACCGATTAATCCCCTGATACAATTGTACCTCAGGGCGCCAACGCCGTACCATGCGGCAAGCCCCATCCCGAAGCGTTTACTGACGCTTATCCTCCGTTCATGCCCTCAACGTTTATCCTGTAACAATACGCTCCAACGCAGGTCTCAATAATCAACAGGCCGTATACTCACAAATTAAATTACCCGCCATAACTATTTACAAAAATCCAGGTTATTGAATAATATAAAGAATTAATTGAATCTAACCTCAACAGTATCAAGGCAATGGAGATTTGTAAGGCCCCAACACTATGTCAAATCCAAACGCAATAGACGCCTGAAAATGCTTTTAGCATGAATCAAAAAACAAATTTTACCCACAGACAGTACGTTTCCGTAAATTCTATCCTGCAATCAGGAACAATTTTCCCTTGCTGAGTTAACCCCTTACATCTATTTTACAGGAAGAGTGCAATGAAAATTATGGACATACGCGCCCTAAGAGGGCCGAACTATTGGTCAGTACGTCGGCACAAACTGATCGTGATGCGGTTGGATCTGGAGGAACTGGAGAATTTTCCGACCAATACGCTACCTGGATTTTACGAACGGATACAGCAATTACTGCCCAGCCTGTATAATCACCGCTGTTCGGAAGGGCGCCCCGGCGGTTTTTTCTACCGGGTTGAAACCGGTACCTGGATGGGGCACGTCATTGAACATATAGCGCTGGAAATCCAGACGCTGGCGGGCATGGAGTGCGGATTTGGACGCACGCGCGGAACCGGAGAGCACGGTATTTACAATGTGGTTTTTGCCTACGAGGAAGAAAAAGCCGGCATTTACGCGGCCCAGTGTGCGGTTCAGATTGCCCAGGCGCTGATTGATGGAACCGAGTACCCGCTCACGGCTACGATTAACGAACTGAAACGACTGCACGAAGAAAACCGGCTGGGTCCGAGCACGGCGGCCATTGTCAACGCCTGCCACCGGAAAGGCATTCCCGCCATCCGGCTGGATTCAGATTCATCGGTGCAATTGGGCTACGGTGCCCGCCAGAAACGGATTCAGGCCACCGTCAGCAGCCAGACCAGCGCCATCGCCGTTGAACTGGCCGCCGATAAAGACGAAACCAAGCGTCGGCTCCACAACGTCAACATTCCCGTTCCCGACGGCGAAGTGATCCAGACAGAAAATGATCTGCAAGCCGTGCTCCGGCGACTGGACTTCCCGCTGGTGGTTAAACCACTCGACGGAAACCACGGCCGGGGAGTCACCACCAACATCCGGACGGTTGAATCACTTTTCAAGGCTTTTTTGCTGGCTAAAATGCACGGTGAGCGCGTGTTGGTCGAGCAGTTTGCCGAAGGGCATGATTACCGGCTGCTGGTGATTGATTACAAACTCTGCGCGGTGGCCCGGCGGGTTCCGGCCTGCGTCGTGGGAGACGGTATCTCTACCATCCGCCAACTGGTTGATAAAGTAAACCAGGACACCCGGCGCGGGGATGGGCACGTTAACCTGCTGACGAAGATTCAGCTCGACGAAGCCACAATCAACCTGCTGAGCGAACAGCACCTGACGATCGACTCCGTTCCGGAGGACGGAAAGGAAGTGTGCCTGAAAAAAACCGCTAACCTGAGTACGGGCGGCACCTCAATCGACGTAACCGACGATGTACACCCCGAGATCAGGGCGATGGCCGAGCGGACCGCCCGAACCATCGGTTTGGATATCTGCGGAATTGACCTGATGGCCACCGATATTACCGTTCCGCTGAAAAAATCGGGGGCAATGGTTATTGAAGTGAACGCGGGGCCGGGCCTGCGTATGCATACCCACCCCACCGAAGGCAAACCGCGCGACGTGGGTAAAGCCATCGCCGATATGCTCTTTCCGGAAACCGCAGGTCAATCCATGCCGGGCACATCCATGCCGGGCCGCATTCCGATTGTTGCGATTACGGGAACGAATGGCAAGACGACCACCACCCGGCTTACCCGGCATTTGATCCGGCAGGCGGGGTATACCGTTGGCTTCACGACTACGGACGGTATTTACATCGGTGATGCGATGATTGAAGAAGGCGACTGCACCGGACCGGCCAGCGCCCTGAAAGTGTTGCAGGACCCGACCGTGGACGTAGCCGTACTGGAATGCGCCCGGGGCGGTATGCTCCGGGCGGGTCTGGCTTTTGACCAGTGCGATGTGGGCATCATCACCAACGTGGCCGCCGACCACCTCGGCCTGCGCGACATCAATTCCATCGAGGATATGGCCCGCGTCAAAGCCATTGTAGCGGAGAGCGTCAAACCCGGCGGCTATGCCATTCTGAACGCCGACAATGCGCCGACTTACGCCATGCGGGAAAACCTGAGCAGTCAGATTGCGCTGTTCAGTATGCACCCCGGGAGCGATCATGTGGTGGCCCACTACCGGGCGGGCGGTCTGGTGGCCGTTTACGAAGACGGGTTTATCACCCTCCGGCGCGGTAACGAACAAATCCGGGTGGAACACATCCAGAACATCCCGCTGGCTTTCAACGGTACGGCTCCGTTCATGATCGAGAACATTCTGGCGGCTACGCTGGCGGCTTTTTGTCAGCAGATTGCGGTTTCACAAATCGCCGAGGGACTGCGCACGTTTACGCCATCGTTTGAAAATACGCCGGGCCGGATGAATTTTTTCCGTTTCCAGCAACATTGCGTTCTGGTCGATTACGCCCACAACCCGCACGGTCTGAGCGCCCTGGGGCAATACATCCGGCAGGCCGACGCCACGTATAAAGTCGGCATCCTGACCGGTGTGGGCGACCGCCGGGAGGAAGATATCACCGAACTGGGCCGGGTGGCCTGCGGACTGTTCGACGAGGTCATCATCCGTTTCGATGCAGACAGCCGGGGCCGGGATACCAACCAGATTGCCGACCTGATTAAACAGGGCATTTGGGAAGTCGACGCAGCCAAACCCGTTCAGGTGATTCCCGACGAAATGGCCGCCCTGACGTATGCCCTCAAGCACGCCCAATCCGGTGCGATGATCGTTCACCTGTCGGAACAAATCCGGCGGTCGGTCGAAATTGTTCAGGAGTTTAAGGAGCTTGAAGACAAATTTGAATTGCAACCGTTGCTGGCAAAAGCCTGATTGGTCTGAATTTACCAAGAACTGGCCCGGCAGGATAGACAGATTCCTGCCGGGTCAGTTTGCTTGCAGGGAATCGTCGTACTTATTTTAAACCCCGAAAAAACCAAACTAATCCAGGGCCACGGTGTTAGTAAGAGGAATCGGCTGACCGTTGTGTAGGATCATCCGTTCCGTCGGTGGGGCTTAAATTCAACGTAAATTATGCAAATAAAGGGTACCTTGATTGCTATTGGAGGAAATGAAGATAAGGGCGCCAATGCCAAACCGCTGCACGTCCGGGATACCGTTCACCACTTTTTAAACTCGGGTATTCTCTACCGGATTATGACCGAAATCAACAATCCGGATGCCTGTCTGGAGGTGGTTACAACGGCTTCCAGCATTCCCAAATCCGTGGCACATCAGTATACCCGGGCCTTCCGGAAACTGGGTTATGAGAACGTCCGGACCATGCACATCACCTCCCCGCGCGAAGCCGACCACCCCGACATCCTGGCCCGTATCAAGCAATGTGGTGGCATTCTGTTTTCGGGCGGTGATCAGCTCAAACTGACGGCGGCTTTTAACGAAACGGATTTCGCCCGGATTCTGCACGAACGCTACCTGAACGAGCATTTTGTCATTGCCGGAACAAGCGCCGGAGCAATGGTGATGTCGGACCTGATGATTTACCCCCGCGCCCAGGAGAAAGACCTCCGCCCGGAAGTTGATCTGTTTCCCGGTCTGGCTCTGGTACACGACGCCATCATCGATACCCACTTTCTGGTGCGGGGACGGTTTCGGCGGCTGGCATTTGCCGTGGCCCAGAATCCCACCCATATCGGTATTGGTCTGGAAGAAGATACGGGTATTATTATCCGGAAAGGCAACAAACTCGAAGCGATCGGTTCGGGGCTGGTAACCCTCATCGACGGCCGCAGCCTGAAAGAATCGAATCATACCGTGGCCCAGGTGAAACACGATATTTTCATCGAAAACCTGCTGGTTCACGTGCTGAGCCACGGAAACAACTTTACGCTGCGCAATAAAAAATTCTCCTGAACATCAGGCAAAAATAGCCACCTCGCCCTCTCCGGCTGCGTTGCGCCAACCCCGGTACATGCCCTCCGAATTAAACGGCAATGCCACGTTTCCGGACCGGTCTACGGCAATCAGGCCACCTTCGCCCCCCATGTCTTTCAGTTTGTGCTGCACTACCCAATCGCAGGCTTCCTGCAACGATAACCCTTTGTACTCCATCAGACAGGAAATATCGTAAGCCACCACGGCGCGGATGAAAAACTCGCCGTACCCGGTGCAGGACACGGCGCAGGTCTGGTTGTTGGCGTAGGTGCCGCCCCCAATAACCGGCGTATCCCCCACCCGACCATATTTTTTGTTGGTCAATCCGCCCGTCGAGGTGGCCGCGGCCAGGTTGCCTTTCTCATCGAGCGCAACGGCCCCGACGGTGCCTTTACCGGTGTTGGATCGGCTGTGATCCAGTTGGGTGCGGTTTGCTTCCTGCGCTTCTTTAAGCTGCTGAAAACGGTAGTCGGTGTAGAAATAGTCATCCGGTTCAACGGCAAGTCCCTGCTCCCGGGCAAACTCTTCGGCCCCCGGACTCAACAGAAAAACGTTTTCGGATCGCTCCATGACGGTCCGCGCCAGTGTGATCGGATTGCGAATGTTGGTTACCCCGGCCACCGCCCCGGCTTTCAGCGTCTGACCACACATGATGGAGGCATCCATTTCGTGCCTGCCATTGGCCGAAAACACCGAACCCCGTCCGGCGTTGAATTTTTCAAAGTCTTCCAGACTGCGAACAGCCTGCTCAACGGCATCGAGCGCCGAACCACCCCGGGCCAGCACCGCATAACCGGCATCGAGCGCATTTTCCAGTCCCTGACGGTATTCTTTTTCCTGCTCCGGGGTAATCTCTGATCGGCTAATCGTTCCCGACCCTCCGTGAATGGCAATCGTATACATGCTTGTTGATCAGTCTTTTTTAAAATCGGCCAGCGTTCCCCGAATAACGGTATTCATCTGGCTGTTGTGGATGACCGAATTGCCGCTTTTGTCAATCAGCTTACAGCGTAATGTAACCAGAAAGGGGGTATCTTTTTTGTCAAACAGCATCTTCGGCAGCAATTCCAGCGTTTGGCCGGGCTTGAGCGTCACCGGGAAAACCACCGGTGTGGTGGCCTGCTCCTTGATCAGGATTGGTTCCGGCTGATCGCCCTCCGCAATTTGTTTGCCGTTGATGGTTACCGTGTAGTGGGTATCTGTAAAGCTAAACGGGAAACGGTTCTTATTGGTTATGCTTACTTTGGCGGCCACATCGGTTCGTTTCAGGCCCACCTTGCCAAAATCCAGATCGTCTACCTTGACGTCCAGCAGGTAAAAGGTCGGCAAACGGCGGGTAATTGTCTGCGTAAAGGTCCGCTCGCCCAGAATCGGCACATCAAGATCAAACTGGCTGCGAACGGTATAGGTCGTGCTATCAATGTCTTTGCGGTCGAGGGTTTTCAACACCGTCATCAGCTTTTGATTCATCACTTCCATCGGCAGGGTAATTAGCGTGCTGTCACCGGATTCGACCTCAATGGTTTTTTCGTAGGCATCCTCCACGATGGGCGTGTTTGCCATCAGCACGGTATACTTCAGCCCTTTGGCTTTGAACCCCACCGGCAACGGATTATCAATCAACATCTTCACGTTCATCTTAATCCGGTCGTCGTCGATACTGGTGATTTCGAGGGTACTCATTTCGAGCCGGGGTTTGAGCGTAGCGTTCCCCGATTCGTTTTCAGCCCGGCTTTTCAACCGACTATACCAGATATACGCCCCAATACAGCCGATCAGCAGCAAGCCCAGCGCAACGATCCATCCTTTTTTCATATTTGTCGCAAAAGATATCTACTAGCCAAACCACGCCGGGGGCGAGTAGTCCGGCGACGGATTAAAAAATGAGCCAATGGCGGTTAAACACGAGCGCCAGCAACGCAACCCACTGGCTACGCTGCTGGCGCATTAACAGTACGCTACTTTGTGTCAATCCCGCGAGGCCGGGCGCATCCGGCTACGGCTTTTTAATAACCTTATAGTGTTGAGTTTCCGAGCCTGTACCTACCCGTAAAACGTACTGACCTGCGCCCAATTGGCCCCCAATGCGCGGTTCCTCCTCACCAACAACGCCCTGCCAGACCAGACGCCCCAGCAGATCATACAGGCTAAGAGGTTGTCCGATTGTACCCCGGCCCTGCATTCCAACGGTGAAAGTCTCCCGAAAGGGATTGGGATAGACGCGCAGACTACCCGGTTTAAACCCGCTTTCGGCCGTTAGCCGGGCGGCTGGAGACGAGTCCGTAAACTGAAAATTCAAGGTCAGCGATTTACCCGCCGTACCGCTTCCGGAGGTTTGGGTATACGGTGTTGCCGTCAGGGTGTAACTGCCGGGGGCGGGCATCCACGACCGATACGTTCCCCCCTGATCGCCAAACAACGCGTAGGGAGCGTCGGTTTCCGTCTGCGTCCGGGTCTGTTCACCGCTCAGTTCCATCACCACCGAACCTACTGTGGCCGGACGCGTGTTGGCCCGAATGTTCAGCTTGCGGGTCGACAGGCTCGCCAGGTCCACCGTCTGCCCTGCCGTCAGTTCCTGAATGGGCTGCTGCGATTCCGCATTAATCAGGCTAAAACTCACTACTTCCAGCTGATCGGCGACACTAAAACTGATGGTCAGTGGTGTGCCCGGCGTTCCCGTTCCGTTCGGTCCGGTATAGGGCGTAGCGGTCAGGGTATAACTCCCCGGGGCGGGTCGCCAGGTGTGGTAATCGCCGTTGGAATCCTTGAATAAACTGTAGGGCGGCACCGTCTCGGTTATGCTATGGCTCTGCTGACCGCTTAAGTTCATGACGACCGAGCCAACGGCACCCGGATTTGTGTTCGCCCGGATATTGATGGTACGACTGGGCAAACCGGCCAGAACGATTTCTTCACCGGCGGTGAGTTCTTTGATGGGCTGATCCGTTTCGGCGTTGATCAAACTGAAACTGGTCACCTCCAGCGGAACCGATACCGCAGTGATCTTTCGAACGCGGTTGTTGTTATAGTCGCTAAAATAGAGGCTACCCTGCGTATCCATCGCCAGGTAGTTCGGGCTTATGCTGGCTTCCAGCGGATGCCCTCCATCGCCACTAAAGCCCCGGGTTCCATTTCCAGCCACGGTACTAATGATGCCATCGGTGCTAATCTTTCGAATGCGGGCATTACCGGAATCATAAAAATAAAGGTTGCCCTGTTTGTCAACCGTTAAGCCGCCGGGACCATTGACACCGGCCGTAGCCGCCGGTCCTCCGTCGCCACTAAAATCCCGGGGGCCGCTGCCGGCGATGGTCATAATGATGCCATTGGTGTCGACCCTGCGAATACGGTAGTCGTCAGAAAGATAGATATTGCCCTGATGATCCACCGCCAGATCGCTGGGATTATACAGGTAAGCATTGATCGCCAGCCCTCCATCGCCCAGAAAACCCCGGATACCGTGACCAATGACGGTCGTTATGATACCGTCGGTGCCGATTTTGCGCACGCGCAGTCCATCAATAAAGTAAATATTTCCCTGTGCATCCACCGCTATACTACTGGGATTGCTGAGCACGGCTTTCACCGCCCGTCCGTAATCTCCGGAGTAACCACTGTAGCCGTTACCCGCCAGTGTCGTAATAATTCCCCTGGTATCGACCTTTCGAATGCGTAGATGATTAAAGACGGTAATATAAAAGTTTCCCTGCGCATCCACCGCTACATCCGTCGGCGTATAGAGGGGCGAACTGGTGGCCGGTCCGCCATCCCCGTAAAAGCTCCCGGTAGAACCCAGGGTTGTCCCGGCTACGGTTGTAATGATGCCATCAGGAGCTACTTTCCGAACCCGGTTATTTCCCACATCAACAATGAGAACATTCCCCTGCTGATCCACGGCGACACCACCCGGCGAGTATATACCCGCACTGGTAGCCGGTCCGCCATCGCCACTAAACGAACGGGACCCGTTGCCGGCAATGGTTGTAATGGTTTGCGCCTGTAAACAAAGGGGCAGCAAACCCAACGTCAAACTAAGGCTGACGGCGCAAACCGCAACCGAAAGAACACGATAGAAGCGTAAAAGGTAGGTCATACCGGTACAGGTTTTAGGTGAACAGACAATACAACATGGCGCTGTACTTTTCCTTGATCAAATTAAACAAAAATAAGTCAAAAGATGATTAGTCCTGTGACTCATTCTTCCTGATTCGCAAGAAAATTATCCACCATCTGCGGACCGTTGATCCTTAGGTGGTACCGGCAATGGAGTTATCCGAAAAGACGGGTTCGGAGGGTGCCGAACCGGGTTTTCCGCGGGTTACGGAAATGATCGCGCCGGTTAGGACCAGACCCGCCATCGTGAGGTAAACGGAGCGCATCCCCATTAATTGAGCGGTCGCCGATTCGGGGGCTATGCTGTGCAGCAAGCCATAGCGGTTGCGGGCGCTGTACCAGACGGCAGCCGCCAGCGCAATGCCGATGACAAAGCCCAGGTTGCGCATGAAGGCAATGACACTGCTGGCAACGCCCCGCTGCGCCGTTGGTGCCGCATTCAGGGCGCTGCTGCTGTTGGGCGACTGAAACAGGCCGAATCCCAGGCTTATCAGCGCAGTCCGCCAGACCACATCCTTCCAGTCCCAGGTGCTGTCCAGAAACGAGAGGGCAAAATAACCACTGGCGGTAATCAGTAATCCGGTGCTCGAGAGCCAGCGGGTCGGGATGCGGCTGGACAGATAACCGCCCAGGGGCGCCACCAGACTAAGCGTCAGCGGACCGGCCAGCAACACCAGTCCGGCCCGTTCGGGCGTCAGGCCGATGATTTGCTGCAAATAGAAGGGGATTACAAACAAATTGCCGCCCGAGGCTACAAAACCACAAAAAGCCGCCAGGATAGCCGCCGTATACGACCGAATGCCGAACAGACTCAACGGCAGCATCGGTTCGCGAACCCGCCCCTCCCACAGCACAAACAACACCACCAGAACCGCCCCGACGGTGATCAGGGCTATTACGAGCGGATGGTCCCAGCCATAGTCGGTTTCCGGTCCAAAATCCAGGCCAATCAGCAGGGTCGTTACGCCCGTGAGAAACAGCGCGGCCCCGACCAGATCAAACCGTTGTCCGGTCAGCTTCGGGCTGGCGGGCAGAATGGTCCAGGCCCGCCAGATCGCCAGCAAACCGATGGGCACGTTAACAAAAAAGATGCTCGACCAGCCAAATTTACCCAGCAGCAGACCGCCAATAACCGGTCCGGCACTGGACCCGGCGGCCACAATTGACCCCATAAATCCCATCGCCTGCCCCCGCTCCTGTGGCGCAAACGTGTCCCCAATTATCGCCGGACCGACGGCATAAATCATGGCCGCGCCCAGGCCCTGAACCACCCGAAAAACCACCAGTGACGCCAGGTTCCAGGCCAGTCCGCAAAGCAGGGACCCGAACACAAACACGCAGAAACCCGTGATGTAAAGCTGCCGACGCCCGACCAGATCCGACAGCTTGCCCATGATGAGCAACGTACTGGTGGTCGTGAGCAGGTAACAGAGTACAATCCACTCGACGCTGTCTCCGGCATTCAGTTCCCGCCGGATGGTGGGCAGCGCAATGTTCACAATGCTGCTGTCGAGCGTAGACATGAACGTTCCGAACATCAGGGTGCCCAGAATCATCCATTTATTGGGAGCAGAAGAAGGTACAGTAGAAGCGGGTGCGGATGAAGACACGGAAAACAAGGTTAATTCGGGGATATAACGGCTTTATCCAACCGGTTGTTTAATACTGCTCCGTTCCATCATCTGACAAAAAACCGTCCCTTGTCTGCCAACCCGTCCGATTGGTAAACAAGGGACTCACGGCATACGATCAGCCGAAAAATCGTTCAGCAAAAATTCTGGCCGGTGCCGTCTACCTCATCCGCCCAACACCGTTTCCATTCGCCGGATTTGTTAGGGCTGGCCGGTTTTCATCACAAAATCCTCAAAAACAGCCCGCTGACCCGGTGTTCCACTGGCCGTAACGCCCACCCGAATGGCCCGGTCCCAGGGCGGCAGGTAAGCCCCGTCAACGGGTTGGGGAGTCAGGGATTGATAGGTTTTGCCGTCCGTCGAATAACCGAAGGAAAACCGATGGCCATCCTTCGCCAGCAATTGCAGATGAACCGCTTTACCGGCGGGCAGCGGTTGCGTGGACAGGACAGCCTTCTCGCCTTTCTGCATTTTCCAAACCGTTAGCTCACGCCCGTCGGTCGAAATACCCAGCGCATTGTCGTCATCACCGATGGCCGCCAGTCCGGCCTGTCCCGTCGAGCGTTTGCGGTTGACGGTTGTTGTTACGGTATAGTCGCCCGTCAGCGTCCGCTGGGCAACCGCACTGCCAAACTTCGTCGGCTGGGCGGTCAGGTTTAACGCGCCTTTCCTGACGCGAAACGTCGGCTGCTGGAAGATGGACCACTGCCACTGATCGGACAAGGTTTTGCCAGTAAACGAGTCCGTAATGGTAGCCGGAACGGGTTTCGCGTTGGCCAACACCGCTGTTTCGGGCAGAAATTTAATCCAGCCATCCTCCGTGAAGGTGAATTCCTTCAGAACCCCCTGCCGACCGGTATAAATATTCGATTCTTTGTCGTAGGCGTGGTACAGAAAGTAAAATTTGCCGTCTTTTTCGATGGCCGTTCCGTGGCCGGGGCAACGCCAGGAACCTTCATCGGTCAACACCGGGTTCTGGGCGTATTTTTCCCAGGGGCCGAGCAGGCTTTTGGCCCGTGCCACGCCCGTTGCGTAGGTACAGCCCGTTCCGCAGCAGCCCGCTCCGGCGTAAATCGCATAAAAATATCCGCCGTGCTTCACCATTGCAACACCTTCAACCAGGTTGTTTTCCCAGGGGGTGTCGTTCCGGAAAAGCTCCTTTTTTTCGCCGGTCAGGGCCGTGCGTTCTTCGTTCATGGGTTGTGCCCAGATGGGCGTCGGCTGCCGGACACTGTTGCCGTCTTCCTTCCAGATCAGGTAAAGCTGGCCGTTTTCGTCGCGCATCGGAAAACCGTCAATCGAGCCGTCGGGCTGTCCTACCAGCGGACCGTGATCGCGGTACGGCCCTTCGGGTCGGTCGGCACTGGCGACGGCAACGCACAGGTTACCGCCTTTTTTGTGGGCGGTATAGTAGACGTAAATCTTACCCTTTTCCTCGGTAATTTCGGGTGCCCAGAAGTAATAGTCGGCCCAGTCAGGAACCTTCGTAAAAATGTTACCCACGGTTTGCCAGTTCACCAGGTCGCTGGATTTCAGCAGCGGATAAGCCGGAAACCAGTTCGAGGTGGTGGCCGACGCCCAGTAGGTATTCCCCACCTTCGTAACGGACGGGTCGGGATAGTCACCGGGCATCACGGCGGGTTGCGACCAGGCGGAGAGAATGGATAAATGGGTAAACAGGACGATGAAAGCAACGCGGACTATTTTCATAAGAATGCAGGGAATCTAGTCGCCCGAAGGCCGTTTAATGTATTCGTTTAAGCTAACCGGCGAACCGAAATCGGGTGAGCCGTCGGGTTTCCAGCCAAAGGGCTGCATCCGGGCGGATCGAAAATCGGCACATCCTTGTCCCGGAGCCGGATTTGCGTGGTAAACCAGCCAGTATTCCAACGATCCGGCGGGCCCCGGTGTGGTAAAAAAACTGTTGTGGCCCACTCCATAGGCGGTCCCGCTGGCGTACGGCCCAAAAACCGGGTTCGGCGATTTGGTCCAGCTTGTCGGAGCCACGAGGTTGGCGGTCGTATCGGCCGAAAGCTGCCCCAGCGCGTATTGATCGGTGCCGCAGAAGCTTGCCGAATAAATAATGAACACCTTGCCGCCGTGGACCAGAAACTGCGGCCCTTCGTTGACGCCGAACCCTTCTTTTTCCCACGTTAGTTCGGGTGCCGACACCCGCACGCGTGGTCCTTCCGCCGTATACGGATTGGTCAGTTTACAGACGTATATATTCTGCGTTCGGTCCAGGTCGTTTTCCCAACCCGACCAGGCATAAAGCAGTTGCCCGTTGAGCCGCACCACCGTACCATCAATGGCCCATTTGTTGTCGGGCAGGTTCAGTTGCCCCCGATCAATCCAAGTGCCGGTGGTTGGGTCGGCGGCCGCGTTTTCGAGCACAAACATCCGGTGCGCCCCATCGACGCCGTTGTCGGCTGTGTAATAGATATACCACTTGCCATCAATGTGGTGGAGTTCGGGCGCCCAGATGTTGCGGGCGTTGGGACCGGTAGCCGGGGGTATCCAGACCGTCACCGGCGTGGCTGCGCTGAGTCGGCTGATGCTCCGGGTTTTGTAAATACGCAGGTTGGTGGCGGTGGTGTGCATCACATAATAAAAACCGTCCTTATGAATCACCCACGGATCGGGCGCGGGCGACAGGATGGGGTTTTTGAATGTACCCACCGTGTCAACGGGCGTAACGGGCGGGGCGGGTGTACCCGACGGGCTTTCCGCCGATTTACAACCAATGGCAAACAGCCACAGCAGAATCAGGTAGTTTTTCATTTTCAGGAAACGATGACGCCAACGGCAAAAGAAACCTTTTTCCGTTGGCGTCATTGATAAAATATTAATAATTCGGGTTCTGCGTCAGGTTGGGGTTCAGGTCGAGATCAAGCTGCGGGATGGGCAACAGCTCGCTTTTTCCCTTCACAAAGGTAGAAAAAGCCGGGTCGCGGGTGGCCAGTTGCGGACCGAGATCGCCCCAGCGGGCCAGGTCGTTCCAGCGATGCCCTTCGCCCGACAGTTCCGTTACGCGCTCGTGCTTGAGTTGCGCCAGGAATTGAGCCTGCGTCAAGCCGGGTCGGGTGGCCGTCAGCGTGGGCAAACCGGCTCGCTGACGAACCCGATCCACATACGGATACGCCTGGGCGGTTTTGCTGGTCGCGTTCAAGGCTTCGGCATACATCAGCAACACGTCTGCATACCGGATATACCGCCAGTTGTTGGGCGACCGGTACCCTTCTTCGTTTTTCCAGTGATCGTTCTGAAACTTGCGGAACCACACCCGTTTGTTGTTGGCCCCGTAGCGTTGCAGGAAAGTCTGGCCGTAAATCTGCGTAAAGGCCGGGCCACGCACGTCGGTTGAGTCGAACAGAAACGACGCTTCCAGCCGGGGATCACGCGCTCCGGTGGTCGTTTTTTCGTAAAATTCGTAAATAGGCCAGCGATTGGCTTCGCCGTCCGACCAGCCGATGCCCGAAGGACCAAAAAACTGGGCCAGCGACGTCCCGTAGTTGTGGTTCGGCGTCTCGCTGTCGTCATCCGTTCCTTCGGCCTCATTGATCTGGAATTGCCATTCAAATACCGATTCGCGGTTGTTTTCGGTGGTGGTCAGGAAGTTTTCGCGGTAGTTGGGCATCAGCGAATAGATGGTGCGCCCCTCGCCTTCCACCAGCCATTGCAACGGCGTCAGGGCTTCGTTGTATTTCTGCTGCTGCATCTGGGCTTTGGCCAGCAGGGCGTAGGCCGCCCCTTTGGTGATCCGGCCCAGTTCCGCACCGGTATAGGTGGTCGGCAGCACCGCAGCGGCTTGGGCCAGGTCTGTCTCGATCTGCGCCCAGACCTGTGCGATGGTCGCCGAAGCCGGTCGGTCACCCACGACTGACGTTTCCAGAACCAGGGGCACATTGCCAAACAGCGTAACGAGGTGATAATAGAACAGACCGCGAAAAAACCGGGCTTCCCCGATGTACCGCTGTTTCAGGGTTTCGTTCATCGGGATGTTCGGCACGTTGTTGATAACCTGATTGGCCCGGTTTACGCCGATATAATTATCGTTCCAGACGCTGACCGCATTGCCGTAATTGTAATCCGTCACCAGAAACTGGTCCATGTTGTTCACGATATCCGTAGCCGGGCTCTGGCTGCGTCCTTCGTCGGACCGGATGATGTAGTAGAACGGCATCCAGCGCGAAATACCGCCCCGGTGCAGGGTGCTGTACACGGAGTTAACGCCCGCCAGGGCATCGGCCTCGGTTTTCCAGAACGATTCGGTGGTTAACTGATTGGGATTGACAATATCCAGGTCCCGGTCGCAGGCCGTCAGCAGCGAGGTGGCCGCCAGCCCCAGACAGATGAGTATCTTTTTCATGATCAGAATGCGTTTTGGTTAAAATTCACCCGAGAGGCCCAGCGAAATCACGCGGGGTGAGGGCCAGTGCCCATCGTCTCCCCCCCGCTCCTGAATGTTGACCCCGGTTACGTCCGGGTCCATGCCCGAATATCCCGTAACGGTGAAAATGTTCTGGCCGCTGAGGTATACCCGGGCGTTGCGCACCTTAATGCGGGAAAGCAGTGTTTGCGGCAAGGTATAGCCAACTTCTATGTTCCGCAGCCGGCCGTAGGATGCGTTCTCCAGCCAGCGGTCAGTATACGCAAAGTTGTTGGCAATAATCCCCTGATTACCCGCTTCCAAGCCAATGCGCGGGTCGTCGGTACTGGTATTGGTGGGCGACCACGGGTTTACATCCGTCCGGAAGTTGGTGTTCTGGTAGCTGTCGAGCGCCCGGCGAACGCTGTTGTAAACCGTATAGCCAAATACGCCCACAAATTGCAGGTTCAGGCTGAACTGGTTGTAGCTGGCGTTCAGTTGGGCTCCGGCCTGAAGTTTCGGCCAGGGTGAGCTGACAAACTGCCGGTCGTCGTTCTGGGTAATCCGGCCATCGCCGTTGGTGTCGACATAGCGGATGTCGCCGGGTTTGGCATCCGGCTGAATCAGGGTACCGGTCGGTCCTTTGTAGTTGTTCACCTCCTCCTGGGTCTGGAAAATACCGTCCGTTTTCAGCACATACCACTGACCGACGGGCCGCCCGACCTGCGAACGGGTATTGCCGCTCTGGATGTAATTGATGTCCTGCCCCTGATTACCGACGTTTTCAACCCGGTTTTTGATGGTGGTCAGGTTACCCGACACATCCCACTTCAGGGCATGCTGGTTGTTGCGGTAGGTTACCGCCATCTCAACACCTAGGTTGCGGATCGACGCGGTATTGACGTACGGGTTGCCCTGAAGGTTACCCAGATAGCCCGGCACCGGCAGGTTCAGCAGGGCGTCCGACGACAGCGCATTGTAATAGTTGACCTCCGCCGTGATGCGGTTGTTCAGGAAGCTGGCTGTTACACCGTAATTCTGCGACAACCGTTCTTCCCAGCGCAGGTCGGGGTTGGCAAGCTGCGCCTGATAGGCACCGACGTTGGGAATCTGATCCGGTCCGAAGATGGCGCGGGGATTGTTGTTGATAAACGCCGTGTACGGAAACGAACCCAGCGTCGGGACCACGATGCCCAGCTTCCCGTAAGACGCGCTCACTTTCAGGTCGGAAATCCAGGGCACGCTGAAAAACTTCTCCTGACTGATGCGCCAGGCTCCGGCCACCGACGGGAAAAAGCCGGTGCGGTAATTGGACCCAAACCGGGAATCCTGATCGACGCGCCCGGTCAGCGTCAGCAGGTAGGTGTCATTATACGCGTAGTTAATCCGGCCCAGATACCCCAGGATTTTATAGTGAGTTGGCGTACCGCCCGCCGAGTTCGAAATCCCCGTAGCGGCATTGATGGTCGAGAAATACTGACCGCCCGAGGTGGCCAGGTTGGTCCGCGACCCGCCGGTATTATCGCTCCGGGCCGTTTGCTGGCTGATCCCAACCACCCCGTTGATGCTGTGCTTTCCGAAGGTTCGGTTGAAGTTCAGCGTGTGCTCAAAGAGCAGGCTGTAATACCGCGAGCGAGTCTCCCCGACCGAACTCGGCACCACGGCGGCATTGTATTGGTAAACCCCGATTCGGCGCAGGGTCTGGTTATAGTCAAAACTCACTTCAAGCCCGGCATTGAAGCGGTAGGTCAGCCAGTCGGCAAATTTAAAATCCAGATAAGCATTCCCGACGGCTTTGGCAAAATTGTTCCGGTTACTGGCCAGATTCCGGACGGCTACCGGGTTGTAGGCATACGTCACCGCGTCCGGATAGGTTCCGATACCGTAGCCCAGCGGATTGCTGGCGTTGATGTAACGCGGGTCCTGCACCGGAATAACGGGCAGCATCTGGGCCATGTCGTAAATGGGGTTGCCCGCCGGAAAGTTCTGAATGTTGGAGTTGGTCAGCACCAGATTCTCGCCCACCGTAAAGCGTCCGAGTTCGCTCCGGGTATTGATGCGCAGGCTGGCCCGGTCGAAATCGCTGCCAGTCACATAACCGGCATTTTTAAAGTAGCTTCCCGAAACCAGATAGGAACCGGTTTTGGTTCCCCCCGACAGCGTCAGGTTGTAATCCTGCAAACTACCGGTGCGTAATACCTGATCCTGCCAGTCGGTATTGATGTTGGGATTAAACGTACCGGTTGCCACGCTGGCCGGGGGCGTCTGGCCCGAGTTTTCGTACTGCTGCCGCTGCAAGGCCGCAAACCCCGACGCATCCATCACATCCCAGCGTTTGTAGACATTCTGCACCCCGTATTTGGCCGAAAATGACACCCGGGTCGGGCCTTCCTTGCCTTGTTTGGTGGTAATAATAATGACGCCGTTGGCCGCCCGCGAACCATAGATGGCAGCCGCCGACGCATCTTTCAGGACCTGAATCGATTCAATATCGTCGTTGTTGATGGTCACGTTCGCGTCGGCAATCATCCCGTCGATGACGTACAGCGGATCGGTGTTCAGGAAGCTGGCCACCCCCCGAATCTGGACGGAAGCCTGCTGGCCCGGAACACCCGTATTCCGGACGGTCACCCCCGGCGACAGACCCTGAATGGATTCGGCCAGGGAGTTGGCGGTCACCCGGTTGGCCTGCTCGGGGCTAATGACATCGTTGGCGCCGGTCACATCCCGCTTCCGAACGGTCTGGTAGCCAATCACGACGACTTCGTTCAGGGTCCGGTTATCCGGCACCAGCTTGATGGTAACGGTCGTCTGATTGGCAATGGTCACATCCTGCGTCACATAGCCCACACTCGACACGGTGAGCGTTGTGGCATCGTCGGCCACGTTCAGGGCAAAGTTCCCGTCGGCGTCAGTTGTGGTTCCGTTCTGGGTGCCTTTCTCAATAATCGACGCACCCGGCAGAGGAGAATTGGTTTCATCGACGACCTGCCCGGTAATGCCTTTGACGGCAGCCGGTTTCGTTAGTTTAACTGTTTCGGGTCGGGATATAGACGTTATCGAGGAAGCGGTTCCGCGGGATTTGGCAGCCAGCAGCGGTGCCGTCGGGGATTGGGCAACGCTGTACAGGCTTAACCCCATCAGCAGGACGGTTAAGGGTACACATCGGTTTTCCATAAAAAATCGTATGGTTTAATTTATCAGACAGATGAAAGAACGTAGTTCTGACGACGGCTTGTCGGGTGTCGTCAGCCGATTCGGTTGTGCCTTTACTCAGAAAGAGCATCCCTCAACAGATTGTTTTTCCGTCATGTGAAAAATTTTTTAAAAAGTATGGCAATACCGATAAGTCGCAGAGAATGAACGCTTGTCAACTGGCAAACGATAACAACCCAGCAGGGAAATCGGAGAAGCGGTATTCTTCTTAAAATGAGGTAACGGCCCGAAAAGCGTGGGCGATCCTGAATTTATCCAACCCAGTTTCTCTGTCTGTACATAAAAAAGCCCGCCTTTTTGAAAAAAGCGGGCTGAACTAGATTTATAGATGGCCGTTTACTGATTCAGATTCGGGTTAATCGACGTATCCGAATACGGCAACGGGAACCAGTAGTTAGCCTTGGTAATGGCTTTGATCGGTTGCAGGTCCTCCGGGCTTTTGGCCGCGTTGGCGGCTTCGACCCGTTCCAGCCGAATCAGATCGAACCAGCGGGTCCGCTCGCAGGCAAACTCCCAGGCCCGTTCCTGCACCACGGCATCAGCAAACTGGGCGGCCGTCAGCCCGTCGGCCGGAGTCAGCGGTTTGGCCCCCGCCGGTAAGCCCCGCAGCCGAACCTGATTCAAGGCATCGTAAGCTGCCTGGTCCGGTCCGCCCGTGCCGCGCGCTTTGGCCTCGGCGTAGATGGTCAGCACGTGGGCGTAGCGCATCATGACGGAGGGCAATGAAACGCTGGAGGTAACGAGGTTGCCCTTGATGTACCATTTCTGGTAGTACGGGTGTTTGGTCAGGCTTTGCTGCCAGGGAATTTTGGTTGCGCCCAGGCCAAATTCGGTGCGGAACGTTGCGTCTTTGCGCGGACCGGCCGGAAAATCCCGGAAGAAATTCAGTTCGGCAAACATATCATCCCAGCCGCCTTCTTCACCCGGCATGGTTGTGCTACCGTAGGTCGCATTGGCCGTACCGCTGCTGCCCGTAAAACCGTTGATCTGGAACACGGATTCGGGAAGAATAGCCACAGCGGGATCATTCGCGAAGACTTCGGCAAACGTCGGCATCAGGGCAAAACCGTACGTAGCCCGGTTGTCAATGACTTCTTTGGCTTTTGCCGCGGCCAGGTCGTACTTGTCGGCCTGCTTCAGCGGCCAGCCCGCCATCGTCAGGTACACATCGGCCAGAAATGCCTTGGCCGACCCCACGTTGGGCCGACCCGGATCGCGCCGGGTGTTGGGCAGCATGGTTTCCGCTTTTTTCAGGTCATCGACAATCAGGGCGTACACCTCAGCGGGGGTCGATTTTTTGATCGTCAGCAGGTCAGCCGAGTATTCACCCACCGTCACCAGTGGAATATTGCCGTAAAACCGCGTCAGCCAGTAGTAGGAAAAAGCCCGGATAAAATACGCTTCCCCGGCAATGATGTCGATGGTCGCTTTCGTGCCCGTCGTTTTCTGGTAATTGTTGATGACGTTGTTGGCACCCTGAATGGCTTTGTAACAACCGTTGTATACCGCTCCCGACCGCTGGTTGGTGGTCGATACGTTGAACTGGTCGAACTCGCGCCAGTCGGCTTTGTTACTGGCGGGGTGGGTAGTCACGTCGTCGCTGCCGATGGTGGCGGCATTGGCCGAGGGGTGAATGAAACCGTAGCCCCATTGGTTGGCCAGACCCCGATAAGCCCCCGTCAGGGCCGACTCCAGACCGTCCTGAGTAGCCAGCACATTGGGGCCGTAGAGCAACCCGGTGGTATCTTCTTCGAGGTAATTTTTGCAGCCCGCTCCCAGCATGGCTACAAGGACAAATAGCAATATCTTTTTCATGAATGGTCGAAAGAGGTTAGAAGCCGAGGTTTAAGCCGAACGTATACGTTTTGGAGTTGGGATACGAACCGTAGTCAATACCGATGGCCGTATCGGTGCCCGAACCCACCCGCGCCGACTCCGGATCGGGGCCTTTGTAGTCGGTGAACGTCAGCAGGTTGGTTGCGCTGACAAAGACCCGAATGTTGGCTTTATTCCGGAGAAAACTGTTTGGCACGTTATACGAAAGACTGACGTTTTTCAGCCGAACGAAGGAGCCACTTTCCAGAAACCGGCTCGATTGGGTAAACGGCTGGTACGTTCTCGTAAAGGCCGGAATGTCGGAGGTTTCGTTGCCCGGACGGTAGTAATCCCGAATTTCGGACAGAATGAACTGCCGCGCATCCCCCGAACCCGACAGGGCAGCCGCCCGGGTATAGTTGAGTTTATCGACGCCAAACACCCCGTTGAAGAACACGTTCAGGGTTAAGCCTTTATACGAAATCGTGTTGTTCCAGCCGCCGGTTGCTTTCGGAAACGCCCGGCCAATAATCTGGAAGTCGTCGGTGGTGATGGTATTGTCGCCGTTCAGGTCTTCGTAGTGCGGATCGCCCGGAACGCGGCCAAACCGGGCGGCCAGATCGGCTTCGTTCGGTTTGAACGTTCCCAGATACCGCAGACCCCAGTACGACCCCAGCGGTTCGCCCGGCATGAGCATAAACTCGTTGGTGGTCGACATCCCCGCGCCCACGCCCGTACCGGTGCCCAAACGAGGCAGGTTGCCCAGACTAATCACACGGTTTTGCAGCGTCGAAAAGTTCAGGTTGGTTTCCCACCGGATACCGCCTTTGTCGATGGGTGTTCCGCCGATGGAAAACTCAAAGCCTTTGTTTTCAATTTCGCCCACGTTCCGGTATTGGGTACCGCCCCCGGCATAGCTCGGAATGGCCACGTTCAGCAGTAGATCGGTCGTGTTTTTCTTGAAATAATCGGCTTCAATGCGGAGTCGCCCGTTCCAGAATTCCATTTCCAGCCCCACATCCACCTGCCGCGTAGTTTCCCATTTGAGGTCCGGATTACCGGGATTGCCCAGAATTACGCCAGCCGTAGCCGCTGAGTTGTTAAAGGCCACATTAGTGGTTCCATAGGTCGACAGGGTTGCGTAGGGATTGATGGCCTGGCTACCCGTCATCCCCCAGCTTCCCCGCAGTTTCAGGTTGCTGAATACGCCGAGATTTTTAATAAATTCCTCCTCCGACAACCGCCAGCCAAGTGC
Source organism: Larkinella arboricola (assembly GCF_003259745.1). Lineage (GTDB taxonomy): Bacteria > Bacteroidota > Bacteroidia > Cytophagales > Spirosomataceae > Larkinella > Larkinella arboricola. The sequence goes on along the minus strand of NZ_QLMC01000007.1, from coordinate 218,431 downwards.
TAATGACGGGAAAACACTGTGCCGGTTATCCTCGCTGAATTTGGACGAGCCATCCCGCCGAACGGCCGCCGTGAGCAGGTACTTGTCTTTGTAGCTATAGTTGACGCGACCCAGCAGCGAGAGCAGCGTCCATTTCTGGTAGCCCGACGATACCGTCGCTGCGGTATTGCCGCCGATGTTGTTGTAGCCCAGTTGCGGAAACCGGAGCCCGGACGCACTCGCGTTAAAGTTCCGATCCGTGAACTGCTGCGTTTCCAGTACGGCCACGGCGTTGATGGAGTGATCGCCCACTTTCAGGTCGTAGTTCAGCGTGTTGGTGTTTTGCAGCGTAATCTGTTCCGACGAGTACCGGTTGGCATTCGGCACGTTGTTGGACAACCGCTTGCCCGTGAAGTTCAGGTTCTGCGCATTCAGGTAATTAACCGCATACTGCAAATCCACCGAAAAACCCTTGATGGGCAGTTTGTAGTTCAGGCCCCCATTCAGGTTGATGCTCGACCGGTTGGCGTCGATGGACTGGTCGTACAGAAAATCCAGCGGGTTCCGGAAGACCGAACCGATGGGGTCCGTGAACGTCGGCTGACCGTCAGAACCGTAGGCGGGTGTGGTGGGCGCCCAGGCCAGCGCCTGCACGATAGCACCCCCGTCGAGCGTGTTGTGGTTCTGCGACCGCGTTCCCCACAGGTTAATCCGAAACGAAAGGTCGTTATTGATCTGGGTGTTCAGGTTGGTACGCAGAATGTAGCGTTTAAAACCGCTGTTATTCACAATACCGTTCTGATTCAGGTAGTTGCCCGAAATTAAAAACGTGGTTTTCTCGCCCCCACCCGACAGCGTTACCTGATGCTGCTGGCCGGTTCCGGTCCGGAAGACCAGACTTTGCCAGTCGGTTCCGCCGTTCTGCCTGAACTGCGCAATCTGATCGGCGGTAAACGGCAGGTTCGAACCGGTTGCGGTGGCCCGGGCGTTCACAATTTCGGCAAATTCGCCCGCCGGAAGCACGTCATACCGTTTGATGTTCTCCGAAATACCGTACTGGCCTTCGTAATTTACTTTCAGCCCTCTTGCGCCTTTTTTGGTTGTGATAATGACCACGCCATTCGCCCCACGGCTTCCGTATATCGACGTTGAAGCGGCATCTTTCAGAATCTGAATCGTCTCAATATCGTTCGGATTAACAAAATTGAAATCGGCCCCTACGAATCCATCGACAATGTACAGCGGGTTGTTATTGCCCAGTACGGAGTTAGCGCCCCGAATCCGGATGCGGGCATCGCCCCCGGGGGCACCGTTGGTCTGGGTTACCTGCACCCCCGCAGCCCGTCCCTGCAGAACCTGATCCAGCCGGGTAACGGGTTGCTGGGCAAACTCTTTGGTAGAGATGGCCGTCAGGGCACCGGTTACATCCGTTTTGCGCTGCGTACCGTACCCCACCACCACGACTTCACTGAGCGTCTTCTGATCTTCGGCCATCTGAACATTGATCACCGAACGGCCATTGACAGGGATGGTCTGGCTTACATAACCGATGTTGGAAAAAACCAGCGAGGCATTGCTGGCCGCGTTCAGCGAGAAATTACCCGACACGTCGGTAGAGGTACCTGTTGTGGTGCCGCTCACCTGAATATTGACGCCGGGAAGTCCCTGATTGTCGGGTCCGGTCACTTTGCCGGTCACCCGGTTGGTCTGCGCGAAGGAGTAACCCGGCCCCAGAAGCAGCAGAAAAAAGAGGAGTTTTAGAGATTTTACCATAATTGAAAAGGGATTTTTGTTAAGGAATCAGAGGATGCAAACAGACAGTACGGCTGGAATTAATCAGGAGCGGCCGACGGTTGGGCTGTTACGAAGGCACCTAAGCAGGCACCATAGGCTTGTGGTTTCCTGCGAGAGAACAAGGAGGTTTTCATTACTCATTTGGTTAGAATATAGGACAATTGAAATGACTCGCTTAATCGTTTAAGCAAAGAATTATATCCGGATCAAATCCTCATTTACGAAGACTTTGACGGTATTCTCCCTTAACCAACCGGGGTGGATAGGATTATGACTTTTCAGCCGTACTGCTGGACGGGTGGCAACAGATCGATTTTTCGACCATCAGACGTTCGATACCTCATCTGAAAAGGGCTTCTTTTTGGCGCTGGCTTGACGCTTATGAGCATCCTGATAAAAATGTAGTATTCATTAACGGTGTTTTTTTAGGATCGATTTGTTGTTTATTGCAACCAAAACTATGCTTAATCCTTTAAACAAAAAAATTCTAGCACTTTATTTATTAAAAAAATAATTATTATCATCCAGCACGTACATCGTAAATTGATTTCCCTGGCGTTGCACCAAATGCTAACTTGCGTCCGCGTTCGAGCGTAAATCCGGACCCACTCAGGATGGTTCCGGCGCTAGCGTAGTATGGGGATTTTAGTAAAGGTTTCTCTAGTCGCACCCAGCAACAGCAAACCGTAATTGGCGTGATCAAACCAAACGATTCTTTTTTTGACCGGAAGCTACTGATAAGCAGCGTTTTCACCCTAATCAATAGCCTGGTTTTACTCTTTGTGATCAAAGAAACGGATGTGGTTCACTGGCCGTATCTGCTGGCCGCCATTTCAGCCGCGGCCATCGGCTTTGCTCAACCGCGCAAAGGCTGGCTACTGGCTATTCTTCAGGCTGCCATCCTGCTGATTGGCTATTTCTTTTTTGCCAGTGCGCCCCGGAACGGGGGCGACCGGGAACTTGAACTGTTCAGCCTCTACGGTTCCATCGGCCTGACGTTCGTGGGCAGCTTCGTGGGGGGCATTCTGAAACGGGCGCTGGGCGGTTGACTACGCGCGGACCCGGTTGCTTTGAAAACCCCACCACTACGCCGAATTGCCCTGCCCAGTTGCCAGCATCAAGCGTACACCACCCCCGTTTGTCGTTTCGCACCCCGCAATTGTCGCTTCACTCCTCAGTACTAGGCAGTTTGCCCAACATGGAATTTATTTGTGGGCGGCATTGTCTACTAAACAGTACGAGATCATGATGCTATGACATTTATTTACCACCAGCGGGATAAGGCGAAAATCAGCCCGTATTTCAACCTTACCTTTTCCCAGGAAAATCTTCGGCGCGAAAAACAACGGGCGGGTCTGCTGGCGGGCGTATTTTTTGTTGGTCTGATTCTAACGCTTTTCTTTTACCTGACCCTGCCACTCGCTTCGTATCCCCAGCAGGCCAAGACTGAAATCATGCAGGTGGTCCTCCCCTTTCTGGCCTTCATGTCGCTCTACGAACTGAATATGTGGAACATGTTTCGAGTCTGGGGCCAGAAAGAATTTACCATTCCGCAGTCGGTGAAGTACCTCAATGCCACCTTCGAAATTTCGGCGCTGACGCTGCTGCTGTACCTGCTTTCGGATAAATTCGACCATCCCATTCTGGTCATGCTATCGCCCCTGGCCACGCTATACTACTTTTTCATCATCCTTTCCACCCTCCGGCTCAACTTCTGGATTTCGTTCTATACCGGTTTGATTGCGTGCATCGAGTTTCTGCTCCTGAGTTTTTACCTCCTGGAAGAACCGTCGATGCTGGCGGGGTCTTTTAGTCTGTACCTGACCACCTCATTTGCCTACATTGTCAAGTCGCTTATCTTTCTGCTCTGCGGAATCTGCGCCGGTTATGTTTCGCGGCAAATTCAGATCAGTATTCAAAGCTCCATCGAACGAAGCGAAACACAGAATCAACTGATCACATTCTTCGGTCAGCAGGTGTCGCCGGAAATTGCAGACCTGATTATTAAGGAGAAAGGAATGCTGAAAAGCCAGCACATGAAGGTCAGCGTTCTGTTTCTGGACATCCGGAATTTTACCAAATACGCCGACAAACACACCGCCGACGAAGTAGTGGCCTACCAGAACTCCTTTTTCAGCATCATTGTCGAGATTGTCAACCGCCACGGCGGGATTGTCAACCAGTTTCTGGGCGATGGCTGCATGATCACTTTTGGTGCCCCGATTCCGCTCAGCAACCCCGCCGAAAATGCCGTTAAAGCCGGGCTCGAAATCATTGCCGAAATCAGGAAAGCCGTTCAGGAAGACCGCATTATTCCCACCAGCGTCGGCATTGGGGTGCACGTGGGCGACGCCGTCATCGGCAACATCGGCACCGAAACCCGTCAGCAGTTTTCGATTACGGGCAACGTCGTGATTCTGGCCGCCCGCATCGAACAGTTGAACAAGGAATACGGGACCAACATGCTGGTTTCGCAGGACGTAATCAACGACCTCTCCGACTTCCACCCGGCTCTGACAGAACAGCTTGGCGTCGTGGATGTCAGGGGTATGGAAGCGGGCGTGGAGCTTTACAAACTGTCCTGACCTAGAACAGAAAACCAACCCGGAGCACCGGCAGTTTTTCTTCTTCCGACAGGGCGTATAGCAGCGAAATAACCGTTTGCTTATACGGCGACAGCCAGACGCCCCCGCCGTAGCCGTGGTGCCAGTGCCGCGAGTTTTCGCCCTTCACCCAAACCCGCCCGACATCGTTGAACGCCAGCAGACCCAGGTAGGCCGGAAACAGGTAGGTCCGCAGGGTCGCGACTTTCAGCCGTAGTTCGGTGTTGTTGTACAGCGTACTTTGCCCCGCAAACCGGGTGCGCCGGTACCCCCGCAGGTTCGACAAACCGCCGAGCGTATTGGCCTGAAAAAACTCAAAATCCGTAAAATTAACGCCCCCGCCCAGCCGCGTGGCAATGGTCAATGTGGCAGGCAGCCGCAAACTGGCGTAGAACGCCAGATCGGATTGCAGGCGGGTCAGGCTCCGGGCCAGGTGCGAAATACCGTCGTAGGCCCGGAGTTCGGTCCGCCAGTAAATCCCGCGCGACGGCACCACCCGGTCGTCCCGGTTATCGATCAGAAAACCGGCTTTCAGGCCCGCGTACCACCGGCGTTCAAACAGATTGCGTCCGTCGGGCAAACGGCTGGCGTATTCACTGATAAACCGTTTCTGGTTTTCCTCCACCTCAACGCTTTCGACCGCCGGACCGTAGTACAGCCGCATACTGCCCACTTTATGCTCCAGAAAAGCGCCCAGCGCGATGTTTTCAAACCGGGTCCGGTAGTACGAAATCCCCTTCGATTTGTCGAAAACCGTCTGGTTGCCCAAACCGAAGAAGTTGGACACGTAGTTGGGCGCCTGAATGTCGGCATCCAGGCGCAGGTCCGCCGTTCCGATCAAATCCGTAAAAATACCGTCGTAATTGAAATTGAAGGCGTCGGTGGCAAAGGCGTGGTTGGCAACAAACCGGTGTTGCTGGGCAAACGGTTCTTTGCGAAAACCGTTCTTGCGGTAGAGGACGCCCCCACCCAGAAAAAGGCCGTCGTCAGGATTATACTGCACCGAAACCTGCGGCAGCAGCACATCGTATTTAAAAGCCATCCGGTCGTAGGCATTAATCGTCGGTTTGTCGGAAAGCCGCAGCCGGGTTTCGGAGCCGGTTTCGGTTACCGTTTTTTTGGTATCGTAGACAATTGTTTTCCGGAAAATGCCCGACACCTTCGACTGATCGGTGATGCGGTCTTTTCCTTTGCCGCCGATGATGCGCAGCAAAATTCCTTTGCGGCTTTCGCCCTGCACCACAAACTCGTCGTCGCCCCCCCAACCGTATAGCCGCACCTCACGGGTTTCGTCCGGATTGAAAACGCGCCGATAAAGCAGATCGCCCAGGTCGCCTTCTTTTTTGAGTTTATACACCGTCACCGTCATCGCTCCATCAGGGTGTCGTTCGACCCCAAACCGTTCGCGTTTATCACTTCCCGTAACATCCACCGTCCGGGCCAGAAAACGGTACAGTTCGCTGGCGTAGCGGGGTAAATCGGTTCGGCGGCTTTGCAACCGGGCTTTGATCGTAGCTGCCGTTTCCCGGTAAGCCGCTTCGGGCAGTTGTTTGAGGGCTTCGTCAATCGCGGTATCGGTCAGTTGGCGGGACAGCGAATCGGCCATCTGGAGCCAGTCGTCCAGCGACGGTTCGGTCAGGAAACTGCGGTCAAAATAGCGGGCGTTGAACGCCAGACCCGGAACGTCGCGGATCGTATTGGAAAATCCCTGAAACTTTGGCAGGGCCCATTTCCGGCTGGCAATCGTCGGAATAAGGCCCATGTTGACAAAGAAAGCCTGATCGCGGTCGCGCGGAATCGGTTTAAAGACCAGCCCTTTCCCTGCTTTAAAGCTCGCCCAGCGCCACTGGTCGTCGTGCCGGTCCCAGTCGCCCAGCCAGAGGTCGAACAGCCGCGCCCGCACCACCGCCCGCTGATCAACGCGGTTGTCGTTATCGTCGGCCAGTTTGTCGAGCAGTTTGGTGGTGCTATAAATTTTCCGGGTGCCGCCAAACTGCCCGGAGTTTTCGTAATTACCGTCTACGCGTTCTTCAAACAGCGCCAGCGTCCGGGCGAAGGTTCGGCGGTACGGACCGAGCAGGGAGTCATCCGGCACAATCACCAGTTTGGGGTTGGTATGAAAAACGCCCGCAGCGTCGGCCAGACGCGGAACAATCAGGGCCGCGTACGGATGCGAAGCCGAAATCTGGTCCTGCACCAGATCGTTGACAAAACCGCTCCGCAGCGATTCCGGAACGGCATTTTCGGCGTATTTTTCTACCGACCGCAAAACGTATTCCCGGCCATCCTGCCCCTGCATCCGCAACGATACCGTCTGCATTCCTCCCCCCCGCTGCAACGGCTTCAGACCGCCCGCTTCCTGCCGCAGGTTCAGCACCGGAACCGTTATGGGCGCCTGCCAGACGTTCCGGTAGTTATCGCCCAGCATCAGACGGTGAAACGGCGAGGCTTCGTACTGCGCACTGGCAATGGTGGTTTGCGATACCGTTGCCGCCGGATTTTCGGCAACGGATTTGGGTTTTACCGGCAATTGAAGGGTGGTTTCGTACAATACCGTCCCGGTTTCGCCATCCGGGGCAAAAAACCGGATGCGGGTCTGGCCCTTTTCGTCGAAATCCAACCGGGCAAACCCTTTGGCGGACGAGGCAAACAGGGTGTTCCGACCTTTTTTGACATCCACCGACTTGGAGCCGCTGCCGCTCGTGAGGTAGTACGTCGAATCCCGCAGGATCAGTTGCTCGTTGTGATCATGGCCGTTGACATACAGAACGTTCCGGTATTTTTTCAGCAGGGCCACCATCCCGTTGCGCAGCAGTTTGTATTTCGGGTGCGGAATATCCTGGATGTTGCCCAGCAGCGAGCGGTATCCCGGATAAATGGACCCGATCACCGGCAACGGAATGTATAAGTTGGGTTTGAGATTGGTAAGCGGAAACAGGTGGTCTTTCCAGGTAAAATAACCGCCGTGTTCGCCGTGGCTATACATCGGATGGTGGCCCGCCAGCACGACTTTCCGGTTCTGATTCCGCGCCAGCACATCGTCCAGCAGGAGCAGAAATGAGGGTAAATCCTTTGCTTCGCAGTCCGATTCTCCTTCCGGTTTATCCCACGGATGCAGCCACCACTGCGTATCGATCAGCACGAGTGTCAGTTCTTCATTCAAGGCAATTTCGACCGGGCCGGGGCAGCCGCCTTTCGGAAAAAACACATCCTCGCGGCCCAGCTCGGCGGTTACGAAGGCTTCCTGATTCCGGACCCGCTGCCAGCCCTCGCGCTTGCCCTGCTGCCAGTCGTGATTGCCCGGAATCACAAACGCCCGGCCTTTAAAACCGTCCAGAATGGCCAGTTGGTCGCGCATACGCCGTTCGGCATCGGCCCGGTCGGTATGGGCAGAATCCGGCAGGCCCCGCGGATAAATGTTGTCACCCAGGTAAATGATGCTGCTGTTGGCTCCGCTTGCCTGTAACTGACGCTGCACGGTTTTCAATACCGCATCGCCCCCGGGCTGCGGTTCACCGGCATCCCCCAGCAAAAAAACCGTATACGGCTTCGACTGAGCCAGAAGCCATTGGGGTAACAGAAACACCAGAAATAGTGCCGGGTAAAGTCGTTTCATACGCTACTGATTTTCCCTTAAGGCCGTTGGGCAAACGACAGAATGTAACCCGCCTTGCCGTCGCCTTCGCTGGCGATGTAGAGCGTTCCGTCGGGTGCGAAACAGATGCCTTCGGGCTGGCGAAACACCTTCGGATCGAGGGCTTCCGACGCCACAATCCGGCCTTTGCGATTGACCACCACCAGTTTTTTTCCGATGGAGGTCAGAAAGTAAAAATTGCCGGTCTGGGGGTGAACCGCCAGTCCGGATGGTTTGAATTTTTTGGCATCAATCCCGGCTTCTTCCAGTGCTTCATCCTTCAGAATCATTCCCTGATAAAGAACTTTCGATTTGAGATCGTACATATACACAATTTTCTGGCCCTTCCTGCCGCCTTCCTTAACCGGTATCAGCAGCCGGTTGCTTTCCGGGTCGTAGGCCAGCCCTTCCACTTCTGTTTTGCTGGGCAGGTTGCCGGGGATGCGCGCAATCGACTTGGAAAAGGGCTTGAAATGATACAGATCACCGTTGCTTTTCAGGGTGTAGATTTCATTTTTCACCCACTCAATCCCTTCAAAATCGCCGTAATTGCCAAAAACGGAAGAGTCGGCAATCTGCTGTTTCTTTACATCATAGATGTAAGCCACCGCCACCTCGTCCTGCACGCAGAGCAACTGGTTTGGTTTGTAATACGACAGGCCGGAGATTTCTTCCAGTTCGGGCGGGAGCGTAAACCGTTGGACGGGCGTCTTTAAATCGTAGGGAATGGTTTGAAGCGTCTGAGTTTCGGATGGTTTTTCGGCCTGACCGGCCTGCGTTTTTTTCGAATCACAGGCACTAAAAAAACCGGCCAGAGCCAGAAGACAGATGTGGATTTTAATCATTGATTTTACTTATTAACGGCTTACCAATTCCTTAACAACCCCGTTTGTGAGAAGTTGCCATTTGCTTACCGGATCGGGAAAAAATACGCGGCAATGCCAAACGCCAGCACCGAAGCGGCAAACCCGAACATAAACGTCGTATAGGCAATTCGCAGCAGACGGTATTTTTTGCCCAGCACTTTTCCGAGGTAGTAAATATCGCGGGTCATGCTGCTGTACAGAAAATCGGCGTCGTTCATCATTTCCCGCATCCCCCATTCATAATCGACCAGATCCATTTTGTGGAAGTTCCCGAAAAACAGCAGGTTCGCCTGTTTATTGTGGATGTCTTCTTTCGAAAACCGTCCGCTCGTGATGTGGGGCCGGGTAGCCAGGATGGCAAAGATGGTTGCTACCAACGAACTGGCCGTCAGCATCACCGTCGGGATAATCAACTGCGGCCATTCTTCCAGCTTCCGAATCAGGATACTGACAATCAGGGACACAATAATGGTGTTGACCGAAATCATGATGTTCGCCTTGTTGTCGGCCATCGCGCTGAGCTGAAAGTGGTTCTGCGACGTAACCCGGAACATGGTTTCCACGCCCCGATCAGGCCGTTTAGGCTTTTTCGGCTCGTCTTCCAGTTGAATACCGCCCAGCGGTTGGGCGGCTTTTTCGTCGTCTTCCGCTTCCAGTTCCGCCAGTTTCTTCCGGGCTTTTTCCAGATTTTTTTCCTTTAAAGGCGTCAGGACGGTTTTGCCGTACTCCGTAAAATAGTGGTGGCATTCCATCAATTTAATGGAGCCCTGCAACCATTTCTTTTTGCCGATCTTACCGGTTGTATTTTTTACTTCCTGCCGCATCAATTCACTCCGGTCAAAAAACCGGTCGGAACTCAGGTGAAAAAGATCGGCATCACAAACCACTTCGGCCACCCGCGTACGCGGATTCTGCGGCAATTGGGTCGCAAGTACACTGTCGCTAATGTCCTGTATGCGGTCTTCGCTTAGCCCCAGTTCTTCCAGAAAGGGCCTGGCCATGTCTACACCGGCGGCTTCGTGCTGGTGGCGTTTGCGGGCATAACCGATGTCGTGCAGCCAGGCGGCAATGATGGCATTTTCCATCTCTTCCGGGTCCAGGCCAGCCTGTTTCCCAATCAGTTCGGCGGCCTCTGCCACCTGCTGCGTATGGTTGAGGTTGTGGTAGACCAACTCGGCGGGCAGGGCACGCAGTAACGTTTCGGCGTAGTCCCGCGTACGGTTAAGCAAAGATATTTCAGTGAGCATAGGCGGGTCGATATCGTCCAGAAAACAAAGTACAGATTTGTGACATAAAATGGTAAACAAAGTCTAAGTGAAACCAAGGCACGATTTTGCGGCCCCTGCTTATAGGACAATTCCGGCAATCCGTCTAGACAATTCGGCGATTCATCGACGAAAGAGTTAAAATCATTTCATTTGGTAAACCCTGTTGACTACATTTAAGTTAAACGCTTACGATTTCAAGCCATTGCATCAACGAATGAAGCACTTTTTACGGACGCTGTCTGGTATCATCTTTCTGATTCTGAACGTACTCTTTTCCCCGGTTTCTGCACAAACTTCTTATAAAATCAGTGGCCGTATTACCGACGCGGTTACGGGCGAGGGCGTTCCCTTCGCCAGTGTCGCCATCAAAGGTAAAACCGCCGGAACCACATCAGATGAAAATGGCCAGTATACGCTTGTAACCACCCAAACCGGCGACTCTCTTCTGTTTTCCAGTATTGGTTACCAGACCCGCGCCTACCCGCTTACTTTAGCCCCCAGCCAAACCATTCACGCGGTTCTGATGTCGGCGGCAAACCGTCTTCAGGAGGTTAAAATCTACGCGAAAGGCGGTGATCCGGCTTACCGCATCATCCGGGAAACGATTCGACGGCGCGATCAGTTCGACCCCGACCAATTAACGGCTTTCCAATACGAAAGTTACTCAAAAGTCGAAGCGTACGTAAACAACTTTGCCAACCAGCGAAAGAAAGGCCGGGGCGCCGGTCCAGTCGGGAAGCTGCTGTCCAAACTGCCCGCCATTTATGATCGTGAAGGCAAACCCGCCGTGCCGGTCTACGTTTCTGAAACCATTTCGGAGTACTATCAGCGTTCGAATCCGCAAAAAACCAAGGAACGGATTCTGAAAAGCCGGGCGTCGGGCGTTGGGGTCAGCGACGGCGGAGTAGCCGCCCAACTCACCGGTTCTTCCTTTCAGCAATATAATTTTTACCGCAACTACATCAGCCTGCTGCGCAAAGACCTGCCTTCTCCGCTCGGTCAGGCCTGGCAGACCATCTACACCTTCCGGCTGATCGATACGGTGGAAGTCGGCGGAATGGTTTGTTATCAGATTGATTTTGAACCCAAACGGATGACCGATCTGGCTTTTTCCGGAACAGCCTGGATTGACACAACACGCCTGGGCCTGTCGCAGATCGACGCCCGGGTTGACCAGCGGGCCAACATCAACTTTGTCGATGAAATCCGGCTCGAACAGGAATGGGAAGAAGTGGGAGACGGTACGCCGGGCCACGCCGTTCGTCTGCCGGTTCTGACCCAGCTCCTGATTGATACCGACGAACCAACGCCCAACGCGCCCGGTGCGCTGGTACGGTTTTACATGGCCGCCCGGAACGTACAGGTCAACAAGCCGCAGGATACCAAGTTTTACGAACCACCCCTGGAACTGGCCGAAAACTACAGCGAAAAATCGCCTGTGTACTGGCAAAGCCACCGTCCCGAGAACCTGAGTCCGGATGAATTGCGGGCTTTCGAAGTCGTGGATTCGGTGCGGAACGTTCCGTTTATGAAGGTCCTGGGCGAAATTGTGAACCTGACGATGGTGGGCTATTATCCGCTGGGGTCGGTTCATCTGGATGCGGGGCCGCTGCTGAACAGTTATGCCTACAACAACGTGGAAGGCCATCGGCTCCGACTGGGGCTACGGACCAATACGGGTTTTAGCCGGCGCTGGATTCTGGGCGGTTATCTGGCGTATGGCACACGCGATCAGCAGTTGAAATACGGGATGAACATCGATTACGTGATCCGGAAAAAGCCGTACACCATTGCCGGTATTGAAAAAACGTACGACATCGAACGGTTGGGCGCTTCGTCGGAGAACCTGGGCAGCAATACCCTCTTTGCGGCTTACACCCGCTTCGGCACGCTTCGGCGGCCCTACATGCAGGAATCCCAGACTACCTATATCAAGAGTGAACTGGGCAAGGGCATTACGCAAACCGTTAGCCTGCGCAACCGCACCTTCGAACCCCTGTTTCCGTTCGCCTACTCGGTGAAGGAGCCGGATCAGACCACCGCCAGTTTTTACCGCACCACGGAAGTGCAGTTCGAAACGCGGTTTGCGCCGGGTGCCCTGATGATTCAGAGCGACAATGACCGGTTTACGGTGGAAGGAAGCAACAATCCGGTCGTAACGTTCCGCTACCAGCTTGGGCTGCGCAACGTGCTGCACGGCGACTTTACCTACCACCGTTTCAGTCTGAACCTCCGGCATTCGTTCCGAATGGGGGTGCTTGGCCGAACCCGTTACCAGGTCAATGCGGGCTACATTCCGTCGACGATACCGTACCCGCTGCTTTACATTCCGCTCGGCAATGAAACCTTTTTCCGGGTCGAGAATGCCTATAATCTGATGAATTTCTTTGAATTTGTCAGCGATCGTTACGTGGGCGTCCTGGGAGAACACAATTTTGAAGGCTTGTTTTTCAACGGCATTCCGGCCATCCGACGCCTGAAATGGCGGTTTCTGGCAACGGGAGCCGTGTTTCTAGGCGGGGTGAGTGAGGCCAACCGAACCCTGATTCCGGCCACCAACGAGCTGGGGCAAACCGTGCTGGGTTTTCAGTCGATGAGCCGGGCGCCGTATGTGGAGGTGGGTTACGGCATTGACAATATTTTTAAAGTGTTCCGGGTCGATGCGATTCACCGACTGACGTACCGCAATAACCCGAATGTTTCCACCTTTGGCATCAAAGTTTCGGCCTGGGTCAATTTATAGCGGACCGGTTCTATCCACCTTCCATTCATCAGGAAACGAACAGACGGCTATCCGGCGGAGTGTCGGCTAAATGTAATATCTTGCAGCCGTAAATGTTCTCTAATTAATCAGACATTCTTATGGCGAAAGCACCTGAGGCCGAAGTAGCGATCTTAAAAGAATTTATTGACGCGAGCGGAATCTCCGCAACGGCCGACGAACGCGGTTTCTATTATACTATTCATTCGCCGGGGTCGGGTCCGAAACCAACGGTGCGTTCCAACGTAACCGTTAATTATGAAGGCTCACTGACCAATGGCAAAATCTTTGACAGCGGTAAAAATATAAGCTTCGGCTTGTATCAGCTGATCCTGGGATGGCAGGAAGGCATCCCCTTGATTGCGCCGGGCGGCAGCATCACGCTTTACCTCCCGCCCAGTCTGGCCTACGGCTCGCGGGCCCAAGGCGGCATTCCGGCCAATTCCATTCTGATCTTCAAAATTGATCTGATCCGGATTAATTAAGAGCGTTCCGGTAAGCTCAAAAACCGGCGTGGTACGAACCGTTGGTCATTATGACCTCGGTTCGTACCACGCCGGTTTTCAATTATCTAGTAGCCGGTTTTGCCCTACCGGCAACGGACCGGCCGGTATCATCCAGTAACTCCGACCTTGGCTTGTTTCCGGGTTGCCGAAAGTTATTCCAAAATCAACTTCGACGGGTTGATTCCAACCAGTTCGATGTCGAAAATCAGTTCCTCGCCCGCCAGGGGGTGATTGGCATCGAGCGTCACCGAAGTAGCCGTCACGTTCCGGACAACAACCGGTACGGCCTGCGGATTACCGTCCTGGTGCATGTTCAGGGTCAGGCCAACTTCCAGCTCAATATCGTCGGGAATGAGCGAACGGTCAAATTCAAAAACCATATCCGGGCTCGATGGACCATAGGCATCTTCCACCGGAATCCGCACAGTTTTGGATTCGCCCACTTCCATGCCGTTCACGCCTTCATCGAACCCTTTGATGACCATGCCGCTCCCAACCTGGAATTGCAGGGGCGACCGACCGCTGGACGAATCAAACACGGTACCATCGTTTTTTCTGCCGGTATAGTGCACCTGCACCGTATCCCCAGCTTTTGCTTGTGCCATAATAAAAGAGTGAGTTGTGTGCCCAAAACTAGGTAAACCCGCCGAAAGTCGGTCACGATTTATCGATTATTTGACTTAACTCATCATTACCGTTTAGTGTTCAGCCGCTTAGTTTTCGGGCACCAACCGCTCTTTTTTAATAAGCCCGTGCAAACACGACCCGTTGTTTCGACGGTTTTCCGCTGTACATACAGGTTCCTTCTTCCGGCTCCGCATCGAACGGAATGCAACGTATAGTCGCTTTGGTTTCTTCCTTGATGGCTTCTTCCGTTTCCGGCGTACCGTCCCAATGAGCCATCAGAAAACCGCCTTTTTCGATTTGTTCCTTAAACTCGTCGTACGTATCGACCCGGAACGTATTTTCCTGCCGGAACTGAGCGGCTTTTTTATAAATGTTGGACTGAATGTCATCCAGCAGACTCTGAATATGATCGACCAGACCATCGAAGGAAATGGTTTCTTTGGTTTTCAGATCCCGGCGGGCAATCTCCACGGTATTGTTTTCCAGATCCCGCATCCCCATCGCCAGCCGCACCGGAACGCCCCGCAGTTCGTATTCGGCAAATTTCCAGCCGGGTTTGTTGGCGTCGCTTGTGTCGAATTTCACCGAAATACCGGCTTTCCGCAGGTCTTTAATCAGTGGGTTGATTTTGTCCGACAACTGCGCCAGTTGCTCGTCATTCCGGAAAATGGGAACAATCACCACCTGAATCGGCGCCAGTTTCGGCGGCAGTACCAGGCCGTCGTCGTCAGAATGCGCCATGATCAGGGCACCCATCAAACGGGTGCTGACGCCCCAGGACGTTCCCCAGACGTAATCCTGCTGGTTGTCTTTCGTCAGGAATTTCACGTCGAACGCTTTCGCAAAATTCTGCCCCAGAAAGTGCGACGTACCGGCCTGCAACGCTTTGCCGTCCTGCATCATGGCTTCGATGCACAGCGTATCTTCGGCACCGGCAAACCGCTCGTTCGGGGTTTTGGCCCCGCGAATAACCGGCACGGCCATCCACTCTTCGGCAAACCGGGCGTATACGTCCAGCATCTGCCGGGTTTCCTCCTGGGCTTCCTGAGAAGTTGCGTGGGCGGTGTGGCCCTCCTGCCAGAGAAACTCGGCGGTGCGCAGGAAAATCCGGGTGCGCATTTCCCAGCGCACCACGTTGGCCCACTGGTTGATCAGCAGGGGAAGGTCCCGGTACGACTGAATCCAGTTTTTGTAGGTACTCCAGATGACGGTTTCCGACGTGGGCCGTACGATCAATTCCTCCTCCAGTTTGGCTTCCGGGTCCACAATAACGCCCGAGCCATCCTCCGCGTTTTTCAGCCGGTAATGAGTCACAACGGCACACTCTTTGGCAAATCCCTCGACGTGGGAAGCTTCTTTGCTGAGGTACGATTTCGGAATGAACAGGGGGAAATAGGCGTTGGTGTGGCCCGTTTCCTTGAACATATCGTCCAGAGCCCGCTGCATCTTTTCCCAGATCGAATACCCGTACGGCTTGATCACCATGCACCCCCGAACTGCCGAATTTTCGGCCAAATCGGCTTTTTTTATCAACTCATTGTACCACTCGGAATAATTTTCGGAACGCGAAGGAATTGCTTTTGCCATGACTGACTGAAATATATTTTTGTTGTGATTAAACCATCACCTATAAATGTGGGTCTAATACTATGAGAAGCTTGCAAAGATAGGTTTTTATCCTATATTTGTAATCAAACGGTTTAGTTGTAATCATTTTGCCGACTTCTGTGTTTTAGAATTAGTGGGTCCCTTTGAACCTTTTTTTACACCACAACACCATGAAAGTGCAACATACCTGGAAATACCTCTCACTACTGGTTGTGCTCGGCTTCTGGGGCTGTAGCTCCAGTAAACAGCTAGCGGGTGAATCCGATGACCTATATGGATCTTCGGCTGATGCACCCGTCTATGCGTCGAAGGAATCGCGACCGGTTGAACGCAACCGGACGGCTTCCCAACGGTACGAAGACAGCCGCATGAATGCCAATCCTGATTTTAATGACCAAACGTCAGGGCTGGCGGATGATGAATATTACAGCGAGGTGACGGCCCGCAAGGTAACGCGCGGCATTTCACCCGATCCGGGCTGGTCTTCGGATAACTCCTATACGAACGGATTTTCGAACGGTTATAACACGGCCATGCTGAATTCGACCTGGAACCGCTGGGGCTGGAACAGTCCGTTCTACGGCGGCCTGAGGCTGGGCATCGGTCTGGGCATGTCGCCCTGGATGGGTGGCTTCAACAGCTGGCGCTATGGCGGTTTCTACGATCCGTTCTGGGGTGGATCCTATGCGTATAGCCCCTTCTACGGAGGTGGTTTCGGCGGTGGTTTCTACGATCCGTTCTATGCCTACTCTCCCTTTGGATATGGCTACGGTTTCAACAGTTTCTACAACCCGTATATGTATGGCGGTGGTTTGGGACGCACGGTTATTGTTAACAACTACGACCGGATTGGTGCAAACCGCAACGCAACGTATGGTGCCCGCGGGGGTGTTTCTCGTAACCGGTATAATAGCGATTTCGTAAACACGCCACGGAGCTACAACAATAACAACGGTGGTCGCCGGTCCGGTACGCTGAATTCATCGAACAACACGGCTAACAACAACACGTATTACAGCCGTCCGAACAATTCAGGTTCGACCAACTCATACGGTGCTGGCCGGGCAAACAGCCGGGGTGCTGATTACTACTACGGTGGTTCAGGCAGCGGTGGCCGGGCGAATGCAAACACATCGTCGAGCCGACCGAGCTACAGTGCGCCGAGCAATTCGGATTATTACGCAGCTCCGCGTCAGAACAGCCGGGGCAGCTATACGCCCCCGTCGTACAACAGCGGATCACGGGTTAGCTCACCTCAGCAAACGTATCAGGCTCCAAGCCGTACGTTTGAGGCTCCGCAACGTACCTATAGCCCGCCGTCACAACCGAGCTATAGCGCACCGTCATACGGTGGCAGTCGGGGCGGTGGCTCCAGCAGCGGTGGAGGTGGCTATTCCGGTGGCGGAGGTGGCGGCTCGCGCGGTCCCCGTTAACGGATACCAAAGATAAATTAGAAATAAAAAGCCCGACGATTGTTACAATCGTCGGGCTTTTTCGTTGTATAATCGGGCCGGGAATGGGGTTTTATTTAAAACTACCCTTGTTTTTTGGGGTTTATTTAAACCAAACGCTCCCGAAATACATCTATAGTTTAAAGTGCATAACAAAAGTATACCTGATCCATGAATCTCATTTTTAGCACACACTTGTATGAAAAATAGCATCTGCATCGTGGGGCTGCTCCTGTACGCAGGCTCTGCCCTTGGCCAGGCTGATATTTACGCTGGCGACGCGTTTCGGTATTCAGAATTGACGCAAACCGGAACCGCCCGGATGCGGGCCCTGGGCGGTAACCACGCCAGCCTCGGGGGCGACGCCAGTTCGACTTTTGGCAATCCAGCCGGTCTGGGATTTTACAACCGCTCCGAAATCAGCTTAAGTCCCAGCTTCAACATCATCAATGCACAGGCGACGTACATTGGTAATCAGGAAACAAATAGTGCCACCAAACCCAGCATTAGCCATTTTGGAGTGGTTCTGGCGGGCAATAAACAAAGCGATAATCGGCGCTGGCGAAGAACGGCGCTGGGCATTACTTACAACCGTCAGGTTAGTCTGGCCAACCAGTTTGTTTTTCAGGGCCGCAACAACCGCAGTTCGATTGTCGACTCGTATATCGTTGACGCCAATAACCGGAACCTGAACGGGGATCAAATGAATGCCCAATATGATCCTAATACGTATACCGCCAATTTTACTTCGGCGGCAGCTTACCAGCTCTTTCTAATTAACGGTACACAATCGCCCAGTAACCCAAATCAAACAGGACCTCCGTATTTTCGGTACGATGCAACGGCTCCGACCGACCAGCGAAACACCTTCGAATCGTCGGGAGGGCAGTCGCAATGGACCATCGCCTACGCCGGAAACCTGGACGATAAGCTGTACATCGGTGCGTCACTGGGCCTGAGTCGGCTGCGGTACGACTTCGAGAATGTGTACCGGGAAACTGTTGTAGGTGGTCTGGTACTCGATAATTACAGCCAGATTGACAATTTAACTGTCACTGGAACGGGTATTAATTTTTCAGCGGGGGTTATTTACAAACCTGATCGTAACGTCCAGTTGGGAGCCAACCTGTCAACCCCGACGTTTACCAGCGTAAAAGAGTCGTTTGAACAAACCCTGCGCGCTATCGCCAAAGACCCGAATTTACCCCTTGAAAGAAACGAAGTGCTGGTAGCCCCCAACGACTTTGATTATAGCCTGACAACACCGTTCCGGGCTTCGGGTGGGGTGACATACTTTCTGGGTTCGGGCAAGATCGGTTTCATTACAGCCTCGGCTGACTATGTAGGCTATTCCGGTATGCGCGTTACCACCAAAGTGTACAATACGCAGGATAACACGGATTTTAAGAACGATGTAAAAGCGGAAGTCCAGAACACGTACAAAAATGTGGTCAACCTCCGGGCTGGGGCTGAAATCCGGGCGGGCCTACTGCGGGTCCGGGGTGGTGTTGCCTACTTACCTGATCCGTATAAAGTGCAACTCAACAACATTGACCGTAGCCGTTTGCTGATTTCAGGCGGTTTGGGCCTCCGCACCGACCGTTTCTTTGTTGATGCCAGTGGTACGTATGGTGCGTCGAAATCGGCGTATACCCCTTATACATTGCCTAATACCGCCGATTATGCGTCGGCTCAAATTGACACCAAGCTGACCAACATCACGTTATCCGTTGGTGCATTTTTTTAACAATAAATGGTAGTAAGTAAAAAGAGCTTCCGGATTGCCCGGAAGCTCTTTTTTTATTAACACACCTAAGTATTTATTACTACTAAGTTCCTATTTTAATACCGTATAATCACTTCTAAAACTTTTCAAATCTGGTAAAGTTAAGTAACCAGACTCTTGTTCCCGGATAGCTGTTTTTAACAAAACACAAAAGTATAACCAAGACCGATCCGGATGCGGGAAATCCAGTCACTTAATTTGCTATCTACCACTTGAAAAAGACTTTTACTATCGCTTGCGAAGCTGATTTGATTGATGGTTTGAAATCGCACAGCCGCGTTGCTTATCGGGAATTATATGATCGATACGCACCCACACTCTTAAGCGTCATTACCAAAATCGTCGAGGACGAAACCGAAGCCCAGGACGTTTTGCAGGATGCATTCGTTAAAATCTGGAAAAATATTCACCGGCACGATTCCGACAAGGGCCGTTTGTATACCTGGTTACTCCATGTTACCCGCAACACCGCCTATGACTACCTGCGAGCCCATAAAAAAGCCCCCCAGATCGAATTACCGCTGGAGGGCTATTTACCCGAAATGGGCATGGTCTGGACAAATACGGGTTCTATCGGTTTCAGCGATGCCGTCAATACGAACCTGGATCCAAAATACTGGCAGGTGATTGACCTGCTGTATTTTCAGGGTTATACGCAGCAGGAAGCTGCGG
The DNA here is from genome assembly GCF_003259745.1 of Larkinella arboricola. GTDB lineage: Bacteria > Bacteroidota > Bacteroidia > Cytophagales > Spirosomataceae > Larkinella > Larkinella arboricola. The sequence continues at coordinate 198,876 of NZ_QLMC01000007.1, read as the reverse complement.
AACAACTCAACCTGCCGCTTGGAACGGTCAAATCCTGGACTCGTATTGCGCTGATCAAGCTACGCCAGACGTTTCATAACGATCAGGTCGCTTTTCTGTGCTGATTACAGCTTCAGTTCCTCGCTCTCCTGCACCAGGTGCTCTTCTTCGCGTTTCCGGGCTTGTTCCTTGAGTTCGGCAAGCTTTTCCTTGCCGTAGGCAAACCGGGTAATCACAACGAACAGAACCGGTACGATGAAAATGGCGAGCGAGGTCGCGGCCAGCATCCCGCCAAATACCGTCCAGCCGATGGTTTTCCGGGCAACGGCCCCGGCTCCACTGGCGAAGACGAGCGGCAATACGCCCAATATAAAGGCCAGCGAGGTCATGATGATTGGTCGGAGCCGCAACCGAACCGCTTCAAGTGTCGATTCAAGCAGGTCTGTCCCCCGATCGACGCGTTCCTTGGCAAACTCCACAATCAGAATGGCGTTTTTGGCCGCCAGACCAATCAGCGTAATCAAACCGATCTGTGCATACACGTTGTTGCTCAGGTACGGAATCAGTGTCAGCGTCAGGATGGCCCCAAAGGCACCGATTGGCACGGACAGGAGAACCGCAAACGGTACGGACCAGCTTTCGTAGAGAGCCGCCAGGAACAGAAACACAAACAACACCGACAAACTGAATATATAAACCGTGCTGGAACCGGAACTGATCTCCTCCCGACTTAAACCGGAAAAGTCATAACCGTATCCGGCGGGTAAAACCTTGTCAGCCACTTCCTTCAAGGCGTCGATGGCCTGCCCACTACTGTAACCGGGTTTCGGACTTCCGTTAATTTCAACGGAACGGAACATGTTGTAGTGTGAAATCAGCGGAGCATTTTCAATGACCTGCGTTTTGATAACCGTACTCAGCGGCACCATAGCTCCGCCCTGGTTACGGACAAAATACCGCCCCAACTGCTGAACATCCGACCGGTACATGGTATCGGCCTGCGCCACCACCCGGAATTTCCGACCGTACACAATAAAGTCGTTCACGTAAATACTACCGAGGTAGGTCTGCATGGTGGTGTACACCTCGTTAACGTTGATGCCCAGTTTCTTGCACTTCTCCCGGTCCACATCCACCCGGAAAGCCGGCGTTTTAGACGTGAAGTACGTAAAGGCCCGGGCAATCTCGGGTCGTTTGTTGACTTCGGCCAGGAAGTTCTGCACCACCTGATCAAACGCTTTCACATCGTCGGTACTCTCGCGCTGTTCGATCTCAAAGGTAAAACCGGCGGTCTGCCCCATCCCCGGAATGGCCGGGGGCGGAATGACAACAACATTGGCTTCCTTGATGGTCGATAGGGCTCGTTGCAGTTTCACCACCACCGAGTCGATCTGAACGGATTTATCCTTCCGCTCACTCCACGGTTTTAACTGCGTAAATACCGTACCGCTGTTGGATTTGCTGGAAAATGTAACGGCATTCAAACCACCCAGGGCCGAGAAGTGGGCCACATAAGGCTGCTCTTTCAGGATTTCCATTACCCGGTTGAGCACCGCCAAACTGCGCGTGGTTGAAGCCGCTTCCGGAATTTCGTAGGTAATAATGACCCGGCCTTCATCTTCCGTCGGAATAAAACCGGTTGGTTTGGATTTGAACAGGAATCCCGTTCCCACAAACAGACACGCCAGCAGCACCAGCACGAGCGGTGAGGCTTTGATCATCTGATTAACGCCCCGGCTGTAGGAGCTACTGGTGCGATCAAACCATTGGTTGAATCTAAAGAAGAATCGGTTCAGGCCCTTCGACTTCGCGTTTATCTCGCTGGGTTTCAGCATCAGGGCGCACAAAGCCGGTGTCAGCGAAAGGGCGACAAAGGCCGAGATCAGCACGGAAACGGCGATGGTAATTGCAAACTGCTGATAAAGCCGCCCCACAATACCGGGTACAAAACCAACCGGCACAAACACGGCCGCCAGAATGAGGGCGATGGCAATAACCGGCCCCGAAATATCCCGCATGGCCTTTCGGGTGGCTTCCCGAGCCGATAGCTTTTCGTGATCGATATAGTGCTGAACGGCTTCGACCACCACAATGGCATCATCGACCACAATCCCGATGGCAAGAACGAACCCGAATAGCGTCAGCGTGTTGATGGTAAACCCGAGCGGTATGAAAAAGGCAAACGTCCCCAAAATGGAAACCGGAATAGCCAGCACCGGAATCAGCGTCGCCCGCCAGTTTTGCAGGAACAGGAACACCACGATAACCACCAGCCCCAACGCTTCGACCAGTGTTTTCACAACCTCATCAACGGAAACCTGCACCACCGAAACCGACTCAAACGGCACGACATAGTCAACATCTTTCGGGAATGACTTTTTCAACTCATCCATGGCCGCATACACGCCCTTGGCCGTCGAAAGGGCATTACTGCCCGGCAACTGGTAAACCAGCAGGTAAGCCGCGCGGTTGCCGTCGACAAACGAGTTGCTGATGTAGCTAAACTTACCCAGTTGAACACGGGCCACATCTTTCAGGTAAACAACAGACCCCGTTTCGGGCTTGCTCCGCACCACAATATTCCGAAAATCCTCTTCCTTGCTGAGTCGGCTGTTGGTAAATACCGTGTACTCAAACGCCTGCGACGATTGCTGCGGAGGAGCCCCAACGGACCCGGCAGCCACCTGCAGGTTCTGTTCCTGCAAAGCCGCAATAACGTCGCCGGGTGTCATTCCCAACTGGGCAATTTTATCCGGTTGCAGCCATATCCGCATACTGAAGTCGTCGGCGCGGGAGAAAATATCCCCTACCCCTTCGACCCGCAGAAGGGCATCCCGGATGAAAATGTTGGCGTAGTTGTCCAGGAAAGAAACGCCGTGCGTTTTGTTGGGCGAGTAAATAGCGACCAGCATGAACAAGCTCGGGTTCCGTTTCCGAACCGTCAAACCGAGACGCGTTACTTCCGCCGGTAATTGCGGCTGGGCAATACCGACCCGGTTCTGCACGTCGAGGGCGGCAATGTTGACATCGGTTCCCACGTCGAAGGTGACGTTCATGGTCATCCGGCCATCGCTGGTGCTGTTGCTTTGCAGATACAGCATGTTGGGCGTTCCGTTGACCTGGGTTTCGATGGGCGTTGCCACCGTTTGTTCCACGGTCTGGGCATCGGCTCCGGTATACGTTCCCGTCACCTGAACCACCGGGGGCGTAATGTCAGGATACTGACTGATCGGTAAATTTAAGATCGCTAATATCCCGACTAAAACAATAACAATGGATATAACGATGGCCGTTACGGGCCGGTTAATGAACGTATTGGCAAACATGGTTGAAGCGGGTTAACGGGTTTGGCCGGTTGCTGACGGAGCCGCAGCGGATGAGGTGGATTGGGGAGCCCCCGCACCATCAGCCACTTTGACAACCGCACCTTCCCGTAATTTTTGAATACCTTCAGTCACAATTTTATCTCCTTCACGAACTCCTTCCTTCACAATCACATTGGCACCAATCCGGTTGCCCAACTGCACTTTCCGTTGTGACACCTTGCTGCTGTCGCCGAGCACGTACACAAAGTACTCGCTCATCTGCTCCGTAACGGCTTTGTACGGAATCAGCAACCGCTGTCCCGACTCACTGTTGAGCACCCGGACGTTACCGTTCATGCCAGATTTGAGCATTTTCTGTTTGTTGTTGAAGACCAACCGGATTTTGAGTGTTCCGGTTTGCGGATCAACGGCCCGGTCAATGATCGCAATGCGACCGGAAGCCTTGTATGCCGTTCCGTCGGGCAGGACAAAAACAAAGGTGGAATCGTTGTGTTTACGGTTTTGAAAGCGAACAAAGCGCGGAATGTCGGTTTCGTCAACGGCAATGTCAACGGCAATCGGATCTTCGGCCGAAATGGTGTTTAGCAGGGTTTGTCCCGGTGAAACGGCGGCTCCCAGTTTTACCTGCGAAATTCCGATGGTACCGGTCAGCGGGGCTTTGATGGTTGCGTAATTCAGGCTCGTAGCCACCCGCGACACATTGGCTTTGGCAGCCGCAAGCTGCATTTTGGCCGACTGGAGGGCCGCTTCGGCGTTGTCAACCACCTGCCGGGCAATGGCGTCCTGCTTTGCCAGCGTTTCGTACCGATCCGCATCCTTCTGCGCACGGTTCAGATTGGCCTCAGCCACATTGACATTCGCAACGGCTTCGTCGTAAGCGGCCTGATATTGCTGTTTGTCAATCTCATACAGCTTCTGGCCTTTGCTGACTACCTGCCCTTCCTGGAAGAAAATATCGGAAATGTAACCCGACACCTGCGGGAAAATCTGCACTTCGTTCAGGGGGGTTACCGTTGCCGGATATTCGTCATAATAAACGGCGCTACCCGTTGTTGCCTCAACGACCGAAACCGCTGGCGCTGGGGGCGGCCCCTGCTGGGCCTGTTTGTTGTCTCCTCCGCAAGAGGTCAGAATCAGGAGTGTTACGAGCGGTATGGAAAGCGTACTCAGGCAATTCTTCATTGGAGATTTTGGGTAAAAAATAACTTGCATGATTTGTCCTTAATAAGTCGGTACGGTTCCGAGCGCCCGCTGAACGTCCAGCTTGCTGACCAGTACCTGATAGAGCGCGTTGAAATACGTTAGTTGGGTAGCCCGAAGATCGTTCTGGGCGATGATGACATCCAGATAGGTGCGAACGCCGGAACGGTATTGCAACTGGATAACCCGGTAGACATCGGTTGCCAGGTCCAGATTTTCCTGCAAAGCCCGGTAATTGGCCAGATTGCCTTTGTAATTCGCCAACGCCTGCTGGTATTCCGTATTGACCGCATTGGTCAGATTGGTTAAATCCCACCGCGAACGTTCCAGCCGAAGTTCCGCAATCCGGGTTTCCTGCACACGCCGACCGCCCTGGAAAATCGGCAGGGCAATCGAAAGTCCGACGAGCGAATTGGGGAAATTTCGGCTGTACAACCGGGCAAACTCGTTGTTCTGGAACACGAAGTTGTAGTTGGCCAGTGCCGAAACCGACGGCAGGTACGCCCACCGATTGTACTGGAGATTGGCTTTCAGCAAATCCTGCTGCGTCTGGAGCAACTGAAACTCAATCCGGTTTTCGGGACGGATCAGTTGAGTGGTATCGATATAAATTTCGTTGGCAAGTTGCAGCGTATCGTACGTCAGTTGCAGTTCAGCCTTGGGCGGATAGCCCATCAACTGTTTGAGGTACTGCGCCTTACCGTTGATTTGCTCCTGCGCCTGTTTGCGTTGCGCGCGGGAGTTGTTCAGGGCAATAGCCGCCCGTTTGTAGTCGGTCCGGTCGACAATACCGCTCTTGTACTGGTTGGTCGCGTCCTGTAAGCTTCGCTCCAGCCGAAGGATGTCGCTGTCCAGAATATCCACCTGTTTCTGGGTCAGAATCAGATCATAAAACGCTTTGCTCACATTGACGGTTACATCAATCTGGTTATCGACCAGACTCTGGCTGGCCTGCCGACGGTATGTATCGGCGGTACGGCTGGCAAGCAAGGCATCGCGGTTAAAAATATTCTGGTTCAGCGTAAACTGAATGTTCGACAAATTTGCTAAACCCGTGGTTACCGGAACACGCTCCGGCGAAGAGGGATTACTGAAATTAGGGAGTAGCGAAATGGGTAATTTAAGGTAATGCTGAATGTTGTAGGCGCCCGAAATCTGCGGCAGCCAGTTCGACAGCGCGGAGCGGATTGTTCGTTCGGCAATCAGCTTGTCAAGCTCCGATTGTTTGATAACAGGCTGGTGCTGAAGTGCATATTGAATACAACTTTCTAATGTGGCCTGTCGTAGTGTCGAGTCAGCAGCTTGTTGCGAATAGGATAATAAGGGCCCGAGAGAGAGCAGCCAGGCAATCAGGTACTTTTTCATGAATATACGGCTCAGTTTGCCTTTAAAGGGGCATGAGGAAAGCAAACTGTATAGAATACACAATGATTCTTTCAAATGGTTCCACCACCCCTGAAAGATTATAAATTATCCGAATATAGTTCAGGACTGTAGATAAGGCTCAATCTGCCGGCCCAGTTCTTCCACCGCCGTTTCGCCGGATACCGTTAGGTCGGCCTGAAGGTAAAAATTCCGGCGATCGGTGTATTTCTGCCGGAGATTTTCCAGCAATGTGGGGTCCTGACGCTTGAAAAGCGGACGATCATCCTGGCTATGACGCTGCATCCGCTCGAGCAATTGCTCCGGCGAAACATCCAGAAAAATGCTGAATCCGGCCGTTTTGATGTACGCCATATTGTCGTGAAAACACGGCATACCGCCCCCCGTAGCCACCACGAGCCGACTGTCGGGCTGGATGGTGCGCAATACCCGGTTTTCAACTTCCCGGAAATAGGTTTCCCCGTTGGTCCGGAAAATGTCGTTGATACTCCGTCCTCCCTCCTGCTGAATGACGAGCTTGTCGGTATCCACAAAGCGATACCCCAATTGCCGGGCCAGCCGTTTTCCAAGCGTTGATTTCCCGGAAGACGGCATTCCGACCAAAAAAATATTTTTCATTTAACGAACCGGAAAGACAACCACTTATTTTTTGGGCAGTAGAGACAGCACGGTTTCGGGCGCTGGCGTATCGGTATGATGCCACTTGCCGCGCACCACGCCGTTGCTGATCAGCCACAGGCCCGGATTGGAACGCACGATGGTTTTTAATACCGTCGCGTCGGCCTTGTAGACCGGAACCGCAAGCTGGTATTCGTGCCGAAAAGCATTGATTTGCTCATCGCTGACCGACGTTAGAATCATGGGCATCACGTTGTTGTCTTCCACCCCTTTCATCAATTTCCGGATGGCGGGCATGTCGCCGATGCTCAGGTCGTGAATATCCCGGATAATCAGCATCAGTTTATTGCCCTCAAACGTCGCCTGCGTAAAGTCGCCTTCGTCGTTCCAGACCCGGTAGTCGGTAATCTTGGGTTTGGCCGATTCGTTCATCAACACCATTTCCTTAAATTTATAGGTGGTGTCGGTCGGGTATTTTTCAAACTCGTAGTCTTTACCATCCTTGGTCAGCACGTAGGCAAACCGTAATGGCTCGGAGGGTTGCATCTGCGCCGGAATGCTTTTGCCAACGGCGTAAGGCAGCAAATCAAGCGGAGGCAGGTGCTGAATGGCATATACCCCCAACGCGACGGAAGCGACCGTAGCCAGCCCGACCAGAAAGCCGGTGCGCAGGTTGCGAAACACACGCCGTTGCCAGATAATAACCAGAATCAGAACCAGCAGGAAAATATCCTTGCTAAAGGATGTCCACGGTTTCAGCTTAATGGCGTCGCCAAAACAACCGCAGTCGGTCACTTTATTGAAATAAGCCGAGTAGAACGTCAGGAAAGTAAAAAAGACGATCAGCGCCAGCAGAATCCAGGAAGTAAGCCGGATGCGGTACGACAGCAGCAGGGCCACGCCCAGCACCACTTCAGCCGCGCAGAAAAATACCGACAGGATTAACGTATACGGAATCAGGCCGTGAAAAAAGCCCGCCATCGACGGCACATCGAGCGCAAACACTTCGAAATATTCGGTCAGTTTAATCTGGGTGCCAACCGGGTCATTGATTTTAATCAAACCCGAAAAAATAAAAATGACACCAACGACAAAACGGGCAATCTGCGCGATGACGCGTTGCCAGGTGGCCGTCGTCCGGGCAGGAACGGCACGGGTTTTTATAGGATTCATTGAGGTACAGAGGTTTCTACTACGCCCAGTTTAATCAGGCAGAATACGGCATAATTAATCATATCCATATAATTCGCATCGACGCCTTCCGAAATCAGGGTTTTGCCCTGGTTGTCTTCGATCTGCTTCGTGCGCAGGAGTTTCATCAGGATGATGTCGGTCATGGAGCTAACCCGCATATCCCGCCAGGCTTCGCCGTAATCGTGGTTTTTGGCAAACAGCAGCGCCATCACGTTGTTTACCTGACGATCATAGAGGTCCGTTAGTTCCTGGTCCGAAAACTCCAGTTGGTCGTTACCGGCCAGTTCCAGTTGAATCAGAGCCATCACGCAGTAGTTGATGATGCCCATAAATTCGGGCACCACGCCTTCTTCCACCCGGTGTGTCCCGCGCTCCTGCAAGGTTCGGATTCGCTGGGCTTTGATAAAAATCTGGTCGGTGATGGAGGGCAGCCGCAGAATGCGCCAGGCCGTACCGTAGTCTTTATTCTTTTTCTGGAAAACCTCTTTGCAGAGTTGAATGACTTGCCGATATTGAGCTTCGGTTTGCGACATACGTTGGATTCTTCAGTGAGCAGTCATCAGCAGGTGTCACCGTTTTTTGCGGCATACTGACCGATAACCGAAGAACGGAAACCGGAGATTACCCACTAATTTCATGCCGAAAGTTACGAAAAAAACGCTCAACCTGCGGGGAAATGTTCTGGATTTGACCACGCCGGTTGTGATGGGAATACTAAACAGTACGACGGATTCCTTCTTTGCAGGAAGCCGTTTACCTTCTGTCGATCAGGCGGTTGAACGGGCAGCCGCGATGCAATCTGAAGGTGCGCTGCTGATTGATATTGGCGGTTATTCAACCCGCCCGGGAGCCGCCGACATTAGCCCGCAGGAGGAAGCCGACCGGGTTTTGCCGGTCATCGAAGCCCTTACCCGAGCCATTCCGGCGGTCTGGATTTCCGTGGACACCTTCCGGGCGTCGGTGGCGCGTCAGGCCGTCGAAGCGGGGGCCGTGCTGGTCAACGATGTGTCGGGCGGTACGCTCGATGCACGCATGTTCGAAACCGTCGCACGACTGCGGGTGCCGTACGTCCTGATGCACATGCGCGGAACGCCCCAGACCATGGCGCAACACAGCCACTACCGGGATTTGGTGCCAGACGTCTTAGGGGAACTTCAGGAACAATTGACCCAGCTTCGGGCACTGGGCCAGGCCGACGTGCTGATTGATCCCGGCTTTGGATTTGCCAAGACACCCCGGCAGAATTTCCAGCTTCTGAACCAACTGGAAGCCTTTCAGACCTTCGATGCGCCCCTGCTGGTTGGGCTGTCGCGCAAATCCACCATCTGGCGGACGCTGAACGTGCAGCCCGAAGAAGCGCTGAACGGTACGACGGTATTGAATACGCTCGCCCTGGCGAAAGGGGCCGACATTTTACGGGTACACGATGTTCGTGAAGCCGTTGAAGCCATTAAACTGGTTACAAGTTGTCAACAGGCTGCTTGAAACCGACAAGATAACCCTGAATCTCTGTTATGAAAATTGGTTTTCTCGATATCGAATGGGTGGATTTGCTGGACGTTTTGCTGCTGGCTTTTCTGCTGTATCAGATTTATTATTTGGTAAAAGGTACCATCGCCAGCCGGATTTTTCTGGGTTACTTACTGATTTACCTGCTTTATCTGGTGGCCAAAGCCGTTGGTCTGGAGTTGCTGACGACCCTCCTGGGTTATTTCATCAGCGTCGGTGCGCTGGCGCTGATTATTATATTCCAGCAGGAAATCCGACGGTTTTTGCTCATTATCGGCAAATCGACCAACATTGCCAACAGCCGTTTCTTCCTGCGCTGGTTTCGGCCCCCTGCCGTTTCCGAGCCGGCGACCCCACTTAAACCCATCGTGGATGCCTGCAAATCCATGTCGTCAGAATTTACCGGGGGCCTGATGGTGGTCAGTAAAAACGATGATCTGGATAAGTTCATTCAAACCGGCGACTCGTTGGACGCCGTGGTTTCGAAGCGTTTGCTATTGTCAATTGCCGGACAATACAGTCCTCTGCGCGACGGTGCCGTGATTATCAGCGACGATCGGATTCGGGCCGCCCGCTGCATTCTGCCCATTTCGGAGAACGATGAGATGCTGACCTCAACCGGCTTCCGGCACCGGGCCGCCATCGGAATCACCGAAGTAACCGACGCAGCCGCAATCGCCATTTCTGAAGAAACCGGACGCATTTCGCTCGCCATTGACGGCGAACTGTACGCCAATATCTCCTCGGCGGAGCTGGAAGAAAAGTTACAGAATTACCTGATGGATGTCAGCAAACCGCGCAGACGGGAAAACGGCAAGGGGAACAACCACACATGAAGTGTTACTGGTTGCTGTATTTCATAACGCAATTGTTACTAAATAACAGACAAAGCTACTTAGTGATGCCGCTAGCTAAATTCGGCATTTTATTCCCGTCGATTCCGTTTTTTTCTGGCGGCTGACCCGTAAACTGCGTCCAATTTAAAGAAGGATTTGCCTTCTGACAGTGCAGCTTATGTTAACCCAACCAGAATACAACCAGCTTCCCTTACCCCAGAAAGCCGACCTGCTTCGGCGGCATGGGCAGCATTTATTAAACCGCGAATCGCCACCGTATACAGTCAGTCTGTATTCGGTCGGTAATTTTTTCGTGGAAGCTTATTACAGCCAGAGCAAATACTACAAAGGCGGTCATGAACTGCGGGATTTGCTTTCCATTCGTACGCAGAACGGTCCCTGTAATCAGAAAAGTCCTTTAGAACACTATCTGGATCAGATTGACCTTCATGGCCTTATTTGATCAGTTCCATGTTTTACGCAGGCTGATGTACAAACCCGTGCTATTGGGGTATAAGTTACCCCGATCGGTCGCTAAGGATACCGTCGACTGCATACCGCCCCAAATGGCTACCGGAAAATGGACCATCAGCCGGGAAGAAAACTGCCGGGTCTTTTCCGGAAAGGGTTTCAGGTAGGTACCGGAATTGTCGCTGTAGGAACATTTCAACTGAAAAACGGTCGTCCGAAAACGCCCCGCCAGACCCGCGTGCATGACCCAGAGCCGATTGTTGTTGGTAAAAAAAGGAAACGGACCGGTAGTAGGACGAGGTAGCGCCGGGTTGGTATCAATGGCCGGTGGGATGAACGGTGTTCCAATGGTTCGGCCCCGGTACGACCAGCCGTCGATGTACTGCCCATGATTAAAGTAATTATCCGCTCCCCGGTCTCTGTCAATGTAACTGAACGTCGCCCCTCCCTGGCTTTTAGTATATAAAAACTCAAGCACCGCCGACTGGATTTGCCAGTTTTGGGTGGCTCCCCGCCCGTTACGGTATCGAATACCGTTCAAGCCGTCGGCGATGTTGGTGAGGTAATACAGCGACCCGTCTTCGTAAATACTTTGCCGGTAGAAGAGCAATGAGAAAGCTCTGGCGTTTACCTCAAACCCGAGATCAATCGACCCCAAATGATTGCCCAGACGGTTGCCGCGGTCGTTTTTACTGTACTCGGTCGTATCGATGGCATCGCCTTTGGCCGCCAGCGATAGTCCGGTAACGGCATGGAGGTAGTTAGTGAATCCGCCGGGAAAACGGCCGTTTTTGATCAGTTCGTCGTCGGTAATCACCTTGCTTCGCCCCGCCCATTGGACCTGATGGTTGAAACCACCGTAAAATCGGAACAGCCAGTTGGGTTTTCCGAGCCGTCCGTACAAGGCTTTCTGGTGCAGGTACGAATGCGTCACGGGGCCTTTGTTACCAAACCAGCCGTGGGCATATAGACCCCGAAAGGCCACAATTCCCCGGGTAAAACCGATGGGCGTGTACTCGTAAAGAGAAAGCTGGATTTTAGGCATCGGCAGGGCATTGCCCGACCAGCTATACGAACCGGTTCCCAAAGAAGAATCCGCCAGCCCGATGATTTCCCGCCGACGGCCTATCATCAGTTCCAACCCCCGCAGCTTTCCGTTCACATAGGCTTCGGACAGGAGCACCTCCGGTTTTCGGGCCAGATTTGCCACTGCTTCAAGGCCGTACCCCCAGGATATCATCCGGTGTTTAACGGCCCTGGCATCAGGTAATCGGGGCCTATCATCACCGTACTGGGCCTTTATCCCGGCCCGGGCTGTTACGAAAGGCGAGGAGTTGGGAACAATACCGTACTGATTGGTACGGAGCCAGAAAGGAGTTCGGTGAGAAGTACTACCCGATAAGCCTAACTCCGTAAAGATCTGAACGGGCGACTTTTTCGGGAGAGTTTCCGCCCAGGTCGAATCCTGACCAAAAGCGTATCCTCGACCGAGCGTCAACTCCGTCAACGTCAGTAGCAGTAAGGGTATTTTCATACAAAATGAGCCTAAATCTAAATAGCCTGGTATCGTTTAGACGCCATCAGGCAAAAAAGTAATCTCATTTGTAATGAAATTTGCCCCTAAAAACGAAATACTCACTTATGATCGCCAAAATCTCAACCAGTTTTAACCGGTATACTATCTGTCGATCAGAAATGAGTATTCAAAAACTTCTTATTTACTATTTTATTCGTTCGGTGTTTTTCCGGCGGCCACATCAGCCAGCGAATCGGCTCCAACCAGTTTTTTATACAGCGTCAATGCCTGAGCCACAACCTGGTCCATGTTGTAATACCGGTACGTTCCCAATCGCCCTACAAAGTGGACATTATCCTGCTGATCAGCCAGTTGTTTATACTTCCGGTACAACTCCGCGTTTTCTGGCATCGGCACAGGGTAATATGGGTCGCCCTCGGCCTGCGGATACTCAAACGTGATGCTGGTTTTGGTTGGATGTTCCTGTCCAGTCAGGTGTTTATATTCCGTAATGCGTGTGTAGGCGTGGTCATTCGGATAATTGACAACGGCCACCGGCTGATGCCATTCTTCGTTGAGAGTTTTGTGCTCAAAATGCAGCGAGCGATACGGCAGTTTCCCGTAACAGTGATCAAAGTACTCGTCAACCGGCCCGGTATAAATCAACTGATCGTATGACAAACTGTCTTTAACGTCTTTGAAATCCGTACTCAGCATCAGCGTGATGTTCGGATGATCGACCATTTTTTCAAACATCTTCGTGAAACCGTGCAGCGGCATGGCCTGAAACTCATCCGAAAAATACCGGTCGTCCTGATTGGTCCGGGTCGGAATACGGGAAGTAACGGATTTATCCAGCTCCGAGGGGTAAACGCCCCACTGTTTCTTGGTGTAATTCTTGAAAAACTTCTCGTAAAGATCGCGCCCCACCTGACTAACAACCACATCCTCAGAGGTTTTTATATTCTCTACAGGTTCGCCAACGGTTTTAAAATAGTCGGCGAGTTCTTCGGATGTAAAGTTTTTCCCGTATAGTTTATTGACCGTATCCAGGTTGATCGGTATGGGCAGCAACTGCCCTTCTACCGACGCCAGCACCCGGTGTTCGTAGGGCCGCCATTCGGTGAAATTTGACAGGTAAGAAAAAACATCTGCGGAATTGGTATGGAAAATATGGGGACCGTACAGGTGGATAAGAATACCGTCTTCGTTGTAATAATCATAGGCGTTGCCACCGATGTGCGGGCGTTTATCGAGTACCAGAACCTTCTTGCCGGACTGGCTGGCCAAACGCTCGGCCAATACGCTACCGGCATATCCGGCTCCAACAATTGCAAAATCGTAATGCTGCATAAAATCGCTTAAAATGGGGTTATGAGTGTGGATAAAAATACTAAATTTTCTCGATGGCCGGGCTGAAACTCCGGATTCGTTATCTAACGCGCCAGATACTTCCGGCGCACTTCATTGATCAGAAACTTTTTCTGGGTAGTAAAACTTTCCGGATGCAGCTGTTCAAATTCGGCTTTCCAGGATGCATACCGCCCCGGTTCTTGTTGCTCAAATTGCTGCTTATCAATCTTTTTACTGACTAAATATTCTTCAAAGGTCATCGCGTTGCCGGTAGTATACGGATATGGGTGAGCAAAAATACAATTACACTGACAAATTGACGGTTCGACCTGCCCTTTCTGGCCTGGCCCTTTCTTTGCAAGTTGTATTTACAACTAACTATGCAAAATCATGGACGTACAATTTGTAACTGATATGGGTTTGGAATCGTTTACGGGCAAACCCGGAGATTCGGACGCTCCACTTCTCGATGCGTATTCCAACACCGTGGTAAATGTAGCGAAAAAAGTAAGCCCCTCGATCGTACAGATTAAAGTGAGCGGTCGTCAGCGGGAAGGCCAGCCGCCGGTCCGGGGGCGCGGCCAGCCCGACGGCGGAACGGGTTCGGGTTTCATCATTTCCTCGGATGGTTACGTGATCACGAATAATCACGTTGTGGCCGGAGCCTCAAAAATTGAGGTGGCTCTGCCCGACGGCCGCGACTTTGAAGCCACCCTGATCGGTCGCGATCCGGCCACCGACATTGCCGTAATCAAAATTTACGGTGACGGTCTGAAAGCCATCCGGTTTGCGGATTCCAAACAGGTCCAGGTCGGTCAGATCGCCATCGCGGTAGGCAACCCCTACGGTTTTCAGTATTCCGTTACGGCGGGGGTCGTCAGTGCGCTGGGCCGGACGCTCCGGTCAGAATCGGGCCGCCTGATCGACGACGTAATCCAAACCGATGCCTCGCTCAATCCGGGGAACTCCGGCGGACCGCTGGTCAATTCGCAGGGCGATGTAATTGGTGTCAATACCGCCGTTATCCTGCCCGCGCAGGGCATCTGTTTTGCGGTTTCGTCGAACCTGACGGCGATGGTAGCCGGAAAGCTCATCATGCACGGGCGGGTTCGCCGGGGGTATCTGGGTATTGCCGGCCAATTGATCAACCTGACCGAACGCATCAAGCAATACAACCACCTGAACGCTAAAACCGGGGTAATTGTGGCCAGCACCGAAGCCGACGGCGTTGCCTACAACAGTGAACTAAAGCAGGGCGATATCATCGTTGAATTCAACGGCCAACCCGTCACATCCGTGGATGACCTCCATAAATTACTGATCGAAGAAACCATCGGTCAGCGCATTACAATGGCGGTTTTACGGAGTAACGTCCGGCGTGATGTTGTGGTGATTCCGGGCGAAGTGAAGTAACTCTCAACAAAAAAGGAGTCGGATCAATGAACACCGCAACCGGTTTTCACGTGATCCGACTCCTTTTTATCGTTTATTTCTCGTTGAAGAAAATTTCCAGGCCGTCTTTCCCGGCTACAATGATGTCCAGCCGACCGGTGCCGCGCAAATCGGCGAGGGCGAAATAAATACCGGTTCCTTTGCCTTTTCCCGGCTGCCCATAGGCGATTGTGTGTTTAACGAATTCCTTGCCGTTCCAGGTAAAATAATACAGCCCTACGTCGTCATAAGCACCAGGATCGCCGTCGTTATGGGCCCGATACCGTTTGCCGGTGATGAGTTCAGGCTTTTTATCACCGTCGAGATCGGCCCATTCCAGCACGTGGTACTGCGATGCTTTCTCATCAATGGTGTGCTTTTTCCAGCCACGTTTGCCGCCTTCCAGCGTCTGCTCGTACCAATGCAGGCCATAGCCGTGCCCCTGACCCACAATCAGATCGTTGCGTTTATCACTGTTCACATCCACGACCAGAATCGGAACACTGGCAGTACCCAGTTCAAATTCCGGATGCAGCGTCCACGGTCCTTTTTCGCGGTCAGCGGGTGCTTCGAGCCAGCCTTTGCTGACGATAAAATCCTTGCGACCATCGCCGTTCACGTCGCCCACTCCCAGCCCGTGGTCCTGCGTGGGGGCCACATCGACCTGTTTAAAGGTTCCGCCTTTTTCCAGTTTAAAGTACTTGAGTGGGTGTTTTGGATTGTTGGGTACAATTTCAACGGTTCCGTCGCCGTCTACATCCCAGGCGCGGGTGGTTTCCACATTCCCCACTTTCCCGATTTCGTGCACGGTCCAGAGGTCTTTTTTGCCAATGCCGGGATTTTCGAGCCACTTTAAATCCTGCCCGAACCAGCCACCCGTTATGATGTCGAGGTTACCGTCGGCGTTTACATCCAGCGGAATCGTCGAGAAATCATCGTAGTACTGGTCAAACCGTTTCTGATTCCCGATTAGATACCGTTTGCGAAACATCGCTTTCGGGTCCGTCGAGTTTTCATACCAGAAATCCCCCGAAATCAAATCCGGGCGGCCATCCTTGTTAAGATCGGCTACCCCAACGGTTTCATAGCTTTCGGCGGCCACAAAATAACGGCTGAACTGAATGTCTTTCGAGTCGGTTGCCAGCGAAAGCAATCCTGCAAGTCCAATGGAAAATGCACCTATTTTCATACTTGCAAGTTTATAAATAATCTTGGATAATTACTCCACCCACAGAACTAATCCTTTCAGATAACCGCCTTCGGGATGAAACAGATTAACGGGGTGATCGGCGGGCTGGCTGAGGTGGTGCAACACCCGCACCTGCCGCCCGGCTTCGATGGCTGCGGCCACAACGGTATTATAAAACAACTCCCGGTCAATCACCTGCGAACACGAAAAGGTAAAGAGAATTCCGCCTTTGGCCACCCGGCGCAACCCCTCGGCATTCAGCCGTTTGTAGCCCTGCACGGCCCGGTGACGCGCGGAAAGACTTTTGGCAAAAGCCGGTGGGTCCAGCACCATCACTTCGTATTCATCGTCGTGCGCCTGAAGGTATTTCATGACATCATCGGCAAAAGCTTCGTGCCGGTCGGCCGCCTGAGCCTCGCCAAAATTAAGCGCTACGTTTCGATTCGTCAGGTCAATGGCTTTCTGGGAAGCGTCTACTGAATGCACCAGCCGCGCTCCGGCCTGCAACGCATACACCGAAAAACCACCGGAGTAACAGAACGCATTCAGGACTTTTTTCCCGGCCGAATACCGGGCCAACAGGTTGCGGTTATCGCGTTGGTCCAGAAAAAAGCCGGTTTTCTGACCACTAATCCAATCCACCAGAAACTTGTGCCCGTTTTCTTCTACCTCATGGGGCACATCCACCAACCCATACCGGTAGGCATTCTGAACAGAGGCCGCGTATTCGTCGGGGAGCGTTTCGGCGCTTTTGTCGTAAACCGCCCGCAGTTCGTTCCCAAACACATTTTTGAGGGCTTCGGTAATCAAATTCCGTTCGCGGTGCATTCCGATGGAATGGGCCTGCAATACCGCCACCCCGTTATACATATCAATAATCAAACCCGTGCAGCCGTCGCCCTCACCGTGCACAAGCCGGTAACAATTGGTAGCGGGAGGCAACAGGGCCGCCCGAACGGTCCGGATATTCGCCAGTTTCTGCGTCCAGTAGGCCACATTGGGAATCACCGGCTGAAACGAAAAAATCCGGACCAGAATACTGCCGTTATGATAATGGCCCGTTGCCAGGTAGTTTCCTTTTTTATCCAGCACTTCCACCACATCACCGTCCTGCGGTTCGCCTTCGGTCCGGGCAACGGCGCCGGAAAATACCCAGGGATGAAACCGCCGGATGGCGTCCTCGCGCCCGGAGCGCAAATATATCTTTGGTAAATTCATTGAATTAAAGCTGCTTTTGCGGGGCGAAGCTACGAAAATTCGGGGCAACTAGTCTTCACTGCGGACTTTCAAAAGCCGTTTCAGCCAGCTTTGCTGCTCGTCTGCTTCTGCCTTCCGGTCAGTTTCAGCCAGCGTAAAATCTGCCAGGCTCTTTAAATCCGGCTGCCCGGCATCCACCCAGCAGGTATACCAGAAATCGCCCACCATTTTGATGGACGCCCGCATCTGCCGCTCCACCTGACCCCGCAGCCGTTCATGGTATTTCCGGGAAAAATCCTCGGAATAGACCTTTGTGGTCAGGTTATTACGCTCTTCAAAACCGTATTTACGGGTTTCGCCCACTTGTTCCGTTAGTTCCCGTTCGATGCTCAGGACCGAATCCAGCGCCATATGCGCATCAAAAACCGCTCGCCAGGCGCGTTTCTGCGGGGAGTCTACGTAAGCAGCCGGACCCACAAAAAAGTCGTAATCGTTACTGAACAACTCCGGCAACCTCGACTCCCAAAAGCCGTGAACCCCCTGCTGCCCGGTTAGTTGCCCGTTGTAATTGCGGGTTGTATGCAGCGGTACGTTGGCGTCGGCAATATAATGGCCCAGGTCCGCCGAGATTTTCAGGATACGCCGGGCATCGCGGGCTTTAAAGGCTTCGGTGAGCTGATACTTAACCAGTTGAATATGCCAGGGCACAATACCGTGTAAGGCCAACGTGTCTTCTCCGTACCGTTCAGCCGCCTGTTTCCACATCCGCGGCAGGGTACGGCCTGATGTATCGGCGTAAGCATCCAGGTCGATAAAATGCCGGGGAGCCTCCCCCACGACCGCATACCGGCGCTTGTCAGGATTTACGGCGTTCTCGGTCAGGTAGTCAATATGTTTTTTATAGAAGACGATCATTTCCGGCGGCAACGTAAAAACGGCCAGCCGATTGATCCGTTTATGCCCATAAAATCCCCACTGCGGAGCCGCAACCGAATAAGCAGAAGCGACCGTTTCAAAAAAAAAGAGTAAAAAAAGTTGGTTCAAAATAGTTAAGTAGTACTTTTGGCTAAACATAGTACTTTAAAAAGAAAAGTTTACACTTTATTTATAAACGGCTATGTTATTCAGAATATTATTTCGAATAAAGCCAAATTGACAAAATCATGAAACGCAAATCTTTGGGCTACGGCCTGATTCTTTTCTTCTTTGGGGTTTTTGGACTGATTATCTACGGTGCCTACTCACCCGCACGAAAAGCCCAGAAACAGCAAATCATATGCTTTAAATTCAAAGAAGGCACTAAAAATGAAGCAATTGAGCAGCATATGCGTCAGTTTGCAGCTTTAAAGCATGAAATCCCTCAGATCATTTCTTATACCTCCGGAAAGACTTTACAGGGCGTCGGTGGCACTTCATCCGAATATGATGTTGTACACTACCTCACATTTCAGAGCGAAGCTGATATTGAGACGTATACCCGGAATGAAAAGCAACGGGAGTTTGTAAAAAATAATCAGAAAAGCTGGGACAAGGTGTTCACCATTCATTCCGACATCCGGCAGTAAGCTCTGAAAGGTGAAGTGAGAATTATTTGCATAGTATCTCATAAATGCCTACTTTTGCGGACATTTGTGAGAAAACTGTATACTGTACCAAATAAGCAATGGCAAATCATAAGTCGGCAATGAAGCGGGTCCGGGCAAACGAAAAGAAACGTTTGTTGAACCGTTTCCAACACAAAACGACCCGTACGATGATCAAGAAATTGCGGCTGACAACGGATAAAGCGGCTGCAACGGAACTGTTCCAAACGGTGTCGTCGTTGCTGGATAAACTGGCAAAACGTAACATTATTCACAAAAACAAAGCGTCCAACAACAAATCTAAATTGGCGAAACACGTCAACGGTTTGGCTGTTGCTGCTGCTTAACTTATCCACGGAATGACCTTTTTTTAGGCCATTACCTGTGCGTAGTTCGATTTAGTGTATTTCACGGACTCAAGTCCATGTGTACGAATCAAACACGACCAAGAACCTTATCTGATTTATTCGGGTGAGGTTTTTTTTGTTGCTCTACCACACCATCCACCATGACGTACGACAATTCCCGCAAGATTCTGAGCTGGGCGGAAGAAGACCGTCCCCGCGAAAAAATGATGCTCAAAGGGCGGGCCGCCCTCTCGGATGCCGAACTCATCGCCATTCTGATTGGCTCCGGAACCCGCGACCTTTCCGCCGTCGATGTATCAAAAATTATCCTGAACAGCGTCGGCAATAACCTAAACGAACTGGCCCGTTTGAGCGTCAGCGACCTGTCAAAGTTTCGGGGAATTGGGGAGGCTAAAGCCATCAGCATCGTGGCGGCTCTCGAATTAGGCCGTCGCCGGAAAGAAGAAAACCGTCCGCAACGCACGCGTATTACCAGCTCAGGCGATGTGTACGAGGAAATAAAACCGCACCTGCTCGACAAGCCCCACGAAGAATTCTGGATTTTGCTGCTCAATCGGGCCAATGAAGTCATCCGCCCCGTGTTGGTCAGTTCGGGTGGCGTGTCGGGAACGGTGGCTGACCCGAAGTTAATTTTCAAACCTGCTCTCGAACAACTGGCCAGCGCCATTATCCTGATTCATAACCACCCTTCCGGCAATCTGACGGCTTCACAGGCCGATAAAGACCTGACCCGAAAGCTGAAGGAGGCCGGGCGTCTGCTGGACATTCCGGTACTCGACCACCTGATTTTTACCGACCGATCGTACCTGAGTTTTGCGGACGAAGGTATGCTTTAACCCATAAAAAAGCCCGCCGGGTTTAAACCCGGCGGGCTCACGAATACCGTCCAGTTACTACTTACTTCTGCGTAACCGTTACAACGGCTTCCTGCGGTGTTCCATCCGGTTTGGTCCCCGGGAAAGGCTGCACATCCGACAGCGTTACTTCGTAGGTTTCGCTGCCCAGCTGGAGCGTCACCGAACTGCGATTCTGCATTTGCTGACCGCACTGGCCGATGCATAATTCGCCGGTTTTTGATTCGGTGTCGTCCTTCAGCGTAAACTTCACCTGCGCGTTTCCGTACCAGACACACGTGACATTGGCCGGGCAGCGGCTGTCCGTGATGTTGTCAACACTCAGGGTAACATTCTGTTTAACCCGGGCCGACTGGTTGACTTTCACCGTGACAGGCGAATTTTGTTCGACGGGAACGACTTTGTTGTCTTTTTCGCAGCCTACCGCCAGTAAACCAACCAGCAGTAATCCGTACAATGTTTTAAATGGTGCCATTTACTTTGTTGTTATTGTTTCCAGCATGACCCCGCAAAATCGATCACCGTTGGAATGGCATTAACTTTTTTTCCTGCTGGCTCCGTGGTCCGGATTATTCATAAAAAAAGGACCCACGGGGGTCCTTTCTGAAATATATAGCGGCCTTATCGGTGGACAATGGCGTCATCCACGCGGCAAACCGTTTATTCGTCGTAATTAATACTTCCGCTCGTTGTTTTCCAGCCAGCGTCCGGTAATGAAAGCCGCTGTTAACAGGACGACGTAAAAAAGGATCGTTACAATATTCATTAACATAATGGTACCTGTTTTTGGTTCTGGCGCAAAAATATAAAAAACTGAATTGGCGGCCCACACTTGGCGGGATTAATCTTCAAAACGGTTTTTCTTTTACAATACCCCTTTGGTGCTGGGCAGTGTGTCGAGTGCTTTCAGGTCGCGTTTCACCGCCATTTTGATGGCTTTGGCGAAGGCTTTAAAAATGGCTTCAATTTTGTGGTGTTCGTTCTGGCCTTCTACTTTGATATTCAGATTACAGAGGGCGGTATCCGAAAACGACTTAAAGAAATGGTAGAACATCTCGGTAGGCATTTCCCCGATTTTTTCCCGGCGGAACTCCGCATCCCAGACCAGCCAGGGGCGACCTGAAAAATCAATACCGACCTGCGCCAGGGCTTCATCCATCGGCAGCAGGAACCCGTACCGGCTGATGCCCCGTTTGTCGCCCAGCGCCCGGCGGTAGGCTTCCCCCAGCGCCAGGGCCGTATCTTCGATGGTGTGGTGTTCGTCGATGTGCAAATCGCCCTTGACCCGGATGGTCAGATCAGCACCGGAGTGTCGGGCCACCTGGTCGAGCATGTGGTCAAAAAAACCAAGGCCGGTTTCGATGCTGGCCCGACCCCGCCCGTCCAGGTTCAGTTCAATATGAATCTGGGTTTCGTTCGTATTTCGGTCGACCGTGGCAATTCTGGCAGGCAATTTGAGCAGTTCGTAAATGCGGTCCCAATCGTCGGTACACAGGGCCAGGGCCTGGTGCATAGCGTCGGTCATGCCTTCCGTTGGATCTTGGGGAGCAATCAGGATGGCTTTGGCATTTAAATTGACAGCCATTTGAATATCCGTCAACCGATCGCCGATCACGTAGCTTTCGGGGAGATTATACTCCCCGGTCAGGTAGTCGGTCAGCATACCGATGCCGGGTTTGCGCGTAGGCGCGTTATCGTGCGGGTAGGTGCGGTCGATATGAACCGCCTTGAAATGAATGTTTTCCCCTTCGAGGGTTTTCATCATTTTGTGGTGGGCGGGCCAGAAAGTGTCTTCCGGAAACACAGCCGTTCCCAAACCGTCCTGGTTGGTAACCATTACCAGTTCAAAATCGGTTTCCTCGGCAATTTTGCGCAGGTTGGAAAGGACTTTCGGAATATATTCCAATTTTTCAAGCGAATCGACCTGCTGGTCAGGCTGGGGTTCGAAGATGATGGTACCATCCCGATCAATGAACAGAACTTTCTTCATGACTGTTTATTAGTGGTGTGCAAAGGTAGCGAATAGACGAAATGGAATGGTATGTGCGTTATTTTTTAGTATTTTGCACCCGCTTAAACCTTGTATACAAATTTTTATCTATAAGAAGTTATAAAAAAATAGTATGTAACCACTAAGTAAACGCCCTGATAAATAAGTTTACGCAATAAAATACTAAAACAGCGATCCCGTATCTTTTTTACATCTTAATTGTCACTATCATTATCTTCTTAGTAATTAGAAATGCAAAGTCAAAAAAGCAGCAAACTAACTCGTATCGCGGTAATTTATGATGGTAATTATTTCCTGCACGTAAGTAATTATTATAACTACTCCCACGAAAGACGCAGCCGCATCAGTATTTCGGGTTTACATGAATTCATCCGCGCCCAGGTAGCACTAGAAGAACAGACGGATTTCCGTTTATGCCAGATTGTCGACGCCCACTATTTCCGAGGGCGTTTGAATGCGCATGAAGCCAGCCAACGCGGCAATCAACTGTTCTACGACCGTTTGTTCGACGATATTCTGATGTCAGAAGGAGTCGTTACGCATTACTTACCGGTTAAAACCTTTCAGGGTTCACGGCAGGAAAAAGGCATCGATGTCTGGCTGGCCCTGGAAACCTTCGAATTAACCATCTCCAAGCAATTCGATGTGGTGGTTCTGATTACCGCCGATGGCGATTATGTACCCCTGATTCGCAAACTCAATACGCTCGGAACCCGAATTATGGTCCTGAGCTGGGACTTTGAGTACTACAATGATGAAGGTGAAAAGCTGGTTACCCGCACCTCGCAGGACCTGCTGAAAGAGGTTTCGTACCCGGTTGCGATGCATGAAATGATCGACACCCGGCTTCGAAAAAACGATCCGCTTATTCAGAATCTCTTCGTAAAGCAATCGACCCGGATGGTGGCGGGCGACGACACCAACATGACGTTTGCCCAGGAATATGACCGTTATACGGCCGCCCCAACAGTGTTCGATTCGGAGGACTCCGAATACAAAATCAGCACGATACGCAGTTTAAAAAATGGGTACGGTTTTATCAATTACCCCCCTAACAACCTGTTTTTTCATTATACGAGTTTAAACGATATCGATTTTAACGAGTTGCAGGTCGACGATGAGGTAAAATTCCGAATCGGAAAAAATGCCGAAAGTAAAGACATTGCCATCGATGTTCACCTGGAGCATAACTAATGGGCATCAGTGCCTCTCGTCACGAACGTACGATACTGCTGGAGTCAACGGGTTCAGAACCCGTTGATTTCTGGCTGAAGAAAGCTTTACACTGGGCCATCCGCCAATCCGATCACGTTGTTTTTTTTAGTAACAACTCCGCCTATTTGCCCGGATTTTCGCTTCCTTACGCGGCATTTCCCAATCGGCTGGCGGTTGGTGTTTATAAAACGGTTGCGTTTAGCCCCCACACCGATCCTTTCGACACCCTGTACCATCATCATCAGCAGCATCCGGATTTTCTGGTCGGTTATTTTGGCTATGATCTAAAAAACCGGATTGAATCGCTGGAAAGTCGCCACCCCAATGCACTGGGCTTTCCGGACGTGTATTTCTTCCAGCCGCTGCACCTCATTGACTTTGATCGCAACCGAATGACCGTCCGCTCGTGGGGCAATCCCGATCAGGTCATCGACGAAATTACCGCCAGTCCGCTCCACCGGCGCAATCCGCCCGCTTCTTCAGCAAGCAGGGTGCGGGAAACCGTGCGGTGCCGGGTTTCACCGGAGGAATACCGCCAGACCGTTCGGAAAATCCAGCAGGATATTATTGACGGTACGGTTTACGAGCTAAACTACTGCATGGAGTTTTTTCTCGAAAATACCCGGCTCGACCCTCTTTCGGTATATGACCAGTTGACGGAGCGATCACCCATGCCGTTTTCTCATTTTCAGCGAATCGGTAATCACTACGTCATAGGCGCTTCGCCCGAGCGTTTTTTAAAAAAAACCGGCAACCGGCTCATTTCTCAACCTATCAAAGGCACGATTCGGCGCGGAACTGACCCTTCCGATGATGAACGGCTTCGGCAGCAGCTACGCAGCAGCGAAAAAGAGCAGGCCGAAAATCTGATGATTGTGGATCTGGTTCGCAACGATCTGGCCCGCAGCGCCGAAACCGGAACCGTTCAGGTAGATGAGCTCTTCGGTATTTATCCGTTCCGGCAACTTTTCCAGATGATTTCAACGGTTTCAGCGACCCTGAGAGCGGATTTGCCTTTTACTACGGCCATCAAAAATGCGTTTCCGATGGGCAGCATGACCGGAGCGCCCAAAGTGCGGGCCATGGAACTGATCGACCAGTACGAAGCCAGTCGCCGGGGGCTCTACTCGGGGGCCGCGGGTTTTATTACGCCCGAAGGCGATTTTGATTTGAATGTGGTCATCCGAAGTATTTTTTATAATTCGTCCACCGGCGACGCTTCTTTTTCGGTGGGTAGCGCCATCACGTACGACGCTGACCCTCAGCAGGAATATGAAGAATGTTTATTAAAAGCGGACGCTATATTATCGGTACTACAAGAAGCGGCTTCGTAAAATAATACAATTATTTGTGTGCATCACTTGCAATTATCAAATAATAATAGTACTTTTGTAAAAATTTCAAGCGGACATCCGTCCGAACTCTGTACAAAGATACTCTTCATGAGATTTTTAGTAGAACCACAGAGCAGCACGGATGTCAACCGGAAAGGGGTTTAACATTCGTTGGGCGCATCTGTTGGGGCAATCGCATTGGTGAAATCATTCACTTTGGGCTAAGCTGGGCAATTTCGGGGGTTCCTTCACGACTGTATCTCAATCACATAGTACGTATCGTTGCCGATTTTTCGCAATCGGACTGCATGGCCGTGCAGAACGAGTACTCCTGCCGATAAACGCTTGTAGTAGTTTCATTTTAAAAACTCTTACAAGGTATGAATCCTGAAATCACTGAACAGGAAGTAAGTAACAAACCGGCAACTCCGCAACGGACATTTGCCGATTTAAATGTATCTGATGACATTTTACAGGCTGTCACCGAAATGGGTTTTGAGCACCCCTCTCCCATTCAGGCTGAAGCCATCCCTCCCATTCTCGACGGCCGCGACGTTATTGGTCAGGCTCAGACGGGAACCGGAAAAACCGCAGCCTTTGGTATCCCGGCCATCGAGATGATCGATGTGGCCGAACGCCATCCGCAGGTGCTGGTGCTGTGCCCAACCCGCGAACTGGCGCTCCAGGTATCCGATGAGGTTAAGAAATTATCAAAATTCAAACGGGGAATCCGGGTTGAAGCGATCTACGGCGGTGATTCCATCGACCGGCAGATTAAGTCGTTGAAAACCGGTGTTCATATTGTAATCGGTACGCCGGGCCGCGTGATGGACCATATGGAGCGCCGGACGCTGAAGCTGGACAACGTCAAAATGATGATTCTTGACGAAGCCGATGAAATGCTGGACATGGGCTTCCGCGAGGACATTGAAGGCATTCTGGAAGAGATGCCGGAAGAACGTCAGACGATTCTGTTTTCGGCCACCATGTCGAAACCGATTATGGCCATCACCCAACGGTTCCAGAAAGATCCCGTGCTGGTGAAGGTTGTTAAAAACGAGCTGACCAACACGAATATCGAGCAGGTTTACTTTGAAGTGAAACCGAAAGCGAAAGTGGAAGTAATGTGCCGTCTGATCGACACCTACAACCTGAAACTGCTGCTGGTATTCTGTAACCAGAAAAAACGGGTAGACGAAATCGTTGAAGATTTGCAGGTTCGCGGTTATCAGGCCGAAGGTCTGCACGGCGATCTGCGTCAGGCGCAACGCAACAACGTTATGTCAAAATTCCGTTCGGGAGTTACCAACATTCTGGTAGCCACCGACGTAGCCGCCCGCGGTATTGACGTTGACAATGTTGACGCCGTTATTAACTACGATATTCCGCTCGACGAAGAATATTACGTACACCGGATTGGCCGGACAGGACGCGCCGGAAAATCGGGTAAAGCGTTCTCACTGGTGGGCCGTGACGAAAAATACCGTTTCCGCGAAATCCAGAACTATACCAAAGTTCGGGTTGAGAAAGGTGTTATTCCTACGTTCGAAGACATCGTTGGTTTGCGTAAAGCCCGGTTTATTGACCAGGTGAAACAAAGCATTGAAACCAGCAACGATCTGAACCTGTACGATGACATGCTGACGGCACTGCAACACGCCGGTTTTACGACGGAACAAATTGTTGCTGCGCTGGTAAAACGGGGCATGGGCATCGAGAAAAACGAATTCTCTGACCAGAATCTGGGCCACGACGATGATCGTCGCGAACGCCGGGAAGGATCAGGCCGTTTCGGCGACCGTGATCGCGGTGGACGCGAAAGTTCCGGTCGATTTGGTGATCGCGGACGCGGTGAGGGCTCAGGCCGTTTCAGCGACCGGGGTACCCGGGGTGAAGCCCGTTTCGGAGACCGCGACCGGGGTGGTCGTTTTGGAAATCGTGACGAAAGCCGCGGTGAAGGCCGTCGGTTTGAGCGGGAAGACCGCGACCGGGCTCCCCGCGAACGTGAAGCGAACATGACCCGTCTGTATGTTAGCGTAGGCCGCCGTGATTTCATCCGTCCGGGCGACATCGTAGGCGCCATTGCCGGCGAAGCCAACATTCCGGGCAGCAGCATCGGTCACATCGACATTTTCGACAAACACACGTACGTTGACGTTCCGCGCGATGTAGCCAACCGGGTGGTGGATGTCATGGAAGGAAATACCATCAAGGGTAAACGGGTTCAAATCGAAATTGCCCGGTAATTCCCTTTATTGATACCAAAAAAGCCGTTCTGTTTCCAGAACGGCTTTTTTTATTTCAGATAAAACCGGATTACTCTTCCAGATAATACCCGAAAACAATGCCCATCTCATCTTCGCTGGTCAGGCCCCATTTCACGTCTTTATCGGTCGTGTTGTTATAGGTAATTTCGGACACAATTGCTTCTCCCTTTGCCAGTTCAATGGGTGTTTTATAGGTCGTAATTTCGGGATGCTCCCAGCTTGTCGAGGTGTAAACCACTTCGCCATCCCTGGCTCCTCCCTTAATTCTGACGACAAATTTTTCACCCAGTTTGTGTGAATGCGAAGTCAGAACCAGAATTTTTATAGGTCGCGACATCGTAAACGTCTTGGAAATGGTCACACGCGTCTTCGCCGGGATGTTCAGGTTGGTATTGGTGAAGTCCATAATTTTCATCACGGTTTTCACCTTCGACTCATCGACGGTATAGAGATTTACGTACGCTTCGCCCGTAATGGGTGTTGCCGTTTTATTGACATAGTGCGAATTCAAATCCAGGGTTGCGTTGGCCGGAACCAGCAAAGCCGTGCCCTCCGGAAACGTAAAATCGGTATAGGGGGCCTGTGAACCAACAAAATAGATATGATTTTGCATGGATAGTGCCGTTTCCAGATTGTATGAATTATCGGGATTGCGCAAATCACGAATTTGATTGATGGTCGGCAGCTTATCATTATCGCGGTACGTATAGGCCAGGAAATGGTGGCTGTTGGGGCGCATCTTGATTTCATACCGGTTCACATACACGGGCTTGGTGTTGCCAATCGACTTCCTGACAAACAACTCCCGTTCAAAATTCGGAACGACCGTAAACGGTTCGAGGTGAATCTGGAATCCGGCCCCAGCCGCCGGGGCTTTCAGGGCTTCAAAGTTTTCGGAGGGCGTACTCGGCGTTTTATCATCCAGCAAGGTCGAATCAACCACACTTCCCGTTTGCGGTGCTCCGGCTTCAATCCAGCGACGAACAAATTCGATCTGTCCAACGGTTAACAACTCCCCGCCCAG
This sequence comes from Larkinella arboricola, assembly GCF_003259745.1. GTDB lineage: Bacteria > Bacteroidota > Bacteroidia > Cytophagales > Spirosomataceae > Larkinella > Larkinella arboricola. The sequence continues at coordinate 171,018 of NZ_QLMC01000007.1, read as the reverse complement.
CGGCATCGGATTGCCATAATTAGCCCCACTATGGTGGCCGGCGGCAGCATTGAGTTTGTGGTACAGCAGGCTCTCCTGCGACGCAAACGGCTTTACACGCATCAAACCGTTGGCTTTGGCCGTACTGTTGGCAGGCGCAACACCCACCAGATTTTTATAGCCGACTCCCGCGGCCAGTACGAGCCGGTGCTGGCTAAACATGGCATCCGATTCGGAGGAATGACAGCCGGACGTGGCACAGGTAGGCGTTAGAATCCGTCGCTGCAACTGCTCAAAGCTGCTGGCGACCGGCGCAGGTTGCTCGTCGGGCGTATCATCGGATTTCTGGCAGGAAGCTACCAGCAAACCCAGCCCCAGCGCCCCCAGTAAACTCAGGCGGATAGGATGAAAAAAATCTTTCATGAAACAGTGATATGATCGCAGGAACCTTTGTCGGTATACCGGCTAGTATACCAATAACGTGCAGGATGGCCGATCATTTTTAGAATGCACGACAGTTCGTTTAAAACCTTAGGATAAAATCCTGCTTGGGCTGCTGTGGTCGAAAAAACACCAGGCCAATGTAAAAAAGATCAATGGAAACCGTTACAGACGGGTGTGCTTTAATCGTTTCCCAGGCCTGTTCCATTTCATCCGACCAGTGAATATCGTCAAAAATAAAACAGGATTCATGATGAGCCTTTAAAAGACAGGTTTTAAAATACTGTACGGTTGGTTCGTAACGGTGGTTGGCGTCAAAAAACGCAAAATCGATGGCGGGAACGGTTTTCAATCGTTCGGCCAGCGTTTCATCCAGATTACCCGTTACAATTTCGATATTCTGACGGTTTAGCTTCCGGAAGTTGGCTGCGGCCACGGCTGCGGTCTGGGGGCAGCCTTCAAACGTCAGGAGCTGGGCCGTCGGGGCGGCAGCGGCTTCATACAGCGTTGTGATGCCAAGTGAAGTTCCCAGATCAACAATCGTTTTTGAACCAAACCGTTGAATCAACCGGTACATCAAACGACCGAACCGGGCCGGTTTCTGCGAATTTTTGGCAATATCCCGAATGGCGCGCTGGCGGGCGCTATTGATGCGGGAACCGGCTCCAAAGTCTGTAATCTGAATGGTACGGCTCTCGTTCAGCAGTTCCTTTTGCAGCGCACGGATTGGCGCAAAGGCAGGCTCGCGCGGATTATCAGCACGGATGAGGTTGGTATACAGATCAAAAACAAACGGCGAATGCAGGGAATGCGCACCGCGGGCCTTGAGAAGAAAATTAAGATACGCTCGAATCAAACAATGAAAACCGCTCTGGCGGACTTTTACAGAAAAACTAATTCAATCGGAACGGAACAACCATTGTAAATTCGGGAATGTTGACCCGGAATTGCTTCCCGTCAACCACCCGCTCCATCAGGTATGTACCGCCCATTTTGCCCAGGCTCGAACGCAGGTTACAGCCCGAAACGTACTCGTGCGTCTCGCCGGGCTCCAGGATGGGCTGCTGCCCGACCACGCCCGCACCTTCCCCCTCCCGCGCCGAACCATGAGCGTCATAAATGACCCAATGGCGTCGCAGTAACTGGATCGTCGCATTGCTGTTGTTTTCGATCGTGATCCGGTACGTAAAAACAAAATGTGCCTGCGATGGGCTGGAATATTCCGGCTGGTATTCGGTCACAACACTGACCTTGACGCCGTCGGTAACTGCCGATATCATTCGAATAGCCTGTTGTTTGACAACCTTAAAACGAAAATAAAATTTAAGAGTTTATAATTCTAGCAGGGTCCAAAAATAATTTTAGGTTTGCGCAATTTTGTTGCAGGAACCCCCTGTTCAACGCAGTTATTACCATCGTTACCTTAAACCGGTATCCCAACCCCATTTGCATGAAGGTCGTTATTGAACCCTCCTGGCAGCAACGGCTGCACGATGAATTTGAAAAATCGTATTTCCAGAACCTGGTCGAGTTCGTTCGGGTCGAATACAGCACGCAGCGTTGCTACCCGCCGGGTAAACTGATTTTTAATGCGTTCGACAAATGCCCGTTCGACCAGACGAAAGTCGTTATTCTGGGGCAGGACCCCTACCACGGCGAAGGGCAGGCCAATGGTCTGGCGTTTTCGGTCAACGACGGCATAACCAAACCGCCTTCGCTGCTCAATATTTTCAAAGAAATCAAGGACGATCTGGGCTCGCCCATCCCAAAATCCGGTAACCTCGAACGCTGGGCGGTTCAGGGAGTTTTGCTGCTCAATGCAACCCTGACGGTTCGGGCCAGCCAGGCCGGTTCGCACCAGAACAAGGGTTGGGAGACGTTTACGGATGCCGCCATCCAGCACCTGTCCGACGAAAAAGAAAACCTGGTTTTTCTTCTGTGGGGCGCTTACGCACAAAAAAAAGGCGCCATCATCGACGCCAGTAAACATTTGGTTCTCAAAGCGAAACACCCTTCGCCAATGGCCGCTCAACATGGTGGCTGGTTTGGCAACAAACACTTTAGCCAGACAAATGCGTATCTGAAAAGCAAAGGGTTACCCGAAATTGAATGGTAATTAGCCCTCCCCACTTTAATCCGTGCTCCATCGTTGCTTCTTCCAGCGAACAAACCAGGGCACCGACTAAAGTGGGGTGATACCAGGTTAGTCAATAATCCGGAACAGGCGGTTCCAGCGAATTTTGCTCAGGATGCTTTCCGGGTTCGGGTCAATTGACATCCAGATGAAAACCGCTTTTCCGACAATGTGATCGGACGGCACAAAACCCCAATACCGGGAGTCGGCGGAATTGTGCCGGTTGTCGCCCATCATAAAGTAATAATTCTGTTTGAAGGTGTACGAGGTGATGGCCTTGCCGTCAATCTTGATTGATTTCTCGGCAATTTCTACCTTCTCGTTGTCTTCGTATTTTTGAATCACCGGCCCGTAAAGCGCAATGTTCTTTTCGTCCAGCTGGATGGTTACCCCTTCCTTCGGAACGGTAATGGGGCCGTAGTTGTCCACATTCCAGGGAAACAGGGGCGATTGCGGATAAACCGGCTGGTACGGATTCACGGAGCCTTTGGGCGTGTTGATCACCTCAAGGCCCTGCACAAAGTCCTGCTGCTTCAGCAAAGCTGCGGTTTCGGGTGTGGTATGAATCCGGTAACCCGACGCATCGTTGGCGGCAATCGTGTCGCTATACGTCTCCGTGCTTTGCTCGTAATCCGTGATGTCATACCGTTTGAAAACCTTCGCGCTGACAACGGAATTGGTTTTCAGGAAGTATTCCGCTTCTGCTTTCACGGGGTCCGCAAACTCCTTTCCGTTCACAAAAACCTGGCGGTCGCGAAGCTCCAGCACATCGCCCGGCACGCCAATACAGCGTTTGATGTAATTGGTTTTCAGGTCGGTTGGATAGTCTTCGGGAGGATAATTAAAGACTACCACATCGCCCTGCTTGACCGACGAAAAGCCCGGCAGACGGTATTGGGGCAACTGAATCCAGTCCAGATACGATGGAATTTCGGTTCCCCAGATTTTCTGGTGGGTCAGTGGCACCTGCAACGGGGTTTTCGGGGTCCGGGTTCCGTAATGCAGTTTGCTGACAAACAGAAAATCGCCCACCAGCAGGCTTTTCTCCATCGAGGGCGTCGGAATCGTAAACGCTTCCATAAACAGCCACCGGATCAGCGTAGCGGCCACTACCGCAAACACAATGGAATCCAGCCACTCGCGGAACGGCGATTTTTTCCTGGCGCTGTGCCGGGGGGTGGTTTCCTGATTTTTAACGACAGACATACTGTTGAAAATAATGAACAATGAATATTGAATAACGAACCGATTTTCAATCGATTATCTCCTGCTTCTTATGGATCGTCTGCTGTTCGGGATCTGATTAAGTTAGACAGCTACGGTTTCGCCCAGCAGGTCTTCCATGCCGAAAATGCCCTGCCTACCCGCCAGCCATTCGCCAGCAATGACGGCTCCCAGAGCAAACCCCTGCCGGCTGTGGGCCACGTGCTTGATTTCAATGGTATCGACCTCGGAATCGTAACGAACCACGTGCGTTCCCGGCACCGTTCCTTCCCGCAGGGATTCGATGGCGACGGCATCCGGTTGTTCGGCGGTTTCGCTGCTCCAGCGTTTTTTGGTGGGAAGTTCTTCCATAATTCCTTCGGCCAGGGTAATGGCCGTGCCGCTCGGCGCGTCTTTCTTCTCGGTATGGTGTACCTCGGTCATCGAAACCCGGTATGACGGATAGCTTTTCATGAACCGGGCGAGAATCTTATTCAGCCGAAAAAACAGGTTGACGCCGATGCTGTAGTTCGATGCGTAGAAAAAAGCGCCGTTGGTTTCGCGACACAGGGCTTCGATTTCAGTCCGGTGGCCCAGCCAGCCGGTTGTGCCGCAAACGACCGGCCAACCCCGTTTCAGGCAGTCCTGAATGTTGGCAACGGCCGATTCCGGCGAGCTAAATTCAATGGCCACATCCACATCCGACGCCCCAAGCGTATCGAGTTCGGCGCGGTTTTGCAGATCAATCCGGCCTGCAATTTCATGCCCCCGATCCAGTGCAATCTGCTCGATGGTTTTACCCATCTTGCCGTAACCGAGTAAGAGTATTTTCATTCAAATCCTGTTTATGGTCCGGCCTGTATCGGCGGGATTATACATCCCTAAACGCCAGACGAACCAATTCTACTTTATTTTCTGAACTGAAATGCAACCCGCACGCCCGGCACCGGCATCGTTCCTACGGCGGGCATCAGCAGACTGGGCTCCACCTTCAGGGTCAGATCTTCCGAAACATCAAACGTTTTGAGGTGAGCCGTCACGTTGGCTTCGATTACGTTAACGCCCCACAGCAACGCAATGCCGAGGTAATTGTAATCCCGGTACCGCGATACCGCCCGGGCCACCCGCTCCAGCTGAGAGACGCTGATTGGATCGGTGTATCCCGGCACCTTCGCTTCCTGCGGGTTACTAGTATAAGCGATTTTTCCGTATTTCCGGTAGAACCGAAAATCCTCGGCGTACATCTGAGAAAAATAAACCAGCGTTCCAAAACCGGCGTAAATGATGGGTACTTTCCACCAGTGACCGTTGTGAACCTGCCCCAAACCCGGTAAAACAGCCGAAAGGACGGTAGCCTTTTTCGGTATAATCTTACGAATTCTGGCGTTCTGTCTGGCGGTCAGCGGTACGGTATCCAGGGCCACCGATTTTCCCAGCGAATCCAGCAAAACGGGCGCCGACTGGAGATTCACGACCGAATCCCGTACGGGTTGAGCCGGATTCTGGGCGACGGTTTTCCCGCCCAGTGCCAGCAGCAGTACGCCCACCCATACGTATTTTCGCCAGTTCATTTGTTCAAAGAGCCGCTCTCCTGCTTTCATGGATTCTCCGTTGGAATAAACACCTGATTGTCATTCTATAAACGAACAATCGTTCCGGAATAAAACCGCATTTCGGAGAATTAACATTTTTTAGGCTTTATAATTCAGCACTTCCAGAATCCGGTTCATTTCATCCTGCGACGTAAACGGTATTTTGATCTCGCCCTTGTGCTTGTCATCGGCTTTGATGGACACCTTGGTACCAAACAGCGACGACAGTTTGAACTGAAGCCCCCGAATTTCCTGCTTATACGGTGTCGAACGGCGTTCGGGTTCGGCCTGCGGAGCCGCAGAAAGATTCCGGACGGCTTCCTCCACGCGCCGGACCGACCAGTCTTCTTCGATAATTTTGTTGAAGAGCCTGATCTGAATATCCGGATTATCAACGTTGATGATGGCCCGGGCGTGCCCCATTGAAATTTTGGTGTCGCGCAAAGCGGCCTGAATCACCGGGGGCAGTTTCAGCAACCGGATGTAGTTATTGACCGTCGTACGGTTTTTTCCCACCCGGGCGCCCAGTTCTTCCTGTTTCAGACTGCATTCGGTAATGAGCCGCTGGTAGCTCAGGGCAATTTCTATGGAGTTCAGGTTTTCACGCTGAATGTTCTCGATCAGCGCCATTTCCAGCATCTGCTGATCGTTGGCCTGCCGGACAAACGCCGGAACGTTTGTCAAACCGATCAGTTTGGATGCCTGCAACCGCCGTTCCCCGGCAATCAACTGGTATTGGTCGCGCCCCATCTGCCGAACTGTGATAGGCTGGATAATTCCCTGCACGCGAATCGACTCGGCCAGTTCCATCAAGGCTTCTTCATCGAACCGCGTCCGGGGCTGAAACGGATTGGTTTCGATGTGATTGACATTGATTTCAGTCATCGTCGAAATCGACTCATACGGCGACGGCTTGCTCGGTCGGTTTACCTGTTCGCTGTCGTGCAATAAGGCTCCTAATCCTCTGCCCAGACCTATCATTTTTTTCGGATTACTTTTTGCGTTCGTATTATCCATGACTGGCTTGATTCTTTATAAGGGTGCTTACACGGTCTGATCCTGCGGTAACCGGCCATTTTTAGCCAGAATTTCGCGGGCGAGATTAAGATAACTGATGGCACCTTTGCTATCGGCGTCCTGTGCCAGAACCGGCAATCCGAAACTTGGCGATTCGCTCAGCCGTATGTTGCGGGGGATGATGGTGTTGAAAACCATCTGTTGAAAGTGCGCCGTCACTTCGCCAACTACCTGGTTGGATAACCGAACGCGCAGATCGTACATCGTCAGCAGAATGCCTTCGATGGTCAGGGCGGTGTTCAGCCGCGACTGAATGATTTTGATGGTGTTCAGCAGCTTCCCGAGACCTTCCAGGGCGAAATATTCGCACTGCACCGGAATAATCACGGAATCGGCGGCTGTCAGGCTGTTGATGGTAATCAGACCCAGCGAGGGAGAGCAGTCAATGATCACAAAATCGTATTCCTCTTTCACATCATACAGGGCCTCTTTCATCTTCTCCTCCCGGTTTTTGAGATTGATCATCTCAATTTCGGCCCCCACCAGATCGATGTGGGACGGAAGCAGGTCGAGGTTCGGAAAATCCGTCTGGATAACGGCGTCACGCGTGCGGATGTCTTCGATCATGCACTCGTAGATGCTGTTCTCAATTTCTTTCGGATTATACCCTAAACCCGACGTGGAATTGGCCTGCGGGTCGGCATCGACAATCAGTGTTCGGAATTCGAGAGCCGCCAGACTGGCCGCCAGATTGATCGTTGTGGTGGTCTTCCCGACGCCCCCCTTTTGGTTGGCAATAGCTATAACTTTACCCATGGGTTTGTTCGTTGCAGCCCCAAATATCAGGAGATGGTTCTTCTAAAGCAAGGAATGTTTCACGCTTTTTTTACCCATGTTCCACAGGGGGAGTTAAGAGTTAAGAGTTAGGAATTAAGAGTTAAACGCGTTAGCCAACTCTTAACTCTTAACTTTTAACTCTTAACTGGTTCAGGCCCAGACCTGCGTTCCTTCGGTGCAGTTTTTACACATCTCGATTCCGGAGCGCGAGTGAATGAGGGTTTGCCGGAATTGCTGGTAGGGTTCGCTGTCCCACAATTGAGCGAACGTTTGCTGTTTCAGATCGCCCAGCCGGTAGTGGGCGTCTTTGTCGAAGCAGCAGGGCACCACCAGACCGTCCCAGGTAATGACGCAGGAGTGCCACATTTTCCAGCAGTGGCCGTCCAGGGCATTTTTGATGGCGTAGGTTCCGCTGGCGGTTTTTTCGTAACGGGAATATTTGTCAATGGTCGGCATCAGGTCAGAGCCGTGTTCGAAGTCGTAAATCTGGGCGGTTTTCAGCCCGACCTCATCCACGCCCAGTTCCTCCGCCAGTTGGTACACCTCGGCGATCTGGTGTTCGTTGGGCTTCACCACCAGAAACTGAAAGATAACGTGGGGCGTTCTGGATTTGAGTTCCTTCTTCCATTTGATGATGTTTCGGGTTCCCTCCAGCACCTTGTGCAGCTTTCCGCCGACCCGGTATTGTTGGTAAACCTCCTGCGTGGTGCCGTCGATAGAAATAATCAGCCGGTCCAGGCCCGACTCCACGGTTTTGCGGGCGTTGGCGTCGGTCAGGTAATGTGCGTTGGTGGAGGTGGCAGTATAAATGCCTTTCTTCGAGGCATAGCCCACCAGCGTCAGAAAATCCGGGTGCAGATACGGTTCGCCCTGAAAATAAAACGTCAGGTACATGAGCGTGTCCGCAATCTCGTCAATCGTCTTCCTGAAAAGATCGGCGGGCAACATACCGGTCGGGCGGGTAAACGAACGCAAACCGCTCGGACACTCGGGGCAACGCAGGTTACAGGAGGTGGTGGGTTCAAACGAAAGGGCAATGGGCGAACCCCGGTGAACGGCTTTCCCGGTCCACTTCGACTCGTAATAACTCGACAACACTTTCAGCGCATTCCAGGCGCGTTTGGGAGTCAGTTTAGAGAAAAAATTCAGTCCGTCAGCTAGATTACGGTTCATGCGGCACAATCAAGATAGACAACAAATGTAAATGAATAGCAAACGGCTTAAACACGTCCGTCGCGAAATTTAGCAGAAACCCATCCGTTTTTCTCCCGTCTCATCCTTCACCGGCTTTCAGGTCAATACCTTACGTGGGTTGAAAATTTATTTAGAATAGTTCAAATTAATCTTGACATGTCTGCAATCCAATTGTATTTTTACAGCATCAAACGCATTCGAATCCGATTTTCACAGTAATTTTTTGTATCATCCGTGTCGAATACCCACTCCTTAACTGAACTGTTTGCCAACGCCAAGGGCACAACCTATCAATGCGATACAACCAATCGGATCATTATTCAGTTCGGTGAAGCGCGCGTTTCGCTCCGAATTTCCGATTTTCTGACGTTCAAGAAGCGGGTTGATTCGGTGGATATTCACACCATGATCTTTAATACCGACGACGCCTACGATGTGGAGGTGATCGACGCGCCCCGTACCGATTACCTGTTTGTTCTCAACCTCTGCGACCTCATCGCCCTGCGCGATCTGCTGGCCGGAACCCGTTTTGTGCTCGATCTGAATACGCTGCTCCACGAGCGACTGTGCAGCACGCTGGTTTATTAATCGCCCCTGCTTCCAACCGGTTTTCTTTCCTATCTGTCTGAAACTCTAAAAGTAGACTGTTTCCAAATATTCTTTCCCCAAAACTTTTTTCGGTTGAAATCAGTATTCTTGTAACACAATCGGCACATACGGCTGCCCACACGAACAAGAACTAAAACTGATAATACTGATGAAAGACTTAGTTAGAATGAGAACCTCGCTGAAGGAAGAAATTGAGCGGATTCTCAACGAACAGATAAAAATGGAAGCGCATTCATCCGCTATTTACCTGGCGATGGCTGCGTGGTGCGACCGCAACGGTTTCGACTACAGCGCCGGTTACTTCTATAAGCAATCGGAAGAAGAGCGCAAGCACATGCTGAAGATCTTCAACTACGTGTCTGATATGGGCGGCCACGCCATCTCTCCGGAAATCACCAACGTTCCGCAGGATTTCGACGGTTTCCGTGACATCTTTGAACTGGCCCTGCAACAGGAAATCGCTGTTACCAACTCGATCAACCGCATTGTGGGTACGGCCCGCCAGTTGAACGATTTCGCCACCGACCAGTTCATGCAGTGGTTTGTCAATGAGCAGATTGAAGAAGAATACGTTGCCCGCCGGGCCGTCGAACTGTTCGACGTGATTGGCGAAGAAGGCGTTGGTCGGTACATGATCGACAAAGCCATTCCGAAAATCAGCTACGACGGCGGTGCGGAAGCCGAATAACAACAAGGCGTTCTACTCACTATAGCTACCTGGACCCGGATGTACCCCATCCGGGTTTTCTTTTTTAATCGATGCCCCGCCTGATGGATCGGTTTGCAAACTTCCTGACGTTGGAACGGTTTTGTTTATATTCCGTCGATTTAGCTTCGACTTTATCCTTTTCTAACCAGACAGACGGGTTACCGCATGGACGTTATCATCATTGGGGGTGGGCTGGCCGGGCTGGTCAGCGGACTGGAACTGGCGCGGGCGGGCCACGCCGTTACCATCGTTGAGCGGAAAACCTACCCGTTTCACAAAGTCTGTGGCGAATACATCTCCAACGAAGTACGGCCCTATCTCGAATCGCTGGGCGTCGATCTGCGGACGTTGGGGGCCACGCACATGGATCGGTTTCAATTCTCCTCGCCTTCGGGCCGGTTGCTGGAAACGGCGCTGGATCTGGGCGGTTTTGGACTCAGCCGCTATGCGCTCGATCACGCCCTATACCAACTGGCTCAGTCGGCGGGCGTACGGTTTTTATTGGGCAAACAGGTCGAAGCGGTCACGTTTGGGGCGGATCGGTTTACGCTGGAATTAAACGACGGACAGGTACTGAACAGCCGTCTGGTCATTGGCGCTTTTGGCAAACGGTCGAAGATCGATAAGCAGTTGCAGCGGTCATTCATGCAAAAACCGTCGCCCTATCTGGGGGTGAAATACCACATCCGGACCGATGCGCCGGTTGATACCATTGCCCTGCACAACTTCCCGAACGGTTACTGCGGGCTGTCGTCCATCGAAGACGGTAAGTTTTGTCTCTGCTACCTGACCACCCGCGAAAACCTCCGCCCGTTTGGCACCATTCCGGCGATGGAGGAGGCCATTTTATTTCAAAATCCGCACCTCAAACGGGTTTATGAGCGGTCAGAATTTCTGTATGAAAAACCAGAGGTCATCAACGAATTTTCGTTTGCACCCAAGCAGGCCGTCGAGCAGCACATCCTTATGGCGGGCGACTCGGCGGGCCTGATTACGCCCCTCTGCGGCAACGGTATGGCCCTGGCCATTCACAGCGGCAAGCTCGTCAGTGCACTGTGTTCCCGGTATCTATCCGGAAAAATGTCGCGGGCCGAACTGGAACAACGGTATCAGACGGAATGGTCGGCGCGGTTTTCCCGACGGCTTTGGGTGGGCCGGACCGTGCAACGGCTTTTCGGCGACACCTGGCTATCCGAAGCGGCTGTGACGGTTTTTGGCACGTTCAATCCGCTGCTCCGTGGGGTGATCCGGCAGACGCACGGGGCCGTCTTAGCCGTAGATTAGCCAGAATCTAAGCGCTATCGTTTCAACTTGTTGAGCGTGTAGCAAATCAGCTTATTGGCCAGTGGCTCACCGTTCGCGGCCCGGATTTCGCCCAGGGTCAATTCGTAAATCAGCCCCGGTTTCAGCTCGTCCAGCGTCAGGGTGACTTTCCGGCGGTCTTTGGAAATGGTAACGGTTTTGACCGGCACGGCCTGCACGTCGAACTGCGGAGAACCGTAGGTTTTGTGGTATTCGTAGCGATAATGCCGGAACTTGTAATTATCCGGTTGAGTAGCGGCAGCCGGATCAACGGGTTGGGTAAACGTCAGTTCAAAACCGGTCGGCGTCAGGTTCATGGTATACACATCCATCGGCGGTTTTCCGGTAAAGACAATCCGTTGAATGCCCTGCGCACCCGCCCAGCCGTGGTCGTTCTGGCCAGTCCACAGGCTACCGTCTGGCGCAAACGCCAGTCGGTTGTTGCCTTTCCGAAGCCCCTGCCCGTCCAGAAACGGGATGCAGGCTCCCTGCAACTGCCCATCCACTTCCTCCAGCATCACCCGCACAATCCGCTCCTGATTCATCTCGCCGATCAGAAGCTGCCCGGCAAACGGCCCAAATTTTCCGCCAGTCTTATCCAGAACCGGCTGCGTGATGGAATTGGCCATAATCCCGTGCGGAAACAGGACGGCCGCTTTCGTGCGCATGGTTTCCAACTCCGGTAGCGGCATCGTAAACGGATTGCCGCCCCGCCAGTTTTCGTTCCAGACCAGGCTACCCGGGTGTCCGTAAAACCTGCCTTCCTGCACGTGAAAGAGCGGACTCGTACCCACCCAATCCCCCTGATTGTCGGCCACCAGCAGTCGGCCTTTCGCATCAAAAGCCAGCCCGTTCGGAGATCGAAAACCGCTGGCGTAAGGCACCAGCTTGTTATCCGCCGTCAGTTTCATAATCCAGCCCCGGTACGGCACCGGCGAAAACATCTGCTTCGGATGGTCAGTACCCACGGTATCGCGCAGCCCCCGCACTTCGCTTCGCACCCCGCCGTTCGGTGAAGCCGTGTTCAGGCCAATAAACAGATTTCCGTCCTTGTCCCGAATAGGGCCGTAATTGAACTCGTGGTAATTGCCCGAAATACCGAACGCGTCGGTCACTTTTTCGTACAAATCCGCTTTCCCGTCGCCGTCGCGGTCTTTCACACGGGTTAGTTCCGGTCGTTGCATGATGATCAGCTCCGAATTACTGACGACCAGAATGCCCAGCGGTTCGTGCAGCCCTTCGGCAAACAGGCTCCATTGACGGTTTTTTGGATTATAAATCATCACCTCGCCCCGGTGGAACGAAGCGACCAGTCGGCCATCGGGCAAAAACTCAATGGCCCCGGTTTCGGCGCTCAGTCCGTCGGGCATCGGAATCGTCTCAACCCGGTAGGCCGCTTTCGGAGCCGGTTTGGGACCGTTCGGAACGGCGGCTATAAACAGCCAGATGCTTAGGAGAATCAATACGGTTTTTCCCACGATCAGTCGGCTTTTTTCGTCATGGTGATGGTAAACTGGCGGGCTTCGGCGGGTGAAAGTTTCAGCCGACCGGCCTCCCACCGTCCGCCCGACGACTGGTAGACCATGCCGTCAGTTGGCTCGGTGATAAACAAGATGGTCTTTTCAGCTTTCGGTATTTTGAAGGTACGCACCAGACCGGACGCATCCCCCTTCGCCTGAATCCGTTCATAAACGTCCACCCCATCGACGGTATAATGAAATTCCGGATAGCGGTCGATCAACTGATACCCTTTGAAATCAACCGCCGGGGTTTGTTTGTCCGCGCCGATCTGGATTGGATAAGCGGTTTTGTCCCGAAAGAAAACCGTCCCGACCAGTTTGGCCTCGGTGTCGCCTTTGCCCGGCCAGAGCTTCGTCTGGTCCAGAAAACCGCCCTCCCAGGCGTAGCGCAGGCGGCAGGTTCCGGCGTCCCAGCAGTACGAAACGTCATGGGGCAGACTGACCGCAATGGCTGCCGGACTGGCATCGGGCATGAAAATCCGGTAGAGAAACGGTGGTTCGGGCTGGTAAGGATGAAACCGTTGGGGCGCGTGCTGCGCGTGACCGGCCTGCGCGGTGGTTTCCGCCGTCCGACGGGTTTCGGGAACGGCTTTATCTTCTTTCAAAGGCGGTAACACACCGTCGGTGACGTACATCGCGCCGTACATAACAAAACCATGTCCCGGAAACGTGCAGACGTACGGATAAACGCCGGTTTCCTTCGGCGCGGTGAACGAAAGGGTCCCGGTTTCTTCCGGCACCACGACCGGGATGGCCCACAAAATGGCCGCCGATTTCGGGATGTAATTAACGGCGGGACCTTTTTCGCCCAACTGCAAAGCCGCGTTGACCACTTCTTCCCGCTTGCCGGGTTGGGTAATGACCAGATTGTGCGCCATGTCGTCGGTATTATCCAGCGTGATGCGGACCGTTGCGCCGGGTTTTACGCGAAACCGTACCACATCAAATTGCAAACCGTGAATGGCTTTCAGCGCCACCGTGACCGTCGAATCCACAGCGGCTCTGGCTCCGCCCGCGATAACGAATACCAACAAAAGCGCCAGCATCCCTCCCAGCGGTCTGGATGATCTGAGAACGGTTTTAGCAGGCATACGTGAACAGGGATTCGTAGTGATTGGAAGGCGTCAGAATGCCCCCGCTGCGGTGGTAAAAATCGTTATCCAGTTCAAAAACGCCGTTTTTAGCCGTTGTCCAGGGAGCGCCAGCCACCGGGTGGTAGCCTTTCAGGGTGTTCCAATGCAGGTAGTTCATGTCGCCGTTGGTTTCCAGCAGTCCCATACCGATGCCGGGAAACGGGGCCAGTCGGGCGGCCAGGTTTTTGTGCCAGTCGATCAGAATCGGGTTGACCGTCAAATCGGCGCACAGGCAGGGCACTCCGCGTTCGTGCGCCAGCTTCGCCACTTTCAGTGACAGGCTCAGCGTTTTGGCGATTCCTTTCAGCACCAGCGCCCCGTACCCCTGGTCGAGCCGACGCCGGGCGCTGGCTTCATCGTGAACGCTCTCGTCACCCGCCACCGGAATGCCGATGTCCGACACCTCCTCGTCGTTTTCTTCCCGCAGCGGTTCTTCGATCAGGATAATCTGATCCAGCGCACCAATGGATTTCGCATGATCCAGGTAGCGCAGCAGGGTTTCTTTCCGTTCGTACCGGGCATTAGCGTCGAGCGTGTATACGATTTTTCCGCTGGCGGTTTGGTCGGTGGGCGCGTCGCCGATGGCACGGTGAATTTCGGTCAGCCGCTCCATGTCCTTCTGCACCATCTCCTCCTGCGAACCCGGATACCCGGTTTTGATTTTCATCACGAAATACCCCTGCCGGACGGCCTGCCGCAGTTCCTCCACGGGCATTCCGTAGGGCACCTGATACATGATAGCCACCTTATTGTTGCGGTGCGATAAAGCCGGTCGGTACGGTTCCGGAATCAGATCGTCGAATTGGGTCAAACCGTTTTCGGCCGCGTACAGCAGCCAGGCGGCATTGTCAACGCTGATCAGGGCGTTGTAAATGAAGTTAGGGTTCAGGTCGGGTTTGCCCGTGATGCGAATGCCTTCCCGAATTACTTCCGGTAAAATAGCATCCAGTAACTGGACGGGGGTTTCAAACGGCGTCTGCCTGACCAGTTGCAAGGTCCGCTCGACCAGCGCATACATCAGCGCATTGCCGCCCGCTTCCGAGTAGGCCGCAAACAGATCGGCATCGCCGTACAGCACGCTTTGGGTAGCCAGACCGACGGTGTGGTGGCCGGTTTCGGACTGGAGCCGGGAAACGGTTTGCCACAACTCCGTCAGGTAGCCGCCCTTAAAACCAATCGGTCGAATAAGCTTTTCCCGTTCAAATGTAGAATCGGTCTTCGTGACACGAATGGTGTTCCGAATTGCCATATTGTTAACAATGACCCCGCGAAAATTTCCGCGGGGTCCGTAAAAATCAGTTTTTAAGAAAAAGACAAGGTGAGGTTGGTGCTACTCAGGTGCTCCCGGACAAATTCATCGTCGTTCAGGTGCGGGTACATGGCGTACACCCGGTTGATTTCTTCCCTCTGGCCGGGCGACAAATCCTCCGCCGGGTTCAGGCACCAGGTTCCTTCTAGTAGGCCCTGCCGACGCAGGACCTCGTGCAGACCGGCAATGCAGCCGTGAAAATTGTGGCTCGGATCGAAAAAGGCCGCGTTGCTGTCGGTCACTTCCACGTTCCGCGTCAGCAGTTCGGCCAGCCCTTCGTTGCTGTTGTTCAGGCAGGCTTTGATCTCGGCCAGCAGTTCAACGGCTTTTTTCGTCCACACCGCCCAATGCCCCAGCAGACCGCCTACGAAGCCTTTTTCAACGGTTTTTCCATCGACGGTAAACCGATACGTCGTCAGCAGATCGACCACAATGTTGTCATCGTTGCCGGTGTAGAGTGCAATTTCGTCCCGGCGGCTGGAATGGCACACGGCCCGCACCACATCCAGCGTCTGGTAGCGGTTGAAGCTGGCGACCTTAATGGCCTGAATATTGGGAATTTCGGCAAACGCTTTCCAGAAGTCGTAGCTAAAAATGCGGCCACCCACCGACGGTTGCAGGTAAAAACCGAAAACCGGAATCACTTCGGCCACTGCCCGCACCCGGTCCAGAATGGCCTCTTCGGTCCAGCCCTGTAAACCGCCCATGCTCAGTAAGCCCAAATCATAACCGTATTTCAAGGCTAGTCTGGCTTCGTTGACGGCCTGTTCGGTCGGGCCAACAATCCCGGCCACTTTGATAAACGGGCGATCCAGTTGGGCGCGCTCAATCTCGTCGGCGGCTGTTTTCAACACCGTTTCGTAGAGGTTGATTTTCGGGTCGCGGATTTCGAACTGGGTCGTATGCACGCCCACAGCTACCCCACCGGCTCCGCTGGCGATGTAGTACCGGGTTAAACCACGCTGGCGGGCTTCGTCAAACTGCCGGTCGGCATTCAGGGCCAGCGGGTGAGCCGGAATGACGGTGCCCGCGTGCAGTAACTCATGTATTTCGGGTCGTAAAGTCATCGTGGTTAGAATTTGCCGTTGCGGGTCTGGAAATGAGTCGGTTTATTGAGCAGCGTACCGCCCCCCTGCAACCAGGCCGCGGTCAGTTCCATCATCTGCCGCAGCGTGACGCGCGGGTAACCAAACAGGCGGAAAGCCTCCGACGCGTTGCTCAACAACGCCGTCGGTTGCGCTTCACCGACAAACTTCGGCTCTTTGCCCAACAGCTTGCCGTACTCCTGCGCCACCCACTGGATCGACACGGTTTCAGGACCGGTTACGTTCAGGATTTTGGCCGGAACATCGCAGTGCCGCAGCGCCCGGATGGCAATTTCGTTAGCATCGCCCTGCCAGATCACATTGGCATTGCCCATCGTCAGATCAATCGGTTTTTCATTTAGCACCGACTTGGCAACTTCGAGCAATACGCCGTACCGCAGATCAATGGCGTAATTGAGCCGGTAGATCAGGGTTGGCGTGTTGTTTTTCTCGGCAAAATACTGGAACACCCGCTCCCGGCCCAGACACGACTGACCGTATTCGCCCACCGGTTCGGGCGTCATGGATTCGGTGGCCCCGCCCGATGTAACCGGCGTAAACGGATAGACGTTACCCGTCGAGAAGGCCACAATCCGCGAGTTCCGGTATTTCTCGGCCACGCGTCCGGGCAGATAGGCGTTCATCGCCCAGGTGAAGGCTTCCTTGCCGGTGGTGCCAAACTTGGTGCCCGCCAGATACAGGACGTTAGCCACGTCGGGCAGGGCAGCTAAATCAGATTCGTTGAGTAAATCAGCGGAGATTGTTTCGATGCCGTCGGCTTCGAGTTCGCCCTGCGTCTGTTTGTCGGAAAAGCGGGAAACCCCGATGACACGCTTCTGAATACCGGCCTGGTCGATGGCCTGTTTCGCCAGTCGGGCCATGCTGGGACCCATTTTGCCGCCAATGCCCAGGATGAGGATGTCGCCGTCGAGTTCGTATAAGTCGGAAATCAGAGCCGCCGACGGTTTGATAAGCTCCTGCTCCAATGCCTGTAAATCGTTCATAAACTTACTTCTGTTACTTGAAAAACAATTGATTAACGTTGCTCAGGGCCAGCCCAAAGATGACCAGCAGGCCCAAAGCCCCGATAATTTTAACGAATGTTGAGTTGGTATAGCGCCCCATAATGGCGGAGTCGTTGCCAATGGCGTACATGGCCACCCCAATAAAAGGCACCACCAGAATGGTAATGCTCTGGGCGAAAATGATCAGTTCGAGCGGCAGTTTGCCAAAGATGATGGCAATCGACGCGCCAATCACCATCACCAGCGCAATCAGGTATTTAACCACCTTGGAACCGAGCTGATTACCAAAGCCCAGTGCTTCGCCCAGCAGCGTACCGCCTACGGTGGCATTGCCCACCAGTGACGAAAACGACGCGCCGAACAAACCAATCAGGAACAGGGCCGATGCGTACGGACCAAAAATGGGTTCGAGGGCCTTGCCCATGTCGGAGGCCGAGGCCACTTTCAGACCCTTGGGGTGCAAAACCGCTGCGGCACAGATCAACACCGTGGCACTCATCAGGCCCATCAGCGTCATACCGGTTACGGTATCGACAGGCTGACTTCGCACGGCCGGATTAACCCGGACCCGCTCCTGCACCAGATAGGATTGATAAAACGCGCCCACAATCGAAAAGCTGGAAGCTGTAAAGGCAATGATCAGACCCAGCGATCCGGTCGGCATGGACGGCACAAACCCCGTCACGACTTCTGAATAATCCGGCCCGGCGAAGCCCAGCGTGATCATAAAAGCGACCACCATAACGCCAATCAGGAAGATCATGAGCTTTTCGAGCACTTTGTAGAACGTCCTGAAAAACAGCAATCCAATGCCCAGGATGGTGAACAGGGCAATCCACAGATTGACGGGCGTATGGGTCGATTCGGCAATGGAAATACCGACCCCGATGGAGTTACCCGCCTGAAACGAAGTGGCCACCAGAAACACGCCAATGCCCACGGCCAGCGCGGCCCCATTGCCCCACTTCTGGCGGATGGTAGCCAGCAGCGACTGATTGGTGGCCAGTCCGATGCGGGTGGACATCGTTGTAAAAACCGTCATAAAAAAGATGGCCATGACAATGATCCAGAGCAGCGAATAACCGTATTCGGCACCCATCTTGGAGGTAATCGTCATTTTGCTGGGGCCAAACACCAGCGCAGCCGTGATGATGCTGGGACCCAGCGAAGACAGCCAGCCCCGAAACGTGCGAGCCGGTTTAGCCGTGTCGTCGGCCTGCGAATGAGCCACTTTTGATTGCATATAAGACGTTCGTTTACAATTATTCTCTATTCCAGGATGCTTAACGGCCGCTCCAACAGAGTCGAAGCGGCCATTCCCAACGTATATTAATAGCCATCGTTCTGCGTCAATACACCGGGGGCCGACTGATCAATCTGCCGCTGCGGCACCGGAAACGCTTTCATGTACGCTTGCGGAGTCAACTGCACCGTTACCGGCGATTTGGTGGCATAATTGAACAACCGTTCTTCTTTCGTCAATACCGTCGTCAACCGGCCGGTACGCACCAGGTCAAACCAGCGTTCGTTTTCGTAGGCAAACTCCAGCTGACGTTCGAGCAGCAGTTTATCCACGAAGGCTTCCCGGTTCGGAATGGCGGCCAGTGTATAGTTCTGCGTCGCATTGCCGAATGCCCGCGCCCGCACCTTGTTTAACTCGGCGAGTGCGGCATCCGGCTGTCCGAGTTCGTAAAGCGTTTCGGCTTTCAGCAACAGCACATCGGCGTAGCGCAGCACCGGCAGATCAAGCCCCGATAAACCAAAAGTATGTTTGACGGCATATTTACTGATATACGGATACCACATGGGCGTGTCGGTCGGCTTGGTGGGCGGCACCCAGAACTCCGTCACGGTTGATGCGTAGCGGGTGTCGCCTGCCTTGTAATTCTTCATCAGGCTCCACGACGGCAGCGCAATTTCGGAACCACGATTAACGATATCAATCGCTCCGGCATTGGGAATAAAAGCCGTTGACAAGCTATGACCGTTCGTTCCGTCGATGTACTTCATTGCCAGGATGATCTCGGCATTGTCTTCACTTTCCAGTTTCCACAGCGACGCAAAGCTGGGCACCAGGCTGTAGTTAAACGTCGCCGTCTGATCCAGATAGGTTTTGGCGTTGTTCCAGTCTTTGCGGTACACGTACACCTTACCCAGCAAGGCGGTTGCGGCTCCTTTGCTGGCCCGGCCCCGCGCCATGGCGTTTTGCACCGGCAGTTTGCTGATCGCGTCTTTCAGGTCTTCCACAATCAGGTTGTAGATTTCTTCCTCCGAAGCGCGCGGCAGTTTGCTGGCGTCTTCGATGGAAATCAGGCTCGTCACGTTCGGAACCCCGCCGAAAAGCCGTACCAGATCGAAGTAGAACAGCGCCCGCATAAACTTCGCTTCACCGATAAACTGGTCTTTCTGTGTGCCTGCATAATCCATCGGCTTATCGATGTTGGCCAGCACGGAGTTGGCGCGGAAAATACCGTTATAGGTAACTTCCCAGAAGTCAGCCACAATCGGGTTGTCGGCATTAACGGCCAGCAGGTCCAGTTCCGGCGCACCGGCCACCGAGGTATTGGCCGACATATAGAGGTTGTCGGCGGGTACTTCCATCAGCAGGTAATCCGACGGTTTGCGGCTTTGCAGGCGGTTGTAAACGCCCAGCACGGCCAGGTCCATGTCCTTGGCAGTCTGGTAATAATTGGCCGAAGTCAGCACGGATTCGGGCGTGGGATTGAGCAGGCTATCGTGGCAGCCCGACAACGCCAGCGTCAAGGCCAATAAACCTGCCGTGTATATTTTGTTTACGTTCATGTCTTTTCGGGAAATTCGGTTAGAAACTCAGATTGATACCAAACGTCACGACCCGGTTCACCGGCTCCGACCCCGAGTTGTAGCCCGGACGGCTGCCTACCCCGGCAATCTCCCCGGCCGTGTAGCCTTCGGGATTGTAGCCGTGGAAGCTCTTGCTGGTGACAAAAATCAGGTTGCTACCCGACGCGTACACCCGGCAGCTTCCCAGCCGCAGCTTCTGCACCAGCGTACCCGGCAACGTATAGCCCAGGTTGATGTTCCGAACGGCCAGAAACGAACCGTCTTCGATGTACACGTCCGACGCTCCCTGGAAATTCAACTGGCTCAGGGCGCTGGCGGGCGTTTTGCCGTCGCCGGGCTCCTGCTCCGACCACCACTGGTTTTCGACCAGCGACCGGCGCATGGCTCCGAGAACGTTGCCCTGATAGTACTGGTTTTCGAAGTTGTAAATTTTGGCACCCAGCGATGCCTGCATGGCGATGCTCAAGTCGAAGGCTTTCCAGCCGAAATTGTTGACCATACCCAGGAACAGCTTCGGCTGGAAGTTGCCCAGAATCACCTTGTCGTGCGAGTCGATTTTACCATCTTTGTTCAGGTCTTCGTAGATCGGGTTACCCGGTTTCGACCCCGCCAGCACCGGCGTATTTTTCACCTGCTCGGCGTTTTGCAGGACCCCGATGGCCCGATAGCCGTAGTACGAGAACATCGGCTCCCCGACGCGCAGAATCCAGCTCATCCCGAAGGCATCCGTCGTGATCCGCTCCTGCACCCCGCCCAGGTCCACCACTTTGTTGCGGTTGCGGGCCAGGTTAAACGAGGTCTGCCATTTCAGCTCACCGGTCAGGTTTTTCGACTGGATTTCCAGCTCAATCCCTTTGTTGCTGATGTCGCCGACGTTGGAAATCGAACTGGTAAAGCCGGTGATGCCCGGAATCGAGACATTATACAGCAGATCCGTGGTACGTTTGTCGTAGTAATCTACCGTAATGTTCAGGCGGTTTTTCAGGATGCCCAGTTCCAGACCGAAATCGTAGCCGTTCGTTTTTTCCCAGCTCAGGCGGCTGTTTCCAAACGAGGTTTGTGCCTGTCCTTTCGTCAGAGCTCCACCGGGCGCGTACAGTACGCTGCTGATACGGCCCAGGTAATCGAAATCGCCGATGTTGAAGTTTCCGGTAGCGCCGTAGCTGGCCCGTAGCTTCAGTTCGTCGATCACCGGAATGTTTTTCATGAACTCTTCCTGAGAGACGCGCCAGGCCACCGATGCCGAGGGGAAGTAGCCCCATTTGTTGGCCGGTCCGAAGCGCGAACTGCCGTCGGCCCGGATCGACGCCGACAGGAGGTATTTTTCTTTATACCCGTAATTAATCCGGCTGAAGTACGAAACCAGCCCCCACTCCGACTTGGTAGTTCCGGTCGATGCCGGGTCGATGATGGCGTTATTCAGCGTCTGGATGATGTCGTTGTTGAACGAACCGGATACGGCGGCCATGTAAGCGTTGCGCGAGGTATTGCGCTGGTAAGACGCCCCCAGCAACGCACTGAAATCGTGACTCGTACCGAAGGTTTTAGTGTAATTCAGCGTATTTTCGTTGATCAGGTTGATGCTCCGCGAATCGCTGGCCGTACCGCTGCTGATACCGTTGTTGGTGGCAAAACTGGCCTGAAACCGCTCGCTGGTGTTGTACGCAATGTTGGTTCCGACCGATGAGCGCAGCCGCAGCCCTTCCACCAGGTCCAGCGCAATAAAGGCTTCGCCCACGTTGTTCAGCGAATAACCGTTGATCACCGTACCGTCGAGAATGGCCATCGGATTCGCCTGCGATGTTACGTTTTGTCCCCAGTAATCCCTCGCTTTCGGATACGTACCGTCGGGGCGCCGAATACCGACAAAGTTCGGATACTTCACCAGACTGACCATGTCCGTCGGGGCGCTCCGGCGGGTGGCATAACTCGGGTTAAACAGGAAGCCCAGGCTGACCACCGGGTTGATTTTCACGTCCAGATTGGTCCGCAGACTGTACTGCTTGTAGTCGGTATTCTTAACGGTTCCCTGCTCGTTCAGCACCACACCTGAGACGTAGTATTTCACGTTTTCGGTGCCCCCACCGACTGAGAGGTTGTAGCTCTGAATGGGTGCGACCTGCGTAACGGCATCCTGCCAGATCGTGTTGCCGCTCCGGCGAACCGTGTCGCTCACCTGATACTGCCCCGGACGACGCGGGTCGCCCCAGGCCGGAATGGACGTATCGCCCCCAATCCAGGCGTATTCGCGGTTCTGGTAGCGCACGGCATAGTTGTAATAGTCATCTACCGGCAGCCAGTCGTTGTGCAGCCGGGCTTTCGACATACCGTAGTACGCGTTGAAGTTGAATTTCGGTTTGCCGGTTTTACCCCGTTTGGTGGTCACGATAATCACACCGCCCGCAGCCCGCGAACCGTAGATGGCCGCCGATGACGCATCTTTCAGGACTTCAATCGACTCGACATCGTTCATGTTGATCTGGCCCAGACTACCGCCCGGAAAACCGTCGATCACCACCAGCGGCTCGTTTCCGGCATCAATGGAACCCGACCCGCGAATCCGGATCAGCGGGGCCGACCCCGGCGAACTGCGCGTCTGCGAAACGTTCACCCCCGCCAGACGACCCACCAGCGCCGTTTCGGCCCGGCCCGCCGGGATTTCGTTTAGAATCTTGTTTTCAATTTTGGAGACAGCCGCCGTTACGGAGCTTTTCTTGACGGTTCCGTACCCCACCACGACCACTTCCTCGAGGGCTTTGGCATCATCGTTCAGGGCCACATTGACCACGCCCGGGCCGGTAAAGGCCACTTCTTTGGTCACCGTCCCGACCGACGAAAACACCAGCGTACCGGCGGTTTCGGGCACTTTCAGAAAATAATTGCCGTTGGCATCCGTCGAGGTTCCTAGTGAACTGCCTTTCAGGATGATCGTAACACCGGGCAGGGTTTCGCCTTTTTCGGAGGTTACTTTCCCCGTAATCTGCCAGTCCAGCACCTGGGTAGCGGCCCTGCGAACCGAGGGCGACGAAGCGGCCAGGCTTACCAGGGGACTACACCCCAGCAGCACCAGGACGCAGAGCATCCGCGGCCAATTGTGCGTAAACATTCTCATACCGTTACTTAGTTGTTTATGTTCGAATCAGAAATACTTGGGAAAAGCGCGGCCCGGAATACGGGTTTTGGCCCGTATCAGAAGAATTAAAGTGGTGGTTCGTATGGTATTAAAAAGAGTTGAGCAGTGCTTTGGCCGGTTGCAGGTGGGTTGCCGCCGGGGTGTTGGCCAGCGCCGAAACCTCAAACGTGTTCAGAGCCTTTTCCAACTGCTGCGCCTTGTCGGTTTGCCCCTTCGCCCGAAACTCGTCTTTCAGAATCCGGATTTTCTCGTAATCCTGAATGCCTTCGATCAGCCGCTCAAACCGGATTGATGTGCGCGGACCCGGATACACGATGTACGTATCTCCGGCGGGCCAGGTCCGAAACCGTGAGTCACGCAGGGGGTCTTTCACCCAGCAGTTGTACGCCCAGCGCAGATACCCGTCGTAGCCCTTGCTGGCGGCATGCCAGCTAATCCAGGCAGCTTCGGCCGGGGGCGAAAACGTGAAGGTGTTCGGATACCGTTCGGTGCAGCAGGTGTAGTAAGTGGTGTTAAAACCGGCCTGCCGTCGGCGCTGCATCGTGGCTTTGTCTACCGTCTGATTCGTCGCCACGCAGTAGTCGATCAGGTCCTGCTCCAGTTCGGGGTGGTACAGCCCCGCCAGCGACAACCGGAAATCCTTGTCCACGCTTTTGATCAGGGCCAGCGCCTGCTGCATGGCTGCCATCGGCCGCTCGTCCATCGCAATGGTCGTTTTTTCAAACCAGCCTTTCGCTTTCAGGTGTCTGGCAAAGTCGGTGAGCATGGGCCGCCAGTGGGCCTCGTATTCCGGCGTACCGGTTTTGGCAACGATAAACGTGTCTTTTCGGGCGGCTTCGTCGTAGTAACTGAATTTCAGATTCCACGGAATCATGCTGTAGCAGTTGATAAACCGGTCAACCCCCAGTTCCATCATGTACGTCACCCACTGGTCGAAAATGGTGTAATCGTACGCCCAGGTTCCGTCTTTCTTTTTGGTCCACTGCACCATCGAACCGTACACGTCTTCGGTCTGACTGCGCCAAGGGTCGTTGATAATCGTGGCCGTAATCGACTTCTGCCCCGCATCGGCCAGCATTTTCATGTACGGCCGCATCAGATCCCAATGTTCTTTCGACCAGACTTTTACACTATGAACGCGTGCTACGGAATACGGATTTTGCCACAAATCCAGATGAAACTTCCAGTCTTTCGGCGCAGGCAACGAGCGGTTTTGTACGTCGATGGAATAGGTTAGAACGGTTGGTTTAGCCCCCGAGCTAGCCACGGATAAGGTCCCGGTGTACAGCCCGGCGGGCGTGGTTGGCGGCACCGATACACTGAGCCAGACGGGTTGCGTCGTGTGCTTCGGTACGTCCAGCACCTTCACCAGATCAATGGGGTCGGCCACCAGCGACGAATCGTATTTGCCGGGCGGGCGTTCGTCGCAACCGTCGCCAGTGGGCGACAGGCCATCGGTCATGACATACCGGACAAAACCGGCGGACACGCTTCCGGCAGGAATTTTATGACCTTTCGCATCGTTCAGATCGGACCAGCTTAGACCCACATTCGACAGCGGTGTAGCACTCCAGATAACGGCCTGTGTGTGGACTTTCTCACCTTTCCAGGCCTGCGCTTTCCAACTTTTTTGCAACGTTTTCGAATCGGGAGCGGTGTGTTTGGCGTACCGGACATCGGCCGTTGCAAAGCTGACGTTCTGACCGGTTTTTACGGCCGTCCAACTGGCCGAATTGACGGGTTTGGGGTCGGGAAGCTCCTGATACCGCCCCAGATCAACCGACTGAGCCCAACAGCCGACTATGGGCGACAAAAAAAGAAGCGTCAGCCATTTTTTCATAAAAAACAGGTCATGGTTTAAGGTCAGGATGCCGGTACACATCCTGTTGGTATTTAGGACACTAAAGCCATACAGGAAATTCCCCAGCCACGTCCGGGTTGACCCGACGGCTTCATTGAATGCTGAAAATTCCCTGATGGACGATCAATCATCGAATGCAATTTTTACCGCAATCCGGCCATTCTGCAATCATCCGATTTTCTTTATCAAAGTAAACCCCTGAGCAAATAGAAAGCAAGCCTTTCTATAAAAATGTTTACGTACACAATGTGAATGTGTACGTAAACACAAATAAATTTGGCTTCTTAATTAGTTTACCAATACTTTTCTCTTTCTCACCATATCAGCACCTTCAATAAAAAGGATTCTGGATTGTACATTTGTTAAATCAGAGGAGAACGAAATGAGTAAAATTGTCCGAATGAAAGACATCGCAGCCATGGCAAATGTCTCGATGGGAACCGTCGACCGGGTCATTCATAACCGGGGCCGGGTGTCGGCGGATGCGCAGAAAAAAGTAATGGACGTGCTCGAGCAGATCAATTACAAACCGAATCTGATTGCTCGTACCCTGAGTTCTTCCAGAAACTACCGCGTAGCCGCTCTGTTACCGGATGCCGAATTAGATCCTTTCTGGCGCAGTTCCATTCAGGGCATCCAGCAGGCGCATTCGGAACATAGCCAGTTCGGAATAACGATTTCGTACCACTTTTTCGACCCGTATTCGGGCGATTCGTTCCGGCAGCAGGCCCACGACGCACTCGAATCCGGCCCGGACGGTATTCTGCTGGCCCCCACGTTGCGGCAGGAGGCCCTGGACTTTGCCGGAATTTGCCGGGAGCAGCAAATTCCGCTCGTGTGCTTCAATACGTATATTCATGAACTGGCACCGCTGGCGTTTATCGGTCAGGATCTGCACCAAAGCGGTCGACTGGCGGCCGAACTGATGACCATGATCGCTGCGCCGGGTACCATTCTGGTTACGCACATCGGCGAACAGGTGCAGAACTCGGCCCATATCGGGGCAAAAGAAACCGGTTTCCGGGAATTTGTGCGCGAAAAGGGTTCCAGTCATTTCGAGGTCAATACCGTTCAGTTGGAAAGCCCAAGCCGTTCAGGTTTTAAAGCGTCACTGGCACAGGCGCTGGAAACGCATCCGCATACAAAAGGGATTTATGTCACCACGTCCAAAGCCTACGAAATCGCCCGGTCGCTGGAGGAACTGGGCAAAACCGACATCCGCCTGATTGGATACGACCTGATTGACGAAAATCTAACGCACCTGCGCAACGGCACCATCAATCTGCTGATCAACCAGAATTCCGACCGCCAGGGTTTTCTGGGTATTTCGTACCTGACCGATCATCTGGTTTTTCAGAAACCAATTCCCACCCTGCAATACCTTCCGCTCAGCATCGTCACCCGCGAAAATCTGAACTCCTATATAACGAGTCAGGAGGTGAATTAAAGAGTGAAAGGGCGAACGAGTGAAAGAGCGAAGGTGGCTCCGCTGCCTATTTCCCGCTTCACTCTCCCACCCTTTCACTCTTTAGAATCGCCAGCGAACGAAGGCTTCCATGGCTTCGTATTCGGCCAGCCCCAACTGGTTGTAAAGACCTGCCGTGGTACGGTTGCGGTCCTCGGCGCGTTGCCAGAACTCCCGCGAATCGCTGCCCTGGAACACCACCCCGTCCTTTTGTGACTGGTGTTTGAAAATCCCGAACCGTTTGCGCATCACCTGATCCGGCGACATCGGAACGGCCATCTCGATCAGGTCAATGTCCCACTCGTCCCAGGCCCCTTTGTAAAGCCAGACCCAGCACTGCTGCATAAACGGCTCGTCTTTCAACCGGCGAACGGCTTCGAACACGGCATCCAGACAAACCT
Organism: Larkinella arboricola; assembly: GCF_003259745.1. Lineage (GTDB taxonomy): Bacteria > Bacteroidota > Bacteroidia > Cytophagales > Spirosomataceae > Larkinella > Larkinella arboricola. The sequence continues at coordinate 144,246 of NZ_QLMC01000007.1, read as the reverse complement.
TGTGCGTTCCGTGCGGATCGGCCAGATCGCCAGCCGCGTAAATCTGGTGCGGCTGCACGTTGTCAATGATTCCGGCCACAATCCGGTAGTCGGCTTCGGCCAGCGGTTTCTTCTGCACCAGACCCGTTTCGTAGAACGGCATATTCAGAAAATGAACCTGCTCCGGCGGAATACCCACAAACCGGCAGGTGGCTTTGGCTTCACCCCGCCGAATCAGCCCTTTGACGCGCCGGACAAAATCAGAATCCTTCTCGGAAGCCTTTTTGTTTTTCAGAAAATGGTGTGAATACAGCAGAATATCAGCTACTTCCTCGGACTCAATACCGAACTCGCGGTTGAAATCGGCCACAAATTCGATGAATCGGTGAGCTTCGTCGTCGGCCACGGCGATGTTGCCGGACGTCTGGTAAGCCACGTGAACCTCATGCCCCTGATCGACCAGCCGCTGAAACGTGCCGCCCATCGAAATGATGTCATCGTCGGGGTGCGGGCTGAAAATCAGGACGCGTTTGCGGGCGGGGTTGGCTCGTTCGGGCCGGTTTGTATCGTCGGCATGGGGCTTGCCGCCCGGCCAGCCGGTGATGGTTTGTTGCAGGCTGTTGAAAACCGTGATGTTGATGTCGTAAGCCTGACCGTGCAGGGCCAGCAAATCGCTCAACCCGTGCTCATTATAGTCCTGACTGGTCAGTTTCAGAATGGGTTTGTCGAGCGTCAGCGCCAGGTAGGTCACGGCTTTTTTGGTCATCTGGGGTGTCCACTCGACGGCATCAACCAGCCACGGCGTTTTTTGCCGGGTCAGGCTGGCGGCACAGGATTCGTCCAGGACAAACTGCACGTTGGGATGCCCCTGCAAATACGACGCCGGAAGCGTTTCGGTCACCGGACCTTCGACGGCCTGCTTCACGATGGCGGCTTTGTGTTCTCCCCAGGCCAGCAACACCACCCGTTTTGCCTGCATGATTACCCTGACACCCAAGGTGATGGCTTTGCGCGGTACATTTGCCAAGCCGCCAAATTCGGTAGCGGCATCGTTGCGGGTGGTCTGGTCCAGCGTAATCAGTCGGGTGCGGGAATTGACGTGCGACCCGGGTTCGTTAAAACCGATGTGCCCGTTTCGGCCAATGCCTAACAACTGAAAATCCAGCCCGCCCAGATCGTTGATGTGCTGTTCGTACTGCTGGCAAAAGTGGTGAACTTCCTGAAACGGCAGCGTTCCGTCGGGAATGTGGCACTTGGCCGGGTCGATGTCGATGTGATCGAACAGTTGCTCCCGCATAAACCGGTGGTAGCTCTGCAATGCATCCGGCCCCAGCGAATGGTATTCGTCGAGGTTAAACGTGATGACGTTCCGAAAACTAAGTCCCTCCTGCCGGTGCATCCGGATCAGTTCGGCATACACTTTCTTGGGGGATGAACCCGTCGCCAGCCCCAGCACTGCCGGGCGACCTTCGCTTTGTTTCTGGCGGATAATCCGGGCCATTTCTTCCGCTACCGCCCGGGAAGCCGCATCCGCCGAACCGTAAATGGCCGTCGGAACCTTCTCGAACGACAGGATTTCGGGCCGCTGCCCAGCCTGTTGCGTGAATTCAGAGATCATAGGAAAAAGTCAAAGAGTGAAAGAGCGAAAGGGTGAATGGAGAGAGTGAATGAGTGAGATAAGCAGCGGAGCCACCTTCGCTCTTTCACTCGTTCGCCCTTTCACTCTTTATTTAAAAGTTGGCCAAATAAGCCTGTACAATGACAATATCGTGTTTACTGGTCAGATCAGGGACCACCTCCGCCAACGGTACGGTCCCAACACTTCCGGGTTGTTCCTGCGCCAACAGGCTGACGGTGGTGGGTAATTCTTTTTCGTTCCGAACGGGATGGAAAGGCGTTTTCTCCAGGTACGGAATCAACTGGGCGGCCTCAAAAACGAAGCAATTCATGCTCACGCCCAGACGCCCCTGCGTTTGCAGCAGCGCGGCCGCCTGCTCCTCCGACGGCTTTTCAATGATGTCGAGTAGATACCCGGACGGATCGGTTTTCATCAGGGCAAAGGCTTTGATGCGTTCTTCCGGGAAGCCCAGCGCATCGCGGTCGTAGCTGATCAGGGCGTTGGGGTAATCACAATGCCAGAGCAGGATCAACGCCTTGACGGAGTAGAGATTATCGCTGTTGCAGACGATAAACCGCCCCTGCTGCCAGTCGGGATGCTGTTGCAGCGACTGCAAGACCGCGTCGGAGGTTCCTGCCGGGCGCGTCCGGTCGGGGGCAATGCGCTGCCGGGCAAACAAAACCGTCAGCGTGCCCAAATCCCCCTGCGCCTGCCGGTTTTCGTAGTACGACTGCGTCACCGCATCCTCCGGGTGCAGCAGCAACATCACCTCTTCCATACCGGCTTCCTGCGCGTTGATAATCTGGTAGTCGAGCAGGGATTTGCCTTCGCGTCCCACGCTGATCATGCCTTTGGTGAGCGTATTGGCCTGTTCCACCAGCTTATCGTCAATCGCCAGGTCTTCAGCGGCTTTTTTCATACGGGACGACATGCCACCCGCCAGAATTAACAATCTCTTTTTCATACGTTTACGGATATGGGTTTTGAATTCACGGTTGCCTGGGTACCGGTATCTACCTGAATGATGTACGGTTTTCCACCGGCTCGCTCAATGGCTTCGGCTACGGCTTCGGGATTTTCGGGTGCGTAGGCAAACATGCAGCCCCCGCCCCCGGAACCGTTGATTTTGGCCCCGTAGGCTCCGGCTTTCAGCGCTTCGTCGATCATCCGGTTGATTTTGGGCGTCGAAACCCGCTTATGATCGCGCAGATTGGCCTGATGAATGGTGAGCAGTTGGCCCAGCCGCCGGTGGTTGATGGTGGCCGTCCGGAACATCTGGAGAGCCTCGCGTAATACATCCCGGTCGGACAGATTGCTTTTCAGCAGGCTAAATTCCGCATCGTTCAGCAAGCCGGTGTACTGCCGGGCGGCTTCCTGCGGCACGGTATGAAGCGAAAAGCCGGCGTCGTGCAGCTTGATTTTCCGGATGGCTTCCAGCATCCCGTATTTGACGTGTTTCAGAATGCCGATGGTATCTTTCGGTTCGAGCGAATCGCCCAGCACAAACGTTCCCAGATGGGGTCGAAAGGTTTCCAGTTTGATCATCGGCTGCGATTCCAGGTACATCACTTCGCCCACGGCGGTGGCAAAATGGTCCATCATACCGCCCGGTTCGCCAAATTCCAGCACTTCGGCCCGGTAGGCCAGTTCCCCGATTTCCGACTGCGTCACCCCGTTTTGCGAATTTTGGCTATTCAGTAACCAGTTGATCCAGGCCACCAGCAGCGCCGACGAACTCGACGTTCCGGAGTTGATAGGAATTGTTCCGTGAATGGTTACCTCCATACCGTTGGGAAACGACAAACCGTTGCGGGTCAGCAGGTTCAGGGCACTTTTGAAGTAATCGCGGGAATGCTGGTACGGAATGACTGGCGCTAATTCAAACTGTTCGCGGCCATTGATATCGGGCATATGGATAATCACCTGACGGTCCGACCGCAAACGTCCGGTCACCTGCACCCGCCGGGAAATGGCAGCCGCAATGACCGGCAGTCCTAGATAGTCCTGATGTTCGCCAAACAGGCAGATACGGCCAGGGGCAGAAGTAGTAATTTCGAAAGACATAGGGGATTTTCGTTAGACGTTACCTGGAAAGCCCGGACAAAACTAGCCGGGTGGGTGTTGAAAGAACAGGCTTATTTTTGGTTATAGTCCGGTTTTCTGCAACGCAACCGATTGCGCAGGGCACACAATCGGTTGCGCAACTTTTGGTTTCGGAACAATTTTCAGCGTGTACCCGAGACATGAACGCTCCAACGGCCTTATGAGCCAACCTAAACGGCGGCCCGGCTGCCTGCGGTTCCCCACCCGTAAACGTCATGGAACAGATTTAGGCTGACAACCAAAAATGCGGAGTGTCTTACCCTAATTTATAACCATAAAAGGGGAAATGAATTGCATTTATTTCCCCGCATTCCACACCAGTATTACGCGTATAAAACTAATGCTTCGGCGGCCCGAAGCATGATAACAGGAACTCTTTTGTGGTGATTCCCGGAGATTTAACAAGAACTATTTCTGTATTCAAAAAAGGCGCTTTGTCAAATACCTGCGTACAGGCTCATCATATAGTTTTAAACATCCGTAAGCCAATACAATAGAACCAATAACAAGCGCTATAGCACCGGGCAACGATTGCTCGAATGTGAGGTTTTCATTTTTAACCCAGGCGTAATACCAATAAATAAAAGGGTAATGGACCATGTATAGAGGATACGAAATATCCCCTAAAAATTTGCATAACCGGGTCGTGGTTTGGCCGGTTGTTTTTCCAGAAGCGCCCAGATAAACCAGTACAGGAAAGACAATAGCAACGCAGATGGTGTCGTATAAACCGTTCATCCACAAATTTTCGCTACCGCCGATTCTTGGTATGGCTGATACAATAACAATAGTCAGGCTACCGATCCAGAAAGCTCCTTTTACCGGGACAGGTTTGAATACCCTAGCGAGCAGCAACCCGACCGGGAAAGCGAATAACAGACGCAAAGAACCACCAAGCATATTATCTCCTGTTATAGAAAAACCAACGCAGATATCGCCATAGGGCCCCCAAATGGCAAATGATGCTAATCCAACACCGGCCAGTAATACGACGATTGAAAGCGATTTGGTCGAAAGTTTACGGAGAAAAAATGCATAGAGGATATTGCCAATATATTCAAATAATAAAGACCAGCTCGGACCATTTAGCGGAAACATTTCACCGACGCCCCGAATTTCAAAACCGGGGGCTGCCGGAATCAGAAAGGCATTTATACCTGTCGCTACCAATAGCATCGGCACCGATACTTTTGAAACGTCCCAGGCAGAGCAACCTTGAAAGTAAAATATACTGGCGCCGACAATAGCGCCGATAACGACCATAGGATGCAAGCGAATAAATCTTCGTTTGAGGAAATCTTTTATGGTCATTGTTTTCCAGCGGTCGTCGTACGCATAGCCGACAACAAATCCGGACAGGATAAAGAAGAAATCAACAGCCAAATAGCCGTGATTGATATTTTGATCTAAATGACTGGTTGCAAAGGCTTCAAATAAGTGAAAACAGACAACGGTTAATGCCGCTACTCCACGTAATCCGTCAAGAATAGTATAATGCGGTTTTGTATCCGCGAATGCAGCAGCAGAGAGTTTGTTTGTTGACATTGATATTATAGTTGTTATAAATCGGTAGAGAACGTATTTGGGAATTGAAAAGGACTGACCGCCGTGTCATCTTCAATCGCCCGGCAAGACCTTCTGCAATGACCAAACAGTGGGGACCACTCACCGCTCCAACGGCCTGGTGACGTCTAATGGGCCGCAATTACGCCATTTTTAGCCATCCAACGCAAGTGTAAACGATCTGAGACGTATCGTTAACACCATTTTATGGCTCTTCCTGCGTACGGTTGTAATCGGGGACCCGGTATAATGGGTCGGTGAGCGGGCTCTAGCTGGTCACTAATTAAATCCTTATTACAGCGTATTGCAGAACCCGTCAACCCTGGTTCTGCAATACGCTCTGAAGTCCGGCGACACGGTAAACTAACTACCGGTATAGACTATACGGTCTCGAAAAATAGTTGCCTGCTCCGCCATTAGCGTAGTGTACTCACTGAAGTTTGGCTACTCCCGGAATCCAGCGCTCGGCGTTTTTCCGGTAAATTTTATCAATGACCGACCGGGGCAGTTTTACGCCTTTAAATTCGCCGACCACGTGCCGGTGCGTCATCACCTGATCGGTGGTCAGAAACGTCCAGTCGCTGACCCAGGTATCGTGCAGTTCGCGGTTCAGGGCCTCGTTGCTGTCGTAGACACCCTCCCAGTTGCCCCGGTCGGTGGCGTAGAGAATCCGGTCCTGGTACCTGATCAGAAAATCGCGAACCTTCTGCCAGTCGGTGGTGGCCTGGTGCTGGAGGTACATGATCCGGGATGCCATATCGACCGCCAGATTGGGGTATTTATCCAGCCGCTTCGCGATCTCGTCCACGCTCCACTCCAGGCTCGCCAGGTGCGCCCCGATCACGATCAGGTTCGGGTGCTTTTCAATCATGTGATCGCGGGCGGCCATGTGCTTCTCGTACGACGGATATTCCGGATGCAGATACATATGATGCTGCGGATTGCGGGTAAAATACAGCTTGGCCGACCCAACGGTCATGTCCGAAACCGGCAGCCAGCAATTTTTGGGTTCGCCCTGATGACTGATCAGTGGGATTTTATTTTTCGCCATGAAGTCAAAAACCGGGTCGAAGCGCGGGTCGTCGATCATCACGAAGGAGCCGTCTTTGTCCCGCAATTCCATACCAATTCCTTTCCAGACCTTCACGGCCAACGCCCCCTTCGCAAATGAATCCCTCAGATCGGCGATGGTTTTCTGCTGCCAGTCGGGGTCGTTCCAGTTGCTGACGGTAAAGGTTGTCGCAAAGGCCACCCGCCTGGGAAATTGTTTGACATGGGCCAGGGCGAGGTTTCGCTGTTCAAGGTAGGTTTTGCCATCTACGTTCACCGTAAACAGGCTGAAATTATCCCGCACCGCCTGCCGAATAAAAGTCGTGTCTGCCGAGCTCAGGTGGATGTGCGCGTCGATTTTGCTTACTTTTGAGAAGTCATCCCGTGCATAAAAACCGTCCGCCGGTTCGGGCCGGATGGTTGCTCCAACGGCCAATACGCCCGCTACAGACAGTAAACTCATGCGGTACCGCAACCCTTGCCCTGTCTTTTTCATAATGATTGTGTTTTGTAAACAAAAACCGTTCTGAAATTAGTTAAATGTGGCCTTTACTGCACTGAACGACGTACCCCTGCTCCAGTTGTCCTGATACAACACGTTGATGTTTCCGCCCTGCTCCACGGATGGCGTATCCTGCCGGTACAAACCGTGCTGAATGTAAGTCCCGGTGGTGTAGCCGTCCACGCCGTTCAGGTTAAACGGAATTTTATAATCCGACTCCAGCTGGTTGACATTGGACGTCCATTGCAGCGTTGGAATATTCTTCAGTGACAGGACTTTTTTGAACGTGCTTTCCGACTTCAGTTTATGCCAGACTTCCAGAATCCCGGTGGTATCGGGGCGGAATTTAACCCGCACAATGAAATCATTCCACTGCCCTTTGTGCAGATCGTTCAGGATGGTGTACGTTTTTTCAAACTCCGTCGGATAGGCATTAACGATATTGCCAGAACTGACTTCTACGCGCACGCTGTTTGCCCGGGCGCTGAAGGCCACCGGCGGGGAAATGGACGTATGAGCGTGCCACTGCATGAAAATGCCCCACTGCTTCGGCTCGGTCCAGTCGTCCGGAAAGAGCGTCGACCAGCCGTAGTAGTATTCATCGTTTAAGGTTTCCCGCCTGTAATTCCACAACGTCGCTTCGGCCCGTTCTCCGCTCGTAAAGCTCCCGTTGGCCTTCTGAACCTTATCGCCCGGCCGGACCGTAAACCGGGCTGCGTGCGAGCCCTGCCGCACTGGTGAGCTGACCACCGCAAACTGATCGGCCACACTGCGCGCCGAAATACCGTCCCACTGGCTGGCGTCGCCGGTATCCCAGTTGCCCAGCACGTCGATGGTTCCGGCCACGTAGGGCGGTTCGCCCGTTCCACCGGTTTCGTCGGGCATTTCCACGGTTGGCCCCCAGCCCCAGACTTCAATTTCGGTATAACTGTTCCAGTTGCTCTGGCTGTTACCGTGTCCGGTGATCCTGACGTATTTTCCCTCCAGATCGGTAAAATCAAATTTTTGCAGATCCGTATTGCCGGGGGCGCTGGTCTTACCGACGAGCACCGTCGTCCAGACCAGGCTATCGAGCGAAACCGCCACGTCGAAACTTGACGTCCGGGTAGCGCTACCCGCCGTATGAAATCCCATCTGGATATAGTCAATTTTCCCCGGCTGGCCAAGGTCCAGGGTAATATACTGCGGATTGCCCTCGCCGGACCAGCGGGTCGACAGACTGCCGTCCACCACGTTGTCCTTGATGTTTCCGCCGTCGACGGCTGCGGGGGTACTGACGTTGACAGCCGGTATCTTAAACCGTCCGGCGGGTCCATCCGGCATCATGTTGTGATCAGCCAGTTTCAAACACGAGGTCAATTGCAACGCCAGTGGCATGGAGATCAGCAGAAACGCCGACCAGGGAGAAGTTTTCATAACGGTTTTATTTGACGGATTTATACTGGAATTAAAAAATACGCTTGCTGGTCGACGGAATGGGCAGGCCGTGGATAAGATAGGGTGGCCTTCGACCCGCGCCCGGGCCATCTGACCGGTGCTGAATACCGTCGTCAAAACCGTTGATGGGCAGGCCGGGTAACGCCCTTTTTTAGAGCGCACGACGGATCGGGCAATCATCGGATTGTCGGGAAAAAGCAGTAAAGCCGTGCGCTTCGGGCAAAAAGGCTACAGAACCGTTTAGCGCTTCTTCTGATACAGGAGCTTTTCGGCGTTTTCGGAGTACACCTTCTTCAATACCGCATCGCTCAGGTCGAAACCGTGCAGCGGCCAGTGGTAATTGTACTGTTCGATTTCGTAAAAATGCTCGTCGGCGGTTTGCAGAATCCGGAATGTAGTCTGGTACATGTGGTCGGTGATGGCCATATCGGTGCCGTATAGCAGCCGGTCCTGATACCGTTCGTAAAACGCCTTCATATAGCGCGGAATCGTAGCCGTCTCGGCGTAACGGGCCGAGATGTCGGCATACAGGTTCGGGTATTTGTCGAGCATCCGGCCCAGAATCGTCAGGTCGTAGTCGCAGTTGGCCAGATGGCATGCAATAAACGTGGTGCCGGGGTTATCGCGCACCGCATTTTCGAGCGTTTTGATCATCTGCTCGTGGTTCAGAATATCGGGCTGGTTGAGGTAGACGTGCCATTTGGCGGCATTGATCAACCCGTCGTTGGTCGAATCCACTTTCTGGTACATCCAGTACGATTCGGCCACGTGGATGTTGATGGGCATACCGAGTTCTCCGCAGCGCTTCAGCAGCGGTTTCATGCGCGGATCGTCGATGTGCATCCCGTAGGCTTTGGTCGGGCGGTCGTAAAACAGTCCCAGGCCCTTGTCACCCACTTCACCGATGCCCTTCGCGCCCATTTTCTGGCAACGCTCCAGTTCTTTGATGGCGTGGTCGGTCCATTTCGGGTCTTTGTCGTATCCCGTAAAATCAAACCCGCACCAGAGGTCAAACCGGTCGGGATAGGCTTTGTATTTTGCCACCAGCGAGTCAAACCGGGCGCCGGTCGACATCGTAAGAACAATAGTTTTTTTGATGCCGTACTGATCCATCGTCTTCACCCAGCGAGCCAGATCGCCCCCTGAACTCACCAGAAAATCATGCGAATGCACGTCAATCACCGGAAATTTGGCTTTGGTGACGGTGGTTTTCGGAATCCGGTAAATCGACTGCGGCCGGTAATCCATTAAACGAAGATCCTCGACGCCCTGCCCCACCACAGACAGGGTATTCAGAAACAGCCATACCATCAGACCGTTTACGAAAAAACAGCCTGTGCGTCTTTGAGTTCGAGGTAAAATCATCGTTACTAAAATAAAAGGGTTGCGGGTTATGTTCAGGAAAGCCATCCGGGTGATAAACAGTATACTGCGCGGCACAAATAAGCCAAAACAAAATTATACTTATTACAAAATGATCAAAACTTTATATTGCCCGTCACCGTGTAGAGTACGTAAACAATCGATTGTATAACGCTACACAATCGGTTGCGTAGTTTTTAGCCGAATCCGGCAGATTCCTTATTTTTAGGACCAAATTGACAGAAGCATCTAGAAGAATGGTTAATCCCACCACCATGAAAGAGATTGCCAGGCAACTGGGCGTTACAGTATCCACGGTATCGCGGGCTTTGCAAAATCATCCCAGCATCGGACTTCGTACGCGGGAACGGGTGCATGAACTGGCCAAACGACTGGATTATGTTCCCAACCCCACGGCCATCAACCTGAAACGCCGACGGACGCACAACATCGGCGTGGTGCTGCCGTTTCTGACCGAACAGTTTTTCTCGACGGCCATCTCGGCCATTGAGGATGTAGCCATCAGCAAAGGCTACAGCGTGGTGGTGATGCAATCCCGCAATGATTACGAACGGGAGCGGCTGGTGGTGGGTAATCTGGTCAAACACGGGGTAGACGGCATCATTGTTTCGCTGGCTTCGGAAACCCAGAACAACAGCCACTTTCTGGAGGTCAACAAACACGGTATTCCCATTGTGTTTTTCGACCGGGTTGCCCGAAATCTGCCCAATAGCTGCGTGTATGTCGATGTCACGGCGGGGGCCATCGAGGCCGTTGAGTTTCTGCTTTCACTCGGTCTTTCGCGGATTGCCCTGCTGAACGGCCCCGGCACGCTCCAGGCCACCGACGAACGGCTGAAAGGCTACGTCACCGTGATGAACCGGCACGGCATTCCGATCAACCGGGCGTATGTCCGCAGCGTGAATCTGAGCAAGGAGGACACCGCAAAAAAAATGGGCGAACTCCTCGACCTGCCCGAGCCTCCGCAGGCCGTACTGGCTTTTAACGATTATGTGGCGCTGGACGCCATGCAGGTCTGCCGGCAGCGGGGTCTGGCAATCAACCAGGATATTTACTTCGGGAGTTTTTCCAACCTTCCGTTCTGCTCCTACCTCGAACACCCGCCCATTGCCTCCATCGAGCAGTTTCCGCACGAAATGGGAACCAAAGCCATTCAATTGCTGATTGCGGGCATTGAAAATCCCGAGCATTTTACGCGGGAGGAAGTCGTTATTCCCCACAAGCTGATCGTCCGCCAATAACGTCTCTGGACCGTTGCCTCTTTTAAACTGGTATGACCGTCGTGTTTTTTACTTCCGACATCACAAAAAAGCTACTGATGTTCAGAATGCCGGGAATGACCGAAAGCCGTTCCTGATAAAACCGGTTGTAGGCTTCCATATCGCGGACGACAATTTTCAGCAGGTAGTCAAATGTACCCGACACCAGGTTGCATTCCATCACTTCCGGCAGTTGCGCGATGGTTTGATCAAACACTACAAACGTTTCGCGGGTTTGCTTATCAAGCGTCACGTGGCAGAATACCATTAGCAGATTGCCCAGCTTTTTTTTGTTCAGCAGAGTAACGTATTTTTCAATGATTCCCTCCCGCTCGAGCCGTTTGATGCGCTCGTGCACGGGCGATTTGGAGAGATTAATCTTCTGGCCAATCTCCTGAATGGTGAGTTGGGCATTTTCCTGTAAAAGGGAGATGATTTGCCGATCAATGGCGTCTACGGAAGTCATGACGGAATTTTTTCTTTACAAAGTCGTTACGGACGGGGACTACCAAACTTTTTCCTTCTATACTACGGAAAATAAACACTCTTTCCTAAAATGAGTTAAAGAATCAGAAATCTGTTTGGTGATTGATACCTTTGTGCCGTCATATTCATCAACTACAATCCCGTAGTACCATGGTTATCGGTGTTCCCAAGGAAATAAAAAATAATGAAAACCGGGTTGCGCTCACGCCAGCCGGAGTTGCCGAGTTTCGCAAGCACGGTCATACGGTATACGTTCAGGTGAATGCCGGTGTGGAAAGCGGGTTTGAAGATGAAGAATATATTGAAGCCGGTGCCATCATGCTGCCAACCATTGAGGAGGTGTACGGCATTGCGGAGATGATTATCAAGGTGAAAGAGCCGATTGCTTCCGAATATGAACTGATTAAGGAAGATCAACTGCTGTTTACCTACTTTCACTTTGCGTCTTCGGAAGAACTGACGCACGCCATGATTGAGCGCAAGGCGGTTTGTCTGGCGTACGAAACCGTTGAAAAAGCGGATCGCAGCCTGCCACTGCTGATTCCGATGTCGGAAGTAGCGGGCCGGATGGCCGTGCAGGAAGGTGCCAAATACCTGGAAAAACCGCAGAAAGGACGCGGTATTCTGCTGGGCGGGGTTCCGGGCGTTAAACCGGCCCGCGTGCTGATTCTGGGCGGTGGTATTGTTGGTACGCAGGCGGCTAAAATGGCGGCTGGTCTGGGTGCTCACGTCACGATCATGGACATTAGCCTGCCGCGGCTGCGGTATCTGTCGGATATCATGCCCGAAAACGTCGATACGCTGATGTCGAACGAATACAACATCCGCGAAGCCATTAAACAATCGGATCTGATTATCGGCGCGGTGCTGATTCCGGGAGCCAAAGCGCCCCACCTCATCACCCGCGATATGCTGAAACTGATGCGGGCCGGAACGGTATTGGTCGATGTGGCGGTTGATCAGGGCGGTTGCATTGAAACCTGTACGCCCACCACCCACGAAAATCCAACTTACGTGATCGACGACGTGGTGCACTACTGCGTGGCCAATATGCCGGGAGCCGTTCCCTATACATCAACCGTGGCCCTGACCAACGCGACGCTTTCGTATGCGCTGCAACTGGCCAACAAAGGCTGGCAGAAAGCCTGTCAGGAAAACGAGGAACTGAAACGGGGCCTTAACGTGGTGGACGGCAAGGTGGTTTACAAGGGCGTGGCCGAAGCGTTCGGCCTGCCGCTGGAAGACGTAAATCAATTGCTGCGTCGCGAAGAGGCAGAAATTAGGGCTTAATTGACTCGATTACACTTCATCAACTTAATAGGTCTTACTTCATCAACATTTTTTTAAGGGTTTAGGAATAAAAACAACAAAGACGCGGCCGGTATGAGTCGCGTCTTTTTTTATGAATTACATCCGGTAAAAAGCAGCCCTGAACAAAACGCCGGAACGCTTTCCATCGGATGACTAAAACCGGGTTCCGCCGTCATACGTCGAAAAGATCCTTACTTTTTCAGGAACGTTTTCGTCAGTTCCTGCCATTCTTCCTCCAGCGTTCCAGTAAAGACCGCTGCCCCAGCCCGGCGGTACCAATAGCCCGCATTCCACTCGTCGCCTTCCTTACGGTGCAAATACGCGTGCAGCCGGTCGTAGTCGCGGGTTCCTTCGCGGCTCTGGGCAATGTTGTGGGCCTGTTCCCAGTCGCCCCTGCCGTCGTGCCACAGGGCTTCAGCTACCGGATGCAGGCCAAACGGAGGCCGGGGTCCGGTTAAACTGTCCGTAAATTCCTGTACCGTCATGGTTTTATTCGAAAAACTGTGGCATAAAATTCATCAGAAACGCTTCGTCGGTCGCCCGCGTAATGGCCGTGTAAAGCCACCGGACAAAGTCCTGATTGACCTGCCCGTCCGGTAGATACCCCTGATCGACAAATACCGCGGGCCACTGCCCCCCTTGTGCCTTGTGGCAGGTCAGGGCGTAGGCAAACTTCACCTGTAGGGCATTCAGGTACGGGTCGCGCCGAATGGCTTCGTTCCGCTCCTTTTTGGTTTTGATATAAAAGTAATCTTTCTGAACGCTTTCGTACAACTGACGGTTTTCGTCCCGCCCCAGCGACGGCTGCGGAGAGTACAGCGTATCCAGAATGATTTTGCTTTCAAACTCAGGTTGATCTTCCAGATCGACCAGCCGCAGCGTGACGGTGGCAAACTTCAGGCCGTGGACTTCTTCGCGTTTGCGGATTTTCAGTACCTCCACAAAATCGCCGTTCGCCAGAAAACCCGCGGGCGAGTCATCGTCCAGCACCGAATAATTGTTTTTGACAATCATCAGCATATCGCCCGCGTCGAGTTCTTCCTCGCACTGGTTGATCGCCCGACGGATATACTGATTGTACTGCACGGCCATCTTGTTCGACCGTGTGATGATGATGGTATTCTCCCGGCCGTATTTGTCGTAACAATACCGAATACCGTCTTCCAGCCGTTCGCCGGTCATTTTATAAATATCCCGGTATTTCCGGACGTTCAGGCTGATGCGCGGCTGGGATTCCTGCAACACATCCCGCAGGTTGGTCGCGTTCAGCAGAATGCCCGAGTGTTCGTCCTGCCGCATGACCTCCAGCAGTTCCTGCTCCACCACCACCATATCAAAATGCCGTTCCAGATAGCCTTTGTCCAGCGCCGGGCTCACTTCCTTGCCCACGGGCGGCAACTGGGCCACGTCGCCCACCAGCATCAGGCGGTTTCCGGGGTTTTCGAAAACAAAATCGACCAGATCGGCCAGCAAACCGTTCATGCCGATTTCGGCGTCGTCGCTGATCATCGAGGCTTCATCGACAATAAAAACCGTGTCTTCGTGGTAATTTTTCTGCCGCTGAAAAACGAGGTGGCCCGAATTGGCGTCGGCAATCTGACGGTAAATTTTCCGGTGAATGGTCTGGGCCATGCGCTTCGAGTAGTTGGCCATCACCTTGGCCGCCCGGCCCGTCGGCGCCAGCAGAACCGATTTGAAGCCAAACTTGGGCAGCACTTTGATCAGCGTACTGATGAGGGTGGTTTTTCCGGTACCGGCGTACCCTTTCAGCAAAAAGCAATCACGGTAATGTTCGTATTCCGAGCGGACGATAAACTGGTTCATCTGCTCAAAGAAATGCTGCTGCCCGGGGGTGGGCTTGAAAGGGAAGCGTTTCGCCAGCAACTGCGCCGGCGTGAGAGTTTCATTCATTGGACGAATATACGGAAAAACACCCGTTTTTTCAACGGATTCAGAGTCGGCGATAGGGAAACTTACAGCCCTGATCGTCTTCAAACGTAACCATTTCGTTTTTGATAACAAACCGGTACGTCCTTGAAATCTCCTGCGCATTCGAAATTTTCACAATCTGCCGATCGACTTCGTACGTTCCGGTATCCCAAACCTGCGGCACCGACGTTTCTTCGGACTGCGTTTGGTAAATACCGTTTGCGGTAAACTCGATCACGTTCGGATAGACGGCACTACAGGGTGCCGGACTGACTTTCTGCCACGCACCAATCAACTCACTGCCCGCTGTCTGCGCATCGTGGACCGGTGGCCGGCGGCACGATACAAACAGGCTGGCGACAATGAATAAACCTAGCAGGGCTCTGGCGACGTAGGAAGCGGCTTTTTTCATCGGACGTTGTTTTTCCAAACTTATCAGAACGCACCATTAAAAACAAACCGGGACCTCTTCCCGCAACCAACGGCCAGTATTAAACTATTCAAAGAATTTACAACCATCAGGCTATTGATACACAAAACAAACTTGCTTTTAGCCTATTATTTTTCTACTTTGAATCGATTCCGTTCAACCAAACCTTCAATCAATCATGAACATCCGTCAGATTCTGCAAGGAAAAACCATCAACACCATTTATTCCGTCACATCCGACTCAACGGTATACGAAGCGCTGGAAACCATGGCTTCTAAAAACATCGGTGCGGTGCTGGTGATCGACGGTGGCAGGCTGTCCGGGATTTTCTCCGAACGCGACTACGCCCGCAAGGGGATTTTGCAGGGACGGGCCTCAAAGGATACGCTGATTCGGGACGTGATGACTTCCAGCCTAATAACCATATCCAGCCAGCACCGGCTCGAAGATGCGATGGTTATCATGTCAGACAAACACATCCGCCACCTGCCCGTGGTCGACGAAGACCGGCTCATCGGTATCATCTCCATCAACGACGTCGTTAGCGCCATCATCCGTGACCAGAAAGCCCACATCGATTCGCTGGAAAACTACATTTCGGGAAGCCCTTATTGAGTGAAGAAGAAGGCGTAAAGCGTGACGAGTTGGCGGGTATACGCTTTTAACTCATCATTCTTCACGCATCACTCTTAACTCTTGCTTATATTTGCGGTGCAAAAATGACCAGATACCAACATTGGATATTGCACGCGAAGAAGTAAAGCGGCTCTACGGCAATCGGTTGCGGCTGCGGGTTTGTGGCCTCTGCCTGATCGACGAAAAACTGCTGATGGTGCGCCACCGGGGCATTGGTCCCACCGACACCTTCTGGTGTCCGCCGGGCGGTGGGCCACAATTTGGCGAAACCGCCTACGAAGCCCTCATCCGGGAGTTTCACGAAGAAACCGGCCTCGACATTGAAGTGGGGGAACTGCAATTTGTCAACGAGTTTATGCAGGAACCCCTGCACGCGATGGAACTGTTTTTTGACGTTCGGATTGTGGGGGGCCAGCTCCGCCAGGGCTTCGATCCAGAAATGTCGGCTGATAGTCAAATTATTACCGAGGTTCGGTTGATGACGTTTGAAGAGATTAAACGTTACCCCGAGAGCGAAGTGCATCGGATGTTTCAGCAATGCCGGTCGATGGAAGATGTTTTCCATTTAAAAGGATATTTGAAACAATAGCGGAAGCCTGTTCGGTATTTTTGTAGTTTTAACAGGGGAACGGCTTTTCTGAGCAAAACCGGCTCTTCACTGTATTCATTTTATTTTTACGATTTGTGCATACCGATACTTTAGCCGCTGTGACCCCTACCGTCGCCATTCGGGAAGATTCCTTTGACGTTACGCAGACCGATTCGTTTCAGCTCTGTCTGGAAATGAGCAAAGAACGTTTCCGGTTTTGTGTCATCGAACCCGGAACCCACCGATGTTTCTGGCTGGAGGATTACACGTTTCCGACGCTCCTGACCGAAAACCCGTTATTGCCTTCCTTACAGGCGATTTATCAGAATCACCCGGTTCTTCAGTCGGCTTCCTGGAAAACGATTACCATTGCGGTCAATTCACCGTCGTTTACCCTGATTCCTTCTCCCCTGTTCCGGAAAGAATATGCCGCCCAGTATTTGCAACTGATGCGGGGCAATCCGCTTTCGCTTTCGGAACACGCGCTGGCGTATGTTCACCGAAAAGAAGAGTTTTATGCGGTGTTCAGCATCGACAACGCCCTGACCGACTGGCTGGCGGCCACCTACCCGCTTCAGCAAACGACGGTCATTCACCAGTCGAGCGCCCTGATTCAGGCAACCTCGCTGAAGGATTCGGTACTGGACTCGTCCCACAAACTGTCGTTAAACTTTGAGGCTGAAACCGTTACGGTTATTTTTCGAAAAGGCGGGCAATTTATGTTCTGCAACCGATTTGCCTACAAAAATTCGACTGATCTGGTGTATTACATCCTGTATGTGGTCAACGAGCTAAAAACCGACCCGAAGGAATTGAAACTGGTTTTGTTTGGTGAAATCACCCCGTTCGCGGAAATTTACACGGTGCTGGAACAATTCTTTCCGCAAATCCAGTTTGGCACCCACCCCTCGGAACTGAACCTGACAGCCGCTTTCGAGGACACACCCGACCACCGTTATTTCAGCCTGTTTGGCACTGCCCTCATTGACTGACAAAAGGCCGCGCCATTTTCCTATCCCAAACTTTTATGAAACGTATTGCGCTCTTTCCCGGCTCGTTCGACCCGTTTACAAAAGGCCACGAAGACATTGTTTTGCGCGGGCTGAAGTTGTTCGATGAAGTTGTGATCGGTATTGGCCGCAACGCCAATAAACAACGGTATTTTCCGCTGGAAGTAATGGCCGAACTGATCGAAAAAACGTTTGCGGATTATCCGTCCGTAAGAGTGGTCAGCTACGACGATCTGACGGCCAACGTAGCGCGGGAGCTGGGCGCCCGGTTTCTGCTGCGGGGACTGCGCAACACCACGGATTTTGAGTACGAGAACAGCATTTCGCAGGTCAACCGGTATGTGTACGAAGACGTTGAAACGGTCTTTCTGATTACCTCACCCCCCCTCGCCCCCATCAGTTCCAGCATCATCCGGGAACTGCACCGATACGGCAAAAACATTGATGAATTTGTGCCCTACCGGATTTCGTAAGCGATACCGTTTAAAGCATGAAATTCGATTCGTCTTTTCATTTCTTGCTGCTAACATTTCTGCTGCTTTCTCACTACGCAGTTGGACAGAAACGAACGAAAATTACCCCTTCGAACCCGCCCACTATTCTGTGGAAAATTACAGGAAAAGACTGCAAACAACCCTCCTATCTCCTGGGAACATTTCATCTTGCCGATGCCGAATGGCTGTATGAATATCCGGAAATAAAAAAAGTAATTGACAGCACAGAATTCATTTTGACGGAAGCGTTTACAACGGAGCGTACCGAAACGCCCTTTGCAAAAACCGGAAGCCAATTAAAAGCCTTATCGCTGCTCACCCCGGAGCAATACCGCACACTGGATTCTTTTTTTGTGGCCAGAGTAGGCGAAGGAATTGTGGGTAATCCTGATGCTGAAACTATGACCGTTGCCGAAATGAGGAATGCCATCCTAACCACCTTGGCGACTCAATCGAAGGAAGCAAATGGTATCACTAAATTCATGGATCTGGACTTGTTCAGGCTTTACGAGAAACTGGGCCGAAAAGGTGACCGGCTGGACCGTGTTACACCCACAGAATTTGATTCAACGAACATTGATCAGGCAAAACAGTACCTGGCACGTTCATTAAAATACCTGGAGAACAGTGACAAACCTGACTGGAATATCTATCAGATGACAGGAGTCGATGAAACCGTTGCCCACTATAAAAAAATGGAATTTGATTATAAGCTCAACGAGCGGGCGGTCAACGTTCAGACTTCAACTGATTTTGATTTCATCCCGGTGGAACAGCGCAACAAAAACTGGATGAGTAAAATCATCGCTGCCATTTCGACCAAACCCTGCCTGATAGCAGTGGGGCTCGGTCACCTTTACTACCGGACAGGGGTGATCATGTTGCTACGTGACCGCGGCTACCAGGTGGAGCCAGTGATATTTCAGTAGGACTATAGATGAACGGTATTCATCCTTCCTGACGGCTCCTTACCCGTTTACCTGTTCGTTGACGGAGTCGATTACAAAGCGGATCGAACTGAACGAGTTGGTCATGGCCAGCGCGGTTTTCTTGGCATCCATCCACTCGATGCGGTCGATATCTTCGTCGGTCTGGGGCGTCATCTGCGAATCGTCGAGGCAGGCCATCTGGTACCATTTCGTCCGTTTCAGGATGCGGCTTCCGTTGAGCGTATAGGTGTGCCAGGTGGTGCAAATCCGGTGTTCCAGGGCGGCTTTCACGCCGGTTTCCTCCTCAACCTCCCGCACAGCCGCCACCCGCGACGACTCGCCGTCGTCGAGTTTTCCTTTGGGTAAATCCCACTTGCCGCGCCGGAAAATCAGCAGCATCTTATCCCCTTTAAACACCACGCCCCCGGCCGCTTTCACGACTTTAAACAAACTCTTGAATTTTTCCTCCACGGCTTTTTTCTCCACAGCCACCAGCGTCACGGAGTTCAACTCACTGACGTTGTAGTTGTTAAGTAAGCTGACCAGTTTCTCCACCGTGCCGGGCGTTGCATTCAGCACCAGCAAATGGCCCTTCAGAGCGTTCAGTTTCAAACCATCGAGACGGGCGTCGATGATCAGGTCATACTCCAGCTGGTTGGCTGCTGCCTCATCCTGCAGTCTGGTGGCCTGCTTGGCACCCTTCAAATGAATGGGTCGATCGTCAATAAAAATGGTCATGAGGTAGTTAAACAACTGAGTGAATAATTCCGTCGAACCGTCGACGTACCGGTTTTAGTATATTCGTAAACAAATTTAGATAAACCATTCATCTTTGAAGAGAAACTAAAACTACTATTTTTGCAAGACGCCAACTTTTCCCCGTGTGGAACTTGCAATAATACTCTTTTTAGTCATTCTCAACGGTGTTTTCTCCCTTTCGGAGATTGCGCTGGTTTCCTCCCGAAAAGCCCGACTCGAAACCGACGCCCGCAACGGCGACAAACGGGCCGAAGAAGCCCTGAAACTGGCTGAATCCCCCAACCGTTTTCTGGCAACCGTCCAGATTGGCATCACCCTGATCGGTATCCTGACCGGTATTTTTAGTGGCGACAGCCTGACGGGTCAGATTTCGGCCTTCGTTGCCCAGTTTCCGCTCCTGCAACCATACGCCAACAGCATTGCCGTGACGCTGACCGTTGTGCTGATTACCTACCTCTCGCTGGTGCTCGGCGAGCTGGTTCCCAAACGCATCGGTCTGTCGAATCCGGAAGGAATTGCCAAGTTCATGGTACGGCCCATGAACGTGCTTTCCAAATTGACCGCTCCGTTCATCAGCCTGCTGGCCTTTTCGAGCGACCTCATCATCAAGATTCTTAACATCAAACCAAATGCCAGTGCGGTCACGGAAGAAGAAATAAAAAGTTTAATTCAGGAAGGAACCTCCGGCGGGGTGATTGAAGAAATTGAGCAGGAGATTGTTCAGAACGTTTTTCAGCTCGGCGACCGGCGGATTACCTCCCTGATGACCAACCGCCAGGAAATGGTTTTTCTGGACGTAGAAGCCACCGTGGAAGAAAACCGGCAGTCGATCATCGAACACCGGCACTCGCATTATCCGCTCTGCCAAGGCAGCGTCGATGAAATGATCGGCTTGATTAACAGCAAGGATTTTCTGGGCAAAGACCTGGACGATCAGCTCACCCGACTGGAAGAAATCAAGCGCGACATTCTGTATATCCCGGAAAGCAACATGGCCTACCAGGTGCTCGAACGGTTTCGGGAGAAGCGGCAGTACGTGGGCATCATTGTCGATGAATACGGCGGGGTGCTGGGCATGGTGACGCTCAACGACATCGTGGATGCGCTGGTGGGCGACATTTCGGATACCAACGAATTCGAGTTTGAGATTGTCGACCGGGGCAACGGCAGTTACCTGATCGATGCCCAGATACCGTTTGACGATTTTCTTGATTATTTCGACATTGTGCTGCAAAACCGGCGCGAACTTACGGGTTTCGATACGTTGGGCGGTTTTGCCTTGCAGATTATCAAAGACATACCCAAAACCGGCGAAACGTTCTCGTGGCAGGATTATCAGTTTGAAATTGTGGATATGGACAAAAGCCGTATCGACAAAATTCTGGTAACCAAACGAGCAGAAGAATAAACTCTAAACTGATGAAGGATTGACAGGGAACGGATTGTCCGCGAGTTGGCGGTCCAGAACCGTTTCACGCATCCTTCCATTACGCGCGGGCGGCCACGCGCCCTGAATTCATCATTTAAAAAACATGGTTGCAGAACAAGTCAAAGAATACATGGTTGCAGAACAAGTTGCCCGGTTGTTGTTAGAAGTGAAGGCGGTTCGGTTGCGTCCGGAAGAACCGTTTACCTGGAGTTCGGGCTGGAAATCACCCATTTATTGTGATAACCGGATCACCCTTTCCCACCCGGAAGTACGGTCTTATATCCGCTCGGAACTGGCCAACGCCATTCAAAAACAATTTCCCGGCGTCGACGCCATCGCGGGCGTTGCCACCGCCGGAATTGCCCAGGGCGCTCTGGTAGCCGACGCCCTCAATCTGCCGTTTCTGTACGTGCGGCCCGAACCTAAAAAACACGGGATGGGCAACCAGATCGAAGGCCGTCTGGAAGCCGGACAACGCGTGGTTGTGCTGGAGGACCTGATTTCGACCGGTGGCAGTTCGCTGAAAGTGGTGGATGTGCTGCGGCAATCCGGCGCCGAGGTGCTGGGCATGGCGGCCATTTTTACCTACGGTTTCCCGGTGGCAGCGCAGAATTTTGCCGACAAAGCCGTGCAACTGGTGTGCCTGAGCGATTACGAAACGCTGGTAGAACAGGCTCGAAAACTGGACTACATTGCGGCTGACGCCATGAGTTCGCTGGCCGCATGGCGCCAAAACCCGGCGGAATGGAACCAATAGCCGCAAGCCGATGAAACGGCTTTGCATCCTGGTCGTCGGATGGCTGGGAATGGCTCCCGGCTGGGCACAAACGGCGGCAACGTCATGGCCCTTTAAGGCAGAGCTGGAACTGGGCAGTATGGCTTCCTCGTCCGACCGGCTCCCTTTCTGGCTCCGGACCAACCAGTACGGTATGGTTCCCCTTCAGGTGCCGTTTGCCACGCTGCGGGGCGGTATCCGGCGGGATTACCGGACGGATTCAACCACGACCCATCCGCGCCGGTTTGACTGGGGTGCAGGAGCTTACGCTGTGGCCAATGTTGGGGAAACGAGGCAGGGACTGCTGCCCGAACTGTACGTAAAAGTCCGGTACGGCCAGCTTGAACTCTGGGCGGGCCGCCATCGCGAACTGTACGGCATTGGCGACTCGACGCTCAGTTCCGGTTTTGTGATCTGGTCGGGAAACGCGCTGCCGATTCCGAAGGTGCAACTGCAAACGCCGGACTTCGTACCGATTGGCGGCTTTCTAAAAAAAACCGTGGCCTTTCGGGTGGGCTACGCGCACGGCTGGTTCAATGCGCCCTACATCAAAGGGGCCCTTTTTCATCAGAAGTATATTTATGGCCGGTTCGGAAAACCGCACTGGCCTTTTAAGCTGTACGCCGGACTCAATCATCAGGTGCAATGGGGCGGCCACGCCGATTACCTGATCGGCAGTCCGTTTGCGGTTTACGGCCATTTGCCGTCCTCCTTCCAGGATTATATTTCCCTCGTGCTGGGACGGTATCCCAAAGACCTGGTGAACAACCAGCAAACCACATTTGACGGCGAAAACCGCGTTGGCAACCACATCGGTTCCATTGATTACGCCCTGGAGTGGATCACCCCCCGCCTGAATACGCTGCTCTATTACCAGCATCTGTACGAGGATGCCAGCGGGGTAGTCCTGATCAATTTTCCGGATGGTTTGTGGGGCATTCGTGTGCGTAACCGGGCCGTCGGACCATCCCACCGTTTTCGCTGGAAATCAGCCGTCGTGGAATGGCTCACAACCACCAACCAGAGCGGCCCGGTATTTGACCAGACCGCCCAGTTTCAAGGCTCCGACAATTATTTTAACCACGGCCAATACCGTGAAGGCTGGTCGTATTTTGGCCGAACCATCGGCACGCCTTTCATAGCCCCACGCGCCGATTATACCCCCAGGGTTCGCGAATACGTCGGGGGCGGATTTTTTCCCAATAACCGCATCCATGTCTGGTATCTTGGCATGGAAGCCGCTGCCAGTCAGGTCCAGTTCAGCGCCCGGGCGTCGTTCAGCCGGAATTACGGTTCCTTCAACGAGCCGTATGCTCCGCCGTTCGAGCAGTTCTCGGCCCTCCTCTCCGCCCAGTGTTCCCTTCCCCGCCTGACCAATACCGCATTATCCATGAGCATTGCCTATGACCAGGGCGGTCTTTATCCGAAGCAGACCGGCGGTTTTTTGTCGATTAAAAGAAGCTGGTAGACAGTACCAACAGACTTAAACAGGAGCGTCCGCCGGTTGGCAGTATAGATTAATTCATCTGAAATTTCTTACCCGGCAGGCTCCGGACAATCCCCTTGAACTCCAGGTTCAGCAGCAGGGACGATAGTTTGCCGATCGGAATCTGACTGCGCCAACTGAGTTCGTCGATGTGCCAATCCGCCTGTTGCCGGAAAAGAGCCAGCACCTGACTTTCCTCTTCGGTAAATTCCAGTGTCAGCAACGGTTTTTCTGCCGGTGCGGTTTTACCCGCGGCCTGATCCCAGTTCAGGGCTTCAATAATATCATCCGGTTTGGTATAAATCTGGGCTTTGTTTTCCCGAATCAATTTGTTACACCCCTGCGAGAACGTCTGATTCAGATGCCCCGGTACGGCAAACACCTCCCGGTGGTAATTGTTGGCGTATTCGGCGGTGATCAGGGCTCCCCCTTTGGCCGCAGCTTCCACAATGATAACCCCATCGCTCAGCCCCGCAATAATCCGGTTACGGGCCGGAAACAAGCGGGCGTCGGGCTTCACACCCGGCCGGTTTTCGGTTAGCAGGCCACCCAACAGTAGCATTTCCTGGGCCGTTTTCGTGTGCAGATGCGGATAAATAATATCAACGCCACTGGCCATGACACCAATGGTCGGCAAACCGTTTGCCAGACTGGCGCGGTGGGCCATGATGTCAATCCCATACGCTAATCCACTGATGATAAGAGGACTGTAAGGACGTAAATTCTGAATCAGTTCTTCGGTAATCCGGCGACCATACTCCGTTGCCTGACGGGTTCCTACGATGCCGATGGTACGGGCCGCGTTCAGATCGGCGGCTCCCTGCCAGTACAGCATGGGTGGAGCGTCATACAGCGTTTTGAGCCGGGCCGGATACCGTTTGTCTGTGTAGAAAAGTTGCTGAACGCCCAGTTTTTCGCACCGCTGCTGCACCTGTTCGGTTTCCCGCAACACATCCGGATGCAAAATCGCCCGGGCCGTTACCTCCCCGATTCCGGGTATTTTGATAAGTCGGGCCGCCGATGACCGGAACACTTCTGACGCTGAGCCGCAATAACTCATTAGCTGACGAATCAGAACACCGCCCACACCGGGCACCGACGTTAAAGCCGACTGATAGAATAATTCAGGGAAATTCACTCGGTAAGCAACTGGTTTCTATCAAGACGCAGGCCCGGTGCCGGAGTAACGGAGAAGACTGTAGAAAATTTGTAAACGCCCGCTTTTGCGCAGGCAGTGTTGGTGTAGCGAACTCGTTTTTTCCCGATGAGCCGGTGTGCGGATGGAACCGCAATAACCTTCTATTCGTCCAGTTGATCCCGCGTTTCGACCAGAAATTTGCGAATTTCCCGTAAACGGCTGAGCATCTGCTTGATTTCGGTCTGGCGCGACGAACGGCTTTTGAGGTGCTGACGGGCCCCTTCCAGTGTAAGTTTTTTTTCTTCCACCAGGTCCAGAATTTCCCGCAGGTGCTCAATATCCTCCCGGGTATAAATTCGGTCGCCAGCGCGGTTCTTGCGGGGTTTGAGGGAGGGAAACTCCTTCTCGTAAAACCGCAGTTTCGAAATATTCACCCCCAGCATGTCGGCCACTTCCCGAATGCCGTAATACCGTTTGGTTAGCTCCTCCATAGAACAAACTTCCGATCTGCCCGGAAGAAACACAAGTTTTCCGTAAATTTGCGAAACAATTCAATCCGTCGTCGTCCGATTGGTACAGACGGCCCCAAAGGTACCATGACTTCTTCCGAAATTCGCCAGCATTTTTTAGACTTCTTTCGCAGCAAAGAGCACCTGATTGTGCCCTCAGCCCCCCTGGTCGCCAAAAACGACCCCACGCTGATGTTCAACAACTCGGGGATGGCTCAATTTAAAGATTTTTTTCTGGGCAACGGAACCCCTCCGGCCCGGCGCGTAGCCGATACACAGAAGTGTCTGCGGGTTTCGGGCAAGCACAACGACCTTGAAGATGTGGGCTTTGACACCTACCACCACACGATGTTCGAGATGCTCGGCAACTGGTCGTTTGGTGATTATTTCAAGAAAGAAGCCATCTCCTGGGCCTGGGAGCTGCTGACGGACGTATATAAACTGCCGAAAGACCGTCTTTACGTTTCGGTTTTTCAGGGCGATGAGAAAGATAACGTTCCCTTCGATCAGGAAGCCTGGGATTTGTGGAAACCCATCGTAGGCGAAGACCGCATCATTTTGGGTAACAAAAAAGATAACTTCTGGGAAATGGGCGATACGGGTCCGTGCGGTCCGTGCTCGGAAATTCACGTCGATCTGCGCCCACAGGCCGATGTGGATCAGAAACCCGGCAAGGAACTGGTGAACGCCGATCACCCGCAGGTGGTCGAGATCTGGAACCTTGTGTTCATGCAGTTCAACCGCAAGGCCGACGGGTCGCTCGAACCGCTGCCCGCCCGGCACGTCGATACCGGTATGGGTTTCGAACGGCTTTGCATGGCTATTCAGAGCAAACTCTCCAACTACGATACCGACGTGTTTACGAACACAATTCGGGTGATTGAAGAACTGTCGGGCAAGACCTATACCGGTTCGCAGCGCGAGTATCCCGACGTGGCCATGCGCGTGATTGCCGACCACATCCGGGCGGTTTCGTTTGCTATTGCCGACGGGTTGATTCCGTCGAACGCGCGGGCGGGCTACGTTATCCGTCGGATTCTGCGCCGGGCGGTTCGCTACGGGTATTCGTACCTCGGTTTTACGGAACCGTTCCTGACCAAACTCGTGCCAACGCTGGCGATGCAGTTTGCCGATGTATTTCCGGAACTAAACGCCCAGCGCGATTTTGTGGCCACGGTCATTCGGGAGGAAGAAGCGGCTTTCCTGCGGACGCTGGAAAACGGCCTGAAACTGCTGGATAAAATAACGGTGGAGCTGACCGAAAAAGGCCAGAAAACCATCGACGGCGAAACGGTTTTTGAACTGAACGACACCTTCGGCTTCCCGGTTGACCTGACGGCGTTGATTGCGCGCGAAAAAGGATTTTCGATTGACGAAGCCGGTTTCCAGAAAGCCCTTCAGCAACAGAAAGAACGGTCACGGAAAGATGCATCGTCCTCCACCGGCGACTGGACCGAACTCAACGACATCGACGGGGTTGAATTTCTGGGATACGATCAGGTCGAAGCCGAAGCACGCGTGGCCCGCTACCGGAAGGTACAAAATAAGCAGGGCACGCAGTACCAGATCGTGCTGGACCGGACGCCGTTCTACGCCGAATCCGGGGGTCAGATTGGCGATACCGGTGTGCTGGAAGTACGGGTTGGTAACGAAAAGGTGCTGGTGCGGATTGCCGATACAAAGAAAGAAAACGACCTGATTATCCATATTTCCAACGACAAGGACCTGGAGGATGTGCTGGATAACCATTCGGGCGTACTAGCCAAAGTGGATGCCGACCGGCGCACCGCCATTTCTGATAACCACTCGGCTACGCACCTGCTCCACGCGGCTCTGCGGGAAGTACTGGGCAAACACGTGGCACAGAAAGGCTCGTACGTCGGCCCGGATGCCCTGCGGTTTGACTTCTCGCACTTTAGTAAAGTTACAGACGAACAACTCGCTGAAATTGAAACCATTGTCAACCAGAAAATCCGCGAGAACATTCCGTTGGACGAACGGCGGAACGTGCCCATCGAGGAAGCCAAGAACCTCGGTGCAATGGCGCTGTTCGGGGAGAAATACGGTGATTTTGTGCGCGTGATTACGTTTGACCCCGGTTACTCGGTTGAGCTTTGCGGAGGAACCCACGTTCCGGCGACGGGCCAGATTGGTCTTTTCAAATTTACGTCGGAAGGCTCGGTCTCAACGGGTGTGCGCCGGATTGAAGCCGTTACCGCCGAAAAAGCCCTAGCCCTCCTGAACGAACAACAGGCTACACTCGATCAGTTAAAAGAATTGCTGAAAGCGCCGAAAGACGTGCTGAAAGCCGTACAGAATTTACTGGACGAACGCAGCCAACTGCAAAAAAAGATTGAGGTGCTGGAAGCTGAAAAACTACAGCAGGTCAAATCAGAATTATTGACGAAAGTGTCCGCCAGCAACGGCCATTCGGTGCTGGTTGAGCGGGTTGAGGTTCCATCAGCCGACGCCCTGAAACAACTGGCGTATGACCTGAAAGCGAAAGTTGATAAACTCGCTTTGGTTTTAGGCTCTGATATCAACGGCAAACCGCAACTGGCCGTGATGTTGCCCGAGGAACTGATCCAGGATAAAAACCTCCACGCCGGAAACCTGGTGAAAGAACTGGCGAAAGAAATCCGGGGCGGTGGCGGTGGACAACCGTTCTTTGCCACGGCGGGCGGCTCCGATGCCAGCGGCCTCGACCGGGCACTGGCAAAAGGCCGGGAGTTGTTGCAGTAAAGTTTGTTTTGTCATCCAGCCGACCGGAAGAGTCGCTGGCCCTTGTACGGTGAGGCTTCCGGTCGGATGGGTGACAGACTATGCGTTCTTTTTATCCAGATCACCCTCCTGGCTATCCGTCCCCATGACCGTTCCCAGGTAGGAATGCTGCCAGTCTTCGACCTGTCCGGGCGTTTTCAATTCCTCGATCTCAACCACCCGGTGTTTCAGGTGCGGATATTGCGCATCCAGGTCCTCTACAATCAGGTCCGCTTCGGGTGCTTCGGCCTGTTTCATCGGGATGGTGGTGGGGGTTTCAACGCCGAGTTCGTCAACTCCAACGGCGCGTACAATGAACATCTTTTCCATACAGGTTGTGGTTTTCTTTCTATAACTCGTCTGGCGCGTAAAAGTTGCCGGTTGCCGTCGATGGGATTCAATGGAAAGTGATTTACGCAACGGTTAACAGCTTCAAGCATAAATCATTACCTTTATGTCCCACGGACTTTCCTCATGGAGGACATCCGACGGATTACAGTCCAACAGGAGCGTCCGCTGGTCCATCCGTTCCCTACAATTATGAACCGAATCCACGTCCATACACTCCTTCCGACCCTGTTGATGGCCTTGCTGATTGGCAGACTAACCTTAATCAACCAGCAATCCGTGACCGAACCGGCTCCAGCCGCGCCGGAACTTCCCTACGCCCCTATCTGCGGATTTACGCACGTTGGCGGCATTCCCAGTTCGTTGCTGACTCAAACCGTCGCCCTGCGGTCCAACATAGGACAATTCCCAACACCAACGTCTACTAAAAGTCCTAAAGCCCAGCAGTATTTCGAGCAGGGCATGGCTTACCTGCACGGTTATTCGCTGGTCGAAGCGGCCCGGTCCTTTCATGAAGCGCTGAAATATGATTCCACCTTCGTGATGGCTCACGTTAGCCTGAGCCGCCTGTATATCCAACTGGAAGACAACAAAGCCGCCCTGAAGGCCGCCGAAACCGCCCAATCATTAGTAAACTACGCATCCGCCCGCGAAAAAGCGCACATCGAGCTACGGTTTGCGCAGTTGAAAGCGGTTGATTCGCTCAGTAACCAGAAATTGCTGAACGAGTACCGCAACAAAGTAAACGCAGCCGTCAAAAAATTCCCGACCGACCTGGAATTGTGGCTATTATCCGGCAACTCGTACGAAAAATTTGCGACCGGACGCGGACAGGGCAGTTCAACGGCCAGCATTGCCATTTACGAAAAAGTACTCCAGATGGCCCCAAACCATCCATCGGCTCACCACTTCCTGATCCACGCGTATGAGGGCATGAGCGATTACGGCAAGGCCCTCGAACACGGCAAAGCCTACGCCCGGCTGGCTCCTAATCTGGCCCATGCGCTCCATATGTACGCCCACGACCTGATGAAGACGGGGGATGTGGATCGGGCCATCGCGGAAATGAAACAGACTGACGCCATCGAACGGGATTTGTACCGCAGCGAAAAATACGATGCCATGTACGACTGGCATCATATCCATAACATCTCGCTGCTGGCGCTTTGCTACCAATACCAGGGCCGGATTGGGGAAGCGGAAAAACTGGTAAAGGAACGGTTTGAAACCAAACGACCTATCAATCAGGAGCGTACATTTTACAACAAGATGGGTTACCCCACGCTGCTGATTTCGCAGAACCGTTACGCCGAGGCTACGCCCATCGCCACCGAACTGACCCGGGGAAAAACGCCGGGCGAGCGCGTGATCGGGCATTACTTGCTGGGCTTGATGGCCCTTAAAAAGAATCAGCTTGAAGCGGCCCGAACGTCGCTGAAAGCTTCGCAAACGGAACTGGTGCAGGCCAAAAACGAAGCACATACCGACTGGCTGAATGCCTGGCTCGACCCGCATCCGAAGTTTCTGGCCGCACTCATTGCCCTTCACGATCCGAATGGCCGGGAAAAAGGACTGGCCGACATTCGCAAGTTCCAGACCAGCGCCCGCGACCAGACCGGTCCTGACCCCTGGATTGAGGCCCTGTTTCAACTGGAAATGATTGCGCAGGTGGCTTATCAACTTGAGTTAAACGGCTTTGCGGAAGAAGCGGCCAGCGTGTTGGCCGAGCACGACCCGGCCTATCCGGGCACGCATTTCGCTCTGGCCCGAATTGCCGACCGAAAAGGCGACAAAACAACCGCCAACCGGGAGTATCAACTGGCCCGGCAAGGCTGGTCGAAAGCCGATGCCGTCTTTCTGGCCCAAAACTTCCCGAAAAAATAAGCCGTAAGCCCCTAAAACCGTCCGTTCTGAGCGTACCCGCGCCTAGCCTGCCGGTTTCACCCGCCTTTTTAAGTAAGAGAAATTACAACAAAAGGCTTCCGGGTAACAATGTATCCAGGCCATTGCTCGTTGCAGCAAAGGAGCGCACCTACTCCTGATCTATGAGACAACTCTTCCTGCTGGTTTTCTTTTTCTTTGGCCTTCTGATTCAGTCACGGGCGCAATCGTCCAGGCAAAAACCGATCAGTCGGGCCGAATTTACGCGGTTGATGCAAACCATTGCCGACGGTTTAAACGAGAATAATGGACGGAAAGCCGCCGACTGTTTTGCGCTGGACGCCATTTATTCCGAACCGCCTAACAAACAGATTTACCGGGGCCGCGACCGGATTTTCGAGTTTTTCGGAGGCTGGAAAGGCCGCCCGAAAATTACGCAGATGGTGTGGCACCACCTGGCGTTTGATGAGCAGACACAAACCGGTTCCGGCGAATTCTCGCTCACCTATGGCTCAACGGTACACGGTATGGTCAGCATCCGCATCCGCGACGGACTCATCGGCAACTGGCGGGAATACGTCTACCAATCCGCACTGGACTGGAACGGTTTTGTGTTACAGAATCCGTTTTAATTTCAAAAATGCCTACCAGAAATTAATCCATTCTCTGGTGCAATATAAAAGCCCGTAGCAGACTGCCACGGGCTTTTGTGCTGTTTACTTCTTTATTTTTCAACCCGCCCCGCCAGTCGCACGTTCTTTCCCTGCCGTTTCTGCAAATCATCGCCCAAATCGGCGCGTGCTTCATCGGCTAGTTTTTCAAGAGCCGCCACGATATCCGGATTCTGCTCACGCACGTCATACCGTTCGCCGGGATCACGCCGGAGGTTGTACAGGGCCATCGGAAACTCGTGGTTCTCGGTATTCGGACCCGGTTGGCCGCCTTTGCCCGGCAGAAACCCTTCGTACGTACGGCCCGGATGCGCAAAAACCAGCTTCCAGTCGCCTTTCCGAACGGCTTCCAGGCTGTTCTGGCGGTAGTAGTAATAGAAATGGTCGCGGGGCGTAACCGTATCGTCACCCTTCAGCAGGGCCATCATGTCTACGCCGTCGATGGCTTTCTTCGGCAACCGGGCACCGCACAGTTTGGCCACCGTTGGCAGGATTTCCATTGTAGTCAGCAGTTTGTTGCAGACCCGCCCCGCCGGAACCACGCCCGGCCAGCGAATGATGCACGGAACCCGGTGGCCGCCCTCAAACGAGGTCCCTTTCCCTTCCCGAAAACCGCCCGCCGAACCGGCATGATCGCCGTAATTCAGCCACGGTCCGTTGTCGCTCGTGAAAATCACAATCGTATTTTTATCCAGTCCCTGCTGCTTGAGTTCCTGCAAAATCCGGCCCACCGACCAATCCAGTTCCATCATGACATCGCCCAGCAGCCCCGCCGAACTCTTGCCCCGAAACCGGCCCGAAGCCGCCAGCGGAACGTGCGGCAGGGGGTGCGGCACATACAGAAAGAACGGCTGTTTTTTGTGTTTGCGAATAAAACCGACGGCCCTTTCCGTAATGCCCGGCGTCAGCTCACTGGCATCTTCCAGCGTTTTGACTTCTTTGCCGGGTGTGTTGCCTTCGATCAGATGCAGGGGCGGATAATTCGCTCTGGCCTGGTTCGGGTGCAGCGGCCACATATCGTGTGAATGAGGCACACCGTAGTATTCGTCAAACCCGTGTTGCAGTGGCAGAAATTCTTTCTGACTTCCCAAATGCCATTTGCCAAAAATGCCGGTGGCATACCCTTTTTCTTTCAGTAATTCGGCAATCGTTTCTTCTTCGGGATTCAAACCAACCGGCGAGCCGGGCCCCAGCGCACCGGAAATCCCGATTCGGTTGGGGTAGCAACCCGTCAGCAAAGCCGCCCGTGAAGCACTGCAAACCGCCTGAGCCGCCAGAAAACTTGTGAATCGGGTGCCTTCGGCGGCCATCCGGTCGAGGTTGGGTGTCGTATAGCCCGCAGCGCCGTAGCAGGATAAATCGCCGTAGCCCATGTCGTCGATGAAAAACAATACCACGTTGGGCGGGCTGGCTTTTGGCGGGCTAACCCAGCTACTTAGCGGTGCCCAGACACCGGCAATTAAAAGCACATACAGAGACAGTCGAAGCAAGTTGTTTTTGGTTCGGGTCATTGAATTCGGAGCGGTTATGCGTCGAAGTTTTAGGTACCTGACTAATTCCGACTTGTATTTCAACTGCGAATGTATACAATTCCTGTAGTTTTACAGATTTTCAAGATAAACCGCCGGAAATACGACATTCGAAAGTAAAATCCGAATCATCCCAGGTACCTCGAGTTACAGCAACTGATGAAGCTCGACGGTTTTCGACTTTCGGGTCAATAAATGAATAATGACCCAAACCGTCAGGTACGTAAATCCGCAAATGGTGAAAAGAAGGTTGTAGCCACCCGCTAAATTCCCGGCGGCTTTGTAGGAATCAAGTAATTTCCCGACGAGCATCGGGAAAAAGATGCCCCCCACGGCACCGGCCATGCCCGCAATCCCCACGACGGAACTGACCACCTGTTTCGGAAATAAATCCGATGCAATCGTAAACACATTCGTAGCCCACGCCTGATGCACGGCGACGGCCAGACTGATGAGCGCAACCACCATCCAGACATTAGTCGCAAACTGCGCCAGAATAATCGAAACTTCCAGGATTGCAAAGACAATCAAGACGGTTTTTCGGGCTTTCAGGGTCGGCCAGCCTCGTTTGATCAGCATGGACGATAGATAGCCGCCCCCAATACTACCGACGGTCGTTGCCGTGTAAATAATCATCAGCTCCGGGCTAAATTGTTTTAAGTCGAGCGCGTAGGTTGTTGAAAAATACGAGGGGAGCCAGAACAGGAAAAACCAGAAAATTGGGTCGATAAACGCTTTGCCGGTGATGCAGGCCCAGGTTTGGGGCAGCGTAAAGAGCTTAAACCAGTTGATGGAAATTCGTTCGGATTCGCGCTCACTTTCGTCCTGCCCATTGGTAATCAGCGCAAATTCTTCGGCCGAAAGCCGCTTTTGTTTGGCCGGAATGTCGTAAAAAATAAGCCAGAAAATAAGCCAGACAAACCCCAACGCGCCGGTAATCCAGAAAACTTCCTGCCAGCCGTAATTCCTCAAAATCCAGGGAACCAGCATCAGCGCCACCACAACGCCGACGCTGGTTCCGGAGTTGAAAAGGCCGGTGGCCAGGGCCCGTTCTTTTTTGGGAAACCATTCCGCCACGGTTTTAACGGCCGCCGGAAAGTTGCCGGCTTCGCCCAGCCCCAGCCCCAGCCGGGCCAGCGCAAAGCCGGACGCCGAGCGGGCCACCGCGTGCAGCATTCCGGCCACACTCCAGAACACAATGGTAATGGCGTACCCCAGCTTCGTGCCGGTTTTGTCAATCATCCAGCCCGACAAGGCCAGACCAATGGCATAGGCCGCCGTGAAGGCCATTACAATCTGGGCGTAATCCGTTTCGCTCCAGTTAAATTCTTTTTCCAGAATGGGTTTTAATAAGCCGATAATCTGTCGGTCGAGGTAATTAATGGTCGTCGCAATAAAGACCAGTGCGACAATGAACCAGCGGTAATAGGTAAATTTAAAGGTAGACACAAGGCGAAGGGTTAGGTGAAAACTGGCAGGAATTAAAAGATTACGGGGTGGACTTTAATCCGTTTACAAACGATTGAAAATGGGTTTTTAAACCGTCCCAATCCTGGTTTTTAATCAGATTCCGGTCAAACAACTGCCCGCCAATGCCCAGCCCGTCGGCTCCGGCTTTCAAAAAATCGGCCATGTTCGTGAGACCCACTCCACCCGTCGGCACCAGCTTGATCTGGCTCAGCGGAGCTTTTACTTCTTTGATGTACGACGGCCCCAGCGAAGCCGCCGGAAACACCTTAATCATCGGCGCCCCGAGCGACCAGGCTTTGTAGATTTCGGATGGTGTAAAAGCACCCGGAAAAATGGGAATCTGGCGCTCTACACAGGTTTTAATGACGGTTTCATCGAGAATGGGCGTAACAATAAACTGCGCGCCCGCCAACAGCGCGCGTTCCAGATCCCGCTTTGTGCACACCGTTCCGGCGCCAATATTCAAGCCGCCCGGCTCCCGTTCGCGGGCATACCGGATAAGTTCTTCGGCACCGGGCGTGTTCATGGTAATCTCAATTGTGCTCAATCCGGCTTCGCGGTAAACCGGTAGCACCTTGACCACATCGTCCACCGCCATATTCCGGACAATCCCGATGATCGGTGTTTTGGTAAATAACTCCCACGAAAATTTAATCGGACTCATTTCGATAGACGGATACATTTAAATTCTGATTCTGAAAAACGATAACCTGACCCACTATCGCAGCCTGATCGACAACTTCCGCCGGAATAACCGTTGTCCGATCCGCCAGATTCAAATCGTTGATTGCCTGTTGATAAAAAGAAAACAAATTCGTGCCGCTACACAACACCAACTGCCAGTTTTGTTTTTCCCGCAGTGGTTTTAATTCGGCCCCAATCAGCAAACCACTCAGATAAAAAGCGTTCTGCTGCTTGTTTATTTTCCCGAATAACTGGTTGGTCCGGACTGTAAACAGGCGATTGAGAAGCGACGGCTCGGCCTGCTGAACCCCCGCCCGAAAAGCCGCCAGATTGCCCGCCGAGAAATCGTCCAAACGGTTTAACTCCACGGAATCTTTCAGAATGCTGCTGGTGGCCATCAAGTTGAAAACCTCGCCGGTCATGTAGGTTTCAAAATTGAGTAGTTGCCCACCCTGTACGTACATATGCTTGGAATGTGTTCCGGGAAAAATAAAAATGGCATCGCTGGGCCGCTGGCCTTCCCGATCAAGCAAAGCCGTCAGCCCGATCAACTGCGTTTCTTCCCCGCGCATGACATCTTCCTGACTTTTTACCCCCGAAATCAGAATCAGTTCGTGGGGAAACGTTTCGTCGGCTTCAATGTGCCGGACGCTGGCCTGGCTGCCATCCATCGCAAACGGCAGGGTTCCATACGGTATTTCTTCCATCCCGATGGAGGAAGAAGCCATGCCCGACACCGCCACCGGAATCTGGTCCAGATTGAGGGCCGTTTTATTGGCCAGAACCTCGATTTGCCGCTTCAGATTTTCCCGAAAAAACTGCTCCCTCGAAATACCATTCTTCTCACCGGCATTCTTCCAGGCATCAAAAACGGCGGCAACCCCCTGCTGCCCAATCAG
Source organism: Larkinella arboricola (assembly GCF_003259745.1). Taxonomy (GTDB): domain Bacteria; phylum Bacteroidota; class Bacteroidia; order Cytophagales; family Spirosomataceae; genus Larkinella; species Larkinella arboricola. Next base: position 109,199 of record NZ_QLMC01000007.1, on the reverse strand, counting down.
TTCCTCTATCAGTTGATACGTCGCGCTATCGATCAGCCGTAGCCGAAACGAGGACGTACCCCAGTCGCAGCATAGTAAATAAGTAATCATTTAAATAGTTGTTTATTAGCTTCGGTTTTTCAGTTTACGGGATGCCGGGTTGCCCTGTCAACGGGCAGCCACGAATCCCGTAAACCGAAAACGGCAACCGTATGATTCATTACCAGTCGACCACCGAGCCATCCAGCGCGTTATAGCTTTCCGGATTTTTCCAGTCGTGACCGATTTTATCCTTCATCTGCGCGTCGTCCAGTTCAATGCCCAGCCCCGGTCCTGTCGGAACCAAGACCGTGCCATCCTTCTCCAGCTTAAACGGTTTTTTGAGGTAGCCTTCACCCAGCGACACCTGTTCCTGCACCAGAAAATTGGGCACACTGGCGGCCAGGTGCAGCCCCACGGCCAGCGAAATCGGCCCCATCGGGTTGTGCGGGGCAATGGGCACGTAATAGGCTTCGGCCATGCCCGCGATGATGCGGCCCTCGGTGATACCGCCCGCGTGGCAGAGGTCCGGCTGGATGATGCTGGCAGCCCGTTTTTCCAAGATTTCGCGAAAGCCCCATTTGGTAAAAATCCGCTCCCCGGTCGCAATCGGCAGGTGGGTTCCGCGGGCAATATCCACCAGCACATCCACGTTCTGGGCCTGCACCGGTTCCTCGACAAACATCGGTTTATACGGTTCCAGCTCCTTGATCAGCAGCTTGGACGTTTGCGGAGGAATTGCCCCGTGGAAGTCGATGGCAATGTCCATGTCCGGGCCACCCGCTTCCCGCAGCGAGGCAAAGTTATCAATAGCGTACTGAATGAATTTCGGATTTTCGACAATGTTGGCCGGATTTTTTTTGGCAACACCGGTTTTGATCACGGTATAGCCTTCGGCCTTCCGCTTCTTAATATCCTCGGCATTGCTGGCCCGCCCATAAATCCGGACCCGGTCGCGGGTGGGGCCGCCCAGCAGTTCGTACACCGGAACGTTGAGCAATTTGCCTTTGATGTCCCACAAGGCGTGGTCGATGCCGCTCAGGGCACTCGTCAGAATCGGGCCGCCCCGGTAAAAGGCGTGCCGGTAAATGGCCTGCCAGTGGTGGACAATGGCCCGGGGATCTTTGCCGATCAGGTACGGCTCCACCTCTTTGATAGCGGTCTGGATGGTTAAGGCCCGGCCTTCGAGCAGCGGTTCGCCCAGGCCCACAATGCCTACATCGGTGTGTATTTTGAGGAAAATCCAGCGGGGTTTGACCAGAAAGGTTTCCAGTTTGGTAATTTTCACTTTGCCATAATCGCGGAACTGGCCGGGGTTATGGGCGTACGAAGTTTCGGGTAAGGCCATGAGTCCGGCACCGGCCACGCCCAGAACGGATTGAATGGCGGAACGGCGGGTTAGTCTTGATGATGCCATGTATTAGAAAGGGTTTAAATTTATGGGAATAATTACACAGAGTTTATCAGAGGAGATCGGAGGTAATCAGGGTTGCTCTGCGTTACTCTGATGTTCTCTGATAAACTCTGTGTAATAGCTTAAATTCATTTCTTATCCCACCAGACGCGGGTGCTCAGTGTATTAGGCCCCTGCCGGGCGATGGCTTCGTTGACATTCTGCTGATTGACCACGGTTTCGCTGTCCGGGTACGGCATCCGGCGGATAAAGTCCTCGGTAATCTCCGAAGCCGGATACGGATTTTTCGCCAGGGCCGGAAAACCGCTCCGGCGGAAGTTGGCAAACAGTTCGGGGCCGTTCAGGAAGGAAGCCACCCAATATTGCGTGTTGATCTGCTCCAGCGCCCTGGCCGGATCGAACGGGTGGGCCGTCAGATACGCTTGGATAGCGGCTTCAGGAATAGCAGCAGCCGGGTCGAAAGTGGCCATTTGCTCCATGTTGGCCCGGACGCCTTTCGTGTAATAATCGGCGGCACTACCCGTAATCCAGCCCCGCTGAGCGGCTTCGGCCAACAGCAACTGGGTTTGGGAATAGGTGACGTGAAATTCCGGCGCATCGAGCTTTAGCACGGTTTTCAGGTTGACCTGCGAAAAATCCCACAGACTAGCCACCCCATACTGCGCCAGAACCGCCGGGGTCGAAATCGTCACGTTGTCGTAGCCCATCGGCATCCCAACCTGTACTTTCGGGTCGCTCGACGCCCGGGTATCTACCTGTTCCGGCCCACCTTTGGCCCCCACATACCGCACGGCAATCGATCCCAAACGCGGGTCGTTGTTGGTTTTCAAATAGTTTACAAAAGGAGCCGCCAGATAAAAATTGGTTTTCTCACGGGCCTGCAAGTGGTTGGCAATCCAGTTGTTATACAAAGCCGTATGCCGCATCACCGCGTTGTCGTCGTTGGACTGCATCACGCCCCCGGTTACGGCTTTCGTTACGTAATTTCGGGCCGTCGTGGGGTCTACTTTGACCAAACGCATTCCCGCCCGCAGCATCAGCGAATAGCCAAACCGCTTCCATTTCACGACATTGCCACCGTACAAAATATCAGTCGATTCGACGGCTTTGGCGGCATCCAGCCCCGCCGAGGCTTCGTCCAGTTCTTTCAGAATATCCCGGTAAATAAACTCCTGGCTGTCGTATTTCGGCGACGTAATTTCGCTGATGTACCCTTTGGCGGCTTCCGTATACGGAATATCGCCGTAGGTATCCGTCAGAATCATGAACGAATAGGCTTTCCAGATGCGGGCCATGTGGTACAGGTTGGTGCGGTTGGGGTCGTCTTTGGTTTTTTCCACCACATCCACGATCTGTTTCAGCACGTTCCGATAGAAATTCTGCCAGACGAGCGGGGTGTTGCTCACGTTGTTCTGGTTGTAATTGGCCCCAGCCAGCGAACTGCCGTAGGGCGTAATAATCTGCTGCACAATGCCAAACTCGTAACACAGCATTTGCAGCGTTCCAAAACCGTCGAGGTAGGTCGCGTCGATGATCGCTTTGTTCATCACAAACGACGGTGCCAGCGTGGTCGGGTCGACTTTATTGGTATTGATCTCGTCGAAATTATCGTCACAGCCGGAGAGCAGACAAAGCGCGGTCAGCAGGCCGAACAGGTAGTTGGTTTTCGTTTTCATGGCGAAAGTTGTCTTTTGTTCAACGGCTTAAAACTTGATGTTCAGGTTGAAACCCATGCTCCGCGTGGGCGGCAAACTCGGCCAGAAATCCAGCCCCGTTGCGTTGTCCGACGCGTTGTTGACCATTTCGGGGTCCATGTTTTCGGTCCATTTTTTCAGCACCGCCACGTTGTTGGCCACGGCGTTCAGCCGAAGTCCCTTGATGAAAAATTTCTGGGGCAGCAGCTTCGTAAAATCGTAGCCAATCGTAATCTGCCGCAGCTTCCAGAACCCGGCGTTGTAGATAAAGTCCTCGTAAATGCCGAGCACGTTGGGCGTTTCGTAGAACGGCTGAATTGGTGAGCGGGTGGTGTTGATTTCGCCGTCGGGGTTCACACCCTCGCCGATGACGTACCCCTGCTCCCGGCCCACCAGCGTTTTCTTGTGCAAACCGTGCCGCAGGTAATTCATGTTCTGCCCGCCAATCATTTTAAAGCCTAACTTGAAGTCAATCAGCGTTGTGAGCATAATGCCCTTGTAAGAGAAGCTGTTCGTAATCCCGCCAAAGTATTTCGGCAGGGCGTTCCCGACATTGACCGGCGTGTTGTTGCGCAGGGGCCGCCCGCTGCCTTTGTCGAACACCTGCCGCCCCTGCTCATCGCGGAGGTAGTTGAACGTAAACAGTTGCCCAATCGGTTTGCCCACCACCTGCCGGAGCGTACTGCCGCCCGAACCGCCGACAGTAATCATGGTATCGGCCGGCGACAGGCCCAGCGTCAGGACCTCCGAGGTGTTGTAGGCCAGGTTGGCGCTCACATCCCACTGAAAAGCCGAGGTCTGGATAGGCGTTCCGGTCAGCAGCACCTCAACGCCTTTGTTCATGCTCTTGCCGACGTTAATGAGCTTGTTGGTGTACGACGATGCATCCGAAATCTGGGTCGCCAGAATCTGGTCTTTCGTGATCTTGCGGTAATACGTGAAATCCAGTCCCAGCCGGTTATTGAAGAATTTCAACTCCGCTCCCACCTCGGCTTCCGACACCCGCAGGGGGCGTAGGTTTCGGTTGGGCACCGACGACGCGTTGATACCGCCCACCGGCACGAGCTGGCCCGAAGGAGTCGGGAAATTGTTGTTGTTGACGGCGTAAAACAGGGCGTTGGAATACGGGCTCACGTTGTCGTCGCCCACCTCGGCGTAAGCCGCCCGCAGTTTCCCGAACGTCAGCCAGGTGGGCAGGTTGCTGAAGGCCTGCGAGAACACGAAACTTCCGGTTACCGACGGGTAAAGAATGCTGCGGTTTTCGGGCGAGAGCGTCGAGAACCAGTCGTTGCGGGCCGTGGCATTCAGGTACAGAAACTCCTTGTACGAAAGGGTGGCAGCCGCGTATAGCGAGTTAATTTTCCGCTCCGACAGGCTGTACAACGGGTTTTTCACCCGGCCGTTCATGACGGTATACAAACCGGGCTGCACAAAATCCTGCACCGTTACGCTGTTGTAATCCATCCGGACAAACCGCTGGTTACCGCCCAGCGTCACATCCACGCCAAGGTTGCCGAAGGTGTGATTGCCGCCCAGAATAAAGTCGTAGTTCCGTTCGACAAACTTGCGCACATCCTGCGTGTACGAACCGTTGACGTAACCGGCGGGGGCTTTGGCAATGGGCGCATACCCGTTCGGAATGTTGTAGTCCTGATTCCGGGTGTACAAATCCTGCGCGAGTCGTCCCTGCAAATAGAGCCATTTGGTAAACTGATACTTCAGCGCGACATTGCCAAAAAGCCGGTCGCGCTTGATGTTTTCAAAGTGATAATAGGCGGAGTAATACGGGTTATTGCGCACCAGAAACCGGGAAAACACAAATTCATCGCCGTTGGGCATCACCGGGTGTTCTTTCAGCGCTTCGAGCGGCATGGAGTTGGCCAAGGTCATAATAACCGTCGGAATGGCAAAATCCTGGGTGTTGAGCTGCGTCGGGTTGCGGTTGTACTCGTTCGAGTAATTGATATTTCCGGAGGCCACCAGGTTTTTGTTGATGTTCTGCGAAAAGCCCAGGTTGATGGTTTTACGGTTAAAATCCGAGTTGGGCGTGATGGCCTTGTTGTCGGTATTGGCGAAGGACAGGCTGAAACCGCCGTTCTCACCGTTGTTGGAAACCGTCACGGTATTCGTAAAATTGGTGCCGATGTTATAGAACTTCCGGATTCGGTTACGCACCGGTTCGTAGGGGTAAACATCTCCGTCGAACAGCACCTGCGTCATACCGGGTTGAAACTTTTCGCCAAAACTCCAGACCCCCGAGGTCGGATACGGCGTGGTGGGCCGCACACCGCCCTCGCCCTGACCGTATTCGTACTGAAAATCCGTGAAATCCAGCGGAGTTTCGGTGGTAAAATTGGCATTGTATTCCACCCCGAACCCTTTGCCCGCGCCCCGGCTTTTGGTCGTAATCATCACCACACCGTCTTTGGCCCGCGAACCGTAAAGAGCGGCCGCCGTGGCTCCTTTCAATACCGTCATCGTCTCGATGTCGTCGGGGTTGATGCTCGAAAGACCGTCGCCCCCGTCGGAGTTGTTGGCCGACCGGTTGCCGTAGTTCCCACCGATGGCGTAGTTCGAGTTGTCGACCGGTACGCCATTAATCACGATCAGCGGGTTATTCTGCCCACTAAACGACGACTGCCCCCGAATCCGGATTTTGGAACTGCCGCCCGGTCCGGTCGACATGGTGGAGATGTTTACTCCCGCCATTTTCCCCTGCAAACTCGTCATCAGGTTCGGACTGCGGTTGGTCGAAATCTGGTCGGCATTGACGGTGGCTGTGGCATACCCCAGCGTTTTCGATTCCCGCTTGATCCCGAGCGCCGTCACCACCACTTCATTCAGACTCTTGGTATCCTCCACCAACTGAACGTTGATCACCGACCGGCCATTGACCGGAACCGTCTGGCTCACGTAACTGATATACGAGAACACAAGGGAAGCATTGGCCGGGGCATTAAGCGCATAATTGCCATCGGCGTCGGCCACCGTTCCCTGCGATGAGCCACTGATGAGCACGTTCACACCGGGCAGCGGTTTTCCATCCGAACCCGTTACATTACCGGTCACCCGGCTGGTCTGGGCAAAGCCGTAACCCTGCCCCAGCAACAGGAGCAGAACTAAGAGTTTTACAGGTTTTTTCATGGTTATGTTTAGGAATAATTGGTGAAATGAATGATGAGTTAGGAGTGATGAATGAAGAGTTAAGAGTGGGCTAGCGCGTCTTTTAACTCTTCATTCATCACTCCTAACTCCTACTTTTACCAGTTGTGGATGGAGCCGTCGGGGGCTTTCAGAATCGGATGCGGAAACTTGGTGTTGGACGCAATTTCCATCACAAATGTCGCCTTCTTCGGATCGAATTTCACCCCGAGACCAGGTTCGGGATTCAGGTAGAGCTTGCCGTTGTTAAACCGTATAAAGTCGTCGTTGAAGTAGGGTGGCCGTTCGGGTTCGCCCCCACCCAGTTCCATCAACGCGCGGGCCGGGCTGCTGGAGCCCAGAACGTGCACCAGCGTCGCCGTTGCCAGCGGACCGGTAAAGTGCGGTATCATGCCCACGTAATGGGTTTCGCACATTGAAGCCAGCTTTTTGAATTCCGAAATACCGCCGGTATTGGGGAGCGTAAACCGGGTGTAGTCGATCAGGTGCTGTTCGATAAAGTTATTGCTGTCCCAGCGGTCGCCAAACTGCTCGCCCACCGCAATCGGCACGGTGGTCATCTGTCGCACGGTTTTATACACATCCGGATTTTCCGACCGAATGATGTCTTCGACAAAATACGGTTCGAGCGATTCGAGCGCCTTGCAGATTTTAACGCCTTCGGTGGTGTCGAAGCGGGTGTGCAGGTCAATGGCCCAGTTGCCACTCCCCCCTACAGCGGCATCGATACGTTTGCAGAACTCAATGGTTTTCCTGGCGTTCTGGTAAAAATCAAACGGCTGATCGCCATTGCCGCCGGTGGGCCCAATGCGGTACGACCGCAACCCGGCTTTCAGGCAATCCTGAGCGCGTTCTTCCTCGGTTTTGGCTTTCGACGCCCGGAAGCCGGTGGCATAGCATTCCACATAATCGCGGGTGGCGCCCCCCAGTAATTCATACACCGGAACGCCCAGCGCCTTGCCTTTAATGTCCCAAAGCGCCATGTCGAGCGCCCCCTGCGCGTGCAGTTTTTCGCGGCCCGGCGGGTAGAACATACCCCGGTACAGGTTCTGCCAGATGTGCTCGATGCGGAACGGATTCTCGCCAATCATCATCTGGGCGCATTGTTCAATCATGTCTTTGGAACCACCTTCGCCAATGCCGATGATACCGCCGTCGGTTTCGATTTCGACAATGCCGCGCGCCTGGTTGAACAACGGCTTGTTGTAACCCGGAGCCGCATAATACCGGATTTTGGTAATTTTAAGTTTAGGAACAGCGGCTTCGCTTAACAATGGAAAACCGGTTAATAAAGCGCCGGAACCCAGCACGGCTGATTTCAGGAAGTTTCTTCGTAGCATAAGGCAAGCGTAAGGAATACGAGTTTAAACGATTAAGCACGACTATAAAATGAAAGGCAATCAGGCAACCGGCACTTTGAGTCGGGAGGAATCGCGTACCATGACCTGAGCCTGCATCAATATTTGCTGCTGCTCCGCATTCGAATTTTTTAGTTTGCTGACGAGAATTTCAACCGCCGTTTTGCCCAGTTCCTCCATAGGTTGCAGCACGTAGGTGATCGGGCAATAGTAAAGATCAAAGGCTTCGGCCTGCCCGAAACTGACAATGGCCAGATCATCCGGAACCTTCAACCCCAACGAATTAATGTATTTCAACCCAGCAATTGCCAGCCGGTAGGTCGCAAAAATCAAGGCATCGACTTTGTGATCGGAAGCCAGCATATCGTCGATGCCCGCTTTGATTTCCTCCTCAACGGTATGGAAAGCCACTTCTTTCAGCCACTCCGGCTGAAATGCAATCTGGCCCACTTCCAACGAATCCCGGTAGCCCCGAATCCGCTCCTTCATGTGAAAAAGCCGGGATTTGTACGCAATCAATCCGATGTTTCGGTAGCCCTGCTCAATCAGGTGCGCCCCGGCATCAAAAGCAGCTTTGTGGCTATCCAGGGAAACAAAATCGGTCGGCAGGTCGGGAAAATGACGGTCCAGCAAGACGAAAGCCACGTTTTTGTCGATCAGGTACTGAATCTGTTCTTCCGTGTTTTCGGAGGAGACGATGATAAAACCGTCCACCTGCCGGTTCAGCAGTACATTGATCAAATCCCAGGATTTCTCGGCCTGCTCGTCGGAACTCCCGATGATGACCGTATAGCCGTATTTTTTAGCTTCATCTTCCACAATCCGGGCAATGTTGGCAAAGAACGGATTCGAGATGTCGGCAATAATCAGCCCGATGGTCTGCGTTTTGCCACTGCGTAAACTTTTTGCCAGGTAATTCGGCTCGTAATTAAACTCCCTTGCAATCGCCTTGATTTTAGCCGCAATCTCGTGCCCCACCCGGCTTTCCTTCTCTTTCCCGTTCAACACGTACGAAACCAGCGCAGTTGAAACCTGCGCCTTTTCGGCAATATCCTTCAGGGAAACTTTCTTTTTATTCATAATAGAGGAAGCGGCTGTGCCAAATGTATGTTTAATCGATTAAACAAAAAACAAAATGGTATATTTTTTTTATTTACTTCTATTATTTCAATTCCAATCAATTAATTGTCTGAATCGGTAGGGCCAAAAACGGCTCAGCCCACGCTTGAAAGCGTGGGCTGAGCCGTTTTTAAATAGGTAGGTAACATGGATTAATCCATCGCTTTTCTGACTTTCCTCAACAACCGCCCAATGACCACATGCAGAGCGCCGTTTTCAAACCGGACCAGCATACTCCCGGTTTTGCCCCGAATGCATCGGCCATCAGCGCGCCGGACGGCATCGCACCCTTTTCCCTTTAATTGGGAATCGGTCATGCGATCTCCCAGGTACGTATATTCCATCGTCTGGCCTTGTGGATAAACCCTCCGGTCAAACCGTTTATTTCTTAAAACCGGATTGAAAAACGCGGTCCCAGAGGTCCGAGCTAACGCCGTAGCCGTGCTCCGGATCGGAGTAATGGTGCAGCATATGGTGCTTTTTAACGTTCTTCATAAACGAGCTTTTAAAGTTGTAATGGTGAATGGCATAATGCGTCATATCATACACCAGATAACCACTGATAAAGCCCGTAAAAAAACCGTAGTTATAGGTTGCCGGAAGCAGCCAGTCAAACAAAAAATAAAACAGGGCCGCCAGCGGAATACTGGCCGACGGCGGCATCACCAACCGTTTGGCGTCGTTCGGATAATCGTGATGAACACCGTGAAAAATAAAGTGCAGCCGCCTGCCGATTTCGTTTTGCGGTTCATAATGAAAAACAAACCGGTGCAGCACATATTCGGTCAGCGTCCAGATGAAAAGACCAGCCGCAAAAAGCCCAAGAAACTGCCAGATAGTCAGCCCGGCCACGAAGAGCCCCTGGTAAATTAAAAAGAAAATCAGCGGAATATAAATGACCAGAGGAACCCAGAAATGGACTTTTGAAAACACTTCCAGAAAATCGCTTTTAAACATCCGAATCGATTCCTGGGAATTAGAGACATAATTTTTGGCCATATCAGGAAGGTTTAATACGCTGCGTGACGGTTTTTCCCGTATCGGGATTTGTGCCCCTCAGCTCAATATAAAGGACGTTGGGGTGCCAGAAGGTTCCGCCGTCAATGCGAATAAAAATACGGTTTAAAATGCATTCCTTTTTATCAATATCGACATAAACATGATATTGATTGTCTGAATCTTTCCGGAGATACAACGGGATTTTATTGTACGCGACCGAACGCAATTCATAGGCATCGTTTCCGATGGATTTAGAATTAATACCGTAGGCAAACTTCCGCTGGATAAAGTTCAGATCTTTCCGGTGACCTCCCTCGGGATACCGGATCCAATATCCATGAATCGGATTGTTCTTTTCAAGTTTACCTCCTTTATCCAGATTCAATTCATAGCAAATGGTATTGGTATTCGGATCACGCTGGATGTAAAACATAAGACCGGGCGTTTTCTTCGGTACAGGAAACGCTTCCGGGCTCATCAGCGGGGTACGCGGGCGGGGTTCATCTTTCTGAGCAATGGCACGAGTGCCGTTTAATAGAACCAGCCAGAAAGTCACTACCAGAAAAAGAATACCCGCGTTTTTCATCGTTCGTTGATTTTATCGTGTTTTTTCGATTAAAAAGAAGACACCGTTGACGGTTTTTTGTTTCTGAATTTGCCGACCCGACGGTTTTTTAACACGTCTTCCACCGTCTCCGCCGTTCCGGAAAACGGCCCGGATGATTCGATTTTGAGCGTTGCCATCGCGGCACCAAATTCGCCGGATTCCTGTACGGAGGCTCCTTTTACCTTTTTCCACAGGTAACCCGCCATGTAGGTGTCCCCGCAACCGGTCGCATCGACCACCGCCGAGGGTTCGAAAGCCGGAATGGAGTGAAATTCACCGCCGGTGTAAACAATCGACCCTTTGCTGCCCAGTGTAATGATCACTTCCCGAACGCCCAGATCGGCCAGGTATTTCGCGCCTTCGTGGGGGTCTTCGCGGCCGGTAATCACTTCCATTTCGTGCTCGTTGGCCTTCAGAATGGCTACGTGCGGCAGGGCTTCCTGCTTGTCAACCCAGTCGCGGTACAGGACTTTTTTATTGCTCACATACCGCAGATAGCCCTGAATATCCAGCGAAACCAGCCCCTTCTGCGCCAGTGCTTTCAGCAGGTCCACCGAAATGTCGTCCGAAAGCAGGGGACCCAGATGGTAGATTTTTGCGTCGATGGCGGGCATCCCGTTCACGTCAAACGAATCCGCCTGATGGTGTACGTTCTGCTCCCGGTAATCCTGATCGAGGCTGTAGATATTTTCGAAAAATACCGTGTATTGGCTGGGCAACGCGCTGACGTCAATACCGTCCTGGCGAATACCGTCTACAATGTGGCTTTCCTTATCAGCCAGCGCCGTTACCAGCTTGTAGGCAACATCGAACTGCCGGAGCGCCTTGGAAAAATAAAAAGAGGTTCCGCCGGGCATGTAGTTAACCGATTGGCCGGTAACCACTTTGTCGAGGGTAATATGTCCAATCGTGCAGATATCGTACATGATCTTTAAGGTTAGTGTCGCACAATGCAATAACTTACTGGTAATCAGAAACCGTCTGAGCCGCCTTTCCCGACAAGCGAGTCAGTTGCTCCGGCAGTTGGGCAAAATCGGTAATCTCGGCATCCACTCCCTGAACGGATTCTCCAGTCCGGGACTCTCCAGTCCGGGGAGTATCTTCCCAACCGGCTACGTTGAGCCAGACGGTGCGGCAACCAAGCTGGTGGGCCGGTTGAATGTCTTTCGTATAGGAGTCGCCAATCACCACCGTATTTCCGGCGGGGAGTTGCAGGTAATCCACTCCAAGCTGGTAAATGGCCGGATCGGGTTTGCGGACGCCAACGACAGCGGATTCGATCACGGTCTGGAAAAGGGACCGAATACCGAAATCGTCCAGAACCGTGTTTAGATTCCCGTAAAAATTAGAAACCATCACCAGCGGATACTGTTTAGCCAGTTCCAGTAAAATGGGTTTAGCTTCCGCCACGGTTTGCCGGGCAAACGCGTTACAATCGGCCGCGATGGCTTCAACCGCGCTTTGATCGAGTGCAAAACCGGCTTCGGTCAGAAACTGGAACTGTTGGTCAATCTTTAGCCGCAACACCTCGTAAAACGTATGGTTTGGTTTCACAAGGGGGTTAATCGCCAGCGCCCGCTCTCCGAACGCATAGGCTTTATTAAATATGGCCTGATCGACCGGCACGCTGTATTTCTGATACCGCGCCCATAACACCCCGCCCCAATGCAGGCCGTTGGTGTCGATGGTGCCGCCGTAATCAAATAAAAGTCCTTGTATCATGGTTTCCAGTGGGTTATTCGTTTGTAATCAGTTCGGCGGGCTGGGGTACGGGTTTGGGACGCGCCACCCGCAGCAGGGCCAGTCCGATCAGAATCCAGACAAATTCCCGGATGCGCATGATTACGCCCATAAAAACACCACTCGCAGCCGGAAAACCGATCCACCGCAAGGCCAGCGCCAGACCGCCTTCGCGCGTGCCGAGCTGCATCGGAAAAAAGAAAATCAGGTTGGCAAACAGCGACGAGCCCGAACTGACAATCAGCGACTCCACCACCGACATATTCAGGTTCAGCGCCCGGGCAATAAAATAAATCTCCAGACAGCCCACTACCCGGCCTACAAACTCCAGCAGCAGCGACGCGTAAAAGCGTGGTTTGCGGTCGGCGTACAGAATCCGGATCTGGTGGTCGATTTCCAGCAGCGTTTCCGCTTTGTCCTGAGCCAACGCCCGCGCTTTTTTTCCAACCAGCGGCAATTTTTGGAGCAAACGAACCGTGCTGACGGTAAATCCTTTTTTATAGACCCGGATAAACCAGTAGCCCAGCGCCAGACCGACGGTCAGCAGGATGCCGCAGCCCCACAACATCAGGTCGGTCAGCGGCAGAAACGCAACGATCAGCACGATGGATACCAGCCAGAAAATAATGTGCGAAAACATATGCATCAGGCTGTACAGAATCACCGACGAGCTGGCTTTCCGAACGCCCAGCGCGGGTTTTAATTCCATAATCCGGTAGGGTTCGCCCCCCAGCGCCACAAACGGCGTGATGTAATTGATGGCATACCCGGCAATGGTGATGCGCAGCACCTGACCGAACGGCAGGTTGGTTTCGGGTAATTGCGGTTCCTGAATAACAGCATGGAAGGCCAGCGCATTCAGTACGTAGATGACAAGCCAGCTACCGACCACCGGCAAAAACCAGATGCCGGTTTTGGTGATGTTGAGCCAGATGGCCGCAAACCCCATGACATACATCATGTAGACCAGCGTAACGACCCCGATGGCAAAAAATAAGGCTTTATAGAGCTTTGTACTCATTCTCACGGGACGTTTGTAGCTGCTGGTAAAAATGACGGCTGACGGCTTCCTGCTTCACACACATGTAAATCAGAATGGGGTTCAGCACAAAAATGTCGAAGAGGAAATAAATCCAGGCCTGGTCGATGAACAGCCAGAGAAACAGAAACAGCACCCGCGTGTTGAACTGGACAATGTTCGTGTACTTCATCAGCGGCTTGTTCTGCGCCCGGAAGTCGGTCACCAGCTTAGGCGGCAAACCGTTCGGAAACCGCTGCCGAATGACGGCCAGCAGTTTTTGCAGATTGGGCGAAAGCCGTTCCTGTAACTTGGTATAATTGAGGTAGGTACGCGCAAATAGTTTCATTCCGAAGTCCCTACTCCACGAAAGCCGATCAAAGTCCTTCTGCAAATCGCGGCTGTTGTCCAGTTCACTGCCCGACGTTCCTTTGATGAAAAACAGGTGAACATTCCGGTAATAATCCGCCATAGCCGACTGCACCACGTGCGACAACCCCGCCAGCACCCCCGGCACCCAGATCAGCGCCGACCAGCCTTCGTTCATGCTCCGCAGACAGATGGCCACGTGGATGGAAATAAACCAGAAATCACCGGCTACCCCGTCCAGAATCCGGCCCAGACGGCTTTTGTTGTTGGTCATCCGGGCGAGCTGCCCGTCGGCACTATCCAGCGAATTGGCAAACACCAGCAGGAGCATTCCGATCACGTTGATCGTCAGCGACTGACTGTAAAAGAGAATACCGGCGGCCACCCCGAAAAAGATGCTGACGATGGTTACGGGGTTCGGGGTGATGCCGACCCAGGCACAAAACCGGGCGATCTGGTACCCAATGGGGCGGTAAAACCAGATATCGATTTGTTCCTCGGTATCGGACGACTTCAGGGAGTTCTGGAACGCGCTATTCGCAGGCTCCACGGTATCCGGTTCCGCAGGCTTCTTGCTCAACGTATTCATAACACAGGTTGGGTAAATTTCTGATACAATAAGGCGGCTATCGCGTCGGCGGCTTCCTGGCGGCAGGGCGCAAAACTCGGCCAGTCGTTCAGGTCAATGATGTAAAAAGAACCGTCTTTCGTCACGATGGCATCACCGCCGTAAATATCGACGCCCACCGCCTTTGCCGAAGCCGTCGCCACCCGTTGCAATTCCGCTTCGTCGAACGCGTGGTGGTGCGACTTTCCGTTTATAGCCTCATACTCAACGTACTTGTGATGATTATGTTCGTAGGGGTAAAACCAGAAGAAGAAATCCGTTCCGCGCACGCCGTAGAACTTAACCAGATCACCGGCCAGATGCTCGGAAATCAGGACATCAGGAATGTCGCGCCGGGCGTATTCCCGCAACATTTCGCGTCCCTCCTGACGGCTCCGCACAAATGTCACGTCCTCGCGGTGAATGGCGTGAAAATCGCCCCGTTTGATCCAGAAACCTTTGTCGGGCCACTGCTCAAGCCAGTCGTCATCTGTTGGTGTGGTGGGCACCACCAGGCTACGCGGCACCGGGATATTATTCTCTTCCAGGGCGTTATGCATGTTAATGCGGAAACAGTTTTCAATGCCAAATCCGGAATTGACCACCACCGTTCCAGCGTTTTCGACGGCCTGCAATTTCTGCACCACGGCCTTTTGCCGGGCCATCGTAAAAATGTACGGTTCCGGAATGGTTTCCAGTTTTAAAAATTCGTCTTCACTACAAATGCGAATCTGGTTTCCCAGTTTTTCGAGCGCCTGAGCGGTCAACGAAAAAATGGCATCATCATTTCCAATGTGATTCGGTGAAAACTTCTGATTTCTATATACTCCAAGTAATTTCAATGTGTTAGCTGGTAATCAGTGATTAATTAGTTGACCTCGCTTAAGAAAAGCTCCGCCGTCCGGATGTCCTGCACATGATCGACATCCACAATTTTAGAAAACGGAAAAGCCTTGATCGTTAAGCCGCTTTCGAGCAAATACCGCTGGTAATTCCGCATCCGGCTGGTTCCGCTCTGGATCACTTCGGCCACCGCATCCAGGGCTTTTCGGCGCAGGCAGTAGATACCGCCGGACACAAAAGCCGTTTGGTCGGTTTTCTGGTCGGTAAAAGCCGTGATGGTGCGATCCGGGCCGGCCGAAATAAACAGCGGGCTTTCGTCATCGACAAACGTGGTCACGGCCATTAGCCCATCAAGCTCCGGCTGGCGCTCAAATTCGGTGATGAAGGCCCCAAATTCATCCGCCTTAAATACCGTATCGGTTGTTGCCAGACACAAGGCGTCTACATCCGGGGCGGTTTTGAGCAGTTCGTGGAAACTGTGCAGCGAACTCGGTGTGGACTTCCGGACCAGATCGACGGGAAACGTTCTGCGCAGGGCCGACAGATGGTCTTCCAGCGGGGCCGACTGTTCGTTGATAATGACCCGAATGGACGCCGGACGGTTTTGACTAAAAATGCCGATCAGCCGGTCAATCAATCGTTCGCCGTGCAGGCTAACCATCGGTTTGGGTAGCGTAAAGCCTTCCTGAGCTAAACGCGACCCCTCTCCGGCGGCTATTATCGCGTAATTCATCATTCTCTATGTAGTTGGTGTCTACGGTCTGACGGGTAGACCGTTAAAAATCAAACTTAAACCGGGCCCGAATGCCCCATTCCGATACACCGGGATGGTCGAGGTACGTGAATCGCTTGACCAGATCGACCCGCAGCAGCTTGAAGATGTTGGCAATGCCCACGCTGCCTTCGATGTAGGGTTCCTTGCCCAGCGTATAGCTGATCGAGCGCCCCTGCTCATCAACCGGGAAACGGTAGACATCGGCCACCTTCGCCGGATCGTTCTCCGCCCGTAAGCCCCCCGCCAGCGCCTTAAAGCTTACAACCTCCCGCAGCTTCAAGTGTTTCAGCAGCGGCAGCTTGTTGAACAGAAAACCGTTCAGGTAATACTGCACGTTCACGCTGGCGTAGTGGTCGCTGACAAACTCCAGGAAGTTCATCAGGTTGTAGGAGTTCAACTGGTAGGCGTAGGTCTGGTTGGCCCGGTGAATTGTCAGCAGCGGAAACGGGATGTTCTTGCCCAGAATGTAGCCGCCCTCGGCCGTGGCATCCATATACCCAAACTGCGACAGATAAAACCGCTTCTCCACATTGGCCGCCAGGTTATGGTACTGATAGTCTCCGCCCAGCAGTTTCAGACCCGTGCTGTAGCGCAGGGTAAAGATCGGATACTTGTTGACAATCGGCGTGCGGTACACCTTGCCCTGGTAGAACTGTTCGTTGGGTGCATACCGCAGTTCCAGGCTCGCTTCCGAGTTGTGGAGCACTTCACCGGTGTTCAGATGGCCTTCCGGCACCGATTTGGTGTACTCCAGAATACCGGCCGGGCGCTGGGTTAACTGGCTAAAGCCGACTTTATACGAAAAATGGTTTTCAAACTCCTTGATGTATTCCAGGCGGTAAACGTCGTTGTATAACCAGCGGTTGTTCTCGCCCCGTTTGAACGACAACAGAAAGTTGTCTTCCTGCACAAACTGCAAATCCTGCCCCGGAATCTTGGTATCGCGCTGAAAGCTGGCCTTGACGAAGTGCAGCGGAAAAGCATACACCGACTGGTTGTTGATCGAGTAGGTTCCGCTCAGGAAATACTTCCATTTCTGATCCTTAAAGCCGTAGGCCGCGTAGGTTTCTCCGTACAGGCGTTTGCTTAAGGAAGGCGTGGTGCGCCCCCCAAACCGTAGACGGAAACCCTCGACGGGGTTAAAGCTGTAGAAGGCATTGACCGGTCCGATTTCAAAGGGTCCGGTGTTTTTATAGCCCGCAATCAGCAGCGTGGCATAACTCATCGTGCGCCGGAACGACGGGATGGTTTGCAGCGTGTCAACATTGTGGTAAATCCGGGTTTCCGACTTCTCCAGGGGGATCGGCCGCAGGTTGTTCCATACCGTTTCGTTGGGCTTTTCGGCCGGATTAAAGGCCACTTCTTCTAACGGTCCTACGTATACGCTATCAGGCCGAGTCTGATCAATCTGATAGTCCGAAAAGTGCACCACCCGCTGACCAAAAACACCCGGTGTATTGGGTCCTAAGGAGAACTCCATCGCCAGCGAGGTCTGGCTGGGATGGTAGCGGCCATTCGAACTTTTTTCAAACTCCAGCCGGGCCTCCAGGTCCTGCAAATAGTTCAGGTTGATGTCCTTGTTGACCGTCAGATAGGCATTCTGCACCGCATAATTACCGTCCAGCGTGACAAACAACTGGCCTTCAAACAGCAGGTCGGTTTTGTTGCGGGGCACAAAGCCCAGTTCAATCAGCCAGGGCTGCTGGGTTTTGACCGTATCGCGGATAAAGAACTTATAAAACGTCGGAGCGCTGTTGGCAATGGGACTCAAAAGCTGGTTGGTAGCAATTGAGATGTTGTTGTCATAAATATTGATGTTCTCGTAGAGCCGGTTGAAATACTTGCTCAATCCCTTATTGTCCACAAAGCGGGGGTCAAATTCGGCCCGTCGCTGGGCTTTGACCTGCTGCTTCCTGGCTTCGGGGCTCTTGCGGTAGTAGACCTGCGAGAGCTTTTCTTCCAGATACGCCGGCAGACGGTTTTTACCGTCGGTGGAGTCCGGTTCGGAAAACAGAAACTGATAGTTGCGGAAAATACGCCGGTTTTTAAACCGGTCTGAGAGATTGCTCAGGGCCAGCGATATTTTCTCGTACTGCTGGTATTCGACGTAGGCGTTGCTGCCCATCTGGTTCTGCTCCTTGTGGTCGATCACCTGCCGGATGAGCTGCACAGCCGGATTGTCGCGGTTGCGGTAATGGCTCTTGCCTTTGACCGTCACTTCTTTCAGCAGCGTGGCATCGACGGCCAGCTTGATGTTGATAACCTGCGTCTGACCAACGGTAATGGTTTTTTCCTGACTCAGGTAGCCGACGTAGGAAAACTTAATACGGTTTTTATCGGCCGGTACGCTGAGGCTATATTGTCCATCGGTATCGGAAGAGGTTCCGATGGTGGTTCCGGGTACGACCACACTCACAAAGGGCAGCGTTTCGCCGGTTTTGGCATCGGTAATCACGCCCTTGACGAGCGTGGATTGTGCGGAGGCTATTCTACTGATCAATAATAAGATACCAAGAATAAACGCTCCATTTTTCTGAATAGATCGTAACATTTTAGTACTGATTTCGGCAGTGGCCTTGGCCAGTCACTTCCAGGTGTGTATTCATTGTATTTTTAAAGCCATTGGTTGGCCCGGTACCACCGCAGCGTTTCGTCCAGTCCCTGCTTCAAGCCGTATTTTGGCTGGTAATTCAGGTCCCGTCGGGCCGCTTCAATGCTACAGATCCAGTTGGGAGCCATCAGCTCCCGCAATTTTTCCGGATTGAGTACCGGAGTTGATTTTGAAAACGAGTACCCGGTTTCTAGAGCCCCCGCCACCCCTTTCATCAGGCCGACGGGTAAATGGAGTCGTAACGCCCGGGTACCACTTAACTCCTGAAACAAGTCGGCCAGCGCATACCGGTTATAGGCTTCACCGTCCGAGATGTTATAAATTCGGTTCTGATCGTGGTTTTGCAGCAGTGCCGCTATCGTCACCTCGGCCAAATCCTTAACGTACACAAAACTCAACCGCTGCGGACTGCGCCCAATGTACAGGTCGAGTCGCTGGTGCAGGGTCTTGAACAAAATAAACAGATCCCGTTCGCGGGGTCCGTAGACTGCCGTTGGCCGGATGATGGTTAGCGGCAATCCCTGAACATTGGATACATACTGCTCGGCCAGGAGCTTACTTTTTCCGTAACTGGTGAGCGGCTGGGGCCGGGTGGTTTCGGTAATGGGCTCCCGTGCATCATACGGTATTGGGCCCAAGGCCGCCAGGCTGCTCATGAAAACAAACCGCTTCACGGGTTTTGAAACCCGTTGAGCCGCCTGCACCAGCCGCAGTGTGTACTCGGCATTGATGCGATTGTACGTTTGCTGGTCTTTTGCCCGGGTTGCTCCGGCGGCATGGATCACATACGCGTATCCCCCCTCTTCCAGCATCCGCTGCAACGCTTCTTTTGAACTGAAATCCGGATAAACAAAAGTCAGATTCTGTTCTTTCAGATGGGTCAGATCACTGGAAGGCCGAACGGCAGCCTGTACCTCCAATCCGGCCGCCTGAGCCGCCTGAATGAGATGATGCCCGATAAACCCGCTGGCCCCCGTAATCAAAACCCGTTCCTTCATAGTTCGTTCTCGTATAAGCGATACCGTTTGTACAGCACCCCGTTGATCTGCTCGATGGCATGATTCATCAGGTAATTGTCTTCCAGCATCCACGAACATTCTCCGCCCGTCACTTTGGTGCCGTAGGTGTTCTTGATGACCGACGCATACAGACACGCTTCGATGCCCATTTTGCGGTAGCCTTCCAGCACCCCCAAGGTCAACACCCGGATGCGGGTGATATTTTTCCGCTGCGTCAGCAGTCGGAAAAGTCCCAGCGGAAACAAACGTCCCCGCTTGTTTTTAATCAAAATCTGGTTGATGTCCGGAACGCCGAGAATAAACCCAACCACCTGGTCGTCTTTTTCGGCCACCAGACAGAAATTCGGGTCCAGAATCATCTTGAGGTCTTTCGCCAGATAATCGAACTCACTGTCGGTCATGGGCACAAATCCCAGATTTTTATCCCAGGCCCGGTTGTAGACCTCCCGGATTTTGGGCACTTCGGCTTTAAAATTCTTTACATCGACCTTCCGAATAACGATTCCGCTGCGTTTGAGCCGGTTCTGCAACGTGTCCAGCAATCTCAGCGAGCGTTCGTTGGCCGTAGCCACATTCAATTCGTAGGCCAGCAAATCCGTTTTTTTCCGAAGGCCGTTGGTTAGCAGAAGTTTGTCATAGTATGGTGCGTTATAAGGCATCATGGCCAACGGCGGACGATCAAAACCGTCGATCAGAACGCCACAGACATCATTGGTAGTCGGACTGGTCGGTCCAATTATTCCGGTAAGGCCCTGTTGTTTCAGCCAATCCGACGCGGTTTTTAGTAATAAATCGGCGGTTTCCTGATCATCAATGCAATCAAAAAAACCGAAAAAGCCGTCGTTTCGACCCGTAAACGCATTATGATTCCGGTTATGAATGGCCGCAATGCGCCCGATGATGGTGTCGCCCTCATACGCCAGAAATAATTGCAGCGTGGAGTGTTCGAAAAAAGGGTGTTTACCCGGGGTCAGCAGATCCCGCTGCCCAATGAAAATTTCCGGTACATAGTTTTTGTCATCCCGATATAAACTATGGGGAAAATCGATAAATTGAGTCAGTTCCTTCTTCGAGCTTACGGGGACTACACGCTTCATACGCTTTCCTGAATCGGCATGTGTTTAATGGTCCGGTACGCCCAAGTCAGTTTATCAATTGCTTCTTCAATCTGAGCGAAGGTGTGCGTCGCCATAATCGAGAAACGGATCAGGGAATCCTGCGGAGGAACAGCGGGTGATACCACCGGGTTGACAAACACGCCCTGATCCTGCAACATTTTGGTAATCAAAAAGGTATGCTCGTTATTCCGGATATATACCGGCAGAATCGGGCTCTCGCTCGGCCCCAGATCGAAATTGTTTTCGACCAGCAGGTCTTTGGCATACCGGGTATTGGCCCACAGCCGCTCGATGTGTTCGGGTTCGGTCTGCATGATTTCCAGCGCAGCCAGGGTGCTGGCTACCGCAGCGGGCGTCATACTGGCGCTGAAGATCAGGGAACGGGCCCGGTGACGCAGGTAATTAATCGTTTCGGCGTCGCTGGCGATAAAACCACCCAGGGAAGCCAGCGATTTGCTGAACGTACCCATAATGATGTCGGTCGTGTCGGTCAGTCCGAAGTGCGAAGCCGTTCCGGCCCCCTGATGCCCGATCACGCCCAGACTGTGCGCATCGTCCACCATAACGGAGGCATCAAATTCGGCGGCAATCTGGTTGAGCAGCGGCAGCTTGACAATGTCACCCTCCATGCTGAAAATACCGTCGGCCACAATCAGCTTGATGCCTTCTTCGGGCAACTGGCTCAGTTTTTTCCAGAGATCGTCCATGTCGTTGTGGGCGTACTTGATCACCTTCGAGAAGGACAACCGGCTGCCGTCGATGATGGACGCGTGGTTGCTTTCGTCCAGAATCAGGTAATCGTGACGACCCGTCAGACAGGACAGTGCGCCGAGGTTGGCCTGATAACCCGTGCTGAAGAGTGCTGCGGCTTCTTTGCCGGTAAAGGCCGCCAGCCGGCGTTCGAGCTCTTCGTGAATGTCGAGCGTTCCGTTCAGAAACCGTGATCCGGCGCAGCCTGTACCGTATTTTTCGGTTGCTTTTTTGGCTGCTTCTACCACCGCCGGATGGTTCGTTAGTCCCAGGTACGAATTGGAGCCAAACATCAGAACCCGTTTTCCGTCGATGACTACTTCGGTATCCTGGCCTGATTCAATGGGTCGGAAATATGGATAGATTCCCTTTGCTTTCGCCACCGCGACATCGGTATAAGCAGCGACTTTCGTGTGCAATTTTTTTCTCATGAATTCATTGGTGTCAGAAATGGGGCATTCTTTTCTTTACATACCATGGGTCCTTAATGTTTATAAATTTAATACAACGGCTTTGCGTACAGATAGCCAGTTGATTAGGATTGATTTATTCATGCAAAAACCGTTATGTAAATTCGTTATCAGATTGGCGAAAGGTAGACCCAAGCTCCCTTTTTTTGCCGTACATTTTGGCTGAACCGGCGAATCAACACCGTCAAGCACCCAATTTTTTAGATCAGTTAACAATCCGGTTTAAACAGATACGTCAGAATCATATCGGTAAAAACATTCTTGTTTTCCTGGGTAAAAGCGATAAATCCTTCTTCGTTCAGGTTAAATACGTGCATATACAGCGTCTTGCCGGCGAACGACTGCTTGATAGACGAAAAAACCGTCGACAGCAGAAACATCGGATTGACGGGCCGGATTTGCTTCTGCTGAATGGCTTCTTCCACCTGCCGGAAAAAACACGATTCTTGCAGGGCGGGCGAAACACACATTTTCTGCAACATCCCTTCGGGGTCGCGCTGCGTTTCGTTCATCAGAAATAAGATTATATCGGGATTTTGGGCGTGAAAATTAAATTGACGCTCAATCAGCTCAACTATTTTTTCTTTCAGGTTACTCGTCGGATTGTCCAGGGTAATTCGAATGCCTTCAATCCACTGCTCTAGTAAACTTTCAAAAACCAGCCAGAACAATTTTTCCTTACTCCGGAAATAATAGTGCGTGAGGGCACTGTTCATGCCAGCGGCATTGGCGATGTCCTTCATGGTGGCACCGTCAAAACCCTTCTCAAGAAAAACTGCCTTAGCGGCCTCCTTGATTTTTTCCTCCGTTCCTATTTCGTTCACTCTATGCGTCATGGCGCAAAAGTGTCACCTAAAAATAGAATTTCCAAAAAATTAACTAACTATTTTAACTAAACAGTTAAACCGTTACAAAAACTAGACAAAACCTAAATTAATTTACAATTAAAGAATCTATTTGCCTGTATTCAACTAAAAAATACAACTTACAGGAACGGCGATCAGAGCTGAACAGCGGTTAAGGTCGTCGCGTCACACTAGGAAATGTACTATTTCCAGTCTTTTTTAATATAGACCGTATTACCCGATTCGGTGGCTGGAAGTACTTAGCCAACAAAACGGCTTTGGGAAGTGAACAAAAACAAACCGCATTCTATTCCCGCATTTTAAGTACTTATCGACTTTATTTCCTAGCGCATCGCCCTGACAGGTTCCGGCTCCTGCTTTTTCATAAGACCGAATCCTCATCAATGCAGCCCCTTTTTCCAACCTTACTTCGCTATGCTGGTTTACTAACCAAATTCTGCTCCGATTGAGCAGAACTGAACAGAGCGACAACGTGGCCCCGACACCGGCCACGGTACAACGAAATCCGGATTCAATGGGAAAGAAACTACAACTGTATTCAATTGGCTTACTACTTCTGGGACTTGTTACAACAACCCGGGCCCAACAAACTATTTTTAACGTTTCCTCTTCCGACATTACCAAAGAAGGCAAAGTACTGGCGCAGGAACAACTCGAAATCCAGGACATGATCCGTTCGACCACGACGGTTTCCTACGGATTAAGCAAAGACTGGGAAGTGGGGCTTAACCTGTACAACCTGGATTTTACGCGGCAAAAACCCCACTTTATTCGCAACGATACGACGACCTCGATCCCTTTCGCCCCGCTCCTGCTGGTCAACGCCCAGAAAGCATTTAACCTCTCCCAAACCTTTAAAATCGGTATCGGCGGTCAGGGTGGTTTAAATCTTTCATCCGGGCGCTCGCAGGCGGTTTACTTCGCCTATGCCAATCTGGCCGCTTCGCTGATTGAGGAGCACTACAAGCTGGCGGTAGGCAGTTACAACGGAAACAGCCGCTTTCTGGGGGATGGGCCCCATACCGGTATTCAGGCCGCAGTGGACGCGGGACTTTGGTATCATAAAGTACATCTGCTGGCCGACTGGCTGTCGGGTTCCCATCAACTGGGACAGTTGTCGGTTGGCGTAGAGGTATTCCTGGGCGAGCATCTTCCCGTGGCGGTGGGCTGGCAACGGTCCAACCAGGATGGTTCGCAGGGTTTAATTTTACAAGTAACCTATACTCCTCAATAAACCCAGTGATTGACCGGCGGAAACCTATTATCCGCTTCCTTTTATCTATCATTTATTTTTATGCAGACAGTAGACATTCATAAACGTTCGCTTGGGGTCACCTTTCAGGACGGCATGGCCCGCGTACGGGTTTGGGCACCCGAGGCTGAATCGGTGGCCGTCACGCTGGAAAATCCGTCGCGCACCTTGCCACTCGAACCGCAGGAATATGGTTACTGGGCGCTAACGACCGACCAGATCAAACCCGGCAATCTTTACAAGATCAGGCTGAATCAGGAGCAGTCGTATCCAGACCCGGCTTCGATCGCTCAACCGCAGGATGTTCACAGCCCCTCGGAAGCGATGTGTCTAAACGAGTTTATCTGGAAAGATCAGGACTGGACCAATGTTCCGCTTGAGGAGTACCTGATTTATGAACTCCACGTCGGGACGTTTACACCCGAGGGTACCTTTGCCGCGCTGGAAGAAAAGCTCGATTATCTAAAGGAACTGGGTATCAATGCCATCGAGATTATGCCCGTGGCGCAGTTTCCCGGCGGGCGTAACTGGGGGTATGATGGCGTTTATCCCTATGCCGTTCAGAACACCTATGGCGGGGCGCGGGGCTTGCAGCATCTGGTCGATGCGTGCCACCGGAAAGGAATAGCCGTGGTGCTCGATGTCGTCTACAACCACATGGGGCCGGAAGGCAATTACTTCAGCCAGTTTGGGCCGTATTTTACGGCCAAATACTGCACCCCCTGGGGTAACGCCCTGAATTTCGACGACGCCTGGAGCGACGGGGTCCGGCAATATTTTATTGAAAACGCACTGATGTGGTTTCGGGATTTTCACATCGATGCGCTCCGGATGGATGCCGTTCATGCCATTAAGGATTTTAGTTCGAAGCATATCCTGCAACAAATCAGGGAGCATGTCGATCAGTTGCAGGCCGATACCGGACGGCCATACTACCTGATGGTTGAATCCGACCTGAACGACCCACGGTTTATCAACCCGCCCAACACGGGTGGATACGGGATGCAGGCGCAGTGGATCGACGAGTTTCACCACGCGCTGCGCGTAACGGCGGGGGAAGAACAACGGGGCTACTATTCCGACTTTAACGGTATTGTACACCTGGCCAAATCCTACCAAGATGCCTACGTATATGATGGACAGTTCTCGAACCACCGCAAGCGCGTTTTTGGTCTCAAAGCGGAAGCCAATTCCGGTCATCAGTTCATCGTCTTTTCGCAGAATCACGATCAGGTAGGTAACCGTATGCTCGGCGAGCGCACCAGTCAACTGGTGAGTTTTGAGATGCAGAAGCTGATGGCCGGAGCTGTGCTGGTAAGCCCGTACCTGCCGCTCCTGTTTATGGGAGAAGAGTGGAGCGAACCCAACCCGTTTCTCTATTTTATAAGCCATACCGAAGAGGAACTGGTGGAAGCCGTCCGCCAGGGCCGCAAGTCGGAGTTTGCCGATTTTCACGGACAGGGCGAGGTGCCGGACCCCTTTGCCGACGAAACCTTCCAGCGGTCCAAACTCCAGTGGGAACTGCTCCGGCAGGACCCTCACCAGACCATGTTCCGGTATTACCAGGCGCTTATTGCGCTGCGCAAACAGCAACCCGCCCTGCGCCAGTTGTCCCGCCAGCATCTGGAAGTTACCGTTCAGGAGGATCAGCAAACACTGGTGCTGCGTCGCTGGCATTCGGATCAGCAGGTGGTCTGTCTGATGAATTTTTCCAAACAGCCGCAATCCGTTTCGGTCCCGGCTTCGGCAGAACCCTGGGTTAAACTGCTGGATTCCGCCGATCCGATCTGGAAAGGGGCCGGTACGGCTCCGGAGGCTGCATCAGGCGGTTTTGTCATTTCCCTGCAACCCGAATCCCTGGTTATTTACACGACCACTCCGGCCCACCCCGAACAGGCAGGGCCCCGATCAGATAAGTAAAAAAAATTCAGAACAAGAGCTTGATTCACTTCAGGATTTCATACCGTTATGCTTAAAATCGGCTATCATGCTTCCCATGAACAATTTGCGCCCAGCACACTGCTGACGTACACTCAACTGGCCCAGCAGGCTGGCTTTACGGCGGGCTCCTGCTCCGACCATTTCCATCCGTGGAGTTCCAAACAGGGCGAAAGCGGTTTTGCCTGGTCGTGGCTGGCTGCGGCTCTACAGGCCACCACCTTACCCTTCGGGGTGGTTAACGCGCCTGGGCAACGCTACCATCCGGCCATCATTGCCCAGGCCGCAGCCACGCTGGCTGAAATGTTTCCGGAACGTTTCTGGATAGCCGTCGGTACCGGGCAGGCCCTCAACGAACACATTACCGGCGACAGATGGCCCTCCAAAGCCGACCGCAATGCCCGTTTGAAAGAGTGCGTCGACATTATCCGGGCGCTGTGGAACGGCGAAACCGTGTCGCACAAAGGCTTGGTAACGGTTGAAGATGCCAAATTATACACGCGTCCGGCGGTAAAACCCCTATTGATCGGCGCGGCTGTCACCAGCAAAACCGCCGAATGGGTTGGCGGCTGGGCCGACGGTTTACTGACCATCTCGCAGCCCAAAGACGAATTACAGCGGGTTATAGATGCCTTCCGCCGGGGCGGAGGAGAAGGCAAACCGATGTACCTGAAAGTGCAGTTGTCGTACGCTCCTACCCTCGACGAAGCGCGGCAGGGCGCGTATGAACAATGGCGGGCCAATATTTTCCCCAACAACATGCTGACGGAACTTCGTTTGCCGGAGCAGTTTGACGCGGCTGGCCAGTTTGTCAACTTGAGCGAGGTTGATAAAATGGTCCGGATTTCGGCCGACCCTTCCGAGCACATCGACTGGCTACAGCAGGATGCTGAAATGGGTTTTGAAAGGCTGATGCTGCACAACGTCAACCGCGACCAGCAACGCTTCATCGAAGATTTCGGCGCAAAAGTCCTGCCCGACCTGCTTAAATAATGGAACCGAACCTCCCGCAAACAACCTGACTGATGGCACAGCCGGAACCTTTTCAACATTCGTTTAAATACAAAGCCTGGCAGCGCAAACTGGAGCAAAATCAGATCCAGTTGAAGAATGTGCAGGACGTTTACACGCGTCACGGTAACGAGGGCCAGGTGCTGCATACCCTGGTCAAACTGGATGCTACGACGCCCGACGGGGCTAAATTGTCGCCCTTGTGTTTCATCAAGGGCGACGCAATCTCGATCCTCGTCGTTTTGATTGACGAAGAAACAGGCGACAAATTTGTGCTGATGGTCCGGCAACGGCGCGTTTGCGACGGTTCGGAAACCTACGAACACCCGGCGGGCATGATCGATGAGGGCGAAACCCCACCCGAAGTGGCTCTGCGCGAATTGAAGGAAGAAACCGGCCTGGAAATTCCACCGGATGAACTGATCCCGCTCGGCCCCAGGGCCTGGTATTCGGCCACCTCCACCAGCGACGAAGCCCTCTACTTCTTTTACTGCGAACGCCGGATGAGCGGTCCGGCCATTCGGGCGCTACACGGTAAATCGACGGGTAAGGCGTCGGAGCAGGAACAAACCCGGCTGCACGTCGCGCCCTTTGCCGAAGCCCACCGTCTGGTCAGCAACCTGCACGGTGTGCTGGGGCACTTGCTGTACCTGCGGGTCGTGGGGGATTATGCAACCCTGGAAACGCTGCCTTTTTAGCCTGCTTCCGCCCCCGGACCGTTTGCTTACGGGAACGCAGGCGGTTAAACGTTTTTTTTAGTACCCGGTTTTCCCTGAAAAAGCGCCGTGTGATTATGAGTGAGACTAGTGTGAGCAGTTGGAATGAGTTAATGGATTGCCTGTACGAGCATGCCTGGACACCGGCTCTGAACCGATTCCGTTCACCCTACGCCTTTCGGGGGTTGTCGAATGCTTCCTATTCGCTGAATACCTCCCTGATGCGGCTGGGGGATCATTATGCCCAACTGGAAGGTCATTTGCTGCGGAATTTCAAGAAATACGCCCACCAGGTCGTTACCAAAAGCGATTCGTTCTGGTACTGGCTGTCGGTGGCCCAGCACCACGGCCTGCCTACCCGGCTCATGGACTGGACGTTTTCGCCGTATGTGGCCCTGCATTTTGTTACGGCCTGTATTGACCAGTACGACCACGACGGGGTGGTGTGGTGCGTGGATTACAAGAAGGTGCACGCTCATTTACCCAAACAACTCACCGAATGCCTGACCACGGAAGGCGCCGATGTGTTCACGATTGATATGCTCACTCCGATCACTTCGCTTGCGGAGTTCGATGGGCTGACCGACCCCGCCTGTGCCTTATTTTTCGAGCCGCCTTCCATGGACGAGCGCATCGTGAATCAGTATGCCCTGTTTTCGGTGGTTTCCTCACCCACGCTGAGCCTGGACGAATGGCTGAAAAACCACCCGGACTGTTACCGCCGAATCCTGATTCCGCACACGCTCAAATGGGAAATTCGCGATAAGCTCGATCAGGCCAATATCAACGAACGGGTGTTGTTCCCCGGTCTGGATGGCCTGAGTAGCTGGCTGCGTCGTCAATATTTCCCAACGGTTGACCCGGAAACGGGCCGACCCAATCAGCGCGAGGAGGATATACAGCAGGAACGGGAAAAACAGGGGTTTCAAAACCTGTCGTAAGACGGTTTACGTCCAGTACAGAATAGGTGCGTCGGGAAACCGTCTGCGCCATTCGGTGTAGAAAAACGTTCGAAGCTCCTTCATGTCGTCGGGTCGATACACGTACTTCAGCCCCCCAAATTTGTTGCGTTTTTCCGCGCGTCCGGCTTCTTCCATTTCCAGGCTGGTGTTGGGATACCACTCCTGCAAAACGGTTTTACTGCCGGGTGTGAAGCGGTGCGTAATAAACTCAACGGTCAAATCGCAGTCAAAATCCAGCGCGTCCGCCAGCCGGTCGAGCAATTCCGTGTAGTGTTCCCGCCAGTTCGGAATCGGCATGATTGGGGCCAGCACCACCCCGACCGGATAGCCTCCTCCGCCCAACGGCGGGGGTAAAGCCAGTTTCCGGAGTGCCTGTAACCGGGCTTCGACCGAAGCCGTCCCGCCCTCCATGCGTCGGGCGATGGACTCGGCATTCAGACTCAGCCGGGCGCGGGTCCGGCCATTGTGCGGCAGGTCCAGCAGCGATTCCACCTGATCGTACTTACTCACAAACCGCAGATGGGCGTCGGGTCGACTACCAAAATACCGGATGCACTCAGCCAGACTTCCCGTCAGGTGTTCAATTCCGATCACGTCCGTATAGCAGCTTACTTCAAACGTGGTGATTTTTCCGGGTTGCTCGTACGAAGCCGTGTTTGCCAGCAATTGGGGCAGGTTGGCAAACACACGGGTAACCGGCGGCCCCTGCAAACTACCCGCCAGGTAACAGTACTGACAATGGGCCGGACAACCCTCGGCCAGGTTCATCTGCCAGTCGGCGGAGGGCGGAACGGGTTGCAGCCGCAACGAACTCGGGGGCGCCTTGACCACCGCCAGCGTATTTTTGGCAATCCGGTACGTCTCCCGATCATCTTTTCCGCGCAGGCCGGTCAGCCGGTTGTTTTTCAGGATTTCGATGGGCAAGTCCAGGGCGGACACCCGTTCATAAATCTGCTGTCCGAACGGTTCCTGCAACGCATCCGGCGTAAACAGTACCCGCTTGGGAAGCCAGAGCCGGGCGGAATGCTGGAGAGAATTGGATACGGTTTTTGACGGAGTAAGCAGTTCCGGTTGTGTAGGCATATCGCTGTAAAAAAGCTTTCTGGACGAATCGACTTTAATTGAATGTCGTCAATAAAATAACACGTTTTATCGCGATAAAATTCATCCAGACAGCTTGGCAATCACCAATCAAACCATTGATAAACAGTAGTTTATATAGCTATTAAAAAACAATTGCTAAAACATTACCATCCTCAAAACCACACCCTTAAACCGGTATAAAAACAGAGGGATAATCTGAAAGCTACGAAGCTGGAAGGCTCCCATTTCTCAGATTGTCCCTCATTCTTTAACCGGGTCCTAAAGGCGGCTTTGGCTATTCTTCCAGCGCCTGCCGAATGGCTTCTTCTACGGGTGAATAACCTCCTGTCGAACCCTCAATGACGGGTTCCTCCCTGAACAGCAAGGGCGGCTGCGCCAAAAACCGGGGTTCCGTTCCGTGGTGGGGCTGGGCTGCATGGACCAGGAAAGGATGGCACAGATAAACCGTACCCGCAGCCCCGGTGGCCAGTTGTTCGCTTCGTTCGGGCAGTTCGGCCAGTTGTTGGGCCAGCTCCAGAAAGGATAACCCCGGTTCTCCGGCGGGTTTGAGCAACCGGGCCACATCCCGGTGCGATCCGACACGAATCCGGGTTGGCGCGTCGTGTTCGCCCACGTCCGAAAACAGAAACAGCATCAGCAGCGCACGGGCTTTAGAACGAACATTCACCCGCCAGGCAAAGTAGTTGGCCGGATCGTCGGCCGGAAAACTGGCATCAACGTGCCAACCGCCGTCGCCGGGATCTTCTTCGGACGGAAACCGAACCGGAAAGGTGCCCATGCTCCGGCAGGGAAGCCACCGCCCCGGTCCAACCAACTGGTCAAAAGCCCGGTGTAACACGTCGGTATTGGCAGCCTGTACAAACGGTTCCTGCGAATACATACCCAGCCGGACGACCGGCCGGGTCCAGGTTGCCGGATTAGCTGGATCGGCGTCTATTTCCCGCCAGAGAATCGTTCGAACCGCGCGGGCGATTTCAGGAGAGAAAGCCTGATCAATGCGGACAAATCCATCCCGGATGAATTGCTCAATCTGGTCTTTTGTTAAGTCTTGCATAAATTTGAAGTGATGCAGTTGAAATGAGATTTTAGCTTTCACGCAGCCGTTGAACAACAACGAATCATTTCACCGTAGCGAACGGCGAATAGTCTGCGTAAAGACAATAGGGAACTGGGCCTTAGAAAAGGCAATCTGTCAGGGCGACAGCCGGGAAGGATTTTAGAGCATTGGTGCCATTCTCATACCCGTAAAGATAGAAAATGCCTCCCATGTAAGTCAAGCAGTGGCGGCCTTAAAAATCATCCTTTGTCGGCCCATCTCTCGTCCGCTTTTTACCCGTACCCTCAATTTTCGCTTATGATCCCAAACGCATTAACCGACAGCCGGTTGTTTTTTCAACTGCTATGCTGCAATAATCATATGCTGTAATAATCAACGCTCATGAGAAACATACCGCGCATAAGCGCCTGGAGTAGTGCTGTCGGCCTGGCTCGCGAAGGCTTCCCCTTTATCTACAACCGCTGTCGGCGTTTCCAGTCCGACCTTTTCGAAATCAAAGTTCCGTTTCTAAAAGTGCTTTGTATGAGCGGCCCCGAAGCTTCCCGGATTTTTTATGATCCGGAACGGTTTGTACGCCAGGGCGCTATTCCCAAGCGCATCCAGCGGACGCTGTTCGGTGAAAAAGGCGTACAAACCCTGGACGATGCGGCTCACCGTCGCCGGAAAGAACTGTTTATGTCCATCATGACCCCGGAAAATATCCAGCGGCTGTCGGATGTCATGCACGAGCAGTGGCGAATGGCCATCCGGAAGTGGGCGGGCACGGCGGGCCCGATCATTCTGTTCGACGAACTGAAGGAATTGTTGTGCCGGGCGGCCTGCGCCTGGGCGGGCGTTCCCATCAGCGAATCGGAAGTAAAGCAACGGGCGGGCCAGTTCTGGGAGCGGGTCGATGCCTTCGGAGCCGTGGGCCTGCGGCACCTCCGCGGTCGGAAAGCCCGCCAGCAAACCGAAGACTGGATGCGGGGCATCATTCTCGGTATCCGGGAAGGACGCATTACGGTCCCGGAAGGAACGTCGGCCTACGTCATGGCCCTGCACCGCGAACCGGACAGCAAACCGCTGGAGGCACAGGTGGCCGCCGTGGAGCTGATCAATACCGTCCGCCCGATTGTAGCCATTGCCAACTACATCGTTTTTGCGGCTCTGGCCCTGCACGAACATCCGGAGTGCCGGAACGGGTTAC
Source organism: Larkinella arboricola (assembly GCF_003259745.1). Taxonomy (GTDB): domain Bacteria; phylum Bacteroidota; class Bacteroidia; order Cytophagales; family Spirosomataceae; genus Larkinella; species Larkinella arboricola. The sequence continues at coordinate 77,416 of NZ_QLMC01000007.1, read as the reverse complement.
AGCATGGCGGCCCCGACGACATCGAGCGGTTTGTGCAGGAAGTTCGCCGGTATTATCCGTTTGCGCCGTTTCTGGGGGCCAAAGTTCGCTCGGCGTTCGACTGGCGAAACGTTCACTTTCCGAAAGGAGCGATGGTTCTGCTGGATGTATACGGCACCAACCGCCACCCCGATACCTGGGAACGGCCGCTCGAATTCTGGCCCGACCGGTTTCGGCAGTGGGACGGCAGTGCCTATAACTTTATTCCGCAGGGCGGTGGGGATCATTACAAAAACCACCGCTGCGCCGGTGAGTGGGTCACCATCGAAACGCTCAAAATAGCCCTGACCTACCTGACCAAACACATGGAATATACCGTACCACCCCAGGATTTATCGTTCAAACTGTCCCGTATGCCTACCTTTCCCCGAAGTGGATTCATCATAACTCAGGTCCGGGAGAAACTATAATCTCTTTCTCTCACCGAATGATCCGCACCTCTTTCGGACCGCTGACTTCCGTTTGAATTTTGCCGCTGGCCAGTTTGGTATGCTTCACCTTCACAATACCGTATGGCGTCGGGAAAGTACCTTCGGCGAAGGTCAAATCTTCCAGATGCGGTTCAATCTTGATGGCTTTGCAACCCGGTTCCACCACCTTGATACCGAGCACGTGCTCCGTCAGCCAGGAGGTGGGGCCGGACGCCCAGCCGTGCGCCAGACTGTGCCGAAAACCGATGTAGCAGTAAGCTCCGCAATCGCCGTGGATGTCTTTTTTGCCTTCCGGCACCAGCTCGTCAATGCGCCCGGCGTTTTTCACCCAGTCGAGGTTGAAGTCTTCCCAGAAGGTGGTCGCACCCAACGCCAGCATCCCGCCCCAGAACTGACGGATGTTGGCCAGAGCCCCCTTGTAGTCGCCCGCTTTGGCCTGCGCCTGAAGCATGTAATAGCCGTAGAAGGTCGAGAAATTCTGCGCACCGCCCACAGCCAGCACATCCCGGTTGGCTTTTTCGGCGGGCATCAGGCCGGAGAGCGCCAGCAAAGACGCCCCCTGTTTGGATTGGTTCGGATCGGGTACATACTGCTTTAACCGGGCCACGGCCTGGTCGCATTTTCGCGCCGTGGCCGGATCGCTCAGAATACGACTGATGTCTCCGGCGGCATTCAGCGACATCGCCATCATGGCCTGCAAACCCGCGTGAATTCCCTTCTGGTTTTCGCTCGAAGGCCAGTCCAGAAACCGGGTTCCGTCCAGCTTCTCGCTGTTTTTGTCATCAATTTTCGCAATCAGCAAATCCACCAGTTTAACCAGATACGGCTGCTGTTCTTTCAGATACGCCAGATTTCCGTTGTGCAGATACCAGTCTTTATGAATCAGAATCCACCACATCGAGTAGGTGCTGATGCCGTTCATCCAGCCGGGCAGGGGCGTAATGTCGCGCGCCAGGTCCAGACTTTTCGGCACCACTTCGTTAGAGCCAAACACGGCATTGATCGTGGACACTTCGGGGTGCATATCCCCCACCCACACCAGCCGGTCGCGTTTGATACCGTCCCAGAGGTAATCCTGCATGTTCAGGTGTACGGTATAGGCACCCGTTGCCCAGATTTGGTTGAGGAGCTGGTCGCTGCTCCGGAACGAACCGAGGTACGGAATATCGCGAAACACGAAAATGGCCCGCAACTCTTTCAATAACAATTCAGTATTGCCGTCCACCAGATCAATCCGGACGAACCGGAAGCCCGTGTTGCCGATTTCGAGTTTGCCCAGCCACGGCACCTGCACGGTCATATCCCGGATGGCGTGGTCGTTGGTCGCATTCTGCTTGGGTTCAATGTCCGCCATCGCTTCGCTGGCCGACTCACCGAACCGAATCCGGACGGTGATCGGTTTGCTTTCCCGCCACTGCCCGGTCACGATCTGTAAACCGCCGTGCAGTTCACGCCCAAAATCAAGCAGCAGACTCGGCTTGCCGTTGGCGTCACTTTTGAGCGAACACATGCCCTGGCCCGACAGATCGGCCTGCCCGTTGCCTACCTTCAACAGCCGTTCGGCGTTCTGGACCGTACCGGTTTGCCACAGAATTTTTACGGGCGACAAAAACCGCCGAACCGTGGCTTCGGTCTGCGCGTCTTTAGCGCGGGATGCTTCAAAAATCGGTGGAAGCTGGGCCTGAGCAATTCCGGCAAAACCAACGCACAGGCAAAAAACGAAGGAAACAAATTTCATAGAAAGGATTAGGTATTCAGTTTATAAGTAAAGGCTTATTGGTAACACTACGCTAGTTATTCCAGCCAGACCTGTTGCGTAAAAGCGCCGTTGACGGCGGCATCCCAGACCTCGACCCGCACCCATTTCCGGCCTTTCAGGTGGGTGTTAAAGGTAAATTGCTGCTTACCAAACGGCCGGGTCTGGGTCAGGTCGATGCGCTCACGGAACACGTTTTTGCCGTCGCCGGAAATGATTTCGGCAAACGTCAGTGGGAAGGTCCAGTCCACATCAAGCCGAATGGTAGTTTTACCGTTATCCGGCAGCCGGACGGTTTCGCCCGCCCCTTTTCCGTTCACCGAAAACGCCGGGAACAGCACTTCGCCGGTGGTAACAAAGAACTTGCCCTGCTTCATCACATCGAGCACCGGCTGCCAGCCCTGTTTGTAATCCGGCAGTTTATCCAGTTGCAGATAATTGACGTTCAGATGGGCATAGGTTTCGTTTTCCGGCTCCATCGTGAAAATATCTGTTTCCGCGATGACGTGTTTTTTGTGTCCCCAGTTGGCCATATCGTCCATCAAATCCAGCACCCGCCGACTCAGCCGGGGTTCCGACAAATCGGCGGGAATGTTTTTCCAGGCTGCACCGAAAAAGTGGTCCGATTTAAAAAACTCCTCTTCTTTGTACAGGTCCGGGTAGCCGGTCGAGCCTTTAGTGCGGGCGTGGGCCGTCCAGGCCAGACCGTTTTCCAGTTGCAGTAATTTCAGCATGTCATTCTTGTCGGCAACCCGGTACACTTTTCCGTACCTCGGATCGTCCGTTACAAACGGCATTTCCGGTTTCCGGGACATAATCCAGTAGACCGGTTTAGGGAAAAACTCCAGCCAGTGTCCGCCAAAAAAGTTATTCGGCTCCTCGCCGGGCAGCAACAGAAAATCCTTCGTCGAAAGCCGTTCACACTGTTCAAACAGAGCTTTCAGTTCCCGCAACCGCTGATCGTCGGGGCCTTTCGGATGGCCGGGACCGTGGAACTCCGCCAGATGCACAATGTCCACCCCCGAATTTTTGAACACGTCCACAAACGCCGGTTTTTCCGGAATCGGTTTGTTGGCCAGCACCACGTTCATTGTAAATTCGTTGTGAAAGTGGCTCGACAGGGTTTTATAACCGGCAATCGTCGGGTATTTGTCGTTGTGTGTAAACTGCTTGACCTCCGCCAGCGCCTGGGCGGGTTCGCCGGGACTCAGCAGGCAGAAAAAGTTGAGCCGCTGGCGGGTTCGGGGGGGCGCATTGACCCACGGCACCCAGCGCCGGTCGCCCATTAAATCCTGCCGGATGCCGATGCCGAATTGCGGAACCAGACTCCGATAACCGGCCCCGTACCATGTAAAATCAAGGTTAAACGCTTCGTCCAGCGGATAAAAATACTGGTGGGGCGCCGGAAAAACCGCCAGACTGCCCCGCTCACCCACGCCGATGATGGTGCGGTATTTGACGGCCTGCGCTTTATTGGGCTCGTCCAGCCGGGCCGGAATCTGTTGCAGTTTGTCATCCGTATCCGACCAGGCAATGTTCTTCCAGACGGGTTCGCGGGTTACCATTCCGGCGTCGTACAGGATGGCCGTTGAATCCACCTCGGTGGCCATCACCGCAGCCACATTGAACAACGGACTGCCGCTATAGACCGTAATTTCCAGTTCCCCGCTGAAGGTGGCGGCCTGAACCTCCGAAACCCGGATGACGGTGCGCGAACCGACCGTCTGGGCGCTGGCCTTCCGCTTGTTCAGGGCAACGGCGTAGGACTTATGGGGCAACCGGTTCGTTTTGTCGAAAAAGATATTCCAGCCATTCTGCGAAATCAGGTCCCGCTTGCCGATGGTCAGCACAAACGCCGGATCGAGGGCGCGGGCCACTTCCTGAAATTTCCCGCCCTGCGTTACCTGTAGGCTGTTAAACAACGGTTTCTGTCCGTCCAGACTCAGCACCAGCCGTCCCTGCTCCCGCCCCTGCGCTGGCCAGGTTACCACCAGATTAGGGCCCTGCTGGACAACCGTGGCCCCGTTTTGTTTCTGAAGCTTCGACAGATCGGCCTGGATTTGCGCCCGGGCCACAGAACTCAGCAGGATGAGCAGGAGCAGGATGTTTTTTTTCATGGAAACCCATTAATGGTGACGCATACATCCTGCAAACACCGCATTATCGGTTTTCTACTGAAATTCCGTGCTGAATCAACTCATCTTTTAATTGCTCCGGATTCAGAAAATGAATACCGTGAATGCCCAATTGCTCGGCGGCTTTGATATTGCGCAGGTTATCGTCGATGAACAGGGCCTCATCCGCCTGGACGGAATACCGGTTCAGGAGCGTCTGATAAAAGGAAGGAAACGGCTTACGGTCTTTTTCGGCCCCGGACATCACAATACCGTCAAACCAGGTCAGGAACTCGAACCGCTCCTGCGCAATCGGAAACGTTTCGGCCGACCAGTTGGTGAGCGCGTACAATTTATACCGACCGCTGGCTTTGAGTTGTTTCAGAATTTCGACCGTCCCGGCGATTTCACCGCCCAGCATCTCCGACCAGCGGCCGTAAAAGTGCCGGATGTTTTCTTCGTGTTCCGGAAACTGGCTGACCAGCAGTTCCGTGGCTTCCGCCAGCGGGCGTCCGCCGTCCTGTTCTTCGTTCCACTCCGGGGTGCAGACGGTCGCCAGAAAGTGGCGCATTTCTTCTTCCTGAAGAATTTTCGAATAGAGATAATGCGGGTTCCAGTCGATCAAAACGGCTCCCAGGTCAAAAATGATGGTGTTAATCATGAAGGCAAATGGCGTTACAACAACAATTTTCAATTCAGGCCCCAATAACTTAAAAATTATCCATTTCACCGCCCGGTGCTTTTGGTTAAACTCACTTGCTCCCACCATGACCCATTTTGAAATACCCAAAAATTAGTTTATGCAACAATGTTGCATAAACTAATTTTTAGTTACTTTTGCATTTCATCCGTGTTTCACGAAACGCACATTCACATGGCAACTTCTTACAGAATAGTCGATCCTGCTTATGAATTCATCAACTCCTCCCTTTGACGTGATTATCGTCGGGGGCAGTTACGCCGGTCTGAGTGCGGCTTTGCTCCTGGGCCGGTCACTGCGGACGGTGCTGGTGCTGGACAATGGCCAGCCCGCCAACCGGCAGACGCCCCATTCGCACAGCTTTCTGACCCGCGACGGCGAGACGCCCGCCCAACTCTCCGCCATCGCCCGCCAGCAGGCCCTGGCCTACCCCACCGTTCAGTTTCGGGACGCTACCGTAACGAAGGCCACGCGCTCCGGCGACGGTTTTATCGTCACAACCCATACCGGGGAAACGTTCACCGCCCAACGGCTTTTGTTAGCCACGGGCTTGAAGGATGTGTTGCCCGACCTGCCCGGTTTTGCCGAATGTTGGGGAATTTCGGTTCTGCACTGCCCGTTTTGCCACGGTTATGAGGTTAAGGATAAAGCCGTCGGGGTGTTGGGGAATGGCGATGCGGGTTTCGAAATGGTTAAAAAGATTCAGCACTGGAATCCGGGGCTGACCCTGTTCACCAATGGACCTTCGACGCTGACGCTGGACCAAACCGCCAAACTTCGCCAGCACGGTATCCGGATTCTGGAAACGCCCATCGTGGCCCTCCAGCACCAGAACGGCCAGCTTCAGGCGCTGGAACTAGCCGACCAGACCGCCCTGCCGCTCGACGCTCTTTACGCCCACCCGACGCTACGGCAGACTTCCGATCTGGCCGGACAACTGGGTTGCGCGCTGGACGAAAAAGGTCTGGTGATTATTGATGGGGCGGGTAAAACCACCGTGAAAGGGGTATTTGCGGCAGGTGATACGCACACCATGATGCGGCAGGTTCTGGTCGCGGCCCACAGCGGCCTGCAAGCCGCCTTTGCCATCAATATGGAACTGTTCGAAGAGAATTTTTAAGCGTATTGCTTTCTACTAAAAAACCGGCCTTGAGCAAGGCCGGTTTTTTAGTACGTCTCTACCTGTCCTGATTCCTTAGTCCACCAGTTTCACCTGTTTGGCTTTCGTGGGCAGCCAGACCTGCATCGGACTTTTGCCCCGGTTGGCCCACACGTAATAGGGAATTGCCGTGACGGTTTTCTTTTCGGTAACCACACTCGTCCCATCCGCCGACGGCCCGACTACCGGCAGGTTTGCCTGAATAGCCACAACGGGTTCGGTAAGGACCTGATACGCCTGGGTCGTAAACGTCGTTTGATCGGGTACCAGCAGGTTCCAGGCCTGGCCGTTGTTATCGGCTCCCTCCACGCAGTAGACCAGCGGCCCGCGCTGAATGGCCACCCGGTCGTTGGCGGCTACGAGTTCTTTGCGGGCGGCCACGCGTTTTACCTCCATCGGCAGGTTTAACTCAATTACGTCGCCTTTCTGCCAGGTCCGGCTGATGACGGCATACCCGTTTTCTTCCTTGTACTCAACCGGTTTTCCGTTGAGTTTAATGGTAAAGGCGGCTTTGCTTTCGTCCGCAAACCGGTACAGATCGCCCGGCACGGGCACGTTGCTCACCCAACCCGGAATCCGCAAACGGAGCGCATACGGCGTCTTTCTGGCCGGGTTGACCGTCAGCCGCACACTACCCTCCCACGGATAATTGGTTTCCATCTGAAGAGGTACATCGGTTTTGCCAATTTTAAGGGTTGTGTTGCTGCCGATGTACAGATTGACCCAGATACCGGAGTCGTTTTTGCCGTAAATATAGTCCCCGAGCGAAGCCACCAGCCGGGCGATGTTCGAGGGGCAGCAGGCCGTTCCGAACCACTCACTCCGGGCATTGTTGCCACTGGATGCCAGCGGATTGCCGTAGAAAAACCGGTCCCCGCTCAGGCTCAGGCCGTCCAGCGCCCCATTGTACAGGCTCCGTTCCAGCACGTCGATGTACTTAGCCTCACCGGTGAGCAGGTTCATGCGCTGGTTCCAGAACACCATCCCGACCGACGCGCAGGTTTCGCAGTAAGCCGATTCGTTGGGCAGGTCATAATCCACCGAAAACCCTTCATTTTTCCCCGACGAACCAATACCGCCCGTGATGTACATATTGCGGTACACCACATCTTCCCAGACGGTTTTCATGGCGTTCATATAACCAGCGTCCTGGGTGGTAGCGGCCACGTCGGCGGCCCCGGTGTAGAGATACATGGCCCGTACGGCATGGCCGGTGATTTCCTTCTGCGCTTTGACCGGCAGACCGTCCTGGCAGTAATCCGGATTTTTCCAGTCGTCCCAGATTTTGCCTTTGCCAAAACCCCGCCCGCGCTGGTCCAGAAACCAGTCGGCCAGTTTCAGGTAGCGGTCGTTTCGGGTCTGGTGGTAGAGCTTCATCAGGGCCAGTTCAATCTCCTGGTGCCCTGTCACCCAGGGGCGGTTCGCCTGCCGGAACGTCGCGTCGATGTGATCGGCAAACCGGATGGCCACATCTAGCAGCTTGCGTTTGCCGGTGGTGTTGTAATACGCCACGGCGGCTTCGATGAGGTGACCGGCGCAATAATCTTCGTGCTTTTCCATATCGGTCCAGCGTTTGTCCAGCCCCACGAGCGTGTAATACGTATTCAGATAACCGTCGGGTTGCTGGGCGGCTGCAATCTTGTCGATCCACTCGTCGGCTTTCTTTTCCAGTTCGGCATCCGGGCGGTTTTTCAGCGAGTAAGCGATGGCTTCGAGGGCTTTGTACACGTCGCTGTCGTCGTAATAAATGCCTTCGTGTTTTTCGTGTTTTCCGCGCTGCACCTTCTCAAAATTCCGGATGCGCCCCGACTTCTGCTCCGTCTGCACAATGCAGGCTTGCAGGGTTGCCGTGGCTACTTTATCGAGTTTTGGCCGCCAGAAGTGGTCGGTGACGGTAACCTGCGAAAAACTAACGGGTTCAAACCGCCGGACGGGGACTTGCGCGTGGGTAGCAAGGTTTATCGTGCTGACCAGAAGCGTGGCAAGAATGGGAAGTCGAATGGTCATGGAGTTTAGGAATCATAAAAGTTTAATCAAAAATAAGGGTTGTTGCACAGAGTTGATCAGAGCGGATCAGAGTTTATCGGGGAGATGCCGGTAACGAAAACGCAACTACCGAAAAATAAAAGGATTACAATTCAAACTTTGTTTCCTGCTACCTTTTGTATGACGTTACCAATCTCTATTCTTTCAACCGCCATGTTATCCTTCGACCGAAAAAAATTCTTCGACACGTACCGCAACCGCTTCGGTAAGCTGACGCAGCCGCTGGTGGACGCCCTCGATTTTCTGATCGACCAGATCGAGCAGGATGATCGCTTTACCAACTCGGAAAAAGACCGTCGGCAACTGGCCTACTGTCTGGCAACCTTCAAATGGGAAACCGCGCACACGATGGAGCCCATCGATGAATTTGGCACCATCGAACGGTTCAACAGACTTTATGGACCGCAAACCAAAGTGGGGAAAGTGCTGGGCAATACCGAGCCCGGCGACGGTGCCCGGTTCAAAGGCCGGGGCTATGTGCAGCTGACGGGTCGGGCCAATTACCGGCGGGCGGGTAGCTTTCTGAACGTCGATCTGACCGGCGATCCGGCTTTGGCCAAAAATCCGCCCCTGGCCTATCGAATTGCCGTACAAGGCATGAAAGAAGGCTGGTTTACCGGCAGACGGCTCGATCAGTTCATCCGGGACAACCAGCCGCCCGAATACGAAAAAGCCCGTTCTATTATTAACGGTTCGGACAAAGCCCAGACCATTGCCGACATGGCCCGCCGGTTCGACGAGGTGCTGCTGTCGGCCCTTCCGGTACCGTTGGTCAAGGCCCAAAACCGGGGTGGCCTGCGCGAAGCCGAGGTTTTAGAAAAGGCCACGGTACCGACTCGTTCCCGGAAAAAAACCGCCCGCGCAAAAGATAAATCCAAATCGACGGTCTGATTTTTTACCGGTCTTGCTAAGTTTGGGGGTTCAAAATGATCGTCAATGACCGTTACTCCTTTACTTTCCCTGCAAAATGCTACCGTTCGCCGACCCACCGGCCTTGTTCTGCAACACCTCGACTGGTCGCTCCGGGCGGGCGAAAACTGGGCCGTTCTGGGAGCAACCGGCTCCGGCAAAAGCTCGCTGCTGGATGCGCTGAGCGGGCGGATTCCGGTGGCAGACGGTCAGTACCGGCACCCGGTCGGACCGTTGCGCGAAGCCGTCGAACAGGTTGCCAATGACTATCAGTTTGACCGGAAAGTGGCGTCGTCGGCCCAGTTTTACCAGCAGCGGTTTAACGCCGATGCCGCCGAAGAAGCCCCGACGGTCTGGGAGGTATTGCAGAATCAGATCAAACCCACGGGAACCATCGACGCCCAGTCTGTCACGCTGCCGCCCCCGGCGTACCCGGAAGCGTGGCTGGCCGAAGTGGCGGAGTGGGTACACATCACGCACCTGATGAACCGGCGGCTCACCTCGCTCTCCAACGGCGAAACCCGCCGGACGTTGCTGGCGCGTTCGCTGCTGCGCCGGCCCAAAATCCTGCTGCTCGATAACCCGTTTGGTGGGCTGGATGTAGCCAGCCGGGAGCGGTTACACGGTATTCTGAACCGCATTGCTGCCGAAGGCACAACGCTGGTGCTGGCAACCACACCCCGCGAAATTCCCGACTGCATTACGCACGTTGCGGAACTGGCCGACGGACAAATCAACTGGCAGGGACCGAAAGCAGACAGGCCCGCCCTGTCCGAATCGGCCCCCGAAACCCTTACCGATCCGGCCCTGCTCCCCCGCTGGCTGAACACCTCGGCCAGCGCGTTCGAGTATGCCATCCGGATGCGGAATGTAACGGTAAATTATGGCGAAAAGACGGTTTTGGAAGACATCAACTGGCAGGTACGCCGGGGCGACAAATGGGCCGTTCTGGGGCCGAACGGTTCGGGCAAATCGACGCTCCTGAGCCTGATTACCGCCGACAACCCGCAGGGATACCGCAATGATTACGAATTATTTGACCGCAAACGGGGGTCCGGTGAAAGCATCTGGGACATCAAACGCAACATTGGTTTTGTGTCGCCCGAACTGCACCTGTATTTTCCCCGCGAACAATCGGTCTGGAAAGTAGTCGCATCGGGGCTGTTCGATACGGCGGGCCTGTTTCGCAAAACGACGCCGGAGCAAACCGAACAAATTGATTTCATGCTGGATTTGCTGCGGATTCAGCACCTGCGCGACAAACGGCTTTCACAACTCTCAACGGGCGAACAACGCTGGGTGCTACTGGCCCGGGCACTGGTAAAAAACCCGCCCCTGCTGGTGCTGGACGAGCCCTGCCAGAACCTCGACCCGGCCCACATCATCCGCTTCCGGGATCTGGTCGATGAACTGTGCCAGTCGTCCGACCGGACGTTGCTGTACGTGTCGCACTATGCTGAAGAAATCCCCCGGTGCGTTACGCAGGTGCTGCGGCTGGATGCGGGAAAAGGATCGATTGAAGCGTTTGATTAAAATCAATAAAGGCTAACCGGAAACGTTGTAGCTGCGCTATTTTGTCACGTTTTCGGTTAGCCTTTTACGCCATTGCGGGCGCTGTTGGCCTACTTCGGCATGGCCCTGACGAAAAACTCTCCGGTGATGGGCGGGCCTGATTTGGTACACAGGTCCTCGTAATCAATCAGATTGCCCGAGATGGTGCCTTTTACAAATTTACCCGGCTCGTATCGTTCCAATACGACCTGTCCGTTGGCAATCATATCCTCGCCGTTACACCAGTCGTGTCCGGAGTCGTATTGCTTGCCGTTGTTGTACTCAAAATTGACGCGGCATTTTCCCGACTCTGCCTCATCGTGAAACCGCAGCACGCTCCCCTCCTTCCCGTTGCTGAAATTGATGCTGAACATTTCCGAAGGTGTTCCGCCCACAATGGCCGAATATTCCGGTTCTTCATCGTCCAGGAAGACGCCCAGGGTGTAGATGCGCTCCTGCCCCAGAAAGTTGATTTTGACGTAACCGGGACCGATAAAAAACTCCCGCACCAGAATCAGTTTGGCCGGGCTGTTGGTAAACGTCAGCTCAACGGAAACCGTCACCGGGTTCTGCTTCGGCATTGAACGCGGGGCGGTGTAGGTGGCCGTGTAGGTCTGCGGGGTCAGATTGCCGTCCCCGATCAACGACCATTTCAAACCGGAATTCGTCGGCCCACCCGTTATTTTTATGATCAGCGGTTCCTCACCTTTTCCGGTTAACGGAGCGATTTGAACAATTTCGAGGGTTACGGACTCCCCATAATTCAGAAAGCCAACGTTGTTTCCGGCCTGGGTAGTGAGGTAAAACTCTTCAAACAAACTCCAGTCGCTGAAGTGGGGCATCGATACCGACACCTCCCGTTTCTGCTTATCAACCTGTTTTCCGGGAACGGCATACCAGATTTTATTTGTTCGCTGATAGGCAATTCCCAGGGCCGATGGATCGCTGTCTTTTACGTCAGAATCCGTGTATTGAAACGTCAAAACCGCCGGTTTGCTAAACTGGAGTCCATCGGGCAGAAACCGATACGATGCCCCCACACCGCTGGGCGTATGATTGCTAATGGGCTGAATGGAAATGGTCGTAGCCTTATCCACCGCCCCGGCCGGAATGGTCAGTTGCACCCGCCCATCCGTGGTAGCCAGCGTGCCCCCCTCGGGTCCGATGAGTTTGCTGACGGCGACGCCCTGGGGCTGCCCTACTTCGGTTACATCGCCCGACTCCTGGGGCTGTTCGGTACCGGGTTTTACAGGCCCGGGGTCGTTCTGGTCAGGACGACAGGCATTCAAACTGCAAATCAATAGCCATCCGGCTATTCCGTAGCGCAATACGTTAATCATGGTTCTTTTTCAGCGTAGATGTATTTGTTGCCGGGGCAAAAATGGCATCGAGACCGCTCCGAACCGATGAAAAACCGATTGATTTGCGAAAAGTAAGAACCAGAATGTCGGATTGCTGCCCTGAATTGAATACCGGAGCCGACCGGGCGTTTCCCGTTTTTCCGGATCAGGTCCCTTTTCAAATGGGCAGCGGTATTAGGGTTTTATCTCCGCCGTCGCCACGGCAATTTTGGAATCGGCGGTTCCGTAATATAAAAACCAGCGGCCTTTGTACGGAACGAGACCTTCGATAAAACAGACGTTATTAACCTGACCGACAATCTCATACGGCTGATCGGGCTTCATGAAATACGTCTCCGAACGGTCGATCAATTTAGTCGGATCGTTGGCATCAAACAGCAACTGTCCGGCGGCATAGGTTCCTTCGGGCAGATTGGGGTCGCCGTCTTTGGGCAGGTTCATACCGTTGTAGAGCAGAACAATACCGTTGGGGGTGATGAGCGCGGGCGGGCCGGGTTCCAGCAACCGGGAATCGTGCTTCTCTTTGCGTCGTTCGGCCACCGCGTAGAGTTTGCCGTTCGGCGTTTCCACCGGCGTCCAGTGAATCAGGTCCGGCGACGATGCGCAGTAAAGCTGCGGCTGATCGCCCCAGTACATCCAGTATTTGCCGTTGATCTTCTGGGCGACTATCCGACTGCCAATCCGTTTGCACACAATCGAACCCGATTTCGACCATTCGTTGCGGTATTTCAGATCGTCAAACGCCAGCCCCTGCTTTTTCCAGTTTATCAGGTTCCGGGAAGTAGCCACGCAAAGCCGGGCTTTGTCGCCGTCGTAGGATGTGTAGGTCATCACGTACACCCGGCCCGGGCTTTCGACAATGCGCGGGTCTTCGCAGCCGCCCTCCCATTCGTACTGTTTCATGGCGTCGTTATCGGGATAAAAAACCGGTTGCGGACGTCGTTTGAAATGCAGGCCGTCGGTGCTCGTTGCCAGTCCGAGCCGCGAGGTTCCGGCGTGTTTGCCAACGGTATCTTCGGCGCGGTAAATCATGTGAATTTTGCCTTTTCTGACCACCACCGCCGGATTAAACACGTCCTTCTCTTCCCAACGCACGGTTTCTTTCCGCACCGGGCAGGCAAACGTACTCGTATTCCGGGCATCCAGAACCGGGTTGGCCGCATTCTGTTTGGCAAACTCGCCAATCATCCACGGTTTGTAGGGCGACTGGGCGTGGGCGGTAAACCAGAAAAGCAGCGCAAAAAACGGCAAAAAGGAGCGATGCGTCATGGGCGAAAGGTGATTGAACGGTATGGTTTAGATACGCTATAATACGGTTCAGCATCGGAAATCGCCAGTTGAGTCGATAAAAACTTGGCCAATAACGAGTCTGCGGCCAATTTTGCGGCACGACAAACAACAAATACCATGAAACGAATCCAGTTTTTCTTCGCCAGCCTGACGGTTTTTGCCGCTCTATTAACCAGTTGCAACCGGGAAGATGTTGGGCCATTGCAGGAAGGGCAGCAAACCTTCGCCCTGACCGGCTTCGACCGGCTCGACATGGGCAGCGGTTTTGATGTCAATGTACAGCCCGGCGCCACTTTCAGCATCGTTGCCAAAGGCGACCAGCGCAACCTGGACGATCTGGATGTGGTGGTGCGCAACGGTACGCTGACGGCCGAATACCGTACGTACCGCAACCGTAAATTCGCGACGACCTTCACGATTACCATGCCGACGCTGCGCGCGGTCAAGTTTTCGGGCGGAGTACATGCCACACTCAAAGGGTTTGCCAACGCGGCCAGTCTGGATCTCGATCTTTCCGGCGGTACACACACAACTTTTGAGGGGCTTGCATCCCGTACAAACGTCCAGCTATCCGGTGGCTCAAAACTGGAACTGAAAGCCCCGCAAGTAACTACCGGCGATGATACGGTAACGGGCCGAATCGATGAATTACTGGTCGATGCGTCGGGCGCATCCAACGTTCAGGCCTTTTATTACGCGGCCAGTGAGGTAAACGTGAAGACCTCGGGGGCCAGCCACGCCGAAATTACCGCCACCCAATCGCTGGTGGCGGAAGCCAGTGGGGCCAGCAAAATCCGGTACCGCGGTAATCCGGCCAAGGTCAACCAGAACGCCAGCGGGGCCAGCAAGATCGAGCGCGACTAATTCCGATCTGCCGTTTCCCGACAACACTTTATTGGGCAAAATACAAATCAAATTGGTACGCAACCCCGGCAGCGCCACCGCTCCTGTCGGGGTTTTTGTTATTCCTTTCTTTTTACATGGCAAAAACGGCCAGCTTTCCGTACCTTTGCAGCTTCATTTCAATGCAGCTTCATTTCAATAAGGAGAACCAGCGAATGATTTCAGTACAAAACGTCTCGCTCCGCTACGGCAAGCGGGTTTTGTTTGACGACGTCAATATAAAATTCACACCGGGTAACTGTTATGGTGTCATTGGTGCCAACGGAGCCGGTAAATCAACGTTCCTCAAAATTCTGTCGGGCGATATCGAACCGCAGACGGGTTCGGTTGTCATCTCACCGGGCGAACGGCTTTCGGTCCTGAATCAGAACCAGTTTGCCTACGATGAATTTCCGGTGTTGCAAACCGTCATCATGGGCAACAAACGCCTGTATGACATCATGCAGGAAAAAGATGCGCTCTACGCCAAAGCCGACTTCACGGATGCCGACGGCGAACGGGCCGCCAACCTCGAAGCCGAATTTGCCGAGATGAACGGCTGGGATGCCGAATCGGATGCGGCCAGCCTGCTGAGTGGTCTGGGCATTAAGGAAGACCTGCATTACACCCAGATGGCCGACCTCAACGGTTCGGAAAAAGTGCGGGTGCTGCTGGCACAGGCGCTGTTTGGTAACCCCGACATCCTGCTGCTGGACGAACCGACCAACAACCTCGACGTGGAATCGAGCCTGTGGCTGGAAAACTTCCTGGCTAACTTCCAGAATACCGTCATCGTGGTGTCCCACGACCGGCACTTTCTGGACCAGGTCTGCACAAACATTGTCGATATTGACTTCTCAAAAGTTAAGCTGTATACCGGTAACTACACCTTCTGGTACGAATCGAGCCAGCTGGCCCTGAAACAACGGCAGGATCAGAACAAACGGACGGAAGATAAGCGGAAAGAACTCGAAGAATTCATCCGTCGCTTCTCGGCCAATGCATCCAAGTCGAAACAGGCCACCAGCCGCGCCAAGTTGCTGGAAAAACTGACCATCGACGATATTGCGCCTTCGTCCCGGAAGTACCCCTACATCAACTTCAAACCGGAGCGCGAACCGGGCGACCAGATTCTGAGCGTCGAAGGACTGAGCTACACGAGCGACGAGGGCGTTAAGCTGTTCGATAACCTGTCGTTCTCGATGCGGAAAGGCGACAAGATTTTCCTGTTCAGCCGCGACGGTCTGGCCGTAACCGCCCTGTTCGACATTCTGGCGGGTGAGCGCAAGGCCGATAAAGGAGAGTTTAAATGGGGGGTTACGATTACGCCCTCCTACTTCCCGAACGACACGGGCCGTGACAAGTTTTTCCAGAACGATCTGAATCTGGTGGACTGGCTGCGGCAGTTTTCGGTGGAGAAAGACGAAAGCTTCATCCGGGGCTTCCTGGGTCGAATGCTGTTCTCGGGTGAAGAGTCGCTGAAGAAATCGACGGTTTTGTCCGGTGGCGAAAAAGTGCGGTGTATGCTGTCGAAAGTGATGCTTTCGGGTGCGAACCTGCTCGTCCTGGACGAACCCACCAACCACCTTGATCTGGAGTCCATTACGGCCCTCAACAACGGTCTGATCGATTTCAAGGGGCCGGTTTTGTTTACTTCGCACGATCACCAGTTTGCGCAAACCATCGCCAACCGCATCATTGAAATCGCGCCGAACGGTCACCTCGATAAACTGATGACCTACGACGAATACCTGGCCGATGAGAATGTAAAAGCACAACGGGAAGCGTTGTATAAATATAAATAAAACAAAGTTTTCAGCGTCTATGGCGTCTATGTCAGAATGAAGATCCTGACATAGACGCTTTTTATTTCCTGCTGTCTTCTGCTGTTTACGCTACAGAAATTTTCAGTACGCACAAAGCCCGGTTGCGGGGAATATGGTTGGGCTGGAACGGCGAGCCGACGTTATTCATCCGTTGTTCCGTTACGCACCAAACCACTGCATAGCCTCCTCAATTGCCCGGCTAACCGGCGATGCGGGCATCTTCAACTCGCTTCGGGCTTTTTCACCGGAATAATAATTTTCCTGGGTTACTAGCGTTGCGTTAATCCGGTTCATGGGAAACCCACGCCGAAATACCCGCTCCCCAAACGAACCCAGCCCACCCGCCATCTGAATCAACGGTACGGGCATCCGGAACAGGCTTTTTTTCCGCCCGGACAACTGAGCCAGCAATGGAAAAAAACGGTCATACGGTATGTTTTCACTCGCCAGCAAATAGCTCTCCCCCGTCCGGCCCATTCGCAACGCATTGACCGTCGCCCGGGCGGCATCGCGGACATCGACAAAGCTTTTGCCACCCCCGCCCGGATAAAAAACGGCCCGGTTTTGCAACACATACCGGATCACCGCCCCGGAACTTGGTTTGAAGTCGTACGGCCCCAGCATAAACGTCGGATTAACCACAACGGCATCAACGCCCTGCTGAACGGCAGATACTATACGTTGCTGCGCTTCGTACTTGCTTGCAATGTAGCCCGACGCCATCAGGTTAAAAGCATACGGACTTTCTTCAGTAGCCGGATTGGTCAACGTGCCAGGCCGGAAAACGGAAGCCGTGCTGACATACACCAGCCGAACGCCTTCTTTTTTCCGGACAATTTCCAGAAGACGCTCCGTACTGCCCACATTGACGTCGTAATAAGCCGCCAGATCGGTCGGGTACGGGTCCGTTCGGGCGGCCGCGTGGATAACAGCCTGGCAATCGTCCACCGCTTTTTCCAGATCAGCCCGTTCGGTGATGGCGGCTTTCACCCACTCCACTTCGGTAAACCAGGGCAGCTTATCCATTTGCCGGGGAAACGAACGGTATACGGCCTTGACATCGTACCCCTGCCGGAGCAACTCCCCGGCTACATGAACGCCCAACAGGCCGGTGGCACCAGTTAACAGGACTTTCATACGGTGGTGGACGTGAGTTCTTTCCGAAGCATGGATACCATCAGCGGCTGACGCCACGACCACGGAATCCAGCGCGTCATCCAGTAGCCAACCTTGTTGGTCCAGCCCGGAATAATGACCGGTTGCCCCTGCTGCACCCGCTCAAGAGCCGTTCGGGCAATCAGGTCGAGCGGCACGGTCGCCATTCGGCCCAGCCGACCGTGTTTACGCAGCCGGGCCTGGTTTTCGGGCGAGTGCGGCATCGGGCCGGGATGTACCACGCTGACCTGTACCCCCAGTGCGCTGAGTTCGGCCCGCAAACCAAGCGAAAAGGAATAAATAAACGCCTTGGAAGCTGGATAAACGGTTTTGTACGGTATCGGCGAAAAGGCCGCCATGCTCGACACATTCAGAATATACGACTGCGGAAATCGGGTCAGAAACGGCAGAACCAGACGGGTCAGCAGCGAAGTTCCGATAATGTTCAGTTGAAGAATGCGCTCGATGCGTTCGGTATCGGCCTGATCGAACGCCTGTGAACCACCGATGCCCGCGTTGTTGATCAGGTAAAAAATCTCGAACCGGGAAACCCGAAGCCAGGCCACCAATGCCTCTATATTGGGACGCTGGCACAGGTCCGTTTCGTAGTATGACACGCTTACGTTGCAGGTCATCCGAATGTGTTGCGCCAGGATTTCCAGATTTTCGTGGGGTAAGGCCACCAGAATCAGGTGGTGCCCCTGCCGGGCCAGTTCGAGGGCAAATGCTTTTCCTAAACCGGCGCTGGCTCCGGTAATCAGCACGTATTTTTTCATGATAAAAGAGACTTATGGATAGACTGCCGCTCAATACATAAGATGCATCAAGTCGCTAAAAAGTTGCCTGGACGAGATTGGTTTTCAGAGGGATAACAAACATAAACCCGCTTTCAGGGCGGACCAAAAAGAATGACCCAGACGGCCCGGACGGAACGAGCCCGGCGCAAATCCCGCCAGATGTCGGCCCAGACGTGAAAGTTCAGGTACACGGGATTGAAGGATTCAACCGGTTTGGTTAAGCCGTAGACCGGTTTTTCGTCCTCGATCTGAAAGGTGCCGAACAGCCGGTCCCAGATGATGAGCGACGAGCCGAAGTTTTTGTCGATGTAGCGGTCGTTGCTGCCGTGGTGAACCCGGTGGTGCGAAGGGGTCACGAAGAAAAACTCAAACCAGAGCGGCAGCTTGCCAATCATTTCGGTATGAATCCAGAACTGGTACAGCAAATTGATCTGGTAGCAGGTCAGCAGCACCACCGGGTTGATGCCCGACGCCCAGGCCGGAATAAAGAAAACCAGCTTCAGATGCTGCGTCCACGAATTACGGAAAGCCGTCGAAAAATTGAGGTGCTCCGAGGAATGGTGCGTAACGTGGGTGGCCCACCAGACGCGCTGCTTGTGCGCCGTAAAGTGAGCCGAATAATTACAGAAATCGATGATCAGATACGCCAGCAGCCAGGCCCCCCACCCCGTCGGAATCCGCCAGGGAATGATTTTGTAGAAAAACAGGGCCATCCCGAAAACGCTGGTTTTCAGCAGACCGTTGATGATCAAACTACCGGCTCCAATGCCCACCGACGACCAGAAATCCCGGCTTTCGTACCGGTGTTCTTCATCGTGGCGGTTCAACCAGAACTCCAGCAGCACGGAACCGAAAATGACCGGAGCCGCATAGGCCGTCAGCGGGAGTAACTCCCGTTCCAATTGTTGCAAGTCCATTAGTGCGTTGTTTACTGTTCGCCCTAATGACAGCCATGCGCCGGATTACCCCTATCATATGAAGAAAAAAATGAACAATAAATAATGAACGGCAAAAAACAACCGCACAAACCCTCTATCTATCAGACCATTACCCCCTCACCATTTATTGTTCATTTTTCGGTCTTACAGCTGTGCGGTCTCGGAAGAAAATGCCTGAACCGTAGTTTGTTCGCCTTTTTCAATTACTTCCTTAAACCGTCGCAGGTCCTGCTCAATCAGTTGAGAAAAAGCCGGGTTAAAGAGCTTCATGATGGCCCCACCGAGGTGACCAACGGGCGGACGGTAGCGGATGGTTGCGTGAATCTGGGTTCCGAAGCCGTCGGGCGAATCCGTAAACCGAACTTCCCCCGCATTGTCGATGCTGGCTCCTTCCACGGATTTCCAGACCAGCCGTTCGTTGGCCGTTTCGTGAATGATCTGGGCATCCCAGGCCACCGAGCCCACGGTTTCGGCCACCTTGCCCTCACCGAGTTGCGCAATCCAGTGCGAATGCGTCGAATCCAGCTGCCGGACTTCTTTCAGGTGCGACATAAACAGGGGCAGGTTTTCGAGTTTCCGCCAGAACTGGTACACTTCTTCACGCGGTTTGTACACCGTCAGACTGGTCGAAATTTCGATGGGCTGAATCGGTCCGGCCTGTTCGCCGGCGGTATTGCGGCCAATTCGCTCGCTAACGGGACAATGGCCGGACATTCCGCGGTAAGCCAGATAGCCACCCGCAGCCGCCAGCAGAATACCGCCAATGGAAGCCCGTTTCAGGCCATATGTCAGCAACAAACCGCCAGCAACGGTCGACCAAACGCGTTCTTCTTCACCGACGTTAATCTGGCTGGACCCGCTTACTTCCGGTTCAAGCTGCCCGATTCCGGAAGTTGCCGAAAACGCTGTTTTATTACGTGTCATACGTTTAGTTTTTAACAGTTGTTTGTAGGCTAACTCAATTCTCCGGCAGATGTTTAGAAGTTGGATTCTGGCTGGCTGTAAATCAGGCGAAAGCACACGTCAACCGACCAATGGGCGCGGCAACGGCTTTGATTATTTCGATTTAATGATTAACTATGATTTCTAATTGGTAAGTACCCGTTAATGGGGATCTGTTTCATCTGTAAAACTAATCTTTCTGATCATGGGAAAAGGAGATGTCAAAACCAAACGCGGCAAAATATGGCGCGGTTCCTACGGAAAAAAACGTCCGAAACCAACGAACTCACCCGGAAAACCAGCTCAACCGGTGAAAGAATAAACAACCACCTTTCGCCCAAAAAGCCCCGCCCGAAGCGGGGCTTTTTAATTGCCAGTTTTACCCCCGAAGAAATACGCTTCCAGCCGTAAATCTACCCAGCCACCAAAATGCGTAGTCCTGCTCTACCGCCTAACACCAGCAGTAGCTACCTTTGAATCAGTCTATTACCTTAACTTTATCTACATCATGGATCTAAAACCAGAAACCTCTGCCGCTCATTTCGTGGCCGCGCTGGAGGGCGTTGAACTATCCCGGGAGCAACACGAACGCATCGCATCCGGTATTCAGGAAGTGGTTATGAAAGAGCTTGCCAGCATTGACCTTAACGGGGATCTGGCCTTCGCCAAACGGTTTAAAATCGACAGGCTTAAAATTCGGCCCGGCGACTTGATCAACGGCATTCGTCTCAAACTGGTCCGGGAGGGGCTTTTTCAGCAATGACACCGTCTGAACAGCGGCAACCGGGCAAGGAAGACTCGCTTCTTTGCCCGAGTTACCTCGCCAAACCGGGGGCGCAGTTGTTTGGCCTTGTCAACGCCGAGGGCCGGATTTCGTACCTGCGGCACCCCATCACCATCGATGCCACTTTTGTGCAAGCTGCCCGCGCGGGTCGCCCGGCAGAAGAACGCTTTCGGTTTGCCGGGAAATGCATCCAGAACGGTTGCCATCAATGGAGCGATGCCAAACAAGCCTGCGCACTGGTGGACCGACTGATTGACCAAATGGAAAAAACGGCCGAAGCGTCCCTGCCCGCCTGCCCGATTCGGAGCCGGTGCCGGTGGTTCCGTCAGCGGGGTCAGACGGCCTGTGCGCAGTGCGATGAGGTAATCCGCCACAAAGAAATCACGTTTATCGACGCGCTGTCTGCCCCGTAGCGGGACTTTCGCCCGGTGGTCCGCCTTTTACGGAAATTTTCCGTACTTTGGATTCACTATGGCAAAGCAAAAACCCGTTGGGTCGCGCCCGGCTTCCCGCCCGGCGACCCCTTCCCCGCCCGCCCGGCAGCCGGTGGTTGCTATTCCGGCCCGCTCCTCCACACCCGACCATCAAACCGCTGGTTCTGACCGCTTGCGGGTGCGCATTCCGGTCTGGCTGCCCGCCGTGCTGCTGGCCGTGCTGATCGCGTTTTCGTTTGGCTTCGGCAACGGCTTTGTTGACTGGGACGATTCAGAATACGTTTTCGGCAATCCCTACGTGCTCGAACCAACCGCCGACCACGTACGAACGCTGCTCCAGTCGGTGGTTGCGCTCAACTACCACCCGCTGACGATGGTATCGCTGGCGGCCAACTCCGCCCTTTCTGGACCGGGAGCCACTTCCTTTATCGTTACCAATACCGTTATTCACCTGCTCAACACGCTGCTGGTATTTTCTCTGGCTTACCAGTTAAGTCGAAAAAACGGGTGGGTTGGCCTTTTCGTAGCGGCTTTGTGGGGCCTGCATCCGATGCACGTCGAGTCGGTTATCTGGGTTTCGGAACGTAAAGATGTGCTATATACCTTCTTTTTTCTGTCGGCCTGCCTGACCTATCTCCGCTATCGGAAATCAGGCGCATTCAGCTGGTTTGCTTTAACCTTTATATTGTTTGTACTATCATGTTTATCCAAAGCTATGGCTGTGGTGCTGCCGCTGGTCCTGTTGCTGATCGATTACTGGCAAGCCGGTGATCAGGGAATCCGGAAAATGACGAAACCATCGGTTTGGCTCGAAAAAATACCGTTTTTACTGGTAGCGGTTTGGGTCGGTCTGATCGCTACGGATGTACAGGCCGGGGGTGATTTCCACGGTTGGCTGATTCGGATTGCGGAGAAGAAAGATGCTGTCGGTCAGGAACCGTTTGCGGCCCGGTGGCTGGTGTACGGCAGCTACGGTTTTCTGATGTATCTGGTCAGGCTGGTGGCTCCGTTCCGTCTGTCGGCGTTTTACCCCTATCCCGAAAACGTCCGGAATATCGAACCACACCATTGGCTGGGGCCGGTGGTGTTTGTACTGGTGGTCGGTTACGCCCTTTGGCAACTGGTTTCCGCCAAAACCGAACGGCAGCGGCTGGTAGCGTTTGGCATCGGTTTCTTTCTGATTACGATTCTGCTGGTGTTGCAGTTCATGACCGTCGGGGCCGCCATCATGGCCGACCGCTACAGCTATCTCTCCTATTTTGGCCTGATCTTTATGGTCGTATACGGCTTTTACCTGCTGACTCATCAGTCGCCTTCGCACCTGCGTCTGGCAACAATTGGCCTGGGACTCTTTGCGGTTTTGTGCTTTTACCGAACCACTCAGCAGGTGCAGGTCTGGAAAAACACCGAAACGCTCTGGACCCACGCCCTGCAATTTTATCCCGACAACGACCAGATGCGCGAAGGATTGGGGGATTATTACGGCAAGCAGAACCGCATCGACGAAGCCCTGCAACAGTTTCAGGCAGCCGTGGCTAACGGAAGCAGCCGGTATCATTGCTACGAAGGTCTGGGCAATGCCTACGGTTTGAAAAATGAATTTGCAAAGGCCCTCGAAATGTATGGTCAGGCCATCCGGCTGGATTCAAGCAAGAGTGATGTGTATTACAACCGCGGACTGACCTATAACAAGGTTGGCCGGTTTGAGGACGCTCTGCGGGATTTTAACCAGGCCCTCGCGCTGGCTCCCGGGAAAGATACGCTGGTGCTGACGGCTCGCGGTTTTTCGTACCTGCAACTCAAACAATACGCGGCATCCCTGGCCGATTACGAACGGTATCTGCGCTACAAACCCACTGATCCGACGGCTTTGCACAACCGGGGTGTCAACCGGTTTTACCTCGGCGACCGGGCCGGGGCGCTGGCCGACATTCGCCGGGCGGTACTCTTAAAGCCTGATTACGAAGAAGCCAGAAACAACCTCCGACAACTCGAGCAGGTCGGCCAATAAAGTACCTTTAAGCCCTGCGGACTGGCAGCCGGGCTTGCTTTGATACCGCCCAATGAATTGTATTTTTGGTATCTTTAGCGCAGTTTCCGGCCAATATCTTTACGCATTATGGGTAAATTTCACGATTCCATTAAGCCCGCCCACCAGGCTTTTATTGAGAAACAGCACATCTTTTTTGTCAGTACCGCACCCCTGAGTGCCGACGGACACATCAATCTGTCGCCCAAAGGACTGGATTGCTTCCGGTTTCTGGATGAAAACAAAGTGGGGTATATGGATCTGATCAGCAGCGGCAACGAAACCTCCGCGCATACGCTCGAAAATGGTCGTATCACCATCATGTTCTGTTCCTTTGAAGGTGCTCCCCTGATTCTTCGCCTGTACGGTAAGGGACACGCCGTGTTACCGGATACGGAAGAGTGGGCGCGCTATGCACCCAGGTTTACAATCTACCCCAGCACCCGTCAGCTTATCGTCGCCGACATCGATCTGGTCCAGACCTCCTGCGGTTTTGGCGTCCCCCTATTCGATTACGTCGGCGAACGCGATATTCATTTTGACTGGGCCGGGAAAAAAGGAGAAGCCGGGCTTCAGGATTACATGGAGGAAAAGAACCTCGTCAGCCTCGATGGTTTACTGACGGACCTTGGGCTGGCCAAAGATCACCAAACGTCCTGATGGCTAGTTAATCAGGATCACAGTTCCTCGTTTTTCCTGGTGGGTACCGTTCGGCTTCTGCATTTCCAGTCGGTACAAATACGCACCTGCTGGCAAAGGCTGACCGCGTTGCTGGCCGTCCCACCCTTCCCGGGCGTCTTCCGACCGAAACACGACCTCGCCCCAACGGTTGTAAACCGTCAGACGCAGACGACCACTGAGCAAGCCCTGCGGCAGCAACCGGTCGTTAATACCGTCGGCGTTGGGGCTGAACGCATCGGGCATGAAAACCGTCGAGTCGGGTTCCGGAGCCGGATCGGGCGGCCTGGGTGGGTTATAACAAACTTCGGCGGAAGGCGGTGCCTGGAGGCAGGTGTCGGCCAGTACAAGCCGGAAACAAACCGAAACCGTCGTATCAGCTTCGACCTGAAAGACGGCTTTCAACGTCTCGTCGAAACGCTCCATCCGCTGGTACGTTCCTCCCGGAGACCGTTGCTCCAGCCAAACCGGGTTGGTGCCCGGATTCGTAAACGTCAACTCAAGGCCCTTGGCGCTAACCGCCCGTATCTGATTGATAACGGGGGTGTCGGCCTTTCTGGAAGGCCGGAAACGCACTTGCGCCGTTCCCCCACAGTTTCCATACAAATGCACCCCGCGCACGGTAATGAGCCGCTGGCTGTCATCGGAGTAGGTATGCACGCCCACCGGGTTCACCCCATCAAGCTGTTCCTGCGTTCCATCGCCCCAATCAACGGCATACCAGTCATACTGATACTCAGCCGCCCTGGGAATCCTTACGGTCGCCCGGTTCAGGCAGCCCGTTATCGCCAGCTCGGGTGGCAGGGTATCGTAAACCAGCACCATGGCACAGGCCCGAAGTGGCTGCCCCCCCTGCTCGGAGTACTGCAACACACGGTATAGACCGGGCTTGGTATAGGTATAAACGGAATCGCTGGTCAGGTCTGCTTCCTGAACGGCCCCGCCCTGGTAGTTGTACACATATCGGACGTTTTTCACATCCGTCAACCCACTGGTCGCTTTAATTTTCAGGGGAAAACAGCCGATTCCGGGTGTAATCAGAAGGGAGCCCATCGACTCGCCAGGGGCCAGGATGCATACGTCGGATTGGGCGCGGCAATGAAGGGGGTTGAGGAAACAGAAAATGACGCAGAGAATACCAAAACAATACCGTACAACCCCTGCGTCACTCATTGATTTCCTTTTCTCTATGTAATACTAGGTCAATTTCACCGACTGACCGGACTTGGCCGCCCGGTAAATCGCTTCGACAATGCGGATGTCGCGCATGCCTTCTTCCCCCGGAGCAATGAGCGGTTTGTTGTTCATGATGGCTGCGGCATCGTCGTCCATCTGCATGGCCTGCTGCCGGGGCACCTCATAGGGGTGTTCAATCTTCACTCCACCGGAAGCCTCGCCCTTCTGGCCGTTATAGGCCGAATACGGTTCCATTTTCAGGAATCCCTTCTCGCCGGTAACGTGCAGAAAGTTCATGTTGATTCCAAAGCTGGTTTGCACGGCCGCCCGCGCCCCACTCGGAAAAACCAGTTGCGCCATTGTGGTTTCGTCCAGACCGTTCTTGTAGATTTCCGGTCGGGTCGTAAACTGCTGGGCCGTCACCGAAATCGGTTCTTCGCCCGTTGCCAGCCGTGCGCCCTGCAAAACGTAGACACCCATGTCGTACATGACACCCCCGCCCATTTCCTTTTTCTGCTTCCAGTGGGTGGTCCGGTTGTCATTATAGCCCGCCGAGCAACTCACCATTTTGATCTTGCCGATTTTACCGTCGCGCAGAAACTTCATCCACTCCTGCGTATTGGGTTCGTGTTGCAGCCGGTACCCAACGGCCAGCAGCCGCTTGTTCTTCCTGCAAGCATCAATCATATCCTGACATTCCTTCTCCGTAATGGCCATCGGCTTTTCGACCCAGACGTGCTTGCCCGCCTTGGCCGCCCGGATGACGTATTCGCGGTGCATCGACGGGGGCAGAACCACGTAGACCACATCAATATCCGGGTTGTCCGCAATTTTGTCGAAGGTGTCGTAGCTGTACACATTCTTTTCGGGAATGTTGTACTTCTTGATCCACTGCTCGGCTTTCGAGGGCGTTCCGGTTACAATGCCAGCCAGGTAGCAATTTTTGGTAAGTTGCAAAGCCGGAGCCAGCAGGTCCGTGCTGTAATACCCCAGGCCGACCAGCGCCACGCCCAGCCGATCTTTTTTGGGAGACTGCGCAATCGTCAATGGCGAAAACGCCAGCGACGAAGCCACCAAACCCGCCTGCTGCAAAAAAATTCGTCGGGAAGACATAATGAGTGAAAAGTTAAGAGTTAAGAGTTAAAAATTAAAAGTTAAGAATTATAAGTTAAAGCTTTACATCAATGGGTGCGCCAGCCAACTCATAACTCTTAACTCTTAATTCTTAATTGCCTACTCGTCGTAGCTCAGGTTGTACTGCTTGAGTACATCCGCCGGAACGCCTTCCCACTGGTTGGGAGTGTTACCGACGTAGCCAAGGTCTTTGATGCCGATGGGGCTGGTGAAAAAGCCGGTGGCTACAAAACCGCGCATCATGTTGAAAAAGGAAACGCCCTGCGACATGTTTGGCTTCGCTTTGGCCGGATACGCAATTTCATCGACGATTTCAATTTGCTGCGCCTTGGTGCAATCCGCAAATTTCTTTTCGAATCGCTTCACGCACACGTTGTCGAGCCAGCGAATGCCGCCCCGCATCGGCGTCTGCCACTGCGGCTGGTCTTTCATCATAAACTCGATAAACGCCGGAACACCCGCCTGCGAAGCACTCCCGGATTTGGCATCGGCCGGAATGATGATATCGCCCAGCACGGTAACGGTCCGTAGTTCGTGGGGCGTGAAAAACTTGTCGGCCTTCAGTTTGGCATCGCGCTCCGCTTCAAATTTCTGCCGACCACCGGGAATTTTCACCGGCTTAATGTCGGGCGGGACAATCGACTCCGCAGCGGCAATCTGCGGGTTCAGCCCGGCAAACCCCAAACTGCTTAAGGTAATGGCCTTGAGAGAATCTCTACGTTTCATAGTCTGAGATTTCTCCGATCACCTCTGATGTTCTCTGATCAACTCTGTGTAAGAACTATTAATCAGAGATAATCAGAGAACATCAGAGGTAATCGGAGGATTAGATGTTTTTCTGTTTGACTTGATCGATGATGTAGTCGGAGGTCCGCCAGGAGTTAGCCAGAATGGTCCAGGTAACGTTTTTGTCGCCCTGCGACGGGAAGGCCGCAGCATCGACAACGAACAGGTTTTTAACGTCGTGCGCCTGCGAGTATTTGTTCAATACCGAGGTTTTCGGGTCGTTCCCCATCCGGGCCGTTCCAATTTCGTGGATGATCTTACCGGGAGCTTCCAGGCCGTAGTTGTTTTCCGGACCGGGTTTTTTGCCCAGCGGAATACCGCCCATCGCGTGGATGATCTCCTCGAACGTATCCTGCATGTGTTTGGCCTGCTTGATCTCGGCATCCGACCACTTGTAGTTAAACCGCAGCGTCGGAATCCCGTACCGGTCAACGGTGTTTGGGTCGATTTCACAGTAGTTGCTTTCCAGCGGGACGGGTTCACCGCGACCGGCCATGCCGATGTTGGCACCGTAGAACCGGCGGAAATCGTCTTTCAGATCGGCGCCGTAGCCACCTGCTTCTTTCGGTTTGCCATCCCGACCCGGCACCATGTTGTTACGGCCTTCCATACCGAAACCGAAACCGTACATCGGCATCCCCATACCACCGCCGTACTCGATGTGATACCCGCGGGGGAAATCAAGTTTCTTGTTATCGAGCCACCACGGGGTATAGATGTGCGCACCGCCCACACCGTCTTCGTTGTAGCGTTTGCGATCCATCAGCGACGGGATAAACGCACTGCGCGAAGCGCCCGTTGAGTCATTGAGGTATTTACCCACTACACCGCTGGAGTTGGCCAGACCGTTCTGGAAACGCGGTGATTTGGAGTTCAGCAGCAGCCGGGCGGTTTCGCAGGTACTGGCGGCCAGCACAACCACTTTGCCCATCACCGCCTGTTCGGTCATCGTCAGGGTATCCACGTACGAAACGCCCGTTACCAGACCGGTTTTGGCGTCCGTCAGGACTTCCCGCGCCATGGCGTTGTTGATCAGGTTTACCCGCCCGGTTTTCACGGCCGGAATACACAATACCGACGACGACGAGAAGTCGGCATACGCCTGACACGCCCGGCCGCACTGTGCGCAGTAGAAACAGCCGCCCCGGTCGTGAATGGGCTTCGTCAGAATGGACAAGCGCGAAGGAATAACCGGAATACCGATTCCTTTGGCCGCTTTCTTAATCATCAACTCGTGCAGACGGGGTTTGGGGGGCGGCAAAAAGCGGCCATCGGGTGCATCCCGTAGTCCTTCTTTGGAGCCAAACACCCCGATCAGATCGTCTACTTTGTCGTAATACGGAGCATAATCTTCGTAGCCCAGCGGCCAGTCTTCACCAATCCCCGTCAAGCTTTTGCGTTTAAAATCATCCGGTCCGAACCGCAGTGAAATCCGGCCCCAGTGGTTGGTTCGTCCGCCGAGCATCCGGGAACGAAACCAGTGAAATTCTGTTCCTTTAGCCGCCGAATACGGTTCTCCTTCAATCTCCCATCCGCCCCAGGCCGCATCGAAATCACCAAACGCCCGGGTGGTTCCGGCTCCGCGCCGGGGCGATTCATACACCCACTTTAACTGGTTAATGTACTTTGGGTCAGCAGGGTCGAAATAGCCTCCGGCTTCCAAAAGAGCAACGTTAGCACCGGCTTTGGACAGCTGATAAGCCGCCATGCCGCCCCCGGCTCCTGAGCCAACAATGACAACGTCGTAAACCTTCGCTGCCTTTTTTATTTGTGGAACATCCATTGATTTTTGGTTTAGTGAGTAGTTCACCAAGATTGAATAGTAAAATAAGCAGTTAAAAGTAATACTGAATACGCTAATTATCCATTCTTTCGAGCAGAAAAGCTAACTTTTCTCTTCTCACTACTACGCCGAACCGGATCCGGAAGACTACCGCAGCCGGTTATCTTTTTGCTGAATCAATTGTTTTTGAACCGCCAATGCCGCCACCGATTAACCGGGTTCGTCAGCGGCATCCGTGAAAAATGAACGTGGATTTCTGCCCGAACCCGGAAAGTCTGACGTGAGGGGTCTGGTCTGGCCTTCAGATCCGAGAAGCCCGATCAGTAGGCTCAAAAAGTTTTTTGCCCCAAACGGATCCGGTACCCAATTTAAAGGAGATAACCGGAAATCCGTACCTTTGCGGCATGGTACTAGTAGGAACGGATGTTCAGAAGGCAAAGGAGTTTCTGGAACAGGGCGAGGTGATTGGCCTGCCCACCGAAACGGTGTACGGGCTAGCCGGGAATGCGCTCAATCCCGATGCCGTGCTAAAGATTTTCAAGGTAAAAAACCGCCCCTCCTTCGATCCGCTTATTGTTCATACCGACTCGCTCGACAAAGCGGAGACGTTTGTTACCGCGATTCCGGAAAAAGCCCGGCGGGTGGCCGAACGGTTCTGGCCGGGGCCTGTCACGATTCTGTTACCCAAAAAAGCCGTTATTCCCGACCTGGTTTCGTCGGGACTGGATACGGTGGCCATCCGGATTCCGAATCATCCGCTGGCACTGAAACTGTTATCGGTTCTGGACTTTCCGCTGGCGGCTCCGAGTGCCAATCCGTTCGGTTACATCAGCCCCACCACCGCCCGGCACGTGGTTCAGCAGCTGGGCGACCAGATTCCGTACGTGCTGGACGGTGGCTCCGCGCAGGTGGGAATCGAATCAACCATCATTGGCTTTAGTGACGATGGGCCCATCGTGTACCGACTGGGTGGCATGACGCTGGAAAAACTCGAAGCGGTTCTTGGAAAAGTAGCCGTACGCAGCCATTCCACCTCCAATCCGAAAGCGCCGGGGATGCTGAGCAGCCACTACGCCCCCCGCAAACCGTTATTGCTCAAAACTCCGCAGGAAATCCTGAAAACGCATAAACCGGAGCGTATTGGTGTGCTGGCTTTTGACGAACTCACGCGGCTCATTCCGCTGGAAAATCAGCAAATCCTTTCGGTAACGGGGGATCTAAACGAAGCGGCCAAAAACCTGTTTGCCGCCATGCGCGCCCTGGATGCCCTGGATGTTGACGTGATTGTAGCGGACCTGCTGCCCGAAATGGGATTGGGCCGGGCCGTCAACGACCGGCTGCGTCGGGCTGCGTTTAAATAAAAAAAGGAGGAAAAGAATACGCTCCTTTCCTCCTCTCCTGATTCAATTGTTTGTTTTGATGTGACGGCCTTTCTTGCCGGCTTTCGGAGCTTTCGGGACGTTGGGCGGAGCCGGAGCATCCGGTACGGCTTCAAGTTGGGGCGGAGTTGGTACCGCCGGAGCCGCAACCGGGGCAATGGGATCCTCAACGGTTGCCGGACCCGGCTCTGCGGGTGGCATCGGGGGCGCGGGCACGGCTGGCATATCCGCCGGGTTATCGTACCGTTTGCCGTTGTACCAATATTGCCCTTTGCCGCCTGCCGGTTTAGGAGCGCGGGCGGGCCGGGGAGACACTGCGGGCGCGGGTGCCATAACCGGGGTTGGTAGCCTTCTTTCTCTCAGCGAATCCAGTTTGCGTGCACTCTGTTCAACGGCCTTGATTAAATGAGGCATTTCCGCATTCATTTGGTTAACCGCTTCCTCCCAGAACGCTTTTATCGAATCGTCCGGCAACTGCATCCCCTTATCCTGTAGGGTCCGGAGTTTTTCCTGAAGCTGAGCCATTTTCCCCGCATTCAGTTCGTTGATCCGTTTCTGCGACTGAGCAACCTCCGCGTGGAGTTTAGCAAGCCATTGGCTTTCCGCCTGTCTAAACCGGCTTTCCAGCTGGGCTCTTTTCGGCTCAAGCTCGGCCTGCATTTTTTGCATTTCTTTTTCGGTCAGTTCAATGGCTGGTTCATGACCGTCCAGTTCCTGATACAGTTTCTCCATCTCCCTACCCAGCCGTTCCATTTCCTGAGCATGTCTCTCCACGGCCTGTTCTATGCGGGTTTGTTCAACCGGATTAATCGTATCGTTTTCAATCGCAAGAATCGGTTCGGGTTGCTGTGCTTCCTTCCTTTCCTGCGCCACAAACGGCTGGATGGCCGGGTCCGAGTGCCAGGTATTGATCGTAATCGAATCACTGGCCCGGCGGCTGGGGTGAGTGGATCGATGGCTGTGCTGACCCGCCACCAAACCCGCCAGCAAGACCAGAAACCCCGCCACCGCCAGGCCGTTTGGTCGCATTGCCGACTGCGGTTCCCGTACGCCGATGACCCGTTTCACCCGCTGTATGAATGACTGCCGGCGGGCCCCGAAGGCCATCGCCAGCGACGGGGCATCAGCTACCGACTGCCGACGTTCCTCAAGATGTACCAGCGCCTGTGCCAGACTGGTACGCTCTCCACACAACTGGATGGCGACATCATCGCAGCAGTGTTCGCGCTCTTCCCGAATCCGGGCCGATAACCACCAGATGGCCGGGTGGAAAAACAGCACAATCTCAACAAGCGACTGCACCAGATTGACCAGATAATCATACCGCCGGATGTGGGCCAGTTCGTGCGCCAGCACCGCTTCCACCTGCCGGGGCGACAAACCCGCCAGCAATCCAATGGGAATCAGTACAACGGGTTTCAGCCAGCCGATGGTCATCGGTACGGTTATTTCTGCGGATTCCATCAGCCGGACGGCACCCGAAATGCCCAACTGACGGGCCACCTGTTGCAGGTAATTCTGCCAGGCTTCGGGGACCGGACTGAGGTTTCGGCGGGTGAGCCGCTGAACAAACAACCAGCCGCCCACCAGACGGATGAGCAGCACCAGAGTCCCGCAGAGCCAGACCGTCACCAGCAGCGGTACATACTGATTCAATCGGGAAGTCAGTTCGCCCAGCCAGTCGCGGCCAGCGGGCAAGTTCATCACCAGCGTTGACTGCCCCACCAGGGCTGGCTGCTCTCCACCGATTGTCATGGTGGCCCGAACGGGTTCATAGCAGACCCAGAATGTCATTAAAAAAGTCAGAAACTGGAGCGCCAACGCACCGATGCTGATGCCGTAGCGGACGGACGCGCGTTGCGCCTGAGTCAGTCGTAAAGCCAGGGCCGTCACCGCAACGAGCAGCGTAGCCTGCCAGAGTGTATGCACCAGCGCCCAGCCCAGCGCGTTGGTGAAAGGTTCGGAAAACAAGGGAAAGGCGTTCATCGGGATTCGTTGTTTGAGGACGGATTCAGATTATTGATCAGCTTTTTTAATTCCTCCAGTTCCTGCGGAGTGGCCTTGCTGCTGCCCAGCGCCTGCATGACCAGGTTCATGGCCGACCCCCGAAAAGCCGTGTCGACGAAGCGATTGAGCAAATGCTGCTGGGTTTCCTTTTCGTCAACCAGCGCCTGATAAATGTGATAACGGCCCTCTTCGGTGCGGCTGAGCAGTCCCTTGTCGTGCATGATCTGCATGAGCTTCAGGGTGGTGGTGTAGCCCACGTCTTTTGTCTGGCTCAGGCGGTCGTTCACCTGCCGGACCGTGCTGGGGCCGCTGGCCCATAATACCTGCAAAATTTCCAGTTCAGCGTCTGTTGGTTTCATGGATTTTTGTTTACTGTTCGAACGAATGGACGATGGGGTCCGCCTATCTACGAAATAGTTCGTAACAAAGGTATACGAAACGATTCGTAGAAGTCAAGTATGATATACGAAAAATTTCGTAATAAATGTTAAAAACTAATTTGCAGCGTTTTGCACCAAAAACGGAGCCTGGCTAAAATTATTAACTATATTTAACGTTAAACACCTATAATCTACGTTGAAACAATGGGCAATCTCTTTCGAATCCTCTTTGGTGTCCTCATGGCGGGCAGTGTAACGGCCCAAACGGTTTGCCTGACCAAATCGGAACACGAGGCCACCGCTAAAAAACTGGCGAAAGAATATATCGCCGTTGAAAAGGTTATTGATCCAACTTTTGGCACAGTACCGGTGGCCACCGGGCTTCGATCGCCGGATGAATGGACGCCCGGTGAAAAGAAGCGGTTTGAACTGTATACCCAGTTTGAGAAAGATGTTAACCAGATGTTTAAAAAGGCCGGTCTGTTACAGGACACGACCTGCTACCTACTCGTCCATCTCTACGCCAGTGCAGACGGTTCGGTAGACAAAGTTTATCACGAATTTTCTACCAATTTTTCCGGCAAAGCTCCGGATAGTCTGGTCCTGATGCGGTTTAAAGAACGGATCGATCCCATACTCTGCCAGTGGTTTTCGACGTATCGGTTTCCGGTCACGGGCGACAAACCGTATCAGTATTCTTCCGGTATGGCGGTGGGCAAACAGCCCTCACGCCGGAAACTACGCCGGGGTCCGGGCATTCTGACGACCCTCGAACAGGCGGAGAAAACTACCCGGCCTGATACCGTTAAACACCTGGTTTTTAATACGCTGGAATTAACGGAAGTCCCGGAAGTGATTTACCGGTTTCCAAATCTGGAAGTACTGGATCTGAGCATCAACGGCATTCACATTATCCCCGAAAAAGTCTTTATGATTCCGAAGCTGCGTCAACTGGATGTGTCGTATAATCCGCTGAGCAGTGATGGGCTGCACGTGGCCCGCAACAAACACCTGAAAATTCTGAACATTCAGTCAACCGGCATTACCGCCGTTCCGAAAGCCGTCGCCCAAAACCGCCGACTGGAAAGCCTCTGGCTTGGTTACAACAACTTTTCGGGCGGACTGAACACCGCGCCCCTGCGCCGGATGCGTCATCTGAAAGACCTTAATTTATACCGGGCGCGGCTCAACGAGCTTCCCGGCAGCATTAGCCGCCTGAAACGTCTGGAAGTGCTCGATTTGTACTACAACAACCTGCGGGTGCTGCCCGAACGGCTTTGCCGGATGCGCCGGTTGCAGCAACTGGCCCTTTCCAACAACAAACTCAACGACTTACCCCGGCAACTGGGGCGTTTGCGGAAACTTCAGGTGCTATACACCCATCACAACTTCCTGGCTAGTCTGCCCGCCAGCCTAGAGAAACTCTATTATTTGCGAATTCTGGATATTGGTCACAACGCTTTTGGGACGGTTCCTCCGCAGGTCTTTACACTGCCATACCTGGAAGAGCTTGATATGAGCCACAACCGGCTGACCGAATTACCGGTTCAGATTAATCAACTGCACACGTTAAAAAAGCTGTTCATCCGTGGCAATCCCATCAGCGAGCAGAAAACCGTGTCGGCTAGCCTGCTTAAACAGCTTGAGGGAAATAAGACCGAAGTTTTCTATTGAAAGAGCCTTAGCCGGAAAGCGGGTTAGTGGGCGGTCTGCTCGCTAACCCGCTTTCCGGGCTTTATCAATTTTCCTTTATTTCAGTCATTCACGCCTTCGCTTCCCTCCTGCGCCAGTTGCTCTTTAATCTGGCGAATCCGGTCGTTGAAATTGAGGTTATGAAAATCAATATTTTTCATGCTGATGGCATCGAGAAAGGCCATTACTTCCGGATGGTGCGGAATCCGCTTGCCAGTCACCACGCTGACGTATTTTGACGTCATCCACAGCACGTTTTTCAGTTGCCTCCGCGAATCATCGGTCATGTAATACTCGGTGATCATGGTATCCTCATCGTAATAGATAATGCGGGACACAATCCGAATCCACTCGCTCACCATGGCCGGGCGTACATAGGCAATCTGATGCTGGTAAACCACCCAACTGGTTTTGTATTCGCGAAACAACTGGAGCGGACTGAAGTTATATTGGGTAGCTACCTGATCTTCGCGGGCATTGAAATAATAGTCGAGGTACTTCGCGTTGTTCAGGTGCTGCAACGGGTCGCAGTCCTGAAACCGGACGATGGTCCGCGACTCGGTTTCGTGCGGATAGGTGCGGTTCGGATCAAGTTTTATCATAGTATAACGGTCCTGCTGAGGCTTGCGAAATCAGACGTGCAAAAATGAGCCGAAATCCGCAAAAATGAGCCATTTCCGGACACACATTTTTTGATTATTTTTACGTTTAATACCGTACTTAATCTGGAAGTTCCATCAACATTCTAAAAAGTAATGAAACCGTTTCGTTGGCTTGCCGTACTCCTCCTGACTACCAGTGCATTAACCGCTTTCAAGCCTACTCCGCAGTACAATCCGGATGCCGTTCTGGGTACGTGGCTGAACGGGACCAAGCAGGGGCGCATTCAGATTTACAAAAAAGGGGATAAATATTTTGGCAAACTGGTCTGGCTAAAACAACCCACCGACCCGGCCACCGGTAAACCCCGCACCGACGTCAGAAACAGCGCAGCCAACCTGCGGTCGCGGCCTTTGGTTGGTCTGGATGTCATGCAGGGTTTTAATTACGACGGCGGCAAAGTGTGGGAAAACGGCATGATCTATAACCCCGAAGATGGCAAAGAATACAATTGCAAGCTGACCCTGAAAAATCCCAATACGCTTGATGTCCGGGGCTACGTGGGTATTTCGCTGCTTGGCAAAACCCAGACCTGGACCCGTGTCGATGAACACCGTACCTTATAAAAGGGCGCTGACTGGCCTCTTTTCAAACAATTCTTCGAGCCGCTGGTTATTATGGTATAATTCTCCGGAATTGTATCACTATAATTCACACAAAACACATATCAACCATGAACGAGACAACTGTAAAAGGTGGCTGGAATGAACTGAAAGGCAAAATCAAACAAGCCTACGGCGATTTGACCGACGACGACCTGACCTACGAAGAAGGCAAGGAAGACGAAATGTGGGGCAAAGTCCAGCAGAAAACCGGCAAAACAAAAGATGAAATCAACAAGGCTATTGCCGACTTGTAATCCATACTTCTCAACTGATCAACGGATTAGTATCAGAAGCCGGAAGCGACAACCTTCCGGCTTTTTTTATGACCAGAATCAACTTTTCCAGACACGCCAATTTTTTATCCGCCCACATTCCGGAACAACTGATTGGATCGGTTGTACGTAAACCGGAATGGGGGTCCGAGTTATCCGGAATATCGCTGCCTGACCTATTTACTTTTTATTTATATTTGTCTGGCAAAACAACATTGCCTGTGTAACTTACCTGACGCCCACCTACGAACCATTGGCTACAGTCTGATTCCTATTAATTTAGACAAAGCCCAAAAACACGTTGTTACTTTTTAGTGAAAGCAGCATCTAAATAAAGGTTAAACTAACGACTCAGTATCAAATTACTCATTATCAGTCGTTTAAATATCAAGTAACCTATATGATGTATAAGCGTCAAAGCCCTAATCCGATTGCTCCTTTCGAAAACTTACTGCCTCAATGGGGGGAGGCCGCCGATGAACTTTACCAAAATTTTCACTTTTTAAACTTTGTTCTACAGGAAAGCGACCGTCTACTTATTCCCGAAGAAACCGTACAGAATGTACTCAGTTTAAAAGAGGTATTGATCAATACCGTGGCGGAATTAATTCAGGATTTACCGTCAACCATCCACCGGGTTTCAAACCAAAAAAGCGAAACAGTAAGCCGGTTTAACAAACACACCGATACACTCAAAACCGTTAATGAGCAAACCAACGCCTATGTTGAACAACTACTGCACGACTATCCGTCCTTAAAAAACTGGTTTGAATCCTGATTGCGAACGAAGTGCTTCTTTCTGCTAACCCAAACTTCAGAAACGTATGAATGACGCGATGTATGTCAATGAACTGCTGCGCCAGTTGAAGACCACCAACGATCCGGCGATGTTTGATACGCTGTTTGTAATGTATATCTATCGCTATCGCCAGGTACTTGACAATACGGCCCACTTTACGATTACGGAGAAAATCCCTTTCTCACTGGAAGCCAGCACGCACTACAACTGACTTAAAATCCTATTCTAACTATTATTAAAACTAATCATTTCCATTAAAAAAATTTAAGGCTCGGCTCTGGGAATATTTCTATTTCTTTGCTGTTGTAACAGTAACAGCAAAAAGAGTGAGTTATGAATACCGTTCTGCTTAAGAAAATTCAGTCGCCCCGTTTAACGCTTTGGATGGCATTGGCTTCCGTGTATACCTTGTGGGGGTCAACCTATTTATTTATTCACTTCATGACCGAGCGGATGCCTCCGCTTTACATGGCATCGCTGCGGCTTAGTACGGCGGGGCTGATTCTGTACCTGTACGCCCGGATTAGCGGTTTGCCAGCCCCTACCCCGAAGCAATGGGTGTCGGCTGGCCTGATTGGGGTGCTGCTGCTGACCATCGCCAACGGGTGTATGTCGGTGGCACTGCAATACGTGCCGACGAGCATAGCCGCGTTGCTGGCGGCTACCGTACCGCTTTTCATTATTCTCTTTAACTGGATTAGTTTCGGCCACATCCGGCCCACCAACTTATCACTGGCCGGGTTGCTGGTTGGTCTGCTGGGCGTTTCGCTGCTGGTGCAACCGACGGGTGTAGGAGTTTCGTCCACCACCAATACCTGGCTGGGCATCGGGCTGATCATGGTTGCCAACATTTCCTGGGCGTTGGGCACGCTGCTTTCGGGCAAGTTGAGCCTGCCTTCGCAGCTGATTTCCAGCGCCGTTCAGATGCTGGTGGGCGGTGGGGTTCTTTTCCTGTTCAGTATGCTGACGGAAAACGTGACCCCGACGAGCATTGGTGATGCGCCCGTCAAAGCCATCGGGTCGCTGATTTACCTGATTATTTTCGGTTCCATCATCGGCTTTTCGTCGTTTGCCTGGCTGGCCCGCAACGCTTCTCCGCAACTGGTTTCCACGTATGCGTATGTCAATCCCGTTGTTGCCATGCTGCTGGGCTGGGCCTTCGCCGGAGAAGCCCTGACGAGTTCCTCGATTCTGGCGGCTCTGATTATTCTGACGGGGGTTGTCCTTATTACGCTGGGCCGGAAATAAGAACGGTTTTACCTCCATGAAGTAAAACCGTATCGGTAAGCTTTTTGACCAGAACGCTTATTCACCCGCAATCGGCGGGGGGCTAACCGCCGTCCAGCCTCCATCGACTACCAGGCTCTGGCCCGTGATGTGACGCGACTGCGGAGACACCAGAAACAGGGCCGCGTTGGAAATATCATCAACCGTAGCGGGTCGCCCCATCGGCGTAATGCGCGACCAGATTGGCACATACGTCGGGTCATCCAGCGTGCGCTCCGTCTGCGTCGCCCCCGGTGCAACGGCGTTGATGTTGATGCCGTAGGGCGAGAGTTCCAGCACCAGATTTTTGGCCAGCATCTCCAGCGCGGCTTTGGTCATACCGTAAGCCGCCAGCCCCGGATGGGCCTGATGCCCCGTTACCGACGACATCAGCAGCACACTTCCACCTTCCTGCTGCGCCCGCATCTGACGGGCCGCCAGCTGGGTCAGGAAGAAACTGCCCCGCAGGTTCAGGTCTACCACCTTCTGAAAGTTAGCGGGCTGGTAATCAAAGAAATCGCCAAAAATGGTAATACCGGCATTGGCCACCACAATGGTCAGTTTACCAAACTCGGCAACGGCTTTTTCGACCATTGACTCAATAAAGGCCACATCGGAAACATCGCCCGGATAGGCCAGACAACGCCCTCCCTCCTGCCGGATGGTGGCGGCAGCCCGGTGGGCTACGGCTTCGTCGAGGTCATTGAGTAAAACAGAAGCGCCCTGGCGGGCCAGATCACGGGCGATGGCAAAACCAATACCAATTCCCGCGCCGGTAACAATAGCAGTCTGAGATTGAAAAGTCATGGGATCAGGCTAACGGCAACAATGAAATTCTGCAAAGATGCCCCAAATTTGCCAAAGAAATCAACTTCTTTTCGAATACTGTTTTAACGCCAGCCCTTGCAGGGTGCATTGTTTTCCGGCCCGGTTTGTTGTTCCGATTTGAAGCATCCTTCAAAAAAAGTAACTTGGGAGAAAATTTGACAGAACGATACGATCCGACGTTCTTTGCTATGATTGAAAAGTTTTACCGGCGATTGACCGCATTTTTCTCCCGCTGGGAACTTTGGTACCATTTGTTGATGATGCCGATTCTGTTTCCAATCGGCAACTACTACTTCATCGGCCCCCGTTACTTTGAAGACGGACGGATATTCGCCCTGGGCACCACTATTGTTTTCGGATTGTACTGGTTTTCGGTTATTACCCTGACGCTGTCCGTGCGCTGGGTCATTCGGCGGTATCCGGGTGTCGAACAGGCTACCCTGCGAACGCTGGTGATGCTGGTGCTGGTGGGCGGGCTTACCGTGGGTCTGGCCGTGCTGGACATATTCGTCTACAGCCTTTTTCCGAGTCTGGGCGTTCCGTTTACCTGGCCGTCGGTGCGTCCGATTCTGGTCCTGGGGCTGGTGTTCGACCTTTGTTTCTGCGTAGCGTTGAACGTGTTTTACACCTATCGCCAGTGGCACCACGACCAAACTGAAAATGAACAGCTTCGGCAGGCAACCCTTCAACACCAGCTCGACACGCTGAAACTCAAGATCAACCCTCACTTTCTGTTCAACAGCCTCACTTCGCTCTCGTCGCTGATCGGCGAAGATCAGCAGCGGGCCGAACAGTTTGTCGATCAGCTTTCCAAAGTTTATCGGTATCTGCTCCAGTCCAATACCCGCGAGCTGGTCAGTTTGCAAACCGAACTGGAATTCATGGGCAGTTATACCGATCTGTTACAAACCCGGTATGGCTCCGGTCTGCGCATCGATCAGGCTACCGATGCGGCTCTACTGGACCATTTGCTCCCGCCTTTGAGCCTCCAGACGCTGATTGATAACGCAATCAAACACAACGTCATGAGTACCCGCCGACCGTTATCCATCACTATTCAGACCACCCGGGAGGGCCGGCTGCTGGTCAGGAATAATGTGCAGCGCAAAACCGTCAAAATGGATTTGTCGCAGGCCAGACTCACCAATCTGATGGCCAAGTTCCGGCAACTGGGTTCGGAAGAAGTGCAGGTGCTGGAAACCGACACGTATTTCGAGGTATCGCTGCCTTTGCTGGTTTCCCAATCGGCCCGATCCTGACCCGATGGGAAATAAAACCACCATTCAGGAACGGCTTTTCGCAATTCAGACAGAAATTTGAGCAACTAATCCCTGAATACCGTGCTGGAGATTCTCCAAACCGTTACATTCAGCGGATACGGTCGAGTTATGAAGTTTTCTTTTTTGGATCTATTCCGTCATCTACCGCGCTTTCGGAAACCGAGACAGTGGCACTTTCTGCTGCTGTTCCCCTGGTTTATTCCGGTTATTTCCTACTGGATAATCGGCGAACGGTATTTGTCGGACTTCTGGACGTTTGTATGGGCCACTCTGCTCAACCTAGCTATTGCCAGCGGCTGTCAGCTTTCCCTCGACAAACTGACGCAGATGGTCGTTCGGCGGTATCCCAACTTCGGGCAAACCTGGCAACGGGTCTGGCGCCTGCTGCTGGTGTTTATGCTGGTTACACCGGTTTTTATCCTGGGCGGCATTTTCCTCTACGATACCTTCCATCTGTTTGGTTACCACCACAACCCGGCCATGACCGGAAAAATACTCCTGCTTAACCTGGTGGCGAATCTGGTGTCGGTCGGCATTGATGAGGGCGTTTATTCGCTCAACAAATGGCGCGAAAACACACTGGAAAAGGAGCAGTTGAAGAAAGTGAATCTGCAAAGCCAGTACGAAAGCCTGAAAAGTCAGGTAAACCCGCATTTTCTGTTCAATAGCCTCAACTCGCTCTCGTCGCTGATTGCCGACGAACCCGAGCGGGCCGAGGAGTTTGTAGACGAAATGTCGAAGGTTTACCGGTATTTACTGCAAACCAACGAGGACGAACTAACCACGCTGGAAACCGAACTGACGTTTATTCAGTCGTATTTCCACCTGCTCAAAACCCGCTACGGCGCGGGCATCCGGCTGGAAATCGGGGTTACCGAACCGTTTCAGACCTACAGACTCCCTCCGCTGACCTTGCAGATGCTGGTTGAAAATGCCGTCAAGCACAACGTCATCCACAGCAATAAACCGCTGCTGATCGAGATCAAAACCACACAGGTAGGGCGGCTGATTGTCCGCAACAACCTTCAGCGCAAGACCGGGCGCGTGGCGTCCAATCAGGTTGGTTTGTCGAATATTCTCGCTAAATACCGTCTCCTGGCCCAAACCGACCCCATCGTCACCTCCGACCAAACGTATTTCACCGTGGCTTTACCACTGCTGGCTCCCGAAGGCTCCTGACCGCTTTGATACCGTACCGACGGTTATTCCCTGCTCCGGCACAGCTCCCCCAGGTCGAGCTGATCGGAAGGCGTTGTGTCAGCACTAAGCACGCGTTCGACGTATTCCAGGGTTTCCTGCGTGTGCTCGGCGGAGCCGGAAGCCACACAGTCCGAAGGGATATACAGCTCAAACTCGCGCATGTAGGCGTCGCTGGCTGAAAAAAGCACACACACATCGGCGCTGAGCCCGGTAATGATTAAACGTTTGGCTTTCAGGTACTCCAGCAGGGTTTCCAGGGTAGTGGCATAAAAGGCCGAGTGCTTGGGCTTGAGCACAAAATAATCGTCCGAATCCGGGCGAAGCAGTTCGGCCAGCGGCTGCCCCCGTACCCCGTCGTTCAGGCAGTGTTCTACTACTTCGGTAAAATCCGAGCGCCAGCGGCCAAAGTTGTCGTTGGCGTAGATAACCGGAATGTTCAGGTTGCGGGCTTTTTGTTTCAGTGCGGCTATTTTCTCGGCGGCCCGGGTAGCCGGTTCCAGAAATACCTCCCCTTCCGGAAACTCCAGATCGTTGATCATGTCAATAATCAGCAGGGCAACGGGAAAAGAATCGGGAACATTTCCGTGCAAGTCTTCACTCATTCGTATTCAAGTTTAAAACGTTGTTTTCCAGACCTTCTGGGTAAAACTCTGCTGGCACCGCGTGGTTGCCGGGCTGGTCCGGTTGATTTTAAAATGTAAACAAAATAAAGAGCTTGCCGGTTAGAGTTTTTAAGTAAACAAACTTTAAAACAATGGCAAAGTCAAAAGAAACGACCGATCAAAGTGAGCTGAAAGAGCTGTTCGTAGACGAATTGAAGGATATCTACTGGGCGGAGAAACACCTGACCAAAGCATTGACTAAAATGGCTAAATCGGCCACTTCCGATCAGTTGCGGGAGGCTTTCGACACGCACCTGGCCGAAACCGAAAAGCAAATTACGCGTCTGGAACAGGTGTTCGAAGGCGTGGGCGAAAAAGCATCGGCCAAGAAATGCGAAGCCATGGAAGGGCTGATTAAAGAAGCGGAAGAACTCATTGATGATACCGAAGATGGCTCGCTGACGCGCGATGTGGCCCTGATCTCGGCGGCCCAGAAAGTCGAACACTACGAAATTGCTTCGTACGGAACGCTGAAAACCC
Source organism: Larkinella arboricola (assembly GCF_003259745.1). Classification (GTDB taxonomy): domain Bacteria; phylum Bacteroidota; class Bacteroidia; order Cytophagales; family Spirosomataceae; genus Larkinella; species Larkinella arboricola. Next base: position 35,206 of record NZ_QLMC01000007.1, on the reverse strand, counting down.
TGGCCGGTGTGCTGGGGTATACCGAAGCCGCTAAACTGCTGGAAACCACACTGGCTGAAGAAAAGAAAACGGACTCACTACTGACCGACATTGCGGAAACCTCCGTAAATGAAGGAGCCAAGAACGAGTAAGCAACACTGGAAAGTGACCCGAAAGGCGGCAGGTGATCAACAGGATTGCTTGCCGCCTTTTTATGCAGGCAGTGGTGGCGGCTGGCCAGGGTGCCGTTCGCTAATTCGCCCCTTCCGATTACAAACCATTTAGTCAGGTCCGTATTTAGGCAATACAACAGGCCCTCGTTCCGAGACGATAACAAGCAGGCCGGATTAACTTACACGTATGAACAATCCCGTTACCACGTATCGAATTCAGTTTCATAAGGATTTTACTTTCAAAGACGTCGAAAAAATACTCCCCTATCTGGAAAAGCTAGGTATTGGCGCTCTTTATGCGTCACCGATTTTTGAATCGGTACCGGGCAGCCAGCACGGCTACGATGGGGTCAATCCCCAGCGCGTTGATCCGGAAATTGGCACGGAGAATCAACTTAAAACGCTTAGTAAGCGGCTCCGTAATCTGGGTATCGGCTGGCTTCAGGACACGGTTCCGAACCATATGGCGTTTCATCCGCATAACCCCTGGCTGATGGATGTGCTGGAAAAAGGGCCGTTGTCGCGCTTTGCCGCTTTTTTTGATACCGCCCTGACGAGTCGGGTTTTTCACGGTCGGCCGGTGGTTCCGTTTCTGGGCGCTCCGCTGGAAGAGGTGATCAAAAGCCGGGAACTTACCGTCAAGTATCAGGAGGGCCGACTGGTGTTTCAGTATTATGATTCCGTATATCCCTTACGGTTACGCTCCTATCCTACCATTCTGCAAACAACCGACGAAACCGCACCGGAAGCTATTCAGCAGCTTATCGAGCAAATCCGGCAGGTGCAGCTCGTGGAAGAACCGGAAGCCTACGGTCTGGCGATGACCGAATTTCGCCAGCAGTTTACGGCTTTGCTGAAAAACGCTACAATCAAAAGCTATATCAAAGCCCGGCTGAAAGCGATTAATGCCAATCCGGAGCAACTCCAGCAACTGGCCGATGAACAGGCATATCGACTGGGGTCGTACGAAGAAACCGGGCAACAGATCAACTTCCGGCGTTTCTTCACGGTAAATAGTCTGATTGGCCTGAACATCCAGGATGCAACCGTTTTCACGACCTTTCACCAGCAACTGAAAAGCTGGCTCGAAGAGGGGATATTCACCGGCTTACGGATTGACCACATCGACGGTCTGTACAACCCCACTCAGTACCTCGAACGGCTGCGGGAACTGGTTGGCGAAGAAACATACATCGTCGTTGAAAAAATCCTGGAACTGAATGAAGAACTGCCCGTCAACTGGCCCATTCAGGGCACATCCGGCTACGATTTTCTGGCGCAGGTCAACAACGTACTGACCTACCCGGCCGGCAAGGACGCCTTCACCCGGTTTTACCAACAGCTCACCGGCGACAAAACGCCCGTTCAGCGGCAGGTTCTGGAGAAAAAAGCCGCCATTCTTTACCAGCACATGGGGGGCGAACTGGACAACCTGTACCGGTATTTTCTGGAACTGAATCTGGTGGAGGAAAACGCGCTGGCCGCCCTGCCAGCTGACAGCCTACAAGCGGCTATTGGCGCGTTTCTGATTTACTGCCCTGTTTACCGGTATTACGGGAGCCAGTTCCCGTTGAGCGAAACCGAAGCTGCGGCCGTTCAGGAGATTTTGAATGAGGTCCGGAACGATAAACCGGAACTGAAAACCGCCATTAATCTGCTGGAAGACGTTTTCCTAAAAAAACCGCAGCAAGGCGATGAAGCCTATAACCAGCAGGTGGCCTTTTTCTACCAGCGTTGCATGCAGGTGTCGGGTCCGCTGATGGCCAAAGGCGTCGAAGATACGCTGATGTATACGTACAACCGGTTTATCGGGCACAACGAAGTAGGCGATTCGCCGGAAGCCTTTGGCACCGACCCTACTGAGTTTCACCGGCTCATGCAGGAACGCCAGCAGCACTGGCCCCTGGCCCTGAACGGCACCTCGACCCACGACACCAAACGCGGAGAAGACGTTCGGGCGCGGCTCAATGCCCTGAGCTCCCTGCCCGATCTGTGGATCAAAACCGTGCAGGAGTGGCAGCAGCTCAATGCCGGATTGAAAAAGGACGGTGCGCCCGACGCCAACGACGAGTATTTTATCTACCAGACGCTAGTGGGAGCCTATCCCATGCCCGGTCAGGATGCCGATGAGTTTGATAGCCGGATGGAACAGTACCTGGAGAAAGCCATGCGGGAAGCGAAGGTACATTCCGACTGGAATTCGCCGGCTACGGACTACGAAGAAGCGATGAAAAACTTCATCCGGCAGTTGCTGAACCCGAAAAAACCGTTCTGGAAAAGCTTTCAGAAGTTTCACCGGCAGGTGGCCGATTTTGGCATTATCAACTCGCTGGCGCAGGTCATCCTTAAAGCAACCTGCCCCGGTGTTCCCGATATTTACCAGGGCTGCGAACTGTGGGATTTTAGCCTGGTCGATCCCGATAACCGTCGCCCGGTCAATTACGAACTACGCCAGCAATGGCTGGACGAACTGACCGCCGAGGATTCGGAACCCGATCCAACCCTGCTGAATACCCTTTGGGAAAACCGGTACGATGCGCGCATCAAACTCTGGCTGACCCACGCGCTGCTGAACGAACGCAAACAACACCCCGAACTCTTTGCGCAGGGGCAATACATTCCGCTGGCGGTGGAAGGGCGTTACAAAGACCATGTGCTGGCGTTTGCGCGTCGGCACCGCCAAAGCTGGGTGGTGGTGGCCGTGCCGCTCCATCTGGGCATCATGAGCCAGCAGCAAAACAAGGCCGTGACGGCTTTGGACTGGAAAGATACGCGCCTGGTGCTGCCACCGGATGCGCCCGTCGAGTGGAAAAACATTTTCCTCAAAACCAGCGGTTTGTCCACCGACAGCGTGGCCGTGAAAGACCTTTTCCAGACGTTGCCGTTAGCGGTGCTGCATTTACAACCCAGCCTGACCGACCGGAGTGCGGGCCTATTGCTGCCCATTACCTCCCTGCCATCGGCCTTTGGGGTGGGCGATCTGGGACCGGAAGCCTGGAAGTTTGCGGATTTTCTCAGCCGAAGCCGTCAGCATTACTGGCAGATTCTGCCGCTCAACCCAACCGAATCAGGCACGGGTCATTCGCCCTACAGCACCTTTTCCAGCATGGCCGGGAACGTCCTCCTGCTGAGTCCGGATGTTCTGGCGCAGGACGGTTTGCTGACGAAGGAGGATTTGAAAGCCTACCAGCTTCCGATAAAGGATAAAGTAGATTATGCGGGGGCCGAAAAGGTCCGGAAAGACCTGCTGGAAAAAGCCTTCCAGACCTTCAAAAGCGGAGCGAATAGCGCCCTGCACGAGCCGTTCCGGCAGTTTTGCAAACAGGAAAACCTGTGGCTCAACGACTTCGCACTTTATATTGCGCTGAAAGAACAGCATCAGGGTCAGGCCTGGTTTCAGTGGCCGGAAGAATACCGTTTGCGGCAACCCGATGCGTTGAAAGCCTTTTCGGAACAAAACGGCGATGCACTGGAAAAAGTCAAATGGGAGCAGTTTATGTTTTCCCGGCAGTGGCACCAGCTCAAAACCTACTGCAACAATCAGGCAATCCACCTGCTGGGCGACCTGCCGTTTTACGTGAGCTACGATTCGGCCGATGTCTGGTCACAGCCCGACATTTTCAGTCTGGACGAACAAGGTAAACTCGTGTCGGTAGCGGGCGTACCACCCGATTACTTCAACGCCAATGGTCAGCTTTGGGGAATGCCGGTGTTTCGCTGGGATCGACTCCGGGAACGGAATTACGACTGGTGGATTCGGCGGATTGAGAAAAATGCGGAGTTGTATGATCTGGTGCGGATTGACCATTTTCGGGCACTGGATGAGTACTGGGAAGTACCGGCGGGCGAAAAAACGGCCATCAAGGGTGAATGGAAACCCGGACCGGGCAAGGAATTCTTTCAGGCGCTGGAAAAAGAACTCGGTACGCTTTCGCTGGTGGCCGAGGACCTGGGCGACATCAGCGAGTCGGTATACGAACTTCGGGATGCGTTCCAGTTGCCGGGCATGAAAGTAATCCAGTTTGCGTTCCACAAGGAATTGCCGCAGTCTCCGCACATTCCGCACAACTACACGACCAACTTTATTGCCTACACCGGCACCCACGACAACAACACGACGCGGGGCTGGTACCGTCAGGATTTAGGCAAAGACATCCAGAAAAAAGTGACCCAGTACGTGGGCAAACCGGTCAACGAAAAGGATGTGCATCTGGCCCTGGCGCAGCTGGTTTATGCGTCGGTGGCCAAAACCGTGATTCTACCGGTGCAGGACCTCCTGGGTCTGGACGAAAGCGCCCGGATCAATACCCCGGCGGGTACAGAAAATAACTGGCTATGGCGTCTGCGGCCCGGTCAACTCACCGAAGCCGAGGAAACTCAGCTCCGGGAGTGGGCCACGCTCTATAACCGCTGGTAAAGCAAACCGGCAGGCCGAAAACGAGGGATTATTTCGTTAACCGATACCAGTTGTAGCCATAACCGCGCAGCTGGATCGGAAACTTCCCGTCGTTTTCGGCCTTGCTTTCGGTTTTGTCCAGTAAACTCACCAGCGTCCGGCCATTTTTCTTTTCGGGGTCAAACCGCAATTTCTGCGGATCGGGTTTGAAATTGTGCAGGATCAGCAGCGATTGCCCTTCCCAGTCGTAACGAATGGCGAGCACGTTCGGAGAACCACTGTCGATCAGTTCCCATTGCCCCCAGCCAATCTCCGGACAGTCTTTCCGCAAACGTGACAGGTTCGTAATCTTGTTCAGCAGAGACGACGAATCGGCCAGTTGCTGGGCGACATTGACTTTTTGATAGCCATACGCCCCCTGACTGATAACGGGGCGCACCGTCTTGGCCGAGGTGGAAAAACCGGCATTTGACGCGCCGGACCACTGCATAGGCGTCCGAATGGCCATCCGTTCCGGCAACGACAGGTCATCGCCCATACCAATTTCTTCGCCGTAGCGGATAACCGGCGTACCCGGCAACGAAAACAATAAGCTGTAGGCCAGATCAATCAACTGGCGGTTGCCGAGCATCGGAGCCAGCCGACGCCGGATGCCCCGGTTATACAATTGCATGTTGGTGTCGGGGCCCATGCGGGCGTAAATCTTGCCGCGCTCCTCGTCGCTGAGCCGCCCCAGATCAATTTCGTCGTGGTTGCGCAGAAACTGTGCCCACTGGGCCGTCGGCGGAATGTCTTTCGTATCTTCCAGGGATTTGGCCAGCAGGTTAACTTCGCCGGTGGCCAGAGCATAGAACAGGTGCTGGTTGGCAAAGAAGTTAAACATGGTCTGCATCCCCTGTCCATCCTTACCAAAATACGGTTCCTGCTCTTTGGGGTCAACGTTGGCTTCGCCCAGCAGAATGGCATCGCTCTTATGCCATTGAATGTACTGGTGCAGTTGGGCGATCATATCAAACTGATGCTCCGGGTTATCCGGATCAAAGTCCGCATTGGCAATCTCGATCAGGAACGGCACGGCATCTACCCGAAAACCCGATATTCCTTTATCCAGCCAGTACTTAATCACCTTGCGCATTTCCTGCAAAACCGCCGGGTTCTGCATGTTTAAATCCGGCTGCGACTCATAAAAACGGTGGTAATAATATTCTCCGGCCTGTTTGTTAAACGTCCAGACATCTTTCTGAACGCCGGGAAATACCATGCCCCGGTCCCACTTCTCCGGCCGTTCTTTCGACCAGACGTACCAGGAGCGGTAAGGCGAATTTTTGTTCTGAATGGCCTGCTGAAACCACGGATGCTGGTCGGAGGTGTGGTTGGTGACCAGATCCATCAACACCCGGATGCCGCGCTGGTGGGCCTGCCGCATGAATTCGTTAAAATCCGCTTCGGTGCCCAGATTTTTGTCAATACCGTAAAAGTCGGAGATGTCGTAACCGTCGTCCTTGTTGGGGGTGGGCTGAAAAGGAGCTAGCCAGATGGCATCAACCCCCAGTTTTTTGAGGTAATCCAGTTGCTGGGTAATGCCTTTAAAATCCCCGTAGCCATTGCCGTCGGTGTCTTTAAAAACCTCTACATCGACGCTGTAAATCAGGCTGTTCTTATACCAGAGCTCCTGAATAAAATCCGTTGGAACCGGAACCGGAGGAGCATCTTTTTTGGAGGATTCGGTTTTGCTGTTCTGACAGGCGGTGATAAGAAAAAAACAGAGGATAATTATTTTTTTCATGGATCGGATAGCTGATTACCTTACTAACTCATCCGGCAGCCGTCTGGCTTTTTTTTTGTTATTTATCTATTGTCCGGGCTTATCCAATCTGCGAATTATCCTATTTCGCCCATCACCCTAATTTTTCCCATAAAATTTCAATCATTTTTTCTCGACAGCGAGTTAGGGGGATATGAAAAAGGAGGAGATTTTTTTAAACGACTGGGAGCGCATTCTGATCGGCAATGCCCCAGCCGAATTCTTGCTGGAGGTATTTATCCGAACCACCCTAATCTACATCCTACTGCTTGTTATTCTGCGGCTTTTGGGAAAACGAATGAACGGCCAGTTAACCAATCTGGAAATGGCCGTTATGCTGACACTGGGGGCCATCGTTTCACCGGCTATGCAATTACCCGATCGGGGGTTGTTATCGGGCGTTCTGGCCCTGCTGTGCGCCCTGACTTTTCTGCGTGTAACCAACCTATGGGGCTTCAGAAGCAACAAAGCCGAACAGGTCATTCAGGGTACGGAAACGATGCTGGTTAAAGACGGAATCATTCAATTGCACACAATGGCCAAAAACCGGCTTTCGCACCAGCAGGTTTTTGCGGCTTTACGAAATAAAAATGTGTATAACCTAAGCAAAGTAAAGCGGCTCTACCTGGAAGCCTACGGTATGTTCAGCATTTACGAAGACGAGCAAGACCGGCCGGGCTTATCAATTTTCCCACCCAACGATCCGGAAATTCAAACCATTCATCAACACCCGGCGGAATCCAGTGTAGCCTGTAACAATTGCGGCTATACCGTCAGAACAAACGAAGCACCCGGCACGTGTCCCAATTGTAAGGCGAAGCAGTGGGTAGGGGCTGTCATTTAAAAAAACATGGAAAAAGAAGCAATACACTTATCCGACTGGATGCGGATTCTGGTGGGCGAAGTGCCCGTAAGTTTTTACCTTGAAATTCTGCTGCGTGCAACCGCCGTCTATCTCATTCTGGTGGGGTCGATGCGGCTCATGGGCCGGCGCATGGCATCGCAACTCAGCCGCAACGAAATGGCAGCCATGATCTCGCTGGCTGCGGCTATCGGGGTGCCGATTCTCGACGCCAGCCGGGGCCTCCTGCCCGCCGTGATCATTGCACTGGTCGTGGTTTTTATTCAGCGCCTGATGTCGTACTGGGCGGCTAAGAACGAAAATTTTGAAGGCATTTCGCAGGGCATTGCCGCTACACTGGTGGAAAATTCGGTCATGCACCTGAAAAATATGCAAAGCTCCCGCGTAGCGCGCGAATTGCTGTTTGCCCAGCTTCGCTCGGAAGGGCTGACCCACCTCGGTATGATCAAACGCCTGTATATGGAAGCCAATGGTTCGTTTACGCTGATCAAACAGCCGGAGCCGCAACCCGGACTTTCAATCCTGCCCGAATGGGATACCGAATTCATCAGCCAGCAGTCGCCCCAGTCTGACCGGTACGTCTGTTACCATTGCGGCAACCCGCAACCAGCCGGTACCCAGGACGCAGGGAAGTGCCCGAACTGTGAAGAGGAGAACTGGGTTCAGGCAATTTGCTGATTCCCGTTCCCACGGACCGTCGGACACCCCGCCCAGTCCGTGGGTACAGGAATGCGGCCTGTCAAACCGGGGCATCGACCGGCAGCTGCACCTGACCGGCATAAACCGTTACGCTACAGGGCGGCAGGGTAACCACCTGACCGGGTTTGGCTTGCGCAGGCAGAAGCGTTGAACTGTCGTCGCCGTTTTCCATCCATTGCGGTTCCTTTGAATCCAGCAATTTGGTCCAGCCCAGCACCCAGCCGGGCAATTCGTACGACACTTCCTCATCGGAAAAATTATACAATCCGATCAGGTAATCGTAGCCGCCAACGCTTTGCCGGTGTACAACCAGACCCGCCTGCCCCAGTACCGTTACGCGGATATCGTTTTTGGCGACATTTTTCAATACCGCTTCCGTCCGGCGCAGTTCAATCAGCTTCCGGTGCCATTCCAGAATAATGCGGTGTTTACCCTCGGTCCGTTTTTCCCACTGAATTCTTGACTTCGTGAAGGTTTCTATCTCGAACGGATCCTGCGGTTCAGTATCGGAACTGAACGCGGCAAACTCCTGCTTCCGGCCTTCTTTTACGGCATGAATCAGGTCCGCGTCGGAGTGATCGACAAAATAAAAGAACGGCGACTCATCGGCGTATTCTTCCCCCATAAACAGCATGGGCACATACGGCGACAGCAGCAACACGGCTGCGGCTAGCTTTTGCCGCTCAAAATCAATCAGGTGACACAAACGTTCTCCGCTAACACGGTTGCCCACCTGATCGTGGTTGAGGTTAAATGCCACAAAGCGGTCGCCCGGAATACCGGCCGACGAAGCCCCAAATTTCCGTTTTCGGAACGTCGTATACTCCCCGCTCATGACAAAACCGTCGGTCAGGGCTTTGGCCAGTTGTTCCATCCGGCCAAAATCGGCATACCGGTCCCGGCCCGCCTTGTCGAGCAGAACGTACAGGGCGTGGTGAAAGTCGTCGAGCCACTGCGCATCGAAGCCAAGCCCGCCAGCCTCCGGTGTTTTGATTACTTTCGGACTGTTCAGGTCCGATTCGGCCACCAGGTGCAGCGACCGGCCCAACCGGCGCTCCAGAACTTTGACTGTGGTGTGAATCAGCTCCCAGATGGAAACGGCCCCCATATCGAAAACCTCGTGAATGGCATCAAAACGCAGCCCGTCGATGTGGTAATGCTCGAACCAGTGCAGGGGGTTATTGGAAATATAATCCCGGACGCCATCCGCCCATTCTTCGTCGAAATTGATCGCGTTGCCCCAGGGCGTGCAGTATTTTTCCGTGAAATACGGGCCAAACTGATCGAAATAATTGCCTTCTGGCCCCAGGTGATTATAAACCACATCCAGAAAAACCGCCATGCCGCGGGCGTGGCAGGCATCCACCAGCTTTTTCAGTCCCGCCGGTCCGCCATACGAATCCTGTACTGAATACAGATAAACCCCGTCGTACCCCCAGTTGCGAACACCGGGAAACTGCGCAATTGGCATCAGTTCGAGCGCATTGATACCGGTGGCCGCCAGGTCGTCCAGACGCGGAATGATGGCTTCAAACGTGCCCTCGGGCGTAAACGTACCCACGTGCAGTTCGTACAGAATCAGATCCTGAAACGACAGCCCCCGCCAGCTCTGATCCTGCCAGGTATGGGCGCCCTGATCGACCACCGCCGAAGGGCCATGTATGCCCTCGGGTTGAAAATGCGACGCCGGATCGGGGTACGGTTTGCCGCCATCCGGTTTAAAATAATACCGTGTTCCCGGTTTAATGTCCGTTAGTTCTACGCTGAAATAGCCCCATTTACCACGATCCATCAAAATTTCGCGTTCTGATGGGTCAAGGAGCAGTAACGTCATTGATTTCTTTTCCGGAGCCCAAACCGTAAAAATACAGCGGCCGTCTCCGGTATAATTGGCACCAATCGTTTTCATGAAGGGATAGAGTCATCAAGCCGCACAATGATTCCTTCGTCCCCTCCCAGGTTAATACGCTCACTCACTACCATTCCTTCCAGTTCGGGGTACGTCGCAATCTCAATAGTACCGCTTATCGAACGGTCTTTTAGTTTAAAATAACCCGGCCGGTGGCTCAGGTTTAACACAATCAGAAAACGCGCCTGCCCCGGAGCCTCCCGGATATACGCCATCAACTGCGTATCGGCATATACCGGCTTGTAATCGCCTACCGTCAGCGCGGGTTCCCGCTGCCGCAGTTCAATCAGCCGTTTATGCAGCGAAAGCATGGAGAAGCGATCAATTTTCTGAATTTCAACGTTTTCGCGGTTAAAATTCTGGGCCAGCCGAAGCCAGGGCCTTCCGGTGGTAAAACCGGCATTGGGTTCGGCGCTCCACTGCATGGGCGTCCGGGCCGGGTCGCGGCTCAGGTTTTTATCGGGCATGTTCAGGCCCTGCGGATCCTGCACCTCCTCAAACGGAATGGGCACATCCCGCATCCCGATTTCATCGCCGTAGTAGATGGTGGGCGTACCGCGCAGGGTCAGCAGCATCATCGCAGCGACGCGGGCCTGTTCCCGCCCTACCCGGCTGATAATTCGGGGCTGATCGTGGTTGCCCAGCACCCAGTTGGGCCAGCCGCCATCGGGCAGCACCCCTTCGTATTGGGCAACGGCAGCCGCAATTTTGGGCGCTTCCCAGGGCAACTGCAACAACTGGAAATTGAAAGGCAGGTGCGCTCCTTTGCCGTCGATACCGTAATAGGCCACCAGTTGATGAATGGGCAGGTAAATCTCGCCAATCATCAGCCGCTCGTTGTATTCGTCTAGCACCTGGCGCATCTCCGTCACCAGCGCATGTACCTCGGGCTGGTCGGTGGAATAAACCGGCAAAAGCTGCTCATAGGTGGCCATATGCGGCTGGTAATCCGGGTTGGTGGGGTTGTCGCGCAGTTGATCATCCTTGATCATATGCCACATCACGTCCACCCGAAAACCATCGACGCCCTTGTTGAGCCAGAACCGCATGACATCAAACATGGCTTTGCGCACGTCCGGATTCCGCCAGTTCAGGTCCGGTTGTTCTTTCAAGAAAGCGTGGTAATAATATTGCCCGGTGGCTTCGTCCCACTCCCAGCCCGGACCGCCAAATACGCTGAGCCAGTTGTTGGGGGGCGAGCCATCCGGCTTTGGATCGCACCAGATGTACCAGTCGCGCTTCGGATTGTCGCGCGAGGAACGGGACTCCTGAAACCACGGATGTTGATCGGAAGTGTGATTGGGTACCAGATCCAGAATCAGTTTCATCCCCCGTTTGTGCACCTCGTCGAGCAAGGTATCGAAATCGGCCTGGGTGCCAAACAACGGGTGGATGCCCTGATAATCTGAAATATCATAGCCATAGTCGGCCATTGGTGAGGGATAAATGGGCGAAAGCCAGACCGCCGTTACACCCAGCCATTTCAGGTAATCCAGCCGTCGGAGAATACCGGGCAAATCGCCAATACCGTCATCGTTGCTATCCTGATACGACCGGGGATAAATTTGATAAATGACTCCTTCCTGCCACCAAAGGTGTTTCTTCAGATTTTCCTCCATGCGTTTATGGGCCAATGGTTGTGTTAATAACGGGATTTTTACGCTTGTAAAAGCCCGGTAACATTAGTAACCCGAATTCGGGCCGTTGGGATGAGGAAATGGCTATAAATTCGACTGTGTGGTCTGTGTCTGGTGAAAACAAAGCCGTGCATCCGGGGTATCCAGTGTCAACCTTTGCAGGGTGGGGTGTGTCCAGTAACCCGCATAAAAAAGCCGCCGAAGTTGCTGGTGCAACCCCGGCGGCCCGGAATGGACTCGTTACTTGTTTATTTCAGATACCGGAAATCTTCGTTCCCCTGAACGGCCAGCAAGGTTTCGTAGATGAGTTTGATAACGGCCTGCACATCGTCCATGTGTACGGTTTCAACCGTGGTGTGCATATACTTGAGCGGCAGGGAAATCAGGGCCGATGCACTGCCTTCCGACGCGTAGGCAAACGAGTCGGTATCCGTGCCCGTCGAGCGGCTGACGGCCTGGCGCTGAAAGGCAATCTCTTTACTCTCGGCCACCTGAATGATGAAATCCCGCACCTTGTTCTGCACCGCCGGACCGTAGCAAATCACCGGCCCGCCCCCGGCTTTCAGGTCGCCCTGCTCCTTTTTATCGTATTTTGGCGACTGCGTATCGTGCGTTACGTCGGTGATGATGGCCAGATCGGGCTTGAGTCGGCGGGCAATCATTTCCGCGCCCCGCAGACCAATTTCCTCCTGCACGGCATTGACAATGTACAGGGTATAAGGCAGCTTGATATCGTTTTCTTTCAGCAGACGCGCCACTTCGGCAATCATGAAGCCGCCCATGCGGTTGTCGAGCGCCCGACCCACGTAGTAGCGGTTGTTCAACTCAAACAGGCCGTCGGAAAACGTACAAACCGTGCCAACGTGAATGCCCATGTCCAGCACCTCCTGTTTGGTCTGCGCGCCCACGTCGATGAACAGATCCGTTACTTTCGGAGCCGCATCTTTGGCCAGATCCCGAACGTGAATCGCCGGCCAGCCAAAAACGCCCTTGACCACCCCATTGGCCGTGTGCAGATCGACCCGCATGGAAGGAGCAATCAGAGCATCGGAGCCGCCGTTGCGCCGGACGTAGAGATACCCGTCGTCGGAAATGAAGTTAACAAACCACGAAATTTCGTCGGAATGCGCTTCAATCACCACTTTATACGGTTTTTGATCGCCCGAATCCGTACCGCCGTTGATGACCCCAACAACGGTCCCGTAGGTATCAACAATATACTCGTCAATGTAGGGTCTGAGGTAATCCAGCCAGATTTGCTGCCCCGACGACTCAAAACCCGTAGGGGAAGCGTTATTGAGGTATGCGTAAAGGAAATTCTTACTTGCTTCCGTCATTCGATTTGAAAATTGATGTGCGATTTTTCAAACCAAACAAAAACAGCCGACAAATCCCACCCCACGGATTGTTTTTTTGAGTCCCTTACGGATTGCAGATCCGCAAACCCGCCCGGAAGCCGACCCAGCCCGTCGAAAAAACGCTGAAAATGTTATCGGAGGTACTGAACAGCGGCACATCAATCCGGGTAGCCGGTTTGGTCCGGTAGTAATCACTCATGAAAAAGTTGGCCGACGGGCCCACCACCAGCGCCAGCCGCCGGGACAGTTTTTTCTCAATGCCCATTTCCAGCCGGAGGTGCGTGTTCCAGGCATCCCAGTAATAACGGTCTACGTCGCTCAGCACGTGGCCGGTCAGGTCGAAATTCAGCATCCAGCCGCGCTTCAGGTCTACCGCCGTGCCGAAGCCGTAGCCGATGCTCCAGAGCGGTTTTCCGGCTTCGCCCAGGTTGGAGCCCCCCGTAAAAATATTGTAGAACCGCCGAACGCCGGTTTTAAACGTCAGATTGGCTGTCATCACCTCATCGGTCGATACTTCCAGACGCCGGTAACCATTCTCCTGAACGTAACTGAATATTCCGTACGGGGTCGTTTCCGACGATTGTGCTAGATTGATCAGGGCCAACTGATGCCCCCGAACCATCCTCCCGGCGTAGTTCATAAACCCGCTGATCTGCCAGCCGCGCTGTTCACCGATGGTGAAGTTGGTAAAACCGGCCAGTTGCAAACCCGTCATGTTACCGCCGGTGATGTTGCCGTAGCCCGTGAGCTGAAACCCGGTCATCGAGCGGGCGGCCACGTTTGTAAATCCGGACAATTGAAAACCGCTCATCTCGTCGAGCACAATGTTACCAAAACCAGCCGCCTGAATACTTTCCGGCATCGTGCCGAGCGTCATGTTATAAAAACCGGCTGCCTGAATGCCCTGCACCTTCCCGATCACGGTATTGCCAAAACCAGCCACCTGAACGCCCAGGACCTCTTTCCGCACTCCGTTGAAAAATCCGGCCACCTGTACCCCGTTCATGTTCTCGCCAATCGCGTTGGCAAAACCGGCCACCTGCACCCCGCTCATATCCCCCCCGACCATGTTCAGAAAACCGCCAATTTCCAGCGTCCGGATGCCCATTGAATAGCCGCCCACAAGGTTAAACGAGTACTGGTTGATTACCCGGCCACTCAGCGTATGATTGGTTCCAACAAACGGAAAAAGCGAGAACTGCATATCCCGGTAAATGGTATCGCCCGCCAAGTTGGCGTCGTGGATGGCCTGCCGGGTGGTCTTAAACCAATCCGCAAACTCGTCTGTGGTTTCGGTCAGTACCGATTTACTGCGGTCCCAGATGGTCGGCCCCGGCGACGGGGAGCGGGGCAACGGGGTTGAATCCACGGGAATCGCGACGGCGACGGGCTGCGGCACAATAACCGCAGGGCGGGTGGTGTCGATGGATGTGCGGGCGGTCAGGGGTTGCAGGGGGGCCTGCGTGGGCAGGGGCGTCAGGCCAATGTCGAGTTTGTGCGACTGCCGGGCGTTTATCGTCACCGTTTCCGCAAAATAATACTTCCGGCGCACCTCCAGCTTCACCGACGGGATAGCCGTCGATAGTTTGATGCGGTAATACCCGTATGGGTTTGAAACCGTGGACGCCAGGGTGGTTTTTTCGTAGATACTCACCTGACTGACCTTCTGACCGGTTTGCCGGTCGGTAATGTAGCCGTCCAGAATAAAGCTTTTCGGCGCTTGTTCCGGTGCTTCGGCTTTCTGCAAAATAAGGTGGTTCCCGCGCGCTTTGTAGGTAATCGTTCCGCGAAAAATCTGGTTCAGGATGGCCCGGACGGTATTGGTTGTCCGCAAGGTCAGGGTACTGCTGGGGTTAATAATGGTTGAATTGTAGGCAAACGAAAACTGGCCCTTGCCGGCGATGATTTTCAGCGCATTATCGAGCCGCTCATTGGCAAAGTCAACCGACACCACCCGTTCAAGCGGAGGGGTCGATTGGGCGCTGGCCGGATGAATGAGGGCACAACAAAACAAGAACAGTAAAATACGAATCGGGTACATCTTGATGTGGTCATACAATTCGGGCTAATGACTCCTTAAAAAGCCATTACCCCTACGCAGACAGTTCGGCCAAAGCCATTATGCCTCACTTACATGATGGCTTTCCATTCAATATGATACGATTTCCATCGTGCAGAATGCTCAGGTGCATTGCTTCGGCAGTCGTTTTTAACACGTCCTCCAGACTATCATTTTCGAAGCTGGCGTTAACCTTACACTGCCCTATCTCCGCATTAGCCAGATGAATGTCTGCGTGATAAACTTCATTGAGGGCTTTAATGACGTTGCTCAGCGGCTCATTATCAAACACCAGTTTCCCGGTCTGGAACGTCATGGCATTGACATCGAATTTCGGCGCTTTGATGATCGTATCCTTCTTTGCGTCGAAAGCGGCCTGTTCGTTTCTGACCAGCGTAATTTCCTGTTTTCGGGCCGAAAACTTCACTTTTCCGGTCCGGACGGCCACCCGCACGTCATCGGTATATGCCCGGATGCTGAACGACGTGCCCAACACCTGAACGGTGGTATTACGAACGCGAATCCGGAACGGTTTCGACGGATCGGGCTTTACATCAAAGAAGGCTTCGCCGGTGAGCTGCACCTCGCGGCTGTCGGCGGCAAACCGTTCGGGATAGATGAGTTTGCTGTCTTTATTGAGCAGGACCGTGCTCCCATCCGGCAGAATTTTTTCGATTTTATCGGTGGTGGTCACCGCGGCCACGTCGGCAATCGGCTCGGTTTTTGTTTGTTGCAGCAACACCCACAGCAACCCCGACACCAGAACGGCCATAGCCGCCACCGCCCAGGCCGGTGACTGCCACCAGCTTCGGTTTCGGGTGGTTCGGAATGGCTCTACGGGCAACGGTTTCACGACGGGTTCGGGCGCGGCTGACTCCGGAGCGAGTTCAAGCGGCTTGGGACCCGCCACGGCGGGCGGGCTCATTTTGGAGCGCATTTTCTGCCAGGCCGCATCCGTATCGACGGGAATGGATGGAGGTTCGGGCCGTTGTTTTAACTGACCGGCGGTGTTCCAGATTCGCTCAAAGCGGTCGAACTCCTGCCGTTCGGACTGATCCTGATCCAGCCAGCGCCGTACCCGTTCCGACTCGGCAGCATCGGTCTCCCCGGCCAGGTATTTACCCAGCAGGTCGTCGTCGATTCGGTTTTCGGATTGATCAGGCATTTAATTTTATCGACTATAAGAGCTAAGACACTGGCGCAAAGACCGGACCCGTTACTACCGCGACTGGGTGTCTACGTCACTTCTTTCACTTTCTGTTTCGTTACTCAAACCACAACAATAACCACAAAGCCGGCAAATAATCGGCCAACTCCGTTCGCAAAATCCGCAGGGCCTTACCGATCTGGTTCTCCACGGTTTTGATGGAAAGCCCCAGTTGGTCGGCAATTTCCTGGTACTTCATTTCCTCAAATCGGCTCATCTGAAAAATCAACCGGCATTGTTCGGGCAGCCGCTGAATGGCGGCCTGCAAGCGGTCGGACAACTCATCGGCGATTATCGACTGCATCGGAGCCTCCGACGACTGAAACAGTTCCACTTCGTAGGCCGCCTGCTCCCGGTGTTCGGCCTGGACCGACAAATGCCGGATGCGGTTCAGGCAGCGGTTGTGTACCGACCGGTACAGGTACGACTTCAGGGAAACCGTAATTTCCAGGCTGTCACGCTTTTCCCAGATGGCCAGAAACACCGCCTGAACGGCTTCTTCGGCATCGTCCCAATCGTGCAGGAATGTGCGGGCGTACTGGCACAACGGCGCGTAATGCTGCCGAAAAACGGCCTCAAACGCGGGCTCGTTGCCGAGTCGTATCGCATGAATTAATTCCTGATCGGTAAGTTGCACGGAGTTGCGTCAGTTTTTTCGTGACAAATCTACCACTCTTTTTCAAACCCGCTCCTCTGCAACTGGAACTATGACACTCAATTGATCAAATCCCCCTACGGACCGGCAGATTATTTTACTGAAAAGGTAATAAAATTTATGAGGGGTCCGGCCGTTTTATGTATTTCCGGCCACGGCCCCAACTTACAACGGAATATTCCCGTGTTTCTTTTTCGGCAATGTTGCCACTTTATTCTCCAGCATCTGGAACGCCCGGATTAGCTTCTGGCGGGTCTGATCCGGATAAATCACCTCGTCGATGTACCCCCGGTGGGCCGCCCGGTATGGGTTGGCAAACTTTTCGGTATAATCCTGTACCTTCTCCTGCAAACGCTGCTGCGGATCGTCGGCTTCGGCAATTTCGCGCTTGAAAATAATCTCGGCGGCCCCACTCGCACCCATCACGGCAATTTCGGCGGTCGGCCAGGCGTAGTTCAGATCGGCGCCAATGTGCTTGGAGTTCATGACGTCGTACGCGCCCCCGTAGGCTTTGCGCGTGATGACCGTCACCCGCGGCACGGTGGCTTCGCAGAAAGCGTAGAGCAGTTTGGCGCCGTTTGTGATGATGGCGTTCCACTCCTGATCGGTGCCGGGTAAAAAGCCGGGAACGTCCTCCAGCACCAGCAACGGAATGTTGAAACAGTCGCAGAACCGGACAAACCGGGCGGCTTTGGTGCTGGCGTCGATGTCCAGAACCCCGGCCAGGACCGCAGGCTGGTTGCCCACTACGCCAATGCTGCGCCCCGCCAGCCGGGCAAAACCAACCACAATGTTTTCGGCAAACGCCTGATGCACTTCAAAAAAGCTGCCCGCATCGACCAGTTCCTCAATCACCTCGCGCATGTCGTACGGCTGGTTGGGATTTTCGGGAATGAGCGTATTGAGGTTCGGACGCAGTTCGTCGGCGGGTTCGTAGGGCAGCCGGATGGGATCGTCCTCGCAGTTCTGCGGAATGTAACTCAGCAGATTTTTGATGTACTGAATGCACTCGAGTTCGTTGGCGCAGGCAAAGTGCGTCACCCCCGACTTGGTGCTGTGTGTACTGGCCCCGCCCAGTTCCTCCGCCGTAACGGTTTCGTGCGTGACGGTTTTGACCACGTTTGGCCCCGTCACAAACATATAGGATGTGTTTTCGACCATCAGAATAAAATCCGTGATGGCCGGAGAATACACTGCCCCACCCGCGCACGGCCCCATCACCGCCGAAATCTGCGGAATGACGCCCGACGCCAGTGTGTTGCGGTAAAAAATATCGGCGTATCCGGCCAGCGACAACACCCCTTCCTGAATCCGCGCCCCGCCCGAATCGTTCAGGCCGATTACCGGCGCACCGTTTTTCAGGGCCAGATCCATGATTTTGCAGATCTTCTCGGCGTGGGTTTCCGACAAAGCGCCCCCGAAAACCGTAAAATCCTGCGCAAACACGTAAATTAACCGACCGTTGACCGTACCGTAGCCCGTCACCACGCCATCGCCGAGGTAATGCTCCTTGTCCAAGCCAAAATCCCGGGTGCGGTGCATGACAAACTTGCCAATTTCCTCAAACGAGCCTTCGTCAACCAGCAGGGCGATGCGCTCGCGGGCCGTCAGTTTTCCTTTTTTATGCTGCGCGTCGATGCGCTTCTGCCCTCCGCCCAGCTCGGCTTCGGCATTTTTACGATCCAGGATTTCGGTTTTAGCTGACTTAATTTCTGCGTTCATGCACGGGGTCCGGTTGAAAGTAATGTGACAAAAATAATTTTTCCTGGCAAATCCAACGTTTTTATCCAAATTTGAATCATAGTTGCACCAATCAGCGGCTTTTATGAAACATCTGTCCTATCCTTCATTGGTTCAACAATTGACCGTTTCCCTGCTTTTGCTGACGGCTTTCGGCTGCGAAACCAATACCGAAGTCGATACGGCCCAGCAGGTTCAGGGGCTTCGACCGGTTTATGCCTCCTATGAGGATGTGCGCACCATTGAAACGCTGGAGCCGCAACCGCTTAAGAATCCCGGTAAGATATACATTAAAGGCGGATATTTGTTTATCAACGAACAAGGCAGGGGCGTCCACATCATCGACAACAGCAACCCCGCCAAACCACAGAAAATCTCGTTTGTGTCCGTACCGGGCAACATCGATATGGCCGTAAAGGATCAGGTGCTGTACGTCGATAACTCGGTTGATCTGGTCGCGCTGGACATCGCCGATCCCCGCCAGGTAACGGTTCTGAAACGCATCAAGGATGCCTATCCGTATCCCTCCTACCCCTCGCAGCGGGGGGTGCCGTTTGAATGCGCCGATCCCGAAAAAGGCGTCGTCGTCCGCTGGGAAACCGCCCGGCTCACCAATCCGAAATGCTTCCGTTAACCGTCAGCCCCATGAAAAGCTATTTATACGGTATCTTAATCGGACTCACCGCCCTGACGGGTTGCTCCGAACTGGCCAACAAAGACAGCGGAACGATCAACCCCGGCGGTGGCAGCGGAACGGGAGGCTCGATGGCCCGGTTTGCCATTGCGGGCAATCACCTGTACGTGGTCAATCAGCACAGCCTGCAAGTGTACGACATCCAGCAGAGCGACAACCCCAGCAGCCTCGGCAAAACATCGCTCGGTTTTGGGGTGGAAACCATCTTCCCGTACAACAACCACCTTTTTATCGGTACTCAGACCGGTATGTACATCATGAACCTGAACAACCCGGCCAAACCGCAGCAGACGGCTTTGTACCGGCACATTTTTAGCTGCGACCCGGTGGTAGCCCAGGGCAATTATGCCTACGTCACGCTTCGCAGCGGCACCTCCTGCAACACCGGCCCCAACCGGCTGGAGGTGGTCGACATCAGCAACCTGGAATATCCGGTGCAGGTCAACTCCATCCCGATGATCAATCCGCACGGTTTGGGCATCGACGGTAACCTGCTGTTTGTTTCCGAAGGCGATTCCGGCCTGAAGGTGTTCGACGCCACCGATCCGGTTGACCTCAAACTCATTAAAACCTTTAACGACATTCGTTCCTACGACGTAATTCCCAACCGTTCGGTGCTGATCGTCACCGGAAAAGACGGTATCTTCCAGTACCGCTACGATTCGTCGCAACGCCTGACGCTGCTCAGTAAACTTCCGATTGAAAACTGATGGCGGATCGTTTTTGCAAAGTACTCGTCTTGCTGTTTCTTTTTTCGCTGAACGGACTGGCCCAACGGGTTCTGCCCGATACGCTGACGCCCGTTCTGAACCGTCCTCCGCAGTGGGTGGTCAAGTTTGCTCCGCTGTCCCTGATTGATCTCGACAACACGATTCAGTTCGGGGCTGAACGGCTTTTAGGCCGAAAACACGCCATTCAGGCCGAATTCGGCTACGGATGGCAGGCTCTCAACCTGTATCCATACCGGCGCGACGACTATGATGACTTTGAAGTCTGGCGCGGTCGGCTTGAGTGGCGACGGTATTCGGGCCGGTATCGGAGCAACCGCCGACCGCATTATGCCACCCCACCCATTGGCCGCTACATTGCCGTCGAAACGTTTTTCAAACAACTCACGGTGCTGGAAACGACCGCCGTGGGTCGGGAATGTCTGGACGGAACCTGCGCCTATTTCCAGCAGGGTACCTTCCCGATGTACCGAACGGTTTGGGGCGCTCATTTCAAACTCGGCCGCCAATTCGTACTGAGCATTCCCGGTGAAAACCGTTTGCTTCTGGATTTTTATATGGGGCTGGGTTTCCGGACTTTAAGCCTCTTCCGGTTTAGTAATCCGGCCAATGGTAACGACAACATCGTTCGTTCCACCGGTTCGGTGTTTGGCTGGGACGCCGGGCAGGCGGGTTCACGGCTTAGCGGGACGCTGGGAATAAAATTGGGGTATGTTTTGTAGCTTTACGGCTTTCCGATTACGGTTCCGGCTGGCTTCGACCGTTCGTCTCAGCGAGGAGCCTACTCAGAAACCGCAAACCAAACGCCCTTGAAAGCCTGTTTCGCAGCGATTTTTGCGTTACTTTCTGCTCTTGCGAACGCCCAGCCGCCGGGCGGACAGGATCGTTTTAGCTTTTTGCGCATTCCGACCAATGCCCGGGTAGCGGCTTTGGGTGGTGTGGCCGCATCGAATACGCAGCCGCAGGCCCTGTTTTTTCTGCAAAATCCGGCGTTGCTCGATTCGTCCGGGCGGAATCAATTGTCGCTGTCGTTTGTGCCATATTTTGCCGACACCCGCTTTTATGGGTTGCAATACGGTTTACCCATCCGGAGCAAAGGATATTGGGCTGCCGGGTTGCAGTACCTGAGTTACGGTTCGTTTGAGCAGACCGATTTACTGGGCAACCCGGTTGGGACGTTTACGGCAAACGACTACGCGCTGAGTCTGACGCACGCCCGCACGGAAGGCAACTTCACCCTCGGGGCGACCCTAAAAGCCGTTGGCTCCTCCATTGAGACCTACTCGGCGTTTGCGATTCTGTTTGATCTGGGCGGCACGTGGCGGCATCCCGAAAAAGAGTTAACGTTCGGACTGGTAGCCAAAAATGTGGGGTTTCGGCTGAAGAGCTATTTGCCTGGTCAGGCAACCGGATCGCCCGATTTACCGTTTGATCTACAGGCCGGTGTAACCGTCAGACCGGAGCACCTGCCCATCCGTGCCACCCTGACGGCTCATCACCTGCATCGGTTCGACATTGTTTATAACGACCCGGCGCAGAACGTGACGTATGATCTGGATGGAAATCCGATTCCGCGCCGGATTGCGGTTCCGGAAAAAATCATGCGCCACCTGGCCGTCGGACTGGAGTTTCTGATTCACCGCAACGTCAATCTGCTGGCGGGTTATAACCACCTGCGCCGGCAGGAAGGCAAACTGGCAACGGGGTCGGGAGCAGCCGGGTTTTCGTTTGGTGCGGCCATTCAGGCAACAGGGTTCCAGTTGACCTACGCCCGGGCGCTGGCAACACCCGCCGTCGGCGGAAGCAGTTATCTAACAGTCCGGCTTGACCTCGACCGCATTTTGCCAAAAAAATAGGAAAATGGGGGCAAGAATTGCCGTTTCCTACGTTTCTTTGTTGTTAATGAACAATGAATCCGATCTTCCCGGGAGCAGGACTTCTCTAAATCCGGCCGCACCGTTTCTGATTCATTCTTCGTTGTTGATTATCCATTTACTATGACGCAAGAACTCAAAGATTTAACCCCACGCCAAATCGTTGCCGAACTCGATCAGTACATTATTGGTCAGCACGATGCCAAACGAAACGTTGCCATTGCCCTCCGCAACCGCTGGCGACGGATGAACAGTACGCCCGAGATGCAGCGGGAAATTACGCCCAACAACATTCTGATGATTGGGGCAACCGGAGTTGGGAAAACGGAGATTGCCCGGCGGCTGGCTAAAATTGCCGATGCGCCGTTTACCAAAGTAGAAGCTTCCAAGTTTACGGAGGTCGGGTATGTGGGCCGCGATGTGGAAAGCATGGTGCGTGACCTGGTCGAGCAGTCGGTGAATATGGTTAAAGCGTCCAAAAAAGAACTGGTCAAAACCCGCGCCCTCCAGATTGTGGAGGACCTGATTCTGGATATTCTGATTCCGCCGATCAAACAGCCCACCGGTTTTGTGCTCGACGAGCCCGCCAACAAAAACGATATGCCCGACTCGGACGCCGAACTGAATGAGCGAACCCGCGAACGGTTTCGGGAGAAAATCCGCAACGGTGAGATGGACGAGCGCAAAATTGAGATTGATGTGCAGCAGAACCAGGCTCCCAATATCGGGATGATCGGCGGCACGGTCGATGAACTGTCGATGATGAACATCCAGGAAATGATTGGCGGAATGATGCCCCGGCGCGGTAAAAAGCGCAAGGTGACCATTGCCGAAGCCAAGAAAATCCTGCTCGAAGAAGAAGCCGCCAAGCTCATCGACATGGATGAGGTGAAGGACGAGGCCATCCGCAAAGCCGAAAATACCGGGATTATTTTCATCGACGAAATCGACAAGATTGCGTCCAGCCGGGGCGGTGGTTCGGGCGGACCGGACGTCAGCCGCGAGGGTGTACAGCGCGATATGCTCCCGATTGTGGAGGGCAGCACCGTCAACACCAAATACGGCAGCATCAACACCGATTACATTCTGTTTGTGGCCGCCGGGGCTTTTCACGTCGCCAAACCGTCAGACCTGATTCCAGAGTTGCAGGGCCGCTTCCCGATTCGGGTGGAGCTGCAAAGTTTGTCGGAAGACGATTTTTTCCAGATCCTGAAAGCGCCCAAAAACGCGCTGACGAAGCAATATGTGGCCATGCTGGCGGCTGAGGATGTGGAATTGACGTTTAACGAAGATTCCCTGCGCGAAATCGCCCGGATTGCCTTCCAGGTTAATTCGGAAGTCGAGAACATCGGCGCGCGCCGGTTGCAAACCGTCATGAGCCATTTGCTGAACGACTTCATGTTTGATATTCCAGACGCCATTGGTGCGAATTCAAAGGTTGTTATCACCAAAGAAATGGTTTCTGAAAGGCTGAATTCCCTGGTTAAAAACCGGGATTTAAGCCAGTTTATTCTGTAATACCGTAGCTGCGGATTTGCGTCCGGGTTTCTTCTGAACGTACTGTTGAAAGAACCCGGACGAGAGTCCGCCGGTATGTTTTCACTCGCCCAGCCACCGCCGGAACGCCGTCGCCTTCTCCCGGCTAACAAGTACCTCTTCCTCAACCGCGGGCCGCAACTCGACTTTCAGCTTGTTGTTGAAATAAAAATGCAGTTTTTCCACCGCTTTGTGGCTCACGATAAACTGCCGGTTGGCCCGGTAAAAGTGCTGCGGATTGAGATTTTCTTCCAGTTCGTCCAGCGTATAATCGAGGTGGAACAGCCGGTTGTCATACGTTCGGATGAAAGAAGCTTTATTCTGGCTGAAAAAATAGGCGACTTCCCCGGCCCCCACCGGAATCAGCCGTTGGCCCTGCCGCACCAGAAACCGGTCGCGGTAGGTTCCGGCAGGCATGGCGCGACGCCCTAGCTCGCTGATCAGATTCTCAATTTGCTGCAACGGACCGGGCGCTCCGTACACTTCTTTCAACTGCCTGAACTTCAGCAATGATCGGCGCAGGGCGGTTTCCTCAATGGGTTTGAGCAGGTAATCAATGCTGTTGACCCGGAAGGCCTTGAGTGCAAACTCGTCGTAAGCCGTCGTAAAAATAACCGGGCTTTTCACGTCCACCTGGCCAAAAATCTCAAAACTCTGCCCATCGACCAGTTCAATATCCATCAGAATCAGGTCCGGTGCCGGATGGCTGCTCAGCCACTGCACCGACGTGGCCACCCCGTCCAGCACCCCAACGACCTCGGCGTCCGCTTCGGCTTTCAGCACCATGTTTTTGAGTTGACGGGCAGCAATGGTTTCGTCTTCAATGATTAAAATCGTCATACGGTTTCGGGTTTCAGCAACGGTACGATTACCTGAAAATGGGTGTCCGTCTGTTGAATCACAATATCGGGCTGGTTCATCAGACGGTATTTGGCGGAGATGTTGACCAAACCGGTTTTGTTGGATGGCACGGTTGCCTTTTTCTTTTGTAAGGTGTTCAACACAATCAGATTATGGCCCGCATCGCTGTACATCCGGATCGTCAGCGGCAACGACGACGACACGACGTTGTGCTTAACGGCATTTTCGACCAGCATCTGAAGGGTCAACGGCGGCAGGTGGTAGTCGAGCAGGTCGGGGGCCACTTCTACCAGCAGATTCAGACCATTTTCGAAACGGGTTTTCAGCAGGTCGATGTACGCCCGCACAAACTCCAGTTCCCGCTCAAGCGAAATCAACGGCTGCTCGTTACTCTGAAGCAGGTACCGGTAAACGTGCGACAAATTGCCGATAAACGACACGGCTTTCTGTTTCTCATCTTCCAGCACCAGCCCCTGCAAAGTATTGAGGCTATTGAACAGAAAATGCGGTTTTACCTGCTCTTTGAGCGACTCCAGCTGTGTTTGCAGGTTGATTTTCTTTAATTCCTCGGCTTCGTAATACGTTACTTTCCACTGCCGGTACAGGTAAATTCCTTCATAGATGGCCGCAATTGGAATGATGCAGAAAATACCGGCAGCAATGTTATAAACATAGCGCATGGGCGTATAATGGTAGCCCCACAGAAGCGACAGATCGTACAGCAAACTGGTTCCGAACCGAAACAAAGCCGTCGTTACCAGAAACCATCCAATCTGAAAACCAATCCGTTGGCGCGTCTGACCCAGCGCCGGAAACCGCCGTCGCGACCGAAGAATACCGTAACGGGCAACGGTCCAGAGCAGCGAGGCTTCCAAAACACCGACAACCACATCCAGCCAGAACGACTGCCCATGCCGACGGTTGATTTCGTCGTAGAAAATCCAGTCGCCGAAGAACGCGACGAGCGGAATACCCGCCAGCCGCAACCACTTGTCGTTTAATCTTTCCACGGGATAAAGGGTCTTGAACCGGAATTTCGCCGGGTAAAATGATGCCCCGTAGCGAGACATCGCCTTTAGGAAATTTCGTTACTCCACCGGTAATCTCAATTCAGAATGAGTTCTATTGCTTTTTCCAGCGCCTTATCGCGACCGGCTTTCAGCTCTTCCGGTTTGTTTTTCACGACAATTTTGGGCGTAATTCCGATGCCTTCCCGGTTTTTGCCGCTTGCGTCGCGGACGTCGGCAATCGGGACGCGGAAACTCCAGCCGTTGGGCAATTCCCGCTCGACAGCATCCGAAAAAGCGCCCCCGGTTACGTCGCCCACCTGCGTGACGTTTTTATTCTGAAGCATCGCCAGCATGAATGTTTCCGCCGAACTGTACGAGGTCAGGTTGGTCAGTACCACCACCGGCCTGGTGTATTGAAAACGGCCTTCCGGTTGCGTGTAAAACCGCAGTTCCGGACCAAAATCGGTGTGCCGGGGGCCATTCCGCAGCCGGGCCGTGAAAGATACGTGTTTTTCCGTCGCAAAGCGGTTGGCGACGTACTGGGCCACCCGGTCTTCGCCCCCACCGTTGTCGCGAAGGTCAATCACAACGCCTTTCAGCTCCTTCATGTAGGCCAGCACCGAGTCCATCGCGTTCGGGTAATAGGCAATGTTGTTTTCAAATCCTTTCAGCAGCAGGTAGCCCACCGTCGGTGCCAATTTACCGTAAATCAGATCATTGCCGTATGTTTTTGTTTCGATCAGGTATTTTTTCACTACCCCGCCGTCATAATCCACCACTTGGGTCCGGGCCAGAATACCGCCCGCATACCAGGGCAGATTCGTGTTGGTCGTTGGGCGCAGGTACACGTGGTTATCGTCCAGCACGTCCAGCAATTGCGTCATCACCTTCAGCAGTTCGGCATCGCTCATGTTGTCGCGGACCAGCGGACGGTATTTCTGATAAGCCGCCTGCCAGTCGATTTTTTTAGGTTCAAAAGCTCCATACATCCGGTCGTACTCGCCCCAGAGCTGGTCAAAATTGGCAACCGGGGTGTTGGGCGCATCGGGACCAATCAGTTGCCGGGTGCAGGAAGTCTCTACGGCGGCCAGTCCGGCCAGGATCAGGAGGTGCAGAAAAGTAGATAACCGTTTCGTTTTCATGCTGTTGTTCATGAAGGATAGATGCTGTTTTTGACATTAAAACCGTACCTCACTTTCCAGCGACAGGGTGCTGCTGACGGCCCGGATGGGACGGGGTAACGGGTAACTCAGGTACCGGACCCGGTAGAAAGCCCCGAGGCTGATGCGGGAATTCACGCGGAAACCGTACCCCAGTTGCACATTGACATTTCCCAGTTTGTTGATAGTGGCCGTTCGGGTGCCCTGTTTAAAATACGCACCCACGTTTGTATCATCCGTCGATTTCGGAAAGTTAGCGTAAATGGCGCGGGTAATCAGGCCAAATACCGCCAGATCGACCCGGAGTGTGAAGGTATGCCGGGGCTGAAACGGGTAGTCATACTGCACCACCGGGGCCACGGTTGCGGTGTTCATAACCCACGGAAAATTGGCCACTTCATCGGCATACCACATGGATTCCTGCAACGCCCCGCCCACCCATAAACTACCCGTGGCGTTGTCGGGCAAACTGACCCGGCGCAGGTAATCCGCTTCGATGGTAGCGCTGTAAAAGACCGATGAGACGTCATACGTAAACGTTTTGCCGTCGGGAAACGGGGTGGCGTACGAGCGGGAACCGAAGCGTTCGGGATTCATGGAACCGGCCCCGCCCGATAAACGGAGATTGAACCGGGAACGGTCCGACGCGTGACCGTAGCGTAAGCCAAATACGGGTCGAATTGTGCCCCGGTACCGCAACGGCGACGCCTGTTGATCGAGCATCCGGAGCGTGAGCGTACCGACGGAGATTCCAACGGCATTGGAATACCGCTGCGCGTAAGCCGGCCTACCGAAAACCGTGAGCAGGAAGCTGATGGTAAAGAGAATGCGTTTCATCGTATTTCGTGGTGACTGTCAGCAAAATTGATCCCTTTGCTTCTCATCCGAAAGAGTCCGCTGACGAATTGGGTCAAAACGCCACCCGACTGGAACGTTTCGGTACTGAACCGGAAATAACCGTTCCGCACTTACCTGCTACGCTGCCCCTGCCGAATAAACCGCCGAACCAGGACGTGAAATCACAGACAGGCTCGGCCCTAGCGCACCAATCTGGAAGACAGGGAATTTGACAGGCTACTGCTTAAGTGTTAAAAACTAACAGTTCGTAACCGTTTCGTGCGGGTTGATGAATGAATCGTTTTCGGCTACCGCTGTCTTCGCTCAATTTTACGGCAGCTAACTTAGAAAGCTGATGCAAACCATACCGTTATCCACGCCATCTCGTTCGACCTGTCAGGAAATCAGACGAAAGAATCCCGCCGGGTTCCCCGCCAGCCGACGTTGCCCGCTGCTCTACCGCACCTGCCCGAAGTGCCTCCGCTCCACAACGGATCCGGATTCGGTCAGCGTGCACGAAGACGCAGCAGCAACTTTCCCGACGTAGGTGGTTTTACATTTTCACAGAAAGCGCGCTTTCTGTACAGGAGTCATCAGGTGAAAACAATACCTGAATATTGAATACACACCTCAAAAAATCATGAAAACAACCAAATTTCTTTTGAGTAACTCATCCACACCGCAGTCCGTCCGGCCCAGACAGCCTCTTGGCAAATTTGCGCTGGTGATTATGGCGGCACTGACCGTAGCGGCCTGTAACCGTTCGGCCACCGAACTGGCTCCCCATCCGGGGGATTCGGACAAGCCGTCGGCGGATACCGTCAAAACGCCCGGCAAACCACAGGTTGATACAACGACTACCAATCCCGGAAAACCGGCGGACCCCAAACCGGGAGATTCAACCGGTACCGGCGATCCGGTTAGCGTGTATAAAAGTATGAAAATCAGCTATTCGGCTCTCGATTTTCAGGAAGTCCAATATGATGCCAAGGGTACGCCGGTGCGATATACCAGTCAGTATATGTACAACCAGGGAACGGGCGACGTGAAGCGTACGGTTTACAGTTTGCAATACGGCGCCGACCAGCGCCTGAACCGGATCGACCAGACGCTTTATCTGGGTAACAAGCAGATTGCCACGACCTACACGCTGTATCACTACACCGGCAATCAGGTTGATCGCACGGAGGAGTTCGCCGTGGACGGCACCCTGCTGGTATCGCGCACGTATCGCTATTCGGCTGCGGGGCAACTGGTGCAGCTCGATCAGAAATCGAGAAATTCCAAAAACGCGTTGCGCCGGACGTTCCAGTACGATGGCAAGGGTAACCTGACCACGATGAGCGATTTTTACAACGTTGCGCCCGACGGCGGTTATGTCCTGGAACTGACGTTCGCGTTTGAGGATTACGACAATCAGAAGCACGTGGAGAATTTGATGGCAACCACCCCCTTCCTGCCTGCGGTAACGTTCCGGACGAATAATTACCACACCAAAATTGTCCGCTCCAAAGACGGAAAGGAAATCAGCCGCGAGACGGTTGACTATGCGTACAATGCGGAAGGTTTGCCAACCCAGCGCGTAACCAGCGGAGCGGGTGGTAAGCTAACCGCCACGTATACATACTAAGAACAGGAAAACGGGTATGGTTTGCGTTTTTAGTTTACGGTGGCCCGACGCGTCGGGTCACCGTTCCTGTAACCAGCACTTCCATCTGTTAAACAAGACTTCCCTAATACCATGCAAACAGTAACCATTTCCGTTGTCACTGCCTTTGTTGACGGCGGCACAGGTGGCAATCCTGCCGGTATTGTCCTCGACGCCGACCGCTTCGATCAGGCAACGAAACAACGCATTGCGACCCGCGTAGGACTTTCCGAAACGGCTTTTGTCTCGGCGTCTGCCGTGGCCGACTTCAACCTGGAATTTTTCACGCCTGTCCGTCAGATTGCCCATTGTGGTCACGCCACCATCGCGGCTTTTTCGTACCTCGCCCAGCAGGGTATTCTGACCAAAACCCACAGTTCGCGGGAAACCGTCGATGGCCCCCGGTCGGTGTATATGGACGGCACACGGGCTTTCATGGAACAGGCCGCCCCCACCTACCAATTTCCGGATTTGCTGGATGCGGAGGTGACTCCTCAGCGGGTTCTGCAATCGCTGGGCCTTTCATCCACTGATTTACTCGACGATCAACTACCGCTGGTAGCCAATACCGGCAACTCCTTTCTGCTTATTCCGGTCCGGTCGGCGGCAATTGTCGAGCGGATCAGACCGGACCTGCAAGCCATCGAACACATCAGCGAACGGCTGGGTCTGGTGGGCTATTATGTGTTTTCGCCCGACACCCAAAAGCCGGACCGTGACGCCGGGGCCCGGATGTTTGCTCCAGCCTACGGTATCCCGGAGGAAGCCGCAACGGGCATGGCGGCTGGGCCGCTCGCGTGTTATCTGTACGATTATCTCAAGCTCCGCAAGACGACGCTGCTCATCGAACAGGGCCACCTGATGCAGCCGCCCTCACCCAGTCTGCTGACGGCCCGGCTCCAAACGGAACGAGGGCTTATTACGGGTTTACTCGTGGGCGGATCGGCGCAGGTATCCCACACCATTGAAATCGGTATTCCTACGGCTATGCTGTCCAATTATAGCAACTAGGATATGCACGAGCAAAGAGATGGCTGGCAGGGCTTTTTGCCGGCTTTTTTCTTTTTAACCGAATCAACGGGGTAAGTCCTGAAAATCGGAACCTGACGCTCCGGCCCGGTACTGTTTCTGTCCGGCATTGTGCCCGAACTGCCTAACGCTTATGGATATACGACAGCATCGGCAGTTTGGTAACAAGCTGGATTTCGCTTGGCTCAATGCCTGTTTTTCAGGCGGGAAAATAAGATCTTTCGGGCTTTTGATGAGCAGGAAGCCGCAGTGTTTTGAAAAATGACGATCAGCGTCTTCTGCCCCACCGTTTCCAGTAGCCGCCTTCCTGCGGGGGGAAGTAACAGTCATTGGGGTTGCGGGGCCCCCGGCGAAACAGCGGAATGGCCGCCCCGGCGTAAAGATTGGCTCCGCGCGGATTGCCGATGTTGACCAGCCCGCCGAGGTGATCCGTTCCGGCAAATACCGGCCCGACCCGCAGCGCCAGCCCAATGGTCGGCATCGAATAATTATCCTGAAGCGCAATGGGCATTGACACCTCCGCCCAACGGCTTTCCCAGCGCGGCACAACGGCCAGCATGGAGGGCGTACTCATGGCCGTTGCATTCGGTGAAACCAGACTCTGCGTCCATAAAACGCCAACGTATAAGTTCTCCCGGTACTGGTAATCCGCGCTGACGTTCAAAGCCGCCGGTAATCCGGAACGGTACGAAGTGGTCCGGTCGGACAGCGGCAAATCGAGTAAACTGACAATACGTTCATGAACGTCATCGGGTTGCTTAACGGGCAGAAACGTGTGATACGTAATCATTTTGTTGGTCACCGAAACCGGGTACATATTAACCAGTTCCGGGTTGCGGAACCGGACCCCGCCAATATCGACCAACGACGCGGAAATGCGGTACAGGTACTTATTTTTAGTTGGATCACGGCGAATTTCGCCCTTCTCCCGGTATGTATATTTCCGGTAATCAGGACGGTATTCGTAGGTCATCCCCAGATCAAAGCCCCAGCCCGCTCCGGCAGACTGCTTGCCAAAAAGCCAGCCCGGCGTAATGCTGGCGCGTTGAAAGGCTTCCTGAGTAGTGTAGCCGTATTTTCCGTTGAAACGCTCGATCTCGAGGGCCTGAAAACCGTTCTGGGTCGGGTCCCGAACGATCTGATGCGTCCCGTTGTCTACCCGGATATGGGAGTTGTAGAAGCCGACATTGCGCTTAACGGTCAGGCCCGCTTTCCAGACCTGATCATCGTTATCGAGCAGGACGGCCCCGAAGGTAAACGCCATTTCAGCAAAGCCGTTGACGTTAGCCATTCCGTGCTGGCTTTCGTTAATGATGCCGCGAAGTTCGGGAATCTGGGTTCCAAACAGCATCAGACGGGCGGTGGCCTCCGACGTATTGCGGTGCGAAACAACCGTCCGGATTCGGGAAGAAACGGCAATTCCAAACCGGTCGCTGAGCGTCAGCAGGGCCGCGGGGCCGCGTACCTCTCCGCCCATTGTCAACCGCTTATCGCGGCCGTTTTGCATTTCTTTCATAAAACCGGTTCGGCCCAGACTGCGACCCCGTTCGCGGTGGTATTCGGCCGGTACGTTGCCGGTTACATACCGGATCATTGAAAAGGGTGCCACCCATCGAGCCTGGTTGGTGGCAACGAATGCATCGGCTGCGGCAAGATTCAGGTAAAAACGGTAGCGGGAATCGGCCACCTCGGACGGATGCCGGTACACAGAATGGGTGCCTCCATAATTACTATTGGAGATACCCATTAAATATTGACTTTTAACGGGAAAAACCGTTCCTAATAAAACCCATGTTGCTAATAAACGACCGTACCGTACTCTCATTCAATGCCAGATAGAAGTGATGCAAACTTATTGTGCAACGCTGAGTCCTTCAAAGATACGTGTTGTTTACAAAAATTAAGAAGCAGTTATTAAGTGGAATCGCAAAAATCGATTTCACGGAAAATAAATAGTAAAGTACTACTCTTTAACGTCAACCATAGAATATTTTGTATATTATTGCAATCAAAAGCGTTTATTCGCCAAAATTACCAGCCCGCGTATGCAATTTCAATCTCAATCACAAGGAAACCTAACTCAAGTACAATCGCAGGGTAACTCGTTTTCATTTGCTGACTATCAGACCGAAAACTTTTATGATGAAATGTTCACGGCGGATGGTCAGGTACGCTCCGGCTACGAACCCTTTAAGCAACGGGTTGAGCAACTGAGTCGTGAAGACATGATTGGGCGGCAACACGCAGCGGAGCGGGCGCTGATGTCGATGGGCATTACGTTCAACGTGTATTCGGAAGGCGAAGGCACGGAACGCATCATGCCGATCGACATTATTCCACGCGTCATTCCGTCGGAGGAGTGGAACCGGCTCGAACGCGGTCTGATTCAACGGATTCAGGCCATCAATATGTTTATTCACGATATCTATAACGACCAGCAGATTCTGAACGACAACGTTGTTCCGCGCGATCTGATCGAGTCGAGCAAGTGTTTTCTACCGGCCTGCATGGGCCTGAAACCGCCCAAGAACATCTGGTGCCACATTACCGGAACCGACCTGATCCGGGGCGATGACGGGCAGTTTATGGTGCTGGAAGACAACCTCCGCTGTCCGTCGGGCGTGTCTTATATGCTCGAAAACCGGGAGTTGTCGAAGCAGACGTTTCCGGAAGTGCTGGCGCGCACGGGTGTCCGGCCGGTTTCCGATTACCCCACGCGGCTGCTGCAACTGCTGCAACACATCGCCGACCGCCCCGACCCGACGGTGGTGGTGCTGACACCCGGTATTTACAACTCGGCGTATTTTGAACACTCTTATTTAGCTCAGCAAATGGGCGTCGAGTTAGTGGATTCGCGCGACCTGGTGGTATCGGGCGGCTACGTCAAGATGCGCACGACCAAGGGCTTCCAGACCGTCGATGTGATTTACCGCCGGATCGACGATACATTCCTGGACCCGCACGTTTTCAATCCCGAATCGCTGATCGGTATTCCGGGCATTTTTGAGGTTTACAAAAAAGGACGGGTGGCCCTGGCCAATGCACCCGGCACCGGCGTGGCCGACGATAAGGTGATTTACGCCTACGTGCCGCGCATCATCAAGTATTATCTGGGCGAGGAAGCCATCATTCCGAACGTGCAGACGTACATCTGCCGGGAGGAGGAAGACTGTAAATATGTGCTGGAAAACATCGAGCAACTGGTGGTGAAGGAAGCCAACGAAGCCGGTGGATACGGGATGCTGATCGGCCCGAAAGCGACCAAAGCGGAGCACGAGCTGTTCCGGCAAAAAATCAAGGACAATCCCCGCAACTACATCGCCCAGCCGACGATCTCGCTCTCCCGCGTGCCGACCATCGTGGGTGATCATACCGAGGGCCGCCACGTCGACTTCCGCCCTTACATCCTCTACGGCGACGGTATTAACGTGATTCCCGGTGGCCTAACCCGGGTGGCGCTGCGGAAGGGTTCGCTGGTGGTGAACTCCTCACAGGGCGGGGGCGGCAAGGATACGTGGGTGTTGTATTGAGGAGTGATACTGCATAGGCTAAATTCTGCGGTCTCATAAGTACCTATCTATGGGTACTTATGAGACCGCATTTCACTTAACTACTTTTATTCAAAAGCTTCAACTCATCTACTTTAGCCATACGTTTAAAAGCTTTATCATTAATTTAAGGCTTAATTTGGCATTCTGTTTGCTGCCTAATGAAGACGATATAACATACTGATCTTTAATCAGCAAGCAGGCAATGAAAATCATTTCCATAAGACTTTTCTTCTTTGGTCTTTTCCTAAGTTGCTTTACTTCGCTAAAGGCAGCGAAATATTATTTCTCTTCGCTGACTGGAGATGATTCCCGAACAAGTTTGCAGGCCCGAAATCCGGCTACTCCGTGGAAGACTATCTCAAAGCTAAACTCATATTTTTCAAGCTTACAGCCCGGTGATTCTGTTTTGTTTAAGAGAGGGGAGACATTTTTCGGACAGATTATTGTGTCAAAGTCGGGTTCCGCCAACCTTCCTATAACAATTGCAGATTATGGTTCGGGTAGTAAGCCAATAGTCTCCGGATTTATAAAGTTGAGCAATTGGATTTCCCGGGGTAATGGTATCTGGGAAACTGCCCACAGTGACTTAACCAACTCTGTCAACATTCTTACTATTAATGGACAAGTTGAGCCTATGGGCCGCTATCCGAATGTTGACGCAGCGAACAAAGGATATTTAACCTACGAAAGTCATATCGGCAACACAAGAATCACGGATAATCAGTTAAACTCTAATCAAAATTGGACAGGCGCTGAGGTTGTTATTCGCAAAAATCGATGGATTCTTGATCGAGGTACAATTACTCAACATTCCGGTACATCACTCACGTACAGCGGCTCCTCTCATTATCAAGCCGAAGACAACTTTGGTTATTTCATTCAGAACCATCTCGCTACTCTGGATAAATCAGGAGAATGGTATTTTAATGAAAATTCAAAGAAAGTGTATATCTATTTGAATAGTAACTTAAGCCCAAGCAATAAAATCATTAAAGCAGCATCAATTAATACACTTATTCAAGTTTGGGAAAAGAGTTATATAAAATTTGAAAACTTAATTATAGAAGGTGCTAATAATAACATTTTTGATATCTATGGATCCAAAAACATTACGATTAGAAACTGCAATTTACGCTCTGGAATTAATGGTGCTGTAGGTATAAACAATATTTCTTTATTGGTTGAGGAATCTGAGATTTTAGATTCTAGCAATAATGGTATCTTTTTTTTATCTACCGATAACACTATAATAAGAAATAATAGCATTAAAAATACTGGAATTATTAATGGTCTAGGTAACAATGGCGACGACACGTATCAAGCCTTAATTCTACGTGGCTCTAACAATCTTATTGAAAAGAACACCATTGTAAATGCAGGCTATTCAGCAATACGTTTTGAAGGTAACAATATTATAATAAAAAATAATTTCATCAACAAATTTAATTTAGTTAAAGATGATGGTGTCCTTACCCCCTATAGTAAGCCAGTTTTGATTGGAATTAAGCCGCCTGTCGGTACTCGACCGGCGTCATAAACTTCAAAGCCTGATGAGGGCGTTCTGAATTGTATTCCATCAGCCACTCATCCACTATTCTTCTTACCTGCCTGATACTGGTAAAAATATGGGCATCCAAAACCTCCCGTCGAAACGTCCCATTAAACCGTTCGATATAGGCGTTCTGCGTGGGCTTACCCGGCTCAATCCAACACAGTTCAATGGTCTGATCTTTGCACCAATCCTGCAAGGCCTGGCTAATAAATTCCGGGCCGTTATCACTGCGGATCCGTTTTGGTTTG
>NZ_QLMC01000006.1:148730-402880 GCF_003259745.1 Larkinella arboricola | reverse complement strand
TGGGACATAAGTAAGGAAGTTTGAGTGAAACAAGTTAAACATTTGTCTCCTCTCTTTTCCCCCTTAGTTGTCCACTTTTACTTGACTACATACACCTTACCATTTTTTGGCTGATCCTCTTCAGAGTCGATGCGCTATCACAAAACCGACAAGTCCCTTAGCAATACCATTCACTCAGAAATCTACGTGGGCAACTACTACTCCGAAGAAGTAGGACAAAAAACTCATTGTCCGTTTCGCATCAGGGGATGAATGCGAGCTAATCAACCACTATGTTGATGGCTTTATCGCTCCATGTACTCTCAAAGCCGATCTATTTTTTAAGAGGGGTAGCCATCCTGAAATCACGTCACTTGAAGTGAATACTCAGCGTGCCTATCATATCGACTTTGTCAAGATTAAAAACCCGAACACAACAGCAAAAAAGCCATAATCATCAAATCCTAGGTGTCTTGCTTGCAGTTGGAAAGGCCCCTCGGATCGATCAGCATTCATGAGCTTTCGGAACCTGCTCTTTCTTATGGCACATACCTGATCCCTACTGGGTCAGCAAGTCAGTGCAAAAGGGGTGTTCACCTGAAACAATCTGACCTCATTTGGGTAAGGCTATTTCAGCATAATACATGGCATATATATGTTCTTTTAGGGCTTACCGGGGTAACCTAAAGCTGCCCGGGCAGCATAGGCTGCGTTGTACATCGCATTAAAACATTTTCCAAATGAAGTGTCGCCCTGGACTCCCTGGGTAAGATCCCAAAAAGGCAGCATCGCCACCAGCGAAACTTCTGTGATCGGGTCGTAGACCATTAACGTCAGATAGCCTGCAATGGCTCCGTTATGGCCGTAGCCCAGGTTGGGAAATAGAGAGGTGCCCAACCCATACGTGGGTCTGGCCACCGACACATCGGTTTGCAGCAGTTTGACCGTCTGGGGTTGTAAGACGTTTTCGCCCCGCATCAGCGATCGCACATAAGTGTTCAGGCTCGCCATGGTGCTGTAACCGTTGCCTTCTCCCACATGACCGCTCATGTTGACCGAACCGAAGCTATCCAGCCGTCCCGTTGTCTGCCAGAGCAGGCTGGCTACGTTTGGCTGGGGTAGCTGAACGTCGTCGGTCCGGTGGGGAAACGAAATCGGCAGGGGCACTCGGCTGGTCGGTCCGGTGATGTGGTCGTAGAGGTAATCGGCAAACGTCTTCGCACTACCGCTCTTGGCCGAGTAGACCCGTTCGATGATCCGGCTCAAGATGATGTAGCCAGTGTTGCTATAATGGTAGCCGGTGGCGGGATCGAAGTATTGAAGCTGGTTATCGATGATGGGTTTAAGCATTTCCTCGACAGTGAACTGATGTGTCGAATCCCGCGACAGAACGTAATTGACGTAACTCTCTCCGTTAAAACCCGGTACGGGATCATTGTCTACATCGAACACGCCGGCGCTGTGCTGGAGCAGTTGCTCAATGGTAATCTGACTCTTATTGGGAATATTCCAGTCGGGCGTCACCGGCACGTAGGGTTGATTGGTGCCCGGAATCAGCTCGGTGATGTGGGCTTTATAGTCGAGCCAGCCGTCCTGGTACATCTTCATCACGGCCGTAGCCGTAAAGGTTTTGGTGACGCTGGCGAAGCGGTAATAGGTGTTGGGAGTGACAGGTTGTCGCCCGGCAGCGACTGAGGACGCGAAGTAGGTTTGGGTAGGCGTCTGAAGAAACACATTGAGTGAAGGGATCTGCTTCTGAAGATCTTTTTCCAGATCGGCCCGTACGTTGTCGACCGCTTCCTGAACCCTCTGAGTCGCTGGAATAGTGTGATCATCCAGGTTAATGACGCTACAGCCGAACAGCAACCCGGCCAGCGCGCTAAGCAGGAAACACCGGACGAAAACCGGATGAATAGGGGTCGGCGAGGCATAAAGCCGCTTACGCAGGCGCGTCAAAAAGAACGAGTTCATCCTGGCTTTATTGAGTTTTCTTAATAAGAGTTCGATAAGGCTTACTTATTCGCGATCTGAGCCGCTCGTAAGGCCGTGTTCCGCACGCCCAGAGCCAACTCCAGAAAGTCGTTGTAACTGGTCTCCGGTGTGGTATTGGTTTTGAAAAAATTAGCCACCATCAGCACCGTCGTCTTGGTGGCCGGGTTGTAACGCAGGGTGGATATATAGCTCAGATGGGCGCCGTCATGACCAAAGCCCAGTCCGTCATTGAAGGTAAGGCCCAGGCCGTATACCCCGTGTGATACGTCGGCCACTTCCATTTCCTGCATCATGGAAACCGTTTGGGGCGTTAAACCGGCTTTACCCGTTAGCAGCAGTTCGATCCAACGGGTGATGTCAGTCGGCGTTGAAACCATATCACCTTCTGTTACGTGCACCGACATATTATCTTCCAGCGTACCGATCGGACTCTGGCCAGGTATATGAAGATAGGAGTCAACAAACGGATCTTTCATGCGTTGATCGGCCCCCTGCCACACGTTATACGTATTGGTTAACTGCAAGGGCTCCAGAAACCGGGTCCGGATAAAATCAGGGTACGTCATACCCGAGGCTTTTTCAATAATTTTGCCCAGCAGGTTGTAGCCTGTATTGGAGTACCCAAACGTAGCGCCCGGCGCGAAATTGGATAACTTGTTCTGCGTGACAATTCCGACCAGTTCATCAAAGGTGAAGGTATGGGTGTCCTGATTGAGGTCGTCCCGGACGTAATCACTGTATCGTTTGCCTGCGTAGGGCTGATTGACCGTTGTGGGTATATCCTGATTGGTGATATCAAACACCCCCGCCCGGTGCTGAAGCAATTGCTTGATGGTAATCTGATTCTTGTTGGGAATATCGTAGGCTGGAGTAGTAGGCAGGTAAGACGGAATGAAATCGGTAATAGTCAGTTTACCTTCCTGATGAAGGAGCATAATGGCAGCGGCCGTAAAGATTTTGGATAGACTGGCGATCCTATAATGGAAATTCCCCTGAACACCCGGCTCAATATTACTGGAAACCAGATTCGATCCGGCCGGCGAATTAACCTGTAGAAAGAATCCTCCCTTGTTTTTGTCGATTCCCCACTCCTCGTTAAAGCGCTGATAGAGACTATCGGTCAGATACTGAAGCTGAGCACGGGTATTGGTTGGGGGTGCATGATCCTGCAAACAGGATTGAAGCGTTGAACTGCCCAGGATAAGGATAGTGACTAAGGGAAAAAGTGGTGTGATT
This sequence comes from Larkinella arboricola, assembly GCF_003259745.1. GTDB lineage: Bacteria > Bacteroidota > Bacteroidia > Cytophagales > Spirosomataceae > Larkinella > Larkinella arboricola. The sequence goes on along the minus strand of NZ_QLMC01000006.1, from coordinate 399,673 downwards.
TTCATAGTAGAGGCACTAGAAAAAACTAGAAATTGGTTTAAGGCAGTAGATACGGTAAGGGGAGTAAGTTGAAGTCCTTATGGTCTACCGGGATAGCCTAAGGCCGCTCTGCCCCCGTAAGCCGCGCCATATATCGCATTGAAAGACTTATAAAAGGTGCTATTCTCGTCATTGGTAACATTGCTATTATCGACCAGCGTTATAAATGCTACGACCGATACGCCAGTAGTGGGATCATACATGGCAAGCGACAGCGTCCCGCAGCGCTCCCCGTTGTGACCAAAACCCAGGTTCGGCGTGAAGAAACACCCCAGGGCATACTGGTTCCCGCTTTTTAGGTTAACATCGGTTTGCATAAGTTTGACGGTTTCGGGTGTCAATACGTGCTCCCCGCGCATTAATTTGCGAATGAATGTATTAAGCGCAGCGGGTGTGCCGTAGCCATTCCCCTCCGCTATCTGCGCGCTCATATTGTAGTTACCGAAGACGATTGTTTTCCCGTCGGGAGTCCGTTCCACCCCTTCCGCCCGGGGAGCCGGTAATACCGTATCATCCGCCCGGACCGGAAACCGAAGCGCCAGAGGCACCTTCGTACCTGGTCCTACGATATGGTCCTGCAGGTAATTCTCGTACGTTTTAATACCGCCACTTTTCAACGAGTAGACACGGGCGATGATGTAGCCAAGTATGGAGTAGCCCGTATTGCTGTAATGATAATCTGTGGTCGGAGCAAAATAAGACAACTTATTTTTGGCGAGTTGAAGAACCATCTCCTCGGTGGTAAACTGGTGGTCCGGGTCAGCATTTTGAACATACGCCGTATAGGACAATCCATTGAAGCCAGGGACCGGATCATTATCCACGTCATAGACCCCGGCACTATGTTGCATCAGTTGTTCAATCGTAATCTCATTTTTAAAAGGGAAATCCCACTCTGCTGTATTGGGTACATATGAAATGTTAGTTCCCGGAATATTGTCGGCAATTTTTGCTTTAAAGTCCAGCCAACCATCTTGATGCATCTTCAGAAGAGCGGTAGATGTAAAGGTTTTGGTGTTACTGGCGAAGCGAAAGTTGGTATTTTCGGTGAAGGGGGTAGCGCCAGCTGGCACCGAGGACGTAAAGATGGCTTGAGTGGGCGTCTGAACATACAGATTCAGCGAGGGTACCGAATTGCCCAGATCTTTTTCCAGGGCGGTGCGAACACTGTCAACCGCTTTTTGCACGCGACTCCGGCTATCTTGCGAAATGTCATGGTCCTTAAGTAAGGAAGAACAGGCGGTAAGCCATACAGAACCGAGTGCAGCCATACCCAAGTGTACCACGGTTTTTGAGCAATAGAAGTTGTAAACCATATTGAATAGCACCAGAAAGTTATTGGTTGAATAGTTGCAGCCACCCATGCTGGTGAGATAAGCCGTGTGGCTATCAACTTAAAACATAAAGGCGCCTATCCAAGACTAGCCCAAAAGTAAGCCGCAGGCGCTGCTGGGAACGATAAGAAATGATCCAAATTCGATAAGGAATGATCCAGTTGATGCCAAAATGATGGGCTGGGAGGTAATCGGTCAGGCCTGGGCAATAAATTCGCTGGGACTCATCTGATACAGCTCCCGAAAGCATTTACTGAAGTAGGCCGGGCTCTCGAAACCCACTTGATAGGCCGTTGCACTAATGGAGACGCCGGAACGCAACAGGTGCGTCGCGTGTTTCAGGCGGTAGTTGCGCAGCAGTTCGTGCGCCGTCAGACCCGTCAGGGCTTTAACTTTGCGGAAGAGATTGGTACGGCTCAGGCCCAGGGCACTCAGCATTTGTTCGAGGCCAAAACCGGAGTCACTCAGGTTGGCGTCGAATAAGGCGTATAAGCGGATCAGAAACGGGTCAGTGGATTCAGAAGGTGGTTGGACAGAAGCCGAATCAGGCATACGCAGACTGGCCCGCACCCACTCGCGCTGCCGCTGTTTGCCGGCCAGTTGATTGCGCACCCGGAGTTGAAGCTCAGCCACCTGAAAGGGTTTGGTCAGGTAATCATCCGCCCCCAGCGACAAGCCTTCGAGCCGACTATCAACGGAAGCTTTGGCCGTCAGCAGGATGATGGGAATGTGACTGGTGCGCACATCGGTTTTCAACAGACGGCACAGGGTAAAGCCATCCATTTCGGGCCTGGCCTGGACGGGCATCATCACATCCGAAATGATCAGGTCAGGCAAGTATTCCAGGGCTTGTTCCAACCCGTCGCGCCCGTTAACAGCCCGCCGGATGCGGTAGTGTTGGGGCATACTTTCGGCAATAAACCGGGCTATATCATCATTGTCTTCCACCACCAGCAACCGGGGTTTGTCCCAATCCTCCGGAGCTATCAAGTCGTTAGCGCGGGCTTTCATAACCCAAGAGACAGTTGTAGCAGAAGCCGTATCAGACCCACTAACCCGCCGGTACGGCAACTCTACCCGAAAGATAGTGCCCTGGTCCGGCTGGCTCTGAACCGAAATATGCCCCCCCTGCAACTGAACCAGTTCCTGAACCAGCGCCAAACCAATACCCGTACCCGGTGTAGCCGCCGAATCTTCAACTTGATAAAAGCGGTCAAAAATATGGGGCAGGTGCTGGGCAGGGATGCCCATGCCCGTATCGGACACGGCTAGTTGGATCCGTCCGGACGCGGGTTCTAACGTAACGGTTACCGTACCGGTTTTTGTGAATTTTAGGGCGTTTGCCGTCAGGTTATAAACAATTCGTTCCAGCTTCTCGGCATCGAACCAATACTCTCCCGCGACCTTAGAGGTAAATAGCAGGGTAAGCCCCTGGGCCGTTGCCTGCTCAGTGAAGGGCTGTAACCAGTGCTGGATGGATTCCGTCAGGTTGCCTCTGGACTCGTGGATGGACATGACGCTCGCTTCCAGCTTTGACAAATCCAGCAGTTGATTGATCAGCCGCAGGAGCTGCTGGGCATTCTGCTCGATGATCTCCAACCGACGCTGGTAGCGTGGTTCAGGCTGATCGGCGAGCAGTTGCTCGGTAGGGGCCAGGATCAGCGTCAACGGCGTCCGAAACTCGTGGGTGACGTTGGTAAAGAAGTTGGTTTTGATCGCATCGACGGCCCGCAGCTGCTCGCTCTCCTTCTGCCGTAGTTCAATAGCCTGATTTAACCGCAGCCGATTCAGGTAGATTTGAAGCAAGCCCCAGGCAACACCCAAAATCATGAGAAAATATAACCCAAAAGCCCACCAGGTAGCCCAGAAAGGGGGCTGGATTAGAATCGCCAGCTTACGCACGTGCCGACTCCACTGGCCCGAGGTGTTGGACGCATTGAGCATCAATACGTAATCTCCCGCTGGCAGATTCGTATAAATGGCCTCCGGTCGGTCAACCTCTTTCCAGTTGGTTTCCAGCCCCTTTAGTCGATAGCGATACCGGTTTTTGCTCGGTTGGTTGAATTGCAGGGCAGCAAACCGAACCGTCAGGTAATTCTGGTCATGCGCTAACGTCAGTTGATCCGTGGCCTGGATGGGTAAACTACCGAGTATCGATCGATTTCCGGAAGAAGCCGTATCGGGATCAACCTCTCCCGCAAGGTCCGGCTCAATGAGCTGGTTGTTGATTTGCAGTTGTGTCAGTTCAACAACGGGTTCAAACGCATCCTGACCGATCTGTTGGGGATAAAAACCGGTGAAGCCTTCCAGTCCGCCCATCAGGAGTTTGCCATCGGGAAACTGCACGTAATGAGCCCGGTTAAACTCGTCAGCCATAATGCCGTCATCCCGGGTAAAGGTCTGGGTCGTAAACGTCCGGCGATTCATCCGGCAAAGTCCTTTATTGGTCCCTATCCAGAGATACCCCTGACGGTCCGGTTTCACTGAGTAAACCACATTGTTGGGCAGACCGTTGGCCTTGGTAAACCGGCGAAATCTCCCTGTTCGTTTATCAAACAGACAGAGCCCACTACCAAAGGTACCCATCCACAACACATTGGGATCGGCGGGATCAGCCGATAGGCAGTACAGCGAGTTGCTACTCAGCGAGGTTGCATCGCCGACCCGGTTGACAAACTGTCGGACTTGACCCGTCTGGCGGTCAACCCGGTATAGCCCACCGGTCTGACTGGCCAGCCAAAGCGCCTGCTGATCGACCACTAATTCGGTAATTTGGTTCGTAGGATGGACAAAAATCGGATATTGAAACCGGGCCCATTGTTTACTTTTCTCATCGAACCAAAACGCTGCCCGGTCATAAAACGCCCAAACGCGACCCTGCGAGTCGGTGGTCATCGGGCAAGGAATGGACACGGGCGTTTCCCAACGGAAGGCCGTCGGCAGCGAAAAAAGATCCGTCTGGCCCGTTTTCGGATCCAGTCGGTGGAGATCTGAAGTGCCCACGTTAAACCAGAAGCGGCCCGTAGAATCAAAGGTAGACCGTAAATTATAGCTACTCAAGCCCCTTAACCGGGATAAAGCTATTGGAGAAACCCGCGACAGTCCCAGCGAATCGATGGTAAACAGATCCTGATAAAAGCTCTGGCGGTAGGGGCGTTTGCCAAAGGGATTTGTTTGTAGATCGTAGATGCGGATACCGGCTCCCGCCGTGCCGATCCATAAGACGTTGGTTCGGTCGATGATCAAGGAGCGGCACGCATCGTTGGGCTGATTCCAGCGGGTAACAACCTGGACGCCCTGTTGGTCCGTAAACCGGTATAAAATGTTATTCTGGTCGAAATAAACCGCTCCCTGCCGGTCGATGGCGACGTGAACACCCAGCAGTTCGGTTGCCGGTTCCGGCAACGGATAGGAACGCATCTTGCCCGTGCGAGGCTGAAATAGGGTCAAGTAGTGCGGGGAAAAGAGTATGAGTTCGCCGGTTGGCCGGCAACGTACGGCGGATAACCCATTTTCAGGCATGGATTGGGGATTGCCTGGCTGGTGCCGTAGGTGAGTAAAACTGTGGGTGGCTTCTTCAAAGCGATTCAGGCCGTTCACCGTGGCTAGCCAGATTGTTCCATCCGCTGCTTCCGACACATCATACACGTCATCATCGCTGAGGGAGGCCGCTTGTCGGGGGTGATGACGAAACCAGCGTCCCTGCTTCTTGGGGGTATCCCAGCAAATGACACCCGTACCCGTCCTTAGCCACAGTCGATCTTTTCGGTCAATGAACAATGTAAACCCCGTACCGGGTTTGACCAGTCGGCGAAAAGCGGCTTGCCGGGAAAAATTGGTAAAGGTTTCGGTGCGTGGGTCGAATATATCGATATCCTTTCGCTCGGAGACCACCCAGATACGCCCGTGTCGATCTATTTCAATTTGGTCCAGGCCGGTAAAGGAAAGTGAGGGCTTGCCGTCCGGGTTCGGTTGAAAAACTTTAAACCGGCTTCCATCGTAGCGGCAGAGTCCATCGCGGGTAGCGACCCAGATAAATCCTTGCCTGTCCTGAACTATTGAGGGGACAAAGGCCTGCGGTAACCCCTGACGATCGGTGATGTGTTCAGGTTGGGGAAGGCGAAAAGACTGCGCCCACAGCCAACCAGAAGCGGTCAGCAGACTAAGCAGAAAGGTTATAAAGGTTGGACGTATAGTGTTCCGCAAAACAGATGATAGGCTCTAGCTCACGTAGTAAAAGAAGGAACAATACAATGTTTACTGATTTGTTTATTAACTACTTAAGGGCATTGCCTATCCTTACAGAAACAATACAAAATCGCTCCTGCTACAACGGGCTCGATTAGCAAGTAATAATTTTCAGAACCTATCTCCTCCCAATGAAAACAAGGGATTTATTTGGGGGCAATATGTCCGTTCAAAAACGGTAAAACGTTGACGAAGCGGGGAGTATGACACGGAGCTTAGCTTGACTCAATGCTGTAAGGGTATTTCAGGACAATGCACTTTTACCCTTTGAATTAGCTGTGTAAACATAGGAGGGGCTAAGACAAATTCACTATAACTGCTGTCAGGTTATTTTAGTGTAATACAGCTTGGTACTGCCTGAAAGGTCAACTAAAGGAGTCGTTTTTTACTTATGCTCAAAACCGTGTACTTTTAGGGTAATCGACCAACTTGCTTTATGACTCCATTTTTGCCCCATCCATCCGGTTCGTCGCATGTACTTCCGCTGGCCGACGATTTACCCGTTATGGTGTGGGTGACCCAGGCCGATGGCGCTTGTTCTTATCTCAATTCGCGGTGGTACGAGTATACCGGGCAACAACCCCAAGAGGCCTTGGGAACCGGATGGCTCCGGGCGGTGCATTCCGACGACGCTTCACAGGCGGGGGATGTCTTCTTTAGAGCCAACCAGGCACAGCAACCCTTTTCGCTGGACTATCGTCTCAGGGCCTTTGACGGCACTTACCGCTGGATGAAGGATTCAGGCCGTCCTCGTTTCGATGATCGTGGGCAATTCCTGGGGTTTGTCGGCTCGGTGGTTGATATTCATGAGCTGAAGATCATGCAGGAGCGTCTGAAGATGGCCGTCGAATCGACCGATCTGGGCACCTGGGATTTTGATCCCCGTAGCGGGGAGTTGATTTGGTCGGATCGCTGCAAAGCCCTCTTCGGACTACCCGCCGATGCGGCCGTCGATTATTCCATCTTTCTCCAGGGGATTCACCCCGATGATCGGGCGTCCACCGATGCCGTCGTGCAGGCCGTTTTACAGCCGGGTAGTTTGGGCTATTACGATATTGAGTACCGAACGGTGGGCATCACCGACGGGCAATTGCGGTGGCTCCGGGCCAAAGGCCAGTCTTTTTTTGATCAAGACGGCCAGGTAAACCGCTTTATCGGCACGGTCCTGGATATTACCTCAACGAAGCTGGCCAATGAAATCCTGGAGCAGCGGGTGGCGCAGCAAACCCATCAGCTTCAACAGATCAACACCGAGCTGCAGCGCTCCAACCAGAATCTGCAGTCGTTCGCCTATGTGGCTAGTCACGATCTGCAGGAGCCCCTGCGCAAGATTCAAGCGTTTGGTGATATTCTCAAGGGGCAGTATGCGGCAGCCCTGGGATCAGGCGTCGATTACCTGAATCGCATGCAGCAAGCCGCTGGCCGCATGTCGGTGCTGATTCGGGATCTGCTGGCGTTCTCTCGCCTTTCCTCTACGGTGGCCCAGCCCTCGCTGATAGCGCTGGATGACTTGTTGAAGTCGGTTCTGGTTGACCTGGAACTGACCATTACCGAAACGGGGGCTCAAATCCGGGTGCATCCTTTACCAACCGTGATGGGCGATCCTACGCAACTCCGGCAGCTATTTCAAAATCTGCTGGGCAATGCCTTGAAATTTCGTCGGCCCGAGGTCACCCCGCTGATCGAGATTACGGTCTCCTCTGTAGCGCGTCAGGCGTTACCCGCTGAGGTCAAACCCTTGCGGGCCTCTGCAGGCTTTCATCGAATAGAGGTAAGCGACAACGGCATTGGGTTTGACCCGAAAGATGCACCTCGCATCTTCCAGGTGTTTCAGCGGCTGCACGGTCGTAGTCAGTATTCGGGCACGGGGATTGGGTTGGCCATTTGTGAAAGCGTGGTGGCCAACCACGGGGGGGCGATTACCGTTCACAGCCGCCCCGGGCAGGGAACGGCTTTTCAAGTGTACCTACCCATGGATTAATTGCGCAGGGCGCACAAAGGGCTTACTTAGGTCGGCATATCCGTCCAAACATGAATTTTGTTAATGAAACGAGTTGACCTGATTGGCGTACGGCTATTTCAGGGAATACAAGCTAACCGGGCTGAATCCTCATTAACCCGAGTCGGCATAAGAGGTCTGGCCAAACGGTGATAATTTAATGCCTTATCCGAACGTAACCCAGCCCTCCTCATACCATTGACGAAAACAACCGTAGCTCAGAAGCCGACCCAAATCCAGACCATACTCCATGTGGAGGACGATCCCGATTAGCGGTTTCTGATGCAAAAGGCCGTTGAAAAAACGTTTCGCCAGGCCCGACTAGTGCAGATGACGACAGGGCTTTCCCCAGATCAGCGTGACCGATCAGGCGTGGGCTTTGAACCCAAATACGGAGATCATATTTTTCAGGTATTTCAACGGCTGCATGGCAAAAACGAATTTCCAGGAACGGGTGTAGGCTTAGCCATCTACCAACGGGTCGTAGAGAATTATGGGGGAGGCATCACCGCCCATAGTAAGCCGGGAGAAGGGGCCACCTTCTGCGTGTATTTGCCCACTAGCTAGGCCGATAGCGTAATTACAAATCGATACCTTTTTTAGTCTGACTGCCATCAACGTAAATCCAGGGTTGATCTGCCATTAACGGGTTCGTCAAAAAAAGCTTCGTGACTCAAAAATAACTTAACCCATTCTGGTAAGGCTATTTCAGGATATTACACTTTGTTGGTAAGCATGCGTATGCCCCCAATTTAACGAAAAGTGCCCCCAATTCGACATCTGTCAAAGAGACGTATGAATACTTTGGCCCCCAAAGATTTATGCATTAAAAAGACATGGCCAACCGCATTACCCACCTTAGAAGGTCCCAGCTTTCTAGTACCGAAGAACACATTACCGATGTGAAAGGCGTCACCGATGGGGGCAAACACTTTGAACTATCCGTTTCGCAGGTGATCCACCACCTTAAAAAAAACTATGTATTTTATGTACAACTGGGAACCCGCAAGGCCATGGTCACGTATCACCGAAATGCCACAGGGACTGAAACCATCCGAATCAACACGGACCGGACAAGCCAGGAGAATTTAGGAAGCCTTCCGTCGTTTTAACAGAAGCTTTCCAGCTCGTTTTTGCTCCTAAGGTTCGCTTCAGAAGCGGCCGGAATGAACGTTTGCCAAGGCCCTGTGTTACCCAACCTGGGCGGTGATAACACCGGACTGGTACGTCGGATCTTAGGGGCCAGCTTTATATTTGCTCTAGCAAGATAGCCTAACCCGAATCAGCAGCGGAAACCGGCATCGACCGTATTCGGGGCTTGTATTGAATGCCAAACATCTTCACAATAAACCGATTTGAGGCCATTCTCATTAGTTAGCGGCGGTTTCGAGGTTATTGGTCGGCGGTATGGTGAAAGAGCCTCAAACGGTCTTATTAACTCTTGGTTCATGTACTTACATTGTAGGTTTGTGTATTAAATCCTGCCGTTCATATGCTTTTGTTGAACCGGCTCTCTTTCTGGCACACTATCTTTCTTAAAGAAACGGGTAAGGTTCAGAAAGATAACCTGACCTGATGGGCCGTTTTCGTGTGACAACGCATTTTTTACCTGGCAATAACAGCCGTGAGAATCCTGGCTTAGTCTCTTACCTCGTTGGAGAAGGCGTATGGCATGGCCATGGCCAGAGAACGCAAGGTGGGCCTGTTCGAATTCTAGAATATTAACCGCGAACTGGCCAATGCCAACCTGGGTTTAGGCGATTATAAAGCCGCCTTTTCCTGGTATATCCGATACGATACATTGACACCAAAGATTCGCTTTCCACGATTGAGGCCAAAAAGCTGTTTCAGAATTACGAAGTAAAACTTCAGCAGGCCGAAGCCCGCCAGCGGCAGAATTTGTAGATTTTAGTGGTGGATGTTTGCCCTGGAGGTCTACTGGCGGTGCTTATTGCGTTCCTGGCAGTCAGTTACCAATCGATTAAAGAGGCCCTGGGTGATGCGGTGCAGAGTTTGGGATTTTAGATGAACTGTTTAAATAACGCGGGGATTAACCATCCCGTGTAATGACGTTAGTTTTCGCCCGTATTAAATGTGATTAACGCATCCTATATTTTTCGCTTTTCAGTTGCAATAGTGACAAGCTCATCTTACTTCAATTCATTTAGGGCTTCCCACCAAGCGTTTTTTGCAGGATCACTACTCTCAGCTAGAAAGTATCTGGTAGTTCTCTGCTTCCATTAGCTCTTTTTGCGAAACAGACTTCGGTGGCCTGATGGGAGGGGAGCAGCATCCTTCCAATTTACTCTTCAAAGCTAGCTTATTGCTAAGGGCGTTCTAATATTTTTTTAATATTTGTCCGGATCCAAACGGGCTCTGCCTTTAGCCAATGGCGTATTGAGTCGTTCAATCTATTTTTGGGGCGGCTAATGTTATTTGTATAAGATGTTAAAAATAAACTTGTTACAGGTGTGTATCTAGTTGGTTTGGAAGCTTTGCCATGAAAGTATTGAGCATAGCCAGGTACTCAATCTAGTAATAATCGGTCCAGACAAGAATTCGCTACGCTTGCTTTTCTAATAAATTTTTAATCTTTTTGGATCAACGTCCACGCTGAGCTTTGGTTGACCCAGCGCTTGCCCCTGTCGGATTTGTTCCTCAAGATGCATTCCGTTTGCGTTGATGTTCAAACAGTGAATAGCCTTTGGAGGATTTCATTCGTTCCTAGGGGCTTAACAAATTACCCGTCTATCCGCGTCCTTGGCGATACAACATGCAACGTAGCCTACCACCACCTGGTCTCTACAGCTTTTTTAAGCAGGCAGTCAAGCCCGTAAGTTGGGTAGACTGCTTACGGGTACTGTTGTCGATTCAGACCATGTTTTCTCAGTCTGCCTATGCCAGGGTCCTACCCATTCTGGATGGGCGAAATAAGACCACATCGGCGGCTCGACAGACAGCCCATGTTAGGTTGAGCATGAAACTTACTTTCCAGTACCCATTCCATCACCCATGAACACAAAGAACCATGAACAAATCCCGGTGGCAATCGCTGATTACGCCCGAATTGACTCATCTTTCTGCCGATCGAAATTACACTTATCTTCATTATGCCGATGGCACTAAAAAACTCATGTCGTCGACCCTGAAAACCTGGCAGCAACGGCTTCCCCATTTCTTGCGCATTGGCAAGGGCTACCTTGTCTCTCCAGATCACATCAAGTGGTCGGATGACTTTACTACGGGCTACATCAATCAGCAGCCATTCACCGTTTCCCGAAGAGCCGCGGGTGCTCTTCGTAAACTGGGGCGTGTATCCACTTAATTTCAGACTGACGCTGCAAGGTATCGAAGCTTAGGTCTGCTTTTAGGGGCAAGTGAGTAACCTTTCTGGTAGCCAAAATGCTCCAAGCCGTCCTAGTCACTCAACTAATTTGCTGATCCATGATTGGCGGAATATAGTAAGCTTGTCCGGAAGACGTGTAGGGCGAAACTTTAACCTCCTTGTCAGCGCTAACCACTCGCTCATTAGCCACTGAACAACCGTTTTTATCTCATCTTAATTTTTTACTCATGAAGCACGTCTCGGTTATTTATTCCGGAGTTAAAAAACGAAAGAACTGGCTACTTCTTATGCACCTTTTACTCGCTTTCTTTTTCTGTTATGCTACCAGCCATGCCCAGAATTTATCCGGGTTTACCCTGCTGAACGCCGTTACCAACGTCGAAATTGCCCCGTTAAAAAATGGCGATGTGATTAATTTAGCCGCTACGGGTAATCTGCTCAACGTACGGGCCAATCCAAGTTCCTCCAACGTTAAACGCGTCGTATTCGCTTTGGAGGGTCAGGAAAGCTTCCGAACCGAAACGCGTGCGCCGTACACACTGGCGGGAGATACCGATCAGGGTCATTATGACTGGACACCCTCCATCGGTTCACACACTGAAGGCCACTCCCTATAGCGCTTCGGGCAAGGCCGGGACTCCTTTAATCATTTCGTTCACCGTCATCTCCAGTACGCTATCCACCAATGATTTAACCGGCTTTACCCTCATTAAGGCCAGCACTAACGCCGATTTGGGCCCGCTATCCGACGGCGCTCAGATTGATCTAAGAACCACGGGTAGTCTACTCAATGTGCGCGCCAACCCGGGTACATCAGCCCTGAGTAAGGTGGTCTTCGCCTTAGACGGCGTGGAGAACTATCGCACCGAAATAGCCGCGCCTTATATGCTGGCCGGTGACTCGGATCAGGGCTCCTACATTTGGACGCCTTCGCTGGGTCCTCACACGCTGAAGGCGACCCCGTACACGCCCTCGGGGCAGGCCGGGACTCCGCTGGTAATTGCTTTTACAGTTTTTGCCTGCTCTCCGCCCCAAGAGCCTGGTAATAACCTAACCCTGCAGGGGGAACTGCGCCAATGGCACAAGATTACGCTGGCAATAGAAGGCCCGGAGGCTTCGGAAACGGCCGCAGATAATCCGTTTCTGCTCTACCGGTTGAATGTGACCTTTACCAATGGCACTAAACGCTATGTCGTGCCCGGCTATTTTGCCGCCCAGACCGGCGCTGCTTCGGGTCGGATTTGGAAAGTCCACTTTCACCCGATGAAACCGGGATGTGATCCTACAGTATCTCCATGCGCAAGGGAGCCAGTATCGCCGTCAGTGAGGATCCAAATGCTGGGGAAGCCGTTACAGCGGTCGACGGAAAAACCGGCCAATTTACCGTGGAGACCTTCGACAAGACCGGCCCCGATTTGAGGCAGAAGAACCAAACCAGTACGCCTATAAGCTAAAAGGCTTTGACAACGATTGGTATAGGCAGCCATTCGCGGGTACCTATACCAATCTGGATCCAGCTACCTATACTTTCCGAGTAAAAGCTACGAAAATCAAAAGGCCGAACAAAAAAATAGCACGTCTGCACAAATGGCATAAACATGCTATGCTGACTAGCTCGGAGCCGCCTTTCAAAAATAAAAGGATAAAAATATGAAGTTTTTATAGGTTACCAACACGGAATCTAATTGGACAAAAAAGGTTTCCGGCCCCTGGCAGGCCAGGGACCGGGCCGTCTGGTAATTGGCTTGCCTGAAAAAGTCCTCCGGCCTGTGTGCGGATATAGTTAACCACGGTGGGCGCCTAGCTTCCTGTTATCATCAAAAAATCTCAGAAATAAGTACAAAGTTTCCGGCCGAAAAATCAATTTGACAGGTACTCTTCAGAGTGACCTTCTACGATCGTTTTGGCTGGGCTGTATACGTTTATTGCCTTCAGACTGCGCCCTTCAGTTTTTCACATTTTTAATGTTGCTACAACATTTGTTGCTGGATGAGTGTGGACGAAAGAAGGAAGAATAGTGGGCTAATGTGCTATAGACGTGAACATTAGCACCAAAGGGTGGTTCTAAGGCTATCATCTAATTCAAGCGGATGGTTCAGAAAATAGGAAGCGGAGAGGGCTAGCCCTCTCCGTCCATAACGTAGCATCTCATCTTAATAATTAGTCTATGAAACAACGGTTCTCCTGTCTTAAGTCGGTTCCAAAACCAGCAAATTATCTTATTTATTCGTACAGCTTAGTTCTGTTTCTTCTCCTTCATTCCATTAGCTTTGCTCAGCATCTGACCGGTTTCACTTTGATAAATGCGGCTACCAATACCGACATTGGGCCGCTCAACGATGGTGATGTTGTCAACCTGACTATGACGGGTGATCTGCTCAATGTCCGGGCCAACACCAACTCGTCCGGGATCCGCCGAGTGGTCTTTGCTCTGGATGGTAAAGAGAATTTCCGCACCGAAACCGTGGCTCCCTATACACTGGCCGGAGACACGGATCAGGGCCACTACGACTGGACGCCCTCGCTGGAAGTTCATACCATCAAAGCGACGCCCTACAATGCCTCTGGTCAGGCCGGTACGCCCCTGACGGTCACCTTCAGAGTGATAGCCAGTACGCCGACACCGGAGGGGATAACGGGCTTCACCTTGATTAATGCCAGTACCAACGCCGACATTGGGCCCCTCACCGAGGGTGCTCAGGTTGACCTTCGCCTGACGGGGAAGCTGCTTAATGTCCGGGCCAACACCAACTCGTCCACTATCCGCCGGGTGGTCTTTGCTCTGGATGGTAAAGAGAATTTCCGCACCGAAACCGTGGCTCCCTATACACTGGCCGGAGACACGGATCAGGGCCACTACGACTGGACGCCCTCGCTGGGTCCTCACTCGCTGAAAGCCACACCCTACAATGCCGTCGGTCAAGCGGGAACGCCTTTGCGGGTTAACTTTACGGTCATCGCCAGTTCGCCCCCTCAGGAAGAACCCGGCGAAAACCAGCCCCCGGCCCCTGTGGCCCTGCAGGGGGAACTGCGCCAATGGCACAAGATTACGCTGGTCATTGAAGGGCCCCAGACTTCGGAAATGGCCGCTGAGAACCCTTTCCTGAATTACCGCCTGAATGTGACCTTTACGAAAGGCGCCAAGCGCTACGTGGTACCAGGTTACTTTGCTGCCGATGGCAATGCAGCCAACACCAGTGCCACGGCCGGTAAGATCTGGAAAGTCCACTTTTCGCCCGACGAAACCGGTCTTTGGCATTATACCATCTCGATGCGAAAAGGTACTAACGTAGCCGTTAGTGACCGGCTCCAGGAGGGTGAGCCGGTGGAAACCGTCGACGGCCAGACCGGTCAGTTTACCGTACTGCCGACAAACAAAATGGGGATAGACCTCAGGGCCAAGGGGCGGCTGCGGTACACTGGGGAGCGGTACCTGCAGTTTGCCGGAACGGGTGAATACTTCCTGAAAGGCGGGGTGGACTCGCCTGAGAATTTTCTTTCTTACGCCGACTTTGATAATAGCACCAACATTGGAAACCGGCGCAAAACCTGGAGTCCGCACGTGCAAGACTGGAAAGAAGGCGATCCCACTTGGCAGGACGGCAAAGGTAAGGGCATCATTGGGGCGGTCAACTACCTGGCCAGCCAGCAAATGAACGTATTCTCCTTTATTACCCTGGGTATCGACGGGGATGACAAAAACGTGTATCCCTATGCAAGTCCCAATGACTACACCCGGTTTGACTGCTCGAAGCTGGATCAGTGGGAGATGGTGTTTGAACACGGTGAAAAGCAGGGCATGTACCTGCACTTCAAAACCCAGGAGCGGGAAAATTGCCTGCTGTTAGACGGGGGTAATTTGGGCGTGCAACGCAAGCTGTATTTGCGGGAGCTGATCGCCCGTTTTGGTCACCACCTGGCCCTGAACTGGAATCTGGGTGAAGAGAATATCCAGACTACCCAGCAACGCAGGGATATGGCCCAATACGTGGCCCAGCTGGACCCGTATAAAACACATCGTACTTCATACCAATGTAAAAGAACAGAACGAGGTTTATTCCCCTCTGCTGGGTAACAAGTCGGCTTTGACCGGCGTATCGATCCAGACCGACTGGAATAACGTCTATGCCGAAACCCGGTTATGGGTGGAGCGATCAAGTCAGGCGGGAAAGAAATGGATTGTGGCCAATGACGAACAAAACGATATGGGAGTGGCCACCGATGCGGACTACGCAGGCAGGCGGGGTACGCTGGCCGACAATCAGGATGAGATCCGAAAAGAGTGTCTGTGGGGCAACCTGATGGCCGGTGGTGCGGGCATTGAGTATTACTTTGGCGGGTATACGGGCGAGACCGACCTGGCGGCCGAAGACTACCGCTCACGGGCCAAGATGTATCGCTTTACGCGCCATGCCCTGGATTTCTTCCGAAACTATGTGCCGCTGCTGGAGGTGGCCCCTATGGACAATTCAGATCGGGGTTGGGTCTTGGGCCAGGAAGGCCAGGTGTATATCCTGTATCTGAAGGATGGGGGAGCGGCTACCATCAATCTGGGGGGCGGCCGGTATACGGTACAATGGTATGACCCGCGGAGCGGGGGGGCGCTGCAATATGGAGCAGTTCGCAGCCTCTCGGGTCATGGCCGACAGTCCACGGGTTTACCGCCGAGTGCGACCAAAGAGGACTGGGTGGTCTTGATCCGGTTGGAATCGAATTCGGTGGATCAGCCGGTGACAAATGCCTACCGGATCAATGCCGGGGGAAGTTCTTATACTACCCCAGATGGGCGGGTGTTCAGCGCGGATACATACGCCAGTGGTGGTGCCGAGTATACGATCAACGGGTCGACGGATATTCAGAATACGGAGGATGACGGGCTGTACCGAAACGAGCGCTATGGGGACTTCTCCTATAGGCTGCCGGTGAGTAACGGGAGCTACCGGGTGACTCTGCACTTTGCGGAAGTGTATGCCCGGTCGGCGGGGCAGCGCAAATTCAATGTGGCCCTGGAGGGAGAACGCATCCTAACCGAGTATGATATCTTCGCTCGCGCTGGCGGTGGGTTCAGGGCCCTGCAGGAGACGTTCATCACTCAGGTCAGGGATGGCGTATTGAACCTGGATTTTACCCGGGGAAGTGTGGGAAATGCCAAGATATCAGCCATCGAGGTAGTCCAAACGGATGCCACCGCTGCCCGGTGGGGAGCAGGACTCAGTGCCGAGACGTTGGGCGTGCAGCTCCAGGCGTACCCCAATCCGTTTACCGACTTCATCACTCTCCGACTGGAGGGACCAGCCGCCCAAGCCTTGCCGGTGGTTATCTATGATAGTCAGGGTCGGGTGGTGCTGCAACTGGCCGAAGTGAAGTCCGAACAAAGGATTTCGCTTGGTAATGCTTTCCCGCCAGGGCTGTATGTACTGAAAGTGGGAGAGGGTAAAGGAGCGACCAGTCATACATTATTGAAAGTGCGGTAAAATAACCGCAATGCCCCGAATCAAGGCAAACTTTTCGATTTATGCCAAAAAGCGTCTGCACGCGATGATTGCTTACGCCATTATCGCTGAAACAGCGTTTGAACTTTGCCTAATTTATTCTGGTTTACTGTTTTAAAGTAAAGATATTAGTCGACAAGCCCGGCCCCTGGCCGGGTTTTGTTTTAGCATTTTTCTATTTTTGGGGAGCATCCTTTCAGGATGGCCAGCGTTAGTGGCTGGAGCCAGAGAAGCTGCTAGGGATATTCGGGAAAGTTTGGCTTTAAATTATGAGAGAGCTTGTCATTCGGCTCCTTTTTGAGGCTTAGGGCCGGTTAGAGTTGTGCTAGCTATTGCGGCATGAATCACTCAGGGGTTGAACACGAAGCTCATCAGATAAGGCCGTCAATTTCCTTTAACTACTCGGCCCTGTAGTTAGTACAAGTCAGATAACCTTAGCAATTCTTAAATCCATAACTTTTTGACCTTACCATTTTTTGGGCTGATATCCCGCTCTTTTGGGTCAGCATGTTGGTTCACAAACCGCTGCTTAAATTTTACGCTTGTCCCAAACATAGCTGGGACCTATGAAAGTATTTCTATTCTAACGTAAGAGCCTTTTGTGAGATGATATCTTATACACGATTCTGCGGTATACCCCAACGGAGTTGGGGTAGCCAACTTCCCAAGGTATCTATGGGTGGCTACAGCGGTCCCTTAGCGGCCAACCAGCAACCCGCTTGGCTCTAATCAGCCATCCTGCCCTGGCTCTTTGGGCGAGTCGATTTCCAGCTTATACCCTCTTCCGTGACTATTGACAATGCGTACCGTGGGGGCGGGCTGGAGCTTTTTTCGTAGGCGAGAAACAAACACATCCAGGCTGCGCCCTACAAAGACGCCTTCCTCCCCCCAAACCTGTTCCATGAGCCGGTTTCGATCAATCACGGCATTGGGAGAAGTAGCGAATACCTTCAGCAACTTGGACTCTTTGGTCGATAGCTCAATGCGGTCAGCGCCCAACCGCAGAATCTGCTTTTCTAAACAAAACGTAAGGGGGCCTAAGTGAACCAAAGTAAGGGGGGATGCCTGTTCGACAGGGGCTGAGGGGAGCGTTTTTCGGTTGACCAAACGCCAACCGACCCCCATCAGTAGAACGGTTAGAAGAAGCCCAGCCAACCAACCAACACGGCCGATTGAAGCCGTCTGAACCGGCGGTTGGGCGAACTGGATTTTAATCGTGTAAGCCCCCCGGGGAGGCCTTCTGGTTAGACAGGCAATCGTCTTCCAATTCAGCGGTTGACGGACTTCATAGCTATAAGCCACGGTGTTCCGCTTTTCTTGCCTCACTTCCACCAGGTAATGCAAGGGCCCTTGATTTTCCTGCAAATGACGGTGAATGATCTCAACCAGAGAGGCTGGTTGAAAAGCAAAGGGACGTTGAAACCGAATCAGGAATGTGCGCTCATCGAGCTCTTCAATGGGTGATATCCAAGATGTAGAATCGCCCGAGGCCAGCAATAGCTCATGACCGATTTTCCGCAGGGTCACCAACACCTTTCCCCCATCGCTGTAGCCCGGCAGGCCGATGACCAGTAGGAGTAATACGGTAAGTATCACGTGTCTCATAGACCAAAAATAGTCCTTACCAGGCGATAAATTTCATGTTTTACAATTGGTTAACACTTTTTTACAAGCGATTAACCCTATTAACAGAGTCCCCAGCTAGGTTTGAATCGAACGAGTGAAAGGGGGCAGAAAAATAAGGTGTATTGCCCCACCTGCTTCTTTCCACTACTTACTCATTACTAGGGTTGTACTTTAAATTGAAAAAAATGAAAAAGTCAGTTGTGTTTATTCCGGCAATCCTCCTGGTATTATTTCTCCTCAATTCTTTTGTGCTAAAAGAAAAGCAGGCACAAAAGAAACCCACAAAAGAGGGCAAATCCGCGGGGATTGTCAACATCATTTTCAAATCTACGGATGGCGGACAAACCTGGCAGGACATTAGCAACGGGCTGCCTGAAAAATTGCAGCGAGAAGGTGTGGGGAGCGCTGGTGTCTTTGCCAATGACCGTGGGCTCTATTTACGGGCTGGAAATGCGGTTTATCATAGTGAGCCCAATTCCACCACTTCTTTTTGGACAAAAGAGCTCTTTCCCGGTAATCAACGTAACATCGCCCCTGGCAAGAATGGGATAGTTGCCTATGATTTCAAGGGTCAATTTTTACAAAAAAGAAACGGAACGAGTGATTGGTCACCCGTGTACGAGAATTTTCAAGAGCAAGCCGTACGCCTAAACAAAACGATCGATTATTATTACACCAATTATAAAGTAAAATTTGTACGCACCGTTTTTGAAACTACCGCAGGCACCGTTTTCATCGTTTCCAGCAACAGCCTTTTTAGATCAACGAACCAGGGGAAAACCTGGCAACAAGTGCATGTCGGGGGCGGGGCCATGCAATTGGTCGAGTCAAACGGTGTACTTTTGGCTACCGACCGATCAGGACTAATAAGATCCACCGATGAAGGTCAAAACTGGGATCGTGTGCTCAGTGAAGCGGGGGGTGGCATCGCCGTGGAACGTATTGATGGCGGCTTTGCGGCTATCGTAAACAACACCATAACCCAAACAAACAGCCTACACATTTCCATGGATAGTGGAAAAACCTGGACGGCCATCGGTGAAAACCTTCAGCCTTCCTGGAGTCGTTTATTCATGAAAAGAGTAGGCTTACTTGACTCTTCGCCGGCTATTTTATCCATCAAACAACTGGGTACCTATTTACTATGTGGTCGCTCAGATGGTCTCTTCCGGTCATCTGACCTGGGCAAAACCTGGCAACAACTCGTGCTTCCTGCTACAGAAAATTATGGCTTCAATTTAGCTGTTTCGGGCAAGGTGATCTATGTCATACCCAATAAAGGATGTTGAAAAACTCCAAACTCAGAAATACGGTGTATGTTGTCTCTTCAAACGCCCGAATTCTGGAATGGCACCCAACATGGCCTCCTGTTTGGTCTTGGCTTAAACTACCAGTCTCAACCCAATACACTCACTTATTCCGAGGGACCAAACAGTACACTGTTGGGAAAACCTTCGTTTCGTTAACATCTCATTACCATTCTTTTACGAGCAATTAACGAGATCCTGGCACGAAGACTTATAATTTGTTGAAACCATAGGGCCATAAAAAAGAACTAATGATGAAGTACGCCGTATATGCCTTGTTGATACTGGTTGTTTTTTACACTGCCTGTAAAGGGCAAAATAAGACTGACCTGCCCAAAGACACGATCACGTCCGAAACGAAAGAACTCATTACCTCCTATGGACCTAACCATATTGCTCGTACGATCAAGCAAGATAGAAAGGGCAATATTTGGATAGCGGCCTTTGATGGTGTTTTTCGGTACAATGGGACATCGTTTACCAATATCACCAGTAAGGTGAGTTCGGCTCGTTTTTTTTCGGTTTTAGAAGATCGAAACGGGGCCTTGTGGTTCGGCTCGATTGGCGCAGGGGTTTATTATTATGATGGCAACTCCTTTCGAAACTTTACAACCAGGGACGGACTCATTAATAATGAGGTTGTTTGTATTTATGAAGATAAAATCGGCCATGTTTGGTTCGGTGCTAACGGAGGGGTAAGCCGTTACGATGGCAAATCCTTTCGAAATTATAGGCTGAATGGAGGTTCTATGGTTGAAGATAGAACAGGAATACCTTTTCCCGATTTTACCCGGCCCCCGCATGAAATCAATGCGATTATTGAAGACAAAACCGGCAAGTTTTGGTTTGGCACCAGGGACAATACCTTCGTTTATGACGGTAAAACATTTACCAATACAACTTCTATGGGCCAACCTTTTACCAATGTTCGATCGATTATTGAAGATAAAATGGGTACGATCTGGCTGGGTGGCACGAATGGCCTTTGGCGCTATGATGGCAGCACATTCACCAACATCACCCAGAATTTTGTGGGGTATATCTACGAAGATAAAAAGGGCAACATTTGGACGAGTTCAGAAACTGCCCAGGGTTGGGTACTTTCTCGTTATGAGGCAAAGACCTTGTCCAATAAAACACCGCTGGTAACGGAGCTAAACCCCAAAGAAGGCAGGATGCTATTTGGGATTTTAGAAGCTAGTGATGGTAGTATATGGTTCGGGGCTGATGGGGTATATCGGTATGATGGGAGTCGTATTACGGATTTTAAAAAGTAAGAAAGTGTGTAGAACTGCTTCAAAATACGCCCCATTTCTGAAGCAGACACACCAACGTTATTTCGTCTCAAGTGGGAGCATTTTTTGAGAAGAAGTAGCTTGTCGCCATTCGCTAAAATTGGGAAGTCCTTAATTGAGGTGAATGAATTGACCATTCACCTCAATTAAACGAAGCTCGAAATTCCAAAGGCGACAGATGCGTCTTTGCTTTGAAAAACTTACTGAAAGACTGTGGATGCTCGAAGCCTAACTGATACGCTATTTCACCTACTGTCAAGCTGCTAATAACCAGTATTTCCTTGGCTTTTTCGATCAACCGAAGCTGAATGTGTTGCTGGGCATTTTGACCGGTATGAAACCGAAGCATATCGCTCAAATAATTGGGAGACAGATGCATCGCGGCTGCCACTTGCTGCACGGTCAGCAACCCTTTTTCTTCTGCTTGATCAGAATTGAAGTAGCCATCAACAATCGCCTGAAATTTTATCAGCAAATCGCTGGTATGGTTTTTCCGAGTGATAAACTGCCGTTCGTAAAACCGATTGGAATAGTTGAGCAAAAGATCGATCTGCGACAGAATGATATCTTGGGTATGTCGATCAATATGCTGGCACTCCTGGGCTATCTTGTTGAATAGAGCACTAATATCCTCTTCTTCTGTGGGCGATAAATGCAGCGCTTCGTGGACGGCATACGAAAAGAAACCATATTGGCTAATAGTGGTTACCAAGGGATGCCTGAGCAGTAGATCCGGGTGAAACATCAATAGCAAACCCGTACCGCATTCCAGGGTTTGTACATCCAGCGATTGGACCTGCCGAGGGGCGGTAAAACTCAGGATGCCTTTATCATAATCATACGTTTGTTGCCCGTATTTGATTTTACCCTTCACATCCCGTTTCAGGGCAATACAGTAAAACTGGTGAATAAACTGAGCCCAGGGACCTCCGGCTTCAAATTTACAGAGTTCCGATTGCGTCACACTCACCAACGGATGCTGTGGCTCCGGCAGCGACAACAGCCGGTGAAACTCGGTGATGGTTTGGATATTCTTCATAACAAGAAAATAGCGTTGATCGGGCGTAAAATCTCTCGCCGATGAATGCCGCTAGCTTTTGTGGTCGGCATTCATCGGCGAATGAAAGTTAATCAATCAGGCCCATTCCAAATTCATCATACGCATTACCGGTATCGATACCCAACGGGACAATCGCTTCCAGTTTTTCCATTTCGGAGTCGGTCAACTCCACGAAAGCCGCTTCCATATTTTGCTCCAGATACGTCCTGCGTTTTGTACCGGGTATTGGCAAAGCTCCTTTTTTCAGCACCCAGGCCAATGCAAGCTGAGAAGGCGTAATGTTTTTTTGGTTCGCCAGGGCTTCAATTGCCTGAAGGAGCTCAATATTTTTATCGAAATAAGCGGGTTGAAAACGAGGCATATGCCGACGGAAATCATTTTCTGGCAAATCATCCATGGTTCGTACTGCTCCTGACAAAAAGCCTCTGCCCAATGGAGAATAGGCGACAAAACCAACCCCCATTTCCTGTAATTCCCGGAGAATACCACGGGCTTCTACCGTTCTTTCAAACAACGAATACTCGGATTGCACCGCTGTAATGGGGTGCACCGCATTGGCCTTTCGCACCGTTTCTGCCGACACCTCCGACAAACCCAGGTAGCGAACTTTCCCTTCGTGCACTAATTCTGCCATGGCGCCCACGGTTTCTTCAACGGGTGTGCTCTTATCAAGGCGGTGCAGGTAGAATAAATCGATGTAATCGGTTTTCAAATTTTGAAGCGAACGCTCTAGAGCTTTTCGTACATAATCTGGCCTGCCATTAATGGTCCAGGTAAGCGTACCGGAATCATCAATTTCCCACCCAAATTTTGTAGCAATAATATACTGGTGGCGGCTGTTGCCCACCGCTTTGGCAATCAGCTTTTCATTGTCGAAAGGGCCATACAAATCGGCTGTATCAAGCCAATTGCCGCCTAACTCAAACGAACGGTGAATCGTAGCGATGGCTTGGTCTTCATGGGCTTTCCCATACATGTCATTACCGGCAAACCCGGTCATGCCCATGCAGCCTAAACCAATTTGTGGCACCTGCAATCCCTGGGTACCTAAAGTTACTTTTTTCATTTGTTCCATACCTGAAATTTTATAAAACAAATGTCCTCCATCCTGACCAGAACGGTGTGTTCAAATTCCTGATAGTTGTAGTTATATCCCTGATGCACTTTAAAAGTCACACTACGTTGCAAAACCAGCGGTTTGTGAGACGATGAAAGCCTCATGTATTCATGTATTATCTTGGAAAAAGGCATTTACTGATACAGACATTTCGTAATTACAGACCACTTTTCTTCTCCATCTCAGCCGGATAACGAACCCCCTGAATCGTGATGTTGGAGGCCTCTTTTTCAATTTGCTCAAGCTCACCAGCGGTCAGGTTTACTTCCGCAACGCCCAGATTATTCCTCCAGGCGATTTAACTTCGTCGTGCCGGATGGGCACAATCCACGGCTTTTGGGCCAACAGCCAGCCCAATATCCAAATAACATAAAAGTATCCGCACGGCAGCGATCGACCGTCGGTGAACCGGTCACAAAATTACGAACTAGTGTAGATCATTTTCGAGAAGATGCGGTTAGGAGTCAGTTGGTTGTATTCATCAAGAAACCACATATCTTCGGCACTTTTAAGAAGCAGATTAATACAAAATCCTCCACCTCTTGGTGAGGTACCCTGTTGCCAGACGGTTCCCCGTTAGGGTGGCAGTATGAAATTATACCTACTGGCTTATGGTCCATTTCACTACTTAACTTACAAGCAACGATAACTGTGTCAGGCAGCGAGCGGCTGTCGGGGAACAACCAGAATCTCTTCGCCAAGGGCTTCCTCAATTCGGATTATCGTCTTTAGCTCCAGATTATGAGTACCACTCAGCCATTTGCTGATTTCGGACTCTGACTTACGCAGGGCGACAGCAAGGTCTTTTTGACTCATGCCTTTTTGTTGCAAAATGTCGTGAATCCGGTCGGCTACATCCAGCATCTTGGCGACAGTTCGCCGGGTTTGAGCGGGAGTACGGGCCGCAATCCGATCAAAAGCATCCATAGTGTTTATTAATCTAAAAGTTCAATTGCCTCTATCTGGTTAATTTGTTTCCCTTTAAGGGTTAACTCACCAGACAGCATCATCTCTAGGATCTGGGTTGCCATCTTATTGGCAAACCGGAAGTGAGCCAATAACTCGGGGCTATCCTGCACTGTACGGCTGGTTTTTGGGCCACCGTTAGCTAATATAACCACCTGGTCAGACAGGCGAACGCCATACAGCCTAAGCCGGCAATAGTCATCACCTAATTCGGCCATGATACGAGCGGGTGGTGGGAGTGCCTGGGCATTATTCTCAAAGCGAAAGTACCGGACTTTGGCTCCCCGGCGCTGACCGATTTCTACTAACCAGGTGACTAGTAGGTTTAGGTCGTGGCTTAATGCCTGGTTGTGCTCAAAACGGGTAAAGAAGTCATCTGTCTCCGATTGGGGCCTATCCTCTACCCAAAACGTATAATAGTTTACTTGCTCAAACGCTCTAAATAGCCGGATCGTTACGTGATTCTTCACTTTTAAGTTAAGTTACTGACAAAGATAAGCCTAAGTATGAAGACTACAAGTTGATTTTACGGATGAAAAAATGGCCACAGTTTGACGGTATGCTTGCCTATTGATTTTTCAGAACGTTACTTGAATCCGTGAAAGGAGGGATTGATGAGAATCTATTACTATTTGCACTCCGCTACCAGGTAGAGTTGTGATTAACATAACACACTGCAATTAGTTGCCTGAATTACGCTGAAATGGCCTTACACTGATATAATAAGCTGTCAAAACGTCAATGCTATTCAAAATCATCAACTCTCGGTGAGATTCATAGTTAACCGAAAAATTGTATTAGTATTAAATAAAGAAGTACAAGACCGGATCGGCAGCAATATATAATATTGCAAAGAAGCGTTATGCCAGTTGTGATTGAATATCACGGTCGACTCCAAGTATTAATTCTTTGACGAAATAGCCAATCAGGAGCTAGGTTTCTGTCGATTGAGCTGGGGGTAGATACCACGCCTGCATCGTTCAGAATAGCCAGTCCGGAATGGGTATGCAGCTACATAATACGATCATAAATCTCTTATTTTAACCCTTTAACCCTTGAAATTTAAATCTTATCCCTGGCTGATTGTTGCCATGCTCTGTGTCGTGGGGGCCTTGAATTATCTGGACAGAATGATGATTACCACCATGCGTAGCTCGCTCGTGGAAGCCATTCCGATGACCGATGCCCAGTTTGGTTTGCTAACCGCGGTATTCCTGTGGATCTACGGAATTCTGAGTCCGTTTGCGGGCTTCTTGGCCGACCGGTTTAGCCGGAGCCGGGTCATTATTGGAAGCCTTTTTGTCTGGTCGGCGGTAACCTGGCTCACGTCCTACGCCACCAGTTTCGAATCGTTACTGGTAACCCGGGCCCTGATGGGTATCAGCGAGTCGTGTTATGCCCCGGCGGCCGTCGCACTGATCATGGATTACCACCGAGGCTCTACCCGCTCGCTGGCGAACGGGATTCACATGGCCGGTATTATGGTCGGTCAAAGCATGGGCTTTGTCGGTGGCTGGCTGGCCACCGACCATAGCTGGAACTATCCCTTCTTTATTTTCGGGATGATCGGAATCGGATACGCGGTGATTCTTCTCTTTTCGCTCAAAGATGCGCCAAAACAACCGTCAACCATAGCCCAGGGCCTTCACCAACCCGAAAAGGTAAAGTTCCGGGCAGCCGTCAAAGACCTCCTGGGGCGTCGTGGGTTTATTTTTGCTTTAACCTGCTGGAGTTTGCTTGGAATCATCGGATGGATGATCGTAGGATGGCTCCCGACCTATTTTAAAGAAAACTTTAACCTTTCCCAAACGATGGCTGGTGTCTACTCAACCGGCTATTTTCACGCGGCCTCCCTCATTGGCGTAATCACGGGCGGTATCCTGGCTGACCGCTGGGCCCGTAAAAACCCCCGAGGGCGAATTTTAGTGCCGGTAGTTGGGTTATGCCTGGCGGCTCCCGCGATTTTTCTGGCCAGCCATACCACCATCCTGTCGGTGGCCATTGGCTGCTTTATGTTGTATTCGTTTACACGCATCTTCACCGACGGCAACATGATGCCTATTCTGTGCCTGATCACCGATGAGCGCTACCGGGCAACCGCCTACGGGATATTGAACTTCTTCAGCTGTATTATCGGAGGCATCGGACTGTATGCCGGCGGTGCGCTGCGGGATGCCAAGGTTGACCTGTCTACGGTATTTCAAACTGGTGCCGTACTGCTGGCGTTGTGCGCCTTTCTATTGTATAAAATACAACCAACCCCGGAATCCATCACGGTCCAACAAAACGATCAAAAGGAATCAGCCTTGTAAAAATTATGAAATACAATTCTGAACTCACCGCCACCGACCATCAATTAAGTGTGTCTTCGTTACAAGGTTTTATGCCCGACGAAATTTATGACATTCACACCCATCCGTACCATCCCGCACACTTTGCTCCGGGCACCTTTCCGTTTCTCAAAGACACCGGGGTTTTAGGATGTAAACAACACCGGGACGCCCTTCTTCAATATATGCCGGTGAAGACGATCCACGGCCTTTATTTTGGAATGCCCCATAAAAATGCCGCTCGTCCGGAAATCAATAGCTGGGTTGGCACCGAAGTGAAGGAAAACGGGACCGCACTGAGCCGGGCCCTGATGGTGGTCTCTCCGCAGGATGAACCCGAACAGGTAGCCCGTGATCTACGGAGTGGGTTATTTTGCGGGGTAAAAGTGTACCATTGCTACGCCAGCCGACCCGACACCATGAACGCTTCCCTGACGGAGTATGTCCCCGAATGGCTTTGGGAATTGCTCCATGAAATCAACGGGGTTTTATTGCTGCACATTGTCCGGGACGGTGCGATGGAGGACCCGGACAACCAACGGGAAGTAAGACGGCTTTGCCGAGCATATCCCAATGTCAACCTGATCCTGGCTCATGTTGGTCGCAGCTTTAACTACCGCAACGCCCGCAGCGGATTGTATTCGGTGGTGGATCTCGACAACGTGGTGATTGATACCTCCGCCGTAACCGAATCAGAGTCATTCGCTGCTGCACTGCGCATTCTGGGGCCGCGACGCGTGCTTTGGGGATCTGATTTTCCTGTCAGCGAGCTGCGGGGCAGATGTGTTACGACGGGCGACTATTTCTTCTGGCTCCACCCCGAGCTAATTGATCTCAAACACCGACCGCCGACGACGAGTGAAATGACCCTGGTAGGCATCGAGTCCCTGCTGACCCTACGGGAAGCCTGTGAGGATACCGGTTTGACCCAAAAGGATGTCAGCGATCTATTTTTGAACAACGCCCTCCGGTTATTAAAACCGCATCTTCCCCAACAGGCCGTACCGCAAGAAGAAACGGGGCCAGAGTTGTGGAAACACGCGCGCGAAGTCATATCGGGAGGAACCGGGCTCCTGTCCAAGCGGGCCGAAATGTTTGATCAGCACCAGTGGCCTGCTTATTTTTCCAAGTCATCGGGTTGCGAGGTTTGGGATCTAGCCGGTCGGCGTTACCTTGATTTTGCCGGGGGTATTGGTGCTGTCCTGCTGGGTTATGCGGATCCGGATGTCAATGCAGCGGTACAACGAAGAGTGCTGTTAGGCTCCTACTCCTCACTGGTCAATCCACAGGAAGTTGAGCTGGCCGACCTCCTGCTGGAGCTGCACCCCTGGGCGGGAAAAGTACGCTATACCCGGGGAGGAGGTGATGCATTAGTCCAGGCGGTAAGAATCGCACGCGCGGCCACGGGTAAAAGCGGTATCGCGTTTTGTGGATATCATGGCTGGCATGACTGGTATCTGGCGGCCAACCTGAGCGATGATACCGCGCTGGATGGGCACTTGTTACCCGGTCTGGAACCCAAAGGGGTGCCCCGGGAGCTTCGCGGCACCTCGGTTCCGTTCCGGTACAATGATTTCGAATCCTTTGAAGCGGCCTTGAATAAACTCGGGAGTAACCTGGCCGGCGTGGTGATGGAACCGATGCGCTCGCAATATCCGCAGGATGATTTTTTAAACCGCGTCGCAGCCCGCTGCCGGGAATCGGGCGCCGTATTTGTGGTTGATGAAGTTACAAGCGGTCTCCGCTACGGTTTTCCGGGGGCGTTGTCCAAGTTTGGGGTAGCCCCCGACCTGGTGGTGTACGCCAAAGCAATGAGCAACGGTTTTCCATTCGGGGTGGTGATTGGTCGCGACGACATCATGCTGAAAGCCGATGCGAGTTTTATCTCTTCCAGTTACTGGACCGACGGGGTTGGTACGGCTGCGGCACTCGCGGTACTCAAAAAGATGAAGGCGCTGAATGTCCACGAAAGCCTTTGGAGCAGGGGAGTGGCCTGGAAAGAAGCACTGGAAAAGATTGCCGCGCGCTATCCGGGCTGCGGTTTGCAGGTCGGCGGGATGCCCGTGTCACCCACCCTTCAGTTTCAATTGGGTCCGCATTCTGGGTTGGTTAAGACCAAGTTCATCGCTAAAATGCTGGAAAAAGGAATTTTGGCTTCATCCGCGCTCTACCTCATGTTTGCACATGAAGAAAAGCATATACAGGCGTTTCTTGAAGCGTTTGAACAGGTTTTAAAGGAATTGGAACCGGAAATTCAGGGCGGGCTGGAAAATAGCAGTCATGGTGGGCAAAATCAACTGGGTTTCGCCCGGCTGGCCTGACTCGTTGCTGGCTGAGCCTGTAGCTGATCAGAAAGAAGACTCCAGCAGGCGATTAAAAGCGGTAGGAGAAAGTACGTTTTAATCCTGGTCGTTGGTGGGCTTAGTTACCTCAAACTCTTTGCGCTGGTCAATCGATTGTCGGCCCGGGCGTGGACATTGGGGCGGTCTTCGGGGTGAATCCTACCAACCAACCTTCAAGGGTTTGAGCCTCTTCCTGAGAGCTAAATCCCACAATGGCTTGCCTTCCGGGCACTGCGCATGGCTTGCGTCAGCCAGAGGTGGTTGTAGTGCAGGGCTTCCTGGCTCTTTTTGCGTTCGGTAATGTATAGAGCCTTTCCACCAGTTTGTCCATTAAACTCCCTTTTTTCAATTCATTTACAAGTAAAATAATTTAAGTACAAACAACTATTGGAAAGGGAGAAGGGATTGTCCATTTTAATCTCTACTTGGTATTAGCTATTCACCTTTTAAAAACAAGATCTTACTCAATATAAACTATATTACGATTCGAATATAGGCCTTCACAGCTTTTATAAAATTGTACTTATTTAAGCTTTATAAGCTATCTTATGTTAATGAAATATTCTAAGATCAAACCCCGAAGATAAGCCATAGAGAGAAGGCGGTTTGTCCTTTGAAAAGGGGACCGTCGCTCGGGAGGGAAAAGGCCCGTGTTGTGACATATGATAAATGGAATTTCCTTTTAGTTGGCGGTTAGGGAAGCTTATATAAGCTTCCCTAAAGATGATCCACGTCGGACAATAACCAGTACGGAACGTAAGTAAATTGAGCGGATAGTGCATAAAGTGCAACCTTAGTCATACTTGTTGTGTGACTTAGAGCAATGAACTACGTCTGATAGACACTTAAGATTAACATAACCTGTTCAAAGAACTTAATCTTTATGGAAGCTAGTGAATTCGTAGTTGCAATGGTCGTGGTCATTATTGTTCTTGCTAGTAGAAAAAAAGGGACCCTTCAAAGATCTATGAGTTTATTTTCTTCAGCAGTTCTGCCAGAACCCCTGCGCTAATTTCTTAGAAAAGTCTCTTAACATAATCATAGTGGCTGTTGCAAAAGTCCGAAGGTACAAAAAGCCATTGTCCATTAAGTGAACGACCATTGCCGAAGCCTGTGACAAACCCTTACCAATTTAATAGCGCAGATATTTCTTAAGATTGTAAGCTATGGCCGCTAAATACATCACTTTAGTCGCTGCGGCCTGGCCTCGGACGCCAATTTTGCCTAAGCCGTAGTAATTGATCAGACTACCCAAAACCGGTTCAACCGTGGCGGCCCCTGTCGGCTTCGAGCCTTGCCGCTTCGAGCGGCTAACCGCTTAAGCATCCGCTCATACTCGGCCTTGTAAGCCGTCTGATGCAAGCGCTTTTCGCGGGCCTTCGTCTGAATACAAGTGGCCCGCAAAGGCTGTCCTTTGCAGTTGGAAGATTTGGAGACGTAGCGCTTTTTTGGGTTGCCATCCCGATCGGTCACCAAGCGGTCAAACGCCAGCGTTTTGCCCTGCCGGCACCGGTAACTGTCCGTAGCAGCAGCATACCTAAAGTCCTGACGATCTGCTTTTTATTTGCCGTGTGGGGGAATAAAACCCACAATTTCCCGTTGTTCCAGCGCCTGATAGTTCTCCCCGGAACTATACCCGCTCCGGCGCTCCGATTGCGCCGGATGTCAGATTGTTCTTTCGGACTCATAATAATGACAAAGTAAAAAATTGAATCGATTACTTATCAACCGAAGTCCTGATTTTCACACACACTCAGACACCGCTGCAGGTTAACGATTACAGTTACCACTTCTTTTTTAAGCCGATATAACCACCAATTGCAGGGGTGTATAAATCACCGGTATCCAGGGCGGCACTGGCCATCAGTAACACCTTGTATCGGGTAATGGGTATCTGAGCCCCTGCCAGCATTGAAAACTGAACCAGGGTACCGGGCGTAGGCTGACTAAAAGTTCCGGCGTTCCAACTGTACGATGTACGTAATAGCAGGGTTGCTTTGCGGTAAATCGCCTGAGCGCCTATATACCCCATTGTCACCCGATTATTAGAGAAAAAAGCGCCAGCGGCTAAGGCAGAAGCAGGATCAAAGTCCTGACGGGGCGCAATGAAAGGTGTGCCTATAGTCCGACCTAAATAAGACCAGCCTTGGGCATACTGGCTATGGTTGTAGTAATTATCACCCCCCTGGTAAGAACTACCGGGGATGTAGAAGGTGGCCCCCGATTGATTCGTCGTTGTCAGCAGTTCCGCCGTTATACGATTAATTTGAAAAGCAGTCTGCTGTCCAGGCCCAGGGCGGTAACTAAGCCCCCAAAGACCGTCAGGCACATTTTTAAATACAATACCCGATACGTCATCGTAGGCATGCTGATGGTAGGCCAACCAGCGCCCCGACGGCAAATTGAATTCTACGCCAATATCAATACTGCCAAGGCTATTGCCCACCCGGTAACTATCAAATGAAGTATATCCTGCTACCTTCGCCCAGTCTTTAGGCGTGTACGAAAAAAAAACGTACCGATAAAACTTCCAATCCGAAGGAAAATACCCGTTAGCGTCGGCAATATCCGGGCGTTGTTTGAGATATTCAGCGTGTCCCGCCCATTGGACCTGATGATTAAGGCCCATATAGCCTTTTATTAAAGACCCTGGCTTGCCCAGCCGCAGGTAGAAGTATTTCTGATGCAGCCGTACACCCTGCAAGCTCGCCATTTGATACCATCCGTGAGCTAAACCCGCATTGATCGCTACCCAGTCGCCGGTAAAATGCAGAGGAGCGTAGCCAACGGTCGATAGTTGTATTTTAGGCAAAGGCAAGGCGTTGCCCGAAACGGCATAAAAACCCGATGTCAAGGTGGTATCTCCCAACCCTGTCACCTGCCGGCGTCGGCCCACATATAACTCAAGGGCTTTAAAGCGAACGCTCAGGTTGGCTTCCACCAAAAATAGCTTCAGTCGGTCGGCTTGGTTCTGGGTCATAACCGGATTAAGCGTAAAGCTCCAGTCAACCTTTTGGGTATGGACCGAATCAGGTTGGCGGTAGTGTTTCTGGATTGCAGCCTGAAAAATACCGGCGGGAGCCTCCCGAGGAATGATTCCATAGTGATTGGTGCGCAGCCAGAATGGGGTTGTGGCTTTCGACGAGATTATGCTGCCAAGCTCCATCTCCCCCTGAAAAATTGTTTGTTGCTGGCCGGCCACCTGAGGGCTAAAACCGAGTAGGCAGGCAGTTAATGCAAGCAGACCGTAAAGACATCGCCTTGATGAAAAACGATAGTAAGCGCTACCGACACGGCTGACTAACTTCAACCAACGACTGGTAAATAGGTTCTTCAAAATGGTATCCGTTAAGAGAAAAGCGGAACGCTTATAAATTCACTGATTTAAGCCCGTATTAATCGGTTATAAATTGGGGAATTTTTAGGAACAATACTTCATCACGATGGATTCAACATATATTTGTTTACATAGTTAGGGGATCAGCTCGGCGTAACCGTTGCTCATAAGCCTCGTGGATGGTTCGGCAAACTGGCAAACGGTTTTGCGATCTGGGCATTACTACTGAGCTAACACCTAAGCGCATAGGGCAGCTTCTTATACACGGCATCCAGGACGACCAGCGTAGGAAAATTCAAATGAAGGAGATCAATCCCAACGATGACTACGATACCGTTAAAAATTTATTCCTCGATAATAAAAAATAACAGATGATAGTTTACACTCGGTGGCTACAGGCCGAGTGAGATATAGATTTTACTTTGACTTATACAGCAAAAGCCTGACCTTTTCAGTACTGGGATCGTATATAACGATTGCAGGATACGTATTGGTTGCCAGTATCTTGGTAACTTGGGCCGTGGCCAACGTGGCATCCTGAGTTACCGGCGTAATCTGTTTTCCTTCATTAAATGTTTCGAACAAGCTTAAGGATGTTTGATTATCATTGACTGCTCCACCGAACAGAATATGATTGGGATCCTTGGGATCGATCCAGATACCATAAATATACACATACGGAAATGTAGGATGGCCTTCTTCGGCTTTAAAGATAAATTTGGTGGTTGTCCCACTTACTTTGGCCAATGCCCCTTCCTGACCGACATAAATGCTGTTTCCTGTATACGCGTTTGTCTTCAGTTCTACCGGCCTTCGATTTCCAAAAACGCTTCTATCCACCACTTTGGTAAAATTGGTCAGCACCACCGGATCTTTCGCATCAATGTCATATCGGCCTAGCCAGGCATCATCTAACGGATTTTCACTTCCTTGAAAGATTTGGTTGGGGTTATCGGGTAAAAAAACAATGTTACTTTGATAACCCCGATAGGAATCCTTCTCATTATTCATTCGCTTCCAATTGATTCCTCCATCTGTCGATACGGCGATCATGGTGCCTCCCTCTAAATTGGCATAAATGTGATCGGGATGCGTTGGCCGTACCGCCATACTAACATACGTTTCATACCGATTATCCAAATCATTGTGAACCGGTGATTGTGCCGCCTTCCAGGTTACTCCGCCGTCATTGGATATAAACAATGATTTTTCAGTTTTATGTTCGGCGGGTACAATACCGGCAAAAAGCTTGTTCTCAATAGCAGGATGTTTGAAAATACAGGAGACCTTCTTGCCCTCAAAACCACTTCTGGACCATTCCTTTGTGAGAAGATTGTTTTTCCATAGACCATCCGAGGTGGCCACATATACAAAATTATTCGTGTAGGCGGCCATTTGAAATTCATTTAAAGCAAAGTCGTAATGTCCCGCTACCATTACAGGAATATACCCGTGATCAATGAGCATACCCTTGCCCGGCCGTAGATCAACGTCATCCTTGTCTTTGTCCATACAACTGATGGTAACTAATAGCAGCGTACCAAAAAGGAATAGTTGAATAATACGAGTGTTCACTATCTTTTTCATGGCAGAGCTTAATAATAAATGATTTGTAATTCCTCAGACTTAACATGGGATGGATTTTCCTTGAGGTTGTCCACCAGGTTGCGGCAATCCCCGAAGCTCCCACTACAGTGCATATCCGGTTAAAGACTAATGAGTAACTCCAACGCTTCACGCCTGCCTTAGTGATCTTCGAACACCGCTATGTTAATCATAGTCATCTGGTCGATTTTACCTGGTTTTCACTCCGCTCGAAATGGTCACAAACTTAGAGGCTACAAATACTGGGGACAATAGCGCATTTACACTATTTCCCTAACCACCCCTGTGCCCTTATATTTGACTAACCAAACTTAATTTCATGCTGCTCAAACCCGATCTACGACTCAGCCGGGTCGTCCGAATCACCTGGAAAGTTGATTTGTGGATGATTGCCCTGTGTACGGGTGCTTATCTACTAGAAGCTTATATACTCCGAGGAACTTCTCATATTCCCAACAATATTCCGGCCTTGTTAGCCACGACGCTGGCTTTCTTCATTGGCTTCAACAACAACCAGGCCTATAGCCGCTGGTGGGAGGCCCGCACCATCTGGGGGGCCTTAGTCAATGACTCCCGCTCCTGGACCCGCTCACTGCTGGCCTACACCCAGCTGCACATTGACCCAGTTACGGACCAGGCCCACCCAAATGAGCTGGCCGTCCGGTTAATACGCCGTAATTTAAGTTTCCTGTATGCCCTCAAACAAAGTTTACGTAATACAGAAGAACCCGATTATCAGAGTTATCTGGAGCCGACCGATCTGGCCACCCTCACCCACTACTCCAATATCCCGGCTGGCGTACTGGATTTACAGGTGCGGGATCTGCAGAAGTTGCGCGAAACCGACCAGATGGATGGCTTCGCTTTTTTGGCCCTGAATGAATTGCTGGTTCGCTTTAGCGACAGCATGGGCCGCTGTGAGCGCATCAAAAACACGCTGTTTCCGGTTACGTATGTGTATTTTACTCGGGTATTCATCTGGCTAATGATCTTCATTCTGACGATCGATATTGCCGAAGAGGCAGGTATGTGGTCGATTGGGCTAGGCTGGTTGATTGGGTTTGTCTTTCACGTAACGCACTTAAATGGGCTGAACCTGATCAATCCCTTCGATGGCAATCCGGCCAGCATACCGCTGGATTCGCTAGTGCGCACCATTGAAATTAACGTCATGCAAACGCTTCATGCACCTGAGATTCCCAAACCGATCGAAGCCGTGGATGGAGAGTATATCTTATAGAAGCGACTTACCCAACCTATTACATGTCCTTTCTTTGTTTGAGTTTTTGAGGTCTCCTGCCACCAGTTCAATACTTTTTTACATGGCAGTTAATCAACTCTTTGTTAATCCATTACTACGAATATTTTATTTTAGCGCAGGTCCGCCGGGGGTTGTAGTGGCTATTATTGGCGTAAGCATCCCATCGGCGTCAGGCAAAAAACAAAATAAGTTGGTAAGTCACATCCGGCGCAAAAAATACTGAATAGAGAGTTTACCGCTGATAAGTCCGGAAAAATTGAAGCGCCGATGAAGGCTGTGGCAGAAAGCTTTCGCTTCTGCGATCCTATTCAAAAAGTTGAAGTTGGGTAGTCTATTAACAGTATTTCTCTACACGAGCACAGGCAAAAACGCCATATTTGAGTGTATGAAGATCTGCGGGGCAACCCGGCGGTACAAGCGTCAAAGAAGGCACTGCGCCGGCAGCCCGGTCAGGATTGAGATATATTTCTCCTTCTGAATATTGTGAAAGACAATTACAGAATGTCGCTTAGATATTTGTCCAATATTTTGTTGCAAGTCCAAACCGGCGATGTGATGAAAAGCCGGTCTTGATCCGTACACGAATGTTCATTGACTTCGTGTACGGATCAAGACAATACTATGCCAAAGCTGAACTAAATTCCTGAAGTGAGCAGGCGTTTTTATGCGGAAATTAATTTGAGAGGACATCCATAATCGATTGAGGAAATTCGAAGGCGTCCTTGTAATAAGCCAGCACATGTTGATACTTAGCTTCCTTGAAAAAACTACCCGACCCATCCGCATACACATTCGCTCGGCCCTGGAAGACAAACTCCCGCTCAGGAGCAATGCGCTGATACGTTTTCTGATCGATAATCGCTTTTAGCCCATTAAACGCTAACTGGTCTTTGAGCGGTAACCCAAACCCCTGGTTACCACCCGGATTGAAAGGGGGGGCGTTTTTGTACAGCGACGGAATCTTTTCAAACATATCTTTCTGCCAGCTATGGGGAACAATGTCGTACTCGTTGATGACCGAGTGGTAGCCCTTACCAAATTTCTGGGCGGCATAAATGGCAAACTCCTTATTGCCCGGCGTCGGTCCGGCAATCGGATAGACGCTTATGGTAATGTTGGTGTAGCCCATCTGTTCTGTCCACTCGATGCATTTGAGGGCCATCAGGGGCGAGAGGGCTCCGCCCAGACTATGGCCTGTAAAGGCCACCTCAGTGGGACCGGCATCGCCCAGTGTGGCCAGAAACTCGAGTAGAGTTTTTCCGGTGGCCCCGTCTCGCATCGAGCTGAGGATATTGAAGCCCACGGCGCTGCCCGCGCTGATTTTACCACTAGCGGGAGCGCCCCAGTCCTTTTCTTCGAGTACATTGAAATCTTCTAAGATTGCGCCTTTTCGCGATACCGCATTCGTACCTGCTATGGCCACCACATGTATAGTTTTGCCCGTGGCCAGGTCGGTGCCTCGGGCCACATACATCGTATTGTCTGTAACGAAACTGTCGACTGCG
The DNA here is from genome assembly GCF_003259745.1 of Larkinella arboricola. GTDB lineage: Bacteria > Bacteroidota > Bacteroidia > Cytophagales > Spirosomataceae > Larkinella > Larkinella arboricola. Next base: position 363,464 of record NZ_QLMC01000006.1, on the reverse strand, counting down.
CTGGTGCTGGATTTCTTTCGGCTGTTGGAAATTTCCGGCCCCCAAACGACCTGCCAGTCGGTGCCAATATAGGCCCGCACGTCGGCGTTGTTTTGCAGGAGATCATTTATCTTTAGCGTATTCTGTCTTAACTCCTCCTGCGATGCAGCTATGAGATCATAGTTGACATTGGAAAGCATACACAGCAGGGCAATCTGTTTGTGGGTATCGGTTAGGGATGTTTCTTTGACCGGCGGCAGCCGATGGTCGTCGCTACAGGCCGCCAGGGTGATGACCCCCAGAAGAATCACTGCGACCGAATATGGGAGCCCTCCCAGAAGTCGGGGTGAAATCGGCTTCGCATGTACAGGAATTTTCATTGGTTTACCTAGTTGAAAAATGTGAATGAATACTGACAAATGGGTTGGGTAATGAGTGCCCCGGCTCTGAATGGGCGCTTCGTTCTGACTAACTTGACCCGATGGCGGAACAAAGGGGCGTCCCCACAAAGTGGCCATTTTAGTGGTATTCTGGTGATGCCTCCGGATCATCGGAATTACTCAGCAGGAGCGTTGGAATAACCCACAGGAGGGGATGGCTCTGAATGTAATGCTGGGTGTTCTGTACTATGATGAACGTAGGGCTTCCCCGGGTTTAAACCATCGATTTGTAGATCCTTCTGCTTTTGGGCCGTATCCCACAACTCCTCGACGGGCAGCTCCGTCTCAATGAGCTCAACGGGCCTACCGCCATCATTAATGATGGCCACTTTGTTTAGTCAATGGAGTGGCTAAAACCTTGCTTTAGTTGGGCTGTAATTTTTTAAACAACTCCTTTGGGGTCAGTAACATCATCGGTTTGATCGTTGGATCTTTAAACGAAACGTCTACTTGGTAAGGCTTACGCTGCACGACAAACTGATTGAGAAAATCCAGGATGATGGGCAAATGATCAATCATGGGCAGAACCGATACTTCATGACCCAATCCTTCGGCCCGGTAAATGTAGTAGGGATATCCGTTTGCTTTGAAGGTTCGGGCAAGCGAAGAGGACCCAAACAGGCCCCGGTTGAGAAAGCGAACCTGCTCATAAGGGACCATTTTATCCGCCGTGCCATGAAACAGCAGCGTTGGTGCCGGAGGAACTTTAAATTTTACGGCCCCATCGACGCTGAAAATGGCCCCTGAAAAAGCGACAATGCCCGCATAGTTAAACCCCACCGGTAGGTTCTGGGCGGATGGCTTGTTGTTTCGACGACCATACTCCGCTTCCAGAACCGTGATAGCCCCCGAGCTGGAGCCCGACAGAATGATTCGATCTGGATCAAGGCCCAGCTGTCCGGCATGATCGATGATCCAGGCAGTGGCATCATAGACATCCTCTACAGCCATCGCAATGGCTTTCTGCAGGGGCGCAATGTTATATTTAGACAGGTTCTTAACCCCTTTCAAACCCAGCCGGTAGGACATGGAAATAACCACATAGTCATGGGCCAGCAGGCTGTTGAAATAGTTGTTATACAGGCTATCATCCCGCCGACCCGCGATAAAGGCTCCGCCGAAGACAAAGAGCACACACGGTTTTTTCCCTGCCGTCAGGCTATCGCCGGTGCGGTAAACGTCCAGCATCAACGGGGTTGAATCTTTGGTGGCGTAGGTAAAACTCTGCTTACGGGCTGCTGTGCTAATGGGATCGAGGTGGCGAAGCGAGTCGATGCCCAGCGGTACCGTTTGAGGGAAGGCATCCCATGCGTTCCCCAAAAAAAGAAAACACATCAGCCCTAAAAGCTGCAAAGCCGGGTTTGAATGGCAAGTCGTTAGCATGGGTAAAGCTCAGAGCCCGGTATCACGGATTACTGAAGACAATTTTATCTCCTTTTTTGAGTGTCATCGTACCCTGATGTTCGGTGTATTCGTACTCGGCGTTACGGTATTTTATTCCCGCAGCCAGCGTGTCCTGCTTTAGGTGAATTACTTCCCCCGCTAGCACGAACGTAGCGGTACGATTAGCGTTGTTGTATGCCATCGCCAGTTTGATACCCTGGCTGTTGGTGAGCGTGTCTCGCAGGATGGAATCCGCCGTAGGTTGCTCCGCTGCGGTTTGACCTGGCGGTTGCTTGCCGGTTTCCTCAGAAGACTGGCAGGCATATATGGCTACACTAAGAAATAGGTTCAGGGTGAATAGGATTGATTTCATGGTGGAATAAGTTACTAGTTCTAGGTTTTAACTTTATGAGTAAGGGATAACTCTCGCTGTCTTACATGGGTAAGCTGAAATCAACAGCGCGGTAAGGCTTACTGGCTGGTGTTTTCAGCGAGCGCTTGACGCTGATCAATGGCGATTCCGGCGAATCAACATTCCTGGCTTTTGCCTTGGTTACGGGCTTTACAGCTAGTTAAGTAGCTCCCTTGGAGCCGGTAGGATACGAATCCCACCGACATCAGCCTACTACCAGTTGCTGCCGTAACCACTTTGATACAACGCCTTACCGATCACCAGCAGCACGATTACTATGACAGTAAAAAAGCCAACGACAAGCCGTATAGCGTCTTCAACAGGTTGATTCATTTTCTTAAGACATTTGATGCATTTGAAAATGGCTAGCCCGCCAGCGCCCTGGCGCCAGGCTGATTAATACTCTACTCAATGGGTTGCGAATAGCTTCTGCAGATAGAAGAAGAGATGGTTGTTGTTTAAGCCTGTTCCACACCAGCTGATGTAACCATCGGGTCTGATCAGCCAACTGGATTCGTTTGGTGAGCTGTAGGTAGGGGCAAATGAACCATCGGGGTCATACACCCAGGTGATCTGGGGGAAATAACTTATCCCCTCCGCTTGTGGGCTGATGACGACAATCCGCAGATACAAACCAAGGTCTTCCCCAAACTCGTCTCGTAAGCGTGCGGCTAATGCATGCAGATCATCCAGGCTGCCTTGTGTGGGCTCTGGCAGATTAAGCAATAAGACGTGGGCTGTTCCCCGCAGGACATCAAAGAGACGAAAGGGATACCCCACCCCCTGCCGCCGTAAACCCGGACAATCCGGTGCCCGATCACCGGGCTGCAGTGCCGATGACCAATTCGCATCCGAAACCGGCTCAACCCAGGGACTATGGCGGTAAGAAACCGTCAGCTGCGTATCGGCCAGCTTATCCGTTTTAAAGCCAGCGGCTCCCGTGTTCATCGAAGCCCGAACCGATCGCTCGATGACGTTTTCGGCCTCCTGCCGCCGTTCCATCGTATAGCTCTCCAGCAGACTCATCGGTGACTTACCTCTTAGCACCAGAGCCAGCTTCCAGGCCAGATTATAGGCATCCTGAATACCGGTATTCATACCCTGCCCACCGGTAGGAGGATGAATGTGTGCCGCATCACCGGCCAGGAAGACCCGGCCCGCCTGATAGGAACGGGCCAGACGCATGCTGATCCGGAATATAGAAGACCACCGTAGGTCACTTAACCGAATGGGTTCCCCCACCAGTTGATCCGCTTTAGCCTGAAGTAATTCCAGACCGGGTGCTGCTCGTTCAGACTGAATCCCATGATCCGTACCGGCTCGGTCTGGGGTTGAATCTGTTGGTGCCAGCATCGAGACCCGGTACCGATTAGGCTCCGGTAAGGGGATGGCCACAAAAAATTCGGGAGCGGCATGGGTTGCGGGCTGGATCGACTGGAATGCGTAGCCACGGGGCAGTTGCCAGTCCATCTGCACATCGCCCAGCATGAACTCAAAAGGCATCATCTCCCCTTCGAAGTCGATACCGGCGGCCTGGCGAACGAAACTATGCGCACCATCACAACCCACTACATAGCGAAACTGCGTTTCTTCCGTCTTGCCATCCGCTGATTCCAACCGGACACAAACCGTTTTATCATCCTGCGTTAATGACGTGAGAGTAACCCCCCGCTCAACGGAGATACCGAAGGACGCCAAATGCCGGGTCAGTATGCTTTCGGTCAAAGGCTGTGGAATGCTCAGCGAAGTGTGGGCATACGGGAACTGGCTCAAATCCTCACGATAAGTCTGGGCGGGTCTACCGGCAATGGTTACTCGCCGGCCACTGATCCAGATTCCGGCGTCCATCGTATCGCGCAGGATGCCCATATCCTCCCAGACCTCGAGGGTTCGGGTGGTCACGCCCAGGGCCCGGCAGTAGGGAGATGGTTGAGGAAGGGCGTCTATGATTCGGCAGGGAACACCGTGCCGGGCCAGTTCGGCAGCCATGACCAGACCCACAGGTCCGGCACCTACGACAAGAACAGAATGCATTATGAGTAGTTAGAGATTCTTAAGATTGATTAACAGCCATCAGCAGCCTACCCCAGACTAAAATGGCCGGGCCTATTGCCCGGGCCATGGATCAATATGCGTTTCGGTGTGAATAAGGCAGGCTATTTGAGCGCTTCAGCGCGCGCTTTAACCGAGCCCCAATACGCCTGACGAACCGCCATTAACTCGTCGGTGATCAGACCCACCGGTATGGCAAGGTTAGGGTAGGCTTTGGGGAAAAGCAGCCACTGATTGTTGGTTGGGGCTTTTTACTAAGGGCGCGAGAAGCGCTTAAATCCAAACACGATGCAGTTGGCGTATTGCCCTAACGATTCATTGACTCCGTCAATATAAATACTCGACAGCGCATAATTATCATACCCGACATTTACTCGGAATTGTCCTAATTTCTGGCCCAGCTGCGGAGACAGGATGGGTGTAGTTCCGGAGTAGCCCAAAGTGAACTGAAGCGTGTTGATAACCATAGTCAAGTTGTAATTTCCAGGATAGTCATAGGACACTGAAACACCAAGAATCGGCTCGTTCGCCGATGGGTAAAATGTGTTCGGATTGCCACTCTTATTATCACCCATCCGGGACGTTGTCGTAACCCCACCGGGTCCGCCACCGGCTGGGTAGGTTAGCTGAACCGCACCAATGTCCTTGTTGCCCCATACGACTACCTGAGTAGGAAACTGGGTTGCCTGTGACGGTAAAGCGAAGGCTGGGGTATTACGATCGACATTTACTCTGTTGCCATACGGGTCCGAGTAAATTTCGCGGGTAAACAGGGCTGTTGGCGCTCCATTGGGATATGCGGTAACATCATAATAGGTCCAGGAATCCATATAATCAAGAACCAGCATCGTCATCTGGCGGTTATAGGCGTTGGTGGACCGAAAAGGCTCGACCTTCGCATCATCCCGCTCAATTTTTGCCACGTTCGTTCTGCCGTTATTATACCAGGTAGTGGTATAATCGTGAGCACCAGTGATATACTTTTGCAATCTTGTCCTAAGATCGCTGATGTTAGCATCGGTCATCCCCCAGCTTGTCCCATTAAGTACACCAGAACCTGGCTTGGTAGGGAGTAATGGATCGCGTAAGATCGATAGATACATGTTGACAAACTGCGCATACAAGGGCAACAGCATCACCTCGTACCCAGCTGTCGTGAAACTACTTTCACTATTAACAAAAAGTTCTGTAACAGTTATCCATTGACTGTTTATCCCCGCTGGTGTACTGCTTTTGATTGCCTGCAGATAATCTAGCATATTTTGCTTCAAGGAATCCAACTTGCCTGTTGCCTGGTTAAAGACTAAGGTATTGAGTTTTTGGTTTATTAACTGGTCAACCTGGTCTTTGATTTGGTTCCATGGGCTATTGCCGGAGTTGGGCCAAAAGATGTCAACCAAAGGCTCAATGAATTCACCGGCTTCGGGAATCATTCCAAGCCCTGTCGTGACGGCTTTTTTTACTGCCTCATTCCAATCCATATTTGCGTCACCTAAAAGCGGAGGTGTATTGGGACCAGGAAAGTTGTGATCTTTCATGCAGCTTTGTAATAGCGATGAGGAAAGAAGTAAACCCCCTGCTCCCAATGCTGAGCGTTCCAGAAATTTCCGGCGAGTAGTCAGAATAGTTTGTAAAGACATAACTTTTGTGTTTATATTGATTGAGAACGTTGATTGGTTGTGAGCGGCCAGCAAAACGGAGCCACGTGGTTTTTAAGAGGATACCTTTTGACAATAAAGACTTTCCCAAGCCTATTTATTACCTTCCGTTTCGGTTTAATAAATCAGAATAAGCGTGTATTATCTGTGCGGCTTCCGGCAGATAAAGAATGATGTGGATATCGTCGTCTTGTGGCTACTTCCGGTGTAGCCCTGAAAGAACGTCACAAAATTAGGGGGCCAACAAAAGGGGGGCAATGACGTAAATACACTATTTATTGACCTGCCCGACAGCTTCTGGTTCTAGATAATGTTTTTTTGGATGGCGGTGACCACCGCTTCCGATACGCTATGCACGTGCAGCTTTTCGTATATACGGCTAATATGGTTGTTCACGGTATGGACGGAAATAAACAGTTTGGCCGCAATCATTTTTTGGCTTAAGCCATTGACTAATTCGGTCAGTACTTCGATTTCTCGTTTGGAAAGGTCATACGTTTCCGTATTTCGTTTGGAGCGTTTGCTGAAATATTCTAGTACCCGCCGGGCGATAGAGGCCGTCATGGGCGCGCCCCCATTCACAACTTCATGAATGGCTTCAATTAGCCTGTCATTGGAAGCCTGTTTTAAGATGTACCCATGGGCCCCGGCGGTTAAACAGTTGAATATATTTTCGTCGTCTTCAAAAACCGTTTGGATAATTATGTAAGTGCTGGGAAAATAGCGCTGTAGTAGTTTCACGCCTTCAATGCCGTCGACATTAGGCATGTGAATATCCATAAGCGTAACATCGGGTGGATTGCCTTTAAGGTTGTCCACCAGGTTGCGGCAATCCCCGAAGCTCCCACTGCAGTGCATATCCGGTTGAAGACTAATGAGCAACTCCAACGCTTCGCGCCTGCCTTTGTGATCTTCGAACACCGCTACCTTAATCATGGTCATCTGGTCGATTTTAACTGGTTTTCACTCCGCTCGAAATGGTCGCAAACTTAGCGGCTACAAACTCATGGGGCAATAGCTTATTTACACTAAATTCGTTAGCCAATACGATGCATCAAAAGCTCAGCTGAAGCGTGGTTCCTTTACCAGGCTCAGAAACGATGCGTAGGGTACCTTTCAAGGCCCGGGCACGGTAGTTCATATTACTTAGACCGTTCCCCTGGCTGCCAACGGCGTTTAGCTCAAAGCCCAGACCGTCATCACGAATGAGCAGATCAATTGTTAAATTCCGTAGATGGACATTGATCCATACGTTTCTGCCATTCGCGTATTTGGCAATGTTGTTTAGGGCTTCCTTGTAAATAAGGTAAAAGTCGCGTCTCTTTTCCATGTCTAGCTTCGTGCGGTGCAGATTTTCGTCAAAATCAAAATGCAGCGTGTATCCTTTGGCCTCCAGGAGTTGGAAAGCATCTTCGCGCATCCGGCTGAACACCTTCTCGAAGGCATCATTCCTGGTATTGATACTCCAGACAATATCGTTCATCGATCCCATAACGTGATTCGCCTGTTCAGCAATTTTCACTAACAGGGGTTCACTTGTAAAGGTGGATGTTCCTGGCTGTTGAAGCGCTATTTTTGAATAGATGGCAATGGTACTGAGGGAGGAGCCAACCTCATCGTGCAAATCTCGGGCGATATCATTCCTAAGATGCTGAAGTTTGAGTACCTGCGCTAACCGGTAGCGGTATAGCCCGTACATAGCCGATAGAGACGCCAGGCTGACCAGCAGATAAAACCACCAGGTGCCCCACCAGGGTGGCGTGATCTGGATGCGCAGGGTTTTGACCAGCGGGCTCCAGTTGCCCAACGCATCAGCGGCATTGACCCGAAACTCGTAGCTGCCAGGGTCCAGCTGGGTATAGTTAGCCACCGTCTGGTTGCCCACGTAGACCCAGTCGGCATCTACGCCACGGAGCTGGTAGCGATACTGAAGGGTAGTGGGTTTGTTGTACTGTAAACCGGCAAATTCCAGGCTCAGAAAGTTCTGGCTATAGTTTAAATATACCGTTGAGGTGGCGTTTATCGACTGCCTCAGGGGTGATCCTACCGGACGGGGTTCAACCGGCACATTGCCAATCCGTAGGGCGGTCAACGCCACGGGGATGGGCTGGGGCGAATCCTCCAGCGCCAGGGGATCAAACACCGTCATGCCGCCAGCGCCCCCGAAGGCCAGCCGCCCGTCGGGCAGTTGGGCACCGTGCTGGCGTTTGTACTCAATATCCCCAAGCCCATCGTCGGTGGTAAAGTGCCGCATCTGCCGGGTTCGGGGGTCGAGTCGGCTAATACCCTGGAAGGTACTAAACCACAATCGCTTGCGGGCGTCGGTTAGCAGGCAGTTAATGGTAGCGTTGGGAAGTCCCTGTTGTTCGGTCCAGTTCTGACAGCGCATCGTGCGGGTGTCCACCCGGCTGAGCCCCTCCTGGGTACCCACCCAGAGCACGCCGGGATCGTTGGGGTCAGCGGCCAGACACCAGACCTGATTGGAAACCAGCGAGGTGGAATCCTGGGCCTGGTAGCGCAGCTGACGCACGATGCGCCGCCTGCGAAGATCATAGGCGTATAATCCGTTAAACTCGGTGCCGATCCAAACCCAGGTACCCATGGGCTCAATATCACTTACCCGGTCAAGTACCAAAGGCCACTGGGCCAGCACCCGCCCCGTCGTATCGGTGTGAAGAATGCCTTTGAAGGGGACATACAGCCAAAGCTGGCCGGGTGATCCCATCTTAAGGGCGTTGCCACGGAATGGTGAGTTTCATTTAGGGCTAATAATCGCTGAAACTGGTGTTGAGCCGAATCAGCCCGTAACAGGCGGTATGAAGGCGCATCCATCCAGCCCGCCAGGTAGCGCATCCCTTTACTCCAGCGTAGTGTGTAAGCCATCTCATTGGACTTGATATAGTCCGGCACCTTAAGTCCCAGCTCGCCGGAGAATACATCGACCAGGTAATTGACCCGGTAGGAATACGTCCTGATGGGTAAGGCTCTCAGGTCAATCTGCTGCACGCCGTCGCCGTTGGTGCCCACCCAAAGAACGCCCGAACGGTCCAGCAGCAGCGCGTGAAAGTAGTTCTGATAATCGATGCGGGAGGCCGTCCATAGGGGCGTAATCCGGTCGTCGGGGGTCAACCGGTAAACTGTCATGCCGTAGGTAAAGTAGACATTGCCATCGAGTGCACTGTGCAACACGCCGACTAGCGTTGACAGCTTGTCAGGAATGGGGATGGTCCGGAAACGGTGGGTGCGGGGAGAGAAAGCGACTAACTGGCCGGGAGCCACCGTTAACAATTCGCCGTTAGCGCGTCGGGCAACCGGAATGCCAGAGTAGGTTTCGACGGCTCCTTGCTGCCCTAATGGGGCAAAGGGCCAGGCGTGGAACTGACCCTTCTGGGTGTTGAGCTGGGCCATTCCGCCCGCAAACGGCGCATAGATACGATGCGGTGTGGAGTCGAGCAGCAGATGATTCCCGGCAAAAACACTGTTCGGTAGGAATTGGTCGGGTAAAGAATAGCTTGTGATTCGATCCTGTCGGGGGGAATAATGGATCAATTGCCGTTCCCATCGCCCCCAGAAGTGCCGTTCATCAGAAGTTAATAGAACATTGCTCACATGGGCATGGTCCTGATCGAGCCGTTGTTGAGTGAGCAAGTTTCTGAACTGTTCGGTTTGGGGGTTAAATAGCTGAATGATACCCGTCTCTACTTGCACCAGCAGGGTGCTGTCCGAGACCACCTGGAGCGAAGTGATCACATTATTGGCTAATGAATTGGGGTTTCGAATCTGATGGCGAAAGAGCTTGAAGCGTCGGCCGTCGAAACGGGCCAGCCCGTCGCGGGTAGCGATCCAGACGAAACCCGCCTTATCCTGCACGATGCCTGAAACATAGTATTCGGGTAAGCCCTGTTGAAGGCTCAGGTTACGGCTGGTAAAGGGCTGTGCCACCAACGGATGCATGGCCAGCATACATAGCAATATAAAGCAAAGGTTAGCGAACACGTCGTTGAGGGCTTAGGTTAATCGGCTTAAATATAATAATATGAGCCTATATCTGTGTTGGTTGCCACCGTAAGGGCCATTCTGGAGGGATAGGGTCCTTTTCTCCAGCGGCCGACAAGGCCGGTCAAGGCTGGCTTGGTGCAGCTTGGGTAGAGATAACAAGCTCGGTGACGTGGATTTGCCACAAAATGCTGGACAAATGTTTACGCAACATGAAATGAAATGGAGTCTATTTATTGAACTGGGCCAGGAGTAATGAATTGTATTTTATAACTGTCCTTATGTCAACCAAAGTTATGCTCATCACACCTTTCGTATCCATACGATTCAAACCGCGTCGGCCTTTAGGTTTGTGAGGTGAGATTATTCCAGGAATGGAGTAGCCTGCTGGTAAGCAAAACGGACCAGCACATCCTATCGCTCGGCTGGGCTACAGACCCATGGGCCGATTCAGAGGCTGGTCTGTGCCGCTTGCCAAGACTCGACCGGGTCGCCGGTGTGATAGAAATGTGGGATACAGGCCCTTTAGCAAGGTATCGAGTAAACCGCAAGCTAATCGTTCAACTCTAAAATTAGTCATAGACATTCGCTATTACATTGGTATTGACGAAGGCTACCCTAGACTGGGCTGTATTTGATGGCAAGTCCATCGTCTTGCAGACTCAGTCACCTAACTCCGAGACAGGCATCAAGGTGGCTCTCAAACTTATCAAAACCCTACCGCTCTTCAGTCCACAAACCAATATAAGCTGTTGCGAACATACGGGCATCTATAATGCCCTGATTCTTTCTCAACCTTCAGCCGCTTCATTTCCCCTGTGGTTAGAGAGCAGTCTACAAATCAAGCACTTAAGCTGGTCAAGTACTTCAAGACTTGACCAGCTTAAGTGCTTTACGCCAACGCCTATTATTAGTGCGTACCCAACCGCCCGGCGGCCCGGTCCAACAGCCCATTGATGAGCAAGCTGGCTTTGCTGACCCAACCCGCCAGAAGCAGTTGAGCAAGAACTGCCAAGCTTCGCTGTATTCTTGTCGATGGGCGTCCAGCCTTCCATCTCCAGCAGGCTGCCCAGCACTTTCCATTCCAGGGCGAACCGTACCGTCGTGCCGCCGAACTGGGAGAATAGGAGAATGCCGATGCTGGCCATGTAGCTGGCGATGGCCCGGCCACTATGGAGGTCGCAGCAACGACCGTCAGCAAGGCCAGGTAGGCATAATTAGTCCAATAGGACGCCAGCCGGAACGGACCCACAAACTGCGTTTTGGCCCCCGGACCATAAATAGAAAGAAGCATGTCGGCATAAAGGATCAGCAGAATCTCAAGGCATTCAGGGTGGTGAGAGCGGCCAGGAATCGTGCCCCCAGGTAGCTAAGCTTGCTCACCGGGACCGTATACGTAATCAGATGCATCCGTGTCTGCGTATCGCGGGTCGCGGCATTGCCCGCAATGACTCCCCGATGACCACCCAGATCACGCTGCCAAAGACCGTAAAAAAGGCAATCGTGCCGGGCCCATTTAGCGGGGTTCCATCCGTTAACGTAACCATCCGAAGGATGCGAAAGCCAAACATAAAAAAGGCGAACAGCAGCCCTGTCGACACCTGGCGAAACGAATAGTTCACCTCAAACCAAACGATTTTCGAATTTCATCACTGTATTTCCTCGATATTATCGCCTTCCTCCCAGTCGAGGAGGCTGTAGGGGTCTATTCCGCCCCGCGCCGGTTTCTGGGGCACCATTATTATGATGGTTTGCTTACCGGAGTGGATGAAGTGCTTCCGCAGGTACAGCGGCTTACCCAGCTTCTGGCCGGGCTGGGCGCGAGCGAATACGCCGATTTCTACCCAGCCATTCACCGGCACCTTGGTTTCCACACCGGCGCTATCGGCCACCACCTTCTGGGCCTCCACCTCGAAAGTTACCTGCCAATGGCCTGCCGCTGTCTGTTTCGCCGTCGCTTGCCGGGTGTTGAAGGTCCAGATTGCATTAACTTCAAACAGGTCGTGCAGCAGGGGTTTAAGCGAGTCCGGCGTGACGGCCTGCAACTCCCGGTAGAGATCGATCGTCGTGGCCAGGGATGAGACCTTCTTTTCAATGAGCCTACGAAGGGCTCTATTCACCCGGGCCTCGCCTACATACTCGCTAAGGGCATGCATCGCGTAGGGACCTTTGCGGTAGTTGGCCCACGGGTCCATGGCCCGCAGCAGCGGCAGGCCCGTGCGCATGGGGGGCCAAGGGTCCGGCTGGCGCATGATGCTCATAAACTGCCGGAGGGCTTCCCGGCCCTTCACCTTCTTGACGAGCTGCATGGCCGAGTACCAGGCGAGGCTTTCGGAAATGACCCCGCCCCCCTCCGCAAAGGCCGCCTGGAGCTGCATGCCCCACCATTGATGCCCCATTTCGTGGGCCATAATCTCAAAAAGTGCATCGAAACCCGCCCCCTTCGGATCCAGTTGAAAGAAGCCTTCCCCACCGGTGATCACGCCACTCCCATCTACGCCCATTCCCATGAAGTTGCCGGGCTGTTCGATGACTTGCAGAAAGCGATGCGGATAAGGGCCGAACTGCGCCGAATAATACGCCAGTGAGGCCCGGATGCTGCGGAGCAGCCGGTTAAGGTGCTCGGTGTGGCCGGGGTGAACATAAACCTGGAGATCGACGTGTTTCCAACGCTCACGGTGCACCTTGTAGTTAGCGGAGAAAAAGACGTACCGGCCGATGATCGGTACGTCGGTGCCATACTGAAAATAACGTCGTTCTCCCTGGTGCCACGTGCGCCGTAGTTCGCCCGGGGCCACGGCCACCTGATCGGCGGAGGTGCCGATGATGGCTTCGAAGATCGCCGGGGCATCGGCCGCTACGCGCGGATCGATGTCACCCGGATCTGGCAGCGTGACCTGCCGAGGTAGGCCGTGCTTGCGCCGGTCGTCGGCACCCCAGAGTTCACGCTGGGACTGGTAGCCGATGATGGGTAGGGCATCGCCCGTGAAGTAGGTGCCGTTCTCCAGAATTGCCTGCCCTGCTCCGGTACTGCCAAGACCCCGAGGGTCAAAACCCCGGGCTTCGAACGTTACCTCGAAGCGGAGCGTCAGCGAGTCGCCAGGCTGGAGCGGTTGGCCCAGCGCGTAGATGAAGTGGCCAAGCTTCTCATCGGCCACGACCGCTCTGGCTGGCCGATCAAACCGCATACGCGTCTTCACGTAGAAAGCCGGTTCCAGATGCACGGAGGTGATCGGCCCCCTGGTACGGTTAACCAGGCGGTAGCTGCCGCGGATCGTCGCTTCCCGCCGGTCGGGGTAGATCTCAATGTGCAGATGCGTGGCTACCCGCGTCGGTTGGGCAATCCCTTCGTACTTCCCATAGTGCCTCTCGTAGTCGGCCCGGCGTTGCACCTGCTCATCGTCGGTAACGTATGCATGGCGTACATTCGTGTTATAAAAAATGAAGCCCCCCAGAGAGAGAAGAAGGCCCACCGCGAGCAGGGCGAAACCCGCCGTGGCCCGCGTGTACCGAAGCCGGACGATTTTCAACCGGCTTGCTAAGCCCTGCTCCTTGCCGCGAACCCACAGCAGCCTGGCGATCACGGCCAGCAGCACGGCCCACGCGGCCCAGTACAGCCGGAACCATAGCCACGGCCCGAGGGACGATTCAACACCACGCATATCGGTGAAATACCATTCCGGGCCCGAGGCATAGACCAGCAGGGGGTGCTCAATGCCCAGAAATGAGGAGAAGACCATAACTAGATAGGCGATCAGGGTGAACAGCTGCCCAAGGTATTTCTGGTTGACCACCGCCTGCACCGTCATAGCAAGGGTAGCGAAGAGCAGATAGTCAACAAGTTTCAGTCCCAGCAGGACCTGCACGTATCGCATGATCTCGAATGGGTAGTACCCTCTGATCACTTGAACCGTCAGGCCGACAACGATCATAATCCCCATCAAGGTGGCCAGGATGAGCCCCAGACCCAGGAGCTTGCCCAGGAACAGAACCCATTCCGGCACTGGCGTCGCATCGACGCTCTCGCTCAACCCGGCGTCGCGCTCCCGCCAGACCAGCTCGCCCGCATAGTAGATAGTAAAGAGCGGAACCATTACCCAATAGTTGGTGGGGGAGGTGAGCACACCGGTGAGGTGCCTAGTTAATAGATAAGCCGTCCGTGGCAGCAGGGGTACGCCCCAGTGCTGCATCTTCACCAGCACCGTGAACGTCACCAGCATCGGGAAGATGAGCAGCAGGAAAAGGCCACCCGGACTCATCGCAATCCCCTGAAAGGAACGGCGGGCCACGGCGAGGGTCTGACCTAGATTTGTCCTGAAACCAAATGACTGACGAGCGGGTGGAATAGATCTACTTAGGCGGGTGAATCCGGTAGGGGCGGGGGACTTTACTTTCGTAGTGAACCGTGGGGTGAATTGGCTCCACCAATCGGTGGGAACAGGGTGTACCAGGCGAACGCGCCGGTAGAGGATGGCGAGCATGCCTAGGGCGATGCCGACCCACAGCAGCCGATTCCAAAGCATCGGGCCTTCCAGGGTAAAGGAGCGAACGTTTTTTTCAACGATAGTCCAATTCGACATCATCTCGTTCATGATGGCCAGGATGCCAATGGGGTCCGCCAGCAGCGCCCGATGGTGCAACCTGGAACCGTACAGCGTCAAGGTCACAGGGTAGGAGAGGAAAAACAACACCAGACTGCCCAGGTAACTGGCCATTGGCCGACCGGTAAGCATTGCGAAGGCAAACTGGAAACTCGTCGCGACCAGCGCATTCGTCAAGGCAAGAAAACCGTAGGCGGCCAGGTAAGCCTCTGGGCGAAAGGGGCCCGTGAGCTCGGGATTGGCGCCCGGTCCATAGACGGCCAGCAGGCTGCCCACTTGTACCCCCAGCAAAATAAGCGCCTGTAGCGCGAAAGCGGCCCCAAAACGCCCCCCCAGATACTCCGCTTTGCGGACCGGGCTGGTGAACAGAAGCGGGTGCATACGGGTCTGCCGGTCCCGCGCAGCGGCCTCACCGGCGACGGCCGGCGCGAGCAGCAGCCAGATCTGGCAACTAAAGACGGTGACCGACGTGATAATGAACGGGGAGTTAAGAATGAAATCCTGGGGCAGGGTAACGGGCAGAATGGCTATTCGCGTCGAGAAGAAAGCGAATACCACCATCACCACCAGAAAGAGCCAGGGCCAGGGGCGACGGAGCTGATAAGTAAGCTCGAATCGGAAAATTTCCCAGCACTTCATTAGGCCGCAGCTGATTTACGGTTTCCAACATAACCCGCCATGACCGCAAAGTAAACGTCCTCCAAATCGGGTTGCACCGGTTCAAAGTCGCCGGGCGATTCCTGGCTGTAAATATGGACGAGGGTGCGCCCGCTCAGCAGTTTGGTGGAAATGATCTTGTGTTCCCGCTCCAGGTGGATCAGCTCATTCTTCGGGATGATCTTTCGCCAGATGCGTCCCTTAAGGGCTTCCATAGCCTTCAGCGGTTCGGCCTCGTGCAGGATTTCGCCCTGGTTAATAATGGCCATCCGGGTGCAGAGTTCGCTGACATCTTCGACAATGTGGGTTGAAAGGATGACCACACTGTTCTCGCCCAGTTCACTTAAGAGGTTGAGAAAGCGCACCCGCTCAGCGGGGTCCAACCCAGCCGTTGGTTCGTCCACGATCAGCAGTTTTGGATTGCCCAGTAGAGCCACCGCCACCCCAAAACGCTGCCGCATACCACCAGAATAACCCCCCAGCTTCTGCTTGCGTACCTCCCACAGATTGGTCTTGCGTAGCAGCGCTTCGACGACTTGCCGGCGCGACTGGCGGTTGGAAAAGCCCTTGAGTACGGCAAAGTAATCGAGCAGGCTCTCGGCGTTTACCTTCGGATAGACGCCAAATTCCTGCGGCAGATAGCCCAGCGTCTGGCGTACCCGATTCGGCTGGTTGACCACATCGATGTCGCCCAGGTGGATGCTGCCCGCATCCGGTTCCTGCAATGTCGCCAGGATGCGCATGAGGGTGGATTTGCCCGCCCCGTTGGGACCGAGCAGGCCGAACAGGCCATTGGAAATCGTAAGGCTTACATTTTTTAAGGCTTGCACCGTACTGGTGCGACCATTGGAATATGTCTTGGAGATATTGGTAATTGTTAGGCTCATAGCTTCTGGGCGATTACCTTATAACAGACTGAATAATACTAAAAGTACTTTTTGTTGCAAAGTTGAAATGCATAAAATAATGGCTTAAAGCTTTTTATTGGACCGGATTAAACGCTCCAGGGCATTTAAGTGGTTCTTGAACGCTACCGCTCCCTGCCGGGTGGCCCGGTACTGGGTATTGGGTTTGCGCCCAGCCAACTGCTTTTCTACTTGCAGATAAGGCGCTTCTTCCAGGGCGCACAAATGACTGGCCAAGTTGCCGTCAGTCAGTTGAAGGGTTTCCTTTAGAAAGCTAAAATCGCCCAGTCTGTTACCATCAGGACTGACATAATCCCGAGTCGAGCCCGACTTTCAAAATTTTTATTAAGATCCTCTAAGTAGTCTTTCACCTCACATAGACCAATCCATTATCATCTTTTAACAGGTTTCTCAAGCCAGCTTAAGACCAGCAATCTTTTATTCATAATTTAATAGTAAATAAAAGTACTTTGTGTAACAAAGTTATAAATGATTTTTAAAAAGCAATGAGGGCGTCATTATTAATTTTTGTAAAAAAGCTGGACTGCGGTTGGCGTTGTTTTTTTATAGACTTTATGTTTTGGGATGAAGAAGATCGGGAGCTTTCCCGCATTTCCCTCAGATTCTTCTAAGATTACGGCTCCAACTATTTAGAAGGCCAAGACACTACTGCGAGTAAGGGATCGCTTGTCAAAAGCAATTTGATGAAAGTTTTAGAATCTATACCGTTTTCACAACGTCCGTTTACAAACACTAAGCGCATTTTCATGAAATAAATATTATTTCATGAAAATGAGTACACGACGCCCCTATTGCCGTGTTAAGGGTGGTTTTGACTTTCTACCACTCTAGCCAGAACGCTCTCCCAACTTCTTAATCATAAAACGACCCCTAGCTATGGAAAAAGCATTACTTTGTAGCACAGCGGTTTTCGCCAACATTCGGATCCGATGTCTCCAGCTTTTGGTGGCAATTAGCTTCTCCGGAACCGCACTGGCCGCTGATTTGAGCTTTCCGGTCTTGTCCAACCCGAAAACGGTCGCTCCCGCCTATGATTTTACGGTAAAAGGTAAGGTGGTAGACGCCGAAAAAAATGAAGCCCTTCCGGGTGTCAGTGTCGTTATAAAAGGGAGTCAACGCGGCACAACGACGGATGAAAAAGGGCTGTTTTCGCTAGTCGTTCCCGACGAAAAAACGGTGCTGGTCGTTAGCTTTCTCGGCTACGAAAGCCAGGAGGTAACTGTCGGAACCAGCACTGTTTTGGATATTGCCCTCCGGGCGGACAGTAAATCGCTCAATGAAGTGGTTGTGGTCGGCTATGGGGTTCAGAAGAAAACGTCCGTAACGGCTGCCGTATCAACACTTAAAGGCACCGAAGTAGCGGCTTTGCCGATTACAAACCTCAGTAACGGCCTCGGTGGTCGGCTGTCAGGGGTTATTGTGAAACAAGGTTCGGGCGAGCCGGGCCGCGATGGTTCAAATATCTTTATTCGTGGTGTTTCGTCCACGGGTGGCAATCAGCCACTGCTCATTGTCGATAACATTCCCCGGAGTTTCCAGCAACTCGACCCCAATACCATCGAGTCATTCACGGTTTTGAAAGATGCCGCAGCCGTGGCTCCCTACGGTGTAGCGGGCGCAAACGGGGTAATTTTAGTCACCACCAAACGCGGAAAAACCGGCGCACCGTCGCTGACGTATAATGGCTACGTTGGATTTCAGAATCCAACGGTTTTGCCGGAGTATGTTAATTCGTATCAATACGCTACCCTGCGGAATGCCGCGGCCCAAAACGAAGGATTACCGATTCCGTTTTCCAATTATGCCCTCCAAAAATATCAGGATGGTTCCGATCCGGATGCTTACCCGACTTTTAAGGATATCTGGGGTTCCCTGATCAACAAAAACTCCTTGTTGACTTCGCACAACCTGGAACTGTCGGGCGGAACTGACAAAGCGAAATATTACGCCAGTTTGGGGTATCAACACCAGGAAGGCATGTGGGCCGCCACGGGGCAAGACCGGTATAACCTGGCCGTTAACCTGGACGCGCAGGCAACCCGGACCACCCGTGTTTCGCTGAACCTGAATGGCTATGTTCAACAGGCAAAGTACCCCTCCATTGCCACGGGTCGGATCTTTGAATTGATCGGTTACCTGCACCCGCTTTACGGTCCACTCCAGTATAGCAACGGCATGTACGGAACGTTTGTCACGGGCAGTCTCTTCAACAGTGGCTATCAGAAAATCAATACCTCGGCGCTTTACTCTCAGTTATCGATTGAACAGGACATTCCCTTTATTCCCGGGTTGAAACTGAAGGGAACGATAGCTTACGATCCCACCACGGTTATGAATAAGACGTGGACGTTACCGGTTCAAAAAGCGTCCATCGATACAACGAAAAAACCGTATGTGATCAAAGATGGCATATTTGGTCAGACCAAACCGTCGTTGAGCCAGGGTTTTGATCAGGGGCGTCAACTTACCTACCAGGCGGGATTCAATTATAACCGCTCGTTTGGCAAAAGCACCGTGAGTGCCTTGGGTATTTTCGAAGCCAAAGCCAATGATTTACTCAGCGTAAGCGCCACCCGCCGAAACTTCAATCTGCTGGTGGACGAAATCAATCTGGGTAGTTCCAGCCAGGCCGATATGAGCACGGCTGGTATTTCGAGTTCAGCCCGGCAAATGGGGCTGGTCTACCGCGTGACGTACGATTACGCCGACAAATACCTGCTGGAAGCCAGCGGGCGCTACGATGGTAGTTATTACTTTGCGTCGGATAACCGCTTCGGTTTTTTTCCTGCCTTTTCGCTCGGATGGCGGCTATCGGAAGAACCGTTCCTGAAAAATCAGGTCGCCTGGCTCGATAACCTGAAGCTCCGGGGTTCGTACGGCGAAGTAGGGGCACTGGCCGGTAGCGCCTTCCAGTACCTAAGTACCTTCAGTGTGCTGGGAACGAATTACGTGATCAACAAGAATGCCGTACAGGGTATTCGGGAACGGGCGGAGTCCAACCCAAATATTACCTGGGAGCGGGCAAAAAAAACCGACATTGGTTTGGAAGCAACCCTTTGGAAAGGCCGGTTTACGATTGAAGCCGACTATTTCTACGAAAAACGCTCCAATATGCTCGTCAATCCCGACGTGGTCGTTCCGGCGGAATACGGCGTTGCCCTGAGTCAGGTAAATGCCGGAATTATGGATAACCGTGGTATCGATTTGTCGGTCTCGGCCAATCACCGGTTTTCGAACGATCTTCAGGTATCACTGGGCGGCAATTTCACCTACGCAAAAAACAAACTACTCCAGGTCTTTGAGTCGGGCGTTACCGCCAACAATCCAAATCGCCGGTTAACCGGTCGCTCCCTGGGTACACAGTTTGGTTTCCAGGATCTGGGCTATTTTCAGGTTAGTGACTTCGATGAATCCGGCAATTTAAAAAGCGGGATCGCTACCCAGCCCTGGGGAAAAGTACAACCGGGTGATATTCGCTATGCTGATTTGAACGGCGATGGCAGGATTGATGACAACGACCTGACAGCCATCGGAAATGCGGCTGCTACCCCTCAGATTATTTACGGTATTGCGCCGACGGTACGCTATAAAGGGTTTACCCTTGATCTGCTGTTCCAGGGTACGGCCCGCGTGAACTGGTATTATCAGCCTTCTTCCATTATGCCGTTCTGGGATACGATGTTGCCCTACGTCCAGAATTTTGACTACTGGACTCCGGAAAATCCGGATGCGAAGAATCCCCGGCTTACCTCGTCGCCCACGGTTAATAATTCCCAGATTTCTTCTTTCTGGATTGGCGATGCAAGCTACCTGCGGTTGAAGAATGCAACCCTGGCGTATAATCTACCGTCTGCGATTACCCAGAAAATCAAAATTCCGAGCGTACGAATTTACGTTTCCGGCCAAAATCTGCTCACCTGGACCAAGCTGGTAAATTATGATCCGGAAATCGGACCCAACAACTCCTGGCAACCCAACGGTCCCTGGTCGTATCCACAGCAAAAAGTCTTTTCTGCGGGTCTAAACGTCACCTTTTAACGAGCCTGATTATGAAACCCATCACTTCTTACAAGCCAATCAGCCTGCTGATTTTCCTGCTGGTGAGCATCAGTTCCTGCAAAGATTTCCTGGAAGTAGAACCGCGCGATCAGGTGTCTGATGCCACCCTGTGGTCGAGTACTGCCAACGCGGACTTGTTTTTACATGATGTATACGCCGGAATTCCCACAATGGACATCGGTGATCCCTGGGAAAACTATTCCGATAATTCCCTGAATGGGCAGGCGGGCCGCGTCAGCGGTATCTTATACGGAGCCTCTATTTATACCCCCAGCAACGCGCCCAACCGCTGGGCCTTGTATACGCAGATTCGGAAATGCAATTTGTTTATCACGAAGGTAACGGCTTCTGCGTTGTCTGACCCCTGGAAAACGCAACGACTGGGGGAAGCCCGGTTTTTACGGGCCTATTATTACATGCTGCTATGGACAGCCCACGGTGGCGTCCCAATCATTACCGATGTGCTCAACCAAAGCACGCAGGGCGATGCCATTTTCCGGGCCCGTAATACGCCGGAAGAAACCGTTAAATTTATTACGGATGAATGCGCGGCTGCTGCGAAAGATTTGCCCACAACGGCTGAAGCAGGCCGGGCCACCAAGGGAGCCGCTCTGACCCTAAAGGCTTGGTGTGAACTTTTCAACGCCAGTCCGCTCTACAATGCCGCCAATGATAAAGCCAAATGGGCGCTGGCGGCTGCTACGTACAAAAGCGTCATGGACCTGAAAACCTACACCTTATTTCCCGATTATAACACCTTGTTTTTTGAAGAAAATAACAACAACGTGGAGGTAATTTTCGACCGGCAACACCTGGGCGGAACCGGGCTGGCGAACTACCGAGAATCCTACCTGGGCCCCCGGTTTGTGTACGGCACCCTGACGGGTTTCGGACACGTCGATCCGACCCAGGATCTGGTGGACGAATATGCGATGGCGAACGGGCTGCCCATTACCGCCCCTGGTTCGGGTTATGATCCCCAAAACCCGTATGTGAACCGCGAGAAACGGTTTTACCAGTCCATTGTCTACGACGGATCAACCTGGCTTGGCGACCTGATGATCATGAAGCAGGGTGTAGGGAGCCTGAATGCCACGGATTTGAACAACAGCAGTGTTTCCACCAAAACCGGGTATTATTTGCGGAAAGGCATGAACACCAAATACGCCAGTGTTAACAACAACCAGAATAGCGCCAATCTCATCCTGTTCCGGTACGCGGAGGTGCTGTTGGGTTACGCTGAGGCTCAGAACGAAGCTGTGGGGCCCGACGAGTCGGTTTATAGTGCCGTTAACCTGGTGCGGGCGCGCTCGGAGCTGCCCCCGCTATCGCCGGGAATGACGCAGGCCCAGATGCGGGTTGCCATTCACCGCGAACGTCGGGTTGAGCTGGCGTTTGAAGACAAGCGGCTGCCTGATCTGATGCGTTTGAAACTGGCCGAAAAGGTATTAAATGGAACGGTCCACGCCATGAAAATCGACATGGTGGGCGGCAAACCGGTCTACACGGTTATTCCGGCTGCGGGTGGGGCAAAAACTTTTTATCCGGAAAAAAATTACGTACTTCCCATTCCGCAGTCGGCCATCGATAAAAATCCGAAATTAACCCAAAATCCCAATTATTGAGTTTGCCAATCCGTTCCGGCGGAGCTTATATTACTGCCTATGTTTCTTTTTCAAAAGCTAGCTTATTGGTTTTGCTACGCAGCGGTTTTGCTGCACGCGTTTTTTGCGAGTCCTGGAATATCGGTTTACGCTCAGCAACCGGAAGGTCAGCGGGCGTCGGTACGGATCGAATTTGGCCAGCGGGTTCAAAAAAAGACGGTTTACTCCGTACAATTGCTGGCCCGTTCCGCCGGGATGCAGATTGCAAAAGTGGTCGGACAGAACGTTGAAAAAAACGACTTCGTGGGCGTCAAAACCGTCTTGAATACGGGTCCCGGCGATATTGATGTTCTAACGGCGGAGGTGAGCTGGCCCAAACCGACGGCGATACCGCGGAAATTGGCGTCCCATAAAGACTCGTACACGGTAAAGAACGATGCCATGTGGGGATATCTAATGGAAAACGGTTCGCCCGGCCAGTCGGCCCGGTTGAAAGACGATACCTGGCAGCAACCGGATGCCCCGGTACTGACCATTCAATTGGCCGACGATGGAACCCGGGGCTTTTCGGTGGCGCTGGAACAACTCCTGCGGCACGGAGCGATGTGGTTCCCGGAACACGGTATTTATGTTACACTGGCCGACAAACCGGTTGAATTTGTGAAACATCTGGCTTCGCTAACCGGCCAGCGAACGCTCGATCAGGTCCAGCAGGCGCCGGATGCAACCCTGAGCGAATTTAAAAACCGCTGGGAAGATTTCGGAAACCCCAACCAGTGGGATGTTCCGTGGCAAACAAAGTATTTAGGAACAAGGGGGCATCTGATTGTAACGGCTCCTGCGCACGGGTCGCTGTACAAAATTGCGATTGACCGCTGGGCAAATGTCAGGCCCGATTTTGCCTCCCCCCACCGATTTCGATTTGATTTGCTGTGGCCGGAAAGCCAATGGAAGTCCCAAACCCTCGTCAATGGGTTGCCGATCTGCGTTACCCGGCTGGAACGTGGTGGCCAGTTTTGCGAAATCGAGCAATTGGTGGCGCCCTTAACCACAACACCGGGCGGTAGGTCCGGCGAATCATCGGGTGTCATGCTCACTCGACTGCGCCTTTCGGGAAAAGCGGGGCCGGTTGCCGTCGGTTTTAGACTGACTAGCGAAGTGAAAAATGCTGTGCTGGAAGCGAAAAAAATAGGTCCTGATTGGGCCGTGGTGGATCGAAAGTCTAACACCATCTGGTTATTGCTTGAAACCGGTCCCGGATTTTCGGTTCAGATCAATCCATCCGATTCAGCCACGACCTCGGTTGAACTCAGCTGCACGGGAGCGTTGAACCCGGGGGAAACGCGGGAAATTCTGGCAAAGCTATCCTCTCCGCCACTGGCCGAAACGGATCACGGAAAACTCAAAGCCGTGGATTTTGCCGCTGCGCGTCTCCAGGTTGTCAATTATTGGGAAAACTGGCTGCGTCAGGGTGCGACTTTTCAGGTGCCCGAGCCAGAGGTAAATAATCTGTTTCGCGCCAATCTGTGGCATGCGCTGATTTTGCCCAGACACCGAATGGATGAACAGGGAAGACCACACATGGATTTACCGTATGCCAACACCGCCTACGGACAGAAAAACGCGGATTGGCCCATCAATCAGGTGGTTTACGTGGATTACATGCTGTACGGACTGCGGGGACACTGGCAGGTAGCCAACGACGAGATTGCGGCTATGTTTCAAAGTCAGCAACAGCCCGACGGGCGGATTGGCGGTTTTGCTAACTGGGGCGTGTATTCACCGGGCCATTTGTACGCGATTGCCAAAAACTACCTGTTGTCTCGGGATCAGGCCGGATTTGACCGGCTGCTCCCCCAGTCCCTCAAAACCCTGGATTGGTGTCTGGCTCAGGTGGCGAAGGCAAGTCAGGACAGTGCCGCTACCGGCCTGATTCGTGCTCCGTTGAACGACCTGACCCACGCCGAACGGGAGTGGGCCTTTTCGCAGGCTTATTTCGTAGCGGGTCTGGACCTGTTTGGACAGGCACTGTCTGTACACAAATACCCACGGGCAGGCGAAGTGCTGAAGGTAGCCGCGAAGCTGAAGCAGGATGTGGAACGGGCGTTTTCCCGCAGCAGTGTGCGGTCCGCAGTGGTGCAACTGGCGGACGGGAGCTGGAGTAATTTTGTGCCAACCGACGCCATGACGCCCCGGCGTATGATGGAACAATGGTATCCAACCGATGTAGATTGTGGCCCGTTACACCTGTCCCGGCTAGAAGCCGTAGATCCCCGGAGTTGGCTGACAACGGCGATGCTGCATGACCACGAAGACAATCTGTTTTTGAAAAATCAGGGGGCCGCCAATGAACCGGTGTACGTCCAGCAAGCCAGTGTGTATTCGCAGCGTGACCAGCCTAAAGCCGTAATTCGGGCGTTTTACAGTCTGATGGCTTGCGGTTTTTCACACCACCAGCTTTCACCCGTCGAACACCGTTGGGCCTGGGGGCAGTATTACGGACCGCCAAGTACCGATGGCGCCTGGTTCGAAATTCTCCGGAACATGCTGCTGAATGAACGCAAAAATCAGACGTTGCTAATCGGTCAGGCTGTGCCGCGGCCCTGGCTGGAAGAAGGCAAACAGATTACGGTTCGACAGGCACCCACCTATTTTGGTCCGCTATCCTTTACCATGGAGAGCCATACTGCTAGTGGCCAGATCACCGCGCGCGTCGAACTTTCCAACCGTAATCCGCCCAACGAACTCCTCGTCCGGTTTCGGCACCCGCAGGAAAAACCACTGCGAACCGTGCTGGTCAATGGAAAACCGTGGAAGGATTTCGATGCCCGGCAGGAATGGGTCCGCATTCCGAAACCAGCTGCCGGAACCATTCTGGTGACGGCAAAATATGAGTAGTCAAAGGTTGGGAAATCTTTTATCTTACGTCTAACTGTGTAATTATGAAACTAAACCCACTTCTTCTTACTGCCTTTTTGAATCTTTCAGGTGCTCTGCTGGCACAACCGGTTCAGGTCAACGTGGGTTTTGGGGAGAAAATGGGGCCGATGCGGATGGAACAGATGGCGTTGGGACAGGGCGGTCTTTCTGAAGAACCGATGCTGTCGAGTCGGCTCACCGAAATCCGCGCGTTGAAGCCCGGCATCATCCGGCTTTTCGTCAGTGAATATTATGATGTGCTGCCTCAACCCGGCACCTACCATTTCAGGACCCTCGACAGTATGGTAGCGTCCATTCTGCAAACCGGTGCCAAACCCCTGATGGCGCTGTGCGTGAAACCTAAAGTTCTCTTCCCCAAAATAGATCAGGACATTGTGGAACCAACGGATTACAAGCAATGGGAAGAGCTTGTTTATACTATTGTGAAACACTACCGGGACCGGAATGCCGGGATTCGGTACTGGGAGGTGGGCAATGAGGTAGACATTGGCGAAGATGGCGGTACTCCCTACCGGTTTAAACCGGAGAGTTACGCCCGGTATTATAAACATACGGTAGCGGCCGTGCTCCGCGCTGACCCCACCGCCCGCGTGGGAGGTCCGGCCCTGGCGTGGTTTAAGTCCCCTATTTTACCAGCCTTGCTGGATGCCTGTTCCAAGGAAAAAATTCCGCTGCATTTCGTTTCCTGGCACCATTACAACAACAGTCCGCAGGCGATCCGGAACCAAATTGAATACGTGCAGGGTCTGTTGAAAAAGCATCCGGATTTGAAAGCCGAAACCATTATTGATGAATGGAATGTGGATTTATTTAATCCGATTCTGGACCCCCGTTACCAACCCTGCTACGTGGCTGAAACCATTTGGCAGATGAAAGATGCCGGGCTGGACTGGTCGTGTTATTACCACATTCGCGATTGGTACGTCTCCTACGAAACGTTTGCCAAAGTCTTCTCACCGTCCGGGACGGCATTTATGACCCGGTGGTGGAACCGGCAGGCCCAGTTTAGCGGTCTGATCGACTACCAGAACCAGATTCGTCCGGCGTATTTCACGTTCAAACTCCTTTCCCGCCTGGCTGGAGAACGGCTTAAGGTTAGCTCGACGAGTGACAAGGTACACGGTTTTGCCGCACACGATCTCCAACTTCAGATGCACAATCTAATGCTCTGGAATTTTTCGGACCAGGCCGTTGAAGTGGAAGTAAACTTGAAGGATTTACCCAAAGCCATGCGGACGCGCCACATTGTGCTGGATGCAACCGGAGCGGGAAACGATGAAAACCAGCGGCTGCGACCTGAGCCTTTTGTTCAGATTAAACAGGGGACACAAAAGCTGACCGTCAAGCTGGAACCCTGGGCCGTTCATTACTGGTCGCTGGAGTGATAGTTTGCAACGAGTTGATTACCTGATATGTAGAGAATTATGATTGTTGACATTCATACGCATTTTTTTCGACCGGACCTGGATTTTGGGCCTAAATTACTGGCTGACATGGCGCGCTGCGGAGTGGATGCATCCTCTTGGGGCGATGTGGGCGAACGGCATCTGGAAACTACCCGCGAAGCCGATGTTGCCATCGTTTTTGGCCTTCAGGCTTCCCAGACGGATTGGAACATTCCCAACGATGTAGTGGCCGCGCACGTCGCGCGAGCCCCGGAGCGCCTGTTGTTCTTTACGTCCATCGACCCGGTTTTGCCCAATTACATGGAGGAACTCGAACGCGGACATCAGGAGTTGGGCGCGGTTGGCGTCAAGATGGCCCCCCTGTACCAAAACATTCATCCGGGTGATCCGCGTTGTTACGAGATCTACCGGTATTGCGTCAAACACGGGTTGCCGATTCTTTTCCATACCGGAACATCCTTTGTTGGCGGCACCCCGCTGGACTATTCCCGGCCCGTTTATTTCGATCAGGTAGCTGTTGATTTTCCGGATTTACGCATGGTAATGGCCCACCTCGGACATCCGTGGGAGGGCGAAACTATTGCCGTCATTCGGCGTCACGCCAATGTCTTTGCTGACTTATCCGCCCTGTATTACCGCCCGTGGCAGTTTTATAATTCCATGCGCCTTTTAGTGGAATACCGGGCGGACGCGAAAGTTCTCTTCGGATCGGATTATCCATTTACCACTACGGGTTCGTCACTGATCGGTGTTCGAGGCATCAACGCGGTATTGGGGACCAGCGGCTTACCGCCCATTCCGTCGGAGGTTCTGGAAGGCATTATTCACCGCGACAGTCTTCGTCTTTTGGGGCTGCCGCATCCCATCGCACTCCTCCGATCATGAAATATCCCTTACTCATGCAGGGGTTGCAAATGCAAGGAATCGGGAATTTAGTTAACGTGGAGCTTCCCGTTCCGGTACCCAAACCGGATGAAGTTTTGATTCGTACTCAGGCCGCTACCATCTGTACTTCAGATTTGCACGATCTGGCGACTAATCCGTTTAAGATCCCGTTGCCTCGCGTGCTGGGACACGAAGCCGCCGGAATTGTGGTGGCCTGTGGTTCGGAAGTTACCCAGTTTTTTCCCGGTGATCGGGTGGCTGCTCATCCCGTCGTTCCCTGCGGAACCTGCGCGGAATGCCGCCGGGGTCTGGACCATCTTTGCGCCAATATGGGTCATCTGGGCTATGACCGTGACGGCGCTTTTGCAACCTATTTTGTGCAACGTGCCGACCGGGTTAGGGGTCTGCCGCCGAACGTTTCTTTCCCGGTCGGAGCGCTGCTGGAGCCGGTTTCCGTTTGTTTACAGGCCGTTGCCCGTGCGGGGGATGTCCGAAATCGGGTGGTGCTGGTGGTGGGAGACGGGCCCTTCGGAAACATGATTGCGCGACTGACGCTTCAGGCCGGGGCCAGCCGGGTGCTGGTGGTGGGTCGCGAACCGTTTCGACTCAAGCAAATACCGGGTGTCGAAATCGTGGATGTTCCGGCAACCCGGTCGGTCGATGTGGCGATACTGGCCGTAAGTTCTGCGGAAGCGGCAACGGTTTGCCTGTCGGCGCTCCGACCCCGGGGACGGCTCGTTGTTTTCAGTGCGCTGGTTCAACCTGTGCCGCTTGATTTGTTTTCCCTGCACCTGTCGGAACTGGAAATTGTGGGGGCCTGCAACGACGAAAGTCGGCTGGACGAAGCTCTAACCAAGCTGAGTGATCCTGATCTGGCCCTGCACGAAATCATCACCCATACTGTCCGGTTTGAAGAGTGGGAAAAAGCCTTCGACCTGGCTAAAAATCACCATGATCGGGCCTTGAAAGTTGCCCTTACTTTTGACGAAACATTGGAAAAATAGATCGCATGAAAATTACGGACGTTGAAGCCTTTATCCTGGAATCCCCTTATAAATACCAGGCGCCGGAAGACAGTGAAGAAGCTAGGGGCGTAAAACATTGCCTGTTGCTGAAGGTCAGTACGGACGAGGGGCTGGTGGGCTGGTCGGACGTGGAAACGGCCCCGCACGTAGGCGTAGCCGTGGTCAATGCCCCCGAAAGCGGCTCGGGCGTTTTTGAAGGATTGCGGGCGCTGGTCATCGGTGAAGACCCTTTTGATGTTGAGCGCCTATGGGATAAAATTTACCGGGGTACGATTTACTTTGGCCGCCGGGGGGTGGCGATGCAGATTTTATCCGGCTTCGATATTGCGTGCCACGACCTGATCGGCAAGGCCATTGGCCGACCCGTCTACAAAATTCTCGGTGGTGCCCGGCGCGACCGGGTACGGGCCTATGCATCCACGCTTTTCCGGCCAACCCCCGACGCCATCCGTCGATCCTGTGAATATTATCTCGAGAAAGGATTTACGGCGGTAAAGTTTGGCTGGGGCGTCTTCGGTCAAAACCGCAAGCTGGATATTGCGCTGGTAGCCGCAGCCCGTGAAGCACTCGGTCCCGACGTCGAATTGATGATTGATCCGGGCTGGATGGTAAACCGGTCGGCGTACGATGCCATTGATTTGTGCCGGGCGCTGGAACCGTACAACATCTATTGGCTCGAAGATTTCATGCACCCCGAATGTTACGACGGATACGGCAAAGTAAAAGCCGCAGGTGTTCGAACCCGCCTGGCCGCTGGCGAACAGGAAGCCACCGCCTGGGGATTCCGCGAACTGATCAGCCGGGGTGGTATTGATGTGGTTCAGCCGGATTTATCGCGCTGCGGGGGCTTTACGCAGGCTCGGAAAATTATTTGGGAGGCCGAACACGCCGGTATTGATGTTTGTCCACACGCCTGGCTGACGGATCTACTGACCGCGGCCAGTCTTCATGTCAATGCCGTGCTGCCCCGGGCGCTTTTTCTGGAATATAATGTTTCAGACAGCCCGATGCTGCGGGAAGTGATTCAGAATCCGGTGAAAATGGACTCCGAAGGGTATATCCCCGTTCCACAGGGGCCGGGATTGGGAATCGAAATCGATGAACAGGCCGTCAAACGTTTTTGTGTCAATTTATAATGAGCCTATAACTATGGAAACTACCTTGAACTTTATTACGGACGAGGAACGGTTCAACTGGATCAGGGAGAACCTGTATGTTCCAGTGGTGTGTGATGTGCTGGACAGTATGGGCTACCGGAATCAGGCCATGCACCATCGTCTCCGCCCGCTGGATCCGGAAAACTGCGTTATTGTTGGCCGGGCGCGGACGTTCCGTTGGATGGATACCGACTACGTCATGGACGATCCGTACGGATTGGAAATTGAAGCCATGGACGCACTGGGTAAAGGGGATGTTGTGGTGCATTCGACCGACCCCGCCGGTACCAACGCGCCCTGGGGGGAGTTAATGAGTACCATCGCCAAACGAAATGGCGCCACAGGCTGTATTTGTGACAGCATGATTCGTGACTGCCGTAAAATCATGGCAATGGATTTTCCGGTCTTCTACGGCGGTATTCGTCCGCTGGATAGCCTGGGTCGAGGGCGGGTGATGGCCTATGACGTACCCGTACGCTGTGGAGATGTACTGGTTCATCCCCACGAGCTAATTTTTTCAGATTTTGACGGAATTGTGGTTATTCCTCAAGGGCTTGAAGATGAGGTACTTTTGCAGGCCTATGAGAAAGTGACAAAAGAAAATCAATCGCGGATCGATTTGCTGAACGGGGACTCGTTGCGAACGGTTTTTGACCGGTATGGGGTGTTGTAATGGAACAAAAACCGATGAACATCCTTTGTGTAGCCGCCCATCCCGATGATGTCGAAATCCTCTGTGCAGGAACACTAGCGCGGTATTCCCAGGCCGGGCACACGGTTACAATTGCCGTATTCACGAGCGGAAATATGGGAGACGCCCAGATTCCACCGGCTGAATTGGCCTTTATTCGGGAAAAAGAAACCCGGGAAGCTGCGGCTATTTTGGGAGCGAAACTCATTTGGGCGGGTATTGACGACGAGCACGTTTTTCCGAATCAGGAGCAACGCCGAATCATGATCGACATTTTGCGCGAAGCTGATCCAGACGTGATTTTCACGCACTCGCCCAACGATTACCACCCGGACCATCGGTACGTCGGGCAACTGGTTTTCGATTCCTATTTTCAGAAAGGGCTGCCCCACATTCCCAACCAGCAACGCCCGGCTTGCCGGTTTGGACAGGCACAGGTCTATTACATGGATAATCTGGGAGGGATTGGTTTTCTACCAACTGAATATGTAGACATCACCGCGGTTTTTGAAATCAAAATGCAGATGCTGGCCTGCCACCGGTCGCAGGTGGTGGCCATGCAGGAACTGGCAAATACCGATCTGCTCGGCATGGTTGAGGTTCAGGCCCGCTTCCGGGGGCTGGGGGCCGGGTGCCGGTATGCCGAAGGTTTCACGCGACTTGATGCGTACCAACGCGGCCTAACGCATCGGATTTTACCCTAACCAATCAAAATTAGGTGGCTTTTACACCAACGAATTCCCCTTTCCGTATTCCGTATGAACAATTTCCACCTGACGCTCCTGGATAGTATCATTATTATTGCTGAAATTTTGGTCGTGGTCGTCGTCGGCCTGCTGGCGGCCCGAAAAGTAGTGCGCACTACGGAAGGATATTTTCTGGCTTCGGGCAAAATGCCGTGGTATCTCATCGGGGCAGCTTTTGTATCCACCAGCGTTTCAAGCGAACAAATCGTGGGAACCATCGGGGCGACCTACAAAGGCGGTTTGGCGATTGCCAATTGGGAATGGTGGTGTTTGCCAACGTATACGCTGATGATGGTTTTCTTTATTCCGCTGTACCTGCGCAATAAAATCGTCACGGTTCCGGAATTACTCAATCGTCGCTTTGGCCCGGCCTGTGGGGCCATTTATAGCTGCGTTATTTTGGTAGGTTATGTTTTTATTTTTCTACCACCGGTTTTATACGGTGGCAGCTTAACGCTGGGAGAACTAACCGGTTGGCCGCAGTGGGCCGTGCTCGCGGGAATCCTGTTGCTGACAGCCAGTTATACGCTGTTAGGGGGACTCAGTTCCGTTATGTGGACTGATGCCATTCAGTGCGTGATGCTCATTGGCGGAGGGGTATTGCTGTTTCTGGTGGCCCTGGGTAAAATCCCCGGCGGCTGGGAAGCGATGACGTTGGCGGCACCCGATCGCTTCCACCTATATCGCCCGGCATCTGACGAAGAAGCACCGTTTGCGGGCTTGATTCTGGCTTCTTTCGGCGTATTCTTATTTTATCAATCTTCCAATCAGGTCATGGTTCAGCGGATTTTATCAGCCCGGAGTACGTGGGATGGGATGATGGGCTTGCTATTTGCCGGGTTTATCAACATCATTCGTCCGATGGTTACCTGTCTGCTGGGTCTGATTGTTTATCACTGGCTGGATGTAATGCGCCAGGGACCATCCTTACTGCCTGACAATCAGGATCAGGCATTCCCTTATGCCCTGGCGGTGTTTGCTCCATCTGGATTACGCGGTGTTATTCTGGCAGGCTTCTTTGCCGCTGTTATGGCATCGGTTAGTGCCCTTACCAATTCAGTGGCCACTATTTTTTCACTGGATGTTTACCGACGATTCTGGCGAAAAAAGGCCGGTGACAAAGAATTGATTACCACCGGCCAGGTGTCCGGTGGAATGGCCTTGATGATTGCCGCCCTTATTTCGCCGGTTGTCGCCAACGTGGGTATGTTCAAATATTTTCAGACGGGCGTTACTTATATGGCAACACCGTTTATTTCCGTCCTGCTCATGGGTATTTTCTGGAAACGGACGACCTATGCCGGAGCCATCGCCGGAATGCTGGGCGGTTTGGCGATTCAGATTGCGCTGGCGGTTTTATTCTGGGCTCTTGACCTAACACTCAACTGGTTATACGTTGCTGCCATCGCTCAGGTACTGACCATGGCCCTGATTACGTTCGTTTCATATTTCACTACACCCCCAACTTCTGAACAGTATAAGCCTTTTTTGTGGAAGTTCTCCTGGCTGCGCGATCTGGAAGACGGTATGCTGGTGCGTCCCTGGTGGCAGCAAATAAAATTCTGGTTTGCCATTTATGCCGTGGCCTGGTTTTTCATTTACTGGCGGTTTTGGTAAAATCACTCTGTGCGGCCACAGGAAGCGCCTTGCGATGGGCTGTTTTACCCAGGTTCATACGCCTGATTTTCTAAAACTTAATCGGTATTCTAAAGGTTGGTAGTTTTTGAATTTTTTAAATTGCCGGTAGAAGAAGGTTAAGCTTTCGTATCCGGAAGCATAACCGATTTCAGCAATCTGCATGTCTGTTTCGATCAGAAGACGACAAGCCACGTTAATTTTGTATTCATTGAGAAATTCGAAAAATGTTTTTTTCATGATTCGGCTGAAGAACCTCGAAAAATACTCTCCGCTCATCTTTAATTGCTCGCCCATTTCAGCCAGCGTTATCTTGCGTTGATAATGCGTTTTGATGTATTGGTAAACAATGTTGATCCGCTCGTTATCAATCACATTTAAGTCATGGTCAAAGCCTTGTTCGCATAAAAAATAGTAGTCAGTAGTAGTTGCTAGTTCGTTCAGAATCTGAACGAAAAGAATAATTCGCTCGAAGGGCGGTAACGTAACCAGGTGGAGAAATTTCTCTCTCAATTGGATTGCTACGGCCGAATGAAACTTCACTCCTTTTACCGACAGTTTCAGTAGCTGTTGAATTGCCCCAAATTCTCGGGTTTGTAAAAATCCCTTTTCCACAAATTCCTGGTTCCAATAGATAACTACTGCGCTTGATGGTGGTCCCTGGTTGTCGTTATTTATCCAGGCATGAGGCAAATTAGGACCCACAATAACCAGATCATCTTCGAAGAAATTCTCAACGCTGTTTCCCACATAGCGCACACCCGGACTGGTCAAAATATACGTGAGTTCATATTCCGGATGGTAGTGCCAGGGATATTCAAACGCCTGACTTTCCTGTTTATCGACACTAATCGAATGGTTTGCTAAGGCCGAAATCGGTTTATAGAGTGCTTTCATTTGGTTTCCCTCCAGGAATTGGTAACTACGACGAGCCATTTATTAAACTACTACAAAATAGTGTATGGATTGGCCAATATCGTTGAATCCTTCTCGACGTGCGTTACTATATATTTGAAAATACAATGTTGTTGATGGCTATTCTATAGTCAATTGTCCTGATAATTAGAGGTACTGTAAAATTATATTCTAAATATAGGCTAAATATTGAAATATTATTCTCAGTCGTCTTTTCTGTCGCGCGCATGCGGTGTGTACAGAATATACACTTTTTCTAGACATCCTTATCCAGTGTTAAACGTTAAACCCGTAACCCATGAAAACACGTTCTTATCAGTATGCCTGTAATCAGGAAGATTTTTCGCTTTGGGAGGAGTTTAGAAACGGTGATCAAGGGGCCTTAGCTAAAATATTTCGGATGCACTATAAAAGCTTATTGAAATATGGTATGTCCTTAATAGATAGTGCAGAAATTGTAGAAGACAGTATTCAAAATCTATTTGAAAAATTATGGTTCTCCCGGGAACGACTAAGCAGTGTAATGGTAATAAAACCTTATCTGTTCAAAGCCCTTCGCTACCATATTATTGATCAGATAAATGGAATTAAACAGCAGGTTCAATTCTTCAGCCACTTCTGCGAATATTCTACCATTACCAGGTCTTATGAAGAAGCTTTAATTGCGGAACAAAGTAAGGAGGAGCAGCGTATAAAGTTGTCTCTCTCTTTGAAATTGTTGTCAAAAAGACAACGCACAGCCATACATCTCAAAATATATGAAGACATGGAATACGACAAGATAGCTGGCATCATGATGCTGAATGTCCAATCCGCACGCAACCTTGTATATCAAGCCTTCAAGACTCTCAAAACATACAGCAAGCAGATTGACTATGATTAGTTTATACGGTATTCTATGAAAGTCGTCAGAGAACTTTATGGAGATTGGGACGCGGTGTATTGTTACGGAAAAGATTGCCTGCTGATTGTAGGCATTTCTCGAGGCCCGCGGATTTTATATTATTCTAAATTAAATGGTTCAAACCTGCTTTATGAAGATAATACAAATTTTGGATTAGGAAATTGGCGATTGTATGGCGGACATCGATTAACCACAGCGCCTGAAAGCGAAGAAAGCTATATTCCTGATAACGAACCGTGCACGGTGTTCACTGGTCAGGGGTTTTTGAAAGTAGAAGCGCCAATCAATAAATCACAGGGCATCATCAAATCGATTAAAATTTACTTTGATGATCTATATTCCGGTTTTCTAATCGAACACAGATTGTTCAATAAAAATATCACTATTTGGGAAGGTGCTTTGTGGGCGATCACGTGTGTGCCTGCGGTAGGTACAATTTATTCAACTGTTGACGCTGGTGATGAGGTCCACCTAAATTCTGAGCCGGTCAAAGATTGAGGATCGGACCGGGCTCTTCAGCGAGGGAAAACAAGATTGTCCATAGTTAAGCTGTCTTTAATTAAGGCCAAAACTGTTACTTAAAGCCCAATCTTTTGCACCAGCAGTCAAAAAGTAAAAAATAATTCTAAATTAGATCACATCTTTCTAAGGGTAAGGTGGGTGTTTTCTGTCATTGCTTATAGACAGCTATTCGTTAACCCGCTTGCCAATGCTTCCTTTCCCGACCCCGAACAGTAAAGAGCCTTCACCCTTGCATTTACATGTAGACTCTAAGGTGACCAATCAGGAATACCTGATCCGACAGGCGTTTGAGTTGGATGTACGGCAAGGCTATGAACTGCTCTTCCGGCGGTATTACCGGCCCCTGTGCAGCCACGCCGTCCGGTTTGTGTATTCCCGGGAACTGGCCTGCGACATTGTCAGCGAGATTTTTCTGAACTTCTGGAAAAACCAGTCCCACCTCCACATTACGGGTTCGTATCGGGCTTATCTGTTTACGTCCGTCCGCAACCGGGTTTACAACTACACACAGGAGGAATGGAAGAAGTCGATGCTCCAGGACCCGATTGATGAAGAAATGGAGGAAGCTGTGTATACGGATGATGACCCTCAGAAAATCCTTCAGGTGACGGAACTGTACCAGCGGTTGGAGCAGGCTATTCGAACACTGTCGCCCCAGTGCCAGCGGGTTTTTCTGCTGAGTCGCTTCGAAAACAAGAAGCACCGCGAAATCGCCGACGAACTGCATATCTCGCTAAAAACCGTGGAAGCACACCTCATGAAAGCCCTGTCCCACCTGCGTAAAGCTCTGATTTTTACTGGGCTTCTTCTCAGCGTAATCGGTTCGTACTAACCCACTTAATCACTCCCCATTACTCCCTACTGAGACCGTTAGACCGTCATGAATACGCCTTTTCAGAAAGAAACTATTTTTGAGCACTTTGCCGGACGCAGCACTCCCTTGCAGCGTAATCTGCTGAATGAGTGGCTGAAGGAGCCCACAAACCGGGAGTTATATTACCAGTGGCTGGAAGAATGGGAACGAACAAACTGGCAACTGGTGACCAATGATGACATTGAATTCGATAAGCTTCTGGCCAGAATCGACCAGGCTTCGGCCGACGCAGACTCGGAAACCGGGCGGAATGTATCGCTTTTACCAAGGTGGTTTCAGGGACGCTTTTTAGCCGTAGCCGCCGTTTTGGTCGTTTTTTTTATGACGGGGCTATACCTCAGCCGCTCCTGGTGGATGTACCAAACGGTAGTGACGGGTTACGGCGAAATTCATCAGGAACGCCTGGCGGACGGTACGTTGGTAACCCTCAATGCCAATTCCAGCCTGACCATTCCCCGATTCGATCTCGGGCAAGGCGCGCGGGAAGTCTGGCTGCGGGGAGAAGCCGAATTCAACGTGGCCCGGCAGCCCGACCGTCGTCGGTTTGTGGTGAAAACCGACGATGATTTCGACGTGGAAGTGCTGGGAACGGAGTTTGTCGTTTATACCCGGAACAACACCAACCGCGTGGCGCTTCAGAAGGGTCGGGTGAAAATCAACTACCGATCCGGCAAACAACTCAACCTGCGGCCCGGCGATATTGTCAGTCTGGACGAAACCACCGGTCGGCTGAAAATTGCAAAAACGGGCCGCCCCCAACAGTTTTCGGAATGGAAACACCACCGCTATCACTTTGACAATACCCCGGTAGCGGACGTGCTCAAGCTTCTACAGGACCAGTTTGGTGTGCAGGTGGCGCTGGCCGATTCAACGCTTTCCGAACAACGAATATCGGGACAGTTTAAAGCCCAGACCGCCAGTGAACTCATCCAGGCCCTGGAAACCATCCTTGATTTACGGGCCATTCACCAGGGAAACCACATCGAACTTCAACCGGTAGATACCCTTCAATAAATAATCCTAAACCCATTTTTTATGTTTCATAGGTTACGCCAACAGTACTTCGGAGCCCTGTTGCTGGGGTCTCTTTTGGCCGGAATTTCGCCGGGACGGGCACAATTGGTGCTTCTGGCGCAGGGCGCTACCCAACAGCGGGGCAATCCATCCAGTCCCCAGAGCAAACAATTGAAAGACGTTCTGAACGATCTCAGCCGTCAATACGGTGTTGATATTCTGTTCGCGGAACGAATCGTGGACGGTATTCAGGTGGGGAGTTACGCAACTACGACCCATCAGAATATCGAACAGATACTGAACAAGCTGCTGAAACCGCACGGTCTGAGCTACCGAAAAATGAAAAATGGCTCCCTGCTGATCCGGGGCAGCCGCACCAACCCCAATCCGCCGGTTTCGTTTTCTCCGCAACATCCCGGTATCGAAATCCCGCTCGCTTCGCTGCCAGGTACTGGTGTAATTGCCTCCCCTACACTTGCCAGTGCCAGTCTAAGTTTTCCGGTACAGGGTAGGGTAACGGCTTCCGACAACGGAGACGGTCTGCCAGGAGTAACCATTACGATCAAGGGCACGACGCAGGGCACCACCACCGACGGCAGCGGAAATTTTCAGCTTACCGTTCCGGGGCCGGATGCCGTGCTGGTTTTTTCGTTCGTAGGGTATCAGGCTCTCGAGCAGACCGTCGGCAACCAGCGGACCTTTACCGTACAGCTAACGCCGGACACCAAAAGCCTGAATGAAGTTGTCGTGGTGGGGTATTCTACCCAGGCCAAGCGGGACGTAAC
Source organism: Larkinella arboricola (assembly GCF_003259745.1). GTDB lineage: Bacteria > Bacteroidota > Bacteroidia > Cytophagales > Spirosomataceae > Larkinella > Larkinella arboricola. Next base: position 326,198 of record NZ_QLMC01000006.1, on the reverse strand, counting down.
GGGGTCCGTCTCGACGGTTTCGGCGAAAGACTTACAGGCCGTTCCCGCCAACAACGTGGGTCAGCAGTTGCAGGGCCGCGTGGCCGGGGTTACCATCGGAAACGACGGGCAGCCGGGCGGAAACGTCATGGTTCGAATTCGGGGGATTGGCTCCATCACCGGCGGCAATGATCCGCTGTATATCATCGACGGGGTTCCGACGCAGGGCGGATTGAACCAGATCAACCCCAACGATGTGGAAACGCTGCAAGTACTCAAGGATGCTTCCACGGCGTCCATCTACGGTGCGCGGGCCAGCAATGGGGTGGTCATTATTACCACCAAGAAAGGAAAGCAGGGACAGTCCAAAATCACGTACGATGCCTTTTATGGGGTTCAAACGCCCACCAAAAGCCCGGAAATGCTCAACACGCAGCAGTACGCGGATGTGGTCTGGCAAAACTACCGCAACATCGGCAACGTAAGCCCGACGACCGGCAACCCGGTTGATGCTACGTTTGGCGACGGTGCCCAGCCCCGGATTCCGGATTACCTGCTGTTGCAGGGCGGAGCGATGGAAGGCGACCCGCGTGTGGCCCCTGCAAACTACACAAACAACCCCAAAGATCCGCAGTACGGTATTTCCAAATTCATGTTTGCCCAGGCCAACAAAACGGGGACTGACTGGTGGAATACAGTCATGCAGACCGCTCCGATGCAAAGCCACAACCTTTCGGTCACCGGCGGCAACGCCCAGAACCGGTACGCCATTTCAGGCAGTTACTATGCGCAGGACGGGATTGTCAAATTCACCAGCTTCAAACGGTATTCGCTGCGGGCCAATACCGAGTTTACCATCAAGAAAAACATTCGGGTGGGCGAAAACCTTCAATTTGCCTATACGGATCAGGTAGCCGGTTTGATTCGGGACGAAAACAGCGCGGTGCTGGCCTATCAGATGCCGCCGTTTATGCCGATCTATGACGTAGGCGGTAATTTCGCCGGGGGGCGCTCCTGGGTAGATCATCCGTACACGCGGCTGTACCGAAACAGGGACAACCACGGCTATACGTCGCGGGTTTTCGGGAATGTCTACGCGGAGGTCGATCTGATTAAAGACCTGACCCTGCGCACCAGCCTGGGTGTAGACAACAGCAACTGGAACCTGTCGAATTTCGCTCCGGCGGCTCCCGAATCGTTTCTGCTGGCGCAGAATGCCCAATTGCAGGTTTCGTCTAATTACAACCTGAACATCACCTGGACCAACACGCTGGCTTACAAAAAACGGCTCGGCGACTTCCACAACCTCTCGGCCTTTGTGGGCACGGAAGCCGTCCGGAACAAATACCGTGATTTCTCGACCTCCAAGGCTAATTTCGCCTTTGAAAACCCCGATTTTCAATACCTCAATGCCGGTTCGACGGTCTTAAGTTCGTCGGGTTCAGGTTCGGATACGCGGTTGTTTTCGGTATTCGGGAAAGTGGATTACGCCTTTAAAGAGCGGTTTTTGCTCTCGGCGACCCTGCGCCGGGATGCCTCCTCGCGGTTTGCTCCGACCTACCGCTGGGGTACGTTCCCGGCTTTCAGCGCTGGCTGGCGGCTATCGGAAGAATCGTTCCTGAAAGGCGTTTCCTTTATCGACGACTTGAAACTGCGGGCGGGCTGGGGCCAAACCGGCAACCAGGAAATCAACCCGTATAACCAGTACACCACCTACGGCTCAAACCTGAATTCCTCCTCGTACCCCATCAACGGGGCCAATACGACGGTTGTACCTGGTTTTGAGGTAGCCGCCCAAGGCAACCCGACGGCGCAGTGGGAAGCTCAGACGATGACAAACCTGGGTCTGGATGTAACCCTGTTCAAAGGAAAACTGGATGTAACGCTCGATGCCTACAATCGCCAGTCTTCCAAGTTATTACTGGAAATTCCGAGCCCGGCCACCGATGGACAAAACCGTCGGCCCGCCGTGAACATCGGTGGTATCCGAAACCGGGGGTTCGACGCGCTGGTGAATTATCACGGCTCGGCTGTCAACAACGAACTGAAGTTTGATATTGGTCTGAACTGGTCCACCTACCGCAACGTTGTGACGGATTTGTACGGCGGTCCTGAATCGTTCATCACCGGTTTTGCCACCCGCCAGCCCTCGGTCACCCGCACCAAGGTCGGTCATCCGATTTCCTCGTTCTACGGCTTTGTAATCGACGGTATTTTTCAGTCACAGGAAGAAGCCGATGCTCACCCCACGCAGGGCGGTGACCGGGCGCTGTACAACAAACCGGGCCGCTTCAAGTTTCGCGATGTGAACGGCGACGGCGCCATTGACGACAGCGACCAGACCTTTATCGGCAGCCCGCACCCCAAATTCACGTACGGCCTGAACCTGAGCGCTCAGTACAAAGGGTTTGATCTGGCGCTTTTCTTCCAGGGCGTGTCGGGCAATGATCTGTACAACTACCAGAAGTGGCGTACGGATTTCCAGAACTTTACCGGCAACCGCAGCGTGCGGATTCTGGATAGCTGGACGCCCGAAAACCGGGATGCTGTTTTACCGCAGATCAACTCGCTGGCGGCAGGGTATGAGTCGCAGGCATCGACTTACTTCATTGAAAAAGGGTCGTATTTGCGGGGTAAAAATCTCCAGATCGGCTACACCCTGCCGACCACCCTGGTGAACAAAGTGAAAGTTGATCGGCTGCGCGTTTACGTCCAGGGCACCAACTTCTTTACCAGCACGAACTACTCCGGTCTGGACCCGGAAGTAAACCTGGCCAACTACGGGGGCGGTGCTGACCGCGATATCGGTGTGGACCGGGGCGTTTATCCGCTGGCCCGCACCTTCACCGTGGGTCTGAGTCTTACTTTTTAAGCCGAAAGCGAATCCGATTTTAACGCTGTTACCCATGAAACTACGACTTTATATCATAACTGGTCTGCTCATTACCGGAGCCGGAGCCTGTACCGATAATTTTTACCAAACCCCACCGCTGGGGGTGGCCAGCGAATCTCAACTGCTGACCCGCGACGGCATCAACTCCCTGCTGATCGGCGCCTACTCGCTGCTCGACGGCGTGGGGGCCAGTTCCGACGGCTGGCTGGGTCGCAACGAAGGCCGGGCTTCAGCGGCCTCTAACTGGCTGATTGGCGATGTGGCTTCGGACGACGCTTACAAGGGCAGCACCCAGACCGATCTGGCCGACGCTAACGCCTTTGAACGAAACAACGTACTGCCTTCCAACAACTTTGTGCCGGATAAGTGGATTGCCCTCTACGACGGCGTTTCGCGAAGCAACGATGTCTTGCGGGCTGTCGCCAAAACTACGGGCCTGGACGAAGCCACGGCCACCCGCTTTCGGGCCGAAGCGCGGTTTCTGCGGGGTTTTTATATGTTTGAGCTGCGCAAAATTTACTACCGCGTGCCCATCATCGACGAAACGATGTTTGACACCAAAGTACCCAACGACAAGGAAGCCTGGCCGTTCATCGAAGCCGATTTTCAGTTTGCGCAGGAAAATCTGCCCGCTACTCAAACGGATGTGGGCCGGGGCAATTCCTGGGCGGCCAAAGCTTTTCTGGCGAAAACGTACCTGTTTCAAAATAAATTTGCCGAAGCCCGGCCGCTGCTGGAAGACCTGATTGCCAATGGTGTAACGCCAAACGGGCTCAAATACGGTTTGAACGACTGCTATTACGATAACTTTCAGATTTCGACCAAAAACAGCAAGGAGTCTATTTTCGCCGTGCAGTCCTCCGTCAATGACGGCAGCGGTTCGAGCGCCAACGCCAATTACGGCGAACACCTGAACTTTCCGCTGGTGGGGCCGGGCGAGTGCTGCGGTTTTTTCCAGCCTACGCAGAACCTGGTCAACGCGTTTAAAACCGACGCCAATGGGTTGCCGCTGCTGGACACCTTTAATCAGTCCGACTTGAAAAACGACGACGGCCTGCGGTCGACCGATCCGTTCACGCCCGATGAAACTACGCCCCTTGATCCGCGTCTGGATCATACCGTGGGTCGCCGGGGAATTCCCTACCTGAACTGGGGGCTGCACGGGGGCGACAACTGGACCAACCCGGCGGGTGATGCCGGGCCGTATTCGCCCAAGAAACGCTCGTACCGCAAAGAAGAACGAGGCACGCTGTCGACAACCGTGGGCTGGGCGATGGGTCCGAACGCCAATAATTACACCGTCATCCGGTTTGCCGATATTCTGCTCTGGGCCGCTGAGTGTGAAGTAGAAGTGGGGAGTCTGGCAAAAGCGCAGGAATACGTCAATCTGGTGCGCAACCGAGCCAAAAACTGCGTTGTGAAGGAACTGGATGCCAGCGGCAATGAAACCAACCAGCCCGCGGCCAACTACCAGATTAAACCGTATACGGTTGCCTGGACCTCCAAAGAGGTTGCCCGGAAAGCCGTGCGGTTTGAACGACGGCTGGAACTGGCGATGGAAGGCCACCGGTTTTACGATCTGGTGCGCTGGGGCATTGCCGATACGGTTCTCAACACCTATTTTGCCGCCGAGAAAACAAAACGCCCCTATTTGAACGGGGCTTCGTTCACGAAAGGTAAAAGCGAATACCTGCCCATTCCGCTGACCGAAATTGTCAATAGTTCCATCGGTGGGCAAAATACCCTGATTCAAAATCCTGGTTATTAAGTAGATTTAAAGCCACCTGAGAAATCGGGTGGCTTTTTGAATGAAACCAATTGTCCCCGGAATGTTAAAATTAGCTGGTCTGACGTTTTTGCTGATTCCGCTGGCGCTGAAAGGCTATCCTCAAACGAAACCTGCCGCCCGGTTGCCTGCGCCCTGGTCGGACGCGGAAGTGGTCTGGCACCTGGCCGACGGGACCGATGCAACGGGCAAACACCCACGCCTGAAGCCTCAAGGTGAGGGCGTGAAAACAGGCGTGCCGATGGCCGACGACGAACGGGCGGCTTCCCGGAAACGAGGTGGTGACGGAACCGTGGCCACGTTCGACGGCAGCAGTTGGCTGGCACTGGAGTCTGCACCGGGCGAAAAACCGTTTCCCGGGCCGGAAGCCCTGACGGTATTCGCCCGCGTAAAAGCCACCAAAACGGGTGGCTTGTTTCACACCAACCTGTTTTCACTGGTAATCCACGAAAGCGGGCTGGCGGTTGCGATTCTGGGTGTTGCCGATGCCGAGGGGGCCATGTACCGCGAAATTCCGCTTTCTCCGCTGACCTTGAATGCCTGGCACGATGTGGCGGTCCGGTATCGGGCGGGTTTTCTGGATTTTGTGGTGGATGGGCAGCTACTGAACCACATTTCGGTACCGGGAAAACCCCGGGCCATCCTCACGGGGCCGACGGTGCTGGGTGGATGGCGGATCGACAATCCGCCGGTTTCAAGTTTCCCCAAACCCGTCATTGCCTTTTTATTCCAGCGGCTTTTTACCGGCAGTATGGACCACGCGGCCGTCTGGAACCGCGCTCTGAGCGATGCCGAACTGGCCCGCGTGTCCGGCGTTTCAGCGCTGACGGGGCCAGGGCCGGTTACCGATGCGCAACGCTGTCTGGCCGACTACCACGCTTTTTTTACGGCTTCCCGTCAGAAAGACACCGTTGCCTGCCAGCGCCTGGGACTTTCCATGCGCCAGTTTATGGCCCGCGACCCCAAACGCCCTACCTACCACCTGACGGCTCCAATGGACGCCATTCTTGATCCGGCGGGGGCGTTTTATTACAAGGGCCAATACCATGTTTTCAGTTACCGCAACCTGGTGTCGCTGCTGGCCTGCAATCCATTGGCGCACTACGTCAGTGACGATTTGATTCACTGGAAAGACCGTCCCATCGCACTCTGGCCCGACTCTGATCTGGACGTAAACGGCATCTGGCTGGCTAATCTGTTTTTTGACGACCAACAGCGGCTGAGTACGCTTTACACGGCACTCGGCAAAGATGGGAAATACGGGGTGCTGGCTCGCAGCTACAACGATCTGCTGTCCTTCACTGATAAGCAGGCCGTCATGACGGGCATGGTGCACCACGACGGACACACCTGGAAAGATGGCAACACCTGGTATTCGCTCACTACGCGCCAGCATTGGGGGGAACGCCCCGGCGATCTGGGCGACGCCATCATTCTGCTTTCTTCGCCCGATCTGGTAAACTGGACCGAACGGGGTACAATTTTCGATGCCCGCAAGCATCCCGCACCGCGCAGCGACCAGCAGCGGCAGGGCTTTACCGAGTATCCGTACCTGCTGCCCTTCGGTGACAAACACGTGTTGATTACCGGAACGCGGCCTGTACAATATTGGGTTGGTCGGTTTGATAAAGAGAAACCCGCCTTTATACCGGATGACCCGACGGGTAAACTGCTGGACTACCTGAACCCGTTTCATTGTTTCAATCCATCGGCGATTGACCACAAAGGGCCGGGAGGAACCGAGCGCCGGATCATTCAGGCCATGCATCTGTACACCTCCGGTCAGGTGGACGGTATTCCCTGGTACGGCGCGCACGTGCTGCCCCGAATTCTGACGCGGGAGGGAGACCGGCTCCGGCAGGAACCGGTGCCCGAAGTAGAAGCCCTGCGCGGCAGGCATGAGCAGCGAAAGAATAGGCTCGTTCAGCCCGGCGCTACGAATTTACTGGCGGGTATAGAGGGCGATGCACTGGAAATTATCGCCGAGTTTGATCCCGGAACGGCCACACGGTTTGGCCTGAAGGTCCGCACGGCAGAAGGTGGTCAGGGTGGCACGAAGGTTTTTTATGATGTTACCGAAGACCAGTTCGGGGCGATGGACAACCTGAAGATACCGGCTCCCTATCCGGAGTTGGGTCAGGGTCCGGCTTATCTCAAAAAAGGCCAGCGGGTTCGAATGCGGCTGTTTCTGGACCGCTCGATGCTGGAAGTTTTTGTGAACGGACAAACCGGCAGCGGTATTTTTAACAACGATGTAAAAGGGATGGGACTGGATTTATTCAGTGAAGGCGGGGCCGCCACCCTGATCTCGCTGGACGTTTGGGAATTGAAACCCGCCTGGCCCCTGACGAACTAAACCCACCAATCCTATTCTTCATTTTCACTATTTCAGCTGCGTATGTTCCAGATTTATTGGCGGATTGCCTGTTTCGTGGTCTTGTTGATGGGTGTTGAATTAACCGCTATGGCACAATCCCGCTCAACCGCTCCGGCTGCCAAAAACCGTATCAAGGTTATTTTTGACTGTGACCTCGGCGATGACATTGACGACGCCTACGCCCTGGCTCTGCTGTGCGCCAGTCCCGAACTGGAAGTTTTAGGGATAACGACCTGCTACGGCCGTACGGATGACCGTGCGCAACTGGCCTGTCAGATGCTGTATGAATGGGGGCTGGACAGCATTCCGGTGGCGGTTGGACGCGACACTCGCCAGACCGACGAGCGGGCGAACTGGTACGCCGATCAGTTTTACTACGCCAAGGGTTTCACTCGCAAAAAGCCCATCAGCCAGTCCGCTGTGGATTTTATCCGGGAGCAGTTGCGCAAATACCCGGGTGAGGTAACGGTGATTTCGGTAGGCCCCGTACCGAACATGGCCGATCTGGTCAAACGGGATCCGGGAGCCCTGAAGCTGGCCAAGCGGGTAGTGGCCATGTTTGGTTCTTTTTCCATCGGTTACAACGGTTCTCCCACCATCGATACCGAGTGGAATGTGCGCGCGGATGTGGCCGCTTCCAGGCAGTTTGTCAGCAGTGGAGTGCCCATTACCTACGCGGGTCTGGACGTAACGACGTTCGTAAAGGCAGATGCGGTTTTTCGGCAGAAGCTGCTGATGCGACAGAGTCCGTTGACCAGTACGCTTTGTGGACTGCAAACGCTGTGGGCCTACGATCGCGACCCAGTGTTGTATGACGCCGTAGCGGTGGGCATGGTACTCTGGCCCGATTTGTTCAAGACCCAACCGGCCCATGTCACGGTAGATGACAAAGGATACACGCGGCTAAATCCTCAGCAACCCGCCAACGGGGATGTTGCGGTGTACGTGAATACGCCCAAGTTTCTGGAACGGCTGCTGCGTGTTTATATGAACCAGAACCTGCGACGATTTTAACGAACATGGTATAACCTGTTTTCCTGACATATATTTTTCCTGGCTGTTAGTGGTCTCACTGTCCAGTACCGGAAACTCCTAGGAAGCCCTAAGCTGATCAACTAATAAATAAACCAGCCGGTACAGATTCACCAGACTGTTGTTTTCTAGAAGTTAGGAAAGGGATTAATGAAAAAGGAGCTCAATCAGAAAAGCATGACTTTCTGAGCTTATATATTGTTAAGGTAAGTAAAGTCCTTATTCATGTAAGGCTATTTCAGGGTAATACACAAACCAATAAATTTGCTAAATTGTAAGCTACCGCTTTCCACTATCATACAACCACCAGTGTGATAGTGGGTGAAATACTTTCGCACGATGGAGCAAACCATTCTGGCCTATATCGAACACTATGTGGCACTCACTGCCGAGGAGAAAACCTCTATATTAGCGGATCTGTCTTATAAGACTTTTGCCAAAGGCACTGTTTTGCTTAAGCAAGGGCAAATATCCAAAGAGTGCTACTTTAACATTCAAGGTCTGGTTCGCCAGTATGAACTCATTGATGGCGAAGAAAAGACAACTTTTTTTTACACCGAAGGCGATGCTATTGTGGCATTTGATAGTGCAGCTAACTATATACCTAGCCAATTTTTCTGGATTTGTGAAGAACAAACTACGTTGGTTATCGGACGTTTGGATAAGATAGAGGTATCGTATGCCAAGAATCCTAAGCTCGAAAAGATGTCCAGATTGTTTGTTAACCAGGAGTTTGGAAAGTATCAAAACTTAAGCTCTTCATTAATTACATTAAGCCCTGAAAAACGCTATTTACAACTACTGGAGAACAGACCTGACTTAATTAACCGGATTCAGCAGTATCATCTGGCAAGTTATTTAGGGATAAAACCAGAAACATTGAGTAGAATACGAAAAAGGATTGCTAAAAAAGCCTGTTAAACGGCTGATAATATTGAGGCTATCTTACGTCGTTTCACAAATAACCAACCCGCCAGAAAGACTTCAGAGAAGGACATCGGAACAATAAAGACGCCAATTATAAGATTAAATAACTGAGCATGATCAGAAAAAAACAAGGTGGCAACGCTATTAAGTACATAGCCAAAACTAGCTATAAACAGAAACCAACTAATCCAGTAGGGAGCGGTAGTAAGTTTTTGCACCAGTAAGGCGAGTAGTAATAGATGCATACCAAAGAATATTAAGCCTATAGCAAAACCCGTATGATGGATTTTCAAGAAAATAAAGGCTTGGTTTACTGCTACATCAAGTTGTTCTTTGTTAAGTTCATCAGTTGAGGTATAAATGTCCTTTGCTATAACTAATCCAACAATCGCTCCCCCTTTTACTGCTACATAAAGTAACCTGAGTCCTGCCATCAATAAGGATAAGCTGTAATTAACGCTATTAAACAGCAGATAGAAACAGGCGGATAAAATTATGTCAAGAATAATAATTACAATAAAAGAAAGGATTCCGGTTGAAAATAGCCCCATTGACTCATTAATCGCCCTATACGTTTGATAGGGATCGTGCCAGGTAATTAATCTTGAACGAACAAAAAACTCGGCAACAATACCAAGGAAAAACATGAGTCCCAAACAGATAGCTATTATCTGGATTACTTGCTTAAAAAGCAGGTTGCTTGCGTGATGAGTGGAATCTGCTAACTTCATTCTGGTTTTTTGAGAGCAAATTATGGAGGCAGATCAAGTATGTCATTGACTTTCGTCAATAAGGAGTCCTTGTGCGACTATTACATAAAGTGTGTCAGATAGAAAGGAATCATTACCTTATATCTGCCAACTATGAAAAAGCAGGCATTTTTGATTTCAAATCTTCTAAGAAGAAAGCAATGGTGCGTCTGAAAGCCGGTGACAGCCTATTAGGTCGAGAGGGGGGAAAAGGTGCTGGAATTGAAAATGAACACGGATATCGTCAAACCGTTGGTTTCATCGCGCCGGTTCTCTGAAAATACCACCTGGAACATTTTGGAACGTGCCCGACAGGAAAATACTACAGTGCATGGGGCCATCTGCGCGGCAGTCCTGCTGGCTTGCAGAAGGATGCGCCCGGAATGGTACCGAGCCCAGAATGGAACTCGTCTCACCCATTTGCACAAGGGCGGTGCTGAACCTGGACGATCATTTCGAACTCAATATTACCACGCAGTCCGTGTTTTTCGAGCAGGAAAATTTAGCGTTCTGGGACCTGGTAAGGCTCGCCAAAGCTGGCCTAAACGGTACCGATTCGGTTAAGTATGTGACAAACTATCTGTCGTTCTTCCGGGAGATCGTTTTTGGTCATAATGATAGGCAACAAATGCTCGACGTTTTGAAAACCGCATTCAACCATCACATTATGGTGACCAATCTCGTCCGGGTCAACTATGATACGGATTTCGGCGCATTAAGACTGAAATCGCTTTATGGCCCGGTGGTGCGATCAGGTAAGGGAATGGAGCAGACAATCGGTGCGTTAACGACCAATGGCTTGCTCTGCCTGACCAACACCAGTGATACACCAATCCCTGGCCTGCTTGGCGAAATGGAGAAAATTCTCCAAGAGGCTTGCCAGGTAAACGCTAAGGCTGCATGTGCTTTAAAATGAGCTCCCGCAAACGCTGGTCATGCTGGTCGCCCCATTGGCCTATCGCGCCAATGACGGGGATGAGCGATTTGCCAAAGTCTGTGAGGTAGTATTCGACTTTGGGTGGGACAACCGGGTAAATCACTTTACCCACCAGTTCGTGGTTTTCCAGTTCTTTCAACTGCACATTCAGCACCCGGCGGGTTGCACCCGGAATTTTCCTTTGCAGCTTGCTGGGGCGCTGAAAGCCTTCGTTAATAAACCATAAAAGCCGCATCTTCCATTTACCATAAAGCACTTCGCCGATCAGGTCGAGCCCGCAATTCAGGTTAGGCATGGTCTTTCTTTCGTACATACTGCAAGCAAGTATAGCTACAGGCTCTGCCCGGTTCAATAGGGATAAATTTATCCCTATTTGAATCGTAAATCCGTACTTGTCATCACCTACCATACTGTCGAAATTTGTCCTAAACAAACGAACAACGTGATGGACTTTAATTTTGAAAACGAACTGGCAGGTCAGATCGCGCTGGTAACCGGTGGCACCAAAGGGACAGGCAAAGCAATCGCCGATCGCCTGTCGAAAGCAGGTGCAACGGTAATCATTACCGCCAGAAACAAGCCGGAAGAACAAACCAATCCTATTCATTCCATCACCGCCGATCTGAGCAAACCAGAAGGGACACAGCATGTGGTCGACGATTTACTTGGTCGATTTGGCCATCTGGCCATCCTGGTCAACAATATGGGCGGCTCAGAAACACCCTGTGGCGGTTTTGCTGTGCTGTCGGATCAGGACTGGGAATCGGCTATCAAACCAACCTGCTTGCTCCTGTGCGGCTGGACCGTGGCTTTTTGCCCGGCATGATAAGGGGTGATTATCCACATCGCATCCATCCAGGCGAAGTTGCCCCTTTATGATTCCACACTCCCCTATGCGGCAGCGAAAGCGGGTCTGGTGAATTACAGCAAAAGCCTGTCGAACCAGGTCGCACCGAAACGTGTGCGGGTGCTCACGGTGTCGCCGGATTGGATTATGACCGATGCATCCAGCTTTAATTGTAACGAAACCATTTATTAAATTTAAAACTTTCAGCGATGAGACTCCCAGACAATATAGCAGGCCTTGTAAAGGCACAGAATGAACAGGATAGCACCGCATTCGCGCAATACTTTACTGAAAAAGCCACCGTTTCTGACGAAGGATCTTCCTATTCGGGCAGAGACGAAATCAAAGAATGGATTCAGCAGGCGACTAAAAAGTACCAAATGCAGCTAAAACCGATCCATTTCAATGAAGATGGTTTAGCGGCCGAGCTGACCGTCGAGGTTACCGGCACATTCCCCGGCAGCCCTGCCATAATGCAATACCATATCAAATGGGACGGTTCACTTATCGGTTCATTACACATCAAGGGGTAAAAGCCCCGGCAAAAAATTCGCAGGAATTGCTTCCTGAATGTCTTATAGCCCTGAAGCATTCCTACGAAACCATTCGCTATCAAACACAACCTATTTAAAATGATCGTAAAGCCCCGACTTACACTTGCCATTTCTGCTTTGTTAGCGCTGTTTTTCTCATCGGTTGCCTGGGCGCAGAAGCCGGATTCCATTGGTCAAGGTGACCCTTTTCAACGCATTCAACCCGCGCCTGAAAGCGTGTTCAAAATGTTCCGCGAGGCCGGAATGCAACCTGTTAACCGCGAACTGACACCGTCTCAAAAAGAAATGGTGCGCAATGCTCTTGCCGTGTTGCCGCCTTTACACCAGCGTATTCTGAGACAGCATTTGCAAAGCATCAGCTTCATGGATAATATGCCCAACACGGCATTAACCTCGGTACTCGATTCAGTCGGCGGACTGAAAATGTTCAACATCACGTTTCGGGCGGGCTTGCTGGATGAGACGATTTCAGAATGGGCAACCTGGAAAGAAAACACCTGCTTTAATCCGGTGGATAAGGCTGATTATCAGATACGTGTCCAAGGTGGCAATATGGATGCACTCATTTACGTGCTGCTGCACGAGGCCACGCACGTAGTTGACGCGGTGACGCAGGTCACTCCCTACTTTGCTGAAAAGCATTCAGTAGTCAAACCGACACCATTCACCAAAAATGTTTGGCGCCTGGCGAATGTGCCCGAAGATCAATACATCGACTCCCTGCTAGAAAAGACCCGTTTCCGAAGCGGTCGGCCGATGATGATCAGCCAGGCGCCGGAAGTTTATCAAAAGCTCGCCAAGACGCCCTTTCCTTCATTATATGGCATGGCAGCCTGGTCCGAGGATCTCGCTGAGCTTACCACAATCTATCACCTCACCACCCAGTTGAATCAGCCTTTCCACATCGTGGTGACGAAAAACAATGTCGAGCTGGCCCGGTTCGAGCCGATGAAGAACGTGCTTGTCAGAAGGCGGTTGGGCCAACTCGCGGCTTTCTACGCCCGGTAAATCTACCTTTCGGGAAAAATGTACAAGTCGCTTGGCTTTTTATCCATTCTTTCACGCGGTTTCACAGGCCAACTTTGCAATGTCGAATTCAACGACAACCGGCTAACCGTTAGCTGGTTAGGTTTTAACTCAAACTTGCTATTCACATGAAAACCATTGCATTGACCATCGGCTTGTTATTCACCTTTATCCACAGCCAATCGCTATTTGCACAAAACCGCAAGCCGGCGTCGGCAGGAAGACAAGAGTATATTGAAGTAGAAAAGAATGTAAAACTGCACGTGATTGACCTGGGCGAGGGCCAGCCGGTAGTGCTCATTCATGGATGGCCGCTGAACAACGCGATGTATGAATATCAATACCAGTACCTGGTTGAAAAAGGATTCAGGGTGGTCGGCATTTCCCTGCGCGGTTTCGGTAAATCCGACCGGCCCTACGGTAAATACGATTTCGACACGTTCTCCGACGATATTAAAGTGGTGTTGGAAAAACTGAAAATTGAAAACGCCGTGCTTGGGGGCTTTTCGATGGGCAGTGCCGTTACACTCCACTATGTAACCAAATACAATGGGGCGCATATCGCCAAGCTGGCCTTGTTCGGTGCCTCGGGTCCTTCGTGGAAAAAACGCGCTGACTACCCTTACGGCGTGTCGGAGGAGGACGCTGCCGCGCTGATCCAGCAAACCAAAACCAACCGGCAGCAACTGGTGGCAGGCTTCGGAAAAGGCTTTGCCGGTCAGGAAGGCGGGCTTTCTCAGGAATCGATTAAATGGCTCGAAAGCATCAACCTGGATGCATCGCCCTACGCGACCACCCAAGCGATTACCGCGCTGCGGGACCTGGACCTTCGGCCCGAGTTAGCCAAAATCAAAATGCCTGTCGCCATATTCCATGGGGTGAATGACAAATTGTGTGACTTTGCTCAGGCCGAGCAGCTGCACAAAGGCATCAAAGGCTCTTACCTGGTCAGATTTGAAAAGAGCGGTCATGGCCTTTTCTTAGAGGAAATGGATAAATTCAACGCCGAACTCGAAAAATTCGCCAGAAGCTAACCACCCAACCGTACCTGCAAAGCATCAGCAGCTTTGCAGGTACTTTCAAATACGGACTGCAATTACATAGATCAACCACACCCATAAATAGCCATGAGTACAACCGTTTTTAACAACAACTTAAAGACGCTGGGATTATTGCCGGTAAGTCAGCAGCAAGTAGATGCGATCAACGGCCCTGACTATAAGCCATACATCAAGATCCTTTATTTACCGGCCGGCTTCAAGCTACGGGTCGATTTTTCGGTTTATCAAACGGCCCAACCTACCCTTTTCTTTATTAGCCCTAATCAATACCTGCAAATCGAAGAAGCGGAGACGGAAAGCGGCTATTTCATTTTCTACAACCGCGATTTTTACTGCATTCAAATCCACGACCAGGAAGTGGCCTGCGATGGTTTGCTGTTCAACAACATCCGCAACATGCCCAAAGTGGAGGTCTCGGAAGAGGAAATCGCATTTCTGGGCTGTTTGTTTAAGGAAATGATTCAGGAGTTTCAATTAAATGACAGCCAGCTGGAAGAAATGGTCCGGACGTACCTGAAACAACTGCTGATCCGCGCGACACGCTCCTGGAAAAGGCAGCATTTGGACAACGCCGTGACCGAACAGCAAAGCGATATGAAATTTTTCCGCAAGTTTACACGGCTGGTCGAAGAGCATTACAAATCCAAGCATACCGTCGCCGATTACGCCGATTTTCTGTGCATGGCACCGAAAACGATCACGCACAAATTCAACCGCCTTCGGCTGCCCCAGCCCAATGAGGTGATTAAAAACCGCATTATACTCGAAGCTAAACGGCTACTGGTACACACTTCGCTCACGGCAAAGGAAATCGCCTACGAACTGGGTTACAACGATCCGGCTTATTTCAGCAGATTATTCATGCATGGCCAAAACAGGCGAATCGCCATCCAGTTTCCGGACAAGTTTTTTAAGCTAACTTCAAATATATTATTTAATCGGTCCCAATATCTTTGATCGACAGTTTGGATGAGTGATATGGTCCTATTAATCCGGACACGAAACTTTTTAACTTCGTGTGCCGATGCGTCGGCCCGGCATGAACCAATCCCAACTACAACTACCAAAACGAAAGTATACTGCCGAGTTCAATGGGGCCGCCCTTTAGGTTTGTTGAGATGGGCCAGTTTTGCCGGACAGTCTAAGTGCTTAACTTATCGGCCCGCCGAAACAATTGATTCTACCCATTAAGGTTACAAACCACTAGGTGTAATTAAGAATAGGTATCTACATCAAAGAGCAAGGTTTAGAAATATCTTGATTTAACTTCATAATTGAAATTTTATGTAATAAATTACACCAGCATAAAAATTTACTCTCGGTATTATTTAACGTTCCAATACTTGCTGGGTAGTGATCGACCGTAATAGAAGCAAGAATCCGTTCGCCAGCTCCTCTGATCCTGAATTACTGGATTTTATCAACGGGGGCAAAGAATCTGCTTTGACCGAGTTGTATGACCGGTATTGGGAGAGCATATTCCTGTATGTCGTGAAGGTATTGAAAGACCCCGACGGGGCCAGTGACGTGGTTCAGGAAACCTTTATTGCCCTCTGGCAGAAGCGGGGCGAACTGGATGCCGTTCGTTCCTTAAAAGCCTACCTGATTTCCATTGCCCGTTATAAAGCATTAAAAAGCATTAGTCTCAACTTATCGGAGGAACGTTACCGAACTTCGCTACTCAGCTTCTTCAACGAAGTGGCCAACGACCCGGAAACCCAGCTGATGGCGCAGGAAATGGATACTTTTCTGGAAAGTCAGATTCAGGCCCTGCCCGACCGGATGCGGGAGGTGTTTCTGCTGAGCCGCCGGGAACAACTGTCGCATGCCGAGATCGCCGATCGATTGCAGATTTCGGACAAAACCGTAAAAAAGCAAATCTATTACGCACTCAGGCAGTTACGCTCCGCTATGGACGAACAGCACATGTGGACCACCATTTTTCTTTGTTCCGTCCTCTGCTGACTGCAATTTTTTCAAAAATTTTCTGCAATCCTCTACTACCACCATCCCGGTTTTTGACACTACAGTCAAAAGGCAGCGTAAGCCTGTGTCCAAGCGGACCACAGGCTGCTCTCAATCCGTATGACAGAGGAAGAAATCAAAGAGTTGTTGAAGCGCTTTCGTCAGGGCACCTGCACGGATGAGGAGCGCGAGTTGCTGGAGTTGTGGTTTGAGAAAACGTCTTCGCAGTCGAAATGGAACTGGGAGAGCGACAGGGCGCGTGAGCAGATGCGGGCACGGATGCGGGCGGGCATTCAGACGGCTTTGAAAGAGGAACGCGTAGTTACCCGAAAGCTGTGGCCCTGGCTCAGTGCCGCGGCATCGGTGGCGTTGCTGCTGGTGGGGGGATGGTTTTACTGGTCGAAAGAAAACCGCTCCAGTGCGTCGGAAGCCCATTACCATACCGCAGCGGTGGCCCCCGGCAGCAACCAGGCCATGCTGACCCTGGCCGACGGTTCGACGATTCTGGTCGACGCGGCCGCAACGGGGGTACTGTCGACTCAGGGGAGCAGCCAGGTGACAAAAACCGGTGAAGGGCGGCTGGAATATAAAGATGCGGGTACGGCTTCGGCCCCTTCCGGCAGAAACACCTTATCCGTGCCGAAAGGAGCTACGTTCAAGGTGACATTGCCCGACGGAACAGCCGTTTGGCTAAACTCGGCCACCCAACTCATTTATCCGGCCAGCAATAGCGTTTCAGAACGGATTGTGGAGTTGCATGGTGAAGCCTATTTCGAGGTAAGCCCCGACAAAAACCGTCCCTTCAAAGTTGTTTCGGGCGATACCGAAGTACGCGTCACCGGAACCCACTTCAACGTAGCGGCTTACGAGGATGAACCGCAGGTCTATACCACGCTTGCCGAAGGGCAGGTAATTATCTCCAACAAGGGCAGTAAGGAAACGCTCCGGCCCGGCCAGCAGGCCATCACGGAACCGTCGGGATTGTTGCAAATCCGGGAGGTGGATGTCGAAAGCTGGCTGGCCTGGAAGGAGGGCTATTTTGTGTTTGACGATCAGGATCTGCGGTCGGTGATGAAAATGGCTGCGCGCTGGTACGATGTGGAAGTCACTTACGAAGGCCATGTGCCCAACAAACGTTTTGGAGGCACCTTTTCCAAATCGAAAGATCTGAAAGGACTATTGACCTACCTAGAACAGCTGGGCGGTATTCATTTTAAACAGCAAGGCAAAACAATCACGGTTATGAACTGACAAACACCCACGCGCCAACCTGGGCCGAAAAAAGTCGGAAGTGCTGGAACACCTCCGACCCGACAGCTTGGAAAGCTGTGTTAGGCTCCTCTAAAAATGCAGTGAACTTTCTCCATTAAAGGAAATCCTATCGTCACAAATGTACAAAGAAAGGGTATTACCTACACGGCGGAGCCTGGCTTCGCCCCTGAGGAAATTATTTCTCATTATGAAACTGGGTATCATCATGGTATTGTGTGTAGTGCTGGAAGTGACCGCAGCCAACGTTCGCGCCCAGACTGCCACTATTAAGGTCCAGAATGCTTCTTTAAAAGAGGTCTTTAAAATTCTCAAACGACAGACCGGCGTAGATTTTCTCTACGTGTCTGACGACCTGAAAGGGACCAAACCCGTCACGATGAATATCGTGAATGCCCCCCTGAACACCATTCTGGATGAATGCCTGGAAGGACAGCCGCTTTACTATACCATTGATCGGGCGACGGTGTTGATCCGGAAAAAACGGGAAGTCCGCACCGAAAGCCTGCCTGCGGCTCCCGAAGCCCTGGCGCCCATTACGGGAAAGGTATTCGATGCCGCCGGGGGTGAACTGGTTGGGGCTTCCGTTCTGATCAAAAACCGTCCGGGCGTTGGCACGACCACGGATGAAAAAGGCGTATTTACCCTACAGGCCGAAATCGGGGACGTGCTGGTGGTGTCGTTTATCGGTTTTGTCAGCAAGGAAGTAACCGTTAAAAATACCGCCAGCATCCGGGTGGTGCTGGAGACCGAAAACAAAGCGCTGACAGATGTGGTCGTACTGGGGTACGGCGCCACGACCAAGCAAAGCCTCGTTTCATCGGTCGCGCAGGTGAGTTCCGCCGAAATCAAAACCGCTCCCACGGCCAACCTGTCGTCGATGTTGCAGGGCCGTTTGCCGGGTCTGGTCACCCGGCAATCGAGCGGGCAACCCGGCTCTGATGGAGCTTCTCTGTTGGTTCGCGGGATGAACACGCTGAGCGGAAGCAGCCCTTTGATTATTGTTGATGGTATTGAAAGGGGTTTCCCGCAGATCAATCCCGATGAAGTGGAATCCATCACCGTGCTGAAAGATGCGGCCTCAGCGGCCGTGTACGGAGCCCGGGCCGCCAATGGGGTCATTCTGATTACGACCAAGCGGGGGAGTGTCCAGAAACCGACCATTACATACAACTCATCACTGGCGCTCAGTTCGAACACCCGGTTTCCGGATTTTCTGAATGGTTCCGAATACGCGTACTGGTACAACAAAGCGCAGGAAATGGACGGGGTTGCCGAAGCCGCCCGCCGTTTCAAACCGGAAGAAATTGCCCGGATCAACAACGGCGACCCGGAAGGCGTGTTTGGCAATACCGATTGGTTTGATCTGCTGTTCAAAAAGACCGCGCCCATTTATACCAACAATCTGTCGCTGGATGGCGGCACTGAAAAATTCAAATACTTTGTGTCGGTGGGCTCCTACAACCAGCAGGGGATCATTGCCCGCACGAACAACAACCGCTATAACTTCCGGGCCAATATTGATGCCCAGGTCTCCGACCGCTTTAAGGCCACGTTCGGCATTGCGATCCGGGATGAAACGACGGAACAGCCCGGTTTGTCGGCGGGTTTGGGCAACTCCTATGCCTCGATTTTCAGCCAGGCCATGATGTCGTATCCGTTTTTGCAACCCACCAATAAAGACGGCATGCCGGTCGGAAGTTTTAACACCGGCAATGGCAACCAGAACCCCCTGGCCGCCCGCGATCTTTCCGGTACGCAGGACACCCGGGCCAATAATCTTCAGGGAAATATTTCACTCCAGTACGACTTCCCGTTTCTGGAAGGTCTGAGCGCGCGGGTAAACGGCGCGTTCGACAAAGGGTACAGCATGCGTAAATCAGCGGTTTTGCCTTACCTGCTCTCGGTTTACAACAACGCGACCCGCACGTTTACGGAAACCTACGCCCGCCATTCGCTGACCGGAATGGCGACCATCAACCAGTGGTTTGCCGATTCGTGGCAGACGACCCTGCAACCGTCGATCAATTTCAACCGAACCTTCGGAGCGCATAAAGTGGGCGGGATGTTGTTATACGAATACATTCGCAGCAATGGCACGTCCATGTCGGCCGGTCGACGCGGTTTTCCGATTACCGATATTATGGACCTGAACTACGGCGAGGAGGTGATCAATGATCTCGTTAAAGGCGGGCATTCGATGTTCCACCGGGCCGGTTATGTTTCCCGTCTGACCTATGATTATCAGGGTAAATACCTGGCCGAATTCACCGGTCGGTACGACGGTTCGACCCGGTTACCGTCTGACAACCGCTGGGGATTATTTCCGGCCCTGGCCGTTGGCTGGCGAATTTCGAACGAGCCTTTCTTCAAGGAAAATGTGCGGTTTGTGAACGACCTCAAACTGCGGGCATCCACCGGTAAGCTGGGGAATGATGCGGTGGGCAATTACGCCTACCTGCGAACCCTGGCGATGGGCGCCAATCCGGTAGCCATGATCGGAAACCGGTTGGTTCGGTCGCTGAACGTGAGCCGGGTGCCAAACAAGGACATAAAATGGGAAACGACCACCTCATATAACCTGGGTTTTGAAAGCTCGCTCTGGAACGGTCTGCTGGGGGTAGAAGCCGATGTGTTTTACAATGTTACCAAAGACATCCTTCAGTCGCAGAGCGGTTTGATGCCACCGTCGATGGGCGGTTACTACCCGGCTACCATCAATTCCGGGGTGGTGGATAACCGTGGTTTCGAACTCATCCTGAGCCACCGCAAAACGTTTGGTGATTTCTACTACAACGCGCGGGGAAACGTCAGCTGGGCGCGCAACCGGATTGTCGAAACCACCGAAAATGTCAATGTGCCCGATCACGCCCGGCGTACGGGTCGCCAGATCGGCATGAAGTACGGTTTTGTGGCCGATGGCCTGTTCCAGAGCGAAGAGGAAATTGCCAACAGTGCGCTTTTCGGGCCGACCCGGGTGGGCGAGGTTAAACTGAAAGACCTGAATGGCGACGGTCGGATCACCTGGGACCAGGACTGGACGATCATCGGCCGCAGCAGTACGCCCGAAATGATGTTCGGGCTTAACCTCGGGGGTGGTTACAAAGGGTTCGATTTTAACGTCTTTTTCCAGGGCGCAGCCATCGCGGATGTCGCGCTGTCGGGTTTGTATAGCAACTCGGATGTCTACGATAATACCTTCTATACAATGGCTTTCTACCAGGATGGCAACTCGCCCAAATACTTGGCAGAAGGAGCCTGGACGCCGGAAAATACGAACGCCAAATACCCACGTTTAAGCACACTTTCGGCCCAGAGCGGGGGGAAATTCTCGTCCTGGTGGATTCGTGACGCGTCATACCTGCGCCTGAAGAGCTTCCAGATTGGGTATACGCTGCCCCGTAGCCTGACCCAGCGGATGAAGATCGAAGGGTTGCGGTTTCACATCTCGGGTAGCAACCTGTTCACCTGGACCGGCCTGGAATACCTCGACCCCGAAATGCCCGATGTGAACCAGGGGTATTATCCGCAGCAGAAGCTGTTCGAAGGCGGTTTGAGCCTGTCGTTTTAATCCACTGTGTCTTACTTGTTTACTTGCAGGAGTTATGAAAATTATTTCCAAAATAAATATTGCCCTGGCTTGCTGTATCGCCTTGTTGTCGGGTTGTAGTCTGGAGCCGGAACTGACCGATGTCTATGGGGAGGAAGTAGCCTGGTCGAGCGAAGCCAACCTGGAACTATCACTGAATAAATTTTATCCGCTCATTGGCCAGACATATTACACGCCCCACGTCAACCAGGATGCCTACTCGGACATTCTGAAAATGAACACCCCGTCGGCCGACCAGAACCGGATCACCCTCGGATCGGCCCAGATCACCCCAGGCGAAAATCCGCTGGGCAATTGGGAATGGGGATATACCTGGATTCGGAATTGCAACGAATTTCTGGACGGTATGCAGACGTACGGCGGGAAACTGCCGGAAGCTACCCGGTTGCGGGCCGAGGCTGAGGTGCGTTTTTTCCGGGCCTACGTCAACTTTGAACTTGCGAAGCGGTATGGTGCCAGTATCATTCTGTTCGACCGGCTGCCCGACGGTTCCCAGCGTGCCCGCAACAACCCGGAGGAAGTCTGGAGTTTCATTGCTGCCGACCTGGATTTTGCCGCCCAACAGTTACCGCTTACGGTGCCCGGCACCCTGGCCGGTAAACTCACCAAAGGCGCGGCTTTGGGCCTGAAAGCCCGTACCATGCTGTACGCCCAGCGTTGGAAAGTGGCTTCGGATGCGGTGGCGGCTTTGGAAGCTCTGGGATTATACGACCTGCATCCGGATTACGAAAAGCTGTTCCAGAACCGGCGTTCGCAGCCCGTTGAGAACAAGGAAAGTATCCTTGAATTTGGGTACAGTTCGCCCAATTTTGGCTATTCGTTTGATTATTTCTTCTGCCCTCCGGGCGACAAGGGATACTCCCAGATCAGTCCGACCGATAATCTGGTGTCGGCGTATCAGATGGCCGACGGAACGGACTTTAGCTGGTCCAACCCGGCGCACGCGGCCAAGCCCTACGTCGGACGCGAACCCCGGTTTTATGCTTCCATTCTGTACCACGGCGCATCTTGGAAAGGGCGCACCATCGATACGCGCCAAGGGGGCGTCGACGGGTATGCCGTGGGCGGAGGAACCACCAGCACGGGGTATTACATGCGGAAGTTTTTTGATGGATCCGTCAAAACGCAGGATACCGGTTTTCAGCCCGGCGAACTGACCTTTTACTTCATGCGGTATGCCGAGGTATTGCTGATCAAGGCCGAGGCCCTGGCCGAACAGGGAAATCTGTCGGAGGCCCTGGCGGCCCTGAACCGCGTTCGGGCGCGGGCTGGGTTCAAAGAGGCCGTGACCGCCGGAAGCAAAGAAGAATTTATGCGGTTGCTCCGTCACGAGCGGATGATCGAACTGGCGTTTGAAGGCCATCGGTTCTGGGACCTGCGTCGTTGGGATCTGGCCAAGACCGAATTGAACGGCATCAGTGCGAAAGGGCGTGTGCCGGTCATGGTTAACGACAGTACCACGACCTACCGCGAAGTAGATGCCGACAACGGCCGAAAGCGGGTTTACTTGCCAAAATACAACCGTTTCCCGATTCCTTCGGTGGAGTTACAGCGCAATGCACTGATCCAGCAATTTGACGAATGGAAATAAACGGTTTTCCTAAACCATGATTTGTCTGAACCCATGAAACGATTCAATCTATACCAAACCGTTGGTTGCCTGTTTGCCCTCCTGGTTTTATTTTCCTGCGAACAGGTCGACCTGGATAAAGGCGTTACGGAACGTGTTGGCTTGCTCAACTTCGCCGTTTCGATTCCGGGCCAATCCATCGAATACCCCGCCACGAAGCCGGGGCCGTATGCCAATGACGACACAATTGTCATCCGGGTGCCGTCAACGGACGAAAACCCGCTGGACCTCAAACGCCTGAAAACGTTTGCCAGCCTGGGGCACAACAGCACCATCGAGCCCGCTCTGGGGCAGATCACCGATTTCTCTGCACCCATTGCTGTAACCGTGAAGGACGGCGACGGTGCCGTTACCCGGCATGTGGTTAAGGTCGTTCCGGCCCTGCCCAAAACGGTTTTCTCCAAAGTCTGGTTTAAATCGTCCGAGGCTCTGGGCATCAAGCGTACCAACATTTCGGGGATAGCCGTGGTGGGCGAGCATCTGCTGGTGGCCGACTTCAACGGCGGTAATACGGGCATGGACAATGGCCTGCGGGTGCTCAATAAAAATACAGGCGAACTGGTGAAGTCCATCGCCCCGCCGACCACGTATTGTATGCAGGTGGTGGCCGACAATGCGGACCATTTCATCGTCAACCGCTACAATATTTATTCGGCGGGTTTCATGGTCTACTACTACGAAAACGTGGATGCGGCCCCGAAACTGATCCTGAATTACCCCGCTTCTGCCGGTTGCCCGGTGAATTTGGGTCGAAAGGTCAGTGTGATTGGTAACCTGAAATCGGGCAAAGCCTACGTCTACGCAACCACCAACGGTACCAATACGGTGTACTACTGGGAGTTCCGGGACGGCGTTGCGGTATCGACCGAACCGACGGTTTTGCGTTACGCTTCGGCTTCGCCCTGGACGTATGCGCACATTCAGCGAAAGTCCCTGGATGCTTCGTCGGATCACTACCTGACCTACTGCAACTACAACGCTTCGGATCCGAATCTTCTGGAAGGCAGCCGGTTTGTGTCCTTTACGCCCGACATGGAAGAAACGATGATGGCCAAGCAAAACCATTACTACAAAATATTGGGCTTTAATGCCTTCCGGGTCGGTGGAGAGGAGTTTACCGCCCTGCTGACTCAGGGCTATTACGCCTGGGATGCCACCCACATCAAAGTTTTTGAAACCAATGACCCGTCAAAATTCGGTCAACAACCGGGTTCGGCGGGCTATTCGGACTTCATGCTCTTTCAATCCGAAGCCTACGGCGGAACCAACTACAACCGCTATGGCGACCTGGTAGCGGATGTACGGGGCGATGAGGTGTATCTCTACGCTACCATGGCCACCAACGCAGCGACTAACTCGGGCGTGATGGTGTACAAAATGAAATACAACAAACCCTGAACCGTCGGCACCCGGAGGGGCTAACCAGCCGGGTGCCGTTTTTACTGGTATGGTATTACAACTACGGAAAGTGATGGGGCGTATTTTGCTGGCCCTGATCACTGTATGGATGTGGCCTGACGAGGTTGGGGCGCAGGGCTATTCGGCACCGGCTTTGTCGAATAAAGATTCCTGGTCGATGGTGATCATTCCCGACCCGCAGGGGTACACCAAGTTTGCCCGGAACCAGCCTCTGCTCGACCTGATGCTGGCCTGGGTGGAGGACAACCGGCAAAAACTGAACATCGGTCTGGTGCTCTGCACGGGCGATCTGGTGGAGCACAATTACATCACAGAACGGCCGAAGGAAAACGGGGATCAGTTGAGCGGTTCGCAGTGGAAATGCGTCAGCGATGCGTTCGGGAAACTCGACGGAAAGCTACCGTATATCCTTTGCACCGGCAACCACGATTATGGCACGGGCAGCTCCGAAAACCGCTATTCCCAGTTCAACAGTTATTTCCCGCCGGTCCGGAATCCGCTTAATCAGTCATTGCTGGTGGAAATGGCACCCAATGCTGCCGGTGTGCGAACCCTGGAAAACGCCTGTTATGAGTTCCGGCCACCCTTTGGCAAACCGCTATTGGTGTTTTCGCTGGAATTCAATCCCCGGAAAGCCGTGGTAGAATGGGCGAAGTCCGTCGCGGCCCGACCGGCTTATCGGCAACACCGGGGCGTGGTACTGACGCATAGCTATATGCGTTCGACGCAACGGAACAATGAACGCATTACCAAAGAAGACTATCCGCCCGGATTCAGTGATTATACCCTTGGCGATGACCTCTGGAAGCAGCTCATCCAGCCAGCCGACAACCTCGGTCTGGTGGTTTGCGGGCATATCA
Organism: Larkinella arboricola; assembly: GCF_003259745.1. Taxonomy (GTDB): domain Bacteria; phylum Bacteroidota; class Bacteroidia; order Cytophagales; family Spirosomataceae; genus Larkinella; species Larkinella arboricola. The sequence goes on along the minus strand of NZ_QLMC01000006.1, from coordinate 301,277 downwards.
TCGATGTGGCTTCCCATGCCGGGCACGTGGGGTTTCGGACGGATAAAAACCGGTCGGGCCGGGTGGTGAACCAAATGCTGTTCAATGCCCAGAACGAAGGCGGCAACTGGAAAGGAAACGGGGGCGACGGGTGGATCCGGATTCTGGAATTTTTGCCGGACCAGCGGACGGTTAAAGTAAAAACCTTTTCGCCCCTTTTTGCCATTTCGCCCGCAACCCGGCAGTTGGCCTGGCGCACGGAACCGTTTGATGAATTTGAATTTTACCTGGATTGAACTCGTGAGAAAAGGCGTATTTCTTGTAAAAACCGTAGGGCTGGTCATAGCCATGTTTCATTCGGCCTTCGGGCAGTCGAAGGGGCCGGAAACGCTCAAGGTGATGTCGTACAATATCCGGATTGCCAGCCCGCCCTCCAAAGGATGGGGGTACACCGATCTGCCGGCAACGGCGGAGGTCATCAACCGGGTCAAACCGGATCTGGTGGCGCTTCAGGAAGTGGATGCGTTCACCGATCGCTCGGGCAAGGGCGTGGATCAGGCGCGGGAACTCGGAACGCGAACCGGACTATATTATCACTTTGCCAAGGCCATCGACCGGAGCAACGGCGATTACGGGGTGGCTATTCTGTCCCGCTTTCCCATTATAAAAGCCGAAAGCTACCGCTTGTCGGTGGTGTCGGGGCATCCGGAGGCTGAAGTGCGGGCGGTGGCGGCCGTTACCGTGAAAACGCCCCTGGGAAAGCTCGTCTTCCTGTCGGCTCACCTCGATCATTTAAGCGACCAGGACCGGGCGCATCAGATTGGGCAACTGAACGAAATTCTGCGTAAATACCGTACGTTGCCCGTGATTCTGGGCGCGGATCTTAATACAACCCCTTCCAATCCAGTTATCAACGGCTTAATCCGGTACCTGGAAAAACCGTGTACGGACTGCGAATGGACCTTCCCGGCCGACCGGCCCAACCGGACGCTGGATTATCTGATGCTCAGCAAGAAAGCAAGTCGTCAATTCAAAAGGCTGACCTACGCCACTGTGAATGAAACGTATGCTTCGGATCATTTACCCCTGATGATGGAGCTATCGTTAAACTAGAAACCGTATTTACTAAAATTGTATTATTTTGAGTAGAACTATTGTTTGGCCAGCGGGTCTGTTGGCCTTATATTCACTTTTTTGGGGATCATCGACTTCCGAAAGACTATCTTCCCCTTTGTTCCGGTATGAACGGGCGGCAAACGCTGCTGCGGTCAGTCAGGAGGGACGACCCGATAGCACCCGGTTTACCCACAGTATTCTGGCATCCGGTTTCGATGAACCCATGCAGATGGCTATCCTGCCCGATTATAGTGTGCTGGTTGCCGAGCGCAAAGGAGCCCTGCGGCTGTATGACGCAAAGGCGAAAACGCTTTCCACGGTTGCCCACCTTAATGTTTTCAGCGGTATTGAAGACGGTTTGCTGGGAGTAGCGGTGGACCCGCAGTACGAGAAAAATCACTGGGTTTACCTGTATTATGGCCTGGGGGGCAACCGCAATGTGAGCGAACTGGCCCGGTTTAGTTATCGCAACGGGGTGCTGGATATGGCCTCGAAAAAGGTGCTGCTGGAAGTACCGACGCAACGGACGTATTGCTGTCATTCGGCGGGCTATATCACCTTCGACCCGGCGGGGCTGCTCTACCTGTCCATTGGCGACAACACCAATGCCGAAGAGATCGAAGGTCACAACCCCACCGACGAACGGCCGGGGCGACAACTTTCGGACGGACAGGGAACCTCGGCCAATAGCAAGGATTTCCGGGGGAAGATTCTGCGCATCAAGCCCGAAGCTGATGGGACTTATAGCATTCCCGACGGTAACCTGTTTCCCAAAGACGGTTCGCAGGGGCATCCCGAAATCTACGTTATGGGCTGCCGCAACCCGTTCCGGGTATCCGTGGACCCCAAAACCGGCTATGTGTACTGGGGTGATGTAGGCCCGGATACCGAAGTGCCCGCGGAGGAAGGAAAACTGAGCTACGACGAAATCAACCAGGCCAGAAAGCCCGGTTTCTTTGGTTATCCGTATTTTCTGGGCGCGAACGAAGCTTTCCCGAAATACGATTTTGCCACCAAAAAGGAAGGCCCTCCGCAAAATCCGGCTGCTCCGGTCAATAACTCTCCAAACAATACCGGTATCAAAAATTTGCCGCCCGCCCAACCCGCCTTTATCTGGTACGGCAAAGGTCCGTCGAAACGCTGGCCACTGGTGGGTCGGGGTGGAGCCAGTGCGATGGCGGGGCCGGTTTATTACAGCGACCGGTATCCGAATGCTCCCTACAAACTGCCGGCCTACTACAATGGCAAATTGCTGATCTACGACTGGATTCGGAAATGGATGATGGCCGTAACGATGGATGAGCAGGGCAACTACGTCAGCATGGAACCATTCCTGCCCCAACTGAATGTGGTGGCTCCGATGGATATGCAGATTGCCAAAGACGGCGCCGTATACATTCTGGCCTACGGTACAAACTGGTTTGCCAAGAATACCGATTCGGGCATCATTCGGGTTGAATACAGCGAAGGCAACCGCCGACCGATTGCCGTTGCCAAGGTCAGCAAAACTGTGGGCGCAGTGCCGCTTTCCGTGCATTTTTCGGCCAAAGGGTCGAAGGACTTTGACCCCGGCGATCAGCTTTCCTACACCTGGAAAGTGGGTTCCGTTAGCCTGAAAGGGGCCGAGACCGATTACATTTTCAAAAAGCCGGGGACGTACGACGTGGTGCTGACGGTGACGGATTCGCAGGGAGCAGCGGCCACTACCACCTCCCAGATTCGGGTCGGCAATGAACCGCCGAAAGTGGTCATTGGCAGCAGCGCCAACCAGAGCTTTTACTGGGACAATACGAAATTTGACTATAAAGTTACCGTCACGGATCGGGAAGATAAACCCATTGCGAAAACGCGGACCCGGTTTTCGTTCGATTATCTGCCGTTTGGCAAAGACCTGGCGAGCGTGCTGTCGGCGGGCAATGAAGACGTAAAATACGCTGCGACGAAGGCGTTTTATGACACCCAGGATTGTAAAGCCTGCCATACCGTCGATACGAAATCGATTGGCCCCGCCCTGAAGGAAATTGCCCGCCGGTATACCGGAGACCCGGATGCCAAATCCCGGCTGGTGGCCAAGATTATTGAGGGCGGCAGCGGAAACTGGGGTTCCTATCCGATGCCTCCCCATCCCAACCTGACGCCGGAGAAAGCCGGGGAAATTACCGATTACATCCTGAGCCTGACCAAACAGCATGCATCGCTGCCCCTGGCCGGTTCGCTGCCGCTCGATCGCCATGTGGGGAAAGGCGTGGAAGGAGCGTATGTGTTGCAGGCATCGTATACCGACGGCGGAACCCCGTCCATGCCCCCGTTGACGGCCAGCAGTTACGTTGTTCTACGCCATCCGCAGATCGAAATGGAAGATTACGCGGAAGGTAACGTCGGGGTGGTGATTGCTACGCTCAATACCGGTTACGTTTCGTACATCAGTAACATTATCAACGGAAAATACGCTCGTTTCGACGGTATTGATCTAACGGGGATTGGAAGCGTAAAACTGCGCATCCAGGAGCACGGAGCGGGCGGAACCATTACGGTTCATCTGGACGCCAAAGACGGTCCGGAAGTGGGACGACTGAACGTACCGGCGGGCCAGCTTAGTGACCTCAAAACCGGCTGGAAGGAAGTCAGCTTGCCGATCAGGCCCACCACGGGTAAGCACCACCTCTATTTTGTGTTCAGAAACCCGGATGCAAAACGGGCTTTGTTCCACATCGATAAGATGATCTTTGAACGTCCTTAGCAAGCTGATTAAAACCGTAACTTACTATGAAAACTGTAATGAGATTACCGGGGGCACTTTTGCTATGGCTCTGTTTTTCTATTTCTAACGCATCGTTCGCGCAATTGCGCGACAAGCAACCCGTACTGAAGTTAACCAAAGACGTCCTCCGCGATAAAATCAAAGGGGGCTGGGCCGGGCAAACCATTGGAGTGACGTTCGGCTGGCCGACCGAATTTGTGTACCAGGGAACGTTTATTCAGGATTATCAACCCATCCAGTGGCACGACGATTATGTAGCGGAAGCCATGCGGGTTTTCCCCGGCCTTTTCGACGATATCTACATGGACCTGACGTTCGTGGAAGTGTTTGAACGACTGGGACTGGAGGCTCCTGCCGATTCGTTTGCGCTCGCCTATGCCCGCTCAGGTTATGAGCTTTGGCATGCCAACCAGGCCGGACGGTATAATGTGCTGCAGGGAATGCGACCCCCGCAGTCGGGCCACTGGCTTCATAATCCGCATGCCGATGATATTGATTTTCAGATCGAAGCAGACTTTGCCGGCCTGATGAGCCCGGCCATGCCAAACGCAGCGTCGGCCATTGCCGACAAAGTCGGTCACATCATGAATTACGGCGATGGGTGGTACGGGGGCGTGTTTGTGGCCAATCTGTACGCGCAGGCGTTCCGGAGTAACGACGTGAAGGTCGTTGTTAATAAAGCCCTGAAGGCCATTCCGGCCCGGAGCCAGTTTTACCAATGCGTAGCCGACGTCATTAAATGGCACAAAGCCTATCCGAACGACTGGAAACGGACGTGGTTTGAAATCCAGCGGAAATGGACCGAGGATGTTGGGTGTCCCGATGGTGTTTTTCATCCCCTCGATATTGATGCCAAACTCAATTCGGCCTACGTGGTGCTTGGACTGCTGTACGGGGGCGGGGACTTTACAAAAACCATGGAGATTTCCACGCGGGCGGGTCAGGATTCGGACTGTAATCCGTCTACGGCGGGCGGGGTACTGGGCACCATGCTTGGTTATAGCCACATTCCCGATTACTGGCTGAATCCTCTCAGCAAAGCGGAACAGACCAACTTTAGCTACACCAGTTTGTCACTCTCGAAGGTGTATGAACTGGGGTATCGGCATGCATTGGCGAACATCACCCGCCAGGGCGGAAAAGTGCTCGAAAATACCGTTGAGATTCGGCAGGAACCCGTCAAAACCGTGGCTTTTGAGGAAAGCTTCGCTGGTCATTTTCCCGATCATAAGCAAACCGTCAATCAGGTGAGCAGCACCGGTATCGAATTCACCGCCAGCGGTATCGGCTTTGTGCTGCGGGGGCATGTCCGTAAAACGAAGCGGGAGGCTCCCGATACCCCTGTGCGGGCCGCGTTGTATGTGGATGGTAAGTTATTGGAAGAAGCCAGTCTGCCGGTAGTGAACGCCCACCGACGAACGGAATTATTCTGGCGGTACCAGCTTCCGGAAGGAACGCATCAGGTACAGATAAAAATCCTGAATCCTGATCCGGTCTACGAAATGGTAGCGACCGAAGCTGTAATGTACTCCTCAAAAAAGCCCCTGGGTGTGAGAAAGTAGACCATAAAAAACTAGTACGTAATTACTATGAACAGACGCAAATTTGTGCAATATGCCTCAATCGGGGCCACCTGCTTAGGAACCGCCGGGATTTCTCTGGGCCGCGACCGGGAAACCGTTGCCGGAAAACGAGTCGGTATTATTGGGCTGGACACCAGCCACAGTGAAGTGTTTACCAAAATGATCTATAACGGGGGCTCCGATATGCTGGGGTATCGGGTGACGGCCGCCTATCCGCACGGCAGTAAGGACATTGTTTCGGCGCTCAAAATGAAACCGGAAATTACCCGCGCCGTTCAGGGCATGGGCGTCAAGCTGGTTGATTCTATTGAGGCTTTGCTGAACGAGGTAGATGTCGTTTTGCTGGAATCGAACGACGGACGGGTGCATCTGGAGCAGGCCATGCCGGTATTTAAATCCGGAAAGCGGGTTTTCATCGATAAACCCATTGCGCCTTCGCTGGCCGAAGCCAAAGCCATTTTCAAGGCCGCCGAGCAATACAATACCCCCATTTTCAGCTCTTCGGCCCTGCGTTTTGATGCCAATGTGCAAAAGGTCGTGGGCGGCAGCATTGGCCGGGTGACGGGTGCCGATGTGTATACCCCCGCCGAAATCGACAAAGGACATCTCGACCTGGCCTGGTACGCCATCCACGGGGTGGAAATGTTGTTTACCGTTATGGGACCCGGTTGCAAGACCGTTAGCCGCAGCCATACTGAAGGCACCGATGTGGTGGTAGGCGTTTGGGAAGATGGCCGCATCGGCACGGTCAGGGGCATTCGAAAAGGAGCCGCCAATATTGCCGGAACGGCTTTCGGCGAAAAAGGAATCGCGCCCCTTGGCCCGTTCGCTACCTACGAGCCATTGGTTAAATCCATTGTGCGCTTTTTTAATACGGGTAAAGCACCTGTGTCACCCACTGAAACCTTGGAAATATTTTCATTCATCCAGGCTGCTCAGGAAAGCCGGAAGGGCAAAGTCGTGTCTATATAAGTTGCCAGGAAAACAATCCAGTCTTTTAGTGCGTTCGGGTTCGATAAAAATGATAAGCACCAAAGAAGGCTAACCCTATAACTAGCTCTCTTTGGTGTCATCATCAGGCTTATTGGTATGGTTTTCGGTTTATTGTGAGCCGATCAGCTTCTTGGGAAAAGGCCAAAAATGGATGCGGGTAACTTCTAAACCATGAACTGGTCCGGAGTGGTGATTTTCTTTCCAGCTATTCCACATACAATTGGACTTGCTACATTTGAGAATTAAACTTTAGGGCATTTGTTGCTATTTGATAGACCCATTAAGTCGTTTGTTTTTTTCGGGCCGAAGCCCGCTCTAAGGCTGTTTTCAAGGCGTTGAGCATTAAAGGTTTGGAAAGGTAATCATCCATTCCTACCTGTAGACATTTTTCTTGATCTTCTTTAAGGGCGTTGGCAGTCATGGCAATGATGACAGGCTGGGGACCGGGTCGCTGGCGAATACAATGGGTCGCTTCCAAGCCATTCATATGGGGCATCTGCACATCCATGAGAATGACATCAAAAGCCTGATTTTGCAGCATCGATACCGCTTCTAACCCATTCTGGGCCAAATGGGGGGCATAACCAAGCTTCGTTAGAATGTTCAGGATTAACTTTTGGTTGGCGGGATAATCTTCTGCCACTAAAATAGTAAGAGGGTTTTTACTCGCAAAATCGGTGGATAAACTTTGCTGTATGGGGTGGGAAGCAACCGCCGGACTTTCCTGGGATAAGTTAAGGTGCCGGCCAACTAAATCGAAAAGTTGCTGCTGGTGTATGGGTTTGGTAAGAATGGCCGAGAATAGACGACTATCGTCTTTCCCAGACTCTTCCCCAAGGAAGCGTAGTAGAATGACCGGAAGCCGGGGGTAACTGATCTTGATCTGCCGGGCCAACTCGACCCCATTCATGCCCGGCATATGCAGGTCGGTCAGCACAACTTGAAAGGCGGAGTCGGCCGTCAGCAGCGCCAGGGCCTGCTGACCAGATAAAGCAATGGACGGGCTTAATCCCCACGCTGCGAGCTGGCCTTGCAGGCTTTCCAAATTGGTTTGACTGTCATCAACGATCAGCACTCGTTGACCCACCAAATCAGTGGTATAGGTCAAAATAGCGTTCCGCTGCGGGTGTGCTCGCGCTTGACAGCGAATGGTGAAGGTAAACACCGTTCCCTGGCCTTCCTGACTTTCGACGGTAATTTCTCCGCCCATGAGTCTGACCAACCGTTCGCTGATGGCCAGCCCCAACCCCGTTCCGCCGTATTTGCGGGTCATTGAGGAATCAACCTGTGAGAAGGCTTTGAAAAGCCGCTGTAATTTGTCTTCGGCAATTCCAATACCGGTATCGCGCACCTGAAACGCCAGCTCCAATTCCTGATCGTTGATGCACCGGTTTAGCATTACCTTAATAAACACTTCGCCCTTATGGGTGAATTTAACGGCATTACCAACCAGGTTGATAAGGATCTGACGCAGGCGCAACCCGTCACTGACGATGTGCTGAGGCACCTGTGGACAAACCTGATAGATTAAATCCAGTCCCACTGTGGCCGCTTTGGTGGCAAACAGGTCCAGAACCTCTTCAATGGAGTTTCGGAGGTCAATATCGTGTTGTTCCAGTTCCAGATTACCTGATTCTATTTTCGAAAAGTCGAGAATGTCGTTGATCACGCCCAGTAAATTGGTCCCACACTGGTAAATCGTTTCGACGTATTCGTGCTGTTCTTTAGACAGTTCCGTTTCCTGCAATAGGTAGGTCATTCCCAGCACCCCATTCATCGGGGTACGGATTTCGTGACTCATCGTGGCCAGAAACACGCTTTTGGCTTTCGTGGCGTTTTCGGCTTCCTGCCGGGCGGCCTGTTCTTTTTTACGCCCCTCGTTGAGCTGCTCAATCAACCGTTGCATATGTTCGGTCTGGCTCTGTAGCTCTTCCGCCTGACTTTGCAGTTCTTCCGTCTGGCTTTGCAGTTCTTCCGCCTGACTTTGCAGTTCTTCTTTCTGGTAAAGTACTTCCGCTGTCCGTTCGCTGACCAGCCTTTCGAGTTCCTTTTTATGGTTTTTGAGGGATCTGATCCGCCATTGGTGGATCAGATTCGTACTAATCAGCAGCAGAATAGCTACGCTTATTTTAAACCACCAGGTCTGCCAGAAAGGCGGCTTGATAATCACCCGAAAGGTAGTCCCCTGGTCATTCCAGAAGCCATCGTTATTGGAGGCTTTCACCCGGAACGTGTAAACGCCCGGTTCAAGATTGGTATAGGTAGCCGTTCTTCTAAGGCTTTTCAAACTCCAGTCCTGATCAAAACCTTCCAGTTTATACACGTATTGATTCCGCTCCGGTTGCGAGTAATTTAAAGCCGCAAATTCAAATGTTACCGTTGATTGACTATGCGAGAGGGTAATCTGACGGGATCGGAGCAAAACAGGCCGATCGAAAATCCGTAGATTGGTAATAACCACCGGCGGAATAACCAAATTATCCCTGAGGCTATCGGGATGAAAGCGGTTCAGGCCGCTGATGCCACCAAAGTATAAGGTGCCCTGTGGTCCTTTAAAAACGGCCATGCGGTTAAACGAACTTTTCTGAAGACCATCCCCGGCATCGTAGTTTCGGAACGTTTTCGTTTGGGGATTGAACTTCGATAGGCCTTTGTTTGTGCTTATCCACAGGTTCCCGTGCCGATCGCTGACAATTCCCTGAATCACTTTATTGGCCAGTCCCTGCTTTTCCTTGTAGACGGTAAACGACTGGGTGCTGGGATCAAAGCGGTTTAAACCACCATATGTGCCAATCCACATCTGCCGCCGACTATCTTCGTACAGGCTGATCACCAGGTTATGGCTTAAACTGTTTGTATTGGCCCGGTCATGATGATAGGCCCTGAAAATGCCGCTTTTGGGATCGAACCGACTAACACCGTCGCCTTCGGTGCCAATCCATACCGTGCCACTGTGGTCATAATGCAACGAACTGATATACCCCTGAATCAGGCTGTCAGGCCGGGCTGGATTGGGGCGGTAATGGGTAAATCGACCGGTTTTTTTGTCGTACCGACTAATGCCATTTCCCTGAGTGCCCAACCAGATTTGCCCTTTTTCTCCTTCCACCATCGTACTCACCGTTTCTTGACTGAGTCCTTTGTCATTATCTGTCTGGGTATAATTGAGAAAGTCGCCGGATTTTTCCTGCCATACACTTACCCCCCCTTTATAACTGCCTACCCAGATATTCCGATCACTGTCCTGATAAAGGCTCATGATGTAATTACTGGCAATACTTCGTGGATTATCCGGATTATGCTGGTAGTGGAGATAGCGGTTGGTGCCTTTCAACAGGACGTTCAGGCCGCCCCCGTCCGTTCCCATCCACAAATTGCCCTGATGATCCTCCAGCACCGCCGTAACATTGGTATTATTAAGGCCATCGGGATTCCGCAAGTCTTTCTGAATGAGTTCGAATTTGCCCGGCTGATGATCGAAGAAGTTGACTCCTCCGCTGTAGGTTCCGACCCACATATTTCCATTTCGATCCCGGAAAATGGCATAAATCGAGCCGTTGTTAAGACCGTAGGGATTATTTTCATCGTAAGAATACCGAGTAAAGGCTGTCCGGCTTTTGTTCAGCACACTAATGCCTCCATTTTCAGTACCGACCCATAAATTACCGTTTTCATCCTCCTGCATGGTATTCACATCGTCATGGCTGATGGAAGTGGATACTGCACGATTATGCCGAAAACGGGTAAACGTTGTTTGATCGGCATTGAGAAGGTTTAATCCACCTCCTTCGGTGCCAATCCAAAGTCGGCCATTGGCATCCTCAAATAGCTTTTTGAGTGTATTTTGGCTCAGTGAAGTTTTATCCGACGCACGGTTTTTATAGTGCCGAAACTGGCGTGTTGTCAAATCCAGCCGGTCCAGTCCCCCTCCGTAGGTGGCCACCCAAATTTGCCCCCGGCGATCAACCAGCACATCCCTGATCAGATTATGACTTAGGCTGCCCGGTATCCCGGCTTGATGCCGGTAGTAGATAAACGTCCGGCTCTCGGGATTAAATTGCATAAGGCCCTCATCGGTTCCAATCCAGAGCTTACCCTGACGATCCTCAGCAATAGACGTAACACGGTTATTACCAGGCGTCTTGGTATCTGAGTGTTTATAAACGGTAAATTTTCCAGTTTGTTTATTGAGCAGGCATAAGCCACCATCGTCCGTCCCTACCCAAAGTCGTCCTTTCCGGTCTTCATACAGGGACAGGATATAATTATCGCTTAAGCTGGCAGGATCACGCGGCTCGTTCTGGTAAATGGTAAAAGAGTAGCCATCGTATTTGTTCAGTCCGTCCTGCGTACCAAACCACATAAATCCCTGCTTATCCTGCAAAATACAGGTCACATTACTTTCGGAAAGTCCTTCCTGGGTCGTGATATGTTTGAAGCGTATCTGGCTGATCTGGGCCTGAGACGAATAGGAAAAAAGACTGTAGGCCAGTAACAGAGTAATAAAGCTTTTCATGAAGGGCCCAATAGGGCAGCAGTATATAGTGTATGCCAACTGATTTAAATGGCGACTAATCCTACAGAGATCGTACAAAAACTGTGCAAGTTTCCTTAAAAGCAGTAACAATCATCAAACTAGGACGTGACAAGCAGTAACAATCACCAAAACGGCAAACGGATTTCTATACAACTAGTGGCAATCCCTCTGACAAAGAGGATTTTGAAAATAACCTAACCAACTCATCCTGGCTTAATTCTAGGGCTATTAAAAACCGTTGCACTTGCCGTAAGCCCGCTTCTCTGGCCTTTTGAACGGCGACTTTAACTTGAGCCTTTTTATGATAACTGATGATGCGCCCACCACTGATTTTATTGTTGGGCACCAACCGTAGCCAACTGGCAAAGCCAAACTTATGAATATCCTTGACCAGTGTCGTCCTCCTTCGCAGAGCTTGTTCAATAACTTGATCACAGTCGGATAAAGCCTGCTGGTATGGGCGGCTCAGGTTCGCTTTTAGCTCGAAGAGCTATTCCTATCGCCAACTCCTATGTAGCGGTCGAGCAATCTCCTCTTTGGATCGTTTCATCCGAATGTTCACTAAAGAAGCCAACTCATGGGGGTCTCGTTAACCTCCTAAAATAGCCTTAACAATCGCCAAGCCCGACTTACTGGTACTGTCGCTAATTGCTATCTCTAAGCGAAGATTTATCAACTGGAGCGCTTTATGCATTTGTGGGTATAAGTCATCAACTGTTCGATCAGATGCTGGCGATGATAATAGTAGGTGCGTAACTGTTGTAGCATATCACTCAACAAAAACTGCCCAATTTTCCACCAAAGCAAATCCAGGGCTCATCTGGGGCAATTTGGCCGTTCAAAAAGGGTGTTTTTCCATTGCCAACTGGCTCCATTGGTGTAAGGGTATTACTGAAATATCCTTACTTTACCTGCTTTTTAAGAACCGCATAGCGCTTTCTCATCGCTTCCAATTTCGCCTGATAAGCCGCAGAAGAAGCAAGGTTCTGCTTTTCGTGGGGGTCGGCTTTTAAGTCGTACAGCTCTTCGTACCCGTGTTCAATATACTGCATGTACTTGCTATCGACTCGAACAACCCCTTCCACTTTGGGCAATCGGGGGCTGCCCATATTCAGAATAGATCGGTTGCTAGGCGTCTTTCAACTACCTTTTCTCCAATTCCTCATTTACTGTAACTAAGTTAGATCAAGCGGGTTAATGACAACACACTCCCTTTTGGGCCGTGTGTTTCGCTTTTGTTTCACCTTGTATTAACCGTCTCTGTATGCCGTTATTGATCCTGGCCTATCTGATCGCCGACTTGCTCTCTATTGCTTACCCTATTATCGCCTATTACCTCTGGCGGGAGTGGTACCTGTTTGATGACACGCCCTCCGATGCGTACGCACAGCGCTGTTTATATGGAGCCATTGCCTTACTCGCTTTCATTTTGCTGGGACGGTTTTTGATCAAAGCCCTATTGAGCACGAATCGTCCGCAGGAGCCCGAACCCCATATGTTTGAAAGCGACAAGCACGATACGCTAAAGCGGCCTGATGGCAGCACCATCCACATCGAGTACTACGGCCCGGAAGACCGCCAGCCCATTATTTTTGTCCATGGCTGGAACGCTAGTATCAAGAATTGGTATTATCAGCGTACCTACTTTGAAACTAACTACCGGCTGATCATGATGGATCTACCGGGACTGGGCAAATCCACCCGGCCCACCAACAGGGATTTTTCACTGGACAAAATGGCCGCTGACCTCAAGGCGGTGATCGAACACACTCAAGTCAGAAACCCCATTCTATGGGGCCACAGCATCGGCGGCATGACCATTCTGACCCTGTTAGCCAAGGCGCCCAACCTCCGCCAGATGATTAAAGGCGTTATTCTGCAACATACCACTTACACCAATCCTGTACGCACGATTCTGTTGTTTGCTCCGCTGATGACGGCGATTCAGAAGCCGGTGCTGGTTCCGCTTTGCTGGCTATTGATTATTCTATCACCGCTGATCTGGATGTCCCGCTGGATGAGTTACCTCAACGGCAACGCCCATATCATGACCCGCTTGCTAACCTTTACCGGTACCCAGACGGCCAAACAGTTGGATTTCAGTACGCTGCTTTCTACGCTGGCTCCACCCGCGGTGACGGCCCGAGGTGTTTTAGGAATGTTCCAGTATGACGTCACTCATGAGCTTCCTTCCATCATGGTACCGACTCTGGTTGTAACTGCCAATAAAGACCGTCTTACTAAACCGGTGGCCAGTGAGTATATGCACCAGCACCTGCCGCATGCTCAGCTGGTAACGGTAGCCCCTGGAGGTCATCAGGGCTTATTGGAAAGGCATCAGCAAGTGAATGAAGCCGCTGAAACGTTTATCAGAAGTCTTTCTTAATCGATTTGCTGCTTCTTATGATGTTTTACGGTTAAGCCCCCTGTAACATGATCGATAAGAGACAAACCCCCAGATGCGACTGAAGATGTTCGTGTCGTTTGCTCCAACAAAAAGGCCTTGCCGATCCGAGCGGCAAGGCCTAAAGAGGGGTTAGCAATATTTATGATGATCACACCGGCAACCAGGCAACTGTCGAACGACTGTAGGTACTTCCAGCCCGTTTAGGCGTCAATGCCTTCAACGACCGGGATTTTAACATCAAGATGAAGACGCATAAACGTAGTCGATATTCTTTCCTAACGTCGTGACTCGACAATAGAAACTTGAATAGTAACACATCTCAAACGATAAGTGCTACTATTCGAGTTTCTGACTTATACCAGACCCAGTTGTACCTTAGCGGCTTCAATATGGGTATCACTGTTGGTTGCAATCGCAAAAAGACCGTATAACAACGGAGCGGCAGCGTGGCGCTCAACGGTTTGTTCAAACATACCCTCCCAGACCATACCGCCTAGCTTTTTGTATTCGCTTAATAGTTCTTTCAGGCTTTCTTCTCCAAAGACAGAAAGATGCCCCGAAAAGTCAATGGACGGATCGCTAACCTGACCTTCCGACCAATCAATAATCCCGCTAATGGCTCCATTTTTTGCCGCCAGGATATGCCCCGCATAGAGATCACCGTGCACGAACGTTGTAAAATCCGGCCAGAGGGCATCGTTATCCAGCCATTGGCGCCAACGCTTTTCCAGGGCGGTACTTATACCTAACCCGCTTTTACCGTTTCCAGCCGTTCCTGTATTTCCGGCCGAAGCATCTGGGGCGAAAGCACCTTTAATCCGGCATCTTTTACTTTCTGAACCGGTATTTGATGCAGCGTAACCAATACGTTTGCCAAGGAATGGGTATACTGATTGTTTTCCTGGTCCATGTTCCAACTCACTTCATAGGTTTGGGCATCAAAGGTGAGGACCGGTTTATTGTCCAGCAGGGGGTAAGCCACCAATTCTGGACTTGCGATTTTCCAGTCAGGTACAGCAACTGAAAGGTATTTCTTTGCCAGGTTCAGAATGTTCCTTTCTTTTTCGATCTGCCCGGCCAGGTTATCGCGCCGAGGAATGCGCAGTACCCATTTCGTACCATTGATTTCGGTGGCGAATCCCACTTTAAAATCAATGCCCATTTCATTAAAGCTGATTTCGTCTTTTAGTTGAAGACCATGACGTTCTGCCAGTTGTAAGATAGCTTTCGTTTCCATTTCGATTGATCACTTTAGTTTATAAAATCAGCTGTGAAATTTATTCATTATCAACAACCGGTTCCTTTCTTCCTAACAGCATCAGTGTTGGGGTAAAGAAAGAAATTATCCCCACCAGCATTACCAAGCCTTCCGATAAGCGGAATGCATTGGCTACACCGATCCTTTCCGAGATGGCACCGGTAAACAACCGATTGCAGCATTTGATTGATCCCCAAACCCGGAGCAGTTCATTTTGCGGACCATGCAGCGGTGCTACTGCCTGCATGGCCTGGCTAACAATTTTTTGCTGCCGGTGACCTTTTGGGCCCGCTTCTGTTATCTATCGAAAATAGTGGACCCCAAACAGCAACGAATGAACGTTTAGCCTCTCTGGAAACAACCTTAATTTTCTAAAGCTATGAAAAAGTATAAAGTGATTACCCTGACAAAACTAGCGTTGGCGGGTGAAGAAAATATTATTCACTGGGCCGCCAATGACTCCTCCCTGTATGCCGATCTGCAAAATGGTTGGTCAATCGAGCAAATCTCAACCAGCTCACCCACGGAAGGCCAGCTTTCTTTGACCTTGGTCTTGTCGAGTGTCAGCAAGGAGTTTGATATTGAAGATGTCTAGTCTGACTGTCGAGCGGTTGTTTTCTACCATCTTGAGCAGGATTACCATGACAACCTACTCGTTTGTGGATGTTGAGCCTCGATTTCGAACAACTTTAGATACGCGTTGAGAAAGCCTTTCAGGTTGGAGGTGACAATCACATCCGCCCGACAACGTAGGGCTGCCGCCAGGACATGACAATCGTCTTCATCGGGTAAATTCACCGATCCAATCAGGGGTTCATACTGCTTTACTGTAGCGTCGGGAAAAGGCCTTCTCCATCGCCTTGACGGTTCTCTGAAGCTGTGCCCGGGTTAATTCAGGCCGATTCACCAGCAGGTTGCGGGTCCACTCCTGATGAATTTTAGTGGTCCACTTGGGCTGATACAACTCGAAATCCGCTAGATGGAGCAAGAGATCCCGAATGGGAGCTGGGTACAGAACACAGGCATCGAGCAGCGCCGTCAACGGAATCGAATGAATCATTCATACCCCAGGTTTAGCTCCTGAGCTTGTGGGCTAACCGTTGCAACTGCCTTTTCCGCTGACCCTTTTGCCCGGCTTTATAAGCCAGTAAATCTTCCAGCAGGATACGGCGGTGAGTGCCCACTTTTTAAAAGGATAGCGCCTTGCCCGAGCAATTTGACCAGATGGGGCCGGGAAACCCGTAATAGATCGGCCGCCTGCTGGGTGCTGACCTCGGAATCCGAGGGGATCAGGGAAACCGTCTTTCCACTGGCCATGTTCGACAGAATAAAAGAGAGCAGTTTCAGCACTTTTCGGGGAAGGGTAATGGCCTGGTGGTTTTCCTGGATTTGAATCGTCACCTGATCGGACCGCCCCTGCATCGCCGAGCTCAAGCCCACTAGCGATTCGCGGGCGACCTGTTGCTCGTGCAACGTGGGCTTTTCGATGAGAGTTTCCATTTGAGCAGCTCTATTTAATCTATTAAACGAAACAAATTTTCAAAAACAAGCATTCCGATTTCGTAACGGATGCTAGCAGTCGTCAAACATGAAACCGATTTATATCTTCAGTGGGTTAGGAGCCGATGAGCGCGTGTTTAAAAACCTGGATTGGTCGGGCTTTGCCGTCACGTTTATCACTTGGATCCCGCCCACTTCCGGCGAAACTATCGAAAAGTATGCCCGGCGGTTGGGGCAACAGATCACCCAGGAAAAGCCCGTTCTCATTGGGCTTTCGTTTGGTGGGATTATGGCCGTGGAAGTGGCCAAGCTCATCCCAACCGAAAAGGTTATTCTAATTGCCTCGGCAAAGACCCGGCAGGAAATCCCCTTTTATTACCGGCTGGCGGGTCAGCTGCGGCTTCATAAATTGCTGCCGACCGCGTGGATGAAACGGCCCACGGTTTTGAGTAACTGGTTTTTTTGCACCCATAGCAAAGCCGACAGGCAGTTGCTGGCGACGATTTTACGCGAAACCGACCCGGCGTTTCTGAGCTGGGCCATTGATCAGATCGTCACCTGGACCCACCAGACGCCCACGCCCAACTTGATCCATATTCACGGGCAGGCCGACCGGATTTTGCCTTTTCGCTATGTGAAGGGGGCTATTCCCGTCGTGGGTGGCGGGCACTTTATGACCATTAACAAGGCCGAAGAACTTACGTCTCTTCTACGCAGTTTGCTTTGATCGGCTAAATCTATTTTCTAGCCAAGAGCACTAAAGACCCATTCGTTTCCTTTGTAAAGGGACCCGACAAGTACTCAGATGATCGATCAGTGGGCGAATGGATAAAGCTTCCAACCACTCCAGAAAACCATGAAAAAAATAGCGGTGAAGTAAAGCCATAGGAGTGAAAACACGACGTGCACCACCGTTTCCAGAGGTTTGCCCCGCCACAACTGAGCCGAATAGCCAAAGAACTGCACCCAGAGCCGCAGAGCCCAAAAAATGGCCAGGCCCAGCGCTATTCGGTTTCCCAACCGGGTGGTGACCAGGTCCTTGGCAGCAGTTAGGCATAAAAGCCCGATGAAAAACACCGTCAAGACAATGAAAAAGGTGTGCACGTACATCAACTGCCGGTTCAGCAGGCTGAGGGCTTTTAACTCCTGTTTCCAGTGAAAATAAGAAGGAAACACGGCGTGCAGCAGCGCTAATAAAATGCACACTCCTCCAACGATATTAAGCTGCGTGATCATTCTTTTCCAGGACAAAAACCGTGATGAAGTGAGCGATGTTCGACCGGCGACTCAGCCGCAGGGCGGCCTTGCGGAACGTGGTTCTCCAAACCGATTCGGAGAGAAAGTGGAAAAAGCCGATGTTGTAGGCCAGAAAGTTAAGCGGGTTGCGCAGGTGTTCGACGACAATGAGTTTACCCGCCGGTTTGAGCACCCGCCGAAGCTCGCCAAAAAAGTGAATCCGCTCGGCGGGGTGGCGGATCTCGTGGGCGGCCAGCACCAAAAAGATGCCATCGGCTACCCCGTCCGGTAGGGGGACTTGGGAAGTTTGGATGGACTGGGTGTTGGCATAGGCAGCATACACCTTCCGGGCCCGTTGAATGGACACCTCCGTGTGCCGTTGGGGATCATAAAAGTCAAACGCTTGCAGGTGGGCCTGCGGAAATCGCTGCTGCAACAGGGCGCTGGTCTCATCAAACCCCGCATGAAAAGTTAAGAGAGTGGATGGCGGGGTGTCAAACACGGCGTTCAGCCAGGAAAAGCGGTATAGATTCGAGCGGTCATAAACGTAAAAGGAGACCAGCAGCGAGGTTAGCGTACCGAGGACAATAAGCCAGGCGATAAGCGGGAACCAGACCCTGTAGGGGCTGGTGAGCAGGGGGCTTACCAGCCAAAGCAGGATTACCAGACCACCCGCCCAGGCGTACAGGTGCCAGTTAAAGCGCAGGATGTTAACCACCCCCTGAAAGGGTTTTCTTATGGGTTCCATGGTTGACGTTGACCGGGTTTCCACCAGTAAGGGAGTTGTCGAATGATAAAAGCGCTGGCCAACTGGCTGTGCTGAAAGGGTGCCGCTTGCAGCAGCGGCACCCGGGCTCTGATAACTTCCACCGGCTTAGGATGCCACTGCTCACGCAGCCCTTCAACGATCAGCACGTGCCGGTGGTGGGGATCCACCGAAAAGGTGAAGGGCAAAGGACCGGCATACCGCCGGGCTTGTTGCCAGGAAGGGAAAGGAGAGTGGGCGGGTAGCGGCAAGCCGGTTGACACGTGGGTGTTGACCAGGATATCCACCCCCGATTTTTGCGAACGGATCTGCAAGCGGTCTTCCTGCTCGTGCTGGTCAATATCCGTTGCCGTGAATCCATAGTGAGTGAAGACCGAGCCCAGCATGGCCATGCGGGTACTATCCGTTTCGGATCGTAGGATGTACAAGCCCCGCAGGTGTCGGCCGGTAGGGGTGGCATAGCGAACAAAGATGCGGTAGCCCATCAGAAAGAAGTCGCTGCCCAAAAAGGCGGGCAGTCCTTTGGGGCGTAAGGCTTTGGTTTGCACTAGGGCCAGGGCCACAAACGCCCAGCGGTCCTGGAACGTGTCCAGCCTCAGGCACTCGGGAATCAAAGGTTGCAAATCCTGCTGGGGTAGCGCATAGGTGAGCACCAGCGAATACTCAAAAAACGCTTCGACGGCAAAGGGGTGGTTTCTGAGAAAATCAAACATACTTCGCAGAGTCGGGCCGGGAGTTGAACACAAATTCGTTGCTGTAAACCAGCAGCACAAACAGCAAGGCGTAGAGGGCGTTTAGGCGGCCAAAGAGCAGCAGATCCGGGGCCAGGACGAACTCAATGGCATTCATTAAGACGACTAGTAGGATTTGGGTCCAGGCGCACAGGCGGGTCTGATGAAAAGAAAGAATCCATCCGGCCAGCAGGATCTCCGAAAAGCCAATAAGCCGGGTGAGTTGGGGAGCATAGTCTTCTCCTAAGATGCGGGCCACAATCTGTTGGTGGCGGGGGACCAGCTGGAGGACTTTACACACCAGGCCGTTGATCAGCCATACGCTGGCAATAAAATAAGTAAGTAGTTTATGGATGTGAATGGATCGTTCAGCCATACTCGTTAATTCCTTCTTGAAGCAGCAAGCGCCAGGGGAAAAGCTGTACAGATGCCGGTTTTTCTAACTATTTCCACTTGAAAGATGTGATGGAGTTGAGCCAGACTCACCCGGTTGTTCTGTTGGGGCAACTGGAGAAGGGGGCTGTAGTTCCATTGGGCCGATCGGTTATAGGCTAAACTAGTAAAGTCTACCAGTAGCCCCACACTTTTTGATGCTCTCGTAAAATACCATAGCGCCACTGCCTGTGTCAAACTCTTCTACGCTGACAAGCGAGTTTGCGGAACAGACAACCGGAATAAAGCACCATTTTGCTGGAACAATTCTAGCTTACCTTCCATCTGGTCAGTAAGCATAACGACCAGTTGCTTACCAAACGAACTACGCCGGTCGAGTTTCTGCCAGTTACGAGTTTCAATGCCCGGTCCGTTGTCGTGTACTTCCAGCGTTACCCCAGGTAGTGCAGCTCCAGGAATTGAATCCAGTTTAATAACTAGCCTAGGATGGGGGATGCCTGGAAAAGCGTGTTTAAACGAGTTTGTTATAAGTTCGTTAGCAATCAGGCCGATGGGAGTTGCCACATCCACATCCAGATTGATCACCTGGATATCCAGTTGGAGATCAAACTCCGTTGGCTGATAACCGTAGGCTTTCATCAGCCCATAGGTCAAATCGGTCAGATAAGCCTGCATATCAATGGTGGTGACTTCCTCTGTCTGGTAGAGCCGCTGGTGAATGAGCGACATGGCTTCGACCCGCTGGTGACTGACCCGAACGGCTTCCAGAGCATTCTCGTCTTTCAGGTGCGTTGCCTGAAGCGAAAGTAGGCTGGAGACAATCGCTAAGTTATTCTTGACCCGATGGTGGAGTTCCTTCATCATCAAGGTCAATTGCTCTGACTGTTGCCGAATTTTCTGCCGACTCTGGCCGATGCGCCGGTAAAGATGATATAAAGTGCCCAGCAGAATCAGCAAAATTGTTACGCCCCCCGAGCCTATCCAGATCTGGCGGGTCTGGCGGGCGTTGGTTTCTGCCAACTGGCGAATCTGTTCTTCTTTTTCTCGGTTCTGGTAGCGGGCTTCCAGTTCATTGACCTGCTTGATCTTTTCGGCATTAAAAACACTGTCTTTATGGACCACCTGACGTCGGTAATACATTAGGGCCTTTTGAAAATTACCTCGCTTTTCCTCAATTCGGCCCAGATGATCATTAATGTCGACAAGCAGGGCGTGTTTTTCTGTATTGGTTTTATCGATCCAGTCAATAGCCTGTTGGCAGAAATTTTCGGCTTCATCCAATTTGCCCAGCGGAATCAGGGCGTATGGTATACCCGCCAGCACATATCCCTTCAAATACGTGTCATGAACCCGTTGGGTGTAGGCCAGCGTTTCCCGGAAGGCCTGTTCCGAACGATGGTATTCTTTCATATTTTTATACAACAATCCCATATTAAAAAGAGAAATGTAGTATTCCTGCCAGGCTTTCTTTTCCTTCCAGTAGGTCAGAATCTTTTTGCGGTACTGCAGCGCTTCCTTAAACTGCTTGTGTTGGTCGGCGTAAACCGCATACCCATTGTAGAAAGCAATCAGCAGATCCGTATAGCCTTCTTTACTAGCCATGGAAATCCCCTTTTTGATATAATACAGCGCCTGCTTGTCCTGATGGAGCCGGGTGTAACAAAATATGATGTAACTTAAAGTTTTAATGTATTGCCGCGTACGCTGCTGCTGCTCGAATTGGTGTAATGCCTTCTGGTACCAGGTAACGGCCTGATCATATTCACCCACATTGGAGTGCCAGTAGCCCATACCCCGATAACCCAAACCGATATCGGCGGGCCGGCCGGATTTCTGGGCAATAGCCAGAGCTTGCACAAAAGCCTGTTTGGCCGTTGTAATCTGCCCAGCAAAGATTAAAGAATCACCAATTTCCCGGAGAGTCCAGGTTTTGACCGAATCTGGAGCGTGACGGAGTGAGTCAGGCAGGAAATCGGTTTGTGCTATACCCTGAATGGGTAAGATAGCTATGGCTAAAGAAAGGAATAGTTTAAGATTCATTATAATGAGTTACAAAAACGATGTCTGGGTTGCGGCAGTTTGATCAGACTTATAATGTCAATAATTTAATCAACGATATGAATTTATCTATTTTCGAAAGATACACATGGATAGCCGTTGGCCGATGACAAGCCGCATAAAAAGGGCCATAATATAAGTATGCGGTAATTCAGAAATTAAACACGAATCATACCAAACCTGATCTAGTAGAAATAGTACTGGCTTTGGGGCTAAGACTATTGGTAAAGGGTATAGCACTATTATTTTATCAGGTTGTAAACAAATTGTTTTACAAGGGAAAGGTAATTTATTAGTCTGATAATTATACCTTTACTTATGATTTATACCTATTTGATAGTAATTTAGTGTCAATCACGCCTTACAGCCTTGTTGACACAGAAGGCACTACAAATTGGAAATAATAGTAGTGTCAAACATAATCCTAATGGAAGCTACTTCAGTCCAGCCCGTTACAATTTTGATTGTCGAAGACGAAGCCATTCTGGCCCTAGATCTTTGTGTAAAACTAGAGCAAGAAGGCTATTCCATTGCCGGAACAGCGTCAACTGGCCATCGGGCCCTGGCACTCTTCCAGCAGGAAACGGTCGACATTGTGATTTGCGATATCAATCTGAAGGGCGACTGGAACGGGATTGAAACAGCCCGGCAGATGGTGGCCCACCGCCCCGTGCCGGTTATCTATCTTTCGGCTCTGACCGATCGTGGTACGCTGGAACAAGCGAAAGTGACCATGCCTGCGGCCTATCTGACCAAACCCGTTACCATTGACAATCTGCGGATTGCCATCGAAATTGCCCTGAGTAACTTTGCCGTCCGATCTACACCGGAGAAGTCCGAAAGCGCACCACCAGCAATTCCGACGAATCAGGTACGCGACGGTGAAACGATTCTGCAAATCGGGGATAATATTTTCCTGAAGCAGAATTACTATTTTGTACGCATTTATCAGAGCGAGCTTCTATATATAGAAGCCGAAGATAAATACACAACGGTCGTTACACCCGACCGCAAGTTTGTCCTGCGGATATCATTGGCAGTATTGCTGCAACGGCTGTCCAATCTTTC
Organism: Larkinella arboricola; assembly: GCF_003259745.1. Classification (GTDB taxonomy): domain Bacteria; phylum Bacteroidota; class Bacteroidia; order Cytophagales; family Spirosomataceae; genus Larkinella; species Larkinella arboricola. The sequence continues at coordinate 278,891 of NZ_QLMC01000006.1, read as the reverse complement.
CTTCGTTCGGGTGCACCGGTCGTATGCGGTTAACCTGCTAAGGGTTGAAGCCTTCAACGACTATGAAGTCCAGATTGCCGGTCACGTTATTCCGCTGGGCCGGGTGTATAAAGATGAATTTATTCAGCATTTTCTAATGCGCTAACGTCTCCAAATTATTCTCACACCCAAAAGCCGGTCGTTGGCTCCTTTGGCTCTGTCGTTTGCGACATATTTTTCGAAAGAGGAAAGTGATAGCTTACCTTTGAAAGGTAATATTTCGAAAGCATACACCTAAATCCTCTTTCATTATGAACTGTCCGTCCTCCAGAATCCTAGATTCTCCCTACTATTTTTTGTTGGTTAACTAGTATTTCTCCAGTCTTATTAATCCTGGCAGTCGCTGCCTATGGTGTGCAGAGTCTGTTGTGTGCTGCGTGCCTTTCACTCTTTTTTAATCGAAATAGTTCTTCTTATGTCAAAGAAAATTTTAGCCATTCTGTCGGAATACGGCTATTGGGGGATTGAATTGGTCGCTCCCTTGACCAAACTGGAAGAAGCGGGCTACACCGTTGAATTTATTACCCCTACAGGCAAGAAAGCCGAAGCGCTGCCACCCAGCTATGATACGACGTATATTGATCCTCCGTTAGGGATTGCCGTAACCACTCCGCAGGCCGCCGAAATGGTGAAGGCCTTCGAAGCATCGAACCGGCTGGACGAGCGGATTAATATGTCGGAAATCATTCCGGAGCGCCCTTATTTTTCGGTCCCTAACTTTCTGCGGGAGTTTGAAAAGTATTTCGCCGACGTCAAAGTTGCGCAGGAAAAACTGACGGAAGAATACGCTGCCCTGCTCGTGGTGGGCGGCAGTGGCCCGATTATCGATATGGTGAATAACCAGCGGGTACACGACATTATCTTGGCTTTTTATAAGAAAAATATGCCGATTGGCGCCATTTGCTACGGCGTTGCGCCCCTGGTTTTTGCCCGCGATTTCAACGAACGGATCTCCATTATTCGCGGAAAACACGTCACTGGACACTGTATTGAGTATGATTACCACGATGGAACCGGGTTTCTGCATACCGACCTGAACATGGGACCACCGCCATATTGCCTGGAATACATCCTGGCGGATGCAGTCGGACCAGAAGGGCAATACCACGGAAATTTTGGCAAGGAAACCTCCGTCATTGTGGATTACCCGTTCATTACGGCCCGGTCGCTGCAATGTGCATTTGAATTTGGCGACCAGTTTGTTGCGGTATTGGATCAGGGCGTGAAACGGTATGGCTGGTAAAACGGGTAATCAGAAAATCATCGAGCAGTTTCTGGCCGATGGGATGACCCATATGTTTGGAAATCCCGGCACGGTTGAACAGGGCTTCCTGGACGCGGTGTCGGAATATCCTGACATGAAGTACATCCTGACGTTGCAGGAATCCATTGCGGTGATGATGGCCGACGGCTACGCCCGGGCTACCCAAAAACCGACGCTCGTGCAGTTGCACAGCTCGCCGGGAATCGGCAACGCCGTGGGGGCTTTGTACCAGGCCAAACGGGGGCACGCTCCGCTGGTGGTTATTGGTGCCGATGCGGGCTTACAGTACATGAACATGGACGCCCAGATGGCGAACGATCTGGTGGCCATGATGGAACCCGTCACCAAATATGCCACGCTGGTGCATTCGTCGAAGTCGCTGTTACGGACGCTTCGCCGGGCCATCAAAATAGCCGCCACGCCCCCGATGGGACCGGTTTACGTCTGTCTGCCGATGGATGTACTCGATGAACTGAACGACGAGCCGGTTTTTCCGACGAGTCTGCCGTCGACCCGGGTCGCGCCCGAAGCGAAACTGATCGAACAGGCCGCCGAATGGCTGGCAGATGCCGAAACGCCGGTGCTCTTTGCCGGTGACGGTGTAGCGTATTCGGGCGCCAATGCCGAACTGACCCGCGTGGCCGAACTGCTCGGTGCGAAGGTGTACGGTGTTGATTTCGGGGATGTGTTTATGGACAATACCCACCCGCTGTATCAGGGTACGACCGGCCACATGTTTGGCGACTACAGCTACCCGATGACCAGCCAGGGGGATGTGAACCTGATCGTGGGAACCTACATGGTACCGGAGGTTTTTCCGCGGCTGGACGATATTTACAAAGCGGGTTCAAAGGTCATTCATATGGATCTGGATGGCTACGAAATCGCTAAGAATCACCGCGTTGACCTGGGTGTTATCAGCGACCCCAAACTCTCGTTACAGCTTTTGGCCGATGCGCTGGAACGCCGGTTGAGCCCGGAGCAGCGGCAGGCAGTCAGCGAGCGAATCCGGCAGCTTTCGGAAGCCAAAGCCGGGAAAGCGGCTCCCGCTCCGCCCGCCGAAGGAAGTGCCCTCACAATGGAACACTTCGCCGAAGTGCTGGCGCGGTATGTGCCGTCCGATGTGGTCATCTTCGACGAGGCCCTGACGAGTTCGCCCGGTTTGCAGCGGTTTATTCCTCCGCAACAGCCCGGTAGCTATTTCATTACGCGGGGCGGTTCGCTGGGCGTTGGTTTTCCCGGCGCAATCGGGGTTAAAATGGTCGATCCGTCCAAAACCGTCATTGGTTTCTCGGGCGATGGTGGAAGCATGTACACGATTCAGACGCTCTGGTCGGCCGTTCGACACAAAACCGGGGCCAAGTTTGTCGTCTGCAATAACGGATCGTACAAGCTGCTCCAGCTCAATATCAGCCAGTACTGGAAGGAGCGAACCATTGCCGAACATGCCTTTCCGTTGAGTTTTGACCTTTCGTATCCGGCGATTCAGTTCGATCAGCTGGCCCGGGCAATGGGCGTAGATGCCGTGCGCGTCGAGAAGGTGGAGGAGATTCAGCCCGCCATCGAGCGGATGCTGGCCGACGATAAACCGTTCCTGATTGATTTAGTCCTGGCGGGTGATTCCAACCCTGACCTCGTGAGTGTTGCCTGCGGTCAGTAAGCTGATCCGGGCGGCTCCTGTCATTCTATTTTTCACTGAAAACCGTTCACTGAGACGATGTCACAGCAACTGACACAAGAAGCCATTACGGCTCTGGCCGATGTATGGTATAAAAAATTAGACGTTCATGCGCCGATGGTGGAACTGCTTCCACTGCTGGCGGATGAAGAACTGGAAATGGTATTTCCCGAAGCAACCATAACCGGATGGGCCGGGTTTGAAGGCTGGTTTCAGCGGGTCATCCGGATCTTTTTCGATGAGGTGCATACCCTGAAAGAAGTAACGCCCACGATTCAGGGCGATCAGGCCGAGGTGAAGGTCATTGTGCAGTGGGAAGCTAGCGTCTGGAATGCGCCCGAAGCCACCAGCAAGCGCATCGTGGCCGATGCCTACCAGACCTGGCAGGTGAAGCTGCAAGGCGACCAGCCGGTAATTACCCGGTACGTGGTCGACGATCTGAAATACCACGAAGGATCGGCTACGCTCTAATTCACGGATACTGAACGAATCTTTATTCCCAAACCGTCATGCTTACCCAAACCCTTACGTACCTCTCGGTAAAAACCATTGAGCGCGATGCGTTTACGATCCACTGTGTGCAGGCTCCCGAAGACGGCGAACTGGTCAACGCGCAGGTGATCGAAACCCCGACGAAGCTGCTGCTGGTCGATACGCTTCAGTTGAAACCGCATGCCGACGAACTTCGGACGTACATCGAAAGTCTGGGCAAACCGCTCGACCGGGTCATTATCTCGCACTACCACCCCGACCACTGGTTCGGCGCGGCCACGTTCCGGGATTATCCGTTGTATGCGCTGCCAGACGTTATCGACCGGATCAACCAGATGGCGGATTTTGTCCTGAACTACCACCGGAACATTCACGGCGAAAAAGCGGCTGCGCTGATTCCGTCCGAAAAAGTGACGCCCGATCAGGTTTTGGCCGAAGGGGAGTTTGTTTTCGACGGTTTGACGCTGAATCTGATCAAAATAACGGATACGGAAGCGCCCGTCAACCTGGTGATTGAACTGCCGGACTACGGTATTCTGCTGCCGCAGGACCTGGTTTACAACGGTGCCTACCCTTATTTCGGCGAAAAAACCGCCGATGGCGACTATTGCTTTGATGCCTGGATTGCGGTGTTACGCGGTTTTCAGGAGAAGAATTACAATGTAATCGTTCCGGGCCACGGCGACCCCACTGATGCCTCCATTTTCCCGACCATGATCACCTACCTGGAATTTGCCAAAGAGCAGGTGCTGGCGGGCCTGAAAGGTGAAGAACTGATCAACCGGATCAAGCAACAATACCCGGACTACCGCCTGCCGCTAACGCTGGTCATGTCCGATGTAATGCTTTTCCAGATGTAAAACCGGATTCGTGGTAACCCATCCTTCCTCTTTTTTAACTCTATGAAAAACGTTCCCGATAGCAAACTGGGGCAGATGTACAAGGAGCATATCCAGCATATTCTCGACAAGAACATCGAAGCCCTCCTCGACCAATACACCGACGACGCGCTGCTGATCAGCAGCTTCATGAAAAAACCGCTGATCTACCAGGGACGCGAGCAGATTCGCCAGCACATGGAAGGGATTCTGGGCATCGACGGTCTGGAAACCGACATCGTATTCTGGGCCGAAACCGAAGCGCCCGAGACGCTCATGATCACCGAACAGATCACGATGACCACTGCCGACGGCGAGAGCAACATGCGCTTTGCCGACAGCTGGGTGCTGCGCGACGGCCGGATTGCCATCCACTTTGCGGGCATGGTTCAACACCCCGATGGCTCACTGGCCTGAGAGGGATTCCTAACCTTTTAACCGCCCGCTATGAAGCTCGCAGGAAAAAAAATCGGTATTCTGCTGGAAAGCGATTACTACGAGAACGAGATCTTTTACTATAAATATCGTTTCCCGGAAGAAGGGGCCGAACTGCATTTTCTGACGCGGCTCTGGGGGCAGGAACGAATCACGTTTCAAGGCCACGAATACCGGGCCCCGATGGATTGCTGGGAAAGTTTTGAGTCGATCACCGACGACGAATTGCGTAGTTATTCAGCCATTATCGTGCCTTCGGGCATGGTATCGGATCGGTTGCGGTATACCGAAGACGTCGACAAAATTCCCCCGGCCACGGCTTTTCTACAACGGGTTTTTGCCGAAAAATCGATTCTGAAAGGCATTATATGCCACGGTTTGTGGCTGGTGGCGCCCGCAACGGAACTGGTGAAGGGTCGGCGGCTGGTGTGCCATAACAACCTGATCGGCGACGCCAAAGCCTACGGTGCCCTCTATACCAACGAGGATGTGGTGGTCGACGGCGATCTGGTAACAGGCCGATCCGGCGGACACGCCCACCTTTTTGCCCGGAAGATCATTGAACTACTCGCCGATTAATTCACCTCCCTTGTATGGCTAACCTGCTTTTTTCGCACATCGCACTGTCGTGTGCCGACCCCGTCCGCACCGAACGGTTTTACAGCGCCCATTTTGGCTTCCGTCGGGCGCGGGTGGTTCCGCTGGGTGGAGACAATGAGATCGTTTTTTTGAAAAATGATCAGTCGGTCTACCTGGAACTTTTCCGGGCCGATGCCGAGCTGCCCAACCTGCCGGCCCCGGCTGGCGACGGTCCGCATTATCCGGGTGTCCGGCACCTGGCTTTTCAGGTCACCGATGTCGGCGCAGCCGTTCAGGCGCTGGGCGACGCGGCCGAGATCACGCTGGGGCCGCTCGATTTCAGCGATTTTATTCCGGGCTGGAAAACCGTCTGGCTCAAAGACCCCGACGGCAATATCGTCGAAATCAGTCAGGGCTATACCGATCAGGACGCCTGATTTTCCGTATCACGCAAGACATCAATCTCACTCCAAAACCTCACTCCAATTTTATGGAAACCGAAGTGGAAAAACCGGCTCAAGGCACCAACGGACAGTTGGGCAAAACGGCCAACATGCGTATTGACTTTACGTTTTCGGATACGATTTCGGGTTACGTAACCGAATTTATCCCGTCAGAACGGGCTTTTTTTCTCGAAACATCCGATGGCCGTTCGTTTAAACTGAACCTGATTCCCACCACCTACGCCCGCAGCGTCCGGAATCTGGATGAGGGCTACCAGGATGCCACGGCCGTGATCTTTGAAATGCTGTCGCAGGAAGGGCAGTACGTACACGCTTACGGCACGTTTTACCCCGGTGTGGAAAACGACGAACCGCTGTTTGAAGCCCAGTGGCTGATTTTTCCCGGCAAGGAACCGCTCGAATTCCGGCACGAAACCCAGGACTGGTGGATTCAGCAAATCAATTCCATTGCGAAAAGCTACCTGAAATGGCAGTTCAACTACCCGGAAGAATCCATTGATTACCGGAAATACCGTACGATGCTGCACCTGGGCGGAGCCAAAAAAGGTGACTACCTCCAGGAAACCGATACCATCTCCCGGATGATCTACGGGTTTGCCTCGGCGTATATGCTGACCGGTAACGACGCCTTTCTGGAAGGGGCCGAGAAAGGAACGGAGTACCTGCGCGAACACATGCGGTTTTTCGATCAGGACGATAACCTCATTTACTGGTACCACGGTTTGAAGGTTGACGGCGATAAGGAAACCAAACTGCTCACGTCCGAATTTGGGGACGATTATTACTCCATTCCGATGTACGAGCAGATTTATGCCCTGGCCGGACCGACCCAGACTTTCCGGATCACGGGGGATAAAAAGATCCTGTTCGACATTGAAAAAACCATCGATCTGTTCGAGAAATACTTCAAAGACAACGAGAAAGAAGGCTATTTCTCACACATCGACCCCATCGGTCTCGACCCGCGCGACGAATCGCTGGCGCACAACCGAGCCCGTAAAAACTGGAACTCCGTGGGCGACCACGCACCGGCTTACCTGGTGAACCTTTACCTGGCCACGGGCGAGCAGAAATACGCCGATTTTCTGGAATATACCTTCGATACCATTACGAAGTATTTCCCGGACTACGAGAACAGCCCGTTCGTTCAGGAAAAATTCATGGAAGACTGGAGCAAGGACCAAACCTGGGGCTGGCAGCAAAACCGGGCCGTGGTGGGGCATAACCTGAAGATTGCCTGGAACCTGATGCGGATGTATTCGCTGAATCCGAAACCGGAATACCTCGAATTTGCCAATAAAATTGCCGGACTGATGCCCGCCGTCGGTTCCGATCAGCAGCGCGGTGGCTGGTACGATGTGGTGGAACGCGAATCCAAAGCGGGCGGTAAATACCACCGGTTTGTGTGGCACGACCGGAAAGCCTGGTGGCAGCAGGAGCAGGCCATTCTGGCGTACCTGATTATGCACGGTTTGCTGGACGATAAAGAGTACGAAAAGCAGGCTCGCGAAGCCGCTTCGTTCTACAACGCGTTCTTCCTCGATACCGACGACGGCGGGGTTTACTTCAACGTATTCTCCAACGGGATGCCGTACTTGCTGGGCACCGAACGCTTGAAGGGCAGCCACTCGATGAGCGCCTACCACAGCACCGAGCTTTGCTACCTGTCGACGGTTTACATCAATCTGTTGATTACCAAGCAGCCGACTTATTTCTACTTCAAACCGTATCCGGATTCGTTCAAGGACAACCTGTTGTACGTTTCGCCGGACATTTTACCCAAAGGCAGTGTCGTCATCAGCGAATGCTTTATCGATGATCAGCCGTACGCGAATTTCGATGCCCAGGCCCTGACGGTGAAACTGCCGGATACCGACCAGCAGGTGCGCGTCAAAGTGTTGCTGACTCCGGTTCAATAAGCCACTCCTAACGTTTAAAGGCATGAATGTAACATCCAGTACAGTTGATACCATTACCCTGATCGAGGCCACCGGAAGCATCGACAGCAAAACCGCACCCGACTTCGAACGAACCGCACTGACGGCCATTCAGGGACAAAGTGAGGTCATCATCGATCTAACGAACGTCGATTTTCTGTCCAGTGCCGGGTTGCGGGTCCTGCTGATGATCTACCGGCAGGTTAAGGCCAAAAACGGCAAAGTCGTGCTGGTCGGAACCTCCGAAGAAATCCAGGACATCATGGCCAATACGGGTTTTCTGGCCTTCTTCAGCCTGGCTGAAACGCTGGACGAAGGGCTGACTATCCTTAAAACCGCCTGATCATGATCGAGAACCGGATTGATTATTACCCGACCCACGAACACCAGGGCATCAAGTTCCGGCGCGGGCACGCGCTGCCGTTCGGGGCTACGATGGTTGCCAACGGCGTGAACTTCAGCATCTATTCGAGCGCGGCCACGTCCTGCACGCTGGTGCTGTTCGAGCGGGGCGAAGCCGAACCGTTTGCCGAAATTCCGATTCCCGATGAGTTCCGGATCGGGAATGTGTACTGCATGATCGTCTTTGAACTCGACTACGAACGGCTTGAGTATGGGTATCGCATGGACGGGCCGTATAACCCCGCCCAGGGCCACCGCTTCGATCCGACGAAAATCCTGAGCGATCCGTACGCCAAAGTAACCGGCGGGCGCGACACCTGGCTGGCCAAACCGAACTGGGACAACATCTATCCGTACCGTTCGCGGCTGGCTTTCGAGGACTTCGACTGGGAAAACGATCACCCGCTCGAAACGCCGATTGAAGACCTGGTGATCTACGAAATGCACGTGCGCGGGTTTACCCAGCACCCCAGTTCCGGGGTGAAGAACCGGGGAACGTTCAGCGCCATCCGGGCGAAGATTCCGTATCTGAAAGAACTCGGTATCAATTGCATCGAGTTGCTGCCGATCTACGAGTTTGACGAGTGGGAAAACAGTCGCGAAAGCCCCACAACCGGCGAAGTGCTGGTGAATTACTGGGGCTACAGTACAGTTAACTTCTTCTCGCCCAAAGCCGGATACGCAGCCACAGGGAAGTTCGGAATGCAGGTCGATGAACTCAAAACGCTCATCAAGGAACTGCACAAAGCGGGCATCGAAGTGATTCTTGACGTGGTGTTTAACCACACGGCCGAGGGCGATCACCGGGGGCATACAATCTCGTTCCGGGGCATCGACAATAAAACGTATTACATGCTCACCCCGGAAGGCTATTACTTCAACTTTTCGGGAACAGGCAATACGCTGAATTGCAACAACCCGGTCGTGCGGAACATGGTGCTCGACTGCCTGCGGTATTGGGCCGCGGATTACCACATCGACGGTTTTCGTTTCGATCTGGCCGCCATTCTGGGCCGCGCTCCGGACGGTAGCCCGCTGAGCAATCCGCCCCTGCTCGAATCGCTGGCGTATGATCCGATTCTGGCCAAATGCAAACTAATTGCCGAAGCCTGGGATGCGGGCGGTTTGTACCAGGTGGGGTCCTTCCCAGCCTACGGACGCTGGGCAGAGTGGAACGGAAAATACCGGGATTCGGCACGTAAGTTCCTGAAAAGCGAGTCGGGTATGGTTCGCGAAATGGTGCAGCGTCTCATCGGGTCGCCGGATTTGTACAGCCAGCGCGGACCGACGGCCAGCATCAATTTCATCACCTGTCACGACGGTTTTTCGCTGTACGATCTGTTTGCCTACAACGAAAAGCATAACGAGGCCAACGGCGAAAACAACAACGACGGCGCCAACGACAACAATTCCTGGAACTGCGGCTGGGAGGGCGAAACCGATGATCCGGCCATCAATTTCCTGCGCCACAAGCAGGTCAAGAACGCCTTTGCCATTCTGATGGTGAGTCAGGGTATTCCGATGGTGCTCATGGGCGATGAGGTGGGCCGGACCCAGAAAGGGAACAACAACACCTATTGCCAGGACAACGAACTGAACTGGTTCGACTGGTCGCAACTGGAGGCAAATGCGGATCTGTACCAGTTTGCCCGGCGCATGATTCAGTTTCGACGCCACCATCCGGTGTTGCGCAGCCCGACTTTTTTCCAGTACTGGGATTACGCCAGCAGCGGTTTTCCGGATATCAGTTTCCACGGTACCAAAGCCTGGAACTGCGACTGGTCGGAGTCGAGTCGGTCGTTTGCGTTTCTGCTCTGTGGCGACCACGCCAAGCAGGGCATCGTCAAGGACGACATGGTCTACGTCGCCATGAATATGTACTGGAATGGGTTGCATTTTGAATTGCCAGCCTTGCCCGAAGGCAAACGCTGGCACCTCGTTGCCAATACCGATATGGGGTACGGCGAGGATAGTTTTGATGTGGGTCAGGAGCCCGAACTCGAGAACCAGACCGATTTTCTGGTGGGTGCCCGCAGCATCGTGATTCTGATTGGAAAATAATCCTGTTGTCATTCTAAAAAAAGATCAACTATGAGCTTTCAAATACTGGCAGAAGCCAAAAAAGTAGCCAAAATCACGCTGATCGGCGAAGTCGATTCCCTCTCGGCCCGGGAGTTTCAGAAAGAAATTGAACGGCTGGCCGTCGAACAGCCGGATGAACTCGTGCTGTTTGTCGAAAACCTGACCTTTATCTCATCGGCGGGGTTGCGGGTCCTGATTTTTGCCAAGCAGAAAATGGGTACGCACCTGGCGGTTTATATGGTAAAACCGCAGGAATCGGTGGTGGAAACGCTGGAAAAAACCGGTCTTCACCACAGTATTAACATTGTGGACCAGTACCTCTAAGGCCGGATCATTCGGGTCCGGCCCGGTGGGAGCGTATTCGCCTGGCTGTGGCACGGTTAAAGGTGGGTACTGAGTTTCCAGATTTTTACCAGACGGCCATCGGCCGTTTCAACCCGCCACAATACAGCGAATAAGCTTTCACTGTCCCAATCGATCAGCCCGTTGGCTGAGCAGTATCAACTCTCAATTCGATAACGATGGAACGCAAAACGTTTCCGGGTACGCTTGATTCGCTGGCTGACATCCGTCAGGTAGCCAAAGAAGAAGCGCAGCGGGTCGGTTTATCCAAAAAAGCCGCTTACAATCTGATGCTTGCCATCGATGAAATAGCCACCAATATCATTGTTCATGGCTACGAAGAGGCCGGGCGGAGCGGCTCAGTCGATGTGGTTACGGAGGTGGCTGATGGGCAGTTGATCCTGACGCTGGAAGATGATGCCACTCCGTTTGATCCCCTCCAGCGCGATTTGCCCGGCGAAGAAACCTTTACCCAGCCGCTGGAAGAGCGACCCATTGGAGGGATGGGTATTTATTTGACGATCAACGGTATTGACGAGTTTCGGTACGAGTTTGTCAACAACCGGAATCGTAACATTTTCATTTCCAGAATCGGTGAAAAGTAAGCAGGTACGAATTAACGGCGGGTTACGGAATGGTCGAGGTATACAATAAGATCACCTATACAAATCCTTTTCCCGGATTGCGGAGCTTTGAACAGGAAGATGCCTACCTGTTCTTTGGGCGCACAAGCCAACTGCGTAACCTGAAGGAAAAACTCGCCTATTCGCGTTTTCTGGCAATTATCGGTTCGTCGGGCAGCGGAAAATCGTCGCTGGTCAAAGCCGGCCTTATTCCCGAGCTGGTGAGCGGAAACCTGAAAGCGTCTACCGACGACCCGTGGCAGGTGGTTTTTTTTAATCCGGAAGCCACGCCGATCCGTAATCTGGCGCAGAGCCTGCATCAGACGTTTAGTCGGCAGAATCATGCCTTTGCCGAACGGTTTAGTCCGCAGGAAGTGGAACGCTGGCTGCGGACTGATTCCGTAGCCTTGCTGGACTGGTGTAAGCAGACCAATGTTTTGCTGGTAATCGACCAGTTTGAAGAGCTTTTCCGGTACCACCAGGCAGACGAGGATCAGGGTGAAGTCATGCAATTTATCAACCTGATCCTGACGCTGAGTCATCATGCTTCGTCCTCGGTTTACGTGGTGCTGACCATGCGCTCGGATTATCTGGACGAATGCACCGATTACGAGGGACTTACCGAAGCCATCAACAACGGCTATTACCTCTTGCCCAAGATGACCCGCGACGAAGTCCGGGAGGCCATCGTAACGCCGGTGCAGGTGATGGGTGCCACTATTTCGGAGGAGCTGATCGATCGTTTGCTATCGGACATTGGCGAAAAGGTTGATCAACTGCCGATTCTGCAACACGCGCTGATGCGTACCTGGAACTACTGGCAGCTAAAGCGCACCTCGGGTAATCAGATCGAAGTGAGCGATTATGAAGCCATCGGCACCATGCAGAAGGCGATTACCGTCCACGCCGAAGAGGTTTATGAGAACCTGCCCGACGAGCGGAGCCGACTGGTAACCGAGAAAATATTTAAGTCGCTGATCGTCCTGAATGCGGGCAATACCGGTCTGGTTCAACCCCTATCGGTGCGGGCCATGGAAAACGTGACGGGGCTGGACAGTGGCTTATTATGTAACGTCCTGAACCGGTTTCGGGAACCGGAAGTTGCCTTTCTGACGCCATCCACAACGGTGAACACCGAGGACGGGCTGATCATTGACCTGAGCCACGAACGACTTATTCACCTGTGGGACCGGCTTCATACCTGGGTGAAGGAGGAAGTGGATTCGGCCAAGTTTTATCGGCAGGTGAGCAACTCGGCCACGCTGTATCACGAAGGGCGCACGGGCCTGTGGGTCAACCCGGAATTGCAGATTGGCCTGAAGTGGCTGACCGAAAACCGTCCGACACCCGGCTGGGCCAACCGGTATGATCCGTACCTGGAACGGGTGATTAACTTTCTGGAATACAGTCGTGATCAGTATGATTTTGCCGTTCGCAGCAAAGAGGAGCGGCAGAAGCGAGAACTCCGTCGGGCGCGGTTTTTCGCTATTTTTCTCGGAATCGGTTCGCTGGTTTCGCTCTTTTTCCTGATTGTCTCAGCGGTTTTACGGGCGCAGGCGCGACAAAGTGAAGAAGCGGCTATTGCCGAAAAAAAGATTGCGTTGTTTGAGCGAAACCGCGCCGAAGAACAAACGCGGGAAGCCATTACGCAGAAAAAAATCGCCGAACAGCAGGAGCTTATGGCGGAGCAGCAGCGGCACCTGACGGAAGAACAACGGGTCATTGCGGTACGGGGGCAACAAACCATCGAACTGAAACGCCAGGAAGCGGAAGCGGCCCGGCAAATGGCCGTGGCCCAGAAACAACAGGCCGATGGGGCCCGCAGAGAAGCCGAACAACAACGCAATCGGGCGGAACTGTCGCAGAAAGACGCCGAAACGCAGCGGTCCGTGGCGGTGCGCTCCCAGCAGTATGCCGAACAGCAACGGGGGAAAGCCGTGGCCCGCACCTTGTCGTTACAGGCGCTGCAAATGGCCGAAAATAGCGAGGACGATTTACCCGCCCTGCTGGCCCTGGAAGCGTATCAGCTGAACCTCCGCAACGGCGGACTGCCCGACAATCCGGATATCTTCAATGCGCTCTCGAAAGCCGCCAATACCCGTACGGTTTTGCGCCGGCACACGGATGTTGTCCGGGCGCTGGCCGTGCAACCGGGCGCAAGCCGGAACGTCATCGCGTCGGGCAGCGACGACGGAACCATCAAACTCTGGTCCTACGACACCCCCGATCAGGCTCCGCAGTCGTTGGCGGCTCCGCGCCAGAACCTGAACGGCATCCGGTCGGTGGCGTTCAGTCCGGATGGTAAAACCGTGTGGGGCGGCAACGAAAAAGGGATGCTGTACCGCTGGGAAATTAGCCGTGCGCAAAACGCACCCTTGGCCGTCAAAGCCCATACCGGCCCCATGTTGTCGTTGCTGAACACAAACGACGGTTCGCGCCTGATTTCGATTAGCACCGACGGACAGCTTCGCAGCTGGCAGTTTGTAGACAACCGGCTCGATTCGTTGCAAAATACGAAGACGGCCCTGCCGATCTACTGCGCCCGGCTGTCGCCCGATGGAAAGCAGTTGCTGTGCGGATCGAGCAACGGGCGGTTGCTGCGTTTCGATCCGCAAAACCTGGCGGCAAAACCGGTGATTCTAACGCGCCGGGAACTAGGCGACCGCGTGACCGCCCTGGCGTTCAGTACGAATGGGCAGCAACTGGTAACCGGTACGTCGACGGGGTTGCTGTATGCCTGGGAGATGACGGGCGGGAATCTGGCCCAAAATGGGAGTCTGCTCTCGGGGCGGCATTCATCGACGGTAAACGACCTTGTTTTTTCGCCGGATGGAAAGCTGATGGCCAGTTGCAGTGCCGATTGGACCATCCAGATCCGGGATGCGGGGAATCTCATTCATCAGCAGCAACCTATTGTAATTCAGGATTTTGATTCCTGGGTGATGGCCGTACGGTTTTCCGGCGATGGAAAACGGCTGGTGGCGGCTGGGGCCGACCGAACCGTGCGCATCCGGAATGTAAACCCTGCGGATTTGTACAATGAATTGCTGAAAAAAGTGAAGCGAAATCTGACGGTTGACGAATGGAATAAGTACATCGGCAAAGACATCACCTACGAAAAAGTCAAGCCCGACTGACACCGAATCAGAAGCCAATACCATGACGAAGTTATACGGTTTTATTGGAGTCATTACCCTGCTGCTGACGGGTTGGGTCTGCCAGCCGGTCTGGGGGCAAAACCGCTGCGATGAGCTGGTGGTTATTCCCGAGGCTGAGAAGCAGTATGCTATCGGCAAGTTTGAGGAGGTATTTTCGCTGCTGACGCCTTGTCTGGAAAAAAGTTTTAGCGAAAATGCACGCGTGCAGGGGTACAAGATCCTGTCGATGACGTACCTGGCGATTGATTCGCTCCCGCAAAGCTCCCGCGCAATTGCCCAACTGCTGGCCCTTAACCCGAAGTTTGAACCGGATTTCTCGTCGTCTCCCCGTTATAAAGCCCTGTTTCAGCAGGTTCGTGATTTTCAGGAACAGATCGTGCAGGTAACATCGGTATCCAAGCGGGCCGAAAACCTGCTCTACGTACCGGCTACGGTGGTGGTCTTGACGCAGAAAGATTTGGTGCAACGGGGGTACCAGACGCTGGAACAGGCCCTGCACGATTTGCCCGGTTTTGATATGATCAAGGGAAACGGACTGGGCTATTCGAATTTTTACCAGCGGGGGTACCGCTCCACCTCCAACGACCGCACCCTGATTCTGATCGACGGAGTCGAAGAAAACGACCTGGTTTCCAATTCAGTACTGATTGCTCCGCAATACCCCTTGTCGGATATCGAACGGATTGAGGTGATCTACGGACCGGCTTCGACCATGTACGGGGCCAATGCGTTCATGGGGGTTATCAACATCATTACCCGAAATTTTCGGGAACTGCCCGGCCCGGGTCGCCAGGTCGCTTTTACGGGGCAGATGCGGGCGGGATCGCTGCAACGGCAACACGTTGACGGGGTGCTGACGGCAAAAACCCCGGATGTGGCGCTGTCGGTAACGGGACGGTATTTTCGCTCGGAGGAAATGGATTTGTCGCGGTATCCGGAGTGGAACTTCGGCTCCCGAACGGCCGCCGACTATACGGGGCGACTGGATCTGACGGGTACCAATAAAGACGGCGTCTATTTAGCGCAGGACTACATCAGGCGCACCAACCTGACCAATCGTTTTCCCGGCAGCAACCTGTTTTCGGTCGATTACGCCCCCGACGGTACAGCCACCGCCATTCGGTTAAGTCCGCAGGGCGCCGACCGGGCCGCCCGACTGGACAACAACCTGTTTGGAAACGTGCTGAACGGCCAGCCCGTCACCTTCAGCAATACCAAACGCGACTGGTTTGTGCGCGCCAAGCTGGAATTCAAAGACCTGACCATTTCGTACCTGAACTGGAAAACCGATGAAGGGGCCATGCCCTGGTATACGAACCGTTCGACGCTGGCGACGGACAAGAACCCGCGTTGGGTCACCGCCGACCGCGCTTTTTCGATCACCTACACCAAAGCGTTCAGTGAAAAATTTCAGATCCTCAACCTGGCTTCGTACCTGCTGCACGAGATCAGTGGCGCTACCAGTCTGGTAACCTATAACGGGTATTACAACGGTCGCCTGGGTTTGCTGGAACTGGCCCGGGATTCGGTTCCGACCGCTACTACCACCTACCAGCACCGCGTATCGACGCAACTGCGCAACGAACTACGACTGTTCTGGTTTCCAACGGCTAAAGTGAGTGTGAGTGGGGGCGTTGAATTCCGGAGCGGGTTGATTCAGGGCAATTACATCACGTCATCGCGGGCGCTGGCCGACGAAACCGGCGGATTAGCCATTATGTTGCCGGGCGGTAATAACTTCAAAACCGCCGATGTCGGGGTGTATTCCCAGGTGACGTACCAGGCAATGAGCGCGCTCAAACTGGTCGGCGGACTGCGGGCCGATTACAACCGCATTCGGAAAAATGGCGGTTACGGGACGGTGGTAAACCCCCGGCTGGCCGCTATTTACAGCCGGGGCCGGGCCATCTTCAAGGCCATGTATGCGGAAGCCTTTAAAGATGCTTCGTTCCTCCAGAAATACGGCACAACCGCCACCCGCCAGCTACCGAACCCGACGTTGCTGCCCGAACGGGTCAATAACCTGGAATTCAGCACGCACTACCAGTTTACCAAACAGTGGAGCATGAACGTTGTCGGTTTTCTGGCCAATTACAGCAATGCTGTTGGTACGGCTTTCGTACCGTTCGAGTCGGGGCAAACGCAGCAGTTTCAGGCAATTGGCAAACGCCGGATCTGGGGTCTTCAGGGCGAAGGTTCCTTCAAATCCACGGGATGGAACGGTTGGTGGAATTTTACGTACACCAATCCGTGGGACCACGATGCCCGTCTGCGCATCAGCGACATTGCGGATTTCATGGCCAATGCCGGGCTGCATCGCCAGTTTACCGCCCGGCTGGGTGGGTACGTTTCGGCCAATTATGTGGGCGCCCGGAAAACAGGCCAGGGCACGTCGGGCAGTCTTAATCCCATCCAACGGTTTGATCCATTTGTGGTGCTGAATGCCAACCTGACCTACCGGATTCCGGTATCGGGACTGTCGGTGCAGGCGTCGGTCCGTAACCTGTTGAATACGGAATATTTCGTGCCGGGCATCCGGGAAGCCGATGGCAGCAACTATGCCGCGCGGTTTCCGCAGGATCGCCGGACGGTTTCGGTGGGACTTTATTACACGTTAAGCCCGCCGGAAAGCGGGCGGTAAGGCTCCCGGAGTCAGAATGCAATGCACAGGTTACGAGCCCTCCAGATTTTTTAACTGATATGAAAACGCTAGTCATACCCCAGCCTTACCAACCCGAGGAGGTCATTTTTCCGGATCGGATGGATGAAATTGGTGCCCTGCGGGTGCTGGCCTGGCGCCATGAACCCGGCGCTGATCCGGCTTTTTTTACCAAACAGTCGTGGATCGAACCACTGGACGAAACGGCGTTTCACTGGATCATTCGGGATCAGGATCGCGTTGTGGCCTCGGCCCGCATGAGTCTGCATCCAACCATTGAAGAGGCTCCGTATGCCAATCTGTTACCAGCTTCCTGCCGGGCGGTTTTAGCGGGGCAAACCATTGCGTCGTTCAACCGGCTGGTGGTCGATCCGCAGTTCCGGGGGTTGGGGCTGTCGAAACGGCTCGATCAGGCCCGTCTTCAGATGGCGGCCCGGCACCAGGTTGGCCGGGTTGTGACCTCCACGCAGCTGGCCTTCCGGGTGAACTCCCTGCTCAAACTGGGCTTCTCGCCGTTTTGTGAGCTGCGGAATGTGCCCGAGCGCCCCGAATGGCCCTTGTTTTTTATGGAATACAACCTTCATAATCGTCCAGCGGATGCAAGTGCAACGGAACACAATCGCTAAGCTCCTGAGTTTGCAGGCCGGAGAAGAAGAAACCGTCTGGTTGTTCGTGGCCTACTCGTTGCTGATGGGGGCTGCGGGAGCGGTTTTCTTTACGGCCACAACGTCCCTGTTTCTGATCAATTTTGATCGGACACAAATGCCGCTGGCGTTTATGGCCAGTGGTTCACTGGTCTATATTCTGGGCCAGGCGGTGAAGGGCTTACGGCAACGGGCCAGCTTTGTGCGGGTGAACGGCTATCTGCTGGTTTTTCTGCTGCTTTCCATTGGCGGGCTGGTGCTGGTGGGTAGTTCGGGCGCCAACAAATGGCTCTATTTTATGCTGTTTCTCTGGAACCGGGTGTTTGTTTTCGTGAACGGTATTACGTTCTGGGCCACCGCCGGACGGATTTTCAAACTGAGCCAGTCCAAACGGCTGTTTAGCTTTATCAGCACCGGCGAAGTGGTCGCGTCAATTTTTAGCTACTTCTCCGTTCCGCTGTTGCTGAAGGTGATGTCGACCCACGATCTGCTGTTTATCTGCCTCTTTTTCCTACTGCTTTGCGTGGGTCTGATGGCGTTTATTTACCGGAAATTTGGCGAGCGGCTGGCCCTGAGTCCACTGGCGGCCGTTTCGCCGGAAACCGTTCCTGCGCTGGCCGACGATTCTGTCAACCGGAAACCGTATTATAGGTT
Organism: Larkinella arboricola; assembly: GCF_003259745.1. Classification (GTDB taxonomy): domain Bacteria; phylum Bacteroidota; class Bacteroidia; order Cytophagales; family Spirosomataceae; genus Larkinella; species Larkinella arboricola. The sequence goes on along the minus strand of NZ_QLMC01000006.1, from coordinate 260,561 downwards.
ACTGGCTCTATTGGCTTTTATGCCGGTTTTTGGTCTGATTTATGTCGAGTACCTCTTTACGGTTCTTTCGAAGGAGATTTTTCCCAATAAAGAAGTACTGGCCAGCTTTCTGGGTATTTTCTTCGGCATCTGCGCGGTGATCGAACTGCTGATCAAATCCTTTCTTTATAACCAGCTCATCAGCACGTATTCCATCCGGACGGGAATCATCCTGCTGCCGCTGGGGCTGGCGGGAAGTTTTGCCCTGGGATCAATCTACGGCACGTTTTACGGGACCACCTCACTGTTTTTTGCGCTGATGGCCGTCAGCCGGTTTCTGATGAGTTCGGTGCGGAAAGCGATCAGTGAGCCCGCTTTTCAGGTACTGTTTCAGCCGATTCCGCTGGCGGAACGAACGTCCTTGCAGAGCTACATCGAGAGCGTTCCGAAAGCGTTGGGCAGCCTGCTGCCGGGTTTGCTGCTGTTGCTGCTGACCAATGTGGGTTTTATCGATCTGGTGGAACTGAGCTACCTTTTTCTGGCCATCGCAGTGGGCTGGTCCGTTCTGGCTTTCCGGGTGCAGGCTGGTTACCGCGATATGCTTCAACTGGCCGTCCTGCGCTCCATTCGGTCCGCTGATTCTGCCGATGAGGCATCCCCTGAAACCGAACCGACCGAAGCGCGACCGACAACCGCTACCGCTTTTACTTTTCAGGAAATCGAGACGCTGGTGAGTTCGGACCAAACCGAAGGCCGCATTCGGGCGGCTGAAGCACTGGGTCGTTCCGATCGGTATCATGCCTACAAGCATCTGTTGACGCTGTTGCAGGATGCCGAACCGTCGGTTCGGCGGGTGGCACTGGAAGCGGCCGGGCAGTCCGGTCGGTCGGAACTCTGGCCCAGCTTGCTGGAACACCTGCGTATGCCGGCTTATCAGGAAGTGGCTGGTTCGGCTCTGTGCGCCATTGGTGAGCCGGTTGTGCCGACGTTGATCCGGTTTTTTAACCAATCTCAAAAGGTTGGTGAATTGCAAATCCGGGTGGCGGGAATTATTGGCGAAATTGGCGGAGAAACCAGTCTGCGGTTTTTGCGTACTACCCTGAATCACCCCATTCTGGCGGTTCGCCATCAGGTATTCAACGGGTTGAAGCGGTTGCGGCACCGGGCTACCGTTACTGAGCGTTCGCACGTGCTGGAGCAGATTGACGAGCAGATCGCCCTGCTGGTGTGGGTGGCCGCTGCCCGGCTGGATTTGAACGCTCTGGGTGAGTCGTCGCCCATCGCCCGGGCGTTATGCGAAGAAGAAAAACGGGTGATCCCGAATCTGTTCAACCGGCTGGCCGTCCTGTACGGTGATGATCGGTTTGACCTGATTAGTGAATTGCTAACCCACCAGGTCGACGACATTCGGGAGTATGTCATTGAGCTTTTAACGACCACCGTTCCGGATGAAGTCAAATCCGATTTGCTACCCTTGTTTACCGATATGCCGCTCCTGGAACAGGTTCGGCGGTGTTCGGTCAATTACCCGCAGCAGCAACTGTCGGTGGGGCAGCGGCTGCGCGACATCATCAACAAAGACTTTAACGCCATTTCGTCCCAGCTCAAAGCCGTTGCGTTGCTGGAACTTCCCGAAAACGATTCAGCCGACCCGACAACCCTGCTCGTTGCGCACACCATTGCGCCGGATGAGGGCGTGGCCGAAACCGCCCTGTATGTTTTGAAACAAGTGAATCCGGCCCGCTTTGCCGAACTGGTTCGCCAGATGCAAACCGATTCGGAACGGGCCGCAATAAGCCGTCGGGTGGCTGATGGGCTGGAGCCGGAGCAGCTTCGACTCTGGCCGTTTATCCAGTCGTGGTACGCCGACAAACAACCGTCTTATGTGCATTGATAACCAACAAATAACGCGAGGCCGCTGGAAGAAACCGAGTCCTGTACGGGGCTTTTGGCTGGCATTGGGTTGGCTGCTCAGTGTAACGCTGGCCTGGGGGCAAACTGGGCCCGCGGATGAGATTGTGCCTCCGGCCCGGTTCTATTCGCCCGATCAATACAATGCCCACAGTCAGAACTTTGCCGTTACGCAGGATCAACGGCGTGTTCTGTACATGGGTAATTTTGCCGGTGTTCTGGAGTACGACGGGTTGGACTGGCGGACAATTCCGACGGCAACGATTTCCAAAGTGTCTTCTTTGCTGCGGGCGGAGAATGGCAACATCTGTGTCGGTGGTAACGGCGAGTTTGGGTATCTGCGGCCTGATCCAACCGGAAAGCTCCAGTTTGTCAGTCTGAGCCAGAACGTCAAAGGCCGCTTTAACGAAATTATTGCCATTCTGGAAGCGCCCGACGGTATCTATTTCATCGCCCGAAATGCCCTGTTTCGCTGGGATGGCACCGTGGTGACGGAGTGGAATACGACGTTGAATATTCTGTCGGCCTTTCAGAGCAATCAGCAAATTTACGTTTTTCAGCAACGCAAAGGGCTGAGTATCCTCCGGTCGGGAACGCTGGTTCCGGTGAACCGCAGCAGTCAGGTGCCCGTTTTATACGATGCCGTAGCCCTGCTTCCGTTGGGTTCCGGCGAATCGCTGCTGGTGACCAGTAATCAGGGCGGTTTTCGACTGGTGAACAATACCGTCGAGCCTTTTGAGAACCCCCTGAATACCTATCTCTCGGTCAATCAGGCGACGTGCGGAACCCGTCTGCCCGACCAGTCGCTGGCGATCAGTACACTCCGGGGTGGTATTGTTCTGATGACGCCCGACGGCCAGCTAAAGCAAATCGTCCGGGGCATTGCCGGCGTAACCGACCAGATGACGAATGCGATGTTTCCCGACCGAGAAGGCAATCTGTGGCTGGCCCTCAACAACGGAATCGCTCAACTCGAAATCCCTTCGCAGCTTTCTTTTTTTAGCGGATCGGCCCGGCAGATGGGTGAGGTGATGGACATAAAGCGCGTCGGCGAGGTGGTTTACCTAGCTACGGTGAACGGTTTATTCCGGATCGAACAGTCGGAGGTGCGGCCGGTACCGGGCCTGAGTGTGAGTTGTTTTGCGCTGGCCGACGTTGGTGGAACGTTGTACGTGGCCACGAGCAAAGGCGTGTTCCGGGTAAAGAACGGTGAGAAAAAAGCCATCACCCAGGAATATACCCTCAGTTTGAAGGGCTCCCGTCGCGATCCGTCGCGGTTGTACGCCGGAACCGAGAACGGGCTGCGGGTGCTGACGGTTTCGGACAACCCGCGGGCTGCGTCCTCTTTTTTTATGGAACTCGATGAGCGGATTTTCGGACTTGAGGAGGATCCGCAGGGGAATATCTGGCTCGAAACGCTAACCCGGGGGCTGCACCAGTTCCGGCCGGCTACCAACCAGGTGAGTCAGTACACCAATTTGCAGGGGTTGCCCACGCTGCTTTATAACCGACTGGCGACTACCTCGCTGGGTCTGCTGGTGTGTAACGAAAAAGGCATTTTCCGCTACGATCCGCAGCAGGACCGATTCGAAGCCTTTAACCCGTTCAATGATGGGCGGCCGGCGGCCGATCACTGGCATAACGCGTTGCTGGAAGACCCGCGTGGTAACTTCTGGACGGTGGGCGGTGACAAAAAAAAGGTGGTCTTTTACCAGAAACAACGGAACGGATTCCGGGCGGAGTCCACACCGTTTCTGCCGGTTTCCACGTCGCCGATCAATGTAATTTATCCCGACCGAAACGGAATCGTGTGGATGGGCGGGCGCGACGGCCTGATTCGGTATGATGCCCGGGTTTCGAAGCGGTATGACCAGCCGTACGATGCCCTGATCCGCCAGATCCGGACGGGCGAAAATACCGTTCTGTTCAACGGTTTTGAGGGCGCGAGTGAATCGTCCGCCGGTCCAAACAAGGCTCAAACGGCTCTGCCGTACCAGGGAAATTCCATCAGTTTCGAATTTTCGGCGGCCAGTTATCCGACGGCAAAGGGGCTTCAGTTTCAGTATAAGCTCGAAAACTTCGACAAAAACTGGTCAGACTGGACGGCTGAAAACTGGAAAGAATACACCAATCTACCGGCGGGAACCTACCAGTTTCGGGTCAAAGCCCGGACTATTTACCAGCTGCCCAGCCGGGAAGCCACGTATTCATTTACGGTTTTGCCACCCTGGTACGGACGCTGGTGGGTGATTGGGTTGCTGGTCATCGGAGCAGGCGTGTTACTGGTAGCCCTGGTGCGCTGGCGGCTGGCGGCCGTGGTCCGGGAAAAGCAGGCGCTTGAAACGCTGATTCAGGAACGAACGGAAGAGGTCGTTCACCAGAAATCGGAACTCGAAAAGCAGTCGGAAGAATTGGCGATCAAGAACGATCAGCTCGAGAAAATCGACCTTTTCGTGCAATCGATTAATGCCGAAATTGATTTTGCCAACCTGTTTCAGACGGTTTTGGCTAAGTTTTCGGTGATCCGGAATATGAATGGGGCGAGTTTCCTGCTCTACGACAAAAGCACCGGCACGTTTCGGTACAAGGCGTTAAAAGGCAGCCACGATCTGTCGCACGTTGAGTCGGTGCAGTTGAGCCCGGAGCAGGCCGAACAGCGGTTTTTGTCGCAAGCCGTCGAAATTCAGGAGAATATTTACCTTAAAAAAGAAGTGCATTTTGAGCCGTTGGGCAATGCCCTGGATGACCTGACGCCCCCGCAGACGCTGGTGACGCTGGTGATTGGCAACGAAGACGGTATTGACGGGTTTATTACGCTCGAAAATACCGTTCGCCCGAATGCGTTCGATCAGCGGGATCTGAACATGATCGGGAACCTGAAGGAGCACCTGATTGCAGCTTTCATCAAAACGCGTCTGCTGGAAGACCTGGAGCACACGCTGAACGATCTGAAAAATGCGCAGGGCGAACTGATCCGGCAGGAAAAACTGGCCTCGGTGGGGCAGTTGACCAAGGGCATTGTAGACCGGATTCTGAACCCGTTGAACTACGTCAACAACTTTTCGCAATCGTCCGATGACATGATCGATGAAGTCATCGAAACGCTTCAGAAGCAGCCCGACGGGGTGAGCGCCGATGTCATGGCCGATCTGATCGACGACCTGGGCATTCTGAAGAAGAACCTGGCCAAAATTCAGGAACACAGCAACAGCACGACCCGCATTCTGAAGGATATGCAGCGGCTCCTGAAGGAGAAGTCGCGGGATTTTCTGGAAACCGATCTCAACATTTTTGTCGAAAGCAAGACGCGCACGCTGATTCAGGAACTGAAAGGTGAATACCGGGATCTGGGCGTCAATCTGGTTCTGAAACTGGACCCGCAGCCGGTCCGGACCCGACTGTTGCCGTACGAATTCGGGCAGGTGGTGCAGCATATTGTGAGCAATTCATACTATACGCTCTTTGAAAAAAGCAAGACCGTCAGCGGGTTTATGCCCGAAGTGCAGATTGCAACGGAGCTGGAAAATAGTCACGTGCGGCTGCGTTTTCGGGACAATGGCAAAGGGATTCCATCCAGTGAGCTGGCGCGGTTGTTTAGCCCGTTTTTTACCACCAAACCAACGTCGAAGGGTACGGGACTGGGGTTGTTTATGACCAAAGATATTGTCGAATTACACAAAGGGAAAATTGAAATCAATTCGAAAGAAGGCGAGTACACGGAAATTGTCATGGTGCTGCCAGCCCAGGTCGGGTAAAATCGTTCAGCATCCTTTATCACTTTTACTAAAAGTCTATGGAACCATCCCAATCAGTATCCGAACCCGATTCCCCCCATCACATTCCGCTGACTGTCGAAGCGGAGCTGGCCATCCTGCAGGAGCGGGTCGGGCAGTTGGATCGGCTGGCGTCCATTGGGCAGCTAACGGCGGGTATTTTGCATGAACTCAAGAATCCGCTCAGCTTTATTGGCAACTACGCCCGGCTTGCGATCGACCTGATGGGGGAGGTCGACGACATCGGGGAGCGATTAAAGGATCACCCGGAGTGGGACGAACTGAGCAGCCTGCTCGACATGGCCAGGGGCAATATAAACCGTATTCGGGAAAACAGCGCCCGGGCCGAGCGGCTGATTCAGGGGATGCTGGCGCAGGCCCGGAACGATGGGGCGCATTTTGTGCCAACCGACCTGAACACGCTGCTGGAAGAATTTACCAAACTGGCCTACCAGGGCATTCGGGCGGGCGACAAAGAGTTTGTGGTGTCGCTGGCGTTTCAACTCGACCCGGGGGTCGGGGAAGTAACGCTGGCGCCCTCCGAATTCAACCGGGTGATTCTGAACCTGGTGCTGAATGCCTGTTACGCCGTGAACGAACGCCGGAAAAAACAGCCCGACGACTATAAACCAGTCATTACCGTGGCTTCGCGTAAAGAAGTCGATTCCATCGTTGTCACCATCCGGGATAACGGTGAGGGCATTCCCGATGAGGTCCGGCAAAAGCTTTTTACCCCGTTTTTTACTACCAAACCGGCGGGTAAAGGGACGGGGCTGGGGTTGGCGCTCAGTCGGGAAATCATCAACGGGTTGCACAAAGGCTCACTGAGTGTCGATTCGGTGCCCGGCCAGTTTACGGCCTTTACCATTAACCTGCCGCTCAACACAGTTCAGGAATAATCGAAGAAATTCATTACCCATAACCCGGGCCAGCCAACGCGCCCGTTTGCTATTTATTCAAAGCCATGACGATCAAGATACTCAGTGTAGATGACGAATCAGATATGGAAATGCTGATTACTCAGCGTTTCCGGCGCCAGATTCGTGACAAGGTTTTCGAGTTTGTGTTTGCGTCCAACGGGACCGAAGCCCTCGAAAAACTCGAAGAAAACCAGGATGTAAGTCTGGTGCTGTCCGATATTAATATGCCCGAAATGGACGGGCTTACGTTTCTCTCGAAGCTGAACGACCGGAAAAGTCCGTACCTGAAGGCGGTGATGGTATCGGCCTTCAACGACATGGACAACATCCGGACGGCCATGAACCGGGGCGCGTTTGATTTTGTGACTAAGCCCATCAATTTCGACGATCTGGAAATAACCATCACGAAAACCGTTCAGCACATCGAAATGCTGATGCATTCGCAGCGGGAACACGATCAGCTGGTGGCCATTCAGAACGATTTGAACATTGCGCAGGATATTCAGCAATCGATGTTGCCGAAGCGGTTTCCACCGTTTCCACACCGGGCTGATTTTGATCTGCACGCGTTTCTGAAAGCGGCCAAGGTTGTCGGGGGCGATTTGTTTGACTACCTGCTGATGGACGATAACCGACTGTTTTTCATCATCGGCGATGTGTCGGACAAGGGCGTTCCGGCTTCGTTGTTCATGGCCATCACCAAGGCCATTTTCAAGAGTCATTTCTCCAGCAAAAGCTGCGGAAGCATCTGCGAAGAAGTGGGCCGGGTCAACGATTTTCTGAGCACGGATAACCAGTCGATGATGTTTGTAACGGCTTTCATCGGTATTCTGGACCTGACCACCGGCGTTGTAGAATACATTGACGCTGGCCACGAACCACCGCTTATTCTGCGGCAGAACAACCAGGTGGAGGTGTTGAAGAAAGTAGGTGGCCTGGCGCTGGGCATCGACAGCGATTTTCCCTACACCTCCGGAACGTTTAGGCTCGAACCGGGCGACACGCTTTTTACCTATACCGACGGCGTTATTGATGCCAATAACCGGTTGGGCGAACGGTTTGGGTTGCAACGGGTGAAGGATATTCTGCTGGCCGAAACGTCGGCGGCCCGCCCGAAACAAATCAACGATACGTTGCTCCATCATATTCAAACGTTTATCGGTGAGGCCGCCCAGTTTGATGATATTACTGTTTTAACCCTGCACTACGCGGGCTGATTTACGAGTTTACCCTTAATTGTTCCACGTCTATGTATACCGCTAAACGTATACCTCTTCGCATCGTTGCCCGGTTTGCCTGGCAGGCGGTTGTGTTCTTTTTTTTATATGCTACTGCCATTTATTTTTTATATACGCTGGCCGGCTGGCATTTTCTGGGGCTCCCGTTTGTTCCGATTGCTACCATTGGCACGGCGGTGGCATTTTACGTGGGTTTCAAGAATAATGCCTCCTATGAGCGGCTTTGGGAAGGACGCCGAATCTGGGGCGGTTTGGTCAACGCCAGTCGGTCGTGGGGAATGCTGGTGGCCGACTTCATTGCGGTTGCTCCTAATGCGGGTACGTGTTCACCGCTCGAACTGTATCAGATTCAGCAGCAGCTAATTTATCGCCACATTGCTTATGTTAATGCATTGCGGTTGCAGCTACGGAGTCGTTGGGTCTGGAGCAACGACCGCAATATTGGAGCCGAAATTGTGGGGGAGCAAAGTGCCTTTGAGCAGAATCAACTGGATAAAGAGCTAAGCATGTTTCTGGACGATGACGAGGTGGAATACTTCATTAAACGTCAGAATCCAGCGGCCCAGATTATCAAGCAGCAATCGGCCCAACTGCGGGCGTTGCGGGCTGCGGATATGTTGACCGACTATTACCATTGCGAATTAGAACGGCTATTGATGGAGTTTTACAACCAGCAGGGAGCGGCCGAACGAATCAAATCCTTTCCGTTTCCCCGGCAATATGCCTTTTTTAGTCAGGCATTCGTCTGGATTTTTGTAATTCTGTTGCCGTTTGGGCTACTAACCGAGTTGGGCAAACTGGGGGGCGAATATATCTGGCTGACTATTCCGTTTTCCGTTGCCATTTCCTGGGTTTTTTATACCATGGAAGTGGTAGGGGATACCAGTGAAAATCCTTTCGAAAACAGTATTAACGATGTTCCCATGACGGCCATCTGTCGAACGATTGAGATTGATCTTCGTGAGATGCTAGGGGAAAAGAATCTGCCACAACGGATGCAGGCCGTTGACAACATTTTGATGTAAACCAAGGTCGTGAAAGGAGTTTTGGTGTATATAGTCGAGTAAAAGTGGACCTCTAGAGGTGTTAAAGGGACAATTCAGTAATCGCACGGATTTCCATAGTACGTTTGAATCGTGTTGCAACAAGAACTCAAAATAGCAGTAATTAGCCTGCTAGTTGAGCAACCCGTGTAGGAGAATCCGCTACCTGGCTTACCTCTTCTCCACCAAAAAGGATTCGAAAAACAGCAGTTTCTCTGAGTTGCTCACTGTACTGAAACCGACTGAGCAGGTCTCGAATGTGATCTTGCATAGTTGTCATTTGGGATGTAAATCTGACAACCTATATCAGGCTAAGACATCAGTCGTTCAGTAGCCAAAAACGGCTTTTCCCAAAAGTAGCAGGAGTTGACTCATTTGTGACAGGCTTTCATGGCCAAGGTGCCGACCTTTGATTCAACAAAACGGAACAACATTTAAACAATAAACGCCATGAAAGCCCTCTTCAACACCCTGCTCATCGCCCTGACCTTAACTGCTGCCAGCTTCAACACCGTCCAAGCCGATCCCAATAAACCCAAGAAGGCAGCCGCTTTTCAAACCGGTATTCACACCACTGCTGAAGGTAAACTTCAGGTAGCCGTCCAGAAAGAAACGAGCAGTGCGGTGGTGGTCCGCCTGTTGAATGCGAACGGTCAGGAGGTGTTTGCCCAGCAGATCGGCAAACGGCAGGAAGCGGTACGTCTGCGGATGGATGTGAGCAATTTGCCCGATGGCGTGTATCAGGTAGCCATCAGCAACGGTGTCGAGACAACCACTAAAGAAGTCACATTAACCACTAAACAGATAGAAGCCGCTCCCCGATTGGTGGCTGTCAACTAATATTGAACCATGTAATCTTCTTCTGCAAAAAACCGGCCTTGAAGAGCCGGTTTTTTCTTTTATGATCAATTTCAAACTACTCTTAATACATAACAGATAGATCTGATGTAAAGCTCAGATATACCTATATTTAGCACTAGAAAATATATTCAAATAGTGTCAAATATAGCACTATAAACAGCACAAAAATACGAGACTTTTGAAAGGGTATCCTTCGCCTTAAACTGATGGAAGATCGGTCATTTAGACGGTTTTTTCGCCAAATGGGTCATTGGCATTGTATTTCACCAGCCGTAAACCGTAGGTCAACCACCGGTATGATGGTTTCGGGCGGTAGCGGTCGTTGCTTTCTAAGGTGGTAGAGAATGAGATTGGTATCAAGAATCATTAAAACAACGTTACGGAACGTAGAAAGAAGACGGTAAACAGAAATGACATTGCACTTATTATGCCGCCCATTGAAAACCGGTAAACCCAGTCGGCGCAATTCCTCTCTTAAGACCGTCCTATGCTGTACAAAGAGAGAATACGCTGGTTGAGTCCTTCACCCTGACTGAACTGGCATTGGCAAATGATCTGTGGCCGGTTTTCCTATATCCCTAGCTTTCATCCGCTAAATAACCTGTTGGCGGAAGTCTCCGCAATAAAATCCTTTTCGTTCGTCCATTTATGCTAATTTGTGCCGAATAAGGCTTATAGAACGCGTTGAATACTATAAATTATGGATCCTCTGCTTTTAAAGGTAAAAAAAACAGAAACTGATTCTTTCAGTGTCAATCACTTTACGTATAACGGCTCTTTTCCGGGCCTGTGGCATTACCATTCCGAATACGAATTAACACTAATTGTTAAAAGCTCCGGGACCCGATTTGTCGGTGACCATATTGATCGCTACGCTGAAAATGATCTGATTTTTATTGGAAAAAATCTAGCCCATACCTGGAAAACCGATGCTTCAAAAGAGAATAATCAGTCATCAGAAGCGCTCGTTATTCATTTTAAAGAAGACTTTTTAGGAAAGACTTTTTTTACAACGCCCGAATTGTATGCGGTAGAAAAGTTTCTGCGACTATCCCAGCGAGGAATCAAAATAATGGGCAAAACCCAGTCCGCGATTATCAGTCAAATGTATCAGGTCCAAGCTTTAAGTGGTGTTAATAGATTAATTAAATTATTACAAATCCTTAGCTTGTTGGCTGATTCTGAAGAGTTGATGGTATTGTCCAGCGAGGGTTATAACCAATATAGTAATGAGAACACGAATGATCGATTAAATAAGGTCCATGCCTATATCATGAATAATTTTAAATCATCCATTCGGTTGGCCGATGCTGCCGATATTGCCAACATGAGTCCGACGGCTTTCTCCAGGTATTTTAAACAACGTATGCAAAAGCCCTTTTCTCAATTTGTCAATGAACTGAAGGTTGGCTATGCCTGCAAGCTGTTGATGTTGCACAAGTTTAGTATCCAGCAGATTTGTTTTGAATGCGGATTTCAAAATGTATCAAACTTTAACAAACAATTTAAAAGCTACACCAAACTATCACCTAAACAATTCCAGTTAAAGCATAAGTCGTTGCACTTTCAAACGTCACTATACCAGCTTCAGGTCAATAATCCGGCTGAATAATTACTAAGCCACCCGATTTTTTAGCGGTTCCCCATTTATCATTCTCAACACTTCTTCGGCGGCAAATTGCTGAAGAATCGGAATGCTACGCTGGCTATACCAGGCCGTATGCGAGGTAAGGATCGTATTGGGGGCCTGACGAATCGGGTGAGCATCCGGAAGCGGTTCCTGCTCAAAGACATCAATACCAGTGCCACCGATTTTATTTTCCGTTAGTGCCTGCGCCAGGTCTATCGTGTTGATCAACCCGCCCCGGGACGTATTGATTAACACCGCATTGGCCTTCATGTTCGCTAACGATTCCCGATTGATGAGGTGATGGGTTTGGTCGTTAAGGGGCAAGTGAAGGGAGAGAATATCTGAATTCGCCAGGGCTTCCTCCAGCGTTATTTTTTGAACCCCGAGTGCCCGCATGGCTTCTTCGCTTACGAAGGGATCGAATGCGGCCAGTTTAAACCGGAACGCAGCGGCTTTTTGGTGGACAACCCGCGCGATCCGTCCGAATCCCAGCGTCGTGAACATGGCATCGCTACAGGCCGGAACCGTACCGGGCGGAATGATTTTCCACACGCCCTCCCGAACCCGCCTATCCGTTGATAGCAATTGCCGGTGTAGCGCCATCGCCAAAGCCATCGCGTGATCAGACACTTCATCGATGCAATAATCCGGTACGTTGCAAACCGGTATTTGTCGTTCCCGGGCCGCGGCCAGATCGAGATTGTCCACGCCAATACCGTAGCGCACAATGAGCCGACAATGATCCAGGTTTCGGATGATGCTTTCCGTAATAGGTGCCCACTGGACGATCAAGGCAAACGCATCTTTGGTGGCCGCCAATAAATCGGCTTCGTTTTTACACTGGGCGTCGATCAGCTCATAGCCCGATTGTGCCAACACGGCTCGCTCCGGGTCGATGTTCGAAAAGCCGTGATCCGTAATGACAATTTTCTTCGTGCTGGTAGTCATAAAAAGGTAGCGTCAAAGGATGCGCAATAGCGAATGCCTGGCGAGAAAAGAGGGTTAAAAAAGAATAACCGATTTAATGTGAGCCGCCTTGGCCGTCATCATGTTGGTAAAGGCCGTCACTCCGTCATCCAGCGAGTAATAGTGAACCCACGACGTTACGTCTACTTTCCCGGAAGCGATCAAATGCAGCGATTCGTTGATTTCCTGCTGCGTAGCCGCGTAGGTGCCAATGATTTGCTTTTCGGCTAAAATAATGTCGTAGGTAAAAAATGGCTGGGAGTTTTCATAAAGCCCAATAAGCACAATGGCCCCGCCCGGCCGAATGGATTGCAGGGCCTGCTGGTTGGTTTGAGAATTTCCCACGGCATCGACAACCAGATCAATTCCTTCCCCCTCAGTCAATTGACCAATAGCGGAAACCAGGTCTTCCTCCGCGGAATGGATGGTGGCCGCAGCGCCTAATTCCCGCGCAATGGAAAGCCGTTCAGGCCGCAGATCGGCTACGTACACCGTTACGCCCAGCAGCGCTTGAAAGGCCTGCTGCGTAACCAGTCCGATGGGCCCAGCACCGATCACCAGAACTTTTTTAGGGGATAAGTGCCGGGTAAGATTAACGATATGAATCCCGTTGGCCAGCGGTTCGGCCATACAGGCGGCCTGTGGAGTCATCGTCTCCGGCATCGGCACCAGGCAATGGGCCGGTACGTTCACGTACTGCCCGAAGGCCCCGCCCCGATGCATCCCGAAAATTTGCCGGTTTTTGCATACGTTCGTCAAGCCTCGTTTGCAGGGGTCGCACGTTCCGCAGGCCACTACGCTATTGCTGGCCACCCGATCGCCTTTCGTGTAACCCATAACGTCGGAACCAACCTCCTCAACCGTTCCGCAAAACTCATGACCCATAATTAAAGGCGGAATCCGGCGCGGACTTTGGTTTTTAAAGGTTTCCAGCTCACTCCCGCAAATGCCACAAGCCAGTACTTTCAGCAGGACCTCCTCCTCGGAAAACGAAGGCAAAGGCCGTTCAGCAATCGTAAGTTTTTTAAACTCCGGATAAAACAGTGCTTTCATGGAATGTCGACGTTCAGAATTGAGCCACGGCCCGTATGGGGGAGCCGTCGCGGCCCTGTAAATTGAGCGGAAATCCCATGAAGGTAAATTCATCAGGAACCTGATCCAGATTTGTCAGGCTTTCCACAATGACGATTTCTTTTTTCAACAGGATGTGATGCACTTCGTACCAGTCGCGGCTGGGCGTCGGGGTGTCCATGCCCAGCATCCGGATGTTTCGGTCGGCCAGATACGCACTGGCTTCCTGCGTCAGCGACGGGAAATTTTCAAAGAAATCATCCTGCCCGAAGTGTTGGTACCAGCCCGTGTCGTAGATGATTTTAGCCTCAGAAACCAGCAGTTGCTCATACGGCATAAAGTCATCGACAGTAATTTCTTCCCGGGCGGCTTTAGGAATACGGAGTACGTGCACTTTTCCATAAAACCATTCCAGAGGCATCTGGTCCAGCGTTTTGCCATCGTCCAGAAAGTGGTACATCGCGTCCAGGTGCGTTCCCTGATGCGATCCCATGACGATTTGCGTAATATTGTATTTCAACGTTCGGGTCGTTCCGTGCGGAACGATGCTCAGCTTGGGGTCAGACGGAAACGTTTGCTGCCCGTGGATCAGGGGATGAGAAAGATCGACCAGTTTCATTGTTTATTTAGCTAAGTAGCCGCCATCGACGAGTAAGTCACTGCCGGTCATGAAGGACGAATCGTCACTGGCCAGAAAGGCGGCTGCCGCGGCTACTTCTTCCGGGCGTCCCTGCCGGTTCAGTAAGTGCATCGCCGACGCCCGACGGTCTTCTTCGTCGATGTCCAGGCCTAATTTCTCGCATGAGTTAATAAAGGCACGGGTGTAGATGTAACCGGGGCAAAGCGTATTTACCCGGATCCCAAAAGGCGCCAGATCCTGCGCCCAGCATTTCGTTAATCCCCGAATGGCGAATTTGGTGGCGTTGTAGGTCGCAAAGCTGGCTTGCCCGACAAAGCCGCTCACCGACGAAAAATTAATGATACTGCCCCCGCCGTTTTTCTTCATTTGCGGAACGATGTACTTGGTCATCAGCGACGTACCACCAATGTTCACCGCGTTGATCTGCTGCCACTCGTCCGCCGTGGCGTCTACCCCTTTGAAAATAAAGCGGGCTGCGGTGTTGATCAACACGTGAGCGGGCCCAATTTCGCGCTCAATGGCCGCACAGGTTTCCGCCACCGCCGTTTCATCACGAATATCCAGTTGCCAGAAATGAGCACCCAAAGCGGAGACCTTATGATCCGCATCAGGCTGAAGGTCAACCAGAACAATCACACAACCCTCTTCGGCCATGCGGACGGCGGTGGCATAGCCCAGATCGCCCAGGCCGCCAGTAATGACTATAATTTTATCTTTTAATCCTCTCATCGTTTCGTCAAATTCATTCTGATGCGTTGTCACGCGACGCTTAGTACCTGGGAAACCGAACCCCAATCCAGCAGAGCCTTGTAACCTTACCCTATAAGGCGACGCTGAACGTGTAACTACCGGATGGTACGAGTAAGGCAGTCCCTGCGTCGGTGGTCTCAACAATCCGGATATCGGTTGATCCCAGGATGGATTGCCCGTTTTCGCTGATGCTTTTCCTGGATGGCAGGAACACGGTAGCCGTTGTATTCGCCGGAATTTGAACGGCTAACCGGAAGGTGCCGTTGTCGACTTTCCAGTCGACGGCAATTTTTCCGGCAATGGAATGATAAGAACCCTTGGCCCAGGTCAGGCTGCCGCCTAACCGCGGTTTAATGGTAAAGTGCCTGTAACCGGCAGAGTCGGCGTTTATGCCCAGGATGCTTCGGTACATCCATTCACCCACGGCCCCGATGGCGTAATGATTGAACGAGTTCATACCAACGTTCTGAAAACCACGGCCCTTGACGTAGCCGTCCCAGCGTTCCCAAATGGTGGTTGCTCCCTGGTCAATGGAGTATATCCAGGAAGGAAACCGGCGGCTTTCGAGTAATCTGTAGGCCACATCGGCGTACCCGTACTCTGACAACTGATTCATCAGCCGGATCGTCGATTGAATGCCGGTCGAGATTCGGTAATCATACGCCTTGATGGCCTGGACCATGTGGGCCGCAGCCTGTTTCTTCAATTTTTCGGGCACCAGGTCAAATTCTAAAGCGAGGGCGTAAGCCGCCTGCGTGTTGCCAGCAATGGTCCCGTCTTCGGCTACGTATTCCTTGACAAACCGTGCCTTTATTGCGGTGGCCAGTGAATCGTAGAACACGTAATCCCGTTGATGACCCAGGAGCCGGGCAACGTTGGCGACGGTTCGGGTCGAATGGCCAAAAAAGGCCGTCGAATAGATGTCGTTATCCACCTTGCCCCCCTCTTTCGGATAGTCGTCCGCAATGATAGTATTGCCGTTCAGCCAATCGCCGTACATGTTCCCCCGGTCATTTTTCCACAACAAATCCGGATTGGTTTCGAGAATGTGCAGGAGGTAGGCTTTCATCGACGTGTACTGGCGGGCCAGAATGGCCGTATCGCCGTAGTTCTCGTACATTCGCCAGGGGACCAGGACGCCCGCGTCGCTCCAGCCGGGGGCATTGCAATAGCGATTCCACTTGTCAACCTGTGGCGTATAATCCGGGTACCGTCCGTCGGCTCGCTGACAATCGGCAATATCCCGCACCCACTTGGTGAAAAACGCACTCATGTCCAGATTGTAGATAGACGTCTGGGCAAACACCTGGGCGTCGCCCATCCATCCCGCCCGCTCATCCCGCTGCGGACAGTCGGTCGGTACCGAATGCATGTTCCCCCGCTGGGTCCATAAAATGTTGGCCCACAATTTATTAAGATCGGGCGACGAACTCTCGAACGTACCAGCCAACGGCGCAGCCGACGCGACCACTTTCCCCGTAACGTGGGTTAATTCAGGCTCCTGGGTAAGACCGGAAATCTCGACATACCGGAAGCCGTGGTACGTAAAGCGCGGTTCGTAGTCGATGGTTTTTTCTGACCCGGGTATATATACGTCAATCTGCTTGGCCGCCCGCAGATTGCTGACATAAAGTTGCCCCTGTTCGTCCAGCATTTCACCGTGCCTGAACGTAATGGCTTGAGCCGGATTGTACGGAATTTTAAGGTGTACCCAACCCGCTATGTTCTGACCCAGGTCGAAGATGTACGTACCGTCCTTCACTTTCACCACCTTTACCGGCGTAATTTCCTGGATCACTCGGATCGGCTCATTGAGTTGGGCGGTGAGTGTTTTGGAGATGGTTTTGTCAACGGTAACGGGTTTCCAGGCAGCGTCGTCAAAATCAGGCTCCATCCATCGGGCGGGCAACCGTTTCGCATCAACCGTTTCGCCGTCGAAGAGGGAGGCCGTCTGGATGGGTCCGTTTTCCAATAGCTTCCAGCTGGCATCGGTTCCGATCTGCGTGCGGGTCCCATCGTCAAACAAGAGCTCCAACTGCCCGATCAACCGCCGGTCAAAGCCATACGACCCCCGATCGGGGTGGGAGAAAAGGCCGCCCGCGTACCAACCATCGGCCAGCATCGCCCCCATCACGTTGACACCCTTTTTCAGATACCTGGTAACGTCATAGGTTTGGTATTGAACGCGTTCGTGGTAATCGGTCCACTCGGGGGCCAACACCTGATTTCCGGCTTTTTTTCCGTTTACTGTTATCTCATACAGTCCCAAAGCGCTCGCGTAGAGGGTGGCCTGCTTAACATTTTTCGTTATCGTGAAGGTCTTCCGCAACAAAGGGGATGCGGGTATGGACGATTTGAACGGCTTACGATTAGCCGAGCTGCCGGTGTAAGCCCCATCCGTCAAGTTGGCCGGGCTCCAGTTCTCCGCTGAAAAGGCGGGATACGCAGCGTAGGGAATGGAGGCCACGACCGTTTTTTTCAAGGCAACATTATCGGAACGGGCGTTGATGGCTTCCAGCTCAGCGAAGGCGAAAGCATACTTCCCCTCGTCCGTTTTTCGGAGTTTACTAACCACGACCCGGATGTACCGGCCAGTAGTGGGCGGAATCGGTTTACTGTACGGTTCCAGCCCTTTCAGTTCGTAATCCCGAGCGCTTTCGTCCGCAACGACCGTTGCTTTTTTAAAGTCAGCGGTAGCCGATACCAAAATTTTGAACCGTTTGGGGAAGAGATATCCATTGGCGTAGAGTTTATAATCGACGGGGTACAGTTTGATCTGACGGATTTCCTGCTGTGCGCCCAAATCAACCGTAACCCATTGGTTCACGGCATTCTCCGTGGTGCTGAAACCCGACTGAAAGCTGTGCCAGATGTCAAATTTTGCACTGTCCGGGACGTTTTCTGCCGGTGCGCCAATCCAGTGGGCCTGCCAATCCGCTTTATTGAGCAGTCCCATCGACCAGCTGGCGATAGCACTCCACGAACAAACGTTCTTCCCGGCATCCCAGACCCGGACTTTCCAGAAGTATTTGGTCCGGGAAACCAGTTTGTTGCCGCTGTACCGCACCTGACTGGCTCGGTCAGAGTCCACTTTTTTCGAATCCCAT
The DNA here is from genome assembly GCF_003259745.1 of Larkinella arboricola. Lineage (GTDB taxonomy): Bacteria > Bacteroidota > Bacteroidia > Cytophagales > Spirosomataceae > Larkinella > Larkinella arboricola. The sequence continues at coordinate 242,672 of NZ_QLMC01000006.1, read as the reverse complement.
ACATTAGCGACATCGTTTACCAGAGCGAGGGAGTCCGTACTAACCAGAATCTGGTAAGCCGACTGAGACTGTGCCTTCCTGGCAGAAACCAGCTCCCAGCTCAGGCGGGGTTGGGTGACGTCAATCCCGACTGGATTGACTAAATACTCTGTTCGCAGATTACTGATTTTCAGATCCGGAATTTGATGGCCGCCGTAGGCTGGTAAAATTGAAAAGAGAGCCAGGAAATTAACCCATAGAATCTTCATTGGTAACGCTTGAAAGGAATGAATAGCCAAATAGTGTTAAAAGTCGAAATGTATTACAGATAATTCGTACGTGTTTACTATGTATTAATTTTTCTAAGAATACTCATAGTTTTATTCCTGTAAACATAGTGCTTCGGCCAACGCGGGACTTCCAGTTTATTAGCAAAGGATGATGCTTTTGTACCATTTTATCGGCCTTTATTACTGGTTTCCGCTACCGATAGTTAGTTTTATAGCCGATAGACCGATTTTGATAATCAATTTTACTACCTCAACTCCTCCACAGGATCCATGATCTATCTACGAGCTGCCCTGCTTCTGCTCTGGGCTAACCTGAGCGCTCAGGCCAAAGATTATCCGGCGTCGTTTTTTGGCATTTATTCGGACGGCGCCACCCTCAACACGCGTTCCATTCAGTACGCGATTGATTACATTCATTCCAATGGGGGTGGACGGTTGGTGTTCTACGTCGGACGGTATCTGACGGGGTCGATTCATTTAAAATCGAACGTAACGCTGCACCTGGAGGAAGGAGCCGTGCTGATGGGGTCTCTCAATCCCTTCGACTACGATCGGCACATCTGGACGGCGCTGGTGTTTGGCGAAAATCAGCAAAATATTGCCATAACCGGCAAAGGGGTGATCGACGGGCAGGGGCGTCAACTGGCCCGTAACGTCGTGAATGTGATTCAGAAAGGACTCGTCAAAGACTTGTTTCGCTATGATCGGCCCGAGGCCGAAGCGCGCGCCGTGCTTCTATACTTTAAGGGCTGCCAGCGGTTAAAACTTCAGTCCGTAACGTTACGCAATTCGGCGAGTTGGGTGCAGATTTATGATCAGTGCCGCAACGTGCAGCTGGCGGGTATAACGGTTGATAGCAAAGCCTACTGGAACAATGACGGTATTGACATTGTGGATTCGGATAGCGTCAGCATTACCGACTCCTACATCGATTCATCCGATGACGGTATTTGTCTGAAATCGCACGAAGCCTCGCAGGTTTGTCAGAACATCTACGTCCGCAACTGCACCATCCGGTCGAGTGCCAATGCGATTAAATTTGGTACAGCCAGCTACGGAGGTTTTCGAAACATCCGGATGGTCCAGAATAAAGTCTACGATACGTACCGCTCCGCCATCGCCCTGGAAGCGGTGGACGGTGGTTTTGTCGAGGACGTAATGATTGACAGTTTGGTGGCTATCAATACGGGAAACGCCATTTTTCTGCGCATCGGCGAACGGGTAAAAGGGAAGAAAGGCCGTCTTGAAAACGTTCGGCTGACGAACATTCGGGTGGAGGTGCCCGCGACGAAAGCCGACGCGGGTTATGAGTACGAAGGCCCGATCGAAGACATGCCCCGGAATGTATCACCCTCGTCGATTGTCGGTATGCCCGATGCGCTGGTCAATAATGTGACGCTGAAAAACGTCGAAATTGTGTATCCGGGTGGGGGTACTTCGATGGTGGCCAACGTACCGCTCAAGGCGCTCGATAAAGTACCCGAGAAACCAACCGCATACCCGGATTTCTCCATGTTCGGCGAACTGCCCGCCTGGGGTTTTTATGTACGCCATGCGCAGAATATCCGATTCGACAACGTAAAACTAACCTGTTTGAAAAAAGACTACCGTCCTGCCGTTGTGCTCGATGACGTGAAACAGGCCAACCTAACCCCCATGCTCATTACGGACCCCGACCGAAAGAAACCGTCGGTTTATTCCGCCCATTCCACCGGCCTGACCTTGCCGGGTCGGTAAACACCAGACTGAAAGGGTTAAGAATCCATCCTTTGGTCCTTTTACAAAAAACTGTCGCCAATACACTCAATTATGGATTACAAATGGATTTCCAATGCCTTCGTTGTTTTGCTGGTGGTTTTGGAATCAAAGGCTTTTGCTCAGCAAGCCATACAGGTCAGGGTCGAGTGGAAAGATGGTACGTCGCCATCCGGTACGGTTCAGGTACAGCACGGTGTTCTGCGTAAAATCGAACGGGTAGCCGGAAAAGGGAAGATCAAAGCCAATGGCTTTCAGGTGGGGGCCAGCAGTCGGCCGGGCATCCTGATCGCAATTGACAGCGCCCAGACTGGATATGGGAGCGGATCTACCGTGGTTTCCATCAAAACGACTAAAAACCCTTTTTCTTTTTTTCTTCGGGATGTTACGGCCAATTCTCCTATTTATATGCCGGATTATGGCGTCGTAGTCCTGAATGCCGCGGATCGACGGTCGTACCAGGAGGTGGAGACCGCCGTACGTTCCCGCAACACAATGACCAAGCTGCAACGGATTGAAACCGAGGGCGAAGTTTCCTTTGCCTCGGTCGAGAAGAAGGTCCGGAACATGACCGTACCCACCTGGTTGGGGACCAGTCGGGATTTCAGACTCTTCCAGATTACCGAAAACCTCTCGGACGCATCCCAGGGTGAAGCGTCTATTATTTCACCGAAATGGTCGTCGACGGCTTTGCGACTGGCCGAGACAAAAAATGAACCGGTAAATTATCTGTACACGTATGGTCGGGGCGTTGGCGTAAAGGAGAATGTCACGCGCCAGCTGGAACAGGGCACGTTGCCGATTCTGCACTCAACGCTGACCGACGATGATGTAGTTTATAAGTCGACCACGTTTGTAGCGCTCGAAAAATCACCCCTGACGCAACTAAAAGGAACCGATTTTTGGGTGGCCGACAGCTACAGTGGTGGTCACATGTTCACCAAGGAGCAGCAGGAACAGGTGAACACCAGAACAGGAAAAGCGCTCAATCCGGACGAGGAAACCGTTTTGTTTTTCAGATCGGAGGTCGTAAATACCGGCTCCGTGCCGCGTTACGCCTGGTTCAAGACGCCCCGTCCGGGCACTGCCTGGTGGCAGAAATTTCCGTATCGTTTCGATGCAAAGACCGGCTTTTCAGCCTATTCAGAAGAAAAGGTTTTCTGCATCTCCAAACTGAACGGAAAACCGCTGCCGAGTGAAGAAATGGCTATTTTGCTGCAACCCGGTGAAAAAGCGCGGTTTGATTTTTTCATCCCCCACAGTCCCGTTTCCAATGAGCGCGCGGCACAACTGGCGATGCAGACCTTTGAGCAGCGTTACGCCGAAAGCAGGGATTTCTGGCTCGCCAAATTAGAGAAAGCCGCACAAATTCACGTCCCCGAAAAGCGGATTGACGAGATGATCCAGGCCGGATTATTACACCTCGACCTGATTACGTACGGCAATGAACCCGACGCCACGCTTGCCCCGAACATTGGCGTTTATTCACCCATTGGAACGGAAAGTGCGCCGATCATTCAGTTTTACAACTCCATGGGATGGAACGATGTGGCCAGGCGGTCGCTGAATTACTTTCTGGATAAGCAGCACGAAGACGGCTTTATCCAGAATTTTAACGGGTACATGGTCGAAACCGGGGCGGCCTTGTGGAGCATGGGCGAATACTTCCGGTATACGAACGACCGGGAATGGGTCGAGAAGATAAAAGCAAAGCTCCTCAAATCCTGTGATTACCTGATCGCCTGGCGCAACCGGAACAAGAAGGAAGAACTACGCGGACGGGGATACGGGATGATCGAAGGAAAAGTAGCGGACCCCGAAGATCATTTTCACCAGTTTATGCTTAACGGCTATGCCTACCTCGGGATGAGCCGCAGTGCCGAGATGCTGGCCAGTGTTGACCCCGCCCAATCTGAACGAATCCGAAAGGAAGCAGACGCCTGGAAAGAAGATATCCGCCAGTCGTTTTTTACTTCAATGGCTTTGTCGCCGGTGGTTCCATTGGGCGATGGCACCTGGTGTCCAACGGCCCCGCCCTGGACGGAAGGGGCCGGGTTGAGAAATATGTACCAGAAACGCGAGACCTTCTGGTCGCATGGTACGTTTACAGCTCCGGATGCAATGCTGGGGCCGATGTATCTGGTGTTTTGCGAAGTACTGGACCCCCGTGAGCCAGCCGCCAAAAACCTTCTGAACTACCATAGCGAGCTTTTTTACCAGGAAAATTCGGCGTTTAGCCAGCCGTATTACAGCCGCCACAACTGGATGCAGGCCAAGCTGAGTATGACCAAACCGTTTTTAAGCACCTACTACCACACGTTTGCGGCCCATGCTGATCGGGAAACCTACACCTTTTGGGAGCATTTGTTTAAAGTCAGTCCGCACAAGACGCATGAGGAAGCCTGGTTTCTGATGGAAACGCGCTGGATGCTTTATCTGGAAGATGGGCCCAACCTCAAGCTGTTCAATACCGTACCGCGCCAATGGCTGGAGCAGGGCAAAAAAATAACGCTGAGTAATGTCAGGAGCTATTTCGGTCCGGTTTCGGCGACTGTCGTTTCGGAAGTAGACAAGGGGTACATCACCGCTACCGTGAATTGCCCGGATGCTCGTAAGCCGAACGAAGTGTTGATTCGTGTCCCACACCCCGCTGGTAAAAAGCCCGTGAATGTAACGGGAGGGATCTATAACAAACAGACGGAAACCGTGTCTATAAAACCCTTCTCAGGTCAGGCAGAAATCCGGCTCGAGTACTGATCACCTGGTAACTGTGGTGAAAAGAACGCATTTATCGAACGGCCATCCGGAATCCCGGATGGCCGTTTTGCACGACAGCCCTATAGGATTCACTATTTTGCAAAGCCCAAAAAAAGAGAGGTGGTCCGCAATGGCCACCTCTCTTTTTTACCTTCAAAAATTGATTAATTCTGCACAGCCAACGGGTTGTACAAAATTTCATCTTCGGGAATCTGAAGGGTCATATTGGCTACCGGTAAACTGGACTTGGTAACATGGTTAGCAGAGCTGGCTCTGTCCACAGGAATATTCCAGCGCTTGTTGTTGTAGAACTCGCGGCCGCCTTCACCCCATAGTTCAATGCGGGTTTGTAGCTGCACCATCTGTAAAGTGGTGAGTCCCTGCATCGCAGGATAAGTAGCCGTAGTTAGCGGTGTCATTCCTGCTTTGGTACGGGCAGCCAACAACCTGTCGAGCGTTGCTTTGGCAGCAGCTTCTGTGGCTGGCGACATCGCTTCAGCTTCTGCTTTCATAAGCAGTACTTCCGAAGTACGCATGTAAAACGCCGTTGAAGCGCCCACATCAATTTTGTTGTTGCTGTTCAATCCGTGGGTAGCTGCGAATTTCAGGTTCGTGTAAGAAGGGATAAAGGCAACCGTGTTGTTTGGCGGATAGGTGTAGTTGCCAATTGGTGCCAGCGAAAATGCATCTTTACGGAAATCATTGGGTGCTATTTTTTCATACAGTCGGTTATCAATCCGCTTGTAAGCTCTCTCCAGCCCTCCGTTACCTCTACCGAAGGGGTTCATGTAAGCGGTAAAGTAAGTGTTAGCAGCACCAAGCGGGAAACCTAAAATGACCTCCGGATTTTGCGCATTATTGAGAAAGCCATTGGTTTCCGGCCTTATTTCGGGATCTGCTGCGGTGCCTATGTTCTTACCTCCGTACTGTGCCTGGCTCAGAAACGTTGGATACTTTGCCAGAATCTCATTACACGCACTGATCGCCGTAGCCCAGTCCCCAGTCCATATCGATACACGTGCCAGCAGGAAATTGGCCACAGCCAGATCGATATCGGTTATATCATCAGTATAGCCAATCCCAGCCTCTTTGAACAATGTAATGGCCCGGTTCAGGTCGTTTTTGATAAAGGCATACGTTTCTACCGCAGATGCACGAGGCTTGTTTTCCTGAGTGGGTTGAAACCGGTCATACAACGGAAGGCCAAGTTTGTCCTTTCCGCCCTGCAGGAAGGCGTCCTGATAATTTTCCATCAGGTAGTTGTACCCATAGGCTCTGGCAAACAATCCTCTGGCTTTACATTCCTTCAGAAAGTTGTTGCTGGCCACGGTTTCATCCGGAAGATAATTGAGCATCTGGTTAGCAGTCGTAATGCAAAACCAGCCATACCTCCAGTAATTACCATTCTTGGCGTTGGCAGATCCAATGAAGTCACCGAGCTGATATTCGATTGAACCGGAGAGTACGTTCAGCCCTTCCTGATCACCCAGAATGATATCATTTCCTTCAAGAGAGCGATTGACATCCAGTCCCTGAGTGGAATAATACATGTCCGCAACGCCCGCACCTGTGGCACCCGCGTTGTTGAACAGCAGGGGCATGGCGTTGGCCATTCCACCCATGACGATCCGGATCTTGGCCTCGTCACCCGACGCTAGAAGTTCGGCTATTTGCTTGTCGGTAATGCTGTGTGGTGGCTCCACTTCCAGCTTATTGGCACACCCAGAAAATAGCAGCATACCCGAAACTGCCAAACCCGTTATCCATTTATTTAGAATACTCATCTCTCGACTAATTAAAAGTTAAAATTAATACCCACCGAAAAGGTGCTCATAGGCAGATACACCGCTGCCCCTACTTCCATTCCACCTACCAGCGACATGCGCGGATCTATACCTGAGTGAGCCGTCAACATGGTCAGGTTGTCGCCGGATGCATACACCCGTATACTTTTTGTGTTCAACTTGTCCAGGATGGCGCCACTAAGCGTATAACCCAAGGTGAGGTTTTTGATATTCAGATAAGAAGCGCTGAATAAAGCCAGATCGGTATATTGCCATGCCCCAAATGTAGACCCGCCCGTAAAGAACGTATCTCCATAAAATGTCATCGGGAATTTAGCGTCTGTGTTCTCAGGTGTCCAGGTATTTCCCAATACTTCTTTCGATAATGCGTTTCCTATGTTCCCCGATCTGTACAGGTGGTTGGCATATTCCACACTCAGGAATTTTCCCCCCAGCTGGTAGGCCAGGATAGCGGTGAAGTCGAAACCTCTATATTGAAAGCTTGTAGAAAAGCCACCAATAATTTTTGGAATGGCACTACCCATTTCATACCGGTTGGCCAGCGTGTAGTTCGTTGTGCTCACAATGCTTCCCACTCTGCTATCCGTAAAGCGTCCTGCATCCTGGTCTGCCTGCGTAACGGTGTGATGGAATAAGGGCAAACCTGTGCTCTGATCCACGCCCGCGTACTTGTAGAGATAAAGGTTGTAGTAATCCTTATTTTCACCACGCAGGTACATGATCTGGCCGGAGTTGGTAGCACCGCCATTTGCAATTCCCCATCCATCGATGGAGCCTGTAAAGTTTCCGCCCAATGATGGCGAACCTACACTTTTGGGAAATTTAGTCAGAATGGTGCGGTAGTGGGTACCGTTCAATCCGATGCTCCAGTTGATATTTTTGTTTTGGATGAGTTTGATGTCCAGGGCAACTTCCACACCGCGGTTGACAATTTCAGCGCTGTTCAGGGTGAGTGAAGCTTGTCCCATTGAAGAGGCAAGAGGCTGTGCAAACACGGAGTTTACCGTCTTCTTGTTGTACACATCTATGGTTCCACTCAATCTCCTGTTTAAAAGGGTGAAATCGATACCGGCATCGACAGTATGCGTGTTTTCCCAGGTTAATTTATCATTTACGGCAGCACCTTGCTGAAGTGTGTAGGTTGCAGGAATACCGGTTCCAGCCGTTGAGTTTGTGTAAACCGCACCGTAGCTCCAGGTCTGATAACCCGAATAGTTGCTGATACCGCTCTGGTTACCGATAACTCCATAGCTGGCCCGTACTTTCAATTCGTTGATGACGTTATTGAATCTCTGCATGAATTTTTCCTGAGAAATACGCCATCCACCACCAACAGACCAGAATGTTCCCCAGCGATTCTCGTTGAACCGGAATTTAGACGAACCGTCTCTGCGCAGCGAGCCTTCCGCAAAATACTTGTCGTCATAGTTGTACACCGCCCGGCCAAAATAGCTATCCATGGCCGTGATGTCTCCACCATAACCCGGAACACCGAACGGTGCGCCCGCGGTGTTGTACCGGCTGGTGAAGTTACCTGCGCCGGTAAACCCATTGATCAGAGAATACGCGGAGGCAAAGTTCACCAGATCACTTTTAAATTGATAGAATTCATGGGCAGCCAGTGCCGTAACGGAGTGACGACCAAATTCTTGACCCCAGTTAAGCAGCTGTTGCGTGTTGAAAACGCCGGTGTTCGTATAATACTTTCCAATCGCACCGATACCCACTACTGCTCCCGTCTCAGGCGTACCGTAACGCGTCCGCTCTTCCGTAAAGCGGTCATACGAAATGTTGTTTGTAAAGCTGAAATTCTTGAGGAAGCTCACCGTGAAATACCCTTTAAGGTTCAAGTCGTGCGATTCCCTACGATCGATGTCTTTATCCAACAGGTCGATCAGATTGGTAGCATAAAGCGGTTGGCTGGTGGTTCCGTTGGGGAAAGTACCGGGCTGAACGCCAAGAGGAGAATAGGTATCATTCGCATTATCAGACACCATGTCGGTGCCGTTCGGATTTTTACGGATATTTCCCTGAAGGTCTCTGGCGAACAACGGTACGAGTTGATTCTGCCCATTCACCCACCTGAACGCGTTTTGCTGCACGGTTCCGGGGTTACGTCCGAAACGGGTAGCCGGAGATTGGGTATTCCGCATACTGTACCCCAGATTTGTTCCTACTTTCAGCCAGTTGGTGAGTTGTGCATTAACATTTGTACGTGCGTTGTAACGCTTGAATGCCGACCCTCTGATATAAGAAGGATCTTCCAGCATGCCTACAGAAACAAAATAATCCATTCTATCGGAGCCACCGCTTGCCGATACCGTATGCTCCTGACGGAACATTTTTTCGAAAAAGTAATCCTTGTACGATCCGGCTTCCCAAAGTGGTCTTGCATTCGGATTCAACTTGCCCGTAGTAGGGTCAATCAGGTACGCACCCGACATCGTCGCACTGGCATTGGCTCCGCTACCGGTGGTGGTATACACAGCGCCCGGCACGTCATAGGCCATGTAGTTCCCCAACAGGTTCATGGCAAAGTTTGTCTTTGATCCCGTGTAATCGAATAAATGGGAACTGGCAAACAAACCGGCCGCTTCATGAGACATATTTGGATTGGCCACATTCGTCGTGAATTTACCGTCGGTAGATGATCCGCCGTTCACACCGTAGCGTGCGGAGTTGTAGATGGCCAGCCAGGCATGTTCATAAATGTCTTTGGCATCATCAATAAGATCAAACCGCAATCCACCCAGATAATTGAATCCAGCCCGGGTTTGTACCGAAATATTCGGTTTGCCTTTTGTTCCTCTTTTAGTCGTCACAAGCAAAACCCCATTTGCTCCACGCGAACCGTAAACGGCAGTGGAAGCGGCATCTTTCAGCACGCTGATGCTTTCAATATCCTTTGGATTGATGGAAGACAATGCATTGGGGTATTCCGTGGGCACACCATCGATCACGATCAGGGCATTGGAGCTGTTCTGGCTGGTAGAGCCCGCTCCGCGTAAACGAATACCCATGTCCAAACCGGGCTGGCCATCAACGGCAGAAACCTGAATCCCGGGGACCACACCTTCAAGGGCTCTGGTAACCGTGGAGTTAGCCTGCACAGAAATGACTTTAGAATCAACCTGTGATACCGCACCAGTAAGCGTGCTTCGCTTAGCGGTACCGTACCCGATAACGACTACTTCGCTAAGCTGATTGTCTGCCGCAGCCAGACTAATGTTAATAGTTTTCCTGGTGCCCACAACGGTTTCCTGGGTGGTGTATCCGATAAAGGAGAATACCAGGGTAGAATTTGTATTCGGAACATTTGAGATGGTAAAAATTCCATCGGAATTGGTGACAGTGCCGGTCGTTGTCCCTTTAACGAGCACACTCACCCCGGGCAACGTGGCCCCTGAGGCATCGGTTACCTTTCCGGAAACCTGCACCTGTGCATAAAGGCTTAGGCTAAAAAGCAGGTTGCACAGAAGGAATAAGGATCCTTTTCTTTTAATCGTAATGATTTTGAACATAGGTAAATAGGAATAAAGATGAATAATAAAACGGCAAAATAATTGGTATAAGAAAAAGGTATTCACATGTTGCAAAAGCAGGCGAGGAGAAACGTCTCCTTACCTGGAGTACTCACTATTGATTCGTGAATTAATCTGTCATAAAGGCTATTGAAAAACGGCTTCACCAAATTAGTGTCCTTTTCTATGTGGCTGACTTCTTCTAGAATCGCTACGGCTAACTCGGCTAAGTTGGGCTATTTTTAGTTTTATAACTGCGTTAACCCCAACAACGGAGCCATCCTGGGCAGAGGTTACCTGGCCAGTAATGGGTTGTCTAGCGGTTCTGGGCTGGATTATTTTGTGAGTGACCTGGTTGGGAATATAACAAAATCAACAAAGTGCATTGTAAAATTCTTATCATATGTCTCTGGATTAAGTTGTTAAAGGGTTTGATGGAATGATCTTACGTTAAAATATGATTTTTCCAATCATAAATTCAACAAAATGACAAAGATTTGTTAAGAAAAAATAATATTATGCTATAAAAACATAACATTGGCTATCCTACCGGTTCCACTCTGCTGGAGTACGATCGAATCATTCTTCTGATGGCTTATACAGTAATTCTATTGATAAACCAGCTCCATCCCTGATGAGATTTTGGCCATTTCGGGATATATTAAGGCATAGTGTTAAATGCTTTATTGCATTTTGGCTGAGACTGCTCAGAAAGCTTCAGTAATATTCCCTTTACGTTTTTACTTTGTAGAGTTCTTCTTCCAACGGGATACTGTAGCGAATTCAAATCAGGCCATCGACTGAGGCATTAAGCGTACAAAAGTGGCTCACAGCCCCATTGAGGTAGAAATACCTCGGGATCGGGAAGCTTCATTCAATCGCACCGGCCCCAGACGGTTGGCCAGTGCGATTATTGGCAAACGCCAGTCCAGTCTGGGTGGAGGATTCGATAATCGAATTCTGTCGCTCTACAGTAAGGGGAATCTATCCGGAAGTAGATACATCAACTAGGCTTCTTAATCGCTCCCCTTGCTTCATCAGTATATGTACCATTCACCGAGATTGAATCAGAACCTTCATTCACCGGAATACCTATGGCCGTAATCTATTGTATCTAGGTTTTGCCCAGAAAGATTTCTACCTTCATTTGTATGGCGAGAGTCTTCTACGCTGTTCACTAAAACCCTCCTTATGAAAACGTTTCTCTACGTTCTGCTTGGTAGCCTTTTCGTGCTCGGGACATCAACCTTAGCCTTGAGCCAAAGCACTCCATGCCCGGCTCCTTATGAGGAAAAAAACGGGATAGTCGTTATTGAAACCGAGAATCTGGGCCTGCCTTCGGGCTGGCAGAAAAAAACCGCTGTTGGCGGCTATACCGGCAGCGGATACATTGAATGGACCGGGGCTGAAAACTTTTCAAGAACCGGCGTGGGTCTGATCGAAACCACCGTCAAAATCAACCGGACCGGAGAGTACATCTTTCAGTGGCGCAACCGGGTGGGCAAAGGCAACTCGCTGACCGAACACAACGACACCTGGCTGCGCTTCCCCAACGCCAGCGACTTCTACGGCGAGAAAGGTTCCCGCAAGGTCTATCCGTATGGAACCGGCAAATCACCCAAGCCCAACGGTGCCGGGGGCGATGGCTGGTTTAAAGTCTATTTCAACGCGGGGCAGGCACCTGGGACTGGGCCTGGACGACCGCTTCTAGATTGTTTAACTCCTTGTCAATATGAAACCTATTTCAACGAAAGTGCAATGGCTGCTTAATCTTCCTTCAGTAAACTATTGCAAGTCCACACTGCTGGTAGATAAAATATAAGGCTAATTAGCCCAACCGTCTACTACCTTAACTTTCACCACAAACGCCGAGGGGCATTCAACAAGGAATCAGCTAGCACTAGGGTTTCATGGCTCCCTACTCCCTTTTCCCGGCTAGCGGAGACGTCCATAAACGTGGTGTTGCTCTGCGGAAAAACATACATGAAATTTTTTATTAAAAAAGTACCTATTAACTCAGGGTATTTCCCGGCAAACTCGACTTAGCTTTATAGCTATAATCCTGAATCAGCTATTTGCCGATGCACGAGCCTCTGTTTCAGCCATTAGATAACCCTGTCAGCCTTATTCGACCACTCAGGCCTGCTGAGTCTACGGGTCTGGAAAACAATCCAGAGTGGCAACTACAACGGGTATGGGAGACCAATCCGCGGGAGGCTTGTGAGGCCCTTTTTCGCAAATACTATGTGGCTCTATGCAGCCACGCCAGCCGGTTTGTTTACTCAAAAGAAGTAGCCGAAGATATTGTTTCTGAAGTCTTTTACCAGTTTTATAAGGAAAAATTATATAAGACCATCAAGAGCTCTTACAAAGCTTATCTCATGCAAGCCGTCCGCTACCGGGCTTATGATTACATTCGGTGGGAGCTCAGCAAGTCCCGACGCGGAACGGACGTTGACTTGGTTAACCTGATCGATCATGAACCTTCGCCTTCGGAGATCGTCCAGTACGATGAGTTGTATCAGAGCATTGAACTCGCCATCAACCAACTACCCCCGCAAACCAAACGGGTATTTCTGCTGAGCCGGTTTGAAGGACGGAAATACCAGGAGATTGCGGGAGAACTCGCCATCAGTGTCAAAACGGTAGAAACGCACATGAGCAAAGCCTTGTCCCTGCTTCGACAGGCGGTTCGGCCCCTGTGGACTGGGGTGTTGCTGCTGGGCCTGGTTCAATTCTGACCGTTATTATTTAGTTGTTTCTCTATGCAAAAAAACGTAAATCCTCTTAAAGATGAATCAAGTCACGAAAGCCTTACTGCTTGATTATCATGCCGGAAGGGTGACATCGCTGCAACGTAAGCTTATCGAAGACTGGTTACAGGACGCTCATAACCGGTCAACCTATTACGAAACTCTGATTGAGTGGGAAACCACCCATCCGCAGTATGTAGCCGACGAAACAGCAGGTTTAGATCGATTTCGTCGTCGGTTAACAGGCACTCAGCCGACAACATCAGCAGTCCCGCAAGACGAGGACCCTCTTGTCAAGCCTTTCTTTACCCGGTCTTGGGCCAGCTGGCTGGCAGCGGCCAGCATGTCAGTCGTTCTCCTAACGAGCTGGCTGTTTCGTACGTCCATTTTGTACAAAACCTATACTACCCACAGTGGGCAGATTCAAACGCTTGTGTTGCCCGATAGTAGCCGGGTTGTTCTAAATGCTAACTCAGTACTACGGCTTTCGCGCTTCGGGTGGTTAAGCCTTGGGGCACAACGGGACGTTTTTTTAACCGGTGAGGCTGAATTCAACGTAACGCACCTGCGGGATCATCGCCGGTTTGTCGTGCATACCGACCGGCAGCTCGATATCGAAGTTATAGGAACGAAATTTGTCGTACTGTCCCGTCAGCGCGCGACCCGCGTGGTGCTCATACGCGGAAAAGTAAAGCTGCATTATCAGCCTGTCCAGCAGGCCAGCAAAACGCTGACGATGACGCCCGGACAAAAGGTAACACTCAATGAGCGCAAACAGGCGCTTGAGCTGACTACGTCGACCCGCCCTAACGACTTTAGTGTCTGGAAAAATCGGCAGTATGTTTTCGATGATACCCCGTTAACGGAAATCGGCCAGATGATTCAGGACGATTTTGGACTTAAGGTAGAAATTAAAGAGTCGTCGCTGGCCGTGCGGCAGGTCTCGGGGACCTACAACGTAGCAAACGTCGACGAACTCCTGAGTGCCTTGGAAGAACTATTATCCATCCGCGTAACTCGCCAGCGTGATCGCGTCACCTTTTCTCAACATAACAACTAAGTGTTCCTGTTTCCTTAATCTTATGAAGAAAGCAATACGTCTATTCCTGCCTAGTTTTCTGTTGGTAGGGTGTTTGGGATCCATCTGTCAGGCGCAAACCCTGGCGCGCGCCGAGCGGCTTCCCCAATCGAATGGCCAGGCCGAACAGGTAACTTATCGGTCGCTTCGCGAAGCGGTTTCCGAGCTAAAAAACCATTATAAAGTCAACATTCTTTACGAAGCCCGTACGCTCGATCCCTTCCGCATACCCGAAAGCCGTCTGCGGTTTAACGAACCCGTCGAGACCGTATTGACCCATTTGCTAGGTCCGTTTGGCCTATCTTTCAAACGCATGAAAACCGGTGGATACGTCGTGATCGCTGGCGTTTCAAGCCCACCTTCTACCGCAGGGGCTTTACCGGGTAATCCAGCCGGCGTGCTGACGGAGCAGAGGCCGGTTTCGCCCAAAGAGAAGGTCATCCAGGGAATTGTTAAAGACGAGACCAATGGTCAGGCCCTACCAGGCGTCAGTATCACCCTGAAAGGAACCCAGCAAGGCACCACCACCGATGCTGACGGGCGTTACCGCCTTCAGGTGCCCGACGGCAATGCGGTGCTGGTCTTTAGTTTCATTGGCTTTGAAACGCGAGAATTACTAACGGAGAGCCAAACCGAACTGAACGTATCCCTGACCCCGTCTAATCAGGTGCTTAATGAAGTCGTCGTCATTGGCTATGGAACCAAGCGGAAACAGGATTTGACCGGTGCCATTTCATCCGTCAATTCCACTGATCTTCAGAAAGTGAATACCAGCAATTTTACCTCCGCTATCCAGGGAAAGGTACCCGGCGTTTATATCACCCAAACGAGTGGAGCCCCCGGTAGTGCCAGTTCCGTCCGCATTCGGGGCGTCGGCACAACGGGCGCCAATCAACCTTTATACGTGATTGACGGGGTCCCTATGGGTGGAGAAAGTATGGCCGTTCCGGGTAGCTCTTACGGCATCGATGCCATGTCAATTCTTAATCCGAATGACATCGAATCCATTGAGGTGTTGAAAGATGCAGCTTCGGCGGCCATTTACGGTTCCCGGGGTGCCAATGGGGTTGTTCTGGTTACCACCAAACGGGGAAAGGAAGGAGCGGCCGTCGTTACCCTAAATGCTTCAGCGGGAGTGGCAAGGTTATGGCGAAAGCCCGAGTTTCTCAACGCACGTGAATTTGCCACCATGGCCAACGAAATGGCTGTTAACTCCGGCATAAAACCGAATCCAGAGTGGGTCAATCCGGAATCGTTTGGGGAAGGAACGGATATGGTGGGCCTTATTTTCCGGCAGGCACCCGTACAAAATTATGACCTGAGCATTTCGGGCGGGACAAAAAATCTCAAAGCCCGGCTTTCCTTAGGCTATAACGATCAGGCAGGCACCATTATCGAGACGTATTATAAGCGGTATACCGCTCGGGCTACGGCCGATTTGAAAGCGGGTGATAAATTAAATTTTGGCGGCTCGCTGGCTTTTTCCAGTACTGAATCGAAAGGGCAAAATACGGACCCTATGCAGGGCGGTATTTTTAACTTGGCCCAACAGTTTTTTCCGACCCTAGCCCCGGATGCGCCTTTTTTTGGGGATGGCGTTTACTATACCAGCAACGGAGACAATCCTCTGTTAAAAGCCAAATCAATTGATAATAAACTATTTGGTTCCCGGATCTACGGCAGTACGTTCGGCGAATATGAAATTACGGTAGGTCTGAAGTTTAGAACCAGTGTGGGCATTGACGCCAACTTTAACCGGCTACGTTCCTGGGAAGGTAAAGTTCAGCGGGGATTTTATGTACGGCCCCGCGCCACCCTGTCGGAGAGTTTTGACAACCGGTTTAACTGGTTAATTGAAAATACACTTTCTTACAAAAAACAAATCGGTGACCATTCGTTTTCTGCCGTAATAGGCCAGAGCGCTCAGAAAAACCGGTTCAATACGATTTCAGCAACGGGCAACGGATTCCTAAGCGAAGAGTTACAGGTGATCAACGCCAGCGATGTCAGTTTACGGACCACGAGCGGCACCAACAGTAACGCTACCCTGGCCTCCTATTTTGGCCGTATCGATTACCAGTTCAATGATAAGTACCTGCTTTCGGCCAGCCTGCGCCGGGATGGGTCTTCTAACTTTGGCCCCAACAACAAGTGGGGTTATTTTCCGGCCCTATCAGGCGGTTGGCGCATCTCGGAGGAGGCATTCATGACCCCGCTCAAGACGGTCGTCAATGATTTGAAACTCCGCGCCAGCTGGGGTCGGGTGGGGAGTGATGCGATTCCTGCTTTTGGGTACCTGAGCACCATTCGCAACGGCAATGCGGCCGACAATTATACGCTGGGAACCGGATCGCAGAACATAATTATTGGTTCCACGCTCGTGCGGCCGGGCAATGCGGACCTGAAGTGGGAAACAACGCAGCAACTGGACATCGGACTCGACGCTTCGTTTTTTGGCGATAAGCTCTACCTAACCGCTGACTACTATAAAAAAGATAACATCGGCATGTTGATCAGTTTACCGGTTTCATTAGAAGCCGGTTTCCAGAATGCGCCGAGTGTCAATGGGGGACAGGTGCGAAACACCGGAATAGAGTTGTTGCTCGGCTACCGGAGTAAAGTGGGCGACTTCCGCTACAACGTCAGTGCCAACGTCTCCACTTTGAAAAATGAAGTCATCAGTTTGGGGGTTGGTCAACCCATTGTTGGCCCTACCCTGGCGGGTTCCAGCATGACGATGACCTATACAAAAGTGGGCGAACCGATTGGGTATTACCGCGGCTACGTGGTAGATGGCATTTATCAGACGAGTCAGGAGATTAACAAGACGTTCCAGCCAAACGCCATTGCGGGTGATTTCAAATACCGGGATGTGAATGGTGATGGGGCTCTAACCGACGCGGATAAAGTGAATCTGGGAAAACCCTGGCCCGATTTAACGTATGGGGTAAACGCGGATTTTTCCTACAAAGGGTTTGATTTGAATCTGCTGTTGCAGGGGATAACCGGCTCCCAGTTGTATCACGCCAACAAGATTACTAATTACCAGATGAAGTATTACAATGGAAACGGGATCATCAACGGTGTGAAGGATATTCTGAACCATTGGACACCGGGCAGCGGTATCAACGACCAGCCGGGGTTAAAGTTCACCGACGCTAACGGAAACTATTCCAATGCATCTTCATTCTACGTTGAAAATGGCGATTATCTGCGGATTCGTAACGTCGCGCTGGGCTATAATCTGCCCGCTGACGTCATTCGGAAAGCGACGCGTAATGCCGTCAAGAGTTTACGACTTTACGTTACGGCCCAAAACCTGTTCACCTTCACCAAGTATACGGGATTCGATCCGGAAGTGGGTAGTGCTAATCCGCTGAATGCGGGCATCGATACGGGCGTTTATCCGCTGCCAAGAACCATAACGGGCGGACTTAACATCGTTTTTTAACTCCTTTGAATCATACGACATGAAAGCAATATCAAGCCTTATCGTCATCTTTTTACTGGTATTAACGACATCGTGTGGCGATAAATATCTGAGTGTCATCCCGACGGACGTGCTCACGGATGCTAACTTCTTCAAGACCGAAGCGGATGCGCAGTCGGCCCTGATTGGGGTATACGGTCAATTACAATCGGAGGCAACCTTTGGTAACGTTGTCGACGCGGCCAATTTAGACTGGACCATGAGTGGTGATTTGTACGAGCAGGATCAAAACACCCCCCGGGTTGAACTGGAAATGCTGAGTTTGCCGGCCAATAACCTGTATATTGGCCAGATGTATTCGGCGCTTTTTCAGGGCGTCAGCCGGGCCAACTTTGTCATTGGCCGGGTGTCCCAAATGGATAACCTGACCGCTGAGGTGAAGTCGTCGATTCTGGCCCAGGCAAAATTCCTGCGGGGCATCTTTTACTACAAACTGGTCAATTATTTCGGCGGGGTGTCGCTGGTCACCGCCGAGTTGAATGCCTCGTCTAAACTGGATATTCCGCGCTCGTCAGCCGCCGACATCTGGAAGCAGGTGGAAACGGATTTAACCGAAGCGGCTACGGTTTTGCCCGCGACCTGGACAGGAAACGAGATCGGCCGGGCCACGAAGGGGGCCGCCCTGGCTTTTCTGGTAAAGGCTCAGTTGTGGCAACAAAAATACCAGGAAGCCGTAACGACCAGCGAAGCCATCATCAACCTGGGAATTTATGGGCTTCTTCCCAATTTCAGGAGCGTATTTCTGAAGAGTAATGAAAACAACAAAGAAATTGTCTTTTCCACCCAATATTCATCCGCCAATGACGCCAGCGAAGGCAATGGCCTGGATGTGAGGTCGGCGCCGAGAGGAGCTCCGGCCGCTTATATAGGCCGGGGAGCTAACAGTAATTTTGTGCCGCAGACGAGTTGGATCAACGCGATTGAGCGTGATGCGTCCGGCAAGATCAAAGACCAGCGGTATTACGGGGTCGTCATCGGACCCGGTGAGTCTCATCCGGAAATGCCTGGGTTCGTTATGCCGCTCACCTTCCCCAACCCTTACACCCGGACCGGCTATATTGTGACCAAATACTGGCAGGAAGCCTCTTTAGTCAACTCGGGAATTAATGCGCCGATTATCCGGTATTCTGAAGTTTTATTAAACTATGCCGAAGCGCTCAATGAGGTAGGTCGTTCGACCGATGCCATGAAGCAGGTTAATCTGGTTAGGGTACGGGCTGGATTAGACGCAAAGCCCCTCGATCTGATGAAAGATAAAGTCCTGGATGCGGTTTTCTTCGAGCGACGAATGGAATTTATCTGGGAGCCTGCCGGTGCTTTTTCTGACCTCAACCGCAGAGGCCGTTTTTTAGATTTTATTAAAGCCAACCGGGCCGACTACGACAAAATTCAGGTGGATACCAAACCCTGGGTTAAGGAGAAAGTACTTTTGTTGCCCATACCGCAGGCCGCCCGGGATGTCAATAAATCATTAACGCAAAACCCCGGATACCCAGCGTTCCAATAAGCATACATTTGTCTTGCCAGACGTGAAGTAGTTGATAGTAACTAGCCATGAATTCGGGCGTTCACCTTTGATAAAATAAACACTACCAAAGGTGAACGCTGTTAATAATCAATAATTTTACCTTACACCATCGTCATGCTGTTTTTAAGCCGTTTTGCCTTCTCCTTCTTTTTATTTCTTGTACTCATCCAGGTACAAGCCCAAAATGCTGCTCAGGCAAATTATGACGAATCAAAAGTGCCGCCTTATACGTTACCGGACGTTTTAAAGACCACCAAAAGCAAGAAGGTACAGACTAAGACGGAATGGGAAACGATAAGACGGCCCGAAATCATTAAACTTTTTGAAGAGAACGTATACGGCCAAATGCCTAAATCGTATGACCGGCTTACGTACTCGATAAAAAATAAAAATGCCGACGCCATGGCCGGTAAAGCAACCTTGAAAGAAGTTACTATTGAGGTTGTTAAGAACAACAATCCGGTAAAAATCAATCTGGTGCTTTTTGTGCCTAACAGGCAGAAAGGCCCTGTCCCCGTTTTTCTGCTGATTAATAATCGGGGCAAAGACAATACGGACCCGACCCGGGCGAAAAAAAGCGACTTCTGGCCCGCCGAGATGGTAATCGACAGCGGGTATGCCATTGCAGCCTTTCACGTTAGCGATCTAGCTCCTGATGATACGGCTACCTACGTCAACGGGGTGCTTCAACTGTATCCGGAGCAACTGACGGCTAATGACGGCATGAAGGCTATTGGTGCCTGGGCCTGGGGCGCATGCCGGGTGCTAGATTATTTTGAAAAAGATACCACTATAGACGCGAAAAAAGTAGCCGTAGTGGGACATTCCCGGGGCGGTAAAGCTTCGTTATGGGCGGCCGCCGAGGATCAGCGGTTTGCGATGTGCATGACGAATTGTTCGGGTAATACCGGGGCGGCCCTGGCGCGCAGGCAGTTTGGCGAAAGGATCAATCGAATCAATACCGTTTTCCCGCACTGGTTTGCTACAAATTATAAGAAATTCAATCACAAAGAAAACGTATTACCGGTGGATCAGCATATGCTCATTGCAGCCATTGCCCCAAGGCCACTTTATGCGACCAATGCTTCGAAAGATCTATGGGCGGATCCAACGGGAACCTATTTAGCCTTAAAAAATGCGGAGAAGGTATATGGATTATACGGCCTGACGTCAAATCTTAATGCCAATCCACCTGCTATAAACCAACCCATAATTAACTCGATACTGGGTTATCATAATCGGGAAGGTGAGCATAACTTAACGGCCTACGATTGGAGTAATTTTATAAAATTTGCAAACGTTCATTTAAAAAAGTAAGACCTTCACTAGCCATGACTAATTCAACTGATGTCGCGTTGCAAATAGTCTTGGGACCTGGCAAGACTTGCGAGAGCAGGGCTTGAAGGGGCCGCTCCTGCATAATACGTTACCAATTATTTATTCCGTAACATCATCTTTGGCACCCATGATATACAACAGATGCTTGACGTAGTCGTATATAGCGTAAAAATCGTACGTATCGTTGGAGTCAGTTACCGAGATTTTAGGTCGGGTTTGGTTGAACAGCTCAGCAAGCCATCAGCCAACAATACGTGTTGTCTCCCAGTAAAACTGAGTTAATCCAAAGTAGAGAGTTCGGGACAGCCCGCCCGCTTCGGCAATTATTGAAATTAAGGACCTCCTACAAAAAATCACTGTTCTAGTAATCGGCAACTTAGCCGTCTGTACTCTGATGGGCTCAGTTGCTAATTCGCCCCAAAAGTCTATCCCAAACGACAGCGTATAAAGGTTAGCTGGATAAAATTCTAAAATATAGGCTTTTGGGATTAGTTTAACATTTATTAAACGTCCGTTTGTTAAATGGAATAAATGCCCCTACTAGTCAACCTTGTAAACGGCATTGGCAGAGGGACACAGATTACAGTTCAAATAAACCCTTTTTATTTTCAAAACATTTCGTGTTACTTCTGATAACATTTACTTATCAGAAGTAATGATATACTCGAACTTTTTCAGGCTGTTTTTCAATACCTTAGCTTACCACTATAGTCTATCAGTTAAATTTGATTGCTGCTTTATACTGTAGAGGAGACAGTGCGCCGATCAATAGTCAGTCCCCGGACCGCCTTGATATCGCCCAGGTTACTGAGCTGAATCTCCGTCAACATGAGTGCCTCCCGTTGGCCAATGCACCAGATCGCCAATTGCTTAACGGCCGATAGATACAGGTTGATGGTAAAAGGCGAGTAATTCTCTTTTAGTAGATGATGCACAAATTCGGTAACAGTCAAACCGGACAGGGACGCTGGTTTACCCATCTGCTGCTGCCGATTCATATAGGCAAAGAAAGTAGTGAGGGCCTTGGTGTAGGTCTGTCTGGATCGCTCACCCTGTAGGGTCTTGGCTTCCTGGATGAAGCGCTGGATCAGGTCATTAGCTGTTGGAGGGATCTTTGACGGTTTCGGGTCAGGGACTACCCGTGGTTGTCCAATTCGCTGGTAAAACAGCATAAATTTCCGAATGGGTGATACCCGGTTGGGGGGCAAGTCGGTGGTGTACTGTGCGAAGCTGCTGGCATCTGGTACTCCCCCTTTTTGCAGACAATAGTCTACATAAGCGCGTGCGTGCCGGGGGTAGTTGCTCGACTTCGGCAGCTCCAAAGCAAAATAGTGAATTAGTTGACTGACCGTGTACGGGTCTTTAGTATGATGACTTAGTGCGTGGGTCAGCTTAGTAGGAGTGATGACATCTGCCATAATCTTCTCATAAATTGAGAAGTAAAGGTATGTACTTTCATCAATTCATATAAAATTAAAATTTACCAACTGGTGAAATTTCGAATTCATAACTAAGTCTTTTTAGATTAGATTCTCCTGCGAACAGGTTTACTTTTTATCAGCCGACGACTGGAAAAGAGCCTTACCCATGTAGGCATTATAATCCTGAATGGACTCGTCGCGGAGAATGTACACGTAGGTTCTTAGAAAGGTATCAATATTTTTACCGCTCTGTAAAATCTGATTTTTTTGGGCCAGCGAAAAACTCCAATCGTAATCCATTAAGTACTTGCTAACCAGTTTCCATTTCTCATCGTACGGTTTAGCTAGATACTCCTGCACCTCTCGTTTAATTTCCTCCTTCAACCAAGCTTCATCGGTCTGGATCTGAAAGTTCAGACCGACAACCGATTTGCCCTTTTTGACCTGGCTATAGGTCACCTTTAAGTTAGTGTTGGTGTTAATTTGCTTCAGGGCAATGTCGATCACACGGGCCTGGAAATTATGATACCGGTCATAGGCCACGTTTTTAGCACCGAGCAACGGCCGAAGTTCCGCAATGGAAATTTGCCAGGAACGGTCTTTTTTAAACCGGGATAACAAGGAAAAAAGCAGTTGAGCATAATCACTCGAAAGCTTCAAGGCATGGTACAAAACAAAACTGGAGTATCCCTCCGTAATCCGGAGCATAAGCGGTATTACGTAACGGTGTACATCGACGGTAATCGTGCCTTCTCCAGATTCGTAATGGGCAACCGGAAATACGGTGACGCTGGTTAGGTTTGCTTTTTCCGTTTGAATTTTAACCGTCAGCTTGTGAATTTCGTTTATCGCGTCCCGAACGGTCTGGTTTGTATGACCGCTGTATAACTCGCTGTAATGAAAGGTAAAACGCTGGTCTTTTTCCGGAATAGGAATCTTTTGATCCCGGTCATAAACCTGAGAGCTTTTTAGCTCCCGCAGAATAAGCCAGTATAACCGGCGCTGAAGAACGGATAAAGGAACTTCCTGCTGCATCAGCAGCATCAGTAAGTTCATTGGCTCCCGGATGCTGACAGGCTTTTCTTCCAGAAGATTTCCGATGGATAATTGTAGACCCTGGTTGCTGTTTTTCGATTTTGCCATAACGAAACAGATGCATTGACAAGGTAAGTTACATACTCGCTACATGCAAGCGATCTATGTAGTTATTATCGACTGCAATTTGTAGTTTATCGAATAGTATAAAGCCTTTTGGACTGCAATCTGTAGTTTCAAGAAGGTCATTACCGGTATTATTCCGACTGCAATCTGTAGTTTGAAAGCCGAAGTGACCTAATAATGAGAGAAAAACCAGCCACTCATCATTCGTCTTTTGAACCGACTGCAATCTGTAGCTTTTCCGAATTTCCCCAAGCATCTCCGACTGTAATTTGTAGTTTTTACAGGGGCCAGGGGTTTTCCAAAGGCTATTTTCGGTTGTTCGACTGCAATCTGTAGTTTTTTAATGCTCTTGTGGCCTATTTAATCGTATGGTTATCGACTGCAATCTGTAGTTTATAGTAAAGCAAAAACTACAGATTGCAGTTAAATACGGGTTTTAGGCATAACAGAGAATCTTTCTTATTTGCGAATAGTCAGGAAAATCCAATATGATCTCCATTTTAGACAACCTGCTTCTAGTAGGAAGATTCGACTGCAATCTGTAGTCGATAAAACTGCAATCTGTAGTTTTATCGACTGTCATATGTAGTTCTACCGACTGCAATCTGTAGCCGATTGCACTGTAATTTGTAGCTTTTAGACTGCAATCTGTAGTCTGCCGACTGCAATCTGTAGTTTATCGACTGCAATCTGTAGTTTATCAGTATGCGCTTCTATCGATACAAATCTGGTAATAAGGTAATTAAGTTAAAAAGGTTAAACCCCCAATCTTAAATCAATCTTCTATCTAAAAAAGAATACCTTAATATTCTTTAAAGATCATAATAGGCAGTTAAGCCAAAACTGAAAAAAATCAAAAAGAAAAGTTGTAAAAAATAGAATGAGAGTTTACTTTTAAAGTAAATATATGTAGTAGATAACTTATAATCTCAAATATGGGAAAGAGAACTGATAACGCTCCGCTGGATGCCATTCGCTTATCTTTGAAGGATCATGCTGTAACTCTTCAGCCAATTGTTAACCAGGTCAGTGCTTTACCCTCCGATCCTCAACTCGAATTCTACTTCGTTCCGGTAACGCACATGGAATTTTACCGTCCCTACTACCGCCCGGGGCAACCCTTCAAAAACCTTAAACTTGTAAATTTCGGCCAACCCGCTATCTCCTTATCCTTTTTTTCAAAACATAAATATAAAATAGACCGCAACGTAAAAGCCCTGGAAGCAATGCGGCAAATACGGGAACACCGCGAGAAGCTGTTTAATTATTCCCTGGTCGGGCGTCTGAGCATCGGACAGCAGCAGGAATTACAACGTACCGACGAACTGCTTCGACAAATCCGGGATGATCCTGATAGTTTTCAATTTTGCTTTAGTAATTACCACCATTACTATATGTATTGGTATTGTTCCTTCCGCTTCTTTGAGGATGATACCAACACCCAGACAGCTAGTTCGATGGAACACTTATTGAAACATACCGAACGGGTGGAAGGCAAGGTTCACGAGCGGTTAAACATCATTTTTATTGATCCTCAATACATTACGCGTCCCGTGCCATATGACAGCAAACTAATTGATCGGGAGCTGGCCACCTACCCTATTCAACTCAAGCAGGGCATCACGACCTTGTACATCCGCAATAACATAAACAGGAAAGAGTAACTTTTACCTGAATCCCGATACCCTCATCCACTCCACAGTCCTCTCAAACCACTCTTCAAAAGGCGGATAGGTCAAAAAACCGTGTTCGCCTTTCGAGTAAATATGCAAGGCTCCGCTCACCCCGTTTCTGTTGAGCGCTTCATAAAATTGGATGCTATTGGAAACCGGAACCACCGTATCGGCCCCAGAATGCACGAGAAAAGCAGGCGGAGTAGACTTTCCGACTTGCCACTCATTGGAAAAGCGTAGAATCTTTTCGGCGCTGGCTTGTTTGCCGAGCAAATTGTCCCGCGATCCGATATGACCCGTGCTGTCATTGAAACTGACAACGGGATTTACCAAAATCATAAAGTCGGGTCGCAGGCTCGTTTTGCCGGTTACATCAATGTAACGGGTGTTAAAATGCGTGCCTGCCGTGGATGCCAGGTGCCCACCCGCCGAAAAGCCCATGATGCCAATTTTTGCGGGGTCGATTCCGAATTCGCCTGCGCGTTCCCGAACGGTTTTAATCGCTTGCTGGGCGTCCTGAACCGGCCCGATAGAACGGTCCTTCATCGTGCTGCTGCTGGGCAACCGGTATTTCAGGACGAAGGCGGCTATCCCTAATTTGTTAAAAGCTTTGGCGACATCTGTTCCTTCCCGTTTGGTCAGCAGGGTGCCGTAACCACCTCCGGGGCAAATGATGACAGCAGTTCCAGTCGCCCGTTCCCGGGGTGGCAAAAACACGGCCAGGCTCGGGACGGAGACTTTCGAGGTGAGCGAATCCACGAGTTCATTGGCCGTGGAAACCTCCTGATTAGGACCGGGAATGGCGTTAGGGATTGCACCGGGATACAGTTTTTGAAAGTTTTGCGCACGGGTGTTCCGTGCGCAAAACAGAAAGAAAAAGGCAAACAGCAAAAACCGTGCTTTCATGTTAGGGCGTTTTGGTATCCGTTACCGTCAATATCCCCTGCATGACGCGCCAGTGGCCCGGAAATGAGCAAATAAACGGATACTCGCCGGGCTGCGTCGGGGCCTTGAATTCCAGTCGAAAACTCTTTCCGGAATTGACCAGTGGCGTGGCAAACAAGACATCCGGCGTGGACGGCACAAAGTGTTTTTCAAAACCGTCTTTCAAACTTGCCATGGCATCGGCAGCTTCACCCACTTTTTCGGCCGACCCGGGTTTTACGATGACCACATTATGCGGCATCAGATCCGGGTTTTCAAAAACCAGCGTAACGGCTCTTCCGGCGGGAACGGTTAAGGATTTTTTGTCAAACGCCATTTTGGCTTCAATGGCCACCAGTTTTAGTTCAATGGTGCCCAGCGTTTCCAGGGCGGAAAGCACGGCCTTCCGGTTCCGTTGCGGAACGGCATTGACCATGTTTTTCATCGTCCGAATGGCTTTGGCAAAGGACTCCGAATTTTGCAGCGATTCGGGCGTGCGGGTCAGCGAAGCCAGCAGATCACTGGTTGATTCGGTCTTCGACTCATTTTCCAGGGTCATTTGCATCAGTAGCGGATACGCAGTCGCCGGTATTTTGGGGGCCAGTTCCTTTACTTTTCCATAAAAAGAAGCCTTGAGTGCCGGATTTGCCAACAGCGAAATACCGGTCAGGTACGCTTCTGGTTTTTCCTGCCTTGCCGTTTGCAGCGATTGGTCTGATTGGGCTGCGGTGATGACGGCGGCAAGGGCGGTTGCCTGCATAACCCGGCTTGTATCCTGACTAACCAGCCGGGTAAACGCTGCCCCGTTTTGTTTCAATTCGGCTGGATCAGATTCCAGTAAAAGACGAATCAGGGCATTTTGCGCAGCAGTAGGCTGGTCCGTCTTCCGGCTTCGTTCTTCTTCCCGAATAGCCGTCAGCAACACCGTAACCGGACCTGTTTTTTGTTCTTTGACAAGCCGTTTGACCGCTTCCTGTTTCTGGGCCAGATCAATATCGGGCCGGGTGAGCAGGGCGGTCAGCACATTGGGGGTTTGCGGCAAGGCCGCCAGTTCCTGAGCTGATGCCAGACTCAGCAGATAGCGGTTGGCTGAACTCTGACCACTCGCAACGTTTTTCCCCTGTTTCATCCCGGCCAGCCAGATCGGTTTCAAAAACCGGAACGTTTCCCGGATCGCATAATCTAGATAATAGTCCGTGGGGTATTTAAACACATCCATTGCCGCCGTTACCGCTTGTTCGGAGTTGAAAAAGCTCAGGGCCACCACCGCTTCAATCCGCACCCGTGGCGATTCGTCGTTGAGCCTTGCCCGCATCAGTTCCAGCGAGCCGGGAATGCGGTCGCGCCAATACAACAGCAGTTTGGTGGCTGCGGCCCGGGCCTGCGGTTCTTTGGCCTGGAGTACGGTTTTCAGAAGGTTCGGCTCCACGACGTTAAAATCCTGATAAAGCCATAATCCTTCCAAAAGATGGTGTTCGTACTGCGGGTCCTTTTTGTCCAGCGAAGCCACCCATTTTTTCAATTCAGGCAGAACATCGGCGGCTTTCTTTTCCCGGATCTGCGCCCGTGACCGGTAGCGAAACCGGTCTTCGTGCGCTTTCAGATTCTCCAGAAGCTGGGGCACGGTTTGTCGGGACACATCGGTGATTTTCAGAACCGGTTTGTTTTTGTACGTAATGCGCCAGACCCGACCGTGGGACTTATCCCGGGCCGGATCGCGCGGTGGGTTTTCACCGTGCGAAATCAGGGGATTGTACCAGTCAACGATGTATAAGCCGCCATCCGGACCAAATTCAATGTCAATCGGGCGGTAATTGGGATCGGACGATTGCAGGATTGGCTCTACTTCCTTGCTGCCAATGCCGGAGCCGCGCGGCACAATACGGTGCTGCTTCGTACCCTGAAAACCGATGTTGTTATTGACCAGAAAATCACCCTGTACCTCATCCGGAAACTGGCGGCTGGACACAATCTCGATGCCCGCCGTTGGCCTGACCCGCGTTTCGGTGAACATTTCTATTCTGGGGTGCTTGTCCGGATACGTAACATTGCCGGTCATGGGCGGGGCAAAATAATTGGAACCGTCGGACGCATCACCGATCAGGTGCATTCCCCATTTATCAAAAACACTCCCCCACGGATTGTAATACGGATAGGAAATATAATGGGTGAGCTTCGCCGTGCGCGGTTCGTACCGGTACGTCGCCCCCGCGTAGGAGCGAATGGGGCCGTATGGTGTTTCAACCTGTGTATTCAGGAACGTGCCTTCGTTGAAATACAGGGCGCCGTCCTGCCCGAACGTGAAGGCGTGCGTGGCATGGTGACTGTCTTCCGAACCAAAACCGGTCAGCACAATTTCGCGGAAATCGGCTTTGTCGTCGCCATCCGTGTCTTTCAGGAACAGGATGTCCGGTTCCTGGGAAACATACACCCCGCCGTCGCCAAATTCAAAGCCCAGCGGCAGATAGAGGTCGTCGGCAAAAACAGTGTGCTTGTCGGCCTTCCCATCGGCATCGGTATCTTCCAGAATCACAATCTTGTCGTGCACGGGAATACCGGGGAAGTATTGGGGATAAGTTGGCATTGTAGCCACCCAAAGCCGTCCACGCGCGTCAAAATTCATAGCGACGGGCTTCTCAATCGGGAAATCCTTTTCCGAGGCAAACAGGTTGATTTCGTAGCCTTCCGGGAGCTTAAACGTTTCGGTTGTGGCCGGCCACGTTTTTTCATGGTGCGCGTGGGCGGCTGCTTTGGCGGCTTCCCCCTGCCGACCCGTCATGGGAATAGCCGGAATAAGCGTCGGATCGACCGGTTTACCTCTTCGATCCACAATGTCAAGGGCTTTCTGGTAGGTGTCGGCCGTGTTGCTTTTTCCCATCTCCCAAATCACCGAGTCGAGCGCGGCCGTCATTTGGTTCAGCTTGCGTAGCTCGGGCGGAAAGGCAATCACCCCGAACGGTTCCCGTCGGCGACCGTAGATGTATTCGCCGTTGACAGCCCGCCAGCGGTAAAAAAAATGATCGTCCTTCATCTTGATCACCGCAAGTAGCTTTTTGCTGTTTTCGGTGTTCAGGTCCGTCATTTTCCCAAAACCAAGCGACTGACCCATCCAGGTTGCCGCCAGCTTATAGCCGACGTCGGTGAGGTGAATACCGTTGATGGTCAGCTTCTCCCCTCCTTTCTGCTTCATTTTTGCCAGCGACGGCGCAAAAAGGTCGATGAAATACAACCCTTTGGCCGCAGCGGCTTTCTGCATCGCTCGGGTATACAAGGCCAGGTTTTTATTATGCTCGTCGGGATTGGGGTAATTGCCGCCCAGGTCCTCATGCGCAATGGGCGAAACCAGCACCAGTACCGGAGCCGACCGGCCATTGTACTTGTTATTCCGCAGGTTCTGGATAAACACATCGAGATCTTTTTCAAACTGCGGCAAACCGGCTGGTCCTTTAAAGGCTTCATTCATCCCAAAGCAGAGGAATATCATGTCAGCCTTCTGGTCGTATAAGTCCTGGTTCAGCCCTTCGAAATTCAGCGCAACCGGCATGACAATACGCTCGCCTTCGTGCGTAAACCCCTGAAATTTGACCTCTTTTTGCCCTTCGGTGAGCCTTTTTGTTTTTTCGCCAAAACCTGGAAAATTGAGCGGTCGCGGCTGTAGGCCCACTTCGTCGGCGCTCCACCCCATATTCCGCAGTGTTAGATGCTTATCAGGGAAATTCTTTTGAAGCAGGGTTTCAAAGTAGCCATAGTGACGCATCCGGTCGGCAAATGTGTTCCCGAGCAGAATGATATGATCCCCATTCCTGGGCGCAAAACCGGGACTGGGCGTTTGGCCGTTCGCCCATTTTCCCAAGGGGAGCAAAAAAAGAAGCAAGGCCAGAAAGATGTGCTGCAATGTACGATTCATAGAAAACGGGCTTAGTCAGAAAAAGGCGGTTTTGTTTACCACCCGGTATTTTGTTTCAAGTTGGGATTTTTCTCGATCTCGCGCTGTGGAATGGGCATGAAATACATTTTTTCCTGAAAAACATACGGAATACCGTCTACCGGCTTGGCTTTGTACGAGTAGGTACCGTTCGGGTTTTTGGTAATGTACATGGCGTTGAACTGCTTACCGTTTAGTACCTCCTCGGCGATTTTCCAGCGTCTGAGGTCCCAATAACGCTTTCCCTCAAAACTAAGCTCGATATACCGCTCCTTCCGGATGCGTTCGCGCATCTGTGCTTTGGTCAGCCCGGCAGGCAGCTGGTAAGGCACAAGCCCGGCGCGCTGGCGAACGGCTTCGATGGCTGTGTAAACCGACGCATCGGGCCCATTTAATGCCTCGTTTTTTGCTTCGGCATAATTCAAAAGCACTTCCGCATACCGTAGCTCGATCCAGTTCTGGTCGCTACCCGCACCGCCGTAGTAATCCTTGTTGCTTTCGTTCATGCCTTTGCGGAGCAGATACCCCGTAATCGTTGCATACGGAAGATTAATACCGTCGATTGGCGCCCCTTCGTACATATAAATGGTCGAGCCGAAAAACGTGGCTCCATTGTAAAGTACCGTCGCATCAAACCGCGGATCCCGGTTTTTGTAGGGATTGGCCGGATCGTAACCCGAACCTGGCTCATTAATCGCTTTTCCGTTTTTCATTTCAAAAGCATCTACAAATTCCTGCACCGGGCTACGGTTTACGGCATCCTGCTTGGATTGTGAGTCGGGCTGACCCCACGAATCCCAGCCATGCTCACGGAATGGTTTCTGGAATTGCACGCTGAAAATCTCTTCCTCATTGTTTTTGTCGAGCATGATATTCCGGAAGTTGGGGTGAAGCTTGTACGTGCCCGCGTCCATTACTTCTTTGTTGATCTGAGCCGCCTTTTGCCACCGCGAAACATCGCCTGTCGGATTATACAAGGCACTGGCCCAGTAGGTCAGCACCCGGCCCAGAAAGGCTTTTGCCGACTGCCTGTTTGCTTTCCCCACATCCACGGCCCGGCTTCCATGCGTTTCCGGCAAAAGAGTAATGGCTTCCTCGAGTTCCTTTACCACAAAGGCAAAACTCTCGTCGGTGGTTTGTCGGGCTACAAAAAGATCGTCATCAAGTCCCTGCGGCTCTGTGATGATCGGCACACCGCCATAGCGTTTGATCATATTGAAATAGAGCATCGAACGAAGGAATTTTACCTGTCCTTTGAAATTTGTTTTTTGCTCTTCGTCAATATCAGCCCCGTCGATTTTGTCCAGAAACATGTTGGTTTTCCGCACAGGCCCGTAAGCCCAGTATTCCATTGGATTGTTGTCCGGAAACCATTGCCCCTGAACCACATTTCTTGGCCCCCCACCCCAGTAGCAGCGCGATTCGTCGGTAATGTTATCGTATAGATTACGCTCAAAAGCAGGCACATCCAGATACATATTGTTTACAAAAAGCTGGATCAGCGCCGGATCCTGAAAGATATTTCCCTCGGGAATCGAATCAGTCGCCTGGCGTTCCAGAAAATCCTCCTTGCAGGCGGTGGTCATAAAAATCATTACAACCAGCAGTGTTTTGGCAATTATTTTTGTCATGACAGTAAACAGTAACTGATTAGAAAGTAAGGTTCAGGCCGAGGTTCAGTGTACGCTGCTGCGGATAGTAGGTGCCCGTGGTGTTTTCGATTTCCGGATCAAACATTTTCATTTTTGACCAAACAAAAAGATTGGCTCCCGCAAAATAGACTCTAACATTCCGGACGCCGATTTTTTTGACGAAATCGGAAGGCAGGGAATACCCCAGGTCAATGGACCTGAGCCGGACATAACTACCGTTTCGCAGATAGAGGCTGGAGGTGAGGGAGTTGTTTGGATTCGGGCCTTCCCAGGGACGAGGATACAGGGCATTGGGATTTTCGGGTGACCAGTAATCCAGCAGATCGACGTATGTATTGCGCGAACCACCCTGAAAAAAGTCCCGCGCAGCCCCGTAAAGCATCTGCCTGACCCGGCCCGCAGCCTGAAACAATATATTCAGGTCGAAGCCTTTCAGCGACCCGCCGAACGACAACCCGCCGATCATTTTGGGCACATTGTTATCCATTGAAATAATGGTCAGGTCGTTGGCGTCCACCTTTCCATCGCCGTTGATGTCGGCGTATTTAACATCCCCGGCTTTCTGTCCGCCATTAAATTGCGGCAGGTAGGCGGCTACTTCTTCGTCTGTCTGGAAAAAGCCCAGTG
This sequence comes from Larkinella arboricola, assembly GCF_003259745.1. GTDB lineage: Bacteria > Bacteroidota > Bacteroidia > Cytophagales > Spirosomataceae > Larkinella > Larkinella arboricola. Next base: position 210,995 of record NZ_QLMC01000006.1, on the reverse strand, counting down.
CTTTATAACCGGTAATGAAGCCGAGTGGTCGCCCGGTTTGCCGCAGATAATCGGGGGTGTTGGCGGGTTCATCCAGGGTAATCACCTTGCTTTGGGAAAAGCTTCCGTTCAGTTTCACAAAGTATTTCAAAGCCTGAATGTTATTCTGGTGCGTCAGCATAAACTCGATTCCCCGATTATCCACTTTGGCATAATTCTCGGCGGGCAACTGCGCACCCAATGTTCCGGGAATGGAGCGGATGCGCGTACGCAGAATGTTGGAGGTTCTTTTATAAAAAAGATCAATTTCAAATTGCAGCCTGCCCCGCCAAAGCGACCCCTCCAGACCCAGATCAGACACAGATGCCGTCTCCCAGGTTACGTTTGGATTGGGTAAAATGCCCGGTGTAATGCTAGATAGTCCTTCGGTGCCCGATACGATGGTTCCCGATGGGTTATAAACCTGCTGATACTGAAAGGTCGGGTTACGTAACATATAGCCGGTATAGACATTCCGGTCATTTCCGACCACCCCGTAGGAAGCGCGGAGCTTGAGGTTGTCAAGAAAGGCAAATGCCGTGTTGTTTTTAAGAAAAGGCTCTTCAATAATTCTCCATCCGGCTGACACGGCGGGGAAGAAACCGTATTTTTTCGTAGCTGGAAAAGCCACCGAGCCGTCGCGCCGGAAGGAAGCCTCAAACAAATACCGTTGCTGAAACGTGTAATTAATCCGGGCAATGGCTCCCCGGCGACCGTCGGTAAAAGAACCGCCGTTGGCATCTTTCTGGCTTTCTCCTCCGTAAAAGAATTCATCAAGCCCCTGCGCCGGAAAATTGGTCCGGAAGCCATAAAAGTTATTGCCTTTGGCATCCAGTTGTTCAAATAACAGCAAGCCGCCGAACTCGTGTGCGCCAAAGCTGCGGGCATAATTCAGTGAGGCATTCAGCGTAGTCGTGTTATACTCATTGAAGGATTGCGTCAATGCTGTTTTGCCATTCCAGCCGCCGTACGGATAGATTTCCAGCGTATTGCCGTCGGCATCCTGGCGGTTCATGAAAATGGGCACATTATAGTGCTTGTTATTGGAATACTCGCGGCCAAACGAAGCCCGGCCCATTACAGACAGGCCCTTGATAAACGGCAGTTCATGCTTCACCGTTAAGGTGGCTTGCAGAATGTTGTTTTTCATCCGGTTATAACCGGTTTTGATCTCTTCAACGGGATGCTGTTCCCGGGTATAAAAGATGGTTCCATCCGGATTATAGGCTTTGTCCATCGGATAAGCCGCCACGATATCGTCAAATATGGCTTCCGGCGCATAGGCGCTTTGGTTGGTGTTTCGGTTGCTGGCGTCGATATCGGCCGAAATCGTGAAGTTTTTATTGATTTTGGCATCCACGTTGGTACGAATCGAATACCGCTGAAAGTTAATTTGATCGTACATGCCATCCTGATTGAGGTAGCCCATCGAAAGGAAATAGCGGACGGCATCAGAACCACCGCTGACGCTTAAATTCTGCTGCGTCTGAAAAGCGTTGTTTTTCAGGGTGTTACCGTACCAGTCGTATTCCGGGATAACACCCGTGCGAATGTCTTCCAACTGCTGATCTGAATATTGCAATGGCTTGCCCAGGTTCAGCAGGGCCTGGTTTTTGGTTGTCGCATACTGGTAGGCATTCATAACTTTAGGATAGCGCGTAGGTTGCTGAATGCCCGCAAATCCGTTGTAATGAAAGGTTGGCTTGCCCGTTGCACCGCGTTTGGTCGTGACCAGAATAACGCCATTGGCGGCTCTGGAACCATACACCGCCGTGGCCGAAGCATCTTTCAGGATGGAAATACTTTCTACCTCATTGGGGTCAATCTGATCAAAAGACCGGATGATGCCATCGACCACAATCAGGGCGCTGTTGTCCCCAAAGGTGCTGGCTCCGCGAATCGAGATGGAAGAGCCAGCACCCGGTTTGCCATTTCCATTCACGGCGATGAGTCCCGGCAACCGGCCAACCAGCGAGTTGGTGATATTTGTTGATGGTGCTTTCAGCAATTCTTCACTTTCTATGGAAGCCACCGAACCGGTCAGGTTCACCTTCTTCTGGGTTCCGTACCCCACCACAACCACTTCTTCAAGCGCTTTGAGATCATCTTTCAGCACCACTTGCAGATCACTCTGGTTGCCAACCCTGATTTCCTGACTGAGGTAACCGATAAATGAAAATATAATTGAAGGATTGCTGTCCGGAACACTCACTTCAAACCGGCCCTCGGTGTCTGTTACCGAGCCGCGTTGCGTTCCTTTTACAACAATGCTTACTCCCGGCAACGGAGCGCCTTTTTCGTCCCTGACAGACCCCTTTATGATTTTATCGAGCGGACGGGCCTCTTCCGGTTGCCCGGTTGCCTGGGATTTTAAGTCTGAAGTACTACTCAAGACAAGCTGATTTCCCGAAAGTTCATATCCGATATGGAGCGGCTCGAAAAGCGATTTCAGGACAACATGAAGCGGCTCATTACGAACGTGTAACGTCACCTTACGATCTGCCGGGATAACCTGCGGACTATACATAAAACGAACGGCGGCTTGCTGGCTGATCTGCCGAAGCGCGACGCTTATTTTCTGATCATCCAGATCCAGGGAGATCCGTCGGTTCAATAACTCCTGCGCTTTGCCGTCATTGGCTACCACCAGGGACGTGCAAAGCACAGACACGATTAGCTGGTAAATTGATATTCGCATGATTTTGAGAATAATCATGATGGGTTTGGTACTAATTTTCATAGTTTTGTCTGTATGCTTTTTTGAAAAAATGAGGTACAAAGGTCCCCTGTTCCGGTCTTAGCGAACCGGATTCATCAATAGCGTGATAAAGGGGGAAAGGCAAGCCGGGGATGTTCCAGCATCTTCGGCTTGTGCGTTTTAGCCTCAGGGCGGATGGTTGAATTGACGCATTTTCAAGTTAATTAAGGGGTTGGAATAGTAATTTTATACAGTACACTCTACTTACAAGAACTTCCGTGAATCACGATCTGGCCGTCGATCAGCTCGTAACGCGCCTGTATGGCTTTGCATATCATGCCGAGCTTTTCAAATAGCGGCTCCTGCCCCAGTTCGGCCGTGAGCTGGCAATGGGCCAGCAGGTCGGCGTCGTAAATGATCTGGACCTCATATCGTTTCTGGAGTGAATCAAATACACTGGCAACGGGTGCATTTTCAAATACCAGATTTTGCTGTATCACCTCCGCAGGCCCCACTTCCAATGGATTTTCAATCAAGGACCGTTTCATTTTCTGGTCCTCGCGGTGATAAATCACCTGTTGATTGGGCCGCAGAATGAGCTGATTAGTTTGAGAATCTGCCGGTTTGCTCTCGGGGGTGGTTGCTGCAACGGTCACTCTTCCTGTTTTTACGACAACGCGTACATCCTTGTCCTGGTCAAATGCTTTTACTGTGAAGCTGGTGCCCAAAACCGTCGTGACCAGATCACTTGTGTAGACCTTGAAAGGGCTTTGCGGATTTCGGATGACGTCAAAAAACGCTTCGCCATTCAGCAAAACCTCCCGCTGTTTTTTTTCAAAATGCAGCGGGTAACTAATCCGGCTTCTCGGTGAAAGGGTCACTTTACTACCATCGGGCAATAACATGGATTTCGGCGTACGCTGGTTGTTGGTCACCTGGGTCCATTGTCCATTTTTATGATCCTTTAATGGTTTCTGGCCGACCTTCAACAGACCCGAATTCGTTGAGAAAGAAGTATAGAAGTACCAGAAGCCGACCACGCAGAAGAGGGCCGTAAGCACCAGGGCGAATTTACCAAACCATGACCTCCTCGGCGGTTCGCTGTAGGTCTGGTCTTCCGTTGCGGCTTTTCGGGCGGCTGTAAGACGGCTAAGTTCCTGCTGGAGTTCCTCGTCCGTCAGATAATGCTGTGCGTGGTGAATTTCGGAGATTAGCTCCCGGGCGGATCTAACAATGTCTGCGCGATCTGGATTTTTCTGGAGCCAGTTTTGCCAGAATGCACAATCAGCGGGTTTCTGATGAAGCACCCATCGGCAAAAGGGCTCATCTGCCAGAAAATCTTTAATATCGTATCGCGCGTAATCCTGCATGTTTTACTGTTCATTGAACCATACAATGAAATAGTACATATGCACAAGGCGATACCCTTTAATTAAGAAAAATTATAGTAATTATTTGATTAAAACCAGATTGAAGGTGTTTTTACGATGGTATGCTTTGATAGTCAGTCTGTTAATTGCCAGATGGAGCCTGACGCAAAGAAGAGAAACAGTTGCGGAATAAGGTGAGAAATTGAAGGCAGGTCGTTTTTTAGCTGGCTGATGGCCCTGTATAGGAAGTTGGCAACCGTCTGCCGCTCGATCTCCATAATCCTGGCAATCTCATCATTCGACAATCCTTCGTAGAATTTCAGAAAAATAACCTCCTGCTGACGTCTGGGAAGCCGGTTGATGGCATTTCGGATCTCGCGTTCCTTTTGAGACATGGACTCGGAGCTGATCAGGATGGTTTCTACCGTAAGATTGTCCGTAAACCGTTCGCAACTCGTGGCAATATCTGCAGAGTCGTCGAGCCGGTTATTGACTTTAAGTTTGCGTAAAAGGTTGTTCCGCAGGGCCGAGATCAGGTAAACGGTCACATACGTTGTATCCGTAAGGCGCGCCCTGCGATACCATAATTCCAGAAAAAGGTCCTGGATGCAATCTTTAATCAGTTCGCTGTCTTTAGTAAACCGTGTTGCATAATTGAACAGCAGCCGGTATCTGCGTTTAGCCAGCTCGTCAAAAGCCTTCTCATCATTTTGTCGGAAACGATTCCAGAGGTCACCTAAATGGGATTCATCCTCAGGAACGGGTGCTGGCTTCCTCATGGTAAGAGGCTGTTGAAATTATGCTGTCTTTTGCGTCCAATATTTTTGGTATAATTTAAGAAAGTTATCCTGTACCGTCCTGCATATCAAATGATTTAGCTCCTACAGGTTTTTAGTGCCATCATGGATTTTAAAAGAACGCACGTTTCGCTGCTTCCGTAATCCATAAAAAGCCACCTGAACGGGATAGGCAAAAGCGGTGTGGCGCTGGGAGGTATAAACTCCCGTTTAAAACAAAACCCGGCCATTGGGCCGGGCTTGTTAATAGCTTTGCACATTACTTTATAGGTCTAAAGGTAATTGTCAGACGAAAGCCAATTCTGTAAAAGCCTATGAATCGCAGTTTTTGGTATACAGAAGGTATAAATTAAGTACACGAACGCCCATTTCGTTACCGCCCGCGTCTCAGCAGAACGTTAAAGTAACCCTATATATTCGTGCCATTCTGAACCCTCGCACTCTTGTAGGCATAGCAACAGCCTGCAATTTCCGGAGATAGTTTGCTGGCTTATCCTGCTACTTACCTTCGGGTGGCTTCTGGCGTTCATCTTAAAGAATAGACGACGTGGAGAGCGGCTTTTTAAAAGGTGGGCTGTTTCCCGATGGTCCGTATAAACCGGCCTTTTTTAAGACCTCATACGAATCCCACTCCCTTTGTTATAATCAAAATCAGGGAGATGAAGGTACTGTTATTGATAAGAGGAAGAATCAGTCAACAGGAATAGCGCGGTCTTTACAACTAACCCGTTCGGGTTAGTTGCCCGGCTAACATACCGGCTCAGCGCAATTCCGCGGTCTTATTAAGCTTATCCAATTCGTTTGACATTGATAGCAGACGCACCTTTCGGGGTCATTTCAACCTCAAATTCGACCTTGTCATTCTGCTTGATCGGGTCAACTAATCCCCGTATGTGAACGAAAACACTGTCCTGACTACGTAGATCTTTAATAAAGCCGTATCCTTTTGATTCGTTGAAGAAAGTAACCACACCTTCTCTACCCGGTGCCTCGGCCTCAGAAGGGTCTTGCTTTGGAATGCCAATAACAATATCTTCCGGGTTGATTACATGCTTTTTGGTAACGTCTACAGGAGTGGAAGTAATATTTCCGTTTTCGTCTACATAAGCAAACATTTCTTCCAGGCTTTGGCCCCTGCTAGATTGGTTTTTTCGCTCGTCTTTCTTGTCCTGTTTGTCTTGCCTTTTTTTCAGGCGGGCTTTTTCTTTTTCTTTTTTACTAAATGTTCCTTGTGATCTTGCCATGTTGGTTTTTTTGATTTGTGAACCGCTGCGTTAAACCGTTTGCGTATCCATACTGTTACCTTTCGTAACGAAAGGTATGATTCACTTTGCTGTTAAATAAGCAATTACCGATTCATAGTCAGGGAAATTAAGCTGTTGCAGATCCTGGCTACGATCCTTGTAATTGACGATATAATTACCAAGGTACTGGATGGAAATATCAAATGCGGTGGGCTGGATACTGCCTTTCCGCTTAAAATGAAGCCGAAGCGTCCTTTGACCATCGTAGGCATTTGACAAGTGAAAATTTGTCAGAGAATAGCCACCGGCGGTCAGCGTTGAATACTCCTGCATTTTTTTGAGCTTAGCAGTTAGTTGGTCCATGTTATAGCTTTTTTAATCATAACTCCCGACACGCTGTTGATAGGGTGTCTATAGTAATAACAACATATTGAGTAATCCAGTGCAAAAATGCCCTAGTTTTTACTACGCAACCGACGCATCGGACGGCTGACCTAATTTTTTCAGCAGCCGGTAATGCGAATGCAAGGCTGAGAAAAACGACTGGTTTTCCAGATAAGGCAAATCAAAGTCCTGGGCGGTTTGCTTCACAATCTCCGTAATCGCCGGATAATGAATGTGGCAGATTTTAGGAAACAAATGGTGTTCGATCTGGCGGTTGAGTCCTCCGCAGAAAAAGGCCGCTACCGCCGAGCGGGGGGCAAAATTAGCCGTTGTGCGCAACTGGTGAACCGCCCAGGATTCCTCAATACCTACCCCCTTGATGGGAACCGGAAAGCTCGTGCCTTCCACTACGTGGGCTAATTGAAAGACCAGCCCCAGAACCAGCCCCTCGATCAGGTGCATGATCACAAAACCAAACGCTAATTGCCAGCCATTTAAATCCAGCACGAGGTAGGGCAGCACCAGAAAAAAGAAATAGTAAGCAGCCTTGGTCCCAAACAGAATAAAATATTCCTTGAAAGGGTGCTTCGAATTGTCATGCTGGCCGATTTTTCCAGAGAAAAATTTCAGGAAGTCCTTCCGAAAAACCCACGAGAGCGAAGCCAGTGAATACAGCGGAAAAGCATACCAGTGTTGAAAACGTTGCCAGGGCCGGGAGGGCTCATCAAGGTCTACCCGAATCAGGCCCGGCGCAATCTCAATATCTTCATCGTGGCCCGGAATGTTGGTGTAGGTATGGTGGACTACATTGTGCGAAATTTTCCAGACGTACGGATTGGCACCAATTAAATAAAAACTACTCCCCAACAGCCGATTTACCCAGCTTCGGGAGGAAAATGCACCGTGTATGGCGTCGTGCGATACATTAAAGCCAATGAAAGCGGCAAATAAACCCAGTCCAATCGCCATAATCAGCATGGTCCAGGGACCAAACTGGTTGGATAATATCAAGCCATAAAGCAGCAGATAACCTCCTAAAAAGAAGCTGGCTTTGGTCCACATCGCCCTGTTGGCGTGGGGAGAAAGCTTGTTTTCCTTAAAATAAGCGTCGACTCGCTGTCGTACGGTAACAAAGAATTGGGATCGACTGGCGTTGGTGAATTTAAGTTGCATCAAAACATTCGTTAAAGATTCGACCGATTTGCGGCATCTGTTGCAGGATCGGTAAGGCTAATCGGCCTTTTTGGGTTAATGTATATTCCACCCGCAAAGGCATTTCGGCGAAAACATCTCGTCTTATAACTCCCAGCAAGACCAGGGCTTTTAATTCACCGGCGAGTACTTTCTCACTGACAGCGGGCAGTCGCTGGCGGAGTTCACTGTAACGCAGGGTATGCTCACCCAGGAGCAGGATAAGGTATAGACGCCATTTGCCGGAAATAATTTCCAGAGCTTTGCGGATGAGGGCATACTCGGCATCGGTTGGTTGGGCGCTTCGGTCCTTTAACATCATCGGATGGGCGTTCATTTATAAACCGATCGCTGCGATCATCGGGCGAAAGCAGAAAAAGGAAATGAGGTTTAACTTACACGTGCTACAATGAAGTGGCAGGTTTAAAAAACGACGGTCATCATGCGATTTTCGCAGACGGTACTCGGGGCGAAGTTAAAAGATGAAAGACGGTCAACGGCAGCCGTTGCCGAGGGAATGTACTAACTACGCTGTAAGTTACTAACAAGTTCCGGATAGTCAACAAAAAATGAAACTTGTTTTCTATATTAATATATGTCCGTATTGTTATTTATAGGCTTAAACGGCTTTTGTAGAGCGTCTTACGTAAAGTGCCCAAGCTTTATTATTTTGACCCTATAAACGGGTTGGCTTACCTAAAACGTTTTTTTGCGGAACGACATCTTCTCAAGTGGGCAGTCGGAAATAGATTAGAAGAAGTAAAAAAATCCGGGCCATACTAGGCCCGGATCAAAGCGAGTAGATGGTAGTTGTAACGAATTGGTTTTATCCGCATCTATAGATACACCTACCTCCCCTCAAAGTATTACTGGGATGGAAAAAAAACAAGTTACTGGTGGCCCGGACCCGGGAGGACAAAAAAAGGGTAGTATTGTACTTCATAGTACGATAGATACTTACTAACTCCTAAAGATACATATGTAACTTAACTAATTGCAAGCTTTTTTCTCAAGTATCAAATTATTACGTAGTTACATTAAAAAACCGGGCCTAGTATGGCCCGGATCAGTATAAGAAACGGTGGTTATCACGCAATACTATAAGAGGATGCATAAATCGGGCCAGAATTTTAGTAATCCCGGATGCGTAGTGAAACTCAGTGTAGTATGCCCACGATTGATAAACTCGCTGAGAAATAGAAGCGCAACTTTATAACAAAGCCATTCGCTCTTCGTTAGTTTTGCACGCCACTTTCCAAATCGTCCTGCAACCTGAATAAACCCTTTAATCTACTTTCCCGGTATGCAAGTCGCGCGTGAAGAGTATGATAATAAACCTTTATTTATCCGACAGGGCGCTTTAAAATTATGGGGTGTACCACTCGCCGTTCGGGAGGATTTTTGCCGTGTTCGTCATCTTTACAGTTTTAATGACTTCTTCGCGGAGATGTGCCACGACAAAGAAACGGGAAAGGTACTTGCATCTGCTCCTTTACGCGCGTGGAACGGCTCACTCCCTATCTGGATCAAATAGAGCTTCCTGCGTTAAACCGATAGCAACACCTCAAACGTCAGCCAGTTCAATCCAGGCGGGTGCGTGATCACTTGTTTTTTCCCAGCCACGAACCGGGTGGTCTACCCCACCCGCAATTAGCCGACTGACCAGCGGGGGACTGAGCAACAAATGATCGATCCGCAAACCGGCATTGCGGCTGTAGGCATTGCGGAAGTAATCCCAATAGGTATACAGCCGCTGCTGCGGATACAGCTTTCGCAGGGCATCGGTCCAGCCTTGGGCAAGCAGTGTTTGAAAAGCCGTTCTGCTTTCGGGCCTGAACAGCGCATCGTCCAGCCACCGCTCAGGTTTGTACACATCCGCTTCCGTAGGAATGATGTTATAATCACCGGCTAAGATAACCGGTACCTGGGTTTTCAGCAGGTCGGCTGCGTAGGCTTGAAAGCGTTCCAACCACGATAGTTTGTAGTCAAATTTGGGGCCCGGCGCCGGATTTCCATTCGGCAGATAAAGGCATCCTACCCGTAAACCCTGAACCCGGGCTTCCAGATAACGGCTTTGCAGATCTTCAGCATCCCCCGGAAGCGATCGGCAGACCTCCTGAATCGCGGGATCTCGGCTTAGAATGGCTACCCCATTCCAGCTTTTTTGTCCCTGCCATAAAGCCGTATAACCGGCATCCTGCAAGGCTTGCTCCGGAAATTTTTCCTGGGGCGCTTTCAACTCCTGTAAGCATACAATATCAGGCGCCGTTTCCGCCAGCCAACGCAGCAGCACGGGCAAGCGGCTGTTAATCCCATTTACATTGTACGTAGCGATTTTCATAAAGATCGATTACGGTTCTGACCTATCCGGACGGCTACCCTCCCCCTTCGATACGGTATTATTTAGTTGCTCCAGCCAGTTCAACGGTTCGCTGGTCGGGTAAGCCGTTAAAGAATTTATCCAGAACCGCCTGAAAAACCGGGTCGGTATTTTCAAGTAAACTGAATAAGGTCATGCTCGACCGCAGTTTCAGATCATCGGGACTGCCCAGAATCTGGTGAGCGGTTTTTCCCTCAATTGCCAGCAGCGCGCTGGAAATTTCAATCAGCCGTTTACCCAGAACCGGGTGCGCCAGATAGTCACCCGCTTCCTTCAAATCATGGATGGCGTAAAATCGAGCCGTTTCACTGAAACCCAGCCCCCTGATCTGTGGAAAGATATACCACATCCAGTGGCTTTCTTTACGTCCGTTTCTGATTTCAGTCAGGGCCCGGAAGTAATCGGTTTGCTGAGCGTTTATAAACCGCTCTAAATGACTTTCTGTTTCCATAGATAGCGTATTGATGAGAAAAGTGAACGGTTTTGTATGTTAACAAAACCATGTGATCCACAAGCTCCTTTAACTAAAACGAGTGTGAGCTTCTTTCTTCTTCCGGATATTCAATATAAAAAGGAAGCAGCTACGTACTATGGATTGGTTTGCCAATGATAAGTATTTATTTATCAGGACTTAACGAGTCTTGTTTACAGAGCAGATAATAAGTAAATGGCCAATCAGACCGCCCGACAAAACCGTTTTTACTAATTAACTTGTAGATGCTGGAGGGTAGTATGGAAGGTGGTCCGGCGTTTTTTTAGCTCCTCAAGTTGTTTTCTTTTAGCCTGTAGCGTATCAAGGATGCAGAATTCGGATGGAAAAATGGTTGTATGGTTTATCTGGCTAATGGCGATTTCAACTTTCTGGATTTGTTTAAGTAAATCGCTAACTGGTTGAGAAATGTTAGTCATGTTCCGTACGGGCTTGAGCAATATGCCTAATTGCCCTGCGACAAAATAACGGAAAATTAGCAAGTTTGTTTAATGATAGTTAAACAAAGTAGAGACAAAATACTGTTGCTACTGTTAAATGTTGACGTAACAAAAAGACGGTCCAGACAAGCTGGAATGCCTGTCTGGACCGGAATAGTAAAATTAAATACTTCTTACTGGATTTTCAGCACTTTCACCGTCTGGCTCTGCGTTGGGGTACTCACCCGCAACAGGAACGTACCGACTGCCTGCCCTGCTACAGACAAAGCGTGTTGTTCTTGTCCGCTGGCCTGCTGAATTTGTTGCTCATTGACAATCTGGCCCTTCATGTTCACAACCTGTACCTGTACCGGCTGACCAGCAGCTCCGCGCACATCAAACCGAACTTCATTTTGAGAAATCGGATTTCCCAGAACGACCACCTGAAGATCCGCGGATTCAGCGTCTGCTAATCGAGCCTTTGCGGCCTGGTTGATCACCGTAAAGTTTAGGGTCAACGGGGTGCCTGCGTCACCACTCGCTGCCGAACTGCTGTAAGGAGTAGCGGTCAGCGCGTAGGAACCCGTTGCCGGCGTCCAGCTATTGTAATTTCCGCTTTTATCTCCAAACAAGGCATAGGGCGCTCCATTGTCGGTTTGCGTACGGCTTTGTCGGCCACTCAACACCATTTTCACCGAGCCTACCGTAGAATTTGTATTAGCCCGAATGTTCAGATTGGAAGTAGGAAGCATGGCCAGATTCAGAACGTCTCCCTCTTTAAGCACCTGAATCTCCTGCTCTGTGTCCGCATTCATCAAGCTGAAACTAACCACCGTTTGCTGAGTGGGTGCCGGATTAACAGTTACGGTGATCACTTCTTCGTCCGACAGTGCGGGTGAACCATTATCAGTCACTTTAACGGTAAAGCTAAACGTGCCGCTGGTCGTGGGCGTCCAGGTAAAGGCACCGGTGCTGGCGTTCAGGCTCGCCGAACTACCGCCCGATACTTGATAGGTCAGGCTTTGCGTTGGCACATCATTGTCGGTAGCTCGTGCGGTAAAGCTCAGGTTTTGCCCCAGGATGATCGACTTATCACCAATTGAATCCAGTACGGGTGCTGTATTAATAACACTAATAGAAATTACAAAACTATCACTGACACTGCCGCCCTTGCCATCATTAGCTGTCACCTTAACCGTGATGCTGGAAGGACTGCCACTCGGCGGTGTGCCTCTGAAGCTGCGGGTGTTGGCGTCGAATGTTAACCAGGAAGGCAGAGCTGTGTTATCTTCCAGCGTAGCACTGTAAGTAAGTGCATCCCCGTTGGAATCAGTAAAGCTGCCTGCATCAACAACATACGTGAAGTTATTGCCAACTGTAGCACGCTGATCTATTAAAGCATTTGCTATGATCGGAGCCTGATTGATCACTGGCGACGAAGATGATGAGGTCGATGAGGATACCACAATCGTTACTTCATCGGTCACCTGCCGGTTCTGTTTATCCTTCACCGTCAGCCGGAACACATAAGTACCCACCGGCATCTTGCTCAGCGACAGATTCAAGGTGCTCTGTCCTGAGATGGCCGGGTTGGGACCCGATACCTTTACCCACAACACACTGGCAATGTTACCGGCCGGACTGCTGGTGGCCACCCCGTTGAGCACCACACTGTTGGTGGGCAGCACCAGCGTTCGGTCCGCTCCTGCATCCGCCGTCAGCTGAGCCGCTATCGGCGTGCATGAACCCGTCTGCACCGCCCCGTGGCTCACTTTATCAAAAATCACATCATTCACCAGGTTCTTCACATTACTCGTCACCGTGTTGCACACATACGTGTTGTAGGTGCCACTGTTGAAGTAGATCGCATGATCACAGTTGATAGCCGTGTTGTTCTCCAGGATACTGCCCAGCACCGAGGGAATCTGCTCATCAACATAGAACTTGCCCGGCGGGTGGTACTCCAGATAGTTCAAATACCCCTCCGGATACGGATCCCCATCCACCACCGCCCCCACATTGGGAACTCCCGCCGTCAGCCGGTTGCCGCGCATCTCCAACCCGATCGAGGTCGTCCCGAAGGTCTTCTCCTGGGCGTGCTGCACCGGGTGAATCCCAATGAAGTTGCCATTGCTGCGGTCGGTGTTCGAGACATTGTTGCCCACAATCTGGTTGTTATACATAGGAATCAACGTCTGCATACTGCCCCGCATCTGCTGGGAAGGCATCAGGTCAATCGAGCCGCTGTTGAGCAGCGTGTTGTCGACAATGGCCACCTGGGTGGTGGCATTCTTATATAGGGTGATGCCCCGTCGGTTACCTTCCATGGTGTTGCCCTTGATGAGCCAGTTCTGGGCACCCCAGTTGAAGATGGCATACCGGCTGCCTGCCTCCGGCACCACCGCCCAGGCCCGGTCCAGCGTCAGCGTGTTGCCACTGCGGCTGACGATCTTGCGCCACTGGCCCATGCCCTTGCCGTTTACAATGGCTACCACCGGACTTTGCTTGACACTACCCCAGTTCTTACTATCATCCCGCAGGGTGGTGGCCGAAGCCCCGCTGACGGTGCCCGTCTCTTCATCGGGGCGGGTCTTGCCTCCGCCTTCGGCGATGATCGTCTCGCCATCGTTGCTGTTCTGAGCTGGTCCGTTGATGACTTTGAAGAGGTTGTTGAGCACGGCCACGTTGTCGGCAAAGTTCATCACCAGCACGTGATTGACCAGCGTGGTGGGGTAGCGGGCCGAGCCGTCGCGGTAGATCTTGTTGTTCTCAAAGACGCCCCCGTGGGTATCATCGATGTTGATGCCGTCGACGGCGAAGGTGATGTGGTTGTTGGCAAAGACAAAGTTGGTGCTGCCATTGAGCATGAAGGGGCCCCGGTAGCTGAACTGGTTGTCCACCCCGTGGGTAAACGTCGAGTTGGCAATCACCAGCTTGTCGCTGCCATTGAGCCAGATCCAGTTGCTTTTGGCCAGGTCAAAGCGGATGCGTTGCAGAAACATTTCACTGCCTTTGCCCCGCATGTTGGTGATGATGCTGGCATCGTTGTCCACATTGAGCAGCGTCAGGTCAGCCAGACCCGCCTGTTTGACATTGGTTGGCCAATAAATGCCTACTTTATCGGAGTTGGTGTTGTAGCCAAACTTGATGATGGTTTTGTCCTGGCCTTCGCCCTGCAGCACCACCCGGTCGAGCATACGGATGCCCTCGAAGTTGTCGGGGAACTCCAGCTTGTAGGTGCCCTCAGGCAGGTACACGATGCCGCCCCCATCGGCATTGGCTTTCTTGATGGCATCCCGGATGGCTTTGTAATCGCTGGTATTGCCATCCCCCTTGGCTTTGGTGCTGAGCCGGGCGTCGGTTTTGACATTATAGACATTGGTGTAGAAGTCCAGCTTGGGTGCCCAGCCCACATTGAGCTTAAAGTAGTCGGTGCCGGCTTTGATGGCGGTGATGGTCTTGCTCATTTTGGTTTCGCCTACCGAGCCGCCCAGGCCGTTGGTGACCCAGACGCTGTAGACGCTGCCGGGCTGCAAACCGCTGGGGGCCTTCACCGTCAGCGAGTAGGCGTCACCACTCTGGACGGTGGCATCCAGGGAGGTGCCGTTGGCAGCCACAAAGCGTACTTTGGGGGAGGCTGTGCTCAGTTGCAGGTTGCGTCCGAAGATGCGCAAGGTACCTTCGGGGGCCACCTCGGGGGAGTCAAAGTGCATGCCCCAGGCCTGGTTGACGAAGACTTTGGGGCTGTTCTGGCCGTTGTCGGTGATCCAGACCTGGTAGAGGTCCAGGCCCAGGTTGGCCGGGATCTGGACGGTGGCCTGGTTGGCGCTCTGCACCAGGATGGGCAAGGTGACGCTCGAGGTGGAGGTGCCTTTAGCGAGGTAGGCTTTGGCCGTGGCCCCGAAGTGTCCCTGCAGGCTGATGGCCGAGCCGGGTTGAGCCGAGGGGCTGGCGTTAAAGATCGCCGTTTGCGCGGTGGCAATTTGATAAACAAAAACGCTTAAAAAATAAATAAGAAGGTAACGTTGAGTCATAGTCATGATGATATAATTTACAGTTACGGTGGAGACAGTTCTCTAGCAGGCCTCACTTATTTAAGTGGGGCAAGGGTGATAAAAAAGAAATAGAAAGTGACTGAACTAGTAAAGGCTAAACCACGGAAGTGGGCCTAATTAGAGGCAATGGATAGGTTGTGTTTGCCAACATTAGAGGAATTAAATAGCCATAAATTAAAGTTAACGGTGGCCTTTTTGTAAAAGTAATTCATGAAAGATGAGCGTTAATTTTAGTCTGTGCTTTGCAGTAGGGGTTTCGGAGGTAATCTGCTATAAATCAGCTACGTAAGTCCCGGCGGCAAGGTTGGCTATTAAGTTGTTCTAAAGCCTTGATCATCCTATTGCATAGACAATGCCAAACTTATTACTTCGATTTATTTAGTGATTAAGTGGTATCAAATGATACAATAGGCCGATTTAGCGCTATTATTATCTATACGTTAAGATCTACTAAGCGATGCTTAAAGCAGAGCCGGATGTATTATAAGGATGTAAGCGATCCAATCTGTGATTTGTGATTTTACGGTATTTTTTCACGCTCGTTAAATAGTACATATATTCTATTTTACCAGACAGTTTTAACGGTCATCTTATTCGTGAATGAGTGGGGAAGGTTGTCGATATTTCGTACGTCAAATGAGGTGTCTATTCAAGGGAAGGTTTATCGTCAAACCAGCCAGAAACTGGCGAGCGTTATGACGCCATCCGGCGTATCTGCAAACGTCCAGATGAGTTCGGGAAAGCCGGATTGCTACCACCGTACATACAATGTAGTACCGGTCTTCATCTTATAAACCTAAAGACTGGTGCAGTAAAAAATAAGAGAGCCGTTGCCCTAGCCCCTCCTATGTTTAGAGGTCTAAGGCAACGGCCATACTATTTTCTAAAATGAAAAATTAACCGAAGTACTACTAAATGAGTCTGATGCGGCTAATTGGGTCGGTGCTTATCCGTCATGTTTGCGGCCGATCTTGTGAAGCATCATTTTCTGAAATTGAGCTTATAATGGATACAAGCTCGTCGTTACTGGACAATCGATTTTGATCGCTCTTGACGAAGGTTTTTTGCACCCGTTGCGACCGTAGTAAATAAGGTATCCAGATTATGGCATGAAACAAGGTCCGTAACACATCTCGAATGGTTTCTTTGTCTAGGGAAAGCCCCAGAAGTTGCTCTATTAAGATCGCATCGGCCAGCAGTAGCGCAAATCTAAGCACCAGAAACCGGCTGTAAAGAAAGGGAAATGTATTCCGTCGCCCAAAAAATAAAATCCCCATCAGAACAGACGAACAAACCAGGAACACATTTACCAGCAGTTCGGCGTAGAAAATACCGTAGGCTAGTACTTTCTGATTCGGCCATCTGGCCTCGATGGTTTCCCAGGTGAGGGTTCGAAATAAAGGAGAGGATAAAAGATCATACCCAATCAGCAGGGGGGAGAGCGCAATCCCAATCCCCATCAGGACTAACCATCCACCAATAGGCAGGGGAGGATCAATTTCTCTTTCGATTGGTATAGGACGATCATAATGATAGGTCCGCCAGCCAAGCCAGCCAAACCCTACAAAGGCTATCAGGACGATCAAAACCGTTGCCCAGTGAAACTCTTCAGCCTGGGTAGAAGCATTTTCGTTAAACGATAGTTGATAGTTTAGCTCCTGCGTTAGTTTATCCAGATCCGCCCGGTAGTTCTTGATCTCCTCCACCGGTACATGATCTTTTAATGTTTTATACCGGTAGTGGAGCGTTATGAGGCTGTCCGCTGGATAGTAAATGCTCGTAAAATCAATCTCGTAGGAGTTTCGGCGAATCTTCCAGGAGTCGGTGTTACTATTCCAGTCTTCCGGTAATTTTAAACGGATGGTATATTCCAGTTCATACGGAAATGTGAGTGCTAAGGGATATTTTCGGGCTACTCTGGGTAACTCCCGCAGGTTATTGGCAAGTACATTACCGCGAATCGTTAAGATCGATTGCCCCGTTGCGCTATCCTTCTCCCAGAAATTGCTAATCTGATAGCTTTCGTTTGTAACCAGATTGTGGGTAGAGGCCCGTTCGCGAATCATAATCGAATCCAGAGATTCTACCTGCTGATCGGGATAGGTCTGCTGGTAAAAGGCTAAGTATGACTTCTCCAGGTCGGCCTGGCTCTGGCTAGCGAGCTGATTACGAAGATCTTCCGCGTGGTTGTGGCTGTAGACAGACTCCACATATAAGCGTGCTGGCGAGTCAGGAGTGCGGGGGGATGGTATCGTAAACGTTTCTGAAATTTGAACTTTGCCCCGATGGGCAGACGCTACCGGCTGAAGCATTTTCTCTCCTGGCCGGATCACCAGGGCATGGCCGTAGGGAGGAATATAGTAGCCATCCTGCCAATGCTGGCTGGTCAGCGTAGGATCAATCCAGACGGTTTTGCCATTGAGCGAAGTCCAAACAATGACATGGTTGAACACCGTTGGCGCCGGTAATAAACGATTCAATTCACCTCCATTGATGGTATTGGTTAAAGCCGGATAGGCTGGCAGACCACCCGCCTTCAGCAGTGTACAAAGCAGCAGGGATTTATCTTTACAATCCCCATACCGCTGACGTAGCACCTGCTCGGGCAAGTGTGGTTGATGGGAGTAGTCACCCATTTCAATGCCCAGGTACCGAATGTCATTCTGGACAAAAGCGACGGCCTGTTGTAAATACGCAAGCGCATTCCCCTGGCTCTGGTGCTTCCACTCCTGCACGAGTTGCAGTAAAGCCGGTGAAGCCGCAGCAACCTGGTAGAGGGGCTGGGCCCAATCCACCACCGACGACCAGCTATTGAACTCGCTAATTTGTAAATGGGGAGCAGCATCCGTCCAGGCGGGCATATAATCTTCCGGCGAGATGGGCTTTAGATCGTATGCATTCCACTCGTATACGGTCTGTTCGCCTTGCTTAATCGTGCGGTATGAAGGTGGCTGGTTAAAGGACCGGAACGACAACGCCCGGCTGGAGTTACTGATCAGAACGTGGTGACGGTGTGGTAAGGGATCTGATGCCGTAAAATAGATGTCATCGGAATAGGCGGCCCCCAGAATGGGGTTTCTACCCGTTATCGTGTAGGCATACTCGATGCGGTCGCCCTTGCGAATATCTTCCAAATGAATGGAGGCCGAAAAAAGGCCATAATACACAAAGCGATCCCGTTCGGATTCCAATGGTGCGACCTTAATCATTTCCGGCCTGAGTACCGTCCGGGCTTTGCCATCGCGGTGAATGGTTAGACTATGAAAGGTCAGCTGTTCATAAGCTGGGTTAAACAGCACAGAAACCTCTGAGCCATATTGAACACCCGTCGGCGAGATGATTTCACGGATCAGGTGAACATACTGCGCCTTTTTTTCCAGATGTGTCTGAATGTCAATTAAGGAAACAAAGTACCCTTGGGTTACTGTTTTGGCCGATGGCATATGGCCACCCGGTTGAACGGGCAAACGCCACTCCGGCGCGGGCGCTTGCCGGATACGGGATGTGGATTGGGACCTGCCAATGAAGCTAATCAAAAGCAGAAAACCGAGCAGGCAGGAACGTAAAAGGTGGTGCATGGTGGAACCGTAATCGAATCAGGACGTGGCTTTCATAAACTATTTATGGATGACTTTAAACGTATACCGCTACTAACTCCAGTCCAGTTTGAAATTGACGATCACCATATGGCGGCAAGCAACCACCCGTCAGTTTTTTATTTATATAAAAAACTATGAGTAAAACGATCAGTACATTCTAGCATTTATCTCCGCGAATTGTAGAAACAAGCGTGAAGAGTAGGCAGTGAAGTAAGAATCATTATTTTTAAATACGAGAACGATTTTAAGGGAAATGCAATGAGCCGCAAGAAGTTGATGTTCATAAGAGGTCGAATAGCCTAAAGAGCGGTCACTGTTGAGGGTTTTAGTAACTTTTTTTCAAATCTAATTAACCTCATTGACATATATTTATAGTGTCATTATAAAAAAACACTATCTTAGTATACGGTATTTATACCTATTGACAGGTGCATACTTAAAACCATATATATCTTGCCTCCTTTGGACATCTTTCGTAAATTCTGTTCGGTAATCAGAAGCAGGAGAATACGAATCATCCTGTTTTTTTGATGAGAATCGTCGGATGAAGCTACTATTTAGGAGAATCTATACAATATTGGTGTGATGAGCAAGGGGCTAAAAAACACCTTTGAAAAGAGTCTTCAACTACAGCCTGATCAGAAATAGGAGTAGAAGAAAGGCTTCAACGGAGCAGTTTAAAAGCCCAAAATTATTCATCAGAAATGCAGTCGCCCGGTCTTCACTTCGAAAACCGGGCGACTGGATAGATAAAGATAAATCTAGGCTAAACTGGCCGGATCAATTTCGTCCAGGTCAGCCCGGTTATCGTTGGTGTGGTTGCCGAAGCGCTTTTCCAATTGACGCTGTAACTTGGCCGCAACGGTGTTGAGCAAGCCGTACCAGTCGTCGCCGGAGTCGTCGGCAAATACATCGTTGCCGGGTACACCGTATTTGATGCCCACATGCTTTTCGTTGTTGCGCTGGTTGGGTTCCAGTTTTAAATACACGTCGGCCGTAATGACATCCCCTTTATAATAACGCTGAAGCTTGGTCAGCGCATCGAGTACGGAGGCTTTCAGGTCATCGTCCAGGGTAAATCCAACGGCCTCAATGTCGAGTCGCACGTTGTCGAGATTCGGGTCTTGTTGCATAACACGCTTAATGGTTCGTTCATAAAGCCGTTGGCGAAATGCTACGGCTCTCTTCTATAAATCCCTGTCTGCGTAATTTGTTTAAAAACCGATGATGATCCCGGAGGGCCTACCAATGAAGAGTTGGCAGACAGTCATTTGCCATTTAAAAAGATAGCGTCAGCAACAGGTTGTTTACAAGGGTAACGTTTTATTAAGACAAGGCATCCAGGACCTACCCGGGTCAGCATAGCCGTTCAAAAAGGTGTGTTTCCCATTACCAGCTGGTCCAGCCGCCATCGACCAGCAGATTCTGACCGGTAACAAAAGCGGACGCATCCGACGCCATAAAGACAACCGGCCCTTTGATATCGTCATCGTCGGCGAAGCGACCCAAAGGCGTCAGCCGCTTGTAGTTTTCGATAAATTCATCTTTTCCGCTCATTTGCGCCACCCCCGGACCGTACCCGCCGGGACTGATGCAGTTGGCCCGGATGTTGTCTTTTCCGTAATAATTCGCCAGCCACTTCGTAAAGCCCACCATGCCCCATTTGTCGTATGTGTAATTGACCGGGCTGGTCATGCCCGTATTGCCATAAACCGGGAAATTGGGGCCGACCGCCCCCTGAATCGAGCTGATGTTGATGATGCTCCCCGACCGCTGCGGTTTCATCACTTCAACGACAGCCTGCGTAATCAGCACCAGCCCGGTGGAATTAATCCGCTGGGCTTTTTCCCAGCTTGCCTTGTCAATGTCTTCCAGATTCTGAAAACCGTCCCGCGAAACCGCATTGTTGACCAGCACATCAATCCGGCCAAACTGCTCTTTAACCGCCTGAACGAACTGCCGAATCGAGGTTTCTTCTTCCAGATCCAGGGCCATGCCTTCGGCCAGCAAGCCTTTTTCCTGAAGAGTTTCGGCAAATTTCCGGCACTTCTCGCCATCCCGCGAGGCAATAACAACCTGTGCCCCGGCTTCGGCCAGCGCCAGAGAAATGGGTGTGCCGAAAAAACCTGCCCCGCCGGTTACAATAGCGACCTTACCGGTCAAACTGAACAATGAATTCATAATAAACGGTTACAAAGTGTAAAAACCGCCGAACCTATGTGGCCGGAGCCCACAGGCCGGGCGTGATGATTTCTTCTTCTACATGCCCAAAAAATGCCTGAATATCAGCCAGTACGGCCGGCGGAACAGGCGGCCCCGCCAGCAGCTCGACGTTCTGCCGAACCTGCATCTCGTTAACGGCTCCAAATACTATACTGTCTACAGCGGAGAAATCCCGCACGAACGAAAAAGCGAGTTGGGCCACCGTCATCCGGGCCTGTTCCGCCAGCTTTTGCAGTTGCTCTAAATACGGTTTAGCGCCAGTCAGGTTGCCGGTCAACTGCGCGGGGTCCATGAAAAAAAGGCCCTGCAAAAACACGCTGCGGGCAAAAACCAGCTTCGATTGCAACCGTGCCAGCGTACCGCGCTGCAAAAGCCGCTGATCAAAAATATTCACCGGAATCTGGAGCGCTTCAATCACGGTTTCCGTTAGACATGCGTCCACATCCTCCGGATAATACGCCGAAACGCCCCCAATGGCAATCAGTCCTTCTTCTTTCAGGCGGTACAGAAGGGTGGGCAGAATTTTCATCACCTCCCCCATCGGTTCGGCTCCTTTATGCAGCAGACAAACCGGCAACTGGCTGACTCGCAGCGCCTTCAGCGATTCTGCTACGCTATCGCGCACCGACACCCACGCCCGCTCCGGGTCATGCAATACATCCGGATTGATTTTAAACTTTGAAACCAGATTCAGGCTATCGCTTTCAGCGGTTTGTTCCAGAAAATCACCGAGCACCTGCTCCGATTGACCATATTGCCGGGCCGTATCGACGGTGTTGATCCCGGCCTGAACCGCGTACTCCAGCATCCGGAAACGTTCGGACGGGTCGGGTACGCCCGCCGAGTTGGAGATACCGTACTGCATGCCTAACTGAACGGTTCCGAGCGTGAGCTGCGAAAACCGATACTCCCCAAAAAGCGTATACTTCATCGTTGATTCCATTATTTTACACTCACGACCGAAGGGGTCCGAATCCCCGGTTTGATTTCTCCGCTCACGTACACCCACTGATTGTTCCAGAACACCACCGGCAGCGTCACCCGCGACGGAATACGGGTTTGCTCGCCAATAAACTCCCAGCTATCGGTTTCCGGAAAATAATACAGCAGACTTTGAATAATTCCGGGATGGCTCGCCGGGTGTTTATAAGCCGCCGTAACGGCATCGACTCCGCCCCAGAACAGAAACCGGTCGTTGTTCAGGATTGGTAAAACCGTGCCGCCCGCCGACATTCCCCGGGGCATCGGTGCCAGCAACTGCCACGAAGCAGCCCATTGGCCGTTTTTCCGATCAAGTCGTAAACGGTAGGCATCCAGCAGAATAGACCGGTATTTTTCACCTTTGGAATTCAGCCCCACGGTTTCGCCCCCAAACAGGTAGAAGTCGCCCTGGTAAACGGTACACACCGGAAACAACCGCTCCGGTCCCGGCCAGGGCTCAATTTCCTGCCAGCCCGCCGAACGGTTTTTCAGGTCCAGCACGTAGCATTTTTTCAAGGCCGCCCCCGTCGGCGACACACTTCCGCCCGCAATGACAATTACATCGCCAACCAGCGTGCCGGCCATGTTGGCCAGGGAGGTCGGCAAATCGGGGTACTGGGAAGTTTGCAGGCGTTTTCCGTTCCATTCGTACCCCATTACCCGGTTCAGGTGGCTGTTTTCGTTACTGCCGCCAATCAGAATAACCGTATTCTGGTAGGAAACCGTCACCCCGTAACCTGCCGGAACGGGCAGCTTTTCCGTTGCTTTTTGCCAGTTTTTCCCATCGGCAAGCACGTATATTTCATCGTACCACTTCTTCTTCCCGCCTTCCCAGGGGTATTTCTCGGGAAAATTGGCGCCACCCAGGCAAATCAGCGCCCCGTGGCTCACCCCCGCATACATCCCGGCCCAGCCTTTTCCGCCCGGGAGCGCCGGTAATTCAGTCCACTCGATAGCCGGTTGAGCTACGGTTTTTAAAGCAGTCAACATAACCAGTATAAAAAGATAAGCATAGTTCATAATTCGACAGATTAGGGATAAACCGTAACCAGAACCACCCCGCCCGGTCCCGGTTCGCCAAAACCGCCGGTCACCAGAACCGTCTGGCAGTGCGGCTGGTCGTCGATAAAGCAGAGATTGCTGGTCAACGGCAGGGTGGTATCCAGGGAAAAAAGCCAGTCGCCCTGCGCCGACAGTACCTGAATGGCCTGCATACCGTAGTGGGCGACCCACAAGCGGCCCTGCCGATCAAACGCCAGACCGTCGGGCAGATTGCCGATTGGATTTCCGGCCGGGTGCGTCGGCAGGCTGGCAAAAACCCGCACGTCGGATTGGCGAACGCCCGGTTCGGCCAGCTCGATCACCAGAATGCGGTTTTGATAACTTTCGGCCACGAAAAGCCGCGTTTGATCGGCAGATAGCGCCAGCCCGTTGGGGTAATCAATGCCGGTGGCAACCACCCGTTCCGTTCCGTCAGCGCCTTTGAAAAATACGTTTCCGGACGTTCGAACCGAGTCGGTGAAATACAGATTCCCGCCAGAATCGGCAATCAGGTCATTGGGAGAATAAACGGTCGTTCCGGCGCAATGACCTTCTACAATCACCTTTTCGAAATTTCCGTCCCGGCCAAACTGGAGAATGGCTGCGCGTTGTGGGTCACACACCCGGTGCGAACCGTTCGGGAGAATGAGCTGCCCGTTGGGACAGCCGGTTTTTCCCCAAACAGAATAGCCGCCCCCGGCGTCCAGCCGCCCAATTTCGCCCCCGGTCAGGTTGGTAAAATACAAATTTCCGTCCCGATCCACGGCCGGACCCTCGGTATAGTACGGCACATGAAGGAGTTTTTCGACGGTATAATGCATGGTAGTCAAACGGAATAACGGTTTTCGACGATTTTGGTACGTGAGACGTTCCGGCAAAGCGGTTTGCCCTTCCTACTTTTTATCCGTCGGTTTTCCGATGTAAATCACGGCATCGACCTCGAACTTCAGCAGGTCGCCGAGGCAGCCGATGAGCGTGGTCCGGGCCGGATAGGGAGCACCGAAATAATCCCGGTAAATGGCGTTGAATTCGGCCAGGTATTCCTGCTTGCCGACGTAATTCCGGACTTGCACGGCATCGTCCAGACTGGCCCCGGCGGCTTCCACAATCCGTTTCAGGTTCTCGAACGACCGGCGGCATTCGCCCTCAAACGTATCGTTGACAATCGCGCCAGTATCATCTACCGACGCCTGACCCGACACAAACAGGTAATCGCCCGAAATGATACCGGGGGAAAAAGGCAAATGACTTTTGGGGAGATTCGCTCCCGATACTACTTCTTTTTTGCTCATAATACTCCGAATGTTTGGTAAGCTTCTTCGGCTTTCATGCCGTTTTTTATGGCGTCGCGGGTGGTATTTTCGGCGGAAACTTTCTGCAACGCAGCCGCAATAACCTGCTCTTCAACTTCTTTGGGAACGACCACAATACCGTCTTCGTCGGCCATCACCAGGTCGCCGGGCCGGAACGCAACGCCGTCGATTTCCACCGTCACGTCGATATCAATCACCCGCTGACGGTTCTGGCTGTCGTACGGATTGCGCGAGGTGGCAAAAACCGGAAACTGCATGGCCCGCATTTTGTCGATGTCGCGGACCCCGCCGTGCACGATCACGCCCACGCAACCGCTGTTGCGGGCCGCCGTCGAGAGCAATTCGCCCCAGATTCCGGAACGGTTGGAGCCGCCCGCGGCCGCAATCAGCACATCGCCGGGCTGGCAGGAATCAACGGCTTTCAGTTCCAGGTCGTACGGATTCGGGTCAACGTCGAATACATCCGCCCAGAGCGTCGTTTTGCAGCGACCGAGCAGTTTGGGAATATCCGTATAAGCGTGAAAAGGGATGCGGGTTGCCTGATTCGTGTACCCCAACTGATCGAGTACGTCCGACAGCACGGCCACATATAGTTTGTTTTTTAGTTCGTCTAACGTCATTTCAAAACAGGTTTGTTTTCAATTTCCGGACTTTCGGAAATGTCTTCGGGTTTGGGTTTAATGGTGTAAAGCAGGGCGGCCGAAACCAGCATGGTAAGGGCGGCCACCTGAAACATGCGGCTGAGGTCGATGTCGGCGTCGCGCAGCATACCGCCCGCGTACAGCCCCACCCCCCCAACAATACAGGCGACCAGATTCAGCACGCCGTAGCCCGTCGCCCGATACCGTTCGTCGGCAATCAGGCACAAAATCGGCATCATGTTGGCATCCAGGAAAGTGCGGGTGAACGCGTAGATCATGAAACAGACAATCGCAACCGGCAGAATACTCGTGCTACTGGCGATGAAAATTCCGGGTGCGGCAATCACCAGCCCGATAAACGGTACCAGAATCCGGCCGCGCGGGTTGGTACGGCTCCAGCGATCGGCCAGAAAACCGCCCGTCAGCACGCCCACCAGCGAAGCCGTGTGGAAGTAGCCCGTTGCGTAAAGCCCGGCCACGGTTTGCGAGAGGTTGAAATGCTCCTTGTAATACGTGGGCAGCCAGCCCACCACCAGCCAGCTTACAATACCGCCCAGCCCCCAGAAGGTGAGCGCAATCAGATACGCTTTTCGGCTGAACAGGTCGGTAATAGCGTCTTTAAAACGAATGGGTGATTCGGGTCTGGCATTCGATAGTACAGGTTGCGCCGGACGGGCTGGGTCGCGGAGAGTAAACGCCAGCAACACGGCATACCCCACTCCGATCAGACCAAACACCCCGAAGGCGTAGCTCCAGCTGTGTTTTTCGGCCAGCCAGCCACCCACAAACCCCAGACTTTGCCCGATCATGATACCGCCCATGTGGATACCTGTCGCCAGTGAACGGGTGGCTCCGCGGTGGTAATCGACAATCAGGGCCAGAGCCGCCGGAATGTAGCAGGCTTCGCTGATGCCCATCAGGGCGCGGGTCAGTAGCAGTTCTTCGAACGTAGTGGCCCGGGCCGTAAACCAGGTGACAATCGACCACACAAACAGGCTGCCGATGATGACGCGGCTCCGGTTGAAACGGTCGGCCAGAAAACCCGCCAGCGGGCTTAGCAATCCGTAAATCCAGAGAAAAACCGACGTGAGCAAGCCAAACTGCGCATCGGTCATCGGAATTTCCGCCAGAATGGAACCCCGCATCGTGGTAATCATCATCCGGTCGAGGTAATTCAGGCAACCGACCACGCAGAGCAGGCCCACGACAAGCCACGGATAAAAAGACGGTTTTGATTGCGTCATTGGTTTCAGGGTCAAGGGTTTATAAATAAGGCTGGATCAGGCCAATTGTCCGGGTGGCCTCCACGGTTTGTACCGCAGGCAATCCGAAGTTCGTTTCCACAGAAGCCATATCCTTGAAACCACTGCCGGTAACCAGACAGACCACGGTTTCGCTGCGGCTTACTTCCTTCCGACGAATGGCGTCTTCCAGCCCCGCCAGGGCTACGGCACCGGCCGGTTCGCTAAAAATACCCTCCTGCCGGGCCAGTGCTTGCTGCCAGAAAAACACCCGCTCGTCGGTTACCACATAGCCGGTGCCGCCGGTTTTGCGGCAGTTTTCCAGCACCCGGTCGCCGTCGATAACGCCCGGAACCTGCAACCCGCTGACCGTGGTGGTCGATTGCGCAACGGCCCGCGCCCGGGGTTCGTTGGTTCGTAAGGCACTGGCTATGGTGTCGTTGCCTTCGGGTTGTACGCAGTTGACCCTGGTGCGCCCTCCGTCCGGCTGTTCGGTAAGCACGCCGTTGGTAACCGCCAGTGTCAACCCTCCCCCACCTGCCGGGGCAAAAATATGATCGACCTGACCCGCCAGCGTTTCCAGAATTTCGGACGCCAAGGTCTGAACGCCCTGCATGGCAGAGGGGCAATACCGGTAGGCGCTAATGGGCAGCGGCAGGTCGTTGGCGGCACACAGTTTTTCCAGTTCATTAAAAACCGTTGCGGTAACGCCCGGGTCCTTGCCAAAACCGTGAACCATGAAAATCTGCGCCCCGTACAGCTGCATCTGCCGGATTTTGGGCAGGGGCGCTCCATCAACTACTACCAAAATGCAGGTGATTCCGGCAGCCGCGCAGTAGGCCGACAAAGCCGCGCCGGTATTCCCGCTGGAGGTAGCAATGCAGACTTTCTGACCTTTGGCGTTCATCTCACTGACGAGCACGGCCGCAAAACGGTCTTTGTACGAGCCCGTCGGGTTCAGGTTTTCGAGCTTAAAATAAAGGTTGTCAACGCCCAGCAAAGCGCCAATCGAGCGTGACCGGACCAGCGGGGTCTGCCCTTCGCCGAGCAGCATCCGGTACTGGGGCGCGACGGCGGGTAAGTGGTTTTGGTATTTCCAGATCGTATTCAAAACGCGTCGGGGAATTGGGTTCGCTTGGTGGAATAGTTGTTGAAATTGGGTTTAAAACCGCCATCGATGGTGAGCGTCGTTCCGCTGATGTAAGACGCCTGCGGAGAACTCAACCAGACAATCGCTTCGGCTACTTCCCGGGCCTGCCCTCCCCGCCCGAGCGGGATGAAATCGGTCAGCGCGCGGGTCAGCGTGTCGCTGATGTTCTCCCCTTCCGGGTCAGTATAATCGTTGCTGAGTTCGGTGTCAATATAACCCGGGGCCACGCCCACCACCCGGATGCCGCTGCGGCCGTAGGTAATCGCCAATTCTGCCGTCAGGCTTTCCAGTGCTCCTTTGGCCGCAATATAAGCCGGTCCGCAGCCGGAAGGCCGGTCGGCCATGACACTGGACAGATTCACCACCACCCCACCCTGTTCCTGTTTTTCCATCACCTGCGCAACCTGTTTGGTCAGAAAAACCGGGGCTGTCAGGCACACCCGCAGGGTTTTCTCCCAGGTTTCGAGCGTCATGGTCCGCAAGGTTTCCAGCGTGCGCCAGGCGGCATTGTTGACCAGCACGTCGATTTGTCCAAACCGCTCAAGCGGCTGGTCGACAAGCTGTTCCAGGTACGGTATTTCCGCCAGATCGCCCGGAATGGGCAGGCATTCAGCATCGTAGCGGTTTTTCAACTCCTCCACCAACGCATTCAGCGGATCTTCGGCGATATCCGAAAGCACCAGCCGGTAGTTTTCTTCGGCAAACCGGGCGGCCGTGGCACTGCCAATTCCCCCAGCGGCTCCGGTGATGATGACCACTTTTTTATCCTTCATGAATGATCCGTTTACCGGCTTTTTCGATGGGCAAAATACCGCCAAGCGCGTCTCCTTTCCGGACGTTTACGGTGGTGCGGAGCAAAAAAGCCAGTCCGTTTTCGGCAGCCACCACTTCCGTCCTTTCTCCGGAAAATGGATTGATAATCGTACCCCATCGCTGCCCCGCCCGAACCCACTCGCCAGTCTGCACGGCGGCCTTAAAAATACCGTCGGCGGGTGAAGGCATTTTGGCCTGCAAATACCCGCTGTCGCTGCGGTAATCCTCCACCCAAAACCGTTCGGCTTCCGGCAGCGTCCGGGCGGGTTCATTGATCAGACCCAGGTGTTTGAGGAGGTTGATAAAACCGTCTTTATAAGCCGTGACGACAAACTCGCGCAGGCCGGTTCCACCACCGTATTCCAGATAAATGGCCGGAATGCCTGCGTCACGAGCTACCGAAAGGGTTCGGCCGTCTGGTCGGTGATCGGTTCCCCAGACCATCGGCAGGTTGTAGGCCAGCGCCATCTGCTGCTGTTTTTCCAGCACCTCCGGCAACGGATGCAGCATGTAACCGGCCAGGGGGTAAATATCGTACGCCAGTCCGCCGGTATGCATATCGACGTAATAATCCGCCGTCCGGATGAGCGCGCTGATGCGGTCGGCGGTTTGCTCCGAAACCGTCCCGTCGGGTTTTCCCGGACAGATTCGGGCCAGGTCCAGCCCGTCGTTCCCGCAGCGGCTGGCCCGTTCATAAGCACTTTTATTGACTACCGGCACAATCGTAACCCGGCCCCGGGCCAGTTTCCCGTCGAGTTCGCGGATCAGGCTGGCGGCTGCGAGCATGGGTTCGTACTCGTCGCCGTGGACACCCGCCGTCAGCAGAACGTGCGGCCCCGCTCCCACCCCGGCGAGCTGGACGGCGTACGGTATTTCAGTGTTCTCCTTCATAATACGGTCCTCCACAGGTGGCTTCCTGCGGATCAAAAATGGACAGGGTTTTAAACAGCAGACGGGCTATTTCCTGATGGCCACGCGGCCCCGGATGCAGCGGATCGTTCAGCCACTCCCGGTTTACATCAATATCGGTTGTGTTTTGCCAGTGGCTAAAATGATCGACCAGCACGACCTGTTTTTGCTCCGCGACGTTCCGAATGACTGGAATATACTCCGGCAACGTCCTGCGCTCCGGGGCTTTTTCCAGAATGATCGGGTTTGGCGTATGCAAAATAGGCACCGCGCCCAGGTCCCGGATTTTCCCGACGATGGTGGTCAGGTTCTGGGCAAAAAGGTCCGGTGTCATTCCCGCCCGCGCGCAGTCGTTGGTGCCGATCATGAGCGATACGACCGCCGGTTTGAACTGACTCACGCGCCAGTCGAAGTCACTGAGAATATTCGGAATTGCGTTGCCGCTGATGCCGGTATTGATCACAATATCGCGGACCCGTTTCAGTTCCCAGCGAATCCGCTCCGCAAAAACTTCGGGATAGCTGCGAAAACCGTGCGTATGCTTGGCTCCGTGCGTGATGCTGTCGCCGGTGAATAGCCAGATATTGGATTCTTTTCTCGTCAGCAGGGTCTGAAGCTGCTCCTGATCCGAAGCCCTTGGCTGCGTCCAAACCGTTGGCAGAGCCGCGCCCACGCCAGCCGCCCGGATGAATTTCCGGCGGGAAAAAACCGCGTTCTGTTTCATGGAAAACCGGGTTACTTATACAAAGCCGCCAGATTCAGCCGGTTGATCCGGGTGACGGACAAATGCGTTTTCTGCTGCTGACTGCCAGCGCAGTAGCCCAGCAGCACGTCTTTTTTGGTGAAATGAATGGCAATGTAGCAGTACCAGCCATCGGGATCGGTTTCGATGTTGCGAACGTGCTGCCAGGTTTTGCCCTCATCTTTGGAAATCGCCACGGTCAACGGCGTGCGCTTGCCTTTGATAGCCGGATTGCTGCCGTCGTTGTTGTTCCAGACCACCAGCAAATCCTTGGTGGACGGAATGCGGGCGATGGTCGCGGGCGAAACGGGTGAATGCAGATTGCTCGCTTCAATCTGGCTCCAGGTCTGGCCTTTATCGGTTGAATACGACATTTGCTGAAAACCGCCCCCGGCCCGGATGATCATCATGATGCGGCCATCTTTCAGCTCGACAACCCCCGGTTCCTGCGTCAGAACATTTTGCGCGTTGGGGACTGCCGGGCTTGATTTCCAGGTTGCCCCATTGTCGTCTGAATAATAGCTAAACAGGGTAGCCTGATTTTGCCATTTGCCGCCCAATGATTGATGCAGCGCTACGGCCATCAACAACCGTCCGTTTTTGAGTTGAATGACCCGGTTATTGTTCAGGACAAAATACCCCTGCTTATCCGTAATACACGCCACCGGCTGGCTCCAGGTTTTGGCTTCATCGGCCGAGATCCGCAGCATGGGGATACAATCCTGTTCGGAGTTCTTTTTCAGGTAAAAAAGCGCGATTTTACCGTTTTGCAGCCGCAACAGCGTAACGGACATGACGTTCATGTCGCCTTCTTTTTCGACGACCACTTCATCTTTCTGCGTCCAGGTTTTTCCACCGTCTTTTGAAAGTCGACTGGCCAGATAGGCCGGGGCGTGGTCGCTGGTGGAACCGCCCGTATACCGGCTATAGATGAACAGAATATGCCCGTTTTTGAGCGTGATGAAATCCCCCTCGCTGTTGCGCGGATTATCGGGTCCGGGATTCAATTGCAACGCAATACTGGAACCGGGTCCGGTCTGTGCCTGAATGGTTTTGGGAGCGAGTAGGAAAAGAATAAATAGGGTGAAAAGACTATAAACAGTTTTGGTCATGGTTTTCGGGGGTTAGTTATTGGTGAAAATCGGATGTCACGCAGTTGCCCGGCGTGCCGGTAAGGTCGGGATTTTAACGGCGTTGACCGTCCGGTGCTGACCAGCAGATCTTTTATGGCTTGTCTGGCGTCTCATTTCTTTTTTCCATAAATCCAGTCGAGCGAAAGCCGGGTGACGTTGGTGACCGAAAGACCCGTTCCTTTGGGGCGGTTTCCGGCGCAGTAGCTCAGCAAGATGTCTTTTTTGCCCACAAAATGAATGGCGGTGTAACAGTACCAGCCGTCGGGGTCGGCCTCGATGGTTTTGACGTGTGTCCAGGTCTTGCCTTCGTCTTTCGATACGGCAATATTCATAGGGGTCCGTCGGCCTTTGATCGGGTTACCCTCCTTCATGTCATTGTTGTTCCAAACCATCAGCAAATCACCGGTTTTGGGGATGCGGGCAATGGTTGCGGGCGACACCGGAGAAACGATGTCAGTGGGTTTGGCCGGACTCCAGCTTGCGCCCTGATCGGTTGAGTAGGCAGCATACTGAACACCAGCGTCGGTCCGGATAATCATCATGGTCTGGTTGTTATTCAGTTGAATCAGACCCGGTTCCTGTAACACTACGTTGTCCGGATTGGCAATTTCTTCGCTGCGTTTCCAGCTCTTACCCAGATCATCGGAATAATAGCAAAAGGGGCGACCTCTTTCATTGAATCGTCTCTCATTGAATACGGGATCAACCGGAGATTCGTGCAAGGCAACCGGAACCAGAATCCGACCGCTTTCCAACTGGATCACGCGGTTGTTGTTTAAGACAAAATATTCTTTGCGATCCGTAATCACGGGCGTTGCCTCACTCCAGGTTTTAGCCTCATCCGTCGAAATCCGCATCATGGGAATGCAATCGTGCATGGAGTTTTTCCGGGCGTAAAACAGGGCAATCCGGCCATCTTTGAGCCTCAGCAACGAAACCGACATGACGTTCATATTTCCTTCATTTCGGACAATAGGAACATCTTCCGTTGTCCAGGTTTTACCCCCGTCGCTGGAATACCGCCCCACGAGCGAAGCGGACGCGAAGTCACTGGCCGACTTGCCGGTAAATCGGGAATAAATGAACAGAATACGGCCATCTTTCAGAGTGACAAAATCACCTTCGCTGTTGCGTGGGTTGTCGGGACCCGGGTTGAGCTGGAGTACCAGCTTTTTGTCGTCGGGGTTGACTTTATGGCCCACAACCCGCACTACTTCGTTGGCCATGTTTTCGGCAATGAGTTCGTGCCCCTTGTCGTTGGGGTGAACGCCATCGAGCATAAGGGAGTCAAAACTCACTCCCGTCCGGGTTTGGTACGCCCGAAACGCCTGGTTGTTATCGACCAGACCGGTGCGGTATTTCCGGGCAAATTCCCGAATGGTGTTGACGTAACCCTGCAACCGTTCATTCTGGTAGGCCGGGTATTTCTGGCCGAGTGGATTCGGAACCGTCAGGATGATTTTGCTGCCCTGCTTCTGGAGTGATTCGATCATGTACGACAGATTCTCCCGGTATTTTTCCAGCGGAATGCGCGAAGGACCATTTGGGCCGTCCTTGTCGATATGGGCGTCGTTGATGCCAAAACCGATGATGGTCAGGTCGGGCTGTTTCGCCAGCACATCCGACTCAAACCGATCGAGGGCGTGCCGGATTTTGAATAAATTATGGTCGGTTTGCCGCCCGGTATGGCTCCCCGGAATTCCGGCATTGATCACCGTGGCGCTTACCCCTTTCTGGCTGAGTAGATGCGGCAGGCGCTGGGCAAACACCTGATTGACGGTTTTCCGGGTGGCCGTAATGGAGTTGCCGAAGGCCACAATTGTCAGATTATCTTTATTGGTTGTCGCCGGTTTCCGGGCAAAAACCGCTAAGCTGATGCCAAAACAAAAAACCGTTAGGAGAAATCGTACTGAAAATCGCATGATTGCTGTTGGGTTACGGTCTTGTTTTTAGCGCAAAAAATTCTTTTCCTCGAGTTTGACCCGCAATTCGCCCTGCATCGTCGTAATCCACAAGATGCCGGGTTTCTGTTCAAAAACATACGGATAGGATAACCGGGGCTGTTTGCCTTTTTCGGCAATAACGACGGTTTTGCTCCAGCTTTTGCCTTCATCATCCGAAAAAGCGATGGCCAACTCGTCGCGGTGATTGCTGGCCGCAATTTCTGACCATTGGTTATCGCCACCACTCAATTTGTATTCCGTTCTTCCCTGTGGGAACTGGGTATTCCAGACGAGCACCAACCGGCCACTTTGCAATCTTTTGATCAGACCGGGGGCCGAGCTGGCATTGATTTTGGTCGGATTGAAACCGCTCCAGTTGATTCCGTCGTCCTTGGAGTAGGCTTCCCAGAAACGCCCCCAGTTGGTGCGTAGCAACAGCCACAGACGACCATCTTTCAGCTGCTCGAGGGTCGCTTCCGTTACCCCGCCGTGGTGACCGGTTCCACCCAGGTCGATGATGGTGCTGCGGGTCCAGCTTTTGCCCTCATTCTTGGAGGTATAGGTCAGCACCGAATGCCGACCCGGATTGTGGAGCATCATCATGGATGTAAAAACGACGCTGCCGTCCTTGGTTTCAATCATGTCGCGAATGGCCCCCGTCCACTCGTCGTGCAATTTCTGGGCTTTCTCCCAGGTTTTGCCGCCGTCGAGGCTACGAACGGCGTAGGTCGGTAAGATTGCGCCTGGCCAATCCGCAATTTCCTTCTGCCAGTTCCACTCCGACCGTTCTTTCAGGTTCATGAAGGCCAGGATGATGGCCCCTTTTTTGGTCCGGATCAAAGCCCGTTCATCGCTGATTTCAAACTTTTCGGGGTCGCTGAAAATCGGGTATTCTGTCCAGGTTTTGCCTTCGTCCTGGCTGATGAGGCTTTTGGTTTTATGAACCGTCAGGATACCGCCGTCGGCAAGCCGCACAAACGGCCCCATTTTCATGTCCGGCAACTCTTCCACTTTGGGGGCAATCCAGGAGCCGGTGGTGGTGGTTTTTCCCCCCGTTTTATCCAGAACACTGGTTTGGGCCCAGGATGAGGTCGTAACCACAACCGTTGAGATGGCCAGTAAAACGGTATACCTTACTTTATTAATTACGTTCATCATTAGATCGATTAAGGGTTTAGGGGCATTGTTTGTCTCCAATCCGCTTTCCGCGACCACTCGGTTGCAGATGCGCTAACAACTCATACTAGAGATACGATTCCGATCGGTTGCCTGTCCGGACAGCCTAGCGTATAA
Source organism: Larkinella arboricola (assembly GCF_003259745.1). Classification (GTDB taxonomy): domain Bacteria; phylum Bacteroidota; class Bacteroidia; order Cytophagales; family Spirosomataceae; genus Larkinella; species Larkinella arboricola. Next base: position 176,927 of record NZ_QLMC01000006.1, on the reverse strand, counting down.
AATCTTTTTCGTTGAGCTTGATTCTCAACCCACCCTGCATCGTCGTAATCCACAAGATGCCGGGTTTCTGTTCAAAAATATACGGGTATGACAGCCAACGCTGTTTTCCTATCTGGGCAATAACGACGGTTTTGCTCCAGCTTTTGCCTTCATCATCCGAAAAAGCGATGGTCAATTCTTCGCGGTGATTGCTGGCCGGAATTTCTGACCATTGGTTATCACCACCACTCAACGGATATTCTATCTTTCCTTGTGGAAACCGGGGGTTCCAGACCAGCACCAACCGGCCACTTTGCAGTCTTTTGATCAGACCGGGGGCCGAGCTGGCGCTGATTTTGGTCGGATTGAAACCGCTCCAGTTGATGCCGTCGTTCTTGGAGTAGGCTTCCCAGAAGGTGCCCCAGTTGGTGCGCATCAATAGCCACAACCGGCCATCTTTCAACTGCTCCACGGTTGCCTCGGTTACGCCCCCATGATGACCGATTCCGCCCAGGTCGATGATGTTGCTTGGGGTCCAGCTTTTGCCCTCATTCTTGGAGGTGTAGGTCAGCACCGAATGCCGACCCGGATTGTGACGTATTTTCATGGACGTAAAAACGATGCTGCCATTCTTGGTTTCGATCATGTCGCGAATGGCCCCCGTCCACTCGTCGTGCAATTTCTGGGCTTTCTCCCAGGTTTTGCCGCCGTCGAGGCTACGGATGGCGTAGGTTGGCAAGGTGGCGCCCGGCGAGTCAGAAATTTTTTCCTGCCAGTTCCACTCCGACCGTTCTTTCATGTTCATGCAGGCCAGAATGATGGTTCCCTTTCTGGTCCGGATCAAAGCCCGTTCGTCGCTGATTTCAAACTTTTCGGGGTCGCTGAAGATGGTATACTCGGTCCAGGTTTTGCCTTCGTCCTGGCTGATGAGGCTTTTGGTTTTATGAACCGTCAGGATACCGCCGTCGGCAAGCCGCACAAATGGTCCCATTTTCATGTCCGGCATTTCTTCCACTTTGGGGGCAATCCAGGAGCCGGTGGTGGTGGTACTGCCGCCGGTTTTGTCGAGTTGCGCGAAAAGCGGAACACTGGTCAGCAGGCCAAAAAGCAGCAGGAAACCGAAGTGTTTGAAAGAGTTAGGTGCCTTCATGGTGAATGGGTTAAGGGTTTAGGAGGGTTCAGTTTGTTTCTTTGTTTGGAATCACGGAAACCGACTGGAGGAATAATTTGGACGATACGTCTCCAGTTTTCGTCGGACCAATACGGAGGTAATTGACCCCGAAGTCCGGTTTTCGACGTAAGGATGTTTGATCAATCAGTCGGTTATTTACGTACAAAAGAGCGTTACCGGCTTTACAATCCCACCGGATTTCAACGGCCATTTTCCCGGTTTTTGTCTGTACGGTCGGGGGAACTACAAAACTAACTACACCGTGTTGAGCCGCCAGAGAGTCCGAAGAAATGGAAAAATGATCGGTCAGCGTCAGGGATACTGACGTCGGGTTCTGTGGTATTTTCAGGTCCATTTTGATGCCTCCGCTGGCGAGGGCCGGGAAATTCCAGATGGCTTCCGAGCCTGTAAGCTGCAATACCTTTTGTTTTGGGGAAAGTGGCGTTAGTTGACAGAATTCGTCGGCATCATACAGCGTCCATTGGTGTAGTCCGTTGGCAAAGTTATCGGCGGCTTTGGTCTGGTCCAACCAGTTGGGGTTGAATAAGACGATAGACCGGGCTTCGCCCTGTCCGGCGACCAGCGCCACGTTTCCGTCGGTGGTTTCGGCGGCCGATGCATAGGCAGTTCCCCGGTCACTCTTGGCATTTCGGGCGGATTGGGTCGATGGCATGGTTAACACTTCCCGAAAACCGGTCCAGGTTTTTCCATCGTCCCGGCTGATGGCTGCGTGCAGCACCTCCCGCCCTCCGGCGGCATAGCTATGGGGGTTGTCCCACCGCTGATTACTATTGAAAAACAGGAGCAGGCGTTGATCGGAAAGCCGCAACAACTCGGCCGGCGAGTCCGACGAAATAAACCGCGTGGGCTGTGCCGGACTCCACGTCTGCCCCTGATCGGTGGAGTACGATTCGTACAAACGACCTTTATTCGTCCGAATGAGCATCCAGAGCCGACTATCGGCGAGTTCAATGACGTTGGGTTCAACCCCTCCGTAACGGACCGGCATCGAATTGTCGATGGCTACCCGAACGGTACTGCCCGACGGTTTCCAGTGCTGACCGTTGTCGTCCGAATACAGCGCCACAACATCGTTCCAGCCATAATCGGTTTGTCCGCTCACCGGTTTTTCCATCCGCTCCGGATTGGCCCTGGCAAAAGTCATGAGCATCCGCCCATTGCGGAGCTGGAGAAAACTACGCATGGAGCCAACGTAGCCATCCAGTATTTTCCGGGGCTGGCTCCAGGTTGTTGCGGACGGCGATTTCTGGCAATACCACACATCCAGGTGCCTGCCCCGGTAACCATTTTGACCCGTTGCCCAGAGGTGAAAAATAGCATGCAGCACACCCTGCGAATCTTCCAGCACCCGGTTAGCGTAGTAAGCCTGTCCCGGTAAGGCAAACTCGACCACCGGCTCGGTCCACTGAATACCGTCGGCGGAGGAAATGGACAGCAGTTTATCGGCTTCACCGGGGCGGTTGATGTAAAAAATCGACAGGTTGCCGTTTTGTCGGCGAATCATTGTCGCTTCATTACTGGGCGCGGAGGCTACATAAACCGGTTCGTAAACCGCAGATTTCGCGGTTGGTAGTTGTCGCAGCCGCATGCCGAACGATTCGGTATCAGACCGTTTCTGCTGCGAAAACCCGGGGACAGAAACTATTCCAAGCAGCGCAATCGCCCAGCAAGCCGACAACCGGATAAGCGGGTTGTAGTGCGTAAGAACCGGGGAAGGGTTGAGGCAGAATAGTTTCATAACAGGGTTTTCGGTTGGTCGGTTTTAGGGATTCACCAGCCCGCTGACGGCAGAAATTCGGTCGCAGATTGCAATGATGTCTTTCTCCGCCCAGGGTGTATTACCCATTCCTAGCGGAGCAATGGGGAGGCCAATGTCAATGCCGTGTTTGAGCTGCATGGCCTGTTGGAAGAACGTCCAGACATTTGGCAGAACCTCATTAATGATATCCTGAAAAGTTAGCATAAAGCGGCTTCCCAGTTCAAAGTTTCCTTTGACAAATTCTTCCCGAACGAACTTGCATTCCGGTCCCCAGAGATTGAAGAAACTTCCGATCGCGCCCGCCGTACCGCAGAGGGTGGCATGGCAAAACAGCTCATCGGCTCCGCTAAATAAGGTGAGTTTGTTTTCGGATAGGATATGCATCAGGCTTATCTCATACAGGTTCTGCGTGGTCAGCTTCATCCCGGCAATATTGGGCAACGCAAGGAGTTGCTGAATATATTGACGCGCATCCCCACCAAATACACTCTGGTTGCCAATATGATAGGGGTAGAACGGAATGTCGATGGCCGAGCCGACTGCCCGGTAGTGCGCTAATGTATTCTGTAAGCCACCCTGGTAATAAATCGGCCCAACGGTGGAAATGCCGTAAGCACCCAGTTTTTGGGCTTCTACGGCCAACCGGACGGATTCGTTGGTGTTGAGCGAACCCACCTGAACGATAACCGGTAAGGCTCCGTTCGCGGTTTCCAGAACTACACGGGCAACTTCTCCACGTTGTTTTTCGGTAAAAAGAAACCCCTGTCCCGTTGAGCCCAACAGATAAATCCCGTCAAGTTTTTGGGTGATGCACAATTGAACTATTTTTTCAAGCTCCTGCAAATTGGGGCTTCCATCAGGGTTGACCGGTGTAAATAAGGCAGGCCACAGGCCGCCTAAAACGGGTTGCGTCATGAGATAAATATGAGTACGTATTGTTTCGTTGTTAGAGGCATAGTTGTTAACCGGTTGTTAAGCCAGCTAACAACTACGCCTGGAGGCTATTCGTAGCCCGGATTCTGAACCAGTTTGGAGTTGCGGCCCAGGACGGTTTCGGAAATCGGCCACAGGAGCAGATTGTTCTGTCCTTTGCGGTCGGCGAGCGATGGCACCAGGTCGAAGGCTTTGTTGAACCGGACCAGATCCCACCAGCGTTTCCCTTCGAAAGCCAGCTCGAACAGCCGTTCTTTCAGAATGGCGTCGTCGTTGGCGGTTTTGCTTGATGACACAAACCGGTGTTTCTCAAACTGATCACCGTAGGCCCGCTGACGGACCAGGTTAATTTCCGCTGAGGGGTCCTGCCCCAGCGCGTTTTTGGCTTCCGCAATCATTAGAAGCACATCGGCGTAGCGGTAAATGATGATGTCATCCAGAAACCGCCGACCGTTGGCGTCGACATAACCGCTGAATTTGGTCATGATTGACGTGTAATAAACTGGATTTCCCTGCGCATTCTTGCCGTAAATTTCCACAAACGACTTGTCCTTACGTTTGTCGTCGGCCGAAAACTGCTTCCGCATGGTTTCGGAAGGGGCCCACCAGTTAAAACCACCCCCGAGGCCGATTTTTTGCAGCGTAGCCGCATCGACGCCCGGTGGTAAATCGGCATCACGGATGTACATATCACCGGCGTAGTTGTTGACGGCTTCCAGCTCATTATACCGGACCGAAAACAAAACCTCCTTGTTGCCCTTGTTAGCATTGTTGAATACATCCGCGAAGTTGGGCAGTAAGGAAACATCGGATTGCTGGACTTCCCGTAATGCCGCCAGGGCCGTATTGAGGGCGCTTTCTCCACCGTTCCGTCGTTTGGCAATCCAGAGGTAAACGTCTCCTTTCAGGGCGTTGGCGGCCGGTTTTGACCACGCACTCCGGCGGTTTGAGTTGGCGTTGTTCGGGAACAGTTCCAATGCCTTATTCAGATCGGCCGTAATTTGGTTGAACACTTCCTCCTCGCTGGCCCTTGGTTTGTAAATGCTCTCCGGGTCAGACGATTCCGTTGGTTCGAGCATCAGGGGCGTTCCCCCCCAGGTGCGGACCAGAATGTAATACAGGTACGCCCGCATGGTGTAGGCTTCGGCCAGGATGGTGTTCTTGTTGCTTTCCGAGGTGAACGAAATAGTGGACCCGTATTTTAGAATCAGGTTTACATCGTGAATAATCGTATAGATGCTTCCCCAGTCAGGACCCGGCGCGGTGATTTTGTGCAGCCGGTTCTGGAAATACGGAATCCGGAAATCGGCATTGAGAATACCCGTTCCCATGATTTCGCTGCGGGCTTCGCCGAGGTAATATAAATTGAAGTTGGTGAAGGCCCGGAAGCGGACGTACATCCCGTTGCGGGCGCCGATCACGTCGTCCTGGGTTTTCCAGAAAGATCCCGCCGTGATCTGACTTTTTGGGGTAATATCCAGCTCTTTGCTACAGGCGAGGAAGAGCGTGCTGGCTAACAGGGTGATTATAAGATTTTTCATGATCGTTTGCTGCTTAGAATGACACATTCAGACCAATGATGTAGTTTCTCGGAACCGGATACCGTCCGTTGTCCTGACCGCCTTCTTCCGGATTCAGACCAGAATATTTGGTGAAATACTTAAGGTTGTTGGCGGTGAAATTCAGTCGCAGGTTGTTCAGGCCGATTTTCGAGGTCAGGGCTGAAGGAAAGCTGTAACCCAGGGTGACTTCGCGCAACGCCAGGAAGTTTCCTTTTTCGAAATAGTAGGAGTTCTGGCGGAAGAGATTGCTCTGTACCTGCTGATCGGCGTAGTAATAACGGGCAATATCGGTCTGGTCACCCGCTTTTTGCCACGAACGGAGGATGTCGGTCGAGGCATTGTTTTCACCCACAAACTGCCCGTTGTACATGGCGCGGGTATAGTTGTAAATGGTATGCCCCAGCGTATAGTCGGCCCGAATGGTCAGGTCGATGTTTTTGTACGAGAGGGAGGTCGTTGCTCCGCCAGTTACCCGAGGGAACGGATTCCCCAGGTATACCCGGTCGTAGGAGTTGATTTCGCTGTTGTTGTCCACATCCAGCCAGTTGACATCGCCCCCGAATTTGGTTTTATCGGCCAGCGGAACAATGATGTCGCGCGGTGCGGCAGCGGCTTCTTCGTCGGTTGCAAAAATACCGATCTGCTTGTAGGCATAGTAATCGCCGATCCGGCCACCTTCCTGCAAGCCTCCGCGCCACTCGATCTTACCGGTCTCCGGATCGTAGACCTGCACACCACCGACGCGGTTTCGCTCGTTGCCGTTGTCGGGTAGTTTCAGGATTTTCTGCTGGTTGGTGGCTATGTTGAAGCTCGCGTTCCAGTTGAAACCAGATTGGGTCCGGAGGATGTTACCCGAAATTTCTACTTCGACCCCCCGGTTTTGCAGGCTACCGTAGTTGGTCAGGATGGATGTAAAACCGGTTTCCAGCGGCAATTCGAGGTTCGTCAGCAGGTTATCCGTGCGTTTGTTGAAATAATCCACCAACAGATTCAGCCGTCCGTTGAACAAGCCGATGTCCATCCCGACGTCGTACGTCTGGGTCTGCTCCCATTTGAGGTTCGAGTTCGGAATGACGGTATTCTGGATACCGGCTGCGCCGTCGTAGCGCGTCCCTACACTGTAGGTGCCCTGGGCCTGGAAATCACCCAGTTGGCCGAGGTTCCCGTTTACTCCGTAGCTCGACCGCAGTTTGAGCGTATTCACGAGCCGGGCAACGCCGAGGTCTTTCCAGAACGATTCGTTGTGAATGTTCCAGCCCACCGACGCGCCGGGGAATAACCCCCATTTATTGCTGGCTCCGAGGTTGGAGGCCCCATCGTACCGTGCGGTGAGCGACAGCAAGTACTTGTGGGCGTAGTTATAATTGGCCCGGCCAAAAAAGCTGAGAATCCGTTGCTGAGTAACCGAACTACTAACGGAAAGCGGGGTGGCCGATGCGTTCAGGGTCGGGATGATGTCGGTGGAAGCTCCCTGCCCGGTTGCCGACAGCGCTGATATTTTGCGGTCGAAATACGAACTGCCGAACATGAAATCCAATCCGTGGTCGTTGATGGATTTGGTGTACGACAGAATGGCGTCAACCTGCTGCTGCCAGTGGGTAGAACGGGAGGACGTTGCGACCCGGGAGTCGATGAACGCCAGCGGACCGTTCAGGTACGATTGCTGGAACGAGTTATTGTCGGCACCGACGAGATACAAGGAGGCAGACGGTTCGAAGGTAAGTCCCGGTAAAATATTCCAGGTCAGACCCCCGCCCAGTGTCAGGCGGTGCAGTTTATTATCGTTCGGAAACCGGCTGAGGTGATAGAGGGGGTTACCGATCGAGCGGTTAAAACCGGGCGACAGGGTGCCATCCTCGAAATACAGTTTGGCCGTGGGTGGCAGGGCCAGGGCACGCTGAAAAATCTGGTTCTCGCTGAAAACCTGGTTGTTGCCCGAGTTGGTAAAATTGGTGAAGGCATTCACTTTCAGATTTTCGCGCAGTTTCAGATCGCCACTAAAGTCGAACGTAAACCGTCGGAAATCCGTGTTGATCGTAATTCCCTGGGCTTTCAGGTAACCGAGGCCGAGGTTATAACTCCCTTTTTCCGTGCCGCCAGAGGCTCCTACGTAATAGTTTTGCGAAACACCCGTGCGGAACAACACATCCTGCCAGTCGGTATTCTTGAAAATCAGGGTTTTGGTCGGGTCAGCGGGGTCAGCAATGCTTTCCCAGCCTTCGTTCAGCTTGTGCTGGTTATCGGGCGATAGGTATTGAACTGTCGAGTAAGTCCGGTTGCTCAGGTCATTGCCGGTGCCGAAGCTGTTGGCAATCGACAGGACACTCATGCGCTCCGGAATTTTCATGGCTGAATTCAGCACCCCTAGCCGTCCGTAATAGACGTAATCCCGCGCCGACATCATGTTGTAGCGCTTGGCCAGTTGCGAGAACGTGGTGTTCTGCCGGAAGGTAATCAGCATTTTGCCGGCTTTGCCTTTTTTAGTGGTAACGATAACGACCCCGTTGGCGCCCCGTGCTCCGTAGATGGAGGTCGACGAAGCATCTTTGAGCACTTGCAAGGTTTCGATATCGTCGGCATTGATGTCGTTCATGTCCGAACGAATGACACCGTCGATGATGTAAAGGGGTGAAGAACCGTCGGGGTTGTTGATCGACGTCCCCCCGCGGATAATCACGCGGGGAGCGGCTCCCGGCTGGCCCGTGGTCGTTTGCACCCGAACGCCCGGCAGCGTTCCCTGGAGGGCTGAAGCGGCATTGGCGTACGGAATATTTTCCAGCACCTTGGTATCCAGCTTCGAAATCGAGGTCGTGACGGTTTCCCGCGATTGCGAACCGTAGCCCACCACGACCACTTCATTGAGGGTCTTTTGATCGGGGTCCAGCGTTACGGTAAGCTCGATTTGATTACCAAGATTAACTTCCGACGTTTGGTAGCCAATGTAGCTGAAAACAAGTACGCTGCCATTGGCGGCATTGATGGTAAACTTTCCATTTGCATCGGTTGTCACGCCGGTTTGGGTCCCTTTAACAACAACTGTCACAAAAGGCAAGGGGTTTTGGTCTGCGCTTGAAGTAACGGTTCCGCGAACCGACTGACCTTGTGCTTTCGCGTATACTCCCAGCCCAATGCAGCACCAGCAACATAGGATAAAAGTTCTTAATACGGTTTTTAGCGGTGTTTTCATGGGGGTAAAGGATTAGATCATAGAATGATGTAACGGGTTTGGGCAGTTAAGGCAAATTAGTTTTTATCTTTTCATTTGTAGGACAAATGTAATATTAGTATTTTAACTTCAATAAAATTGTATCAAAAAAGATATACTCCTTCAAAAAGTACCCGCTTTACTACCGGATTGCCTTACCTTTGTACCAAACTAATAGAAGATGAATACCAAATCTGGTCTGCTTGAACCGCTGGAGAGTCTGTCGATGACGGATCGTGTTGAAAACAGTCTGCGGGAATTTTTTACCGAGAATGCCTTTAAACCCGGCGATCCTTTACCGAATGAGCAGGAGATTGCGCAACGGTTAAACGTAAGCCGAAATGTGGTGCGGGAAGCCCTAAGTCGATTGCGGATGCTGGGAATGATTGAAACACGTCCCCGACGGGGAATGGTCATGGCTCAGCCGGATCCGTTGGCTAGTATCGAAAAAGTACTTAACCCACTGATTTTAAGTCAGAGCAGCCTGAATGATATTTTCGAACTTCGTTTGATTCTGGAGATGGGTATCGCCGATTTTCTATTTGCCCGCAAAACGGCGAAGGCACTGGATGAGCTGGAATTGATCGTTGAAAAGCAAAAAAAACTGCCTTTGCTTTCCAAAGAAGATGAGATTGAGTTTCATGGCAAGTTGTATGACATGACGGGCAATGAAACGTTCCAGCGATTTCAAAGTTTGTTATTCCCGGTTTTTGAACACGTTTTTACATCCTTGTCGAAACCGGGAGGGCATGCCGTGATTAAGGATCCGGTTTCTCATTATGATTTATTTAAAATATTGAAAGAAGGCACCTCCGAAGAATTTCAACAAGCCATGCGGATTCATCTATCTGTTTATTATAATACGATTAAAGCTTAAATCCGGCCTTTACCTCTCTTCATAGAGCTGTAGGGTTTTCGGGTAGATCTGCAAACGGAGCTGGCGGTAGATCAGCTGACAGAAATTGCTGTTTATCCGAGTTATAAGGTCAGTTGTATCGAGTATGTCCAACAGTTGAGATCATACATAAGCTTGAAAGCAGGCGTGGTTATATGCCACAAGGGGATCATTGGCCCGTCGAAGGAAGCTTTGGCGGGCTCATCTTTAGTTGCTTCAGCCGAAGGCCGGGTTGAGGCCGGAGGTTTATCTTCTACAAGTTGGGGAGGCACCCAACGTTCAGCATCGAACGCTGCTGAAAATCCCCTGAGGGAATTTAACATGAGGAGATGAAACGCAGACAGCCCCGTGAGCTTCACGGGGCTGTCTGCGTTTCTTTAAGCCAACGGGTGATATAAGAATGAATAGAGTATCCAGAATCAGAATTCCAGAATGAAACCAATGGTCGGCGTTACGAACGGGTCGGCGCTGTTCAGCACAGTGGGAATGCCGTTTTGACCATCGGATTGCAGGGGCTTACCGTCGGTGGTGAGGTAGCCCGAACCGTCGGGGGCGCGGCTTAGTACGAACTCGGGATAGCCGGGTGTAGGCAGCACAAAGGCATTCTGCACGTCCAGAAACAGGTCGAATGTAAACCGGCGGGCGTTCCACTTCTTGTCCAGGCGGAAATCGAACTGGTTCAGAGCCCGTAGCCGGAGCGTATTCAGTCGGCTATAATCCAGTACGCCCTCACCCAGCGTCAGGAAGTTACGCTGCGACTGGGCCAGATCGAAGGGGGTATAAGGGGCGCCACCCGCGTAGCGGTATTTCAGACCCATCTCCCACCCCCGACGAAACTTCCGTCCCAGCAGGCCCGAAAACAGGTGACGATTGTCCCAGGCCGAGGGCCGCAACGCGCCATCGCTGCCCGAGAACTCCGAGCGCACATACGTATATGAGGCCACCACAAACAGATTCTTGACTAACTTCTGTTGAAAAAATACCTCCATGCCGTAAGCCCGTCCCCGACCCGTGCTTGTAACGGCTTCGTTGCCAATGGCGTTGAAGTTATTGCCCAGGTTAGCCAGCGAAATACCGTTGCGCACCGACACCGGATAGCGGCTGTACTGCTTGTAGAAGCCTTCCACTGTAAAGCGGGTGGTTGGTTTGGGTAAGTATTCAACCCCCGCTACGTAATGGTTGGAGGCAATGTAGTCGACGTTGCGGTTGATCAGTTGTCCCGACTCATCGCGGAAGCCCAAAACCGTATAGGTGGGTATTTTAAAGTAGCGGCCAATCGACGCGTTCAGGCTCCAGCGGTCGTTGAGCGCGTAGCTAACTGACAGCCGGGGCGAGAGTGTCCGCAGGGCATTCAAGCCGTTGTCCGTGAAGGTGTTTACGTCGGTTCGCACGCCCATCGACACACCCAGCCGGTTATCCAGCCACGAGCGGCTCACCTGCCCGAATAGCCCAAATCGGGCAAAGTCAATAGTCGACAGCGAACGGACCCGTTGGGCAGGTGTAATGACGGTGCCCAGCGAATCGCGCACCTCGTTGCGCAGCCCGGCGGCCAGGTCGTTGCTGAACTGCACATACTGCGCTACCAGGCCCATTGAGTACCGCCAGCCGTTTACGAACTGATTGACGTCCAGGCGCAGCTTGTTTTCCGTCTCCCGGGAGCGTATCCGCAGCACCCGCGCTGATTCGTCGCCGGTACGCCCGTCCTCAAAGCGGTCGAGGGCATTGTCAAAGGCATTGCGGCTCAGGGCAACGTTGAGGTAACCGTTGGAAATTAGCCGCCGGAGGTTCAAACCGCCCGTGTAGTTCCACTGGTTGATTAAGGGGTTGCGCCGGATGACAAATTCCTTGTCGGGGGTTGTCTGACGTGGCACACCGAAACGGAACTCATCAATGGCCCCCACACCAAGGACGGTCAGCGTGGTTTTCTTGTTAATGCGATGGGTAATTTTGGCCTGGAAATCCCAGTAATTGGGCCGGATGGGCAGGTCAATAAGCTGGAAGAAATATTGCAGATACGACCGCCGGACCGAGGCCAGAAACGTCGTGTTGCTAGCCAGTGGCCCCTCAGTGGTCAGGGCCGCTTCGGTGCCGCTGAGCCGAAAGTTCCCCTGTAGACGGTTGGGGTTACCTTCGCGCTGCCGGAACTGGAATACCGACGCCAACACGTTATCGTAGCGGGCATCGAAGCTGCTCGACGCCAGCGTGACGTCCTCAATAAAGGAAACGTTGAGAATGCCCTGCGGACCACCCGTACCGCCCTGTGTCTGGAAGTGGTTGATCAGCGGAATCTCAATACCGTCGAGATAAAACACATTTTCGTTGGGCGCCCCGCCCCGGATAATGATGTCGTTGCGCAGGCCGCCTACCGAGCCGCCCACACCCGGCAGGGTCTGAATAACTTTCGAGATGTCGAAGTTACCGCCGGGGTTGGTCTTGATTTCTTCGGTGGTCAGACGCTGAATGGAGTTGGGCGTACTGATCGACGATACGGCCGCCGTGGCGCGGTTAGCCGTGACAACAACCTCCCCCAGCCGCTTGCTTTCTTCTTCCAGCTCAAAGTTGCTTTCGTTAGCGTTACCCGACGAGACACTGATGTTAAACTTCTCCCCAGGCAGGTAACCTACGTAAGTGGCCTTCAGGTTGTAGCTACCTACCGGCAATTCCAGCCGGAAACGCCCATTGGCGTCCGTGGTAGTACCTTGTGGTTGCCCGGTGGGCTGAGTCGCGTTGTCGACCTGCACCGTTACACCCACGAGCAGTTCCTGGGTGCTCCGGTCCCGGACGCTGCCAATGATAATTCCGGTGGGCGTGGTTTGCGCCAGAACCGATAAGGACAGGCAACTTAATAAAACAGTGTACCAATGTAAAAGCTTCATTCCATGTAGTGATATTTTGTACCATTAACACGAGCGCATAAAAAAAGTTGTACGATATCGTACTATTTTTTTGGGGTCACATGCTCCAGTAGTTTTTCGATGGGCTCATTGCGCTCGTCGAGGAAAATGGGATTGTGGAATTGATGCAGTTTCGTCAGCAGGTAAACCAGTTGAGTCTTCTCGGTGTCCGTCAGGTTACCGCCTACCAGTGTAGCGACCTGGCTCATGCGCGGCATAAGGTCAAGCATTACAGCCCGGCCCCGGTCGGTCAGTTTGAGCCGCTTGGACCGGCGGTCGTTCGGATCGTCGAACTGCTCAATCAGACCGTGGGCCAGCAGTCGGCGGAGAACTTCGGTGCCGGTGGTTTTTTCGTGGATATTCCGCTCAATTAAATCAGTTTTTGTCGGTAAATCGCCCTTTCTCAGAAGGATAACCAGGTAGGTGAAGTCGTCGAGCGTTGTCAGGGGTGAAGCGTCAATGACTTTTTTGCTGTATAGCCGGGCGTAGCGATACAGATACGAAACCATGATACTGATAAGCGTATCGGGTAACACCTGCCCAAACGCCCCTTCCTGTTGTGTATTGTGGACGGGTTGTGCAGCCTGGTTAAGCAGCCAGGTTGCAAAACTGGCTACCGTCTGCTGCTCGGGCGCTGACACATCCCGTTCAAAGTTTTCTGCGTAATCGAGTAGCTGCTTGAGAAAATGGTAGTTCATGGTTGCGTTGCCTGTGATAAAGCAGTCGACCCGCCCTGTTTAACTCACAACAAATATAGTATGTTTTTGTACATAATTTGTTGAAATTAGTTGCAGCGGATTTACGGCTTTGTCGAAAAGAATAAGCAGGGTACCCCGGAAGCGTTTACCTCTCATTGCGGTTCAGATGCTAACAAACAAACCGATGGTTGCCCAAAGCTGGTGTGCTTTTTCGGATTGATTAAATTCATTGACACGGTATTCCAGACCCAGTTCAATCTTATTGGTATCCGCCGAGTTATATCCCAGAGCCAAAGCGGCCCGAATCTCCAGGTCGGTGGTAGCGTTGGACCAGATGCCCAGGTATTCATTATTAAATTTTACATACATCTCTTTGGGGTCGATCTGTCTTCCATTCAGGGCTTTTTCCATTCCCAGCCGGTACCGAAGCCGGACTTCGGCAGGTTTGCCGGGCTGGAATGTCTCGTCGGTCACCACACGATGAGCCAGTATAATCATGTCAAGCGCATTAACATAATTAAATTGCTGGATGAGTCGATGGGTAAATTCACGGTCTTCCAACCGGAGCAGGTAGCCACCGCCCAGGGTCGTATTAACAGTTAGTTTCCGGGTAAGAACCAGGGCCAGATCCGTACGCTCATACCGGAATTGATTGGTTGCCACTTCGTTCAGCTCTTTTTCAGCAAAGATTTGCCGTGATTCCAGTTTCGTATTGAGTTTAAACTTTTTGGCAACCGGCAAAGTAACATTCAGTTGAGTAAGCGTACCCCTCATGTACTTGTGTTGAGAAAAGGCGGGAATGAGTCCCAGAAACAAAAGGCAGAAAGCAATTAGAGCCGGATACATTTAGTAAATCAGGTTGTCAGTATTACGTTGTATAATCTCATGAATACTCACCACCTCACCACTCTTCTCACAAAGTACTTCATAGTAGTTGGTAATCCGTTTTTTGCTGGCCTTCAGGATTAATTCATAGCGGACTTGTACCGACTTAGGGGCGGTTTCGGCTACAAGTGCCTGCTGTAAGATGCTTTTATCGGCCTTCCACTGAATTTGCGTTTTTACCACTTTGAACTTATCAAATTCCCGGTTTAACCGTTTCGTCAGAACTGCCCGGGTTTCGGAGGGAATGGCATTAAAGCTACTTCTAATCTCCACGTCCTGAACCTCGCCGGAGGGGTCAAACTCAATGCTGTACCGTTTCCCGGCTACCTTGAATTTGGCTTCTATTGTTTTTTGCTTCAGGCTTTCCTCCCCGTACCAGTGAATTTTGGCTCCTTTAAAAACATCCCGAATAAACTTGGATGCCTTTTCCGGAACCGCACTGGGTTTAATCGTGTATTCCCGTTCATATTTCTGCTGGGCCAGGGACGGCATCGCCAGACATAGAACGCAAACGGACGAAAGTAAAAACCTGTTTAATCCTGTCATATCGTTACGCTAAATTACCCTGAAAGTTAAGCAGGCCCGGTAAGTCAGCCCGTGCCTGCTAATTAAAGGGCTTTTCTGAAAACTATCTACTTCCGGCAACGGATGGCTTCCTGATGGCCGGTAGTTTTCGCAAAAAATAAGTGGTCGGTGCCGTTATAACTACACCAACCACTTTGAATGGCTTTTTGATTTGATAAACGTACTACTTTAATCAATTGGGTGTATATTCCAGTAATTGATGAGCCTGATTGATAAAATAGGCTTTCCCGTTCAGGTCGGTCCCTAACACCAACGGGCTGGAAAGGGCATCAGAAAGGGCATCAAATTTCTGCCACTGGTTCGTAGCGGGCGTGAAACTGACCAACTGGCCGTTATTCATAATGATATAACCCGTCTGGTCCAGAGCGAAAGCATAACGTGCTAACATTAAATTGTAGTCTGGGGAAGGGGTTCTAAGGGTTTTGCTGACAACCATGGCCAGACTGTCCGGTTTTTCCGTGACATTAAATTCGAAGAACTCGCGGGACAAAACCTCTTTACGAACGTCCTCATACCCGGAAAAGGGTTCACCGATAGACGAATGGCGGGTATCACCCCCTCCCGTATAAATCCGGTTATTAATCGCAAATCCGAAGCCTCTCTGACGAACAACCCGGCTGGTCATCAGTTGCTTTTGCATTTGTTCGTCATGAATCTGGGGAAGTGGCGGAAGATCCGGAATCGTTATACTGACGGGATTCCACCCTTTTGCCGCGTCATAAAGTGCCCCTCCAACGTTAAACCGATAGTGCTGGCTACCAGATCGATACAGTCCCCATAAGACAATTCCTTTCTGATTGTAATGGAACGAAGTCGCTCCGGCACCAAAACGGGTATAGGCTAAAAAATCGTAACTTGGTGGCGACTCAATGGTTTGCCAGCTATCTGTAACCGGGTCATATTCATAAAAATTCCTGGAATAAACTTCCTGACCAAAACTGGAGTTGGGAGCGGTCTCACCGGTTGTTGATAAGCCAACGTATACTTTATTGTTTACGGTGAAGCAACTGAGTCCATCGGTTAATTTACCGGGAAAATCCTTTTTCGGTTTCCAGACATTCATCGCAGCATCATACTGCCAGAGCTTGGTCAGAAGAAGGGGGTACTGACTATCCCTGGTACCGGTTCCAGCGTAGAGATTACCCTGAAGATTGACGAGAAAAAACGGTGTGGACCCGGGCAGTTCAGCTAAGGTTCGCCAGCCGCCGGAATCCTGCGGACCAGGATGGTCGTTTAAGCAACCGCCTAAAAATAAACTAACTGACAATAGAATAAAGAAAGTAATCGATCGAAACATAATAGATTGAGGTTAAATAAGATGCGTAAATAATTACTACGTGCTTGGGATTAATTAATGATTGAGGGACGGTTCTAATCTGTAAACCCGGTGGCGCTGGCCGTTCGGATTACTGCCGAAATCGGTAACCGAAATGAGGAGTTCCCCCGAACCATCCGCCGGAGCGTTTACCAACCGTACCTGCTGTTTGGTGCCGTCAAATTCCAGCACCCGGTTCCAGGTCTTGCCCCCATCCTGCGTACACATGATTAAGCTCCGGGCCTTTTCCGAGAGGCAACTGTAGGAAGCCGCCCAAATTTCGGTCCCGGACGGCGATTGGCGGCAAACCATGTTCATCACCGGACTACGCCGGTATGGGTCAGGCAACACCCGCTTTTCCAGCCGTTTGCCGTCGTGCGTCTGGACGATAAAATTGGTTCCGCCCAAATAATCACTGCCGAATAACACCCCTTCGCCTGTTTCTGCCATGGCCGTATAACCACCCGTCTGGTGATGATACCGGGTCAGCAAACGCCAGCCGGTTTTTGGGGAAGCCGTCTTTTGGGTAAGGTCAGCCAGTGCGCGGTTGATCCATAACTGCTTTTTATTATCGCCATCGGTCAGCAGAATAGCTTTCAACACCGACGAGTATTTGACTAGATGAATGTGTTTGTTGACACCCTGCCGGATCAGAAAATCCGACATCTCCCAGCGATCACCGCCATCGGTCGAGAAGTATAAAAAGGCCAGGTTCTGCCAGGTTTGCCCTTGCCAGATTGATCCGTACTCCCCGATCAGGAGCGTGCCATCGGGCAGTTCGGTCATGCCGTTGTTGAACAAAAAGTAGCTGATGGAGGACGAAAACGGCAAAACCGGTTTGAAGGCAACACGCTGGTGATCGCTTTTGTAAACAATACCGTTGGAGCAGACGAACAGCGCATTCTGCCGACTGATAAAAAGCGAGGTGATCGGGTGCTCAAACTCATGCACAAGCGTTGCCGACTGGCTCTGTTCATCACTGCAATACAAAGCGTTCGGCTCGGAAAAGCGGCTGCCCCACCGCAGGCCGTCGGTGGTTTGCAGACAAAACTTCCAGTCAATGGCTATGGGCCGGAAGCACAGGCCATTTTCCCGTAAGAAGGAACTGGTCAGCATCTGGTCTGACGTTGTATGCGGGTGGTCGATCAGCAAACCGGGGTGCTGGGTAAAGCGGATATAGCGATTGGTAAACTGGTAGAGATAAAGCCGGTGGGTGATTTCCCACAGGATAAACGAGAAAAGCTCGCGTACCTTACCAACCCGGCGGATGTCGAGCCAAAATCGCCAGACATGCCTGAGGGTATCGGGACCGGGGTTTCTGAGCAGCGCAAAATACTTTGATGAGACATCCATGAGGTAGTTATTTTACAGGTAGTGGCTACGAAGTGGTTTTTGAACCGATTTTGGAAGTATATCGGGGGCACACGGAATAGGTGAATGGAAAGGGATTTACTTTTTATCAATTTATTTGCCGATCCACCGATTACCTTTTCATGCCTTTGCCGATTAATCAAATAACCGTTGGTTCGTAGATTGGCAGGGAGTCGGGTTTTATCTTCGTCTGTATCTCTTTTTTATGGCAATCCGACCGCTGCCGGTTTACGAAACCGACCAAGATTTTTACCAGGCCCTTCTTCGGCGCGAAGAACGGGCGTATCAATTTTTATATTCGACGGTATTTCCGTCTTTCCGGAACTGGGTACTTACCAACAATGGGACAGAAATGGATGCCGAAGATGCGTTTCAGAAAGGGCTGATGAATTTTCTGCTGAACCTTGAAATCGGCAAATACCAGCTCCAGGCGAGTGCGCGTATTACAACGGTAGCCTTTGAATATTGCAAACGGGTCTGGCTGACGGAACTGAATTCCGCCCGGCTTCGGCACCATGCTCCCATGCCCACCCGGATTGATGCTGTCGATACGGGCGATGTGGAGAAGGATCTGGAACGAATGACCATTGTCAGCGCCGTACAGAAGTCGTTGCACCAGCTAAAAGATGTCTGCCGGAACCTGCTGGAGTGGTTTTATGTCGAAGAACTGTCTTTACGGGACATTGCCCAGCGGCTGGGAATGAAAGAAGAATCCGTTAAATCGAAACGGTATCAGTGCGCGGAGCGGCTGAAAGAACTGTACCTGCAAACCGCCAAGAAGGAAGGGTTATGAAACTGTCGGAAAACCAATTTGAGTTAATTGAAGCCTATTTAAACAACGAATTGTCGGCGATGGATCGGGCTTCGTTCGAAAACGATATTCAAACCGATGCAGACTTGTCGGCGGAAGTAGATCGCCAGCGGGAGCTCCGGCTGGGCCTTCGGGCATTGGGCATTCAGCAACGGCTTGAGCAGACCCGAACCGCCTATAAAGCTTCTTTATCCGCCAGTAAACCAACGGCTGAACAACCGGCCCCGGTGCGTCCTCTCCTCCGCTGGCCCTACTGGGCTGCGGCTGCGTCGGTGGTGGTGGTCCTGGGAATTGGCTACTACGCTTACGAGCAAACCGCCAGTCGGCAGGCGGACCTTGCCCTCACCGAAACCGTGACGGCCAATGCAAACGACGACTTACTGAAAAGTTTCCCCACTGATCAGGTTTCCGCCCAAACACGGACAACCTTTCTGGACGCATTAACTAATTACAAAGCGGGCCGGTACGACCGGGTTATCGAGCAATTAAAGGTCTTGCCCGCCGATAAAAAAACCGTAGCGTATAAAAACTATTTGCTGGGGTTGAGTTATCTGGCCAATAAGCAGGCGGCCCAGGCCATTCCGCTGCTGGTAAAAGCCCGGCAAACCTCCTCGAACGAACTGCACCGCAAAGCCGAGTGGTTTTTAGCCCTGGCCTACGTCAAGAACAATCAAAAAGAGCGAGCCTTACCCCTACTGAAACAAATCAGTGCGGATCGGACTCACCCTTATCAATCGCTGGCGCAGCGGGTGCTCAGGAAGATTCAGTAACGGTATTGTTTATTGGTTATACAACGCCTGAACCTCGCTGGCTGTTAGTGCTTTACGGTAAATGCGAATGTCATCCAGCGAACCATAAAAGTAATTGGGGAACTGGGCGGATTGGGCGCCAAATTTTAACTCCC
Source organism: Larkinella arboricola (assembly GCF_003259745.1). GTDB lineage: Bacteria > Bacteroidota > Bacteroidia > Cytophagales > Spirosomataceae > Larkinella > Larkinella arboricola. The sequence goes on along the minus strand of NZ_QLMC01000006.1, from coordinate 157,939 downwards.
CACCCGGACATTCATCAATGGTATTTTTTGGTAACGTGGCTTTGGTATAAAGGGGCGCACCATCGAAATACATCTGGGCGGAATTTCCACTGTAGACCATCACCACATGGTGCCACGTATTGAGCGGAATACTGCTCGTAAACGTAAAGGTTTGCCAGCCGATGCCGCCCTGGCAGTTGCTGTTCTGCTTGATATCGGTGTTGATAACAATGTCCGGCGCTCCAGTATTGGGCCGGATCAGGGAGCTGTACATTTCAAAAGCACCGTCACTAAAGCGCGACTTATTATAAATCTGCATACTACGGTTGACCGTGATGGGCTTGATCCAGATGCTAACCGAGAGCGACTGAGGGCGTAAGGTGCTGTTCTCGTTCATATAAAAGTAGTCGTTCTGACCATCCAGCTGAATCGCGGAGTTGGCTTTTCCTTTACGGTCTTGCACAAATTCTGGGTTACCAACCAGCGTGACATGGTTGTTGTTCCCACTGGCATCCGACTGGGACCCCTCGGTGAAGGATATGGCGGCAATCAAATCCTGCGCGAGTGTGTCGATCTGCGTTGTGAAAGACTCGGTTGTCGCGCTGTACACAACTTCGCCGGACGGTAATTTGGCGTAGGCCCGGCAATAGTATTTCGTGTTGGCCGTTAAACCCGTTAGTTGGACGGTTAGTGTACTGCCCACCGTTGGATTTGCCGCCCGAATAACGGAGTCATTACCCACCTCAGGCGTGGGATTACCTGATGAATAGCAAATACCGTATTCAACCGCAGCCGGATTGCCGGGATGATTAATCACAAAACTCACACTGGCGTTGGTCACGCCTACAGAGGCAGGTTGCAGACTCAGCGCTGGTTTTACTTCTTCAATAATCTCCACCGTGCGCGACAGGATGGTTTCATTATCGCAGGTATTTGAGAGTGTGGCTTTAACCGAAAAACTACCCGCTTCCGGATACGTATAGCTCACGGTCAGGCCCGTGGTAACCGTCGTGCTGCCGTTACCAAAATCCCAGGTAACCTTGTCGATGGTTCCGGCACTATTGGAAATGGAAAAATCAACTTTTTTCTGTTGAATCTGGGCGTTGAGGCTACCCGCCGGTTTCACACAGTTGCGTTGCGTTTTGCGGCCGGGCAGTTCCCAGGTTTCGCAGCTCAGAAAAACACCTCCCAGGAGGCACACCAATAGACTACTTACTAAAAAGGTAGAAATAGATTTCATCAGATCAGATGATAAAAGTAATCAGAATGAATACCGAACGGCCAGACCCCAGGATTGCGAAGCCGGTTGCCAGCGAAATGCCGAAGGGCGGGGCCGGGGTTTCCGCACCAGCAAATACACTTCGGCCAAGGTAGCCACGGCGGCTACTCCAACACAGGCCGTAAACAAGCCGTTCTTCTGTTTAGCGGCTTCAGCGGCTTTATAGGCATCCTCATATTGACGGTATAAATCACGGTTGTCGATGATGCCCGTACCGTTGGGATCGGCTTTCTGACTGATCTGATTCAGGGCGCTCAGTTTCGATTGATAGTCATTCCGTAGCAGCAGCGCAAAAGCCCCCGCGCCAACGGCCACCACCCCGGTAGCTACCTTTAGACCAATTCGTTTGGTGGGTTTTGGTGTTAGAATCCTTTCAATGTTCTGAATCTGGATTTGCAGGGTTTCCTTTTTGGTCGCGTTGGCAAACTGGATGGCTTCTGTATAATTCTGCCGGGCTTCCTGGTAGCGTTTTTGGTTAAACAGCTTATTCGCTTCGCGCTCGTAGTGGTCGGCCAGTTGCCCCATCGTAATCGCATCCTCGGGATTCAGGTGAAGCAGTTGGTGTAACAAATCAACCGCCTGACTACTCTGCCCCTGCCGGGTGGCATCCTCCACTTTCTGGCGTAAGGTCAGCCCTGTGTTGCATTCTTCAATCCGTTTTTTGGCGTAGGCGTCGTTTTCGAAGCCGGGTACTTCAAGGCAATTCTGGTATTGCCGACGGGCATCCTGATATTTGCCTTCTTTAAAGAAATCATCCCCTCTCTTTTTGTACCGATCATACTCCTCATCGACCAGCTGGACGACGCTATGGGTTCGGGCCAGCACCGGGCTGGCGGACAGCCCTTGAGTCAGCAGAAGGCAAAGAATAAACAGACGTAATGGTTTACTCATCGAATTAGATCCTAGTTAGAACATTGTTTAATTTTTCGGCGAACCTCCTCCGTATCCTTTAAGGCTTGTGCCACCAGAAACCAGTCTTTCGCACCTTCAAATTCGTCCCGATTGAAATAGCTTTGACCCCGACGCATACAATCGGCATAGGCCGCATCGGCTTTGACGGTATTCAGATCGTGTTCTCTGGCCAGTGTCTGGGCATTGGTAAAGGTCGCTGCTGCCCTGGCTTTGTTATTACTGCCAATTGCTTTGGTGCCTTCCTCCATCAGCAGTTCATACCGGTCCTGAAATTCCTTCTGTGCCTTTAGACGCTTATCATCCTCCGAAGGTTCGATTGGGTTAGCTGCAACATCGGGCGTTTGTTGGGTATTATTCCCCGCTGGATTTTTCTCACTTTTTTTGCTTTCCTGCTCGGCGGCATTCCGCAGGTCCATTACGTCCTGGCGGGTCGGGTCCAGTAGAAGGGCGCTGTTTGTCAGCATAAGGACGGTTTCGTAATCTTTCTGTTCAAAAGCTTGGCGCGCTTTTCCCAGAGCCACATTAACCCGCTTACTATGAGCGGCTTTGGTATCCACAAAAGAACCGGGCTCAGTGCGTTCTGCCGGTGGTGTATCCCCTACGGTATTGACCACTTCCATAGCATCAGCAGTTGTTTTTACCGATCCGGAGGACGGTTTTTGCCCCTGAACAAGGTGGCCATCGACGGGGGGCTCCTGAGTAAAATACCAAACCATCCCTCCTATCAATACCGTCGCCGGGGCAATAAATCGCCACGGAAAGCGCCATCCTGAAGGTTGGGCTACCGGTTGTGACACTACTTTTTTGGGCACCGCTTTTCGCGGAGAAACCGCCGGAGCGACCACGAGTTTCGGGGGTGTCGTCTGCTTTTTTAGCCTGGGTGTCGGAACGGGTTCGGGCGCAACGGGCGGAGGGGCAAAAAGATCGGTGCTTTCTGGCACATACACATCCGTCAATTCCGCTGCGGCCTCTACGGTTTTGGGACGAAGCTGTTCTATGCAGAAAGCCAGTCCACGAACGGCGGTTTCCTGCGCCGGATCAAGCTGCAACACCTGCTCATAGCGGTCTTTAGCCCCCTCCATCTGCCGATAGGCCACTAAACGGTCGGCTTCATGGAGCAGATGCGTAATGTGCTGCTGCTGAATGCCGGCTTTGCACTGAGCTATTTTCTTTTCCGCTTCCGGATGATTTTCCCGCCTGGCCAGCACCCTCTCATACAGCGCCATTGCCTGTTCGTAGGCTTGCCGCTCGACGAGTTTTTCGGCCTCCTCCATCAATGGCGGAATCTGGTCCAGCAGGTCCAGCAGTTCTTCCTCCTTGCGAACCCGCGCGTGAATATCCCGTACCAGACACCGCCGGATCATGGTCTGGTAGGGTTCATTGATCTCGGCAAGCCGGGGTGGTAACTCTACCGTGACAATCTTCTTTTCGATTTCGCGCCGAATGGATTGCTCACTGGCGTTGCGCAACTCGGACCGAAACGGCTTTTCGCCCGTTAGCATTTCGTACAGAATAATGCCAAAGGCCCACAAATCGAGGTTAAAGCTGACTTTACTGCCTTCAATTTGCTCGGGGGCCTTGTACGATGGCGTTCCCCGCCCGTCGCTCAGATCAAAATCGGAGGCATCAAGCTCGTCATCACTGACTAGTTTACTCAGTCCAAAATCAGCAATTTTAGGAATAAACCGTCCGGCATTATCGCGGGAAATCAGAATGTTGGCGGGTTTGAAATCGCGGTGAACAATTCGATGGCGGTGTAAATGCTGCAACCCCAGCAAAATACCCTTCGTGATGTCATACCGTTGAGCAGGCGTCAGGGTTTCGCGCTGGAGCAAATCCGCCAGATTACCATCCGGATAGTATTTCATGATGGCAAAATCGCTGATGCTGGTATCGGTTTCCAGCCGGTAACAGGCATCGTAACGGGCAATATTAGCCTGTCGGGGCACGCGTCTGGCCAGCTCTACCTCCGCCTTGAGTGACTTTAAATCATTGCCTTTAAATTCACTGATTTTAATGGCAACCCATTCGGTTTCAAGCTGATCTTCCACTTTAATGACACGGCCATACGAACCACTGCCCAATGATGCGCCTGGATCATTGGGCCGAATGGGATACCGTCGTTTAAACTCTTGAAAGGACGTAAACGTCTGGGCCATTAGCTGAAATTAGTGTGCATCAATCCTGTTAATTTTTTAAAGGTGCGATAAGGCCAGATCATCGGAAAAGCGGCCGTAAAACACCGGTGCCTGTTTACCCCGCGTGATTTGTTTCACCTGCGGAGACACGTAGCGATGCAATTCCCGAATGGTTACGATTTTGTCACGATTCAAATCGGCCTGTCCATACAGGCCCTTCAACAAATAGTGCGTAAAAGCCCCACCGGCCAGCCGCCCGGTTTCAACGGCGCTCTCTGTCGACCGGCTGGCCAGCAGCATCGCGACGGTACCTGTTTTACCGCCCTCCCTGGCTATCGACTCCGCCAGCGTCTGCGATTGGGTTGACTGGGTCATACCGCCCGACAAACAGGCGTCGGTAATGCATAATTTGGTGGATGCCTTCGATGCATGAAAAGCGGCTTTGATGGCCCGGTAGGTCAGCAACCGCGTATCATCGCCGGGCTGGGCATCATAAGGCACTAAGCTATCCGGCATTCCGTGGCCCGAAAAGTAGAGGATCACGCGGTCGCCCGCATCGGCCTTTCGAAACAGCCGAAGTGCCTCAAAGATGTTAGCTGACGTTGCCTGCCGGTTTGTCAAAAGCCGGATGTGAGAGGTGGCAACCCGGCCTCCCCAGCGACTTTGCAGAAATTGAATAAATTGCCGGGCGTCTTTATCGGCGTACCGCAGATCTCCGTTGGCGTACGTAAGTGCCTGATAATCGGAAATACCGACCACAACCGCGTACGTCTGCCCGGTAACTGCGGGTTGCGGAGGCATCATTCCTAACCAAAAGCCAAGTAACCAAAGTGTTAGCATAATCAGGGGACTGCAACAGGTTTAGGCACCGGGGAGGTTTGTTGTACGTTCTTAACGCTGATTAAATAGCCCGAATAATTGTCTTTTGTTTTATCGTGGCACAGCGCCAGTAACGACGCTATTTTGGCCTGATCCGGCACGGGTCCCGATACAATGGCTTCCAGCGCATAGTCATCAATTTGCTCTAAAACGCCGTCGGTACACATAAAAAAAGAATCCCCGGCCCTCACATCCGTCAACACGCTTAACTCCGGCTCGGGCACCGCCGACGGTCTGGGCACCTCCCCGGCATTGACGACCACGGCCCGGCTAAGCCGGTTTCGCCAGGGGTGCGTCTGCGCCTGCACGGCGGTGATGATGCCGGCTTCCACCATGTCATTGACCTGTTTGTGGTCTTTGGTCTGGAAGATGATTTTTCCACCGCGCACCTGATAAACCCGGCTGTCGCCCAGATGCGCGACCGTTGCTCCCTGCTCATGAAACTGCAACAGGGCGAGCGTCGAACCCATACGGTTGACAAATGGGTGCTGCTTCAAATACGCGTAGTAGGCCGCGTATGCCTGCTCCAGGGCAGCCTTTAAATGCTCCCCATCAAAAACAGGAAAATGGGCCGTTTCGGCATAGGCTCCAATCTCCCGGCAAAGCAACTGGCTGGCAACTTCTCCTTTATCCGCTCCTCCCATTCCGTCGCAGACCAGAAAAAGCGGTGATGAATCATCGGCCCCCTCTACCGCCGGATAGACGGTATCCTGGTTGCTGGTCCGCTGTCCAATGTGCGAAAAAGCTACGGGGCGATTTATGGTAATGTACATAGGTTACTCGGTCCGGTCGGGGTTAAAGGCAAGTTCAACTTTGTAAGTAGTTAGCATGGCTGGCGGTATGAAATAATGCGTCAGCCGAAATCGATCTGCTCCCCCGAGCGTTATAATTCCGTCATGATTCAGATCAATCTGTTCGGTTTTCTGTAGTAGCGATCCATTCAGATACGTGCCGTTCAGACTAGAGCGTATTTCCGGCTGGTCCGGTTCGGGGGCTCCATCCTGAAGCTGATAGCGTAGCTGGCCACTCCATTGGTCAAACGTAACGGTTAGTGTACAATGCCGACGGCTGATGAAGCAACGGCCCTCGTGGATAAATCGCCCGACCTGTACCGTACACGACTCGGAGGTGCCGATCACGTTCGGGCCGAATTGCAGCGGGTACGTTACTTCCGGGTGTCCCAGATAGGTCAGGGAGCCAAATCCGGGCAATCCCTGCACGATGGCCTGGTCGTAGTGAAAAGCCGTTTGCAAACGGTTATCGGCCCCGCAACCCACGTGCGAACACCGGATGGTGCCACGCTCGGCGTCGGCAGCCCGGACCATGATACGCCGACCACAGGATAAACAATTAATAAGCGTTATTTTAAAACCGTTCATGCCCATTACTCATCCATGTCGCGCACATCGCCGTTATTAACATACGTGTCATCTTCCGGTTCCTGCAAATTGGCCAGGTAGGTAGTTTCGTCTTCGCCCACACCCTCGAATTCGGTTGGCAAATCCGGGGCAGTTTCCGGTGCGGGAGCCTCCGGTTCGAGGATTGAATCGACCACTTCCTGAGCCATCGCGTTTTCCAGAGAATCGCTAAAGTCGTCATTGGACAGGATAAAAGGCTGCTCCAGACGAACCATGCTTACCACCTCTCCATCCAGGGAATTATACTGATAAACCGTATCCAGACCGGCATCACCGGTTGCATCCACAACGCGGTAGATGTGTCCATCGCCCCCATCCAGCACGACCGTGTCAATGATACCGTCCTGATCAAAATCCAGCCCCATGACCGGCTGGCCGTTCAACGAGCCCTCAATAATGGTTGGCTCAGTTTCCGCCGGTATAGCCTGATCTTCTGCGGTTTCCGTTTGGTCCGTAGCCGGAATGTACGGCTTAACCGGAAGCTTTTCACCCCGAATCATTTCGGTGAATTCCTGCCGCTGCCCGAGTGACAAACTCCCCCACTCTTCTTTCTCAAACGTATTGTACCACCGTCCCTGCCAGTTGAAAACACCACCTATGCCTACCTCTTCACGCGCTGACCTGAATGCCTGATCAAAAGACTGGGTATCTGCCACCTTTCCGGCTACGTTAATTTCAACCGGCAGGTTTGGTTTAGGTTCGCTTGCGGCATTATTCCTTTCTATATCCGTCTCTGCGTTGGGTTGCTTCTGAATCTCGTCAGCAACCGTATAAACCCCACCGCCCAATAGCATGGCGGCTGCGGATATCGCTAGGATCTTCTTTTTGCTTAGCGAATCACTTTTGGCGGAGTCAGTTGCCTGGGGCAGCGGATATGCATCAGTGTGCAGGTCTGTCTGTTCGGATGGGTTTACCATGGTTTAAAGGCTTTAAAGTTATTGATGCCTATGTATAGAGGTGCCTCGCAAAAGGTGAATGATGAAGTGCAGTTTTTTTTAGTTAACCCAAACCGCCTGACACCGCCGACACGTTTTTTGCTGGGCAAGCAACTCCCACTCACGCGTTCCGAAGGGGTCCCGGCAGGCGGGATTGGGACACCGGTATTTTTCCCGGTATTCTTTATCAATAATTTCCAGCTTTTCGTCAGTTGACAGCAGGGTTGAACACAACGTCGGAATTAACATACTTAGACCTGCTCCCGACATCAGTTGGATAAACGGTACGGCCCCACCCCCCGTTGTCAATACGGCGCTGACCCCCACCAGAGAGGATAGAATAACGCTACCTGTCCGAATCATTTTTTCACGGTTTCGACAGTCCCGCCGGAGTTTAGGATACTGTTCATAAACCTGTTGTAATTCCGCAAACTCAGGGGCAAATTCCAGCGTTGCGTTTGCTTTACTTGCCCGGTGCGGTTCAGGCAGAACTTTTCTGGTTTCTACGGACGAGGGATGCTTGTCCACCAAAAGGCCAAGTAGCTGTTTTACGGTGTATTCCGCATCAGCAAAGCGTATTTTATCATCCAGCCCAACCACTTTCCGGCTAATCCGTACATCATTAACAAAAGTGCCGTGTTTGCTGGTCAGATCTTCCAGCATAAAACAGGACGCCGAACAGCGAACCAGGCGAGCGTGCTGCCCACTAATCTTACCGTTTGAAAGAATGATTTCATTCTCCGGCTTTCGGCCAATACCGTATGTCGGTAATGAACTGAATGTTTCAAGGAATAGCTCAATCTGGCCTTCAGGCGGTAACGCTGGCAAATGAGACATGACACTGGCTAGGCTTCAAAGATTAGTCTAGCAAAATAAGCTAATTTACTTAATTAGCTGAACATAACTTTTTAAACGGTTAAACATACTCATTGCGGGTAAAAACTTGATTCACTGTTGAAAATTAGCCATTGATCAGACAATCAGCAGTTATTTAATGGAAATGCTATGCAGAGCAAGGACGGTTTAACAAATTTTGAAAAGTGATAGAAGATAGTTGGTTTCTGTTTTTTTAAAATCCCACATAGAGTTAATAAAAGCAAGATGTAGGGCAGTAAGTAGAAACAACCATACACCAGGCCCAGCGGTGACAGGGTTTACAATAGGGCGATAGGATCCGTTTGGTTTAAATAGGCCAGAGCGGTAGACGGTATGACGATGAGTTTTTGAAGCCAAAATTTCCGTTCTTTAGAAGCATTTGCTGGGTGTGGAAGAATACCGGTTTTTTAAGGCGTGGTGGTAGATTTTAAAGAGCGAAAGAGCGAATGCGCGAAAGGTGAATCGCAGATGTAAAACGTTTACTTTTGGGTTCTTCCGCTCTTTATAGGGCAGGAACGATATCTAACGGCCAATTTTTTAGAAGGGCTATGTCGTCGGTCGGCTGATTTGGGTTCTTTGACATACTATTTAAAAAGGTTGCAAGGTCTCTAGTTGTCAATAATGGGCTGACAGTCAGCGGGTCGTCGATCGGCAGGGGCTTTCGTACCATTGCCGGTCGACGCTCGTTTATCGTTGATGGGGCTAAACAAAACCGCATTCCGGCTTTACAAAGCCTATCTTTTTGTCGTATTTTCACGGCTTCTAATCGTACCTGAGTGGAATTTAAATCGGA
>NZ_QLMC01000006.1:67010-146979 GCF_003259745.1 Larkinella arboricola | reverse complement strand
CATGCAGATCCTTCTAATCGTACCTGTGTGGAATTTAAATACGCTTCGCAAGTCAACCTTATAACCGGGGCAAACCTTCTAATCGTACCTGTGTGGAATTTAAATAATCCAAGCTGTTCGATTTCCCCAAAACGATGGCGTCTTCTAATCGTACCTGTGTGGAATTGAAATCTTCAAGCAGTATTATTCCGAAATCGCTGGCGATGCTTCTAATCGTACCTGTGTGGAATTGAAATTTGTCAAAGGCTGTGATTTTGACCGGGCCATCCGCGTCTTCTAATCGTATCTGTGTGGAATTGAAATTTGAACCCAGCACCGCTACCACGTTATAGGCGGCACCTTCTAATCGTACCTGAGTGGAATTGAAATAAAAAGAGTCTGAAGAACGGCTTCAAACGGCGAAAGCTTCTAATCGTACCTGCGTGGAATTGAAATCAGGCCAGCTTATTGTTCCAGTTGCAGGAATAAGTCTTCTAATCGTACCTGAGTGGAATTGAAATGGATGGGCAGGCCAGATACCAGTCGGCGGGCAGTAAAAAACAAAAAGACATACTGCTACAGCATGTCTTTTCAGGGCTTCATGGAATTCCTTGTCTATTAAGCTAGTTCGACACTGACAGCATTTAAGCCTTTCTTGCCGCGCTCAACATTGAATTTCACTTTGTCGTTTTCCTGGATTTGGTCAATTAGACCGGAAACGTGTACAAAAATGTCTTCTCCCCCATCATCGGGTTTAATAAAGCCAAAACCTTTGCCTTCATTGAAAAATTTAACTGTTCCTGTTTGCATACTTGATTTAAATTTCCACCAAGATAAGGAAGAACAAATCAAAAATCCAACTTACGTGTGAAAGCTTTATGAAGCGATCGGGCCCGGCAGCCCGCACTACCCTATTACCGACCCAGGTTCTTGTCGCCAATAAAGACCCTGTTACCAAACCGGCAGCCAGTAAATATAGGCACCGGCACCCGTTGGAAACACTGTAAGTGACGGTTGCCCGGCGCATCAGCGTTTGTTCGATGCCAGCCCGCCTGAACGTTGATATTTCTTTTAAAATACGTACTTTTAACCCTCGCCGATCAACCTTGCAGCCCTTTGATTGATAGCTAAAACCAAATCTAACATCAACCCATTAGCCGGTTATCGTTGAGCCCACCGGCAAAACCGGTCTCAATCAGCGGTATACGGTTTACCTGCAAGACTAGTGATCGTGATACAAATCCCGGACCGGCATGACAGTCGGTCAGAAAAATAGCCATCTCAGCCTCATTTTATAAACTTCGTGTTGGAGATACAAAATCTTGGGTAACTTGGAGAACCAAGTTACCCACTTAGACCGGCTTACTAGTCGGGTACCGAACTTAACTGCATAAGTACTATGAGTTTTCCCATTCGATCGGTGATTGCGGCCACCGGGAGTTATATTCCACCCACCAAAATCAGCAATGAGTCGTTTGCTAACCACCGGTTTTATGATCAGGAGGGGTTGCCCCTACGGCACGACCAGGCCACGGTGATCGAAAAATTCAAAGCTATTTCCGGTATTGAGGAACGCCGGTATGCTCAGTCTGACCAACAGGCGTCCGATCTGGGTTTTCTGGCCGCCCAAAACGCACTTGAAAGCTCGGGGATTGACCCGGAAAGTCTGGACTACCTGATCGTCGCCCATAATTTTGGGGATATAGCCCCAGGAACCAATCGCACGACGCAAGTGCCTTCACTGGCCTCCCGGATCAAAGCGCGTCTGCAAATCAAAAATCCGGCCTGTGTGGCGTATGATCTGGCCTTTGGTTGCCCCGGCTGGCTGGAAGGGGTTATTCAGGCTAATTATTACATACGTGCGGGTGACGCCCGGCGGTGTCTGATCATTGGCAGTGAAACGTTATCCCGCATAACGGACCCCTTTGATCGGGATAGCATGTTGTTTGGCGATGGAGCCGGTGCCCTCATTCTGGAAGCTGCAACAGGAGGCAATGCCGGCGTGTTAGCCCACTGTACGCAGACCCACGCTTTTGAGCATGCTCAATTATTGTCGATGGGTGTGTCAAATGCGCCACAACAGGCCGACAGTCAGGATCTTTTTATGAAAATGAACGGTCGGAAATTATACGAACTGGCTTTGAATCATGTTCCGCTGGTTATCAAACTGGCTCTGGACAAAGCGGCCATTCCTCTTTCAGCAATCAGCAAAGTACTTATCCATCAGGCCAATGAAAAGATGGACCGGGCGATTTTGCATCGTCTTTTTAAGCTCTACGATATGCCCCTACCACCGGAAGCGTTGATGCCAATGACCCTGTCCTGGTTAGGCAATAGCTCGGTAGCGACCATTCCTACTCTGCTGGATTTGCTGCTGAAAGGATCCCTAGAATCGCACCAGATTAATCCGGACGACCAGGTAGTGTTTGCTTCGGTCGGTGCGGGCATGAACATCAATGCCCTGGTTTACCGATTCTAACAGAGGCCATAAGTCTGCAAGGAGGAGGCCCCCAATGAACGATACGGTTTTAGCCTTATCGTTCAATAGGGATGGTTAGTTGTCTTTTGGGATGGAATCAATAACGGCGCCACCTACAGCGGCTCGTAGCATTTTTTTAAGATCTGAGCCAGAATACCGGACCTTCATTGGTTCCCGGTCATTGGTTAGATAAAGGAGGCTATACCCGTTAAGATCGGATTTAATGCCTATAATGTGGGCGACGTTGATTATATTATGTACACCTGAGCCATCTTTAACTTCAATAAATCCCATTTGAGCGTCTTTGCGTGTTAGATAAGTCATAAAGCTTCAACTTTTACCAGCCAAAAACAAGGCTTCGCGAAAAGAAGAATTTTATGGCCAGTCCAGATTTCAGTCGGATGCTCCTGTAATACCGTCCGGTGGGGTGCAATTTTACCCGGCGGTAGAAATAAACTTACTTCTTATTAGCTGGATTATAGGCAACAAAGATGTTAATCCAGACTCGCCGGGCCATTCTGAAGAAATAAGGCGTTAAAATCACCAGGGAGGGTAACAGGCACCACATATAGACCATCACATCAATGTTCAGCAGGACATAAAACAGTACAAACGTACCAATTGTCCAGGCCACATAGAGCGCGTAGCTGACGTAAAGAGCACCGGTATAAAATCCGGGCTCCGGTTCAAAGTCCTGCCCGCAAACCGAACACCGTTGATGCATCTTATCAAACCGCCGGTTATAGGCGCTTTTCGTGATAAAGAAATCACCCTGGTGGCAGCGAGGGCACTTGTTGAATAAAATACTATATAGTTTGTTTCCTTTCAGCATACAAGCCCAACGTTCAGCCTGAGGCTATTGTTCAAAAACGATAACGGCCGGATTCACTAATTCCAAGTGTTTGCTTGTTGACAACCGTGGGCGGCTAAAATAGTCATTTCTTTCAAGATCAACATAATCTAGAGGTACCATACTTCCAGGTACAGAGGCTCACCTTAAAAACAAAGCCCGGCCTTAAAAAAGCCGGGCTGTTTGCTGTTTACTTCTACGTTATACTCCTTTAAAACGCTCTTAAGTCAACAGAATGGCTTACAACGTGTATTCAAATGATTCGCTGTGAAATTCCTGTTCAACCACAGGAGCCATCTGGCAGAGTGAGTTTCCTGCTTCGATCAGATTTTATTGCTTACAAGCCTCGGTATGCGATTTAAGCACGTACGTTAACGAACGGCTTTCGGCTCCGGTACCGGTTGTAAATTGTTCCGTCCAGGTTCCTTCATAATCTACCCGGGCTTCGTACGGGGTGTTGGCTTCCAGCCCCACTAACGTTCCCTGACCATTTTCAAACGTTGTTCCAACGAACGTCGTGGGATCGGCTCCCGACTTGCCGTAGCGCACCAGCACGGTAGGATACACCTCAATATTCTTCCCGTTTTCGCAGGCGCCCCGAACCGTAAAGTTGATGTTGACTGTGCCCTGAGGGGCCGATACGCTGAGGGTATGATTTCCACACAGGTTTTGAACGCTGGATTTACCCAGCAAACTGCCCGATGAACTGTAAAGCAGTAAATCGGCTGGTCCCTGACTGGCTTCGCCCAGGTTCAGGGTTTGATCCGTGGAGGTGCCGGAAGCCTTGATTCGACCGTCCTGCACCAGTTCATACCGGTAGGCATACCCTGCTGCCAGACCCTGAATCGTCCAGACCGCCTGACAGGTACTCGACGTGGGTTGGGCCTGCGCTACGGCATAGTCGGTAAAATGGGTCACGGGAAAGCTAACCCCCAGGCCGGAGCCTTGGGCTTCCACCTTCACGTCCTGCACGAAACTCCAGATTCCCGATTTCTCGTTTCGTCTGTACACCCCCAATAGGTCACCCACCTGAATCCGCCGGGCAGCCGTTCTGTTTTGAAACTCCGGCGAGATCCCCATTTTAATAAGGATGGGGTTGGTAAAGCTGGTAACGCTCTGACCGGAACTGCTGGTGAGGTTAACCGAGGTATAGCCCGCTATATTCAGGGCTACATTCGCTGTTGCGCTACCGGACTCATTGGAACTTACGGGGGTTGTCAGCCCGGCTGGAATACTGGCCGAACCCGGCGCATAAGCGGCTACGGTAGCGGCTACCGTTCCGGTGACGGGGTTGCCTTTTTCGTCCTTCATGCCCGTTCCGCCAGAAAATAGAAGGGTGGTCGGTGTGCTGGCAGAAGCCACGACAATTTCTTTGTTTGCCGACAGCGTGGCATTCGTGGACAGACGGAGCTGATCTTTTTTCACACTTACTTCCTGTGGCGGGTCTGTTTCCTTTACAAGCCGAATAAGAAAAGGATCATTCAGCGATTTGGTCAGCCGCAGCTCCGTTGCTGAAGGTATATAGCCGGCGGCATCAACAACAAGCCGCAGTCTGGCGGGGGCTTGCGGAGTTGGCACATCGCCTTTCAGGCCAATATACAGGTCGCCTTTAGGGCTGCTGTAGGTGGTCTGCGCTTTCCCATCAAAAGTAACAACGCGGTTGGCGTCCTGACCCAGAATCGCTACCTGAATCGGAATTGACAGGGACTGGCCCGTTTTGGCATCAACGACTAACCCCTGAATCTGGCTATTGGCCGGTTTATAATTTAATTTATAGGTAACCCCCTCAAGCGGGTCCAGATTTTTTAACTCATTGCAGCTTCCCAATGCCAGCGTCAGGGCCATCAGCAGGGCCGATCCTTTAATCCATATGCGTGTGGAGAAACGTTCTCTTGATTTCATGGCAATTACAGTTAAATGAAAATTACAAACGATACGAAAGGCCTAGATTCAGAACTGGGTAGTACTTCAAGGGTTGGAGGTTGCGTTCAATCACCGGCCCCTGATCACTGGAGGGTTCGAGCATACCGGTAGTCACTAAAGTAACCTGGGGAGACTGCTGGTAAAAAACGCCCAGATCAGCCATAAAGGTGAGTTTCGTACCCCGAAAAGGGTGCCCCCAGCCCAGCCCTAAATAGGGGGCTACTTTAGTGAAATTAGCTTTGCCATTGATGGTGCCGATTTCTTCCCGGGTGAAGGTTACATCGTTAAAGACGACTTCTTTGGTAGGCAATCCGTCGAACGTCAACTCGTTGAGGTTGTAAAACACACCACCGGTTACTCGAAAGCCCGCCCGTCGGAAGGGGTAAAAGTCAATTAATGCATTAACAGAAGCTAAATTGAGCTTATAATCGAACCCAATTTGAATATCATCGGTGTCCTTTCCGCTCTTCAAGGTACCCATGTAGGAAAATAGATTCCCTCCTACCCGTAAAACCCACTGCGGTGTAATTGATTTGGAAATATCCAGCCCTATGCCAGCGGTTCCGGCCCGGATGCCTACTGCAACACCGGGTTGAAAAGAAGAAGTGGTGGATCGGGCATCCTGTTGAGCCAGGCTCCATCCCGGCAATGCCACACTTAAGAAGAGCAAGAGTACGTTTTTCATACACGTGACCAGGTAATGATGTTGTCTGATAATTCATCATTAACCCGTTCAACGGTAGAAACCTCCTCTTTTTGTTAGTTTCCGGTATTTGGTAACATAAGCTATGCATTTAGCGGGCCGATGGCTAATTAAATTACAACTTTTCGCAGGGGCACCGGTAAACCACCCTCCTTAATTGCCATCGTTAAAATGCCCGCTTTCTACCTAAGAAGAAACGTTTTTAAACATTCCGACATCTTGTCCGATTTTAAATCTGTCCTTATTTTGCCAAGCCGGAGGGCCGTTTCTGCGGTGTCGTGGTCGGTCCAGAGATGGTAATCCGTCCGTTTTTTACCTGCATACGGTCAATAAAAACAACTCTTTCGTCCCCGGTTTGAGCAGTTCTGCCGTGGTAAACGCAAAACATTTCCTTGCCGTCCGGGGAATAGGCTATGCTGTTATGGCCCGTTCCCGTTACCGTACCCCCTCTGTCGATGTTCTGTTGCAGAACCGGATTCGTATCCGATTTTGTAAACGGCCCCAGAGGTGACTGGCCAGTGGCATAACCGATGGCGTAATAGCGACCGCCAAAATGATTAGCCGAATACATGATATAATAGGTATTGTCTTTTTTAAACGTAACAGAGCCTTCGGTCCAGCGACGGTTTACTTCGCGGGCCGTTACCGACCGGCTTTCCCACTCGGCCTGCTTATCACTGAGCCGGACCGGGGGGCGTAGCAACAAAACCGGTTGTCCGATAACGCCGGAAAAGTCAGGTTTGAGTTCGACACCGTACACCCAGCTTTCTTCAATCTCCTTGTACCAGCCTTTTTCACGGGCTAGATCAGCTATTTCACTTTTGACCGGATGTTTATAGCAGCAACGTGAATAGTATAAATAGACTTTACCGTTCGTGTCAAAAAATACGTTTGCATCAATAATAGGATAACCCGGATCAAAAATAGGCTTATCGGTCAGGTCAACAAAAGGTCCGGTAGGCTTATCCGCAACGGCCACCCCAATGCGGAAATTTTCCACTTCACGGGTGGGGTTTACCTTCCACTGAGCGCTATAAAACAGGTAATATTTCCCTTTCACTGCATACACTTCGGGTGCCCAGTAGGCTCCACCCCAACTGGCCTTCGGATCGCTCCAGCCGTTCTTGTTATCATGAAAATAAACCTGTCCTTCGGCCTTCCAGTTAACTAAATCTTTAGACGAATAGGCCACAAAGCCTTTGTCGGCTCCTCCACCCGTACCATACATATAATAAGAACCCTGCGTATACAAGACATACGGGTCGCCTAATTTTACGGGTAAGGGATTGGAAAACGTGGCTTTGTTGGTCGCAATGCGTTGGGGTGTTTGTGTCCACGAGGGGTGCAAAAACAGAAAAAAGAAAAGGAATACTAAAACCAAGGCTTGTTTCATGGCAATCATCGAATCGTTTCGAGGCTAAGTTAGATAAATTTTACTTCATCTACCGGTCATGGTAAGCTTTTACGAATGAACGGGTCGGTGCGGTTAATCAGGCCAGCATTTGTCTTTTCTGTTGGGGACAAAACCCGATTTTTTGATTTTTGTCAAAAAAAATTGACAATCAGGTTTAATTTGCCTTAATTTCAAGCAAAATCACCGTTTATTCTGTATATGCTGACGAACGACGATGCAGTCCATTTTCTCCGGAAAAATCCCGCCTTGTCTCTGGCGGTCATCGAAAAAGAAGCCGGGCTCCCTCCTAGTACCTTATCCAAAGCCTTAGCGGGTGACCGGATGTTGAATGCCAAACATTTGTCGGCCCTCTATCCTATCCTCTGCCGGTACGGTTTTCTGGAATTTGCCGTGCCGAAGGCCAAAATTATTTCGGTGGTGAACCACAAAGGTGGCGTGGGTAAAACAACCACCACCCTAAACCTGGGCAAAGCTTTGTCGCTGCTGGGACACCGGGTCTTACTGGTTGATATGGACTCTCAGGGAAATCTTTCCCAAACGCTGGGATTCGACGAACCCGAAAAGCAGGTTGTTCATGCTCTGCTCCATAATCAACCTTTACCCATTGTGTCCATAGGGCCAAATTACGACCTGGCGCCCAGTGACCTGGAGCTGGCTTATGCCGATCTGGAACTGGTGCAGGCCGTCGGTGGGGTTAATCAGCTTCGGAATGCGCTTGCACCCCTGCGCAACCAGTACGATTATATTTTCATTGATTGCCCCCCTGCCCTGAACATTTTTACCAATTCAGCCCTCGTGGCTTCCTCCTCCTGTCTGGTGACGTTGCAACCCGAAGCCTCGGCCATGAAAGGGGTTAATAACCTCTTCGACCGAATCCTGCAAGTTCGTGATCGGATCAACTTTGCTCTGACGATTGAAGGAATTGTATTGACGATGGTTGATAAGCGGCTCAAGGTACACCGGGATATGATTGCAAATATTCAGAGTGCCCTGGCAAACTTTCGAATTTTTAAGACGGAGATTCGGCAGAATGTGGCCCTCAAAGAATCTCAGGTGGCTCAGCAGGACATTTTTACGTACGCGCCCAATTCCAATGGTGCTACCGATTACCAGAATTTGAGCAAGGAGCTTAGCAACGATCGGCTCCGCTGACGAAAGCACACCATTGGGTTAAACACACGAAATCATTATGAAGAAATACGCAAATTTGTTGGGGGCCAAAACAATCATTAAGGACCAAAGCCTGATGCGGCATGAAGAGATTCGGAAACAAATCCGGATTTTGCCGGAACTTGAAGCGTTGATTCCGCCCATGCAGCCAGCAGAGTTTTCCCAACTCGAAGAGAACATTCGCAAGGAGGGATGCCGTGAAGCCTTACTCGTCTGGGAAACGACGGAAAATATGTTGGGCAATTCGTCCGATGCAACGCCCATTTATGTGTTAATCGACGGTCATAACCGATTCTCTATCTGTCAGCGGCACGGTATTGATTTTAAAATTCACCTGACCTCGTTTGCCTCTTTAGCTGATGTCCGGTTTTACATGATTGATAACCAACTTGGTCGTCGGAACTTGACACCGGAACAGGCGTCTTATCTGCGGGGCTTACGGTATTTAAGTGAAAAGCAGGAAAAGGGCAAATATGATCGGCAGGACCGTAAGGGTCAAAATGTCCTTTATAATGATTCGCTTTCTGTGGAGTATAAGGGACAAAATGACCCATATGCTGATTCCGTTAGCCTGACCGATAAGGGTCAAAATGTCCTTTATGCAGAAAGTGAAGGTGGCTCCACCTCCGAAAAACTGGCTCAGCGCTTTAACGTCAGCGAAAAAACGATTAAACGAGATGCCGAGTTTGCAAAGGGATTAAGCAGGTTGGCCCCAGAACTTCGCACCTCCATTTTGAGCGGACGGGCAAAAGTAAACAAAGCATCTATTCAGCAGTTGAGCCGCCTGCACCAGCCGCAGCAGCCTCTCGAAACCTTGCAGGAGTTGAGTGCTCTGGTAAGCAAAGAACCTCAACAGCCGAAGCCTGAAGCTGTCCCCGCCAAAGCGGAGTCAGACCAGAGCGAAATAGCCATGCTTAAAAAGTACCTGGGTGAGTTAACCCGCAAGCTGGATCGCGAAGCAACTAATCTGACGGATGTTTGTGATGAAATTATCCGTTGCAGCAAGCAACTAAAAGCGTTACTGAAGAGTAGGCCATCCTAACCATCCGGCTGAGACCGCAGAGTGCCCTTCGTGAATTCTGGCTTCCCATTTAACAGGGTTGAAGGGTTTGCCTGTGATCAAAATACGGGTGATCCCATCCCACAAAGTCTCTCTTAAGAAAGTAGTTGAATTAAACTTCAACAAATTTGGTGTATGCGGGTTTCTTTTTAACAACAAACCTTATAATCGCCATGGAAAATAAGCCGGAAGAAACCAGGCAGGATGCCGCTCCAAATGAGTCCACTCAAGATAACGAAGGCCAGAAGGATAGTGGTTTTACGGGGACTGAAGATGAAGGCAATGTTCAGGGTGGGGGCTCGTATGGGTCTGGATACGGCACTGGCTCATCGGGTTCCGAGGAGGGCGACTCTTCGGGAACAGCACCAAACCGCAGTTGATGAGCAACCGTCGGTAACATGAAGTCCATAGCCTTAACCTAATGGATTTTTCCTTCAAAAATTCGTTGGCAGGAAGAAATAAAGAGCGGCTGCATTCCAGTCAGGGAATTAAATGCTAGTAGGTAAAACCTTGCCCCAGTGACGCATTCACTGGGGCTTTTTTAGGTACTAATGCCCGGTAACTGTTGGGTCTGAAAACCTTTTTTCGTATAGAAATAATACCGGTTTTTAGGGATCGCCTTCGTGGTGTCTGCCAGTATCCTCAATTGCCGTTTTATGGCTGCTGTCTGAAGATGAGCATCTCGGCATCCGATTTGAGTTTGTACCCCTTAAATAACTTTTCAACGGTATAGCTCTGGTCATTGATCACTAGCTGGTCTTCCTGCAATTTCCAGTTAAAGGAGCTATCTTTCGAAACCATGCCCCATTGAGTATGCACGGTTCCCTGCCCTCCTTCTAAGAAATTTAACACGGTTTTTGCGTTCAACAAACCAGCAATTCGGGCACTGTCCATGCCTTTGGTGGAATCAATATTGTAAGAAACCTCATACTGCCTATTGATAAAATCAATATCCCGCATACCGGTTGAACATCCCGCTATTAAACCAGATAAAAGCAACCCTATTCCTACTACCTTCATAGCTGTTTGGTTGAATTAGTAAAAGCACCCCGGAAGATAAACCTGATGAAAGTCGGTTGGATGTGAAAAGATAGGATACGGTCCAGAGTGGGATACCGCAAACCGGCTTCAGATATGTAACCCATGAACCTGTAAAACCATTTGCCAGTACGTGTTCCAGTCGGAGAGGTTATAAGGTTTGAAGGAAACCGATGTAGCATTGACACCGTAAGCCGCCACCAGATCACAGGGTGGTTGGCCGTCCAGTAAGACCAGAATCGGTCGGTGAATCCAGTCAGGATGCACGCGTAAGGAGGCTATAAATTCCAGGTCCTGCGAACTGCTGCGCAACGTACTATCCAGAACAATCAGGCTAGTATACGGAAAGTCGTTTAAGACGTTAACAGCCTCCCGGGTATCCGTTGCGGATCGGAAAATAAGTTCTTTATCAGACCGTAGTGAAACCTCATCAAGCGTTTTCACTACCTGCGGATCATCACTGATGACTAAGATGGAAAAGGGCGCGGGCATATGAGCGAATCGTTTACGGATGGAAAAAGAGTCGCAGGCTGTCAGAAAGATAAAGGCTTTTTTAAAATATCCATCTCTGAGTTGGCAGAAATAGCTTTTCTGCCGCTTAACCTGGGCTATAAGATGGGAGAGAGGATCAACCCGGTTTCCCAATCACTTGGGTCAACAAGTACAGGTCAGCCGGGAGGCTTTCTATTCCGTTCTTCGGCGTTGTTTATTTTAAGCAGGGAATGAAAAACGTACCCGACTTAAACCTATCCTTAAGAAGGCGGTTTGATAGTACATCACTATCCTCTTTTCACGTATGGCACAAACCCAGCCAGCTAAGTCCCTGCTTTATGTCGGTACGTACTCGGTTCGCGGCAGCAAAGGCATTTACGTATTTACCTTTCATCCGGAAAGCGGCACCGCCCAACTGGAGCAAACCGTCAGCAATGTCAGGAGTCCTTCCTTTCTGTCCATTCACCCTTCGGGTCGGTATTTATATGCGGTAAATGAAGAAGACGACCAGGGCGAAGCACATTCCGGGAGTGTCAACGCCTATGCTATTGATCCATCATCCGGACAGTTGACGTTTATTAATCAGCAATTGTCGCACGGACAGGCCCCCTGCCACATCAGCATTGATCGAAGCGGTAAACTGGCGTTTGTTTCCAACTACGGCAGCGGGAGTTTGGCGGTATTCCCCATTCTGGAGAATGGCGGGCTGGGCGAAGCCTCCCAGGTGATCCAGCATACCGGCAGCGGAGTTGATACCGAACGGCAGGACGCCCCTCACGTTCACTCGGCGGTTGTTTCGGTTGACAACCGGCTGCTTTATGTATCTGACTTGGGGTCCGACCAGATTTACATTTATCAGATTGACCACCAACAGGGCAAACTAACGGCTAATGCAACGCCTTACGTGGCGGTATCGGCAGGTTCAGGGGCCCGAATGACGGCGGTGCATCCCGGAGATGCGTGGATTTACGGCATTAAAGAGATGAGCTCAACAGTAACCATTCTACGAAGAGATCGACAGACGAATACGGTTGAGTTAGTTGAAGATGATGTTTCTTTTTTACCTGAAACGTATTCGGGCGAGCGCTCGGGTGCCGACATTCACCTGGATGCTGAAGGTCACTATTTATATGTAACGAATCGGGGAAACAACACGGTCGCTATTTTTTCAGTAGGGGAGGATGGCCGGCTGACGCATCGTTATCTACATTATACGGGTGGGAATGAGCCCCGAAATTTTCTACTTGATGACCCCAGTCAGTATATGCTGGCTGCCCATCAGCAAACCGATACGATCACGATTTTTAAGCGAGATGCCAGCAGCGGTGACCTGAAAGCCACCGGCGATCAGATAGCCATTCCATCACCCGTATGTCTATTGATGCTTCATCGATCATAAATTTTTTGGTAGCAACAGAAGGTCATAGCTAGCCCGGTTGGTCATACCGGGCTTTCTTTTTGGGAAAATTAGGGCAAAAGGCCCCTAATGCGTTTATAGGGGGTATCAGCCCCAGATATCAGAAACCAGAATCGCAGGTTTACCAGCGATAGCTTCCGGGTTTGCTATCTCAAAATAACCCGTTTAAATCTGGTAATGGTCTCTGGAAAATAGATGTATAAAAAGCGAAGGATGAGCAACCCCCAACTCCTTGACCCAAGCAAAATGGCATCAACCCTTCTTAGGTACCACACTTTCAGCGGTAAAAGAAGTTAGTCAAGGTCATTTTACGACTAAAGCTGAGGTGTAATAACCGTTGCTGGAGCGTGGCTTTTTAAAGCGCCTTTTATATCAGAATGGAATGTTAGCTAAGTATAATTAACCTCAATCCTATTTGTTCCTAAACAAAAAACTGGATCAGTCAAAGGAGTAAGCAATAACTGATATAAGTGGTTATTGAACTTAATTAAAAAAGGATTTATGCACAATTCTATTTTTTTATTAAGCTTATTTCAATGCTCTAAAATACCTATACGTATATAGGTGTGTGTTAGCAAATACCGTAGCTTGAAAAACCGGATTTTTAGGTAGAATAGCTTGCAAAGTAGGGTCATTGAAACGGTTAATATGTTGATATAAGTGTATAGTCTCGAAAGCCGGGAAAACCTTCTTGAAGAACCAAGCCTGGTGCTTTACCTGACAGGAACCAATCCAGCTTCCACTTTATTTTTCTAAGAATTTTTTAATGCCTGATTTTAACCCCCTAAATTGGTTTGGAAAGAGAAACCGTAATAATCAAACCGGTTTTCTTGAATCCTGTTCCTTAATACCTACATATGTAACTGTATATCTGGTATTTGATTCTACTATACCGTTGTTATAACTCTACAAATAATGGGTTAGCGTAAAGCCGCTAATCTATCTACTGGCAGCATTTATCAACGCTAACCCACGTCTAAGGGTTTGTTTTTTTCTAATAAATTTTTAATCTTTGGATGCGAAATCCAAGGCGAGGGCCACTCATCCTTGATTTTCCTGAAGGATCTTATTGAATTTAGTGTACAAAATCAGATCCTTTTTTCTCTCCTGAGTAAGATTTGGCATTATAACTGCATATGCAAAAGAAGTTCAATAAATTCTCAGGATTTAATCAAAAAGTTTAAGGAAAACGCCCCGGCTGCAAAGTCCACTGTTAAAGCCCTTAATTACTAATCTGGGTTTCATTTCCCTACACATTTTTTGTGCGGATCAGCCATTTTATGACAGTAGAATTTAATTCCTTTTTCTGAATCAACTCAACTAACGATGAAAGAAGCCGTACGTAACTTGACTCATTTAAAAGTTTTCTCGCTTTGTTTATTATTTCTGATAAGCGGACAAGTACAAAGTGTTGCCAGTAACCTGCCTACGATCATACCGAATAATCTTAGCCGCACAAAGGACATTGCCCTCTCCACAAGAAATACCAGGATTGCAACGTCCTTGATAAACGGAACAAACACTTACTCCTCGACAAGTGCTAACAAGGCCCTTGCACTTGGGGCGGTTTCTGTGCAGGGGGAGTTGAAGAAATGGCATAAAATCACCCTGCTGATTGAAGGACCTAATACCTCCGAAACCAACGGCTCCAACCCCTTTCTCAACTACCGGCTCAACGTGACCTTCACCAACGGTTCTAAAAAATACGTGGTGCCGGGCTACTTTGCCGCCGATGGCAATGCGGGAAATACCGGGGCGGCAGCAGGCAACAGCTGGAAGGTCCACTTCGCACCCGACCAAACCGGCACCTGGACGTACGCGATCTCCATGCGCAGCGGGACCAACATCGCCGTCAGCACGGATGCCAATGCTGGTAATGCGGTCTCCAACGTTAATGGCAAAACAGGTTCTTTTACGGTATCGGGTTCTGATAAAACCGGGTCGGACCTGCGGGCCAAAGGGCGGCTCAACTACGTCGGGGCACACTACCTGCAATTTGCCGAAACGGGCGAGTATTTTGTGAAAGGGGGCGTGGATTCGCCCGAGAATTTCCTGGCCTACGACGATTTCGACAACACGCCCGACAACGGAGGCAAACGTAAAAGCTGGAGCCCTCACGTGAAGGACTGGCGGTCGGGTGACCCCACCTGGAAATCGACCAAAGGTAAAGGCATCATTGGAGCCATCAACTACCTGGCCAGCGAAGGACTAAACGCCTTTTCGTTTCTGACCATGAACATTGCCGGTGATGATAAGAATGTTTATCCGTACGTTTCTTCCAGCGACTATACCCGTTTTGACTGCTCGAAGCTGGATCAGTGGGAGGTGGTTTTTAATCATGCTGACAAGCTGGGCCTGTATCTGCACTTCAAGTTGCAGGAGCGGGAGAACTGCAAGCTGCTGGATGGGGGGAATCTGGGGGTGCAGCGGAAGGTGTATTTCCGGGAGTTGATTGCTCGTTTTGGACACCACCTGGCCTTGAACTGGAACCTGGGCGAAGAGAACATTCAGACGACCCAGCAGCGCAAGGACATGGCGGCTTATGTGAATACGATCGACCCCTACAACCATCACATTGTGCTGCATACCAATGTGAAAGAGCAAACAGCTGTCTATACGCCGTTGTTGGGCAGTGCCTC
Organism: Larkinella arboricola; assembly: GCF_003259745.1. Classification (GTDB taxonomy): domain Bacteria; phylum Bacteroidota; class Bacteroidia; order Cytophagales; family Spirosomataceae; genus Larkinella; species Larkinella arboricola. Next base: position 131,815 of record NZ_QLMC01000006.1, on the reverse strand, counting down.
TAAATTGACGGGGGTTTCCATTCAGACCGACTGGAATAATGTTTACAACGAAACCAGGCTGTGGGTTCAGAACTCGACCAATGCGGGTAAGAAGTGGATCGTGGCCAACGACGAACAGAATGCAATGGGAGTGGCCTGTGATGCAAATTACAGCGGTAACCGTGGGTCCCTGGCTGACAACCAGAATGATATACGGAAGCAATCGCTCTGGGGTAACCTGATAGGTGGTGGTGCCGGGGTTGAATATTACTTTGGCGGAGCTACAGGACATACCGACCTGGCGGCCGAGGATTTCCGCTCACGCGCCAAGATGTGGCGCTTTAACCGTCACGCGCTGAACTTCTTTAAAAACCTCGTACCCCTGTCGCTGACCGAACTGAAGCCGCTGAGCAATGTGAACCGGGGCTGGTCCCTGGGCAAAGACGGGCAAGTCTATATCGTGTACTTAAAAGATGGCGGCAGTGCCAACATTACCCTGAGCAATGGTAATTATACCGTGCAGTGGTACGATCCCCGCAATGGCGGTTCCTTACAAAAAGGATCGGTAAGTAATTTGTCGGGCAGTGGCACCAAATCCATCGGCAATCCGCCGAATTCAAGCGGAGAGGACTGGGTCGTGTTAATCAAGGCTGGTGGGCTATCCCAACCTCAACCTTCAAGCAACACTCCTCCTGTACTGGCCACAATTGGCAACCAAACCATGAATGAAGGCAGCACCTTGAACGTAGCGCTTTTTGCGACCGATCCGAACGGAGATAACGTTACCATAACGGCGACTAACCTGCCTTCGTTTGCCCGTTTGAACAACAATACCCTGACCTTTACCCCAGGCAATCAGGACGCTGGTACTTATACCATTACGGTACGCGCCACGGATAGTAAACAGGCTACGGATCAGGAAACCTTCACCATTGTGGTAAAGGATGGGGCGTCGTCAGGCCAGACCGTAACCCATTTCACCCTGGTCAATGCCGACAAAGATCAGGATATTAAGGTGCTTTCTTCCGGCGAGCAGCTGAACCTGGCTTCATTGCCTACCCGCAATCTCAATATTCGGGTAAACACCAGTCCGTCTACGGTAGGATCCGTTAAACTGGTCTTAAGTGGAAAGCAGAGTCGGAACCAAACCGAAACAGGCGCTCCCTACGCGCTGTTTGGCGACAGGGACGGAGACTATAACAACTGGACCCCGGCGGTAGGAAGTTATACCCTCAAGGCCACTCCCTACAGTGGGGCCGGAGCAACGGGTACTGCGGGTACGCCTTTGACGATCAGCTTCAGCGTGATCAATCAATCTTCATCGGGCCGGGCGGGTGCCATAGCGTCAGCCGAAGACCAGGAGCTGGAGGTGCTGTGCTATCCCAATCCGTTCCAGCAGGCATTTACCTTAAAGCTAACCGGAAGTTCGGAAGGCAAGCTGCCCTTGTTTGTCTATGATGGCCACGGCCGACTGGTCTTTGAGCTTCCCGACTGCCATAGTGAACAGGAAATTAATCCCGGTCATCAATTAGCGCCGGGCCTGTATGTCCTGCAAATAGGAGAGGGGCAGCGCGCTAAGCGTTACAAGCTGGTCAAACAGCCGTAAGATAAGCTGCTGACAGGGAAATACTTCCAGGAGGGTCGTTATACGAAAGCCCGGTGAAATTCACCGGGCTTTCGTATAACGACCCTTTGCCGTATTAGAAATAAATGCTTTTCTGCACACGGCAGGCCAGCGCCTGTTAACAATCTGGCGCAAGGTAAAAAAGCGTTTCGTAGCGGTTAATCTAAACCGTTGCGGTCTCCATCTGCCGTCAGGCATCGTACTGAGTAGATTCACAGAATACCATATGATTGGGATTGAGTATCAGTGATAAAAAATGTCTGACAATTTAAATAAATAAGTAAAATAGCTATATTTGGTTAAGTAAAAATACGGCCGCATTTATTCACCCAACCCCTTCGATTATGACTTGTTTTTTACGTTTTACTCATGTCTTCCTGGCTGGCGTGTTAGCTGGTTGTATCCTCACGGGACTTTTTTCCACCTGCCTTCTGGCACAAACAATTACCAGCGTGGCAGGCAATGGCAAGGAGGGCTGTACCGGCGATGGGGGTCCGGCTATCCAGGCGAACCTGAGTGCGATCAATGTCGCCGTTGATCGGCAGGGTAACTTTTTTGTTGTTGATGAAATACATCAGCGCATCCGGAAAGTGGCATCCAATGGCATCATCACCACCGTTGCTGGGAATGGTAACTTCGGCTACAGTGGTGACGGAGTACCGGCCACCAGCACAGCTCTTAAATATCCCGCTGCGGTAACCGCTGATGCGCAGGGAAACCTTTTCATTGCCGATCGAGAAAACCAGCGCATCCGGAAAGTGGCACCCAATGGCATTATTACCACCGTTGCCGGAAATGGAACCTATGGGTTTAGTGGCGATGGCGGCCCGGCCACCCAGGCTAAGATGAGTTCACCCCGGGGAATTGTTATCGATGCGAAGGGAAACCTGTTCTTTGCGGATCGGGAAAATAGCCGGGTGCGCAAAATTGCCCCCAACGGCACCATTAGTACGATAGCGGGTACAGGAGCCTATGGGTTTAGTGGGGATGGTGGTCCGGCCAGCAGCGCCCGACTGGCGTATCCTACCGAGTTGGCACTGGATGCGCAGGGCAATCTCTTCATTGCCGATGAAGCCAACTTTCGCATCCGGAAAGTGGCACCCAACGGCATTATCACCACGGTGGTGGGTAGCGGACAGGGAGGGTATAGTGGTGATGGAGGACCCGCCACTCGCGCTAGCATAGGCTATCCGGGTGGCATTGCGCTGGACGCGCAGGGTAATCTTTTCTTTGCCGATCCGAGTAATCTGCGGATCCGGAAAGTGGCACCCAATGGCATTATTACTACCGTTGCCGGTGATGGTATAGAAGGTTTCGGGGGCGATGGAGCCCGGGCCAGTAGCGCCCGGCTGTCTTATCCTGCCGGACTGGCGATTGACGGGCAGGGCAACCTCCTGATTGCCGATTCGGGTAATAACCGCATTCGGAAGGTGATGGCCAGCTCTCAATCGCCAGCGGTTGTGAGCGTTAGTCTGATCAACGCTGATACCGAGAAGGAAATCAAATTGATCAGTGAGGGTGAAACCATCAATCTGGCCAGCCTGCCGACCCGCAACCTCAACTTCAGAATGAACACCAGCCCGGCCACAGTGGGTTCTGTGAAGATGGTACTCAGCGGGTCCTATAATCAGACCCGTACAGAAACCGACGCGCCCTTTGCCCTCTTCGGCGATAACCAGGGCAACTACAACGCCTGGACACCGGCTTCTGGCAGTTACAATTTGACGGCTACTCCCTACACCGGACCGGGTGGTTCCGGCTCTGTGGGAACATCTTACTCGTTAAACTTTAAGGTTACCAACCAGCCCAGCGCGGTTCCCCAAGTGGTCAGTTTCAGTTTGATCAATGCTGATACGGATCAGGAAATAAAACAACTCACCAACGGGGACGTATTGAATCTGGCCAGTTTCCCGACAAAAAACCTCAATATCCGGGCCAATACCCAGCCAGCCACGGTAGGCTCGGTGAAGATGGTCTTAAGCGGTCCCCAAAGCCGCACTCAGATTGATAACGGGACACCGTACGCCCTGTCGGGAGATAAAAATGGCGACTTTAACGCCTGGACGCCGGCGATGGGCAGCTACAGCTTAACGGGAACAACCTATACCGGCTCAGGGGGTACGGGGGTGGCGGGCACTCCTTTGACCCTTACCTTTCAGGTAATTAACCAGGCGCAACTGGCTAGAACGGGTGCCGAAGCTTCGGCGGAAGATCTTCCTGTGATGGCTTATCCCAACCCTTTCCGGGAGTCTTTCACGCTTAAGCTAAAGGGCCAAGCCGATGAAAAAATACCGGTTGTGATGGTCGATGCGTATGGCAGGAAAGTGCTGGAGCTTTTACGGGTCGATCCGGCTGGCCAGGTCATTGTGCCGAGTCCTCAATTAGCACCGGGCGTCTATGTTTTACAGGTAGGGGAGGGCCATCGTACCCAGCGTTATAAGTTAGTCAAGGATAAGTAGTGTACAGGCCCTTCAGGCCCTGTTTTCCGATGGAAGCCCCACCAAATTTTTGTAGGCGGCAGCAGGTATAATTTCAGAACGGCTCGAATAAGTCTGGAATAGCCTGCTGCCGCCTAATGCTTGTGGTCAACGGCCTATAGGTATCTTTTTCAAACAGCCTACTAAACGCTGACCATATTGATACTATAATCCATAAAATATACTTTATAAGTACTATTATTGCGGTATATATATTAAGAAGTTACAAATGCCAAAGCTGTTGGCCCTTAATACTGTACACCCGTATTGGCTTATAATTCTGGTTTTAATGGTGATACGGGCACACGCTCAGTCGGATCAACCATCGAGTAGCCCTGAAAAATACCCGATTGCCAATCAATTTGAGCACCTGTCGGTCGAAGACGGTTTGTCCAATGATTACGTTACGGCTATTCTCCAGGATCGCGATGGCTATATGTGGTTTGCTACGGGAAATGGGTTAAACAAATATGACGGTTCTACCTTTACCGTGTTTAAACCCAACCCCAGCCAGCCAAGCCGTAGTTTTCTGAACAGCTTCATCATGGGCCTGTGCGAGGGCGATTCTACCCGGATATGGGCGGTAACAAAAGGAGGGGGGCTGCATGAAATAAACCGGAAAACCGGGCTTGTTACTCCGCATCCCATTCAGGCGGCCCAGGCCAATCGCTGGAATAACCAGATTTCGGTTTATCAGGACCGGCAACACATTCTCTGGATCACTACGTTTGCGGGGCTGGCTCGCTATGATCCGGCCAGACACCACTTCACCTTATATCCTTCGCCGGTGCCCGATGCCCCGGTAATTACCGTTTTTGAAGATCGTCAGCAACGGTTTTGGGTCGCTACCCACCTGGGGTTGTACCATTTTGATCGCGCTACCGGACGCTTTACACGGATCGCGATTCAGGGCTGGACAGGACCTCAACCTAGCTTTAAATCATTTTACCAGGATGAACATAACGTGCTGTGGTTGGGCGCAGCTGCCGTTTCAGCCGGATATAGTTTATTCAAGCTGGATCTTGACAAACTTCCCTGGAACCTCATCCCTTATAACCCGAATGGACAAATAAACCCGTATATCTGGCACAACGCCATCCACCGGGATTCGAAAGGCATAATCTGGGTGGGTACTACCGACGGCTTACAGGCAATTGATCCGGTGACAGAGCAGGTTTTTACCTACCGCTCCGATCCTGATTTCTTTAAAGGGCTAAGCAGCAGCAGCACCCAGGCGGTTTATCACGACCGATCGGGTATGCTCTGGATTGGAACCGATAACGGAATTGACCGGCAGGCCCTGAACACCAAACCGTTTACCACCTATCAGGTAAAGCCCAACGAACGAATGGCCAGTATGCCCGAAAACAGGGCCTTTGCCGTCTTTAAGGATAAGCGCGGTCGGATTTGGTTCAACAATTCGCCTGCGCTCTGCCGCCTGTCCGCCGATCAGAAGCAACTGGAAAAAATACCGCCCGAAAATGTGGGGTCCGTGGGCGAGCACGTCAATGAAGTAATGTCTTTCTTACCCGATGGAAGGGATGGTATCTGGCTGGGATCGTATGACGGCTTATACCACTACGATGGGATAACCGGACAATTTACGCCATACCCATCGGAAATACCGGCCCAGTTTATTGCCATCCAGGATAAAGATGGCAAACCCTGGGGCGATGTCTGGGTTGGGGGCGATGGCGGTTTTGCATCGTTCAACCCCCGCACCCGTCAGTACACTTACTATAAATATAAGCCGGGCAACCCGGATGGTCTTCCGGACAAATACGTATATGGATTACTGGTGAGCAGGGCCGGGGAGGTCTGGATTCTGGTCCACCGGTTGGGTGTTTGCCGACTAAATCCCAAAACGGGACGGATGACGCGCTATTCAGCCGGACTTAAAGGGCACCTGAGCAGCAACGACGTTCGGTGCATTTACGAAGATAAAGACGGCGTGATCTGGATCGGAACGCATCTTGGCGGCTTAAACCGGTTTGACGAAAAAACGGGCCAGTTCACGGCAATCACCCACCAGGATGGCATACCGGGTTCCACGATTGTCGGTATTACCGGAGATGATTCGGGAAATCTCTGGCTCAGTACCCACGATGGCCTTTGCCGGGTCAATCCCCGGACCAAAGCCATTCATACCTATCGCGTTTCGGATGGCCTGCCCAGCAATAATTTCAAGCAAAATGCCGTCTTTCGTTCTGGAAACCAGCTCATCTTCGGCAGTGAAAACGGGATTGTCCAGTTCAGCCCCGCCGAGATTCTGGATGATACGCGTCCTTTTCCGGTTTACATTACCAGCCTGACGGTTCTGGACCAGCCCAGGGCACTCACGGACAGTGTGATTCGTCTGAAACACGATGAAAACCGCCTGTCCATTGGCTTTGCTGCGCTGGCCTACGAACAGCCCCGGCTAAATCAGTTTGCCTATCAACTCGTTGGCATAAACAAAGACTGGATTCAAAATGGCAACCGAACTACGGTCAACTTTACCAGTTTGCCACCCGGCACGTATACCTTCCGGGTCAAAGCCGCCAACAGCAATGGGTTCTGGAGCAAACGGGAAGCTTCCCTTCTGATTATTGTTCAGCCGCCGTGGTGGGCTAGCTGGTGGGCTTATGGCCTCTATATCCTGATAATCGGCGGAGCAATCTGGGGTTACATCCAGTTTTCAACCAACCGGATTCGGCAACGTCAGGAACTGGAACTGAACCGTCGGGAGGCCGAACAGCTCAAAGCCGTCGATGAACTGAAAACACGGTTTTTTTCCAATATAACCCACGAATTTCGGACCCCTCTTTCGCTGATTATTGCGCCGGTAGAGAAACTGCTTCAGGAGGGACGGTTCGACGGTCCAGCACTGAAGCTGGTTCACCGGAATGCCCAGCAACTCCTGCGGCTGATCAACCAGTTGCTGGATCTGGCCAAACTGGAAGGGCACCATATGAGCCTTTCGCCCATGCAGGGGCAGGTTACCGAGTTTATTGACCCAATCGTAGTTAATTTCCAGCGGGCAGCCGAGCAGAAAGGCATCACCTTCACCTGCGATCTGGCCACCTTTCCACCACAGGAACACGTTTTTGACGCCGATAAGTGGGAAAAGATTCTGACGAATCTACTAGCCAATGCGCTCAAATTTACCGGAAAAGGCGGACGTGTAACCCTAACGGTGGCACCGGCTGTAGAAGCAGAGGAAATGAAGGGCGTTGATTTTCAATTGGTTGACTCGGGCATCGGCATTGCACCGGAACACATACCGCATATTTTCGACCGGTTTTATCAGGTTGATACCTCCACCACCCGAGCCCATGAAGGCACCGGGCTTGGGCTGGCGCTGGTCCACGAACTGATTCAGTTACTGGGCGGGCACATCACGGTGGATAGTCAGGCAGGCGCAGGGACAACCTTCCGCTGGAGGCTACCCGTCAGTCCCGTGTCAAAGGCGGTCGATCTCCCACAAATTAGCGGGTTCAGGTCTGAACTTGAACGACCGGTGACGGGGCCGCTGACCTCGCCGAAACCCGTACCGGTTACAAATCCGACTTCTGAACAACACCCGGTTCCCCGGGTTCTGATTGTGGAAGACAATGAGGAGTTAAGAGAGTTTCTGGCGGGTGAACTAGCCACTTCGTACCACATTCTACAGGCATCCGACGGTCAGCAGGGCTGGGAAATGGCCCAGTCGGAACTGCCCGATATAATACTAACGGATGTGATGATGCCCCGTCTGGATGGCAACGAATTGTGCCGTTTACTTAAAAGCCATGCAGATACCGATCATATCGCCGTTGTGATGCTGACGGCAAAAGCCGCCCTGCCCAGCCGGATAGAAGGGCTCCAGCAGGGTGCGGACGAGTACCTGTCCAAGCCTTTTAGTATGGCAGAATTGCAGCTACGGCTCCAGAACCTGATCACCCGGCAACAGAAGTTAGGCGACTATTATCGGCAGCAGTTTGCTCTGCCCGGTTCCTCCAATGGTGCGGTAGTTTCGCCCTCGGCTTCTCCGGCTTCTGCCAGTTCAGACGTTAGCACGGACCCGTTTCTGGCCCGGATTTATGCCCTGCTAGAGCAGCATCTGGACGATTCTTCGATCAATGTGGACTGGCTGGCCGATCAGCTAGCCATGAATCGCAAGACGCTGTACCGCAAGGTGCAAAGCCTGATCCAACTGGCACCGGCAGAACTGATTCGGCAGTATCGAATACGAAAAGGAGCCGAGTTATTACGGGCCGGTTGTAATGTGGCCGAGACGGCTGACCGGGTAGGTTTTAGCACACCTTCTCACTTTACGATGGTCTTTAAAGAAACGTATCAGCAAACGCCTACCGAGTTTATCGCCAGCCGCCTGAAAAGCAGCTAATTACGTATTTAATCGTATTTTCTAAAAATACCGTGTCCCAAATTTGACGACATCTGCCCCCAATTTAACAGCCGACTAGCGTGTAAAAAGGCATCTTTGGCCGATTACAACGCTACCTCATGGATGGATTTTTAACGTATTTCACACGGCTTAAAATACCCGGTCCGGATGTCGTCAGACACATCCGGCGTTTCTGGCTGGCTAGCCGTCGGGTTGGCAACGTAGGTGAAGTACTTTCTTTTATAATGAGGGAAGTCACCCAGCGACTTTATCCCTATCAGGTCCGCAATCGGTCTATTCGATTTACCGACCATACCTGTTTATCCATTACCAGCGCAACGGCCGACGTTCTTACCAGTACTTTTTTAACGGAAAACGGTTTGTGTTTCCGGGCCGTGGGCATCGACTGGAAATTTTGCCTGCCCACCTCGGACGGCCTGTGGTGGGGTAGCCGGTATACACACCCCAATGCCTTGTATCGCAGCGATGACCAGAGCCAGTCGGCCGTTCTGATGTATGAATTTTCCCACCCCATAACCTCGCTTTTTATCAGCCGGCAGAACGTCCTTTTTGTCTGCTCCAACGGTATTGTGTACAAGGGAGATCAACCGGGGATCTTCTTCAAACCCGTCTTGCAGCTTTCTTCCCCAATGAGCTATTTTTTGTTTAACAATGGCATGACCGAACTGCCTGACGGTACGCTGATAATTGGCGAATACAGTTCGGACCAGCAGGGGCAAAGCTGGCAGAATCTGGCTTATTTATATTACTCGACCGATGGCGGCAGAAGCTGGGAAATTTCGGATTTTTTTATCCGGCAGGGCGTCAATAAACGCATCTATTTAGTGAAATACTCGTCTTTACTGAAAGCCGTTCTGCTCACAGATGGGGATCATAAAAAGCAGTTGTGGATGAACCCGGCTTTAGGAGATTTTAAAGCCAAGACGGGGTATCAAAAAACCGGGTGGTGCCTGCTGACACCGTACCACCATCAAACGGGTGGGTATAGATCGATGGCCGAAACAGGCGAGGGGGTTTTATTGGGCAGTGATTACCCGGGTGGCACCAATTTCATCGTCAAAACCGCCGACGGAAAGCGGTTTGAGAAGCTGGTTCTACCGGATCCCTATCGTCGGAGTCCGGTGATAAACATAATGGGGCGGCAGTCGGCTGGCGGCCCGGAGATCTGGGCGGCATCCTACAGTTGTCTATCGGATCAAGCCAGGAGTTTACTTATGTGTACCCAGGATGGTGGCAAGTCCTGGGTGCGGGTTATCGACGTTGATGGGACCAAACATGAGGTGCGTCTGGTGAGCTCATCCCCGGACCTCTACATAGCAGTAACGGAATTGGGCAGCGATGGGAGTAACCACCAGCACCGGGTTTATAAATTAGAAAGCATTAACCCACACCGCCAACGCTAAGTGGTCATGTTTAAAAGCGTACTACTCGTCAGGGGCGGCTTTATGCCTTCTTTGCCTTACTTTTTCAGAAATCGTCATTCGATTCATTCGTTGTTTCGTCGTCCTCTTACCTTAATGAAAACCCTGGCCAAAGCCTTGCTCGATTATATTCCTTATATCCGGAATATGCGCCTGCAGCTGGAACAATACCAGACCATGTTTCCGCCGGGACATTTCTATAGCCCTATCGTCAACGTCGAGGAATTAACCCCGCTTCGCACCACCTTATTCTCCAAGCCGATCAAGCCCATAAAAGGAATTGATTTACGCAAGCGGTTTCAATACCGGCTCTTGCAGGAGCTTGCCCTGTTTTACCCAACGATTCCCTTTCCGACTCATCCACAGCCATCCTGCCGGTATTACTACCACAATGATGTGTTTAGTTTTGGCGATGCCATCATGTTGCATACCATGATGCGGCATTTCCAACCGAAGCAGATCATTGAGGTAGGGTCCGGTTTTAGCTCCGCCGTTATGCTCGATACCCGGGAGATAGTCGGCGATGAGGCCCTCAAACTTACCTTTATCGACCCCAAACCCGAACGGCTTCTCACCCTGCTTCGTCCGGACGATTGGCAGAAGGTAAGAGTTTTGGAGTTCGGGGTACAATCCATTCCCGTGTATCTATTTGAAACACTTCAGTCCAATGATATTCTTTTCATTGATTCGACTCACGTGGCCAAAACCGGCAGCGATGTCAACTACATCTTTTTTGACATTCTGCCCAATCTCAATAGTGGAGTCATCATTCATTTTCACGACATTTTTTACCCGTTTGAATACCCCGAAGAGTGGGTGCTGGGCTGGAAAGGCTTTGGCTGGAACGAAAGCTACATGCTGCGCAATTTCCTGATGTACAATCATGATTTCGAGATTCTGCTTTTCAATTCCTTCCTGCACCAGCAGTATCCGGGCTGGTTCGCCCAAAATATGCCCCTGTTTTTGAACAATCCCGGAGGGAGCCTCTGGCTGCGGAAGAAATAAAACCCGTATCCCCGGCTTCTTCTATGGTCGGTTTTTCTATCTATATAAATGACAGGGCTTTACACCGTATTCTTTAGTTGAACCCGAATAAAAACGGAAACAAAAAGGTCACGATCATGGCCCATAAGCCGTAAACAGGCAGGTAAAAGGCAATGGCTTTTCCGACTTCCGCAAGGTCGGCCTTCTTTGTAAGCACTTTGAAAAATTGCGCCGTCACAAACAAAAGATGAATTAAAATTAAAACATTCGCTCCCAGAACGGCGGCCCTGTTGGGCGTAATTCCCCATTCTGAAATCCGGAACAGGATGGCTGACAGCGCAATACCGTTGACAAGTATGGTTACACAAGAGAGCAAAAAAAGAACCCAGACTTCCAGCTGGCTTTTGGTTGCCTTCGATGTTTCTGCAACGGAAAAGAAAATGATGGCCAGTACGCCAACTAATAACGCATTGAAGATCAGCAGAAATTCCCGGTCGTTGTAAGGGTCTTTACCCGAATAAATGATGGCGATGAGGTAAATAACCAGCATGACCAATACCAGCGGACTGAAGATTTTCGCAATGACTGGTGAAACCTTGCCTACCAATTGCGGATTGGTCTGGGTTAGAAACGTGCCGACGATGGGTACGGCGGCTAACCCGCACACCACCACATAGTTGAAGTAAAAGTTTTGAATGTGCCAGCCGATCAGCTCGAATAACCCAATGGTGATTCCTGTCATCAGCATACCCGCGAGCAGAAGGAGAGCCGTCATGACCACCAGTTCCCCGTTATACCGTAAAAAGTCGAGTCGGTTGATACCACCGCTAAGCTTTCCTCCTCCAAACGTGAAGCCCAGAAAAAACCACAGCAGTAAGGGTAAATGAATACAAGCCAGGATCAGGGTATCGCCGGGGCGACCTTGCGGAAGAGAATTGATAAACCCGATGGCAATCAGGATGAATCCCGCCAGCCAGGCGCCTGTTTTCTGCGAAATTTTGTTTTTCCAGGCAAAGTAGGCGATGAGGAGGGGAAATACGATGAAGCCGATGTTCCGGGTATAAAAAAACTCCTTGTCTAAGGAAAATAGGTCCGGTAACTTGGCCAGCAGGGCCGCGAGCAGGGAAGCACCCACTACCAACACCCGCTCATCGCGAGTGCCCCACAACAGGTCTTCGGGGCTATAGTTCAGGCGTTGATACCACCCTTCGGCAAGCGGATCGCCCTTAAGTTGGGGATACAGGGTGTTAAATGCTACCTTAAAAGCCAGCTTGTCGTTCCGGTACAACTTTTCGAGTTGCAGGGGATTGTCCATGTTCAACAGAATTTCCTGGTGCATAAAAGTAGAAGTGTTTCTTTGTAAAGAACTTTGTAGTTCAAAGTGAAAAGGTAAAATAAAAATTACTGACTTTTATTGTTTACAATCAGCCGCTCCAGGGCGTCCATATGATTTCTAAAGGCCGCCGTTCCTTGGGCGGTGACCTGATAACGGGTATTGGGTTTGCGCCCGATAAACTGCTTTTCGACCTGCACATAGCCCGCATCTTCCAAAGACCGCAGATGACTGGCCAGATTGCCGTCGGAGAGTTGCAGGGTTTCCTTCAGAAAGCTAAAATCAGCATAGTCCGCTACCAGCAGCACCGACATAATACCCAGCCGCACCCGACTCTCGAAATCTTTGTTAATATGTTTCAGATAATCCTTCACTTTTTCCTGACCATGCGCTGCACTGATCGTTACGTGTCTGCATTTTTCGGTTATAAACTGGACGTATTTCGTTCGTATTTATAGTGTAACAGGATGCCGTAGAGAATATTCAACCCTCCAAAGCCCGCTGCCCAGGCCAGCAGCCCATACTCGATCTGAAAACAGGCCAGTAATCCAAGTGCTATTTCTCCCAATCCCAGATAGCGAATATCGGAAAAGGTGTATTTACTGCTATGAATCAGGGCAAGACCGTAAAAAATCAGCATTGAAGGGGCCAGCAGAAAGAGGAGATGGTGGTATAGCAGCACCAGACAGAAGACTCCTCCAACCGCCAGCGGCAAACATAAGGTGGTGAACCAGCGCTGTCCCTGGTGGTGCCAGATGGACTGCCGGGCTTTTTGAGCCTTCAGCCAGGTAAGAACAAGCACCGAACTAAGGGCCAGTACCAGGACGGCCAGGATTACCGTCGCTAAAAATGTGCCCGTCTCCTGGGTAAGAGGCTTCTGGTAAATATCCTGATAGGATGTATGTCGCTGATTCAGAAACCATTGGATCAGCCTCACTCCGACCAGGGCCAGTAGACCAACTACAATTCCGGACAATCCGCTTAAGGCCGTAAAGCGGGAGGAACGCTGCATAAGGCTGCGGATTTCCTGTAGAGATGCGAGGTGCTCTTGATAGGTCGTCATATAAAGTACTTTGTTTTTCAAAGTTATAAATGATTTTTAGTATACAATAGCTTTTAATGAAAATTTTTTCGACGTGTAGGAAGACCCGGAGCGATACGGCCAGCCTGGTGTCGAAACGCTTGAAGAAACAGCCTGAAAAGCCAATCGGCACGTTCATTTCATGGCCCTGTTATAAAGCGTGCATTTTAGACTTGGGTAAAAAAAGACCGCCTTGCTTTCGGGAGAAAGCAAGGCGGTAAACGAAATACCGTGTATTAACCCGTTGCGTTAAAACCGGTAGGAGAGCGTTGCCATAAACTGCCGGGGTGGAATCGGCATGATGCTATAGCGGTCGTGAATGAGGTAGTTGAGCGTATTCGTCAGGTTTGATACTTTGGCCAGCAGCGATACTTTCCGGTATGTATACCCCGCTGACAGGTCGAGAGTCGTGAAACCGTTCAGCGGAATCAACCGGCTAAATGCCGGAGTTTGCCCGTAGGTGTTATTGTTGCCACCAAAGCGATTACCGGTGTAGAAAGCCGAAGCGCCCACTTTTAAGCCCCGTAACTGAGGTAAGTCAAACGTATAGAAAATGGTGCCGTTGGCCGTATGCGCCGGGTTATTGGTCAGCCGCTCTCCTTCAATGGGTGAGCCTTTGACAGGCGACGCGTTTGTATACCGCATGTAGTTGTAACCGTAGCCCGTGATGAAATACAGGTTTTTCGATAAATTACCGGTAAAATCAATTTCCAGTCCATCGCTGGTTGTCTGGCCGGTAAATTCTTTCACGTTCGCATCGGTGTTGGGCGTACCGTCCGCCCTGAACGGAGCCATCTGGGCCAGGTTGCTGTTGACGATGTGGTAAATGCCGAGGTTAGCCCTTATTTTCCCGCCGAACAGCTCGTTCTTGACGCCTACTTCAAACTGATCGATAATCGAAGGTTTCAACACCTGCCCGTAAATATCAAGCCCGGTGTTAATCGTAAAGTTATTCGAGTAGCTACCGAAGATGGACGTGTTCCGGGTCGGCTGGTACATCAATGCAACTTTGGGCGAAAAAGCGGCATCGGTTTTTGTCTCAGCCGTTCCGCGCGTTTCAGCCTGCGTTTGTAGGTTCCGGATCGTTGTCTGAACGGTTTTTTGCTGCGACCACCGAATGCCGGCCAATAGTTTAAACTTGTCGGAAAGGCTGATTAAGTCCTGCACATAAAAACCATTCCGGACCGAAGGGGAGGTTGTTTTGGTTGTTACGATTGCATCCGGAATGTCAGTACGAGCCTCATACAGGTTCGGATTCAGGATGTTGATCTTATCGTAAGAAGTTCTGCCCTCTCCATAGTTGATTGTGTAGGAGTTGCTTACGCTGACAATGCCTACGATATCGCCACCCACCAGCACCTGATGCCCTACAAAACCCGTGTTAAATTTCCCGTTCAGGTTAACCTGCCCCGTATAATCGTCTTCGCTGGTACCGGTCCGGCTGAGTGCGCGTGTCCAGTCACCATTGGCCGCTACGTTGTTATTGGGTACCCCGGCCCCATACGCCGATATCTTTGTGGCCTGTGCCGATGCGATAACGTTCAGTTTCCAGTTGGCATTAAAGGCATGATCCACATTCACCGAGCCAGACGTTTGATCAACATGGTTGTAGGCCCAGTTGGTATTGATAAACCGTGAGCGCGGCACATCCGGAATGATGGCATCCTGATTCTGGTTCAGCGAGCCGATACCGTTGTCAGGAGTCAGATTCGATTTCAGGTAATCACCCTGGAGCAGAATGGTGGTTTTCTGGCCTAGCTTATACAACAGCGACGGATTGACATAAACCCGTTCCGTTTTCACCACATCGCGGTAGCTATTTGATTTTTCATAGGTGCCTACCACCCGGAATGCCAGATTCCTGGCTATGGGGCCGTACACATCAATAATGGGCTTGTAAAGTCCGAAGCTGCCAATCCGCATCGATGCTTCACCGCCAAAATTGAACTTGGGTTTTTTGGTGACCATGTTGATAATCAGACCACCGGATGTGTTGCCGTACAGCAGAGCGGAACTTCCTTTCAGCACCTCCACCGATTCCAGCGTACTGGCTTCGGGGAAACCCATTGTATTGGAAATCACGCCATTTTTGAAAATACTGCCTCCCGCACCGGCAATGCCAATGCTATAACCGCGGGCCGAGAAGGTTTCGGCAACGCCACCCCGCTGCTGGGTTAACGATACGCCACTTACATTTTTCAGAACATCTCCCAGCCGGGATGCCTGCTGGTTGGTGATGACAACGTTGTTGACGACACCCGTCATCTGCGGGATGTCCAGGGGAGCAATACCGGCTTTCCCCAGTGTAACTACCTGATTATTGCCGGTTACTTCTACCTCACTTAACTGGTAGGCGCTTTCAGCCAGGGCGAAATCGATTGTGGTGGTTTGGCCCGCATTTACCGTCACACTTTTTTCCTGGGTCTGTAACCCTACAAATGTTACCTGTAACGTGTAACTGCCTGGATGGATGCCTTTTAACAAATAGGTCCCTTCTTCGGAGGTAACCGTTCCTTTCCGGGTTTCTTTTAGACTGACATTAACGAAGGCGGCTGGATTGCCATCACGCGTTGTAACCAGACCCTTGATTGAACCAGGTGTTTGTGCCAGCAGGGGGGCACAAGCCAGCAAGCATAGAATGAAAGAGAATGAGAAATATACTTTTTTCATTTATTTAGACTTATTATAAGTAGTGCAAAGGTAAGGGCCGTTTCCTAAGTTCCAATCGTTCGTCGCAGATACCATATTTTATTATATTCTTTACTGATAAATTACCAGCGAGAAAAGAGCTCTCGTATAGGTAATAAGGGTCAGTCCTTACCAGACCATGTGCAAATGCATCTGTCTCCCATTCAATTTGTTTGAAAACCTTTTTTGACTTAGCTGGATTTCCTGACCCTTTAGACAAGATGCAAAGAAGAAACTTCCTTAAAAACGCCACCGCCCTATCTGCCGGGGGAATGCTGTCAGCCACCCATTCCCTGGAACCGGCGCCTTCCCAACAACCTAAGAAAATCGGAATCCAGATTTATTCCATTCGCCGGGAATTACAGAAGGATATGATAGGGCCACTGAAAGCCCTGAAAGACATCGGCTTTACCCATGTGGAGCTCTATGGCTATGAACAGAAGGACAAAAAAGGCTCAGTTTTGGGGTATTCGTTGAAGGACTACAGGAAGCTTTTGCAAGACGTTGGCCTGGAAGCGACGAGTTCGCATTTGGAGCCCCCTCTGAAAAGTCTTTATAAATTTGGCGACGGGGGCGGCACCGGGAAAGGGGAGCGCAGCATCCAGATCGAACGGTATACCAAGCAGAACGCTGGCACAATCATTGAGTTTTGGAAAAGAGCCCTGGCCGATCATCATGACCTGGGGGTGAATGTGCTGGTACAGCCTGCCATGCCCATCGTAACTAATCTGGATGATGCGAAATGGGTTTGTGAAATCTTTAACCAAACGGGTGAGCTGGCCCGGCAGGCAAACATGCGTTGGGGGTATCATAACCACAGTGCGGAGTTTAAACGCATCGGGGCAAAACGGGGTGAAGACTGGTCGCCGGAAATGACCATCACCAAGGCCACTTATCCTACCGAGATTTTCTACGATTTTCTTCTGACTCATACCGAGCCCAGCCTGGTGTTTTTTGAGATGGATGTCTACTGGGCGGTCATGGGCCAGTGTGACCCTGTTACGTACTTCAACCGCTATCCGGGCCGCTTTGCCCAGTTGCACATCAAAGACCGGGACATTCTGGGTTCCACCGGATTTATGAATTTTGAAAACATCTTTACCGTCGGTTACTCCACTGGCGGTTTGGAGCGGTATTATGCCGAATTAGAATATCCTGGCACGGTTAGCGGGGCTTCTGCTACCCAACTTCAAGCTGTCAGGCAGTCCTATGAGTATCTGGCCAAATCGTTGTTTGTCAAATAGAACCGTCCGTCAACCCCGAAAAAGAACTTCCCCGTCCGAGTCAAATTTTTACGAAAGGCACGGGTTATCCGAAAGCCATCCCTATTCTGACGTCCTATCGCTGGTCCAGTGGGTGGCAATCAAAGTCCCAATTTCATGGCGGCATTGTGCTGACGGATGTTTTCCAGCCGGGTATATTTTTGAATCATCAGGGTGGTTTTGTGCTTGGTCTGCCGCATGACCTCCGAATCATCAGCGCCATTGAGTTTAGCAATGGTGACAAACGAAGCCCGCAGGGAGTGCGCCGAGTAGGAGGGACCCATATACCGTTTCACCAGATCATCCACGGTTTTATCCGTCAACCGATCCCCCGTTAGCTGATCTCCTTTACGGACCCTGACAAACAGAGGATTCGGCCCCCCAGAGACGGAACCCAGCCGACCGACCCAGGCCTGCAAGGTGCGGATGGGACATAGCGCTACCTCGGGACTATAATAAATAGCTTTTTCTTCATGATCTCCGTACTGGTTGGTCTTGCTGCGGCCCATCGAAACAACCAGCCCCTCTTCCGTAAACGAAAGGTCCTCGACATTCAGGGCCACCAATTCACTCCGACGAAAAGCACCGGTGAAGCCCAGTAACAGCAGGGCCTTGTTGCGCAGACCCGCCATCGATTCGGTTTCCATGCCTCTCAGCAGCGTTTTCAGGCGGTGCAGCGTAAAAGCCGGGGCCTGTTTCTGACGAATGCCCTTCGTGCGTTTAATGCCTTCGAGAACAATCTTGAGTTGCTTGTCGGTGGTAGGACTGTCGAAGCCGCGCACCTGGTGGAGTTTGGAGATGGCCGCTAGCTTGCGGGTTAGGGTTGACCACTTGCAGGTGTCGGCCAGGTGGGCTGTGTAAGCCGCAAGGGTAGTCGGCTGGGCCGGCAGATCAAGGTAACCCTGTTCGAGGCACCAGGTCTGAAAGTGTTGCAGGTCGGCCCGGTAGGCTCGCTGGGTATTGGCAGATCCTTCCAAACCGGTACGAGCATACTGCGCAACTCGGTCGACAAGCGTGCTGGGCGAGGCAGAATCAGAAGCGGTAACAACGAGGGCTTTTTCCATGTACTGTTACAATAGGTGTAAGCGGGTGGAAAGATACGAAAAAGAGGGTACGGCTGATAAACGTATCTGAAGTAAGAAAGAATTTCAGCGTGAATCCTGCCATTGGATCAATTCGCACGGCTAGTCCGTGAAGCTCCCACCAATAAACGCAAAATGCAGATGGGAGCCGTTAACTGATTTCGGTTCTCCTTTATTGCATAGGTATGTCAGGGGCATTTGCCACGTCAAAAAATACACTGTAGCAGGCTCAGTCGTTTGTCCGTCAGGGAAAAACGGTCAGGATTACCCGTTGATACCGCGTCAAAGCGGGCGTCCCTTTGTCGGTCACGGCCAGTATAAAATGCATGGTTTCCGGTTTCTGGACCCGTGGCGCGACCAACGTAGCCACCGCCTGTTGTCGGTTTGTCAGGACGGGCAGGCGCGAGCCTGAATATGAGCCCACTTCCGGGTAATAAATCCACTCATAGGACAGCTCATTCCCATCGGGGTCGGAAGATCCGGCTCCACTGAGCGTGACGTTCTGACCACTTTTTGCCCGCAACTCGTTTGCATGCGCTAGTTTGACGACCGGCGGGTGATTGGCTTCCCGGTAGGATTTAACGGTCCAGTCGATGCGGGCGGCAAAATCATTCTGATACGCCTGACGCCACCGCCAGATGGTTGCTTTATTGCTTTCATACCAGCCGCCATTGGTGCCTTGTACCTGATCTTCAACATCCGTCCAGATGGGACGGGTCTCTGGCTCCAGAAACCATTTACGGGTGCGGGGTGTATACAACTCATACCGTCCACCCCAGCTACCGTAGTTTGGATGTTCAGGGTCACTTAATCCATTCATAATCAACCCAAAAAAACTAGGGGTGTCGCCCTCCATGATGTACTCGGTATGCGGGTGTTCAGCGCCCAGCGGCCCGTGATTTTTTCGGATATGGGTATCCAGCCAGGCGTTGTTAACCAGATTCGAATCGGAACCCGCGAAGCCCGGTGCATACGGAAATACATCCCCGCTGATTCCCCGCCAGGTCGAATGCTCGTAGCCGCCTTTATCGTGAAAACCCGGGCTAACAATGTAAAACAGTTGCGGAAAGGTCCGCCGAAGCCAGGGACCCGAATCATCCTGATCCGAGATAGCATACACGCGAAGTTTCGCCACAAACTTGTCAACCGCTTCGGGCGTTCGGGTCTGGCGAACCTTCCAGAGCGCCTGCGCCAGGCAGTTGGCCCCACCCCAGATGGGTATCCAAACGGGTCGATCATCGGGCTTATCGACCACGGCAATGATGTGTTCCGACCCTTCGGAATCGTTGCCGGGACCGACTGCATCCATTCCGTATTTAGGAATGGCGGCTTTAACGACACTAAGCAGATGGGCAGTCTCCGGATAGCCTTTTTCATGCAAAAGCAGGTTATTCCTTACTTTACCGTAGGCTTCCACAATTCGCCGGATGCGTTGGGGCGCGACGCGGTTTTGCTGGTGTACCGACGTGGTCGCCACCAGCCCTTCTACATCCCACTGATTCACGTAGGTCAGAAAACGAACCAGCGATTGGGCATCGTCGGGTTCGTTTTCAATATCAGTCAAAACCAGCACCCGTAATTTTTGCTGGCTCTGCTGAGCAAATCCAGCCTCTGGCCGCACCGCCAGCAACAGAAAGAATGAGAAAAATACCAATGATTTCATTCGGGGAAGGGTCTAAAGGTACGTTGCTGCGCTTTTTCAGAACGGTCTGGCAAATCGGTCGGGTTACCTCTTCCATGCCTTGATGCTCTGAAACGGACGGTTTTCAGCATAATAGGTGTACAACAGCTTACTATTCGCAAAATAGGATTGAATACCCATGATAGCAAGTAACCCAAATGAATGCTTTGTACTGGCAGGCGGTGTGGCTACGCCCCGGTTATGGTTGAAGGGCTTAAAAACGATGCCAGAAGAGGCATACGCCAATGACGAGCACGAGACCAATCTGGAGGGCGGTTAAGACATACAGGTAATTGGTTTGGCCACTCGACTCGTTAAGCAGCTCCTCGCCCACCCTCAACTGCAAAGCCGACAACTCCGCCAGGGTTTGGGCCAGCTGATTAAATGCGGTAGCTCCCGCCCCGACAAACAGAATCTCCTGTGCGTTGGACCGATCATTCAATTTGCTTATAAACGCTTTTTCCAGTTCATTGTAAACCGCCAACCGTTTTCTCAGCCGTTTCAATTCATCGGTTTCCTGAGGGGTCAGTTTCGTCTGGTCAAATGCCGTTAGCAGCGAGTCGGCCTGTCGGTTGATCCCATCCAGCCTGGATTCCAGGAGCGCTGGCTTGGTTTTCTCCCGTCCGTAGGCTTCCAGCAGCAGGCGTTTCTGGTAGACCTGTGCGGTTAGCTGAGCGATCATGGCGGTGGGAACCAGGCGATCCTGGTAAATGGAAGCCGATGCTCCCCGCAGCTGATGAACGCTCCGACGGCTCAAAAAAATACTGATCAAGATAAAGCACAACAGGCTTACCACCAAGAGGGTAAGACGTAAACGGGAGCGGTTGATGGCAGACGGTTTCATGCGATAGGTAGGTTAAGCGATTTGGTTTCAACTGATTTTCTCGTACTCAAGTTAGTAAGAATACGGCCCCAATACTTAGGGAAGCCATTATCTGGATGGCTCCTGAACCCGGCAACGTTTGAAAGCAGCCCCTGATCGGGCTGATCCGGTTGCTGCCCTGATTAGGGGTCAGGGCTTATCGTATTTGAAGACCAGATAACGGATCACATACGGCGGATAGGTTCCCTCATTGACTCGAAAAGCGCCATTGGCCCCTCGTTTTTGGCACTCTTCCTGCAACTGTTGGTTGACCCACTGAGCCAGATCGGCAGGAGTCAGCGCCGGAGGGGTGATGGCGACAACACCCCGGCGCTCAAACTCGCGGGGTAAATCCCGCTCGAGTAGAAAAACAGAAACCGAATCCCGCTGAGCCCGTGTCAGCTTTCGGTGGGAAGGCCGGGGGTTGGTGGCGATAATCAAACCCGTAACCAAACAGATTACGATCATCAAAACCCCGGTATGGTTTTCCAGAAGCTGCTTCATCATCGGACGTTAGTTTTGAACCGCGGCTGACTCCCGTTTAGCCCGGGAAGGGCCGTTTTGTTAGTCTATAAATGCCGACAGCGGGTTTTTGACAAGCAGGGAATCGCTGGAAACCGGCTACCTGGCTGGCAGGCGTTATCACAACGCATAATCTCCTGCCGCTTCGGGCTGGTAGAGGATGCGATCAATTTTCACATTCAGCGTCCGGTTCAGCACCGGTAAGCGAATCACATCATGCTGTTTACAGCCCAGCAGCGCCGTGGCCAGTGGGGCAAAGATGGAAATTTGATTCTGGGGCACATCCACCTGCTGGGGATACACCAGCTTCAACTCCAGCGTCCGGTGGTGGTTGTCGAGGTAGACGATTTTAACCCGGGAGTTCATCGTTACCACATTGGCCGGAATGGTACGGGGATCCACCAGCGTAGCCCCGTCCACGCATTGGGTGAGGGCTTGGCGTTGGCGCGGAGCAATCGTAGGATTCGCTTTTGCCAAATGAATCTGTTGCTTGAGTCGTTGATAGTCCTGGGTCGTTATGAGGATTTGTGACATGATCGAAAACGAGTTAAAGTGGATGGCGTATTGGAGTTTCGCCCCTATTCGGGCTAAATGTCCAAATAGGGGCGCCCTGCCCATCCTGTTAAAATTAGCTCAAAGTTTTGCAATT
Organism: Larkinella arboricola; assembly: GCF_003259745.1. Lineage (GTDB taxonomy): Bacteria > Bacteroidota > Bacteroidia > Cytophagales > Spirosomataceae > Larkinella > Larkinella arboricola. Next base: position 109,783 of record NZ_QLMC01000006.1, on the reverse strand, counting down.
GTAAATTTACAATTGCAAAACTATTTTTGCAACGAATGAATAGCCTTATTTGCTTTCCTGGGGGCCGCATACCGTAAAAAGTTGGCGCTATAAGACGAAAAACGTGAAGGAACCATCACAAAATGACGTGCCTGAGTGGGAGGGGAGGTAATTCGATGGAACAGTCATTTATTTTTTCATGTTATTCTTGCTCACACGACAAGCGTACAAGTGGTAGAAACCAAGGGATTACTAAACCAGATCAAACACCATGATAGATTACCCATCACGGTAAATCAAAATTGTGCTGTACCCCTCCCCGAAACGGTATGGCCGAAACTGCTTCAACCCCACAGGCTCGCTTATTACTATTTTGTGTTTGTGGATCAGGGGTTAGAAACCTTTCAGGTAGATGGCCAGCAGGTTACCATTGCCGATAGTCAGATTATTTTTGGTACGCCTAACCAAATTTTTGCTCATCCCTCTCCCAATAAAGATACGCAACAGTATAAAATCGGATTTGATGGACATACTTTGACGCTGCTTCCACAAGCTTATCCGTTTCTGCTTAATCCTTTAAATACAAGCACGATTACCTTTGAGCCAGAGGCCAGGGCGCGGGTGAAAGCGGTGCTATCTATGTTGTTTCAGCTCCTCCATTCGCCGGGGAAGCCCAAAAAAGTGGACATCATTCTAGCGCATCTCAATGCGTTGTTAACCGAGTTTAACAGTGCTTACTTCGAGCATCATCATCAGCCGGCTCCCACAAATCCCAAGTTTTCGAAATACGTAGCCTTTACTCTGGCTGTGGAAACGAACCTCACGGAGCAGCATGATGTACACACGATTGCTAAACAACTGGCGATGACTCCCAATAATCTCTACGGGGTTGTCAAAGAGTTTTCAGGTCTTTCGCCCAAAGAATGGATCATCAACCGACTCATTCAGGAAGCGCAACGAAAATTACACTACTCCTCCTCTTCGGTTAAGGAACTGGCTTACGAGCTCGGATTTAATGATCCGGCTTATTTCTCACGACTGTTCAAAAAAAGGACTGGCAAGAACGTGAGTGACTTTCTGGCCGACCAACATAGTTTGTCCAGTAAGTGAGGTGATTTGTCCATGTAAGTTGTTTTTTGGGGGGCGACTTTTGCCCTGTTCTAGAAGCAACTTAATAAGATGAAATCAGCCTTAGTAACAGGAGCCAACAAAGGTATTGGCCTGGAAGTCGTGAAGATGCTCGCCCAAAATGGGTTTTATGTTTATCTGGGTAGCCGTAACCTGGCTAATGGCGTATCCGTCGTGGAAAAGCTTCATGCGGACGGAATTCGCAACGTGGAAGCCATACAACTGGACGTTACGAATGACGAATCCGTTCAGGCCGCCCGTGCACGGGTCGGAGAAAAAACGCCAAGACTAGACGTACTGATTAACAATGCCGGTATTTCAGGAGCATTGCCCCAATCGGCCCTGGGGACGCCAATTGATCAGTTTAAAGAAGTCTATGAGACAAATCTGTTTGGGGTGGCACGAGTCACACAAGCCTTTATCGATTTGCTCAGAAGCTCTTCTGCCCCCCGCATTGTGAACGTGACAACTGCCATGGCCTCGCTGAGTTTAGCTGCCGACTCTTCGGCAAGCAGTTACCATACTAAATTGGCCGTCTACCAGTCCAGTAAAGCTGCGCTCAACATGTACACAATCAATCTGGCTTACGAACTACGCGACACGCCATTCAAAGTCAACGCGGTTTGCCCCGGTTGGACGCAGACCGATTTTACAGGCTATCAAGGCACTAGTACCGTCCAGGAGGCCGGACAACGTATCATTAAATATGCGCTGATTGACCAGGATGGCCCAACCGGACAATTTTTCAGTGAAGAGTACTTCTACGCCCCGGCTACTTGCCCCTGGTAAGATTGACCAATCAGGCGTCTATCGACCGATGGCTTCATCGCTACTTTCTTCAAGCCCTCAGATTTGTCTACTCGGCAAGGATGGGGGTTTGTTGTTTATAACGACCTACATGGCAAGTCTGTATTGTCGACAGTCAATTAGCTAGTTGGCCGAGCTTTGGTAGTTGGCGTAGAATGGGCAAGGCTAAAGTCCCTTTTGGGGTCATCGTATATTCGATCCGGCCTGGAATTTCGGCATACACGTTTCGACTGAGCACACCCAACGCCACGAGGGCTTTTAACTCGCCAGCCAGCATTTTTTCGCTGATGGCCGGCAATTGCTGCCGGAGTTCACCAAAACGAACGGTGTGTTCACCGACGAGCAGAATGATGAACAATCGCCATTTTCCCGATATTACGGCTACGGCTTTGTGGATGTTGACATAGTCTAATTCTGACGGTATTTTCTTTCGGTTCGTTTGGGCCATCGTAGTTGATTTAGATCATGAACCGATTTTATTAATTTCTCCGAAAGGGGCCTTGTAAACCCCGAAAAGGACGCAATGCGGAGATTCCTAAATAGATGCTACAGGAAGAAGATCGTTGTAGGGAAACCGCGTCGGTGTTTGCCAACGTTCCTTAAAAAGGTGAGCGAATGGAGGTAATACGGCGAAGCCTGGGTAAAGATACGATAAAAGGATTTATGGACTAACAATCTGTTTTATAGAGTTAAATCATGTCCATTTGGACCGGTATCGATCGATACGCTACTGGCCATATTTTAATTACAACAGGAGCTAAGAACGTGCTGAAAAACGTTTAACGGTCTACGTAATTTTTCCGAAGGTGAAAACACGTAAATTCGTAGGGACTACCCAATCAGGCTGTAAAAAATTGCTAAAACACGCTCAAGGGAGAATTTTCTGCAAATTCCGGTAACATTATTGCAACTTTATTGAAAATAAATCGTTTATAAGTAGCTACCTCTTCAGCGGTCCCCTTCACTACTCCCTGATTGACCGTTCTCCGTCCTAGCAACAGATTAGCTTGCTTTTTCTTTTTAATGACATCCTTTACTAAGGATATTTCCTGATGATAGGCTCTTCTTGGCACATTTGGAGACTCCAGATTTACATAAGTTAATGTTACAATATTAATTTTCTCCTCATGATCCAGCTACCCAGTACAAGTTCTTTTACCACCTTGCTTGCCGGAATTAGTGGTTACTTTCAAAAAATATTCCGTCCGGTGATTGACCAGGAATGCCTGATTCTTCAACGGTTTGCACCGAGTACGAACGACCGGCATAACTTTCTTTCGCACACTAACCAGCTGCAGAAAGCATTTTTACCAATTCGCACTGATTCGTTTAATTCCCAGCAAGGAATCTTTGACCGACTCCCCTAATTTTAGGCAGATAGTTATAAAACAGTGTAAACGAATTAAACCCGGAATCCATGTCAGCCATGACTCACAAACAACGTCGCCACGTAGCAATAAGGCCGATTCCTACGGACAAAATGCCTTATTTAGTTCGCGGCCAGGCGAATACCGTTCTGCATCTTTCCGGTGAGCAGGCCGCCAAACGATCTGATTTAATTCCTCAGTTTCAGAAAACCTGTTAAGGCCCCTATTCAACGTAGTATGGCCTTTGTATTTGACCGGTTATTTATTCAAACAAAAAATGGGTTTGTCTGCCGGGTTCTAATCTGGTTTTTCAGCATAAGACGGCTTTTTCTGCCCGGTGAAAATACCGATGCTACCGGGATGGATAAACATCAGTGGGTTACTAAAAGAATGGACCGGCAGATCAGATTTACATGGTATATCTGATTGCTGCCCTAACCATTTTATATTCCGTTACGGGAGCTTATTATTTTTATGGGGCCAGAAAGGAGAAATCAAACTCCCTTAACCAGCGCTATAATTATTTCTATTCAGCCATGTTTTTGGTGGCCGCTCTGTTCTTCCTTTTTCTTTTCTTTTACCTTTTCAGATAAGGGCGTTTTCTGTCAATAACTTTTAACTCATACGCGTTATATCCTACCCAAAAGAGCTACAATAACATTAAGTAGGATAAAGAATAAAGAGTCCGTTTCGCTTAACCTAAAAATAAAAATACTGAACTGGCTGGAGGAATAACCTGGCTTGTAATTTAATCCATGAGATCACAAACGGTAAAATTTTCCAATCGGAATCAATCCCAATTCTTTCCGGTGCTGCGGCAGCGGGTTGATCAATATTTCCAGCAAAAAACGATCTCAAAACTGGGAAATCAATCGTTGGTTTGGAAAGGACTTACCATGTTAAGTTTATTGCTGGTACCGTATGGACTGATTTTAAGCAATCAATTTTCACCGTGGATTTGCCTGGGACTTGCTATCATAATGGGCCTGGGAACCGCAGGCGTAGGCATGGCGGTCATGCATGATGCAAATCACGGTTCTTTTTCGAGGATACCGTGGATTAACGCCTTCTTTAGTGCAACACTTTATTTACTGGGTGGAAATGTATTAAACTGGAAGATTCAGCACAACACGCTTCACCATACCTATACAAATATTCATGAGGTAGACGAAGATATAACGGGCAAGTTTTTGCTGCGTTTGTCTCATGGTGATCCACACTGGAAAATTCACCGGTATCAGCACATTTACGCTTTTTTCCTCTATGGCCTGATGACCTTATCCTTTCTGGTGAAAGATTTTCGGCAGGCTTACCGCTATACCCGTCACAAAGGCAGTAAGCTAATCAAGCCGTTCTCCAAACTTGACATTGGTATTCTCCTGCTCAGCAAGGTAGTTTATGGAGTATTCATTGCCCTGTTGCCGCTGTTAATGACTGATTTATCGTTTGGGCAGTGGCTACTCGGATTTCTGGTCATGCACCTTACTGCCGGACTAATTTTAAGCACGATCTTTCAATTGGCGCACGTTGTGGAAGGGGCTGAGCAGCCAGCTCCGGATACGGAGGGCATGATTACGACTGCCTGGGCGATTCACCAGTTACAGACCACGGCTAATTTTAGATGTCCCGTGGCCTTATCCTGGTTTATTGGCGGGTTGGATTTTCAGGTCGAACATCATCTTTTTCCGACCATCTCCCATGTTCACTATCGGGCTTTGTCCCACATTGTTCAGCAGACGGCCCAGGAATATGCCTTACCCTATAACCGGAAGGAGTCTTTTTTTTACGCCATCCGGTCGCACATTCGAATGTTGAAAGTTTTAGGAACAAGGGTGTAGGGAAAGAAAACTGCATTTCCCAAAATATGTAAAGACTTTGCTAAACAAGGTTTATAATTGAATCGCTTAAAAAACGATTCAATTATAGGTACGTAACGGATCTTAAATCAACGTCTTTTTTAAGGGATATACACTTTAAAGCGGCCTGATTAGTATTAAATTTAGTGAAAAGTATTTTATGAAAACAAAAAAAACATGCCATAAAGCATGTTTTTCGGGTATAAAAGACTGGTTTATTTATGGCTATACGATCTCCACATTAACCGCGTTTAAACCTTTTTTTCCTTCCACAAGTTCAAACTTAACCTGATCGTTTTGGCGAATAGTATCAATAAGGCCGGAGGTATGAACAAATATATCCTGTTCTGAGCCATCGGGGCTAATAAACCCAAATCCCTTGAGCTCATTAAAAAATTTAACAGTTCCTGTTTGCATTATCTGATTAGATTAATAATTGAGTAAATGTATGGTTAATAAATAGCATTTCCTATCTATTTAAACTTTATTCTAAAATAGAAGGTGCGGTTATTGGAGTGACTTCCGTGCATCTATACTTGTATATCAGTACTCGGTCAGAAAATTGAACGGTTTATTAGGAAGCCGCGGACATCGGGTCTCGAATTTGCTTTACGTTTTTGGCATATAAACCTTTCAGCCCCAGCTCAACTTCATACGTTACTTTGTCCTGTTCTACCAGCGAATCCAGGCAATCCGAGATATGAACAAAGAGGTCAGGGCTCAAATCGGAGGGGACAATAAAGCCAAATCCCTTCTTTCTATTGAAAAACTTAACGGTTCCAGTTGCCATTGTTTCTTAAAAATTAATGTGAATAATCAGGTTGTTTACTGCGGTATAAAAAGGCCACTGGTTTTCGGTATTTAATTCATGTAATGAAAAGGATAATACCACCTATTGTCATTCACTCCGGTTGAGCTTATATACTTACTATACCGTTCGCTGTTGCTTCTGAGTCGGCCTTGACAGACCGTTTGCTGTAGACATAGGCGGGGCGGTCATCATAAAGTTTCGGCAGTAAAGCGATGAATCCTTCTTTCATTAACTTGATTTGTTGGAGAAATGATTTGAAAGCAAGGGGTTTGTTTTTAGAAACTTAGTGCAGTATTGCTGGTAATCATTACCCGGGCCTGATGTACACACTACGCTACCGTGAAAGGCGAGAGGATAAAGCGATGAGTAAACTAAAACGGAAGCCTGCGGTTAAGCACTCATGATACCTTTAGACGCGTTATCGGACACTATTAAAACGATCATTATAGCAGGTGCCTCCCCGAATCATACGCTAAATCAGGTGGTACAAACCGTCGGAAAGGCCCTGAATGCGGATCGATGCTTCCTCTATGTGCGCCAGCCCGAGCAGGCGCGGGGACGAACCGCTTTCTGCTGGCGGAAACACGAAGGAATCCCCGACAAAAATACGATTCAGCCTCACTGGCAGCCTGATACGGAGGAGTTACCCAAAGAAGATCCGCTGATTCGGGCAGCACTGGCCATGAAGCCGTCGGTCTACGTGGATGATGTTGACAGGGCCGACCCTCAGGTGCTCAACCGGCAGTTTGAACGCGAAACGTTCGGTCACCGGGCGTTGATTCACGGGCATATCCAGCGGCAGGGTCACCTTTGGGGGATTTTGCAGCCATGTATGTTTGGCAGTCCCCGGCACTGGACTGAGGAGGAAAAGGAGCAGATTGAGGCCATCCTGCCTTGTTTGCAACCGGTCATCGCGGCTTATGTGGCCACTGACTGAAGCCTGCCAATACCGTAGTCCGTCGTATTGCTATCAACTTGTAACCGTCCTTAGGCTTTAAAACCGGACGATTATGCAACACGCGCCATTTTGAGACAACGGTGAAATACCGGCCAAAACAAAACCCAGCAAATGGTTGCTGGGTTTTGTTTTGGCTTTTATCAATATGGTTTTAAGCATTTTACCAGCTACGGAACTCCGGTAGGGCTTGGAGGTCAGCTATTTACTGCTGTCTGCTGACCCACGGCTCCTGCTGTATTTCTGGTTTTAAAAAATCATTTAGCCGGTTTTTTAAAGATGGCCTCATCGACCGGGCCGTTGATCGTGACTTTATTGGTGGTAAAAACGAGGTTTCCAGCCTGTTCACTGGTCATGTGAGTGGTATTGGCAAATGGGATGCCTTCTACCTCTTTATAATCCGAGAAGATCATCTCGCCTTGCTGACCGTTCATATTAACTTTAAGTTTATTCAGTAAATAGGTGTTAGAGTCCAGGTATTCCTCCATGACCAGCCCCTCTTTGGTCGTAATCTTTAGATGGTAGGAGTCTTTGCCTTCCACTTTCTCTTTTCCCACCAGTTCAACCTTATTACCTTTTTCCTGGTAATTAACCAGCGGACCAAAAGGATCAAGCTGGCCCAGTTGCTGTTTGACCATTTCAGCCGGCATATCTTCCGGATTCCCTGAGCCACCCATCATCGCCGGGCGGATCATCCAGCCGGTTGAGCCATCGATAACCTGAATCATGGCGTTGCCCATCACCGACGATTCCGTGCGCAGTGCTTTGCCAACCACCATAGTTGTTTTATTCGGAATGTCCATGCCCTGAACCGAAAGCGACCGTTCGGTGTAGAGGGTCTTTACCCCATTTAGCTTGTCCTTGCCGCCCAGGGCCGTAACGTGTTTACTAACAATCTCTTCTACGGTTTGGGCGGTGGCAGCGATGGAGACCAATGTGGCCATTGCAATGGCCAGAAAAGTGCTGTTTTTCATTAGCGAGATAAGTATGATTTATGGAATATACGATAAAAACCGGTTCAATGCTGTTAAATCTAGGGTATGGGTTGGGTTTTAATCAGCCCGCCGGGGCTTGACTGCTGCCTTCGCTCGTGCCGGAACGAGTCCGCTTTTCAGGAGTCTCCCGCGTCATGACACTTCCTGTCTGGGCAGTCGGACTGTACAAAGTGTATACTGGTTTTGCTGACTTTCAATAGCCAGGCTGCCGCCCAGCAACTCCACGATGCGGTGCGACAGTGACAGACCTAAACCCGTACCGGGGTATTCCGTCACGTTCCAGGCCCGATAAAAGCTTTTGCACACATGCTCAACCGCATCGGCAGGAATGCCAATGCCATAGTCCTTCACCATGAGCACATACTCCCGGGGGGCCTGGGTAAGCGATACCTCGACGGGAGTTTCAGAGCCGCCCGAATACTTCAGCGCGTTGCTGATGAGGTTGTCCAGTACCTGCTCGAGTAAAATAGGATCCGTCCACAGCAGGGCCGTTGACTGTTCACTCGAAAAAACGACGCGTTGATAAGTCTCATTCTCCACCTGCTGCTGCTGGATCAGATGCTGGCAAAAGGCCACCAGATTTAACCGTTGCCGACGAACCTCCAGCTGACCGGCCTGCAAACGTTCGTTAAACAAAACTTCGGTGATGAGTTTATCCAGCCGGTGAATGTCGCGCCCGACCTGCTCACAGTATTCGGCCACCTTTTGAGCAAAAGCCCGATCACTACTCCGTTCGCTAAACCGTTTAAGGGCCTCGGCTTTCAGAGTGATGCTGGCCATGGGGTTGCGAAACTGGTGGGACACCAGCTTGACAAATTCGGTCTTGAGCGTGTTCATTTCCCGCTCCCGTTCCAAAGCGCGAACTACCTCTTTTTCGGCCAACTGTAGACGGCCCAAATCGGTATCTAATCGGTATTTAACCGCCTGAAGGTGGTTCAGCTGGTTTTCCAATTCTATCTGAGCCTTCTTGAGTTGGCTGATATCCAGACAGGTCCATAGCACATCGCTGCCTACTTTATCAAACTTGCCGTCAATCCACATGTCAAAGCCCAGGGCCTTAAAGTGGCCGGTCAGCTGCTGGGGCTGGCCGGTTTGATAGCAACCTACCAGCTTCATCCAGAAGATGTTTCCTTTTACCTGAGGAAATAACGTTAAAAGGGTTTGATTGAAATGCTGTTCGATGGTCAGGCCCAGCGTAGCCGCATTGGCCTGATTGATCAACTTGTAGGTAAAATCAATGGGCTGGCCCTCCATATTCAGAATGGGTTCAAACAAGGCGATGCCCGCCGGTGATTTTTCCACAATCGCGGCCAATAGCTGGTTCTGCTGGTTTGCGTACTGCTGATACGCCTGCCGTGCCTCTTCAAACTGTTTTTGCTCGGTCAGATCCTTGATCAACACCGCAAACCCGGCCAGCTGCCCCTCACCGGTATACACCGCAGTCAGAGTAACCCGTGCCCAGAAACGGCTTTGATCCGGGCGTAGAAGCCAGGTCTGTTCAGTAAAATAATCCAGCGCAAGGGCCTGCTCAAGCTTCGTAGGGATTACTTCGCCCGGTGGATAAAGCAAGGAAAAAGGATGTTCTCTGGCTTGTTGAGGGGAGTACCCCAGAAGTCGGTGAGCAGCCTGATTCCAGCTTTGGATCAAGCCGAGTGGATCAAGTAAAAAGTAAACATATTCGGGGGCATACAACTCCAGTAAGCGGTCATGTATCTGGTTTTGTTGCTGAGGAGACAATTTCAATGGCATATCTTTTCCCACTATCCTATAACTATAGGTAAATAAAATATAATTTTTTGGATTTTTATACGGCTAGGAAAGATTCTGTCATTCCCGTTCGACCAAACTGGTTAAATCCTGAGCAGAAAGAAAAAGGGCCCCGTTTGCTCAGGATTTAACCAGAATTGGTCCAGGGTCCAAACCGTATCAGGCCGGTGACTTTATAGACTTGCTAAAAAATCCAACGGCTCACTGGCCTGACCCATTTGTTTTAGCAGACCAACCACAACCTGTAAGAAAATGTCTATCGGATATGTTTGAATAGTGAGGTTGCTTCATTGCCTATACCTGAAGCTACAGAACGGTTTAAGGTGTTGGCGAAGTGAGAAAATCGAATGATACCATAATTTTTTGACGGTTTACAACGGTTTATCAGCAGCTGGGCTCCTTGAATTTAGGTAACTTTGTCGTATTATCTACGTATCATGAATACAGAATTGAGACAACTCAGAGCAGGTATAATGATGGCCCTACTGTTGGTCGTCAGCCTTAGCGCCTGCAACAAGAATAACTTCATTGACCCCAGCCCGGAAGTCGCCCGGGAAAATGATCAGCAAATCAGAGATTACCTGAATGCCAATAAGTTGTTAAACAGAGTAACGCCTACAACTACGGGTTTATATTATTTGTTTACGGACACAACCTCTACGCGCAACAAAAAACCACAATATAACGAAGAGCTTGAGTTTACATTTGCCTTGTCGTACATCGCTGGCACGAAAGCGATTCTGTTGGATAGTACCAAACAAACGCGGTCAACCTTTATTCCTTTTTTGCGTGGTATGGTTGTTCCAGGACTCGAAGAAGGGCTTCTGTTGATGCAGGAAGGGCAACGGGCTATGTTCTTTATGCCTTCTGCCCGGGCTTTTGGGCAGGGTAAAAAAGATACCATACCCGCCAACGTTCCCGTCGTGTTCGATGTGGCGCTAATACGCTCACGGACCGAAGCGGAGCAGATTCAGGAGTATGTAACCCGTAAAAAGCTAGGTATTCCAACGTTCAAACCATTCGTTGAAAACACGGGAGATAGTGTCTGGGTGTACCGGCTTTCTCAGGGTACGGGGCCTAAAGTCACGGAGGATAAAACGGTCACGGTTGCCTACACGGCTACCACCTTGCGGGGAAGTGCCCCTTTTGCTAAACAGGACACTAAAGAAATTAGAATGGGCGCTACTCCACCAACCGATGTCGCCGGTTTAGTCACAGGGCTCACCGCACTAAATGTGGGGGACAAGGCTTTATTTATCTTTCCTTCCTCGCTTGGCTATGGTGCTCAGGGCATCAATGACCAGACCAACTACATTGTCACCCCTTATGCTCCCCTGGTGTATGAAGTGACGGTTAAATCAATGAGATAATTTTTGTGATTAGGGTATTCAGCCTGCTCATGCTGGTTGTTCTTCTTGTAGGCTAAACGGATATCTTATCCATTCGTATGGGTATAGGGTTAAGGCAAACCGCATAAATATGACAGCCTGCATCCGTTACTGAAAACTATTGGGATGTAGACAGGCCTGCCAGTATGAAATAATTAAATGGATTTGCTGCTTAAGCTGAAGGTATGTACTGGCTTTGGTATGAAAGCCCTGAATGTTGCCCTTATAAGCTTCCAGGACCTGTTCCGGACCAGCGCCCGTCGTGAAAAAGATGAAGGGAATGGATTTTTGCTTTAAATATTCATTAGCATCAATCTGACGACGTAATTCCAGCCCGTTCATTCTATGCATATTGATGTCGCACAGAATAATAAGTGGTTTTTCATGAGTTGTCAGCAGGTAATCTAGCACCGGCTGTCCATCCCGAAACGTCCTGAGCTCATTAGGAAGTCCAAGTTCAGCAATGGCTTTTTTCAAAAAGAAATGGTCATCCTCGTCATCGTCAACGTAGACAATGGGTCCATCTGTGATTGGTGCCATGTTTGTTTGATTAATAAAGTAAGTCACTCGGAAAGATAACTTTCCGAGCATACAATGGGTTTATTTTTTGTATAAACATTCAACAGCACTTCAGCAAGTATATCCAGCATCACAATCAGGAGAATAAGGACCCGATGAGCCTGCTGTTCAGCCCGGGGCCGGTTTCATCAATCTAACGTCCTGCATGTTTCCTGGAGTAGTCTTATTTTAAATCTTACCACATAATATCTATCTTGTTCTTAATTTTGACCACGATGGTGGGGTGCCGTGCCGCAGTTGGTGTCAATACGGGCCACTCATTATGACGATTAAATCTCCAATCAGGAAGAACCTTAAGGAATGCCCGCACCAGCCACTAGCCCTGATGGCTTCGCCTTTTATTCGCTATTGATTAATGCCATGCCCGGCAATCATCTGGTGGTATTACCCGATGCGCCAAGGTTTACCATTGCTGCCGTAACCGACGACTACCTGGCTGCTACCGGGCTTCAGCGGGAAACCCTGATGGGCTTCGGTGCCTTCGAGGTGTTCTTTCGTCACGAGCATAACCAGGTCGTTGCGCAGCAGTTACTGCAATCGCTGACTCAGGTGCTACAGACCAAACAGACGCATCTGATGGCCGATCAGCGGCATGGGTGGCCTGACGCCCAAACCGGTGTTCTACAGTGGCGTACCTGGCGACCCGTCAATAAACCGATCCTGGATTCCGGTAACGAGGTCGTTGCTATCCTTCACACCGTAGAAGACATCACCAACTCGGTGCAGCTAGTCGAGCTAACCGAGGTCAACCGGTATCTGCAAACCGTTATCAATGGATTTAAAGAACCCTTGCAGATCCTGGAACCTATTTTTGAGAACGGCCAGATTATTGACTTTCGCTTCAAGCTCACCAACCAGGCCTATGCCGCCTACGCCAGTACGACGCCCGAGCAATTGCAGGGAAAACGCGTGGGCGAAGTGTTTCCCGGCTATTTTGAAACGGAGAGCTTTACCAACCCGGTTATCACCTTTACTACCGGTGAGCCGCTTACCTTCGAGATTCACTACGATAAAGATGGGCTGAATCTGTATAACTTAATGAGCACGTCGAAGCAGGGGGGAGAGGTCGTCATTCACTTTACCGATTTTACCCGCTTGCGCCAGTTGCAGCTACAACTGGAAAGCAAGATTGAGGAATTGAAACGCTCCAATGACAGTTTACAGCAGTTTGCCTATGTGGCCTCTCACGATTTGCAGGAACCCCTCCGCAAGATTCAGCAGTTTTGCGATATCCTGAAGAGCCGCTCCGGGCAGATGCAAGGCCCAGAGGTTGACTATCTGGAGCGGATGCAGTTGGCCGCCGGGCGTATGTCGGTGCTCATCAAAGATCTGCTGGCCTTTTCGCGTATTGAAACCCAACAGACCGCTACCCAACCGGTATCCCTGTCGGCGGTTGTGGAGCAGAATCTGACAGATCTGGAACTGGTTGTGGCCGAAACCGGGGCGGTGGTAGAGGTCGAACCGCTACCGACCGTGTTGGGCGATAAATTGCAACTGGATCAATTGTTTGGCAATCTGCTCTCGAACGCCTTAAAGTTCCGACGGCCAGGGCAGACGCCGGTGATTGCCGTAAAAGCACGCCAGGTAGAAGCCCATGAGTTGCCTGCAAGCGTAGAAACGCTCAGGGAGGGCGTCACCTATCATCTCATCGAGGTAAGCGATAACGGCATTGGTTTTAACGAGAAATATACCGATCGCATCTTTCAGGTTTTCCAGCGACTACATGGCAGGAACGAATATGCCGGTACCGGAATTGGTTTGGCCATCTGCCAAAAAGTAGTGGCCAATCATGGGGGTGCCATCGTGGCCCATAGCAGGCCGGGACAAGGAGCGACCTTTCAGGTGTATTTGCCCGCTGGTAATACACCTGACCGACTGTCCAGCGTAGAGTGAGCGTAGAATCGCCACCGCTCCCGGCCAAGAACAAACCCGCAAAACCGTACTTTTTTAATGTCAGCAGACCGTACTTCTGGAGGTCATCTCAAGTAGAATGAATAGGGATTTGATGAACCTGGAGCTAAAAAAAAGTACTCAATAGCCCGCTTCGCCGATAAAATCAACTCCTATTCTTTAAACAGACAAAATATTTTTAAAATCCAGTAAGTGTTTTTCCCGCGTCTAACCGTCTCTGTATATCAATTTGGTGAGTTTGCTTCCTGAGCGTGTTTTTACATTCATCTGATATGGGAGAAGTTAGACGGTTACTTCCGGACACGAACAATAACGAAGGGAATCCTTTTTCATTCGGAGATCAGGCACCTGCAGATTTCCAGCGTCCGCCAACGCTGGTTGATGCCGAAAGGCTGATTCACAGGGCATTTGGTCAAAATCCGGAAACGGGCATTGCGCTCCTGTTTCAGCACTATTACCAGCCCCTGTGCAGCCACGTCGTGCGGTTCGTATCTTCCAAAGAAATTGCCGAGGATATTGTGTCAGACATTTTCTACGAGTTTCATGCCGGGCAGATTTACCTGACCGTCACAACTTCCTACCGCGCTTTTCTGTTTACCGCCGTCCGTAACCGCGCTTTCGATTATGTGCGGGCGGAGATGAAGCGCACGTCGCTGGAACAGGTTCAGGGGCTTTCGTTCCCCTCCGAACAGCAGCCCGACTCGGTTACCCAGTACGAAGAACTGTACCACGATGTCGAGAAAGCCATCGACGCCATGCCCCTCAAACAGCGGACGGTCTATGTCATGCACCGGTTTGAAGGCCGGAAATATGGGGAAATTGCTACCGAACTCAATCTTTCGCTTCGCACCGTCGAAGTGCATATGTACCGGGCCATACACCATGTTCGGGCATTCCTGAAAGACAAATGGCTGATTCTGCTGATCAGCTTCTGCCAGTATACGTAATAAAACCACAATCACTTCCTGAATCGTGTTTTGGCGCTCCAGCCGGGTCGCTTTGAACCACGCCTTATTATGAAAACGCAAGTGACGAAAGAATTACTCTTCAACTATTTCGCGGGCCGAACGACAACGTTCCAGAAGCAGTTGATTGACGAATGGGCCAAAGATCCAGTCAACAGAGAACAGTTTTTTTCCTGGCTGGAACTCTGGGAAAGCCAGAATCCGCAATACGTCGCGGATGTGCAGACCGCCATGAAACGGCACCAGCAGCGGATGGCCCGGAAACCCGAAAGCAACGAAGGGACGGAAATAGAAATGCCCGTTCCTCAACACCGCTGGTATCGATGGATAGCCGTTGCATCGGTGGCTCTGCTGGTAATGGGCGGCTGGATGTATCGCGATACCCTGCTGAATGAAACCTATACGACGGCCTATGGCCAGACCCGGCGGTTGATGCTGGCCGACGGAAGCGAGGTGACGCTGAATGCCAACTCGCGTCTGAAAGTGCCCCGGTTTGGATTTGGCTCGCAGACGCGCGATGTGGAATTGTCAGGAGAGGCCACCTTTTCGGTTACCCATACTGTAGATAATCAGCGGTTTGTGGTCAAAACCGCCCGAAATTTTGAGGTGGTGGTGCTGGGCACTGAGTTTTCGGTTTACAACCGGGAGCGGGGTGGTCGGGTGGTGCTCAACAAAGGGAAAGTACAACTCCGGTACCAGGAAGGCCCGTCACCCCGGCAATTGACCATGAAACCGGGTGATCTGGTGACGCTCAACCGGCGCAACGGCCCCGTTCAGCTCCGTAAACTCCATCAACCCGAAAACCTTTCCGCCTGGCGCGAAAACCGCTTTGTTTTTGAAGAAACAACGCTGGAAGAAATCACGCATTTGTTCCGGGAAAATTACGGCCTGGAACTGGAAATAACCGATCCCGCCCTGGCTCAGTGGACGGTTTCGGGTTCGTTTACCGCCCACAACGCTGAAGAGTTGCTGGAGTCGCTCATGGAGGGCTCGGCCCTGACGTATCAGCGCACCGGTAACCAGATTGTCATTACCGAACCTGCTAACTAACCCCTTTCTCCCTAAGCCCATGAAAAAAAGAATACTCCCCATCTTAATCCTGCTGCTGGGTGTGGTGCAGCCCGGCTTTGCCCAGATGCTGGCCAAAGCCCAGACAACAAACCGCCAGCCACAAACCGTCCGGCCCGAAAACCGTCAGTTGAAAGAAATGCTGCGGGAACTGAAAACGCATTATAAAGTAGACATCCTGTTTTTCGACCGGATTGTGGAGGGCTACGTGGTTTCGTCGGAGGCCATCCGCTGGGACGACAATCTGGAAACCAACCTGGAAACCGTGCTGAAACCGTTCGGGTTAGGCTACAAAAAAGCCCGCAACGGCGGCTACGTCATCACCGGAAAAGAACCGCAGCGGAGGACGGAGCCATTCCCCAGCCGATTTCAGGAAGCCGCTCTCACCCGCCCAATCCAAACCCGGCAGTCGGCCGAAACCGTAACGCCGGACCATGCGGGCGCGTCGGCAATCGAAAAACCGCCGGTGGCCGACATTACCGTACAGGGCCGTGTGACCGATGGTGCCAAAGGCGACGAACTGCCCGGCGTCAGCATCGTCCTGAAAGGCTCAACACGGGGCACCACCACCGACGGAAACGGTCGTTACCGGCTGGTGATTCCGGAAGCGGGTGCGGTGCTGGTGTTTAGCTTTGTGGGCTACGAACCGCAGGAAGTGCTGGTGGGCGACCGAACCGAAATCAACGTGGGTCTGAAGCCGGACATTAAGGCGTTGAGCGAAGTGGTCGTGGTGGGCTACGGGGTGCAGAAAAAAACCTCCGTCACGGCGGCTGTGTCGGCCATGAAAGGCGAAGAAGTCGCATCCATTCCGGTGACGAACCTGAGCAACAGCCTGGGCGGGCGGCTGCCGGGCGTCATTGTCAAACAGGGATCGGGCGAACCGGGACGCGATGGCTCCAGCATTTACATTCGCGGAATTTCGTCGACGGGCGCCAATCAGCCGCTGCTGATCGTCGACGGTATTCCGCGCAGTTTTCAGCAGCTTGATCCCAACACAATTGAAACGTTCACCATCCTGAAAGATGCCGCGGCCGTAGCGCCCTACGGAGTGGCGGGGGCCAACGGGGTGGTGCTGGTGACCACCAAACGCGGAAAAACCGGAACCCCATCGCTGACGTATAATAGTTACGTTGGTTTTCAGAACCCGACCGTTATGCCCAAATACCTGTACGGCTACGATTTTGCCATGCTGAAAAACGCAGCCGCTCAATACGCCGGTTTGCCGCTTCCGTATTCGGAGGAAGCACTTCAGAAATTTAAAGACGGTTCGGACAACGATGCGTATCCCTCCCAGAATATCGTCGACGAAATTGTGAACCGAAATGCCGTGATCACCACGCAGAATCTGGAGCTTTCGGGCGGGGCCGAACGGGTAAAGTACTACGCCAGTCTGGGCTATCAGTACCAGGCCGGGATGTGGCCATCGACCAGCAATAGACGGTATAATCTGGCGATCAATCTGGATGCGCAGGTAACCAAAACCACCAAATTTTCGCTGAATCTGAATGGCCGCATCCAGAAGGCGCAGTATCCGTCCATCGGAACCTCCCGCATTTTTGAACTGATCGGCTACGCTCACCCGCAGAACGGCCCGCTGTTTTACAGCAACGGCATGAACGGAACCTACGTCACCGGCAGCATTTATAACAGCGGGTATCAGAAAACCAACACCACGGCTTTGTATTCCCAACTGTCTATCGAACAACAGATTCCATTTATTCCGGGTCTGGTGGCGAAGGGGACCATTGCCTACGATCCAACGATGATGATGGATAAAATCTGGACGACTCCGGTGCATCTGGCGAGCATCAATACCACGCAAAAACCGTACGTCATTACCGACGGTATTTTTGGTCAGGCCAAATCATCGCTGAACCAGATTTATAACCAGACGCAGCAGTTGACCTACCAGGCCAGCCTGAATTACGTGCGTTCGTTTGGCAAGAGCAACGTCGGGGCACTGGCGGTTTTTGAGGCCAAAGCGAATGACGCCCTCGTGCTGGGCGCTTCCCGCCGGAACTACAACCTGAACATCGACGAGCTGGACATGGGCAGTTCCAGCCAGGCCGACATGACCACCACCGGAACCTCCAATTATGCGCGGCAGATGGGGTTGGTCTACCGGGTTACCTACGATTACGCCGACAAATATCTGGTTGAAGCCAGTGGTCGGTACGACGGCAGTTACTACTTCGCGCCGGAGAACCGGTTCGGCTTCTTTCCGGCTTTTTCGCTCGGCTGGCGGTTGTCGGAAGAAAATTTCATCAAGCAGAACCTTCGCTGGATCGACAACCTGAAAATCCGGGGATCGTATGGTGAAGTGGGTGCGCTGGCGGGTAGTGCGTTCCAGTACATGAGCACCTACAGCGTGGCGGGCCCGGCCTACGTGCTGGGGGGGAGTGCCGTGCAGGCCATCCGCGAACGCAACGAACCCAATCCGAACATTACGTGGGAACGCGCCAAGAAAACCGACATCGGTATTGAAGCCACGCTCTGGAAAGGGCTGATTAACCTGGAAGCGGATTATTTCTACGAAAAACGCTCGAATATGCTGGTGAATCCGGATGTGATTGTTCCTTCCGAATACGGGATTGGGCTGAGTCAGGTCAACGCCGGGGTGATGCAGAATCGGGGTGTGGAACTATCCATCGGCTCCACCTACCGCGTTTCGCCGGACCTGCGCGTGTCGCTCAACGGCAATTTTACGTACGCCAAAAACGCCCTGTTGCAGGTATTCGAAGCCGCTGCAACCTACAACAACATCAACCGGCGGTTGACCGGAAAACCGCTCGGTACGCAGTTTGGATTCCACTCACTGGGCTTTTTTCAGGTGTCCGATTTTGACGAAGCCGGTAACCTGAAACCCGGTATTGCCGTGCAGCCCTGGGGCAAGGTGCAACCCGGCGACATCCGGTACGAGGACATCAATAAAGACGGTCAAATCAACGACGACGACCTCACGCACATTGGTGATCCCGTTGCAACGCCCCGGATCATCTACGGCATTGCGCCAAACGTGCAGTATAAAGGATTTTCGCTGGACCTGCTGTTTCAGGGAGCGGCCAAAACCAACTTTTACTACCAGAACGATGCGGCCTGGGCCTTCTTTAACGGCATGGGCGCGCTGGAAGATAACCTGGATTACTGGACGCCCGAAAATACAAACGCCCGCAACCCGCGGATTACGGCAGCTCCGACCACCAACAACACCCAGAAATCTTCGTTCTGGATGGGTAATGCCAGTTACCTGCGCCTGAAAAGCGCCACCCTGGCCTATACGGTTCCACCGGCAATAAGCCAGAAAGTTAAAATTCAGAATGCCCGGGTGTATCTGTCCGGACAGAACGTCCTGACCTGGACGAAGATGCGGAATTTTGACCCGGAAGTCAGCGAGGTCAACGGACGGAATTATCCGCAGCAACGTGTCCTTTCCGTTGGCTTAAATCTCACGTTCTAACCTGAAAACCGATACCCCGATGAACCTGCATCAGCTTATAAAGTGGAACGGCAAGGTAGCTTTGCTGTTCATGACACTGGCTGTCTTTTCCTGTAAAAATTTTCTGGAAGTAGCCCCCAAAGACCAGATTGCCGACGATGCCGTCTGGACCGATCCGGGTACGGCGGACCTGTTTCTGAACAATATCTATTCGGGATTGCCCGGCCCGTTCAATACCTTCGATCCCTGGGAGAATTTCACGGACAACGCCATGAACGGCGTCAACGGCCAGACCAGCCGGGTTTTGTACGCCAACTCGGTCTACACACCCAGCAATGCCCCCAACTATTGGTCGCAGTACGCCAACATCCGCCGTGCTAATTTATTCATCGAGAAAGTAACGGCTTCGAGCCTGCCCGACACGTGGAAGAAATCCAAGCTGGCGGAAGCCCGGTTTCTGCGTGCCTATTATTACCAACTGCTGTGGACGGCCCACGGCGGGGTGCCGCTCATCACCCGGACGCTGAACCAGAACACGCAGGGCGACGAAATTTTTCAGGCCCGCAACACCGACGAGGAAACGTACCGGTTCATTGTGGACGAGTGCGCGGCCATTGTCGATGATCTGCCGCTTAAGGCCGAAGCGGGCCGGGTATCCAAAGCGTCGGCGCTGACCCTGAAAGGCTGGTGTGAATTGTTCTGGGCCAGTCCGCTGAAGAATACGGCAGGCGACAAAAGCCGCTGGGCACGGGCGGCAGCCACCAACAAGCAGGTCATGGACCTGGGTTCGCACAGTCTGTTTCCGAACTACGAAACGCTGTTTTACGAGGATAATAACAACAATGTAGAGGTGATTTTTGCCAAACAGTACCTCGGCGGAACGGCATTGGGCGGGGGTCGGGAAGGCTTACAGGGCCCCTGGATTGTCGGCGGGGTACAACGGGCCTATGGGGGAGTGGACCCCACGCAGGAGCTGGTGGACGAATACGCAATGGCAAACGGTTTGCCCATTTCTGATCCGGCGTCGGGGTATGATCCTCAGAATCCGTATCTTAATCGGGAGAAACGGTTTTATCAGTCAATCGTATACGACGGATCCATCTGGGTAGGCGCTGAAATGGTGATGAAACAGGGCGTCGGTAGTCGGAATGCGACGGATTTGAGTAATACCAACGAAGCGACCAATACCGGCTATTACCTGCGGAAAGGGCTGGACCCGAAATACGCCATCAACGGTAATCACCAGTTGAGCAGCGCCAATTTCATCATTTTCCGCCTTGCCGAAGTCCTGCTCAGCTATGCCGAAGCACAAAACGAAGCGGTGGGGCCGGATGCCTCGGTGTATGATGCCATCAATCAGGTACGGGCCCGTTCGGAATTGCCCGCCCTGAAGACCGGTTTGACGCAGGCCCAAATGCGGGTGGCCATCCAGCGCGAACGCCGGGTTGAACTGGCCTTTGAAGAAAAACGCTGGTATGACCTGCTTCGGTTGAAACTGGCGGAAAAGAATCTGAACGGGCCGGTACACGCCATGAAAATTGAACAGGTGGGTGGCAAATGGACCTATACCGTTATTCCGGCACCAGACGGTATGCATACGTTTTTTGCGAATAAAAATTACCTGCTGCCTATTCCGCAGTCGGCCATGAATCAGAATACAAAATTGACCCAAAACCCGAATTATTAACCTGATGAGAATGCGTGACAGAAAACGACAGACGTGGTGTTTTTCAAGTTTGATTACGGTGCTGATCATCGGGGCGCTGGGTTGTCAGAAGGCTACGAAACAATCGGGTATTTCGCCCGAAGAAGCCCTGAAAACGTTTGAACTCGAACCCGGCTTTCAGATCGAACTGGTGGCCAGTGAACCGCTGGTGGCCGATCCGGTGGCGATGGAAATTGACGAAGACGGACGGTTTTACGTGGTGGAAATGCACGGCTATCCGCTCGACAAAAGCGGAACCGGGAAAATCAAACTCCTCACCGACACCAACGGCGACGGGCGCATGGACGAAAGCACGGTTTTTGCCGACGATCTGGTGCTGCCCACCGGCATCATGCGCTGGAAAAAAGGCATTCTGGTGACCGACGCGCCCGATGTGCTCTACTTGGAAGATACCGACGGCGACGGCAAGGCCGACGTTCGGGAAACGATTCTGACCGGTTTTGCGCTCTCGAACCCGCAGCACAACGTCAATAGTCCGTTGCTGGGGCTGGACAACTGGATTTATCTGGCCCACGAATCGGCGGTAACGGCGCAGGTCTACAAAGACGAATTTGGCGACCGGGGCAGCGACATTCTGTATCCGAAAAAACCGGATGGCATCCGCCTGCCCGACAACGCCAGCGGTCGCAGCGTCCGCTTCCGGCCCGACCGGTATGAACTGGAGCCGGTTTCGGGTAATACGCAGTTTGGCCATTCGTTCGATGCCTGGGGAAACCGGCTGCTGGTCAGCAACGCCAACCACGCCTACCACGAGGTGATCGCAACACCGTATCTGAAGCGGAATCCGGAATTACTGGTTTCCAACGTCACGCAGTCGATTTCCGACCACGGTAATGCCGCCGAAGTGTTTCCGATTACCAAAAATGCCCAGTACCAACTGCTGACGGATGTGGGCGTGATTACCTCGGCCTGCGGCATTACGCACTATCTGGGCGGGGCGTTTCCGGCAAAATATGACAGCGTGACCTTTGTGGCCGAACCGGTCAGTAACCTGGTTCATTTCGACAAGATTACCGACAAAGGGGCCACCTTTACGGCCAGCCGGATGCAGGCCCACAAAGAATTTCTGGCTTCGACGGATGCCTGGTTCCGACCCGTTAATATGTACATCGGACCGGATGGGGCGCTGTATGTGGTGGATTACTACCGGCAAATTGTGGAGCATCCGGAATGGATGGCCGAGGACGTGGTGAAATCCGGAGCCTTGTACAACGGCACCGATCAGGGGCGGATTTACCGCATTACCCCGAAAGGTACCAAAGCCGCCACCTGGAATAAAAATCTCCTCGGAAAAGCGACCAACGCACAACTGATCGAAAAGCTGGGAGACCGGAACATCTGGTGGCGTCGCCATGCCCAACGGCTTTTGCTGGACCGGGCAACTCCCCAGGACGTGGCTGCGCTGGAAAAAATGGCCCAGAACCCGGCCCTGCCGCTCGGTCGGCTTCACGCACTCTGGACGCTGGAAGGACTCGGCAAGCTGCGCCCGGAGCTAATCACAACGGCCTTGAAAGATCCCGTTCCGGGTGTGCGGACCAACGCGATTAAATTGGCAGAACTGCACCTGAAAACCGCTCCGGCGCTGGTTCCGGCGATGCTGGCAATGCAGTCGGACCGCGATCCCAAAGTCAGGTTTCAGTTGCTGTGCACCCTCGGTTTTGTCGAAACATCCGATGCGTCCACGGCCCGGCAAAAATTACTCTTTGCTGACATCAGCGATCCCTGGGTGCAGGTGGCGGCTTTGTCGGCGCCTTCGTCGCAGAACAGTGATTTACTCAACGCGGTATTAGCCCGTTTTAAACCCGACGAACCCGCCTATGGGTCGCTGGTCGAGCGGCTGAGTGCGATGGCCGGGGCTAGTCAACCGCCGAAAACCATCAACGCACTGCTGCAAAAAGCCACCGCTCCGATTTCGGCGGAGCGGCAAACGTGGCAGGCTTCCGTTATTAAAGGCATCGCGCAGGGGATGAAACGGCGCAGCGCATCCCTGGACTCCAATTTTCAGGCGGAACAGGATTTACTAATGCGGGCTTTTTTCGACCATCCGTCGGCGTCGGTGCGCTCGGCCTGTTTGCAGGTCTTGCAGGTAACCGGGCTTCCGGACAACGCCCAAAAAACGGCGGCATTACAACGGGCTGTACAAACGGCGGAGAATCCCAAACAGTCGCCCGAGCAGCGGTCGGAAGCCATTGGTTTCCTGACCTTGCACAATCCGGCCAATCAGGTTTCGCTCCTGAAAAAACTGATGGCGCCCACCGAGCCACTCTCGGTGCAGGTAGCGGCTTTGCAGGCGCTGAGTTCCATTCCCGACGAAACCGTTAGTCAGTACGTGCTGCAAAAGTGGCCGGTGATGACGCCCGACATTCGCGAACCGGCCATTGCAACGTTTTTTGCGGGTTCGGAAACCGTAAAACCGGCCCGGATCAAGTTGCTGCTGGATGCCGTTGAGAAGGGAACCATCGACCAGAACAGCATCGGCTGGCCCCGGAGTGTGGGACTGATGGCGTATTCCGACAAAAAACTGCGCGACCGGGCGCGGGTGTTGCTGACCAAACGCGATCAGCAGCGGGATGAAGTAATCCGGCAATACCAGACGGCGCTTGATTTAAAGGCAGATCCGGAAAAAGGAATGCTGGTGTTTCAGCAGAACTGTGCGCTATGCCACCAGATTGGCGGTTCGGGCGGGGTGGCTTTCGGGCCGGATCTGGCAACGATCCGCAATCGGCGGCCCGCATCCATCATGGGCGATATTCTGAACCCGAACCTGTCCATTGCCGACGGGTATGATCTCTGGACAATCAAGCTGAAAAACGGCGAAACAGTGCAGGGCCTGATTTCGACCGAAACGCCAACGGCTTTAACCCTGCGCAATCAGGGAGGACAGGAAACCATCATTGCCCGCCAGGACATCGAATCGCTGAAAGCCATGAACCTGTCGGCAATGACCGCCGGACTGGAGAAGCAGATAAACCCGCAGCAAATGGCCGATCTGCTGGCGTACATTCGAAAAGCCCAATAAACTAAACCTCTTACGATGCTACTCTCTCTCAAAAAAATACCGGCTTCTGGAACCCGTTTGCTGCTTTTAGCGATCCCGTTGCTTTTTCCTCTGCTAAGTTGGGCCATCCATCCAAACGCGGCTGGTTTTCGGGCGGCTGTGGTCAAGGTGGATATTACGCCGGAAAAACATCAGATGCTGCTGGGCTACGGAGCCCGCAAATCGACCGGCGTTTACGACAAGATTTACCACCGCATTGTGGTGATGGACGACGGAAAAACGCAGTTTGTGCTTGTTTCGACCGATATCTGCCTGGTTTCCCCATCGGAATATGATAAAGTGGCGGCCAAATTGAAAAAGCAACTGGGCATCGATCCCGTAAACTTCTGGTGGAATTTTACGCATACGCATTCGGCGCCCGAAGTCGGCCCTCCCGGCTTACCGGCCATTTTTCTGGGCGACCGGTATCAGCACCAATTCGATACGGAGTATACGGAAATGGTGGAACGTAAACTGCTGGACGGTATTCAGGAAGCGCGTCAGAAACTCGTTCCGGCCCGGCTGGGCGTGGGCTGGGGGTTGTCGCAGGCCAACATCAACCGGCGGGCGAAGGATGTAGACGGAAAGGCGTACCTGGGTATGAATCCTGACGGGCCGGTTGATCGGCGCATTGGCCTGCTTCGGCTTGACAGAGAGGATGGCAGCCCGCTTGCGCTGGTTTCCAATTACGCGATTCATGGTACGGTCATGAGTGGGTCCAACCTGCTCATCAGTGGCGACGCGCCCGGCGTGGTGGCCGAATACGTCGAACAGAAATTGGGCGCTCCACTGCTGTTTATCAACGGAGCCGCCGGAAATCTGGCCCCCATTTACAGCGTCTACCCGAGTCCGCAGGCCGGGAAGCTGAGCCAGTTTCGGGTATTGCTGGGTGATAAGGTGCTGGAGGCCAATAAATCCATTACCGCAACCACCAGCGACATTACGCTGAAAGCCGCCGGCCTTATCGTCGAAACGCCCCGAAAACCGGAGCTAGGCTGGACCGACGATCTGAAAAACTATACGCGCACTACCAAAGCGGGTGTCAACCTGGTCCGGCTGCCCGTCCGGTTTCTGCAAATCAACGACGATATTGCCATCTGGAGCGCCCCACTCGAACTGTTCTGCGAGATTTCTAACGAAATCCGCGACCGGTCGCCCTTTCCGTACACCTTCTATTTTGGCTACGGCAACGGCTGGTTGGGGTATCTGCTCACGGCGGAAGAGATGACGCATGGCGGTTATGAGGTGACAGTTTCACCTTATACGCCCGCTGCCGCCAAAGATCTGACAGATTCGGTGGTCAATTATTTACAGGGTAAAAAGTAAAACCAGATTTTATGACGATGAAACTACATCCTTTCTTCCGCGTAGCTACACTCTTTTTTGCCGTTCTGAGTCTATCATTTTCGGGTGAAATCAAACCGGAAAAGCCATCGGCGGCTCCCATCGTCTGGCCGAACGGCAAAAAGGTAGCCGTGAGTCTGAGTTTCGACGACGCCCGTCTGAGCAATGTCGATGCGGGTACGGTTCTGCTCGATCAATACGGGGTGAAAGCCACCTTTTTCGTGGTGCCGTCCAGTGTAAAGCAACGGCTGGCGGGCTGGAAAAAAGCCGTTGCCAGCGGGCACGAAATGGGCAACCACTCGGTCAATCACCCGTGCAGCGGTAACTTTACCTGGTCGCGGCAGAAAGCACTGGAAGATTATACCGCCGAAAAAATGCGGGCCGAACTGATTGAAGCCAACAAGCAGGTGCAGGAACTGCTGGGTGTTAAGCCCGAGGTGTTTGCCTACCCCTGCGGTCAGATGTTTATGGGGCGCGGACGCAATACGAAGAGCTACGTGCCGATTGTGGCCGATCTGTTTATTAGTGGTCGCGGCTGGCGCAACGAAGCCCCCAACGATCCGGCTTACTGCGATATGGCCCAGATTTACGGTATGGAAATGGACGGCAAGGATTTTGACGAGATCAAAGAACTGATTGAGACGGCGCGTAAATCCGGTCAATGGCTGGTGCTGGCGGGACACGAAACGGCAGAATCCGGCCCCCAAACCACCCGACTATCCATGCTGAAACAACTCTGTGAATACGCCAAAGACCCGGCCAACGGCGTCTGGATTGCCCCCATCGGCGAAGTTGCCAAATATGTTCAGAAGCAACGGAAATAGCGCTCGTAACTTGCAATACATGGCGGCAAAGCGATCTGCCTGCCATGTATTGCTTTTTACTCATTGGCGGATAGAACAACCATAAACGCTGCCTAGAAATGGGCAATCAGTAGCCCATTTGCCAGGGGGATGCGAACAAGTATTTCCGGCGCCAATCCATCTTCAGGTGGAATTGATGATTCCCGATAAAAGCCCCCATCGGTCCGGATCTGATCAAAAATGTAAAAAACAGCAAAAGAGTAGGCTGGACACGAAAAATTCTTTTCGTGTTGAACAATCTATGACAGATTAGCATTATCTCATCCGGGAAGACTGTTGTGCGATATGGCTTTTTCCGGCCTTCAGGCTGGGGGGGATGCCAAAACTATACCGAATCGAGATGAATATGAAGGATAGCAACACTGACCTGGCGGGGGATATTAGACGAGTCAATAAAATCGATATTGTTCCTACGCTGCTCGATGTGGTGTGTCAAACGACCGGAATGCGCTTTGCCGCCATTGCCCGGGTGACTCAGGACCGCTGGATTGCCTGTAGTGTTCGTGATGAAATTCAACTGGGCATCTTGCCTGGTGGAGAATTAAAGATAGAAACCACGATTTGTAATGAAATCCGGGATTCTCATCAACCGGTTGTTATTGATCATGTGCAGGAAAATGAGCAATTCTGTAACCATCCGACCCCGATCATGTATGGCTTCCAGAGTTATATTTCCTTTCCAATCATCTTAAAGTCAGGTGAATTTTTTGGTACCCTGTGTGCACTTGACCCCAAACCGGCAAAAGTTGAAAACGCTACGATTAAAGGCATGTTTATGGCTTTTGCCGATTTGATTTCGTTTCATTTGCAACAGATCGAATTGCTCGAGCAAAGTGATCAGGCGGTAAAAAATTTAAGCCGACAGCTAACCAATACCATTGATGAAAATCGCCAGTACCGTCATGCATCCAATCACAGCATTCAGGAGCCCCTGCGAAAACTCCGGATCTTCAGCGAATTATTGGTAGATGTTGTCCGGAAAAATGATGTCGGGCAGGCTGAGCAGTTAGCGTTAAAGATTAATGCTGGTGCCGAAAGGCTTTCCCTGATGATCAAGAATCTATCGGACTTTTCTATATTGGATGCCAAGGATACAACGGTTGAGTTGGCGGATTTGAATGCCATCCTGGCTAGCGTATGTACCCAATTAAGCCCGCAGTTAAAAGCCAGAAATGCCACGCTTCACCTGGACGTGCTGCCGTCCATAAAGGGCTTCCCTTTTCAACTCGAACATCTATTCTACCAGCTACTGAGTAATGCCATCAAGTTTGCTAAAAAAGAGGTGCCCCTGGTGATATCAATCTCCTATAGGCCCGTAACAGCCTCTGAAATAAGCGATCAGTTATCAGCAGGAAACCGGTACATCGAAATTCAGATAGCCGATAATGGCATCGGTATTGACAAGTCGCAACTGGAAAAGATTTTCGATATGTTTGCTCAGTTGCCGCATAACAAAGTTCGGGAAGGCACCGGGCTTGGGTTGACCTACTGCCGGAAAATCATTCGGAATCACTTTGGTCTGATCACCATTCAGTCGGAGGTGGATCAGGGCACTACTGTTTCGGTTATTCTACCATTCTGAAAATCAGGGGCATTTTGCTGACTTCTGTTTGCCTGACGTTCATCTTACAACTGAGTTATATCATTTCCCATTAGGGATTACTTCATGAAAGCACCGGACTCCCGGAGGTTAACATTCGACTCTATTCAACATACCTCAGCCCCAGAAAAGGACTTCATTTTCCTGAGCAAACGACTCGGGCAGAATAGAGCAACAGGTTTAATCCTATTGTCGCCAGCCTCCGGTATACCGGGATTATCAAAACCGTTGCATACGCACTAACATAGGCCGGTTTTTTTAGTTATAGATAAAAGATAGTTTATTTGGATTCAGGATTATAAGGCAAAGATCATTCTTCCTTATTCGAAAAATTGGTATAGTTCTATAAGTAAAACCGTGAAGAGCAATACCGGGGGTATATGTTCAGAGAGTCGCCGAACCTTGCCTCTTTTTGTTACCCGCGAATAGGCGAAACAGTCTTTATTGCCTGTTAGAAGTAGTAGTTTTTATTTTTGAATGACTTTTTTGTCATAAAAGAAGTCAAGATGCGTTTTATAGCGGTGAACTTGTATCTTTTATCAAAAACTGAATGATTCGGGTTCACCTGAGATTTCTTAATTTATACCTGAAGCAGCCCAACATTACCAGATTCTTATTATATTTTTTGATGCAAACCAAGTTACGATTTGCCAATACGGCCCGGTCCCAGTTCTTTGCGACAGTTCGACAGCGGGTTGATGCCTATTTCAGGGAAAATGGACTTTCTCCCCATGCCAACGGGGTTATGTGGGCAAAAACCGCCTTTTTTTTAGGGGGTTATATCCTGCTCTATGTCCTGATTCTTTCCAATCAGTTCGGCACCTGGACCATGCTGGCTATGGCCATTGTGCTGGGTATGTTTGCGGCATTTATTGGCTTCAATGTTTCCCATGATGCCCTGCATGGCGCTTTTTCGTCCCACCGTTGGGTCAATAAACTATTGGGCGACACCTTTTATTTGCTGGGTGCCAATGCCTACCTCTGGAAAATCACTCATAATGTAGTCCACCATACCTACACCAATATTCATGGCCATGATGACGACCTGGAAATTGCGCCGGGTTTGGTTCGCGTGGATGCCGATGAACCGCTACGCCCCTGGCAGCGCTTTCAGCACTATTATGCCTTCGGCCTGTACTCGCTGGCTTCTCTTTCCTGGGTGCTTAGCAAAGACTACGTGAAATTCTTCACCAAACGATTTGGCTTTTACGATAACTCCTCCCATCCCCGTCGGGAGTACATCCGGTTGTTTGCCACCAAAGCGGCTTATTACTTCTTTTTTCTGGTGCTGCCTTATCTGCTGCTCGATCTGACCTGGTGGCAGTTGGCCATCGGATTTCTCCTCATGCATCTGGTGGAAGGGCTTGTTCTGGGGCTGGTCTTCCAACTGGCCCACGTTGTGGATGGCACATCGTTTCCGGTACCCATTAATGAGACTACCATCGAGGAGGCCTGGGCCGTGCATCAAATGCACACAACGGCTAACTTCGCCCCCCGTTCGGCAGTTGTATCTTTTTTCTGCGGGGGCCTTAACCGCCAGATTGAACACCATTTGTTTCCTAAAGTTTGCCATGTTCATTATCCCGCCATTTCGGTTCTGGTGAAACAAACGGCGCAGGAACATGGGCTGCCTTATCTGGAGAATCCAACGTTCGGTTCGGCCTTGCATTCGCATTATCGACTCCTGAAAAAATTAGGGCGGGCCAGCGAGTAGATCGCTATAGGCGGGTCAGGTGGGGCTTTCCTGCTGCTAAATCCAGCACAGCGGAAAGGCTTTTGTCGGTTTTGTTGGTCGTTAGGGATTCGCTAGCCTTCTTCCTCATGGCGTCTCTGCTGGAATGCGATTTCCAGCAGACGAGCTGGTTTTCCGCTGGCTATTTCCTGCTGGGAATAAAACAGGGAAAAATGTTTGCCTAAAATCTCAGGCGTGGAGTAACCTTTAATTCGGTAGGCTCTATGATTCCAGGTTTGGATATAACCGTGCCTATCAAGTAAAAAATATCATAATCCTGCACACTCTCTACTAACAAGCGGTACTGTTCTTCAATTTGCTGTATTATGGTTAATTCAAGAGGCATTTTAAATCGTTTTATTAATTAAAGTTAATGGTAAATGCTTGATTATTAGTAGCTATTGCAATTGTTTACGGAATTTTTGTATTCTTAATTTGTCTGACAAATAGGTGCGCAGAATTGTATGAATAAGACTAGCAAATAATCTGTTCTATGGCCCTTGCTCCATTTTGAAGGATACGAGGCCGTTTTACGGCTACAGATGCCATTGAATATAGCTTGCCGACCGATTGTAATGTCCTCAACCCTATCCTTCACAAAGTTCCTTTTTCACATTTGTCAGTGTTCAACGGGTTGAGAGCCGATGCAAAACGGATTTTTTAAAAGACTAATCAGCACCCCTGCTTAGCGATTATTTCCTATGCCTGATGATAAAATCAGGCCGTTACCGGGCCTTTACCAGCGTGGTTGGTATGTAGCCAAAATGCTTTTTGAAAGCAAAGGAAAAATGGGAAAGATCCTCGAAACCCGCTTCGAGGTATACTTCGACCGGTTTCTTTTTGTGCTCGGCAATCTGGTAGTGCGCAAACTCCAGCCTTTTTTGGGTCAGCCATTTCTGGGGTGTAGCACTGAACGTCTTCCGGAAGTCCCGGTTAAACGTAGACAGACTGCGACCGGTCATGTAGCCGAATTTTTCGAGGGGCAGGTTATACATAAAGTGACTTTCCATAAATTTTACCAGGTCAATCTTTCCCGGCGTGTCAAAGTTTGCCAGGATGCCATCGACATCTTTGTCAATCGTTCTTAAGATCGTAATCGCTTCCAGTATTTTCATGGATGCAATCTCTTCGGGAAAGTCCTCCTGCATGTCGAAATAAGGTACTAAGGACGCCAGACAACTATGCAATAAGGGATGGTTTTTAAACTGATACACTTTATCTGTCACATACGCTACCGGTTTGACAGGGAGTTTCGCGTAGTAATTCCGTAGTCTATCCACTGTTAAATGCATGGCCACGGCTTTATGGGGAAGTCCGTTTTTAGGATAGTTAATAATAGTAACTACTTGATTTCGTGGAATCAGAAAAATATCCCCGGCAGTAAACAAATAGGAGGTTCCAGCCTGAATAATCTTTGTTTCACCCGATATAAACCAAACCAGGAGATGGTGTTCGAAAAGAACTTCCGTTTTGAATAACTTATCTTCGAAGACCGACAGTTTAATATCAGGCGTAATGTAGTTTGTCTTAAATTCCATTGGTAAAAGGGTTAAAAGGATTCATCCGTAGTAATGTCTTGTTGCCGGGGGGCCTTTCGATGCACACGAATCCAACCCTCCCGGCTTTGCCCTTAAGCTGGACCCTGCTCAGTGGTTCTGTCTTCAGGTATTGAAGGCCGCCAATTCGGTCAATTAAATACTGGAAAGCAAGAAAGCTCTTTCCATAGTCATTACAAACACCCTGAATTCTGGAAGCGGTGTTTAACGTATCGCCGTGGTAAGCAATATCCCGTTTTACTTCGCCGGTTTCTACTGCCGTTACCATTCCGGTATGAACGCTGGCTTTAAAGTCTGGCCGTTGCCCTATACGAGTCCGCTCGGGCACTGAACTGTTTTTTACAGGCAACGTAAAGCCTGATATAAAACTGTTGCCATCCGTGATAAGGGCCGCTTTTGCTTTAAATCCGGCAAAATCCTATGGATTATTCGGCCTTAAACCGTAGGCTGATCATCTCTTCAGAAAGCTTCCACAACTTTTTGGCGTTGTCCTCGTCCACAGCATACGGGCGCACACCCCGCTGTGTCGTCGGATCATCATACCGTTGTCCGAGCATACCAGTATCGAGTTCGGCCACATCGGCGTCTTCACAATACACTCCTCCCAGATCGTTGAGCAGGGGACTCGTTGCACACCATACGGTAGTAGCAGCACCCTGCGGAATGGATTTCAGCTTGGCCGCCACTTCGGGCAGGGTATTCCCGTCTGCATCGCAGAAGCCCATTTGCTGAAATAATTCAAGCGGAGCTTCACGCCCTAATTCCGTTCCATTGATCGAGCCGGGGTGTACGGAATAGGCGCGTACGTTAGATGCTTTTGCCCGATTGTCCAGCTCAACAGTAAATAGAATAGTAGCGGTTTTCGATTGCCCATAACCCTGCAAGGTTTCATAATCACGGTATTCAAAATTCGGATCATCAAAGTTGAAGGGGGCCATCTGATGGCCGAATGACGACAGATTGACTACCCTGGCTCCATCCGCTTTTTTCAGCGCTGGCCATAACCGCGCAGTAAGATGGAAGGCCCCGAGGTAATTCGTCGCCAGTTGAGATTCGATACCCCGGCTATCCCGACGCAGTGGCACCCACATAATTCCCGCATTGTTGATCAGTAAATGAAGCGGCCTGTTCGATGCCAGGAATTGCTGGGCAAAAGCATCAATGGATTGGGGAGACATCAGATCCAGCGACGCGAGTTCCACGTTAGCGATACGGTGCAGGTTCATCTCTGCTTTTTTAATGTCTCTGGCAGGTACGATCACGGTGGCTCCCGCTGCGGCAAGGGCTTTGGTTGTTTCCAACCCGATTCCTGCATGACCACCCGTAACAATTGCTACGGTACCAGTAAGGTCAATACCTGTTAGCACATCTGTGGCGGTTGACGATGCGTTGAAACCAGAACCAAGGGGCTGCTGCAATTTCCCATTGTAATTGTCAATGTCTAAGACGGTTTTCATACTGATTGTTGTGTTTTTGTTGTGTTTTGTTGATACAAAGGTAGCAGCAGGCGCTCTGGAGGACTTTGTTTAAAATTTCAATTTTGCTTTGCTGAAAATGTCAACTGGAACAAGGGGAAAGGAAGCCGTGTGCTCCTGACCTGCCTCGGTATCAGGGCTCCGAAATGATCTGGGCACATTATAAAATTATTGTTATCGTTATAACTAAGCTTTTTATAAACTAAGGTATATAAATGGATAACGATGTAATTAAACGAATAAGGAAACTGAACCAGCAACATTCATACACCTCTATTCAGATGCATGAAGTCATTTCCCGAAAGCTCTGCATTTCGGGAAATGGCCATAAATACCTAAGATTTCTGATAGAAAAGGGGCCAATGACCGCGGGCGAGCTGGCAAATTTAACGGGGTTAACGACGGGGGCCGTTAGGGGTTTAATCGACCGACTGGAATAGAAAAACTCGTAAAAAGGCAAGCGGCTGCTGACGACAGACGGAAGGTGATCATTGAACCGGAGAGGTTAGCGATCTTGGCACTGTTGTAACCGCGTTATAGAGAATTTCGGAATAAGTCAATACGGTTAACGGATACGTGCAAATACTATAAATGGAGCAGGTTATCGGTTGCCACCGACCCCGGTTGAAAAGCGTATCCAGTTGCTGCGATAGTTCCCGATTTCGGAATGGAAGCTGGAATACCCGGAACGGGTTATGCATCCAGGTGCTTGGCGTGTAAATTAGGCTCGCTGGAAGAACTCATAACCCGGTCCTGCTGATTAACTAATTCTTTTTTCGTCTGAAACAACAGCTTGAAATCCCTTCGGGAGCCTAAAAATAAGGCACGGGTTAACACGGTTTTTTCTTGCAACTGGTACACAATAACCGGTAGACCGACGGCCATCACAATGCGTACGGCTTTATCCTGGGTCCAGTGTTCGGCTACAATCGACTGAATGGGTTCATGAAGGTACATGATGGTTAGCGAAGCCCGGCCCAGGGTGGGGAACAAGGAAGAAAGAAAGACGGTCTCCGACAAGGCCCTCGAAATCCATATGATTAAAAGGATCATACAGATTGAAGACAATAAGGTTAAAACGGGAATTCCGTAGTAAGCATTTTTCATGTCATACGTATTGTGATAGCCTTTGTAGACTAACGCACAGGCGACGAAGGAGCCTAGTATAACAAAGAATACATTCACCGTCCATTCCTTTTTACTGTAAGCATACCCCGCATAAAAAATAGGGATGGCTGCCAGCGTGACATTGATGTTCCAGGGCACCCGAATCGGCTGGAGATAAAGTGAATCCAGGTAACTTAGAAGAAGCAGTAATCCCATAAGACCCAGAATCCGCTTCGGGTTTACGCGGTTCAGGAGCCCGTTTGTCAACTGCTGAACCAGAAAGAAGCAGGGAATAAACCAGAAGACGGTTGTGTAGCCACCCAGCCATCGGCTGCCTAAAATGCCTTTTCCAATCGCTTTAAGGCCATTTTCGAGCGTTAACGGCTTGTCTTGAAATTCTACGTAAAGCTGAAATCCATAAATCAGAAGTAAATAAACCGTATAGGGAACGAGTAGTTGAATGGCTTTATCCGTAAAGTAGGACTTTTCATCCTTTCTGGGCCAGAATAACATACCGGCGACAAAAAAGAAAAGCGGCATATGGAACATGAAGGCATACGCACCCAGGAAACCGACATGCCCAAAGACGACAAATAAAATTCCTATCCCCTTGGTAATGTCAATGTAATCGATTCGGTTATGCACTTCAGGGGTAGATAAAACTGCTTTCATATATATTCTTAGAACTCCTGGGCTGTTAATGGGATAAAGGCACGGCCGTTATTTCCTCCCGATACTATTAGATAAAGACTCACAAATTCCTGCCCTTATTTCTGACCAATTAAAATACCTGCGGGAGAACTAAGTTGACAAAACATTAGCAAATATAAAAAATGAAACATTGTTATAAGCGATATAATTAATTCACTCTTTTAGGGCATAACAAACTAGTAGGATATCTTTGAATGCAATGGATTACGACATAGTAATAACTAAAAACTCCTGAAATAAACCAAATAATTTCTGGCCCACCCTGTAGCCTATCAGGTAATAACTCATTCCAGGACTACAGTAACTTCCTGGCCGTGGCCTAGTAGCACTGCAAGATCCGGACCAGACCGCTGTTCATATGTTAAAAAATTGTTTAAAGGTAACGGTAAAATAAGGGATCAGCAGCACAAACCCATCTTCATGCTGCTTGTCATCGCATTTCTGTTCATTTGACCCAGCGGACAGAGCTAAGTTTGTAAGTTTGTGTACTTTTGCACAGCCTGATACTTATCTTTTAAATCTATTCCTATATGAAAACGTCTTTCCTTGCTGGCCTGCTGAGTGTATTCGGCGGTTTGCTGACTTCGCTTCACGCTCAGACCATCGAACTCAAACCCGTATGGGAAACGGACACGACGCTACGTACGCCCGAATCCGTTTTGTTTGACCCAACCCAAAAGATACTCTATGTCGCTTGTATTAATGGCGGGCCGTCACTGGAAAATAAGAGTAGTTACATCGCCAAAGTAGGGCTGGACGGAAAAGTGATCCAGTTAAAATTTGCCGACAACCTGAATTCAACCAAAGGGATGGGGATTCTGGGCGACAAGCTGTACGTCACGGAAATGACGCAGGTAGCCGAAATTGCACTGTCTTCCGGTAAAATCTTGAACCGATATGCCATTCCGGGCGCCAAGTTTCTTAACGACATTTCCATTGATCCCCAGAAAAAGACGGTCTATATCTCCGATTCCGGTGAAAGTAAAATATGGGCGTTGACAAATGGAAAAATAAACCTGGTTCTGGAAGGCGCTCCCCTGAAAGGCACCAATGGCCTTCTGGTCGATAACAACCAGTTGCTCATCGGCAATGGCGACGGGTCGCTGCTGGCCATGAACCCCGCCACTAAACAGCTAAAAACCATTGGCAAGGCCACGGGAGGCATTGACGGTATTGTGGCGCTGGGTAATCAGAAATATGTCATCACCGAGTGGGGTGGTAAGATCTGGTATGTGCAGGCAGATGGAAAAACCGAGTTAAAGCTGGATACGTCCGCAGAAAAGATTAACTCTGCTGATATTGCCTATGATCCAGGCAGCCAGCTATTATTTGTGCCCACCTTTTTCCATAATACCGTAAAGGCTTACTCGCTGAAATAGACGGCAGTAGTATAAGGGCCGTCCAACGAATCGATCTGATTTATTCAGGCAAGCGCGCATTGTGCATGACTTTAATCAGCCATTGCTCATTGGGTTCTTTGGTGACGGTCCAGTTCAGCAAAAACTTGAGAAGGGGGAGCTGGTTACCATCCGGGCTCACCCCTCCTTTAACCTCCGAACAGATATCGACAACGGCGATAGTTGGGCTTAGGAACCGGATTCTGGGGGGCGTCAGTTGCTGAACACCATTTTTATACATAACCGTTAAAACCGGCACGTGAAATTGCTCAATTTCGGAACGCCCGTGGGCGGATTGCCCCAGCCAGTTGGTAAAATCGGCGTCTTCGGCAAAAGCCGCTGCGAATGCCTTCGGATCATGGGCGTTAAAGGCCTGACCAAACTGGGTCACCAGCGACTCGACGGCCTTTTGGTCCGCAGCCGATTGGGCGAAAACCGTTGAAAGACTGAGCATTAACACCGTAAGGCTAACCACTAAATTTTTCATGCATCGATAATTTAAAAGGTGCATACTCGATTTTAAAAGACTCGTTGGAAACCAGAACCGGATTGACAGGCTTTAAAAAGGACCTATTGGTTATTTCTTTAGCCGTACAACAAGAAACAAAAACTTTCTCTATTGACACTAAAGGCTTTAGCCAACGGTCAGACTCTACCACCTTTTTGCTTACTTACGGGTAAAGGCTATCAACGGGCCTTATTCCCCATTGATCCTGGACATGGAAATTCTGCCTTACCTGAATCGTGATGTAAGTTGGCTGTCTTTCAACGAGCGGGTGCTCGACGAAGCCAGCGACCCTGATGTACCTTTGGCCAACCGGGTGAAATTTCTTGCTATTTACTCCTCAAATCTTGATGAGTTTTTTCGGGTCCGCGTGGCGGCCCTGCGCAGCTTATCGGCGCTTCCCGAAAAAAAACAGAGGCAGTTACCCTTCGATCCTCAGGAGGTGCTCAGCGAAATAGCCCAGCTTGTGGGTCGCCAGCGCCAGCGGTTTGATGAGCTCTTTGAAGGCGAGCTAGTCCCTATACTGAAGCAAAGCAAGGTTGTCATCTATCAGAACGAACCCTTCCTGGATGTGCATCAACAGGAAGCCGCCGACTTGTTTCACAGCACCGTTCTGGCCTATCTTCAACCGGTTTTTGTGGGTACTCACCGCCGTATGAAACGGCGCGACCGGCTGCCCCTGCTCGAAAGCCAATCGCTTTATTTTGCCCTGTCGATGCGGCCCCATCAGGGGGCGGCACTTCCCGATACGGTATCACCCGATGACATCGTCATGGCTTACCTGAACGTTCCTAAAGAAAACGTGTCCCGGTTTGTCGAACTATCACCGGTCGACGGCGTGGCTTATTTTGCTTTTTTGGATGACATCATTCGGGCGAATTTATCCAGGGTTTTTCCCGGATACCAGATTCTGGGCTGTTATAGCTTTAAGCTAAACCGGGCCGAAGACCTGAATATTGATGATGAATTTCGGGGCAACCTGGTCAAAAAGATTAAAGACCAGCTGGCCAGACGAAAAACCGCTCCACCCGTCCGGTTTCTGTATGATGAGGCCATGCCGCCCAACTTGCTTGAGCGGTTCGTCAACCTGTTCAGGTTGCAGGAGGAGGATCTGATGGCCGCCGGGCGCTACCTCAATTTGAGCGATCTGATGAAATTGCCGTTAGCAAAACAGGCTGGCTTAACCGTTCCTGTACTCCCAGCCTTACCCTGCCGGGAGCTGGACGGCTTCGAGTCGATGC
Source organism: Larkinella arboricola (assembly GCF_003259745.1). Taxonomy (GTDB): domain Bacteria; phylum Bacteroidota; class Bacteroidia; order Cytophagales; family Spirosomataceae; genus Larkinella; species Larkinella arboricola. The sequence goes on along the minus strand of NZ_QLMC01000006.1, from coordinate 72,477 downwards.
TGGAGGCAATTGGTCAGCGCGACCGCCTGCTTCATTTTCCCTATCAGTCCTACAGCTACGTGCTACGTTTCTTTAACGAAGCCGCCATCGACCCGCTGGTCTACTCGATTCAGGTTGCCCTGTACCGCATCGCTGCCGATTCGGTGATCGCCAATGCGCTGATGAGTGCCGCCCGCAATGGTAAACGGGTGACGGTTTTTGTGGAAGTGAAAGCGCGCTATGATGAAGCCAACAACCTGCGCTGGGCCAAAGCGATGAAGAAGGCGGGCGTAAATATTATTTACAGTCTGCCCGGCGTCAAGGTTCACGCCAAAATTGCCTTGGTGAAGCGACGGAGCGCTACCGCCCAAGGCCGGAGGAAAAGCGAGCGATACGCGTATTTAAGCACGGGTAACTTTAACGAAGTGACGGCGGAAGTCTACACCGATCACGGTTTGTTTACCAGCCATGCGGGAATGGTCAAGGATTTAGAGAAAGTGTTTGCTTATCTCAAAAAGCAGAAACCTATAAGTCGGTTAAACCATCTACTCGTGGCGCCTGTCAATCTTCAACAGCATTATTTGCGGTTAATTGAGCGGGAGATGGATCTGGCGCGGCAGGGGAAAGAGGCTCGTCTTGTGATTAAGGTCAATGGATTGGAAGATGCCGTGATGATCAACAGGCTCTATGCAGCCAGCCAGGTGGGGGTGCAGGTCCGGCTGATTATTCGGGGCGTTTGTTGTTTGCTGCCGGGCGTGCCGGGCATTAGTGAAGGCGTTGAGGTAATTCGGTTGGTCGATCAGTTTCTGGAGCACAGCCGGGTGGCCTTTTTTAACAACGACGGCCAGCCGCAAATCTATCTGGCGTCGGCCGACTGGATGAACCGTAACCTATACCACCGGATTGAAGTAGGCTTTCCGATCTATGACCCCGCCTTACGAGAAGAGATTTTTCAGCTGCTTGATTTTCAGCTCAATGATACGCTTAAAATCCGTCAGATCGATGAGCAGGGGCAGAATCAAACCGTTGAACCGTCCCATAAACCGGCAGTCCGGGCTCAACTGGCGATGTACAACTGGCTGAAGCAATACCGCTAGGCGCAGGGAGTCTATCTTGCCATACGGATTCGGGTCTTCTACCTCCGTATCATAACCGCAAAGTCGGAATACCGGGTGTAAAATCATTTTCTGGTAAAAACGCTGATCATTCCGCTATACCTGGAAGTTATAGATGGATCGCCCGCGGGGTGTCAAGGCTAGCGGGCGATGTCGTTTTATCACTCAACCTGGGAAACTATGGAAATTCTGGTTTATGCAAACCTGGCAGAAGACGAACAACAAAATCTGAAAAATGGGTTGCCACCTGACGCCCGGATCACCTTTGCCGGTTCAACGTCTGACGATGAACTGAAACAAGCCTTTGAATCCTGTCAGTTCCTGATTGGTAACCCGCCAGCCGACTGGATGAAGAACGTACCATCTTCGCTGGAGTTCTGGCACCTGGAGTCCGTTGGTTTTGAACAGTATCAGGATAGTAATTTTAGCGGAACCGTTGTCAATGTCGGTGATATTTCGGCCCAACCTTGTGCCGAAACCATCGTCAGTGGAATTCTGGCCTTTTACCGCGGGGTTCATCAGCTGGTACGGTTTCAGCTTGAAAAGCAGTGGGTAGGCCAAACCATCAGCAATGAACTGCACATTCTGGGTACGAAAAAAGTCATCATTTTGGGCTCGGGAGCCATTGGTGTCCATATCAAAAAAATCTTGAGTGCCTTTGGCTGCCAAATCCAGATGACGGCGAAACAGGACCCGGATGCAGAAATCCATTCCTTTGAGGAACTGCTGGACCACCTGCCCCAAACGGATTTGATTATCAATACCCTACCGGGAAACCTGGAAAACTACGTTTCTGAGCAATTCTTTTCTACCATGAAAGAGGGTAGCCTGTATGCCAGCGTTGGCAGAGGCACCACGACGGATGAAGAAGCGATGATCAGGGTGCTGGAGACAGGCCGGCTGGTAGGCGCGGTGCTGGATGTAACCGAGCATGAGCCTCTGGCCCCGGAGAGTCCCTTGTGGACTATGAAAAATGTTATTTTGACCCAGCATACGGGTGCGGCCCACCAGAACGAAAATAAAGACAAGGTGGAAAAGTTTATTTCAAATGTTACCAGCTACTTAAGCGGGGAAACGCTAAATGATGAAGTCAACCTTCATGAAGGTTATTAAATTTAGCTCTGAAACAGGGCCGCTTTCTGAAAAGAAGTACTTGAACGTCGGATGAATGATCCAATGGACTAAATCCGGCCGGCGATGATCTTACTGGCGTTCGAATACCGTGCCTGATGCGGCTATTTGGAACCGGAAGCTGTGAAAGAAACGCTCTTTTGCCACCATCAGGGCCACGGCCTTGTTCTGCTGGTTAGCGGTTAATCCTGTGAATGCTCGGTATAGGTTTGAAATTAATAGTTTTTTTACCGTCCTTGCGGCAAAAAAACTGAAATATGCCAACAGGAACTGTTAAATTTTTCAATGAAACCAAAGGGTTTGGTTTCATTAAACCCGACGATGGCGGGGAGGATGTATTTGTCCATGCCTCGGGATTGATTGATCAGGTTCGGGAAAACGACAAAGTAAGCTACGAAGTGGAGCGCGGTAAGAAAGGCTTAAATGCTGTAAACGTCGAACGGGCTTAAGGGCCTGACAGACCAACTCGTCGTTGGGATGCCTCAACGACGAGTTGGTCTGTCAAGTAATAAGTGGGCCGGTCTGCCGTACATATCAGCAAGCCACCGAACTGGCGATCCCGTTCCATCCCATAGTAACCTCATTCCCACATACGACGGGCAAGATAGAAGCGTGATAATTTTGATAGAATCCTCCTATCTTCAAGAGGTGGAAACGCACCACTTGCCTGAAACAACTCGTATTTCCTTTTTTCTAATCCCTCTCCGGATTTCATCATTCTCCTGAGGGTCTTTCGGTAGCCAAGGCCGGTAGATTGCTCAATGGAATACAATCGATAATCGATACTCCCCAGTTCAAACCGTTGCCAGTTCAATGGATTGAGGCCGTATTATGCGTCATAGTGACTGACTGAAGGACGTGACTGGAATTCGCGCATGGAAGCCCCATCAATGCTATTTTAAGAAGTAGTACTGCACCCGAGATTGTCCCGCAAAACCTGACTTTAGGAAAATTTGCGTAGTTAAATAGCTACACGTATATTTGTAGTCAAATAACTACACGATGAATTTAAGACGGGACGTATTTCAAGCCATAGCCGACCCCACCAGAAGGGCTATCCTTCTATTGGTGGCCTCACAATCAATGACGGCGGGTGCCATTGCCGCAAACTTTAACACGGCTAGACCTACCGTGTCAAAACACCTGCAAATTCTGACCGAGTGTGAATTGCTGCAACAGCAACAAAACGGCAGGGAAATCTACTATCACATCAATGCCCAAAAAATGAAACAGGTCGCCGACTTCATTGAGCCCTTCCGCGCTATGTGGGAAGACCGGTTCAACAAACTAGAGACCGTCATGAAAAACTATAAAATCACGTAGTATGGAACAAAAAACAAAAATAAAGGCCAAAGACGGCAGACAGGAATTGGTGATTACGAGGGAGTTTGATTTGCCTCTGGAACTGCTTTTTAAAGCCTACGTCGAGCCCGACATTGTGGAACAATGGATGGGGACAAAAGTGATCAAACTGGAAAATAAAAAGCACGGCAGTTGGCAATTCCAGACCACCGATGCGCGGGGTAATGTGGTATTTGAGGCTCATGGAACCATCCATGAATTTGTCCCGAACCAAAAAATCACCCGCACCTTTGAAATGGAAAACGCGCCTTTTGGTGCCCAGCTTGAATTTCTGGAGTTTGAACCACTCACTGACCACACCAGCAAACTCCAAATGCATATCGTGTATCGATCCGTTGCACTTCGGGATCAGATGTTACAGTTACCCTTTGCGAAAGGTTTGAATATGGCCCATACCAGATTGCAGGACGTAGTCAGTAAATTAAACTAACACATTATGATACAGTCAATTGAAACCACTCCTGAAAAGGAGTTGTCACCAGAACAACAGGAGAGCCTGCTGGGTACGCTGAAAGTCCGTTTTACGAAAAATATGAACCGTCATCCGGATGTGGAATGGAATACCGTGCAAGCCAGGCTGGAAGCTAACGGAGAAAAGCTATGGTCACTTTATGAAATGGAACGGACGGGCGGTGAGCCGGATGTAGTCGGGCACGATCAAAAGACAGGCGAATACATTTTTTATGATTGTTCAGCAGAAAGCCCGAAAGGCCGACGAAGTTGTTGTTACGACCGCCAGGCGCTCGAGTCGAGGAAAGAAAATAAACCGGCAAACAATGCGGTTGATATGGCGGCTGCTATGGGCATTAAGTTGTTAACGGAAGAACAGTATGGGGCGTTGCAGAAACTTGGCCAGTTTGATACAAAAACCTCGAGCTGGGTGGAAACACCTGCTGAAATCAGAAAACTTGGGGGCGCACTTTTTGGTGATTACCGTTATGGTCACGTTTTCATATATCATAATGGAGCAGAGTCTTACTATGCCGCCCGGGGGTTCCGTGGCTCACTAAGGGTCTAAAACGGTTTTGAAAGGTAGTGTAAAATTGCCGTTGGTAATTTGTATAGTTGGATGGACTATTTTTTGCAGACTATGCAGGCACTGCTTCCGATGACCAGCCTTAGCAGCCAAGCCGGTCAATGCTACCCGTTCCGGGGTCATTGACCGGCAAAGAAATGTCATGATCCCGAAGATAGCAGTCAGGAGTCTGTACTAGTAAGGTGGAGGCTTTACTAGTAGGCTCCGGCCGGATATGAATCACTATATGGCCCTTACCATTTATTATGGAGTAGTCCCGTGTCAAATGAGTCTAGGATGTCCTGTTGGGCCATTCGCTAATTACTTAGGCCTTTGAGTCAAAAACATATGTGTAATTGAAATTTTTCAATGTAATCTCATACTTATTTTGGATAATTTCAGCACCATTTTCTCTACCATTTTCCTCCCGCCGAATCATAGTTTGCTTTGTTGATCGCTTGAGTTAGGGTTGAATGCCCAAACTACCTGGGTTTCAACATCGACGAAATCGATTTAAAATTCAGCTGCTTTACAAATTAAGAGTAATTCATTTTTTGACTTGGCCAAAGTTGTATGAGAAAGTTTTTTACCCCCTCCTTGTCCATGCGAACGATTGTTTGCTGGCTACTTATCAGCCTTTTTCTAAACCCCACCAACACCTGGAGTCAAAGGCCTGCACCTGACCGTAACAAATTCAAGGATAAGCACAAACTCAGGAAAAAGCCCAAAAAAGAAAAACCTTCCCGGGAGCAGGTGCGCAATGGTCGCTTTAACTTTAAGTCCAGTCGGCTCAAAGACAACCCCAACGGCCGGCTCGACATCACCGCCGGTCTGAAAAACCCCACCTCCCTGCAATTCGGTCCCG
>NZ_QLMC01000006.1:51259-67000 GCF_003259745.1 Larkinella arboricola | reverse complement strand
CCATCACCGGCTATGGGCAGGAAGGCGACAAAGAGCGGGCTCTGAAAGCGGGCTTCAATGCCCACCTGGTCAAACCCATTGATCTTCCCAAGCTGCTAGGGCTGCTTCAGGCAAATTCGTGAGTAATCTCATACCAGGCGTCTACAAAGCCAGAACGCCCGGTTGGGCTGGTCGGCAGAAAACCATTCGCATTCTGTACACGGTTTTTCCAGATACCGGATAAACACCACTTCGACGGGATAAACTGTCCTCATCTATTCCTATTTTCGGTTGATGGGCCTGGCTCCTCCCCTATTTATTCTTTTCATCCTAAAGTCTTCCTCCAAATTGTTTTAAAATTCGGTTAAAATCGCGTTTTTCGAACGGGCGGATTTACAGGTCAAAAACCGTCTGATCCGAATCGAAATAGGAACGCCCCAATAAAACCCATTAACCTGTTTACACTATGCACAATCGAATGACGATGCGACTTATCCTGCTGCTGGCCTTAAGCCTGAGAATGACCTTTACATGGGCACAAAGGCCGGGCGAGCCACTGCGCGTGATCGTTTTTGGCGCCCATCCGGACGATTGTGATTTGGGCGCAGGCGGAGTGGCCTCTATATATGCCTCCATGGGTCACCAGGTGAAATTTGTCTCAATGACCAACGGTGACGCTGGGCATCAGGACATTGGCGGGGGCGAACTGGCCAAAAGAAGATACAAAGAAACGCAGGAAGTGGCCAAACGGCTGGGCATTACCTATGACGTGCTCGACAACCATGACGGTGAACTCATGCCCACCCTGGAAAACCGTCTGGCGGTCATTCGCAAAATCCGGGAATGGAAGGCGGATCTGGTGATCGCTCCCAGAACCAATGATTATCATCCGGACCACCGAAACACGGGCATCGTGGTGCAGGATGCGGCCTATCTGGTCATTGTACCCAATATTCTAAGTAGTGTGCCCCCGCTGACCAAAAATCCGGTTTTTCTCTATTTCCGCGACGGTTTTCAGCGACCCAATCCGTTCCGGCCCGACATTGCCATTGATATCACCGAAACACTGGCAAAAAAGGTGGAGGGTCTGGATGCGCACACGTCCCAGTTCTATGAGTGGCTGCCCTGGACCCGACAGGATTTGACGAACGTACCCAAAGACCCCGTGGAGCGAAAAAAGTGGTTGCTGACCGCTATGGAAAGACGTTCTTCCGTGACACCAGAAATTAAGGCATCCCTCGAAAAATGGTATGGTCAACAAAAGGCAGCAACGATTAAATCGGTGGAAGTCTTCGAAATTTGCGAGTACGGCAGACAGCCTAGCCCGGAAGACATCAAGCGTTTGTTTCCCATGTTACCGCGCTGATTCTTACAGGCCACTGGTGATACTCTTTCACGTATGAATTCGGAGCAGGAAGTATTTTCCATACCGAGTCGGTCCGGTTTGATGCCTGTTTAACGGACCTCTACTGGATGACCAGCGCCAGATTTCCGGACGTAAACAACCGTTTCAACTGGTTTTGTAACAGCTGAATTTTGGTGTCCTGCTGTTTAAGGATTTCTTTTTGGAGGTCTATTTCCATTGAGTTGAGGTCGTTGGCTTCCAGTTTGCCCGCGTTGAAACGTTCCTGGTAGATTTGCAGACTTTCCTTGAAAAGCACGATGTTTTCCTCAACAGGAATCAGTTGCTGCTGTTGCGTACGTATGGTTTCATCCAGTTCAAGCAGGTCTTTTCGCACCAGTTGTTCCTGTTCTTCTGCTTGCAGGGATAGGGAAGTTGCCTGAATGCCCAGTTGTTGTAAATGATTTGCCCGATTCTCGCCCGCCAGCAGATTCCATTTCACCGACAGCCCGACATAAGAGGCCAGATACCAGCTATCTTTTGCCACGGGATTGAATGTATTGGCAAACTGATTGGCCCCGAAAAAACCTTCGACTCCGACCGTCGGCTTATTTTTTCGACGTTCACCAATGAGTTGCTGCTGTACCAGCTCATTCTGGCCCTGCAATTGATTAATGGCGCTGATTCGCTGCGGGTTCAGCTCCGTTTTGTCGGCTTCCCTGAGTAACGAAACCAGGGATTCGGATTGGTAATTCGCCCGCAATAACTGGTCAACGGGCAAGGTGGTCAGGTAGCTCAGGTAGACGATTTGTTTGACAAACTCCGTAACCGCCAACTGATAGTTTTCCAGGGCGTGATTATGATTGACCCTGGCTTTGTTGTACTCGGTCTTGAGCAATCGGCCTTCCTCCAGACGTGCCTTCATGAGTTGAACCGACTGGAAACTACGCAGGGTATCCAGGGCACTATCAGTAATCCGGGTTTGATTTAGCCAGATGTTGGCGTAGGTTTTCACGACCTCATAGCGCAGTTCGTTTTCGGCATTTTCGCGGTCAAGCTGTTTCAGCCGGTCCTGAATTTTGCTTTCCGCCACCTGGCTGGCAATCGACGCATCCCAGAGCGGTTGGTAAACCGTTGCCCCGGCGTTTTGTTGCCAGGGGGTCCCGAAGCGAATTGCCCGCACTTCATCAGTTGCTGGCTGAAAAAACTGGCCGACCGGCACAATGGAGGTTTGAATAATGGGATTATACCGATAATTGTAATTCAGCGACACCTGCGGCCAGTACTTGGCCCTCAGATCAGCGGTTTTCAAAGCCGCCAGGAGTTGATCCTGCGACAACGCTTTAATACTTGCCCGGTTTTTAAGAGCGACCTTTACACAACTGTCCAGCGACAGCGGGGTTTGCGCATATAGGCCGACGCTGATCAAACAAAGCAGAAAAAGGGCAGTATATTTTTTCAATCCATTCATAGCTGTTTTTATCTGAATACCGAAGCGGGCTCCACGCTGTTGATTTTGCGAATGGCAAACAGCGAACCGCCCATCGAAATAAAGAGCGTAACCAGAAAAAGTCCCAGTACGAAAATCGGCGGAAAGTTTAGGATAAGCCCGGCACCGGCCACGCCTTTCTGAAAACCAACTAACAGCAGCATGGCAATCACAAATCCCATAATGGCAAACAGGAACGATTGCATTAAAATCAGTTTGGTGACATACCCGTTGGTCGCGCCAATCGCCTTGAGGGTTCCGTAGTCCTTTAACCGATCCAACGCTGCGGAATAGAGGGTCAGGCCAATGATGAAAAAGCCGCTGATGATGGCAAAGACAACTAGTGAACCAATGCTGGTGCCGATGTTGGAGGTGATCGTAATGAAGCGAACGGTGGTGTTTTTCAAGTCCGTACTATCCCAGGCTTTCACCCCGACAATCGTGTTATCAATGTTTGCGATCACCTGTTCTTTGCTGAAACCCGGTTTCACCTTCACGGCCACGCAGGATATTTTATTGGCCGGAAAACCGCCATAATACCGTGCTTTGGACAGGGTGGTGTAGAAAAAAGAACCGCCAAAACCGCGGGCATTTTTTGTGCGTACTTTAATAATCGCACTCTTCCCGTTGATCTCCACCGAAGTGCCCGGTGCGACGCTGTTGTTGAACGTGCTCTCATCAAAAAACTCGGCGGAAACCGCCCCCTCGTCGAGCAGACTGCTGATCTTGCCGTCCATGACCAGATCGGGGCGGGGACCAGCCACAAAGTTGGGGGCTTCGCTGCCAATGAGGCTAACAATGGCGGTTTTCCCATCGACGAACTTGATCGAGCCTGACGCCACGACCACCGCGTAGGTTTCCTGCACACCGTCGATGCTTCGGATTTCCCGAACGAGCCGTTCGTCCAGTTGGGCCAGTTCATTCGCGTTGCTGGTGATGTTGTCCACCACCCATATCTCGCCCAGATCCTGCCGGCTGCTCGACACCAACCCGCCCATCAGACCCGTCAGGAAGGAAAGAATGCCCACCTGCTGTCCAATCAGAAAGATGCTGATGACGATGCCGATGATAATTCCAATGCTCTTGGATTTATCAAATTTCATGAATTGATACGCCGTTCGCAGCATAGATTACAGGCTAATGATACACTCTACTTTGGTGTTCAGTAACAACCGGTCGCTTTGATCGATTGTTACCCTGATTTCCCGCACCCGGCGGTCTTCCAGATCGCTGGCCTGCTCCTGAAACAGGGATTTCTTTTTCAGATAGGGCGACACAAACTGGATAGTTCCGGTCGCAAGGGTATCGGTACGGCCCACGAGCCGGATGACGGCTTTTTGGCCGGTTTTTATCTTATTCGCGAATAATTCATCCACTTCGGCCCGAACCACAACGGGGCCTTTAGCCGCAAAATCAGCGTACGTTTCGTACTGTTTGATGGCGCTTCCGACGGTTGGAAACAAATCCAGAATCACTCCATCTTCCGGCGCCCGGAGCATTTTCAGGTTTTTTTCTTCCTTACTGACCTGGCCCTGTTTCTGGATTTCTCGGAGACGCTGCTGGGCCCGCCGGATGGCTACCTGTCTGTTTGCCAGCTCTATTTCCGATTTTTTCAAGGTTTGCTCCAGGTCATCGACGTTCTGCTGCGTTTCGGCGTTTTTTTGCAGCAGGTTTCGGGCCGTAGCCAGTTGCTCCTGGTTGTATCGGTAGGTTACTTCGGCTTCGCGGGCCGCTTCCCTGGCCATCTCGATTTCCGATCGCTGCGTGGCTAGCTGGCTGGTTGACTGCTCAAAACGGGACTGTTCCAGCACCTGATCCAGTTGTAAGATGGGCTCGCCTTTCCGCACGGAGTCGCCCCTTGATTTGAATTGCTTTACGACAACGCCCGCCGACGTTGCCGCCAGGGCCACGATGCCATTTTCGGGTTCTACTTTCCCGGTTCCGGTCACTTCGCGCACTTTATCGGGGGAGAAAATCTGGGTGCTGTCTACCCCGTCTTTGGCTGCTTTCTTTTGGTCACCGGAATTACAACCAAACAGGATGGCCAGACAAAAACTCAGGTAAACGAAGGCGTTACTTCTCATAAGGTAGTTAGCGAATTATTTTACGAATTCTTCATCTTCGGAAGGCGTATCACTGGCGACCCCATCATTCACATAGATAATCCGGTCGGCGTACTGCTTTAAGCGCAGGTCGTGGGTGACGACCGTGACAGATTTTCCGCTCTCCGCCAGTTGTTTGAGTTCAGCCATCACCACACTAACACTCTTCACATCCAGTGAAGCCGTCGGTTCGTCACAAAGAATGATTCGGGGATTGGTCACCAGCGCACGGGCAATCGCCACCCGTTGCTGTTGGCCGCCACTCAGCATTTTGGGCAGGTTGTACATTCGGTCGGTCATGCCCACTTTTTCCAAAGCCGTTTCGGCCCGTTGGCGCGCTTCGTTCCGGCTAATCCCCATCAGCAGCATCGGGTGCATCACATTATCGAGAGCGGGTAAAGGGGCCAGCAGGTTAAAACTCTGAAAAACGAAGCCAATGTTCTGAAGCCGGATTTTAGCCAGTTCTTTTTCAGAAAGCGTGGTGATGGCTTGTCCATTGATGTATACCTCGCCCGAAGAAGGGTAAATAACACAGCCAATCAGGGATAATAAGGTTGTTTTCCCGGAGCCGGATGGACCGATAATCAAGGTGAGTTCTTTTTCTTTAAATTCAGCGTTGGTAGGTTGTAAGGCAACAATAGTGGTATCGCCGGTTTTGTATTCCTTGCTGGCACCCCGAACTTCCGCTACTACGGTCATAGATTTATTACGCGAACAGTCTTTAGAATATGTTTTGAATGGTCGATGGTCACCGGAGCCGTCGCTGCGGCTACAAGCCCTAAGAGCTTATAAATCCAATCTGTCCCTTTCGGCGGGCAACATACACGATAATCCACAAGAATGCATCCGTTGTACGAACATTCCGTTTTTATAGGTTAACAAATCCGTAAAAGTTTTGGCTAGTAAGTTTAAAAAAAGTCTTCTACTGCAGCCGATCACCCCTTTCGGAACACTCATTCATAGATTCAGGAAGAGCGTTTCTTAAAAGGTAATCTTATGGTTGGGGGCGGGGAAGAGTTAACGGGGTGATTACCTAAAGCGATTGATAACTGAAGTGCCCGGCAATCCCGATGAAAAGCCACTTGCGGGACTATAACCGCCTGGTGAATAGGGCGCTTGCCGAATACCTTATTTAGTCAATTAAAAGTCTGGCGAAATCCAAGCGAGGAAAACGTGTATACTATAGGCTGGTGAGTATTTCAGGCTGTGTGGGCCGCCGGAGCCGAATAAATGTTTTGATTAATCCAGCATTTTTTTATTTTGCTTACGGTTGTTGGCTACCTCTAATGATTTCATTTCCTTTTACACCTTCCAGGTTCTGGCTGAGCCTGGCCCTTGGGTTTACCCTGTCGGGATTCCCTGTTTGTGGGCAGAACGTACCTTTGTCTACCGCAGAGATGACGAGTTATTCAGCCAGTCAGCCAAGGCCGTATGTTCAGGAGTACGAAAAATTAAAAGAAGCTCAGCAACTTTATCGAGAAGCCGTTGCAAAACACGATTCCACGCTCTTAAGTGAAGCCTGCTATTTACTCAGTAAGCGCTATAAAACCTTAGGTGACCTTGTAACTTCTGAAAAGTGGGCGATTCAATCGCTGCGCATCCGGGAAGGCGCCGGACCTTCCAACGAACTAGGCAAGCTTTATGTTCAACTTAGTGGCAATTGCATGGCCTCAAGCCGTTATCAGGAGGCCTACGTATACGCCCATCGTGCCCTGACAACATTTCAGGCTATTCAATCCGAACACGGTCTGATGGGAGCCTACAGCATGCTGGCCGGCGTACATTCTTTAGACACGGCCTCGAAAATAACGTTAAAAAATAAATCCTTTTTTCTCTCGCTGGACAGTACGTTCTATTACCATAAGTTGGCTGAACAAATTGCTCTAAAGCAGAATGACTTAAAGGAGTTATCCATGATTTATGTAGCGGTTGGTGGCGCCTGGCTGAGAAGAGACCCTAAGCGCTCCATCCCCTATTTGCAAAGCGCCTTAGCGTTCTTCACGACGAACAAGATTTATCATAGTGTGGTTGGCGTTCAAATATCCCTGGCGCATGCCTACATAGCGACCGGACAAAACCAAAAAGCCGGCCGGTTTTTGGCGCAGGCCAAACATACTTTTTACACGCAGCACCTGGCTCATTATCACCTGCTTGGCGATCTGGAAACCGCCTATGCCAGGCTCTACCAACAGACAGGCCGTTCCAAACAAGCGATCCTGCATTTGGAAAAGGCACATGAAATCCAAACGAAAGCGCTTAAACAAGACCGAGATGGCGCCATTTCACGTCTTGGTTTAGTGTACAGGATTGACCAGAAAGAAGCGCAGTTAAAAACCCAACAACACCAGATTGCCTTAAGCAGGGAAAAACTCCGATCCCAACGCCAGATCAGCATAGCCGCTTTTTTATTGGCCACACTAACGGCAATGATGTGTTCTGTATTTTTTTATTATAACCGAAAAAACCAGCGGATCAGCCGCCAGAATGCGGAATTGGTAAAGGAACAAAATCACCGGGTTAAAAATAACCTGCAAGTCATATCGAGCTTATTAAGCCTTCAGGCCAAGCGCCTGTCCGATCCGGGTGCGAGGCTGGCCGTTGAAGAAAGTCAACTGCGCGTACAAGCCATCGCGATGCTGCACCGGCAGCTTTACAATGGAAATAAGTTAATTGAGGTTGATGTGACGGCTTTCATCCCGGATATTGTCAATGGCGTATTGCAGGTGTATGGCTTTGACCCGCGTATTGCTCAGTATACACTTTCTCCGTTTTGGCTGCACGTTGATAAAGCTGTGCCATTGGGATTGATTCTTAATGAACTGACTACCAATGCCTGCAAGTACGCTTTCACGGATCACCCAAATGCTTCCTTAACCATAACGTGTTACCAGAAGAATGCTGTGGTTTGTTTACAAGTGGTAGATAACGGTCCTGGTTTTACCCATTCCCTTCGAAGGTCTTCTTTCGGTCTGCAATTAATTGATATACTCGCCAAGCAACTGGACGGAACGTATGACTTTACGATGAAGGGAAGCACATCCTTTAGGCTCTCGTTCAAATTATAAAAAACAAGTGCGGTACATTCCCCTGGGGCATAGTCCTGAAGATTCAATGCCTGACGAATGACGGCCTGGAAGTCTGATCGAAACCGATTATGTTAGGAGAGGCATTGCTTACCAGTAGAGAAAAAGGACACTTAAAAAGTGTTAGCTAGTTTGATCCGGATTAATAATAAATAGGGTGGGGGCAATAGCCAAAAGGAGTACTAAGGCTTCGGCTGACTTCTTCAATGTCAAATTTAGAAGCCGGTTTTGAGGAGTCAGAAACGTAAAATTCTTTCTTTGCTGCCTTATCCCGTTATCTGCTTAATGTAGAATGCTCCACAACTTATGGTATTGATCCCCCACGAACCGATTATTTGGAAGAAAGTAAACCCAGCTGACGGGCTTCCAACCATGTAACAGAATCCGTAAATGTTTCGGTAATGACCCAATCGGGCCTTCCTCGCAGGGTGCTCCAGATCTCGGCCAATCCGTGGCGAAGTAACCAGCTCCCCTGTATTTCCACCCGTACATCCGGAGCGTCCTGATCGGCTGCCGCTTTTCGAATCCGTCGAATCATCTCCGTTTTCTGGACTTCCTTACTTTTCTTCCGCGACGGAACGGCTGACGGACGAGCCAACTGCTTTTTGGTTTCTTTAATCAGACTGGCTGTGATAGGCTTTTCCAGTACGTCCGCTTTTTCAATCACCTGTTGCCAGACCGTTCGGCGCTCGGCTGGAGAGAGATCGGCCAGAACGCTGGCGTGCGACTCACGTTCGGGTAAAACATAGTGCACACTTTTGTCGGAAATTTCCGACATTATAGTTCCACTATCGCTTTCGGCCAGACTATTCACCACTTCAGCGGCACCAATCAGCTCATAAGCGCGCTGACGCTTTAATCCGAAGCGCTCCCGGCAGTAAGCTTCAAACGTGCGGTGGGTAGCCCGGTAAAGCTTCTCCTGGCGAATTGCCATTAAAGCATTACCTACCGATAGAAAGGTGGTCAGCCCTTCTTCAATAATGCGTTCATATTGGGCCAGTTGATGGGCTTCGGCGGCACTTATGGAGGAAAGTTCGCTGACACCTTCCGATTGCAGTGAAAGAGCGGGCAGGGCCGCGTCCGGTAGGGGTTCACTGTGCAAATCCGTCAGCAGGTTATCAAAAGACTTACCTTTTTTCATGAGGGGATAGGGGCCGTAGCGGTTACTTGTAAAAACTCCTGGCAAACACTGATAAAGTCCTGAGCACCCCTTGAGGTAGGTGCATACTCGAAAATGCTCTGGCCAAAGGCCGTACATTCCATCAGAGAAACATCCTGCCGAACCGAATTAGTAAACAAACGAACTGTAGGATGATCCGTTAATTTGGAGTAGACCGACTGACCAAATTTAGTGCGCAGATCGAATTTGTTCATTAAGATGCCCGCTAACTGTAGGCCGGGATTAAGCCGACGACGCACCTTAAGGACGCACTGTAGAATCTCATCAAGACCTACGTAAGCAAAATTTTCGCCCTGCATGGGCACAATAAACCAGTTGGCCGCACCCAATGCACCAAACGTTAAGGCTCCCAGACTGGGCGGGCAGTCAATAATAACGTAGTCATAAGGGCGTCCTTCGAGCTGCTCCCGCAGTAGATAGCCGCTGTCGGGTTCCATGTTCAGTTGGTGTTCATAGCTCAGCAGCAACCGGCTCGAAGGAAGTAAATCGATGTTCTGGCCTTTTACCAGCGTCTCTTCCCAACTGGCTTCGCCCAGCAGCAACTCACCCACATGATGGGGCGCCTGCCGACAGCCCGCTGCCAGACCCAGATTACACTGAGCGTCCAGATCCACCAGCAGGACACGAAATCCCTGCTTAGCCAGAGCAGCCCCCAGGTTTAGCGTAGTAGTTGTTTTACCGGTGCCGCCTTTATTGTTGGTGACGGCAACCGTAATTGGATATGCCATAATTTAATAATTACATATAAATAGCTTAGCCTAAGCTGGCTTTCACTTAATGAATCGTGATACCCAGACTTTGGGCGACGGCAGCATACTTATCCCGAACAGGGGAGAGCGCCTGGGGAAAATGCTGTTCGAACCAGTGCATGACATCCGAATACACCAGCCCGTACCCCGCCCCCATCAGGGCCTGTAAAAAGGCTTCTTTGGTATGTTCACCGTTCATGGCGCTAACCAGTTGACTGGCAACAATACCGCTCATGGTGGTGCCCAGGCCCGGCTTCTCCTGCCCGGCTTTCAAATGCGTCAGATACTGCTGGTAAAGGTCAGCCGATTTACGAAATGAGGCCAGTAGAACGGCCCTACGGTCATTTTCGTACTGCTCCAGTAGTGTCGCTTTGGCCGCTGCATTTTTATCAAACGTTAGCTGCTGCTGGACCAGACGTTGTTTTTCTGCCTGCCGCTCCGCTTTTAGCCTGTCGCGGTTGGCCGTCTCATCGCTGAGCCGGGTAGAATGCACCATAGCGACAATGTAGGATGCAATGCTTTTCTTGATTTTAACACCATTACGAATTTCGCTCAACACATGCTCAATACCCAATCGAATCTGATTTTCTGGCAGATATTGCACCCATTCATCAACGGTACGGCGGCTAATCTCAAAGCGCTCCACCAGGCCAAACAGCTCATCGACCAATGCCTGTCGGGCGACTTCTTCAGCACTTACAGCTACCGGCCTGGGCGTTGGTTCATCAACCACTTCGGCATGGGCAAACTCCAGCTCGATCTGACCGGGAGTGGGTTTGGGCAGGGCCTGCCAGCGTACCACGGTTTTGGCTTCCAGACTAAACGTTAAAGACGTAATCTGACGCTTCTGCTTGGTTTCGATTAGCTCTTTTACCTCCAGATCCGTGTACGTATTAATGTCCCTGATCGCCCGCATGATAATCTGCTGCTTAAAACTACCGTATTTTACGTAAAACTCGGGCGAAATACTTAAAATCTCCCGCAGCCGCACCAGCGAGTACTTGGGCATTTTGTTGCCCAGATTGTACTGGTTTTTCAGGACCGCGTACATCTGGATGGTATAGATGCTCTGAATGCCAACTACATTACGCAGATCCGCTGTTAAATATTCCCGTTTGAGTTCAAGTAGATACGGTTTGAGCTTGGCATGAAACTTTACCCGAATGTGGTTACGATCACGGGCATTAAGCGGCTCACTGGATTGATCCAGCAGGGGTACGGTTGTTTTATACGGAATGCCCTCGATTTCTTCGTAGACTTCTAAAAACTTTTTCTGTAGGCGTAGGGCCGCCGTGCGGATATCATCGTAATTACGGGCCCCGCGGCTTAGGGCGAATAGCTTAACGACATCACCCACGTTAATGACGGTTGAACTGAATTCGCTATCGGTTGGCTGAATCATGGTCAGCATCGTCCCAAATAACCGGAACTCGTGTAAATCAAACTTAGAGATGGCCTCTAATAAACCATATTTACCCGCCCGCAGCCGGATGGTATACCGCTGATCGGCTTCTTTCTTCGTTTGAACTAGGGAATCGAGTGCCTGCTTTTTGGCCATATGGTTCGCAATCTTGAAGCCTTAGTAAGCGAATATAAGAGAAAAAGCTATCATCTTATTGTTCGAATCAAAAAGTTTTACGGATTTCATCTCGTTTCGCGTTCAATCGCTTACTTTTCTGCGTTCAATTCCTTATCGAACCGCGTTCAATCACTTATACAATATCTGCACAAAATATTGATAATAAGGAGTTTACTAAAATTATCAGCCTTTTAATAGAATTTTGTTGTCTGCTCAATGACTTGCTCCTTCAATAGCCGCGTTCAATTCCTTATCTATTTGCGTTCAATCGCTTACTTTTCTGCGTTCAATCTCTTATCCATTTGCGTCCAATTGCTTACCGAACTGCGTTCAATCACTTATCGTTCTGCGTTCAATTCCTTATCTATATGGCTGTAACACACTAAAAATCAAAGCGTTGCGAGGCCCTTAAATATTAACTTTATAAACTGTTAAGTAATAAAAACAACAAACAGAGAGTGGCTGTTGATAAGCAAAATAATTTTGTACGTTGGCACATTCTAATAAAAAGATACGTCTCATATAAAATAAATAAAATTAAATATTATGCTGAGTGATTTGCGTTCAATTCCTTATCGAACTGCGTTCATTCGCTTATTTTGAGGGATTAAGCATGCTGATGGCCTGTTTTAAGCCAGTTAATGGATAAAATAAGGGTTTGAACGCAGAAAGGAGCGTAGCAGAAGTGAAAACATAGGCCTTGGCTGAATCAGAGCGTATTGGTATGACTCTAAAAAAACAGCTGCGTTACGATCTCCTTGCTAATATCGGGTTGACGCAGACAAATCAAATAAAAATACGCTTTGTCAATAAGCTGGGCATTAAATTGCAACTGGGCAAATTCAATCCCCTGGCTGTAAAGGAATAGCTGGTAATCGTGCAAATGGCGCAACGTTCCCCGGCCCGTAAACAAGTTCTTTAAGTTGTGGTATTCGAGTCCAGCGGCCTGAGCAACCTGTCGAACCGAAAAAGAGCGACCAGGGTCAGATGATTCAGCCGATGGATTATCCTGGGTGGCTTTATTGCGTAACCGATAGAAGCTCGCCGAAAATACAAGTTGCCAATAATACGCATAAGCGGCTGGTACGATCTTAATTTCATTAAGTTTGGCAGCAAGTTCTGTTCGTTGGATATTGTCACTTGAAGAGCCATCTACAGCCGTAATGGCTGGTACTGGTGCATTGGGTATCGATTCCATTTCAAAATGCGTGAGGTCCAAAGACTGCATAACGTGTTCGGGCAACACAACATGCGCGTAAGCAGCTTTTTCAAAGGTTAGTTTGGGAGGACGGCCCCGCATGGATTTTGCTTTTTTGACAGGAGGGGACACTTCAGGTTGAGCCGAATGACTTTTCCCTGCTTTAGGCAGTTTCAGTGTAGTCGGGGAGGAGGAAACAGACTTGTTAGCCATAAAGTGTGTCCAGGTAAAAAATGAATTATCAAAAGCTATACAAAATAAGCTGAAAAAGGAGCAGGAAGCTTACTCTGTTGAACGTTTTGCGTACAATTACATATCTTCCATAAAAGCTATTAGGGTTATGAAATTGATGTATGTAGAATGGATGGGTTAGCCAGTAACCCGCCTTGTTCTTATAATCCGTTGACCATCACGGTTATATTCCATATAAGTGTTAGAGTAGGGGAGGAGTTGATAAAAAGTATCTACCCGTTAATACTAATAAATAATTTTATTTATTATAAGTCAATTGTGATGCTTTCCTTACGTAGTATAGCTCTCCGGAATGGTCCTCGGAATTTCTCAGCAATGCCGTGGAACTAAATAAAAAAGGCAGATTAATATATAGAAGCTTTTGATAGCTAGATTAATAATCGATATACCAATATTCATCAGTATGGGATAAGTCGTGTTATCAGCACCAGTATAAACCTAAATAGGGGTCGCGGTTTATATAAGATATTGGACGCAAAAAACTGCTCACTAAACGGTGTCAAGGGTGAATAAAAAAGAAAACACCTTATTTTCAGTATCAGACTAACGTCAACACTAACTTCGATATTGAATCTTTCAAACTGGTTGTTATCAAGGCCTTTATGAAGGAAAACCCCTTACTGACGAAGATGGCTTTTTCGCTCCTTTTCTCAGGCACGTTCTAGAATGGCCCTAGAAGGCGAAATGGCTAATTACTAGGTGGAAACGCGACCCACTGAACAGAACCTCCGAAATAGAAAGACCACCAAGCAGGTTAAAAGGATTACTATCCTGACATTTGTATGATACCTTCCAGAGCTACCATTACCTCGGCTCAGACGGGCCGAAGCATTCACATTGGCGACTGTAAGAACACCTTTTTAGTGAACAATACCGATACGGGTGGTCTTTACTGTGTCGTTGAACATGATTTATCCGCGGGCTTTCCGGGTCCACCGCCCCATGCGCATTGGGTTACTACCACACCTTTTATGTGATCGAAGGGTTGGTAAGGATTGTACTTGATGGCAAGACCGTTGAAGCGACAGCCGGAACCTCCGTGTATATTCCGGCCGGAATTGTTCATCAATTTTCCAATCCAGGCCCGGAAAGAGCCCGCATGATGGAAATCGACACGCCGGGCAATTTCCAGGCTTACTTCGAGGAGTTAGGGCAGGCGTTCCCCATCGGTACACCTATTGATCAAGCCTGGATGGTCCACATTCAGCAGCAGTATGACTTCATTCCGGTCCACTAATGGGGAGGCCATGATTATAAACTCACGCGATTCCGACGGGTTTAGAGCCACGGGCAGCCGGTCCTGCGGAGTCATTGTGTGCGGGCGAGTTTCTGGTATCACTATTTCTCCCGAAAATTGCTTGCTTATGGCCCAAAGATTCAATTCCAGAGCATAGTATAGAATAAATCTCTATCTTTAAATGGGGACTCCTACTTCTTATTTAATCAGATAGCCTATTCAGAACTCAGACCAATCATCACCAATTGTACGTTTGTCTCCAATTTTGCCCTTTTTGGTGGCGGAGGGGTTATAACAAACGGTATAAAGCCGGTATTTTACAATTATACTTTTTGGAACAACACCAGCAGCTCCGGGAATGACCAGATTTATATCAATGGCGGAGCACCCGGTTTTGCTTACTGTGCTATTCAGGGCTTGACCGCTTCCGAATGGGACCGATGGAATGGCTCTGGCGACGATGGACATACGGAACGAAAACCTCAATACTGGTTAAAATGGGGCGTACCTTAGCCCTTATAATGCATTTGTCGATGTATATTTACTAAATATATATAAAGAATAAATCGATCAGGAAATGGTATCTTGTAACGATTAGATATAATTTTAAATTAGTACGTTTTTTAAACCAATAGTTGAATACCCCTATCTGAAAAGTGATAAAATGATCATCATTTTATCAGCCATTTGAGCAATGCAATTATGGGCTTAAGGATTAAAATCTTAACCGAATCACTTAGCCTGTAAGAACGGTTTGGCTGAATCAAGGGCCAAATGAATCAAAATACCCCGCGCTCTATACATTATTAAAACTGTTTCTTTTTCACCCTACACTAGCTTAAAATTCATGGAGTTTATGTCTACTCGCTTTGCTTTGCAGATGCAGTGTATCTGTATTTGGATAGTACTTCTTTGCTGTTTAAACGGATCAGACGCCTGGAGTCAGAAGAAAGGACCTGATAAAAATAAGTTTAAGGGACAGCATAAGCTGATCAAAAAAGCTCGTAACGGAAAGCCGTCCAAAGAGCAATTAAAGCATGCCGCCTTTAATTTCACGTCAAGCCTGTTGAAGGACAACCCCAATGGCCGATTAGCCGTCTCCGCCGGTCTGAAAAATCCCACCTCCCTGCAATTCGGTCCCGACGGCAAACTCTATGTGGCCCAGCAGAACGGCCTGATCAAGGTGCTGACCATCGTCAAAAACGCCCCCAATGACTACTCCATCGCCAGCCAGGAAACCATCGGCCTCATCAACACCATCCCCAACCACAACGACGATGGCTCCCTGGCTCCCTTGGTGACCTCCCGGCAGGTCACCGGTCTGCTGGTCACCGGCACCGCCACCAACCCCATCCTCTACGTCAGCTCCAGCGACAGCCGCATCGGCGGACCCGAAGGGGATCTGAACCTGGACACCAACTCGGGCATCGTCTCCAAGCTGACCAAAACCCCCACCGGCTGGCAGAAAGTGGACCTGGTCCGGGGGCTGCCCCGCTCGGAGGAGAACCATGCCACCAACGGTCTGCAACTGGATGGCAACAAGCTCTACCT
>NZ_QLMC01000006.1:0-51249 GCF_003259745.1 Larkinella arboricola | reverse complement strand
GGCTCCCTGGCTCCCTCCGTCACCACCCGACAGGTCACTGGTCTGCTGGTCACCGGTACCGCCACCAACCCCATCCTCTACGTCAGCTCCAGCGATAGCCGCATGGGCGGACCCGAGGGTGATCTGAACCTGGACACCAACTCGGGCATCGTCTCCAAACTGACCAAAACCCCCACCGGCTGGCAGAAAGTGGACCTGGTCCGGGGGCTGCCCCGCTCGGAGGAGAACCATGCCACCAATGGCCTGCAACTGGATGGCAACAAGCTCTACCTGGTGGTGGGGGGCCACACCAATGCGGGTAGCCCCTCAACCAACTTTGCCTATACACCCGAGTATGCCCTGGCGGCCTGTGTGCTCTCGATTGACTTGGCGGTGATTGAAGCACTGCCCACGCGGGGCAGTGGCAACACGGCTTACAAGTATGATCTGCCCACCCTGGATGATCCCGACCGGGCGGGCAACCCCGATGCCAATGATCCCTTTGGGGGCAACGACGGCTTGAACCAGGCTAAGCTGGTAGCGGGTGGTCCGGTGCAGGTGTTTGCCACAGGGTTTCGCAATGCGTTTGATCTGGTGATCACCAAAGCCCGCAAGATGTATGTGACCGACAACGGGGCCAACCCGGGCTGGGGTGGTCATCCAGCCAGTGAGGGGGTGGGTACGGCCACCAACAACTATGTGACGGGCGAGCCGGGTTCGACGGGTTCGGGTCCGAATGATCCCAAGGTCAACAACCTGGACAACTTTCACTATGTGGGAGATCTGAATAATTACATTCCGGGCAGTTTCTACGGGGGCCACCCGCACCCGATCCGGGCCAACCCGGCGGGGGCGGGTTTGTACACCCACAATGGTACGAGTGGGGTATGGCGCACCAGCACGAGCGGCCCTAATCCGCTGCCTTCGGACTGGCCGCCAGTGCCGGTCAGCATGGCCCATCCCATTGAAGGCGATTTTCAGAATCCGGGTGAAAAAGACAACGCCTTACTGACCTATACGGTATCCACCAACGGGATTACCGAGTATACGGCTTCCAGTTTCAATAATACATTAAAAGGTCATTTACTGCTGGCGTCTTTCGACGGTACGGTACAGAAGATCACCCTGAATGCCAGTGGTACGGGGGTGACCAACAGCCTGGGAGCCAAGAAGAAAAACCTGGACCTGCCGTTTGCTTCCAACTTTGGCTCACAGCCACTGGACATCACCGCTCAGGGCGATAACGACATTTTCCCCGGTACGGTCTGGGTGGTGTGTTACCTGCAAAGCCAGATTTATGTCTTTGAACCCCAAAATAGCGGGGGCGGAGGGGAGTGCGTGGCGGCTTACAGCACGGCATTTGACGATGATGGGGATGGTTACAGCAATGCCGATGAGATCGATAATGCTTCCAACCCCTGTTCGGCCTCAAGTCGGCCCAGTGATGCGGACGGTGATAAGGTGTCGGACTTAAACGATCCCGATGATGACAATGATTCGCTGGCAGACGATGCGGACTACTTCCCGCTGGATGCCAGCAATGGGATGACTACCACGCTGCCGATCAACTATGAATTATTTAACAACGATCCGGGCACGGGTTTGTTTGGCTTGGGCTTCACGGGTCTGATGCTACCAAAGGTGACGGGAATTGATTACCTGGACCTGTTTGACGATCAGAACCTGGTAGCTGGCGGAGCGGTTGGTGCTTTTTCGGTGGTTGATGCCACCGCGGGCGACCCTCACCAGGCCGTAAATACGCAGGAAAACGGTTTTCAGTTTGGCATCAATACCAACAGTACACCGGGTCCGTTTAGGGTGCAAACCCGCTTGCTAGGACCTTTCTTCAATAACCGGACTCCGCAGTATCACCAATCGCAGGGCTTATACATAGGCGTAGGTGATCAGGACAATTACCTGAAAATAGCACTGGCAGCCGATGGGGGAATGGGCGGTATTGAAGTGACATATGAAAATAACGGAGTAGCAACAAGTAACACCTATTCATTACCCGGAGGGTTACCAATGGGAACGCTGGACGTATATCTGTCGGTAGACAAGGTGACGGGGCTTGTGCAGCCCCGGTATGCGAAAGATGGAGGAGCACTGGTGAATCTAGGTCCTCCCATCGCAGTTGGGGGCCTTTTGCGGGAGTCCCTTCAGGGCATACGGGCGTTGGCGGTGGGACTCGTGTGCACATCTCTAAATTCGACATCCTTCACGGCAACCTGGGATTTTATCCGTGTAACCCCGGAGACCGTCAACACATCTCCAGTCCTGTCGGTCATTGGTAGTAAAACCGCGACGGTGGGGCAGCCGCTGACGTTTACCGCTCAGGCTACCGATAGTGACAGTCCGGCGCAAACCCTGACGTACAGCATCGTGGGTCCGGCTTCGGCTACCATCAACGCCAGTTCGGGTCTATTCAGCTGGACGCCCACCACCACCGGCACGTTCAGTTTGACCGTTACTGTGATGGATAACGGTTCTCCCGCTTTAACCGCCCAGGAGGTCATTTTGGTGACGGTTAATCCTTCCTCACCCAATAGCCCACCGATAGTGGCCAGTGCCTTGCCCGATCATAAAGCGACGGTAGGTACTGGATTTAGTTGTCAGGTTAGCAGCACGGCTTTTTCTGATCCGGACGGGGACACGCTGACGTTCAGCGCCAGTCTGGAGGATAATTCGGCGTTGCCGGGTTGGTTAAGTTTTGACAGTAACAGCCGCACGTTCAACGGAACTCCTTCCGGTGCAGCCAGCCTGACAGTGAAGGTCACGGCCAATGATGGTAAGGGGGGAACCATAAGTGATAGCTTTGTGATTACCATTACCATCGGCAACTGGCAGACCATTTTACCCACCTCCGGGCAACCCACCGCTCGGCAGGAGGCCGCGTATGTACAAGCTGGCGACCGGTTTGTCCTCCTCGGAGGCCGGGGGATAAAACCGGTACAACTCTACAATCCAGTAACCCGTAGCTGGACGAATGCGGCTCCGACACCTATCGAAATGCACCATTTCCAGGGCGTTACGTTAGAGGGACTCATTTATGTAATTGGGGCTTTAACGGGAAATTACCCAACCGAACCGTTCATTCCTCATATTTATATTTATGACCCCAATGCTAATCAGTGGTTCCAGGGCCCAGAAATACCGGTCGCCCGACGCCGGGGCACGGCGGCATTAGCGGCCTATAACAACAAGCTTTATCTGGCCGGGGGAAATACCAAAGGACATGACAACGGGTACGTTGCCTGGTTTGATGAATATGATCCAGCTACCAACACCTGGAGAATACTGCCCGATGCTCCTCATGCTCGCGATCATTTTCAGGCCGCCGTCATTGGAGACAAATTCTATGCCGCCGGGGGGCGTCGTACGTCACACAACACCGGGCAGACATTCATGTTAACAGTCGCAGAGGTAGATATTTACAATTTCACTACCGGGCAGTGGTCTACCACCGCCGATCCGATTCCCACCCAGCGGGCGGGGACAACAACCGTCGTCCTGGATGGGGAAATTGTCGTCATTGGTGGAGAAAGTAATCGACCAGCAGCGCATGGGGAAACCGAAGCGTTGAATCCAACGACAGGAAAATGGCAACGGTTTGCTGACCTGCAACAGGCCCGGCAGGCAACGCAGGCAATTGTTAACAACGGAGGCATTTATATTGTGGCGGGTTCGGGTGCTCAGGGTGGCTCTCCTGTCTTGAGTTCACAGGAAGCGTTTTTTAAAGCGGGAGCTACCACGCCTACCGGAACACCGTTGACGCAAAGCCAATTGAGCGCACCTCCGACAGTTAATGTAGGAACGGCGGTGATCGCAACGACCCAAAGCAGTTCTTTTACGTTAACCAATACGACAGGAAATCAGGCGCTGCTGATCACAAATATCGCCCTCTCCGGCAGTAATGAATTTACATTCCAGTCTCCTTTTCCGTTGCCCTTTGTACTGCCAGTTGGCCAACAGGTGGTACTCAATATAGGGTTCAAGCCAGTGACGGTCGGCAGTAAAACGGCAACCTTAACGCTGACCCACTCGGGTTCGGGTGGAAGCACCAGTATCGCACTGAGTGGGCAAGCCGTAGGCGCCAACACGGCCCCGGTCTTATCAGCTATTGGCAGCAAAACCGCCACGGTGGGGCAGCCCCTGAGCTTCACGGCCCAGGCCACCGACAGCGATGTACCTGCCCAGACGCTGACCTACAGCGTGACGGGTGCCGGTGGGGCCAGCATCAATGCCAGCAGTGGTGCTTTTAGCTGGACGCCCACCACCACGGGAACGTATAGCCTGACGGTCAAAGTGACCGACAGCGGCACACCGGCTTTAGTGGCTCAGGAGGTCATGGGGGTAACGGTTCTCCCCGCACCAGTCGTGCCCCAGAGCGTGGTGAGTCTGAGTCTGATGAATGCCGACAACGATCAGGAGATCAAGCTGCTCACACCGGGTGAGGTGCTTAATCTGGCCAGTCTGCCCACCAAGAATCTCAACATCCGGGCCAACACCAACCCGGTGACGGTGGGTTCGGTCAAGATGGTGCTCAGTGGTAAGCAAAGCCGGACGCAGACCGAGACGGGGGCGCCCTATGCCCTGTTTGGGGATACCAATGGAGACTACAAGCCCTGGATCCCGGCGCTGGGCAGTTACAGCCTGACGGTCACGCCCTACACGGGGGCGGGGGCTGCTGGAACCGCTGGTACACCGTTGACCATCAACTTCTCTGTGGTTAGTCAGGCGCCATCTGCCAACCGCCCGCCGGTGCTAGCCAAAGCCTTAGTGGACCAGAAGGCCCCGGTTGGCAGTGGCTTTACTTATAGTTTTGACGCTGCCAGTTTCACCGACCCCGATGGAGATGCTCTCACCTACACTGCTTCGCTGGCCACCAATGCGGCTTTGCCAGCCTGGTTGAGCTTTACGGCTTCCACCCGCAGCTTCAGCGGCACACCGCCTGGTGGTAGTCCCGCCAGCCTGACGGTGCAGGTAACGGCCAGTGATGGCAAAGGCGGCAGTGTCAGTGGCAGCTTCGTGCTGACCATCACCACACCCGTGGTCAACACGGCCCCGGTCTTATCGTCCATTGGCAGCAAGACAGTCACCGTCGGACAGCCCCTGAGCTTCACGGCCCAGGCCACCGACAGCGATGTACCTGCCCAGACGCTGACCTACAGCGTGACGGGTGCCGGTGGGGCCAGCATCAATGCCAGCAGTGGTGCTTTTAGCTGGACGCCCACCACCACGGGAACGTATAGCCTGACGGTCAAAGTGACCGACAGCGGCACACCGGCTTTAGTGGCTCAGGAGGTCATGGGGGTAACGGTTCTCCCCGCACCAGTCGTGCCCCAGAGCGTGGTGAGTCTGAGTCTGATGAATGCCGACAACGATCAGGAGATCAAGCTGCTCACACCGGGTGAGGTGCTCAACCTGGCCAGTCTGCCCACCAAGAATCTCAACATCCGGGCCAACACCAACCCGGTGACGGTGGGTTCGGTCAAGATGGTGCTCAGTGGCAAGCAAAGCCGTACACAGACTGAGACGGGGGCGCCCTATGCCCTGTTTGGGGATACCAATGGAGACTACAAGCCCTGGATCCCGGCGCTGGGCAGTTACAGCCTGACGGTCACGCCCTACACGGGGGCGGGGGCTGCTGGAACCGCTGGTACACCGTTGACCATCAACTTCTCTGTGGTGAATCAGGCACCGGCAGCCCGCTTAACGGTGCAGCAAAGCCCCGAATCGGCTGATAACGTGCTGCCGGTAGTGTATCCCAATCCCTTTCAAAGCTCATTTACGCTGGAGACCGGTAGACAGGGCCTACTTCCGGTGGTACTTTATGACGGCATGGGCCGGAAGGTCTTTGAGTTAAAAGATGTTGAGTCGAGGCAACTTATTAAACCAGGCCCTGATTTAGCACCCGGATTGTACCTGCTTGAAGTAGGGGAGGGGCTCCGCATCCAGCGCCGGAAACTACTGAAAGTTCCATAAGTGAATAACGTAAGGCAAGCAAACAACGAGAACAGCCCGGTGAGCTTCACCGGGTTTGTTTTTTTAGGGGAAAAGAGGAATGGACTTGCTACAATTGACTGGATACGGATTTTAGCACATTTGGGAATAAATCCTAAAATAACCATGCTGACTTTCCGGCGGTATAATCGTCGGCGGAGACATGCAAGCTTGAATTACCGAACTCCTGCTCAACAGGAATCGTATTGTTACACCTCTCAAATGAGTGCTTGAAAAAATCTCCAGTATACTGTTGCACGTCCACTGAAAGTCGTCTTCGTCTCAAGCAGGAGGGTTTATTGAGAATCCACGTTTTAGGTTTCTAATCTGATCGGGTCATATTAAATAGCTGACAAACTCAACCATAAAGCATACGCTTTACTTTTGTTGCGATAACGTTGCCAATAACTCGTCCAGGTTTTTCATTGTCATAGCCGTTCCTTCTTTAAAACCCATTTCAAGCATCTTCTCTAAGCGGACAAGCGATTCATTATAAATACGGATCCGTACGGTTGTCTTCCTGTTTTGCTCGCTGAACGTTAAATCCCACTCCGAACCGGGCAATGCTGGGTTTTCATCTTTGTCGGCAAAAGCATTCAACAATTTAAAGTTGGTTTTGGGACTAATGGACGTATATTTTTGAATTGCCCACCGCTCTTCTCCTTCCGGGCTTACCATCGCATAAAACCGTCGGCCGCCCACTTCAAAATCCATAAATTTTGTTTTTGAGGTCCAGGGTTTGGGCGCCCACCATTGATCAAGAATTTCGGGCTTCGTGTACGCATCCCATACCAACGAAAGCTCGGCATCAAATTCTCGGGAAAAGGTTACTGTTTTTGTTGTTTTGTCAACGGTGAAATCATTCATTTTGATTGTGTTTTGAGGGTTGCTAATACGTCGTCCAGTTGATTAAACCGAGTTTCCCAAATTTTCCTGAATTGGTTTATCCACTGATCGATCTCTTTTATTTTTTCAACTTCGAGTGAATAGTAGATCTCCCGGCCTTGCTGTTGCGGCTTCACCAGTTCACATTCGGTGAGGATGCGAAGGTGTTTGGAAACAGCTTGTCGGGTCGTGTTGAAGTTTTCCGCAATGGCGTTGGGTGTCATTGCCTGCCAGGCAAGCAGGGCGATAATTGCCCGCCTTGTGGGGTCGGCTATTGCCTGAAAAATATCTCGTCTCATGGGATTGAATTTTCATTTTGCGAAACCGAATGGTTGCAAATATAGGCGCAACCATTCGGTTTCGCAAATTTTTCAGGTTGAAAGAAAAGCAAGATCGGGCGCTGATCGCCCGCAATAGCGATAAACTGGAGACGATCAAAAAGGAATTCAAGCAAACCTATTCAATTTGGGTTCATAGAAGGGCCGTATTACGCGGGTAACTGCTTTTGTATTATTCAATTCATTAAACGTCTGAAAGTTGGGATGGATTGGGCACCGATCATCGTATCAGGATCGTAAAAGCTAAGAGCATTTATTGAAACCAAAAACTACTGCTTGAAATCTAGGGTATCATTTGGCACCTCGTTTCGTTGTTCCTCCGAAACGCTCCACGATGGCTCAACATATTGACAACTTCCATTGGATGGTAGTGCCTAAATAGCTTAGTTTTGCGCACCAACGAATTGCGAAATTTCCCGCTTATTGCCAATGCACGACCAGGATTCTGTGTACGGACAGGTTTTCATCCAAGAACCCGTCCTGCTTGAGCTGATCAACACCCAAGCCTTTCAACGCCTGAACCAGATCTTGCAACATGGTATCACAGGCTTTTTAAAGATCACTCCGCCCATCACCCGCTTCCAGCATTCAGTTGGAGTGATGCTGCTCAGCCAGAAGCTGAATGCGCCCCTAAAGGAGCAGATTGCGGCCTTACTGCATGATATCAGCCACACCGCTTTTTCACATGTGATTGATCACGTCTTCCGGGAACCTACCGGTCAGAGCTATCATGAGCGAATGAAAGAGCAGTATCTGCAACAGTCGGATATCCCACCCATTTTAGCCAAGTATGGCTACAACTGGCATGAGTTTGTCCATGAAGAAGCGTACCCAATTTTAGAACAACCCGCTCCAGCCCTTTGCACTGACCGTCTTGACTACTTTTTCCGCGACGGCATGGCTTTGGGCTTACTGACCGCTGCCGAAGTGAGCCAGGCAATCAGCCATTTGACGGTGCAGGATAACCAGATCTGTGTTGATGACATCTCAACTGCTCAATGGTTAGGCTATACCTATATGCGAGCCGATGAGCAGTGTTGGTCGAATAGACAAGCTATTGGCTTATATGAATTAATGGCCCAGTTGATTCAAACTGGCTTACAGCTTTCGGCCATCTGCGAAGCGGATGTCTGGCTGACGGATCAGAAACTATGGGACAAACTTTCTAATTCACCAGAGACAGATATACAACGTCAATTGGCTCAACTCCGTAGACCGGTTCGTTTTGTGGAAGAGAAAATAAACCCTTGGCGCGAAGTGACCCCCAAAATTCGAACCCTCAACCCTAAGGTATGGATAAACGGGAAAGGCGTGTGGCTAACTGATTTGGATGCCGCCTTTGCTCATGATTTGGCTGTTTACAAACAGCGCAGACAAGGTGTCTTATCGCTAGCCATAGCTCATTGACGTTTCACTTTTCATCCCGAAACCACAAGAATAGTTTGTCTCAAGCGGGAGCCTTTTGTGAGATGATATCTTGTACACGATTCTGCTATCTATCGGTGCCTACAGCTGTCTAATCAGCCATCCTGCCCTGGCCTTTGGGCGAGTCGATTTCCAGCTTATACCTTCTTCCGTGACTATTGACAATGCGTACTGTGGAGGCTGGCTGGAGCTTTTTCGTAGGCGAGAAACAAACACATTCAGACGGCTCCCTCCCCCAAACCTGTTCCATGAGCCGGTTTCGATCAATCACGGAGCAGAACTTGACTCAATGCTGTAAGGGTATTTCAGGGTAATACACGACATCCATCAGCTGAATCCGAGCACTTGAAGGGAGCGTTCATGCCAGCAGGGCGATCGGGTTGAAAACCGGTTGATCAGCGTTCGCAACGGATTCATTGCGAA
This sequence comes from Larkinella arboricola, assembly GCF_003259745.1. Lineage (GTDB taxonomy): Bacteria > Bacteroidota > Bacteroidia > Cytophagales > Spirosomataceae > Larkinella > Larkinella arboricola. The sequence continues at coordinate 42,196 of NZ_QLMC01000006.1, read as the reverse complement.
CGCTGATCATGGTAAGGACTATTGAACTTTAATCACTTTGAGGGTTTGAAACTGGGTGGGCGTGCTCACCCGGAGCAGTAGTGTACCCGGTGATTGACCCGCCACTGACAGCACATGACGCTCCTTGGCGGATTGTCCCATCACCTGGTGCTGCCCAATGATGCGCCCTTGCAGATCGGTTAGCAGCAGGCGTAAGGGCTGCCCCTGGGCGCCTTCGACCTCCACCACCAGATCATCTCCCTGAATCGGGTTACCCAGGACCGTTACCTTCAACTCCTGCCCTGACTCGTCTGCTGCCAGCCGGGCTTTAGGAGAGGCCGGCGAGGGCGGGGAGTAGGGCGAGGAGGGGAAGGGCGGTTCGGAGCCATACACCCGAACCCCATCCAGATACACGCTCATACGGCTGTTGTCGAGCATCGAATTGGCCGACTGGTAAGAGTAATCCCCCGGCTGGTAGAACACGCTGCCGTCGGATTTGGTCAGCCGGTACTGGATGTCCCCCGTGTTGCTGAAGGGATATAGCTGACCCAGGCCCGCATCGAAGCTGATCTCCAGGTAGCTGTCGGCCGCTTCCAGGGCATTGGGAATCCGCACCAGCTTGCCCTTTAGGTTGGCCTGACCCAGCCAGGCATAATCCAGCAGGAAGTTCAACGGGGCGGGACTGTCGGCCGTCAGCCAGTAAACGATTGTCAGGTACTGGTAGGAGATGGGCCGGTTGCCTTCGTTGTAGAGCTTCACGTACGTATTGATCGAGTTAGTGGTGGCCGCGCTACGGTTCTGGGAAGCCACCTTCAGCTTCTGGACCGGACTGACGGTCGGTGGCTCCTGCCCTCCAAGCAGCTTACCGTTTAAGTAGAGGGTGATCTTCTGGGTTTTGGTCAAGCTGGTGTTCTTGCTGTAAGAGTAGTCATCCGACTCGTTGAGATACGTCAAATTCTGTTTGCCGATGCCGCTTTGAATCGGCCCTGAGCTAGCACCCGCAGCCAGATGACCAGCCGAGGCATCAAAGCTGTACTCAACATAGCCCAGGGCCCCCTGGCGAGGCTGATCCAATTGAACATACTTCATCCGGACTTTATCGGTGCCCAGCGGGGCGCTGTAAACCGTCAGGTTGGTCAGAGGAGCAAAGTCCTCCACCGTCAGCCAGTAGCGCAGGGTGATCTCGGAGTAGGGAATGGGAGCGGTGCCTTCGTTGACCAGTTGCAGAGTGGGTTTGATGGTATTATTCTGGGGCTGGTTGTTGTCACCATCCTGGTGCCAGACGCTGAGCTTAGCAAGGGTCGGCACACAACTACCCGTCACCTCTACCGAAGCCGTGGCCGTACAGCCATTCGGCGAGGTGAGTACGACCGAGTAAGCGCCCGCCTGAGTGACTTTTGCGGTGTTACCACCATCAAGCTGGGTGGTTCCTGAGCTAAAGGCATACGTAAAACCGGTAGCAGGCATAGCCGTTAACGTAATCGAGGGATTGGTACAACTGATCTCCCCGCTGGTGGTTAGACTCGCCATTGGCGGCTGGCTGTCGGCTGTCACCGTGACGGTGGCCGTCTGGCTACAGGTCCCACCTTGGTTCACAACCACCGTGAAGGTCTGCTCACCTGGTGCTGTCAGACTGGCCGAGACGACTGAACTGCTGGCACTGCCGGTCAGTACCGCTCCCGTAGGTGCTGTCCAGCTATAGGTGCTTCCTCCGGTTGTGCTCAGGCTGACAACCCCTCCCACACAGAGGGAGGAGACACTGGCCGTTGCGGTGGGCACAAAAGCATCACTGCCTTTTCCCGTCGCACAGAAAGCTGAGAAACCGGCTTCACTCCCTTTATCCGGTAAGCCCACATTGCCGCTGAAATTCTTGGTTTGAATCCCACACAGTGCCGTTAGACTAGCTGGATAACAGCCACTCAATTGATTATTTTGCAGCAGTAGCTCTTTCAGACGGGTCAGATTGGCCAGACTCGCAGGGATCGGGCCACTGAGCTGATTTCGGTCCAGCATCAGATACTGCAACCGGGTCAGATTACCCAGACTCTCGGGGATGCTCCCACTGAGCTGATTGCCGTAGAGGTAGAGGTACTCCAGGTTAGTCAAATTGCCCAAACTGGTGGGGATGCTGCCGGTGAACTGGTTGTTGTTGAGCAGCAGCGATTGCAACTGAGTCAGGTTACCTAGGCTGGTGGGGATACTGCCACTTAATTGGTTGTTGTCCAGCAGCAACTGTTGCAGGTTGGTCAGACTGCTCAGGCTCTCGGGGATCGTCCCGCTTATTCCATTGCCCCGTAAGCTTAAGCCCGTAACACGCCCTTCTGAGCAGGTGACGCCCTGCCAGCGGCAGGGATCACAGCCACTGAGCCAGTTGGTCTGGTTGGTCCAGCCCGGTCCGTTGGTGCTGTTGTAAAGATCTACCAGAGGCTGGTAGTCGGGGTGGATGCCATTTCCGGTTGCACAGAAGGTTCGGAAACCTTCCATACTCCCCCCATCCGGCAGGCCCGCATTGTTATAAAAAAATTTATCGGTAGCGCGGCAAAAAGCCGACAGGCTGGCCGGGTAGCAGCCACTGAGTTGATTGTTGCTGAGGTCTATCGTATGTACGCGGGTCTTACTACCCAAACTACCCAGACTCTCGGGAATAGGGCCACTGAGTTGATTGTGGTCTAAGCGTAGATAAGTCACGTTGATCAGATTGCCCAGGCTCGAAGGGATCGGGCCACTTAACTGGTTATGCTCGAGCTGTAAACTTTGCAGGTTGGTCAGCTTGCCGACACTTTCTGGAATACTGCCACTCAGCTGATTATAGCTAAGCATTAATGTTTGCAGGTTGGTCAGCTTGCTTAAACTGGCGGGGATAGTACCACTTAACTGATTGATGTAGAAGCTTAATCTTTGCAGATTGGTCAGATTGCCGATACTCTCCGGAATCCGGCCATCCAATCCATTTTTGGATAAACTTAATTCCGTCACGCGTCCCCCGGAGCACTTCACCCCATACCAGCCATTGCAGGGATCACAGCCACTGAGCCAGTTGGTCTGGTTGGTCCAGCCCGGTCCGTTGGTGCTGTTGTAAAGATCCACCAGGGGCTGGTAGTCGGGGTGACTGCCCACCGTCAGCGAAGTAGTGGCCACCGCCGAGCCGGTGCTGGCTTGGACGGTTAGCGTGAAGGTTTGCTGGCCTGCGTTGACCGCTGTCAGCGTCTGGTTGAAGTCGCCAGAACTGCTGGTGCCGCTGAGGGAGGAGCCGCCCCCGGCCAGCGTGTAGCTGTAGGGGCCACTGGTGTGGCTCATGCTGGCCGAGAAGCGGATCGGCTGACCGGCGCAGACGCTGCCGGGGCTGGCCGTCAGGTCGGTCAGCGTAGGACTGGGCATTCCCAGCGAAAGCCCCCCCTCAGTCGCGGCATAGACGGTGTTGTCCTGGACGTATACCCCTAGCACTACATTTCGGCCTAATCCGTCGGCGGTGGTGTAGTTAGTGAAGCGTTGCCCCCCATCGGTCGAGATGCTCAGCCCCCCCTCCGTCGCGGCATAGATGGTGTTGCCCTGGGCATATACTCCATACACTCTTTTATAGCCTAATCCGTCGGCGGTGGTGCGGGTAGTAAAGTGTTGCCCGCCATCGGTCGAGATGCTCAGCCCCCGATAGGTCGCAGCATAGACGGTGTTGCCCTGGGTATATACTCCATACACTCTATTATGGCCTAATCCGTGATCGGTGGTGCGGTTAGTGAAGTGTTGTCCACCATTGGTCGAGATGCTTAGCCCCCCACTGGTCGCGGCATAGACGGTATTGCCCTGGGCGTATACCCCATACACTCTAAAATTGGCCAGAGTGCGGTTGGTGAAGCGGCTGTAACTGGGACCTTCCGCCGTGTTATCTTCTGCCGGGACCAAGTCAGCGTCGTGTGCCCGCCGGTCAGGCGCATAGCTACCGATAGGCTGGTCTCCGGGGTTGCTGACCGGAACATGGGCATAGCTCAGACTGCTGGTGGCGGCCAGAACCAGGGCCCAGCCGAGCAGACCGCTTTGCCGCAGTCGATTGAAAAGAGATTTTACGTGTAAAGAGAGTGGCATTGGTTTGTAGAACGAAAAAGGATGAAAGAAGACCTCCTGTGGGTTTAAGGCCACCGGAGTATGGGGCAAAACTAGGAGCAGGAGCCTTTGAAGGGTTAGCACCGATTGGCCAATTCACTGGCACAAATTGGCCATTTTACTCCGCGAAGGCGGTTTTTGCCAGCTAAACGGCTTTCCTTGTAGTCGAACGTCAGGAGTAGAGTGAAAAGGGCTTAAAAACGGGCATGTATAGTGATGCTCCGCATTCCGTATATGGGTCAGGGAGGCTGGTCCTGGTAGCACCTTATAGCAGCTTGATAATCCAGTAATCCATTTCCGAATAAACCAAACCGTCTGCGTTACGCTGCCGGGGAGCACTGCTTTTATCCCCACTGATGGGGGAGGTCGAAGACCCTGCCGCGACAATTCCGTTATCGCGGGTAAGCGTCAGGCTGGCTAACAGATCCTGACCTTTGCCGCCTACTGTTTTGTGCCATTGATGATTCCCGCCATCGTCGAGCTTCATGATCCAATAATCCAGGTTGTTGCCACTGACGGGCATCGAACCTCCCGCCAGAAAACCCCCGTCAGGTGCGGCAATAAGCGAAGTAAGCTGAACCATGTTCCCTGCCCCAAGCCTTGCAGCCACACTTCGTTTCCATTGGCGTCGATACGATACACCCAGCACAGGTTTAATGCCCCCTGGTATGGATCGTTCTCTATGTGTGTATACCCACCTAACACAAAGCCCCCATCTGCCGTTTTTACGATGGAGTTCTCGGCGATCATATCAGCGCCATCTCCTCCAAAGCTCTTGTCCCACAGTTTACGCCCGTTGGCATCAATCTTGACGAACCAGACATCCTGCCGACCATTACCGGGCCGGCTTTTATCCCCACCCAGACCCGATAGAGAATACCCACCTAATAAAAATCCACCATCGTTTGTGGCTACTAAGGAGGTTAAATGGTCATCGTTGGGACCACCAATGGTTTTGTCCCATTGTTTGTTGCCCTTCGCGTCGATTTTGACAACCCAGTAATCCAGCCCACCCTGGCTGTTCTGGGTTTTATCGCCACCTGCGGGAGAAGCCGACGAGCCTGCCAGCAGGAATCCGCCATCGCTGGTGGCCACGATGGAGCTTAAGACATCCTGTTTAGAGCCGCCAAGTGTCCGGTTCCATTGAACCATGCCCCCTGCCGACAACTTGACAATATAATAATCCATAGAGCCTCTACAGGGTTCACTTTTGTACTGCGAAAAGGAAGAGTTGGAATAGCCGCCCACTAATAACCCCCGGTCGGTACCGGTGGCGACGGCCGTTAAGTAATCATCGCCGGAGCCGCCCAAGGTTTTCCGTCCCAACAGTGTTCCGTTGGGCTCGAGTTGGATAATCCAGTAATCCAGTCCCCCATAAGCAGGATTAGATTGTTTATCGCCCGTTGCGGGGGAGTCGGAGTAGCCGCCCAGTATAATGTTTCCATTCCACCAGGTCGTTGTGGAAGTGATCATATCCTGGCCGGTGCCCCCTTTTGTCAAATCCCATTGCTTGGCCGGAGCCGCTTCGATGCCAACACGGGCAGCGGATGGCCGATGGCTGCTGGGCAAGAGCGGATCCATCTTATCTTGTTTACAGTTCGACAAAAAAAGGGAGGTTATCAAAGCCAGAAGGAGCGTGTACTTTTTCATAGTAAGATGCATTTGAAAAATCAGATGTTAGTGATTAGATACTGCGTTTGATGGAGAGCCACTCTCTCCATCAAGTCGGTTTTTGCTGAATGAACTGCTTGCCTTGTAGCGGACCGGGTTGCTAAACCGCAAAAAGAACGGATAATGAACAGGGTGCTGGATGGAGGATACCTGATGAACCAAATCTTAACCGCCATCGAAAAGGCTCCGTCCGTCAGCGCTTTCTTCTTTTCCGGGAGCGGATCAGCAGGCGAACCATGGATTTGAGAAACCGCCCTAGCACCTCGCTTCGCTCGATGGCGTAGATCTTTGCCTCATCCGTCTGGGTGCGAACCTGCACCGGGCCACTGAACAAAGTGGTCGTAAAAAACCATTCCAGCATCACCTGGTATTTGTGAATCAGACTACCGGCCATCAACCAGTTCTTGCCCGTCTGTAGCAGGTCGGCCAGCGCCATGGTGTAAATCTGGATACAGTCCGAAGCATTCAGGCCGGATTTTTCCATCCAGAGGCAACCAATTTCGGCCACATTCGTGGGCGAAATATCCGTTTTGGCCAGTGTTGTCTCCGCCAGACCCATGCTTTCCAGGACCGATAGATACCGAAAGGGTCCCTGACTGTTAATGGTATAACCCGCCAGGAACGTGTCCGAAGCGTCGGGGTGATAAAAGACCCGGATGGACGAATGATGCAAATAGTCCAGTTCAGCTGCTGTTCCGAAACTGAGTCGATAGGAAATACAGCTAAAAAGAACCTGTTCATCGGCCTGGGTAATGATTCGGGAAGACAGCATAGTAGAGTTATGAAGGATAATGATTCCGTAAAGGGGTTTTTAGTTAGGGCAGTTAAAAACGAACGGTTGCTCTGTTTTTAACCGATCCCGCTCGTAGCTTACAGGACTGGTTACTGTAGTTCGGCGGTGTTGGTTTGATGAGGCAAAAGTAGGAGCCGGGGCATCCGAAGGGTTAGCACAAATCGGCCAATTGACTTGACCAAATTGGCCAATTTGGCGTCAATTATCACAAAAATGCCCATTTGATTGCCTATGCGCCTTCTCCACGGCCAGGCTGAGGCAAAGCCAGCCCTTGAGGGCGCGGAAGAGGATGAAAAAGAGAGGGAGCAAGGATCAGTCCCGGCCTGGCCGGAAACCCGATCACTTCATCCATTCTTTTTCTGCATCTGCAGATAGGCCGAGGGAGAAACGGCAAATTGCGCCTTAAACGATTTGGAGAAATAGGAAAGTCCTTCGAAGCCCGCCCGCTCGGCCGCTTCTGTGACCGAACAGCCTTGCTGCAAAAAAACAGCCGCCTTTCGTAGCCGGTAGGATCGCATTAGCTCATTGGCATTGCTTCCCGTCAGCGTGCTCAGTTTGCGGTGAAGCGTCCGCGGGCTGACGGCCAGTTCGTCGGCCAGTTGTTCGACGCTGAAGGCCGAATTGGTCAGTTGCCCGTCCAGCACCTCATAGAGTTTGAGCAGAAAAGGGTCGTCGGCGGAAAGCCCGGCGACCGGCACGGGTACCTGAACACCCCCCAACTGCCCAATCTGCTGCTGCCAATGCTGCCGCAACTGGTGCTGATGGCGCAGCAGGTTGCCAATCCGTAGGTGCAGTTCCTGCACATTAAATGGCTTGGTCAGGTAGTCATTAGCGCCTGCCGTAAGGCCTTTGATGCGGGCATCGGTCAGGGTTTTGGCCGTTAGCAGCATCACGGCGATGTGGGCCGTCAGGGGTGTGGTTTTGATGTGTTCGACCAACGTAAAGCCATCCATGAGAGGCATCATCACGTCGGAGATGACCAGCTCGGGCAGCTCCCGCAAACACACCTGCCAGCCTTCCTGTCCATTGGCCGCCGTCAGAACCCGGTAGGTGCCCGCCAGTTCCTGCGCGATGAACTCGCGCAGTTCGTCGTTGTCTTCCACCACCAGCACCAGCGGTGCTTCGGCAGAAACGGCGGTCAGTTGGGCACTATCCGCTACGGGAGCGGCAACGTTGAGACCGGGCGGGTCGGGCCGCGTTTCCAACGCGGCTAACACACCGGTAGGGTCCTTCAGCGGTAGGGTAACCGTGAACATGGTTCCCTCGCCGACCTGGCTATTTACAGTTACCTGACCGCCCAGCAACCGGGTGAATTCCGCTACCAGAAACAGGCCGATGCCCGTTCCTCCGCCCAGGCTCACCTCGGGGTCACGGCCCTGAAAGAACCGGTCAAAGATTCGGGTGAGTTGCTCGGGCGGAATCCCCACGCCCGAGTCGATGACCTGCAAACGAAACCCGGGGTTGTCTGCCCACTCCGTTTCCTGCAGAAGCACCCGGATGTGGCCACCTTCAGGGGTAAATTTCAGTGCATTGGCCAGCAGGTTGTACCCGATGGTTTCCAGTTTATGGGCATCAAACAGCGCTTCGGCAGCAGGGCCGGTCGCTTCGTAGGTTAGCTCAATTCCTTTTCGCTCGGCCCGCAGGCGAAACGAATCCACCACTTCCCCAAAGAAGCTGACCAGGTTGCCCCGGGATTCGACCCTACCCATTTGCCCGGCTTCGAGCTTGGCCAGGTCCAGGAGTTGATTGATCAACCGCAAGAGCCGGCGGGCATTGCGGTGCATGACACCCAACTGCTGCTGCAAACTGGCCCGTGAGGGCAGCGGGGCCGGTTCCATCAGCCGCTCCAGCGGACCCAGGATCAGCGTTAAGGGCGTTCGGAACTCGTGGGTGATGTTGGTGAAGAAGCGCGTCTGCCAGTCGGCGTTCTGTTTGATCAGGCGGGCCTCCTGCTCCTTGAGCAGTATTTCCTGCTGAAGATGCGCCCGGTTGATCCGGTATTGAATGTAGGCCCTGATCAGCCCCGCCAGCAACAGCCCGTACAAGGCGTAGGCCCACCCGGTTTGCCACCAGGGCGGATCAATGATAATTCCGATCGTTTTGATCAGCGGGCTCCAATGACCACCCGCATCGGCGGCATGGACCCGGAATTCGTACTCGCCCGGAGGCAGTTGGGTGTAGTTGGCGATGGTTTGATTACCGGACTGCACCCAGTCGGGGTCGATGCCCACCAGTTGGTAGCGGTAGCGCAGGCTGCTGGGTTTGTTGTACTGCAAACCTGCAAACTCCAGGCTTAAAAAGTTCTCTGTGGGCTTCAACCGTAGCGTGGTCGTCGCGTTGACCGGCAGCGATAGGGGGGAGCCTTCCTGACCCGGTTCAACGAGAACGTTGGCGATGCGCAGACCCGTCAAAACGGTGGGGATGGGTGACTTCATCTCCTTAAGAGCCAGCGGGTCAAATAGCGTTATGCCCGTACCTCCTCCGAAAGCCAGCCGACCATCGGGTAGTTGAACCGCGTGGTTGTGGCGGTACTCAATATCCAGCAGCCCATCCGCGGTGGTGAAATGCCGCATCTGACCCGTGCGGGGGTCCAGCCGGCTAATGCCTTTTACGGTACTAAACCATAAATTACCCTGCCGGTCGGTCAGCAAGGTCTGGATGGTGGTACTGGGTAAGCCCTGCTTTTGGGTCCAGTTTTGAAAGCGCATCGTCCGGGTATCCAGGCGGCCCAAGCCCTCCTGCGTCCCCACCCAGAGCCGGGCCGGGTGGGTCGGGTCGGCTGCCAGGCACAGAATATGATTGGAAATAAGGGAAGTCGAATCCGTCGGCTGGTAACGTAGGTGCCGCACCAGGCGCCGTTTTTTCGTATCATACGCATAAAGGCCATCGGTTTCGGAGGCCAGCCAGACCCAGTCGCCCATCGGATAAATCGTACTGACCCAGTTCACCGGACAGGCAAACGTATCAAGCAACCGCCCCGTCGAATCGGCTTTATACAGGCCCTGATACGGGTCGTACAACCAAATGATGCCATTGGGTAACACCCGGATTCCATTCCCCCCTTCAACCCCGGGGATTGGCGTTGTTCGAGGTACGGCCAGCAGGCGTTGTAACCGGCGGTTTTTGGGATCACTGCGGAGTAACTGGTACGAATCACCATCGAACCCGACGGAAATATAAGGGGCTGTCCCGCCCAGCCGTAGCCGGTAAATGTGTATATTCGATTGGGACCAGTTGGGCATATCGATGCCCTGCTCGAGCGACAAGAGATCGTTTACAAAATTGAGCCGGTACGGGTACGTTTTGAAGGGTAACGCCCTCAGGTCAATCTGCTGGATACCGTCCCCGTTGGTGCCGATCCACAGCACACCGGAGCGGTCGACCAGCAGGGCGTGGAAATAGTTCTGATAATCCGGACGGGACCCCGTCCAGACCGACGTGATCTGGTTATCGAGGGACAACCGATAGACCGTCAGGCCGTGGGTGAAATACACGTTGCCATCCGGGGCTTCGTAGATGAGTCCAGCCTGGGTATGAACCGGGCTGGAAATGGGAATGGAGCGAAAGCGGTGGGTATTCGGATTGAAAACCAGCAGTTGCTGTGCCGCACTGATAAGAATCTCGCCGTTGGACCGCTGGAAAAGCAGCGTGTTATAATAGTTGGCCGTCTGACCGGGAAGGCCCACCAGCGGGTGGTCCCAGGAGCGAAACGCGCCGGTTTGGGTGTCGAACTCAAGCAAATGGCCCGGAGCGGGCATATATATCCGTTTCTGAGCCGTCAGCAGAAGCGAATTACCCAGAAAATGGTTGCCCGGATTGGGAAATGACGGAAGCGTATAGAGCTTGAATTGCCGGGTTGCCCGGTCAAACCGGAAAAGCTGGGTTTCGCGCCTTCCCCAGACCTGCTGTTCATTGCCGGTGCGGGTGGCTCCGGCCAGTTTGATCTGCCTCTGGGCGAGCTGTTTGGCCGATACTAAGTCGGTAAACTGTTCGGTGATGGGGTTAAATAGTTGCAGATCTCCGCTCTCCAGATGCAGTAGCACCGTCGTATCCGAAATGGATTGCATGGATAAGATGACATTGCTGGCCAGCGAGCGGCTGCCGAAGGGCTGATGCCGGAACACCTTGAACTGCCGTCCGTCGTAGCGGGCCAGCCCATCGCGGGTGGCAACCCAAATAAAGCCAGCCTTGTCCTGAATTAATCCGGAAACGTAATATTCGGGTAAGCCGTGTTGAATACTCAGCGAGCGGCTGGTAAAGGGCTGGGCCAGCAGCCTGCCGGTCAGGACAACGATCAGAAAAAAAAGCCAAAGGCCGGTTTTCACAAAGGCTTAGGAAAGAATGTCAGACACATAAACATACGACTATCGGCGTAAGAAAACAAATGGTTACATTCCCTGTCGCTCCATACGACACGGACTGGGTGAGTCAGTTCGTATTTAAATTCTGGTTCGTAGTTGGAAAAGTTATATAAAACAAATATTTAATTATAATTATGGGCAAAATAAGATGATTTGTGCGCAATTTGGCCATTTTGGACAAGTAAAATGGCCAATTAGAGCTAACACGCTGGGGACAGGATCGGCCACCTTTGCAACACAGTACAGCACGAGCCAAACCTAGGTTGAACCCGTGCTGCTGTCGGGTAAGCCGAAAACCGCCAACAGAGTAGGCATTGTCTTTCAACCTTATTTTACACGTATGAAATCGCTTCGCGTTCCTAATCTTAATGATGTTAATAAAGAAAGAGCTGAACGGGAAAAGCAGTCCATCATCAGCGCTGTTATTTCCATAATCCGTTGATGAGTGGCAGTTCTTCCAGCTTAGTCAACCAGCCGTTTTAGGTTGACTAAGCTGATCCTTTTGTAACCCATTGGTAATCCATCCATATCCTGCTATGCTTGAGCCGTATTCTTATACGATTTCCGGTGATCGCAAAAAGTTTGACTTCACCAGCGCTGGGCCCAAAGGACGCATCCCGAAACTGATTGAGTTTTCTCCGGTGCATGAGCAAATACATCAACTGGGTTTAACTGACCGGCTGGCCAATGGCGAGTCGGATTTAACCCTTCCGCCCACCAATAACGGGGATGTTTACCGGGTGATGAGCACAGTCATTGAATCGATGGTCTGCTTCTTTAACGAGCACCCGGATCAGTGGGTCTGGATTAAGGGGGCATCGGCGAAACATCGGCGGTTGTATCACCGTTTTTTAACCACTCAGCTACCGGCCAAAAACAGTCATTACCTCTTTTATGGAATTCAGTCCGATCAAACTTGGGATGCTTACCAGCCTGGGATAGACTATGAGTCCATTCTGGTAGCCAAACGACTAACGCCCGTAGAGTAAGCCGGTGAGCAGCCGTTAACTGATTAATCTAAAGCCGTTAAAATGAAACCTAGTCGGGTCTTCTTCAGTGGTGACTGCTTGCGGCAACCTGTATATCTCCGATTTGGGTAATCAAAGGATTCGTAAAGTAACCCCCCAGGGCATCATTCGCACAGTGGCCGGCAATGGCCAGCGGGGCTATGGCGGTGATGGCGGAGCACAGGTGCAACGGGCTCACCGGTACGCCCTTAACCCTGAACTTTCGGGTCGTCAATCAATCGCCAGGGGCAAGACTGAGCACCGAAGTCGATGCCGAAGAGGTGCGGGTATATCCCAATCCGTTCCAGGGGTCGTTTCGGCTCAAAAGCCCGGTCAAAGGGCCTCTATTGCTGTATGATGTCTCAAGCCACAAGGTGCTGGAATTATCCACGGTGCAGCCCGAACAAGCCATCCAGCCGAGTCCGGACTTAGCGCCAGGGGTATACTTTTTGCAGGTAGGAGAAGGCGCTAATGTTCAACGTCGGAAACTCTTGAAGATTCCCTGATCTGATCAACCTGACGAGAGGGATTTTTAACAGCCCGGTGAGCTTCACCGGGCTAACGTTTTTAAGGGGAAGGGAAGAAGAAAATGGAGCTCCGATCACCAATTCATAGCTTTCTAAACCACCAATTTCTCTAAGCCAACAAAGGTCTTATCCAGTAGCAACAAATCGGTTCAACAAGGGGGATTAATTCACTGTAATTGTTATAAGGTTATTTCAGTGTAATACATCCCTGAATGACCTTGACGGTTTGCTGCTGAGTCCTGGTGGGCGAGACAACACGGACACGCAACAGTAATACACCGCCCCAGTCAGGACTTACTTCTAGATTGTGTTGTTCAACCTGACCCGCTCGCTCAATGCGTTCGCTGGTCAAATGTCGCCCGTTGAGATCTGAAAGCGTCAGATCTACTGACTGTCCTTCCACTCCTTTCACTTCCACCCAAATCTGATGGTTGGTAATCGGGTTGCCTAGTAGTTTAACCTGCAGACCTGCGCCAATCTCTTCAACCAATGCCTTACGGGCTCCGCTGCTGGTAGCTTGACAATCGTCCGTCCAATTGTAAGTGTATTGCGTTTGGTAGTTACCCTGCTGAGCGACCAGGGTGATGCTGGGATTGTCGGCGTACAGTCGCAGCGTGTACGGACCGGGTTGGGTAGTGGGCCCTAGCTCATTGACCACCGAGAAGCTAATCGGCTGACCGTTCAGCCCCCCGTACTGGGGCATGAAGCGGACCTGATAGCCCTGCTTAACCGAATCCACCAGCGCACAGCTTACCGGGCTGACACCGCCAATGCTAAAGTCCGGGGATGTGCTCATAGTGGGAGTAATTGTCAACTGGAAGGTAACGATGATTGAGAGACCGCCTGGATCTGTCGCCGTCACACTCACCGGGTAGGTGCCCGTTACTGACGGTATGCCACTGATGACACTCTCTAACAGGCTCAACCCCTGAGGCAGGCTCTGGGCCGCAAACCGGGGCATCTGACCATCGGGGTCGGTGATGTAGTCGGTTAGTCCCAATTGGTAGGACTGACCGACCCCCAGCGTCTGACTGGGGATGCCACTGGTGGTGGGCGGCTGGGCTTGAACGCTACCATTGGTGCAAGCGGCCAGCCACTTATAGACAAAGCGTACCTCGTTCCGGCTTCCCTGCTGGGCCACCAGGGTGATGGTGGGGTTATCGGTGTATAAGTGCAGCGTGTACGGACCGGGTTGGGTAGTGGGCCCTAGCTCATTGACCACCGAGAAGCTAATGGGCTCGCCGTTGATCCCCACGTACTGGGGCGTAAAACGCACCTGCCGTTGATTCCCGCTGAGGGTTTCACAGCTCTCAGCCCTCACTCCTGAAATAGCGAAGCGCTCCGAACCAACATCTTCCCCGATAACCGTGACGGATACGGCGGCCGTGGCGGTTCCCTTTTGAGTCGTCACCGTCAGGGTATACGTCTGGGAGCCGCTACCCTGAGCCGTCACGCTCTCGCGGTAGTCTGGGCCGTGGTAGTCTCCCGTCAGGGGCGTCTCTTCCTGACCATTGGTCAGGGTGTAGCTGTAGATGTCGGCGTCGACCAGCCCCGTCAGGGTGGCCGTGAACTCGACTGACTGGCCTGATTTTACGTGGTTCGCCCGGGCCTTCAAACCGGTGATAGCAAAGGACGCAACCGTGACCGATACCGTACCGGTGACGGCGTAGAGGGAATTTCCAATGGTGAGCGTATAGGTCTGTATACCGGTTCCCTGCGCGGTCAGGCGCTGGCTGAAGCTCGGACCGCTGGCCGTACCCGTCTGAGTGCTTCCTGCGCCGTTGGTGAGCGTATAGTTGTAAGGCCCGGTCACGCTACCCACTGTAGCCGAGAACTCAATGGACTGGCCCATTGCTACCGACTTAGGAGCGGCCGAGAAGTTTGTCAGCGTTGGCGTGCACTGGATCTGAGTGTAGGTAGCGGGTTGAGAATACACCGTGCAGGAACCGTTCGTAACTTTCACCCGGTACTGACGACCAGTCGGTTCATCACCGTTGGTGGTTAGGGTGGCCGAGTTGTAACCTGGATATACACTACTATCGAAACTCAGGGAAGCCCATCCACCGCCATCATTATATTCCCAATCATAGGTTAAGTCAGTTCCCTCCGCTTTCACCTCATACTGGAGGTTCTTGCCTGAGCAGGCGGTCCGGCTGACGGGCTGTTGGGTGATGCTGGGCGTCGGTGCGAGCGTGAACGTAGCAGATTCAGAATAGGCACAACCGTTATTAATTTTCACTCGGTACTGGCGGCCGGGGGTTTCAATACCATTAGTAGTTAGCGTAGCCGTGTTGTAGCCCGGATAAAACTCGGCAAAATCACTCAACGGCTTCCATTTATCTATGTCAGGGTCTTTAAATTCCCAGTCATAGATCACTTGGTCAGTACTCTCAACCACCACTGTGTACTTAAGTCCATTGTTGTTAGCCGAGCAGGCGGTTCGGCTGATGGGCTGTTGGGTAATCACCGGAGGAGTTGTCGCTAGGGTGAAGGTAGCCGATTGGGAATAAAGCGGAGTGCCACAACTATTCATAATTTTTACACGGTACTGGCGGCCGTTGGCTTCATTGCCATTGGTTGTTAGGGTAGGAGTGTCATAACCCGGATATAGTTGGGCATAACTACCACCCAACGACACCCAGTCCGTCGTATTAGGGTCTTTAAATTCCCAGTCATAGATCACTTGGCCAGTGCTCTCGACCACCACCGTGTACTTAAGTCCATTGTTGCTAGCCAAGCAGGCGGTTCGGCTGGTCGGCTGTTGGGTAATTACCGAAGTGGGAACCGTAAAGGTGGCCGAGTCGGAGTAGATGGTACCACAGTCGTTGATGATCTTCACCCGGTATTTGCGGCCGGGGGTCTCCACCCCGTTGGCGGTCAGCGTAGCGGTAGTATAATCCGGATAAGTATTAGCAAAATCACTAAACGATACCCAGTCCGTCATAGTAGGGTCTTTAAATTCCCACTCGTAGGCTAAGTCATCTCCGTCGGCCTGCACGCTGTATGTAAGCCCATGCCCATTACCCGAGCAGACGGTATGGCTGATCGGCTGTCGAGTGATGACTATTTCTCTCAGTTTCGTGAAAGTGACCGGATTGGAGTAGATGGGGCAATACCCGTTGTTAACTTTCACCCGGTACTGGCGGCCACTGGGTTCATCCCCGTTGGTAATCAAGACGCCAGTGTCGTAGCCCTGATACGCGTTGGGGTTGGCGCTCAGGGAGTACCAGTCACTGCTATTACTGTCTTTATATTCCCAGTCGTAGCTCAAGTTCTCTTCCTGCTTGACCTGTACCCTATAGTCAAGTCCTATGCTTGAACAGGCGATGTGGTCGGCCGGCTGTTGGGTGATGATCGGGGAAGCCAGCTTGGTGAAGGTGGCGGGTTGAGAAGTGGCCGAGCAGGACCCGTTGTTAATTTGCACTCGATACTGGCGGCCATCGGCTTCCTCCCCATTGGTGGTCAGCGTAGCCGTATTATATCCCGGATAAAAGCTGGGATACCTACTCAGCGGCAGCCAGTTAGTCATACCAGGGTCTATAAACTCCCAGTCGTAGGTTAAGTTCGTTCCATCTACCTGCACACTGTATTTGATCCCGTTGCCCGAGCAGGCGGTTCTACTGATCGGCTGTTGGGTGATGACGATTGTCGGACAGGAGCCATCACCAAAGCTACCAAACCCGCCCTCATCTCCCCGGTAGACGCCGTATCGGTCTTTACGAATTTCGCTAGCAAAACCAATCGGTCCAGTATGCCCCCAACTAGGCTGCAGACCCATCAGACACAGGCAAAATAGCCATTGAAGCACGAATAAAGAGGTAACGATCACCTGCCTGAGCATTCGCTTAGCACTTAGCTGGAAAATAAATGTTGACATACCAGTATGAGAGTCAATACGGCGAAGACCATCTGTCTTGGCCGGTAGTACAGGTTAATTGAATAAAACGCAATAGGCAGCCAGACCAGCCGTGGTCCATACCGCTACAGGGTAGCCAAGACGCCTTTGGCCGCGTACCCGGCGTAGTACGTATGCCGGATTATAGGCCATCACCGAGTGCTATTCCGCGATGGCTCCGTGGCTACAGCTCGAGTTGTGCGTTACCGGATTGCCGTTCTCCGGTTAGTAAGTCCCTTACTTGGGCCGCCACAAGGCGGTGTGCGGTTACACCACAAGCCCATTCCAGAAAAGCAGCCACCCTTATTTAAGGGCTTCCGCTCGTGCCTTGATGGAGGCCCAGTAAGCCTGGCGAGCCATTTTCAAATCGTCGGTGATCAACGCCGACGTAAGGCCAAGAGACGGGAAGGCCTGGACAAATTCATTCTCTGTTCGCTCTTTAGGGCTTGTCCTATAAACGGCACGGATTGCTTCCGTGGTGATAGGTGCCTCGAAGTTTATATACTGGAAGCCAAACACCACCAGATGGCCGGTGAAGTATATACTCGATATAAACTGACCGAAAGGCGCTTTTACATCAATAATATCTGAACTACCCCGAGTGCCGGTCCAGGGGGTAGTGGCCCCGTCCTTGTAGACAAACTGAATCGCCGATACGCCAAGATTATCGTCGTAGTTGGGCGGGTACTTGTTGAAACTAAGTCGGGCCTCGACGATGGGGTTGGCGGGCGATATAGGAAATACGCCACCACGGGGCGGCTGCGTACTACCTCCGGTCCAACCATCCAGTCCCATCCGGGGCGTCTGCGTATTACTGTAGGGTCCGCCACCTTGCGGATACGTTACCTGCATTCCATCAATGAATTCCCCGCCCCATATGGTTATCTGAGTAGGACCCTGGGTTGGCCACAGGTTGAAGTCCGGGTAAAAACTGGGACTTGTTGGATAACCGTATTTAGCTAAAAAATCGTATCCCACGCAATAGCCAATCTTGCCCGAGTAGACGGCGCGTTTTATCGGTATTCTTGGTCCATTACGGTAAAGACTCACATCATAATACGGCCACATGTCCCTATAGTCAAGTACAGTTAAGCTTATCTCCCGAAGATAGCGGTCAACCGTTGTGGCAGGTTCGCAAGCATTACTTCCACCATTGTTTCCACCCTTAACAAGTGCATCTACAAGGCCTTCTCCGTAGGCCCAGTGATAAGCGTAGTATTGATAATTAGTTATCGTCGTCTGGAGATCGAGAAGATCCTGTTGCTGGTCGGCTTGGCTCCTACCCCAGCTTTCCCCAAAGGCTACCCCATCGCGTAATAGCGCCAGGTGCAGGTTGGCAAACTGGGCAAACAAGCCCAACAGCGGCAACTCATACCCCTCGGATTGAAAATGAGGCAGTGCTTGGGCAAACGAATTTCTGGTTACAATCCATTGCTCTTGAATACTCCCTACATTTCCGTTTTTGAGTTCATGCAGGTAAAGAATCGTCGAGTTATTTAGGCCCTGCAGATCGTCTTTCACCTGCTGATAGACAGATTCACTAATTTTCTTATCTATTAAGGTTTCCACCTGATCTCTCACCTCAGCCCACACGTCTTCCTGGGGACTGGGCCAAAAGAGTTCAAACAAAACTGATAGGAGTTCACCCACCTCAGGTATAGCCTTAAGTGAGGCTACGATCAATGTTTTGGATTTGTCATTCCAATCAATACTATAATCCCCCACCGGCGTAACGATGGGGGGATCGCCGGGATCAGGGATACGGTGGTCGGTGCAGCTTACTAGCAGTTCTGGTAAAAAAAGCACACTGCCCGCACCCAGGGCCGTGCGCTCCAGAAATTGTCGGCGATTGGTTATACCCGTTTGTAACAACATAAAGTTTGGGGTTGAATCTTTGATAAAGTTGATGCTGCATCGCTGGCCCAAGAGGGCGTCAATGGCTTACATACACGCGTTAGCCACTGCTCCGTAGCCTCTTTCAGACACTATTTTTTGTTGATTGGCGGATATTAGCCTGCACGCTGACCTCGTATGTGGCCATTAAGGAAATCAGTGTGCTCTCATTACGAAGTCAGATAAAACGCACCATTTGGTCGAAAAAGCGATAGCCTACTTACTTAATCGGATAGCCCAGTGCGCCTTTGGCCGCATAGCCAGCATAGTACATGTGCCGGAAACAGGTTAAGAAGGAAGCTTCACCCCTGGAAAAGTCCCAGAGTGGCAGCATCGCCACGATCGATACGTCCGTGGCTGGGTCATAGGCCATCAACGACAGGTAGCCCGCAATGGCCCCGTTATGACCATAGCCTAAGTTGGTGAACCGGTCAGACCCTAATCCGTAGTCGGGGTTGGCTGGCGAGGTGTTGGTTTGCATCAATTGCACCGATTGGGGGCTGAGCACGTTCTCCCCCCGCATCAGCGAGCGGATGTAGGTATTCAAGGCGGCCATGGTGCCATACCCGTTGCCTTCTGCCACGTGGGCGCTCATATTAACCGGGCCAAAGCCTACCCCCCACAAAGGCGACTGCCGGATCAGACTGGTGACATTTGGCTGAGGTAGTGCCTGGTCATCCGCCCGGTAGGGAAACGAAACAGCGATGGGCACCCGGCTGGCCGGACCGGTTATGTAGTTGTGGAGATAGTCGGCGTAGGTCTTCGCACTACCGCTTTTGGCCGAATAGACGCGCTCAATGATCCGGCTCAGGATGGCATATCCGGTATTGCTGTAGTGATAGCCTGCCCCCGGAGGGAAGGGGTACTTGAGCTGATGATTAATGAGCGGTTTTATCAGTTCTTCGGTGGTAAACTGATGGGTCGAGTCCCGGGATTGTCTATAATTCGTATAGGTTTCCCCATTCAGACCGGGTATAGTGTCATTGTCGGAATCATACACGCCCGCACTGTGCTGCAAAAGGTGCTCAATGGTGATCTGCCCCTTGTTCGGAAAGTTCCAATCCGCCGTTGCCGGGACATAGGGCTGATTAGTACCCGGTATCAGATCCGTGATGTGGGCTTTATAATCCAGCCAGCCATCTTCGTGCATATTCAGAATAGCCGTGGCCGTAAAGTTCTTGGTGTTGCTGGCAAAGCGGAAGTACGTCTGCGGGGTGATGGGGGACTTGCCAGCGAGTACCGACGACGCGAAATAGGTGTGGTTGGGGGTCTGGATCAGCACGCTGAGGGAAGGCACCCCATTACCCAGACTATCTTCCAGGACCCGGCGGACGCTGTCCACAGCCGCCTGGACGCGGAGTTGATTCGGCTCATCAGGATTCGGCTCCCGGTGATCCGTACAAGATATCACGAAACTAATCAGATAAAGTAAACTAGCCTGGACGAGCCACGGCCGCCAGAGGGATCGGCGGATTGATAACGCGATTCGGCTGAAGAGCAAAGCAACTGGAGATGGTAACGAAGTTTGCATACGTTTAAGTAGGATAAGTAAGTCGGCGACCGCTTGTCATGGCGGTCGCCTTTCGCACACAAAGGTGAAGAACAGCGGAGGGTAAAGTCTATCACTATTGTTGCATTGTTGGTAGTATTGTTGCATTTTAAGGTATTATGGTGAAATATGGCCTTTCCATTATGAACCTATGTCATCTATATGCTCTGTCCTTCGGAATTGTCTGCTGTTTGCTCTGTTGAGTGGCGCATCGCTTCGGGCCCAGCAAATCATGCCAGCCCGACTTGAGCAGTATACCCCGCCGGCAAACATCAATTTCAATACATTTGGAGCTACGCAGGATCACCGTGGAAACCTCTGGTTTGCCACCAACGATGGGGTGGTGCGCTTCGACGGGCGGTATTTTAAAGTTTTTCATGATCCGGTCTTTAAGCAGGGGGATGATTACTTTCACGTTGTTCCCTCACCCGATGGTCGCATCTGGTGCAAACTCGGTCGGGGTAATGGGCTGTCCTATATCGACCCCCAGCAGGATAAAATCATTCGGATCCCCGACACCACCCGGGTCGTTCGGGAGTTTCTGGCCGTCCGCAGCAGTAACTACCTATTTGCTGCCGCCGATTCGACCCTTTGGATCGGTCAACGGGGAACGGGCCTGCTGCACTTCAATCCGCGCACTTACGCCGTCGAGCAAGTTTTCAGCCAGGAAGGTGAGGGAGTTCGCTGGATAACCCAGGACCGCCAGGGAACCATCTGGTTCACCACCAACCTGGCCGTGTATGCTTATGATCCTCCTACCCGGCGACTGAAGCGTTACCGGGAGGGGCTGGGTCCGCCCGGACCCGTTTCGAAAGAGCTGCGTGCGATTGGCATTCATGCCCGGGCGGATGGGAGCATCCTGGTCGGATTGCCCAGCGAAGTTGATGTAATTCACCCGGCTAGCGGCCACATCGATCGACTGGTATTGACGCCCTCCCGGTTTCATGCCGACCAGACAGTACGCGATTTCTTCGACGACGGGCAGGGCAATACCTATTTTAAAAATCATACCAGCTGCTTTCGCTACACGCGACAGGGCCAGTTACAGCAACTGGAATTCAGTGACCTTCGCCACCGGGTTTATTTCCTGTATCCCGGACGGGATCATCGGCTCTGGGTAACGGCTGGTCAAACCCTACTGGCCTACGATCTAACGCGGATTCACGCGATTCCATCGTTAAATCTCATCGATGTAGTCGTCAATCAGGACCGGCTGGAAGAAGCAAGTACGAACCATTATCTGGTCCGGGATTCGCTGGGTCACCCTACCTTGACGGTGCAGGACGGGGATTTAATCAGCTTGCGGGTTTCGCCCTTTATCCAATCCTTGGCACATGCCTTCCGGATACGGCTGGAAGGCCATGATCAAAACTGGAACGTTGTCGAGGACGCGGTTAACCAGGTGGCCTATCAACTGTCGGCTGGCCGCTATACGCTGGTACTCAATGCATATACAAAACCATCGGGCTGGGCCAGGCATGTGTCAACGATGACTATTATCGTCCGGCCGTTGTTCTGGAAAACCGGCTGGTTCTGGGTATTGGTGCTGGCGGTGGTGGGGCTGGTGAGCGGAACACTCCTGCAAGGTGGGAGGAGACGGCAAAAACTTCGACGGGAACTCTCCCGCCGGGAGTTCGAAGCCGCTACGCTGCGTGAGCTCGATGAATTAAAAAGCCGTTTCTTTACCAACATCACCCACGAACTGCGCACCCCTTTGACCCTTATTCTCAATGCTGCTGAGCACATAAACCCCTCTCGCCTGGCGGAATCGGACCAGAATCGCCTCCAGTCGATCCGGAATAATGCCCACCAGTTGATGCGGTTGATTAATCAAACGCTCGATATGGCCAAACTTGATGCTGGAAAACTCGACCACCGCGAGCAGGTTGGTGACCCGGTAGCCTTTGTGGGGCAGGTGGTCGACCAGTTTAGGGGGCTGGCGCAACATCGACAAATTAACCTCGATTGGATAACACAATCGGAGAACTCGTCACTTTACCGCTTTGATGCTGATAGTCTCGGCAAGATTACGTATAACCTGCTCTCGAATGCCCTTAAGTTTACCTCCGCCGAAGGAGTCGTTCGGATTGACTGTTGGATGACCGACCAGCACGTACTGTGGCTTCGGGTAGCGGATACGGGAATGGGTATTCCAGCCGAGCATTTGGCGCGCTTATTTGACCGTTTCTACCAGGTCGACAGCTCCTCCACCCGTGCTTACTCGGGCACGGGCATTGGGCTGGCGCTCGTGAAAGAACTGACCCAGTGGCTGGGGGGCACCATTGAGGTGGAGAGTTCGGTGGGTCGGGGTAGCGTGTTCACCCTAACGCTACCGCTCATCCCAGCCACAGAGGCTGACCAGGCAACCGTGGATGAGCCAAACGGGTTCTTTCAGCAGACTTCATTACCCGCCACTCCTCCGGTGCTGAAAGCAATCCCCGACCAGGCTTTTCCCCAGGAAGCAAGCTGGCCCTTAGTGCTGGTTGTAGAAGACAACCCCGAACTACGCCTGTTTTTGAAAGAATCGCTCATGGCTCATTACCGGGTGATCACGGCTGATAACGGTCGGCAGGGTTTGGAGCAAGCCCTGGCAGAAGTGCCTGACCTGATTGTGAGTGATGTGATGATGCCCGAGTTAGACGGCTACGAACTGGTTGAGCGGTTAAAAGCGGACGAGCGAACGAGCCACATTCCGATCGTACTGCTGACAGCCCGGTCTTCCTATGATAGCCGACTGAAAGGACTCGGCGCTGGGGCCGACGACTACCTGAGCAAACCCTTTAGCGTAGAAGAACTCATCCTGCGTATTGGCAACTCGCTGCGTACCCGTCAGAACTGGCAACGGCAGCTCACGTCGGAAAAGAAGACGGGTCAGGCGGAACAATCGCCCAATCCGCGGCTGGAGAAAGAAGAGCGTTTCTTGGCCCGGCTACGAACCCAGATTCTGGCCCATCTAACCGACGAGCAGGTAGATGTCGACTGGTTGAGCCAGCAGGCTGGCATGAGCCGGGCGCAACTCCACCGTAAACTGACGGCTTTAACCAACATGAATACCACGAGTTTTATTCATAGTGTGCGAATGAGCCAGGCCGTGGTTTTACTACAGGAAGGCAAGTTGAACGTGGCTCAGGTTGCCCAAGCGTTGGGTTATAACTCGCAATCCTACTTCAGCAAGCTGTTCCAGGAACACTATGGTTATCCGCCCAGTAAACACAATGCGCTTTAAAGTAGGTTGAGCCAGCCAATTTGCTTCTTATTATTACCTTCTCAACTAAATTTGTCACAAAAGCATGGCTTTCTGATCCAACAATTTTTCCCTCCCCATTCACACCCTGTAAAGGGTCAACATGACCGTTCAAAAATTCGATCAGTTATAAACAAATAGCGTTAATTAATGTAGCGTAGCTGTACTCCAGATGTAAGAAGATTTTAAGAGTAAACAGTGTGAATTGCCCGACGCGATCAGTAATAATGGTAGTAACTCCCGTAATCTGTATACCCTTCAATACACCAATACACGGGACCTTTGTTAAGGAGCATAATCGGCCGTTTAAGTCTAAACAGGTATGGCTTATTAAGGGCTTATCGGCGTGAATTGTGTTTGCCTACAACAACGAACTCATCTAAACTGGAGCACCGTGAAAAAAATAATTCTGGGAATTGCCTTCCTGATCACCCACGCTTTGCAGGCACAGCCAACAGCACCTGTAGTTCGTACCGCTTCCGGTGTCGTGCGCGGGGTAACGGAAGGAGATGTCTCCATCTTCAGAGGTATTCCGTATGCTGCGCCACCGGTTGGGGCCAATCGTTGGCGGCCACCCCAACCGGTGGCCGCCTGGACCGGCGAACGCGACGCCACGAAATTTTGTGCGGATTGCCCGCAGGCGGGCTTTCCTCGCGGCTCCGGCATGTCAAAAAACTCGTCTGAGGATTGCCTATTTCTGAATGTATGGCGACCGGCTAGTGCCAGCGTGGGATCAAAACTTCCGGTGATGGTTTGGATTCACGGTGGGGCCTTCGTGTTCGGTAGTGGGGGTGGTCCCGATTTTTCAGGAGCTGCGTTTGCAAAACAAGGCGTTCTACTCGTGTCCATTAACTACCGGTTGGGACGTCTGGGTTTTTTCGCCTTCCCCGCCCTGACTCAGGAGAATCCGGCTGAGCCTAAGGGTAACTATGCCTACTTAGATCAGATCGCTGCCCTGCAATGGATTCAGCAAAACATTGCTCAGTTTGGGGGCGATGCGAGCAACGTAACCTTGTTTGGGGAATCGGCGGGTGGTGTCTCGGTTCAATCGCTGCTGACCATCCCCGCAGCAAAAGGGCTCTTCCATAAAGCGATTATCGAATCCGGTGGCGGTCGGGATGGTGTGCTTACCGGGCGACCGATGAGCAAAGACAATACGGATGCAAACTATCCCGTTTCGGCTCAAACCATCGGCGTCAACTTCGCCCGGCGCTATGCCATCGAGGGGACTGATGTCGCTGCACTGGCCAAACTGCGGGCGCTGAGTGCCGCTGAAATTGTGGATGACGGGCAGGAAACGGCGGGACCCGGAGGTCTCCCAACGTATCCGGGCCCAATTCTCGATGGAAAATTGGTGGTAGAGACGGCCGAGAGAGCTTATACCAATGGAAAGGCACCGCGGATTCCGTTAATTATTGGATCCAACAGTGCCGAAGTGCCGGCGGGTTTTGTCAATGCCCGCTCGAAGGACGAATTGCTTGCCCAGTACGAAAGAGTGAAGGACAAGCTAAAGGCAGCCTATGATCTGGATGGAAACACGGATTTTGCCAAAACGCTCACCCTGATTAACACCGATAAAGTATGGGCCGAGCCAGCCCGTTTTACGGCCAAAGCCTTTGTCGCCAAAGGTGCTCCCGCCTACCTATATCTTTTTTCCTATGTTTCCCCTTCCATGCAGGAAAGGATGCGGTTTGGGGCAGCGCACGCATCGGAAATTCCGTACGTGTTCGACAACCTTGTCGACCGAAATGGTTTCACGGCCACCCCGAAAGACAAAGAGGTGGCTAAGATCATAAACACTTACTGGGTAAACTTTGCCAAGACCGGCGATCCTAATGGCCAGGGACTCCCGATCTGGCCCGTTTTTGACCCAAAAAAGAATGAGGTCTTCGAGTTTAAACAAGATGGATCGGCGGCTAATACCTCCGATGGACGAAAAGCCAGGTTGGATGTGATGGAGAAAGCCGCTCAGCCAGCCAAGACCAATTAACGGAACGTATGCAGCCATACTAGCTTGAGACGCTACTTCAGCGTAATACCAATTAATAGACGCTAACCATACACGGGCTATGAAAAATCAACTGCTGATTAGTATCGCCAGCACGGTGCTGTCACTGGCTTCCTGTAAATCGAATGTAATGGATACGCCAACGTCTCCCACTACCGGTACAACGCCTCCCGGTAGTGGTACACCGACCACCGGTACGTCCCCCGTCGAAGCCAGTCCACCCAATACCAATTATAGCCCTGCTTTTGCGGGACAAACCCGAACGGCTGGGGTCCGCACCACCACCGACTATGAGAGCCGCGTCCTGACGACAGCACTCAGAAGTCCCTGGGGCATCACCAATATGCCAGATGGCCGACTGCTGATCACGGAAAAAGCCGGTACTATGCGCATTGCCACCACAACGGGGCAACTGGGAGAACCCATCTCCGGTATTCTGACCGTTAATCCAGCGGGCCAGGGCGGGCTGTTGGGCGTGCGCGTTGATCCGGCATTTGCGACCAACCGAACCATTTACTGGGTATTTTCGGAATCCACTTCGGAAGGCAATCTAACGGCGGTGGCCAAAGGACAACTGTCGCCGGATGAAACCCGGTTCGAAGCCGTAAGGGTCATCCACCGCGCTTTACCGGCTTACCGGGGCACGGCGCATTATGGCGGTCGCCTTGTTATCGATCCGGCGGGATACCTCTTGATTAGCACGGGGGAGAGGGCCGATAACGCGATCCGGTTTCAGGCGCAATCGCTTAGTTCCGGGCTGGGTAAAATTGTTCGCATTACCAATGAGGGTTTGCCCGTTGCTGACAATCCCCTCGCCACCCAGGCGGGCGCTCGCCCTGAATTGTATACCTATGGACACCGAAACCCGCAGGGGCTGGCCATTCATCCAGTGACGGGAGAGGTGTGGCAAAGCGAACATGGCCCACGAGGGGGAGATGAACTCAATCGCATTCAACCCGGAGCCAACTACGGCTGGCCAACTATCACGTATGGTCTTGAATACAGTGGAAGCCGGGTAGGAGAAGGGATTCAACAAGGGGAAGGGCTCGAGCAACCCGTTTATTACTGGGACCCGGTTGTATCACCCAGTGGCATGACCTTCTATAGCAGTGATCGAATTCCCGAATGGCGAAATAACCTCTTTATCGGTGCATTGAGTGGCATGCACATTGTTCGGCTGGTGATCGAAAATAACCGCGTTGTCGGTGAAGAACGACTGCTCGTGGGTGAGGGTCAGCGTTTTCGGGATATAACGCAGGGGTCGGATGGAGCTTTGTACGCCATTACCGACGGCGGTAGGTTATATCGGATTGATAGACGATAGGGGCCAAGTTCTCCGTTACCTAAAATATGAATGGGTCCTGCTAAGCACTTTTTTGCTTAGCAGGACCCATTCATGTCAGCCCCAAATCAGCCGAAATCGACCAGCGTACTTAGCGGGTGAAATCATTCTTTTCATCATAGATGATTGGCTTAGGCAACAAGTACTATTTACCGGAAAACTACAGGTGATTAATTGTTATGCAGCATCCGGTACTCATTAGGCGATTCGCCAACGCGTTGTTTAAATAAGCGATTGAAGTGCTGGGGATACTTAAATCCTAACTCATAGGCGATTTGGCTAACGGATTTGCTTTGATCGAAGATTCGTTCTTTCGCCACATCGATGACTTTCGCCTGAATGTATTCCTGCGCTGTTTTGCCAGTTTCTTTTTTGACCAGATCGCCAAAGTAATTGGCTGACAGGTTTAACTCCCCGGCACAATAGGCTACCGAAGGTAACCCGATCAGCTGCGGTTTGTCCGACTGAAAGTACTCGTTGAGCAACTGCTCAAACCGCTCCAAAACCCCCTCATGTACATGATTACGGGTGATAAACTGGCGGTCGTAAAACCGGGTGCAGTAGTTCAGAAATAGTTCGATGTTGGATACAATCAACCGTTTGCTATGCTTGTCAATGGCGTGTTCCAGCTCGTATTGAATCTTGGCAAAGCAATCCAGCACAATGTCCCGTTCGCGGCTTGATAGGTGCAGGGCCTCGAAGGATTGGTATCCGAAGAACGTATAGTCCTGAATATGCCGCCCCAGGGCCGTACCATGAATCAAATCGGGGTGAAAGACCAGTGCGTAGCCTTTGGGCTGATAGGTTTCGCCATTGCTATTCATGCCCGCTACCTGGCCCGGTGCCAGAAAAACCAGCGTTCCTTCCTGGTAATCATACGTATGCCGGCCATACACTAAATCCCCGCATTTTACCTCTTTTAAGAAGACGGTGTAAAAGCCAAAATACATACGGGAACCCTGGCGGGGAGCCGCCTTGGACAAATCCACTACACTAACCAGGGGATGTAGGGTTTCATTGTTATTGAAGGCGTTGTAATCGCTGATGGTCTCAAATCGTCGCAGCGTATCCATAGTGCGCTTGGTTTATCTATTCAAAAATACCGCTTTCCTACTACTCTGCCAGTTGGATAGATCCAAATCAGGAATATTGGTAGTAACTCCCGTAATCTGTATACCATTTGGGCGAAGAAATAGGGGGACCTTTGTCCTGTCAACGTTAATTACTTATGCAACAAGTTATTTTAAACAACGGCGTTCAAATGCCCCTCCTCGGATTTGGGGTGTTTCAGGTGCCTGATCCGGCGGAATGTGAACGAAGCGTACTGGATGCCATTGCTACCGGCTATCGGCTGATCGATACGGCAGCCTCTTACGGCAATGAAGAAGCGGTGGGGCAGGCCATTCAAAAAAGTGGTGTGCCTCGTGAGGAGTTATTTATCACCACTAAGCTCTGGATTCAGACTGACGGCTACAAAGGCACTAAAAAGGCTTTCGAGATGTCAATGAAAAAGTTGCAACTGGATTACCTGGATCTTTACCTGATTCACCAGCCGATGGGGGATGTGTACGGGGCGTGGCGAGCCATGCAGGAGTTATATAAAGAAGGTAGGGTGCGAGCCATCGGTGTGAGCAATTTTCATCCCGACCGGCTCATCGACCTGATCGTTCACAATGAGATTGTTCCGGCGGTTAACCAGATCGAGACCCATCCGTTTCACCAGCAAGTCGAGACGCAGCAATTTCTGGTTGAAAATGGCGTACAGATCGAATCTTGGGGGCCCTTCGCAGAAGGCAAAAACGACATCTTCCATAACGAGCTACTGGGTTCAATCGGTGCCAAGTACGATAAATCCATCGCGCAGGTCATCCTGCGCTGGCTAACCCAACGAAATGTGGTGGCCATTCCCAAATCCGTTCGCAAGCAGCGGATGGAAGAAAACTTCAACAGCCTCGATTTTGAGTTGAGTGCGGAGGAGATGGAAGCCATCAAAACCCTGGATACCAAGGCAAGCCTTTTCTTTGACCACCGTGATCCGGCCATGGTCAAATGGCTGGGGGAAAGAACGCTTGACGATTAACGCGCTTTCAAGATCAAGTCGGCAAAATGTAACGAAGTCCGTTCAACCAAACGGGCTGAATGGACTTCGGAGTAACCCATTAAAACCTAAGAAAATGAAAACGATAGCCTTCTTACTAATCGCATTAACGCTATCAACAGCCACCCATAATTCGGTGAAAGCACAAGCCCTAAGTCGCCTGGGAATAGCAAAAAATGGCCATGGCGTTCAGCAGTTAACCCCTTCAAAAGAAACATCCGTTCAGCAGCGATATGGACAAAATCCCTGGACGCTGGTGTACCAAGGAGCCATTACCAAAAATGAAAGCGGTAAAGTAGCCATCCACCCGGTGAGGTATAAACTCAACGGGATCGACATTGCGGCCAATGTGTACACACCGGCCACTTACGATGGGTCAAAGAAGTTTCCGGCCGTAGTCATAGCGCATCCGAATGGCGGCATAAAAGAGCAGACCGCAGGATTGTACGCACAGCGGTTGGCCGAAGCGGGTTATATTACCCTTGCTGCCGATGCTGCCTACCAGGGAGCCAGCGGTGGGGAGCCACGACATACCGATAAACCCGCCAGCCGCATTGACGATATTCATGGTATGGCTGACTTTATTACCCAGTATGCCGGAGTTGATGCAAGCCGTTTAGGGGTATTGGGTATCTGCGGGGGTGGTGGGTATACCTTAACAGCAGCTCAATCGGACAAGCGTTTTAAAGCCGTCGCCACCTTGAGCATGTTTAACTCCGGTGAGGTTAGACGCAATGGCTTTCAGAACTCCCAGGTAGCGACAATCCAGGAACGCTTAAAGCAAGCCTCGGATGCCCGTGCCCAGGAAGCAGCCGGTGGTGAAATCCTGTATGCGGGTGTAGCCAGCATAACCGATGAAGAAATTGCGAAAACGCCCACCGATCTCTACCGCGAAGGCTACGTATACTATTATCGAACGCACGCCCACCCCAATTCAACGTTCCTCTACACCCGAAGCAGCCTGCTCGACTTAATGAGTTGGGATGCCACCACCAACATGGAGTTGATCAATCAACCCCTGTTGATGATCGTTGGCAGCAAAGCCGATACAAAATACATGACCGATGAAGCGTTTGGGAAAGCAACCGGGGCAAAAAGTAAAGAACTTTTCTTCCTTGACGGAGCCACCCATATACAAAGCTACTGGAAGCCTCCATACGTAGAACAGGCCGTAACGAAGCTAACTGATTTTTTCGGCAAGAACCTCAACTAAAAAAGCCATCAAGAAACGGAAGCGGGGCTCTTGTGTCGATCCCTGCAACCCGGCGAAGGCCAACTGGCTGGGGCGCAGCTTAGACTTTATAAAACACCACGACAATGACAATCAGACGTATTCATAAACTGATCCTTTTTGGGGTCCTAAGCGTACTGTCGTCGCAGGCGATGGCACAAAACGCACCAATCTTTCCCAAAGGGGAATTAGCAACCACCAAAACTCACGTGGGCGATGTCTGGCTAAGCGAGGTTAGCGGTCATGACAGCACTTTCACGTTCAGCATTGCGCAGGCCGTTTTTGCCCCGGGTGCTCGACTCGACTGGCATTCCCATCCCGGTGGACAAATCCTTCTGTTTACCGACGGGGAAGGCTATTACCAGGAGCGGGGGAAGCCCCGACAAACCGTCCGTAAAGGGGAGTTAGTAAAATGTCAACCGGGTGTGGAGCATTGGCACGGGGCTACCCCAACCCGTGGCGTTACCTACCTGGCGACCAGCCCGGCAAAAGGAAAAACCATTTGGTTTAAACGGGTAACGGATGAAGAGTACGGTGCGAAAAAGTAACCGGTTCGTACTCCTGTAAGGATAATAACCCTGTAAACTTTATACGTCATGACCAAAGTAATGTTAGGCTTGTGTTTGTGCTTAGCCAGTGTGCAGCTATCGTATGCCCAGGCGAACCTGCCAACTACCACATCAACCGCCACCACGAAAGCAGAACAGGAAGTCCTCCAACTCTCCAAAGACAAGTGGCGCTGGATGGCCGACAAAAAGGTCGATTCCTTAGCCACCTTATTTGATGAAAAATCGGTGTTTGTTCACATGGGGGGAAGCTGGGGCAAAGACCAGGAACTTAATGTAATTAAATCCGGAAACATCTGGTACAAGAAAGCTGAAGTCTACGGGGCTTCGGTGAATAGGATTGGCAACACGGCTATCCTGTTGAATGACATTGACTTAGTGGCCGTCGTTGGCGGAAACGAGGTCATCAACCCATTTATGGTGACGGAGGTATATACCAACCAAAACGGCATATGGAAGCTGGGCTCACTTACCTTCTCCCGGTTGATGAGACCCGTTAAGGTTACTAAATAATTACTCCTACACTCCCTTCCGTGTTATGAATCGTCGTAACCTCTTAAAAAGCAGTCTGAGCTTGGCCACAAGCTCTTTGCTGGCCTCACCAGCCAATGCTCAGAAATTAACCCAGGGAACGTCGAAAAAAGATACTTCGGCCAACGCCTCGCTGGGCCGTCGCAAGCTGGGAAAGCTGGACGTTTCCAGCCTTGGTCTGGGCGTGCAGAATATGAGTCGTACCTATCAAACGACGATTCCCTCCCGGAGCGAAATGGTCAATCTTATCCGAACGGCTTATGATCGTGGCGTTACGTTTTTCGACACCGCTGAAGCGTATGGCCCGTTTGAATGTGAGCGGATTCTTGGGGAAGCGATTGCCCCATTCCGAAAGAAGGTTGTGATCACCTCGAAGTTTGGCTGGAACATCGACCAAAAAACCGGTCAGCGGCTACCCGGTTTGAACAGCCGTCCCGAGCACATCAAGGAAGTCGTGGCCGGGATGCTGAAACGGCTTCGCACCGATCATATTGATTTAGTGTATCAACACCGGGTCGATCCGGCAGTTCCGATTGAAGACGTGGTAGGAGCCATTAAAGAGCTGATTAACGAAGGCAAAGTCTTGCACTACGGCCTGTCCGAACCGGGACCACAAACCGTCAGACGAGCCCACGCCATTCATCCGGTTACGGCTATTCAGAATGAATATTCGTTGCTATGGCGGGGTCCGGAAGCCGTCATCCTTCCGCTCTGCGAAGAACTGGGCATCGGCTTTGTTCCCTGGAGCCCGCTGGGCGTGGGTTTTCTGACCGGCGCCATCGACGCGGCTACCCGGTTCGCGCCCGGCGACATCCGCGGTATGGAATCCCGTTTTTCTCCAGAGAATCTACCCAGCAATCTGGCTTTAGTGGATTTGGTAAAGCGGTGGGCCGTGCAGAAACAAGCCTCCGGAGTGCCGGCCACACCCGCTCAGATAGCGCTGGCTTGGCTGCTGGCCAAGAAACCCTGGATTGTACCCATTCCGGGCACCACCCAGCTGGGACACCTGCTGGAGAACACGGGTGCCACTGACGTACGATTTACGGCTGAAGAGTTAAGGCAATTCAATGCCGACTTGGCCAAGATCGAGGTTAAAGGCGAGCGGCTACCAGCAATGGTGCTTGCTTTCTCTGATGTCGAAGCACCACCCAGGCATTAATAGTGAAAAGCAATGGGTTTTTGGCTCTGGTAGTCGTCAGATTAAGTAGGTGGGTGGCAACACCTACTCTGATGCAACGCGAAAGACCTGTCCCATAACAAATATATAGCTATGACATTATCGTTGAACCATCTGTTGGCCGCACTTCTTCTGCTTATTTCGGCTTGTTCATCGTCGCCTACGGAGAGCGTGCCTGCCACGGATACAACATCCGTCACCGGTAGTGGCCCTACCGCGGATTCCAGTACCATATTGATCGTGTATTTGTCGCGTACCAACAATACGAAGGCCATCGCGGAAATCATTCAGGATCAGGTTGGTGGCAGACTGGTGGCCCTTGAAGTAGAGAATCCTTATCCCGAAAATTACCGGGCTACGGTCGAACAGGTAGCGAGAGAAAATGAAACCGGTTTTTTGCCCCCGTTAAGGACAAAAATTGACAACATGGGCCAATACGAAGTAGTGTTCGTCGGCTTCCCCACCTGGGGCATGCAACTCCCCCCACCCATGAAAAGCTTTTTGCGCCAGTACGATTTGCGGGGTAAAACGGTCATTCCGTTCAATACTAATGGGGGCTACGGGATTGGCAGTACCTTCCAGACCGTCAAGGAGCTGTGCCCTAACAGCACCGTGCGGGAGGGTTTTACGATGCGGGGTGGCTCCGAACGGGATGGTCAACTGCTGGTTATCAAAGAAGATAAGGCAGCAGAAGCCAAAACGGCCGTCGTGAAGTGGTTACGTACCCTTAACCTGTTAAACTAAATCAACGATTATGGAAACAAGAAGATTAGGAAAAAGTGGCCTGCCCGTGTCGGCACTGGGCTTGGGTTGCATGGGCTTAAGCTATGGTTATGGTCCGGCAACCGATAAGCAGGATGCCATTGGATTAATACGTGCCGCCTTTGAAAAAGGCGTTACTTTCTTCGATACGGCGGAGGCATACGGTCCTTTTACCAACGAAGAGCTATTAGGGGAAGCCCTGCAACCTTTTCGGGATCAGGTGGTAATCGCCACTAAATTCGGATTTCAGAACGGCGATTCCACCAAAGGGCAGGACAGCCGCCCCGAACGGATTCGCCAGGTGGCCGAAGAAGCCCTAAAGCGGTTAAGAACCGACCGGATTGATCTGTTTTACCAACACCGGGTTGATCCGGCGGTGCCGATGGAAGAAGTAGCGGGAACGGTCAGGGAGCTAATCCAAGAAGGCAAGGTGAACCACTTCGGCCTGAGCGAAGCCGGTGTGGAATCGATTCGAAAAGCCCATGCTGTGCAGCCGGTCACCGCCTTGCAAAGCGAGTATTCACTCTGGTGGCGGGAGCCGGAAAAAGAGATACTACCGACGTTGGAAGAATTAGGCATCGGGTTTGTTCCGTTCAGTCCGCTGGGGAAAGGATTTCTGACCGGAAAAATTGACGAGAACACGCAGTTTGACCAGGCCGATTTTCGAAATGTAGTTCCTCGCTTCTCAGAAGAGAACCGGAAAGCCAATCAAGCGTTGGTCGATTTACTCGGTGACATTGCCAAAGAAAAAGAGGCTTCACCCGCCCAGATTGCCTTGGCGTGGCTACTGGCCCAGCAACCCTGGATTGTGCCGATTCCCGGCACGACTAAACTGCATCGGTTGGACGAAAATATCGGGGCAGCGGCTATTAACCTTTCCGCTGATGATATTAGCCAGATCGATACGGCCTTTTCCCAAATTCCGATACAGGGCGACCGCTACCCGGCCCACCTTCAAAAACGGGTGGGTCGCTAGGCCGATGCCTTAAATTAGCGTCTTTGATTTATGGCAGCAGCTAATAAACCATGAACTTATCTCCGCACAGAATGAACAAGCAATGCGCCGCTTGCCGTGCCCAGGCTACGGGTAAACTGGTTTCTTTTTTAGTTCTGGTATTCGTTTTGCTCAGTCACCACCTGGCTTCAGCACAGCAACCGGAAATGATGGTGCGTATGGCCGAAATTGAAATAGCCCCGGCTGATTTGGAAAAGTACAAAGCTATTCTGGCGGAAGAAGCAACGGCCTCGGTAAAACGGGAGCCAGGGGTCATTGCCATCTTTCCCATGTATCAAAAAGAAAACCCTGCGTTGGTGAGGATTTTGGAAATATACGCCAGCAAAGCTGCTTACGAGCAGCACTTGAAAACACCCCACTTCCAGAAGTATAAAACGACTACGCTGAACATGGTAAAATCATTGAAGCTAGTCGAGATGGGATTAATTGATGCGGTTTCAATGCCTTTACTATTCAGGAAATTAACCGAAGAAAAATGAGGAGCCTTGTTAATCAATCCAATCCGGTAAACAATTCGAAAGGATACGTTGCTCGGTTGTTGGTCGTCTCGTTTGTACTTCTGACGGCCTGTATATCAACGAAAAAGAGCACCCCTACAGGTTCGTTAATCATTCAACAGCAAGGTAGTTTTATGGTCAGTGGAACGACCCTTGCCGAACCGGGGCAATTCGATTTGACGAATGCATTAAAGCCCCAGGGGCAAACCTTGCACGGCGATCATGCGTATGTATTTTATCAGATTCCGCCCCAATCCCGTAAATACCCACTTATTTTTCTACACGGGGCTGGGGAGTCCAAAAAGACCTGGGAGTCTACGCCCGATGGACGGGAAGGTTTTCAAACGATATTCCTCCGGCGGGGTTATGGCGTTTATTTACTCGACCAACCCCGACGGGGCGAAGCAGGAAAAAGTCTGGTGGCAACAACGATCACGCCGACGCCTGACGAACAGTTCTGGTTTACCCAGTTCAGAATCGGCAACTATCCGGATTATTTTGACGGGGTTCAATTCCCCAGCGATACCGCTTCTTTGGAGCAGTTTTTCCGGCAAATGACGCCGAACACAGGGAGTTTTGACCCAACCATTGTCTCCAATGCCTGCTCCCGCTTGTTTGATCGAATCGGGGCCGGAATTTTAATTACGCATTCGCAGGGGGGAGGGCCGGGCTGGTTTACCGCCATCAAAAACCCCAACGTGAAGGCGGTTATCGCCTATGAACCCTTCAGCAGTTTTGTATTTCCGCCGGGTGAGTTGCCAAGGCCCATCCCGTCAGCCTCTCTTTTTGGCGAGCTGAAAGGCGTAGAGGTCTCTGTATCGGATTTCAACAAGCTCACTAAAATTCCAATTATCGTTTACTACGGCGACAACATTGCGAAAGAGCCGTCTACCGTGTGGAATAAAGATCATTGGCGGGCCGGGCTTGCGATGGCCAAAATCTGGGCCGCCACCATCAACAAACATGGCGGTAATGCCCAGGTGGTGCACCTGCCCGAAGTTGGCATTAAAGGCAATACCCATTTTCCCTTTTCCGATCTGAACAACCTCGAAATAGCCGACTTACTAGCTAAATTTCTAAAAGACAATGGCTTGGATTAACCGAACACGTTCAGTCAAATCAATGCGGCTCTTTTTTAGCAGTGTACTGCTTAGTTGGCTCATCGGTTTTAACCAACTCAATGCACAAAGCCCGATGGATCAATCAGCCACCTTGTCGCCTAAGCAACGGAGTATTGTTGTCATAGCTGGCCTCACGGCCAAAGGGGATCTGCAAAAACTACAGCTCGCCCTCAACAACGGCTTAGACGCAGGCCTGACGGTGGCCGAAATCAAGGAAGTGCTGGTCCACTTATACGCGTACTGTGGTTTCCCAAGATGTATTCGGGGGTTACAGACCTTGATGACGGTGCTGGAAGAGCGAAAGAAGAGGGGTATTACCGACCAGGTAGGTCAGGAAGCTTCGCCCATTACGAGCCAGGAACCTAAGTACGAACGCGGTAAAAAAGTGCTCCAGCAATTAACCGGCCAGCCCGAAACCGGCCCCAAGCGAGGATATTCGGCCTTTAGCCCGGAGATTGACGTGTTTCTGAAAGAGCATTTGTTTGCCGACATTTTTGAGCGTGACGTGCTGAGTTATGCCGACCGGGAACTGACCACCATTTCGGTGCTCACCAGCCTAGGAGGCGTGGAGCCCATGCTGCAAAGTCACCTGGGTATTTGTTTGCACGTAGGTCTGAGTGAAGAGCAATTGAAGCAAGCGTTTGATCTGATCGAAACAGCCGTTGGTAATGCGGAAGCCCAAGCCGGTCGTACGGTTTTAACTCAGGTTATATCGTCAAAGCGGTAAAAACTTTTTGATGCATAAGCACAAATCCTTCGTAGCCAACTTTATGAAAAATAAACGAATTGCACATAGCCTTGTAGCTATCCTACTCATTGGTTTTGCCAGTTGTCAGCTATACGCCCAACCCCATGGGAAAACGAAGATGGATACGAGCCCTATTTTTCCTAAAGGTCAGCGGGCACCCGCTCGTAATTTTACCGGAACCGTCTGGGTGCAGCCGTTGATCGAAGCCGACAGCGCCTTCAACATCCCGGTGGGCTATGTAACCTTTGAACCAGGGGCACGCTCCCATTGGCATCGCCACGCGGGTGGCCAAGTTTTGCTGGCATTGGGCGGCATTGGCTACTACCAGGAGCGGGGAAAACCCATCCAAATTCTTCGGAAAGGCGACGCGGTAAAATGCCCTCCGAATGTGCCGCATTGGCATGGCGCTTCGCCAACCGTCGAATTTAGACAGGTCGCCATTACGCCCAATACCGCAACGGGTCGAGTGACCTGGCTACAACCGGTGAGCGACAAAGAATACAACAGCCTAGATAAATAATTCCACTCTATCTAGTCTATCCGTAACAGGTAAATTGCTGGTCTACGCCGATATAATCCGGAATATTGGTAGTAATATCCGGAATCTGTATACCATCCGATAGACGTATAAACCGGATCTTTGTTAGAACACCCGACCTAGCAGGTGGTTACTCGCCTGAGCTTGGCTTTTGCAATTTTTTGATGACTCCCATTGAGCGCGCACGAATATGAAAGAGATTAATCGTATTCTGGCTATATATGACCAACTAGACCATTCTCACCGCAAAGTGGCGTTGGCTACGGTTGTTTACGTCGAAGGCTCCGCCTACCGCCGTCCCGGTGCCCGCATGCTGGTGAGTGACGACGGCCGCTGGGAAGGGGCCATCAGTGGTGGCTGTTTGGAAGGCGACGCCCTGCGCAAAGCCCGTCAGGTTATGCTGAATGGTAAACCGATGGTCGTGCGCTACGATACCATGGACGATGAGGCCAATAGCCTGGGCGTTGGGTTGGGTTGCAACGGCATTATCGATGTGTTTATTGAGCCAATTGATACCGCTGATCCGGTCAATCCCATTACCTTGTTGCGCGAATTCAGCCGGGTTCGTGACCGACGCGTCATCGCCACGATTTGCCGGAAGACGCCCGGCATAGACTTGCGGGAGGGGAGTCGTTTTGTACTCACAGGGCAGCAAACGGACGAAATTCCGGCCTGGCTTCGGCCCGATATGGAGCGGGTGATGGAAGTCGGTAAGCCCCTGACAACGACGATTTGGCTGGTCGGCGGTGCCGTTGACGTGTTTATCGAACGGATGGATTCGGGCATTGAACTCGTTATTTTTGGGGCGGGCTATGATACAATTCCGCTTACTCGGCTGGCTACGGAAATCGGCTGGCGGGTTACCGTGACCGAAGATTGCATCGCTCATTTAGCGCCCAAACGCTTTCCCCAGGCGACCTGTTTGCTTTACGCTGATGCCGAGGCAATAACGGACAAACTTTCCTGGACGGATCGGACCGCGGCCGTGCTCATGTCGCACAACTACCACTACGATCTGGCCGTGTTAACCAGGCTGCTGTCGACGGATGTACCATATATCGGCCTGCTGGGGCCCCGTAAACGCTACGAGAAAATGCAGGCTGCGTGGATCAAGACGGGTCAATTCTTTTCTCAACAGGCGCTCAGACGTGTTCATTCTCCCATTGGGCTGGATTTGGGTGCGGAAACCCCTGATGAAATCGCCCTATCGATTCTGGGTGAGATAAAAGCCTTTTTCAGCGGGCGGAACGCTGGTTTTCTGACCGACAAATTAGGCCCCATTCATGAGCGATCACCCATTGATTATCAGCAAGTATTAGATTAAAACGACTAACTTTATAGAACGAATTAAATCCTATCCCTGTGGCTACGTATCATCTAAAAATTAACGGAAAAATCCGGCCGGTGAATGTCGATCCGTCCACGCCCATGCTGTGGGTATTACGTGATCATCTGGACCTACCCGGTACCAAGTACGGCTGTGGTATCGCCCAGTGCGGAGCCTGCAAGGTGCACGTAGACGGCGTTGCCGTCCCGTCCTGCCAGCTGCCCGTTTCGGCCGTTGGCAAGCAGGCCATCACCACCATCGAAGGCCTGTCGGCCAGGGGCGATCACCCGGTCCAGAAGGCGTGGATCGAACACGATGTAGCGCAGTGTGGCTACTGTCAGGCGGGCCAGATTATGACGGCGGCTGCGTTATTGAAACAGAATCCCAAGCCGACCGACGAAGACATCGACGCGGCCATGAGCGGCAACATCTGTCGCTGTGGAACCTACCTGCTCATTAAAGAAGCGATCAAATCGGCAGCAAAGGAGACCGCTGGCTCATCAACCCGTAAATGACTCCCAGACCATGACGACAGACAAAACAACCCATAACCGGCGTTCGTTCTTAAAGGCTTCGCTGCTGGCAGGGGGTGGCATGATGCTCAGTGTGAGCTGGTTGTCCAGCGCCAAAGCCGCCGACAAACTCAAGGCCCTGAACGTGCCCGAGCAGTGGAGCCAGCTTAACGGCTACATTCAGATCACCGCGACCAATTTGGTCAAACTGATCTGTCCCAATCCTGAATTTGGTCAGAATGTGATGACGTCCCTGCCCATGATGGTCGCCGAAGAATTAGACGTCGACTGGAAGGGGGTTGTGGTTGAAATGGGGCCACATGATAACACGAAGTTAGGGCCGCAGTTCACCGGCGGGAGTAATTCCGTGCGCATGTACTGGAAACCCCTGCGGGAAGCCGGGGCGGCCGCCCGGCAAATGCTGCGGGAAGCAGCCGCCCAAAGCTGGGGGGTTCCTGTCGATGAGGTAACGACCAAAGCCGGGGTACTGCGTCATGCGAGCGGCAAATCGGCCAAATACGGCGAGATGGCCTCGAAAGCCGCTACCCTTCCGGTGCCCAAAGGCACCAAATTAAAAGCCCCGAAAGATTTTTCGATTGTTAGAAAATCGAAGAAAAATGTGGAAGGTCCGAAGATCGTCACCGGCAAACCGCTTTTCGGACTGGACTACCGGGCCCCAGGCATGCTCATCGCCATGATTCAGCATCCACCGGCCTTCGGCATGAAACTCAAATCGTTCGATGCCTCGCAAACCCTTAAGATGCCGGGTATTAAGGACGTCTTCAGCCTGAAACTGTACGAAGACGGTTTCGAACAGGGCGGTTTTGACACCCGTACCTTCAACGATTTGCTGGTGGTGGTGGGTAAGACCACCTGGGAGGTCATGAATGCCCGTAAAAAGCTAAAGGTGGAGTGGGAGCCGGCTGGCGATACGAAAGATACCATGACGGGCCGGGGCGGAAAACGGGAGGTCACGGTTCCAGGAGAACTGGAAAGTACCTCAGCTCAGCTGGAAAAAATGCAGGAATGGTCCAAAAAACCAGCGCAGCAATTACGAAAAGACGGGGACCCCGAAACGGCGTTTAAGAATGCAGCCCAGGTGATCGAGCGTACCTATAATGCCCCCTTCTTAGCCCACAATTGCATGGAGCCGATGAACTTTTTCGCCCATGTGACCGATGAAAAAGCCTTGTTGGTGGGCCCCTTGCAGGCACCGGGCTGGACGGAGCCGACGCTGGTCAAACGATTAGGCCTTCCAGCCGACAAGATCGAGATTCAGATGACGCGGATGGGGGGCGGCTTTGGCCGCCGGGCGTATGGACATTATCTGATCGAAGCCGCCCTGATTTCCAAACGAGCCAAAGCACCGATCAAACTGATCTACACCCGCGAAGACGACATGACCTACGGCATCTACCGGCCCATGTACACGGCGACGTACCGCGCGGCTTTGGATGCGAACAAAAATCTGATTGGGTTCCATGTCAAAGGGGGCGGCATCCCCGAGCATGCCATTCACGCCAACCGGTTTCCGGCCGGAGCGGTGGAGAACTACCTGGCCGAAGGCTGGGAGATTCCCTCTAACATCACCATTGGTGCGTTCCGGGCCCCGCGCTCCAACTTCAACGCGGCCGCTGAACAATCTTTCCTGGATGAAGTAGCCGAGGCGATGGGGAAAGACCCCATCGAATTCAGGCTGGAACTGTTGAAACGGGCCAAAGAGGCCCCGGTCGGCAAAAATAATGAGTATGATGCGGACCGGTATGCGGGCGTACTGACGTTGGTACGCGACAAGTCGGGCTGGAACAAGCCTGGCAATGAGAAATACCACCGGGGGGTGGCGGCTTATTTTTGTCATAACTCGTACGCGGCCCACGTGGTCGATATGGTCACCCGCGATGGACAGCCCTACGTCGAGCGGGTATTTAGTGCGATGGACTGTGGCATCGTCGTCAACCCTGATGCGGCCACCAATATGGTGCAGGGGGCCGTGGTCGACGGCATCGGCAATGCCTTTTACGGGTCCTTAACGCATAAAGCGGGTGCGGCCCAGCAAAGCAACTTTCATAACTACCGCCTGATTCGGCATAATGAGGCTCCTAAGAAGATTGAAGTTCACTTTGTCGAAAATGATCTTGACCCGACCGGACTAGGGGAACCTCCTTTTCCTCCTGTCTTTGGTGCGGTGGCTAACGCCTTGTATAAAACCACGGGTAAACGCCAGTATGATCAACCGTTTAAGTCCGTACTGGACAAACGAATTTGAGAAAAGCTGGTGCCAAAGGATAAGAGCCGGAACCCATCAACTTGGTTCCGGCTCTTGGCTTTCTAGTCAGTACAGGGAGTTATCGACTAATCGGTATACCCTTGTAGGTGCCAACGTCCGGAATTTTAATGGCAATGGTTTTGGTGTCGACGGGTGGAGCCGGAAACTTAAACCAAACCGCAACCGGCTTATCGTACGAAGAAATAGCAATATTAATCAGTTGCTTTCCCTGATCCGTCCGCATCGGGGAGGCCATGTAGTGACCAGACCCATCTTTCATAACGCTATAGGTTTTAGTGGTCACTTCATCAGTTACGCTTACCTGATTAATCGCGTAGGTTGACGAGACTGGTTTGTCTTCCGATCCCGGTTTGTATTGCAACTCCACGGTTAGGATACTACCTTTCACCTGGGCTTTTAGTAGATCAACCTGCGAGTCGTCAGGGCCTTTTTGCGAACTAAGCAACGCCGGTGGGGGTGGAGTGGGATGTTCCATCACCGTCTCGGTATTGAGTGTCGTGTCTGATGGGTTGACGCTAGTAGACGTTTGGTTGGTTGGCTGATTTTCTGATTTGTCAGTCGAATTGCAGGCCAGAAGACAAATCGCTAAAAGCGCGTGTGTGAATAGAGATGAGAAGAGCTTTGTTTGCATAGGGCATTCAATTTAAAACAGGCAAGTCAACTTGTTTCAACTCTAAACCAGAACTGTTAGTTTGAAAGTATGCTTTCGTAATGAGCTGACCGTTAGCTTTTCAAATTAGAATTTGGCTGGCTTTCTGATCAATAACTGACCTGCTCAGTTAGTAGAACCGGTCCTGTTAAAAGCTATAATTATTGGAAAGGGGAAGAAATAAGCAATGCCTTTATTAGACCAAAATTTAATGGCTTTTTGAACCATACAATCATCATTCCAGATAGGAGGTTCGATAACTAAGTCATAAATGCTAGTTATTGGAAGAAGATGTAAAAGCAACTATGAATGTCTTCTTTTGTACCTATTAACTACTTGGGTCCGTTAAATCCGGTTTTGGCTTTTTAAGGACCAATACCGGTATAACCCTAAAACCGACATAAAACTTGGATTTGCATACTGATACCGTAGTGTCCTGAACCCTTAAAAATGAGCCAGTGAAAAGTAGCGTAAAAAACATAACTTTCACTGTAATTGAAAAGGGGAATGAAAGCAAATCGATTTACCGAATCGCAGATTGTAGCGATCCTTAAACAACAGGATAGCGGTCAAACCGTCGCCCAGATTACCCGGGAGCATGGCATTAGTGAGGCCACGTTTTATAATTGGCGGGCCAAATACGGCGGCATGCAGGTTTCGGAAGTCAAGCGGCTTAAAGAGTTGGAAGAAGAGAATCGCCGGCTGAAGAAGATGTATGCCGAGCTGAGTCTGCAAAACGAAATTATTAAGGAGGTTCTGGGAAAAAAGTG
>NZ_QLMC01000005.1 GCF_003259745.1 Larkinella arboricola | reverse complement strand
GCTCAGCAGGCCTCACCACTTTTTTCCCAGAACCTCCTTAATAATTTCGTTTTGCAGACTCAGCTCGGCATACATCTTCTTCAGCCGGCGATTCTCTTCTTCCAACTCTTTAAGCCGCTTGACTTCCGAAACCTGCATGCCGCCGTATTTGGCCCGCCAATTATAAAACGTGGCCTCACTAATGCCATGCTCCCGGGTAATCTGGGCGACGGTTTGACCGCTATCCTGTTGTTTAAGGATCGCTACAATCTGCGATTCGGTAAATCGATTTGCTTTCATTCCCCTTTTCAATTACAGTGAAAGTTATGTTTTTTACGCTACTTTTCACTGGCTCATTTTTAAGGGTTCAGGACAATGGTGGTGGAATATACACTTGGACCGGCAATGATTTACATCTTATAGGCAGAGGCTCTAAAATATTGGATAATATCATTCTTAACGGAATTGGAGCGGGTAGCGGCACTTCAAACCCTTCTGAACTTCCCTCACATGGAATCTATATGGATGACAATACAGGTTCAGTTGAAGTTAGGGGTAATACAGTAGCTTTTTGTAATGGCAACGGTTTATTATTACAAAATTCCCATGAAATTGATTTAAAGGATAACACTATTTTTAGTAATGGCACGCAGCTTTTGATCAACAAGAGAGGAAATTACAAATTGAAAGGCAATACAATTTACAAAAATAAGCTCTTTTCTAAAGAAAGAGGCCAAATGGTATTAAAAGCCCTTTCAGACATAGACGATATTAGACAATTTGGAAATTTTGATAACAACTATTATTGCCGCCCTATAGATGATCGCTTTATAATTAATACAATCTCAAATGATGCAACTTCAAGTATTTACACTATGTGCACTCTCGATGATTGGAAGAGTATATACAACTTC
Source organism: Larkinella arboricola (assembly GCF_003259745.1). Taxonomy (GTDB): domain Bacteria; phylum Bacteroidota; class Bacteroidia; order Cytophagales; family Spirosomataceae; genus Larkinella; species Larkinella arboricola. The sequence goes on along the minus strand of NZ_QLMC01000005.1, from coordinate 726,851 downwards.
GACTTTAACTCTAAAAGTACCCCAATAAAGATTCCACCTTATAATAAAGTCACAATTACGGGTAAGAATAAATTTTCAAATAGCACTTTTTCAAAAAACATTAATGATGTGTCAACTTGGTCTGCATCAAACAACTGTGATATAAAGTGGAATTCTGATGAGAAATTAGATGGTGGTAGCTTAATGGTCAGCTTTAACAATAAAAATGCTTCTATAAAAGATCGCAGAGCTATTATTACAATGGAAATTGGTGGAGTTAGCGTAACAAAGAAGTATATTCTCAAATTTAGCCTCTTAGGCACAAAGAATAATAGAAATTTTCAGGTTTTTCTCAGAAAGCATGATGTTCCGTATAATGATATAAGCCCACGTTATTATTGTAATATTAGTAAAGTGAGAACAGAACAAGAGTTTGCTTTTTCTTTTCCCGCTACTGAAAATAAGGCTTTTTTAGTCTTTGACGTAAGTCAAGACGATAGTACTTTTTTTGTAGACAATCTACAGCTACATGAAGCAGACTTTGCACTAACCAATCCGGATGATTATATACGATTTGAGTATAACGCATCTAACAGCAATAAAATAGTAAATTTAAATAACAATATATACATTGATATTGAAAACAGTATTTATCAAGGTAATATTACCTTAAAGCCGTGGACATCTATAATCCTTCTAAAAAGTTTAAACATTAATCCACTTGACAAGGCTTCTGTGCCTTCAGGGAACTTAATAAAAAAAATAATGAAACTTAACTGGCATTCGAATTCGAATGCCAGTTACTTTGATACAGATAGTTCAATTAATAATGGAATCGTTAAAAGGGAAGTTTTTAGCTTAAAAGAATATACGACAGAAGAGGACGCTAAAGATGATTATCAAATCCCACAAATGAGTCCAAATCTTAGTAAAATATCTAGTCCAACAAATTTACCTGATGGTTATAAAAATAATTGGTTATCTAGTTTTCCTAATCCTGCCAATAAAGTTATTTCAATAACACTCCCTAACGAGGTATCAGATAAATCCCTATCCACCAGGATTTTAATATCAACGGGCCAAGTACTCGAGCAAAAAATAGTACAAACTTATGCAAATAGGCTTTTCATGTTAGATATCTCTAAATACCCTAGTGGCCTGTACATTATCGAGCTAAATACAAATCTATACTCGTACAAAGCTAAGATTATAAAACAATAATATTATTATTTTATTATTTGAATAAATATAAATTTCCCATCTCTTCTTATAAATACAGGATTATGAGTTAACAAGGGTAAACCTTAAGATAATTAATGGACTTTATAAATCTGCAATCCAAAGTAAAAAAACTCTAAAGGCTCTCCTGTACATTCTAGTTCATGCAAGGCTATCGCTGGTACGCTAATAAAAACACCTTCAGTTAATATAAAGTCCTGACCATTAACTTTCATACTGCCTGTTCCTTTTATAAAGAAAAAAAATTCATCCATATCCATATGTCTATGAGGTGGAATCTTTTCTGTAGGCAAAAGAGTACCCCATCCTATCTGCGTTACTCTCGTCAAATCATCACGGCCTGATAGTAGTATTTTTTTCATACCACTTATATGTGATGTTGAGATAGGATTTAGATCACTAAGCTTAAGATATGACACCATGAATTTCCTAGTGTGCTGTACATTAGCGCTTAATTAAACATTTTGTAGCTCATTCACATTAGCATTAATCCACTTATACGTTTTCTTTAAGCCTTCAGCAAGTGGTTTCGATGGAGCCCAGTCTAGCCTTTCACGGATTAAAGCGTTATCTGAATTTCTCCCTCGTACACCCAGCGGTCCAGGTATATGTTTAATACTAATCTTCTTTCCAGCGATTTCTGCTACCATTTTGACGAGATCATTTATTGATAGCATTTCTTCAGAACCAATGTTAACCGGTCCCACAAACTCACTGTTTACTAATCGCCTGACTGCTTCTACACACTCAGTTACATAAAGAAAGGATCTAGTTTGCTTTCCGTCACCCCAGATCTCAATTTCCCCACCATCCTCTGCTTCAGCTACTTTACGGCATACGGCTGCAGGCACTTTTTCCTTACCTCCTATCCATGTACCAAGTGGTCCAAAAATATTATGAAACCTTCCAATTCGTACGTTAATACCGTAATTCTTGTAATAAGTTAAATAAAGCCTTTCACTAAATAATTTTTCCCATCCATATTCACTGTCAGGAGCAGCTGGGTAAACGGTATCTTCCGCACATTTTGGGTTGTCCGGATCCATTTGATTATGCTCTGGATAGACACAGGCTGAGGAAGAATAAAAAATAGTCTTGACCTTCTTTAGACGACTTGTTTCCAGCATATTCAAATTAATTAATATAGAATTATGCATGACAGCTGCATCGTTATCGCCAGTAAACAAGTACCCGGCCCCACCCATATCTGCAGCAAGCTGGTAAACCTCATCTATTTGACGATCAAATAGCATTTGGCATATGGTAATATCTCGGAGATCGCCAACAACAAAGTCATCGGCCTTATTATTCCCATACTCATGTTCCTTAATATCTACGCCCCTTACCCAGTATCCTTCTTGTTTCAATCTTTCTACTAAATGTCCTCCAATAAACCCACCGGCTCCGCATACAATTGCAGTTCTCATCTTATTTCTAGTTTTAAATTAACAAATTATATTCTAGCTATTTTATTAGTACTATGTCATAATGTGCTTAATTAAACATCATTTAAAATCGCCATCATGCAATAGTGTATTATTTATAACTAATTAATAGTATTGTTAATTAGTTGGATTTAAAATATAATCGTTAGAGCTTGATATAGCTTGTAATCTACTTATTGCGGCTTGCACTACACTCAGGCTTATACTATCGATAGCTTCCGGCATAAAAACCGTTTTATCTGATTGTGAACATTTTCTAAAATATTAGATTTTAATTTCCTAATTTGATCGCTTAGAGAAACCATATCTGGATTATTTTCTCCTGTAGTTAGCTTAAGCTTATCATTTTGTAGTTCTATATTATAAAGCTTATTTAGTAATTCCGTTAAAACGGGATCGTCTATACCTATCGTAGAAGGCACAAAACTATTTTGGATATTTCTTGAGATTATGTATTGCTCAACTTGCTCTAAAACAGCTAGCTTTATATTTGTATCGCTTATTTTTTGATCATTGATACTTAGGTTTTGTAACAGCAATTTCCCTTGTGAGCTAATATCAATTGCACCATAACGGGCTCTGTATCGTTCTGTTTTTTCCTCTACACTAGATAAGTCCTTAGCAACAGATTCTAAACGCTCATTTAAAAAAACTAATGCATTGTTAGCTAATAAATTTTTATCATTTATTGCCGCCTTGCTATATGCTTCAATCAATTTATTTAGTATATCCTCTGAACGTTTAGGGTCTTCATCTCTTATCTTTAAATTTACTACACTTGACAATTTCCCTACTGCCGCAACATCTATACTTTTATTTAGAATATTAACTATTCTTTTCGGATTAATCAGAGCAAAGTAAAATACCCCATTATGATTATGTTTATTATTACTTGTAACTCTAAACTCGCCCCATGGCGTTGTAATCCATTTATCTAATGCATAATTATTGCCATTAAAATGGACTGTTCCCTCTGCGCTATTATATCTAAAATTAACCTTTTTTACTTCTATCAGTGCATCTGGATGTCGTACTTCTATTTTTATTGGCGATATTGAATAAGCTGAAATATCTTTCCAAATAGCCTCCTTATATATTGGCGCGTATAGCCCTAAATCAATAATAACTTGTTTAATTAAAGCTCTTGATTTAATAACCTCAATTTCATTTTCGATTATTTTTTTACTGGAAAGCGGATTTAAACTTTCCATCATTTTAGAACCTTCGATTCCTTTTTTTTCATCATTGATTAACAGTGTTGCAGTGGACTCGTATACAGGTAACTTAAACCGTAAATAAAGCCATACCCCACTTATTGCCAGTATAATTAACACTATGAATATAGGCCAGTAAGGAAAGTACTTAACCCATAGAAATACAATTATATTATTGTTCTCTTGAGAATTAAGGCTCTCTCTAGGCTTTTGATTTATAGTATAGCTATTCATCGAATTTATTTTCAGCAATTTTACAATATAAACCGCAACCGATCTAACGGATATGCATATACGTATCCGAAATTCTACTTTTCACCATATATTCCTACTATCCCGAAAGACGGTCATAGCCGTCCACCAGAAAATCCAGAAAAAAGTAAAGAGTGACTTTGGATGTAGTAAAGATTATACCGGACCCGCCACACCATTTCCTGCGTGGTTTCAGCAAATCCATGTGCCCTGCAGAATTGGGGTAATCCGGTGATTCCTGAGCGAACCGCGTACCAGCTGACATAATATGGTATTGCAGACCAATATACCTTATCTACTGCACGGGGATGGTCCGCATCCTCACTCATATCATTCGGCAAAACGTTCAGGAGTTGGGGTAACTCGTCTAAGCTATTTTCCCATAGGAACTTCCTAATTGACATGGTTCTGCCATCATGCTTCATTATCTGAGACTTTAGGCGACGAAAAGCACGATTAGGCCGCTTGGTACACCTTTGAATAGAAAGAACATGGCCAAGTGACATTAATTTAATAACCAGTCCAACTAAAGGGATTGACCAAATGAGAAGCAGTAAGATAACAAGAGCAGCTAGTAGTATATCAGCATACATGCTTTTTATACTAGTATATACATGCTTTAAGTCGGTAGAGGCTACCATACTCGATTATTTGATATTGACAGAGAAATATATTTTACGCTTAATATGTATTCATCAAAAAAGGAACTTCTATCCTGGATAGCTTTACTATAATAAAACGTTAAGAACTTAAAGGCAAATACATTCTCTGAGTATTTATACTCATCACGCCTTCCACCTGAAAGGTGGACATTGTTTTATATAATTGCCAGTATCCATTCTAATGTTCTAGCACCTAGGGGTCAACCACACGTTATATTTTGCTATATATCCTTAACACCAAAATTAATATATAATAATTCAATAAAAAGCGAATTAAATTCTGACCTAGTGGATACTCCTCTGAAAACCGCCAGTTATCAGACTACATAAGTAATATTCTAGTGGACGCTTTATACTTTAACAATAATCTCCTACGTATCCTTGGAAAAGCTCAAGTAACCCTCAAGGTCGCAAAAAACCTGAATTATAATTATATGAACGTATGTTTTAATTTTATAACTAGGATGGCAACTGACACCTACCTGTCTGGCAATGTCACCAATTGTTAGACACAAAAAAAATATACTTTTTTTAAACCTTTCTCTGTTAACTTAGTTACCGGCGAATTCTTCTAAATCTCAGCCATTTATCGATCAGTGTATTTGCTTTCTCTTGACAATCTACTCACGGGCTAATTACACAAATGTGAAGCCCTATATCGAGTCGATTACCCGGCACAGAAAGAAAGACAATACAAACAAGAATCCTCTCGACGCCGGGGAAGACGGCTTTTAGTATGCTTTGCCAAAATATGGACGTAAGATCACCTTTTACTCGCCTACAATTTCACCCTCTTCCCTAATACCCTGTCCAGACTGGCGGCTTATTCGTATTTTTGCAGCCTATGCAAAATCCCGACGTATCGATCATCCTGGTCAATTATAAAACACCTCTTCTCATTATCGACTGCCTCCGCTCAGTTGAAAAACATACATCCGGGCTGACGTACGAAGTGCTCGTGGTCAACAACGATCCGGACCCCAGTGGCCGGGCATTGGTGCTCGACGCGTTTCCGACCACACGCTGGATCGAGATGGGCTACAACTCCGGTTTTTCGCGGGCCAACAACCGGGGTATCCAGGAATCGACGGGTCGGCTGGTGCTGCTGCTGAACTCTGACACCTTATTAATTGATAACGTCCTGAAACGGTGTGCCGACCTGCTCGACAGCCGCCCGGAAGTGGCCGCCGTCGGACCGATGCAGATTACGCGGGATGGAAAAGTGCATACCGAAGCTTACAGCGGTTTTTCGCAACTCCGCCGGTACTTCTACATTTTGCCGGGTTCGGGCTTCTTTAAACGGCTGCTGCACCGCTGGCTCCCCGACAATCAGTACGCCGACCCGAATCAGGTGGACTGGTTGATTGGCTCCTTCATCATGACCCGCCGGGAAACAATCCGGAAAGCCGGAGGACTGGACGAAAATTTCTTTATGTACGCCGAAGACGTCGAATGGTGCTGGCGGCTGGGGAAACAGGGCAAGATGCTGCTCCTGCGCGATGCCTTCTACATTCACTTAGAATACGGCAGCAGTACCGATTATCAGGAACATAAAGTAACGCATATCAACCGTTTCAAACCGCAGATGCACGTTTCCAACCTGCTCTGGGTGCGGAAACAGTACGGCGTAGGCGCTTATCTGGTGCTGATTCTACATTATATAGCCCTGGTGCCGGTCATATTTGGCTGGAAAATCGGCGTTAACCTGCTTAAATTCCGGAACCCGTTTGCCGAGTTGGAAAACCAACGGGAGTTTGCGCGGCACGTTGGCATCTTTCTACGGTTTTTCTGGAAAACACTCTTCAATCAGAAGGGTTTCTATAAAGTGTAGCGTCCCAAAGTCCTAAAAAGAACCGAAGTCTTTCAACTTTAAACCGTTTCAAAAATCAGTGGTCTTTTAAAACCGTTCAACTCCCAAACTTTATTGCTATAATTGTTCCTGATGGCCCTAAAGGGTATACACAACCTGGGCACTTGTACGTTCTTGGATAGTATAGAATAGATTTTTATGAAAACATATTTCCTCACGCTGCTGTGGGCTTTATTTCTCGGATTGCTGTTCATTACCGAAACCCAGGCAACGCACTTGCGTGCCGGTGAAATTACAACCCGCCGGATTTCCAGTACTTCACTTACGTATGAGGTCACGATGACTACGTATCACGATGAAATCGGCGGAAAGACGGCCAGCGACCAGCAGGACCCCTCCTATTTCTGCTTCGGTATCGGTCCGGCCGTTGCCGTCAAACGGGCTTCCCGCGTGGTCATCAACCGGGCCACCACGGCCAACACCTATGTTGCCACATTCACCTATCCGGGTCCGGGAACATACCGTATTACCTGTACCATTACCAACCGGAACGAAAACGTCCGCAACATTCCGTCTTCAATCCAGACCAGTTTTCAACTCCAGACAACCATCGTCGTCAACGCCCAGTTGGGTCTGAACAGCACCCCGGTTCTGCTGAATCCGCCCCTGGACTCGGCCCGCGTCGGTCAGAAATGGTGCCACAACCCGGCTGCCTTCGACGCCGATGGCGATAGCCTGGCTTACCGGCTTTATGTTCCTTCCGGAAAATTGCTCGATGAGCAGGGCAACTGTACGCTGCGGTCCGTAGCCGGTTATGCCGACCCCACCACCATCGGGGTGAATCGAGTCAACGAAGCCGGAACGGGTCCGGCCACCCTGACGGTCAACCCGATTACGGGCGATGTCTGCTGGGATGCACCCGCCGAACAGGGCCAGTATAACATTGCCTTTATCGTAGAAGAATGGCGGGATGGGGTCAAAATTGGTGAAATCATCCGCGATATGCAGATTATCGTTACGGCTTCTCCCAACAAACGCCCAACCCTGATTGCTCCGCCTGACCTCTGTGTGGAAGCCGGTACGCTGATTAATCAAACCGTTACGGCCACCGACCCCGACGGTAACCGGGTCGAACTCTCCGCCTTCGGCGGACCGTTTAACGTGAGCCCCGAGGGAAGGCCGTATAATCCGGCCATCATCGCGCGGGAGTATGCGACCTTCTCGCCAACCACCGTCCAGAACTCCCCGGCCACGGGTACACTCCGCTGGCAGACCAACTGCGCCCACGTACGTGCCGAACCTTATGATGTGGTCTTTCGGGTCGTTGACGTTCCGCGCGGGGCCGGACAAACGCAGTTAGCGACCCTGGAGTCGTTCCGCATCAAAATCTATGCGCCCCAGCCCAAGAACCTGACCGCCCGACCGGCCGCCGATGCTGCCGGACGAGCCATCATCCTCAACTGGGCGGCCTATTCCTGTGCCGGTTCGCTTCCTGCAAACACCAAAATGGCCATTTACCGGAAAGAAGGTTGTGATCCGGCCACGTTTGACCCCTGTGCGGATGCGGATCAACTGGCCGCCAACGGGTATACGCGGATTGATACCGTTGCCATCGGTCAGACCAGCTACACGGATAATAACAATAGCCAGGGTCTGCAACGCGGAGTGCAGTACAGCTATCGAATCGTAGCCCTGCTACCCCGCCCCAACAACGGCCAGAGCGTAGTATCCGAGCAGGTTTGTGTAAACCTTCCTCAGCAGGTCCCGCTGATTACCAACGTTACCGTCGACAGCACGTACGATACCCGTGGGGTGATTACCGTCCGCTGGACCCGCCCTCCGGGCATCGACCCGAACGATGGCACCGGCCCGTTCCAATACCGTCTCTTCCGGGCTACGGGTCTGGACGGAACCAATTTTACCCAGATTGCCAGCATCAATACAACGCTTCAGGCTGGTGCCGCCGACACGGTATATACCGATCGGGGCCTGAATACCGTTGCCAATGCCTACCGTTACCGCATCGAGTTTTATTATACCGATCCGGCTACGGGTCAGCTCCAGCGTCTGGACGCAACCGAAAACGCCAGTTCGGTACGGCTAACGGCGACGGGCGGGGTTCGACGCATCCAGTTAAGCTGGCAGGCCAATGTTCCCTGGAGCAACACCAACCAGCAACACCGTGTGTATCGGAGTAAAACCGGCCCGAATGGTCCGTTTAACCTGGTGGCTGTGGTACCGGTAACAGCGCCCAATAGCTTTACGTACACCGATCAGGGAGCCGATACCTACGCGGCTGACGGGATCCAGACGGCCACCATGTCCATCGACAGCAATTACTGCTACCGGGTAGAAACCGTCGGGCGATACGAGGCTCCTTTGACCACCCAACTGCTGTATAATTTCTCGCAAGGGGTGTGCGCCATGCCGATCGATACAACCCGGCCCTGTCCTCCGCAGTTAGCCATTGATACGCTGAATTGTGCCAGTCTGACGCCGGAATCATTCTGCAACCAGACCACGTTTGCCAACAACCTGACCTGGCAAAACCCGCCCACCGGGGATTGCGACCGCAACATTGTTAAATACCGGATTTATTATTCGCCCTGTGAAGGGCAGGATCCGGTGCTGGTGGATTCGGTCAACGCGCCTTTGCTGACGTACCGTCACCAGAATCTGACGTCTTTTGCCGGTTGCTATTACGTTACGGCGGTAACGCGAAACGGTCGGGAAAGTGCGCCATCCAACCGGGTTTGCAAGGATAACTGCCCGTATCTGGCCATGCCGAACGTGTTTACGCCCAACAACGACGGCAAAAACGACGTGTTTGAACCCACGCAGTGCCCCCGGTTTATCGAGTCGGCCGAGTTAACGGTGGTCAACCGCTGGGGTGCGAAGGTCTACCAGAGCAGTGATCCGTCGCTCCGTTGGGATGGAAAAAACAACCAGGGCAAAGAGTTGCCGGGTGGCGTGTACCTCTATCAGATTACCGTCAAGTTCAAACGGGTGAATTGTGCGGCTCCTGCCGAAAACTACAAAGGCTGGGTGCAGATGCTGCGCGAATCCGGCGGCACGAATTAAGTAGACCAGACAATAGATTTTGGACAAGAGACAAAAGACCGATGGGTTACAAAACCGTTTCGTCTCTTGTCTCTTGTCTTTTCTCTTTATTCTTCAATATCATGTGGTATTTTACCGTTCGACAAAACGATCTGTCCAATGAGCAGTACCAGTTGCTGCAAAAGAAAGCGAAGCTAACGGAAGTGGAAATTTTCAATGAACCGTACGACAATTTGTGCCTGTTCGAGGTCGAACGGGAGGAGTATTCGCAGTTTGTCGATACGCTGGATCTGGAAGGGCTCCGCTACGAGGTCGTCAGTGAGCGGCCCTCCCGGCAGCAATTATTGGAGGGAATGCGGTAATCAGGAAAAACCCGATTACCGCATGTTATGAAATACGTTCAGAACGTCTTCGTCTTCTTCGATTCGTTCCAGCAGTTTCTCTACGTCAGCCGTTTCTTCTTCGCTCAATTCCTTCGTATCGTTCGGAATGCGTTCAAACTCGGCCTGTTTGATTTCAAAGCCTTTTTCTTCGAGGTGTTTCTGGATGGCCCCAAAAGCCGTAAACTCGCCGTAAATAACAATCTGCTCGGCTTCTTCATCGAGCGAAATCTCATCGGCTCCGAAGTCAATCATCTCCAGTTCAAACTCATCCAGATCGATGTCTGCGGCCTGAATGCGGAACACTGATTTGCGGTCGAACATGAAATCGAGCATCCCCGAGGTGCCCAACGCGCCCCCGCATTTGGTAAAATAGCTCCGCAGGTTAGCCACCGTCCGGTTGATGTTGTCCGTTGCGGTTTCAATCACAATGGCAATACCGTGTGGTCCGTATCCTTCGTAGGTAATCTCCTTGAAATCCTCCTGTTCTTTGGACGTTGCCCGTTTAATCGCCCGCTCGACGTTTTCTTTGGGCATGTTAACCGCACGAGCGTTCTGGATTACCGCCCGCAGTCGTCCGTTGGTGTGAGGGTCTGAACCTCCGCTTTTAACGGCCAGGGCAATGTCTTTTCCAATTTTGGTGAAGGTTTTGGCCATCATCCCCCACCGCTTGAATTTTCTAGCTTTCCGGTATTCGAATGCGCGTCCCATCGTATGAGTGATGAGTGAAGAGTTAAGAGTGATGAGTTTGCGGATTTAGTTAACTCATCACTCTTAACTCTTCACTCTTAATTATTTTTAACGGTTATTTCTTCTTCAAAATCGATTTCAATCTGATTCCGCATGAGGTCCTCGAACGTTTCGCGCCGACGGATCAGGTACGGTTTTCCTTCATAGACCAGCACTTCGGCGGGCCGGAACCGTGAATTGTAATTGGAACTCATGCTAAACCCGTACGCACCGGCGTTTTTCAGGGCCAGTACATCGCCCGGACGTACCTGATTCAGCGAACGGTCCCAGCCGAGCGTATCGGTTTCGCAAATATAGCCAACGACGCTATACGTTTGTTTCTCGCCGGTCGGGTTCGACACGTTCAGGATTTCGTGGTAGGCATCGTACATCATCGGCCGAATCAGGTGGTTCAATCCCGAATCAACGCCCACAAACGTCCGCGTGGGGTTTTCTTTCACCACATTGACATGGACGAGCAGCACACCACTTTCGCTGACTAGAAATTTACCGGGTTCGAACCACAGCTCCAGTTCGCGTCCGTAGTGCTGGCAAAAGTTCTGAAAAGCCGTGGTCACTTTCCTGCCCAGATCCACAATATCCGTGCTGTGATCCCCTTCCCGGTACGCCACTTTAAAACCGCTGCCGAAATCCAGAAATTGCAGATTCGGGTAGTCGCTGGCGAGTTCAAAAAGCACCTCGGCCCCCTTCAGAAAGGCGTCGGCATTCTTGAAATCCGAACCGGTGTGAATGTGCAGACCGATAACCGGAATCGAATACTGTTCGACAATCGCCCGGATCTGGTTGCGCTGTTCAATCGAAATGCCGAATTTGGAATCCACATGGCCCGTCTGGATTTTGACGTTGCCCCCCTCCGCAATGTGCGGGTTAATTCGAATGCCGACCGGCTTACGGTTTCCGTAGTGCTGGCCAATCCATTCCAGCAACGGCAGGCTGTCAACGTTCAGGCGAACGCCCAGCGCCAGGGCGTCTTCAATTTCGGTAAAGGCCACACCACTCGGGGTATACATGATCTGGTCCGGATCGAAACCCGCCAGCAACGCCAGCCGGATTTCGTTGATCGAAACCACCTCCACATCAATTCCCCGGCTCCGCATCAATTTCAGGATCGACACGTTTGTCAGGGCCTTGGCGGCATATTTTATCTTGAGCTGAACTCCGCTGAAAGCCGATTGCAGTGTGCCTATTTTTTCAATTATTTTGTCGGCGTCGTAAACGTACAACGGCAGGCCAAACTCTTCGGCCATTTCCAGGACATCGACACCCTGAATGTGATAACGGTTTTGATTAAGCTGCATAAGCAGTAAAGTAAGCCAGATTATAAGGTGCAAATATAAGCGTTTTTATGCCATTTCCGGAAACGAACTCCGCCGATGGGCCGAAACAATTTGCCGGTTACAGAGTTTGGTTTGTACTTAACATAGACCACACGAAGTATGAAAAAGATAGCTCTTTTATCCGCAGCCCTGCTCTGGTTTTCGGTCCAGACCCAGGCCCAGACGCCATCGCCGAACGCCCACGCCCCCGAACAACCTTCGGAAACATTCCCGCAGGGTGATCCGACGGCCCGAACGGATTCGATGAAAAGCAAACTGGTCAAAGGCACGCAATCGAGCCGGAACGCCCGTCGTTCCCAAGACGCTGTCAACCAGCAACAAACCACGACCGTCCGAAAAAAAACGACGAAAGAAGTGAAAACCAAAAAGTCGAATACCCCATAAGACAACTCCGTTTCGGACAGATATTGACCCAGAAAATGCTGCTTACCTACCGGAAGCAGCATTTTCTGGATTTTGCCCACTAAATTCTTACCGATCCGTTTGCCCGCATCATTTTCTTTGTATTTTTGACTTGGCCCCTTCGCGGCTTTTTGATTACTGAATTACTCCAATAACCTTGAAGCGTTCAAACCTCCCATTTTCGGAAGATATCCTAGTCAAAAAGCTCCAGGAGCGAGAGGAACAGGCTTTTCACCTGTTATATGACCAGTATTCACCGGCGTTATATGGCGTAATTCTGAAAGTAGTTCGTGACGAAGAAACCGCCCGTGACGTTTTACAGGATTCTTTTGTTAAAATCTGGCGCAATATTCCCTCCTACGATTCTCAAAAGGGACGTTTGTTTACCTGGCTGCTCAATATCGCCCGCAATACAGCCATTGACGCCCTGCGTACCCGGCATTCAGGTCAATCAATCCAAAGGGATATCGATATCGTAGATAGTGTAGATCTGCATCAACAGACCTACCAGCCCAGTGTAGAAACGCTTGATTTGCCCGATAAAGTAAATCAGTTAAATCCCGACCGCCGACAGGTCATCGATTTGGTCTACTTTTCGGGTTATACCCATGAAGAAGTAGCGCAGAAACTTAATTTGCCGCTCGGAACGGTCAAAACACGAGTCAGGTCTGCTTTACAGGAATTGAAGAAGTTATTCGGTACATGAACACGAAGGAATACATCGAATCCGGTATACTGGAGGAGTACGTGCTTGGCACCGTCAGCCCGCAGGAAAAGCGGGAAGTCGAGTGCCTGTCGGGCATTTACCCCGAAATCCGGCAGGAGTTAGACCAGTTGTCGGCTGCCCTGGAACAGTACGCCCTAAGCCTGCGTCATGAACCCCCTGCCGATATAAAAGCCCGGCTCCTGAACGAACTGGAGTTTGGCAAACCGCAAACCGAGTTGCCCCCAGCAGCAGCACCGCTCACAACACCGACCGAAACACCCCCTGAAACAGTCGTTCGTCCGCTTTATCCAGAAGAGGATGTCCACTCAAGGCCCACGTTCCGGATCACCTGGATGGTGGCCGCGTCGATTGGTCTGCTTGTGCTGGTTTTTACGTATTATCTGTATTCCCAGCTACAGAACAGCCAGCAATCGCTCACCGCCTTACGGGCAACGAACGACCAGTTGTCGGAAGAATTACGGATTACGCAGGCGCGTCAGATTCAGGCCGAACAAACGCTGGCGGTTTTGAAAGAACCCGGCACACAGATCATTCGTTTAAACCCAACCGACAGCACCACCGCCAATCTGGCAACGGTGTACTGGAACACGCATACCGGTCAGGTTAACCTGGATATCGACTCACTGGTGCGCCCGCCCGAAACCCAGCAGTACCAGCTTTGGGCCATTGTGGACGGCCAACCGGTCGATGCCGGCGTTTTCGATATTCGGGAAGGCGGAGCGATGGTTGAGCAACCCAAACGGTTTCTGAAAGCCGACGCCTTCGCCATCACGCTCGAACGGCGGGGCGGCAGCCCCACTCCGACCTTGTCGGCCATGGTGGTGGTTGGCAACACCAACTCCTAACCTGACCGATTCTGTCCAAACAAACGGCCCTGGCTATACAGTCAGGGCCGTTTGTTTGGACAAAACTATCTGCGTCAATAATTTGTTAAAACGGTATGATACACAGACTTTTTCTTGGGGCTTTGGGTGGGCTGCTGCTCATCGGCTCGGTCGCTTCTGTTTCGCCGGTCAACCTGAACGACGATAACACTCCCCGCAAAGTTGTCAGAACCGAAGCGGAGTGGAAAAAGATTCTGACACCCCAGCAATTCTACGTGCTTCGCCAGCAGGGCACCGAGCGGGCGTTCACCAGTCCGCTGGTTGATAACCACCAGAAAGGAATCTTCCGATGCGCCGGTTGTAAAAACCCGCTGTTCAGCTCTGATACTAAATTTGAGTCGGGAACCGGCTGGCCGAGTTTCTACAAACCTTTAGCGAAAACAAGCGTCGTGGAGAAAACCGACCAGAGCCACGGCATGATTCGCACCGAGGTGGAATGTGCCGTTTGCGGAGGGCACCTCGGACACGTTTTCGACGACGGCCCCAAGCCGACCGGCTTACGGTATTGCATGAACGGTGTGGCGCTGGAATTTCAGAAGAAATAAGCGGTTTCTAAACGATTGGTTATCAGCCTACCGGTTCTGCGGCTTGTCTTTTTTCATATTAAATCGTCCAAATTTCCGTTATATTTGCTGAACTGGACTGATTTTCCAATCCGTCTTTTTTGCATTCGGAATTATATTTGCTTTTTATTGAGAAGGGCCCAGTCGCGCGGCTTCGGTCTATATTGCCACCTGTCCCGTCCTTCCATTTTTAACCGTCAAATCACCAGGCATGAGTAAATTCTGGGGGCTGCTTCGTACCCTTTGGCAAGGCATCACCGGCTTTTTCGGTCAACTGAGCAATGGAATTAAGCGACTGATTCACCGAATGTTGTCCGGCATCTTTGGGGCAGAGCGCGTCAGTTCAGCAGGCAATCGATACCGAGCCGTTCGACAACGTTACCGCAATTGGCTGAACGCCCGCTTCGATACCCGCTCACTTTCCTTTAAAATCTTTTACCATACCGCCAAAACGCTGATCCTTGGCTTCGTCCTGGCGCTGCTGTATGTACTGACGCTCGAAACCAACTTTCTGAATCTCACCGGCGAAATGCCCAGCGTTGAAGAGCTGAAAAATCCAAAAGTTGCTCAATCTTCCGAAATTTACTCCTACGATAAGGTATTGCTCGGCCGGTTTTTTACCGAAAACCGTACGCCCATCAACTACGAAGATTTGCCTAAGCCGCTGATTGATGCCCTGTTGGCTACCGAAGACATCCGGTTTTATGAGCATTCGGGAATTGACCCCCGCAGTCTGGGCCGGGCGGCTTACGGTGTTCTGACGGGCAACAGTGCCGGTGGAGGGAGTACCATCACCCAGCAATTAGCCAAGAACCTCTTCAAAACCCGCCGTCGCCAATCACGCGGATGGCTCTATAACGTTCCGCTGCTGCGAACCTTCATTCTCAAAACCAAGGAGTGGCTGATGGCCGTCAAGCTGGAACGGAACTTTTCGAAGGACCAGATTCTGACCATGTACTTTAATACCGTTGATTTTGGCAGCAATGCCTACGGTATTAAAACGGCAGCCCGCACGTACTTCAGTAAATCACCGGAAGATCTGAATGTGCAGGAAGCCGCCGTTCTGGTTGGTCTGCAAAAGGCCACAACGACCTACAATCCGTTGATTAAACGAAACTTCCAAAAATCCCTCAACCGCCGGAATGTAGTGATCTCGCAAATGGAGAAATACGGTTATCTAACCAAACCGCAGGCCGACTCCATCAAAAAACTACCCCTCAAAACCCGCTTCAGCCCCGACAATCCGTATGCCGGTCCGGCCAATTACTTTAAAAATGCGGTGGTTGAGGTTGTTAAAAAATGGGGCGAAGAAAACGGGTACGACCTGTATACGGACGGCCTGAAAATCTATACCACCGTCGATTCCCGGATGCAGGCGCTGGCCGAACAGGCCGTCACCGAGAAAATGAAGCAATTGCAGCGCATTTTCGACACCCACTGGACCGGCCGGAACCCCTGGACGGATGAAAACGGCAAAGAAATTCCGGATTTTCTGGATAAAGTGGCCCAGCGTACGGAACGGTATAAGGCCCTGCAAATCAAATACCCGAACCAGCCCGATTCGGTCAGCTACTACATGAAGGTCAAGAAAGACAGCATGACGGTTTTTTCCTGGAACGGGCCCCGGAAAATGTACATGACGCCGATGGATTCCATTGCCTATTATAAACGTTTTTTACAGGCGGGTATGGTAGCAATGGACCCGCATACGGGCTTCATCCGTACCTGGGTGGGCGGTCTGAACTACGAATTTTTCAAATACGACCACGTCAAGCAGGGCAAACGGCAGCCGGGTTCAACCTTTAAACCGTTTGTGTACGCGACCGTTATCGACGACTCAACCATCAACCTGAGCCCCTGCGACCGTCGGCGCGACGAACCGTTTCGGAAAGAATACATCAATGAAAAAGGGCAACAGGATTACTGGGCTCCTAAAAACTCCGCCGGTACGTTTTCGTATTCCAACATGACCCTGCGCCGGGCTATGGCGCGGTCTATCAACTCGGTAACGGCCCAACTCACCAACGATGTGGCAACCCCCGAACGTGTGGTGGAATACGCTCACCGCATCGGCATCCAGAGCCCGCTGGCGGCCGTGCCATCGGTTGGTCTGGGTTCGTCGGATGTGTCGCTTTACGAAATGGTGGCGGCTTACTGCACCTTTGCCAACAAGGGAGTCTATACCGAACCGCTGATCGTGACCCGAATCGAAGACCGCGACGGTAAGCTAATTGAAGAATTTGTTCCGCAGAAGAAGCAGGCAATCCGCGAAGAATCGGCCTTTCTGATGCTTCATATGCTGAAAGGCGGTCTGGAAGAACCCGGCGGCACGTCGCAGAATCTGTGGTCGTTCGATTTATTTAAAAACCGGAATCAGGTGGGCGGTAAAACCGGAACCACCTCCAACAACTCCGACGGCTGGTTTATGGGCGTTACGCGCGATCTGGTGGTTGGCGCCTGGGTAGGTGGCGACGACCGCAGCATCCACTTCCGGACCACGGACCTGGGCGAAGGGGCCAAAACCGCCCTGCCGCTGGTCGGGCGGTTTCTGGAGAAAGCCTACCAAGATAAATCACTGAAACTGTATCAGGGGCCGTTCGACAAACCGACGGTTAAAATAACGAAAGACTATCTGAACTGCCCCGGTGGCTATGAGGAGGAAGAAGAGGATTCCGATACGATGGACATCGGCATTCCGGAAGATTCCCTGTTTGTTGCTCCCGCTCCCCCGCAACCCATTGAGCCGGACGATTCCACGCAACGATCCCAGCAGTTCTAACATCAAAAAGGTCAACCCGGGAGGGTTGACCTTTTTGATGGCGGCTTTCCAAAACAACACCGACGATCTGGTGGTTATAGCCTAATACCATCAACGCAGACTCATGACACCATCACAAAATCCGAACCTGCATCCCCTGAAGGACAATTCGCCTTTGCAGGATATTCCGTCCGGGATGGACAACGATCCGAATGCGGATGAGGAGATTATTGATCAGACCGGACCGGCGCCCAGCGCAGATGAAACCGAACTGCAACCGAACGTAAACGCTGTAGGCCGTATCCCGTCCGGGATGGACAACGATCCGGCCAACGATACTAATTTAAACGCAAAAATCGCCTACGCCCTCGGCGGAGCCGAACCGGCAAGGAGTTAAGAGTTAAGAATTGAGAGTGAAGAGTTGGCTAGCGCATTTTTAACTCATAACTCTTCACTCCCAATTCTTAACTCCTCTACACCATTTCTTTGTATTGCATTCGGTACAGATTGGCGTAAGCGCCTTCTTTCTGAATCAGTTCCTCGTGCGTGCCCTGCTCGACGATCCGGCCTTTGTCAACCACGATGATTTTATGCGCTTCCCGAATGGTCGAAAGACGGTGAGCAATGACAATAGCCGTGCGGCCTTTCATCAATTTACCAATGGCATTCTGAATCAGCCCTTCGGTCTCGGTATCGACGGAAGACGTAGCTTCGTCCAGCACCATGATGCGCGGGTTGTGAACCATTGCCCGGACAAACGAGATCAACTGCCGCTGCCCGACCGACAGCGTCGAACCCCGTTCCATGACGTTGTACTCGTAACCGCCCGGCAATCGCTCGATGAAGTCGTGAACACCAACCAGTTTGGCGGCTTCGACAATCTGCTCCCGACGAATGGATTTGTTGCCCAGCGTAATGTTATTTTCAATTGTATCCGAAAACAGAAAGACATCCTGCAACACCACACCGATGCTCCGGCGCAGGGCTTCCAGTTTGTAGTCGTGTACCTCTACCCCATCAATGCGGATTTCGCCCTGGTTGATGTCGTAAAACCGGCTTAACAGGTTGATAATGGAGGACTTTCCGGCCCCGGTTGCGCCGACAAACGCAACGGTTTCGCCTTCTTTCACCGAAAAATTGATGTCTCTCAGGACGTAATTATCGTCGTTATAGGCAAACCATACGTTCTTGAATTCCACATCGCCCCGCAACAGAGCCGGTTCATAGGTACCCGTATCGGGGGTAAAATCATTGCTGTCGAGCAGTTTCAGAATCCGGTCGGTGCTGACAATCCCCATCTGCAAGGTATTAAACCGGTCGGCCAGCATCCGGATGGGCCGAAAAAACAGGTTGATAAACATAATGAAAGCCGTTACCGTCCCATACGTAATCTCCTGATTCAGAATCTCTTTAGCACCGTACCAGACCACCAGCCCCGTAGCCGCAGCCGCCAGAATATCCGCTACCGGATAATACACGGAATAATACCAGATCGACCGGATATTGGCTTTGCGGTGTTCGTTATTGATTTCTCTAAATTTTTCTCCTTCAATCTTTTCGCTGCCAAAAATCTGTACGATGTTCATGCCGGTGATGTGTTCCTGCACAAACGAGTTGAGATTGGCCACGGCGGTCCGGACTTCGTTGAAGGAGACTTTGATCTTCTCTTTGAAAATGTAGGTACTCAGCAGCATCAGCGGGATCATCGACAGGCTGATAGCCGAGAGCCGCCAGTCGGTGTAGAACATAACGGCAATGATCAGCACCAGTTGCAGAATGTCGCCCACAATGGCCGCCATCCCTTCGCTGAACACGTCGGCCAGGGTTTCCACGTCCGAAATAGTCCGGGTAACCAGCCGACCGATGGGCGTATTGTCAAAAAATTTCAGCCGGAGCTGCAACACTTTCTGGTAAAGCTGTACCCGAATATCGCGGATGACGTTCTGGCCCAGCCAGCCCGACAGGTACGTATTAAAAAACTGGATAATCCCCTGCAACACCAGCACGGCAATCATCAGAATCAGCATATTGGTCAAACCGCCATAGTCGCCGGTCGCAATTTTGGAGTCAATCGTGTAGCGAATCAGCAACGGGCCAATGGGGGCCAGTATGGCGCTCAACACAATGATCAGGATCAGACCGTAAAAATGAAGTTGGTACGGCTTTACGAAGGCATAGAGCCGTCGGAGGGTAATCCAGTCAAAGATCTGACCACTTTTCGTTTCAGTATCCACAGGGGCAAGTAAGTTGGAAGGTTTTTGGTGTAACAGAAATTATGAGTTAAGAGTTTAGAGGGAAGAGTTATGAGTTAAAAAACCGGAAATTCAGTTCTGTCGTACTCTTAACTCTTCACTCATAATTCTTCTCTCCTCATGGATTGGATCATTAGTCTCTGTCTGGGTGTTGCCTTGAGTGCCTGCTGCGGTTTCCGGATTTTTGTTCCGATGCTGGTGGCGAGTCTGGCCGTTAAACTGGGCTGGATTTCCGTCACCCCCGGCTTCGAATGGATGGGCACCTGGACGGCGCTGCTCGTGCTGGCGTCGGCCACCACCCTCGAAATTGGAGCCTATTACATTCCCTGGCTTGATAATGCGCTGGATACGGTGGCCACGCCCATCGCCTTTGCAGCCGGCACCATTCTGACCACCTCGTTTGTGGAGGTAGACCTGCCCATTCTGAAATGGGGACTCGGCATCATCGCGGGCGGTGGTACGGCGGGATTAATTCAGACCGGCACCAGCCTGTTGCGGGTCGGCTCAACGGCCACAACCGGCGGTTTAGGCAACCCGGTGGTGGCCAGTGCCGAAAATATTGCCTCGTTCGGGTTTTCCTTTCTGGCGGTCCTGCTCCCGCTTCTGGCGGCTTTTCTGGTCCTGATGATTGCCGTATTTCTGGTTCGGCTGATAGTTACCCGTAAACGCCAGCCCCGACAAAGCGCCTAGCAGTGTTTCGTTCAACTCCAGGCGTTTCGCAAAAACCGCAGCCAGTTTTTGTAGAAGATGTTCTCAATGTCTTCCGATGAATATCCCCGTTTGGCCAGCAAACCCGTCAGCTTTTGCAGGTCGGCAATGGTGTCAAGGTCCGTCGGAGACTGCTCGGTTCCGTACGTTCCGTCCAGATCGCTGCCGATGGCAATGTGTCGGCTGCTGCCGGTAAGCTGGCAGATGTGGTCGTAATGATCAATGATGGTTTCGATGGTAATGCCAAAATCGGCGGGGTTGCTGGTTCGCTGCGTAAAACCGGGTTTCATCATCCAGGCATCGAAACAACCACCAATGACGGCATTCCGCTCGGCCAGTTGCCGAATCTGATCGTCGGATAACTGGCGCTGGTGCGGGGCCAGCGTCCGGCAGTTGTGGTGGCTTGCCCAAACCGGTCCTTTGTACAGGTCCAGGGCTTCCGAAAAGCCCTCATCCGTCAGGTGGGTTACGTCCAGGATAATGCCCAGACGGTCCATTTCCAGCACCAGTTCCCGGCCCAGGGGCGTCAGCGGTCCGCTCAGACCCGTACCGGGGGCATACCGGCCCGTGCTGTAATGCGCCGGACCCAACGCCCGCAAACCATAGGCATACGCCTTTTCCAGATAAGACAGATTCACCAGCGAATCGGCCCCTTCCAGACTCAGGATATACCCAACCGGTTTCTGTTCGTCCGGAACGGTTTCATCGAGCCAGAGGGCCACGTGTTTCTCCAGACCGTCGCGGTCCCGAATCTGGATCATTTCGCCCGCGTCCTGCATGGCTTCGTACCAGGCCCGCTGCGCCTGCGTCATGGCCCAGGCCTGATGGGGCGAGTTCCAGCCTGCACCGGGCAAATTCCCGTTCGTCTGGTTAAACCGGGCGATCTGCGTAGCCACCACCAGTCCAATCTGCCCGCGTCGCAGATCGGGCAGGGAAACCGTGCCCCGGGCGCGGTCGATTTTATCAGTCATTCCCGCTTCCTGCTCCCGGATTTGGTGGGCCGAAAGCCGGTAGTCGCGGTTCCATTCAATGGCATTTAACGAAATATCCAGGTGGGCGTCAATCAAAAACATAGCGTCAATTTACGATACTTGATTCAGGTTGTATTCCAATTCTTAACGGCCCAAAAACCGTCACTTCTCCCGGCTCCACACTTCGCTGACCTTCCCGCCGGTGGAGCTTTGCCCCCGGTGGTGCCAGTCATTTCCTTTCAGTTCGGCCTCAAACGTCAGTGAGCGTCCGACCCGGCTGTTATCGCGGGAAAAAAACTCGATTGTTTCGGTATACTTGCCATCTTTGTAGGTATACGTGCCCCCACCGGTTCCGGAAAACTGCTTGGTTTCAGGGTTGATAGCCGCCCACTGAAACCGGTTGCCTGTCAACAATTTAATGGTTTTCCGGGCACCCCGCTGCATGGGACTCATCTGGCCGTTGTCGCCAAGTCGTGCGGTAATGCGCCACAGACCGGCCAATGGCGTTTGGGCAGAAGGCTGGTCAATCCGTTCGTACGTATCCGTACCGTCCGGACTGGATACCACCAACTGGTTATTTTTAAACGAATCGATGGTTAGCGTCTGCGTGGTGCCCACCCGCGCACTATCCTCCGTATCAAATTCCAGTTTGATCTTCAACTGCTTACCATCCGTTTGATACGTACCGCCCTGGGTTCCCAGAAACCGTCCGTTTTCGTGAAAAGCGCCCATCATATAACCGTCGTAAAGAACAAACACAACCGTAGCGTTTCCGCTTTCGACCTGGCGCCAGGCGCCGGCCAACGAAGGAACAGGCTGACGGGAGGCCGTAGCAATGCAAACCGTCAGCAGTAGCGAAAGAAGGGTTTTTAATTTCATGGTTAAGGGTCAGGTCTAGTGTGTGCTTAAACTTTGGTCAAATCTACGGGTAATGTCCGAATTCGCTTGCCCGTTGCGGAGAAAAATGCGTTGTACAAAACCGGGCCACAGGTGGCAAACCCAGCTTACCAACTCCGCCGGGCTTCTCGCCGTTCCCGACGAGACGAATAGCTGCCATCCGTTATCCAGGGTCGATTTTTTCAGTTGATTTATGGATTAACAGAAACATAGGCAACATGTGTTTGTGAGCTTCAATTTTATCAAAACGCTCTACATTGATCTATCCCGGGCCTTTGGCTAGTATTTTTCGACAAACAACATGATTTTTCTCATAATTTACCTGAAAAAGTCAACATTACGCTATCTTCGCTGTTACCAACGTTACAAACCAAAAAACTCCTCAACATGAAAACCCAGGAAGTGGCGGTTTTGATCGATCGGGCCGAAAGCCGCTTTGAACTTGAGATCGAAGGAAAGCTCTCATTTATCAGTTACATACCTAAAGATGACCGGACGTTGATATTCATTCATACAGAAGTCCATCCGAATCTGCAAGCCAAAGGCGTTGGTGCGCAACTGATTAAAGGTGCATTTGAGTACGTTGATACGTATAATCTGAAAGTTATTCCGGCCTGTTCATTTGTGGCCACGTATATCCGGCGGCACCCTGAATATAACCGCCTGGTGAGTCCAGCTTATCTATAAGAAGCATACGGTTTTCAGTTTATCGCTACCGGCCAGAAAGGTTTCCGCCAGTACCCCCTAAATTGAAAACCGTATACCGTGCACCGTTATCGACCGGCTTTCAGCCGCTTTATGGCTCGATGGGTTTTGTTCTTATATTGAATTCGCAGCCAGTACGAACCCGCTGGCAACTGGCTTCCAAACCGAATCTGCTTCCCGCTGCCTAACGTCCCCAACTGCTGTTGTCTCCGGCCCAACGGCTCCGTCACACTGAGTGTCCGAATGTCGCCGTCGGCGATAAACATAAAACTTTCGTGTGAAGGGCATTATATATACGTGTGAAGGGCATTATATATAGATGTACAAAGCCGCTTGGCAACTTGACCAAACTGGTAGAAAAACAGTGCAAAAGCCTAGCGACTGGTTGTTCTGTCCGGCGTTTTTTTCACCGTACTTTCATTGCGCAGTTGCCGGGTGGTTCTACGGGAACCGTCGGGGCTCCAGCCCGGTGGGCCAAATAAGTAGTTGATTGTGTGATGGATGGATCGGGACGTAAGGATATCCCGGCTGATGCTGGCCCACTCGTGGAAGGCAATCCTGACCGGATTGTGCGTGTCGATATTCTTCGTCAAACCGTAGGTGGGATGTTCTTCTTCCTTCTGAAAAGTCCCAAAAAGCCGGTCCCAGATAATGAGGATGCCCCCATGATTTTTATCCAGGTATTTGAGGTCAGAGCCGTGATGAACACGGTGATGGGATGGCGTATTGAAAACCGCTTCCAGAAAAGCCGGAAGCGTCCGGATGTATTCGGTATGAATCCAGAACTGGTACAGCAGGCTAAAGGACTGCATGGTCAGCACGGCGGCCGGATGAAACCCGAAGAAGGGCATCCAGATCCAGAAAACGAACGCTCCGCTGAGGGTTCCCGTCCAGGTCTGGCGTAAAGCCGTCCCCAGGTTGTATTTCTGCGACGAATGATGCACCACGTGTGATGCCCAGAAATACCGGCTGTTGTGACTGATCCGATGGAACCAGTAATAGGAGAAATCATCCGCAAAAAACAGCAGTACCCAAGCCCACCACCGGGTCATATCGACAGTAAAAAGCCGGTATTCGTACACCAGCGAATACGCTCCGAAAACCAGCACTTTCCCAAACAGGCCGATAATGACATTACCAATGCCCATCGACAGACTGCCCAGCGTATCGTTTTTCTCGTAATAGTCCTTCTGGTGAATGGCGGTCACAATTACCTCGGTCAGCAGCAGAACAACAAAAAACGGAATGGCATAATGAATGAGATGGTCCATGTTCAGACGAAGCCTATTGGATAAAGGTACGTTTTTCTGCTCACGGTATCAATCTCAATGCCAGATTGTTCCCAATTCGACCCTCTCCGCTCCCACTCTAACTTCGCGCTTATACCGCCCACCCTTTTTCCGGACCATTTGACCCGATTTTTGGCGTAAAGAGTAACTTTTAAAAATTTCCCCGTCTCAAGGTAAAGCGTTCAAATTTCAGAATTGATCCATTCAATTATCCACCAAACATGAAAAAAGTAGTAATGAGTCTGCTGGTAATGGCCCTGAGCGTTACCGGCGTTTTTGCCCAACGGAATACGGTATTGGTCTACGGCACCGTCGGTGCCACGTCGCACAAGCAGGTTAATGGCACCAAAACCAACACCTTCAATTTTTCGCCCGCCGTGGGTTACCAGTTCAACGACAACTGGACGGCCGGTTTAACGCTCTCCACCGAAAGCGCCAACACCCGGACCTCGCTGGGCGAATCCAAATCATCGGCCTTTGGCGTTGGACCGTTTATTCGGTATGCCGTTCCGCTTTCGGATATTTTCGCCCTCTACGGCCAGTTTAACGCCGATGTGCTGTCGGGAAAAGCGGGCGATGTAAAAACCAACGGGTTTCGGGGCACTTTCTTCCCCGCAATTGGTGTTAATATGAAAAATGGTTTTGCCCTGAACTTTAGTTTCGGTGGTTTAAGTTTTGCATCACAGAAAGTAAAAGGAGCTTCCGAAAAAACGACGGACTTCAACCTCAACCTTGGCAGCGGGGCCTCGTTTGGAATTTCCAAGAACTTTTAAGAACGATAATAGTGAGAGTAGAGTAGTATTTGTTGTTACTGTTTTGGAAAGCCGTCTTTTTTTTAGAGGACGGCTTTTTTGTTTTCTTTGCTGTTTGTCTCCGAACATCTTAGGAGCAATTTACGTTGAAGAATCAAATTACGTTGTTTCGCAGACGGGGCCGCCGTGCGGTTAAGCAGAGAGAAGATGAGTTTAGCGGAGAAAACTCTGCGTCCCTCTCCTCTTCTCCGCTAAACGCTGCGAAATAACCTGAGACTATAGTTATGCACATTCAAACCAGAACATTACAGAAGTCCGATTATTCCGACCTGAAAGAGGCCATGATTGAGGTCTACAGCGGAATTGGCGGGGATTATTGGCAAAAGAACCTGATCGACAAACTGCTGAAACTTTTTCCGGAAGGCCAGTTCTGCGTGGAGGTCGACGGTAAGGTGGTAGCCTGTGCGCTGGCCATCCGGGTCAAATACAGCGATTTTGGCGATAACCATACGTACCAGGAAATAACCGGCAACTATACTTTTGATACGCACAATCCAAAAGGCAACTGGCTGTACGGCATCGAGTTGTTCGTACACCCCGAATACCGGGATTTGCGCCTGGGCCGACGGCTATACGACGCCCGCAAGGAGCTTTGTGAGTCGCTGAACCTGAAGGGAATTATGGCCGGTGGCCGGATTCCGAATTACAGCAAGTATGCTGGAGAACTGTCGCCCCGCGAATACATTGCGAAGGTGAAGCAGAAGGAGATTTATGACCCGACGCTGACTTTCCAGCTTTCCAACGATTTCCACGTCAAGAAAATTCTGCGCGGTTATTTGCCCGGCGACAGCGAATCGCTCGAATATGCGACGCTGCTGGAGTGGAATAACATTTATTACGTTGACGAGAAAAAGAAAAAACCGCATACCGACTCCATCATCCGGTTGGGTGTGGTGCAGTGGCAGATGCGGCTTTTTCCGAATATGCAGGCGCTGCTCGAGCAGGTCGAGTTTTTTGCCGATGCCGTCAGCGACTACAAGGCGGACTTTCTGGTACTCCCGGAATTTTTCAATACGCCCCTGATGGCCGACTTCAATGATCTGCCCGCGCCGGTTGCCATCCGAAAACTGGCCGACGTAACGCAGGAAGTACGCCAACGGTTGTCAGAACTAGCCATTTCGTACAACGTCAACATTGTGGGCGGCAGTATGCCCCTGATGGACGACGGTAAACTGTACAATGTCGCCTACCTGTATCGCCGGGACGGTTCGTACGAAGAATACCGGAAAATTCACATTACGCCCAACGAAGTCCGGCACTACGGCATGGTGGGCGGTAACGAAATCCGGACGTTCGATACCGACTGCGGCAAGATCGGACTGCTGATCTGCTACGACGTTGAGTTTCCGGAACTGAGCCGGATTCTGGCCGATCAGGGTATGCAGATTCTGTTTGTGCCGTTCCTGACCGACACCCAGAACGGTTATACGCGCGTGCGGAACTGCGCTATGGCCCGGGCCATCGAAAACGAATGTTACGTGGCTATTTCGGGCTGTGTCGGCAACCTGCCGCGTGTGGCCAACATGGACATTCATTACGCGCAGTCGGCGGTGTTTACGCCCTCCGATTTCCAGTTCCCCAACAATGCCATTAAAGCCGAATCGACGCCGAATACCGAGATGGTGCTGCTGACCGACGTGGATCTGTCGTTGCTGACCGAGTTGCACGAACAGGGTTCCGTGCAGATTCTGAAAGACCGCCGGAACGACCTCTACGACGTAACCGTTAAGCGGAACGCCCGCACCAAAGCCGAAAAGAAAAAAGAGCTTTCGAGCGAGGAAGAACAGAAAACCATGCCGCCGGTTATTGTCGTGCAATAAGTCTCAACCGTTTCCATAAAAAAACCGTCGCTTTGTGAAGCGACGGTTTTTTTATGGAATCCATTTCAAATCTACCCGATCTATTTCACGGCCTGATAGACCTCAATCGGCCGGTCGGTTGACATGATATCGGCACCGTTGTTGGCAAACGTTTTATACACCTGATCACCTTTGGCTACGGCCTGTTTGTCGAGGTTGCCGAGCGTGCCCAGAATGCAGGAAATGCCTTTTTCGTGCAGAAATTTATACAGTTCAGGACGTGGCTCTCTAACACCCACAAACGCCACCATATTCCGGTCAGGAATGCCGAGGTCGTGCAGGCGCTGGTAATCTTCTTCCTTCATGATGGTGACGGAGAGCATCAGGTTCGGGTCCAGGCGGTACACTTCAGCGGCCTGGGTAGCGTTGTACGTGATAATCACCGAATAATCGGCCGCACCCGTCCGCCGAACCATCTCGACGACCTTGGCAAACGGCACATTTTTCTTTACATCCAGCGTATAAACCACTTTATCTTTTCCCCACCGCAACACCTGCTCCAGCGTCGGAACGCTGAATTTCGTGACGTTGCCGAAATTGTCTTCCAGCCGGTATTGCCGAATCTCGTCGTAGGTTTTCTCGATGAGCTTGCCGGTGCCGGTCGTGGTGCGGTCCAGCGTCTGGTCATGCATCATCACCAGCACACTGTCGCGGGTCAGGTCAATGTCACACTCGATGATAACCGGCAACCGTTTTGCCAGGTACTCAAACGATTCGATGCAGTTTTCGGGATAGCCCTTGATGTCGCCCCCGCCCCGGTGGGCGCTGATCATCGGGGCGCGTCCGGGGGTGTAGTTGAGAAACGTCGACAAACCGCCCGCCGGAACGCGGTAGGTATGGATGACGGTTTTGGGCGCACAACCGGCCAGCAGGCTAACGGTTAAGGCAACAAGTAAAAAACGTTTCATGTTGAGAAGTGAGTTACAAAGTGAAGCCGTGCCAGCTTCTGAAATCTGGCACGGCTTTTAAAAAGGGCTACGAACTGTTTGTATGGATTAAACGTCAATCTTGCCTACCATGTCTTCCGGTTTTACCCACTCATTGAATTCTTCTTCGGTGAGGTAGCCGAGTTTAATGGCGGTTTCCTTGAGCGTGCTACCTTCGCGGTGGGCGGTTTGCGCAATTTCGGCGGCTTTGTAATACCCGATTTTGGTATTCAGGGCCGTCACCAGCATCAGCGAATTGTTGACGTGCTTGGTGATGTTTTCCTCAATCGGGCGGATGCCTTCGGCACATTTGTCATTGAACGACACACAAACATCCCCGATCAGCCGGGCCGAATGCAGGAAGTTGTAAATCATCACGGGTTTGAACACGTTCAGTTCGAAGTGGCCCATCGCCCCGCCAAAGTTGATCGCGACGTCGTTGCCCATCACCTGGGCGGCCACCATCGTCATGGCTTCGCACTGCGTCGGGTTCACCTTGCCCGGCATGATCGACGACCCCGGTTCGTTGTCGGGGATAAACAGTTCGCCAATACCCGCGCGCGGGCCCGACGACAGCATCCGGATATCGTTACCGATTTTCATCAAGCTGGCCGCTACGGTTTTCAGGGCACCGTGCGATTCCACAATGGCGTCGTGGGCGGCCAGAGCCTCAAACTTGTTTTCGGCGGTCACAAACGGCAGACCCGTCAGGTCGGCAATATGTTTGGCAACGTTTTCGGAATAATTCGGGGGCGTGTTAATACCGGTTCCGACGGCAGTACCGCCCAGGGCCAGCTCGCTCAGGTGCGCCAGCGTATTCTTGATCGCTTTCAGACCGTGGTTCAGTTGGGATACATACCCCGAAAACTCCTGCCCCACCGTCAACGGCGTGGCATCCATGAAGTGCGTCCGGCCGATTTTCACGACGTTCTTGAATTCCTTCGCTTTTGCATCCAGCGTGTCCCGCAGTTTCTCAATGCCCGGAATGGTTACTTCAACGAGAATCTTGTAAGCCGCAATGTGCATGGCCGTCGGGAACGTATCGTTCGACGACTGCGATTTGTTCACGTCATCGTTCGGGTGCAGGGCTTTCTTTTCGTCGGTTAGCTGGCCGCCCTGCAACACATGACCACGATACGCCACGACTTCGTTGACGTTCATGTTCGACTGCGTACCGGAGCCGGTTTGCCACACCACCAGCGGAAACTGATCGTCCAGCTTGCCTTCCAGAATTTCGTCGCACACCCGCCCGATCAGGTCGCTTTTTTCCTGCGGCAGTACGCCCGCGTCGAGGTTGGTCAGGGCTGCGGCTTTTTTCAGGTACGCGAACGCCCGGATAATCTCCCGGGGCATTTTATTGATGTCTTGCGCAATTTTAAAGTTTTCAATCGAACGCTGGGTTTGTGCGCCCCAATACACGTGAGCCGGTACCTGTACCTGGCCCATCGTGTCTTTTTCAATACGGTATTCCATCTGAAGACTATAACGTTAGCTGTTTAAAAAAGTAGCCGGCGGGTTCAACCGGCGCTCCGGCGGCAAAGGTAGGGTACAGGTCCGAATGGTGGATAACAAAATGATATATTTGTCGCACCGTTATAAATTGATAGCCTTATTTCTTAAAAACCGCTATGCCTTTTCTTGTTCTTGACCTTGAAATGACCGGACCCGAACCGGACTGGAATGAAATTATTCAGGTGGGTGCCGTTTTGTTCGATGATGACTGGATCGAACGGGGCCGCTACCTGACGAATGTGTACCCCGAAAACGAAGAAGCGTTTTCCAGTTCGTCCGAGAAAATCCATAACCTCTCGCTGGCCGATCTGGAGGATGCGCCGATGATCTACGACGTGCTGCCGGAAATGGAGGAATGGATTATGGAAAAGCTGAACATCCGGAAAACCCAGCAAACGACCGACAACACGCCCTACCTGCGCGACGTGATCATCTGCGGTCAGAGCGTCATCAACGATATTAACTTTCTGAAAGAAGCCTACCGGCTGGAAAAGCTCAAATGGCCGTACTCGCGTACGTTGGTCGACCTGCACACGCTGAGTTATTTCGCGTTTCGGATTCTGAAGAAAAACGGCAAACCCGTGCCGCCCCGACTGAGCCTGAAAGACATCGCGGGCCACTTCGGTTTCGAACGAGAATCGGAACACCACAATGCGCTGGAAGATGCGGTATTGACGGCGCAGTGCCTGAAAGAAGTTTTCAAGCTGGCGGATTCGCTGAAGTTAGCTTAACAACCGGTCAATCTCGGCGGTGACCGTCGCCCAGCGCTCGGCCCAGTTGCCCGACACATCGACGTACGGAACATTACGGTTTTCGAGGGCGGTTTTGAATCGCCCGTAGATTTCCTCCCGGCGGTGGCCCAGATCGCGCAAACCGTCGGCCACCCAGGGCACGTCGATGTTCAGCAGGAAATAGAGGTCGTAAGGCACGGCTTTTTCCAGTTCGGCCAGCACCGGCGGGACGTCGTTCAGGTAAATTTCGGAATACAGAGCCGTCGTGATCAGGTCGGTATCGCAGATCAACAGCCGGTTTGCCTGAGGAACGGCCTTCAGCACGGCTTCGGTCTGGGCGTGGCCGATCTGGACGTAATCGTCGAGCGTCAGGTCGTTGGACGTAATCAGGTCGCGGGCCACTTCGTGCACAAAAACCGTCTGGTAGTGAGCCGCCAACTGCTTCGCCAGCGTCGTTTTTCCTACGCTTTCGGGGCCGTACAGACAGATCAGCTTTATGTCTCCAATCATACGGCGGGCTGGTTATAACTCCGGTATTCCCGGGTGAAGTGATAGGCGCCCAGGACGGCAATAATGCAGTAAGCCGCGTATTCAATGCCGACGACTTTCAGCCCTTTCACAAAATACATATAGGCGCTAATGGCATCGACCAGCAGCCAGACGTACCAGGTTTCCACTTTTTTCCGAATCAGCAGAAACGTAGCGACAATGCTCATCACCGACGTGAACGAATCCAGATACGGGAAGGCGCTGGGCTTATTGAACAGAATCGGAAACCACTCGTGCAGATTCCCGGCAATGCTGCCGAATAAAACCGTTGCCAGCCCTCCGGCGATGAGAATTAGCCCGAATTGCTGACGCGACAACTGACTGATTTTCAACTCGCTTTTCTGATCTTCTTCGCCAATTTTGGGGTGCGTCCACTCCCACCAACCGATCACGTTCGTGATGAAGAAGAAGATTTGCAGGAACATATCCGGGTAGAGCTGCACCTGATAAAACATGAAGAAAAACGTCGTCACGCTGATCAGACCGGCGGGCCAGCTCCAGATGTTGGCCCGAGACGACCACCAGGTTGCAAGCGCCCCAACAACGGTTCCGACGAATTCGAGGTAACTCATCGGGTAACCGAGTACCGTAAAAAAAATCGAGTCTATATCGAAAAAATCCTTCATGGCCTGAATTCCAGCCAAACCGGCCCGTGGTCGGAATGAACGGCATCAGGCAGGTGCCCGGAAGCCACAATACGGTCCCGGCAACAGTCGCTGACGGAAATATAATCAATGCGCCAGCCTTTGTTGTTCGTGCGCGCTCCGGCCCGGTAACTCCACCAGCTGTAGGCAATCTCGTCCGGATTTTTGTATCGAAACGAATCAATAAAACCGCTGTCGAACCACCGGGTCATCCAGGCCCGTTCTTCCGGCAAAAAACCGGTCGTATTCTTGTTTCTGACCGGATCGTGAATATCGATGGGCGTATGCGCAATGTTATAATCGCCAACCACAATTACGTTCGGACGGGTTTGGCGCAGTTCCCGGACGTACTCGAAAAAGTCGTCCAGAAACTGCATTTTTACGCTTTGCCGCACTTCGCCGGTCGTGCCAGACGGGAAATAGCAGTTCAGCAGCGTCAGGTCGTCAAAGTCGGTGCGCAGAATTCGACCCTCGCAGTCGTAGGCCGGAATGCCACAGCCCAGCACCACGTGGTCGGGCGGTAGTTTGGAGAACGTAGCCACCCCGCTATAGCCTTTTTTCTCGGCCGCGTGCCAGTGGTAACGGTAGCCCAGGGCCTCAAACGGCAGCAGGTCCACCACGTCGTGCGTGGCTTTCACCTCCTGAAAACAAAGGATGTCGAATGGATTCTGTGTCAGCCATTCGATCAACCCTTTGTTCAGCGCCGACCGGATACCGTTGACGTTGTAGGTCAGAATTTTAACCGTTTCGCCGGACGGTACCGGAGTTATTGCGTGTTCCATTGAATCAGCCAGTTCGAAAACCAACGGTCGTAACCCGCCGGATTAAACGACAACGTTTACAATCCGCTTCGGTACCACCACTACTTTTTTCGGCGTTTTTCCTTCGAGCCACTTCTGCACCACCTCGTTCGCCAGAATCTCGTTTTCAATATCTTTCGGGGCCGCATCCGCCGGGAACGCCAGCGTCGTGCGCACTTTACCGTTGATCTGAATCGGGTACTCGATGGTATCTTCCACCAGAAATGCCGGATTGAAAACCGGGAATTCGGCGTAGCTCAACGTTCCGGCTTCGTTGCCCAGAGCCGCCCAGAGTTCTTCGGTGATGTGGGGTGCAAACGGCGCCAGAATAACCACCAGATCCTGCAAAACCGCCTTCTTGTTGCATTTCAGCGCCGACAGTTCGTTGACGCACACCATGAATGCACTCACCGAGGTATTGAACGACAGGTTTTCAATATCCTCCGCTACTTTGCGGATCGTTTTGTGCAACACTTTCAACTCGGCGGGCGTCGGTTTTTCGTCCGTCACCAGCCAGCGGCCCGGACGGTTTTCGGTCGGTTCTTCGTAAAACAGCCGCCAGAACTTTTTCAGGAAGCGGTAGACGCCGTCGATACCGTTGGTATTCCACGGTTTGGCATCGGTCAGCGGCCCGAGGAACATCTCGTACAACCGCAGGGTGTCGGCGCCGTAGCGTTCCACAATCGTGTCGGGATTGACCACGTTGAACTTCGATTTCGACATTTTCTCGATTTCAACCCCGCAGATGTAAGTACCATCCGGCTCTGTAATGAATTCAACGTTCTCTAAATCTGAACGCGATTTTCTAAAAGCTTCAACGTCTAATACATCGTTCTCAACAATATTGACGTCAACGTGTATAGCAGAAGTAAAAACAGAACTTGAGGTATAAAGATTATTCAGCGTACCAGGTGTCGTTTCAGCAAAATTGCGCTCAATTTCATTGAAACGTTTTTCAAAGAAATCTAAGTATCGCTGTATTTTTTCTAAATCCTCAGATCCCGTAAACCTTTGAGGTTCCTTCGACTTGCTTTTTTCTATAACCTCTTTTATGGTTTTCGATATAAATACGACAGGTGGCGTTTTCGTCGCAGGTTGAAGACCAGAATCAGCCCTAACCGTTCCACCTGCTGTTAAATTGAGACGATACACAAAATTCGACCGGCCCAGAATCATGCCCTGATTCACCAGCTTCTTGAACGGTTCTTCTTCCGGTACGTAGCCCCGGTCTTTCATAAACTTGTTCCAGAACCGGCTGTAGAGCAGGTGGCCCGTCGCGTGTTCGGAGCCGCCGACGTACAAATCGACACTGCGCCAGTAGTCGATGGCGGCTTTATCCGCAAACTCCCCTTCGTTCTGTGGGTCCATGTAGCGGTACCAGTACCAGCTTGACCCCGCCCAGCCGGGCATGGTGCTCAGTTCATATTCGTACTGTCCTTTGTATTTCCAGTCCTCGGCGCGGGCCAACGGCGGTTCGCCGGTTTCGGTCGGCAGGTATTTATCGACGGCGGGCAATTCCAGCGGCAATTCAGATTCCTCCAGTAAATACGGCAAACCGTCTTTGAAATACACCGGAACGGGTTCGCCCCAATACCGCTGGCGGCTGAAAACCGCATCGCGCATCCGGTAATTGATCTTGGCCTTCCCAATCCCGCGTTCTTCCAGAAACTGCACCAATACCGGGATAGCTTCGGAATACGTCAGCCCGTTAATGATGCCGGAATTGATGTAACGACCTTCTTTCGTATTATCGGCCTGTTTGTCAATGTCTTTCTGCGCGTCCAGAATCGGAATGATCGGCAAGTCGAAATGTTTGGCAAAAGCCCAGTCGCGCTGATCGCCCGATGGAACGGCCATGACGGCCCCGGTCCCGTAGCCCGCCAGCACGTAGTCGGCCAGGTAAATGGGTACACGCTCGCCATTGAACGGGTTGATGCAGTAGCTGCCCGTAAACACGCCCGATACGGTTTTGGCATCGGCCATCCGGTCGCGCTCGGACCGCATTTTGGCCGCCGTCACGTAGGCATCCACGGCCGGTTTTTGTTCCAGCGTGGTCAGTTCCGGCACCAGGTCATGTTCCGGTGCCAGCACCATAAACGACACGCCGAAAATGGTATCCAGCCGCGTCGTAAACACTTTGATGCGCTCCACACGGTGTTCAATCTGAAAACTCACCTCCGCACCCGTCGATTTACCGATCCAGTTGCGTTGCTGTTCTTTCAGCGATTCCGACCAATCGACGGTATCCAGCCCCATCAATAAGCGGTCGGCGTAGGCCGTAATGCGCATCATCCACTGACGCATCAATTTCTGCTCGACCGGATAACCGCCCCGCTCCGACACACCGTCTTTCACCTCGTCGTTGGCCAACACCGTGCCCAAAGCCGCACACCAATTCACCACCGCGTCGGCCACGTAAGTCAGGCGGTATTTCAGCGTGATTTCATACTGCTCACGTTCCGATTTGGCGTTCCACTCGTCGGCAGTAAACCTTGGCGCATCTTCGTCGGCCACAGCCTGAATCCCGCTCGTACCGTTCGCTTCAAATTTGGCAATCAGGGTTTCAATCGGTTCGGCCTGATCGGTTTCCCTGTTGTACCAACTGCGGAATAATTCCATGAAAATCCACTGCGTCCACTTGTAAAATTTCGGATCGGACGTGCGGACTTCCCGGCTCCAGTCGTAGCTGAAACCAATATTTTTCAATTGCTCGATATACCGGGCAATGTTCTGTTCGGTCGTAATGGCCGGGTGCTGGCCGGTCTGAATGGCGTACTGCTCGGCGGGCAGCCCGAACGAATCGAAGCCCATCGGATGGAGCACGTTAAAGCCTTTTAGCCGTTTGTAGCGGGTAACAATATCGGAAGCGATGTAGCCCAGCGGGTGCCCGACGTGCAAACCGGCCCCCGACGGGTACGGAAACATGTCGAGGATGTAATATTTTGGTTTGGAAGCGTCGTTCGTGGTGCGGTAGGTCTGGTTCTTTTCCCAGAACGCCCGCCAGCTTTCTTCAATCTTCTTGTGGTTGTATTCAGACATAGCAATGAATGCGTTTTAAAGAAAGTTGTTTCGCAGAGTTAAGCGGAGTAAAAATGAGTTAAGCAGAGTTTTCTCTGCTTAACTCATTTTTACTCTGATAAACTCTGCGAAACAACTCAATCACAAAAGTAGGATTTTCTTATGGATTCGCCTGTGTATTTCGCTGAAGTCGGTTGAGCGTGTAGCAAACCAGCCGCCCCATGAGGTTCTGCTGCGTCGTCGAGCGGAGTTTACCCATCTCCAGTTCGTAGATGTAACCGGCTTTCAGTTCGCCCAGTTTCAGCGTGACGGTTTTGCCATCGGGCGAAAGCTCGGCCTTCGTTACGGCCACCGGCTGCTTGTCAAACTGCTTC
Organism: Larkinella arboricola; assembly: GCF_003259745.1. Lineage (GTDB taxonomy): Bacteria > Bacteroidota > Bacteroidia > Cytophagales > Spirosomataceae > Larkinella > Larkinella arboricola. The sequence continues at coordinate 691,342 of NZ_QLMC01000005.1, read as the reverse complement.
GAACCGTAGGCTTCGTGGTATTCATAGTAATACCGCTGGAATTGATAATTCGTGAGTTGCTGGGCCGTGGCCGCATCGAGCGGCTGCGTAAAGGTCAGGACAAAACCGGTGGGCGTCAGTTTCATATCGGCCAGTTCGAGCGGTGTTTTTCCTTTCCAGCGAACGCGCTGCATGCCCCGGGCACCCGCCCAGCCGTGGTCGGTCTGGCCGAGCCACAAACTACCGTCGGGTCCAAACGCCAGCCGGTTGTTGCCCCGGCGCAGTCCCGCCCCGGCCAGAAACGGCGCACACGCTCCCTGAATCTGTCCATCAACGGTTTCGAGCATAAGCCGGATCAGGTACGGGTGATCCATTTCGCCAATCAGCATTTTTCCGGCAAACGGCCCGAATTTGCCGCCCGTATTGTCGAGCACCGGCTGCGTCGGCGAGTTGGCAATGCGACTGTGCGGAAACGCCACGCTCTCGACCGTCCGCAAACTGTCCAGCATTTTCACCGGCAGTTTTCGGGGGGTAATGCGCGGAAAGCCTTCTTTCCACAACAGACTGGCCGGGTGACCGTAGTGTTTGCCTTCCTGCACATGGTAGAGCTTGCTCGTGCCCAGCCAATCGCCCTGGTTGTCGGCGGCAAACAGGTTGCCGTTGGCGTCAAACCCGAGGCTGTTCGGCGACCGGAAACCGCTGGCATACGGGTGCAGCTTGCCGTCGGGCGTGAGTTTCATGACCCAGCCCCGGTAGGGCACCGCCGAATACATCCGGCCCGGACGGCCCAGCGTATCGAGTTTTCCGCGCACTTCCGGGAAAATTCCGGCGCCATTCGAAGCGGTATTTAACGAAATAAAAATATTACCCTGTTTATCTTTTACCGGTCCAAACGCAAACTCATGATAGTTGCCCGACAGCCCGAACTCGTCCGTCACGGTTTCGTACAAATCGGCCACGCCATCACCATTCGTGTCTTTCACGCGGGTTAGCTCGGGGCGCTGCATCACCAGAATTTCGCTGTTACTGACGGCCATAATCCCTAGCGGATCGTGAATACCTTCGGCAAACAGCTTCCAGGTCTTGGTTTTGGGGGTATAGATCATGATCTCGCCCCGGTGAAAACCGGCCACAATCCGGCCATCGGGCATCACCGCCAGCCCGTCGGTTTCGGCCGTCAAGCCTTTGGGCATCTGAATCGTTTCCACCTCGTAATAATCCGTGATCGTGTCGGCGGGGAAAAGCGGTTTTGACCATCCATTCAGATTCAGTAGGCTTAGGGCAACGAACGCAGACAGAAAGGTTTTCACTCGACTGGCACTCTTGATTTTATTTCTCATTATTCAGCAATCATCGTAAGCGTAAAACTCCTGGTTCCCACCGGCAGGCGCACAAACCCGTCCTGAATTTTGCCCACCGACGGACGGTATTTGACGCCATCGCCGGATTTGCAGACAAAATACACGGGTCCGGAAACCGGGCCGAGCGTAAACTGTCGGACCAGCCCCCGCCCGGTTTTCAACGGTTTGATCATTTCGCGTACTTCAATACCGTTGACCAGATACCGGAACTCCGGATACCGGTTGATCAGGCGGTAGCCTTTGAATTTAACTTCCGGCAACCGATCGGCTGTTCCCAGACGGATCGGGAAACCACCCTGATCGCGAAAATAAACGTCACCGAGGACATGTGTGGGTTTCTTGCCGTTGCCGTCCCAGTGGTCGGTCTGGTCAATAAAGCCGCCGGTCCAGGCGTAGCGCAACCGGCACGATCCCGCATCCCAGCAATAAGCTGCTTTGGGGGTCAGGCCGACGGCAATCGACGCGGGGCCGGAATCGGGCATGAAGGTCCGGTATACGGCGGGGTATTTGAGTTCATACGGATGATCAGGCAGGTGATGCGCGTGGCCGGCATCGTCTTTCCGGTTGGCGGCTACGTGGGGGTCTTTGTCCAGCGCCGGAACCGTGGCGGGTCGTCGGGTAACGTAAATGGCCCCGTACATGACAAAACCATGCCCAGGATAGGTACAGACGTACGAATAAACGCCTTCCTGATCAAGTACGAAGCTGATTTTCTCGGCTTTGCCGGGTTCCACCACCGGGGTATGAGCGACCACATCCGGCGTCCGGGGCACGTAATTGAGCTTGACGGCCTGATCGCCCAGTGCCAGCGACGTATTCACGACGCGCAAGCGGGAGTTCGGCAGCGTTACCACGAGGTTGTGCGCCATGTCGTCGTAATTATCCAGTGTCAGGTTGATCCGGGTGCCGGGCCGTACCACAAAGCGGGGAACGTCGAATTTCAGGCCTTCAACAGCTCGAATCGTTAGCGTCGTGTCCTGAGCTGAAGCAGAAGAGACTGTCAAACCGCATATGGCTGCGAATAAGCCAGCGGCTACGATATTTTTCATGCGGGTTTAATAAATTCAAAAAAGCAAAAATAACGGCTTTTTCTACTATTTCGGCACGATTCTGACAAAATCAAACGCAACGGAGGACGGCGACAATTTTCTGTTTTCCATTTCGTTACGTAAACAGTTCTTTTCCCCGTAATGACCTGAATTTATTGACCCATCGCTACGTTCTTTAATTATATAGCTTTCTTACTCTGAAATCCATGCGGTGGACATCTATAACGGCTTTGGTCTTTAAGGTCGTTACCTTTTCTATTCTCATCGGTTGTCAATCGGATCGGGAGATTGGCCCCACGGCCGATTGCCTGGTCAAATCGTCGATCAACAACGGTCAGGTCATCCCCAACGCCTATATTGTTACGTACAAACCCACTACCGATCTGCCGGTGGCTCCCAACGCCCGGATGGCTTCGGCGGTGCAGCAGTTGCTCACGCGCCACGGTTTGAACGACCCCAACGTGCAGGTTTTGTTTTCCGGTAAATCAACCGGTTTTCTGGCGCACGTCAGCGCGACCGAGGCCGAACAGCTGAAAGCCGATCCAAGCGTTGAGCTGGTGGAACCTGACCGGATTATTTCGCTGTGCAGTTGCGTCGATGTTGCCACTACGTCCACGCTGACCTGGAACGTGAAGCAAACCGGTTACGGCCGGGGTGACCTCAACCCTGACAAAACCGCCTGGATTCTGGACACGGGCATCGACCTCGACCATCCCGATCTGAACGTCGATGCGGCCCGCAGCCAGTCGTTTATTACCGGCAAAATCGTCGATGACGAAAACGGCCACGGTACCCACATCGCGGGCATCATTGGGGCAAAAAACAATACCATCGGCATAACCGGCATTGCGTCGGGAGCCACGCTGGTGGCGCTACGGGTGCTCGACAACGAGGGTGAAGGCAAATTGTCGGCGCTGGTTCAGGCGGTTTCGCACGTTTACCAGAATGGCAAAGCCGGGGATGTGGTCAACATCAGCATTGGGGGCGAAGGCACGTCCACGACGCTTCAACGCGTGATTACGCAGGCAGCCAATAAAGGCATTCTGTTTGCCATTGCTGCCGGAAACGAAGGCGAGTCGTCCGAGAAATACGCCCCGGCCAACATCAACCACGCTAACGTGTTTACGGTTTCGGCGATGGACCAGAACGGGCGGTTTGCGTCCTTCTCCAATTACGGTCCGACGGTGGATATCTGCGCCTACGGGGTACGGATTCGCTCGACTTACCTGAACGGTAAATACGCCACCTTGTCCGGTACGTCGATGGCTTCTCCGCACGTTGCGGGGCTGCTGCTGCTTCGCGGTCGGAACCTGCCCACCAACGGTTACGTGACGGGCGACCCCGACGGTGAGCCTGACCCCATTGCCGGAGGAGAATAAGACCGCTAGTATAGAATTTCTCAACGGTTTTCCAATCAGTGGCCCCGTTCGCTGATTGGAAAATTTATATCCTTCAAATCGCTTTGTGGAATTCTACGTTTCGGTTTCTTGCTTTAATCCAATAGATTACCCACCTTTGCAGAATATTTTGAAAAGCCCCGCGGCATTTTAACGATGCCGTTTTTCATAAGAAGATTTCTCTAGTAACTATATATACTTAATTAGTTATGCAGCCTGTCTCAGCACCCGACTCTTCGCCGGAATCTTCCCTCCCCGTGGGGCTGAACTTAAATGGATTAAAAATTACGGTTCAGGGCGAGTCGGCCACCGAACAGATCGAGATGTTGCGCACGGCTTTTCCGGAATCTGACATCCATCTGGCGGAGGATGTTACAACCCGCTCCGTTCTGCTCCGCAAGCGTACCCGTACCGAGATCGCTATCTATATTTTCTCGGCCCTGTCGCTGATGATCGTCGGCCATCTGCTGTTCAGTTACCTGACGCTCGACCGGTTCAATCTGGTGATGAGTACGCTGGAGTTGAACGACGATTTCTGGTATTATCTGGCGGGCGGTTTTGTGGCTCAGATGATTGATGGGGCGCTGGGCATGGCCTACGGTGTCACGGCTTCGACCCTGCTGCTGACGGTGGGCGTGAGTCCGGCGGCAGTGAGCGCCAGCGTCCATACCTCCGAAATTTTTACCAGTGGCGTTTCAGGCTATATGCACCTGCGGTTTGGCAACGTCAACAGCAAACTGTTTAAAGCCGTCCTGATTCCGGGCGTAATCGGAGCCTGTATGGGCGCTTACGTCCTGGTTTCGCTGGAACAGTATTCAGTTTATATCAAACCGGCGGTGGCGGTGTACACGGCTATTCTGGGGGTTCTGATCATCCAAAAAGCCCTGGCCAAACACATCAAGAAAAAGCCGATCAAAAAGATTGGTTTGCTGGCGTGGTTTGGCGGCACAATGGACGCCATCGGCGGGGGCGGCTGGGGACCGATTGTTTCCTCCACGCTGATCGCCAGCGGACGGCATCCGCGTTACACCATCGGCTCGGTCAACCTGGCGGAATTTTTCATCTCCCTGTCCAGTTCACTGACCTTCGTGACGCTCATCGGTATGACGCACTGGCAGGTCATTCTGGGTCTGGTGCTGGGCGGTATGATTGCGGCCCCAATCGCGGCCATTCTGTCGACCCGCCTGCCCATAAAAGCCATGATGATCATGGTCGGTGTCGTCGTAATAATCGTAAGTTTGCGTAATATTTTATCGGTCGTATTATGAGACAAAAGAGGTGAGACCAGAGACTAAAGACTTTAAAAATAGTACATCTCTTGTCTTTTGTCTCGTTTCTCCTGTCTATCTTCTCATCCATGAAAAAACAAACGAAAGCCATCCGTATTCAGACGAAGAAGTCGCAGTACCGCGAACATTCGACGCCTTTGTTTCTGACCTCCAGTTTTACGTTTGAAAGTGCGGAACAGGGAAAAGCCTTGTTTGAAGAAACCGAAGAGGGCAACATCTATTCCCGTTTCTCCAACCCGAACGTTACGGAGTTTGTCGATAAAGTGTGTATGCTCGAAAACGCCCAGGCTGGCATTGCCACCGCAACCGGAATGGCCGCCGTTTTTGCCAGCATGGCCGGATTGCTTAAGTCGGGTGATCATATCGTGGCCTGCCGCGCCCTATTCGGTTCGGCCCACCAGATTATTTCGCAGATCCTGACCAAATGGGGCATTACGTATACGTATGTAGATGCCACGGCGACGGAAGCCGACTGGGAAGCCGCCATTCAGTCGAACACGAAAATGGTGTACCTGGAAACGCCGTCGAACCCCGGTCTGGAACTGGTCGATCTGGAAATGCTGGTTCGTTTGAAAAAGAAATACGGGTTTATCCTGAACGTCGATAACTGCTTTGCCACACCGATTCTGCAAACCCCGCTTGACCTGGGCGCGGACATTTCGGTGCATTCGGCCACAAAATACATGGACGGACAGGGCCGGGTTCTGGGCGGTATTATTGTCGGTCCGGAAGAGTTGATTCAACCCATCCGGTTTTTTGCCCGCCATACCGGGCCGTCGATGTCGCCGTTCAACGCCTGGACGCTGTCGAAAAGTCTGGAAACGCTCGAGCTCCGGATGGAGCGCCACTGCGCCAACGCCCTGAAACTGGCCCAGGCTCTGGAACAGCACCCGGATGTAAAAGCCGTCAAATACCCGTTCCTCCCCTCCCATCCGCAGTTTGAACTGGCCCAGCGCCAGATGGCCGCCGGTGGTGCCATCGTGACGTTCGAGGTAGAAGGCGGTTTTGAGCGGGTAAAAGCTTTATACGAAGCCTTGGAAATTGCCTCCCTTTCGTCTAATTTGGGGGATACACGCACCATCGTGACCAACCCGTTTACGACTACCCATTCCAAACTGAAGCCGGACGAAAAAGCCGTTTTGGGCATTACGGAAGGGCTGATTCGTGTGTCGGTCGGTCTGGAAGACGGCGACGATCTGGTGGCCGATTTTGAGCAGGCCGTAACCCGGTCGGCGGAAGTTGTGAAGTCGGCGATTGCCGGATGATACTGAACTAATTTGTAAGCTTTTAAAAGCCAGTAGCTGATGAAAACCGTGCGCATACGATACTGCCTCTTTCTTTGTCTACTGGCGCAAACCGTGAGCATGAATACAAGCGCCCAATCCACCAAAAAACCGGTACGCGTCGGCGTGGTGGGTCTGGTGCATTCGCATGTCAACTGGATTCTGAACCGGGCCAAACAAACCGGCGACCCTACTATTGAGGTGGTCGGCATTGCCGAACCAAACCGCGAAGTGGCCGAACGGTACATGAAGCAGCACGGTTTGCCGATGAGTCTGGTCTATCCGACGGTGGAGGAAATGCTGGATAAAACCCGGCCCGATGCCGTAACGGCATTTAACGAGATCAGCAACCACCTGAACGTGGTCAAGGTCTGTGCGCCCCGCGGTGTTCACGTGATGGTGGAAAAACCGCTGGCGGTCAGCATCGATCAGGCCCGGCAGATGGAAGCGTTGGCGAAAAAGCACAACATCCATCTCCTGACCAACTACGAAACCACCTGGTACGGCAGTAACCACAAAGCCCACCGGATGGCGGTTCAGGAAGGCGCCATTGGTCCGATTCGCCGGATTGTGGTACACGACGGCCACGATGGACCGGCCCAGATGAATAAAGAGTTTGTGGCCTGGCTGACCGACCCCGTAACCAACGGAGCCGGTGCGCTGTTCGATTTCGGCTGCTACGGGGCCAATCTGGCGACCTGGCTGCTGAAAGGCGAAAAACCACGCACGGTCAGTGCCTTTACGTTGCAGATCAAACCGGACGTGTATCCGAAAGTGGACGACGATGCGACGATTATTCTGGAGTACCCAAAAACGCAGGTGGTGATTCAGGCGTCGTGGAACTGGCCGTTTAGCCGCAAGGACATGGAAGTGTACGGCGAGACGGGGTACGTATTTACGCTGGACGGCACCCGAATGCGCATCCGGCTGAAAGGCGACAAAGCCGAACAAACCACCGAAGCCGCCAAAACCGATGCGCCGGTTACGGACCCGTTTGATTATCTGGCGCAGGTGGTGCGCGGTGAAACTAAATCGGTGGATGATTTGTCATCGTTGAAAGTGAATATGATCGTGATGGAAATCCTGGATGCGGCCCGGCGTTCGGCCCAGTCGGGAGGCAAACCCATCGCTTTAAAATAACGACTATAGCTTAATTTGACTAATAATAACGGGGCAAAACCCGTAGGTACGCTATGATAGCAGAACCTTCTTACACCCTGGAAAGCCTGAGCGAACTGCTGGCGGGCAAAAACGAAGTGGAAAGCCTGCGCACGCTGGCTGAACTGTTTCCGGGGCAGGTCGTTTTCTCAACCAGTTTTGGTTACGAAGATCAGGTCATTACGGATTTGATTCTGGCCAACAACATCCCGATCCGGATTTTTTCGCTGGACACGGGCCGGATGTTTGGCGAAACGTATCAGGTCTGGCAGAAAACCAACAGTCGCTACGACACCAAGATTGAAGCTTATTATCCGAAGGGCGAACCGCTCGAAAAAATGCTGAGCGAGAAAGGACCGTTCAGCTTTTACGAGTCGGTCGAAAACCGGAAGGAATGCTGTTTCATCCGGAAAGTAGAACCGCTGAACCGGGCACTGGCGGGTAACAAAATCTGGATTACCGGTATTCGGGCCGAGCAGTCGCAAAACCGTCAGGGCATGACGCAACTGGAAAACGACGATGTTCATCAACTCTTCAAATTCCACCCGCTAATGAACTGGACATTTGACGAAGTGAAGGACTACGTGCGTAAAAACAACGTGCCGTACAACCCGCTTCACGACCGGGGTTTCGTCTCCATCGGCTGCCAGCCCTGCACCCGGGCCATTCGGGAAGGTGAAGATTTCCGGGCCGGTCGCTGGTGGTGGGAAGACAATTCGAAAAAAGAATGTGGATTACACGCAAAATAACCCTCTACTAAACTCCATCCTTCTCCGCTTAACTCTGCGAAATAAGTATTCCAGAGGTTGTTTCGCGGAGCTAAGCGGAGAATTGCAGAGGTAAGCAGAGAATACGATGAGTACCTACAAACTTGATTATTTAGATCAACTCGAATCGGAAGCGATTCACATCATGCGCGAGGTAGCCGGGCAGTTCGAACGGCCTGCGCTCCTGTTTTCGGGCGGGAAAGACTCCATTACGCTGGTCCATCTGGCCCGCAAAGCCTTCCGCCCCGGCAAATTCCCGTTCCCGCTTGTGCACATCGACACCGGCCACAACTTCCAGGAAGCGCTTGACTTCCGCGACTGGCTGGCCGAAAGTCTGGGCGAGAAGCTGATTGTCCGCTACGTGGAAGATACCATCCGGGAAAAGAAACTGAAGGAACCGACGGGCCGCAACGCCAGCCGGAACGCTTTGCAGACGTTCACCCTGCTCGACACCATCGAAGAATTTGAGTTTGATGCCTGCATCGGGGGCGCCCGACGCGACGAAGAAAAAGCCCGTGCCAAGGAGCGGGTGTTCTCGGTTCGCGACGAATTCGGCTCCTGGGACCCCAAACTGCAACGCCCCGAACTCTGGAACATCTACAACGGCAAAATCCATAAGGGCGAAAACGTCCGCGTATTCCCGATTTCCAACTGGACCGAGCTGGATGTCTGGAATTACATCAAACGCGAAAACATCGCCCTGCCGAGCATCTACTTTGCCCACGAACGCGAACTGATTCTGCGCGACGGCAAGCTCCTGGCCACGGCCAAAGGTGTCATTCAGGTGGAAGAAACCGACCAGATTGTGACACGGAAAGTGCGCTTCCGGACGGTAGGCGACATTTCCTGCACAGCCGCCGTTGAATCCGATGCCGATACGCTCGAAACCGCCATTGCCGAAATTCAGGCCACCCGCATCAGCGAACGGGGGGAAACCCGGATCGACGATCAGGTGTCGGAAGCGGCCATGGAAGACCGGAAAAAAGGCGGCTATTTTTAAGGTAAAAAAGAGTCACTATGCAATCCTTCGACTTTCAACGGTTTCAATTGTATTTGCGAACCAACCGCATTTTTGACCGTTTTGAGTTGAACCGAATTGGCGTTTTTGGCTCGTTTGCCCGAGGTGAAGCCTTTCACGATATTGACGTAATGGTCGAAGAGGATATTCCCTATCAGCAGGTAATTCAACTGAGAGACACGTTACAGCAGGACTTAAAAATTCCGGTCGACGTCATGCTGAAGCGATTTGCGGAGCCCATCATTTTATACAGGGCAATGAAAGACGTAAAGTATGCGACCCGGTAGTAAAAACGATCTGCTCTATTCCCTGGCAACAGATCAAGGCGTTCCGCAACGTTGTAGCCCACGACTATATTGGTGTTGATAAGCTGATTGTTTTTGAAACGATTCGGGATCGCTTGCCGCACTTGCAGCAACAGCTTGAACACCTTATTCGGGAAATGCTTAAAGCTGGTGTGTTCGATCAGACTGAGTATCAGATATCCAAGGCCAGCACGTATTACAAACACATTGATTTCGATACAATTGTTTAATTATGGACCTTCTCCGATTTATTACCGCAGGGAGCGTCGATGACGGCAAAAGCACACTCATCGGCCGCCTGTTATATGATTCCAAATCCATTCTGGCCGACCAGCTCGAAGCCATCGAACGCGCCAGCAAAAGCCGTGACGAAGGCGAAATTGACCTGGCCCTGCTGACCGATGGCCTGCGCTCCGAACGCGAACAGGGCATTACCATCGATGTGGCATACCGGTATTTTCAGACGCCCCAGCGCAAGTTTATCATTGTTGACGCACCGGGCCACATTCAGTATACCCGCAACATGGTGACGGGTGCATCGAACTGTCAGTTGGCGGTGGTGCTTATCGACGCCCGTCATGGTGTAGTGGAGCAAACCCGTCGGCATTCGCTGATCGCGTCGCTACTCGGTATTCCGCACATTGTGGTGGCCGTCAACAAAATGGATCTGGTCGATTACTCGCAGGACGTCTTTTCCAATATCTGCATTCACTACAACGATCTGGCTCAAAAGCTGAATTTCAGCGAGGTCACCTACATTCCGCTGAGCGCCCTGAACGGCGACAACGTGGTGGATAAGTCGGTCAATATGCCCTGGTTTGAGGGTGAACCGCTGCTCAGCCACCTCGAAACCGTGGTGCTTGACCAGGACGAAAACCTGACCGACGCCCGGTTCCCGGTGCAGTACGTCATTCGGCCGCAAACCGCTGAATTGCACGATTACCGGGGGTATGCCGGTAAAATCACCAGCGGTATTTTCCGGAAAGGCGACGCCGTGACGGTTCTGCCGACCGGCGAAACTTCTACCATCGACGCCATCGAAATCGCCGAAACGCACTACGACGAAGCTTTTGCTCCCATGTCGGTTGTGCTGCACCTGGCCGACGACGTGGACATTAGCCGGGGTAACCTGATCGTCAAAACCGACAACCAGCCGCTTGTGAGTCAAAACGTCGAAGCGATGCTGTGCTGGATGGACGCCAAGGCCCTCAAAGTTGGAAACAAGTATACGTTGCAGCACGGCACGTTCCGGACTCGGTGCGCCATCCGTGAGATCGTTTACCAGTTGAATGTCAATACGTACGAAGAGAACGGCGACGTTGAAGAACTGAAACTGAACGATGTGGCCAAAGTAATCATCAAAACGGCGAAACCCATCAGCTTCGACCCCTATGCCAAAAACCGGGTTAACGGCGGAGCCATTTTAATCGATGAAACCTCTAATGTTACCGTTGGTGCCCTGATGCTGCAAAGCGAAGCGGAATAACCTTCTTTTTTATTCATAAAAACGGCCCTGCTCACTAGTAAGGGCCGTTTTGCATTGTTAGATAGGCTTCTTTTCAATAACGAGCGTTAAACATAATTCATAACCAAATGTTATAACCAATAATAAAAAGTAAGCCTGCTGAAGCGAATTCAGGAACTCATAAAGAAGTACATTTGTATGTAAACCATACCCCAACCGTGCCGGAACTGACACCGGCCTTTTATTCTAAAGATTACTCTTTCAATTCTATCGACTATCTCACTAAAGCCTCTATATTATGTCTGTTCAATTCACCGATAACGTTAGTGCGGTTGCCAAACGCGACATTCTGAACCTGGAAAATAAAATCGGCGTATTCCGGGAGGGCGAAATGACCGAAGAGCATTTCCGCAAATACCGGTTGTCGCGCGGGGTTTACGGACAACGCCAGCCCGGGGTGCAGATGATTCGCATCAAGCTGCCCCACGGTCGCATTACCGCCGACCAACTCATCCGAATTGCTGACATTTCCGATAAATACGCCACGGGTAACCTGCACGCAACCACCCGGCAGGATATTCAATTACACTTTGTCAAGCTGGCCGATACGCCCCAGCTCTGGGCCGATCTGGAAGACGCCAGCATTACGCTGCGGGAAGCCTGCGGCAATACCGTCCGGAACGTAACGGGTTCGGCCAAAGCCGGTATTGATCCCGACGAGCCGTTTGATATTACCCCCTACGCTTACGCCATTTTCGACTACCTGCTGCGCAACCCGATTTGCCAGGAGATGGGCCGGAAGTTTAAAATTTCCCTGTCGTCGAGCGAAAAAGATAACGCGTACGGCTATATGCACGACGTGGGACTGGTTCCCCGCGTTCAGGAAGGCAAGCGCGGCTTTAAAGTAATGGTTGGTGGTGGTCTGGGCGCCCAGCCCTACATGGCCGAAACCGCGTACGAATTTCTGGAAGAAGATAAGGTGATCCCGTTCATCGAAGGCGTGATTCGCGTTTTCGACCGCTACGGCGAACGGACCCGTCGGCACAAAGCCCGGATGAAGTTCCTGTTGCAGGACATCGGTCTGGAAGAACTGCTGCGCCGGGTGGAAGAAGAACGGCTGGCCCTGAAGCATAAAACCTACGCTATTGATACGCGTCCGGGTTCCGAAAACATTCCTCTGGAAGCTTCCAGCTCCATCAATCCCGCGGAACTGTCAACCGACGAACGCTATCAAGCCTGGCTGAAAACCAACGTTTTCGAGCAGAAGCAAAAAGGCTGGTACGCCGTTCAGCTGCGGGTCCTGCTGGGCGATATGCACTCGGACAAAGCTCGTGCCCTGGCGGGTCTGGTGAAACAATACGCCGGTGACGACATCCGGGTAACGGTTAACCAGGGTTATCTGCTGCGGTTTGTGAAACCGGAAAATCTGCCCGCTTTATTTGCCGGACTCGATGCGCTCGAACTGGCCAAACCGGGATTCGATTCAGCCGCCGACATTACAACCTGTCCCGGTACGGATACCTGTAACCTCGCTATTTCGAGCAGCTACGGCATTACGCGGGCCCTCGAAAAAATGATGACCGCCGAGTTTCCGGACCTGATTCATAACAACGATATCAAAATCAAGATTTCGGGCTGTATGAACGGTTGCGGTCAGCACTCGGTGGCCAACATCGGTTTTCACAGCAGTTCGGTGAAGAACGGCGCGTACGTTATCCCGGCGCTGCAAGTGCTGCTCGGGGGCGGTTTCAATGGCAAAGGTGAAGGACTGTTTGGCGATAAAGTTGTTAAAGTGCCGACCAAACGGGGTCCCGAAGCACTGCGGACGTTGTTGAACGATTACGATGCCAACGCATTTGACGGCGAATATTACAGCGATTACTACGCCCGGCAAGGCAAAAACTACTTCTATACCCTACTGAAACCGCTGGCCGATCTGAAAACGCTGTCGCAGGAGGATTATACGGACTGGGATCATACCGAGCAATTTGTGACCGAAATCGGGATTGGCGAGTGTGCCGGTGTGGTAATCGACCTGGTTGCTACCACCCTGACCGAAGCAACCGACAAGTTAAGCTGGGCGCAGGAAGCCTACGCCGAAAGCCGCTGGGCCGATGCTATCTATCACGCTTACAACGTGCTGATTACCGGTGCAAAAGGTGCTCTGATGATGAAAGACATTAATACCAATACCCAGCACGGTGTTGTCAGCGACTTCGACAAAAACTTCCTGGGCGACGGTTTCCACGAACAGGAAGGTGACTTCAAAGCGCTGGTTTTCAGCATCAACAAGAACGAGCCGACGGAAGAATTTGCGCAGTCGTTCATTGCGAAAGCCACCGACTTTGTGGAGCAAGTAAGAGCCTATCGTGAGCGTCACATTGAGCAGAACGGCCTGCCGCAACTTCAGGAATTAGTAATCGCAAAAGACAGCTAAAAAAGAATGAGGAGTTAAGAATGAAGAATTATGAGTTGGCTGACGCATTTAACTCTTCATTCTTAACTCATACCTCTTTGTTCTTAACGCATTGAAAATGAAATTAACCTTGGTGGGTGCGGGTCCCGGCGATCCGGAATTGATTACGCTTAAAGGGGTGAAAGCCTTGCAACAGGCCGATGTCGTGATGTACGACGCGCTGGTACACCCCGATTTACTGGACTATTGCAAACCGGATGCCCTCAAGGTTTATGTGGGCAAACGGATCAATGAATATTCGTGTACGCAGGAAGAAATTAACCCGCTGATTGTGCATTACGCGCAGCAGTACGGCCACGTGGTTCGCCTGAAAGGCGGAGACTCGTTTATTTTCGGACGCGGTTACGAAGAGATGGAATACGCCCGGCAATACGGTATTGAAACAGAAGTCATTCCCGGTTTGTCGAGCAGTTACTCGGTTCCGGCGCTGGCGGGTATCCCCCTAACCACCCGCGGTGTGAGCGAAAGTTTCTGGGTAGTTACCGGCACAACCAAAACCGGCCACCTCTCGAACGATCTGCATCTGGCGGCTCAATCGACGGCTACGGTGGTGGTTTTGATGGGTATGCACAAACTGGCCGAAATCATGACGGTTTTTGGCGACTCTGGCAAGGCAGACCTTCCGGTTGCCATCATCCAGAACGGTTCGCTGACGGACGAGCAGGTGGTTACCGGAACGGTTTCAAACATCGTTGAACAGGTCGCTACGGCAAAAATCGGCTCTCCGGCCATCATCGTGGTGGGCGAAGTAGCCCGGCTGCGGGATTTGCAACTGGCCGATTTACAGCAGGCCATCGCAAACCACTAAGTAATCCAATAGAAAAGAATAAATTGGGCGGATAGAACGGGATTGGCTGTTTATCCGCCCAATCTGTTTCAGCAGACGTTGCCCCAACCAACCCCGGACGATGAACACCCTCTTCCCTATTTTCCTGAAAATTGAAAACCTGCGAACGCTGGTTGTTGGCGGTGGATACGTGGGTCTGGAAAAAGTGACGGCCCTGCTGTCCAACGGCCCGAATGCCCCCATCACGCTGGTTGCCCCCGAAATCCGCGAAGAAATCCGTACGCTGGCCGAACAGCACCCCAACCTTCAACTGGTGTACGACCGGTATTCAACCCGCTATCTGGAAAATAACGATCTGGTCATTGGGGCCACCAACGACAAAGCCGTCAACGCACAGATTCAGACCGATTGCAAAAGCCACCGGATTCTGGTCAACGTGGCCGACACGCCCGATCTGTGCGATTTTTACCTGAGTTCGGTCGTCAGGAAAGGGGATTTGAAGATTGCCATTTCGACGAACGGAAAATCGCCGACGTTCGCCAAACGGTTTCGGGAAGTGCTGGAAGAAATTCTGCCCGATTCGTTACAGGCCACGCTGGACAACCTGCAAACCATTCGAAACCGGCTGAAGGGCGATTTTCAGGAAAAGCTTGAGCGGCTGAATGAAATTACGAAGGTGATGAAATCCTAAAACCGGGGCAGCAACTGGGACACATCCAGCGGCTCTTTGCGGAAAATAAAAATGTAGACAAGACCGGCCAGCACCAGATACATGGCAATCAGCCACTTCTTTTTCTGTTCAAATTCGGCGGGATGGTGGTGATAATCGTAATACATCGACGCCGACAGCGCCACCACCATCAGAAAAAAAGAGAAGATTGCACAGTCGGTCCGGTAGATACTTACCTGCTGCATGAAACGGGCGCCCATCACGATATACAGCAGCCAGAAACCGAATCCGGCGCGGTATAGATACATGCTGAGTCGCCTGTCGTTTTTTACGTCAAATAGCTTGTCCGACATGATTGTCAGGAATTTATTCAGGTGAAATTACGTAATTTATGAGAAACAAGCAATTTTGCACCCACTACGTATATCCATAACGAAAAAACTATGCTAAGTGAGCAACCCAATACCGTTTCTCCCGCAACAAAAACCATGAAAGTGGAGCTGAACCGCGTGGATGATGCGTTCCACTTCGAGGCAACCGGTGTTTCCGACGTTCCTGTTCACATCGACGGGGCGGTTGACATTGGCGGTCATAACGCCGGTGCACGTCCGATGGAAATGCTCCTGATGGGGCTGGCCGGATGCAGCGCCATTGATGTGATTCTGATTCTGAAGAAGCAGCGTCAGGTGATCGAAGATTTCCGTATCACCGTCGAAGGCCAGCGCCCCGCCGATGCCACGCCCGCGCCCTTCCATACCATTCACCTGCACTACATTCTGAAGGGTAATCTGGACGAAGACAAAGCGCGCCGGGCCATTGATCTGTCGATGGACAAATACTGCTCGGCCACGGCCCAGCTCCGCCCCACGGCCAGCATCACGTATTCCCTGACGATTGAAAAACCGGTTTAATACGAAAAAAGAAGTCCGACAAGAGAGGAAAGAAAAGGACCCGCGTGCGTCTTTTTTCTTTCCTCTCTTGTCTTTTGTCTAAAAGCGTTTTGTTATTTTGGCGTTATGAAACACTACCACGATTTGCTCCGTCATATTCTGGCGAATGGCACCCAAAAGACCGACCGCACCGGAACCGGCACCATCAGTGTTTTCGGCTATCAGATGCGGTTTGATTTACAGGAAGGCTTCCCCCTCGTTACAACGAAAAAAATACACCTCAAGTCGGTCATCCATGAATTGCTGTGGTTTATCAAGGGCGACACCAACATCCGGTACCTGAGCGAACACGGCGTTCGAATCTGGGATGAGTGGGCCGATGAGAACGGTGAACTCGGACCGGTGTACGGGAAGCAATGGCGTAGCTGGGAAGGTCCGAACGGACAGGTCATCGACCAGTTGCAGGATGTTCTGAAGCAGTTGAAATACCGCCCGGACTCGCGCCGGATGATTGTTTCGGCCTGGAATCCGGCAGATGTTCCCAACATGGCCCTGCCGCCCTGCCACGCGCTGTTTCAGTTCTACGTAGCCGAAAACCGTCTGTCCTGCCAATTGTACCAGCGCAGCGCCGACGTGTTTCTGGGCGTTCCGTTCAACATTGCTTCGTACGCGCTGCTGACGATGATGATCGCGCAGGAATGCGGTTACGAACCCCACGAGTTTATCTGGACGGGTGGCGACACGCACCTGTACCTGAATCACCTCGATCAGGTTAACCTGCAACTGTCCCGCGAACCGCGTGCGCTGCCCACCATGCGGCTCAACCCGGATGTGAAGTCAATTTTTGATTTTAAATACGAGGATTTCAAACTGGAAAACTACGACCCCTATCCGGCCATCAAAGCACCGGTGGCCGTCTGACGTACCCGGTCGAACCGCGTAGGTCGGGCCTCGCAGGCTCTGGTCCGTGAGAGGGTTGGCCCATCAACCGATTTTCGCTCTCACGGATTAAAGCCCGTGGGTCCGTTTCAGCCGTTCGTATTCGCGTTCGGCCAGGCTCTTTTCATTGAAACCGTGGTAGACGCTGAAATAATGTGAGATTAGGCCGATGCCCCAACCCAGCGTTGCCCAGATTGGCCACGGGTAGTTACCCCATTTTTCCTGAAAAACCAGCGAAATAACCAGCCAGATCAGCCAGAGAACACCATTGACAAACAGATAGGTCCGCAGATGCATTTTGAAGCCGGCACGAGCTTTGGCCTGCTTCCAAAGATGGGGGTCACGTATGTCCATGTACGGGTTAAACGATTGTTGGGAGAATTAAGTTAGTGAGATTCAAGACATAATCAATACATTCACTTAACTTTCTTTTACAGCGGCCCAACAAACTATGCTGATTGTTTTTTGGTCAATAAAACACTACATCCCAACCCATGTCCAACACCGAAATCATCGATATACTGGAACTGACCGCGAAACTGATGGAACTCCACGACGGAGATGCCTTCAAGATCAAATCATTTCAGACAGCCGCCTTTAACCTTGACAAAACCAGTGAGGACCTCACCAAATTATCCTTTCCCGAACTAATCAAACTGCCGGGCGTAGGCAAAGCCGTTGCCGGAAAAGTGCTTCAGATCGTCGAAACCGGCCGACTTCAGGACCTGGACGACCTGCTGGCCCAGACGCCCGAAGGCGTTCTGCAAATGTTCCGAATCAAGGGCATCGGCGCTAAAAAGATCCGGATGCTCTGGCGGGAGCTGGGCATCGATACGATTCGGGATTTGCGGCTGGCCTGCGAAAGTGGCGAAATCGCCAAGATCAAAGGCTTCGGCGAAAAAACACAGCAGGCCATTCTGGATTCCCTGGTTTTTCTGGAAAACCAGACCGGCAAACTCCGCATGGACAAAGCCGAAGCGCTGGCCAATATGCTACTGGACGTGTTTGAGAAGGAATTCAGCCGCGTCGAAATTACCGGGCAGGTCCGGCAGAAAGCCGAAGAGGTCGAAACCGTGCAGTTTGTGGTCAGTACCGCCAATCCCGTTGCCGCCTTTGCGTTTCTGAATTCGCTTTCCTATCTCGAACAGAACGTGATTGAATCAACCCCGTTCGTCTGGCGCGGTCAGGCCAGCGGCTATGAGGTAATGCTGGAAATCGTCACGGCGGCTCCTGGGCAGTTTGAAAGCCAGTTATTTATTCATTCGGCGGCTGAAAAACACCTGGCGACTACCGGCTCTACGGGCTGGACGCTGCTCCAGACCAGCATGGCGTTTCCCGCCGAAGCCGAAGAAGCCGTCTACCAGCGGGCGGGCCTGCCGTATGTCGTGCCGGAAATGCGGGAAGGCAATCACGAGTTTGTCTGGTCGCAAAACCACAATCCC
This sequence comes from Larkinella arboricola, assembly GCF_003259745.1. Taxonomy (GTDB): domain Bacteria; phylum Bacteroidota; class Bacteroidia; order Cytophagales; family Spirosomataceae; genus Larkinella; species Larkinella arboricola. Next base: position 673,067 of record NZ_QLMC01000005.1, on the reverse strand, counting down.
AATGATCTGGTTACCTGGGACGCCCTGCGGGGTATTCTGCATAACCACAGTACGTATTCCGACGGCAAACATTCGCTCGAACAAATGGCAACCTACTGCCGTGATTTAGGTTTCCAGTATTTTGGAATTGCCGACCACTCGCAGACGGCCTCCTACGCCCACGGTCTGGAACCGTACCGCATCAGGCAGCAGCACGAGGAAATTGACCGGCTGAACGAACAGTTCGGGGGCTCGTTCCGCATTCTAAAAGGCATCGAATCCGACATCCTGGGCGACGGTTCGCTGGATTACGACGACGAAATCCTGGCTTCCTTCGACTACGTGGTAGCTTCGGTCCATTCCAATCTGTCGATGACCAGCGAAAAAGCCACCGCGCGGCTCATCAGCGCCATTCAAAATCCGTACACCACCATTCTAGGCCATCCAACCGGACGGCTTCTGCTGGCGCGGGCGGGGTATCCGATTGACTACAAAGCCGTCATTGATGCCTGCGCCGAACGTGGGGTGGTGATTGAAATTAACGCCAGCCCCTGGCGGCTCGATATCGACTGGCGGTGGATTCAGTATGCCGTTAGCAAGGGCGTTATGCTCAGCATCAACCCGGACGCGCACGAAATGGCTGGTTTTCACGATATGCACTACGGCGTTGGGGTGGCTCGCAAAGGTGGGTTAACCAAAAACATGACGTTTAATGCCCTGACATTGAAAGAAATGGAAACCTACCTCCAGAGCCGCAGGCAACGGATTTAAACGATTGAACAACCCTTAAAAAGCTAGACGTATTTCACACGATGTCAACCGCTCAGAAACCGGAAGTCTGGCAGCGCGGGCCTGTCCCCGGTGTTCCTCCCCTGCTTCAGCCCGTTGCGCACGCTCTTTTGCAGGCCCGCGAGGAAGTCGAATCCCTAATGCACGATTTTCCGACTAATTACCTCTGGCAAAAACCGGCGGGCGTAGCCTCGGTCGGCTTTCATTTACAACATCTGACCGGTGTTCTGGATCGGCTCTTTACGTATGCCAAAGGAGAAAATTTATCGGAGCCACAACGCCACTGGCTGGCTTCGGAAGGAAAATCGTTTGAATCCGAACGCCCGGTTGAGGAGCTGCTGAACCGGTTTCATGCGCAGGTAGACCGGGCCCTCCAGCAACTGGCGGTCACCGACGAACAGACCCTGACAGACTTCCGGGGCATTGGTCGGGCGCAACTGCCTTCTACGGTTCTAGGGCTGCTTTTTCATGCCGCCGAGCATACGCAACGGCACGTGGGGCAACTTTTTGTCACGGTTCGGGTGTTGCTCACGTATCCAAGACTGGATAAAAAGTAAACCAACCTCCAACCACCATGACGTACACCATTCCGGATAATACCCGCATCGGACACGTTCACCTGAAAGTAGCCGATCTGGAACGCTCGCTGGCATTTTACTGCGATCTGCTGGGTTTTACCCTCATTACGACCTACGGCAAAGATGCGGCCTTCATCTCCGCCGGGGGGTATCACCACCACATCGGCCTGAATACCTGGTATAGCAAGAACGCCCCTCCGGCGCCCGCTCGCAGCGCCGGACTGTTTCATACCGCCATCCTGTACCCAACCCGCCAGGATTTATCGGTGGCTTTCCGGCGGCTGGTCGAAGCCAAATACCCCATCACGGGGGCATCGGATCACGGTGTTTCGGAAGCGATTTACCTTAATGACCCCGACCAGAACGGCGTTGAACTGTACTGGGACCGTCCGCGGGAGGAATGGCCGCAAAAGCCCGACGGTTCTATTGAAATGTATACGCATCCGCTGGATCTGGAAGCCCTGTTGCGGTTATCGGCGTAACGGTTTAGACTTCATACGTCAGGGGCCTTGCAAATTGCAAGGCCCCTGACGTGGTTTTTATCGTTTGGCTCTTTCGTATTGCGACGGCCATTTAATTTCTGCCCCCAATTCCTGGGCGGCATGCATCGGAAAATACGGGTCACGCAGAAACTCGCGGGCCAGCAAAATAAAGTCGGCCCGACCGCTGGTGATGATCTCGTTGGCTTGTTCTGCCGTGGTGATCAGGCCGACGGCGCCGGTCAGAATACCGGTTTCTTTTTTGACCTTCTCGGCAAACTGCACCTGATAACCGGGTCCGAGCGGAATTTTGGCCCCGGCCACGTTGCCCCCCGTCGAGCAGTCGATCACATCAACGCCCTTCTCTTTCAAGATTGCCGACAAAGCCACGGCATCCTCCGCCGTCCAGCCGCCTTCGGTCCAGTCCGTCGCCGAAATCCGGACGAACAGGGGATATTCTTTCGGCCAGACGGTTTGCACGCGTTCGAGCAATTCGAGCAAAAAACGAATACGGTTTTCGAACGACCCGCCGTATTGATCCGTCCGATGGTTGCTGATGGGCGACAAAAATTCGTGGAGCAAATAACCGTGGGCGGCATGGAGTTCAATTACTTTAAATCCGCATTCCAGCGCCCGGCGGGTGGCGGCAACAAAATCGGCAAGGACTTTTTCAATACCGTCCGCATCCAGTTCCAGCGGTGTTGATTCGGCAGGAATAAACGGTATAGGGCTGGGCGCTACGGTTTGCCAGCCGCGTTCGGCATCCGGGGCAATGGCCTTTCCGCCGTCCCAGGGCCGGTGGTGACTCGCTTTCCGACCGGCATGGGCGAGCTGCATACCCGGCACGGCTCCGTGGGCTTCCAGAAAAGCCGTGATGCGTTTCAGGTTGACCATATGCTCGTCTTTCCAGATGCCCAGGTCATCGGGCGAAATCCGGCCTTCGGGCGAAACCGCCGTGGCTTCGGTAATGATCAGGCCCGCTCCACCCACGGCCCGGCTGCCCAGATGAACCAGGTGCCAGTCGTTGGCAAAACCGTCTACGCTGGAATACTGGCACATGGGCGACACCACAATACGGTTCTTAAACTCAATACTGCGGATGGTTATCGGACTAAATAAATCAGGCATACGTTGTATAGTAAGGTCACTTGCGTAACCACCTACCCCAGCGAGGAGTTCAGAAACCGGCTGAAGGATTAGCTTTATTTCCCTTCAACAACGAGCCACTGGTAACTTTCCGGTGCCAGTTCAACCGTCATTTCGGCTTCATTATTTCGGTTCAGTGCGTACGCACGCGGCTTGCCCTCGCCTACCCGAACAGACGCGGTTTGGCGCAGACCGGTGTAGTACAGCGGCAGTTTGATGGTTCGGGTAATGGTGGTTTTGAGCGGATTGTAGAGCATCACCAGCCCTTTTTCTTTTAAGGCTGGATTCACGTGCATGATACCGTCCCAATCCCGACCGTCGGCCCGCCGAAGGTGGATAATATCGGAGTTCAGAATCGAACGGTACTGCTTATACCAGTTGATGACTTTTTTGACGGTCTGCTTCGTCTCTTCGGTATCGTAGAGCCGGGGGCCACGGTAACAAGCCTGAACGCCCGCACCGTAATACTGCATCATCAGTTGCTCGTAATCGCCGAGGTGCTCGCTGAGCGGTTCCAGCACGGCTTCGGGGCCACCGCCCTGGTATTTGGTCAGCGGCACAAAGCCCCAGCCCATCGACGGGGTTTTCTCCCAGGTGCCGTCGTAAATGTTCTGCCGGTTCAGAATTTTCTGCTGCTCGCGCGACAGCGAGAAGTTGACCTCCCGGTAGCCAACCGCAATTTTATGCGTTCCGTCCAGAAAATACCAGTCGGGCGCGTTGATGTACACGCCTTTTTCGTTCAGAAACCGGTATAATCCTTTCTGCATCTCCATCTGCACCCACTGCGAGTCGTCAAGTCCCTTGTGGCCGGGATGCTTTGTCGATGCACAGACATCGCCCGGATACGGCCCGTCGTGTTCGAGCAGATCAAAACCGGTTTCGGTGATAAATTTCTTTAGTTTATTCAGGTACGAAATGCCCCACGCACTGGCCAGACAGGGCGCGTGGCCGAAAAAAGCCCCCTTGTTGGGCAGCCCGGTTTTGGGGTCAATTACGTCGGTTTCGTCGTCGATCCGGCGGCTGCTGAACAGCGAATAACCGCCGAGCAGAATCTTTTTGGAATGGGCGTAATCGGCCAGCTCCTTAAACTTCCGGATGTTCGCATCACTAACGTCTTCCATGTTCAGCCCACTGCCAAAGCTCAGAATAACCATTTCGTACCCCGTTTCGGCGCATTGGTCAATGACATTCCGGACCACCGCCGGGTCGGTGCTGACCAGGTGCATAAAGATCGGATTCTGGGTGGTCCAGGGTGCCACGGTTCGGTAAAACTGCCGCCGGGCCAGGCCGTTGCGCTCCCGGTCGTACGAATCCAGCAACAGTTCGTAGCTGCGGATGGAGGTGTAGGTCTGGTTCGGTTCCAGATCAATGCCAATGCCCTGCGTCGGATACACTTCCAGTAGGCAGGGGGTTTCGAAATTGTAATTCACCTGCGAGGTGTAGAGCGAATCGGTTTTCCAGTGCGTGGCCTGATCCGACAGATCATACCGCATGGCGTTGTTAAACGCAAAGTTATTTTCTATGTAAATCCGCTGCGGTTTCTTCATCTGGTCGGGTTTGCCCACCACCGCCGACTCCTCCTCCGGTGTCGCCAGTATTTCATTCACCACCTGATTGATGTGCAACGATTTACCGCTTTTATTTTCGATGGTCACCCATTTGCATAGCGTCGGAATGCGGTCGTAGAGTGCGTAATGAACCACCACCTCCACGCCCTGCAACTCCGGCTGACTGGCCGCAAACGTCAGTTGCAACTCCTGACCGGTGGGCGGGTTGGGGTTCATCGTCCAGGTTCGGGATTGCCCGCTCAGATTGGGTTTCAAGGCCGAAACTCGAAAACTTTTATACTGAAAATCAGCAGGGTTGGCCTTAAATCCGTCCAGCCACTCCTCCTTCAGATAAGCGTGTTCTTTCTGTCCGTCCAAACCGCCAACCCGGAATTTCTTACCGTTCAGTACCACAATGGCTTCCGGCTTGACCGACCGGATAAACTGTTCGTTGGTGGTCAGATTCCGGTAATCGACCGTGGCCAGATTCGGGCTGACGCGAAACCGACGAATAACCAAACCGTTCGACAGCACCAGTTCCTTTCCCTGATTGGTCTGGGAAACAACCGCTTTCTGGGAAACAGGGTTAATCAGCCAGTCGCCGTTGAAAACCGCGGGTTGGTAAGTGGGCAACGATTGAAGTTGAGCCCAACAGGGCGAGGATAGAAAGCTACCGAGCAGCAGCCAGCCTTTAAGGTTCATCGGGTCAAGGAAATCAGGGTGAAGGGGTGAAAATACGGTATTTCGCCCGTTTTCGCCAAACCCGATGAACCGTTTCCAATCCTATCGACTAATAATTTTGATCAGCGACCCCCGTGTTACCCGGTCGTCGGACTTCATGCTGTTGAGCACACCCAGTTCTTCCAGTCGGTTGGCAGGCATTCCCAGGGCGGTCATCACCTCTTTAAAGGTTCCATCGCGGGGAACCGGTTTCACCTGCACGCGCTCCGGTTTGCGGTTGATTTTCTCCGGATCGGTGAGCGCCCGGAAGTTTTCGGCCACGGGGCGAAACGAGCGGTAAGCGCCCTCAAAGTCGTTGGCTGCCGCCAGACCGTGCAGGGCGTAAATAGCGTTGTTGTACTGAATTAACCACGTTCCGATCTGGAGCGCCGTTTGCGGGTTCTGCTGCTGCTGCCCCTGTTGCTGTTGGGTCTGCTGCCGCGAAACCATCACGTAAGCCGGATTGCCATTGATGGTTGTTCGCTGGCTTTCGAGTACGTTCAGGCTCAGTTCCTGCGCCAGTGTTTTGGCGGCTTCGTCGAGGCTGTTGCCTTTTGCCAGCATCAGAATCATGGCCGACTTGCCGTCTTTGGCGGTCATCTGAAACTGCGCGGGTGAATTCTGGTGCTGCCAGCCTTTGGGCACCGGAAACTGAAACCGCAGTTCCGGGTGGTAAAACATATCCTTCTCAACGAATCCCTGCCGGGGGTCTTCGCCGTACAGAATGCCGTCAATCATCCGCAGGTACCGATCCCGTTCCACCTGATAATTGCCTTTGTTCTGTTGCTGATAGGCGGTTGCCATCTGGTTGACCTTCGTATTGCGGTTGGCGGGGTCCGGGTGAGTAGACAGAAAGTCGGGAACCTGCTGACCGGCGTTATCGGAAATGCGTTTGATGGTACTGAAAAAGTTGGCCATCTGGCGGGCGTCGTACCCGATCTTGCTCGAATATTCCACGCCGATTTTATCCGATTCCGACTCGTGATCGCGGCTGTATTTAAGCATAAAAACCTGCAAGCCCTGCTGAAGTGCATCCAGGTTCTGGCCCAATTGCGGCACCAGAATGGCCCCGCCGATCATGCCGATGGTGCCGAGCAACTGGCCGGTTTGCTGCCGCGCCGAATGCCGGGCGGTAATGTGCCCGATCTCGTGCCCCAGCACCCCGGCAAACTCCGCTTCGTTGTTGAAGTGGGCCATAATGCCCCGCGTGAAATAAACGTACCCGCCCGGCACCGCGAAGGCATTCACGACCGGCGAATCCACAATATAAAATTGATAAGGCAGGTCGGGGCGGTGCGAAACTTTAGCCATCGCCTTGCCCTTCTGGTTGATAAAATCGTTCAGCTTTTTGTCGTCGTACAGGCCCATGCTGGCTACAACCGACGGATGGGATTCTTTACCAATGGCGATTTCCTGTTCCGTTGACATCAGCGATAGCTCGCGCTTCCCCGTTACCGGGTTTCGGGAGCAGGCCGACATACCGAGCATCACGCTCAGAAAAAGCATACGGTACAATGTGGATTTTCTCTGATTCATGGTTTTGTGTGAGATGGTTTTACGGTATTTTTCTACTATTTCGCTTTCCCTGCGCCCGGGCCATTAACAAAAAGCGCAGCGTCTACGCCTAATGAACTATTGAGCTACCCGGTTTTGTTTGCCTCGTAAAACGCACCTACGCTAATTTTTGGCTGATTAAACGTCAATTGGACCTATCTTTGTACGTACATTGTCATGCATTTCGTCCGCAATTTGGCCTAATTGTGCTTAAAACCGCTCACGTATGAAACTTTTCTTCTTAACTCCTCTCCTGCTTCTGCTGGCGACTCCGGGATATTCCCAATCCAAAGCCGTAAAAAAAACAGCGGGACAATCCCTGGCGGGTGGGTATACGGTTTCCGGTACGCTGAAAAATGCCGCGAACAGGAAGATCATTCTGACCGAAAATTCCTTTTACAAAACCAAACAACACGCCGATACCGCTACAGCCAACGCCAAAGGGCAGTTTACGTTTAAGGGTAAGCTGGACGAAGTGGCGTTTTATGGTCTGAGTGTAGAGGGCAAACCCGGTCGTCAGTATTTCTACCTGGAAAACTCCCCCATCACGATCCGGGGCAACGCCGACTCGCTCTGGGCCATCCGAATAACCGGCTCGAAAGAAGAGAACCTGCGGCAAAGTCTGGAAAAAATGATGATGGATACTGCCATTGCCAACCGCTATAAGCGGGCCGAACTCAAATACGGCAACGCCCGGGCCACTAATGACGCAGCCACCATGCAGGCGGCCCTCAAAGAGCGCGAAGAAGCCGTCAGGCAGGATCAGGTCCGGTTTAAAAACTTTATTGCGGCCCACCCCAACAGCGCGGCCAGTGTCAACGTGCTGGGCGTTCTGATCAGCATGAACGATCTGGCTGGTGCCGACAGTATGCTTACCCGACTGGAAACGATGCCGATTGGCAAGTCGTCGCAGGCCCAGTTTTTCCGGCAGCAGATTGACCTCATGAACCGGCTGAACGTGGGCAAAATGGCCCCCGATTTTGCGCAAACCGATACGCTGGGCAACGTCGTGAAGCTGTCGTCTTTCAAAGGCAAGTACGTGCTGGTTGATTTCTGGGCAAGCTGGTGTGGCCCCTGCCGGGAAGAAAACCCGAATCTGGTGCAAACCTTCAAAACGTTCAAAGACAAGAACTTCACCATTTTCTCGGTATCGCTCGACAACAACCGGCAAAACTGGCTCAACGCAATCCGGAAAGACCGGCTCACCTGGGCGCACGTCAGCGATCTGAAAGGCTGGAAAAATGACGTAGCCCAGCAGTACGGCATCAACAGCGTTCCGGCCAATTTCCTGCTCGATCCCACGGGTAAGATCATCGCCCGCAACCTGCGGGGTGCCGAACTAAGCAAGAAAATCAGCGAATTGCTTCAATAATTTTGATGGAATACGGTTTACGGTGGGCGGATGCGGACGGTTTCTCTGGAACTGTAAACCGCAGCCGCTGCCCATCCGTTATCGTTTCATGGGCAGGTAAATATGGAACGTGGCTCCTTTACCCAGTTCACTCTCGGCCCTGATTTTCCCGGAATGATTCTCAACAATCTTTCGGCAGAGCGCCAGGCCAATCCCCGTACCGCTGTAGGACTTCGTGTGGTTTAACCGTTGGAAGATCGTAAAAACCCGCTCGGCGTATTCCTGCTCAAAGCCAATACCGTTGTCCTTCACCTGGATGTGAACATACGGTATATCGGTCCTCAACTCCTGGATTTGCGCGGCTTCGACGGGCGACAGAAGCCGGGAAGAAATCTCGATCACCGGCTCGTTGCCGGAAAATTTCAGCGAATTTCCGACCAGATTTGAAAACAGTTGGCTCAGGTGCATCGGGATGCCTTCGATAACCGGCAGTTCCGTGCGCCGGATAACAGCCCCTTTTTGTTCAATCAGAAGCTCAAAATCCGACTCCACCCCCGCCAGAATGTGGTTCAGATCGGTTTCGACGAAGCGTTCGACCGTGTTCGACAAACGGGAATAGTTCAGCACTGATTTGATCAGCTCCCCCATGCGCTGGGCCGACGTGCTGATTTTGTTCAGGTACTGCCCCGACATTTCGCGGTCCGTCAGGTTGAGGTGAAGCAGTTCCGAAAACGACTGAATCTTACGCAGCGGCTCCTGTAGGTCGTGGCTGGCGATGTAGGCAAACTGCTCAAGCTCATGGTTGGTTTTGATCAGTTCCTGATTGCTGCTGTGCAGTTCGAGGGTGCGTTGCTGAACCATTCGCTCCAGTTCGTCGGCCATTTTTTTCTGATCGTCGATGTCGGTACTGGTTCCAATCCACCACTGAATACCGCCTTCGCCGTTTTTTATCGGTACGGCCCGGCTCAACTGCCAGCGGTATTCGCCATCATGCCGCCGGAAACGATGCTGAAAAACAAACCCGTCGCCGGTTTTTATGCTGTTCATCCAGGCATCGACGGTGGCCTGCCGTTCGTCGGGATGCACCAGCCGGAGCCAGCTATGACGTTGAACCTCTTCGGCCGATAACCCGGAGAAATTGTAAACCGACTGGTTGAAATAATTCAGAATACCCGACGGCAGAGCGGTCCAGACGAATTGCGGCATCAGATCGGCCAGCAGCCGAAACTGTTCGCGACTTTCTTCCAGCGCCTTTTGCGCGGCCATTTCGGGTCGTAGATCCCGCATGACGGCGCCAATAGCCAGCGGTTGCCCCGTAACCGGATCGTCGATTCGCAGGCAGTTGTTATACAGTGGAATGATTTCGCCCGTTTTCAGGTGCCTGGCGGCAAACTGCCCCGACCAGCGCCCGGTGGTCATCACCGTCGGGATGACCTGCGTACGAACAAAATCCATTTGTTCCGGCGTATGTAAGTCCGCAATCGGAATCCGGGTCACATCCTGATCGTCGTCGATTCCCAGCAGTTGCTTCCCGGCTTTGTTGATGTAAGTATTCCGACCGTCCAGGCCCAGCACCGACATCAGATCAACGCTGTTTTCAACCAGGGTCAGCAATTTTTGCTGTTCTGCGCTGGCCCGGTATTCGTCGGTATAGTCCTGTAGGGTACCGTTGAAGCGATACGCCTTGCCGGCTTCGTCAAAAAAAGCTTTTCCTTTGGCTTTCACCCGGCGCTCCCGACCATCGACGGGATTGATGATGGTGTATTCGACATCGTAATTTCCACCCGAAGACGGCTGCAAAGCGGTTTGAATGGCATCCCTTACCCGTTGGCGGTCTTTGTCGGCAATCAGGGCCAGTGCCAGCGGCAGATCAATTTCTGCTTCGGGAGCCAGACCAAACCACGACTTCAACCGGTCATTGCCCGTAAAACGGTCGGTTTCCGGGTCCATGTCCCAGGTTCCAAGTTCGGCGGCTTCGATGGCAAAGGCTAACTGATCTTTGCTTTCGGCAATGGTTTTCAGGGTAATAACCTTTTCCGTGGTTTCCGTACAGGTCACAAATACCCCGCCCACGCCCCCCGATTCATCGTGCACCGGGCTATAACTATAGGTCCAGTAAACATCTTCTATCTGGCCATTGCGGTAAATCGGCAGCAATTGATCTTCGTTCCAACTGGCTTCTCCGCCAGCCATCACCCGGTCGATCAGCGGTTTTATATCAGCCCAGATTTCAGGCCAGATTAACTCCCCCGGTTGCCCCAAAGCCGTTGGGTGTTTACCGCTGTTGCCCAGACTGGGCCGGTAGGCATCATTGTAGAAACAGATCAGTTCCGGCCCCCAGAATAAAAACATGGGAAATCTGGAATGAAGCAGGATGCTTAGGGTGGTGCGCAGACTCTGCGGCCAGCTTTCAATTGGGCCTAACGGATTCTTGGACCAGTCGAGCGTCCGGATCAACTGTCCCATTTGACCACCTCTGGCCAGGAATCGGTATGTAGGTTGCAGCGTATTTGTTTCCATGAGAAGCACACTCAAGCCATGGGTCGATTCAGCAACAGGTTAGCCAGTCGGGCCGTCAGGGTGGAAATCAGCGGGGGCTTGGTAAGAAAATCCGCAGCGCCCAGCGCTTTCGTTTCCTGAATATCTTTCGGCTCCGAAGACGTGGAATAAATGATGATCGGAATGTGCTTGATGCGGGCGATTTTTTTCAGCTCAATCAAACACTGCTTTCCGTGCATCCGGGGCATGTTCAGGTCCAGAAAAATATATTGGGGCCAAAAGTTTTCCTCCTGACGCAGTTTCTTCAACGCTTCCCCGCAATCATCAGCGACCACACACGTCAGGCTGGGGTCAACTTTTTTGAGGGCTAACGTAAAAAGCTCCTGATCGTCTTCATCGTCATCAATCAAAAAACAAGTAACGGGTTCGTTCATGCGTATGAGATGGAAGGTGGGTATTCTTTGCGAAGATATTAAACATAATTGATGAATTAACCAACCGTTTTCATTTGCCAAAAACTTTCTAACTTACCGTCCTGAACGCCGAAAACCGTAAATTTCTGGTTTACACAACGCGTTGTTCCTTTACTCACTAATCTTTTTACATTAAAAATGCACCTTCGATCGCAGGAATGGTTTGGCCGCACAGGCAAAGACGGTTTTATTTACCGGGCCTGGATGAAAAACCAGGGTTTTCCCCATCATTTATTTGAAAGTAAGCCGGTTATCGGCATCTGTAATACCTTTTCCGAATTAACGCCCTGCAACGCCCACTTCCGCGATCTGGCCGAAGCCGTCAAGCGGGGCGTCTGGGAAGCGGGCGGTTTCCCGCTCGAATTTCCGGTGATGTCGCTGGGCGAGTGCCAGATGAAACCGACCACCATGCTGTTCCGCAATCTGGCCAGTATGGACGTGGAAGAATCCATCCGGGGCAACTCAATGGACGCCGTAGTTCTGCTCTGCGGGTGCGACAAAACCACCCCCTCGCTGATGATGGGTGCGTGCAGCGTCGATCTGCCTACGCTGGTGGTGTCGGGCGGCCCGATGCTGGCCGGAAAATACAAAGGCCGTAACATCGGCACCTCGGACCTGTGGCGGTTTGCCGAAGCGAACAAAAAAGGCGAAATGTCGCAGGAAGAATTTGTGGCCGCTGAAGCCTGCATGGCCCGCAGCCAAGGGCACTGCGCCGTGATGGGAACGGCTTCCACGATGGCGGCTATGGCCGAGTCGCTGGGGCTGGCTCTGCCCGACAATGCCACCATTCCGGCAGCCGATTCACGCCGGAAAGTGCTGGCCCACCTGGCCGGAATGCGGGCCGTGGAGATCGCCCGGCAAAACATCCGGCCTTCGCAGATTCTGACCCGGCAGGCGTTCGAAAATGCCATTATGGTCAATGCCGCCCTGGGCGGTTCAACCAATTTCATCCTTCACCTGACGGCCATTGCCGGACGGATGGGCGTAGAGTTGTCGCTGGACGATTTTGATAATCTGTCGGCTAAAATACCGTTGCTGGCCAATTTGCAGCCATCCGGTGAACATTTTGTGGAAGATTTATTCTACGCCGGTGGCCTGCCCGCCATCATCAGGGAACTGAAACAATTCCTGCACAACGACGCCATGACCATCAACGGGCGAACGCTGGGCGAGAACTGCGCCAACGCCGAGTGCTATAATCCTGACGTGATTGCGTCGGTCAGCCAACCGTTCAAGCCCGAGTCGGGAATTGCCGTGCTGCGCGGGAATCTGTGCCCCAACGGCGCGGTGCTGAAACCCTCGGCGGCCTCTCCCGAATTGATGCAACACACGGGTCGGGCGGTGGTTTTCGAGAACATCGACGATTACAAAAAGCGCGTCGACGACCCCGATCTGGACGTTGATCCGTCGTGTGTGCTGGTCTTGAAAAACGTGGGTCCGAAAGGCTACCCCGGTATGCCCGAAGTGGGTAATATGCAACTCCCGGCCAAGGTGCTGGCGCAGGGCGTTCACGACATGGTCCGGATTTCGGACGGGCGGATGAGCGGCACAGGTTTCGGGACGGTGGTGCTGCATGTTTCGCCGGAAGCGGCTGTGGGCGGCAATCTGGCGCTGGTGCAGAACGGTGATATGATTACGCTGGACGTAGAGAAACGGCTTCTGCACCTCCACGTCGATGAAGAAGAACTGGCCCGGCGGCTGGCGCATTTCAGACCGATTGATCTCGGCTACGAGCGGGGGTATACCAAAATGTACATCCGACACGTCCTCCAGGCCCACGAGGGCGCCGACTTCGACTTTTTGCAAGGCAGTTCCGGCCCGGTTGTAAAACGGGATTCGCACTGATGGACTGTAAATCAGAGTTAATCGGAGAACATCAGAGGTTATCAGGGTGTTCTCTGATCAACTCTAATTCTCTCTGATTAACTCTGATTTATAACCAATTACGCCCCCTCGGCCACTTTCTTCATTTTCGCCAGACCGGTTTTGGCCACTGCCAGCGCGTCCTGGGCGTAGTAGCTTTTATTGAACAGTTCCAGCGAGAGAACAATGGTTTTGCCGGGCGTTTTGATCTGCCTGAGCGTTTCGCGGACAGGTCCAATGCCGTCGCCGGGATACACACGGTCGGCATCCCCGATGGTTTCGCGGGGCGGGTTGGTCGGGTAATCGTTCAGGTGAAATACCTCGATGCCGGGTTTGCCCACTAGCGGCAGACTCGCCGGGCTGGAACCGCCTTTGTAGAGGTGATAAATATCCAGCAACAGCCGCGCCGACGGATGACCGCTTTCGATGGCCACAAACATCACCTCACTGAGTTTATTCATGTTTTTGGAGCCACCCCAGAGTTCGAGTTGGGGGACAACACCGGTTTTATCACCCAGCTCCAGAATGGTCCGGTAGCGTTCGGCGGCTTTGCGCAGGTCCAGACCGGGTTGCTGCGTCGCGCCCATCGGCGGGGCAGCCGTGCGTTTGCAGCCAATTTCGGCCAGCAATTCCATTTCCTGTTTGAGTTGGTCAACACCTTTCGTGCGGGTCGTTTCGTCGTCCACAATCCACTGAGCAAACCCGATGGCATTTTCGACTTGCAGACCCAGATCGCCCAGCAGTTTGCGGACATCGGCCGTCGTATGGGTTTTCAGGTAATCCTGAAAGGAGTTCATCCAGATTTCAACATGCCGAAAACCGGCTTTGGAAGCCACTTCCAGTTCCTTCACAAAACCGAGGTTCTGGCCCCGGATCGTGCTTACATTTAAGGCATATGCAAATGGCGGAGGGTCTTTCACGAAGGAAGCGGCTGAATGAGCCGATGGGGATAAAACGGCTCCGCCAGTCGTGGCGGCTAAGGCAGCAAGAGTCTGACGACGGTTCATGCAAGGTTTTGGAATAATCGTTAAAAAGCGAAAAATACAGAATTCTCGGGAAATCCGACAAGAGAAGTGAGATTGGAGACAAAAGAAGACGATGCTATCTCGTTATCCACTGCGCCAGTTCCTGCCACGAAATCAGCCCGATGGCCAATACCGCCAGCGCCAGACCAATCTGGTTGACGGCCAGTAGTTTTTCCTTAAAAAATACCGTGGCCGATAAAGCCGCGACCAGAATGACGCCGATGTTGTAAAGTGGGTACACAAACGCCCCGTTGCCGCCAAACTGCGACAGGGCCAGAATCAGCGTATAAAAACTGAGGAAATTGGGCACCCCGAGCGTGATAGCGCCCACCAGATTCTGCCGTTTAAGTTCTTCTTTTCCCTGAATAGCCCGAAATGCCAGCATCGCCAGCCCGGCAGCAATTGCCCCCAATACCATCGTCAGCGTCACCTGCAAGGTTTTGTCGTCCGACGAAATGTAGTGGATGTTCATGTAATTAATCATGGTATTGGTGGCTCCGTACATCAGAAAAACGCCCACCGGCAGCAGCGTATTCCAGCCCAGCGCCCGGACGGTCTGGCCTTCTTCTTTCCGGAACGTACTCAGCCCAACGGCCACCACGGCCAGCACCAGCCCCATGTAATTCAGTGCGTTGAAGGTTTTACCACCGGCCTGAAACACGAAAAGGCTGAAGCAAACCGGCACCACCAGCGACATGTTGTTGGCCAGTGAGGTAGCTGTAATGCCCATCCGCTGCGTCGAGATTCCCGACAGGATAAACGTGATGATAAAACCGACTCCGAGGCCCAGCGCCAGCCACGTCCAGGTTTGGAAAAAATCAATGGCGAATGGCTGATTACGCGGCAACAGCAGAAAACCAGTCAGGAAGCAAACCGGGTAGTTGAACACAATCGCCTGAAACGTATTGACCTGGTAGCGCGGAAATAAGCGAAAGTTGAGCAGCAAAACCACCGAAAGCAGTATGCTCAGGCACAGAAAAAGCATGGTTTGGAAATGAATAGGAAGTTGGCTTTCGGCAAAGGACCAATAAGCGACCGGCGTTAGCGGACCGGCGTTAGCCCCAGTTGATCGTTGTAATATCTGACGGTCTGAATAACAACCGGCAGGTTGCTGGGCTTATCCTGGGTATCGCGCTCGATGATGATATGGCCGTTAAAATTCTGCCGCTTCAACTCCTTGAACACGTCCGGAAAATTGATGACACCCGTTCCCACCGGCACGTCTTTGAGCTTCGGGTCGTTGTAGGCGGCAATGTCTTTCAAATGCAGCGCAATCAGGTACCCTTCCAGTTTTTTCAATCCTTCCACCGGATCAATACCGCTCTTGGGCCAGTGACCAATATCGGCACAAACCCTGAAATTGGGGTGATTTTTCAGGGCTGCCAGCACCGAATCCGGGTGCCAGTAGGCGCTCGTTCCTTTCCAGTGGTTATGCAGGGCAACTTTTACGCCATACGCACCGGCCAGACTATCCACGCTATCCCAAAGGTCCACCGGAGGTTCGGCCGTGACGTATTTTACGTTTAGTTTTTTAGCGAGTTCAAATTCACGAACCCATTTATCGACGGTTTTGCCACCCACCAGATACACCGACTCCATCAACAGCCCCCTGTCGCTGACCTGTTGCCGCAGCTTTTCAATACCGGCCGACGACAGATTCATGATCAGCGAATCCTTCAGTGCCGCTCCGGCCTTACCGAAGGTATAGCCTTCCACAAATTTTAAACCGGCGCTATCCGCTTTGGCTAACTGCTCCGGAAAGGTAAATTGATTAAACGTGTACAGGGCCACGCCCAGTTTCCAGTTTTTAGGATCTGCCGAACCGCCGACTGTGGTTTTTGACCGATCTGCCGCTTTACCGCCGGTTTTCTTTTTCTGCTGGGCGAACCCGTTGGCGCCTGTCAGCATCCAGAACGTCAGGAAGCATACGGCGACTCGTATCCAGAAAGATTTTTTTGGGTATTTCATGGGGTTAAGGATTTATTGGTTCAGGTACTATGCTTCCGTACTAATGCCAACCGCTCTATCCCTTGCGGTAGGACGTTGGCGTTTGATGGTAAAACTCCCGAAAAACTTTGGTAAAGTACGACGGGCTTTCAAAACCCACCATATAAGCCGTTTCGGCGGCACTATGCCCCAGCCGCAGCAAGTCAATGGCTTTCCGCAGACGGTATTGCCGAATCAACTCTACGGGCGACAGGTGCGTCAGGTTCTGCACTTTCAGGTACAGCGCCTTGCGGCTCATGGCCAATTCCTCGGCCAGCCATTCCACACTCAGCGTCGAGTCATCCAGGTGTTGCTCAATCAGCGTATAGAGTTTGCGCAAAAATTCATCCCCAACGCTCTGCAACGGACTGGCGCTGTCCGGTTGGGCCAACTGCTGGCGGTAGTGTTCCCGCAGCCGCTGCTGATGACTCAGGAGGTTCCGCAGCCGCAGCCGCAGTTCGCCCAGG
The DNA here is from genome assembly GCF_003259745.1 of Larkinella arboricola. Taxonomy (GTDB): domain Bacteria; phylum Bacteroidota; class Bacteroidia; order Cytophagales; family Spirosomataceae; genus Larkinella; species Larkinella arboricola. Next base: position 656,611 of record NZ_QLMC01000005.1, on the reverse strand, counting down.
TGGAAGGGCTTGTTCAGGTAATCATTCGCGCCCAGACTCAGACCCCGCAGCCGGTGCGTCTCCTCGGCACTCGCCGAAAGCAGCATGATGGCGATGTGGTCGGTGGCCGGATCGGCCTTCAGGCGCTCAATCAGGCCATGACCGTCTAAGCGGGGCATCATCAGGTCAGTAATTACGATGGACGGCAGTTCTTCCTTGGCGATCACCCAGCCTTCGTAGCCGTTGGCCGCCGACCGCACCCGGTACGTTATGGCCAGTTCGGTCACCATAAAATCCCGCAGTTCGGGATTATCTTCGACCACTAGAATCAGCGGCACCGACTCGGCGGATTCGGACGGCAGTTTAGCGCCTGATTCACCGGCCCGCGCGGGCAGATCAACCAACACCGACGGACCTTCCACCGACTGGCTGATGGTTTCGCTAGTGGTCCGCTGCACCGGCAATTCGAGCACAAACACGGTTCCGGAAGCCCCTTCTTCAATCTGGCTCTCGACCTGCACACTTCCGCCCAGCCGCAAGGCCAGTTCCCGCACCAGCGCCAGACTGATACCCGTGGTGTCGTTGGAGCGAATGCGCTGGTTATCACCCTGGTAATATTGGTCAAACACGTGTGGGAGTTTGTGGGCGCTGATGCCAATTCCGGTATCCCGCACGGTTAAACGGGCACCCGTCGGGGTTTGGTGCAGTGAAACCGTAATCCCCCCCACCGAGGTAAACCGGATGGCGTTGGTCAGCAGGTTGAAGAGAATGGTTTCCCATTTGCCCGCATCGAAACAGTAGCTTCCGGTGGGAAAATCCGTTTCGTAGCGTAGCGTCAGGTCCTTGAGGTCGGTAGAAGGGCGAAACAAATCGACCAGTTGCCCGACGAACCCCGGCAAATCTCCCACCTGTTCCACCACCTCCATCTGATCGGATTCGAGCTGATTGATGGCCAGCAACTGATTAATCATTTGCAGGACCTGCCGGGTATTCCGGCGGACGGTTACCAGAGGTTGTTGCAGGTGATCGGGCAATTCTTCGGTTTCCAGCAGCTTATCGACCGGCGAAATAATCAGCGACAGCGGGACGCGTAATTCGTGAATGATGTTGGTAAAAAACCGCGTTTTCATCGCGTCGGCGGCCTTTGCCTGCTGGCTTTCGCGGAGTTGCTGAACGTGCCGACGGCCTTTCTCGATGGTGGTCTGCAAATCGTCGAAGTGGATGGGTTTGGTCAGGAAGTCGAAGGCCCCCCGGTTCATGGCACTCCGGATGTTGGTCATGTCGCTGTACGCGGTCAACACCACCGCGGGGGCCACGGCATTCACCTGGGGCAGTTGTTCCAGCAGGGTCAGGCCGTCCATGCCGGGCATGTTGATGTCCGTCAGCACCAGATCAATGTCGGGCTGCTCTTCCAGCACTTGCAGCGCCTGCTGGCCGTCATGGGCAAAAACAAACTCGTAGGTGCCTGCATGAATTGCCTGACGAAAGCGCTGCCGAAAAAGGATTTCCAGATCGGCTTCATCGTCAACCAGGAGTATTTTGGTTTTCATTGATCAATCAGCGTAAGGGTCGGTCGTTGCGGCAGGTCAGCGTTGGTAAACGAAGCCTTCAGAACCGTCTCCCATCCTGCCGAAGCAGCGGGTTAGCGGGCGGCAACGAAGGAGCAAAATACAAAAGGTTTGCTGATCTCAACCGCCGAACCCATTTAAATCTAAACGAGAAAGACCGGTCGGGACGGACCGGTCTTTCTTTACGGTATGGAAATAGTCTTTTTCGGCCCCTAGTTCACGGCAACGAGTCGTTGAACGGCGGTTGGTTTCCGGGTATCCAGCTTCAGTTCCTGGGTGGTTGTCTCCACGCCGTTGGTGATCTCCACTTGATAAATTCCATCCGGCAGATTGCTCACATCCAACCGCAGACGGACGGCCTGCTGACGTTTGCCGATTGATTGAGCGAAGACTTCTTTGCCGGCCTGGTTAACCAGTCGGACCATCACGGCGCTCCCGGTTTCTTTATTAACGGCGACCTGTAACTTACCTTCCTGGGTGGTATACATACCGCTCTGGAAAGCGGCCACTTTTTTAGGCTGACCGATGGGTTTGTGGTTTTCGGCCTGGGCGGCAGTAAAACTGGTGAAGGCAACGGTCAGGGCGACGAGCAGGGTGTTGAATAAGGCTTTCATGGCGTATGTTGTTTTGATGTTGTTGTGCTGTTTTGTTGAATCAAAGGTCGGCACAACACCGCCCAAACCCTGTCACAAATGGGTCAACTCCTGTTACTTTTGAGAAATGATAAAGCCCGGCTTGCAAAACCGGGCTTTATCATTTCTCAATCCGAAGAAATCGGTTAATTATTCGCTTCGCTGGACCGGCTTCGTTTGGCCAATGCACTCAGAATCAGATCGTCGTTAACCTTAATCTTTCTGCCCTGAAATTTCTGGGCCAGCGTAGCAAAGAGCACATAGAGACCGGGTACCAGCACCAACCCAAAGATGGTACCCACCAGCATCCCACCGGCGGCAGCCGTCCCGATCGAGCGGTTTCCTAACGCCCCGGCGCCGGAAGCAATGCAAAGCGGAATCAAACCGGCTACAAAAGCCAGCGAGGTCATCAGGATGGGTCGTAGACGGGCTACGGCCCCTTCGATGGCGGCCTTCACGATAGAAATGCCCTCCTGTTGCCGCTGGTTGGCAAACTCGACGATCAGGATGGCATTCTTCCCCAACAAACCAATCAGCATAACCAGCGCCACCTGGGCGTAGATATTGTTTTGCAGCCCCGCCAGTTGCAGCGCCAGAAACGAACCGAAAATTCCGGCGGGCAGCGACAGGAGTACCGGCAGCGGCAAAAACAGACTTTCATACTGGGCAGCCAGCAGCAGATACACAAACACCAGACAGACCATAAAAATATAGACCGCCTGATCGCCCGACAGGACTTCCTCCCGCGACATACCCGACCACTCGTACGAAAAGCCGTTGGGCAAGGTCTGCCGGGCCACTTCGTCGACCGCCCGCAAGGCATCCCCGCTACTAAAGCCCTTGGCGGCATCGCCGTTAACGAGTGCCGACGTATACATATTGTACCGCATCAACTGCTCGGGTCCGTACACCCGTTCCAGACTGACGAAGTTGGAGTAAGGCACCATTTCGCCCTCCTCATTTTTCACGTACAGCGAAAGCACGTCCTCCGGTTTAGCCCGGTATTCCGGCGCAGCCTGCACAAAAACACGGTACATCTGCCCGAAGCGGATAAAGTTGGTAGCGTACAAACTGCCCATCAGTGTTTGTAGCGTGTTCATCGCATTTTCGATGGAAACGCCTTTCTGGGCAGCCTTGTCCTGATCAACATGCAGCATGTATTGCGGATAATCCGGGTTAAAACTGGTGAAAGCATCGCTGATTTCGGGCCGTTTTTTCAGGGCAGCAATAAAATCATCGGCCACTTTTTTAGTCTTCTGCAAATCGCCCGTACCGGTTCGGTCCAGCATTCGGAGTTCAAACCCGCTTGAATTTCCGAAGCCCGGCACCGTCGGGGGTGAAAAAAACTGAATGCTGGCGTCCTGAATGTGCCGCGTTTTAGCTTCCAGTTGGGCAATCACATCATCGACAGACTGCTTGCGGTCTTTCCAGTCTCTGAGGTTGATCATACCCATGCCGTAGGAAGCACCAGCTCCATCCGTCATCAGGCTGAAGCCCGACAGCGTGGAAACGTTCTCGACACTCTCAATTCCGGCAGCAATCTTCTGAATCTTATCCAATACATCTTCCGTTCGCTGCACTGTGGCACCCGGTGGCGTCGTTACGTTTGCGTAGATCATTCCCTGGTCTTCGGTGGGAATAAAGCCGCTGGGCAACACCGAACTAATGCCCCAAGTGCCCAACCCAAATACCAGCAGGAGAACAATGGTTACGGCCCCCCGGCGGGCTACTTTTCGCAATAACCGCTGATAACGCCCCGTCATTGCGTCGAATCCGCGGTTGAAAGCGGCAAAAAATCGGCCCAATGGTCCCGACGAAGCATGAGCGTGGGCCGGTTGCAATAGCATCGCACACAAGGCCGGGGTCAGCGTCAGGGCGTTTACGCCGGAGATCAGAATGGCAACGGCCAGCGTCAGCGAAAACTGCCGGTAAAAAATCCCGACCGGCCCCGACAGAAACGCCACGGGCACAAACACCGCCGACATCACCAGCGTAATGGCAATCAGGGCGCTGCTGATCTCTTTCATGGCAACCGTCGTGGCTTCGACGGGCGGCAGATGCTCTTCGGTCATTTTGGCGTGGACGGCTTCCACCACCACAATTCCATCATCGACCACAATACCGATGGCCAGCACCAGCGCGAACAGGGTCAGCAGGTTAATCGAAAAACCGATCAGACTCATGAAGGCAAACGTTCCGATCAGGGCCACCGGCACCACCAGTGCGCAGATCAGCGTAGACCGCCAGTCCTGCAAAAACAGAAAAACAACCAGAAACACCAGCACAAAGGCTTCCAGCAACGTCCGCACCACCTCGTGAATGGACGCATCCAGAAACCGGGATACATCGTAAGCGAAGTTGTAGTCCATTCCCGCCGGAAACGACCGTTCCTTAATCTCAGCCATGCGTTTTTTGACATTGTTGATGATCTCGCGGGCGTTGGAACCGGGACGCTGTTTCAGCATGATCGAAGCACCAGGACGCCCGTCGGTCTTTGACGTAACACTGTAGTCAGCCGAACCAAATTCAATTTCGGCCACATCCTTCAGGCGCAGCATTGAGCCGTCCGGATCGGCCCGTAACACCAGGTTTTCGTACTGCTGCGGTTCGTTAAACTTACCGGTATACCGCATTACATACTGGAGCACCTGCGGTTTGCGGTCGGCACTTTCGCCCGCTTTTCCAGGTGCCGCTTCGACGTTCTGCTTCTGGATGGCTTCGACAATTTCCTCGGCCGAGATGTTGTACGCGGTCATGCGGTCGGGTTTGAGCCACACCCGCATCGAATACTCGCGGGCGCCCATGATGTCGGCAAAGCCCACCCCCTCAATCCGCTTGAGTTCGGCCAGGATGTTGATATCGGCGAAGTTGTAGATAAACTTCTCGTCCATATCGGGGTCCGTACTATAGAGGTTGAGGTACAGCAACATACTATTTACCTCCTTTTCGGTAATTACCCCGGCCTTGATCACTTCGGCGGGCAGTTCGTCCAGCACCGAGGTAACGCGGTTCTGCACGTTCATGGCGGCCATATCCGGGTCGGTGCCCACGTTGAAGAAAACCTGAATCAGGGTGGTTCCGTCGTTGCTCGATACCGTGTTCATGTACGTCATGCCCGGCACCCCGTTGATGGCCCGTTCCAGGGGTGTAGCCACGGCTTTGGTACACACTTCGGCGTTGGCGCCGGTATACGTTGCCGTAACCGTAACGGAAGGAGGAACAATATCAGGAAACTGCGTAACGGGCAGGCCGTTCAGCGCCAGTAGCCCCAGTAGCGTAATCAATACAGAAATAACCGACGCCAGCAGCGGGCGCCGAATGAATATTGTAAACATTGAAAATTCGTTTGAATAAGCCTATGAATCAATTGAAGACCAGCGGGCTCCGCTTTCGTATAAATCCAGCAGAGCCATTTGGATGAATGGCAAAAAGGAATGTCGATCGTTCGGGCATATCAGAAAAACCCGACGATTGGAGCACAGTCGAACATACCGGGCTAATCAAACGCGGATTTCGTTTGGTTGACCGGTAGCCTCGTTGCCTACGCTATTTTCAAACGAATTGAGGGGGTGGAGAAGGAATATCCAGCACGTGCATCGGGGCACGGGCGGTTTGGCCATGCGAAAATCTGGCGAGCTCCCGATGCACCAATGGTAACGCGGGAGAAAACATAAAAGCGTTGGAAAAGAAGAAATAATCCTGTTTGAGCTTCAGCAGATCCGAGTCGTCGTCGGGTTCATCGTGCTCAGGAATAGCATTGTCGATCCCAAAACAAACTTCCAGAAAAAACTCCGTATAGCTTTCGATGTCGTTGACAGACAGGTCTTCCACCCGATTAAGCCGTTGGAGCGTTGAGCCGTACTGATCGGGGCTATCAATACTGAGGTTGAGCACATGAAGGCTCATCAGCAGGCAAACCAGCCGTCGAATAAAGGCATTGTATGTCTGTTTTTCTCGTATCAACCTCAGACGGTAGCGGTATGACTTACAAATATAAACCGCCATTTCAAAAGCCCACTCCGTTAGGGCGTACGAAGCCAAACTTATTCGTTATCTTCTATTTATTATTTCCTTTACCCAACTCATAAATCTTTAGCCTTACGCAGCTCGTCCCGGTTTTAGCCAAACGGACGGTCGCATCGGTGTATACGGTTTACCGGACCTATTTTGATTGCCGTACCGCCGGTCGTTTTGTCCCCCTTCCCCTCCCATTTAAAGGACCGGACAAATCGAGTTGTTTTCAATCAGGGAACAATCTGAAAGATCGTATTACAAATGGATAATATTGTAAAAGACTGGCCGTCCTGAAAACGATATTTTTGTCCAGCAATCATTCCCAAACCTGATTTTCCGGGTCTGCCAGCTGCTCCACCAGTTGAAGCCACCTACCATTGATGTCTACCCAGCCTAAAAGAAACCGACGAAGTTTTGTCCGCAACGGCTTACTCAGTGCGGCCACCGTATCCGCCCTGCCCAATCCGTTCAGTACTAGTTCGGACAAGGCAACGGCGGGCGCACAAACCCTTCCGCCCAGGAAAACCAGTCTGGACAAACACCGTAACCTTTTCAACGGCGATACCTGCGTCTATTTTTACAATCCGGAACTGTGGCAACCCGAAGATTTTTCGCTCAGGACCGTCGTGAACCCCCGCACCGGTAAGATGAACCCCAAACCCACGGTGGTAGGCGGTCCTTTTCAGGCAAAGGCCATTCACCGCTATGTGGATTTGCTGGCCGACAACGGAATTGACACCTTCGTCATCAACGCCAACGCGAACCGAGCCTGGTATCCCAGCAAGAAATTTCCAAGCGTCCTCGACGGCTACCAGCGGGGCAACCGCGATTTTTTCCGGGGCCACGCCATCTGCCAGGGCATTACGGAACCCGAGGCCGTGGAGGAGTTTCTCGACAACTTCACAGTGTTCATGAACCGTTATCAGGATCTAATCGATGCGGGCGTGGACTGGCTGGCGGAAACCTCTAAAGCATGTCGGCGCCGGAAAATCTCGCCCTGGGTCAGCATTCGGATGAACGACATGCACGGGAGCCGCAACCCCGAAGGAAGCTTTTTCAATCATCCGCTTTATAAGCAGAAAGAAATGCGGCTGCAACAGGCCTACTACGGTTTGCAGAACACGCACGACCGGCAGGGCTTTAATTACGAAAAGCCGGAGGTTCGCGCCATGATGTTCGAGCAGATTCGCGATGTGGTGGACAATTACGACTTTGAGGGACTGGAACTGGACTGGTGGCGGCAACCGCTCTGCTGCGAACCCGGCGCATCGGCCCAGACCCTTGCGGTGATGAACGACTGGTTTCGCCAGATTCGCGCCCTGACGCAGCGCCGGGCGAAGAAAACCGGAAAGCCGTATCCGCTGGGGATGCGCATCCCGGGTGCACTGGATCAGTTGAAAGCCATTGGCGTGGATGTCGTGACGCTGTGCCAGGAAGGGACCCTCGATTTTGTTATTCCGGCGGGTTTCTGGGCAACCACCTGGGACATGCCCCACGACGAATTTCACAAACGGCTGGGCGACCGCGTGACCATTTACGGATCGGTGGACGATGGAGCGAATAGTCTGCCCACCCAAAACGAGTCGGGAAGCGTTCGGGAGCGGATGCGATACATTGGGGCCAGCCCGGAAATTGAGCGGGCCAACGCAGCCGGAAAACTGGCGATGGGCGCGCAGGGCATCGAATGGTTTAATTTTTTCTGTACGGATCAGGGCCGTCTGCCGGGCATCCGGGCCGACTACACGGCTTTGCGCGACATTGACAAACTGAGCTTTTTGCGCGGGAAGCCCAAACACTACTGTTTTGGCACCGCCGGAGCCTTCTTTAATCCAACCCCGTTTGAGCTACCGGCCCAGTTGCCCGCCAGCATCGGCCCCTTTGCGCAACGACCGTTCCAGCTGGCGATGTGCGCCGAACCCGCCGATCAGAATCTGGAATTGATGGTTCAGGTGGTGTTGAAAGCGGGGGACAAACCGGGTTACATGCCTGTTTCGGTGAACGGCTGCTGGCCGAACCTGACCAGCGAATCGACCGAAAAACTGCTCATGCCCTGCGGTTCGCTGACCCACCATACCAAAGACCACGTTGGCTACAATTACCGTTTCCCGGTTTCGCTGGTGGCCGACGGCTGGAACAAAATTGTGGTCGAAAACCAGAGCAAGGAAACCATTACGGTGGCAGCCATCGAAATTGCCGTGCAGGCCAAAACGGGGTAAGGCCCCAGCGCGGCTTTAACCTATTGATGAAGAATGAACGCTAACGACAGATGACGATTACAGATCTTCGAAAATATTCCGGGAAACTACCCATTCTAACCACTACCCTCCTAATCTGGAGCAGTCTGGCGCAGGCGCAGGAAATGAAGTGGGATAGCACCGTCCGGCCCGATATTTACAACACCCGGGTTGAGCTTTTTCGCTCGCTGCCGCACGCCCGCAAAGACGTGGTTTTTCTGGGCAACAGCATTACCTTCTGGGCCGACTGGAGCGAGTTGCTTGGCAACACCCGGTACAAAAACCGGGGCATTCCGGGTGATATTACGTTCGGTGTGCTCGAACGACTGGACGAAGTGATTCAGGGGAAACCGGCCAAAGTATTTATTCTGATCGGTATAAACGACCTGGCCCGCAATATCCCGGACTCGGTTATTCTGCAAAATTACCGCCGGATGGTGCGCCGGTTAAAGGCCGGAGCGCCCGGCACCCGGATTTATTTTCAAACGCTGCTGCCCACCAACGACACGTTTCAGAAGCTCAAAAACCACTATAACAAGGAAGACCACATCCGGTATCTGAACGACGCGCTCAAGGAAATGGCCCCGGCGGAAGGCTTTGACGTGATTGACCTCCACCCGCATTTCGTAGACGAGGCCGGAAAACTCAGAAAAGAATACACCTGGGACGGGGTGCATCTGACGCTGGCGGGCTACCGAAAATGGGCGGAGGTGCTGCGCAAGGGGAACTACATCAAATGACGGCGGTCAGGCATTCAGCCCGCCATCCATCAGAATGTTTTCGCCGTTGATGTACGCACCCGCTGGTGAAGCCAGCAGCACGATCAGCCCCTTGATGTCGTCGTTGTTGGCCATGCGACGCAGCGGCACTTTTTTGGTGTAATTTTCCAGAAACCGCTCCGGCTGGTTATTAAACAATCCGCCGGGACTGATGCAGTTGACGCGCACATTTTTTCCCGCCAGCACCTGCGCCATGTACTTCGTCAGGTTCAGCAAACCGGCGTTGTGGAAAAAATAATCCGGGGGCGGAGTGCCCATATTGGTGCCTTCGTAATTGGATAAATCCGGCCCGAACATGCCCATCATCGAGCCGATGTTGATGATGCTGCCACCCCCGTTTTCAACGATCAGGTCGGCCATTTCGCGCAGAATATCCATCGACCCTGTAGCATTGACACGCATCGACTCGGCAAAATCCTCGATGGGCGCGTTGTAGCCTTTCATCGGTCGCGACACCGCGTTATTGATAAAAACGTCCAGCTTTCCGAACTGCGAACGGATTTGTTCTTTGAGCGCCCGAACCGAAGCCGGGTCGCCCTGATCGACTTGCAGGGCGTGAACATCCAGCCCCTGATCCCGAAACCGGGCGGCAACCTCCTGCCCCGCGGCCAGATTCCGCGACGCCATCAAAACCGTCGAATCGGCTTCGGCCAGTCCTTCCACGATGCACTTGCCGTAATTGCCGGCCCCGCCCGTTACCAGACTGACGGTATTTTTCAAACTCAATAAGTCTTTGACATGCATAAAATCAGTGTTTTTGCGAAGAAACCGCTACGTTAGCCAGCCCATCCGGTCCCAGTGCGGAAGGTCCAGAAACGCGGGATTCGGGTACGCCAGCTTTTTAGCCTGGTCGGCGGTTTCAGTTGATAATTCCGGCCCATTGACGGCCGCCAGCGCCTGATGCAGATAGGCCAGTTTGTCGATGCCGACCAGAATGGACGACACTTCCGGAAAAGCCAGCGCAAACCGAATCGCCAGCGTGGACAGGTCCGGAACCGGTTCCTGCACCAGCTCGTCAAACCGGCGAATGTGGTTTTCCACGTCAACCAGGGCCGGGTGCAATTGCTGGCCTTTACTGGTGAGCAGCCCTTTCAGCAAAACCGAGCGAATGACAATGCCGACGCCTTTTTCCCGGGCCTGCGCAAACAAAGCCGCCTGCCGCTGATCCATGAGGTTGAACGGCAATTGAATCACATCCCACACCCCGCTTTCGATGGCTTTCTGCGTTTCTTCGACGGAATAGGTGGAGACACCCGTGCTGCGGATAGCGCCCTGCGCTTTTAAATCGGCAAAAATCCGGGGCAGGTCTTCATTCGCCAGAATACCCAGATCAGCCTGATGAAGCATGAACACATCCACGTAATCGGTTTGCAAGGCCGTTAAACTTTCCAGCAGCGACGTTTTGATGATCTTTTTCAGCATATCACCGTCCGGAAGTTCGCCGTTGCCGTCCCGCAGGTGCCGACATTTGGTGCCGATTACAACCTGGCTGCGCCGGTCCCGGAAGGCTTTGCCCATGATGGTTTCACTGGCTCCGTATAGCCGGGCGGTGTCGAAAAAGGTAACGCCAGAATCAGTGGCTGCGTGGAGCAGATGGATCGCTTCCGGCTCAGAAAGCATATCTTCCGCGCCTTTCACGCCAATACCGTACGGCAGCCCGATTTCAACGCCCCCGAATGCCAGTTCGGAAACCGTGATGCCGGTGGCTCCTAAAACGCGTTTTCTCATGTTATTTGTAACCACCCTGCACTGGTTGGGTCGTTGTAGTTTCTTTGTTAAATCGACTGACCAGACCGTGACAATACGCACTCATGCCCACCACATCAGCGCCTACGCTCACAAACTGGTAGCCCATGCTGACAAATTCTTCCAGCCGGTCGATGCTGCCGGTGGTGGCGGCAAACTTGCCGTGTTTCCGGCAGACTTCCGCAACCCGTTTGCGGGCGGCCACGAGTTTGGGGTGGTTCCATTCGCCGGGGGCACCAATGGCCTGACTGAAATCACCGGGGCCGAAAAACAGCATGTCCACCCCATCAAGGGCGGCAATTTCGTCCAGCTCGTCCAGCGGTTCGGGGTCTTCGATTTGCAGGACCACAAACCGTTGCTGATTGGCCTGCTGGAGGTACTCGTTGAAATCCAGGTTGGTATATAATCCGTCGGCATTACCACCGTCGATGGCCCGCATCCCCAGCGGGTGAAAGCGCGTCATTTTTATCACATTTCGGGCGTCTTCGACACCCATGCAGTGCGGCACCATAATACCGGCCGCATCCAGTTCCAACGGTTTGACATAATCACTATAACTTCCGCGCGGCACCCGGACCATAACGTCGGTATTGTGGGCTTTCGCAGCCCAGACATGCGTAGCCACTACCGACCAATCCTGCGCCAGGTGCTCACGGTCGACCCAGAGGCAGTCAAATCCGGCCATGGCGGCCAGTTCAGAAACCTGTCCGTCACCAAAATTTACTTTCAAACAACTCACCACTTCACCGGCCCGCAACTTCTTCAGAACCCGGCTTTCGCGCATTTTCATGGTAACAATCTGTTTATATCGTTTCTAAAACCGTATCCAACGAACGGTTTTGTATTTCTCTCGCTTCCGTGACTACTCTACCGGCTCAACTCTGCTTTTAACTTTTGCCTGTAAGCTTCTTTCGCTTCCGTATCCTCCTGCGCCGATTTTGCCCAGTAAATCAGTCCGATGGCCTGACGACTGCGGCTTTCGCTGCGGTTGGCTTCCGCCCAATGGATCGTCAGGGAATGGTGAATCAACAGATCACCCGGTTTGGCCGGAAAGGCGACGGCCTGCGCCTGATCGTTTTCATTCCAGAAATCCGTGATACCCTGCGAAAAACCGAGCGTTTGGGTCCGGCCGTGCGGACGAACACCATGACGATGCGAACCTTTGACATACCGAACGCAGCCGTTTTCGGCATCCACGTCTTCCAGCGCCAGCCACATCGTGACGGCTTCGGCCGGTTTCAGCATGAAGTAATAATTGTCCTGATGCGGGGGCGTCGGTTTGCCGATTTTGGGCGGTTTGTTGAAATACTCCAGCGTTTTGGGAAGCACCGCGTCCTCGAGCAACGATTCAGCCAGTTGCCTAAACCGGCTGTTGTTCAACATTCGATCAAAATACGGATTGTATTTCTGCATATCGATCAACTGCTTCAGGGTAGCCGGGTCGTCCTTGTCTTCGTAAAAAACCTGCTCGTGGGGCATCACGGGCACCTGCTCACTAATAAAGTTTTTCACGCTCTCGTTTAGCTCCCGAACTTCTTCGGTGGACAAAAAGCCGGGCAGAAAAACGTACCCGTCGGTTCGGAACGATTCTTTGAGGGCCTGGGCGTTGAGGGTTTCCATAGGAATTTAAACCGTTATCGTTCAATCCGTTTGGTCCATTGGTTACGAATAAACCGGACGCTCAGCCTGCGTTTTCAGCAATTCCGCCAACTTTGTCCGAATCGTTTCTTCAGCACCCGGTTCCAGAAAACTGGTCCGGCAGCGCCAGGTTTCGTACCCACCCCGCTCAATTTCGTGCGCGGGCGGCACGTAGCCGACATACCCGTTGGCCATCGTGATCGTAAAATAAGGCGAATGGCTTTGCTTGAGTTTCAGGCCGGTTTCGGCAAAAAACTCTCCGCCCAACGCGCCGATTCGTCCGGTACCGATCTGTAGGGCCTGCACCGGAAACTCGATTGTGTCCGGGTAGTCATTTAGCAATACTTGCTCGCGGGCGTAAATCCGGCGCAGCACGTCCATATCCACCTGCTGAATGGCCTCATAATACGTTTCGGCCACCAATTCTCTAGCCACTTCCAGTTCATCGGCTGACGGTTTCCGAACGCCCGCTGTCACTTCGGCATACTGGGCCGACAGAGCGGGAGCGGTTTGCCACTCAACGGTTTGCAGCGCAGAGAATACCTTTCCGGCAATGGCTTTTCCAATGAGTTCACTTTTAGCAAATTGCTCTGTTGGATACCGATCCGGGTCCAGAAAATCCCAGATGTTGGCTTCTCCGCTCGTGCCGTTGCTCATCATCCCAACGAAGCCCGAACCGGCTTGCAGCAAGCGACCGATTTCTTCGGAAAAAACACCGAAATAGTCCGCCGTGATGCTGCCGTTCTCCCAATCGCCAACGTAGTGCAACGAGTAGTTGGCCAGCAGGCTAATCCATTGATCGTCCAGTCCTTTCACGGCCAGAAAACCAACCTCAGGATCAACCGGAACGACCCGCCGGTCGATCTGCTGCTCATCACCGAAGGGATTGGTTTTGACACCATCCAGCCCACCCGTGACGGGGTTGAGCGCCTGATAGCCTTCTTTCATGAAAAACCGTCGGCAAACCACGTGTTCCGGCACGTCCACCGCCCCGAACCCGATTTTTGCCGGACGCCGGTTCTGCAAAGCCGCTTTGACCGATTCGACCAGCAGGCCGGGCAGTTTCTGGCGGTACGGTAAATCGGCCGCGCCCAGCAACAGGCTGGCCACCGAACCGGCTGCGTGGGTGTGCGTGCTGGAAATTAAAATATTTTGCGGCAACAGTCCCGTTTGTTCCTGAATATCCCGTTTCACCGCATCCAGAAAATCCTTCGGCATGGCGCAGATGTCGACAATCACCAGCGCCACGGTTGTTTCGCCCTGTTGCAGCACCAGCGCCTTGGCGTACAGGGGGTCGTGGATAAAACGGGCGTAATGGGTAATGAAATCGCCGTTGATCAAAGTGCCCAGCGGGGGCGTAATGTCCACCCGGGCCGCACCGGCTTGAAAAGTAGGCACGTTCATAGCAAAGGACTGGGTTTAGCTCCAGGCCCGGCGTAAAAACCGGAGCCAGTTTCCGTGAAAAATATTGTCAATATCGGCAGGTTCATAACCGCGCCGGGCCAGAATGTCCTCATATTTCCGCAAATCCGCAATCGAGTTCATGTCCCAGGGCGATTGCTCGGTGCCAAAAATACCGTCCAGATCGCTGCCGATGGCGACGTGCCGACTGTTTCCGGCGATCTGGCAGATGTGGTCCCAGTGATCGACGAGGTTTTCCAGCCGGATGTTCAGTTGCCAGGGGTCCGAAACCGTGTCGATAAACCGGATATCCATTGCCCAGCAGTCCAGCATCCCGCCAATGACCGCATCGCGTTCAATGAGCCGTTTAATCTGCTCATCGGTCAATTGTCGCTGTGTCGGTACAATCGTCCGCACGTTATGGTGACTGGCCCAGACCGGCCCCTGATACACGTCCAGCGCCTGATCGAACCCTTCGTCGGTCAGGTGGGTCACGTCCAGAATCAGGTTTAGCTGGCCCATTTCCTTCAATAAATCCAGCCCCAACGGGGTAATCGGTCCTTCCATTTTCGTTCCCGGCGCGTAGCGTCCCGGCCCGAAATGCGACAGTCCGACGGCCCGCAAGCCGTACTCATACGCCCGGTGCAGGTACGAACTATTCACCAGCGAATCGGCGCCCTCCAGACTCAGGATGTAGCCAATCGGTTTTTGCTCGTCCGGCAGTTCGGCATTATCCCAGAGGGCCAGGTGGTTGTCCAGTTCGGTCAGGTTGGTGATCTGCACCATTTCGCCGAGGGCTTCCATTTCCCGATACCAGACGAGTTGCGCCTGCGTCATGGCCCAGGCCTGCTGGGGCGAGTGCCAGCCCGGCAGGGCGCTTCCGTAGGGCGTCACCCGCGAGAGTTGCGTGGCTACCACCAATCCAATACCGCCTTTGCGCAGTTCCGGCAAACAAACCGTGCCCCGGCCCCGGTCGGGTTTGTCGCGCATCCCCATTTCGCGCTGCCGGATTTCGGTTAGCGGGCGCGAAAGGTCGCGGTTCCATTCCAGCGCGTTCATGGCCAGATCGAGGTGGGCGTCAACGATAAGCCGCTTAGTCATGGACAACAGACGGTTTATGTGCCCATTCCGGTGTAGCTTCGTACTGAAACGGGTACCTACTCATCAGATCCCGGATTTGCTGGCTGAATTCCCGAAAAGAGACTTCCCACTGCGCCGTTTCGCCTTCTTTGTACGGGTAAAATCCTTTTTCGGTAACCATACCCAGACTGCCGTTCTGCACCATTTCGGTGAAGAACCCGGGCACGTGCCGGTCTTTCGACAGTTCGGGAAACAGATCCTGCATCACTACGCCGTAGATAAACGTTCCCATCAAATCCATATACCGGAAGTGGCCGCCAAACGGCAGATAATACCCCGGGTCGTTGCGGCAGGCGCGGTCGATGTCCTCGACGGAAACATACTTATTTTCGAGCAGAAAAAACGCTTCCCGGATCATGGCGCACAGCATTCGCGTCCGAATCCCGTTGTCGCTGCGCACGACGTACGGATCTTTTTGCCAGCGTTGTTTTGCCTGCGTGGAAAAGTCCTCGACAAGCCGGTCATCGGTTTTTTCGTTGGTAATGATCTCCAGAAAATACGTGGTATCGGCGGGTTCGCTCCAGTTAACGCCAATGATCCGCTCCGGGTGGTGGGCGTCCCGCTGAATGGTGCTGAGCGGAATGCTTTCGGTGTTGAGGGCAATGAGTGCATCCGGCGAAACCACCTGTTCCAGTTGCTGAATCCGGGTCTTTTTCTGGAACTCATTTTCGTCCGTACAGACAATGATCAAACTAAAACCGCGCGCTTCGTCGAGCCCGTCGATGAGTTCCACCGACGAATCCAGCTCTGGTATATCTATTGTTTTTGGCGAAATCGGCTGGCATTCGGTGGTTTCAAAACCGTTGCCCGTATAAGCCACCACGGGGTGACCGGCCTGCCGCAGACAGGCAATAATGCCCGTTATGGCCTTGCTCCAGCCCACTACCAGAATGGCGTCTCTTTGAGCGGATGTATTCCCCATACTTTGTTTTGTTAACCTGCGTACGAGCCGCCTTTAGTTCTTTGTTGTTTCTGACACCATACTTTCCAGCACCTGCCGGGCCGTTGCAATGGCGTGATCGATGTCGGCTTCGGTATGGGCCGCGCTGATGTACCACAGGCCCCGGCCAATCACCCGAACGCCCCGGTCGTGCATCCCGGCGATGAATTTGCCGAGCTTGGCTTTGTCGTACGACAGTGTGCCCCGGTAGTCGGTGACGGTTTCCAGATCGGTAAATCCGGCGTGAAACATCGGTCCGAGGCCCTGTACGCGCAGGTTCTGCCCGGTTTCGGCTGCCGCCTGCTGCAATCCGGCCATCAGTTTCTGGCCGTAGCGGTAAAGCCGTTCGTAAGGCTGGTCGCGTTCCAGCACCTGAATGGTGGCCAGCGCAGCCGCCACGGTCGGGTTGCTGGCGTTCATCGTTCCCGCGTGAATCACTTTAGCGTCTTCGATCAAACCCATCCACTCCCGTTTGCCGACAATGGCACTGATGGGATACCCGCTGGCAATGGCCTTGGCAAAAATGGACAGATCGGGGGTAATCCCAAACCGTTGCTGCGCTCCGCCGAGCGACACCCGAAAACCGGTAATCACCTCGTCGAAAATCAGGGCGATGCCGTACTCGTCACAGATGGCGCGAAGCCCCTGCAAAAAGCCGTCTTTGGGCAGAATGCAGCCGTTGTTGCACATAACCGGCTCGGTGATGATAGCGGCCAGTTCGTGCTGGTGTTCGGCCACAGTTTTCCGGACCAGTTCCAGGTCGTTCCAGGGCAGGATGATGAATTCGTCGCGGGCGTGGTCGGCCAGACCGGCACTCCACGGATACGCTTCAGGGTTTTCCCGCTCGCCCAGGGCTTCGGCAGAAGGCGTCGAAAGCCCCCAGGCTACGTTGTCAAGCCAGCCGTGGTAATGCCCTTCAAACCGGAGAAATTTGGCCTTGCCAGTTTTGGCGCGGGCTATCCGAAACGCGGTCTGCACGGCTTCAGAACCGTCGAGACAAAACCGCATCAGTTCGGCGGACGGAATGAGTTCGGCCAGTTTTTCGGCCAGTTCGATTTCCCGGATGTGCTGACCGGCAAAAAGTTGTCCCTGTTCGGAATAGGTATTGATGGCCTGCAAAACGTCGGGGTGCGAGTGCCCCAGCAGCAACGGCCCCTGACTAAGTGTAAAGTCCAGGTATTCGTTGCCGTCCACGTCGTAAATCCGGCTGCCTTTCCCGTGCGTGTAAAAGATGGCGTGCGGGTGGTTGTACTTCCGGAATTCAGACGAGACGCCCCCGGCCAGGACTTTTTTAGCCCGCTCCAGCAGGGCGGCCGATTCGGTGTAGTGTGTCATGGTAGAATTTAGCCGATTCGCTGGTCGGTCCGGATCGGATACCGGGCGGCCAGTTGAAAAATGTCTTTGTTAAAAACCGCAAAGGCTTTTTCCCATTCCTTTGCTTCTTCTTCGGTATAGTCATACAGCCCCCGGGCGCTCTGCGTTCCCCGCAACTGCTGATCGACGAGTGGTTTCATTAATGAAGGTACCTCCTCCGAATTAGACAGGAGGGGAAAAATACGCCGGAAAATCTCGGCGTAGTCCTGCAAACCGGTGTAGTCCATGCGCCGGAAAATGCCCATCATTGTCATCCAGGAACCGGCGTCGTAACGAAAGGCTTTATCGACAGCATCCACACTGGCTGCGCCCGTTTCCACCAGATGAAAGGCTTCCCGGTAAATGGCGTACATCAGCCGGTTGGTCACAAAACCGCGAATGTCTTTGCGCAGCAGCGTGGGTTCTTTCTGCCAGTAGTGCGCCAGTTCAAACGCCCAGTTGGCCCGTTCCAGCGATGTTTCGGTGCCGCAGGTGATTTCCATAAACCGGGTCATGTAGGCCGGTTCGGCCCAGTGAATGCCCATAAACCGCTCCGGGTTCGGCACATACTGCTGCAACTGGCTGATCGGAATGGCCGACGTATTGCTGGCAATTACCGTATCGGCGCTGACTACGGCGGCTATTTTCTGGTAAACACTCTGCTTGATGGCAATTCGCTCGGTAACGCACTCCAGCACCAGCCGGCAGTCGCTGAGGATGTTGTAATCTCCCGAAACCGTTAGTTGCGCCCGATAGGCTTCCGGTGGTTTGCGGAGCAAATCCGCTTCATCACCGTGTTTAATCTGACTGTAAATGCGTTCCGGCGCGTCGGCCAGTTCGTCGGGTAAGGGGGCAATGGCTTTCACCGGATGACCAGACAATAAGAGAGCCGCCACAATACTGCTCCCCATCAACCCCAATCCAACCACGCCTACGCTGATCTCACTTGTTTGTATCATCTGATCCATTCGCCGAGCAGGTTAATCAGGCCGGGAGTTTAACAATGCAATCAATTTCTACTTTCAGTTCCTCGGCCAATACCGACTGCACGGTTGTCCGGGCGGGTTTAATGCCCGAAAAATAACTGGCGTACACCGCATTGTAGCGGTCGAACTCGGCAATATCGGCCAGGTGAACGGTGCATTTGACCACATCGTCCATTGTTGCGCCTACCGATTCGAGGATGGTTTTAATGTTTTGTAACGTGCGATGGGTTTCCTCTTCAATGGTGCCCCGCACGAACTGGGAAGTTTTAAAATCGACGGCCGCCTGTCCGCTCACAAATAGAAAGCCTCCGGCCACCACGCCGTCCGAATACGCGCCGGTTGCAAAGGCGGGGTCGCGATCGGGGTGAATCACTTTTGTTTTACTCATGCGTGAAAATGCAGATAGAAAGGGTGTGGTTCTAGACGTCCCTGATCACACCTGGAACTGTCAGCAAAAGTAGTCGGGGAAGTTTGCTATTTCTGTTACTTTTATCCATATTTCTGGTACTATTTTTCACAACTCTCCGGTTGCTTCACTTTTTTTGGTATACTTACTCACCTCTTTTATATCCTAAGCTCTATCCATCATGAAAACAGTTGAAGTTCGGTTACCACAGGAATACGACAAATCTTTTATTGTATTTCAGGAAGTTGGCCAATTTTTTCCCTGCCCGTGGCATTATCATCCGGAATACGAATTAGTACTGGTTCTGAAAAGTACCGGCCGCCGGATGGTGGGCGATCACATCGGGTATTTCGATGCCGGTGATCTGGTGTTTATGGGTCCGTCGCTTCCGCATGTCTGGGTGAACGATCCGGAATTTTTCAGGGGCGAAGCCGAATGCCAGGCCGACGCTATTGTGGTGCAGTTTGTGGATAATTTTCTGGGAAAACCGTTCATGGACATCCCGGAGATGGAACCGTTCCGGAATTTCCTGATGCGCTCCAACCGGGGAATGGAAATCACCGGCGCAACCCGCGAAAAGATAACCGACCTCATGAAACAGATGCTAACCATGAATGGGTTGCAGCGGATCTCAGCCCTGCTATCCGTCTTTGACCTTTTAGCAAATACCACTGACTATGAGATGCTTGCCAGCCCGGGCTACGTACAAAACATTCCGCTGAAATCGTCCGACCACCTGAGAAAGATCAACCAGTATATCATGCAGAACTTCCAGGAAGAAATTACGCTGCCCGAAATTGCGGGCGTTGCCAACATGGCCCTGACGACGTTTTGCTGCTTTTTCAAGGAACACTACCGCGTCTCCTTCGTAGAATATTTAAATACCGTGCGCATCGGTCACGCCTGTAAACTGATCTCCGAAAAAGACCTCAACATCGTTGAAGCCGCCACCGAAAGCGGTTTCAATAACCTCGCTAATTTCAACCGTCAGTTCAAAAAGATCAAGCGAATGACGCCCAGCGAATACCGGAAGACCCTGAACGCTGCCGTCTGAAGGCAGTTATCTGACTCAAAAAATACCGGTACGACTTTTCTGAAAAATAGTATCACAAATACAGATAAAAGTAGCAGATTTCGACAGGACCGAAACCTAATTTTGCTTCTGTCAACTTCGGCACGACTTTTTATTCGGGATACTTATGAAAAAGAAAACTTTACCAGCTTTTTTAACGGGAAAGCACTGTTTTTTTCTGCTTACACTGCTCTGTTGCAGCCTGGCGGTTGTGGCTCAGCAAACCCGTACGGTTAAGGGCACTGTTACCGACGAGCGCAACGAAGGTCTGCCCGGCGTGAGCATCGTTCTGAAAGGAACCACAACCGGAACCACGACCGACGTCAATGGCCAGTATGCCATCAATGTTCCCAACGACCAGGCGGTGCTGGTCTTTAGCTTTCTGGGCTATGAGTCTCAGGAAATAACCGTTGGCAGCCAGTCGCTGGTGAGCATTACCCTGAAAGGAGACACCAAAACGCTGAATGAGGTCGTGGTGGTGGGCTACGGAACGCAGTCGCGGGAAACGCTGACCACTTCGATCAGTAAAATTGATAATAAGGTATTGGAAAACGTGCCGATGGCCAACCCGGCATCGGCCCTGCAAGGGTCGGTTTCGGGTGTTCGCGTACAGAGCACGTCCGGCCAGCCGGGTGCCGCCCCCCGCGTAATCGTCCGCGGAGGAACCTCCATCAATAACCCGGACGCAGCCGCTCCGCTGTACATCATCGACGGGGTTATCAGGACAGATTTGAGCGACCTGAACGCCGACGAGATCGAAACCATGCAGGTCTTGAAAGATGCCGCTTCGACGGCCATCTACGGTGCCCGGGGCTCCAACGGGGTGGTTATCGTGACCACACGCCGGGGTAAATCGGGGCAGGCCCGGATTTCTTACAGTTATGATCTGACGGACTCTCGGCCCGGTAAACTGTACAAAATGGCCAATGCGCGGGACTACCTGACAATCAACCGCCTGGGCGTTTTTAGTGACGATGCCAAATTTGGCAGTTATGCGTCGCGGTTGACACTACCGATGGGATACGGTACAGGTAACGATTTAACCCGGAATACGGCTTTTACCACGCAGTATCTGACGCCCGCAAACCAGCACAAACTGAACGAAGGCTGGCAAAGTATGCCCGACCCCGCCGACCCGACCAAAACCCTGATCTTTCAGGATACCGATTTCCAGTCCCTGCTGTATCAAACGGCCCTGTCGCACAACCACAACCTGAACATTTCGGGCGGAAATGACAAATCGACGTTCAATGTCGGGCTTGGCTACCTGAAAGCCGACGGAACCGTTATTACCACAAAATACGACCGGTTAAGCCTGAATATGAGCGGTGAACTGAAAGTTCGGGATAACCTTAAAATTACGTCGAGTGCCATTTATTCCCGGGCCTCCAACAACGAACCCTACAGCTCCACTGCGGTTATTTTCTACCGCAATGCCGGTCTGGCCCCTACCGCCAAGCTGTATTTTGAAGACGGTACGCTGGCGCCCGGTACGAACAACTCGATCGGTAACCCGCTGTATCAGATGACAACCCGGGTCAATGAGAATGTCAACGAGAAACTGACCTTGTCGTTCGGCGGTCGGTGGGATATTGCTCCCGGTCTGGCGTTCGAACCGCTGGTATCCATGTACAACACGACGGGTAACTCGTATAATTTCCAACCGGGTTACTGGAATGGTCCCACGGCGTATGTCGATTCCCGGGTCGCATCGGCCAGCAGTTCCAAATGGCTACAGTATCAGGTGGATGGGGTATTCTCCTACAACAAGACCTTTAACCGGGTGCACAACCTGGATGCCCGGGCCGGTTTTGCCTACTACGACCGGAAAAACAGCGCGTTGAGCGCCAGTGGCCGGAATGCGTCAACCGATTTGATTCCAACGCTGAATGCTTCCGGGGAAGCGGTTTCTGTCAGCAGTTCGATTTCGAAACATGTCATCATGGGCTACTTCGCCAGCGCCAATTACAATTATGACATGAAGTACCTGGTTTCGCTCAATATGCGCTACGATGGGGCTTCCAATTTGGGGGATGCCTACAAATGGGGCTTTTTTCCGGGGGTTTCGCTGGGCTGGAATGTGCACAACGAAAAATTCTGGACCTGGTCTAATAATACGTGGTCGCAGTTGAAGCTCCGGGCCAGTTACGGGGTCAACGGGAATATCAGCGGTTTGGGTGACTTTACGGCACAAGGGGCTTACAGTGTCGGCGCAAGATATGCCGGAGCTGCTGCCATTCAGAATACCGTTATTGCCAATAAGGACTTAAAGTGGGAGCAGTCGAAAACGTTCAATATCGGTACCGATCTGGGCTTTTTCAGCAACCGCGTAACCCTGATTGCCGATGTCTATAGCCGGGTAACGGATAACCTGCTAACCAGTCTCCCCCTTCCAAATTCGACGGGTTTTTCGAGTGTACTGACCAATCTGGGCAGCCTGCAAAACCGGGGCTTTGACCTGGAACTGGGCGCCCGGGTGTTAGGCCCCTCTTCGCCGGTTCAGTGGCAGTTGAGTTTCAATGCTTCCAAGACCAAAAACAAGATCCTGAAACTTCCCTATAACGGCGCGGAAAATAACCGGGTAGGCGGTTTTCTGGTCTGGGACGATGCCGCGCAGGATTACCGCTGGAAAGGCGGTTTGCAGGAAGGGCTCCGAATGGGTGAAATGTATGATCGGCAGTTCGTTCGGGTATACCCCACGGATGAAGCGGCCCAGAGTGGCCCCGTTGCTACCTACATTGTGGGGAACGACAAAAAGCAATACGGAGGAGATGTTGAATATTATGATGCCGACAAGAATGGTCTGATCGACTCCCGCGACAAGCGGTACATGGGCAATCAGTTCCCGGTCTGGACAGGTGGGATGGCTAATACCGTCAGCTACAAAAACCTGTCGCTGTACGTCCGGATGGATTACACGGCGGGGCATACCATCTTCAACTGGGCGAAAATGTTTCTGGATGGCAACATGTATGCCGATGGCAACCTGACGCAGGACATGGTGGATCGTTCGTGGAAAAAACAGGGCGATATTGCCGAGCTGCCCCGCTCGTACTGGGGTGGAGAACGCGTACAGCGCAACCTGTTTGACGGCACAACAACGGGAGGCACATCCCTTTATTATGGTTCCGGCGACTTCCTGGCCCTGCGCGAAATCACCCTGAGCTATGGAGTCCCGACCTCATTCCTGAGCAAGTTCAAAGTTGCCAATCTCCGGTTCAACGCGACGCTCAATAACATTCATTACTTCACGAAATACAACGGTCTTAACCCGGAAGAAGGCGGAAAAGACGATGGCCGGTATGCCCTGCCAAAGAATATCATTTTCGGAGCTAAACTGTCATTCTGATCGAACGCGCTATGAAAAGTCTTAAACTAGTATTCAGTATCAGTTTTATTCTGATTAGTTGTTTTTCCTGTAATGTCCTGGATGTAAGTCCAGTGAGCGTTATTACCAACAATACATTCTGGAAAACTCAGAACGATGCCGAAGGAGCCCTGAACGGGATGTATGTAAACCTGCGCGCCATTGAAGATGCCCTCACGGCGGTCGGTGAACAACGCTCCGAAATCTTCCAGGGCGGAGTGTACGGCACTGGGGGGAATGACATGCTGCACAATGCCTTAAGTGCCGATCAGCCCCTGCATACGGATTGGCGGATTTATTATACGGTGATCAACTCGGCCAACCTGATTCTGAAGTATGTTCCGGGGATTACGTTCAGTTCAGAAGCCGCCAAAAATTCGATCCTGGCCCAGGCTTATACCATGCGAGCGTTTACCTATTTCGCCATGACCAAAACCTGGGGCGATTTAATCATCCGCACGGAGCCAACCGAAAGTGCCAGCGCCGACGTAACCGTAAAAGAGCGCTCTCCGCAGGCTGAGATTTTCAAATTAATCAAGGACGATCTGGAAAAAGCCCTGCAACTGTATCCCGACAACAATTTTCCGACCGGGCGTTTCAAGTGGTCGAAACCAGCGGCCCAGGCTGTGAAAGCCGACGTACACCTCTGGACGGCCAAGCGGTTGAACGGCGGTCAGGGTGATTTTACGACGGCGCTGGCCGCAATCGGTGAAATCGAGAAAGCCGATGTGTCGCTGTTGCCCAACTATGGCGATCTGTTTCAGTATGCCAATAAGGGCAATAAAGAGATTGTGATGGCCATCCGGTTCCAGGATCTGGACGGCGCGGCTAACAATCACTTCTGGCGGCAGTGGATTATCGGCAGCGCCGTACCGGCCAATACCGATGCGGAAACCCTGAAAATGATTAATCCCGTGGGCAGTGGACAGGGCTTGCTGGTGGTAACGGATCTGGTCCGGAAACAATTTACGGAGGATGACACTCGCAAAAAGGCCAGTTTCCACGAAGTATACACGTACGATGCGGCCGGGAAACCCACCTTTTACACCACGCTGACGATGAAAGGACAGGGCGTCATCGTAGGTGGAAACCGGCTTTTCCTGAGCGATATTATCCTGTATCGGTACGCGGACATTCTGTTAATGAAAGCCGAAGCCAAGAATGCGCTGGGGCAGGACCCCTCCACCGAAATCAATCTGGTTCGGCAGCGGGCATATAAGGAAAATGCGGGCAAACACGTCTTTGTCAGCGGTACGAAGGAGCAAAACGACGAGGCCATTCTGAAAGAACGGCTGCTGGAACTGCTGTTTGAAGGCAAACGCTGGTGGGACCTGGTCCGGTTCGGCAAAGCCTTCGACCTGGTGCCGAATCTTCAGAGCAAAAAAGGCCAGAACGATTTGCTGCTGTTCCCCATTTCCAACGGCGTATTAAGCCTGGAACCCAAAGTGAAGCAGAATCCCGGCTATTAATTTTGATTTCCTAAACCCTTAACTGATATGAAAGTTGGAAAATACATCCTGCTTTGGCTTGGACTGGCCTGTATAACAGCTGCCCATGCACAGGAGAACAGTGAAATTGAAGTGACCAAAATCTGGGATAAAAGCCCCCATGACGCGTTTCCCGATTTGATCAAATTCAAGGATTATTATTACTGCACGCTGCGCGAAGCGACCAACCACGTCGGCAACGAGAGTGATGGCAAGGTCCGCGTCATCCGCTCCAAAGATGGTGTGAAGTGGGAATCCGTCAAGCTTTTTGAATCCAGCACGGAAGATGTCCGGGAGGCCCGGCTTTCGGTGCGTCCTGACGGAACCCTCATGGCCATTGTCGCGGCTGGCAAATTTCGGGATGGCCGCTACTGGACCTTAACGCCCTATGCTTCCTTCTCTGACAAGGCCGGCGAGAATTTCACGCCCTTGCAGAAAGTGACGTATGGTTCGGGAATCACGCCCACGCTGGACTGGATCTGGCGCGTAACCTGGCACAAGGGCGTTGGCTACGGGGTCATGTATAGCATAAAATATACCGACGTAAACGGGAAATGGAAGCGGGACATGTTTGCGCAGGTCCTGAAAACCAAGGATGGCCGGAAGTTTGAGAAAGTGGCGGATTTATCGGTGGACGGCAGCCCCAACGAAGCCACCATCCGCTTTGATAAAAACGACAAGATGTTCATCGTTCTCCGGCGCGAAACGGAGGATCAGATGGGCGTTCTGTACACTAGCCTGCCCCCCTACAAAAACTGGAGCTACGATAAACTAACGGTGCGCCTGGGCGGCCCCAACTTCCTGTTTTTAGATAAAAACCAGCTTGTTCTAGGCACCCGCTTCCACGAAGGCAAACAGGCGTCAACCGCGCTTCACCTGCTGGATTTGAAGGGCAACATCAAGAAAACGATCAAATTGCCCAGTAATGGCGACAGTAGCTATCCCGGATTAGTACTCGAAAAGGATAAGCTGCTGGTTACCTATTATTCAAGCCATGAGGGGAAATCCAGTATCTATTTTGCAAAAGTGCCGCTAAACCAGATTAGCACCACCAATTAAGTAAGCGACGCTCCCAACGGGATTATCCAGGCTTTTATCATCCCGGCCGAACTCAACCCGATTTCGGGCTGCTACCGAGGACACAGTGCGGCAGTTGAGATTGCCAAAGGACTGATGCGCATTGCTTTGTAACCAATTTAAGAGTGTTATCAACTTTTAGTATATGAAAAAAGTATTTAAACCCGCCATTTGGGTATTCCTGACTTGTTTAGCCTCCATTGCGATGGCTCCCAAAACCGTATCGGAACCGGAGCCCCCCGCCCCCCGCGAAGCAAAACCGCAGGCCCGGAAAGTGAAAGATCTGGTGATTTATCAGGATGAACGGTTTTACTCGTCGTTTCCTTCGATCATCAAAAAACCCAACGGAGAATACCTGCTGGCTTTCCGGCGGGCCCCGGACCGCAAAGGCTTTGGCGAAAAGGGTACCAGCCACGTAGACCCGAACAGCTATCTGGTAGCCGTCCGCTCGAAGGATGGGGAAAACTGGACGAAAGAACCGGAACTGATTTATTCCCACGCGTTTGGCGGCTCGCAGGACCCGTGTCTGCTGCAACTGAAAAACGGCGATATTCTGTGCGCCAGTTACGGCTGGGCGTTCCTGCGTCCCGACGGGGTCGAAAACCTGAAAAAGCCGTTCTTTAAAGGGGGCGACGCTTATTTTCTGGGCGGTTATCTGGTGCGTTCCACCGATGGCGCCAAAACCTGGCAGGGACCGATCTATCCGCTCCATATCGAACCCGAAATCAACTACAGTCCCCTCGGCGGAACACCCATCCCGGCCTACAACCGGGGCGCTTTGTACGAAGGCAAAAGCGGCCGTATCTACTGGGTGGTCGCTTCCAGTGATTCCAATTCGCCCAAGAAAACCTCCAACCATTTGATCGTGTCGGACGACAAGGGCCTGACCTGGAAATACCAGAGCGTAGTCGCCATTGATGACAAGGCGTCTTTCAACGAAGCATCGGCTTATGAAACGCCCAAAGGTGATATTATTGGTTTTCTGCGCACCGCCGACATGGACGATCAGGCGTGTATTGCCCGCTCGACCGATGGCGGAAAAAGCTTCAAGTGGGAAAAAATGGGCTTTCAGGGCCACCCCATGCAGGCTATGCGACTGGCCGACAACCGGGTCATGCTCGTCTACGGATACCGTCATAAACCGTATGGAATCCGGGCGCGCATCCTGAACGCCGAATGCACCGATTATAAAACCGCTCCCGAAATTGTGCTGCGCGAGGACGGCGGCAACGGCGACATTGGCTATCCGTGGTCGGTGCAACTGGATAAAAACCGGGTGCTGGTTGTCTATTATTACAACCTGAACAATGGTACCCGTCACATTGCCGGATCGATTCTGGAACTGAAGTAATCGTACCCTCCGTAGCTCCTGAACCCTTTTTATGAAAACCGATACAATCGTTAGCACCCCTAAAATTGTCACCGTTCCGGCGCGGGCCTGGCTGGTTGTGGCCCTGCTCTGCGTGGTGGGCTGCCTGAACTACCTCGACCGCATCATGATCACCACCATGCGCGAGTCGATCAAGGCGGCCATTCCGATGACCGATGCACAATTTGGGTTGCTAACGGCGGTTTTCCTCTGGATTTACGGGCTGCTGAGCCCGTACGCCGGTTTTCTGGCCGACCGGTTCAACCGCAGCCGGGTCATTATCGGCAGTCTGTTCGTCTGGTCGCTGGTGACCTGGCTGACCGCCCATGCCACTACCTTCGAAGAATTGCTGCTGACCCGCGCCCTGATGGGCATCAGCGAAGCCTGTTACATTCCGGCGGCTATGGCCCTGATTGTGGATTACCACCGTGGCCCGACCCGCTCGCTGGCAACGGGCATTCATCTGGCAGGGGTGATGATTGGGCAAAGCCTGGGTTTTCTGGGCGGGATGATTGCCGAAAACCGCGACTGGAGTACAGCGTTCAGCGTCTTTGGGCTGGTGGGCATCGGGTACGCCGTTGTACTGGCTTTGTTTTTACGCGACGCCCCGAGGCCCGTGGAAGACGAAACCGTTCTGACCCGAACCGAAAAACCCGTGCGTTTTGGCGAAGCGGTCCGGAATCTGTTCAGCAAACCGGCGTTTAGCTTGCTGCTGCTTTTCTGGGCGCTGCTCGGCGTAGTCGGCTGGCTGGTGGTCGGGTGGTTGCCCACGTTTTACCAGGAACATTTCAACCTGCCGCAGTCGCAGGCCGGACTCTATGCCACCGGCTATTTCCACACCGCTGCCCTGGTGGGCGTTCTCGTTGGCGGGGCACTGACCGACCGGATAAGCCGCAATAATCCACGCGGTCGGATTCTGGTTCCGGCTCTGGCGCTCTGCATCGCGGCCCCGGCCATTTTTCTGGCCAGCACCACCCCGGTTTTGGCGGTCGCCATTGTTGGGTTTATCTGCTTCGCCTTTACACGCGTGTTTGCCGATACGAACATGATGCCGATTCTGTGCCTGATTGCCGACGAGCGGTACCGGGCCACCGGATACGGCATTCTGAATCTGGGCAGTTGCATCGTGGGCGGTCTGAGTTTGTACGCCGGGGGAGCCTTGCGGGATGCTCAGGTGAGTTTCAGCCAGTTGTTTCAGATCGCTACGGTATTGCTGCTGATCTGCGCAGCTACGTTGTTCTGGCTAAAATCACAAACCCGGCTTACCTCATCCGAACAGTAACCCCAAAAACCGATGAAAAAATTTCTGTTATTCCTGACCCTGCTTTTTTGTGGTTTGCAGCCGATTCGGGCGCAGGACGGTCCGTTTCCGGATTACGTGAGCGTCACCAAAATCTGGGACCAGCCGCCCCACAGCGCCTTTACGGATCTGGTGCTGTTCAACAACGCGTTTTACTGCACCTTCCGCGAAGGAGTCAACCACGTTGATATGACCAACAGTGGCAAGGTGCGCGTGCTGAAATCCCGTGATGGAAAGGAATGGATCAGCGTTGCCCTGCTGGCGATTCCCGAAATTGATCTGCGCGACCCGAAACTGACAATCACCCCCGACAAAAGGCTGATGCTTACCCTGGCCGGAGCGGTTTTCGGGCCGGTAGACGGAAAAGTGAAAGCGCAGCAGATTGCCCCGATGGTTTCGTTTTCCGACAAAAAAGGACTGAATTTTTCAGCGCCCCGGAAATCGATTCTGGACCCGGCCATTTCGCCTTCCAAAGACTGGATATGGCGCACGACCTGGCACAAAGGCACAGGCTACGCCATTGATTATCAGGTACAGACCGACGATAAATGGGTGGTCTATCTGTTGAAAACCAAAGACGGTATTACCTACGACAAGGTGTCCGACCTCGACGTAACGGGCCGACCGAATGAATCGACCATCCGGTTTGACAAAAACGGTAATATGCTCGTCCTGATCCGCCGGGAAGCCGAGGACCAGATGGGCGTTCTGGCCGAAAGCAAAGCGCCGTATACCGATTGGACGTACCACAAAATGACCATCCGGCTGGGTGGCCCTAACTTCCTGATGCTGAATGACCAGAAACTCGTCGTTGGCTCCCGGAATTATGCATCGCCGAACAAAATGGCCCTGTTTCTGACGGACCGAAATGGGACGGTCACCAAAACGATTCCGTTTCCGAGCAGTGGCGATGCGAGTTATCCGGGCATGGTCATTCACCAGAATAAACTCTGGGTATCGTATTATTCGACTCACGACGGAAAATCGGCCATCTATCTGGCGCAGGTTCCGCTTGACAAGCTTTGACTATGAGCCCATTAGCCAGATTTGTTTCCCTATTTTTCATCATGATCAATATTGCCAGCTTGCCTGCTTCGGTGCAAGCCTTACCCGATACCCTGCGAAATCAATGCCTTCAGGAACTGCGGACGGTTTTACAGACCGAACAGGAATGGATTAAAGTCCACGCGGCCGAATACCTGCTCTGGCTCGGCCAACCGGCGGGTGTTCAGGACGTTTACCTGAACGAGCTACGGCAGTTTGCCACCAAACCGCAATACCGTATCGGCATCTGGCGGGTATTGGCCCAGGCGGCTGCCAGTCCAGAGGAAAAGAAAAAATGGACCGACCAGATTGCGGCCGCGTTCAAAGACCTAGCCGGTCCGGACCGCATCCATGCCGCCGAAACCCTGGCCAAACTCGGCATTTCGCCAACCACCGTCGATGCCGAAGCAACCCGCAAAGCCATTGCCGGTGAAAGCCGTCCCTTATCGCTCTACACCCTGTGGGGCGCTTCGCTGGCCGATTCCAAAGCGGCTACGGCCAATCGCCAGCAATTTCTGACCCTGGCCCTGAATCGGCAGGAAGAGGCCGCTCCCCGAAGATTGGGGACGTTTATTCTCCGTCGGCTAGGCGGGTTGAGTGCCGCCGACTGGAAGAAACTGGCCGAAGCGGCTTTGTCGGAACCCATTTCGTCGGGCGTTCAACTGAATCTGGTGCATGCGGCTTTGGTCACGGCTTCTCCGAGCGCAACCCGATCGGAACCGTATCGTCTGCTGCGGATTAAGATGCTGGCGGCCAAACAGTCGGAAGCCGTTGGCGACCGGCTGGAGTTGGTGACGGCACTGGCCGAAACCGGGCGTCCGGCCGATGTAGCGGTTTTGACGCCCATGCTGAAACACGAAAATGCGGATGTTCGCGCGGGGGCCGCGTACGCCATTCTGAAAATTCAAAAAAGAGGATAACCCGCCCGGCGGGAGTGAACATAACTGATAAGACAGTGATAAAAATTGGAATCATTGGCATGAGTGCGGGCAACGCCCATCCGTACTCGTGGTCGGCCATCGTCAACGGTTTTTTCGACGCCGACGAGATCAACCGGGTTGGCTACCCGGGCGTGTCGGCCTACCTGACGGCCAACCGCGATCTGCTGGGCATTCCGGGTGCGCAGGTCACCCACGTCTGGACGCAGGACCGGGCGATTTCGGAAAGCATCGCCAAAGCCGTGCGGGTGGAACACGTCGTAGACGAATTGGCGGAAATGATCGGGCAGGTCGATGCGGTCATTCTGGCGCGCGACGACCCCGAATACCACGTCGAAATGGCGAAACCGTTCATTGAAGCCGGTGTACCGCTTTTTATTGACAAACCATTGGCCAGCAGCGCCAAAGACCTGGCCTATTTCGCCGAACAGGTGGCCAGCGGCAAGTTCATTATGTCGTGTTCGTCCATGCGCTACGCTACTGAATTGCGGGCGGTTAAGAATGAGATTGCCGCCCTGGGCAAACTGCAACTAGCTACCTCGGTGGGCAAGAAAGACTGGATCAAATACGGTGTTCATATGCTGGAGGGCCTGTTTATGGTGCTCGACGATCCGACGCCGGTTTCCGTCCGGCACGTTGGGCGCGACGGGGGTGATGTGGTCTATCTGGAATTTGCCGATGGCTTGCAGGCCACCGTCCACCTGTTCATGGACATTGCCCTGACGTTCCAGATTTCGCTGTTCGGCAAAGACGGCTGGCGGCTGATTGAGGTCAAAAACTGGTTCGGAATGTTCCGGGATAACCTGATCGAGTTTATCCGGTCGGTGGAAGAAAACAACCCGCGTTTGTCCTTTGCGAAAACCGAAAACATCATCCGAACGCTGCTGGCCGCCCGGGAAAGTCTGGCGCAGGGCGGCAGAATCGTTTACCTGAATTCATAAATGACGGATTTGTTCACAAACGCATTCGGTCTGCACGGAAAAGATATCTGGGTGATTGGCGGGGCCGGTTATCTGGGTCAGGCCACCGTGCGGCTGCTTCAGGCTGCGGGAGCCAGCGTCCTCTGTGCCGATCTGGACGACCGGGCGGCTACTTTTGTCAACGATGCTCAACTGGCTGCTCAGGTAACCCCGGCTTCTCTCGACATCCGGCAGGGTGCCGCCATCCAGCAGTTTGTCAGCGAGCAACTAGAGCGTCGGGGAGTGCCGCACGGTCTGGTTAATCTGGCCTTTGCCTCGACCGGAAAAAAACTGGAAGAATTGACCGAAGAGGATTTCGACGAAGTAAATCACGGCGGACTCACAGCCACATTTCTGCTGGCGCGGCAGGTGGGGCAGGAAATGGCTCGCTTAGGCCGGGGCAGTATCGTACTGTTTTCCAGTATGTACGGATCGGTGTCGCCAGATCCGGCTGTCTATCAGGCTCCAATGAACAAAAATCCCATCGAATACGGAGTTGGCAAAGCCGGTATTATTCAGATGACCCGGTATCTGGCCGTTCACTGGGGGCGGCAGGGTGTGCGCTGCAACTGCCTTTCGCCCGGCCCGTTTCCGAATCCGGCGGTGCAGCAGAACGAATCGGAATTTGTGGAACGGCTGGCGCAGAAAACACCGCTGGGACGCATCGGCCAATCGCCCGAAATCGCCGGAGCCGTCGCTTTTCTGCTCTCCGAAGCCGCTTCGTACGTGACCGGGCAGAATCTGTTTGTCGATGGCGGCTGGACAAGCTGGTAATATCAGCCTTACGTTCTCAAAATGTTATTAATAGCAGAAGCCCGCCAGTTGTATCTGGCGGGCTTCTGGTGTAAAAAGCAAACGTTCGTGAGTCTGATCAGGAATGTTCAGCGACGATTTCCTTCAAAAATTTCAGAAACGGCGCCGAAAACTCTTTGCGTTTCAGGGCAAATTCAACCGTAGTTTTCAGGAAATCCAGTTTATTACCAATGTCGTGCCGCTTGCCCTCGATGCGGTGCGAATAAATATTTTCGCGTTTCAGCAGCAGCAACATCGCGTCTGTTAACTGAATTTCGTTGTTTTTACCTTTCGGTGTCTGCTCAATAGCCGAAAAAATATCGGGCGTCAGGATATACCGTCCGGCAATCGCCAGGTTAGAGGGAGCCGCATCCAGAGCCGGTTTTTCAACCAGTGTCGTCAACTCCATAATGCTGTCGCTCAGCGTCGTTCCACCGACAATTCCGTAGCGGTTTACCTTATCACTCGGCACCTCTTCCACGGCAATCACCGTTCCACGGTATTGATCATACGTATCGATCAACTGTTGCGTCACCGGAATGACAGAATCCATGATGGTGTCTCCCAACAAAACCGCAAACGGCTCATTGCCAACGTGATGGCGGGCATAATAAATGGCATCGCCCAACCCGTTCAGTTCTTTTTGCCGAACAAAATGAATATCGGCCATGTCCGACAACCGGCGCATTTCGACCAGCAGGGCTTCATCTTCTTTTTCTTCCAGCCGGGTTTCGAGTTCGTAGTTCCGATCAAAGTGGTCTTCGATCGAACGCTTGCCTTTTCCGGTGATAATCAAGATATCTTCAATTCCCGAATCGACGGCTTCCTGCACCACATACTGGATGGTGGGCATGTCGATAATCGGCAGCATTTCTTTGGGTTGCGCTTTGGTGGCCGGCAAAAATCGGGTTCCCAGTCCGGCAGCAGGAATAACGGCTTTCTTAATCATATCAAGGAGTGAATGAGCGAATGATAGAATGAGTGAATAGCGCTGCGAAAAGCCAACACCGGGCGCTGCGATTCGCTCATTCACTCATTCTATCATTCAAAATTAAACTACGTACGGTTTGATGACGCGGGCGTTGAGGTGTTTCATTTCGACGAACAGGCGGTTGAGCATATCGTCGTCTTTGTAAGTACCGACGATGGCCCCGCCCGACCCGGCAAATGAGGCCGATGCACCGATGCGCCGGGCTGCCGAGATCATTTCCAGGTTGCTTTCGCTGATGGTATAAATCCGGGTGCGCAGGTCGAAATTCTGATTGACCAGGCCGTGAAACTGGCTCGTATCGTTATTCAGCAGGGCTTCACGGCCCTGGC
This sequence comes from Larkinella arboricola, assembly GCF_003259745.1. Taxonomy (GTDB): domain Bacteria; phylum Bacteroidota; class Bacteroidia; order Cytophagales; family Spirosomataceae; genus Larkinella; species Larkinella arboricola. The sequence continues at coordinate 623,070 of NZ_QLMC01000005.1, read as the reverse complement.
GGGCCACGTCGGCAATTTCCTGCAACGTCTTGACGACCAGCTCCTCCCCTTTATCCCACCGCGAACGCACATCGTTGTGAATCCGGCCCGATTGCTTGCCCAGCGAGGTTTTGTAGGCAATATACAATTTGGGCAGCAGCCGGGGGTCAACGGGTTCGTAGATGCCGTGGCCGCAGCGTTCAATCTGATCCCGGTCGAAGTTCATGTAAACGCAGCCTTCGTAGCACTGAATTACGCGGTCCTGCAAGCCAGCCGTAATGCCCAGTTCTTCGGATTCGGTTTTGAGCACCAGCGTCGGCAATTGCGGCAGCGGAATGTCAAGCTGGTAAAACTTCATTAACGCCCGGAACGTGGCCACCACAATAGCGCTGGAGCCCGAAAGCCCCACCTGACGCGGAATGGATGTGCTGTAGCGGATGGTAAAGTTACGGTTCGGCAGCCGGATACCCTGCTGGTCGCAGTACTCACAGAACCGTTTGAGGGCGGCTTTGATGAGCGGTATCCCGCCGTGATAGCCCAGCGAGGCCACAGCGTCGCGCAGGTGATAAATGCTCCGAAACGAGTTGGTGTCCTGTGGCTGCGGCTCGATGTTTAGTTCCGGCGACTCGTACAACGAGATCGACGCACCAAAATTTCTGACGGAAATGGAGATCGTTTTACCGAAAAAACCGTCGGATGGATTGCCTAACAACCCGGCGCGGGCGTAGGCGCGTGTTTCAATAATCAAGGGTTAAACGGATTGGTGGTAACGTAGCCGGCAAGTTAGGGGTTAAATAAATATTGAACAATGAATAATGAATAAATGGCGCTTCACATCCGGTATAGCTGAGTTAGTGGTTGTTTATAGCCCTCCACTTGGCTCATTGTTGCACCGTAAAATCCAGCTTTTCTCCTTCCGCTACTTCCTTCGGCTGTTTAAACCGTTGCTTTCCACCTCCCTGGAGTTCAACCTGACGAAGCCGTATTTTGCCGTTCAGCACCGTCAGCGATACGCGGTTTAGGGCTGCCTCCGGCGCAATCGTGCACGTTCCCCAGGCCGACCCGTTCGACCAGAAATACGTGCCCGGGCGGTCCGTAAAGGTCATTGATTCCGAGACGCCGGAGTACCGAAACCCGCTCCAGGCCAGAACGGTATTCCAACTGGTCATCGAACGGGCGTAGTGATGTCCGCATTCGGGTTCATTGAACGGGTTGCGCTTGCGGCCATCGAAGCGGTCGCGGATGCTTTTCAGGCATTTCAGGGCGTTTTCCGTCTGGCCTTCGTAGAGCATTCCGACGGCGGCAGTGTATTCAAAACCGGTCATGGATTCGGCAAAATACGGAAAGGGCACCTTCAACCGGCCCTTCGGCCAGCTGGCCATCAGCAGGCCCGCTTCGTCGCCCATCACATACGACCGCATGTTGTTGAAATGATCGGAGAAATTGTCCAGGTAATTGTATTTCATCACGCTTTGCAGCGTTTTCTGGATATGTTCCGGTTTGGCCAGATAGCCCAGCCCCAGCACATGGGCCATCATCTGCCCCACCAACTGATCGACCAGACAGCCTTTGCCCAACTGGTAATCCGGCACGGCCACGTTCGGGTTATGTTCCCAATCCAGAAAGGCAAACGTTTTCGGGTCGGTAATTTTGTGTTCGTAGTATTCGCCGTTGAACAGGTTCTGGTCCATCCAGACGCTACCTTTCTGGTATAAGTCCAGGCATTTCTGGGCCAGCGCCTTGTCCTTCATGGCCGTTGCCATTTCGGCGGTGGCTTTCAGGGCGGCCAGATACCAGAACCCCATCTGCGGATTGGGGCCAAAATAATCGACATCCATCGTATTGTGCTGCCGCCCTTCCATCACGCCGTCCTGGTTACCGTCCCAGCCACCCGGAACCCAGGCGTAGCTCATCACGCGTTTTACCGGCTCCCAGTTTTTGCGTAGAAACTCCGGATTGCCCGAAAGTTGCCAGTCGCGGTAGAACTTCAGCACTGTTCCCATCTGCCCGTCGGCGGCTGCGTTATTCCAGTCCTGCGCTTTCGACAGCGGCAGCATCACCCGGAAACTCATCTTCCCGGCTGGGTTGGTGGCATAATTAAACTCAATATCCCGCATCGACTGCGACAAATCCGCAAACAGGAATGCCGTGGCCTGTTCGTAATTCCAGACGTGCGTACACGAACCAAAGCAGGAACCATTCTCATCAAAAACACCCTCCCACCCCATCAGGTGGCCGCTCGGAATCCGGAAAACCGTCTGCGAACGCAGCGTCGCCAGGTTAAACAAAGCCGCTTCCTTGATCACATCCGGGTACGTACTCGCCAGAAACGCATTGACAAACTGGAGGGTTTTCTGTTCCAGAGCCGGTAAACGCGGGAGCGCCCTGGTCATCACATCCCAGGCGTCAGCATACTGGGTCGCGTAATAATTGCCGACGGTATTCTGCCCCGGCTGCAACGAATACGACGACCAGGCCGGACGGTTCGGAAAACGCCAGGTGATAAAAAATGAATACGTCTGGGTCTGGCCCGGTGCAATGGTTTTCTGAACGGCCAGGGACGCCAGCGGATCGTCGTCCTCCAGTTTGTCTTTTTCCGTCAACTGGCCGTCGGCACTGAAATCGTCCCAGAAATCGAGCATGGCATTTTCCCAGTCGTTGGACCGCGACGAGGTGCGGTAACTGACACCGGAGGAACTGTTGGTCGTCAGGGCGATGGTACCCCAGGCCGGGTCCTGCCGGTTGACGCTGTCGGAGTACATATAAATGCCCCGAAAACCGTCGCCCGCCTTATAAACGTTTTGGTTCTTTCTGGCCCCCAGCGGAATCACATCGCCTTTCCAGTCTTTGCGGTACTGGCTGCCGTCTTTCCCGATAAAATTGCGCATCGAACCGCAAACCGCCACCGTCAACGGTTCTTTTCCGGTATTGGTTACTTCGTACGCCAGCACGGCCATCGGGATGCCGCTCGCATCGGCATCGCCCGGCACGAACGGGTTAAAGCCTTTGATTTTTACTGTTATCGGCATTTTCGGGTCCGAGAGGTTTACCTGGCCCAGCGGATAAGTCGCATCAAACGATGCTTCGGCAAAACGCGGAAAACCGTGCTGATTGACCGGGCGGCCTTCGTAGTGGAGGTATTCGGCGGGGTCCAGCGGCCCCAGTAAGGCTTTGGTTACGGGTTTGCCGTTGGCGGGCTTCACATGGATGGCAAAAAACGGCGCGTTGTTGCCTACGGTGACGGTACTGAACCCCTTGGCGGGTTTGTTCATAATTTCCCAGTCGCGCAGTTCGCCCCGGCCCCCCAGCGAAACCGTGCCGGTGCCAATTCCGCCCAGCGGCAGGGCAATGTTGTAAAGATGCGCGTTGTCGTAGTGTTTTAAGACGGGCCAGGGCGCGGGTTGCCACTGCGACCAAACCGGCTGAGCAGCCAGCAGAAAGACAAAGAGTAGATAACTGTAAGAACGCGTCATTGGGTCAGGAAGTTAAGTCCTGACAAAGGTACAAAAGACACTACATCGACGGATATCACCGTACGCAAGACCATTCCCTTTCTGAACGCCTTTACCCGGCGAACAAATTATTTTCCGCTTTACGCGCCCGCTCGAGCAGTTCTTTCACCGAATGGTTTTCGGCCTGTAGCCGCCGGGAAATCTGCCGCATGAAGGCAGCCAGCGCTTCCTGATCGACAGGACCCGGCGCCTTGCTCATATCAACAAAGACGGCATTTAGCGTAAATAAAAGGTGTTGCAGACAGTCATCTATCTCCTGAACGGTATCCGGGTCCAGAATTGTATCCCTTAACACATCCAGTTCATGATAAAGATCGAAGGATTCCTGAACGTGCTTACTCCACACGGGATTAAACAAGGAATCAGCCTGAGAACCGGACATAGTGTATTGAATCGACGTTTCCATTTGTTAGCGAGCCCCGTATAGGATTAACTTTAATTACACGGAACCAATCATATAGTATCAAATCCGGCCTGCTTTTTTAGCACGAGCGGCCGGTTATCAGAGCTGAATACCCACCAGTTCATCCACGATCTTTAGCAATTCACGCGGATGAAACGGTTTCGACAAATACGCATCAGCCGCATAGGTGGCCGTAAGGCTCTGATTCAGGATAGCCAGATCAATGGAGACAGCGACAATGGCAATGGGTTCCCCCAGTAATTGCCGGGCTTCCCGAATCACCTCTCTCCCATCCCCGCTGGGCAAGTGCATGTCTGCTACCAGTACATCGGGCTTATGCTGGTGCAGCAGTTGAATGGCCTGCTGCACATCGGCGGCCTGATAAATGGCATAACCGGCCTTCTGCAAAGCATCGACCATTATTTTTCGTTGTGAAGACTGATCTTCAACAACCAGTACCGACTTTTTCATTCAATGTGTAGGGAAAAGAGTTAATGCCGGACGGATAGGCAATTCTAACTAGAATATACCGCACAAATACCACGCCATTCGCTAAAGAAAGTTTGTATATGGTCGCCAAGAGCGGCTTTTCGCCGTTATTGATAGAAAACCATCTAAAACAGGTCCAGTAGTAGTTACCGGCTACCGGCTTCTTTTAGTCATATTCCCAATCAGAAAACACCATGCGTCCGCTCTTCTCTCTGTTTATCGTTGGTTTGTTAAGTGTTGGAAGCCTGCTGATGGCTTTCTTTCCGGCCCCTACCGTACAACCAGACCCCGTACCGGGCGCATCGGTCCCGGCCAACAAGCGGGTGGTGTTTATTGCGGGGGGATGCAGCCACGGCGCGGGCGAACACGAACACAAAGCGGGTTGTCTGTTGCTGGCCAAACGGCTCAAACAAGCCGTCCCGACGTTAGAAACGGAAGTTTTTGCGGGCTGGCCCACTGCTCCGAACGCATTCGATGGGGCCGCTGCGGTGGTGATTTACGGCGACGGCGGTGACAGCCACATGGTTCTCAAGCACCTGGAGTCGGTCAATGCACTCATGAAAAAAGGCGTCGGACTGGTCTGCATTCATTATGCCGTAGAAGTGCCTAAAGGACAAGCGGGAAATTACTTTCTGGATTGGCTCGGCGGGTACTTTGAAACGTACTGGTCGGTCAACCCCGTATGGACGGCCGAATACCGGAGCTTGCCCAAACACGCCATCACCAGCGGGGTGAAGCCCTTCACGATCAACGACGAGTGGTATTACCACATGCGTTTCCGGAAGAATATGGAGGGGGTGACGCCCATTCTGACCACGGTTCCGCCCGCTTCCACCCTGGAGCGGAAAGACGGTCCGCACGAAGGCAACCCGGCCGTTCGGGCCGAAGCCGGGCAACCCCAGCACATGGCCTGGTGTCGGGAGCGACCCGATGGCGGTCGTGGTTTTGGCATTACCGGCGGGCATTACCATCGCGTCTGGACCGACGATAACGTCCGGAAGCTGGTCCTGAACGCCATTAGCTGGGTGGCCAAAGCCGATGTTCCGGCGGGCGGCCTAGCGTCGTCCAAACCCACTCAGGAAGAAATGGGCCAAAATCTGTGCCCGCACTGAGCACTGCCATTCACAATTCTTTACATAAACGATTCCTGACTCTAACGATTCCTGACTCTGATGAGATTTTCTCTTTTCTGCACACTCCTGGCCGGAGCCCTGCTGACGGGTTTTATGGCACCGTCTCCGCAGAAAGCGGTTTCGCTTTTTGACGGCAAAACGTTTCGTGGCTGGGAAGGCGACACCCTCAAAACCTGGCGAATCGAGGACGGTGCACTGGTGGGCGGCTCGCTGACGGAAACCGTACCTAAAAACGACTTTCTGTGTACAACGCGCGAATACGCCAACTTTATCCTGCGCGTCAAATTCAAGCTGCTCGGCACCGACGGTTTTGTCAATACCGGTGTTCAGTTCCGCAGCAAACGGCTTACCAACCCGGCCCACGAAATGACGGGCTATCAGGCCGATCTGGGCGACGGTTACTGGGCCAGTCTGTACGACGAATCGCGCCGGAACAAAACGCTGGTCAAGCCCGACTCGGTACTGATCGCCAAAATTCTGAAGCGCAACGACTGGAACGATTACGAAATCCGGGCCGAAAACCGGCGCATCCGGCTGTACCTGAACGGCAAACAGACCATCGACTATACTGAACCGGACCAGACCATCCCGCAAACGGGCCTGATCGGTTTGCAGATTCACGGCGGAGGCAAGGCACTGGTCTACTACAAGGATCTCATGCTGGAAGAACTCCGGTAAGTTTGAAAAATCAGCCCTCAACCTTTTGGATTGGGGGCTGATGAGGTTTACGAAAGCCGGATGGTGTGCTCAAATGGCGTGAAGCCGGTCAGGTAAACCGTGGGCGCGTCCATCGGCGGCAAAGCACCCCGCAGCACGACGCCTTTATGCAGCGCCTTTCCCGGTCCGAACGTAAGGGTATCTTTCCCGACGGTATACGAACCGGAATCTCCGCTCAGCAGGTGGGCATTGGCCCGGGTAGGGTGTTTGGTAACCCCCGCCAGCGTACCGCCCGGTCGGAAAATCAGTTCCAGCGACACCGGTACGTTGTCGGTTCCGGTAATCGCAATCTGAGCCTCCATCCCACTGCTGGTTTCCCGAATCGTCACCTTTGCCTCATACCGTTGAATTTCAGTTTGCTTTCGCTTCGCGTGGGGCATTTTTTCCCAATCGCCCTCCGGATCGATCTCGTTTTTGGCAACGGGTTGGTAATAAGGCCCAACCAGCGACTGCGTTAACACCCAGCTATTGTCCTGCTGCTCGATTTTGGCCGTCTGAAACTGACCTTTCCCAAAAAAGGAAGCCGACAACCGAATGCCCTGCAAGACGGCTTCGCCCTTCGAAAACGTCATCCAGACCGGATTGGCTTTCAGAATGGTGCTGTCCCAGTTGCCGCGCCGAATCCGGACCAGGCCCGAATGCGGAAACGGTTTCACATAATGGGTCGGCAACGGTTTGCTCGGCGGCAACTCCTTCCAGAACGCGGAATCTTCCAGGTAATAGTCGAGGAAATAAACGCCCTTGAGCAGAACGGTTTTCTCGATCTGCCGACACAGCGCGGCCAGTTCGCCGTTCTGGTCCCGCAGCGCCATGTACCGGGCGGGGTAATAATAGCCTTCGAGCGTACCGATTCCGGCCTTGTCCTGCCGCCCGGACGCTTCGGAAACCACCTCGCCGTTCGGGTGAATGTAGTAGAACGTCATGGCCAGGTTTCTCCGCACAAATTCCAGCAGTTCGGGTTTGTTCATCCCCCGCGCAATTGTAATCAGCAGACGGTCGGTCAGGGGCGAGTAAATCAGCGTACTGCGTTCGTTATACTGCCCGTCCTCATCCATGTCGATGTGTTCGCCCAGCCACTGTTCGATGCGGTTTACATACCGTTTGTCGGGCCAGAGCGCGTTTAGTTTGGTCAGAGCCGCCGACACCACCCAGCGGTGATTCGGGGTGTGAATGCCGCCCACCGTCAGGGCCTCGCCCGCCCGTTGCAGAAACGTTTTAAGATTCGGCAAAACCGTCTCCAGACCCGGCGCTCCGGACCGGTTCAGCAGCGTATACGCCGTGGTTAACCGCTTGACGAGAAAACCGGTGTCGGGCGTCGAGTGAAAGTTGGTCGAAGGCAGGTCGATGGTGCCGTCCGAATGCTGGATTTTGAGCAGATACTGCATCGCCAGCGCTGTCTCATTAAGCAGTTCTTTCGAACGGTAAAACGACGATTCGGGGCAGGAAATGGCGCAGGCACATCGCCGGACAAAATCGCCGGTCGACTGGGCATTCGGAATATCCTCGCCATCTTTTATCCCGCCAAAAGCCGGATCACCGGATTCCTTCACCCGATACGCCCGGACTCTCCCGATCTGTTCATCGTTGGCCTTGATTATCTCCACCAGCCAGGCGGGTTTGGTGTCGGGGGCAACCCCAAAAGGACGGGCCAGACTGGCCGTTGTTAAAGCAGGCAAACCGCAAAGCGACACGGAGCCGATGCGCATAAATGTTCTCCGATCCATCTATACTTTCTTGGGATCAGGGTGAATCCAGGGTTTACGGTATTCGCGGGAGAGTTTGGCGGTAGCTTCCTTATCACCAACCACCTCGCGTTTCTTCGGATCGTAGACCATGGGCCGTTTGAGTTCCATCGACAGGTTCGCCAGAATGCAGCTCGCCGTCGAGATGTGTCCTTCTTCAATATCGGCAACCGGGCGGCTGTTTTTTTCGATGGCCGACAGAAAATCGAGCATGTGCAGCCGCGTGGCCGGGGCCGCGTTCAGTTCGATGCGTTCTTCGGTATTGTCCTCCGGATATTTTTCTTTTTCGTACACAACATCCTTGTGGATTTTCTCGCCTTTGCCCTGCGGAATAAAATCGTAGGCCATTGTGCTGGCCCAGAGCGTTCCCTTGTCGCCATAAAGCGTAAACGACCACGGATAATCGGGGTTGTTAGGCGTTCCCCAGGTGCGGTGCTGCCAGACGCAGTTCAGTTCGGGGTATTCAAAAACCGCCGACTGCGTATCGGAAATATTGGATTTTCCTTCTTTCTGCACGTAAATACCGCCCTCGGAACTGATGCGCTCCGGCCAGCCGAGTTTGAGCATCCAGCGCACGGTATCGAACATATGGATGCACATATCGCCCATAATACCGTTGCCGTATTCCTTGAAGGTGCGCCACCAGCGGATGTGCGGCAAACCGTCGTACGGACGCATCGGGGCCGGTCCGGTCCACATTTCGTAGTCCAGGAAAGCCGGAACGGGCTCAGCCGGCGGATTGCCGTTGGCCCGCATGTGGAAATAACAGCACATTTCGACGTGCGACACTTTGCCCAGTAACCCCGCGTCAACGATGTTCTTTTTGGCGTCAATCAGGTGCGGGGTGCTTTTGCGCTGCGTACCCACCTGCACCACTTTGTTGTATTTTCGGGCAGCCGCTACCATCGCTTCCCCTTCCATGACATCGACACTGATGGGCTTCTGCACGTACACGTGCGCCCCGGATTTAACGGCTTCGATGGCCTGAAGCGCGTGCCAGTGGTCGGGTGTACCGATGAGAACGATATCCAGTTTATTTTCCGAGAGCAGTTTCCGGTAGTCGCCGTAGAGTTTAGGCACTTTGCCCGATTTCTGCCGCTGGCTGACCAGTTTACCGGCCGCTTCCAGTTGATTTTTATCGACGTCGCAAAGCGCCACCACGTCAACGGGTGCCACCTGAATAAGCCGGAACAAGTCACTTTTGCCGTACCAGCCAGTTCCGATCAGGCCAACGCGCCAGGTTTTCCCCTGATGCAACATATCCATCCCCTGGGCACCGAAGGCAGAAAGTGCGAGCGATGCCGTAGCGCCCTGGAGGAACTGACGACGGTTGATGTTAAAAAGATCCATTTATGTAAAGATTTCGGCCTGTAGATGCCGGGGTTTTTAAGTTTTGCATGTTCCTACTTTGCCTGTAAAGTACAAAACTTTAAAAATCTACCAACGCAGAAAAACGTAACTTTTTCCACCAAGGTTACTATCCGATGGGTAGACCCGGCCGCGAACCCGGTTTAGGATAGAAAGAACGAATCCTATTCCCGACTACAAACCATGAAGATCATTCTAAACCTCTTTACTGTTCTGTTGCTGATTCCTAGCGTTGTCCGGGCGCAGGTTGATCACATCGGTGCCCAGGCTACCCTGCCCGATCACCCGCGCATCCTGCTCCTGAAAGGCGAAGAAGATGCGATCAAACGCACCATCGGCGCCGATAAAGCATGGGCGAAATTACACGGTATTATTCTGGCCGAATGCGATGCGCTGATGGAGGTCCCCCCAATCGAACGGATTCAGATTGGGCGACGCCTGCTGGGCAAATCCCGCGAGGGCCTGCGCCGACTGTTTTTTCTGAGTTACGGCTGGCGCATGACCCGGCAGGAAAATTACCTCCGTCGGGCAGAAAAAGAACTGCTCGCCATCTCGGCGTTCAGCGACTGGAATCCGTCGCATTTTCTGGACGTGGGCGAAATGACGATGGCCGTTGCGCTGGGGTACGACTGGCTGTATGACGGTTTACCCGAATCGTCGCGGACGGCAATCAAAACAGCGATTCTGAAAAAAGGGATTGAACCCTCGCTTGATCCGAAGTATAATAGCTGGCTGAGAACGACCAACAACTGGAATCAGGTCTGTAATGCAGGCATGGTATACGGTGCGCTGGCCATTTTTGAAGACCAGCCCGAACTGGGCAAAAAAATCGTCAACCGCGCACTCGAATCGGTGGTTATTTCGATGGCCGAATACAGCCCGGACGGTGCCTACCCCGAAGGCTACAGTTACTGGGGCTACGGAACAAGTTTTAATGTCATGCTCATCAGTGCGCTGGAAAAAGCGTTCGGGAAGGATTTTGGCCTGTCGGCCCAGCCGGGATTTCTGAAAACCGCAGGATATATGGAAAACATGACCGGCCCCTCCGGCCTTCCGTTTAATTATTCCGATGCCGGGAGCGGGGTCGGTCTTGAACCGGCCATGTTCTGGTTTGCCGCCCGCCAGAAAGACCCTTCGCTGCTGTGGGTTGAGCGCAGCCATCTGTTGAACGATGAGGCTCAGCAATTGATCAAAAACCGGTTGCTGCCCGCCACCATGCTCTGGAGCGCCGGGGTGAGCACGGCGGCTATGAAGGAGCCGAAAGCGCTGATGTGGACGGGCGGAGGAAAAACACCAGTGGCGATGATGCGGTCGTCCTGGACCGACCCGGCGGCTGTGTACGTGGGCTTCAAAGGAGGTAGTCCTTCGGCGAGCCACGCGCACATGGATGTGGGCTCGTTTATAATGGAAGCCGACGAGGTTCGCTGGGCAATGGATTTCGGGATGCAGGACTACGAATCGCTGGAATCCAAGAAAGTGGATTTATGGAACAAGAACCAGAATTCGCAGCGCTGGCAGGTGTTCCGGTACAACAACTTTGTCCACAATACCCTGACAATCAACAATGCGATGCAGGTGGTAAACGGCCAGGCACCCATCACGGCGGTTTCAAAAACACCCGCTTTTATGAATGCCGTGACGGATATGACCGAGCTTTATGCCGAATCAGTTCAGAAAGCCGTGCGGGGCATTGCGCTGGTGGATAAAAGCTACGTCGTCGTGCGGGATGAACTCGAAAACAAAGCCGCTCCAACCACCGTACGCTGGACCATGCTGACACCGACTGACGTAAAAATTCTCGGCAACAACAAAGCCGAGCTGACCAAAGACGGCAAGAAGCTGGTGCTGGAAGTGCGGGAACCGGCCAATGTGGTCCTGAAAACCTGGACAACCGAGTCCCCCAACGAATACGACGCCCCCAACCCCGGCACGGTCCGCGTCGGTTTCGAAATACCGGTTGCGGCCAGTGCCAAAACGGCGCTAACGGTGTTGCTCATTCCCCAGAAAGCCGAAAAGCTGGGCAAAAAAGCCGTTGAACCGCTGGCGAAATGGCCGAAGTAGTTCCGAAATGAACGGTTTCGGGCTTGCAGCGGACCAACCCGCAAAAGCAGGCACTGCAAGCCCGAAACCGCACTGCCGCAAACCGTTTATCATCCGGACAGTTATTGATTATAAACCATTCCTTAATCAATCGTCCTGATGAAAACCGCTGGATTCCTGCTACTGGTGCTGCTAGCAGTCGGGTGTAAAAACGAGAATACCCCTAAAGCCCTGAAAGAAGTGGCCGTCCGGAAAGACGGGGCCGACGGCCTGATTGTGTCTGTAGCCCTGGTAGACGAAAATGGTGACCCGACCAGTGCCACCGGTCTGCTGCTGGTACAGGTTCAGGGGATTTCCGCCCAGGATACGGTTTTTACGGTGACGGAGATGGACACGGCCCTAACCGAAGCCAGCTTTCGTCCGCTCACGTTTGGTGCCGGTTCGATGGAGAAAAAAATGCTGGGTTTTGAAACGGGCCGGATTCTTTACCAAACCGCCACGTATCGTAAAACCAATAAAAAAGGTCTTTTGCAGGTTGCATTTAAACCGGAAGGTGGCCCGGTACTTCGGCAAACCGTCACCTACGAACTTTAGGGTTCTAAGTAAATTTTAAGGCCATATTTAGATAGGCTTAAGGACTGGAATACAGTTTTGGTCGTGAAACAACCCGATGAATCATGACTGTCCATCTGTTCTTTATCCGGTCCCTTCATCCGCGCCCGTCCCGCTTTGCCATTTACTACAACCAGTTCGGAAAACCGTCGCGAAAAAGCCCCCGACCCAATCGTCCCGACTGGCTGGTGATCTTCACCTTTGTTATCATCGCCCTGACAATTCTGTTCAGTTAAGCGCCGTAACGTTCTGTAAGCTAGACCATAAAGACCAAGCGAAAAAATTTCCACAAATCCAGCCGATACGATTGTTTCTATAAACAAATATAATTATAATTGCATACGCAAGCAACACAAGAATTGTTTTAGGTGCTTCTGCCACTCATCAGACTGACACTACATACCGTATGTCAGAACAGCGGCCCGGTAACAAAATAAATTTATCCATCAAAAAGCTAACATCCATGACTAACGCGATTTACACCCACGAAGGCACCGACGTAACCGTTAAACTGGGAAATTACAAGAATGGCAGGCTGACCATTCAACTCATGGAAAAATCGCTTAACCTCCCTTACTGCCGGATCAGCATTAATCTGGCGGATGCCCCTTGTCCTGACGGGTACGCGTACATTAAAAATTATTCAGAAAATGCTGGCATGGATAACTGGCTTATTCAGAACGGTATTGTATCCAGACCGGTCCAGTATGTGACGGATTTCAACGGTCAGCTTGTTCCTTTAGTGAAGGTTCTGATTGGAGAAAAGCAAGGCCATCTGAGAAAAGCCTCCAGAGCTTCATTCCGGCGGGCTGTTGATACCATCTCTCCAGCATCGCCATTCGTTCTTCCCGTTTAGCCGGATTACTGACGGCCTGCCTTACAGTTTTGCCCCTGTTGAAGCAGGCCGATCTGGCAAACAGCACCGTTTCTGGAAGGATTTCTGTCCAGATCGGGCCTGTTGCCGGTTAGCGCATACCATCTGAAAACACAAAACTCCGGCAAACGCCGGAGCCTGTGCTCAACCAACCTATGATGAGAGGCAAAAGCCTTCACAGTTATAGAGACCAGTGAGCACCAGAAATCACCGTTTTTTCTGAACTATTTTTCAATTATCCGGAAAAACCGTCTTATTCTCTGAAATTGTGACGATTCGCCGTCTTTAGTTTAGACAAACAGACCGATAAGCGGTAGTCAGGGGCGGGCGGGTTTGCAGGAATACCGTTTTTATTTCGGTCTTACTACCGTCCGATACTTCAATCCGGTATATACCGTCTTCCAGATGATTGAGGTCAAACCGAATGGTCGATGATTCATTGTCTCGGCCCAGGTTCAGAACCGTCAGCGTCTCCCCCATCTGATTCAGCAGCCGGATGTTGACTTTACTGTTTTTAGCTTTCTTAATATTCACACTGATCTTCATGTTGTTAGCAGCCGGATAAACCGCTAAACGAAAGGAAGATTTCGCTTCAGGGGCGTCCTGGCTATTATCAGCAAAACAAACGGAAATCATCCCTAAAAGTAAGGTGAGGAAAGCGGAGGCAACTAGTTTTTTCATCGTATTCGTTGTTTGTGCGTTCGTTGTGAGCGGCCTGCCAAAACAGCCGTTATACGATTTAAAAGTAAAAATCCGCAAGGTACCTTGCTATACATAGTACTTCTACGGTCGAAATACCGGTTAAATGGCAAATCGGTCAGGATGGTTCTTTATTTCATAAAAAAAGGCCGCCAGGAGGGTCCGGCGGCCTTTTTTACCTATTTCTTATCCTAATACCGTTCTATCGCAAAGCGGGATACTCCGCCTTCGTAGGCGATGTTGATCTTTTTCGGGCTGGCTGCATATCCAGGTGTCTGGTAAACGCCCCCACCGATTTCAACAAAACCGTCCAGTTTTTTAATATTCAGGGCGCCTTTGGTTTCGACCTGGCAACCAGCCGTTTTTGGAATTTTAATGGTCACCGAGGCTACCCCTGACTCAATCTTTACATCGGAAAGCGGAGCCCGCTCACCCAGTTTCAGGTCCAGATCGGCGGCACCGGCTTCCAGCTTTACCGACCGGACGGTGTAGGCGCTCAGATCAAAGTTAGCCTGTCCGGCACCAATGCCGAATTCAAACGACCACGACGGCTTCTGATTCAGCCGCAAATCTACCTGATTGACCAGCTCACCGGATTTCAGGTTAAAACTATCGTCGTCCAGCTTCACATGAACATCCGCCGAATTGCTTTCAGCGTTACGGCTCACCGACATGCTGTACTTACTGACACTCATGCGGGTATCGGCTTCCACCAGACTATCCGACAACGAACCGATGTAAAACCGTCCGGCCCCGCTTTCAAACTTCAGGCTGGCCTGGGTGATGGTGGGGTCCATTGGCTCGGCAATGTGGCTGGTCTGCACCTTTGGCCGGTCGTTTTCTCCATTACGGTCACGGTTTTCCTCATCGCGCTCCCGGGCTTCGTCCGAGTCTTCATTGTCCTCCTCATCGTGGTAATTATAATGGTAACTATCCCGATCGTTATCCCAACGATTCCCGTGGAAGGCCCCCACAATCGCCAGCGGTACCGACACCCCCAGCAGGACGGTGGTCACTACGGCCGCGCCAGGATTACGGCGCGCGAAGATCAGATTCAGACCCGCCAGAATAATCAGCACCGGCCAGAAGTTGGAAAAGAAGCCCCAGTCGATATAGAACCAGCCGTAATTATGGCCCAGAAATACCACGCCCAGCGTGATCAGCGCAATTCCCCAGAATAAGCCTGTTCGGTTCATGAGTGGTTAGAGGGGTTGTTGGGGTGGATTGGTCGAATACGGATCTGTCGTGCTGGGACCCGGATTGTACGGATCGGTGCCGCTCGTGTAGCGGTTTGGTGGAGGGGGTACGTCGTTATCGTTGTTGCGGTTCCGGTCTTTAACGATCAGCCACGCACCGATACCGATCAGGATCAGCGGCCACATATCGCCAAAATTGATGTCAAACCAGCGGTCGAGCAGAAAGAGAAAACCGATTCCTACCAGAATGGCTCCCCCGACGACGTTACCATTGCGTTCATTCGTATTCATAGTTGTGTACACATTAGTTGAAGGATCAGACTGATAAGCAGTATAAAAGCCGGAAACCCGTTCCGGTAGCACAATCCACAAGATAGCATAAATTATCAGGGAGGGAACGTGCGGCAGGAAAAAACCGGCTACAAACAGGACCCGGATCAGCGTCCGGTCAATATTGAAATAATGGGCCATACCGGCGGCTACTCCGCCCAGCATGGCCTCGTCGCGATAACGTTCTAAGCGTTTGGTCATGATCGTATTTGTTGAACACGATGTAAACCTAGAGCCGTTTTGGGTAGCTTAAAAGAAAGAAGGGAAGAATGGACGCGGGTACGGATGGAAGTACGCTAAACCGGATAATAGGTAATACATACTACCGGGTTTAACCTAATAATTCAGTCGTCGATTTCCAGCGTTTCCAGAATGTCCATCAGTTCGCCAAAATCGCGTGAACCAGGGCGGTCTTCGTCCCCGCCGGTGAGCGCAATACCCTGAACGGGAAGCTCGGCCAGCAGGTCGTGGATGGATTCGGGTGTAAAGCCGGTTCCGAGCAGAATGGGGTATTGGGCCGCAAGCCGGTGCAGAACAGCTTTCAGGTCGTCGTCCAGGTGACTATTGGCTTTGCTTTCGAGCAGGAAATAATCGACCTGATCGGTTTGAATGGCCGAAAAGTAGGCTTCCAACTGATCGAGGGTGAGCAGGGCCAGGTCGGCTTTCAGAATCAGGCGGCTGTCGAAAGTGGACAGGTAAGGCAGCAGGGCGGGTTCTTCGATTTGCAGGACGTCCGGCTGGTACAATTCCAGCAGCCGCTCAATTTCCAGCGGGTCGATGGAGGATGTTTCCCCAACGATGTGCAGCCCCGTTACCCACGAACGGATTTCCCTGAATGTATCGGGGGCTACGTACTGCTCGGAGCTTTCGTCCATCGAAAACCCCAGCAGATCGACGCCCATGCCGGCGCAGTAGCGGGCATCGCTCAGGTTGGTTACATTACTAATTTTAACGATTGTTTTTAAAGCCATTACTAACCACAGAATAATGAATGGATTATCGGATGGATACTGAATTTGACAGCTTATTGCGTTACCTTTGCAGCAAGAAACCATCGCCGATGTAAACGGTGTTACACTACAAAGTAACGGTTTCCTTACGCATTGTCTATTATTCATTATTCAATAATTATCGCAAGGCTTTGAACCTTGTCAGATAAACCATGAGCAAACACGGACGTATTTTGGTCGCCATGAGTGGCGGCATCGACTCTTCCCTGGCGGCAGTGATGCTGCACGAACAAGGCTACGAAGTAATCGGCATGACCATGAAAACGTGGGATTATGCCTCGTCGGGCGGCACTAAGAAAGAAACCGGCTGTTGCAGCCTCGATTCCATCAACGACGCCCGCAACATCGCCGTCAACCTCGGTTTCCCGCATTATATTCTGGATATCCGCTCCGAGTTCGGCGATGCGGTGATTGACCACTTTACGGGCGAGTACCTGGAAGGCCGTACCCCGAATCCCTGCGTGCTCTGCAACACCCACATCAAATGGGATGCGCTGCTGCGCCGGGCCGACCGGCTTGATTGCGAGTTCATTGCCACGGGCCACTACGCCAACATCCGGCAGGTTGCCGATGAAAGCCCCGCCAACGGTCGGTTTGTGATTTCCCGCGGTATCGACAACCTCAAAGACCAATCCTACGTCCTGTGGGGGGTCTCGCAGGAAAGCCTGAGCCGGACCAAATTACCGCTGGGACACCTGCGCAAATCGGAAATCCGCGAAATGGCCAAAGACCGCGGGTTTATCGAACTGGTTACCAAATCAGAATCCTACGAAATCTGCTTTGTGCCCGACAACGATTACCGGGGCTTCCTGAAACGGCGCGTTCCGGGGCTGGAGCAGTCGGTTGCGGGCGGAAACTTCATTCTGGAAGACGCCGAAACCGGCACCCGGAAAGTAGTCGGTAAACACGAAGGCTACCCCTTTTATACCATCGGCCAGCGGAAAGGGCTGGGCATTGCGCTGGGCTTCCCGGTTTTCGTTACCGACATTCGGAAAGAGGCTAACGAGGTGGTGCTGGGTGTTGACAAAGACTTGTACCGCGACGGTATGATTGTCAGCCGGTTGAACCTGCAAAAATATGCCGCGCTCGAAAAACCGCTGGAAACCGTTACGAAGGTTCGTTATAAAGACCCGGGCACCCCGGCGCTGATTACGCAGGAAGCCGATGACCGGATTAAGGTTCTGTTCGAACAGGGCGTTTCGGCCATTGCCCCCGGACAGGCCGCCGTTTTTTACGAAGGCGACGACGTGATCGGCGGTGGCTGGATCATGAAAAGCTTCCGGCAGTCGGAGCAGGGCGAAGAAATGACGCCGTTTTCCATGCCCGCTATCGGTCACATGGTCTGATTACGGGAGTTTATTGAATAAATCATAAGAAAAGCCGTTTCAAGTCTGGAACGGCTTTTCTGTTAGCCCGTTGCTGGAATAGCTGCCATCGGTAAGATTATTGACGCGACGGTCTTACGAGCCACCCCATTCTGGTCCACGGTTTGTTACGCTGGCGCAAACTGTGTATTTTCGTTTTCTAACGTCTTTGTCCATGAAGCCTTTTCAACTCCATTCCACTATTCGATTTTGCTGTACATTGTTGCTTGTAGCAGCATTATTCTTTCTCCATGCCTGCCAGACCCATACCGAACCGCAGGCTCCCGGGTACGACTACTTTCCGCTGGAAGCCGGTTCATACCGTATTTATGACGTAACGGAACAACGCTTTGCGCTAAACGGAACGCCGACAACCCAGACCTATCAGTTGCGCGAAGTAACGACCGACTCGCAGACGGACCCGGCCAACGGTACCGCCTTCCGCATTGAACGCTATCGACGGGCGAATGAGCAGGCAAGCTGGCAACCCGACTCGGTAAGCAGCGTCCGGCTTTCCGACGATCAACTCCTCCGAACCGAAAATAACGTGGTCTACCTCAAGCTGGTTTTTCCGCTGACGGATCAGTTGCAGTGGAACGGCAATGCGTACAATACGCTGGGGGAAGACAACTACCAGCTTCGCCATACGGGGAAGTCCTTTAACATTCTGAATCAGACGTTTCCCCAAACGGCTACGGTGATCCAACAAAATGACTCCACACTGGTTAATCAGGACAAACGCCTGGAAGTCTACGCCCGGAACGTGGGACTGATTTACCGGGAAAAGGTTCAGTTGCAGTTTTGTTCGTCCACTCCGTCGTGCGTCGGCAAAGCCCAGATTGATTACGGCATTCGGTATTATATGCGGCTGCGGTCATACGGAAAATTATGAAAGGATGCGTAGATTTGGTGAGACACTCCATTCAAACCCATGCTACACCTCTTCTGGACCTTGCTGAATATCGGTCTCATTATTTTCTTTCTGGTGATCTGCTTTCGGGCCACCAAGCTGATTCGGGAAAAAATGGGACTTTTTGCCGCCGTTGTTTTTGTGGTAGGGCTGTTTTCGGGTAATTCAACCCGTAAAGAAAGTAAACCGACGAGAACCATCGGCCTTGCGCCCAAAATCAACATACGACCAGCCTCACACCGGATTAGGTACAGCACCATTGACAAAAACTGGGTAAACCGGATTGAACTAACCGTGGAAACCGGCACCGATTCAACGTCCGGTAAAACCGTTGCCCTATCGGCCACCCCTCATTTAATGGGTTCAATAACCGGCTATGGCTGGGAGCCCCACCTGGTATCCGTTGAAGCAACGAAAGACCGTAAAATAACGTATGGTGTATCGGGAACCATGCACTGGAAACTACTCGGCGTAACCGTTTATGACGAGGTTAAACACTTAACGGGCACACTGGAAGCCAATCCTTTATGAAACGAACCCTGCTTTTCCTGCTCCTGCTGACGGCTGGCGGCTTTTCGACTCAGGCCCAGAATCGTAAATACCTGGTCCTGCTGAAAGACAAAGCCAACTCGCCGTATTCAGTCAGCCGACCGGAGCAATTTCTTTCCCAGCGTGCCATCCTGCGTCGGGAGAAACAGGGCATTTCTGTTCAGGAAAAGGACCTGCCCGTCAATCCGGCTTACGTGTCGGCGCTTCAGCAGGCGGGTGCCAAAATCTGGTTTAGTTCGCGCTGGGCCAATGCCGTTCTGGTCGAGTCCACCGACGGCAATCTGGCGGCCATCCGCGCCCTGCCGTTTGTGGCCGGTATTGAAAACAACCGCTCCATTGGCCGCGCCCGGGTCGGATTTGCGCAGTTTACGGCCAACCGGCGCCGGGACAAACGCGGCCAGGTTGACGACCCGCAAGTATACGGCAATTCACGCGATCAGTTACTCCAGATTGGCGTCGATAAAATGCACGCGCAGGGCTACCGGGGCGAGGGAATGCTGGTGGCCATTCTGGATGCCGGTTTCCGCAACGCCAATCAGGTGCCGTTTCTGAGCCAGCTTTTTCAGGAAAACCGCGTGGTCGGTACCTATGATTTCGTGAAGAAAGAAACGGGCGTGTTCGAAGACGATTCGCACGGGCAGAACGTCCTGTCGATCATGGCCGGTTATCAGCCAGACCAGTTGGTCGGGCCTGCCTACAAAGCGTCCTACCTCCTGCTGCGAACGGAAGACGCGTCGAGCGAAACCCCGGTTGAGGAAGTGAACTGGCTGCTTGGTGCTGAATACGCCGACAGCTCGGGAGTCGATGTGATCAACTCGTCGCTGGGCTACACCTCCTTCGATGATCCCACCCAAAACCATGCCTACAACGACCTGAACGGGCAAACAACGCTTATCAGCCGGGCCGCCCGCTGGGCTTCCGAAGCCGGTATGCTGGTGGTGGTTTCAGCCGGTAATGAAGGCAACGATCCCTGGCACTACATCAGCGCACCGGCGGATGTGGCTACGATCCTGTCCATCGGCGCCGTCGACCGCGACGGCTTTAAAGCGCCTTTCAGCTCGTTTGGCCCCACAGCCGACGGGCGGATCAAACCCGACCTGGTTGCCTACGGACTTGGCACCACTCTGGGCTCGTCAACGGGGCTGATTACGACCGGAAATGGCACCTCCTACTCGGCCCCGCTGGTGGCGGCCCTGGCAACGGGGTTCTGGCAGGCCAACCCGCGCCTGACCGCTCAGCAGGTGATTGAATGTCTGCGTCAGTCGGGCAGCCAGTCGGCCAAACCCGATAACGAACTTGGTTATGGAATTCCTGATTTTGAACGGGCATCGGTCATTGCCGCCGAATCGTATTCGTTGCTGATTTATCCGAATCCGTTCACCAGCGTCGATCGCATCACGGTCCAGTGGAACGAAATCCCGTTGAACCAGACCATCGACGCAACGGTCACCAACTCGGCGGGTCAGGTGGTCTGGCGGCAGCAATACACCTCCGACCGGGCAACCCGTTTTTCGCTGCAAGCCCTCAGCCTTTCGCCCGGCCTGTATTTTCTGACGCTTTCGGCACCCAGCGCCCGGCGGACGGTGAAACTGATGAAATACTAACGCACTTACGCATGAAACGAACGGTTGTTCAGGGAGATATTACGAAATGTGCGGTTGATGCCATTGTCAACGCAGCGAATTCGAGCCTGCTGGGCGGAGGAGGAGTCGATGGTGCCATTCACCGGGCAGCCGGTCCGGACTTGCTGGCCGAATGCCGGACGCTCAACGGTTGCCCCACCGGCGACGCCAAACTCACCAACGGCTACCGATTGCCCGCCCGCTACGTCATTCATACCGTTGGTCCGGTCTGGCGCGGTGGCAACAGCCGCGAACCGGAACTGCTGGCCCGCTGTTACCGCCGGGTGCTGGAAATTGCCACGGAGCACAGACTGACCACAGTGGCGTTTCCCAACATCAGCACGGGCGTTTACGGGTACCCAAAAGACAAAGCCTGCGCCATTGCCCTGAAAACCGTTCAGGAGTTTGGGCAACAAGGTGACACACCGGTTCAGGAAGTGCAGTTTGTTTGCTTCGACGACGAGAACTACCGGCTTTACCAGCAAGGACTTTCTGAAAATTCCTAACGGCAACAGAACAGCTACCCTACGACCCGGACTTTACCAGTTTTGCAGATAGGCAATGTTTTCGGGCACAAAAAAACCACCCTGTTGCTGAGGTGGTTTTCCTTAGGAAGATTCTGTTAATTCCCAACACTTTCGTCGGCTTCGGTACGGGTGGCAGCCACTTCCGGTTTGTTGGCAGGTTGTGGACTAACCATCCGATTTTGCTGCTTGTAATTCCGGTTGGCCATCGAAGGAGTTGCGGGTATAGCAATGGCCGGATCACCAATACCGCCCCGACGCTGTTGCTCGCGGTAGGTCGCAATGTTCTGCGGTTGCGCTTTCCGTCTTCTGAATTCAATCCCCTTTTCAGGCTCCCATTGACGGGCGGCTGCCGCCTTATTAGGATGTTTATAATTAGCCGTAGAGTACGTCGGATCGTTCTTCAGTTTATCCTGTGCCATGACCGGAATAGCTAAAGCTATCGCCAATAGCCCCAGGCAGGTCGCTACTATCGTCTTCATAACTTTCCTGTGGTTTTGTTGTACTATGAAAACCAAAAATTTGTTCTCGATGCTAAGATAACTAATAAGAAATCACTATGTTTTTAGTTATCAGCATTAATTTTGCTTTTCATTCGCAGAATTGACTTTTCCGAGGTTAAATTTTCAATTTCACTACAATTTACCCAGCGCACGTCTTTTGTTTCCCGCGTCTTGATAAAGGGGCTGTCCGTAGCGGCTTCCAGCATAAACCGGATGTCATAATGCAGATGTTCAGGCTCGGTTGCGCGGGCCGGAATGGTGTGAACATCCACATCGAAAATGGCTGAACTGACCACTTTTAACTCCAACAGCCCCGTTTCTTCCTCCGCTTCCCGCAACGCCACCGCCAGCACATCCGGGTCACCATCGGCATGACCACCGGGTTGAAACCAGCGGTCGAGTTTGGCATGGTGCAGCAACACTACCTGCCGCCGGTCCGGACTGACAATCCAGGCCGAACCCGTCACATGCCCGACGCTGAGATGACGCTCAAAACAGTCAGCATGGGTGTGGACAAACTGAATGGTTTGCTCCAGCATCCGTCGTTCGTCTTCATCGACTGGCTGGTAGTTCATGAGCAGATTCAACAACGGTTTACGGTGCATATTAAAAATGAATGTTGGCTTTCACTGTAAAAAACTGCAACTTCGTCCTGATTTTACTACGACATACAATTATCTAAGAATTATGAAGCAATTGTCTATCCTTGCCCTGCTAACGCTGGGAGCTCAGGTCGCCCTCGCGCAAATTAAATTACCGCAGCCCAGCCCCGGCGCAACGGTAATCCAGACGGTAGGTACAACTGACTTTACAGTCACCTTTTCCCGACCCAGCCTGAAAGGCCGCCCGGCGTTAGGCAACGAAACCCCGCTGGCACCGCTTGGCAAACTCTGGCGGACCGGGGCCAATGCCGCTACCAACTTCAAAACCACCACGGACGTCATGGTGCAGGGGCAGAAGCTTCCCGCCGGAACGTACTCGGTTTTTACCATTCCGAATCAGGGCGAGTGGACCCTGATCTTTAACAAAAACCTGACGGCCACTGCCGAAGAAGGGGCTCCTAACGGTTATAAAAAGGAAGAAGATGCGCTTCGGGTTCAGATTAAAGCTGAAAAAATGAGCAAAACTTCGGAAACGTTCACCCTTGGTTTCAGCGACCTGACCGACAGCACCGCCAATTTCAACCTGGATTGGGCCGATACGCGGGCCACGGCCAACCTGAAAGTCAATGTGCTGGCTAATGCGCAGGCTAACATCGAAAAAGCCGTTGCCGAAAAACCAGAAGACGCCGGAGTACTGCAAGCCGCAGCCAACTGGAATCTGTCCAAAAACCGGAATCTCGATCAGGCTCTGGCGTGGGCTGATAAATCAATCGGGCTGAAAGAAACGTATGCTAACCTCTGGACCAAAGCGCAGATTCTGGCGAAAATGGGCAAAGCAGCCGAAGCCCTGCCGCTGGCCAAAAAGGCATTAACGGTAGGCGAGACGTCCAATGACCCGGTTTTTCGATTCTATAAAGAAGCTATTCAGAAAGGCGTTACCGATTTTCAGGCTCTGATTCCGGCGACACCCGCAAAAGGAAAGAAGAAGAAAGCCTAAACGCAGCAGATT
The DNA here is from genome assembly GCF_003259745.1 of Larkinella arboricola. Classification (GTDB taxonomy): domain Bacteria; phylum Bacteroidota; class Bacteroidia; order Cytophagales; family Spirosomataceae; genus Larkinella; species Larkinella arboricola. The sequence continues at coordinate 599,883 of NZ_QLMC01000005.1, read as the reverse complement.
GTAACACCAGCGCCGATTTCAACCCTGAAATCGGCGTTGCTATTTATCGGAATACCGTAACATTACACATCCACCGCATCCACCGGTTGTAGCCGCCTGGAGGGCATTACTTTTTCCAGCAACCAGGCAATACCGATCAGCAGAACACAGCCGATGACATTAAGCCACAGAAAAGCCGTTAGCTCCGTCCACCAGCACCAGATGACAATTCCTTCCGTCAGCACAGCCGCCCAGAACGTGGCCTTTCCGCCGATGGATTTGAAGTAAAAGGCCACCAGAAAAATCCCCAGAATCACCCCGTAAAACAGGGAGCCCAGAATGTTGACGGCTTCGATCATGCTGCCCAATTTACTGGCAAACTGGGCCACCACGATGCAGAATAACCCCCAGATAACCGTCGCAATCCGGGACGCTTTCAGGTAATGACCGTCGCTGTAACTGTTACAGAAAAGCCGTTTGTAAATATCCACAATGGTGGTCGAAGCCAGCGAGTTATAGGCAGCCGCAATCGACCCCATTGATGCGCTGAAAATGACGGCAATGAGCAGACCGATCAGGCCGTGAGGCAGAAAATCGAGAACAAAACGCAGAAAAACATAATTTACGTCGCTCGTGTCGCCGACCGGATTGTTCTTTTTAATTAAATCAACCACCTGGTTTTTCACCGCTTTGGCTTCCTGATCGGTCTGACTGATAACCGCCCGGGTTTGTTCCACGGACTTTGTATCGTCTGTGGAGAGCGCCTTGTTCAGCGTCAGCACCGCCTTCTGCCGACGGGCGGCAATGGCCTCGTGTTCCGTTTCCAGCCGACGGTATTGATCGGCATACGGACTCTTCAGCAGTTGATCGGTTTCAACTTTATTGAAGAAAACCGGCGAAGGGTTGAACTGGTAAAAAACAAAAACCAGTACCCCGATCAGAAGAATCAGAAACTGCATCGGCACTTTCAGCATCCCGTTTGCCAGCAGCCCCAGCCGGCTTTGCCCGACCGATTGCCCCGTCAGATACCGTCCCACCTGCGATTGATCGGTGCCGAAATACGATAATTGCAGAAAAAAACCGCCAATCAGGCCCGACCAGACGTTGTAGCGGCTGTCGGGGTCAAAGGTGAGGTCAATGGTGTTGAGCCGTCCGGATTTACCGGCCACTTGCAGCGCATCCACAAAACCGACATCCGCCGGGAGCAAGTGTACCGTCATCCAACCGGCAATAAACATGGCCACCGTTACAATCAGCATCTGCTGCAAATGGGTGTACGAAATGGCTTTGGCCCCGCCCGAAACGGTGTAGACCAGCACAATACCGCCCATGATGATGTTGGTCCAGAAGATATTCCACCCCAGAATGGTTGACAAAATAATGGAGGGGGCATAGATGGAAAGACCCGTCGACAAACTCCGCTGGAGCAGAAACAGCAAAGCCGTAAAGACCCGAACGCGGGCGTCGAACCGGGATTCGAGGTATTCGTAGGCCGTAAAAACCTTTAGCCGGTGAAAGATGGGAACAAACGTGATGGCCAGCACCACCATCGCCAGCGGCAGCCCGAAATAAAACTGCACAAACCGCATCCCGTCGGTAAACGCCTGCCCCGGAGCCGAAAGAAACGTAACCGCACTGGCCTGCGTCGCCATGACCGACAGACAGACGTGGTACCAGGGCAACGACTGGTCGGCCAGCAGGTAATCGTCCATGCTGCGGTTGCCCCGACTGCGGATTACGCCATAACTGATGATGAGCGCCAGCGTACCGGCCAGAATCAACCAATCAATACCACTCATGAAAAATACTGCATAAACCCGTAAAACAAGACGATCTCCAGCAGCAGACTGCCAATGACGAGGAAATAGAGCTGCCGCCAGGAGCGGGCAAAGGGTGGCAAATCAGGATCGGACTGGTGCATAACGAAACGGTGGTTGGATCTGACGTTGTATTAAGGCAACGAAAATAGTAAATCTCTCGTATGTGAATCGTTTCCGGTCAACAAAAACGATACTATATTATTACCGAATTGTGCAATTTTAGCCATCATTCATACCCCATTTCACCGCAGTTGGGCAAGATAAATCGAAAAGAAGTATCTTACCCGCAAAAGATGGAGAACGAACGGTATCCGGTTTGAGCGGCAAACCGATCACCCCATCATTCCCGCCGTTTAACGTTATTCTTGCCATGTTGACCATCAACCTAACCCCCTGCCCCACCTTAACAACGGCTCGCCTGATCATCAGACCATTAAAACAGTCGGACGGAAAAGCGCTGCATCAGCTTCGCTCTGATCCGACGCTGATGCAGTTTATACCCCGGCCGCTGACGATCCGGGTGGATGATGCGGTCCGGTTAATTCAGACTTTTAACGATGCCATTCGGCGCAATGAGAGCGTTACCTGGGGAATCACGCTGAACAACAAACCGGGCATTATCGGCACCATTGGCTTTGTCCGGATCAGTCCGGAAAACTTTCGGGCCGAAGTGGGCTATCTGTTGCATCCGGAGTACCAGGGCCGGGGCATCATGCAGGAAGCCCTGGAGGCCGTTGTCCACTACGGTTTTCGGGTTATGAAGCTGCATTCCATCGTAGCCATCGTCGATCCCGACAATACGGCGTCGGCCCGGGTGCTGGAACGCAGCGGTTTTCGGAAAGAAGGCCATTTCAGGGAAGCCAGCTATTTCAACGGCCGCTTTCTGGACTCGGTTTATTACGCCCGGCTGGCGTCCGAATACTAAATCAGAAACCGCTGCGCGGCTCCGTGGTTTCCCGGACGGTTTAGGCCCATCAAAAAATCAGTCAGTTCACTTCCATAAAACCGCAATTCAAACGTAGAATTTACCTGTTCACGCACACCGTTCTCTTTGAACCGTAGGGGTAAACGTCACCTTTGTCGTCCTAGTGGCATAAATCACAGTAAACAACACGACGAAGAGAATGAACCTGCGTTTGCAAACCTTATCCAACGGCTTTCGCCGACTTTTAACCCGTTTTCCAGCAGCCATTTTAAGTATATTCATAACAACGTGGGCCGCTTTCGGACAGCCGACATCCGGCTCGCTGGTCCTTTCCGGTCGCATCATCGAAACACCATCCGGGGCGGCAGTTCCGTTTGCTTCGGTAGCCGTCAAAGGCAAACCCATTGGTACGCAGGCGGATGAAAACGGCCTGTTTCGGTTAACGGTCAGCCAACGGGCCGATTCGTTGCTGGTTTCGGCCATGGGCTACCAGCTCACCACCGTTGCCCTCAACGCAGCCAGCGCCGACAAACCCATCGAAATCGTGCTCAAACCCGTGGCAACGCAATTAAACGAAGTGGTAATACGGGCGGGCGAAAATCCGGCCTTCCGCATCCTGCGTGCCGTATCGGCCCATCGGTCGGAAAATGATTTCCGGAAGCTCGACGGCTACGAATATGAAGCCTACAGCCAGCTTTCGATCAGCATTACCCAACTGGCCGAACGGTTCCGCCGACGTAAACCCGTGCAAACCATTCTGCGGGCACTCGAGAAAAAACAACCCGGAAAACCGCTGACGCACGTGCCGATCTTTTTCTCCGAAACCGTTTCGAAACTGTACGCCCGGCGGCAACCCGAACGCCAGAAAGAACACATTCTGAAAACGGCCATCAGCAGCGCCGGGCTGACCGACGACAGCTTCATCACGATGTTTACGGGAGCCGGTTTCAATACCCTCAATTTTTACCAGAATACCGTCAGCCTGTTCAAAAAGGAGTTTATTTCACCGCTGGCCGAGAATAGCCGGACGGCCTATTCGTACTTTCTGGCCGATACCGCTCAGGTGGGCCTGCATACTTGCTACGTCATTGATTTCGATCCCAAAAACGAGCGCGATCTGGTTTTCAGCGGCAAGATGTGGATCGATACCGTCAGCTACGCCCTGGTGCAGATCAATGCGCGGGTTGGAGCAGCCGCCAACGTGAATTTCATTAAACAAATCGACATTGAACAGACCTACGAAACGGCCGGAGAATCGGCCAGCGCCTGGCTTCCCGAAGTGACGCACCTGAACATCCAGGTGGATGAGGTGGTAAAAAATACCTTCGGGGCCACGGTCGATTACCGGACCACGGTTCGTCAGCCGCTGGTAGGGCGGCCCAGGCCGGTCGGGTTTTTCGATACGGAGGTCCAGTTGGCCGAAGACCGTTCGGAAGCATCCGCCGACTACTGGCAGGCGCAGCGGGAAAGCGCCACAGAATCCGGGACCAACCAGCAGACGCGGGCCCTGCTCGACACCGTCCGCAATCTGCCGGTTATCAAATTCATGAGCCGCACAGGCCAGTTTGTACTCAACGGCGGCTATCTCCCGCTCACGAAAGGTGTTGAGGCCGGGTCTGTTTTTTCGATGTGGGCCTACAACCCGGTTGAAGGGCACCGCCTGCGGTTGGGGTTGCAAACCAATAACCAGTTCAGCCGGAACTGGCAGCTATCGGCCTACGGTGCCTACGGAACCCGCGATCAGGTCTGGAAAATGGGGGGCGAAATCAACTACATTCCGACGCGCCAGCCCCTGACACTCATTACGCTGAAAAGCACCTACGACCTGGAGCAACTGGGCTTCCGAACCGAGGATTTAGCCGATAACCCTTTTTTACGCATCACCAGCCGGTTCGGCCCTTACCCGCAAGCTTTTTACCAGAACGAAACGGCTTTGTCGGTACAGCGCGATTTAGGAACCGATTTTATTCAGACCGCCGGTATTCGCTACCGACGCATCGACCCACTTTTTCCGTTTGCCTTCCGCCAACCCGTTCCCGACACGCAGCAAACCGTGCTCAGTTCTGATTTCTGGAGCCGGGAAGCGTTTCTCGAACTGCGTTACGCACCGGGGCGGATTCCGAGCCGCCGGGTAACCAAACGCCGGATGCAGCGCCGACCCACCGAAACCGCGCCCATCGTCAGCCTGCGGTATACATACGGAACGGCTTCGTTTGAGGGTGGCACGTTTGGCGACTTCCACAAATGGCAGTTCCAGTTGGATCATACGCTGCGGTGGGGCCTGTTCGGGCGGACGCAATACACGGTTAAGGCGGGATATACCCCCTCCACCCTGCCCTATCCGCTGTTGCAGGTACACGTTGGCAACCAGACGCCGTTCTACAACCGCACGGCCTATAACCTGATGAATTACGGCGAGTTTGTCAGCGACCGGTACGCATCGGTGGCGCTGGAACACAAATTTGAAGGCTTGCTCACCAACCGGCTTCCGCTGGTCCGGCGGCTGGGCTGGCGTAGTTTTGTGACGGGCAAATTACTGTGGGGCAGTTTAAGCGAGTCGAATCGTAACCTGATTGCAACGCACGATGCCTCCGGAAAAGCCCTGCTGCCCGTCTACTCTCTCCAGCGCGATCCGTACGTGGAAGTGGGCTACGGGCTTGAGAATATTTTTAAGCTGGTGCGCGTGGAAGCCATGCACCGATTGACCTACCGCCAGCATCCCAACGCGACGCCGTTTGCCGTGAAAGTGTCGTTTCAGGTGGGTTTGTAAACCCGGTTAAAACCGGTAATTTGCTGGACCGTGGCGAAAGAAACTGCGGGCGAATGTTACCATGAACACTGATTCTCTCCAGTCGGTCCGTTTTGAATCCATTCTGGAACGGTTTGAGCAGCGCGACCGAACCCATTATATGGCCGTTCCCGACGAAGTGGCCCAGCAGTTTACGCGTCCCAAACCGGTTCGGATCATGTGCCTGCTCAACGACAGCATCGAGTTTCACTGCGCACTCCGGCCCAAAGGCGATGGTTCGTTTTTCATCAGCATCGGAACGCCCATCCGGCAGCAGGGTAAACTGCAACTGGGCGATAGGCTCCAGGTGGTTATCTGGAAAGACGACAGCCAATACGGCCGCAAAATGCCCGAAGAACTGACGGAACTACTGGCTATTGACGAAGAAGGCAACCGGCTTTTTCACGCGCTGACACCCAATCAGCAGCGGGGTATCATTTATTACGTCGATGGGGCCAAAACCCCGCAGGTCCGCATCGACCGGGCCATTATGATGATCGACCGGCTGAAGATCAACCCATCGCCGGCATGAGTGAAATCAAGCTATACGATACGCGGGCGTTTACCGGGCAGTTCATGCCCTCGGAAGAACTGGGTGGCTTTTTTCGGGGCGACATGGGTAAGTTTTTTATCATGCGTGTGGAGGATATGTATCAGTTCGTTACCCGGGCGGTACCGGCTTCCCGCTCCACCATCACCTCCTGCCTGTACATCACCGACGGTGAAGCCAGCATGAAAATCGGCAGCGAGCCATACACCATTCACGCGGATGAGATGCTGTTTGTACCCGCCGGTCAGGTGTTTTCGTTCCGGGAAGATGATGTTAACAAAGGGTATATCTGCGGTTTTCATGCGGATTTCCTGATCGGGAAGTTTTTCAAGAACAACCTGTTAAACGAGTTCGATTTTCTCAGGGTCTGGGGCAACCCCCTGATCCAGCCCGGTCCGCAGTCGGCGGCATTCATCCGGCCGCTGTTTGCCCGGCTGATGATCGATTATTCGCAGAACGGTCTTCAGAACCTCGACCTGCTCCAGTCGTATCTGCTCACCCTGCTGTGTGAAGTCAACCGGGTTTACCGGCCCGCGTCCGGCCCCGGTCCGGTGGCGGGGGTGACGATTACCAACCGGTTTCGGGAACTGCTTTTTTCGCAGATCCGGACCAAACAACGGGTTACGGATTATGCGTCGCTGCTAAACATTACGCCCAATCACCTCAATAAAACCGTAAAAGCCATTACCGGCAAATCGCCGACCCAGTGGATTGACGAAGCCATTCTGCTCGAAGCCAAGGTATTGCTCAGCCAGACCAACCTGTCGGTGAGCGAGATTGCCGTGGAAGTCGGTCTGGACGATCCCTCTTATTTTACCCGTCTGTTCAAGAAATACGAAAACCAGACGCCCTCCGCATTTCGCCGAATGATTGAAAAGTCCTAAAAACGGCTTTATCCATCCTAACCCGTTGCGGACGGTTTTTTGACCTTTGTGCCCATCAGAAATGCCCACAAATCACCATGTATTCCGCCTTATTATTTTTCCATTCCGCATTCCGATGGCTGGTCCTCCTGAGTTTGCTGTATGCCACCTACCGGGGGTTAACCGGCTGGTTCGGCCAAAGGATGTATACCCGATCGGACAACTCCATCCGGCATATTACCGCCACCATCTCGCACATTCAGTTGATGATCGGCTATACGCTGTATTTCAATAGCCCGGTGATCAGTTATTTCCGGGCCAACTTCAGTCAGGCCAGCCGTCAGCTCGAGTTCCTGTTTTTCGGCCTGATTCACATTACGCTGATGACGGTAGCGGTATTTTTTATTACCATCGGATCGGCGGCTTCCAAACGCAAAGAAACCGATGGGGCCAAATTCAAAACCATGACGATCTGGTTCCTGCTGGCGCTGCTGATCATTTTCGTGGCCATTCCCTGGCCGTTTTCACCCCTCGCCAATCGACCTTATTTTCGCGCCTTTTAGCCATGTTCAACCTGTTTCAAACCAAACTCGGCCGACTCCGACTGATCGGCTTTCTGGAAGGTATTTCGCTGCTCATGCTGCTGGGCGTTGCCGTACCGCTCAAATATTCGGGTGGCGACGCTTCGCTGGTGAAAGCCATTGGCCCGGTTCACGGGCTGTTTTTCCTGCTGTTTGTCATCAACACGTTAAGCTTCGGCATTGAGCGACGGTGGAAATTCCTGGAAACGACCTGGAAAGTGATTCTGGCCTGCTTTATCCCGTTCGGGACGTTTTATATCGATTATACCATTCTATCCCGCATTAAATAAAAAACCGTTGGACCGGGGCGACAACGCTCCGGCCCAACGGCTCCAACTGGTTGATCTGGTTTACTGCGGTCCGCGACGGCTACCGCTCCCTTCGCCCCGGTTGGACGAGTTCTGGCGCTCCTGATAGTGCCGGGGAGCCTGATCTCCTGACCGTTGCGGGAACGACTCCCGGCTGCGTTCCATCCGTTGCGGAGTTCCTTCAAAACCACGGTTTCCTGACCAGCCTTCGCGACGGCTGGATTGGTCCGGCTGCGGGAACGGACGGTTTTCCGACCGGCGTTCAAACGAGGGCGAGTTGCTCCGTGGCGTATAGCCCGGGTTAGCCCGGTTCTCGGAAGGACTTTCGAAACGGTTTACCCGGTTTCCGTTCCGGTTTGGGCGGTCTATACCATTATTGTCGAAACCCGGTCGATTACTAAAATCCGGACGATTATCATTGTCTATGTTGGGGCGGTTGCCAAAATCCGGACGGTTCATAGTACCGGGTCGGCGGTTAAAACCGTCATTCCGATTGATTTCGTTATCCCCCCGACTGCCGGGAAAGCCGCCCCGGTTGGAGCGGTTATCATTCAGGTTTCGTTCGGCCAGCGTTCCCCGGCTGTTTCCGTTATACTCGCCCCGGTTGCTGAACCGGTCGGACGGATAGGAAGAACCGTTACCACCCCGCGCCCCGACTGTTCCGCGCCGAACCACTTCGTTGGCCCGGTACACCGGCACATTCCGGCGCGTATACCGTTCGATTTCCTCCCGACGCGGCCCGTAGCCGTATGATCGGTTGTTATACCGGTAGACGTTATTGATAATTGTAGTGTTGTGGTAAACATTGACCACCCGCGTGCGTGGAATGCAGTAGCTGTAAACGCGCGGGCTGGTGAAATACGCCTGCGGAACAAACGTCCAGTAATTGAACGGCAGGTTGATGTTGATGTTCACGTTAATACTCATACCGGGGCCCAGCGGAGCCCAGCCGTAGTAACCCCCACCGGACCGCCAGCTTACCCAGGCTGGCCCCCACTCGCTGTCGGGTACCCAGATCCAGCGTCCATAGTAATCGTCGAACAGCCAGCGACCGTAGTGGAACGGTGCCCATCCCCAGTCATAATCCGAAACCCAGGTGTTGCCGTATTCGGTAACGGCCCAGCGGCCATTGGTTGCATACGGCTGGAAGTCGGCTTCGACCTCCGGCATCCAGACCTGGCCGTATTGGGGGTTGCGCACCCACTGCCCGTAGGGCGCCAGTTCGTCGTAAAAAGACTCAACCGGCAGATCAACGCCGGGTTGGGCCACGGTTTTCTGCGGCCCAACCAGCGCGATAAAAAAGAATAAGATTAAACCAAAAGCTGGTAAGATCGGTCGTGTTTTCATGGCCCGGCAGACGTTATAAGTGCCTTATTCTCCTTAGATGCCTCAACGCCCCCAAAGGTTTAATCAGGTTTACAACAATTTATCCAGCGTAATCGGCAGACTACGAACGCGTTTGCCCGTTGCGTGGAAGATGGCGTTGGCCACGGCAGCAGGCATTCCAACAATGCCGATTTCGCCCAGTCCTTTCACGCCCAACGGGTTTACAATGGTGTCGTTTTCTTCGACAAAAATCACGTCCAGCTCCCGGATATCGGCATGAACGGCCACGTGGTATTCCGACAGATTGTGGTTCATGAACCGCCCGAACTGGTGGTCCATCACACTCTCTTCTTCCAGGGCTTTGCTGATTCCCCACACCATACCGCCGACAATCTGGCTGCGGGCGGTTTTCGGGTTCAGAATCCTGCCACCGGCCACGGCCGTCACCGCGCGCGTTACCCGCACTGTACCAAAATCTTCGTCCACTTCCACCTCCACAAATACCGCCGAATGAGCGGCCCGGGCGTACTTGCGCTGCTCCAGCATACTCGGCAGCGAAGTGGATGTTTCGCTAACGGCCCGCCCCCCGTTTGTTCCGACAATATCCAGCAACGAAACGGCGACCGACGGATCACTTTTCAGTCGAATATGGGCATCGGCAAAGGTGATATCGTCCTGCTTCACGTCCGCAAACGGCGAATTTTTCATTTTCTGCGCCATTTTGAAGAGCTTCTTCCCTAAATCCTCGCAAGCCACCTTCACCGCCGTACCGACCGTTGCAGCCGTCCAGGAACCGCCCTCAATCGGTGCCAGCGGCATATCCGAATCACCCAGGCGGAAGATCACGTCTTCGATGGGCATTCCGAGGGTATCGGCGGCAATCTGGGTCATGATGGTGTACGTGCCGGTACCAATGTCGGCGGTGGCGCTGGTCACCCGAAGTTTGCCGTTCACCGTCAGCACGGCTTCTGCCCGCGCTGGTCCCTGCGAGGCTTCCCAGATACCAGTTGCCATCCCCCAGCCGATGAGCGTGTGTCCCCGGCGCATCGAACGCGGTTCCGGCTTCCGCCCCGACCAGCCAAACCGTTCGGCCCCCTGCCGGAAACATTCCCGCAGTTCCTTGCTCGAAAACGGCAGATCCTGATCCATGTCCTTTTCGGTGTAATTTTTTAACCGAAACTCGATGGGATCCATCCCAATTTTGTGCGCCAGTTCATCAATCTCCATTTCAAGAGCCGGAACACCGGTTACCCCACCGGGTGCCCGCATATCCAGCGGAGTGAAGACATCCAGCGGCACAAGGTCGTAAGTAGATTTGGTGTTCTCGGCCGGGTACAGCATTCCCGACCAGTTGACGACAATTTCAAAGTAATCTTCAAACCGCGATGTTTCGGCTATCGCATCGTGCCGAATGGCGTCGAGGGTTCCGTCCGCCGTTGCGCCCAGCGACAGATTTTGAACCGTAGCCGGTCGGTGACCGAATGTAAACATCTGCTGACGGGTTAACGAAACCCGAACCGACCGTTTCAGTTCGAGAGCCGCCAGAACCGCCAGAAACAACTGATACTGCGGGCGCAGACCCGACCCAAACGCGCCCCCTACGTAAGGCGAGATCACCCGCACATCCTTGAACGGCAGATTAAACACCTGGGCCACATACATCTGGCTATTGGGCGCGCCCTGCGTCTTGTCGTAAATCGTCAGCTTCCCGTTTTTCTCGTACACGACGGTGCTGGCAAACATCTCGATTGGATTGTGATGCTCAACGGAGTGAATATGCTGACCCGTCGTTTTAAAGGGGGCCGCCTGAAATGCCTTTTCGAAATCACCCCGTGGTTTGGGCGGGGGCGACTTTAACAAACTGGCCACACCCGATTTTGGCCCCCGGCCCCGATGCAGGTTGTGTTCCAGTGCGGTATCATGGTCTTCCTGCTCATACTCGACTTTAACCAGCGAGGCCGCATACCGCGCAATTTCAAACGTTTCAGCCACCACCAGCGCAATCGGCTGGCCGTTGTAGACCACCTTCTCGTCGCGCAGAGGCCGGAAAGGCGAACCCGGCGGGGCGTCCTGATCCTTGTAATTGAGGTCGAAGCACGCCAGCCGGGGCCGGTTTTCATGGGTAAAAAGTTGAATAACCCCCGGTATTTGCAGGACCTCGTCGGTATTGATGCGCGTGATTTTCCCTTTGGCAATGGTGCTGCAAACGACGTAGCCGTACGCCAGATCCGGCGCAGAATATTCGGCGGCATATTTGGCTTTTCCGGTCACTTTGGCCACGCCATCCACGCGGCTCATGGATTTTCCGATGTATTTTGTCATGATTCCGTTTCGGTTTTAGCCGCCCGTTGCAGTGCCCGCACAATGGCGCGTTTAGCCAGTTCGATTTTAAATGTATTGTGCCCGTACCCTTTCGCTCCGCTCAGAATCGTTTCGGCCACCGACTGGAAATCCGCTTCGGTAACGGTTTTTCCGACCAGCATTGCTTCGGCTTCGGGCTTGCGCCACGGCTTATGCGCCACACCCCCCAGAGCAATCCGGGCGTCGGTAATCTGGTTGTTTTCAATTTCCAGCCCCACGGCCACCGACACCAGCGCAAAGGCGTACGACTGCCGATCGCGCAGCTTGATGTAGGCGTAGTAGTCGGGAAATCCTTTGGCGGGCAGGTCAATGGCCGTCACCAGTTCGCCGGGCTGGATGGTGGTATCGAGCCAGGGTTCGTTGCCGGGCAGCCGGTGAAAATCCGCGATGGGTACGGTCCGCTCGCCGTTAGGGCCGGTTACCCGAATAATGGCCTCAAGAGCCGCCAGTGCCACGGCCATATCCGACGGATGGGTAGCGATGCAGCGGGTTTCCGGGTTTTCGTCCGAGGTGCCCAGAATGGCGTGGATGCGGTTAAAACCGTTAAAGGCTCCGCAGCCCGAACCGGGTTCGCGTTTGTTGCAGGGTGTACCGGTATCGTAAAAATAGTAGCAGCGGGTCCGCTGAAACAGGTTGCCGCCGTTGGTCGCCATGTTCCGCAACTGCGCCGAAGCACCCGCCAGAATGGCCTGCGACAACAGCGGATACCGACTCTCAACTTTGTCGTTATAGGCGGTATCGGCATTGGTTGCCAGCGCACCGAGCCGGAGCCCACCGTCTTCCGTGTCTTCAATGGTCTTCAGCGCCAGGTGGTTGATGTCAATCAGGTGATTGGGCCGCTCAACATTTTCTTTCATCAAGTCGAGCAGGTTGGTACCGCCCGCAATAAATTTCGCGCCCTCGTGCCGGGTCAGTTCGCCCACGGCCGTATCGACGTTGCCGGGTCGGGAATAGGAGAATCGGTTCATAACGTCAGGCTTTGGGATCGATTTTCATGACTTCCTGAATCGCATCGACAATGTGCGGATAGGCCCCACACCGGCATATATTACCACTCATCAGTTCGCGAATGTCGTCGGTTGTTTTGGCCCGGCCCTCGTTCATCAGGCCCACCGCCGAGCAGATTTGCCCCGGTGTGCAGTAGCCGCACTGGTAAGCGTCGTGTTCAATAAAAGCCGTTTGCAGCGGATGAAGGCCGTTTTCCCCCGCCAATCCTTCAATGGTAGTGATCTCGGCACCCTCTTTCATGATAGCCAGGGTCAGGCAAGAGTTGATTCGTTTGCCATCGACCAGAACCGTACAGGCTCCGCACTGACCATGATCGCAGCCTTTTTTAGTGCCCGTCAGGTGCAGGTATTCCCGCAGGGCATCGAGCAGGGATGTCCAGGGTGCCAGTTCCAGATGGTGAACCGAGCCGTTGATGGTTAGCTGAATGGTTGTTTTTTCCGGCAGCGTAGTGGGACTCGCGTCGGTTTCCGGAGACAGGGTTGTTCGCATAGTGATTGTCGGATTATCAACTACTTATGCAAATCCCAATTGCTCCCTAAATGTTGGAAGATCGGCGTTTTACTTATGCCCCGGCCTAAACCGGCTTGGGAATGACCGGCCATCGACGGGCCAGCCAACAGAATAGGCCATATTCAAAAACCAGGGTAAACGGAATCACCGTCAGGTTTTTCAGAAAGAAAAATACCGGCATTCCCGTTGCAGCGGCATCGACCAGGCCGTTACGTTTCAGAAATGGAAGCAGAACGGACTGATCGGCAATGATGCCATTCAGCTTGTTGAACCCGAAAGCGATCAAACTAAATACCAGAAGGTTGATCAGCGAAACTGCCCACTGTTGCCGGATTGTCAGCCGGACGGCCCGGCCTATTTCGCGCCATTGGCTTCGGTTGAAACGGAATAGCCGGACGATTTTTCGGGCACCCTGTCGCGGACTTCCGTGCCCTACAATGACCAGCACCGTTATAATTCGCACGCATTCAACCAGGATTTCCAACCCGTAATAAACGCCAGACGGTATGGGTCCGAAAAGCCGCATCTGGATTGCGCGACCCAGAGCCGCCAACAGCATCCAGAACGAAATGGGTACGAAGTAAGTCCACCAGAACCGAAATGACCAGTTTAAAATGCCGCTGGTCGGGGGTTGATGAGTCGTCATTTTAGCAGGTATAGGAGATATAACTTTCTTTGACAAACCAACGGTTGGCTCACTGAATCAGGACACACAAGCCAAGCAACGGCATCAACTCTCCCCTGGCGAACTACGATTTGCTGCGAAATCCTTCACTGTCACCGGGCAACGGGCTCTCGAAATATAAGCCATTCGGTTGGTTTTCCGGTTACCGAAGGCTTACTTCGTCGCAATTAAACCTCATCTCATGCGAGTAGCCTTTCTGCTTCTAACGGTCTTCGTTCTTGTTGCAAACGTTTCGGCCCAAACCGTTCCCACCGGAACGGCCCGGTTGGCGCTGAATATCCTCTCGTTTAACATTCAGGCTACTACTCCGCAGGACGGTCTGAATGCCTGGCCCAACCGCCGGGAAATGGCCGCTGGTGTCATCAGGAATTATCAGGTCGATTTTGCCGGATTGCAGGAAGCACTGGCGGGACAGATTGCCGATTTGCAGGATCAGCTACCCACGTACGGCTGGATTGGTGCAGGGCGTGAGGATGGGAAACAGCAGGGCGAGTTCTGCCCGATTTTTTATAATAAACAGAAATTTGAGCTTCTCAAACAAGGCACATTCTGGCTTTCCGAAACGCCCGACGTGCCGGGCAGTCAGTCATGGGAAGCGGCCTTTCCGCGTGTAGCGACCTACGGTATTTTTGAGGACAAGCGGAATGGCCGTCAGGTTTTTGTCATCAACACACACTTCGACCACATCAGCGAAACGGCCCGCCAGAACAGCGCCAAACTGCTGATAGCCCGGATAAAGAAGGTAAGCCAGGACTTACCCGTGATTCTAACCGGCGATTTCAATACCCCGGAAATTTCGCCGGCCCTCCAGACCTTGACGAGTCATTCGTCTGTGAAGCTCACCAATACCGAACGTTTATCCGAAAACCCGCATACAGGCGGCAAGAGCACCTTTAACGGCTTCAGAACCGATCAGCGCGGCCCCGTGATTGACTTCATCTTTGTCGGCCCGGACATTGACGTAAACCGCCACGACTATCTGCCTATTATGAAAGACAACGTTTTTATTTCCGACCACTGGCCGGTACTGAGCCGGGTGCTGTTGAAATGAATGATTACCCAGAGGTGATCAGAGGACATCAGAGTCAAGCAGAATTTTCTCTGATTAACCCCGATTATCTCTGATTACCTCTGTGTAATTGCTTTTTTCCCTATGCCGCCTGTCTGGTCAGCACGCCGTTACCGGGATTGGTGAAATTACCCGAAACCGTAATGCTCGGTTGAGGCCCCTGAATACCGTCTTTGGCAAATTGCCGGGCAATGCCTTCGTGGACAAAGTAATACGTGTCCCAGTATGTGTCGCTGTTGGTCCAGACCCGCACGTCGAAGTGGAAAGCCAGTTCGGTGAGTTTGGTTAACAGAATATCGTGGGTCCGGTCTTTCTGCGCATAAGGACAGGTATCGATCACGCGGGCAATCGACGCCTTGATGCTGTCGACCGAGTTGGAATTACCGGCGGCAAAAACCATATCCACGCGGATGGTTCCTTTACCGGAAATATTGGTCATGGGTGAAGTGGACAAGGCTCCGTTGGGCAGGATGATCGTACGGTTATCGGGCGTAACCAGAACCGTGTCGAAAATGCGAATGGCTTCCACGTTTCCCGTAAAGCCCTGCGCCGTCACCAGATCGCCCACCCGGAACGGCTTGAACGTCAGAATCAGAACACCACCCGCAAAATTGGCCAGACTGCCCTGCAAAGCCAGCCCCACCGCCAGCCCCGCAGCACCGATGATGGCAACAAACGAGGTTGTTTCGACACCGAGTGTGCTGGCCACACTGAGCAGTACCAGCACTTTCAGAAGGACGCTGACCAGCGAAAGCAGAAAGGGCTGCACATCCCGGTCAACCTGCCGTTTGCTCATCACCGCAGCCAGCATTCTGACCACCTGATTCGTAAGCCACAGCCCGATAATCAGGATGGTGATAGCCAGCAAAATTTTAAAGCCGTAAAGCGTAGCAAAAGCCGCTACCTGATCGACCACACTCTGCACTGAAAAAGCGGGGGATTCCATACAATTCTTTTTAAAGTTTCCTGTTGAGAAGGTTGAAACTTCAAAAAGTAACGCCCGGAATACGATTAATTCATCGCTACCGGTTTTACAGCCAGTTTTTTCGCCGGAAAATCCAGAGCGTAACCAGCGAGGACAACACAATGGAGGTCAGCGCCAGCGGATAACCAAACTGCCAGCTCAGTTCCGGCATGTTGGTAAAGTTCATCCCCCAGATGCTCGCCAGCAGCGTCGGCGGCAGAAACACCAGCGAAACGACGGTAAAGATTTTAACGATGCGGTTCTGCTCCAGATCAATCAAACCGAGGAAGGTGTTCTGCAAAAATTCCAGCCGTTCAAAAATGAAATTCGTGTGGTCAATCAGCGAGTTGATGTCCTTGATCAGCGTCCGGAGCCGTTGCTGCTCGTCGTTCGTAAACCAGCCGTCGCTGCGGATCATGGCCGAAATCACCCGTTGCTTATCGACAACGTTCTCCCGGATCGACATCGTCAGTTCCTGGTAATCGTTGATTTTCAGGAGCATCTCCCGATCAAGGGCGGCATCCAGGTCCAGTTTTCGGTTGATGGCTTTAATTTCCTGCGAAACCATCTCGATCAGGTCGGCGTCGTGGTCGATCCGCGACTCAAAAATGGTAATCAGAATCTGGGCACCGTCGTTGAACACCGAGCGCCGGGACTTGATTTTCTTAACGGTATCGGCAAACGACCGCAAATCCGCATTCCGGTAGGTGAACAGCGTGTCGTCCTTGAGCATAAAACTGACCGGAACCGTCACGTACATATGCTCTTTATCCGGAATCAGAAAGTTGGAATTGGCAATCAGAAAGTCATCTTCTTCGATGTAACGCGAACTGCTTTCGATCTCAGCCTGCTCCTGCTGGCTCTGGAAATTAACATCAAACTTGTCTTCGACGCTCTTGGTTTCCTCCCGCGAGGGGTTTTGCAAATCCACCCAAAGGGTTCGCTCGGTATCCGAAAACGAATCAATATCCCGAACCTTCCGAACGGCGGTTTCATCCTGTTGAAATATGCGAATCATGGATCAGTAGTTAGCTGATGAACGGGCAACCCACCGCCCGCTACCGGAACGACGGTTTGGCCGCAAAGTTGAGAAAAAAAGCGAAGTTGACCACTGCCCTGCCGAACTCTCTTACTTTTGCAGAATGGAAGCAGAAACATTCGCTACCGGCCTATGCTGACAATTGATACGTTCGACCAGCAACTCGACACAAATACCGTGCAGAAAGGTCGCCGTTATTTTACCCGGAAAGCCGTTTTGTATCTTGAGCAGGCCGACGATACAGGCTGGAATGCCGAGGTGGAAGGGTCAGAGGTCTATACGGTAGAAATCCAGTTGCAGGGCCGTACCCTTTTGGATGCCTTTTGCGACTGCCCGGTGGAAGAATCCTTTTGCAAGCATACGGTATCTGTGCTGTTTGCCCTGCGCGAAAAATTGAATCAACCCAAGCCCAAAACCAAACGCGCTTCTAAAAAACTCACCCTCGACGATCTGCTGCAACAAATAACCGTTGAGGAACTTCGACGGTTTGTGGCCGATTACGCAGCCACGGATAAGACCTTTGCCAGCAAGGTGCAGCTTTATTTTGCCGACAAAGACGACCGCATCGACGTTGGAAAACAGTATACCGAACTGGTCAGGAAAGCCATTCGCGCCCATTCCAGCCGGGGCTTTGTCGAATACCGGAAAACCGGAAAACTGGCCCGCGAAATCAGGACGTTCCTCGTAACGGGCCATCAATTTCTAGCCCAGAAAAACTACCGGGATGCCCTGACGGTCAGCCGGGTGGTGATCGTCGAACTGGTAAATCTTCTCGAACGTTGCGACGACTCGGCGGGCTACCTCAGCGGTACCATTTCCGACGCCATCCACCTACTAACCCAGCTGGCCAGTTCTGAAGAAACGGCCCAGCCGCTTCGGGAACAACTGTTTGATTTCCTGTCCGTTGAACTAAAAAAGTCGAACTATTTCGAGTATGCCGATTTCGGCGCCAGACTACTCGATACCGCCTTTCAGGTGACCCTCAGAATGAGCGAGCCGGATCGCTTTCTGGCGCTGATCGACCAGTTAATTCCGCTCCACCGGGACAATTACCAGGACTACACGCAGCACCTGCTCCGAACGACCCAAATCCGGTTTCTGAAGGCCATTGGCCGCACCGACGAGGTTCGCAGGCTCACGCAGGAAAGTCTGGACATTGTTGAGGTCCGGCAGGAAGTGGTGGCCGAAGCCGTCGAAGCGGGGCAGTTCGCGCAGGCCAGGGCGCTGGTTCAGGAAGGCATTCGGCTGGCCGAACAGAAAAAGCATCCCGGCACGATTCGGCGGTGGCAGGAGCAACTGCTGGCCATTGCCTACCGGGAAAACGACATCCCGACCATCCGGCACTGGACAAAGGCGTTTGCGTTCGAACCCGGTCAGGCGGTTTCGCTTCCCTATTACCGGCAGTGGAAACAAACTTTTTCGGCCCGTGAATGGGCCGATGAATACAACGCGCTGATCCGGTCCATTACGCAAACTGCGGCACAGCACACAAGCCAGCGAAAAGCCGTGTGGTTTTATGAACCGGACACGCTGTTCCACCAGTTAGCGCCCCTTTATGTAGAAGAAAAACAGTGGGCGGCCCTGCTGAATCTGGTGCAGGAACAACCCAGTCTGGAGCGGCTCCAACAGGCGCATCCGCACCTGGCCGCCCGCTTTCCGACCGAGATGCTCGCGCTGTATCTGCCGGTGCTCGAAAAACTGGGTGAAAAAGCCGCCGATCGTTCGGAGTATCGTCGGCTGGCGCAACTCATTGCTCTGCTCAAGAGCGACATTCCGGAAAGCATCCCGGTCATGAATGCGTTGATTAAGCTGTTAAAAGACAAAAACCCGCGCCGACTGGCTTTTCTGGAGGAGCTGAATGCGGTACAATAACCGCACCCAGACACAATGGTTATTTCTTTCGGGACGACTTCGCTTTGGGGTTATAGTCCAGTGCCAGCCGGATCCACTCCTCAAACTCTTTCTGGGTTCGCCGGCCGCTTTCATCCACCAGCACGTACCCTTTCATTGGGCGTTTGCCCGAGTACATCATCCGACACCCGTTTTTTTCGAGCATCTGCTCATAAATAGCCGGATCAATGCGGCACAGCAAGTCGTCCTGAATGACGCCCACTACCATTTTATCGTTGTACAGAAAGAGCCTGCCGCCCATCATGGCTTTTTCTTCCAGATTAGGCAAATCGGCCAGCCGCTCCCGAACCCGGTCGGCCAATGCTTCGCTATAAGGCATATCAAACGGTTTGGAATTAACACCGTCAAAATACGCAATCCCGAAACCGCTGCCAAACACGGCTAGGCAAACATTTCCAGCATTTGGGCAAGCATTAGTTAGCGGGAAAACCGGTCGAGCGCTTCGTCTCGGGACGACACGAAATTGATATGCCCGGCCTTGTTGCTTTCGAGGATAAAATCCCGGATGCTTTTGCTTTGATATTGGGTAAAGTCCCCGACGATGGCCAGCCGAACCCGATAATTGGAAAACTTTTGCAGGATTTCGCCCGCTAAACCGGTTTTTAAATCAAAGAAAGTCGGGGTGATGTTTTTCTCATAAACTATCATGGCATCGAACCCCTGATAGTATAAATTTCCGAGTAAGTCCAGGCCATCTTCCACGCTGGAAATCACGACATCATCGGAAACTACTTCGGCTATTTTTTGATCCTTAATCGGGTGTGTTTCAATCTGCATTTCTCGCTCGTTTGGGTGGGTTGTATTTGCTCGCTAATGTAATCAGAACCCGCTACAGCAACTGTTGGTTGCTTTTTGTCCGGGTTTTATGACGGTATATTAACCAAAAATAGTTTGAAGAGCCAATAGGGCTATCCGCTTAGATGAGCTGACAGCCGTGATTGTTGAGCACGTGAAGTGATTAGGAGGAAGAACCGGAGTTTAATTAAGGTGCTCCTCAAAAAGAGAAGCGTGGCTTTTCGTATGAATGAATGCCGGATACAGGACCGGGAACGTCAGTCTGGTCCTCAATAATGGAGGTTTACATACTGCAAAACTTCTTCTCTGTTTTTGGCGTGGAGAATTTTAGCTCCCGAAAGTTGGGGAAATATCGTTTCGAATTCATTAAAATGGTGCTCCATACCGTTACCAGGAGCAGATAAAATTATATTAATTCCTTCGAAATAACTGGCGAAGGCAGCCGTACCCCCGTGCATCGAAATAAATCTATTGCAGTTGGCATAAACCAGTAGCTGAAGGTGGTTAAAGTTATTAACTTCATTAGAATGCCGTTCGTAAAGATCGTTCATCAGCAAAACTTCCGGATGAGCTTCCCGTATCCAGGCATATTCATTCAGATCCAGTATTTCGCTGTTATCCCCCACGATCTGTTTGGCAAGCGGTCTGTTATATATAATTTGATACCTATCTTTCAGCGAAGTAATTAATTTACCAAGGATTGGAAGATCTAAATAGTTAACAGGGGGCTTATCCCATTCAATGTTGTATTTATTCGCAATAATTAAAGCAGGCTTGTCGTATAAAAAGATCGAATTGGCATACTGTTTCTTTAGAGGCACTCTGAGCCATTTACTGTAGTCAAACGTATTACTATGCGTCATATTTGGCACCTCATAGTAATTGTATCCTGCCTGCCAAATCCGTTCTGTGTATCTTTCTTCGTGATTTTTACTGAAAAAATAAAACTCTTTCATGTCTTTGCAGGAAACGGTTCTTTCGAGCGTCCCATTCACATGGTGCCAATAGGCAAACGGTAATATATATCTTAATTCCTGATCAAATTCACCCTGATAATTAACAATTTTATACTTCTTTTTAACAAAGTAATCTTTGAAAATATACTTAACTTGATTAAGCCTGCAATAATAATTATCTCTAATAAAATACCGTAAATCAGACCGTACTTTGGGGTATTTAATGGAGGCAATCAGGTATAAAGACTTTAAAAGTATTTTTTGCATAATCGATTAAGCATAGCTGCGTACTTTATCACATCAGGCTTTCACTTCCTTGGCTTCGGATATTCTCTGAATAATATCCTCAAACTCTTCGGCCCGCTTTTCCCAGGAGTTTGCTCTTGCTACTTCAACCCGTTGCCTAATTCTTTCCGGCGAATTATCGTTCAGAACCCGTTGTAAGGCCTGGGCAAAACTTTCAGGGTCATTGGCTAACTCAATTACGCTTTCAAATTCATCTAAAATGGAAAAGGGAGTCGACACAACGGGCAAGCCAGCAGCTAGGTATTCGTTAATTTTTAACGGATAGATTGTATAGGTATGTTCGTTACAGACGAAAGGAATAATAGCCGCTGACAGCTTCGCCAGCAAAGGAGGAAGTTTTACAGCAGGAAGCGATTTAATAAAAATTACGTTTGGAAATACGGACAGGCGTTCCTGAAGTTGTAGATCATTAATTTCTCCAATAAATTGAAACTCCACGTCTGGCATAACGCGGACGCAATATTCAACAATACTACTATTTATTCTATTGTCAGCCGTGCCTAAATAGCCTATTATTATTTTTTCAGGGGGGTGTTTGTCAGCCAATTGACGAGCCTGATGAAAAAGATTAAAGTTTGCTCCATTTTTAATGCAGAACGTGATAGGCTGCAAGGCTGACTTCGATTGGCGTAGGGCTTCAGATGTGGTAATGACGGCATCTACCTGCTGAAGATATTTTTTTTCATAACGCTGGCCATGACGACTGATCCAGTTTTCCGCCGTGATTTCATCGTAACAATAATAAACCGTCGCGCATTCATTTAATCGGCCGATCATCGGAGGACCCCAGACCGGATTAAACGCATTCACAATCAGCGGACAATTCAGTTCCAGCCGCGCCATGACTTTACGCAGTTCTCTGGTGAGATAATTTACATTCCACTGAAGTACTTTATCGTGAGATCGGTTAGTAAGCCAATTCGTGGGAAACATCATTGGGGGAACCCAGAGATAAATTTCCCCTCCGTTTTCGAGTGTTAATTTAGTAAGCGGATCTTCAAGCTTCAGCAGGGCACGGATGGGAACGTCCCGACGGCCGACGATGCCCATCAACCAGTCTTTGATCGTATATTGATAGTCAACATACAGAATCCGGTGGCGTTGGGCCAACTCCGACATAAGCTGAACAGCAGAATTCTGAAACCGGCCTTTCCAGGGCGTTTGACTAATACAAATAATACTATCAAATTCTTTTCCCACCAGGTTTGGCCATTTTGGAATATTGATGACCTCTAAAATCGATCAACTTCTATGCCAAATATACTTACCAGATTACAATTAAATCCGTGTATTTCTTCACCCTCTAACAACCGTTACTGGCGTTTTCAACCACTTATTAAACTATTGATTATGAGTCCATTTACAAGACAATAAGAATTGTTTTTCTTCTAAAAAGGCACGTACTGTTACGCAGGTTTCTCGATTCGGATCGGAATTGGTCGAGTGACTACTCAAAGATAGCCGCTAAACAGGATCATGAAACACGAACCAACAGAGGTGATTTCGGATGTGCTGGTCGTCAAGCACAAGGTCACGAATCGCATCGGGAAGCTGGTCCCGCTGCCATTGGCACTCGTTTCGACCCATTTTCTCCTTCTCATTTTCTTCCACTGACTCTCTGACCGCCCGGATGGCATAAGCAGCAGCCCCCAGTTCATGAGCCGCTACATGCGCCACCGCCACGGCTTGTCCGGCAGCCAGGGCCGCAAACCGGGCTGCATCCGGCAGGCCCTTTCCAGCCGCATTTGCCGCAAAAGCCGCCTTGTGGGCTTGTTTCATCGTAATCTCTCCTTTCGCCCACGCCCGGGTCAATTCAATGGCTTGTCGGGGGCGGTTATCGTTCGGACTGGCTTGCTCAAACAGGGGCAGCACGCGTTCGGCACAGGCAGCCGCCCACAAGGCCAGCAACTGATGATTCGAGTCGGTTAATGTGCCACCCCGCCGGATGGTGATGAATCGCGGGTCGCGTTCTTTCGGTAAGATCATGGTTTATTGCGTTAGAGGCCGACCAGTTGTTCCAGATCAGCCTGTCTTCCTATCATCAAGAAGGTGTTTCAGGTTTTGTCCCAGAAGGTTATTCATCCTCATTCAAACCGTTTTCGTTTGAAATGCGGGTAATTTGGAAAACTTTTCAAACCGGTTTGAGTAACCCTGATAAACCCAACTGGTTCAGCCCTATCATCCACGATCACACAAAGGCTTAATTCAGTATTTCTACCCCCATACAGACATACCGCAAACACTACCTATGGCTTGTCCCCAACAAAAAAAGGAGCCCAATTTCTTGAGCTCCCCAATTCTACAAAAACTTCTTCCTACTTTCCAATATCCGGCTGACCGTATTTCTCGCGGTACATGTGGTACAGCCGTTTGTGCTTGTCGTCCAGATTGATGTGACGGCCCTGGATAAAGGCGTGTTCAATGACGTTGGTCCGCATGTCCAGCAAATCGCCTTTCGAAACCACCAGCGTCGCGTGTTTGCCTTTTTCGAGTGTGCCCACTACGTTGTCGATGCCCATGATTTTGGCCGTGTTCGAGGTGAGCATTTTCAGGGCTTCTTCCTTGTCAAGGCCGCTAAAACCGACAGCCGTTCCGGCCTGAAACGGCAGGTTGCGGGTGCGCCACCATTCGCCGTCGTAGCTCAGGCTCACCAGAATACCGGCTTTTTGCAGGATGCCCGGCAGTTTATACGGCAGGTATACATCCTCGTCTTCCAGCGTCGGCAGGCGGTGCATCGGCCCCAGAATCACCGGCACCTGGTTTTCCTTCAGAAAATCGACCACCCGGGCCGCGTCTTCCGCCCCGACAATGACCGGCTTTTTAACGCCCATCTGTTTCGCAAACCTGACGGCTTCGATGATGTCCTTGCCGTAGTTGGCCCGGATATATAAACACCGCGTCCCGTCGAACAGGCCCCTCATGGCTTCCAGTTTGAGGTTTTTCGGTGCCGGGTTTTTCAGGTCGGCGTAGGCCCGCGCATCCGAGAACGTGGCCTTCAGGGCATTGATGGCGTCCTGCCGCTGCTCATTCTTTTTCAGGCTCACCCCAAATGTCTCGAAGTCAAAGCTGCGGGCAAAATAGCCCGGCCATTGAAGCCACAAGCCGTCGTCGGCTTTCAAAACCGCATCTTCCCAGTTCCAGCCGTCAGTCTGCATCACCGACGAACTGCCCGCCATCACGCCCCCGTCAGGGACAGCCTGCGTCATCAGCAAACCGTTGTTCCGAATCGTCGGAATCACTTCCGAATCGGTATTGTAGGCAATCAGCGACCGGACGTTCGGATTCAGCGAACCCGTTTCCCGAAAATCGAGCGTGGCCCGCACCGACGCAAATTCCTGCAAACCGACCGTAGCCGCCGGGGATATCAGGCCTGGATAAATGTGTTTGCCGGTGGCATCGATCCGTTCCGCGCCGTTGATCGGCGTATCACCGTTTCCCACGGCGGTAATGACGCCTTTATCAAAAACGATGGTGCCGTTGGTAATCACCTGACCGTTACCAATGTGGAGGGTCGCTCCGGTCAGGGCTACGGCCCGGGTCTGCGGACCCGCCGGAGCGGGGTTCTGCGCAAAGCCGTTCAGCGATGCCAGCAGCGATATAGCAAGTGTTATTTTTTTCATGCTTCAGATTTTAGAAGAGAGACGCGCGACAAAAGACGTTTCAATTCGCCTTTTGTGTCTTTACTCTCTTGTCTTATTTCGTTTGCTCCTGTTCTTCGCCTTCGGCCATGACACCTTCTACGTCTTCGCAATGCCACATCCGTTGCCGCCGGAACGTGGGCCGTTGGGTCGAGGCACCACCGGCTTTGGCCGTCAACATCTTCTGAATCAGCCGGGCGCGTTCTTTTTGCAGTTCGTCGCGTTTGCGGTCGTCGTCCTGCGCATCAAAGTAAACCGTGCCGTCGATGATGGTTTTTTCGGGCCGGGCGTATACCGCCAGCGGGTTGTTGTTCCAGAGTACCAGATCGGCGTCCTTGCCTGCCCGGATGCTGCCCAGTTGGTTGTCCAGGTGCAGCAGTTTAGCCGGGTTGAGCGTCACCATTTTCCAGGCCTCTTCTTCCGAAATACCGCCGTACTCCACGGCTTTGGCGGCTTCCTGATTCAATCGACGGGCCATTTCGGCGTCGTCAGAGTTGATGGAAACCACCACACCGGCCCGCGCCATCAGGGCGGCATTGTACGGAATGGCGTCTTTCACTTCCATTTTATAGGCCCACCAGTCGGCAAAGGTTGAGCCGCCCACGCCGTGTTTTGCCATCTTATCGGCCACTTTGTAGCCCTCCAGAATGTGCGTGAACGTGTTGACCTTAAAGCCCAGCGAATCCGCCACTTTCATCAGCATATTGATTTCCGACTGTACGTAGCTATGGCAGGTGATAAACCGTTTTTTGTTCAGAATTTCGGCCAGCGCATCTAGTTCCACATCCCGACGGGGCGGCACGGCTTTGGCCCTCTCCTTCGCACTCATCGAGTTATAAGCTTTCCAGGCGTTGTCGTATTCGCGGGCGCGGGTGAAGTGGTCGAAATACACCTGCTCCACCCCCATCCGGGTTTGCGGAAACCGAATCCGAACCGCGTCGCCCCAGTTGGCCTGTTTGACGTTTTCGCCTAGGGCAAACTTGATAAAACCGTCGGCCCCTTTCACCATCATTTCCTGCGGAGCTTCTCCCCACTTCAGTTTCACAATGGCCGACTGCCCGCCGATGGAGTTGGCCGAACCGTGGAGCAGTTGCGAGGTCGTGACACCCCCGGCCAGCTGGCGGTAAATGTTGATGTCTTCGGAATTGACCACATCGCTCATCCTGACCTCCGCCGAACTCGACTGTCCGCCCTCGTTGATCGAATACAGCGCAATGTGCGAGTGTTCGTCAATAATGCCGTTGGTCAGGTGTTTGCCCGTTCCGTCGATCACCTGCGCACCCGCCGGAGCTGCCAGCCCCTTGCCTACTTTCGCTATCTTCCCATTCTGCACCAGCACGTCCGCACTCGCCAGAATACCGTCTTTTTCGTTGGTCCAGACCGTCGCGTTCCGGATCAGCAGCGTTTGGGCTTTAGGTTTTTCCAGGTTGCCCATTCCCACAAACGGATACAGCAGTTTGCCGTATTCCGGGGCGGTTTTCTTCGCACTATCCGGTTTTGCTGCCGAAGCCGTAAACGGTTGTGCCAGTGTCGCCGACCATTTTACGACTTTTCCATCCGGCATTTCGCCTTCGCCTTTCAGCGTTGTTCCTTCACGGTAACCGGTTAAACGGGTGGTTCCCCCCTGCTTCTTGTTCAGTTGAATTTGCAGGGAAATCAGGTCGTTCGTCAGCGACACTTTGGGCGTTACTTTTACGGTATCGACCAGAACCTGGTATTCGGGTTTACCCGGTTTTCCGGTGATGTTGAGCTTGAGGTTGCTCCGGTCACCGATGGTCAGGTTGTAGGTGCCGCGCCAGTCGGGGGCGCTTTTGTCCTGATACACATACTGTTTACCCCGCACCCAGTTTTCCAGAATCACGTTATCGGCACTGAACAGATTGTCGGACGTAATCAGGAAGTTCGCCAGCAAACCCGGTTTCAGGCTGCCGACTTCGTTGTCGATTTTCAGCAGTTGGGCGGGCGTCGTGGTCAGGGCCGTCAGCGCCTGCTGCTCGGTCAAACCGTATTCGATGGCTTTGCGTAGGTTGGCCCAGAAATCGGTTTTGTTGCGCAGGTTGGCGGTTGTCAGCGCAAACGGCACCCCGGCTTTGGCGAGCATACCCGGATTGGCGGGAGCCATTTCCCAGTGCTTCATTTCGGCCAGCGTCACGTTGTCGGCATCCCAGGCATCTTCTACGTCGAATGGCTGCGGAAAATTCAGCGGCACAATCAGCGACGCGCCCGTGGCTTTCACCTCATTGATCCGCTGGTATTCGTCCCCGGCGCTTTTGATAATATACTGAATGCCGAATTCTTCCCCGATTTTATCGGCCCGCAGCACGCCCAGTTTGTCAGGCACTTCGAAAACCGAGGGCAGGCTCTGCAACTGGTTGAAGGCTTCGAGCGACAGGTTGGACTCGACGGTTTTTCCGGCTTTTTTATACCAGTCGGCGTCGTAATAAGTTTGCCGCAGCAGGGCCACCGCGCCCATCGGCGAGTTCGGATAGGTTTGCGTTGAGGTGCCTTTGCTGAACGAGTAATGCGCCGAAACCCGGTCACGGATCACGACGTTGTTTTCGCGGTCGTCGGCCAGCGTGACCAGCACCGAATTTCCGCGCGCAATACCGTCGTGCGGGTGCGTAACCACCGCTCCGAAGCCCATTTTCCGGAGTTCATTGGCCTGCTGTACATTGGCTTTAAAGATGATTCCGGCATCGACTTCCGGCTGGATCGCCTGGTTCCAGTTATAAGCGCCTTTTTTGTTGGAATCGTACTGCGGAGCACCGCGCCCACCGCCGGGCGGATTCCGCTTGAGTTCGGGCATCCCGTAATCCGATTCGATGTCAACCAGCGCGGGGTAAATCCGCTTGCCTTTCAGGTCGGCCACCACCGCGCCCGCCGGGATACTGACGGTTTTGCCCACGGCTTCGATGCGCCCGTTGCGGACGAGCAGCGTAGCCCCTTCGAGGGTGGTTTTAGGATCAACGATGATGGTGGCATTCGTGAAGGCGTACAGCCCCGGTCGTTCGTCGTAGACGCCATTCCGGGGAAAAGTGACCTGCGACCAGCCGACCTGGGTGAGTCCCCAGGCCAGCATACCGGTCAGGAAAAGTTTCCGCATGTAGGGAATTAGTTAGGTGATGAGACAGGTAGATAGTTTTACAAATCTACGAAAGGAGTCTGTTCATTGCTCTAACAACCAAATTCTATTTTGCACCTAACAATTCCCGGCATTGAGCCTTAACCGGAATAGCGGTTTTTCAGCAGGTTCAGCATAAACACATTAACGTCCCACTGGCTCGCGACCGGCATTTGCGTGTACGGCAGCACGGGCAGGTAGGTTGCGGGGCCAAACTCGGTCGTAACCGTCAGCGCAGTTTTGCTCTGCCGATGGCGGGCGACCACCTGATCCCACCAGGCGAGGTGTGTGTTGAGGGTTTCGGCCCATTCCGGCGCACGGGGATCGTTGACCTGCGGCCCTTCGGGATGCCCCACGCGGCTGTGGATGTGATCGGTATGCTGAATGGCGAGCTGGACGGCTTCGGTCTGGTTTTCGAGCAGCGATTCGTGTACGTTGCACCAGTGCGAAATATCGAGGGTTAATCGAATTTGGGGCAGTTTTTGCAGGTAATCGCGGGTAATATGGGCCGCAAAAAGTGCCTTACCCCGGTGCGTTTCGTGGATGATTTTCACGCCGGTTTCGCCTGAAATCCGGTCGGCCAGTTCAAAAAGCCGTTGATTCTGCTCAAACGTAAAAAAATCCTTACCGGTCTGGCAGTTAATCAACACCGGCTGGGCCGCGCTCAGGTGGCGCAGGTACTTCTCATAATTCCGCGCGTGGTCGTCGAGGTCGGTTTCGAACGATTGAAAGTATTGGCCGATCAATTGCAAACCGTGTTTCGCCAGCGTGTCCAGGATGGCCGACTTTTCGGCTTCTTCGAACGGCAGGGCCATTTCAACGCCGTCGTACCCAGCCGCTTTTACGTTCCGGCAGAACTGATCGAAAGGCAGGGTGTTTCCCCAGGCGGGGGCAAAAAATGTAAGTTCCATATCAGGTTACGGGTTTCGGCAGAAAAAAACAAAAAGCTCATCAGAAAGCAAAAGAGCAGGTTCTTTTACCTTCTGATGAGTGTGAACTTATGCTGATTAATACCCCGGATTTTGGCTTATTTTGAATCCAAAGTTGGCATCAATGAACGTTTGCGGAATCGGAAACAGCTCATTTTTCTCCTGAATACCGGTTATGGTTGTCGCAAACCCGTTGTATTTTTTGGTGCGTTCAACCAGTTTGCCCATTCGGGAGAGTGTTAACCGGCGGGGCTCCTCAATAATCAGTTCCCTCAATCGCTCATCCAGCAAATAATCGATGGTTACCTGAGCCGGTGTTACGGGTCTGGCTTTTGCGCGCGCCCGAACGGTGTTGATATCGGCAGCCGCATTGACCTTATCGCCCTTCCTTAAATGAGCCTCGGCCCGGAGAAGATACGTTTCCGCCAGCCGCATCATGGGCAAATCGCTGAATGTGCGGCCACTGGTAGCACCCGCTAAACTCAGTCCTTCAATTTTGATGAACGACGGGTAAATATGATAAAGCGTGTCGAGATATTGATGCGGTTTTATCTCCTGGCGAAAGTATTTTGAAGCCGGGTTGTTGTAATACCATTTCCGCCGGATGTTAAACCGTGAGTTTCGGATATCATCCGGATCATCCCAAATCGTATACAAAACATGGTTTGAAGGCCGTATCCAGCTTACGCCCCGCCCTAAACTATCCGTTACCACCCCACCGAGGGCATTATCCGGATCGCGAACATCGAAGTAGCGGGCACCCCAACCCCGCAGCCAGAGCTTTGCCTGCCCCGCAGCAGTAACCCCACCCGGCGTTTGAAATTCATACTGAACCACCCACAGATTTTCGGTATTGCCCGAAGAGCGGTTCTGATTTCCGTCTTTAAACATATCCGAATAATGGTCACCCGGCTGATTCCGGAGCGAACCGAACCGTTCCGTTACCAACTTATTTCTGCCCGAAGAAATGACAGCAGTGGCTGCGGCAATGGCTTTATCGTATTCTCCGGCACTGATGTACACCTCCGACAGAAGATGATCGGCGCAATCTTTGGTGATCCGGCCCTGAATGGTGGTGGTCAACGGCAAATGCTGGGAGGCAAACTCCAGGTCCGCTGCGATAAAAGCAAGCACCTCTTTCCGGGGTGCCCGCTGAAAATCAACCTTGGGTTCGGTATAGGCTTTATCCGCAATCGGAATGTCTCCGTACAGATTGGTGAGCAGATTCATGGTATAGGCTCTGAAAAACCGGGCTTCCGCAATCACCGCATTTTTCTGGGCTTCATCATCCCAAACCGCCGTTGGGCGCTGGGCATATTCAATGATTTGATTGGCGCGTGGCAGCATGGTGACGTACCCCCAGTCCCAGAACCAGGTAACGCCCCTAAAAGTAGGGGTCATCTGCGTAGCATAATCTCTCAGGTACGTATCACGAACGCCAATCGAACCAATATCGGTGGCCAGATACAAGGTCCACCAGGTATTGAAGTCATCCTGACCAAACACCTCCCGGACACCCTGATGAAGCGCCACAATGGCACTTTGAAAGCCGGAATTTTTCACCAGCGTAACATCGGGGGAAAGGAACGCCAGGGGCTTTTCATCCAGAATCGACTCATTACAGGCCTGCGAAGTCAGCAGCAGCCCGCCGATCACCGCACATTTCAGGAATTTCGTTATCGTTACTTTCATGATTCAAGGCTGGGAAAGGGTTAGAAACTTACATTGAGACCGGCCGACAGCGTGCGGGGCGTTGGAAACGAGGTTCCCCGGGTGGCATAACCGCTCTCCGGATCCATCCCCGTCCACTTGGTAAACGTGTGCAAATTGCGGCCACTCAGAAACACCCTCAGCGAGCTCATTTTCAACCGACTCAGCAGGTCCACCGGCAGGTCGTACGACAGGGCAACTTCCTGAATACGAACAAAATCCCGGCTTTGAATCAAATCAGCCGCGGTAGCCAGCGGGTTTGTATACACCAGCGAAGCCCGGGTATTGGATTTGTTCTCGGGCGTCCACCAGCCCAGGTCGGGCCGGTTCACCGCCCGATCCGGGAAATTACCATCACCGGCCCCACTTACCGAATTGCTATTGGCGGTGACATTATTGACGGCCTGCCAGCCCATCAGCGAATTGAGCATCACCATTAAATTTAGCCGACCGTATTTAAAGTTATTGGCCAGCCCCCAGCGGTAAATGGCGTCGCGGTTTCCGATCACACTCCGGTCGTCGGCGTCAATCTTGCCATCCCCGTTCAGGTCTTTGACTTTGACAAAACCCGCTTTCTGACCCACCGGAATCTGATCATTCTGCTGGTAGATGCCATCAAATGTATAATCGTAGATCACATTGATCGGACTGCCAATAAACCAGCGGTTACCGATATCATCATCCTCCACGCCATCGCCGTTTACATCGCTCCGGTAAATGTGGACGATTTTATTTTTATTGGCCGAAAAGGTCAAACTGCTGCTCCACTCAAATTTGTCCCGGGTTAGGTTCACGCTGTTCAGCGCAATCTCGACGCCCCGGTTATTGGTTGCGCCGACATTTGTCAACACATTCGAAAAACCCGTAGGCGTGGGCAACTGGCGGTTCAGCAGCAAGTCCTTCGTCGCCAGATTATACCATTCGACGGTACCGCCAAGCCGTCCTTTTAGTAATTCAAAATCCAGTCCGATGTTGGTAGTCGTGGTGGTTTCCCAGCTCAGATTCGGATTGGCCATATTGGCGGGAAGAATACCCACGGTCGTTGCACCTCCGTCGCCAAATACATATTGTACCTGATTCTGGCGCACCAGTGACTGATAGGCTGAAATTGCCTGATTGCCGACCGAACCGTAAGAAGCCCTGAGTTTAAGGGAGTTGACCAACGGCACTTTCTCCATAAATGCCTCATCGGATACCACCCAGGCCAGCGCGACCGACGGGAACGTACCAAATTTTTTATTGGCCCCAAACACTGAGTTCGCATCCCGCCGGGCGGTGAGCGTCAACAGGTAGCGGTTCATAAACCGGTAGTTCAGCCGGGCCATGGATGAGATCGCATCGACATTCGACGCGCCCAGAACGCCACTGGGGTAGGTGGTTGTCTGAATGCGGGCCAGCGACAGGTTGTTCCAGCCATTGACATCACTGACACCGGTAAAATCAACGCCGGACGCCAGAATGGACTCGCTGTTTGCCTGGTTTCGTCCGTATAAAAGTGTCAGGTCAAAAGCATGGTTCTCTGTGAGTTGCCTCGTATACGTCAGAATATTCTCCAGGACCCAGTTTTTGTTAAAATCAATTCGCCGGCTGGCACTACCCAGATTGTTCAGACCATTCCGCTGGTAGATCGGACTGAAATTATTGACGTTATACCAGCGGTAATTCGGCGAATAATTGATGCGGTAGGATAAGCCTTTGATGAAGGGCACATCGACAATGCCGAAGAAATTGGCAAACAGGTTCCGCTGCACTTCCTGATTCTGATTGGTAATGGCACCGAATAAGGCCGACCCGCCCAAAAGATCTTCTGTTGGAAAGGGATTGGGGTCGGTTTTGGCTTCATCCAACCAGGGCGATACAAAGGGCGATGTCCAGAATGCACTGGCCATGTTGGCTTCGACGCCAGAAAGATCGCGCTCCGAATACTGGGCATTGACGCCGATTTTCAACCAGTCAACAACCTGGTTTTCAATGTTCATCCGAACGCTCGTCCGGGTTGAATTATCGTTAAATATCAGCCCTTTATCCTTATTGAAATTCGAGGAAATAAAATAATTTGTCCGCCCAGACCGGCCTGAGATGCTTAAATCATAATTCTGGATACTGGACTGTTGCGAAACCAGATCCCAGGGGTCTACGGTATTTCCGGCGAGGTAATTTTTAGCTTCGGTGGCATCCAGGTAATCCGCAATTTTGGCGGGGTCAGACGGCAAATTAGCCTGCGCCCGCCAATCCAGCCTTTGCTGGATATACCGCTCCGGACTCAGCATTTTGGGCCGGTTGCTCCAGTTTGAAGCCCCGTACAACACGCCAAACCGGATGGTTGGTTTCTCCGTTGTGCCTTTTTTGGAGGTAATTAGAATAACCCCATTGGCTGCTCTGGCCCCGTAAATTGCCGTTGCCGACGCATCTTTCAGTACTTCCATCGAAGCGATATCGCCGGGATTAATATCATTGATACTGCCTTCAAAAAAGATACCGTCCAGAATGATCAGGGGATTATTGCTCGCCGTAATAGAGCGCGCACCCCGTACCAGAATGGAACCGCCCTGACCCGGCCGTCCATTATCGGTAAATTGAACCCCCGCCACCCGACCGCGTAAGGCTTGACCCACATTCGTGTTGGGCAGGTTTTCCAGCGCCTTCATATCGACGCTGGCGATGGCTCCCGTAACATTCCGTTTGGATTGCGTTCCGTAGCCCACCACGACCACTTCGTCGAGGGCTTTCCGGTCGGCCTGAAGGGTAATTTTCAGGTCGGTCCGATTACCGACTGCAACTTCCTGCGTGATATAACCCAGGAAGCTGACAATCAGCGTACTTTCCTGACCCGGAACTTCAATCTGGAACGTACCGTTTGCACCCGTCGTCGTTCCTTTGGTGGTTCCCTTTAGCACGACGTTGGCACCGGGCAACACCGCTCCGGTTTCATCCGTTACGGTTCCCGAAATAAGCTGATCGACCGGGCTATTACCTGTGTAAATCGGTTCAGCAACCGCAGAAGCGGCCCCCAATACAACCGACATAAAAAACAATATAATAGACAGCGCCCGGTCAGAGCGTTTAAGAAAAACAGTCATATTATGTAAGGGTTTAGGAGAGGAAATGCGTTGTTACTTCACCAGAAAATCGGCGGCATTCGAAATGCCAACCTCTTCTTCGGCCAGTAAATTGCCCGTAAACGGCTCAATGGGCGTATAACTGCTTTCGTGTACGTCTTTGTACGGTTTGTTACTGGCCAGATTATACGCGGTAATGATCGACCAGCGCGGTTTGTCGGACAGGTTAGCCGCCGATGCGTGCAGCGTATTGCAGTGGAAAAATGCCGTATCGCCGGGTTCCATTTCCAGGTATTCCAGCGGCATGATTTTGAGGGCTTCGTTTACCTTCTCCATATCGGCCCCAACCTGCTCACCCGCAAAACCGTGTTCAATCCGCCCCATTTTATGCGACCCCTTAATCATCTGCAAACAGCCGTTTTCTTTGGTCGAAGGCGTCAGGGCGGTCAGCACGGATAGCATATCCGGAAACAGAAAACCGTTGTTTTTATACCAGTAGCCGTAATCCTGATGCCACTCCCAGGCCCCGCCGGTACGCGGTTCTTTCTGCATCAGTTTGGAATGATAATGCGCAGCCGTACCCCCCAGAATCTGCTCAACACCGGCTATAATTCGCGCAGACCGGGCAAATTTGCTGTACAAACTGTCGTCCAGGGTATACCAGAGCGCCAGCCGGGTTTTCATGCCCGATGCATCGACGCGGTCGTAGGTTTTGCTGCTCAGGACTTCATCGCCCACGGCAATGGCATACAGCCGCTCGACTTCCGCTTTGGAGAACAGATTGCGCACAATGACGTAGCCGTCGCGCTGATACGTCTGGAGATGATCGTTGGTAAATGTCATGATAGTCTATTCGATTAAAGAAGATAAAGCAGATGGAAAAATCAGAAGTGTGTTTGAATTACTAGCGTTTTGCCAGTCGTGCCTGGTATTCGCGCAAAACCGCGATGGTATTGCGCAGATTGGTGGGTTTATCGCCTTTCATGGCAAAACACTGGACCCCGATTGGCCCCCGAAAACCCAGGTCCTGAACCGCAAACCGTACCAACTCGTAGGTATCAAAACTGCCGGTTCCGAGCGGCAGGATATACTGGTTCCAGATACCGCCCGGCCCGTTGTTCATGCCCGCAGCATCGACATTATTGGCCCCACTAATGGTGATCATTTTCAGGTGCGGTTTTAGGGTGGTAAGCAACCCTTTCCAATCAGCCCGTTCGGCTTTAGGCGTGGTAGCCAGCCAGTGACAAAGATTGAACGTCAGCCCTACATTGGGTCGGTCAATCTGTTTCACCAACCGGAGAGCATGGTCAATCCGTTCGACGTAGAAATCAACGTGCGGATAAATAACCACCTGTAAATTAGCCTGTTTAGACCAGTCTGCCAGTTGACGCATCCGGCGAACCACAATCGTGTCGGCCCCGCCGGAAGAGGGCGCAAACCGCTTTTTACCACTCACAATAAACGGGGCAATAATGGTTTTTGACCCGCGTAACGCCCGGATAGCGGGTTCAATCCGGCTATCCAGTTGTGGGTCGTCGAGGTCCATTTTAATGTAGAAATACGAACCGGTAAACTGGTGCTTATCCAGCGCGGCTTTCATACCGTCAAACGAGTCAAGCTGGTTAATTTCAACCCCGTCAAAACCCAGACTTTTAATGAGTTGCACCTGCTGATCGAAGGTCTTATACGTTGAATCCCCGCGTATGGCGTTGTGCAACACAAAAAAATCGTTCTGTTTTTTGGGCAATCGCTGCGCCATAACGGTCCCGGCCAGTATGACCAGCCACCCGAAAACCAATAGCTTTTTCATCGTTCGTTGTCGCTTAAATGGCCCATTCTTTACGCACCAGTGGAGCCGCCAGCAGCGCATTGGCCGCATTATTTCCGACGAATAATTCCTTTTCGGGATTCCAGTTCAACTTTTCGCCGATCTGGCAGGCAATCAGCCCGATTTGCGAGATCGAAATCGTGCGGTGACCCACCTCGATGGGTTCGAGTGTTTTGCGACCGGTTTTGATCGCTTCCACAAAATCCACCTTATCCCAGAGTGTTTTCGACAAATCCAGTTCGTTTCCTGACGGTTTTGAGGTAAGTATGGCCGGATTGCTGGCACTGAGGACGCCCGGGTAATTATCCACCAGAATCCAGCCTTCCGAGCCGATATACTTGATGCTGGGCGTGCTGGTCGGCGACTGTAGGCAAGTCATTTCGACGCCGTTGGCGTAGCGGTACGTGACGGTAAAGTTGATCATGGAATTCCACAAACTTTTCGGAAACTCGCCTTTGCCTTCCACCTCGACCGGCCCCGAATATTCGCTGTTGTTGGCCCATTGCGCCATGTCGAAGTAATGCGCGCCCCAGTTGGCAATCATGCCCTGCGCGTAGGTATCAATCCGCATCCAGTTTGGCCGTTTGGTCAGGTCGAACGGTGTATGGACCCGCATATCGGTATAGGGCACATACGGCATCGGTCCCAGCCACAAGTCATAGTCCAGCTCTTTGGGAACGGGCATATCAGCCTGCGCCGGAACCGGGGGCGGGTCGGACGGAAACGAGATTTCGATTTTCTGCAAAGTACCGATGCGGCCATTCCTCACCAGTTCAACGGCCTGATTCTGCGGGCGGATCGAACGGAATTCACTATCGGTCCGATCCACAATCGGTACACCGGTGCGTCCGTATTTTTTCAGCGCATCGACCAATGATCGACCCTGATGCACACTCATGCTGAGTGGTTTTTCGCAACTGATGTGTTTTTTGGCTTTGGCCGCCAGAATGCCCATCGGCACGTGCCAGAAGTCGGGCGTCGAAATCATCACCGCATCGATGTCTTTGCGGGCAATAATTTCCCGAAAGTCGCGGTGGGTCGAGCAGCCTTTGTAGCTTCCACCAGCCGTTTTTTTGGCGTAATGATCTTCAATGGCGGTTTTAGCTTTGTTCATCCGCCAGCTATCGACATCGCAAACGGCCACCACCTGGGCATCGGGCACATCAAGCAGGCCCGGTATCCGGACGCCCAGCGTACTCAGATTGCTTCCCTGCAAATTCTGGCCGTAGCCCTGGCGACCGGTTCCGATCAGCCCCACGGTTATACGGTTCGAGGGGGCGTTTTTGCCGAACACCGTAGCCGGTACGATGGTCGGTATACCAATGGCAGGCAGCACGGTGGCAGCAACGGCACTGTTTTTTATAAAGTTTCGACGGTTCATGGGAGGGGTTTAATTTTTAGGTTTCGGAAGGCAACACTATGGCCATGATCCTGGAGCAGGATATGACCTTCCGGAATCTGAGCAAAGCCCGCGTAATCCTTGAATTTACTGTCGGCTACGCCCTGCCGGAAGGACTCGGAGGTTCGGTCAACGGACAGCACTTTTACGCCGTCGAGCCAATGTTCGATCCGGTTATTGTTCACAACAATGCGCGACTGGTGCCACTGCCCCATCGTCACATCCGGTTTGCTGGCGGCTACCACGTCGTAAATTGAAGCGGTTTTAAGATCGGCGGGGAGGTGCTTGCCGTTATAAATATAGTCCGCATCATCGATGAGCTGGTATTCATAACCGGCCTGCGAACCGATAGCCGGTTTGGGTTGCCGTTCTTCAATGAAGTATTTCACCCCGCTGTTGCCGCCTTTGCCTAACTTCCAGTCGAATACCAGCTCAAAGTGGCGGTATTTCTTAACCGTCACAATATCACCGGCATCCCCGGACTCGGCTCCTTCGTGGAGTTCGCCCCGCAGTTCACCCGCTTTGACGACCCATCCTTTTTGGGGAAATTCCGTCGCATAAGCACCCCGCCAGCCGGATGTGGTTTTACCATCGAAAAGCAGTTCCCATCCCTGCTTCCGTTCGGCTGCACTAAGCACATTTGCGTTTTGCGCCACAGCTACGGGGCCGGCTAACCCCAGACATATCATTATTGCTGCCGTAAACTTTGTTTCCATACCGGCAAAATTCCTTTATTTTCTTTCATTATTTTGATACACCATTTGCCAGTTTTATAGTAGATTTTGCATTTTTAATCTTTTTTCAAGAAATGCTGCAAATCCAACGTAATTGGTCATTCATGCGCCCCGACCGTCTTCTGGTTCCCCAACAGCCCCACCGTTCGTTTGATCTGCGGCACGAGCGGCTTCCTTTCTTTACGAATCCCTGGCATTTTCATCCGGAAATCGAATTGAATTATGTGGTCTCCAGTGCCGGAATGCGGTTTATCGGACACAGTATCGACCGGTTTTCAGACGGAGAAATTATTTTGCTGGGATCTAATCTGCCGCACTACTGGAAGAATGATGCGGTGTATTCGGAAGCCGGAAACAGCCTTCAGGCGGAGGCCATTGTGGCCCGTTTTACGCCCAATTTTGCGGGTGAGCCATTTTGGGAACTGCCCGAAACGAAGCCCATTCAGCGGCTCCTCAACCGGGCGGGCGTGGGTTTGAAACTACTCGATCCGCTGCGTGCCGACATTGCCGACCAGCTTCGGGCAATGGTCAATCTGGACGGTTTGGCCCAACTGACGGCACTCCTGCACATTCTCGATCAGATTGCCCGGTCCGAAGCCGTCGTAGCCATTTCGCCCGGTTATGTGCCGACTCCGCAGTTGAGCCGCCAAAGCGAACGACTCAGCCGGGTTGTGGGCCACTTGATGCAACGGGTCCAGGCTCCCGTTTCGTTACCCGAAATTGCGGAATTGGCCAACATGAATCCGGCCGCTTTCTGCCGGTATTTTAAATCACAAACGGGTCAGACGCTCACGCAGTTTGTCATCGATCTGCGCATCCGCTACGCCTGTGATCTGCTCACCCGAACCGACGGAAGCATTACGCTCATCAGCGAACAGGCTGGTTTTGAAAACGTTTCGTACTTTGTGCAGGCATTCCGAAAAAAACAGGGTGTAACGCCGGCCCGGTTCCGGCAGCAGTTTTAAAGCTGATGACCGCAGGTCGTTTTGGGGAGTGCTACTCATAAGCTTCTGATTACTATCTTCAGGTATCCTTTTATCATTAGCTCGACAGAACCTATGGCAGCACATTTCATGAATGGCCCCTTCTCTCGCTACGGTCTGATTTTTTCGTTTCTAACGTTGCTGACGGGTCTCACCGCCAACGCCCAGAACGCGCTCCCCAACGTGACCCGCGACCTGCTGAACCGGGGGCCCTATTTCAGGGCTTCGAATTACGACATTACGCCCATTTACACCATGCCCGGCCCGGACGGCCGGATTCTCGGCTATCCCTATCTGGACACGGCTTTCGCCCGCACAACGGTTACCTTTTACCAGAATATGGCCAAACCCGGCACCAAACCGTTTACCGAAATCACCGACGCCCCGGTTCGGTACAACCTCCAGGCGAATGACCTCGAATTTCTGGTCGATACGAAAACCGTCAAAGCCGTCAGCGGAGAGCGCGTTCGGCAGTTCAACATGGAGCGCAACGGCCAGACAACCCGCTTCATCAACGCCACCGAAGCCGGGGCACCCGCCGACCTGCGCGGCTTTTTTGAGCAGGTGACCGACGGCAGGCTCAAACTCCTGGTCCGACACCAGATTTACGTCAAAAAACCCACTTATAACCCCGCCCTGAGCGTCGGCACCAAGGACACAGAGTTGATCCGGGAAGCCGTCTGGTATGCCAGCGACGGCAAAAACCTGACGAAGCTGACACCCAATCGAAAAGGTTTGCTGAGCGTGATGCAGGATAAAGAATCGCAGATCAGTGCGTACTTAAAGGAGAAAAAGCCGGACCTGAAAAACCCGACGGCGCTGGCCGACCTGTTTGCGTATTATAATTCACTCTGATTGCCGACCGGTCGCTGTTTTGCTCGAACTTTGCGAGTAACTTGCGCGATTATTTTATTTTTACTGACCTATTTTGATTCATCACCCATGAAAAGTCGTCGTTCCTTTCTCCGTTTAAGCACGTTTTCGCTGCCCTTTTTGGGTTTTAACCGTCTGCCGGGTTTATCGGGCGGGCTGGTAGCGGGTCAACCCATTGTTGTTTCCACCTGGGACAGCGGAACCATTGCCAACGGAGCCGCCTGGCCGGTTCTGCAACGCGGAGGAAAGGCCATCGATGCGGTGGAACAGGCCGGTATAGCCATCGAAAACGACATCAACTGCTGCGTCGGGCTGGGCGGAAATCCCGACCGTGACGGGCGCGTTACGCTCGATTCCTGCATCATGGACGACAAGTTCAACTGCGGCTCCGTGGCCTTTCTGGAACGCATCAAACACCCAGTTTCGGTGGCCCGGAAAATCATGGAAACCACGCCCCACGTTATGCTGGTCGGCGAAGGTGCCCAGCAGTTCGCGGTGGCCAACGGCTTTCCGCTCGAATCCGGCAAACTGTCGGCCGATGCAGACAAAAGCTACCGGAAATGGCTGGAAAAATCGGAATACAAGCCCATCATTAACGTTGAACTGAATCAGAAAAAACCCGCCCTGAACGATAAAAAAACCTTTGCACCCAACAAGCTCGACAACGGCTCGCCCAACCACGACACGATGGGGACGGTAGCCCTCGACGCATCGGGCAATCTGTCGGGTATGTGTACCACCAGCGGCATGGGCTTCAAAATGCGCGGGCGCGTCGGCGATTCGCCCATCATCGGAGCGGGTCTGTACGTCGATAACGAAGTGGGGGCCGTGACCTGCTCGGGTCAGGGCGAAGAAGTGATCCGGATGTGCGGTTCGCACCTGGTGGTTGAGTTCATGCGGCAGGGCCTGTCGCCCAAAGAAGCCTGCCGCCGGGCCGTGGAGCGGATTGTCAAGCGTGATCCGGCGCGGGCCAGAGACTTTCAGGTGGGTTTCATTGCGCTGAACCGCAAGGGCGAAGTTGGGGCTTTTTCGGTGCAGAAAGGGTTCAACTACACCGTTACGTCGGCCAACGTTCAGCAGCAGGTTTTCAACGCCGAGCATTATTTGTAGCCCAGAACGGCCCGGTGGTCTTCATTACCGGAACGGTTTTTAGTCCACCGGGCCAGTCAGCGGGTTTGATAATCCAAAAAGTCGGCGGCTTGGGTGCGTTTTTATTAGTACCTTTGCGCTTTCAAATTCAGACCCGATTCAAAGTGTCTTCTATTCTCCGTATTGCATTGCAAAAGTCCGGTCGACTGAGCGAGGATTCGTACCAGTTGTTTAAAGAGTGCGGCATTCGCTTCGACTACGGCACCGGCAAGCTGAAATCCGTTTCGTCGAATTTCCCCGCCGAGTTTCTGTTCCTGCGCGACGATGATATTCCGGGCTACGTCGAAGATGGCGTGGCCGATCTGGGCATCGTGGGCGAAAACGTGGCCGTCGAGTCCACGCATCAGGTCGAAACCGTCCATCGCCTGGGTTTTTCGAAATGCCGTCTGTCGCTGGCCATTCCACGCGCCACCGAATGGCACGGTATTCAGGATCTGGCCGGTAAAAGCATTGCCACCTCCTACCCGCGCATTCTGGGCAATTACCTCCAGGAGCAGCGGGTCTCGGCGGAGATTCACGAAATCAGCGGCTCGGTCGAAATTGCGCCGGGCATTGGGCTGGCCGAAGCCATCTGCGACATTGTAAGCTCGGGCAGTACGCTGCTGAGCAATGGGCTGAAGGAAGTGGAGGTGATTTTCCGCTCCGAAGCCATCCTGATTGCCCGCCCGACGCTGGAGGCCGAAAAACAGGCGTTGCTGGAAAAACTGCTGTTCCGGATCAAAGCCGTTCAGGCCGCTAAAAACAATAAATACATCGTCCTGAACGCACCGAATACCGCACTGGAGCAAATCACGTCGCTCCTGCCGGGCATGAAAAGCCCCACGGTGACACCGCTCGCTACCGAGGGCTGGAGTTCAGTCCATTCGGTCATTACGGAAAACGATTTCTGGGAAAATATCGAAGCCATTCGCTCCGCTGGTGCGCAGGGTATTCTGGTAATCCCGATTGAAAAAATGATTTATTGATTTTTCAGAGAAGAGAGAATAGACAAGAGAAAAAAGATGTTCACCCTATTACTCATCCTGTCTCATCTCTCTTGTCTATTCTCTTTTGTCTAACGATGCAAATCCTTTCTTTTCCATCCCGTGCGGAGTGGCCCCGGCTGCTGGCCCGACCCGTGCAGTCGACCGAAGCGATTGAAAAAGCCGTTGCGCCCATTCTGGAACAGGTTCGCAACCGGGGCGATCAGGCGCTGGCGGAACTGTCGGAGAAGTTTGATAAACTGACCTATACGGGCCGTCCCGTTCAGCCCGCCGATTTCAAAGCTGCCGAAAATCAGATTTCCCCTGAGTTGAAAGCCGCTATCCAGCAGGCCTACCAGAACATCCGGAAATTTCACGAAGCCCAGCGGCAACCGGTCGAGAAAATCGAAACCATGCCGGGCGTCACGTGCTGGCGTCGGAGCGTGGGCATCGAGAAAGTCGGGCTGTATATTCCGGGCGGCACAGCTCCCCTGTTCAGCACGGTGCTGATGCTGGGCATTCCGGCCCAACTGGCAGGTTGCAAAGAAGTCATTCTCTGTACACCCAGCGATCACCCCGCCATTCTGTACGCGGCTCAACTGGTGGGCGTTACGAAAGTCTTCCGCGTGGGGGGTGCCCAGGCGATTGCGGCTATGGCCTACGGCACCGAATCCATTCCGAAAGTGTACAAGATTTTCGGACCGGGCAACCAGTACGTTACGTCCGCCAAAATG
Source organism: Larkinella arboricola (assembly GCF_003259745.1). Classification (GTDB taxonomy): domain Bacteria; phylum Bacteroidota; class Bacteroidia; order Cytophagales; family Spirosomataceae; genus Larkinella; species Larkinella arboricola. The sequence goes on along the minus strand of NZ_QLMC01000005.1, from coordinate 558,020 downwards.
CTGGTGGCGAAGGAAGGCATGGCGATTGACATGCCCGCTGGCCCCTCGGAAGTAGCCATTTACGCCGACGAAACTGCGGTTCCGTCTTTTGTGGCTGCCGATCTGCTGTCACAGGCCGAACACGGAGCCGACAGCCAGGTTCTGCTGGTTTCTACAGACAAAAACGTTTTATCAACGGTCCATCTGGCCCTGATATCGCAGTTGGAGCGTTTGCCCCGGCATGAACTAGCCGCACAGGCCATCAAAAACAGCAAGGCCATTCTGGTGGAAACCGAAGACGAAGCCGTCGACCTGCTGAACGCCTATGCCGCCGAACACCTGATTCTGAGCGTCAGCAACGCCGAAACCGTAGCCGAACGGATTACCAACGCCGGTTCGATTTTCCTGGGGAATTACACCCCCGAATCGGCGGGCGACTACGCATCCGGCACCAACCACACGCTACCGACCAACGGCTTTGCCCGGGCCTACAGCGGGGTTTCGCTGGACAGCTTCGTCAAAAAAATTACGGTTCAATCCATTACCGAGGACGGTATTAAGGCGCTGGGACCCACGATTGAAGCCATGGCCGAAGCCGAGTCGCTGCAAGCCCACAAGCACGCGGTGAGCCTGCGGCTGGCGAGTTTGCAATGAAACACGACGGCAGATTTGTTATCTTGCATAGTAGTGAGTATGCCCGCAGGGGCTGAAAACCATTAATCCGGCTGTTTACCGATAAACCATTAACCCGTATTGGGTAAAAAATCCGTCCTTCTGTAGCTCGGCAAAAAGCTACAGTCGATTTCCTAAGTTTCAGATTCCATGTTTGACCTCAATACCATCCTCCGCCCCCACATCCTGACGCTCACCCCCTACTCCTCGGCCCGCGACGAGTATACCGGCAAAGAGGGGATTTTTCTGGACGCCAACGAAAACCCGTTCGGATCAGTCGTGTCTGATTCGACACTGGATGATTCGGAAACGGAGGCCTATTATAACCGCTATCCGGACCCGCACCAGTATGCCATCAAGGAACGACTGGCCCCCATCAAGAGCGTTCGGCCTACGCAGATTTTTATCGGCAACGGCTCCGACGAACCCATTGACCTGCTCGTACGGGCAACCTGCACACCGGGTCAGGACTCGATTCTGATCGTGCCGCCAACCTACGGCATGTACGAAGTGAGCGCGGCCATCAACGATGTGCAACTGATTAAAGTCCCGCTGAAACCGGATTTTCAACTGGACGTTCCGGCGATATTGGCGGCCATTCAGCCCCGGACGAAACTGCTGTTTGTCTGCTCGCCCAACAATCCAACCGGCAACCTGATCGACCGCAGCGATGTCCTGACGCTGCTGGACAACTTCAACGGGCTGGTGGTGGTCGATGAAGCCTACATTGATTTCGCCAGCACGCCGTCGTTTACGACCTTACTGGACCAATACCCGAATCTGGTCGTGCTGCAAACCTTCTCCAAAGCGTGGGGGCTGGCGGCTCTGCGCTCCGGGATGTGCTTTGCATCGGAAGCCCTGATTGAGGTTCTGAACAAAATTAAACCACCCTACAACGTCAGCGGTCCGACACAACAATTGTTACTTAAAGCCCTGAACAACGTCTCTATTAAAGACGCGATGGTGACCCGGATTCTGGCGCAACGGGAAGAATTAACCCAAAACCTGCTCAATTTGCCGCTGGTTCGGCACGTTTACCCTTCGGATGCCAACTTCCTGCTGGTGAAATTTGACGACCCAAAAGCGATTTTCGACTACCTGATCGGGCAGCAGATCATCGTCCGCGACCGGCATCGCGTCAAACTGTGCGAAGGCTGTCTGCGCATTACCGTCGGAACCGAGTCGGAAAACCGGCAGGTATTGAGCATGTTGCAGACCTACGCGGATCAAATTTCCACAACCGTTTAAGTAAGTATTCTATGAAAAAAACGCTTTCTCTGCTTGTCGTTCTCCTGATTGGGCTGACCATTTCCCGGCAGGCCCACGCCCAAACCAACAACTGGGCCGTCGGTTTCCGCATCGGCGAACCGGCGGGTGTCAACATTCGGAAGTATTTCGGTGAAAACCACGCCTTTGATTTAAACTTCGGCACCTATGGCGGTATTTACGGCACCCGGCGCGGCTACCGCAAAGGCGTTTATAAGAATGTCGGCTTTAGTGTTCAGGGCCATTATCTCTGGCATGGGTCCATCGGTAAAGCCGAAACACTCCATTATTATTACGGCTTTGGTGGTCAGATCAACCGCCGACGGTATTACCCCGATCAGTTCAGGGTGGGCAATTTTTATGATAATACGATTTCCATCGGCGGGTCGGGCGTAGCGGGTCTGGAATATTTTCTGCCCAACAAACCGTTGTCCGTTTTTCTGGAAACCGGCGCGTATGTTGAAGTCATTCCGGCTCCGTTTTTTCTCGGCTTTCAGTCCGGTCTTGGGGTTCGTCTAAATTTATAAATGAAGAATGAAGGGGAAACTATCGGTTTCCCCTTCTCTCCTGCTTCCTATGTTTAAAGTCTTCAGTTCATCCGCCGGATCAGGAAAAACCTACACGCTGACCAAGGAATATCTCAAACTGGCCCTGCGTGACCGGACCGAACTGGGCAAATCGTTCGAAGCCCACCAGTTCAAGCACATTCTGGCCGTTACCTTCACCAACGCAGCCGCGCGCGACATGAAGGACCGGATTCTGGAACAGCTTCAGAAAATCACCTCCGGCGACCTTAATTCGCAACTCCGGGACCTGTCCGAAGAACTCCAGCTTGAACCGGCGGAACTCCAGAACCGGGCGCGGCAGACGTTTCATACGATTCTGCACGACTACTCCGCGTTTTCCGTCCTGACCATCGACAGCTTCGTGCAGCGCGTCGTGACGGCTTTCACCGACGACCTGGAATTGCCGTATAGCTTTGAGGTGGAAATGGACACCGACGCCATCCTGCAAACCGCCATCGACCGGCTGCTCGAGAAAGTTGGCCAGGAAGATTACCCCTATCTGTCGGAAGCACTCGAAGAGTTTTACCTCGAAAACGCCACCGATGGCCGAAGCTGGTACGGCTTGGCCGGAACCCTCGCCGATTTTTCGAAAGGCCAGCTAGGCGACCGGAACTACGACTACGTACAGAAACTGAAGGAACTCAATCCGGACCATTTCCGAACGATTCGGCGGAATCTGCGCGAAAAAAACCGCGAAGTCGAGAAACAGATTGAGCAACTGGCGCAGGACGGACACCGGTTGATTCAGCAGGCCGGTATTTCCGAAAAAGCCTTTTACTACGGCGACAAGGGCGTTGGCGCGTATTTCAAAAAACGGGTTTCGCTCACGGGTTTTCCGGAAGACCCCAATTCGTACGTACGGAAAGCCATCGACGAGGATGTCTGGCACTCCGGCAAAAAGACCTTAACCCCCGAACAGCTTCAGATTGAAGCAATTAAGGAGCAACTACGGGATTACATTCTGCAAATTGAAAAACTCCGGCAGGACAGTCGGCTGCGCTACCGAACGTTTGGGGCCATCGAGCAGCACCTGCAAAAAGTGGCCCTGCTGAAGCAAATTAAACAGGAGTGCGACGATTTACTGCGGGAACAGAACCGGATTCACATTTCGGAATTCAACCGGCTAATTGTGAAAGTCGTAACCGAAGAACCCGTGCCGTTTATTTACGAACGGCTGGGCGAACGGTTTCATCACATCCTGATCGACGAGTTTCAGGATACCTCCAAGCTTCAGTTTGTCAACCTGCTGCCGCTGATCGACAACAACCTGGCCTACCAGCGGTTTAATCTGGCCGTGGGCGACGCCAAGCAGGCCATTTACCGGTTTCGCGGGGGCGACATGGACCAGATTGTGGCCCTGCACAGCGGCAAGCTTGACCCGCTGATGTCGGCGCACGAAACCAGCGAAATGACGCTCGAACGGCTTTCAGGTCTGCAAGCCCATCTGCAACCCGACCGACTGGCGACCAACTGGCGCAGTGCCGAGTCGATTGTGGAGTTTAACAACAGCTTTTTCCGGTTCATGGCCGATTTCTACGCGGGTACGGATTTCGAAAAAGTGACCGAGGTTTTCGATGAGCAATTCCGGCAGGCGTCGGCCAAAGCCGGGGTGCCGGGCCACGTTCAGCTCGACTTCATCGAAAAGCCCGACCGGTTTGCCGCCAAAAATGAGGACGAAGAAGGGCCGGACTTCAACACGCAAATGGTGGAACGGACGCTGGCCCTGATCCGGAAAGCCGTGGCCGACGGTTATCAGTACGGCGACATTGCCGTGCTGTGCCGGTTCAAGAAAAACGCCCGGAAAATTGCCGACTACCTGGAAGCCAACGACATCCCGCTGACTTCCGAAGATTCGCTGACGCTCCAGTCGTCGGAACGGGTTCGGTTTCTGGTTTCGCTGCTGCAATTGCTGCACCAGCCCGAAAACCGGATGGTGCGCTATGATATGCTATTCCTCTACACCCGGCTCATCAACCCGGATCGGCCCAACGCCGAACTGATGGAGTTTATGGACGAGATGGCGAAGGCCGAGGATGTGCAGGAGATTTTCCGCCTGATTTCGAAAATCGACAAAGACCCGCTCGACCCGGTTACGCTGCAACAACTCACCATTTACGAACTAACCGAAAAGCTGGCCGAGTATTTCGATCTTTACGAGAACGAACGGGATTGCGCTTACCTGTTCCGGTTTACCGACGAAGTGCTGAGTTACAGCAGCCGCTACAGCAGCCACCTCCCGGATTTTCTGGCCTACTGGGAAACCGCACAGGAGAAAGTATCGGTCAGCGCCCCGCCCGACCACTCCGCCGTTACCATCCAGACCATCCACAAATCCAAGGGACTGGAATATCCGGTTGTTATCATCCCGTTTGCCGACTGGTCGTACAAACCCCGCAACAACGAAACGATGTGGGCGGAACTGGGGCCGCTGGGCGAGCTGGACGAACTGGCGATTCCGGGAACGACGCGGCAGGAGATCAAGCGACTGAAAACCGCCACCATCACGATTCGGAAAGACCTGGATGAAACTCCGCTGGCGGGTCAGTACCAGGACGAACTCTACCGCACGTTTGTCGAGTGCATGAACCTGGTGTACGTGGCCTTCACGCGCCCCACCGACCGGCTGTACATCATCGCAGCCAGGCAGGACTTTTCGCCCACCAAAGACGGCGGCTACAAAAATTCCAACGGCATTGATTTCTGGCTGTATACCTATCTCACTGATTTACGGGGTAATCCATGCTGGGATGACGAAAAATCAAGCTATTCTTTATACGATTGTATAACTCAACCCGCCAAACGACCGTTACTAACGAGTGAACCTTTTTCGGTCTGGGTGGGCAACCGCGAAGGTACGCAACCGCTCCGGCTCCGGCGCATCGAGCGGACGTTCGACCCGACGGCTTTCGAGAAAAGCCGGGCGTGGTGGCAAAAAGTCTGCACGGCCCTGTCGCTGATTCAGACGCCGGACGATGGCGAACGAACCATCCGGCGAATGGTGGCCGAGGGGCTTTTGCGGGCGTCGGAGCAGGAAGCCATGCTGTCGGCACTGGACGCGCTGCTGAATCATCCGGAAATCGGTTTGCTCTTTACGCCAGCCAGTCGGTGCGACAACAACCGGCGGATTCTGGGCAGCAACGGGGGCAAATCGCAGCGCAGCGGCCCGAACCGGGTCGTGCATTTTCCGGACAGAACGGTTTTAGCCAACTACCTGACCGAACAGGCCGACGACGCCCAGCACGCCCGGATGCGGTCTTTCATGCGGATGTATCAGCAAATGGGGCATTCACGCGTGGAAGGCTGGCTGGTGCTCATCCCGGATCGCAGCGTCCTTAAACTAACCTGATTACTCAGCGTATGAAGCAATTTGTTTGGATTTTCTTTTTTCTAACCGTCGCCTATCGCGGTTTTTCGCAGGATTACCCCATTACTCCCGTTCCGCTTTCGCAGGTAAAAATACAATCCGGTTTCTGGTACGACCGGCTGGAAAAAGCCCGCACCGTCACCCTTCCACACGCCTTTCATAAACTGGAAGAAAACGGCAAATTCGACAACTTCGCCGTGGCTGGTGGACTAAAAAAAGGCACCTTCAACGGGGTTCGGTTCGACGAGTCTGACGTGTACAAAGTGGTGGAGGGAGCTGCCTACGCACTCCAGAACCGGTATGACGCCAAACTCGACCGCTACCTCGACAGCCTGATTACCCTGTTCGCAGCCGCGCAGGAACCCGACGGTTATCTCTACACCATCCGCACTATCTACGGCGACAGTACGGGTTTGAAAGACTGGATTGCCGGTCCACACCGGTATGGATTTGAGAACGGCAGCCACGAGTTGTATAACGTTGGGCACCTTTACGAAGCCGCCGTCGCTCATTTTCAGGCGACGGGCAAACGGAATTTGCTGGACATTGCTATTAAAAACGCCAACCATTTAGTAAAAACCATTGGTCCCAAACCGGGGCAGTTGATGGTGGTGCCGGGTCATGAGGAAATTGAAATTGCCCTTGTCAAGCTTTACCGCGTTACGGGCACAAAAAGCTACCTCGATCTGGCGCGCTTTTTTGTGGACATGCGCGGGCGGGGCGACAAACGGGCCCTGTTCCAGGATGCCCACAACCTCGGCCCGGCTTATTTTCAGGATCATAAACCCGTGGTGCAGCAAACCGAAGCCGTGGGTCATGCCGTGCGGGCGCAGTACCTCTACGCCGGAATGACCGATCTGGCGGCCCTGCAAAACGATCAGGCCATTCGGGAAGCGGTGATGAAAATCTGGGAGGACGCCACTACCCGCAAACAGTACGTGACCGGGGGCGTGGGCGCGCGTGAAAACGGTGAAGCCTTCGACGATCCGTATGTGCTGCCCAACGATGCCGCCTACGCCGAAACCTGCGCGGCCGTGGCCAACCTGCTCTGGAACCACCGGCTGTTTCTGCTGACGGGTGAGTCCAAATACATGGATGTGTTTGAACGGGTGCTATACAACGGTTTTCTGGGTGGGCTGTCACTGGAAGGAGACAAGTTTTTTTACGTCAACCCCATGTCGTCGAACGGCAAAAAAGATTTCAGCAACGGTCTGGCGGCCCAGCGTTCGCCCTGGTTTGGAATCAACTGCTGCCCGAGCAACGTGGCCCGCTTTCTGCCCGCCCTGCCGGGCTACATCTACGCCCTGCGTAATAACGAACTGTTTGTCAACCTGTTTTCCGACAGTCAGACGGAAGTGAAGCTGAATGAAACGGCGGTGAAGATTCAGCAACAGACCCTTTACCCGTGGGATGGTGCCATCAAACTAACGGTTTCCCCCCAAAAAGCTACGGCGTTTCCGATATTAATCCGGGTTCCGGGTTGGGCCACCAACCAGCCGATTCCCGGGGACCTCTATCGTTACACCGCCCAGCAAACACCTTCCATTAAGCTGACCATCAACGGCAAAGCAACTCCGGTAACGATTGAAAACGGTTATTTGAAGCTACACCGAACCTGGAAGCCAAACGACGTGGTGACGCTGACGCTCGATATGCCCGTGCGCGAGGTCGTTGCCAATGCAAAGGTAAAAGCGAATCACGGCAAAGTGGCGATTGAACGGGGACCAATTGTTTACTGCGCCGAAGGACTCGATAACAACGGGCAGGCCCTCAGCCTCACCCAAGCGTCCGATCAACGGTATACACCGGAGTTCCGGAAGGATTTTCTGGGTGGCGTTACGGTTTTGAAGACAGGCGGTGCCAAACCGACGACGCTTATTCCGTACTACGCCTGGAACAACCGGGGCGCGACCGAGATGGCGGTTTGGTTTGGTCAGGTTGGCAAATAAGGCGCCTGAAAAATAGTCAAATTATTTTCCAAATCGAAAAGCGAATTCCCTTAGACGCAGGAAGTTTCAAAAAGTAACGCATCGAGCGTTACTTTTTTTTTAACCGGGTGCTTTACTGCCCAACTCCCTTCCGGACGCTCTTTCAGACCAGCGGTTCTTTGAAAGAACCGATCTTCTATTTTCCGAAACTTAACGGCAGTCGTCCACGTTGCTCCAGATAACTTCTCAAAATCCGTATGAACGTTATTGTCCGAGAACCGTCTGAACCTCTTCGTTTGTTCGTTGACAAACTCTGGTACATCTCGGCGGATTATTTCAATCAGCAGGATATTGGCTTCCCGATTCTGCAACACGAACTGATTTTCAACTTCTCAGAGCATTTTTCGGTTGGGCAGGCCGACCAGCCGCCGGTCATCCGGAATGCCGAAAACTGGCTCAGTAGCCTTTACACCCGCCCGCAACGGAGCCAGACCTGGGGGCGGCACGAAACCTTTGGGGCGTTTCTGAAACCGTGGGCGTTGCAGGCCCTGACGGGAATTCCGGCTTGCGAACTGACGAATCAGATTCTTTCGGGGAATACGGTTTTTCACCGTCTGGTCGATGAAATCAGTGAGCAATTACGCGAAACGTCGGATGCCCACGCAAAACTGACGCTGCTCGAACGGTTTTTGACGAAACGGTTTCAGGATAAAGACGTTCCGGCTTATCTCATTTACGCAGCCGACTCCTTACGGCAAGGCCGCTGGCACGATGGGATGATCCGTGAATTGGCCCGCTCCCTCCGAATCAGTCCAAAATCGCTGACAACGGCTTTTAACAGGCACGTCGGTATCTCGCCGGGACGGTTTCTGCACCTGCGGCTGTTCAACGATGCGGTGACGCAACTTGCCAACAACCCGCACCAGTCTCTCACCCAACTGGCGCACGACCTCCGCTTTTTCGATCAGGCTCACCTGAATCACCTCTTCAAATCGCTCACCAACCTGACACCGGGCGAATACCGCAGGCAGGTGCTGGCCGGCTGCATCCGGCCCGAAACGCCCTGCTATTGGCAGGCCGGTAAAGCACAAGGGTAATTTTTATACAAGTTTTCGCTGACTGCGCGGGCTAATTTTACCGGAAAAACAACTCTTTGATGAGAAAGGTAAAATTATTCATCGCCACGAGTCTGGACAGTTACATCGCTGGACCAAACGGCGAAATCGATTGGCTATTTGCCGACGGAGATTTCGGCTACAGCGCGTTCATCCAAACCGTCGATACGACGCTGATGGGCAACGAGACGTACAAATTAACCCAAAGCTTGGGTGAATTTCCGTACCAATCGTTGACCAATTACGTGTTTACCCGCAATTCCGACGCGACGGAAGCCCCGTATGTAAAGTTTATTTCGGGCGATATTACGGCCTTTGTCGCCGACCTGAAACAGCAGCCGGGAAAAGACATTTTTCTGGTTGGCGGTGGGCAAATCAATGCCCTGCTCCTCGACGCCGGATTGATTGATGAACTTCAGGTTTTCGTCCACCCAATTAGTCTGGGGAAAGGTATTCCGCTGTTTCAACCGACCGAAAAAAGGCACCCCTGGCGGTTTGTGTCCAGCCGATCATTCGAACGCGGTCTGATTGAACTTCGATACGTAAAAGCCTGATCGACAGACAACGGCCCAGGGTTTAAGACCGTGGGCCGTTGTGGGTGATGGCCTGATTTTCAGACGGCTCGTTTAGCCTTTTGTTCCAGAATTTCATGCTCCTTGGCCGCTTCCAGCCGAAGCCGCTGATTCTGTTTTTCAAACACCTTAAACAAAACCACAAAATACGCCAGCAATAGCGGCCCGATCACCAACCCCAGAATCCCGAAGACGGGAACCCCGAGGACAATACCTGTCAACGTAATGAACGGGTGAACATCGCCCATACGCCGGGCCAGAATCACCCGCAGCAGGTTATCAACGTTGATAATCACGATGGCGCCCACGACCAGAATCCCGATGCCGCTACCCGTTTCGCCCTGCGAAATCATCAGAATACCGGCAGGTCCCCAGACAATGGGTGTTCCCAGAATCGGAATAAAAGCGAAAAAGAACGCCACCGTACCCCAGAAAGCCGCGTCCGGCACGCCAAAAATCCAAAGCGTCAAACCGGTCAGGATGGATTGCACCAACGAAACCAGTGCCTGTCCCAGAATATTGGCGTTCACCATATTTTTCAGGTCTTCGCCCAACTGGTCCAGCGTATCATCCTCAAAAGGCAGGTATTTACGCAATCCTTTGATAAATTTCTCTTCTTCCATGAAGATGAAGTACAGCCCCACATAGAGCAAACCCAGCGAGATAACCACGTCCAGCGTTCCGCTCAGCAGGGAAGGGAATTGTCGGCTGGCAAAACCGGCGCCCTGCTGCACCAGATTTTTGACATTTGCCTGATCCGTAATTTGAATACCGGTGGCCTTCTCAAGTTTGCTGATTAGCCCCAGTATCTGGTCCGTATGCTGGCTGTAGTACTGAATCCGATTGATCAGCAACAGACTCAGCGCCATAAACGGCATGATGATCACGATGACGGAGAAAAGAATAAGCAGAATGGTAACCAGCAGACGGTTCCACTTTCGCTTGTGTACCAGATTGGTAAACCAGGGCCGAAAAATAACGTATATAATTCCCGACCCCAATAAAGCAATGGTATATTGACGCAGCCCGACCAGAATAAACCCGGCGATGATAACCAGACTGACAATGAGTAAGATGCGTTGTTGTTTGGGAGTATAAATGGTAGCCATAACACGTTTGTAGGTAACTTCACCACAATAATACACCCGGTAACGGCTTTTGTTTAAGACAAATTAGTCAATCATTTAAATCTCAAGTGATTTTGCCTCCGCTACTCCATAAAAGAAGAAGTTCATACGCAGGCCAGGCCCTAAAAAAGAAAGTTGCAGCGTACGGTTTTTGACCGTTAAAACCCGGAGTCTGGAACGCGGAAAGAGTCACATCGAACTGGGTTGGAGATTACCGAGCGGGTCAACACTCCGTTGCGCTGAGCGCCAGACCAGCTTCGGAGGTTTCCTTGTATTTGGTAGACATATCGCGCCCGGTGGCTTTCATCACCTTGATGACGGCATCGAGCGAAATTTTCTGATTGGCGGGCGTTCCGGCAGTAGCCAGCAGAAAGGCGTTGTAGGCTTTCACCGCGCCCATCGCGTTTCGCTCAATACACGGAATCTGGACGTAACCGCCAATCGGGTCGCAGGTCATGCCGAGGTGGTGTTCGATGCCAATTTCGGCGGCTGCTTCCACCGCGTCAATCGGCTGGCCCGCGCAGTAGGTGAGAAAAGCCGCCCCCATGGCCGAAGCCGTCCCGATTTCACCCATGCAGCCCATTTCAGCCCCGGAAATGCTGGCGTTGTGCTTCACCAGAAAACCAACGGCCGCAGCCGCCCACATGCCTTTACGCAACGTGGTTTTGTCGTAATGAAAATGGTGCCGGGCCAGATACGTCAGTCCCGGAATCACGCCCGACGCCCCGGACGTGGGAGCCGTTACCACAATCCCGCCAGCCGCATTTTCCTCGGAAGCCGCCAGACAGTAGGCATTCAGAAAAATCAGAAAGCTATCCGACGACTGCGCCAGTCCCCGCGCCTGCTGGTACAGAACCGGGGCTTTCCGGCGCAGTTTGATCGACCCCGGCAGCGTTCCTTTGTGCCGCAATCCGCGCCGAACGGCTTTGTGCATAAAATCCAGAAGTAGGTCGATTCGCCCATTAACCTCCTTCGCCGACCAGCCCGTCAGGGCCATTTCGTTCGCTAGCATCAACTGTTCCAGCGTTAGTTGATGGTCGTACAGACGGGTTTTCAACTCTTTCATGGTCTGGTACGGATACGGTATTTCAGCCGCTGTTTTCTCAGCGGTGTCCTCCCCTTTTCGCAGAATAAAACCGCCCCCAATGGAGTAATACTCTTCCTCGAAAAGAGTTTTATCCCCGTCGGCCAGCCGGAAAACAACGGTATTGGCGTAGGGCGACTCGTATTTTTTCCGCTCAAAATGAATGTGTGCAACGCCTACGGCAAACTCCCGTTCACCAACCCGAACCGGATAGGTTACGTTCGGGTCTTTCAACAACGCCAGCAAAGCCGTCGGATCGGTCGATTCGGGTTGCCAGCCCAGCAAACCGGCCACCAGCGCGCGGTCGGTACCGTGGCCTTTGCCGGTTGCACTCAGGGAACCGTAAAGATGAACCTGAATGGAATCCGCCGTTTTCAGCGTCGATTCGGGCCGTTGCCGTAACCGTTCCAGAAAGTCGAAAGCCGCCTTCATGGGGCCAATGGTATGCGAACTCGACGGACCCGGCCCAACCTTAAACAGATCAAAAATGGAGGTGGTGATGGGTGAATTATTCATGAAAAATGGGTAGGAATAATAACCAAGTTGTATCTTTCAAATTCATTAGCCAATTGCAGGCCGTTGACCTGACAAAACTAGCGAAACCCACTTTAGCTTTTCCTAAACCGAATGAAACGTTTGCTGTTGCCCGTCCTTTTTTTGTCGGCGGCTCTTTTTACGGCGGCTCAATTCAGCACCGACCCTCCCCAACAAACCGCTTTATCCCGCGAATGGCCCGAATACCTCGGCGGCCCCGACCGGAACCACTACTCCCCGCTCGACCAGATCAACGCGTCCAACGTCCATAAATTGCAAGTTGCCTGGGAATACCACTCCAGGGACTCAGGACAGGTGCAGTGCAATGCCATCATTGTCGACGGTACGCTCTACGGAGTGACGGCTTCCAATCAGGTGTTTGCGCTGGATGCGGCCACGGGTCAGGAAAAATGGCGGTATAAGGAATCCAGCAAAGGGGGCGTCAACACGCTGCGGGGCGTTACGTACTGGAGCGACAAAGATGATAAACGCATTCTGTTCGGTTCGGGAGCTTCACTTTGCGCCGTCGATGCCCGAACAGGGGCGCTGATTCCGGGTTTTGGCACCAATGGAAAAGCCAGCCTGAAAGCCGGACTGGGGCCGACAGCAGCCGATAAGTTTGTGATTTCCAACACGCCCGGCACCATCTTCGGCGACCTGATTATCATGCCGTTGCGGCTTTCTGAGGGCTCCGATGCAGCCTTGGGTTACATTCAGGCATTCAACGTCCGGACGGGCCAGATTGCCTGGGTGTTCCGAACCATTCCAAACCCCGGCGAATTTGGCTACGACACCTGGCCGAAAGATACCTACAAAAACATAAACGTCGGCGGGGCCAACAACTGGTCCGGCATGTCCATTGACCGGAAGCGCGGCATTGTTTACGTGCCCACCGGATCGGCGGCTTTCGATTTTTACGGCGGCAACCGCAAGGGCCAGAACCTGTTTGCCAACTGTTTGCTGGCGCTGGATGCCAAAACCGGCAAACGGCTCTGGCACTACCAGTTTGTGCACCACGACATCTGGGACCGTGACCTGCCCGCTCCGCCGAATCTGGTGACGCTGCGGATGAACGGCAAAACCGTCGATGCCGTGGCGCAGGTGACCAAAACCGGCCACGTCTTCGTATTTGACCGCGTAACGGGAAAGCCGTTGTTTCCGATTAACGAAGTGCCGTACCCAAAATCGGAATTACCCGACGAACCCACCTGGCCGACGCAGCCCGTTCCGAGCAAACCGGCACCGTTTGCCCGCCAGACCCTTTCGGAAGCCGATCTGAATCCGTACGCCGAAAACCGTGATTCGCTGCTGGCCGTTTACCGACGCGCGAAAGTGGGGCCGTTTCAGCCGCTGGGCAAAACACCGACGCTCGTGTATCCGGGTCTGGACGGTGGGGCCGAATGGGGCGGGGCCGCCGTTGATCCCGACGGTATTATGTACGTGAATTCCAATGAAATGGCCTGGCTGCTGAGTCTGCGCGAAACGCCAAAAGACGAAGAACTGGCCCACCTCAGTCCCGGCGAACGGCTTTATACGGTCAACTGCTCGGTTTGCCACCGCCCCGATCGCAAAGGCAATCCAACCAGCGGCTACCCCTCTCTGGTCAACATCAGCCAGCGCCGGGACCGCGATTTCGTTCATAAAATCATCACGACCGGCAAAGGCATGATGCCCGGTTTCACGCGACTCACTGAGGTCGAAAAGCAGGCGCTGGTATCGTTCCTGTTCGGGGACGAAAAAGTGGAAGCGAGTTCGGCCAAACCCGGCAGCAAAGAACCGTATGTGCCCTACAAATTCAACGGTTATACGAAGTTCCTCGACAACAAGGGGTATCCCGGCATTCGCCCGCCCTGGGGTACGCTGACGGCCATCAACCTCAATACCGGTGAACATCTCTGGCAAAAACCGTTCGGCGAACTGAAAGAACTCACCGCCAAAGGCATTCCGCAAACCGGAGCCGAGAGCTACGGCGGTCCGGTGGTCACAGCGAGTGGTCTGCTGTTTATTGCCGCCAGCAAGGACGGTATGTTCCGGGTCATCGACAAGAAAACCGGTGATGTGCTCTGGCAAACCGAACTTCCGGCAGCCGGATACGCGACACCCAGCACCTACGAAGTGAACGGCAAACAATACATTGTTATCGCCTGCGGAGGCACCAAACTGGGCACCAGAAAGGGTGACAGCTACGTCGCGTTCGCGCTGCCGTAAGTCTGAATCGGGATTACACGGATCATGAAAACTCTGCCGCATACTCCCGGACAAAACTTCTGAAATCACGGGGAGGCTGGCCGGTTACATCCTGTACGGCGGAGGAAACCGCCGAGGCTTCTCCCCGGGCGTAATGGGCATAATCTTCGATCAAGCCATCGGCCTGCCATTCGGGAAAACCGACTGACAGCAGAGCCTGACGCATAGCGGCTGGTGGAACATCGACGTACTGAATCGGACGGTTCAGCACGTCGGAAAGTTGGGCGGCCAGTTGCGCGTGGGTTAAGGCCTCCGGACCGGTCAGGTCGTAGATTTTACCTTCGTGTCCGTTGCCGGTCAGGACTTCGGCGGCCACGGCGGCAATGTCCCGGATGTCGACGAGGCTGATGGCGGCATCGCCCGCTGTGGCAAAAAACTGCCCCTGTTTTACAATTGGATCGCGAAAGCCCAGCAGGCCCTGCATGAATAAATTAGGCCGTAGAAACGTGTAAGCCATTCCAGACGCTTTAATTTTCTGCTCCACGGCGGCATGATACCGCAGAAAACGAACCGGCGAATCCGGGCTGGCGGCCAGTTGCGAAAGCTTAACGATATGCGAAACACCGGCCCGCTTTGCGATGTCAACGAACCCGGTTTGCAGCGTTTCGGCCTGCTCGGATGAGTCGGTCAGCAGAAAAGCGCGCTCAATACCGTCGAGGGCTTTGCCAATGCTCTCAGCATCGCTAAAGTCGCCCACAACCCATTCACCCCCAGGGGGTTCTGATAAAGAACGGGCTTTTTCGAGGGAGCGAACCAGGGCGCGAAAAGCGATACCTTTGGCGGACAACTGCCGGGCGAGTTCGGAACCGATGGTGCCGGTGGCTCCGGTAATGAGAATCGAAGGTGAGGTTGTATTTATCATGATTGAGATGATTTATACGACAAAGTTCGCCCTTCAGGTCCGCTTAAAATTGTAAGAAAACGAAACGGCTTTCCCTCTAAACCGCCAGCGCCCGGCGGTATTCGCCCGGTGTCTGGCCCGTTCGTTGCTTGAAAACTTTATTAAAGTGGGAAAGATTATTGAAACCGCTTTCGTAGCACACATCGCCAATGCTGCGGTCGCCGGTCAGGAGTTTGCGGGCCTGCGTAATCCGAAATTCGTTCACAAAGTCGGTAAATGTCATCTGGGTCATCTTTTTGAAATACCGGCAGAAAGCCGGAACCGTCATGCTGGCGAGTGAAGCCACCTGCTGAATCTCAATGGGTTGCGCGTAATGCGTTTCGACAAAACCGTAAATCCGATTGATGCGCTCCTGCTCACGGCCGTTGAGGTCCAGACTGACGCTGTCGGCATTCAGCACCTGGTATTCGGATGACACCGCCAGTTGCTGGAAAATCGTCAGCAGGGTCATCATACGCTCAAACGGCGGCAACTCCACCAGCGAAGCCACCTGCTGCCCTACCCGTCGTTTGGTTTCTCCGGAAAAGGAAATACCCCGGTGCGCCCGCTCGAACAACCGCCGGATGGCCGTCAGTTCCGGCCGCTGCATAAAGTCTTTGCCCAGAAAATCTTCGCGCAACTGCACCACAATTTCTTCAAAGTCGCCCACAATACCGTGGCTAAAGTTCAGGTGAGGCAGGTTTGGGCCCAGAAAAACCAGCTCACCGTCTTCATAAGTAGAAATGTGGTGTCCGATATGCCGTTTTCCGCTACCGCGTGGAATGTAAACAATTTCATACTCAGGGTGGTAATGCCAATAGACCCAGCAGCTATCCGGTTCTGTATGGTGAATCAGCCGGAAAGAACTGCCAAATTCCGGTTCGATTTTCTCGAACTGTGGTTTCGCAACAGATGCACTATTAACATTTCGTAGCCCCTTCATAAGATAGATATATCAATACAGCACCAAAATAAGGTAATTAAACCCAATATCAACTCAAAAAACCGCCTTACTTTTGCCATACCTTTACGAAACAGTCATGAATGTAACCATCGACGAGAAACCGTCTGCCGCACCAACGCTATTGAGTAGCTTACAAACGTTCTTTACGCACCCCCACGCCCGGGCCGTTGGCCTGGTTTTTACCACCGAAAGCCTGTTATTGGGCGGCTGGGTTGCGCACATTCCCCATGTGAAACAGAAACTGCACCTGACCGATGCCGGGTTGGGTATGGTGCTTTTTGCCATGCCGGTCGGCCTGCTGCTCATGAATCCGTTCACGGGCTGGATTATTGCCCGGCTGGGTGCCGCCCGCACGTGTTTCGTGAGCGCGCTGGCCCTCTGTCTAAGCACACTGCTTCCAATTAATGCGCCCAATATCGCGCTGATGGCCGTTGGGTTGTTTTTTGTGGGCCTGAGCGCGGCTTTGCTCAATGTGGCCATGAACACCAGCGCGGCCGATGTCGAACGCGAACACAACATCCTGATTATGTCGTCGTGCCACGGCATGTGGAGTCTGGGCGGGATGCTCGGGTCGCTGCTGGCCGGGATTTGCATCGCTCTGCACGTGTCGCCCTCGCTGCACATGCTGGGCATGACGCTGGCGCTGCTTCTGCTCACCTTTGCGCTCCGGCCCATTCTGAAAACGATTCCGGCGCAACCGCCCACCGAATCGTCGGCGGCTTTTGTGCGCCCCAACATGATGCTGTTGCTGATGATTATCATTGGCCTGGGGGTGGCAATGGGCGAAGGAGCCGCCCTGGACTGGAGTGCCGTTTACCTCCACGAAGCCACGGGAGCCTCCAGCCAGATAGCCGCGCTGGGCTTCGGCTGTTTTTCGCTAGTGATGACCCTCGGCCGTTTCATTGGCGACGCCCTTATACCGCGCATCGGCGTCAAGCGGATTCTGGGGATGGGCAGTCTGGTGGCCGCTGCGGGTTTGCTGCTGGCCATTTCCGTTCCGGTTCCGGCAGTTGCCCTGACGGGTTTTGCCCTGCTGGGGGCGGGTTGTTCGCTGGGGGCACCGATTCTTTACAAGGCTTCCATGCACGTAGCCGGTATTCCGGCGGCAACGGGTCTGGCCACCTTCGCAACGTTCAGTTTCATTGGTTTTCTGGCGGGTCCTCCGGTCATCGGTTTTGTGGCTGAAGCGTATGGGCTGGCCTACGGTTTTGGACTGGTAGCCGGTATTCTGCTACTCTCCGCTGTATTAACCCGAAAACTGACGCTATGATCGCCCACCTTGCCATCTGGACGCGTGATCTGGAGCGAATGCGGGCTTTTTACGAAACGTATTTCGGCGCAACCGCTTCGCCCCTGTATCACAACCCAGTAAAGCAGTTTCGTTCCTATTTTCTTTCATTTGGAACAGGCTGTCAACTGGAGCTAATGCACCGGCCCGATATTCCCGACGATGCGGCTGATGCCCTGAAGCAACGAACGGGATTGATCCATTTTGCCCTGTCGGTTGGAAGTCCGGAGCGCGTGGACGAACTCACCAGCCGATTGAAAACGGACGGCTTTACGTGGGTAGATGGACCACGAACAACTGGTGATGGTTATTATGAAAGTGTGGTGCTCGACCCGGAAAACAACCGGATTGAGATCACGGTATGATTGAATTTATAAACACGATGAAAGCTGCTATTTTTGATATGGATGGGGTCATTGTTGACACCAATCCGCACCACCGCCTGGCCTGGCGCCGTTATTTTGAACGCTACGGAAAAGCGCTGACCGACGAGGATTTTGTCCGCTACGTTTCAGGCAAACACAACGACGACATTCTGCGCCACCTGTTTGCCGACCGGTCTCTTTCGCCGGACGAAGCCCGGCAGTTAGCGGCCGAAAAAGAAACCCTGTTCCGGGACTTATACCGTCCGGACATGACACCCGTTGCCGGTTTGCCCGAATTTCTGCAAAAACTGCGGAAAGCCGGTATCCGCACGGCCGTCGGAACATCGGCGCCGGTGGAGAACCTCGATTTTGTGATGGATGCCCTGAATCTGCGTCCGTATTTTGACGTGCTGCTCGACGAAAGCAAGGTTTCCCGTCCCAAACCCGATCCGGAAATTTACCAGCAGGCCATGCGGTTTTTAGGCGTTGAGCCGCAGGAAAGCGTCATTTTTGAAGATTCTACCACCGGCATCCGGGCGGCCAGCAGCGCAGGGGCCTATGTGGTCGGGCTGGCGACAACCGAAACGCCGGAAAAACTCATCGAGGCCGGCGCCAATGAAGTGATTCAGGATTTTACGGCGCTAAATCCGAGCCGGTTTCAGGACCTGCTAACCCGCTCAATACCGGCTGATCGGTTGGCAAAACCGTAACAGCATCGCCCTGGCGAATGGTGCCGCCCTGTAAAACCCGCGCCGTCAGCCCGCCGTGGCCGCGCATGGCGTTATAGCCGCCCGGACCCAGGTTGGTTTCCATGCGGGAACACGGATGGCAGTAGCCCGTAATTTCCAGGATAACCGAATCGCCAATCCGGATTTTATGGTCTTTCAACGCCAGCAGGTTCAGGCTGGAAACTACGATGTTTCTCCGCAGCAGGCCGGGGTCAATGGATTCGTGGCCGGTCAGGGCCGCCACCACGGGCAGGTGTTCGGCCTGAATCAAGGTCACGTGCCGGTTGCCATTTCGACCACCATAGTGATCGCCAACAAGGCCGCTTTTCTCCGAAACATCCACCTCCAGCACCGGCTGAAGGGGGGCTTTTCGGATTGGCCGGATGCCGATCCATTCTACCCGACCGGGGCGGGGAAAAACTTCCAGCAACTGTTTCAGAGACACTTCCACGGTTTTTGTGTTACTAGACAGACGGTCGTCTGTGCAATTTTAACCAGTCGCCGAAAGAAATTGTTATCCGACGGTTTTATACAATGGGTTTACCAAAAAATAGCAGACGGAGCTGCCCGGCCCCTGGCGGAGTTTTCTCTGGCCCACTCTGTGTAATAACCGTAAAATAAATTGTAATTTGCGGGCTGAATGCAACGGTTAGGAGCCATCTCAGAATTAACTAAATTTTTCTTGCATTAATCTATTTTCCTATTGACTATGAGCGAAGTAGCCACCCGATTTAAGCCCGGTGTCGTAACCGGCGAAGGCGTCAGCGAAATTTTCCGTCACGCCAACGAAAACGATTACGCCCTTCCGGCCGTGAATGTCGTCGGTACTAATTCCGTCAATGCCGTGCTGGAAACGGCCAAAGCCGTCAATTCGCCGGTTATCATTCAATTTTCGAATGGTGGTGGTATATTCTATGCGGGCAAGACCCTATCGAACGCCAATCAGCAGGCAGCCATTGCCGGTTCTATTTCCGGCGCCCTGCACGTTCATCACGTGGCCGAACTGTACGGTGTTCCCGTAATTCTGCACACCGACCACTGCGCCAAGAAACTGCTGCCCTGGATCGACGGGCTGCTGGAGGCCGGTGAAAAGCATTTCGACCAGACTGGCAAGCCGCTGTTCAGCTCCCATATGATCGATTTGTCGGAAGAACCGATTGAAGAGAACCTCGAAATCTGCGCGAAATACTTCGAGCGCATGGCCAAAATGGGCATGACGCTGGAGATCGAACTCGGGGTAACGGGTGGCGAAGAAGACGGCGTTGACAACTCGGACGTTGACGATTCAAAACTGTATACCCAACCGTCGGAAGTAGCGTTTGCCTACGAAGAACTATCGAAAATCTCCCCGAATTTCACCATTGCTGCGGCTTTTGGAAACGTACACGGGGTTTATAAACCGGGTAACGTGAAGCTGTCGCCGATTATTCTGAAAAACTCGCAGGATTACATTCAGGAGAAATTCAGCACGGGCCCGCTGCCAGTAAACTTCGTATTCCACGGTGGTTCAGGATCGAGCCGCGAGGAAATCCGGGAAGCCATCCGCTACGGAGCCATCAAAATGAACATTGATACGGATATTCAGTGGGCAACGTGGGACGGTGTGAAAAACTACTACGAAGCCAACAAAGACTATCTACAAGGCCAGCTTGGCAACCCGACCGGCACCGATTCACCAAACAAAAAATACTACGATCCGCGCGTTTGGCTGCGCAAAGCCGAAGAAAGCGTGGTACAACGGTTGAAAGTGGCATTCGAAGACCTGAACTGCATCAACCGGCTGGCGTAAGTAGTGATGAGTTAAGAGTTAAAAATGAAGAGTTAAGGGGTTACGGGTCGTGAGGCTCGTAACCTTTTTTATTTTATTCCGCCCGGATTTTACCGTTCCCTTATTCGTTACTACGGGCTTTTCTTTTGCAGCGATGGTATATATAGTAGCGCGAAGCCTGTCTGGTTATCGACCTCTTTTATACCCGCTTATTCTCCTATCCCGAGCCTGCACAGTGTAGATTTACTTACAACGTATTGAACAGAAAAACGAATCAATAAAAACAAACCAAGAATATGTCATTTATACTTAATCCCCGGTAGCCTTATAGGCATGAAAAGCCGTATTGTTGCAAATACCAATTCACTAAACGTGCTCATGAAAGCTTTATCTTTAGTAGCTGGCGGATTGAACGTTATGTTCTTCTCCCGCCGGTTTACGACCGAAAAAACGTGTCCTTACTGTGGCAGGAATGAAGCGGCCACCGAACGGATTCCCCGCTCAATACTTACCCGGACCCTTTTATGCTTTGTTCCGCACCGCTCCTATCTTTGTCAGGGATGCCGGAAAAAATTCATCAAAATTGGCGAAGGCTAATTCCCTTTTCACTATTTCATCGACTTACATGATCGTATTATTTACCCTTCGCTAAGGGCAGAAATAAACTAATAGAAGAATTAATAAAATTAGCTGATCTCCAATAACCTTGTCTGTTATTTGATACTGTCATTACCTTTAAAACCCATCTCGCACACATTAACTTCCGTAGAAGGGTACATCCTTCGGTTGACCGCCCGTCAATATAGCCGGAATTATCAACTTCAAAAACCGTCCGCACCCTGCTGAAAGAGGGCGATTTTCTTCCATTCCAGCATTTCAATAGCGGTCCTGCGTATCCGTTGTTATTCACTCACCGGCGCCGACCGCAGGGTGTCGCGAAACCGCTCAATCCGGCCCAGGTCAATCTGGTTCAGCCTCCACTTTTCCAGCGCATCCGGTTGCCCTTTCAGTTCGTTGACCAGCCGGGTAAGTACCACGTTGACCACTTCAAATTCTTTTTGCGTTGTTTCTATCGTTACTTTCATGGTTGGAGGAATTTAGTGTTGATCAGCGTTTAAAATTTCGCCATACTGTACCGAATATCTGCACTCGACTTTTTATTCTGGTATATTGGCAAAGAAGTTTATTATTCGGCACTTCCGGTAACCTATTCCGAACCATGAAAAAACGAACCTTTCTGAAACTTTCCTCTTCCCTACTGGCAACACCGGTACTTTCTACCTTCGAAAACTGGATGGACGACAAAAAACTCCTGAATTGGGCGGGCAACTACGCGTATAGTACCAACCGCCTGTATCCGGCCAAATCCCTGCAACAGACCCAGGATCTGGTTAAAAAATACGACAAACTGAAGGTATTGGGAACGCGGCACTGTTTCAACGGGATTGCCGACAGCACCCACCAGATGATTTCACTGGTGGATATGACGAAGGTTCACAGCCTGGACACACGGGCCAAAACCGTCACCGTAGACGCCAATATGAAATACGGCCATCTGGCTACCTATCTGGACAGCAAGGGCTTTGCGCTGCACAATCTGGCTTCCCTGCCCCACATCTCCATTGCCGGAGCCTGCGCCACAGCAACGCACGGTTCGGGCATCAAAAACGGGAACCTGTCGACGGCGGTGGCCGCGATGGAAATGGTGCTGGCCAATGGTGAGGTTCGGACCCTGTCGCGGAAAGACGGCGAAGATTTCCGGGCGGCCGTGGTACACCTGGGCGGTTTGGGCGTGGTCACCAAAATCACGCTGGATGTGCAGCCGACGTATCAAATGCGGCAGTTTGTGTACGTAAACCTGCCCATGAGCCAGCTCAAAGAGCATTTTGAAGCCATCGAATCGAGCGCCTACAGCGTGAGTCTGTTTACCGACTGGCAAAAAGGCCGCGTCAACGAAGTCTGGCTGAAAGAACTCATTGGTAAAGGTCAGCCCACAGCCGCCAAGACGGAATTTTACGGCGCCCAACTCGCTAAGAAGAACCTCCACCCCATTGCCGAGCTTTCGGCCGTGAACTGCACCGAGCAAATGGGCGTGCCCGGCCCCTGGTACGAACGGCTACCCCACTTCCGCATGGGATTTACGCCCAGCAGCGGCAAGGAACTGCAATCCGAGTTTTTTGTACCTTACCGCAACGCTGTCGAAGCGATTCTGGCCGTCGAGCGGCTTCGCGACCACATCAGCCCGCACCTCTTCATTTCCGAAATCCGCACCATCGAAGCCGACGATTTCTGGATGAGCCCGTGTTACAAACAGCGTTCCGTAGCGATTCACTTCACCTGGAAACCCGACTGGAACTCCGTCAGAAAAGTCCTGCCGATGATCGAGAAAGAACTCGCTCGCTTTGAGGCACGTCCGCACTGGGGTAAGCTGTTTTCCATCACCCCGGCCCAACTTCAGGAACGGTATCCGAAACTGCCCGACTTCCGTAAGATGCTGAACGAATACGACCCGAAAGGCAAATTCCGGAATGCGTTTCTGGACAAGAATATCTTTGGTCGCGTCTGAAAAGCACAAGCCTTGCCGCAGTTGGCGGTTATTTCATTAAATTGTTAAACGATACATTTCATTCATTACTTTTAATTCAATCCATGATAACACGAAACCTGGTTGCAGTTGGCCTACTGGCTACCTCTTTACTCAATTTCAATGACGGCTTTGCCCAGAAAGGCAAGAAAATCTACACCTTCCCGATTGGTATTCAATCGTATACCTACCGTCACAGCTTCCCGAAAGACATTGTGGCAACGCTGGACACCATCCAGTCGCTGGGCATCACCGAGATGGAAGGCGGCACCCCGAAAGGCATCACCACCGCCGAATTCAAGAAGTTGCTGAAAGAACGAAACATCAGCATTCCGGGTACCGGGGCAGGCTACGAACAACTGGTGAACGATCCGATGGGAGTTGTAAAAAACGCGAAAGAGCTGGGCGCAAAGTATGTAATGTGCGCCTGGATTCCGCACCAGAAAGGTAATTTTACGCTCGAAAATGCCAAAAAAGCCGTGGAAGACTTCAACCGCGCTGGCAAGATTTTGCAGGAAAACGGCCTGACCTTCTGCTACCACAACCACGGCTTTGAGTTCCAGCCGTACGAAGACGGAACGCTGTTCGATTACATAGTCAAAAACACAAATCCTAAATACGTTTCCTTCGAAATGGATATTCTGTGGGCCACGCACGGGGGCGCTGATCCGGTGAAACTGCTGAACAAATACGGCAGCCGCTGGAAACTGATGCACCTGAAAGACCTCAAAAAAGGCGTTAAGGGCGATTTAACCGGCGGAACTCCGCAGGAAAACGACGTCATTCTGGGAACAGGTCAGATTGATATGCCGATGGTTCTGAAAACCGCGAAGAAAGTGGGTATCAAGCATTACTTTATCGAAGATGAAAGCAATATCTGGGCTTATCAGGTACCCAAAAGCATCGCGTATCTGAAGAATCTGACGGAGTGAAACCGGTCGCAAACCGCCGGTGCCGAGGTGCTGTTTGGGAAAATCCGCCCGAACAGCACTTTTTTTACGCTTTCAGCCCAACCCATACCCGGCCAGCATCCGTTTTTCAAAGGGGTTGGTTTCCTGAAAACCGTACCACGGCGCAACGACGGCGGTTTTAGACTGGAACCGCCTACTTACTGGACCGCTGGTTCGCTGGCTCTACGGTTATATACGAACCATTGTAAGCCGCAAACAAACCGTACCCGCCCGCAATGTTGGAATACAGCACGGTTGGATTGGCAAAGTTCTGCTGCTGATTCACAAACTGTTCCCGCAGGGACGTGTGATACCGGTAATAATTCTCATCGGTTGTCAGCAACCCAGCCCGGATTCGCTGCGTTTGCGTACCCGTCGTCGGCCCCGTCAGCAGGGTGTGCTGGCCGGTCATAAGCCGCAGCGCTCCAGCCTGCCCGGTTTCCCGTTCGACAAAAAACGACGGCTCGCTGGTCCGACGGCTTACGGGCAGACCGGTTTCCCGTTCGACAATCTGCTGATCAATTTCGGCCCATCCCCGGTAATAATTCGAGCCGTTCCTGCCCGTGCCCGGTGAGGTCCAGTAAAGGGTGGTGGTATACGTGGTCAGGGCCGCATTGGCGCTGTTGCGTGTCACCGTCGAATCCACCGAAACCCGGTCAATCAGAACGGCCTGCGGTACCGTGGCCTCCGCCGTCACACTCCGGTTCCCGCTCATGCTCACCGTCAGGCGGTACGTCATTCCGGGCCGGATCGTAAACCGCCCCTGCGGAACGGCCCGGTAATACATCAGTTTATCGTCATACACGAGCTGAATGCTCCGGCTGCTGTCGCTGAGCAACACCACCGCATCTTTGACCACCAGCGATTCGGTAAACGACGAGACGATCTGCGGTTCAGACATCGCGATTTTGGCGGTCAAAACCGTATCCTGCGGAGAGATGAAACAGACCACATTCGGCTTGGTCACCCGGTCGATGGGTAAGGCATCCACCGACAATTCATCGACCGACCGGAGACAGGCCGTCAGCATCATTCCCAGAAAAAGCGTCAGTACGGTTCGCATCGGTCAGAAATAAACCAGGTAATTGACAGAAGGCACAAACGTAAACAGCGACACGCGCCGAAGCGACAACACTCCGGCCGGGTTGATAATCAGGTCGTAATAGAACGGATTCCGACGTCCGTACGCATTGACGGCTCCTACTTCCAGCCGGTGCCGAAACCGCCCCCGGCCCAGGTCGGCCTGTAGCGTTACATCCAGCCGGTGGCTGGCCTGCGCCCGGAAGTTGCTGAATGCCGTCTGGACCTGTACCAGGGGTGTTTCCGTTCCAAACAGTTGCTCGGAAGGGCTGATGGCCACATCCGGTTTTCCGAGTCCCCAATGCCCGAAACTGGGTACGCCGGATACGGGTACCGAAAACGGATTGCCGGAGCTGAACGTCCAGGCCGCCGACAGCCGCAAACGGGGGGTAAAGGTATACAAACCGGTCAGCGATACACTGTGCCGCCGGTCGTGCAACGGATAAAACGCCTTCCCGTTGTTGAGTTCAGGAAACCGCCAGCGCGTTACGGACCAGGTGTAATTGAGCGAGCCCGTCAGCCGACCGGAGTGCGATTGCAGGGTCGTTTCCAGACCGGAAGCCTGTCCGTGTCCCGAGGTAACATTGCGTTCCCAGCTTACTTCAGCGGCCCGAACGGCGCTCGTAATGCCAATGAAGTCGGCCTCCTCGCGGTAGCTGATCACGTGCCGCATCCATTTTCGGTAGGCTTCGACGGTGAGCTGCCAGCGCGGGTTGAAATCCCGTACCAGCCCCAGTACCACCTGCCGCGCCCGTTGCGGTTTAATGAGGTCGGTAGCCGGGACCCATAAGTCGGTAGGCAGCCCCAGCCCGGTGTTCGACAACAGGTGAACAAACTGACTCATGTCGGAAAAAGACGCCCGCAGTGCCTGTTTTTCCGTCAGTTTGACGGCTATAGCCAGCCGGGGTTCGGCCCGCAGGGACGTATGCCCCCCGCTGCGGTAATGGGTCAATCGTCCACCGGCACTGAGGGTGAGCCGGTTGCCGGATTGCCAGGTATCTTCGGCATAGGCCGATGTTTCGAGCGATGCGGTTTTTTCCAGCCCCGACTGGTTTTCCAGCGCCGACGAGGTTGTCATCTGGAAGCCATTGAGCCGGTAAGCCCGGTACGTGCTGATCAGGCCCACTTGCAGGTGATGCCGGGAAACCGGGAAGTAGTCGAAATCGGATTTGACGGTTACATCCGTCAGGCCGTCGAAATACCGCCAAAAATCGGTCACCAGTCCGGCCCGGGGTTCTGCGGTGCTGACGTACTGGCGGTGCGTTTCAAAGTCATACCGACTAAAAATCAGCGACGTGTTGCTGAACAGCTTTTCGGAAAACAAGTGATTCCAGCGCAGGTTGCCGGTCTGATTCTGCCAGGTAAGCTCGTTCAGCCACCGCTGGGTCTGGTTCAGGCTATCCCCTCCGCCAAAATGATTACGGCCAACATACCCGCTCAGATATAGCTTGTTCGACCGGTTCAGGTCAACGTTCAGCTTGGCATTCAGGTCATAAAAGCCCGCTTTCCAGGCAGTTCCGCTATAATCTTCTACCACCGACGCAATGAAGTTACCCAACACAGGGCTCAGGTTTGAGCGACGGGCGGCCACCAGAAAAGACGCCTTACCGCGCACCAGCGGCCCTTCCAGCAACAGCCGGGAAGTCAGAATACCCGTGCCCGCAGCACCTTTCAACTGCTGCCGGTTGCCCTCCCGCATCGCCATATCCACCACCGACGACAGCCGACCGCCGTACCGCGACGAAAAACCGCCTTTTTCCAGCTTCACGTTTTTTAAAGCATCGACATTAATGGCGGAAAAAAAACCAAACAGGTGATTGGCATTATAAACCGGGGCTTCGTCGAGCATCAGGAGGTTCTGGTCGGCCCCGCCCCCGCGCACGTGCAGTCCCACCTGCCCGGTCAGCCCCGGCTGAATTCCCGCGACAAACTGCAACGTTCGGAGTACGTCTTTTTCACCCAGCAAAGCGGGCGTACTGGCAATCTGCGCGGCTGGCAGCAGCAACCGCCCGGTTCTGGCCGAACCCAACGCCCGCTCGCCAGCCGCATCGGTCAGCACCACTTCATCCAGCAAGGTATTGGGCATTAAATCGATATCCAGCGAACCCGGCTTAACAAAGCTCATCCGGCGGTAAAACCGCTGGTATCCCACCATCGACACGGTCAGTTCGACCGTATCACGCGCCGGAATCCGCAGGACGTAGTAGCCATACGGGTTGGTGGTTGTGGCAGCCGTCCCGGCATAAACCGTTGCGCCGTTGATCTGCTCGCGGCTGTCTTTTTCGCGAACAAAGCCGCTGACGGTCACCGTCTGCCCTGCGGCCCGGCTAGCAGGTGCCGGACTGGCGATCGTTGGCCCGGACTCAATCAGGTAACAGTCATTTAACTGACGGAACGTCAATCCGGTGCCGGTCAGCAGGGTTGCCAGAATGGTTTCGGTTGGGGCTTTCCAATTCACTGATGCCGTAATCCGCACCCCTTTCAGCAGCCCTTCATCGTACAGAAAATAAGTCCCCCGCTTCTGATTCAGGGTTTGCAGCAAACGCTCCAGCGCTACCGGCGACTGGGCACGCGACAGCGTTCCGGTTAACCCCAGCGCCGTTAACCAGCCATACATCCAGATTCGGCACCATCCGCTGCTGCGTACAGGTATATTCATGCTCGGGTTCAGCGGGTTAAGACATACGCATCGGCTTCACGCCTGACGGTTAACCCATTATACTTGGCTACAATGTTGATGAGGTGATCGGGATTTTTCATGGGCAAAATACCGGTAAATCGTCGTCCCGCATCAGCACCCGGCGCCAACCTGATTTGTACGCCAAACTGCTCCTCGATCTGCCGAACCGCTTCGGGCAGGGTGGCCCCGTCAAACGACAGCTGGTTCCGCAGCCAGGCATTGTACCGTTCAGGTAGAGCGGTACGCTGGCTCAACTGGCCGGTTCGGGTGTCTCGTTCGGCCAGTTGCCCCGGCCGCAGCTCCAGGATTTTCCCATCCGCAGCCCCGCTGACCTGCACCTTCCCTTCGTGCAGCACCACGCGTTGCAGCCGGTCGCGGTGGGTCATGGTAAATTCCGTTCCCAGGACTTCAACCCGAAAGGCGTCAGCCGTCAATACCCGAAACGGCGCGTTCGTTGCCAAATGCCGAACCACAAAAAAACCCTCACCGTCAAGCGTTACCTCACGGTTTTCAGCCGCCGACCAGTTCCGCCGGAACGTCAGGCGCGAATGGCTGTTGAGCGTCACCTGTGAACCATCGGGCAATGGCACTACGCGCTGCTCACCGTAGGCTGTCTCGTAAGAAACCGGCTGATTCTGCCATAACCAGTAGCCACCCAGCCCGCACACCAGCAGCACACAGGCCGCCAGAAGCCACCGCCCCCGCCAGAAGCCTTTCCGCTTCGGTTGCCAGTCGACAGCCCGGGTTTTCTCCCGGTCGGCAATCAACCCTTTCAGTTCTTCGAGCGACTGCTCCAGCTCGGGCCTGTTGCCACTGAGTACATCAAAAAGCCGCTCAGCCTCCCGGAATTCCGCCAGATTAGGGGGAAGCCCGCGCTGCCATTCCGTCCAGAACGCGACGGCGGCCGAATTGCTCCTGGTGCGGTAGGCCACAAAACTGTCGTCCATCAAAAAATCGTCGGTCTTGTAATCCTCGAACTGCATGAATACCGTCAATACCCGAAAAGAGGACCGGGGTTAAGTGCTGATCAATAGTACCAGTAACCACTGGAATCTCACAAGCCGAATATGGCAAAAAGCAACCACCAAACATGAATCAGCGAAGTTTTTTCTTTCGAGCCGGGGGCCAGCGTCTGCCGGAGCAGTTTGAGCGCCGACGACAGGGTATTGTAAACCGTGTTGATGTGCATCCCCGTCGACTCGGCGATTTCCTCGTTGCGTTTGTTCCGGAAAAACCGCAGTTCAATCAACTGGCGCTGGCGGGGCGTCAGCCGGTCGAGTGCCAGCCGGAGCTGTTGCTGCCTATGCTCCTGCTCCTGTGCCTGCACAATCAGTTCTTCATAAGGCGGTTCGGCGGCTCCGTCCAGAGCGGCTCCGTCCAGAGTGGCTCCATCCAGAACGGTCAGTTCGGAAAACCGCGCATCGTGCCTGAAATCTTTCATGAGCTTGCGCCGAAGGGCGGTAATAAGGTACGAACGGAGATTGACGACCTCGGGCAACTGCTCTCCCCGCTCCCACCATTCGGCATACAACTGGTTAATCGCATCTTTCGTCACGGTGGCAGTAAAGCCAAAATACATTCCAAAATTCAGCAGATCGCTGTAAGTCAACCGATACAGCGCGCTCAGGCTGTGCGGGTCGCGCCGTTTCAGGCCCTGCCAGAGCGCATGCGGTATTTCCGGTACGGAGTAAGCCATACAGACTTGTCGGTTTGGTCTATCTAATGTCAGAGGGGGTAACGGATTGACTAACTAAAATGTTAGGGTCTGGCCTCCGGAAATCCGAAAACCGGTTTTTTCAAAAAAGAAGAAAATTTTTTGTGAGATCCTTCAACGACGCGATACTATGAGGCAACAGGCCCGGATTAGCCGGGGCTGGTCAGTAACAAACCTGTTTAATCAAACGAGTTCATGATGTCCATTCCATCCATTCTCCGACCGTTCAGCCGCCTGCGTATGGCTACGGTCGTCCTGCTCAGTGCATCACTGGTAACGTTGTCGGGTTGTAACAACGACGATGACGACGATCAACCGGCGCTTTCCAACATCACTGATGCCGTCGTCAACAATGCCGACTTTAGCCTGCTGGAAGCGGCTGTCGTCCGGGCCGGGCTGGCCGACGCCCTGCGAACGGGTACGCTGACGGTTTTTGCGCCGACCAATGCGGCTTTCCAGGCGGCCGGTTTTGCCAACGAAGCCGCCATCAATGCGGCACCCGTTGAAACCCTGCAAGCCGTTCTGCAATACCATGTGGTGGGTCAGCGCATCGGAGCGGCCGACATCCCGACGGCGGCCAATACCGCCGTACCGACGCTCAGCAACGGCACGCTTTACGTCACCAAAGACGCTACCGGTGTTTCGGTCAACGGCGCACGCGTTACGCAGGCCGACCTGGGAGCTTCAAACGGTGTCATTCACGTGATTGATCGAGTGCTGATGCCTGCGACGCAAAACATCGTTCAGATTGCCCAGGCCAATCCGGAGCTGAGTCTGCTGGTAGCCGCCGTTACCCGGGGTGGAGCCCCTGTTCTGGATGCCCTGTCGGCTGCGGGTCCGCTGACGGTGCTGGCCCCGACCAATGCCGCGTTTCAGGCAGCCGGTTTTGCGGATGCCGCTGCAATCAATGCCGCGCCTGTTCAGACGCTGACAAACATTCTGACGTATCACGTGATTGCAAGCCGGGCCTTTTCTACTAACCTAACTGATGACGCCACGGTGACCACGGCGCAGGGGGGTACGCTCCGTGCGGACGTCTCCAATACCGGCGTCGGCTTCCTGGGCAATGGCAACAACAACCAGACCGCCAAGGTAACACGGGCCAACATCCTGGCAACCAACGGTGTTGTACACGTGATTGACCGGGTGCTGCTGCCCTGATTTACGCAGTAGAAGCCGTTCTACAAACGTTCGCAGGATTGCGAACCCTATCGAAAAGCTCCGCCAATTTTGGACGGAGTTTTTTTATGTCAGGCGGTTCTTCCAAAAAACGGTTTCAGGGCTGGTCAGCGATGCCTGGTTACGCCCACCTGTTCGCAGTATTCCAGGACGGGGCAGGTGGAGCACTTCGGCAGCGTTCCGGTACAGATGTGCTTTCCGAACGGCATCAGCAGCCGGTTGATGTCAATCCATTGCGCTACGGGCACCTGCTTTTCCAATACCTTCAGGGTCTGCTCGGGCTGACCGGTCCGGACATATCCCCAGCGGTTGGTGACGCGGTGCACGTGAATATCGACGCTAATGGCGGCCTGCCCGGTGGCTACGCCCAGCGTCAAATTGGCACACTTGGGGCCAACGCCTTTAAACGAAGTCAGCGTTTCGAAATCGGCGGGAATCTGGCCGTTAAATTCTTCCACGGCCCGTTTGGCAATCCCCAGCATTGTGTAGGCTTTTTGGTCCGGATACTGCGTTCCGTAGAGCAGTTCGGCCAGAGCCGCCGGGTCGAGTTTCAGGAGTTGCTGGGGCGTTCGGGCGACTTCAAAAAGCCGCAGGGACACCGGAATGGTGGTTTCGTCGAGCGTCCGGATGGAAATGATGCAGGAAATCAGTTGTTCAAAAACCGTGTTGTACCCCCGCTCGAACAAGTCGAACATGGCGGCTTTTGGATAGGGACGGATGGCTTCCTCCACCCGACTCAGGACCAGCGTTAAATCAAAATTGGGCTTCACGCAATCTTAAACCCAAAAAAGGCCGCGAAGTTTATGGTTTCCCCAAAGAGTTCACGGAGATTTACGTTCGTAACGGTATTGAAACCATCTATCGGCTTACTCTCTTCAAACGTTCTGTAAACCATCATGCGAACCATCGTTCTATTACTTTTTTCGAATCTGTTTATGACCACGGCCTGGTACTGGCACCTGCGCTACAAAGGTGAATCCTTATGGAAAGTGATTCTGATTAGCTGGCTGATTGCCTTTATTGAATATTGCCTGGCCGTACCCGCCAACCGCATTGGTTCGTATCAATTCACTGCTTTTCAACTCAAAACCATTCAGGAAGTGGTCAGTCTGCTGGTGTTTGTGGCCTTCGCAGTTTTTTATCTGAAAGAAGAAATTAAGTGGAATTACATTGTTGGCTTTTTGTTCATTGTCCTGGCGGTCTTTTTTGTCTTTAAAAAATGGTAGGTTGCGGCCCGAAAACCGGGTTAGTAGACTTTATCCGTTTACGACTTATAGAGCCGTTATTGCATCCGTATTTTTAATCAAACTATGATGACAAGCAGAAGGAATTTTCTGAAAACATCGGGGAGTCTGGCCGCCGGGGCGCTTTTATTCCCATCTCTTTCCGAAGCCGCTAAAGTAAAAAACGTTGGTATTCAACTCTATACGGTCCGCAAGGAAATGCTGGCCGACGCCGTCGGAACGCTGAAACAACTGGCCAAGATCGGTTACAAGGAGCTGGAATCGGCTCGCAGCGACAAAGGGAATTATTACGGTCTGAAACCGAAAGAAATCAGGAAAATTGCCAGTGACCTGGGCATGACCGTTCGCAGCGGGCACGTGCACATCGACAAAGACTGGAAACGGTCGGTGGATATGGCCGCCGAAGCCGGGCAGAGTTACCTCGTATGTTCATCCCTGCCATCGGAGGGCCAAACCATTTCCAATTACGAGCGCTGCGCCGACCTGTTTTCCAAAGCCGCTGAAGACTGCCAGAAAACCAATCTGGTATTTGGTTACCACAACCACGATTATGAATTTGAAAAGAAAAACGGCAAGGTGCTGTACGACATTCTGATCGAGAAAAGCGACCCAAAGCTGGTAAAAATGGAGATGGACCTGGGTTGGGCCATCCTGACGGGCAACGATCCGCTGAAGTATTTTGCCAAGTACCCGGGCCGTTTCCCGCTCTGGCACCTGAAAGACATGGATGCCAAGAAAAAGGAAAGCACCGAATTCGGCAAAGGCCAGATCGACATTGTGAAGATGCTCAAAAACATGGACAAAGCCGGTATGAAACACTTCTTTGTGGAGCAGGAAGAATACCCGAAAACCGCCATGGAAAGCGCCAAATACGATTTTGATTACCTGGCGAAGCTAACTTACTAATACCGTCATTATTCTTTAAAATCGGAGGGGCCAGCTAACTAGCTGGCCCCTCCGATTTTATTGTTTCACAATTTTCTTCCTGACGACCTGATCACCGATCCTGACCTCGATCAGATACAAGCCGCTTGCCATGGTTCGCAGGTCCAGGTTTCGTTCAAAACCGTCTTCGGTCTTCTGGAACTGCTGCCTGAGAACTTCCACCCCGGTCAGATTCCGTACCGACAGCGTCAGCACCCCGCGCGACGTGTTCCGGAAGGCCAGCTTAGCCAGCCCATCGCTGGGGTTGGGCGTAATGGTGATCGCTTGGTCCGGTAGTGTCGTAGGCACTTCGGTAATGGAACCAGCTCCAACAAAAATCCGGGCCGTAGCCGTTGCATTACACAGATCCAGCCCCGACCCGGTTACGGTATACGAGGTAGTTTGGGTAGGCCGGGCAATAACTTGCGCTCCTAATGTACTGCTCAGATTCTGGCCCGACCAGTTAAAGATACCCGCCCCCCGTGCGTTGAGCGTGACGGCTTCACCGGGCGATACAAACTGCGCCGAAGCCGTGATCTGTATCGATGGTTTCATTCCGACACGGGCCGTAATGTGGTGGGCAACGTTTAGCCCCAGACTGTCGGAATAACGAGCCCAATCGCCCTGTGCATTCTGGAACCAGGCGGAAGCCTGGGTTGACTCGCCGTTTCGGGTTGTCATTAGCGCAATCGTATCCCCGGCTGCCTGGGTGATGGAAATTCCAATATGGAACGGTAACCCACTCAGGGGCACGTTCCGGTCGAAAACCACCGTAGTAGACCGCTGATTGGCAACATCGTCCAGAATGGTCCGTAAAGGCACGTCTTTGGATTCCAGCAACGCCCCCGGACCATTTTGGATGCCCCGGGCATTCCAGACATTAATGGTAACGACGGATTCGGTTGAGGCTCCCCTGGCCGCTTTTGCGACTCCAAACCGGAGAACCGCTGCATGCATATTATTGTAGGCCAATGAATTTGAAAAAAGCTCGGAAACCGCCTGCGTTTTACGACTGTTCTGCCCGGCTACATAACCGGTTCCGTTTGGCTGTCGCAGTACGGTCGGCGTTCCGTTGAAGTTTGTCTGGTCGGCGCATAATCCAACACTTAAAACTTCAATGTAAGCTTCCCGAACGAGCGGTGCAGAACTACCGGAGCTATTGGCCGCTACGAGCGTCACCTTAAATTTACCCGGTGTATTATACGTTACGGTTGGGTTCTGTTCTGCCGATGCCGACGGGGTTCCCCCCTCAAATGTCCACTGCCAGCTTGTCGGAAGATTGGTTGATAAATCGACAAAACGGACTTGCCCGCCCAGCAGAACCTGGCGTTGCTCAGACCGGAAGTTGGGAATGGGCGGACCGGCGACGTTGGTTCCGCAGAGCGAAGAATTGATCAGGTTTGCCCGGCGCGGACTAATTTCCATGACGGCCCTTATCCGGGCTTTTTGCCCCATCGTAAAGATATTAAAGCAGGCATCGTCCGAGTAATCCATGTAATTTTCCACCATATTAGTGGTTCCACAACTAGTCCGCCCTTTCTGGCAGCCCCGGCTTTCCGATGCCTGCGTTGGGGTGTCATCCACGTAGTCATTACCACAATTGGCATCGCCCCAGATATGCCGAAGGCCCAGCCAGTGGCCGGTTTCGTGGGTTAGGGTTCGGCCCAGATTGTAAGGCGCCTGCAATACCGGAAAGTTGCCTTTTTCGGCATTGCCAAATGAATTGTAACGGATTACCACCCCGTCGGTGCTGGCCGGACCATTGTTGGGGTTCATACCGGCCAGATTCGATTGATTGGGAAATTGGGCGTAACCGACCAGCCGGTTGTCCGTAGCGGCAAAGTCGAGCACCCAGATGTTGTAATACCGTTCAGGGTCCCAGTATGTATTGGGTTTCAGCAGGTTTTCGATGTCATTCTGCGCCCAGGTGCCTTTGCCAAAACCAGTTTGCCCATTGATCCGGTCAATACCGCGCTGCGGCAGAGTTACACCCTGCGGATTGACCGTTGCCAGACAGAATTCGATTTCGATATCTGCCCCGACGGGGTTTTCGTTGTAGCCCCGGGTGCCGACTTTCCGGCGAAAGTCTTCGTTGAGCGTTTCAATCTGCGACTGAATCTGAGCCTGGCTGATGTTGCGGCCGGTGCCAACGGCTTCGCCCGCATGGACTACGTGCACCACCACCGGAATGGTAAGAACGGCGGCTTTCAGGCGCCCGGTTCGCTCCAGTTGCTTGATGGTTTCGATGCGTTTCTGCAACGTTTTTTCAAACTCATCCAGCGTACCGAGCTGCGGGTATTTGGTCCGTAGTACGCTATCATTGTACATGGTAATGCACTTGTCGTTGTTGGGTAACTGGGCCAGCAGCGTATTGTATATACCCAGAAACAAGATAAGGGAAAGGAGTAATCGTCGAGACATAGGCAGCCGTGTGCAATAGGTGAAGAAGCCGGTTCAGCAAGTACCACTCTTACTACCTACCTCACTTTGTGGTTGAATTAAAAGTAAAACGGTAACTGGCTTCAATATCCGGAAAATAGTATTCAATGGTGAGTGAGTTTTCCGTTAGATTTTTAATCGTCCACGGATATTTCCCCCCTAATACAGGAAATGCAAATTCCAGCGTGGAATTACCGTTGATGAGTGTCCAATTATCCTCAATCAGCACATCCGCTTCGTTGTCGTTGCATTTGGCGGGCCCGTTGGTGTATTCGAACCTGCGCTCTTCATTTGCATAAAACACATACTGATCATCGGCTTCGCAGGCATACTCAAATAATGAACTGGCGTTCTGAACGCCACTCGACTTGCCGTTATCTATAACCTGAAAGGTAACCAGCCGCCAGGCTTTTTTCTCCGTTCCGGTTAATAACTGGCTATAGGTAATGGGCTTAGGCTCAACTTTTTCGGAACAGCCCGCAAACAGCCCCATGACCGGCAGGGAGAGAACGAGCAATCGGATCCATGTTTTCATCGCTTCCTGAACATAATATTAAACTCCTGATTACATAAGTTACTGAGGCACGTAAGTTAACGGAAACGTAACCACCGAATCCTTCGTTTCCGACACCGGAACTTTAATGCGCACATTGAGCGAAATCTGGCGGTTTTGCGGGTTCCACGAACCGGTACCACTGATGGTGTCGCGCGGAGCCGCCAGTTCCGGATTGGATTGCACAGGAATGGTGAGTGAATTGTCGCCGTTGTCAATAAACGTTAGCGATGCCTTAATGGCTTCAAAGCTAAACAAACCGATGTTCCAGTTGGTCACCGTGTAGGTTTTGCAATCCGAACTGGTAATAGCAATATCGCGAATGGTTGCCGACTGGTTGCCAACCCGCCGGGTTCCCGTGTACGTTCCGCTCAGCAGGCAGTCATCCTGAATCACAAACGTCATGCTTTTTCCCATAATACCGTCTTTTCCAAAACCCACCTGCAAATCACCCGACTGCACGCCCGTCAGCGTAAAGACCAGATTCTGCGACTCCAGAATGTTATTGGCGTTGTTGATCAATTTCAGGCGAATTTCACCGAAGCTTTCATTCGCTGGAATTGTTACGGTTCCTTTTGTGCCTTCAATGCTGTAGTCTTTTCCTTCGCGGGCGGACCCGCTGACGGTATAGGTAACGGTAATCGGCTCATTCCGTTGCGGCCCGACGTTGTGTACGCGGATAGGAATCTCCTGGCTGTAGCTTTCTTTATACGTCAGCGTGGTGTCCGTAAACCGCACAAAATAGGGGCCTTCAAACGTCCGGTCGAAGTCCTGTGTCTCGCAGGCGACAATAGCCAGGCCAATGA
Source organism: Larkinella arboricola (assembly GCF_003259745.1). Classification (GTDB taxonomy): domain Bacteria; phylum Bacteroidota; class Bacteroidia; order Cytophagales; family Spirosomataceae; genus Larkinella; species Larkinella arboricola. The sequence continues at coordinate 521,420 of NZ_QLMC01000005.1, read as the reverse complement.
GTAAAGCGAGTACGGTACTGGTTAGTATACCTTTCAATTTCATTATTTGCTATTCATTTGTGCGCCACTACTCTTTTTTATCCGGTGCCAAACTCTTTGATCTGGCGGCCTAATAGCCCGGATTTTGCTGTCCCTGTAAAGACGGATTTCGCTGGATTTCACTCTGCGGAATCGGCCAGCGCTCATACCGACTGTTCCAGTTAGGTGAGAACGCCGACATCACCGCCTGCGCCCTGCCTGTTCGGACCAGATCATACCAGCGGTGTCCTTCAAAAGCCAGTTCGTATACCCTTTCGCGTTCAACCGCCGACAAGGCATCGGCCTGGCTAGCGGCTACGACATTGGGGGCTTTGGCCCGGGCCCGTAACACGTTAATATCAGCAACGGCCCCGCCCGTTCCGGTTATTTTATTCTGTTGCGCCCGAGCCTCAGCCCGAATCAGGTACATTTCCGCCAGCCGCATCAGCACAATGTTGTTGTTATCTTCGCTGGCGGTACCGTACTTTAATACCGTCCAGCCATTATCATCACCGCGCTGATTTTGGGGATTGAAGGAAAGCGTCTGCCTGCGTTCACCCGATTCCGTTGAATAGAGTGATACGACGAGCTGATCCGCAGGAATAACCTCCCGACGGCCTACCAACAGGTTGTTTAAGGCATAATCTCCCGTTCCGGGATCATCCGAAAGGCCATATCCAACTTCCAGAATGGATTCGGTGGTAAAATCCTGCGTAACGATATTAACATAGTTCGTTACCATCGAATAGACTTTTGAGTCGATTACCTGGGTTGCATACTGCTCGGCCTGTGCCCAATTCTTTTGATAAAGGTAATACCGCGCCAGAACCGCCCGGGCCGTAATTTTATTGGCATAAGTTGCGTTTGTGGTCGAGTTGCTCGTACTTGAGGGATCAGGCAGATCAGCCAGAGCAGCCTGCAAATCAGCCAGCGCAAACGCCAGAATATCAGCCTTCGACGACTTGGGAATGGTTCGGTTTACGCCCTGATCCGTGGTTGTAACCAAGGGAATATCACCATAGGTATAAGCTCCAATAAAATAAGCAAAGCCGCGCAGAAACCGAGCCTCGGCTAATACCTGAGTTCGCGTTTCGCTATTTACGCCACTGATCTCAGGTAACCGTTCCAGAAGAAAATTAGCGACATAAATGGTTCGATAAATCCGGTTCCAGAACGCTTCAACTGCTCCGTTGGCCGGGGTTATCTGCTTGGTACCCAGCTCCCGGTAGTCCGTAAAGGTTCCGTTATGCCGGATGTAATCCCCCGTAAAGTCACCGGCGATAATAATCGGTGAAGCCATGCCCCGCAAGGCATTATAGGCTCCAATCCGGACCGGTTCAACATCCTGTGGCTCATTTAGCACCAGTTCATCAACGAGCAAATCAACCGGTTTTGGCTCCAGTACTTCGTTGCAGGAAGTCAGTGCAAACAAAAAGACAATAATATAAATCGGAAGTCGGCTCATAACTTTAAACGCAACCTGCGCTGAGATCGCTTGAGAATCGTAAAATCTTAAAAAGTCAACGTGACACCAGCCATCAAGGTTTTGTACTGCGGAATAGTATACAAGTCGATACCCTGAGCCGTTGTCGAGCCATCTAAGGTGCTGACTTCCGGATCCGGACCGGTGTAACGGGTCAACGTCCACAGATTAGTACCGGAAACTGAAATCCGCGCCGTTGAGACAATCCGCAGCCGTTCTACATACTTTTTAGGCAGGTTATATCCCAACGAAACATTCTTTAAGCGCAGGTAAGACCCATCTTCAACAAACCGGCTGCTGTGGTAGTTATTGTACGTATTTTCATATACATACCGTGGCACACTGGTGATGTCGCCGGGTTTCTGCCAGCGTTGGAGCGCCTTCCGCGATTGGTTGGTCTGCAAGTCTGCGCCGGTATTGATCGTACTGGTGCTGGTAAAATTCAGCATTTTATTGCCGTACGAACCTTGCAGGAAAACACTTAGATCAAACCCCTTCCAGGACAGACGGTTCGTTAAACCGCCAAACAGCTTAGGCTGGGCATTTCCGATTACCTGCCCATCATCTGGTGTAATTCGGCCATCGCCGTTTAGATCTTCATAGATGGCATCGCCCGTCGCCGGATCGACTCCCAGGAATTTTAACCCCCAGAACGTCCCTAGCGGCTGACCGGGCAATACGACATTTGTATTACTGACCCCATTCCCGGAATAGCCACGGAACAGCGGTTCTGTGCTGGCCAGTTCGACTACTTCATTGCGGTTATGTGACAGGTTCAGATCCGTGCTCCAGCGGAATCCGTTCCGGTCGAAGTTAACACTCGACACCGCCAGTTCAATACCCCGGTTCGACACTTTTCCGATATTTCCCTGCAAAAATGTAAAACCGGTTGTGCCCGCAATGGGTTCTGCAAACAGTAACCGGTCGGTCAGGTTATCGTATACATCCACGCTGAAGCTAAGACGGCCATTGAAAAAGGAAGCATCCAGACCTAGGTTGGCTTCGCGGGTGCGTTCCCATTGCAGCGTTGGGTTAGCCAGGGCGGTTGGTCCTACGCCCGTTGCTCCACTGTATGTGGCCGACTCCCAGGTTCCCAGAAACTGAAAATCACCAATGCGTTCGTTACCGGTATATCCAAAGCTTCCCCGCAGTTTCAGGTCGTTCAGGAAGCGGAAACGTTCCATAAAGTTTTCCTGCGAGATTCGCCAGCCCAGCGAAACGGAGGGAAAAAAACCGAATTGGCGGTCACGCCCGAAGCGCGACGACCCATCGTAGCGGGCCGTTGCGGTGGCTAAATAACGTTCGTCGTAATCGTAACGCAGTTCGCCAAACGTCGAAATCAACCCGCTTTTTATGAGTGTCGAGCTTCCCTGATCAACAATACCGGCAGAAGTAATGTACGTAAAGTCATCGCTGGGAAATAACCGGCCCTGTACACTGCCCGACCGTTCCTGCCGTTGTAAAACCTCCAATCCCGCCAATGCGCTGATTCGGTGTTTTTCGTCCAGAATTGTATTGTAAGTAAGCGTGTTGGTATTAATAAAGGTTGTATACGTGCCGGATGAATAAACGCCGTAGCCTTGTCCGCCAACGTTTGACAGATAACCGCCTATAGCCGTTTGCGATGACTCAAACTGATCTTCCGTTACCTGGTTGTAATCGATACTGGCTTTGGTCCGGAACCGCAGATTTTGCAGTAATTCGTATTCCACAAAAAGACCGCCGAGCATTTTAACGGTGTACGAATCAAAACGCGGCAATAATGCCTGCGCTACCGGGTTAAAGTTTGGAAAACCCTGATAATTCGGATCGTTCGGACCGTAGAGTTTGCCCTGTTCATTATAAGGCGAATAATAAGGCAAGCTTTTCACTGCACCCGAATAAACACCATCCAGAAAGTTGTCTCCTTTAACCCGTTTGTTGAGCGCCCGAGAGAGAGATAAGTTGTCAATACCAAACGACAGGGCCGAATTGGCTTTATGGGTAAAACTGAACTTCCCGGACATCCGGGTGAACCGGTTGTTTAACTGAATACCTTCTTCGTCGCGAAAATTACCACTGAGGTAAAAGGTAGTCCGCTCATTGCCGCCCGTCGCCGAAAGCTGGTATTGCTGGTAAATACCCCGGCGCAGCACCGCATCCACCCAGTCGGTATTGATTCCGTCGGTAACCCCTTTTATCAGGCCGAGTTTATCCGGGTCCTGTCCGGCATTACTAACGGCTTCGCGCTGAAGCTCCAGGAGCTCCGTTGAATTCAGCAAGTCCGGTTTACGAACAATTTCGGTAATGCCACGCTGCACGTCGGCCGTAAAGGTGGTCTTTTGATTCGCTTTCCCTTTTTTGGTATTGATCAGGACAACACCGTTGGCCGCCCGAGAACCATAAATAGCTTTGGCCGACGCATCTTTCAGGACCTGAATGGATTCAATATCGTTCGGATTCAGCAAGGCGAAAGCGTTATCCGTCTGCCCTCCAAAATCTCGGGACGACAAAAGGCCATCTTCCACCGGGACGCCATCGACAATGAACAAGGGCCGGTTGCTGGCCGAAATCGACGTACTGCCCCGTACCCGGACCGTGATCCCACCGCCCGGTGTTCCCGATGATTGCGAGACCTGTACCCCGGCTGCCTGTCCCTGCAACGCCTGGTCGACGCTGGCAACGGGAATTTCTTTAAATTTATCGCTGGTGACGGAAGCAATTGAGCCTGTAATGTCCTTTTTCTGGGCGGAGTTGTAGCCCGTCACCACCACCTGCGCCAGTTCATTAACGGATTCGGCCATCTGCACGTTGATCACCGAGCGGTTGTTGATGGGAATGTCCTGTGCCACCAGACCAATGGACGAATACGTCAGAACGGTTCGATCGTCGGGTACATTGATGCTGTAATTACCGCTAGCGTCGGTGCTGACACCCACGGTTGTTCCTTTTACAACGACGTTAACACCGGGCAGCGTCGTTCCGTCCTGCGCTGCGGTGACCCGGCCCGTTACCCGGCGGGTTTGCCCAAATGCCAGACTTCCCGTCAGGACAATGAGTAACAGCCAACAACTTAAAAAAGTATAACGTTTTATCATCTACGGTTACAGGGTGTTAACAAAATGCCCAGGTATGGGAAGGTAAGTATCCTCTATCCCGGCCGTTCAATATACTTATTTTCCAGAATAATAAACGATGAAGTAATGTTTATCGGTGTATACCAAATAAAAATTTATGTAACAGTAACAATGACGCAGATTTTTGAATAACCGTTGTAGTCGTGCCAAATAAAAAGCCGTCCCTTTGAAAGGACGGCTTTTATAAAATAACGTATAAAGAGCCACTATGGGCCCCCTGCTTTTATGGCTTAATAACCGGGGTTCTGCACCAACTGGCTGTTGGCATCAACCTCCCGTTTCGGAATCGGCATAACCAGCTTCGGATCGTTCCAGTTCAGACTTCCCGTCTTGCCTTTCGTGCGTTTGATATCATGAATGCGCTGCCCTTCGAAAGCCAGTTCCTGGTTGCGTTCCTTGAGCACATCCGCCAGGGTCGGGGCGGCAATCGGTGCCACACCCGCGCGTACCCGAACGGCATTCAGGTCCTGGGCAGGGGTAGCGCCCGTGGCTGATGCCAGCCGCAGGTTGCATTCGGCGCGGGTCAGCAGCAGTTCGGCCAGTCGAATCACGGGGATGTTCGCGTAAAAATCCGCCCATTTCCCGGTGTAATAACGCGTTCCGTTTCCTTTGAACCCAATGTAAAACAACGCCGTCCGGCGCTTATCCGTCGGGGCGTATGATTCGACGAATGCATTCAGAACCTGTACATCACCCCGCCCAACGACAGCCTCTCCCGCCGGAAGACTGGCGTAGAACGTGGTCAGACCATCGTTGCTGGTTCCGGGGTTATTCTGGGTATTCTCCTGAATTTCAAACACACTTTCGGCGGTGTTCTTATTCCGGAAAACCGTAGTAACGTCATTGTTTAACTGGTAATTACCGGATTCGATCACTTCGTTGGCCGCAGCCAGTGCTTTGGCGTAATCCGACTGTTGCAGATAAACCCGCGACAGAAAACCCAGGGCCGCAAATCGGTTGGCCCGCAGTCCATTGTCTTCCGGCATTAACTCCGCAGCTTTCGTCAGATCGGCCAGCACCTGCGCGTAGACTTCGGCTACGGTATTCCGGGCCTTGGTTTCGGCCGCCTGCTCCTGCGTCAGCGTAGCCCGTAGCACAATCGGAACACCCGGCTGATCATTCGCAGCGGTAGCACCCCAGGGCAGACCAAACAGCCGCACCAGTTCAAAATACATGATGCCCCGCAGAAAGTGCGCTTCCCCTTCAAAAGCCGTTTTATCGTCCGCATTCGTCACCTTGTCGAGCGACCCTAGAATGTTGTTGGCGACGTTGATCACCTGATAAGCCGTAATCCAGGTACGCTGGGCTTCGGCGTTGGTGGCCAGCATCTGCCGGCTGGTTACCTCCCGGTAGCTGGCAAACGAACCGCGCCAATCCACGTAATTATCCGAAGCCAGCAAGTCGGGCAGCAGCAACAGGTTCGTTCCGTATAATTCAGCGTCGGCTAACCCTCCTCCGGTTCCACTCAATACGCCATACGCGCCAATCAGGGCACTTTCAATGTCCTGCGCCGACGCCAAAGCCGTAGCCGAATCGACCGACTGGCGGGGTTCAATGTCCAGCTTATTGTCGCAGGCCGTGATGCCCAGCGCCAGCGCCAGACTTAAAGATATGATTGTTTTTTTCATTTTCTGGTTGTGGTTTTAATCCATCAGCCGTTTCAGGCGAGCTGTTAAAGTGCCGTGTACAGCGTCTGAAAGCCGTTTTTAGAAGCCAAGGTTAACCCCAAACGTAAACGTTCTGGCCTGCGGGGGAGTATAGAAATCGTGCCCCAACGCAATGTTGGCCACCTGATTCGTCGTGTTGACATACTGCGTGTTTACCTCCGGATCATAACCGGTATACTTCGTAAACGTCAGCAGGTTCAACCCGGATACATACACCCGCGCCGATTGAATGAACGCTTTTTTCAGCAACGAACTCGGCAGGTTATACCCCAGCGAAACGGTTTTCAACCGCAGGAACGAACCATCTTCCATCCAGCGTGACGACAATCCGGAGCCGTTTGCAGCATCAAACTCGGCCCGCGGAACATTCGTGATGTCACCCGGCTTCTGCCAGCGATTCATCTGATCTTTCGTCTGGTTATCAAAGTAGTTACCATTCACCGACTGGTAGATACCCGCTACATTGAACAGGTCGTTGCCGTAGACGAACTGGAACAAAAAGCTCAGGTCAAATCCTTTGTAGGAGAAGGTGTTGTTTAAACCTCCCGTAAAATCGGGGTTCGGATTACCGACAAACATCTCGGGAGCGGAAGCATAATCGCTAGTGGGCTGACCATCGGCTCCTTCGTACTGGGCATCCCCGTTCTGCGGATTAACACCGACGTACTTTTTCCCGTAAAAAACGCCCAGCGGCTGCCCTTCCGTCACGTAACTCAGGAAGCGGGAGTTGGCCCGGATCGGCGACACATCGAGCCGCGTTACTTTGTTGCGGTTGAACGAGATGTTGAAGTTGGTCGACCAGCGCAGCGCCCCAATCAGGTTTTGCGACGTAATGCTGAATTCGACACCCCGGTTGCGCATACTGCCAATATTCTGGAAAATGTTCGTGAAACCGTTGATGGCGGGTTGCGGTACGTTCAGCAGCAGGTCGTCGGTAATTTTGTTGTAGAAATCAATCTGACCGTTGATGCGGTTGTTACGGAACCCAAATTCCAGCCCCAGATCCAACTGCGTCGATTTCTCCCAGCGTAGGGCGGCATTGGCAACCTGCGACGGGCGGATACCGACCTGATCACCGTAGTTGATCGTTCCGTACAAACCCCGCGAAGCGAAGTTGTCGATTTCCGAGTTCCCGGTTACGCCATAGCTGGCCCGCAGTTTCAGCAAACTCAGCGACGGAAGCGTGTTTTTGATAAACGCTTCTTCGTTCAGAATCCAGCCCACCGAAGCGGAGGGGAAGAAACCGTACCGGTTGTCGGCACCGAAGCGGGATGAACCATCAACCCGGCCCGTCAGCGTGAGCAGGTAACGGTCTTTGTATTTGTAGTTTGCCCGTGCCAGGTACGACAGGATGCTGTAACCGGTTTCGGATGAACTGGCATCGGTTTTCTGGCTGGCGCTGGCCAGCTCTTTAAACTTGTCGTTCGGGAAGTTACGACCCGTTGCCGATACGGTCTGGACGTTCTGCTCCTGATAGGTGATACCGGCCAGAACATCAACTGAATGATCGGTTCCGATATTCTTCAGGTAGGTCAGCGTGTTGTTCGTCGTCCAGTTGTTCACCCGGTTCATGGCCTGATAGCCGTAACCGGTCGGCGCACCGTCTTCCGTCAACCGGCCCCGGTAAATTTCTTCCTGAAGGTTCAGAATGTCAAAACCGTACTCGCTGCGGAACGTCAGCCCCGGCACCAGTTGGTACTGCCCGAATAAATTCCCAAACGTGCGGAACGTCCGGGCGTAATTATAGGCATTGTCCAACTCAACCAGGTTGTTGTAATACAGGGTTCTACGGTTATAACCCGTCGGATCGCTGGGATTATAGATCGGCTGAAGCGGAGACAGGGCGTTCAACTGAATCGGGTTCGAGAACGCATTGTCACCGGATACCTTTTTATTGTTAATGCTGGAAAAGGCAATGCTCGCTCCTACACTGAACTTGTTACTGATTGAATGGTCAACGTTCAACCGCATATTGTTCCGGCGGAAGTTGTTTCCAACGATAAAACCGACCTGCTTGTTGGTCGCGCCGGTCAGGCTGAAACGGGTTTTTTCGTTCCCACCGTTGATACCAAAGTTTGCCTGATTGACCGCTCCCTGACGAAATGCCACCCCGGCCCAGTCGCTGTCGAAGGTCGAGTTCGGATCAATGCCGTACCCCGGAAAACCGTCCTGCGGATCGTTCGGATCAATCCCCGCGTTGGTCAGTGATTCCGAGAACAGTTCTTTGTATTCGGCGGCATTCAGAAACTGCTTCTTGCGGGTTGCGTTTGTAATCCCGGTATAATAGCCAATCTGTACGTTGGTCCGGCCCGCCTTTCCACGTTTGGTCGTAATCAGTACAACCCCGTTGCTGGCCCGTGAACCGTAGATAGACGAAGCCGATGCATCTTTCAGAATCTCAATGGATTCAATGTCGTTGGGGTCAATGTCGGCCAGCGGACTGAATAATTCGGTATCGGTCGTGTTTACATCCTGCGACGTAATGGGAATACCGTCCAGAACGTACAGCGGTTCGTTACCGGCCGAAATCGAAGCCGCCCCCCGAACGCGAATCTGTAACGCCGACCCGAGTCTACCGCTTCCCTGCGTAATCTGAACGCCCGGGGTGCGGCCCTGCAAAGCCGTTTCGAAGGTCTGAACCGGCAGCCGGGCAATGTCGTCGCCCTTTACCGTCAGCTGCGATCCGGTCAAATCCCGGCGCTGCTGCGTACCGTATCCCACCACGACCACCTCATTCAGGGCGCGGGTGTCGTTGGCCAGTTTCACGTCGATGGTGCTGCGGTTGCCGACGGCAATTTCCTGCGTGGTGGTTCCAATAAAGCTAAAAACCAGCGTCGCCCCCGAATTGGGTACGTTCAGGGAATAATTCCCACTGGCATCCGTTTGCGTTCCGCGTGCTGTTCCTTTCACCTGAATGGAAACACCCGGTAAGGACGATCCGTCCTCAGCAGAGACAACCTTGCCCGTTACCTGCCGATCCTGCGCGATCGCTGAAATCCATACGAGCGTGGTTAGCAGGAAGCTAAGCAGTAATGATCTTCTCATACAAATAGGTTTCTTAAAAAAGGTGGAAAATCAGTCCTTAGCCGATTACGGACAAAGAACTTAATCGCAATTTAATGCAAATTGGGGGATATCAGGAGCGACGGAGCCAAAAAAAATGTATGCCAGCATACTAACCTGGACATCAGGATAGATTATCGGCTTCTTCGCGCGAACAGGAACTCTTTATAATAAGCTATCCTACAACCGGTTAGTTTTTAACGAAATTGTATTTATCAGCAATTAAACCGTTTACTTAGTTTTCCGCTCCTGAACCGGGCTTGAACATCCACGCGACGCAACGGGCGCTGACACATCCCCCTATCCCGGCTTTTTTCAGACATAAAATATCTTCTGAATCCTAATTCATGTAAAAGGAAAATCGCAATAAAAAACTGGAATACCCCAACTCTACAGAGCGGAAGTCAGGGTTTGGATCAACTGGGGTTTGATCGACTGGGTGTATTGATAACCAACCCGGAAGAGTTCACGGGCGCGTCGCCAGTCAAACACATCGTAGCGACTCAGTTCCGGCGGTTCGATCAGGAGATTACAGCGGCTCAGACGTTCCCGGGTTTTGCTCCGGACGGCCAGAATCAGGCTCCGTTCCAGAACACCCTTGATGGAGGTGATGGGTTTCTGAAGAACAAACGGATTGCAGTGTACGCCCACGATAAAATCCACTTTTTGTTCGATCACCTCCACCGGCATATTGTTCAGCACAGCCCCGTCGACATACTGGTGCTTGTTGATCCGGTAGGGTTCAAAAATACCGGGCAGGCAGCAGGATGCCAGCATGGGCCGAACAAGCTCGCCCGTATCAAATACCGTCAGACAGCCTTCCGTCAAATCCGTGGCAACAATGTGCATCGGAATTTTCAGTGCCTCGAAGCTATCGTGGGGCAAATAAGTCCGGAAGATGGCTTCCGCCCTATCAATGCGCAGCAGCCCCATGCGGGTAAAGGCGGGTCGGATGTGCCGGTACAACGGTGTAGTTTCAATGATTCTCAGGATTTCATCGGGCGTATAGCCATTGGCAAGCATGACACCGGTGATGGCCCCCGCGCTGGTTCCGGCAATCTGACTAAACGTAAACCCCTCCTCCAGCAATCCTTTCAGAACACCCAGGTGCGCAATGCCCCGCGCTCCACCCCCGGAAAGCACTAAGCCAAATTTCATATCAATCGGTTGGTTTCTGTTATTCTAAAAACGAAACCAGCGTGCCTTTATCACGAACCCGGATGCCTTTTTCAGTCGCTTCGACGGTTGCGGCTTCAATCAGAGGGTCATGTTCGAAAACCAGAATCCAGTTTTCGTCGGCTGCCTGTTGCAGCAACTGCGCTTTTTCCTGCATGGTCAGCAACGGCCGCACATCGTAGCTCATCACCCACGGAAGCGGAATGTGGGCCGCCGACGGGAGCAGGTCCGCCACGTAAGCGACAGTTTGGCTGCCCACCCGAATAATTGGCAAAGTCATTTTCTCGGTATGCCCGTCAACCGGCAACAGCTCGATGTCCGGGAAGGGGAACGTTTGCTGATCGACAAACTGCAACTGACCACTCTCCTGCAAGGGTTGGATGTTTTCCTTCAGAAACGACGCTTTTTCGCGGGGATTCGGATTGACGGCCCATTGCCAGTGCTGGCTGTGGCTCCAGTACGTGGCCGCCGGAAAGGTAGCCAGCAACTGCTCCCCAGCCCGCCGAACCGCTCCCCCCACATGATCAAAATGCAGGTGCGTGAGCAGCACATCGGTAATATCCTTTTCGGAATAGCCCGCCTGCCGGATGGACTTCAACAGGGAAGCCTCGCCGTGGGGGTCGTAATGACTGAAAAACCGGTCATCCTGTTTGTCGCCCAGACCGGTGTCGATCAACAGCAACTGCTGACCGTTTTCTACCAGCAAACACCGCATGGCCCAGGTACACCGGTTGGCATCGTCGGCCGGATTCTGCTTATTCCAGAGTGCTTTGGGGACCACACCAAACATGGCGCCCCCATCTAACTTAAAAAAACCGGTATCAATTGTTTTAAGGGTCATCATTGCATTTTTATCCGTCGAAGCCGCTTATACAGAACCAGAACAGCACCAAACTCGGCCTGCCTTCTCATCATTTTGATGAAAATTCTTTTAGTGAAAAATCCATAAACAGACATTCATTTTCAACAATAGCTAAAAAATGTTTAAGAACGGCATAAAAATTTGATCATAAATACCGTTCGAGAAAAACTATATTTTTTCTATGTATGTATCCCGGTAAATGCTTGCATTTACCAGACATATTCTATACCTTTAGGCGTTATTATAAGTGTACAACGTGTATGAACATGATGGAATCCCCTGCCATACTGCTCGTTTTGAGCCAGTATAGACATTGAATTTTTGTGTTCCCACGCTCGATCCTTCGTCCATATCTTTTAGAAAAAACGCGTGCTACTTGACACGCAAACCGGCTCGATGACAGCCCACTGAAAGATACACTGGATTTAACGATAGTTTAAAAACCTCGCTTGCAAATACGGACACAACCGGAAAATCTGGCCCCTATGTTTCACTATCTGCAACGGGTATACCGATCTTTTTTTGAGCCTTACTCCTAACCGGGTAAGGTAGGTAGGACAGAGAAAATGGTAGCAAAAAGCCCTGAGTATTTCGGGGCTTTTTCTTTGGTATCAATCCAGCTTACGCACCGGCACAGCAGGCTCCATCAACACACGTACGGTTTGCCCAAGCCGCCATTCCGACGGGTTTAACGGAATTTCCAGCGTGAACTGCTCGTTTCGTACCTGAATTTGAATCTTGGCCAGACCCGCTTCGGGGCGAAGAGCGGTAATAACACCCTCTATAGACGGCTGGGCTTTTGCACTCGGTTCAATAAAAGCAGCCCTACCCCGCTCCAGTTTAATAAACCGATCCGCAACGCGTTGGATTTCTTCCTGATGATGGGTGACCAGTACGGTGGTGGTGCCAAAACGCTGGTGCAACCGAACCAGTTCGCTCAGCAATTGGGCACGGGTTTCGAAATCAAGGGCCGAAAAGGGCTCATCCAGCAACAACATCCGGGGCCGACGGGCCAGCGCCCGGATCAGGGCCACCCGTTGCCGCTGCCCACCCGACAGCGTAGCGGGTTTCCGATTGGCCAGACTGGTCAAACCGGCCAGTTCCAGGAGTTCTTCGACAATCGGGTCCCGACGGTTTTCGGCGGCAAACTGGACATTTTCGCGAACACTCATGTTGGGAAACAACGCAGCATCCTGAAATACCATCCCGACGTTTCGCTGCTGGGTTGGCACGTTGATCCGCCGTTCGGTATCAAGCCAAAGCTGATCGTCAACCCGGATGAGGCCCATTTCCGGCGTCGTTAGCCCCGCCAGAATTCGCAATAGCGTGGTTTTTCCAGAACCGGAAGGGCCGTATAAGCCCGTCAGACTTCCGGCTTTCAGCGTGAAATCAACCTCAAGGGGAGCCGGACCACTGGCAAACAGCAGGTTCATTCGGGCGTGCAGGTGAATTGTAGACATCAGAATATCACCCATCGCCGATTGATGGCATACACCGCCAGTAAAATCCCAAAAGATACCGCCAACAGCAACAGCGCGTAGACATTGGCGGTGTCATAATGCAGCAATTCTACTTCGTCGTAAATCGCTACGGAAGCCACGCGGGTCTGCCCCGGCAGGTTGCCGCCAATCATCAGAACCAGACCAAATTCACCAATCGTATGCGCAAATGAAAGCACAACGCCCGTCAGCAATGACGGTTTTATATTGGGCAACAAGACGCGTAAAAACGTCTCCCGGGGCGATTTACCCAGTGTATAGGCGGCTTCCCGCAGCGACGCCGGCAGGTTTTCCAACCCGGCCTGAACGGGATGAACCATAAACGGCAGGCTGTAAAAAAGCGATGCTACCACCAGTCCCTCGAACGTAAATAACAGCCGCAGATCGAACCAGGAAAGCAACTTTGCCCCCAGAAAACCCGTTGGACTAAACGCCAGCAGAAAGTAAAAGCCCAGCACCGACGGCGGCAACACCAGCGGCAGGCTAATCACGGCTTCGACCGCCGGTTTGAGCCGAAATCGCGTAAAGGCCAGCCAACCAGCCAGTGGAATCCCGACCAGCAACAGCAACCCGGTTGTAACCGTAGCCAGCCGTAAGGTCAATAAGAGAGGCTGCCAGTCGAAATTCGTCATGGATGAACAGGCTTTTGGTAGCCGTATCGCTGGAAAATAGCCCGGGCTTCCGGCGAAAACAGATAGTCATAAAATTGGCGGGCATCGGTTCTGGCACCCTTCAATAAAACCACACCCTGCGCCATCGGTTCGGCTCCTTTTACATCGGCCCAGCGCCCCTTTCCCTGCATTGACGGTTCCAGCACGACCGATTTTGCCGTAAAACCCGCTTCAACCGCGCCCGAAATCAGGTACTGGTTCACCTGCGCAATGCTTTCGCCGTAAACGATTTTAGGTTGCAAAGCCTCCAGCCGTTTTTGCTGAGCCAGCACTGCAATGGCCGTTGCACCATAGGGGGCCATTCTGGGATTAGCGACGGCAATTTTATGAATCCGCTGATCGCTCAACACGGCAAGCCCTTTCGCCGGGTCGATGTCGGACCGGGTCCAGAGTACGAGCAACCCGTAGGCGTAAACTTTCGGTTTGGTAGCCGCCAGACCGGCCTTGTCAACCGCTGCGGGGTACTTCATATCGGCCGACAGAAACACGTCGAAAGGGGCACCATTCTGAATCTGGGTGGTTAATTTGCCCGAGGAGTTAACGATTACTTCCACGTCCAGCCCGGTTTTCTTCTCAAATCCGGCTTTCAGCTTTTCCATGACAAACTGGGCGTTCGCGGCCACCGCCACCCGGATTTTCTGGGCTTGGGCAGCTCCGGTCAAGGCAACAAGAAACAGAATCAGCCAGTGACGCATCGCAACTCGTTATAGTTTTCCAAATATAACGAGTTATTGAAAAAACAGAGGTAAATGCCTAGATTTATAGCATACCAACACGGCGATGAAACACCATTTACTTGCTCTCGTATTGTGCACGGTCAGCTTCTCGGCCCCGGCGCAGGCATTGAAAAAATTAACGGGTCCGAAAAACCCGGAATGGAAAGCGGAGTCCGTAGCACAACACCAGCGAGGCAGTTGGTTAATCGGTGCCGGTCTTACTCTTCTGGGCGCGACGGCTAAGGCGGGTTATTTTCCAGCCCACCGCTTCTGGGTCGGCGTTGAAGGAGAAGTACACGGTTTTCTGTCTAACCGGAAAGAAGCCGGGTTATTTGCCCGCTACTACCTCTGGAACGGCGGCTTTATCAGCGGTTTTGCAGAAAGCGGGGTTTCCTACGGGCATTTTCAGGGCTGGGATATGGATATTGACAACGAGACGCCCGGTTCGCCAACCCGCTACGAGAGCGCTAAATTAAATGGTGCTTTGGGCCTTGAAATAACCCTCTCCCGGCAATTTTCGATTGAAGGTGTCGGAAAAATCGGAAAGCTCACCGATGCCAACTGGTTTCAGCCCAGTTTTCAGGCTTCGCTTAATGTCTATCTGGGCCGAAAATAAACCGGATGGTTTATAGAATTGCTATCAGGTAATGATAGGGCTTTACTATGACAACCGAAGGCGTCGCAGTCAGATGATTGTGGGCTAGGTATTGCCTTTTATTTAGCCGGATTATACCGGGCCGCATCAATAATGGACCACAGATGAATGACCCAGCCCAGAAGGATAAACCAGAGCCCGCCAGCCAGTACGAACTGGACAATGGCCATCAGCAAACGGCCCTGCAACAACTGACCCAATCCGGGAATAAAGAAACTACAGAGGGCTGCCAGTACATTACCGCCCGATCCTTGACCTGCCATGCTTTTGATCGTTTAAAGTGACATTCACGAACCTAAAGTAGGGTGGTTCGCAATCAATCCGCCTGCTTTATGACAAACGGAATCACGACTCTTTAAACCGTCAAAAACCAGGACTGGTTTAAAATTTTGAGGGAGTTGCCGCAGAACCCGGATTGCCGGATTCAGGCGACAACTCCCCCACTCTTTTCTTACAAGCCCAGTACGCGCTTGTTAAACTCCTCGTCGGCACCGGTTCCGGCGAAATCGTCGAAGGCCCGTTCCGTCACCCGGATGATATGATCCTGGATAAACGGTGCGCCCTCGGCCGCGCCCTGCTCGGGGTGTTTGATGGCACACTCCCACTCCAGCACCGCCCAGCCATCGTAGTCATACTGCGACAGTTTGCTGAAAATACCGCCGAAATCGACCTGACCGTCGCCCAGCGAACGGAACCGTCCCGCACGTTCGACCCAGCCCTGGTAGCCACCGTAAACGCCCTGTTTGCCGGTCGGATTAAACTCCGCATCCTTGACATGGAAGGCATAAATCCGGTCGTGGTAGAAGTCGATGAATTGCAGGTAGTCCAGCTGCTGCAATACGAAGTGGCTCGGATCATAGTTGATTCCGGCGCGCGGGTGGCCGTTGACGTAATCGAGGAACATTTCGAACGTAACGCCGTCGTGCAGGTCTTCGCCGGGGTGCAGTTCGTAGCCCACATCCACACCGGCTTCGTCGAAAGCATTCAGGATGGGGGTCCAGCGTTTGGCCAGCTCCTGGAACGCCGTCGTCACCAGACCGGCCGGACGTTGCGGCCAGGGGTAGACATAGGGCCACAGCAGAGCGCCGGAGAACGTCACGTGCGACGTCAGGCCGAGGTTCTGGCTGGCTTTGGCGGCCCACAGGAGTTGCTGCGTGGCCCACTCCTGCTGTTCTTTCGGCTTATTGGCCAGCTCCGCCGGACCAAACCCGTTGAACATTTCGCCGTAAGCCGGGTGAACCGCCACGAGTTGTCCCTGTAAGTGCGTTGAAAGCTCGGTGATTTCCACGCCGATGTCTTTCAGCTTGCCTTTCAGGTCGTCGCAGTAGCCGGTGCTTTCGGCGGCTTGCTTGAGGTCGATCATGCGGGGGTCCCAGGTCGGGATCTGGATGCCTTTATAACCCAGATCAGCCATATACCTGGCGATGGATTCCAGCGAGTTAAAGGGTTCGGTATCGCCCAGAAATTGCGCCAGAAAGATGGCGGGTCCTTGGATGGTTTTCATGGTGATTTTAGAATTTTGAATGAGTGAATGAGTGAATGATAGAATAGGTGAACAAACATCAGGTGTTTTTTCGGGCTTTAGAGAGGACTTTCACAATTTCTGTAGCCTCGTTCATTAAGCTTTCAAGCCTTGAATACGGTATGATTTCGGATTCGGACAAAATCTCCATCCAGAACAGCGACTCATCAGCTTCTTCAATTGTGACACTCAATTTAGCGTAGAACTCGGCTTTGCTCCGGGCACGACAAGCCGCCCGGTAATTTGCTCCAGCCGAAGAAGCCGAACGTAAAAATTGTTTGCCAATTACCTGTGCTTCACTCGTATTTGGCAATGCCTGGAAAACCTTTATGCTCCTCAGGACATACTGCTTCGTTCTTCGCTTAAATTCTTCAATAAATTCTTCTTTATTCGAAGCCGATGAAACTCCATCCATTTATTCACTCATTCTATCATTCACTCATTCAAAATTACACTTCAACCCACGCCTGCTTGCGGTTGGATTCCAGAATCTTCTCGCAGATCAACAGCTCACGGTAGCCGTCGGCGAAGGTCGGGAATGTGGGGTTTTCGGGTTGTTTACCGGCCGCAATAGCCGCGTATACTTCCTTGAACATCTGCTTGGAGGTGTCGGGGAACCCTTCGTTGTGACCACCCGGGAACGAAATGACCGACTGCGCTTCGGCATACATCAGCGATGGGTCGCGCATCAGGTTTTCGTTGTAGCCGTCGCGGTTTCCAATCCACATCTCGTTCGGGGCTTCCGAGTTCCAGGCGAAGGTTTTCTTCGATCCGGCAATCTCCAGCTTCATCTGGTTTTTCCGGCCCGCCGAAACCTGCGATACCGTAATAACGCCCTTGTTGCCGTTATCAAACCGCAGCAGCACGTTGGCGTGGTCTTCGGTGTTGATGGGTACATCGGCGTAATCTTCCGGTTGCAGCATCTTGCCCGAGTACGTTTCAACCGGCTTCAGCGGTTTTTTGCGGGTTTTGTGAATGGTATTGAAATCGGCCAGTACCGCTACGGTTTTCAAACCGGTAATGTATTCGATAATGTCCATCAGGTGCGAACCGATGTCGGCAATGGCCCGCGAGTCGCCCGACTTATCGGGTTCGAGCCGCCAGTTGTAGTCGGTTTCGTAGAACAGCCAGTCCTGCAAGTATGAACCGATGATCGAATATACCTCGCCCAGATCGCCTTTTTCGCGCATCACCTTCATCTGCCGGGCCAATGGGTAATACCGTAAGTTGAAGTGAACGGCATTGACCAGACCGGTTTGGGCGGCCAGTTGTACCAGTTCTTCGGCTTCTTTCAGGTCTTTGGCCAGCGGTTTTTCGCAAATAACGTGCTTTCCGGCTTCTAGGGCGGCTTTCGACTGTGAATAGTGCAGGAAGTTGGGGGTACAGATGTGAATGGACTGGATGTCGTCCTGTTTGAGCAATTCGTCAAAGGTGTAGGAACGGGCGATGCCGAGCGAATCCGCTTTCTGTCTGGCCAGTTCTGCCGTGACTTCACAAAGAGCCGCTACCTCGACGTTCGGAAGCCGACGCAGGGCTTCAATGTGAGCCGGACCGATAAAGCCCGTACCAACTACACCAACTTTGATTTTTTCCATTTGTGAGATTTAAAAGAATGTATTTAAGAGGTTAAAAAGGAGTTATTACACAGAGTTTATCAGAGGACATCAGAGTTATCAAAGTTTCTCTGATCAACCCTGATAATCCCTGATGTCCTCTGTGTAACAAATTTTACTTTCAGTCACTAGTCCACAAACTTCGTCCACTTCTCGCTGGACTTGTTCGACTGGATAACGGTTTCGATGAAAGCCAGCCCGCGCACACCGTCTTCGGCCGACGGAAAATCGGCGTAGATTGGATCGGGTTCCTTGCCTTCCATCTTGCTCCGCAGGGTGATGGCAAAGTTGCGGTACAGATTGGCAAACGCTTCAAAGAACCCTTCCGGGTGACCCGACGGAACCCGAATGTGCGCTTTGGCAGCCGCCGACAGTTCGCCCACACCCGGACGGAAAATCCGCTTACCTTCCTGTGTTTTGTAAATCAGCGTATTAGGCTCCATCTGATGCCATTCCAGCCCGCCCAGTTCACCGTAAATCCGGATGTTCAGGCTGTTTTCTTCGCCGTTGGCGATCTGGCTCGCATGCAGAACGCCTTTCACCCCGTCTTCCAGGTGCAGCAGAACGTTGCCGTCGTCGTCCAGCTTCCGGCCTTCGACAAAGATGCTCAGATCCGCGCAGAGTTCGGTAATTTTCAGGCCGGTGATGTATTCGGCCAGGTTTTCAGCGTGGGTTCCAATGTCGCCCATGCAGCCAGCCGCGCCCGATTTTTCCGGGTCGGTCCGCCAGATGGCCTGTTTGTAATCGGTGGCTTCCTCCAGCGTCGACAGCCAGCCCTGTGGGTATTCGACCACCACCTTGCGGAGTTTGCCCAGTTTGCCGCTACGAACCATCTCGCGGGCTTCTTTCACCATCGGATACCCTGTATAATTGTGGGTCAGGCAGAACAGTTTGCCGGTTTCCTTCACAATGCGGGCCAGTTCCCTGGCCTCTTCCAGATTCAGCGTCATGGGTTTGTCGCAAACCACATGGAAACCGTTTTCGAGGGCCAGTTTAGCCGGAGGAAAGTGGACGTGGTTTGGCGTCACAATCGACACAAAATCCATCCGCTCGCCTTCCGGCAATTCTTTTTCTTTCAGGATCATTTCTTCATAGCTCCCGTACACCCGCTCTTCGGGCAGATACAGGGCATGACCGGTTGCTTTCGATTTTTCCGGATTGGAACTAAACGCTCCGCAGACCAGTTCGATTTCTCCGTCGAAGACGGCTGCCCGGCGATGGACGGCCCCAATGAAAGCTTCAAGGCTTCCGCCAATCATGCCCATCCGCATTTTTCTGTGCGCCATAATGTAGAATAAACTGAAGTTTGGTTAGTATCGTTAGACTTTCTGATCGAAGATTTCGTGTTTTGAAAGGTGAAGCTTTAGAAAATCAGATCCTACTACTTCCCCATCAAAAAGTTGAAAATTTAAAATCAGAAGAATTTGGCGGGGAAATTAGCAGATTCACTTATTTTTCGGAAATTTTGTATATTTCCATTCAATAAAACATTAGTATCGACCTAAAATTTTCCAACTAAACCCCCTACATCACCTTTATGCAGACCGTTATGGCGACGACGTCCGTCAATCAAAGCCGCCTTTTTAATGCCAGTTGCTTTGCCCTTATCACCACGGCTTTCTCCTTTAGTATCAGAGCCGGTATTCTGCCCCAACTGGGCAACGAATTTGGGCTGACTGCTGAGCAGTTAGGCTTTATTAACTCCATGTGGTTTTTAGGTTTCCCCATTTCCATGATCGTCGGTGGCCTTGTATACCACTCGGTGGGTCCCCGGATTATCATGTCGGTAGCCTTTCTTTGCCACACGCTGGGAATTCTGCTGACTATCTACGCCGGTGGCTACACAACACTGCTGATTTCGACCCTATTCATCGGAATTGGAAACGGCTGTACGGAAGCGGCCTGTAACCCCCTGATTGCCGATATGTATTCCGGCAACACCATGAACAAAATGCTCAACCGCTTCCATATGTGGTTCCCGGGCGGCATTTTCCTCGGCAGTCTGATTTCCAAATTCATGACCGATGCCGGTATGTCGTGGCAGAGCCAAATCTGGGTGATTATGATCCCGACCGTGGTGTACGCGTTTTTGTTCTTCGGTCAGACCTTCCCGGCTTCTAAAGTGGAAGGGGCTACGTCTCTGTCGAAAAACTTCAAGGCCATGCTGACTCCGCTTTACCTGTTTATGTTCTGCTGCATGGCCTTCACGGCTATTTCCGAGTTCGGCCCGCAACAGTGGGTGGGTCTGATCATGGCAAAAAGCGGTGCCGCTCCGATGCTGATTCTGGCGCTCACAACGCTTCTGATGGCCATTGGCCGTTATTTCGGTGGCCCTCTGATTCACCGGCTCGACCAGACGGGTGTACTCCTGGGTGGAGCCGTATTTGCCCTCATCGGTATTTATCTGTTTAGCACTCAAACCGGCGCTATGGCCTACGTTGCCGCCGTCTTTTTTGCGCTGGGCGTTTGTTATTTCTGGCCAACGATGGTTGGTTTCGTGGCCGAGCGCATTCCGTTGAGCGGGGCGCTGGGTATGTCGATCATCGGGGGCGTCGGGATGTTCTCAACGTCAATCTTCCAACCGTTTATCGGAGGTTGGATCGATAGCGAACGGGCCGAAAAAACCGCTACCGGCCTGTCGGGCGATGCGCTTGAACTGGCTGCCGGGCAAGCTACCCTTGCCAAAATGACCACGTTTCCAATCATCCTGATCGTGGCTTTCACGGTACTGTGGTTCTGGATGCGCAACCGCAAACGGGGACCGGGTGACGACCAGTTAGCCAATCAGCAACCTCAGCTCTAAAAAACGTAGCCATATCTTTTGAAAAAGCAGGCGGACCGAAAAATCGGTCCGCCTTTTTAATTTTTTTCAGATTTAGTAGCATTATATCATATTTTTAGTATATTTGATCATATAACTCAACAACACACTGATGAGCTAGTTCGGGAAGTCGTTTTTAATTAACAACTCTAGCCATAAAGTACGATCAATGAATCATTTAACCCAAAACCGTGAATGGCCGAAATTGCATTTATCACGCTGGCAGGTTATCCAGTTGACAATGCTTTCCGCCCTGATAGCCGGTATGGCTTTCTGGAAATTTCAGTACGAACAGATTTTACCCAAAGGCATTCCTGTTCAGATGATCCTTAAAGACACCGGGAAATTGAATGACCAGTCGGTCGCTAAAAATACCTCAACTCTACCTAAACCCGCTAAAGCATCTTTTTAAATTAAACCACGGCCTATTTGACAGACTTTATACACCTGCTGATCTCTATTTCCCGATGACCCGCTATACCCAGCGGGTCATCTTAGTTTTAAGAAATCATAATCGCCCACTTTTTCCTTACCTTAGCGACCCGAGTACCAACAAACCCATCCGAACCGACAACCGTTCGGAAAACTTACATTTTAGCGCTGTTTGACCATCCCTATAACATATTATGGAGAAGAAAATCCGCCGGGAAGACGCCCTCGAATACCACGCCAAAGGCCGTCCGGGTAAAATTGAAGTTGTTCCAACCAAAGAATACAACACCCAGCGCGACCTTACCCTCGCCTATTCACCGGGTGTGGCCGAGCCGTGTCTGGCTATTGCCGAAAACATCGAAGACGTTTATAAGTATACCGCCAAAGGTAACCTGGTGGCTGTCATCAGCAACGGTAGCGCCGTTCTGGGGCTGGGCGATATCGGCCCCGAAGCTGGCAAACCCGTCATGGAAGGCAAAGGGCTGCTGTTCAAAATTTACGCCGACATCGACGTTTTCGATATTGAACTGAACACCAAAAATGTGGACGAATTTGTCCGCACCGTCAAGATTCTGGAACCAACGTTCGGGGGCGTAAACCTGGAAGACATTAAAGCTCCGGAGTGTTTCGAGATTGAAGAACGCCTGAAACGCGAACTGAACATCCCGGTCATGCACGACGACCAGCACGGCACCGCCATCATCTCGGCAGCCGCCCTGCTGAACGCGCTTGAGCTTACCGGCAAAAAGATTGAAGACGTTAAAATTGTCGTCAACGGCGCGGGAGCCTCGGCCATCTCGTGCTCGAAGTTGTATATTTCGCTGGGCGCCCGCGTCGAGAATTTCGTCATGTGCGATAGCAAAGGCGTTATTCGTGCCGACCGCGCCGATCTCGACGAACGCAAAAGCCAGTTTATTACCAGCCGCGACCTGCACACGCTCGAAGAAGCCATGGTGGGTGCCGATGTGTTTATCGGTCTTTCAAAAGGCAATGTCGTAACGCAGGACATGGTGCGCTCGATGGCAAACGACGCGATTGTGTTTGCGATGGCAAACCCCACGCCCGAAATTTCCTACCCAGACGCCACCGACGCGCGCAACGATATTATTATGGCAACGGGCCGGTCCGACTATCCCAACCAGGTCAATAACGTACTCGGTTTTCCCTTCATTTTCCGGGGTGCGCTGGACGTTCGGGCGACGGAGATCAATGAAGCCATGAAACTGGCTGCCGTTCACGCTCTGGCCGATCTGGCGAAAAAATCCGTCCCTGATCTGGTCAATCTGGCTTATGGCGAATCCAACCTGATGTTTGGCCGGAAATACATCATTCCGAAACCCGTTGACCCGCGCCTGCTCACCACCGTAGCCCCCGCCGTGGCCAAAGCCGCAATGGATTCGGGTGTGGCCCGACAACCGATTACGGACTGGGAAGCCTACGAACAGCAACTGGCCCGGCGACTGGGTCAGGATAATCAGATTTCGCGGGTAATCCTGAACAAGGCCAAATCGAACCCGAAGCGGGTGGTATTTGCCGACGCCGAAAACCTGAAAGTATTAAAAGCGGCTCAACAGGTTCGGGATGAGGGAATTGCGTTTCCGATTTTACTCGGAGAAGTGGGACCCATCCGGTCCCTGATCTCTGAAAACAACCTGGATTTGAGCAATGTACCCATTCTGGACCCGCGCGCACCCGAGCAGGATGAACTGATTCAGAAGTTTAGCGCACTTTATTACGAAAAACGTCAACGAAAGGGCATTAATGCGACGGAAGCGACCAAGCAAATGTACTACCGGAATTACTTCGGGGTGATGATGGTCGAAGCCGGTGAAGCTGATGCCGTCATTTCGGGGTTAACCCGTAATTATCCCGACACGATTCGCCCGGCCCTACAGGTCATTGGCAAAGAAGCCGGAGTTAAAAAAGTGGCCGGGATGTATATTCTGCTGACCAAACGTGGCCCGTTGTTTTTCTCCGACACCACCGTCAACTTCAACCCGACCGTTGATGAGATTGTTGAAATCACGGAGCTGACTGCCCGGGCCGTTGAACGGTTTAATATCAAGCCCCGGATTGCGCTGGTTTCCTACTCCAACTTCGGCAGTGCGAAAGGCGACGATGCCGTCAAAATGAACCAGGCCGTTGAGATCCTGCAACGCAAACACCCGGATTTGATTGTTGATGGCGAAATTCAGGCCCACCTGGCTTTCAATACGGATTTGCTGAAACTCAACCACCCGTTCAGCAAACTGGTTGACGAAGGCGCCAACACCCTGATTTTTCCGAACCTGTCTGCGTCCAACATCGCTTATAACCTCCTGACCGAATCTGCCGGTATTGACGCCATTGGCCCTATTCTGCTGGGTCTGCGCAAACCCGTTCACGTTCTGCAACTGGGCAGCTCCGAACGCGAAATCGTCAACATGGTTGCCATCGCCGTCGTCGAAGCACAAGGGAAATGAGTGAAGAATTAAGAGTGATGAGTTAAGAGTTGGCTGACGCACTTATTAACTTTTAACTCATCACTCTTAATTCTTCACTCATCCATATTTTTCCTGCCACTCTTTTCGTAGCTGCTTGTACTCCGGGTCTTCGCGGGCCTGGAGGTATTTTTCGCGGAAGATGGCGGCACTTTCGGCTTTGACCGGATCAACATCGAGCGGTAACTGATCACGGCCGTGGCTTCCGCTGCGGCCTTTTTTGTCGTCCGGAACGGGACCGTCGTACTTCTGCCCCGTCCGGTGATTGGCATACCGTCGGGAGCGCGTTACGCCCATTTGCAGAAACTTCCGGGCCATGTCCATCCCGATAAAGTCCTCTTTCTTTTTATAGTCCAGAAACAACTCGTAAATCTTTTCCGACGACTCCCGCGCAATCTCCGGCGTTTTGAACCGCCAGTGCGGCAGGATTTCGGATTTGTACGGCTGCACGAGCAACACGCCCTGCTCACCTTTTCCGACGCGGTATAATTCCGGCTGTTCACGCAGATTCAGTTCTCGGTAATCCAGATGATAGTTAAATTTCCGGTCTTCGGTTTTCATGAGCGGTACGGGTCGTTAGACGGTCTGCCACCCGGATTGCATCCGGGGTTATCCAGCGTTAAGCCTTTCGGGCTTGCTGTTGAGTAAACGCAGGCTACGGCTTTTGGTTTTTCAGCAACCGGTTTGCCCTTTTCTCTTTCTTTTTTCGATACCGTTGTAATAATTCCGCCACTCCGGCGACTAATACCCTGAAAGCCCGCCCAGATGATCGCTATGGAAAAGGAATTTGTCAGCTTACTGAACCGTCATCCCGGCATCCTTTACAAGGTCTGTTCGCTGTATTGTAAGGAACCCGCCGACCGGGAAGACCTTTTTCAGGAGATTGTCCTGCAACTCTGGCGGGCTTATCCGGGGTTCAAAAACGAATCGAGTGTAACGACCTGGATGTACCGGATTGCGCTGAACACCGCCATCTCGAATTTCCGCCGAAAAGCCGTCAAGGTACAGGGCGTACCTTTTTCGGAAAACGAACTCCAGATTCCGGATTTACGGGAGGATACAACCGACGAGGAGGTGAGAGCGCTTTACGGAGCCATCGAACAACTCTCCCCCATCGAAAAAGCCGTCATCACGCTTTACCTCGACGACCGAAGTTACGACGAGATTGCGACCATTATCGGTATTACCAAAACCAATGTCGGTGTCAAACTGAACCGGATCAAAGCGAAACTGGAGAGACTTCTTAAATCGACAACCCGTTACTAACCAATACCATGACCCTCGACGACTTAAAAATAACCTGGAAGGCTTACGACGAAAAACTCCTGGCGCATCAGCAACTGACCGAGCGGATGATTATTCTGATGATCAAAGACCGGTCGAAAGGAACGCTAGCTAAAATGGCGCGTCATCTGCAAGTGGCCGGTGTTGTAATGACGGCTGTTATCGTTTTTTTCTCGGCGGCTATCATCGGCAATGCTTTCGATTATGAACGCTGGTATCTATACATCCCGTCGGTGATCTACATTGGTCTGGCGGTTGTTGCGCTGACGGTAGTGGTGAAAAATTACCGCAACCTGAGCCGCATCAGCTTAAGTCAGCAAAACCTCTATGATAGCCTGAAAACGGTTTTGGGCTGGCACGAAAAAGCCCAGGCTGCCTTATCAAAAGTCTGGATGTTGTGTCTGTTGGCCGGATTTCTCTTTACAATTTCCATGATTGCCCGAAAATTTGAAGCCTACAGCGCCTTGAAAATCAGCCTGGCCCTGGGGTCGCAAGCCGCCTTCATTCTGCTGTTTTACGGGCTGGCCCGGTGGCTTTTCAATGCCTTTGAAGACAAGATAGGCCTCGAATTAAAGGAGAACCTTCAGGAACTGGATCAGTTAAAATCCATTTTGTAACTGCTTAAACCTACCGTTCCCCCTCTCTTTGCCGCTGCTGGCTCCCGTTGCAAGTTAACTTACCCCGCAAAATCAGGTGTCTATCCCACGAAAATAGCCATTCGTCGAAAACCCGTATGTAAAGTCTGTACGCAAGCCTAAATTTGAGAGTATTTTTTGCATGAGTAATCGCTTCCGCTTATCACTTTCAGGCACCATCTGAGGGGCAAATTTTACCGTTCCACATATTCGCCAGAATGGCAGATAAATCGTTTATCTTATTGACTGAAGTTCGTAATATCTTTGTATAGTTCAATTCCATCTCGCCCCCTAAGGAACCTAACTGATCTTCATATAAAAATTATGAAAAATTTAATACTTTTTAGTATTATTTGCTGCTCCACACTTTCGTATGCTCAGCAACCTCCGGCCGGTCCTCCTCCAGGTGCCCGGCCCACCCCCGCCATCCCCGGAACCGTGAATCCCGATGCGCCCCGCGGTAACGGTAAAATTACCGGAGTATTAACCGATTCTACGACGAACAAACCCGTTGAATTTGCCACCATTGCGCTGATCAATGTGCAAACCGGCAAACCCGTTGACGGTACGACCAGCGACGAAAAAGGCAAGTTTTCTTTAACGAAACTCGTACCCGGCGAATACCGGCTTCAGGTTTCGTTTCTGGGGTATCAGAACAAAGAAACCCGCGTTCTGAAAATTGAGCGCGGTACGGACATCAACGTCGGAAACGTCGCGCTGTCGCCGGATGTGAAAACGCTTCAGGAAGTAAACGTAGTCGGTCAGGCGCAGATGATTGAAGAGAAAGTCGACCGGCTGGTGTACAATGCCGACAAGGACGTTACGAACAAAGGCGGTGATGCCGCCGAGGTGATGCGAAAAGTACCGATGCTGTCGGTCGATCTGGACGGAAACGTCAGTCTGCGCGGGAGCACCAACGTCCGGGTTTTGATCAACAACAAACCGTCAACGATTGTGGCCGCCAGCGTGTCCGACGCCCTGAAGCAGATTCCGGCCGACATGATCAAGTCGGTGGAGGTTATCACGTCGCCGTCGGCCAAGTACGATGCCGAAGGTTCCGCCGGGATTATCAACATCATCACCAAGAAAAACACCCTACAGGGCCTGACCCTGAACATGGATGCCGGTGTTGGAAACCGGGGCTCCAACCTGGGTCTGAACGGAAATTACCGCGCCGGGAAAATGGGCTTTTCGCTGGGTGGTTTTGGTCGCGCCAATTATAACATGAAAGGCAAGTTTGAGAACACACAACGGAGCTTTTTCGGCGATGTAACCACCGAAACCCGGCAAATGGCCGATTCGAGAAACCAGTTTCTCTTCGGAAACTACCAATTGGGTTTTGATTACGACATTGCCAAGAACCAGAGCCTGACGGCCAGCTTGCGCTACGGTGCCCAAAACGGAAAATCCTCGCAAAACCTGGCCACGGCCTTCTTCCCGGGCGGGCTGGTTTCCAGCGAAACGTCCCGCCGGGATGTGGATATTAAAAACCTGTCGGGAACCGTCGATCTGAACGTTGACTACACACGAACCTTCAAAAAACCACAGCAGGAGCTGAGCATTCTGACGCAATTCAGCCGCAACAACCGGACGAACGATTACGAAGCCGAACTGTTTGGCAACACGGCCATCATCACGGGCCGCGACCGCAACGACAACCTGAGTTATAACCAGGAATCGACCATTCAGATTGATTACCAAACACCAATCAAGACGAATCAGCAACTCGAATTTGGTGGAAAGGGAATTTTCCGGCAGGTTGACAGCGACTACAAATATTTCGTTTCAACCGGACCCGACGGTGCCTACGGCCAGGACCCGCTGCGCCCGAACAATGGTCTGGACTACAACCAGAATGTAGCCGGTACGTATGTGTCGTACACCTACACGTCGAAAAGTAAATATACCGTCAAAGCCGGAACGCGGTATGAATACACGGTAATCGATGCCAACTTCCGATCGGAAACACCGGGCCAGACCATCGACATTCCGAGCTACGGCAACCTGGTTCCGAGCATCAACATCTCGAAAGCCCTGAAAGGCGGCAAAACCGTGAAGGTGGCCTACAACCGCCGTTTGCAACGCCCCGGTATCCAGTTTCTGAACCCGAACGTAAATGCGTCCAATCCGCAGAACATTACCTTTGGAAACCCGTATCTGGAACCGGAACTGACCGACAACGTTGAACTGAGTTCCAGCGTTTTCATCAAGAAGACGTACCTGAACTTCTCACTATTTGCCCGCCGGACGGACAATTCCATCGAAAGCGTCCGGTCAACCACGCAGGATGGTGTCATTACGACAACCTACCAGAACATCGGCCATAAGGAGAATTATGGAGCCAATGTGTTCGGAAACATCACCCTGTTGCCGAAATGGCAGGTGGGCGGTGGTGTAGATACCTACTATTCATACATCACCAACAACAGCCCGACAGCTTCGCTGAATGCCAGCAATTCGGGCTGGGTAGTAACGGGCCGGTTGTTTACCAACCTGAGCCTGAAAAATGGCTGGGGTGTGCAGGGATTTGGGTTCATGCAGGGCCGGAGCGTGCAACTGCAAGGTTACCAGTCCGGCTTTGGATTCTACACGCTGGGGGTCAAGAAAGACTTCAAGGACAGCAAAGGACAAACGAAAGGCAGCCTGGGTCTGGCGGGCGAAAACTTTCTGGCCAATCGGTTTAAGATGCAAACCCAGCTTACTTCACCGACCTTCCAGCAGACCAACATCAATTACATTTACAACCGGGGTGTGCGCCTGACGTTCAGCTACCGGATCGGTAAAATGAGCTTCGACCAGCCCCAGCGCCGGAAAAAATCCGTCAACAACGACGACGTTAAAGACGGTGGCGGCCAACAAGGCGGTGAGAATAACCGGCAACGGTAATTGAGTTAAGAATAAAGAGTTAAGAGTTAAAAGTTGGCTGGCGCGTATGATCTGGCGGAGCCCTACTTTTAACTCTTAACTTTTAATTTTTAATTACAACATGGCTGCGCCGAAGACGCCTGCGCTGTCGCCGAGTTTGGGTTTCAGAAATTTGGTTTCCAGCCGGCCTTCGTTGAAGACGTACTTCTTAGCCCGTTCGACGCCTTCGGTATAGAGCAGATCAATGTTGCCAACACCTCCGCCCAACACGATGGCATCGGGGTCCAGCACGTTGATAATGACCGAAATGGCTCTGCCAAAATTTTCCAGCAGCCGGTCGACGGTTTGGCTTGCATACGGGTCCGAACCCGCGTAGTGACGCTCGACAATCTCCTTCATCTTCCGCTTTTCGCCACTAACGTCTTCGTAATACCGTTGCAGGGCCGGGCCGGAAAAAACCTGCTCGTTGCAACCCCGCTTGCCGCAGTAACACGGGTATCCGTTTTCTTCAAGAATAATGTGGCCCCACTCTCCCCCGATGCCCTGTAAACCGTTCTGCACAAAGGGCTGGCCGTCTTTTCCGCGAAAAACAACACCACCGCCAACGCCCGTGCCCATAATCACCCCGAAAACGGCGCGAAAATCCGGCACCACCTCCGGCACGGCCCCCATCGTAGCCTCCGCCAGAGCGAAGCAGTTGGCGTCGTTGGCAATCGACACCGGCACGCCCAGTGCTTTTTCCAGTTCCTGCGGTAACGGCATTCCGTTCAGGCAGGTCGTGTTACAGCCTTTCATAACGTGCCGGGCCGGATCAAAGGTACCGGGCGTTCCGAAGCCGATATGATCAGGCTGGTAACCGGTTTCGGCTCTGAGTAAACCGACTAATTTCGTAATCTGGCTTACAATGTGCCCATATCCTTTATCGGCCTCAGTATCAATACGTTTCCGAATAACGACGGCATCCGGCGAAGGTGCCGACAGCACCACGCCCTCAATTTTAGTTCCGCCTAAATCGATCCCCCAATAGGTTTGCATGAATGGATTCAAGAATTTTGACTCGCGAATTACGAAAAAAAGGAGTTAAGAAGTAAGAGTTAGGTGTGAAGAGTTGCCGACGCGCTTCCTGATAACCCCCAATTCGTAACGCTTAACGAATCACTCTCTCATGGCCTGGTACGATAATTTTTTTAACGGGTTGGTGCAGGAAGCCTGGAATGCGGCCCAAACCGACGAGCAAACCGAACTGGAATGCGATTTTTTGAACGATGTTCTCGAATTACAACCCGGTCAGCGGGTACTGGATGTGTTCTGCGGCCACGGTCGGCATGCACTCGAACTGGCCCGCATGGGCTACGCCGTGACCGGTATTGATATTTCAGCCGAGTCAATCGAAGCACTTCGAAAAGCCGCTAAAGCCGAGAAATTAGCTGTTGAAACCCATCTGGGGGACTTTCTGACCGTACCGCCAGGTGACGGTTTTCAGGCGGCCTACTGCCTGGGCAACAGCTTCAGCTTTTTTCCACATGATCAGATGCTGGCTTTTCTCCGAAAAATTGCGGAGTCTCTTGTTCCGGGTGGCCGGTTTGTTGCCGACACGGCCATGGTTGCCGAGAGCGTCTTACCCGATTTTCAGGAACGAAACTGGATGCAAATTGGTGACATTACGTTTCTGATGGAAAATGAGTACGACATCCACGAAAGTTGTATCAACGCCCAGTTGACGTATCTGCGGGATGGTCAGACCTTACAGCGTATGGCGAAACATTATGTCTATACAATGGCTGAGTTACAAAGGCTTTTTACACAGGCGGGTTTGATCCTTACCGATCGGTACAGCAGCCTGGATGGTTCGGACTTTCTACTTGGGGATGAACGTCTACTGCTGATTGCTCAAAAAACCGAGTAAATTACGGTACTCAGGGAGGCATTAATGGTAACATCTGAAAACGAATAAGTTAACAATATTATTCAGTGCAAACATTGAACTTTAACAAGAATAATTGCAATTTAATTAGATGATCTGACGAGTTATGTGTAGTTTAACGGCGATTTAACACTGTTAACTTGACAAAAAACCGAATGGAGACACTTGAGCGCAAACAACGCAGCCGGGAGCAAACCCGATCTGCTATTGTTCTGACTGCGAAAGACATCGCTCGCCGGGAAGGTTGGCAAGCCGTGTCAATTCGCAAGATTGCCGATGCCATTGATTACAGTGCCCCGATTGTCTACGAATATTTCGATAGTAAAGATATCCTGCTGGACGAAATCCGGAATGACGGCTTTCGTGAACTGCAACACGAATACGAACGGATCAAAAAGCTCTACCGTGATCCCGAAAAACGGCTGTTCGAAATGTCGGTTGCACAGTGGCAGTTTGCCATGCACCAGCCCGAAATTTACCAGGTCATGCACAACCTGAACGGTGCCTACTGCAATCGCCCCATTTGCGAATCCAGCGGAATGGAAGCGGTTAGTATACTGATTCGGGAGATCATTTTTACGTTTATTCCCAAGTCGCAGGAAAGCATCCAAAAGCTTTATTTTGAGTGGTGGTCGCTGTCGCACGGAATGATCAGCCTCGCCCTGATGCTGCGGGATCGGCAGTCGCTGGAATTATCGGAGCAGGTATACCGTGACTCCATCCGCCGGTTTGTCCGCGGACTGCGGTAAGTTCACCCTACCCGTTTTAATCAAACGTTACGTTGCTTTTTATCGGCAATGCTGAGATACGAGTGCCTTATTTTGCCGTTTTCTTCGTATCCGGTTTCGAGCGATCCCACGTTTGTTAAAGAAAGTTAACCGTTCACCATTTCGTTGAGAAGATGATTACCTTCACTCCCAACAAGCTGATTGTAGGGAGAATACCGTAAACCTTCTCACCATGAAACCGCTAACGATCGTTCTGGGCTTTCTGTTTCTGTTGCAGCAATCGGGTTTCAGTCAACGCTGGACGGTTCAGCGGGTCAGCCAGCAACTGCCCTTCCTGACCAAATTCCAGGTCATACCAACGGGAGATAGTCGGTATTATCTGACCGTGGTGCTGGATACATTACCACCAAACCACGTTCTGGCTGAAATATATACTCCTCAAAATGCCATTTACTGGAGCTACGTATTAAGTCGGTATTCAACCCTTGCTCCTCCTATAACAGCCCCACGGGAGTTTCATTTATCTACCCTCACTCCGGTACAACAAAGCACCTTTCTTAAGGACACGCTCAACACCTTAAATACCGTCTTACACCAGGCCCTGCAAAAAGACAGCGTGTTAAACCGCCATTTTCTGACCATGACGACCTATTACCTGCAAGCCAAAGGCACTGACGTGGAAGGATATACCGTACCGCCTAAAATTACGGTAACGATGCCCGAATTGATGCAAACCACAGCCCGGTTTTTTGAGTGGATCAAAGCGAGTGATGGTCAACACATACAATGGCAAATCAAACCTGGCAACGACCGAAGTGAAGTTAGCAATCGCCCCCTGTTGGAAGCATTTTGTAGTCAGGTCGTCTGGAAATTAACTGTGTCCCTTGCATGGACAACAGCTCCGCACGATACGGCCTTTGTAAATGAGCTCCGAAGCCTCGAAAACCGGTTAGCGCCCCTACCCGATTCGCCCGAAAACCGTCTCATCATCCGGCAGTCCATGCAGGACCTAATTGCTCGTAATGCGTTACTAGAAAAGGAGTTGCGCAAGGAATACGAGCGCCTGACTCCCTGGCTTGGCTTTGTTCTGGCCCACTAAAACCCGCCTATTCTTATCGTCAAGCCATCGCCGGACGGCTTTTTCACCGGTCTCCCCCATTCACCGACAGACGCCTGCGGTTTACCTGCATCGTTGGTGTTGGCGTATACAACAAAACGCCAACACCAACGATACCCGCGACGGGCGCAGCAACACCGGATGCGCTGGAATTTGAAACCCTTTCCAACGACGCCATTGCGCTGGTCAGGGAAGTGTAACAAGCTGGCCTTCAATCAAATCCGCCAGAACGGACTTCGTCGTGAAGCCCACCTGCCGGTTGACGAGCTGGCCGTCTTTAAACACCAGCAGGGTCGGCATATTCCGGACGTTGTAACGGGCCGTCACCGCCGGATTCATTTCGACGTCGATGGTAGCAACAGTGGCCGTACCGGCAAAATCACCGGCTAATTCATGAATAATAGGTTCGAGACGGCGGCAGGGCGGGCACCATTCTGCACTGAAATCAACGAGCATCACGCCCGGTTTTTCCAATAGAGCGTCCCAGTTTTGATCGGTCGCGTAAACCGCTTTGGTGTTTTCAATCGTCATCGTTGCGAATCGTTTGTTTTCTGTTGATTCCAATTGACGGGTAAAAATCACCCGGTATTCAAAAATTAATTGAGAAATTTC
The DNA here is from genome assembly GCF_003259745.1 of Larkinella arboricola. GTDB lineage: Bacteria > Bacteroidota > Bacteroidia > Cytophagales > Spirosomataceae > Larkinella > Larkinella arboricola. The sequence continues at coordinate 488,461 of NZ_QLMC01000005.1, read as the reverse complement.
AGCTGATTTCCGAAGCCCGCTTCAACTGCTGGATGCACTTGTATTTCTGATTGACGGCGGTATGGCGGTTTTTCCAGCCCATCGTCACCATGAGGTGATCCATCGGCTCGTGCGAGAAGTAAATGGATTTGATCACGCGCTGGCAGTGGCCGGTAATACGGGCCATCCAGGCGTTAAGCCGTTCGTGCTGAACATCGGCGGACGCGGGCTCGTCCGTCATAAAATCTTGGGTATCCTGCAACGCAATCAGTTGCTCTTCCGGAATGGTCACCATCTTTTCATCCCGCAGCTTTTTCAGCCAGAGATTTCTGGCAATCGAAAACAGAAAGGTTTTTAGCGTTGATGTTAATTGAAAGCCGGGGGCAGTTACTTTTTGGTGGAGCAGAATCACCGATTCCTGAAAAACGTCTTCCGCATCCCCTTCGTTACCGTTGTTGCGCTGAATAAACCGGGCAACCGTCGGGTAATACTTTTTATAAACCCACTCGTAGGCCGACGTATCGCCCAACCGTAACAATTCCAGCAGGTTATGATCACAAATGCAGTTCATGGCAAATCCATTTAGCCTTTATACCACAAAGCCGCAAAGGATCACCCGATGGTTCCCGATTTTTTAACTTTTTAGGATTCGGCAGCCAGCGACCGGACTTCAATCTGGCTCGTGTGGTATACCAGCGAATACGGTTCGACGCTCTGGGTCAGCCAGACGTTACCGCCAATCACCGAATCATGTCCCACCACCGTCCGACCACCCAGGATCGTGGCATTGGCGTAAATGATGACGTTATCTTCGATAGTTGGGTGGCGCTTTTTCGACGCCATCGACTTGGCAACGTTCGTAGCACCCAGCGTAACACCCTGGTAGATTTTAACGTTGGAGCCGATAATGGCCGTTTCTCCAATCACCACGCCCGTACCGTGATCGACAAAGAAGGATGAACCAATTTTGGCGTTCGGGTGAATATCAATACCGGTATGGCCGTGGGCGTACTCGGTCATCATCCGGGGCAACAGGGGCACCTCCAGCCCCGTTAGCACGTGGGCAATACGGTATACGGCGATGGCGTAAAAACCGGGATAAATCGCAATCACCTCTTCCACGCCCGCAGCCGCCGGATCAAAGGCGGCAATGGCCTGTGCATCCAGCAGCAGGGCATCGTACGTGTCCGGCAGCCGGTCGAAAAACCGTTCCGCCGTCAAGTCCTTATCGACCGGCAGATGCTCTTCCAGCGGCTTCAGCAGACACCCCAACTGCCGGTTCAGCTCACGATACGTATCGGCGGTGCTGACCACAAATTGTTTGCAATCCTGGGTAATTGGAAACAGAAAACGAATCAGACTGTCGATGAACCGGCCCACATCCGGTTTGGAAGGCAAACGGTATCGAAAGCTGGCGTTTTGCGTAGCCATTCGTTCAAAGAAATGTTGCTGTTCGGCAGAAGTCATGAAGTAGCAGCTCAGTAAAAGTCTATAGAAAGAATCAATTCGATCGAGTAATAAAACCGTGGCCCAAAAAAAATCCTTCTTTCGAAGGGTCAACAGGGTAGACAAATACCGTAGACCGACTTCCCCGGTTTGAGGAACGACAACAACAGGCTGTGATTTGTCTGGTAATGAGCATGAAAACAACTTTCCCGGTAATCGGTTGAAAAAGAAACAAAAACAGTGCTAAAAAGTTCGTCTTTACCTTCTGGCTACAATCTTGATATGACGAAAGTACCGAACTTCATCAATACTTCGATGACATATTTAAAAAAAACGGCTGCAACGCTGATGGGCTCTCTGGCTGCAACGGTTGGCTTCGCCTTTCTGGTATCCCTGGCGTGTCAACCGGATGATGCAAATGGAGAGACAGCCACTGAGCCGACGGGCACCGAAACAACTGCACCCGTTGCCGTGCAGTTGCAAAATGCCTTCCCCAATCTGACCTTTAAACAGCCCGTCGAACTGACTCACGCAGGCGACGGTACCAATCGTCTGTTTCTGATTGAACAGGAAGGAAAAATTCGAATGTTTGAAAACAACACGGCGACCAAAACCGCCGAAACCTATCTCGACATAGTTAATAAGGTGGCTTCGGGCGGAGAAATGGGCCTGCTGGGACTGGCTTTTCACCCCAATTTTAAGCAGAACGGGTACTTTTACGTTAATTATACGAAAAACAATCCCCGCGAAACCGTTATTTCCCGGTTTAAAGCGTCGCCCACGGCCAACCGTGTCGATCCCGCTACCGAAACGGTTCTGCTCAAGTTTGCGCAACCGTATTCCAATCATAATGGCGGTAAACTGGCCTTTGGACCCGACGGCTTTCTGTACATTGCTACGGGCGATGGCGGCAGTGGTGGCGACCCGCAGAACAACGGCCAGAATTTGAAGACCTATCTGGGAAAAATGCTGCGCATTGACGTGGACAAAACCGATAAAGACCATTACGGTATTCCGGCTGACAATCCGTTTGTAGGCAATGCCAACGCTCTTCCGGAAATTTTCGCCTATGGTCTGCGCAACCCCTGGCGCTTTAGTTTTGATCGGGAAACCGGTCAGCTCTGGGTGGGCGACGTAGGACAGAACCTACTCGAAGAAATCGACATCATCAAAAAAGGCGGTAACTACGGCTGGCGGCTCAAGGAAGCCCAGGAGTGTTTTAATCCGAAAAACGATTGCAACCAGGGCCAGCTCATGGACCCCATTCACCAGTACCCTCGTGGCGAGGGCATATCGGTTACGGGCGGAGTGGTATACCGAGGAAGCAGTACACCCACGTTGAAAGGAAAATACCTCTATGCTGATTTTGGCAGCGGCAAGGTGTGGGCGCTGAGTTTTGAAGACGGCAAGAAAACGGGCAATCAATTGCTTAGCAGCCAGGGCGGATCGGTTTCGGCTTTTGGAGAAGACGCCCGGCAGGAAGTGTACTTACTGGACTACAGCAGCGGCACCATTAAGCGCTTTACTACCAATTAATCACTTCCGTTTTCGACGCTAGAATTATCGACAGATTCCGGTAGGGGTCTGTTTTTTTTTAGCGTATTTTCTGTAGATTGGTCGCTATGAACGCCAACCCATCCGCCATGTATACGACAACGATTCACACGCCGGTCGGATTTGCTGTCATCAGCGGCAACGAAGACGGTATTACGAGCGTTCGATGCAGCGACCAACCCGGCCCGGACTCGGCATTTGTGCCCGCCGTGCTGCACAAATGCGCGCGGCAACTGGAAGAATATTTTCAGAACCGCCGTAAGTCGTTTGACCTCCCGCTTTGTCCGCAGGGCACCCCTTTTCAGCGGTCGGTCTGGCAGATGCTGGTTGAGGTACCCTACGGCAAAACCATGTCGTATCTGGCACTAACCCGGCGCCTGGGCGACGAAAAAGCCATTCGGGCGGTGGCTGCGGCCAACGGCAAAAACCCCATCTGGATTATTATTCCGTGCCACCGAATCATCGGTTCCAACGGTGATCTGACGGGGTATGCGGGCGGTCTGGGCCGAAAAAAATGGCTACTGGAACACGAACAGATTGCCAACGGCCAGTTGAGTTTATTTTAAAGCTGGCTTACGGTTTCGTGATTTAGTATATCATTTCTGTTGACTAACACGTTTTTTAAGAATACCGGTTCTGGCGGTGGCGACCCTCCGTAAACCGTATTCCATAAATGATTCAAATGTAGCTTAATCTGTTGCGTGAGAGTATTTCCTAGCATTCTGTTTCTCCTGCTTCTTTTCAGTCTTTCGGGCTGTTTTCGTCGCTGGCGGATGAGCGACCGTCAGATTCAGAAGCACTTTGCCCATCGGGCGGTCAAGCCTACTTTTTTTACCATCGAAAACGACAGCCTGAAGCTGCACGTCGCCAGCATTGGTGCAGACACCCTGCCTCCCCTGCTGCTGATTCATGGGGCGCCGGGTTCGTGGTACGGTTACCTCCGTATGTTTGACGATAGCTTGCTGCATACTAAATTTCACATTCTGTCCGTTGACCGGCCGGGCTACGGCAAATCCCGGAAGGGCCGCAAAGCCATCACGTCCCTGACCCGACAGGCCCAGTGGATTGCCCACGCGCTGAACCTGAATCATTCGGGCAAACGGGCTATTGTGCTGGGTCGCTCGTACGGCTCACCGGTGGCGGCCCGGCTGGCGATCATGTATCCAAACCGGGTGAAACACCTCTTTCTGATTGCCTCTCCGCTCGACCCCGACAAAGAGAAGTTTTTCTGGTTTTCGAAATGGGGCAAAATGGCTCCCGTCAAGCTCTTTCTGCACCGGCATCTCAACCTGGCGACCGCCGAAAAATACACCCACGTTGCCGAACTGCGCCAGCTTCGTCCTTTATGGTCCAAGCTAAACGTGCCGGTTACGCTGGTGCAGGGCGGTAAAGACTGGCTGGTAGACCCGGCCAATCTCGATTTTGCTAAAAAGGTACTGATGGGCAAACCGGCGGAATATATTTTTCTCCCCGAAGCCGGTCACATGATCACCAGTTCTCACGCTGATATGGTCAAAAGTCTCATTCTCCGTAGCGGCAGTTATCGACCGCCGAAAAGTAATGAGGTCTCGGCCAATTAAGGATACCAGCCTAAAGCCTATCTTTGCCCGCATTCCTTTTTACGCTATTCCAATCGTTTAATGATCTTACTCGACACCATTCAGGCGGCCCACGATCGCATCCGGGCACACATTCACCGAACGCCCGTTCTGACCAATCAGACCATCAACAGCCTGAGTGGCGCGGATATCTATTTTAAACCGGAGAATTTGCAGAAAATCGGGGCCTTTAAAGCGCGGGGCGGTCTGAATGCGGTTCTGCACCTGTCGGAACTGGAACGGTATCACGGTCGCACGCTGGGCCCGGTTACGACCCACTCATCGGGTAACCACGCTCAGGCCGTTGCCTTTGCGGCCCGGCAGGTGGGTACAACGGCTTATATCGTGATGCCGCGCACAGCCCCGCAGGTCAAAAAAGATGCCGTTCGGGATTATGGAGCCGAAATCATCGAATGTGAACCTACGCTTGAGGCCCGGGAAGCCGGGGTGCTGGAAGTGATCGGGCGCACCGGGGCTACCTTAATCCATCCGTTTGACGACGACCGCGTGATTGCCGGGCAGGCAACGGCCGCCAAGGAATTGATCGAGGATGTGGGGTTGGATCAACCGTTCGACGTGATCATGACGCCGGTTGGTGGGGGCGGTTTGCTGAGCGGAACGGCCTTGATTACCCATTTTCTGAGTCCGGAAACCCTCGTCATTGCCGGAGAGCCAGAAGGCGCAGCCGATGCGGTTTTGTCGTTCCAAAGTGGCCGGGTGGAAAAAGCGCCGTACATCAACACCATCGCCGATGGGTTGATGACCAGCCTCAGCGAACGAACGCTGGGCTACATCCGCGAACACGTCACGGATGTTCTGACGGTTTCGGATTCCGAAATTGTGGCCGCCATGCGACTCGTCTGGGAACGAATGAAACTCGTAATCGAACCGTCGAGCGCGGTTCCGCTCGCGGCTTTACTCAAACACAATGAGCGGTTTGCCGGTCAGAAAATGGGCATCATCTTAAGCGGTGGGAATGTCGATCTGGGCAGATTGCCGTTTTAACCCTTCGCCTTTGCGGAATTAAACCCCGAAACGGTTTCAGCCGGATACAACTGATTCGTCAACTGAACGAATTCGCTGTAATTCGTGGGCTTAAACCGTAGAGCACCGGGGCCTAACTCGTTGATACGCAAATTATGGTTGGTTTCGAAGGACGAACTTAGCAGAACGGTGGGAATGGTGCGGAACCGACTGCTGTGTTTCAACCGTTTCAACGTCGTGATGCCGTCCATTACCGGCATATTCAGGTCCAGGATAATCAAATCCGGCACATCATAATAATCCGCCAGATGATCCAGTAATTCCTGCCCATCCGAAAATCCAAACAACAGACAACCGGGATGGTGTTTCTGAAACGCCTGCCAAAGCATGGAGCAATCATCGTCGTCGTCATCGACAATAAAAATCATACGGTGTTTCAACGACATACTAAATCTGTTTTTTAGTTAAATGGACTGCAACAAGATAGCCGACTCAGTAACTGAATCGGCTAATCGCTTTCTACCTAAAACGCTAAAGAAAACACTACTATAAAAGGAAGACTATAGACAAAAAAGCAAGGACAAAAGTGTTAAGATACCTTCTCCAGCCCTTTGTCAGCTACTTCTACCTGAAGATTAGCCGCTGGGATGCAGCCGCCCTTTTCGCTTTAACTGCTGTCTGCACCACCGCAGGAGTTGCAAACGTTCCGGCGGAGAAAGCCACCTCAGTAGCTTACGCAACTCTTTTCGGAACAGCCGCCGGTCGAAATCTACTTTGTTCAGTACACACTGACTATATTCAAACCAGGACATTTTTCATAAGGGTTAGTCTTAGTACAAAGATGCCATCCCAAGCTTAAATACGCATTAGAAGTGGATTAGAAAAAAATTAGATTTTTTTCTAAAAAAATAGCCGGCCTCCAAGAAGAGACCGGCTATCGAAATCACCTGAAATTAGCAATTACTCGCTAAAACTTCTATCTAACACTAAGATTGTAATGTCAATAAAATCAGGGCAACCCCTTATCGGTTAAGGGTACCTTCTACGCGTATGCTCGTTTGGATTTCTCCTAAAATAGACGAACCGCACTGAGAAGAAATATGCCAGGTTTGCCGCCTGTCGTGCCGTGTTTCTCCTACAAAATAGGCACCGCAGCATTAGAAAAGGCTTAGAGTAATCTTAGAAAAAAGTTAATTTTTTCAACCTTCGAGCGGTTGCGGCTCCCGACGCCACGGTTTGACGGTGGCCGGAGCCTTGCGGTAGAAATACCGGTACAAGATCGGAAAAACAAGCAGCGTCAATACCGTCGCCGTGATCAGCCCGCCAATCACCACAATCGCCAGCGGTTTCTGGGTTTCCGAGCCAATGCCGGTTGAGACAGCCGCCGGAAGCAAACCGATGGCCGCCATCAGGGCCGTCATCACCACAGGCCGGATACGCGACTGCACCCCCTGCCGGATGGCCTCGTCGAGCGGCAGGCGATGAGCCCGGTTCTGGTTGAAAACCGATACCAGAATAACCCCGTTCTGCACGCAGATTCCGAACAGGGCAATAAAGCCCACACCCGCCGAAATCCCGAAATTCATCCCCGTAATGTGGAGTGCCAGAATGCCGCCCATCAGGGCAAACGGTACGTTGAGCAACACCAGCCCGGCATCCTTGGCACTGCCAAACATCACGAACAGAATGACGAAAATGGCCGCCAGACAGATCGGAACCACCTGCGCCAGCCGGTCGGTAGCCCGGACCTGATTTTCAAATTCTCCCGTCCAATTGACCGAATAGCCTTTCGGCAGCTTTTTCAGTTTCTGCTCCACTTTGCGCTGGGCCTCGGCAATGGTGCTGCCTAGGTCGCGCTCCCGAACGGAAAACTTCACCCCAATAAACCGTTTGTTCAGGTCGCGGTAGATGAAGGCGGGTCCGGTGGTTTTGTGCAGGGTAGCAATCTCACTGAGCGGTATTTTCCCCCCGTGGAGGGTCGGCACCATCAGGCGCATGATGTCGTCCTCGGTTTTACGGTAATTCTCGGCGTAGCGCAGCCGGATGTCAAACCGGCGCTCGCCCTCGTACAGAATCGACGCGGTTTTCCCCCCAATGGCCATTTCGATCACGGCCTGGGCGTCGGCGGTCGAAACACCGTAGAGCGCCATTTTGTGGTCGTGAAACAACACACTGATTTCGGGCTGACCGATGTTGCGCAGAATCCCGACGTCTTTGATACCGGGCACATCTTTGATGGCGTCGATCACTTCGTTCGCCAGCCCGTTGAGGGTGTTGAGGTCTTCGCCAAAAATCTTGACGGCATTGGACGCGTTCATCCCGGCCACGGCTTCGGCCACGTTGTCAATGATCGGCTGCGAGTAATTGTAGTTAATGCCCTGAAACTGTTTGAGTTTTCCGTCCATCTCCTCAATCAGCTCGTCGGTCGTGATCTTGCGGGTCCAGTCGTCCTTCGGTTTTAGGTTGACCTGCATCTGCACGTAATAAAATCCGGACGGATCGGTGCCGTCATTGGAGCGGCCCGTCTGCGACAAAACGCCGTTTACCTCCGGAAATTCCATCAGTTTTTTGCGCAGCACCCGCACCATTTTGGTCGTTTCGCTCAGGGAAGAACTCATCGGCAGCTTGGCTTCCACCCACAAGGCCCCTTCGTTAAGCTGCGGTAAAAACTCGGTTCCTAACAGCGTGGCCGAAAAAAACGTGAGCCCCAGGGATACCGTCGCCAGCAGAAAACTCAGCCGTTTGCGGGCATAGCACCACTCAAAACCGGCGGTAACGGTCCGGTCGAAAAACCGAACGATGAAGTTATTTTTCTCCCGAACGTTTTTCCGTAGCAGAATGGAGCACAGCACCGGTACCAGTGTCAGCGTAAAAATCAGCGCACCCAACAGGGCAAAACCGAGCGTCCAGGCCAGCGGAGAAAACATTTTTCCTTCCACTTTCTGGAACGAGAAAATCGGTAACAGCGCCGTAATGATGATGAGTTTGGAAAAAAACACGGCTTTGCCCAGTTCGCCCCCGGTCTTTTTGATCAGGCCGAGCTTACTCATCCGGTTGAAGCGCTCCATGCCTTTCCTGTGCGCCAGGTGGTCGAGCGAGACAAAAATCCCCTCCACCATCACCACCGCCCCGTCAATGATAATCCCGAAATCAACCGCCCCCATCGACAGCAGGTTGGCCGACATACCCCGCAGCTTCAGACACATAAACGCAAACAGCAGCGCCAGCGGAATGATGATGGAAACGATGACGGTGGTCCGCCAGTCGGCCATGAAAATAAAAACGATCACCGTCACCAGAACAATGCCTTCCGTCAGGTTGTGCATAACCGTGCGCGTACAGAACGCAATGAGGTTATCGCGGTCATAGAACGTCACCATTTTGGTATCGGCGGGCAGAATGCGGGTGTTCAGCTCCTCAATCTTGTCTTTTACCCGCTTCAGGACCTCGCTCGGATTTTCGCCTTTCCGCATCACCACAATGCCTTCCACCACATCGTCGTTATCGTTAAGGCCCACCTGCCCCACGCGCGGCAGACTCGACTCGGCCACCTCGGCCACATTCCGGACCAGCACGGGGTTGCCGTTCAGTTCCTGAATAATGATGTTTTCAATGTCGGCAATGGACGTCAACAGGCCCACCCCCCGCACCACGTAAGCCTGCCCGTTGCGCTCAATGACATCCCCCCCGACGTTGATGTTACTGCGCGTGATGGCCTGGTAAACTTCTAGCGGAGTCAGGTCGTATTTTGTTAGCTGGGAGGGGTTCGCCCGGATTTCGTAGATTTTTTCCTGCCCCCCAAACGCCACCACATCGGCCACGCCGGGCACGCTGCGCAGTTGCCGGTCGATTACCCAGTTGTGAAGGGTCAGCAGTTCGCGGCTATCGCGGGTTTTGCTTTCGAGCGTAAAGCGGAAGATTTCACCGGTCGGCCCGTAGGGCGGCTGCACATCAGGTTCGACGGTTTCGGGCAGGGTTACGGTTCGAAGCTGGTTATTGACCTGTTGCCGGGCGAAAAAATCCTCTACGTCGTCCTCAAAAATGATTTTGATAACCGATAGCCCGAACATCGTAATGGACCGCACGTTCGTTTTGCGCTGCACCGAGTTCATGGCGACTTCGATGGGCACGGTTACAAACCGCTCCACTTCCTCGGCACTCCGGCCATTCCATTCCGTGACGACAATGATCTGCGTATTCGTAACGTCTGGAAACGCTTCGAGGGGCGTATTCAGGTAACTGACCACCCCGGCGATGATAAGCCCGGCGGTCAGAAAGAAGATAAAGAACCGGTTCTTGAGCGAAAAACCGACAATATTTCGAATGAATTTATCCATGAAAATAAGAGGGACGGAAGGCTTCGGGCGTGGGCAACAAGCGAAAATGGTGTGGATATAGCGATTGGTCTGCCGATGCCCACGCCCAAAGCCGCACCTTAATCGTTAAGCGCGTCGTATACCAGCAGTTGATTCTTCGAGATGACTTTCTCCCCCGGTTTCAGACCCGAGCTGACGTAGGCAATATCTCCCAGAAATTTATGGATCTGGACTTCACGGGTTTCAATGTCGGAGCGACTCCGGAACACCATGGTGTAGTATTTGGAATTATCAAAAATAACCGCGTTTGACGGTACGGAAGCCATGCGCTGGCCTTCGTCAAACCGCAGCGACACCGTTGCGTGCATTTCGGGTTTGAGCTTCATGCCCTCATTTTGCAGCCGGATTCGAATGGTCATGGCTTTGGTTCCGGGATCAAGCACGCTGAAGATCTTATCAACCCGCCCGTTAAATCGCTGATCGGGGTAGCTCAGCGTCTGCACGCTGGCGGCCATTCCGGCTTTGACGCGGCCAATGTCGCTTTCGTTCACATTCGCCAGCACCCAGACGTCGCTGATCTGGCCGACGGTAAACAGATTGTCTGCATTATCGGACCGAAGCTGCATCTCCCGGTTAACATTTTTCTCGATCACAAACCCGTCAATCGGCGCCCGGACGATGTAGGTCGGCGTTTTGCCCAGGCCGTAAATCCGAAAGATTTCCTTTACGCGGGCCAGTTCGGCCTGAGCAGTTTCTACGTCTTTCCGGGCAGTGATTACTTCGCGCTGGGAGTTCAGCTTGCTTTCGAACAGGTCTTCGGCCACGCTCAGGTTTTTCTGGGCCAGCAAAAGGTCCGACTGCGCCTGAATCATCTGACGCTCAAAATCAGCTACTTCGCCCGAGCGAATCACGGCCAACTGCTGACCTTTCTTCACAAAATCGCCCAGTTCCACATCCACTTCCTCCACTACGCCACCCACCAGCGGAAACACTTTAATGACCTTGTTTTCGTCGGCGGCCACCTTGCCAACCAGCGTCAGTTCACTCCGGACCGGGAGCGTCGTGACGGTATCCAGCCGAATACGGTTCATCATCGTATCCGACATCATAAAAGCCTGCGCTTCTTCGGCTTCCGGTTTCTGATGGCAGGCCGTCGCCAGGCCGATCATTCCCAAAAACACATAACTAACCACTGATTTCATCCTCATTTTCAATTAAATAATTCCTCTCCCACGACATAATTCAATTCTTCGTACGCACTAATGCGGTCGGCTTTGAGCCGATTCAGTTCCCGGGTGCTTTCGTTATACGTTTCGATGAGGTCGATAAACTCCAGCAGCGAGATGTTATGTTTCTGAAAGTTGGTAAACAGCCCCTGATTCAGTTGCTCGAACTGCTCTGAAAACCGGGATTCGACCGATTGCACCGTCTGCTCCACTTCCTGCACTTTTTGCAGGGCGGCCAGGACTTCGTTACCCACCTGAACGGTTTTCTGAGTCTGGAGCTGCTTCTGGTAATTGATCTGACTACGGGCGGCTTTGATGGCCCCCTGGTTGCGGTTTAAAAACGGCAGGTCCATGCTCACCGAAACGCCGAGGTAATTGGGTATGTAGCTTCCGGCCTGATCGTAGGTTCCGCCGACGCGCACATCCGGCACCGCCAGGGATTTTTGCAGATTATAGTTCAACTCCGATTGCCGGGTAAGCGACTGGCTCGCCAGCACATCGGCGCGGTGGCGCAGGGCCATATCCCGCAGCGAGTCAACCGGCTGGCTGGGCAAACGGTATTGCCGCAACTGCGCTTCATCGACCACCGGCAGAATGGGCTGATCAATGGACAGCAACGTCCTCAGCACCTGCTGATTTTCGGTTTGCCGAAGCCGGATTTCCAGCCGGTCGTTGTTCAACTGGAAAAGCAGTGCCTTAAGCCGGAGCAACTCCCGCAGCGACACGTTGTTTTTGTCGTACTGCCGTTCGAAAGCCGTTACAGTACTCTGTAAGGTGCTGATCTGCCGATCGTAACGTCCGAGCGTCTGTTGCTGAAAATAAAGCTCGAAAAACCGGCTGCGCAGTTCAAACCGGAGGGAACGCAGCAAATCCGCAAACTCGTATTCGTTGAGTTTGGCTGATTCCTGGGCCAGCGCAATCCGCTTGTTGCGTTTGCCGGCCGTGTACAGCAGTTGCTGAACGGAGATGATTTTCTGCCCCTGACGCCCCACATCCAACGCGCGCTGTCGTTCGATGTTGTAGGCACTCACCTCGACCGAAACCGTGGGATTGTCATACAAACTGGCCTGGATGATTTCCGCCTGCCCGGCTTCGATGCGAAACCGCCCGGCCAGCAGCAGCAGATTGTTTTTGATAAAAAGGCTATCCGCCTGCCGACGGCTCAGACGGAGCGAATCCTGCGCCCGACCACTCCCGGAAAACAGGCAACACAGAGAAATAATGATTAAAAAACGCATTCAGATCGATTGCACATTGCGGCTGCAAGATTCATCAATCCGTGTTAGAAGACCGTTAAAAGCAAATTAGAAAGAAGTTAAAGACTTGTTAAAAAAAGATTAGAACGACCTTTTGAGGGTACTCTTGCTGACTGACGATGCCGCCCCTACAAGCTTTTCAGGCTTGTAGGGGCCGGTTGCTGGGCATGGGAGCTTATAGGTGGGCTAACTGCACGGTAAACTGGCTCCCTTCATTTGGACGGCTTTTGACGGTAATCTGGCCCTGATGCAACTCGATGATGCGCTGACAGATGGAAAGGCCAATGCCGAAACCGTCATACCCGGCTGCGGTGGCGGTGCGGTAAAACGGCTCGAAAATACGCTCGGTGTCTTCCGGGTTCATACCGATGCCTTCATCACTGACGCTCACCGAGCAGGATTTCTCATCGGTCCGGATCCGGACCCGGGCCGTGTGGTCAGGCGAGTATTTGCAGGCGTTATCCATCAGGTTCAGCAGCACCCGCTTTAACAGTTCTTCATTTCCCGAAACCGTCGTTGCGGTTTCCGACTGGGGTAGGTTTTCGTAATCAAATTCAATCCGGTAGCGTGGCTGGGCACTCAGCAGTTCATCCCGCGCCAGCAGAATGACTTCCTCCATCTGAACCGGTTCCAGCGGCATCTGGCTGATGTTTTCGAGCGTACGGGCGAGAAATAACAAACTGTTCGTCAGCGCAATAAGCCGATCTGCATCCGACAGTAAATTAGTCAGAATATCGCCGTATTCGTCCGGATTCAGCCGACGGCGCAGGCCCAGTTGAATTTCGGATTTGAGGGCCGCCAGCGGGGTGCGCAGTTCGTGGGAAGCATGGGATACAAAGCTGCGCTGTTGCTCAAAAGCCTGTTCGAGCCGCTCCAGCACGGCGTTGAAGTTAACGGCCAACTGATCGATTTCGTCCTTCCGATCCCCTTCGTCGAGCCGTTGCCGCAGGTTTCGGGCCGTGATCGTCGAGATTTGCGTGTTAATTTCCCCAATGGGTCGGAGCGATTGCCCGGCGAAAAAAATACCCAGGCCAACGGTCAGACCGATACCACCCATCAGGCACCAGATGAGCGTCATCCGCAGGTTTATCTGCTTACTCCGCCCCACCCGGTCGTAAGCCGAAGCCAGCACCACCAGTTTGCGCCCGCCTTCATCATAAAATAAACCGACGAGCTGGTTTTCATCGCTCCAGGTTTCAACTTCCTTTGCTTCCCGAACCTCATCGAGTAAACTGCGCTGGTAATGAATGATGTGGTCATCCACGCTGGCATAAATCAGCTTGTTGCGTTCATCGAATACCAGCACTTTCTCGTCGTACAGAGCCGTCAGCGTGTTCCGATCGATGATTTTCAACAGGTTCTGATCAATTTCCTTGACCTGAACCAGAAACCGGGCGGTGGTCCGGGCCTTCTTTTTCAGCCGTTCGTAGAAGTCCTCACGGCTGTAGGCGGCTGTCGTAAAATATATAATAAGGCAAAAACCCAGGAGGATGGAGGCTACAATGAGCGAAAACTGGAGCGCAATCCGGGTTCTGATTTTCATCTTATTCTGCTTTTAACAGATAGCCCATACCGGCCCGGGTGTGAATGAGTTTCGGTTCAAAATCCCGGTCAATTTTTTTACGCAGGTAGTTGATATACACCTCCACCACATTCGTACCGGGATCAAAATTCAGGCTCCAGACTTTTTCCGCCAGATCCATTTTGGAAACCACCCGGCCCCGGTTCCGAACGAGGTATTCAAGGAGCGCAAACTCCCGGGCGGTCAGTTCAATCAGGGTATTGTCGCGCCGGACCTGCTTGGTCGAAATGTTAATTTCGAGGTTGGCAATGCGCAATACCTCATCGTTCAACGCTTTATCGAGAAAATCCACCCGCCGGAAACAGGCCGCAATCCGGGCGTTCAACTCCCGAAAATCGAACGGTTTGACCAGGTAATCGTCAGCTCCGCGTTCCAGCCCTTCCACCTTATCTTCGATTTCGCCCAGTGCCGTCAGCATGATGATGGGCACATACGGTTTTTCGGCCCTGACATTTCGGCAGATTTCGTAGCCGTTCAGACCCGGCAGGTTAATGTCCAGAATAATCAGATCGAAGGGTTTATTCAGCGCCAGATCGCGGCCGTTGTAGCCTTCATAAGCCACCTCCGTCTGATACCCCTCTTCCATCAGGCCGCGGCTGATGTTCTGGGCAATCCGGCGGTCATCTTCAACGATCAGAATAGATTTCATACGGTTCTTGAATCGACAATTAGCAAAGATAACGTCAGACGAACCACGCACGGTTCGTCAAGCTGTATTTCTAAGCGTATTCTAATGCCAGAGCAGCCAGATTTACAACCCCGAAACGAGCCATCCGGATCGGGAGGCTTTTATCGGAATCGACTCAGGGCCAGCTCAGGGTAATGGACGGTTGGCGGGAAAATTCGTTTTTGATCTGTAACTGCCCCTGGCTGCGTTTCATCAGTTCTGCCGAAAGAAGCAGGCCGGGGCTGGAGCTTTGTTTCCCCTGCGGCAATAGGGGTTCATCCGAAGTCACTCCCTGCCCGATGTTGGTAATAATAAGTTCGGTTCGGACGGGTTCGTGCCGTAGACTGATCAAAATGACGCCATTCGCCAGGGCTACACTGATGGCGTAATACAGGCTGTTGCGCAGGATCAGCGTGATCAGAATTTCGTCGATCAGCCGGGTAGCTACCTGCTCGTCGAATTTGATAACCAGACTTTTCTGGCTAATTAATCCGTCGAACTCTTCGATAACTTCCCTCATCAGATCTGCCAGGTTAACCAGGCGCGGAAAAAGCGGCAGTTCGTTCTGCTGAATCAGTGACCAGTAAATGATATTGTCCAGCCGAAGGTTCAATTCCTGCACCGACCGCTCAAAACGAGCCAGTTCCGGCAAGTGCCCGGCTTTTGATTTGAGCAGCACAAGCTCATTCGTCAAATTGGCGACAGGACTCCGTAAATCATGCCTGATGTCTGAAAAAAAGGCATTCTGACGCTGCGCATCGTGTTGCAGTTGCGCAACCTGTGTTTCCAACTCCTTTTTCTGACTGATCAAGACCTTTTGTCTGGCTTGAAGCTGATACAGCCGATATGCCAAAAGACCCAGCAAAGCCAGTGCAATGGCGGTCCCCAGAAAACCGAATTCCGCCGTAGAAGACAGGATGGGTATGGTCACCTGACAAACGGCCGGATTGCTCACACTGAGCAGAAAGACAACCGAAAGCGAAAAAGCCCCTTTCTCGTTCATAAATCTCATTCTCACATACAACTCATCTGCTCCTTAGGCTACGATGCCGTGTTTGGCAGATGGGAAGCCACACTCTGGGCCAGTTTATAGTATAAATCTTCCAGTTTGAACGGTTTACTGATGTAGTCGTTCATGCCGCTTTCCTTAATCCGGGCAATAACCTCGGTCGATATGGCCGCCGTCAGCGCAATGATCGGAATTCCGGCTTTTTGCGGATCGGCTAACTGGCGAATTCGTTCGGCGGTTTGAAAACCGTTTAGTTCGGGCATTTGAATATCCATCAGAATAATATCATACTGATTTGTTTCCATCAGTTCGAGCACCTGCCGACCGTCTTCCGCTACGGTCAGTTCGATGCCCCAGCGAGTCAAAAGCCGCTCCATCAGCGTGATATTCATGGCATTATCTTCAGCCAGCAATACCCGCACCTGCTCCAGACTCTGCGGCACTGCGGTTATTCCATTCGCCGGGGTTTCTTGCAGCGGGCTGGTTTTGTAGTGGAGATCGAAGTAAAACTGCGTTCCGTGCTGCGGCTGACTCTTTACATGAATCGCGCTGTGGTGCAGTTCCAGCAAATGTTTGACAATAGCCAGGCCCAGACCCGTTCCGCCAAACCTGCGGTTGACCATACTGGACGCCTGGACGAAAGGCTCAAAAATCATCTTTTGCTGCTCATCACTGATGCCAATACCGGTATCGGTAACAGTAAAACGGATGTCGAGGGAATCGGCTTGCCGGGCCACCACCCGGGCGGTCAGGGCAACACTCCCCTGCTGCGTAAACTTGATGGCATTCCCTACCAGATTAAACAGAATCTGGGTGAGCCGGGTCGGATCGCCGAGAACATTTTGCCGGGTTAACTCCGGATCAACCGACAGCTCGAAGAGAAGCCCTTTCTCGTACGCTTTGGGCGCCATACTGGCGCTGGTATCGTCAAGTAACCTGGGCAGGTGAAACGGAATGGTTTCCAGTTCGACCTTTTTCAGGTCTATTTTATTAAAATCCAGAATATTGTTGATGAGCGAGAGCAGACTTTCCGCCGAAAACCGCAGGATATTTAGATTTTCTTTCTGGGTTTCGCGCGGACGGTCGGCCAGCAGCAGGTTGGTCATGCCGATAACGGAGTTGAGCGGAGTTCTCAGTTCATGCGACATCGTCGACAGGAAGTTAGATTTGGCTTGCAGCGACTCCTGAAGCTGGTTATTCAGGCTTTGTCCCTGCTGAATAGCGCCGTAGAGAGCCCGGTGAAAATAATAGCTTGAACCAACCAGAACGGCAAAATTGATAATGGTCATCAAGACATATTTCAGCGTAACAGGCTCCTCGGAAAAGACGTTGAAAGGCGTAATGACTCCGCTCATACCAATCAGTCCGATCAGGTAAGGCATCAGACTCAGAATGGAATAAATAAAGCCCCAGTTTCGACCTAATCCGAAAAAAGCAGACAACATAAACAGAACCAATTGGAGGTGGGCATTAATCCCCCAGGTCAATTTATGCTTATAAAACGCATACCATAAAACAAGAATGGTGGAGACCTGCAAAAAGTGAATCAAACTATAAATTCGCCTGGGTCGGGCCAGCAGTATTTTCAGAACAATCAGCGAAACCAGGAAGATGCGAATCTGTTTGAACATGGCCGGCTGATCGCCTGCCTGGTAAAACGTGGCGATGGCAAGCAGGAGTTTGGGAATATTCATGATAAACATGAAATAAAAAATCCGTACTTGCTCCTTCATCAAGGGCTCTGTAACGCTATTCAGCGTTTTGGCCAGTGACCAGTTCCAAAGGGGTAATTTTGTATTCATAGGTAATTCTGACACATAAAATTATCTTAAATCAGATTCCGGGCTTTCAGAATCTGTTATGGATGTAGCTCATTTGATCAAAAATAGGGTAGATGTCAGCAGGATGCGAGGTGTACAACGGTATATTCTTCGGCCTAACGGCCTTTCAAGGGACTGCTAAAGGGATGAAAGATATTGGAAACAATACAAAGATAGCCTTAAAACTCAAAACAATGCTAATACGGGAAAAGCCTGTCCGATATCAAACAAGATTTTGCCCGTATTATACAATCTGGCTGCTATCCAGCCAATCAAACGACCGAGTCGTTTGCCGTCAACCAAACAAGCGGGTCAACTGACCAGACCTGCCTTTTTCAGCATGGCCCGCAGGGTCTGCAAATCGGTCTGCATGGCCTGATACACTTTTTCGCGGGGAATGGTAATATCGCGTTTGCCCTGATCGGCTCCGCCCAGCGGGTATTCGAGGTGCAGCGAAATCGGCACCCGGACGTTCAATTGTTTGAGCAGGGCAAAATACGCCGGAAAATCGACCATCCCCTGCCCCAGCGGTACGCTTACGGCCTTCCATTTACCGTCCACTTTTTCCCAGATCACATCCTTCACCGCAATAAACCGGATGTGCGGGTGAATCATTCGCAACCCCGTCGGCCAGGAGGTTCCACCCTCGACCGTCGCGTGCCGAATGTCGTACTGGCAGCCCAGACCCGGGCTGTTGATTTCCTCCAGAACCGTCGCCAGATCCCAGACCGCCGATCCGAAATTGGTCCCCGCGTGGTTTTGATACGCACCCGCCAGGTTCAGCCGCTGGTTCAGTTTGGCCAGTTCACCCAGTTGCTGCCGACACTGTTTGAGGGCATTCGGCATGGACTGATTGGCCGGATACGGCAGCCAGCCGGTGCGGTAATACCGGATGCCCTGCTGGCTGGCGGTTTCCAATACCGTTCGGCTAACGGCATCGTCGGCTTTTACCACCGCCGTAGTCATCAGCGACGCCCGCAGGTTCCGCTGTTGGAGGGCTTGTACAGCTTTGGGTAAATCCTCCCGAACGCGGGCGGGCTCCACGTGGCCGTCGGGCCGCACCGTCAGGTCCACCCCGTCGAAACCCAGGTCGGAAGCCGTAGCCGCCAGTTCGGTATACGGCAGAAAATGAAGGTGTTTGGAGAAAATATGAACGCTGAAAGGCTTCTCGTCGGCGAGTGGCGGCAAACTGGCCATCGCCCCGGATAGCGGGCCAACCAGACCAGTCGCCAGGAGCCCTTTTAACAGTTCACGTCGTTGAAGCGGAGCGGACATGGCATTTCGTGAATGAGTTTTCCCGATAAGAAATTTTACGGATTGATCTACTCGACCTGTCTTCTTATTCACTACCTTACATCTCTTCCCTGTTACCTGACTGTAACCGTATGCACTCCATTCTCTCCTCACCCGATCTGTGGACCATTCTGGGAACAATGGTATTGGCGGGCGTTATCGGCGGTTTAGTAAACGGTTTTCTCCCCACAGCGCAGGGCGAACCGCCCAAAATCTGGTGGAAATGTATCCTGACGGGTTTGGGCGCGTCCCTGATTGTTCCGGTTTTTCTGTTTCTCACCCAAAGCAAAATTCTGGACGAACTGGTGCGGGTGCTTCCCGAAAACGCGACGGCCCCAACAATCGCGGAAGCAATGGGCCGCAAAGTTCAGAACTATTTGGTATTCTTTAGCTTCTGCACCATTGCCGCCATTACCTCCACCCGGTTTATCACCACCGTCAGCGACCGGCTGCTCAGCGAACTGAAAAAAGAGGTGGATGCCACCAAGCAAGCCGTTCGTGAAACCGATCAGAAAGTCGAGGAAACCCAGCAGAAAGCAATCGGTAACCGGGCAACGTTGCAGGCCGTTAAGAAAAAGATTCAGGAAAACTCCATCGCCCGCAAAACCGGCACCGCCCTTCCGATAACACGGGAAGCCACGCGGGGACCATCGCCCGATACGTCGGCCCTACTCCACCCGGATGACCCGCAAAAAGGACGATGGGGCGGAAAACCCACTGTTAATTTCAGGCAACTCCAGGCCACCGTGACCGCCATCGATGACGACGAGGACTGGTTCAACGTCCGGATGGAAGTAGTTTCGACCGACCCACAGAATCACCCGTTTACCGGTAGCGTAACCTTTCATCTTCACGACACATTCACTCCGGATACCGTAAGCGTTCCGGTGGTAAACAATCGGGCGGTTCTGGAAAAAATCGCCTGGGGCGCCTTTACGGTGGGAGCCGAAACATCCGATGGAACGCAGTTGGAACTGGACCTGTCCGATGCGCCGGATGTGCCGCTGTCGTTCCGCAACCGGTAAAAGCCCTATCAGTAAACGGATGCTAAAATTGGGTATGTTTGCCAGAACTTAACTTTCGCTGATTCCTATGGTTGCCCTCCGCCGTATCGGGCTGGTTCTGCTCGTCTTTTTTGCCCTGCTGAATGTCATTCTGGCGTTTCATGCCGCCCGATTCACGTATTTCTATGATAATCCCGAGAAAACGCCCTCCAAAAAACCGGAGAGTTATTCCACCAGCGAGAAGCTGAATGCCGCCCTGTTCGGCCTGAAACTAAAGAAATCGGTCGTTACTGATCATCCCAAAATACCGTACGAAACCCTGCGGCTGACCAACGAACTGGGTCAAAAGCTGGAAGGCTGGTACATTCCGGTGGAGCAGGCCAAAGGCACCATCATCCTCTGCCACGGCCACGCGTCGAACAAATCGCGGGTGCTCTGCGAAATGGATTATTTTCATGAACTGGGCTACAATACGCTGTCGTTCGATTTCCGGGCGCACGGCAACAGCCAGGGCAACATCTGCACAATCGGTTTTCGCGAAACCAACGACCTGAAAGCCGCCTACGATTTTGTAACCCGGGGTGGTGAGAAAAACATTATTCTCTGGGGCGTTTCGATGGGTGCGGCCACTATCCTGAAAGCCGTTCCCGAGCACCGCCTGAAACCGTCGCGGGTGATTCTGGAATGCCCGTTTGCGTCTCTATACGATGCCGTTCAGGGACGCCTTCGCTCTATGAACATTCCGGCCCATCCCGCATCGGAACTGCTGCTTTTGTGGGGCGGTCTGGAGCGTAGCATGAGTGCCTACCAATACCGTCCGTCGGAATATGCGAAAGGACTCACCATGCCGGTGTTGCTCAACTGGGGGGCCAACGATCCGCGGGTGCTGCGGCACGAAACCGACGCTATTTTTGAGAATCTGGGTACCCAACAAAAACAACTGGTCATTTTTGAACACTCCGCCCACCAGTCGTACTGCACCAACGAACCGGAAAAATGGCGGGCCACAATAAGCCGTTTTTTACAGGCCAGTCCGCAACCACAATCCGTTTCCAAGCCGGTTACAGCCCCTCAGATGCGCTGACACGGTTACGATCACCCGCGACAGGCCACCGGGCAGCACACCGGCTTTACGATGAAAATTACAGGCAATACCGGCACGAAGAAGAAAGGCCCACGCTAAACAAAGGCGCTGCGCAGTCGGTTGATACAGAATATGTTTAATTTCTGTTCAACAATGAAAAAACCATTCGTTCTTTTCACGTACGCAATCCTGCTGGCGGGTTTTATGTCGTCATGCGGTCAGGGTAAAAAATCCGAAAACGCCGAAAATACCGATACCACCGCCACCGCCGAAGCACCCACAGCACCGGATTTGCCGCCCCCGGGCAAAGGGTCCAATCATTTTAGCAACGTCATTGGCTGGAAAGACGGTCAGACACCCCAGGCACCCGAGGGCTTTGTGGTTACCGAGTTTGCCCGCGACCTCAAAAATCCGCGTACTACCTACGTCCTGCCAAACGGCGACGTGCTGGTGGTAGAATCGCAAACCGAGCGGAAAGGGATTGTTAAAAAAGTAACGTCCGCCATTAGCGGAAAGGCAGACTCAGAAGCTTCCGGCAAAAGCGCCAACCGCATCACGCTCCTGCGCGACGCCAATAAAGACGGCAAACCGGAACTGCGCGAAACGTTTCTGGAGGGCTTAAATCAACCGTTTGGTGTGCTGCTGATCGGCAATACGCTGTATGTTGCCAATACTGACGGCATTGTGACGTTTCCCTACCAGACCGGACAGACCAAAATCACGGCCAAAGGCAAATCCATTATGTCGCTGCCCGCGGGCGGTTATAACAACCACTGGACGCGCAACCTGCTTGCCAACGCCGACGGCTCGAAGATTTATATCTCCGTGGGTTCGGGCAGCAATGTGGGCGATAACGGTATGGAACACGAGGTACGCCGGGCCAATATCTTGGAAATCAGCCCTGATGGAACGGGCGAACGGATATTCGCCAGCGGCCTCCGCAATCCGGTGGGCATGGACTGGAATCCGGACTCCAAAACCCTGTGGACGGCGGTGAACGAACGCGACGAACTGGGCGATGATCTGGTTCCGGATTACATCACCAGTGTAAAAGAAGGCGGTTTTTACGGCTGGCCTTACTCCTACTACGGCCAACACGAAGACCCGCGCCGGAAAGGTGAACGGCCCGATCTGGTCAAAAAAGCTCTTATACCCGATGTGGCGGTGGGTTCGCATACGGCTTCGCTGGGGCTGGCTTTTTACGACAAGAAAGCGTTTCCGGAAAAATACCGGAACGGTGCCTTCATCGGTCAGCGGGGGTCGTGGAACCGCTCGGCCTTTGCGGGTTATAAAGTTATTTTCGTACCATTTACGAACGGAAAACCCAGCGGAAAGCCGGAAGATTTTCTGACCGGATTCATCATCGATGACAAGGATGTACACGGCAGGCCGGTGGGTGTTACCGTAACGCCAGACGGAGCCCTGCTCGTGGCCGACGACGCCGGTAACCGGGTTTGGCGAGTGAGTGCAAAACAGTAACTTAGCGGGGCCACGGTTTTTTCCCGTGGCCCCGCCCTATGCCCTCTCCCATCATCCCGATTTTCCGTATTTTTGATTACCAGAAAGCCGTTGAATTCTATGTCGAATGGCTTGGTTTCGGCATCGCCTGGGAACACCGGTTTGAAGAGAATTTCCCGATTTATCTGGAAATCACGAAGGGCGATCTGCGGCTGCACCTGTCCGAACACCACGGCGACTGCTGCCCCGGTTCAAAAGTCCTGATTGAATACCCAAATCTGGCTGCTTTCCATCAGGAGCTGACCGCCAAAAATTACCGATACATGAAACCCGGCCTACATGAAGCTTTCTGGGGTGCGTGGACGGTTACTGTAACCGACCCCTTCAGCAACCGGATTGAGTTTTTTGAACGAAACTAAAATCAACGGCTTTATGAAAACGCTCCACCAACGGTATTCCCGGCGCGAAACCCTCGGTTTGCTGGCGGCTTCGACTGCAACGCTGGCATCCGGCGGATTGACGGCTTTTTCTTCTTCAAACCAAACGACCATGCTAAACCGCCCGATTCCGTCCAGCAAGGAAAAACTGCCCGTTGTCGGCATTGGCACCTGGCAAACGTTCGACGTTGCCGGTAAAACCGAACAGGAACCGTTGTTGCAGGCACTTAAAGCCGTGCATCAGGCGGGTGGCAGGCTCATCGATTCGTCCCCCATGTACGGCCGGTCGGAGGAAGTGGTGGGAACGCTGACGGCCGGGTCCGGCATCCAGAACGAATTCTTTTACGCTACCAAGGTCTGGACGCGGGGCCGGGAAGCGGGCATTCAGCAAATGGACGATTCGATGCGAAAAATGAAACGACCGACGATGGATCTGATGCAGATTCATAACCTGCTCGACTGGAAAACGCATCTGGAAACCCTAAAAGCCTGGAAAGCCGCCGGAAAAATCCGCTACATCGGTATTACGCATTACACCGACTCCATGCACGATGATCTGGTCGATATTTTTACCAAATACCCCATCGACTTCGTGCAATTCAATTATTCGATCCTCTCCCGCAACGCCGAGAAGAAACTCCTGCCAGCCGCGCAGGACAAGGGCGTGGCAACGATTATTAACCAGCCGTTTGCGGAAGGACGTCTATTTTCGCTCGTCAAAGGCAAAGAACTCCCCGCCTGGGCGAAGGAAAACGACATCAACAGTTGGGCGCAGTTTTTCCTTAAATTTCTCATCGGTCACCCCGCCGTCACCTGTGTCATTCCGGGCACCAGCAACCCGCGCCATGCCGCCGACAACATGCTGGCCGGACACGGTCGCCAGCCCGATTCGGCGTTACGCGAAAAAATGGCGGCCCTGATTCGGTCGTTTTAATGCTGTTTCGGCGGTCAACTGCCGTTGCTCCGGTTGGTACGTACACTGTCCGCACCTGGACAAAACCCTGTACGATTTCGGACACCTTCCCTGCTCGTTTTCCTACTCAGAACGCTCCTGAAAGCCTTTCCCTCCTCTGGCACTCTATTTGTTTTGCAAAATTACAACTAATTAAACCAGCTCGTACCCATCATGCGAAGGTCCTTTTTAGGCGAGTTTGAAGAGATTGTCTTACTGGTGGTAGCGGCTTGTCCGGCCGAAGCCTACGGAGTTACAATCTGGGAGGAAGTTCAGCAGCAAACCGGCCGGTCGATCACGATGAGTGCCGTCCATGCCACCCTGTACCGGCTGGAAGAAAAAGGCTTTCTTTCCTCACAAATGGGCGGAGCCACTGCCGAACGCGGGGGCCGACGCAAACGGTTTTTCGCACTGACCCAGGCCGGGGTGCGGGCGCTGAACGACATTCAGGAAGTGCGCACTCGGCTCTGGCAGGCCATTCCACCCGGAAAATTTCAACTAATCGAACCTTTATAGAGTGAAGAATGAAGAGTGATGAGTTAAAAGTCAGGCTGACGCATCCTCTTTACGCATCACTCCTAACTCATAATTCTTCACTCATCACTCTTCACTCCTATGAAGCCACCGCGCTGGGCCGACCGCCTGCTGGAGATTTTCGTGGCCCCTCACCTGCGCGAAGATGTGCAGGGCGATTTGCACGAGGTCTTTTATAAACAACTCGAACAGAACGGCTTGGTCAAAGCCCGGCGCGCCTTTATCTGGGCCGTCCTGCACTACCTGCAACCGTATTTTTTCAAACGCAAACCGTCGGACCATCCGAAACCAAGCCATACTGCCATGATTCGTAATTATTTCCAAATTGCCCTCCGGAATCTGGAGCGAAAAAAATCCTACACGCTCATCAACGTATCGGGCCTGGCACTGGGCATGGCCTGCGGTATTCTGATTTTCATGCTGATTAGCTACCACCTGAGCTTTGATAATTTCCACGCAAACGCCGACCGGATTTACCGCTTCGTGACCGAGCAGCACCGCGAAACCGTTAGTTACCGGCCCAACGTGCCCAATCCGTTCGGCAAGGTGTTCCGGAATGATTATACGTTCGGTGAGAAGGTGGCCCGGATTGCCAGCTCCAATGATGTTTTAATCAGCCTGAAAACCGGTGGAGAAATCCGCAAGTTTAAGGAAGATGCCGGAGTCGCTTTTGCCGAAACCGATTTCTTCGACATTTTTAATTATCCGCTGTTGCAGGGAGATTTCAAAACGGTTTTGCGCGAACCCAATACGGCTATTCTGACCGAGAGAATGGCCCGAAAGTATTTCGGCGATCAGAATCCGATCAACCAGACCTTCCATCTGGACAACAAAGTTCAATTCCGCATTACCGGCATTCTGAAGGATTTACCGGTTCATACCGACCGAAAAACCGAGATTTTTCTGTCCTATAATACGCTCAGGCAGTACGACGAATGGATGGCCAGCGACGAATCGTGGGGCGGTATGAACAGCGCCATGCAATGTTTTGTCCGGCTCAAACCCGGTGTCTCGCCCGCGCAGGTTGAAGAGGTGTTGCCAGCTTACGTAAAAAAATACCGGCCCACCAACAAAAACGTCCATCACTACAAGCTGCAACCGCTGGCCGATATTCATTTTAACCCCCGCTACGGCGGTGCAATTTCCAAAAGTAATTTGTGGGTTCTGGCCTGTATTGGTTTCTTTCTGATCGTCACCGCCTGCATCAACTTCATTAATCTGGCTACGGCCCAGGCCCTCAACCGCTCGAAGGAAGTGGGCGTCCGGAAAGTGCTGGGCAGTTTTCGCGGGCAGCTTTTCTGGCAGTTCATCGCCGAAACGGGTTTAATTACCACACTGGCTATCTTCCTGGCGTTTGTTACCGCCTGGTTGCTGCTGCCTTCCGTCAACGACTGGTTTCAGGTTCAAATCAGCCTCAACCCGCTGGACGACTGGCGACTGGCCCTGTTTCTTCCCGCACTGGCGGTGGTGGTCACGTTCTTTGCCGGTTCGTATCCAGGTCTTATTTTGGCGGGTTTTCAGCCGGTTGTGGCGCTGAAAGGCAAACTGTCGCAGCAGCATATCGGCGGTTTCAATACACGGCGAACGCTGATTGTGGGCCAGTTCGCGATTTCCCAAGCGCTGCTCATCGGCATGATTGTCATTACGGATCAAATGCGGTATTCTACGCAATCCGATCTGGGTTTCAATAAGGAAGCCGTTGTCATGCTGCCCATTGCGCCGGACACGAAACCGATAAGCCTGAAAACCGTCAAGCATCAACTCGCCCAGATTCCGGGGGTCAAAACCGTATCCGTCTGCCAGTCGGCACCGGCCTCCAATTACAATGTCTGGAACACGTCGCCACAGTACGATAACCGCAGCGAGGACGAATTATTCAGCGTCAGCGTCAAAGCCGCCGATGAGCAGTACATCCCGATGTTTGACCTGAAACTGGTGGCCGGACGGAATCTGTTTCCCGCCGACTCCGCCCGGGAGTTTGTTGTTAATGAAACCTTTACCAAAAAACTGGGCCTGAAATCTCCGCAGGAGGTGATCGGAAAAACCCTCAGTTTAAACAAAGGTCAGACAACCGGGCCGATTGTCGGGGTTGTGGGCGACTTCCATGACCGATCGTTTCACGAAGACATTAACGCCGTTTGCATCATGTCGGCCAGCGATTTGTATGGCAGCTACGCGGTTAAAATTGATGGAACAACGGTGAAACCGACGCTCGCTGCGCTGGAAAAAACCTGGAGCGACCTGCATCCCGACCAGCTTTACGAATACGAATTTCTGGATGAGCATATCGCCAATTTTTACAAAACCGAAGACCTCATGCTCAGGCTCATTCAAACCTTTGCCGCCCTTGCTGTCTTTATCGGCGGCCTCGGACTATACGGACTGGTTTCGTTTATGGCCGCTCAGAAAACCAAGGAAATCGGCATTCGGAAAGTGCTGGGCAGCAGTATCGGGCAAATCCTGTGGATTTTCGGAAAAGAGTTTTCCCGCCTGATTCTGATTGCTTTCGCCGTAGCCGCTCCGGTGGCCTACTACGGCATGAATGCCTGGCTGAACCACTTCACTTTTCACATCGATGTGAGTGTCGGCGTATTTGCCACCGCCATTGCCAGCACGTTCCTGATCGCATTTCTTACCGTCGGTTTCAAGTCTATGAAAGCCGCTGGAATGAATCCGGTGAAAGCCCTGCGGAGCGAATAGATACAGGGGCGGAGAAACGTTTCTCTGCCCTTCTCTTCCTCTTCGGTTGCCCCGCCATTTGCCTAAAAAAGCCATCCGTAAGGCTCGAAGCATTGCAGAACCAGCCTGATAACTGGACAAACTGCATCCCGAAACACCATGTAACCTGTTAAAAAGAAGACTCAGCCGTGGGCGAATGGGTCCGGCCTGGTCCTTACCCTAATAATCAGACAAATTCACACCAGATTCTGTTACTTTTCCGGGTCTGAAGCGTCTAATTCAAAAAGGACGTTATGGAACCTGTACCGATTTATCAATCGCCCCCGCTTTCCCAGAAGGTTTCTTTTCAGGAGGTTTCCGCTGAGCGGCCCCAGCCACTAAACGCTCTGCAAGTGGCCAAATGGGGCTTCATCGAGTTGTTACTTGTCTTTATCGTGAGTGTTCTTTTCCGAAAAATGAACCGCCATAAACCGTCAAAAAGCCTTTTTTAACGGTCTTCTCCAAAAGTCCTCCCCACCGCCCCTTTTTGCTGCAAATTGATATAGCCTATCGCCTGCAAGGGGCTGGCTGTTTTGTCCGGCACTTGTCCTTCTTGCCTGTTCAAGTAAATCTCACCGGTTGTGCGTGGAATTACGCAACCTGAAAATCAAGCATTATTACGCTGTTTTATAAGAAGTTACTGCTTTAACTTTGGTCTACTGGCAACCGCTTACAAACCTGGTAGCCGAGTCATCAACGCCTGAAGTAAGACAGGCATTGATGGCCTAACCATAGTGTGTCGGGTGTCATTCGTGCCACTGTCCCCATAGGGTCGTTTTTACCCTTAACAGGACGGTTAATAACTCTATTATCCGTATTTTTAAACATACCGGTCGGGCTGGAAAACGGCCTTTCTGCTCTTTCTTCCGCCCGGCCAACACTGCGTTTTCGTCATTTGGATGGCGGGTCAGCCGCCCCGCAGTAGTGCATTGAAGCCGTTACGATTTTGCACGGCAAACCTACGTTATCATTCATCACATATCCCGACCCAGTCCAATGAAACAAAAACACATCATTCTCCGAACCACGCAAAGCGCCACCCGCGATCCCTTCCTGGGGGCTCTTTCTCAAGTTCGTACGGTCGAGTCGGTAGCCGCAGGGCTGACCGTTGAAATTGACGAGATCGAACCTCGCAGGGTGTCGGCTGTAACGCGTGATTCCAGTATTCTGGCGGTTGCCCCGGCCATTCCGATGAGCCTGATTGAGCCGCTTGACGTCAAAAAAAACGTCAGGGCAACGGCGCAGACCGTTGCCTGGGGCATCAAAGCCGTCGGAGCCGACACGTCTCCGTTTACCGGCTCCGGTGTGGTCGTTGCCGTACTGGACACCGGTATTGATGCCAGTCACCCGGCTTTTGCGGGTGTCCAGATCATCGAACAGGACTTTACGGGCGAAGGCAACGGCGATCCGCACGGCCACGGTACCCACTGCGCCGGAACCATCTTCGGCCGTGCTACTAACAACACCCGGATTGGTGTAGCGCCCGGCGTTGAAAAGGCACTCATCGGCAAAGTGCTCGGCCAGAATGGGGGTGGCTCCAGCGATCAGATTGTCAGCGCCATTCAGTGGGCTGGCCAGAACGGTGCCAACGTGATTTCGATGTCGCTGGGTATGGATTTTCCCGGTTTCGTCAAACAACTGATCGGCCAGGGCTATCCGGCCGAACTCGCAACGTCATACGCACTGGAAGGCTACCGGGCCAATGTGCAGTTGTTTGAGCGGCTGGCGGCCCTGATCCGCATTCAGGGTTCTTTTTCCCAGGCGACGATTCTCATTGCCGCAGCCGGTAACGAAAGCCAGCGGGATGTTAATCCGGATTTTGAGATTTCGGTCAGCCCACCTGCCGTGTCGGAAGGCATTGTTTCGGTAGCGGCTCTGGGTGAAAGTACACAGGGGTTCATTGTGGCTCCGTTCTCCAACACCGGGGCCAATATTTCCGGACCGGGCGTAAAAATCCTGTCGGCAAAACCCGGTGGCGGTTTTGCCCAGATGAGCGGTACCAGCATGGCCACTCCGCACGTTGCGGGCGTAGCGGCTTTGTGGGCCGAAAAGATTATGAAAACCGGCTTACTAACCCCGGCTACTCTGATGGCCAAGCTGGTCGCTTCCGGGACCGAAACGGGTTTGAAAGTCGGTTTTGATCCGGCCGACGTGGGTACCGGCATGGCCCGCGCTCCGCAAGTATGAATCACTTTTAACGCTTAAAACGAAAAAACCGGCCTGATGCCGGTTTTTCGTTTTATACTTCTTCGCCGTACAGCTCCTCGCTTTTGCGCTTGCGGGGCTCGGGTTCCGGCAATGGCTGAAGCGGCTGCGGATGGTCTTCGTAAACGGAATTATCCACGTATTTATACCGCGACATAAACGAATACATCGCCGGAATAACAAACAGGGTCAGAATCAGGGAGAAGATAATCCCGCCCACGATTACAATCCCCAGCGGAATCCGGCTTTTAGCCGCGGCTCCCAGACCCAACGCAATTGGCAGGGCACCACAAGCGGTAACCAGACTGGTCATCAGAATCGGACGAAGCCGAAGGGCCGATGCTTCAATGGCGGCTTCCAGCTTGTTCATGCCTTCCTTACGCTTCTCGTTCGCAAACTCAACAATCAGAATACCGTTTTTCGTCACCAGACCAACGAGCATGATGATACCGATCTGGGAGAAAATATTCATTGTCTGATCAAACAGGAACAACGAAAGAAGCGCCCCCGCCACGGCCAGAGGTACCGTCAGCATGATAATAAAGGGGTCGGTAAAACTCTCAAACTGAGCGGCCAGGATAAGGTAGATTAACACCAGCGCCAGCACAAAAGCGAACATCGTATTCGATGAACTTTCGGCGTAGTCGCGCGAGGAACCCGACAGAGCCGTCTGGAAGGTATCATCCAGGGTCCGGGCGGCAATGGCATTCATGGCTTCCACACCATCCCCAATGGTTTTACCCGGTGCCAGACCCGCCGAAATGGTCGCTGCTTTAAACCGGTTGAAGTGATATACCTGCGCGGGACTCGACACTTCGGAGAACTTCACGAGGTTATCCAGCTGAACCAGCTCACCCACGTTGTTACGAACGTAAAACGAAGCCAGATCGACCGGTTCATCCCGGTCATCGCGTGATACCTGTCCGATCACCTGGTATTGCTTTCCATTCATCAGGAAGTATGCTAGACGGCGGTTACTCAGGGCCAGTTGCAGCGTCTGCGCGACATCCTGCACGGTTACGCCCAGGTTGGTGGCTTTCTCCCGATCAATCGTAATATTTAGTTCTGGTTTGTTAAACTTCAAGTCCACATCAAACCCCTGGAACGTCGGGTCTTTCTGCACCTCATCCATGAATTTGGGCAGACTTTCCTGTAGCTTTTCAAAATTCAGATTCTGAATCACAAACTGCACCGGCAGCCCTCCACCCCGGCGGCCTACCTGAATCGTCTGTTCCTGCGTTGCATTCATCCGGGCTTCGCTGGAGCTTCGCAGGTATTTGCCGAGGTAATCCGTGATTTGCTGCTGTGAGCGTTGACGTTCACTCGGTTCGACCAGGTTAACACTTATAAATCCGGAGTTTACCGCCCCGGCCGCCGAGTTGCCCGGGGCCACCACACTAAACGTGTAACTGGTTTCGGGTACGGAATCCAGCACAAACTGATTAACTCCTTCGATAATCTTGGTCATGGCCTCGTAGCTGGTTCCTTCTGGCGCGGTCACCGGGATACGAATGCGGCTCCGGTCTTCCAAAGGTGCCAGCTCCGATTTCAGGCTGGAACCTACCCAGACAATAATGCCCAGACAAACCGCGATAATCCCGACCGCAATCCAGCGTCGGCCCATAAATTTCGTCAGGGCCGACCGATAACTCCGGTCAAGCCACTGGTAGAAGGGTTCGGTTTTTTTATAGAACCAGGAACCTCGCCCGTGGTCCTTGCTTACGAGCTTGACACTCAGTACCGGCGTCAGGGTGAGCGAAACAAAAGCCGAGATCAATACGGAACTCGCCACGACAACGCCAAACTCCCGGAAAAGCCGTCCTGTAAATCCTTCCAGAAAGATCACCGGCAGAAACACGATGGCCAGCGTTGCAGATGTGGAGATGACGGCGAAGAAAATCTCTTCCGAGCCTTCTTTGGCCGCCCGCTTTAAATCCATCCCTTCTTCAATTTTCTTGAAGATGTTTTCCGTAACCACAATCCCGTCATCCACCACAAGCCCCGTCGCCAGAACGATCCCGAGCAGGGTCAGGACGTTGATACTGAAGCCCGCGATATACATGATAAAGAAGGTCGCAATCAGCGAAACCGGAATATCAATCAGCGGACGAATTGAAATCAGCCAGTCGCGGAAGAACAGGTAAATGACAATGACCACCAGAATAAACGAAAGGATAATGGTTTCGGCCACTTCTTCGATGGACTTCCGAATAAACTTCGTTTTATCATCCGAACCAAGCAGCTGAATATCTCCGGGGAGGTCCCGTTTGATATCTTCCAGACGCTTATAGAACTCGTCGGCCACGGCCACATAATTGGCTCCCGGCTGAGGAATCAGGGCCAGAATAACACCCGAGGCATTATTCTGCTTGGCAGCCGCTTCCTCGTTCTCCGGCCCTAAAACCGCATATCCGACATCTTTTAACCGAATAATCTGGTTAGCCGTCTGCCGGATAATCAGGTTATTAAAGTCGTCCTCGGTGGTTAGGCGCCCAACGGCTTTAACCGTTAGTTCGGTGTTATTTCCGTAGATTTTCCCGCCGGGTAGTTCGACATTCTGCCGGGTTAACGCATCCTGAATATCCTGCGCCGTCAGTCGGTAGGCCGAAAGTTTGTGCGGGTCAATCCAAAGCCGCATGGCCGAACGTTTCAGCCCGTATACCATCACCTGGCTAACCCCCGGAATGGTTTGCAGCCGCTCCTGCAATACGTTTTCGACATAGTCTGAAAGCTCCATCGCATTGCGGGAGGAGCTCTGAACCGGAAGAAAAATAATGGGATCGGAGTTGGCATCAGCCTTGCTCACCACCGGTGGGGCGTCGATATCCTGCGGCAACTGACGCTGCGCCTGCGCCACTTTATCACGCACGTCGTTGGCCGCGCGTTCCAGGTCGGCCCCCAGTTCAAATTCAACGGTGATATTACTGCTGCCGAGGGCGCTGGTCGACGAAATGGTGCGAATCCCTTCGATACTGTTCAGCGATTTTTCAATCGGTTCAGTAATCTGTGATTCAATAATATCCGGGTTGGCACCCACGTAACTGGTCCGCACCGAAATAATCGGCGGGTCAATGGCCGGGTATTCGCGAACGCCCAAAAAGGTAAAGCCGATCACCCCAAACAGGATAAGTACGATCGACATAACCATGGCGAGAACCGGTCGCCGGAGACTTAAAGAAGGTAAACTCATCGATTTAGCTCGTTATCTCATACTGGCACTATTACCTGCCCCAGATCCGGCAGCAGGCAGAACTTCTCCCGTTAATTTGTCCACTTTGGCCACTTTAACCGGTGCATCAGGCCGCAGGAAAATCAAACCGGTGGTTGCCACCGTGTCCCCCCGCTGCAGCCCTTGGGTCACTTCCACTACGTTGGCGTTCCGTAAGCCGGTTTTCACATCTTTGAAAACCGCCTTTCCATTCTCAATAACAATTACCTGGCTTCCACGGGTTTGCGGAATGACTGACTGTGTCGGTACCACCAGTGCATTCGTGGTGTTGATCACCAAGTTTACTTTTGCAAAGCTACCAGGCCGCAAATTCGCCGAATTATTAGCGACCCGCGCCCGAATCCGCAAATTCCGGGTCGCTTCTTCCACGCCGGGTTCAATCGCATAGACCGAACCGTTAAACACCTTGTCCGAGCCGTCGATCAGGAACGAAATTGTGCTACCGATCTTCACCGCCGATCCGTACTTCTCCGGAACCGAAAAATCCAGCTTCATGGAGTTGGTTTGCTGCAACCGCGCAATCAGCGTATTCGGATTGACAACAGCCCCTAAACTCACGTTCCGCAAACCGATTGTTCCGGAAAACGGCGCCCGGATTTCAGTCCGGCGGATAGACGCTTTGGTCAATTCAATATCGGCCAGTGTGCTCTTCAAATTGGTCGAGGCAATATCGTATTCCTGCTGGCTGATCCCACCTCGCTCGAGTAACTGTTTGTTACGCTCTTCGGTTCGACGATTATTTTCTTCAACGGCTTTTAATTTCTGCAATTGTGCCTGTAAGTCACCGTCATACAGTTTCACCAGCAACGTGCCCTGACTAACGGAACGCCCTTCCTGAATGTTTAATTGCACAATCCGACCCGAAACTTCGGGGTAAATATCTACCTGTTCAGCAGCAATCAGCGAGCCCGTCGCTACCACTTCATCTTTCAGATTCTGCGAAGCAACCACAAACACATTGACGGGTGTTGGTCCACCAGCACCCCGGCCACCAGCTCCGCCGGGGCCACCTGGACCACCGCCAGCCTGCGCACCACCCTTACCGCCGGGTCCTCCGCCTGATTGTTGTTTAGAGACCTTGTTGTAATAAATAATGCCGCCAACAACCAGCAGCACTAATCCAATTGCAATCCACCTTTTCACAGAAATAAATGTTGAACTGAGCGCGGTATTACGCCCACTGGGAAAGTAACGTCCGACAGTGCTTTACTGTCGAATTTTGATTTTTCAGCTAACTTAGCACCGAAATTACGGCATAACAACAAACCATGACAGTTGACGAATACATAAATCGACAAACCCCGGAAATTCATCGCCTATTGGACCATATACGTCGATTAATCCTGGAAGCCGCTCCTCGTATTCAGGAGAAAATTAATTGGGGAGTGCCCTTTTATTCGCATAAAGGGCAGCTATGCTACCTCAACCCGCTCCGGAGTTCCGAGGTAGCGGTTGATCTCTGTTTTCTACGCGGTTACGAACTGACCAACGCGCAGAATGTCCTCGAAAACCGGGGCCGCAGAACGGTCCGGTCGCTGGTTATCCGGGCGGGCGAGGTGAACGAGGAACTGATTCGGGAGTTGCTACAGGAAGCCATTCAGCTCAACGAAACCTCGAAGGAAAAACCGGCGACGTTTCAGCGAAAAAGGGATTAGCGGCCGCACAATTTGCGGTATTCACACCATTCGCAAATCTTTTTTTCGGTCGTTTTTCGGAACGGCTGATCCGGATCAAACAAGTCAGCGATGATTTTTCGGAGATGATTTTCCGTCTGTCTCACAAATTCTTCCGGTGATCCCAGATAGAGCTTGTTTTCCAGAAAACCGCCTTCCAGATTCCGGAAAGAGTAAAAACCGGCCACAACCCGGGTGTCGGTTCCGTCGATCCATTGCTTATCGAACTGAAGACCCCGGTTTTGCAGCATTTTCTTATAAACCAGGTATTGGTACAGCCACAACTGGCGGGCCTTGTCCTTTTGCGAATCGGTCAGCAGCAGATCAATGCTTTTTACGTCGGCGTCCCGGGCTTCCACCTTACCGGTTTTATAGTCGGCCACCCGAATCAGGGTTGAGCCGTCGGCTTGCCGCAGCCGCTCAACCCGGTCGATTTTCCCGGCAATCCGGACGCGCAGGGGGCCAATGGCGGTGTCGACATCCAGGCTGGTGTCCCATTCTTCTTCGGTTTGGAGCACTTCCAGATTAGTGCCGTACGTCTCCGTCTGGAGGGTGTTAAAACGCACCATCAGGTCTTCGCCAATCCGGTACAGCAACCGATTGACGCCCGACTCAGTCACCCGGTTTTTGAACTGCTCCTCGTAGTTGTGTTTGAGCGTGGTGGTCACGGTTTCGGCGCTGACCTCCTGCCCCACCATCCGGTACTGCTGGTCGAGCATTTCGAGTGTGTTATGAATCCACTGCCCAAATTCGGCCGCGTCCATCTCGTCGCTGACGTCCTCGTCCTCCTGCATACTGATCACCCGGCTGAAATAGTACTTAAGCGAACAGCTTAGAAAGTTATTTAACAAGGTGGGATAAAGACCACCATACGTACGGTTTTTAGACGGATTAAACTGACCCGCTAATTCTTTTCTCAATTTTTCCAGAATAGCCTCGCTTTTCGGAATTTCGAGCGAATCGTCGGAGTCCAGCACTGGTTTTTTCTCGGCCTCCTGCCCAAACCGCACCGTCGGGTAACTGATGGTTACCATGCCTTTCGAAGCCGGAACGAGTTCGTGTTCAAGCTGGCGGATGAACCGGCTTTTCTCGCCCTTGCTGGTTCCGTAGGCGTCGGCGGAGGTCACATAAAGCAGCGAAACCTCTTTGGCGCGTTGCAGCAACCGGTAAAAGTGGTACGACATGACCGATTCCTGATCCTGATAGGTTGGCAAACCAACGGCCATACAGGCGTCGAAAGGCAGCAGGGAATTCAGCTTCCGCGACTGGGGCAGAATGCCTTCGTTCACCGACAGAATGATCAGCCGGTCGAAATCCAGCGCCCGCGTTTCGAGCATCCCCATCACCTGCAACGCACTGCCGCCCTCACTTTCGAACGGGATGCTGGTCTGCCGGATCAGTTCGTACAGAAACTGCTTGAGACTCCTGATGTCGACCAGTTCGTTGCGGTCTTCCCGTTCGAGCGTGGTTTCCAGCTGGCGCAGCAGATTCTGAAACAGGTACAGGTATTCGGCTTCGATGGCATCCTGCTGCTCGGCATAGACTTCTTTCAGCACATCAATCAGGGCGTAAAACTGACGGATCACGACCAGCGGTTTGTCGTCGGGCCACTGGCGGAACAGCACCTCGAAAAGCGGGTCGTTTTCGCCCATCTGGATCAGTTGCCGCTCGTCCAGGTAGACCAGGTTATCGGTGGTGATGTTGCTGAGTGTCTTCTGAATAACGCGGGGCACGGTATCGCCCAGCGTGTTTATCTTCACCCGCTCGTACTGCCGGACAAACGGATGATTCAGGATTTTGACAACGTGCCGGTAATGAAATTTAGGGATAAAAACCGTACCACTGCCGTCTTTTTTCTGAAACCCCACCACCGTCCGCTGCATTTCGAACAAGGCGTCAACCAGGGTATATAAATGGGAATTCTGCAACGAAAGCCCCATCGTCACGTTCAGATCGGTTACCAGTCCGCCGAGCGAATACAACACGGGTAACAACAGCGTTTCGTCGCCCAGCACCAAAGCGGTGGTGCCGCCGTCGGAACCCGCTTTCTGGCGGTATAACTGGCTGGCCACTTTGGCCTGCATACTGGCATTCGGAACGCCTATGACCTGAATGTTTTTGGGTGTATTCGTCAGCAGGTTCTGCTCCCAGGTCCAGGGGCCGCTCCAGCCTTCGGCCTTGTAGGTCCGCAGCATTTTTCCAGCTTCCTGGCGTCTCGACTGCATGTAGTACGCGTCGGTATCCCAAAGCATTTCAGCTTTCTGCGCCTTGACCAGCGTTTTAACAATCTGCTCCTCCGACTTGCTCAGGGCGTTGAAGCCCACAAAGTACAGTTGTTCGTACGCCGGATTATCGCGCACTTTCTCCTCAATCTGCTCGGCCAGCAGCCGGTAGGCCATGCCCCGGTACGCCCAGCCCTTGGCCAGCAGCCGTTCGTGCAGGGCCTGATAGGCGGTTTCCAGATTCTCGAATAACTTGAAATACCGTTGTGTACCGGCGGTTTCGAGCTTCGCCGTGCGTCCATCCGGAATTTCCAGTTTCCAGCGTTCGAGGGCTTTGGCCGCCGTCAGGTAGCTGAACAGTTCGGAGGGCGAAATCAGGTACTGGTCGATGCGGTCGAAGTCGGTCAGGAGCACGCTGGCCCAGTTCAGAAACCGTCCGAATTCCAGCGACGCATCAATCTCTTTGAAGACTTCGTATAGCTCAAACAGCAGACTAACCGGATCGATCAGCAGCACCCCCGCGCTCTGAGTAATGAAGTCATCGACGGCCAGCACATGGGGCGACAAAAACGGTGTATCGGCCTGTTCGCTAAGGTGTTGCTGAAAGACCGAAACCGCCCGGCGCGTTGGTACAATTACCCATACGTTGTCCATCTGCGTTTGATGGCGCTGGAAAATATGCTGGGCAACCTCACTTAAAAATGACATTTTACTAGACTAAAAAGTGTAATACCGACTCAGTGGAACCGGTCGGCCCGCACTTCCATCGTTTTCATAATTTCCGCTTCGGCTTCCAGCAATTCCTTCCAGCGTTTGCGGACCTTCTCTTTGGGCACGTATTCTTCGGCCAGGTCGATAAAGTTGCGGTAATGACCTGCTTCCGAAATCATCAGTTCGCGGTAAAATTTCTGAAGGTTTTCGTCCGTCAGACTTTCCGACAGCAGCTTAAACCGCTCGGCGCTGCGGGCTTCGATCAGGGCGTTGAGCAGAAGTTTTTCCATCAACTGCTCGTTGCGATCGCCCGGTTTGCGCAGAATTCCCTGCAATTGATTCACGTACTCGTCCTTCCGGGGTTTGCCCAGCGGAATATTCCGTTTGCGAAGTTCTTTCAAAACGCGCTGAAAATGCCCCCATTCTTCGGCCACCACCGGCGTCAGCACCTCCACGAGCTTTTCGTGTTCGGGATACTGCACAATCAGCGAGATGCACGACGATGCGGCTTTCTGTTCGCAAAAAGCGTGATCGATCAGAATATCACCCAGATTCATCTTCGCAATATCAACCCAGCGCGGATCGGAAGGAAGTTCTAAGCCTAAGGTCGTAATCACAGTTCAATGAGTTTTTCCAGTTCAGAATCCCAGCGGTAGGGCGAGTTGGCGGTCTGGTAGAAGCCACCCAGCCAGCGTTCCACCGGATTAAGTTGCCGGCGTCCGGAAATGATGTCGGCCCCGGCTTCGGTCAGGCTCACACCCTCGTCGGTATAGGTCCAGAGTTTGCCGTTCAACTGCCGGATGTACTCGGCAACGCTCAGGTCGGTTATGCCGTAAAGGCGGTCCTGCTGCAAATAGCGTTCAATCAGCCGGGCTTCGGGCAACGGTCCTTCCATCAGAATGGCCGTCAGCAGGTGTTCGATCAGGTTCAGGTGGTTGCTGGTAAACGGAAACCGTTGCAAATGATGCACCAACGCGTTTTTCAGAAACCGTAGTCGCCCAAAATCCGCATTGAGCAGTTCTTGAACCGCCATCGGCTCCGGTCCGGCGTAAGCTCGCCAGACCCGTGCGGCCACCTCCAGTTCGTGCGGAGTCAGTTCTTCGGCCTGCAAATACAGCGTTGCCAGTTGAGCGCCCGTCAGTTGGCCCATGCCCTTAAAAAACGGTTCGCCCGGCACCGAATCGACCGACACCTGCTTGATTCTGGTCGTACCGTGCGGTTGCTGGGCCAGTTGCGCCAGCAGAAAAACCAGGTTGATCTGGCAGAACAGGTCGTGCTCAAACCAGAGATAAACCTCGTCGTAATCCGACGGATTCGCCAGTTTTTCCAGTTCCTGAACCACCTGCTGATCATACGTATCCGCGGCCAGATCGCCCGCGTAGACGGCAAGCCACGCCCGGCGAATAGGCCAGAGTTCGTCGCGTGAAACATCAGCCCGGACCGGACCTTCCGACAGGGCTTCGCGCCAGATGAGCACACCCGACGGATCGGATGGCTGAACGATATTCGACTGCGCAAAAGCCTGGGCCGTTGCGTCGCCGTTGAGGATATGCAGGGTTTTCACAGTTCGAATTTAATCAAATAATAACCAATGTACCCCAAAAGATACGGACCGGCTGATGGTTCGGAAATACGGTGCGCTGTAATACACCTGGCCGAACAGTTCCTGATTGGCGTGGGCCATTTTCAGGAAAAGTCGCACCCGGTTGATCCGGAAGTTGGCAAACGGTTCGGCCAGAATATAATCGTCCAGCCGGACTTCGTTCTGGAGGTGATACTGCTGCGTCAGCGGCATGTACTGATCGGCAAAGTAAGCCGATTTGTAATGGGCCTGAATCCCCACGAGCACGTACAGTTTTTTGAACAGCAGAAAACCGTATTCCACCTGCGCATTGGCAAACAGTTGCGGAACCCGCAGCACCTCGTCGCGCGAAACCAGCGTATGATAGCCCTGCCCCACCAGCCGGAATTTGCCCGCCCGGAACTCGAGCCCTAACCCCGTCCGCAGCACACTGAATGCCTCCGAAAGCTGCTTCGGCCTGGCGAGTGTATCGAAATAAATGTAATTGGTCAGCAGGTAATAATCCAGACTGGGACTCACTTTGAGCTTACCCAGCCGCACATTCAGCATTCCATACACGTGCTGGGTGCCGCGCAAATCGAACTGCGATGCCAGGCGGCTGACGTGATCCCACTGGTAAATGTTGCTGATGTACCGTTCCTGAAGCAAGGTTGGTGAGGCAAATATACTCTCGTAACCCGCCACCAGAAACCGGCTTTCGAGCCGGCCCTGGAGCCGGAAGTCGCGCCCCAGCAGGTACTCCATTTCGGCCGTTACACGCGTCAGGCTGTCGGGGAAATAATAACCCAGCCAGCCGCCCACGTAGGTTTCGAACCGACTGCTTTTGTAACTTTCTTCCGGCAAAAGGCGAGCGGCATTGTATTTATTCGTCAGGCCGTACAGCCGGTTTCGGAGCCAGGCCCGGTAATTAAACGCCGACCGACGCAGCGAAAACTGGCCCTTCAGCCCAATCTGGTTATCCAGCGACCGGAACAACGTTGTCTGGCGGGTTTCGACGCTATCGTACACAAAATCGGGATACAGCGGTTTTCGGGCCGGATTCGATGGATCGGGAAGTGCCAGCCCCTGGGACAGATCGGTATCCGTGTAGCGGTAACTCTGCGCCCGAAAGTCGAGGGTATGGTATACCTGAAAAGCCGTATCAAGAACATACTGCTGGTACAGGTGCAGTTCGTTTCGCTTTTCGTGGGAGTTGGCGTTCGTCAGAATCGGATCTCGCGCAATACTGGGATCAGCTACGTTCGCGGAGATGGTATCGGGTTCGACAATACCGCCCTGCTCAATTGTACGGTGGTTGAGATTATTATAGTGGGTCAGTAACGTATACTTGCTTGTTTTGGAGCGATAATTGGCGTGGGCCACAAAATTCCAGTTTTCGGCCAGCCGCGGTGTTGTCGTAACGTTTCCTCCGGTATTTCCAGAAAACTGCACGTCCGAGGTCATCCGCTGGATGTTGAATCCGGCGTTAAAACGGGGATTGATGTTGCGGGAAAAATCAAAATTTACCATGTTCTGCCCGCGCCCCCCCAATACCAGATACATGTTGGTATAAGGCGAGCGGGTGTCGAAATACCGAATCGTTTGGGTCTGATACCCGTAGAGGCCGTACGCATTCAGGCCCGTCTGGGAGCCAATGGCGGGGATTTCATAAAAAACAGGTCGCAAAGCTGTTCCCAGGTTACCCAAATCCGTGTACAGGTAGTTATAACGACTCAGGTAATTGGTGCGCTGAACGTCTTCGAGGGTTGTGTCGATTGGAAAGAGCGTTTTGCGGTTATTCAGAACATCGCTTTCCAGAAAATACCGGGTGGTGGTTGGCCCATAAATCAGCTTGGTCGAATCGTCGAGAATTGCCCCCCCGGAATTTGCCCCTTGGCTACCCGTACTGGTAGCTTGCCCGGGAGAGCCCATCCGGTTGCCGCCAAACTGCGGTAATCGCGTCGGCATTTGGGCCTTTGCCGGCAGGATTCCCCAGATAAATAGAATACTTAGACTCAGTATAGAAAGACGACGCATATTGTCTGAACTAGGATTTCGTCAATTTATTGATTCGGGCTGACTACTTTTTCGGTTATTAGGATTTTTTAACACCCACACTACCCCGATTGAATCGGTCGGGGCCGGTTTGCTCAATGATTTTTTTAAACTCCGCTTCGCCACTTAAAAACGTGATTTCGATCGGCAGATAGTGAAACCGGGAAGCATCCGCTCCGGTTTCGGCCAGCAGCGGAGCCAGCTTTACAAAGTCTTTCTCGGTGGTCAAAACCGTTCCATCGGCTGGTAACACGCGCACAATGCGTTCCAGATCGGGGGCCGTATACCGGTGGTGGTCAGCAAACCGCAGATGATGAACCAGATCAAAATGCGTTTTCACATACTGCTCGAGCGGTTCGGGCCGGGCAATACCGGATACCAGCACCACGCGGTTTCCGGCTTTTTCGGAAGTCTCCACAAAGCTCACCGGGCTTCCATACCGCAATCCCGTAAAAAAAACCGGCACCCCGGCCCGGCTATACACCCGGATTCGCTGCTGAATCGCCTGTTGTTCGCTGACTTCCAGTTCATCAGGGCACTTGGTAACCAGAACGACATCCGCCCGCCGGGCACCGTGCCGCCGTTCGCGCAGCCGCCCGCCCGGAAAAGGCTCATCGTCGTAAAAGGGTCGGTTATAATCCGTCAGCAGCAGGTTCAACTGTGGCCGAACGGGCCGGTGCTGAAAGGCATCATCCAGCACAATCGCCCGCCAGTCGGTCCGAATTGTCAACAGTTTCGGGATGGCTTCCGCCCGTTTTTCTCCCACGCTCACCAGTACATCTCCCCCGTTGATTCCAGGCTTTTCTGCATGTTTTCGGTACAGCAGGAGCGGCTCATCCCCAACGGTATCGGCGGTATCAGCATCCGTCACAATCCGAAACCCGCGCGTTCGCCGACCGTACCCCCGGCTGAGGGTGGCAACCGGTCCGGTCTGTTTCAGCAGATTCACCAGGTAATCGACATGGGGCGTTTTGCCGGTTCCGCCAACGGTCAGATTCCCTACAGCAATGGTGTAGGTTGCGGGCCTTAACGATGAAACAACGCCACTGTCATACAGCAGGTTACGAACATCGGTAATACCGCCATACAGCCAACTTAAGGGTTTCAGCACGTGGTCAAGCACTAAGATTTGCGTAATATTTTATGAATAGACCTATCCAGTAACCCCCAAAATTACTACTTTTAATGGTGAAAGCCCGTTCTTCTACCGTATCCCATGAGTCTCAAGGCCGACTTCTTTAAATACACATTGCATTTTACGTTCGAGGCCGGAACGTCACGGGGTACCTTAACCCAAAAGGACAGTTATTTCGTCCGGATTTGCGACGATGAAGACCCATCGGTTGTTGGCTGGGGCGAGTGCGCACCACTTCGGGGCTTAAGCATCGACGACCGCCCGGACTTTGCCGAACAGCTTCGTCACACCTGCGACCTGTTCAATCAACTGGATTTACAGCTTTTTCACTGGAACATCCCGATTGTGCTGCAACTCATCAGCGATCGGCTACCGTCCATTCAGTTTGGTTTTGAAACCGCCATGCGCGATTACATCAACGGCGGTACGCGCACGGTTTTCGAGAATGAGTTTGGGAACGGGGCCAGGGCCATCCCGATCAACGGTCTGGTCTGGATGGGTAAGCCGGATTTTATGCGCCGGCAGATTGAAGAAAAGCTGGAAGCCGGTTACACGACCATTAAGCTAAAGATTGGCGCCATTGATTTTCAGCAGGAATGCGCCCTGCTTGACTCCATTCGTTCGCGTTTCAGCGCCGATCAGATTACTATTCGGGTTGATGCCAACGGCGCTTTTTCGCCCGATCAGGCTCTAACGAAACTCAACCAGTTGGCCACTTACGGCATTCATTCCATCGAACAACCCATTCGGCAGGGACAACCCGAACTGATGGCCGAGCTGTGCCGCCAGTCACCGGTTCCGATTGCGCTGGATGAAGAGCTGATCGGGCACATGGAATACGTTGATAAAATGCGGTTATTAAAAAAGATTCAACCGCAGTTTATTATCCTGAAACCCACTTTGCTGGGCGGCTTTATTCATTGCAGCCAATGGATTGAAATTGCCAATCTGCTCGGCATCGGCTGGTGGATTACGTCGGCACTGGAGTCAAACATTGGCCTCAATGCCATCGCCCAGTTTACGGCCCAGTTTAAAAATCCACTGCCGCAGGGACTCGGTACCGGCCAGCTCTACCACAACAACATTGAAAGTCCGCTGAGAATCGAAAACGGCTTTTTGAAAACCGACTTGTCGAAACCGTGGAATCTTCAGGCGTTGAAAACAGGCAAGAGCGTCCGGGTTGAAAATTAATTACCGTTCTCCCTTTCGCAGCGTGCTCCACCCAATCCAGGCGATATAAAGCGGCTGAAAAAATAACCGTGACCAGACGTACCAGGGCGATGCCGGTAAGCCGCCCGGCGGAGGCAACTGATGAATGGCGACGTTGATATTGGCCGGAAACATTACGATCAGGAGCAGAATCAGGCCCCAGCCCGCCAGTCGCCGTACCCCCGGAATCAGCAGACCGATTCCACCCGCAATTTCGGCCACACCGCTGATAATGACCAGTTCATGGGCATAGGGAAGCCAGCCCGCAATCATGTATTCCATTTTTTCAGGCGTCGCCAAGTGCGAGATACCGATAACTGTAAAGGCCAGAGCCGCAGCCAGTCGGCCTTTTCGGGTGTGCGATGCCAGTTCCCGGCGAAAGGCAAAAAGGGAGGTAAGCCAGAGAAGGCTCCAGAGCGTGAGCAATAAAAGAAAAAAAGCCATGTCCGTATCTGAATGATCGTCGGCAAAAGTAGACGGGGGCCAAACCGCAAAAAATAACGTATGTTAGAAAATCGCGGCTATAGCTGCTTCCGGATGCGGCTCAAACTTTCGGGGTGAATACCGAGGTACGAAGCAATCGTTTTGACAGGAAGTTGCTGAATCAGTTCGGGTTGGCGTTGCAGTAAGTCCAGATACCGTTCTTCGGCGGTCTGGCTCAGGAACCGGATTTCCCGTTGCGTCCGGGAAATGTACAGCCCTTCAGCAAACAACCGCCCAACTTTATTGCTCTCCTCGTCCTGCCGGTAAAACGCCTGCAAAACATCATAATGGATGCGCAGTGCTTTGGTAGGAAACAACGCCTGAATAAAAATCTGCGAAGGCTGGCGGGTCAGAAAAGAAACGTAGGAAGAAACAAAATGGTCGGCAAACCATAAATCGAGGCACATTTCACGGCCTTCCTTCGCAAAAAAAGACGATGTTCCGCCCTCTACAATAAAATAAAGGTAATTTTCAAGCTCGCCCGCCCGAATCAAAAAACTCTTTTTAGGATACGTGACGTACTCAAACGCGCTGCTGAACGACTCCCACCGGTCGGATTTGGGCCCGATGGTGCGGTTCATGTACGCACGCAGCTGATCACGATAGCCCGGGTTCATGGCTTTATACCCAGCTAACGCCTTTCTTCAGCGCATTGAGCGTCTGTTCTTCCAGGCTACCCGGTTCGGGCTGGTAATCATATACCCAGTTGGCTTGCGGGGGCATACTCATCAGAATGGACTCCGTCCGACCGTTGGTTTCCAGTCCAAATTTAGTGCCCCGGTCCCAAACCAGATTAAACTCCACGTACCGCCCACGGCGCAGCATCTGCCATTTCTTCTCGGTTTCACCAAACGGCAGCGCCCGGTTTTTCTGCATAAAATGGGTGTAGATGGGCGCAAACGCATTGCCGACCTCCTGCACAAAAGCAAACAAAGCCGCCTTATGGTCGTCGTTTTCCGGACGCAGGTAATCGAAGAAAATACCGCCAATGCCGCGGGTTTCGGCCCTGTGACGAATGAAAAAATAATCGTCGGCCCAGGCTTTGTAGGCCGGATAATAAGCCGGATCGTGCCGGTCGCAGGCCGTTTTCAGTTGCTGATGAAACCAGCGGGCATCCCCGGCATTCACGTAGTGGGGCGTCAGGTCAATACCGCCCCCAAACCAGCTTTGCCCGGTACTGAGTTCAAAATACCGGACGTTCATATGAATGA
This sequence comes from Larkinella arboricola, assembly GCF_003259745.1. Classification (GTDB taxonomy): domain Bacteria; phylum Bacteroidota; class Bacteroidia; order Cytophagales; family Spirosomataceae; genus Larkinella; species Larkinella arboricola. The sequence continues at coordinate 443,850 of NZ_QLMC01000005.1, read as the reverse complement.
TGGGCACCATCGGGCTGTGCGGATGCAGCACAATGGAAACCCCGGTGGCGTAAAAATCAGCCGGTTCATGGGTGTTCATCTGCTTCAGAACGGCCTCCGATGCCGCACCGTGAACCGCCGAAAACAGCACCCCTCCTTTCTCAATTACATCGCCATTTTGCAGAATACGCGTACGGCCACCTCCGCCCTCCTGACGCTCCCAAAGGTCTTCGCGAAAACGCCCCGAACCGTCAGCGGCTTCGAGCGCCTGGCATATAGCGTCTTGTAATTCAGTAAAATAGGATGTAATGTGTTGTTTATCGACAATCATTCGGAAGGAGGTCTGTTTGGGAGGGCAAAGATAAGATGCCCATTAGATAACTTTTTTAATTTTTTTAATAAATCCCCTTTCTATACGCTGTCTGGTAACTAATCAGCCGGAGCGTTTGCGGGTGAGGTGATCGTTATTCCGTGATCTTCAGCGAAAACCGTACGGGCCGTGGCTTGTCGATCATCATAAGCAAACCTTGTTCGGTTAGTTGCTGAAGCAGTTTACTGGCCCGGTATTCGGAAATATTCACCAACTGAGCGTACTGTTTAGCCGTGATAAAATCAGTTTTCCGGAGTACCTGGATTAAGTTACGGACGTTCGTGGATTGTAATAATTGGCTGTCTGGCAAGCTGGAGCTGTTCAGCATCAGCCGGTTAGTCGGAATAGACTTATCTTTGGCGCGAACGTAGATCGTGCGGTTTCCGCGTTCATCAATGGCGTAGTGTGGTTTTTCTTCACTTTCCGGAATATCGATCAGAAGAACCTGCCGACCCGCTTCCTGAATCACTTCGTAGCTGATGGAGATTGCCGGGTCGATCAGGAAATCCGTTGCTTTTTCAATTTTCTGCATCTCGTGCAATTCCGATTCGACGCCCGACACCCGGCCGTCGTCCGACACACCGACGATTAATAAACCACCCGACGTATTGGAGAAAGCCGTCAGCGTCCGGGCAATCCGGTACGCCGTATGAATGGTGGATTTGAACTCGAGTCGGGTGCCTTCTCCCTGAGCAATCAATTCGGCGAGGTTATACCGCATACCTTTCAAATCAGAAAAATCAAAGCCTTTGTTCGATAATTAATGCCCCCACAAATATTCATTCGTGTACATCCAACTTTTTCTACCCTATTTACTTAAATTTGCTATTCAGACCATCACTGAATAGTCCTTTTTCTGACTTTTGCAGTATTGGTTTGAATGAGTTCATTTCATAGTACGATAGATAAATCTAGCAAAGCCCGGTTGCACTGCAGCCGGGCTTTGTAGTTTTGTATAAACTAAGAAAACCTGCGTTATTAGCTGCAATTTAAGCCCTTGATAACACATCATTCCTACGCTCGCAATGAAATTTATTTACGGCCTGTTTTTCATCCCCCTTATGGCGTGCCAATCTGGTCAGCGCGAAAACCAGCTTCCATCCAATGCGTACCGGGATCTCTTGATTGACCGGGTTGTTTGGGAAAAAGGCGATTCTAAAAACGTAAAAGACACCGCAACGAATCTACACACGTTCACGCTGACGAATACTTCCGACGCCTATGCGTACCGACAGATTGAAGTGCGGTTTAATTACTTCGACAGTACCTATCATAAAATCGGTTCCTCGCAAAAAATACTGGACAAAACCATTGGTCCACGGGCCGCGCTGATCGTGGGTAAAATTCAGGACGGAAAAGTCCAGGCCGGGGCCAAATCCTCGACAGTTACTATTGTCAACGCCGTCGCTGAGCGGGCGGAACCCGAAAAATAAGCAAAACGCCGTGTACTGCCTGCGTTTAATATGTGCTTTATACACATTGTTACCTGCTGATTACGTGCATGTTATAAGATTAGAAAAAATTTAATATTAAAAAAATGGTGATAAAACCGCATTATTGATCTCTTATTAATTGGAGGATAACACCTGTTGCTCCTTCTTATTAATAGAGATTGGTAAGTGGAACAACCCGGCCAGCTTGGCCGGGTTTTGTTTTTCAGACAAACTCCCGATTATTTTTGGTACCTTTACCAGCCGTATGTCACTGTTTATTTCTTCCCTCAATTCGGGCAGCAATGGAAATTGCTATTACGTCGGCAACGAGCAGGAAGCGGTTCTAATCGACGCCGGGATTTCCTGCCGCCAGGCCGAAACGCGACTCCGTCGGCTGGGGTTACCGATCCGAAACATCAAAGCCGTTTTTATTTCCCACGAGCACTCCGACCACATCAGCGGGCTATCGCAACTGGCCGGAAAATACCAACTGCCGGTTTTCATTACGCCCGAAACGCTGCAAAATACACGCCTGGTGCGGCACGTTTTCCCAATCCGACCTTTCAGCAGCCACGAGCCCGTCCAGATTGGCGACCTCAGCATCACGGCCTTTCCGAAATACCACGACGCGGCTGATCCTCACAGCTTTATGATTTCCTGTCGGGGGACCAACGTGGGCGTGTTTACCGATATTGGCGTTCCCTGCGATCAGCTCATCCACCACTTCAGCCAGTGCCACGCGGCTTTTCTGGAAACCAATTACGACGAAGAAATGCTGGCCCAGGGGCGGTACCCGTACTTTCTAAAACAGCGAATTCGGGGCGGCAAAGGGCATTTGTCCAACCAGCAGGCGCTTGACCTGTTTCGGGCGCACAAACCGGCTTTCATGAGCCACGTCCTGCTGGCGCATCTGTCGAAAGACAACAACTGCCCTCAACTGGTCCGGGATTTGTTCCTGCCGCATCTCAATACCACTGAATTGATTGTGGCGTCCCGTAACGAAGAAACCCCGGTTTTCCGGATTGGTGCCAATTAGAATTCGATGCCGGACACCGGACAGCCCGTTCTTCCTTGATACGGTAACAGGTTTCTGCAACAGGCGACTGGACAAGCTATGAAAATATGTTAAACTTTTATACTTGATAGTACTTTCATATTAAAATCAAGTACTACTCAGGAGGCTCCTTCAGGAGACATATATAGATTGGTAACTAGACAGAGCCCGGTTAGTCAACCGGCTTTTGTTTTTGGGCTATTTATTGAATTTGATTCGTACAATTTTTTCACCTAGTACACTAAACATGCTTAGTGCCTGGTCTCTATTAATAAGGCATACCGAAAATGTTTGAATCGATCCGTTCCTATTTCCGTTTAAATCGGCTTGCGAAAGCTATCTACGAAGCTCAGCAGAATCAGTATCCCACTTTTGTTCAGGCTGCACAGGCCTGTCATAAACTAATTCGTAAAACCAGAAAGGATTATTCTATTGTCAAACATCAGCAGGATGAGGTATACTGGGTGGTGCGCGCCAAATCGGCGAAGGCATTAGCTCAAGAGGGGCATACGATTTTATAAGATTATTCCGTTCACCACAGGAATTCTTTTGAGTGGTCAGGACCGCATAGTGAAAGATTCTAAATCACTTATAACAAACGGCTGTACGATTTGGCCTTTTTTTTGAATATGGAATAACGGTAAACAGCAACAATCCACTTGGAACTTCTGGATGGTTTTTAGGTTTGTATAATCCATAGCTATGATTTTTACTTTCACTATTTTACAGCCAGAAGGAAAGATCCAGACATTTTCCATTCGCACCGAATCCGTGGAAGAATCTCTGGAAGAAATAGCTCCTATCCTCCTATTCGGACGTACACTGCTCTTTGCCTCCCTTAAAAAAAGCAATGACGTTTTAAAGATTCTGCCCATTGATGTAGTCGAAAATGAATCCGTAGCGGATTACCTGCAACGACTGCAAAGGGAGTGGATAGCGTATGTTGAATCCAACGTTTAAGCCTGTCCTTCTGTAGATAATAGAATAGAAAGGCGGTGTATTGGATTGTGATGGAATGAATCGAGCTTATTCTTTTATATTTCCAGACAGTAGGAAAGAGTAAAAACATAGACGTTTTAAGAGCTTCCTTTTCTGACTGTAGTTACCATTCTTCCTACTATTCTGCTCATCGGCATGGTTCTGTTTGAGGTAGGAGTTCCAGAACAAAATGGGTCACCAGTTTAATCCCTGCTTTTTGTTGAATAACTAAAGTCCATAAAACGAGGGGTGGCCGTCAAGAAAATCGTTACTTCTCTAATTCGCTATATCGGTTAACGAACAGAAATCAAGGTGCGGTAAACGGGTGTAATTTGCCCCCAAACGTACTCCCACTCAAGCCCAAAAATAAAAAACCCCTCCACAGTGTCGTAGAGGGGTTTTGGTGGAGACGCAGGGAGTCGAACCCTGGTCCAGACAAGGAAACCGTCGTGCTTTCTACATGTTTAGATGCGATTGGGATTGTCGGGAATCGGTCAGGCTCGCATCAGGCCAAACCTCATCCGTAGGTGCTTGTGTCTTACTCGGCCGTTAACACCATAAACCGAGCCAGTACTGCGAGTCGATGCCTCCGATTCCAGCCAGCAGTACAGAAGCCGGGGAGACAATGGCTATTGCTTAATCCTCCGGATTAGGCAGCCATGGCGTAGTTATATTCGCCAGTTATTGTTCGAAGGTTTGTTATACAGGAAATGCCCTCAACTCCCGACATGCTTACACGCAGCATCAGCAAGCTGTCAATTCCGGTCGTCCCCGGATGCGTGTCTTTAAACAACACAAAGGTAGAAAAATTAGTTTGCCTTTGCCGCATCAATTTTTTCCAAAGCCGTCAGGCTCCCCAGCCAGGCCGTGTACAAACCCGTCTCAATCTCTACCGCCCGCTCGGCATGGATCTGCCACGCATCCCCGAAAAAGGTTTCCATCTGCCGCAGCATCTCGGCCAGGTGCCCCTCCTCCTCCACAATAATCGACCGCACATTGACTTTGCTGCCCGCTTCGGTCAGCACCTCCTGGTATACCGGATACAGCTCGTCGGCCCGCACCTCAATGGCGTAGGTTACCAGCAGGTAAGCCGCGTATTTCAACTCCGCTCCCGACAACTGTAAGGCGGTTTTCAGATACCGGCACACCTGCACATCGAGCCGGTTCAGGTACGCGTGGCTGTCGGTAGGTGCCAGCAAATAAGCCGGTTCGTAGGTTGGGCAGTCGGCTTTCGAGAGCTTCTGAATCTGTTTTTTAAGGTAATACGCATGGCGGGCTTCTTCGGCCGCGTGTTTGAGCATCAGCAGATCGACGGTGGTTTTGGGTTCGGCGGCCGAAATTTTGCGGGCACCGGTATTTTCCATCATCGACAGGGTATTCAGCCAGCGGGCGTGCAGCGCATCGTCGGCCACAACTTGGGTTAGCAGGTGTGTAAATTCCATTTGAATACTTGAATAAATCTCCCGCAAAGATACGGCACAGGCTTGGCTATCAGGCGGTTTTTTTTGTACTTTTGAAGCTTTGTAAAAGTCTATTTGAAATCCAAATTTTCATAAGGCGGTTTTCTAAAACACGGTTTTCTTACTAACCTCTATGTATTCTTCCAACTCCCAATTCTCGTTGCGCTTTCGGGCGTTTCGGTCGTGGATGCTGGTGTGTTGCCTCACCGCTTCGTCCCTGTGGTCGATGGCGCAGACACCCCAGAAACGATTATTAGTTTTCTCCAAAACCGCCGGTTTCCGGCACACGTCGATTCCCGCTGGACAGGTGGCCATCATGAAACTGGGCAAAGAGAACGGTTTTGCAGTGGATACCACCGAAAATTCGGCCCGATTCACGGAAGACAACCTCAAACGGTACAGCGCCGTCATCTTCCTCAGCACCACCGGCGACGTGCTGGACGATGCCCAGCAGGCGGCTTTTGAACGCTACATTCAGGCGGGTGGCGGTTACGTCGGCATCCACGCGGCCGCCGACACCGAGTACGACTGGCCCTGGTACGGCAAGCTGGTCGGCGGGTATTTCGCCAGCCACCCCGGCAACCCCAACGTGCAGGAAGGCGAAGCGTACGTGACCAATAAAAACCACGCGTCGATGTTCGGTTTTCCCGAAAAGTGGAAGATTAAAGACGAGTTTTACGACTTCAAAAATTTCAATCCCGATGTAAACGTGCTCGTCAAAATCGACGAAAAAACGTACAAGGAAGGGAAAATGGGCGACAACCACCCGATGTCGTGGTACCACGATTACGACGGCGGCAAGGTGTTTTACACCAACTTCGGTCACCCCGACGAAACGTTTACCAACCCGGTTTACCTGAAGCATTTGCTGGGCGGTATTCAGTCGGTTGCGGCCACGAAACTGGATTATGCGAAAGCCAAAACGCAGCCGTTCCCGGAAGAAAACCGGTTTAACCGGGAAATTCTCGCCGAAAAGCTCGACGAACCGACGGAACTCGTGGTGCTTGACAATGGCAAGGTGCTGTTCACCGAACGCAAAGGCGCCCTGAAACTCTACGACCCCAAAACCAAAGCCGTGAAGGTGGTCGCCAATATTCCGGTGTACACCAAGCAGGAATACGGTTTGATGGGCATGAACATCGACCCGAAATTCAAGGAAAACCAGTGGCTCTACCTGTATTATTCGCCCGACGCGGCCAAGTGGAAAGCCGATACGGCCCAGCACTTGTCGCGGTTTAAATTTGACGCTGAGAAAAACGAACTGAAATCGGAAACCGAGCAGGTGCTTCTGCGGGTGCCGGTGAAACGCGACGATAAATGCTGCCATACCGGCGGTTCGATTGCCTGGGACAAATCGGGCAACCTGTACCTCTCGACCGGCGACGATACCAACCCGTTCGAGTCGAAAGGCTTCAGCCCCTCCGACGACCGCCCGGGTCGCGAAGGCTTCAACGCCCTGACGACTTCCAGCAACACGATGGATTTGCGGGGTAAAATCCTGCGCATCAAACCGCTCGACAACGGCACCTACGAAATTCCGGAAGGCAACCTGTTTCCCAAAGGAACCCCCAACACCCGGCCCGAAATCTACGTCATGGGAAACCGTAACCCGTACCGCATTTCGGTGGATCAGCGCACCGGTTTTCTGTACTGGGGCGAAGTGGGGCCGGATGCCGCCAACGACATCGACAGGTTTGGGCCGCGCGGCCACGACGAAGTAAACCAGGCCCGCAAAGCCGGTTATTATGGCTGGCCGCTGTTTGTGGCCGACAACCGGGCGTACCGTCAGTTCAATTTTGCCGACAGCACCTCCGGCCCGTCGTACGACCCGGCCAAACCGATCAACCCATCGCAGCGGATTCAGGGATTGCGGGAGTTGCCCCCGGCGCAGAAAGCGTTTATTTACTACCCATACGCCGACTCACCAGAGTTTGGCCCGATTGTCGGCAAAGGCGGTCGGAATGCGATGGGAGGACCGGTTTACTATTACGATGATTATGCGGATAGCCCGGTGAAATTTCCGCGCCATTACGACGGTAAATTCTTTGCGTACGACTGGATTCGCGACTGGATTCACCCGGTAACCATGACGAAGGAAGGCGATTTTGTGAAGATGGAAACGTTTATGCCCAACACGAAATTCAGCCACCCAATCGATATGCAGTTCCACAAAGACGGTTCGCTGTACGTGCTGGAGTACGGAAGCAACTGGTTTGCGCAGAATGACGACGCTCGATTGACGCACATTACCTACAACGCCGGAAACCGCAAACCGGTAGCGATTGCCAGCGCCAACCAACTCGTCGGGGCGGCTCCGCTGGCCGTTCGATTTACGTCGAAAGGTTCGATGGACTACGACGGTGATGCGATCAAATACGAATGGACATTTGGCAAAGGCTTACCGAAAAGCACCCAGCCCAACCCGACGTTTACCTACGCCAAGCCGGGCGTTTACCAGCCCACGCTGAAAGTAACCGATGCCGCCGGAAATGTTTCGATCAAGCAACTCGAAGTTCGGGTTGGTAACGAAACACCGAAAGTGGAAGTCGCCGTGAAAGGCAACAAAACGTTCTATTTCGATAACAAACCCGTTGAATACGAGGTAAAAGTGGCCGACAAGGAAGACGGCACCCTGGCGACGGGCAAAATCAGCCCGGAAGATGTCACGATGACGATCAACTACCTCGAAGGCTTCGACAAGACGCTACTGGCGCAGGGCCATCAGGCCAATGTTGGTTTTGCGACCGGTAAACGCCTGATTGAACTCAGCGACTGCAAAGCCTGCCACAGCATTGATAAAAAGTCAATTGGACCGGCGTATCAGGATGTAGCGAAGAAATACGCCAAGGAACGCCGGACGGAAATCGTCAACAAACTGGCCCGGAAGGTGATCGAAGGCGGTGGCGGTGTCTGGGGTGAACAGGCCATGAGCGCCCACCCGCAATTGAAGGAAGACGAAGCCAAGGAAATGGTAAGCTACGTCATGTCGCTGGCCGACAAAAAACAGGCCGACAAAAAACCGCTGAAAGGCTCATATACCACGTCGGCGAAAGAAAAAGACGGTTCGTATTTGTTCTCGGCCAGTTATACCGACAAAGGCAGCAGCGTGATTGGGCCGCTGACGGGTACCTCGACGGTCGCCCTGCGCAGCGCCAAAATGAAAGCCGCCAGCTACGACGGCAGTAAGGACGTATCGAAATACAAACTGCCGTCGGGCAACGAAATCGTTTTTGGCGCCCAGTCGAACAGCTATTTCTTCTTCAATGATATTGACCTGGCCGGGATCAACAGCCTGACGGTGATGGGCTCAGCTTCGTCGCAGTATATGGCGGGTGGTAAACTCGAAATCCGCCTTGATTCACCAACGGGTACGCTGGTAGGGTCGGCCGATGTGAAAAGTGATAAGATGGAAGCCGTCAATATACCGGTCAAGACACCGGTAACCGGATTGCATAAGTTGTATTTCGTTTATGTAAACCCCAGTGCGGGCGGTAAACCACTTTTTGCGCTCGACGGCATTCAGTTTAATGCCCAGTCGATGTAAACCGGTTTTTCTCAAAACCATTCCAACAAAAACCGCCGTGATCCATGATCCGGCGGTTTTTTATTGGTAAAGCTTCATAAACCCTGCTTAAGTTATGTAATACTTTTATAGTCCCATTTTCGTCATCTGAATAGCCATCTTGTGGATTGAAATAGAAAACCTTCATAGAATGTATCTCCGGTTTTAGGTTTGTTTCCGGATAAACAACAGATACGTTTTATGAACTCTAAATTGTGTTTTATTGCGGCCCTGCTGCTTGTGGGCTGTTCCAAAGACCCGTCGGATATCGGCGGGGACCAAACCGCCAACTGGGGTGAGCAGCCCGCTTTACCGACCGTAACGGGTGAAGCAACGTTCACGCTCAAAGCCGCCGATGATTACGTCAGCGTCATGGGAAACACCACACCCCGCATGCCAAACTTCCCGGCGTTGAAACCCAAAAAAGGCGTTGTCAGGGGTTATGTGGCCGATTTAAGCGGCAAGCCGTTACAGGGAGCCTATATTGGCGTGCGCTCTACGGCAACCGGTGGGCTGTATTCGGGAGCCTCCGGCGAAACCGACGCCAACGGGTATTACGAAATCACGATTCCGTGGGGAGCCGCCGAGTTTTATGCCGCTGGTTATACGATTGATTACGGAGCCGGAAGAGCCATAATGAGTCTGGCATCGACCGACGGCAAAACGGGGAGCTTTCCGTCAGCCGACGGTTTAGTAAAAAATTTTGTTTTGTTGTCTTACGGTGTCTACAACAAGGAAGTGTACGGTCAGAAACCCCGCGACCAGTCCAATTACGCAGGCGGTTCTTTTTACATCACCTATAACGTGGGCGACCCTTCCGAGTATTACACCCCACCGAATTACCTTCCGGAAGGCACTGAAATTCAGATAACACTCACGCCCGACGAACCCGGTTTGTACGGCGAAAACAAAACGTTTGTCATCAATAAGACCGTAAGCCTGCAAAATTATAACATTCTCATTATGAACGTTCCGGTGGGGCGCTACACGCTCAGCGCAAAAGTAAAAGACGGAAAACCGCTGCAACTGGAAGCCGTGGGACGGTATGCCGGCACATCCCCCCACTACGGATTGAAACCGGCCAGGGCGGTCGGGTCGGCCAAACTGCTGTTCACGCCCGATACACGAACCGAACTTGCGATGGTTTTACCCAATTATAGCAACTGGGGAACGCTCCAGATTAAAGCAGATCGGATGGAATAAGTAAAATAGGGTGCCCGCCAAAAAGAAAGCCAGACGACGTTAAAGAGTCACCTGGCTTTTTTGATCGCTTACTAAACGGTTTATTTTACTAAAAATCAGACACCTTTCACAGTATCCCCGGTTAGTAGCGTTCGACTGATTATAAAACCCGGCTCGGGGCAGAATTGTTTAAAAAAATTCTAAAAATTTACCGGGCCCCTATTCGGTCACGCGTCAGTACGGCCAGAATAAACATGGCGATGGCGCAGATGGCCAGACCGCCGGATTCGCGGGCCAGTTCAATGTTGATGGTTTTCATACCCATTTCGTCGAGCAGGAATCCTTCAAAAGCCGGGGGCCACTGGTAAATGGCCGCTACCAAATACCCGAGTCCGGCCAGGATGAAAAACCACGGACGAACCGCATTGCCTAACGCCATGAAACTGGCAAACGCCCCTACCCCGTAAATCGGAATCCAGATCTGCGGATCAGGATCGTTATACTGAAAAACCGCAAAAAGAATAAAAAGAAGACCGAAGAAAATAGCGATTCCTTTACGCATAAGAAGTAAGAGTTAGGAGTGAAGAGTTAGGAGTGAAGTAAGCGTTACCAGCTCTTAATTCATAACTCTTCACGCTGTTTATTGACAATATTCCGTAATGTAAGTCTGGGCTTCGGCGTAGCCGAGCTGCTTGGCCTGTTTCAGGCTCAGGCAACCGGTTTCGCGCTGGTTCAGCATGATTTGAGTGACACCCAGAGCGTTGAAGGCTTTGCCAAATTTAGCATCCAGTTGGACGGTTTTGGTAAAATCATCGAGTGCTTCGGTAAATTCGTCCTGCTGAAACCGGATGTTCCCCCGGTTGAAATACGCCAGCGAGTTTTTCGGATCGCGCTCAATGGCCTGGTTAAAATCCGACAGCGCCGAGTTTAGATTTCCGGTATTGGCAAACAGCTGGCCGCGGTCGAGGTAAATATCCGAAACGTCGGGTGCCCGGCGGATGGCTTCCGAGAAGTCTTTCAAAGCTGCGTCGGTTTCGCCCCGGGCGGTTTTGAGCTTGGCCCGGTTGTAATACGGTTTGTAAAAATCCGGGCTCAATTTGATGGCGTGTTCATAATCGAGCAGAGCGTTCTCGTAGTCTTTCAGTTCAAAATAGGCCACAGCCCGGCTGTTGAACGCTTCGAAATTTCCGCCGTCGGCATTGATGGCGTCGTTTAACGGCTGAATGGCGTCCCGAAATTTGCCCTGCTGCATCAGCGCCCGCCCTTCCGCCAGCTTCTCTTCTGACGAGGTGCAGGCTTGCAGCAACGCCATACCAAGCAACAGACTGTACAAACGGAGATTTTTTTTCGTCCTGGGGCGATGGCAAAGTGCCCGGACGGTATGTAAAACAGTATTTATCATGGATTGAAAAATTTAAATTGACACAAAAGTAGTCCGGGACTTTTATTTTCTCACAAAAATTCCTAATTTTGCACCCGGCAAACAGGCACTACCAGCTCCTGCTGAATCCCCCAGGTCTTGACGGAAGCAAGGGTAGGTGGTCGTAGCGGTGAGATGTCGGTTTGCCTTTTTTTATTTTTCCCCCTCTCCCTTCGCGCCCACTTCCCGCATTCATTACTTCATTTTCAGATAAACAAAAGTTCAGGGTATCTTAATGCAAGATTATCTTTACTTTTGAAGCAATTCTGATACACACGTAACAGGGTACGGTTTTCAGAGTACGGTATTTCGACGGGCTCCTCTCCGAACGGGAAGGTGTTCGCATACCGTAAGCAAAACCCCAATCCTGCTTTATACCGACAACATGAAGTTTTTTATTGATACGGCCAATCTGAACGAAATTCGTGAAGCTCAGGACCTGGGTATTTTAGACGGTGTCACCACCAATCCGTCGCTGATGGCGAAGGAAAATATTACCGGCAGGGAGCGGATTATGCAACACTACAAAGCCATCTGCGACCTGGTCGACGGCGATGTCAGTGCGGAGGTGATTGCCACAACCTATCGGGAAATTATTGCGGAGGGTGAAGAACTGGCCGAAATTGACGATAAGATTGTTGTGAAGGTGCCGATGATTAAGGAAGGCATCAAGGCCATCAATTACTTTTCCGAAAAAGGCATCAAAACCAACTGTACGCTGGTTTTCTCGGCAGGTCAGGCGCTGCTGGCGGCCAAAGCCGGAGCCACCTACGTTTCGCCCTTCATTGGTCGTCTGGACGACATTTCGGTGGACGGTGTGGCCCTGATCGAGCAAATTGCGCTGATTTACCGAAACTACAACTACCCGACCGAAATTCTGGCGGCTTCCATTCGCCATCCGATGCACATCATCCAGTGCGCCGAAGTCGGAGCCGACGTAATGACCGGTCCGCTGAGCGCTATCACGGCCCTCTTCAATCACCCGCTCACCGACATCGGCCTCGCCAAATTCCTGGCCGACCACCAGAAAGTCAGCACCAAATAAGTTAAGAATTAAGAGTTAGGAGTGAAGAGTTGGCTAACGCGCGTTGTCTGTTTTCAACTCTTACTTCTTAACTCATCACTCTTCACTCAAAAATATGTTTTCTACCGAACCCGTTCTGTCACTGAATCAGGCTGATATTTACCAGGGAGGCCGGATTGTCCTGGGTGATGTGACGTTTGAGATTAATAAAGGTGATTTTGTGTTTTTGATTGGCCGGACGGGCAGCGGCAAAAGCTCCCTGCTGAAAACGCTGTATGCCGATCTGTGGCTGCAAGCGGGCACGGGCCGCGTGGCTGGTTTTGCGCTGGAAAAACTGAAACCCAAAGATGTGCCGTACCTGCGTCGGAAAATTGGTATTGTCTTTCAGGACTTCCAGTTGTTCATGGACCGTAATGTTGAGGAAAATCTGCGGTTTGTCCTGAAAGCCACCGGCTGGACCGATCAGACCAAGATGCGAAACCGGATTTCGGATGTGCTGATGCAGGTTGGGCTGGGCACGTTGCACAAGAAAATGCCGCATCAGCTATCGGGGGGTGAGCAACAACGCGTGGTGGTGGCCCGGGCCATGCTCAATGAGCCGATGATCCTGATTGCCGACGAACCGACCGGAAACTTGGACCCGGCTGTCAGTGAGCAGATTATGCAGGTTTTTCAAACCATCAACAATTCCGGCACCGCCATTCTGATGGCAACCCACAATTACGATTTTCTCCGCAAATACCCCGCCCGGATTCTGCGGGTTGAAGACGGAAAAGTACTTGAGCAGGGACTTTAGTTCGGAATAATGAACGATGAATGTTCATTGGCAGCCCATTCATCGTTCATCATTTTTTTCGTGCTACTTCGCTTTTAAGTAGACAAACGGAATGATCATCTCTTCCAGCGAAACGCCACCGTGCTGGAATGTGTCGCGGTAATAATTCACGTAGTAATTATAATTGTTGGGATACGCGAAGAAATAATCTTCGAGTGTAAAGACGTACGCCGTCGAGACGTGAATCCGGGGCAGGAAGAAGTTTTCCGGTTTGCGGCACACAAAAATATGGTTGTCGTCGAAGCCCAGGTTCTTACCCTGCTTGTAGCGCAGGTTGGTGTTGGTATCGCGGTATCCGACGATTTTGGCAGGTTTCTGCACCCGAATCATGCCGTGGTCGGTCGTGATAATGAGCCGTCCGCCCTTTTCCGAAATCTTGCGAATCAGTTCGAGCAAGGGAGAATGGCTGAACCAGGAACGGGTAATTGAGCGGTAAGCCGCTTCGTCGGGTGCCAGTTCCTTAATCATGGCCATATCCGTCCGGGCGTGCGACAGCATATCGACAAAGTTGTAAACGATCACGTTCAGATCGTTCTGCATCAGGTTGTTGAAGTTATCGACCAGCGTTTTCCCCTGATTGATATTCAGGATTTTGTTGTACGAAAACTTAATATTCAACCGGCTGCTGTCAATCTGCCGTTTCAGAAACTGGTCTTCGTTGTTGTTCAGACCGGCTTCTTCGTTGTCGTCGTTCACCCAGAGGTCGGGGTGTTTCTTTTCCATTTCGCTCGGTAGCATACCCGAGAAAATGGCGTTGCGGGCAAAAGCCGTCGTTGTCGGCAGAATCGAATAATACGACGATTCTTCTTCCACCGTGAAATATTCAGACATGATCGGCTCGATGACCTTCCACTGATCGTACCGCAGGTTGTCAATCAGGACAAAGAAAAGCGGGTTGTTTTGCTCCAGTAACGGGAATACCTTCTTGCGCATCAACTGGTGCGACATGATCGGCTTGTCCATTTTGGGTTCATTCAGCCAGTCTTCGTAATTGTCCATTACAAATTTACAAAACGTCGAATTGGCCTCGCTTTTCTGCATGTTGAACACCTCCGCCATGCTCCGGTCCTGCGTACCGTCCAGCTCCAGCTCCCAGAAAATCAGCTTTCTATAAATCTCGGCCCAATCGTCAAAATCGACCCGGTCGTTATAGAGCATGGATAAATTGCGGAAATCCTGCTGGTAGCTCTGATTCGTTCGTTCGGTCACCAACCGCTTGTTATCCAGAATCTTCTTAACCGACAGCAAAATCTGATTGGGGTTCAACGGTTTGATCAGGTAATCGGCAATCTTAGCCCCGATGGCCCCCTCCATGATGTGTTCTTCTTCGCTCTTGGTGATCATCACCACCGGCAAATTGGGACGTATCTGCTTGATTTGCTGCAATGTCTCCAGTCCCGTCATTCCCGGCATCATTTCATCCAGAAAAACCAGATCGTAGTTTTCCTGATCCACTTTTTCGAGCGCATCGGCCCCGCTGTTCACGGGCGTAATGTTGTACCCTTTGTTATTCAGAAAGAGAATATGGGGTTTCAATAAATCGATTTCGTCGTCGGCCCAGAGGATGGAATAGTTCTGCATGATAAGGTAATTCTGTATGGTTTAATTAAATCCACTTACGGTAGTTCAACTTAGTAACGCCCTAAACTGTTTAACCGGTTCAATTTTAACAGTTGTTAACAAACCTATAACGAAATAAATGGAGTCGTCCGACCCGGAGCGTTTGTCAGATGACTGACTCTATAAAACAAAATCGCCCTGACACAAGGTGCGAACAGGGCGATTCAATTATCAACAATTATAACTGCATAGCCCTACGCACGAATCATACCATAGACATAAAAAGCAAGTATTCGGTCATGCCCCGTCTTAGAAACCATACGGGACGAAAGAGTACGGCCAAAACCGGCTACCTGCTTCTACGACAGCAAGCTAAAGAAGCGAGTAGACGTAGCCAAAAAATCAATCGTATGGATTAGGTCTTGTCAGGTCCGGTATTGGAAAAGTGACGCTCCAGCCGCTCCAGATCTTCCGGCGTATCAATACCGTAGCTATCCAGTTCCGTAACGACGCACCGAATCCGGTATCCGTTTTCGAGCCAGCGAAGTTGCTCGAGAGCTTCGGCCTTTTCCAGCAGCGACGGCGGCAACTGCGTGATCTGGGCCAGAATGTCGGCCCGGTAAGCGTAAATGCCAATGTGTTTGTAAAAAACATGGTGCTGCAACCACTCCTCGGGTTTGCGTTCGCGCAGAAACGGCAGCGTCTGCCGACTGAAGTACAACGCTTCGCTCCGGCTATTCAGCACTACCTTGGGCGTGCTTGTGTTGAATAAAACCGTTTGGTCATCGATTCGTTTGACCAGGGTTGCCAGCTCGGTCGTTCCGTCAAGAACGGATGCCAGCAGGTTAATCTGTTCGGGTTTGATAAAGGGCTCATCCCCTTGAATATTAATGACATAATCAACCTCTCCCCCAACCGCCTGCATGGCTTCAAAGCAACGGTCGGTACCGCTCTGGTGATTTTCGGAGGTCATGATAACGTCTCCGCCAAACGAGCGAACGTGATCAGCAATGGCTTCATGATCGGTAGCCACCACCACCCGACTGAGCGATTCGGCCTTCCGCGACTGCTCCATAACGCGCTGAATCATGGTTTTTCCGTCAATATCGGCCAGGGCTTTAGCCGGGAAACGGCTGGACGCAAAACGGGCCGGGATAATTCCGAGGATATTCATTCGTTGCTTTTCGGTAATTTTGGCGCAAGATACTCCGAACTCGGCTTACCACCAGCCCATCGGGGTTCGGATTGTTACAATAACGCCCCGACCCAATGACCGACTTCATCACCAATCAGTTGCCTTTTGCCTTCCAGCTACAGTTTCCGGAACCGATCTGGCGGTTGGTTTTTGAGCAGATTGATTCAGCGCCGGGCCTTCTGGTGGCCGAGTTACGAAGCCGGGACACCCAAACCCTGAAGCTGGTGACCGCCAGCCTGCCAGACGGTATTATTCGTTCGGACGTACAGCCCGCGCTACCTTTTCATTCATCGCTGATTGGAATCTGGAACGGTCAGGCGCTTTATCACCGGTTCGACAACACCCGTTTACCGGGTCCTACGGCCCTGGGAAATGTCGATCTGCAAACCGGCCAATCGCGTTGGGAATGGTCGCAGCATGTGCTGATGGGGGCCAGTTCGGAATGGGTCTGGGCCCGGCGGGCTTCCCTGACGGATACGGGTTCGCTCCCCGGCATTGCTTTACGACTGACCGACGGCGAACCGGCCGAGTCTGCCGAAAAACCGGCTTTTGCCCACAATTCGCGGTTGCGTTTTCCCGTTTCCTACACGACGGCCAGCACCTGGTGGCCGGTTCTTGACCGATTTATCACAAAATTGGCCCATCAACAAGCCATCGACTCAATCGATTACCTGGAAGTTGGCGACAAACTGATTTTTTCGTATTATTATCGTGAAACAAACGAGCAGCTCCGTTCATCTCTGTTGATTATCGACCGCCAACAAACGATCTGGTTACACCAGCACACCGGTCAGGCGCCCAACACCACCCGGCCACCCGCCGAATCGAACGCTTCGCCGTGGTTCGGGAATGGCTCTTTCTGCGTTTGGCAAAACCAGATTATCGTTCAACCTGCATCGAATTCCATTACCAGTTATTTTTTGATACCAACGCCATGAAGCGACTGATGCCGCTGTTCCTAGCTGGCTGTCTGACCAGTATTGTTACGCAAGCGCACGCCATCCTGCCCGATTCGCTCGGGATGGAGAAGAAAGAGGGGAAATTATACGTCCTGCACCGGGTCGAGCAGGGCCAGACGCTGTTTTCGCTGGTTCGGAAATACAAGACCACCATCCACGCGATTCGGGAAGCCAACCCCGGCATGTCGGACAACGTTCGCTTTGATCAGGTAGTCCGGGTTCCGGCCAGCAATCTGTCACGGAAGCAGGAAAAAGCCGTTGCCAAGGCCATAAAGAAAGAGGAGAAGGAACAGCAACGCGAAGAGCATGAGGTAAAAACGGAAACCGCCAAAGAAGCCAACAGCGGTATTCATCAGGTCGAACCGGGGCAAACGCTATACAGCCTGGCCACCCGCTACGGGGTTTCGATGGATGACGTACGCCGATGGAACAATCTATCCTCCGACAATATTGTCAGCGGTCAGGCCCTGATTGTATCCGAAAAAGCCTGGCGCGTTCGTGAACCGCTCGCCAAGCCCGCAACCCCGCACCGCACAGAACCGGTGGCCGAAGCCACCCGAACGTCGCGCAACGACTCTCCCAAGACCGAACGCCCGACGGCTACTCCGCGCCCCTTGCCGTCGGCCCCGCGTGAAGAAGCCCCCCGCCCCACCGAAGCCGAGCGCACCCCGGCCGAACCCACCAGTTCGGAGCCGTCGGAACCGCGCATCATTCGTCCCGGCGATTCCGGTCCGCTTCCGAATCCGGGCGGGAACGCACGTCGTATGTCGGAGATCGGTCTGGCCGAGGTCATTGATCAGTCCGGTAACTCAAACAAATACCTGGCCTTACACCGTACTGCCCCCATCGGGACGCTGATTCTTGTCCGGAACGACATGAACCAGCAGTCGATCTGGGTGAAAGTAATTGGCCGGTTGCCCGACACCAGCGTCAACGATAAAGTGATTGTAAAGATCTCGGCCCGCGCCTTTGAGAAACTTTCTCCCGTTGATCGACGTTTTCGTGCTGAGGTCAGTTATTTATTGCCTTAAAAATGGCTACGCAAGTGCTAGTGAGCATCAACGTTTTAAGCCATCCAACAATTTACGCATTCCAACCGTTTAACCATCCAAATTAGTTTATTCGACGTTACTGTTAACTATGCTTACTCCAGAACAAAAAGCCGAGCGAATCGCCCGTCGGCACCGGGAACGGGATGAAAAAATGAAAACCACTACGGGTTATAAAGTCTTCAGTGCGGTTTTTACGGTTTCTTACCCTATAATTGCCACGTTTACCGCCATCTTTTCGGTTATTGTTTCCGTATTTTCCAAGATTTCACAGGGGATTGTCTGGGTATTGAGTGGCGGTAAAAGCCGCTGATCTCCCTCCAAAACCGTTTCTTCGTTCAACCCGCCGACCAATCCCGGCGCGGTTTTCCATTCGCATGTACGATTCAGTCCAGGAGTTACTAGACCGGAAGGTCGAGCAGTATAATCAGCCCTCATTTATTGAAAAAGACCCGATCAGCATTCCGCACCGGTTTAGCCGAAAGCAGGATATCGAGATTATGGGATTTTGGGCGGCTGTGCTGGCCTGGGGGCAACGGCCGGTTATTCTGAAAAAGGCCAGCGAACTGGTTGAACTCATGGATGGGGCACCCTACGATTTTGTTCTGAACCATCAGGAATCCGACCTCAAACGGTTTTTAGCGTTCAAACACCGGACGTTCAACGCCACGGATACGCTTTATTTCCTTCACTTTTTTCATACCTATTATCAGCAGCACGAAACGCTGGAGGACGCTTTTGTTCCCTTCCACCTTTCCACCGAGGCTGGTCCGTGCGAATTGGGTCATCAGGAACGGGACGGGTTTGCCCCTGGGTCCGAAGGCGCATTTCTGACGGCTTTTCACAACCGGTTTTGCGACGACCCGTTTTTTCCGGAACGCACCCGCAAACACGTTTCCTCACCCGATCGCAATTCGTCCTGCAAACGGTTGAATATGTTTCTGCGCTGGATGGTTCGGCACGACGACCGGGGTGTTGATTTCGGCCTTTGGAACCGCATCACACCGGCTCAACTGGTGATACCCATTGATGTCCATGTCGGACGCGTAGCCCGTAAGCTGGGGCTGCTAAACCGTCCGCAAACCGACTGGAAAGCCGCTCTGGAGTTAACCAAAACCCTAAAACAGTTTGACCCGACCGACCCGGTGAAATAT
This sequence comes from Larkinella arboricola, assembly GCF_003259745.1. Taxonomy (GTDB): domain Bacteria; phylum Bacteroidota; class Bacteroidia; order Cytophagales; family Spirosomataceae; genus Larkinella; species Larkinella arboricola. Next base: position 424,636 of record NZ_QLMC01000005.1, on the reverse strand, counting down.
GATTTCGCCTTATTCGGGTTGGGCGTTGAGGGGGAAATGTAAAAACCGCTCATTCCAGAAGTAAGCCCGGCCAGTCGATGCGGTGAATAAACCACCAGTTATTCTCCTGACCGTAACACACAACCTGTCCTTTCTGGCTGATGAGCGGTTCCGAATGTCTTTCCAGACCATAGTGCAGTTCCAGGTGCACCACGCCCTTCCGTTGCGCTTCGTCCAGATCGACGCTTTCAACCGTCCAGCCAACCAGTTGGTAGTCTTTCAGGTACCGTTTATACGCATTAAAACCTGCTGCCACATACGTATATAAATCTTCGCGGGGATCGTTGTTAATGAAAAAATGCTCGGCCAGACACACTTCGAAATGTTTATAATCCGATGCAAATAAACCCGTTATCAATTCATCGACGACAAAAATACAGGCGTGTGTGTGGTCCGGGCAGTAGTAATTGTAATCGATGCTGTAACAAATCCCCGGCAGGCGAATGTCTCTGACTTCTTTTGGAAAAACGACTTCAGTAATAAACGAATATAACTTCCGATCGTCGGCATTAGCATGGGGGTCTGAAATGGTGATTTCGATACCGTGCTGAGCCAGCAACAACAGAAGCCGGTCTACTTCCCGAGTAATCTCAACGGCGGACAACTCGGCGGAAGGCCGGTAAAACGGCTGGCCTACAAAGTCATACACCCTGATAAGCCGGGCTGACATCGATAGTTGAAAATAGAGAAAATTATGCAGCCGTTCGCGGCTTTCTACCATTTCAGACGGCATTTTACCTTCCCCAAATAAAGCCTCACGCAGCAAAGACTGTTTGATACGGTTGAGCTCATTTTGCGCTTTGTATACTTCATCGAGCGACAGAACTTCTTTGGATGCAAACACGGTGATGATCAAGTAAGGTGATAAGGAAAAGACGTTACCTACTTATACGTAGACCGGCTTCAGAAGTCACTATGATTCCTTACATTTTGCTCCCAAATTGCCATCCCGATTTTACGTCACCTTGCGCTCTGGCTGCTTCGGTTATAAGGTATAGCCCGCCATCACACTGAAGCCTTTGGTGTTATCGCCGTAAGCCTTTACGCTCATTCCCGCTGTAATGCGGCTTGGGAACTGGTAGAGCAGATTATAACGCTGGTACGTAGCAGGCTTATACCACTGGGGACGAATGAGATTCCAGCCGTGATGCGCCGTAAAAATGAAACGACCCTGCCAGTATTCGTACCCGGCCAGCACGGTGCCCTGGCGCGCATCCGTGACGCGGCCCCTCGTCCAGGTGATAACCTGCTCCTTGAAATAACGGTCGTCAACCAATTCAAATCCTGCCGAAAAAGCATGGTTTCGGGTAACGCGATAGCCCCCCACCACATTGATTCCAAATACCGGCAACGCCATTTCGGGCTTTTTATCGGTTTTGGGCAACACCCGGATGGACCCCATCAGCAGGACCCGGCTCATCCAGCGTCGGCCCAACGGTGCCCGGCCCCACTCTCGCGTATCTGGAAAAACTACCGGTTGCACCCGGTACTGTGCGCCAAAGGCTACGGTCGGAATATTCATCCCCTGGTTGGGCAATCGCGTTCCGGCGTTTGAAATGTGGTTGTAAATAGCGCCGAGCGTCAGATTCCATTGGTTGGTAAGCCGGTAATGCGCCGTAAAACCGGTGCCAATCAGGGCGCTGACGGGCATACTGAAATGGTCGTTGGTCGGATTGCGGACGGGATCGTAAACACGGGTCAGATAGGTAAGCCCGGCCAGTACGCGAACCGAATAATAAAGTCGCCGGGAGTAGTTGATCAACGGTTCAAAAAACAGGCCCGCACCCGCCGTGCGCCCCAGCGGAACCGGATTGCGGAAGGTAATGTAATTGACATAGCCCCCCACCTGCGCAAAACACCGGCAGTTTTCCCACGCCCGCCGACGCAGACTCATCTGGCTATACGTCAGTTCCAGGCCGATGGGAGTTTGCCGGGAAGCCGGAACCACCTGATTTGACTTCGAAATTCCCTGCTGCCAGGCAAAGCCAACTTGCCGCTGAGGAGCCAGGGTATCATTTGTCTCCTGTCCAAGCGCCGGGCCAGTAAGGTTTATTGTCAATAAAAAAAAAGTATACAATAGAGCTTTATTCATGTCTTACAAATAACGCATTACGCAGTATGAAACAATTATTTAGCCACCGTCTGGTGACTTATAGTTACAACAAATAATGTGCTAATTGCGCAGAAAACCCGCATCAGTCCTCTTAAATTCTGTTTACTTTTTCTCAGTGGATCGACCGCCCCGCCGTTACTTTTTGCCAAAGTATTCTTACTTTCCAGCGCTGTGTCAAACAGTTACCAGACTCAGGATGTTGTCTTTTTAGTGCAAACACGCCCCTTTTAACACCCTAAATAATTGAACAATGCCTTTTGAAATCCTCCATCAGCCCTTTGGTGAACTCACCGAATACTTTATACAAAATCCGGAAACCGAAGAGTTTGTCAGTATTTTACCCGCCTACGGAGCCGTGGTCCGGCAGTTGGTTTTGCGCCATCCGGGCTCTGAGCACGAACCGAAACGGGTGTCCTTAATCAAAGGTCCGCAATCACAACAGGCACTGATGGCCGACGAAGGCTATTCAAATGCCCTGCTGTTTCCGTTTCCGAGCCGGATTCGACACGGCATTTATTCCTTTGAAGGTGAGACATTTACCCTGCCGATGAATGAGGCCAAGCAGGACCACGCCATCCACGGTTTTGTGGCCGGTAAACCGTTTGAACTGGTCGGTCAGCAAATCAGCGACACAGAAGCATCCCTTACGCTGGGGTACATCCACGACGGTTCCTACCCCGGTTACCCGTTTCAGTTCGACTTCCGGATTACGTATACGTTATCGGTAACGGGCTTATCAGTAACGTACGAGGTAAAAAATACCGGTCATCGGTCGGCGCCGGTCAGTTTTGGGTGGCACCCGTATTTTACGCTGAACGAAGAACCGATCGATGAACTGACGATTGAGTTACCCGGCGTCCGGCAGATACGGCTCGACGATAATCTGCTGCCTACGGGTGACGAGCTGCTTATTGAAAAAGGAGAAGTAGCCCTGCGCGACCGGGTGCTGGACGCGGCATTTGTCGTTGAGGATCAGACCGGTGAAGGAGCCACGACGGTATTGCGGTCGGCCCGGCAAAACCTGGCTCTGAACATCTGGCAGGAAACCGGGCCGCAGAAGTTTAATTACCTGGTGGTTTTCACCGCCGTTGCCCGCGACAAGATTGCCATCGAACCGTTAATCAGCAATGTCAACGCCTTCAACAACGAACAGGGGCTGATTAAGCTGGCGCCCAACGAAACAACCCGAGGAACCATCCGGGTTTCAGTCAGTTAAGAGTTAAGAATGATGAGTTAAGAGTTGGCTTCGCCGTTTCCTATAAAGTGGCGAAGCCAACTCTTAACTCATCACTCTTAATTCATAATTCAAATTTGATTCCCTGGGCGAGGGGCAGTGAGGTGCCGTAATTGATGGTGTTGGTTTGTCGGCGCATGTAGGCTTTCCAGGCATCGGAGCCGGATTCGCGGCCTCCGCCCGTTTCTTTTTCGCCACCGAATGCCCCGCCGATTTCGGCGCCCGATGTACCGATGTTGACGTTAGCAATGCCGCAGTCCGATCCGCCGGTAGATAGAAATTGTTCGGCTTCGCGCAGATTTAGCGTAAAAATAGCCGACGACAGCCCCTGCGGTACGCCGTTTTGCAGTTCGATGGCTTCCTCTAGCGTACGGTATTTTAGCAAATACAGAATCGGCGCAAACGTTTCGTGCTGCACAATGGCGCTTTGGGCGGGCATCTCGGCAATGGCGGGCCGAACGTAGCAGCCCGATTCAAAACCGGGTCCTTCGAGCACTTCCCCATCCAGGAGCAACCGGCCGCCCTGCTCCTTAACGTGAAACAACGCCGTTTGATAAGCCGCCACAGCCGCCTGATCGATCAGCGGCCCAACATGGTTCTTTTCGTCCAGCGGATTGCCGATGCGAAGCTGACCGTAGGCTTTCACCAGCCGGTTTTTCACATCTTCGTAAATGGACTCCTGAATAATCAGCCGACGCGTGGAGGTACAACGCTGCCCGGCGGTGCCAACGGCTCCAAAAACAATGGCCGGAACGGCGATGTTCAGATCAGCGTGTGGCGTCACAATGATGGCGTTGTTGCCGCCGAGTTCGAGCAAATACCGTCCGAGCCGGGCCGATACGGTTTGCGCAACGGCTTTGCCCATCCGGGTTGAGCCCGTGGCCGACACCAGAGCAATGCGCGGGTCTTCGGCCAGCCACGTACCGGCTTCACGGCCACCCGTAATCAGGCACGAAACGCCCTCCGGCACGTCGTTTTGTTCGAGCACTTCTTTAATAATTTGCTGACAGGCCAGCGCCGTCAGGGGCGTTTTTTCCGACGGTTTCCAGATGCAGACGTTGCCGCATACCCAGGCCAGCATGGCGTTCCATGACCAGACCGCCACCGGAAAATTGAAGGCCGTAATAATACCGACTACCCCCAGCGGATGCCACTGCTCGTACATCCGGTGATCGGGCCGCTCGCTATGCATGGTGAAGCCGTAAAGCTGGCGCGACTGCCCAACGGCAAAGTCACAGATGTCAATCATTTCCTGCACCTCGCCCATGCCCTCCTGCAACGACTTGCCCATTTCGTAGCTGACCAGGGTACCCAGCTCTTTTTTATACTGGCGGAACTGCTCCCCCATCTGCCGGACAATTTCGCCCCGACGGGGAGCCGGAACTGCCCGCCATTTCAGAAAAGCCGCCCGGGCCGTTTCAACCACTTTGTCATAATCTTCGCGAACCGTCGGATGCACACGGGCCATCAATTGACCATCCACAGGCGAATACGAATCGAGCAGCGAATCTGTTTCATCAGCCGCCGTAGCGTGCCAGAATGCCTGCCCCGTACTGGTGCCCGACATCACCGGCTGAGTTTTCAGTTTTTGAAGGAATTGTTGCATACTGTTACTTTTATTTGATCGATTGAAATGCGTTAGAAACGATTTCAGATTGATTTGGCCGCAAAATTATTACAAATATTCCCGACACCATGATAAACTATTTTATGTAAATTACTGGTACCATTTTTGTTTGTTACTGCTATCGTCCGATAATTAACTAGTACCTACCTGCCAACCTGTTAATTAGCGAAATATACATTATGAACAAACAATTTACTTTCCTCTTTTTCACCCTTCTTGGTTTCATATCCTTGCGGGTTTCGGCCCAGTCGGATTTGAAACGTAGCGCCCCTTCTGCCCCCTATTCGGTTGGCTTACAGCTTGGTACAACGGGTGCCGGTATTCAGTTGGCCCGCGTATTAACGCCGGATTCGCGGCTGGTTGGTCGGGTTGGCGTCAGCTACTTTGCTTACAATCAGCCTTTCCAGGTAAAAGCCGGGGAAGGTAAGCTGCATATTACGCCCGATCTGGTCATGGGCATTGCCCTGGCCTCCGTGAAATGGCATCCGTTTAAAACCAACCCGTTTTTTCTGACCGGCGGGGCCGGTTACACCTGGCGTCCCGATTTAAAAGCCAACCTCATCGCTGAGGGAGATGTGAAGTTTGGCGGGTTGCAGATTTCGGAAGAAAATGTCGGCGTCATTCACGCCAACGTGCGCTGGCGCAATGTGTTAGGCTATGCCGGGCTGGGTTATGGCCGTTCTACGCCCGTCCGTCGGCTGGGGTTTGCCGTGGAACTGGGCTGTTATTACCTGGGCTCTCCGACGGTCGATCTGCACTACACGGGTTTCCTGGAAACGACAACCATCGACGAACAAATCCCGGTAATCCAGAATAATCTCAGAAACTACCGTTTTCTTCCTTCTCTTCAATTTTTAGTCACCTACGGTCTTTTCCGTGGTAAGTAAATCACCAACCGGCTTTTCCATCCGCCGGTGCATCTAGTAACACCTGAATTAGTCTTTATGAAACGCTTTTTATCCATTGTTTTTGTGCTGGTTGCTGCCTTCCTGGACGCCTGCCGCAACCCCGTCGAAAATGTCGAACTGAAATTTAAAGATCCGCTGGCGGTTGCTGTGCAGGTTAAATACAACATCCCGGCCGGACTGACGCCGGACCAGTTAACGATAAAAATTGCCGGTCCGGACGCCGAAAAAGTGGTTACGACGCTCAACACTCGGAAGTTCAAACTGACGTCGGACGGCAAGTTATTTCTTTGCCTGGCTCCTTCCACTACGCCGTCGGCTTCTGCTCCGGTTCGCTTCAATGTGGTGGCGCTGTCCGACAAACTGGTTGACAACATCCAGCCGGTTCAACTCGAAAATACAAAGCAGCGCAACCTGACCATCCCCCTGCTCAGCAAACAGGGAAATAACCTACCGGCTCAACAATCGTTTAAAGGAAACGACAACGGTACGGTGCAAACAACGGCAACCGTTCAGACCAAAACCCAGGCCAACGTCAGCCAGGCCACGATTTCGGTGCCGCAGGGTAGCGAAATCAGAGATATAGCCGGGAATCCGGTAGGTGGCTCGCTGACCATCACGGCGGACCCGATCAACAACAGCACGACGGCCAAAGCAGCCGCCGATATGCCCGGAAAAGGAATTATCAACGCATCGACGCCCGCCGGGGCGTATGTCGGCAATCAGCAGATTCTGGCGGTTGCCGGTGGGGTCTACATCACGGTTTACAACGATGCGTACCAGTTGGCCAAAACGTTTTCCAAACCGATCCAGATTGCGTTTGCCCTCAATACGCAGATGAAGAACCCCAGAACGGGAAAAGCCATTCAGGTGGGCGACGCGATTCCGTTGTTCAGCTTCGACGAAGTAACCAACCGCTGGACGCAGGAACAACCCGGCAAGGTTCAGCGCAGTGCCAGCGGCAGTCTGGAATACGTAGCCTCGATCAGTCACCTTTCGCTCTGGGTAGCGGCTTTTACGGAAGAAGTCTGTGAAGAAGGTCCTACGTTTAAATTCAGCAGTAAATATACCGGCGAATATTCGGGCCGTAGCCCGGAATACCGGTTTGAAGTGATTGATCAGACGGGCAATGTGGTGCAGCGCGCGGGCGGTGACGTGAGTTTCTGGCGGTCCATCAACGATGGAACGTCCGTTCGGGTCACTAATTTAAAGAAAGATATGAAGGTACGGCTCCGGTTGTACGACAAGGAAAGCAAGATGTATGTCTCCCCCGAAATCGACGCGTGTTCAAACACGGAAGTGCTTTTTGACGTAAAAGCGGTTCCTTTTACTCCGCTCCCCAAACCGGCGCCCGATAACCGTAAGGAAGTAACCATTTCGCTGGTCTTCAATTGTGGAAACCAGAGTGTTGATCCGGATAAACTGCCCTTTAAGGTGCTGTACGCCCAATACCGGGCCTCCGGAAGTCAGGACGACTGGAAAGACCTTCCGACGCTGCGGTGGCCAACACTCAGCACGAAAGTATTGGTGGAACTGAACAAAGCCTACGATTTGCGGGCCGGTTCTGCTCCCGACCACCTGGACCTGGAGTATAATAATTACAAAGTGACCAGCACCAACTGGCCCATTAAATTAACTGCCGAAGAGAGCAAACCGTATTGCAAGCCGTAAGCGAAGCATCCAATGGTTCTTTTTGACTAAAACAGGAAAGTCCGCTGAGATTCAATCTCAGCGGACTTTCCTGTTTATAAACCGGTTGGTTAAACTCTGACCTGTTCGGGGATGGCAACCCGGCGCTGCGGTTTCGCCGTTTTCTTTTTCCGTCGTCCCCACCAGATAATAAAACCGGTAACGGGCAAACTAGCACAGATCAGACTGGCGCAGAAAGCCAGAATTTTGCCGGGCAGGCTTAAAATTGCACCTACGTGAATGTCATAATTCATCCGCCGGAGCTTGTCACCAAAACCGGCTTTGTCATACACCCCGAAATACGGCCCTTCGCCCTTTAGCTCCTTAAGCGTGTACTGATCGAAATTGTAATAATCGGTTTTGTAGTAAGTGCCCGGGCGGTGGTTGATTGACACGATGATGGACTCCGAAGCCAGTTCGGGAGTCGAGATAAACAGACTGGCGGTTTCCGGCCTAGTCGGATAAAACCGGTACCACAGCCGGTCGACCGGATCAGCAAACTGCGGGGTGGCCGTCGAGTCCGAAAGCGGTTGACGGTATTCGGGCAAGGTTTTTCCGCCCGTAGTCGCCCAGTAAATCGAATTGGAAAGCCAGTCAATTCCGAAAATCATTCCGGTAACGGCCAGTACGACCGAAATCGACAGGGCGTAAAAACCGGGCACGTTGTGCAAATCGTAATTGACCCGACGCCACTGGGCTTTCCACTTGACCTTGAAGCTTTTATTTCGGTTGGTTTTATTTAGATTTTTGGGCCACCACAACACCATGCCGGTAATCAGCAGCATGGCAAAAACCAGCGTTCCGTACGAGGTCACCGCCTGCCCGATCTCCTCGGGAAGCCAGAGGTAATAATGCCCGTGGAGAATGAAATGAAAGAAATCCGACTCTTCATCCACCACCTTCAGCACCTCGCCGGTATACGGGTTGAGGTAAACCTGGTAGTAATAATCCGGCGCAACACCGTAAAACGGCACGTTGACGCTATGACCGAGTTCGCCGTAATTGACGCCCTTGGCCGGTTTGCCGGGTACCTGTTTTTCCGCAATGGCTTTCAGCCGGGAAGGCGGCAGCACCGTACCGTTGGCAACGGGTTCGACGTACTGAAAAGGGCGAATCACGCTTTTGATTTCGTGCTCAAACGCCAGGATGCAGCCCGTGATGGCCACAATAAACACCAGCAGCCCGGACGTGAGTCCGAGCCAGAGGTGCAGTTTTCCAACCATTTTTTTTACCGTCATACCCAAGTCGGCTTGCTGACAAAAGTGAGTAACCTGTGAAAATTAGAACCGATAGCCGATGCTCAGCCGGAAATTACGCGGGGGATCGTACTGCCAGTAGTACGCCTTGCTCCAGGCATAATAAGCGCCCGCATACGAGGCCACATCGAAAATATTGTTGACGTTCAGCGCCACACTCATGCGGCTGTTGCTCCACGAAACCGAACCGTCGGCCCGGAACACGTTGGGCAAGGTAGGTTCTTTGGAGGTCACGTCGCTGAACCAGCCGAAGCGGTCAAGCTCCCACTGATACCCCAGCGAAACCCCCAGTCCCTGCAAACCACCCTGCCGCAGCCGGTACGAAAGCCAGGCATTGGTCACGTGACGGCTGAAACCCGGCACGGGCATTCCCACGTTTTCCTCGCGGGTATCCTTGCTGATTTTGGCGTTGGTATAGGCGTAGTTCATCACCAGATTCAGGCCCGGCACAATTTCACCCCGCAAATCAAATTCTACTCCGCTGGACTGCGTTTGCCCCAGTTGCGTCGAGAAGTTCGGGTTGGTCGGGTCGGCGGTTAAGACGTTGTTTTTGGTAATCTGGTAGACCGCAACCGTGGTGTTCCAGCGCCCATCGACCCAGTCTTTTTTCAAACCCGCTTCCATGTTATTACCGGTAATCGGATCGAAAGCCCGTCCGTTGCGGTCTACCCCGGCCTGCGGCACAAACGCCTGATCGTACAGCGCGTAGACCGACGTTTGTTTGTTGATGGAGAAACTAGCCCCCACGCGCGGGGTAAAGACGGTTTCGTTCGTTCCCGTACCGTACTGGCTATCCTTGGCGGAGGTCAGCCGGCCCGCCAATGTTAAGCGAACCCGGTCGTTCAGAAAACGCAGTTCGTCCTGCACGTACAAACCGATGTAGGATTGCGTCACGACGTTGGTTCCGGCCCGCTGAAGCAAACTGAGCGACCGGTCGAACCGGGGAAGCAACCGGGCAGGCAGGTAATAATTCGGCGTATTGGCATTGAACACAAACGCGCTGTCGTACTGCGGAAAACTGGTATTAAAGTCGGCAATGTAACGCTTCGTGCCCAGATCCAGACCACCCAGAATCCGGTGCGCAACCGGACCGGTGGTTACTTCTCCATTGACAAAAACCTGTCCGAATTTACTTTCATTGATAGCATCCCAGATGCCCACCGTCCGGTACACTTCGCCCGTTACTTTGGCCGAATCCGCCCAGAGCGAAGAGCCGATCTGGTTGTAATTGAAGTACGACATCTGCGCCGTCAGCTTCCAGTTGTCGCTGATCTGGTGTTCCAGATACAGAAAGGCGCTGTGGTCTTTGATGTTGGTCGGGTCGAGGTTGGCCGACGCCATGGTGGAATTTTGCGGCAGGCTGCCCAGACCGTTGGCTGAGAAAACATAGGCCGAGCCAATCGCCGACATCCGCGAAAACTGGTACGTGTATTCGGCGGTCAGCGAAGTCCGGTCACTGAGTTTGTATTTCAGCACCGGCGCAATTGTGTAGCGGTTGTTGTACTCAAAATCCCGGAACGAGCCTTTGGATTGGCCCATCACATTGAAGCGGTATAACAACCGGCCGTCCTGGCTCAGTTTGCCGTCCAGGTCCAGCGTGGCCCGGTAGGTATCAAAACTACCCACCGTCAGCGTCGCTTCGCCTTTCGTTACGCCGGTCGGTTTTTTGGTAACGACATTGTAAAAACCGCTGGGTTCGCCGTTGGCCATCATAAAACCGGCTGGTCCTTTGACAAATTCAATCCGTTCGACCATCGACATATCCTCGGTCAGCGGTCCCCAGGGAGCGGTCACGTTTATCCCGTTGCGGAACGGCGAAACGCGCGATCCGCGCATGTTTATATTGGCGTAGTTGCCCCAATGCTCGTTTTTGGTAACGCCACTGACGTTGCGGGAAACGCCTTCCAGCATGTCAAAAATCTGCTGATCGGCCAGCAATTGACGGCTTACCACCTGAATGTTCTGCGGCAGTTCGAGCAGCGGGGTTTTCAGCCGCAGGCTGTTCGACGGAATATCGGTTTTGTACGAATTTCTGCCTTCAACCACTACTTCCTCAAGTTGTTCCGCGTTTTCGTTCATGGTCAGATCGGATACCTGCGTCGTCTGACCGGCTGCAACACTAAGGGTGTGCCGAATGCGCTGGTGACCAATCCGGCTGATAATCAGGGTGTGTTCACCAGCCGGTACGTTATTAATCTGGTATTCCCCGGATTCGTTGGTGATGGTTCCCAGCCGGGTTCCGGCCACCCGGATGTTAACCTGCGTCAGCGGATTACCGTCCTGCGAAATTATTTTTCCGGTGATCGTACCGGCCGTTTGTGCATAGGCTGAGATACTGAGCAGGCTTATCAAAATGGCCAGAAAAGGCCGTAATAAATGTGCGTTACGAGTAGAGCGGTGCATGTAGGCTGTATTCAGAGATATTATTTAGACTAATTATAAATGCAAAGGTATACTCCGGTTGATTGCGTCCAAATCTTTTCTCTAAAAAATTAATTATGTTTGGTAAAAACCGGCTTTAACCCCATGAAAAACCGACTTTTTGCCCTCTGCCTTGCTTTTCTGACTTTTGCCGTACGCGCACAGCAGCCAAACCCGGATGCTGAATTTATCCGCCAGAATTACCAGAAAACCGAATACCAGATTTCGATGCGCGACGGCACCAAACTCCATACCGCCGTGTATGTTCCGAAAGACGCATCGGCCAGCACCACCTACCCCATTCTGATGCAACGGACGTGTTACAGCGTAGCGCCGTACGGACCCGATCAGTATCCGAATCGGCTGAGGCCCTCGGCTACGCTGATGCGCGGTAAATACATTTTTGTTTACCAGGACGTACGGGGTCGGTACATGAGTGAGGGGGTCTGGACCAACATGACGCCCAACCTGCCCGATCCGGCGCGGGCGGCTTCTACCCAAGCGGCTTCTGCCAAAAAGAAAGCCAGACCCGCCACGGTATCCACGGCCGGTTCGCCGGATGAGAGTTCGGATACATACGACACGATCGACTGGTTATTGAAAAACGTGAAGTTCAACAACGGCCGGGTGGGTCAGTGGGGGATCTCCTACCCCGGTTTTTATACCGTTGCCGGTGCGGTCGATGCCCATCCGGCCCTGAAAGCATCGTCGCCCCAGGCGCCGGTGTCCGACTTCTTTTTCGACGATTTTCACCACAACGGGGCGTTTATTCAGGCTTATATCTTTGCGTATCCGGTATTTGGGATTCAACACCCGAAGCCCACCGCCGAAAGCTGGTTTATGCCGGCCATGTTCAACGCTGGCATCAAAGACGGTTATCAGTGGCAGTATGATCTGGGACCGCTGAAAAACGCTGACCGGTATTATAAAGACAACTTTTTCTGGCAGGAAACCGTCAACCATCCCAACTACGATGAGTTCTGGCAGAAACGGAACATTCTGCCCACCTCAAAAATGTCAAACATGCCGTAATGACCGTCGGCGGCTGGTTTGATGCCGAAGACTTGTACGGCCCGCTGAATGTGTATAAAACGCTGGAAAAGAACAATGCCGGAACGTATAACACGCTGGTAATGGGACCGTTCGGGCACGGTAGATGGTCGCAGGAAACGGGTCATACGCTGCACAGCAACATTTACTTCGGCGACAGCATCGCAACGTTTTACCAGAAGAATATTGAAGCCCGGTTTTTCAACCATTTCCTGAAAGGCCCCGGCGACGGAAAAACCGGCCTGCCGGAAGCCTACCTGTTCGATACGGGCCGGAAGGAATGGAAAACGTTTGACCAATGGCCCGCATCAGCCGCCCAGACACGGACGTTCAGCCTGAGCAACTCAGGGCAACTGACTCAACAGGCCGGTGACGGTCAGGGCTTTCTGGAATTCATCAGTGATCCGCTGAAACCGGTTCCCTATACGGAAGATCTTTCGACAACGGCGAGTTTTACGCCTTTCAACTACATGTCGGAAGACCAGCGGTTTGCCGGTAAACGGCCCGATGTGCTGGTGTTTCAGACCGATCCGCTCACCGAAGACCTGACGCTGGGGGGCGAGATTACGGCCAAACTCAAAGTCAGCACAACTGGCACCGACGCCGACTGGGTGGTAAAACTCATCGACGTGTACCCGCCCGATGAGCCAAATCATCCGTACATGCCCAACAAGAACATCTCGCTGGCCAACTACCAGCAGATGGTACGGTCGGAAGCGATGCGGGGGCGGTTTCGCAACTCGTTTGAGAAGCCCGAACCGTTTAAACCCGGGGACGTTACAGACGTTACGTTCCGGTTGCAGGATGTACTGCACACGTTCAAAAAAGGCCACCGCGTCATGATTCAGGTGCAGAGTACCTGGTTTCCGCTCATCGACCGCAATCCGCAGAAATACGTCGATAACATCTTCAAAGCCAACGCCGAAGATTTTCAGAAAGCCACCCACCGGGTTTACAACAACTCCGTCGTTGAGGTGCAGGTGTTAAAATAAAAAGATGTGGAACCGGTTTGTGGCTTACGGTTTACTCACAAACCGGTTTCCCTTCACGTAAAACCGATACGGCAAATCCGCTCCCTGTGTAATACCGATGCGCGTGGTCGTTACCATCTCAAAAGCGTCCAGGATGCGGGGGCGGATGTAAACGGGCGAAACGGCGGTCGGTCCGGTAAGCGAAAGAAAGTTGTGTTCGCGCGAAACGCCCATCGCAATCACCAGCTTGCCGGGTCCACTGGTTAGTCCGCGCAGGCCCGCTTTGGTAGTCGGGTCCAGGTTGCGTCGTTGGGCCATTACGTCGATGCCCTCGCTGGGTTCGAGTGCCCGGATCAGTACGGCCTCCCCTACTCCTTCCGGCCCGGTCACCACGTTCAGACAGTAATAGTAGCCATAAATCAGGTACACATACAGCGTTCCCGCCGGACCGAACATGGCCGCATTACGGACGGTTTGGCGCCGGTATGCGTGGCAGGCCGGATCGCCGGTCAGATAGGCTTCGGTTTCCACAATAATTCCGGCGGTGGTCCCATCCGGGCTTTCGTGGACGAGTTCGCAACCCAGCAGACGCTGGGCTAACGTAAGGGTGTCGTGTTCCTGGTAAAATTCAACGGGAAGTTTCATGGGTCCAATTTGGGCAAAAACTTAGTACCTTGCTATCTTTCTTTCATCAACCTATCAACATACCTATGAACAAGATACTGGTTGTTGGGATGGGGAAAGTCGGCTCGCTGGTCGGAATTCTGCTCAACAAACGCTTCACCGTAACGGGTTTTGATAAATTCAAGCCGTCCCGCGATCTCCCCTTCCCGGTCGTGCTGGGCGATGTAACCGACGAAGCCACGCTCCGGCTTGTTCTGGCCGACTTCGATGGCGTGGTGTCGTGTCTGCCCTATAATCTCAACCTGCCGATTGCCAAAACCGCCTGGGAACTGGGCCTTCATTATTTCGACCTGACCGAAGATGTTCCCACCACCACCGCCATCCGCACAATGGCCCAAACCGCCAGGTCCGTCATGGCTCCGCAATGTGGGCTGGCTCCCGGACTGATCGGGATTGTTGGGGCCGATCTGGCCAAACGCTTCACCCGACTCCGCGATATTGAGTTGCGCGTGGGCGCCCTGCCGCGCTATCCCAACGGTTTGCTCGGTTATTCGTTTACGTGGTCGCCCGCCGGGGTGATTAACGAGTACCTGAACGATTGCGAAGTGATTGCAAACGGTGTTTGTAAAACCGTTCCGGCCCTCGACGGGATTGAAGTCATCAACATTGAGGGGCAGGAATTTGAAGCCTTCAGTACCTCGGGCGGGCTGGGAACCATGTGCGAAACCTACGCCGGGCGGGTCGATACGCTCAATTACAAAACCATCCGCTATCCCGGTCACGCCAAACTGATGCGATTTTTGCTCTACGAGCTGATCCTGAAAGACAAGCGTGTGCTTCTGGAGCAAATTCTGACGGAAGCCAAACCACCCGTGCAGGCCGATGTGGTCTACGTCTACGCCGTGGTAGAAGGCTGGAAGGGGCCAGTGCTCGAACGGGAAGAATTTTTCCGGGCGTATCACCCGCGCGACATCGACGGTCAGCCCTGGCGAGCCATCTCCTGGACCACCGCCGGTTCGGTAGCCGCCGTGGTGGAACTGGTGGCCGACGGTTTGCTGCCGCAGCACGGCTTTATCAAGCAGGAGGAAATACCGCTGGGCCTATTCCTGGAAACGCAGAATGGGGCGTTCTTTAAAAATTAAACCCAATCCACGGTTTTAGCCGTGGACTGGGCCGCTCTTCTTTTCCGTCAGATCACATTCAGCGTCTGCTCCTTGATTTTTTCCAGTTCATCCTTCATCTGCACCACCAGCCGCTGAATAGAAGCATCGTTGGCTTTGGAACCGATGGTGTTGATTTCCCGGCCAATTTCCTGCGCGATGAAATTGAGTTTTTTACCGTTCGCTTCCTCAGCAGCCAGCACTTCCATGAAGTAGCTTAAATGGTTTTTGAGCCGGACTTTTTCTTCCGAAATATCGAACTTCTCAATATAGTAGATCAATTCCTGCTCAAACCGGTTCTGATCGAAATCGTCGCTGCCCAGCAGGTCGGCCACCATAGTCCGAATCCGTTCGCGAACGGCGGGAATACGCTTCTGGTCCTGCACTTCAATCAGGGTCAGCCGATCGGTAATGATCTGAATGTATTCGCGAAACTTGCCCTCCAGACTGTTTCCTTCCTGCTGCCGGAATTCGTCGCATTTCCGGATGGCTTCCAGCACGGTCAGCAGAATCAGTTCCCAGTCGCTGGTTGCGGTATCCGAAGCGGCCACCACTTCGGAGTTAAACACGTTGGGTTGTTGCAGGGCCAGCCTGAACAGATCGCTATCCGCCACATCCAGCAAAAGCCCCTGCGAGGTTTCGCGCAGGTCCCGAAGGTAGGCTTCCACCAGCGGACGGTTGACGGTTACACCGGGGCGCACCTCCGTCAGCCGGGTTACGTTCAGTGACAGTTCCACCTTACCGCGCTCGAGTCGCTGGGTAAGCAGATTCCGTAATTCAACTTCTTTATCGGAAAAAGACCGCGGAAGGCGGCAGTAAATATCCAGAAATTTGGAATTCAGCGTTTTGACCTCAACCGTTACCGTCAGTCCGTTGGCTTCCTGCGTGGCGCTGCCGAAGCCCGTCATTGATTTTAGCATAGTATATTAAGCAGACTGCTCACTTATTTTTCCACTGATTGTTTTCTTACTCAGGGCATTCTCTTCGATTTCAGCCATTTCTTTCCGGTAACGCGACACATCACAGGCCAGGTAAATGGCCTGAAGCATGGAGGTTTCGTCGGCCTGATTTTTTCCGGCAATGTCGTAGGCCGTACCGTGATCGGGTGACGTACGGACAACCGGCATTCCGGCCGTGAAGTTGACGCCCTCGTCGAACGCGATGGTCTTGAACGGAATCAGCCCCTGATCGTGGTACATCGCCAGCACGGCATCAAATTTCTGGTACGACCGGGTTCCGAAAAAGCCGTCGGCCGCAAACGGCCCGTAAATCAACTGCCCTTTGTTGCGTAACTCCTGAATCAGCGGTTTGAGCACTTCCTGTTCTTCATTCCCCAGCAAGCCCTCCTCACCCGCGTGCGGATTCAGGCCCAGCACCGCAATACGCGGTTTCTGAATTCCGAAATCGCCCTGCAGCGACTGGTGCATGAGTTGCAGTTTCTGCAGAACCTTCTCTTTGGTGATGTTCGACCGAACGCGCCCCAGCGGAATGTGGCCCGTTACCACTCCAACCCGCAGCACGTCGCTCACCAGAAACATCAGGTTGTCCTTTACGCCAAAGGCTTCGGCGAAATATTCGGTATGACCCGGAAATTTGAAGGTTTCAGTTTGAATGTTGTACTTGTTGATGGGAGCCGTTACGATGGCATCCAGGTGACCCGCTTTGAGGTCTTCTGTAGCCCGCTGCAAACACGCCAGCGCAGCCTGTCCGGCTTCGGGCGTCACTTTTCCCGGCTGCACTTCCTGATTCTGCCGGTCCTGACCGCCCTGTTCGCTCCAGCAGGTGATGACGTTCGTTAGTTTAGGATTGGCCTGTCCTACGTGCTGAATCCCGTTCAGGTTCCAGTCTTTCAACGACAATCCGCTTTGTTGCAGGATATTCCGGTACCGGTTCAGGACCTTCATCGATCCGTAGATAACGGGCGTACAAAGTTTTTGCAAACGGTTGTGTTGCAGGGCTTTCAGAATTACTTCCGGGCCAATACCGTTATAATCGCCGAGGGTGATACCGATGACGGGACGACGGACCTGAGGTTCCGGATGGCGTTCGTTATTTTTTTCCGATTGGCGCGGTTCCATTTAAGTTAGTAGTTTCGCCGTTGGTTTCCATGAACAGAAGTCAAAAAGATGGCTTCAAAAGCGAAAAAGCCGTTTTTAGCGTTCATCACTTCCTGTTCATGATTGATTTTCTTTGCAAGTTACAAAAAGCATACGGATGTCCCAGAATCGCCCCATAATCCTGATTGCCGACGAGATGCACCCTTCGTTGTTTTCGATGCTCGAGCAGGCCGGATTTACCTATCAATATGAACCCAAAATCTCCCGAATTGCGCTCCTTGAGCAGATTTCTGGCTACGAGGGCCTGATTATCCGCAGCAAAACAGCCGTTGATGCCGAGGTGCTGGAAGCAGCCAGCCAGTTGCGGTTTATTGGCCGGGCGGGTGCCGGACTGGACCTCATCGATCTCGAAACGGCCCAGCGCCGGGGTATCCGGGTTTTCCATGCGGGCGAAGGCAACCGCGATGCCGTTGCCGAACATACCGTGGGAATGCTGCTGGGTTTGCTGGCCAACATTGCCAAAGGCGACCGGGAAGTGCGCCGGGGCATTTGGGACCGTGAGGGCAACCGGGGCTACGAACTTGGCAGCCTGACGGTGGGCATCGTCGGTTTCGGAAACAACGGCCGGGCCACCGCCCGTCGGCTCAGCGGCTTTGGCTGCCGGGTGTTGTGCTACGACAAATACCTGACCCATTACGGCGGTGCGTACGCTCAGGAGGCTAAACTGGAGCAGATTATGGAAGAAGCCGATGTACTGAGCCTGCACCTCCCGCTGACGCCGGAAACCCGGCTGATGGTTGATGATACATTTATTGAACGGTTCGAAAAACCGTTTTATCTGGTCAACATTGCCCGGGGAGAAATTGTGTCGCTGCCCGCGCTGGTGCGCGGGCTGGAAAGCGGCAAGGTGCGCGGGGCCTGTCTGGATGTGCTCGAAAATGAGAAAATTGCCAAACTGACGCCCGAGCAACAAACGGCTTTTGACTACCTGCGGAACTCGGACAAGGTCCTGCTGACGCCCCATGTTGCGGGCTGGACCCACGAAAGCTACGTCCGGATCAACGAAGTGCTGGTCAATCAACTGAAAGAAGTGCTATGAAGTTTCTCCTTTTCCTGCTCTTACCGGCTTTGGCAATGGCTCAAAAACTGCCGCACCACTTGAAGGGGTATCTGCAAAAAATTCCCGATACCGTTCAGGTAAGCGTGGCCGTTGAAGAACTGGAAGGAAAAACGCAATTCTACCACCGGGCCGATGAACGTCCTCCCGCAGCCAGCGTGATCAAAGTACCGATCATGGTTGAAACGATGGAGCAGGTGAAAACCGGGCAGTTTGATCTGGAGAAAATTCATATCCTGCAAGACGCCGAAAAAACCGGTGGTTCGGGTATATTGAAAACGTATCCCGACCAGAGCCGACTGACCAACCGCGAGGTACTGACGCTGATGATGACCCACAGCGACAACACCGCCACCAACATCCTGATCCGCGAACTGGGCATGGATAATATCAACCAGCGGATGCGGTCGCTGGGACTGACGCGAAGCCAGTTAAACCGCGTTATGCTGGATACGATGGCGGTGAAACAGGGGCGCGAAAACCGGGTAACGGCCCGCGAAATGAACGCGTTGCTCCGGAAAATTTACCGCAAGGAAGTGGCCACGCCAGCCCTCTGCGATCAGATGATCGAGATTCTGAAAGGCAACCGCGACCAGAAAACGTTCCGGATGTTTCTGCCCCCGTCGGCGGTTATTGCCCACAAAACCGGCGAACTGACGTACGTGCGGGGCGATGTCGGGATTTTTTACGTTCGGAAACCGTTCCTGCTGTCGGTTTTTGTGCAGGGAACCACCACCGAAGACGCCGAGCGAATCATTGGCGAAATTGCTCAAATCTGTTATAACCAGTTTCAGTAATTTAGTAAAATGGAAACCTTCGCCGACCGCGCCATCCCGTATTACCTCAACCTGACCGACCCCACGAACCTGCCGCCCGGCGTCGGTGTGCTGAATCCGTTTCGCCAGCCGGAAGTAGCCCAAATCTGCCGGGAATTTTACGGCAAGTTTTTCAGCGACACCACCCCACGGGTATATGTACTGGGCATCAATCCCGGGCGGTTTGGGGCCGGGGTAACGGGCATTTCATTTACGACGCCCCAGAATCTGAAACGGTATTGCGGTATTGATAACAACCTGCCGCCTACGCCGGAGCTTTCGAGCCGGTTTATCTACCAGATTGTCGAAGCCTTTGGCGGTGCTGAAGCTTTTTACGGACGGTTTTTCCTTAGCTCACTCTATCCGCTGGCGTTAGTCAAAGAGGGTAAGAATTATAATTTTTACGACGATAAAGCCACTACGGCCACGCTCTGGCCGGATATTATTGCGTCGGTTCGGCAGCAGATTGCGTTTGGCTGCAACCGGAACGTGGTGGTTTGCCTGGGGCGGAAAAACGAAGCGTTTCTGCAAAAACTCAATCAGCAGCACGGCTTTTTCGGCAAGATTGTCACCCTCGATCACCCGCGCTACATCCTGCAATACCGCAGCCGGGACCTCGATTCGTACGTGGATAAGTATGTAACGACGCTGGCCGACTGCGTTTCCCTGTAACGCAAAAAGCGTCCACCGAGTTGCCGGTGGACGCTTTTTGGTAATTTATCTTATATTTTTTTCATTTCAATAATCGTCTTATCCGCTTTGCCATCGTCGTTCATATCTTCTCCCGGCATTGATAACGTCATAGTGTTGCCACTGATAGTCATATCGTAAACTTCAGGTGTACCACCACTGGTAATTGTCATTTTGTTTCCATCTACTTTCCAGGTTGATTTATCTTCAATTGGATTATAGTCGTCGGCATCTTCTGACTGACAGTTTGGCGATGAAGTTCCCGTAACCGTTCCATTTCCATTAAAGATGATCTTGGAATCAGTCAGACAGGCAATCAACGCATCGGCTTCCGTTCCGAATAGAGCTTTCATCATTACAAAATAATCCCTGGTTTTCGTGCCATTGGGCAATTCAATATCTACATCAGTTTTCATACCCGAAATTTTCCAGCTTCCTTCAACGGCATTCGGTTTTACATCGGGTTCGCCGTTGCCGTCTTTGTCTTTGCTACAGCTGGCAAACCACAGCGGCAGGGCCAGTAACATCACCAACGTCCAGCCATAACGGAAATTCACACGGTTCAAGAGTACTGTTGTTTTTTTCATTGTTGTTTTAAGTTGAATTGTTAAAAAAATTGGTTTGTGGTCTAAAATTGGACAAAATTGGTGCGGTCAGCCAATGCCTTTCTTATGAAATGCGTATCTTTATGTTTAAACAGCAACATCTGCCGTATGAAGTGTTTCTCTGCATTCCATACCGGTCTGCCAGTCAGACCAGCTGTATCGCTTTCCGTTCCGTCGTAAGGTTACGGATACCGCCTATACGGCAAAATAAATCTCCTATACTTAAAAAATAATCTTCTGTGTAACTCTGCAAAACCGTGTCATCCCGATATTTAATTTTGACCCATCGCGTCATCTCAAAATCAGGAGCCGTCAGGCGGTTACACTCTACTTAACTTTATGCTGGTAACAACTACTTCCAACATCGAAGGCAAACGAATTGCGAAATACCTGGGCCTTGCCAACGGTGAAGCCATTATTGGTTCCAACCTCATCAAAGATTTCTTTGCAACCGTGCGCGATGTCGTCGGTGGCCGGTCAGCGGCTTATGAACAGGCTCTGCGCGAAGCGAAAAGCATTGCCATGAAAGAAATGATTGAACAGGCGCAACGACTGGGTGCCAATGCCGTGATTGGCGTCGATCTGGATTACCAAACCATCGGAGGCAATGGTGGCCTGCTTATGGTTAGCGCCAACGGCACGGCGGTAATCGTGGATTAACCGTTCGTCGGACAGGAAGCGTTTTCGGGACGCTTCCTGCGTTCGCTTGCTTATCGTCTGCCGAGCGGTATGACGTAGCCAACCGAGACGGTGGCAACCTGATTGCTGATGTATTCAGCCGGTTGCGGATCGGCGTTGGTGCCCAGGCTGTAGATATACCGTCCTTCGATTGTCAATCGGCCCGGACCCGCCGGAATTGCGATGCCCAAACCACCGGTTACACCATATTCCAGCCGGGCATCGTCTTTGGTTAACTTCTGCTTTTCATCGTAAAGGGTTTCTCCGTCGGCTACCACTTTAAGCCTGGCGTCCAGGCCGTAAGCCGCATACGGCCCAGCATTGACGAATACCCGGGTTTTCCGTCCAAACGATAGTTTGAGCAAAAGCGGAATTTCGACAGCATTGGTTGATAAGAGAAAAGAAACCTTCTGGCCTTCCGCTTCGCCCGAAAACTTCACCGACCGACGTGTGTACAAAATTTCGGGTTGAATCGAGAAAACGTTGCCAAGGCCGTAGTTGATCACCAGACCACCCGTAAACCCGGGTGCCACGGTCTGTTCACCCCCGCTTCCGCTCAGATCGTCCGGTACAAACTCGTTCATCCAGGTATTGACGCCCCCCCGAATCCCGACCGACAAACCTTTGCCCGAGTACTGGCTTTCAGTCTTGATCCTGGCGGGTTTTTCCGGTTTTACTTTTGCCACTTTTTCGGCTTTGGGTGCTTTTTCCTTTTCCGGCTTCTCAGCTTTTCCTTTCTTCGACCGTTTGGTGGTTTCCTTTCCGGCTACTTCCGTCTGCGGCTTCGTTTCGGCAACGGTTTGCTGAGCCAGCACGGGTTCGGTTTCGGCGGCTGTGGTGGTGGAAGTTACGGCCGTGGTGGTTGCTTTTGGCGCGGTGGCGACGGCGGGTTGGGCTACCGGTTTTTTAGCAACGGTTTTGGGCTTGTAGGCCGTGGTCGTTTTTTTCGGTGTAGTGGCCACCGGCTTCTTTTGGGCGGTAGCGGTTGATTTGGGTTTGGCAGCCGTGGCCGTGGTTTTGGGCTTCGTTGTCTGAGCCTCTGCCCACAGGCCGACGGCGACCAGACAGACGGTCAATAAGGACGCTTTCATTTTAGTGATTAAGTAGAGTGTATTTGTTGTGTTACTGTTGGCACAAAATTATATCGCTTTGGCAGGCCCGGTTAGAGAAAAACTACGTGATTTTCATTTTGCGTAGTTTCCCTGTAGCATTTTACGACACAAAAAAAGGCAGCCCTCCGTAAGAGAGCTGCCTTTTTTTAGTGATGAATTATGAGTGAAGAGTTAAGAGTTGCACTAACGTAACGCGTCAGCCAACTCATAACTCTTCACTCATAATTCTTAACTCTTTAAAACCGGTCTTCGTCGTCATCGTCGTCGTCTCCGCCGAACGAGCTGCCGGGGCTGAACATACTGCCCAACAGGTCTTTGAATTGCTGGCCGGTATCCAGCGCCTTCTTGCCAACAAGTGAGTATTCGGCCAGGCCGTGCAGGGCAAACTCCATCATAAAGAGCTTTTCCTGCCGACTCAGACGCGAATGCAGTGAATCGACTACATCGTCTAATCCGTCGATGGCCCGCAGGCGGTTTTCGTAGTCGCGGGTAGGCATATCATTCAGAAACTCCATGATATTGCCGTCGCCGAACCAGTCGGTTATTTTCTTGTAGGGATTGCCGCCCTTCTGTTTTTTGGCTTTTTCCGGATTCGGGAAATAATTCAGAAACTGCGTCCGGATGGCTTTCCCAATCAGGTTCTGGGCCACAATTACCGGGCCTTCCACTTCACCTTCGTATACCAGTTCTACTTTGCCGCAGATGGCCGGAACCACGCCATACAAATCCGTAATCCGGACGTAGGTTTCCTTCTCGCCATTGAGCAGCGCCCGGCGTTCGGCTGCCGACAACAGGTTCTCGTAAGCCGCAATGGTCAACCGCGCCGACACCCCGCTCTTGGCATCAACATACTCACTTTCACGGGCTTCCAGCGCAATCTGCTCAATCAGATCGGTAATCAGGTCATTGGTTTTGACCATGCCTTTCTGCTCGGTTTTGACAATGGCTTCCTGCATGGTAATCTTCTTACCCACTTCCAGCGACTTCGGATAGTGCGTCACAATCTGGCTGTCAATCCGGTCTTTCAGCGGTGTTACGATGCTGCCCCGATTCGTATAATCTTCGGGGTTGGCGGTAAACACAAACTGAAGATCGAGCGGTAACCGCAGTTTGAAACCGCGAATCTGAATATCGCCTTCCTGCAAAATATTGAACAGCGATACCTGAATCCGGGCCTGCAAATCGGGCAATTCGTTGATTACGAAAATGCCGCGGTGTGAGCGCGGAATCAACCCGAAGTGAATGGTGCGTTCGTCCGAATACGGTAATTTCAGCGTCGCGGCCTTGATCGGATCAACATCGCCAATGAGGTCGGCCACCGAAACGTCGGGTGTAGCCAGTTTTTCAGTATACCGGTCGCTGCGGTGCATCCAGGCAATCGGGGCTGCGTCGCCTTTCTCGGC
This sequence comes from Larkinella arboricola, assembly GCF_003259745.1. Classification (GTDB taxonomy): domain Bacteria; phylum Bacteroidota; class Bacteroidia; order Cytophagales; family Spirosomataceae; genus Larkinella; species Larkinella arboricola. Next base: position 401,070 of record NZ_QLMC01000005.1, on the reverse strand, counting down.
AATCACATCGTGGGCGTAGCGGGAAAGCGGCTGCAACGGATCGTCGTTTAGTTCTGAGCCTTCCAGCACCGGAATGTATTCGTCGAGCAGATTAATCATCAACCGGGCAATCCGGGTTTTGGCCTGTCCCCGCAACCCGAGCAGGTTGATGTGGTGCATCGACAGAATGGCCCGCTCTACCTCCGGTATCACGGTATCTTCGTAGCCCCAGATGCCCGGGAAGACAACCTCTTTCTCCTTAATTTTTTCAATTAAGTTATCGCGAAGTTCCTGCTTGATGGATTTTGGTTTGTAACCGGCGGCTTTCAGTTCGCCGAGGGTTTTTATTTTTAATAACTCTTTACTCTTCAAAGATGAATAGCTCATGAAATCGTTGTGTAACGTCGAAATAGTGGCTTTTTGAATTAACGGGGATTCGCCGGAATTAGTTTTTCGGGCGGTCGCCCTTCCTCATTTGATGTTCTTGCGTCGGTTCCGCTGGAAATCTTCAAACATCATATTACCCAGCCCCTGCAAACTGCTGTAGTAGGCCCGGCCGTTGTTTACTTTAGTAAATTCGTGCACAAACTGCTTCAGGTACGGATCTGACGCGATCATAAAGGTCGTAATCGGAATATCAAGCCGACGGCATTGAGCGGCCAGCGTCAGGGTTTTCGAAACAATCTTGCGGTCAAGCCCGAAGCTGTTTTTGTAATACTTGATACCCTCTTTCAGACACGTCGGCTTGCCATCGGTGATCATGAAAATCTGCTTGTTCTTGTTTTTGCGCCGACGCAGCAGATCCATTGCCAGTTCGAGTCCGGCCACGGTATTGGTGTGGTACGGCCCCACCTCCAGGTACGGCAAATCCTTTACCTGAATCTGCCAGGCGTCGTTGCCAAACACAATAATGTCGAGGGTGTCTTTCGGGTACTTCTGTTTGATGAGTTCCACCAACGCCATGCCCACTTTTTTGGCGGGCGTAATCCGGTCTTCGCCGTAGAGAATCATCGAGTGGCTAACGTCGATCATCAGCACGGTCGAGGTCTGGGTTTTCTGTTCTTTTTCAACCACCTCCAGGTCGCGCTCCATCAACCGAAACTCGTCTACCCCGCTGTTGATCTGGGCATTACGAATGGATTCGGTCATGGAAATCTGTTCGAGCGTATCGCCAAACTGAAAATCGCGCAGGTCGCTGCTCAGTTCATCGCCCACGCCGGAATACGGTGTGTGGTGATTGCCGCCGGATTTCGAGCGTTTCAGCTTCCCGAAAATTTCCTCCAGCGCCGACCGCCGGATGGACTGCTCGCTTTTGGCCGTCATTGCCAGCGTGCCTTCTTCGTTCTGCTCGGTCAGGTAGCCTTTTTCTTTCATTTCCTCGACAAAGTTGCCAATACCGTATTTGTCGTCGGTCAGGCCATAGCGCCGGTCGAGGTCGTTCAGGTAAGCCAGTGCCTGCTCTACATTGCCGGAAGTCATCAGCAGCAACTGCTGAAAAATGTTGAGCAACTGGTCGAATTTACTGCCTTCTTTTTTTTCAGGCGGAATATAATTAGAGAATTGGAAGCCTTTCATGGATACGGTCGTTAGTCAGCAGTATTAGTGAGAGAACAGTGTGTTACACGGATTTGTTCGTTTAGTGAAAGTACGAATTTTCCGGCATTTCTGCCACACGTGACCCGCTGCCCCCTGGCCTACGGCTTGAGACAAAAATCCGGACGGTGTCCAGCGGTTTTCGTCCGCTCAGGCATTTTTCCTGCCCAATGACTCGCTTTTGGTTTCGATTTCTTTGCAACACACAAGCTGCTTTTTCTCTATATTTGCGCTCCTTTTCTTCATCACCATTCGAAAGCCAGGTTGTCGGTCAGTTGGACCCACAATCCATCATTCTATAATTTCCCACTGTATGAACGTCCTGAAATTTGGCGGAACGTCGGTAAAGTCCGTTGAGAATATTAAGAAGGTCATTGCCATCATCTTAAATCACCGCCAGAACGGCGATGCGCTCGGTGCAGTTGTCTTGTCGGCCATGAGTGGCGTCACCAATCAGTTGATTGAAATTGGCCGGATGGCGGCTACCAGCAATCCGGATTACCTGGAGCTGATTCGGGGTATTGAAGACCGGCACTTCAACGTCATTAAAGGATTGATTCCGATTAAGGAGCAGAGCAAGGTATTTGCAACCGTCCGCGGTACCGTCAACGAACTGGAAGACTTGCTGCGGGGTGTGTCGCTGATCCGCGAATTGTCCGACCGTACGCTCGATCTGGTAATGAGTTTCGGCGAGCGCCTTTCCTGTCTGGTCATCAGCGAATGCCTGAAAAGCAAAGGCGTTCCGGCCCGGTATTGCGACGCCCGCCAGTTGATCCGCACCGACTCCCAGTTCAGCATGGCGGAAGTGGACGAAACAACGACCCATCAATTAATTAAAGACTACTTCTCGACCATCGGGGCCGATCTGCCCATTGTGACCGGTTTTATCGGTTCAACGGCTCAGAACGAAACCACCACGCTCGGACGCGGGGGCTCCGACTATACGGCTTCCATTCTGGGAGCGGCCCTGAACGCCGATTTCATCGACATCTGGACCGACGTAGACGGTATGATGACCGCCGACCCGCGCAAGGTGCCGAACGCGTTCAATATTCCGACCATCACCTACGCCGAAGCGATGGAACTGAGTCACTTCGGAGCTAAAGTCATTTACCCGCCCACGCTACAGCCGGCTTTTGCCAGGAACATTCCGATCCGGATTCTGAATACGTTCAACGCCGGCCACGAAGGAACGGTAATCAGCCGCACCGCCGACCGGCGCGATTTCACCATCACGGGGATTTCGTCGATCGACGACATTGTGCTGGTCAACATCCAGGGCAGCGGGATGATTGGGGTGGCCGGGGTGTCGGCCAAGCTGTTCAGTACGCTGGCGCATTACAAAATCAGCGTCATTCTGATCTCGCAGGCTTCGTCGGAACACTCCATCTGTTTCGCCATCGAACCGCGCAACGCCGACCGCGTCCGCGAAATTCTGGAAGCTGAGTTTGCGACCGAAATCACGCACGGTCATATCGACAACATCAGCATCGAACGCGACCTGTCGATCATCGCAACCGTGGGCGAAGGCATGAAGAAAAGCTCCGGGATTGCCGGAAAGCTCTTTTCGGTATTGGGTAAAAACGGGGTCAACATTATTGCCATCGCGCAGGGTTCGTCGGAAATCAACATTTCGGTGGTGATCAACAAGAACAACCTCTCGAAAGCGCTCAACGCGATGCACAACGTCTTTTTCCAGTCCGAAGCCCGCATTCTGAACCTCTATCTGGTGGGCGCGGGTCTTATTGGCCGGACGTTGCTGCAACAGATTCAGGCGCAGTACGAATACCTGCGAACCGAAAAATCGCTGCGAATCTGTCTGGTTGGGGTTTCGAACACCAAAAAAATGCTGCTCGATCCGAAAGGCATCGACCTCACCAACTGGCAGGAGCGTCTTTCCAACGAAGGTGTTACCACCTCCCTCCCCGCCTTTGTAGACAAGCTGAAGGATTATAACCTGCCCAACAGCGTTTTCATCGACTGCACGGCCGACAAGGATATTCCCCTGTTTTACGAACCGCTGCTGAACGCCAACGTGTCGATTGTCACGCCCAACAAGGTGGCCAATTCGGGTTCCTACGCCGAATACAAGCGCCTGCAACGGGCAACGGTCCGGCGGGGCGTCAAGTTTTTGTACGAAACCAACGTGGGCGCGGGACTCCCCATTATCAATACATTGCAGGGTCTGATGACCTCCGGCGACCGGTTTCTGAAAATTGAAGCCATCCTGTCCGGAACGCTGTCCTACATTTTCAACACGTTCAAACCCGGTGTTTCGTTTGCCGACGTGGTGCGGGAAGCCAAAGCTAAAGGCTTTACCGAACCCGATCCGCGCGAAGACCTGAGTGGTATGGATGTGGCCCGGAAAATACTGATTCTGGCCCGCGAAGCCGGTTTTGAACTCGAACCGTCGGATGTAACCATCAACAACCTGCTGCCCGAAAGCTGCATTGCGGCCCCCAGCATTCCGGCCTTTTTCGAGGAGCTGGAGCGCAATAACGCTTATTTTGAAAATCTGTTGCAGGAAGCCGAAAGCCGTCACGAAAAACTGCGGTACGTGGCCACGTTTGAGAATGGCAAGGTGACCATTGAACTGCGGTCGGTTGGGTTCGAGCATCCGTTTTATTCGCTATCGGGAGCCGACAACATCATTTCCTTTACAACCGAACGGTATAAAGAGCGCCCGCTGGTGATCAAAGGTCCCGGTGCGGGTGCGGAAGTAACCGCAACGGGCGTATTTGCCGACGTGGTCAGCATCGGTAGTTATCTGGCGTGAACCAAACCGCCCAACGAATTTGTATCTTTGCTAAAAGAACGTTATTGCAACTGGCAATAATTTAAAGCCGTGGATTCTATAAAAGTATTTGCCCCCGCCACCGTGGCCAACGTTGCCTGCGGTTTTGACATATTTGGTTTTGCCGTCGATAATCCCGGTGACGAAATTATAATCCGTAAAAGCAATCAGCCGGGCGTCCGGATTAACGCCATCCTGGGCGACGAAGGCCGTTTGCCCAAGCAGACCGAACGGAATACCGCCGGGATTGCCGTTCAGACGTACCTGAAACACATTGAATCCGATCAGGGACTGGACATTACTCTGCACAAAAAAATGCCGTTGGGCAGCGGGCTGGGCTCCAGTGCCGCCAGCGCCGTGGCCGGGGTATTTGCCGTCAACGAGTTGCTGGGTCGTCCGCTCAAGCAGCTTGATCTGCTTCCGTTTGCGATGGAAGGCGAACGGCTGGCCTGCGGCTCGGCCCACGCCGATAACGTAGCCCCTTCCCTGATGGGTGGCTTCGTGGTAATCCGCAGCTACAACCCGCTGGATATCATCACCATTAACACGCCCGCCCAACTTTACGCGACAATTGTTCACCCGGAAATTGAAGTAAACACCAAAGACGCCCGGCACATCCTGAAAAATGAGGTGTCGATGAAAAATACCATCATCCAGATGGGCAACGTGGCGGGCCTGATCGCCGGTCTGATGAAACCGGATTACGACCTGATCGGCCGTTCGATGGTTGATGTGATTATCGAACCGATCCGCGCCATTCTCATTCCCGAATTCAACGAAGTAAAACAGGCGGCCCTCGACGCGGGTGCCCTCGGATGCAGCATTTCCGGCTCCGGTCCGTCCATGTTTGCCCTCAGCCGCGACCAGGACACGGCCCAACGGGTGGGTAGCAGCATGCAGGCGGCTTTTCAGTCCGTTGGCATCGGCAGTGAAGTGTACGTGTCGGGCATCAATCAGGAAGGTCCCCGAATTATTGGGTAAATCGAAAAAATGGAATTATATTTGCTTATACAAATAATGAGAATTCAGGTTGTTTGTGTAAGCATAGCCTTTCCGGATTTTAAAATGCGGAGAAAGCCAGTGGCTTAAAAGGAAATCTATTTTTACCCAGCGCCCGAAGTGCTCAATCGAACTGTGACCATCTTTTCAATGAGCCATGACCAGAGCGCTACTTCTCTATTTTCTCTGTCCACTTTTTACGCTGGGTCAGCCCGTCGTTGAAACCCGCCCAACGCGTTTTTTTGCGGAGTTGGGTGGGTTTTACACGCCGGGCCAACCAACGCCCTTCTGGATGCGCACCAATCAATACGGTATTGTTCCCAATACGCTGCCGTACGCCAGTCTACGGGCGGGTATCCAGCAGGACTACCGGTTTTATCCGCTATCAGATACGCCCACAAACAAACGAAAAGACCGGTTTGGAATCGGTTACGGTTTTGAAATGGCCTACAATTTGGATGCTCAAGCAAAGAAATCAGTACTACTACCAGAAGCTTATGTAAAAGTCCGGGCCGGTGTTTTCGACATTGTAGCCGGGCGTCGGCGCGAGATCGTTGGGCTGGTCGATTCCACCCTCAGTTCGGGGTCGTATAGCTGGTCGGGCAATGCGCTTCCCATGCCCAAAGTGCAAATTAGCTTACCTGATTATACACCGATTGGATTCACGAAGGGCCTGCTGGCCTTCCGGGGAACCTTTGCTCACGGCTGGTTTGGTAATCACAACCGGAAAGTTACCCATTCGTACCTGCACCAGAAATCGCTGTATGCGCGGCTGGGGAAACCCAACTGGCCCGTTAAGTTCTACGCCGGATTTAACCATCAGGCCCAGTGGGGCGGTATGACCGATCAGTTACCAGAGTCGCTGGTGAAAGACGGACGGTTTCCCGCCCGCCTTCAGGATTATCTGTTTGTGTTAACGGGCAATAGCCTAGGCCGACTGATTGAACTCGACACCACGCGTTACAGCCGTTTTGACCGCGAAAACCGCATCGGCAATCACCTGGGAAGCATTGACGTAGGGGTAGAATACAGTTCTAAGAGCGTTTCGTTTCTGCTGTACCACCAGAGTGTTTACGAAGACGGTTCGTTGTATTACCTGACCAACATTGAAGACGGTCTGACGGGTTTGCGGTTCCGGAATCTGAACCCGGCCCCTTCCGGCCTGCGGATCACCGGGGCTGTCCTTGAATTTTTATACACCAAAAGCCAGGGCGGGGGTGTTTTCGACGATCACTATAAATTTCGGGGGCGCGACAATTATTTTAACCACGCCCAGTATCGGGACGGCTGGTCGTATTTCGGGCGGACCATCGGTACTCCGTTCATCACACCCGTTACCGACACCCGACCGGAGTTATCGCAATACGGTTTTTTCAGCAACAACCGGGTACGGGCCTATCACACCGGCATTCAGGGAAAGTTTGCCACCAACTGCGGCTTCCAGTTTAAGTTCTCCTACAGCCAAAACTACGGAACCTACGACGCTCCTTTTTCGGAAACCGCCCGGCAGTTCTCGTCCTACATGATGCTCGAATTGCCCCTCAACCAACACGGTTTACGGATCAACTTCTCGGCGGCCGCCGATCAGGGCGACCTGCTCCAGAACAGCAGCGCCGTCTACGCCGGAATCCGCAAAACGTGGGACTACAATAAATACCGGATTTGCAAATAGCGGACGACAAACGGGACTAATCTTCCGGGAACGGAATAAAAATAAACCCGGCGAAATCGCCGTCGATGACGAACAGGCAGCAGAATTCGTCGGGGTTTTTATAATTTTCCTTAAACAACTCCACCGACTCCTCCCCGACCAACCGGCGCTGCACAAACTCATCCAGCAGCGACGCCCGGTACATCCAGGTGTTACCGGCCAGTTCGTTCGGGCCGAGCAGCAGCTGGCCCATCTCCGTCGGTCGGCGGGAAGCAATAAAAATGGGGTTTTCCGAAAAACCGCGCTTCCGAATCTGATACGAAGCTTCGCGCAGGGCGTCGGCTACTTTAATAAAATCCGACGAAACCGCGCTCATCAGTTTCCGGTTGATCTCCGGCGAATTCGCGTCGTCGAGAAGGGTATTTTCGTTACTATGATGAATCATGGTCCTGACAGTTTATGGAACACGGATTTCCGGCTACAGATATCCCAACCAGAAAACAATAAACCGTTCAACTAAATTCGTGCGGCCAGCAGGAGACTCAGGTCCTTGTAGCGCATATTGAATTTTTTAGCAATGTAGGCGTTGGTTAACAAACCGTTATGGCTATAAACGCCCTTCATGAACCAGCGGTTTGCAAACATCATTTCCTCAATACCGCCGAGGGTTCCTGTCTTTAACAGAAACGGCAGAAAAATGTTACTGAGCGCCAGACTGGCCGTGTGGGCTACCCGCGACGGAATGTTCGGAACGCAGTAATGAATGACATCGTGCAGCTTGTAGGTGGGTTCCTTATGGGTTGTCATTCGGGACGTCTCAATATTACCGCCCTGATCGATTGAAACGTCGATAATCACCGCGTCGAGCTTCATGTGCGATACCATTTCCTGCGTCACCACCACCGGACTCAGCCCGTCTTCGGCCCGCATGGCGCCAATCACCACATCGGCCCGCTGAATGGCTTCGGAAAGGGTATCCGTCTCGATAATAGACGTGTAAATATGCTGGCCGATGGCGTATTTCAGCCGTTGCAGCTTGTAGATATGCTTGTCGAAAACCTTGATTTCGGCCCCCAGCCCCAGTGCGGTCCGGGCGGCATATTCGGCCACCGTTCCCGCGCCCAGAATCACGACTTTGGTCGGCGGAACGCCCGTAATACCGCCCAGAATGACTCCCCGACCGTTGTTGGCACTGCTCAGGTACTCGCCCGCAATAAGCATGACGGTGCTGCCGGCAATCTCACTCATGGCCCGGATGACCGGCATACCGCCCACCTTATCCTCAATGTATTCGTACCCGAGCGCGGTGATTTTTTTGCCGTTCAGCCGTTCAAAGTATTTGCGGTCGTGGTTGGGCAGATTAACAGCCGAAATCAGCGTGCTGCCGGGTTTGATATACTCAAACTCCTGCTCAACCAGCGGCTCAACTTTCAGAATCAGATTCGCGTCGTAGACTTCCTTGGCCGACGGAGCAACCAATGCCCCGGCTTCGCTGTAATCATTATCCGAAAATTTTGCGCCGGCCCCGGCCCCTTTTTCGACCAGCACCTCGTGGCCGTTCCGGACCAGAATGGCGACGGCTTCCGGCGTGAGTGCAATCCGGTTTTCCTGAAGGGATACCTCTTTGGGCAACCCGATCATCAGGCTACCTTTATGCTTTTTAACAGCGGCAGGGGCTTCCTGCGGATAAAGTGCCGTTTGCTTTGCTAGTTCTTCAAACCCTGTCACTATAAACGGGATTTATGACTGACGAACTGCGAATGACGAACTTTTTCAAACCCGGCTCAGCCGGTTCCAAAGTTTTTGAATAATTCGTCCTCCTTAATCCGTACGTTGTGTGTCTAATAGGTTTCTAGTACTCGTTCTTCGTTTTCCACCCGCAAATGAATCGTCCAGGCGTCGGGCGGCAGCAGGCCAGCAATCCGTTCCGGCCACTCAATCAGGCAGCGCGCTCCCGAATCAATGTATTCTTCCAAACCACTGTCCAGGGCTTCTTCTTCGTCCCGGAGCCGGTAACAATCAAAATGATAAACGGATTCACCAGACTCGGTAATATACTCATTTACAATCGAAAACGTCGGACTCTGAACGGTATTAACCACCCCCAACCGCCGACAGATCGCCTTGATCAGTGTGGTCTTCCCCGCCCCCATTTGGCCCTCGAACAACCAGACGGAATACAAACGTCCGGCATCGATCAATTGCCCGGCAACGGCATCTAACTCGTCAATTCCCCGAAAGCGTCGTGTCATTGCGCAATATAATTCACTTCCAAAGATAGCATTTTTCTTGGTCTCCGACAGATTATGGCCTATTGTTGACCTTCTGGGCAAAAATAGCCATCTTCGGCCCGCAACTTTGTTTCCTACTATCCCATGTCTCGTACCATTCAGGTTGGAATAATCGGATTCGGACTGTCGGGCCGGTATTTCCACGCGCCTTTTCTGACGGTCAATCCCCATTTTAAAATCACGAAAGTGGTTGAACGGCACCGCAACGAAGCGGAAGCCTTCGACCCGACGATTCAAACCGTGCGCAGCCACGAAGCGTTACTGGCCGATCCGGCGATTGACCTCATCATTGTCAGTTCGCCCAACGACACCCATTTTGCCTACGCCAAAGCCGCACTGGAAGCCGGAAAACACGTACTGATCGAAAAACCGTTTGCCAACACCTCGGCTCAGGCCCGCGAACTGCTGGAACTCGCCCGGCAGAAAGGGCTGGTAGCGATTCCGTACCAGAACCGACGCTACGACGCCGATTTTCTGACCATTCAGCAACTTCTGCGGGAAGATCAGCTGGGTGATATTGTGGAGTACGAATGCCGGTATGACCGGTTCCGCCCGGATGTAGCCAATAGCTGGAAGGAGCAGGACACCGACGGCGGAGGTAATCTTTACAATTTAGGTTCGCACCTGATCGACCAGGCCGTAGCCCTGTTTGGTCTACCCGAATCGGTTTCGGGCGATGTCCGGATTATTCGGAAAGGCGGTGTGCTGGACGATTATTTCGATGTACGGCTGTTCTACCCGGACAAGCGCGTGATTCTGAAATCGTCCATGCTGACCATTGACAGCAGCCTGCGCTACATCATCCACGGTACGAAAGGCTCATTCATCAAATACGGTCTGGACATTCAGGAAGAAACCCAGCGCAAAAACATTCTGCCCAATACGCCGGACTGGGGGGCCGAACCCGAAAGCCAGTACGGTATGCTGACCACGCCGGAAGGCCGTTTTACCTTCCCGAGCCAGCCGGGCAATTACCATCATTTTTACGATAACCTGTACCGGGCCATCGTCGGTGAAAAACCGCAGGAAGTCACGCCTGAGCAGGCGATTGCCGTTATCCGGATCATTGAACTGGCCAACGAAAGCAGCCAGTCGAAAAAAGTACTGGAGTTTCGATAGAGACAAAAGAGAAAAGACAAGAGCGTAAAGACTTCCGAAGATTTCTTTGCGCTCTTGTCTTTCTTCTCTTGTCTTTCTTCTCAACCGTTAATAGCCCGGATTCTGAACCAGCGTCGGCTTGCCATCCAGGTAACTGTTGTTGATTTCATCGACCGGCAGCGGGAAGTATTCGTGCTTGCCCTTCGTGAACGCGGCTCCATTCAGATAGGCCCGTTTTTTCGATTCAACGGAGAGATATTGAGAGATGGTTTCAGCGGCAATTCCCCAGCGAACCAGATCAAAAAACCGGTGGCCTTCCATCGCAAATTCCAGCCGCTCCTCGTGCCGGACGGCTTTCCAGGCTTCGGCCTTGCTGGCAAAAGCCGGAGAACCCGCCGGGTATTCATTCACCAGGTAGTTGGCCGCAGGTTTTCCGTCTACCATCGAAACCGGCATACTGGTTTGGGCCCGTTTCCGGATCATGTTCACGTATTCACGCGCTTTATCGAGGCTCCCAACTTCCGTTTCGACTTCGGCCAGCCACAGCAGTACGTGCGCATACCGGATCATCCGGTAATTGTTGGCCACCCGGCGTTTATTGGTCGAGTGGGTATTGGTGCCTTCTTCGCTTTTGAAATACATCCATTTTTTGCCGGTATACGGTCCGGCGTAGACCTGATCCCGCACCCAGGTCACGCCCGGCATAGGGCCCCAATCGAGAAACGGTATGCCCCGGCGTCCGACGGTATGATCCAGCCGGGGGTCAACCGGCGTCTGCATATCCGGCGTATACGGATCGGTAATTTTTAGTCCCTGGTCGCTTTTCAGGTCCGTGTCATTGAACGTATTCAGCAGCGGCAGGCCGTTGGCATCGGTCTTGAAGGCATTCACCAGATTGAGCGACGGCTGGTAAAAACCGCAGCATCCCCCGCCCGGTGCGCCCGAAAAGTACGGCCAGTTCAGCGTTTCTCCGGCGTTCCCGTTGTTGCCGTTGGTGCCATCATTCACCGAAAACTGCACTTCAAAAATGGATTCGGCGTTGTTGTTGGTGGCGGCCCGGAAATTATCCAGGTAATCGACCAGCCGGTATTTGCCGCTGTTTACAATGCCCTCAAGCAACGGTTTGGCTTCGGCATATTTGCGTTGGAACAGATACGTTTTGGCCAGAAAAGCCATGGCCGCAAATTTCGTGGCCCGGCCCTTCTGCACCTGGGTCTCGGGCAGATTTTCTACTGCAAACTTGAAGTCATCCGCGATGTTCGGCCAGATATCCTTGTTGTTGGGCACTTTGGTCGAGTTAGGATCGGTAGCCTTATAGATTTTATCGTCAATATACGGCACCATATTCCACATTTTTTTGGCCTCGAAGTGGTAATGCCCCCGCAGGAACCGGGCCTGCGCAATCACCAGCGTTTTTTCGGCGTCGGTCATGTCACTGGCCAGCGCAACGGTCTGAATCACTTCGTTGCAGCGCGAAATCGCGTCGTACACGTGCCGCCATTTTCCGCGCATGTGAACAAAACCCGGCTGCACTTCATACCGCTCAATTCCGGTAATTTCGGGCTGGTCACTGGCATCGGTTCCTTTGTAGGCATCGTCAGACGCCACACCACCGTAGACCCAGTTGGAAACCGCTGCGTGCCAGTCGGTTGTTCCGGAGCCGATACCGTCGAGCAAGGAATAGGCCCCGATCAGCAGCGCATTAACGCCGTTTTTATTGGAAAGTTGTTGCAGCGAAGCCACACCCTGTGGCCGTACGTCCAGAAATGACTCGCTGCACGACGTAACCAGTCCGGCCGTCAGCAGTGAGGTAAGCATGAATATCTTTTTCATTGGAAAAATTCGTGAATGAGTGATTCAATAGTTTGGATAAACGAAGGATTCGGCGGAGCTGTCGGTTAGAAACTCAGTCTCAGCCCGACCAGCATCGTTTTTGCCACCGGATAGGCGCCTTCATCAACCCCCAGGTGCGTATCCTGGTTGTTATCGCCCGACCGGCGCAGATTGATTTCCGGATCCAATCCCGAATACTTGGTAAACGTCAGCAGGTTCTGACCCTGAACATAAATCTGCGTTGAGCCCAAACCGAGTTTCTGTTGCAGCGTAACGGGTAATGTATAAGACAACTGGATGTTTTTCATCCGCAGATACGAGCCTTTTTCGAGGAAGTACGTCGAAATCTGGGCGCTGGTGGCATCCGTCGAGCGGAGTTCGGGCAGAATCGCGTCGGTTTTGCCGGGGCGCCAGGAGTCGTACAGCATCCGTTTGCTGCGGTTGCCCTGGAAGGTGTTGAAATCCGTCCAGTACTTCATGTAATTGAAGATGTCGTTGCCGTAAACACCCTGTCCAAATACCGTCAGATCGAACGCCTTATACCCTACACTCAAATTCAGACCATAGGTGAAATCCGGGTGCGGGTTTCCGATAATATCGCGGTCGGCGGTAGTCACCACGCCATCGCCGTTGGTATCCCTGAAGATAAACGAACCTGCCCGGTTATACGTCCCGAACTGGGGCGCATTTTTGGCTGCTTCGGCTGTCTGGAAAATACCGTCGATGAAATACCCGTAGAACGAAGCCACCGGATAACCCACCTTCGTTGCACTCATAGCGGGCAGACGGGTTGCAAAACCAAACTTGATTGAGTTGGGGTCATTGTTGATTTTCAGCACTTCATTCCGGTAGGTCGAGAAATTACCGCCAATCGAGTACCGCAGGGCGCCCCCCATTGCCTTGCCGTTGTAGTTGATGCTCAGATCAATCCCCTTATTCTGCATGTCGCCGATGTTTGTGAACGGCACCGTCGCAATGCCCTGCGTGTAGGGAATGTCGATCTGGGTCAACATATCCGTCGTTTTCTTGATATACCAGTCGAAAACCACCTCAATTTTGTTGTTAAGCAAACTGGCATCCAGACCAATGTTGGTCGACGTGGTGGTTTCCCATTTACCGTTCGGGTTACCAAACTGAACCAGATCAAAGCCCGGCACAATCGACGATTTGGCTCCGTTGATGTCGTAATGGTTTTCGATGGGCCGCGATTCGTACAGCGTGAAGGCGTTGTAGATGTTCGGGATGTTCTGATTGCCGGTTTTACCCCAGCCAAGGCGCAGTTTCAGGTCGGAAACCAGATCGACGCTCTTCATGAAATTCAGCTCGGAAAGCCGGAAACCCACACTGGCCGCCGGAAAAATGGCGTAGCGGTTGGCCGGGCTAAACCGTGACGAGCCGTCACGACGCAGCGTGAAGTCGGCCAGGAAGAACTCCTTGTACGAATAGTTGACCTTGCCAAAGAGCGAAAACAGGCGCGTGCGGTTTGCGCCCCGTCCGCTGTTCTGTAACCCCAGCGGACTGCCCGCGTTCAGGTACCGGTAATCCAGATCATCAAAAGCGTAGTTGCTGCGGGTTGCATCAAAGATGAAGTCGTAAGTGGCAATCGACTCCGTACCCGCCAGAATATTTAACCCGTGGTTACCAAACGTCCGGTTATAGGTCAGCGTATTATACCACGTCCAGGAGTTGTCGTAGCGGTTTTCGGAACGGAAGCTGTTGGCATTCCGCGCTTCGGGCGATTCGGGGTCGCGGGGCGTAAACTGATCGAAGTTGTACAGGTTGTATTCCACCCCAAAGCTCGTCCGGAAGGTCAGGCCCTTGAAAAGATCGAGTTCCCCAAAGGCGTTTCCAAACAGGTGAACGCCCTTGGTTTTGTTGTCTTTGGCCCGATACAATTCCTGCAACGGGGTGCGGGCATTGCCCAGGTTCAGCCCTTTGGCACCGGCAAAATTCCCCGCTACGTCGTATACCGGAATCAGCGGGTGCGACCGAACGGCGAAGGCAATCGGGTTGGATTCGTCGTTGTTGGTAAACCCAACCCGTTCGTCATACGAAACCGTCAGGTTCTCCCCAATTTTCAGCCGGTTTTTCACCTTGAACTCCGTATTGGCCCGGATCGAATACCGTTTGTAGTTGGTATGCTCCAGGATTCCCTGCTGATTAAAATGGTTGAACGAGATGGCATACGCTCCGTTGCCCATTCCTCCGCTGGCGCCAATCTGGTAGTTCTGAATCGGTGCCGGATTAAAAATAACATCCTGCCAGTTGGTGCCTTCCTTATTGGCTTTGGTGATCATGAATTTCGTACTTCCCAACGCCGGATCAGTCAGATCGTACGAATAATTCAGGTAATTGCCGTTGGCATCGCGGGCCAGTCGCGGATCGCCCTCCATTGCCCCCGACGGATAAATATAGTCCGGGATGCGCGGCTCGGCTCCGTTGCCATACTGGGCGTGGCTGGGTGTCTGCCCAACGTTTTTGGCCTGTTCCCAGAGCAGTTGTCCGAGTTCCTGCGAGTTGGTCAAATCCATCAGTTTCCCGTTCCGCTGGATCCCCGCGTACATATCAAACGTGATTTTAGGCTCCCCGACTTTCCCTTTTTTGGTCGTGATGATCACCACGCCGTTGGCCGCCCGCGCCCCGTAAATTGATGCCGCCGACGCATCTTTCAGCACCTGCAAACTCTCAATATCGTTGGGGTTTATGTTGTTCAGCGAGCCCGTTGTTGGAACACCGTCGACAATATACAGGGGCGAGTTGTTGTTGATCGTTCCGAAACCGCGAATCCGGACCATCGTTCCCCCGCCGGGTGAGTTATCGTTTCCGACCGTCACCCCGGCAGCCCGGCCCTGTAGCTGCTGCGTCAGACTGGCCGCCGGAACCGCCGTCAGATCCGTTCCTTTTACTACCGTCACCGCGCCGGTAATGTCTTTCTTGCGCTGTGAACCATAGCCGGTAACAACTACTTCCGACAGGGTTTTAATGTCCGCCTGTAAGGTAACCGTAATCTCGGAACGGTTACCAATATTTACCTCCTGCGGTTCGTAACCAATAGCCGAAATGGCCAGAACATTGTTATTGGCCGGAACATTCAGCGTGAAACGTCCGCTGGCGTCGGTTGATACCCCGGTGCTGGTACCTTTTATAAGAACATTGACGCCGGGAAGGGGGGTTTTGTCAGTTCCGTCGATGACACTGCCACTGATTTTACGTTCCTGCGCCCAGGCAACGGTTGTGAGCAGACATAGCAATACGAGTGCTGCAACCGAAGAGATCGGTTTCAGGTAAGGATGCTTCATAAAATAGAGATAGTAGTTGGTTTGTATAAAAAGAGAATAGGCTTGCACTTAACAGAGTACAAGCCTACCAAAGTAAAATTTTTTATTATAAAAAATCAAATTTTATGCCCGCTAGTCAAAAAAAATATTTTGTAACTCGCCAAAAACCACAATAAAAAAGCCGGAAGGTCGTTCCGGCTTTTTGAAGTACTGAGATTCAACGGCTTCAGGAGAGCTTCAGATCGGTCATAACGGACTGTACTTTTTGCTTCAACTTGTCGTAAACCGCATCAAAGTCTTCTTTGTTGGTCAGTGGTTCGTTGACACTGACGTAGAACTTGATTTTCGGTTCGGTGCCGGACGGACGGGCGGAAACCTTGCTGCCATCGGCGGTAAAGAACTGCAACACGTTGGAAGCCTCAATTCCCATCTTGCCCGCTTCGATAGCGGTTTTCTCACCGGTTTTGAGGTCGGTCCGTTCCAGGGCTTTGTAGTCGTCAACCCGTACTACTTCCGACCCCGCGATCTGCCTGGGCGGATTGGCCCGGAAGTCGGCCATCATCTGCTGAATTTCTTCGGCGCCGGTTTTGCCTTTTTTGGTCAGCGAGATCAGTCCTTCGTAGTAGAACCCGAACTTCTGGTACATCTCCATCAGCAAATCGAACAGGCTCAAGCCTTTGTCTTTGGCGTAAGCCGTCAATTCGGCAATCATGGCGCAGGAAGCAATGGCGTCTTTATCCCGAACAAAATCCCCGATCAAATACCCGTAGCTTTCTTCGCCCCCGCCGATAAACTGCTGCTGCCCTTCAAGTTCACGGATGATCTGCGCAATGTATTTAAAACCGGTCAGCGTGTTGTAGCACGATACCCCGTACTGCTCGCACATTTTGTCGATCAGGTCGGTGGTTACAATGGTTTTGGCCACAAACTCCTTGCCCTTCAGTTTTCCGGCGTCCTGCCAGGCCTGCAACAGGTAATAGATGATCAGGCTGGCCATCTGGTTGCCGTTCAGCAGTTCAAACTCGCCGTGGTGGTTGCGGGCTCCCGAACCCACGCGGTCGGCATCGGGGTCGGTTGCCATGATCAGATCGGCGTTAAGAGCCTCCGCTTTTTCGAGCGCCAGCCGCATCGCATCGCGCTCCTCGGGGTTGGGGGATTTCACGGTCGGGAAATTACCGTCGGGCTGAGCCTGCTCCTCCACAATGTTCACGTTGGTGAAACCGAGCGCTTCCAGCACGCGCGGCACCAGCGTAATACCGGTACCGTGGATGGGCGTAAAGACGATGTTCAGGTCTTTCTGCCGCGCAATGACATCCGGATTGATTGAGTTTGACTTGATCCGCTCCACGTATACGCGGTCAATCTCCTCGTCGATCAGGTGGATTTTCTCGGGCACGCCCTCAAATTTCACTTCGTCGATGGAGGTAATTTTGTTGACTTCGGTAATGATGTTTTTATCGTGGGGCGCAACCACCTGACCGCCATCGTTCCAGTAAGCCTTGTAGCCGTTGTATTCCGGCGGGTTGTGCGAAGCCGTTACAACAATCCCGCTCTGGCAACCCAGCTGGCGGATGGCAAACGACAGTTCGGGCGTGGGCCGCAGGGCACTGAACAGGTAGACTTCAATGCCGTTGGCCGAGAAAATATCAGCCACAATCCGGGCAAATTCCGGACTCATCCGGCGGCTGTCGTGCGCAATAGCCACTTTAATCTGCTGATCCGGAAACGTCGCATTCAGGTAGTTGGCCAGCCCCTGCGTAGCGGCTCCAACGGTATAGCGGTTCATGCGGTTTGACCCGACGCCAATTACTCCGCGCAGCCCACCCGTACCAAATTCCAAACTTCTATAGAAAGAATCCGTCAATTCAGTTGTTTCGCCGTTGTCCAGTAATTTACGGATTTCGGCTTTTGTCTCAGCGTCGTAATTGCCGTTGAGCCATTGGTCGATGGTAGCTTGAGTTGCAGAATCAAATGCAGTTGTCATATGGTATAGAAGTTAGAATCGGCCGCCAATTTACAGTTCTTAAGGAAGGAGTCAAATCCTTTCGGTAAAAGCTTTTCAGGCCACAAATTGTTGGAAAAAGGGTTATAAAATCAAAAACGGCAGCCAAAATACCCCATCGCCGATCCACCGGTAACGCTCGTTGGTCAGAAACGACTTCGGATAACGCTGGATGGCGTACAAAACCGCGCTCATCATTCCCTCAATGATGGCGGCCCGCTGCGCAAACCGGTCGTCGGCCAGAAAAAAGATGACCAGCGCCAATACCGTCACCACCCCCGTAAAGGTCCGCAGAACCACGTCGCACCGCTCGAAGCCCCAGAGGGTTGCCAGCGAAAACGAGTCTTCCGGAAACTCCTGTGCTTCCATGACCGAAAACAGCAGCAGGTTCTGGAAAACGACGATCAAAAACAACATACCCAGGCCGATTTCCGACCAGCCGATGCTCGGTTTCTGCGCCCACGAACTCCCCCAGACGCCCACCGTATAGAGCAACGTTACCGCCGGTTCTTTCCAGACCAGCTTTCGGTTGGAAGCCGGCAGGCGCGAAACACCCCAGACATACGCCCCCGAAACCAGCGCCAGAGCCGCCCCAAACCAGATTACACTTTTGGGCAGCCAGAACAGCAAAATGGCACAAACCACGACGAGCCCCAACAAAACGCGAATCAGCACCGCCTGATGTTCGGCGTGGAACCGGTGGCGGGGTGTTAAGGTCGCCTTGGAAGTCAGGCCCTTGCGGACATCGTATAAGCGATCAACGGTATAAATTATAAAGACGCAGAGGCCCAGCAACACCGTGGTCGCCCAGTCAACGGGCTGGCGTCCGTCCGGCAGGCGGGCCACCATGATATGCGAAAATACCGCACCCACCACTACATCCAGACTGAGATAGTGAGCGGTTTTTAAAAACGCTTTCGTAGACTCCCAAAACTTCATAGAGTGGCTTCTGTCCTATTTTCCTTCATCAACGAACCAGAAGCTAAATCGTTAAGCTGACTGCTGAAAGAGCAGAAATTCTGTGCAAAGCTATCTTTTAGCGGGTAATATCGGCCTTGCAGACCTAAAAAATAGCCGTAATTTTAGATTGCCATTGGCCGGGTACGTTCCCGTTCGATTTCCTATTACCGGGGTATGGTCTGGCGCATTATATAATTTTATGTTAATTTCATGTTATCATGTGGCTAAAAACTGCGCGATTCCTTAATGAGCCATTGAGCGATCAAACGAAAAAGAGCCCGAATTTTGCAAAAAGTCCGTCTAACTCCGTAAATGACGTAGGCCATTCAGGGTATGAATTTACTTTATAGCGCCCATTCCGACGAAGACATCCTGAAGTCAATTGGCGAAAACAACGACGAGTTTGCCTTTGCAGAACTCTATAACCGATACTTCCGGCTCTTATTCAATTATGCCTTCAGCAAGGTAAATGATCAGTTTGTTGCGCAGGAAATCATTCAGGAACTGTTTGTTATGCTATGGCAGCAGCGCCACCGAAACACGATCCTGTCCTGCCGGTCTTACCTGTTCGCCAGCGCCAAAAATCTCATTATTTCGCATTACCGGAAAGAGTTTACCCGTCAGTATCACTATAACCAGTGGGAAATTCAAACCAACGGTTCCACAGCCCTGACGGACCAGCTAACTCTGACCGCCGATTTGCAACACCGGTACGAACAGGGGCTGCATCGGTTGCCCCAGAAATGTAAGGAGGTTTTTGTCCTGAGTCGGCAGGGACATTCTAACCGGGAAATTGCGCTGCAACTGGCGATCTCTGAAAAGACGGTTGAACAGCACATTACCAAGGCCCTGCGTCTGCTAAAAGAATACCTGAAAGAACATTTCGTCTACACGCTGCTTTTTCTTTCGCTTTTTTAATTTTTTTTCAAACCGACTAAGGGTTATCGTTCCGGCGCGCGACTTAGGAGTTGAATGATTCCTAAACATGCCGAAAATCTCTCCTCACCTATTGGATAAATACCTGCGGAACGAGTGTACCGAGCAGGAAAATGAACTGGTGGAAGCCTGGTATGCGTCGCTTTCCGGCCAGCCCGATTATCTGGACTCCCTACCCAAGCCCGCGCAGCACCAATTGCAGGACGAAACCTTTCGCCACATTCAGCATGAGCTTCAGGCCGACGAAAAACCGTTGCACAGCACCCTGCCGTGGGGCTGGATAATCGGCCTGGCGGCATCAGTGGCGCTGGTACTTGGTCTTTACTTCTCAACCCGGTATGTGGCAAATGAAAACCGGTCGCTAACGGAAGCGGCACCGGCTGTGGCACAACAGCCGAGAAAAAAACCGGCCGACCTGATCCATTTTGTCAATCAGAAACCCCGTCTGGTGAAGCACCAGCTTCCCGACAACAGCACGGTCTGGATGCATTCCGGCGCGGCCATTACGTATCCCAGCAAATTTGACCGGGACAAACGGCTCGTTACGTTTTCCGGAGAAGGCTTTTTTGACGTAAAAAAAAATCCCGCACAACCGTTCTTTATTCAAAGCGGGGAAATGCGGATCAAGGTGCTGGGAACCAGTTTCAACGTCAAGGCTCCGGCCAGCCACGCGGTGTTCCGGATTTCGGTGGTAACCGGGCGGGTTCAGGTGAGCGCCCCCGACCAGCAGCAGAACGAGCAGCAGGTGATTCTGAAACCGCAGCAACAGGCCACGTTCGAAACCGCATCCCGACGCCTGACCTCCTCGCCCATTCCGGTTCAGTATAAGAAACAAATCTACGAGCCGGTAACGGTCGTCTTTGAAAACACTCCGCTGGATGAGGTCGCCCGGCAACTGGAAAAACGGTTTGACATTCAGGTCAGGTTCAGCAATCCGAAAATCGCAACCTGCCTCGTCAATGCTGATTTTGAACAACAGCCGCTGCCCTTGATTATGGAAATGCTTTGTACGGCGCTGGAAGCAACGTATACACTATCCGGAAACGTACTTACCCTTGACGGGCTTCCCTGCGATTAACGGACAAACCGATTCTCTCTTATTCTTAATAAATCCTCAACCATAAACCGACTGTATGACCGACGTTTACACCCTGCCGCCCTAAGCCTGAAAAACCGGGAGTGTGCCACCACCCCCGGCCTAAACGGGTTGCCTTTCGGCTTCGTGCCACCGAAGCAAAAAGGACGATTTATCCAACAGCGTTAACCATTAGACCATCAAAACTATGCAAATTTTTACCCTAAACCAGTCGGTCGACTGGCGAAAAATCATGCGTATCGGATTACTTCAATGGATACTTGCTCTTCTCCTGACCGGCATCAGCTACGCCCGGGAGACAACGGCACAGTCGATCCTGAGTAAGGATATGACGCTTCAGCTTACGAATGTTCCGCTCAAGGAAGCACTGGACCAAATCCAGGAAAAAGCCAATACGAAGTTTGTTTACAGCAGCCGGGTTTCGCTGCGGGATGCGGTTTCGATTAATGTAAAAAACCAGAAACTGTCCCGGATTCTGGACCAACTGCTGATGCCCCGGGGCATTACGTACAAAGTGATCAACGAACAGATTGTGCTGGCGCGCGAAAAGGGCTTTAAGCCGGAAACGCTGCTGCCCAATCTGGCCGAGAAAATGGATTCCTACCTGGCCCGGCAGGAAATCCGGCCGAAAGGAACCGTGCGGGCAGCCGACGGACAGGGCGAAACGCTGGCGGGCGTGAGCGTCGTGCTGAAAGGCACCACGCGCGGAACCACCACCGACGGTAACGGAAATTTCGAACTGGCCGTACCGAATTCGTCGGCGGTGCTGGTTTTCAGCTTCGTGGGTTATACCTCGCAGGAAATAACCGTCGGCAACCGCTCGGTCATTAATGTTACCTTAGCTCCGGACAGCAAAAGCCTGGAAGAACTGGTGGTGGTTGGTTACGGAACTCAGAAGAAAGTAAACCTGACGGGCGCCGTGTCGCAGGTGCAGGCCAAAGACCTCGAAAACCGGCCCGTGAATAACATGTCGCAGATTTTGCAGGGGATGATTCCGAACCTGAACATCACGTTCAACACCGGTCAGCCGGGACAGGGCGGGAGCCTGAACGTGCGCGGGGAAACGTCCATCAATGGCGGTGGTCCGCTGGTGCTGATCGACGGCGTACCCGGCGACATCAACCGCATCAACCCGAACGACGTAGAATCGGTTTCGGTGCTGAAAGATGCCGCGGCTTCGGCCATCTACGGGGCGCGGGGTGCTTTCGGGGTGGTGCTGGTGACGACCAAAAGCGCCAAAAACGGCAAAACCAGCATTGCCTACAGCAACAACTTCGGCTGGTCGACCCCTACCGTGAGCACCGACTTCATGACCAATGGCTACGAAAGCGTGCGGTTGAACGATGAAGCGTTTATCCGGGCAACCGGTAACAGCTATACCCGGTATTCGGAAGAAGATTACAAGGAACTGGAAGCGCGTCGGTACGATAAAACCGAAAATCCGGCCCGGCCCTGGACGGTCGTTAAAAATGTAAACGGGAAAGACATTTACAATTACTACGGTAATTACGACTGGTGGAACACCTTGTTTAACATGAAGCAGCCGTCGGCCCAGCACAACCTGAACCTGTCGGGCGGGACCGATAAAGTCAATTACTTCCTGTCGGGATCAATTTTCCAGAAAGACGGGATCATGCGGATGAATACCGACAAGTTTACGCAGTATACGCTGCGGAGCAAGATCAACGCCCAACTGACGCCCTGGCTGCGGGTGAGCAACAACACGCAGTATTTCGATTCCAAATACACCTATCCGGGTCTGGAAGGGGGCGCCAATTCCAACTTCGTTGCCATCACGGTACACGCCCTGCCCGCCTACGCGCCACTCAACCCGGACGGAACGGCTACATATAACACCCTGAAAAACAACTATTCCATCGGCGACGGTTTGTTTGCCAACCTGATGAAAGGCGTAGCGGGTGGCAAGAAAGGCGTACACGAACTGACGACGATCAACTCGGTGACGATTGACTTTACCAAGACCTGGAATCTGGTTGCCAACCACTCGTATTCGTTCTACATGGCCGACGACTGGTACCGCTCGGCGGTGGCCCAGTATTCGATTCAGCCCGGTATTCTGACGACGGTGCCCAACTACAATACCGACCAGTACCGGCAAACAATGTGGTTCGACCCGATGCACGTGACCAACCTCTACTCGTCGTATAACCACACGTTCGGGAAACATTATGTATCGGCAACGGCCGGGATGAACTACGAATCCAAAAAGCACCAGCGGCTGTTCGGGGCCCGGAAAAACCTGCTTTCTGAAGGGTTGAACGACCTGGAACTGGGTACCGGTGAGCAATTGTCGGGGGGCGGTTCGTACCAGTATTCGCTCTTCGGAGCCTTTTTCCGGCTGAACTACGATTACGTCGGCAAGTATCTGCTGGAAGTGAACGGGCGCTACGACGGAACCTCGCGGTTTGGCGAAGGTCGGCGGTACGGTTTCTTCCCGTCGGTGTCGGCGGGCTGGCGGATCAGCGAAGAAAACTTCTTTGAACCCGTCCGCAACGTGGTCAGCAACCTGAAAATCCGGGCGTCGTACGGAACGCTGGGCAACCAGTTGCCGTCTAACACCAACTCGTCGAGCTTTTACCCGTATATCTCGATCATGCCCACGGCCCAGTCAAACTGGATCAACAACGGACAGAAGCTCTTTTACGTGAACAGCCCGAACCCGATTTCGCCGAACCTGACCTGGGAAAAAGCCACGACCTCGAACCTGGGTCTGGACGCCGATTTCTTCAAAAACCGCCTGAACCTCTCCTTCGACGCCTACATCCGGAACACGACGGACATGCTGGTGCCGGGTCAGGTACTTCCGGCCGTATACGGTGCTGCGGTACCCACGCAGAATGCCGGGGATTTACGAACAAAAGGTTTCGAACTGTCGCTGGGCTGGCGCGACCAGGTTAAGGTGGCTGGCAAGACGCTTTCCTACAATGCCTCGTTCATTCTGTCGGATTCCAAATCGACGATTACGAAATTCGACAACCCGAACAAGATTCTGTCGAGCCGCTACGTAGGGCAGGTTATCGGCGAAATCTGGGGGTATTCGATTGACGGCTTCTTCAAAACCGACGAAGAGGCCCAGACCTATGCCGTTGACCAGACCATCGTGAACAAACAGCGGCTGAGTGCCCCCGGCGACTGGAGCAAGCTGCGGGCGGGCGATCTGAAGTTTATCGATGTGGACGGCAATGGCAAAATCGATCAGGGAGCCAATACACTGGCCGACCACGGTGATTTAAAAATCATTGGTAACAGGCAGGCGCGGTACCGGTACGGGATTAACCTGGGTGCTTCCTGGAACGGTTTCGACCTGTCCATGCTGACGCAGGGAATCTGGCGCCGGCACTGGTATCCGGGTGCAAACGCCGATAAGTTCTGGGGCCCCTATTCCCGCCCGTATTACTCGTTCATTCCACGGGATTTCGAAGCGGACGTCTGGACGCCGGAAAACCCGGATGCGTATTTCCCGGTACTGCGGGGTTATACGGCCCTCAACGGTGGTGGCGACCTCAACTCGGTCAACGATCGGTATCTCCAGAACATTGGCTATCTGCGGCTGAAAAACGTGGTCATCGGCTACACCTTCCCGGAAACGCTGACCCGGAAAATCCGGATTCCGAGAGCGCGTATCTACGTGAGCGGTGAAAACCTGCTGACTTTCACGCGCCTGAGAACCAAGTACATTGACCCGGAACAATTCGACGGTGACGCCACAAACGGCCGGACCTATCCGTTGTCCAAAACCGTTTCTGCCGGTCTGAACATCAATTTCTAACCAACGACTATCCATGAAAAAAATAATCAGCCTGATCGCTCTGGTTGTGGGACTCACCTCCTGCGATCTGGATTTGCTGCCCCAGGACGCCATTTCACCCGAGACATTTTTCAAGACCGAAAATGACCTGTTGCTTTATACCAATTCGTTTTACAACGCCCTGCCTTCGGGCGAGGATGTGTATCTCGAAGATGTGGATAACGTCGTAAAAAACAGCCTGCGCGACGAGTTGCAGGGCACGCGTGTGGTGCCTACCAGCGGGGGCGGCTGGAGCTGGGGAACCCTGCGGAACATCAATTACTTCCTGGCTAATTCGGGCAAATGCCCCGACAAGCGGGCCGTGGCCAAATACAACGGTCTGGCGCGGTTTTTCCGGGCGCACTTTTACTACGGCATGGTGAAGCGGTTCGGGGATGTGCCCTGGTATTCGCACACCATCGAAATCTCCGATCAGGATATGCTCACCAAAGCCCGCGACCCGCGCGCGATGGTGATGGATTCGGTGCTGGCTGACCTCAATTACGCCATTGCCAACCTCGATGCATCCCGGCAAGTGAATACCGTAACAAAATGGACGGCGCTGGCCTTGAAGTCCCGGGTTGGGCTGTACGAAGGTACGTTCCGGAAATACCATACGGAATTTAACCTGCCAAATTCGGACAAATGGCTTGACGAATGTATTGCGGCTTCCGAGGAACTGATGAAAAGCAGCGGCTACACCATCTACAAAGCCACGCCCACGACGGCTTACCAGAAACTGTTTTCGTCCGATAACGCCATTCCCGACGAGGTGATTCTGGCGCGGGATTTCAGCGACGAACTCCAGGTGTATCACAACCTGAATTACTACACCATGACGGCTTCTCAGGGCCGGCCGGGGCTGGAGAAAAAACTGGTGAACAGCTATCTGATGGCCGATGGATCGCGCTTTACCGACATCAAAGGCTATGAAACCATGCAGTTTGCCGAAGAAGTGCAGAACCGTGATCCGCGTCTGGCGCAGACCATCCGGACGCCGGGCTATACCCGCATTGGCGAAACCGCCCCGTTGGTACCCGAATTTGGGGCGACCGTAACCGGCTATCAGCTGATCAAATTCGTTTCAGAGCCAAAATGGGATACCTTCAACAAGGACATCACCGACATGCCCATTTTCCGGTATGCCGAAGTGCTGCTGAACTTTGCCGAAGCCAAAGCAGAACGCGGAACGCTAACGCAGGCCGATCTGGACGTATCGACCAAACTGACCCGCGACCGGGTGGGTATGCCCAACATCAATATGGCGGCTGCCAACGCCAACCCGGACCCGTATCAGGCGCAGCAGTACACCCAACTGAAAGGAGCCAATACCGGCGTGATTCTGGAAATCCGGCGCGAACGGCGCATCGAACTGGTGATGGAAAACTACTTCCGCTGGGATGATCTCATTCGCTGGAAAGAAGGCCAGTTGCTGACCAAAACCTTCAAGGGTATGTACTTCCCCGGCCCCGGCAACTACGATCTGGACAAAAACGGAAAAGTGGACCTGGTGATCTATGAAGGCACCAAACCGACTATGCCGGGTGCGCAGTTGCTGAAATTGGGCAGCGAGATTCTGCTCGAAAATGGCAACAAGGGTGGTAACATCGTGGTGAACAACCACATCAACAAGAAGTTCAACGAAGCCCGCGATTACCTGTACCCGATCCCGAGACAGGAGCGCCTGTTGAACCCCAACCTGACCCAGAACCCCAACTGGGAATAATTCAAGTAGCTCACAACCCCGGATGCAATCCGGGGTTACTTTTTAAAACGCGTCAACGTACCTGCTCGCAGACTGACGGGGAAGTCGTGGGCCACTACACCATCCCAAAAAAAGCAAGAACTTAACAACCGCCACTTCTTATTTTGAATTGTCAATCGAATCGCATGAAAAAACCCCTTGCCCTGCTTTTAACGTTTGTGTCGTTACTGACTCAGGCCAACGACGGCACCCAAAAAACCAGTGACCGGCCCGCGAAGAAAACAAAGAACCTGACGGTGATGACCTACAACATTCACCACTGCAACCCACCCTCGGCCGGAACCAAAATCGAGGTGGACGCCATTGCCCGAGTGATTACGAAAGAAAAACCGGATTTTGTCGCCTTGCAGGAAGTGGATGTCAATACGGAGCGGTCCGGCAAAGGCATTAATCAGGCACGGGAACTGGCCCGGCTGACCGGAATGCATTTCTTTTTTTCGAAAGCCATCGACCATCAGGGGGGCGATTATGGTGTGGCCGTCCTGTCCCGGTTTCCGATTCTGGACTCCACCCGGTTTATCCTGCCCGTCGATCCGGCTATCGGGGGCGAAACCCGTACCATTGCGGCTGTAACGGTAGAAATCGCCAAAGGCAAAAAAATCATCTTTGCCAGTACGCACCTCGACCTGAAAGAAGCCAACCGGCTTTCACAGTCCGAACAGATCGTTCAGCACTTTGAAAAGTCGGGGCTGCCCATGATTATGGGCGGTGATTTTAACGCGCAGGCCGACAGCCGGGTAATCCGGTATCTGGATCAGCATTTCGTCCGCAGTTGTCAGGATTGCGCCCCAACCATTCCCGTCGTCAACCCCAGCCGGGCGATTGATTTTATCATGTTCAAACCGGGCGGTACGTTTAAAACGCTCTCCACCACGGTT
Organism: Larkinella arboricola; assembly: GCF_003259745.1. Taxonomy (GTDB): domain Bacteria; phylum Bacteroidota; class Bacteroidia; order Cytophagales; family Spirosomataceae; genus Larkinella; species Larkinella arboricola. The sequence goes on along the minus strand of NZ_QLMC01000005.1, from coordinate 374,109 downwards.
ATTGACGAACAATACGCTTCGGATCACCTTCCGGTGGTTGTGAAGTTACAGGTGAAATAAAAGACGGTTCGGTTCGGCGGCTGGTCTTTGTCAGGAAAATGGCAATCGGGCGGGGCGCCGTTCCAACACCGTGACCGGCTGGCCCACACGCAGCGTTCCTGACGTTTCGGCCAGCACGTTTTGCCCAAACAAAAGTTTATTGTCCAGTCGGCGGTAGGTCGCCAGCGTTTTGAGCGGTTCTTTGCCTTTCCGGGCGGTTTCCGGATCGATTGTCGTCAGCACACAACGGGCGCAGGGCTTGACGCCGTAAAAGGCCAGGTCACCAATCCGGAAGTGGTACCAGGTGTCTTCGTCATGCGGACTTGTGCCCTCTACCACCAGATTGGGCCGAAAACGAATCATCTCCAGCGACGCCCCGGCCCGGCGGTTTAGTTCGTCCAGCGAATCGGTGCTGATGAGCAGGTACGGAAAATCGTCGGCAAAACTGACCACATCGTCGGGCCGGGCGTATCTCGGATCGACCGGGCGCAGCGAATTATCGGGCATGTACACCAGCCGACACGGCAAACCGAGCAGGCGGCTGAACCACTCGTCGGCCTGCCGACTCACCACCTGCGCATCAACGGCCTGATCATCCCAGACGTAAGCCGTCAGGGCTTCGCCGGTGGTTTGGTTGAGCGGAATTTCCAGCCCATCGTCCGGGTGGTGGCGGTGGTAAACCCGCAGAAATTCGTCGCTCATTTCCACGTTCACCAGCGCCATGACGGTATGTTCGCGCTGCGTCAGAAATTTTCCGTTCGGTTCCACCAGCATCCACCGGCGGTCATACTGAAACCCTTTTTGTTCAACAACGGCTTCCGAGAGCGAAATACCGCCCAGGGATTTGATGGGGTAAATCCAGATTTCTTTTAAGACGGGGGTGTTCATAAAGCGAAGGTACGAAATCGGTTCCGACCGTTGGCCGAGCTGGTTCACCAACGGGGCAGCGGGCTAACTTCCTGCGAGGTAAATTCTCCTTTTAGAAATTTAAAATGGGCCGCCATCGCAATCATGGCCGCGTTGTCGGTGCAATACTCGAACTTCGGAATGTAGACGTTCCAGCCTTCCTGCCCTCCCATCTCGGCCAGCGCGGTCCGCAATCCCGAATTGGCCGACACCCCGCCCGCCAGCGCAATTTCGCGGATACCGGTCTGCCGGGCGGCTTTCCGCAGTTTCGTCAGCAGAATCTTGATGAGCGTTTGCTGAATGCTCGCGCAGATATCCGGTAAGTTCTGCGCCACAAAATCGGGATTGGCCTTCGTTTGTTTTTGCAGAAAGTACAGAAAAGCCGTTTTAATCCCGCTAAACGAATAATCCAGTCCCGGCATTTCCACCTCCGGGAATTGAAAAGCCGTGGGGTTCCCCTGCTGGGCGTAGCGGTCAATGAGCGGGCCACCCGGATAAGGCAGGTTCAGCAGCTTGGCGGTTTTGTCAAACGCTTCGCCCACGGCATCATCCTGGGTCTGGCCGATAATCTCCATATCCAGGTAATCGCGCACGAGCACAATCTGGGTGTGCCCCCCGCTCACCGTCAGGCACAGGAACGGAAACCGGGGCACACGGTGTTCATCAATGAAATGGGCCAGTACGTGGGCCTGCATGTGGTGTACTTCGATAAGCGGAATCGCCAGGGCCAGCGCAAGGGCTTTGGCAAAGGATGTACCCACCAGCAGCGAACCCAATAAACCGGGTCCGCGGGTGAAAGCAACGGCATTTAGCGCGTTTTTCTCTATATTTGCCTCCTGCAAGGCCCGTTCGACGACCGGCACGATCCGTTGCTGATGCACACGCGACGCCAATTCGGGGACAACACCACCGTATTGTTCGTGGATTAACTGCGTGGCTACAACATTGGATTGTATTTTTCCGTTAACACACACGGAAGCCGACGTTTCGTCGCAGGAAGACTCAATTGCCAGAATTGTCATTTTTCAAAAGTAATGAATCTTGAAGTAATGAAAAATGGACAAGGAAGAATGAACCGCTAAAACCCGTCCGATTTGATTAAACTTTACCTCCAACAAGACGTCTAAACGGGTAGATATTGTTCTTTTTTCATTGTACATTGTTACTTGTTCATTAGAGCTAGATGCGGTCATTCTTCACCATACTTCTCAAGACCCTGCTGTACACCGTTCTGGTGGTATTGCTGGCCATCGGAATTGTGGTGATTAGTTTGCAAATACCGGCGGTACAAACCAAAGTGGTACGGTATGCCGCCAAACAAGTCTCCGAAAAACTTCTATTCCCGGTTGACATCCAGCGAGTTGACATCAATTTTTCCTTCCCCAACGTCTGGGTTAACTCCGTGGCGCTGGAGGAAGTAACGATTCGGAACCGCGATCTGAAACCGATGATCAACGTGGGGCGGCTCGAGGTTTCGCTCGAACTGGAAACGCTCATCAACAACGCCAGCCGCGACATTCACCTCGACGAAGTGCTGCTTTACAAACCCGATGTGGTGCTGGTGAAGGATGCCAAAACCGGCAACCTCAACATGGACGACTTTCTGGCCCGCATCAACGAACTGACCCGCGACACCACCAAACCGTCTATTCCCAACCAGAACGTTCCGTTTACCATCGGGAAAGCCACCCTGATCGACGGTAAGTTTACATACCACGACCAGCGAAAACCGGCCATGAGTGGCCGCCGGTTCGATTACAATCACTTTGTGGTCAACGGGCTAAGCGCCAGTCTGAAAGATTTTCTGCTGCTCGGCGATACCATTGCCGTGGACATCAAACGCATGAAAGGTCTTGAAAAACAGGCCAATCTGCGGATTCACCGACTCGATACAAAGTTTCTTTACTGCGCCAAGGAAATGCGGCTTGATGACCTGCTGGCCCGCATCAACGGCTCGACGGTCCGCAACCGTGTGGTGTTTTCCTACGACAGTTTTTCGGCCTTCAACGAATTCAACGACGAGGTGATCATGCGGGCAAACCTGCGCAATGCCGTTGTGCGGGCGCAGGATCTGGCCCCGTTCACCTCGTACTTTGACAAGAATTTTGACGTGGCCCAGGCATCGGGTGATTACGTCGGTTACATCCGGAATTTCAAAGTAACCAACGCCGACATCCGGTTTGGGCAAAACCGCCGGAGTCGGCTTGTGGGCGATCTGTCATTCAAAGGCTTACCGGACACCGACGTCAATACCGTGGTCGATTTCCGGTTTAAACCGTCACAGGTCAATATGCTCGACCTGCGGCCCTACTATTCCGACTCGGCGTTTAATGAGATTGCCCGCAAACTGGGTACCGTCCACTTTGCAGCCACCTACGCCGGGCAGTTTATTGACTTCAAAACCGCCGGGACCTTCCGCACCGATATTGGCACGGTGACCGGCGACCTGGCTCTGCGCCTGGATGGTGACCGGGCCACCACCTACCGGGGCAACCTGAAACTGACGGATGTGAATGTGGGTTCGCTCATCGACCGGCCCGAACTGGTGCAACGCATCGACGGCCAGGGCACGTTTGAAGGCCGGGGCCTGACCATTAAAGACGGTTCGCTGGATCTGAACGCCCGATTTAGCCGCGTGGGTTTTCGCCAGTACAACTACCGCAACATGGTGGTGAAGGGCAATTTGCAGAAGTCTTTTTTCCAGGGGCTGGTCAGCGTTCAGGACACCAACCTGACGTTCAACCTGGACGGCGAGTTCGACCTGCGGGGCGCGAAAAATCAGTTTCAGGTGAAAGGTACGATCCAGAAAGCCGATTTTCTGGCCACCAAACTGCTCGACGACAGCCTGTCGGTACGGAGTGATCTGGATGTGAAGCTGGAAGGAAATACGCTGAACGAACTGGTTGGAAACGCCCGGCTGCTGAATACATCAATGACGTACCGGAAGCGCAGCCTCGTGCTGGATACGCTGTTTCTGGCGTCGTCGATGATCGACAGCGTGCGCTCGATTTCGGTCAATTCGGACTACCTCGACGCAAACCTAAACGGTAACTTTCTGCTCACCGAGGTTGCCGATGACCTGAACCGGATTGCACGGGAATACCGGCTGAACTTTGCCGGAAATGCCGCCGGGCTGGCCGCCTATTATCAGCAACGACTCCGCAAACCGGTACCCATTTCGCCCTACAACATCGACTATTCGTTTTTGCTCAAAAACTCGCAGCCGCTGCTGGCGCTGGTGTATCCGTCGCTGTATATGTCGCCCAATACAAGGCTGGAAGGACGCTTCGGGATTGATCAGACGTCGCTGTTAACCGTGAACGGAACCATTGATACGCTGAAATTTGACGAGTACAACTTTTACAAAAGCACGATTGACCTCAATACGTCGAAGTATGTTTATTCGCCGGATGTACTGGCGTCGCTGATCATCACTTCGACTCAGCAGCAATTCGGTTCGCTGGCGGCTACCGAAAATCTACAGGCGGAAGCATCGTGGGACGTCAACCACATTGATTTTACCACGAGTCTACAACAGCAAAAAAGCACCAACCGGGCCGACCTCAACGGTTCGCTGACGTTCAAAGGGGATGCCATCGATGTCGAACTCGAACGCTCGCGGTTCCGGTTGCTGGACAGCACCTGGGCCATCTCACCCGAAAACCTGATCCGGTTTGTCGGACCGGAAATTACCGTCCGCAACCTGTCGGTCGCCAATCAGAATCAACAGGTTTCGATCAGTGGGCAAGTCTCGCGGGATTCGTTACAAACCCTCCAGGTTGAAGCTAAAAACTTTGCCCTGGCGACGCTTAACCCGGTATTCAACACCCGAATTGCGGGCCTTGCCAACGGCAAAGTAGCGATTCGCGGTCTATACGGTTTGCCCCTGCTTAACGGCGACATTACAATTGATTCCCTGAAATACAATGACTTTTTGATTGGCAACGTCGTCAACCGTAGTACGCTCGACCAGTCAAACCGTATCAATCTGGACACCCGGATTCGGCGGCTCGACCGCGAAATACTGGCCATTACCGGCGTTTATAACCCGAGCCAATCAGCGGACAATCCACTGGATCTGGAAGCCGTTCTTCGGGAAACCGACCTTCAGATTCTGGAGCCTTTTCTACAGGGAATTGCTACGAATGTGAGCGGCAAAGCCAACGGTACGGTAACCGTTCAGGGGCCCGCCAGCAGTCCAGTTCTGGGCGGTACGGTCGATATTACGAACGGTAAGCTGACACTCGATTACCTGAAAGCCGACGTTGGATTTTCGGATAAAATCTACTTTGGCCCCAACGAGATTGTCGCCCGCGACATGATGCTGACGGACCTGAACGGCGGGCGCGCAACCCTGCGGGGTGGTGTTTTTCACGACGGTTTCAAGTACTTCACGGTGGATATGAATATCGTGGACATGAAGAACTTCAAGATCATGAACACGACGCTGAAAGACAACGAGGACTTTTACGGTACCGCCGTTGCCAGCGGACGGGCCAGCATTGAAGGGCCATTTGATAACCTGGCGATCCGGGCCAATGTAACCAGCAACCGCGGAACCCGGATTTACATTCCGCTCGATCAGGCCGCAACGGTTTCGCAGGAAGAAGTGATCCGGTTTGTCAATGTCAACCCGGCCCGGCGCGACAGCGTGAACCGCCCCAATGAGCCGGTGGTCGATCTGTCGGGCATTAGCATGGATTTTAATTTGTCCATCACACCTGATGCCTACTGCGAAATTCAGCTCGACCGGCAGACCGGTGATATTATGAAAGCGTACGGTACGGGGCAGCTGGCGATGCGGATTGATACCAAAGGTGATTTTACGATGACCGGCGCCTACGAAATCCAGCAGGGCGAATATACCTTCACGTTTGAAAACGTGATCAACAAACGGTTCCAGATGCTGCCCAACAGCCGCATCACCTGGACCGGCGACCCGTACGAAGCGATGGTAGACGTTAAAACGGCGTATACGCAGTATGCCTCGCTGGCGCCCATCCTGCAATATTATTCTTCGGGCAACTCCAATAACCCCGACCGAACCCGCCGGTATCCCGTCGATTTGCTGATTAACCTGAACGGGCGGCTTTTACAGCCGGATATTTCCTACGACCTGAAGGTCAAAGAATACCCGCAGCAACCGGATTTCCGGCAGGCCGTGGCCGCTTTTGAGTCCCGGCTGAAAAGCAACGATCAGGAGCTTGGTCGGCAGGTGAGCAGTATTCTGCTCTTCAGTCAGCTGGCTCCCGGTGAAGGTATGGGCCTGATTGATCCGGCGGCAACGACCAACAATATGGTGGGTTCGGGTCTGACCAATAGCCTGAGCGAGTTGATTTCAAACCAGATCAGCCGTCTGGCTTCTACGCTGGACAAGAACCTCGACGTGGGCGTTTCGCTGAACGGCCTGGATCAGAACATGGTCAATAATCTTCAGTTCCGGTTCTCGTACCGCTTTAACGACCGCTTCCGGATCAGCCGGGACGGCGGTTTCACCTACGGCCAGAATCAGACCAGCGTTGCGAGTTTGCTGGGTGAATGGACGCTGGAATACTGGCTGTCGCCCGACGGACAGCTTCGGCTGAAGATGTATAACCGAAACCAGAACCAGCTCGGTATTTATAGCGCAACGACCTACGGGACGCTCACTACCGGGGGAGGGATGAGTATCCAGTATACCCGCTCGTTCAACCGCCTGTTTGGCCCGGTGCCAGAGGCTCCCCGCCCCGGTGTGCAACCCCGCCCAACGCCCATCGAACGGCCTTCTGCCCCCGTCCCGACGCCAGCAACGGCCACCTCCGCCCTCCAGAGCTGGGAGGACGACCAATTTTAACCTGCTCTAAACGTGAGTTTCTCAAAGGAGTCCGGGTTATAAGATCGTTCCAGCATACAGACGTAAAGCCGTGACCACCGTATATAATTTGTCAATTGTAAGAAATAGCATAATTATACGCAGTTGCCGAAACCTTTTTAAAGTAGAATGCTGTTGTCAGTCAAATATAGATTCTGAGCCATCTCTCCTCCGATACATCCAATTTTCAGTTTGTACAGCATTCCTCTTTTTTCGGTATTTGTTTAGCGCCTGAGAGAAGTATACCATCGCCGTGATCAATTTAAAAGCCCTCTGTCTTCCGGTGTGGATTCCGGCCACTACCCTGCTGGTTACCGCAGATGGTGGGTATAGCTCAACCGGGTTCCGCCCATTACATTGGGACCGGATTTCGGTACGACATTCGAAGTTGTGATGGGTTGCAGGAACAGGTAATTACCAATCCCGATGACCGACTTAAAGAACGACAGCAGGTTCGAATTAAATTGCAGCGCCAAAGGTTGGCCACAAAACAAAAAGTATGAGAAAAGCAGTTTGTTACAGTTGTTTTACGGTTTTATGGTTTAGCATTACGGTTACCCTGGCCCAGACGACGGCTTCGGCGGGAGGTCCATCCGGTGGTTCGGCCACGACGGCGGTTGTTCCGACGAACACGGTGCGCGATGGCTGGGCGGTTTTTCACGATGCCACGCTTGATTCGCTGATTGATCTGGGACTAACCAGCAACCCCGATATCCGGGTGGCCGTCAGCCGGGTTGAAGAAGCCCGGATTCGGGTGCGGGTGGCCGAGTCGTATCTGGTCCCTTCGATCCGCAGCAGCCTTAACTTCACGACCCAGAGTTTGTCGGAATACCGTCCGGTGGCGGTTCCGGTAGCCAGTGAACGATTGCCCCGGCTGCAACTCAACACGCTCCAGATTCTGCCCATCGATGCCAGTTACGAAGTAGATTTGTTTAAACGCATCCGCAATACCGTTCGGGTGACGGACCTGCAACGGCAGGTTTCGGAGTCCGATGTCCGGATTACGCAGTTGATCGTTGCGTCCGAAATCGCCCGGCTGTATTATCTCATCCGCGCCAACGACAGCGAACAGGCTGTGGTCCGTCGGAACATCACCCTGCGCGACTCAACCATTTCAATCATCCGCGCCCGTTTTCAGGCGGGTCTGACCAACGAAATCGACGCCAAACGGGCCGAAACCGACCTAGCTAACATCCGGGTTCTTCTGTTGAGCCTGGAGCGAAGCCGGACCGAACTGGTCAACGGACTCTCGAACCTGTGCGGGCAAAACCCGGCGACGTTTACGGTATCGCCGGGCCGACTGGGAACGGTTTTCCCGGACTTGCCTTTTGCCGCCATCACCGCCGAGCAACTCCGCCGTCGTCCGGATCTGTTGCAGGCCGAACAGCAGACCCAGGTAGCCGATGTACAAATTCAGGTTAACCGGTCGGCTCTCTATCCCCGTATCAACCTGGTGGGCTCGGGCGGAACGCTGACCGGGCGGATTGGCGGTCTGTTTTTTCCGGCCAGTATGACGTATCTGTTCGGAGTCAACGCCAGCGTCCCCATTTTTGAAGGAAAGCGGAACCAGCAGAACATCGTGCTGGCCCAACAGCAATACCGCACCGCCGACGCAGCTTACCAGCAGCGGTTTCTGACGGCCCAACGCGAAGCAGAAACGGCACTGGATAACCTGCAAAATACCCGTCAGCAGATTGAAGCGCAGAATATTGCCCTCGAATCGGCCCGCTATACCGAACGGCTCAACCGGGAATTGTATGTAAAGGGCTTAACAACTTTTCTGGAAGTGCTCGATGCGCAACGCACCGTGCTTGATTCGGAACGCCAACTGGTGATTCTGCAAGGTCAGCGGGTTTCGTATACCGTGGCCTTGCTCAAGGCATTGGGGGGAAGTTTGTAAGACTGCTCCACCAAACTGAATAAAGGCGGAAAGGGTGATTCCTTTCCGCCTTTACTTTTTAGAGGTTTTTCCCTCCACACAGTGCGTTCGGTGGATGTGCATAACAAAAAAATCTATAAGCAGCGGCCAGGCCATTCCTATCCGTAGACGGACTGGAAGAAAAGTCTCATTTTGCGCTTAAAAGAAATTTTCCCGTTCCATTAAACCGTAAAAATCTTTCAAACCTTCTGTGACCCGCCGGGTTTAAGTGGTGTTTCTTGTCTATTCACTTTAATCAATACGCAATAAATTATGGAACGCCAAACCATCGAAATGCCAACCACTGCTGATATGGACGTCAACGGCACCGCAGCAACGGATCTCGATTTATCAACCACTGCCACTGCCCGTGATCTGGACGAGTCGGGAGCCAGCTATCCGGGCGAAATGAGCAGCAGCGGTTACGGCGGCTCGGCATCCATGCCAACCGGTCCGGACGATGACGAAGATCTGGACGAGGAAGATCTCACCATCGATGATGATGAGGATGACGAAGACTTTGATGAAGATTTAGATGAGAGCGAAGACGACGAGGTATAGCCGTCGGCCGTAAACGCTCATCAACCATTCACCTATATAAACTAACAAAACGGATGGAACCGAAGGAAACCAACCAGCCCGAAGCAGAATCGCAGGAACAGGAAAAGAATCAGGATCAGGATGCTGAATCGCCGGGCGTCAGTGCCCAAGCCAACCGAACCACGGATGAACACCGTGCGCCAAACGATCCGGCGGAAGGACCGCGCGACTAAAGAGAGGAAGTGGGATGTGTTCCGTTGCGGACACATCCCACTTCGTTTTATTCAGGACTTATTAAAGACCGACAACAGGGTATCGCACTTCAGCTCGGTTTCGCGCCATTCTTTAGCCGGGGCGGAATCTTCCGTCAGACCGGCTCCGGCATAAAGCGTTCCCTCCTGCCCCTCGAGCTTCATACAGCGTAAATTAACAAACAGATGCGACTCTGGGCCTTCGGCCCGGAAGATATTAACAGGCCCGAGAAAACCGCTGTAAAGCTCCCGGTCGTGCGCTTCATTTTGCAGAATAAACTCCTGAGCCGTTTCGCGCGGCATACCGCATACCGCCGAGGTTGGATGCAACAGCCGCAGCATTACCGTACCCAGTTGCGGAAAGTTAACGGCCTGCATATCCACCGAATAGTCTGAACGCAGGTGCATCAGATTACCCGCAATGACCGTTCGGGGTCCTTCTTCGAGGTACTCCCGAATCCGGATTTTCTTGAAACAGCCAATAATGTAACGGCCCACGAGTGCCTGTTCTTCAATTTCTTTCTGGGTCCAGGGAGCATCGGCGGTGCGTTTGGGGCGACCCTCGGAGTCAAACGCCGACTGCGTTCCGGCCAGCGCCACCGTACGGAAAATACCGTCGCCCTCCATGCTGACCAACCGTTCGGGTGTGGCCCCCAGCCAGATCTGGTTACGTTCGGGCAAATACACGGCGGATACAAATGCGTTCGGGTAAGCCTTACACAGCCGGTTAAACAGCATCAAAACGTCGGGCTGCTCATCAAACCGGATGGTTTTGGTGCGCGACAAAACGACCTTCCGAAACTTTCCGCGTTCCATCTGCCGGATGGCCCGGGTTACGGTTTTTTCAAACCAGGTTTGCTGCTCATCAGACGGTCCAATGAGTTGAATGGCCGGGATGGTTTCCGTTCGGGCGGTTTGGGGGGCCGTGCGAAATAATACGTCGAGGGCCGGGTGCTTATCGGAAAGTTTATTCTCGGAGGCCAGAATGGTACCGTTTTCGTCGAAGCGCCAGTAAAAATCAGCTTTTAAAAACAGGGTCTGTTCCGCATCCGGATTGGTAAACGGACTAACGGCAAACCCCATGGGAAGCTCTTCAAAATCCATGGCGACGGTCGAAACCGTGCCGGAAGCGTCAATAATTAACTCCCGTTCGCTACGGTTGGGCAGGCGCCAGATGGCTGCGGGATACCCAGCCTGAACAGCCGACTGCCAGAGCGACTGGCCGGTTTGCTGCGTTTGTACAGTTGATGACAAGTGTGTTGAAAATTGCATTATCGAAATAAAGCCGATGCAAATTTAATCCTATTTAGATAACAGCTAGGACTTATTTTTTGTGCGCTGAAATCAAATTATTCGCCTAAATTTCTGTCGGGCACCAATTCTGTCGCCATACCGGGCAAAAAAGCAACTCAGGAGTCTTTTATAACAATTCATCCGCAATGGGGTTGGCAGCGAAGCTCATTAAGACGTATTTGATCTCATTTTAACCGGAACCGAATTCATGGACATCCTGATCGTTGAAGACGAACCGCTGGCCGTTCAGAAATTAGTGAAACTTCTGAACCAGACCGATCCAACCTGCCGCGTTCTGGGGGCAACGGACGGGATTGAATCTACGGTGGACTGGCTGAAATCGCACGCCCAGCCGGACCTGATTCTGATGGATATTGAACTCTCCGATGGTCAGAGCTTTGAGATCTTCAACCTCATTTCGATTGATTGTCCGGTTGTTTTCACCACATCGTATGATGAATCGGCGGTAAAATCGTTCCAGACAAACCGTTTCGAGTATTTATTGAAACCGATTAAAAAAGATGAACTGGAGCAGGTACTGACCCGGTACAAACAGGATCGTTCTCCCAAGATTACGTCGGCCGACATTGACGAACTGGTGGACGACCTCCGCAAGCAAAGCCGGCAGCCGGAGTTCAGGAGTCAGTTCCTGGCCAGAAAACAACAGCGATTAGTTTCGGTTGATGCCGCCGATGTAGCTTTTTTTTACGCCAAAGAAGGGGTTACGTATCTGTACAGCCGGGACAAAAACCGCTATGTGGTGGAATACACGCTCGACGCCCTCGAAGAGTTTCTGGAGCCAACCCGCTTTTTTCGGATTAACGACCAGTTTATTGTTGAACTCCGAGCAGTTTCACGAATTCATTCCTACCTTAACGGACAATTTAAGATCAACCTGGAATCCGGTGGTATTGTGCAGGATATTGTGGTAAGCCCTGACCGCACCAGGGAGTTTAAAGAATGGATCGGAAGGTGAAATGCAAAAACTGAAGGATAAGTGGACGCGCCTGCTGGGTGTCCCTTTGCTGGCTTTTGTGGGGCAGTGGACCATGTACGGGTACACAAACGTTCCGTACCCCGACGACTGGCGAATTCCGTTTTTCTTTATCCTGGGTAGTGTCGTGGTCTGGGAAACCAATCGCTGGGGCATTATTTTATCGCGCCGGAAATACCCCGAACTAACCCAAACCCGACACCGGGTCTTGTATCAACTGGTCTGGTTTGCTTTCTTCGCGAGCCTGATCCGCATCTCCCAGACCTTTTTTTATGAACTCATCGGACTCTGGCCGTCGGATGACCCGCTACAGTTCAAGCCCTATTTTTTCAACACTCTCGTTTCCTTTGTTGGTACCATTCAGATTGCAGCCTATTACGAGGGCGTTTATCTTTACCGGCGGTGGAAAGTGGCTTATACGGAAGCCCAGGAACTGAAAAAAGTAAACCTCCAGAGCCAGCTCGACTCGCTGAAAACCCAGATTAACCCGCATTTTCTGTTCAATAACCTGAATTCACTCTCGTCACTGATTTCGAGCGATACAGAACAGGCCGAGCTTTTTGTGGACGAACTTTCCTCGGTTTATCGGTATCTGCTCCAGCAAAATAACCGCGATCTGTGTCCGCTGAACGATGAAATCCAGTTCATAAAAGCGTACTTTCACCTGCTAAAAACCCGGTATGGCGACGGCATTTTCATGGACATCGACATCGAGCCGCCTTATCTGCATTACCTGATTCCCCCGCTTACGCTACAAATTTTGCTCGAAAATGCCATCAAACACAACATCATTGCCGTCAGCCGTCCGCTCACCATTCGGCTGTATACACGCGAGAATAATTTGTACGTGGAAAATAACTTACAGAAGAAAAAAATAGCCGTTCCGTCCAATCAGATTGGTTTGCAGAACATCATGATCAAGTACAAGCTGCTGGCTCATTCGCCGGTCACGATTCACTACGATCATGAGCGCTTTCTGGTAGGTGTTCCCTTGCTCACACCCAGTGCCGAAGTTGTGAGTAATTCGTAGGAAGTCTCTGGCCGTGGACCTGATTTGAACCGGCGAACGGTTAGCGGGAAAAACGTTTTTTCGTTAACCAGCGCTGACAGATTTCCTCCAGTTGCGCTTTGATGGTGTTCACCGAAAAGGCTTTCTGAATAAAGCCGCTGGCCCCGGCCTTGTAGCACTCTTCTTTGTCTTTCGGCGAGCTGGAACTGGTAAAAACCACCACCGGAATATCCCGCCACTGGTCGTTCTGCTTCAGTTCGGTCAGTAATTCCAATCCACTAATGTGGGGCATTTTCAGGTCCAGCAGAATCAGATCTGGCTTTGGCCTGCCAGAATCCGGCTCTTGCTGGATAAACAGTCCATCCGAAAACAAGTGCAAGGCATACTCAGGCAGGTAACGGGTAAATATCCATTCGTACAAAAACAGATTATCGTCGTTGTCATCGATGATGTAGAGCGTTGGATTTATTCCAACCAGCCTTCTCTGCGCGAGTCTAGGGAGCGAATTCCGGAACTCCGAATTTTCCATGCCTTTACATAAAACCGCTTAAATATAAATACTCAAGTAGCTCACAAGCAAACATTGTCAGACAAAGGTATATAAAAAATATACTTAGTTAGTTTCCGGTAAACAAAAAGTTACATACCCGCAAGAAAATGGCTTGCCGCTCGGCTGTTTTATTACATTCCGGTCCTATTTCCCTTAGCCTAAACCAGTCAACGTCCGTCAATAACGGCTACCGTCAGGCGACTTATACAGACCAGTTTGCCGGCTTCGTCCGTAATGCGAATGTCCCAGATATGCGTCGTGCGGCCAATGTGAATGGGCGTTACTTTTCCGTATACCCAACCTTCTTTAACAGAACGCACGTGATTTGCATTGATCTCCAGCCCAACGGCCCGCTGGCGGCCGGGGTCCTCAAGCTGCATCACCGACGCCACACTGCCCAGGGTTTCGGCCAGCACCACCGACGCGCCCCCGTGCAGGATTCCGAAGGGCTGATGCGTTCGGTGATCCACCGGCATCCGGGCGGTTAGAAAACCGTCGCCAAGCTCAATTAATTCGATGCCTAAATGGCTTACAATCGAGTTAGTGTGAAACTGTTGTAATGATTCAATGGTCCAATCCGGCTTCATTCTATGAAGTTTATTTCGTAATTTTGCAGACCTTTTTGCGATAAGTCCAGATCAAAATAACGAATAGTAAATAACATCGGCTACCCATACGCAGGGATGAATGTGCGCAATCACAGTTCGTTACTATTTAGTATTTTTTATTTCCTATTTCAAGGTTGAAACAAAAAACAATTTACCTCATTCGCCACGGCGAAACCGATTATAACCGGCAGGGCATTGTCCAGGGGAGCGGTGTTGATTCGGATTTGAATGCGATGGGCCAGGCCCAGGCGCTGGCTTTTTACCAAGCTTATCAGCACATTCCGTTTGCAAAAGTCTATACGTCAAAACTCCGGCGAACGATGCAATCGGTGCAGTATTTCCTCGATGCCGGTATTCCTCACGAAAGCTACGAAGGGTTGAACGAGATCAGCTGGGGCGCTCGGGAAGGAAAAATGCCCAATAACTTTGACAATGAATATTACCGCACGCTGATCGAAAACTGGGCAGCCGGTCATACCGACTATCCGACGGAGCAGGGCGAAAGCCCGAATCAGGTCATGGAGCGCCAGCAACCGGTTATTGAACACATCCTGGCCCAGACGGACGAAAACCCCATTCTGATCTGTATGCACGGCCGGGCCATCCGGATTCTGCTGTCGTGGCTGATGAACCATACCCTGGCTACTATGGATATGTACGAACACAGTAATTTGTGTCTGTATAAACTGAGCTACTCCTACGACACCCGGGAATTTACAATCGAGCTCTCCAACGACAGTACGCACCTGCTGGCGCTGGTGATGCACCAGTAACCATTTTTCCGAAACCGTAACGAGTACGTATACCGAAAAACCGGCATCTGAAATTTCTATATTACCACTCCTGTAATAAAAGCCCTACTTCATCCACAAAACCCTATATTCGCTATAGATACCGTGTCATTGAAGTAGCTTACAGTGGTGAAAGCATGTCAAAGAATAGAATATATTGGTTTTGTCAGATTGTTGGGTGGACCATGCTCATCATGGCAGAGTTTGCCATTTTTACGTTTGAAGAAGGGTACCGATCCGACTATTTCTACGAGGCCATTGCCACCATTATTCTTTGCATTTTACTGACGCACCTGTACCGATTAACGATTAAACGATGGCGCTGGGTGCAGTTGCCGTTCTTTCAGTTAGTTCCCCGCGTCATTTTATCGGTCTTTGTGCTGGCGGTGATCATGACCATCATCAATCTGCCCATCGACAAACACCTGCTGCCGCAATACCTGGCCGACGACCCTTCCAACGTGCTGGGTTACCTCCTCAACTGGTGCAAAAGCATGTTAGCCTGGGTATTGAGCTACACCGCCTACCATTACGTGGAGCGATCCCGTGACGCCGAAATTGAAAAAATTCTGCTGAAAACCTCCATCCGGGAGTCCGAAGCCAAGGTGCTACGGTCGCAGCTCAACCCGCACTTTGTCTTTAACGCCCTCAATAGCATCCGCGCTCTGGTGCTCGAAAATCCGACCAAAGCACAGCACAGCATCACCCAGCTTTCCAATATTCTCCGCAACTCGCTGCTGGCCGACCGGCGCAAAACCGTGGAACTCCGCGAAGAAATCAAAACTGTCGAAGACTATCTGGCCCTCGAAAAAGTCCGCTACGAAGACCGTCTGAATTGCAATCTGGAAATTGATCCTAAAACGCAATATTTGCAGGTACCGCCCATGATGCTGCAAACACTGGTGGAAAATGCCATTAAACACGGCGTTCAGAAAGCAATCACCGGCGGTTTTGTCGAACTGACAACCTGGCTGGAAGATCATCTGCTGTATATTCGCATTCGCAATACCGGCGTACTCGGCAATACGGAAGCATCGGGCGGTTTTGGCCTCAAGAATACGGCCCAACGGCTCGAACTGCTTTACGGCTCCGAAGCCAGCTTCCGGATTCAGCAGGAAACCGCCGACGTTGTCTGCGCCGAAGTCATGATTCCCATGCAGTCGGCGGGCGTCTTCAAACGGACCGAAGAATTGAAAAGAGTCTAACCTTATGCACCGTTCAGGGTTTATGGCTCGGTCGCTATCGCAACCGTCAGGCCTATTCCTTGAGCCTCCAACCTTAGCTTTAAACCACAACAAATGAAAACACTGATCGTTGACGACGAGCGACTGGCCCGAAACGAACTCCGCCGGCTATTGGACAACTTTCCCAAAATTGAAGTCATCGGCGAAGCAGCCAACGCCGACGAGGCTCTGAAAATGATTGATGAATTGCAGCCGGAACTGCTGTTTCTGGATATTCAGATGCCCGGAAAAAACGGTTTTGAGTTGCTGTCGTCCATTGATGGAAAAGCCCCGGAAGTTATTTTCACCACGGCTTACGACGAATACGCCATCACCGCTTTCGAATATAACGCGCTGGATTATCTGCTCAAACCGATTGAATTGAACCGGCTCTCGGAAGCCATTAACCGTGTTGAGGAAAACAATCACCACCCGGAAACCGAAGCACCCCGTCGGGATACCAATAAAATTCTGGGCGAAAACGATCAGGTGTTCGTGAAGGACGGCGAAAAATGCTGGTTTGTGAAACTGGGCAAAGTACGGTTGTTCGAGTCGATGGGCAACTACGTGCGGCTGCATTTCGACGACCAAAAACCACTGGTCCTCAAATCATTGAACAGCCTGGAAGATCGCCTGGACCCTAACACGTTTTTCCGCGCCAACCGCAAACACATCATCAACCTGCCCTGGATTGAAAAAATTGAGCCGTGGTTCAGCGGGGGGCTGCTCGTCACGCTGAAAGGTGGTGACAAGATTGAAATTAGCCGTCGGCAGGCCATTCGGTTCAAGGAGCTGATGAGTCTGTAGAAAGCTCGTTGAGGGCCGCGCGGGCTTTGTTGTCGATGCTGTTTTTGTATTCGTGTTTTTTGTAACTCAGGGCTTTCTGGAAATACTGACGGGCTTTGGCCGGATTACGCTTTTGCTGGTAAATATAACCCAGTTGCAGCGCGGACGTAGCTCCGTAGGAAAGCTGGCTGGCTTCGCTTAAGCGAATCGCCCGTTCAAAATACGGCATGGCTTCGTCGGCATCGCCCCGGCGCTGAAAAATCCGGCCTTTGCGGTAATTAAACTCCGCTTTTTCGCTCACCAGCGAGAAGGAGGATTCGGTGTAGGGGCGCAGGGTGGTTAAAGCCGTATCGTAAAAACCGCCGTCGGTTGCCAGCCGGGCTTTCATCAGAATTTTCTGCCGGACCGAAACCCCTTTTTTGAAGTATGCTTCGGCAAACTTCTGGGCGGCCTTGTCTGATTCGACCACGGCACTGCCCACGCTGCCAACCTGCCGCAGATACGGCAGGGCCCTGGTATCGTCGTCGCTCAACCAGTAACAGAGGAACAGCTTATAATTGGTATCTTTCAGAAAGTTAACCCCTTTATACTGGTTGAGAAAGGCCCGGTACGATCCGGCGGCTTGCGCGTAATGGGCCTTCTGAACCAGAATCTCGGCTTTTAGATACTCTAAAATGGGAAACGGGAGGTAATCCGGACCGATTGGCCGCTTGTTCAGAAACCGAAGAGCATCTTCACTTTGCGCATCCTTCATCAAAACGGAGGTAGCAAAAAAGTGCAGCAGCAGGTTATCCGGGCCGTTCTCAACCATCGTTTTGAGGTTTGTTGCATCAGCCTCCGTAAATTTAAGCACATACGCCCGAATCAACAGGTCGATCAGACGAGCTTCGGTCTGAAAAAGCGTGTCCTTCTGCACCACTGTCCGGATTTCCTCCAAACCCTGCCGAATGTTGCCACGCAATCCGAGCATCCGGGTTACCCAGGTAAAGTTATCGGGCACCGCGCCAATCATGACGTGCAGGAGTCCCAATGATTTATACGTGGGCAAAAAACCGGGAAACTTCTTCCGGTTTTCTTCCAGCAGTTTATACGCCCGAATAACGTCCCAGCAGGCGCTGACTTCCTGCCCGAATTTCAGCTTGACAAACGCCCAGTGTAACCGCACTTCCGCCTGCGTAAACCGCTGCCAGGGCGAATTTTCGTCCAGACTCCGTAATACATCGAGCCGCTGGTCCTCCCGGTCGTCCCACTGTTCATACAGCTTTCGGTCGTCCGAAACCAGGAGGGTAACCATATCGGCCAGATTATCAACGTAAATTGCAACACCGTTTTTCCGGGCCACTTCTCCGGCTATCATCCGCCGACCATCCTGCACCTTTAGCTTCAATACCTCGCCATACCCACGCTGCAAGGTGGGCGTCAGCTCAAAATCGGCGGCCCGAATCGAGCCAGCCACTCCCACCAACCCCCACAGAAACAATACGATTCGCATGGCGCGAAAATAAGCATTTGTCGGCAACGGTTTCCGTTCAGACTGTAGAAACAGAAAAGGCCGCCCTAAAGCAGCCTCTTCATACAAAAGAAATAGTTTACTTATCGGCGCGATGATACCGGCTCGGGAACGCCTTCTACATCGGCGAAAATCCGGCCGCAATGCTCGCAAACGATGATTTTTTTCTTATCGCGGATGTCGGCCTGCCGTTGCGGAGGAACGACGTTGAAGCAGCCACCACAGGCACCGCGTTTCACGATAACAACGGCCAGGCCGTTGAGCGCATTTTCCCGGATTTTGTTGTAGGACTTCAGCAGCCGCTCTTCAATGTGCGTCGCCTGATCATCCCGCTCGTTCAACAGCGATTTCTCCTCATCCTGGCTTTCAGAGGTAATCTGGTTAAGCTCCTGCATTTTGGCTTTCAGATCTTCCTTGCGTTCATCCAGCGCCGACTGCGTTGCTTTAATTTCTTCCTGCTTGTTGCGGATTTTAAACGAGGCTTCGTTGATTTTCTTATCAGCCAGTTCAATTTCCAGCGTTTGCAGTTCCACTTCCTTCGAGATGGCGTCAAATTCGCGGTTATTGCGGACGTTCATCTGCTGGTCTTTATAACGGGCAATCAACTTCTCGGCATCCTTCTTAACCGCTCGATTCCGGTCGATTTCCTCTTCCAGTGCCTGAATATCGGTGTTGAATTTACCAATACGGGTTTCAAATCCGGCAATATCATCTTCCAGATCACGCACCTCTTCCGGCAGGTCACCGCGGATCTTTTTTAGTTCATCAAGTTGAGAATCAATCGATTGAAGTTTAAGAAGTGCTTCGAGTTTTTGAGCAATCGTCAGTTCCATTCGTGCGGTTTTATCTGCCTATAAGTAGTATTGCACCGGGTTGGTGTCAATATCGGACAAAATTACCGCAAAGGTAATCATTTTTTCCAATAAATACTGCTGAATCAACTCTTTAGTAAATACTTCGCTCTCATAGTGTCCGATATCGGCAATGATGATGCGGTTATCGGCATCGAAAAATTCGTGGTATTTATAATCCGCTGTGATAAACACGTCCGCACGGGCTGCCAGGGCATCATTCAGTAAAAAACCGCCTGCACCTCCACACACGGCCACCCGGCGCACCGGCTGCCCCCGCAAAGCGGTATGCCGGATAACGGAAAGATCCATCCGGTTTTTAAGATACGCCAGAAAATTAGTCTCGCTGAGGGCCTCCGGCAAGTCGCCAACCGCCCCCGAGCCGACCTCCTGGTTTTCATTGACGAGCGTTGTGAGGTAATAGGCAACTTCTTCGTACGGATGCGCCTTCCGCAACGCGGCCAGCACGGTGTTTTGCCGATACGCCGGAAAGATCACTTCAATCCGGTTTTCGTGCGCCTGCTCGTCCTGGCCCGCTTCCCCCAGAGTGGGATTGGAATCGGTATTTCCGCGAAACGTTCCCGTTCCCTCGGTTCGGAAGCTGCACCGGTCATACTTCCCGATCTGACCCACCCCTGCTTCATACAGTGCATCCAGCACCGCCTGGGAGGCTCCCCGAAATTCCGGTTTTTCTTGCTCGGTTGGCACAAACGTCACCAGCTTCATCAGCATCTCGGATTTCGGTGCCAGTATCCGTACGTTTTCCAGCCCCAGCTTCTGGGCGATCTTAAAGCTTACCCCGCCAGCAATATTATCGAGGTTGGTATGGGCCGCATACAGGGCTACGTCGTTTTTGATGGCTTTGATGACCACCCGCTCGACGTAATTCCGGCCATTGAGTTTTTTCAGTCCCCGAAACACAATCGGGTGATGCGCCACGATGAGGTTGCAATTTTTCCGAACGGCTTCTTCCACGACGGCCTCCGTGATGTCGAGGGTTACCAGAATGCCCGTTACGGTGACACCGGGATCACCCACGATCAGCCCCGCATTGTCGTAGCTTTCCTGATAGGCCAGTGGTGCCCAGGCTTCGAGGTAGGCGGTTATGTCTTTTATTTTCATTTCAGTCCGTAGCGTTCGGCTAATACATTCAGATGATGGCGTTCGTGCCCGGCTAGGATGGCGAATAAAGCACGTGCCGACACGGGCAACCCATTGGCCGTCCCCACCCGTTCCTGGGCTTCTTCCGGCAGGCTCTCGACCAGGGCCAGCGTCGATTGACGGACATAGCCGTACTGATTGAGCAGTTGCTGCTGCGATTGCGCACCGAAGTTGGCGTTTTTGACATAAGCATTCTCGTCAAACCCCGGCAGCGATTGGTGTTCACCCCGGGCAATACACAGCGCCCGGTAGGCAAAAATGCGTTCGGTATCGATCATGTGTCCCAACATTTCCCTGGGCGACCACTTTCCTTCCGCATACCGATAGTCCTGCTGCACCCCGGTTAAATTTTTATATAAACTTTCTACAACCGTAAACTGCTGACGCAGCAACTCGGTAACATTCTCGGTATCAACCAAATCAATGTATTTAGCGAAAAAGCTATCGCTTGGATACTCAGCCGTGGAAGGTTTTTTCATTAAATTTTCTTCATTTTTTTTGGCAAAGGTATTGCGTTATATCGAAAAGGCGCTACCTTTGCACCACGTTTTCGGAACAACGAAGGCGAAAAACTTGGATCGGTAGTTCAGTTGGTTAGAATGCCGCCCTGTCACGGCGGAGGTCGCGGGTTCGAGTCCCGTCCGGTCCGCTCCAAGTAACACGTCTCCCAGAGACGTTAACGAAAAAGCCCTCAGCAATCACGCTGAAGGGCTTTTTTGCTTTTTACACCCCACCTATCACCCTCTTGATTTGCGTATGCATTGGTAACGGCAAGCCACGCAACATCTCCGCCCCTTTTGCCGCTTACGTCCAAAACCGTTCCCGAACTTATTCATACCAAATACGAAAAATTTTTGCTACTTTGCTTAAGTATTCCTGCCACCATTCCATAAGTATAATTCGGACACGGGTAAGTAGGACAAAAGGGTGTAAACGCCCTGGCTAAACGGGACCGCCCCAAACCGGATCATCCTGGTAACCAATATAAAATAGTGTAATCGAATCAGAGCCACCCGCTAGAACAGGTCAGACATAAACCCGTCGTGGCCGCATACCCCGCCATTATTTTTATGAAAAAACAAGTACACAAGACAGAATTACAGCGGTTTCTAGCCTGTTGTTTAATTCTCCTGAGCCTTCTCCCGTTTAAAACGTACGCCGATGAGGTCAGCGGTTTGACGCTGGTTAGCGCGGCCACCAACGCCGACCTCAAGCCGTTAAAAAATGGCGATATCATCAACCTACAGGCAACGGGCAATCTGCTCAACATTCGAGCTAATACCCGTCCGGCTACCATTGGCCGGGTGGTTTTCGCTCTGGATGGTAACGAAAACTTTCGTACCGAACGGGATGCCCCCTACTTTCTGGCTGGCGACTCCCAGGGTAGCCCCAACAACTGGACTCCTTCGCTGGGCGTACATACCTTGAAAGCGACACCTTATAGCGCTTCGGGACAGGCCGGTGTGCCGCTTATTGTTACGTTTACGGTTGTTTCTGTTACCCCGCCCGACGAAGTGCCCGACTACGGTCCTGACGGCAAAGGAAATGTTCGGATTGAGGGCGAGTTGAAGAAATGGCACAAAATCACCCTGGTCATCGACGGACCGGCCACCTCCGAAACCGCAGCCGAGAATCCCTTCCTGAATTACCGCCTGAACGTAACCTTTACCAAAGGCTCTAAACGCTACGTAGTACCGGGCTACTTTGCCGCCGATGGCAACGCCACCCAGACCAGCGCTACGTTTGGTAACATCTGGAAAGTCCATTTCTCACCCGATGAAACCGGGATCTGGAACTACACCGTCTCCATGCGCAAAGGCGCCAACATTGCCATCAGCGATGCAACAAACGAAGGAACGGCGGTGGCCTTGCTCGATGGTAAGTCGGGCACGATCAGCATTTCTGCCACGGATAAAACGGGGGCTGACCTCCGGGCCAGGGGCCGCCTGCGCTATGTGGGGGAACACTATCTGCAATTTGCCGAAACGGGTGAATACTTCATCAAGGGGGGCGTCGATTCACCTGAGAACTTTCTCGCCTATGACGACTTTGACAATACGCCCAATATTGCCGGTCGGCGTAAAAGCTGGGGTCCACACGTACAGGACTGGAAAGAAGGCGACCCGACCTGGCAGGATGGCAAAGGCAAGGGCATCATCGGGGCAATTAATTACCTGGCCAGCCAGCAGCTCAACAGCTTCTCGTTCCTGACGATGAACATTAAGGGTGATGACAAAAATGTGTACCCCTACCTGAGTTCGGAAGATTTCACCCGGTTTGATTGCTCGAAGCTCGATCAGTGGGAAACCGTCTTTGAATATGGTGAGAAGCTGGGTATGTACCTGCACTTTAAGACCCAGGAACGGGAAAACTGCACACTGTTGGACGGTGGCAATGTCGGCACACAGCGCAAGCTCTACTACCGGGAACTGATTGCCCGCTTTGGTCATCACCTGGCCTTAAACTGGAACATCGGAGAGGAGAACATCCAGACCACCCAGCAACGCAAGGACATGGCGCAGTACTTCTATGAGCATGATCCGTACAAAAACCACATCGTTCTGCACACCAACGTCAAGCAGCAGAATGAAGTGTATACCCCCTTGCTGGGCGATAAATCCGACTACAGCGGGGTATCGATTCAGGCAGACTGGAATCAGGTCTACACGGAAACCAGGTTATGGGTTCAGCAATCTGATATAGCCAACAAAAAGTGGATTGTGGCCAATGATGAACAGAACTCGCTGGGTGTGGCCACTGACGCCGACTACAAAGGCAGGCGAGGTACCGTGGCCGACAACCAGAACGGCATCCGTCAGGAGAGTTTGTGGGGCAACCTGATGGCCGGTGGAGCAGGTGTTGAATACTATTTTGGAGGCAACACCGGCGAAACCGATCTAGCGGCTGAAGACTTCCGCTCCCGGGCCAAAATGTGGCGCTACAACCGGCTTGCGCTGGAATTCTTCAAAACGTATGTGCCGGTAAAAGACGTAACGGCGTTGAGTAACGTCAGTCGGGGCTGGGTGTTAGGTCAGGAAGGAAAGCTGTATGTGGTTTACCTCAAGAATGGCGGAACAGCCAACATTACCTTAGATACGGAAGATACATATTCTGTCAAATGGTATGACCCCCGCAACGGCGGCAATCTTCAGGAAGGTTCGGTACGTTCGATCTCCGGGAGTGGCCCACAGTCCATCGGTACCCCGCCAGCTTCCGCCAACGAGGATTGGGTAGCTTTGATCGAGGTGGAGCCTGCACAGCCCGTCACCAAACCCTTCGCCATTTATCCAAACCCAACCGCTAACCTTGTAGTCATTCAGGGGATTGCCAGCTCGTGTACGGACGTAAAAATGTCCCTTACCGACAGCCAGGGGAGAATGTACAGTTCACCCATTCACACCCTCAAATCTTCGGGGGATATAGAGGTAAGGCTGGACGGATTGAGTGTTGGGGTTTATATTTTGCGGGTCAATTCATGTGGTGATACGCACACGAAAAAAATAATCATCAAATGATTACAGTGAGGGCCCTTTCCCGGGCCTGGTTTGTGTACCAGTACAAGTAAGCAAGTTAAGACACGCGAACCGAGTTGGGCAGAGTCGTTGGCACATGCAGGCTGTTAACGCCGGTTTTCAACCGAAGTTCCGTATACTTATAAAAATCATCGAACAAGTCCTGCAATTCATGCACAAACCGCAAATACCGGCGCGAATGCACACATAGCCAGCAGTTAACACCCTGAATTAGCCGGCAGTCATCCAGCGTCCAGTATTGTCCCCGTGCGTCGGGCCGAAAGCCAAAAGCAAGCAGCCACTGCTTCGTCAGCTTGATGGGCAGGGGGCGGTCAGTCGGCCTGAGTTCTTTCAGATTCCACTCCGTCATGAATGCCGGGCCACTCGGCATCATGTAATAACGGTTTGATTTCAATCCGGCGTTCATAAGGCTTTCTGGTCGGCAAAAAGTGGCTACAAAGTACACAAAAAAATAGCCTGTCTATCTTTCCTCTCCATATTTTTACAAACCGGCAACGGGATTTTGCTAAAAAGGCAGCAACAACTGCTGGCTAGCCGACTGATCGGTGGCTTCCAGGTTGGAAACCGACACACCCAGTAGCCGCACTCCTTTCGGCACCGGAAAGAGCGCCGTCAGTAACTCGCTCCCAATCCGATCCAGAAAATCCTTTTGCGTTATCGGCCCCAACGTCGTCCGGCTACGCGTAATCTGCTCAAAATCAGAAAATTTCACTTTCAGCGTTACCGTACGGGCTACCACCTCCAGTCGCTCACACGACCGCCAGACCGAATCCAGCAGCGGTTGCAGCCCAGCCATGAGTTCGGCGTCGGTACCCAAATCCCGGTCGAATGTATTTTCCGAACCAATCGATTTTCGAATCCGGTCGGGCGTAACGGGCCGGTTGTCAATAGCCCGGGCAATGGCATAATAATAGCTACCGGCTTTACCAAAGTGCTGTTTGAGAAACGTTTCCGTTTGTTGCCGCAAATCCCAGCCGGTAAAAATTCCGAGTTGGTTTAGCCGGGCCGCCGTCACCTTTCCAATACCGTGAAACGCTCCGACGGTCAGCGTCTCGACAAAAGCCAGTCCCTGCGCGGGTCTGATGACGTACAAACCATCGGGCTTGCGGAAGTCGGAGGCCAGTTTTGCCAGAAACTTGTTGTACGAAACACCCGCCGAAGCCGTCAATTGGGTTTGTTGCTGAATTTTAGCCCGGATTTCCTGAGCGATTTGCGTCGCCGAAGGAATATCTTTTAAATTTTCGGTTACATCCAGATACGCTTCATCGAGCGACAACGGTTCGATCAGCGTCGTGTATTCGGCAAAAATAGCCCGGATTTGGCCCGAGACGGCTTTATAAACCTCAAAGCGGGGTTTGACAAAGATCAGGTCAGGGCATTTCCGCAGGGCTACCGAAGACGCCATTGCCGAACGAACCCCAAACTGCCGGGCTTCGTAACTGGCCGCAGCCACCACGCCCCGCTGACTCGAACCGCCCACAGCCACGGGTTTCCCGCGCAATTCGGCATTATCCCGCTGCTCAACGGACGCATAAAATGCATCCATATCAATGTGAATGATCTTTCGAACTGCGGACTCTTTCACAAATCAAAATGGTGATTTCGGATGGCAATCATCTTTCAATATACCAGAAAAACAGTTTTTATCAGCCATCAGCGCAACGGTTTTGGTATGGACGACGGTTTTCTTCCGCCCAAAAATTTGAGTTGCCAACTCTCTCCCGTAGATTTACGCGGTCATTTTCGGCAGGTTGTTTTTCAGTGTACAATCCGATTCTGGCCAAACCAACGTTTCACTAAGCTACCAAAAAACGATTAACACGCTCTTCCGACAACTCCCCAATGCCATGACCTGCGGCAATCTGCTCTGCGGCTGCATCGGCCTGGTCATGACGCTGCGCGGGCATTCCGAGGTGGCGGCCTGGCTCATTCTGCTTGCGGGGGCGCTCGACTTCGGCGACGGTTTTGTAGCCCGGCTGGCGGGTGTATCCGGGCCCTTCGGTAAAGAACTGGATTCGCTGGCCGACGTGGTGACGTTTGGCGTTTTACCGGCTACGCTGATTTTTCAGGAATTATGGTCGCTGGAACTCGGAAGCTGGTCGTATGCGGCTTATCTGATTGCCGTCCTTTCGGCCATTCGGCTGGCTAATTTCAACATCGACACCCGCCAGTCCGACCAGTTTATTGGGTTGCCGGTTCCGGCCAATTCGCTCCTGATTGCGGCTTTTCCGCTGATGAGCGCCTACCAGCCGCAGTTTGCTTTTCTGTGGCAAAACCCCGTTACGCTGTTTTTTCTGGTTGGTTTTTCCTTTATGCTGGTGGCCGAGTTGCCGTTGTTGGCGTTCAAGTTTAAATCGTTCGGCTGGCGGGATAATCAGATAAAATTCATTTTTCTGATCGTATCGGCTTTCCTCTTATTATTTTTGCAATTCGCGGGGGTTCCGCTGGTTATTTTTTTATACATCCTGATTTCATTTTTCGCTAAAAATAAAGGAGTAAAGCAGTAAGAAAGCGAACGGCTGAGCTGATTCATTCGCTCAGGTTTCGCTGTCTTTCGGGTTGCTCCCCTAATTCTTTCATCATGAAATACATTGCTCATATTGACATTATGCCCCAGAAGGAAATTCTTGATCCGCAGGGCAAAGCCGTAAAACTCGGACTCCACAATCTTCACATTGATTCGGTCGGTGATGTCCGAATCGGGAAACACATCCGGCTGGAAGTGGAAGCGGAGTCGACAGACAAAGCCAATTCGATTGTCGATACGGCCTGCCGTCAATTGCTGGCAAATCTGATTATGGAAGAATATACGTTCTCACTGGAGGAAATCAAGGCGTAAACGATGGCTTATTCCACCATCACCGGTCTAGGCTTTTACGTTCCCGAAAACGTCGTTACGAACCACGATCTGACGCAGTACATGGAAACGTCAGACGAGTGGATTCGGGAACGTACCGGTATTGAGCAGCGTCGGTATTTTACCTACGGCAAGGATACCAACGCCAGTATGGCCACGGCGGCCTCCCGCATGGCCATCGAACGGGCCGGTTTACAGCCATCTGACATTGATCTGATTGTTTTTGCCACCATCACGCCCGATTACTTTTTTCCCGGGTCGGGTTTTCTGATGCAGCGCGAGCTGGGGCTGGAAGGGATCGGTGTCATCGACATCCGCAACCAGTGTTCGGGCTTCGTATATGCCCTTTCCATTGCCGATCAGTTTATCAAAACCGGCATGTATAAAACCGTTCTGGTGGTGGGTTCGGAAATTCAGTCCACGTGGATCAATAAGAGCACGGAAGGCCGGAATGTGGCGGTTATTTTCGGAGACGGCGCGGGTGCGGCCGTTTTACAGGCTACCAATGATCCCGAACACCGCCTTTTATCCACGCATCTACACGCCGACGGGCGTTATGCCGAGGAACTATACATTCGGGAACCCGGCAGCAGCCGACCCTCGCGTGCGGCCACGAAGGAAATGATCGACGAAGGTGGTTTTGACGTGGTGATGAACGGCAATACGGTTTTTAAACACGCTACCGTGCATTTTGCGGGCGTAATTAATGAAGCACTTCAGGCAAATGGGTACCGTGCGGAAGACATTGCCCTCCTGGTACCCCACCAGGCCAACATCCGTATTTCAGATTACGTACGGCAACAACTCAAGTTACCACCCGAAAAGGTGGTCAATAATATCCAGCGGTTTGGCAACACAACTGCCGCATCCATTCCGATTGCCCTCACCGAAGCCTGGGAACAGGGCCGTATCCAGCCCGGCGACCTGATTTGTCTGGCCGCTTTTGGCAGTGGATTTACCTGGGCTTCTGCACTGATAAAATGGTGATAGAAGATTAAATTAGAGGCTCAGGGGGTTAAATTTTTGTTAAAATTTAACCCCCTGAGCCTTCCTCAATATGTGCCGATTGACAGCATAACCAGCGTACAGGCTTCAATAGGCTCAATTCCCTGCTCCTGTAGTTCTTTTTGAAAAGCCGGGTTTTCGGTTCCCGGATTAAAAATGACTCTCCGGGGCTTTAATTTTTTGATATAGTCGTATAAGTTTGTCTGATTTTTGGCCGACACATACAGCGTAACCGTGTCAATGTCAGCCAGATCCGGTTGCCCGGTGCGAATGGTATTGTTACGGATCGATCCAGGCCGTAACCCGAGTAGCTCTACTTCATACCCCTGCTGCACCAAACGATTAGCCGCCCGGTTTGCATACCGTTCCGGGTTTTCCGAAGCGCCAATAACTAGTGTTTTTCTTTTCATTTTTTATGCTCCTAAGTAACTAATCTGTAAACCATATTGTCAGAGTTTAGTTTCATATCTCAAATCCCGATTCAGTTCATCTTCGTACTTATATACCTGATTGACCTATCGCGATGGGTTAATCCTGCAAACTTTTGAACACGACCCTTATTTGTTTAGAATTTCATCTGAATACTTAAACAAACAAATGATCATCCAAAAGAGGCAAAATTGATTTATTCCTTTCATTGAGTCCGTAGGATGATGAATCTATGGAGTTTTTTTGTAAATTTCCTCGAACAGTTGAATGAAAGTCGTGTTAACATATTGTTCAACAACCCAGCCCTAGTTACTAACCATTAATCCCAAAATGACAGACAAACGTACCAGTAATTACTGGAATGAAAAATGGGTAGCAGTCCAATTTGACGGAGTTGAAAATCCACCGCACTACGAGGTTTCGAACTTTGGCCGCATGAAGAGCTTCCAGAACGCCCCGAAAGAAGGAGCGATCATTAACGGCTCAACTATTCAGGGGTACCGCTCACTTAATATTCGAACGGGCGGTAAAACCATCAACCGGTATTTTCACAAACTGGTCGCAGAAATGTTCTTAACGCGCGAACATCCCGACCAGACGTATGTCATTCATCTTGACCACGACAAGAAGAACAATCACTATCAAAATCTGAAGTGGGTGACCAAAGAGGAGATGATAGAACACAACCGCTCCAGCCCAAACATTCTGAACCGGGAAATACCCCGCCGGACCCGGAATTATAAGCTTACGGAGTCGAAGGTAAAGATGATTAAGAAACTGCTGAAGAACGAAAAAAACCGTTTGAAGATGATTGCCAAGCAGTTTGGTATTACTCATACCCAACTGAACCGGATTCGCTCGGGAGAAAACTGGAAGCACGTTACGATTGATGAGGAATAAGACCCCAAAGCTCCGGCCTCCAGAAACACCTTAGTTTTGGCCTATGCCTTCACCTTGCAGACCATTGCCCGCTCCAACGGAAAGAATGTGAGGCAAGGTGATAAAGAATGTGGTTCCTTCACCGGTTTCGGTTTCAAACCAGATGCTCCCCCCGGCATGTTCAATACCTCGTTTGGCAATTGCCAGACCCAGACCTGACCCTCCCTCTTTGGTACTGAAGTTGGGCAGAAATATTTTGTTACGAATTGGTTCCGGAACGCCCGCGCCGTTATCGCTGATTTCGATGTTGATGTACTCCTCATTGACCGAAAGCCGTAAATGAATGATGGGCTTACGATCTTCCGAAACAGATTGTACGCTATTGATAATCAGGTTGGTCAGAATCCGGCCAATCAATTGCCGGTCGCCCATGACCATAACCGGATAAGGCGAAATGTCGCGGATGAGGGTAATTTTTCCGTCATCGGCATACAAATCCGCAGCTTTATGGATGACGGAAGTGAGTTCAAACAACTCATTTTTGGGCAGCGGCATTTTGGCAAAATCGGAAAACGAGGTGGCAATGGCACTCAGGTTATCGATCTGGTCGAGCAGCGTATCCAGGGTGCGTTGCAACACCCGCTTGGCCGCCGGATTGTCGGATTGCAGCGTTCGTTGCAGGTGCTGAAGCGTTAACTTCATCGGCGTCAGCGGATTTTTGATTTCGTGTGCCACCTGCTTGGCCATTTCCCGCCAGGCCGATTGCTTTTCGCTCTGCGACAGGGCTTGTTTTTTCTCTTCCAGCTTGACGAGCATCCGGTTGTATTCGCCAATCAGAAGCCCGATTTCATCATCCGATTTCCAGTCGAGTGGTTCGTTGAGCCGGTCCAGATTGATTTTCCGAATTTTCTGGGTGATGATTTTCAGCGGTTTGGTCAGCAGGTTAGAAGCCCAGTAGGAGACCAGCAAAAAGACCAGGAATAAACCGATAAACACGCTCAGTGCCGTCGTTACAACGTCGATCATCTGGCGTTCCAGTACGGATTCAGAGTCAAAATGAGAAACGGCCAGGATACCCAGCAGTTGTCCGTCGTACCCCTGAATGGTCGTATAAACCGTTTTATAGCGCTTTGCTCCCAGCGATTCAAGCAATAAAACCTGATTATCTTTTTCTTCAACCAGATCAATGTAGGCCGCCGGATTAATGCGTTTGGACAGATTCCCGTTTGCATACAGTAACGGTTGTGTGGAACAGGTTAAGCGCCCCTCCCTGTTGTAGATACTGATTCCAACATGCTCATCCGGGGTGATTTTCTGGAGTTCTGCCTCAATATCAGTCTGATTGCCCTGCCGGATAGCGGCCTGCAAATTAACCCAGTTCCCCAGGATGTTGACGCTGACATTCTTGGCGTCGGTCAAATAGCTATTTTCCTGATAATCCTTGTAGTTCGCACTGGTAACCCCAAATGTAATCGCCACAACCAGCGCCATCGGCAGAAAGAACGCTACGTTCAGGTATAGCTGCGTTTTTGTCGAATAATTGATGTAAAACCGAGAAAGTCCAAAACGGATGGTATAGACGACAATCAGGGTTAAAATAAATACAATCAGAACCAGATACAGGAAGGAAAAATTGGAAAGGATGTTCCGAGCCGGATAGCTCTTGGAAGAAACAATAACGATTCGGCCACTGCCATCTTTTATGCCAACGTGTTTAAAGTTATTCTGAACCGCACCGGTTTCATACAGGTTGGCAGAAGTAAGCGTTTTATCCGATAACTGGCGTTCGTAGTTATACCCCGAATTGCTGTAGAGCAATTTTTTGTTGTGATCATAAACGGCATACGCATACGTTTGTGTCTCCGGCGCCAGAACAAACTGTTTACCGGTCAGCGGTTCGTGGTAAAGGCTACTAAACTGGCTATGATCCAGCTTTAAATCAAGTACGATATGGCCGGCCAGAACATTCCCCTTCCGGATATCTATAAATTGAACGTAATGCTTGCGGAAGCCATTATCCGGGCCGCTGATAAAGTAAATATCCTGATATTGAGTCCGGTATTTTTCCTGCCGGAAACGTTTGGCATACTCGGTATAATCAGCTTGTGAATTCTGGTAATTGGCCAATCGGGGTTTTTCAGGAAAAACCCGTACCTCGGTTGTGTAACGCTCAAAATATTTATCCAGATGAGATTTTACCCGCAGCTCAATTGAATCACGGTCGGAAACCGTATCACTGGTCAGCGCCCGAACAATAACCGTGTCCCGACGAATAGCCGTCCGCGATCGATTGAGCGCAAATTCGCCGAAAGCGTCGTTTTCGACCAGCAACTGTTCGCCAAACTCGCGCTTATTAACCAGGTCTTTCTGAATGCCCTGATTATAGACAACAAACGTTGCTATGGCAGCACAGACGAAAGCCGCGAAGAACAGATAAAGCGTTGTTTTAAAGCGAAATGTGTACAAGGCCCGCGGAAAACGGCTCAGGTACAGCACCATAAAAAACAGCGTCTGAATGCCTAAAAGCCACGGCATCGGTGTTGGAAGTTGCCAGAAGAACAAGGCGGCCAGCACCGAACCTATGCCAAACCAGAGCAAACCGCGCAGGTAGGATAAATTCAGCCGGATAAACAAACTTGACAGGACGTGCTGCAACAGAAAAAAAGCCGTCGATATGCCGATAAAAACCAGCAGGCAGGCCAGCTTAAGGCTGCTATAAGACAGACTCAGCGTAATATCGAGCGTAAAAGTCGCTTTTTCGTACAGGACACGGATTTCCTCAAAGCAAATGAAAAAGACTCCGTAGCTCAGAATAACCGTTATAACCGACACCACGGCCTTCAGGATGTCCGACTGCCGGAGCAGCCAATAATACGACTGGGTGCGGTAAAAAGTATTGGCCAGATACAACGCCAGCACCACAACCACCAGGCAGTTCAACAACAAATCGCCCAGGGATGGGGCACCGGGAGAAGAACCGAAATATTTCGGATTGAAGAGGTCGAGTTCAAAAAAAAGAAACGGAACGCCGAAGTACAGCATCACCGCACGCAACATGATCAAATACAGGGCCAGAATAATCCAGCCGGCTCCATAATGGCGTCTGCGCCGTAACCGTAGCGTACTGCGAATCAAATAAACGCCCATGAAAAACACCGACAACATGACCCAGATGACGGTATTGACCGGCGAGGTTTGATTCTGGTAGTCCTTCATGTGCGGAGGAACAACCGAAAACAGGTATACGGGCGTCTGGTCAAACATACGCTGATGAACGCTGCTCTTGGCCAGCTTGATCTCTGCTGGATCAAGCGAGAACAGGTTCGGATTGTACTCCGAACGAAGATTGTTATTCTCGTCCCGGAAGCTGCGTCGCACATTGATCAGCGAAAATGCCTCCAGTGAGTCCGCGCCCTGCACGATAAATTGCCGGCTGACCAGATAATCTCCTCGGGGAAAAGCAACCAGTTTTGGATAAGAGACGGCTTTTAACCGCTTGTAACCCGGTACAAATCGGTGATCTGACCAGAAAAGAAGCTTTTTATTGCGAAAAATATAATACGGATGCTTCGTTTGGCATTTTAGTTTCGCAAACGTATAGGGGGGATTTTGCTCTTTAAGTCGCTGTGTAACCACCTGAAGTTCCTCCGAGCTGATGGCCAATTCTTTCTTGATTCGTTGTTGGGTCGTACGGAGATATTGCTCATCAGCGGCACTCAGGGCCCCTTTTTCCAACACTGAATAGAAGAAAACTGACAGAACTAATGCCAGAAGAGATAAAATCAGGAAAATATGTTTGTTGAGTTGACTCACACCAAAATGGATGACTGGGGTTACGGCTTTTCACTTAATGTAACCCCAAAATCATGCCAAATTTTCAAACAAGCCCTTTACTTTACCGAATGGTCAGATAATTTTTCGTCGGACTTCTGAATGGTGAAACCGCGCTCTTCTTCGCTGTTTTCATAGCCTACCTCGACACCAAAAACGTATAGTAGGTGTTTTTTATCAATAATAATCCGAATGGAATCAATTTCGAACACTTCATCGGTTTGTCCGGGCTGATCAAACCCCAACAGCCACGACGAACCGCATCCTCCGCCCCGTATGCCAACCCGTAAACCGTATGTATCCGGAATTTTATTCGCCCGGAACGTGTCCTGAATCTGTGTGCGGGCTTCAGGCGTTAAACGAACCGGATTTTCGATCTCATTAAAAAACATACTAAGTAAAAATTCCGTTTGCTGACTGAAAATTACAAACTTTGCTCACAATTTAGTCAATAACTAATTAATTCAGTTTATAGTGCACGATACCGTTTAACTTTCTGCCCGTGTCGGACCAATAGCTCCAACCGCAGAAACGGAATCGAATCACTGCCCTTGAAACGCCTATGGATATCTTTGCCGATTTGTTAAAATTACTGGTTCCGGCCGGTCTGGTTTTATACGGAATGTATCTGACGGTCAAATTATTACTGGAACGAGAAGCCGAAAAACAGCGCGTCGATCTGAAAAACCGTTACGCCAGTGAAGTGACCCCGCTACGGCTACAGGCGTACGAACGCATGGCGCTATTTCTGGAACGAATTACCCCCAACAACTTGCTGCTGCGGCTGAGCGGGCAGGCATCGGCGGTTCTGGAGTTTCAGCAATTGCTGCTGCGCGAAATCCGGGAGGAGTACAACCACAACGTTTCCCAGCAGATTTACATGAGCCAGACCGTCTGGGAAGCTATTCAAAGTGCCATGAATGAGGTGGTTGTCCTGATCAACGAAGCCGCCGGTGAAGTTGCCCCCGACGCCCCCGCCCTGGATTTATCCAAGCGCATTTTCGATAAAATGATTCAGAAAGACATCCAGCCTACCGCAACCGGTCTGAAAGCCGTTAAGGACGAAGTGCAGTCGATTTTTCTTTAATGTGACCCCAGAATTTCGGCCGATAAAACCAGGGCTTCGGCCAGACGGGTTTGATCAATCGTCAGCGAAACACCGGCTCGTTCGAGCAGGTCCACAACCTGCTCCGTGGGTAGGTTGCCGGTCAGATCATCAGCCGCCATCGGACACCCGCCCAGACCGAGCAACGCGCCGTCGATGCGCCGAACGCCCGCCCGCAAAGCCGCCTGCACCTTGTCGACCACCTGATCGGGCCGGGAATGCAAATGTGCCCCAAACTCAACGGAGGGAAACGCTTCCAGCAAATGCCCGAAAAGCGTCTCAATGCCGTCGGGGGTTGAAGAGCCAACGGTATCCGACGGGGCAATAATGGTAACACCAAGTTTAATCAGCCGTTCGGTAAACTGTCCAATCAAGGCGGGGCTGTAGGGATCACCATAGGGGTTTCCAAAACCCATTGACAGGTAAACCACTAGTTTCTTCCGGCTGGCAACGCACAGATTCTGAATAGCCTGCAACTCTGCAAAAGCCTGTTCAATGGTCTTGTTGGTGTTGCGAAGCTGGAATGTTTCGGAAACCGACAGCGGAAAACCCAGGTATTGAATCTGGGGATACGTCACCGCCTGTTCGGCCCCGCGGACATTGGCAACAATGGCGAGTAGTTGCGTAACGGTTTGGGAGAGGTCCAGTCCGGCCAGCACCTCCGCCGTGTCGCGCATCTGCGGAATAGCCCGGGGCGACACGAAACTGCCGAAGTCGAGCGTATCGAAGCCAACCCGTAACAGGGCATTCAGATACCGGATTTTGTCGGCGGTCGGAATAAAACCGTGTAGCCCCTGCATCGCATCGCGGGGGCATTCAATTACTTTAAACGAGTTCATACTGCAAGCGGGTGTGATTCCTCCAACGTTGAACCCCAACGACGGTTTTCGGTGACTAACCGACCGACCAAACAGGAATTTGTTTTTACTCCGTAGCTTTACGGCTTTTAAGCCCAACAGAATTAAATTACAAAGAACTGCTTACCCGCCGTTGGTGTTATTTAATACAGGGACCATAGGTCTGTAGTAACAACAAGAAAACGATTTAAATGCTTTACCCTGATTCATTCGAACAAAAATTAGGTTTTGATAAAATCCGCGACTTACTCCGGGGGGCTTGTCTGAGTCCGCTGGGACAGTCGTATGTCGATAAAATACGGTTTTCTGACAACTTTCAGCTGATCGATAAAATGCTGCGGCAGGTTGCCGAGTTCAAAACCATCGTGCAGTATGAACCCGAGTTCCCGGCCTCCAATTACCTGGATATTCGCCCGCAACTGGGCAAAATCCGGATTGAGGGCATGATGCTCACCGAGCAGGAGTTTTTCGATCTGAAACTGACGCTCCGGACCATCCAGCAGTGTCTGCGTTTTCTGGCCGGAAAGGAAAAAGAAAGCTTTCCGTACCTGACCGAACTGGCCGAATCCATTACCGTCGATAAGAAACTCACGGAAGGCATCGAGCGCGTGATCGACGACCGGGGGAACGTACGCGATTCGGCCTCACCGGAACTGGCCAACATCCGCCGACGCATCATCAGCGAACAGGCTGGTCTGCGCAGAAAAATGGACAGCATCATGAAAAGCGCCCGCCAGCAGGGCTGGATGCCCGAAGATAGCACGCTGACGATTCGGAACGGGCGGGTAGTTATCCCGATTGCAGCCGAACACAAACGGCGGCTGAAAGGCTTTATTCATGATGAGTCGTCTACGGGCCAGACGGTTTTTATCGAACCGGCGGAAGTGCTCGATACCAACAACGAAATCCGTGAACTGGAATACGAGGAACGGCGCGAAATCGCCCGGATTCTGCGTGAGCTGACGGCTTTGCTCCGCCCCTATCTGCCGGAATTACAGCGCGCTACGACGTTTCTTGGGCTGATCGACTTTATTCGGGCAAAAGCCAGGTTTGCGCTGCAAATTGATGCCGATATGCCCAAACTGGTTAACCAGCCGCTGGTGGACTGGCTACAGGCCCGGCATCCGCTGCTGCATCTGTCGTTCCAGAAACAAGGCAAAAAGGTGGTTCCGCTGACGCTGTTGCTCGATACCACCCAACGGGTTCTGATCATCTCGGGACCAAACGCCGGGGGTAAGTCCGTGGCTCTCAAGACCATTGGTCTGCTCCAATACATGCTCCAGAGCGGTTTGCTCATTCCGGTTATTGAAGGCTCGACGGCGGGTATTTTCCAGAACCTGTTTATCGACATTGGTGACGAGCAATCGCTCGAAAACGACCTGAGTACCTACAGCTCGCACCTGACCAGCATGAAGGCGTTTGTGACCTTTGCCAACCGTAAAACGCTCTTTCTCATTGACGAATTTGGTACCGGAACCGAACCGGGTCTGGGTGGCGCCATTGCCGAAGCCATTCTGGAAGAACTGACCAAATCCGGGGCATACGGGGTCATTAACACCCACTACACCAACCTGAAACTGTTTGCCGACAAAACCACGGGGCTGGTGAACGGTGCCATGCGGTTTGACGGAGAACATCTCGAACCGCTGTACGAACTCGAAATTGGCCGACCGGGCAGTTCGTTTGCGTTTGAAATTGCCTCGAAGATCGGCCTGCCCAAACCGGTTATCGACCGGGCGAAGGAGAAACTGGGTTCGCAGCAGGTGAACCTCGAAAAACTGCTGAAAGAACTGGACATTGAGAAGCGGGTTTTTGCCGAGCGAAACATGGAAATCGGGATTAACCAGCGCAAACTGGCCCAGCAACTGGCCGAAACCAACGCCCTGAAAACCCGGCTCGACAACGACCAGAAACGGATTCTGAACGAAGCCAAGCAAAAAGCGAAAGCCCTCGTAACCGAAGCGAATCAGCGGATTGAAAATACCATTCGGGAGATCAAGGAAAACAAGGCCGAACGTGACATGACCCGGCTGGTGCGTCAGGAACTGGAGCAGTTTGACAAAAAAGAACTCAAACAGGAAACGCTGGCCGACGAGCCAAACCGCAACGCCGATAAAGCGGACACGGAAGAATTCCTGCCCGATAACACCGCCATCACCGTTGGCAGTTTTGTCCGGATTAAGGGACAAACTACGATTGGTGAGGTGCTGTCCCTGCGCGGAAAAGACGCCGAAATCCGGATTGGTGATCTGAAATCCAACATCAAACTCAACCGTCTGGAGAAGGTCAGCCGCAAAGTGTACCGCGAAGCCGTGGGTGAATCGAGCCGCCCCCGCATTCAGGGCATTGACCTCAATGAGAAGATGATGAATTTCAGCTTCAACCTCGACATTCGGGGCAAACGGGGTGAAGAAGCGCTGGTGGAACTGGACAACTTCATCAACAACGCCCTGATGCTCGGTTACTCCGAACTCCGGATTGTTCACGGCAAAGGCGACGGTATTCTGCGCACGCTGGTCCGCAACCAGCTCCGGACCTTCCCACAGGTTGCTTCCATGCAGGATGAACACGCCGACCGGGGTGGCGCCGGGGTGACGGTCGTAAAACTGTCCTGAACGCTGATTCTGTCGATTAAGGGATTCACCAAGACCACAAGTAGACTCTTTTGATCTTGGTAAATCCCTTAATCTGTGTAATCCGGGTTCAGAGCCTGTAATTCCGGTTCAAATCGCTACAAACGGAAAAAGTGACGGAGGGAGTTTTCGCCTTGGCGGAAAAAGCGTTTCTTTACCCGTTAATTGAAAAGGCTGCTTTTAGCTTCGCATCGTATCGATAGTATGAATTTCAAACGCTTCCTCCCCCATTTACTCGCCGTCATTGGGTTTGCGGTATTGGCCGTTGTGTATTGCTCGCCCGTCCTGAAAGGCAAACGATTGAACCAGCACGACATCATTCAGTCCATTGCCGCCGGGCGCGAAGTCGTTGATTACCATAAACAAACCGGCGAATGGGCCTGGTGGACCAACAGTATGTTTGGCGGAATGCCCGCTTACATGATTTCCGGCGACTACCCCACCAGCCTGACCCACAAGCTGGGACAATACATTAACCTGCTCCTCCCCGACCCGGCCAACTACATCTGGCTGATGATGGTGGGCGGTTTTGTGCTGATGCTGGCGCTGGGGGCCAACGTCTGGCTGTCGGCGGTGGGGGCGGTAGCCTACGCGTTCATGTCCTACGACCTGCTCAGCCTCGAAGCCGGTCACGTTTCCAAAATTCTGGCGCTGGCCTATGCACCGGGCATTCTGGGCGGTGTCATCATTGCCCTGCGGGGTCGGTATCTGGCCGGAGCGGCTCTAACGGCGTTGTTTTTAGGGCTCGAACTCTACGCCAACCACGTTCAGATTACGTATTACCTGGCCTTTGGCATCGTCGTTTACGTTCTGATAGAGAGCATTGCGGCCCTCCGTGAAGGGCGCGTCCGCCAGCTTATGCTGTCCCTATCGGCCCTGGCGGTTGCCGTCGTGCTGGCCGTGGGTACACACACCACCCGACTCTGGAATGCCGCCGATTACGTTACGGTTTCGACCCGCGGCAAATCCGAACTAACCATCACCCCCAAAGCCGAACCGGGCGCGCAACAGGCTCCTGCAACCGCCCCCCAAGACGGTCTGGGCAAAGACTACGCCTTCCAGTACAGCTACGGCATTGGCGAGACATTTACGTTACTGATTCCGAACTACCAGGGAGGGGCCGCTTCATCCAACCCTCTTACTACGGATTCAGAAACCTACAAGAAAATGACCAGCATCGGAGTTGATCCTGGCATGGCTCAACAGTTTATTCAGCAATTGCCAATTTATCACGGAGATTTGTTTCAGAGTGGTCCGGCCTATGCGGGTGCTATTGTCATTTTTCTGTTTGTACTCGGCCTGCTCATTGTTCCCGGACGCCTGAAATGGTGGGCACTGGGCATTACCCTCCTGTACATTGGCTGGGCGTGGGGTAAAAACTTTCCGGCCCTGAACTACACCTTCTTCGACTATTTTCCGGGCTTCAATAAGTTTCGGGCGGTGACGATGACGCTTAATCTGGCTCAACTGACCCTTGTTTTGCTTGGCATTGTGGCTGTTAAGCAGATTAGTGATAAAAAACTGACTCCTGAGCAGCTAAACCGTCCTCTGATGATTGGTCTGGCGCTTACCGCTGGCCTGTCGTTGCTCATGGCACTTGTTCCGACGGTTTTCCAGGATTTCCGGGGACCTAATGACGAGATGTTGATGGGCAATCTGGAGCAGGGTTTGCAAAATAAAAACCTCGCCGAACAGGTGATGGCGGCCATCATCGACGACCGCATTAGCATGCTGCGTTCCGATGCCTTCCGCTCGGCCATACTGATTCTGCTGGTGGGTGGTCTGATCTGGCTGTTTGTCCGGAACCGCATCAAGCCGGTTATCTTCTACCCGGTGCTTCTGGCGCTGGTCATTTTCGACCTCTTCGGCGTGGATAAACGGTATTTCAACAACGACGATTTTGTGAACAAACAGGCCATTCAGGAGACGGTTTCTCCGACGCCCGCCGACGAGCAGATTCTAGCCGACAAATCGCTGGATTACCGGGTGCTGGATGCCACCACCAGTTTTATGAGCGACGCCAAAGCATCGTATTTTCACAAATCGCTGGGGGGCTATCATGCCGCCAAAATGCGTCGGTATCAGGAACTGGCCGACTTCCAGCTTTACCGGAATTTGCGGGAATCGCCAAATGCCCCGAATGCGTACAACGTCATTAATATGCTGAACACCAGGTATTTTATTACGCAGGCGCAATCAGCAAATCCCGAACAGCAACAGGCACCGGGACCTCCGGTGGCCGTACCCAATCCGGGCGCGCTCGGCAATGCCTGGTTTGTCCAGAATTATCGGCTGGTTCCGAATGCCAACGCCGAGATGCAGGCCCTCGACACGCTGGATACGCGCCGGAATGCCGTAATCGATCAACGGTTTGCCGAGCAACTGAACGGCCTGAAAATTCAGCCCGATTCGGCGGCCAATTCCATCCGCCTGACCAGTTACAAGCCCAACGAACTGACGTACGAAAGCAACGCTACCAGTGAGCAACTGGCGGTTTTCTCGGAAATTTACTACAACGTCCGCGACGAATGGAAAGCCACCATCGATGGCAAGGAAGTGCCACACCTGCGCGCCAATTACGTCCTGCGGGCCATGCGCGTTCCGGCGGGCAAACACACCATTGTGTTCAAATTTGATCCGGTGTCAATCCGGGTCGGGAAGGTGGTCGATCTGGTTTGTTCGCTGCTGATTATCGCGTTCATCGGAACGGCCGTTTTCATCGAGAACCGGAAGAAACCCGTCTAACTTAACATTGCCGATTGCGAGTAAAAACCGGGAAGCATCCAGCTTTCCGGTTTTTTGTTTTCTTCAAATACCGTATCCGTCCCGTTTGCTTTTCCCGCTTTTTGGTCAATCAAACCAGAACGGTTTACTTGTTGTTACACTCCAAACCAGAAATCATGGAACCAGAAGAGATCTCACCGGAATCCGACAAACTCGACCGCATTGTGGAAGCCCGCATGAAGCTGAAACGCCGGTTTGAGGATGCCATGCAAAATACGCCGTCAATGGCCGACCACATCGACGGGCCGAACAAGCCGCTGGGTTCCGGCCCACCGAACCGCCACGGTATGCCCAAGATTCCAAAAAGCCAGACGGTTACGAAGAAATGGCCGGTTTTAGATCTGGGCCATCATCCCAACATTCCGCTGGACAAGTGGCAACTGGCCATCGACGGTGAGGTTGAACACCCGATTCGGCTGAAATGGGCGGATTTTATGGCCCTGCCCCAGACCAAGGATGTCAGCGATTTTCACTGCGTCACCACCTGGTCGAAACTGGATATTCCCTGGGAAGGTGTTCGGTTTGCCGACCTGGCTGCGCTGGTGATGCCCAAGGAAGCGGCCACCCACGTTATGTGTTATGGGTTTGACGGCTACTCAACCAACCTGTCGCTGGAAGAAGCCCTCAAACCCGACGTACTGCTCGTCCATACCGTCGAAGGCCAGCCCCTGCCGCGCGAACACGGTGGTCCGCTCCGGATGATTACGCCCCAGCTTTACGCATGGAAAGGCTCCAAATGGATCAAACGCATTGAATTTCTGGCCGGCAACCGGCTGGGTTTCTGGGAAGAGCGCGGTTATTCGAATACGGCCTATCCCTGGCGGAATGACCGGTATAGCTAAGAGAATATTTCGCAGCGTTTAGCGGAGCCTCTGCTTAACGCTGCGAAATAACTTCCCACGTTTATAGCGAATTCTCCATAAATGCGTAGCACAACATATGGCAGATCGTCATGTGCGCATCTTCGACACGGCCGTAGTGTTCGGAGTCGATAACGATCACCTCATGCGCCAGATCCGCGAGTTTTCCGCGTTTGCCACCAACGAGCGCCACACTGGTCAGGCCGTGGTCGTTGGCCCACTGAACGGCTTTGACCAGATTGGGTGAACTGCCGCTAACGCTCATGGTCAGGACCAGATCGCCCGGCTGGGCGTAGTTCTGCAATTGTCCCGCAAACACATCGTCGTAAGAATAATCGTTGCCCAGGGCCGTTAGCCAGGCGGTATTGTCGTTCAGCGACAGGCAGCGAAACCGTTTGCCGAGCTTGTCGGAAGCGCCCTTGCCTAAGTCCGTAATGAAATGGGACGCATTGGCCGCGCTGCCGCCGTTGCCAAACACAAACAGTTGACGGTCTTCCTGCCAGCAGATTTTCAGCAGGCTTACAATGCGTTCGACCTGATCGACCGGAATCGAGTCAATGGCCGCCTGGTGATGGATAAGGTATTGTTTGAAATACGTTTGCATACACTTGAATTATGATAAAGACGAACGGCATTTTGGCCCGGCAGGCTTACGCTGCCTTCCTATTTTGATGACAGATTCAGGGCACCAATCGGAACGGCATTTTCGCCCAACT
This sequence comes from Larkinella arboricola, assembly GCF_003259745.1. GTDB lineage: Bacteria > Bacteroidota > Bacteroidia > Cytophagales > Spirosomataceae > Larkinella > Larkinella arboricola. Next base: position 332,339 of record NZ_QLMC01000005.1, on the reverse strand, counting down.
CCGCCAGCCGAACCGCCGGACCAGGTTGAAAAGCACCCATGATGTAGTGTGGCAATCGGGCTTCGACAGCCGCCCGCAACGGTTCGCCGGTCAGCGACAACCCACCGCCTAACACAATTACGTCGGGATGCAGCAAATGGACTACGTGCGACAGCCCAAAAGCCAGATCGTCGGCAATGCGCCCGATAATCTGCCGGGCTGTGGCGTCACCCTGATCAAAGGCTTCCCGCAAAAACCGGGCTTCTCCTGAGGTGGCCGACCCGACCCGCTGCTTTAAAATGGAATCGTGAGAAAGGTCAGCAATGGACCGCCGAATTTCCTGATCAACGGCCCAGCCCGAACAGACGGATTCAACGGTTTTGCCGGATTTATCCAGACGGATATGACCAATCTCGGTTTCACCCGGCGGAACACCGTGGTAAATGCTGCCGTCGATTACCATACCGCCCCCGACGCCACTGCCCAGCGTGATGTAGAACACCTGCCGAAACGGACGACCGGCCCCGTGCAGAGCCTCGCCCAAAGCCGCCACATTGGCGTCGTTTTCGACCCGAACCTGCGGGGCTGCCGTCCGCTGGTGCAACCAGGCCGTCAGGTTAAAACCGGACCAGCCCGCAATCTGGTGTGAGGTGGCAATCTGGCCGGTTTGCGTATCAACCGGGCCGCCAAAACCAACGCCGACGGTTTCGATCGGTTCGGTAATCTGCCGAATGGCGTCGTCAATTTGCTGTAAAATACCGTCAGCGCCGTGCGCTTTATCGACCGGATAGCGAAAATGTTGCCGGATAGAGGTTCCTTCGCCCGTTACTAGTTGCAGTTTTGTACCGCCAATTTCAATACCAAGATTCATTATAATACGTGGATACCGATCCGTCGCGCCAAAGTAAGGAAGAAAAACCGTAGGACAAGGATCTTTTTAGAGATCCAGTCTATTTTGGCGGCCCGAAGCCGGTAACAGACGGAAATGGCAGAGCGGCTTCCGTTTAGTTCAAGTGAAAAGGCTGTTTTTCCTGGGTAATCATTTTGGAGTTATAAATCAGCCCCAGGATCACCAGGCCAATGATAATGGCGACGCTAATCTGTAAGGAAGAAAGAAGATTAAATTGGGAGGATTCACTTTGCGATTCGTTCATCAGGCTTCGTCCCACGGTCGACTGAATCCGGGTTAAAGCATTCAGACACTGAATCGATTCCTGAAACATGGCCGCCCCCCGCCCATTAAACAACGCATGACCGGCCTCTTTCTGTCCGTCCTGACTCAACTGCAGAATCCGGTTTTCCAGCACCGTATAGTCTTTCACATGGTTTTTGAACGTATGAAGGCTTTTCGCTTCTTCGGCAACCAGAAACGTTTTTTCAACATCCCGGAGCAACGAATCAATGGCGCGGTCCCGCCGGTGCAACTGTTCGCTCACCTGAGCCAGCGTTACATCCGTGTTCGAGAACAGGTATTTTTCGAGCGAAAGCCGTTTGGTATACAGATTTTCGCTTAAATAAACCATGTCAACCGCAGGGATAAGCCGATCCTGATAAATCGACGAGAATGACTGATTGATGTGTTTTATGGCACTGTTTGAAAGGAATGAACACAGGACTACGAGCGCCATGATGCTGGTTAACAAAACGGCGGCTTTTAATTTTTGCTGAATAATAAACGACCACTTCATACGCTATAGTTTGCTGACCCACAGGAAGAAAGCCTCCTTTGTTTCTCTTGAACGAAAAACAAAAATAAACATATTCTCCAAGGTTTGACCGCAACACTGCGTATAATTACAAAAGCCGTCGTGTCGCCCGTTTAGCGCTCCTTTCTAGGCCGGGGTTTGCTTCTGCGGTTATTCAGACTGCTGTAATTTCATGAGTTTCTGCACGGCGGGCGGTATCACCGGCTCTTCTCCCCGCAGCCGCATCACCGCGAGTTCTTTCATCTTCGACTCAAAAACAATATCGACTTCCTTGCCGTAGGTATTGACGGTCGAATACAGCCAGTCGGCGTGGGCTTCGCGCCGGGCGGAGGGGTCTTCGCGGGTTTGACGGGAATCGGAATAATGGAACACCGGCCGCACATCCCAGGTGTGGTAGGCCATCAGAAAGGCTTCTTCCTGGGTCTGTCCGCCCGGATTTAGTGAATGGTGGAAATAATCAAAGACAATGGGAATGCCCACGGCTTCGTGGAGGGACCGCAGATCGGCAACGGAATACAGACTCGGGCGGTCATCGTTTTCCACCGTCAGACGCGCCCGCAGGTTTTCCGACAGCAACTTGAAATTTTGGGCAAACCGGGCCAGTGATGCCGTCTTGTCGCCGTAGGTTCCGCCGACGTGAATGTTGATCTTGTTCCAGTGAGACGGTTTTAGCCCCATCAGGTCGAACAATTCCGACTGGTATTCCAGGTCCACAATGGTATTATCCAGCACCTTGCCCTGGCCCGCCAGTTGATTGAAAGGCCCCGGATGCGTGGTCAGGCGGATGGGTCGCCGACCGATTTCTTCCAGCGTAGCCCGGATAGCCGGGAAGTCCGGCAAACTGGCAATCCGGTATTCCGACGCCCAGGGAAACAGGTCTGACGAAATGCGAAACAACTGAAAACCGTGTTGCAGGTTCCAGTCGACAATGGTGAGCAGATCGTGTACGTTTTTCAGGGCCAGCTCGGAGGCATACGCCAGACCGCGTTCAAGAAACGTTTTTTTGATCATCCCCCGGTTGGTGGTGACCTTTTGGGCCTGTAGACTCAGGTTGATACAGGCGTAACCCATGTTGACTGGTGACGACATCATACCCGTCTAACCGAAAATCAGCCCGGGTGTTTTTGCCGGACGGTTGTTTGGTTAGTCAGCCCCGTTAGCAACCCGACAGACACCAAAACTATTCCCGTTGCCATTTTGCTGGAAAGCCATCCGCATCGTTGCGTAAAATAAATCCTGGACAGGCGCTTGCAACCTTTTTACTCCCGCCAAGCTCTTCCTATATAATACCTTAAACCCGATAAACTTCATGAAAACATTTTTCCGTTTGGCCCTTCTTCCGGCTATTCTGTTTATTCTCCTGGATGCCTGTACCCTACAGGATCATCAGCCCCCGGGTCAGAATCCCGATTGCAACTTGTTAACAATGACCCTGGTTACGAAAACCTCTTTCGGGCCGCGGCTCCAGAAGGACGAAATCCTAGAGGTGGATGGTCAGCAGATTCCCATCGGTAAAGAACGCTCGTATGAATATACCTTCGACGAGCAGAACCGTCTGGTCCAGAGGCAATATCTAACGTATACGGGTAGTTCCGCAAACCAACGAATTACGTATGAGTATGATGCAAACAGCGTAACCACCAAACAATATAATTACGCGTCTCCCCAACCTGATCTTGTCGAAAGGCTGCCGTTGAACGAACAGGGCTTATGGGCCAAGGAGGACTTTACCTATGATGCCGACGGCTTTCTGGTACAGGATGCCAATGTGTATGGCCCTACCAGTTATACCGTTGTTGAGGGTAATATTACCCGGATGGAGCGTCGTTCCGGTCCTGATGAACCGGTTACGGAGGTGGTGACGTATGAATATGACCTCTCCAAACCGAATCTACCTAACTCGGAACCGTACCGGGGCAAAATCAGCCGGAATCTGCGAACCAAACAAACCTTTCAGCTTTATGATAACGGAAAGCTAACCGTCACGTATGTCTATAACTTCAAATACCTTTTTGATCAGGCTGGGCGCGTTACCCGCTCTTACTATTCATTCGACAGTTACGGAACAACCCACTATCAAGTCGCTGATTATTTTTACACGTGTCGGTGAGGAATCTGACGTATCGAAATCAGCCCCGGCCTGATGAAAGCCGGGTTTTTGTTTCCTCCAGACTGGAGATGTAAAAAGAGGCCGGACCATTTCCTTGTTTTTGATTCAGAACAGAAACCGGAACCGGGCGCGTCGAGTACTGTTAGAAAACGATACACGTATGAACGTCACCTTAAAAGTCTGGCGGCAGAAAAATAGTCAGACACCCGGTAAACTCGTGGAATACCAGCTAACCGACCTGTCTCCTGATATGTCGTTTCTGGAGATGTTTGACGTCCTGAACCAGGATTTGATTCATCGGGGTGAAGACCCGGTCGTCTTTGACCACGATTGCCGGGAGGGCATCTGCGGCTCGTGCGCGATGTTTATCAATGGACGGGCGCACGGCCCCCAAACCGGCGGAGCCACCTGCCTGCTGCACATGCGCAGCTTTGCCGATGGCAGCACCATTGTGGTGGAACCCTGGCGGGCGCGGGCTTTTCCCGTCATTAAAGACCTGGCCGTTGACCGGTCGGCTTTCGACCGGATTGTGCAGGCCGGTGGCTATATTTCCGTCAATACCGGGGCTGCACCCGACGCCAATGAAATCCCGATTCCGCGCGAACGGCAGGAACAGTCGATGGACGCAGCCGCCTGCATTGCCTGCGGAGCCTGCGTAGCGGCCTGCAAAAATGCTTCGGCGATGTTATTCACGGCGGCCCAGGTTTCCAAATTTGCCGTTCTGCCGCAGGGTCAGCCCGAACGCCAGCTCCGGGTGGAGCGTATGGTTGCCCAGATGGATGCCGAGGGCTTCGGAGCCTGTTCCTTTATTGGGGCCTGCTCGGTGGAATGCCCGGCTTCCATCTCGCTCGACCATATCACCCGACTCAATCGGGAGTTTCTGGGTGCTAAACTCACGTCTAATAACGTATAACCGGGTTGCGAAAGCCGTCTACTGAATATGATTGATAAGCGGATCACTCCTAAAGGCAAATTGATTCCGATTGGCGGCAGTGAAGCCAAAGATCAGGGCGACAATGAGTCTTCCAGCGAACTTCGGCAATCCCACTTTTTTGAATCCGGTATTCTGTCCGAATTTTTACAGGAGGTGAAAGGCCCGGACTCCCGAATTGAAATCATACCGGCGGCCTCCGAAATACCCGACGAAATGGGAAAAGAGTACCTGAAAGCGTTCCACCAGCTAGGTTGCAAAAACGTTCATGTGCTGCAAATTGACTCCTACGAAGACGCCGACCGCGCAGAAAACCTCAACCGGATTGCCAAGGCGGACGGGGTCTTGTTTACGGGGGGCAGCCAGGACCAACTGATTGAAAAGCTACTGGACACCCAACTCATTCAACGAATCCAGGAACGCTACCAGAACGATGACTTTGTCATTGCCGGAACCAGCGCCGGGGCCATGGCCATGGCCCGGCTGGCGATTAAAGAAGGAAAAGGTGGGGAGTCGCTCATCAAAGGCATGATGGAAACCGAAAAGGGATTCTCTTTTTTGCCCGATGCCGTTATCGACACGCACTTTATGCAACGCAGCCGGTTTCCCCGCCTTACCGAAGCCCTGCTGCGCAATCCCGGTCTGATCGGTATTGGCTTGTGCATCGACTCCGGCGTTGTCATTTCGGAGGGAAACATCATGCGGGCTATCGGCTCGGGCGGAGTTTTTATTATTGACGCCGACGAGGTATCCCAGACGAATTACCACGAGGTTCCCGAGCTTGAGCCGGTTTACCTCCATAACCTGCGGGTAACGATCCTGGCACGGGGTGCTTCCTACTTCCTCAAAGAACGTTCGTTTGCCAAATTAGCAGAAACCAGTCTGGCAGACAATCATAAATGAGCCGGGTCGGCTGGCTCTTCACAAAACAAAAAAGAACGTAACCGGTCGACCGGTTACGTTCTTTTCATTCACCAATTCATTGTTTACCTTAAAGATTTCCTCTCCTGAATTATCGAGTGCCCTGTTACTACGGACGTTTCTGTTTCTTATCGGTTCCCGCACTACCAGCCGCAGCGGGTTTTGAACGTTGTTCACGGCTCTGCTGGCCGGTGTTGTTGGTAGCCGTGGAGCTGGTCTGATTGCGGGTTCCGACGGTGAGTTCACCGTCCGGCGTACTGAACTGGGTTCCGGCACCCTGCTTTCCGCTCGTACCGGCTGTCTGGCCATTTCCACCGGGAACCTTTCCGTTTGACTGCTGGACCTGACCACCCGAACCCGGGTTTAATCCGACAGATCCACTGGTTTGACCGCTCGCGCTGGCCCCCAGCACTTGCTGGCTGGGCGAACTACTGCTTGATGTTGTCTGGGCCTGCGCCTGAAGGGTAGTCATTGCTACGATCATCGCTGCCGCTAATACGTTCCTTTTCATCGCTATGGTTGACTACAGTTTATGAAAGTATATAAGTGCATTAACTCATATTGAGGGAATAAAGCCGGTCAGAACAGGCAGGAATGAGGATTCGGTCTACGAAATTTCAGGAAGGTGAAAGCCCCCGTCCGGACCCGGAACATGGACCATAAGCTAATTTGAAAGCAGCGATTCGTGCCAGATGCCTGCCTAAGCAGTTCCCTTTTACACGTATTGGGTTTCCCGAATAAATCCTTAAACGACCAATCATCATTATGCACAACACCATCTTAAAATCAACCATTCAGCTAAAAAAGTATTGGGCCTTATTACCTCTTTGCGGGCTGCTGGCCTGTGGTGACACCACCGGCGGTGCCACCGGTGATACGGGCGGGGGTGGCCGGCGGGTCGAAGGCTTGGGCCGCGAGGTCAGCGGTAGCCGGCGGTTGAGTGAATATTACCAGTACAGCCTGCCCTGCGATTACATCAATCAGTCGTCGCTGGTGAGTATGCTTGGACTCAAGGAAGGCGCTACGCTTACCTGGACAGATACCGAAGCCGCTTGTGAAGTTTCCGCCAACAATAAAAAGCTGGTTGTCCTTTCGACCACAAGTCCCCGGCCTTTTGAATCGGTTTTTCACGCCGAATATTATTTTGACCGTCTTTATGATCCATCGGCCCTGAACAAACGCGGCAGAAAGCAGTTTTATACGGGTCCGGACCCGGAAGGAACCGGCGCAGAAAGCCCGGCGGGCGGAGTAGGCAATTCTTCTACGGCGGATCAGGCTACGGTTGCCGGAGCGCCCACCGACTCCACCCAGGTCCATTCAGAACCCGGCGTACCGCGTACGCAACTGGATGATAATGACGAAATAAGGGCGGGTAGCCAGCCTGTTCCGGGGGCCTGGGAGAAAGCCGTCTGGAACGCCAGAACCCGGACCCTTCACATTCTGAATCTGGAACATGTCTTTCATATCACGGTAAATCATGGCCCGACGGCGGCTGCCGATAGCCTGCACGCTGCCCAGCTGGGAACCCTGCTGGTTCAGCAGATAGACCATGAAGCCGACCGGGGAGAACGCACGATCTACTAATCTGCCAGCCTTTACAAACGAGTCCATCCCTAACACAACGTACGTCAATTGCTATGAAAACAATGCAGGATTTAATGCAGCATATGGTCCAGGATTTATACTCGGCCGAAACCCAGGCGCTCGACGCTATGACGGAACTCGCCGAACGGGCCACGAGTGAGGAGTTGCGTCAGGCTTTTGAGGTACACCAGCGCGAAACGGAGCAACAGGTGCAGCGCCTGGAACAGATCGCTCAACACCTGGGAATCGAACCTGAAGGGGAAACGTGTCTGGCGATGCAGGGACTCATCGACGAAGCCCAGGATTTACTGGAACAACTGGAGGATGACCAACTCACTGATGCCGCCATTATCGGGGCCGCCCAGAAGATGGAACACTACGAGATTGCCGCGTACGGCACCGCCCGCACTCTGGCCCAACAGGCCGGTCAGGATCAGATAGCCGAGCTGTTCCAGCAAACGCTGGATGAAGAAAAAGCAACAGATGAAAAACTGACGGGTATTGCCACCAGCCAGGCCAATCAAAAAGCCGTACAGTCCTGATATACCCTGAGGCAGCCGGATTCGTTTCGTTCCAGAAGTGAATCCGGTCTGCCTTATTTTTTAAGTTCACCCTAAACTAGTCATTCCGTATTATGCGTCTGCTTTCAACCCGAATTCACGGCATAATAGACTACATTGCCGGGACCTTTTTTGTAATATCCCCCTGGGTATTTGGCTTTGCCAACCGTGGACCCGAACAGTGGGTTCCGGTGATTTTAGGCGTTATGGCCGTCATTTATTCCATTTTTACCGATTACGAAATGGGACTCGTCCGGCGTCTGCCTATGTCGGCGCATCTCACTATGGATGTGCTGAGTGGCGTGGTCATGGCGGCTTCTCCCTGGTTATTCGGCTTCGCGGAGCATGTTTTCCTGCCCCATGTCATTTTTGGTTTATTTGAGATCGGGGCTGGCTTAATGACCCAGCGGACGCCATACGCTACGCGCTAAAACCGTATCTTTAACAAAAGACGGTTTTCACAATTTCTTGTTTTCTATGGAGGTAAAGCACCCTAATACGAGTTTTTCGGCCAGTCGCTCTGAGGCCGCCGAACCGGTCAACGAACTTCCCAGAGCGGTTTTGCGGCCGAACGATTATCTCTTACTTGACGGTGCATGGCGCTTTGCCATCGACGCTGACGACCGCGGCCTACAGGACCAGTGGTGTCTGGGCCATTCGTATGCCGTAACGGCCCACTGGCCCGGCTCCGTTGAGGAGCATATCGCTCAGGCACACGAGCAACTCAACGCAACCGGCTGGCAGGATAAAGTTGTGGCCTGGTACGAACGGGAATTTACCCTTCCGGCCCGAAGCGAATCCGCCAACCGGTCCATGATTCAGCTCACCTTTGGTGCCTGCGGCTACGAAACCCGCGTCTGGCTAAATGGCCATCCGCTTCGTACCATCGAAGATGAAGCGGTCCATTTTGGGGAATACACGTCGTTTTCGTATGAACTCCCCGAAGAATACCTACGCCCGGTCAACCGGCTTACCGTACGGATTGCCGACACGATGGATGCTGAAATTCCGCGTGGCAAGCAGGAATCCCACGTTTATAAACGGGGCGGTATCTGGTACCATACCTACACCGGCCCCGTCCGGAGTGTGTGGCTGGAAACCGTTGAACGAAACCGGTTGCGGTCGCGCGTGGGCGTGGTGAGCATCGTGGAAGATCGGCTGGTGCGGTTTAGCCTGACCACCCGGATTCATGATCCGGGCGATTACGTGCTGCGTTTGCAAGTCTTTGCACCGGGCGAAACGACCCCAATAGCAACGTCTGACTACCCGTTGCGCCTGAGTGTGGGACAAAAGCAGCAACGCGTCGTGCTCGATCTGGAGAATGCCCAACTCTGGTCGCCCGAAAATCCCATCCGTTATAAACTCGTCGCGCAACTTATTGATCAGGACGGGTATGCAGCGCAAATCGAAACGCATTTCGGGTTACGCAAAATCGAAGCCCGGGGCCGGTATATCTATCTAAACAACGAACCGATTTACCTGGACGGTATTCTTTACCAGCCCGGTACAGCGACGTTCGAGGAAATGCAGCGGCATATGCTGGCGATGAAAGAGCTGGGCTGCAACCTGGTGCGTGTGCATATTGCCGGAATTGATCCGCGCATTTACAACCTGGCCGACGAACTGGGGCTGCTGTTGTGGGTGGAAGTCCCCAGCACCCACGTCTCCACGGCCCTGAGTCGTGAAAATCACCGGGCCGAACTACTCCGGATGGTCGCCCTGATCGGTACGCACCCTTCCGTGGTGATCTGGAGCCTTTATAATGAAGATTGGGGGGCGCAGGATATTGCCACCAATCCGGAAACGCGCCAGTATATCATGGATATGTACCACTACATGCAACTGGCGCACCCGCAGTTTCTGGTGGTCGATAACGACGGCTGGCAGCATGTTTCGTTTGAGGGAAGATTAAAATCCGACTTGCTGACGGCCCACCTCTATACGCCCGATCTGGAACGCTGGAACGAACTGCTCAACCGGCTATCGGCGGGCGAACTTTCGGATGTAGCGGCTTTTCCGCTGGTGGTGGGCGATCCGTTTTTTTACCGCCGACAGGTTCCTTTCGTCATCAGTGAGTGGGGTGGCTTCGGGTTTGCCGACTACGGCGGCCCCGCCGAATCTTCGGAACGGACCGACCGGATTCGGCAGTTCAAGCAGGCGCTGCGGCAACACGACATTGCGGGGGATATCTACACCCAGGCTACGAACATCGAAGACGAACGCAACGGCTTAATCGATCCTAAAACCGGCGAACTAACCGTACCGGCTGGTTTGCTGAACTCCCGGGACTTTTATCCGGCAGTCAGCCGCCAGAACGCTAAAACCCCGGGACGTAATGGCCAGTCTACCGAAACCTGACGTGGCCGTTGCGCAGAACGGTCCTGAACGGGAATAAAATGGGGAAACACGTCCGCAGAGTGGTCCGCTGGCTGGTTGGAGGAATCGCCCTCCTGCTGGTCATGGCGGTGGGTTATCTCGCCTGGCGCAGTACCGGCGAAACAACCCCGATCACCGGCCCCAATGGTCAGCCGCTACCCTGGAGTATTGCCGAATGGACACCCATCACCGTCAACGGCACCCGGCAATGGCTGCTTATTCGTGGGCAGGACCGCACCAAACCGGTGCTGCTGTTTCTACACGGCGGTCCCGGTTTGCCGGAATTGTCGCTGCTGACGGGCCATGAACTGGAGAAACATTTTGTAGTGGTCAACTGGGATCAGCGGGGTTCGGGAAAGTCTTATTCAGCGGACGTGTTTCAGCCTCAGCCGGGCCGCCCGCCTTTTACGGTGGAAACCCTGGTGGACGATGCGGCCCAGGTTAGCCGGTATTTATGCCGTCGCTTTGGTCAGCCTAAAATTTATGTCTTGGCGCACTCCTGGGGAACTCTTCTGGGGGTGCTGACCGTCAAAAAATACCCGGAACACTTCCGAGCCCTATTCTGCATCAGCCAGATTGCCCGGCAACTGGAAGCCGAACAGGTGTCTTATGATTGGGTACTCCAGCAGGCACGGCTGCACGGAAACGACCGGCAGGCGACGAAACTGCTGCGCCAGGGCCGCCCGCCCTATCCGCCGGATGCCTGGCTGGATTACCTGACGTGGCAACGGGAACTGGTCGCCCGGTACGGCGGTGGTATGTATCGGGGCCACTTTTTCCCCCTCTTCATTCGGAGCATTCTGTTGAGTCCGGAATACACGCTAACCGATAAGCTTCATTATGCACGGGGCGCTCAGGAATCCGTGCGGTATTTGTGGCCCGCCGTGGTTGCTATTGATTTGCCAACAGTAGCGCCGGAGTTAAAAGTCCCCTACTTTCTTTTTCAGGGCGTACATGATTATCAAACGCCCTATCCCATTGCCCGGCGGTATTTCAACCAGCTTACCGCGCCCCAAAAACGGTTGTTTACGTTTACTAACTCGGCCCACAGCCCCATTTTCGAAGAACCCGAACGGTTTATGCATTGCTTTAACAGCGCATTGGCCTCCCTCCATGCAGGCAAAGAAGCCCGTCCGTAACCGGTGCGAGTCGTTAAAACCGACTGGTGTCAGCCCATTCCTATAAAAAAGGGGCAGGTGTACCGGCTCTGTTTTGCCTGCACACCTGCCCCTTTTATCTGTAAGAAACGAATTGCCTAATCGTCGTCGTCATTATCGTTTCGGGTGACCAGCATATAAACCGTCAGAGCCGCAGCCGCCCCAATCAGAACTTTGCGGGCGAGCCCTTTCGGATTGTGTTGCCACTGCGCTTTCCAGCCCCTTTCGGCAAAGATGTTCGGAATGTGGCCCTGCTTGATGTCATCAATGATGCCCTCCACGGCGTTGACACGGTCGGCCAGTATCAACGGCAGCCAGTGGCCATATTCCGACTCGCTGTATTTGAAGGCATACCGGCGAATGGCTCCGCTCAATCCGGAAGGGGGCGAAGATGTCCCGAAAACCGCACTGATGTTGGGCCGTTCGATGGAACGCAGGATCTCGGTATCAACGGGCTGCTGGGTAGGTCGCTCCCAGCTATAGCCTGTTTGCTCAGCATCTGTCCGGTGTTTGATGGGGTACGTCGGATCGTTTTTCGGATCAGCGTCGATGCCCCAACCCTTGATGTGAGCATATTTCTGAGCCAGATCGGTTTTCTGAGCCAGATCGGCGGTAGGATCTTTTACGGGATTTTCCATGATTAAATGCGGGCTGATGGTGGAATAAGAACGGGTTTGATGCAATTGTCCAGCTTGTCGGAGAAAATCCGGTACGCATCGGCGGCATCTTCCAGCGGGACGCGGTGAGTAATCATCGCTTTGGGATTCAGCACCCCGTTTTGAACGTGCTCAATGAGCCGCGGCAGCAGCCGTTTCACCGAAGCCTGGTTGGCCCGGAGCGTCAGCCCTTTGTTGACCACGTTGCCAATCGGAACCAGGTTATCCGTTGGACCATAGACCCCGACAATTGAAACAATACCGCCTTTTTTGACCGAATTGATGGCCCAGTGCAAAGCCGTTGCCGAACCTGCCTGAATCAGCGTTTTGCGGCCCGTAATGGTTTGCAGCGGACTTCCGGCGGCTTCTGCCCCTACGGCATCAATGACCACATCAGCACCCATCCAGTCGGTGGCTTTCTTGATAAACACGACCGGATCGTCCATTTCTCTGAAATTATACGCTTCGCAGGGGGCGTAATTGCGCACAAACTCCAGGCGGTATTCGTACTGGTCGATGACAATGACCCGACCGGCCCCGAACAGCCACGAACACCGGGCCGCCATGATGCCAACCGGCCCCGCTCCAAACACAACGACGGTATCGCCGGGCTGAATACCGCCCATTTCGGCGGCCTGATACCCCGTTGGTACCACGTCCGTCAGCAGTACGGCATCGTCCGGGTCCATGCCCGGCGGAATAACGGTGGGGCCGACGTTGGCGTACGGTACCCGAACAAATTCGGCCTGCCCGCCATCGAAGCCGCCCGCCGTGTGGGAGTAGCCAAAAATACCGCCCACCGCCGTAGCCTGCGGGTTGGATTCATGGCAGTTCCCGTAGAGTCCCTGCCGACAAAAGTGGCATTTTCCGCAGGAGATGTTAAACGGCACAATAACGTGATCGCCCACTTTTAGTTTATGTACTTCCGGGCCTATCTCTTCGACAATCCCGATAAATTCATGGCCGAAGGTTGTTCCCACCCGTGTGTCGGGAACATTGCCATTGTACAAGTGCAAATCCGAACCGCAGATGCAGGAACGGGTCACCCGGACAATCGCATCTTCCGGGTGCTTGATTTCGGGCATGGGTTTCTGACTGACGCGGACACGTTGGGGCCCGCGATAATTCATAGCTAACATACGGTTATTCGGTTTTTGTCTGTTGACCTAAAGCAGCTCATCAGTAAGGTAACCCTACCAACAGGAGGTTGTTCTAACTAGTGAGCCTGTGGCCCGGACGGACGGACTCCGCTTTCCCGTAAATTCGGGACCGATAAAGCGTTCGGGGCGTTGAGGTTAGCGTGCTGGTCAACACCAACACCGAGCCGGTCTACCAGTTCGCCCCCTAACCAACCCGTAACCCCGGCAATGGCAAATCCCAGAAACGAAAGTATCAGATCAAGCGTGGAGGGCAGGTAAGACGGTTCATTCCGCCGTAGGAACCAACTAAGCACGAACAGAATCAGAACCAGCACATTACCCAGTCCATGCATAGCCCCTACCCGCTTGGCCCGGGTCCCGGACGGAATGGCGGCCCAGTCGATCACCCCCGGCACGGAAGCGATCAGACCGCCCCAGATACCGGCCACGGTCATCCAGTACGAAACCACCGACATGGTAGGATTATCGGTAATCAGGTAAACCACATTGAAGATAACCGAAGTAGCCAGCAGCCCCAGCGGAAATACAATGAGAATAGGGTGTGCCGGATGCCCCAGCACTTTTGCTTTGCTTTCCATAAACGACAGCCTGAGTTAGGATTTTGAGAGTTTTTTCCATATAACTCCCTTTCTGCCAATTGGTCAGCTAATCAGGCTGGAGAATGAGACAACGGGGAGAAACCACCCATCGACATCCTGGTGTTTACGGAAAAGGCGAAACGATCCCATCAGGCACGGGCAAAAATAATCAGGACAAGCCCCGCTACGTATGTTGCTCCCATCAGCCAGAGGTAGCGATTGGCTTTGGGTGGAGCGCCCTCAAATTCCTTCCAGAGAAACAGGCCCCACAGCACCGAAACGATGGTGGCTCCCTGACTCAGGCCATACGAAACGGCATCACCGGCTTTGGGCGATCCGACCAGCAGAGCCGCCATTCCGAGACTCCAGATAAAACCGCTGGCCAGACCAATGCTGTGCTGGCGGAAGTTGATGGAATGATCCGGCTCCTCATCACCGGCGAGTTTAAACCGCTTCACCAATCGTTCAATCAGCGGGTTGCTTAGCCCGATGCCAATGGAGAAAAGCAACAGGGCCGAATAAGGCGTAAGCATACCGGGTTCGGGGTTCATGATATCCTGGGCAATGGAAGCCGAAACCGTCCGAAAGAAAAAACCGGCGACCAGACCGCCCGCCAGCGCAATCCAGATCCCCGTCTTATCGGAATCGCCGGACGATTCTCCTTCCTCTTTGGCCAGATACGCCAGGGCACTGAAGGCAATGGCGACCAAAACCGCTACCCCACCCGCAATTAGCAGCGGCAGGCTGCCGGTTGGCTCAGCAATGTAATTGACCACCAGCCCAACGGCCAGCGAAAGGCCCGTTCCGATGGGCATGGCAATGGCAATACCGGAGCGGTTGATGCCCGAAGCCAGCAGCCAGTTTCCGAGGTTGAAAATCACCCCTCCGGCAAACGCCAGCCCCAGATTGGCGACCTTGGCCTGTTGCAGATCTTCCCAAACCGAACGGCCCTGATCGCCCAGGCTTCCCAGGGTAAAGGCCACCAGAATGGATGTGCCAACAATACCGTACACGTAGTCGCGGTAGAAAACCGGCAACGGAGCGGATTGCGTGACGATTTTCTGCCCATTGGTCCAGGAACCCCAGAACAGCATGGTGAGCAGACAAAGGACAATAGCGATAGCAGGTTGATCGACAACAAACATAAGTAAGCGCCCCGGTTATGGTGTTCATTTATAAAAACGGATCATCAGCCTAGCCCGCCAGAAAAAGCCCCAGACTCCAGCCAATCAGCAGGAAGACTTCGGCTAACGCATCCAGCAAATAAACCCGGCTGATCACCCGCCTGCTTACGTACCAGACATCAACGATGATAACAGCCACGGCGCAGCTTATTGCCAGAACAGCCACCGTCCGGTCGATGTCGGCATAAAGGACCGCCACACCGATGGTCAGGCCAATGACGGCAAACAACGCCCCAATCATTTTAACCAGCCAGAGGTCGGTTTTCGGCCCCGTTACCCGCTGAAACGTATCAATGCTCAGGATGGGCCAGATACCGGTCAGCACGTAATAGACGGCCTGCACAGTAGCGGTCAGAACAAGCAGGGTCATTATCTTTTCGGATCACTCAGTCAGTAAACTCTTCTAAAAAAACGGTTCCTCGAAAGGGCCTTCTTCAACGAAGTCTTCCGGAGGAACCGTTTCTAAACGAAACAAACCACAAAATTTACATCTTGTTTGTCACTGCTTATCACCCGGGTGCTGCATCTGCTCGGTTTGGGCAAACGCAGACGGTGCAGGCGGTCCCAGTTGGGGCTCATTGCCGAAGGGTTGGGCAGGCATCTCGCGGAAGGTCGACCGGCCATCGATAGACGGTCCTTCGGTCCAGCGCCGGTTTTCACCCACCGAGGCTTCTTTATCCACGTTGGTATTCACAAACGTGTAGCTAAACTCCTGATGCTCGTTTGCCTGCGGGAAGCTGTTGGGAATTGGGTGGACGTTGCGCAAATCACCGTGACCCAGTTCTTCCAATACGGCCAGCCACTGGTTCTGGTGCATGGTGTCGCGGGCGATCAGGAAGGACAGCATATCTTTCATGCCGGGGTCGTCGGTCAGTGAATACAACCGCGTGGCCAGCAGCCGTCCGGTTGATTCGGCCATGACGTTGGCGTACATATCGGCGGCCGTGTTGCCCGAACTAACCACCCAGGAGCCGTTGAAAGGCACACCATTGGCATCGGCGGCCATAGCACCCAGGCCACCCGAAAGGTAATGGCGGGGGTCCATGCCACCCATGATGGCTTCAACAAGCGGGTTTTTGCCTACCAGATCATCAATCAGGTCGTTGGACGCCCCTTCCAGGTTCAACGCAACGGCCGTAGCTAACATCTCAATGTGGGAAATTTCTTCCGTACCGGTATCGAGCAGCATATCCCGATAACGAACCGGTCCGCGGGAGTTCCAGGCCTGAAATAAGTACTGTAAACACACCCGAATTTCGCCCTCAACACCGCCGATAGCTTGTTGAAGTGCCCGAGCAAACGTTGGGTTCGGTTTTTCAACCCGGACTTTGTACTGCAATTTTTTGTCGTGATAGAACATGATCTGATTTTAATTTATGGAACATAATCATCCCGTTAGCGTAAAGAACCAGGCCCGGTCCTGGAAAGATTGAACATAGGTTACTAAATGAGGTTCCGGCCTGGACCAGCCCCTAGTTGAGGCAACCTGCAAACCGGGGTGCCGAAACCATTCTGAGCCAATACCGGCAAACCCGTTCCAGGGCCTGAACAAAATGGGACGGATGCGTTGGGTGCAGAATGACGGAATTGGCCCCCACGGCGTACCCCTGCTCGACGAGGTCGCCGTGGTCTGATTCGGCCATCAGCAGGGTGGGGATCCGTTTAAGTTTGCCCGCATTCTTGATCGTTTCCAGCACGGATAAACTGCGGGCCGGTTGCGGACCCGCATCCAGCAGAATCATCCCCGGCAGACTGGTTTCCTCACTCGCGGCCAGCGTTTTGAGCAGGCCCGATCCCGAATTAAAAACGTGTATTCCCCACTCAGGCCAGTGATCTTCGATAAGCTGCCGGACCAGACCGGCCTTGATTTCATTCGCCATCGCCACGTAAAGCCGCTGCCGGGCGACGGGCTGGGTAGACTCGGCCCGGGTAGCCGGGTGAGTATAAAAAGTAGTTCTGCCTTCATCCGAGAGTTGAACGGCCTGATGGATGTCCTGCAATAATGGGTGCCACCGGCGACGGCCGACCGGCAGGGTAATGCCGTTTGTCAGGTGAATATGGCCCGGCATTTTCCGCCGGGGAGGGGCCGTCACATCCTGAATATAGCGGGGATTGACCAGGGCCGTTTTATGCACCCGCAAAAAATTGGGCAGGGCCGTTTCAAAATAAAGCAGGGGTTTCGACAGCAACAGCTTCTGCCCATCACGGTAATGAATCCAGGTGTAGTTGCTGGCGCCCTGCAAATAAACAATCTGCAGTGGTTGACGAATTGAATCAAGAATACAACTCATGAGAAGGGTAATCTGGTAAAGTTGAGCAGGTTAATCATTTTATAACCTCTTGAAAGGTGCGCTTTTCAGGAGACAACAATGAACCTGGATTTTAACAATGACCACTGCGCACGTCGGTTCGTAAGCGGTTGTGGGTGGCTGGTGTTCGAATAGATAAACCGGAGCGAAAAAAACGGGGAGGTAGAATACCGGAAAGAATGAGTTAACGGCCCCTCTCCTCCCTGGGTGAAACGGCTAAAGGGCGGGACTATTCGGGGAATGTTTCTAATGGAGAGCCTTCAAACGGTTTAAGCCTAATACGTTCCTGATCCGGAAGATTCTGTACCTGACTCCGGCAGATTTGGCAACCTTCCGTTTTCGAAATAAGGTGCATATCCGGGGTGTTGATTATATCATCGGCAGCATAAAAGCGGTGTTGGGTGCTGATGAAAACATCATTCCGGCTGAAGTAGATTTGTGGAAGTACTAAATAATAATTATATTAAAAAAAGTCTTAATTCAATATGACAAAGAGCACTAATTATTTAAACCGCTTAGCTAAAATTCAAGACCATTTAAATAAACCATTTATTAATAAGAGTTACCTCTATCGAGAAATAAAACTTTTATTAGACGAAGCTGGCTTTAAGCAAAAAAAACTAGTGTTGTCATTTAGAAGCATCCATCGCGCTGTGGTTCATAAGGATGAATCCTGGTTTGACAAAATTGATAAATTTGGTATACCTCCTGCATATATCGCCGGAATCAATAGATGCAATTCACCTAACAGACCAATATTTTACGGCTCTAATGATAATACGATTCCAATTTTTGAGGTTAGAGCTAACGAGAAAATCAATCAATTTGTAGCTGTTTCACGCTGGTGTAGTAAAAGAAACGCCCCGTTGGATGACACCATACCTATTGAATTTAACGGCTTCGTCCTCGGTAACGAGCAAATTTCAAGGCATTTAGACCAAAGTAAGCCTGCTCATAAGTTTTTAAATCAATGTAATAAATTTAATGAGTCATTACCATATAATATTAAAGACTTAGATAGACTTATTGGAGAGTTATTTGTATCATCACAGTCCGTAATAAATAATATATATTGGCTAACAAGCGCAATAGTTAAAGTACTATTTGGGTACGATTGCCAGGGCATAATTTATCCAAGTGTCGAAAACAAGCTCCAAGGATACAATATTGTTTTTAGTGAAAGCTTTTTCAAACGTTACCTTCGTTTATACGGCGCAACTATTTATCAAATTAAAAGCTTCGACCCCGAGCGTTTAGAATATACTTTATCAGCAAAGAAAAGCTTATACGGTTCTAATAGTGCGGGCAAACTTGTATGGAAAAACATTCATAGTAGGCACAACGATGAACTTTTCATTTTTTCACCGCATACACAGGTATTGAATATACACGATATTGAACCCTTAACACTTGAAGACTAAAAAGAAAAATTAAGCAACTTCTTGCATTCCAATATCCTTCTTAAAAAGCTTATCGAACACATTGATCTTCTCCTTCTTCCGCTTCTCGCTAATGTGGACATACTTCATAGTGGTTTCAAGATTTGAATGGCCCATATAATCCTTCAGCCGTAATGGCATCACCGCCTAATTCAATGAACAAGGTTCCAAAGGTATTACGGGCGGTGTACGTTATAGGCGCAAATAGAACATTTAGGTACTTATTAATATAAACGTCTGATGATTTCCCATTAGGAGAGAATTAGGAAAAATTGGCGTGGATTTTTATTAGGAAACGGAAAAACCCCGAAAACAGGCTGTTTTCGGGGTTTTTTAGGGTAATTTTCGTGTTTCGTGGGCCCACTTGATTTTGAATTTTAACTGATTATCAAATACTTAAAAGTACTTCAGGAAACGGATTAGGAAAATATGTGTAAATCATGAATACATTCCTTTTCTTATACAAGAGGATAAATTACTTGAACTGATAGCCTACACCAAATGAGAACCACCATTTACCTTGGTATGC
Source organism: Larkinella arboricola (assembly GCF_003259745.1). Classification (GTDB taxonomy): domain Bacteria; phylum Bacteroidota; class Bacteroidia; order Cytophagales; family Spirosomataceae; genus Larkinella; species Larkinella arboricola. The sequence continues at coordinate 313,160 of NZ_QLMC01000005.1, read as the reverse complement.
CCAGTCCTTTTGACTATATATCATAGCATCTTTTCCAGCAAAAGCACCAAGATTTACTTTTTTTAAGGTGAACAGAATTCCATGCGTCCGATATGTGACGGCAGCCGCATCAACTTTATTTATTAAGTCTTTAGCGTTAAAATACTTAGTATTACCAATACCAAAACCCCAAGGAATTAAAGTAAAAAAATTTGATCTTAAATAATTACCCATCCTTAATCGAACTCCAAATGAGTATCCAACTGTGAAATCAGTAGTTAGTGTAGGTTTTAACTCTTCATTTCCTAATCCTAAACTAGTCCGCCCTCTAAGTTTAAACGGATGTAAGAGAGGTATAGCGATGAGATGAACTTGTTTTTCAACTTTTGTCCCAACTGTAAAATCAGCAGGTGTCACTGAAAACAAATAATTACGGGCATTATTGATAGAGTCAGGCTCACTTTCAACTGGACGTATACTCATATCATCCGAAGATATTGAAGCATAATTTAGCGGACGAATGATTACGTTACCACCCTCATTCTCGTTGTAAATTCTATAATCTAAATAATTAAACCCATTTTTAGGATCGGGTTTCAGATAATATATTGGTTGATTATCTAAAAGATTTCCATCTGATGTTGCAATCAGCTTAGCCTTAAGATTAGCTCTCGTCCCATAAATATTTGGATTAAGCAATCTTCTAACATTTACTTTGAACCTTTCTTTGAAAGATTGAGCACAAGACGAGGATATGTCAAAAAGTGTAAAGAAAAATAGCGTAAGTCCTAAAGTCTTTAGAACACAAGGCACAAATGGCATTTTCATAATATATATATTTATAATTTCATTTGGTTATAATAACAAACTGATCAATAATTAATTATAAAAAATATAAATTGTCTTAGGAAATCATATTCAAAATGGCAAATCTCTCATTGTTTGCCAATATGTCATTATATAATTCGTAGCTTGTTCGTTTGTAAAACCTGATGTTACTAGCTGAGGCCTTGCGAAATCCAGAAAATGAATATAGGATTGGGCATTATTTTGGTGGTTAAAGCAAAAAGTAGTATACAATTTAGCAATCGAGTAATAAACTCCTTCAGTATTATCACTCTCATTAAAAACTTTGCTCTGTTTTAGATAATTCTTTATAAGCCTTTGCATATCGGCTCTTAAATAAGAAATTTCATTTTTTAGAAAATCTAATTCTGGAACTTCCTTGCCCTCTATTTTGGTTGGAATAATCATCTTTCCAAAACTTTTTAAGAAAGGAGAAAAATCCTTTTTTAATGACTTTGTATAAGTCGCTCTTATTTTTTTTGTGAGTTCTATTTTAAACGTCATTATATCTCCAAATCGGAGCGATGATGGATATGATAAATGCTCAATAGGACTGGTATCAAATGAATAAGTTGTGCGTTCGTCTTTAATAATTATAACTGGCTTATCAAAAGCTAAACGCAGACCTAACTCGAACATAACATTAGGATTCTTCGAACTAACATCACAAACCACCATTTCATTACTATAAATATTATTCACAATCCGCTCGTGAATTAAGCCAATCGCTTCATCATTGCTGACCAAGTTAGGCTCAAAGTTAGCTTCATTTATAGCTTCCGATACAATCGTCAAGACATCAGACCAATGAGAAGCTTGATAGCCCTCTGTATAAGAAATTGGCATAATTATACCGCATTTTTTTTTACCATTACTATCTATTGTTTCGGAAGAGTCGTTTGTAGCCATTTGTACCGTGTTTACTGATATATTTTCATTTAGTGTCTTTATTAAAATATTTTTGTAGACTTTCTATAGCGATTTTTATACTATCTGATGAATTTTTATCCCTTTCATTCTCCAACTTATTTAAAATCGTTATTAAGGTAGCCTCATCTGACTTTAATATAAAATTACGCTCCGTTTTAACGAACTCCTGAATGACATGTATCAACAATGGGTCATTGTCTTTAAATAAAGTAGTTTTTAATGATAATACTTTAAAATCAATATTCGTAAGCTCATTATGATAGTACTTTATATCTACCAAAGTATTCCTATATAGCCTCAAAAAGAAAAAAGAAAACACCTCAATAAATATAGCTATGAATAATCGGGGAAGAAAAGTTGGCAATACCACTTGAATTGTACTTCCTGGAGAGATGCCAAAGGTACTCCATACTAGAACACCTACGCCGAGAATTGTAGATACAGAGCCTATTACAAGGTTTACATTTGCTCTTGAGCCTAACTTATTAATTTCTTTTTCAATCCTCACCTTAGAAAGGGCACAACCTTCTATAATATCGATATAGCTTATCTTATCACGTAACGGATCATGTAACGGAGTCTTTGCTTTTTGTGAGAATTGGTTCTCATCATTAAATAGTTCAATATGATTATCATTTAAAACAAACATTGAATTAGTATCTCTTACCCTATTGAATTTTAAATTAATTTGGTCTGTATTATCTTGATAATCTTTTACAAGCTCTCTATTTATGAGATACAAATACATTAAACAGCCTAAACTAACTAGGACAATAAGAAGAAATACCAGATTAAAGGCATAATAAAGTTCTTGGTTTTTGATAAAAATATTAAATGCATATTTCCCATTGAATATAAAATACGCTGAATAGTAAAAGACAGCTAAAATAACAATTAGTAAACATATTATCGTCCATAAACGAATGCCTCTGGCCTTTCTTTTAAACTCACCTTTTAACTCCCGTAACCTATCATTTTTCGTTTTTTCATCTAAATCCATTACTTCCGACAGCCCAGCTTCGTGATTCATACCCTAATTTTTCATAATGATGTGTAATTATTACTTTACTAAATGCTCTTAGAGAATTTAATTATAATTCAACGAAATCAGTATAAGCGCCCTAATAAGGGCTTCACTCCTTCTCTTTAATTGTTTGATCTTTACTTCTTATTAACTGTCGTTGCATTTCAATCACTTCCTCTGCTGGCATTAACACATACCCAGGAGGTACTTCTTGGACTACCTTGGTTTGTGGTGACTCTCCCCCATCAATGAGCCAGCTAGCGGTTGTCCCTAGTATTTCCGCTAGTTTTCTCAGATCACTTATAGAAGGCTCTGACCTATCCGTTTCCCAATTGGACACTATTTGCTTACCACTTTTTTCCATCTTTTGAGCCAACTGATCTTGACTCAATTTCATTTCTTGTCGCTTTTGACGTATACGTTGCCCAAGAGTGGTCATTTCAAAAAAATATAGTTCGTGTATATATTGACAAGTATATTTTCAACATATACATTTGTACTCATCAAAACCTGACAAGTAATACTTGATAAGTAAAAGTATGGCTAAAAGCGACAAAATTCAACCGGTAAATCCATCCATTGAAGGAACGGTTAATGAAGCCATTTTGACGGTCGAATACTGGCGTGAACGGCTGTCGGAAAAGTCCAGTCAATTCACAAGTGTCCGGGACATTGCGGACCGGATTGGGAAGCTGGATTCTGACTTTGATGGGGTGCGTGGCTACTTTAAAGTTCAGAACGCCCATGCCGGTCGGGCAAGCCTGAAGGTAACGGCCAAGATTGTACGTCTGATGGATCAGGCATTGGCTCCCGATCCTGCCGCTTAAGCTGTGTAAGCACACTAACTAACATGAAATGATAAAGCTTATTTTCCCTTTGGTAGCTCTTGCTCTCCTATTCGTCGGTTTGGTGGTAATCATCGATGATCATTTTATCCGTGCCTTTTGTGGATTGCTTGCCGCTGGTTGTGGTGCAGCCGCCGGGATTGTTGATTGTTATTCTGTTCTGGTCGATGAAAATCAGAATCCGGTATTACCACCTTCCGAACCGGCCGTTATGGAGTACGCTACCAGTGATGTTTAACCACATGACAAAGTGATGCAGGGAGCGATTGAGGAGCCTAAAAGTTTTGAAGAATGCCAGAAGGAGTTTCTCCAATTTAACTGTAAACAGCCTGGGCAAAACCGGGACATGGTGTTGACTAAAATGGAAGGTGTTAAAGCCTGTCGAACGGTTATTTTATGCCAATTAAGTCTGATAATGAGCACGGATGCCGTTACCTATTTCGAGACAGTCCAAGAGCTTATCAAAGAAATAGCCGAACTGAATTCCTATCTGGACCAATACGCCTTTTACCTGGCTTACGGCTATTACGGTTTTGAGTAGCGTGTTATTGATTGTTAATCCATAACTATTAAAATGATGAGTACACAAGGGTCTGAAGTAAATCAGGGAGCCAGTTCTGATGAAGACATCGACTTCATTTTCGTTGATGGCCTACATGAAAAAGTGGATTTCAATGAAGTATTTAAAAAGATGGAAACTCTGTCGTCAGAACGACCGTCTGTTGAAAATCGGTCCCTCTCGCCTTGATTTTCTGCTGAGTTTCAAAGATACCCTGAATAGTTTTAGGCGTAAGCGTATCTGCAAAGTGATCAAACCAGTCGTCAATACTAAGCTCAAAATGAATAAAGGCCATTTGACAGTTGGTTAGTGTAGGTTCATATTGTAGAATCATCACATACCGGCCAGCAGGAAAGGCAAAGATTGAATATCGGCCAGTAGAAGGCGTGTGAGATTGAAGTTTCTTTTTCAAAAGTAGGGCCTGAAGATTGTAATCAATCTTTTCTGAATCTGTAGTATAACCACCTACGTCATTGGCATAGGTATTATCGACAAGTAGGTAAACAGGCTGAGACATGTGCAAATGGTTTTAAGATCGCAAACTTAACTCCCCTTTTTACACCAACCAAGATTGCTTTTAATTGATGTTTAACCACATATTTTTTGAACGTAAATGGGAACCAACACACAAACCGTCGAATACCATCGACGAAAAAGGAAGGAAGGGCTGACCCATCAGGCAGCCGTGAACATGACTTTCACGGTGCAGGCAGCCAACGACCGGTTTTTAAAGGAAGTACCGGGAGCGGATGCAATTCAACAGTATCTGGAAGACCTGACCACCCGACTGAGAAATGTAGTTTCAGCATGGAGTTTGGAGACACTAACCGCCATCGAAAAGGACTACCTGGAACTGCCCAAAGTCTGGACTCCGGAAATTACCCTTCTGGAAGTCTTTGATAAGTTCGATGCCGGAACGTTGGCCGAATGGCCCGATGAAATCTTGCAGGATGCCCAATTGATGGTAAGCGAATTGTCGGCCGTCCTCAAAAAGCACAGTAACGAATCCTTCTTCATTACCCACCAACGTCCGCCGGTTTCCACCGACCAGTTAGACAAGCTTTCCGACCATATCCTCACCACGCTTAATAACCGCTACGGCTGTAACGACTAACCCCACTCTCTAACTACCAACATCATGCTATCATTATCCGCGTTTTTCCCGCGGCTGCTGAAACCTTCAGCGCCGGTGGGTAAGGGACTCTCTGTCCAAAATTTTTGTCTGACGCTATCCGCCGAAGACTTCCAGTTGTCTCAAAACTTAATGACAAACCTGATTCTGGGTTGGTTGAACGGCCGTAGAAAGTCCGGTCTGTCATTAGGGGACTTATACCACCTGGACGAAGCCATGGGCTGGAACGGCGACGAAGGGGACGACATTGGCCAGGTCAATATTGTGCTGTCTTCCTATCAATTGGGCTGTCTGCAAGAAATGATGGCCTACCTCCAATTAGCGTACTATACCAACCCCCAACTAGGTCACGAAGGTCTGACCAACGCCCAGGTACGGGCGGGTCTGAATCGGATATGCCATGCCATTAAGCTAGGGTATTGGGTGCTGGACTTTCAGGATATAACCGTCCTGTTCAGGCATAGGGTTAAGGGTTAAATCGCCGGGACTTTGGCCGGTCACCTGACTGGCCAAAGCTTTTTAACAGATCATTCATCTTCAACAGCGCCCATTATGCTGAACATCACCATCCGGGCCGGGGTCTATAAAGGCGAACTCGTGTCAACCATCACCGACAAAAGCTTCCTGATCCGGTACCGGAGCAATTGCAATCCGCAACTAAGAGGATTAGAACTGTTGGCCATCAACCAACGCATTCGTGAACTACACCGTTTGACCCGACCATGAGCAGTAACCACATCGACATGAAAGAATTACTGGCCATCGATGGCGGTATCTCATATATCATTCATCGCTATCCGGATGCCCGGGAATCAGAAAGCTCAACGAAACGAAAATTTAAAGTACGGCCCGAAAAAACAGCGTCGGCCGCGCTGAAACGAACCGAAGAAGGTATCTGGATTGTCACCGATTTTGGCGGTGATCAAAAAGCCCGAAATGCGGTTCAGATCGTCCAGTTTGAAGACAACGTGGATTTTGTCACCGCCCTCAAAACGGTGGCTGCATTCTATAATTTCGCCGGAGCTCAACGCCCGGAAACCAAGCCCGACTACAACAGTTGGACCGCCACGCCCGATGAAGCGGAAGGCAGTATGAATTTCGACTTCCGGGAATTCGAGATCCATGACTTAAGACACATCTTCAGCCCCAACGCCTGGAACGCCCTGGGCCGGGATGATGAAGCCCGGACGAAAGCCGCCATTCAGCTTTGCAGCCATTACCGTCTGAAGTGCCTGAACTGGTATACCTATACGGCCAAAGGTGTTACCCACCAGTACACTTCCAACGAACGGTTTCCGATTTTCCTTTGGGACGAAGGGGATTGGAAGAAGCTTTACAAACCCAGGGCCGAAAAGCAATTCCGGTTTCAGAGCTATGGCATCAAGCCGGAACACTTTATCCACGGACTGGCCCAGGCTCAAAAGAAGTATGCAGAGCTTCAGGCTGAAAAGGATAAGGACTATGACCCGGAAGACTCCAACGCGGAAGAAAAGCGGAAGGAAAAGAAGCTGCCCGAAATCATCTTAGTCTCGGGCGGATCGGACGCCCTGAACGTGGCGGCTCTGGGCTACCGGGTGGTATGGATGAACAGCGAAACGGCCCAACTTCGGCCGATGGATTTCAAAGCCCTGACGGCAATTGCCGAAGTGATCTACAACCTTCCCGACATCGACGGAACGGGCGTTCGGGCGGCTCATCAACTGGCGATGGAATACCTGGCCATCCGGACGATCTGGCTTCCCTGTGAACTAAAGAAACACCTGGACGCCCGGGGCAATCCCTGCAAGGATGTTCGGGACTTCCTGCGCTACTACCGGAAATTTGATTTTGACGAATTGCGGAAGATTGCCGTTCCCTATCAGTTTTGGGATGAGCAGGTTGACCGGGATAAAAACGGAGACGTCAAATTCATGTTTGGCAAGCCGGTGGTAAAGTACGTTTTCAATAACGTCCACGCTTACAACTTCTTAAACCGGAACGGATATGCCCGTTTCCGGAGCCAGAAAGAGAAAGACGGGTTCAAGTACGTCCGGGTTGAAAACAACGTGGTGAGCACCATTGAAACCGCGGCTGTGAAGGATTTCATTCATGGTTTTCTGGAACAGCGGAGAATGCCCATCGACCTCCGGAACACGATCTACAAAACCCCGCAATTGGGTGATTCGAGTCTGGCCAACATTCCGGTGTTCGATGGAGATTTCAAGACTTACGGGCCGGACTTCCAATACCTGTTTTTCAAAAAATCCGCCTGGAAGGTGACAGGCTCCGGAATCATGGAAGAAAAGTCCGGAACGCTGGACAAATACATCTGGGAGTCCAAAGTGATCCAGCATGACGCCAAAGTCCTTCCGGAAATGTTCAGGATTACCCGCAATGAGGAAGGGGCCTGGGACATTAACATCAAGGATAATTCCTGTATGTTTTTCAAATTCCTGATTCAGACCTGCCGGATTCACTGGCGGAAGGAGTTGGAAGAACGGTTGAACCTCTGTGAACTGCCCGAGAAAGCCCTTTCTGAGTACGCTGAAAAGTACGGTTTCAACGAGACAGAGATCAATCAGATGCTGGCGTATGACACCGCCGAAAAACAGGAAGCGTACAAACAGGAATTCCGCTTCAGCATCGATGGCGGGTTACTTCTGCCGGAAGAAATCGCGGAACAGAAGCTTCATTTGATCAACCGGATTTTTGCCATTGGTTACGCCCTGCACCGGTATAAGAACCCGGCCAAACCCTGGGCCGTCTTTGCGATGGACAACAAGCTGTCGGAAGAAGGCGAAAGCCACGGTGGCGCTGGGAAAGGACTAGTAGCAAAGGCACTGTACAAGCTGCTCAACAAGGTTCAGTTGGACGGCCGTAATCCCAAGCTGACGGAGAACCCCCACGTTTTTGAAAACGTCGATGCCGACACGGATTTGATTCACGTCGAAGATGCCAACGAGTTTCTGAACTTCGGTTTCTTCTTCGCCCCGCTGACGTCGGCCATGACCGTCAACCCCAAGCAAAAACGGTCAATTGAAATCAGCTTTGAAGACTCTCCAAAATTCTGGTTTGATACCAACTTCGGGGACCGGATGACTGACCCGTCATCCCTACGTCGGAAGCTCTACACGGTCTTTGGAGACTACTACCACGAAAACAACGGTGATTACAAGGAAAGCCGGACGCCAACGGATGACTTCGGAAAGTCACTATTTACGGACTTCGACGACAAAGACTGGAACCTGTTTTACAACTTCATGGCTCAGTGTCTGCGCTTCTATCTTTCGACCGACGAAAAGATTGTACCGCCCATGAACAACGTCAGCAAGCGGAACCTGATGTCGGAAATGGGAGATCACTTCCGGAATTGGGCCGATGTCTATTTCGCGCCCGAGTCCGGGCGGCTGGATTCGCTGATCATTCGGGATGATGCGTTTGAAGATTTTATCCGGGTCACAAAGCTAAAGACCTACACAGCCCAACGGTTCGGAAAAGCCCTGAAAGCCTGGGCGAAGTACAACGGCTACATCCTGAACCCGGACGAAATGAAAAACGCCCAGGGACGTATTATCCGCAAGCCCAATGGCGGTTCCAAGGAAATGCTGTATGTCCGGACACCGGGCCAGGCCATCAACGAAATCACTTTCTAACGTCGATCATGATGAAAAATAATTGGATCAATCACATAGTCATTGCGGTGTTCCTTTTGCTGGTCATTTGCATCCCGGCGGTCAAACGCTGGTGGACGGATGGCGAAGGAATAGTTGAATAATCAAAACGCTACTACGATGCTAATTGGATACGCCCGGGTATCGACGACGGAACAGAACCCGGAACTTCAGCAAGACGCTTTAAAGAAGGCCGGTTGTGAAAAGGTCTTCACGGACAAGGTAAGTGGAACAGCGGCTATACGGCCGGAGTTGAACCGGCTGAAAGAGCAGCTACGGAAAGGTGATGTGCTGGTGGTCTGGCGGCTGGACCGTCTGGGCCGATCTGTCCGGGATTTGATCGACTGGATGGCTTACCTGGAAAAAGCAGGGGTTGCCCTGAAAAGTCTGCATGAGTCAATTGATACGACATCAAACACCGGCAAACTGGTCTTTCACATTTTCGCGGCCGTTGCCGAGTTCGAGCGGGAGTTGATCCGGGAACGAACGATGGCTGGTCTGGAATCCGCCCGATCCCGCGGCCGCAAGGGTGGCCGAAACTTCAAGGTCGATTCCAACGCCCGGCAACTGGCCATTAAGCTCTACGACCAGAAGACACCCATTCAGGACATTTGCAACCTGGTCGGTATCTCCAAACAAACCCTGTATTCCTATGTCCGTCAGGACCGGGCCGAAAAAAGTAAAGAAACCCGCCAACCACCCACATAATTAGACGTAGAATACTGGACCGGGTTTCTGTACCGATTTTGGGGAGAAAACGCGGGGCTTCTCCCCTATCAATTTGCAGTCAATAAAACCCTCGTTTTATGGACGTTTTTTTAAAATGCTCTCCCACTCCTTTTGAAGCCGCTGAATGTAGTCCTTTATCGGCTCTCCATCAATCGCTTCGATGGGCAGCGAAGTCTCAACCCCATTCGGTTCGCGCAACACAGCCGATAGAATGGTAAACCCGGTCCTGACATAGCGGCTGAGTAGATCAAAGCTTAATTCAAGGCGTTCTGAGTAATAAACAAGTGGGCGGATATCTCCATCAGCGGCATCAACAACCGAGAAAACGAGTAGCATGAGAAGTCTGTCGGTTATAGAGAAGCTAGACCGACAGCTTGCCAAAAGAAGGCGGAGAAGGGACTCAGATGATACTGATTATTATGAAGGTAGTCAATTGTATACACTAAAACAAACCTCCCTATGCTACCCCCTCGTTTTATATGCTTTTTAACTTCCGAAGCAGCCGGATTAAGTAAATAGCATCATAAATGATGAAAGGCTCAAACTGTTTGGAAGGGTGATGTCTCAGTTGAAAACCTTTTGAAACGATCCATTTTAATTCTTTAAGCTGGGCTTGAATATATTCTGGTACCATAGCGAGGAATGATTAGCTAATCAATATAAGCTGCCCCCTGTTAGAATGGCTATCCTATACGTTATATATGTTCAAAAAATGAGGATTTGGCCTTTATAGTCTTTAGTCCATTAAACCTCCGATTTGTAAACCATCAGTAATAACCCACCGAATTTATGAAGTCAATAAAATCCCTTTGCAGAACAACGATTATGGAGCGACACCCAAAATCAATCTCAATTCTACCAACTGACCGTGAGTTTGCCGACTCTCCGGATGCCGGGGATAAGCACTGCCTTTGTTCAAGATGTGGCGAAGTAATAGGCGAAGGCCAAACGCCTATTCGCGCCTGGCCCCATCCAGCCCCTATGGAATACCGGTTTCATCCGGAATGTCTGGGCATAGGTAGTAAAGACATCGACCCGGAAGACTATTTCGATGCACCTGTTGAGTTTAAACCTTCCATCACCTGGAAATGGGCACTTTAATGAAGTGCCCTTGAATATCAATAAGTACCCACCGTCACATTTTAATCAAATGAAAAACGAACGATTGATCTGGCGCGACCGCCGAAACTCGCTTGGTAACGACCTGGGCTACCTGGTTGGAATGGTCATTATACTGGGCCGTTCGATCCGGAAGCGGATGAAGTTTTCCACAACCAGAAAGAACAAAGCGTAAAAAAATTTGTCACTCTAGAAAAATAGTGCACCTATTTTTCAATTGATGTTTAATCACAAGGTAAATGACCATGAAAAAGACCTTAAAAATCCTGTTGCTGCCCTACTTCGGCCAGTATCTCCAACACTTAAACAGCCGCGTGAACCATGGACAAAAACCCTGAAACTCCACTGCAACCGGCGGAAAGTGCCACGAAACGAAAGAACCGGGTAGTAGCCTACATCCTCGAGCAAATGGCGTTGACCATGCTGGCCCAGATCAAGCCGGACGGTCCCTTCAATAAGATGCTGGTGAATGCCGCTGAAGAAAACCGAAAGAAGCTGGTGGCCACGCACAGCCCCGACGAATACAAGCCGATCCTGATGATGCGGGACGCGGCCGTTCAGATGGCCCATAAACTGGCCGGGTGCGACGATGTAGACACGCTGAACGCTTGCCTTCACTACATGCAGCAGTTGAATGAAGGCAAGGTGATGATCATGGATGACGTCGATAATCCGGAAGCTTACGGACTAACCCCCAACGTTTAGCCATGAGAGACACGGAAGACGTAAAGGACCGGACCATTCCGCTCTATAGCTGGTGGAAAACGCCGGGTGAAAGCTACCGGGGATTTGCCGTCGTTGAAAAGTCCGGGAAGGGGATCAATGGTAAATACCGAACGACGCATGTTTCCCTATTGGAATGGCAGAAAGAAACGCCCGTCAACCGCTCGGTGGAAGACTTCTGGGATTTAGTTGATCGTGGACAATTAATCCAGATACCGCCCGTCTGGGAGCCAGGCAAGACCTATTACCCGGATGCTGGCTGACAGATAAAATAAATACAAAACGACAACCGCTTTAGAAGGCCCGAAATCGGGCCTTTTTTTTGCCCAACCCTGCCGGTTGTTGTTCCCCTTCAACCCCCCGGCAAAAAACCTGAAGTTTTTTGTAACTCTGTATCCGAACCCCAGTTTTACGACTTATTAGTCTGGGAATCAATGGATATAAAAGATACAATTTTTTGTATCTTAGGATACAAGGTTACAAAAAATAAAAAATAAAGGCTTTAAGGGGGACCGCTAAAAAGCGGTTTTAGGAGGTAGATACAACTTTTTTAAAAGTTGATACAAAATCGAAAACAAAGTTTGTATCGGATAATAATCTGTATAACAGGCATTTACCCTCTATTGTTACAGATGATACAGAGTTACAAAAAAAATCGACCTCAGACCTGGGTAGTTCTGCGCAAAGATTGGCGGCAAAATTGATTAAGAAGGGGTTATACCGGATTACATGCCTACGCATAATCCAATTGTAAGAAGCTACTGCCCCAACGCATTCCAGTGTCCAAGCAATTGATCCAGCGCCGTGTAACCTTCGTAAAGGGTTTTCGAAAGCACTCGAAAAAAGTCCGGCAATTACTTTTAAATAAGCATTTTGACGTTTGATTATTTAGGTATTAATACCTATATTTCAAAAACAAAAAACGCCCGGTGGGACGGGCGTTTGAAGTGCCTGGCTGTTGATAGACAGACAGATGGTCAGTTGGTGAAGTAAATATACGAACCTTCTAATTATCATCACAATGACTTTTGCCGTACCTGTTAAACCGTACATTAAAGAATTTTTCCAGAACTCGGACGTCTTCGGACCTGAACCCATCAATGTTCGGCGGAACTCCCGCCTGGGCGAAATCATTGCCGCCATCTTTTCAAGCTATCCGCTTCAGGATGTTGATTTAGAAGAGTTAGCCCCCACCGAAATCCTGAACCCGGATTACCTGAATTTCACCCTTTCCTTCCCCATTGAACACCGGCTGCTGACGGATGCCAAGCTTACCCAATTGGGAAAGGTGCTGGAAGTGATCTTTGAGTTTTACGCCATTGCTTTTGTGAAGGGGCGGATGGACGTTTTCCCCTCGCTGAACGGTGCGGCCGAACGCTTCACGCACAAACATCAGATCAGCGTGGAAACCTACACCTCCGACGCGGTTAGAAAACTGGTTGGCCGGAGCCAGGTCAAGAACGATGTCTTCTTCAACAAGCTGTCGGTTCGGGAAAAATCAAACCTGTCCAAAGTTGCGTGAAACCCGTCCAATGTTGAGCAAAACCTGTCCAGAAAACGGGGATTTTGTCCAGCGATTTTAAAGCCTTGCATCTCTGTCCTACTTTATAGTTTTAGGGGCGAAAATTCCGGTTATCAGACCGGATTTCGCCCCTTTTTGCGTCCAAGTGAATAAGGTCGTTTAATCATAGGTTTAGGTATGATTAACGATCCTCTTAAATCGATACCAGCCGTTACCGTGCCGGAGCAGGAAACCAATGCTGCCGGGATTGTTCGGCTCCGGCTGGTTCCGGCCGACCAGCTACGATTCATCAAGCCCGAACGGTTTCCCCGCCCGGGTCATAGGGGTTATCCGGAATTCACGCTTTCCGAGCAACACCTTCTTTTTGCGGATGGGGCTTCCCTGGTGGATGTGGATGTCATGCCCGACTATGCCTTCTTTTCGGAGGATACGGAGACGGATGCCAACGGCCGCTACTTCCGTCCGACCATTCAGCTAACTATCCCGAAAATTCGCCCGGAAACAACCATTTGGCTGCAACGCTACGAACACGTGAAATGGGTTGCATTTCTTCAGGACCGTAACGGGTTTTGCCGTTGTGTCGGAACCCCAGATCAACCCCTTATAATCGGATTTGGTCAGGCAACCGGTGGGAAGAATGGTCGGAATCAAACAACGCTGACCTTTTCGACTTCGGTCGAACAGCCTGCCTATTACATGCTTGGCATAGAAGACAGCTATTTAATCGACTCCACCGCTGACTTTAATTCCGCCTTCGGATTTGAATTCAAATAACAATTAATCAACATGAATCTAGACGCAATTAATGCAGCAGTCGATGCTGTTCTAAAGAGTTCATCACCCCCGCGTTCAATCACCGCCGATGGGTTGAACGCTCTCTTGAAATTATGCCTGGCTGGGATTCTGGGCGAGCAACAGGAAGGCTTAAAGGACCGCCTTCGTCGTATTTCCCAGGGCTTGGCCCTGGCGGAAGTGGACGATGACGAAGTGCAGTTTCAGGGGGGGACCTGGGTCAAGGAAGCCGGAACAATCGCGCCCGGGCAAGCTGGATATGGCGGGATTCTGCTGCCCGGCAAAACCGGTTTCCGCTACCGGCGAAAAAAGGATTACATCACCGTGCTGGACTTTGCGGATCGGGTAGTCGGGGGTAACTGGACGCTGGCCCTGCAAGCGGCTTTGGATGCGGCCAAAGACAACCCACTGAAGCGAACGAATGTCTATTGCCCGGCCCAGCAATACCTCATTGACCAGGTGGTCGTTCCAACTGGCGTGAACTTATTCGGAGACGGCGCACTGGAGCGGGGCGACCGTGCATCGACCAAGTTCGTTCAGAACTCGGCAATGGATGTCATTCGCATTGACGGCGATGTGGATACTTCATCTGGTCGGGCCTACTGGTTCGGCAAGCTGTACAACTTCAGCATTATGGGGAAACCATCGGCGGGATCGGGGTATGGTATTAGTTTTCGCCGGGCCGATGGCACTACCGTCACCCCGCAGGATCTCACCCACATTCACAACATCATCATCCGGGCAACGCCCAGCGGGGGGATTGAATTCCCGGATGGAGCCTTGCCGTTGACGGTTGATACCGTAAAATTTTTGTGGTGTAATGGCCCAGGCATTGACTTTGCCGTAACCGGCGCGAATAAGTTTCAATCGTGCCTATTTGCGGGCGTTTCAGGCGACGGTAATAACGGTGGGTTAATTCGCTTCAAGAATCTCGATGCCCAGGGTAGCATCACGATTCTGAACCTGAAATCCGAACAGCGTATCAACTCGCACTACGGCAATGTCGGAATGCAGAACAACCCCATTGTTTTCGACAATTGCACTGGCACACCTGTTACCATTCTGGGGGCCAGCCACATCTGTTCGTGGGTCTACTCAAGCAACCCGCTGGCCAACAACAAACCCGGCTCACTGGTGAAGATCACCGGAGCCGGTCAGCCGAAGCTTTCCTGGAAAGGCGTTTCGATTCGGGTTCGGGCCACCGATACGGCCACCGATCCCGACCCCTCCATTATCGACGGACAGGATATCCCCTATACCGTTTCGGAAGGCAAATATGGCGACTTTACGTCAGGCCACTGGTCAGGAACAAAACTAGGGGTCATTTATGGGAAAGTCGCGCGGTGGCTGGGTCGAAGTATCCTGAACGAAACCCATGTCGTTCAAGTGAATGGCGAAGTACCCGCCTTTTCGCTGTTTTCCACCGATTCACCCGCGAACCAGCAACACTGGCTGGATGTGGTATCGGGGGGCGTTCGCTCGAAGCGCCTGGTGAAAGACGACCGCAACTTCACGCTCTACGAGCGGGATGTGGCCGATGCTAATGGTCTGGTTATTCGGAAGCAATTTGACCTGAGCGAAATCCGCCACACCGACGCGGCCCCCAAACAAACGATCAGCAATACCAGTGCGGGGGTTGACGAGAAGGTCTGGCGCTGGGTCGCTAATGCACAAGAGTTAATTCTTCAGCTCTTTAACGACGCTTATGCGAGTGGAGTCAGTGGACTAGGCTTACGTCGAAATGGAACCACTCCGGACGGCGTTACCCTGCGCCAACGGCTGATCCTAACGGGATCGGGCGGTTCTCTATCTTCGCTAAGCGTATCCACCAGTAACGGAGACGCTCGCCCCGCTTCGCTGTTTACCGTCTCATCGGCATCGGCCCAGAATCTCACCTTCCTGGGTTCGGGAACGCTCGGCCAACTGGTGATCCTACACTTTACCGACAGCAACACCACGCTGGTTCACTCGACCGCCGGGGCTACTGGCTCTTTGAATCTGGCCGGAGCGCGCAACTGGAACCCTCGGGTGGGGGATTGTATTATTTTCTACCGGGGTGCAACCCTATGGGAAGAAGTTACGCGGTCGGCGGTGGCCTACACCTTCCAGCAGGCGGCCGGAGCGCCCACGGTCAATGCTACCCGCCTGGGTGAAGAATACTTCGATCCGGCCGCGAAGGTTTGGTACAAGGCCGTTTCGGTGGGCAGTGGCGCAACCGACTGGAAACCGATTACCAATTAAGTGTCAACGCGAATGACATCGGCCCGGATCACGCTTGATTCGGGCCTTTTTTATGTCCTATCTACCCTCAAATCATACCCCTATCGTTGCAGCAACTTTTGATCACTGCTAGCAATGTTAGACGTACTTCTTTCTTCCCAATGGGCGCTGAACCCCACGTATCATGACCGGATGGCCGGTCTGGCACTGGGCCGGATTCAGCAAGGTTTCTCACCGTTCGAGATTACCCAAGATAAAAAACAACCCTTTGTTGTAAGTGGCGATGACGAAGGTATCCAGATCGGCGCGTCCTATGGGTATGACCGGCTGACCAAAGCGGAAGGGGTATCCGGCAATGTGGTGGTGTTGCCCATGCTCGGAGCCATTACCCGGTATGGTGATCTATGCAGTTGGGGCGCGGAAGACTACGCTCAATGGATCATTGAAGCCAATCAGGACAAAGCCGTTTCCGCCATGGTACTGGAAATCAACGGCCCCGGCGGTTCGGTCGATGGAATTGAAATGCTCGGGGAAGTCATCCGCAACTCACAAAAGCCCATCTATGCTTTTGTCGCCGGTTGGGCGGCTTCGGCTCATTACTGGATTGCCAGTCAGACCCGGGGAATCATGATGGAATCGAAAACCACGTCTTCGGTGGGTTCCATTGGCGTTCTGGCCTTCCACGTCGATGCGTCAAAATTCTACGAAGATGCAGGCTTGAAAGTCTCCATCATCCGAAGCGACGGCAGCGACCACAAGGCCCGGTTCAACGATGTCGAACCGCTGACGGAAGAGCTTGTAACCGAAATCAAGGGAGAATTGAATCTGATCCGGGAAACCTTCATTGCCAAGGTGAAGGCCGGACGCCCGGGCGTCGATGAATCGGTTTTCAGCGGAAAAATGTACCCGGGCCAGGAAGCCATTAAGCTCAAGCTGGCGGATCGGATTGGCTACCTGGGTGATGCCATTGCCTGGGCGGACGAAATGGCTCAGAAAGCTACCTAAACCTCTTTTTGCATTCACTCTCAATTATTTATAATCATGAACAAAGTTCGAATCAGCATCCGGGACTTATTCCGGAGCAAAGCGTCTGAAGACCAAAAGACCACCGAAACCACGGTTGAGAAACCCGAATCGACCACCGAAGAAACCACGACTGACGAAGGTGACGAAGACGAAGAATCCGACGAAACCGAAACGGAAGAAACCACTACGGAGACGGAAACGACGATTGAAACCACCGCTTCGGAGAAAGGCAACGTGCAGGTGAAGGAAATGAGTCAGGATGCCTACAACGCCCTGGTGGCCGATGCCAAAGCCTGGAACGACAACAAAGACCGGTTTGCGGCCCTGGTGCAGTGGGAAGCCGCCATTAAGGGAATTGGGGGTAAAGGTGCGTCGGTGGACCAGAACATTCAGAACAGCCGAACCAAGCCGGGCGTACTGGATCAGCCCTGGAACCAGGCTGCCATGAAAGCCGCCGGGAAGGCTGAATAATATCGTCCTACTGAATCCGGACGGACTGGCTGACCTTCAAATCTGAAATCAGGAATTTTCAACACTAAACTTTTTTTCAATCAACTATGAGTGCTCTCAATCTCACTGCGTTGGCCACTTCGCTGGAAACCTACGCCCGGGATAACCAAGAACACATCTTCCTGCGCGCGCTGATTCCGGGCCTGGAAGGGATCGAAGGTTCTCCCATTATTCCGATTGCCCAGTACATGACCATGATGCAGGCCACGGATGAAGTGGTGTTGACCAACCTGGAAGTGGGTGATGTCCTGCAACCGGGCGGTAAAGACACGTTCAATCCGACTGCCAACGCCGTCAACTTCAAACCCCGTATCGGGAAAGTACGTCAGGCCAAAGTGGATTTGCAGTTCATCCACTCTAAAATTGTGGCCCTGTACAAGTCGTATATGGGTCAGGTGAAGGCCAAGCAAATTGACCCGGAAGCCATCCCTTTCGAAGAATACATTGCCGCCCGGGTTGTGGCTAAGATGCAGGAAAACATCCGTGTAAAGTTCCTGTACAACGGGGTGTACAATGCGGCCGGAACGGGTCCGCTGGATGTCAACAATGGGATTAAAACCCAACTGCTGGAAGCGATTGCGGACGGGGATGTTCCAGCCGGAAACATCATCGATACGGCCATTTTGTCGGCAACCAACTCGGTGGCGGAAATCGAGAAAATCATTGCGGGAATCCCTGATTCGGAGTTCTACGCCGGTGATTTGATCTGTGTTTGCAACCGGACGGTGAAAACCAACTACGAAGCCGATTATCGTTCGAAGTACGGTACGCTGCCTTACAACCAAGGCCAACTGAAGCCCAACATTGTGGGAACCGACATTCCGTTCATCGTGGAACCGGGCTTGACTGGTTTTAACCGGCCGATCTTCACCACCCGCGGCAACCTGGTCTATCTGTACGATGACATGAGCGGATCGGATACGCTGGCCGTCGATTACAACAAGCGCACCCGGGACATTGCCTGGATGATGGATATTCAGGTTGGGGCCGGTATCGCCGTAGCCGAGCAGATTTGGACCAACGATAACGCCTAAGTCCTATCCACCGTAACACCGGGCCTGATAAGTTCAGGCCCGGGTACTTAATTCAAGCAATTCATTCACCTTCAACACCTTGCTTACGTGAAACGTAACGAAATCTTTAATTTTTTGCTGGCCGCTCTGGCGTTCGCCGTTGCGGTTGTGCTGCCCTCGGAAGTCTTCTCCGCTCTGTCCGATCCGTCAGCGGTAGTTATGATTGGAATGGCCACCGTCAGTTTTGCCAACCTGGACGGTTCATCGTTCCAGAAACCCAACCCAGGCGGTACCCGGACCTTGTTAATCGCTCTGTCGAAAGACATCAAGGGGGTGTGGCCCAAGCTAGCCGACATTCAGGAAGGAGAGGTCGCAACCATTCCCGAACTAAAGACCGGTAAGCAGTGGGCGGAATACGAATTCCCGGACGGCACTTTCGATCTGAACGATGACGCCAGCGGTGATCCGGGCTTTCAGTCGTTCAAGCATTCGGCCGAATTCATGATTGCCGGAATGGGTAAAACCATCCAGACGGAAATCATGAAGCACCTGAACGCCGGTTCGGTGGTCATTGGTGAATTGAACGACGGTCAGTTCTTCGTAGCTGGTTCATCGGATAACGCCCTTTATTTCAAGCCTTCCGGCAAATCCGGCAAGAAAGGCAATGACAAGCGGGGCTATACGATGAAAGGCGAGCAGGACGGCTTTATGTGGCCGCTGACGCCCTTGAAAGCCAATGTAGTAGCTGCTTTGTCGCTGATTCCTTCCGAAGATGCCGAAGACGAAGAAGAAGCGGGCGCTTAATCGTAGACCATGCTGACAAAGTACGAATTGGTCAACGTTCCGGACGGGGGCGTTGACCATTTTATTTCCGGCCAACGGGTTCGCATTAACCAGAACCTGACCGATGAGCAGGCAGAACAATTGATTACGGCCGGACTGCCTTATTTTCAACCAAAGACCACCATCACCGATGGCCAAGAAAGCCACCACCGCCACCCCGAAACCAGCCCGGGAAAATCGGATTCATACCGCGCTGGAAAACGCGGCCCAGGAAGCCGCAAGTCCGGTTCCCGCCGAACCACAGCAACCCGAGCCAGCGACCCCACCAACACCGGAGCCGCCGACGTCTGAGCCATCGGGACAAACTCCCCAGACTCCGACCGAACCGGAAGAAGGTGCTCCGGTCGTCGATCCGGCCCCGGCTTCTACGCCGGATGAAGCCAACGATACGAAGCCTTCTGATCCCGAACAACCGACGTCAACGGATGAAGCCGCCTATATTACGCAACTCGTTGATGGCGTCATCTACATCTTACGTGCTCGCCGGATTCAGGAAAAAGCCAGACAGGAGTTGAACGCGCTGCGAGAAGAATCGAAACGACGGCAGCAGGAAGCCCAGGCCCAGGAATCGACCCGCGAAAATCCGAGAAACGACTAATTCAACAGGAAGCCGGGTCATCGATGCCCGGCTTTTTTATTCCATTACCGACCATGATCATTCAGAAACCCCATAATTTTCCGAACTTAAAAACCTTCCTGAAAGACCGCGGGATTGACGCTTACCACCTTCAGGAAGCCCTTGATGACTATTTGATTGACGTGGATGAAACCATCCGGCAGGAGTGCGATCAGTACGAAAAGCCCCATGAGTACATTCAGGCCAAACACTACGAACAGGCAACCGAGCGTTTCCGGGACGCCTTAACCTCCGAACTTGATGACTAGTGAAGAACTGAGCAGCCAGCGGAAGAAAGCCCGGGCGAATTGGGAGTTGCTTCAGATGAAGGCCCGATCCGGCCTGGTGACTCCGGCCGACGTCGAAGATGCCAGGCGGATTTATGACGCCCTGGTCCGGTATCAGCCGCCGGTCAATCCACCTGAAAAACCGGTCGTCGATCCGGCCCCGGCTGGCCCTAAAATTTCACTGCCCGAGTTCACCAGCCTGTTGGAGCAACTGACGGTGGAAAAGGCCGAAGCCCACAAACAAATGTGCATCCGCTCCAACCAACTGACCCAGATTCCGGACGATGTGAACGCCAAAGACCTGGTGGACGAAATCCAACGTTTTAAGGCCCAACGGAACGAAATCGGGGCCAAAATCGCGTTTTTACACGCTAACGGCCGATTACCGGAAACCGGGCCATCCCCGGCCGACCAACAGCAGCAGGAATCCGAATTTCTGGACAGTCTACCGGCGGAAAAATACGAGTTGGCCAGGCTGTTGAAGGATTCGATTCTCCCCAATCTCTCGAAGGCCCGGGGGAAGCTGGCCAAAGCCACGGACGGGGTTAAAAAGGTGCATTACAGCCAGAAAGTGGCCAAGCTGGAAGCCGAAGCCGCCATGGTGCGTTCACGGATGAGCGCCCTAAGCTGACGGCGGCTCAATATCACAAGAAAGCCCGGACGGATACCGCCCGGGCTTTGCCATTTAATTGATGTTTAACCACATAACAAAATGATACATGGTTGAAGCAAATATACGCTCATGGCGTCCTAGAATCCCGCTTCGTTGTGTTGTATGCTTGCAAAATATTGATAAATGGTTGATTCATGGCAAAAAAACTGTCGTTGGCCAAATTGAAGCAAAAGCTGCAATTGGATGAACACAAAATGGATAAGTTTTTATCCTATTACCACAACGGTACCCCCCTGAATGATGAAGAAGCGGCCATGCTCGAAAAATACCGGAAAGCCTGGTCATGGCTGAGTATGGGCCGCACCTTCGAAGCGACGATTTCCCTGGTCATGAAGGAATACAACATTCAGGAACGGCAGGCCCGGTACATCATTTCGGAAGCCGTTTTTCTGCATGGGCAGACCTCCCGGCTGGACAAAGCGGGGAAGAAAGTGGCGTCGGCCAACTTCTACCGCCTGCTGGCGCAACTGGCCATGATGAAGGAAGACTACGACGCGGCCGGGAAGCTGACGGAGAAAGCCGATAAGCTGGAAGGATTGATGGATGATGAGACGGTGGGTATGAATCCGGATGACTTTATGAAGCCGGGTAAATTCGTCTTCATCAACAACGTCAACATTCTGAAACAGAACCTTAAACAGCAGATGGAAGATGACGAATAAGGAAAAAGTCCGGCAGATTTACGCCAATGCCAAACAGGTGAAGTTTCTCCGGAGCCGGGCCAACCGAAAAACCTTTATGGGTGGGCGTGGATCGGGTAAAACCACAACCCTGGGGTATACCACCGGCATGATGTTTGAAAACCTGCCCCGGGCGAAGGTCATTTTGACGGGTCTGACGTATGTGCAGCTTGATTTAATCGTTCTTCCCGAGCTAAAAAACGCCCTGTCCCGGATGGGTTATGTGGAGTACTCCCGCGTAACCCCCTGGGGGGTGTACGTCATTGGTCAGCAGCCGCCGGATCACTGGCTTCGGCCCTATAGCTCCCCGGGTAAACGGGGTTGGCAATACTGCGTTGCCTTCATCAACGGTTTTACGATTCAGTTATGCAGTCAGGACCGCCCGGATAGTCAACGGGGGATCAACAATGACGGCATTATTGCCGATGAGTCGGCCACGCTGAATTTTGATTTCATCAAGACAATCCTGCTTCCGGCCAAACGGGCCAACCGTTACGCGCCGTTTGCCAGGCACTTTCTGCACCTGTGCTTTTACGACTTCAGTTCTGCCCCCTGGACGACGGAAGGGGGCTGGATTCTGCAAACGGAAGACCGCTGGAAGGCTGAACTGGAAGAACGGGCCAAGCTGACGGACGAAGAAAAAGCCGCAGCTCCCCCCAAAAATCTTTTCCTGGAAAGTACCTGGGAAGACAACAAAGACGTGTTACCGGCGAATTATTATGAGGTACTGGAAGAGTCATTGGACCCGCTTACGCTGGACGTGGAAGTCTGGAACAAACGCATTACCAAGCGCCCGGACGGGTTCTACTTTGCGTTTACCACATCGAAGCACTGCTACTACCAAAGCTACTCGTATGAGTACGATGAGCGCACCCGGCTCCACCTGCACGTCAGCAACGACTACCGGGAAGACCGCAAGCTCGAAGTATCGTTGGACTTTAACGCGGCTATTTGCTGGCTGGTCATCTGCCAGGAGATCGGCAAGGAGTTCCGCCAAATCAACAGCATCTTCAAAAAGCCCAGTATCGATAAGCAAACGAGCCTGGTGGTCCAACTGGCGGAAGCGTTCGACGTAGCCTACAGCAACCACAAGGCCCGGGAAGTAGACGTATGGGGCGATCCATCGGGGAAGGCAAAGAGTGCCGGAACCAGTGAAACCAATAAGCCTTTCCTGGAACAGTTCTGTGATTACCTGGTCAAGAAAGGTTGGCGGGTCAATAAGCTCTACCTGCGTTTTGTTTACCCCGGGCACAAGGATAAATATGTTCTGATCAACCACCTGCTGGGCGAAAGCAGCGATAGAACGCCCCGGCTGCGCTTCAATCAGAACACCAACAAGCCGTTCATTATTGCCATCCAGCAGACGCGTACTGTCGATAATTTTAAGAAGGATAAGGGAAAGGAAACTCCCAACAACAAGAACCGGGAGTACGCCACCGATGGGACGGACGCGTATGACTACATCGTATGGGGTAAGTACAAGCGGCTACTGCCTACCGGCTCCGCGCCGGGCTACCGGAACCAGCTCATCATTCTGAGTTAGACCAGGGCACCCACCCCCACAAAATTGTTACAGATTCCACCCGACCCCACCCGGTCGGGTTTTTTATATTCCATTTTTTCGAATGGCAATTGCCATCGCTGGTAAAGGGCGGGCTACCTGATCGTGTTTGATGGGGGCACTTTTTCAATTTTCGACCCCACAACACTCTGACAGTGAACTAACTACCTCTAAAACAGACTGCAAAACCCCTCAAAACCGCCCCCCGCACCCCCTGAAAATGCGTCCTACAGGGGGAAAAATGGCGGATGTAAGCTTGTATCGTCATTGAATTCACCACACGGCATGGCCACCAAACAAACCATTACGCTGAAAACGGTTCTGCACTCCATTCAGGAAGCGGGGACGGTCTTTAGTCTGAAGTTTCGCAAGCTCGACGGGTCCACTTCCTACAAACCCGAAGTCAAAAAGAATCCCACGGCCGTCCGGCCGGAATCGACCGGCGGAACGAAGGATTTGGGCACCATCCGGCGAAACATGAAGGGAGCCGGGGCGCTGCTGCTGTTTGACTGCCGCGCCAAACAGACGTTTGAAGCCAAGGTGGAACTGCTGATGGAGTTCAATGGCATGACCATTTTTCACAACTACTGACATGACGCAAATTCGGAAGCTGGCCCACAACGTCTACACGCTCAACACCGGCAACGTCGGGGCCTTTGTGACATTCGGCAACGCGGATATAGCGTATTCCCCCAACGCCAATAACACGCCCAACACCGGAAGCCGCGGGGACCACGTTCAATGGGGCGACAAAGACAGGCAGTTGGCCAACATGCACCGGCTGGCCTGTGAGTCTCCCAACAAATGGCGGCTCATCAAGACCCGCCGGGATTTTGTGGTGGGCCGGGGCGTTTACACCCACACCGAAGAAACCGCCGGGGTGGGTTCTCCGACCTACTTTAAACCCGCTATTTTCCCGGAGTTCGAGCAATGGCGACGGCTTAATGATTGGGATCGGGCCTGGATTCGAATCTGTTTTCAGTACGGCTTTTCGGGTAACGTCTTCGTCAAACTGGTTTTTGGTACCGATGGGAAGTTAGGCCCGGTTGATGCCATCGACGCCTTCAAAATCCGTCCGCGCAAGCTGGCCAGGGGAGAAACCTGCACGACGGCTTACCTGGTCAACCCGAATCAGTTCGGCAGCAAGGCGTTTAAGAAGGAAGAAACCGAAGTCGTTCCGGCCTTTGACCCACAGAATCCGGCTAAATATCCGGTGGCCATCCTGCACCTGAAGGACGACATCCCGGGTCAGGACAACTTTGGTTTTCCGGAATGGTGGTCAACGGAAGAATGGTCAAAGGTGGCCAACAAGATCCCGAAATTTCACGACGCGGGGTTAGACAACGGCTACAACATCAAGTACCATATTTCCATCCCGGATGATTACTTCCTGGTGGAAGGGAAAGACGAACAGGAACAGGAAGCCTTAAAAGCGGCCACCCTCCGGAAAATGGGGGAAACACTGGCGGGGGTTGAAAACACCGACAAGGCGCTGATAACCTTCCACAAAGCGGATGTAAACGGCAAGGAAATTCCCGGCGTGAGGATTACCCCCCTGGACAACAAAATGTCCGATGATGCCTACACCAACCTGTTTAACACCGCCAACGTGGCCCAGGCTTCGGGCCATGGCGTCTTGCCGTCGCTGGCGGGGATCGACACCGGAAGTAAAATGGGCGGCTCGGGCAAGGAACTGGAAGCCGCGGCCAACTATCAGCAAAACTTTCTGACCTACGTGGACCGCTTCATTCTGCTGACGCCCCTGCGGATTGCCCAGGCTGTCAACGGCTGGCCCTGGGAAATGATGTTCGATGTGCGCAACATCCAGCTTTACAACTACGACGTGACGCCCAAAAACTCCGGGTCGAATCCTTCCACTGAAACCGACAAAGACGATGCTAATCAATGATATACTGACCTTTAAAGCCCAGGTTGGCGGCATTCAAAAAACCATGAACTGGCCAACCTGGGAACCTTACATCCGCGGGGCCGAAATCCGCCACATTATCCCGGCCATTGGGGAAGAGTTGTATGACGAACTGGCCGCTGTCACCACTCCAACACCCGAACAAAAGAAGCTGCTGGACCGGCTCCGGCCTGCCCTGGCGTTCTTTGCCTACCTGGACGCCATCCCGTATCTGGTGACGGCCACCGGGGATGCCGGTTTGGTGATGAATACCCCGGCCAACACGGCCAACATAACCAAGTGGATGTACGTGACGCTGGTGAAAGATGCAGCCGCCAAGGCCGACCAGTGGTTTGAAACGGCCCTGTCCTGGCTTGAGCATCATGCCGATCAGTTTCCGACCTGGACCGCTTCCCCTTCGTATACCGTCACCCGGGGCCGGATCATCGCGTCAGCCACCGAATGGAGCCGGGCCTTTCCGGCCGGACGGGAAAGCAGACGGCTGTTTCTGTCGGTGCGGAATTACCTGCATAATTCGGAAGTGGATTTCCTGATGCCGCTTCTGGGTCCGGCGTTGTATTCCGGCCTGATTACCAAGCTGAAGACGGCCCCGCTGACCCTTTTCGTACAGGAAGCCGAAGTCCTTCGACTGAGCCGCCTGGCCATCGCCAACCATGCTTTTGCTGAAGCCATCCCGTTTCTAAACATCAACGAAGACTTCCGGATTGTCTCGGAGACGGACGGAATTGTCAACGAAGACGAATTGGAAACCGGCCGGTTGAATGCCATCCTGAAGGATTGCAAAGACAAGGCGTCTGCCTACGCGGCCGACCTGGTGAAATACCTTAATACCACGGCGTCCCCGACTGTTTTGCCCGACTACTACCACTATGAGCGGTACGAAGCGCCGAACCCGTCCGGGCCTAGGGGCGGCTTTCCCAATGATCCGGCCAACCCCTATTTCGTACTCGGATAATCTTTTCTGTCATACCCCCAACGAAGCTTTTTATGATCGCCAAACTAACCGGTATCAGTCCTGATGCCACCATCAAACCACTGCCCATGAATCCGGAACCAAACGAATTACAAGCCGAAAGAAATCGGCTGGATGAAGAATTTCTACTGCTTCAACAACGTCAGGCTGATTTGACCATGAAGGAGAACCTGGCCGCTGAAATGAAGAAAACCCGGATGTTCGACGAACGGCAAAAAGCCCTGGATGCCGCGGCAGGCTTCCGCCGGGAAGCCCGCGCGACTCAGGATGAGAACGAAAAACGCAACCTGTACGAATGGGCGCGGGAAGCGGATGAAGAAGCCCGGCGGCTGGAACTGGAATTGGGGATTGTTTCCCATGCGGAGCCGTCCGAAGAACCCGCCATCGCCCTGCCCTGGATGCAGCGTCATAAGAAGCTGACGGCGATGTTTCAGGTGCTCGGGGTGCTGCTGCTGATTCAATTCTGCTACAGCCAGTTTATGGCCTACAAAGAACACATCGACGCCCTGAACGGGAATCTGGCCATTGATCAGCGTCTCCAGCCGTATGATTTGACCAGCATTCAGAAGTTCTTTTTCGAGCAGTTAAGCGTTTTCAGTTCGCTTCCCATCGCCCTGGTCATCCTGTTTTTGATCGTGCCCTTCGTCGGATTTTACGTCCTGCCATTTCTCAAGTCCCGGAAGGATTTTTACACCGAGTTCTACGAAGACTTAACGCCATGGCAACGAAGCATTATTACCACGGCCTTACTATTGGGCTTATTATTTTTCTTGGCTTTATCCCACACGGTCAAGCCGTAACACCAACCCCGACGAAGCCGCCGGTTGTCGCTTTGACCTTTCCGGACGAAATGACACTCCGCATGGCCATTGCCGACACGGCGGCTTCCTACGTGGGAATCAAGGAACTGACCAACCGCAATGACCACCCGGTCATTACCAAGATCAACCGAACGTTTGGGCTGCCCAAGAATGCCTATTACTGTGCATCCGGGCTGGCCTACTGCTACAAAGTCAACATCGGAAAGCTTCCGTTCAACGGGGCCGGTAGTGTCTCGTCCTGGTTTGCCAACCGTAAACGGTGGGTCTACAAACGCGGAGAACGGGGCAATCAGCGCGTGGGCCGCAAGCCCCAACTGATGGACGGGGTAAGCCTGTATGCTTCCCACATCGAAGGTTTAGCGACTGTCCGTTTCGATCCCGAAGCCGAATACATTGAAACCATCGGCTTTAACACCACCGGCGGCACCGGCCGCGGGGGCGTCTACCGGGTTCGGCGTCGGCTGAAGGAAGTCAAAGCCATTGTCAACCACCTTACTCCCTATTGGGAATCCATTCATGGAAATCACAATTAAACCGTTCTTGCGTGGCCTTCTTTTCGGTTGGTGGGGCTGTATGGTATTCTTCACACTCCTTCAATGGCCCTGGGACGGAAAGCCCGTCATTGTGACTCTTCAACCAACCACTTTTCAATCAACTCCAATGAACCATGTATCCAAAACTGACCGTTCTTCAGCGCCTAAAAGCGCCGACGTCCAAATTCTTCCGGCCCATTCTGAGGGTAAGTGCCACGGTTGTTGCGCTCGTGATCTGGCTCCTGTGGGGACAGGCTCTGCTTGCCACCGACGGGATACCCTTTCCCGATCATCTACGAAGCGCCATTGAACTGTCGGGAGCCATTGCGCTAACCGCGGCCGTCCTATCGATGCTGACGGTGGACTATGAGCAGCTACGAAAAGATTCGGTCTTAGACGGAATCAAAACGGCCAGGCCCTATAAAGCCGTGCTTAAACTGGACGATCCGAAACCCCGTAAAGCGTTACCACCGATAAAATGACCTGGCTACTCAACTTCTGGAAATGGATCAACCGGGACTGGAAACGGTTCGTGTGGGAAATCGTCGTGGCGGTGGTCTTGTCGGTGGTGGGTTGGGGAATCAGTGAATTGCTCAACTCCCAGACGCTTCAGACCTGCCAGGACGAACGGGCCGTCCTGCTGAAGCAAAGCGCCCGGAGTCAAGCCATTATGGATTCCATCGTATACGAAGGCTTATTGGCCATTAAACAACGCGAACTCAGTGAAAAAGACGCTCAAATTCTGGACCTCAAACAAAAGATTGTTTCTGATAGCATTCAGCACCTTACTGACCTTGAAGCTGTCCGCGCAATCAACGAGTACATCCACCCCGGCAAGCGCAAGCGATAGCGTCAGCCACATTACTGAATTCGTTCGTAACGCCCGGGCCATTGCCGATTCGCTGAACCGGTACGAATTCCTGAAGATTCGAACGGGGCAACTCCGAACCGATTTGCTGTTGGTCCAGAAAGAAAAAATGGGCCTGCTGGTTTCCACCCTGAAGGAGAAAGACCGGATGGGTGAATGTGAAAGCCGGGCGTCAGTGATCCAGGCCGATTTGACCCGGAAAACGGGCAAGCTGAAGGCGTCCCGGGCGGAAAACTGGATTTGGCGAATCGGTGGAACGCTGGCGCTGCTGAAAGTAAGTATTGACCTGATTAATGTCCTGAAACCATGATTTTACTCCCTACCTGGGTTGGAGTGTTTTTAGTGTACCTGTACGACCGGGCGATTCCCCTGGGGGCGGTGGCCATGCTGCTGTTCCTGTTTGTGTGCCTGACCGTATTAAACTGGGTGCGTCCGGATGAAAAAGGTTAAGATCGACGGCGTTAGCCAACTGATTCCCGAGCGGTGGGAAGAATGTACGGAAGAGCAGATTCAACAACTGCTTCCGCTTCAACTCGTGGTACTCAACGAGCAGGAACCGCAAAGCCGCGGCCGTCTGAAGAATGCCGCCTTGCGGGTGCTGTTTCCGATGGTCAAAAAGTTTGAAAAGGATCTGCTGCCCGAACAACTCTGGGCACTCGGGCAGTTGACGCGCTGGATTTGGGAGAAGCGACTAACCCACAAACCCTTTGAATCCTTTGAATTTGAAGGGGTTGATTATCTGTTGCCCGATGACAACTTCAGCAACACGACGGCCATTGAAATTGCCATGGCCAACATTCACTACCTGGCTTACACGCGGCCGGAGAATCCCAATCCCAGGGCCGTTCTGCAACTCGTTACCACCCTTTGCCGTCCGGTCCGGAAGGATTTAAAAAGCTTTCGAAAGTCGGCCGACTGGAACGGGGACGCCCGGGAAGAATACAACACCATTCTGGCCGACGAACGTGCCGGGCGGATGACGACCCTGGGCCTGGGGGTGGTGATGGGCGTTCTTCAGTACTTCGAAGCCATGAACAGCCGGTTCGTTTCGATGTACCGGGAAGTATACGAACCAGACCCGGACGCGGCCGATCTGCCGCCCCTGTACGCGGGTGGCGAAGGCTTGGTGACGACCCTGATGGAGATAGCCAAAACGGGCACGTTTGGGGATTTCGACAAGGTTTGCAAGCAGAATGGCCACACGGTATGGCTGTTTCTGAAGGATACTAATTTAAAGATTGCCCGGGCCAAAGTGCTGGCGGAACAGGCCGAAGAAAACGAGTAAACGAAAACTTCAATGGATATATATAATTCGCTGGTGTTCTGGCTAGTAGCTACCACAGCAATAAGCTGGCTTTTCAGCTACCTACTTTGGTGGGATAAAGAGAATCTGAAAAAAGAATTGATTATCCTTCAAAAAAATATAACGCGGGTGGAAGGTAAAATCCCCGCCCCGGAAAGTCCCCAATCCCTACCCGGGAATGCCCGTCCACGGATTCCCCGGGATGATGAATTTGATGCCTGGTAAGGGCACTAGAATAAAGAATGACTGGATGAATGATAAAGCCAGGCTGATTTTCGGTCTGGCTTTTTTGTGCGGCTCCGGCCGACCGGCGCACAGGATTGTGTCCTATCGACTGCCCGGCCGGTGGCTTACCTTCCGATTAAAAAGAAAAAGCCATGATGCTGACCGGCACTTTACACACCTTTATCCAGTACTTCCGGACGTTTGCCGACGCGCACCCGTCTGTTAAGTTCTTTATGTTCGGCTCGGTTGAAAAGGGCATGGCCTTTGCCCGTTCGCTGCCCGATTTCGACTACCCCTTTTTGTGGTTGGAAGAACCCGTCATTGTCACCCAGGACAACGACGCGGCCCACGTCAATGACCGCTTCCGCGTCGGGGTTTCCGTTCTCCAAATTGCCCCCCTGGATGACAATGAAGCCCAGATTGACGCCTACGCCCTGGGGCTTCAGATTGTCACGGACCTGCAACACAAACTTCGCAAAGACCGTAAGAAAGGGCTGATTCACACGGATTTGCTCGGTCAGCGAAAGGAGCCCATTTCCCAACTCTGGGCAGATGGCCATTACGGCTTCCGGCTGGAATTTGAATTTGATATGAACATCAACGCCAACGTTTACTAAGATGATTTTACCGTTGAAATTGGCCTTAAACCCGATTGTCGTCAACATCGAAGCCGCTGACCCGCTGCTTAGTGATCGGGCTGGACTCCAATACTTCCTGAAAGTGATGGTGCCCGAATTTTACCTTTCCAACACCTTTAATGAATTGGTGGAACTGGAAGGGAGCGAGATACCGCCGGAAGAGATGTCTCAGGGGACCATTTACCGGGGTGCTTACTTCGAGCTCGAAGAACAGTTGGAAGGGTTGTTGACCCGAACCGCGCCGGAATTTGGTCAGGATGGAATCCGGGCCTGTGAAGGGCTGGTGAGTCCGTATTACCTGACGGCCCGGATTGAAAACTACGGAGAGCCGATTTATGAAAAGACGTTCCCGGTGGATTACGTCATTAAAGCGGGGATCGACGAAGCGGACTTTGCAGAGTACAAGGATTATTTTTTCACCAATTACATTCAGGGGACGCGGTTTTTAACCTGGGCGGAAGATCACAAGCGAGTCCATCCGGAGCAACCCGAGTTTTTATACTGGCTAACGAATGTTTCCCCGCTCCCGTCCCAGATCAACCTACGCTGCCGGGTGGAATATGCCGAAGAATCAGACGAAAGCCCCTTCACGGTAGCCAGTCTTGACAACGTGGCTTCCATGACGGTGTATTGTGCCGCGGTGGGCTACCAGGCATTGGGACTGGAATCAAAGGAAGGCCAGGTGATTGGCTGGCGGGTCTGGCTGGAAGATGCCAACGGCGCCAGGCTGACCGAAGATCGAAGTTACTGGCTGGATCAGCAGTACCGGCGGAACGTCCGGTTCATTGTGTTTGCCAACAGCCTGGGCGGGTTTGATACGCTGTACCTGACCGGACAGGGGGAAGAAAGCCTGAATGTAGTGCGTTCCATTTCCGAGCGGTACCCGGATTATAATTACCTGCCATCCTACGCCGAAACGGTGATCAATGCCACGGCCGGAGAACGGCAACTAACGGTTTCAACGGGGTGGCTATCGAAGGCGCAGCGGGAATACCTTCAGGAACTGCTACTGAGCAAGGAAATCTATTACGTCTCCGAACGGGCGTTTTTGCCGCTGGTGCCTTCCTTCGATTCGGTGCGGCCGGTGGTCGATGACGAAGATTTGATTGGCCGGACGCTGACGTTTCGGTTTACCAATCCCAAGCGCAATTTTTCCAAACTGCCGATCCTGACGGGGGTAATACCCCGGGCCACGGCCTGGCGTCCCAAGGCGGTGGCCTGTCTGCTGGATGCCAATGGCAAACGGACCGGTAAAAAAGCGGCAACGCTCATCGAAAAGTATTACCTGGACGATAACAGCCGGGTAGCCGAAGCACCCATCAAGCCAAATATTCCGGGTACGGAAGGCTATATCCCGCCGGTGGTATCGCCGGATTGCGCGGTGACGCCCTACCTCAATACGGTGATCAGTAAACAGGGAACCTACACCAAACAGGGTTGCTCAACGGGGCAAGTGGGATCAACGGCCCTGATTACGATTGCCGCCGAAACCTACGGGAGCGAGATCAGCCAGGCCGACGCCCAGGCCAAAGCGGAAGCCGCCTGGCAAGCACTTAATACTCAGGCATACGCCAACACCAACGGCGCTTGTGTGTTTTCACCGGAAACGTACTCCTACAACGTTCCCGCAGATCACTTCCATTACCGGGTTTCGGATGCGTCGAAGATTTCCATTCAGTATGGATCACCGACCGAACAAAGCATGGGTAATGGTTGGACGGTGCAGGGAAGCGGGGGGAGTTACATCTTTCCACAGTTTTCGAATGATCTGAACTTCCCGGTATCCGTGCTGTATTATGATTTCTGGACCTTACTGATCAAGGGTACCCGAAACACCCAACGTCGGGTGAAAATTTATAACAATGGTGTTCTGATGATCAATAGGTTGATCACCATTAACGGGGAAGGCTTCGAGCAGATTAACGTTTTTTACAATAACGGCGCGTCAGTATTTACGCCGGTTTCGGGGGATAAGTTGTATATCAGCGTAGAAAACCCATGACGGAAGAATTTTTTGACCAATTCGAAGAAGCCGCCATTGAACTGGCTCAGGAAGGTATTTTGTGGTTTCAACGGGCCATTGAGCAAAAGGGTCTGGTGCTGACGGAAGAACTCCGGCGGGATTTCAATTACCGCCTAATCCGGACGACCCATCAACTGGTAATTGAATACGACTTCAGGCAGTACGGCCGCTTTAAAGATATGGCCCGGCTCCGGTATGGTACCCACATGCCACCGGTAGAAGCCATGATGGAGTACGTGGAGCGTCATGACCTGAATGTTTTTGCCTACGTGGAAGGGTATCCGGGCAAACAGGTTCCCACCGTCAAGAATGCCACGGCCCGGATTGCCTGGGCCATTGCCATGGGACGACGGCGGGTTCCGTCTGTTGCAAGGGGCTACCGCGGTACCTGGTACAACTCCACCAAAATGGACATTTTCAACCATGCCAAAAAGCGGGTTCGGGCCATGGCGTCCGGTTTTGTGATTGCCAATCTGAAAAAGCAGTTGGAAGCCGGTAACAATTAAGCCAAGAGTAGTCCAATTTTTGCAGGGTATTTGTCACAATAATTTAGCTTTATTACTCACACTCATATTATCATGAAACAATTGTTTTCAATCTGTCTAGTAACTATTTCCCTATTGCTTTCTTTCATCGGATGTAAACCGAAGGATATTGAAAAGAAACAACCTATCAATTTGTTGCAGGATGGCGAAATAAGCGGTAAAACCAATTTCTGGAAATTTATTGTTTATAATGCGGCGACTAGTAGTGTCGATACTTTATCCAAAGACTTTGTGGGTAATATAACCAACGCTCATTACACTTCCGGCCCTAACTCCTTAATGATTAGCAGGATTCAGAACACGGGGAGTCCATTATATGCTTATTGGCGTCAAGTCATCCTTAATCCGTCTATTCCTAAAGGAGCAACCCCAGTATTGAAAGCAAAAATTAAAACGGATAATGTGATAGGTGCTACTGTTTGGATGTCTGCTCTGGGTTTAACTAACAACGATCAAACTGAAAATTATTGGAACACAAACGAAGGCATTTCTGGAATTGCTGATAATTCGGATTTTAAAGAGTATACACTAAGATTAGAGAACTACTCGGACAAGTTTGGCCCTACAGAAAAATTATACATCACTATTAGTACAGCTAATCGCAATGCACCAGGAACGATCTATATAGACGATATATCATTGACGATAGAATAAAGAATTCCGTCCTGTTTTAGAGAGAAGCTTTGGTCCAACTTGGGTCAAAGCTTTTTTCATTTTCTCCATGAACACCACGGAAACCAGTAAGCTACGGGTTGAAATTGATGGTGACGACGCTGCACAAACGTTCGTCGCCCTTCAGACGGAAGCCAAGGAAATCAACAAAGAATTGCGCCGGATGAAAGAATCCGGAGAAGAAGGTTCGGAAGCCTGGAAGGAACTGAAACTTCGTCAGAAGGACATCAACGAAGAATTGAGGGAGATGAAGAAAAACATCGACATCAATGATGCTTCGATGGCCGAATTAACCTTCCGCTCCCGGCAATTGAACAGTGAGCTCAACGGTTTGAAAACCGGTTCGGAAGAGTGGATTGCCAAAATGAAGGAAGTGGCCGAAGTCGAAAACCGGATTTCGGAAGTCCGGGAAGAGATGAAGCGGCTGAAGGGGGAAGGGGACGAACAGACCAGCTTTTGGGGAACCTTCAAAGGCCATTTGGCCGCGGCATTCACCTATGACGCCATCATGGAAGCGGGCCGGGCCGTGTTTGAGTTCGGTAAAGAAGTCGTCGAAACCGGGGCCAAGTTTGAGAAGTATCAAAACGTGCTGAACACCACTCTGGGCGATACCCAGAAAGGGGCCGAAGCATTTGAAATGCTTCAGGATGTAGCCGCCAAAACCAACTTCTCGCTGGACGAAATGACGGATAGCTACATCAAAATGGCGAACCGGGGACTTCGGCCAGGCCAGGAAGAATTGATAAAACTGGCGGATGTAGCCAACACCAGCAGCAAGCCCATGGGTGATCTGGTGGAAGCCATCAATGACGTCAACAATACCGATCGGTGGAACGAATTCGGGATCAAGGCCCAGACCAACGGGGATAAAGTCAGCCTGACGTTCAAGGGGGTAACGCAGGAGGTGGAACGCTCGGAAGCGGGGGTTCTGGGAGCTATTACCGCCTTTGGAGAAATGAACGGCGTCATGGGTATGACGGCCACCATTTCCCAGGGGACGGAAGGACAGTTGGCCAACATGGGCGACAAGTTGGATAGCTTATACGCCGGGATTTTCAACAAAGGCAAAGATGGCTTTAACGGCCTGATTAGCTGGATTTCGAGCCTAATTGAAGTCCTGGTTGATGTGGTCAAGTTCTCTGACCCGGTGGTTCAGGTGTTTGATTCGGTAGTAGATGTCGTCGGTAGTACGTTCCGGTCCATCGGTCAGTTGGTCGGTAGCCTGTTTGGATTAAACAGTGAGTCCATCACAACGCAAAAAGTGATGGAAGGAATTGGCTATGTCTTCAACGCCATTCTAACCCCCATTCGGCTGGCATTGACCGCGGTTCAGGTGTTTGTTGATGGGCTAAACGCCCTTCAGAACAAGGGAAAGGAAGTGTTGAACTTCTTTGGGGCCGACTTCAAATTAGATCCCAAAGCCAGTTTCGACACGTTGGCCAAAAACGCCCAGGCCAACTTTAAATCCATCGAAGATTCGTGGAAGAAAACCGAAACGGGCCGGGAAGCGCAATCTAAAGCCACGAATAAAAAGATTGAGGATGATACGGTCAAGTCTGGGAAAACGGTTTCAGCGGAAGCCAAGAAGGAAGCCGAAAAACGAGCGAAAGAGCACCAGAAAGCCGAAGCCGACAGTCTGAAAAAGATTGAGGACATGAAGGTTGCGGCTATCAAAAGTGAAGTGGAACGCGAAGTGGCCAAGGAAGATTTGCGCTACAAGCGGGAAGTTGAAGCCGTCAAAAAATCGGTGGCGTCCCAGAAAACGAAGAATGAACAGTTGGCGTTGCTGGAAACCGACCACCAACGCCGGGTAGAGAAAATACAGGCCGACGCCCAGAAGAAACAGGATCAGCTACTCGACCGCTGGTTGGAAGATGAGTATGTCAAGAAAATCAAAAAGGCGCAGGCTTTCGCCAACGGTGAACTGGAAATTGCCCGGAAGACCATTACCGATAAAGAAAAATTAGCCCAGGTCGAAAAGCAGATTCAGGAGTATCTGGCCAAAGAGATAAAGGCCATAAAAGATGGCCAAGCGGCCGATGAAGAAAAGGCTCGGGCCAAGAAAGCCAGGGAAGAGCAGCAGCAGCGTGACAACGCCCTGAAGGCTGAAAAACAGCTATTTGATAGCCAGTTTAAAGAAGCAGCCGCCAATGCAGATTTAAACCTGTCACTGGCGAAAGATAATGCCGATAAGATTTTCAAGGCAAAGCTGGACCGGCTGGATGCTGAACTGAAGTATACCAAACAAAAGCTCGAGAATGAAGCCCAGGCCGAGAAAGAGAAAAACAAGGCACTGATTGAAGATGCCGATAAACGGGCGGAAGCCGATAAAGCGATTGACGCCCGTTTACTGGCTCAGAAGTCCGCGGCTGATGCCAAATACCAGCAGGATAAAACGGCGCTGGATAAGGAGCACCTGGACAAACGAAAAGCCAACGCTGACCAGTTTTTCAACGCCATCAATGGCTTGATGACCGGGGATTACAACGGCTTCATGGATTTCCTGAATAAGAAGCTGGCCAACGATGCAGCGGCTAATAACCAGCGCCTTCAGGACTTCGCCCAGAAGGGGCAGGAAACATTGGGCATTGCCAGCCAAGTGGTGGGAACGCTGAATAATATCAATGACCAGTACACTCAGCGTCAGTTGGCCCGGATTGCCAAAGAACGGGATGAAACCATTGCGGCCAAACAGGAAGAAATTGCCAAAATAGAAGCCTTTGAGAAAGATTACGAAGTTCAGAAGCTGGCGTTAACCAAGGAGTATTCAGAAGCCAGGACGGATGAAGAACGGGCGGAAACCCAGAAGAAACTTCAGAATCTGGAAAACGAGTATAATTCCCGGCTCGATGCCAAAGAGCAGTTGGAAGATGCCATTGACGGGGTTCGGAAAGAAAGCGATGCCCGGGAGAAAAACGCCAAGCTTCAGGCATTCAACCGGGAAAAGACGCTGAACATTGCGGCCGCGTTGATCAATGCCGCCCAGGCTTCGTTGAAGTCTCTGGCAACCCTGGGTTTTCCGCTTGGTCTGGTGGGGGTAGCCGCTTCGGCAGTACTGGCCGGTATCCAGATTGGTATTATCAAAAACCAGAAGCCACCGTCCTACAAACAGGGTGGTTACGTCCGGAATGCCGGTGTTCCCCAAGGCCCTGGGCACGGTCGTCAATACGGACAGTCGGGAATTTCGCTGACTCGCCGGGATACCGGGGAAGAAGTGGGCGAAATGGAAGGGGATGAACCGATTATGATTCTGAGCCGCAATACCTACAAAAATAACCGGCCCGTCATCGACCGCTTGCTTCATAGCTCCCTGCACCGGAACGGCGCCCCGATCTACGGCAATGGGGGGATTAGTGACGGCGGCAGTTACCGGGATTACCTCGAACCGCTTGGGTACGGTAAATCCTATCTGTTTGGCTCCCGTAAAGCCAAGAAACAGGCCAAAGAAGCTGAAGCAGAAGCCAAGCGAATGGCCGCAGAGCAGGAAGCAGAAATGGCCAAGATGCAGGCCGAAATGGACGCGTTAGCCAATCAGAGCTACGATGCCGGAAGCTACGATACGGGTGGCTTACCGTCGGATGGAATTTCGGTGCCGGGGGCGGATGGGGATATGTCGGGCACTATCTCAACAGCCAATAGCGAGATTTCCAAAAGTCAGAACATGATGATGGACATTGCCGACAACACCGGAATGACGGTGGACGCCCTGGGTGAATTACAAGCGTTCATGGCGGATACCCTGCTTCCAACCCTGAAGCAGCAGAATGACGCCCTGGCGACCAGCTTAACCGGCAAGATTGATGAGCTCATTACAGTGGAACGAACCGCCAACGGCTACCTGGACCGCATTGCCGCCAAAGACCTGTCGGTTCAAACGTTCGTCAACGTCATGAACCAAATCAACGTCGTGGCCGGGGATTCCGACCTGAAATAAATCTGCATTCTGGATCGGCCGGCCGATTGGTTTCGCCGGTCGATCCCTTCAAACACAACACCCATGGTTGATATTCGAATTGATGGCTATAGCGTCGATATGACGCCCGGAACGCGTCTGACGCTGGAACGTTTTAACCCCATGCTGGACTTTTCGGCGGTGCAGGGTTCACGCGTGTACGGATTTACCCTGCCCGACACACCCTTAAACCGGCGGATTCTGGGCTTTGTCAATCAGGCTCAGGTACCTTACCGAAATCGAAAGTTTTATTGTGAGAAGTATGTGAATACCCAACTGATTGAGCGTGGTTACGTGAAGATTCAGGACGCTCCCTCGGGCAGCTATAACCTGTACTTCACGCAGAACCTCGGGGAAATATTCGGTGATCTGCAAAATGTGTTGTTGCCGGATATTGACTTCGGATCGGTGGCGGCTCCGGCGGCTCCGGTGCTGGACGTCGATCACCTAACTGCCCCCTTCGCCTTCCCCCAGGTTGAAAACCCGGGATTTTATGGAAATAACGGTTCAGTACCGGGATTTAATAATGCCATGAACCGGGTCGATGTGGTGTCCGGAGTGATGGACGAAAAGGCCCGTGTTCCTATGGTTTTTCTGCCCTGGCTATTTCAGCAATTTGGTGAAATGACGGGGTGGCAGTTTGATGGCGGCTTTCTGGAAGACCCGGACATTTTGCGGCTGTTGTTCTTCAACCTGTACAGCCTGGACGAACTTTCGACGATCCAGTATCAAAACCACCTGCCGGAACTGTCGTTCCCGCAACTGCTGATTGCGCTCCGGCAGAAATTCAACCTGTACATGGACTTTGACGTCCGTAGGCGTTTATGTACCCTGGATTATTCGGATGACATCCTGAAGGCTCCGACGATGCTGGATTGGAGCGCCAAGGCCGAACCGACGCATACGAAGCTTCCGGAGCTACAGAACCGGCTGGAACTATCGTATGCCATTGACGGCAACGATGCGTTAATGAAGCCGATCCCGGCGGATTTCGATAAATACACGACGGCCGAAACAGCCCAGACCGCCGGGGGAAGTTTGCTCCCGATCCAAAGCCGGTTCAGTACCCTTCAGACCAACCCTACCAGCGGTTTGGCCATGACTTCACAACCGGGAATTAGTGTCTATAACAAGGATTCAGCAGCCCGGGGAATGCCCCGCCTGTTATTCTGGAAAGGGATAACTGACGGCCGACCGGTGGCCACCAATGAAATCAACGGACGGCGGCTAGTGTGGAACGGCGCGGGGAACCTGGTGGACTACCATTGGCGAGCGTTTGAGCGGTTTAAGGCCAATACATTCCTGATCCGGAAGATTCTGTACCTGACTCCGGCGGATTTGGCAACCTTCCGTTTCCGGAATAAGGTGCATATCCGGGGGGTCAATTATATCATCGGCAGCATGAAAGCGGTGTTGGGTGCCGATGAAAATATTATTCCGGCGGAAGTGGATTTGTGGAAGGTATAAAAGCCGTCCTGTCAGTTTCGCCCTGAATGCGTGAATTTTGAATACAATCTGATTTGCTCAACGTTCTTCAATAGCCGGGTGACCGGCATCTAAACTAAACTTTAAAATTATGGCTAGATTTATTCGCGTTATTGAATTTACTAATCAAGAGTATGTAATCAACATTGATGTAATTCAAGCAATTACTAGTGTTGGGAAGGATGGGGTTGAAATGACTAAAATTTGGTTGACAAACAGGGATATTACAGTAAGAGAGCCCTTTGGAAACGTAATTGAAAAAATTGAAAGAGCATTAAGAACTGAGCAAATACTTTAAATTGAGAGAATAATCTTTGGAGATTCAACCAGGTCGACAGATCGAAAACTTATATAATATTTGGTAAAAGCCCTTCCAGAGCGGAAGGGCTTTTTCAGGCAGCATCTTTTTTGTTTTCCTGTTTGCAGAATAGCTTATCGAAAACATTGATCTTCTCCTTCTTCCGCTTCTCGCTTATATGGACGTACTTCATAGTCGTTTCAAGATTTGAATGTCCCATATAATCCTTCAGCGTAACCACATCACCGCCTAATTCAATAAACAGAGTTCCGAAGGTATGCCGGGCAGTATGGGTTGTTGGATCGAACGGAAACTTAAGGTATTCGCCGATTTTCTTTAAAATCCGGTTAGTATACTGTTCAGAAAAGGTCTTGAATAATTTCCCGGTGGTGGAATGAATAAAGGTCTGACAGATCGGGTGCAGGGGTATCCGGACGATCTTATTAAAGCGCCTGGTTTTGTACGGCTTAATCACCAGCCAATCACCCTGTATGTTATCATGGCTGACAGCCTGGATGTCAGAGATACGAAGGCCCGTAAAACAACTGTACAGATAATGGGCTAAAACCTGACGCCAGGCATCAGAGGTGACGGGGTGATTTACCAGCTTCAAAAGCGCCTGTAATTCTTCTTCTGTATGGGCGTGTGGTAAACTTTCAATCGCCTTGTATTTGAAGTTTTTAAACGGATTATCAAAGACGTGTTTGTCTTCCAGCGCCCGGTTGACGTAGGTTTTAATGTCCCGAAGATTTTTAGAAATTGTTACCGGCTCATTACCGTGTTGATTTTTGCAGAAGGCCGCAAAGTTCTCCAATAGTTGCTTCGTTAGCTGGTTGAACGGCAAGGGATGTGGGAACCGTTCTGGCTCCACTGGTGCTTCTTCCCTCCTACCTTTTACCTTCTTCTGGCACTCCTTAATCCAAAACTCGTTCAGCTTATTCAACGCGACCTGGTTGCAATCGTAGGTTCCCTTCTCAATCTTCCGACGTTTATACCGTTCCCTTGATTCATTATCGAAGTACCGCAGAAAGCAGTTACGCGCCTTGAAGTTGTAATACTCCCTTTCCAGATTATCGATGGTCAGCACTTTTCCAGATAGCCGGTGTGACTTAAAAATCTCATTGATTTTGCTGCATTCGGTGACAATGATCATGCTGTAATCAGTGCAGTCCTGGTCCTTCTCATGGCGCGGTTTCAGCTTTCCGGCGGCCTTATCAAAGTGGCTTGGCGGCCATGAGATTTTAAGCGGAATCCGGGTCCATTTCCCGTCAATCGACACATAAATGTGTATCTGGCTGGTGCCATCTTTCTTCACGTAATCATCCTTGATGATCACCTTTTGACTGAAGGTCTGATGATTTCCCATTAGGAGAGAATTAGGAAAAATTGGCGTGGAATTTTATTAGGAAACCGATTAGGAAACGGAAAAACCCCGAAAACAGCCTGTTTTCGGGGTTTTTTAGGGTAATTTTCGTGTTTCGTGGGCCCACTTGGAATCGAACCAAGCACCTACTGATTATGAGTCAGTTGCTCTAACCGAATGAGCTATAGGCCCGAACCGGTAACCCGGCCGCTTGCTCCAAACGAAGAAAGCGTTTGCAAATATATAAAAATAGGCTTTTACGACAAATTGTTCAGACAAAAGTCCGTTCGCTCGATGGACCGGCCTATCCCGCAACATTTTGTACCCTTTTGGCGTATATTTGCCTGTAAACCTGCACCATTCGCCGTTGGCCTCTCAGAACAAGAAAAAAATCCTTAATGACCCCGTCTACGGGTTTATTACCCTGCCAAACGATCTGACGTTTGATTTGGTCGAACACCCGTATTTCCAGCGGCTCCGGCGGATTAAACAGCTCGGCCTGTCGGAACTGGTCTATCCCGGTGCCCTGCACACGCGGTTTCATCACGCCCTGGGCGCCATGCACCTGATGGGGCAGGCCATCCAGACCCTGCGTAGCAAAGGCCACAAGATTTCGGAAGCCGAGTGCGACGCGGCCCAGATTGCCATTCTCCTGCACGATATCGGCCACGGACCGTTTTCGCACGTACTGGAATATACGATTCTGGAAGGCATCCCGCACGAACGCCTGTCGCTGCTGCTGATGCACGAACTGAACCGGCAGTTTGGGGGCGGGCTGACGCTGGCCATTCAGATGTTTGAAGGAACCTACCACCGGCCTTTCTTTCATCAACTGGTTTCCAGTCAGCTGGACATGGACCGCATGGATTACCTCAACCGCGACTGTTTCTACACGGGGGTAGCCGAAGGAACCATCGGCGCCGACCGCATCATTAAAATGCTGGACCTGGTGGATGACCACCTGGTGGTGGAAGGAAAAGGCATTCTGAGCATCGAAAATTTTCTGAGCTCCCGCCGGTTGATGTACTGGCAGGTGTACCTGCACAAAACCTCCCTCTGCGCCGAAGCCATGCTGTTGCAGATTATCCGGCGGGCCCGGTTTTTACTCAGCCAGACCGAGGCTGAGTATTCCGGCGTGCCGACGGTTTTTACAACCCCGGCCCTGCACACGTTCCTGTCCCGGAAAATTACAATGGACGATTTTGAACAGCACCCGGAATACCTCCGCGCCTTTTCTCAACTGGATGATTACGACATCTGGACGTGCATCAAATTCTGGAGCCAACACCCCGACCGGGTTTTATCCACCCTTTGTCAACTGCTGCTCGACCGGCGGCTTTTTAAAATCCTGATGTCGGATGTTCCGTTTGCCGGTGAACTGGTGCGCGAAATCGAGCAGCAGTTGCTGGATGCCGGGCTTCAGCAGGACGAACTCTCCTATTTTCTGGTCGAAGGCGTGGCGACCAACTCGGCTTATTTGCCTTCCATTGACAACATAAACATCAAAATGAAAGACGGTCGAATCATCGACATTGCCGATGCGTCCGATCTTCCCGGTATTAAAGCGCTCACCAACATGGTCAAACGATACTACGTTTGCTGGGCGAAAAACCTGACTCAACAACCTGTCCGGTTGGTATAGTTCAATTTGTTCTCTACCTTAGCGGCACGATTATCCAACTCATACATAGCTCCAACGACGACAACGTCAACTCTATGGAATTTACAGTGAAGCAGATTGCTGCCCTGCTCGGCGGTACGGTTGATGGGAATGATTCTCTGAAAATCAATCAACTGTCCAAAATCGAAGAGGGAAAAGAAGGCAGCATCTCCTTTTTATCCAATCTCAAATACGAACATTACCTGTATACAACAGCCGCATCGGCCGTCATTGTCAGCAAGCATTTTCAGCCGCGGCAACCCGTCAAGGCGACTTTAATTTTCGTAGATAACTCCTATTCCGCTTTTTCAACTTTACTCGAACAGGTAAACCGGCTTCGGAACATCGAAAAAACCGGCATTGAACAACCGTCTTTCATCGCC
Source organism: Larkinella arboricola (assembly GCF_003259745.1). Taxonomy (GTDB): domain Bacteria; phylum Bacteroidota; class Bacteroidia; order Cytophagales; family Spirosomataceae; genus Larkinella; species Larkinella arboricola. The sequence goes on along the minus strand of NZ_QLMC01000005.1, from coordinate 270,212 downwards.
GACAGCGCGCAGGTGGGCGACGGTATTTACCGGGGAGCCTTTTCATACATCGGCGAAAATTGCCGGATCGGCAACAACGTCAAAATTTACCCGCAGGTCTATATTGGCAAAAACGTCACCGTTGGCGACAATACGGTTATTCATAGCGGTGCCAAAATCCTCGACAATACGGTAATCGGCCAGAACTGTGTCGTTAAACCCAATGCCGTCATCGGCAGCGAGGGCTTCGGCTTTGCTCCGCAGCCCGACGGAACGTACCGGCCCATACCGCAGTTGGGGAACGTCATCCTGGAAGATAACGTCAGCATCGGCGCCAATACCACCATTGATTGCGCCACGATGGGATCCACCATCATTCGGCAGGGCGCTAAAATAGACAACCTGATTCAGGTGGCCCATAACGTTGAAATCGGCAGAAATACGGTTGTGGCGGCTCAGGCTGGCATTGCGGGTTCCTCCAAAATTGGCGAAAATTGCCAGATTGGCGGACAGGTCGGGGTAAGCGGTCACCTGATGATTGCCAACCAGACGAAAATTGCAGCGCAGGCCGGCATTATGAAGTCGATCAAACAGGAAGGCTTATCGATGTTCGGAGCACCCGCCGTTGAATTGAAGGACGCCCTGCGTTCGCAGGTGGTTTACCAGCGGCTGCCGGAGCTCGAAAAACGCATCCATGCGTTAGAAAATAAATTAAACAATCAGTAGTCACCCGCAACCGGCAAAAAACTGTTTACGAGTGACTTAACCCCTTCAGGTCAGAAGCTTACGGAATGAACACCAAACAGCAAACGATTCAAAAAGCCGTCTCCGTCTCGGGTGTCGGATTGCACACCGGCGTGGTGGCAACGATGACGTTCCTGCCCGCTCCGGCAAACCACGGTTATAAATTCCAGCGCGTCGATTTACCGGGTCAGCCGATTGTGGATGCCGATGTTGATAATGTAGTCGATCTTTCCCGCGGCACCACACTGGAGCAGAACGGAGCCCGGATTCATACCGTTGAACATACGCTGGCGTCGCTCGTCGGGCTGCAACTCGACAACGTGCTGATTCAGCTCGATGGTCCGGAGCCACCCATCATGGACGGCAGTTCGATCAAATTCATCGAAGCGTTGCAGGATGCCGGTATTGAAGAACAGAACGCCTACCGCAACTACTTCGAAATCAGCGAGTACGTTCATTACAAGAATCCAGAAAAAGACATTGAAATTGCCGCCCTGCCGCTCAACGATTACCGGCTGACGGTTATGGTGGACTATAACTCGCGGGTAATTACGAGCCAGCACGCTTTCCTGAACGACATCAGCCAGTTTTCGTCGCAGATCGCCATGTGCCGGACATTTGTGTTTCTGCACGAACTGGAAGCACTTTACAAACAGGACCTGATCAAGGGCGGTGATCTGACCAACGCCATTGTGATTGTAGACCGCGATGTGCGGGAAGGTGAACTGGATTACCTGGCCGAACTGCTGAACAAACCGAAAGTCAGTGTCAATAAAAAAGAAGGCATTCTGAATAACCTCGACCTGCACTACCCCAACGAGATGGCCCGCCATAAGCTGCTTGACCTCGTGGGGGATCTGGCGCTTGTCGGGCGACCCCTCAAAGCCCAGATACTGGCGGCCCGGCCCGGCCATGCGGCCAATGTTGCTTTCGCGAAAAAAATCAAAAAGCTGATGCAGAAAAATGCGTCGAATAACATTCCGACCTACGACCCGAAGCAACCGCCTGTTTACGACTTTCAGAAAATAGCCAGCCTGCTTCCCCACCGCTACCCGTTCCAGATGATCGACAAAATCATTGCGCTGGACGAGAACAGCGTGGTCGGCGTCAAAAACGTCACCATGAACGAGCAGTATTTTATGGGCCACTTCCCGGGCAATCCGGTTATGCCGGGCGTGCTGCAACTGGAAGCGATGGCCCAGACCGGCGGTATCCTGGTGCTGAGCACCGTTCCCGATCCGGAGAATTACTGGCCCTACCTGATCGGTATCGAAAACTGCCGTTTCCGCCGGAACGTGGTTCCGGGCGATGCGGTTATTTTCCGCTGTGAGTTTATCTCACCCATGAAACGGGGCATCGTCAAAATGTCCGGACGGGGTTACGTAGCCGGACAACTCGTCTGTGAAGCCGAAATGATCGCCAGTCTTGTTAAGAAAAAATAGGTTTAAGGTTTGAAATATCCGGCTTAGGGAACCGTTGAATTTCAGCATCCCTGCCAGTCCCGTACCAATCAACCTGAAACGTTAAACCACCCAGTTGATGCTTCAACCACTTGCATACGTTCATCCTGAGGCTAAAATTGCTCATAACGTCGTTATCGAACCGTTCGCGATCATCCATAAAGATGTGGAAATCGGAGAAGGGACCTGGATCGGCTCCCATGCCGTCATTAACGAAGGAGCACGCATCGGCAAAAACTGCCGCATTTATCCCGGTGGTGTCATCTCAGCGATTCCTCAGGATCTGAAATTCAGAGGGGAATATACGTTGACTTTTGTCGGTGATAATACCACCATTCGCGAATACGCTACCGTTAGCCGGGGAACGGAAGAACACCGCAGAACCGAAATCGGCAGCGACTGCCTGATCATGGCCTACGCCCACGTCGCGCACGACTGCCGGATCGGAAACCACTGCATCATCGGCAATACCGTCCAGATGGCCGGACACGTTCACCTGGGCGACTGGGCGATTATCAGCGCCTTCAGTGCCGTTCATCAGTTTGCCAAAATCGGCAGCCACGCCTTTATTTCGGGCGGAACGCTGGTGCGGAAAGACGTTCCGCCGTTTTCGAAAGCCGCCCGCGAACCCATCACCTACGCCGGTATCAACTCGGTGGGGCTGCGTCGGCGCGGCTATACCAACGAGCAGATCAACCAGATTCAGGAAATTTACCGTTACATCTACCTGCGCGGTCTGAACAACGCCGAAGCCCTGACCCGCATCGAACTGGAACTGCCTCCTTCCGACGAACGCGACGAAATCGTCAACTTCATCCGCAACTCCGAACGCGGCATCATGAAAGGACCGTCGGGCCGCGAAGTAGGCGAGTGATTTTTAATTAGGGGTGATGAATGATGAACGATGAAGGCACAACCGAAAAGTAACTTATCGCGCATCATTCATCATTTATCATTTCCATGAATATTACCACCGAACGACTTGGCAAGCGCTTCCGGCGCGAATGGATTTTCCGGAACGTTGACCTAACCCTGCAAGCGGGTTCGAGCTATACGTTCGTGGGTCCCAACGGCAGCGGCAAATCCACGCTGCTGCAAACCCTGGCCGGTGTTCTGCCCGCTTCGGAAGGCACCATTCGCTACACACACGAAGGAAACTCGCTGGAGGTCGACAACTGGTTTCGGCATCTGGTGGTGGCGGCCCCGTATCTGGAACTGATTGAAGAACTGACCCTGCTTGAACTGCTGACGTTTCACCAGTCGTTCAAACCGTTCAAAAACCAGCTGACATCCGAGCAGCTTTGTGAACTGATGTTTCTCACCCACGCCCGGCACAAGGAGATCAAGGCGTTTTCGTCCGGCATGAAGCAGCGGGTGAAGTTAGGGCTGGCTTTTTACTCCGAAGCGTCTATTGTCATTCTCGACGAACCCACCTCCAACCTCGACAAACAGGGCGTAGCCTGGTATCAGGAACGGGTTCGCCAGCTTTCCGGTCAATTGCTGCTGATTGGCTCCAATCAGCCCGACGAATACGATTTCTGCCCCAACGTGATCGACATCAGCCGCTGGAAGTAAGCCCGAAGGCTCCTATACCGCCCCATAAACCGGCCCCTGCCCAAAACGCCCTTCCACCGCTATCTGGTTGCAACTCTTTGCCCCGTTATGGAGTCATAGGTAAGTAAGAGAACAAGAGCCGATCCGGGACGAAAGAAGTTTTAATGTCTTTGGCCTCAGGTCTGGAATCTCTCGTCTGAAACTGGTATCTTGATCACTCTTTGTGTTGCCGGTCTATGCGTCGAACCATTACGTTTTCTTTCCTCTTTTTGCTTTCTGGGTTGTTCGGGCTGGCTTTCGCCGATGCACCGAATGCCGTGCGGTTTGTGCAGAACAAAGGTCAGTGGTCGCCGGAAGTGCTGTACCGGGCCGAGTTGCCGGGCGGTTTTCTGTTCCTGAAAAAGCAATCACTGCACTACGTTTTCTACGATTCCGAGTCTCTGGACCGGATTCATTCCGGCCCGGTCAGCCAGCCAGCCGCCCGAACGGCCCCGCCACCCACCCGCTCCGAGCCGATGGTTCGCGCCCACGGTGTGGACGTGCAACTGCAAAATAGCCTGCCAACCGCCCGGATTGAAAGCAAAAACCGCGTTTCTGAAAATATCAACTACTTTTTGGGCAGCGAATCCAGCCGCTGGGCCAGCGCCGTCCCGGCTTTTGGCGAAATCATTTACCACGACATTTATCCGGGTATCGACCTGCGCCTGTTTGCGTATTACCAAACCCTCAAATACGAATTTCTGGTGCGGCCCGGCGCTGACCCATCCCTGATTCGGCTGCGGTATGACGGGGCCACGGCGGTTCGTCAGGAAAACGGCCAGCTAATTATCCAAACTAGTCTGCTGCCTTTCCGGGAGGAAAAACCGTATTCATTTACCGAAAAAAACGGCAAAACGACGGAAGTAGCTTCGCAATGGCTGCTGGATGGGCAAACCGCTTCCTTCCATTTTCCAAACAGCTACGATACGCAGCAACCGCTTACCATCGACCCGACGCTGATTTTCGCGACGTATTCGGGGTCGGTCAGCGACAACTGGGGTCATACCGCCACCTACGACAACGAAGGCAATCTGTATACCGCCGGGACGGTTTTCGGCACCAGTTTCGTACCGACAACGGGCGCCTTCCAAACCCGCTACGGTGCCGAAATCGACATAGCCCTTATGAAATTCAGCCCGGACGGCAAACAATTGCTCTACGCGGCCTACCTGGGCGGTTCGACCGGGGAGACGCCCCATAGCCTGATTGTCAACTCCAAAAATGAACTGCTGATTTACGGCGTTACCTCCTCCACTAATTTCCCAACAACCGCTTCGGCCTACAACCGGAAATTCGCGGGCGGATCGGCGTACATTCCCATCGGCAACCAGGCACCCGACCCCAATAGCCTCTACGGTTCCATTTATTTCCGGAACGGAACCGATTTGTTTCTGGCGAAAATAAGTCCCGATGGTCGGGCACTACAGGGCAGTACGTATGTCGGCGGTTCGGGGAACGACGGACTGAATTATGCCGATCTCCACCTGGGTATTTATAATTACGGCGACGACCTGCGGGGCGAAATCATCCTCGACAAAAACGACAATGTGTACGTCGCAACCGTCACCATGTCCGGCGATTTTCCGGTCACGGCCAATGCCTCACAGACAAAACTTCTCGGACCGGCGGATGCGGTATTGTTGCAAATGAGCCCGGATTTAAGCCAGTTGCGCTGGAGTACCTTTTTCGGCGGCTCCGGTTACGATGTTTCCTATGCGCTTCGGGTCGGCGATTCGGGCGCGGTCTACGCCGTTGGGACCACCCTCAGCGCCGACTTACCGGGAACAGCCGGTGCCTACAAACCGCTGTTAGGTGGTCAGGAAGACGGCTTTCTGGTTAAATTCGTGAGCAATCGGGTTGAGCGCAGCACCTACCTGGGTACCAGCGCCGAAGACGCAGCGTACCTGATTGACCTCGATGCGCAGGAAAATCCGCACGTCTTTGGGCTGACCCGGGGCCAGTACCCGGTTTCGGACAGTGTGTACCAGAACGCCCGGAGCGGCCAGTTTATTCACGCCCTTAACCCATCGCTTTCCAAAACCATCTTTTCGACCGTCATTGGCTCGGGCCGCTCGTTGCCGGATATTTCTCCGACGGCTTTTCTGGTCAACGAGTGTGGTAACATGTACTTGTCGGGCTGGGGCGGGATTGTCAACGTCCGGAGCGCAAACGGCAGCAGCAGTACGCGGGGCCTGCCCGTCACGGCGGAAGCCTACCGCAAGACCACCGATGGCAACAATTACTGGCTGGCGCTGCTCGAACAGGGCGGCAAATCGCTGCTGTATGCGACTTTCTTCGGCAGCCAGAATCCCCAGGGGCGCGGTGACCACGTGGACGGCGGCACCAGCCGGTTCGACAAAAGCGGGGTGATCTACCACGCAGCCTGCGCCTGCGGAGGAACCAATTTTCCGGCAACAGCGCAGGTCTGGTCGCGAACCAACAAAAGCCCGAACTGCAACAATGCCGCCTTTAAATTTGACATCGACCACCTGAAAGCCGCTTTTGACGCCTACGAAGGAACCAAAAAAGATGTGGTAGAAGGCTGCACCCCGTTGACGCTTAATTTTGTTAATACCAGCGAGGGCGGCATCACCTATGCCTGGGATTTTGGCGGCACCGGCACCTCCTCCAGTCCGGGGGAAGTCAGCCATACCTTCGATAAACCGGGCGAATATACCGTCACGCTGTCGGCTTATAACAAGCTGACCTGCAAGCGGGTTGATGTAGCGCAGAAGGTTATCAAGGTGTATCCGGCCAATTTCAAGGTCAGCAACGACACCACCATTTGTCCCGGAAAACCGGTGCAGTTGCTGGCCGACGGAGGAAAGACCTACGCGTGGTCGCCCACTCAGGGCATGGTCAGTGCGACGGTACACAACCCCGTGGTCAGCCCCACCCAAACTACCACCTATACCGTCAAGATGACAAACGAAAGCGGCTGTTCGGCGGAGAAAAAGGTGACAATCAAAACCGACGATGGGTTTCGCCCGGTGGCCGAGGTGCGGCTCAATTCGGAATGCGGGCAACCAACGAAGGTGGAACTGGTCAATAAAACCGACGGGGCCGACGACTACCAGTGGGCGATGGGCAACGGCGACACCCTGCGCGCCAACACACCCGGCAGCTACCAGTACGCGCATTCCGGGCAGTACCAGATTTCGCTGACGACCTACAAAAACGGGTGCAGCCTGACGCTCAATCTACCGGTTGATATTGAGAATATGAGCGAAGTTCCCAACGTGGTAACGTCCAACAACGACGGCAAAAATGACGTTTTCAACATCGGGTTTACGGGTGCAAAACTGGAAATTTTCAACCGCTGGGGCAAACAGATTTACGCCAGTGACAACTATCCCAACAACTGGGGAGCCGACGCGCCCAACGGCCTGTATTACTACCTGATTACAACGCAGCGGGGCACCAAATGCAAAGGTTGGGTGCAGGTACTAGAGTGATTTTTTATTATTTTTGTTGTAGACCACTTCCAAAACCGCATCAGATTATGAAGCACTTAGCCATCTGGGCGCTTGCGCTCGGCCTCTCCTACGGCGCAATGGCGCAGGATAACAGCAGCTACCACGGCAGGAAAATCTCCGCCGACAACGCCATTCCTTCGACCGAACTGGCGGCCAAAATGGGCGATAAGAAAGAACTGGCGACCAAAGTGGAAGGTACCGTTGAGTCGGTTTGCCAGGTGAAAGGCTGCTGGATGCGGGTCAAAACCGCCGACAACCAGACCATGCTGGTGCGGTTCCGCGACTACGGTTTCTTTGTTCCGAAAGATATTGCCGGCAAGAAGGTTGTGTTTGAAGGAACCGCCGAAACCAAAACGACTTCGGTAGCCGAACTGCGGCACTACGCCGAAGATGCCGGTAAAAGCAAGGAAGAAATTACGAAAATCACCCAGCCCGAAAAAGCAATTGCCTTTACCGCTGACGGTGTGATTGTCAGGAAATAACCGTATTCAGAGTCGGGCCCGAACAGGCCCGACTCTGACTTATTAAAAACCAAAATAATCCTCCGCATTCCGGTAGCAGATGTCCTGCACCAGCTTGCCAATCCAGTCAATGTCGTTGGGCAGTTCGCCGTTTTCGACGTCTCTCCCAAAAAGATTGCAGAGAATCCGGCGGAAGTATTCGTGCCGTGGGTACGACAGAAAACTGCGTGAATCGGTCAGCATCCCGACAAATCGGCTCAATAATCCCATATTCGACAGGGCGTTGATCTGCTTCTCCATCCCGTCTTTCTGATCGAGAAACCACCAGCCCGAGCCAAACTGAATTTTGCCCGGCACCGACCCGTCGTTGAAATTCCCGATCATCGTTGCCATGATTTCGTTATCGGCGGGATTCAGGTTGTACAGAATGGTTTTTGCCAACTGATCGCGGTTGTCGAGTCCACCCAGGAAACGGGCCAGCGGACGGGCCTGCTGAAAATCGCCGATGCTGTCCCAACCCGTGTCCGGCCCCAGCGTCCGTAGGGCCCGCTGGTTGTTGTTCCGCAAAGCCCCCAGGTGAAACTGCTGCGTCCAGCCCTTCTCCCAGTCCCATTCGGCAAACCGGTCGAGCATGTACGACTTGAACTGCAACCGCTCGGTTTCGCTCAATACCGCATTGGAAAGCGTTTTTTCAAAGATGGCCCGCACCTCCGATTCGGTGTAGGGTTCGGCATAGACGGTTTCCAGACCATGATCCGACAACCGGCAACCGGCCTGGGCAAAGTAGTCGTGGCGCTGTTTGAGGCAGTCCATGTACGTATCAAGCGTGCGGATCTCCTGGTTGCACACTTCGCCCACCCGATTCACATACGCCTGAAAAGCCGCAACATCGTCGATGGCCATTGCCTTGTCGGGCCGGAAGGTAGGCAGCACCCTGACTTCAAAACCGTCGTCGGCAATTTTCTTGTGGTGCTCCAGCGAATCCGTGGGGTCGTCGGTGGTGCAGACCGTCCGCACGTTGAAGTGCCGCAGCAGGGTGCGGGTCGATAAGCCCGAGAGTTGTTCGGTACACGTGTCGTAGACCTCCCGGGCGGTGTTTTTATTCAGAATCGTTTCAACGCCGAACGGGTTTTTCAACTCCATGTGCGTCCAGTGGTAGAGCGGATTCCGCATTGTGTACGGCACGGTTTCAGCCCACTTTTCAAACTTTTCGTAATCCGACGCATCGCCGGTGCAATACCGTTCCGGTACGCCGTTGGTGCGCATGGCCCGCCATTTGTAATGGTCGCCGTAGAGCCAGATCTGCGTCAGGTTCTCAAACCGTTTGTCGGCAGCAATCTGATCGGGCGGCAGGTGGCAGTGGTAGTCAATAATAGGCATCGCCTTGGCGTAATCGTGGTAGAGCCGCCGGGCGGTATCGGTCTGAAGCAGAAAGTCTTCGTCGAGAAAGGATTTTATCGGATGATCAACCAGCATGATCGTAGTAGATTCGTTTGAAAGAAAAGGTTCTTATCCGGGCTTTTTACCCGTCGGCACCGCATCCAATACCGATTAACGTCTGAGCGGTATGGGCAACCTGCCTACCTCCCAAACGTTAACCAGCGCTATCAATTACAGACTGGCCCGTTCAATACCCAGCATCAAGCCGCGCAGTTCGGCCAGTCCGCGCAGCCGCCCGATGGCTGTATAACCGGGGTTGGTGCGTTTGACGGAATTCAGGTCGTCGAGCATTTTGTGGCCGTGATCGGGCCGGAACGGCATCCGGAAATCGTCGCGTCCTCGCTCCTGCCGACGGCGTTGCTCGCCAATCAGCGCACTCATGACACCAAACATATCCACGTCGCCGTCGAGGTGGTTGGCTTCGTAAAAATTGCCTTCCTCATCCCGTTTCGTACTCCGCAGGTGAATGAAATGAATGCGCGAACCCAGCCGGTCCACCATCCCCACCAGGTCGTTGTCGGGCCGTACCCCGTACGAACCCGTACAGAAACACAGTCCGTTGGCCTTCACATCAACGGCATTCAGCACCATTCGGGCGTCTTCTTCCGTACTCACCACACGGGGCAGACCCAGAATCGGGTACGGCGGATCATCGGGGTGAATCGCCAGCCGAACACCCGCATCCTGCGCAACCGGCACAATTTCGCGCAGAAAGGCGTAGAGATTTTCGCGTAACTCCTTGTCACCGGTGTATTTATAGGTATCCAGCGTTTCCTGAAACTGCTCTACGGTATAGCTTTCTTCGGAACCCGGCAAGCCCGCAATAATGTTCCGTTGCAGGCGTCGGGCGGCTTCTTCGTCCAGCGACTCGAAACAATGACGGGCTTTCCGGAGCTGCTCGGGCGAGTAATGCTCCTCGGCACCGGGGCGTTTGAGGATAAACAGTTCAAATGCCGCAAATTCGGCCGCATCGAAGCGCAAAGCCGTCGAACCGTCGGGCATCAGGTAGTCCAGATCGGTACGCGTCCAGTCGAGCACCGGCATGAAATTGTAGCAAACCGTGTCGATGCCGCACCGACCCAGGTTCACAATCGACTCCTTGTAGTTTTCGATGTATTGCTGAAAGCCGTCGGTACGGGTTTTGATCGCTTCGTGTACCGGAATGCTCTCCACGACCGACCACGTCAGCCGGTGTTCACCGGGCGCACCGGCTTCAATCAGGGATTTGCGGGTCGTAATATCATCGACGGACCACACCTGCCCGTTCGGAATATGGTGTAAAGCCGTTACGATACCCGTTGCGCCAGCTTGTCGGATGTCGGCCAGACTTACGGGGTCGGCGGGGCCGAACCATCTCCAGGTTTGTTCTAATGCCATTTTTTTGTGGGTAATGTTGCTAGAAAAAGAAAGAGTCCGGGCGGCTCTACTCATTTTACCTTGCGGCCCTGCGATCTACTATTTTTTCGCGGCATTTCGGTATGTTTGGCTGGATTTTGTCTTTTAGACCTGCTAACCTTTTGTCGGATGCCCAACCTTTCCGGAAATTATCGCTGGCGGATTGTGCTGCTGCTGTTTTTCGCGACAACGATCAACTACATCGATCGGCAGGTGCTTTCGTTTACCATGATCGACGAAACATTCCGGCAGGAGATGATGGGTAAAACCGGCGAGGAAGCCCTGACCGAGAGCGATCTGGACCAGTTTAAGGTGCTGTACAGCTACATCGATACGGTTTTCAAGGTGGCCTACGCGCTCGGTTTTCTGCTGACGGGCTGGCTCATCGACCGGGTTGGCACCAAACGCGGCTTTTCCATTTCCATCGTGGTCTGGAGCATTGCCGGTGTGCTGAATGCCTTTATCGGTTCCCTGCGCGGGCTGAGTATGGTCCGGTTCATGCTGGGCATCGGCGAAGCGGGCAATTTCCCCTCGGCGATTAAATCCGTGGCGGAATGGTTTCCTAAAAAAGAACGCTCGTTTGCCGCAGGACTTTTTAACGCCGGAACCAACGTCGGCATCATTGTTACGGCGGCTCTGATTCCGTGGCTCACGCTCCAGTTTGGCTGGCGGTTTTCGTTTATTGCAACGGGCCTGCTGGGTTTTCTGGTTCTGATTGCCTGGCTGAAAATCTACCGCCGTCCGGAGGAGCACCCGCAGGTCAGCCGGGCCGAACTGGCTTACATCCAACAGGATAAAGAAGAGGATATTCCGGAAGAAAAACTATCGTGGTGGCGTCTGCTGGGATTCCGGCAGACCTGGGCGTTTATCGTCGGCAAGTTTATGTGCGATCCGATCTGGTGGTTTTACCTAAGCTGGCTCCCCGATTTTTTCAACAGCAGCGAATCGCTCGACCAGCGGCTCGATCTGAAAAACGTCGGATTGCCTTTTCTGGTTATTTACATCGTTTCCGACGGCGGCAGCGTTCTGTTCGGGTGGCTGTCGTCCAAGTTTATCCAGTTGGGCTGGTCGGCCAACCGGGCGCGGAAAATCACCATGCTCATCTGCGCCCTTTGCGTCACGCCAATCTTTTTTGCGGCCCAAACCAGTAGTATTTACGTAGCCATTGCCTTAATTTCTCTGGCAACGGCGGCTCACCAGGGCTGGTCGGCCAACATCTATACATTCGCGTCCGATTTGTTTCCTAAAAGTGCGGTGGCTTCGGTTACGGGCATCGGGGGTATGTTTGGGGCGATGGGCGGTATTCTGCTGGCGGCCGTTGCGGGCAATATCCGGGTCAGTTTCGGCTACCTGCCCCTGTTTATAATTGCCAGTTCGACCTACCTGATTGCACTGGCCATTATTCACCTGCTATCGCCCACGCTGGAACCGGTGACTAAAAAGGAACTGGATAGTATTGGTGTTTAACGGATTACTAGTTCAAAGCTGGATAGCTGGCAAGGAAAACGGCAAGGCTGGTTAAAAATGGTTGGATGATCCAAGGGTATAATAGTTCCTCCTGCACATCCTTACCATAGAGTCCTTTAAACCGTATAGCCGTCCAGCCATTTTTAGCCATAAAACCACCTAACCATTAACAACTTATTCCATACTTGAAAAAAATAGTTACGTTCGGCGAGGTCATGATGCGACTGGCTCCGCCGGGTTTTGCAAAGTTCAATCAGGCGCATTCCCTGAATGTGGTCTATGGCGGCACGGAAGCTAACGTGGCCGTTTCGCTGGCTTACTTTGGCTGTGAGGCCGTTCATGTCACCCGTTTCCCGGATCACGCGCTGGGCCGGGCCGCAGCCGCTACGCTACGGTTCCACGGGGTCGATACCTCCCGCATCACCTACGGACCGGGGCGACTTGGCCTGTACTTTCTGGAAACGGGGGCCGTCAGCCGCGCCAGCCAGATCATCTACGACCGCTACGATTCGGCGTTCTCGCTGATTCAACCGGGTGACTTTGACTGGGATGCCATTCTGACCGGAGCCGACTGGTTCCACTGGTCGGGCATCACGCCGGCTTTGTCGCAACAGGCTGCCGACTGCCTGCTGGACGCCATTCAGACCGCCAACCGGCTGAGCGTCAAGGTATCGGGCGATATCTATTTCCGGAGCAATCTGTGGAAATATGGCCGGACACCGCAGGAAATCCTGCCCGCTTTAACCGCTGGCTGCGATCTGGTGCTGGGCAATCAGGCTAATTTCGAAGAACTCTACGGGGTGGAAGCCGATACGTTCGACGATGCCTGCCACCGAATGCAGGAGAAGTTTCCGCGCATCCAATATTTCACGGATACCGAACGGGAGTCGGTCAGTGCGTCGCACAACCGGCTGACGGCCAAGATCTTTGACGGAACCACCATGTATTCGTCCGAAGTGTACGACATTACACACATCATCGACCGCATTGGCGGGGGCGATGCGTACCTGGCCGGACTGATTTACGGTTTATTAGCCACCGACGATCCGCAATACGCCGTTGAATTTGGCGCGGCTGCTTCGGCGCTCAAACACACCGTCGAAGGCGACGCCAACCTGGTTACCGTTCCGGAAGTTGAAGCCCTGGTGCAAGGGGATAAATCCGGACGATTGAGAAGATGATTATGAATGAAGAGTTAAGAGTTATGAGTTATGAGTTGAACACATCCGTTAACTCTTAACTCTTAACTCTTAACTCATAACTAAAAAAGAGGTGTCTCGTTTTTCAAGATTAGAGGTTTACGAAACCATCCGGCGGGTGCCGATGGTCCCGGTTTTTTATCATGCTGACCCTGAAATTTGCCGCGAGGTGCTGGGAGCTTGTTACCGGGCAGGCATTCGGGCGTTCGAGTTTACCAACCGGGGTGACTTCGCGCACGAAATTTTCGGCGAACTGGTCAAAATAGCCGCCCGCGACTTTCCGGACCTGATCCTCGGTGCCGGAACGCTCGTCGAATCCGGAACTGCCGCGCTGTACATCCAGTCGGGGGCGAACTTCATCGTGGGGCCGTCGTTTCACGAGTCCATTGCCCGCACCTGCAACCGCCGGAAGGTGGCTTATATGCCCGGCTGCGCCACGCTGACCGAGATTTCGGCGGCTGAGGAACTGGGCGCAGAAATCGTAAAAATCTTTCCAGGCGATACGCTCAGCCCCGGTTTTGTGAAGGCCATCAAAGGCCCCATGCCGTGGACCAGCGTGATGGTAACGGGGGGCGTTGAACCCACCCGGGAAAGTCTCGGAAGCTGGTTCAAAGCCGGTGTGACTGCCGTTGGCATGGGTTCGCAGTTGTTCCCGAAAGACATTTTGAGTAACCGGCAATTCGACCAGATTGAGGCCAAAGCGAAGGAAGTCCTTTCGATTATTGAGTCCCTGCGTGCCAAATAATACGTGATGAAGGCGGAACGATGAATCATGAAAGCCGGGCAGCCCGGTGTAAATCAATTCAGAACGCATCGTTCCCACTTTATCATTCCCTAAGGTTGTTTGCGCTCAATGTGTTTAAACCTTACTTTTACACATTACATTCTATTTTAATTCCGTCGAGACCACCGCGAAACGTATCATCTCATGACATCACTGAACCGTTCAAACCATCCGGCTGCTATCCATCCGGAACGCGTGCTGCAATTCGGCACGGGCGTTTTGCTTCGTGGATTGCCCGACTACCTGATTCATAAAGCCAATCAGCAGGGTATATTCAACGGCAGTATCGTGGTTGTGAAGTCAACCGGTGGCGCAACGGACGAGTTTGCGGAACAGGACGGTTTGTATACAGTGGTCAGTCGGGGCCTTCAGAAAGGTCAATTGGTGGACAAACACACGGTGGTGTCGGCCATCAGCCGCGTGATTTCGGCGCAGGAAGACTGGAAAGCCGTGCTGGATGTCGCCAAAAAGCCGTCGTTGCAGGTCATTATTTCCAACACCACCGAGGTTGGGATTCAGTATGTGGAAGAGAGCATTTTCCAGAATCCGCCCCAATCCTACCCGGCCAAACTGACGGCTTTTCTGTACGAACGGTTCAAGAATTTTGGCGGTGGACGCAATAAGGGCCTGGTGGTTGTCCCGACCGAGTTGATCAGCGACAACGGCCTGAAACTGCGTGACATCGTGGAGAAAATAGCCCTGCACAACGAACTGGGCAAGCTGTTTATGAAGTGGCTGAAATACCACGTTCGCTTCTGTAACTCGCTGGTTGATCGCATTGTACCGGGCAAACCCGACACCGAAACGCACGCTCAGCTGCAACAGAAACTAGGCTACAGCGATAAGCTCCTGATCATGGCAGAACCGTATCGGCTGTGGGCTATTGAAGGGGATGATCGCGTTAAAAATGTCCTGACCTTTGCCAAAACTGATCCGGGTGTCATCATCGACGAAGACATTAATTTTTACCGCGAACGCAAACTGCGCGTCCTCAACGGCAGCCACACCATCAGCGTTCCGCTGGCGTATCTGCTCGGGCTGGAAACCGTCCACGAAATGATGCAGCACCCGCTGATGAGCCGGTTTGTGGAAGATGTAATCACGCACGAAATTGTACCGACCCTGCCCGAATGGATGATTCCGGAAGAGAATCCGGAGGCCGTCCGGGAGTTTGCCGCCGACGTTCTCGACCGCTTCCGTAACCCGTACATCGAACACCTACTGCTGAACATTACGCTTCAGGAAACGCTTAAAATGCGGGCCCGCAACCTCCCGACCATCCAGCGGTTTGTGGAGCAGCATGAGCAAATCCCGCAGCGCATGGCCCTGGGATTTGCGGCTTATCTGCGGTTTATGAAAGCCGTTCGGGAGGAAGATGGCGTGTATCTGGGCGAAGCCACAACGCCCACCGGCGGCATCATCACCTATCCCATCCGCGACGACCACGCCGAATACTTTTATAAGTTGTGGCAACAGGTCGATGTACACGATGCCTCTTCCGTCCGGAACTTCGTCCAGACGCTCTGCGCCGACACCTTACTCTGGGAAACCGACCTGAGCGTGCTGAGCGGTTTTGGTGATGCCGTTGCCGATCACCTCAGCAACCTGCTGACACTGGGCGTCGAAGCTACCCTGGAGCGCCATGTTGCCGCAGCGGAGTCTACGACCAGCGGCTCAGAAATTGGTTGAATGCGTCTTTGTGCTGATCGCTGACCGGAATGATAGCCGGTCCGATCTGGATGGTATTCCGGGTAACGGCTTCAATTTTGTCCAGTGCGACAATAAAAGATCGATGTACCCGCATGAAACGTCGGGCGGGAAGTTTATCTTCCAGCGCCTTTAGACTGGTCAGTGACAGAATGGGTTTGGGAACGGCATCAGGCCGTTCTTTCCGCAAATGAACTTTCACATAGTCTTTCAGACCTTCGATGTAAAGAATGTCGTTGAACGCTATCCGGACCAGTTGATATTCCACTTTCAGAAATAAGTACTCTTCTTCCGGTTCGGGGACGGTCGGTGTCAGTGCAGGGGCAGGCCGCTTGACCAGCTCAAAATACGCTTTAGCCTTATTGGCGGCCCGCAGAAATTCTTCGTAATTGAACGGTTTGAGCAGGTAATCCAGCGCATCCACTTTGTAGCCTTCGAGCGCAAAATGGTTATAGGCCGTCGTGAAAATAACCCGTGGTGTATGACCGGTCTGGTTGCGCTCGATCACGCGGGCGAGTTCCATACCCGTTAGATCGGGCATCTGAATATCCAGAAAAAGAAGATCGATGGGGTGATCGTGCAAGCCTTGTAAGGCCTCTACGGCGCTGCTGTAACGCCCGGCCAGGTTCAGAAAAGGTGTTTTTTCAATGAACGCACACACCAGCCCGAGGGCCAGCGGTTCGTCGTCGACCGCAATGCAGTTTAATATCATGAGAGATTCAGATTCAGGTGTACCAGGTATTCATTGGCGGGTTGATCCTCCATTACCGAAAGCTGATACCGTTCGGGATAAAGCAGGTCGAGCCGCCGACGCGTATTGGTAAGCCCAATGCCACTGCCGACTTCGAGTGACTGATTTTTTTCGGGGAATATCGTATTTCTCACTTTCATTTCCAACTGGCTTCCATCCTGGTGAATGCTGATCACAATCCGGCTGGGCATGATCGCGCTGACCCCGTGCTTGAACGCATTCTCGACAAATGGCAGCAGCAGCATCGGTGCAACCGGTACGTCTTTCAGGGGCGTGGGCTGTTCGAGCGTTACGGTTACCTTGTCCGTCAGCCGAAGCTGCATGAGTTGAATATAATCCTGTACAAAGTCGATTTCCTTACTCAGCATCGTGGTGTCGTTACCGGTTTCGTAGAGCACGTACCGCATCATCCGCGACAGCCGGTGCAGGGCCTCACGCGACGCTTCTCCGTCGATAAGCGTTAGGGCGTAGATGTTATTGAGCGTGTTGAAAAAGAAATGCGGGTTGATCTGCGCTTTCAGAAACGACAATTCCGAACTGACCCGGGCCTGTTCCAGATCCAGCCGAAGCCGGGCGTCTTCCTGCCACTTCTGCACGGACGCAATGCTGGTTCCAATCCCGAGCATCAGAAAGGTGGTGACCAGAATCGGCTGGCTCCATGCCCAGACGTTCCGGGGCTTTCGGGGGCCGCCCTCGGGGTGCCAGGCCCGGTGCATGAGTTCCGGCAGATTAAGCCAGTTATCAACGTGAAAAAGTACCACCACCACAAAAACGGCGGTAACAAACAGGGAGGTTATATACAGACTGGTCTGGTCGCGAAAGAGCAGATAAGGCACCAGTAACTGGGTATTTAAATAAAAGGACCCGACCAGCAGACTAAAATAAAATCCTTGCTTAATCCAGAACTGCGGGGGTGCCGTGATATCCCAGTTCAGGGGTTGGTACACCAGCAGAGCAAAGCCCAGCAGCCCCCATGCCAGAATATGAATTAAAACGGGCACACTTCGACGTAACGTGAGTAATTTCATGAGATGTTAAGGCTTACGTGCTAATTTCAGGTTGGAAAGCTTCTCCGAAAATGACAAAACAACCTGATTTCAGCGAAACCAGGTTGTCCAACTACCATCTCTATTAATAATCTTTTCTATCGTATACGACTATATGTATAAGATCGTCCAACAACGCATATACTGAGAATATGTCAGGACGTGTAAGGGCGTCAATTATTTGACAATTTTACGGCACAACCGTTAAAAACGCACGGTAGAATCGACAAATTGCCACCTTATCCCGACCAATGGCCGTTTTTTGCCTATTATCGACTCTTACCCTTTCCAGTTCGTTCTCCCGGCCTTTTGTTTACTAACCAGTCCAGCCAAACCAGCAACCATCAACACTAACTACCTGGCATACCGAATTTTGCAACAAAAACAGCATCTTTTCCTTTATTCCACTCCCGTTTTTGGCGGCCGCCGGTCCGCAATCTCCCTGAAAATTATACGTCCCTGAAAACCGTACGGGTCAGCATCGTTTCCCTTCTTCTGAGCATGACAATCGTTGGTTTCTCCAATCATACCGGTCATAAATAAACGCTCCAATCATGCCTAACTGCGTTTCTGAACCACATGAAGATTGATGTGGTGCTTTACGCCGACCCACAACGCACGTTCCCACACCGGCTGTATTCCAGACCATTTCAATTCACTGATACTAAGGCCCTGACACGGTCGCTTACCTGGTGCCAACACTTTCGTATCTAAAAAATACGACTGGAGTTCATCGGTGAAAAGACGGCATCCGGCGACGTTCCTGCCGTTTTAGTCTATTCCATTTTATAGATCACCTGCGCCATGGTTATTTTGTACATTCATTTTCCAATGAAATCGAACTCATGTCAAAGTTTTCCTTCTCACTATTTTTAGGAATTTTAAGCCTGGGAGCATTCCAGGCATTCGCCCAGTTCCCGGGCGGAGGTGGCGGTTTTGGCGGACCGGGTCGGTTTAGCCAACCGGGTCAGCGTACCAATCAACAGGACAAAACATTCATTCCCGGCACCGCCGATGACGACAAACCGCGTGGCAACGGCAAGATTAACGGCTTTTTGATGGATTCCACCTCCAATCAACCCGTCGAATTCGCGACAATTGCCCTGATTGACACCAAAACCGGTAAGCCCATCGACGGAACTACGGCGGATGGCAAAGGGAAATTCTCTTTAACGAAACTGGCCCCCGGCGAATACCGTCTGCAATATTCCTTCCTGGGGTATCAGAATAAGCTATCCAACCTGATTAAGATTGAAAAAGGCTCGGACATCAACGTGGGCATCGTCAAGCTCTCGCAGGATATCCGCACACTGAATGAAGTCGTTGTGACCGGACAGGCGGCCCTTATTGAAGAAAAAGTAGACCGTCTGGTGTATAATGCCGAAAAAGACATTACCTCCAAAGGGGGCGATGCCGCCGACATCATGCGGAAAGTGCCGATGCTGAGCGTCGATCTGGACGGGAACGTCAGTCTGCGCGGGAGCGGTAACGTCCGGGTTTTGATCAACAACAAACCGTCAACGATCATTGCCAGCAGCGTAGCCGACGCCCTCAAGCAGATTCCGGCCGACATGATCAAGTCCATAGAAGTTATTACATCGCCCTCCGCGAAGTACGACGCCGAAGGTTCTGCCGGGATTATCAACATCATTACCAAGAAAAATACGTTGCAGGGAGCGACCCTGAACATGGACGTTGGCACCGGAAACCGGAGTTCAAACCTGAACCTGAACGCCAGCTACCGTCAGGGCAAAATGGGCTTCAACCTCGGCGGGTTTGGCCGGGGCATGTACAACGTCAGGGGAGCCTTCAACAATACGCAGACCACCATTGGCCAGACCGGCACGACCACGACCATTCAGTCGGCCGATACCCGCCAGCGCGGACTATTTGGCAACTACCAGTTTGGCTGGGATTATGACATCGACAAAAATACGTCGCTGTCGGCCACGGTACGGTACGGTCTGCGGAACATGATCAACTTCCAGGACAACCTGCAAACCATGTCGTACGTCAACCAATTGGTCACGCAGTCGGGCCGGAACGTGGAGTCGAAAAACCTGTCCGGAACGGTTGATGCCAACGTTAGCTACACCAAAACGTACAAGACCAATCAGGAACTGAGCATTCTGGGTCTGTACAGCCGCAACAACAACACGAACAATTTCATAACCGAACTGCTCAACGGTACGGATATGCACACGATCACGGGCCGTCAGCGGAACAATAACCTGAGCCATAACCAGGAATCGACCCTGCAGCTCGACTACCAGACCCCGATCAAACGCAATCAGTTGCTGGAATTTGGGGGTAAGGGTATTTTCCGGAAAATGAACAGTGACTATCAGTTCTATACGACTACCGGCGATAACGAAAATTACGAACTGAGCCCGATTCAGCCGTCCAACGGATTGAACTACGACCAGAACATCACGGCCCTGTATGCCGCCTATACCTTATCGACCAAAACCAAATGGACGCTGAAAGCCGGGGGCCGCTACGAATACACCTTCATCAACGCCCGCTTTGACAACAACAGCGAACAGCTAAACGGCAGTGTAAAGGATATTCCGGATTACGGTGTTTTTGTTCCGAGTGTCAATATCTCGAAAGGAATCAAGGGCGGAAAAATCATCAAACTGGCCTATAACCGCCGGATTCAGCGCCCGGGTATCCAATCCCTGAACCCGAACATCAATGCGGCCAACCCGCTGAACATCAGCCAGGGTAACCCGAACCTGTCGCCCGAATACACCGACAACGTCGAACTGGGATTAAGCGGTCAGGTCAAGAAATTCTACCTGAATGCAACGTTATTTGCCCGGATTACGGACAATTCCATCATGAGCCTCCGGGATACGGCCACCCGCAACATCGGTACGGAGCTTAATCCGAATTTCCAGACCGTTGTCAGCACCACCACGCAAAACATCGGAACGGAACGCGCCTACGGGATGAACGTCTTCACAAACGTAACGCTGTTCTCCATCTGGCAACTGGGTGGCGGTTTTGACCTCTATCACGCTTACCTGACCAACAACAACGCCAGCGCCCTCTACGGTGCTTCCAATTCAGGCTGGGTGCTGGGTGGCCGGTTGTTTACCAGCATTACGCTGAAAAACGGCTGGGGTATCCAGGGCTTCGGTGGCGGTCGCGGACGGCAGATCAACCTCCAGGGGTACCAGGGCAGTTTTGCCTTCTACAACCTGGGTGTGAAGAAAGATTTCAACAGCAAGCGCGGCAGCATCGGTCTCTCTGCTGAAAACTTCTTTAACCATCCGTTCAAAATTCGTTCCGAGACAATTTCACCGCTGGTCTCACAGCGTAGCGTCAACAGCATGTACAATGCCGGTGTTCGCGTGAACTTCTCGTATCGACTGGGTAAAATGAGCATGGATGGATCGGGCTTCAGCCTAGGCCGCCGGAAAAAATCCATCAACAACGACGACCAGAAAAGCGGTGGCGACGACAACGGCGGTGGCGCTGTTCAACAGCCCCAAACCCAGCCCGCAGGCGGTGGCCGTCCCCGGCAGAAATAATTTCTGACTATTCCACTTTACCGACAGAATTACAGGATGTTTCGTTCTGTAATTCTGTTTATCTTGCTAACGTAAACCGTTTATCAACTTAACCTCTCTATTATGCAAACCAACCGAATTTTTGCCGGACTACTCGCCATGGCTATGCTGGCGTCTACCCCGTTGACGATTATTGCCGGAACGCACGGTCCCGACAAACGCCCCGGAGCCGTCGTCACCAAAACCGTTACGTATGCCGTCGATACCGAGCAAAGCACCATCGTCTGGAACGCCAAGAAAGTCGGTGGCGAACATACGGGCAACATCAAACTGTCCAAAGGTGAGTTTGTGTTCAACGGGAATAAACTAACGGCCGGAACGTTCACCGCCGACATGACCTCCCTCAGCGAAAACAAAGGCAACGAGCGGGTTGTTGGGCACCTGAAAAACGACGATTTCTTTGCGGTCGATAAAAACCCGACGGCAACGTTTAAAGTCACCAAACTGGCGCCGATTTCCGGTGCCGCTGCCGGTCAACCGAACTACAACGTGACCGGTGATTTGATGATTAAAGGCACGACCAAACCCATTACGTTCCCGGCTACGGTTAAACTGGAGGGCGACAATGTGGAAGCTACGGCCAAACTGACCGTCAACCGGCTGGATTATGACATCAAATACCGGGCTGCAATCATCGGTACGGCGGCTGATAAAATCATTGAAGACACCTTCAGCCTTGACCTGAAACTGGTAGGCAAGAAATCTAAACCGATGTAACCGGTTTCACTATTTTGCTTACTTACCGAAGTCATTCGTTGTTCAAATCTTTGCTGTTTCCGCTCAGAAACAGGAAGATTCCGCAGCAGCGAATGACTTTTTTTAGTGAATAGAAATCCAGCAACAAACCGATGTAAGTTTCAACTTTAACTGTAATGTTTAAAAATTCTTTTTCCAAGTCTTTTTCCTTTCTGCTCAATGCCACGCTCTTGATCGGGCTGGTTTCCTTTACCCGGCAGGATAACCCCAGGGATCAGAAGCCGGACGAAAGCCGGTTTACGCCGGTCGTGGTCACCGAAGGTCTGGACGAACCGATGGTCTTTGAAGTTGCTCCGAACGGGGCGGTTTACATCATCGAACGCAAAGGTGGCTTCAAGAAATACGATCCGGCCAGCAAAACCGTCAGCCTGATTGCCACCATTCCGGTAAATACCAAATACACCAATGCCGAGGGCGTATCGCG
This sequence comes from Larkinella arboricola, assembly GCF_003259745.1. Taxonomy (GTDB): domain Bacteria; phylum Bacteroidota; class Bacteroidia; order Cytophagales; family Spirosomataceae; genus Larkinella; species Larkinella arboricola. The sequence continues at coordinate 247,952 of NZ_QLMC01000005.1, read as the reverse complement.
CGAAGCGGAAGAAGGGTTGATCGGTCTTTCGCTGGACCCTAATTTTGAGAAGAATCACTGGGTATACCTCTATTATGCCCACCCTACCGAGAAAAAACATATGCTGACCCGCTGGGACCTGGTTGACGACAAACTCGTTGAGGGTTCCGAAAAGGTGATGCTGAACGTAACCACACAGCGCGAAGTCTGCTGCCACACGGGGGGCGGTATGACCTGGGATAAAGCCGGAAACCTTTATCTGACGGTGGGGAACAATACCGGAAACCAGCAGGCGGCCCAAACCGACGAGCGCCCCGGTCGGGCCAGTTGGGATGATCAGGGCCATGCCGGAAACACCAACGACCTCCGTGGTAAAATCCTGCGCATCCATCCCGAACCCGACGGTACGTACACCATTCCGGAAGGCAACCTGTTCCCGAAAGGAACCGCGAAAACCCGCCCGGAAATATACTCGATGGGCCACCGCAACCCCTGGCGGATTTTCATTGACAGCAAAACCGGTTATGTATACTGGGGTGAAGTCGGCCCCGACGCCAACGAAGATAGCGAAATTGGCCCGCGTGGTTACGATGAGTTAAACCAGGCCCGCAAACCGGGTAACTTCGGCTGGCCCTGGTTTGTCGGCAACGATCAGGCATTTCCGGTTTATGATTACGCCAACAACAAACCGCTGGAGAAAAAAGACCCGAAAAAGCCCGTTAACAACTCGCCCAACAACACCGGCTTAACGGAGCTTCCACCGGTTGCGCCAAATTTCATTTACTATCCGTACGGAGTTTCCGAGAAATTCCCGCTGGTGGGCAGCGGTTCTCGTTCGGCGACGGGCGGCCCGATTTACCACCGCTCCGATTTCAAGAATCCGAAACGTCCGTGGCCAGCCTATTACGAAGGCAAATGGATTGCTACCGATTTTTCGCGGGGCTGGATTATAGCCATTACGATGGACGAAAACGGTGACTACAAGTCGATGGAACGGGTATTGCCGAGCTACCGACCCGTTGAACCCATTGATATGAAATTCGGGCCGGATGGCGATCTGTACGTTCTGGAATACGGCAGCAACTGGTTCCGCAGAAGCGACAACTCGCGGCTTGTGCGCATCGAATACAACGGTGGTAACCGCAAACCCGTGGTGCAGGCAGCGGCCAGCAAAAAAGGCGGTAAGGTTCCGTTCCAGATAACGTTATCGTCGGAAGGAACCAAGGATTTTGACGGCGATGCGCTAAAATACGTATGGAAAGTAGCCGCTCCGGGCGTGGCCGCCCGTACATTTACAACGGCCAACCCGACGGTTTCGTTTGACAAACCCGGTGTGTATACCGCCACCCTGACCGTTACCGACCCCAAAGGAGCCAGCAACAGCCAGGCCGTTAAAATCATTGCGGGCAACGAACCACCCACGGTTGCGGTAAACATAACCGGCAACAAAACCTTTTTCTTCCCCAACAAACCGATTCAGTACGCTGTTCAGGTGACGGATAAGGAAGACGGCAGCCTTGCCCAGTCGAAGGCGGCCCCGGGACAAATCGACCCGTCGCGGGTGGCCATCAGCATCGACTACACCTCGCAAGGTTTCGATTACGCCGAAGTCATTCAGAGCCAGCGCAGTGTCGATGCCTCTACGCAGTTTGCCGTAGCCCAGACGCTGATCAGCCAGAGCGATTGTAAAGTTTGCCACCAGGTCGCGTCGAAATCGGTAGGGCCGTCGTTCCACGACATTGCCAACCGCTACAAAGGCCAGGGTGAAGCCACGGACCGGCTGATCAAAAAAGTCATCAATGGCGGGGCTGGCGTCTGGGGTGAAGTGGCGATGCCTGCCCACCCGGCCATGCCCGCAGGCGATGCCGCAGCGATTGTAAAATATATTCTGAACAGCACCGAAAAAACGTTGAGCACCTTGCCAGCGCAGGGCAGCTATACCGTCAAAATTCCGGAAGGTGACAACGGCAAAGGCTCGGTTCTGGTGCGGGCAGCCTACACCGACCGGCCGGTCAAAACGATTCCTTCGCAAACCGCCGAGAGCCAGCTTATCCTGCGTAATCCGGAGTTGAGCCCCGATCAGGCCGAACTTGCCAAAGGTGTTGACATCAAGGCGCGGGGTATGGGAGCCGGGGTTAGTCTGATGGCCTTCTCCAACGGTTACATTGGGTTTAAAAAACTGGACCTGACCGACATTCAGCAACTGGAGCTGGTTGCTTCGGCCCAGAAACGCGAAGGGGCCGTTGGCGGAACCGTCGAAGTGCGGCTGGATTCGCCGACGGGTGAGCTGATCGGTCAGACTACCATCGGCGTGGCCCAACCCCGGTCGGCAGCCCCCACGGCTACCTCCATCCAGAACGCGGGCGGCACCACGACTCAACCCAAATCGACCACGACAGCCGCACCAGCACCGCGGAGTTCGGGTCCACCAAAAATTGAGCTAAAGGAAACCAGCGGTATTCATGATGTTTATCTGGTCTTTAAAAACGATCAGGCGAAAGCCATCGAGCCGCTCCTGTCTTTATCCAGCGTCAAATTCAGTCTGGTCAAAAAATAAAGTAAGCTCCGATGGCTGCCGGAAGGGAATTCCTGAAACGCATTGATGCACGGGTTCTTAGCGGATTACCGACTCGACCCCCGGTATCGATGTTGGGCAGGCGGCCCGATGGATGGCCGAAGATGCGGCCAGTTAGCAGTATTTGAGCTAAGAACACATTTTAGGAGTTGGGTCCGTCGGACCCAACTCCTAAAATGTTAACTAAACGCCAGATTGCCCTCCTTCAGCGCCTTTTTGTATTTTTCTTTATCAAACCGGAACAGGTACGGCGACTTGTAAGCCCCTCCCCTTCGCTGCTCTTCCAGCCGCTCAATAATCCCGAGCGCCCGCATTTTTTTGGAAAAATTCCGGGGGTCGAGCGGCCGGTTGAGGATGGTTTCGTAGAGCCGCTGTAATTCCGGCATCGTAAATTTTTCGGGCAAAAGGTTGTAGCCAACGGGCTGCCAGCTTAACTGAACGCGCAGGGTTTTGAGTGCCACTTCAATGACGTGATTGTGGTCAAAAAGCAGGGACGGCAGGTTTTCAACGTCCCACCAGCGGCATTCGTCCGTCAGAAAATCGGCAGTGGGCGTTACTTTTGAGAAATCCACGAGAGCAAAGTAGCCAATGGAAACGGTTCGGTTAGGCCACCGGCGCGTCGCCGGATCGGGCCAGTGCAGCTTCCGGCTGATTTCTTCCCGGTTATACCGAACATCGTCGCCAAAGGTGTGAAACTGTTGCAGAAAAAGCTTGTTAATGCCGGTTCGCTCCTTCAGAATCCGCTGAGCCGCCACATCGACCGATTCCGTTTTGTAAATAAACCCACCCGGTAATCCCCACTCCTCGGTATACTTCCAGCGCAACAGCAATACTTTTAACTGATTATTGGAAAATCCGAAGATGACACAATCAATTGAAAGACCGGGCAGGCAGTTTTCATCAGCTTCCGCGAAATAGTTTTGCAGTTGTTTTTGGTAATCCATGAAGAAAAAATAAAAAATAAGCTTTATGTATGCCGTACATATTCAGTATTTATTTTTAACCAGTCAGCGTTGCGCTTTCATACTATGATGAAAAAACTACCCATTCCATTCTTCCTTTCGCTCTTTTTGCTGGCGCTGCTCCCCTCGGCCCGGGCGCAGCAGGCCCACGTCAATCTGGACTGGAATCCGCACAAAAATACCCAAAACCTGAATCCTTTCGGTGCGAACGTTATTTCGCCGGAAGTGAGCGACGACCATCGGGTCACCTTTCGGCTGAAAGCGCCCCGGGCTCAGGAAGTGATGCTTACGGGCGGACCGATTCTGCTGGCGCTAAAGGCCACCCAGCCCATACCGTTCAAAAAAGAGACGGATACGCTCTGGACGCTGACGGTTGGTCCCGTAAAGCCGGATATATACGTCTACCGGTTTATCATTGACGGTGTTACCGTGGTCGATCCCAACAACACCCTGACGGGTTTTTCGGATCAGCCGGGTTACAGCCAACTGGTTGTACACGGTGATGGACCGGCTTATTACGATGCCCGCCCGGTTCCTCACGGTACCGTAACCCGCCATGTTTACCACTCCGACGTTCTGAACGGTGAACGCGAAATTTACATTTACACGCCACCCGGTTACAATCCTAAGAAAAAATATCCGGTTTTATACCTGCTCGGCGGCAGCGGAGAACTGGCTTCAACCTGGGCCATCGACGGTCGGGCCAATTTCATTGCCGACAACCTGATTGCCGAAGCAAAAGCCGTTCCGATGATCATTGCCATGCCGAACAATCAGGTGATTCACCGCACCGACCCCCGGCATACGGAACTGACTTTCAAACTTTTTGAAGAGGAATTACGTAAACAGATTGTACCCTTTGTTGACAAATATTATAGTACGGTAACCAAACCCAAAGGCCGGGCGCTGGCCGGTTTGTCGATGGGTGGACGGCATACGCAACTGGTTGGTTTCAACTGCTTGGATTTGTTTGGTTCGTTCGGCTGTCTGAGCTCCGGGGATGTCAACACCGAGCAAACCAGCGCGAAGTTCCTCAACGATCCGGATGTCAACAAGAAAGTCGATTACCTGCTCGTCGGACAGGGAACGGGCGAAGTAGCCACCATTGGCCAGCGGGCCGTCGCCCTGCACGAAGCCCTGCAAAAGCATAACATCAGGCACGATTATTACGTCGGTGGCGAGGGTGCCCACGACTGGGGACCTGGCGCCATCTGCTCTACTACCGGCTTCTGCCCAATCTGTGGCAAACGAAGTAATTTCTGAAAAACCGTATCACCTTACCTTTCTCACTCATGATTCGTCACCGAATTTTTCACGTTTTGCTGCTTACCATTCTTCTTTTGGGCGTAGGAAGCCGCCTGTTTGCCCAGAAGCTTCCGCCCGGCCCGCAAGTGCTGACCATTTTCTCGAACGTTGATGACACCGAGCAGCCGTACGGTTTGTACCTCCCGAAAAATTACAATCCCAAAAAGAAATACCCACTGGTGATTATGCTCCACGGCGCGGGGTCGAACCACCGGCTGTCGCTCCGGCGGGTGTTCGGCAAAAGCAACATCAACGGCGAAACCGACGTGGAAGCCACGAAATACTTTCCGGAATGGGCGGATGTTAATTACATTGTGGCTTCACCATTTGCAAGAGGAACTGTTGGCTATCAGGGCGTTGCCGAAAAAGACGTGTACGATGTACTGGCCGACGTAAAGAAGCAGTTCAGCATTGACGACGATCGGGTGTACCTGACGGGTTATTCGATGGGCGGTGGTGGCACGTTATGGATTGGCCTGAGCCGTCCGGATGTGTGGGCGGCCATTGCGCCGGTTTGCCCCGCCCCGCCGAGAGGTACGGATGCGCTCGCGGGCAATGCGCTCAACTACCCGGTTCACATTTTTCAGGGCGACGCCGACCCGGCCGTTAAAGTGGAAGGAACCCGCGAATGGGTGCAGCGGTTCAAGGATGCGGGCGTGAACATTATCTACCAGGAATACCCCGGCGTAAAACACGATAGCTGGGTGAATGCGTATCAGGACGGGTTTATTTTTAGCTGGTTCGACAAGTTTAAGCGAAACCGTTTTCCGGAGCGGGTGCGGTTTTCCACCAGACAATACAAATACAACTCGGCATACTGGGTTCAGATTGACCAGTTAACGCCCGGAACGCTGGCAACCGTCGATGCTCGATTCAGTAGTCCGAACCACCTGGATGTAACCACCTCGAACATCGGGGCGCTTACCCTGAAACTGGCCGGACACCGTAGTTTTAAAGCCAAAAAGCCGCTGGAGGTAGTCATCGACGGTAAAACCGTTAGCGCACCGACGAGCGATGCCGTAACGCTGGTCAAACGCGAGAGTGGTTGGGAGGTTACGCCGTATCAGCCCACACCCACCGCCAAACGTCCGGGTGCTGAAGGACCGTTGAGCGAACCCTTCGCCGACCGGCATGTGTACGTCTACGGAACCGCCGACAACCCTTCTCCCGAAGAACTCAAAAACCGTCAGGAGCAGGCGTTTCAGGCGGCCAACTGGTCAGCGTACCGGGGTGAGTTTCTGGGACGAATCATGGTTTTCCCGCGCATTCTGGCCGACAAAGAAATTCGGCCCAGCGATCTGGAAAGCGCCAATCTGGTGCTGTTCGGTACGAAAGAAACCAATTCTCTGGTTGCCAAATTCAGCGATCGTTTACCCATTCAATTGAACCCCAACACCACCGATTACGGCCTGTTTTACGTTTTCCCGGTTAATAACCACTACGTAACCATCAATTCCGGACTGCCCTGGTGGACGGATACCCAGGCCCCAACGGGCGGTTTCTCGCTGAACAACCGGGCGATGGCCGTGACGTCCGGTTTCAAGGATTTTATTCTGTTCAAAGGAACGTACAAGACACCGGTGGCCGAAGGCTATTTCGATAACGACTGGCATTTGAAACCGGACGATGCCAGCAAACTGAGCGAGTCAGGGGCGGTTACGGTGGCAACGGGCGCAACGGCTTCCAACTGATTAGAAACGGTTAAAAAGCAGCGTTTTACGGGAATTGGTTATCATCCCGGCCACGTCTTGCTGGCCTGCCCGTCCACGGAGTATTTCCCCGGTCCCACAAAGAAAATGGTCAGATAGATCAGCGCGTAAAGCAGCGGCATTTCCTTTTTTCCGAACGGATCGCTGCCGTGGGCAAAGAGCGTGATGACCAGCATGTTGATCACCAGCACAAGGGCAGCAGCGCGGGTCTGAAAGCCGAGGATGAGCAGGACAGACCCCAGAAACTCGGCCAGCGTTGCCAGAATCAGCGACGGCGTGCTGCCAATCCCGATGGGATCACCGAAGGCCATATCGCCCGCCATGATTTTAGTAACTTTTGGCCAGCCGTGCGTCAGCATAATCGCCGAAACGCCGACGCGCAGTACCAACAGGGCGGCATGAACGGTCGAGGGACTGGCTTTTGTTCCGAAGAGTGTCTTCATAGAAAGGTCGGATAGTTTACTCTCTAAACGACCTTTCTATAACTCTTGTTTTATCATATGTTAAAAACCTAAACTGATACAGAACCCGCGCCCGAACACCGCCAGTGGTCTGGTTCAGGCTGTTACGCGTACTCAGCCTCTGGTTACTGTCCAGCACTTCGACACCTTCGACACCCAGCGATTACGTCAAATCCCATTTGCTGCGGTATTCCCTCGATAAATACGAGTTGGCTTCCCGGTCGTGGATAAACTTTTCTTTTTTAGGGTTCCACGCCAGTTTGCGGCCCAGGCGGTACGAGATCAGGCCCAGGTGCATGGGCATCGTCATTTGCCGGGCATACTCCAGGCTGGATTCCGGCTGCGAACGGGCTTTAACGGCATCGACAAAGTTCTGCTGATGGCCGGGCGAGCGCGGAATCACCTGGGAAATTTCCGGAATATCGGTCATCACCACGCCGTTGACGGTTATTTCGCGGGAGCCGTAATCGCAGAGCAGCGTCCCTTTGTCGCCTTCAAAGTACGCTCCAATGCCCCGTTTCTCGGCCCCCGGCACATTGGGGGGCGCCGAGGTCCAGTGGAGTTTCAGGTCTTCAAATTCGTAATCAATGCTGATGGACTTGGGAGCGTCGGCAATGCCGTCCGGCGCTTCCCCGGTCGCACTGACGCTTTTCAGGTTTTTAGGCCCAATCGACCACCAGACCACATCGGCAATGTGGCTCCAGAAATCCTGAAACACCCCGCCCGAATAATCCAGAAAATACCGGTACGTGAAATGGCACCGCTGCGGGGTGTAGAGCGACTGCGGAGCCGGACCCAACCACATATCCCAGTTCAGCGTAGCCGGGGGAGTCTGGTAGTTGGCCGGACCCAGATCGGGCGGAAAACCGGTTTTCCACAACCGAACGGTATGCACCTTGCCAATGGCCCCGCCCCGAATCAGTTCAACAACGCGGTGGTAATTGTCGCCCGCGTGAATCTGCGTACCAAGCTGGAAAATCCGTTTGTGACGGTTCAGGCTCTTGAGCATCTTCTGCCCTTCGCGCACGTCGAACGACAACGGTTTTTCGCCGTACACATCCTTACCGGCCTGAAACGCCAGAATGGCAATCTGCGCGTGCCAGTGGTCGGGTGTGGCCACGGTAACGGCGTCAATGTCCTTGCGGTCAAGTACACGCCGAAAATCGTCATATCCCTGCGCCCGGGTGCCGGGGTTTAATTCGGACAGGCGTTGCAGGCTGCCGTTCAGGTGATCCTGATCCAGATCGCACAGTGCCACAATTTCTACCTCGGGTAGTTTGGCAAACCAGCCCATGTGGTTGTTGCCCATGCCACCCAGGCCGATGTGGGCAATGCGCAGCCGGTCACTCGGCGCCACTTTCCGAATGGCCGGAAACAAGGACAGCCCGAGGGCACCAACACTGCTTTGTTTAAGAAACGTTCGACGGTTAAGCGAATGATTCATAGGGAGATTAAGGGTCGGAAGTTGGAATTTCAAGGTACAAAAAATGCAGGCGCCCACTTCTTCTTTTCATAAAAATTTAACAGGCAGGCATCCAGCGGGTCTGACGGCTTTTTGTTACTTTACCATTTCATCTAATCCCTTCCCCGTTCACCAAAACCGTATGAAGCTACTACTCCGTATTTCCGGTCTGATTTTCCTGCTGGCCGTTACGTCTTTTTCATTTGTCAGAGCGCAGCAAACGCAAAATGTTATTCTGGTTACGCTCGATGGTGTTCGCTGGCAGGAAGTATTTTCCGGTGCCGATTCCACCCTGCTGTTCGATGCCGCCTACTCGCCCGACACCGCTTCGGCCCGCAAATTCTTCTGGGCCGCCAATCCGCAGGAACGCCGTAAGCTGGTTTTTCCGTTTCTCTGGAATACCGTTGCGAAAGAAGGGCAACTGTACGGCAACCGCCTGAAAGGCAGTAAGGTAAACACGTCCAACCCGTACTGGTTCAGCTATCCGGGTTATAACGAAATCCTGTCCGGTTATGCCGATGAACGCATCAAATCCAACGACAAAATCGACAACCCGAACACGACCGTCCTCGAATTTCTGAACAACAAACCTGACTTTAAAGGGAAGATTGCGGCTTTTTCGTCCTGGGATGTAATCGAAGCCGCCGTCAACGAGCGGAAAACCGGGATTTACGCCAGCGCGGGCAATGAACTGATCGAAAAGCCCAAAACGGCTACCGACTCGCTGCTCAACAGCATGATGACCACCGTTCCCCCGCAGGTTTGGGACAAAACCGTCCGCCCTGATTTTCTGACGTATTATGCCGCCAAAAACTACCTGCTCCAAAACCGTCCACGCGTGTTGTTTATGCAGTTCGACGAAACCGACGGGCTGGCCCATGCCGGGCGCTACGCCGATGACCTGCGCATGATAAATGCCGCGGATGCCTTCCTGGCCGATCTCTGGAAAACCGTTCAGCAAATCCCGCAATACGCCGGAAAAACGACCCTGATTGTGACCACGGATCACGGACGGGGCCACACCCCGAAAGCCACCTGGAAAGGACACGGTACCAAAACGCCGGATTCGTACCAGTTGTGGTTTGCCGTGATCGGGCCGGATACCCCACCAACGGGCGAGCAATCCGGCGGACCCGTTTTATTCCAGAACCAGCTCGCCGCTACCCTGGCCCGGCTGCTGGGACACGAGTTTAAGTGCGAACACCCCGTCGGGTCGCCGGTTCTGACGGTTTTAAAGCGGTAGAAACTCCGGATTTGAAAAGAAGGAAAATAGGACCGTCAGGGGTGAAATCCTGACGGTTTTGTATGATAAACAGCAGGAACCATTACCCTTTTGAAACCACCCGCAACATCAGAACACTGGCAATCAGACCGAGCGCAATGCCAACCGAATCGGCCGCCAGATCCAGCCACTCGAAGCTACGGTTGATGGGCATTACCAACTGGTAAATTTCAATCGCCAGACCGTACAGCACGCCAATGATAAAAAGACGGACCGGCTGCTGCCGGTAAACCGTCCCCCACAAGAAGCCCCAGCCGCCAAAAATACTGATGTGAATAAACTTATCGTTGGTCGTCAGCCCCTCAGAAAGGTGATCGCTGGGCCAGGCACAGCCAATAAAAATGGCGATGGTCCAGCCAATGGCGGCCCATTTGATTAAGGAGTCGAGTCGCATGTCAGCGGGTGAGGGCGGTCATGCGCCACTCGGTCAGGTACAAGAATACGGTTATAACACTCACTAAATAAATCACATTCCGGGAGTCGATCAGACCGCGGCCCAGTGCCTGATACTGCTCATCGAGCGCAATCCAGGTCAGCGGATACGATAAGCTGCCCCAAAACTCCAGGCTGGCTACGGAACTGATACCAACGTATAACAGAAAGCATAAAAATACGCCAATCACAAACGCAACAACCTGGTTTTCGTTGATCGACGACGCGAACAACCCAATGGCAACAAACACGCCACCCAGCAGCAACAGACCGACGTAGGAACCAAAAACCGAAGCGGAATCAATGTTACCCGGCGGATTACCCAGTTGATAAACAGAATAATAATATACCAGGGTTGGTAACAACAATAGTACCACCAGCAACCAGTTGGCAACAAACTTTGCCAGAATTAACTGCCAGCGGGTCAGCGGTTTGGTCAGCAGCCACTCGATGGTACCCGTCCGAACCTCCTCCGCGATGGAACGCATGGTAATGGCCGGAATCAGAAACAGCATGACGTAGGGCGTCAAGTTAAAAAAAACGCCCATATCGGCGTACCCGTATTCCAGTAGACTCGTATCCGGAAACACCCAAACCATCAGCCCCACCGCCGTCAGGAACACGGCCATGATGACGTAGGCAACCGATGAGCTGAAAAAGCCGTTGATTTCTTTTCGAAAAACAGGCAACATAAAAATTTCGACGACAAGACGTTAGACAAGAGACAACAAATAAACGTACTGGCGGACCTTACAAGTCTTTCTTCCCTTGTCTATTCTCTTTTGTCTCTCGTTATCAATTCTGAAAATCCGGAAATGGCGGTTTGTTTCGGCGCATAAAGGCCGCTACAATCAGCGAAATAATTAACCCAAAGATACCCGCCACCAGTACCCCGATCAGAAACTGCAAGCCGGGGCTTTGCAGCTTTTCGGTATACTCCATCGCCTGATCAATCTGCGCATCGGTCATGCCGCGATTTTCCAGTTGCTCCCGCGCATTGTCCATGATCTGCTCCCGAATGGTGGGATCAATGAAGCTCGTATAAATCTGGTTGTACGTAATGGAAATCAACCCTCCAATGACCGATACCAGCGCGCCGAGGCTCACGCCCTCGCCGAAGCTCATAAAACCGCCATTCAGCGTACGGTATTCCCGCATGGCCAATACCGTAATGGCCACTGAGATAAGCACACTCAGCCACGACAGCGACTGATTTGCAAACTGACCAGTGAGGTTAATGACCGTCGTATAAACCATAAAAACGACGCCGGAAATTAGTCCCCATTTCAGGGCCAGACGAACAGTAGAAGGTTTTTCTTCCATGATGCAAGCGGTTACAGGTTTAGGGTTGGGACGATTTAGGAGGGTTCGGCAGTTCGGGCCCATCATTATACAAACTGTAGTCCTGCCTTCTGAACAGTAACGAAATGATCAGGACCGGTAGGACTGCCAATACGGTTTTCTTGCTGATCTCGTCGCCCACCAGTGTTTCGGGGGTAATGTTATCGACATTTTTGAGCATTTGGAGGTATTCGGCCTGCCCCAGCGATTCCACCAGATGCCCCTTCGTTGACGTAATCAACTGCCGCATATCGGCAAGATAGCGCGTAAATATATCGTAATCAACGAAGTTGATAAACAGATAGATCAACCAGGCCGTCAGCAACGCCCCCACGGTATTCACAACGTAACAGATGGTGAGGGCTTCCCACAGGTGCAGAAATCCCTTGCCGATGTGTTTCCGGTAATACCAGACGGCGGCTACCATCATGATAATCTGAAAGCCGAAATCCGGCACCCGCACATTGCCGAGCGGTGCAATCCCCAGATAATACAACACCAGGAAGTAAATAAAACACAACACCCCCGCGACCAGCCCAAACAGGACGGGAAGTTTTAAAAGCGGGTGGTTGAAATAGGAGACTAGTTGTTTCACTCGGATTTATAGCTGTTCAACAAAGTTTTTGTTTATAATCCATAACGCTTTTCCGCGCAGGGTCTTGCCAAAAAAGGGCGAGTTTTTAGAGCGCGAAACCGTCTGTTCGTACGTCCATTCCATCTCTGGATGGAACACCGTCAGCGTTGCAAGTTGATTCTCATCGAGAGTCAGCGCCGGAAGCCGCAGAATCCGGCGGGGCGCGTGCGTGAGTTTATCGACCAATTGCTCCAGCGGCAGGTCCGCAAAGTGGGTTCGGACAACGGCAAAGGCGGTTTCCAGGCCGATGATACCGAATTCGGCGTGGTCAAACTCGATGTTTTTGCTCTCGTCGTCCTGCGGATTGTGATCCGACACGATGGCGTCAATGGTACCGTCGGCCAGCCCTTGCTTCAGGGCTTCCCGGTCGGCGCTCCCGCGAAACGGCGGGTTCACTTTCAGGTTGGTATCGAACCCCATCAGGGCCGTGTCCTCGAAGGCAAGCTGGTGGGCCGCTACATCGCAACTGATTGGCAAACCCTGCTGTTTGGCCTGGCGGATTAAATCAACGGCCCGGGCTGTCGAAATCGTTGAGAAGTGCAACACCGTACCGGAGGCCGGGTTGGCGCTCTGGGAATACGCGTATTCCAGCAGCCGCAAATCCCGCTCAATCATCATTTCTTCGGCCATAGCGGGCATTCCTTTCAGGCCCAGCAGCGTACTGGACAGCCCCTCGTTCATTTGCCCGAAATGCGTCAGATTCTGCTCTTCCGGACGGTTCATCAGCAACCCGTTGAACGGTTGCAGGTATTGCAGGGTTTTGAGCAGCAGGTCGGCATTCAGCAGCGGTTTTTCGCCGTCGGAGAAGGCCACCGCCCCGGCATGATGCAGGTCGATCATGTCGGTAAAATCCGTACCTTCCGTTTTCTTGGTAATGGCTGCAATGGGGTGTACGTTCACCGGATGCCCCTGCGTAGCCTGCCGGATGTATCCCAGCGTATCTTTCGAATCCAGCACGGGTTTGGTATTCGGCAGGATGGCAATGTCGGTAAACCCTCCGCGTGAAGCCGCCTTGCAAACCGTGGTCAAATCTTCTTTGTGTTCGTAACCGGGGTCTTTGGCCGACACCCGCAGATCGATCCAGCCGGGCGAGATACACAACCCGTCCTGTTCAATCACTTTCAGGGCTGCGTCCGATTCCTCAACGGTGATCGACTCACCAATCTGACGGATAAGACCGTTTTCAATCAATACGTCACGAACCTGTCCATTAAAGGGCGACTGGGCGTCTACGATTCGGGCGGCACGGATAAGTAGTTTCATGGTTTTGTTGGGTCCACCCGCGGGCAGCTGGCCGGGGTCGGGTGGTCGGGAATGCAAAAAAAAAGCCCCGGATGGAGCTTCCTGACTCAATCGGGGGCTTAAGCGCCCACCAACTCTTTATAGGCTTCGGCCGATAACAGGTCATCGGTTTCGGCGCCGTCGGTCAGTTTCAGCCGGATAATCCAGCCCCGGCCGTACGGATCGTCGTTGACCAGCTCGGGCGATTTTTCAACGTCCGGATTGATTTCAAGCACCTCGCCACCCACGGGCAGAAACAGATCCGATACCGTTTTAACGGCTTCGATAGATCCGAAGATTTCGCCTTTCGGCAAGCTCTGACCGACGCTGGTAACTTCCACAAATACAATATCTCCCAATTCACTTTGGGCAAAATCGGTAATCCCAATAACGGCGGTGTCTCCCTCAATGCGAATCCACTCGTGGTCCTGCGTATACTTTAGTTCTTCGGGAAAATTCATCGGTAACAATTCGTTTAGTGCTGCAAGTTACACACGTAAAACGGTTTTACAAACCCTGCCCCCGGCCTTTGTTTCCGGTCACGGCAGCGCAAAAGCCACGTAGCGGTCGCCCGAACGGGTTTTGAGTTTACCACCCCCGCAGGCAATCACGACATACTGTTTTCCGCCTACCGAATACAGGGCGGGCGTGGCGTATCCGGCTGCCGGAAGTTGGGTTTCCCAGAGCAGTTTACCGGTCTGGCGATCAAAAACCCGGAATTTCTGGTCGGGAGTGGCGGCAATAAAAAGCAGACCGCTGGCCGTCACGACCGGGCCGCCGTAATTGTCGGTGCCTGTTGGCGGCATACCCTGCCTGGTCAGCGCCGGAAATTCGCCCAGCGGAATCTGCCAGCGGTGTTCACCGGTATTGAGATCAATGGCCGTCAGCGTACCCCAGGGCGGGCGGCTTACCGGAAACCCGTTGCGGTCGTACCAGCGGTTGTAACCCGTGTGAATGTAGGGCAACCAGGTTCGGCCCGGCGTGGTAGCAACGGTATGGGAAGCGGTTTTTCCGGAGATGAAATCGACAATGGCATTGCGTTCGACCTGTGACAAGTGCGAAAACGCGGGCATCATTCCCCGGCCCTTTTTCAGCAACTCGTGCATGGCTTCCGGTTTCATACGCTCACGGATCGACAGCAGCGAGGGATAGGCTCCGCTATGGTCACCCCGGCGGTCGGCGCCGTGGCAGGCTCCGCAGTTGGTCGCATACAACGTTTCGGCGCTGCTCACGGTCGTGGGTTTAGGCGCATCGGTCAGCGTGGAGTAGACCGGAATTTCCTTGGCCGGAACGTACAGCATACCATCCGGATCGGCAGCCGCTCCACCCCACTGCGCTCCGCCGTCGGTTCCGGGAAAGAAAATCGTTCGCTGACGCCCCACCGGGTAATACGGTGTTCCGGTCCGGCTGGCGCGCAGTTGCGCTAACACCTCCTCCCGATCCGCCACGGTTTCGTTCAGGTCTTTTTCCGTGAATGTCTGGCGGGTAAAGGGGGCCGGTTTCAGCGGAATCGGCTGCGTCGGATGGGCTTGCTCACCCGGAATATCCGACGCCGGAAACGGCTTTTCTTCAATCGGAAATAACGGTTTTCCGGTCACGCGGTCAAACACAAACACGTGTCCCTGCTTGGTCACCTGAGCCACGGCGTCGATTTTCTGCCCGTTTTGCACCACCGTCAGCAGGTTGGGCGGAGCGGGCGGATCGCGGTCCCAGATGTCGTGGTGTACAAACTGAAAATGCCAGAGCCGCTTCCCGGTCCGGGCATCCAGCGCCAGCAGGCAATTGGCGAACAGATTGGTCCCCAACCGATTGCCGCCGTAAAAATCGAAAGCCGCCGAACCCGTTGGAGCGTAGACGATGCCCCGCTGCCGGTCGATGGCCATGCCCATCCAGTTATTGGCCCCGCCCACATTCCGGTATCCGTCTTTCGGCCAGGTGTCGTAGCCCAATTCACCCGGCTCCGGAATGGTCCGGAACGTCCAGACCAGCCGCCCCGTCCGCACGTCGTACGACCGGATATCGCCTTTCAAAGCCGTGGGTCCTTCCGATACACGAACGCCGACAATGATGTGGTTTTTGAAAAGAATGCCGGGGGTATTCGCCACCACGTAATCATCAGCCCCGGGCCGTTCCAGACCGTCGCGCAGGTTGATTTTCCCGGCTTTTCCAAACGTTGGTACGGGTTTTCCGGTCGTGGCATCCAGCGCGTACAACAGGTGTCCGTAAGCAAAGAAAACCCGTTTGTTCCTGCCGTCGGTCCAGTACGTAACACCCCGGCTGGTCATTTTAAACGTCTCGTCCGTCAGGGCGGTTTTCCAGCGTTCTTTTCCCGTAGCGGCATCCAGCGCAAACGCCTGCGAACCCGCCGAAACGCCGTAGAGAACACCGTCTACCACAATAGGGTTACACTGAATCTGCGTCTGGTTTGCAACGGAATCGGCCCCGCCCGAAGCGTATTCCCACGCTTTCGTCAGTTGCCCTACATTGGCTTTCGTAATCTGGTTCAACGGGCTGTAATGGCTTTGTTCGCCAGTACCATTGTATTCGCGCCAGTCGGTATTGGCTCCCTCCGGGGTGGAAAGCGGTATGAACGAAACGGCCCATACGACCGTCAGCAGGCCAATCGCTCCAATAACAGCAACATTTCGAAGCATCCGAAAAGAAATAAAACGGTTCTATCTAATTGGATTAAAGGCCGCTGAATGCCGTTATTACTGCTAAAACGGTGAATAAAAAACAAGGGGCTGATCACCAGGAACCGGCATCTTTTTCTATCTTACTGACCCGTTCCCCGCTCAGCCCCGATGGCAGGCTACTGGTCCGGCTGTTTATTCCAAACCACCTTTTTTCATGAAGCAATACTACTACCTAGAGGGCAATCAGCAATTTGGCCCTTTTAGCCTGGACGAATTACGCTCAAAACCCATCAAACCCGACACCAAAGTCTGGGCACAGGGTCTGCCCGACTGGGTAGACGCCCAAACCGTCCCGGAAATCAACGAATGGCTGGCGGGGGCGGCATTTCCGCCGGTCACTCCAGCCCAGCCTCTCACCGAA
This sequence comes from Larkinella arboricola, assembly GCF_003259745.1. GTDB lineage: Bacteria > Bacteroidota > Bacteroidia > Cytophagales > Spirosomataceae > Larkinella > Larkinella arboricola. The sequence goes on along the minus strand of NZ_QLMC01000005.1, from coordinate 231,472 downwards.
GTTCCTCCCGTTACCCGGCCTTTTCAGGAGTCGTATACCCCCAACCAGCCGCTCGGAGCCTCACCGCCCAAGCCCAAAACCTGGCTGGTTGAGTCGATTCTGGCGACGCTGTTCTGCTGCCTTCCCTTCGGAATTGCCGGTATTGTTAATGCAGCCAATGTTGATTCCCGCTATAGCAACGGCGATTTTATTGGCGCACAACGGGCGTCCGACGAAGCGGCCAAGTGGACGAAAGTCAGCTTCTTTATCTCGATTGTTCTCTGGGTGCTTTACTTCCTTCTTTTCTTCCTCGGTATCTTTGGCGGACTCGTTCAGTCATATCGTTAAGAAGCGGCTCGGATGGGCCGTCACGCTGGTCTTTCTTTCAGGAATGGCGGGTATCTACGGCTGGTTCAATCCAGCCGAGGTATCATTTTTCCCGCCCTGTCCCTTTAAGCTGCTGACCGGCTTGGAGTGTCCGGGCTGTGGTTCGCAGCGGTGTCTGCACCAGTTGATGCACGGCCATATCCGGCAGGCGTTTGCGTACAACCCGCTGCTGGTGTTGTCTTTGCCCTATCTGTTACTCGGTTTTTTGCTGGAATATACCCCGCTCGGCCGAAAGCAGCCGGAATTGCACCGGCGCTTGTACGGAAAAACCGCCAGCTGGCTGGTCTTTGGGATCGTGATCGTGTACTGGATTGGAAGAAACTGGCGTTGAGTTAAAACGCTTCACCCAGCGACAGGTAGAATCCCGTTCCTTCGCGGGTAAAGCCCAGATCGGCCCGCAGGAAAACGTCTTTTTTCTGAAAGAATAGAAACCGTATGCCGCCCCCGGCTGCCCAGCGCAGGTAGTTTAGTTGCAACGCCTGAACCGTTGGAGCCACTGTTCCCAAACCGGCAAACAGCGTTCCGCCCCAGCGTTTGCTGAATCCAAAAGGCAGCCAGCGCAGTTCAGCCTGCCCCGCCAGCACGTTCTGGTCGCGGTAGCGCCCCAGATAATACCCGCGCATCAGCGATTCGCCCCCGATCAGCCCCAGGTTGTTAAAAGGAACAATCCCATTCATAAATGTTCCGGCAATCTGTACCGCCAACACCCGGTTCGGACGCCCCAGCGGACGATAGGCCCGACCGTCGAGTATCAGACTTCGATACCGAAAATCGCTGCCAAAACCGGGTCGATACCACAGAACACCGGCTTCCAGAAAATTACCTTTACGCACATTCAGGACGTTTTTGCGATCATCGTACACCAGGGCCGCGCCCAGCCCGACGGTATTGGAACCGTCGGCCCCGATCGGTAACTCGACATTGGGCTGATCGTCAAGTTCAAAGGAAACCCGGCTGATGTTTTGAAAATCGACTTCAACACCCGCATACCAGTTGTTTTTCACCTGTCGGAGAATGCGCTGCCGGATCTGAATGTAGCTGGAATTGACCAGCGCCGGATTGCTTGAGGGCGTGTTGGGGCCAATGCCGTAATAGAGCAAAGGAAACTGCTGGTAGCGCGCCCGGCCCAGAAAGAAATACCGGTTTTTATGCGTGTAAGCCGCATTTTCCAGCAGCGCGCCAAACTGCCCCCGAAACGTTACAAACGAGTAGAGAACAATTTCGCTCAGCCGGTTAACCACCGTGTCCTTTTTGGCGTAAAACAGAGAAAACGCCCGAATTCCCACTTCGAGGCTGGTTTCGGGGGCATAACCCGCCGTCGGAAAAACCAGCAGTTTGGAGGTAGCTGCCGATGAGGTGTCGTTCAGGATTCTTTTTGCGAGCTGAACTACCTTTCCCTGTGCCCAAACGGATGAAATTAATAAACCGTAAATCAACAGAAATGAAATACCCGTCCGGCGAATTTCCATATACATTTTTGCTCCCAGCGACCCACTACTTTAATGGGTTTTTAATGTATAACCGGAAAAGTGATCAGAATGATTCTGAAGTCGGGTATTTCTCTGTTTAAAATGAATATGAAAAATTATGCCTATTCGGCTAAGTTAAACCGTACCTGCACCCCGCCTGCGGTGGTAGCCCGCCGGAAGGAGTTGGACACCAGCGGATCGTTGAAGGTCCGGTCAAAGTAAACCTGCACGTTCAACCGGCGACTGACCACGTAGCTGACCTGCGGCCGTAACTGGAAGTTGACGTTTCCGGCCGTAATGATCTGCTCACCCACCCCGTTATCGCCCACCTGCGTCGGATTCGAATCATCGAATTTCCGCTGAACCGTGCGGGTGTCGCGGAACGTCAGGTTGCAGTTAAAGGTCAGGTCATTTTTCAACCGCCGATACGCTCCGTTGATTTTGAACGGAATCCGGAAATTGGATTTGGTGAAACCAAACCGGAACGTAATGTCCTTGTTGGTCAGCTCGGCCACCTGCGCGTTGGACAGGTTCAGGGCCACGCTGCGGTCCTGGTTATATTCCAGCCCTCCGCTGATTTTGCTCTGCGTCCGGAACGTCGCCCCAATCAACGGCGCAAACCGTTCGGTCATGGTAATGGTACTCATGACAAAAATCGGAATGAATTGATTTTGGGCGTTATACCGCGAGCCAAGGTTGTAGCCCATGACCGACAGGTTGACATACAGCGCTTCGTAATTCAACGACGAGATAAAGTTACCGACGCTGTAGGTCGAGTTGTAGCTGTGCGAGAGCGTGAAGGCACTGAACAGTTTGCGGAACGGTTTGAGTTGCGCCAGACCGTTGTAATCGACCCGCCAGTTGGGCAGCGGGAAACGCAGGAACGGATTGATCTTAACGGTATTGGGGTCTTTTCCGCTGTAAGCCGCAAAGAAAGCCGGAATCAGGACATCCTGCGAGGTGAGGTTGTATTCTCCCCCACCTCCTGCACCTGGATTAATTCGCATCAGCCGGTTCAGAATAATCTTGCGGTATTCGGCAAACCGGTCAAAAATCGGCGAGGAATTGTCGCGGTTCGGCTTGTTAAATGCCGTCTTGAACGACAGGAACGACATACTGAACTGCCCGTTCCGCAACGGACTCTGGCTCTTGAAGAGGCCGCTCGAATCCGGTCGAAAAAACTCCTGATAACTATCCTGCCGGGTCAACCGGGCCTCCACCGTAATCCGGAAATCCTTGAAGGGCTCCAGCGTCGTGCGGGCGTCAAACTTCTTGGCAATCGACTGCGTAAAGGGCTGATTCTGCACCACGCTCCTTGACAACCAGCCCCGTTCGGCCGCCCGGTGGTGAATATTCCGGTCCTGACTACCGAGCACAAACCCCAGCCCCGGCGCATTTTCGCGCGAAATACCGAAGAACCGGGGGGTGGGCATAAAGCCCGGCAGGAACGTGGATTCCTGAACGGTATAGTTGAAGTTAATACCCCGAATGGTCAGCAGGGTCCGGACGAAGCTCTTCAGCACACGGCTTTCCGACCGTTGAATATCCTCAATATCACCGGGGTTCCGGGTAAAGTTTTTCCGCGGTACGTTTGGCGTGTTGGCAAACCGCAGCGCCTTAATTTTATTGTACAGCCGGATAAAGTCAACCCGTCCCTGAAGGCCCCACTCGCGGTTGTTGCGGATGGTATTGCCAAACGGAACGCCGAGCGTGTCGGTAATACCAAAAGAATTAGCCTGGAAAACATAACCGATGTTATAGGTCAGGTCGGCGGCAATCCAGTCGAGCAGCGGCAATTTGTCCAGCGGCATCCGGTACGTAGTCCGGATGTTCTGTTCATAGTTTTTGGTCCGGCCAAACCGTTTGGCGTTCGCCCAGACCGAGTCGATTTTAGCCTGTGTATTCAGGTCTCCGGCGGGTTCGTCGATGATGGCGTTAGTACGGGCGTTATAAGTCAGCACTAGATTTCGGGTCAGGTTCCACTGCAAATCGTAATACCGGTTAAACCAGAAGTACTTCTCAAACTGCGGTACCATACCGTCGGTGGTCAGCTCGGAATTGCGGAGCTGCGTTTTGATAAAGCTCCGGTCTACCTCGCCCCGAACTGCCACCTGGGTGGGCAGTAGCGTCAGGTTGAAGTCCCGCAGCCAGCGCAGGTAAGGCCGTTCCAGCGCCTGGAATTGCTTAAACGGTTCGAACGGTTTCGGCTGGGCGCTGTACACGTAGGCAACCCCGCCCCGGGTTTGCTTTTGAATAAACTGCTCGGTCAGGATGTTGGTCCGGGTCGCTTCGTTAAAGGCGTACGTAAACGAGAAGTTTTCGAAATCGTAAAAATGGTTTTTAGCGTTCGGGTTGGTTTTCACCTTCCGGAAGTTCGACAGGTTGAATCCTTTTCGAATCGAACGGTCTTCGACCAGCCTTCGGTATCGTTCCCGGGCGCTTTCATCCTCGAGCGACGCCAGAGTCGTTTCCAGCGGTGTATCCGGATCGAGCGGATTAAAATGCGGCTGAACCAGGCGCTGATCGTAATTGACATACAGCGGAATCCGCAAGCCCCATTTTTCGGGCAGCAGTTTATCGACCGCAATCTGCGACTGAATCCCGTATTCGGTTGAGGTCTCGCGCGATCGTTCAGCAATCCGCTGCTGCACCCCGCCAAAGCCGAAGGTTGTAATTTTTCCCGAAGCCGTCACCGTGGCCACGTCCGCCAGTTTGGCGTTAATCACCCCAACAGCCGCCCGCCCGGCGGTCTGATCAAAACCGTTGGCGCGGAGTTCGTTCACCCAGATGGTGAAGCCCCGCGACCGTTCGTCCGCCGATTTGGGGTTTCGCATCCCGATCATGATGATCTGTACCGCGCTCAAATCCGGGCTTCCAACCACGGTCAGCTTATACCGCCCGTCGCGGCTATCCATTGTAAACGGCTGCGCATACGATCTGGAATACAGCCGGTTGCGCTCGCTCTTCAAATTAATTAGTTCTTCAAGCGCAATGTCAAGTTCGTTACTGGAGGGCCAGACCACATCATCCGGCTGACTGCCTTCCGGCGTTGATACCAGGTTCGGAATTTCGATTTCGTAGTAATTATCCTTGAAATCCGTTCCCAGCCGCACAAAAGCCGACACCTGACCGTTTACATCACTCTCGTCGCTGTGCATGTGGATAAACATCTTCAGCCGTTCGCGGAACAGGAGGTCCTGATTGGTATTTTTATAAGCCGCCCGCGAATCACCGTCACGCAGGTTGGCTACGCTCAGGCTCATCGACTGTTCGTTTAGTTCAACCTGATTGATTTGCGTAAAATCGCGGTCCCGCTGGAAACCGGGCGGTACCCGGTAAATGTATTTGTTCTGGCCGGGCGCACTGTTTTCCTCCACGTTAACGGCAGCCACCTTAAACTGCGCATCGTACGGTTCGGGTACTTCCTGCAATCCCCGCGACGACAGATCGCCGGTGTACTTACGGTATTGGTTGGAAGTCATCTGCAACTGGGCAAACCGCAGCACCACCGGCTCCTCAAATTCGGTCAGATACATCCGCATAAACCGGACGGACTTAAATCCGTTGATGTCACCAACCCTTTTCGCATTCTCCCGAACCGGAATCCGGAACAAATACCAGGTGATGGTTTTTCCATTTTTCTGTACATCTACTTTATCCACAATGTAGCCGCGCCCTACCTGCAACTGACCCGGTTTCAGGTCAATTTCGTATTCGTAATAGGCTTCGTTATCATTGATGGTATTGTCCGTGTTCAGGTCTTCGATGTCGGGCAGGGTGGTCGACGCAGGGGTTATGACCTGATTGCGGTCTTCCAGTTCGGGGGAGTTGTTTTCCATCCCCATATACTGCTTGTAGCGGCTAACGATGTACTTGACCGAATCGGCCCGCTGTCCGTAATAGAATATAAAGTCGTCGTTCGCCGGGTCACTCAACAGCCGTTCGCGGGCCTGGGCATTTAGGCGGGGTGCCACCTGATCGATGTAGCTCTTGAAATACGTATTCTCGTCGCGGTTACTCAAGCCATCCAGACCCACATCCTGCTGTGAACGCGTCACGTTATCAAACGCCTGGGTAACAAACTGGGAGCGCGTCACGCGGCCCCAGGCCGTTGAGTCGGGCGAAAGGGCGTTTGGAACCGCCAAACCGTTTTCAAAACCGAAACGGCCATCTTTGATGACATCTTCCGAGATGTCGCCAAGGTTGAAAATCAGTTTACCACCCGTGCGGTTGGGCCGGTTCTCAAAACCGTCGTGAATAACAGCGTTGGTATCTCCTGACATCCCCAGGAAGGGGTCCATCAACCAGAAGTCGATGTTTTCGATGTTGGCGTTGTCAAAATCAGCATCGGACGTAATGGCCCGCATCACCGATCCGAAGTTTTTCTTCGGATCGCCCGCCAGCCGTCCATCCGCCTGGAGGTTGGGGTTGAAGTTATATATACCCCGCTCTTTCGGGAAGTAGGCCACATCCAGAATATTCTCGGGCAGGTTTACCAGCCGTAGGGAACGCCCTTTAAACAGCTCGTTGGACTGGAAGAACTGTTCGTAATAGTTCTGTAAATCTCTTTCACCCAGGTTCGTAGTCGGTACACGGTTGTTCGGAATTGTGTTGGCCGCAGCAAAGGTGTTATCAACGGTATACACCGAAATCCGGGCGCGGTTATAGGCATACGCCAGCGGCTCGGCCATGGTTCCCTGCGGGAAAGCACGTTCGGGTGTGGTGGGCGTTGAGCCCAGCCGCCAGCGGGTCGGTTGACGGGTCAGGTCGTAGAGCGTCCGGGCGGCTTCAAAATCATCGATGAACGCGTTATTGTTTACCCTCGGAGCCACGCCGGGAAACAGTTGCGCCACTTCGCCCTGAAAGGCAATGTTCGACAGTTCTTTGGTTTGAATGAGCGGCAGACCGTCCAGCAGTCGGGTCAAAAACCGTGAGTCTTTCCGAATGGTGGCATCAAAGCCCAGAATAGTGTTGTTTACGGGTTCGTTACCGATGGCCACGCGCGTCAGAAAACCGGCGGGGGTTTCTTTCATGTTCATGGCCGTCATCCCCAGGTTGACTTCCGGACTGAGTTTGTAGTCCAGCCGCGTACCAATCAGCCGCCGGATCTGGTTCTGGAACAGGTCAGGACGTTCATACCGTACCCGAATCTCCTGACCGGAATTCATCAGCCCTTCGTTCAGGAAGCGCACCCGGCCAATCTGCGACTCGACCACAAAATCGACGCCCGGCGACAGCGGAACCCCGCCCGCCGTGACCTGCACCGAATTTTCGTCAACGCCGTAGGGCAAGGACACCTCCCCCCCCGTGGACGATTGATAGCTACCTCTCAGGAAAAATTTGTTTTTACCCGCTACCTGCTGCGCATCCACCAGCGTGGTGCGATAGAGTTCGTTATAGACGTACTTGGAACGATAGACATCAGCATCAGGGCCGGTCCCCAACCGATTGGACAGGTATGAACCAAACGGTTCCAGAACCGGGAAAATCACGCGTCCGTACCGGCTATCGACCGTAACACCCTCGACATAGTCGAAATTACCGTCGGGCTGCTGATCAAGCTGGGCGTTGACCTGGTCCATGTTGAAGACCTGCACCAGCGGAATACCGGCCAGATTACTCTCCTGAAGGTTGGGGTTATCGATCCCGGTCTGGTCGTCTTTGTAGACGATCCGCAACTGAAAGTTCTGTTTGTTAACCTGCGTGGTGTTCAGTGAATAGATGTTTTTCATCATCAGGTTCCACATCGGCAACTGCGTGTTATTGCGGATCGTCGATGACTTCAACAGCTTCAGAATAACCACTTCATCGTCCTGACGGTTCTGGTAGTCTTCCGTCAGTTCACCTACTTTGTATTTGCGCCCCTGGTAGGTATACTCATACGCTACCGCCAGCACTTCGTCGTTGCGAAGGGGGGTCACCAGCGAAATATAACCCAGCTCCGGCTGGAACTTATACTCGGTTTCGGTCAACCGTTTGGCCCCACGCAGCAATTCATAATCCACTCCCTTCGCAAAGCCAAAGGTTCCATCCAGTATCGAAGCCGCTTGGTCGACCTGCCGCAGACCAGAATTGGTATTTACGCGATTGTATAACCCGTTACCGGTGGTATTGTCCGCCGGAGCCGCCGGGTTGGCATTAATAGGTTGCAGGTTCGGATTGGTCCGGTTGTAAGGCTGTGCTTCAGCCAGATCCGCAAAACCGACCACATTCCGCAGGGTTGTCGTGGTGTTTGTTCGGTTGGTTACGTATACCTCTAAACGTGTAACGGTAACACCTGACATAATCTGGGGCAGGCGTTTCAGCGACCGTTCGTAGTTATCCCGGAAAAAATTCGACATGAAAAAGTGCCGGTTTTCATCGTACGTATCGACCCGGATTTCGTACGGACGCTGCATGGAACCGCCTTTGATAACGATTTCTTCCTGCTTCGAACGCTGCTGCGACGCCACCACGGTAGCATATAGTTTTCCGAAACGAAGCTGGGCTTTCACCCCGAACAGGTTCTGCACACCGGGAATCAACTGGCTGCTGAGCGGCCAACTGATGTTACCGGCTTCCAGCCCCTGAATGATGCTGGGGTCCTGCGGCTGAAACTGCGGAATGGCAGACGGCACCATGCTGCCGACGGTCGGTAAACCGTTGGTCAGGCCGTCAGCACTGGGTAACCCGGGTAGTCCGTTTGTGAGGTTGTTGGCGTTGGGCAGCGTCGGAATTGGCGGACGGTAATTCAGCTTCAGGACGTTTTCGAAATTAAAACTGGATTTGGTGTCATAGTTGGCCGTGACGCCCAGCCGTTCTCCAATCTTTCCGTTAAAATTGATATTGATCTGCTCGTTGAAGATGAAATTTCCGTTTCGGCGCTGCAAGACCGGAATAATCGGGTTATCGATAAACTGGTAGAGATACCCAAAATCGAGCATAACAAAGCCGTTGGGCTTGAAATCCACGAGATTACCCCCAAATAAGCGATCAAATACCGGAGGGAGTTCGAGTTTTGGCAAAAGCCCTCTCCCACTCACGGCACTTTTCCCTTCGGTGCGCGCGCTGTATTCCCGCCACAAACTTTTCTGAACACGCTGATTCTGTAAGCGGTTAAAATCCTGATACGACATGGCTTCAGCCGGTCGGTAGGGCAATCCTTCCACCGGGCGGGTCGTTGGGGTCAGGCTATTGGGCGTACCAATGGCGCCGGTTGTTGCAGCGGGTTGCGTCGTGGTTGCTGCACTGGGCCGCGTGGCATCCCGTGCGGCACCTATTCGCTCGAGTACCGAAATCTGACCGGCGCTATCTAGCTGGACATTCGTTGTTACGGCCCGGGGGTCGCGCAGCAGAAAGGGAGACCTGGGCTGAGTAACCGAAAAGGGGCTAACATACCGATCCTGCCAGCGAATGATGGGTCGGCGTTCGGCCGTTCGCGTTGCCCGAATACTGTCCTGGCGAGCGCGGGCAATCGAATCGGCGGGGGTTACGGTCCGTCGGCGTGCGGGATTCTGGGCCGCTACCGGGTTCATCCAGGATAGCCCACTGAGTAACGCACACAGCACAACCAAGCACGATCCAGTCCGGTCCTTAGCTAACCACAGCCGGGTCCATCGGTGGTACTCAACACATTCCAAGAGAGGCACGTATAGTTAAATTCGGTGAATAGGTAGTTTGCTTAAAAAGACTTATCTTTTACATACAACCAAACGGCGAAAACCTTGCCAATATTTTAATTAAAAGTGAAGAGTTAAAAGTTAAAAGCACGCGGACGCGTCTTTTCTAACTTTCAATTTTCCACTTTTAATTTTTAACTATTTCAAAGCCAGCCGGATAAGCTGCTCTACGCTAAGGTCTTCGCCCTCCCGTTTCAGAATGGTATCCAGACTTTTTTCAGCAGCGGGCTTGGGAATACCGAGCGTAACGAGAGCCGCCAGAGCCTCGTCACGGATCGGGTTGGCAGACATCCGGTAGCTGGGCATGTCGGCCTGCGCCATAATCCCCGCTTTCTTCATTTTGTCGCGCAATTCCAGAATAACCCGTTGTGCGGTTTTGCCCCCAATGCCTTTTATGCTCTGAATGGCCTTGATATTTTCCATCAGGATGGCCTGACGGAGTTCAGCGGGCGATAACGTCGATAACATCGTCAGGGCGGTATTCGGGCCAATCCCCGACACGCTGATCAAATCCAGAAACAGCTCTTTTTCGTCGGGATTACCGAATCCGTAAAGGACATGAGCATCTTCGCGAATGTGCTGATACGTGTGCAGTTTAAACGATTCGCCAAGCTTTGGTAAAGCCGTCGAAGTATAGAGAGAAACGTGAATTTCGTACCCTATTCCGTTCGCTTCCAGAATCGTCAGCGTGGGATCTTTATGGGCAACTTTGCCAATAATATAAGCAATCATAGAAGGTTTCTTCGACCCGTTTATAAGCGGATCTTAAACAGACAAATATACAAAAAAGATTGGTTAATAGGCCCTTCTGGCGCTTAATTCCGCATAAATACCCCCTGTCTTTCAGCGTAATTAAACCGATAAAGCCATTTATCCGAAAGAAAAAACCGTACTTCTTTTACGGAAATACGGTTTTGCTTTTGCAACGATAATCCTGATTTAACCGACGATTAAACGTTGGCCGGGCTTCAATGAATTACCTTTAATTTTATTGATTTTTTTAAGCTCTTCCACCGTCAGATCGCTATACCGCTGTGAAATATTCCAGAGTGTATCGCCCTCCTGTACCCGGTGATATTTGGGCTTGTATGATTTACGGCTTTTCGCACTTTCCGTTTTTTTATCAGGCCCTTTGGCGGAATGCGCCATCCGGGTTGACGTTTCCGGAATAGCCGGTTCGCGCAGAATCACCAGCTTCTGGCCGCGCCGAATCGTGTTGGAACGCAGGTGATTCCATTTTTTCAGGTCGTAAACTTCAACCCCGTATTTTTGGGCAATGCTTATCAGCCCATCACCGCGCTTCACCACATGCACGGCCTTTTTGGGTTTCCGGCGCACCACCTCTTCTACGTCCTGTTCCGAGGCAATCGGGTTGGCTGCTACCACGGGCTCCGACTCGCGGGCCTGTTCTTCATTGGCATCCGTAAACGGAAAATAATCCCGCTTTTTGCCCGGGTCCGATCCATAATCAACCCGTTCCGTCGATGCCAGCAGCATATTCGTCGCTACCGTCGGCAGACGGCCAGCCGAATCGAGTATGGAACGGCGGTTGGCCGCAAAGTAATCGAAATGGGCCCGGGGTACGCGCAGGACAAAATTACGGGTCTGATCCGATAAGACGCCGGTCATGATCGACGGGTTCATTTTCTGGATTTCGTTCAGCGGAACCCCGCTGTACTGGCAAAACCGCTCGATTGACAAATACCCGTTGACGTGAATCGTATCGCAGGGAATCGGATATTCAGGTTGTTCTGCATAGATGCCGTGGTCGTTGGCGAAGTTCATCATGTACGTCAACGCAATGAACTGCGGTACATACGCCCGGGTTTCTTTGGGCAGGTAATTATAAATGGTCCAGAACGAATCGCCCCCGGAACGGCGCATGGCCCGTTTTACCGTACCCGGCCCGCTGTTATAAGCCGCCAGCGCGAGGTGCCAGTCGCCAAAAACAGTATAAAGTCGTTTCAAATACCGGCAGGCAGCATCCGTCGATTTCACAGGATCCATCCGTTCATCCACGTATTCGTCCTGATAAAGATGGTATTCTTCGCCGGTATACGGCATAAACTGCCACAACCCACCCGCTCCGACGCGCGAAACGGCTCTGGGGTCCAGCGACGACTCGACAATGGACAGGTATTTTAGCTCCTCCGGAATTTCATGCTGAGCCAGTACCCGTTCGTAAAGGGGGAAAAACATCGGTATCCGCTCCAGCACCTTTTTGGTGTAACTCGGTTTACGGAAGGTAAAGTAATCGATAAAACCGTGAACGGTTTTGTTATAATTCAGGGGAATGGTCTGTTCAAGCTTGTTCAGCCGGGCGCGTAAAACGGGTTCGGGAACCGATAAAACTTCCGGCACGTCGAGTACTTCAATCGCTTCCTGGAGCGTGTCGGCGCTGACACCGCTGGTGTCGGTCTGGAAATAAGCGGCCCAGCTACGGGGGCCAATAGAGATAAACGCAAAGATTGTACAAGCCAATCGGAGGCCGTGAAGGGTCTTCTTCAGGTTCGACATGAGCAGGTTTCTGGGTTACATTTTAGTTGAGTACTTTAAGAGGAATGGACGGTGTGGTGGCTAAAAATAGGACAAAAATTAGTTGCCATCAAACTTTATCCTAAAATAAGACAGCAAAACTATTCAAGCGCCCCTATAACGGAACGATGTTCTATCGATACGCCATTAGAATAACTCTAATTGCTGCGCCTTTATTGCGGAGCTTTCCAAACGAAATGAAAAGAATGACCGGAGGGTTACTCCGCTTCAACCCGCTGCGTGAGCGCCTGGGCCGTAGCCAGCAAATCGACTTCCTGAAACGGAGCCGCCATTAACTGAAACCCAATTGGCAGACCGGCTTCGTCCGTGCCGTTTGGTATAGAAATGGCCGGGCACCCCACTACATTCGCCTGAACGGTGAAGATATCGGCCAGGTACATTTGTAATGGATCGCTGGCTTTCTCGCCAATCCGGAATGCCGTGGTTGGTGTCACGGGCGACGCAACCAGATCGTAGCGGGCAAACAGCGCATCGGTTTCATCTTTGATTAACCGGCGAACCTGCTGGGCTTTGGTGTAATACGCGTCGTAGTAGCTGGAACTGAGTGCAAACGTGCCCAGAATGATGCGCCGACGGACTTCATCGCCAAAGCCGTCGGTACGGGATTTTTTATAGAGCGACTCCAGATCCGTAGCGTCGGGACTGCGGAAACCGTACCGAACACCGTCGAACCGCGCAAGGTTAGAACTGGCTTCGGCGGTCGTCAGAATATAATAAGTAGGGAGAATGTGTTTTAATAAGGGAAAATCCACCGGCTCAACCGTGTGGCCCTGTTCGCGCAACTGATCCAGCATTTCCTGCGTTTTCTGCCGAATTACCGGATCGACGCCTTCACTTTCTACCCCTTCGCGCAGGTAACCAATCCGTAACTTACGGTTGAGGGTCAGTTCCTGGCTGTACGGGAAAACGGGCTTCTGGCTCACGGTGCTGTCAAACTCGTCGGGACCGGCAATGATTTCGAGCAATAAGGCCGCATCTTCGACGGTATGGGTAATAGGCCCGATGCAATCAAAAGAGGATGCGTAGGCAATCAAACCCCAGCGCGAAACCCGGGCGTAGGTTGGTTTCAGGCCCACCGTGCCGCAAAAAGCCGATGGCTGGCGTACCGAACCACCCGTATCCGTCCCCAGCGACGCCAGACACAAACCGGCCTGAACCGCCACCGCCGACCCACCCGACGAACCGCCCGGTACCCGGCTGGTATCGGTTGCATTGCGAACCGGCCCAAACGCCGAGTTTTCGTTGGACGAACCCATTGCAAACTCATCACAGTTCTGCCGACCGATGATAATCACGTCTTCGTCGATCACCCGCTGCACGGCGGTGGCCGTAAACTGCGCCACAAAACCGTCCAGAATCCGGCTACCGGCCTGAACGCCGTGTCCGTTGTAACACAGTACATCCTTGATTCCGAGCACCATACCCGCCAGTCGCCCGGCGGTTCCGGCTTTTAGTTTGGCATCTACCTCATCGGCACGCTGGCGGGCTTCGTCGGCATAGACGGCCACAAAGGCGTTTAAATGACGGTGTTCGTCAATCCGTTGCAGGTAATGTTCGACCAGTTGGCGGCAGGTAATCGATCCGGCAGCCAGATCGCGCTGAATTTCGGAAAGGGATTCGTACGGTTTTACGGGCATAATCAGGTACAGCTGGCAGAAAAAAAGAGACAACAGAACGACCGTTGAGGCCGAGCTGTTGTCCATAAATACCGAATACACAAATGAGATAATAATAGACTAGAAGGCCGTGACAACTAGCTATTGTTCACTCCTTTGCACTCCTATTATTTCTTATTTTACGTTCGTATCGCGAAGTCCTTCTTCGATATTTTCGCGAACGTCTTTGGTAGCGTCTTTGAATTCGCGGATACCTTTACCAAGTCCTTTCATCAGTTCTGGAATTCGTTTTGCGCCGAAGAACAACAGAATCACCAGACCAATCAGAAGAAGTTCGGTTCCACCAAGTGAGCCCAGGAATGCATAAATTGTGAGTAATGCCATGATTGTATGAATTATTGAGTGTATGCAGAAACTCTATACAAATGTAACGAATATTACGAATTTATTGTGCACCTAAATGACGTTTTCACCCAATTTTAATCGATGATGCGTGATTCCGCTCCCATTCTTTAAACCGGTCGATATCATCGGCCACCGAACTAACGAGCCACAGAAGTAATGCGATGTCGTCGGTTAGCCCCAGCACCGGCAACACGTCCGGGATAAAATCGAGGGGCGAAACAAAATAAACGAGCACGGCCACCATCCGGAGCAGCGTTTTTCCGGAAATGGCCCGGTACTCTCCTTTGGCATACGCCCGAATCATGCGCACCACAATATTGATGTGATCCTTGGCGGCCGAATAACTGGCTCCGACGCCCAGCACCCGGGTTTTGTCGGCAACCCGCTGCAACAGTTCCAGTAAGCTTTTGCCACTACGGGCGTAACGGGATGCCTTTTGGGTGGAACGACGGAAAAAGATAGAACTCAGAATGGCCGTTAATAAGCGACGGTTTGCCATAGACGAAAAGTGGTAAATTCGGATTGGTTAGACACCTTTATAACAAATTTTTCCCCTCAAAAGTCTAAATTCTCAAAAAAAAGCCTTTCCACGGTATGAGTCTTCACTGGCTCTTCTATTTTTGTACCGTTCAAAATGGCAGGCCGGAAGTTGTTCTCTGCCGCCCGATGGACGCTCTACTGAATCGCCGTTCCTCTCCGAGGATGTATCCAAAACTAAAACTTTAAACTATTAACTCTATGAAAATCACCGTAGTAGGTGCCGGGGCCGTTGGTGCGACCTGTGCTGATAACATTGCCCGACGTGAGTTAGCCGAGGAGGTTGTTCTCCTGGACATCAAAGAAGGGCTGAGCGAAGGCAAAGGTCTGGACATGCTTCAGGCGTCTACTTTATTAGACTGCGATGTTAAAATTACAGGTTCTTCCAATAATTACGAATTAACGGCCAATTCGGATGTTGTCGTGATCACATCGGGCCTTCCGCGCAAGCCGGGTATGACCCGCGAAGAGCTGATCGGCACCAATGCCAACATTGTTAAAGGCGTTACCGAAAACATTCTGAAATACTCGCCGGACGCCATTTTCGTCATTATTTCCAATCCGATGGATACCATGACGTATCTGGCCTTGAAATCATCCGGATTGCCCAAAAACCGTATCATCGGAATGGGCGGTATTCTGGATTCCGCCCGGTTTAAAACGTACCTGTCGCTGGCGCTCAACTGCTCGCCCAACGACCTGCAAGGCACGGTGATTGGCGGCCACGGCGACACGACCATGATTCCGCTGACGAGACTGGCTACCTATTCGGGTGTACCGGTCAGCCAGTTTCTGGATGCCGAAACGCTGCAAAAAGTAGCAGCCGATACGATGGTGGGCGGTGCGACGCTGACCAAACTGATCGGTACGTCGGCCTGGTATGCACCGGGAGCGGCAGGTGCCATTCTGGTTGAAAGCATCGTTCGGGATCAGAAACGCGTGTTCCCCTGCTGCGTGTATCTGGAAGGCGAGTATGGTCAATCGGATATCTGCCTCGGGGTGCCGGTCGTAATTGGTCGTAATGGCTGGGAAAAAATCGTTGATTTTGAATTGAATGACGAAGAAAAAGCGGCTTTCAACAAATCAGCCGATGCCGTTCGCAACATGAACGATGTTCTGAAAACGCTCGAATTGTAATCTGAGACAAAAGAGGAAAGACCTGAGAAGACAGACCGCAGATGGCTCGTCTTTTGTCTCAGGTCTTTCCTCTTTTGTCTTGCTTCAAGTTATCAAATAAACACCTGATATTGCAGCACAACCTGTCCGCGACGGCCCTGGGCGTCGAGCTGTCCGGAAGGAAGAGCCTGATAATACGGGCGGTTCTGGTAATCGAGCGTCAATTTCGAGTTATGACCTTTGATCAGCCAGTTCAGCCCCACATTATATACGCCCATGCTGCCGTTAACCCGGTCGTAGTTGCCGATCTGAGCCTGTGCATACGGCATTAGCGCCCCCGCGTTCCCCAGTACATTCTGCCCGAGCAGATAGCCCACCTGCGAATAAATCACGCTGCCCGTACCAAACATCGGAAAGGCATTGCCCTGCGTTCCGCCCAGCCCGCCGATGGCTTGCGTCGTTCCCGTCGCCGGGTTCATGATGCCGTTGTAACGCAGGTAGTTTTTGCCGTAATCCAGGTTAAAATAGCCAAGGTAAGCACTGATGGCCGAACCCGTCGCGCGGTTTACAGGCATATCCAGAAAAGCCGCCACCGACCACAGATTCAGGTTCTGATATACCGTATCGGTTGCCGTTTCGCCCGTATGCCAAAGCGCGTTTTTCTGCGAGATGAAACCGGCTTCGAGGTTAAAGATTTTCTTCTTCCCCAAGTACGTACCGGTCATGTACCCCGGTGTCTGGTTGGATTCTTTGTCGAAAAACTGGTAGAGCAACAGCCCCTGGAACTGCTTGTGGTGCCCCTTAAGTGCGAAGTTGGCGTTGGGTCCCAGGGCCGGTGGTACGGAGCCGCTGGTCTGGGCCGGGAACGGATCGCTAACGGCAAACCGGTAGTCGATGGGCCCCACCTGACCGCGGGCGTAGACACTCAGTTTGCGCGAAAATTCATCCGTCTGATCGACCGTCGCCTGGGCAAATACCGGAACATCCATCGACAGGATGGAACTGACGCTCGGCTGGCTAAACCGTGATAAACCGTTTACAATGGTAAGCCCAGCCCCTATTTTCAGGTAATCTTTGTTTTTCCAGACCAGGTATTCGCCCACGGCATCGTGAAAAAACGCCTGAATCTTACGGTTTGAGGGCGTTCCGGCGGTATTGAAAGAAGGAAAACCGTTCTGAAAATTGAAGTTGTTCATACCAAACTGGAGGTACAGCACCACATGGTCGTTGATCTGACCGAACATCTGAATCCGGGTCCGGCGCAGACCGATATCGAACGTATTCTCTTTAGGATCGCCAACGACGGTTGTTCCGGGATTGCTCTGGTTGAACCGCAACCAGGTTTGGTTCAGAAACGTGGCTTTAAAAAAATGGGAACCGGACTCATTCAGGTTGTATTTCAGCTCATTCTTTTCCGCGGCAGGAGCTGGTTTCGGTGTAGACTCCGCGGTTGGCGAGTCGGTGGATTGCTGCGCAAATGCCAGGGTATTACTTACTAAACCAAGGATAGCGAGTACTTTTTTCATAATATGAGGATAGGATAAAAAAAGATAAAAGTCCGTAGACAAGAGGAAAAACAAGCAACTATTTACCCCGTTATCGGGCGATTGCCTCTCCAATTGTCCTCAGGACACCGGTACAAAATTGGCGATTCGATTTGTCAAAGCACCACAAGTAGCATAAAAAACACCCCAACTTATTTTAAGCTGGGGTGTCCGATTATGATCTTATCGCTGTTCTATCTTTAAAAATTCAGAAGTACGTTCCGATCAACTACATTTTTTTGCCTACGTCGATTAGGGTACGCTTTACTTTTTGTAGGGCTCCAGAACGGTATGGCCCTCTTCGCTCAGTAATTTGGCCATTGCTGTTGGAACTACCCAGAACAGCGGCTCCTGCTGATGTTTGACTACGGAGTGATCCTTTCCGGTTCTGCGAATTTTTCGATTGCAAGCGGCCATGGCGTCAATCTGGTTGTCATACTGATTTTGCTGAGCTTCGTTTAATGCTTTAGAGAGGTTGCTCGAACGAAAGAATGAGCGGATTGATTCAACCATTGTAACGTTTCTATTGGGGTCAACTTGTGGACTATGGTACCTTGCAAGCGGATTATTAAATCTGTACAAGGCTGGTGCCAATGTTACCTAAAAGCAGCCTACGGGCACATTTATTGACCTTTTTCTCATCATACTGACCAAAATTACCTTTTTGATCAGCCTCCAAATTTTTCCTCTCCCGGCTACGCACTGGACCAAATGGCGAGTTCAAAACGCCTGTATCCCATTATTACACAACTATTCATATGAAAAGTATAACAAAAACAAAACCCGGCAGAAACTACCAGGCTGTTTCAGCTATTGTGTATGTACCTAGACAAAAACAAAGCCCGGCCTATTTAGCCGGGTTGTAATTTCGTTTCTCTGTCCTTTCTACCGTGTAGTAGATTGTTTTAGAAAACAGCAAAACCAATGCCACGTTACCATACAACCAATAACAGTAACAACATTTCCTTTAATAATCCTATCTTATCAATATCGTACTTTGAGCTGTCGGTTGATATACAGAAGCAGGAAAGCCATCAGAAGGCCCAGACCAGAACCGGCGGCTCCCCACAGAATATCCGCCCAGCTAAAATGACGCTGAGGCAGGACCAATTGCCCGGCTTCGGCCACAACGGCTACAAGGGTAAGACCCAACACCGCCAACACCCACCACGACCACGGATGCCCGGAACGGGACAGCCAGGTGCCGACCATGAAGCCCAAAAAGACGAACGGTACCGCCGTGCGAAGGTCTGCGTTTTTTTTGACATCGGCCCAATGAGCAACCCATTCAGGTAAAAACCACACAAAACTCATGTGGGGGTCTGGCACCCAACTCAAATAAAAAATCAGAGCAATGCCTAAAAAGGTGAAAAAATAAATAAGACGCATAGGTTGGTACTATAAAATAACGATCCTGTATTCTACTATTCAACAAGTTTCATTGTTTAAAAGGCGACTCGTACTCCCATTCACAGGCCGGTTCGCCCAGTAACCCGTCCAGCCACTCCTGTCCGGGGTCAATGGGCATCCCGTCGGGCGGGGTCAATACCGGGGAAGGCTGAACCTGGGCCGGATTTTGTTCGTATTGCCGGATTAAATGAGTTATCAGGCCGTATGTACGACCCTGTGAAACATTAGCCAGCTTTTTAATACGTTGCAGCGAACGGTGTGCCAAATCGCGCGTGGCACCGTCAGCATCTTTATTTTGAGCTAAACTTATCAATTGTTCAGCCAGCTTCAGCCCCGTCATTCGGCTAATTTCATCCGTATAGGTTTGTTTGACCGGTTTCCGGTAAATGGTTCGGATCAGTTGATTCAGTACGTCAGCCAGGCCGAGTTGCTTCGGGTCAAACAACTTCTGATGCACCAGCCGGGCGCAGCGTTCCGGATTCAGAATCAGGCGCAGGGTCATCCCGACGGCGGCTTCGGGTGGCCCCATTGGATCGAAGGTCATTCCCGTCCGGCGTTTGAATACTTCCCGGTTGTTTGGATTATACCGGAACGGACGCGGTGGAATCGATTTTAATACGAAGGGAGGCACTGCCAGCGTCTGCGGATCAATCGTAGCCAGCAAAGCATATAACGCCCGGTACTGCTCCTCCGCCGGAACCACCGACAACACCGGTTGCCCGTCACCCCGCAGGGCATTGGTGTACGTTTGTCCGCCCAGCACTTTGGCGGCCGCTTCGACCTGATACCGGTGAAACAGATACATCGGCACAAAAACTTCTTCCAGCGTTGCCATCGGGGTTCCTGCCGGAATCTTCGTTTCGTTGAAATGGCTCAAAGCCACTTTCCGGACTTCCATCGTCCGCTTCAACTCGTCAACGGCATTTGAACCATTGTCCCACAGGTGCGTTGCCGGATGGGCGCTGCTTTCGGGCCGGGCGTCCTGATCGGTCAAAAACGTCAGTCCTTTAGCATGCATCTGCCGGACAATTTTATCCAGTTCCTGCTTTTCGTTTGTTCCGGCCGGAAAATCCTGATAGCCCCAGATGATGCTCCATTTGTCGTAGTCGCCAATGCCTTTGGTGTACGCATCCGACAGATCGATGCTGCCTCCCTTCAGTTTAGCCACCATCGTGGGATAATCCATCACCGACGCCCGGCCAAATACCGTACCGCCCTGCGCACTGGCAATGTAATTATGCGGTAAACCCAGCGTGTGTCCGACCTCGTGAGCCGCCAGTTGCCGCAGCCGGTCGAGCGACATCTGCATCATTTCGGTTACGTGCGCGGTATCCGTATCAAACTTCCCGACCAGCCCCTGCGCAATCAGGTAATCCTGCCGAACCCGCAACGACCCCAGCGTCACTTTCCCTTTGATGATTTCGCCCGTGCGCGGGTCGATGATGCTGGCTCCGTACGACCAGCCGCGCGTGGAGCGGTGGACCCACTGAATCAAGTTGTAACGAACATCCATCGGGTCGGCATTGGCAGGCAGCAACTTTACCTGAAAAGCCCCTTTGTAACCGGCGGCTTCAAATGCCTGATCCCACCAGGCCGTGCCTTCCAGCAAAGCCGTCCGGATGGGTTCGGGCGTGCCGGGGTCCAGGTAATATACAATCGGTTTAACGGCTTCGCTGACGGCAGCTTTGGGATCTTTCTTTTCCAGCCGGTGCCTCGAAATGTATTTTTTGATGATGGGCTGACTAACGGGCGTTGCGTAATCAAAATACTCGATGCCGCCGTAGCCGATGCGCGGATCAAATTCGCGGACTTTGTAGCCCGGTTCGGGTAGCTGGACAAACGAATGATGCTGGCGCATGGTTACGCTCGTGGGCGTTGGCACCACCGACCGCAGGTAAGCGCCGGGCGAATCGCCGGTCAGTGTAATGGTTACTTCCAATTCCGTGTTTTGCGGAAATGATTTGGAATTCGGCAAATACAACGCACAGCGGCTGGCATCGAGCCGGAAATTACCCTGCCGCGTTCGGCTGATGTCCTGAATAGCCCCGACCGCATCCTGCATCAGAAACGGCGTCAGATCCACCAGAACGCGGTTGCCCTCCTCGGCGGCCACCTCAAATCCCCAGTGGATCGATTGCGCAAACGATTCTTCCACGGCCCGGCGTTCGAGGGGGTCGTTGCTGATGGCGCGGTAATGGTAATTGGGTTCCACCATCAGCACCTTCGGGCCGGTGCGCTGAAATTTTACGATATGCTCCTGCCCCAGCCGCCCCCGGTCGAGTCCGATATCGTTGGAACCGATGCCCGACGCCAGCGACGGATAATACAGCAGTTCCGTCTCAAACTTGTCGATCTCCAGCCAGATCTTTCCTTTTTTGGCATCCCAGTAAAATGGTAGAAAACCGGCCCGCTTTTCCATACCGCTGGTAAAGTTGGCAATGGTTGATGTAGGGTTCCCCGGCGTCTGGGCTGGTACGATTCGAATAAAAAACAGGAGGCAAAAAAGAAGCAGACCGTGTCTCATGGATTTGGGCGGTTTGTCTCTTAAACATACAAAAAATGAACTATTTCCGGCTGAATGACTGGTATCTCCTGCCTCCGGTTCCAGCAATTTGCATCAGGTACTGCTCATACTTCGTTCTCCTAACTGCCCGGAAACAGGCTGATCCAGCCGGGTGCCTGTGCTCATCTGTTCAATCTCCGGTGATGGAATTATTTCAGTTCAAACGTCACCTTCACCTGTGCCGGAATCCGGATGGTTTGCGGAATGTCGAGCAAATTTCCTTCCGCTCTGGCAGAAGCATAAAGAGCTGATCCATAACTATACCCTGCCCCAAACCGCTTTTGAAAAACCGGATCGGTTTCTTCGGTATCCCGAACACTCAATACCGTTCCCAATGTTCGGCCTGCGGCTTTTGCCATAACGACGGCTTTTTCGCGAGCGGCTTCAATGGCCTTTTCTAACGCCAAGTTTTTGCTTTGTTCTTCCTTCGTTGAATGATAGGTAGCCTGAAAGCGATTAAAACCGGCATTAATCAGGGCCAGTTGCAGGGCGGGATATCGTTCCGGTTTGTTCAGTTCAAAAATAACCTGCTGCATCGTGACGATTTCCTGCCGCCGTTCACCGGTTGGGTAAACATCGTTCTGATTTTTTTGCACCTGTAGCAGGGTATACCGAATATCCTTCTCGTTGATCTGGTAGTCTTTTAATAACGTTACCAACTGCTTCTCGGCGGCCTGATGGGCGTTATAAGCCTTCTTCGCGTCGGTAGGATCGGAATATTGCAGATTGACGACAACCCGCACCTGATCGGCGGGCAATTCGAGTTCGGCATCGCCCAGAACCACAATCCGGTTGACGGGCAAATCAGGCGTCTGCGCTACCTGCGCCGTTGCCGAAAAAAAACTCAGGAGACTGATTACTAAAAAAGAAAGTTTACGCATGGATATAAAAGATTACTACTTGTTTGTCGTTCTTGAAGTGTTATTCTGTTTTTGTTAAATCACCGTATCACTTGTTCTTGAAGACTCTCCGAGTCCGTTTCGTAATGCGCTCTGTCACCCGTCTGGTCGTTATCGGCCTTATTGGACTACTCGGTTGTGGCATTCCTCCCGGTATTCCCGCAGACCCTGCCTCACCAGTCACCACGGTTTATCGAATCAAGGCCGGTGACCATTCTTCCAATCACAGTAAGCTGTCCTACACGGCCAAAACCACCCTGTCGTTTACCGTCACGTTCGACAGTTCGGCCATTTATACCAGCAAAACAGCTGAGAATCAGTACGACATCAACAAGCTTTACGGCTTTTCTGACTGCGGTGTTCAGCATAACAAGGCCAGCGCCCGCTTTGGATGGAGCTGGCGGGAAAACGCACTCCATATTCATGCCTATTGTTACCGTAACGGTGAACGTATTACGCAGGACCTCGGCACAGTGGCCCTGAATCAGC
The DNA here is from genome assembly GCF_003259745.1 of Larkinella arboricola. Lineage (GTDB taxonomy): Bacteria > Bacteroidota > Bacteroidia > Cytophagales > Spirosomataceae > Larkinella > Larkinella arboricola. Next base: position 208,844 of record NZ_QLMC01000005.1, on the reverse strand, counting down.
CCACAGACTGCCAGCTCAGTATCATTGGCGGTAACTACGTGTTTACTTTTCAGGGTAAAGAAACCGTTATTGCCCGGGGTTGCACGACCGTTAAAAGCAACAAACGCTACCGGCTCTATCCGTATTTTGGCGGTGACGAAGTGGCTCCCCACACCATCACAATCGCGATTACCGAAAAGAACTAATTCAGGCCCGGTATGTGCAGCAACTGGTTTGGATTGGGGCAGATGGCCAGATACCGTTCGCGTTCACTCAGCGTACAGACACCGGGAAAGTCACCCTGATGACCCCCTAAATCGGTCATCAGTTGGAAATGCAGGTGCGGAGGCCAGTCACCATTTTCCGGAAATGGCCCAAGTTCAGCGATTTTCTGCCCGGCTTTTACGGCCATGCCTACCTGCAAACCCGTCAGCGATGGGCGGCTGAGGTGGCCATACAGCGTATACAGCGGCTTGCCGTTCCAGACGTGTTCCAGGATAATGGTCGGGCCATAATCGCCGAAGTTGTTATTGTCCCGAAAGCTGTGAACGATGCCGTCCAGCGGAGCAAAAACGGGTGTTCCGGCTTCGGCCCAGAGGTCAATGCCCAAATGAATGCAGCGCGATTCTTCCGTCTGGTTAAAGTGAGGGCTGCGTCGGTAAATGACCCGGTGTTCGTTATACCCGCCAACGCCAGCAACGGCCCCGGCCTGCCGGATTTTTCCAAATACATAGTCTGTAAATACCGCCGTATTGGTCAGGTCCAGATCGGCAAGCTCCGGATTGTCTGCGGTGAAATCCAGAAGCAAAAAAGGGTCATTTTGAAAATCAAACGGAAGAATCATCAGGACACGGATTAGGGGATTCACTACGATGCTCCGCAAGTTAGGAAATCCCGGTTAATGCCTTTAATCGGCTTAGTCCGAGTTCAGCCTTCCACCGGTCCACCCGCCCGGATTTCGTCGTTCGCAAACTCCTCGTACTTGCTGAAGTTCTCCCGAAATAATTCGGCCAGCCGCTTCGCCTTTTTGTCGTATTCTTCCCGGCTTTTCCAGCTTTTTTCCGGATTCAGCACCTCGCCTGGCACGTCCGGACACGACTGCGGAACGGCCACCCCAAAAATCGGATGACTTTGGTAATCAACCTTTTCCAGATCACCATTTAAAGCCGCCGAAATGACGGCGCGGGTGTGCCGGAGGTCAATCCGATTGCCGGTTCCGTTCCAGCCGGTATTAATGAGCCAGACGTTGGTCTGGTGTTTTTCCATCTTTTCGCCCAGCATTTCCGCGTATTTAGTTGGGTGCAGGGGTAGAAAAGCCGCTCCAAAACAGGCCGAGAAAGTGGCTTCGGGTTCGGTTACGCCCACTTCCGTGCCCGCGACTTTGGCCGTATAACCCGAGATGAAGTGGTACATGGCCTGGCCGGGCGTCAGTTTTGAAATCGGCGGCAGCACCCCGAAGGCATCCGCCGTCAGGAAAAAAATATTCTCCGGAATACCGCCCACCGACGGTTCCAGCGCGTTGTCAATAAAATGGATGGGATACGCGACCCGCGTGTTCTCGGTTTTCGACTTGTCGGCATAATCAATGGTGCGACCGCCATCCTGAAACTTCGTATTTTCCAGCACGGCCCCAAACCGGACGGCCCCGTAAATCTGCGGTTCTTTTTCCGCCGACAGATCAATCACTTTGGCGTAGCACCCACCCTCGAAGTTAAAAATGCCTTCCTCGGCCCAGCCGTGCTCGTCGTCGCCAATCAGTTGCCGCTGCGGGTCTGCCGAGAGGGTTGTTTTACCCGTTCCCGACAAACCGAAGAAAAGCGCCGTATCCTCCCTGCTGCCTTTGTTGGCCGATGCGTGCATGGAAAGGGTGGCCCGTTCGGTCGGCAATTTAAAATTCAGTACCGAAAAAATGCCTTTTTTCATTTCTCCCGCATAAGCCGTTCCACCAATCAGAATCATATTCCGGCTCAGGTTCAGAATCGCGAAGTTTTCGTTGCGCGTACCGTCCTCCTCCGGATTGGCTTTAAATTCCGGTACGCAGAGAATGGTAAATTCCGGCTTAAAACCGTCCAGTTCCTCTGGTTTCGGGCGAAGAAAAAGGTTGTGACAGAACAGGTTGTGCCACGCCAGGGTATTGATCACCTCCAGATTCAGCCGGTAATCAGGATGGGCGCCAGCGTAGGCATACCGGCTATAAATCCGTTTATCGGCCAGAAAGGCAATCATTTTCCGGTGCAGCGAATCAAATTTATCGGGATCAAACGGACTATTAATCTTACCCCACCAAACCGTATCCGCGGTTGTGTCATCCTTAACGATGTACCGGTCTTCCGGACTGCGGCCCGTAAACTCGCCGGTATCGCACACCAGCGCGCCGTTATCGGCTAACTGGCCTTCACCGTTCCGAATGGCGTGTTCAAGCAATTCAGCCGGACTCAGGTTGTCGAAGCGTTCGGCGGCATTCACTACCATTTCCGCTTTGGGCAGGCTCTCAGGGGTTGTCATACGCTCGTGCTGGGTTGATGGTACTGTATGAAACTCTTTTCGCCGGAAATTGATTAAATCCACGCTCTTTTCTACCATACCGCTTCCGAATTCATTGGGCCGATTTCGCCTTAACCCGATCAACTTTTGGGAGATTCCCGTCCAGCGTATATCTTTAATGTTTTTCTTGCGTAGAAACAAAGAATTTCTTCTTTACAGAATCATCAACAAGGTCAGTACGATGCAAGCAACGATCTCACCTACAGCCACTTCCAATAAACACCCAACCGGTTTATACGTTCTGTTCTTCACGGAGATGTGGGAGCGGTTCAGCTACTACGGTATGCGGGCCATTCTGCTCCTGTTCCTGATCGACAACGTCCGGGGCGGTATGGGGCTGAGTGAAGCGGAAGGAGCCGCGATTTACGGCTTATACACGGCTTCGGCCTACCTGCTTTCATTGCCCGGCGGCTGGATTGCCGATAATATATGGGGACAGCGCAAATCCATCTGGTACGGTGGAATCGTGATTATGCTGGGCCACATTCTGCTGGCGATTCCGGGCAGCAGCGGCCTGTTTTACCTGGGCCTGGCCACCGTTGCCCTCGGCACCGGCCTGCTCAAACCCAACATCAGTTCCATCGTTGGCGAACTATATCCCGAAGGCGGTGCCCGGCGCGATGCGGCTTTTTCCATTTTTTACATGGGCATCAACATGGGTTCGTTCCTCGGCATCACGATTGTCGGTTACCTGGGGCAGAAAGTCGGATGGCACTACGGTTTTGGCGCAGCAGCGGTCGGGATGTTTCTCGGTTTGATTGTTTTCCGGTTTTTCGGGCAGAAATACCTCAGCCAGTACGGCAACGTGCCGACCAAAGCGGAGGTGAGCACGGAGAAAAGCGGACCAAACCGCAGCCTGTTTTTCCTGATCGGTTTAGCTGCTATCCTGATCATCCTGCAATTTACCGGTGTTCTTGACCTGACGACGGCCCAGGGTCTGGCGAAGGGAGCGGGCGTTATTATTACGCTGACTGCCGTGGGTTATTTCCTGTTTATTCTGCTGGCGGGCGGGTTAACGCTTGTTGAGAAAAAACGGGTTGGCGTCCTGTTCGTTTTCTTTCTGGCATCGGCCATTTTCTGGGCCGGTTTTGAACAGCAGGGTTCGTCACTCCAGATTTTCGCCGACCGCTATACCGACCTGAATTTCTTCGGCTGGGACATGCCGTCGAGCTGGTTTCAGAATTTCAACCCGGCTTTTATCCTGATTTTTTCGCCTGTACTGGCGAGTCTCTGGATCTTTCTGGGCAATCGCAACCAGAATCCGGCCCCGCACCTGAAATTTGCCGTGGCCCTGCTGCTGTTGGGTCTGGGTTATCTGGTGATGGTGTTTGCCTCTAAAATTGCCCTCACCGGCCAGCTTACCACCCCTGTTTTCCTGACGTTTACGTACCTGTTTCATACGCTGGGCGAGCTGTGCCTGAGTCCGGTGGGACTGAGTTCCTTTACCAAACTGGCCCCCAAGCAATACTTGAGTCAATTGATGGGCATCTGGTTCGTGGGGACGTCACTCGGCAACCTCATTGCGGGCTTGTTCGCGGGCGGCTTCGACGAAGAAAATGTCCGGCAAATGCCCGATATGTTTATGAGCATCGTCTACTTCAGCTTCGGTTTCGCCCTGCTCATCCTCCTGTTCTCACGGCCCCTGAAAAACTGGCTGGGCGGAGTGAAATGAGTTAATAATGAAGAGTTAAGAATTATGAGTGGGCTGACGCATACAACTCATAACTCTTAACTCTTAACTCTTAACTCTTCAGCCTCCGGCTTTTTTGCCTTTGTAGCCTTTGCTCGTCAGCCAGGCCAGGACTTTATCGCGGTGATCGCCCTGAATCAGAATCTCTCCGTCTTTGGCCGAGCCGCCAGCGCCACAGGCGGCTTTCAGTTGTTTGGCGAGGTCGGTCAGGTCGGCTTCCGTACCGATGAAATCCCGGATGGCCGTCACGATTTTCCCGCCCCCTTTCCGATCAAGCCAGACTTTCAGATTTTGCTGCTGGGGTGGCAGCGTTTCCGCATCCGAATCATGATCGGCCTGGTATTCAAAGTCGGGATTTGTCGAGAAAACAATCCCCGTACGGTTTTTCTTGCTCATAACAGTGTTGCTAAAATCATGAAGTTGCTGCGTCAGCAAAATTACGCCCTGTTCTTGTAAATCATCCACCCGACACATCATTCGTTACTGTCATATCGCTTCATCAGTAGCCACAGTAAAACGTGACCTAGGGGAAATGAACCGGGAAAACCGCTGCGGGGTTTTACGACCAGCACCATCAACTAAAATTACCGTTATAGCAAAGAAAAGGTATTATTGATAGAAATCTGGACACAAAAGGCCTATTTTATTATACTTTCCCGATTCGTCTAAGTAAATTTGCAGCTTGAAAAGAGTCTAACTCCGATGTCCATTTTCCATCGACTGCTTTCTCTTATTAGTTTGCTTTCGCTGATTCAGATCGGCACAATCCAGGTTCTCTTGTGAAAAAAAGAATTAAACGACGTTATCGCATTGCCCGTTATGTTATTTACCGCCAGACAATCCTTGAGCCAGCCGATCATTTCTGGACCTTCCTGGGGGCATTTACGGCCATCGCTTTAATCGGTTTACTCCAGCAATCGCGCTTTACGCAGCAGGATGATATTTTCCTTATTGGTTCTTTTGGTGCTTCCTGTGTTTTAATTTTCGGGTCAACCCATAGCCCGCTGGCCCAGCCCCGAAATTTGGTGGGCGGGCACCTGATCGGGTCGTTGATTGGGGTGGCTGTTTATAAGCTGATACCAGATCACCTCTGGCTTTCTTCGGCTCTGGCCGTATCGCTTTCGATTGTCTGTATGCAAATCACCAAAACGATGCATCCACCAGCGGGCGCAACCGCACTCATTGCCAACATTGGGTCCGAAAAAATCAAAAGCCTGGGTTTTGGCTACACGCTGTCTCCGGTTCTGACGGGTGTTACGATTCTGTTAGTCATCGCACTGATTGTCAACAACATTCCTTCCAGCCGGTCCTATTCGCTTGGCGCCATTCGCGGGCGGAAAGCACTCAAACGGAAAAAGGGCTTGCCAAACCGGTCGGCAAAGACAACGCCCGATCCGTCGTTACTAGCGTGTGAAATCAAAGCCGTAAGCGAGAGAACGGCTTCTGAGTCGGCGGTATAAAACAAGGACGGCTCCTCCACAGCATTTTTCACCAACAACGGGAACTCATCCTGCGCTGGGTGAATTTGACCGGTAACAGAACTCGGATTATCCGAAGAAGCCGACCAAGAAACAACTACCAATCTTTTCCAAAAGCAGATCGTATGGCCTGGGTTTATCTGGTATTAGCGGGTATTTTAGAGATCATCTGGGCCTACGCCATGAAACAGTCTGTGGGGTTTACCCGGCTGGTGCCGTCCATCGTTACGGCGGTTGCGATGATCGCCAGCATCGGCCTGCTGGCAATGGCGCTACGGACGCTGCCGCTTGGCTCGGCTTATGCCATCTGGACGGGTATTGGCGCAGTCGGTACGTTCGTGGTTGGTATTGTTATTCTGGGCGAACCCTTCAGCCTGATTCGTCTGCTGGCAGCCTCATTGATTATTGGGGGAATTATCCTGCTAAAAATCGCTTCTCCTTCCTGAAACCGTCTGGTAACTGATACGGAGTCCGGCTAAACACTCAGTATGTTGACCATCCGTAGCAGTTCATTTTTGATCGGTTTGGAGCGGTCAATGGCTTCACGAAGCGGGGTATAAACCAACTGGTTATTAATGATTCCCACCATGACATTTATGGTCCCATCCAGCAGCCCTTCCAGCGCACCCAAACCCAAACGGCTGGCCAGAATCCGATCGTACGCACTGGGTGTGCCTCCGCGCTGAACGTGGCCCAGGGCCGTCACACGCATATCGAATTTATCGTCAACCTGTTTCCGAATCTGATCAGCCAGCGTTGCGGCAGTTCCCTTTGTTTCGCCTTCTGCCACAATGATGATGGATGACGATTTGGACCGGTTAAAGCCCTGTTTGAGCGTATCAACCAGCTCCTGAGTCGAGAGCGGGTCTTCCGATATAACGACCATCTCGGCGCCCCCGGCAATGCCGGACTGGACGGCAATATACCCCGAATCGCGCCCCATCACCTCAATCAGAAAAATCCGCTCGTGCGAATCAGCCGTGTCCCGAATTCTGTCAATGGCTTTCAGGGCGGTGTTGACGGCGGTGTCGTAGCCAATGGTATAATCCGTTCCAAATAAATCATTATCAATTGTGCCCGGTATACCCATGATTGGCACCCCAAACTCTTCGTAGAAATGCAGCGCCCCTTCAAAGGTACCGTTTCCGCCAATGACGATTAAGGCGTCAATGCCATGATTCATCAACTGCTCGTACGCTTTCTGGCGGCCTTCAACCGTCATGAATTCAGGGCAGTGAGCCGATTTGAGAATGGTCCCTCCCCGTTGAATAATGTTGCTGACCGAATGCGATGTCATGGAAAAAATATCACCCCGGATCAGCCCGCCATAGCCCCGGCGGATACCCATGACTTCAATACCGTGGTAGAGCGCACCCCGAACAACCGCCCGAATGCAGGCATTCATACCGGGCGCATCACTCCCCGAAGTCAGGATGGCGATTCGATTTATTATGGATGGAGTCATGTTGAGAAACATTAAAGGTTAGATACCGTCGGAAACCATACCACGAGAGGACGGTTTAACGGTCAATCACATGCTTTTACGCGAAAGAACGGGCTGCTAACTGATGAAAAACCTGTTCATCGAGCCGGTAGCGGTCGTTTAGCGTCAGGCTGCTGCGGCTGGTAAAGAGGGCATAATTGACGGCGTTGTATAACAGCCAGTACGAAGGCCCGACATTCAGCAGTTGCTCCTCGGTCCTGAGACGCTCACGAGCCTGTTTAGCCAGTTGGGCCGGTACCGGCAATTCGCGCAGCAGGCCCTCGTCCCGCGAACGCATTTCCCTTTTCTGCAACTGCGCATAGATTTCGGAGGTTAACGTCAATTCGGGCTTGAGGTGATCAATAAGCAGGTCCCGCAAATGCTGCCGAAACACGTCGATGGTCAGTTCGCTGTGGTGAATCGTTCGTATACCCGGACTTGGCCGCCCTTTGCGTCCGCCAGTCGGCCGGTTTTTGGGTAAACGTGTTTTCTGACTCGCGGCCGACCACTCTTCCAGCCAGGTCTGGTAAGCCGCTGCATCCTCGAAGTGATCGGCCCACCCCAACAGACCGTTCTGACATACGCCCCGGTACATGCTGCCGCGCAGGACCGAATCCGGGTGCAGCAGGGTAATGAACGACTGGCCCTGAAGGGCGAAGGGCGTTTTGCCGTTGTAACTATTGGTTAAAATCAGACTCCGTTGCAGCGACTCTTTCCCAATCCGGAAGACTTCGGGCAGGATAATGTTGATGCTGAATTCGCCGGTTGGCGTATACTGAACCAACAGCTTGTATTGCGGAATCAACTCGTCCACTACCTCCCGAATAACGGTATTGGGAACAACCGAGTAATCGGCGCTCTGAATACCAAAAATGGTATTGCGCCCTCCGGCTATATTTCCAACGATCAACTGCTGCCGATCAGTGGCGACAATATCATAGTTCGGTAACAGGTCGGCCAGCCAGACCGATTCCACCGGAAAACAGATATCATCCCAGGAATCCGTCAAACGAGGTTGAGCACTAATATAGGTCATAGTCCTATTGCTTTTTATAATTTGCAAGTGTAAATTTACAACTGTAAAATTTTAATTCCAACAGAAATCAGTAAAGCGTACCAAATAACGCTCTGCTTTCGGTGCGAGTTTTGGCTTTCTAAACTGAATGAACGAAGCTATGGACAAGGAACTGCGAGACCGTTATAGCCGAATTGGACGAATCATCTGTCAATATTATTCGGCAGCCCCGTGGCCGTTTGAGCCGACGGATAAAGACTATCGGGAGTGGTTGAAAGAACTGTGCCCGAACGAATATACCTTTTATAAAAAGCTCGGTTTTCCGGCCTGTCAGGCGGTTAACGCTTTCAGGCAGCACTGGCTGGAAAGGCGCGGATACTATCTGAAGGATTATTTACGAATGCATCTGAACCCTCAGGATTACGCGATTTATTTTCAGAGGCCGTTTTTTTATGAGGAACCCAATTTTACAGCCTGAACCTCCTGAAAAGGCCGGTTTATCAATCGTTTCACCACTTTATCGCTATACAGTTATGTCTTGGTTAGAATATAGTCAACTGGTACTCAAGAAAGTCGGTTTCGACCGCAGACTGTTTCGGAAAGAATTGGGTAAACTACTGACGCTGCTCTCCCCCACCGAGCGGCTTGAATTACTACGCTGGTGCCGCCATCAAAAACGGTGGAACTCCAGTTAGCCTGACGAACGGTGCTTCCGATGCTGAACAAGGTTTCTGAAAGCCCCATTCGACCGCAGGACTTTTATACGGTATTTCAGGCGGGGTGGTTTTGCCCTGCCTGAAAAGAGTGTTAGGATAAACCTACCGTCTACACGGTATTAATTTAGGAAAACATGAACCGATCTAATTTAACCCAGCAAAAATTAAAAGCCGTGTTGCTATTCCTGCCTGTCTTGGTGGTAATCATTCTCACCTCGTTGAGCATGCGAAGCAGCGTCAAGGATATGGACCAGGCCATGAAAACGGTGTATCAGGACCGCCTGCAACCCGCTATCGAAGTCCTGTACCTGAGTGAAAATCTGCATACCAAACGGCATTTGCTCGACATCTATTTAGGATTACAGCAACCTTCGGCGCAGCACTTAAAAAAGCAACTGAAACAACGGGATGATACGATGAGGCAGATCCTTCACCAGTTTGAAAAAACCGTGCTGGTGAAAGAGGAAGTGAAAAGTCTGGAGTCCTTCAAAACCAGCATGAGCCGGTATGCCCAACTGGAGCAAACCGTTGTCCAGCTTCAGCAGGCGGGTCGACACGAGGAGGCTCTGGAATTATTCAACCAGCAGGGGGCTGCCATTTTTCAGCAGGGCGTTAACTACCTGCACGAACTGGCGCAGATTCAGGCAACCGTGGGTCAGCAGACGCTGAAAAGATCGCATAGCGAAGCTAACCATTTCTATTCCAATTCAACCCTGCAGGTTGCCGTTACCATTATTATTGCGGTGATTATTCTATCGCTGATTAATAACGTAAAACGCCAGGATCAGGGATCGGCAACCCTTCATCTTAATTAGTAACCCGGTTCGGCTGCTTTGCCAGAAAGGCCGGCACGCAGCCGACTTATTTCAATTCACAACGTCAAACGAACAGGCGGAAGCCGGGCGGAATAACTACCGCCCGGATTTTCTTTACGGGCAGTCAGTCGGCTTTCGACTGCTCAGCCATTCCTGCTTAACTTTTTATGCCATGCAAAATTTAATCATTAGTAAACTGGATTATCAACGCCTGAAGCAACGGATCGTTCAGGCGCAATCCGATCCTTCTGTTTCCCGAAACCAACTCCTGAATCTGGCCCGGGGCGTGGACCAGGCTACCTTGCTGGAACCAACCGAAATTCCGGCGAATGTGGTGACGATGAACTCCCGGGTACGGATCAGCTATCTGGAAAACAACAAGAGCCTGGAACTCCGGCTGGTGTATCCCGAGCAGGTGAATATTCATCAGAACCAGATTTCCATATTTGCCCCGTTAGCAACGGCCCTGCTGGGTTGTAAACAGAACGATATCGTTACCCTGCCCATTCCCAGCCGAACCGTCAAAATCAAAATAGATCAGATTGTGTATCAGCCCGAAGCAGCCGGTGACTACTCGCTGTAACCCGTTCAGGCGGCACAATCAAGCGAGTCGGGCAGGGATTATTGTTTAATGAGAGCGTATATGGTTCATTCAATGTGTGTTCTGGTCAAAGCCAATGATCAGCAAACAAGCCTCCAACAGGTAGGAAAGTTAATCCGGGAGAGCCGCTTAAAGGCTGATCTTACCCAAAAAGAACTGGCTCAAAAGCTGGGAATATCAGCGCCCACCGTCAATAAGTACGAAAATAACGGGCAACAGGTGACCATCGAAGTGCTATCCAAAATAGCCCACGTCCTGGACCTGGACCTGCTGGTCGGCTTTCAGACATAAGGCAAGTAAACTACTGTACAAGGCTGCCCCGCCCTGTCCTCAAACGGACGAATTTTAGTCCAATTCTGGACAGGGCATTTCGCTGTATTAAGATAAAACGGATTGACTCAAAAGTATCCGCCAGTCGATCAACGTTCCGGATCAGGCCCTGCTTGAATTTGCACTTACTCGTCCAACAATTGTATAAGAGTTATTTTTTAACAAAATTGCGTTGGCTCCCTACCTATCGAATTGGCCAAACAGGTGTTCTGCGTTAAGAAGGAGTTGGTGTTAACGATCAAAATTCCGGTTGCTTTCCTTGCTTCGATTCGTGGCCGGTATTCGTGATCTAATCCACGTGTGTACTAACTGTTTCTAGCTTTCGAATTCGACAGTCACCTGAATCGCAATGAATTCTTCTAATTATCAAAAGGTTATCCAATCTCTACCGGCCTTACCGAAAGCCCTGACGGGTATTAGTGGCTTTGATGAAATAACCAACGGGGGCTTACCCAAAGGACGACCAACGCTTGTTTGCGGAGGACCGGGTTGCGGAAAAACGTTATTCTCCCTTGAATTTATCGTCCGGGGCGCGTTAGAATTTAACGAACCGGGCGTATTTGTCGCCTTTGAGGAAAAAGCCGATGAATTAGCCGCCAACATGGCTTCCCTGGGCTATGATCTGATTCAGATGCAAAACGACCAGCTCCTCAAAATCGATCATGTTCATATTGACCGCAGCGAAATTGAGGAAACCGGCGAATATGATCTGGAGGGGCTCTTTATTCGGCTGGGCTACGCCATCGACAGCATCGGGGCCAAACGGGTGGTTCTTGACACCATCGAAAACCTGTTCTCCGGCTTACCTAACCATGCTATTCTTCGCAGCGAACTTCGGCGTCTCTTTACCTGGCTAAAAGAAAAAGGCGTGACCGCCATCATTACGGGTGAACAGGGAACCGGCACACTAACCCGCGACGGACTGGAAGAGTACGTTTCCGACTGTGTGATTCTATTGCAGCACCGCGTTGTCGACCAGATATCCACCCGGTTGCTGCGGATTGTCAAATACCGGGGGTCCGTCCACGGCACCAATGAATACCCATATTTAATTGACGAAGACGGTATTTCGGTCTTGCCGGTCACCTCGCTCACGCTGGATCATCCGGTATCGGAGGAACGCGTTTCATCGGGCATTCCGGCGTTGGATAAAATGCTGGACGGGCAGGGATTTTATAAGGGAAGCAGCATTCTGGTGTCGGGTACCGCCGGGACGGGCAAAACCAGCATGGCCGCCAGTTTTGTGCATGCCGCCTGTCAGCGGGGCGAGCGGGTGCTTTACTTTGCTTTTGAAGAATCACCCCAGCAGATTTGCCGCAACATGCGTTCCATCGGGATTGACCTTCAGGCTCATATGGAAAAAGGGTTGCTCAGATTCCAGGCTTCCCGGCCTACGCTTAATGGACTGGAAATGCATTTGGTGACCATTCATAAGCTTATCAATGAATTTAAGCCCCAGGCCGTGGTGCTTGACCCGATTACGAACCTGGTGACGATTGGCTCATTACGGGAAGTCCGGTCGATGCTGATCCGGCTGATTGATTTTTTACAGTCCGAGCAGATTACCGTACTTTTTACGGCGCTCTCCCTCCACACCATTATTAATGAACAAACCGACGAAGGCGTTTCCTCTCTGGTGGATGCCTGGCTGCTGGTACGCGATATCGAATCGAATGGTGAACGAAACCGGGGGCTCTACGTAATGAAATCCCGGGGAATGAAACACTCCAACCAGGTACGGGAGTTTGTCATTACCAACACCGGGATGGATTTAATTGATGTATACCTGGGATCCGAAGGGGTACTGACCGGATCGGCCCGGGAAGCCCAGCAATTGCAGAAAGCAACAGAGGTGGCCTTGCGGGGACATGCGCTGACCCACAAAGACCGGGAAATTGAACGCAAACGTTTGGTCCTGGAATCAAAAATTGCCAGCCTGAAAGAAGAATTCGAATCGGTACAGGATGAGTTGAATCGGACCTTTGTGGAAGAGGACCTGCGCAAGGAAATCATCGAACAAAACCGGGACCAACTGATTCGCAATCGGCATAATGACGAATAAATACCGATTTTATCCCTACACTTAATTCATGAAGAAACAGGAAAACGTCTGGGAGTTACGGCTCTACGTGGCGGGCAAGACGGCTAAATCGGTAACGGCACTGAACAATCTGAAGCGGTACTGCGAAGAACATTTGGCGGGCAATTATGTTATTGAAGTAATTGATTTGTTAGTACACCCTCAACTGGCGGCTGGCGATCAGATTCTGGCCGTTCCAACACTGGTCAAGAAAGTCCCTGAACCCATTCGTAAGATTATCGGTGATCTGTCAAATGAAGAAAAAGTACTGGTAGGTTTAGACATTCGTTCCGCGAAGAAATAAAATGAGTCAGTCCGCCCCGGAGGATGCCAATGGACCAGATGGTAGTGAATTATATCGATTTCGCCTGTATGTGACGGGCGCTTCGACTTATTCGGTTCGGGCAATTGCCAATATTAAACACATTTGCGAAACTCATTTACCGGGCCGTTATACATTAACGATTATTGACGTGCATCAGCAAAAACAATTCGCCGAATCGGTCCAGATCATCGCCTTACCTTTACTCATCAAGGAAGCGCCCTGGCCAGAGCGCCGTTTTATCGGTGATCTTTCCGACACCGACAAGGTATTGAAAGGTTTAGGCATTATTGGTTAATGAATCCCCCAAGAACGTTCGAACAGGTAATTGCTGAGAATGAGCAGTTACGCATTCAATTAGAGGAAGCTTTAGACACCATCCAGGCGATCAGAACAGGCCAGGTGGATGCAATTGTCGTAGAGGGGCAGCAGGGGCATGAACTCTACACGCTAAAAACGGCCGATCAGACATACCGGGTTTTCATCGAGACCATGCATGAAGGTGCCGTAACGCTTAATGAGCAGGGACTCATTCTTTACAGCAATTCTACCTTTGCTGCCATGGTTGGAAGGCCGCTGTCGAGTGTCATCGGTTCTGCCTTCAAACCGTATATCACCCTTGATTATCAGGCTGCTTACGAGCTATTTATCCAGGAAAGCTGGCAAAAGGCCAGTAAGAGAGAACTAACTCTTTATCAGGGCGAAACAACCTTAACCTGTCTGGTGTCGGCTACCCCGTTGCAGCTTGACGAAGGCAATTGTTTAAGCTTAATCTTGACTGACTTAACGGCACAGAAACAAACCCAGGCTCTGCTAAAAAGTACCAACGAAGCGCTGGCTCTCGCCAACAAGGCATTATACCGGTCGAACGAAAGCCTGGAGCAGTTTGCTTATGTGGCCTCTCACGACTTGCAGGAACCCCTCCGCAAGATTCAGCAGTTTGGCGATCTGCTGAAAAGCCAGTATGAAACCCAGTTGCAGGATGGCGTGAACTACCTGGAACGCATGCAATCGGCCGCCAGCCGCATGTCAACGCTGATTCGGGCCTTACTGACGTACTCCCGTATTTCAACGCTCCATAAAAGTACGGCCTTGATCTCCCTCAATCAGGTGATTGATGCGGTCCTGACGGATCTGGAATTAGTGATTACGGAGAAAAAGGCCATTATTGAGATTGATGAGCTACCACCCATACTCGGCGATGCGTTGCAACTGGGCCAGTTATTCCAGAACCTTTTAAGCAACTCGTTGAAGTTTGGGCAAGCCGGACAAACACCCCACATCACGATTCGGTATCAATCCGTAGCTGCCAGCGACCTGCCTGCCGGGTTACACCCCGCCCAGCCAGCCGCTAGGTATCACCAGATTGCGGTAAATGACAATGGCGTCGGCTTTGATGAGAAGTACCTGGACCGCATCTTTCAGGTCTTCCAGCGGCTGCACGGCAGGAGTGAGTATGCCGGCACCGGCATTGGGCTGGCCATCTGCCAGAAAGTAGTGGACAATCATGGGGGCGCCATTACCGCTGTTAGTCAACCCGGTCAGGGGGCAACCTTTTTAATTTACCTGCCAATCTGACGAAAAGCTTCGCGGTTCAGCAAACGGCAATCGGGGCCGTCATGCACGGACGGGTGGTGCTTAAAATCCAAAAGCCACCGATGGGCCATCGGTGGCTTTTGGATTTTAGAGTCATGAGCCCAAAAAATAACTAATCGTTGATAAGCGCATACGTACCGACGGGTGCTTTGGCGTTATCTCTCCTTGCCTCCGCCTGAACGGGTAAGGGTGTGAGTGCCTGGGTTTGATTGATAAACACGTAACCATCATACCGTTTGCCCAGTACCGTCGGCACATAATTGCCGCGTTCGCTGGACGGGTTGTAGACCACCCCAATGGCCCTCTGACCGCGCTCCTGAGCCGATACACCTTCCTGCGGCATTTGATTGAGTAAAACGATTTTGTTTTCCGGACCAACCCGATAAAGTAATTCATCCCAACTTCCAGACAGGGCCCTGGGCACCGGCATCCGTTCGGCGGGCGCACCCCAATAGTCACCGGCAATCACCTCGCCCTGATAGGTTCCAAAGCCGACGATATATACGCCGTCTGCTTCGTGAGCCTGTCTGATCAACTGGCCCAGATTTACCATGCCTGCCTGAGCCATATCCGTAAACCGGGCATCACCGACGTGGGTGTTGTGCGCCCAGATAATGGCTTTGGCGGTTGGGCCGTGCAAGGCCATGAGTTGATCGACGGTGGCCGCCATGTGCTGATCCCGAATGTTCCATGATTCGGCATCAGACCGCACCATCGAATAATAATAGCGTTCGGCATTGACAGCCACAAGCGCATTTTGTTCCCGGTTAACTTGTTCCAGAGCCGTACCTGCGTTTGCCGACCGAACGGCTTCGAGCAAACGCTCCAGAGCCACATTGCAGCGGGAACCGCGCAGGGTAGCTATGGCATAGGCTTGTTCATCCCCTTCAAAAGCGGCCAGACACTGACGGGCTTCCTGGGCTCGCGCACGGATTTCCGGATTGGTGGCCTGCGGATCGTTGATTAACCTATCCAGCGACTCCCAAAGACTATACACATCCAGTCCGTAAAAGCTAACCTTACCGTTGGCCGAAGACGAAGCCGTATTCACCTGGTCGTTGTAGGTTCGCATCCAGTCAACCAACTGAGCAATCTCTTCATTGGCCCACATCCAGGTCGGCCACCGCATGAAAGCCCGCAAAACCTCGCGGGTCTGCCCCGGGCTCCCGTGCAGGTATTGATTGACCTGATAAGCGGCTGGCCAATCTCCCTCTACGGCTACGAATGTAAATCCCTTCTCGGCAATCAGCCGCCGGGTAATGGCGGCCCGCCACTGATAGAATTCGGACGTACCGTGCGAAGCTTCCCCCAGCAGCACATACCGCGCATCGCCAATCTGTGCCAGCAGCGAATCCAGATCCGACTCACCGGAAAGCGTAACCGAATGATCGCGGAGGTTAGTTATTAGCATCTCTTCCTCTTGACGGTTTTTCGAAGGACCTTCCTGACAGGTAGCCAGGCTGCCCACGATCCAGCCCAGGCAGAATAATTTACTGTTTTTCATCGTGCTCCCTCTTTCGCTATACGGTTATTTCATCGCTTTAACCAAGCGAATCCCTGAAGCAGTAAGCTCAATTCGGGAAAATAAGGCAACGGCCTACTACTGATACCGGTCTGCGTCCTAGATCTTTAACAAGTAAAACCGGGCATTAGACGGAGCATGGACCATCTCATTTTCAGACGCTTGAAATTCCTAAAAAACTCACCTAACCCGCTCAGAATCCGGATGCTTTACAAAGGCATTCAGCAACGTCAGCACCTGACCTACGTCGGATACACGGAAAGCCGCAACGGTTGCGCCCTCACCTACTTTAATGGGATAGTGGTGCTTTTCGGTTAAGACCGCCAGCATGTCTTCGTCCGTCTGATCATCGCCAATGGCCAGAACAAAATCATACGGGTTGGCTGCAATCAGCCGTTCGGCTAACTTGCCCTTATCCCAATCCACCGATTTTATTTCCACCACCTTATGGCCGTCCAAAACCCGTAGTCCATGAGGAAGTAACTGCGTTAGCGTGAACAGCAGCTCGCGCGACCGTTCAAACCCAATGCGTTCTTCGGCGTTACGGTAATGCCAGGCCAGCGTCGTCGCTTTCTCCTCAATAAAGGAGCCCGCACAACGGTTAACCACCTCTTCCAAATGGGGCCGAACGCTGGCTTTCCAGTGGGTTTCGTCCCGGTTGTTTACTTCCCAGCTTCCGTTTTGCTTCTGACACGCACCGTGTTCGGCTACCAGGTCGATGGGCAAACGGCCAAACCAATTTTCCAGGGTTTCGCGGTCGCGTCCGCTGATGATAACAACCTTATTTCCCGGCATCTGAGCCAGCTTATCCAACGTTTCCAGCACAGCTGCCGATGGCGATGCCAACTCCGGTTCCGACACAAATTCGGCTAAGGTTCCGTCATAATCCAGCAGCAATAAACGGGATTTTGCTTTCGAATAGGCCGTCAGCAAACTGCTTCTGGTCTTTCCGGTCAGCGTTAGCCCCCGGCCAACGGGGTTGGCCGATTGGGTATTTAACAGCAATTGGATGAAATCCGAAGCCCATTTTTTTACGTCATAAAACGCAATTCGCTGCTGCATGGCCGCCAGTCGCCGGGCCTGTTCTTCCGGTGGCATCTCAAGGGCCTGTTTCAATCCTTCGGCCACTTCGTATTCATCCAGCGGATTAACCAGCAGGGCCTCCCCCAGTTCGTTGGCCGCTCCGGTTAACTCACTCAGCACCAGCACCCCGCGCTGATCCTGACGGGAAGCCACAAACTCCTTGGCTACCAGATTCATCCCATCCCGCAGGGGCGTGATCATCGCCACATCACAGGCCGAGTATGAAGCCAGCAGTTGCGGAAAGCTCAGGGGCGCATACCGGTACACGACGGGCAACCAGGTTAAGGTGGCAAATTTACCGTTGATCCGGCCCACCGCCTGTTCGATCATCTGTTTGCGTTCCGAATAGGTCAGGATTTCATCCCGCGAGGGAATGACCACCAGCAGAAAGACGATCTGCTCCCGCCACTGAGGGTACTGGTTTAGAAAAGCCTCCAGAGCGTCGAGCCGCTGGAGAACGCCTTTGCTATAATCCAGACGGTCGACGGAAAAGATCAGTTTTCCGGGATACGAAGTGAGCAATTGCTGCCGTTCCTGCTCAACCTCCGGCTGGTGATAGGCTTCATTATAGAGGGCATAATTAATACCGATCGGAAAAACACCGGTTTCAATGACGCGATCTCCGCAGGCAACCTTGCCCAAGGTAGTGGATTGCCCTAGAGCCATCTGGACAGACTGGAGAAAATGAAGGCGGTAATCACTGGTGTGAAACCCCACCAGATCGGCGCCCAGTAACCCATTCAGCAAGTACGTCCGACAGGCTCTGGGCAGCAGCCGCATCAGCTCATACGAAGGAAAAGGAATGTGCAGAAAGAAACCAAGCCGGGCGTCGGGTTGCCGCTCACGAATGAGCTGCGGAAGGGGAATAAAGTGGTAGTCATGCACCCAGATCAGGTCATTGGGTTTCAGGACTTCCATTACTTTTTCACAAACCGTCTCATTCACCAGTTGGTAAGCCTTGAAATACTCATCATGATAATCAACGTAGGTTGAAAAATAATGAAAAAGCGGCCAGAGTACCGAGTTGGAAAACCCGTTATAAAAGCTCTTGTGCGTTTGTTTATCAATAAAAATCGGGATGTATTGAAAACTGTCATCCACCAGCCCCTGGTGTTTATCCCAGGTTCGCTGGGTAAAGTCTGCACACCCGATCCAGACCGGCTTTTCGGCGAATGACGAGAGGTCCAGGGATTTTACCGCTGTTACCAGGCCCCCGGCAGACGGCTTCAGGGTAGTCACTCTGTTTTCGGTTTTAAATGAAAACGGTAGGCGGTGGGAAATAATGACCAGTCGATTGTTTTTCATAGTTATAAAATCAGGGCGTGGGCCAGTCCACGTAATCGTTCCACCAGGTTTTCATAGGTCTTTTCAGGCGGCAGGACTATCTCATAGCCTGCTTCCCTGCACTTCTGCTGATCCACCGATGGCGGATCGCTATCCATAATAACAACCGGAATAGCCTGCCAGGCGGGTGTTTGCCGAAGCTGGTTCAACAACGCGTATCCCTGACGATCCGCCATTTTCCAATCCAAAATAAGCAGGGAAGGAAGCGGAAAAACGGTATTCTGCAAACCCTGTACTAATTCGTCTTTCCTGCCGAAAAAATAGAGTACAGCCGTTGGACAAGCCTCATACAAAGCTTGTCGATACAGGTAGTAATCGTTTTCCTGATCGGTCGCCAGGAAAACAACAGGTTCTTGGGGTATCATCACGCTGGAAAATAATCCGGCAGAAACCGGTTGCCCGGAGCAGATTTGATACATGGAACGAACCTCAATCAACGCGTCAGCTTTTTACGACCTCCTGCAATGATTCCAGACCCGCCATTTTTTTGTACAGCGTCAGCGCCTGAGCTACTACCTGATCCATGTTGTAATACCGGTACGTACCCAGGCGACCGACAAAGTGAACATTCTCCTGCTGATCAGCCAGTTGCTTGTACTGACGGTAAAGTGCGGCATTTTCGGGTCGGGGAACCGGGTAATACGGATCGCCTTCTCCCTGCGGATACTCGAAGGTGATGCTTGTTTTCGGATGTTCCTGACCGGTTAGTTTCTTATACTCGGTAATGCGGGTATAAGCGTGATCATTGGGATAATTAACAACGGCAACCGGCTGGTAATCGCTTACATCCAGCGTCTGGTGATCGAACCGCAACGACCGGTAGGGCAGTTTCCCGTAGCAATAATCAAAATACTCATCAATCGGTCCGGTATAAATCAGTTCTTTATACGATAGCTGTTCATTAATCTCCCTGAAATCCGTATTCAGCAGAATGTGGATGTTTGGATGATTGACCATCTTTTCAAACATTTTCGTGTAGCCGTGCAGGGGCATACACTGAAATTCGTCGGTAAAGTAGCGGTCGTCCTGGTTGGTGCGGGTAGGAATCCGGGAGGTTACCATCTTATCGAGCTGGGAGGGATCAACACCCCACTGCTTGCGGGTATAGCCCCGGAAGAATTTCTCGTACAGATCACGCCCAACCTGACTCACTACCACATCTTCAGAGGTCCGAATTTCCTCGACCGGCTCACCAACGGATTGAAAATAATCGGCCAGTTCTTCGGAGGTAAAGGAGTACCCATACAGTTTATTGACCGTATCCAGATTGATCGGAATGGGCAGCAACTGACCGTCTACCGAAGCCAGCACCCGGTGTTCGTAAGGCCGCCACTCCGTAAACTGCGATAAATAGGCCATAACCTCCGGTGAATTGGTGTGGAAAATATGGGGGCCGTACTGGTGAATCAAAATACCGTCTTCATTCAGGCAATCGTACGCATTGCCCCCAATGTGAGGCCGTTTGTCGATGAGTAATACCGTTTTACCCGCCTGCGTAGCCAACCGTTCGGCCAGTACACTCCCGGCAAATCCAGCCCCAACAATTACATAATCGTACTGCATAAAGAAACAATCAGGTTAACGTGATAAAATGAATTAGAAATACCGCAGACGTGTCAGGCCAGATCGGGTTGCGGCACGATTTGCCACCAGCCCGGCCCCGGCGGCACAAGCTCGGCGGGATTTTGTCCCGTAGCCAGGCACTGAATCAACTCCGCTAAGGGTGTTGCCTGCATGTACCCTGAGCTTACATCAAAGGCCCCCGGTTCGTAATAGCCTTCATGACGCGTCAGCAGGCAATGCCAGTCGAATGAACCCAGGAGCGCCCAGGCTGTTACTGCCTGTATATCAGCACCCGCCTGACGAGCCTGCTGGGTCTGCTGCCACATATCCCACAGCCAGCGCATCTGCTCATCGACGGTACACCCCAGATGGGCCTCGGTCACGGCAATGGGCCGCTGGTAGCGTTTCCAGGCTTGCTGCAACAGCCCTGTTAGCCCAACCCGTTGTTCGGGAGCCGCCCGGACCACTTCCGTATCCACATACCGGTCCCGTTCGTTTCCGCCCTGCATATGAACCGGGTACTGCCAGATCCGTTCGTCCAGATAGCGTTCGCTGGTGATGTAATGATTAATTCCAATCACCGAAGGCGGGCAGGGATTGTCCACAAAAAATGCCAGGTCGGCGTATGGAATGCCAACCCAGCGAAGATAGTCCCAGAGTGGATGCTGCTTCGTTACGTAGCCGCAGAGAAGGTCCCAGCTCAGCCACCGGCGGTGGTTTTCCCACTCGGCCTGGTAGTTTACTTTCGGCGAACTATGCGTCTGCCCCAAATCATCGGTTTGAATCAGTTGGGCATCGGGCCGCACCTGCCGGATCTGCTGCATGGCCAGAACCGTCGCCCGGCATTGGCGCAGTAAAATATCGACAAACACGCGCGGACTGTTGGCGTGCGGGTACCAGTGGCCGTTTAAGCCCGAGAAGCGGGCCGTCGTCAAAGGTTCATTGACAGGCGTATAAGCATCAACCCAGGGGTAGCGTTCCGCGACTTGCCGGGCATAGCGAGGTAGCTGCCGTTCAAATTCAGGCCCGGCAAAGGTGGCATATTTAGGCCCGCAGCCGTGGTGAACCAGACCGATAATGGGCCGGATGCCCAGCTCCTGCAATACCCCAAGGCGTCGGTCGGCCCATTGCCAGTCAGGCTGGTCGACACGCTCCGGAGCCGTACGCTCCCAAAGCAGGGGATAACGCAGAGTCTTCAGACCGAGTTGGGCAACATGAAATAAATCCTGATCGCGGTGATGGTGGCCGTTTCGCATAAGTTGGTCCTGGTAGGTATCACCAACCCGGTTTACCGTGCATTCAATACCACCCCAGAGCGCGAGGGGCTGTAAAACAGAATTCGTAGATGATGTGGTAGCTGGTTGTTTACTCATACAGTGAATGTTTTTGGTATTGTAACTGGAACTGTTCCAGGATTAATGTATGCATATCTTTCCAGGTCTGCTGCCAGGAGCACTGCGCTAGTTGGGCATCAATCCGGCTCCAGCATAAGGCCGAGGGGTTCTGCAATGCCGCTTCTATCGACCGCTCAAACTCCTCAACCCCGTCGGCAATCCATACCGTGCCACACTCCCCATACGTGCTGACCACATCCCGGATCGGCGTCGATACCACCGGCAGGCCAGCCGCCAGGTACTCCGGCGTCTTGGTGGGGCTGATGAAACGCGTTGACTCGTTGAGCGCAAAAGGCAACCAGGCCACCTGCCAGTTGCTGAAATAAGCCGGGAGCTGCTCGTAGGCCTTCATGCCCAGATAGTGCAGGTTGGGACCCTGAGGCAAAGAAGCCGGATCAATCTTGACCACCGGACCCAGCAGCACAAACTGCCAGTCGGGACGACGCCGGGCCAGCTCGCCCAGCAACTGGATATCCAGCCGCTCATCAATGACGCCACTAAAGCCGATGCGCGGGTAAGCCAGCGCCTGCTGATCGGCCGGATCGTCCAGCCCCAGGCGGGCTTGTCCAAAGTGGTGGTTGTCGATGCTGCTGGGGAAAGCATGCACCGAGGGGTGGAGGTTTTTCTTGGCTTCGTAGAGGCTCTGTCCGCCGGTAAACATGAGTTGGGCCTGCTGCATGAGTTGTTTTTCCCGCTCACGCAGTTGGGGTGGAGCACCTCGGAAAGCCGACAACTCGTCCATGCAGTCGTAGACGGTAAGCCGGGGCTGGATATGTTCGGTAAAGTTGAGGGCCATGGGGGTGTAATACCAGGCCACAAAGTCGGTGATTTGCTGTTGGGCCAGCAGCTCCTGCAACCACCGGCGCTGGTAGTCATGTTGGGTTTGAGGGTCGGTGCCAGCGGGCAGGTGCGGCACCAGAATATGGAGTTTGGGATTGATCGGTCGCACTTCCAGCCAGGGCTGCTGATCGGCCACTGGCTCTTCCCAGAACCAGACGCGGAAGTGGCGACTGGCGCGGCTGAGCAGATGCTGGGGGCGCTGGTAGACGAAGTTCCAGCGCAGGTGTGAAAAACAGATTAAATCCTGGGTTTGATGCGCAAATGAGGTTGATGAAATGGAAGCACCTCGTTCTGACCCAATGAGCCGGGTGTGCTCCTGAGCGAATGGCTGTCTTACGGCCTGTTTTGAATGATTGGACATGCTTAGTTAAGGATGATGTGGTGCTAACGCCAACCTGTGTACGAACGTAAAAATGGAGGTCGCACCGGAAAGCGAAACGCAGATATTCATTTAACTTTATTTATGTAAGAATGGAAAGGCAAGCTGCGCTCAAGTGAGCATCTGGTCCATTAAACGCTTACGATGGGACCAAACGTAATCACTGCCTGACCCGGTTTCCCCTATGCAAAACCGGTTTTCTCCGCAAAACAAGGCGAACGGTGCGGGGCTCAAGACAGGTGGGAAAGCGGTAATTACCGATGAACAAGGACCGCTTTTGTCCGAAAAAGAGGGCAGGAAACGCAGGAAATCAACCAAGAAGCAGACCGGTTACCATAAAAAAACAGGACTTCAGCCAGCAAGGTCCGTACACAAACCACCTGCTTTCCTGAAGTCCTGTTCTTACCGTTTAAAATAAGTCGGTTTTACCGGCTTTCCGGCGCTCTACGGCTTATCCCACCAGACTCTGGTTTTGAAACTATCCGCTCCCTGGCGTGCCACAGCCGCGTTGTAATTGTCTGCATTCAAAACCGGTTCATCATCCGGGTACCGCAGACGGCGCGGATAGGTGCCACCGGTTTCATTATCCGGGTAATTGATGGGCGTTAATTTGGGATAGCCGGAACGACGGACGTTGGCGTAGGACTCGTAGCCGTTCAGAAACGTGGCCACCCAGTATTCCGAATTGATCTGCTCGAAGGCTTTCTCCTTGTCGGCAATGCCCACAAACGGATTTGCCGTTAAATAGGCCGTAATTTCTGCATCTGTAATCGTTGCCGACACGTCATATTGCTGGAGGCTCTTCATCGCGCCGGTTACGCCGTTGCGGTAAAACTGGGCCGCATCGCCCGGAATCCAGCCCCGCACGGCGGCTTCGGCCAGCAGCAGTTGAACTTCTCCATAGGTCAGAAGCATCCTCGGCCCGTCGAGCTTGGCAAACACATCTCGGTTAACGCCCGAAAACTGGTGTTCCTGACCCGGTGCCTTCGGATCGTAACTGGGGTCATTGGGTAGCGTTATGCGGTCGAGGCCGTTGGGCATACCCTTCTGAACCGCCGGATCGGTGTTTTTCGTCGCCACATTGGTGGGGTCGGTATAAACCGCAACAGTATGCTTCAGCCGGGGATCGTTGTGACTTTTCATGTAGTCGAAAAACGTCTTGGCTATTTTACCCGGACTTCTTCCCGAAACACTTAACGTCCAGCTCTGTCCGTTGGTCAGGACTTCCTGCGTTCCGGCTTTGTCGGCTCCCCTGATAAACATATTATCCTCAAAGGAGGTAAAAACCCCACCCGCATACGCCTTCTTGACCCACGATTCGGCGGCTGCCGGGTCTACTTTGGAAAGGCGCATCCCCAGCCGGAGCATCATGGAATAGCCAAACCGCTTCCATTTGTCAATTTTGCCCGCATAGACAATATCAGCCGAAGAATATAGCGTCTTGCTGGCGTCCAGTTTGGCAGTAGCATCTTCCAGTTCGGTCAGCATGTGGGCGTAAATATCCTTCTGAGCGTCATATTTGGGCTTGTAAATCTGCTGGTAATAGCCCTGGTTGGCTTCAAAGTAAGGCACATCCCCGTACATATCCGTGAGCCGGTGGTAAATCACCGTTTTCCAGATCCGTGCCATGTGGTACAGGTTGTGGTACTGGGGTTTGTCTTTCGACAGCGCAATTACATCCTCAATCAGTTTGGACGAACCGGCATTGGCGTTGTACGTACCTTTCCACATGGCCTCATTATTTCCCTTGTGGTACACGTACTTATCGCCCTGAAAATCAAATATCCCCACGTTGCTCAGCGTCGCCATGTGCTGAACAAACGGCTCTGCATAATTCAGGCTGGTGGTTTCATCGCCTTTTGCCGTGTTGTATTGCCCGGTTGTAAAAAGATAAGCCGGGTTGAAACGGTCGGCGGTAACGGCGTTGGGGTCTTTGTTGAGTTCCTCAAAACCGCTGTCGCAGCCAGCAAGAAGCAGTGCGCTGCCGGTAAATAATATAGAAAGTGTCTTTTTCATTGCCATTGGTGTTAAGCTTTGCCGAACTAGAATTTCAAATTCACGTTGAAACCGTAACTTCTGGTGGGCGGTAATGCCGTGGATTCAATTCCCTGATCGTTCCCCGCCGATATATTGGTTTCGGGGTCCAGACCGGGGGTGTGTTTCATCAGAATCTGGAGGTTCCGGCCAACCAGCGAGACACTGGCCCCCTTGACAAACCCAATCCGTTCGTAGACGGCTTTCGGCAAATTATAAGTCAGCGACACGTAGCGCAGCTTGATAAAACTGGCGTCATAAATGTAGTCGTCGAGGGCATCGCGTCGCCGGACAATAATGGCCCGGTTGTTAACCCGGTCCGCCGTTACCAGCACATTGTTCACCTCCCCGCTCTCGGTAACGCCGGGAAGCACCGCTCCGGACTCCCGGCCCAGAAGCGAGTGGGGAGCCATACCGCGATGGTCGAGGCTGTAATTAGTTTCCGAATAAATCTTGCCGCCGAATTTTCCGTCAACCTGAGCCGACAACGTAAACGTCTTGTAGGTAAACGTGTTAATCAGACCGGTTGTGTATTTATGGATTCCGGAACCGAAAGACACCACATTGGCCGGAACAATGGGCAGGCCGGTGGCATCGATAATATCCTGCCCCTGCTCATTGCGTTTAATCGTCCGCCCCACAATCTGCGAGTACTCCTCCCCTTCGATGTGCTTGATGAAGGCTTTGGTGGACGTCGCCAGAATCAGTTCCTTGGACGTATTCGAGATCTTCAGCACCTTGCTTTTGTTGTAGGCCAGATTAAAAGACAGATCCCAGCTAAAGTTTTGGGTTGTAACCGGTTTTACGGTTGTCAGCAGTTCAATCCCCCGGTTACGGATTTCGCCCACATTGACCGATACACCCGAATAACCGGTGGTGGAAGAAATACTCTCGACGGCAATGTCGTTGGTAGTCAGTTTATTATAAGCCGCAATATCGAAGCCCAGCCGGTTGTTGAATAACCGCAGATCCAGACCGGCCTCAAACTCATTGACACTCAACGGCCTTAGCCGGTTGTTGGGAACGGTAAACTGGTTAATGGTTCCGAGCGAACGGCCATCGTAATTGTACGGCAGCAGGCCATACGTCAGATTGAGCAGATACGGGTCGGTATCACCGCCCACCGCAGCATACGCAACCCGGAGCTTTCCGAAGCTGATGGCCCGGGGCAGCTCAAGGGCCTGCGAGAACACAAAACTGAGCCCGGCCGACGGATAAAAGAAGTTGTTCGACTCAGGGTTCAGCGTCGAAAACCAGTCGTTCCGGCCCGTCAGGTTCAGATACAGGTAGTTCCGGTAGCTAAGCTCGGCGGTGGCAAACACCGAATTGATCTTTTTGTCGTAGGTCGCCGTAGTGGTATTCCGGTTAACGGTATTGTTGATGACGTGCAGCTGCGGAACCACGAAACCGGAGCCAACAATGGTGGTGGTGTAGCGGTGCTGCGCCATCAGGTTTCCGCCCAGGTTGACGGCCAGATCAAAATCTTTGTTCAGGCTCCGGTTCAGCCCGATCATGCCTTCGAAGTTCCGCTCCCAGAAGTTTTGCTGAATCTGGTCAAGCTGGCCGTTGGGCCGGTAGCCGGTTCCTTCCGGAACGAGCTTGCTGGACATGAAGTTATAATAATCCTGCCCGGCTTTTGCCTGGACAAAAAGCCAGTCAAACAGGTTATACCGCACGTTGACGGTGGAGATAAACCGATCCTTATCCGTCCGGTTTTTAATCCGGTTGAGGGTATAATACGGGTTGGTCGCGTTTAAATCCGTGCCCAGTACCTTTTCCTTGAAATCTTCATTGTACCCCGGCGACAGCGCACTGGTCGGCATGTTGCTGTTTACATACAGAATCGTTCCGGCGCTGTTGCTGGATGTTCCCGTAAAAACATACCGGTTATCAACCCGCTCGTTCACGTAATCGACATTGGCCGACAGGTTCAGGTTTTTGGAGATGGCCTGATTCAGCCCCAGACTGATGTTGTTTCTGCGCATGGTTGCATTCGGAATGATGCCTTTGTTGCGCATGTCCGTGATCCCCAGCCGGAAACTGCCCTTATCGCCCCCGCCCGAAAAAGACAGGTTGTTGGAATTGGTGTGCCCGGTGCTGTAAAAGTCCTCCAGCACCTGATCTTTCACGTACGAATACGGTCTTTTGACGCCATCGAGTTGAATCGTCTCCGAACCGTCATACCGTGAGCCCCAGTGGTTTTGCCCGTGATTGGCCGCATCCTGCTGACTGGCCGGTTTGACCCCGCCGTAGCCCTGGCCGTACTCCTTCTGAAGCTCCCACAGAAAAAAGGGCACCTCAAACGTATTGTTGGTATTGAATTCGACGCCCAGCCCTTTGTTGCCTTTACCGGATTTGGTGGTGATGAGGATGGCACCGTTTTTAGCCCGCGACCCGTACAACGCAGCCGCCGTAGCCCCTTTCAGAACGGTAACTTCCTCAATGTCATCGGGGTTGATGCTGGAAATATTGTCGCCAAAGTCGGGGTTGTCACCTTTGGGGCCGCCTAACTGGCTATTGTCCATTGGAAGGCCGTTGATGATGTACAGCGGCTGGTTGTTTCCCGAAATAGACGTATTCCCCCGGATGGTTACCCGGCTGGAACCCGCCGGACCCGTTGCCGCCGGGCTGATGTTCACACCGGCTACCTTCCCAGTCAGGGAGTTGGCGAAGTTGGTTTCCCGGGTTTTGGTAAAATTGTCGCCGTCTACTTTGGTCACCGAATACCCCAGCGACTTGGTTTCCCGGCGGATACCGAGGGCGGTTACTACCACTTCGTCCAGGGCTCTGCTTTCGGCCAGTAGTCTGATGTTCAGTGAGGTCTGGCTCCCTACCGGTACTTCCTGAGCGGTATAACCGACAAATGAAAATACAAGCACCGAATTGGCAGACGGTACATTGATGGAGAAGTTTCCGACGGCATCGGAAGTGGTTCCCTGCTGCGTGCCTTTGACCACGATACTGACCCCCGGCAGGCCCTCCCCTTTTTCGTCGGTTACTTTTCCCCGGATTACGTCAACGGTTTCTGACCGCACGGCACCCGGCCTTTCTGCTTTGTGTTCCGGTGTTTCCGGATTCCGTGCGACTGCCGGGGAGGTGGCCGAAAAGATGGCTACGGCGGCTAAAAGGGTATACCAGGTGCACGGAATGGCAACGTGGCGCCCCTTCTCTGATAGGGTTTTCTCTTTCATGCAAGTAAGGGTTGGAATAATGGTGCAACGTTTGATGGACTTGTAGACGCAAACGTGCTAACTCCATACGCCAAAAGGCCCCTATCGTACTATGATTCTTTCAATTAAAAGGAAATAAATTACAAAAAATCGTCCCGCCGAGGTGTACGAATGAGGGGATTGCAAGTAATCCTTTCAAAACGCTGTGACTTCTAACCCTTACCTACCGATGAAACCAAACCAGCCGATTTCCCGACGGGCTTTATTAGAACGCATCACTCAGGCTTCTCTGGGCCTTGTGGCCGGTACCGCAACCCTTCAGCCCCTGATGGCCGGTGACGGTTTTGCGCAACCGGATCAGCAGTCCGTTTCGCCCTTCAAATCGGATGAAAAAAAGTTTGTTCCGGTGATGATTACGCCGTTCGATTCCAATTCGAAAATTGATTACAACCACCTTTCGATGCTGATCGATTTTTACCTCAGGGCGGGCGCAAAAGGCTTTTTTGCCAACTGCCTGAGCAGTGAAATGTATTTTCTGGACAATCAGGAGCGGATTGATCTGACCCGGTATGTGGTGCAGCACGCAGGCCGTAAAGCAACCGTGGTTTCAACCGGTTCGTTTGGTGATACGCTTGGAGAGAAGGCGGACTTTGCTAAAAAGATAGATGATACCGGCGTCCGCGGAGTTATTCTGATATCCAGCCATTTTGCCCTCGCCAACGAAAGCGATGCCGTTTTGATGAAAAATTTCGAAACGTTTCTTTCCATGACGGGCAACATTAAACTGGGAACCTACGAATGCCCGGTGCCCTACAAACGGCTTATTGCCCCCGATGTTTTTAAATCACTTGTTTCGGATAAGCGGCTGGTTTATCACAAAGACACCTCAGAAGATATTAAAAACATCGAAACCAAACTGGCCCTGGCACGCGGAACGCAACTGGAATTTTACAACGCCCACACCGCTACAGCCGCCGAGTCGCTGCAAAAAGGAGCGAAAGGTATGTCGCCCATCTCCGGAAACTTTTACCCCGAAATTCATAGCTGGCTTTGCCAATATGCCAACGACCCGGCAAAGTTGGCTGATGTCAACTGGATTCAGGCCGAAATTGCCCGAACCGAAGCCATCATTTCAAAGTTTTATCCACTCAGTTCCAAATACTTTCTGAAAAAGCGGGGATTGCCGCTCGAACTCGTGTGCCGCTCGAAAGTGAAGTCAATACCGCCCGAGCAAATAGCCATTCTGGACAAGACGTACGATGTTTTTCTCGGCTGGTGCGACCGGCTCGGTATCAAAGCCGTAAACGGCCCGCAGTAGAGAATACGCTCAGGATGCGGAACAGCATAAAACCTCGATAAAATCAGGTAATCACCGGCTTATTTTCGGCATTGATTATCAGCCTTTTTCTCTGTAGATTTGTTATCAGAGAAACTACCTGCATGCTTCAGTTTTTGGATTACCTTCCCCAGATTGATTTTATTACGTATTCAGAGTCACAAGCCGGTTTTTTAGCCAGTCCGGTGGCAGCGCTCATCATGGGGAATGAGCGCCTGCTGGATACCACCTTTCTGTTTTTTTATAATTAACCGACGTTTAAGCAGCCAGGGCACTAACCGGAGCCAGATCGCGGGCCGGTGCCTGACCGATCTGCTCCGCTACTTCCTGTAGGGCGCGGTCCCGCTCCTCAACGGTTTTGTAACGGGTAGCCCCAATCAATAAGCGATTATCGCCGTAAAACAGGTTGAAACGGATGTTACCCGTCAAATCCCACAAAGGATAATTAGAAACGTCACTGCCAGCACGGCGAGCTGCGCTGATTGCCGTCAGACAATCAAGTTTGCTCTTGAATAGCTCGCTCGTTAGAACCGTTTCCTGCTCATTTTTCACCAGACGGAACTGGTATTGGTTTTCAAATTGCGGATTGTTTTCGATTAAGAAATACATACTTGTATTATTTCTATGAAGGCTATAGTAGAAAAATATTGTAGTTTCGTATTGCAACTATAACACATAATCAGAAAAATATCAACCCTTATAAGATATTTATATTATACAGATAAACTAGTAGTACAGTAACGGCCAACGCCGTAACAGGTGACTATCTGCAAAGCTTAGAAAACAGGTAGCACGATAAAGACTACTCTTTTTTCCGCCGAGCGCGTCCGGGGGGAAAAGCTTCCTTCGGCATAACACCATTTGCAGATTGCCCGTCTGGCAGATACGTAAACTCCAGAATACAACCCCGGTACGACGTTGTTCTGGGATCTTCCTGCGAAGGCCCGGAGGTTGTAATGGAGCTATCCACCGCCAGATAAATCTTCCGACCATCGGCCGACAGCGCGATGTCCCGGTAGCGAATCGGTAACTTAAAGTAGCCCAGGGTATCGCCCTGGATACCGGTACCGGCCGAATCCAGTGCCAGCCGAACCAGCCGACCCGTTTTGAGCGTCGTCAGCAGCAACGAATTCTGCCAGTTCGGAATCGCTGAGGCCGTATAAACGATCAGGCTGCTGGGCGCTTCGGCGGGCCAGTCGGGCTTATCCGGCGCATTAGCCCGCGTTTTGGCAAACAGGTTCTGTAGATAGTGGGCCGAAAGCGGGTACATACTTTTAATCGGATCACGGTATGCATCCCCAATCCGCCGACGGTTTTCGCTCTCACTGCCAATGGTGGGATAGGTGGTGTGCCAGATACCGGGTAAGCTATCGTGGTGACTCACTCCGGCGGCCAACCCGTTATAATTATCATCGGCATAGCCAATTATCAACGGATGGCCGTAGTTCCGGCCTTTTTCAATAATATTGATTTCATCATCCGAAAACGGGCCGTGTTCGGCGGTATACAACCTGCCGCTTCCGGCCACAGTCGCATAGGCTAACCCCTGAACATTCCGGTGCCCGTAACTCCAGACGGCGTTCTGCCTTTGGGCATTGAAAGGATTATCATTGGGTATCCACTGCTCATCGGGCTGGGCATCCTGATCGGGTTCCAGATTAAACCGCAGAATTTTCCCTTCGTATACCGTTCTGTCCTGAGCGTGATTGGGCCGCCCCGCGTTTTCAAACTGTCCCGCGCCCAGATCGCCCACGGAGTAAAATAAATACGGACGGCCTTCCACCGGCGCAATGAGCAACCGACCGGAATTATGATCATTACTGGCCGCAATGGTATCACAAAGCACCCGGGGTTTGCCCAGCGACTGCCTCCTGACATCGTATTCGTAGCGCACCAGACGGGCCCGGAAAAAATGCCCGCCATAGTTGGGCGCCCGGCCGCTTCCCGGCTGATTGGCGGCCTCGTGGGTATGCACGTAAGCCAGATATACATACGGTTTTCCGGTTAGTAACTGCGGATGCAGGGCCAGCCCCATCAGTCCACCCTGGGGCCAGGGCTTTCCGCCATCAACCGAGTCGGGAATCTGATCGTAGCGGGGGAAGTTGCGGTTCTGGCTCAAATCAAGGAGCACGGTCCGGGCGCCGGTCGTGGGGTTGATCCGGCTGACCCGGTATCCTTTCGCTTCCGTTATCCACAGAAACCGGTCGGGGCCATAGGTAACTTCCCAGGGGTCACTCAGGCGGTCTTTGACAATCCGAACGCTGAATCGTTCTCCCTGAGGCCCGGTCATGAGTTGGCCC
Source organism: Larkinella arboricola (assembly GCF_003259745.1). Taxonomy (GTDB): domain Bacteria; phylum Bacteroidota; class Bacteroidia; order Cytophagales; family Spirosomataceae; genus Larkinella; species Larkinella arboricola. Next base: position 177,230 of record NZ_QLMC01000005.1, on the reverse strand, counting down.
CAGGATCTGGCGGCTACCAGACTAACTAAAAAAAGTACGCTAACAAATCTGCACATAGGTTTCGGTTCAATCCTACCCGGATAAAGAACCGATCCGGGCAAAAAGTTAGGATTTACCCCGAAAAACAACGCAATGGAACCGCGTGCTCGCTACAGAAAGGAAAAACCGGCCGCCCATAAACCTACTTTACGACCAGCAAACTCGACGGTACGGCCTGCACCGTGGCGGTATCCGTCGTCAGTTGCAGCGGTTCGCCATCAATATGAATCAGCAACGGCCCCTCCCCTTTTACCACCACCGACCGCACGGGCTGCACCGTCAGATACCCCGACTGATCGAGCGTTTTGTTGAAAAGCCGCCACGCCAGCCCACCAGCCGCCGTTCGCGGAAACGGTTTGAGCAGACAAACATCCAGCAACCCATCGGCTACGTTGGCTTTCGGAGCAATCCAGGCATTATTGCCAAACTGCCCGGCGTTGGCAACCGTCAGCGAAAACAAGGGATAAAGCTGCTGACCAATTTCATACGTGGATGGCTTATAGCTCCAGAAAGCACGGTAGGCCGTCCGGATGTAGGTGGGCAGGCCCCGAACGGGTTGACGGGCAAACTCCCGGGCAACGTAGGCATCGAAGCCCATGCCGGTCGTACAGAAAAAAGCGTGTTCGTTGATTCGTCCGCTATCAATCACAACAGGTCGGCCGTTAATGGCTCGCTCGATGGCTTTTAGGGGGTTCAGGGGTAAATTCAGGTGCCGCGCCAGGCCGTTGCCCGACCCGACGGGAACAATCCCCAAAGCGGTTTGAGTATGCAGCAGTACGCGGGCGGTTTCGTTGATTGTACCGTCGCCCCCGATGATAACCAGTCGGCGAATTCCCCGCTGAACGGCTTCCCGGGCCAGTTCCGTTGCGTGGCCGGGATGGGTGGTGAATACCGCTTCGGGATTGAAACCCGCGTCAATGGCTTTCTTTTGCAGAAAATTAATCCATTGCTGTTTCTGCTGAACCGAAGCCGTTCCCGAAAGCGGATTGACAATTGCCAGCAAAGTCGTTTGCGCCACGATCAGGAAAAGAAGATAAACAGGAAGAGAATAAACACAACAATAAAAACATAATACCAGCCATCCGAAAAGATGTACGGCTTATATTCTTCGTAAAATTTGCGGATTTTATTCATTAGTATTGGAGGAAATTTCGACGCGCCCGTTTCTTACGGCTTCACATTGCGTCATCAAAGTTCGTGATAAAATGAAAAAACTACACGGCCTGCTCCTTTTTTTGTTCACCCTTACCGTTGCACAGGCTCAGACAGCCACCGACCGAAAAACCATTCTGGGCATTCTGGACCGCCAGACCACCGACTGGAATGCCGGTAATACGGAAGCATTCATGAACGGGTACTGGAAATCGGATTCGCTGACGTTTGTGGGCAAAGTGGGCGTGACGTACGGTTATGATGCGACCCTGAGCAATTACAAACGCCGGTATCCCGACCGGGCCTCGATGGGAACGCTGAAGTTTACCATTATCAAGCTGGACTTTCCGGCCCGGGATGTGGCCTATGTAATCGGAAAATTTCACCTGACGCGCCCCCAGATTGGCGATGCGGAAGGTCATTTTACCTTACTTTGGCGAAAAATCAAGGGCCAGTGGGTGATTGTCAGCGATCATTCCAGCTAGCCGGTTTCTTCTTTTTACTATGACACCTTTTGAATTAAACGCCGTTCACCGGCACGCGTTTCGGTTTTCGCAAGCCGACGTAGAAGCCTTCGCCCGCGTAACCGGCGACGATAATCCGCTGCATCTCGATGCGGAATTTGCCAGCCAGACCCCGTTCAAACGGCCCATTATTCACGGGATGCTCGGAGCCAGCGTTTTCACCAAAGTGCTGGGTACTGAATTTCCGGGGCACGGTTCGGTCTACCTCAAGCAAACGCTGGAGTTTATGCGCCCGATGTTTGTCGATACCAATTACGAAGCCGTCTTCACCGTTATTTCCACCAATCCCGAAAAGCACACCGCCGAGGTTTCCACCGAAATTAAAGATGGGCAGACCGGCAAACTCACCACGCGCGGGGTTGCAACGCTGATGTATAAGAAAGGCTAACCCGGAACATCCCGACCGCTTAGAAAACAACAAGCCCGACCTGATGGCCGGGCTTGTTGCGTTTGGGATACCTTTTACTTACGATTCTTTTGCGTTTTTCTGATCCTGAACTTCAGCGCGAATATTCTGGGCTAATGTCTTCAGATCCTGCATGCCTTTACGTACGCGAGTACCGGCTGCCTGATTGCCTTTTTCGTAAAATTTCTCAAAATCGCCCTCCAAAGACAAGACCAGATTTTTAATTTCGTCAAAGCGTGCCATAACTTATTTGTATGGGTTTTAAGTGGTGGAAAAATGCCCTAAAACGCTCAAAAACCGCGTTTTTGACGAAATATACGCATTCTATCCTTCAGCGCAAGAAAATCAGAAAAAAAATCGTTGGAAAAGTCCAAATAAACCATTATTCCTTACTAAACGGTTACTCAGCGATGGTTTTTGCCACTTCTGAGGGCACTAAAGCCACTTCTGCAAGCCCATTTTGGGCACTTTCGCGGTAATAGCCCTGACTTAGCTTTTCGGACACTTCCGTAAAGGCGTTTAGCGTGTATTCAACGTCTTCGAGTGAGTGGGCCGCCGTCGGGATAATCCGCAGCATGATGACCCCTTTCGGCACGACCGGATACACCACGATGGAACAGAAAATACCCCGGTTTTCGCGCAGGTCGCGAACCAGCGCCGTGGCTTCCGGAACGCCCCCTTCACTTTGCAACAGGACCGGCGTCACGGGCGAGGTGGTATCCCCGATGTTCAGGCCGCGCGCCCGCAAACCTTCCTGCAAAGCGCGGACGTTTTCCCACAGCTTTTCGCGCAGTTCCGGATGCTTCTTGATCAGCTCAAGCCGCTTCATGCCGCCAATCACATACGGCATCGGCAATGCCTTGGCGTATGTTTGTGACCGCATGTTATATTTAAGGTACATGATAATGTCGTGATCTCCGGCGATGAAAGCCCCAATCGCAGCCATCGACTTGGCGAAAGTCGAGAAGTACAGGTCAATACCGTCCTGGCAACCCTGCATTTCACCGACACCGGCCCCCGTGGGTCCCATCGTCCCAAAACCGTGCGCATCATCGACCAGCAGTTTGAAATCGTACTTTTCTTTCAGCGCAACAATTTCTTTCAGGCTACCGACTTTGCCCGACATCCCGAATACGCCTTCGGTAATGACCAGAATACCGCCCCCCTTTTCGGCGGCTTTTTTGGTCGCCCGTTGCAGGTTTTTCTCCAGGCTATCGATATCGTTATGATTAAACTTATAGTATTCGCCCATTTTGGCTTTGTGCAGACGAATACCGTCAATCAGACAGGCGTGGCACTCGGCATCGTACACAATGACATCGCGGTAATCTACCACCGACTCAATGGCCGACATGACCCCCTGGTAACCATAGTTCAGCAGAAAGGCGTCTTCCTTGCCCACAAACTCCGCCAGTTGCCCTTCCAGTTCTTCGTGTAAATCCGAATTACCCGACATCATCCGGGCACCCATCGGGTACGCCAGCCCCCATTCAGCAGCAGCTTCCGCGTCGATTTTCCGGACTTCGGGATGATTGGCCAACCCCAGATAATTATTCAAACTCCAGTTAAGCATCTTCTTTCCCTGGAACATCATGTGGGGCCCTAATTCGCCTTCCAGCTTCGGAAATGCGAAATAATGGTGAGCTTTCAGTTCCCGCGATGACGAACCGATGGGTCCGAGGTTGGTGCGTAATTTCTCAAATAAATCCACTTTATTGCGTTATTTATCGGTTTATAATGAGTTTATTAACCACATAAGTACAAAAGTAAGTTAAAATCTGCCAACCGCAAAGCAGGGTTAGGTCTAGAAATACCGGCGGAAAATTAGGAGTGGGCAGGCAGAAGTATATTTTTGCAAAAGCATCCCTTTATAACGGTTGTTGCCATCTTAGCGGAGAGAAAACAAAACCGGGGGAGGATGACGCCTAAAGCCCAATGACAAAAATCAGGAAATTGCTTGTTGCCAACCGGGGTGAAATTGCCCTGCGGATCATGCGGACGGCCCGCGAGATGGGCATCCAGACCGTTGCCATTTACAGCGAAGCCGACCGCCAGTCGCCCCACGTCCGGTATGCCGACGAAGCCGTCTGCGTCGGTCCTGCTCCCTCCTCCGAGTCGTACCTGCGAACCGATGTGATTATTGAGGTTTGCCGCCAGACCGGGGCCGACGCCATTCATCCGGGTTACGGCTTTCTGTCCGAAAACGCCGGTTTTGCGCAGGCTGTCCGGAATGCCGGGCTGATTTTTGTGGGGCCATCGCCGGAATCCATCGAAATTATGGGCAGCAAACTGGCCGCCAAAGCCGCCGTGGCCGCTTACAACATTCCGATGGTGCCGGGTACACCGGAAGCCATCACCGACCGCGAAGCCGCCAAACAAACGGCGGCCCAGATTGGCTATCCCATTCTGATCAAGGCCAGTGCGGGGGGCGGGGGCAAAGGAATGCGGATTGTGGAACAGGAAGCCGATTTTGACGAAGGCATGGAACGGGCCGTCAGCGAAGCCACCTCGGCTTTTGGCGACGGTTCGGTGTTTATCGAAAAATACGTCACCTCGCCCCGACACGTTGAAATTCAGGTGCTGGGCGACCAGCACGGCAACATCATTCACCTGTTCGAACGCGAGTGTTCCGTACAGCGCCGACACCAGAAAGTGGTAGAGGAAGCACCGTCATCCGTCCTTACCCCCGAAATCCGGGCCGAAATGGGCCGTTGTGCGGTGGAGGTAGCCCGGGCCTGCGGCTACTACGGTGCCGGAACGGTGGAGTTTATCGTGGATGATCAATTGAATTTCTACTTTCTGGAAATGAACACCCGTTTGCAGGTCGAGCATCCGGTCACGGAGCAGATTACGGGAATTGATCTGGTCAAACAGATGATCTACATTGCCGAAGGCAAACCACTGGAAATCAAACAGGAAGACTTGCAGATCAACGGCCATTCCATCGAAATCCGCGTGTACGCCGAGGACCCGGCCAACAACTTCCTGCCCGATGTCGGTACGCTCGAAACCTACGTGCGGCCCCAAGGCAACGGAATTCGCGTGGACGACGGTTTCGAGCAGGGCATGTCCATCCCGATTTACTACGACCCGATGATTGCCAAACTGGTAACAACCGGGGCCACCCGCGCCGAAGCCATCGAGAAAATGATCCGCGCCATTGACGAATACCGCATTACGGGCGTGCAGACGACGCTCCCCTTCTGCCGGTTTGTGATGCAGCACGACGCCTTCCGGTCGGGGCAGTTCGATACGCACTTTGTCAGTCATTACTTTACTCCCGATAAATTGCTGCCCGAAACCCGGCCGGAAGAAACCCAACTGGCGGGCGTGCTGGCGGCCTGGTTGCTTCAGAACCATCAGCCGAAAGCCGGAAACGGTGCCGTTACGAGCGAAGGGAAAAAAAGCCAGTGGAAAGAACGACGGTTTCGTTGACAGCCCGTAGAAACCCATGCTTACCAGACACAGGACAGTTTATCTGGAACTCGCGGCCCGGTATGTTGTCTTTCTGATTTTAAACCTTTACGGCTGGAGTAAAATGGCAGGAGGGCAATTTTTCAGGCCCGGTCATTTTCCGGCGGAAGTGGCTAAAATACCGTTGGCCGAAGCCAGTGGCTTTCAGTTAGCGTGGGCTTTTTTTGGGTATTCAACCGCTTACATCGTCTTCATTGGACTGTCACAGGTCGTGGGCGCCTGGCTTTTGCTCTGGGAGAAATCAAAATTGATCGGAACCGCCGTCCTCTTCCCGATTCTGCTGAATATTATCGTGGTGGATCTGGCTTACCAGGTTTCCTTTGGTGCCATGACCGTTGCCAGTGCCTGTCTGGCGTTGCTGGTGCTGGTCCTGTTTCTAAATCAGTCGGTGCTACGGACGGTTTTTGAAATTATTTTCCAACCGCCCGCGTCTAAAAGCATGACCCTTAAAGAACGGGGCGTTGCCCTGGTCGTCGCTTTGTGTATCATGGGTTTGATGATCGCGCTACTACAAGTCTTTGAGCTTTTTCAGTAACATTCAAAACATTGAACAGAAAACCCCGCCAATTGAATAGAACAATTAGCAGATAAGACTAGATTATTGCAACGGTTGTTTAATTTAGTGCCGGAAACTAAACTTCTCTTCCAAGTGATTTCTATGAAAAATTTCTTACTAGTTTGCTGTCTATCGGTCGTGCTGGGCGCCTGCTCCAAATCGTCGGCCCCCAAATCCTCGACATCGAAAGAGGGCAAAGGCTGGATTAGTCTCTTCGACGGAAAAACGTTCGACGGCTGGAAAGTCGGCAAAAACGCGGAATCTTTTAAAATTGAGGACGGTGCCATTGTTGTCAACGGTCAGGTCGCCCACCTTTTCTACGTCGGTCCCGTCCAAAATCATAACTTCAAGAACTTCCAGTTTAAGGCAAAAGTGATGACGCTGCCCGGCTCCAACTCCGGTATGTATTTCCATACGCAATACCAGGAAGAAAGCTGGCCGAAAAAAGGCTTCGAGGTGCAGGTCAACAATTCGCATACCGACTGGCGCCGGACCGCCAGCCTGTACGCCATTCAGGATGTGAAAGAAACGTATGTTAAAGACAACGAATGGTATACCGAAGAAATCATGGTTCAGGGCAAAAAAGTGACCATCAAAATCAACGACAAAGTGGTCAACGAATACACCGAGCCCGACAACGTGAATCTCTCCAACGACATGGCCGAACGCCGGATCGGCAGCGGCACTTTCGCCCTACAGGCCCACGACCCCAAAAGCAAAGTGTACTTCAAGGACATCATGGTTAAGGTATTGCCGGACTAAACTTCGGTGACGGTGAATTATGAGTGCTGAACGATGCTGATGGCGCTGCGTCAGACTACCGTATGGACGGTTTCTTCATCGGTCATTATTCATAATTCATCATCGTTTTAAAACATCTTCGGGGGTTGCTGGTTTCTACAGTAGTCACATAACAACAACGACCATGCAGCATTTTGAAACCCTGACAGAAGCGATGGAAGGCCTGCGCGAGCGCGGCTACACGCACGATTTTCAACCCAAGCGGGACTATCTGGAAGAAAGCGGCAGCGGTCTGAAACTAAAATCCGAAGAATTTAATGTGGATGAGTTTCACCGTTTTGAAGGTACGTCCGACCCAGGCGATGAAATGACGCTGTATGCCATTTCAACCGCCAACGGCCTGAAGGGCGTCTTCGTATCGGCCCAGGGCACGTATGCCAACGAGGTAACTCCGGAATTGATGCAGAAATTTACAATTGCCGAACGGCCGGATACCAATACGAATGGCGCCGTACAGCCTATTCATGCCGTCGGACTGGACGCAAATCAGCAGTAAGTAGCAGACCGTTTACAGAATATACTTGCAATGCCCCCCCCGCGCAATGTATATTTGCCGTTGACCCACCTGTTACTACCGCGTTTTTCAGGAAACGGACGGTAGAATACAATTGGCTCATCGTCAACTGCTAACTGTTTTTTTGCTAATTTTGCGCTCTTTTCCAAGAGATGCTCTTTATCTGACCGTATGAAGCTGTCCGAATTTAGGTTTGACTTACCCCAAAGTCTTGTTGCCCTCTATCCACCCGAACGTGGGGAAGCGCGGTTAATGGTTGTTGATCGTAAAAACAAAACCATCGAACACAAACAATTCTCCGACATCATTTCCTATTTTGGGGACGGCGATGTAATGGTGATCAACGACACGAAAGTGTTCCCCGCACGGTTGTACGGCAACAAGGAGAAAACTGGCGCTAAAATCGAAGTTTTTCTCCTGCGTGAACTGAACCGTGAAATGCGGTTATGGGACGTTCTGGTGGATCCGGCCCGGAAAATCCGGGTGGGCAATAAACTCTATTTTGGTGATAGCGACCTGGTTGCCGAGGTAATCGACAACACCACCTCCCGCGGCCGAACCATTCGGTTTCTTTTTGAAGGCTCGCATGAAGAATTCATGAAGGCCATCGACGAACTGGGCGAAACCCCGCTTCCGCGCGAAATCAAACGGAAAACCGAAGACGCCGACCGCGACCGTTACCAAACCATCTTTGCCCAGCATGTCGGCGCTGTGGCGGCACCCACGGCGGGCCTGCACTTCACGAAGACCATCATGAAACGGATGGAAATCAAAGGAATCCATTTCGCGCCGATTACCCTGCACGTAGGGCTGGGAACGTTCCGGACGGTTGACGTGGAGGACCTGACGAAGCATAAAACCGATTCGGAGAATTATTCGATTACAGAAACAGCCGCCGATGTCGTTAACCAGGCTCTGGACAATGGCAAACGCGTTTGCGCCATTGGCACCACTTCCCTGAAGGCAATTGAATCGTCGGTGTCGGCCAACGGGCGGCTAAAACCCGTTGATGGCTGGACCGACCGGTTTATTTTTCCGCCGTACGACTTCAAGATTGCCAACGCGCTGCTGACCAACTTCCACCTGCCCGAATCCATTCTGATCATGATGACCAGTGCATTCGGAGGGTATGATCTCATTAAGCAAGCTTACGAGGTAGCCATTCAGGAGAAGTACAAATTCTTCAGCTATGGCGATGCGATGCTGATTCTTTAATAGGACAAGAGACGATAGACAAGAGATAAGAGACGGTTTTCAATCGTTCTTTTGTTTCTTGTCTTTTCTCTTTATTCTCCAGTATGAAAAACCGTTTCGCTATTATTGTTGCCGGGGGGAGCGGCACCCGGATGGGTACCGATGCGCCAAAGCAGTTTCTCTCCATCGGCGGTATGCCCATTCTGATGCATACTATCCGACGGTTTCGGGCATACAGCGCAGATCTGAACGTGATTGTGGTATTGCCTGTCAGCCAGATTCCGGTCTGGGAGGAGCTTTGCCGGCAGCACCAGTTTCAGGAAGCGGTTATGGTTATTGCGGGCGGAAAAACCCGGTTCCAGTCGGTACGTAACGGTTTACAATCCATTGAGACTGAAGACGGTCTGGTGGCGGTTCACGATGGTGTCCGTCCGTTTGTTACAACGAGCATTATCCGCAACAGCTTTGAAACCGCCGAACGTACGGGCAGTGCCGTTACCTGCGTACCGCTCAAGGACTCAGCCCGACTGATTCACGCTGACGGCAGCAGCCAGGCCGTCGACCGGGCCAGCTACCGGCTGGTTCAGACTCCGCAAACGTTTCAACTGGCCCTTTTCAAACGGGCCTTCGAAGTGGAGGAGCAACCGTTTTTTACCGATTGTGCCAGCGTCGTCGAATACGCCGGTTATCCGATCACGCTCATCGACGGCTCTTACGACAACATCAAGATTACAACACCGGAAGATTTAGAAATCGCTGAACAGAAAATCCGATCCGCCCACTGATGCACCGACTTCCGCCCGACCACTACATTGCCGGTATCCAAGCCGGTGACCGACTGGTACTGAGTCGGGCTATTACGCTGGTTGAAAGTCAGTTGGAAAGCGATCAGGCACTGGCATTGCAGGTACTGGAAGCCGTTTTGCCCCAAACCGGCAACGCCATTCGGATCGGGATTACGGGCGTACCGGGCGTCGGAAAAAGTACATTTATCGAAGCATTCGGCAAACACCTTACTTCGTCGGGAAAAAAACTAGCGGTGCTGGCCATTGACCCCAGCAGTCAGCGCTCACACGGCAGTATTCTGGGCGACAAAACCCGCATGGAAACCCTGTCGATGGACCCGCTGGCGTACATACGGCCTTCGCCCTCGGGTGGTTCAGCAGGTGGTGTGGGCAACAAAACCCGTGAAACGATGCTGCTTTGCGAAGCGGCTGGCTTTGAGGTTATTCTGATCGAAACTGTGGGCGTCGGGCAGTCCGAAACCGTGGTGCACGGCATGGTGGATTTCTTTCTGCTGCTGATGCTGGCCGGAGCCGGTGATGAACTTCAGGGCATGAAACGCGGTATTATGGAACTGGCCGACGCCATTGCCATCACCAAAGCCGACGGCGACAACGCAGCCGCAGCCGAACGCGCCCGGGTGGAGTATCAGAACGCCCTGCACCTCTTCCCTCCTGCTCCATCGCAGTGGATCCCGCCGGTCCTGACGTGTTCGGCCCTTCAGAATCAGGGCATCGAAGCGCTCTGGCGGCTTATTCTGGAGCACCAGACGCGGCTGACGCAAAACGGTTTTCGTGACCGCAACCGCCAGCAGCAAAATCTCGACTGGCTGCACCGCACCATCCGGCAGCAACTGGAAACCCGGTTTTACCGCCAGCCCGGTATGCCGGAGCGGCTGGCCCAAATAGAAAGTCAGGTTCAAAAAGGTGAACTACTGCCGTTACAGGGCGCACAGCTTCTTTTAACGTCTTGGCTTTGAAAGATATTAGATTACCAATCCGGTCTTGTACTTCACCAGATACCACGCCACAAACCGTTTAATCCCGTCTTCGACCCGCACAGTCGGCTGGTAGCCAATTAATTGAGTCGCTTTTCGAATGTCAGCGTAGGTTTGCTGCACATCGCCGGGCTGCATCGGCAAACGGTTGATCAGCGCACTTTTTCCCACCACCCGTTCGATCACCTGAATCAGGTTCGCCAGTGAAATGGGGTCTGAGCCCCCAATGTTCAGCACTTCAAAGCCGCGCAGATTTTCCAGCGACTGAATAATGCCGTTTACAATATCCTCGACATAGGTATAATCGCGGGCCGTGGTACCATCGCCGAAAACATTGATGGGTTTTTCGTTCAGAATACTGTCCGTAAACTGGCTGATGGCCATCTCGGGACGCTGATTTGGTCCGTAAACCGTAAAAAAACGCAGGCAGAAAATATCAAAACCGTACAGGTGATGAAACGTGTGGCACAACAATTCGGCGGCCCGTTTGGAAGCTGCATACGGTGACAACGGACGGTCGGACGGATCACTTTCCGTAAAAGGCACCTGGAGCGAATCACCATAAACCGATGACGATGAGGCAAATACCATCTTTTTTACCCCCGCGTGCTGCATGGCCTGCAAAAGCGTCAGCGTGCCGGTAACATTCACATCATAGTACAGAGCAGGGTCCTGTACCGACGGACGCACCCCCGCGCGGGCCGCCAGATGAATTACCGCATCGAAGGCATACGTCCGAAACAGCGTATTGACCAGCTCCGCGTCCCGAATGTCGCCTTCGTGGAAATGATAGTGCGGGTGATCCAGGCTTTGCTGCACATTGGCCCACTTGATGTCCGGATTATAATAACTGTCCAGGCTATCCAGACAAACCACCTGCTTTCCTTCCTGTAGCAGTTGTTTTGTTAAGTTAGAACCGATGAAACCAGCACCGCCCGTTAATAAAATTGTCATGAGCTTAGCTCCTTAGTTAATGATGAGGACTGAAAACTATACACCAGGCCGGTCAGCGAAACCAGGGCCGTGATGCTGTAAAATAATAAACTGACGGCCACGGCGGCATCGGCGGGTAACCCCAGCCACTGAGCGCCCAGCAAAAACGTCAGTTCCCGCGCTCCGGCCCCGCCAATTGTGAACGGAATGGTAGCCACGACGGACGAAATCAGGAAAATCAGCAGATAAATTTCGGGCCGACCAACCGCTTCAATAGCCTGCAACAGGGCCAGAATCTGGAGCATCTGCAAGCCCTGCACCAGCACCGACCAGCCTACCGACCGTTCGAAAGCCGGAGAAAATGGCGGCATAAACCGTTTCATAAGCCACTTGGCCACGAAATGACCGATGGGAATACCCGCCAGCCAGAACCCGCTTACCCGAAACCCCACCCAGGCCGATACTTCCGGCACCAGCACGGTAAACACCGCTACGGCATAAATCAGCGGTAGTAAACCGATCAGCCGATCCAGCAGTGTTGCCCCGATCAGCGCCTTCACCGGTGTTCCGGCCAGACGGTTCAGCAGGTAAACTTTATACCCGTCTCCGCCAATACCGCCCGGCAGAAACAGGTTGTAATACATGCCCAGCCAATAGAGTTTTAAATTAGCCTGACGGCGAATAGACAGGCCCGTTTGCGTAAACAGCAACAGTAACCGTTCCGCCGACGCTACTTTTGAAAGAACGAACAGGACCGTTGCCACCAGCAGCCATCCTACCCGCGCCCGCGTCAACACCGCCCAAACCTGATCCGGCTCAATCTTGCGAAAAACCAACCATAGGGACAGAGCCGATAATGCAATTTTGACGGCGGTTTTCACAAATTTTGGCATGGGCAAAACCGCGTTAAACCAGCTCCGATTTGTAAATCCGCCGGATTTTGTACGGTTTTTTATCCTGCGATTCGTAATAAGTCCGCATTTGAAGCTCCGTCATAATCCCGAACGTGATCAACTGGATACCGGCCAGCACCAGGATGGTTCCGAGAATCAGCAGCGGACGCCCCCAGATGTCGTGGCCCATCAGCTTCTGCACGAGCAGATAACCGTTAATGAGCAGACCTGTGGCCAGCGCCATCAACCCCCAGTTTCCGAAAAGGTGCATCGGCTTGCGGAGGTATTTTTTCATAAACAGCATCAGAATCAGGTCACTGACCACTTTCAGCGTACGGCCCAGACCGTATTTCGACTGCCCGATCCGGCGCGGGTGGTGCTGTACATCGGCCTGCGTCATGCGTGCGCCTTCCAGCCGGGCCAGCACCGGAATAAACCGGTGAAGCTCGCCGTACAACCCGAGACTTTTGGCCAGATCAGCCCGAAACACTTTCAGGGCACAGCCGTAATCTTTCAGGTGAACGCCCGACGTTTGCCGGATAATCCAGTTGGCAATGCGGCTGGGCAATTTGCGCAGCAACGCCCCATCCTGACGCTTGGCCCGAATACCCGCTACCAGGTCATAATCCCCTTCTTCGGCCAGTTGGAGCATCATTGGAATATCGGCGGGGTCGTTTTGCAGATCGCCATCCATCGTGACGATGTACTGGCCTTTGGCTACGTCGATTCCGGCGGCCAGCGCCAGACTCTGGCCATAATTTGTTTGCAGATCGACTACTACCAGACGATCATTGTGTACGGATTTCAGCTCCGCCAGCGTCCGGTCAGAGGAGCCGTCGTTGACGTACACGATTTCAAAATCGTAACCAATCAACGCCCGCTCAATCTGCTCGATCATCGGAAAAATATTGCCTTCTTCGTTGTAGACACAAATAACGACGGAAAGATACGGTTGCATAGAATGTTTTTTCGGACGGACAATTCGGTATAAACGTGTTACTCGCTACGGTTCAAAGCGAACTAACTTGGCCGGATGCCTGTCAAACAAGTCAAATTCAGAAAGAGTTTGGTACCGCTCACCCGATAACGTGGCCGAGTCGGCGATGTAGAGTGCGTTGGGCAGTTTCCGATCGGTTTTTCGGAGAATTTCACCGCGCACTACTTCAATGTGAAAACTGTTTACATCGGTTTGCCCGTCGCTGCCAATGGTTTCTTTATACCCGTACAGCGGCTTTCCGAGCGATTGCCGGGCAATCCGCTCCGACGAGTCTTTGTACTCCTGCCGGTGCGCCAGCCGGGGCGGAATAACCAGCCAGTTGAAACCGTGGCGGAACATCGCCAGAAAAGCAATGAGGATAATCAACCGGTGTTCGGGTTGCCGGATGTAGTGGTAGGTGATGAATCCCAGCCCCACAAACATCAGCCCGCACTTCCACCACAGCCCCGCGATTTGTTGCGTTTCGGGGTGGAAAAACGGCACCCAGGCTCCCAGCGTTACCACCACCAGGGCCGTACCCAAAAGCCCCTCCCAACCCCGGCGTCGCCAGTCGGTCGGCGAGGTACGTTCGTAATACACGTAGGCAAAAACCGTAAAGAGCAGGGGAAGCAGCATGATCAGGTACCGGGCGTATACCTGTGGAGACGACCAGTAAATGACAAAGTTGACCAGAAAGACAACGGCATTGAAAAAGACAAACGGCTGCCCGGCAAGTAACCGCCGATCCGTTGATGGGTTCTCCGGGCGCTTCCAGGCCAAAGCGCCTTTGCGGAACAACAGCACCACCAGCAGCATCCAGGGGGCGTAGTGGTACAGCATTTCAAACGGAAACGTCAGCATGTGCAGCAGCGTCTCGACAATGCCAAACTTCACCACCGTTCGTTTGGCACTCTCATCGAACAAAACCGCCACGATCTTCTCCGGCGGAATGCTATTCCGATCAAAATAAGCCACGTAATAGCTACCGACAATTAGCAGAAAAAGACCAATACCGGCAAAATGCGCCGGACTGAAAAGCCTGCGGAACTGCTTCGTATACAGAAAATAAGCAAGCAACGTAAGCCCCTGAAACACCAGCGATGGCAGTCCTTTCATCAGGAAACAGAGAGCCGTCAGCAGGTAGGTGGTCAGAAATAACGCCCAGTAGTTACGTTTCTGATCGAAGCGGTACACCAGAATGAAAGCCGTGTAGGTCAGCCACGAAAACGTAATGTCAATCAGGCCCAACATCGAATCGTACAATAAAATCCGGGTGTTGGTGATGAGCATTAGCGCAGCCGCAAACGCAACCCGAGTGCCCAGATACGGTTTCACGAGAAGATAAATCGTCAGGCCATAGAGCAACAGCGAAACGGCCATCGGAAACCGCAACGCAAACGACGAGTAGTTCCCAAAGAGATGGAACGAACTAGCGATCAACCAGTTATAGAGGGGTGGTTTATTAAAATACAGCTCACCGTTCAGCGTCGGCGTTAGGTAATCGCCCGACAGCATCATTTCCAGCGCCACCAACGCCCGGCGTGGTTCGTCGGTTCCGGTATCCAGCGGCAGATAACCCAGGTACGAAAAAAGAGCCGGAATCAGCAGTGCGATACTGAGCAGTTGCCAGAAAACCGGTTTCTGATGAAAAGGCATTTGCATCCCGCAAAGGTAGAACGGATTTGCCATCCGTCCGCACCTACCGGGCGGGAATAATCACCGTCCAACAAAAAAGCCCACACGAGGTGGGCTTAAAAAAGTGCAAATCTATTCGCTTATGAATGACCGAGGGCTTTTGTCTCTTCCGTATCCCGATTCCAGTCGGCCCCGGGTACACGGTCTTCCGCCCATGTTGAATCACCGAGCCCGCCATCGTCATCGCGGGCCAGCGATTCATCCGTTACTTCTACCATGTTAGTGGCCGAATTGCTGTTATTGGTTTCGGTTGCGTTTTTGGTTTTCTGCTCGCTTACAGGCAGGATATCACTCACGTCAACGTCGTTTGACTGGTGTGCTTCAGAGGGAAGTGGCCCTCCAACACGAGCCGTATTGGCCAGTTGGTCCTGTCCCGGCGGAAGGCCCTGCGTATTGCCCATCCGCTCGGCAGCGTGTGACTCTGTAGATTCTTTACGAGAATTGCTTGAAAAGCTCATAACGTTATTGAGTTAAGCGCTACAGGTACATTCCTGTAACAAAGATTAATAAACGGGTTTGTGGTCGGTTGAGGTGCCGCTCTGGGACATCTCATCTTCATTATTTCCCCCCGACTGATCGACTTCGGCCCCCGGCTCGTCCTGCGCCTGTTCTTTGGCTTCTTTCTGCGCATTGGGCACCGGAACATCTTCGGCCGACGGATAATCATCCGGTCCGTGGGTGGTTACATCAACCATCGACGTATTCGTTCTTGGGCCAGAACTCACCACACTTTTCTGACCTTCCTCCGTAATATCTTCCGCCGGGCTGTTGTTGTTATCATCGCTATCGTTAAAACGCAGCAAACCATTGCGGCTATCCATGTCCATACCGCCCATGAACCGGTCATTACGACCGTCTTCACCACCGGTAATTTCGCGACTATCTATGGCATTGGCCGAATCTTCCTGATCTGCACGGTGGCGGTTGTCAATTGCGGCAATGTCCTTTTCATTTATCTCTTTATCCTTTTCCATACCGTTGTTCGTTGGTTGAAAGACCACTCTTCTATAACTGCTGAGGAGAGAAAAGGTTATGAAATTCGTTATCCAAAGGTCTCAGCCCGGCCCGATTAAATCCCACAAATTGCCGTATAAATCCTCGAATACCGCTACTGTCCCGTAGGCTTCCTTAGTGGGATCTCTTACGAATACAATTTGATTTTCGACCAGTTGTTTATAATCCCGCCAGAAATCGTCGGTATGCAGAAATAAGAAGACCCGTCCGCCGGTCTGATTGCCTACCCGGCTTTTTTGCAGTTCATCGACGGCTTTGGCAAGCAGAAGCCGACACCCCGTTGACCCCGGCGGTGCCACCAGAACCCACCGCTTGGTCGGCGACAGCACGGTATCTTCCACCAGCGTAAATCTTAGTTTCTGGGTGTAAAACTCAATCGCTTCGTCGTAGTCGTCAACGACGAGCGCAATCTGGGCAATGTTCTGTTTCATCTGACAATAAAAAAAGGATGTCTGTAACCAAACGGGTTAGCGGTTCCCCGCAAGGGCATCAAGTTACACGATTGTTTCGCTTAAAAACAAAGCCGCCCCTACTGACAGCGTCAATCGGGGCGGCTTGTGTTGATCTGCGTTTCCTTACCTATTCAGGATGGCCGGGATTTTGCGGCCGCAGGTTCGGGTTGTTCAGCATCTCCTGTCTTGGCAGCGGCAACAGCAAATGTTTCGCTTCCAGGGTTTTATTCGTGTTCAGGTTGACGTGACCCACGAAATTGTCGAACCCGTTGGTTTTCTCGTTGTACACTTTGCGCAAACGAACCATATCAAACCAGGTGATCTGCTCGTAGCACAGTTCGTGCCAGCGTTCCCGCCAAACGGCTTCCCGGAAAGAAGCCTGGTTGTAGGTTCCCAGCGCGGGTGTTGTCAATTTGGCCCGGTCGCGGATGCGCTTCATGGCATCGTAAGCTGCCTGAGTCGGTCCACCCACTTCGTTTTGCGCTTCGGCGTAAATCAGCAGCGTTTCGGCATAACGAATCTGCGGCACATTCAGGTTGTTCAAACGGGTGCCCGGCACACCAAATGTCCCGTTGGCAGTACGATTGAAGTGTTTGAACACATACGGTGCTCCCAATTCAAACCGTGCGCCCGTACCGTTGGTAAAGTACGTTGTGTAGAAATAACCCTCCTGGTCCTTTGTCCGCAGGTCACCCTTCTCGAACGAATCATAGAAGGTTTTTGTCGGTACAGAGCTACCCGTTCCCGTCGGACCGTTGTAGTTGATCGGCTTAAAGTTTCCGTAGAAGTTATCCATCGGGTTGGTGGCTACAATGGCGTTGTATTGCAGCATGAACAGGTGCTCCAACCGGTTTTCGGTGGCTTCGCTGTGGACTTCTTCGTACGTCTGGAACAGGTTGATGCTGTTCGGGTTGGCGTTCGCATACTGAATCACTTCCCAGGCCTTATCGGCAGCCAGTTTGTAGTGCGTTGCCCCTTTGCTCAGCGGGAAACCCGCCATCGTCAGGTACACTTTCGCCAACTGCGTTTTAACGGCGGCCTGATTAACCCGTCCGCTCACATCCATCCAGGGCAGGCCAGCCGCTTCAGCCGCCTGAAGATCTTCAACGATTAATTTGTAGATCTCTTCCTGAGAAGTCCGGGTTGGCTTAAAATCTTCCGATTCGATGGTCTGTGGCTTGGTAACCAACGGAATATCACCCCACAACCGAACAGCGGTAAAGTAAGCCCACGCCCGCAAAAACCGCGCTTCGCCCAGGATTTTGGTCTTCTGCGCATCCGGCATGGTGATGCCCGGCACCCGGTCGAGGAGCTGATTCGCCTGCGCAATCACCCGGTATAGCCCGTTCCAGTATTGGACCACGTGAATCGTGTTGCCATCGTGGGAAAGGCTGTACAGGTTGTTCAGGTCCGAGTTCTGGGCGGTTTCCGTCGTAGAGGTCCCCGTCATGGCTTCCAGCAACTGCCAGTTATTGGAGAAGATGTTGGCACCATCACCAATAAACCGCAGGTTGGCATAGACCGATGCCAGAGCCGCTTCGGCGTGGTCCGGAATGGTATAAAAATTATCCGGAGTCAGGTTCGAGGGAGCCTGTTCTTCCAGGAAGTCAGAGCAACTGGATGGGCCGAGCAAAATGGCACCGATCAGGGCCACTTTACTCAACTTTTTAACGATTGTATACTTCATTGCGAGTTTCTTTTTGAAAAATCAATAATTAGAGACCAATCTGGAGTCCCAGCATGTACGTTGTCGGTTTCGGATAGTTATGCCAGATCATCCCCTGCGAGAAGGCGCTGTTTCCGTCACCCTGGTTGGTCGGGGTTACTTCAGGATCGCCAACGATCGGGTCATCAACCAGCAGGAAGAAGTTCTGTACCGTCGCGTACAACCGGAGCCGGTTCAGTTTAATCCGTTCCGTCACCTGGCTCGGGAAAGTGTATCCCAACAGCAGGTTGCGACCGCGCAGGAACGAACCATCCTTGATCCAGTGGCTATCTACGTTGGTTACGTAACCTGCCCGAGTCTCCCGAATTTCGGCAATTGGCGTATTCTGATTGTCGGGTCTCCAGGCGTTCAATACAGAAGCATAGCTGTTGGCAAGGGCCTGGCGGTCTTCGCTGGCGTGCAGGTTCATCAGCATCACGTCGTTGCCGTACATGAACTGAAGTTCCAGGGTAGCATCGAAGTTTTTGAAACGAACGTTGTTGGTGAAAGCACCCCAGCCTTTCGGGCTACCGTTACCAATGATGCTCCGGTCGGCGTCGTTGATAATTTTATCGCCGTTCACATCCAGGTACTTGATATCACCCGGCAGCATGGTCAGGTTGTTCCGGTAGCTGGTAAACTTGGCGGCTTCTTCGCGCTCTGCTTCGCTCCACACACCCAGACGGGTCAGACCCCAGAATGAACCCACCGGCTCACCGATACGAATGATGTTCGTCGGGTTGGTGAAGTTAGGACCACCCACGTTGAAGATGTCCGACGGCGTAGCCAGCGAAAGCACCTTGTTCCGGTTCATCGAGATGTTTAAGGTCGTATTCCACGAGAAGCCGGGCCGGTCAATGTTGACGGTATTCAGCGCAAATTCAAAGCCCTGGTTCTGCATCGATCCGACGTTCTGACGAATGGTTGCGTAGCCACTGGTACGGGGTACCGGCGCATCGAGCAGCATGTCGGTGGTCTTCCGATAGTAGTAATCGGCTTCCAGGTTAATGCGGCCTTTCAACAAGCCGATTTCAACACCGATGTCGGTTTGAGCCGTTTTTTCCCAACGCAGGTCGGGGTTGGCCAGACGGTCGATACCCGTTCCATTAAAGCGTGTATCATTGTAGATAGTTGAGTAGTTTGAGCTCAACAGCGCCAGTGATGTATAGGGCGGAATTTCGGAGTTACCCGTTAACCCGTAGCTGGTCCGGAATTTCAGGTTGGAAATAACCGGATTGCCTTTCAGGAAGCTTTCTTCCGATACACGCCAGGCAAAAGCCGCCGACGGGAAGAACGCAAACTTGTGGTTGGCTCCGAATTTCGATGATCCATCGGCCCGGCCCGTTACCGTAAACAGGTATTTTTCCATCAGGCTGTAGTTCACCCGACCGAAGTACGAGTTAAACGCAAACCGTGATGCACCTGACCCCACTTGCGGGTTGGTAGCCCCGGCCCCTAAGTTGTTGAATCCGAAATAGTCCGTAGCGAAGTTTTGAACTGTCGCCGACATATTGAAGAAGTTGGTCTCCTGCCACGACAAACCGAGCATCGCCGTCAGGTTCTGATTGTCGCTGATCTGTTTGTTATACGTCAGATAGTTTTCCAGTGACCAGAAGTTCTCCCGGCGGTTCCGGCTGGCCGCGTTACCAAACTGACCGGGGTTCAGCGTCCGGGTTTGCGATTCGTTGTTTTCCTGGGTCATCAGGTTGACACCCAATACCGTCCGCATTTCCAGCCCTTTCGCAAAGGTAATGTTGCTGTACAGGCTTCCCAGCGTGGTTTGCGTGTTCAGGATATACCGCCGGTCCATCAGTCGGTGCATCGAGCTGAACGAACCCTCGGCGCTCGGGTAGTCACGGTTGCTGGCATAGGTGCCATCAGCGTATTTCACCGGCAGGAACGGGAAATCTTCTACAATCTGACGGGCAACGGCGTCGTTGATATCCACCAGGTTTTCGCTCTGGTTGTTGTAGCTCAACGTTCCACCAATTTTCAACCACTTTTTGACCTGATCATCAATCGTAAAGCGGCCTGAATACCGGCGCATATACGACGTTTTGATCAATCCTTCGTCATTGCGGTATCCGAGCGACAAGGAGTACTGGGTGCGTTCGTTACCACCGCTGAATCCTAACTGGTGGTTCTGCGAAAGCTTGTTCTGGGTTGTTTCCTTAAACCAGTCGGTATCGTAGAGCGGGTTCAGGTTGGCATCGAAGACACCCGGACGTAATTCGCTGAACCGTCTTCTGCGGGCAATCGGGTCAAGGCTCGTGTATTTGCCAGCCGCCCAGCCCGCCGGATCGTATTTCTTGATGTTGGCATAAGCCAGATCTTCAACCTCCAGATATTCCTTGGCGTTCAAGACCCGGGGGCGGTTCGGCCCAATCGTGTTCACGCTGAAATCGGAGTTGTAGGTAACCTGACCTTCGCCCGATTTTCCTTTCTTGGTGGTGACCAGAATAACCCCGTTGGCACCGCGAGCCCCGTAAATAGCCGTCGATGAAGCATCTTTCAATACTTCTACCGAGACAATATCGTTGGGGTTGATGTAGTCAATGGCCGAGCTAAACTGGCTCTGGTTTCCCTGCGGCAGCATCACACCGTCTACCACATAAAGCGGGTTGTTCGATGAGTTGATGGAGCTAAACCCACGGATGCGGACGGTAGTCCGGCCACCGGGACGCCCCGAGTTGGTGTTGACCTGTACACCGGGCATACGACCAGACAGCGCCTGCGTAAGCGAAGCCGTCGGGCGTTCTTTCAATTCGGCTTCCTTCACGGAACTTACGGCTCCGGTCAGGTCACTTTTCCGGGCCGTACCGTACCCAATGACCACAATCTCTTCCAGTACTTTGTCGTCGGTTTTCAGGCTAACGTCCACCGAAGTCTGGTTTCCGACGTTTACTTCCTGTGACAGGTACCCAACAAACGAAAAAACCAGCGTTCCGCCATTGTCCGGAACATCAAGTTTATACGCACCGTTGGCATCGGTTACGGTTCCACGCTGGGTTCCTTTCAGAACAATACTAACACCCGGCAGCGGAGAGTTGGTTTCGTCCGTTACTTTACCGGTAAGCGTCCGGTCAACAAGTTTGACTGACACAAAGTTCTTACCTGATAAGCTCCGTTCGGGGGCTTTCGCAGCAAGCGCGAAATTGGTGCAGAGTACCGCTAACAAAAGTTGAGGCACGCGAATGCTCAACTTCCTGCCAAGCTGAGTTGGAGGGAGTAGGTGTTTCACCATAGATTTCTGTACCGTATGATACGGCGTTGATAAATAGACTGGTAGTTTAATAGGAAATAAACGCGATTTTTTTGGCAAATCTAACGAATTGAATCCACGTAATTACCTACTATTTCTTA
This sequence comes from Larkinella arboricola, assembly GCF_003259745.1. Taxonomy (GTDB): domain Bacteria; phylum Bacteroidota; class Bacteroidia; order Cytophagales; family Spirosomataceae; genus Larkinella; species Larkinella arboricola. The sequence goes on along the minus strand of NZ_QLMC01000005.1, from coordinate 155,759 downwards.
TAATTCTTAAAAAAAATTAAAAATCATTCACTGAATTGAATTTCCTGAATAAGCTGATTTAGTTAACGCCTGAAGCCCCTCATCCAGCTTATTCTGATTAACGCAGCCCCATTTTCATCAACTCATTCATTACCAACACTATACCGTATGTAGCGCATATGAAAGCCGTCTTATAATCCGATAAGCAGTAGGCAGGATGCCACGGCTGGGGGCTGCTTTTCTCTTCTGGTCGCTCTACGAAAAATAATCGACCCGTGCAGCGCCTAACTGGGATAAAATCATGAGTACATTTCTTCCTATTTTGCAGAAATAATTCCTAAAAAATATCATATCTGTGGTGCTGGATTATCTCTTTCCGCCCGGTGGCTCCGGCTGAAACCCTATAAAAACAAAACCGCTCCCCACCATCACAGTGGGGAGCGGCAGAAACCGGACAGGATGAAAATCAGCTATTTTCTACGTTTACTTCTACTTCTTTTTGGCGGCCCGTCAGCACATCCAGCAGTTCTTGCACATTGACCGTAGCGAAACTGCTGGCGTAATCCGACATAGCGTACGGGATGACCAGTTCATTGCCGTTGATCAGCCCACCACAACTGTAGACGACGTTCGGCACGTAGCCTTCCCGTTCATTTTCGTCTGGACTCAGCAGCGGCTCAACCGTCCGACCAATTACTTTTGAAGGATCGTTCAGATCCAGCAGAAAAGCCCCGATGGCGTATTTCCGCATGGGTCCCACGCCGTGACTCAGAACCAGCCAACCGGCTTCTGTTTCGATGGGTGAACCGCAGTTGCCGAGCTGCACAAACTCCCAATGGTAAGTTGGTTTCAGCAGAATTTCCTTGGTTTGCCAGAAATACAGATCGTCCGAATACATCAGGTAGATGTTCTCGCCATCCTGCCGCGAAAGCATTACGTACTTCCCGTTGATTTTCCGGGGAAACAGCGCCATGCCCTTATTCTGCACCTCCGCTCCATTCAGCGTACTGACGCTAAAATGAGTAAAGTCTTTGGTCATGAGCAGTTGCGGGAAGGTAACTTGTCCATTATACGCCGTATATGTTGCATAATAGGTCACATCGCCATTGTCGTCGACAAACTGCACAAAGCGGGCATCTTCAATACCGTTGGTTTCATTGGGCGAAGTCGGGAAAATGCAACGTTCATCCAGACTCTGGTCCTCATCAAAATCAAGCTCGTAGTTGGAACGGGCCAGGGTCCGCAGGCTACTGGCAATAGCCTCATATTCTGCATGATGACGGTATTGACTCAGGATGCGTTTCAGCCGGTCTTCCATTTCTTCCAGCGCAAACTCCTCCCCTAAACCACTCATCATCATTTCCGAAATGGAATTCGACATCCGAAGTTCGTAGAGTTTGCGTTCAAACCGGGCCCGGTTGAACCGATGGTTAGGCACAATTTCTGGCGAGGTAACGTAGCGCGACGGTTTTCGCAGAATGATTTTACTCTCCTGATCAATGTAGCCCATCCGAAAGGTAATGGACGAAATATGGCCTTCGCCGGTAGCGCGCATACTCAGAATAAACCGTCGGAAGCCCGGCGGCACATTCGTCTGATCGGGGTGCCAGACCATCGACGGATTGAAGAGCGCGGCCGATTCCAGCGAGTATTCCATAGTGAAGTAGGCCCCCAGCAGCAGTTTTCGCTCCATCGTCAACGGCTCGTCGGTCAGTAGCTGGGGCTTAATATGATTGAACCGTTTCAGAAAAAACCGTTCCAGTTTATAGTGCCGGCTGCCAAACTCACGGATCACCTCATTTAGTTTCCGTTCCACCTCCTGTTCGGTCATCGCATTAACGCGGGCAATAATTTTCAGCACACGGGTTGAACTGCTGAGTTCAAACGGACGAAAAAGAACACGGGTAGGATCAGGACGTAATACAATACCGGTACGAGTTGCTTTTATCATAATAAAACAAATCTTGACGGACAGAAAATGAATAAAGTAAAGAGGGATTGAATGGGCCATTTTGGTGATCCGATTCAATCCCCCGGTGTATCTGCCTCACTGTTTAAACTAACAAGGTTAGTGCCGCATTTGCAATTTCGGTACCCGAAATTTGTTTTTGAGTAAGATGAAGTTCCGTCAGTGCCATCAAATACGCCAGCGTTGACTCCGCGCCCTGGTTCTGGTTAACCCGATCTACGTGCAAACCGTCACGGCAACCGCCCGTATTGGGGTCGTAAATGGACAAACCAAGATCATTGTGGCCCGTAAACCATTTGAAAATTTTGGTGGCCCGCTTCAGCCAGATGGCATCTTTCGTAGTCCGGTAAGCCGCCAGGCAGGCCGATACCGACCCCTGAGCTTCGAGCGGCTGCTGATCGAAATACGCCCGTTCAGCTCCTTTGATGTAAAAACCGTTGGTACCGATGGGCTGGAAATATCCCAGATTAGACGCGCTGCTTCCACTCATTTGCAGACTAATGAGCCAGTCCAGGCTCTTCACACCAATATTGGTTACGGTAGCATCCTGCAACGTTTCACCGGCGCAAATCAGCGCGTGCGACAGCTTGGCGTTGTCGTAGGTCAGATACCCCTCAAACCAGGGCCATTCCTTGGATTTGCTGTCGTTGTACCGAACCAGCATTTTATCCACCAATTGCTGTAGAATGGTTTTAACCAGCCGGTCGTTTCCAAAGCGTTTCAGGTACTCGCAGGCACCCATGATTCCGAACGCCCAGGCCCGGGGTGAAGGCAGGTCAACGAGCGACGGCAACGCCTGATGCAGCATCGGCATGGCCCAGGTGACCAGGTTTTTATCCGCCGTGCGCCCCACGCAGGTTCCAAGCGCCCAGATGGCCCGGCCCGTGCTGTCGTCGGAGCCAACTTCTTCCAGCCAGCGCCGGTCGTAGCTCATGAAATTCCGGAACTGCCCCCGCCCCTGAAGGTAGGCATAATTCAGAAATGCCGCATACACGTCGGCCTGCTCAGACAATTTTTGGTCGCCCAGACCGGCTTCTTCCACCAGAACGGTCAGAATGAGCGCCCGGGCGTTATCGTCGGTACAATATCCTTCTTCGTAGTGCGGCAAATGGTAGCGGGCGTGCTGGATAATGCCCGTTGAATCAGACAGGCGATACAGATGATCCAGCCGAATGGGCGGTAATTTATAGGTTCCGTTTCCACTGCCGTTCATCAGCGACTGCGGATTGCCGGGTAGCGCAATGGGTTGCTGGCGAGCCTGCACAAACGTAGACACATACCGTTCCATCACCCGTTCCCAGATCATGTTCCGGCCCATCATGTACGCTTTTTTCCGCATACCGTGCCGCAGCGAATCGTCGCTCATCAGGTTAATGATTTCGTCGGCCACGGCGTCCGAGTCGTTAAACGGCACCAGAACCCCGCGCCCGTCGGCCAGTAGTTCTTCGGCATGCCAATAGGGCGTTGATACCACGGCTTTTCCGCAACCAAACGCGTACGACAGCGTTCCGGACGTAATCTGGGCCGGATTCAGGTAAGGCGTAATGTAAATATCGGCAGCGCCCAGAAATTCCATGAGATTATCCAGCTCAACAAATTGATTGAAGAACAGAACGTTGTCTTTAACGCCCCGATCTTCGGCCAGCTTCTTGAGGCTGTCGCGGTAGGTTTCGCCCTGATCGCGGACCAGATTGGGGTGAGTAGCGCCCAGCACGATATAGACCGTATCCGGAAATCGTTCGACAATCCGGGGCAGGGCATTGATTACGTTTTCGATGCCTTTGTTCGGCGACAGCAGGCCAAAGGTCAGCAGCACCTGCTTGCCTTCAATACCAAACCGGTCTTTGTGGAAATGCGGATCAACAAAGGGCATATCCGGAATCCCGTGCGAAATAACATCAATTTTGTCCTCCGGTACTTCGTAAATGTCTTTCAGGAACTGACGGCCTTTTTCGGTCATCACAATCACCCGCGCCGACAGATCGGCAATTGTTTTCAGGACCATCAGCTGATCCTGATCGGGATTCCGCAAAACCGTGTGGAAGGTTGTAACGACGGGCATGGTCAGGTTACGCAGCAGCGTCAGGATGTAATTGCCCGCCGGACCGCCGTAGATACCATATTCGTGTTGCAGACAGACCACTTCGGTGTTCATCGAGTTTAGAAACTCGGCGGCTTTTTTATACGAATTCAGGTCGTGCTGGTAAAATTCGTAGCGAACTTCTTCGGGATAATCGTAGCCCTCCGGCACATCGTTGACTGACACGACCATGGCCGAAGACTCCGGGTAAAAACTGGTAAACGACTTATACAGATCGGAAGTAAAGGTAGCAATACCGCATTGACGGGGTAGGTAATCACCAATGAAGGCAACACTGGTGGGCACGTTCACAGGGTGCGCTACGTTTTGGGGTAGGTTATAATTCATCATTATTTCGAGAAATAATAGAAGGTTAATTATCCGGGTAATGAATTGATTTCGGAACAAAGAGCAATGCTCCAAATCGATCAGGTGTGTGTACCTATCAAACTTGGAAAATGCCACAGTTGTTTTAGAAAGTATTGGCCCTTTTATTTCGGAGCCTGCTTTTTGGCCGGGTCTTTCCTGTCTGTATCCGGTTTCTATCGGCAATGAGCGCAGTTGTAACCGCCCCAATCATTCAACGCTGCGACTCGAAAACCGGCTTTGTTTAAAAATTGTATATTTCCGGATTCTTCAATCGTATTTCAGGGGCTAACCACTAAAAAGAAAAGATTAAGTCCACCCGGTTTTCAAAGCCGCAGGTTGTTTTTCCAAAAATCCTTCGCTTTTAGTACCTTGCGGCCTTATCTTTCGTTCGTTCTTGATGTTCTGGCACCGCCTTTCGGATTTTATTTTAAAAAACCGCATCTCTCTCCTGATCGCCATTTTTATTGGGACTGTATTCATGTCCTACCAGGTCACCCAAATTCAGCTCTCCTACGAGGTGGCCCGGATTTTACCCTCCAACGACCCGGATTTTGAGTTGTACGAATCGTTTAAAAAACGGTTTGGCGAAGATGGCAGCGTTATGGTCATCGGGATTGAGACCCCGGATTTATATAAACTCCCGGTTTTCAACGGCTGGCACGCGCTGAATCAGGATATCCGGACATCACCAGGCGTCCAGGCCGTGCTGTCGGCGGCCAGTCTGTTCCGTCTGGTGCGCAACGACAGCCTCAGGCAGTTTCAGGTTTTGCCCCTCTCTCCGCTCCCGCTCACCACCCAGGCCGAAGCCGACAGCGTTCGGTCACTGGTTGCTTCGCTGCCGTTTTACCACGGTTTTGTATCCGACAGCGCCGGTCAATCCCACCTGATGGCCGTGACGTTTGACCAGAAAAAGCTCAATACCAAAGATCGCATCGGTATTGTTCTGGAAATTGAAAAGAAAGTACGGGCCTTCGGTGATCGGTTCAAGATTCCGGTTCATATGTCGGGTATGCCGTATATCCGGACCAAATTTACCGGAAAAGTCAGCAACGAGATGGTCCTGTTCATGGGTCTGGCGTTTGGCGTAACGGCCCTGATTCTGCTGTTTTTCTTCCGCTCGATTGTAGCCGTGCTGGCGGCTATCAGCATTGTGGGCGTCGGGGTGGTCTGGTCGCTGGGCTTTCTGGTCCTGTTCGGCTACAAAATCACGCTGCTGACGGGCCTGCTGCCGCCCCTGATCATTGTTATCGGAATTCCGAATACGATCTTTCTTATCAATAAATACTTCGAAGAATTCAGCCAGCACGGCGATAAAGTCCGGGCACTGAACACGGCCACGGAGCGCATCGGCGAAATGACGTTTTTCGCCAACGTGACCACCGCCATTGGTTTCTTTGTTTTTTACTTCGCCAGCAGTCCTATGCTCGCCCAGTTCGGGCTGGTGGCGGCTCTGGGCGTGGTGGTTACCTACGTGATCTGCCTGATCCTGATTCCGATTGTGTTTGGCTATTTGCCGGAACCGTCTTCCAAACAGCGTGGTCAGATGGAAAGCCCCTGGGTGGCTTCGTTCCTCAACTGGGTGAACCGGACTGTGCATCACCGCCGACGGGTGGTTTATGCGTTTATTGGTATGCTGGTGGTTGTCAGCCTGATTGGGGCCATGCAGATCAAAGCTGTGGGATACGTGGTGGATGATTTACCGAAGAACGATCCGATTTATACCGACCTCAAGTTTTTCGAGAAGAACTTCCGGGGCGTTTTGCCCTTCGAGGTGTCCATCGACTCCCGCCAGCCGGGCCGGATTCTGACGCCCCAGACACTCACCAAAATGCGGCTTTTGCAACGGGAGTTTGAGAAGTACCCCGAATTTACGCGCCCGTTATCGGTGGTGGAAGCGGCCAAATTTCTGTACCAGGGGTATCGCGGGGGCGACCCGAAATACTACGTGCTGCCCGGAGCGCTGGAAATGAGCAAACTGGCCGCCTATGCCCCCCAGATGAAAGGCCAGGGCAACGTCTTTAAAGGGTTTCTCGACAGCACCCGCCGGTATACCCGCGTCAGTTTTCAGATGGCCGACGTGGGCACGGTTCGCATCCGGGAACTGCTGACGACCCTGCAACCCAAAGTTGACTCCATTTTCAACATCGACCGCGAAACCGGCCAGCGGGTTTCTAATGGCGATATGTACGACGTTCAGATTACGGGCAGCAGCGCCATTTTTACGAAAGGCAACGAATATCTGGTCGATAACCTCAAGGAGAGCGTCTATCTAGCCGTCATCCTGATTACGGCACTGCTGGCGCTGCTGCTCCGCGATGTACGTACTATTCTTATCTGCTCCCTGCCGCGCATCGTGCCCTTAATCATTACGGCGGGCATTATGGGGTATTTCGGCATCCGGCTAAAACCGTCTACCATTCTGATTTTCAGCGTTGCGTTCGGCATTGCGTCCGATGGCACCATCTATTTCGTGGCCCGGTACCGCGAAGAACTCCGGCGCGGTTTGGGCATTTCGGCAGCCATCACCAACACCATTCATCAGGCCGGTATCAGCATGATTTACACGGCCTTTATCCTCTTCGCTGGTTTTGCAATTTTTGCCTTTTCCACCTTCCAGGGAACCGTGGCGCTGGGGGTTCTGGTGTCCATTACGTTGCTGATGGGCATGGCCGCCAACCTCATTCTGCTTCCGGCCTTCCTGTTATCGCTTGACAAACGCACCCGCCCGAAGGCATTCGCCAACAACGAAAGTGCAGTATAAACCGCAAAAAGCCCACGGCCAAAAACCGTGGGCTTTTTGCGGTTTATCGCCCTAGCTTGTCGTCACACCTCTTCCAGCAAACTCTGGAACGTGACGTGCTGGCTGCCATACCGCTCCTGAAGCTGGCCCAACAATTCATCTGAGTGGAATTTCTGGAACCGGAAGAAATCCAGTTTACTCGAAAAGGTATACTGAAAGGTGTACGTAGCGCCGTTGTTATCAATTTCAGTGAGCAGGTGCAGAATTTTATACGCCTGCGGCAGACCCGTGGCCATAACTGCCGGTATGTGCTCACCCCGCATCCATTTCAGCCACTCCCGCTCAACTGCCTTATCAATATTAACTGTCAGGTTGTAAAGAATCATTTAAATCAGAAAATTAGAGAATAGAGGTTGGCGGAAATTACATTCCGCTAAACGAATAACACCAATTTCACCGGTTTTGTCCATAATCTTACGGGGATTCTCATCCGTCGTACCCGCAAATGTTGTTTCTTTGCCTGAGACAAAACTACTCGCTCCATGTTTTACAATATTTTACTACATGCCCATTCGGGACTCCGCTGGATTGTACTGATTCTGTTACTGGCTGCTATTGTTACGGCGTTCCGCAAATGGCAGGCCCACGATGAGTACACACCAGGTGACAACAAACTCTACCTGTTTGCCCTGATTGCCACGCATACACAGTTTCTGATCGGCTTGATTCTGTACTTCATCAGTCCGAAGGTTCCCCTGGGCACCGGCGTTGATTTTGGCAGCATCATGCGCGAAAGCATTTACCGTTTCTATACCGTTGAACACATCGCCGGAATGCTCATCGCGGTGGTCCTGATTACCATTGGCCGGTCGAAATCCCGCCGACTCAGCGGCCCCATCCAGAAACACCGTACGGTTTTCGTGTTCTTTGGTCTGGGCCTGCTCCTCATTCTGGTATCCATCCCCTGGCCTTCCCGCATTCCCGGTGCAGGCTGGTTTTAAGAATGGCCTCCTGACCAACAGACTATAGCAACGGGGGTGTTCGTTGTTGATGAATTACGCTCATCTTTTCGACAATGCACCCGGCATCCCAGCACCGTACCGTTCTGACCTGGGTTCAGCCTACCCGGGCGGAACGGTACGAAATTTACTCGGAACTCGGCATTCCGCAGGCGGTCCTGACCATCAACACCCCCTTTCGGGCGACCATTGAATCGCGCTTTGGCGTGTATTGGCTTGAACGAAAAACGCAGTTTGCGGCTCTGACCGTATCGGAAGCAGACGGTTCGTTGATTGCGACGGTCCGAACGGGTTGGTGGGGACGCCGGGAAGTCACCTTCGAAGACGGGCGCAAACTCCGGTTTAATGCATCCGGTTTGTTTCGCAGCCGCTGGATCTGGCGCAACGCCGACGGCGAACCACGGGCGGTGGTGCAGCGGAGCCAGATTTTCTTTTCACCCGACCGGCCCATGCGCGAAGGCTTGTCTGCGCTCTTAACCGGACTCAGCATTTATTTTATCGCCAACCGCTCATCCATTTTCCATCGGTTTTGAACACGATTGGTTATAGTTTTCGGTTTACAGACGAAGCATGATAAATCCCGCTCGTCGTAACCTGTCAACCAGCAACCGTTCATAAAACCCAACACACACCATGATTCAAACCCGTCCGCTATCCGTTTCGCCGGATCAGCAACTTCGCAACATCGGCTGGAACTGGATGCTCGGCACCGACACGTTAGCCTACCTGACCAACGAAGCCGTGGTGGTGAGCCCGGAGGAAGCCGACGCCTACTACGAAGCCGCCAACCAACTGTTTGAAATGCTGGTCGAAGCCGGGCAGCACGTCATCGATAACAACCGGTTCAGCGAACTGGGCATTCCGGCCAACCTGGTCGAACTGATTAAGCTCTCCTGGAACGACGAGCGAAACATTCAATTGTACGGGCGTTTCGACTTCGCGGGCGGTATTGCCGGTCAGCCCATCAAACTCATCGAGTTCAATGCCGATACGGCCACCTGTATTCCGGAAACGGCGGTGGTACAGTATGCCCACCTGCGCGCCAACGGTCTGGACGAAAAGCGCCAGTTCAACGCCGTATATGAAACGTTGGTGAGCCAGTTTCGCGAGATTCGGCAGCAAAACGGCGACCTGCCACCGACGCTGCTGCTCTCGGCCATGCGCGGTTTTCCGGAAGACGACAGCAACGTGGCGGTTCTGGGCGAAGCAGCCCGCGAAGCCGGTTTTACCGTCGATTTTGAATACATCGACCGGGTTGAGTTTTCCGACAACGAAGGCATTTTTAAACAGAATCCGGAGAATGGCCAGTTTGATAAATTCAATTTCTGGTTTAAACTAATCCCCTGGGAATATATCGGTTACGAAGAGTCCGATCTGGCCCACATCCTGACCGAAGCCGTGCGCCGTCGGCAGGTGGTGGTTATTAACCCGGCCTATTCGCTGCTGTTTCAATCAAAATACATTCTGAAAATTCTGTGGGAACTGTACCCGTATCACCCACTGCTGCTCCAGACCGACACCAAACCGCTACCCGACCGGCCCTACGTTGAAAAAGTGCTATTCGGACGTGAAGGGGCCAACGTTCGCATCGTAGATGAACGGGGGCAGGTGACGGCTGAGGCCGAGGGAGACTATAGCGATTACCCCAAAATCTATCAGGAATACATCGAACTGTCGACGGATGCCGCCGGAAACCGGTATCAGGCCGGGGTATTCTTCGCGGGCGAAGGCTGCGGGCTGGGTTTCCGGCGCGGGGGCGTTATTCTGGACAACGGCGCACAGTTTGTCGGGCACATCGTGGAGTAAAACCGTTATACCGATTACCCCATCAGCAGCGATTCGGCTCCGTCGATCCAGATTGGTGTGCCGGTGATGTGACTGGCCCGGTCGGAAGCCAGAAAAGCAACCAGTTCGGCCACTTGCTCGCTGGTGCCGGGTTTCCCGTCGGTCAGCGGAATGACGCCTTCCGGAAACTCAACCGGTTCTTTCGCCGACTCCAGATCGCGTTTCTGGGTATTCTCATCAATGTTGGTTTCAATCGCACCGGGACAAATGACGTTGACCCGAATGCGGTGTTTGGCCAGTTCCAGCGCGGCCATCTTGGTAAAGGCGACCTGTCCCGCTTTGGTGGTCGAGTAGGCGGTTGCCCCGGTATTGCTGAAAATCCGGGTGCCGTTCACGGAAGCCGTAATGATAACCGAACCACCGTTTTCCTTCAACAGCGGAATGGCGTATTTCAGCGTCAGAAACGTACCGCGCAGGTTGATGTTCATGGTTTTATCCCACTCATCCGGCTCGAGTTCTTCGATGGGCGCCCAAACCCCGTTGATACCGGCGTTGGCAAAAACGATGTGCAGTCCGCCAAACTGACGTTGTACGTTCGCATACGCCTTTTCCATTTCGTCGGGCTTCGAGATGTCAGCCAGCACGGCCATAGCCTCGCCCCCCTCCTGCTGAATCTGCTGGACGGTTTCCTGCAATTCGTCGTCCGTGCGGCCCAAGGCGGCTACCCGGGCTCCCTGGCGGGCCAGCAACAGGGCGGCTGCCTTGCCGATTCCCGAACCCGCTCCGGTTATTAATGCTACTTTTCCGGTAAATTCTTTATCTTGACTCATCATGTCACCAGCGACTTATGTGTTTCTATTCTACTTTACCCGAACCCTGCCCTTTTTGTTAGAAAATTTTCGAAATGATTCTCACTTTTCTACGCAAAACATCGTGTAAAGCCGATTACACCCGGCTGTCCGGCGTAAACCATCTCTAGCATACATGACTAACGTGAGTCTTTACAGCATTGCCGCCGTTTACATTGTATCGGGCTTTCTGCATTTTTTCCGGCCTGAACCCTACCTCCGCATCATGCCGCCCTACATTCCGTATCATTCCCTGATGGTGCTGCTCAGCGGGATTGCCGAACTGGTGCTGGGCGTCGGGCTGCTGTTTCCGGCAACCCGTTCGCTGGCGGCCTGGGGGCTGATTCTGCTGCTGATTGCGGTTTTTCCGGCCAATGTTTACATGGCAACGGCGGATAAATTCGCCAGTATACCCGCCTGGATTCGCTGGGGGAGGCTCCCGCTCCAGGCCGTTCTGATCTGGTGGGCGTGGCGCTTTACCTGAGCGGTTCAGGCCGGGCGGCTGAAAAAGTCAGTCCAGAAAGCAATCGTCCCTAAAATAAAATTCTGAATTTCAGCCGGGCCGGAATGGAGTGGGGTTCGTTATATAGATAGCTTAACCGATTTTGTAATCAAACAGCAATGTCTATGAAAACCCCAGAACGATTCAACCGGGCAATCAGCGCACTGGTAAACGCCTATTTTACCGATACCCTGGCAAAAGGCGATTGCAACGCCTGCGCTGTTGGCAATATCGTTGCAGCCGGTTATGGAGCAAAAGTGTATAAGGATTCGCTTGGCGTACTGCGTTGCGAAGTTGAAAATAATAAATGGGCCCGGTTTTTCTTAACGCATGGCAAGCGGCAAGTCATTCGATCTTACAAGGAATTAATCAACACGCCCAGCATCATCCCCTATTTTGTTCAGTTGGGCCTGGAAAATATAAAAATAACCGGCTACTCGATGAAAGAACTGGCCCGGGTGGAAGCCGCCTTTGAACGGAATACGGCTATTCATGTTAAAGACTATCCAACCCGCACGAAGGAGGAAATCAGCGCCGATCAATACAACGGCCTGATGGCGGTTGTCGATGTGCTCTGCAAAATTGAAGGAATCGCCGAAGCAACGTCGTATAAAGCCTTGTTTGCTCAAGCGGCCTGACCGGAATCCCGGAGGTAGAGATTTCCTGTAAAACAAAACCCGACTGCAACGCAATCGGGTTGTTTCTTTTTCGTGACGTATTAACAAGTAAGTTCGCTTATCAAGTTGATCAAAACAAAACCCGGCAAAAATTGCCGGGCTTGTCGCTATTGTAACATCTTAATTAGTCTGAAAAAGAATCTCTCTGCGTACTCCTTATCTCCCTCGAAAGGGCCGGTTTCGCTCCTGGAGGGCGGCTAAAGACTTATGTAAAGTTCAGGAAAATACCGGAGCCACGCGCAGGAAAATCTATAACTGGCGAAGCAATTTCTATAAAACAGGAAGCATATCCATACTAAATACGGCTTTTTGTTGGCCGGACGGTTCGTTACTCACCACTTCTATCCCGTAAGTGAAGCAGGGAGCCAGAGCGACTCAGTGCAGCATAGCGAAAGCTGAAAATAGAAAGCCGGCAATTAATCTGGGAACATTCTGCCGTCTGTCAGGTTAACCAACGTACTAGCTCTATTTTCAATTTTAAAGACCGGATGGAAATTGTCGATAACCTTGTACCCCTGTTAACCCTGATTGTTCTGGAAATCATTTTAGGGATAGATAACATCATCTTTATTTCCATTTTAGCTGACAAATTACCGGCTGGTCAGCAGGACCGCCTACGCTATTGGGGCCTTGGCCTCGCTATGTTCATGCGGCTGGCTCTGCTGACGCTGATTGCCTGGGTAATGCAACTGGATCAAACCCTGTTTACGGTGGCCGGAATCGACTTCACCGGCAAGGGCCTGATTTTACTGGCCGGTGGGCTATTCCTGATCTACAAAAGTACCGTTGAAATCTATCACAAGGCCGAACGCGACGAGAACCCGGATGCGCCCGCTCCCGTCGCTGCATCGTTCAATCAGTTGCTGGTTCAGGTCCTGATTCTGGATCTGGTGTTTTCAATCGACTCCATTATCACAGCGGTCGGCATGGTCAGCGAGCTTTGGGTCATGTATACAGCGGTAATCGTTACCGTCGGAATCATGCTGATCGCTTCCAAACCCATCAGTTCATTTATCCAGCGCCACCCGTCTTTCAAGATTCTGGCGCTGTGTTTTCTGCTGATCATCGGCATGTCCCTGGTGGCCGAAGGACTGCACTTTGAGATTCCCAAAGGGTATATCTATTTTGCGATGGCCTTTTCTTTCCTGGTAGACTTCATCCAGATGAAGACCGTAGGCCCCACCAAAACCAATAACCAAGCATCCGGTACGCCCGGTTCGGTTGGAAAGCAGTAGCTACTCTGCCAAGGATAAACCGGAATTTTTCTACATATGCAGCCCGTTTACGACGGTTTCCAGACCCCAACGCAGGTATGGTGTAGCATCAATCGATAAAAAAACTACTTTTATGGCTTTCTGCTAAATCAACACGAAACCATAAAGATGAGACTTGCAAAATCGCTGCTACTGGCCGTAGGCGGAACGCTGCTGTTCACGGCCTGCAAAACGGAAAAAGAAGAAACCGCTACCCGAACCGTTTTTTTTGATAAAACCGGCATGGACACGACCGTTGCACCGGGCAACGATTTCTTTTCCTACGCCAACGGGAGCTGGATTAAAAACACCAAAATCCCTGATGATCAGTCTGGCTGGGGTTCTTTCTACACCTTGTACGAAGAAAATCAGAAAAAGACCCGGTCCATTCTGGAAGAAGCCGCAGCCGCCGGAGCCTCCAAAGGAAGCACCGAGCAGAAAGTGGGCGATTTCTACGCGAGCGGTATGGATACCGTAACCATTGAGAAAAAGGGCTACGAGCCGCTGAAACCGGGACTGGCCAGGATTGCGGCTCTGAAAGATTACAAACAACTCCTGAATTATGCAGCCGCCGACGAAGCTGACCGGGGTGGCCCCCTGTTTGGGTTTTATGTCGGAGCCGACGACCGGCGCAGCGACATCAACCGGATTAACTTCAGTCAGTCGGGGCTGAGTCTGCCGGAGAAAGAATACTATTTCAAGAACGACGAGGAAACCAAAAAAGTCCGTGCGGCCTTTGTCAATTACATCACGAAACTCTTCACGCTGACCGGCGTAGATTCGACCACCGCCCGCAAAAAAGCCGACGGTATTCTGGCGTTCGAAACCAGCCTGGCCAAATCGCACAAAGCCGCAGCCGATCTGCGCGACCCGATCAAAAATTACCACAAATATGCGGTAGCTGATCTGAACAAACTGACGCCCAACATCGACTGGACGGCTTTTCTGAAGACCATGACGGCCAAAACGGACACCGTACTGGTGGGCCAGCCCGAATATTATCAGGCACTCAGCACGTTACTGGCTTCGACGCCCGTTGAAGTGCTTAAAGACCAGCAGGCGTTTCGGTTTATTGACCACAACGCCACCCTGTTGAGCAAACCGTTCGTAATGGCGAAATTCGAATTTGCCGGCAAAACGCTCTCCGGCCAGAAAGCTCTGTCGGAACGCTGGAAACGGGTAGCCGATAATACCGATTCGTACCTGGGTGAACTGCTCGGCCAGGTATGGGTGAAAAAATACTTCACGCCCGAAGCCAAAGACCGGATGCTGACGCTGGTTGACAACCTCCAGAAAGCGTACCGCAACCGGATTGAAAAACTGGACTGGATGTCGCCCGAAACCAAGAAAATTGCCCTCGAAAAACTGGACGGCATTACCAAGAAAATTGGCTATCCCGACAAGTGGAAGGATTATTCGGATGTTGAGATTAACCGGGATGATTATTTCGGTAACATTCAGAACGCCCGCAAACACGATAACAAGGAGAGTATGGGCAAGATTGAAAAACCGGTGGATCGGACCGAATGGGGAATGACCCCGCCGACGGTGAATGCCTACGCCAACCCGACGTTCAACGAGATTGTGTTCCCAGCTGGAATCCTGCAATTCCCGTTCTTCGACAAGGATGCCGACGACGCCATCAACTACGGCGGTATCGGTATGGTGATCGGCCACGAACTGACGCACCTGTTCGACGATCAGGGCCGGCAATATGACGTAAAGGGCAATCTGCGCGACTGGTGGCAAAAATCCGATGCGGATAAGTTTACGGCCAAAACCAATCAGGTGGTTAATCAATACAACAGTTACACGGTTTTGAACAACCTGAATCTAAACGGGCGTCTGACGCTGGGCGAAAACCTGGCCGACCTCGGCGGTCTGGCGATTTCGTACGACGCCTTTAAGCTCACCGACCAGGGCAAGAGCAACGAGAAAATTGACGGTTTTACGCCCGACCAGCGGTTTTTCCTGGGCTTTGCGCAAATCTGGCGGACGGTCATCCGGGACGAAGCGCAACGGGTTCGCGTGCAGGTTGACCCACACTCCCCGGCTAAGTTCCGCGTCAATGGTCCGCTGACGAACTTTGCGCCTTTCTACCGGGCTTTTGATGTCAAACCCGGCCAGAAATTGTACAAACCTGAAGTGGATCAAACGCGGGTCTGGTAATACCGTATCCCCATGCCTTTCGTCCGGGTTGCCCTTGGCTGAAATACCGGACGAAAGACAAGGGTCCGTTCGCTTAATAATACCGATCCCGGCCCGGGAAGTGGTAATTGATGCCGACTTTAATCTGAGGGCCCCGGTTATTCCCCGAATAAACCGGGGCTTTATCGTAATAATTGTTTTCGATCATGGCTTCAACGCTCAGGTTTTCGGCCACTTTCAGGCCCAGACCAATACCGATGTTGATGCTGCTGAAACCGCGACGGTCATTAGGGCCTACATCACTGGATTTAAATTTTCCGACATTAAATCCCCCTTCACCGTAGACGTAAAAATTGTTGCGCACGGGGTAATACCGTAAAAATGCCCCCGCCGAATTAGCCCGGAAGCTGGTGTTGGCCCGGCTTTCAAAAGCGCCCCGGAAGCCAACGGCCAATCCGCGCTGAACAAAATAGGCCGCTCGTGGGCTAAATACCGTATACAATCCCTGCCCCTTACCGGTCCCGAAACCGATGGAAGCCCCCAGTAAAAATGCTCCGCTCCGAAACCAGGGTGAACCGGGCCGGTTGAAATAGGAAAGCGGAGCGTCCGAATACGTTCGGTTTACCCGCATTGTGGTATCCGTGGGCGGTGGAGTTGTCGTTGTAGCAGGAGTTTCCCGCCGAAGCGTATCGGTTTCCTGTGCACGTAGCACAACAGACGTTGTCAGACTTATGGTAACCAGAAAAAAAATCCGGTTGATAGAGGTTTTCATCGGTTTGCGTTGAGTTGTTCCCTTAAAAACTCAGCAATCCGGAAATTGTTATTAAGTAAAAAGCAGTCAAAGAAAACGGCGAATCACCCGGTATTGCTCCCGTGTAATTCGCCGTTTTCTGTTAGATGAACGCCTAGACTCGTCCCAAAACGTCGATCAATTGGCTGATCTGCTCGGTATTGGTGGCCGGAAAGTTAGCAATCCGAATCTGCGTTTCTTTAAACTGTCCGTAGCCGCTGCCCACGACCAGACCCGCTTCTTTCGCCTTGCTGATTACGTCGGCTGACGGCTTCTGGGTATTGGCTACCACGACGGTCCGCGAGCGGTGCCGTTCTTCTTTCACGAAAGGCGAAAACTCCGGATGGCTTTCGATGAATTTATAGAGCATCCTGGCTTTTTCTTCGGTTTCCTTCCGGATGGTTTCAATACCGATCCGGTTGAAATCCTGCGCAATTTTGCCCAACAGGTAAATAAAAAGAACGTTGGGGGTTGCGGGCGTTTCGTAGTTCTGGAAGTTTTTCCAGAGCGTCGGCAGGTTATGGTGCGCGCCGATGTGCTGATCGCCGTGTTTGAGCAACTCCGCTTTTTCGAGGCATTTATCCCCCGCAATCCAGACGCCCAGACCGGCGGGCATCCCGAAGGCTTTCTGTACGGAAAAGAAAGCTGTATCAATGAGCGAAAAGTCCAGATCCGGAAATGGGGCCGACGACACCATATCGACCGCAATGAGTTTTTTCGAGTTGCTGCGCTTCAGTTTGTGGATATCAACCGTCCGCATCTGCACACCCGAACTGGTTTCGTTGTGCGTCACCGCAATCAGTTCGGCATACTCCGGCACCTGAACTTCGCCGTAATCAAACCCCTCCCCAAACGGTTTTTCCTGCTTGTGCGTGTACTTATGAACCGCCGTGGCGTATTCGCAGAACTTCTTCGAAAACGATCCGTTGATCAGGTGGAAGCTCTCGTGTTCCACGCAGTTGAGCATAATCCGTTCCCACACTTCAGAGGCCGAACCAGTAAAATAAATGCCGTGCGATTCCGGAATGGTCAGCAGTTGGCGCAATTGCTCGACGCAAAACTGGTATAGACTCCGGAATTTGGCGCTCCGGTGCGAAATTGACCCGATCTGCTCATCCATTGCGGTTTGCAGATGCTGGTAAATCGTCGGATATAATTCGGCTGGTCCTGCGGTGAAGTAGGTTTGTTTCATAGTCAAAGAGTGAAAGGATGAAAGAGCAAAGAAGTCAGGGAGTGATCGAACGAACTCGCCCTTTCACTCCCTGACTCCCTGATTCTTAATAAATTAATCTGAATTTGATGGTGTTGTCAATGTGCCGCAATTCGCTCACGACCTCATCCGAATAATCTTTGGAAACGTCGGTAATTACATAGCCAATCTGCTCGTTTGTTTTTAGATACTGGCCCTGAATATTGATATGGTATTTGGCAAATATGGCGTTGATTTTTGCCAGAATACCGGGCACGTTGGCGTGAATATGCAGCAGTCGGTGTGACTCTTTCAGCAACGGCAATTGCAGTTCGGGGAAATTAACACTGCCGTATGTACTACCGTTGTTGATGTATTCCAGCAATTTACCCGGTACGAAATTACCGATATTTTCCTGCGCTTCTTCCGTACTACCGCCGATGTGGGGCGTCAGAATGACGTTTGGCAAACCGCGTAACTCGTTGATAAACTCCTCGTTATTGGTTTTCGGCTCGTACGGAAATACATCAACACCCGCCCCGGCCACACGACCGCTTTTGATGGCTTCGACCAGCGCCTGCACATCGACAATGTGGCCGCGCGACAAATTCAGGAAGATAACGCCTTCTTTCATCAGGCCAAACTCCCGGGCTCCGATCAGGTTTTTGTTGCTGGCCCGACCATCGGTATGCAGGCTGACAAAGTCTGAAATAGCGAGCAGTTCGTCCAGCGTCTTGCACTTCTTGGCGTTGCCGAGCGCCAGTTTATCGACAATATCGTAAAAATACACCTCCATGCCCAGGGCTTCGGCCACCACCGACAACTGCGTACCGATGTTACCGTATCCCACCAGACCGAGTTTTTTACCCCGCACCTCGAAGCTGTTATTAGCCGATTTGTCCCAAACCCCTTCGTGCATTTTATTGCTCTTGGGCACAATGTTGCGGACCAGCATGATGATCTCACCAATGGCCAGCTCGACCACCGAACGCGTGTTGCTGTAGGGCGCATTGAACACCGCAATACCTTTCTCGGTACAGGTTTTCAGGTCGATCTGGTTGGTACCGATACAAAACGCACCGATACACATGAGTTTGTTAGCGTTCTCCAGAACCCGGCTGGTTACCTGCGTCTTGGACCGGATGCCCAGAATAGACACATCCCGGATTTTTTCGATCAGTTCGTCTTCGTCGAGGGCTCCTTTCAGGATTTCTACGTTAAAGCCCTCACTTTCAAACAGGTGAACAGCCACCGGGTGAACGTTCTCCAGCAGCAGCACCTTGATCCGGCTTTTGGGATACGACTGGCTGCGGTTCAGCTTGTTATGATATAAAAACTCGTCGAGCGAAGGCGCAACGTAATCGGCTTTTTCAATCACTTTCGGGCGCATAACATTTTCAGTAAAGGCGTAAAAACGGTTGGCCAGCCCCGACTCGCGAATTTCGTAATCGGTGTACCCATCGCCTATCACGTAAATGTCGCCCTCCAGATTGAGGTCCCGGATGAGCTTCACTTTCCCTTTATCAGTAGCCAGTGGGTTTTCACAGTCACAGCCAACAATATTTCCAGCCTCATCGAAGACAAACGTATTGGCAAACACGTTTTCCTCCTTGATTCCCAGTGATGTAACAATGGGCACAATAAATTCCTTGAAACCGCTTGAGACAATCAGAATCTGATCGGCGTGTTCGGCCAGGAAATGCCGGTTGCGCTGAAACGAGTCCGAGATTTCGTTTTTCAGCGTTTCGATCAGCGCGGGCAGGTGGTCACGATGAGCCGTCAGCAGTTGCAGCCGCATTTCGATGGACTGTGCCAGCGAAAGCTCCCCCGACATTCCCCGGTCGGTGATGATCTTGATTTTTTCGAGAATGGCCTCCCGGTCGCGGTGGGCAGCCAGTGAGATTTCACCCAGTACATCCAAAGCTTCTACCTTGGTAAACGTGCTGTCGAAATCAATGACGAAATACGTCTGTTCGAGCGTTTTGGTTAACATCGCTTTACTCCTGATAATTGTCGGCATTTAATATTTCTTCCAATGCCTGCCTTAGTATCGGAAGATGAACTCTACTTATTTTTCAGATAATCTTGTAATCAGTACCGCTGGGCAGGCTTGCCGGACACCGGATGCAACCACCTCATACCCAAAGATTACGCCTATAAAACGTACCATCCCTCAACACCCGAAAGGCCAACACAACGGCTATTTTTCCTTCAAAAACCGTAACGCCCGCTCCTCCGACCAGTACACGTCCGTGTTTCGTCCAGCCGGCGCAAAACCGCAGTGCCCTCCCTGGGCCGGAAATTCCATCCAGACATTGGGCAGTTGCTGCGCCAGTTCTTCCGGGAAACACTCGCGCGACAAAAAAGGATCATTTTTAGCGTTGACAACCAGAGTCGGAATCGCAATTTTATCCAGATACTGCAACGAACTGCTCTGCTGGTAATAATCCTCGGCATCCCGAAAACCGTGCAGTCTGGATGTGAACAGGTTATCAAAGTCCCGCAAAGTTCGCACTTTTTGCAATCCCTCCGTATGGATCACACCCGGCATTATCGCGGCTTTCTGAAAAACTTTGCGTTTCAGGGTCCGATTAAACCGTTTGTTGTAAATCTGGCTGTCCCAGGCTTCCAGTCGGCGCGATGCGGTGGTCAGATGCAGAGGCACCGAAAACACCACGGCTTTCTCAATAGCCGGATGGATATCCTTCCCGCGTTCACCCAGGTACTTTAACGTAATATTGCCCCCGGCACTGAATCCCATAAGGTTAATGTGCTGATACCCTTTCTGCAAGGCATAATCGATCACAAACTGCAAATCGCTGGTTTCGCCCAGGTGATAAAACCGGGCCTGCCGGTTCATTTCTCCGCTGCAACTCCGGTAATGCCAGGCCAGGCAATCAAACCCGTTGGCCGTCAGATGCCGCACCATCCCGGCCAGGTACTGCCGCCGGGAATCCCCTTCCAAACCGTGGGAAAGGATGGTTAAGCGTTTTTTGAGTCCACTATTCTCCTTTTCAATTTCATCACGCTTCCCTCCTGGCACTTCGTTCTGAACGCCGGAGAAGCTCCAGTCCAGGTCCAGAAAGTCATCGTCCGGTGTTTCAATCCGCTCACGAACGTAAGGCACCTCCACCTTCCGGAACAGCGACGGAATGATCGTTTGCAGGTGACCATTCCACAAATGAGCGGGCGGACGGTAATCCGACGGGGTAATCAACGGCATAGTCTTTCAATGAAGAAACACAAAGGTACACCGTTACAAACCAACGGGAAAATCAAAGGCCCGTAAAGACGGAAGTGTTTGATTTTCGGCCCTGTTCTAGCAGTATTTCGCTTTACGGTTGTACTATTTTCACAGCCAATTCAAGTTATTTTGTTGGTGAATTAAACCATTCGACTGTTTTTTGCTCTAAGTTTTGTTTTCTTTGTGACGAATCATTCACCTAAAACTTTTTAGTACCTATGAAAAAGGGATTGTTATTCATCCTCGCGCTTCTCTTCACGGCGAACTCGGCTCTGGTATTGGCCCAGGCAAAAAGTCCGCATGTAAAAGCAGAAAGCCCTGGCAAAAGCATTAAAGTAGTGTATGGTCAGCCGTCCAAACGGGGCCGGGTTATTTTTGGCCCCAACGGGCTGGAAAAATACGGCAAAGTATGGCGCACGGGCGCAGACGCAGCCACCGAGATCACGTTTGCCAAAGATGTCATGTTCGGCGATAAAATGGTGAAAGCCGGTACGTATACGCTGTTTACCATTCCCGACGAGAAGGAATGGACGGTGATTCTGAACAGCAAACTGGGCCAATGGGGCGCTTACGACTACATCGACCCCGTGAAAGGCGCTGAATTGAAGAAAAAGGACGTAGCCCAGATCAAGGTGCCGGCCAAAACGACGACAACGCCGGTAGAAAAACTGACGATCACCCCGACGGAATCTGACGTAACCATCGCCTGGGATCAGGCTTCCATTTCCATCCCGGTCAAACCAACCGGCGGTACCCACTGAAGGAGAGTCCTCGGCGCAACTCGCCAGCGAGGTCCCCATTAAAACAGGAAAGCCCGACCATTTGGTCGGGCTTTCCTGTTTTAGAATGATGAGTTAAGAGTGAAGAATGAAGAGTTGGCGGACGCATTAATTCTTAACTCTTCACTCTTAATTCTTCACTCCTCAGGGTTGGTCTGCGTTTTTGGCAGGAGCGGTTTTGCCGTTGGGTCCCAATGAGTTGATCCAGGCGGCAATTTTCAGCGCGTCGGCTTTCGGAACCTGGGGCATCGGCGGCATTTCCGTGGCATAGTCCGGCCAGTTCTGCGGTTTCGGATTGTAAATCAGTTCAACAATCTTCTCATTGCTGTAACCCCGTTTAGCAACATCCGAAAACGCCGGGCCAACCTGCCGTTTTTCGGCATTGTGGCAAGCCGAGCAGGTGTGCCGGTTCAATAACGGTTTTACCTCCTCAAACGTTGGTGCTTTGGCAATCAGCGCGCCCGTTTTCGTACCGGCAGCCGTGGTTTTAGCCCCCGGTTTGGCACCTGTTTTCGCCGGAGTGCCTTTTTTGGCCGGAGCAGCCGGAGCCGCTTTCACAGCCGCCGAATTGGTGGTGCTTACCTCGCTCATGGCCAGCTTCTGCCCTTCCGGAATATTGTTCAGCGTATAATAAGCCGTGGGGTGAACCAACGAATACGACCCTTGCACCGCCCGAACACCGTCGAGCGTGATGTTATGGATGTAATACTGACGCAGGTTATCCACAATGACACGGGCTTTCAATCCATCGGGTGAAACTTTCACGCCTTTTACCGTACAGGTTTCTTTGTTCACCGTCGGACTACCGTATACCGGGTGGTATTTGTAAATGAAGCTCTCGACAGAATACGAAGCCAGGTCTTCAGCCGATTTACGATCTACCGGCATCGTGAATTCAACCTCAAAACCGTCGGGCATGGCGCGAACGGCCCGCATCTCAAACGGCAGCTGGTTGTTCCAGGTCAGGCGTTGCAGACCCTCATCAGCTTCACCGGCCGAACCCCAGCCCCGGTTGGTTTCGCCCACAAACAGCGAACCGTCTTTGGCCCAGGCCATCCGCAGAACGCCCGAGCGGAAACCACTCCGGAAATCAATGGAAGCTCCCTGGTATTCACCGTTGACTTTTTCCATAAACACACGTGTGATCTTGCTCTGTCCCTGATCGCCTACCAGCAACTGCCCCTGGAAAGGCCCAAACGAGCCTTCCGGAATCTGCGTGATTTCGGAGTTGGAAATGCCCTGAATACCGTGGGGCAGCCACACCACCGGCAATTGAATTTCCGGAAACTCTTTCTTCATTTCGAACAGGGTCACGAATTTCTCGTCCACCACGTTTTCCGGCTTGATGGCCCGGCCCCGCTCATCGCGGTTATCGCGCGGATTTACCTTGGCGTATACCTGTTCCTGCGTCAGTTTAACGGGTGACTTCGGATCACCGCTCCAGCGCAGACCTGCCGGGTGGCCCATGAAAGCACCTTTCTTGACGTGCCAAACACCCCCTGAACCAATCCAGTCGCCCTGGTTATCGGCGTAGAACAGTTCACCGTCGATCATGCCCAGACCCGCCGGAGACCGTACACCCGTTGCCCAGGGTTCAATCTGTCCGTCTTTGGTGATGTGCATAATCCAGCCGCGCCAGGGGACCCGGCTTTCGCCCGCCCACCATTTTTCGTCGCCAAACGCTACGTTACCCGAGATGAAATACGAGCCATCCGGGGCCAGCTTGGGACCAAAGGTATATTCGTGGTAGTGTCCCGAAACCGGAATATTGGTGACGGTTTCGATGACATCCGCTTTGCCGTCTTTGTTGGTATCCACCAGTTTGGTCAACTCACCGCGTTGGGCGCAGTAGAGGGCTCCGTCTTTATAGGCCAGGCCCAGCACTTCGTGCAGTCCCGACGCAAATTTGCGGAAGAACGGCCGGCGGCTGGTCGGGTTTTCAACGATCCAGATGTCGCCCCGACGGGTTGCCACGCCCAGATCGCCGTTCGGCAGCACGGTCAAACCGCCTACTTCCAGCAGTGTTCCTTCCGGTGCTGATACTTTCAGAATTTTAAAGAAATCTTCTTCTTTTGGCGACTCCTGCGCCCAACCCGCCGAACAGATGGCTGCCGATAACAAAGCACCAAAGGCCGTCCGACGAAGAATAGATGTATGTTTCATAGCAATTAAAACAGGATCGAGTAACTCAGTTTGCCCTTCACCGGAACGATCAGTTCCTGCCGTTCGCCTACTTTCCGTACCGTCGGCGTTGCGCCCCCGGCATCATCAATGCGCACGTAATACGCCTTGCCGTCAACAACGTACATGCCGTTTTCCAGCGGAGCAATGGTAGTGCCTTCCACCAGCCGGGCATACAGATTGCTGGCCGGATTTTGCACGGTCAGCTCCCGACGAACGCCCTGACCATTGTCGAGCACCCGTACCGCATCCGTCACCGTAGCACCGTACGTCTGGTAGCGGAACGTCGGACGGTCGTTTTCGTCGAGCAGATAGCCTCTTGGGCGGTAACCGCTGCCGGTTGTATCGGTAGGCCAGGCGGCTTGCGCAGAAGCCAGCTTTGTCAGTCCGGGCAACGGCATACCTAACCGCTGCACCATGCCCATCGGCCGCGACGAACCATCGCCCCGATCGTGCCACATCGGGGTAGCATCCAGAAACTTACCCCGCCAAACTTGAATCAGCGCACCGTTATCCATATCGTAGGTGTAATGCACCTGATCAGGGCTGCCCACCGAAACGGCATGTACCACCCGCAGGGTCCGGCCCTGTGCATTTTTATAGCCGGGCATATCCATGAAGCTCCGCAGAACGGTATTCGACGATGCATCGACCAGAATCGGGTCGGTCGGGTCGCCGGAATTGTTGTTGCTGGGGTCACTGATGACGTATTCACGAATACCGGGACCGGTAACCGCTAATCCGATGGACGGTTTGGCCCAGTCTTCCAGCTTGGCGTACATCAACTCAAACGGCACATCACCGGCAGGCAACGTAACGCTGCCGTTTTGCCGACGGTCGCCGGGCGTAATGACCACTTTGTTGTTGATTTTCATCATACCACCCCCACCGGCTGCACCCAGATTGAAGGCATAATCGCCCGGTTCTTTCACGCGGAGTGTGCCGGTATACCGAATCAGAAACTCGTTCGGAATCCGGGTCACGTTCGCCGTCAGAAGAACCGACGAACCTTCGGCTTCCGGCGGCAGCTTGCTGAAATCCGGCTCTTTATCAAACCGTCCTTTGTAAACCGTATATTTCAGGTTCATCAGCTCCGGACGGGGTTTGTCGTAATTTTTAATGATGATGTTCCGAAGCGCCACCGGGCCGTGGTCGCCCTGAATCCGCAGCGGTCCCATTGCCACTTCGTTGTTGCCCAGCGCACCGCGGGTCGGTCCCGACAGTTCAACGTTTTCGTGGATGGCCACGCCGTTCAGTTCGACGAGCAGCATCCGGGCGT
Organism: Larkinella arboricola; assembly: GCF_003259745.1. Taxonomy (GTDB): domain Bacteria; phylum Bacteroidota; class Bacteroidia; order Cytophagales; family Spirosomataceae; genus Larkinella; species Larkinella arboricola. The sequence continues at coordinate 130,928 of NZ_QLMC01000005.1, read as the reverse complement.
TTTCAATTTTCTTGCCGCTGGCATCGAAGCGCGGGGCCTGAAAGGATATTTTCAGGTGTTGCCACAAACCCGGTGCGCGGCTGGCATTCTGGCGGGGCGGGTGGCCTTCATAGCCCTTCTGCCCGTCGGGTTTGCTGTCGTCCCAACGTTCGTAAATACCGCCATTATCACCCGCTCTGGGCGTTTTGACACCCCAGCTATCGAGCAGTTGAATTTCATACCGGCCCTGCAGGTAGATTCCGGAATTGGAACCTTTCGCAATCATGAAATCCAGATCCAGGTCCACGTCGCCGTGCTGGAAATTCGATACCAGATCGATGTTACCGTCTTTGACGGGCAGGTTCGCCAGTACACCAGTCCCTTTCGTACTGGTCAATACATTATTTTGGTTCAGATTAGCCGATACATCACCGACGATCTGCCAGTTTTTGCCGGGTTTTTGAAACGCGCTCAGGTCGTTAAGCGGCAACGCACTGGGTTGATCCGACTTGGGTTGGGCCAGGGCCAGCCCAACGTTACAGACCCAGCCGACGCCCAACAACAGCCGAGCCATGGTTGTAGTCATAGAGTTTATACGCATATAAATTTGAAATTTGGGGTGGAAAGTTACTACATTTTTAAAATTTTTTATAAATAGTTACGCCCACCTGAAACAGAATTATTTTAATATCGAATAATAGAACACAAAGATGAGGCAAATTCCCGAATTCGTCAGTCAAGCGACAAAACTTTCATTATTACCCTATTAGGCACCATCAACACGGCTTCAAGCAGCAATCTACTACCGCCGTTAGTAGGACAAATCGCATTACGGGTGTATTTTTAATGGTCAATTTCGTTTTTACCCGATGCGCATCGTTTTACGCCTGTCTTTGCTGATTATATTCTTCCATAACCAGGTTATCGGACAATCCGGGAAAGGCGACCGCCTGACCGGTGCAAGTTTTGCCACCCGCAGTCCGGTGCTGGGAACACACGGCATGGTAGCAACCAGCCACCCGCTAGCGACGCAAACGGGTCTGGATGTGCTGAAACAGGGCGGAACGGCGGTGGATGCGGCCATTGCGGCCAATGCCATGCTGGGTCTGGTAGAACCCAACAACTGCGGCATTGGGGGTGATTTATTCGCGATTGTCTGGTCGGCCAGGGACCGCAAACTGTACGGATTGAACGCCAGCGGGCGCTCGGCCTACGGACTGACGTATGCCAAACTAAAGAGTCTGCTGGGCGATCAGAAGCAACTACCGCTGTACGGTCCGCTGTCGGTATCGGTGCCGGGTGCCGTCGATGGCTGGTTTCAACTGAACAAACGGTTTGGGAAGCTCCCGATGAAAACGCTTCTGGCCCCCAGCATCCGGTATGCAAAGGAGGGCGTTCCGGTGCCGCAGGTCATTGCCTATTCCTGGAAAACCGCCGTCAGCCGACTGGAAGCCAGCCAGAAAACCGTCGGCGAGTTTGATAATTTCCGGAAAACGTTTCTCATCAACGGCCAGGTACCCGCCGAAGGTCAGTTATTCCGCAACCCGGATTTGGCGGCTACCTACACTGCCATCGCTACCGACGGACGGGACGCTTTTTATAAAGGCAAACTGGCCGACGCAATGGATCGGTACGCCCACCGGACCGGAATTTACCTGCGAAAAGACGATCTGGCCGCTCACCAGAGTACCTGGATCGAGCCGGTTTCGGTCAACTATCGTGGCTACGATGTATACGAACTGCCGCCCAACGGTCAGGGAATTTCGGTGCTTCAGATGCTGAACATTCTGGAGGGATACGACCTGAAAAGCCTGGGCCACAACAGCGCCGATTACCTGCATTTGCTCGTTGAAGCCAAAAAACTGGCGTTTGAGGACCGTGCCCGGCACTACGCCGATCCGGATTTCTCCAAAATCCCGCTGACCTGGCTTCTTTCCAAAGAATACGCAGCCCAACGCCGAAAACTCATTGATCCGAAACGGGCCGCCGAGCGCATCGATGCCGGGGTGCCGGTTTTGCAGTCGGGCGATACGGTTTATCTGACGGTGGCCGACGACGAAGGCAACATCGTGTCGCTGATTCAGAGCAACATGCTTGAATTTGGCAGCGGTATGGTGCCCGACGGCCTGGGCTTTACATTCCAGAATCGGGGCACCAGTTTCAGTATGGAAGAAGGCCACGCCAATGTCTACGCGCCAGGCAAACGACCTTTTACAACCATCATCCCCGGTTTTGTCCTGAAAAACGGCCAGCCTTTTCTAAGTTTTGGCGTCATGGGGGGTGCCATGCAGCCGCAGGGCCACCTGCAAATTCTCTGCAACATTATCGACTTCGGCCTGAATGTGCAGGAAGCGGGAGATGCCGCCCGGTTCAGCCACGGAGGAAGCAGCGAACCGACAGGAACCCAGATGATCGACGGGGGCAAACTCGCACTCGAAAGCGGTATTCCCGAAAACGTCCGGCAGGAGTTGCAGCGCCGGGGCCACCGGCTGACCGACACCGACTTTTTCGGTGGTTACCAGGCCATTCAGGTTACGCCCGCCAACCGCGTGTATCAGGGAGCGTCCGAGATGCGTAAAGACGGACAGGCCGCTGGCTATTGAATTAAAAATACATCAACATGACAATTGATCTGCGTAGCGATACCGTTACCAAACCGACTCCTGCGATGCTGGAGGCTATGTTTAAGGCGGAAGTGGGCGATGATGTGTCCGGCGACGACCCAACCGTCAACGCCCTGGAAGAAAAAGCCACCCGGCTTTTCGGCAAGGAAGCCGCCCTCTTCTGCCCGTCCGGTACCATGACCAACCAACTCGCCATCCGGACCCACACCCGCCCCGGCGACGATGTGATCTGCGATCAGCTTTCGCACGTCTATCAGTATGAAGGGGGCGGTATTGCGGTCAACGCGCTGGCTTCCGTGACACTAACCCAGGGAAAGTTTGGCAAACTGACGCCCGAACTGGTTCGCGACAGCATCCAGCCCGACGACGTACACCGACCCCTGACCCGGCTGGTTTGCCTGGAAAATACCGTCAACAAAGGTGGGGGCTGTTATTACACCTTGCCGGAAATCAGGGCAATCCGGGAAGTTTGCGACCAAAACGGTTTAATTCTGCATCTTGACGGCGCCCGGTTGTTCAACGCGTTGGTCGAAACCGGCGAAACCCCGCTCGAACACGGTCAGTTGTTCGACTCCATCAGCATCTGTCTGTCCAAAGGGCTGGGCTGTCCGGTGGGTTCTCTCCTGCTTGGCACCCGTGATGTCGTCAAACAGGCCCGGCGTTACCGCAAAGTAATGGGCGGGGGCTGGCGGCAGGCGGGTTATCTGGCCGCTGCGGGCATCTACGCACTCGATCATCACGTTGACCGGCTAAAAGAAGATCACCGGCGGGCCAAAGCCATTGAACCCATGCTGAAAGCCCTCCCGGAAGTGGACGCCATTTATCCAATCGACACCAACATCGTTATTTTCCGGCTGAGCGAAACCGTTCTGGCAACTGATTATGTCCAGCAACTGGCCCAAAAAGGCATTCGGTGTAGTGTGTTCGGCAAGCACCTGGTACGCTTTGTTACCCACCTTGACTTTACGGACGATCATCTGGCGGAATTGCAAAAAAGGTTGGCCTGAAGGGGTAGAAACAAACAAGGCGATTACATTTAATTTATCTTTGGTCCCAATATTTCGTACAACTCATTGTTTACACAATCCTACATTTTACGAATGAAGAAAAATTTCTTAGCCCTAATCGTACTGGCCGGTATGGCTCAAGTCGCGGTTGCTCAGGAAAAGCGGCAGCAAAATCCGGAGTCTTCCGAAATCTGGGAACCCGTTCCGCGCGTGGTAACACCGGGTGTGTTGTCGCCCAACACCGCATCGGGCACCACGGCCCCGTCCGACGCCATCGTGCTGTTCGACGGCAAAGACGGCAGCCAGTGGGTTTCCGTAAAAAATTACAATCCGGCCAATTGGAATGGCGTCACCGAAGGCTCCAACACCTGGCCCATCCGCGATGGCGCGATGTATTCGGCCAAAGGAGCTTCGCTGCGGACCAAGCAGGAATTTCAGGATTTCCAGTTGCACATCGAGTTCAGAGCTCCTGAAAAAGTGGAAGGAAGTGGTCAGGGACGCGGTAACAGCGGTATTTTCCTACAGGGCCGTTACGAACTTCAGGTACTCGACGGCTACAACAACCCAACGTATTCGAACGGGATGGTGGGCTCGATTTACAAACAGGCCATCCCGCTGGTGAACCCGAGCCGCAAACCGGGCGAATGGCAAACGTACGACATCATCTACTACGCGCCGAAATTCAACAAGGACGGCATGATGTCGGAAATGGGCAAGGTAACGGTTTTACTGAACGGCGTGTTGATCCTGTACGATTTCCACATCAAAGGAACGACGGAATACATTGGCTATCCGAAAGTACAACCCCACGGCAAAGGCCCCCTGTTGTTGCAGGATCACGGTAACCCGGTTGGTTTCCGGAACATCTGGATTCGGGAGTTGTAAGCTTAGTCGAAGCTAATAAGAGGTTAGTTCGCGTAAGAGGTTATTTCGCGGAGTTTAGCGGAGGGAAGAGAGTTTAGCGGAGTACTGTCTCTGCGTAACTCGGATATTCTCCGCTAAGCTCCGCGAAATAACCTTTCTTGTTTACATTGCGTCTAACTAACTAGATGCAATGAAATACCTCCTTCTGTTCGTTCTCGGCTGCCTTGCCTTCACCAGCGATAAACCGGCGTATCAGTTTTACAACCAGAAGCTAAAAACCGTTGATTATCAAAAGGTTTTAAAAGAAGCAAAAGAAGCTGACGTTGTTTTTTTTGGTGAACTGCACAACAACCCGATCTGTCACTGGCTGGAATTGCAGTTAACCAAAGATTTATACGCCGACCGGAAAGCGCAACTGATGCTGGGTGCCGAAATGTTTGAAGCAGATAACCAGACCGCTCTGACTGACTATGTTACCGGCAAAACGACGGACAGGGAATTTGCCAAACAGGCCCGGCTCTGGAGCAACTACAAAACCGATTACCGCCCGCTGGTCGATTTTGCGCGCGAACACAAACTGACGTTTATTGCGACTAATGTGCCGCGCCGGTACGCCAGCGCCGTCGCCCGGCAGGGGCTGGCCTCGCTCGATACGGTTCCGGCCGCTCAGAAAGCCTGGATTGCCCCTCTCCCATTGACCGTTGATCTGACGTTACCCGGCTACAAAGCCATGCTCGACATGATGCACGGCGGCAACGCCAAGTCCGACTCGGAACAAGGAGCCAATTTTGCCCGCGCCCAGGCCATTAAAGACGCCACAATGGCCCATTTCATCCTTCAGAACCGCAAACCCGGCACCACGTTCCTGCACTACAACGGGTCCTATCATTCCAATAATTTTGAGGGAATTATCTGGTACCTGCGCCAGAAACAGCCCGATTTGAAAATTGTGACGATTGCATCGGTTGAAGTACCGGACGTTCAGAAGCCAGACAAAGCCAACCAGAATCTGGCGAACTTCATTCTGCACATCCCGGCGGATATGACCAAGACGTATTGAGTCTTTTTCAGAAAACCGTTACCGCTGCGCCAGCAGCAGCAGCCACAGCACAAAACTGTAATCCCGGAGTTGGGCGCGGAGCAATTTGAGCGCTTTCGTAAGATGGTACTCAACGGCTTTGTCGGTCAGGGCGAGCTTTTGCGAAATTTCCGGAATGGTCTGGCCTTCAAACCGGCTCAGGCGGAATACTTCCTGCGTTTTGGGTGGTAGTTTGAGCAGTTCGGTTTCGATCGTTCCAATCAGGTCCGTATACGCCAGATGGTCCTCGGTCGAAGAGTCGCTCTGCGAAGCAAAGAACTGCTGGTATTCCTGGTATTTTTCGTGAACGACCTGGCTTTTGATGGTATCGATCACGGAATATTTCAGGGCACTGAACAAATAGGAATCAACCCGCCGAACAGTTAGCGCCCCGCGTTTCTGCCAGAGCTGAACAAACAGATCCTGCACCAGTTCCTCGGCGGTTTCCGCCGATCTGGTTTTCTGGTAAGCAACGCGGTACAGCGCATACCAATACCGCTTGTACAGTTCCGCCAAAGCCATCCGATTGCCTCCGGACAAGGCTTCGAGCACCTGTTCGTCTTCCCAATCTTTCAGCGGAGAAAGTCGCAACGTGGCCGGCATTCGTAAAAGGCTTTAGAAGAAACCAAGACCAAATTACATTTTTTTTAACGAATCACGGCAGGCGCTTTCTGGAGCCCGATTTGGGAAGGTTCTCATTCTACTCTTTGTGTTGAACAATTAAAATAATTAGCGGGCCAAAGACCGCAATCCATATAAACATTCTCATTTTTTATAAAATCTTTTAGGGTAATGGGGTAGGTTTGTCGACTTACCCAGTATAAAAAAGCAACGTGCTGTTGATGCAAAAAGAAGAATTCGTCCGATTGCTTGCCAAATACAAAAAAGGCCAGTGTAGCGCAGCAGAAATCAGGCTGATCAACCGCTGGTATGAGCAGGTAGGAACGGATGAAGAACCGCCGTTGAACCTTGCCGACCGGCAGCACCTGGAAAGGAGACTCTGGCAGCAGATTGACCGGCAGACAACTGATCCGGACGAAACCGCGCCAGGGCAGCAAAACCGTTTCATCCGGCTACCAGTAGTCGCGCGGTGGGCTGCGGCTGCGGTGCTGGTGGGGCTGCTCGGCTGGAGTGCGTTGCTGATACACCGTCATGCGGGCCGCCCGCTGGCTACCGGCCCGCTACCATCTGCAACTAAACGGTCACTGGTTGAACGCACGAATGCGACGAATCAGCCACAGTCCATTGTGCTGAATGACGGTAGCGTGGTCCAGTTACAACCGCATAGCACCATTCAGTATGTACCAGATTTTCAGGACAAAAACCGGGAAGTCTGGCTTAAGGGGCAGGCTTTTTTTCAGGTTCGGAAGGATGCCGAACGGCCGTTTCTCGTGTATAGTCGCACAATCGTGACGCGGGTGCTCGGCACCAGTTTCTGGGTGACGGCACCGACCGATGCCAAAACCGTGGAAGTCGCCGTTCATAGCGGTCGGGTTGCCGTTTTCAAAAAAGCGACCCAGTCGGCCTCCGAGCCCGAATTGGCCAGCCTCGAAGATGCGTCGGGTGTGGTGCTCACCCCGAATCAGAAGGTAACCATTTTTGTTGAGCAAAACCGCCTGAGTCGGGGGCTGGTTGATGCGCCGAAACCGATTACCAGTCCCGCCCCTGCCGAACCGGCCGCCTTTTCATTTGATGACAGTCCTTTGCCAGAAGTGCTGCACCAACTCGAACGGGCCTACGGTATCGACCTGGAAATCAGCAACGAAGCCCTGGCTAACTGCCGATTTTCGGGTAACATCACCCGGCAGCCGCTTTACACCAAGCTGGAGCTGATTTGCCAGTCGCTCAATGCGCAGTATGAAGTGCAGGGAACGCGCATTCTGATCAACGGCTCCGGCTGTACCCCTTAATCTTAATCCTTTAACTTATTCCCAATTAACCCAATGCCTATGATTTAACCAGCTACTGCTCCATAAAAAAGCCGACAGTGTAGCTGCACTGCCGGCCCGAAACGCCCCATCTGATGCCATTATCGCTCATCTGCCAGGATGAGCCGGGGCTTGTTTTGTCGAATCCTTTCATCTATCCCTACAAAACAATCAAAAATATGAAATTTAGTCGAATGTTCGGTTTGCCCCTCCTGACCGTCATGAAAGTCTCCTTTCTACCCCTTTTCCTTATTCTGTTGCTGACCGGTTCGTCGCTGGCGCATGATGGCAAAGCGCAGGATATGCTTCAGCGCCCGATTTCGATACGGGCGGATGAAGTAGCGCTCCGGCACATCCTTTCCCGGCTCGAACGGCTGGCCAATGTTGACTTCGTGTATAGCACCAGCACCGTCCCGGTCGCCCGAAAAGTCTCGCTCAACGCGCAAAACCAGAAACTGTCGGTGGTGCTGGAATCGCTGCTGAAACCGCTCGGGCTGACGTATCAGGTCATTGGCGGCCAGATCGTCATTCAGTTGCCTCCGGCTGGCTCCGGCCCCAAATCAATCATAACCCCGTCTGCTACTGGCAGTTCGCAAACCGTCGACCGAACGATTACGGGCCAGGTAACCGCCGAAAACAACGAAGGGTTGCCCGGCGTCAGCGTCGTGATCAAAAATACTACGCGCGGCACCACGACCGACATGGACGGCAAATTTCGGCTGACGGTTCCCGACGATGCCAGCACGCTGGTTTTTTCGTTCGTCGGTTATGCCAATCAGGAAATTTCAATTGGCAACCAGACAACGATCAATGTACAACTGGCTCCCGATCAGAAAACGCTGGAGGAAATCGTCGTGGTCGGCTACGGAACGGTTCAGAAAAAAGACCTGACCGGGGCCGTTGCCTCCGTGCAGGGTGACGCTATTACCGCCCGCAAAACCACCCAGATTTCGCAGGCCTTGCAGGGCGCGGTACCGGGCGTTACCGTCACGCGGGCCAATAGCGCACCGGGGGCCACCGCTACCATCCGGGTTCGGGGCGTCACTACCATCAGCGAAGCCGGTGCCAATCCACTGATCATTCTCGATGGTGTTCCCATCGACGACATCAACACCATCAACCCCAACGATGTCGAAAACATTTCGGTCCTGAAAGATGCGGCTTCGGCTTCCATCTACGGTTCCCGGGCCGCAGCCGGGGTTATTCTGGTGACGACCAAACGGGCCAAAAACGGTCAGTTGAGCCTGGATTACACGGCAGAATACGGTTTTGAAAAGGCCACGCGCCTGCCGGAGTATGTGAATGCCAAGCGGTTTATGCAACTCACCAACGAACTGCGCTGGAACGACAATGGTAACAACGCCAACCAATTCCCGACCTACCCCAAAGAGCTGATTGATAACTACGACAACCTGCACGCCCAGGACCCCGACCAGTATCCGAACACGGACTGGCGCGCCATGATGCTGAAGGATTACGCGCCCCGCCGAAGCCACATGCTGAGCATATCGGGTTCCGGCAAATCGCTCCGCTCGCGGGTTTCACTCGGCTACGACAAAACCGACGCCTTGTACGAAGGCCGGAGCTACGAACGGATTACGGCGCGGGTCAACAACGACCTCACCATCAACAACTACTTATCGGCCAGCGTCGACTTTAACTTTCGGCGGGCGTTTTCACCCCAACCCATTACCGATAACCGGAGCGACCCGCCATCCTATCCTTTTTACAAAATGGGCATCATGCCGCCGGTCTATGCCGCCATGTTTTCGGATGGTCGCATCGGGTCGGGGAAAGATGGGGCCAATATCTACGCCCGGCTTAAAGACGGCGGTTTTAATAATGCCTGGTATAACCAGGTGGGTGGTAAGATCAGCCTTGATTTTACTCCCATTAAAGGACTGAAAATAAGCGGGGTCCTCTCTCCCTTCTTTAATTTCGACAAAGTGAAAGTATTCACCAAAAAAGTCCCCTACACCCTGTGGAACAGCCCGGAAATCAATTCCGGCTTCATTGAAGGACAGTCGCAAACGAAACTGGAAGAAACCCGCAATGACAGCTACCGCTACACGACGCAGGCCCTGGCCAATTATACCCGGCAATTCGGCGATCACAACCTGAATCTGTTGGCCGGTTACGAATATTTCTACGCGTTCAACGAGGGGCTGGGCGCTTCCCGAGGGCAGTATATCCTGAGCTCCTATCCGTACCTGAACCTCGGCCCGCTGGATTTCCGCGATAACAGCGGCAGTGCCAGCGAAAATGCCTACCGTTCGTGGTTCGGACGGGTGATGTACGATTACAAAAGCCGGTATTTCATCCAGGCCAACGTCCGCTATGATGCGTCGTCCCGCTTTGCTTCCGACTACCGCTGGGGAGCATTCCCATCCGTTTCGGCAGGCTGGGTGGTTTCGGAAGAGAATTTCATGAAGTCGACGGCATCCTGGTTGTCTTTCCTGAAAGTACGGGCGTCGTGGGGGTCTTTAGGCAACGAGCGGATTGGCAACAATCTGTACCCCTATCAGGCCATCCTGAATTTTGAAAACAACTCGCTGTTTTACCAGGGCAACACGGTTCTGGCGGCTCAGGCAGCGGCCCAGTTTCAGTACGCGATCCGGAATATTTCCTGGGAAAAGACCCATTCCTTTGACATCGGCCTCGACGTCAATTTCTTCCGCGACCGTCTCCAGGTAACCGCCGATTATTACAAAAAAACCACCCGGGATATGTTGTTGCAGATCGAAATTCCCGATTATGTAGGTTTCGATAATCCGTACCAGAATACCGGTAAAATGTTCACCACGGGCTGGGAAATGCAGGCCGGATGGAACGACCGCCGGGGCGATCTGCGCTACAGTGCTTCCTTCAACCTGTCCGATTTCAAATCCACGATGGGTGACCTGGGCGGAACCGCTTTTCTGGATGATCAGATCAAAATTCAGGGTAGCCAGTTCAACGAATGGTACGGGTATGTATCCGAGGGTCTTTACCAAACTGCCGACGAGGTGGCCAATTCGCCCAAACTGAACGCCAACGTAAAACCGGGTGACGTTCGGTATAAGGACATCAGCGGCCCGGCGGGTGTTCCCGACGGCAAGATTTCGCCCGAATACGACCGCGTGTTGCTGGGTGGTTCGCTGCCCCGGTATTCGTACGGAGCGAATATTAACCTCGGGTATAAAAACTGGGATTTTGGCCTGGTATTACAGGGCGTCGCCAAGCAAAACTCGCGGCTGGGTGCGGATATTGTGCAGCCGCTGCGCGAAAACTTTGGCACGTTCCCGGCCATTCTGGATGGGGCGGCCTGGAGCACGTACAATACGCCCGAGCAGAATTTTCAGGCGCAATACCCCCGCTACACCAACACATCGGCCGGTAATAACTACGCCATGTCCGACTACTGGCTCATCAACGGTGCGTATTTCCGCCTGAAAAACATCAGCCTGGGGTATAACATCCCGAAAGTTGTGACGCAAAAACTGAAAATGCAAAGCATCCGCGTCTACAGTTCAGTTACGGATCTGTTGTCCATCAGCAAATTCCCGACCGGTTGGGACCCCGAAAGAACCTCGCTGGGCTACCCCATTACTACCTCGTTCGTCTTTGGAGCCTCCGTTAAATTCTAACCCGATCCCCTATGAAACTGAATATATTCACCTTCCTGTTTAGTCTGCTTTTCCTGACGGCCTGCGATAGCCTGGATTTGAACCCGCTGTCGGACGGCTCCAGCGAAACCTGGAACTCGAATGCCGAGGAAATTGAAATGTCGCTGAACGGTTTGTACAAAGATGCGTTCTGGATGCAGGATCTGGACGACTGGACCGACGACTGGACCTACCGCGATGCCACCACCCCCGTTACCGGTGCCACCATCAACGGTGAAACTGATTTCGTCAAGACCTGGTGGACTAACACCTACAAAGCCATCGCCCGCGCCAATACGGTTATTCAGAGCGTGGATCGGGCGGCTGCGGTTTTGTCGCCCGCCCAGATCGAACGGTATGCCGCCGAAGCACGGTTTATCCGGGCCTGCCAGTATTCGCGGTTGCTTTCGCACTACGGGAATATCGTTTATACCGAAACCACGTTGAGCATTGAAGAAGCGCTGGCGCTGAAACAGACCCCGAAAGAAGAGGTGCTGCAAAAAATCTACGCCGACTTTGATTTTGCCGCTTCCAAACTGAAAACCACGTACGGCAACTCGGAATTGAAACGGGCCTCGGCCGGAGCCGCCTACGCCATGAAAGCCCGGATTGCGTTGCAAATGAGCGACTGGAAAACCGCCCGCGATGCGGCCAAAGCCTGCATGGACCTGAAGGCTTACACGCTGCACAGCGACTTCGGCAACCTGTTTTTGTCGAAGACCAAGAATTCGGTGGAAACCATCTTCGGACTCCCCCGCTCAGTAGCGTTGAAAGTAACGCTGGGCGGTCTTCAGGATTACGTTCCCCGGAATGCGGGTGGCTACGCGGCCAAAGATCCTTCCTGGGATTTGTTCTGTGCCTTCCTGTGCAAAGACGGTTTACCCATCGACGAATCTCCGCTGTTCAACCCGCGCGAACCGTTTAAAAACCGCGATCCGCGCTGTACGGCCACCATCGTTGAATTCCAGACGCCCCACATCGGTTTTATTTTCCAGCCGCATCCGGATTCGGTTCAGGTACTCCGCACCAGTAACAATACCCGGGTTAATAACAACGACACGCGTTCCATTGCCCAGTTTGCTTCCTTCAACGGTTTAATCTGGAAAAAAGGCATCGATGCCGACTGGACGCTGAATTCGTGGACGGCGGAACCCGACAAAATTATCATCCGCTACGCCGATGTGCTGCTGATGTATGCCGAAGCCAAGATTGAACTCAACGAGATCGATCAGTCAGTGCTGGATGCCATCAATACCGTTCGGGCGCGGGCCTACGGTGTAGCAGTTACGGCCACTTCGGCGTATCCGGCAGTTAACATGGGCAATCAGGCGGCTTTGCGCAAAGCCGTGCGCATCGAACGTCGGATGGAGTTTGCCCTGGAAGGCATTCGTTACATGGACATCATCCGCTGGAAACTCGCCGAAAAAGTCCTGAACAAACTTAACTACGGCCTGCTCGACCCCGCCGATCTGCGCACGAAAGTGGTAAAACCAGGCCTGTGGTTTTTCCCGCAGGTACCCCAAATTGACGACGACGGTGTGGCCGACTTTAGCCCCATGTACAATGCAGGGCTAATCAAGCAGTTGACCATCCGGAAATTCGACGCAACCCGCCAGTACCTGTGGCCCATTCCGTCGAAAGAAGTGCTGACAAGTGGTTTAGTTCAAAATCCCGGTTATTGATCGAAAAATATGCGAATCAAATTCATACTCTGCGCACTGTTTTTCGGTGTTGCCTGGCCGGTGGCTGCGCAGAAAAATATGGATAAACCCCTGCAAATTAGCGGGGTTTACCCACACCTGGCGGCATTCAACGAAGGCGACGGCATTCCCTGTCCGCGCCCCGGCACCGGCAACGGGGGCGAAATCGGCATCGGGGCGGTGGTGCCCTGGGCCGGTAAACTGTGGATGATCACGTATTCACCCCACTGCCCGGAAGGAAGTTCCGATAAGCTCTACACGATCGACGAAAATCTCCGGATGGAAATCCGGCCCGAGAGCGTCGGCGGAACGCCCGCGAACCGGATGATTCACCGGGAATCCAATCAGTTGCTCATCGGGCCTTATCTGGTCGATGCCAGCGGGAAGGTGCGGACCATTCCGCCCTCCCGGATGCCCGGACGCCTGACCGCCACCGCCCGGCACCTGAAGGACCCCGCCAACTGGGTCTATTACTACGACATGGAAGGTGCGCTCTACGAAGCCAACGTGCATTCGCTGGCCGTGAACAAATTGTTTACCTATCCGATTCCGGGCTGGCACGGCAAGGGTGGCTATACGGCGCAGGGGCAGCTGGTGCTGGCCAACAACGGCGAACGCAGCAAATGGAACGCCAATGCGCCGGATTTACAGGTTGGCGGGCCACCGAAAAATGCCGACGAAAAAGGGGTTCTGGCTTCCTGGGACGGCAAAAACTGGAAAATCATCGAGCGTCGGCAATTTACCGACGTAACCGGCCCCGGCGGAATTTACGGTTCGCCCAACGATAAAAGCCCGCTCTGGAGCATCGGCTGGGACAAACGCTCGGTGCTTCTGAAACTGCTGGACGACGGACAATGGTACATGTTCCGGTTGCCCAAAGCCACGCATACCTACGATGGATCGACGGGCGTGTATACCGAATGGCCGCGCATCCGCGAAATCGGCAATGGGAAAATGTTGCTGGATATGCACGGCATGTTCTATGATTTCCCAAAAACCTTCAGCGCCCGGAACACCGCCGGCCTTGCACCGATTGCCAGCCACCTGCGCTACGTACCGGATTTCTGCTACTGGAACGGCCAACTGGTCATTGCCACCGACGAGACCAGCCTGCTGCAAAACCCGATGGCGGGCCGGTCGCAATCGAACCTCTGGTTCGGAAAACCGGAAGAACTGAAAAACTGGGGAGCCACCAGCAGCTGGGGCGGGGTCTGGATCAACGATGACGTGAAAGCCGGTGCCGTTTCCGAACCATTTCTGATCAACGGTTTTGGCCAGAAAATCGTCCACCTGAGCCATAACACGGGCAAAGCGGCCACGTTCACTCTGGAAATCAGCCAGAAAGGCACCAACGACTGGCAGCCGTACCAAACCGTTACGGTACCCGCGTCGGGCTATGCCTACCACATTTTTCCGGCCACGGTTTCGGCCAACTGGATTCGGGTGAAAAGCGGCCAGGACGGCAAAGCGACGATTTTCTTTCATTTTCAGGGGACGGGTCATTCCGCGCAAACGGCCAGGAGCCAGTTCAGGGCATTGGCGGATATTGACGACAAAAGTCCGGTTACGGCGGGCCTGATTCGTCCGGCGGGTCACAACAAGAACCTTCAGTTTCTGGACCTTTCGGCCTCGTCGGGACCAACCTACTACGAAGTAGACGAAAAACTCGGTTTTGCCCGTCCGGCCGAAAACCGGGAAAAAGAAGTCGCCGAACTATGCGCCCTGAAAAAGGAATTTGAACTGGATGCCGCTTCGGTCATCGTGAAAGACAAATCCGGTACGTTCAGGCTACCTAAAACGTCGGCCCGCTACGACCAGCCGTTTGCCGCCGGCTGGCCCCGCGACCGCCGGGAGCTGGAATCGGAGCGGTATATGTTCAACGCCCACGGCACGTTCTACGAAGTGCCGCGCGAAGCCGGTTTCTCGTCCATGCGTCCCGTCACCACCCACAAAAAACAGATTCAGGATTTTTGCACCTGGCGGGGTCTGCTGGTGCTGAGTGGAACGGGCAAAACCGCCAAAACCGACGGCCATTTTTTCGGCAGCAACGCGGATAAAACCGGCCTCTGGTTTGGTGCCATCGACGACTTGTGGCAGTTAGGCAAACCCGTTGGCGAAGGCGGGGTCTGGAAGAATTCCAACGTGAAAGCGGGCGAACCGTCCCTCCCCTACCTGATGACGGGGTATGACAAAAAGAAAGTGACGCTTCAGTCGGATAAAGACGCCGAGTTTACCCTCGAAGTGGATTTTGATCACAACGGCTGGCATGCCTACCAGACGATCAACGTACCCGCGGGCAAAGCGGTCGTGCACGAATTTCCGGCGGGCTTCAACGCCCATTGGGTGCGGGTTACGTCCAACCAGGACAGTAAAGCGACGGCCTGGTTTACTTACCAATAATAGCAAGTTTTTTTTACCAATATACCCATTCAGGAATGAGAAAACACATTCTTTCCGCTTGCCTGATCGGCAGTTTATTCGCTGCTCAGGCGCTGGCGCAATCCAAAAAATATCCATCCTATAGCGGTATTTATCCGCATCTGGCTATGTATAACAACGAGGGCGAGTGCGGAACCGGAGCCGTTGTACCCTGGGCGGGCAAGCTCTGGGCCGTTACCTACGGTCCTCACCTGCCCTTCGGCTCATCGGATAAACTCTACGAAATAACGGCGGATTTAAAGCAGACCGTCCGGCCCGAAAGCATCGGCGGCACCCCGGCCAATCGGATGATTCACCCGGAAAGCAACCAGCTTTTCATTGGCCCCTACGCCATTGATGCACGGGGCAGCGTGCGGGTGATGCCCTATAAAACCATGCCGGGCCGGCATACCGGTAACGCCCGGCACCTGACCGATCCGAAGAATAAAATCTATTACGGAACGATGGAGGAAGGGTTTTACGAAGTGGACGTTAAAACCCTGACCCCAACCCTGCTGTACGAAGACGGCAACGTGAAGCAGAAGAAAGGGGCTGACGAATCGAACAATCACCGTGGTGAACTCCTGCCCGGCGCCCACGGCAAGGGCCTTTATTCCGGTCAGGGCGTGATGGTTTACTCCAACAACGGCGAACCCGGCCCGCAGGCGCTCAAGCAGTTCGACATCGAATCCGGCTCGTTGTCGGAATGGAACGGCAAGGAATGGAAAGTCGTGCGCCGGAACCAGTTTGTGGAAGTAACCGGACCCGGCGGTCTTTACGGCAACAAAAACCCGGCCACCGACCCGATCTGGGCCACCGGCTGGGATCATAAGTCGGTGTTACTGGGCGTTCGGGATGCCGGAAAATGGACTTTTTTCCGCCTGCCCAAAGCGAGCCACAGCTACGACGGCGCCCACGGCTGGAACACCGAATGGCCCCGCATCCGGGATATTGGCACCCCTCAGAAACCCGACTACCTGATGACCATGCACGGTATGTTCTGGCGGTTTCCCGGAAATTTTACCCCAAAAAACACGGCCGGAATCCGCCCCCGCTCGGCCTACCTGAAAGTGATTGGCGACTACACCCGCTGGAACGATCAACTGGTGTTTGGCTGCGACGATTCGGCCCAGAAGGAGTTTCTGAACAAACGAAAAGCCAAGGGCAACATTGAAGGCCCCGGTCAGTCGAATTCCAACCTATGGTTTACGCCCCTCAATCAGCCTGATCACTTAGGACCCAATACCGCCGAAGGAGCCGTCTGGCTAAACGAAACCGTTCAGGCCGCCGAAACCTCGGAGCCCTTTTTGTTTGCGGGCTGGCCCAACCGCTCGGCCTGGCTCCAGAATAACGGCGACGCAGAAGTGGACTTCACGTTTGAAGTTGATAAAACCGGCAACGGCACCTGGACCAGGTTGAAAACCGTGACCGTCGGGCCTAAAAAGGCGGTTAACGTGGAGTTTGCCGCCGATGCCCCCGGCGAATGGATTCGCATTAAACCGGGTAAGGCTACCAACGCAACGGCCCATTTCTCCTATTCCGCCAACGACCGACGCACAACCAGCCCGAACTCGATGTTTGCCGGTTTGAGTAACGTTTCGACCACCAAAACCTCCGGCGGTTTGATTTACGGCCTGGGCGACAACCGGCGCGCTCTCGGCATGGCGGCCCTCGACTACGCGGGTGCCCAGCCCACGGAAGTGGGGTATTATGAACTGGACGGCAACATGAAACTGGTTCGCCGGGAAGACGAAAAAGCCATGTCGTTCATCAAGAGCAAGTTTGCCATTCCGCAGAAAGCCGTTACCATCGACGAATCGTCGGTGCTGGTGGTCGATGACAAAGGACGGCGCTGGCGGCTCCCACTCGGCAATGCTGCCTATACCGATCTGACCAATCAGGCGGCTTTACGAATTTGCCGGGAGGTAGCGACCGAACGCGATCTGTTCAATGCGCACGGCACATTTTACGAACTGCCCGCCGAAAACGCCGACGGGTACGCCAAAATCCGACCGGTTTCGTCGCACAACCTCCGCATCAACGATTATGGCTCCTACCGGGGTCTGCTGATCATGACCGGCATTGACCCCCAGGCAATGAAAAACAGCGAGCACATTGTGGTGTCGGACGATCAAAAAGCCGCGGTTTGGGCGGGTGCCATCGACGACCTCTGGAAGCTGGGTAAACCCACCGGCCAGGGTGGGCCGTGGAAAAATTCGGCCGTCAAAGCCGCCGAACCCTCCGACCCGTACCTGATCGGTTTTTACGACCAGCGCAGTCTGCAACTTTCCCATCAGGCCCGTTCGCCCGTTACCTTTACCATTGAAGCCGATCCGGTGGGCAACGGTCCCTGGATGGCTTACAAAGAGGTGACGGTCGCGCCCGGGGAAACGTTTCGTTTTACGTTTCCAAAAGGATTTCAGGCCCGCTGGATTCGGTTCAAAAGCAATACAGATTGCCAGGCGACGGCTTTTTTGCAGTATAACTAAAAAAACTTCTAGCCACCAACCCGCTCATTATCAGACAGTTAATAAAAAAAGCGGAAACCCTGAAATAAATTTTTCAAACTTTTTTCTAAAACCCGCAATCTAAAAAACCGGGTCGTTCGTAGGTATTGGCATATGCGGTGAACTGTGCTATGGAGGTAGCCATTTCACCAGCCATACACGTTTCCGACAGAAAGTCCAGAGGCTAAGCTCCTGGACTTTTTCGTTTTCAGACCACCCCAAATGGCAACCATTCGCCGGGTTAGTTTTGTTATCTTTGTACTAGGCAGTTTTGATTCGTAAACAGCCAGATTTTTATGCACGAGATAGAACCTTTTTATAACTGGGAAAAGTGGTACAACGCAACGGACGACCCGCACTCTCCTTTCTTCGGACGCGTCTACAACATGAACCAGTATACCAATACCATATATGGTTATTATATCCACCCGCTCTGGGATGAAATCGGGTCGGAAACGCTGTACTGCAAGATTCTTTTTGCCGATTACGACCGGCGGTTTGTGGTCATCGAACTGTTCGGTGAGTGGAACGATACCCTGCACAACGACATCATGTACCTGAAACGGCAGGTAATTGATCCGCTGGTGAATGAGGGCATTAACAAATTTATTCTGGTGGGTGAAAACATCCTGAATTTCCACGGCTCCGACGACAGCTACTACGAAGAATGGTTCGAAGATGTGGAAGACGGCTGGATTGCGGGTGTCAACTTCCGGGATTTTGTTGAAACGGAATGGAAACGCTACCGGCTGGATTATTACATGAACTTTGGTGGTACGCTGGACGAAATTGATAACTGGCGAACCCTGAAACCCGCTGCTTTTTTTGATCTGGTCAATAGCCTCATCGTTAGACGGCTGGGTTAATGAAACAGAACAGTTGGTAACTAATCGGAATCTTGTTTAACTTTACCTAAACAAATTGATTTAGCGCTGGTGAGCGCCTTACGGCCATCATTCCGATCCATTACCACTATGTTTTATCCTCTGTATGTTTTAACGATTGGTGCAGACACCCCTGATTTTCATTCCCTGACCAAAGCATTCCATACTTACGGAGTGCCTCATCAGCATGTATCACCGGAAGAAGACGGGTCCGTGGCGTTTTATTTTTATAAAGAGCGGGCAGATGCTATGTTTGTACCGACATTGATTATGCTGGACAACGATACCTGCCAATCGGCAAGTGTTCTGGGGCAGTTAAAACATCATTCGGTTCTCCGGCGGATTCCGGTTATTATTTACGGCCGCCATAACAACCCCGAAGTGGTAACATTAACGTACCAACTGGGAGCGGCCTGCTATATGCCTAGGCCGGACAACTGGAGCAGCGCCATGATGGCTTTCTGTTCATACTGGCAAAAACGGGTCGCTTTTCCGGCAATTCGTGCGGAAGATATTTTATTATAAAATCGCTATCTATAATTTTTGCGCCAATTTTGTAACCTTGCTTTCTTCTGACCACCAACGTATGACAAACAGACCGTTTATTGCCGTTGTCGATGATGATGAAGACGATTTATTTTTAATCCAGGAAGCATTTAAGTCGTGTCTGAACGAAGAAAATGTAATTCTGGCATCCAGCGGAGTAGATTTGCTGTTGCGGCTCGAAACCGTCAGCATTCTGCCGTCGTTTTTGCTGCTTGATCTCAATATGCCTCAGATGAGCGGGTTTGATGTGCTGACCAGACTGCGATCAGACCCGCGGTATACCTTGATGCCCGTTCTGATTTTCAGTACGTCAAACGCGCAGCCTGATGTGGACCGAGCCTACGAACTGGGAGCTAACTCCTACGTAAAAAAGCCCGCTTCCTTTGCTGATTATAAGTCGGTTGTCGAAGACTTATGCAATTTCTGGCTGCGGGTGGCTTCCACCCCGTCCAGCCGGATTTATTAACCGCAGCATTCAATAGCCGTTGGCTGTTTTCTGTTCCTTCGCGCCTGAGGAAAAACCTTTTGCCAGACCGTCAGTTATAAGTGGTATCTATTCACTAAATCGTAACGAACGCAATGGAATCAAATGTGTTTCACGACTCACAGCCAGCGAACTTGATCAATACCGAGAACGCTGATACAAAATATGGACAGGATCAGGCCGAAACGCATATGGTCAAACTGGTAGATGGCAAACTGGTTCCGACGGCAGATGTGCAAACCGAAATTTCTGACGACCTGACCAGCCAGTACGCCAACGACGAAGAACGCGGTCTGTATTCAGCCAACCAGCGGACGCACGATATTGTCGATATTCAGTCGGCGCATCCGCAGGCTGATATGGTACCGGGATTGCCGTCCACGCCCGATCCGAGCAATCCGGTTCCGGCCGGGCCAGACACCCCAACGCCACCGACGCCCCCCGTACCCGGCCCCGAAATCCCGGATATGCCCACTACACCCAAACCGGACAAACCCGAAATTACGGAGCCCAACGAACCCGGTCGGTCGCACGAGATAAACAACCAGATTACCAACGATACCGATCAGCAGAACACGCCGACCAGCGCCCTTGCCGACTTCATGCCCGGCGCGGATGTGCCGACGCAGACGCAGGACCCGGCCAAAAACGAGGAGCTTCCTGAATTTCTGGGAACCAGTTCTGCCAATGACGGTCCCGGACCGGCCAACTACCGAAAACCGAATGCGGACGAAGGCATGGAAACCGGCCCCGATACCGGCACGTCGGCCCGACCATACGATGTAGACGCGAAGGATACCCATGACTACCAGCCAAGCGAACGTCCTCAAGAAACCGCTCAGATGCTCGATCAACCAACAGAAACGCTGGATGAAAGCAGTATCAAAAAAGCGCCGATGCAGGATCACTCCACGGCCCAGGCTCCTTCGGACATGAAATCGACGGATCAACTCGACCGGAATTACAACGATCCGGAAGCTGCGCGTCAGGATGTCATTTAATCCCAACGGTTTAACGCATTTTCCAGCTACCATCTGTCAAAAAGCCCCGCCAAGTCTCATTTGGCGGGGCTTTTTGATGATTGTCTGGTTTCCTCTACTTCTTCAAATCCTTGATTCGAATATTCCGGAAGCGCAGCACCGAGCCGTGGCCCAGAAAACCGATATGGCCGCTGGTCCGCTTCAGACCGGGGTGGTCCTTATGGTCGAGCGTACCGTTTTTGCTGGCTTCGGCAATGTCGCCGTTCAGGATTTGCACCCCGTTCAGTACCACGGTTATCTGATTGCCTTTTACGGTTACTTCTTCGTAATTCCACTCACCGACGGGTTTGAGTGCCCCGCGCCGGGCCGGAATAACACCGTATACCGAACCGTGGTATTGATACGGCTCCAGTTTTTTGTAAATCTCGGCGTCGTTGTCAAGAATTTGCAGTTCCATGCCCATATAAGCGGCATCCCCTTCCAGCGGAGCGCGGATACCCAGACCGTTGTTGGCGCCGGGTGTTAACTGAAACTCAAACCGAAACACAAAATCGCTGTATTCTTTCTGCGTATACAGGTTGCCTTTGCCGCCGTTGTTGTACCAAACGATATCGCCGTCTTCGGCCACGTAATCTTTCGTATTGCCAACCCAATTGCTTAAATCCTTCCCGTTGAACAGCAACTCGTATCCTGCCCGTTTTTCTTCTTCGGTCAGTTCATACGGTTTGGCCTGCGGAAGTTCGCGGATGTAAATATTCCGATAAGCGACGTAGGTGCCGTGGGCCTGTAGTTCAATCTGCTCCTGCGGAAAAATGGGCTGGCTGCGGTCCCAGTAGTTTTCCAGCACGGTATTGTCCGTGACCAGTTCACCGTTCAGGTAAACCGTGACCCGCTCGCCTTTCATGATGATGCGGAACGTGTTCCACTCACCGACGGGATTATCAACTTTTTTCAGTGGTTTGCTGACGAACTTCTGATTGTTATACAAGCCGCCCGAACCAACCTGTGCGCCCACGTCCGTGCGGGCCGGGTCCCAGATCTGCACCTGGGGCGTACCGCGCAGATACACCCCGGCATCCCCTTCTTTGGTAATTTTCCAGTCAACCAGCATTTCAAAATCTTTGTACGGTTTTTCCGTACAGATGTTGTTACCGTGCCCGTTAAAGATCAGCAAACCGTCTTTCGCCGACCAGCCGCTGCGCATCACCTCATCGGCTTTCTGCTGCTCCTGCGCCAGTGTGGCCGCGTCCATTTTCGACCGTTTGATCGGGTCCGCAACCAGCCCCTTCCAGCCCGAAAGGTCTTTTCCGTTGAACAGAGCCACAAACCCCTCGCCGGGCGTCATGGCCTGCAACCGGCGCTGGATGGCCTGCCGTTGCGCTTCACTTTCCGGACCGGTCAGGACCTGACTGGCCTTTTCCAGCAACGACCGCACGGTACTCCCCGATAAATCCCGACTGCTATTAGCAATCGTAGCGACCGTAGCCGCAGCCTGTTTTGCCACCGCCGGATCGTTCAGGTAACTGCCCGCAAAAACGAGCGCCAGAAACGTGCGGCACCGGGTGGCGGCTTTCAGAATATCATTCTTTTGCTGTGGCGTCCGGGCAATTTCCATCGCATCCCGGAGCAACAGCAATCGCTGGTCGGCGGAATAGGCGGAGCGGTCGATCAGGGCCAGATAACCGTTCAGAGCCGCTTCGGAAGAGACATTGTTTTGCCGGGCAATGGTCAGCAAGGCCGGAACGGCAGCGGGCGTGGGCCAGTCTGACAGGGCCACCACGGCGGCTGGCTGTACCATGCCGTCGCCCTTTTCAAACGACTGCTGCACCAGTTCGAGCGCCCGGGGACTGCCAATTCCCGCCAGCGCCCCCAGAAAACGGCCCTGCACGGCAATCGGAGCCTGTTGCATGTAATTCGCCAGCAGGTCCGTCCGCTGGGCAGAATCCCCCTCCGAAACGGTTGCGGCCACCAAAGCCTGTTGCAGCGAACGAACGGTTTTCAGATCCGTAACCGTGGTCAGCAACTGCACCAACTGCGGAATCTGCTCTTTGCTCACCATCATCGGCAGGGCTGCGGCTGCCGCCTGACTGATGGTGCTATCCGGATTATTCACCTGAAAGAGCACTTGCGGTATACTCGCCGTAACGGCCCGCGCACCCAACAGAGACAGCAACGCCACCCGGGCGTCGGCGGGCATACTCGTCAGACTGTGGGTAATCTGGGCGTACATTTGCGCTCCCTTCAGCAAGGACAAAGACTCTTTGATAGCCGTCATCTCCTCTGGCGTGCCGCGTTTCATCAACTCCAGCAAAGGCGTTACACCCCGTTGATAGGCCGTCCGGGTAACAGCCGGAATAGCCGCCAGCCGGACCGCGGGATCGGAACTTTTCAGCGTAGTCACTAGAAACGGGGCCAGGGCCGGATCGCCGGTTTCGCCGAGCTGCGTGATTAAGTCGGCCTGTGTCGCACCGGTCGCTTTGCCAACCAGTTTGGCGAGTTGCAGGTTAACCGGTTTGCTGCGTAAACCGGTTGCCAGTTTGAGGGCCGCTACCCGGTATTCCCTCGACGGGTCCAGCACGGCCTGCGTCAACAAAGGCAGACTTTTCTGCTGATTGATATCAACCAGAAGACGCAACGCAGCCGACCGGGTCGGAACCTGCTTTTCGTCGGTACATTGCGCCAAAACCCGCCGGGCCAGGGCGTTTGCCAGCGGTTTGTTGCCCAACGCCACCAGCCGGTTCAGATAATCCAGGTAGCTGGCCGTCGCTTCCGTCACGTCATACGTATAGCCACTTTCCTGCGCGGCTTTGGCCAACGCGGGTTCAACTGCCGGCGTTCCGATGCGAGCCAGCGCATACAGGGTTACTTTCCTGAGTTTTTTATCCTCCGACTGCGCCAACGGAATCAGGGCCGGGGCTGCGGGTTGATAATGGATATCGCCCAGGGCTTTTACCAGCGAAAGCCGGCCTGTACCCTGCGAGCCCGTTAACGCATCCAATAAGGTTTTCTGAGCCAGTGGGGTACCGATTTTAACCAGCGTCCGAACCGCCGGAGCGCAAAGCCGTTCGTCGGACAGGTACGGTTTGAGGTAGGCGATGGCATCGTCTTTGCCCACAACCTGCAACTGGCTGATGAGAAACGCCTTGCTTTCGGGGTCACCCAGCTTTTCCAGCGCCTGCCCATAGGCCCGGACGGCCATAGACCGTTGCGCTTCCTTGCCGGGTTTGGTCACGTAATAGGAAAAACCGCCGAGGGCGTATTCTGCCGACGTGTTGTCGCCTTTGCCGGGGGCCACCAGGGTCAGGGCCATATCCAGAAGCCCTTTTTCGCCCAGCGTGGCAATGGATTCCATGCTGGTAACGAGCTGTTTGCCATCCAGCGCAGGCATTTGTGTCAGGTGATCGGCTACCAGACGGTTATTCGGCTGGGCCTGTGCCCGGGTGATGGTCGTCAGTAAGAGGATACCGGTAATGGTCGATAGGGGTAATTTCATGAGAAGGAGAATAAGGTTGGAGGAAAGGCCCGCGGGCCACCATCAGATAATCCAGGGAGCCCGCAACGGCTGGTCGATCAGCCGGTTGGCGCCTTCGTCGTCTACGAAAACCAGCCGGGCCGGATCAAATTTGAGCGACCGGCCCAGTTGCAGCGCAATTTTTCCCATGTTGACCAGGGTACAGGACCGAAAGCCATTCGCTTCGTTCAGGGCAAACCGTTTGCGCTCCCGCACGGCTTCCACAAAATCGGTCACCTGCGGTAATGGGTCGGAAAAAGCCGCCAGCTTCTTCTGTAGATCTGGAATATCGGATTTGAAACCGGGATAAAGTTTGCCCTTCGGTCCTTCGATGTACGGGCTGTTTACGTCCTTGCCTTCCCCGTCCAGAATGATTTTGCAACCATCGGCGTAGGTATACTCAATCCGGCGCCAGGTACCAACGGCGTCCGGATGCTGCTGGGGTGCATCAATTTCCACCGAAATGGGGCTGGTGCCGTCCTTGCCCAGAAAATACTGAATCGGGTCCAGGTAATGCTGCCCCATGTCGCCCAGACCGCCCCCGTCGTAGTCCCAGTAGCCACGGAAGGTGCCGTGCACCCGGTGTGGGTTGTACGGTTTGTAGGGTGCGGGGCCGAGCCACATTTCGTAGTCCAGCTCGGGCGGTACGGGCATGGGGTCCAGGTCGGTTTTGCCGACCCAGTAGAATTTCCAGTCGAAACCCGTATGACGGCTCACGGTCACTTTGAGCGGCCAGCCGAGCAAACCGCTTTCGACCAGTTTTTTGATCGGTTTGACGGGCGTACCCATCCCGTAGAAATTATCCTCGAACCGAAACCAGGTATTCAGTCGGAAAATACGCCCGTGCTGCTGAACGGCTTCGACCACCCGCTTGCCTTCGCCAATGGTGGCCGTCATCGGTTTTTCGCACCAGACATCCTTGCCCGCGCGGGCCGCTTCAGCCGCCATGATACCGTGCCAGTGGGGCGGAGTGGCAATGTGAACAATATCAACTTCGGGCAGTTGAATCAGTTCGCGGTAGTCGGAAAACGTCTTTAAACCGGGGTCCTTGATCAGCCCTTTGGCCAGTTCCAGGTGAGTACGGTCAACGTCGCAAATGGCCGCTACGCGTGTTCCGGCGTAGCCGATGTGCCCCCGGCCCATCCCGCCTACGCCAATAATTCCTTTGGTCAGTTGATCGCTGGGGGCCAGATAGCCTTTGCCCAGCACATGCCGGGGAACAATGGTAAAAGCCGCCAGTGTGCCCAGCGACTGTTTCAGAAACGTCCGTCTTGACGGTACAGGTTTAACTTCCATCTCGCAATTCATTCAGGTTGATTAGGTATTATGTCCTTTGATTTAATCAGGCCACCAGAAAGCCAACAGGCTCTGGATAAATGACAGGTTATCGGCTTGTCAGGTTGTAACCCAGTTTCACATTTATGATGCCCGGGGTGGATAATGTATACTCGCCTTTACTATAGATCAGATCCCGAACCGGCACCAGGACGTTGATATCCAGATAGCCCCTTTTGTTAAACACCTGATGCTGGCTCCCTACTTGCAGGTAAGCGTAGTCCAGCATGGTAAAGCCGTCTCCTACCCGTCCGCCGTTCTTTATCAGTCCTCCGTTTGTTTCGGGGCGCAAAACCCTGCCGCGGTAATACCCCGCTAAATCCGTAAGACCTGACCCCGAATAAATTACCCGGTTAAACAGGACATTATGCGTTTGAAGGGCCACATACGGACTGAAAAAGCTATGCCGGTCGGTGCGCTGTTTCTGCCGGCGAGTCAGCGAAAAATAATACCGCAATGCCAGCGGCATCTCCAGGCTGTAGAACTTTGTTGCACGCCCATCCATCGCCAGCGCCCCGGTGATATCGACTCCGCCCAAGACCGTCAATCCTTTGTATACTTTTTGTTCAACAGTGGCATCCAGCGTCAGCGCAGCATAATACCCGGTAAAGCTGCTTTGCCGAAGAATCGGCAGGGAAGCACCGACTTTCAGCAGCGTCCGTTTTTTGTAAACGGCTTCCGGGTTTTCCTGATACGAATCAGGCTGCCCATACACCGTGGCCAGGCCCAGCATAAAGACGGTTAGGAGTCGGATCATGACGAAAGGGTTTAGGAAGGCTCCAAAGTACGATTTTACCGCTTCAGAATCAAACCCCTTCTGCACCGGGGCAGCTCGTAAAACGATCCGAAGAATGAATAGAATTACCTTCATCCGGGGTGCGTCTTTTACCAAATGTTTTGCCGCAATTCGTCCATTTCGCCTTTGTTTTTCGCGCCCTATTCCAAAAAATCGTAACTTACGACTCCTGTTAACTCTTTTTTATTCATTATGGAAAATCCTGAACAGGCTTCTTCCCGCCGGTCATTCCTCAAAACCCTCGGTTTGGCCGGAACAGCAGCCGCGACGGTTCCCTCAACGCTTGCCCAGGCCGGAACCGCTCCCATGTACCTGAATCTGGTAAAAAGTCACAGCAGCACAGCCGCTAACGACAAAATCCGCATTGCCCTCGTTGGAACGGGTGGTATGGGGATTGGCGACACGCAGACGGCTCTGATGGTTGAAAATGTTGAGATGGTAGCCGCCTGCGATCTGTACGACGGTCGTCTGCGCCGGGCTAAAGAACTCTGGGGCGATGCCCTGTTTACAACCCGCGATTACCGCCAGATTCTGGAACGGACGGACGTTGATGCCATTATCAACGGAACCACCGACCACTGGCACGAAAAAATTTCGTCGGACGCCATGCGCAAAGGCAAGCACGTTTACTGCGAAAAGCCGATGGTGCAGAAAGTGGAAGACGGCCACACGCTGATCAAGGTGCAGAAAGAAACCGGCAAGGTGTTTCAGGTGGGCAGCCAGTTTGCCAGCTCCATCATCATCGCCAAAGCCAAGGAATTGCTCAAAGCCGGTGACATCGGAGACCTGGTGTTTGCCGAAGCGCAATATGACCGCCATAGCGCAATGGGCGCCTGGCAATATTCGATTCCGCCGGATGCGTCGCCCCAGACCGTTGACTGGGATACGTACCTCGGAAGCGCCCCCAAACGCGAATGGGACCCCAAACGGTTTTTCCGGTGGAGAAACTACCAGGATTACGGTACTGGCGTAGCGGGCGACCTCTATGTGCACCTGCTGACGACGCTGCACACCATCACGGGATCGAAAGGCCCCAACCGGGTGTATGCCAGTGGTGGACTGCGGTTCTGGAAAGACGGCCGCGACGTACCCGATATTCACCTGGCCATTTTTGATTACCCGAAAACCGCCGAACACCCCGAGTTTAACCTGACCACGCGCAGCAACTTCGTCGATGGCGGAGGAGGTGGGTATCTGGTTCGGCTGGTGGGTACGGAAGGCGACCTGTCCATCGGTTGGGATAGCCTGACGGTTCGGCGACACAAACTGCCGAAAGCCCCGGGTCTATCGATTGACAACTTCCCGAAAGACCAGCAGGAAGCGTATCTGAAGGAATACAACAAGCTGTACCCGAGCCGTCCGGAAATGGAAGGGCCGCGTGAAATGGTGTACAAAACGCCGAAAGACTACAAAGGCGACCGCTACGAACACTTTGTTAACTTCTTTGATTCGATCCGGAATAAAAAGCCGGTGGCAGAAGATGCAACGTTTGGTCTGCGCGCCTGTGGGCCGACTCAGTGTGGCAACATAAGCCTGTTCAAAAAGCAGATTGTCAGCTGGGATCCGAACGCGATGAAAATTATGAATGCGGTTTAACAAATTGATAGACGGTTTTTGAGTTTATGGCAGGCTGGCGCGTCCGATTCGTCGAACCCGTTAGCCCGCCGTAAACCGGAAACCTACCCCATAACCCTACGAAACAATGAAAAAAGCAACCTTTGCCATCGGCCTCGTGGCCGGTCTGATTAGCTTAATGAGTTTTTCCACCATCGGCTCCAAACCCGGCAAATGGATGGCGCTGTTCGACGGAAAAACGACGAAAGGCTGGCATAGTTACCTAAAAGATCACGTTGTCGGCTGGAACGTTGAAGACGGTGCCCTGACGCCCGACGGAACCGGTGGTGACCTGGTGACCGACAAGGAATTTGAAAATTTCGATTTTGAGTTCGAGTTCAAAATCCCGGCGCAAAGCAATAGCGGGGTGGTTTATAAGGTTGTTGAAGACCCCGCCAACAAATCAACTTATTGGTCTGGCCCTGAATATCAGGTGATTGATGACAAAAATTATCCCCTGGGCGCTGGTCAGAAACTAAAGGACAGCCAGTTAACTGGAGCCAATTACGACATGCAGGCCCCCAACGATCCCAATATCGTAAAAGCCCCTGGCGAATGGAACAAGGGCCGGATTGTGGTGAACAACAACAAAGTAGAACACTACCTGAACGGCAAAAAGGTGGTGGAATATGTGTATGGCAGCGACGAGTGGAAGGCTATGGTTGCCAAGAGTAAATTCAAGGATTTGCCCTACGCCAAGGCGCACGCTAAAGGCAAAATTGCCCTGCAAAGCCATAATCCGAAAGAAAAAGTCTGGTACCGGAACCTCCGGATTCGGGAGTTGTAAAAACCGGTTGATGCGGTATTTGTGCGGAGTTGCAGCAATCCAATACGCTGCGGCTCCGCTTTTTTTATGGCGTTGGGTTTAACCGGGAAACGGCTTCTACCTGATCAGCGGAATGAAGCAGCGACGACTGACAGGGAATCCGCAACCGGATGGTCGTCGTGCCACCGGGCGGCTGATCGAACTGGAGCTGGGCCAGATTAACAATGTGCGACCGGTGAATCCGCACAAACTGGTTTGGGTCCAGACGGGTTTCCAGCTTGATCAGGCTGTCGTAAACAATGTGCTTCCCGGCTTGGGTAAGACACCTGAGATTCACTCTCCAATTTCCTCTCCCCCTCTACTGCTTTTCACTTGCTAAGTTTATAATGCCTGACACTTTTTGCAATCAATCCCCACTTGTGTTAGGTGCGCTGATCTTGTGCTCTTTGCAAACACTATCCAACTAATTCTCAACAATACTGGACCAATGCTTAACTATTAAGTAAGAAGCATAAATACGTTTAATTGCGCTCTGGTTATTCTGTCTGGCCTCCATGACAACGATTGTTACTATCCTGTTTAACAATCTTAACCAATTACTAACTTTTGAAATCAATTTGATTTGGAATCGATTTCAACATGATTATATTTGCATATACAAATCATAAATATTTTTGTTTGTTAATACCTTTTAAAAATACCGATGAAGCGTAGTACGCTTTAGCCAATTACAGCATTATTTAAGTAAAAACTGGTATATCGACTTTAAGAACCATGGCCATCCGCCACGCATACTATGTCTGTTAAAACCCGTTTTCTATCAAGTCTTTTCTAACAAAACCAATAAGACCGAAAAAAGTATTTTTCAATTAAAATAGATAAACTAATGACTGTTAAGGAAGTAGAACGACTGCAACGTTATAAGGACTTATTGGCCGAGCGATCCAGTAACGCAATTGGTTATCCATTCGCTCTTGACTTTGATTTTAGTGAATTACATACCTTATTTCAGTACCACATTAACAATGTGGGAGACCCCTATATTGAATCTAATTATGATGTAAACTCCCATAGTATGGAGCGCGAAGTTGTCGAATTCTTTGCCGATTTGTTCCGAGCTCCCAAGCACAATCGCTGGGGGTATGTAACCAGTGGGGGTAGCGAAGGGAATCTGTATGGTTTATACGTAGCCCGGGAACTCTACCCCGAAGCCGTAATCTATTATTCGGCCGCCACGCACTATAGTATATCGAAAAGTATCCGGCTACTCAATATGCCTTCCTGTATGATTCGCATCCAGCCCAATGGAGAAATGGATTATAAAGACCTGGAAGAGTCCATCAAGCGGTATAGCAACCGCCCGGCTATCGTAGTGGCCAACATCGGTACTACCATGACGGAAGCGAAAGATGATGTTCCCACCATCCGATCCGTGCTGCAGAAAGCCGCTGTCAAATCGCATTATATCCATTGTGATGCGGCCCTGTCAGGAAGTTACCTGGCTGTGCTGGAAGAAGAACCGCAATTTGATTTTGCGAACGGAGTAGACAGCATTGCCTGTAGCGGGCATAAATTCATTGGTTCTCCTTTTCCCTGCGGAGTGGTGGTCATAAAGGACCAATATAAAGAACGCGTGAGCAAGCCGGTCTCCTACATCGGCTCGTTTGATAGTACCATTGCGGGGTCCCGAAACGGTCATAGTCCCGTTTTTATGTGGTATGCCATCAAGCAGCAAGGCCGAGAAGGTTTGCTCAGGAGGGCTTTGGAGTGTCTCTCACTCGCGGAGTATACCCAACGTCGACTTCAGGAACATGGAATAGCGGCCTGGCGTAATGAAAAAGCAATTACTGTCGTATTCCCCAAACCATCGGCATCCATCTGCCGCAAATGGCAACTGGCCACCAATGCCGGACAAGCCCACCTCATCTGTATGCCCGGAATATCACAGCAAAGAATTGATGATTTTATTGAAGACCTTCTGAAAGAAACCAGTTTAATCGCCAGAGAACCTACCCATTCCCGTGTCTTCGTGAAACCAGGTGACAGCATTATGATCACACAACTATAATTCAAGATAATCGAAATGCAGATGGAAAACACTATTCAAGAACCCTTACAACGCTTTCTTAGTAAACAGAACTTTCCCGATCCTATCAAACTTACCCAGCCGGAGCCCTGGCAATGGGAAGTTTTGGCAACCGGATTTCTACATGATCCCACCATGAACTTCTGGCTGGGCGAAAGAGCAAGTCTGGATTCTTTTCGTGACTATTTTGAAGCGGTTGTCAAAGATACCTTTGCTTCAGGGGGAGATGTATTCAGCACACCTGATCGGGATGTAGTGCTTGTGTGCACGTGGCTCGGTGCTAACCAGCAGGAACCCAGCGAATGGAAAAAACGATGGTACGATGTACTTGGCCCGGAAGGCGTTAAACGTTATAACTGGCTTTACGATGCTGGTGAGGTAAACCTTAGTCCGGAGCAACTGCAAAACAGTATGCTCCCTGATTATCTGGCCCGTTTGCCAGACTCGAAGGGGGCTGGTAGTGGCTCGCATCTTGCAGGATGGGCCATTGATTACTACCTGAAACTTGGCTACGACGTACCCTTTATAATTGCAAGTACCCCGCAGGCGGCAAGGCTATACTGTAGAGATTGGGGCTTTTATATTCATAAAAATGTCTTTCTGGAAAATAGCTCCGTACCTATCGGGGTATTCATCAAACGGAAGGGTGCAGGGCTATAAAACCGTACGACCCTATATTTTCACAGTCAAGTAATAATAATTCAAAATAGCTCCAATCCGTTTCTACTAAAGTCGAAGGCCGAGCCCAGAAACACCAGGCAGGTAATTTGAGTAACTCATCCTACTTGCCTGGTGTTTGCGAGGACAAACCTGCCGTACGTTCGCAGGCCAGGGCATCTTTCAGTTCGGAAGGATGGACTAATGAACATTGGCAGGGAATCCGCAACCGGATGGTCGTCGTGCCGCCGGGCGGCTGATCGAACTGGAGCTGGGCCTTATCGCCGTAGGCTTTCTCCAGGCGTGAGCGCGTGTTGGAAAGTCCCAGGCCCGTACCGGCCGTGTTCCGCCGACCTTTTTGCCCCAAACCGTTGTCGAACACTTCCACCAGCAGCACATCCTCCTGCCGCTGCGCCCTGATCCGGATCAGGGCACTTTCCGACCGGTTGGCAATCCCGTGTGTGATGGCGTTCTCGACGAGGGGTTGCAGAATAAGCTGGGGCAGCAGACAGTGCTCGGCTTCGGGCGCAATGTCGTATTCGACCGTCAGCCGGTCCTCGAAGCGGATGGCCTGAATCGCCAGGTATTGTTTGGCCAGCGTCATTTCTTCGCGCAGGGTGAGAAAATTGGCCTGTTGCCGCATCAAAACACTCCGGAGCAGATCGCTCAGGGTGGTTACCATCTGGATAGCCCGGCGGCTCTGGTTGCCCATCAGCATACTCACAATCGAATGGAGCGTATTGAACAGAAAATGCGGATTCAACTGCATCTTCAGTGCCTGAAGCTGGGCGTTTGCCAACTGCGTATTCAACTGCTCGTTGATTAACTCCGTTTGAAGATTCTGCTCCTTGAGCGATTGCAGTTTGTAAATGTGCGTCAAGACGCTGTAACAAACCACCAGCAGCATATATTGGGAAAAGGCGGTACCAAAACTCAGGAAAAAAACCACCAAGACCCGCCGAACCGTAATGGCCCGCCCCTGTTCGTGCGCTATGGCCGAACCCAGCAGCAGGTGTTCAATCACCAGTTCAAGACCGTAGAGCAGGGCGGCAATCAGTACGTGCGTCAGCAACTGCATGGCAAAACGGCTGGCACTCTGTTTTCGCAGGAGGGAAAACCGTTGGGCGCACCAGATAATAACCGGCGTGGCAGCCCACCAGAAAAGTAATTCAATCAGCCAGTATAACGTTTCGGTATAATACATCCGACCGTTGGGCGTCAGCAGCCAGACCATCGTTGCCTGACAATACCAGATCAGCGAAAAAAAACTCCAGTATAAAAAACTGTACCGCCAGAATTGACGGGACGTCATCGGCAGTCCCGAAGTCCGTAAAAGGCGGTCGATCAAGGGTTTCATCGTTAGGCAGTCCACATTCCGACAGGTAAGATACCGCTTTTGCCGCCTGCAACCACGCATCCATCAATGAACCGCCATTTAATCGGCTTCATCCGTTAAAAAATAGCCACGAAGCCGGCCCGCCCCATTGATCGGTCCTGCTAATCATTTTCCGGCGCGGCAGGTTACGTAATCAATCATAAAGCTGTATCTTCCTTTTTCTATTCCTGAACCTCATGAAAAAGCACCTGATTCTCCTGGCTGGGCTGTTGCTGGCCTTCACGCCCCCTTCCCGCGAACCCGTTAGTAAGGAAATGGCCGCAGCCGCGCAAACGTTTGTCAACAGCCTCGATGCCGAACAACGCAAACTGGCGGTTTTTCCGTTCGACAGTGAAGAACGGTTCGACTGGCACTACATCCCGCGCAAGCGCAACGGCCTGCCCCTGAAACAAATGAATCCGCAGCAGCAAAAAGCCGCTATGGCGTTGCTGAAAACGACGCTGAGTGAGCAGGGCTACGAAAAAGTTACGTCGATTATTGACCTTGAAAACGTCCTGCGGGTGGTTGAAAACCGTCCACCAAACGATACCTACCGCGATCCGGAAAACTATTCATTTTCGGTTTTTGGCGATGTTTCCAACAAAACACCCTGGGGCTGGCGAATCGATGGGCACCACCTGTCGCTGCATTTTTCATCGCTCACCGGCAAAGTGATTGGCATGACACCGACGTTTCTGGGCAGCAATCCGGGCATTGTCCGGGCCGACGTGCCGCAGAAAGGCCGTCAGATTCTGAAGCAGGAAGAAGCCCTGGCGCTGGCGCTGGTCAACTCGCTCAACAGCGATCAGCTGGCCCGGGCGCTCATCAGCGAAACCTGCCCGAACGACATTGTTACGACCCATACCCGGAAAGCATCGA
Source organism: Larkinella arboricola (assembly GCF_003259745.1). Taxonomy (GTDB): domain Bacteria; phylum Bacteroidota; class Bacteroidia; order Cytophagales; family Spirosomataceae; genus Larkinella; species Larkinella arboricola. The sequence continues at coordinate 97,266 of NZ_QLMC01000005.1, read as the reverse complement.
TTGAAAAAATGGAGGGAATTTCGTTTCCGCAACTGACCAGTAGCCAGCAGAAAACCTTTTTATCGTTGCTGGAAACGTACCTGAACAACTACCACGTCACGCTGAAAAACCAGCAGATGGACAAGCTCAAAAAAGTTGGTCTGGACAAGCTGGTGTTTGCCTGGGCGGGCGACCGGCAAGTCGGTTTTGGTCCGGGAAAAGGCCAGTATTACCGCATTCAGGGGCCTACTCTGCTGATTGAATACGATAATTCGCAGAACAACGCCAACCACGTTCATTCGGTCGTGCGGGACTTAACAAACGATTTTGGGGAAGATATGCTGGCAGAACACTACAAGACGCAGCACAAGTAACAACCGGTTATTGCTTCCCGCCGAAACCGTCCGTTTTGGCGGGAAGCCAGTTTCAGTAATCCACTTTCCGGCGCCCGGCTTTCACCTCGCCCCGGCGCTGCTTCTCCTGCTTTTTTTCCTCCAGCGACGCCTTCGTGGGTCGGGTAGCCTTGCGGGGTTTAGGTTTCTCGAAAGCTTTACGAATAAGCTGATAAAATTTTTCGGTCACTTTATCGCGGTTGACCAGTTGTGACCGGTCCGTCTGGTGATACAGCACCAGGACGCCTTCCGAGGTGAGTTTGTTGCTCAGTTTGTCGAGCAAAACCGCTTTTTCTTCCTCCGTCAATACCGCTGACTTCGGAATGTCAAAGTAAAGTTCGGCTTTCGACGCCACTTTGTTGACGTTCTGACCGCCCTTGCCACCACTGCGGGCAAACTGAAATTGTAATTCCGGAAAAAGCCGTGTTGGATCCATCGTTAGGCTAAAAACTTAATAAAGGTACAAACAATCCGGCGCAGTGACGGTTCCATCATATACGCGAAAAACAGATCTCGTTATGGCACATCGTGAAAAAATTGACACCATGCTCGGCGATACGAATACGGTCCTCGGTGGAGGAGCTCCATCGTCAACCACCGCAGAAGGCGTTAATCTGGTCGAAGACTGGATCGTTATTTTACGGACGCAGCCAGAATGGGAAACCGTGGTCCCGACGCTCGAACAACTCCGGGATGCGCTGGATTCGGACGACATGGTTGCTATTCAGTTGTTATTAAAAGATCTGGCCGATCAAACTGCCGTCGTGGCGCAGAATGCCACGGGTGACCAACGCCAGGCGCTCAACAAGCTGGTAGAAAATCTCAGAGACTTCAGCCGGGCGATGGCGAAATAATTTTTCCAGAAACGAAATCAAGAAAGCCAATGGCAAATCAACAGGCAACAAATCTTATCGATTCGACGGTAAATAGCTTCAATGGAGATACAACGTCAATTTCGACCATCGACGGTATTTCCCTGATCGATCACTGGCTGACGGCGTTACGCAGCGAAGAGACGGATGAAACGGCCCAGCAAATCACCCAGACACTCAGTGAGTTGAAAGCGCAACTAATGGAAGGCAACCAGGATACGGCCCAAATTGCAACGCTCCTGGACGACCTGGCCGGGCAAACCCAGCAGGCGGCCCAATCCGTGGACGATGACAAAGTAAAACTGCAACTGGATCAACTGGTGCAGACGTTACAGGACTTTAAAAAGGTCATTGCCGGAGAAGCGGGCAACATTGCCGACAAACACGGCCGCGCCCAGATTTTCACCCAAACCGGAACGGGCAGCGCAACGGGCAATCCGGGAGTCAATCCGGCAGTTCCGGGAAACAGCAATACAGACGATGTTGGCAATCTACAGGGCGGTGGTGCTTATAAATCCTACGGATCGGGCTACAGCTCCGGCTCCTCGGGTGATTCGGCGGCATCGAACTCCGGTACCGATTCGCGCAACAAACGCCCTTCAACCGGCGACGGCGGTGGCAATAGCCGACAGATTTAGCCCTGGTCCGGCATTAATCGGTTTTTCGTAACCGTTTTATCTATCCCTTTACTCAACTAAACTTTTTGATTCGGTTATGGCTCATCAACATTCCCAGGCGCCACACTCCAATACCACAACGCTGATCGACGCAACGATGGAAGCATTCGACGGCGGACCGCTGAAAACAACGCCCCAGGAGGGCCTTTCGCTCATTGGTGACTGGCTGCGGTCCTTAAAAACGTCGGAAGCCGACAATGTGGCCAATACCTTACAGAAGCTAAGAACAGCGCTGGAAGGACCCATGATCGATAATATTCATGTGCGCAGCATCCTGCTGGGGCTGGCCGAACAATCCGAACAGTGGGCAGCTAAAGCCGGTGGTGAATATCCGGCGCGGCTCAACAGCCTGGCCGTTGCCCTGCGGAACTTTGGAAATCAATTAGCCTAATCCTGATGGGTCAATTTCTGACCCATCCCTTAATTTGTTACAACTATGCCTTCAAATGCATTAACTCAGACCGCAATCACTGCGACGCTCAACACCCTGAAAAGCGATACCGATGCTGCCGTATCCGTATCCTCCAACGACGGGGTTCCGGTTATTGATAAATGGATTAAAATACTACAGGAAAGCCGCCCCGCTACTCCGGTACTGGACCAGTTAATGCAGCTCCGCTCCCTGCTCCAGATGCCCAGCCCCGACCCCGATCAGGTCAAACGGCTTCTGAAAGATCTGGCCGACAATACCACGCAAATCGTACAGTCGAGCGAAGGGCCGTGGATTAACGAGCTGCAACAGATTGCCCTGGCCTTACAGGATTTCAGCGATCAGCTATAAGTCGGGCCGACCGCTAAAATCCGTTCAAACCTAACCATCGTCTCAATGGCAACCCAACAACCAACCGAACTCATTCACACGACCATCTCGGCGTTGAACGACGGCGGTGTCACCAGCATCGTACCGGTCGACGGGCTATCCCTGATTGATAACTGGCTGGAAACGCTCGACGATTCCGCTGGTAATCAGCAGGTGGTTACTTCACTTCAGGAACTGAAAAGCCAGCTGGAAAGTGATGCCCCCGATCCGGTAACCGTCAAAACCATTCTGCTGGATTTATCGGAGCAACTCAACGTACAGGCTTCCAACAGCGATGCCTCTATTCACGAGCCACTCCGCGATCTGTCCAACGCCATTTTAACGCTTGCTACGTCCTTATAATATGGAATCTCACTCCACAGCAACCGATCTGCTCGATAAAACCATTGATAGTCTGGCTCATGGCCCGGGTGTCTCCGTCAGTGAAACCAATACCGATCTGCTCCAGCAGTGGATCGGCATTTTAAATGAATCCGAAAACACCCGGGATCTGGCCGGTAAGTTATCGCAACTCCAGGAGGCTGTAACCCAATCATCGCCCGACCCGGCCACCATCAACGGCCTTATGACTGAAATTGCCGACGCCGTTCAGGAGTTCAGTGGCGAAATTGGTCCGGAAGGTGAATTACCCTCTCAATTACAGGGTTTGGCTACGGCCCTGCGAACGGCCAGTGAAGAGCTCCAGTAACCTGATTACAGATCGATCTGCATTTTGACGTTCGCGCGCTGGTAGGGCGAGGGGGTGGATTCCACTTGGTAGAATCCCACTTTCCTGTACAATTCCAGCGCCGGCGTCAATGCGGTATTCGATTCCAGATAGACGCGTTTGGCCCCCATTTGGCGGGCGGCTTCAAGCAAATGCACACAAAGTTTTTTGCCAATCTGTTTGCCCTGTACTTCGGGGGATACCGCCATCTTGGCCAGTTCATACACCTCGTCGTTTTCCTTCAGCAGCGCACACGTACCGACAATGCGGCCCTGGTATCGGGCAAAAAACACGCGACCACCGTTCGCTATGATATAACTTTCCGGATTGCTCAGCGCCCGGATGTCGGGTTCTTCGACATTGAAATACTTCTCAATCCAGGCCAGATTCAGTTTCTTGAACTGTTCCCGATAAGCCGGATCAAAATCCAGAATCTGAATTTCGTCGAGCGGTTTCATCTTCACATAGTTTTTAAAACGACCCAGGTAATGCCCCTGCGCCAGTTGTATGAGGGACGGATGCAAAACCCGGTTTCGTCCGCGGTCGCATGTTCAGAGTAATTCGCTTACTTAAGCTGATTCCAGTAGATCAGCACGTTCAGGGTGGCCCGCCCTGAAGCAACCAGGTCCAGATCGCCGTCGCCGTCCAGATCAGCAGCCAGCAAATCTTCCGTTGCCATCCTTACGCTATCGTCCAGAATGTGTTCCTGCCAGGTTTTCAGGGTTTTATCCGGCACAAAAAGCCGTACGCCCACTTTCTTTTCGGCATTCGGATTCCGCCAGCCCACGGCAATCTGATCGACGCCGAGGTTCAAAAAGTCCCCACAGGCCAGCGCGTGGCCCTGATTCATCTGATCGGTCAGTGTTTGCTGCACACCGTACAGAAGCTTATCCGGCGCATCGGCAACAGGTCCGTTTTTGTATACCACCAATTTATTGCCGTGCATAGGTTCAACGGCTGCCACGAACGGTATTTTGCCATTCTGAAAGCCCCGACGCACCTCGCCCATGCCGTTGCCCGCGCCAATCCAACGCTCAACGGGTACCCATTTCCCCTTCCGGTACGCTACGGTTTTGCCTCCCTCCTTGCTACCAATCAGCAGACGGGTTTCCGGGCCGTCCTCCCAGATTTCGAAATTATGGGTCAGGTGCATCGTCGAATCAACGAGGTGCATGGGCCAGGGGTCGCGCGGATTTTTTGGTTTTTCGTAACCCAGAATGCGTACACCGCGCCCTTCGCCGTTTTTGTTGCCCAACCCGTGCAGCGGGACCACAATCAGCTGGTAGCGATTCGGCGCGACTTTTGCCCAGCGCATCCGGTGCGTTGTGATTTCGTGGTGCAGCCGGATGGGTTCCCAGCTTTGCGTGGGGTCCTGGGGCCGAACGAGGTAAAAGACGGCTCCGGATTTGGTGGTATCGTTGGTTTCGGACGGATTCCAGCCCGCACCCACGGCCACTTCCACCTTTCCATCGCCGTCAATGTCGCGGGCGGCAATGCAGACGTTGTCCTGCGGAGTCAGATTCTGGGCCATGACATGCCGGGACCAGTCGGCATCGCGCTTACCCGGGTTGCGGTACCAGACAATTTCCTTCTGATCGGCCATCAGAATGTCCGGCTTTCGGTCGCCGTCTACATCACCAATGGCCAGACCGTATCCAATATCAATTTGGTTATCAATAACCTGAACTTTAAAACTGGGTTTCTGGGCGTAGAGCGGCCCGACGAGCAGCAGCAGAGCGGCTATTTTTTTCATGGGAAGAAAGCAGGGTTCGTGGATGGACTTTCTCCAATATTCGGCATTCGCCGGCCAATAATCAACCCTTCACGGCTAATCCTTTTTACCGCTCCAGCGTTCGCCCAGTTGCAGCACCTTATACGGTGTTTGATACCGTTCCGCTTCGCGGACAAAATTGGCAGGGTCTTCGGTGTTGAACTCAAACAGATGGTAATGGTGCGGAATCACCAGCCGGGCGCCAATCTCCCGGCCCAGCCGGGCGGCTTCTTCGGGATTCAGATTCCCGGCCACGCGCCGTTCAGGTTTGTTGCCGTTGATGGGCAGAAAGGCCACGTCGATGGCAAACGGTTTCAGAATTTCCACCATTCCGTCATACCAGAGCGTATCCCCGCTGTGATAGAGCGTCCACGGCCCGGCCTGCACCACAAACCCCATGAACCGACACCGGCCCTGCGCATCGCGTTCCAGATCATTATGAGCCGCCGGAACCCCATGAACGATGAATCCGGCCACCTCCACGGTTTCGCCGTCGTTCAGGCCAATCGGAAAAGCCCGGTCATAATTCAGACGGTCGGCGACAAATGAACGGTTGGCTTCCGGAATAACAAACTGGGTTTTCGGATTGGTACGAAACAACGGCAACAGCGTTTCGGCATCGAGGTGATCGGTATGGTTGTGGCTGGACGTAACCACGTCAATATCTGCCAATTGCGCCGGATCGACTACCCGCTCCGACATCCGGATGTGCGGCTTATCGGTGTTGGCGTATTTAACCGTCAGCGAATCCGACAGATACGGGTCAAACAGGATGCTCCGGCCCTGCCATTGCACCAAAAAACCGCTCTGTCCCAGCCACCAGACGTGCAGTTGGTTAGCCTCCGAACGAGCGGTTTCAATATCAGTCAGTAACGTTTGGTCTTTTTGAACAGCGGGAATCAATTCCTTCATAAAGCAACGCGCAACATTAAGTTAAAACCGGTTTTCCCCGCAGGGGTTTCCGGGCAAAACCAGCCATCTGGCGAACAAAGCTAACCACCCCGATATACTGCAAAATATCGGCGTACATCATAACGTCTTTCAGGAAACCGTCAACCGGCCCCCGTTTGTCCATTTTATACGTATTTTTGGCCGACCACGGCACCCAGCACACTTCCTTCTGGTGCTTCCACATGTATTCGTTGATCGCCATTTCCAGCTGAAAACCGTCAACCGGTCCGGCCAGAACGGCGCGCAGATCGGCGGTTCGCAAAATCCGCTCTCCGGACAACAACACATCGGCACGGTTCATCCGGACAAACCATTCGGCATTCAGACGACGAAAAATAAGCATGTCCACATCCGGGCATGTACCAATCATCCGGACAATCTGCGCCAGTTCGTTGGGCTCCAGATTTCGCAAATCCGCATCCATCAGCATCACATACGGCGACTCAACGGCTTGCACCGCCCGTTTGATAGCCGCCGTTTTGCCCTGATTTTCCGGCATCCGCATCACCGTCAGGCGTGGCCACCGTTGCCGAATCCGGGCTAATGTATCGTCCTCCGAGCCATCATCGACACAGATGATCTGATCGAAAGCGCCCAGGGCCGTTACCACTTCCAAAACCGGGAAAATACGATCCCCTTCGTTATAAAACGGTATGATACAGGTAATTCCACAGCTATTTTCCATGCCCCACGTTGCATTGTTAACAGCTATAACAACTCCGAAAGGCGCACTGTGTTTGAGTTATTTATTCTCCCCTTACTTTTTTGGCTCCAGCCACCATATTAATTAGCTTCTGGCGGGCGGCCCACCGAGCCGTCTGGCTCAACCCGCAATCCGGCGCTACCGCCAGCTTCTCCGCCGGAATGTGTTTCAGGCACATTTCAATGCGCTCAACCACGTCATTGACGGTTTCGATGTAATAATTTTTTACGTCGATAATACCAACGGCCACGTCCATTTTCCGGGCAAATTCTGCAATCAACTCAATCTCATCAAACTCCCGGTTTGCCATTTCAACGTGAACTTCATCAACCGCTAAGTCCAGAAAATCCGGCAGCATGGGGTGAATTTTACGGTAACCAACGGGCCGACCTTTGAAATTGCCGAAGCACAGGTGCGTAGACAGGCGGCATTTGCCCACCACCGGGGCCACCGTCCGGTTAAAAATATCCACAAACCGCTTCGTATCTTCCTTGTAGGCATAACACGACATCGACGGCTCATCGACGGTAATTTCCTCACAGCCAGCCGCTACGAGGTCTTCGAGTTCTTTCCGGACAAAAGGCAGCAGGGCTTCCGTAATGGCATACCGGTCTTTGTAGCGATCATTTGGCAGCATCCGGCCACTGAGGGTGTAGGGTCCCGGAATGGACGCTTTCAGGGTGGGGCCAGCCGGAGCCAGCTTTTTCAGGCGCTGGTATTCCTGCACCGCGCCCAACCCGTTCGGGGCCGTCAGTTCCTCCACGATCGAGTGTTTACCGCGCTGATCGTGGGCAGGTGGACCAAATTTCCGCGTCTCGGCGTGGTTGGGTTGCAGCCCTTTGATGTAACCGTAGAACGACAGATTAAAGTCCAGCCGGGTTTGTTCACCGTCGGTAATGACGTCCAGCCCGGCGGTGGTCTGGTCATGAATAGCCGCTACCACGGCATCTTCAATCATTTCTTCTATATCGGCGGGACCAAACTGATCCAGATTCTGGGAAGCGAATTCGAGCCAGCCGGGAAACGGATAACTGCCAATGACGGTTGTACGGATGGGTTTGGGTTGCATGAGTTGGGGTATGTATCGACGCACGGAAGTTCGTGCGTCTGGTCAAAGTAAGAGTCTTATCACGTTAGCAATTACACCGATTGAACGGGAGCGCCCGCCGGTCCCTGAGTGGGCAGACTAGCCGTTTGCCCCACCTGTGCGTAAAGTTTGGCCAGCCGGTGGGCGTGTTCGTCATAAGCGGCTTCGAATAATTCCGTAGCCCGTTCGGACCCAACCACGGCACCGGCCGTCAGGACCTTGGGCGGTTGCCCGGCTTCGGTCAGCAGGCGGGCCAGTTCGGCTTTGATGCTGTTGATGATCAACGCGCCCCCCACCGTACTGCCGGGCGACACAGGTGTTTCCAAATTCGGAACCGTTACCATCGCATCACCCACGGGCGCACCGGTATCAAGCACCAGATCGGCAAAGTCACTTAGTTTCAGACCGTCTTTCCGCTTGCTGGTGCTCCGCTCTGCGTGTTCTCGGGTAATGATCGCAACAACTTTTACGCCCCGTTTCTGAAACTCTTCCGCCATTTCGATGGGCACCACGTTGCTCCCGCTCGACGAAATCACCAGCGCCGAATCCTGTCCCGAAAGGTCGTAATTCCGCAGTATCCGTTCGGCCAAACCCGGGACGTTTTCCAGAAACATGGCCTGCCGTTGCCCATTGGCCCCGACCACCAGGTTATGAAACGTCAGCGACAGCTCCACAATCGGATTGAAACCCGGAAATGAACCGTAGCGCGGCCACATTTCTTCCACCATAATCCGGCTGTGTCCCGAACCAAATACATGAACCATCCGGCCCGCCAGAATGGTGTCGGCAAACCACTGAGCCGCCTGCTGTAACTCCGCCGTCTGCCGCTCAACGACATCAATCAGGTGTCGGCATTTTTGTAAGTACGTGTGTATCATCATAGGGTATGTATTTCACTGTCTACTGTAACTGCGAACCCGGCCGCGCCAATGGCTCCCGCCCAGTCTTCGAAATGGGCTTTGCGGATGGTGGTCTTTTTACCCGCGGGTCGCCACTCAAAAAGATCCAGAAATGAGTCCAGAGGGCCAAACAACGCTTCACCGGCCTGCGTGATGCCGCCCCCCAGAATAACGACTTCCGGTGAAAAGGCATTGGCCAGACCGGCAATGGCCACAGCCAGATGCCGCACGGAAGTCAGCCAGACCAACGTGGCCAGTGGCTCCTGCCGGTGATACGCTTCCAGCAGTTCGTTGGTCATCGCATACCGCCCGTATGATCGGCGCGAAACCGTCGCGTTGCCAATGGCGTCTTCCAGCGAGCCGGGCGTACCGGTAATGCCCAACTGGCTGCTGTCGGCCTGAACCGGAATGTGGCCCAGATGACCGGCCATCTGGTAGAATCCCTGATAAAGATTCCCGTTTATCAGCAGACCGCCCCCCACGCCCGTGCCAAGCGTCAGCATGAGCGCATTCTGGATGTTGCGGGCGGCTCCAAACCGGGCTTCGGCCATCAGAGCGGCATGGGCATCGTTCAGCACCCGCACGGGCTGGCCCAGAAAGGCGGACCAGTTGAGTCCTTCCAGCCCCGGCAACCGGCCCGGCATGCAGGCAATTGCATCATTGGCGGGTGTGGGCAAACCCGGCGCCGACAGGCCAACCCCGGCCACCGCGCCGTCGGCACCGGCTTTAAGCTGACGAAATGTATCGGCGACGGCTTCTTTCCACTGGCCGTCTTCCCGGTCGTTGGTCGGTGTAATGACCCGGTGCAATACGGTACCGGTTTGGGCGTCGATCAATACGCCTTTAATCCGGGTGCCGCCAATGTCGATGCCGATTGCCTTCATGTATGCTGGTTTACGGGTTGGGGTAGTTTGTTACGGTTTCCGTCGGAACTGCCATAAGCCAGCAGACCGGCTCACCTGTTATCCAAAATCGTTTTGTTAAGAAGTCTACTCAATATTGCCCTTCGCTGACCTCCCAGCCACCATCGACTGCCAGCACCTGGCCCGTTGTAAATCGCGAATACTCCGACATGAAATAGATAGCAGCTCCGTCCAGATCGGTTGGCTGCCCGATGCGCCCACCGTCCAGCGGCTGTTTGGTGCCAATAAATTTCAGAATTGTTTCATCATTGGCCGCCCGTTGGGCCATTGGCGTTTCGACCAGACCGGGAGCCAGCACATTGACGCGGATATGGTTAGCCGCATAATAAGCCGCAATGGATTTTGTAAAACCGATAATGGCGGATTTGGTCGCGGCATACGCATGGGTCGCGAAATAATTCGGCGAGGGCGAAAAACCCAGCACGGAACCCATATTCAGAATCGTGCCGCCGGTATTCTGCTCCAGAAACGCCTGAATGGCCGCCTGATTGGAAAGCATCAGCGAAGTCAGATTCAGTTCAAAGGTTTTGTTCCAGCCTTCGAGCGTTAGCTGGTGCAACGGCCCATCGCCAAACCGCCGGCCGCTTCCGCCCGCTACGTGGTAGAGTCCATCAAAACCGCCAAATTCGCCCCGGCAAAGCGTAATGGCCGATATAGCCGTGGCCGGATCGGTGGCGTCGCCGTTCAGGGCCAGGCCAAAACCGCCCAGTTGAGCTTCGGCCGCCTTGCAGCTTTCTTCCTTTCGACCCACCACCACAACGCGGGCGCCCTGCCCAACAAATGCCTGCGCAGCCGACAGGCCCAAACCCGTTGTTCCGCCAATAATCACAATCCGTTTGTTCGCCAGCCACAGTTGGTCCATTGGATAAATAAAGAAAAGCCTTATGAAAAACGAAGGTATAAACTGGCTTTTAGTATTGCAACCACTTATTATAATAAGTTTCAGATTGAGCAGATTTTTGTATACTTGCTTACCAACCTTCCATTCTCTATGACCGATCGGCCAACCCGTATCCCGCAGTACCAGTATCTGTATGAATCGTTGCGTCAGCAAATCATCCGGGGTGATTTTAAAGCCGGTGACCTGTTGCCCTCCGAAAAAGACCTTCAGAATCAGTTCCGTCTGACGCAACCCACCATCCGGCAGGCGCTCGGTCTGCTGGTGCAGGACGGTTACATCCGCAAACACCAGGGCAAGGGCAGCATCGTACAGCCGCTCCCGATTGGCCTGGGCGTGATGTCGATTGTTGGGCGGCTGGCCAATACGGCAAATGCGACCCGGGCCGAGGGCATGACCACGACAATTGTGATCAAACCCAAGCAACATTCCTTCCCGGACGATTTTTTGTTTACCCCAACCGAAGAAGATACCAAAGCAGGTTTTATTTATTTCGAACGGCTGCGGGCGGTGGACGAGGAGCCCGTCTTTTTTGAGAAAATCAGTTTACCCAACCGGTATTTACCCGGTTTCTCACGCCAGCGGCTGGAAAACCGTTCACTGTTTGATTTGCTGCGGACCAAATACGGTTTGCTGGTCAAAGGTGGTGAACAGAAAGTGTTGGCTGTCACCGCCGACGGCGAGTTAGCACGGCACCTTCAGGTGAGCGTCAACACCCCCCTGCTGCGGCTCGACAAACGGCTCGATACCAACCGGCCTGATTTTAATTTCTATTCTTCCCTGTACGCCCGCACCGATCGTTACATGCTGCACGGACGGTTCTGACCTCAGGCCGGAACGATGATGGTAAACGTGGCTCCCTGGTCGGGAACACCTTCAGCCGTGATGATACCGCCGTGATTTTCCACGATTTTTCTGCAAATCGCCAGCCCGATTCCGGTGCCTTCAAAGTCTTTCCGGGTGTGGAGTCGCTGAAAAATAGCGAAGATTTTACCGGCGTACCGGTTGTCGAATCCAATACCGTTGTCGGCAATTTTCAGTTCCAGGTACGGCCGACCCGCCGTCAGACCAAGGGGCTGCACATCGCCCGGCGGCAAAAACCGGTGGCTGATCCGGACGACCGGAGGCACCCCTGTCCGGGCAAACTTGAAAGCATTCGTGAGCAGATTCTGAAAAAGTTGCCGGAACTGAGAGGCAATGACCGGCACAACCGGCAGATCATCGGTGTACACCTGAGCCTGCATCCGTTCCATCTGAAGCTCGAGCGCCTGTAGAACATCGTCCAGAATCTGCTTCAGGCTTTGTTTTTCAAAGGTTTGATCCGAAGAGATCAGCGAAACCGATAAAATATCCCCGATCAGCGTGTGCATTCGCTGGGCCGCGTCAATGATTTTCGCCAGATACACTTCTCCTTCCGCATTCATATTTCCCTGCTGGCTCTGTAGCAACCGATCACCAAACGTGGAAATTTTCCGCAGCGGCTCTTTCAGGTCGTGGCTGGCGATGTAGGCAAACTCCTGCAAACTGGCGTTTGACTGCACCAATCGGCGGTTTTTCTCCTCCACCTGGTGCTCGGCTTCCATCTTATCGGTAATATCGATTGAAATATTGAGAACATGCTCGACCCTTCCCTGCTGATTGCGGTCGAAAACCGTACCGTAGGTCTGAAACCAGCGGTACGGGCCGTTCTGGTGCCGCATCCGGTATTTAAATTCCAGAACCTGCGTTTCATCCTGACCATCAGACACCTGATTCGTCCTTTCCAGTGCCTGAGCGTTCTCAGCCAGCAGGCTCGGCAAATCGTCCGGGTGAATAAGGGTCAGTAAAAAATTAACTCCTTCCTCCAGAACCCGTTGCCGAGGATACCCCAATAGCATTTCAAACCCCTGACTAATAAATTGATACTGGCCCGAATGGATGTTATAGGTTCCGATGATAGCCGGGGCCGCATCGGTAATTTTCCGGATAAAATGAACCTGTTCATCAATTTTCTGCTGCAAAAGGCTGATATACAGAGTGAAAGCATTATTAGCCAGTTCAAGCGTATAGGCATCCAGTTCCCGGATGAGTCCGATTATCTGAACCGGATCGACGGTGTAGCGGGGCAGGAACGTCATAAAAGCCTGCTTACGGACGTATCCCATCAGGGCAATATCCCGGGTTGCAACCTGATTACGACCCACCCTGCCCAACTGATCATGCGCCCAGCGCTGCAACGTCGCATCAATGTGCTGGCTGGTCCGGTTTTCAGCAAAAGCCGTGAGCAGTTTCATCGACGAAGCGTTCAATATCCCGGCCAGTTGTTCGGGCGGCAGGTCTTTATAAAAAGCCAGCATCGGAATGTCTACCTGCCGGTATAGGCGCAGCAGTTCCTGGCTAAATTCTTCCAGGTGGTGGTCCAGCAAAAATTTGGCAAAATGGGGGCAATAGGTAAAGGCCAGTTTCGCAGAACCGGTCGTGCTAGCGTCGGATGGTATCACTCAGGTAAAAGTCATGGATGGCTTGTTTTCTAGGTCAGATCACGTTCTAAAATCCGGCCGGTTTGCTTGTCTTTTAGGATCACCTTATGCCGTCCGTCATGCGTTACTTCTTCTTTAATCAGGTAATAATTTTCGTCATAATCCACCAGCGTCGATTCGGGTTTCAGCCCCTCCTGACCCCGCCAGACCGGCAGGTGCACGGGTTCCCACTGCTTGGTTTCCGCCGACCGGTAAGCCGCGTCCAGGATGGCGTTAACCACATACCCGTCGTAGAACGTCTCGGCGGGTTGGCGTCCTTCATCGGCGGCATTGAACATATCCGTAAACATGTGGTTGTAGCCCAGGTCGTTTACCTCATCCCCCACCGGAAAAAGCCAGCCGGTGGTACTCTCCGCTTTTTCGGCCACATAATCAGCGCCTTTGCCAGTCGTAAACATCTCAAAACCCGTGCGCAGAAAGTTGTTGATCCAGATGGTGCCTTCGGTGCCCATCACTTCGTCGCGCAGGTCCATTCCACCCCGGAAGGTCCAGCTTACTTCGAACTGCCCAATGGCGCCGTTTTCGTATTTCACCAGGGCAATGGCGTGGTCTTCGGCGTCGATGGGTTTCACCTGCGTAGCCGCCCAGCACATCACCTCCACGGGTCTGACGTCTTTCCCGATGAAATTCCGGGCAATTTCCACGCAGTGGCAACCGAGGTCGAGCATACAGCCCCCACCGGCCTGTTCTTTGTCCCAAAACCAGTCACTATGCGGCCCCGGGTGCGTCTCGCGCGACTTGGCCCAGAGAATCCGGCCTAAAGCGCCGTTTTTAACGCTTTCGAGGGCTTTCAGGAATTTCGGGGTGTAACAGAGGTCTTCCAGATAACCGGCAAAAATTCCGGCTTCCTCCACGGCTTTCATCATCCGCAGGGCTTCCTCCCCATTACGGCCCAGCGGTTTGGTGCTCACCACGGCTTTTTTGTGTTTGGCGCAAAGCATCACGGCGGCTTCGTGCAGGTTGTTGGGCAGCGCAATGCACACCATATCGACCTCCGGATGGGCAATCACCTCCTCCATGTCTGTGCCCCAGATCGAACAACCGTAATCGGCGGCAAACTTTCTGGCGCTTTCTTCACGGCGGGCGTAAATGGCCACAACACGGTCGCGGCCCCGTTGACCGTGGATGGATTCGGCGTAGAACCGGCCAATAAAACCGGAACCCAGCATGGCAATTTTTCGCATAATAAGGTGAAAAGTTAGGAGTTAGGTATGAAAAGGTACGAGTTAGGAATGAATTTTACGCGTTAGCAACTCTTCATTTTTAGCTCATCCCTGCTTCCAAATATAGCCAGCGAGAAAATGGATGGATAGCTTTTTAGATTAAAAAGATAGAAAATACGAGCCAGCCTTACTATTTAACGCTAAATTTAGACGAGTCTAAATTTATTTTCTATATTTGTTCGAACGGGACAGTCATCCGTTTTTACTTGTTATAAAGAGCCATGCACTGGTTGCCGGTTTATCGACAGAAAATTGCCCGTATTCTGCTGATTCTGTTCAGCTTTATGCTGGTCAATTCGGTTGTTTTCCGGCACGCCCACAAGCTCGCCAGCGGACGGATTATCGTTCACGCGCACCCGTACATTCCGGTCGGCGATAGTCCCTATCAGCCCAACACACACACCACCGGAGAATTATTCTGGCTCGACAATTTCACGAACGCGCTCTACGACAGTCTGACGCCGTTTATGCTGGTCTGTGCGCTTCTGAGCGTGCCGGTGCTGCGTCTTTTCCTGACGATCTACGAGTCCATCAGTACCCATTTCTTTCCTTATTTCTCCCATCGGGGTCCGCCGGTTGTCGGATAACCTCTTCCCATTTCGTCGCTTTTGCGATCCTCTTCGTGCCCTGCTCCCCTGAGCGTCGGTGAATACTGGCTTATAACAGACTATTTCCCGGTGCCTTGGCAGCAGTGGTCCTATTTCTCCCTTTTTATCCATTGACACAACCATGCAAAAATCGATATACGTATCGGTGCTGCTCCTTTTGTGCAGTACCTTCTTTGCCTATGCGCAATCAACCGCCACAGTGGAAGGCCGGGTTCTCTCGAAACAAAAGCCACTGGAACTGAGCACCGTCGCCCTGAAAGGAACCCGTTTTGGCACCCTGACCGATACCGCGGGTGTTTTTAAATTAACCGGCATTCCGGCGGGGCGCTACCAGTTGGTGGTATCACAGGTGGGGTTCGAAACGTTCCAGAAAACCATTGTGCTGACCGCCGGACAAACATTCCGCCAGACCGTCGAACTCCGCGAAGCCGCCAACACGCTGGGTGAGGTGGTGGTAACAGGCACCATGAAAGAAGTGTCGAAACTGGAAAGTCCCGTTCCGGTGGAAATTTATACCCCCAAATTCTTCCAGAAAAACCCGACGCCCAACATCTACGATGCCCTGCAAAACATCAACGGCGTGCGGCCTCAGCTCAATTGCAACGTCTGCAATACCGGCGATATTCACATCAACGGGCTGGAAGGCCCCTACACAATGGTCCTGCTCGACGGTATGCCCATTGTTAGTGCGCTGTCGACGGTTTACGGCTTATCCGGCATCCCGAATTCGCTGGTCGAACGGGTTGAAGTGGTGAAAGGCCCCGCATCCACGCTGTACGGTTCGGAAGCCGTAGCCGGTCTGATCAACATCATTACGAAAAATCCGCTGAAAGCGCCCATTGTGACCGCGGACGTTTTTGGAACGAGCTGGCAGGAATACAATGCCGACCTGGGCGTGAAATTCCGGGCCGGAAGCGCCAATTCGCTGGTGGGTTTGAATTATTATAACTACCAGAAACCGTTTGACAAAAACGGCGACGGGTTCACGGATGTAACCCTGCAACACCGGATTTCGGTCTTTAATAAATGGCAGTTTGAACGGAAAGAAAACCGGCTGGCCAGCATCGCGGCCCGGTATTTTTACGAAGATCGCTGGGGCGGCCAAACCAACTGGAATCGCAGCCTGCGGGGCACCGACAGCCTGTATGCCGAAAGCATTTTCACCAAGCGCCTGGAGCTGATTGGGGCGTATCAACTGCCTACGACTGAAAACATTACCCTGCAATCGTCGTTCAACAGCCATAACCAGAACTCCGTTTACGGCACCACGCCCTTTCTGGCCACCCAGCGGATTTTCTTTGCCCAACTGCTCTGGAACAAGGAATTTAACAGCCATGTCAATTTGATGGTCGGAACGCCGTTTCGCTATACATTTTACGACGATAACACCCCGGCAACCCAGTCGGCCGACTCGCTCCGGCCCATCAACCAGCCCGACCGGACGCGACTGCCCGGCATTTTTGTGCAGCCTGAGTTTACGTTTAACGACCAGCACAAACTGCTGCTCGGCCTTCGCTACGATTATAATTCGCGACACGGTAACATCCTGACGCCCCGGTTTTCGTACAAATGGTCGCCCAACAAAGACAACGTGATTCGATTCAATGCCGGAACGGGCTACCGGGTGGTCAATCTGTTTACGGAAGATCATGCGGCCCTGACGGGCGCGCGGCAGGTGGTGGTTGAAGACGAACTCAAACCCGAACGAAGCTGGAATGTCAACCTGAATTATACCAAACTGATCGTGTTTGGCAGCGGTTTTCTGAACGTCGACGCGTCGCTGTTTTACACCTACTTCACCAACCGAATTATTGCCGATTACGATACGGATCCAAACAAAATCTTTTTCGACAATCTGAAAGGCCACTCGACTTCGAAGGGTCTGAGTGTCAACCTGGACGCTAACTTTACGTTCCCGCTGAAAGTCAACGCCGGTTTTACGCTCATGGACGTGTATAAAGTGGAAGACGATGCCGACGGGCAACCCGTTAAAACCCGCCAGTTACTGACCGAGCGCATCACGGGAACCTGGGCGGTTTCTTACGATTTCGGACGCGGCCTGTCCGCCGATTATACCGGCAATCTGTACGGCCCGATGCGGCTTCCCCTGCTGAGTTCCGACGATCCGCGGCCCGAATACTCACCGACCTGGAGCATTCAAAACATTCAGCTTACCAAGCGGTTTGACAATGGATTTGAAATTTACGGTGGACTAAAGAACCTGCTGAATTTCACGCCCCCGGCCAACAGCATTGCCCGGGCTTTTGACCCCTTCGACAAGGGGGTGGTTTTTGGCCCCGACGGGCAGGTGGTGGCCAGCCCCGACAATCCGTACCGGCTGACCTTTGACCCTACGTACGTATTCGCCCCCAACCAGGGAATTCGCGGTTTTTTGGGTGTTCGGTATACAATCCGCTAAGGAAAAAGACGTACAGCACCCCTGATTGGACCAATCGGGGGTGTGCAAAAAAGGGCGGGATGGCCGGTATAAACTTTTTTTTTGTAATATGGTTCTATGAGAAAACGTTGTTTTAATTCTGCTTTTTAAATTATTACTTTCAAGAATAGGACGTTTACCAGAAAGCCATGACCCAAAAGTTTGATTACCATTGCATTACTTACCTTTTCATATAATTTTACACTATAAACCAAACACTCTACTCGATATGGCACTTGCAAAACAGTATGTAAAAAGCAAGCCTACAATTTGCAAAGTAACGTTTACGCTGCCTGCTGACGCTGTTAATGGCGCAAAAGAGGTTGCTCTGGTTGGTGATTTTAACGGCTGGGACGCGTCGGCTACTCCTCTCAAGAAACAAAAAGACGGATCTTATAAAACCACAGTTGAATTGCCCGTAGGTCAGGAAACGCAATTCCGTTATCTGATTGATGGTGACCAATGGCTGAACGATCCGGAAGCCGACAAATACATTGGCAGCGGTGTTTCGTCCGACGACAACTCGGTAGTTGCTTTGTAATTGCTCAGCGTGCCGTTAAAAAAGCAAGCCCGACCTTTTGGCCGGGCTTTTTAGGTTTTTTACGTTACCGGTTACCCTAAACCGCAAAGCTGTCTGATTCGACGTAGGCTTTGATCAGGGCCATTTCGCCTTCCTTACCGGGGAACGCATTGCCGTGTTCCATACCCCAGATAAACTCCTGGTTGTTGGCCTTGGCTTTCTCGTAACAGTGCTTGAAAACGTTCTTGTAGTTGATTTCGCCCGTTGTCGGCTCTTTCCGGCCCGGGTTGTCGCCAATCTGGAAGTAACCAATTTCGCTCCAGCACCAGTTGATGTGCGGAATGATGTGGCCCTCATTTTTCTGCATGTGATACACATCAAACAGAATTTTGCAGGCCGGGCTGTTCACCCCACGGCAAATTTCGTAGGTCTGGTCGGAGGTGCGTAAAAACAGGTTGGGCGTATCGCTCAGCGGCTCCAGCACCATCGTCAGACCGTGGGGCTCCAGAATTTCAGCGCCCCGACGGAGGGCATCAATGACGTTACCGGTCTGAATACCGATGGGCAGATCGCGCTGGAAATCGCCGGGTACCACCGTCATGAATTTAGCGTTCACCCGCTTGGCTACTTCCACGGCTTTTTTACAGCCATTCAGGAAAATATCGATGTATTCCTTTTTGCCAGCCGCCAGCGTATTGGCACCGTTCCCGCCTTTATCGACCACAAACACGCCCATTTTCATCCCGAGCCGGGCCATTTCCTTCGCGATTTTCTCCTGCTCCTCAACCGGCCGCCCCATCATCCCGTTGTCTTCCAGCGCCTTAAAACCGTTATCCGCCATAAATTTAAGCTGGTCGATCAGGTCTTTTCCGGCGCTGTTGGTAAACATCCCGAAGTGGGGTGCATACAGGAGTTTGAATTGGTTTTTAGCCATGGTCTGCGGTGGTGAGGATTCGTTACCGGCCAGCGAGTTTCCGGCCAGTGTGGCCCCGGCCAGTCCTAAAGTTGATTTGACAAAATCGCGACGTTGAATCATATTGAGGGAAAGGTTCTATTTTCTTTTTAAGCTTGATAGGTAGTCTACTAAGTCCACTAATTCCTGGGTTGTCATGTTTTCCTGCAAACCGGCGGGCATCATCGAGCCATCCAGCGGTTTCATTGAAACGACATCGCTCATCTTATAGTCCGTAACCACCCCGCCCGGGAATTTCATTTGCAGATCGGTTTCGGTTTTGCTGGAAATGATACCCGAAGCCGTGCTGCCGTCCTTGAATTTCACTTCAAAGCCTTCGTAGCCAAAGCTGATTCCGGCATCGGGGTACAAGATAGCCAGATATTGCCCTTCTTTCGGCAACTTACTGCCAATTTCTGACAATTTTGGCCCAAAATCCATGCCTTCGCTGTTGATCTGGTGGCAGATGGAACAGTTGGTTTTGAAAACCGTCAGACCGCGGCTGGCATCGCCGTTCATCGCCAGCAGGTCCGGAATACCGGGCAATTTCTTACCGCCCCCGCCTTTGGCCCCGTCGAGGTAGCTGGCCGCTTCGGTCCGTACTTTCTTGCGCCAGGTGGTAGCCACGCCCTGCACGGCGGCTGCTTTGTATTCGTCTTTGATCTGCCCCGAACGCAGTAATTCCAGAATCAGGTCTTCACCGTCGCCACTCCCCCCGATGGCCCGCGTGGCTTCCCGGCGCAGGGCCGACGGACGGTTTTCGTCCAGCGCAACGGTTTTCAGAATGTCGAGCGATTCCTTGCTGCCTACCCAGCGCAGCGCCGAAGCCATGCTGATAGCCGCCTGCGGATCAGTTCCGTTGATGACACCCCATACCAGCTTGCCCCCACCCTGCCGCAGCAGTTGGCGGGTTGCGTCGCGGCTAATCGGGCTGTTGGCCTGTTTCTGACTCAGAGCCAGCAGACGCTCGTTTTCAGAAACGGGTTCGTAGCGGCTTACGAATTCCATGTATTCGGGTGTGCCATAAGTTTCGTTCAACAGCTTCGACAAAACCGTCATGGCTTCCGGCGAATTCCTGACAAAATTCTGATCAAGGTGACGCAGGGCCAGTTTGGTCAGTTGCACATCACTGGAACTAGCATTCAGAATACCCAGCAGGGCGTTGGATTTTTCGGTTGCGCCCGGGTTGAAATCGAACGCCCGGAAATACCGTAAGCGCCCTTTCAGATCGGTCTGCGAATCGGATGCCAGCCGCGCCAGCAGGGGAACGGCTTCTTTGGTCCGCGCCCGCCAGACAATGTCTTTACCACCCGCCGTGCTCAACGGATTTGCTCCCGCCCGTTTCAACCAGGCCGTGTAGTACGTATCCCACTGACCATCAGCACCAATACCGAGAGCCTCCAGATACCAGCGGTCATTGCCGTTGTGCTGGGCCGCCAGTTGCGCCCACAATTCCGGCGCTTCGGGCGATTGACTCCGGCGCAGGGCAATGGCACATTCGCGACGCACCTGCGGATCGGGGTCGTTGACCAACTGCTTCACATACGGTACTACGTCGCCTTTCATCTGCCGGGCTGCCCGCAGAGCCGCCATCCGCAGATTCGGATTGCTATCCTTCAGGGCCGCTTCGACGTACTTCTTCCCTTTGTTGCCATCCATCTTGCTCAGCAGCCAGAGCGCCCGGGCTTTCATGCGCGGGTCGGGCGAATTTTTATAGAGTTTGGCCAGGTCCTTTTCGGCTTTGCCGCCCAGATCGTGCAGTTTGTTCCAGGCAGCATACCGGATGGCCATATTCGGGCTTTGCAGGGCTTCGATGGCCCCGGCGGTGGTCGTCAGATTGATATTCGGACGCTGGTAGGGCGTGTTCGGCGGAGCAATCCGGTAAACCCGCCCCCGGTTCTGATCGCCCGCCTGGTGACCACCGACACCGGGATCGTACCAGTCAGAAATGATCAACGAACCGTCGGGAGCTACGCACACATCCGAAGGCCGGAACCACTGATCGCGCACGCCTTCCACCACGGGTACAATCGTGGCCTTATAACCGGCTCCGTCATTCGTTACCGGATAAGCCCGCACCACGTTCGGACCGGCATCGCAGTGAATCATCTGCCCCTGAAAAGCCGGTGGCAATAATTCCCCTTCGTAAACGATGATTCCCGTTGGCGACCCCGCGCCGGTTTGCAACAGGTTGGGAACCACGCCCGGGTCGTTGAGGTGCCAGTGGCGCAGGGGAATGGTTTCTTCGAGGTTGGTTCGGTTGGCCCGCCAGCCCGCGCCGGTCATTTCGTCGGTATACCCGTAGTTGCCGTACTCCATCACGTAGTTGATCCGGACGCCCTTGTTGCCGTCGTCGTCGTTGTCCGACTGCCACATGGCCCCGTACGAATCCACGGCCACTTCGTAGTTATTCCGGAAATTATGCCCCAGCACTTCCATTTCGCTCCCGTCGGGATTGCAGCGAAAAACCATGCCCTGGCGGTAATTGGGCGACGTAATTTCCTTGTTTGTCGAGCGGTCGAAAATGGGTTTGCCGTCCTTATTCAGAATTTGCTTGCCTTCGTTACCGAAGTTGAAATACCACTTGCCGTCGGGGCCAAACACAAACGAATGCATTCCGTGGTCGTGGTCGGCACCACTGATGCCCGTAAACAGCAGTTCTTTTTTATCGGCTTTATCGTCGCCGTTTTCGTCGGTAAACACGTAAACATTCGGGCTATCCGACACGATCACCTTGTTGCCCTGCACCCAGATACCGAGCGGAGACACCAGTTCCGGCCCCTGATAGAAGGTCTTGGTCACGTCGGCCTGCCCGTCGCCGTTGGTATCTTCCAGAATCAGAATGCGGTCGCCTTCGGGACGGGTCGGATTGCCGTTGATACCCGCCCGGTAGTTGTAGGCTTCGCACACCCAGACCCGGCCCCGCGCATCCACATCGATGTTGGTCGGGTTGGTCAGCATCGGTTCAGCCGCAAAAAGCTTCGCTTCCAGACCCGGTGCCACGTTCAGGCTTCCCACGGCGTATTTCGGATCGCGCTTGTCGTCGTCTGAAAGTCCGACAAAAAGCCGTTCGAGGTATTCACCAGAAGCCTGGTTGAGGTTATCGTTTTGCCAGGCGCCGACCAGAACGCCCCCGATGAGAAGACCGGCTGTCGACAAAGCCAAAGCCCGCCGGGACAACCGAAAGCGTTTCGCGTAACGAGTTGAGTTCATAAACTACGCACGAAGTAAGGGTTGGAATAAATCGTGTAAATGTAGTAAAAAAACCCAATACCCTTTCCTTACCCAATAATGACCTAGACGGTTCCCTCCCCTTAATTTACCGGTTTTTTCGGGCCATCTCCGATACCTTCCAGGAATCAATAAATTCCTGAAACCCGGTTTTGACCGGCGAAGGTGCCTTTTTCAGGGATTCCAGCAAACCAGCATCTACTAATCGGTTCTGTTCGTTTAAAATCGAAGCAGCCTGGGTGCTCACCGCCTGGTCAAATTCGCCGAGTTGCCTGAAAAGTTTCTGATTATCTCCGTTCGTGTTGTCAATCACCCGCTTCGCGTACGCATAGGCGCTTGTTTTCATTCCATCGCCATCGGCGTCGATCCAAACGACCCCCGACGAGCCGATGAGTTGCGGATGCCATTCGCTGGATGTGCGGGAATACGGTTTGGGAATGGGCCAGAATGGCAGCATCTGATCGGGTCCTTCAGCAATAGCAACCAGGTACATATCCTGTTTTGTTGCGGGAATAGTCCAGCTACCTTCCCACTTAACCCCCTTTTTCCCGGTTTGCGTAATGCGGACTTCCCTAATTTTTTGCCCGTTGGCATACAGCGAAACCCGGTCGGCTTTGCTCCAGGAAGGTCCTAAAACCCGCACGGCGACAGTGACCTCACCAGCCGCCGGAACCACATCGCCGGGGCCGTAGGTTTTATTAACCGTTATTTCAGGCATCAATCCAAAGCTGACCATGACTTTCCCGGCCAGAAACTGATCAACGGCGTCGTTTACATCGATGCGGCCCGGTTTGTCGTCCCGGCATTTGATGTACGTGCGCCCCTGCCCGACCAGATACTGCATCACATCGTGCGAATCACTCGATCCGACCGGTGTGAGCCAATGCCCCCGGTTCAGCACGCCAAACCAGTCGCGGTAGAGTTGCCCAATGTCTTTTTGCTGCGAACTGGAGTTGAGCACTTCCATGGCCTGGGCGGGCAGCGTCCACCCCTCCAGATCCAGCCCCGCAACCGACACATGCCGCTCGGGGCCGAACGGACGAAAGTTGTAGTGCACATCGCGGGCGTGGTTCAGAATGATGACCCGACCCGAATTCGCCAGATTCCGGGAAGCGGATTTCCAGTCTTTGACGTGATGATCCGGCACCACGCTGTTATCGGCAACCGGGAACACATTGAAGTGTCCCACTTCGGTCGTAAACTCATTTCCCATAACCGGGGTAAAAACCGTATCCATCCCCATCGCCCGGACCGTCGGTCTGACATCGACCAGGATATTATGATCGGTAAAAATCGGGAGCTCGATGCCTTCGCCCGCCAGCGTCAGCAAGCGTTCCGCCACGGTGGCATCACCGTGGCGGGAATAGGTAAAGGTATGAATGTGGGTGTCGGACGCAACCCAACCCTTTGTCGGTACTTCGCGGGAAATCACAAAGTTACGTGATACGGTTTGCCCCGCTTTAACCGCTACCGAAAACGAATCGACGCCGTACTCAAAACCACGGGTTGCATAAAGCCGGTACGTTCCTTCGGGTAAACGAAAGGATGCTTTTCCATTACCGGTATACACACAACCGGTCCGAACCGCCAATTGCGGATCAGGCACTACCGCAACGGGTTGCAGGTTGTTTTGGTCATCAACAATGGTAATCCGTGCCGGAATCAGCCGATTGGTTTCCCGTTCGGTAATCGTGACGGTTAGGGTGGCTTCCTGCATCATTTGCTTCAACGGACGGTCGAGCAGGGTAATTTCGCCAACCAGCATATCATCCGGTACGCGATCGGTTTTGCCAAACGGTTTGGTATACGCAATCAGAAGCGTGTTCTCGCCGGTTTTGAGCGTATGGGGCGGAATGCTCAGGTAGCGGATTCGGGCGTTTTCATCCGCGTCCAGTTTGCCCAGATCTACCCCGTTCAGGTACACATTCCAGGCCAGTTTGACATCTTTCTGCCTCAGACTCAGCGTTAGTTCCGACGTATTTTCCTGCGCGTTAAACCGGAGTGTGAGTTGTTTTTTCGGCTCGGTCCTGAAAAAATCCCATTCCCGTTCCTCACCCGCCCGCAGATGATGCATCTGTTTGTCCACCACCCGGTTCTGCGCCCGCAACGGTCCACCGACGAGAAGCAGGAAAACAAGCATACCAATCCGTTGTAATATTGTCATCGGTTATCCGAAATTAAGCAATCCGCTAAAATGAGTTTCGATTCAACTTACCAGTTGGGATTTTGGGTCAATCCGGGGTTCAAATCCCGTTCTTTCTGCGGGATAGGCCAGAGGTAATCCCGGTTTTTGTTGAACGACCGTTCAAACGCCGGGGCTTCAACGGTTTTCAGCGTGCCATTCTCAACGTATGTCATCCCATATACTTTGCCGGGCATCACCTCCTCGGCAATCCGCCACCGACGCAGGTCGAAATACCGCAAGCCTTCAAAGGCCAGCTCGACCAGCCGCTCCCGGCGCACGATTTTTCGCAGGGCCGCCTGCGACGACAGATCCGTGATCGGCGGCATGGCAACATCGGCCCGCTGGCGAACCAGATTGATTGCATCCAGTACGGTTTTATCCAACTGGTTCAGCTCAATTTTGGCTTCGGCATACGTTAGCAACACTTCGGCGTAGCGCATTAGAATGATGTTGATTCCGCCGTTGGCCGGTTGCGCCAGATCTTCCGCATTGATGTATTTTTTTACCGTGAAACCCGTGGTGGTCGTGATGTAGCTATAGCCCACGGCATCGGCTGTTCCGCTCCCCGGAACCGAGTTGAAAATTTTGCCATCCGGCAGTTTTTCGCCCGGTACATAAATCGAGTACTTCAGCCGTGGATCTCGATTCAAATACGGGTTTTTCGGATCAAAACCGCTTGCCGGATCGGTGATCTCTTTTCCATTGTTCATGGTATAAGCATCCACCAGATTTTTCGTCGGCACAAACGTATTTGTGCTGGCCTGCTGGCTATACGGAGCCATCGTCGCGAAGATATTATTGTTATACGTATCCTTGATAAACTGTTTATCCAACAGAATTTCCCCGTTGTTTTCGGCTTCATAACTAAACAGTTTCTGATAGGCCGGATGCAGGCTGTACGCATTTAAATCCATTACTTCTTTGGCCGCTTCGGCAGCGCCCTGATACCGACCGGCATACAATAACGCCCGCGCTTTCAGGCCCAGTGCTGCGCCCTTGGTAATCCGGCCTTTCTGTTCCTGCGTCACCGGCAGCAGCGGGGCCGCTTCCGTTAATTCAGCCGCAATAAAATCCCAGATTTGGGCAGCGGGAACCCGTTTTACCTGACGGCTTTCTTCCAGTGAAATTTCGTCCGTAATCAGCGGCACCTCCCCGTACAAACTCACTAATTTGAGGTATAAATAGGCACGTAATACCTTCACTTCCCCTTTCAACCGGCTGATGGTGTTCGGGTTCTGGGCCTGAATCTGATCGACATTTTTAAAGAAGCTATTAGCTGCCCTGATTCCTTTATACGCATTGGTCCATTCCGTTAATACCTTGCTATTTAAAGCATCCGTTTGTCCTTTTTCGATCAGGGCTTCGGTGGCAAAGCTCTGGTTGGTATGGCCAATATCGGTCATGCCATCCCAGCTAAAAAGACCGGTTCCTTCCAGATACGTATAAACCGCATTGGTTGCCAGAATGGCATCCTGTTCCGTTTTCCAGAACAGTTCCACCGAAAGTCGGTCATTCGGAATGGTTTCCAGTAATTCCCGTTCACAGGCGGTCGTCAAAAGCAGGAGCAAACCAACCACACTGGTTTTTATAAATTTATACATGGCTTTTCGAATTGACTGTTTTACTTTAAAAAGAAAGATTGATGCCGAGCGTGTAGAGCGCTGTCTGCGGATAAATAGTCGCCCTCCCAGATACGGTTTCCGGGTCCAGATTCCATTCATTCAGCTTGGAAAACGTCAACAGATTAGTGCCCGAAACATAGACATTCATGCGTTCGATATAGGCCTTTCTGGTGAGTACCGAAGGCAATTGGTAAACCAACTGAATGTTCTTCAGCCGGACATACGAAGCATCAATCAGCATTCGGTCCGATGCCGAAAGGTTGCGCAGATCCGAACGAATCGGGCGGGGAAAACGCGCATTCCGATTTTCCGGAGTCCAGTAGTTACCCGTAAAAATGGTGTGCGTATATGCTTCATTATTCCCCATTTCGGCCAGGGCACCGGCCAGCCGCGTATCTACCTGAGCAGCTCCCTGAAACAACAGATTCAGCGAGAAACTTTTGTAGTTCATATTCAGCGACGCGCCAAACGTATATTTGGGAAAGCTGTTTCCGAGATACTTCCGGTCGCTGGGGCTGATAATTCCGTCGCCGTTTAAATCGACGTATTTCACATCGCCGGGTTTGGTGCCCGCAACGAGTGTCGGGTATTTACTGATTTCTTCTTCGGTTTGAAACAATCCATCGGTTTGGTAGCCCCAGTGCGAGTTGATGGGATACCCCTCGCCAATGATAAAAATGGGGTCCGTTTCGACCGTACTGATATACGGCCCAGTACCGGCCAGACTCACGACATTATTGGTATTGATGTTCAGATGGGCGTTGGCGTCCAGACTGAATTCGTTCCATTTATTCCGGGTCCCTACGGCAAATTCCCACCCGTTGTTATCCACGACACCCGCATTACGGGCCGATGGATTTAAACCCAAGGTGCCCGGAACCGGCAATACCAGTAAAATACCGTCGGTTCGTTTCCGGTAATAATCGACGATAAGGGACAATTTGTTGTTGAACAGCTGCGCATCCAAACCAACATTGGTTTGCGTCGTTGTTTCCCAGGTCAAATTCGGATCGGCCAGATTCAGTTGTGCAAAACCGGTTGCCGGACTCCCATTGAACGTATAATTTACTTGGCTTAAGGTCGGGAAATAGCTGTACAACGCAACGGCCTGATTACCGGTTTTACCCCACGACCCTCTCAATTTTACTTCGTTGGCATACACGCTGGCTTTCTCCCAGAATTTCTCGCCCGAAATGCGCCAGCCAACCGACATGGAGGGAAAGAAACCATACCGGTTTTTCTCCATAAATCGGGATGATCCATCGTAGCGGCTATTGGCTTCAAACAAATATTTATCCTGGTACGAATAATTTATCCGGCCAAAATAAGAGCGCAATCCCCACTGATAATCACTTCCGCCGTTGTTCTTCGTATTATCGTTCGTTCCCTGGCTAATCGACTGAATTTCATTGCTGTAAAAGTTCTGGCGAAACGCACTCAGGTTGTTCCCGACATTGCTGATTTGCGAATAACCCGCCAGCGCATTGATGAAATGACCGCCAAAATTGGCTGAATACGTCAGGGTATTATTGAGGGTAATTTCCCGCGAAAAAATGCGGGTTTCGGTCAGGTTATTAATCGGGACGGTTTTTTTAACAATGTCTTTGTTGTAATAATCACGGACTTCGTATTTGTTCGCAAACGCTTTGGTCGCAGTGCTGGTAAACCGGGCGGCCAGTTGCGTCGAAAATAGCAGCCCTTTCGCAATGGCCCAATTACCTTTCAGGTTACCGACGATGTAGTCATCGCTGGTTTTGGAAATACCGGCAATTTCGGCATACATGAGCGGGTTGTGCCCCTGCGGACTCAGCCCATAGCTTCCATCCGGGTATTTGGGAACCGCCCACTGGCTGGAGTGAAACATGCGGTTATAAATATTTTCGTATTGGTTGTTGTCATTAACCAGCGACGTAAAATTGGTGTAGCGGTAGTTCAGATCGGTGTTGACGGTTATTTTCGACGACATTTTAATATCCGTATTCAACCGTACTTCACTGATTTTCGACCCGGAATTCGGCACAACGGCGTCCTGGTTCTGATAGCGCAGGCTCAACCGCGATTTGACAAACTCATTGCCTCCGCTCAGAGCCAGCGAATGATTTTGTTGGGGAGCCACGCTGAAAACCGTATTGAACCAGGTGTTCGGCAACGGGTACTTATAGCGGTCGGTGGCATTGACGTATTCCTGAATATACGCTTCGGTGTAGCGGGGGGCCACGCCAGCATTGACACTTCCGACGTTCAGCATGCGCATGTAATCTTCCAGCCCCATATGTTCTGGTTTGTTGGTAGCCTGCTGCAACGCATAATAGCCGTGGTAGCTAGCCGACAGTTTGCCGGATTTTCCCTGAATGGTCGTGATCAGGATAACCCCGTTGGCCGCTCGCGAACCATAAATGGCCGCCGATGAAGCATCTTTTAAAACCGATACGGATTCAATGTCATTCGGATTGATATCGGATAGCCGCTGCTCAATTCCGTCGACAATGACGAGCGGATTGTTATCGCTCAGGGTCGTAATCCCCCGTACCCGCATCGTCGTATTCGATTTGCCGGGGGCTCCGCCGTTATCGATAATGGTTAAACCGGGTAACTGCCCCTGTAAAGCCTGTTGAATATTCGAAACCGGCATTCTGACCAGATTTTCGCGTTTAATCGTTCCGACAGCGCCGGTCAGACTGACTTTCTTCTGGGTACCATAGCCAATGACCACGACTTCTTCCAACGCTTTGGTATCGATTTTCAGGGAAATCGCTAGTTGCGTCCGGGTGCCAACCGCAACTTCTTCGGTGAGATACCCGACAAAACTGAACACCAATATATCTTTTGCATCTCCAACGGAAATCTTGAAGCTTCCTTCCGGGTCGGTCACGGTTCCGCGCGTGGTGTTTTTAATGATCACACTCACCCCGGGCAGCCCTTCTCCCTTCTCGTCGGTGACCTTACCGATCACGGTTTGCTCAGTCACCGGCTCAGGGCGAGCAGCGTTGGAAGGCTGGACGCTGCCCATGCCGTCGGCCGCCGGAGAACGGACGAGGGCAATCTGATTGCCCGTCAGGACATAGGTCAGATGTAGCGGTTTCAGCAACCGATCGAGCACGTTGGCCAACCGCTCGTCGGTCACCGCGAGGGAAATTTTCCGATCGATCTGCACCACTTCCCGGCTATACACAAACTTGACGTGGGCGGTTTTTTCCAGCGTCAGCAGTGCCTGCCGGACGGTGTTGTTATCCAGCCTGACACTCACCCGCTGCTCGAGCAGTTCCTGCGCCCGGGTCGCCAGCGCCCCGTTGATTAGCAAAGCCGTAAGAATCAATTGGAGTAACGAAATTCGCATAAGAAGCCGAATCGTTTCGTGTTTTGTAAACTTGTCCATAAATTGGGAGTGATTTGGTTATTCCGGGCAAAGGAGTAGCTATACCGGTCCGCGGTGGCCCGT
This sequence comes from Larkinella arboricola, assembly GCF_003259745.1. GTDB lineage: Bacteria > Bacteroidota > Bacteroidia > Cytophagales > Spirosomataceae > Larkinella > Larkinella arboricola. Next base: position 67,852 of record NZ_QLMC01000005.1, on the reverse strand, counting down.
TGTGCCGCCGGATCGGTCAAGTGTCCCCGCTATGTTCGCACCATAGCGGGCTTTTTACGATTTTTGTTACGGACAGCCCTTGCTGGTGACAATAATTCGGGCATCGACTACCTCATAGGTAGCCCCGATGGAAGCACACAACAACCGGAGTTGATCGTGTAGCGGCACTCCCGACAAGGAAGCGGTTAGGGTACAATTCCGAATCACCGTCGGATCATACATGATTTCCACGCCATAGGCTTTTTTCAGACGTTCAAAAACCCCCGAAGCGGGTGTATCTTCAAAATTGAACGTTTCCCGGCTTTCGGAAGAAGCGATCAGCACCGGTTTTTCTACTAATTCTTTCTGATAATGGCTTTGAGTGGCATCGTAGGTAACTTGCTGGTTGGCAGTCAATACAACCCCCGAAAAGGCGCGACTTTCGGAACGCTGGGCGACCGCCCAATCGTGCCGGTCCATCACCGAAACCTTACCCGATAACACCGACACTTTCATACGGGAACCATCCGTGGGTGCCAGAACCCGAAACCGGGTTCCTAAAACCCGCGTCACCAGTGGGCCACTATAGACCAGAAACGGTCGTTTTCCTTCGTGAACAACTGAAAAAACCGCATCACCTTTCAGTTGAACTTCGCGCTGATCGGCTTCAAACGTACGCGGGTAGCGGGCTTCGCTGTTGGGCATCAGCGTCATCCGACTGCCATCCGGCAACGTAAGACTGACGGGCTGTGACATTCCATTAACCTGCTTCACCCAATGGTCGTCCGTTGAATCGTCCAGACTGGTCAATGCGTTTTTCGCTACCGACCAGTTGGCCTTATCCTGCACCAGAAAAACGCCCCAGCCTGCTCCCAGCACAAGTAATGCAATGGCTGCGGCCAGCCAGCGACGCGAAGAAAACGAAGCGCTGAAACCCGCCCACGGCGAACGTTCTGGCACGTGACGCGTTAATTTGACAATTTGCTCAATCTCAAGCTGTTCCTGGCCAGGCGACAAATTGTGCGGACGGTTTTTGAGCGCTTCGGCCATATCTTTGGCCAACAACAGCGTTTCGCGTTGATATGGATGCTCCCGTTGCCATTTTTCCCAGAACTGCCGTGCCTCTGGCTGGCCGTGTTTGACCCAAGCCAGAAACCAGGTATCCTGTAGAAACTCTTCGGCGGTATACTGTTGGTAATCGTTCATATCCAGTTGAGGATCAGAAGCATGTCGGTTGTTAATAGGAAGGCGTTTTCTCCCGATACTCAGTTGAAGCGGCTATTTTTCTCATCGATTGAACAGCCAGCAACCCAGCAGGCTTAGCAACGACGGCCAGCTTTCCCGCAAACGGCTCAAGCCCCGGTGGAGCAGATTGGCAACCGATTGCTTGTTAACCTCGAGAATATCAGCAATTTCATCATTCGATAATTCGCCGTAAAACTTCAGGTGAATCGCTTCCCGCTGCCGGTCCGAAAGCTGCCCCAGCAACGTGTTCAACCGGGCGGTCTGGTAATCCGACAATTCCGTGCGGATCAGTGCCTGTTCGGGCGTAATTTCCTCCGAACCCAGTTCGTCAAAAGGAAAACCGTCTTCATTGATCACCGACGATTGCCGCATCACTTCCCGGTAAATCTTTCGCCGAAGCGATTTGTAGAGGTACGGTCGGATGTATGGTGTCTGTACGATTTTAGCCCGATAGGTCCATAAATCCAGAAACAGATCCTGCAAACAGTCTTTCTGCAAGTCCGAATCACGGGTAAATCGACTCCCGTAAAAATGAAGCTCCCGGTAAAAATGCTGAACCAGCGCCTGAAAAGCCTCCTGCGGGCCTTCCCGAAACTGCTGCCAGAGCAATGTCTCGTCGGTTTTTTCCCAGACGCTGGTGGCCTGGCGATTCAAATCGGATTTCAGCATAGACTCCGGTGATAAAATCAGAAAACAGTCACTGATTGGCAACTGCTTGTTAATAGGCAGGATAATTCAGGCAATACTCACTATTGTACAAAAAAAACTAAAATAGTTCCCCTAATCCACTAAGCCGACTGTCACCGAATCATGAAATTCAAAAGTAGTTACGGAATCCGTAGCGATTTTCGCTGCGATTCGTTTCTTGCGTACTTCCAAACAGTATCGTAACTATGCCCCTCTCCTGGCAACTTACCAACCAGCGCGCCCTGGTCACTGGCGGCACCAAAGGCATCGGTCAGGCCATTGTTCAGCAACTGCTCCAGATGGGCGCCAGCGTGTTTCTGGTCGCCCGGGATAATGAGCTGCTGCAACAGCACTTGCAGGAATACCGCCAGAACGGCTTCCCGGTTGATGGGTTGGCAACGGACATCAGCCAGCCCGGTGCGGCCCATCAACTGATCGAAGCCGTCAGAAACCGTTGGGGAAGTCTGGACATCCTGATTAATAACGCCGGAACCAACATCCGTAAACCAACCATTGACTACCGCCCGGACGAATTTGACCAGCTTTTGAATACCAACCTGCGTTCGGCTTATGAACTCTGCCAGGCGGCTTATCCGCTGCTAAAATCTTCGAAAAAAGGCAGCATCGTATTTGTCTCGTCGGTGTCGGGGCTGACGCACACCAGCAGCGGTTCCATCTACGGCATGACTAAAGCCGCCCTGCACCAACTGACGCGAAATCTGGCCGTAGAATGGGCACCGGACGGTATTCGGGTCAATTCCGTGGCGCCCTGGTACATCCGTACCCCGCTGGCCGAACCGGTTCTGACCAATCCGGAACGGCTGGCAAAAATCATAAACCGTACGCCAATGGGCCGGGTTGGCGAACCGGACGAGGTGGCAGCCGCCGTCGCCTTTTTATGCCTGTCCGCAGCGGGTTACATCACCGGCCAGACGCTGGCGGTGGACGGCGGCATGACGGCCTGGGGTATGTAACAAAAAGGGGCGAAACTGATTTCGCCCCTAGCCCATCTGGTTTATAAAAACCGTTTATTTATCCAGAACGACCACATCGTTGATCAGGTAACTGCCTTTTTCCGTTGTCAGGTTGTAGACTTTCTCCACCGTCCGGATGGTTGACTGTACGGCGGCTACTTTCCAGGCCGACACCGACTGCGTGGCTCCCTCGAAGCGGTACAGCACGTCGCCGTTGCGCAGATCACCCAATTTTTTCGCCCCGGCTGCGGTTTGAACGGGGTGGTTGGCGGTGGCTTCCAGCAGCACGGGCTTGGTCAGGGAAACGCTGGCCGAAACCTCCTGAACCGGTACGACCCAAACGCCCGCAATAGCCAGATTGGGCTTTTCGTGAAAGGTTACTTCCTGCACCCGCGTCGGAACGAGCAGACGGGTTCTGGCATCGTAAGCCATCACTTCCTCACCGGCTTTTACGTCCTGAATAGCTTTGGTTTGGCGATTCGCTAATGTCACCACGGCATCGGCGGGAAAGCAGAAGTTGTATTCTTCCTTCTTCTTTTCACCGCCCTCTTCCTTCGAGCCGCCCCCCATCAGCAGGGCCATTTCGCGCGAAAGTACAAACCCGAGCGCCGACATCAGACCGGCTTCTTTTTCGCCCACGTACTTCAGATCGTCGATGTAGGCATCCCACGCTTTGCGGTCGGCGCTGGCTCCGGGAATCACGAACGGCTTGGTTTCTTTGGTTTTACCGTTTTCGTAGATCGCCAGCAGACCGAGTTCTTTGGTGTCGGCAGCCGTAAATACTTTGTAGAGGTAGATTTTGCGGGGAATACCGTCGCTGTAGTTAAAGACATAGGCCGGGCGTTCCTCGTAGCGATCCAGAATGTAATCACCGGATTTGAAGTAGGTATCTTTTTCCAGATTGCCCACTTTGATGGCCTTGATGGCTTTCAGTTGGTCCAGCGACATACTCGCCGTGGCAGTCTGGGCCCAAACCCGTTGGGAAACCAGTTGCACCACAGTCAGACAACAGACAAGAAGACACGTACGAAACAGGTTAGTTTTCATGGATAGAAGGTATAATCATTACTTTTTCGTGTATTCGCCAACGCGTGCGTGCAGCGCATCGACCACCCGCCGGGCGGAGGTAAATGCACCAGCCATCCAGGCCGTCAGGTAGGTTGTGTGTTCACCGGCAAAGTAGATATTGCCATCTGGTTCGAGCAGGGCCGGGTAATATTTCCGGCGGACGGTATCGTCGTAAACCGCCCAGCCGCCTTCGTTGTACGGGATTTTCTGCCAGGCCAAGGAAAACGAGTTCTCAAATTCCTGCGGATATTGCGGGTGAATCTTATAGCCCTGCTCCAGAGCCAGTTTTTCGCGACCGGCCAGGCTCATATCGCCCACGGCTTCGGCCCGGCTGTAGAAATTGTAGTAGCCAATCAGGACGCCTTTCTGCCCCAGCAATCCGAAAGAAGGGTACCAGATCTGGTTGATGTCCATGTTCGTGCGCGAAATACCGCCGTAGATCGAATCATCTTCCTCCCAAAACCGCCGTTTGAATTGCAGACCAATTTTACCCGTTTTCATGTACGGGATGAAATCCGCCGACCGTTTCACCATCGGCGACAGATCGGATTCAATTTTTTTCAGAACCGGCAACGGTAACGTACAGACGCAGAACTCCGCCGTCAGTTCGGTAGGTTTGCCGTCTTTCTGGTAAACCACCCGCACGCCGTTTTCGGTTTTGCGCAGTTCCTTCACGGGTGCGTTGAACTGGATTTTGCCAGCGAGCTTTTTTTCCAACGCCTTCGGAATGGCGTCCATCCCGCCAACGGGTTGCAGCAGCGTAGCGTGTTGTTCGAACGTGTAATCGCCGTTGTTGTAAAAAACCGGCTGCATGTAGCCCGACCGCAAATAGTCCGTTAAACCGTACGGATCGGTCAGATCACCCGGAATCGCCCCCGCGCCGGGCGGATTTTTATAACCCCGGCGGTTGGTTCCTTTGTAGAGCTTACCGGTATTCAGATCGCCCTCATTCTTCAGAAAATCAATCAGTTTCTCAACGTCTTCTTTGGTCAACTGCTGGTCGAGCGAGGATTGATCCAGTGCTTTTGCCAGCAATTCGCTGGTGTAGCCCCGCAGGTCGCTATGGTATTCACGAACGCGCATCCGTTTGTTGGCCAACGCCCCCGTACCGCCGTCGTTGTAGAGCCAGGCCGACTCGTTTCCGCCGTTGAACACTTCGAGCGGAACGCCCAGTTCGCGGCAGTAGTACAGTGTCAGTTGGTGGTTGTGCGGAATGCGGGCCGCTCCGCCGTTAAAATACTGACCGTCAACAAATTTGCAGACCTGCTCCGGACCACCCACTTCGGTTTCCTTTGTCCCTCCGCGAACCGTCCAGACGCGGCCTCCTGACCGGCTGCGGGCTTCGAGCACGGTGCAGTCGTACCCCAGTTTTCCGAGTTCATAGGCTGTAGTCAGACCGGCCAGCCCCGCGCCCAGAATCACCACTTTGCGGGCTTTTCCGTCTTTCAGACCGTTGGCGGGCAAATCAAAGGCTTCGGCGGGTGCCGGTTTTAGCAAGCCCCAGGCTAGCAGAGTCGCGTAAGTGGCTCCGGTGGATTCAATAAAATTACGTCGGGTCATTCTTAATCAGTTAAGAGTTAAGAGTGATGAATTAAGAGTTTGTAAACGCGATCCGGTTGAAACCGTCCGTTCACTCATCATTCTGCTCCTTTTAAACTATTTTCCTGAATGCGTCCATGAAGAGGCCCATTTCGTCCATTGTGCCGATGCTGACGCGGCAGTAAGGCTGGGCGTTGTATTCGCGGGTAGAGGTCAGAATACCGTTGCTGAACATTTCCTTTTCAAAGGTCTTGGGTTTCATCCGGATCGGAAACAGCACGAAGTTGGCAAACGAAGGCACGTATTCGTACCCTTTGTCTCTCAGCCCTTTATAGAGTAGCTCGCGCGCTTTGTCATTCTCGGTGCGGCAGAAGTTCTGCCATTCCAGGTCCTGGTAGCTGGCAATTCCGGCCCGCAGGGTGGTTACGCTCGGATTCCATTCGCCCCGCGAATAGTTCTGCAAGTCCTTCAGAAACTTCTCGGGACCAATGGCGTAGCCCAGCCGCAAACCGGCAAAACCGTGAATTTTAGAGAATGTACGGGTCAGAAACAGGTTATGTCCTTCGGCCACCAGTTTGGGCAGGGCCGGGCGGTCTTCCGGTTTCAGAAAATCAATGTAGGCTTCGTCGATGAAAACCGGCAGTTTCGGGGATACTTCCCTGCTGAAGGCCACCAACTCGGCCGCCGGAATAACCGTGCCAGTGGGATTGTTGGGGTTACAGATGTACACCAGTTTGGTATCCGGCGTAATTTTCGCTTTCATGGCCGCCAGATCATACCGGTATTCTTTGGTCAGCGGAACGGCTTCGACTTTAGTACCGAATTTTTTAGCGCAACCCAGAAAGTCGTCGTAGGTAAACTGGCTGGTCAATACCGTACCGCCCCCGCCTTTGACGGCGCTCCCGGTGAAGTACACCGCCATCGCCGTCAGCAGTTCCGACGACCCGGCCGAAAGCATGATGTTTTCGGGCTTGACGCCTTCACGGTCGGCAATCAGCTTTTTCAACTCCTGACCCTCGAACATGGAATAGCGGTTTCCGACTTCAATCGCTTTCACGATGGCTTCCCGGGCTTTGGGAGACAGGCCGTGCGGATTCTCGTTGAACGCAATCCGGGCCTTGATCTGGGGCATGGGTTCGCCCAGGCGGGCGAATTCGTTGATTAGCGTTTGTTCATGAAGTGCATTGGCGGCCACCGGATTCCAGGCATCGGAACCATGTGTAGCCCGCCCAAACGAAGACCGGTTTACGGTTAGACCGGCGGTTAGTAGAGCGCCCGTGCGTAACCAATTTCTTCGGGTAATAGAGATTTTCATAGGTCCGTAAGTTTTGTACTAAACTACGACTGTATTTTATTATTTCCGAATAACACCAAATTCAATTCCGTTATTTCAAAAATAAGCAAAATTTCCAAAAGCTATTATAAATAAAAGTAGATTTATATTCTTTGATGCATTATTTCAAAAAGTAGGTTTAAAAGCGAACTTGGTTTCTGGAAATTTTCATGATTTGCCGAAAAGTATCTTTAAAATAAAACTGCACTTCGCTATGTAACGTTGTTTCTCGGAGTTAAGTAGAGTTTCTCCGCTAACCTCTAATTATCTCTGCTAAACTCCGCGAAATAACCGGTGCTTCAAACTGCAAGACAATAAAAAACCTCCAGTGGCCGATGCACCGGAGGTTGGTAAAATCTAGCAAGTCAACTATTGTTTCTTATAGACAAGCTGCAAAGTATAAGAAACTAGCTCAAGCTTTGAAGTAGTGGGATTAGTTAATGAATCCTGTACGGCAAAAGTCTCACTTAGCAACTGGTTTTTAGCTGCATCATAAGTTAAGCTTACTTCATCTCCATCGCTATATTTTTTCGTCAACTCAGTACCCGAAAATTCCCAAGTTCCATCAAAATCATCAACTATTCCACCGGAACGATCTGTTTCAGTAAATGTTTTGTCACTTTTAATTACAAAACTAGTATTGATCCCAAACTGAGTCAAAGCATCCAGCTCTCTACCATTTTCACTGGAATAAGGAGCTGGTAGTCCACCAATCCGTACTCTATCACTAGACCAGGTTCCTACCACCGGATCTGGAGTTGGATCATCATTGTCTTTATTACACGAAACCAGGCCAGCAGCAAAGACCACTACACAAATTAGATAAAGTAAACGCTTCATAATCTTAGTTTTTGTTAGGTATTAAGTTTTAGTGTGATCGGATGAGATGACCGTTGGAAACGTAAGCTACGAAAAAAACCAGCAGGTTGTCAACTTCCAGCGCTAAAGCCCGAATTTTCTCTTTTACCATACGGGATAAACCGCCAAATTGTTGCGTCAGGAACTAAATTCCCCAAAAATACCGTCAGTAGTTCAAGCATTTTACCGTAAACCGGGGCGCGGTATCACCGGCAAACTTTCATTCCCTTCTTCGCTTACGGCCTGTACGGCGAAGAAATAATTGTCTTTGGAATACGGCAGCGTCAGGCCGAGCTTATCCGTAAAAAACTTTTTCTGCCAGAACGGCCAGTGCGTTTCGCGCATCAACACGTAATACCCTTTGATTTTTCGGCCAGCCGACGCCCCAGCTTTGGGGGCTTGCCAGAACAGGGTTGTCGCATTGGTCAGGCTGCGGGCTTCTACGGTTACGTTCTGCGGCATGGCGGGCGCTTTGGCCAGATTCGCCAGCACAGCCAGGTTCATAGCGGTATTTTTCCGGAGGTAATCAAAATCCATAAACTTCACATAATCACCGTATTCCACACCGTCCTGCGTACGCAGGTCCTGGTGCTGGTGGGCAAAGTTCTCGTTCATTTCCGTAATCCGAACCGCCGGAAATCCGCGCGTTACAAACGGCGTATGGTCGCCCCCGCGTAAATACCGGTCGTTGCGGTATACCATCACCACCTCCAGCTGATCGACATACCGTTCGCCCACTTCCTTGGTATACCGGGCCAGTTGCCGCGATTTACCGTCGTTTTCCAGACCGTACTGCCGAATATTGGCCGCTACCGAATCGGTTTGATAACCCGGTAATCCTTCGCTGAACACCCGGACGCGCGTGTTGTCGGTAATTTTGGTATCGGGGCTGTTGTTGGAGCCGATGATGTCGTTGTTCAGTAGGGCTTCCAGGTTCCATTTTCCGTCTTTGGCCCGTTGCGCCAGGTGATTGGCCCCCAGCAGGCCCTGCTCCTCCCCGCTCACCGCCACAAAAATGATGGTGGCCGGAAACGGCACCTTGCTCATCACCCGGCAAAGTTCAATCACGGCGGCCGTTCCCGAACCGTCGTCGTTGGCACCCGGCGCGTCGGCGGTGCGGTTCATCACGTCGGTGACGCGGCTGTCGATGTGGCCGCTCACCAGAAAAATACGGTCGTCGTTGGGGTCAGTGCCCTTGAGCGTCGCCATCACGTTGCCCATCGGCGTCACCTGATCAACGCGTTTGCCGTCGGGTTGCAGCGTCCAGGAATCGATTTGGGCCGTCAGCCGTCCGCCCGACTGTCTGGCATACTGCTGAAACTTGCGCAGAACCCATTTCTGAGCAGCAGCCAGCCCCCGTTTCGGATCGTTCGGGTTGCTGAGCGTGTGCCGGGTTCCGAAGCTGACGAGATTGGTGACGTGCGATCGCAGGCTATCCGCCGATATTTCTCCAACCATCTGGGCAATAACCGGGTCGCGGACAATAGTTGTCTGAGACCGGGCGGCCATTGAAATGAAAACAAGGACAATCGGGAGAAAAACGTTTTTCATTCGGGAAAGTGAAGTAGTGAATTAACGGCCTGGCTGATGAGCATGCAGCGTACCGGTTGTTTTTTGACTGGCCGGAGGTAAAAGTAACGTTTTGCCCGAACGCAAAACCGGCTTGGGTTGCTTTGGCTGCGAGCGGACCGAAAAGATCAGGGTCAGAGCCAGCAGAACGGATGCACCGATCGACCAGTAGGCAATCCGGTGCGTGGGCAGTTCAACCACGGGTCGATAGAATCCCTGGGTTTCCTCTTCCGAAAACAACATCCGGAAAGGCGCACCCATCTCCTCTTCCTGTGGTTCCAACCCGTTCATAATCGTTTCGTTAAACTTAGGCCCAGAGCTGTTTGTGTCGTTCCGTTTACCGGTTGCGCCGAAAACCCAAACCGGGCATTGGCCAGCGTCCGGTTGTACTCGTTAACCGCTTTTTTGACCTGTCCATTACCGATCAGGCTCAGGCCCAGCGTGATTCCGATTGAGCCAAAATAAACCGTCCAGTATTCGCCCGAACGGGTGGAAGTAGTCCGGGGGCGGGTCAGTACATAAATTAAGGGCACCACCGCCACGGCCTGTCCAACCGTCGCCAGCGTCCGGAAAGTCCGAAAATGCCGGTTGACCGTCGGGTTATTCAACTCATTGAACGGTATTTCCATCGAATGGGGCGACCGTAGCCGCTTGCCCCCGTAAAAATAAGCGCCGTACGACCGTTCGATGGGCATTAAATGGGCCGGAACCGCAGCACCGGGCCGATAAAGGGTAGAATCGCCGGAGCGTTGAGCCCAGGAAACGTTCCAGAAACAAACACAAAACAGGATCGAACAAATCGTGCGCATACTAAATTAACTGACTTTTTTGGTATTCGGCCCGATTATAGGAAAAAGGCGCGAAAAAAAGACAGTCTTTAGATCAGAACGGCCTTTCCGTGTGGTTATTTTTTACGTAACCTGCTGGGCGATATCAGCCCGCCTGAATTGCCCACAAGACGGCTTTTCTCAATCTAGCGGACTCTCTCGGGCGCAAAGGCCAGGTTCTTTTCAAGCATTTCGGCTTTGATGATTTGCAGAGCCTGTTTCCCAACTCCGTGAAGCTGCATGAATTCTTTCTCCGTTACTTCTGAAAGTTGTTTCAGGCTCTCAATTCCGGCATTGGCCAATGCGCGCTGGGCAGGCTTTCCTAATCGATTGAACGGATGGCTTTTCATAATCAGAGCATACTTCTATTGATTTCCAACAAAAGTATGCTCTGGTGACCAGCCCAATGCGGGGCAACTGCGTCAACTTAGCCGGTCGTTTGCGTCTTTTCCGGCATACTGAAATTACCGCCATCCTGTGCACTACGGCTTCGGAAACTTCTTGCGCCGGTTTAAACGAATAACGGCATATACGACGATACTGATGGTGATAATCAGCAGGATTACCCAAGGCCAGGTTCCTTGATCGATGCGGCCCCCTTCTGCAAAATAGGTATACAGTATAACCGCAATAGAGACTGGAATAACCGCTTTCAGAATATCTTTCATCTCACCAAAGCAACTTAATGACACCATACCTGGTTATGCTGCCAGGTCCGTTCACAGTGAACGATACGGTAGTAACCAGTCAATCAGGCAACGTGCCGGGATGAATAAGGCAACGGTCCATATCCGATTGATCCGCCCCTTTGGCCGAAATCCTGAACTGGCGATTGGCTTTCTTCCATAGCGGTTATTCCTGCGGACCGGGTGGCAATATCTGAATGGAGTGGACCTTTTCCAGGTCAATACTCAAATCAAGCCATTGCCCCGGCTAGTATGAGACGGTACAATACCCGTCGGGGCTTTTTCACTGGCGAAGTAGGAGAACAGCAGCCGGGGTGGATCAGACTCCAGCACCGGAGCCCGTAACTGAGCCATCAGCAGGGGCCTCGGACCCGTTTTGAGGTAAATAATAACAAAGCCCGACGTGTCGTCAATTCCTAACGCCAAAAATTGTTCTTTAGTCATATGGCCCTACCTTTCAAGTTAATTAAAAATAAAAAAACCTTTTTTCAATCCGAATTTTTGCGGGATTATTTTCCCGAGCGCCAGAAGCCGGAACCCGGGCCGCCTTTTGATCGGGACGGTATTTTTCCGCAAAAAGATGTAAAGCACGTATAACCATGAAAATTGCACTGATTGGGGCCTCCGGTTATGTAGGTTCGAGTTTATTGACCGAAGCGCTGAACCGTGGCCATGAAGTAACGGCCATTGTACGCCATCCGGAGAAAGTTACCGTAGAGAACGACCGGTTAACGGTTCTACGGGGTGACGCGCAGCAGGAAGACGAAGTGGCGTCGCTGGTGGCGGGCCATGATGCGGTAGTGAGCGCCTACAATCCGGGCTGGGATAACCCCAACATTTACAACGATTCGCTGGTGGGTTTACAGGCCATTCAGAGTGGCACCAGAAAGGCGGGCGTCAAACGGCTGCTGGTGGTGGGCGGAGCCGGAAGCCTGGAAATAGCGCCGGGTGTCCAACTGGTCGATACGCCCCAGTTTCCGGAAGCGTGGAAAGCCGGTGCGCTGGCCGCCCGCGACTACCTGACCATTCTGCGGAAGGAAACGGAGCTGGACTGGACATTTCTGAGCCCCGCCATTCTGCTGGAACCGGGTGAACGGACCGGAAAATTCCGTCTGGGTACCGAACAGCCGGTGTTCGACGCGAACGGCGACAGTAAAATTTCGGTCGGTGATCTGGCCGTTGCCTTGCTAGACGAACTGGAAAATTCACAGTTCATCCGCCAGCGGTTTACGCTGGGGTACTGATAAGGGCTGCTACTCGGCAAAAAACTGACTCTTCTTGTCCTGACGACACCACGAAGGCTACGGTGTCGTCAGGATAAACGCGACATCCTGTTCAGGCAGCAAGCGGCAGTGCCACATAGAAGGTCGTCCCGGTATTTAGTTCACTTTCGAACCAGAGTTTTCCCTGTTGCGCTTCGGCGTATTCCTTGCACAGGAAGAGTCCCAGCCCAACCCCTTTTTCGTTATTGGTTCCGAACGTAACCCGCGATTTCAAAGAAAATAAGGTTTCCTGATCGTCCGGGTTAATTCCCGTTCCATTATCCTGTACGGAGATGATACAATCAGTTCCGGACGCCACGGCTTTCAGCATTACAAAACCGCCGGACGGCGTAAATTTAAGAGCATTTCCCAGCAGGTTCCGGACAATCAGGTGAAGCATATTACTGTCGGCAAGCACATTTAAATCCGGATCAGCTGAGACCTCCATCTGGAGTCCTTTTTTAGCGGCAAACGGTTTATAGATTTCAGCAATCGGTATCAGAATAGAAGCGACATGAACCTGCGTACGATTTACGGTTAAACCGTTCATCTGCGACGTTGACCACAACAATAAATTGGAAAGCATTTCCTGCGTATGATTGACTACATCAAGCAGTTCTGATTTGATTTGCTTGCGCAGTTCTTCATCCAGATCCGTTTCGCGAATAAGCTCCAGATACTGCTGGATCGAAGCCAACGGTGACCGTAAATCGTGCGAAACGATCGAAAAAAGCTTGTTTTTTTCCGCGTTCAGCCGTTCGAGTATCACCGACTTCTCTTCTACCTGCTGTTTTTCGGCCTCATAGGCTTTTCGGGAAAACCGGATCGCCAGATGAATCAGAATAATACCGACCACATACGTTGACGCTACATCAATGATGTAGTTTAAACGACTTGCATAACCCGAAATAATAGTCTGTGGATAGCGATATTCTGTGAATAAAAGCCCTAGAACAATCAGGATATTAAAATACAACCAGAAGGTAGATTGACGGATCGGGGCAATAATGGCTACCACAAAAAAGGTCAGCATAAACAGGAGCATCGATGATCCGACTACGCCCGCGTTAAAAAAGTAATTGATTGCCAATAACAGACTGGATAAAACTCCGGCAATGATTACGCTGATATGGAATTTATTTTTAACCCGGCACAAATAATAGAGGCCCGAAAAAACGAGAAATAACAGAGCCGAAATAACGGAAGCCTCCTTTAATCCAATGTAATAATTAAACGGAATATTATAGAGTGTAACCAGAATAATGATCAGGCAGGTTGCATTGAATATGCGACCTTCAAGCGTAGTTTCTCCAGGCTCACCAACCAGGTAAGCAAAGGTTTTTTGAAAAGAACTAAACCGATTTTTTTCCACGTAATGTGCTACAGCAACAATCATGCTCCCACCTTGTCTGGCAAGAGCATTTATAAAAATAGGTGATTAAAGTATTACAATAATCACCTACTTGTATGAATATATGAAATTATATTTACTTAACGACCTTCATAATGCCCTGCATCAACGTATGATGCCCCGGGAACGTACAAACGAATTGATAATCACCCGGTGTAGTAGGCGCTACAAAATAGATGGACTCCGAGCTTTCAGGCTGCATCAGGTTGGTGTGGTACAGCACATTTGGTGTCACCGGCACATACTGCATTTTGGACCCGTTCAGGTTTAGCTTCAGAGCCGCATCACCGACGGCATTGGCGGTGGAGGGCTTCACAATCACGCAGTTGTGCAGCATGTCGTCGTTGTTGTTGAACACCCATTTTACACGGCTTCCGGCTTTCACTTCCACCTGCGCTTTATCAAATTTCAGGCCCGGCACGGTACCAATCGTAACCACCTGATCGGGGCCGTTGGTCCAGTCGGCGGGTTGTTCCGTAACGCGTTTCACAGCCGACGTTTGCGGTTTTCCACCAATTGCCTTGCCTTTTCCAACGGTGGCCCCTACTCCGCTGGCATTAGACGCCATTGCCCCATCGCCGTGGTTGTGTTTGGCCGGAGCCGCAAGGGTCAGCTTCGTGCCCGGCGCAATGTGGTTCAGCGTGTAATAACCCGTATTGTGCAGCAGCGCCAGCCCGGTCGTGGATTTAACACCCTCGGCTTTTAATTCGTGAACGTAGCCTTCGCGCAGCGTCGTATCAGCGACAATCCGTACCTTCAAGCCATTGTCAGCTACGACAACACCCCGAATCGGCACGGTCCGGGCATCCTCAACGGGGCTACCGTAGATTTTGTGGTACTTGTACGTAAAGCTGTTCAGGCTGTACGACGCCAGATCTCCGGCGGTTTTCTTGTCAACGGGCTGGGTAAATTCCACTTCAAAGCCGTCCGGCATCGAGCGAATGGCTTTCATTTCAAACGGGGTCAGGCCCGTCCAGACCAGCCGCTGAACGCCAAAGGGATCTTTACCGGTGGCCGACCAGCCCCGACTGGTTTGCCCGACAAACATGGAACCGTCCAGGCCCCAGGCCATGCGCAAAATACCGGATTGAAAGCCCGACCGGAACGCAAAAACCGCTCCCTGATACTTGCCTTCCACTTTTTCCAGAAACACCCGCATGATTTTGCTGTGGCCCTGGTCGCCCACGAACAACTGCCCGTCGAACGGCCCAAACCGGTTGGCGGTGGTATCTTCCAGAATGTCGGAGGTCGAAATACCCAGAATGGTGTGCGGAAACCAGATGGCGGGTTCTTTCAGATTCGGGACGGATTTCACCATGTCGTGCATGGGCTTTCCGGTGCTCGGCACGTCTTCCATCTTTAGCTTGAGGGGAGAATCCGGCTCCGAGGTCCATTTCAACCCTTCTGGATTACCGGCAAAATCGCCAAGTTCGAGGTGGGTCATCCGGCCCGAACCAACCCAGTCGCCCTGGTTTTCGGTGTAAAAAATGCTGCCGTCGCGTAATTGACGGTAACTCGAAGGCGACCGCAAACCCGTAGCATACGGTTTCAGTTCGCCTTTTTCGTTGACTTTCAGCATCCAGCCCCGCCATTTAGCCAGACTGGCTCCATGACCAATCCAGCCGAGATTGAGGGTAATCAGCATATCACCATCCGGCATAAACAGCGGTCCGTACGAGTATTCGTGGTAATTGCCCGACAACGGCCATTTGGCGATGGACTGGTACTCGTTGGCTTCATCGTCGCCGTCGGTATCGATCATCTTGGTCAGTTCGCCCCGCTGCGTCGCCCAGAAGGCACCTTTGTGATAGGCCAGCCCGAGGGGTTCGTGCAGACCGTAGGCAAACCGCTTGTACTGCGGCTGGCGGCTGCCTTTCATGTACGGGTTGCTGATGAGCCAGACTTCGCCCCGGCGCGTCGAAACACCCAGCCGACCATCGGGCAGCACGGCCATACCGCCCACTTCGAGCTGAACACCTTCGGGAACCGGAACGGTAATCAGCCGGTAATAATCATCTTCCGTCAACGGACGCTGAGCCAGCGCAGCAGCGGAAAAGAAGAGGGAGAAAAAGAGAAATGAGAGTTTATGTTTCATGTTTTTAGAACTAGGCAATTCGGGAGCCATTTTCGGTTTTGCGTTCGGTTTGCAGCAGGGTCACTTCGCCATCGGTACCAATGGCGCCCAGCACCAGACACTCACTTTTGAACGTCGCAATTTGCTTCGGCGGAAAATTAACCACCGACACGATCTGCATTCCCAGCAAATCGTCGGGCTGATACAACCGGGTCAATTGGGCCGAGGACTGTTTAATGCCTTTCGGACCGAAATCGATGGTCAGTTTGTAAGCGGGTTTGCGGGCTTCCGGAAACGCATCCACCGCAATGACCGTACCGGTTAAAATTTCCACCTTTTCGAAGTCAGCCCATGAAATCGTATTTTCCATGTCTTACCACAAAATGGAATACTGAACCGTCGTTGATCCGCCTTTTACGTTGACCGGCATCACCAGCTCCTGCTTGCCGGAATTGGTGCGCACACTCGGTTTGGCTTTCGATTCGATCTGGATGAAATACTTGCCATCGACAGAATACAGTCCTTTGGCCACTTCTTCCAGCGACGCCCCCGACGCCAGACGGCAGTAGAGCGATTCATTCTCCGGGCCTTTCAGCGTCAGCGTCCGCGTAAATGATTTGCCGTCGGTATTGGGCATTACGGCATCCGTTATGTCCAGGTCCCGCAGCCGGTACTGCATCGTCGGATACCCTTGCTTATCCATTGTCAACCCTTTGTAATTCAACTCATTTCCGGACAGACTATCGGGCCAGAACTGCGTAGCGTTTGCCAGCAGTGCCAGCGGATTCTGGGCCGACAGAACCGCCAGCGTCCCCAGTGGTTTGAGCAGTTGGGGCTCTCCGCGTTCGTACCACATTTCGGTTACGTCGGCAAACGGCCCGCGCCAGACCTGCAACAAGGCACCCTGATTCAGATCGACGGTATAGTTCAGACCCGTCGGGCTGCCCACCGAAATACAATGGGTTTTCTTCTTTGGGCCAAAATTGACAAACGACCGGATAACCGACGGTTTGGTGGTCGGTTCCACCGCAATCTCGCCAACGGGATCGGGTTCCGGCAGCGACGCCCGCGGGTGCAGCGCCTGAAATTTGGTGTCGGGCGCCGAGATAAAGAAGCCCAGACCCGGCCGGGGCCAGGACCGTCCAAAAAACAGCTTGAAAGAATGCTTACCCGCCGTCAGGTTGATTTTGGCGGTATTCATATACCCCAGATCGAGCCGCGTATTGGCCAGGACTTCCTTGCCGTCGATGTGCAGAGCCGCCCAGCCGCCCTGTTGCAGCGCCACGGTATAGGGGCCGGTTTTTTCAACCACCAGATCGCCGGTATACAGAATACCGTGCCAGCGCGGCTGTCCGAACGACACCTCGTAGGTCAGTGCCGATACCGTGTCTTCCTTGACCAGTTTCAGGTTGGCCAGTTCGGCTTCCGAAACCGTCTCGGTTCTGTTTTCGTATAATTTGTACCGGATGTTGGTCAGCTTGGCCACCTGCCGGTCAGAAATCAGCTGATAGCCCACGTTCCGAACGGCTACGGTTCCTTTTTTGACGTTTAGCGAAATGGTCCCGCTCGTACCGCTGGTTGTTCGGGGCAGCACCAGGTTTTCGTACAGCGTAATGCCGTTGAGCGTCATTTTTTCCAGCGTGGCCGGACCTTTGCCCCCGCTCTGAAGCTGTACTTCCAGGGGTTGCCACAGGCCGGGCGCTTTCCCGGCATTCTGCAACGGCAGCAGCGTAGCGCCCTCAACCGCCCCGAACGTGCTGGTGTTAATAGTGGCATTGCCCCAGTTATCGGCCAGACGGATATGGGTCGAACCGAGTGACAACGTAGCTTCAGCACCCGGCGTTAGCATCACATCCATAACCAGCCGCACGTCGCTGGCGTTGGTCAATAACGTAACCGGCTGTCCGGGCGTACCGACCAGGACACCACTCCCGTTTTTTGTTTTACTATCGGCTTTCAGGGGGTTTACCAGAACCGTAGCGGCCGGTTTCCAGTTAGACGGCAAAGAAGGCAGCCGGTCGGTGGGTAAAGGCGTTAAGGATTCGTCAACAGACTGGGCCCAAACCGGCAACGTGCCCGCCATAAGCAGACAGGCGGTTCCCCGGCTGAACCATCGTAGAATGGGATTCATCAAATAAGTAAAGTTTCTGTGTTTAAAGCAATTCGTTGCAAGTCGGATGGACTGATCACTTACTTTGTAAAAAGTGAAAGTAACATTTTTTTTCGCCGGTAAGCAAACCTGAGTCTTTCGAGTTTATAACGGATCAGAATTACAAAAATAATGTATTCCGATTTTATATTTTAGTAAAATTACAGCGGCTAAAAATCCCTTCATCTTATGAAAAAACCGTCCTTTCCCATGACCAGGAAGTTCGTGCTGGCCGAAGTTACCCTGGCAGTTCTATATGCGGTTTACACGAGTATAGCCGGTCCGTTCTCCTCCGGCGACTCTCCCGCCAAACCGGTCGTTGTCCCGGCACCCGACCCCGACAACGGCGGTTTGAAACTCACAACCGGTTTTGGTGCCCTGACGGTGGCCGACGGCTTAGGCACTGCCCGGCACATTGCCGTGGATGAAGCCGGGACGGTTTTTGTTAAACTCAACAAATTGAAGGACGGCAAAGGCATCGTCGAATTACAGGATACCAACGGCGACGGCAAGGCCGACAAAACCGTCACGTTCGGCAATTACGCCGGGACCGGCATGGCGATTTACAACGGCTATCTGTACGCATCGTCCGACACCTCGGTTTACCGCTATAAAATGACCAACGGCACGGTTGACCCGGAAACCAAACCGGAGCCGATTGTGGTGGGTCTGACGCTGCAACGGCAACACGCGTCCAAACCGCTCGCCTTCTCGCCCAACGGCAAACTGTATGTGACGTTCGGCGCGCCGTCGAATGCCTGTCAGGAAAAAGACCGACAACCCGGCTCAAAAGGCCAGGACCCCTGCCCCATTCTGGAACAATACGGCGGTATCTGGGAGTTTGACGCCAACAAACTGAACCAGAAACAAAGCGACGGAACCCGTTACGCAACCGGTATCCGCAACGCCGTGGCCATCGACTGGAACACCGCCAATAATACGCTGTATGCCCTACAACACGGGCGCGACAACCTCAACAACTGGGGCGGCAAGTTTACCAATGAGGTGAGCGCCGAACTGCCGTCGGAGGAGTTTCTGATGGTGAAAAAAGGCGCGGATTTCGGCTGGCCCTACTGCTACAACGACCACGAACAAAACAAGAAAGTCCTGGCTCCCGAATACGGCGGTGACGGTACTAAAATCGACCGGTGCGCCGGAAAAGAAAAACCGATTATGGCGTTTCCGGGCCACTGGGCACCGAATGACGTGTTGTTTTACACCGGCAATCAGTTCCCGGCCAAATACAAAAACGGTGCGTTCATCTGCTTTCATGGCTCCTGGAACCGCGCCCCGATGAAACAGGGCGGCTATTTTGTGGCTTTCGTGCCATTCGGTAAAGACGGAAAACCGTCGGGCAGGTATGAAGTATTTGCGGAAAACTTTGCGGGCGTCGATGAGCAGGGCAAACCCGGCACGGATGTCAACGCCGGAAAACTTGACCTGACCAGCCCCGGCGATGCCAAACACCGCCCGATGGGTTTGGCGCAGGGACCGGATGGCTCGCTTTACATTACCGACTCGGTAAAAGGCAGGGTCTGGCGGGTGATGTACACGGCTAAGAAATAAGGGGCCTCGGGTCGTAAGAATCAGCCACGGGCTAACGGGAAACCGCTCCGGTCCGTGGCTGAATTATTCTGGACTTCAAAAATTCAGTAGATTTGGGTTATGAATCAGGAAATTCGGTGGGAACAACGTTTTGGTAGTTATAAAAGGGTCCTGGCTCAACTCAACAAATTCATTGACAAAGGTGAATTGAATGAATTGGAAGAACAAGGGCTGATTAAAGCGTTTGAATACACCTACGAACTGGCCTGGAAGACCCTACAGGATTTCCTGCGGAACAAAGCTACATCGACATTGCAGGTCCGAAGCCCGTTATTGAGCAGGCCTTTCAGGACGGTTATATCGACGGTTTCGCCTGGGTCAGAATGCATAAAAGCCGTAATCTGACCAGCCATACTTACAATGAAGAAACTGCCGACGAAATTGCCAACGCCGTTAAGAATGAATACGTTGTCTTGCTAAATGGCCTGTCCCACCGTTTGGAGGAGGAGCAAAACAGCCAACAAGGTTCCCTTTTTAAGTCTGACTAGCCGATGCCATACGGATTGAGCGATGAGCAAGTAAAGGCCATCACAGAAATACTGGCGCGCCATCCGCGTCTCGAACAGGCTATTCTGTTTGGTTCAAGGGCCAAAAACACGCACCGCCCGGGCTCTGACATGGATATTGCGCTCAAGGGTTCGGGATTACATTTTGATGATCTCCTGAACCTATCCATTGCGCTGGACGAACTGTGGCTCCCGATCCGCTTCGATCTGGTTCTGTATGATCGAATCAGAGAACCGGCTCTTCTTGAGCAGATTGACCGAACCGGTAAAGTCCTTCTGTCTAAACCGTTATTCGTATAAGTCGTTCACATCCAGATTCGCCAGTTCAACCAGCAGACCGCTTAGTTTCTGCGTCACATCCTCGAAATACCGTTTGCCTCTCTCGGCCGTAGCGGCTTTCGGATTGCCAATACCTGTATCTGCCGTTACCTTTGACCATTTGCGTTCGGCCCACGCCCAGCCTTCCCGCAGGCCCTGAACCTTCCACTTTTTGGCGGCTCCATCACCCGCTTCGTCCAGCGGCAACACCAAATGCGGACGCAGGTGGAGCAACAGACTAGTTTCCATTTCGTCGGCGTGGTCGCCTTTGGGCTCCTCGAAATAGGTTGTTTTGTCCAGCGTCTGAAACCAGGAGCAGGTGGTCAGAAACATGTCAGGATACCGAACGCCCAGTTCGCGCAGCATGGTTTTAAAATCATTCCCACCGTGGCTATTCAGAATCAGCAGCTTGCGGATTCCCTGACGGTTCAGCACCTCAATAATATCGTTCAGAATGGCCTTCTGCGTACTCGGATACAGGTTAATATCCAGCAGAATATCCGTCTGGCCGGTGTTGACCCCAAACGGAATCGTCGGCAGCACCATCACTTTCGCGCCCTGCTCCCAGGCCAGCCGCGCCGACTCTGCCGCAATGGCATCAGCTTCGATCACGTCCGTGGCATAGGGCAGATGGTAATTGTGCGCTTCGGTAGCTCCCCAGGGCAGAATCGCCAGATCAATAGGTTGGTCGTGGATGTGTTTCCAGTTGGCTTCGGCAAGGATGTAAGGGCGCATGTTTGAGTTTCAAAAGCGTTATTTCGCAGAGATAAGCAGAGTCAGAAGGAGTTTAGCGGAGGTTTCTTCTGATAAACTCTGCGAAATAACGCTTTTTCCTGATAAATTTTGCCCAAAACCTGGGAGTAGCGCCATGATTGAAAAATTATTGCACAGTGTGACTTTATTATGAAAGCCGCTGCGGGTTCCTGTATTTGTTATTTATCGGGTTGTGATGCTACTTTTTCCGGCTGCCGAACCGGTTTGAATGAGTTGGAGGGCCTTCTGCATCGCCCGGTCGTTGCCCGTCAGGACATCTTCGACGGTGGGCACTACCACATGATCGGGAAGGATGCCCTGACCCGGTTTGAGCGTAGCGGGCAGGTTAGCCATGTGAAAACCGAACATCCCAATGCCGAGATCGATTTTGGAATGGGGCAACTGCGTAATGGCAAAAATACCGCTGTTGTCGCCCACGTAGCCCCCACCGGTTTCCTGGCCGATAAAAGTTGCCCGCTGATCGGCATGGACCCGGGCGGAAAATTCCGTTGTAACCGAGAAGCTAAGACCGTTAACCAGCACCGCCAGATTCCCCTGAAAAGCGTCACGCTTCGGTTTTTGCCGCTTCAACCCGGCCTGTTTGGTAAACACGTAGCCATCGCCCCGCTTCCGGACAACGAGCCACTTGAATTTCTGGTAAAGTTTGGGCGACCAGACCGGAAACGAGTAATTTTTCTTCTGACGAACGCTGATGTACTCGTAATACCGAAACGGTTTCCGGGCCAGATACTGGTACAGCAACACCCCGTATTTTTCTTCCCCGCCCTCGTTGTTTCGCAGATCGAGCACCAGACTTTCCACCCGTTTTTCCCGCAGTTCGCGGAACGATTGTTTCAGGAACTTGGCGTAATCCTGTTCTTTTTTATCGTCCCAAAACCGTTCGATGGTCATGGTGGCGGCTTTAAAATCGTCTGTAAACGTTAGCCGAAACGGTTTTTGCGCAGCGGGTTTTTGTTTTTCATCGTAAGCCTTTATCTGATCCAGCGTGACCGGGGCCAGCGCAATCATTTTTTCTTCATTTCCAGAACGATACTGAACTTCGTAGGCATCCGGGGCGCCGATGAACGTGGCATAATAGCCCGCAAAAAAATGATTCAGATCCTCGTATTTTCCGTTGACGGTATGGCCGTCGGCAAACGTCATGTTCGGGAGTAACTGCTGGATCACTTCGCTGACCGGCTTTCCGTTAATCCGGAGCAACTCCGCCCCCTTCGGAACGGTTTCAGAACCGCAGTTGCCCACAACCCAGACCCGGTTTTCCACGACATATACTTTCAGCGGAAACAGCTTGCTGGTCGAAAACGGATAGTGTTCGTCCTGCCCCGCAGGAATCCATTTGATGTGCCCGTCTTTCAGCGCCACCAGCAGCGGCACCATCGTCACGTAAAACTCCTGCTGCGTCATCGGGCGGTTTAGCCGGGCCTGGGTAGCAGCAAAAAGCGAATCGAAAACCGGCTTCGGCGTGTAGCGATACATTTCGGGATGGACTTCGGCCAGCGCCGTCCGGAAGCGGGTGAAATCGGCCTGTAATTGCTCCGGCGTCAGAGTCTGGGCCTTTACCCGCAACCCACCGATCAGAAGCAGCGAGAGAAACAATAGCTTGATTTTCATAGCATTTGCTGTTAGTTGTTCAACAGCACAAAACTCCGCCAAAATAACCGCTGCCCAAACCAAACGCCCACCGAACTGTCCGGTTTTATAGCCGAAGCGTCGGATTTCACTCCCCTAACCAAACCTTGAATTCTCCGGCTTTTTCGCGGCTGACAATAACTTCTTCGTCAAAAATGGGTCGCAAACCAATTTTCAGCTTCCCGTTGAAATAGAGGTTTACTTTGTCGATAGCCCGGAGTTCGGCAATGATCTGGCGGTTGAGCCGGAAAAACCGCTGGGGATCGAGCATCGTCGAAACCTCATCCATCGAATAATCGATCATCCATTCGTGGCCGTCACGGGTTTTCAAAAACGTCAGCTTGTTGCGGGTAAACACATAGGCTACCTCGGCCACGTCCACCGAAAAAAGCCGCTGGCCCTGCCTGATCAGAAACCGGTCGCGGTACGTCGATGCGGTTTGAACCGGCTGCGCACTGGATTCGGGCGAAGCTGTTGCCGCCATCTGCCGCAGCAGGTTGGTGAGCGACGTTTTCAGGCTGTCGGGGTGTTCGAGCAAGGATTCTTTCAGGCACTGCAACTTCGTCAGGGCATTCCGCAAATCGTCTTCCTTAACGGGTTTGAGCAGGTAGTCGATGCTGTTGACCCGAAACGCTTTGATGGCGTATTCGTCGTAGGCCGTGGTAAAAACAACCGGACTGGTCACCGTTACCCGGTTAAAAATCTCGAAGCTCTGCCCGTCGGCCAGTTCAATATCCATCAGAATCAGGTCGGGCCTGGGGTGGGTTTGCAGCCATTCTACCGACTCATCCACACTAACGGTCATGCCGACAATCCGGGCGGTTGGCTCTACTTCCTGCACCATCCGCCGGAGTCGGCGGGCGGTGGCTTCTTCATCCTCTATGAGCAGAATATTCATACGCGGTAGCTTCAATCAAGGGAATCATGACCTGAAAACAATCCGACGTTTGCCGCACCACCACGTCGGGTTGTTTTAACAGCCGGTATTTGGTCGTAATGTTGGTGAGGCCGGTGCGGTTGGAAGGCACGGCATTTTGCTTTTTCCGTAAGGTGTTGACCACAAACAGATTATTGACTTCGTCGGTATAAATCCGGACGATCAGGGGCCGGTTAGGCAGGGCCACGTTGTGTTTGACGGCATTCTCAACCAGCAGTTGCAGGGTCAGCGGAGGCAACAGAAAACCGTTCAGCCGTTCGTCGGTTTCAACTTCCAGTTCGACGCTACGCCCAAACCGCATTTGCAGCAGGTTGAAATAGGCCCGGATAAACTGCAACTCGTTGTCGAGCGTCGTCAGGGGTTGTTCGTTGGTTTGCAGCACATACCGGTATACCGACGCCAGTTCTTCAATAAACCGTTCGGCCTGTCTGGCGTCTTCCGATACCAGCGACGACAACGTACTCAGGCTGTTAAACAAAAAGTGCGGGTTGATCTGCGCTTTGAGCGAATCGAGCTGGCTTTGCAGGTTCTCCTTTTTGAGCTGCTCGGCTTCGTAGTACGTAGCCCACCACTGCCGGTAGAGGTGCTGGCCCTCGTAAATGGCCGCAATGGGCAGCGTAAACAGAAACGAAACCAGCGTCGTCACCCAGTACGTACCGCCCGGCAGCGGATAGCCCCAGAACTGCGTCACGTCGTAGAGGTACGTTACCGTTACCCGTTGAAGGACGGTTGCCACCACAAACCAGCTCAGTTCCAGCAGAATCCGGTTGCGGGTCTGGTTGAGTCGGGGGAAATGCCGCCGGGCGAGCAGAATCCCCTGCCGGTTGACTTCCAGCAAAACCGTCCACTCGATCAAACTGATAAGCAGAGCGTTAAACCAGCTAATGTCTTCGGGGCCGTTGTCGGGCTGGTAAAAAACGAAGTTGGCAACCAGCGCCACCACCAGAATCCCAATGATTCGCAACCACCTGTCATTCAGTTTCTCCATCGTTCCGTAAAGATGCGGGAAAAGCCGTTGAAGCGAAACCCAGACCGGCCGAAGTGTCGGAAAAGCGGTCCTGAATGTGAGAAATCGATTCTTTGCTGAAAACGGCTGGCTCAGCAGAAATCGGTTCGTTAGCCACAGACTCAAACATAACTCGCTCTGAGATTCCGCTGCGCCCTTGAATTTCTGCGATACAACTTACTTTCAAAACCCTCCCAACGCCAGTTTGATATGCGCCAGATGGTGCTCTGCGTGCCAGACCGACATGGCTACGGCCTGCGCCTGATTGAACCACAGTTGCCGAACCGGGTGGTAGCACTTGCGGGCCAGTTGCGATTCGTCGAGTGATTTTGCCAGGTAGGCATACCGCCGATGCACCCCCTCAAACAGCAGCAGCGAATCCGCAATGGGGGCCGTTGTGGCGTCGGGCGTAGAAGCCCATCCGTCCATGCTTACCAGCGTGAGCGTATCGTAGTCGGGTTCGGTCACGGCTTTTTTCATCCGGAAAAAATGCAGCAATTGCATGTCGGCGACGTGGTGAACCAGTTGCTGAATGGTCCAGCTGCCTTCGCGGTAGGTTTTGGCTAACTCCTCGTCGGACAGGTTTTCGACCAGTTGGCGGTATTTCGCCGGGGCCGTTTCCAGCATTTCGATGTTGCGCGCCAGTTCGTCGGGTGTGTAGAAATCCTGAACAACAAAAGGTCCAATGGGCAATTTTCGATCAATGGTCTGCTCGGCGTTCATTAGTTGATGTCTATGATTGTTGAAGATTCCGGTTGAACCGCATCGTTGGGTTCAGCCGTAAATTTTGGCTAAAAAATGCCAATATCCCACCGCAGGCCGGAAATAATTGAGGGGTATTTCTTTCGCCGGATTCGACCGGCCTTTCATGTGGTTAAACATAGCGCCCGGAATGCACCGCCTTCAGAAAACGGAGCCGGCTGGCTGGTCCGGAATCATACGCTTTTTCCACCTCCTCATTAATACTTTTTTAGCACCCTTCTTAAAAGAGAAGCATAGCAAACGCTCGCCTTATTCCCATAATTATCCAAGTTATCACGGTTTATACCGGTATTATTCAATTTTAACGCATAAAATAGCGAAGGAACTGTGCTCAATTTTTAATACTTTCTATACCAATCATCCAATGTTTTTTACCTATCTTTGTCTAGAATCTTCCTCTTTACTTTTTGCAGATGAGTGCAATTTATCGGGAAATTACGCCCCTGACGCAAAGCGACTGCTATACCCTTTTTGCCCGAGTGAAGAAAGATTTTGATTTCCCCCTGCATTCGCATGAGGAGTATGAACTGAATTTTCTGGCCAACGCAACGGGTGTCAAGCGAATCATTGGCGATCATACCGAAGTCATTGATGATCTGGAATTGGTACTCGTTGGCAGTAATCTGCCGCACGGCTGGTTCAACCATCAATGCAAAAGCGGAGCAATTCAGGAAGTGACCATTCAGTTTCACCGCGATTTATTCGACGAAAAGCTGCTCCGGCGCAACCAGCTCAGTTTCATTCGGACCCTGCTCGAACGATCGGCTAAGGGGATTGCGTTTTCGCGGGAAACCATTGAAGCCCTGCGCCCCCGCATTGAGGGACTGACTCAGAAAAGCGGCTTTGACTCGGTGCTGGAACTGATGTCGATTCTGCACGATCTGTCGACTTCACGAAATATGCGGACCCTGTCCAACTCGTCGTTCACGAGCGATTCCCTGAATTACAACAGCCGCCGACTGGAGCAAGCGTTTGAATTCATGCAGATGAATTATGACAAGGATATTTCGCTGGCCGATCTGGGTCGCGTCGTTAACATGCCGGACGTTTCTTTTAGCCGGTTTATCAAAAAACGCACAGGCAAAACGTTTATCGATAGTCTGAACGAAATCCGGCTCGGCCACGCATCCCGCATGCTGATTGACACCACCCACACCATCACCGAAATCTCGTTCAAGTGCGGTTTTAATAATACGTCGTATTTTAACCGGATGTTCCGCCGAAAAAACGGCTGTACCCCGCGCGAATTCCGCCAGAATTATTCCGGCACCCGCGTGTTCATTTAACCTTCCGGGCCTCTATCAAACACCATAATACCTTGACTCTGAATAAACCTAACTGATATTTCATTAACCAAACACCTCGTGGAAAGACGAAACGCACTTAAAAGTTTGGCGATAGCTATGGGCGGACTGGTAAGCCTGCCAAGCTGGGCCACCCACTGGAACCCGACGACCCTGCCGACGGGCCAGAATCTGCTGTCGCCCAAAGCCGACGCACTGCTGGCCGAAGTTGTGGAAACCATTATTCCGGCTACCGACACCCCGGGCGCGAAGGCGCTGGGCGTCCATACGTTCATTCAGAAAATCGTCACCGACTGCCTGGAACCGTCGGCTCAGGAAGGGCTGACCAAGGGACTGACAGCCGTGGATGCCCTGGCCCAGAAAACCTACAGCAAACCATTTACCGCCCTGGACGCCAGCCAGCGTTCCGACCTGCTTAAGGGCATGAGTCAATCGACGGAAGCAGGCCAGAAAGACTTCTTTTCGATGGTAAAAGGCATGACGATCCGGGGTTACATGACGTCCGAATACGTCATGAACAATATTACGCGTTACCAGATGATTCCGGGCTTCTACCACGGTTGCGTGCCGGTTGTTGCCAAAAACACTACTTCCAAGAACCAACAAAACAAATAAGCTGCCCCAAAGACATGGCAAATTTTGCAATAGATGCTGTTAAAGCAACCACCTACGACGCCATCGTGATTGGCTCCGGAATTAGTGGCGGCTGGGCAGCTAAAGAACTGACTGAAAAAGGATTACGAACGCTGGTACTGGAACGGGGCCGCGATGTGAAGCACGTCGTCGATTACCCGACTACCATGCTCAATAGCTGGGAAATGGAACACCGGGGGCAATTGCCGCTGTCGGTCCGGCAGGAGAACCCCATTGTTGGAAAATGCTATGCGTTCAACGAAGGTTCGGCGCACTTTTTTGTGAAGGACGCCGAGCATCCGTACGTACAGGAAAAACCGTTCGACTGGATTCGGGGCTATCAAGTCGGTGGAAAGTCGCTGCTCTGGGCGCGGCAAACCCAACGCTGGAGCCAGTTTGACTTTGAAGGTCCGGCCCGCGATGGTTTTGCGGTCGAGTGGCCGATTAGCTATAGTGATATTGCGCCCTGGTATAGCCACGTCGAAAAATTTGCCGGTATTACCGGAAACAAAGACGGTCTGGACACGCTGCCGGACGGCGAATTCCTGCCTCCGCACGAGTGGAACTGCGTGGAGAAATATTTCAGTCAGCAGGTAGCCTCCAAATACAAAGACCGTCACGTAATTATGGGCCGGGCGGCTCACATCACCAAGCCGCAACCCATTCACTTGCAACAGGGTCGGGCGCAGTGCCAGCACCGGACGATCTGCGAGCGGGGCTGTCCGTTTGGCGGTTATTTCAGCAGTAACGCTTCCACCATTCCGTGGGCGGCCAAAACCGGCAAGCTGACGCTGCGGCCCCAGTCGGTGGTTCACTCGATTATTTACGACGAGAAAAAAGGCAAAGCCACCGGTGTGCGCGTGATCGATGCAACCACGAAGCAAATGATCGAGTTTTACGCCCGCATCATTTTCGTCAATGCCGCAGCCCTGAATACCAACCTGGTGCTGTTGAACTCGACTTCCAACCGCTTCCCGAACGGTTTGGGGAATGACAGCGGAGTGCTGGGCAAATACGTTGCCTTCCATAATTACCGGGCCGGTATTTCAGCCGAGTACGACGGTTTTCTGGATTCTACAACGGAAGGACGGCGCCCTAATGGCCCGTATATTCCGCGATTCCGGAACGTTTATAAGCAGGAAACCGACTTTTTGCGCGGGTATGCTGCCGGTTTTTCTGCCTACCGGATGTCGCACACCAACCAGGACGGTTTTGGAGCTGATCTGAAGGCGAATCTGGCCAACCCAACGTTGGGCGGCTGGGGTGTCGGCTCCCACATGATGGGCGAAACCATCCCGAAAGAAACCAATTACGTGGCGCTGGACAAAGACCTGAAAGATCCGTTTGGTATTCCGCAACTGAAAATTTCGATCGATTACGACGAGAACGACGACAAAATGGTGAAGGATTATCAGGAGCAGATGACGGAAATGTTCACGGCAGCCGGTTTTACGAACATCCGGCTCCGCGACGATCACCGGAATCCGGGACTGGATATCCACGAGATGGGTGGCGTTCG
Organism: Larkinella arboricola; assembly: GCF_003259745.1. Classification (GTDB taxonomy): domain Bacteria; phylum Bacteroidota; class Bacteroidia; order Cytophagales; family Spirosomataceae; genus Larkinella; species Larkinella arboricola. The sequence goes on along the minus strand of NZ_QLMC01000005.1, from coordinate 39,198 downwards.
GATGGGTAAAGACCCGAAAACGTCGATGCTCAACAAGTGGAACCAGTTACACCACTGCAAAAACGTCTTTGTTACCGATGGTGCTTCGATGACCTCCACCTCCACGCAAAACCCGTCGCTGACCTACATGGCGTTTACCGCCCGGGCCGTCGATTATGCGGTAAAAGAGATGAAGAAGACGAATTTGTAAAAGAGGGGTTGTTTCGCATAGTAAAGCGGAGGGGCGCAAAGTTTAGCGGAATGTATTTTCTCTGCTAAACTCTGCGCCCCTCCGCTTTACTATGCGAAACGATTTTTAAACTCAATTTTCTTTCACAACCGTCTCGCCGTGCGGGGTATGCATAAATTTCTTGCTGGCGGTTTTGACTTTTAGCAACGAACGAATCATTCTGAATATCAACACCGGTAAGGTCAGCAAATCCCTGATTGAAATTTTCTTCCACAGATAGCCGGGCGTTGATGTCAACAAGGTGAAGATGAGCATGGCCAGCAGCAGGCCGAAAAACTGGAAAACCGGCTGAAGCCCCAACACCAGCCCCAGGAATGTTCCAAACGAGAGAAGCGCCAGGTACAGAATCCGTGGAATCAAAAATCCTTTCACCAAACCGTTGAAAGCGTGCAGGTTCCCCCGTAACAGTTGCCGGATGCCCGTGCCGAAGTAAAGCTTGACAAAGTGAATCTGAGCCGCAATCCAGCGCGCGCGCTGGTGTTCAAACACTTCCAGATTCTGCACTTTCTCGTCATAAATCAGCGCATCGTTTAGATAGGCAATCCGGATGCCTTCGGTCAGCAACAACATTTCCAGTTCTTTATCATACCCGCCTACTGACCTGATCTGCCCCATCGCCCGTTTCATGGTGTCGGGTTCAAACGCCATCCCCGAGCCAATCAGCGAAGCTGAGAATCCCAGCGCCCGCTGCCCTTTGCGGAAAAGATGGTTGTTTACTTCCTCATTCATGGCGTCGAAAACGGCCACGCTGGTATTGGTATTTTTAGCCACCCGGTGCCCCTGCACGGCCCGCCAGCCGCTGTCGAACGCCAGGTTTACGCGGTGCAGAAAATCCGGCGCCATGTGGTTATCGGCATCGGAAACCAGCACAATATCGTACACGCCCTGAGGAAGCAGTTCGAGCGCTTTGGTTAGAGATTTCTGCACCGTCGACTGTTCAAAGCTGACGACCAATACGTTAACCCGAAAATGCGACAGTTGCTGCAAGGTTTCCGGGCGAAACGAATCGGCAATTACGTAGATATCATAAGAGTCGCTGGGGTAAGTCTGTTGCAGATTGGCCTGTACGGAATCCAGAATGACTTTATCTTCCTTGTAAGCGGGTACCAGAACGGCAATGCGCCGGATACGGACTGGCAGCCGGGTTGTCGACGCGTCGTCTTTTCCGCCAAACCAGCCAGCGGCTGCTGATACAAAAAGATATAAGCTATTAAAAATCAGATACGTGCCAATCGGCAGTATGACCAGATATTCCAGAAGGGCCATAGAATGCTAAATTATCGCAGTACAAATTGATTGAGTTTCTAATTCGTCTGATCATTTCAATGGACCTATCGGTTACTCAATAATACCGGCATCTCGCTTTTGAACCATCAGCTTCTGTTCATCTGACAGCAAATAATATACCATTCAATCGAGCATAAAAAACCTGGCCCAAAGGTTATCATTCAGTTTCCCGAATAACTTCCCCGAAGCCAGGTGTATATAAAAGTAGAACAGAGAAATTGCCGTTAATAGCGCCGAAACGATTGTTTTTTAATTAAGCGATTCCAAGCCGGGAAATTGTTTTTTCAAGTCGTCAATGCTTCGTGATTTTCTGACCTCCACCCGCCGAAGCATCGCTTTTATTTTAGCCTGTACTTCCAACGGATTAAACGGCTTTTCCATGCAGTCATCCGCCCCATTCTCCAGACAGCTAATCCGGGCATCACTATCGCCGGAATTAGAAAGAACCAGGATGGGCATTTTATGATAACTCTCGCTGTTGCGGAGCAGTTGAATTAGTTCAAGCCCGTTGAATCTGGGCAATTTTAGATCGGTAACGATAAAGTCAAACTTGTGGCCTTTTTCCAGTAACGCCATGACTTCAAAGCCGTTAGCAGCCGTTGTAACACTAAATTCTTTCGATAGCGTCCTGTATAGGACATTCACTAGAAAACGGTTATGCTCTACTACTAGAATACTCGATTTAAAGATTTTCATAAGGGACAGATTATACTTTAAAAGACTTACAAGCGTTCGAAAGCCACTCGGCAAACCATTTGATACATAAGTAAAAACGCTTATTGAAAAGCCGGCCTTTTACTCCGTAAAATAATTCCTGATGGACTCTAAACCGGAAAGCCCTTGTCTATAGCGAGCTTGCAAAAGGCAGCTTTTCAAGGTAATTACCTCTATATCACTATAATAAACTAAGCCATTTTATTGAATTGTACGGTTAGCACAGTTACCAATGGCTACCTCACAAATATAGAGCACTTATCATATAATTAAAAAAGTAAATATGAATTTATTTTTGCTACCCAACAATAAATCACACCCAAATTACTGAAATTCAATACAATAAAATACAATAAACAGTATTAACATTAATTGTGATATCCGTATTTATACTCTATAATTCACAATTTCTCATCAATACTCTGTACCAGAAGTTACTTGGCACGATATGTGATGCCATCCTGGAAGAATACTTATTCCATAAAAAGTATCTATCCCGTGCATAAATTATTAGCAGCGGCTTATTCAGAAAACGTAGCCCGGCAGACCCTATAGCACTATTTACGCAATCTAAAATAGCACCCTAATCCGGACTTCTCCGGATGCTCCAACCTCGAACAATGCGGGATCAGCTTGCTTCTATATCGTACCAGATACAAAAAGGATTATGGCTCTATAGCCTGTTAGGGACACTTATTGCTCTGGCATCCGGTTTTCTGATCGCGCAGTTTGGAGTGCTGGCTCTGGTTGTGCTGGTCATCATGCCCGTTGGCCTTTTGCTGGTAGGGGCCGTGCTTGCCGATCCCAAATTCGGTTTCATGGTTTACGTGCAGTTGATCTTTCTGGTCAATGCCCTGGCCCGCTTTCTACCCATCAGTATTCCGTTCGGAATGATCATCGATGGTATTCTTGGGCTTCTGGTTATCAGTTTGCTCCTTAATAATCGGCGGCTCTCCTGGAAAAGCCTTCATCATCCGGCTTTTTATCTGGTCGGATTCTGGTTCTTTTTTACCGTTCTGGAAATATTTAATCCCGAGTCGCCCTACCGCGCAGCCTGGTTTTTTCACGCCCGGTCCTTCTCGCTGCACTTTTTTATCGTTACGTGCGCCATTTTGATGCTTGGCCTAACCCGGACAGATTTCCGGATTATCCTACGTACCTGGTTAACCTGGTCGGTACTGGCTGCGCTCTGGGCGTTCAAACAACAGTACATTGGCCTGACTACCAACGAAATCATCTGGCTTAACTCCGGGGGCGCTTCCACGCACATTCTGTTTGGACACCTGCGCAGCTTTTCGTTTTACACCGATGCTTCGCAGTTCGGGGCCGAAATGGCCGCCGTTTCCCTGCTATGTCTGATCTGGATTTTTGAAACCAAATCGATGCCGCGCAAAATTGGTTTTGCGGTGCTGCTGCTGATTTATTTCTGGGGCTATGCCGTTTCAGGTACCCGGAGTGCGCTTTTTGTGCTGATTGCCGGCTACGGGTTTTATCTCTTCCTCAAACGCGATTTAGTTAAAATTGCCCTTGGTGTCTGTGCGGCTCTGCCCCTGATTTTTATTCTGAAATTCACTAGCATCGGGAGCGGCAACTACCAGATCCAGCGCATGCGCACCGCCCTGAATCCGATGGACGATCCGTCGTTTCTGCTGCGGCTCCAAAATCAGGAAAAACTGGCGGCTCTGCTGAAAGACCATCCATTCGGGGCTGGTATTGGCACCTCGCTCGATACCGGACAACGGTTTTCGCCCGATCACTGGGCGGCCCAGATTTCGCCGGATAGCTGGTATGTTGAACTTTGGATTGAAGTGGGCTGGGTCGGGCTGACTATTTATATCCTCATGCTGGTATCACTGATTGCGATTGGCGTATACCGGGTCTGGAATCTCCAGGACCCCGAGCTTAAATCCCTGATGCGGGCCATCCTCTCGGTTTTTGTGGGCATTGCCGTCATGGGCTACTCCAACCCGGTATTGGGGCAATTTCCTACCAGTGCCATGCTTTATATCAACGCCCTGTTATTTACTACCTGTAACCGGTGGGACAGGAAGGTAACGCCCCAGGCAGAACTTCCGGCCTAACTCCGACTACTCACAAAACCGTCACGGTCCTACCCGGACCCGCCCATCTTTGCCTATACGGTTTCAAAACTTAAAACCTTGTATATAATTCGACGAGTGATATGAAACTAGCGCATTTGATTCTGGCTCATGTATACCCCGAACAACTCGACCGGCTGATTCGGGCGTTGCAGCATCCAGATGCGGATTTTTACGTTCATATCGATCAGAAAACCGATATTCGTCCGTTCCTGAAATTACAACAATATAATAATGTTTACTTCGTTCGGAAACGGCAAAAGGTGTGTTGGGGAGCCTATAGCATGGTACAGGCAACCTTAAACGGTTTCGAACAGATCATGGCGTCCGCCATTCCGTACGACTACATCAACCTGCTAAGTGGTCAGGACTATCCGCTTAAATCACCGGAGTATATTCATCACTTTCTGCAAAAGCAGGCCGGCACTCAATTCATGGAATATTTTTCTCTGGAAGATGAATGGCAGGAAGCGATCCAGCGGGTGAATAAATACCACCTCACCCATTATCCTATTCCCGGAAAGCACACGCTGGAAAAACTACTGAATACGCTGCTCCCCGACCGAAAGGCACCGGAGAAATTAACTATAGTGGGGCGCTCCCAATGGTTTACCATTACGCTGGAAGCCGTCAAATACATTCTCCTATACTTGCGAATGCATCCCAATGTTAAGCGATTTTTCAAGCTGACGTGGGGCGCCGACGAGCTGGTTTTCCAAACGTTGCTGTACAATTCGCCGTTCCGGTCCAGAATACAGAACAATAACCTGCGTTACATCGACTGGTCGGAAGGGAAAGCCAGCCCTAAAATATTGACTGTAGCCGACGAACACGCCCTGCGCGCGTCCGGCAAATTATTCGCCCGCAAATTTGACACGACGGCCCACTCAGAGATACTGGATTTACTGGACACAAAGTACCTGACGATCGGACGGTTTTAAACCCGTACGGCGGGTTTGACCCACGCTTTTTCTTCCGGATCGTACTGTTTCAGCAACCGGGCCGGATTGCCCCCTACCACGGAATACGGCGGCACATCGCGCGTAACGACACTTCCGCCCGCAATAACCGCATGCCGTCCGATGGTTACACCCGCCGTAATGACGGCATTGGCCCCAATCCAGCATTCTTCTTCAATAACAATGGGACGGGTGACGACGGGTTGTTCCCGGATCGACCGCGTTACGTCTTCGTATGAGTGATTCAGGCCCGACAATACTACGTGCTGGGCAATGATGACGTCATGTCCGATGCTTACCGGACCAATCACCACCGACCCAATACCAACCGTGCAGCGGTCGCCGATCGACACCGGCCCTACCCCATTGTTCACCACGCTGAATGCTTCGATGACACTGCGGTCGCCCAGCGAAAAGGCATTAAACGGCAGCACATCCATCCGCACCGACGACCGAATCATGGATGTTCGGTGCCGCTTATGAATAAACGGATTCACAAACCAGCTGACCCACCGGCGGGGCCGGGCTTCATGGCGCGGAATCAGCAGCCAGTGAATGAATTGTTTCAGCCGGGGATTCTGGTCGAGATACCCTTTCATACGGTTTTTGAAATGGACGGCGCAGTTTTTGATTTAGAAACGCGAAATTGATCGATGGCATCAGTTAACAACCCCACCGAATTCTCCCAGGTATGCTCCCAGGCGAAAGCAATCCGTTCTTCCGGCGACGATAATACGTTACCATTCAGTACGTCGTCGATACGGGCAATAAACTGGTCCGTATTTTCGGCGAGGTAAACGTGTTCATCAAACAGGGCCATCGTTTCGGTTTTGCCAGCCACCACCGGTTTTCCCATCGCAAGGTATTCATCAATTTTGCGCGGATAATTACCAATGGTTACTTCGTTCAGAATCTGCGGATTAATCAGCACATCCATAGCGGCCAGGTAAGCCGGAATCTCGCGGGGCGTTTTAGCGCCGAGAAAGCTCACGTTCGGCAGAGCACTCAGCTGTTCGGTTGGGAACGAGTCGTCGGTGGCCCCGATCAGGACAATCTGCCAATCGGGTCGTTGCCGGGCCAGGTTTCCAATCAGATCACCATCCAGCCGCAAACCCGTAAGCGCACCCGCGTAGCCGATTCGGGGGCGGGGCAGCGCGGCAATATCAGCGGGAATTTCCGTAATGGCGGCCGGATCGAACATTTTCAGATCGCAACCCTGCCCAACATACACCGAACGCGGGTTATAACGGGCGGCCTGATTGGCCAGATACAGCGAATTACTGGCCACCAGATCCACCTTGCTCATGAGCAGGGGTTCCAGTCGGGCCCCGTGGCGCTTCCAGAAATTGACCGCCAGAAAATTGTCCCGCAGGTAATAGACATACACGTCCGGCTGGAGCAATTCTTTCAGGTAAAACCCCTGAAGCATGTCGTTATCGTTAATCAGTACGAACGACTTCCAGCCCAGTTCCTGAACGGCTGCTTTAATTTCGTTCGACAATACGGTTCCATTGTAGCGGTTTGCCCAATCGTAAAAAGGCGTGTCGGGCAGCCAGTTAAACGATCCCAGCAGCGTCTTGGGCGACAACACCCACAAATTTTCCTCCGCCTGAATCAAATGACGGCCCTGATTTTCAGCCATAAATTTATCCCGTCGTTGGGCTCTTCCGGATTTGTCGGAAAGCCGCGCCGACCAGTCCAGCGGTTCGTTGACAAACAATACCGAGTGGTTGACAGATAAGGTTCGGGCCATATCCCGAATGTTACTGCCCAACTGTTTTTCCTCCCAGGGCTGCCGTGAAGTGATGACAAAATTTGTTCCGCCAGATGATCTATTCATGAGCTGATCCAATATCGTTAGGGCTATCAATTGGTTCCTTAGTTTATATACCTGTCTGATAACAGAAAAACGACCCTACTGATCCTTCCGTATTACAAAGCAAATAGTATGCTTAACTCTTAAGTACTATCAACCATTTAATAAATAGTCGGATCCGTTAATGATAATTTAATTTAAGGTCAATTTTGAATTAAATTTTATGGGTACCATCTGCAAACACAGAAAATAAGGCCTACAATAAAAGCCAATATATCAATTAGTTACATACTATCTGCGTATACGTTGAACTAAGCCTGACGTTGCCTTTAGCAGAGAGTGTGGTACCATTTTTGCTACCCTATCTCTACTAAAGATACTTTACTCAAAATTCCAGGCTATCCGTAGAGATGACAGCAGCAATTCTAACTATTGTAAAATCCGTGCATCACAAGGCTACACGATTGTCTCTTTTCTGTCTATTTATTTCTTCATTGGGCTACGGACAAAATACGGCTTCGCCCAATCAGGCACCGACGAGGCTATCCGTAGTGAGCGACACGCTGTATCTGGACATCACGCAGGACCTGGCCGCCCAGTTATTACCGTTTGAAGAGATCGCAAAAATTGCCGTCGCCCAGTCGCCGGATGTCCGGTACGAAAACGAGGTCATTGTCACTCAGAACGTTGACTACAAACTCTCTAAAATAGCCATTTTACAGTCGGCAACCGGATTTACAACATATTCATTTGGTAATCAGGCCATTATATCAAACACCTCGTTTGGACCGGATGCTCTGGGGCAGATTGCCAACGGATACCGTAACGGGGTTGGGCTCCAGGTGAGCCTGTACGATTTGCTTGGCCGGAACCAGAAAATACGGCAGGCCCGCGCGAATTACCAGGCGGCCCTGGTCCGGAAAGAAGTTGTTGAGAAACAGTTTCGTAAGGAATTAATTACGGTTTATCAGGATTTGCTGACGGCACAACGGATTCTGAAACTCCGCATTCAGGACGAACAGGCCGCCCTGGCCGTATACCGCGTTGCAGAAGCCGATTCAAAGTCTGGCCGAATGGATCCGACAAACTGGGCGAGGGTGACCAATGCCTATGTTCAGGCCCAGTCCGGTACGGAACTGGCCCGGGGCGAGTTAATGAAAAACGTCTATTATTTCGAAACCCTCGTGGGTGTTCCTCTTCAACAATTAAAACGTAAATAATCTATCAATTCCATGACACCACGAGTATTCCTGCGTCTTTTACGGCAACATGCGCTCTGGTTTATATTGCTTCCGGTTGTGACGGCAGTGTCCGTGTATTTTTTCACGAAGAACGAGCCAAAAGCATACAAGTCACAGGCGACACTCTACACCGGGCTGGCTTCTGGCTATTCACTGCTCACCGATCAGAAAGCGGGCTTTATGGATCAGTCCGGCGTTGCTTTCGAAAACCTGCTCACTACGCTTAATTCGCAGGAAACGCTGCGCCAGGTCGGGGTAAGTTTGCTGACCCGGCACCTCCCCCTCGAAAAACCGGACGAAAAAGTCTTGTCGGCGGAGGGTTTTCAGGAACTCCGGCAGGAAATCCCGGAAAACCTGCGGCTTTCGCTGGTTAGAAATGCGAATGAAGCTACCCTCTATGCCCGCATCGACAGCCTCTCGCGCGTCGGAGCCGATAATCCCATTAAAAATTTACTGCTCAAGTCGGAAACATCTTACTCGGTGTGGACGATGGCGAAAAAGCTGAAGGCTACCCGTCGCAACTCGAGTGATATGTTGGATATGGAGTATGAATCGAATGACCCGGCGGTAGCCCAACAGACGCTGGACGCGGCTATTTCGGTTCTGAACAAACGGTATTCCGCCCTGAAAACCGCCGAAACCAACACGGTCGTCAGCTATTACGAAGGGCAGACCCAGGAATTGAAGAAAAAACTGGATGAAGCAGATAACAAACTGCGCGCCTTCAACGTGGAGCACAAGTTGCTGAACTTCCCATCCGAATCCAAAAACATTGCCGCATCGCGGGATTTGTTTACCGAAGATTATAACAAGGAGTTGATGCGGAACAGAGCCGCTAAAGCATCGGTTGATGCGCTGAACAAGCGTTTAAGTCTGCAGGGGGTGTTAATCACGGCCAATACCGAATTGAAAGCCAGACAGGCCGACTTAGCCGACGCCCAGAATCAACTTGCTAGTGCTCAGGCTTATAACCAGCCGGCTGCCGTCATCAGTCGTCTGCAAACCCGGGTCGATCAGGCTTCAGATGCTCTGAAAACAACCGCCCGGACGTATTCGGCGGCCGAAACCTCGCCGGAATCCATCCCGCAGCGCACGCTTCTGGACGAATGGCTGGCTAAAACCATCGATTTCGAAGAGTCTTCAGCCAAACTTGAAGTATATAAAACACGGCTGAAAGAGTACGAAAAGCTGACGGATGAATACAGCCCGCTGGAGTCGCAGCTTCGGCAGCTCACGCGCGATCAGGAACTGGCCGAAAAAGAATATATGGCAGCGGTTCAGTACATGAATCAAGCGGTTACGCGTCGCCAGGACATTACCGTGGATGGCGCCCTGACGATTCTCGATACGCCAAGTTTCCCGCACGATGCACAATCCAAACGCTGGCTGTTTATAGCCCTGGGTTTTGGTGTTGGGTTATTCATTGCGATGGTCTTAACCGCCATCCGGTTCTGGGCTGATCGCAGTATTGGTTCGCCCGAGCAGGCCGAGTCAGTGATGGGTCGTCCCATGACGGCTCTTTTCCCGACGGTCCGCAAACTTTCGATTGATTCCAAAGCCGGTCGCACCGCACTGAGTATGTTGGAGCAATTGTGCAACGCAATCAATTTTGAAATTGTAAAAACCACGGCTATCAAACCGTATCCGCCCGTTATTACCCTATTCAGCGTACGCTCGAAACAGGGCAAAACCTGGCTTGCTACCAACCTGGGCCGGATTTATGTCGAAGCCGGTCAGAAGGTGGCCTACTGCTACCCGCGCGCGGCCAATGAACCGGAAATGGTAGACCAGAACGGTATTACGTTCTTCCCCTACACCCGACGCTCGGATTTGATGAACGTCACGGAGGTTGAGCACCTGTTCGACAGCAAGACCAAGTTTGACGCGTCCCGGTTTGACCGGATCATTCTGGAAATACCAGCCCTGATCAGCAGTCCGATTCCGGTTTATCTGGTCAACCAAAGCACGCTTTCGATTCTGGTAACCGACGTGAACAGCATCTGGGCGCGGGCCGAACAAAAACTGCTTGAAATGTACCTGAAAATTGCTACTCACACGACGCTGGCTGTCTTGAATCGGGTGGATACCAGTTACATCGACGCCCCCAGCAAGACGGATGCCCAGCAACGGCCTACCGAACCGGAACATTCTACGGAAGTGCAACGCTCGCTCCGTTCGCTGGAAAACCAACGCATGCTTCAATACGGAAAAATATCGCAGTAGATTTTTAAAGGCACATGAGTACCAAACAACAGGCCATTAGTGGCGGGAAATGGATTACTATTTCCACCGTCATCTCAACGGTATTCCAGTTTCTGCAAGTTTCGATCCTGGCCCGCCTGCTCGAGCCTTCCGTTTTTGGAGTAGTCAGCGTCAGTACACTGATCATTAACTTCTTTTTTATATTCACTAATCTGGGCTTTTCCAACTCCATCATTTCAAAACAGGAGAGTGATCCCAAAGTGCTATCAAGCTTATATTTTATGGGCCTGATACTGGGTGGAACGGTCTTTTTAATCGTGTATTTCAGCTCTCCGCTGGTCGTTTCTTTTTATAATGAACCCCGGCTGGACAAGGTAATAAAATTAGCCTCTATCTATTTTATCATCAATTATTTCGGACAAATCTATTTATTCATTTTACAAAAAGAGCTTCAGTTTAAAGCAGTTGCCATTATTGAAATTATCGGCACAGTTACCGGCACCTCTATTGCTATTGCTTTAGCGTATAATGGGTATGCCGAAACGTCCCTGATTATTGGCTATCTAATTATGCACGTTGTCCGGACGGTCTTATCCATTATTCTGGGCTCAAAGTACTTCAAACCGTCATTTTATTTTAACCTTAAACTGATTAAAGACCATCTCCAGTTTGGCTTATTTAATGTCGGTGACGGCTTAATCGGATTTATTCAGGGCAATGCCGACAACATTATTGTTGGTAGTTTATTGGGCGTCACATCGCTGGGTTATTATACCATTGCCTATCAATTAGCGGTCTTTCCAATCACAAAATTAAACCCGATCATTTTGCAGGTCGCTTATCCTGTTCTGGCAAAAATGAAGGGTAATGATCAGGAATTAAAGAACTCCTACATCAAAATCCTGGATATTATCAGTTATTTAAACCTTCCCCTGTTGGCTGGTTTATTGATTACAGCCGAGAGCGTAGTTCCTATATTTTATGGACCGGGTTGGGACAATACAATTCCGTTGATTAAAATTTTCGTTTTCCAGAGTTTCTTTGGCTGTCTGACGCATCCGCTGTTTACACTCGCTTTTACCAAAGGCAAACCCAATCTGTTATTTTACCTGAATCTGGCTACACTAGTCGTTAAGATTCCGCTGCTTTATTTCTTCGGAAAATACTGGCACGTCACGGGTATCGCCTTTTCCTATCTGACGACAACGTTTATCAGCCTGATTCTGAACTTTTACATTGCGTATTCGCTGATCGGAAACTTCTTTAAAGAATTCCTGTCCAATATTGCCAAGCCACTTAGTTTCTGCCTACTAATGGTAATTACCATCTTCGGTTACAAAGAAATGGTAGGTTCTCAGGGCGTCTTCAATACCGTCGTGGAAATTGCTCTGGGCGGATTAATTTATCTGGCCTTGACACTACGGTTTAAGGTATCACTTCCGGAAATCAGAACCTTTAAAGAATCCCTGTAACATGGCGAATCCACAAACCATTAAACACCGATTTCACGTTCTGGATATCTTCCGGGGGATCTTTGCCTCTATGGTGGTATTTTTCCACTTATCGCCTTTTGCCGATACCCCTTTGCTCAACAATAACTTTGTCGAAAACTCTGACATGTTTGTTGACTTCTTTTTTGTACTAAGTGGATTCGTTATTACGTACAGCTATCCAAAAATTTCCAATGGCGCTGAATTAGGAGGCTTTATCAAAAAGAGATTACTGCGAATTTATCCGCTGCACGTTATCCTGCTTTTCTGTTTTTTAATCATTGAAAACATAAAGCTTTACTTCTCTACGTACATCCACATTAACCAACCTTATAACGAAAGCAACAACGTTCTCACCTTCTTTACATCCCTTTTTCTGGTAAACTCTGTAAAGTTTCCGGGGATTCGGGATGTAAGCTGGAACATTCCCAGTTGGTCAATCAGCGCCGAAATGATTTGTTACCTCATTTTCGGGGGCGCGTTGGTTCTGTTGCATAAAGCCAGGTTACAGTCGGTCAAATACGCGGTATTGGGATCTTTACCTTTTCTGGGTCTTTTTATTCTCATCGCGATAACGGGTCGGTCGGAACTGAATTATAGTTTTGATTACGGTTTTTTACGCGGGATTATCGGCTTTTTTACGGGTTCGGTCTGCTATTACGTTTTCAACAAAGCCTACCCTGTCCTCAGCCAGATCAAAGCATCTTACTTTTCGTTTCTGGAAATTCTGACCATGCTGGTTTTGGGTCTGATGATCTATTACGGGACGGCTTTGAAAGCAATTGGCTTTGTCTATGAATTTATTTTCTTTCTCGCAATTCTTACTTTTTCCTTTGAACGCGGCATTATTTCTGCTCTATTGAAGAAGTCAGGTTTATTGAAAAACATCGGAACATACAGCTATTCGATTTACATGACCCACACACTCTTGCTGAGTTTGTTTAATGTCGTGTTCATACGGCTGCTGAAACTGCCGCCCTCAGCTTATGTTTATCTGGTTTTTCTCAATTATTATCTCATTTATATCGTCTCCCGGTGGACATATAATCACATCGAAATGCGGTTTACGAAAGGAATCCGATTACCGCAAAACAACCGTAATAAAGTATTATCCAATAGTACACACCATTGAAAACGAAAGTCGTACAACCAGGCCAAATTATGAATAAGTTAAGTCCTCTCATTAACCGTGTATTCTTTCTGATTACACTCGTTGCGTTTGCCGTTAGCTGTCAGCCGGACATCACTCCCCGGCCCATTGCGGACTTTTCTGTGGAACAGGTTTCAGGCTCGCCGGGAAAAATAAAAGTGACGAATAAATCGCTGAACGCGAAACGGTATCAGTGGACGTTTGGCGACGGACGGGCATCAACCGCAGAAACGCCGGAAATTGAATACAAAACGGACGGTACGTATACCATTACATTAACCGCTAAAAGTGACGTTGGCGAAGATCAGGTTTCTAATAGTGTTGAGATTAGCGGTCTGGTTAAAATTGCCAAGGCGGATTTTGATTTTGCTTTCGTGAACGGTTCGCCTAACCGGATGCAGTTTACCAATAAATCAACCAATGCCGACCGGTATCAATGGTTATTTGGCGACGGACAATCATCAACCGAAGCCAATCCGCTTATTGAATTTAAAACGAACGGTGTGATTTCAGCCCAGTTAACCGCCCGGAATGGCAACAGTGCCGACGTGATTACGAAAAGCGTTTATATCTCCGAAATACCTACAACTGGCAGCGTTATGTTCTGGACCAATGGCGCAGGCGACGGCAGTGATATTGAAGTATATGTTTCCAACGCGATGCAGGGCCTTGTCAACAAGTATCAGTCGTCCGGAACGCCAACAACATGTGGACAGGATGGCTACGTAACCTACCGGAATATCGAGGGAACCTATGGTTATTATGCTCGTTCAAAAAACCGTACCTGGTCGGGTACAGTGACGATTAAAAACGGCGAATGCCGCACGAAATTATTACCGCAATAAATCAGAAACTCAGTTCTGTTAAACCGTGAGCAACCTTCTCTTACCCAACTGGCTTTCTAAACATTTATTTGTTTACCGTCCGGACACTATTGCCGCGGAACAACTACACGATTTACGCAAACGGCTGGCTAAGTTCAATGTTGATAAACCGGAAATTTCCATTGTAATTCCGGCGTATAACGAAGAGGCTAATTTACTTCATACGTTATCGTCGCTGGCCGATCAGCAACTGTCCCGACCGACCGAACTTCTGGTGGTCAACAACAACTCGGCGGATCGTACGCAGGAGCTTCTCGACCAATGCGGGGTGCGGTCCATTATCGAGCGCCGGCCCGGTGTGGCCTTTGCCCGCCAGGCTGGTCTGGAAGCGGCCCGTGGTGTTTACATGGCCAATGCCGATGCCGATTGCCTTTATCCGGCGGGTTGGGTCGAAGCCATTACCAAGCCGCTGCACGATCCGGCCATTGCCTGCACCTACGGTTTATACGCGTTTTTGCCCAGCCAGAACTCGTCGCGGCTGGCCCTGATGGGCTACGAAAAGATTGCTCAACTGGTCAATAGCGTCCGGAACCGTGACAAGACCTTCATGAATGTGTACGGTTTTAATTTTGCTTTCCGCCGGGCAGATGCGCTTGCCGTAGGCGGTTTTGCCCTGGATAGCGGCCGTGAGGGATCGGTGGCCGAGTTGGTAGCAGCCGGTATTAAACCACCGCCATCCGGAAAGTGTGAGGACGGCTGGATGTCGCTTTCGCTGCAACAGGAAGGCAAGGGGCGCACGTTTCGGGTAACTGATCCAGCCGCACGGGTCTGGACAAGCGACCGGCGACTGCTGGCCGATGGGAGCCTTGGCAAAGCCTTCATTACGCGTGTCTGGCAAGCGGTTCGGGGGCTGGCCTCGCCCTTTTCTGCATCCGGTTCAACTTCATCTTAACTTCCGTAACGCTTTATACTATGGGCCGGGCCGTGTTGATGGTACTTGTTTTAGTTCGTAAAACGATCCTGTTAACCGTGCTTTTTATGGGCCTTTTAAATACCAGTTTTGCCCAATCCTGTACGGGTGTATTAGGCGACGCCATCATTAACGAAACGTTCGGCACCGACGTTCTAAAGCCATTGGCCTCAGGTCAAACTACCTACCGTTACGTATCCGACCGCTGTCCTACGGACGGTGAATATATACTGGCAAACTCCTCCTATTGTTACGGTTCAAACTGGCATACGCTCACCGAAGATCACACAACCGGTGATCAAAATGGAGCTATGATTATTGTGAATGCCTCCTACGATGCGGGCGAGTTTTATAGCCAGTCCGTAACCGGATTATGCAGCGGGATAACGTACGAGTTTTCTGTCTGGGTCTTGAATTTAATGAACCCAACTCCGCAAAATGGCTGTAATTCCCTGGAGCCTACTCCACTCGATCCGGACATTACAATGAAAATTCAACGGGCGGATGGAAGCCTTATTAAAACGATTCATACCGGAACAATAGCGCGCTCAACTTCCCCAGTCTGGCTTCGATATGCTATTCTGTTTACCATGCCGGTAAACGAAAATTCTGTAGTTGTTAAGCTGGTCAATAACGGACCAGGCGGCTGCGGAAATGACCTGGCGCTGGATGACATTCAATTTCGACCCTGTCACCCAATCGTTCAGATTTATTATGACGGAAATACCGGCACAAACCTGGAAGTTTGCGAAAACAGTACTTACCTGATTCAATCGAACCTCGGCTCCGGTTATGATCAGCCGGTTTACCAATGGCAGGAAAGTACCGATAGCCTTAGCTGGCAAAATATTGCCAATGCCAATCAAAACTCATACTTAATTAAGGCTGCCATTTGGGAGAAGCGGTATTACCGACTGGTATGTACACAATATCCCAATCGTATAACGCCCCAGAATCACCAGTGCTATTCCGTTTCTAATACCCTGCTGGTAACGGTTCGCTCGCCTGAGGAATGTCGGAATTCATGGATTTATGTACCTGATGTCTTCACCCCCAATCACGATCAGATAAATGATGTGCTGGAGGTTTATCATGACGAATCAATTACGTTCGAACTGCGCATATTTAACCGCTGGGGAAGTGTCATTTTTATAACAGATACGCATGGCGCTGGCTGGGATGGAACGTACCTGGGAAAACCCTGTGAAGAAGGCGTTTACCCCTGGAAAATTACGTATACATTGCCTACTACCAATACACCTGACAGGACATTTTTAAAAACTGGACAAGTCTTGTTAGTGCATTGATGCTGGAACAGTTGTACGATAAATGTGCATTAATCTATTCAACGGATGGAAAACTATTTCCCGGGTGTAACCTTACTGGTTACGCATTATAATCGAAGCGGTTCACTGGAACGGCTATTGCAGACGTTCAGCAAGTTAAATTGTCGGTTCGACGGCATTGTCGTTTCTGACGACGGCAGTAAACCAGAGCATTTAAACGCCGTTAGAACCCTCGCTAAAAAATACGGTTTTGAACTAGTTACCACGCCTAAAAACAAAGGGTTGGGCAATAACATCAACAAAGGGCAGGACGCCGTCAAAACCCCATACACGTTATACGTACAGGAAGACTTTGTTCCTCAGCCGGCCTTTGCGACACACTTTAACGATGCGCTCGCCATCATGAACTACGAACAGGACCTGGACATCATCCGGTTCTACGCCTATTTTCCGTACCCCTACCTGGAGCCGTATGGAAAGGGATTTTCGCGAATGGTTTATAAACCGTGGCCCTGGTATTCCAATCATTTAAAGTTTTATTTCTACAGTGATCACCCCCATCTAAGGCGGAGTAACTTTTTACAGAAATTTGGTCGTTATGCGGAGGGAATTCACTCTGACAAGACTGAATACAAGATGTGCCTTTCCGTTATTCAGAAGAAGGGGAAAGGACTCTTCTTCAACGAATTAACAACCATGTTCGATCAAAAGAACTCCAATACCGAACCCAGTACTTTAAACCGGGCCGACTGGCGGGAAAGCAGCAATCCAGCCTTTCTTTTCTTACGCTGGTGGTATTTAAAATACCGTCTGCTTAAAAATACATTTGAACTGGCAACCCTGAAAGATTAACTTATTAGCTCCTGATTCCGACTAACTTCCATTGTTCCGATTACATCTCATGAGCCCTTCATCCACGCATTTTCCGGGTGTTACGTTATTAATAACCCATTATAACCGAAGCAGTTCCCTGGCGCGTTTATTAAAAACGTTCAAGGAGTTAAACTGTACGTTCGACGAAATTATTGTTTCGGATGATGGCAGTAAGCCAGAGCATTTAAACGCCATTCATAACTTAAATACGCAATATGATTTTCGGTTAGTTACAACACCGAAAAATAAGGGATTAGCCAACAACCTGAACAAAGGCCAGGATGCCGTTAAAAGTCCTTATACGCTTTATGTGCAGGAAGACTTTATACCTAAACCAGCCTTTGCAACGCATTTCAGAAACGCGCTGGATATGATGAACGAGGATAAGAAGCTGGATATAGTACGGTTTTACGCTTATTTTCCTTATCCTTATCTGGAACCGTATAAGAACGGTTTCTCTAAAATGCTGTATAAGCCCTGGTACGGTGATTATAACAAGATTTATTATTACAGCGATCACCCCCATTTAAGACGGAGCAATTTCTTACAAAAATTTGGGCGTTATGTTGAAGGAATAAAATCAGACAAGACGGAGTACAGAATGTGCATTTCCTTCATCAAAAACAAAGGGAAAGGCTTATTCCTCACGGACTTTAACGCGATGTTCGAGCAGAAAAACTCGGAGGATGAGCCCAGCACGGTAACGCGAAGTAACTGGCGTCATCAGAATACTAATTTTTTCGTCGTTTGGGGACGCGCTTTGTACCGGCAGATCAAGTATAACTTTGATTTAAATTTTTAAGACGAAAAGTATTACAAGCGATCATGCCGTAAGACAGCCGCTTTTTAACGGGATTAAAATATATAAACTTCAGACCGCGCTTAATTAAAAAAGGCTGCCAGCTTCTGAGAAGCTGGCAGCCTTTTTTAATTACCCTTTATCTTTATTTATCGGCTTTTATCACTTTCCGTACTACCCGCTCCGGTCCCTGTTTCACTTCAAGAATATACAGTCCGGCTGGTAATCCCGTCATGTTAATGGTCTGTGAATAGGTTTTATCCGTCTTCTGGGCCTTAATACGCTTGTATTGCGTTCCCTGGCTGGCGCTGAACAAATTGATCTCCAGCGGTGCATCCGTATTGCCTTCGAAGTCAATTGTAACATAATCAGCCGTCGGATTCGGGAATACGCGGATGGATTCATCCAGGGATTTACCCGGCGACTCCGCTGACGCCAGACGGGCCGTTGCCGTTGTGGAAGTGGATGATGTAACCAACTGATCGGAAGCAATTACAAACATGGGTGTTTCGGTCACCGTCAGCGTCAGTTTTCCGGCCGAGGTGTTAAGCTTCTGCATATCAGCCGTGTCGCTGGCCATTTTAGGCGTGTATACTTTGGCGTAAGCTGCTGCTCCTAAATCCAGGGTATACTGCGCCGTCCGACCCACTTCATCAGGCACGACCAGCACGTACGCTGACTTGCCCTGATACTCATACCGATCGACAATCGGGTTGGTGTTGATCGTTTCTTTGTACGTGTACTTCCCAAGAATTTTATTCGTTTGGAAAAGAAAGTCGGCGGCCGGTTTGCGGGTAAAGTTCTGATTGATCAAACCCGATGAGCCAAACTGCGTTGGATTCAGGAAGTTATCGTCATACATCTGATAGAAGAAAACCCGTTCCACCCCCGAGCGAGCATAAAACAACGCCGTCCGCAGAATCCAGTCAGCCTGGGTCTGGTACTCATTTTTGTTACCAATCGGAATAGCTTTCAGCGGGCTGCCCTGGTTGGCATCGTACCCGGTTTCCGTTACCCACACCGGCATATCGTACGAATACCGGTGAGCGGCTTCAATAAAGTCTTTTACAACATCAACCGCCGATGAAACTTCCGGCGCAGCGCCCCGGCCCGACATACCACTTTGCGACGAGTTGGAATTATCAGGATACAGGTGGTAGTTGATCACATCCCAGCACAGATCAACAGTTCCGTCGGGTTTGTAACCACGGTATTGTTTACACCAGTCGATCATGCCCTGCAAGTAGTCGGGACCGGCGTAGGCCGATGCCAGACCACCGATAACCACTTTGATGTTCGGGTCCGCGTTTTTCACACCGATGCCCGGTCCCATCGTATTTTTATGACCATCGTAGAACGCCGACAGGTTAGCCGCATACTCACGGGCAGTTTGATACGCTTTCCGGCCTTTCCACCATTTATCCCGCTCGTTGTCACATTCAATGTATTTGATTAAGCCCATACCGATCTTGACGGTATTAATGCCGTCACCAGTCCAGCGTTGCGCCGGGTTCACACTCACCAGTGCCGGGTTTACATTGGTATTATAACCGTACCGGGCAACGTACTGAAAAGCTACCCGCGCCTGATCGATGTAGGAAGCTGGCAGTGAAAAGTCGCTCCCGTAGCGAACGGGCACATTTTCGGTATCCCGCTGATCTTCCGGGTACGTGGCCAGCATCCAGTTCGGCAGCGTCTTCAGACAGGCCAGCACCTCAATCCCTTCAGCTTTGCAGCGTTCGTAGATCGCATCGTAGTTCCAGCCTCCGCTATGGGTCGGATTATACGTATATTTTCCTTCGTTGGCTTCCAGTTTCTCCCAGTCGATGTAGTGACGAATACCCTGGAACGCTTTGACGGCATTCATGCGGTTTTCGTCTATGACATCCGGAATCCGGCCATCAAGAAAATCCCATTCGAATGCATTAACACCCAGGAAATTTTTCAACGGCACCGACTTCTGCGGTATGGGCGTATTCGGAACCGTGGTTGGCGTATAACTACCGTAAAGCTCCATTTCCGTCGGATAATTCCACCAGGCATTCAGCACCAGGTAACGGGCGTTGCTAATGGGCACATCCAGCTTGAAGCGGGCATCGCCGGTAACGGGCCGGTTTGGATAAGGCCCCACCCAGCTGTTGTACTCCTGCCCCGTGAAGGTCGCAATGGGAATTCGCTCCCACTGATCGGTGATAATCGATATGGTAACCGGGTGGTCGACCATCATACCGGCACCATCGAAAAACCGGATGCTTTCAATGGTCATGGTTTCGCCCGGCAACAGCGGATAGTAGGCGTCAAAGTTGTTAAACATCTTGCCATAGCCCGTATTCACTTCATTAACGGTATTTCCGTCAAACAGTCCTTCCAAACCGTTGGCAACGTTATTGAGCTGATACCAGCGTTTGCCTTCAATCGGAATTTTAGTACCCATCACTGCGGGGTATACCGATACGGTCCGGGACACATTTTCAGCCGCACTAAAAGTAGCGTTCCCTGCCTGGGAAGCCGTTATAGTAGTTGTTCCCACGCCCACGACGGTTGCTTTCCATACACCGGTTGCGTTGGATACGGAAATTACGGACGGGTTGGATGATGAGAAGTTAACGGGTGTCTGGGCATTGTTGCTGCTCGCGACCAGATCGAAGGGCGCTTCCCCGAGGGTTTTACTGGGTACTGCTTCAAACGTAATGACAGATGGGTTAACCGCAGCCGTATACGCCTGGACTTCAAGCCAGTTAAAATTCCAATCGCCCTGAACTGCATAAACTCGAATAGTCTGGATTCCAGCCGGTAACGTCGCGGTTCCGCTGACGGTTGTCCAGTTTTGCCAGTTATCCGTAATGGGCACATTAACAGAGGTCAGGGCCGTACCAGCAGCGTTTCGCACTTCGATTTGGCCAGGGCCGTACTGCTTGGCCACCCGGAAATTAATGGCGTAAGTACCGGCTGTCGGCACCTTGATCTTATAGTCCATCCAGTCGCCGGCTTCAATCCATCCCACGTTGAAACCTCCGCCGGTATCCATTGTAGGCTGCGT
The DNA here is from genome assembly GCF_003259745.1 of Larkinella arboricola. Lineage (GTDB taxonomy): Bacteria > Bacteroidota > Bacteroidia > Cytophagales > Spirosomataceae > Larkinella > Larkinella arboricola. Next base: position 18,219 of record NZ_QLMC01000005.1, on the reverse strand, counting down.
CTGTACGCCACTCATAGCTTCGTAATATTCGGCCTGAACCCTGGTGGGAATGTTTCGGGCGGTTACATCGAACCAGTTAAAATTCCAGCCGCCCTGCTTGTCGTAAATCTGCAAAACCTGATTCCCCGCCGGTAACGAGATGGTTGCACTGGCAGTCTCCCAGTTTTGCCAACCTCCCCCAACCGGGACATTGACAGTAGCCAGAACGGTCCCGGCGGCATTTCTGATCTCAAGCTGTCCATCGGTTTGCCAGGTAGCCAACCGAAAGCTCAACGTGTATAAGCCCGCCGTGGGCACGTTCAGTTTGTACTTCATCCAGTCACCCGCTTCAATCCAACCTACATTAAGCCCTCCATCGACATCGGATGTGGATTCAGTTTGAACACCACTCATTTCCGCAAAGCTTTCCGCTTCAATCTTTGCCGGAACAAGCTGATATTCAGTCTGAGCAAAAAGCGATACGGAGGGAATAAAACAGAACAAGAAAAGTATAAATTTTTTCATAGCAATGAAATTAAAGTTGAGCATAGCAATTAACCGGCTTGTAGGTATAAGAGAGAAATAATGTGATCAAATAAATAACATAATTGCAACCAAATATATCTTATAATCAAGGATTTAGTACCAATATGTTAGTTAGCGCAATTACCAGACAATATATGAAATATGAAATTATTTTTGCAATAACTAAGTAGTAAAATCAAATAAAGTGGCACCAATTCAATAGTTTTATACAAACCCCACCACCAAAATATGAAAATATTTTTGCCAACATTAAAAAATATTTTTTTTCAAATAGTACATTTTTTTATATATAATCTGGTAACCAACGCAAGCCTAATGCCTTTTCCGTATAAGAGTATCTAAAGAAAACTTGGCAGATAAAGCCCTGATAGAACATTTCAGCGACTCAAGTTAGGTATTGGCAGAAGATGGCGACTCAATTAATAGAAGAAGCCATTAAATACTATAGTTAATCGCAGGGTCGATTTATCAGACATAAATACCAGGCTATGAATAGAAATTTCAACGTCTATAAAAGGTAAATTTTAAAAAAATAATGAAGGCGTTTGTCTATAATTTAAAGCGGTCTAATGCAATACCGAATAATCACTTTTTTCCTGAATAAATACGGTTATAGTAAATGGTTTTTAAGTAAAGCAGAAAAGGATACGAACGATTTATAATTGAAATTAAAGCTGTTAGACTTACAAACCAGTTACGGCGTTTTTAATTCTACTTCGCCCGCCCGACGGACCTTTTCCCACGTTCCTGACTGATTACCTTTCAAATACCGAACCAGACCAGCCAGCGCGCAAACATTCATAAAGGTGAAATAAAACGGCACAAACAGCAGTTTCCAGCGCAAATTTTTCTTCTCCAACCGATAGCCTAACCAGGCGGCCGCGTAAAATAAACACTGAAGGCCAAATAAAACCGTCCAGCTATACCCTCCCGCCGAACCATCCATCCATTCTTGAACCGCCAGCCAGCCGTTTGCAAGAAAAATCAGCGGTAAACAGGGGGGCGCTACTGCCCAACGCATGACCCGGTGCGAAACGTACTCGAAGGTCAGCCAACCATACCGGAAAATATTCAGCAGATAACTCAGACGGACAATGGATTGAAAGCCCCCGGCCGAAATTCGGATTTTACGCTTCTGTTCATCAACAATCGAGAAAGAAGGCCGTTCCATTGCATACGCATCCGGTTCATAAGCTACGCGGTAACCTCGTCCAGCAATGCGCAACGAAATAATAAAATCGTCCAGAATGGTATCCGTTTCGACCGGTTCATACAATTCCGTCCGGACGGCAAACAGCTCGCCAGCCGCGCCGACGATGGTGTGCAGATCCGAGTCCATTCGCTTCAGAAACGATTCGTATTTCCAGTAAAGCCCTTCACCCGATCCGGCCGCCGATTCGCTGTCGTTGGTCAGAATCCGTTTTTCACCCGCTACCGCCCCAACGTTTGGGTCCTGAAAATGGCGAACCAGGTTCTGCACGGCCTCCCGGTTCAGAATCGTGTTGGCATCCGTAAAAATGGCAATTGGCGTCGTTACCTGCTGCATGGCCCGATTCATAGCGGCCACTTTTCCCCGACGTTCAGTACCTTCCAGCAGCGAAATTTTAGAGCCGTAGCTTGCCCGCAGGAAGTCGGACGAACCATCTGTTGAACCTTCCGTAACAAATAGAAATTTAATTTTATCAGCAGGATAATGCTGCGCAAAGGAATTTGCGGCCTTCTCAGCCAGACACGACCGCTCATTATAAGCCGGAATAATCAGCGTTACTTCCGGAGTAAAAGCCGCATCCGTTTTTAATACAGCCCGGCGTCCGCGAAGGCGAACCAATAACCAAACCAAGATACCGTATCCAATATACGTATAGACAACAAGCCCTATACAGACAGCCAGCAAGATTTCCATAAAGTGGTTCGTTAAGAAACCGTAACGACGGACGGGAAAACGGCTTTTGCAGGCCGACGAATTTTATTTTTGAAATGCCAGACAACGGCCTTTGTTAAAGAGCGGAGGTACGCAATCTGCCCTTTTACCGCATAAAGAAGAACGGCTTTGGTCAGGGCAAAACAGAAATAATACAGAATAAAGACATACAACGGGAAGCCACCGACATTTCTTCGCATGAACAACAGCCGGTTGCGCGTATGATAATAGACTTTCATCGGACTGGCTTTTCCAACGCTGATCGACTCTTTGTGGTAAATCAGGGCCGACGGCTGGTAGTAAATCTGAAAACCGGCCCGTTGGATCTGCATCGACCAATCCAGCTCTTCATAATACAGAAAGAACGATTCATCCATAGCTCCCCCCTCCTCAACGGCCCGACGACTCGCCATCATGGCTGCACCGTGGGCAAAATCCGTTGGGCCACCCTGATCATATTGTCCCTGGTCGGTTTCGCCCAGGCCAATGGACCAGGTACGACCGGTATACGGGTTTAAAGGGTGATAACCCGCGTATTGAATGATCGTTGGATGAAAATAAAACCGGATTTTGGGGCACACTATGCCAACCCGGGGATTCGCCTGGAACGGTTTCAGTAACTGGTCCAGCAAATCCGGTGTTACTTCGGTATCGTTGTTCAGGAAAAAAAAGTAATCGCCCTGTGCGTACTGCATCCCGAGGTTATTGCCGCCCGAAAAACCGAGGTTTTCCGGACTGACGACGACCTTTACGTTTGGATAATTCCCTTTTGCAATGCGCTCCGTTGGATCTTCGACCGAAGCATTATCGACTACAATAATTTCAAAACGGGGATAATTCAACCGCCGGGTCGATTCCAGTAGCTCGCAGGTAACCGCGGCCTGGTTATAGTTGATGGTGATCAGCGAAATCAGGGGCACGCTGTCTACACGTTCTCTTTCTGCCATACCGCTTTCAGGGTTCGTATCACAATCATCAAATCGGTTTTGAACGAGAACTTCTTGGCATAAAGCACATCAAGCTGGATGCGCTCCTGATCCGAAACAGCCGCCCCACCCCGTTTGGTAACCTGCCAGAGGCCCGTCAACCCGGCCGGGGCCGCAAACCGCCGGGCGTAACCAGCCGCGGTTAACTTTTCGGCTTCGTAAGGCGGCAGAGGCCGATTACCAACAAATGACATATCGCCCCGTAATATATTATAGAACTGCGGCAGCTCATCGATGCTGGTGTTTCGCAGGAACTTGCCCAGCCGGGTTACGCGGGGATCTTCCTTAAATTTCGAGAACATGGCTTTCGCTTTCTCGGTACGGAAATGTACGTCCTCGCAAACCTGCTTATCGTCCAGGAAAAGGGGGCGCTGGCAGCCGGTTCCGGCCAATTGGCACGCTTCGCAAAGCGCGTCGGCTGGCTCTTCCTCTTTTTTTGTATTGTACATATTCAGTGACGCCATGCTGGAGAGCATCTTATCGGCATCGGTCCGCATCGTCCGGAATTTGTACATATTAAATACTTTATACCCCATCCCAACCCGCTTGGAACCGTAAAAAATAGGTCCTTTTGAATCGAGTTTCACCAGAATGGCGACCACCAGCAAAATGGGCGAAAGCAGTAACAGTAAAATAAAAGCACCCACAAAGTCAAAAACCCGTTTCCAGATTGGCATTCGGACTTGCACAGGCTTCTCTACATTACCGCCAGTTTCGGCGTATTGTTTCTTGCGAATCAGATACGACAGCCGCGTCTGCAACGATTCTTCAGCATAACCGTAGTTAAACACGTCGATCACACGCCCCCGGAATGGTTCAGCGTGCAGGTCAATGCTGGGATTGTCTGTCAGCAGGATTGTTGAAACTTTTGCGGTAACCGGATTATTCCGGACAGCGTTTAGAAACAACGTGCTGTTTAAACGGTCGTTGAAAACCACCAGATCAATATCTGGTTCCGCTTCCAGATAATAAAGGGCTTCTTTCAGACTTCTTGCAACGGTAATCGACGCGGTTTGACCAAACGCCTGATTAAAATCCGCAGCCATCTGAGGGTCATTTTCGACGTATAAGACTCGAAAGGCAGTTCCGTTTGCCAATTCCGTTAGCATATGAATTGTAAGCTATAAAATCAAAAAGCCGACTTTTTAGGCATAGGCGCTGAATATACAGCCCCGTTCCTGTCGCTCGTCCGGCGCAGAATTGCATTAATTTTGGCTCTGACTTCGAGCGGATTAAAAGGCTTAATCATGTAATCGTCAGCTCCTTGTTCCAGGCAGGCAATTTTAGTGGCACTATCCGTAAACGTTGACAGGACAATAATCGGAACCTGCCGCAACAGCGAACTGGCCCGGATAGTCCGGATCAAATCCTGACCGCTTAAGTAAGGCATCTGCAAATCCGTAATAATAATGTCCACCGGATTGCCAGCTTCCAGCCAGTCCATCGCTTCAATTCCGTTGTTCAGCGTTGTCACGTCAAACTCTGTTTGCAAGGTATGACGCAGTACCTTGCGGATGTACGTATCATCTTCTACAACGAGAACACTGTATTTATTTTCCATATAAGTAGGTTGTTCCAATCAAAATTAATACGCTTCCTTTCTCAGTAGGCGGCTTTTCTTTTTATTCAATCAGGCAACATCGTCTTTACAATGATTACCATTTACGAACTACTCAAATCAGTAACAAAAATCGTACAACAACCGCGCCTAAGCTTAGCCCTTGTCTGACAAATTGGTCTATTTTGTTATGAAATGACGTTTTTTCGTAAAAAAAGTCACTGTTTTAATGAAAGTTTAATAAGCTGACATAAGTTTATCAGCCGTTTTGCAAAGTCTCTCGTTGCTACAGGACCGATTCGGAAAGCCAGCCGTCTTTATTACTTTATCCGCTGCAATTCATCGCCTAACACAAATGTCATTTGCTGGAGTTTGGCCCTGAAAGAGATCCACTGTGCTTGCAGGCTTTCAAAGGCCGGGCGGTTATGGGCCTCCTTTTCAATTTCCCATAATTTATTTTCCAGATCAGTCAGGCCAACCATCGCTAACCACGGTCTGAGCTGATGGGTCAGCGAGGTTACACCCGTCCAGTCCAATCGTTGAATCCGCTCTTCGAGGTCCTGAAATTGCGGCATCACATCGTTCAGAAACAACTCAATATGAGTAGCCAGCGTGTCGGTATCATCTGCGTACAGTTGCAGTAAGCGATTGTAATCCAGCTTATTCAGTAAATTATCCGTGGAATAGTGCGTACTGCACGAACATATAGTCATACAATGGCCCGCTTGGGTTGTTTTTAATTCAGCCGGTGGCAGTATTTGGCTATTTTATGAAACAGGTCGTTTGGATTGAACGGCTTGGTAACGTAATCGTTGATACCGGCACTAATGGCCCGGTCGCGGTTGCTGTAGGTGGCCGAAGCGGTCAGGGCAATCACCGGTATTTCTGAATTGGTTTCCCGGATTTGCTGCGTCGAGGTATAACCGTCCATCACCGGCATCTGGAGATCCATCAGAATCAGGTCGTAGGAACCAGCCAGAAATTTCTCCAGCCCGATCAACCCGTTCTCCGCCACATCCACCGATACGCCCCACCGGCTTAAAAATTTCAACGCAACTTTTACATTAACCGGATAATCTTCTACCAGCAACACCCGGATGCCTTTCAGCGTCTGATCGTTGATGGTGTCGGTCGGCAGATTGTAGGTCTGTTTGACGGTGAAACCGATGCGTAGATCAAGCGTAAAAAAGAATTTAGCCCCTTTTCCGGCCTCGCTTTCTACCTCAATCTTGCTGCCGTGCATTTCCAGCAGGCGTTTGGTAATAACCAGCCCCAGGCCGGTGCCCCCAAACTCCCGGGTTGTGGCCGAATTGGCCTGGGTGAACATCTCGAAAATGACCTGTTGTTTCTCGGGCGAAATCCCGATTCCTGTATCCTGTACCGAAACATAAATGGAGGCTACTTCATCGTCCTTTTTCAGCAGCGACAGTTCGATGGTCACCGTGCCCTGTTTCGTAAACTTGATGGCGTTGGAAACCAGGTTGGACAACACCTGCCCAATCCGCAACGAATCGCCCACAAGAATATCGGGGATATCGTCGTCGACCATCAGCTTAATCCGCGTTCCGCTTTCCTCGGCCTTGAACTGATGGGCCCGTTTGATATTGGAAACCAGATGTTTAAAATCGAAATTATTCTCTTCCAGCTCTACTTTACCGGCTTCGATCTTACTGAAATCCAGAATATCGTTGATCAGCGCGTGCAGGTGTTCAATCGAAAACTGAAGGGTCTTGAGGTTCTCGGCCAGCGCGGGCGGAACTTCCTCCTGACTCATCAGGTACGTCATGCCGACAATGCCGTTGAGAGGAGTCCGAATTTCGTGACTCATCATCGACAAAAACTCCGATTTGGCCAGCGTGGCGTTTTCGGCAATTTCCTTGGCCGTCCGCAGTTCCTGTTCAATCTGCTTGCGGTGTTCGATTTGCCGTTGCAGAAAATCAACCAGCGTAACGAGGTTTTCGGGGCCAAACTCCGGTATTTCATCCCCTTCGGGCGTTTCTAGTGACTGAATGGCTTCAATCAGCTTTTCTTCCGACTGCCGACGCTGGCTGATTTCTTCCTTCAGTTTCTGGTTGATGGAAGCATACTCCCGTTCGTTCAGAAACGACGAATGCTCAAACAACTCCTTATCCCGGTCAAAATTGTGATACGAATCGTTCACGGCTTTAAGAAACTGCTGAAACCGTTCGTGTTGCAGGCATTCTTCCGTCAGGTGTTTATTAATTTGCCGGGCCAGCAGTTTATGCAGATTAGTTGCGTCCATCGGTTCAGTTTTCGGAAAAGACGGTTACGGTCATGGTTTGATTGTGAAGTTCGCAACGGGTGTTCAGGGGCGAAATTTCACCGTATGAATAAAAACCCGTCATGACAGCATCGCGGCCAAACACTTCACGGGCCACTTCTACTTCTTCTTCGGTTCGCTGGCCTAAAACCAGCTTACGCCCTACGCAGCTAATCAAAATGGCCAGTTCAGGGGTAAAATTCAGTTGTTTCATGGAAGTCTGAGCCGCCGTGGCCGACGCGTCAATGAGCCGGTCCAGATTGGCCGTCATAAAGCGAATCAGGGCTTTCTCCGGCATATCGCCCGCAAACGTCATACTTCGGGCGGCTTCATCAATCGTCAGAATCGTTCGGACCAGCGGCTCGGATTCGTTGTTGGCCCGCATCGACAGGGGAAAAAGAAAGGCAGCCGCAGGCAGATTTTCGGCGTATTTTCCTAAATATTCCTTGTATAAATCCAGCGCGTGCTTGTCGTCGATTTGGTACAGTATATTGTAATTCGCTTTCGTCACTTCGCGTTCCGGGCCAAATACGTCCCAGCCGCCCATCGAACCGTGTCCGATTTTCAGATGCTGACCGTAAAAGCCGATGCCGACAATTTTACCAGCCGCCGGATTTTGGTTCAGGCCCACCAGCGTCCGTTCAAAACGGGCGGCATCCCCCGCCAGCCCTCCTGAAATCGGAATGGGGCGCGGTAAAAGTTCATTCAGAGCCCGGGTCAGGTCACTGCCATTCACCTTTCCGCCGTCGGAAATCAGAAACAGGGCAGCCAGATCGGGCGCGTCAAGGGCCCCGGCTATTTTCTGTCCGGCCTGATAACTCTCGGTATGCTTGTTAATATCGATCTGAACCGTCTGAATCCGGGTTTTCTCAAATTCGATGGCGGTTATGACGACCGAATCGTCATGAACTTTATCCAGGTAAATTTCACCCGATGTCGAATTGATAATAATATCCGCAACCGGAAACCGCAACCGCAGTTCATCGTACAAATTTAGCTTTTCCAGGAGAAACCGTTCGCCGAATGCCAGTACCAGTTGAGCGTTCGCAGCAGAAAAACCCGGCGTTTCCGATAAAAAATTCCATGCCTGATTTTGATACACGGATTGATTCAGTTTCATTCGTCTAGCAACCAGTAAAAGTGAGGTAGGTACTATACTCAACTGCCTACTGCCAAGGCAGTAACTTACAAATAGGACAGTGCAAAAAATGTACTACATCCGCCTATTCAGCGCCATTACTCAGCCGAACGGGCAATTATTTTTAAAGTCCCGCCCTGCCAGCAATCCGGTTTGTATCAGGACGTAAGAATCGGCGGCTAACCGGTCAACTTGTAATCAGAACGCCATAAAAAACCGGCCAAAGACAACGCTACTTCTGCTGCTCAATGGCTATCAAGCAAAGAACGAGATGAAAATCCGTATCTAAAAAGTAAAACCGCTCTGCGAGCGGTCGGCCACCAGACAATGAGTAGAAATAGGCAAAAACCGTGCTAAATCCTCCAGAAAATGGGGATTCACAGAAATAAAGAAATGGGACCCAGCGGGAGTAAAAAAGGATAGGGACACTGCCCGTTACTGATTTTCGAGCGGCAGTTCCATTTGATAGATATCAGCAAAACACTCCTGCAATTCATGCACATAATACAGATACCGGCGACTGCTTACACACAGCCAGCAGTTCAGTCCCGGCACTAATTTCAAATCCTGAAAATACCAGAATGTACGGTGTGCATCCGGCTTGAAACCAAATAAGGTTAACCATTGCTTAGTCAACCGAATGGGCTGCGGGCGGTGGTGCGGCAGGATTTCCTGTAACAACTTTTCGGTAAACAGCGTCGGTTCATTTCCGACATAATAATATCGGCCTGCTTGGGGAGAGCTGATATTCATGATATAGATGGTTATTTGCGATCCGTGCGCAAAAGATCGCCTGCTTAAATACGTCGAGTAAAATCGGTGCTGAAAGATAGCGATTTTTTAATAGTCTGATCATTTAGGGCGCTTGGCGGACAAAAAAACCGTTTTTTATCGAGTTAACGGTCATTTTTACGAAAACCGCAACGGGCTAAAAGCACTTATTTCCAACTCCGGCGTACGGTTTCCGATGCAATCTGCCACCAGCTTTCCCGTGGCCGGTCCCAGGCTAACGCCCATCATACCGTGCCCTGTCGCCAGCGTCAGGTTTTCAAAACCCGTCATCCGACCGATATACGGTAAGCCGTCGGGTGAGCAGGGGCGCAATCCGCTCCACACTTTCGATACGTCCGGCAAGTCGGCGGGTAACTCCGGGTAATAATTCTGAATGGAGTTAACAATTCCCCGCACCCGGTTCATGTTCACCGACAGGTCCGTTCCGGCCACTTCGAGCGTTCCGGCAAACCGCAAATCCGGCCCCATCGGCGTAGCCGTCGCGCGGGCTTCGAGCATAATGGCCGGAACTCGGATGTTCGGTTGCTGATTCTGCACCATAAAACTGTAGCCCTTACCTCCCTGCAACGGCAGTGACACGCCCAACAGCCGCGTCAGCCCCGGCGACCAGGCTCCGGCGGCAATCACCAGTTCATCAACGGAATATTCGGCAGCCGTTGTCCGCACCGACGTAATGCGGGAACCCGACCGACCAAAACCGGTAACTTCCTGCCCTTCCATCACAGTTACACCCTGCTTTTTCAGATAACCCACCAGCGACCGGATCAATTGGCCCGGATTCAAATGGGCATCACCGGGGAAATAAACCGCCCCCCGCACATTTACCCGAACGTTCGGCTCCAGTTCCTGCACCTGCGCTCCGGACAATTGCCGGGCTTCAATACCCGCCCGGTTGGCAACCTCGGCTTCTTCGGCCATTTCGTGTTCAGCCGATGCGGTTTTGTAAAGCATCAACAAACCCACTTCCTCCCAGCCAAACGATAAACCGTCGGTCCGGGCCAGTTCCTGATAAAGTTTTTTGCTCAACAGACTAATGTCCCGCAAAGCCGGAATGGACCGCTCCACGTGTTCGGGGGTCGAGTGTTTGTAAAACAGCCAGCCCCAGCGCAGCAGATCGGCACTCAGACGCGGTTTGATGTAGAACGGACTGGTCGGACGCATCAGCATCCGCATTCCTTTGGCGATCATGCCCGGCTGCGCCAGCGGAATAATGTGGCTCGGCACGATCATCCCGGCATTCCCGAACGAGCAGCCGTCGGTAATGGGATTTTTATCAAAAACCGTTACCCGATACCCGGCTTTGTTCAGGTAATACGCGGAGCATAACCCGATCACCCCGCCCCCAATGATGCCGATGTGTTTCATATTACCTGAAAACCGTGTACGTACGGATCGTCCTCGTCCAGAATAAGGTGGTTGTAACCGTGAATAATCGCCCAGCCCTCGATGCTCGGCACAATAGCCGACTTCCCCGCCAGTTCGGTTTCCTGCTCAATCCGGCCCGTAAAAATGGAACCAATGATGCTTTCGTGCACAAAATCCTGACCGGGTTTGAGCCAGCCTTTGGCGTACCACTGCGCCAGCCGTGCCGAGGTGCCGGTGCCGCAGGGCGAACGGTCGATGGCCTTATCGCCGTAAAAAACCGCATTGCGAGCCGTCGATGTAGTCGCCAGCGGTTCACCCGTCCACAAAATGTGGCTCAGACCGTTGATCGTCGGGTTTTCGGGATGCACAAAGCTATATTGCTCATTCATCCGCTGCCGCATCACCCGCGCCCAGGCAATGAGCTGTTCGGCCTTGAAATGCTGCAAGCCGGGGAAATTGGGTTGCGGGTCTACGATGGCGTAAAAATTGCCGCCATAGGCCACGTCCACCGTCAGCGTCCCCAACTCCGGACACTCGACCGTCAGGTTTTCAGCCGCCAGATACGACTTGACGTTGGTAATCTTGACGGATTTTACCTTCCGGCCTTCCTGACGGTATTCAGCGCGCACCAGTCCGGCGGGGACTTCGAGGTTCAGGACACCCGGCGTTTTTGGAACCACCAAGCCCTGCTCAATAGCCACCGTAACCGTACCGATGGTGCCGTGGCCGCACATGGGCAGACAGCCCGAGGTTTCGATGAACAGCACGCCCACGTCGTTGGCCGGGTCGGTTGGCGGATACAGAATACTGCCCGACATCATATCGTGTCCGCGCGGTTCAAACATCAGACTCTTCCGAATCCAGTCGTAATCGCGCAGAAAATGCTGCCGCTTTTCGCTCATGGTTGCCCCGGTCAGGTGCGGAATGCTGCCCCCCGTTACCACCCGCACCGGATTGCCGCAGGTGTGCGCGTCGATGCAGAAAAAATGATAATTCATAAAACTGGTTAAAAACCGTTTTTTCAGAATGCGTAGAGAGAAATGTTACGCCGTTTGCAGGCTGGGCCGAACGGCCAGGGCCGCTTCAATGATGCCCAAAACCCGTTCCCGTTCTTCGCCCACCAGCGTCAGGCGGGGTGCGCGGACGTATTCGGAACCGATGCCGGTAGCCGTTGCGGCCAGTTTGATGTATTGCACAAGTTTCGGCTGAATGTCCAATTCCAGCAGCGGCATAAACCAGAAATACAAGCTCCGGGCTTCGTCCATCCGGCCCGCTTTCACCAGATCATACAGTGTAACGGTTTCCAGCGGGAACGCATCGACCAGACCGGCCACCCAGCCATCGGCACCCGCCGACAGCGATTCCAGCGCGAGCGTATCCACCCCACCGAGCAGCCGGTAACGGTCGCCGAACGCATTCCGCATCCGGGCGATGTTGGTCAAATCGCGGGTCGATTCCTTGACAGCCTGAATATTGGACAGCTTGGCCAGTTCTTCAAACATGGTCACGGTGGTCATGATCTTGTAATCGATCGGGTTATTGTAAATCATGATCGGCAGCGACGTTTCCTGGGCAATCGCCTTGAAAAACTCAACGGTTTCGCGGGCGTCGGCAAAATACCGCATGGGCGGCAACAGCATCAGGCCGTCGGCTCCTTTTTCTTCCGCTTCCCGCGCGCCCCGCACGGCTTCACGGGTGGTGGTTTCAGCAATGTTCATAATCACCGGTACCCGGCCATTGACGGTTTCCAGCGCCGATTCCAGCAACGCCACTTTTTCTGAACCGGTCAGCGTGCTGACTTCCCCCAGCGATCCGGCAATGATCAGTCCGTGTACGCCAGCGTCGAGCTGGGCGTGAAGATTTTTGACAAACAGCGGAAGATCGAGTTCATCGGAAGCCGTAAACGGCGTCAGGAGCGCAGGGTAAACACCTTGCCAGCGTACAGAAGTTGCCATGAGATTTGAGGATAAATCAGTTTAACGAAATAGAGAGTAGTTGGACAATTCAGCCAGAACAAAGTTGGTAAATTAATGAGGGCGCTACTACACAAAGATTGATTAGTTCTAGTATTTTTTTTGCCAGTTTGATCAATTAACCATAAAAAATTGACCAATCAAGTATCAATTCCCATTTCTTTTGTTACTTTGTTTCACTTCATCACCCTAACAACCGACTCCTCCATGACGCTATGCTCCACGACGGCTTTCTGTTTCGATTCCTGCTTTAGCCTAGTCTGATGAAGCCGCTGCTGTTTCGGGTTCCAACGGTAGATGATCGCTCGTTTCGGGTGCAGGTCGACGACGGCCCGCATTTTTATGACCGGCTTCATTTTCATCCGGAATTGCAGCTGACGTTAATCAAGGAAAGTGTGGGAACGCAGGTTGTGGGCGACCGCATCGACCGGTTTCGGCCTTATGACCTTTTATTACTAGGGGCTAACCTGCCGCACGTTTTCCGGAATGATCCCGACTATTTTATACCGGATACGCCCCACCGGGCTTTGTCGTACTCGGTTTATCTGCGACCAGAGCATCTCAAACAAACGGTTTTCGGAATGCCCGAACTCGACCACCTCGACCCGCTCTTTCAGGAAGCCCGGCACGGTGTTCGGATTCGCTTCAACGAAGCGGCTTTTCTAACGACCCGCATGGAACAGTTGCACAAGCTCCGGCCTTTCGAGCAGTTGATGACGCTGCTGACGGTTCTCGACGGCATGGCATCCGACCCCCGGCGCGAGATTCTGTCCATTACGGCTTACGAGCAGGCCCGGCGCCCCGACGATCACCAGCGGCTCGATAATGTCTTTACCTATATTCTGAACCACTATGCCGCTCCCATTACGCTGGAAGAAGTAGCCGCTCAGGCCCACCTGACGCCCAGTGCGTTTTGCCGGTTTTTTCGACTTCATACCCGAAAAACGTTTTCGCAATTGCTCAATGAGGTACGGATTGAACACGCCTGCCGCCTGTTACAGGAATCGAAATTGCCCATCAGCCAGATTGCCTTTTCGTGTGGTTACACCAACTTATCCAATTTTAACCGACAGTTTAAACTCATTACCCACCTGACACCAGGACAATACGTTAAAGCCCTTTTTTAAAGTTATGACGCTAAATTTCAGAATCTTATTTTTCATCTGCATTCTGTTTACTGGTTTTACTCAGACTTTGCAGGCTCAGTTCCAGAGCATCCGCTGGACACCCGACGGCAAGGCGTATCTGTCGTCCAACCGGGAATCCATCCTGCGGACCGATGTGGTATCCGGACGTGAAACACCGCTGGTTACGAAAGAACAACTAACGCCGTCAGGATCCGGAAAACCGTTGAGCATCGCCGGCTTTGCGTTCAACCCGGATTCATCAGTGGTTTTGATTTTCACGAACACCGCCCGCGTCTGGCGGTATAACAGCCGGGGCGATTATTACCTGCTCAACCGGAAGACAAATCAATTGCGGCAGGTCGGAAAAGGCCAGCCGAGCCAGTCGTTGCTCTACGCCAAGCTGTCGCCCGATGGTACAAAAGTGGCTTATGTGAGTAAGAACAATCTGTTTGTGGAGGATGTGGTAAGTGGCCAGACTACGCCACTGACCACTGACGGTACCCGTAAACGCATCAACGGCACATTCGACTGGGCCTACGAAGAAGAATTTGGTTGCCGTGACGGTTTTCGCTGGAGTCCGGACAGTAAGCAGATTGCCTACTGGCAAATTGACGCCAGTGCCATCCGCGATTATCTGATGCTGAATACCACCGATTCGATCTATTCCCGCGTTATCCCCGTTGAATATCCGAAAGTGGGCGAATCACCGTCACCGGCCCGCGTGGGAGTGGTACAGGCTACCGGCGGTGAAACCCGTTGGCTGGCTATTCCGGGCGATCCGCAGCAACACTATCTGGTCCGGATGGAGTGGTTTCCGACGGGCAATGACCTGATTATTGAGCAGTTGAATCGTAAACAAAACCAAAGCATTCTGTTCGTGGCTCAGCCGTCCAGTGGTTCTATTACTCCTATTCACCGCGAAAACAGCGACACCTGGATTGATGCCGAAGCCGTAGCACCGGGAGGCTGGCCGTGGCTCGAAGGAGGTAAATCGTTTGTCTGGGTATCCGAAAAAGACGGCTGGCGGCATCTCTACCAAGTAAGTCGCGACGGCAAAAAAGAAGTCCTGCTCACGCCGGGTTCGTACGACATCGCCAGCATCAGTTCCATTGACGAACGAAATCGCTACATCTATTTCATCGCTTCGCCTTCCAACCCCACCCAACGGTATTTGTTCCGTACTAAAATGGACGGCAAAGGCAAGCTGGAACGTCTTTCTCCGGTCAATCAGGTTGGTACGCATTCCTACAATATGGCCCCCGGTGGACAGTTTGCCCTGCATTCGTTCAACAGTCACCTAACGCCGATGACGAGCAACTGGATTCGGCTGTCCGATCATCAGGTGCTGCGAGCCGCTACATCCCGTCCGGCAGCCAATGCACAAACACCCCGGAATGTGGAGTTTTTCAAGGTAAAAACTGACGACGGTATTACGCTGGACGGTTGGATGCAGAAACCCGCCAATTTCGATAGCACCAAGAAATATCCGGTGGTTTTTTACGTCTACGGCGAACCCGCCAGCACAACCACGAATGACGTATTTTCGGCGGGTTACAACAACCTCTTCGACGGCGATATGGCCAAAGCCGGTTACTGCTACGTTGCCCTGGACAACCGCGGAACCCCCTCGCTCAAGGGCACAGCCTGGCGCAAAGCCATATACCGGCAAATCGGACGGATCAATGTGCGCGATCAGGCGATGGGTGCTAAAAAGCTTTTCGAACAACGCGCTTATCTGGATACGAGCCGGGTAGCCGTCTGGGGCTGGAGCGGGGGCGGTTCTACGACCCTTCATCTGCTGTTTCAATATCCGCAGATTTACAAAACCGGTATTTCTATCGCGGCTGTTGGCAACCAGCTCTTTTACGATAATATCTATCAGGAACGGTATATGGGCTTACCGCAGGAAAACCGGGAGGATTTTGTGGCCGGGTCCCCCATCACCTACGCCAAAAATTTGCGGGGTAATCTGCTCTACATCCACGGCACGGGTGACGACAATGTTCATTATTCCAATGCCGAAGTCTTGATTGACGAGTTAGTGAAGCACAACAAGCAATTCCAGGTCATGCCGTACCCGAACCGCACGCACAGCATTTCCGAAGGCGAAGGGACTAACCAGCACCTTCGTACTCTTTACACTAGGTACTTGCTGGAGCACTGCCCTCCGGGACCGCGTTAATGGCCACTACCTGAAGTTTCTTTTTGTCTTAAAACCCTCATGATGAATACGCTCCATAAAATAGTCTGGCTCTTCGCGGGTCTGTTTATATCCCTAACGGTCTCGGCCCAAAAGTTTGCGTTTACGCACGATGACACGCTGCGTGGTTCTATTACCCCAGAGCGAATCTGGTGGGATTTGGCCTATTATCATTTGCAGGTAAAACTCAACACCGCCGACAGTGCAATCAGTGGTAGCACCACCATTCGATACCGGGTTTTACAACCCAACCAAATCATGCAGGTCGATCTTCAGCGTCCGCTAAAGGTTCAAAAAGTTATTCAGGATGGAAAAGAACTGGCTTTCCGGCAGGACGGCAACGCCTATTTTATTACGCTTCAGAAAAAACAGGTTACCGGAAAAACCGAATCCGTTGAAGTCTACTATGCCGGACAGCCCAGAAAAGCCAAACGTGCGCCCTGGGATGGTGGTTTTGTCTGGAAGCGTGACAAAGCCGGTAAATGGTTTATCGCCACGGCCTGCCAAGGTTTAGGGGCCAGTTCGTGGTGGCCGTGCAAAGATCACATGTACGACGAGCCCGACAGTATGCTGATCAGCGTAACCGTTCCGAAAGACCTTACCGATGTTTCTAACGGGCGGCTGCGTCGGGTTACGGAGCATAACGACGGTACGCATACGTTTGACTGGTTTGTTAGCAATCCGATCAATAATTACGGTGTCAATCTCAACGTAGGCGATTACATCCACTGGTCGGATACGTTACAAGGCGAAAAAGGGAAACTGGATCTGACGTTCTATGCACTGAGTGAACACGAAGATTCGGCGCGTCGGCAGTTTCAGCAGGTAAAACCGATGCTCAGAGCTTTTGAACACTGGTTTGGGCCTTATCCTTTTTACGAAGACGGTTATAAGCTGGTTGAAACGCCATATCTAGGTATGGAGCACCAAAGTTCCGTAACGTATGGCAACCGCTTCCAGAACGGTTATTTAGGAAAAGATTTGTCCGGTACGGGTTTTGGCCTGCTGTGGGATTTCATCATTATCCACGAATCCGGTCATGAATGGTTTGCCAATAACATCACATATAAGGATGTGGCCGATATGTGGATACACGAAAGTTTCACCAATTATTCCGAGAATCTGTATACCGAATATTATTATGGCAAAGATGCCGGAGCCGCTTATGTAACAGGTTGCCGCGCCTTGATTCGCAATGACCGGCCGATTGTTGGTATTTATAATGTGAATCATTCCGGTTCCGGCGACATGTATTATAAGGGTGGCAATTTGTTGCATACCATTCGTCAAATTATTGGCGATGACGAGAAGTGGCGGGCGATCCTGCGGGGCATGAACAAAACGTTTTACCATCAAACCGTAGAAGGAAAGCAAATAGAGGAATACATTAGCCACCAATCGGGCATCAACTTTCAGAAGGTTTTTGATCAGTACCTGCGTGACACCCGCATTCCGACGCTGGAATACCGTCTTGTTAACAATAAGCTACAATACCGCTGGACGAATTGTGTAAGTGGTTTTGACATGCCGTTGCAGGTCTGCTTCAACCAAACCGGTCCTAACACACTTCTTAAGCCAACCACCCAGTGGCAAACGTTGCCCACGCCGGGCGTTACCGCTCTGACCAGTGATCCGAATTATTATGTCTTGGTTCGCCCCCTTGTTCAGGCCAAACCTTAATAAGGCTTGAAATTCTATTCTCCTGACAAAAGAAACAGTACCTAATGAGCTTTTATATGCTGTCCGTAAGCTTAAAGCGACCCTGTTGAGGCATGTGAGCCACTAAGTATCATCAGAGCAACGTCTTAAAAAGATTGATTAATAGTGCAGTCAGACGTACGACATAACGACATGACCGTTGGTTGAAAATACCAGCCACCGGTAGATAGGCATGCCCGGCTTTCCAAAACCATAAACAGCTGTCATTAAGCTCTTTTGATTTTGTCTGGTAGCTAGCCAAAATGAAGGAACAAAAAAAGTCCGCATCTCAACCGATGCGGACTTGGAAAAAATCTGTGGTGGCGGTAACCTACTCTCCCGGAAGTGACTCCAGTACCATCGGCGTAACGGGGCTTAACGGCTCTGTTCGGTATGGGAAGAGGTGTTCCCCCGCACCCTTACCACCATCCCAGCTCTTGCGTTGGACATCCCTAAGGATGACCACAACGTATGGTAGTTTCTTTTTTAGCTCTTTAAGAAGAAAGAGATTCACAATCACAAGCCCTGACCAACAAGGTCTACTGCTACGGCCTTCAGGTCATTAGTACGGCTCGGCTGTAACGGTCTCCCGTCCTGCACCTGCCGCCTATCCACGTCATCGTCTCTAACGTCCTTCAACAGAAGACTCATCTCC
>NZ_QLMC01000004.1:844407-851884 GCF_003259745.1 Larkinella arboricola | reverse complement strand
TCCGCGTACCAGCCGGGAACGGGGCCTGAATAACAGTAACGGTAATGACCTCCTGAGCCGACAAGGCTGGTGTACCATTGTCAGTCACCTTGATGGTGAAGCTTGTGGTACCGGTGGTCGTGGGCTTCCAGCTGAAAGCCCCCGTGCTGGCGTTGATGCTGGCTGAGGCCGGACCTGACACAGTGTAGGTCAGCGTCTGAGCCGGTACATCGGCATCGGTGGCTTGAGCCGTAAAGGTCAGGCTCTGGCCTAAGGTCACCGTCTGACTGCCAATCGAAGCCAGCACCGGAGCCAGGTTGGCCGGGGGCGTTGCGGCTATGACTTCAATGGCATTAACTTTTGGACTCTGGCTGCTGCCCTGACTGAAGGCCAGGTTCAACGTACCATCGGTAACATAGACACCTACCGTTTCCTGGACGGCTTTCAAAGTTCCCCCTGCTTTCTGAGTAATGTCATACTCGGTTAACCGGCGAATGCCTTCAGCATCGACGTTGAACTTACGCGTGGTCGTGCCGTTGATGACGGCCGAATACGTTTCAGCAAAGTGCAGTGTAACGTTATAATACCCATTGGTTACAGGTACCTCATAGCTGAAGTTGCCATACCGTTCGGTTTGATACAAGGCATCATCTTCGGTGTTGTCGATGGGCACCGCCCCCGCATTGGCGATGTTGCCCCCGGTGAAGTAGGTGTCAGCCACAAACGGCCGGCCGTCAGCGGCCGTGTAAGCTACCCCACCGGCATTGATCCGCGTACCAGCCGGGAACGGGGCCTGAATAACGGTAACGGTAAATACCTTCTGATCTGATAAGGCTGGTGTACCATTGTCGGTTACCTTGATGGTGAAGCTCGTGGTACCCGTCGTGGTGGGTTTCCAGCTGAAAGCCCCCGTGCTGGCATTAATGGTAGCCGAAGTGGGGCCGCCTGTCTTGCTATACGTGAGTGTCTGGTCAGGCAAATCAGCATCCGTAGCCAGGGCTGTAAAGGTCAGGCTCTGGCCTAAGGTGATCGTCTGGCTACTAATGGAAGCCAGTATGGGAGCATGGTTAGGCGGTGGTGTACCGGCCACAATCTCAATGGCATTGACCTTCGGATTCTGAGAGCTGCCCTGACTAAAGACCAGGTTCAGCGTACCATCGGTGACATTCACACCCAAGGTTTTCTGCACGGCTTTCAGTGTACCGCCTGCTTCCTGCGCAATGTTGTACTCGGTCAATCGGCGAATCCCTTCGGCATCGACGTTAAACTTACGGGTGGTGGTGCCGTTAATGACGGCCGAATACGTTTCAGCAAAGTGCAGCGTAACGTTATAATACCCATTGGTTACCGGTACATTGTAGCTGAAGTTACCGTAGCGTTCGGTCTGATACAGGGCATCATCCTGTGTACCATTAATGGGTACATTGCCAGCGCTGCTGGTACCACCTCCACTGAAGTAGGTATCAGCCACAAATTGCTTACCGTCCGAGGTTGCAAATACGGGGCCACCGGCATTAATCCGAGTACCCGGAACGTCCGGATTCACGGTAACAGTAACGACTTCCTGACTTGATAAAGCCGGCGTTCCATTGTCAGTGACTTTCACCGTCAGGCTGAAAATGCCCGTAGTCGTTGGTGTCCAGCTGAAAGCACCGGTATTGGGGTTAATGGTGGCCGCTTCGTGACCCGATACACTATAGGTCAGGGCCTGCACCGGTATATCTGCATCGGTGGCCTGGGCGGTGAAGCTCAACGGCTTACCCACCGTAGCACTTTTCGCACCAATTGTTGCCAGTACCGGCGCCTGGTTAGCTGGCGGAGCCTGGTCTACAACCGTAAACGTAATGGTCAGGGGTGTACCAGCCGTTCCGGTTGCGCTCGCTCCCGAGTAGGGAGTAGTGGTCAAATTGTAGCTGCCTACTGCCGGTATCCAGGGGTTGTAGTTTCCATTAGTATCTCCGAACAAGGAATAAGGGGCTCCCGTTTCAGTCTGCGTTTTACTCTGCTTACCGCTTAAAACCATTTTCACGGAACCTACCGTGTTGGGACTGGTATTAGCCCGAATATTCAGATTCCGCGTAGGTAGCGTGTTCAGGTTCAACTGGTCTCCATTGGTAAGTACCTTAATTTCCTGCTCCGTATCTGCATTCATCAAACTATAATTGATGACTTGCTGACCACCTGCCGGACTGTTGACGGTAACAATGATAATTTTCTGATCGGATAATGCCGGTGAACCGTTATCGGTTACTCTCACCGTCAGATTGAAGGTACCGGTTGAAGTGGGCGTCCAGCTGAGCGCTCCAGTTGTCGGGGTGATCGTGGCCGTAGCCTGACCCGAAACGCTGTACGTCAGCACCTGGGCGGGCTCATCACTGTCCGTAGCCTGCACGGTCAGGTTAAGCGCTTGTCCCAGGGTAAGTGTCTGGCTGCTGATCGAAGCCAGTATGGGAGCATGGTTAGGCGGTGGTGTACCGGCCACAATCTCAATGGCATTGACCTTGGGACTCTGGCTGCTGCCCTGACTAAAGACAATATTCAGCGTGCCATCGGTGACATTCACGCCCAGGGTTTTCTGCACGGCTTTCAGTGTACCTCCTGCTTCCTGAGCAATGTTGTACTCGGTCAACCGGCGAACCCCCTCGGCATCGACGTTAAACTTACGGGTGGTGGTGCCGTTAATGACGGCCGAATACGTTTCAGCAAAGTGCAGCGTAACGTTATAATACCCATTGGTTACCGGTACATTGTAGCTGAAGTTACCATACCGTTCGGTCTGATACAGGGCATCATCTTCGGTGTTGTCGATGGGCACCGTCCCGGCTTTGGCCGTGTTGCCTCCACTGAAGTACGCATCAGCCACAAACTGCCGACCGTCTAAGCTCGTAACTACCGGTCCGCCCGCATTTACTCGGGTACCCGGAGCCGGACTCACCGTGACGGTAACAACTTCCTCCGTCGATAGAGACGGTTGTCCATTGTCAGTGACTTTCACCGTCAGGCTGAACGTACCGGTGGTGGTGGGTGTCCAGCCGAAAGCACCGGTTGTTGGATTGATTGTGGCGGAAGCCGGGCCTGATACACTATAGGTCAGCTCCTGAGCCGGCACATCACGATCAATAGCCTGAACCGTAAAGGTCAGCTCCTGACCCACGGTGGCCGTTTTAGTGCCAATGGCCGCCAATTCCGGAGCGGTATTGACCGGCACATCCGGCAGAACACGAATAAAGTCCCAGACAGCCGTAAACGGAGTGGAGCCTACACACGTGGAAGTAACCCCTACTGCCAGTGCAGGTGGCCCCTGAATCGCTTCCAGCAACGCACCCCCCACCTGGATAGCTGGCCCTAAATTTGTAATCGGACCATTATCCTTGGAATATTTGGGCTGAACCCGTCCCGTAACCGGATTCACCGCCAGAAACAGATCCAGTGTAGAGGAAGGTAAACCGCCCGGCAGCGAGTAGTTATGGCTTGTCACCACGCCATTTTCCTCGTACAGGACTTCTATCCCACCCGATCCGCCATCGGCTCCCAGGGTCATTCTCAAATAGTTATCCTGGTCCCCGGTACCAATATAGGTTCCTACTGCCTGCCAGTAATGCGGAATATCACCGTTGAAGAAAGGCCCAAGCACCCGGGTTTGTACCGCAAAAGAGCCTGTGCTGGTCGTTGTATTGACGCCAAACTGGAAGCCGTTTTCCTGATTATTCTGATTTCCGTAGGAATCGCCGGGGGTTGTGCGGTCAACGGAGAAAGCTCCTACTGCACCACCGGCCGTCAGACTATCCTTATTAAACAGCTCACGGTATGTAATACCGGGGCGTTTGGGCAGCATCAAGCCCGTGAAACCTAATCCAAATAAACCGGTTCCCGGGTATTCGTTAAAGAGCTCATACCGAATGGGCAGGTTCGTGGTTGTACCGTTGTGTGGATCAAGGGCAAAATAATCCACATCGTCATTTATCCCGTCGTTGTCATCATCAGGGTCGTTTAGATCCGACAAAAAGTCGCCGTCGGCATCGCTTGGCCGACTGGCGGAGGTACAGGGATTACTTCCGTTGTCAATCTCATCGGCATTGCTGTAGCCGTCACCGTCATCGTCAAAGCTGGTACTATAGGCTGCCACACATTCGCCCGAGGTATTCTCCGGTTCGAATACGTAGATGTTACTCTGTAAGTAACATACGACCCAAACCGTACCGGGGAAGATGTCATTGTCACCCTGGGCCGTAATATCCAGTGGCTGAGAGCCGAAGTTAGACGCGTAGGGTTTCCCCAGGTTATTCTTTTTAGCGCCCCTGGGGTTCAGCACATCGGTACCATCCGCCGTAAGCGTAACATCCTGGACGTTACCGTCAAAAGAAGCCAGGAGCAGGTGCCCTTTTAAATTATTGTTGAATATCGACGACGTATACTCCGTAATCCCGTTCGTGGAGGAAGGAAAAGTCAGCAGGGCATTGTTGGTTTCACCCGGATTCTGAAAATCCCCTTCGATGGGGTGAGCCATGCTGACCGGCACCGGCGGCCAGTCGGCGGGCAGCGGATTAGGTCCAGTGGTACTGTTCCGCCATACGCCCACGCCATTGTTATGCGTGTAAAGCCCGGCACCGGCCGGATTGGCCCGAATCGGGTTCGGATGACCGGCATAGTATGTACCGGGAATATACGTATTAAGATCACCAATGTAGTGAAAATGATCGAGGTTGTTTACCTTCGGATCATTCGGCCCCGCTTTCGTTGAACCGGGTTCACCCGTAACATAGTTGTTGGTAACATTCGGCGTCCCCTCATTTTCCGGGTGTCCTCCCCAGCCCGGGTTGGCGCCGTTATCGGTTACGTACATCTTCCGGGACTTGGTAATGACCAGGTCATACGGGTTACGAAAACCGGATGCAAAGACCTGCACCGGACCACCCGGTACAATTTTAGCCTGGTTCAGCCCGTCGTTCCCACCGAAGGGGTCGTTGGCGTCGGGGTTGCCGGGCCGATCCGGATCATCGAGGGTCGGAAGATCATACTTATATTTATTAGGGCCGGTTCCCTGGGTCGGCATGGCTTCAATGGCCGCCAGGTCAACGGAAAGAACGGCTGCGGTTAAAGCATACTCGGGTGTAAACGCAAAGTTATTGGAAGGAGATCCCGCGTTGGTAATCCCTCCCACCGCAATATACATCATATTGCCATCGATCTGCATCCCGTTTACGGAGTGGTTTTCCTCCGAACGCGGCAAGCCCCGGACCAGATCTACTTTGTCCCAGCCGGTGGGGGTCTTGGTCAGTTTTGAAATAATGCCCGAATTGGTATCCAGATTCAAATCGCCCTCAGGGCCACCTTCACGGCTGTCGCTGGAGCTAACGTAGATGATGGGATTGGTAGTCGAACCGGTTACGACCAGACCCGTAACCTGCCGAACGGTAATGTTCGTCGCCAGTGAACCGTCGTCGTTATGGTTTGGGATTCCATTGATCAGGCTAATGGTTTCCTGACTAGCGATGGCGTAGTCATTCGGTCCGTTTTTAACAATGGTAAGGATCTTGATGAGCCCATTCTTCTGGGACACATACAGTTTACCGTCGGGACCGAACTGTAACGATGTTGGATTTTTTAACGCAGCCGAAATCGCCAGGCGAGCTCCTTTATTGTTTTCTTTTAGAAGGCTGGCCGTGAAATTAATCTTGGTACCATTCTGCTGACCGCCAATCTTTTGACTAGTCTCCTTCTTTTTAAGTTCATAGGTGCTTTTGTATTGGCTCCGGTCAGGGCCATTATTTTGAGACCATACTTGTTGGATACTCAAAAAAGCAAAAATAAATACCCAAAGAAAGGCGGTGTAAGCAGTGCGTATTAAGAAGGCGATTTCAGTAAATCTTTTTTTCATACGACTTAAAAAATATAAAATAGAAAGTTGACCCTTACTCAAATATTGAATTAAACTCATATTCACTCGGCACATACGCATTTATAGCCTCCTAAAGCCCGTGAGAGGCTCTAGAGTAGTCATTAACCACCTACCTTACCTCTAAGTAAATCTGCTTTTATCCGTGGCAAATTTACTCAAAAAAGCGAAGTATTGAATTGGTTAGTGGTTTTTATTGCATTTCAGAATTGAATATTCTAAGGAATACACAACAAGCAGATTTTATTCCCTTAAGCTTGTCAGCAGTACCAAATAGTAGTTTGGCAATTCACTAATAGAGTCACTCTAAAAGCGAAACTTTCGTTGCACGCCGATTTTTTTGGGAGTTGAATAATCAAAACTTTAAATACTTATTGCCGACAGTAAAGTAAAGTAATTTGTAGGTATTTTTTATATTATTCGAAAACGACAAATCGCATCAGTTTTATTTAATAATTGTATGCACAAGAAATAAAAATAGCCATTTGGTAAAAAAATAATTATACCATTCATGATTAACGAACAGCAAAAATATCATACCAAACAAAAATATATTAACCTATTCACGGGACAACACCCTAGAAAACAACACTTTAGTAACTAAAAACAAGTACCTCCTCTCGTCTCTTATTATCAAGTTTGTCATTATTTATGCTTATACCGAATTATAAATATTTACTATTTAAACTGAGTAAATTTTATCCCGGCCCGTAAAATAAATATATCATAATGTTTAATTTTTTCTAAATTTTATCACATTATAAATAAATTAAAAATTTACTCTTACTCACTCCTTAAAAGAAGATTGAGGTGTAAATAGCAAGTAATAATGAAGGGGGCAATAGTTCTGTTTCTATCCAAAGCTTAACAACATTTCGATTTTAGAAGGATTACCTAGCGTCAGAATAATATAAAATTTAAAAGGAGGCTTATTTTAAGTGTCATGCTAATTAAAGGATATGAATTGTTAGCGCTATCATTATCCTACTAAGTAAATGTTACATCAAAGCGAGAGAAACGAATGGTTATGATATGGCTTGAAGTAGTCTCTAGCGGCCTTCAACAGTCAAAATATTTTTCAGATTTTATCCCTATTCAGCTAATAACGGGCGTTAATCTCTTTCAATAAATTTAAACACTAAAGCATTTATCAGAAATAAATATTTTACCACATCTGCTAAATAACCACTCCAATATGCATCATTCAGCCTTATTAACGTTATACGCCACTATTTATCAGACAAAATTGACATAATTATTATTTATTAAGCCCATTGATAGGCATTCGCAAAACAAAATGGCCCGCTTAAACCTGAAAGGTAGTCTAAGCGAGCCATTCTATTAATAATCGACAGATTAGTCGATCAAAGAGGTGAAAGCATCCGTAAATTATTCATAATAATTAGGCACCAGATGGCCTTCGCCAGCCAGCAACTGATCCCGCCGGAACAAGGCAACATCCGCCTGCATCATGTCTTTGACCAGACCCGCCAGGTCGTACTTGGGTGTCCAGTTCAGCTTCGTCATCGCCTTGGTCGGATCCCCCAACAACAAGTCCACTTCCGTCGGACGGAAATACCGCTCATCGATGCTGAGCACTTC
>NZ_QLMC01000004.1:0-843432 GCF_003259745.1 Larkinella arboricola | reverse complement strand
GGACCATACAGGTTGGTGGGCATGGCCGAGATAAAGTTACAGCCGTACTGGCTGCGGTAGGCTTCACAGAGCTTGATGCCGGCAATCTTGGCGATGGCGTACGGCTCGTTGGTCGCTTCCAGATACCCACTCAGCAGGTACTCCTCCTTCAGGGGCTGGGGCGCCAGCTTGGGATAGATGCAGGAAGAACCCAGAAACAGGAGTTTTTTGACCTGATGCTGGTAGGCACTATGAATGATATTAGCCTCAATCAGCAGGTTATCATACAAAAAGTCGGCCCGGTAGATGTTGTTGGCCCAGATCCCGCCCACTTTGGCCGCGGCCAGCAGCACATACTCGGGTCGCTGCTCGGCAAAGAAGTCGGCGACGGAGGCCTGGTTGCGCAGGTCCAGCTGGGCGGAGGTACGGGTGATGAGGTTGTGGTAGCCCTTGTTCTGCAAACAACGAACCAGGGCCGAGCCTACCATGCCCCGATGACCGGCTACATAGATTTTTGAGTCTTGATTCACTACTGATTGAGGTTGATTCAATACGATTTCGAATGTAGTTTTTAATTAAGCCGGTTGGGTCACGCCCTGAGTGATGGCTTCCCGTCCGATACTGTAGTAGGTATAACCCAACTCCTTCATCTGATCCAGCTCATACAGGTTCCGACCGTCAAAGATCACCTTGTTCTTCAACAACAGCTCCATCTTGCCAAACTCAGGGGTGCGGAACATTGGCCACTCAGTCATGATCACCAGCGCATCAGCATCATCCAAGGCCGCATACGAGGTGTGCGCATAGGTGATCTTGTTGCCCAGCACCTGACGAACGTTCTCCATCGCTTCCGGATCATACGCCGTCACCTTCGCACCCGCAGCCAGCAGCGCCTGAATGTTCTCCAGAGCCGGAGCCTCCCGGATGTCATCCGTGTAGGGCTTGAAAGCCAGCCCCCACACCGCGATCGTCTTGCCCTTCAGATCTCCGTTGAAGTGCTCATTGATCACCGGCAACAGCTTGGTCTTCTGCCGGGCATTGACTTCCATGACCGACTTGAGGATCTTGAAGTCATAGGCATACTCCTGGGAGGTCTTGGCCAGTGCCTGCACATCCTTGGGAAAGCAGCTGCCCCCGTAGCCAATACCGGCAAACAGAAACCGCTTACCGATACGGCTGTCGGTACCGATGCCCCGGCGGATGTCATCGACGTTGGCGCCCACCTTCTCACACAGGTTGGCAATCTCGTTCATGAAGCTGATCTTGACGGCCAGAAACGAGTTAGCCGCATACTTGGTCATCTCGGCCGAACGCTCATCCATGAAGATGATGGGATTACCCTGGCGCACCAGGGGAGCATACAGCTTGGTCATGATGACCTTGGCCCGCTCCGACTGCGTCCCGATCACCACCCGGTCGGGCTTCATGAAGTCTTCGATGGCTACGCCTTCGCGCAGAAACTCGGGGTTGGACACCACATCAAACTCCACCTGAGCCGCCAGCGAGATGTACTCACGGACTTTCTCGGCGGTGCCCACCGGCACGGTGCTCTTGTCGACGATGACGGCGTAGTCTTTCATGATCTGACCCAGGTCGCCGGCCACTTTGAGGATGTATTTCAGGTCAGCCGAACCGTCTTCACCGGGAGGGGTGGGCAGGGCCAGGAAGATAACCTCAGCGCCTTCGATGCCTTCGGCCAGTTGGGTGGTGAACTTCAGGCGTCCTTCGGCGGTGTTTCGGTTGAAGAGCACATCCAGGCCGGGCTCATAGATGGGGATGATGCCATTGTTGAGTTTTTCGACCTTGCGTTGGTCGATGTCAATACAGGTAACCTGGTTGCCGGTTTCGGCAAAGCAGGTGCCGGTCACGAGTCCCACGTAACCGGTTCCTACAACTGCAATTTTCATGGTTTAAAGGAGTTTCGTAAACAAAAGTTGGTTCTACTAAAATTTCAAGCAAGGAAGGCTTTGGAATTAGGCTAGTATAAAGTCAATCCAACCGCTGATGCCGTTGGGCAAGGCTCCTATCGTATGCTGTCTTGGTTATTTTCCTACGTTCACCCGCCGATCGGTATCCGCTAAAACCATACGCTCTTCGACGGCAGAATCAGTATACGGGTCCCCAACCACTTCGACTAATTGTTTCAGAAAGGTACTCAGGGTGTTTTCTTTGTCCAGATTCTTTTCGGCATACCGCCGGGCGTTCATCCGGTACACCGTCAGATCGGTCGCAATGTTTTCATTTATTGCTCTCTTCAAAGCCTCGACTGATTCGGGCTCAATCAGAATACCCATATTATTCTTGCTCACAATATCATGCAGGGTCGTTCCGGGTACGGCCGAAACCAGCGCACACCCCCCAGCGGCCAAAATTCCCGTCAGTTTGGACGGCAATACCAGATCGGATGCCGATTTTTTCTGCAAAACCAGGTGAATGTCCGCCGTTGCCAGCAGTGCCGACAACTTTTCGTACGGTTGCAGCGGATAGAAACTGATGTTCGGCAATCCGTAGCTCTGAGCGAGCGCCATGAGTTTATCTTTGCCACCGCCAGATCCAAAAATCAGGAACTTAACGTCGGGGCTGGATGTAAATGAGCGGGCTGCTTCAATAATGATTTCCAGTCCCTGCTTCTCCCCGAGGCTTCCGGCGTAGAGAATCACTTTATCAGAATCCTTCAACCCCAGTTCCGATCGCAGGGATTTAGCCCGCGGCAACGGTTTTACGGACTCGCCATCGACCCAATTCGGGAACAGCACACAGTCAGATTGAAGTACGTTCTTTTGTATTACCTTCCGAACCATTCCTTCGCTGATGGTTGACACGACGGTGCTGTTTTTCAGAATGAAGGCTTCCACCTTAAACATGATGTCCAGAAACCGTTTGTTTTTAATCATGCCCAGGTCTTTGGCCATATCGATTTGCAAATCCTGAATATGACACCAGAGGGGTACGTTAAACAGTTTGCTGTACAGGACGGGAATGACGCCCAGGTGAAAAGGTGGAGACAAACAGATGACGGCATCATACCGTTTGCGGAACAGTACCCGAAACCAATACACTAAGCTACTGGCAACAAATGAAAATTCGTGCAGAATCCGTGTCAGTGAGGTAACTTTCTTAGGAACATACAGCGGACACCGATGCACCCGCGCCCCCTCTACCTGCTCGGTATGCCATCCTTTATTCTTGTGGGAAGCGTGTATGGCCCATTCCGGATAATACGGATGCGCCGTGATTACATCTACTTCCTGATTATGTTTTGCCAACCAGGCCCCCATTTCACCCGTGTATTTACCAATACCGGTGAGTTCGGGAGAGTAGTTGATCCCATAAATTAAAATTCTCATTCTCTGAGTGTTTTTATGACTTCTATCGAAGACTTTTCGAATACCGGCCTTTTTCAGCCCCCACCTACCCAATCCCATACAAAGCATTCCGCCGAGTGTCCCGAACGCGGCTGACAGGCTATGCCCCCAATCAAAATACCGATTCAGCAGTACGAGCTGGCCGGTTTCCGTGAGCAGAATTACACCTACCAGACCTAACCAGGTAATTACCCACCGATGCGTCGGCTGGTGGGTTCGGTCCAGCCATAGGCCGCTAAAAAGACCTAGAAAGACAAACAGGGCGGCATTCATCATGCTCTCAGCGCTGGCCCAGCGTGTCAGCCAGACCGGCAGAAGTCCATGCGTACCCACCGTCAGACCGGGCATCCAGCTGAGGTAAATAATGGACACTACATTCGCCCAGATGACTATGAATAGCAAACTTAAACGCACGGTTAGCTGGGTGAGGTAGTAATATACTAAGATGAAACCTGGTACTCAGGTGTGTGACGTACTGATCGTTTTGTTGGTCGATTATTCAATAATTCCTTCGTCTTTAAGACAATAAAATATTCATAAATTGCCTGAAGCACTGCATAGGTTATACCTGCATAACCGTCCAGAAAACCACCGCGCCAAATGGCCAGATAAAACAGCTTTATGAGTGGACGCCCCGGCACTTTATAAAAAAGGCCTTTCTGGTGATAACGACGCTCACTAAAATCAGGACCAAATAATGCTTTTCGAACAGAAAAATCGATGCCGTTTTCATGTTCCTCAACCCAGCGTTTCGCTTCCATGGATGAGTACTTATTATGTTTGCTAACCCAGTGATCAATTCCTTTTGAAAAGGGATAATGTTTAAAGTATCCGCCCATATCTTCAATCAACCCTTCAACCTGAAGAACTTCATTGATTTCCCGGTGATACGAAGCCTTCCCTTTACGAACCAAACGGATATAAAAAGGAGTCATCTGAGAATGTTTAAGCCAGGTATTCCAGAAGTAATCTCTTCTTCGGATTCTAAAGCCGTTTACACCTTCAGGTGCTTTTAGAACTTGACTTTGCAGTTCCGGCACAAGCTCCGCCGGGATTCGCTCATCTGCATCCAAAATTAATATCCAGGGATGTAAATAGTTTAAGGTGTTTAAAGCCGCATTACGCTGCGTAGCGTATCCATCGAATTTTCGTTGGGTAACTTTAGCACCGGCAGCTTTTGCTATTTCTACTGTATCATCCTCGCTATACGAATCGAACACATGGACATCATTGCACCAGGCAACTGAATCCAGGCAAGCGGGTAAATCCTGCGCTTCATTTTTTGTGAGTATGAGTACTGAGATCATAGCAGCAATGTGTAAGAATCCATATACATAGTTCCGGTGTGCGATTTATAAACCTCTTGTTGACTGTACGATTTTTTCTAATTTTCACTGACACCCTTCAAAGGGTTTGTGACAGGACTAAGTTTTGCCATGAGCTCATTGATACTTTCTTCTGTTAGTATCAGGCTTTGTTTATTTGCTATGTGCTTTTTCTGAACTAAGCTTTTTGGCGATAAACTAACTGTTTCAAATCGAAGATTATAGGTTTTGGCAATGGATGAATAATGTTCAGGAGGAAGATAAGTGCTTCTGAGTTCGACTATAAGCGTTTGGGGATCGCAAAAGATTATGTTAGTTAAAGCGGCCCCATGCAACGCGACCACCACTTCAGCATTTTTCAAAACACGAATCTGGTCCTCAAAGGTCATCCCCTGCGGATTCACAATTGTAAAGCCGAGATTCTCGAGCATAGCCACCAAACGTTCTTCACCAATGAGGCTTCTTTTTGCCTGCTTTCCTCTTAAGAGATAAATCTTCTTTTTCGGAAGAACTGGTTCACCGGTATGTAAACCCTCGAGAATTTCTTTTTTCCAGCTAGGGAACGGTTTATTTAAACCATGATAATCGGCAACAACAAGATCCTTTACTTTCACCGTTTCGAATGGCTTCAGCCGGAATA
The DNA here is from genome assembly GCF_003259745.1 of Larkinella arboricola. Classification (GTDB taxonomy): domain Bacteria; phylum Bacteroidota; class Bacteroidia; order Cytophagales; family Spirosomataceae; genus Larkinella; species Larkinella arboricola. The sequence continues at coordinate 838,123 of NZ_QLMC01000004.1, read as the reverse complement.
CTTTATCCTTGTCAATTCCCAGCATAGCCAGGGAATTCGTTTCGTATAACTTGGCATTATGATGAAGGATAATGACCCGATCCTTTAGATCGTTTAAATTATACTTCTGTAAAACCAAAAGCCGGGGCAGTAAATCAACCACCCAGTGATAATAGTTATTGAGAGCTTCGGGCGTAATTAAATAGATTGCTTTGTCAATCTCCGCTACATTTTTTCCCACATACGGAAAACTCGAAACCGGATGAAGCGTCTTTCCCCAGGGGAAAGAAACAAACCGCAGATAGAGCTGGTTGAACTTGTTAATAATGGCTCCTCCGTACAGGCCACTGCACACAACGTCGTTTAACTTCCAGACATACAGCCCATCGGCTTCGCCATAAGGACCAAAGAGCTTCTCCTGTTCTTCCGGTTCAAAAGCAAACTCAGGAGCCTTTCCCTTTACATTTCCAATCTGGACCTGTAGGGCCAGCCTGCGTAATAGTTTAAGACTTTTTTGTACGATTGCCGTTGTCATCAGATTGCGCCTGGTTAATGATTAGCTGGCTTTATGCCTTTGCCGGATTGCCTTTTACCGTTGTTCCGGGCCGTACGGACTTTGTCACAACGCTACAGGCCCCAACAATTGCCCGTTCGCCAATCGTCACCCCCGGCATAATAAAGGCCCTCGCGCCAATAAAAACATGAGGCTCGATCAGGATCGGCAGGGTAATCAGGTTCATGGCGGGCTGATCAAACGCGTGGGTTCCCGTACATAAATAGGCTTCCTGCGCGACGGTTGCGTGTTCCCGAATTTCGATTATACCCAGCGAATAGGCATTTGCCCGGTCACCCAGACAGGCGTGGTCATGCAAAATCAGATTCCAGGGAATTTGAATACGGGCCCGCTGGTGCACGAAGGGACGGCCATAGATGGTTGCCCCAAACGCCTTCAGCCAGAACACCCGCCAGCGGTTTGCCGGTTTAGGGGTCCATGCACACAAAAGCGTCCAGACGTACTCCCATAACAGCATCTTAACCCGCTGCTTTACCGTCCAGGGACTGGAATATGGGCTGTCCTGCGCATAAACCGTTGGGCTTGTTACAATACCTTCAGTCATTTGTTTTCAGCATTTGTTCGAACTCCTGTAGAAACTGGTCGGCAATGTGCCTGGTCGAGTGGCTTTCCCGTACCGCAATGGCGTTCGTGGCCAGCGTCTCCCGCAGGGATCGGTTTCCCTGTAAATTCATGATATGGGCAGCCAGTTGATCGACGGCATTGTCAGCACGGTGGTCGAAGATTAAGCCGTTTTGATTGCCCTTGATAAAATCCTGAAAACAAGACAAGTTCGATACAATTGGTGCACAGCCCCAGGCCATCGCTTCCAGCGGAGCCAGCCCGAACGTCTCCCCCTGTTCAGCTACCGAGGGATACACAAAAATCGACGCGTCTTCGTAATATTTATTCAGGGCTTCGGTATTGTAAACCGGTCCAACAAATTCAATCTCGGCACCGTTTGCTTTCTGACGTAACGACTCCACATATTCATCACCACCACCACCACCAGTAACTTTCCATGCACCTACAATTTGTAGTTTAAACGCCTGGTTGGTTTTGCTGTAAGCTTCTACCAATAAATCCAAACCTTTCTCGGGATGCACCCGCCCGGTATATAATATGATTGGTTTCTTTTGGGTCAGATCGACCTCCCTGGCTGGGGTAAAAGGCAGCGGATTCGGAATCATAACAACTTTTTTGTGCTGCATCTCCGGTAATTCATTGCGGGCGGCTACTGCAACCGGGCTCGAATTAGTTCGGAGCCTAGCCACATCTTTGTATAGTTTTAGCTGGCCTTTGGGCATCCGGGCTACGTCAACCATACAAACCTTACGGGTTTGCTTAGGCAATACGAGCGGAGCCCAAAAGGTATTACTCACCACCACATCGTAATTCGTCGAAAACAGTTTACGTCCCCGCAATGTGTATAACAAATCCAGCGCCTTAAGAACTATACCTGATTTGGGCGTATCGTATCCTTTGATGCGCAGATGCTGCACCCCGTCAATCACTTCCGAGTCGGGGTATTCTTTCATGCTCCGGGAGATATGAACCACTTCATGTCCTCTCCGGGCAAATTCTTTTGCTAAGGCAAACCATCTTTTCTCAACAGCTCCTCCCAACATGGGCGGAACCGGAAAAAAAGCTCCCTGAAAAATGGCTATACGCATTAGTAACTAGTTAAGTCCTACACAGATACTTTTTCATCGACCATGCTGTTGCTAGCCGGTTTCACGACCTCCCACAACCGCTGGGCCGCAGCCGGTATGGCAAATTCCCGTTCGAAGGCAGCACGCGCCCGCTGGTTCATTTTCTCCTTTTCGGCGGTCGACAAACGCAGCCAGGTGGTCAATGCCTGCTGAGTTCCTTCCAGCGTGTCGGGCGTTACAATTCCGCACCGGGCGGCTTCAATCTCACGCCAGATATTAACCTGATTAGAAATTAGGACCGATTTCCCACAAGCCAGAGCCTCTACCACCGAAATACCAAAATTTTCCTGATGGCTCGGTAGTGTAAACGCTTCACATCCGTAAAAAGCGCCCCATTTGGCATTTCCGGCAAGCATTCCGGGCAGGAAAACATTCTTTTTCAATAATGGATCATCGTCCACCATTTGCTGTATTTTCTGTCCATAAGCGGTTTCCAGCTTCGGGCCGGCGATGACCAGCTTCGGAATTTCGCCCCCCAGTTCCTGCTGTTTCAGCAGAATATTCCTGTAGGCTTCAACCAGTAAATCAACCCCTTTTTTCTGGTGTATCCGGCTTAAAAACAACCAGTAAGGCTGCTCACCCAGACCCGGACATTTATCCAAAAATGTTTTTCTCATTTCCAGATGAAAGGCGGGAGGGGTAACAATACCGTATCCAACATTGATCTCCTGACTGGGCCGATACGGGCTAAAGGTAGTTCGGGCCAGTTCCAGTTCGGCCTGACAGGTAAACAGGACACCATCGGCCTGCTTCACCACATCGCCCTCAATAACTTTCCAGTACAGCCAATTCCGCAGGGCCTTTAGTTTTCGCCCCTCAGCCTTCTGGAAATACGGGTCCAGCATACCGTGCGGCATGATAAAAAGCCGGGGCACCTTTCCGGCTCCTTTAGTCGGGCCCGACTGCCTGGCTTTAAAGCGTTTCAGGGCTTTGATGGCCGCGTAACTGGGATACAGCCAAAGACCGTGTACAATAACGGCATCAAACCGACCGATGTTCTCGCTAAGCCACGGAATGAGTTTAGGAGCGTAATTCCAGGGACCTTTGCCGGGGCCCACGGCATGTATCGGAAATGAATCCTTACCCAGAAAATCCGCATCAGGACGGTTCAGACAAACTACCTCATTATGAACGCCCATTTTCTGTAGTTCATTGCAGGAGTTTCTGATACCCTGGCAAGGGCCGCCCGAAGCGGGATCCATGCTACCGATAATCCGAAGTATGTTCATGCTTTTTTTCTGTCTGCAAAAGACTATAATAAATTGCTTCGATTTGGTCCAGGGCCTGATTGGCATCAAACCGTTTCGCATTTTCGAGACCGGCTTTCACCGCCTTTTCCCGCTCAGCGCCCTTCAACTGCACGACATGATTTACAACCCGGGCTGCTTGTTTTGCCCAATTTGTGACCTCCTGTTCATTTGCTGGCTGACGGGGAATTAAGAATCCGGCATCACCGGTTACCTCAGTCATAGGAGCAGCATCCGTTGTAACAACCGGACAGCCCGAAGCCATCGCTTCTGCAATCGGCCAGCCAAAGCCTTCCGCCAGGGAGGGAAAAACAAATACCGAAGCACCGGCATAGGCCAGGCGCACGGCCTCGTTATCCATCCCGGTCAAGAAATGAATATCTGACTTATAAACAGATACTTCTCTTCTATCTTTCACAGACTGACCGGGGGGAATACCAATCATCAAAAGTGGCAGGTTCATGCCGCTCAGCTCCCGCCAGGCGTCATAAATTTCAATTACACCCCGACGGTTTTTATACCATTGGTTACCGCCTACGTGTAATAGGTAACCGGCCGTCAGATCCAAGCCAATCTTTTGCCCAAGTACGGTTCTTGCCTCAATCGCGTCTAGAAGCGTAAATGACTGATTTAAACCGTTATAGACCACTTCGGACCGTACCGGAGCGGAAGGCAGGTGTTTATGAAGGTCTTCGCGTGTCTTCTTTGAAACGGAAATGAAATTCTTTCCTTTTGAGTAACCCCGGTGTATAAAAGCCTGATATTGCCGACCGGACCAACTGGTTTTTCGTTCCGAGATTGCACCGAGTGCCGACTGTTGCGCCAGAAAATCATGACAATGAATCACATGAGGGCGGTCGGCCACCAGTGACACCCAAGGCCCCTGCGCGTTATCGGTAAATACAAAAAGGGTATCAGGAGGACAGTCCCTTAAACGCCGACGTACCTCATTCGGAAACAGAATGAACTGATCCATATAACCCAGCCATTTCTTCATACCCTGTGGCACAGGAAGCCTGAACAACCCTGGTGCAGGTAGCCAGGACTGTACTTCATGGCCACGATCCCGCATCCCCTCCAACAGCATATGCGCGAAACGCGGCATACTCTGCGAGCCAAGGAAAGTGGGATGGTTAAAGAAAACAATTCGCATAGAGCTACTTTAAGTTCCAGATTATATAAACTCAATTCAATATTTAGTAAACTGCGATTTACCTTATCTTATTCAATAATTAACACTCCTTTTTATCTCTACGTTTCTGTAAGCTAGGTTCGGCTTTCTAGAGAAAAGGCCTAGAAGCTTTTTTGAAACAATAAATAATAGAAAGTATAATAGGCTAATTTGTATCCACCCACGTATTAGAAAATTAAAAATATTCATAACACTTTCCGAAGTAGATGATGAAGCCATAAATGTAAATGTTGAAGTAATTGGCAACAATCCAATTAAACTCAGATATACAGTATTATAGTTTCCTTTAACTTTATGAACTACAAATAAATCGAATATAAAAAAAGCTAAAACAATTCCAGTAAGCAGTATTAACAGGTACCACCACCCAAAAGCCGCCATACCGGTTCCAGCAAACTGACCTGTTCTAAACCCCCCTAAAGCATTGTATCCTCCGGCTCTTAAGAACAAATAATCCCCGTAAGAACAAGACGTTACAAAATCTTTATTAACATCAATATGTAGAAACTCGAGTACAGGCTTTGGAAAGGTAGACCAAAATCTATCGATGGAATAGTTTCGCATCTCTCTATCTACTTCTCCTATTTTATCAGCAAGTTCAAGAGAAGCATCGTTATATTTTAAATTACAAAACCGAGCTAAAAACAAATTATCAAAATAATGCTCATCCCATTCTGACACTTTTCTATCTACAGCTGCAAGTTTATAGGCCCTAATTGCATCTTTATCTTTGAAAATTTCCAGCGTTCTAACAAGCATCTCCATCTTTGAGATACTTCCTCGCTGACCTCTTACAATAACCATAGCAGTAGCAATATCCGCAAGTGGCCCAGTAACAACGACGAACCCAAGAGCTAGAATAATCACATTCTTTATTGTAAATATCTTCTCATAGTTGAACCGACCAAGTAATAATCCTAAGAAATATGTTATACCAGCGGCTACAAATCCTTTGATAAATAAACTTCTAGCATTTCCTCCAATTCCTACTGCCAGCAAGGCAACTGTGAACAGTATAATTTGTATGTATAGCTTCTTTGTCTTTTTATGAGTAGTACCACCGTACAATTCTTTAAGTAGAAGAAAATATGGGGCATAAGTAAACGGTATGAAGGCTTCCATGAATTTATTTCCACTTCCTTCTGAGTAATTGTTATAGTCCTGTTTCACAAAGAAGTATGAAACAAACATACAAACTAACCCAGTAATACCAATAAACCATATCTGCCCATCGGTTGGAGGAGTATAGAAATATTTGCTAGTCAGAAACTTTTGAAGTTTAACTCGAAATATTCCATTCATCAATTTATTATTCGTATATAAGTGATGGGCAATTAACATCACTACAAAGGCCGCTAAAGAATGAGTAAAAATATCATACGGCATTTTTAAATTAAAAACCAGCTCTTTTCCTTCAACAAGAGTGAAAACGATTGGCAAAAAATATTGTGTTATGGCATAGCCTAACAAAATTAACGTTGATAAGGTAAATCTTGAAAGCTTCGAAGATACAAGAACAAATTTATCTGTTAGCCACCATGCTAACCACACACAGGATACACTAAATAAATTTGCTGGGCTCCAGAAAAACAATAGCTGTAATATTCCAGCTATTGCAATAATGACCGATGACCATTTCTTAAAAACATACAGAAATGGCTCTTTTACCTTTATGGACTTCGTTACCTCTCCCTGTCTACTATCAGGATTAATGTATGGGTAGCTAGGATTTGCTTTAACACTAATCATGCAAGTTAGGCATTAGTTATAAAAAACTTATTAATAAACTGAGTTAACTTAACTTTTGCCAAGTCTGGTGTATTATTCCAATAATACATGCTCAAGCTTAATGAAAATACAGCATAAGTTAAAAGGGCCATCCAAGCCTTATCAGGGAAGGCTTTTAAAAAAACCATGCCTATAGCGGTTATTAAAATAGATAAGATAGCACTATTAGATGCCTTATTTGGCCAACTGAGATTATTAGCGTTGAGCCATTTCTTTGCAAACATAATAAGACCGGAAGCAGTAAATATTTCTGCAACTAAAAGAGCTAACCCTGCACCGGCTAAACCAAATATTGGAATAAAAACTAAAAGGCTAGCTAAAAGTACAAATGCCGAAATAATTGACAGGACTATTTGTTTTTTTAACTGATTGTTCCCTACTATTATTGCCATAGCAGGTTGAGCAACAGAATACACGAGAATACTTGCAGATAAAGCGCCAAATAAAATAGGATCGAATAATATTTTACCCTTTGTCCAAGTAACAAATATTGGCTCAACAACAGCTTGTAGAACCATCACTCCTGGAGACAATACGCATATCAAGACGAACCAGACCGTTCCGAAAGTAGCTTCCATCTTATCTTGTTCTTTTTGATTGAGAAACCTCATCAACTCCGGAAGCATAGGATTGGTAATGGTTAATAAGCCTTGTTGAACAACGTTAGCTCCCGTTCTCATTGTTGAGAAAGCCGCCAATCCGGTTATCCCTACCAATGGTGTCAAAATCAACCGTATACCTTGCTGTCTAAAATTTTCAAAAAAGTACCTTCCTGATAACATCAGGGAGATAAGGTAATTGTTGAACCCTGTTTGCAGGGAACCGGCCTCTTTTTTTATAGCCTCTTTTTTAAGCAATTTAAATATATCGTAGAACCTAAATATGGTGATGATTCCAAGAAATGCGTTTGAACCCAATCCTACCATAAATAAGTTTCCTCCATAAATGACAATAATAACAGACGCTATGGAAGTCAATAGAGGAATGGCGACATCCCACCAGGCCATTCTGGAATAATAACCCCAAACTGATAAGGCTCTAAAAAACAACCCGGTTGTATTTGAGAAAAACGTCCAGCCAGCCCATTGAAAAATTAATGTCCAGCTAGCTTGCCATACTAAATCCTGGTTGATATTGTTTCCCTCAGCCAGAGTATTTGTCAAAAAGTCTGAAAAAGAAAATAGCCCTACTAAAATGACTTCAACAGCTCCTGTTATAAGTAATACCCAGATTCCTGACCAAAGCTTTTTACTAATTTGGACGCTATTATCCTTTCCTAATTTTAAAAACTCGTATCCTAAATAATCGACGTAGCCTCTGTCTAGAATATTTAAAACACTTATTAATGCTTGAATAGCCACCCAAATACCATACGTACTTACATCCCAATAACTAAGAAATATAGGTACTAAAGCAACTTGAATAAGCACAGTAACGCCAATTCTAGCCCAAGAAGCTAAACTGCCAGACACTAATCTTGAAACCGTCGACATAAAATTTGTAAACTTTGTTCTGAAATATGCTAATGGCAAAAACTCACCAGCACATTTCCTTGCCGTTTACGTGTTGATCACCATGCATTCTTATTTCCCTTCATCATTGCTTCAACTGTCCACCAGCAAATTTTCAAATCCAACCAGACGGATCTTTTGCGAATGTAGAAGCGATCCAGATTAATCCGATGACGCATTTGCATATCGTGTGACGTTTCACCCCGTAAACCACGAACCTGAGCCAGGCCGGTAATCCCCGGTTTCACCCGGTAACGTTTCCGATAATTAGGCATATTGTTCCAGAAAAGGAGGTCGTGCTGAACGGCATGTGGCCGTGGCCCAACAATACTCATATCGCCAATGAGCACATTCAGAAACTGGGGCATCTCATCCAGATTTGTTTTCCGCAGGATGCGCCCAATCGAGGTTACCCGATTATCCCCCTTCGTTGCCTGCTTGAAAGAGGCCTCGGGATCATAAGTCATGGTTCTAAATTTTATACAATAGAACCAGTTTCCTTTGTAACCTGTGCGTTTCTGAATGTATAGAACAGGCCCACGTGAGCCTAAACGGATCAGCATCCCAATAATGGGAATGAGCCAGGATAAAACAAGAACTGTGACAAGCAGAGAAAAGACAATATCAAATACACGCTTTCCTAGTGTTCTATAAGCAAGTTTATAGTGCCGAGGCTTTGGCTCTGCATACACATACAACGTTTGGTATTCTGAGTCAACACTAAGCATATATGTTTTATTTACGTTAAGTGTGTAGAAGTCGAAGCAGTAATTTCAAGAGTCCGCAAGTTCTATTATTTACCACTACCTAAACGCCGTTTTTTGTTAGAATCATCATCGCTATAATAGTTACCGTACCCGTAGCTATAATAGTAGGACTCTCCTTCCCCTACGCCATTCAGAATAATGTTCAACTTTTGGAACCGTTGTTCTCTGTACAGTGCATCAACCATCTTCAGGTGGTTTTTCGGCGTATGGTCATGACGTACCAGATACATTGTTGCATCCGCAAACGGAGCAATCAGTTGTGAGTCGGTCACCAGACCAACCGGTGGTGAGTCAACCAGAACATAATCAAAACGTTCTTTCAGTTCGTCAAAAAGCTGGGCCAGGCGGGGCGACATTAACAACTCGGCCGGATTTGGCGGCAACGGACCAGCGGTAATAATGTAATAATTTTCGTAACCCGGAATTGGCCGTAGCAGTTCGTCTATTGTGGCTTCACCAATCAGGTAATTACTCAAACCAGCGCGGTTTTCCATGTGCAGACTTTGATGCAGCTTGGGTTTCCGCATATCCATCTCCAGGATAACCGTAGATCGGTCAACCAGGGCCAGGCTTGCACCCAGGTTCAGGGAGATAAAGGACTTACCCTCCCCGGAAATTGACGAGGTAAACAGCAGCACCTGGCTGTTCGTTGGATGCGACCGCATGAATTGCAGGTTTGTGCGTAATGCCCGGATCTGTTCGCCAATAACCGATTGCATCCGGGACTTAAACACCAAGTTATCCCCTGAATTCTGCTGACTTTTTACAATCTCGCCCAAAATTGGGGTTTGAGTAGCCTCTTCCACATCCGAGCGTCGCAGGACCCGGTTATTAAACATATCTCTGGCGCTGATAAAACCGATTGGCAACAGAAGACCTACAATACCAAAGAGCAGGAAAGTAGTCTTTTTGACCGGTTCAACCGGAATATCATCCGTCCGTGGTTTATCAACAATCCGGCTGTCGGATACCGCAGAAGCAGCCGATAATGCGGTTTCCTCACGTTTTTGAAGCAGGTACGTATACAAGCCATTTTTGATAGCCTGCTGCCGGGTAATGTTTAGCAGCGCGCGCTCCTTGCCCGGTACAGTGCGGATCATGCTTTCGATCCGACGGTTGTTTGCCAGCAAGTGGTTACGGCTACTCACCAACTGCTGCCGCATGTTCTGGATGTTTTCGTTTATGCTAGCCTTAAGCGCTTTAATCTGACTATCCAGCGACTGAATCATGGGACTGTTCGGAGCCATAACCCGGGACGTTTCATCCCGCTTCAACTCCAGGTCCGACACCTTGGCCAATAATCCGGTCAGGACAGGGTCACTTAGGCTCAAGGTAGCAGGCGCAATACTTTTATCACCGGATTGGTTATGAATATAGCGTTCAATCTCAGCCAGACCGTTTATGCGCATCGTGACCTCATTCAGCTGCACATCATTTTCGCGAACATTGGTCAAGAATGTTTGCGCCTGCGCACTTAAATCAGTAATGCCCTCATTTGATTTATACGACTCAACTTCTTTTTCTACTGTTGCCAGTTCACCAGAAATCAAGCCCAGCCGTTCTTCAATAAACCGAAGCATGTTATTTGCTTCCTGATTTTTGTCAGAGATAGCCTCCTTGTTATACTCAGCAATAAGCTGATTCAGGATAATCTCACCTTTATCCGGTACGCTTTCCGACAGGCTCATTTCCAGAACAGACGATTCCTTCAAACCCGGCTCGACTTTCAGACTGGACAAATAGCCCGTGACAGCTTTGGAGTGGGGTTTTACGGTTGCTACAACCGGCGATGTCGTGCTGTTTATAGGCTTTCGGGTAAAGACCCGAAGCTGACCATACGGTGTTTTAATGCTTTGATTAACCGGATAGGTTGTCCCGTTTAACTGGATTACTTTGTCATTCACAAACGTAATTTCCAGTTCATTTGTATAGATCTGGGAATTCGGTTTTTCGAGAATAATACGAATAGGTGATTCTTCGTATACTTCCCGGTTATAGGTTCCGGTTGGAATATAATACCGAACATCGAGCCCTAAGTTAGTTACCACCCGATCCATCAGTGTAAAAGACGTGAGAATTTCGATTTCATTCTCAATAACTTTATTACTGCCGAACAGATTCAGCTCTTTCATAATACCGTCGCCGGAGAGCCCTTTTTTCTTATCGTCTTTAATCAGCAGACTGGCGTGTACTTTATAGACGGGCGGCTGATACAGCAAATAAACATAAGCACCCGCCAGCGCTAACACCAGCGATATGACAAACCATGGCCATTTGCGGGCATAGCGCATCAACATAATCCGCAGGTCAGGCTGTTGCTCTACTTCGTAGACTTGATAGGGATTGTACGAATTAGTTGTCATAATGTAGGTTTTATCTTAATACGGTACGCGATAACGCAAGAGCTATAATGGACAAGGCACTTAAAACTAATGGTATTATTTGATTGGTCCGGTCGGCACTGGCAACACGAACCTTGCCGGGTTCTACATAAACGATGTCATTGGGCCGCAGGTAAAAGTACGGAGACTTGAAAACGTCACGATTAGTTAAATCAATTTGGTTAAACGTCCGCTGACCATTTTCTTCGCGAATAACCAGAATGTTGGTCCGTTTGCCGTAGATCGTAATATCTCCGGCCATACCTAAAGCCGCTGGTAATGTAATCTGCTCATTAGGAATGGAAAACATGGCCGGGCGTGCTACTTCACCGGTTACTGTAATCTGGAAATTCGTGTTCCTTACGTTTACAACAGGCTCTTTTAAATACTCAAGCAATTTCTGACGAATCTGCCCAGCAGCCTGCATATTGGTCAGCCCCTGCACCATCACTTTTCCGATAATGGGCAATTCTATTTGGCCTTCTTCATTGACCAGATAACCGGGTGTATACGGTAAGGAGGTCGTTGATCCCTGTTGCGCTCCGCCCATAGCTGCTATGGTGGCATAAGGATTGAAAAGGGCCGTGGCTTCTGCACTTAAACTGCTCACTTGTACGGATAATACATCTCCAGATTTAATCTTGGGGATATATCGGTTAGCAGCAACGATTGTATCTTTATCGGCTACCCCTTTCTGATACAGTACTAACTCTTTACTGGAAATACAGCTCCCTAGACTCAAAATTAAGCCAATAAACCAATACCCAACCCGAAAATGACGCAAACTTGAATTCATATTCAACACTTTAATAATACTTTAAAATTGCGCCGGTTCTGCGGCCACTATTAGATGATGGAACAAGTTGATACAGTAAACTGATAACGTTGGGCGGAAAAACCTTTCCCTGCGCCAAAAGCCATAGGCTAAGGGCTCCTGGTGAATGGTAAAAAGGTTAGGAGAACAGATTTCACACTTTTATCCAAGTTACGGTTAAGCATATACGTCGATTTTATGATTTACCTCTTTGTTTAACAGGTAAGATCAGTCCAACGATGAATTCTAACTTTCTAGAATTAACTCAACTTATTACTTCTTTTTTGCCAGGCTTTAAAAGATTTACTTCTTCTGCTGTCCTAACTCTGTTCAATGAATTAACCAGCATCTTTTACATCTGCTTCTTCGTTAAGAACATTTGTAACATCCTCCTCTTTGCTCTTCAGAATCCTTTTTGTTACAACTCCCTCGACAGATCAGCAGTATTGCATTTATCAAAACTGGTATAATATATACGTACTTTCAATGCCAAATGGATTAGCTTTAACAGCTTTTATTATGCATTAAAACTTATCACCATTTCAATTCACAATTATATAAGTTGAGTTAAGCCTCAAGTTATATTTTATGGCTTTAAGCTTGTTAAATTCACAGATACTGAATATAAAAGCCCATCATTCATGACGTTGAACAAACATCCTTGCCACTAAAATACATAATGAAACAAACTAAACTATACATGGCTTTTCTCACATCAATTCAAGCATCAAAAATACGCAAATTTTTATTTAAAAAATCAAAAAAAACTAATTCAACTTTCACTTATGTTCTTGCCTTTAATTAATAGACCAATAAACTTATCATTACTAGCCTAAAAATAAGAGTTCTTCACATTTAAACCTAAACTAAATATGAGAATTTACTTTGCAATAACATTTCAAAAAGTGAAAATACCTGTACTGTAATATTTAAAGAATAAAAACCATATTCTGTAAATATTTAACCATAAAAGGCGATCTTAGATCGATTAATAAAAAATATATTTTTTTAGTAAAAAAATTTATATCTCAGCTTAAAGTGAGTAGTTTTACACATCTTGGCTATCGATAAACAAACATAAAAGAAATTCTCAAAAAGAACTAAATGTTGTCAATTAAATTAGCCAAGCGTTGATAAATATACCTGTAAAAAGTTGAATTATAACCGCACAGTTGCTTGTCATTTCTTATTTATCAGTCAAAGCACTTTGTAGATTTTAAATGAAAAAACCCGCCAAAATTGACCTGTATTACCATTTATCGCCATCATTCAAGTTAATTATCAGACACTATGACCTACCTCATAAATATTAATTAAATTATCTAACGGTCAAAACAGAAATTGAGGTTGAGGGAGAAGCTGTGTTGACAATTAATAGAGGAACTTGTTGACAATTTATTTTAAGATAATGCCAATTGGTATTTTTATTTGATGCGACGCTACGAAATTACAGACCAACAATGGCATCGATTGGCGCCTTTACTGCCCGGTAAACCAGGCGATGTAGGGCGAACAGCCACCGATAACCGGCTTTTTATTAACGCTATTTTATGGATTGCCCGTAGTGGAGCTCCCTGGCGAGATTTACCGAGACGTTTTGGCATGTGGAACTCTGTGTACCGGCGGTTTCGGCGCTGGACAAAAGCGGGTGTCTGGAAAAAAATCTCTGAAAGCTGCCAAGACCCTGAACTTGAGTGGCTTATGTCTTATTTAATGAATATTCAGATTCATCAGGACTCTGATGAACTTCAGGCTCCGCCTTGACAATTCCTGAACAGATGTACTATCTGTAGAACCCCTGCTTCATGTTTGTCATCAAATTATTATATAAGCTATCCAGCCTTGTAATTAATTAGTTACAAGGATATCTCCAATAAGGTTCGCTTTTAAATATGCCGGTTAAGAGTTTGGTAGAAAAGATAAAGCCCCAAAAATAGGGGCCTGGTTCAAAAATGGCTTAAACAACGCACGCTAACCTTTTGTATTCAAACAAATGGTAGTTGAAGTCATTATGTAATTTAAAGAAAGGAATTATAAGCCTAATGGCTACAGCAGCCACCAATTTATCATAGTCATATATTGCAAAGGACGTTAGCCTACCATACTTTCCGCAATCCAAGATAACCACCCACTGCATTATCGTACAATTGGCCAGAGTCCAGCGAAACAGCGGCTTGTAATGCAGCCCCACCTAACCAGGATACTGGAACCGATGTACGTAGTATACCCGAGAATTGGTTCACATGTTTATTCTTATAGGCGGGGTTTACAAAAGGGCCGTAGTTTTGACTTAATGCAAAATGAGTTTCCAGTTGAACGCCTGAATTAAAACCGCCCATAAAGGCTACATGGGCCATTTTTACCCGGTTATTAATTATCATGCGTCTTGATCTATTCAAAGGCAACGAAAACTCCTGACGCATGTCTTTGCCCCGCGTTATGAACGGCGTTCCGATAACTCGCTGCCGTGTTGTCCATCCATCAATGTATTGGCTATGGTTGAAATAAGTATCGCCTTCATAGCGGCCCACCAAGTCATCCGGGACTTTATCGCCAGAGGTAGTGTTCAAATATTCGAGTGTTAGTTGGTGCATACGGAATTTATAAGTGCTCCTTCCCATTGTGTTCTTAATTCGAATACCGTATAAACCGTCCATAGAATTGACAAAGGCTAAACCCGATCGATCTTCAAAAGGATGCTGATAGTAAACCAGCAGATTCCACCTGTCAATCATGAGCTCTGTGCCAAAATCAAGTGATCCTAAGTGATTTCCAATTTGGTTGTTAGAATCAATTCCCGGGTAATTCGCGGGCCGGTTTCTGGGCGGTTTAGCAATAATAAGATCCATGTAATCCCTGAAAGAAGAAGGGAGTTTGCCATCAACAGTTAACGACTGCCTCAGGTAATCAGACCGTCCTCCCCACTGCACGTTGTGAATGATTCCGGCGTAGAATTTAACTTTCCACTTTGGCTTTCCAAGCCGGAAAAACAACGCTTTTTGATGCAGAAATGAACCCTGTACCGAGTCGGTATTAGGGAACCATCCGTGGGCATATAAAAAATTAAAAGCAACGAGACTTTTTGTAAATTTTAAGGGGACAAATCCGTTGGTTCCTAACTGCACTTTCGGAATGGGCGTCGCATTCTGTGACCAGGAATAAAAACCCGACGAATACGTTGAATCGCCCAGTCCAATAATTTCCCGCCGTTTGCCTGCATAAATATAGAAGCTCCCGACGCCACCCATTGCATACGCTTCAGGAAGTACCACCTGGCTGGTTTGGGCAACATTACCTGCCGCATAGACCCCATAGTTGGCAAACCAGCGGCTGCGCTGGGCCGTGCTATCGCCCCGCCACTCTCCTTGTGCTCCCAGCCGTACGGTTCCTACTGGAGCGGTTAATGGAACAATACCGTATTGATTGGCGCGTAACCAGAAAGGCATTCGTTTGGTTGATGAAGCGAAGGCCCCAACCTCAGCCGAATAACTTCCGGTAAAAGTCTGTTGGGCAAAGAGTGTACTGGCAGCCAGAAAAAACAAGAGAGAAAGTGTGTAATGTATGCGCATAGCCTGCGTTAGAAAATTTTAATTCTGCCTTTCAGTAGCCGGAGAAACATCGTGGAAAAGATAACACCATTCCCCGGCCTATTGATAGATTTATTATGACTCGTTGAGGCAACCGCATAAACTGCACGGAATCGAGCTGTGCGAATTAGAATCAGGGCGATTCAGGAATAGATAATACTTTAACGGCACGGTAGCGGTCTAAATCTGATTCGGTAAGACACTAACTTGTTATAATATTCCCATTTCTGCTTTTCCGCAAGCGTAAAGACAGCGTATCAGTTTGTAAGTATAAAAACTATTATCCTAAGTTCTGATAACTATCATACTTATTTACTTAATGGTCTTCCGGAAACGATACAATATATAATAATACAAGGCTTGTTGCCAGACGATAGCACGAAGTGATGAATCGAGAAAATAGTATTTTTTCAGGGTGCCATCCAACACCAGTAGCTCATTGACTTGCAACTCCCCACACTTGCCAGGACTACCGCTAACCGCTCGCTATCGGCCTGTGTCATGCCCGTGGTTTCGAGGGGCGGATTATTCATCAATGAAAAGCCGCTCAGGTGCAACGAATTTCGTTTCACCTGAGCGGCTTTTCGGAACTGCTTATTTAAGTCTGACTATTTATTGGTGCTTCATCAGCTTATACTGTTTGGCCCCCACGCCTTCGCCAACCTGCAGGATGTATAAGCCCGGTACATATCCCTTTCCTAAGTGGATTACCTGTTCGGTCTGTATATCCGCCAACTGCTGTACCACCCGGCCATACGTATCATAAATCACCACGGGCAAGGGGCCTTCTCCCCGGCCTTTAACCCGAATCGTAAACGACTCGTTGAATGGATTAGGATACGACGTGATTTGTAGACCGGCTGTTTCCGCGCTGATACCGGAACTTAACCGGGCCGTGGTAGCCCCTACGCCAACTACCTCAATAGCCGATACCTTCGCGTTGTTGGCACTGCCCCGCGAGAAATTGATGTTCAGCATACCATCCCGTACGGTTGTGGTGAACGTCTCTCTGATCGCGGAAAAATCACCACCAGCTTTAGTGAAGACATCAAATTCCGTCAGTTTGCGTTCGCCCTCTATATCTACATTAAACTTCCGCTGACCGGCTCCTCTGGTATACACTTCGGCAAAGTGCAGAATTACCTGGTAAGTCCCGTTGGCGACCGGTAGATTGTACGAAAAGTTTCCATACCGTTCTTTTTTATAAAGATCATCGTCGACCGTATTCTTGATGTCTTCACCAACAAAGCTTGAGTAGACATCTCCTCCATTGACATAGCTATCCGCACTGAACACTTTTCCATCTGACGTCGTATAAGCCTCTCCTCCGGCATTGATCCGGTAAACGCTTGTTGCGGGCTGCTCCGGTTCATCAGACTCGTACGCTGCGCTTTTAATCAGAACAACCCAATCCTGTAACAGAAATGAGTTGGGCGGAAAGCCAATTGACCTGCTGCCTTTGCCCGAAATAGTTCGAACCGTACCGTCTTGCAGACTGCCTCCGTTACGCGGGTCATACCACTGAACCGTGTACGTACCGCCACCCGTGTTGATATGGGCCGTTCCGCCATCCTTCAGGTACAAGACATACAATTTACCTTCCTGTCCTAACACCCAGCCCCGGTTGGAGTTATCCATCGGCACAACGTCTTTCAGCGGAACGTAGCTGCGGAAAAAGTCCATCGCGTAGCGGGTAAAGCGGTACATTTTGGCCCGCGAACGGTAATCTTCAGCCGCCAGGTCGGTTTCGCCCGTATGGCCTCCGAAGTAATATTCAATCCCGGCACCACCTGCCATCAGGTTGCCCCACAAACATTCTTTGCGAATCTGATCCTGGTTGTCAGGAATAATCCCCCGGTTACCTCTATAATCGGCATCGCAGGCTACCCCCACGGAGTTCTGTTCATCGTTGGCCACAATCCACTTCTTACCGGCTTTAGTCGATTTTTCTACCCATTCCAGCGTTTCCTTGTAGACATTATTCCAGTCGGTCTGAATGGAAACGCCCGTATAATCTGCCTTATCACCCAGCAAAGGGGTATACACTTCACCCTGTTGCTTGACGTTGGTATGAATAACAATGTGGTTCTTATACGGATCATGCTCGTAGAAGTACTGCGCCATGTCCCTGCGTTGCTGGGTGGTCTGGATATTCTCTTCGCCCATGTTCCAGTTCAAGGCCAGGTGGTGACCAAAGCGGGCAATCAGCTCCCGGTAGTAGAGCTTGCGCTGCGTGCCGACATTGCCGCCATCCAACAGCGTGCAGTTTTCCCGTTCCTGAGTCTTAAAGTGCAGATACATGCCCAGCTTCTCACCGTGTTCAAAGACGGTTTCCCACTGATCGAGCTTCGAGCAGTCAAACCGCGAAAAATCGTTCGGGCTCACATACGGATAGACGTTGCGGTCATCACCATTAACGCCCATCGTAATGAAGGAGAAAACGTTCATCTGCTGGCTGGCCAGGTAATTGACGGCCCCGATGATGCCCTTACCTTTACCACCCTGCCAGTTGGGGTCACCTTCTTTCCAGTCCTTTACGTGTGGACCCCAGGTTTTGCGCCGGTTACCAATGTTGGTGGTATTATCAAAGTCGGCGTACGAAAGGAAGTTCTCGGGTGAGTCGACGCCCCCTTTGATAAAGTATTCACCCGTTTCGGCAAACTGCATGTAACGCTCGCCCACATACTTAAGGCGCCCTTTGGCCCGCAGGTCAGTACCGGTTTTATTGGTCGCCTGTACGGTAAACCTGCCCGACTTGCCATCTACGAGTTCAACAGCGTTGCCGGCATTGGCATCGTCGCTGACGGCAATGTTGGTTCCTTTGCGCATGGAGATGGTATAGTTCCAGACCCCGGTTTCATCGGGTGAGAAATGGACTTTCCAGATATTACCGGAACTGGCACTGGTCTGGCTGGCGTTGCCATCGGCGGCAAAGTAGCCCGGTACTACGTAGCGTTTAGCGCCTTTGGTAAAGGTTACGTTCAGGCGGTAGTTCAGGAAGGGATTTTCAGCTGCAGTTTCTGAACTTTCGGGTCCTTCAATAGCCAGCGTGATCTTGTGCCATTTTCTCAATTCACCCTGCACAACTACATTGGCTGGGGTGTGGTTATCACCCGGTTCTTCCTGAGGAGAATCACTGGAAATAACCGTAAACGTAACCGTTAGTGGAGTACCGGCTTCGCCCGAAGCGTTATACGGCGTCGCCTTGAGTGTATGGGGTCCCAGGGAGGGCGTCCAGTCATAGTGGCCCTGATCTGCATCACCCGCCAGCGTGTAAGGAGCTACCGTCTCGGTACGAAAGTTCTCGTTGCCATCCAAAGCAAAAACGACTTTGCTAATCGTGGAAGAATTAGTATTAGCCCGAACGTTTAGCATCTCCCCCGTTAATCTCAGGTCAATCTGGGTACCATTCTGCAACGGACCCAGATCGGTATTCGTGCTGGCACTAATCAGCGTAAAGCCGGTTAACGCATTATTATCGGGTGTACTGGCAATTACCGTGAAGCTCACGATCAGCGGTGTTCCGACCTCCCCTGCCGGCCCATACGGCGTTGCCTTGAGCGTATGAGAACCCAGAGAAGGCGTCCAGTCATAGTGTCCTTGATCTGTATCACCCGCCAGCGTATAAGGAGCCACGGTTTCCGTCCGGAAGTTGTCGTTATCATCCAGCGCGAAGACCACTTTACTAATGCGCGATGAATTGGTATTGGCCCGCACATTCAGTAGCGTCCCTGTTTTAGTCAGGTCAATTACTTCTCCATTCTTTAGTTGAAGTAAATCTGTACTCGTCGAGGCATCAATCAGGGTAAAACCGGTCAGTCCATCAGCATCGGGTTTGTCATCGCCCGTTGATGTGGAGGCAACAACTGTAAAGGTAACAACCAGTGGTGTGCCTGCTTCCCCCTCAGCATTGTAGGGCGTTGCTTTGAGTGTATGGACCCCCAGAGATGGCGACCAGTCATGCGGATCGCCCTCCTTATCGCCCGCCAAGGTAAAAGGAGGTTCTTTTTCCGTTCTAAAATCAGCATTTCCATCCAAATCAAAGACAACCTGGGTGACCGCTGAGGAATTAACATTAGCCCGAACATTGAGCAGGTTGCCCGTCACACTAAGATTGATGATACTACCATTCTGCAAAGCCCCCATCTCGGTATTGGTCCTGGAGTTAAGAAGAGTAAAACCCGTCAGGTTCTGGGCATTGGTTGAAAATTGCAGCAGTGTTAGCAGAATTAAATAATAAGCAAAGAGCTTATAGCTCCTCCTTTTTGGGGATAGTTGTTCCATAGATAGGACAAATTTTAAAAGTAAAGATGTTACAATAAATGCACGAGCTTTCGCTCAGCTAAACACTAAAAATAAAAAACTACAGAGTATATTATGGGGGTAAAACCGGCCTTAAACCCAAATGTTCAGGCCCTTCAAATTCAGATTTTAACCCGAGCTAGTACATTATTACAAGTACTCAGTAGCATTTACTTATGATGTAGTATTAAAAAAATTGAAGTCTATTTGTGATGTGTTTGGTCTAATAATAAGATCAATAAGCCAATAATCATCATAAACACTAAAAATATGATTGCGAATTGACAATAGATTAAACTTCTTATAACACTAAATAAGTCAACAAGAGATTTAAAACAATCATTAGGCTTTTACAAACTGCACTTTTCTAACATAATTCATATTTTTTAAACAATTTGTTTAAAAAATATGAGTACCGTTCAATAAAAGTTCTATGATTAACACGAGAGCCAATTTTTATCGGCTGAAGACGGGGAGAAAACTATAAGTACTCTATTACGCTCATAGACAACATATTACACACTAATAGGCAAAAAAATAATCAAATCAACTCCTTCAGGTCTGATTTGATTATTAACAAGCAGAAGTCGTCTATTGAAAAAAGAGCTTCGTCTGCTGGTATAGTTGTAAAAATCTGAGATTTACGCCATTGTTTAGCATACCACTTACCCATTCTCAATTATCAGACAAAGGTTTTGAGTATTTTTGATTACCTAACAAATGCTAACCTAATCATGTTATTTATAGTCAAAATGTAACCAAAAGTTTTAATACATAACAAAAAAGCAGTTGACAGGGGCTGTGTAGCCGTTTGCAAGTCTCTAAACGTCTCTTTATTTAAATAAAACGTTTATTAGTAAAATGATTTTATCAGACAAATAGGGCTTTTGCCTTAACAATCTTTTTTAGGCGTTTTTTTTAGACATTCCCCTGAACATTTCAATTTATCAGACAAAACACCTTTTTCAAAAATTCTATTATCTTCTATTTGGAAGCGCATAAAATCTCTTTCAAGCTATAGATAGGCCCAAGATTAAAATTCATTTAATAAACAGACATTAAATTTCCTTAAAATAAAAACAAAACTCATCCTGTCAATAATTTATCCAAGCACTGTTTGAAAAGGCACTGACTCGTTCCAGCTTTAAATAAAATATGCCTTAGCTTCAACCATGCATGGTTGAAGCTAAGGCATATAAGTTTTTACGAACTGTCTATTAAAACCTGATTATCCGATACTCAGGATCAATTTTTCATCAGCTTATGCCGCTTAGCCAGCTTACCCTCACCCACCTGCAATAAATACAGTCCCGGGGCATATTCGCTGCCAAACTGAACTAATTGGCCAGGCTGAATATCAGTCAGTTGCAGTACGGCTCTACCATAGGCATCATAGATCACCACCGGTAATTTCCCATCTTCTCTTCCTTTCACCTCCAGCGTAAAGGAATCAATAAAAGGGTTGGGATAGGTCTTGATCACCAGACCTTCTGTCTCTGCATCATCCTCGGCACTGATTCGGGCAGATGATTGATTAACCACCGTAAAGTTGATGGTTAAAGCTTTCCCAGCGGTTCCCCTGGCAGCACCGTCTGTATAGGGAGTCGCTTTCAACGAGTAACTACCTGTACTGGGTGTCCAGTTCTTATAGTCTCCATTGTTATCAGCAAATAATGCATAAGGAGCATCCGTTTCCGTCTGGGTTCTGGTCTGTCTACCTGTCAGTTCCATCTTGACCGACCCGACGGTCGTAGGGTTGGTGTTGACACGGATGTTCAGATTCCGCGTCGGCAACGTCGCTAGGTTTAAGACCGCCCCCGTAGACAGCACTTTTATTTCCTTGTCCGTATCGGCATTCATCAAACTAAAACTGACCACCGATTGCTGACCCGGGCTAGGCGAAGACTCCGGCGTTTGAGAAGGAGAAGTCGATGAGGACACCACCGTAAAGTTGATGGTTAAAGCTTTACCAGCAGTTCCCTTGGCAGCACCGTCTGTATAGGGAGTCGCTTTCAATGAGTAACTACCTGTACTGGGCGTCCAGTTCTTATAGTCTCCATTGTTATCGCCAAACAACGCGTAAGGAGCATCCGTTTCCGTCTGGGTTTTAGTTTGCTTACCCGTCAGCTCCATCTTAACCGAACCTACCAGCGTGGGGTTGGTATTCACTCGAATGTTCAGATTCCGCGTCGGCAACGTCGCTAGGTTTAAGACCTCTCCATTCGAAATCACTTTTATTTCCTTATCCGTATCGGCGTTCATCAAACTAAAGCTGGCCACCGATTGCTGACCCGTACTAGGCGTCGATGGTTCGCTGGGTTCTTCTGTCGAAGGTGTTTGAGACGAACCTGCCGGAGCGACAACAATCGTTACATCATCGGTGACCTGGCGATTGGTTTTATCAATTACAGTCAACCGGAATACGTACGTGCCAGCCTGCATTTTACTAAGTGCTAACTTTAGAGTGTTTTCTCCCGTTATAGCTGGATTAGGTCCTGATAATTTTGTCCAATATACTCTGGCAATATTGTCAGCCGGACTGCTGGTGGCCACACCCGTAATCACAATACTGTTGGTGGGCAAGACCATTCTTTTATCGGCTCCGGCATTAGCGATTAACTGAGCCGCTATCGGCGTGCACGAACCCGTCCGCACCGCCCCGTGGCTCACCTTATCAAAGATCACATCATTCACCAGGTTCTTCACATTACTCGTCACCGTGTTGCACACATACGTGTTGTAGGTACCACTGTTGAAGTAGATCGCATGATCACAGTTGATGGCCGTGTTGTTCTCCAGGATGCTGCCCAGCACCGAGGGAATCTGCTCATCAACATAGAACTTGCCCGGCGGGTGGTACTCCAGGTAGTTCAAATACCCCTCCGGATACGGATCTCCATCCACCACCGCCCCCACATTGGGAACTCCCGCCGTCAGCCGGTTGCCGCGCATCTCCAACCCGATCGAGGTCGTCCCAAAGGTCTTCTCCTGGGAGTGCTGCACCGGGTGAATCCCAATGAAGTTGCCATTGCTGCGGTCGGTGTTCGAGACATTGTTGCCCACAATCTGGTTGTTATACATAGGAATCAACGTCTGCATACTGCCCCGCATCTGCTGGGAAGGCATCAGGTCAATCGAGCCGCTGTTGAGCAGCGTGTTGTCGACAATGGCCACCTGGGTGGTGGCATTCTTATATAGGGTGATGCCCCGTCGGTTACCTTCCATGGTGTTGCCCTTGATGAGCCAGTTCTGGGCACCCCAGTTGAAGATGGCATACCGGCTGCCTGCCTCCGGCACCACCGCCCAGGCCCGGTCCAGCGTCAGCGTGTTGCCTTTGCGGCTGACGATCTTGCGCCACTGGCCCATGCCCTTGCCGTTTACAATGGCTACTACCGGGTTTTGGTTGGGTGTGCCCCAGTTCTTACTATCATCCCGCAGGGTGGTGGCCGAAGCCCCGCTGACGGTGCCCGTCTCTTCATCGGGGCGGGTCTTGCCTCCGCCTTCGGCGATGATCGTCTCGCCATCGTTGCTGTTCTGAGCCGGTCCGTTGATGACCTTGAAGAGATTGTTGAGCACGGCCACGTTGTCGGCAAAGTTCATCACCAGCACGTGATTGACCAGCGTGGTGGGGTAACGGGCCGAGCCATCGCGGTAGATCTTGTTGTTCTCAAAGACGCCCCCGTGGGTATCATCGATGTTGATGCCGTCGACGGCAAAGGTGATGTGGTTGTTGGCAAAGACAAAGTTGGTGCTGCCATTGAGCATGAAGGGACCCCGGTAGTTGAACTGGTTGTCCACCCCGTGGGTAAACGTCGAGTTGGCAATGAGAATTTTATCACACTCGGTCCACCAGATCCAGTTGCTTTTGGCCAGGTCAAAGCGGATGCGTTGCAGAAACATTTCACTGCCTTTGCCCCGCATGTTGGTGATGATGCTGGCATCGTTGTCCACATTGAGCAGCGTCAGGTCAGCTATGCCCGCCTGTTTGATCTTGGTTTCCCAATAAACGCCTACTTTATCGGAGTTGGTGTTGTAGCCAAACTTGATGATGGTTTTGTCCTGGCCTTCGCCCTGCAGCACCACCCGGTCGAGCATACGGATGCCCTCGAAGTTGTCGGGGAACTCCAGTTTGTAGGTGCCCTCAGGCAGGTACACGATGCCGCCCCCATCGGCATTGGCTTTCTTGATGGCATCACGGATGGCTTTGTAATCGCTGGTATTGCCATCCCCCTTGGCTTTGATGCTTAACCGTTTGTCAGTTTTTACATTATAAACATTCTGATAGAAGTTCAGTTTAGCAGCCCAGCCCACATTGAGCTTAAAGTAGTCGGCGCCGGCTTTGATGGCGGTGATGGTCTTGCTCATCTTAGTCTCGCCTACCGAGCCGCCCAGGCCGTTGGTGACCCAGACGCTGTAGACGCTGCCGGGCTGTAGTCCGCTGGGGGCCTTCACCGTCAGCGAGTAGGCGTCTCCACTCTGGACGGTGGCATTCAGGGAGGTGCCATTGGAAGCTACAAAGCGTACTTTGGGGGAGGCTGTGCTCAGTTGCAGGTTGCGTCCGAAGATGCGCAGGGTGCCTTCGGGGGCTACCTCGGGGGAGTCAAAGTGCATACCCCAGGCCTGGTTGACAAAGACTTTGGGGCTGTTCTGGCCGTTGTCAGTGATCCAGACCTGGTAGAGGTCCAGGCCCAGGTTGGCTGGGATCTGGACGGTGGCCTGGTTGGCGCTCTGCACCAGGATGGGCAAGGTGATGCTCGAGGTGGAGGTGCCTTTATAGAGGTAGGCTTTGGCCGTGGCCCCGAAGTGTCCCTGCAGGCTGATGGCCGAGCCGGGTTGAGCCGAGGGGCTGGCGTTAAAGATCGTCGTTTGCGCGGTGGCAAAAATGCTGAGAGTTAATCCAAAGAGCAAGAAGAATAAGAAGCGTTGAGTCATTGTTGAGTCAATTTACAAGTTACGGTGAGCACAATAGTTCCCTTAGCAAGGCTTTTTGGGCCTTGTGATAATTACTGGCAGTAAACGGTATTATTTAACCTTAGCCGTAGTTCCAGCGAGTAAATTCGCAGTAGCGGACTGGGCTAAAGAGTGAATGTAGTAGGGGGCGGTTTGAGCAGCCGCTAACTGCTTGTCAGGAAATTCGGTCAGTAAAAAGAAAACAGAGCGTTGAGCCATGGTTATATAAATTACAAGTTACGGTATGCACGATAATGGTTTAGTAAAGCCGGAAGAGCGTTACTGTTTCAACACACAGAGGTGAACTAATTATTAGTTAATAACTAAGGGTTCACACTTCAATTTAGTAGACCTGGATGGGGTATTTTTTATCTCAACTCTAAAAATGACTTCGAAGTACACAGCCATTTTTTGCAACTTCAATGTATATACAAGCCGTCACAATTGCCGTGCCAATTCCCAATATGACGCTTAAATTAACGTCTGGCATTACGGATTTTACATTCTTCTCCATTGTCAATCAATTAGTAGATAGACACTTACCACTTATTTTCTTTATCAAAAGTCAGGATGTGGATGACAGGACCTATAACCAAACAGTTACTTACCCGCAGAAACCCAGCACCGGCTTACCCCAGATATGATGCGCTTACATCAACCTGCCACCTTTCCATCCTATAAACTTGATTATGGAGGTAACAGGCGTGATAGCCCACCGGATTAGTTAATCGAATGGCTATGGGATGGACGGTTTTATCTTCTAAGTAAAACCGTTCAGCTACTGGATCAGGAAGGAAATAACCTGAACGTACACAGTCCATTTCAGGATATTTTTGGTAAGCTCTTCTGGCGCTTGGTGTAGTAGTCGCTTTGAACGGTATAGTCAATACGTCACTAATAGTTTGCCTCCCTGCGCCTTCCCTGTAAGGAATTACCTTAGGTATATACGTCCCTGTCACTTGTGGACCCAGGTGATAAGCTAAATGGCTGTTATGAAATAAAGCACAGAACGAGACCCTATACAGTTGGCTATTGTTCCGTTTTGCACTTACTATCAACTTCAGGTGTTCGGCTCTTTTCTGATTTGTATTGGCTTGAATAAGTAAACCTGGCAAATCGACAGGCTGAATACCTGAATTGTTGTCTAACATGCGTAATTCCTGATCCGTATTTGTGTGGATCAAGTTGGAATTCAGGAAAACGTTGGTAGCCTTATCTTTGAAATTCGGGGACATGCAAGCAATGGCAGTCCACCGATGGGTGGCCCGGCCCACGTCAAGTGGATGAGTGACCGGGTTATCTGGAACCTGCCACAACCTGGCAGCCTTAAGAGGAAAAACACAGAAAAGGCCAACCGCTACG
The DNA here is from genome assembly GCF_003259745.1 of Larkinella arboricola. Taxonomy (GTDB): domain Bacteria; phylum Bacteroidota; class Bacteroidia; order Cytophagales; family Spirosomataceae; genus Larkinella; species Larkinella arboricola. Next base: position 811,978 of record NZ_QLMC01000004.1, on the reverse strand, counting down.
AATAAGACTCTGGTTAGATGTATTCGGAAGCTTGATTGTAAAGGTTTTCTGATCATAATCATCTATTTTCAACTAATGTACTGACACGAAATTTCATAAACATACTCTCAAACAAGCGGGCACTACATCTTTAGTTAATAGTGAAACGGGCTGTTAATCATAGCCCAGAGAAATCAAGTGAACGCTGAGTAAACGAGATTGAAAATGCAGGCCATTGATAAGCCTACCATTAAGATCGGTGTAGACGAAGCCCTTTCTGTCGAGCTCTAAATTAACGTGGAATTAAAAACAAATTAAAAAGTTCTTAGAAGAAATAGCAACATAAATCTGCAATAATTTTAAATTCATGACAATGAAAACTAAAATATTATAAGAGTATTTACCTATCTAACAATTACTTACAAAAAAGATAAATCTTGACACCAGAAAATGAATACAGTACAGGGAAATACTAAGATTAAAAACTCCTTAGAGGTAAATTAGAAAATAATAAGAGAAATACCTCAAAATAATTTTCAGAAGATTAAAATCTAAAGCAAAAGAAGATGATGTAGCGCGCTGACCAACTCTATACCAGCCTTTTATATCCAAAAAGAAGGATTAAAAAGAGAAGCCGCTGAATAAAATTATCCCTTATATGTTCCTTCTATAAAACATTCGGTCACTAAGCAATCGACCCGTCCTAGCATTCGAGTTGCCTTTATTTTTAAAATTAAGCAATCGTCAATTCGTGTGGTAAATCACTAGTCCCTCGCAGCAGATTTTTTTTTAGCTTACGGCAAGCTATAAGGTATTTATTGGTTGCATAGCTCACAGAAAATTTAGTTTCTCGCCCGGATCTCAAGTGGTCAACTAGTTTTCCTTTCGCGGACTCCCAGAGTTTTCAGGGCGAACAGATGTTGATAAAACACGCTCCGGAACCATTCCCTCTTCAGTAGAAACTTCCCGAAAATTGGTTAGTTTTAATTGTAGTTATCTGGAAAACGTTTCGGCAGATAGGCGAACCATCTGAAGGCCATGAACGACCGTCGGCCTGTTCATTTTGAAACCGTCTCACCTATCAGGAAGCGATGGTTACCTCGGCATCTTTCTGCTGCGGTGGGTCAAAAGCCTTCAATGCAGGGGGCTGGGCCATGAGAATTAATTCATTCAGTACAATGCCAACAGCAGAAAAATGAGCAAAGCGAATGAACACCGAAAATTTAAAGACGACCGCAAAAGCGCCGGGCTATCGAATTCTAGTGGTCGATGACAATCAGGATTCGGCTACAACGCTGACCATGCTCCTGAAACTGAAGGGCAACGAGGTCCACACACGGTATGGCGGCCGGACGGGACTGGAAGCCGCCGAAAACCTACATCCGCAGGTGGTTATTCTCGATATTGGTATGCCGGGAATGGACGGATACGAGACCTGTCGGCACATCCGTCAGCAGCCCTGGGGAAAAGATACGGTAATTGTGGCCCTGACGGGTTATGGACGGGAAGAAGATAAACGAAAAACCCAGGAAGCTGGTTTCGACGGCCACCTGATCAAACCGGTCGATCTGGCTTCGCTGACGCAACTGCTGGATACACTGTTTTCGCGGGAGCGCACGGACTAGCAGCGGGAGGTTCTGGTTACCCCACGTCAGGAATCCGGTCGGTCGATGGCTCGGCCACGGGCAGGTAGATTTCAAACGTTGCGCCCGAACCGGGTTCGCTCGTGGCCCTGATGATGCCATTGTGATTGGCAACCACTCTGGCACAAATAGCCAGGCCGATTCCCGTACCGGCGTAGTGACTTTTGCCATGAAGCCGCTGGAAAACCTGAAAGATTCGTTCGGCGTATTTCTGCTCGAAGCCAATGCCGTTGTCCGTCACTTCGATAAGGTAATACAGCGCCGACAAATGAATGGGTTTGACCGAAGCCGGCAATTGTGAATTCGCCAGGGTTCGGCAGGTTACCCGAATCTGGGGTGTAGTGTCGGCCTGACGAAATTTGATGGCATTGCTGAACAGATTCAGGAAGAGTTGTCCAAGCTGGGAGGCATCCCCCCGGATAACGGGTAATTCCGCCACCTTAATCTGAGCATTCGTTTCGCTGATGCCTACTTCCAGATCGAGCAGAACCGCCTGAATCACTTCATTGAGCGAAACCCAGGTATTCAGCTCACGGTGGGTTGAGATGCGCGAAAAAGCCAGCAGATCCTTGATGAGCACTGACAACCGGCTGGCCGCCGACTGCATCCGTTGCAGATAATCAATACCGCCCCCCAACTGAGGTCCGTATTGGGCCAGCAGTACATCCCCAAACGCCTGAATTTTGCGCAACGGCTCCTGCAAATCGTGCGAAGCCACATAAGCAAACTGCTCCAAATTCGCATTGCTACGTTGCAAATCAGCCAGGGTGGCTTTCACCTGCAATTCGGCCCGCTTCCGTTCGGAAATATCCAGTGCTGTCAGCGTCAGACCGTCCTCGCGCCGGACGGCCGTAATGGCATACCACCCCTGGAGGCCGTGATCTTCCAATTCCCTCTCGGTCTGAAAAGGAATGCCCGTTTCCACTACATCAACGTAGCGGCCAAACAGCTCCGTCGATTGCGTATACGGCGTAACCTCCAGCATACAATGCCCGATTAATTCCTCCGCCGACCGATGATTCAACTCCTCAGCGGTCTTGTTGAGGTTGACCCAGACAAAATCCACAATGCGCCCGGCTTCCCGAATGGGTGAAAAAAACATAATTGCCATGGGGGCACTGTCCATGATGCTTTGCAGATTGTTTTTAGCCTCCAGCAGAGCCTGGGTGCGCTGTTCAACCTGAAAAGCCAGTTCCTGCTGGAGCTGTCGTTGCTGGGTAACATCCTGCGACATCCCCACCATTCGGACGGGTTTTCCCTGTTCGTTAAAGTAGGTTCGGCCCTGGCTGTGCAGAATCCGCTCCTGGCCCGTGTTCTTGTTGACAACCGTATATTCGGCTCTGTATACCCCACCCGACTCGGGCGTCAGGGCATGGGCAATGGCGGCCTGAATCCGCGTCCGGTCCTTTTCGTGAACTGGATCAAAAGCCGTATTCAGACCGTCTTCATTGCCCGAACCAAACCAGCCGTGCAGCCGGTCGGAATAATGCGTTTTGCCAGTCGTTGGGTTGATGCTCCAGGTACCCAGTTCGGCCAGTTCAATGGCGCTCCGCAACGACTCCTGAACCTCTTCGAGTTGCTGACGGACCAGCACTTGCTGGGTTACATCCGTGGCCGTAACCATAATACCGTAAATTTCGCTCGCGGTATTATAAAGAGCTTTATAGGTATAATTGTAATAGCCGGTCGTGGACTGTCCGCAGCGGGAAGAAGTCACCTTTTCTTCCGGCCGATAATAGGTTTCTCCTGTTTCAAGCACCCGCCGAAGGGGATTCAATAAAGAAGTATGCACTAAGCTGGGCAGCACTTCCGCATACGGTCGGCCTATCACGGACGCGTCGCACCCCAGAATTTCAAGCATTTTTTCGTTGATCGTTCGGATCCGGAAATGCTCCCCAATAAGAACGACTTTGGCGACCGGCGAATTAAAAAAAACATTTTGCGAAAACAACTCGCTTTCTTCCAGCTTTTCCTTCGCCACCATCGTCTGCGTAACGTCCTGCACAATCCCGCTAAACCGCGTCAGTTGCCCCTGCTCATCCCGGATGGTTTTTCCTTTGGCCTGTACCCACCGGAGCGTACCCTCCTGGTTCAGCGTACGGAAAATAATGTTATGATCTTCGTAATTGAGCGGATTGAGTGCCAGCGCATTGGCCTTTGCTACCCGCTCCCGATCGTCGGGATGAACCTGTGACAGAAGAACGGTTACCGACACCTGGGTATCCGGCAACAGGCCAAACAATTGCTTACAAATCCTCGACCATTCAACCTGACCGGTCACCAGGTTAAAGTCCCAGGTGCCTACCCCGGCCGCCTGCAAGGCAAACCGAAGCTGTTCATTCTCCGCAATCATATCACGCTCCACAGAATTGGTAGGCTGGTTCATGGGCACAGGAAAAAGGTGTGATAATATGTGGAAATTCAAAGGCTCACTGAACATTTGGTAAGTAAAGATAGGCCGGGGTTCCTAGTAGCGCAAGAATGTTTCAAAATAACGCAGAAATGGCGTTCTCCGCTCCGCTTCCGGCTTACCAATACCGGGCAACATCCGGAGCGGGCTATGCTGTTTCTTACTTTATGACGATCCGGAAACAGGCCGGGCCAACGATGCCTACGGACGAACATCCACCAGCTCAACAACGTGCTCGGACAACGGAGCAATCGACGGGTTCGGCCGGATAACGGCGGGTTCGCTTGAATTTATCAAACCACCGAACGCTCTTTAAGTTGTATCTCTGTTGCACCTAATCAATCTCCTGTATGAAAGCCAGAAAGAAGGCACTGATCTCCGACATTACCAGCTCGGTGGAATCCAACGTTAGCAAAGCGGGCAAGCTGTCGAAAAAGGTAAAAAAAGCAATTGAAAGGTCAGCCGAAAAGCTGGCGAAGAAGTTAGTCAAGATCTACGACAAAGAAGAAAAGAAAAAAGAGAAGGTGCAGAAGGGTAAGAAGAAACTTCCTGAAAACGCACTAAAAACCAAGAAAATCGCGGTACAAGCGCCGGTTGTCCCCACGCCCGTAACGCTTCAAACCGAACCCGTTAGCGAATAAACGGATGCAGGATAATGACAGAAGCTCGAAAAAATACACTTTCGGGCTTCTGTCATTATACAGGGTACAACCTCTAATTAACCCGGATCAAATCAATTTTAAACACCAGAATTGAATTAGCCGGAATACCGGGTTGTGCCTGTGCGCCATACGCCAGCGTGGGCGGCAGGTAAAGCGTAATGCTCCCTCCGGGGGCAATCAGCGGAATGCCCTCCTGCCAGCCAAAAATGAGTTGATTCAGCCCGAAACTTACCTGGTTTCCACTATCAAATTCCTCACCGTTGGTCAGCTGACCTTTGTAATTAACGGTTACGTTGGAGCAGACGGTTGGCTTGGCACCCGCGCCCGGCGCGTGAATAACGTAATAAAAGCCGCGTTCGTCGGCGGTGGCCGCAATCCGGTTTGAATCAATGTATTGTTTGAGGGTGGCAACCTCTGCCTGTGGTGCTTTGATGCTCACCGGCGTCGGGTCGCAGGGTGTTTGGTCGGTATTCTGCTGGCAACCCGCCAGGAGCAACACCCCGATCAGAAAGGCAAATCCGTATTTTTTCATCAGCAATCGGTATAGGTCGGTTTTATTGCCGAAAACTCTTCCGGCAAATTCGCCAGCGCGAACCTACACCAACCGGGCGTAAACCGCAACTTAAAAACCGTGTTTTCGAACATTCGCACCCGACTCAGGGATTGGCGGGCGTAAAGGTCCACCCGGCCAGCCAGTTTTCTTCCATGCGGTTTCGCTGCCCGAACAACTGGGGCGTTTGCGTAATACCCGGATGACCCGGCAGGATATCCGAAATTATTTTTTCCGAAACCTTCTGCCGAACCTGATCCGCCACCGAATGGTATGAGGCTTCAAAATTACTCTGGTTGACAAGCTCCAGCAGACTTTGCGTGAAAATCATATGGTTATACTTCGACGTGATCCACGATACCTCGTCAAACCGACACGACGAAAGCAGCGTGGACTTGCAGGACGCCACCAGCGTCTTGTTCAGATCCGGGTCCAGGTCGATGGTGTTGTCCGACGTTACCCGGACGTTCGACACGTTGTTGCTCATCTCACTGGGCGACGTCAGGCAAATACCGCACGGAATCAGCGTCTTCATAAAGGTACTGATGGCTTCCAGCAAGTCAATGGCCAGCGGTAACGACGGACATTTGACCGTTGAGTCTGCCACGTGCAAACCGCCCGAAAAACAGGAATCGGTGATAACGGTAAAATTAACCGCATCCGGATACAGGTTCACCGTCAGATCCGACAGGTCGCGGTCGGTAATGACGCCTTCGGCAGCGGGTACGAGGGCTTCGTAGTACAAATCGCAGTCGGGCTGCGCAAAATCGGCCCGCTGCCGGGTGCCATGACCGGCGTAGTAAAAACAAACCGAATCACCGGCCTCCGAAATCGAAAGAACGTGGCGCAGCGCCAGCAGGATACGGCTCCGGGTGGCCTTGAGATCTTCGTAGTAATAAATTTCGGTAAACCCGAAAACGTCCCGCAGCAGGTGGTACATACTGCGGGCGCTGTTTACGCAATTGAATAGGTTATTATTGCCGGAAGGATCGAATATCGTGTAGTTGTCAATGCCAACCACCACTGCTCGTTTAGCCATTTTTAGTCGTGCATTAAGGTCAAAATGATGTAATTAGCCTGGTATGGAGGTCCGCCAGCCGTCCAGAAACGTCTCACCCGACCGGCCAAGCTGACCGAGCAGTTGCGGAGTCTGGGTATTGCCCGACAGCGTCTGAACCCGCGTAATCAACCGGTCAATCAGCCCCTGGTACGTAATCCGGAACGGACAGCTGTTTACGGTATCCAGCAGGGCCTGGGTCAGATACCCGTGATTGGGCGTTTCGCCCGCCGTTTCGTCGTACCGGCAGGCGGCAATCAGCGTCGCTTTGGCCGAAGCAATCAGCGTCTTGTTCGGATCAATGTCGAGATCAACCAACTGCCCATTTTCGATAACGGGATTGCTAACATTCGGAAACAGTTCATTCGAACCGCTGGGCAGACAGACACCAAACGGCCACCAGGTTTGCATGTGCTTGATGTTGGCGGCAATGTCCGGCCGAAACGGAACCGTACGGGGCGTCCCGTGAATGATCGAATCAGCCGCGTGTAAACCGCCCGCGTGGCACGAATCCATGATCAGCGTAAAATTGACGTGATTGGGATTAAAACCGGCCGCCGTGGCGATGGCATCCAGTTGAAAATCGTAAATCCAGTCGCCTTCATACGGAATGATCGATTCGTAAAACCGGTTGTTGTTCGCTTCGGTGCTGGCCGGCAGCAGTCCGCCGTGCCCCGCGTAGAAAAAGGCGATAACATCACCGGCTTCCGAATTGGCGTGCAGGTATGTCAGGGCGCTCAGAATGTTCCGCCGGGTAGCCTGGGCATCCTTCAGCAGAATCACGTTTTCGGACTCGAACCCAAAAGCCTCAATAAACAGGTGGTAAACACTGTCGGCGTCGCGCACGCACCCCTGTAGGGTGGGCCAACTCAAACCGTAAAGATTCTGATCGTGCTGGCTCTGAATGGTGTAGTTATTGATGCCAACGACTAATGCTCGCTTTGTCATAGTTTTAATTGCTGTTTAGGCACCGACCACGCCGATGAGGGTTTCACTGGTCTCCACAAACTCGCCCATCTGGAGCGAATTATCTTTCCCGACAAACGTAAACCGGTACCGGAAAAGGCGCTTTTTGGGATCTTCGACGTTCAGGCGGAATTTCACCGGCTCCGTTTCCGTTGTTAGTCTCAACCGCTCCCGGACCTGCAATTCGTTGTCCGGATCGTCGTACTCAATGTCGATGAATACCATCCGGATAAGGTTGGTGTCGAACAGGGGCACGAAGTCAACGGCAATAACATAGAAGGGATTGGGCACGGCAATTTTGGTGGTTTCGCCGGTAACGGGTTCCATCGTCTGAACCGAACCGTCCCTGAGCCGGTATTCGCAGTGGTAGGTAAACGCCCGGGCTTCTGCATCGCTCAGTCGCAGCTTCCAGGTCTGAACGGCATTTCGGTCCTGGGCAAACGAAAAAGTTTCCTTCGGATTCCAGCCCGTCGGCGACGTGTAGGCCAGATGCACATCAACGGACGAAACCACGGTCCAGTCCACCAGACTTGGCGACACTTCAATTTCCAGGAAACCCAGGTGGTCGAACGGGTGAACCAGCAGGGTCCGGTCTTCCGTCATCACCTCCGGCAGTTCATAACTTTGCTGCTCACCAATCCAGTCCGAATCCGGATCGAAATGGAACTGAATCTGCTGGCTGTAGTCCAGCATACCGGGCGTCATTTTCACCAGCCAGTCCAGCTTTTCAGGACTCGTTTCATCAATGACGAAATCTTTGAATTTCCGATCAGGGCTGCCGGGTTTGCCGTACTGGAGTTTAACGTGAGCCGAAGCCAGCCCAATCCGCTTCTTGTCAAAGGGCGTTTCCACCGAAACCCGGAATTCCCGGAAAAAAGGATCGTCACCGTCCACTTCAAAAAAGTGGCCCTCCCTGGACAAATCCTGCGCCAGCAACCCGAAAAAGCCCTGCGCCGGGTACAGACGCTGTACGGCTTCCGACCGGTTAAACTCGAAGGTTAATTCCTTGTCCTCAATCTGTTTGATAAATTTCAGCTTAAAGGACACCACCGCCGAATCGGCCTGAATGTTGGCTGGGCTCGGTGCCGTGCTGGGCGTGAAATTCAACCCGGCCTGCTGAACCGGAGCCGCCGGGCTGGACTGGGGTGGCATTCCGGTCGCAGCGGTCGCGGCCGCAGCCGGGTTTGTAGTGGCCGGCGGATTGGTCACGCGCGTGGGTTGTTCCGGCGCACCCGACCCCCGGTCAACCGGCGTGGTTATGGGGGGAGTTACTGGCGGAGTATTGCCGCCCGGTGTTGTCCCCCCTGGTGTACCGCCACCCGGCGTGCCACCACCCGGATTGGTTCCGCCGGGTGTACCACCTCCGGGATTGGTGCCTCCGGGCGTCCCTCCGCCGGGATTCGTGCCACCCGGTGTGCCGCCACCCGGATTGGTTCCGCCGGGGGGCGTCCCGTTACCGGGTTGGGGCGGTGTAGGCGTTTGGGGTGGCCTTAGTTTATCGGCGCGGGTTCGGACAGTATCGAGGTTTTCGGCTTGCGCTAAACCACCCGCCAGCTGGCCCGGTGTCAGCGTGGGCTTGAACCAGTCGGCCAGCAGCATTTCCTTGAAGAAATTCAACGCCCAGTCTTCCTTGATCTGGCGATCGGCAGCGGTCGAGAAGTTAATGACATTAATTGTGATTACCCCCTCCTGCTTCAATTTCTCAAACCCGGCATCAATCCCGGCCCGAATGAAATAATACTGCGCTTCGAGGTTGGCACTGAAGTGGTCGTAAACCCGTTTCAGATTCGCTTTGATTTCAACATGCAGCGCAGGCAGTAAGCCACTGTATTTAAGCGAGTACACAACACCAATGGGCTGCCCTTTATCTTTAAACACATTCTCCAGAATGACGGCTCCTGCCTGGCTGAGTCTCAAACTGAAAGCCGCTGAGTTGTCGCCGTGCAGGGACGGTACCGAAGTGCCCAGAATGGCCTCGACGGCCTGAAACGTTCCCTGATCGGTTACCTGAGCGACGGTTCCGCCCCCGCCCTGCAAATCCAGCGCAATGCACTCCACGCTACCGTCGTCGAACGGCACGGCGGCCAGTCGCGGACGATCCGGAGCGATGGACGACAGGCGGGACAGAATTTTACGTTCCAGATCGGGGGTCAGCCGCAGGTTCACTTCAAACATCAGGAACCCGCGTCCGACGACGTTCTCCCCTTCCACATCGCCGTATTTGATGAACGTAAACGCGGCCTGGTTATCCTGCGGTCGGCGGGCCAACTGAACGGGCCCCGGCAGGTACCAGAACTGATTCGGGTCGGCGTGGTCGGCAAATACCGTGATGCCATCGACGGTCATGGTTTTACTTCCAATTTCCAGCATTTTCTAGTGTTTTTTGGTGTGATCAAAAACATCCTCTAGGCCGTCGTAACCGTCAGTGTATCCTCATCCGACGTTTTCCAGTCGCTGACGCGCTGTAAACCGTTGGTGTGCAGGTAGGTAATCTGGTACTGACAGCCTGTATTGTTTGGATCGGCGTAATCATATTCAAAATACCGGGGGCGGTCCTGATGAGAAGCAAACCGGAAGCTGTCGGTAAAACTCAGCCCGGCCTGAACGTCCTCGTACTTCACCAGCACGGTAAACTCCTTGATGCCGCGGTCGGCAAACGGCACGGCTTCCGGCAGAACGGACAGGATTTTATGGCCCCGCATCTGGGGTGTAATGATGGCCCGCTCCGCCAGCGTTACCGACGAGGGCGTTTCCCGAACGGTTCCGTCTTTGGAAATGATCGTGGTTTTGTAGGTCATAAACCGGTGTTCGGGATTGACAAACTGCCTGACTTCGACCGTCTTGACATCTTTGGCGTTCGGATTGAAATTCACCGACTGGTCCTCCCGGATGCTGTTGGCACGGTCTTCATAAGTCACGTCCACAAACACGTTTTCAACTTCAGTCCAGTTGAAGGCGGGCACCACCTGTAGCCTCCGTTTGACGGGATACGGGTCGCGAATGATGATTTTCTCGGTATCGTTATCCGCCCAGGGCCGTTCGACATCGCGGTGGTCGGCCGACCGGAAAATCAGCTTGTATTGAAAACTCCGACGGGCGGGGTCCAGCGCGAACAGATTCCAGATATCCGAGGTTTTCTGCTGATTCAGCAAAAACGTTTCGTTGATGTTGATCTGATGGGCGGCATCGGCATACCGGACCTGTACTTCGACATGCGGGTAGACGGTCCACGGAAAATCCAGCGCAATGATCGACACCGGCACCAGGCTGTAAAGTTCGTGTGGCCGGATTTCATAATTCTCGGTATCAATCACCACCTCCGGCGACGATAGACTAACCGGCCGCTCCGACGCATCGACGTTTTTGAAAGACACTTTGTAACTGGCTTTCACGGCTTTAATCTCGGCACCGTTGACCAGTTCGCTGTTCCATTTCAACGTCTTCTGGGGATTGGCCGCGTCGAGAATGGCGTTCTTCGCGTCGCCATCATACTCCAGCCGGACGTTGACGGATTCGACATTATCCGTGGAAAAATTGGCCCGGGCGATCACGTTAACCCGCCGTTCGCGGAACCACGGATCGTCCAGATCTACCTCCGTCACAAACCGGCTCATGGTAACACCACCGTCGCGGAGCAGTTGAAACAAGCCCTGCAAGTGCCCCTGCGGAAAAATACTGCGCACCACGGTGGTCCGCTCCGTCATGTTGACATCCAGCCGTTTACGATCAATCCGGGTAATATCGACCTTCTTCATCGTGAACAATGGCTGGTGTCCACCGCGCGCGTGCATCAGGGCAATCCGCTCGGCAAAACCGGCAGCTTTGTCCCAACCGTCTTCCTCTTCTTCGTCCGTAATTGGCTGCACCGACGGTTCAAAGAAGTTTTCCAGCACCATATCTTTTACCTCGTTAATGGCGCGGTCCAATCGCCCCAGCAACTCGGCGGCATTGTCGCCCGGTGGAATAAAGCTGTCAATTTCCAGTTTGATGGCCTGCGACTCGATCAGCTCATCGACCACTTTGTCGATTTCGGAGGAAAAAACAAGGAAGTTGGTCCCGAAGGAGTCCTGCAAATGGTGCTGAACCCGGTCCCAGTCCGCCGACACCCGCACCGAGTAGGCCGGGCGCAGAGCCAGGTAATCCAGCGAATAAACCACCCCAATGGGCGACATTTCGCCCTGCATGGCTTTCTCCAGCACCGTCACGCCATTTTGATCAAGGGCGACCGAAAAAGCCGCCTGATTGTCGCCGTACAGCGACGGTTTGGCGTAATGGCTGATTTTCTGAACAAACCGGGGGCCTTTTTCCGAATCCTCCGGTGGCGTGTCGCCCGTTTCGCGGTCGAGCAGCATCAGTTTGACGGTTCCGTCGATGAGCGGCACCGGAACCACGCGCGGTTCGGCGGTCAGGTTGTTTTTCGTGCGTAATTTCCGGGCAATGGTTTTTAACAACTCCGGATCAATGCCCAGGTTGACATCAAAATTCAGGAAACCGCCATTTCCGGCGTCACCTTTGTACTTAATCAACTGAAGTTGAGGCACCTTCACGCCTGACACCGAATCCTCGATGGTCGTAAAATGAGGCATCAGCGGCATGTAGTAAAACTGCAACGGGTCGGCATGGTCACTAAAAATAGAGATGCCTTCAATGACTTCGAAGGGAGCTTCTAGATAAAGCATGAGAATAAGGGAGTCTGGATACGTGGATCGGATAGAGAAGGGTCAGGCAACCGGACGGCGTCGGGCCGCCTGACCCGGAGCGTTTAAGCCGGACTGGTCAACAGCAGGTTCATGCTGTCGGTGGTAACCGGCCCAACCAGTTTCTGCGTATCATCGTTCATAATGTACGTGGCCGCCCACTCGTAATTGATCACGGTTTTGTCCTTCAGTTTCAGGTTCCAGAGCTGATCTTTCGGACGGGCACTGGAGAACACAAAAGCCTTGCGTTCCAGAATGTTGTTAATCGGATCGCTGTATTTCATTTGCAGGCTGACCAGTTTCACCTGTGTAAAATTCAGGGCTTCGGCCGTAATGAAGATGCTCAGACGGTCCTGAATGTCCTCCCCGATCAGCGGGGTGCTGGACGTAGTTTCCGTTTCCGGAATTGGCTCAATCGTTCCGTCTTTGTAAACAATGCTGCCGCTGTAGATAACCTTACCGATGTTTTCGTCGATAACCGGAAACGACCAGTCGAAGAAGGGCTGCGTCTTGCTCAGGGAAAGAGACGTTTCCTGGGTATACTGGTTTTTCTCGTCGGTATACTTCAGGTCCACAAAAATGTTGGCAATTTCATTTTCCAGATCGCCAGCCGCCCGAACGCCAATCCGTTTGGTATTGCTGAAAGGATCGTTGATATACAGCCGTTTGGAATGGCTTTCCTTCATGTCCATCTGAAATTCCTTGCCGTCTTTCATGAAGTACTTGCACTGGTAGCGGAAAGGTTGCGACCGTTTGGCATAAATCACGTTCAGGAACTGGAAACTCCGCTCGGTGGGCGTCATGATATACTGCTGCTCAATCAGATCAACGCCGTTCTGCTGATCCTGGTACTGGAGCACAACCTGCACCTGTTTGACCTGGTCAAAGTTCAGATCGCCGGGAGCCACATCCACCAGCAGAATGCCGGTATCGTCGACGTTCACCTGAAGCGTTCCTTCGGAAATATCCATTGCTTTCTCCTCCGACTGAAAAGCCCGGGCCGCCCCTTTAAAGTTGACCTGATAGCTGTACGTATAGGTATTCTGGCCTTCAACCCGGAAGCTGGCAAACCGGGCCACCTGATCGACGCTCGTAAACCGGAACTCGCCGTTGATCTCGCTGCCAATGACATCCATCGGCAAGCCGTTGTATTTCAGCCGTACTTCCACGCTGCTGATCGGCAACTGATCGAAAGGCGCGCTTACCTGCACCGACACGTTGACCTGCTGGAAAAACGGGTCATTCAGGTCGATAGTCTGCGAGTAATCCTCCCATTTAATCGGGTTACCGTCTTTGTCAACCATGTTGGTGATGTTCAGCACCGGGCCCTGCGGAGCAATGGGCTTCTCGATGATCATGTCTTCGGTGTACTTGAACGAAAACGTGGACACCTGATGACGCATCACTTCCCGCCGGACGTCCTCAATGTCTTCCTCCTTGTACCACTTCCGGGCTTCTTCCGGATTCTCAACCGGCAGGGCCTGAATCATCAGCCGTTCTACCGCGCTGGTCAGGGCCTGCTGCGCCCAGCTTCTGACTTCATCAAGCGTTTTGGGGTCCACTTTGGAGCTTCCTTTGATGATCTTAACGTCCTGCGACTCCGACCGGCGCATAATTTCGGTCAGGGTTTCCTTGTAGTCGTCTTCGCTGCAAAGCCGTTCTTCCACGTTAATGTCCTGAACGTAGCTGTAGAAAGCACTGGAATTGAAGGTCGCAATGGCCTGCAACGGCGGAAGCTTGGCCTCAAACGTCAGTTCATACACAACCACCACACTCCCGCCCTTCCCCTGCAAGGCCGACTCGAAAAAGGTTGCCCCTTCCGGCGTCAATTCAAGGCTATAGGCGGCCACGTTGTTGCCGTACAGCGACGGTTTTCCGGCATCAAACACCTTTTCGACAAACAGGTTGTTTTCTTTGGTGATGTTGATGCGCGACGTTCCGGCGGTGTAGTTAATGGGCGCAATTTTCACGGGCGGGGCCGGATTGATCCCTTTCTGGGCAGCTTCCTGGTTCACCCGTTCCTGCAATTTTTCCTTGATGGCTTCCACCTTTGCGGGGGGCGTGGTAAAGCTGACGCTAAAGGCCACATAACCACCTCCTTTCCGGCCATCCGGACGGTCGATCGGCAGCGTATACTTTATAAACTTAAAAAGCGGATTACCGTTGTCATCGACCTGGATGGTGGGCTGTTGAGGAGGCAGCAGATAAAAAGTGCTGAAATCGACATCATCGCGGTGAACCACGATTCCTTCAACCGTGTCGTAGGGTTCGAACTTGATCATTGTGTTTTGAATTTTAAGTGAAAAGATTTGTTGAAAAGGGCGTATACAATTGAAAAAGAAAATAGATAACTAGTTGACAAACTGAACATTACACTCACCGTAAGGGCAACCACTCCCCTACCCAGAACCGGATAAGGTTCTGGCCGATTTTACTTGATTCCGGATTTGATCTGGGTGAGTTTTGGGGCAGCAATTCTGGGGCTACCCAGCGTTTTTTTGAACGTTATGCGAAGTTGTAAAGCGGTCTATCCGCCAATCCGGATATGGGAATTGCCCTCATTCCCGGAGAACCAGGTGCTTACATCCGTTGAAAAAATAACCGGCGTTGACGCCGTCTCCGATTTCTCGGAGACGACGTTTATCTGGGCCTCATCGGCCTGAAAAACCGTTCCCCGTACATACCGTGAAACTTGTTCAGCCGCAGCCTCCAGGGCTTCTTCTTCGGCTGTCTGCCACAACTCACCGGACGCTTTTTTACTACCGGTTTTCACCATGTGCAGTGTTTCTGATGCCACGGCAGCTACCACCCACTCTTTACACTCCTGCAACGACGCATTCTCGGCCAGACCGTCTGGAGCCTGCTGAATACGTCCCCGAATTGTTACGGTCACCGACTCGTCCGTTTGCCGAACCGTGTGGTAATCAACCCGTAATACATCCTTCTGCTGGTGTAAAGCCGCCACAACGGCATTCTGATCATCTTTTGTAACCGCAGCACTGAAAATGGCCGAAAACGGCGGATAACCCGAGGAACTGGAGGTTGCCAAAACCTTTTCCTCCGACCCGGTTTTAAGCACGACCTCCACTTTTTCGACTTCCACCGGCGCAAAATTTAATTGAATCGCAGCCGCCGGTTCGTTCCGTTCGTTGGCAATGTGGCTTCGCAGTTCTTCCAGCGTCACCGCGTCCGCTTCCCAAACCGTTCCGAGCTGCAAAAAACCGTTCCCGCCCATCACGATCAACGATAAGGTCGGTTTTCCGTCGGGGTCGGTCTGCGGTTTCGGCTGCTCCGGGAGGTAGTAATACCCGTTTTCCTCATCGGGATTTTTGAAGTAGCGTAAGCCGTTAAAAAGCTGATTACCATCATACATATCTTCTGAATCTTTTTGGTGTGGATCAACACGAACGGTCCCTGTATACGGCGATTGAATCTCCGACCAGGGCAGCAACTCCTCCCCGCCCCCATTCAGAACCCGGTAACGAAAACCGGGGTGAAACATGCTGTCGGCAAACCATGACCAGCTTTTTCGGGGCTTATCCATCGTCAGCGTCAATACCGTTGGGCTCGACCCCTCCGGCGGCTCTTCTTCCGGCAGGCAATGCAGCACGATGAGCGCATCCGGCTCTTTCCACTGACCGACAAATTCAACGCTGTGCGGCCCGTACCCGGGAAACGAAAACGAATCCAGGCGCAAACTGCCGTTCGGGTAAAACTCGGCCTGCACCCGTCCGTCCGAATCGACCGCTACGGCTTCTACCACGCAGGTTGGCAGACCGTTGACTTCGGCAGGGACCACCAGCGTCGTTTTCGGCTGACTGGCTGATAAATTGAAGGCCATAGACTTGGCGTTACCGGCCATCTCCCATTGGTACAATCCGTGCAGGGTCGCTTCGTTGAGCAAGTCCGTTGCGGCTTCGATAGCCACCAGCGTAACCGGCAAATCGCGAATTCGCAGGTGCTGGTCTGCCGATAGCCTGGATTCGCCGGTTAGCTCCTGCGTGCCGGCGGCGGTTCGAAACACCACAAAGGGCGCATACGAATACTCTTGCCGTTCAACGGGCGAAAACTGCAATTCAGCCACCTCACTGCTTTGACCGGGCGTAAAAACGACGGTTTTGTTAATGGCCTGCAACCGGTGGGGCGGGTTGGGCGGTGCCTGAAACCGAACCCCAACCTGAAGCACGCTATCGGGCAACTCCGGTAGTTCGTGCGTCACCAGAATCCGCAGAAAACCCGTTTGCAGGGGCGGAATAACCCGTTCGGTATAGACGGTATTGAGTCCGGCCATCTGCACAAGTTTCCGGGCTTCGGCCAACGCGTCGAACTGAAACGTCAGAATCCGGGAGGTTTCCAGCGGGTCCGAGAACTTCCAGATAAATCGCCCTTGCTCGCTGGATTCCGGCAGGTGCCAGTACGGCTGCGGATCGTCGTCGGGCGACGGGGTAAACCTCCCGAACCGGGCCATAATCCAGTCGGCCAGCGTAGTACCAAATTCATCTTCCGTAAACGGTCCTTCCGCCTGAATCGACAGAAACGGAAACGCTGAACGGTCCTGACGGAAAAACTCAACCAACCGGCTAACGGGCATCTGCCGACCGGGATTCAGCAGCGGTTCAACCGTCCGCATCAAATCACCGGGGTTGAATTCCACGGTTGCCGGCAGACGGGGCGCTACGCCTTTTACTTCCAGTTCAGCGAAGGCATCGAGCACCAGCAATTCCTCTTGCAAAGCCTGCTTTATGGCCGTCAGGGCTTCCAGCGACAGCAACCGCGTATACCGCAACCGCGACACGAGCAGCCCGCCCATCGTCACCGGTGCCAGCAGGTCGGCCCCAGCGTTATCTACCCGGTCTGACAGGGACCGAAACCGGAAGAACCCCTGATTAAAAGACGGTTTTATCATCGCCCGCTCCGGCCACCGGTTTCGGACGGTTTCCAGAAACGACGTTTCTACAGAACCAACGTCCAGCCGAAGGTCGATCATGCCGTGTGGTTTGGGCAGCGAAAATGGCGTGACACCCCGGATTAATTCCAGAAAAAAAGCCGGTTTTCCATCGTCCTGACGGGCGACTTGCAGCGTCAGCGGAATCACCGAAACATCGCCTATGCCCTGGTAAGGCGCGTAGGCAATGCCGTTTTCTCCGCCAATGACCTGACTAAAATCGGGAAGACCTTTTTTCATTGGATTGGTGACTGGATACGGAACAAGGAGTTTATTAATTGCTATCCGATAACCGGAACCGGTAACTTATCCGTCGTAATATTGATGAAGTCACTGCTCTCCAGTGTCCACACCCCCGTTGCATCGCCCGAGGTCCGGTAAACCGTAATCTGATACCAGTATTGTCCAAACGTGGGCAGATTTCGGACGTAATCCTGAAGGGGCAGCGGCAAATTGATGGCCTTGCCCACGGTTTGCATCAACTGATCTTCTTCCACCTGCTGGGGCCGTGAAAAAGTGGTTGAGGTCAGCACCGGGCCGGTTTCCGAACTTTTAAACTTGATACCGATGTCCAGAATCGTCGGATCGTCACCAAACGCGTGGACCTTGATGGTAACGGCTTTCTCAAAACTCGCGTTAACGGTTTTGCTCACGATGGCGTCGTAAAGCGCTGCGCTGTCGGGCAAAATATCCAGATTCTGCCAATCCAGAATAACTTCGGCGGCCTGCAAATCGGCAAGTGGTGTTTCGGGAACGACGGTAAACACCACGGTTTCGCCCGCAGCAATCTGCCGGGGAAAAACCAACCCGTCTCCTTCGGCCCGGGCCGGAACAAACTGCTTATCGGCCTGAATTTCAACGTTCAGCCCCTGAACCGACACCGGACTTTCGATGGCATTTTTCACCGATACGGCAATGGTTCCGGCGGCTGCATCAACGGTTCGGGTACTATCGAAAACATCGCCGGCACTATCGCCCAGACGGATAGAAACCGGAATCGGAGGAATCAGCAACCCGCCCAGTTTAAGATTCACCTGACCGCGCAGGGTAATATCCCGTTCGTCGGTGCTCAACAGCAGGTTGAAAACGGTCCGAAAATCATCGATCGATAAGGCGGGCAGAGCATCTTCAATATAATTTCCGGGGTCAATGATGGCATCCGGGCGATCCGACGAACCGCCAACACCCGGAAGGGTGAGTTTGTACGTTGCTTCGTCGGCACTATCCAGCAGTTCAAAAACCAGCCCTTCAACGGTTTCTCC
This sequence comes from Larkinella arboricola, assembly GCF_003259745.1. Taxonomy (GTDB): domain Bacteria; phylum Bacteroidota; class Bacteroidia; order Cytophagales; family Spirosomataceae; genus Larkinella; species Larkinella arboricola. The sequence goes on along the minus strand of NZ_QLMC01000004.1, from coordinate 793,807 downwards.
CTCTACTTTATTAATTAGTTTTTTGGCCGCATCCTGAATGCGTTGCAGGTCAACAAATCCGGCTAGACGGTATTGAATCCGGGCCTTTAAATCCGAAAGCGTTTTTCCTTCAAAATCGACCCGCAACCAGGGCACCCGAACGGGGCCTTCTACCTGCGCCAGCTTATACGAATCGGGTAAATACAGGAAATGATCCGGGCGGGCTTCGTCCTGAAAATAAGTATATTCTTTTTCTTCCCAGACAACGGTATGTTTAATAAAACCGCTTCGGCCCGGCCCGTGCCCACCGGCTTTTCTATACATATAACTGTGCAGCGTTTCGGGAAATACAAAATCAATTCGGGAAGAAAAACTCTCCTTAGCGTTTACATATAACCGCTCACCGGAAGTAATTTGATCCGCTCTTAATGCAACTTCAGTAGAAAAATATTGCTGCCCTTTACGCCGATCATTCAGCGCTATATAAACCGATACTGGCATGGGCTGCCCTTTTTGAAAAGCAACCCACAGATCATCCAGATTATCGGCCTTATTGAGAGCGCAAAAACCGTATATACGTTGATTTAAATTATTGTAAATATCGACCCATGTCCTGGATGAATTTGTATTTAAACCGCAGGGCGGCAAATCGGGTGAAGGTTGGAATAACTCGTCCGGATAAATCTCCCGGTTCCGAACCGAAAGTGACGCACGGTTAAACCAGTTGCCGCGCACTTCATATTCTTCCAATCCTTTCAAAACCAGCTTAGGCCGATGAGTTTCGGGATTTAGCTGATTAATATCCACCGGCATATTGGCCGGATAAGCCAGACTCACCAGGCTGTTAACCACTAATTTCGTTTCATAAGAACTGGTTGTCAGCGCCTGAAACAACTGATTAAACTCGGCAAAGGAAGTTACTTTCAACACGGCTTTAATTTCATCCGCTTGCTGATCCACTTCCGTAAAAGCTAACATTTTCGTAATTGCGTCAACCTTAAACTCGATTGCTATAGAAGGCTGAACCTCAACTTGTCGGGCATTTATAACCGCATTTTCAATTGCTGGAGCGGGAAACTTAGCCAGAAAAACAATCAATTGTCCACCATCGGCATCAATGAACTGCTCCAGCGATACCCGAAATTGCTGTTGCAGATCAACCCGTTGTGTAGCCAGTTTATAGCGGGGGATGTAATACCTTATCGAAGGATCGGCGGGCGCTTCCAGTAACATTTCATCGGTAACGGGCTGTACCATCGAAATAGGAACCGTAATGGCGGATCTTGGAAATCTAGGCACCCTGACGATGGGCGGCTGCCGAGGCCTGGGCGGATCCTGTCGCATTTCTAGCCCTGGACCATTCAGAATCCGACCGGTTAATCCGACCGACAATCCAGTTGGGGCCACAAAAAGAGCCCTTTTTGCCGTAGTGATTTGCGAGGAAAATGTTTTGACCCTTGCCATAAGTAGCGCTTCTAAAAATGGTGTGTGTTCAATGAACGAGATAAAGCTAGAAAAATAGAATACAGGCTTATCTGTCTATTTATTTAAAGGTAGTCGGGCTTTTTTTAACGGTAATAAGGGCTTAAAATGCTGGCAATCCGTAGAAAACCAATCACATGAAAGCCATTTTCTCCATCGAACTTATTATGAATAGCTGAGTCGCTTTTAGTAGAAATTATTGATCACATAATCGTAAACACTTTACCTCATGTGTCTTCACATGGGCCGTAGACTTATTGGTTTCATTCCCTCGCAAACAGTTTTCGAAACAAGGTGTTATCTCAGGAAACTAATCGAATATCCAACCAAAAAGCACAAAACGATGCGAACACTTTGGAGTGCAGTAGGGCTGCTAGTGGCCTGTATGATGACAACGCCTTTGCTGGCACAGCAGGGTCAGCAGGGCCGGGAGACGCGTTCGGGATCATCGGCAATGGTCGGTAAACTCAGTAAGGCAGACTTTGACAACCAGAACAAGCAGGGTGCCGCAGCGGTGGCCGCCATCGCCCCTTCTAAAAACGCTCTTTCTCAGGCCGATAACGCCCTGATGATGGAAGTAGCCAAAGGCGGCATGATGCAGCTCGAACTCAGCCGGATTGCTATGCAGAAAGCCACCAGCGACCAGGTGCGGCAACTGGCTCAGGCCGAGGTTGACGAGCAGACGGGATTGTCCAACAAACTCAAAGAGGTGGCATCGGCCAAGGGTGTAACCCTGCCGACGAGCGTAGACCCTCAAACTCAGGAGATGCTGACCAAAATGCAAAGCCTTTCGGGTGAAGAATTTGATCGGTTTTACGTCATGGAAAGCGGTGTGAATGGCCACCAGAAACTCGATCAGGTGATGGCGAAAGTGGAAACAACAGCATCGGACGCCAGTTTGAAAGGCATAGCCTCGGCTGCTCATCCGCTGGTTCGCACGCATTTACAGGTTGCGCAGGATGTGCAGAACAACATCAAAGGCGGAAGCGCCAAGTAGCCTGATTAACGCTAAAATATTAGACACTTGCTACAAAAATAGCCCGGCTTTCGGTCGGGCTGTTTTGATTTAATACTGAAAACAAAAATGCCCGGCTTTGTAGACCGGGCATTTTTTACGCAATCCTATACCTTAGTCCAACTCCGGCACGACCTTATCGAGGTTGTAAAAGATAATGTCGTCTTTGCCGTCTTCGGTTTCGTTCAGCATCATGCCAACAATGGCGTTTTTCTGAATCCGGCCCGCCAGAATCTCTTTCGAGAGGGCGTTCAGGATGCGCCGTTGCATGACGCGTTTCAGCGGGCGGGCACCAAACTGCGGGTCGAAACCTTCTTCCGCCAGCTTGTTCAGAACTTCCTGGTCGGCTTCGATGGTAATGCCCTGTTCGGACAACCGGTCCTGAATGTGTTTGAATTGCAGACCGACAATCTTACGAATCTCACGCTGGGTCAGCGGCTGAAACATCACCAGTTCGTCGATCCGGTTCAGAAACTCCGGACGCAGCGTCTGTTTCAGCAACTCGAAGACTTCTTCCTTGGTATCATCAATGATCTGATCGCGGTTCCAGTCATCCAGTTGCGCAAACCGCTCCCGGATGATGTGGCTACCGATGTTCGAGGTCATGATGATGATCGTATTTTTAAAGTTGGCAACCCGGCCTTTGCTGTCGGTCAGACGGCCATCGTCGAGCACCTGCAACAAGATGTTAAACACGTCGGGGTGCGCCTTTTCAATCTCATCCAGCAGAATGACGCTGTACGGTTTCCGGCGCACGGCTTCGGTCAGCTGACCACCTTCGTCGTAACCGACATAACCCGGAGGTGCCCCAATCAACCGGCTAACCGCATGGCGCTCCTGAAATTCCGACATATCGATTCGTACCATCGAGTTCTCGTCGTTGAACAAATAATCGGCCAGGGCCTTCGCCAGCTCGGTTTTACCAACCCCGGTCGTACCCAGGAAGATAAACGAACCGATGGGCCGTTTGGGGTCCTGCATCCCGGCGCGGCTCCGGCGTACGGCATCGGCCACCACCTGAATGGCTTCCTCCTGACCGGCCACGCGCTTGGCAAGTTCGTCCTCCAGATGGAGCAGTTTTTCACGCTCCGACTCCATCATACGAGTTACCGGAATACCGGTCCATTTGGCTACGACTTCGGCAATGTCATCCGCCGTCACTTCCTCCTGCAACAGCGTTTGGGCGTCGCCTTCTTTCTTGACAAGCTCGTCCAGGCGTTTCTGCATTTCGGGCAGTCGACCGTAGCGAATCTCGGCCACCTTGCCGTAATCGCCGGAACGTTCGGCGTGCTCGGCTTCGGATTTCAGCTGATCGAGTTGTTCTTTCAACGTCCGGACCTCGTTGACCGACTGTTTTTCTACTTCCCAGCGGGCTTTCAGGCTATTACGCTGATCGTTCAGGTCGGCAATCTGCTTGTTCAGCGCACTTTCTTTTTCCCGGTCAGCTTCCCGGCGGATGGCTTCGCGTTCGATTTCCAACTGCATGATCCGGCGGTTCAGTTCGTCGAGTTCTTCGGGAACCGAGTCAATTTCGAGCCGCATTTTGGCAGCCGCTTCGTCCATCAGGTCAATGGCTTTGTCGGGCAGAAACCGGTCGGAAATATAGCGGTTGGAAAGCTCAACGGCCGCAATCACCGCATCGTCCTTAATCCGGACCCCGTGGTGCAGTTCGTATTTTTCCTTGATACCGCGCAGAATCGAAATCGCATCCGGCACATCCGGCTCGTCGACCATTACGGCCTGGAACCGTCGCTCAAGCGCTTTATCCTTTTCAATATATTTCTGGTACTCTTTCAGCGTTGTGGCCCCAATGGCGTGCAGTTCTCCGCGTGCCAAAGCCGGTTTCAGCAGGTTGGCCGCGTCCATCGCACCTTCTCCGCCCCCGGCACCCGCCCCGATCAGCGTGTGAATTTCGTCAATGAAAAGAACGATTTCCCCTTCGGAATCCGTCACTTCCTTGATAACGGCTTTCAGTCGCTCTTCAAACTCGCCTTTGTATTTGGCACCGGCTACCAGCAAACCCATGTCGAGCGACACGATGGTTTTCGACTTCAGGTTTTCGGGCACGTCGCCCTGCACAATCCGCTGCGCCAGCCCTTCCACAATGGCCGTTTTACCGACACCCGGTTCACCCAGCAGCATCGGGTTATTTTTGGTCCGGCGGCTCAGGATTTGCAGCACCCGGCGAATTTCCTCGTCCCGACCGATTACGGGGTCAATTTTCCCCTTCTCGGCCAGTTCATTCAGGTTCTTGCTATACCGTTCCAGCGAACGGTATTTAGCTTCTGCATTTGGATCTTTCACTGAATTATTTTTTCCGCGTAATTCTTTGATCGCTTCGTTGAGGCTCTTTTCGGTAAAACCGACATCTTTCATCAGGCTGGCAACCGAGTCATTTCCAGTAACCAGTCCTAACAGGATGAGTTCGATGCTGACATACTCATCCCCAAATTTTTTGAGATAGCCCGTAGCGCGTTGCAGGGCTGCGTTCAGGTCGTTCCCCAGGTAGATATTGGAAGTTCCCTGCGCCCCCACCGACACCTTCGGATAGCTGTTGACGATAGCATCCAGCGCCAGTGTCAAGCGGCTGGCATTCACGCCGGTTTTCTTCGAAAGAAAGCCCATCGTGTTTTGGTCTTCATCTAAAATAGCTTTCAGCACGTGGCCGGTTTCAACCGTCTGCTGCTGATTGCCCTGCGCGATTTGGGCCGCCTGCTGGATAACCTCCTGCGCTTTAATCGTGTATGAATTCAGGTTCATGGTCGTGGGTATGTTGTACCGGCTAGCCGCCGGTGTTCAATATTGTTTGACAACCAGCTTATCAACAAACAACAGGCCAATGGCACTTCCCGGACAAAATGACCGGATTTCAATAAAACAACCTTACTTTCTTGCCATTTTGACATTTATGCAAAACTAATTCGTCCACTATGAAATAACCGATACAATCCCGTATTTTACCCTACTGAACCCGAATTTTTGATTGTATGAACGTAAAAATCGGCTTTCTTATTGGTGTAGCGGTTTTCTGTCTGACGGCCTGTGGGGGAAGCAATAATGGCGAGCCGGACCCGCAGACGGAAACCTGCCGGGTGAGTGAAGTAACCGATTTATATTTCGACTCGGAATCCGTTACGGTCGTCTACGACGCCAATAACCGGGTTTCGGCCATTCGGCAGTTTGCGTTTAATGTCTTTTCGTTTACCTACGACGGTAACGGCCGGATTACTAAATTTCTGGTCGGTGTTTCGCAACTGGAGAATCTGGGTGCGGAAGAGCATACCGTCACCTATGATGTCAGTGGCCGGATTGCTACCATAAAAGCCACCGATAACGGCCAGACCATCACCGCAACCCCCACTTACGACAGCAACGGCCGGGTGACCAACATTGCGGTGGTTGATCCGCGCGGTTTACGCACTTATTCCAAACGCATGGAATACGATGAAGCGGGCAATGTGATAAAAGTTTTTTACACTGAAGGAAGCAAACCCGAAGAGCTACGCGCCGAATATAAATACGATACCAAAAAATCGCCTTTCAGCGGCCAACCTGCTTTTCACCTGATTCCGCTTATTTCATCCCTGACGGACAAAAGCCATTACCTGAGTACCAACAACCCGATTCAATACAAAGATTTGGGCTATGGCTATACAGCAACTTATCAGTATGTCAATGACTTACCGACGGAGATGTCGCTGCTGCTCCAGCAAACCGGTAACCCGGGGGCGGTCAATAAAGAGAAGACGTATGGCTATAGCTGCCAGTAAAAAGCCGGGGGCCTGATGTCATCGGCCCCCGGCGATCAGATTGACGTGTAGGAATACGACTCCACGTCACGATTCGGGCTTTCGTGTTCCCACCCATAGTCTTCGGCTTCCGCATCAGGGTCCACCTCCTCGGTTTCGCGCTCCACAGGTTCAAACTCCCCCTTCGGCAACCATCTAATCAGCATACCACTAACCGCCAGCGAACAGACAGCCGCCGTCAGGGCAACGGCGTTATTTTTACCGTATTGCTTCGTCGCGATTCCGGCAAAACCGGCCACAAACGGCAGCATATAATACGGATCGTTAAGCCGTCGGGCCACCGCATAAGCCACTCCCGTTGTGGCTCCCAGCACCCCGACAAAGATCGGCGTATCCCGACGCGGCTCCGGCTTCCAGAGCTTCAGGTTCAGCAGTAAGTTCGGCGTACCCACTACCGAAGCCGTCGTGAGCCAACCGGCATACAGGCTGAACGGTATCCGAAGGTATCGTTCCGGACTTCCGACGGTGGTTTTGCCGATTTCCAGTTGCTGGTGCAGCGCCAGGGCTGCGGGCAGGCTCGCTTTCGTCACCAGATCGGAACCAATCATGCTCTCCCGACGTGGGTCGGAAAAAAGTCGGCCAAAAGCAGCATTCAGCACATAACTGATGGCCAGCCAGGGCAAAGCGTTTTGATAACGCGGGTTACTTTGCTGCGAAGGTAGTGCCTGGTGAATGGCGTAGGCCGTTGTTCCGGTATAAATCGTTGACCAAACCGTACCAAACGTCCAGCCATCCGGCACAATCGGGTTAGCATCAAAGACCCGCCGGTATTCGGGCGATACATTATCACTTTGCTCCTCGTTCTTTCTTTTCCTGAAATTCGCCGTTGCCGTATAAACAATACTGCCCACGACCAGGGCTGCTGTTCCGATACGCCAAAACAAGGAATTTTTCATCCTGAATTAGTTAAGTCTATGAATTCCTGACAGGAAAATTAATTTAAGGACAATTTACCAAACAGAGACTCGCCCGTCGATTTGGCCTTCCGCCGAACTTTGGCGGCCTCGCCTTTCCAACCGTTTTCCATTGTCCCAAACGCCCACAGCAGCGTGGTTGCCGCTACCACCCCGACCGCAATGGCCGTGATAAGCATCGAATGGTCCTGCTCTTCGGATTCATTCGGGCGTTCCAGTTGCTTTCGCATCGAACCGGTCACCATTTCGTCGGGCAACACGTGCGCCATCGCAACCTGGGCTTTATTCATCAATCCGGATACAATCTTTTCCTTCCCCTTCATCAGCGCGTTGTAGCCATCCTGCGCTACCTTAGCGGCCTCGGTTGTCTGCGCTATCTGGTGAACACGCGTTCCTTCGGCTCCGGCTTTGGCAAAAAAGTCGGTATTGGTCGGACCCGGCATCAGGGCTGTCAGGGTGACGTTGGTATCTTTCAGCTCGTTCTGCAAAGCCTCGGTGAACGACAGGATGAAGGATTTGGTCGCTCCGTAAACCGCCATAAGCGGGTGGGGTGCCACCGACGCGACGGATGCCAGCATCAACACCTTGCCGTCATTACGTTGCACCATATCTTTCAGATACAGCTTCGTGAGGTGAACCAGCGACGTAGCGTTGATCTGAATAATGCTCAACTCCTTTTGCAAGTCGGTTTCGTTCGCAAACATACCGTACTCACCCATCCCGGCGTTGTTGACCAGCACATCGACGCGAATACCGTTCCGCTGCGTTTCGTCGTAAATTTCTTCCGGTGCTTTCGGATCGGCCAGATCTTTGGCGATGGAGGTTACTGTAATTCCAAACTGCTGTTCGTATTCACCAGCGATTTCCTTCAGACCATCGCTGCTGCGTGCGACCAACACCAGGTTGTACCCATCTTTCGCAAACAAGTTTGCCAGTTCACGACCGATACCGCTTGTAGCGCCGGTAACCAAGGCCGTTTTTGCCGTTTGTGCTTCCATACCGTAACGTTGATTAGTCAATTAAACAAACAGACAGGAAGCGTCTCGACGGCTTGCCTGCCCACTGTCTGCTAACAACCAAAATCGGCAGATGTTGGAAAAATCTTTGTGTGTGGGCGGTCGAACAGGACAAAAAAGAGACAGCCCGAAAGTCAGGCCAACATGCTGTTACCTCACCTCCGGGCTACCTCCTTTACCCTACTATCTTTTCTGGCTTTTACTTTGTAACGACTTTCACGTCGATCTGCTTTAACGGTGTTTTGCCCACAGCCGTTGTGTCGCCGGGTCTGACGCCCGTACCAAGACCGATGGCATCTACCCGCAGATAATTAATACCGGCCCTGACCAATCCGGTCTTGATGGCCTGCACCCGCTTGATGGACAGAACCTTATTGGTTACCGGCGGCACGGCGTCGTTGGCGTAACCAACCAGGCGAATCTGCATGGTCGGATTGGTTTTCAGCAAGGTAGCCAGTTCGGTAACGGTGGCCAGTCCGGCTGGTTTTAACTGATCGGTACCCGGTTCGAAATCCAGCGCGGGAATTCGGAAACTTCGTCCGGCCGGGGCCTGTAGATTCGTTACATAAGCCGCCAGGGCCGTTGTTGACGTTTTGGCAGCCGAGGTGATCAGCGCAGCCGAATCAGGCCGGGCGGGGGCCGCCGACTTAGTGGTATTGGCCGGGCTGGTGGCCGTTGAATCCACAAATTCGGTGGACATGACTTCTTCTTCGGCAGCCGATGAATACGACTGCGTATTGTTCCAGATGTAATAACCAGCGCCGGCCAGTGCTACCAGCACCAGCGCACCCACACCCCATTTGACCAGCGAACCGTTGCCTTCTTCCTCCGCTTCGGCCACATACCGCGGGCGCTCCTGGACGGGTGCGCGCTCGACATAAGCCGTCCGCTTGGCAGGCTGAATACCAGTGGTCAGCAGTTGCTGAATGTTTAGACCTTCCGCAATCCGGTCGAGCAGTTTTTCGGGCGTTGTGTCAATCAGGTAATCGCGCTGATCGGCCAGAACGATCGCCAGGGCGTCGGCATCCAGCTTATTATCCACCACCAGCCGGTTGAGCGTTCCCAATACCAGGGGCGTTACCAGGCCCAGCAGCGTGATGGCGGCCGAGTTTTTAATGTTGGCATATCCGGAGATGGCGAGTCCAATGGCGCTTTTCATGGCTGGCAGCAAATGACTAATGCTGTTACTGCCCGATTCGACCAGCCGATTGGTCTGCTCCGTATCGCGGAGCAATTCAGGAAATGAATTGACCAATGTGCCGTCAAATTTCCCTTTTTGAATCGAATTATATAATTGATTAACCCCAATTTCAGTGGTTGTCCGTTTCATCAGACCAGCAATGACCGTATGAACGAGTCCTTCCAGAGCAATCCGGGTTTTTTCCGGATGTTCGTCCACGTAGTAAGCCGCACGGGAAACAACTGTATCGGTTAGGTTTTCTTTTAATTCAATTAATAAATTCATAAAGACGATATTGCATGAGGACTATCTAATCACCACATCCGCAAACGCAACGTTGAGGGGTACAATACAAGTGATAAAGTTAGACAAAAAAAAGAAGTGCAAAGCGGCTAGTCAAAATCAGGGATAAATTATAGACAAAAAAAAGAAATAGGGGAAACCGAATGACTGATTAAATCTACTTCTTTTTTGCTAGTAATGTCCTCTTCCTTCGTTGTATTACGCTCCCTGAAACTGCCGAAGAAACCGAACATCATTTTCGGTATACAACCGCAAATCATTAACACCGTAGCGAAGCTGCGTAATGCGTTCAACGCCCATCCCAAAAGCATAACCGGTATACGTTTCGGAGTCAATACCGCAGTTTATCAACACATTAGGATCCACCATGCCGGAACCGCCAATTTCAACCCAGCCGCTGTATTTACAGATATTGCAACCCTTGCCGTGGCAGATCTGACAGGAAATATCGATTTCGGCGCTTGGTTCGGTAAACGGAAAGTACGACGGCCGGAAACGAATCTTCACATCCTTGGCAAACATCTCCTTCACGAAGTGATAAAGCGTATCCTTCAGGTCTTTAAAACCGACGTTTTTATCTATGTATAAGCCTTCGACCTGGTGAAACATACAGTGAGCCCGGGCCGAAATGGCTTCGTTTCGATACACTCTGCCCGGCATAATGGACCGGATAGGCCGGAAAGCGGTGTTATTTTTCTGATGCTCCATCAGCCGAATCTGCACATTGGAGGTGTGCGTCCGCAGCAGCAGATCCGCCGGTGCCCCTTCGCTTTTCTTTTCTACGAAAAACGTATCCTGCATATCGCGGGCGGGGTGGTTATCTGGGAAGTTCAACGCGCCGAAATTATACCAGTCGGTTTCAATTTCGGGTCCATCGGCGACACTAAAACCGATCCGGCCGAAAATGTCGATAATCTGTTGCCGAACCACATTAAGCGGGTGCTGTGCGCCGTATAGATTCGGCACAACGGGCAGCGTCAGATCAACCGGCGGCTTAACGTCTTCCGTCTGGCTGTTTTCCAGCGACGTACTGGATTCTTTAAACCGCAGTTGGGCAAAGTCCTTCAGTGAATTCAACTCCTGGCCCACGGCCCGGCGGTCTTCCTGCGGCACCTGCTTCAATTGTTCAAACAGATCCGTAATAATGCCCTTGCGCCCTATATACCGTAGTCGGAACTGCTCCAACTGATCTTTAGATTGAATTTCACAGTGTTCAATCTCCTGATAAATTTCTTTGACTCTATCCAGCATACGTATTGTCATCAATCCAGCTCACCGCAAAGATAACCAAATTCCGGGCTCCGGTAAAACAAACATTTTGACGCCCCGATTTACTCAGCGGTACGGTTGTTGGGCACGGTAATGACGACAGGTTAAGTGGCATCCAGCCTGAAAAAGCCGCTCCTCAAAAACTAACCTGTTCACAATCAACAGTATCCATTGTTACACTATCTTACTCGATCTATTATGGAATCCATCCTGAAGGAAAACGTTTTTGACCAAGTGTCCACAAAATTCCCCAAAAGTGTGGAAAAAAAGTCCACCTCCCCAATTTCTCCGAAACTGCTCATCCCTTTTTACGATCGCAAAAGAACTATTTCATTGGAAGAAATTGTCCGGCTGGAAGGTTCAGGTAATTACACGAATTTCTTTCTGAAAGATGGCACTCGCATGCTCGTATCCCGTACGCTGAAAGAGTACGAAGACTTGTTGGATGGTGAAGCCTTCGTGCGGGTTCACAAATCATGCATCGTAAACCTTTGCTATGTACGCCGGTTCTATGTAAAAAAAGAGGGCGAACTGGAATTGAATGATGGGCAACAAGTAAAGATTTCGCGTCGCCGGGCGCAGAACTTTGTGGATCGCATCCGCAACTTCCTGCCCAGCACCGTTCATTAAGGTAATCCGTATCCATTGTAACCCTGATATAACCCGTATCGTACCGTGTAGTTTACGGGTGCACCCACCACGTAGAAATACGTAATCGGTCGAGGAGATATACGGGAAGTACACCAATCAGTAACATCATAAAGGCTTGATTTTCAGTCGCTTAACCTTAATAGTAAGCCACTCAAAGTCAAGCCTTCTTTATTATCGAACGGCGAATTAAAGTAGTTTTGTCATGTCAGTAACAACAAGTAACAGAAACAAAACTCTAATCGCCATTCGCTATGGAAACGTTAGCTTATCCTTCCTCTTCGACATTACAACCGTTGTTTCCCCGGATGTACCAGCGCAACGCCAACCGCATCGCGCTGCCATACCTCAACCGCAACATCATGATCTCGGTCGATGATATAGTCAGTCTGCACGGAGAAGGCAACTATACGTTTATCACGACGCGCGATAAAAAACGTTACCTGGTTTCAAAAACGCTGAAGGCTTTCGAAACCATGCTTGATCAGTCGATGTTTCTGCGGATTCATAAATCCACGATCATCAACCTGGCTTACGTGCAGTTCAGTGTTTTCGCAACGGAACGGATTGTTCGCCTTACCGACGGCCAGGAAGTAACGATCTCCCGGCGCCGGATGAAGGAAATCAGCCAGCGGCTTAACGTCTTCATGCAGTCGCTTTTCAATTAATCGATTACTACGGTTTTACTTATACGGTTTATTTTGGGTTAGTTGAGCAGAACAGCCGTTGTCGGCTCCCTTGAGGGACGGGACAACGGCATGTTTTTTTTATGGAGTCAAGGGCCGCCAACGCATAAAACCGCTGGCGACCCTATTTATTTAAAAAGCAAAACCCGCCGTCAATTGCCAGAGGGAGGCTTTGGTCGAAAACCGGGCGTCGCTGCTAGACGTTTTAATGCCGATCTGCGACAAATCCGACAGATTCCCCTCGTACCGCAGATCAAGTTCAAAGCCGCCCAGATTCAACCCCGCTCCGGCCTGATACCCGAATACCGCCTGTTTAAACGTCTCCTCAATGGGCTGGCTGGTATACTGGTTAAAAGAATCTTTCAGGCCCTTATCCTCCGAAATTGTCAATGACATCAGCGGCCCCGCATTCAGGCGCAGCGGCCCGAGCTTGAACCCTACCAGGACCGGCACATCGAAGGTGGTAAATTTCACATTCACGGATTGAGTTGTTAAACCGGTTTGGATCAGGTCGAATTTGCCACCTTTCGACGACACCAGGACCTCGGGTTGCAGGAAGAGCTTGCGGCCAAACCGGAAAAAAGCGCCCCCCACGATGCCCGTCGTCCGGCTGTCGTTATTCCGGAAAAAATCGTAGACAATCTGACCACCCGACAGGACCGGGATGCCCCCCGCCGTGAGCCGGGGCGTTTGCATTTCGAGGGTTTTGAGTTGCGAGAAGTTGGCCCCTACTTTCAGACCAACGGTGAGAAATTTGCCCTGGGCATAGGTCAACCCCGGCAGCAGGAGCAGCAGCACTAACAGTCGTTTCATTCGTATTGTTGTTAAATGTAAAAATTGAGGAGCAAGTTAGCAGAAAGACCGGCACGGAAAGTCAGGAACTGTGCGAACGGTATTTCTACGCTTTTCCCCATAAAAAAGCCGCCCGGCTTCGTTCAAAACCGGGCGGCAGTGTTCGCGTCTTACGTTTAAAACAAGCGCAGGGCCAGCGTCACCTGCCAGGATTTGAGCTTCTGGCTAAACCGCTCGGAATTACCCTCGGTGCCCAGATCTACCGCCGACACGTTGGACAAACCGCCTTCCCGCCGGACATCAATGCCCAGCCGACCCAGATCCAGGCCAACACCAACCTGATAGCCGTACGTCGCTTTGGCCAGCGCGTTATTCAAACTGCCGGACGTATAATCCTGCAAGGCGTCGCGCAGCGACTGATCATCACTGATCCGAAAAGAAACGATGGGACCGGCCACAACCCGGATGGGGCCGCCTTTCAGGCCCAGCAGAATCGGTACGTCAAAATTGGTGGTGTTAATGGTAACGGTTTCGGAGGTTGGCTGCCCGTCGATGTCGCGGACAATCTCGAACGAACCGCCTTTCGACGATACCAGCAATTCAGGTTGCAGGTAAATATTTTTTCCAAACCGGGTGTAAATACCGTAGGCCCAGCCCGTCCGGCTATCGAAACTTTCTTTCAGGTTGTCGCGGATGGTCCGACCGCTCACGCTGACCTGCGGAGTACCATTTGCATTTAAACGGGTTTTCACAAATTCCCCCATCGTAAACTGCGATAGGTTCACCCCGCCTTTCACACCGATACTGAATTGTGCAAACGTTAATACGGGCAGGCACAGGACCAGACCGAGCAACAGGAGTTTTTTCATTTGGAAGAGAAGTTAGAATGAATGATTAACGAGATCGCTGGCGATAATGCTATGAAAGACCGGCTTTTTTTAGTATATTGTTAGTTTATGAGCACCTCGCTTTCTTTGCAGAATCGGTTTTTGGATAGGACACTCCACGGACAATTTACCCCTATTCTTTTACGGCACGCTGCTTAGAAGCGCGATTGTAACCAAAGGTTTAATGGCAAAAACAAAAACAACATTTTTCTGTCAGAATTGCGGTAATCAGGCTCCCAAATGGCTGGGTCGCTGCCCGGCTTGTGGTGAGTGGAATACCTTTGTGGAGGAAGTGGTGACAAAAGACGAACCGGTTGCCGGCAACTGGCGCCCCACCGCCACCACCAAAACGGCGGCCAAACCGAAAGCCATCCACGCCATCAATTATGAAGAACAGGAACGAACCCTGACGCCCGACAGCGAACTGAACCGGGTGCTGGGGGGCGGTATTGTGCCGGGGTCGCTGGTGTTGATCGGCGGTGAACCGGGCATCGGCAAATCCACCCTGCTGCTCCAGATTGCACTCGGCCTGAACGATATGCGGGTTTTATACGTGTCGGGAGAGGAAAGCGAACAGCAGATCAAGATGCGGGCCGAGCGGTTGCCTACGCCCATCAGCGACTGCTACATCATGACCGAAACCTCGACGCAGAATATTTTTCGCACCGTCGAACATTTTGAACCGGAAATCCTGATTATCGATTCGATCCAGACCATGCACTCGTCGCTGGTGGAATCGGGTGCGGGCAGCGTTTCGCAGGTCCGCGAGTGTACCACCGAGTTTATGAAATACGCCAAGGAAAGCGGCACGCCGGTTTTCATCGTTGGCCACATTACCAAAGATGGTTCGCTGGCCGGACCGAAAGTACTGGAACACATGGTCGATACGGTATTAACCTTCGAGGGCGACCGGCACACCACCTACCGGATTCTGCGCACGACGAAAAACCGTTTCGGCAGTACCTCCGAACTGGGCATTTACGAGATGCAGGGCACGGGTTTGCGGCAGGTGACCAATCCATCGGAAATCCTGATCTCCCAGCGCGACGAAGCCCTGAGCGGGATTGCCATTGGCTCAATGGTGGAAGGAAACCGTCCGCTGATGATCGAGATTCAGGCGCTGGTGAGTGTGGCCAATTACGGAACCCCACAGCGCAGCAGCACCGGTTTCGACGCCAAGCGGTTGCAGATGTTACTCGCCGTACTCGAAAAACGGGGCGGTTTCCGGCTGGGCCAGCAGGACGTTTTCCTGAACGTGGCCGGTGGTCTGAAAGTCGAAGACCCGGCAATTGACCTGGCGGTTTGTGCGGCCATTGTTTCGAGCTACGAGGACATTGCGATTCCGTCCAGCTCAGCGTTTGCGGCTGAGGTTGGTCTGGGTGGCGAGGTCCGCGCCGTACACCGGGTCGAATCCCGGATTTCGGAAGCCGAGAAGCTGGGATTCAAGGAAATTTTCATTTCCAAGTACAACATCAAAGGGCTGGATACGAGCAACTTTAAAATCAAAATCCGTCCCGTCAGCAAACTGGACGAGGTATTTCAGGGCGTTTTGATGTAAAGGTCATTTGCCGAAGAAATCATATTAAATCATTGAATTGACGCAATGGCGGGCCAGATTTCTTTTACATTTACAGCATCAAAAAAATCCTTACTAAATGAAACGCATTAACAACCTTTTGCTGATCGTTGGATTACTGGCTTTCTGTGCCTTTTCCGCAAACGCCCAGCGCAATCCCGAGAACAAAGCCGGCTGGAAACTCGGCGCTCAATCCTACTCCTTCCGTTTGTTTACGTTTGCCGAAGCCATCCGCAAAATTGACAGCTGCGGACTAAAATACGTAGAAGCGTTTCCAGGTCAAACCATCGGTGGCGGCATTGAAGGCAAAATGGATTTTAAAATGGACGCAGCCACCCGTCAGGCTGTTAAGAAACTGGTAAAAGACAAAGGCTTATCTTTCTCGGCCTTTGGCGTGGTCAATGCTCCAAATGAAGCCGACTGGAAGGCCCTGTTTGAATTTGCCAAAGACATGGGCATCACCAACATCAATACCGAGCCCAAAGTGGAGCAGATTCCGTACATCGCCCGGCTGGCCGACGAGTATAAAATCAACGTGGCCCTGCACAACCACCCGAAACCGTCGCACTACTGGCACCCCGACTCGGTGCTGTCCGTGATCGGTACGAGCAAGTACGTGGGTGCCTGCGCCGACATCGGCCACTGGGTTCGCTCCGGTCTGGACCCGGTTGATTGCCTGAAAAAACTACAGGGCCACATTCTGGGGATGCACTTCAAGGATGTGAAGAAAGACTCACCGGACGGCAAATACCACGACGTGATCTGGGGAACCGGCGACTGCAAGGTCGATGCGGTGATTGCCGAACTCAAGCGCCAGAAATTTAAAGGCCCGATCTCGGTGGAATACGAATACCACTGGGAGAACAACGGTCCCGAAATTGCTGAAAGCGTCAAATACTTCCGAAGCGCCTACAACAAAGTACAGTAAAAACGAAAAAGCCCCGGTCGCAGGACCGGGGCTTTTTCGTTCTGGTGTGGAAAAGGCCGGAAGATTAGCGCAATGAAATAGAACGCTCCGCTTGAACCGGTTTTTTGGTTTGCAAATTAAAATCTTTGATAATTTTAGAAGAACCGTCGCTTACGACAACGGTATAGGTTCCATCCTGCAATTGATTCAGGTCAAAGCGGGTACGGGTAGACGTTTCGTTTTTGGCTAACCGGTGCGTGGCTAAAACTGTGCCCTGACCATCCAGCAATAAAACATCCAGTGCCGTGCCTTTTTCTTTGGCAACCATTACGTTTACTTTGGCGGTTTGAACGGAAGGATACAAACCAACGTGGTACGAGTTAGCCTTTTTTTCGTTGTCGCTGTTGGCAAATGTTGCGGTGGATGCACTGAGAGCCAGCGCTACCAGTACGGAAGAGATGAACGTTTTCATGGTGTGTGATTGTATGTGTTCGTATTTGTTGTTGTTTTGTCTTAATTGACGGTTCAAAGATAGCGTCCAGGGCCCATACCGTCCGAAACATAGTACGGCAACGGTTTATGTAACTGGCCGAACGGTCTGAATACTGGATGAGCAATTAAACGGCAACACGCCAAACGCCACCATAACACCCAGACTACCAAGCAATTACCAGTCAAAGAAAATAGTATCTTTTTACTTTCAAATGAATCTGCCTGACAGAATACGGGCTATAAGCCGAATAAAAAAGGTACAAAATCAGCGATTACAGTATAAAATTTCGAAATGATTGTTTCAGAATCCCTCTACCGGATTCCCCCGGTTTTTGACTCTTTTCCGAACCTGATTGCCGCCGAAAGCACCCGTCATGGCGGGGTCAGCTCCGCGCCGTTCGCTTCACTGAATGTTGGGATTAATACGACCGATACGCCCGAAAACGTAGCAGAAAACCGTCGGCGTTTATTTTCCAGTCTCCAGGTTGATCCTCAGCAGGTGGCCTCGTCGTATCAGGTGCACGATGATCGGATTCTGACGGTTACCCAGCCCGGACGGTTTGAGGGCTACGACGCCCTGATCACCAATCAGCCTAACCATTTTCTGACGGTGACGGTAGCGGACTGTACGCCGATTCTGATCTATGACGCCGGACAACAGGCCGTGGCGGCTATTCATGCAGGCTGGCGCGGAACCGTTGCCCGCCTTGTCCAAAAAACCGTCAAGGCCCTACAGGAACAGTTTGGCACACAGCCCGCAGACTGCTTTGCCTACGTCGGCACCTGCATCGATCAGGATTCTTTTGAAGTAGGACCCGAAGTAGCCGGGCAGTTCGATGAGGTCCACAAACGGTTTGACGCGGATCGGCAAAAATTTTTGATTGATTTAAAAGCGGCCAATGCGGACCAACTGATGAGGGCCGGTATTCCAGCCCCCCAGATTGGAATTTCGCCCTATTCGACGGTTTTGCATCATCAGGACTATTTTTCGTTTCGGGCCGAAAACGGCAATACGGGCCGGATGCTGGCACTGATCGGGCTGCGTTCCAGTCATTAAAAGCCAACTCAGGATCAAGCGGGTAAACAAAGCCGCCCGAACCGGGTTTTATATCCATACACTTAAATGCACAAGGATATGGGACTCTTGATGACAATACTGGTCGGAGCCATTGCCGGTTGGCTGGCAGACCTTGTTTTTAAACGGTTTTCGTTTTCACTGTTTACGGAAATATTGCTCGGCATCGCTGGCGCTTTTGTCGGCGGATGGATTTTTGGAAACACCTTTTCAAGCGGAGCCGGCGGTATGCTCGACCGGGTTCTGACGGCTTTTGTTGGGGCGGTTATCATTCTGGGTATTGCCGCGCTTATTAAAGGATCACGGAGGACGGCTTAACCGACTCTGAAACTGCCCGGATAGGTATAACAATACCGTCCGGGCAGTTTTATTCAATGACAAACTCCACTTCCTTAAACGCAAAACTTCTCAGCTTCTCTCCTACCTGAATGGCCAGTCGGCCACTTTCCTCAACGCCGACAATCATACCGCGAAAGCGTTCACCCCCGGATATAAAATCACTTTCTTCCTGATAGCGGAATAAACGTTGCAGGTAATTCGTTTTTAAAACATCGCGTTGCCCGGCCCGCAACGACAAATACCGTTTTTCGAGCGATTCTAATAACGATGGTAATGCTTCCGGGAGAACGAAATCATACTCATTTGGTGTTTCATTAATAAGGGAGGTTGCCGTAGCGGTCTGGAAGCGCGTTTGGTTGATATTCAAGCCAATTCCAACCACCGACCAGGCAATTGAATACCCATATAACGTGTTTTCAATCAGAATACCACCGATTTTACGCTGTTCTACGTATAAGTCGTTCGGCCATTTAATTTTCAGCCGATCGTTCAGATGAGTGGCCAGCCAGTCGCTAATCCCCAGCGATATGGCAATATTAAGCCAGAATTGTTCGTTTGGCTGCAAAAATGAAGGTTGTAAAATAACGGAAAAGGTCAGGTTTTGCCCGGGTTGGGCTTCCCACTGATTGCCCCGCTGCCCCCGGCCCGCCGTCTGTTGATCAGTTATCACAACGGTTCCGTCCAGAGAGGTTTCGCCCGTAATCAGACTAGCGGCAATGTCGTTAGTAGACTGACAAGTTGGCAGATAATTAATTTTTTGGCCAAGAAATAACGTTTTGGGTCGAAACTTGTACAAATTTTTAATACATTTAGTTGGATGAATACCGAATTATGGCACAAAACCTTGTTTATAGCCTGTACCCGCTAATTTCGGTCTGTGCAATTTAAACCAGTAGCATGAGAATTAACAAACCAAAAGAATTATCATCCGAAGAACTATGCAAACTCGTCGTGAAGGGAATGCAGGAGAAAAAAGCCATTGACATTGTTGTCATGGATCTTCGCGAAGTTAAAAATGCCATTTCTGATTACTTTGTCATTTGCTCCGGTACCTCTGATACACAAATTGACGCAATCGCCGATTCTGTTGAAGAAGAAGTATTTAAATCCAGTCAGGCCAGTCCCTGGCACGAGGAAGGCAAAATGAATCGGGAATGGATTCTTCTTGATTATGTGGATGTCGTTGTCCATATTTTCAAAAAGGAACGCCGGGTTTTTTATGACCTTGAACAACTTTGGGGCGATGCCGAAATCCACGCCGTGGAGGAAACCTTTGCCTGATCGATAGAACGGAATAAGGGAGCAGATTCTCATCTGCTCCCAACGCAGTAAACGGACTGAGTGTTTATCCGCTCTTACAACCACCTGCCCCGGAAACTCTCCGTTTATCGAAACCAAAGCCCCACAGAAACAATCCATTCACAAATGGTGTTTCCTCTTTTATCTATTTAGCCGTAATTCTGTTGCCAAAATGCCTGATACTAATAGAAATCCACTAACACCCAGAACGCCCCGTCGGCCCAACTTCCAGGGCTGGATTGTAGCGATCCTGATTGCAGCGATCCTCGGGATAACCTTTTTTAACCGCAGCAGTGCCGTTCGGGAGACCACGATCCGCGGCTTTGAAAAAATGGTTAAAAACAAGGAAGTCGAAGAGGTTGTCATTGTGAACAATGATGTTGTTGAAGTAACCCTGACCCGGCAGGCATTACAGCAGAAATACCGGAATCTGTTCCAGGACAAATCGTACTTTAATTCGGAATCCGGCCCTCATTTCCAATTCCGGGTTTCGTCCGCTGAATCTTTCAAAAAAGATCTGGACCGTATTCAGGAGGGCGTGCCTGATAATGAGAGAATTGATTATAAAATTGAACAACGAAGTGACTGGAGTGGCTTTCTGTCCACATGGGGTTTCTTTATTATCATGATTCTAGCCATGTATTTTCTCCTGGGCCGGATGTCAGGTGGTGCCGGACCGGGTGGTCAGATTTTCAACATTGGGAAATCCAAAGCTGCGCTGTTCGATGCTGAAAACCGGGTTAAGATTACGTTCAACGACGTAGCGGGTCTGGACGAAGCGAAAGAAGAAATCAAAGAAATTGTTGATTACCTGAAAAACCCGACGAAATTTACCAAACTGGGTGCCAAAATTCCGAAAGGCGCTTTGCTGGTAGGCCCTCCGGGGACAGGTAAAACCTTGTTAGCCAAAGCCGTAGCGGGCGAGGCCGGTGTACCGTTCTTCTCGCTGTCGGGTTCTGACTTTGTGGAGATGTTCGTTGGTGTGGGTGCTGCCCGCGTACGTGACCTGTTCAAGCAGGCTAAAGAGAAGGCGCCCTGTATCATCTTTATTGACGAAATCGATGCCGTGGGTCGGTCGCGTGGCCGGGGTTCGATGCCCGGTGCCAATGACGAACGGGAAAATACGCTGAACTCCCTGCTGGTTGAAATGGACGGTTTTGCCACGGACTCCGGAATCATTATCCTGGCAGCCACAAACCGCCCGGATGTATTGGACTCAGCGTTACTGCGTCCTGGCCGGTTCGATCGTCAGATCAGCATTGATAAGCCCGATATCGTGGGCCGCGAAGCTATTTTCCGGGTACACTTGAAGCCTATCAAACTGGCAACGGATGTTGACCCGAAAGAACTGGCCACCCAAACGCCGGGTTTTGCCGGTGCTGATATTGCCAACGTTTGTAACGAAGCGGCCCTAATTGCCGCCCGCCGGAACAAGGAATCCGTTGATATGAGCGACTTCCAGTACGCAATGGACCGCGTTATTGGTGGTCTGGAGAAGAAAAATAAACTCATTTCGCCGGAAGAAAAAGAGATCGTAGCGTACCATGAAGCGGGCCACGCTGTAACGGGCTGGTTCCTCGAACACGCCGATCCGCTGGTGAAAGTAACCATCGTTCCCCGCGGTGTAGCAGCTTTGGGTTATGCGCAGTACCTGCCCCGTGAGCAGTATCTGTATCGTACCGAGCAGCTCATTGACGAAATGTGTATGACGCTCGGTGGCCGGGCGGCTGAAGAAAATGTATTCGGCAAAATTTCGACCGGTGCCCTGAGTGACCTCGAACGGATTACGAAGCTGGCCTACAGCATGGTAACCATGTACGGGATGAACGACAAAATTGGTAACGTTTCGTTTTATGATTCGAAACAAAGCGAATACCAGTTTAACAAACCGTATTCGGAAGCTACGGCCGAAGCCATCGACGACGAAGTTCGCAAG
The DNA here is from genome assembly GCF_003259745.1 of Larkinella arboricola. Classification (GTDB taxonomy): domain Bacteria; phylum Bacteroidota; class Bacteroidia; order Cytophagales; family Spirosomataceae; genus Larkinella; species Larkinella arboricola. Next base: position 772,203 of record NZ_QLMC01000004.1, on the reverse strand, counting down.
ATCATTGATGCAGCTTACTCACGTACGAAGGATCTGCTTGATAAGAACCGGGAAGGTCTGGAAGCCGTAGCGAAAGAACTGCTTGAGAAGGAAATTCTGTTCCAGAAAGATCTGGTTCGGATTCTTGGTAAACGTCCGTTCCAGAAAGAAACGACTTACCAGGCCTATAAAAACTCAGGGGAAATCGTGGAGGAAGAAATCGGTACCAACAGCAAGCCGGAACAAACCCAGCCGCTGCCTACGCCGGATCTGCCCGCGCTCTCATAACATAGAGTTAACTGAATCAAAAAAAGCCGACGTTCGTCGGCTTTTTTTGTACCTATTAATAGGGTCATCCCCCATTCATAACCGTTACGATTACTTAAACCGGTAGCCGGTCACATCGAAGGAATAATTCGTAGGGCCAAAATGAATGAGTTTTAATGTGCTGGTGGCGGGGCGTCCGTTTACTTTTTCGGAGTAATATTCTTTTTTCGACTGGACCAGCAACTCATTGGGACCCAGCGACGAAGAGAAGTTGATGCTGTGGGCATCAGGTAATTTGGCTTCCAGCGCCAGTTCGTTGAACAGATACAATGGGTAGGAGTTGAACGGCACCTCCGCAACCCAGAGCCACTCCGTATCTTTTGGCCCCAGGCTGGCCCGGTATTCCGTTGCGGTCAGGCCGTATTGCGTCCCTTCACGTCCCGTAGCCCGATACCGCTGATTGAAACGGTTATGGCAGGCTTCGGCACGGTTGGGTGAGTAAAACGACTTGCCAACATGGTACTGCATGATTACCTTTCCTTCGTACTTGTCGGCCACATAGACCCGGTAACTCCCATCCGGCTGTCCGGTTACAAACGTGTATCCTCCCACAACGCCCGGAAAACTCAGATTAGCCAGCTTGCGGTCGAAACCAAACTGGCCCGTTTTTGAATTCAGTAACACCTGATAACGGACCACCGAACCGTTGTAGTCGGTTTGTTCATAAACCAGGATTCGATCAAATACCAGTTTCTGGGGCGCTGCCGAACGGTTTTTCGTCACCATCGCCAATTCCGGCTGTGCGTGAACCGGCAGTCCCCCCTCTCCCCATAGCCCCATAAAGCCTACCATACCGGCTAAAGCAATAAACCGTTTTTTCATAGCATTGTAACGTACAAGTTTTTCTTAATCAATGGTCTTCTTTTTGATCCTGCAATATGCAAGTTTCGGAGGTAATGAAGCAATATGTTACTTTTGTATTCTTGAAAAAATATTCATGTTTCCCATTGAACCAATAGCGCTCCCACCGGGTCAAGCCGTATACTTTGCATCTGATTTTCACTTAGGCATTCCCTCTCCAGTCGCCAGCCGCGAACGAGAACGCCGGGTTATTCGCTGGTTGACCAACGCACAAACCGATGCCGCAGCCATTTTTCTGGTTGGGGATGTATTCGATTTCTGGTTTGAATACCGCAATGTAATTCCAAAAGGCTTTAGCCGTTTGCAGGGCAAGCTGGCCGAACTGGCCGATAGTGGACTCAAAATTGTCCTGTTCACCGGAAACCACGATATGTGGATGGCCAACTACTTTGCCGAAGAAATGGGAATCCCGACCTACCGGCGACCCAAATCGTACGAAATTGGCGGTAAACGGTTTCTGGTAGGCCACGGCGACGGCCTGGGGCCCGGTGATTTTAAATACAAGCAACTCAAGAAGCTTTTCGAAAACGGGATGGCTCGCTGGTTTTTTCGCTGGCTTCACCCGGATATCGGCATGGACTTTGGCAATGGCTGGTCGCGTAAGCGGAAAGAATCCGAGCAGCACCGAACCGAAGAATTTAAAGGCGACGAACAGGAATGGCTCTGGCAGTATTGCCGGGAAGTAGAAACCCGTCAGCACCACGATTACTACATTTTTGGGCACCGCCACCTTGCCCTGGATCTGAACGTAACCGAAAACAGCCGGTACATTAACCTGGGCGAGTGGATCAATCTAAACACCTACGCCCGGTTTGACGGACAGGACACAAAGCTGCTGACGTTTGAAGGCTAGCGAACGTTGGCTTATTAATGGAACGGGAAGATCAGTTATTTTTTAGAATATCCTGACGCGAGATTCCTTCCGGCGGGGTCGCATTGAGTTCCTGCCGGAAATCCTTCTTCTTCATATCACCGTTTTTAACGGACTTAATGAAGTTGGCCCAGGCAAACGGATTCAGAAACGGAATGGTTGTCATCTGCGACCGGCCCGTCATGGATTCGCGGCCATACCACTGCTGATTGAGGTAATACCGGTAGTTGCCGGCGGCACTCATGGGCGTCATGGCTGCCAACCGCTGCATAGACTCCTCGCTGAGGTTACGCGCCATGTTCTCGCGCTCTTTTTCATCCGGTAACTTCATGTTAACGAAAGCCTGCTTGAACAATTCTTCCGTTGGATAGGGATATACTTTTACCTCCGTCAGCATCTGCACATCTTCCTGCATGGCTACTACCGCTGAGTAGGAAGTTTCCGTTAACCGCCGGGGAATGATGTGGTATTGCTTCTTGTAACCGACGTAACTGAACACAATGCTGTCGCCGGGTAAAACCGGAATGGCAAAGTATCCGTTTGTGTTGGCTAACACCCCCCGACCGGCCCGGGGGATGGAGATATAGGCTTCCGGCAACGGTTCCGATGTTTTTCCAGCGGTAATAATCCCGGTAAACATGATCAGCTTCTCCTGGCCCTGTGCCCGGGCGGTTTGCAGAGCAGCGACCATCATCCCCAACGCAAGGGCCAGAACGGTTATTATTTTTATCAGCAATGTCTTCATATCCTCCTTTTAAAACGCCTATCTGAAAGGCGTATTGTCCAAATTCTGTAGGCTGATTGAATAGTTCTTTATTCAGAATCAGGCAAACAGCTTCAAAAAAGTAATAATAAACGGAGCCGCCAGCAACAAACCGTCAAAACGGTCGAGAAAGCCACCATGCCCCGGAATCGACGATCCGGAATCCTTAATGGCAATGCTCCGTTTGAAGAGCGATTCAACCAGATCACCGTAGGTACCCGTCACCACAATAATTGCCCCCACGCAGTACCACTCCCAGGGGCGCAGGTCATCTACAAAAATAGTCAGAAAAAAAGCGATGATGGCAGCCGCCATAGCCCCGCCCACGGCCCCTTCCCACGATTTTTTGGGCGATACCCGCTCAAATAACTTTCGACGGCCAAATTTAGTGCCGGCAAAATAGGCCCCGATATCGCTGGCCCACAGCAGCACCAGACAACCCAGCATCAAACCCGGATGATAGACTCCTCCGCGCAGCGCCAGCACGTTCAGCAAGGCAAACGGTACGGCCACGTAGATAAGCCCCAGGAAAGTAAACCCGATGTTGGTAAAAGGTTTTAAATCCCGCTTCTTGTATAACTTGATTAAAAAAATCATGGAAGCAGCCGGGCAGATCAGAAAGTAGCTATCATAACCAACAATCTGTTTTTCAATTAAGTAGGTAAGCAAACAAATCAGACACCCCACGGCTGTTCCGTAATACGTCAGCGGCTGATTCCCATCCAGACCCAGCAGCTTATAAAACTCCAGCTGCGTCAGCGCACTGATAATGCAGAACAGCAGCGCAAAGGTCCAGTCACTATACCAAATTCCAAATAAAATGATGAAGACACCGATAGCAGCCGTAATGACACGCTGTTGTAGGTTCGACATCCGATTCAAATGTGCTTTCATGTAGTAAGGTAACTACAAACCGGATTGGTTTATCTGGCGAAAATAACAAAATACCGACAGGTCATTCATACATCGGTTTCGCTTTCCGTCTATTTTTATCTTTATTTACAGTTTATCTCACGTTTATAGAGTTGCAGTTTCGGGCAATCTACTCGCCGATTCGTACCTATGTTCTTTGTTCTGCTCAGCCTGTTCTTTCAATTGGCAGGAAACGGTCAGCAACCGGATTATGATCTTCGTTCCCTCCGTTGGGATATGACCAGCAAGGAAGTTCAGGCCGCTGAACGATCGGCGCCGTTTTTGAAAACCGACACCACCCTCCACTACCGTGGGCGCTGGTTTCATAGCTTTCCGGTTTCGGTAAAATTTGCTTTTGCGAAAGATCAGCTGGTGGGGGCGCAGTACATTTTCACCGAACGGCATGTTCGCGCCCAACAGCATTGGGATGACTACGAAGCTGTCGCCAGGATTTTAACGGATCGGTACGGAACCCCATCCGGCGACTACTGGAACTGGAACTCTGAATTGTATAAAGGGCGTAAGGAACGCTACGGCGACGCGGTGTTGCTGGGCCACCTGACTCGTTCCAATGTCTGGGAAAGCGCCCGGACCATCGTCACGCTCGAAATGTCCGGCAAACCAACGGAAGGCATTTATACCGTGGTTTCGTATGCCAAAAAAATTGACAGCTAAACCGGGTCACTTAGTATTCCAGATCCGCCGTAATCAAATGAATTTTGGCGAGGGCGGCATTTTCGGCCTGCACGTATACTTCGCAGTTCCCTAACAAATAGTTACTATCTTTTTTATTAACGACAACGGCGTTAATGGCGTGTTCGGCTAACAGGACTTTGGCCAGTTCGGCGCGGTGCATGGTCGGTGTCACCAGTACTTTTTCCCACTGATCAGACATACGGCTGGGACGACGATTGATTTGATTTTCGAAAAAAAACTAAAAAACCTATCGTTAAAATTAGGGAAATTACTGCGCCGGTCCAAGGAACACTATTGGTATTCTCAATGTCAATCGAAATCATTTTACGGTGGTACAGCCAGACCATAAAAACCGTAAACCCGTTGTTTACCGCGTGGGCCAGAATAGCCACCCACAGGTTACCCGACCAGACATACAGGTAGCCAAACAAAGCCCCGAGCAGAACCCTCGGCACAAAACCGTAAAACTGAACGTGAATGGCGCTAAAAATGATGGCCGCCACCCAGATGGCCACGTGTACATTGCCGGTCCACTGCGCCAGTTTCCGTTGCAGAAGGCCCCGAAACAGCACCTCTTCGCCAATGCCCGGAATAATGGCAATGACCACCAGCGCAATCACTAATTCCAGCGGTGAGGAGAAATTCGTCAGAAAGGTGGTCAGTTCGGAAATCTGGTCCTCCTTCTGTTTCATCCACTCTTCCAGACCCCGTAGCGCATCCGGGAAATCGAGGTTCTGATTCCATTCAATAATCAACCCGTTGAAGGGCATAAACGTAATGGTCAGCAGCGCCACCAGCCCCACGGCCTGAACCGCACTGAGTGGTCGGGCGTTGAAGTCGGCCCACCCCCGGTGTTCGATCCAGCGCAGATACAGCAGGCTGGGCAGCAGAAATGAACAAAGATGGCTAACGGCCTGAATCAGCATCAGCAGCGGCCAGCTGCCGGGATAATCGGCGGGATTGCTCAGCACATCGGTAATCTCGCCCACATCATGCCCGCCCGTCGTGGCCCAGCCCGCCAGAAATAGTCCGGCCAGCAAACCGCCCAGCGACATGCCCAGCAAAATAAAGCCCAACAGGACCAGCAGACTACGAAGGGGATGCAAAGGATTCGTTGACGGGGACGTAGAGCGGAAGTCTTCCATAATTGCTGTAAATTTACGGCCAAAACCGTGAGGTTCTTACAAGTAGGCAATTTTTTATCCCAACGCTCTAAGATTTTTTGGGTCCTACGGTTTTACACCGAACATCTTTAGAAACCGTGTTGTTAGCGATATATGGTTAAAATTGGAACAATTGAACTGGGCGACTTTCCGCTGCTGCTGGCGCCGATGGAGGATGTAAGCGATCCGCCGTTCCGGGCAGTATGCAAAGCAAACGGCGCCGATTTGATGTATACGGAATTTATTTCGTCGGAGGGCTTGATCCGCGACGCGGCCAAGAGCGTTCAGAAACTCGACATTTTTGAATACGAACGCCCGGTGGGAATTCAGCTTTTTGGCTCAGACATCGAAACCATGCGGGCCTGCGCCGAGATTGCAACGCGGGTAAATCCGGACCTGATCGATATTAACTACGGCTGTCCGGTAAAGAATGTGGCCTGCCGGGGTGCCGGGGCGGCTTTGTTGCAGGATATTCCGAAGATGGTCAAAATGACCGAAGCCGTCGTGAAAGCCACCCACCTGCCCGTTACCGTAAAAACCCGTCTGGGCTGGGACGAAAACACAAAAAATATTCAGGAAGTAGCCGAGCGCTTGCAGGACATTGGTATTCAGGCCCTGACCGTTCATGGACGGACGCGGGTGCAGATGTACAAAGGTGAAGCCGACTGGACGCTCATTGGCCGGGTGAAAGAAAACCCGCGCATTACGATCCCGATTTTTGGCAACGGCGATATTGAAAGTCCCGAAAAGGCACTGGAGTATAAAAACCGGTACGGTGTTGACGGTATCATGATTGGCCGCGCCAGCATTGGTTATCCCTGGATTTTTAACGAAATCAAGCACTATGTGCGGACGGGTGAGCATTTAGCCGCTCCCACGCTGGCTGATCGGGTAGCGGTCTGCAAGCAGCATCTGGAGTTTTCGATTCGCTGGAAAGGTGAGAAAACCGGCATCTTCGAAATGCGTCGGCATTATACCAATTATTTCAAGGGCCTCGACAACTTCAAACCGTTTCGGCTCCGGCTGGTGCAGGCGGATACACTGGCGGAAATCAACGGTATTCTCGACGAAATTATCGAGACGTACGAGGTAGCTCTGATCTGATTTCCCGCATCCCGAGGTACGGTTATTTTGCTTTCACACCGTAAAATCTCCGGTGCCTCGGGAAAGCTCTTTACTCAAAAACCAGTACCGGGCTGGGTTTCGACTCGCCAACCTGATTCTGCATTTCCTGCAATTTTGAATATTTAATAACCGGATAAACCGCCGACAGCAGCGCCCACATAAACCCCGGATAACCGTCGAGCACCCCGCCTTTCAGCAGGTAGATCTTCACAAACGTAAACAGAAACCGAAGCCCCTGGAGTCCAATATGGGCTTTTTTGTGCCGCACAGCCATTTCTTTAGCACTCAGGGTGGTGTACTGATTCATTTTCTGGACGTAATCGTGCAGCGAACCGTAGCTATCATGAATCAGAATACCCGATAGCGTTCCAGGAGTGCCTTCGACCTGAATGGACTCGTGAACCGCGACCGGGGTAACGTCGCCTTTCCGGCGATTGAACAGCCGCACAACCGGTTGGCGATTCTGACCGCTATACCGCAGCACCCGTCCCAGAAAAATCAGGTTTCGGGGCAAGGCATAACCCGCCGGTCCGGGCAATCCGTCAGCAAACAAGGCCGTAATTTCCTGAGCCAGTTTTTCCGAAACCAGTTCATCGGCATCGAGCACCAGCACCCAGTCGTGTTTGGCCTGGTTGACAGCAAATTGCTTCTGTGGGCCAAAACCGTTGAATTTCCGGTAGAAAATCCGGCAATTAAACTGCTGGGCAATGGGCAGTGTGGCGTCCGTGCTTCCTGAATCAACTAAAACAATGTCGTCTGCCCAGTCATACACCGTCTCCAGTACCTTTTTCAAGGTCCGTTCAGCATTCAGCGTTATCATCACAACGGAAAGCGGAACTTTCGTGTGCCTATTCATGGTGTTATGAGCGATTGGGTTAGCTGATAATCTTCAACGGGCTGGTGCGGACTCACGGTTGATCCCTGTCTATACCGAAGGCTTTCCCGACCGGGCGCCCCTCGCAGAATAAACCAGGCTAATTGGGCAAAATGTTTATTTTTTAATGCTTTTCGTCCAATTTTTATCGTGTAATATAACTGAAACAGGCTCCGCTTAAACACGTTTTCATTTTTACGGAGGTAATAAAAGAGCGAAATGTAATATTCTTTATCAGTTTGCAAATTCCGATGTGTACTGCCACCGCCGATGTGCAGATACCGTACATCCGGAACCAGCATGGCTTTCCACTTCCCTTCGCGCAACCGCAGGCACAAATCCTCTTCTTCACAGTACAGGAAATAAGCCGGATCAAAACCACCGACCTGCCAGAGAGCCGTTGCCCGCACAAACATGGCACTTCCCGTAATCACCGGCACCACCATCGGATGGTCGTAAACCCGATGACGCGACATATACTCCGCCGGATTAAAAACCCGCATTACGCTGTGCCCCAGCACCTTCATTCCTAACGTGGGAAAATGATTAAAAGACGGTTCGTGCCCGTCATGGCCGTTAATGCCCTGCCCTGTGCAGATTCCCACGGCGGTGTTTTCTTCCATGAATGCATACAGTCGACCGCAAACGTCATCGAGCAACTGACAGTCGTTGTTCAGAAAAAAATAGTAGGTGGAGGATGGATCGGCGATCTGCAATCCAAGCATGTTACCGCCCGCAAAACCAAGGTTGATTCGGCTCCGGGCGATCTTTACATTAGGCAGTTTGGTCAGAGAATGTAACCGCCCCAGGTCCCCAGGGCGTGAGTTATTATCAACAATTATAATTTCATAATCAGCTAGTTGTGTCCGATTCCGAATAGAAGCCACACAATCCAGGGTATAGCTGCTGGAATTGTAGTTCAGTATAATTATCGATAGTTTCATACCCTGTCGGATGCAGATTCGTTGCGGCTCACCAGTTGCCCGGTGCCAGATTCATTGCGAAATGGGCCTAAAAAAGTAAGACAGGAATCCGGCTCCTATCGTTGCATTCCAATAAATACTCAAATGCCAGCAGGATCGTTGCGTATTGTATGCTTGTCCCTGTTAAACCAGCTATCGATCAATAAGTTAGTGTGGAAGACTTTTTTGCAATCACCCGAACCAAACCTTGTTGCCCGGTGGTTTTGCTGATATGACAAGACAATTTACCGAAAAATCATCTACCCTGCACGAACCGGTCCTTTCTTCTTCATCCAGCCGCCGGTTTCTAGCCTGGGTGCTCCTCCTGCTGGTAGCCCTTATCTGGGGTACTTCTTTCATTCTGATTAAACACAGTCTGACGGCTTTTTCAGCTATGCAGGTTGGCACTGGCCGGATTTTCCTGGCGCTGGTCTTTTTTCTGCCGTATCTGCTGATTCGCTGGAACCAGTTTCCGCGCGACCGCTGGCTGCCCCTCCTGGGGTCCGGAATGCTGGGCTACCTGATTCCCGCCATGCTGTTTGCCACCGCCGGGGCCCACTTGAACAGTTCGCTGGCCGGAACCCTGAACGCCCTCAGCCCCCTGTTCACGTTTCTGATCGGCATCGCATTATTCGGTAAACGGGCCAAACTACAGCAGGTAGGCGGTATTTTGCTGGGCTTTGCGGGATCGGTCTTCCTGGTCTTTTTCAGTGCAACGGGCTCGTTTTCGTACAACGGTTACGCTTTTCTGCTTGTTCTGGCCACCCTTTTCTACGGTTTCAACATCAACATTGTTTCCCGGTATTTATCGGATTTACCGGCTCTCCTTTCCACGGCTTCGACCTTTGCAATGGTTGGCCCCATTGCGCTGGTCGGTCTGGCTACGACGGATTTCCCGACCCGGGTAACGGCCCCGGGTTCGACGCCCGCCCTGCTGATGCTCGTCACCCTCGGAATGATCGGTTCGGGCTTTGCCACCATTCTTTTTAACCGCGTCATCCAACTCACCTCCGCCGTTTTTGCCTCAACGGTAACGTACCTGATTCCGGTGGTGGCCGTCTTCTGGGGATTGTTCGACGGCGAACCTCTGCACTGGCCGCAGGTGGCCGGTATGGGAATTTGTCTGCTAGGTGTATATTTGATCAACAAAAAATAAGACACCTTAGCCCCTGCTTCATGTTTCGTGCTTCCGTCAATGATCAGCCGCCTTTTGAAATTGATTTTTCGGGCAACCAACCGGTTTTAAACGGCCAGCCCTTTGCCTGGGATGTGGTCCGGCTGAACGACCGGATGTTTCATATCCTGCATCAGAACCGTTCGTATACCGCCGAACTGCTGCATCTGGACCCTGCGGCCAAAACCGTTACGCTCAAAATCAACGAGTCGATTCATCAGGTTCAGCTGAAAGACCGTTTTGATCTGCTCCTCGAACAAATGGGCATGAGTACGGCCAGCCTGACGAAGATCAACGAGATCAAAGCACCGATGCCCGGCCTGATTCTAAGCCTGAGCGTGCAATCCGGCGATGTGGTTCGGAAAGGCGACACGGTCCTGATTCTGGAAGCGATGAAAATGGAAAATGTCATCAAATCGCCCGCCGACGGCACCGTCAAAACCGTCCGGATAAGCCGCGGCCAAACCGTTGAAAAAAACCAGGTTCTGGTAGAATTCAATTGAGCGTCAGGAATCAGGAGCAATGAATTGGCTGCGCATTCTCCTAAGCGGAGCATTTTAACTCTTCACTCTTCACTCTTAACTCATCACTGTTCACTATATTTGCCGCCAAACTTTCCTTCATGGCTCAACTAAAATATAAACGAATTCTGCTGAAGCTTAGCGGAGAAGCGTTAAGCGGAGAAAAAGGGTACGGTATCGACCCGACGGTTTTAGAACAGTATAGCCTGGAAATCAAGCGGGTTATTGAACTAGGCGTCCAGGTTGCCATCGTTATCGGCGGGGGTAACATCTTTCGCGGTATTCAGGGCGAACGCAGCGGCATGGACCGGGTTCAGGGCGATTACATGGGAATGCTGGCGACGGTCATCAACGCCATGGCCATCCAGAGTTCGCTCGAACAACACGGTTTGTATACGCGCGTGATGTCGGCCATCAAGATGGAACAGGTTTGCGAACCGTACGTCCGTCGGCGGGCCGTTCGTCACCTCGAAAAAGGCCGTGTCGTAATCTTTGGCGCCGGAACCGGAAACCCGTACTTCACGACGGATACCACGGCCAGCCTGCGCGCCATCGAGGTCGAAGCGGATGTGGTTCTGAAAGGTACCAAAGTCGATGGGGTGTATACCGCTGATCCGTTCAAGGATAAAACCGCTACCCGGTATACAACCATTTCGTTTCAGGACGTTTACGAAAAAAAATTGAACGTAATGGACCTGACAGCCTTTACGTTATGCAAGGAAAACAACCTTCCCATCATCGTGTTCGATATGAACCGTGCCAACAACCTGGTTAAACTGGTTGAGGGCGAAGATATTGGCACGCTGATTACGGGATAATTTTATGTGATGGATGATGACGATGACGTATACTGTATGGTCAACAGGTCCGTTGCCGGTTTGACCGGCTCATAAAGTCATTATTCATCATTCATAATTCATCATTATTTAAAGACGATGGAAGAAATTGAGCTTTATCTCGAAGACGCCCGGGATACGATGGAAAAGGCGTTGAAACATTTGAACATCGAATTATCTAAAATCCGGGCGGGCAAGGCATCTCCTTCGATGCTGGACGGTCTTCAGGTGGAATATTACGGCGTGAATTCACCCCTTAACAACGTGGCTTCCATTACAACGCCCGACGCCCGGACCATTGCGATCAAGCCGTTCGAGAAAAAGATGATTGCTGAAATCGAAAAGGCCATTCGCAACAGCAATCTCGGCCTTTCTCCGACCAACGACGGCGAAAACATCCGTCTGAACATCCCCCCCCTGACCGAAGAGCGTCGTCGCGATCTGGTCAAAAAGGTAAAGCAGGAAATTGAGGTGGGTAAAGTCAATATCCGCAACATCCGGAAAGACACAAACGATGACATTCGGAAACTGACCAAAGAAGGCGTTTCGGAAGATGATGTAAAGAAGGGTGAAGAACGCGTTCAGAAACTGACGGACGGTTTTATCGCCAAAATCGACAGCATTTTCGTCGCAAAAGAACAGGATATCATGTCGGTGTAAGCCGTTTTGTATGCTTTGCTACGGGATTCTCATCAGCAACCCTTTTGAGAATCCCGTAGCTTTTTATTAAGGCCTATCCTTCTCTTCCTCAGCGTTTTCTTCTTCCTCCCCATTTTTAACCCACGCTGTTTTTATTCCATTCTCTGCATACCGTTCCCGGTTTGCCGACAGGATCGGTCCTACCCCACCCATACCAATACCGAGTAAGGCTAAAAGAAGAAGTGCACCCAGAAAGAGCAGCCGGAATAATTTCTTAATGTTTTTCATTGAACGATAAGGTGACTGAAGATTGCCTGAAGATGCTGAATGAAAGCACGAAAAATTACTTCTGACAAAAAGTCACCGGTTCGTCAACGGGGCCTTGCGGAATCGTTTTTAGGCGCAGAAAATGAGGTACGAATTTTTGAAAAGCAACAAACTTGGAGAGAACAGTCAGTTTAGTTTTTACGAGACGGTTATAAGCAAACAGAGTGTTGAGTCCGAAGGCAAATCGGTCTAACGTATTCTTTGCCTGAACCGATTGTCCTGAAGTGGAACTTTCGGCTCCATCAACGCTTTCCGAGACCGCGAATCGGCTTAAAACACTCCACTCTGTTTTGGTTCGTGTTCCAGCCAAAACAGAATCATGACTGCCTGAAAAGAGAAACAACCCACAGAATAGTGCTACAATCAGCAACCATTTCGTGAAGCCGTTCCAGCCTTGTATTTTCTGGCCGTTGCTCATTTGTCATTTACCAGCCCGGGTTTTGCGTCAGGTTTGGATTCAACTGGCGTTCTTTGGCGGGAATGGGAAAAAGATAATGTTTCTTCTCGTCAAACGGACGGCCTTTGGAAGTTAGTTCCAGATAGGCTTTTTTCCAGCGCACCAGATCGCGCCAGCGGTGGCCCTCCATGCCCAGTTCAACCACCCGTTCGTGCATGATCCAATCCATAAAGGCGGCTTTTGAAAGGCCCGGATCCAGCGGTTTCAGATCCGCCCGCTCCCGTACCCGGTTGACGGCAGCATAGGCTTCGCCGGTCGGCCCCTGCGCTGAATTGACGGCTTCGGCATACATCAGCAACACATCGGCAAACCGCAGCAGCCGGATATTAACGTCCGAACCCGTCGTCCAGTCAAATTCATTACCCGCATCTTTCTGGTATTTGCGAGTAGCATAATCCGTCGGTTTAATATCAAACCAGGAATCGTATTCAAGCACCCGAAAGTAATCCAGCCCGTCGAACTTGCTGCCCCGTGGGCCAAAAACAGACGCCAGAAGCCGTGTATCACCGGTTTCAAACTGCTTAACGTACCACTCCGACGGGATAACGTTGTTGTAGGCCCGGCCCCGCACCCCCATTTCAAGCGGTCGCAGACCACCCGTACCGCACTCGTCGCAGAAAGCACCGGGGTCCACAGTGGTTGAGAACTGCACTTCAAACAGCGACTCCCGGTTATTTTCGTTTATGTTCGTATGGTTGTCGCGGTAGTCGGGCATCAGGTTGTACACATTCGAGTCGATGATTTCCTTAAACAATTGCGCGGATGCGGCATAATCAGCCTGGTTGTTGGTCAGATTAGCTCGGTACAGCAGGGCTTTAGCCCGAAATCCCTTAGCCGCTCCGCGCGTGGACCGGCCAATGTCGTCCTCTTCGTACGCAACCGGAAGCCGCTTTTCGGCCTCCTCAAAATCTTTCAGAATGGCCGCATACACCTGCGCCGTCGCGGTTCGGCTGGGTTGTTTTTCCACCGGATTGCTCACATCAACCACTTTCAGAATCAGCGGCACGTCCCCAAAATTGGTTACCAGCGTGAAATAATATAGCCCGCGCAAAAAATACGCTTCGCCCAGCAAACGGCTTTTTTTATCCTCATTCATCGGAACGCCCGGAATTCGGCTGATCGCCAAGTTACTCCGGTAAACACCCTGATAACAACCTGACCAGAGAAAATTGAACACTTCGTTGGACGCGTCAGCCTCGGCTTCGCGCATCTGCACCAGACTCGGGCTGGTCGATGCCGTCGCGCTGGTTTCGTCAGACATCAACTCCTGCGTCAGATGGATCATCTGCGAGTACAGTTCCGGTGATGCCAGCGTCGCATAAGCCGCGTTGACGGCTTTCATCGCGTCTTCTTCCGTTTTGTAATAATTATCGGTGGTCAGCTCATTGACATTCTGAACATCCAGTGCCTTTTCGCTACAACCGGCCATCAGCCCGGCCACCAGCAACAGGGTGCTTATCTTTTTCATACAGTAGTTCATCAAAAGTTGAGTTGAATCCCGCCCAAAAACATCCGTGACTGAGGTTGCTGCGCCCGATCAATCCCTTCGGCCACGGCCTGATTGCTGGCGAACTCGGGGTCAAAACCGCTGTATTTGGTTTGGGTAAACAGGTTTTGCGCACCAACGTACACCCGCACGTGACTGGCGCCAAAGCGCGACGTTAATTCCTTCGGCAAGGTATAGCCAAGTTGCAGCGACTTGACCCGGAAATAACTACCGTTCTCGATAAAACGGTCGGACGGACGGAAATTGCGGGTGCCGGACGCATCCACGCGGGGCTCGGTCGTCGATGGGTTGTCGCGGGTCCAGCGATTGAGCACCTGCGTTCCGGCATTGTATCGTCCCTGAAAACCGTATAACCAATAGGACGTGGCATTATACAATTGCCGCCCCGATTCGCCCTGTAACAACACCGACAGATCGAAGCCCAAACCGCTGACGGAAGCCATAACACCGTAATAGAAAGTCGGAACGGGGCTACCCAGAAACGTTTTATCGTCGTCCGTAATCCGTTCATCGCCGTTCAGATCGGCGTAGCGAATATCGCCGGGTTCGGTGCCGGTCAGGCTCGGGTTGTTGATGATTTCGGTGCGGTTCTGGAAAATCCCTTCCCGCCGAAAACCGTAAAAACTGCCAACCGGCTGCCCAACCGCCGTGGCCGTTACGTTTTCCTCCTGAACCAGACCGGAGAAAGCCGGGCCGGGCCGTTCGCCCAGCGAAACGACTTTGTTTTTTTGCCAACTCGCAAAACCGCCGACACTATACGTAATCAAATCTGTGCTTTGCTGCACCGCCAGACTCAGATCAATTCCGGAGTTATCAACTACCCCGGCGTTGGTCAGCGGAGCCTCAGCCCCTACCGATGCCGGCAAGGGAACCTCTACCAGCAAATCCGTTGTCCGTCGCCGGAAATAATCGACCCGTATCTTTATCAGGTCCTCCAGTGCGTTCACATCCAGGCCCACGTTGCTGGTCGTCGTGGTTTCCCAGCGAACGCCGGGGTTGGGCAGCGTACTCGGAAAAGCACCGACACCCAGAAACGAATTAGTTGGGCCAAACGGGTAATTGTAGTTTTGAGCAATCAGCGATGCGTACTGAAAATCGCCCACGTTGTCGTTGCCGGTTTTGCCCCAGCCCGCCCGCAGTTTGACGGCGTTCAGGTAGGGAACGGCTTCCATAAAGGCTTCTTTGCTGATGTACCAGGCCCCGCCCACCGACGGGAATACGCCAAACCGGTGCCCCGGCCCGAAACGCGACGAACCATCACGCCGGATGGCCGCCGTTAGCCAGTATTTTTTGTCATAATCGTACGACAACTGGCCCAACAGGCTCACAATCCGGTAAAAACCGTAGGTGCCGCCCACGGTCCGGTTCCGCGACGATTGCCCCGCCGTCAGCGACCGAATGTCGTTACCGGGCAAATTATCCGCCGAAGCCTGCACATCGTCGCTGCGGTAGGTCTGACGGCTTCCGGCCAGCAAAATTCCAAACGAATGAACGTCCTGGGTTCGCGTGTAACTTACCTGATGGTGCAGCAGCGTGTTGTAATTCGTCTGTTTGGCCCGGGCCAGCGATGCCGTGAGGTTCAGATTATACTCGCCCATGTTGAAGGCCGGGCGGGAATAAACCCGGTCAGCATTACGCACGTCAAACCCCAGAGTAGCGCGGTAAGTCAGGCCCTCCAGCAGCGTCCATTCCCCGAACAAATCGCCGGTCAGATTCAGCGCCGTTCGCCGGTCGTTGGTCAGGGCCGCTAGTCCGATGGGGTTGGGCGTATCGTTGTTGGCATCCAGATAGGTCGTCCCGTTATACCCACCCACCCATCTGGGATTGGTAATGGAGAGATACGGCGCACTTTTCATCGCCAGTTCGATGGGCGTCCGGCCACTGGCACCGTCGTTGGCGTGCTGAACCGACTGCCCGACCGTCAGGTGCTGCCCGACTTTCAGGTTTTCGGCCAGATCAAAGTCGGTGTTAAGCCGTAGCGATAACCGTTCAAAATCGGAACCCCGAATGACACCATCCTGCCGGAAGTAATCGGCGGCCATCAGATACCGGGCCGATTCGTTGCCACCCGCCACCGAAAGATAGGCACTCCGAACCGGGGCCGGGCGCATCAACGCACCCAGCCAATCGGTACTGGTGCCCAGCAACGTATCGAGTGATGACTGGTTGGTCAGCTTAAAGGCCGGAATCAGCCCGCCGTTTGAACGGCTGTCGTTGATGAAGTCAATGTACTGGCGGGTGTTGAGAAGTTGCGGCCCCTGACTGGCCCGCCCAACGCCCGTGTACACATCCAGATTAACGCGGGGGGCGCCTGTCGTTCCTTTTTTGGTGGTAATGAGAATAACGCCGTTGCTGCCCCGCATTCCATACAGCCCCGTTGAAGCCGCATCTTTCAGCACTTCGACCGATTCAATGGAATTCGGCGTGAGCCAGTTCAGGTTGTCCGACTGTCCGATAATCATCCCATCAACGACCACCAGCGGGGTGGTATCTCCGAAGCGACCGGGACCGTGAATTTGCAGGGTAGCCGCCCCGCCCGGTTCTCCGGAATTAGACCGAACGAGCAGGCCCGCGACCTGGCCCTGTAACGCCTGGAGAGCATTTGCCGTCACGATGCGCCGGAGCTTTTGGGCAGAAACGGTATCGTTTGAACTGATAGACTGCGGACTTACCAGCCGTCCACTCCGAACCGAAAGAGAATCTTCCGCAGGGGGGGCAGAGGTAGCAAAACTGGGTGTTTGAGCAGCAAAAAATAAGGATAAACAACTAACTGCCAAGCTATTGTATCGCATCCACAACGTTGAGTAGCACCGATTCAGCGGTGAATTTATCATACCTGAGATAGGGTTAGAGAAGGTAACGCCAAAGGTAAACCAACTCTTTTAATTCAGGAATAATACCAGACAAAAAATAAAAACCTCCGTGATCTTCACAATCACGGAGGTTTAAGGGCTCCACGAACCGGGCCGCGCGGGCTTCAGTTCATTCAAATCTATGATTCCGGCGAAGGCGACCCCTTGCGGGCTATCGTCCGCAGGTTCGGAACCGCGTTCGTTATTTCTTCACAAACTCGCGGTGGTGAGCAGCTTTGAAAAGCTCTTCTTCGGGCAGGCTTTTGAAGTATTCATACGTAATCCGCAAGCCTTCTTCCCGCGACACTTTCGGCTCCCATCCCAGAATTTCCTTCGCCCGCGTAATGTCCGGACGGCGTTGTTTGGGGTCGTCGGTCGGCAACGGTTTCACCACCAGTTTTTGGGTAGTGCCCGTCAGTTTGATGATTTCCTCGCCAAACTCCCGGATCGTGATTTCGTTGGGGTTACCAATGTTGACCGGATAAGCATAGTCGCTCAGGAGCAACCGATAGATGCCTTCGATCAGATCATCTACGTAGCAAAAGGAACGGGTCTGGCTACCGTCACCGAAAACCGTCAGGTCTTCTCCGCGCAGGGCCTGACCGATGAAAGCGGGCAGTACCCGACCGTCGTTGAGCCGCATCCGGGGGCCGTAGGTATTGAAAATCCTGACAATCCGGGTTTCCAAACCGTGGAACGTGTGGTACGCCATCGTCATCGCTTCCTGGAACCGTTTGGCTTCGTCGTAAACGCCCCGCGGCCCCACCGGGTTAACATTGCCCCAATAGTCTTCGTTCTGTGGGTGAACCGCCGGATCGCCGTATACTTCCGAGGTTGACGCAATCAGGACCCGGGCGTTTTTAACCCGCGCCAGTCCCAGACAGTTGTGAATCCCCAACGAACCTACTTTCAGCGTTTGAATCGGGATTTTCAGGTAATCGATGGGGCTGGCGGGCGACGCAAAGTGCAGAATGTAATCCAGTTCACCCGGAACGTGAATAAATTTCGATACGTCGTGGTGGTAGAACTCAAAATTCGGCAGGTGGAACAGGTGTTCGATGTTGCGGATATCGCCCGTAATGAGGTTATCCATCGCAATAACGTGATACCCTTCCTTGATAAAGCGATCGCAGAGGTGTGATCCGAGGAAACCGGCCCCACCCGTTATTAGTACGCGTTTCATAGAGTCGTGACTGTTGTTTTAAATGAAAGGTTTATAGCCCAGGTTTTGTGATGAAAACCGCTCAGGCAGCCCCGCCTAAACCGCAGGCTAAAACCGTTGCTCGTATTTTCAGGTCTGTTTTCGTTTGATCTAGGCACTCTGATGAACTTCCGGCATTACTGTTTCGCGCCCGATGCTGTAGTAGGTGTAGCCCACTTCTTTCATCTGGTCGAGTTCGTAGACGTTACGCCCGTCAAAAATCACCTTGTTTTTCAACAGCAGATTCATTTTGTTGAAATCGGGTGTACGGAACAGCGGCCATTCGGTCATGATCACCAGCGCGTCGGCATCGTCCAGAGCCGCATACGAGGTGTGCGCGTAGGTAATCTGATTACCAAGTAGATTCCGCACGTTTTCCATCGCTTCGGGGTCATACACCGTCACTTTCGCCCCTTCGCTCAACAGCGCCCGGATGTTTTCCAGCGCCGGCGCTTCGCGGATGTCATCGGTATACGGTTTAAACGCCAGCCCCCAGATGGCGATGGTTTTGCCTTTCAGGTTACCGTCAAAGTGATCTTTAATCAACGGCAGCAGTTTGCTTTTCTGCTGGGCGTTCACGTCCATCACCGACTTCAGAATCTTGAAATCGTAGGCGTTATCCTGCGCCGTTTTGGCCAGCGCCTGCACGTCTTTCGGGAAGCAGCTTCCGCCGTAGCCAATTCCGGCGAACAAAAACCGTTTGCCGATGCGGCTGTCTGTTCCGATGCCCCTCCGAATGTCATCGACGTTAGCACCTACTTTCTCACACAGGTTGGCAATTTCGTTCATGAAGGAAATCTTTACGGCCAGAAACGCATTGGCGGCATACTTCGTCATTTCCGCCGAACGTTCATCCATGAAAATCACGGGATTGCCCTGCCGCACCAGCGGAGCATACAGCTTATTCATCACCGTTTTGGCTTTCTCAGATTGCGTACCAATCACCACGCGGTCGGGTTTCATGAAATCCTCAACGGCCACCCCTTCGCGCAGAAACTCCGGGTTTGATACCACGTCGAAATCAACCTGAGCGCCTTTGGAAATCATATTGCGCACCTTTTCGGCGGTTCCAACCGGAACAGTACTTTTATCAACGACCACCGCGTACTGCTTCAGCAGCGGGCCGAGGTCGTCGGCTACTTTCAGAATGTATTTCAAATCAGCGGAACCGTCTTCACCCGGCGGAGTAGGCAGGGCCAGGAAGATGACCTCCGCGCCTTCGATGCCTTCGGCCAGGTTGGTCGTAAATTTCAGACGGCCTTCGGCAGTATTTCGGTTGAACAGTACATCAAGACCGGGTTCGTAGATCGGAATAATACCGTTGTTGAGTTTTTCAACTTTTCGTTCGTCGATATCAACGCAGGTTACCTGATTTCCGGTTTCCGCAAAACAGGTACCGGTCACCAGTCCGACATACCCGGTTCCTATAACAGCTAATTTCATAGATCAAATGGTAGATATAATAGAAGGTTGTATTTCAGCAGATTTGTACTTTTTATATACGTTGCTTGCAGAACACAAAAATAGATTTTTTTACGTAATTCCGACGGTCCGGACCCTGTTTTGTATCAACCGGTCTGAAACACGCGGCTAGTAGGCTGGTATTTTGCCTATTACGCTCTTAAGCCGTTGATTTGCCAGACGCAGGAAAAGGATTTCCATTGGATTTTCAGAAGGACTTGAGACTGTCGATTTAAAGTTGTAAATTATTACGAGGATCACTTTAAAATCGCCGTTGCGCGAAACTTGTCCATGACGTCAGAAATTGGAGAAAACCAAGTAAACGATATTTCCCAACTGATTGCACAAACGGTTCGTGACTTTGCCCTCCGCCAGATTCAGCCGTTTGTTCGGGAATGGGATGAGGCTCAACACTTCCCGATAGAGCTAATGCGGCAGTTGGGCGAGCTGGGGGTGCTGGGCGTTCTGGTCCCGGAAGAATACGGCGGGGCCGGACTGGGCTACCGTGCGTACGTTAGTGTCATTGTCGAATTGGCTAAAATCGACGGCGCTATCGGCTTGTCGGTAGCAGCCCATAACTCCCTGTGCACCAACCACATTCTAAAATTCGGTACTCCTGAGCAGAAACAACGGTATTTGCCCCGATTAGCCACTGGCGAGTGGATTGGCGCCTGGGGACTGACCGAACCTAATACCGGCTCCGACGCGGGCAATATGCGAACCATCGCCGTCCGGGATGGCGACGAGTGGGTACTGAATGGGGCCAAGAATTTTATCACCCACGGCAAAAGCGGGCAGGTGGCCGTGGTCATCGCCCGAACCGGCGAACCCAATACACCCCACAACGCCACGGCTTTTGTGGTTGAGCGCGGTACACCCGGTTTTTCGGGCGGTCGGAAAGAAGACAAACTCGGTATGCGGGCATCGGAAACCGCTGAAATGCTTTTTGAGGATTGCCGCATTCCGGATAATCAGCGGTTGGGCGACGTGGGCGACGGCTTTGTTCAGGCCATGAAAATTCTGGACGGTGGCCGGATTTCAATTGCCGCCCTGAGCCTGGGAATTGCGCAGGGAGCCTACGAACACGCGCTAAAGTACGCTCAGGAACGCCAGCAATTCGGTCAGTCAATTGCCCGGTTTCAGGCCATCGCCTTCAAACTCGCCGATATGGCCACGAGCATTGAAGCCGCCCGACTACTCACCTATCAGGCTGCGGATCTGAACGATGCGGGCAAACCCGTCACAAAAGAATCGGCTATGGCTAAGCTGTACGCATCGGAAGTGGCCGTTAAAACCGCCGACGAAGCCGTCCAGATTTTTGGCGGGTACGGATACACGAAAGACTATCCAGTCGAGAAGTTTTACCGCGACGCCAAGCTCTGCACCATCGGCGAAGGAACCAGCGAAATCCAGCGGGTGGTGATTTCGCGGTTGCTGCTTTCCTGCTAAGAGAAAAGGCGGGGAAACCCCGCCTTTCTGTCTTTCCACAATTAAACCTAAAATTAGCTGATTACTTTTTACTTAAGCTCCAGTACTGTATAAAGTCGCCGTTCCGGTTTTGGCCATTGCCATGCTGGCTTATTTTCTCCTCTACCGGGCCGCTGACTTTACACAGGCAAGATTACCCCGGCAGATTAAACCGGTATTAATTCCGATTTAAAAATTCGTTAAAGCATACAAACGGTTTTTGCTCAGTGATTCTTTATCCATCTACCCCGGCGACCTTTCATTTATGCTTTTTTCTGTCTATCATCACATTACTTGGGGTATCTCATTAGTTATCCGAGATTTACCGCATCGAATTTAACTTAACCTTTCAAGTCTCATGGGATACGTATTTCTTACGCTCGCTTTTCTGGCGCTGGTTGTGGTGTTTGCTACGGTCAAGGTCGTTCCTCAGCAAACGGCTTACGTCGTGGAGCGGCTCGGCAAATTCTTCGCTGTGCTGCAACCGGGCGTCAACTTCATTATTCCGTTTTTCGACCGCGTTGCCTATAAACACAGCCTGAAAGAAACCGCCCTGGACATTCCGGAGCAGATCTGTATCACGCGTGACAACGTACAGGTGCGCGTCGATGGCGTTATTTTTATCCAGATCATCGACCCCATGAAAGCCTCTTACGGTATTTCGGATTATAAATTTGCCGTCAGCCAGTTGTCGCAGACTACCATGCGGAGCGAGATGGGCAAAATTGAACTGGATAAAACCTTCGAGGAACGCACCACGATCAACCAGGCGGTGGTCCACTCGATCGACGAAGCCGCCATTGGCTGGGGTGTCAAGGTGTTGCGTTATGAAATCAAGAACATTACGCCCCCCCAAACCGTTCTGAATGCGATGGAGAAACAGATGCAGGCCGAACGCGAAAAGCGGGCCGTCATCCTGGAATCCGAGGGGCAGAAGCAATCAGCCATCAATATTGCCGAAGGCCAGAAGCAGAAAGTCGTGCTGGAATCCGAGGGGATTCGGTTGCGGCAGATCAACGAAGCCTCCGGTCAGGCGGAAGCCATCAAATCCATTGCCGACGCGACCGCCGAAAGCATCCGCAAAATTGCCGTGGCGATTCAGGAAGATGGCGGGATGAATGCCGTTCAGCTGCGCGTGGCCGAGCAGGTGGTCAGTCAATTCGGGAATCTGGCCCGCACCAACAATACGCTGATTCTGCCCGCTAACTTCGGCGATCTGTCGTCCATCATTTCCACGGCGATGACGGTGGTGAAGCAGCAGGAGAAAACCGTTTAACTTTTCCCGATTCACCGACCCTGACGCGAGCGTAAAGGCCAATAACTTGAGTACGGAATACCGAAAGCCATTAACCGTCTACCGTTATGACATCATCACAAATCTGGGCCGTGCTGGGCCTCCTGTTTCTGACCGCTGAGCTGGTCAGTATTTCGTTTGTCTTCGCCTTTCTAAGCGTGGGGGCCTTAGTGACGGCCCTGCTGACCGGGCTGGGCCTGACGTCCGACGTCAGCGGTCAACTGCTTTGCTTTTCGGTTGTGACGATCATCACCCTGGTTGCCGGTCGGAAACCGCTCCGGCGCTGGTTTGAGTCGCGGACCAAAAAGCAGGAATACACCGAATACGTGGGTGACCGGGCGAAGGTTATCCTGACCATCCCGGCCCACGGTGAGGGCCGGATTTTTTACCGGGGCACCGAATGGATTGCCGTTTCGGAAACCGAAGAATCGATTCTGGCCGGAAAGCAGGTGGTCATCAAGCGGATGGACGGTATTCGGGCGGTGGTCAATCTGGTTTCTATTGAAAGTGTCTTGTAATCGTCCGCAGCCTAATTTACCGAAATAAAAAACCGGCTTCCAGGGCCGGTTTTTTTATTCTAACGGTATTAGAGGTTACTTAATCGCTTCGGCAATCGGGTTACCGATGTTTCCGCTGGGCTCCAGGATGTGCAGGAGCGCCGAAACCGTAGAAGCAATGTCGGCAATGTGCGTCCGGCGGGTTGTTTCGCCGGGTTTGATGCCCCAGCCGTAGAACAGCAGCGGTACGTGCGTATCGTAGTTAAAAAGCGTACCGTGCGAGGTACCGCCTTTCTGGTAGCCTTCCAGCCAGCCGGGCTGGATAACAATGTACAAATCGCCACTCCGTTTGGGATGGTACACGTTGCGCAACAGGGGCAGCCAGTACTCCGGCACCGAGTTACCGTTGATATCGTGCAGGTTAAGCACGTCCTGAACACCCGGTATTTTCAGCAGCGCAAACCGCACCGCTTCGGCAGCATCGGCTACTTTGATTTTTTTCTCCCGCAACAGGTCGTGGTTCAGGTAGATCTGTCCATTGGCGTCTCCGGAAATCCATTTGCCCGGTCCAAAAGCATCGGTCAGGGCTTTTTCGGTAGCCGCGCCCACTTTCTTCCCGTCCAGAAAACCACCCGGCAGGTTGAGGCTCATCGAATAAGCCGGATTGTCGGCGGCTCCGTGGTCAGCCGAAAGAAACGTGAAATAATTTCCCTTGCCTACCTGCGCATCCAGCGCCGTCAGCAATTCGGCAATCACTTTGTCCAGCCGCAGGTACTCATCCTGGGCCTCCACCGACGACGGGCTGAAGCGGTGGCCAATGGCATCGGGTGAGGAGAAACTCACGCACAGAAAATCGGTTTCGGTACCTTTCCCCATGTTCTCGCCTTTCAGGGCGGCCAGGGCCATTTCCTTCGTCAGAACATCGCCGAAGGGGCTGGTCCGCAGGGCTTCGTATTTACTGCCCAGCGAGGCCACCGCCTGGTGCGGAAACACGGCTTTCTGCTCCCCGGCCAGCGGGTTTTCAAAGGGCGTATCATCGGCTGTACTTTCGATGTATTGATCCAGCGGCAAGATGGTTTCCCAGGCTTGTGTCAGGTATTTATCCGACAGCTTACGGGCATTAAATTCCTTGGCCCACTGCGGCTGCTCTTTCATGTAGAACGAACTGGTAATCCAGCTACCGTCTTTCGAATCAAACCAGTAAGCCGCATTGGCAGCATGACCTGCGGGCAGAATAGCGCCCCGGTCTTTCATGGCAACCCCAATAACTTTGGAACGGCCCTGGGTAGCCGTTTTTAACTGATCGGTCACGGTGGTAACCAGCAGATTGCGCGGTGACATTTTACCCGCCGACGTTGGTGTTCCGCTTGCCGTAACCGCTGAAACCGTGGAATCTTCCACGCAATACATATCGCGATCCAGACGCCGGTCGTACCAGTCGTTGCCCACAATACCGGAAATGGCGGGCGCAGAACCCGTGTAAACGTGGGTGTGGCCGGGCGCTGTGATGGTAGCTGCGTAATGATAATGATTGTTGCGGGCGTTAAAACCGTCGCGCATCATCCGCTTGAAACCCCCTTCGCTGTATTTGTTGTAATACCGGTACAAATAATCGTACCGCATCTGGTCAACGATAATACCAACAACTAGTTTCGGACGGCTCAGGGAAGAGGAAGCAGGGGCTGCTTTCTTGACGGTCGGCTGTCCAAAGGACAGGGCGGGTGCCAACAGGAATGCCGCAAAATAGAGTAATTTCATGCTATTAGAATGGAACTGTTAAAAATCGGTCGGGTTACACTCCCAAAAGTAATGAACATTTCTGGTACACGTGTCGTTAGCCGTTAAATGAATTCATAAATGACGCCATCTGCCATTTCGTTTAAACCGGCCCAAATCGGCAACCGGGGCCTGATTGCGGCCACCGTCATTCTGCTTAGCTGGCTGGGAATGCTGATTTTTCTGCTCAATTTCCCGATTGACTGGAAAAATCCGCTGGTTTATATCTTTGTGCTGATTCAGACGCACCTGTACACGGGCGTTTTCATTACGGCCCACGACGCGATTCACGGTGTGGTTGCTCCGCACAACAAACGGCTCAACTACTGGATTGGCTTTCTCTGCACCACGCTGTTCGCGTTTAATAACTACAACCGGCTCAGCCGCAAACACCACCTGCACCACAAGCATTCGGCCACCGGCGACGACCCGGATTTTCACGACGGAAACCCCAACTTTTTGGCCTGGTATTACAGCTTCCTGAAAGAATACATTTCGGTGATCCAGATTGTGCTGATGGGCGTTACGTATAATATCCTGAAAATCTGGTTTCCGATGGAGAATCTGATTCTGTTCTGGATGGTCCCGGCCATTCTGAGCACATTCCAGCTATTTTATTTCGGAACCTATCTCCCCCATCGCGGTGAGCACCACAATCCGCCCCACAACGCCCGCAGCCAGAAACTAAACCACGTGACGGCTTTCCTGAGCTGTTACTTCTTCGGCTACCATGCCGAACACCACACCTGGCCTTACCTGCCCTGGTGGAAACTCCCCGAAGCGCGG
This sequence comes from Larkinella arboricola, assembly GCF_003259745.1. Taxonomy (GTDB): domain Bacteria; phylum Bacteroidota; class Bacteroidia; order Cytophagales; family Spirosomataceae; genus Larkinella; species Larkinella arboricola. Next base: position 746,875 of record NZ_QLMC01000004.1, on the reverse strand, counting down.
GAACTGGAGTTAAGAGTTAAGAATTAAGAGTGATGAGTTACAATGCGTCAGCCAACTCTTCACTCCTAACTTATCACTCTTAATTCTTAACTCACTTGCTTCGTTCGATGGTGTATTGAACCAGTTGTTCGAGAGACGTGCGGTAAGCGGATTCGGGCAGCGTAAAGAGCAGGGCTTTGGCTTCGTCGACGTAGCGGGTCATGACCGTGGTGGCGTATTGAATACCGCCGGATTTTTTCACAAAGTCGATCACTTCCGCGACCCGTTTGGGGTTCTCGCTTTCGTTTTTGACAATGTTAATCATCCGCCGTTTTTCGGTCCAGCCCGCGTGGTTGAGCGCGTAAATCAAGGGCAGCGTCATTTTCTTTTCCTTGATGTCGATACCGAGCGGTTTACCAACCTCCACCTCGCCGTAATCAAACAGATCGTCTTTGATCTGAAAGGCTATGCCTACTTTTTCGCCAAACATCCGGGCGGTTTCGATGATGTCCTGCGAAGCATCTACCGACCGCGCTCCCACGGCGCAGCAGGCCGATATCAGCGATGCGGTTTTCTGGCGGATAATTTCGTAGTAAACGTCTTCGGTAATGTCGAGCCGACGGGCTTTTTCAATTTGTAGCAATTCGCCCTCGCTGATTTCGCGCACGGCGGTGGAGACGATTTTCAGCAGGTCGTATTCGTTGTTATCGACCGAAAGCAGCAATCCGCGCGACAGCAGGTAGTCGCCCACCAGGACGGCGATTTTGTTTTTCCAGAGGGCATTGATGGAAAAAAAGCTCCGGCGGTAATTGGAGTCATCGACCACATCGTCGTGTACCAGCGTAGCCGTGTGCAGCAGTTCGATCAAAGCCGCCCCCCGATGGGTTGATTCTGTGATGGTTCCGCACACGCCCGCCGTCAGAAAAACAAACATTGGCCGGAGCTGCTTGCCTTTCCGGCGCACAATATAGTTCATGATCTGATCGAGCAACATAACTTCGCTTTTCATGAACTGCCGGAATTTGTGCTCAAATGTCTCCATTTCGGCAGCAATCGGCGCTTGTATGTCCCGGATCGATAGTGGCATCAGTGCAGCTAGTCCGTCAGCTTGGACGGACCGTATTCAGGGCGCAAGTATACCACCGAAACGTGAACATCAGGACAAAACTTCAAAAAATTATGGGTGAGGATGTATGAACGCTGCCCGGAAAGGTGTTATTTGAGCCCTGTATTCATCATTTATCTCTAGAAAAGTTCCATGCGTGCACTGGTATTAGGGGGCGGCTCCCTGAAGGGCGCATTTCAGGCAGGAGCCATTCAGGCCATTCTGGAAGCCGGTTTTGAACCCGAAGCGATTTACGGTATCTCGGTTGGCAGCCTGAATGCCGTTTTTCTGGCGCACGAAGCCGGAAAGCAATTCGCAGAACACGGTGCCATTGACTGGCCTAAAGCCGGGCGGCAACTGATCGAATTCTGGATTCGGAACATTACCAAACCCGAAGATGTCGCCGAAATCCGGTCGCGGATTATGATGGGCTACAACACACTCATGAGCCGTTTCGACGGCTTGCTGGACAACACCCCGCTCCAAACGCTGATCCGGACCCACATCAAACTCCCCATCCTCATCAACAGCCCCGTCAAACTGAAAGTGGGTGCCGTTGATATTATTAAGGGCGACCTGGTATATGCTACCAACGAAGACGAATGCATTCTGGATTACGTCATTGCCAGCAGTTCGCTGCCGTTTCTGATGCCCGCCGTCTGCATCGGTGGCGATCGCCAGAAAATGTTTCTGGATGGCGGTTTGCGGGAAGTGGCTCCGTTGCGGGAAGCCATCGACGATGGAGCCGACGAACTGGTCTGTGTAGCCTGTCACGCCAAGCGGATCTTCACCGAAAAATTCAATTACCGCAGCCTGCTGAACCTCGTCGAACGGGTGAAGGATATTACCGTTAACCAGATCGTCAACAACGACATCGCCTGGGCCGAACGCTGGATTGAGCGGGAGAAACTCCGGGGCAACGACATGCGCCTGACGCTTATCCGCCCCCACGAGCCGCTGTACCTGAACCTGATGAAATTCTCCTCCGACGACATTGGGCGACTGATTGTTCAGGGCTACCAGCACGCGACGGAAGTCCTGCGGGCCGAGGGAGTCGGGCGAAAAGTATAATGTCATAGACTGGCCAGCCTTTCCGGCCAGTCTCCCAAAAGTGTAAACCGACTACTTTTTAAACAACGTGTTGACCTCCACGGGCCGGTCCGTTGTCAGAATATCCGCGCCGGTTTTGACAATCTTACGGTATTCGTCGGCCACCTCGGCAATCGGTTTATCGTCCAGATTTCCCGTACCGTACGTGCCCGCTGTGCAGGGAATACCGTCTCGATGAAGCCGTTCGTAAAAACCGCTTTCCTGACGCGAAGCCAGCGCAATCAGGTGATGCAACGAAAGACCGGCTTTGCGGAGCGTTTCGCCATGATCGGCTTGATTAAAACCCACTGCCACCCACACATCCGGATACTGTTTCCGCAACCGGATCGCGTCGGCCGTCGAGTAGCAGATGATAAACACACTGTGCTGCGCCTTGCGGTCGGTAATGGCTTTCATCACCTTTTGCAGATCAACATCCGGTTTGGCATCAATCGCCATGACGACCTTTCCGGCACCCCATTGCAACACTTCATCAAACAGCGGAATGCGCTGGCGGGTGGGCTGACCGCGTAAATCGCGCAGAAAAACCGTTTGCAACTCCGCCCACGACATGGCTTTCAGCGAGCCTTTGCCCGTCGTTGCCCGGTCGATTCCGTCATCGTGCAGCAACACCAGTACACTGTCCCGCGTCATCCGAACATCCATTTCGATGATGGCGTCCGGTACCTGCTGGTAGGTGTGCCGAAACGTCTCCAGACTATTCTCCGTTTCCGTTGCTTCCGGACCGCCCCGGTGCGCCAGAATCAGCGGCTGGGGTCGATTGGGCCGGTAAGCCAGTACTTTTTCCAGATCCCTAGCCGTCGAAAACTTCGACCGCTGCTGAGCAAGCAGGTTTACGCTGTTCAGCAGGAACAAACTCCAAACAAGGTATTTTTTCATATGCTGCAAAAAAATACCCCGCCGAAAGCTTTCGGCGGGGCAGGAATACTAGTTTTCACCATTAGTTAAAAATATACCGGATACCAAGCTGTGCCTGATACACCGCATTCAGGTTCTGAGCGGGCACAAAGGAGTCTTTGAGCAGCCCCACCTGACCATTAACGGTCTGGGTAGCCAGCCGGTACGTCGGCACGCCCGTGGTGGTATTAACCGCCACCGTCAGCGGGCTGGACGTGGATGTGCTCGTAGACGCCGTCAGGGCATTGCCCAGGCCCCAGCCGTTGTTCAGCAGGTTGGCGAAGTTCAGAATGTCGGCGCGGAGCTGGATGGTGTTGCGTTTGCCTTTGTTGCCAACGGCTACGTAAAACTCCTGCACTACCGAAAGATCGAACCGGGTCAGCCAGGGGTATTGGCCCCCGTTCCGTTCTGCATACTGGCCACGACGGGTTTTCAGGTACTTGTTGCTCTCGATATACGATTCAAACGCGGCCGCCTGCTGCTCCGGTGAGTACGTTACGGCGCTGGCACCGGTTCCAACGGTCAGCGGAGTAAACGTCAGTTCAGAAGCATTACGGGGCACATACATCAGGTCATTCGAGTTTTGACCATCGAAGTTCACATCCTGGTTGTAAACATACGAGATTTTGCTTCCGCTGTTTCCGAGCAGACCCAGCGTAATGGCCGTTGAACCGCCAAACTTACCGCCGTAATTCAACCGGTATGTAGCGTAACCAATGACGCGGTGCCGCATATCCTGATCAGAATACGAAGTGGTCAGGTAGTTTTGACCCAGCACGGTCGGCACGTTACCGATTACCGTACTACCCACGACCGCCAGATCACGGGCCTGTCCGTAGGTATACGCCAGCGAGAAGCCCAGACCGCGAACCGCCGGTTTCTCCAGTTTCGCCGTAACGATATACGAGCTTCCCTTGTTGGTATTCCGCAGCACGAAAGCGTTAGCGATTTGCGGATTGTAATACCGGGCCGCCGTAGCCGCCGAACCGGTTAACCCGAAAGCCGGGAACAGCGGGCGATCATCCGGTCCACTCAGGGTTTTGCCTCCCTGCGGTGCGCGCAGGTTTGCATCGATATACCGCAGCGCCTGAATGTTTTTGTTATACACAAATTCCAGCGTCCCGATCAGCCCCCAGGGCAACCGTTGGTCAACGGCAATGTTGGTTTTCCAGATTTGCGGGTATTTCAGGTTCTGATCCGATGCGTTGATTACGTAAGGGGCCAGTTTAGAGATGTCAACCCGTGTTGGATCAGGCCGGATGGCGGCTGGCAGCTTGCTGGGGTCCGTTACGAACGGAACCGCCGTGGTGTCGGTCAGGTTGATTACCGCCGTGTTCACCCCGTTGTTACCCAACTGGTTGGACACCAGCACTTCCGGGATACGGGATACGAAAACACCGGTACCACCCCGAACTTGCGTTGTTTTGTCACCTTTGACATCCCAGTTAAAACCGATCCGGGGCGACAGCAGCAAACGCGGTTTGGGGAACGTACCAGTTGTAATTTTGTAATCCTCGCCCTTTTCGTTTTTGAACGTCAAACCAGCCACGATCGGGTTATTGAAGTCTTCGGCGGTGCTGTTGTTGTAATTGAAGACATCAAACCGCAGACCCGCCGTTAGCTTGAAGTTCGGCGTTGCCTGGTATTCGTCCTGCACGTAGGCACTGTACAAACTCCGTTTCAGCGTTTGCAGCGGTTCGCCACCACCCGGAATCAACGAATAGCGCAGGTTGTAACGGGCTACCCGTACCGGTGAAACCGGGTTGTTCGGGTCGTTGATAGAAGCCAAAGCGGCCTGTTTGAAATCTTCGATGGAGTTATAAACATACACCCCGTTCGACGACGGGAAGAACACGTTGTTCGACGTATAATGCTCATACACCAGCCCCGCCGTGAACGTATGTTTGCCCAGGAAGAAGTTGAAGTTGTTCGTAATATTGAACGTCGAATAGTTCAGCTTGTTATTCGGCGTAAATGGGTCAAAACCGATCGACGTATAGGTGCTTCCGCCTTTCAGAATATCGATGCTCGGGAAAAGATCGGTTTTGTAGGCCCGGTCTTCCAGTTGTTTGTTGTACGTAACAATCAGGTTGTTGGCAAACTTTCCGCCGAAGTTCGAGGTCAATTCTGCCGCCAGCGAACGGGTATTGTCCGCAATGTTGTAACCCGAATTCTCCGGTGAAAGGGCAAACTGGCTGTTGGTCCGGTTGCCGTTTCCGGCCGTGTTACTACTGTTGCTGTTGCTGATGATCTGGTCGGAATCCGAGTTGTGGTGCGAATACCGTACCGACAGTTTGTGCTGATCGTTGATGTTGTAGTCCAGACGGATCAACCCTTTGATGCTGTTCACTTCGTTGTTAAAACCGTCCAGTGCGCCCAGGCTGCGACCGAAGTTGGTCTGCATAAACGAAGCGAGGTCCTGCATGTCGGCCAGCGTCACGCGCGAAACCTGACCACTGCTGCCCTGACCCCGGTCGAGGCCCCAGAGCAAAGCTGGTGTGCTGCTCTTGAACATCTCGCCATTAACGAAGAAAAACAGTTTGTTTTTAATGATGGGGCCGCCCAGCCGGAAACCGTATGTTTTCTCGTTGATGTTTGGTTTGGGCATAATTTCTGTGCCATCCGCTTTTTTACCCACCAGGCTGTTGTTCCGGAAGAGGTGATATACCGAGCCCGAGAATTCGTTTGTACCCGAACGGGTAACGGCGTTGATACCGGCCCCGGTGAAACCCGACTGCCGAACGTCAAACGGTGCTACGTTTACCTGAAGCTGGTCGATGGCATCGAGCGACACCGCCGTTGTTCCGGTCCGGCCACCGGCCAGCGCCGAGCTACCCAAACCGAAACCGTTGTTGAACACCGAACCGTCGATGGTGAAGTTGTTGAAACGCGGGTCCTGACCGGCAAACGACTGACCATTCCCGTACGGATTGTACTTGGTTACGTCCGTCAGCGTCCGGCCAATGGTTGGAATGCTGTTGATGGTTTCCCGCCCGAACGAAGCAGCCGCCCCGGTCCGGTCCGAGCTAAAGATATCGCTGCGGTTGCCCGACACCACGATTTCCGACAGTTGCGTACTTTCGTCCACCATGGCAAAATCTACGTTGGCGGCCGTACCCAGGCTGGCTTCAATGCCGCTTTTCACCTGCTCCTTAAAACCGACAAACGTTGCAGTGACGGTATAGGGCCCGCCCACCCGAATGTTGGGAAATGTATACCGTCCTTCGTTATTGGTAACGGTTCCGTACCGCGTTCCGGACGGCGTGTGTACGGCAATAACGGTTGCCCCGGGGAGGCCATCGCCTTTTTGGTCACTTACCTGCCCCGCCATGGAGGAGGATGTCACCTGAGCCTGTACACTCCCCCCGCTAAACACGGTCATCGCCAGACCCAGCAGTAAGGCAAAGAGGGGTAAAAACTGTAAACGTTTGTTCATGAAAATTTTTGGTTGAAATTGGTTAATTGAGAAAAAAAATAAACCCGGTCCTTCAGGAAGGACCGGGTTATGATCAGGTATGATAAAGTACAACCCGCTTGACACCGGCTAAATTAGTAGTGGCTACCTGTTTACAGGAGCTATTTTTTTTAACGGAAAGCATGGCGGCAGTCTTCATCAGAAAGTAATGCATCAGAAAGTATACCGTAAACCCAACTGCATACGCCAGGTATTGGCAACGTCAAAGTAGTTGCGGTACGGGCTGGTCGGCAATACCGTCTGTCCATCCCGGTTAATGGTAACCATGTTAAAGCTTGGTACCCCCTGCGCCGACACATTCGCTACGTTCAACAGCGCGTAGTTATAAATTGAACCGCTGTTCAGTTCCTGGCGAACGCCCCAGTTGGAATTCAGCAGGTTACCGGCGTTGGTAATATCGATGCTGAATTGCAGGCTATGCCGTCTCTGTCCTACGTTGGTAAAGATGTCCTGCAACAAACGGAAATCGAAGCGGTGATACCACGGCAGAATACCAGAGTTCCGCTCGACATAACTGCCTTTGGCTCCTTTTAACGCCGGTGTGTTTTCGACAAACTGATCATACGCTTCCCGTTGCTGCTGGGCCGTAAACCGGACGGTTCCCCCGCTCACGATATCCACAAAGTTGATTTCCGAAGAATTTTTTGGCAGATACAGCAGGTCAAGGCTTACCCCATCGCGGTTGATGTCTCCGTTGTAGGTGTACGCAAACCGGCCCGCGCTCGATCCCTGATAGAACAGCGAAACTGTGGTGGCCAGGTGCCGGATGTACTCAAAACGGTAGGACAGGTTCCCCACCAGACGATGCGGAATGGCGTACTGCGACTGACCCAGCAGCAACTCGTTCGGGTCGTTGATCGAATAGTTGTTCGACCAGGCCGAGTTCGCTGCCGAACCGGGGTTGCCCGATACGTCTTTGGCTGCGGTATAATTGTAGAAAAACGAACCGTATAATCCTCGGCGGGCAGGCAAGGAAACGCCCAGCGTTGCCGCCAGTGAATTTCCTTTTTTGGTATTCGCCAGCACCGGAACAATGGCACCCGTGGCCGGATTATACGTAGCGTTGGCTGCACCGTTCCAGAAATCACGGTTATCGGCGGAGTAATTCAAGGTTTGCGTGGCCGGTTTACGGTTGGCGTTGAACTGATAGGTCGCGTTCAGGTCCTTCGTATAGATCACATCAAAGCTGGCAACCAGGGGCGTACTCGGGATTTTGTAGTCGGCACCAATATTGGTTCTCCAGACCTGCGGCATCCGGTAATCCGGGTCCACCAGGGCAACGGTTCCGGGAGCGGTGGCTCCGGCGGTTTTCGGGAAGCGGTTGGGCAAGCGGTTCACCCAGTAGTACGGATCGGCATTGAAGTTGGTGATTTCTCCCAGCGTAGCCGCGTTGACTGGCTCGAATGTGTTCTGCAACACCCCGGAGTTCGTCGGCATATTGGTGAACCACACGAACGGAATCAGACCGGTAAAAATCCCGGTACCACCGCGTAATTGCAGCGAACGATTGCCAAACACGTCATAATTAACACCGATGCGGGGCGAGAACAAGGGCCGTGATTTTGGCCAGGTCTGGGTGCTGTAGGTAGTAGGGTTACCATCCTTGTCCAGCAGGTTGAGCGCGTCGATGGCCGGGTTGTGCAACGGTTTATCCAGGAAGATCGGCATATCTACCCGCAGACCAATCGTTGCATTCAGCCGGTCGTTGATGGCAATTCGATCCTGCGCATACAGACCCGCCAGACCAAATCTCACTTTAGCCCAGGTGTCATTCTGGAACGGATACGTAACACCGTATACCGACGGCGCCCGGTCGTTCAGGAAATCTTCCACCGAGTTAAACCGGTAGTACGACGTTCCCAACCGAACGTAGCTGTTGTCGAAATTCATGATTTCGAAGCTAGCTCCGGCCGTAACCGTATGCTTGCCGGTCTGGTACGTCACGTTATCAATAAATGACAGGTTGGTGTTCTTCAGGCCGTTGTTATACGAAAACAACTCCGTTCCGAACGACATATAGTTCCGGCCATCTTCCCAGATATCCACAAACGGAAACAGGGCGCCCGGCGTTGAACGCAGGGATTCGATGTAGCTGTAGGTGGCCAGAAACTGATTCGAGAACTTGGGCGAAAAGTTGCTGTTCAACTCGGCGGTTACGGAGCGAACAATGTTTTTCTGCACATAATTGGCGTTCTCAAACGCAATGGATTCAGAGCTGATCCGGTTGGCACTTGAGCGCGGGTTTGGTCCGGAGTTGTTGTTGGTTCCGGCGTCACTCGTTCCAACCACCTGGTTGTAGCGCAGCGTCAGTTTGTGCTTGTTGCTGATGTTCCAGTCTAAGCGGCCCAGAAACTTGGTGCTCAGGTTGGCGTATTTGTTGGCGTAATTTTCGTAAGCGCCGGGATCATACCCGTACTTGGTGCGCAGGTGCGAACTAACAGCTTCCAGATCAGCCGCTGTGGTCCGGGCCACACCGGGTTGTCCGGCGTTGTCACCCCGGTTGGCTACCCAGATATTACCGGGATACACGTAATTTTCGCGTTCGAAATTGGCGAAGAAAAAGAGCTTGTTTTTGATGATGGCTCCACCCAGCCGGGCACCGTACACTTTATTGGACGATTTCGATTGCTCGGGCAGATCAATTCCGGCTACTTTTTTGCCGTTAAAATTCTGGTTGCGGTAAAAACCGTATACCGAACCCGTCAGTTGATTGGTTCCGCTGCGGGTAATGGCGTTGATACCGGCTCCGGTAAAGTTGCTTTGGCGCACATCGTACGGTGCCACGTTTACCTGCACCTCTTCAATGGCATCCAGCGAAATGGGCTGGGCATCGCCACCGGGCAGCAGGTCGTTGCTCAGACCAAAACCGTTTGAAAAGGAGGCTCCATCAATCCGGACGTTATTCAGACGCGGATCCCGGCCGGCAAAACCCGTACCGTTGGCCTGCGGAGTAAGCCGGGTGAAATCCGTCAGACTCCGGGTAACGGTCGGTAAGGTTGTCAGTTGCTTGGCGTTAATGTTGGTCGAAGCCCCCGTCCGCTCGTTGTTCAGAATAGAGTTGCTGGCAACCACCTGAATCTCGGCCAGTTGCTGGGCGCCTTCCCCCAGTTTCTGGTTCAACACGTACGGTTCTCCCAATACCAGCGTAATGTTCTCCACCACTTTCGGCTCGAACCCGACGAACGTGATCTCGACGGTATAAGGGCCTCCAGTCCGCATACCCGGAATCGTAAACCGGCCGGTTGTCTGGGTGGTGGTTCCGTATACCGTTCCGGATGGAACGTGCGTTGCTTTCACCGTTGCACCGGGCAGTCCCTCCCCTTCCGAGTCGGTAATCAAACCGTTTATTGATGAATTGGTAACCTGAGCCACCGCCTGATTGCTAGTCGCAACCGCAAAAAGTAGCCCGAAAAAAATGCCTACCACGTGAACCCACAGTAGCCCTCTACGCATAATCCAGTTTAGTTAGGTTAAAATAATTTGAACTGCTTCAGCTTCAACTGAGCCAATTCCTATACAAAGGAACGACATTTTTCTTTGCGACTCAACCCCCCGTTCTTAGGAAAGTACTATAATAGCCGTTTAACAGCCAAGGTTTCTATAAAAACTCCACAAATCTGTTTTTATCGTTCAATTTCGTGTCAGGATTTTTTTATCAAAAACCGATCCAACGGCCCCCGCTTTTTGCAATAATCCCACATAATATTCTACTATACAGGCAATTAGTAATTCACAACGCCTATTTGTCGACTTGGCGATTTGCACTTTTCCGAACGATTCTTTTTACCTTTAAGTAGTGCAAAAAGTAAAACTATTATCAGGTTATTACTTCGACGGACATGATTCAACAAACGGAAATATACAAACTGACTCAGTACAACCGCACAGCGGATTCTCTTCAAAAAATCGAACCGGATGTCTTCCGCATCCCGCCAGCGTCACTGCCCGATTTCCCTCATCTGCTGATGGATGCAGCCTCATCCGGCCATACCACCGTACTGGAAATCGGCCACGGCGACGTCCTCATCAGCACCACCGCGCTCTCCGCCCCCACCGTTGATGACCCCTACGAATTTGGGCGCATCGCGTCAGCCAACGCGCTGAACAACGTGTATGCGACGGGTGGTGAGCCACTACTGGCAACCGCTATGCTGGGCTGGCCGACGGAAAAAATTCCCGCCGAAGCTGCCCAGCTCGTGCTGGAAGGCAGCCGGGCGCTTTGTGCCGAAGCCGGGATTCTGCTGACAACCGGACACCGGATTGAAAGCGCCGAGCCCTTCTTCGGCCTGACCGTAACGGGCAAAGTCCGACTCAACCACCTGAAACAAACCAGCACGGCCACCGAAGGCTGCTGTCTGTACCTGACCAAACCGCTTGGCTTCGGCATTTTGTCCACGGCCTTACAGTTGAAAACTGTACAACCCGAACAAGCCGAAAGTGTTTTAAACCAGATGGCTAAGCTCAACCAGTTTGGTACTTTTCTGGGCAAATTACCGTACGTCAAAGCCCTGGCGCACGTGTCTGATTCGGGCCTGCTGGGGCATCTGATCGAAATGGCCGAAAGCAGCGGTTTAAGCGCCGACATTGACTTTCATAAAGTGCCGGTCCTGCCGGCTGTGGGTGATTATCTGGCCCCCGAAAGTATTCCGGAAGCGACGCACCGCAACTGGGAACGCTTCGGTGAGAAAACCAATGAACTACCCGATGAACAGCGGCTGGTGCTGGCCGATCCCCAGATCAGCGGGGGCCTATTGATTGCCGTGGATTCGCGCAGCGGGGCAGAATTTGAACAGGTTGCCTTCGAACATAAATTTCATCTGAAATCATTCGGCCAACTGATTGGAAAGAGCGAAAAGGTCGTTTATGTACGCTAAACCGGACGAGAACCGGGCCAGCAGGCGACGTCCGTAAGGGATGTGAGCAAGATTCCGTACTTTAGCCCCCTGAACAAGTACATGGGCTTTAGCCCGTGGATACGGATATGAAGCTTTATTATCGTCAGACCGGCGAGACCGGTACTCCTATTATCATTCTGCACGGCATTTTTGGCTCGTCAGACAACTGGCTGACCATCTCGAAAACCATTGCTGAGCATAATCACCGCGTGTTTCTGGTCGATCAGCGCAACCACGGACGTTCTCCGCGGAGTGAGGTATTTGATTATGACGCCATGGCCGCCGATTTGCAGGAGTTTATTACCGACCACCAGCTGGAAAAGCCGGTGGTGATTGGGCACTCGATGGGCGGCAAAACCGTCATGCAGTTCGCGATGGACTACCCCGGCCAGTTTAGCCGGTTGGTGGTGGTGGATATTGCGCCCAAATTTTACCCCATTCACCACGCCGAACTGATTCGGGGCCTGAAAGCCATTGATCTGCTGAACATCAAAAGCCGCAACGAGGCCGACGAAATTCTGAGTCGGTACGAACCCATCCTGCCGGTCCGGCAGTTTTTGCTCAAAAACCTGTACCGAACCGAAGCCGGTCAGTTCGACTGGCGGCTCAACCTGCCGGTCATCGAACAGGAACTACACGGGATTGGCGGTGAATTGCGCAATGTCCGGATCATTACCGAACCGACGCTGTTTATCCGGGGGAGCGAATCGCCTTACATCAAGGACCAGGATCAGGCGGAAATCAAGCGAATTTTTCCTAACAGCACCCTCGCAACCATTGAAGGGGCCGGGCATTGGGTACAGGCCGAAAAACCGACCGAATTTGTGGAGGTTCTGATGTCGTTTTTAAATAAATAAGGAACGATGAATGGTTTGGCTAAGGCCGGGCCATTCATCGCCCATTGTTCATTTAGTCTTCAACCCAGGTCAGTTTCTCTTCAATGGGTTTACGAACCGCCGGTTTTTCGCCGGGCTGGTGATACCCCATGTAAAAGAGTCCAACGCATTTCTGCGAAGGTTCGAGGTTTAAAAACTCGCCCAGTGCTTCCAGACCGCCGGGGGTACTCCAATAGGCACCCACATTCATGGCTGTAGCCGTCAGCCACATATTCTGCACGGCGCAGGCTACAGCTGCCAGTTCTTCCCATTCCGGCACTTTGTCGGAATGCAACTGCATGTTGATCGCCATCACGCACGATGCCCGCAGGATTTTGGTGCGGGTTGTTTCGTATTTCGCATCCGAATAAAGCGCAGGCGGTGTATTCTGGCGGTACTGGTCGCCCAGAAAATCGGCCAGTTTTACCAGGCCATTTCCCCGGAAAATGGTAAACCGCCAGGGTTGGGTCAGGCGGTGCGTGGGGGCAAAATTGGCGTTCTCGACGATGGCTTCAATCACCTCGCGGGGAATCTCCTTATCAATATACTCCGGCGGGAAAATGCTCCGGCGTGTTCGAATAATCTGGTTGATGAGTTCAACAGTATTTTCCATAGGTTAATCAGAAACCGTTTTGATTGAAACTGCAAAACTAACCCAATCAACGGTATTTAGCCGACCAAATCTGGAAACTCTCGCGGAGATCGACCCAGCGGTATGTATTTTAAGCGGATTGCCCCTTATTTTGCAGGAATATTCTTTCCGGATCACCAACCCTTTTTTGTTGTCTGGGTTTGTAAGATGTAGATGTCCGGACGTTCCCTTATAACAAATGCCGACCTTGTTTTTGATTCCGACCGTACTGGCCGAGCAGACCGCCGACCAGGTATTATCCCCGCAAATCCGCGAGGTTATCAGCCAGACGAAGGTCTTTTTTGTGGAGAACGTCCGCACGGCCCGGCGGTTTATCAGCAGCCTCAAAACGGGCCTGATCATTGACGAACTGACCTTCTACGACCTCCACAAAGACACGCCCGAAACCGAAACCCAGCAACAGCTTAAGCTGCTGAAACAGCAGAATCAGGATGCGGGCGTGTTGTCGGAAGCGGGTTGTCCGGGCGTGGCGGATCCGGGTGCGGTGGCGGTACGGCTGGCCCATCAGTCGGGCTGGCAGGTTCGGCCGCTGGTCGGTCCCTCGTCAATTCTGCTGGCTCTGATGGCGTCGGGCATGAGCGGGCAGTCGTTTGCGTTTCACGGTTATCTGTCCATCGACAAACCGGCGCGGCTTCAGCAAATCCGGCAGTTGGAGCAGGACGCCCGCAAGCGGCAGCAAACCCAGATTTTCATGGAAACACCGTATCGGAATAACCAGATGCTGGCCGATCTGCTGGCGGTTTGCCATCCCGAAACCCGTCTGTGCGTAGCCTGCAACCTGACGGCTCCCGACGAACTGCTCCGAACGCTGAGCATCCGGGAGTGGAAAGGGCAGACCGTAGACCTGCATAAGAAACCAAGCCTGTTTTTACTTCTTTAACCCGTTGCTTTTAAGGTATGGCCCAGATAAAATCCTTTGTTTTTAATCCATTTTCGGAAAATACGTACGTGCTGTACGACGAAACAGGCGAAGCCGTGATCATCGACCCCGGGTGCTACGAACAGCGGGAGAAAGACGCCCTGGCCGATTTTATCGAGCAGAACAACCTCAAACCGGTGAAGCTGCTCAACACCCACGCCCACATCGACCACGTGCTGGGCAACGCCTTTGTGAAACGCAAATACGGGATTGATCTCTACCTGCACGAAAGTGACCTGCCGGTACTGAAAGCCGTTGCGGTGCTGGCTCCCAACTACGGTATGGCGGCCTACGAAGAAGCCGAAGTCGATCATTTTCTGGAAGCCGGGCAGACCATCACGTTCGGCAACACGGAGCTGGAGGTCCGCTTTGTGCCGGGGCACGCACCGGGTCATGTGGCGTTTGTCAATCACGCCGACCGCTTCGTCATTGGGGGCGATGTGTTGTTTCGGGGCAGTATCGGACGCACGGACTTTCCACTGTCGGATTTCGAAACCCTGGCCCGCAGCATCCGGACCCAGTTTTACACCCTGCCCGACGATTACACCGTCTATCCGGGTCATATGGGAACGACCACCATTGGTCAGGAAAAGAAAACCAACCCATTTATCAGACTGTAACCCACGGGGCCACGTATCTAAAAACCGGCTCATTTTATAACTATTTTTACATACATTAAAAACTAATTAATAATACTGTATATTTGACGGTATAAGGTTTACCAAAAAACCTAGGTAGGCGCACGTTGTGAAACAAGTAACCCTAAATTCAGCTTTGTCAAGAGAGCTTCATTGGTGGCACCAACTCCGAAAGAGCAACATAGTGGCATTCAAAGGCTTGGTCTCTGACTATAGCCCGCTACTTTTTTCGTTTGGCACTCAATACACGACTGATGCCGATCTCGTAAAAAACTGCATTCAGAAGTTATTTCTGGAAGTATGGGACAATCGGGATAGCCTCACTGCCCCTGCCGGAATGAAAGCCTGGTTGTTTGGTTCGCTTCGTCAACGCATCCTGCATTCGCCTAAAATCAGACAAGGAGCGTTGGAGTCGGCTACCAATCCGGCCCATTTTTTCATTGAATTCACCTTAGATACTGGTCTGACCCAGGACAAAACGACGCGCGGTGTAGCCGACACCCTGAAGCGCCTGATCGAGCAGTTGCCCCAATGCCAGCAGGAAGTCGTTTATCTGAAATTTTTTCAGGAACTGAACAGCGACCAGATTGCCCACGTAACCAGCCATTCGGCCCAGACGGTTTCTGACCTGTTGCAGACCGCCATCCGACAGTTGAAATTGCAATGGAAAGTGGTTTTCTCATCACACCCCACGCCCCCGAACATCGAGAAGCTGCTCTGGAATGAATCGTTTCGGAAATGGGTGTCAAAGCCAAGTCAGGAAAGCGATGCGTTCTGGCACTGCTGGCGCATCTCGAATCCCGAACGGGTGGCCGATCTTAAACTGGCCCGAACCGTTGTGTCGGCCTTACAGGTACGCCACCGGCAGATGCCCGAATTCGAACAGCAACTTCTGGTGACCCAAACACTCGCCCAGATCAACGTTCCGGCTCAACCGGCCCCTTCGCTCCTCTCTTTCTTTCGCTGGCAACCCGTAAGCTGGCCCTCCTTCCCGGTCTTACTCGCCAGTCTGTCAAAGCGTTTCCGGAAAAACAAAACCTCCCTATCATAACTACCCTTCTATCAGCCACATCCGTCTGTAAAGTACGTAACTGCAAGTAGTGTTTTTCACTTTACAAGCCCTTCCCCGGTGTTTAAATACTATAACCACCTGCTCAAATAAACTTTCTATCCATTCATGCCGGCAACCCATAATCTTGTCGGTTGGGTACGACAGCATGGCTCGCCGTTCCGTTACTAAATGATTGTCAAAATGAAAAGAAATTCGCAAATCAACCCCATTACTCTCTTTCATGGCCTTTTTTCTACGCCCCTGTAGTAGCCTGCCTATCAAGACGTTGATAGCTTGTCTAAGTCTGATTTACGGATTACTTATCCACCCGAACCAGACAGTTGCCCAGATCATTACGACCATCGCCGGTTTACCTAATCAGGGCGATGGTGGCCCAGCTGTTCAGGCCAACTTGGGCTCGCCCTATGGCGTGGCCGTCGATAGTCAGGGAAATATTTTTATTGCTGATCGGTATAACCACCGCATTCGCAAGGTGACGCCCAACGGCATCATCTCCACGGTAGTGGGTACGGGTACGCAGGGTTTTACTGGCGATGGTGGCCCGGCCGTTCAGGCTAACCTGAGCTCGCCTAATGGTGTGGCCGTGGATACCCAGGGCAACCTCTTCATTGCTGATTTTGGCAACAATCGTATCCGTAAGGTAACCGCCAACGGTACGATCAGCACTGTGGCCGGTACGGGTACGCAGGGTTTTACTGGCGATGGTGGCCCCGCGACTACCGCCAGTCTGCGCCACCCCCGCGGAGTCGCCGTGGATACCCAGGGGAACCTCTTCATCGCGGACCTGGATAATCAGCGAATCCGCAAGGTATCCTCCGGTGGTATCATCACGACCGTGGCAGGCAATGGCACGTATGGCTCCGGGGGCGATGGCGGTCCGGCGACCAGTGCCGGTATTGGATCTCCTTACGGTGTAGCCGTGGATAAACAAGGGAACCTCTTCATTGCCGATGGGAGTAACAACCGCATCCGTAAGGTAAGCCCTACTGGTATTATCACCACCGTAGCGGGCAATGGCACCTACGGTTTTAGCGGGGATGGCGGACCTGCAACCAGTGCTCAACTATCCTCACCCAGTAGTGTAGCCGTGGACGCTCAGGGGAATCTCTTTATTGCCGACGCCAGTAACTACCGCATCCGCAAAGTGGCGACGAATGGATTAATTTACACGGTAGCGGGTAATGGACCAATCGGTGACGGTGGCGACGGAGGTCCGGCCACCAGTGCTCAACTGAACCTGCCCACGGGTGTAGCCGTCGATAGTCAGGGTAACCTCATCATCGCCGATATGGGAAATCGGCGTATTCGTAAAGTATCCGCTAATGGGATCATCAACACGATAGCGGGCAATGGTACCGAAAACTATGGTGGTGACGGCGGCCCGGCCACTGAGGCTCGCTTTCATTTTCCCACGGATGTAGCCGTGGATGCTCAGGGCAACCTCTTTATTGTCGATCAATTTAACAGCCGCATTCGTAAGGTAGCGCCCAACGGCATTATTACTACTGTCGCGGGTAATGGAACAAGCGGTTTTAGTGGTGATGGCGGCCCCGCTACCAGCGCCCAACTCGGTTATCCCACTGGCATAGCGGTAGATACCCACGGCAATCTCTTCATTGCAGAACAGGGAAGCAGACGGATCCGGAAGGTTGCACCGAACGGTATTATTACCACGGTAGCGGGCAACGGTGCGCAGTGCGATGACTCAAACATATGCTTTAGTGGCGATGGCGGTCCGGCTATTCATGCCAGCTTATCCTCCCCGTACGATGTAGCCGTGGACGCTCAGGGGAACCTCTTTATTGCCGATCACCACAACGGACGCATTCGGAAGGTAACCGCCAACGGCATGATCAGTACCGTGGCCGGAAATGGCGAAACAGGCTATAGCGGAGACGGCGGTCCTGCCACGAACGCCCAAATAGGATTTCCGGTGAGTATTACGGTGGATGGACAAGGGAATCTCTTCTTTACGAATCCGACAAGCCAGCGCATCCGTAAGGTAACCCCCAGCGGCATTATTACTACTGTTGCGGGCAATGGCGTGTACAACTTTAGTGGTGATGGCGGCCCGGCCACCAGTGCCAGCTTCAGAAATCCTCATGACGTAAAAGTAGATGCGCAGGGGAATCTCTTCATTGTCGATCAGGATAACCAGCGCATTCGTAAGGTATCTCCCAGCGGAATCATCAGTACCATTGCAGGGAACGGTTCGGCCGGTTTTAGCGGGGATGGTGGTGCGGCTACCGGCGCCCAGCTCAACAACCCCATTGCGGTAACTATGGACGCTCAGGGTAACCTCTTCATTGCCGATTACAGCAATAACCGCATTCGTAAAGTAACCGGGTTGTCTACCACGCAATCGCTCGCGAGTTTCAGTCTGATCAACGCCGACACGGAGCAGGAGATTAAGGTCCTCGCTCCCGGTGACCAGTTGAACCTGGCTACGTTACCCACACGAAATCTTAACATCCGGGCCAACACGGCTCCGAGCCAGGTGGGGTCGGTCGTACTGATGCTTGGTGGTCAGCAGATCCGGAACCAGACTGAGACGGGGGCACCCTATTCCCTGTTTGGCGATACCGACGGAAACTACAAAAGCTGGACGCCCGCCGTGGGGAATTATACCCTGAAAGGCATACCCTATACCGAAGCCGCTGGAAAAGGTAGCGCTGGCACACCCCTGACCCTAAACTTTACGGTTATTGATCAAGCCCCTACCAATCAGCAGGCCGTGGTCAGCTTCAGCCTGATGAATGCGGACACCGAACAGCCGATTAAACTGCTCACTCCCGGTGAGACGCTGAATCTGGCAACCTTGCCCACGCGCAACCTGAACATTCGGGTGAATACCAATCCGGCTGCGGTGGGGTCGGTGGTTATGGCGTTGAGTGGTAAACAGAACCGTACGCAGACCGAGACGGGAGCACCCTACGCCCTGTTTGGCGATAACGCTGGCAACTACAAAAGCTGGACGCCCGCCGTGGGGAATTACACCCTGAAAGCCACTCCTTATACCGAAGCCGCCGGGAAAGGCACCGCCGGTACGACTTTAACGATCACTTTCAACGTAGTAGATCAGGCGCCAGCCGCCCGCCTGAGTGCTGAAGAGAACCCGGAAACCGCCGGAATCCGGTTCAAAGCCTACCCCAACCCGTTTACGGAGACATTGACACTCCAGGTGCGGGGCCCAAAGCCGGATCAACTGCCGGTGATTATCTACGATGCTTCCGGACGAATCGTTGAGCAACTGGCCGATGTGCCGCTGGAGCAGGACATTCAGTTAGGCAGTCAGTTTGCCCCGGGCTTATACCTGTTGCAGATTGGTCAGGGAAAAATGGCAAAAAGGCAGAAAGTGATCAAGACCCACTAAACCCGGACCACGTTACACGGCTTTAAGAAATCCATCAGTCAGGTAGTAAACTGATGGATTTCTTTATGGAGCATAAACCGTCTTTTATTTCAGCCACCGGTCAAACCAGTCGAAGGCATCGAGCTGCATCGCTTTGTCGAACTTGTGATCGCCGTCATAATACCGTCCCGCATACCGGTCCTTCGCCCCCGCTTTCGCAAAAACTTCCTGTAGAATCCGGTCGGCGGTTTTCATCTCCGGCAACGTATACAATTCATCCTGGTTGTTGTTCTGAACCATCGTCGGAAGCGGTACGCGTATTCCCAGAATCTCCGGAAAATCAAGGTATCTGGGCAACACGGGAACATACGTCATCCAGGTATGCGTATACGATTTGTTAAGTGTAAAATCATCCCAGGTCGTCATAAATCCAACGCAGACACAGCATTTGATGCGCGTATCGAGGCCCGCCAGATAAACGGTTCGAAGTCCGCCACCCGACAGTCCTCCGCAGCCCACCCGTTGCGGATCAACATCTTTTCGGGCGCACAAAATCGACAGGGCCACCTGATCTTCGGACAGAAAAACGCCCGGCCACGTGGTTCCGGCACAGAACAGCGACTTGGACATGACGTGTTCATGGTCGGAGGACCATTGATTATAGACTTCGATATTCTCTGCTTTCTCCGGGTCCGCATCCGTCTTGTCTTTCGTGCTCAATGGCCCGTTCGGTAGTCCTGCCGTATCTTCATACATAACCCGCCGGCTGCCAAACGCGAAGGCATCATTCACCAGAACCACATAGCCTCTCTTGGCGATTTCGTTGGCCCAGGCCCTGCCCTCGTAATCAACAAGCTGGTGTTCGGCGAGTAACGGATGCTGATCGTCCCCGGTTTTAACAATTTTCCGGTACCCGAAATATTTCTTACCCGCGTGGTCGTGAAGCGCCAAGATGGCGGGCAGGGGCCCTTTGGCGCCCTTTGGCTTTAAAACAACGGCCTTCGTGGGGCTTCCGTACGGGAGTTGCCAGGTGAGTTCTTCGATGATCAAGCCATCATACTCGTACGTTCGGTCAATCTGTACCTTGGGGGTAGCCGGTTGTGGAGGAGCCGCCAGAAATTCCCGGGTCTTGCTGATGGCTTCCTTTTTCCAGCTAGCCAGTTGTTCGGGTTTCCACCGGGCGTTTCGGAAGGAAAGCGAAGGCTGGGCCTGAAGAGAAGCCGCCCAGGGGCCGTACGATCCAATAATGCTTTTTGTTTGGGCTATCGTTTTACGTGGCATTGCCTGCTCGTGGCTTTCATCGCCTGCATCAACCGCAGTCAGGGGTGGCAAAAAAGGAACGGTACTGGTCAGTAAAGATGATTTGATAAATTTTCTGCGGGTCTGGCTAGCTTTCATTTCGGGTTAAAGGATCTCGTTTTACGTTGACCAAAGATATTCTTCCTGAACCAGTAGCCAAGAGATTGCCCCATGAATTTGAAAAATCGCCCCGTTTACATTTCCATAAACATAAAAACCACCCTGCTTAAAAAGAAAAAGGGAATCGCAGGATTCCCTCTGGTCAGATCGGTTCGCTCGGGCGCCCGTTATGCTCACCCCGGGTTGCCAATGGCAATGTCGTTGCCCGGCTCCGTATCGTTGGTGTTGGTTCCTTTGTCGGGTTCGAGCGTGTCGTTTTTGTCTTCCTGCGGGTTGTCCGTCGGATTCATCAGTTCCGGTTTGGTTTCCAGGCCGATGGCGTCCTGGTGCCCGCTTTCATCAATTCGTTCCGGTCGATTCGTATCCATAAGTTCGTAAGGTCTTTTCTCAGTAACCGTGCCCTCATCATAATGTTTGGCGGGCATTTGCGAACACTGCGACGTTCTGAGCGGTTATTTGGCTTATACGGATTACTAGTTGGGCCGAAACCTCCGTATGGGGTCAGGCGTTATAGAAAATATGAAGTTAGTATTGCGCGTATTACGTTGGGCTTTTATCATCATTGGTGTCCTGTTTGTTGGTTTACTAACCGCAGCTCACTGGGTCGAATCGCGGGATAGCGACGCCGAAATTGCTGAAAATTTTCGCGACGCCCCGGTTCAGCCCGTCGTTCGCCGGTATACGGTGGCTAGCCGTACCATCCGCTACATGGAAACGGACGGAGCCGGTCGGGATTCTCTGCCGGTGGTGTTGTTTGTGCACGGCGCACCGAGTTCGTCCTCGTTTTTTAGTAATTTTTTCAAGGATACGACCCTGCTCAACCGCGCCCACCTGGTGGCCGTTGATCGGCCGGGCTACGGCTATTCGGACTTTGGCCGGGTCGAAACGTCGATTGTCAAACAGGCGCAGTTGCTCCAGCCGCTCATTGACCGGTATCGGAAAGCTTCGTTTATCATGGTGGTGGGGTCCTCCTACGGCGGCTCGGTTTCGGCCCGGCTGGCCATGAACAATCCGGACCTGATCGATCATGTCGTTTTTGTTTCCTCCGCGCTGGGGCCGGGTCTGGAACGGACGTACCCAATTAGCTACTTTATTGACAAACCACCCCTGCGCTGGATCATGCCGCCCCTGCTGATGCTCGCCAACGACGAAAAACTGGCTCACCGGAAGGCCCTGACCGAGATTTTGCCCGACTGGCCCAAAATCAAAGCCGCCGTGACGTTTCTGCATGGGCAGCGCGACGAACTGGTCTATCCCACCAACGTATCCTTTGCGCGTTCGCAACTGGTCAATGCCGAGTCGAAAGAGTTTCTGCTGCCCGAAAACCGGCACGACATTGTGTTCAACAAACGGGAGTACATGACCCAAATTATCGTCAACATTCTGGATTCCTACGCGCAGTCGATTAAACCCCGAAAAAGTCAGCCGAAAGAATACCTGACGGCCACGCGTTGATCATGAAAAACTACCAGCTCCGCCGACTCTCCGACCAGCCCATTCTGACAGCCGCCGATGTCAAACCCTCGCATCCGCAGTTTCAGGTGATGGGTGCGTTTAACCCCGCAGCCTGCCGGTTTGGTGACGAGATTCTGCTGTTGCTGCGGGTGGCCGAAGCCGTGGAAGCCCAATCAGGCAAGATTCATGTACCGGTTGTGCAGGCTCAAAATGGCCTGTTTCAGTTGATCATCAAGACGTTTCCCGAACCGGAAGGCGACTACGATCCGCGCCTGATTCAGATTGATGATCAGGTTTACCTGACCTCCCTGAGCCACCTGCGACTGGCCCGCAGCACCGACGGTATTCATTTTACGGTGGACGAAAAACCGTTTGTTTTTCCGGAACGGGCCGATGAATCATTCGGCGTAGAAGATGCCCGAATTACGTTTCTGGACGGGAAATACTGGATTACCTATACGGCGGTTTCGGAAAACGGTCCCGGCGTTGGGCTGATTATCACACAGGATTTTGTGACCTTCGAACGGAAAGGCATGATTTTGCCGCCCCCCAACAAGGATGCCTGTCTGTTTCCGCAGAAAATCAACGGTTATTATTACATGCTTCACCGGCCGATGGTGTCGGATATAGGAAAACCGTCGGTCTGGCTGGCCCGTTCACCAGACGGTATTCACTGGGGAGACAACCGGTTTCTGTTCGGGGCCGCCGGTACGGACTGGGAACACCTCAAAATCGGGGCCGGTCCTGAACCGATCCTGACCGACGAAGGCTGGCTGGTCTGCTACCACGGCGCCAGCGTTGACCATACCTATTCGCTGGCGCTGGCCCTGCTCGACCGCGACGACCCCAGCCGTGTGCTCGACCGCTCCACCGCCCCGCTCCTGACACCGGAGCTGGACTGGGAACGCGTCGGTTTTTTCCCAAACGTCGTGTTTTGCAACGGCTGGGTTCAGATGCCGGATGGCCGGATTCTGGTTTATTACGGAGCCGCCGATTATTGCGTGGGCGTGGCCGAACTGGTCACGGTTTAGCTAGCGCGTGGGCATCACCGGACCGCCCGCCAGAGACGCGCCCTGCGCGGCCTCAGCCGCCTGTTTTCGGGTGACATACTGATTAATGCTGTACATCATTACGATGGTCACCAGCATGGTAGCCGCAACGATGTAACCCAGCCAGTCATACCGTTCCAGTCTCCCGCTGGCCGACTGCACCACAATCATACCGGCCACCAGCGACGCGATACCGCCGGAAATCTGCTGCACCGACGAGTTGATGCCCATATAAGCACCCCGGTCCTGCGGATCAGGCACCGCCGAAACCAGCGTCCCCGACGAGACCATCCGGGCCGAAATACCGGCAAACAGCAACACGTTAATCACCATGATTTGCCAAAGCGGGGTAATACCGAGATTGCAATACACTATAGTCACCAGCATCCCCCACAAGGATGCGTAGAGAAACAGCGGAAACTTGCCAATTTTATCGCTGAGTTTACCCGCCAGCGGCCCGATGATAATGGCCGAAATACCGGTGACCATGTAAATCAGCGGCAGTTCATCCTGGGAAATTCCCAAATTAAAAATGGCAAACGCACTCCCGAACGGCATCATCATAAAACCGCCCGTCGCCAGAAGGGTTGTGCTGGCAAAGCCGCGCAGGTAACTCGGCCGCGAAACCGTGTGGAGCAAATGCTGAAACGGATTCCGGTCCGATTTGAGTTTCAAATGAGCATTAACCGGTTTCATGTAAATCACAATGGCAATCCCGACCAGCACGCTGACGCCCACAATCAGCAGAAACGGCGCGTGCCAGCCCAGGTTATTGGCCAGATACAGCCCCAGCGGAATACCCAGCACCTGACTGGCCGCAAACGCCGTCTGAATAACGCCCATCACCCGGCCGCGTACCTGCCACGCAAACAAATCGGTCACGATGGCAAATCCGATTGAGCCAATGACCCCGCCGAAAAGGCCGGTGATGATCCGGGCCACCAGCAGAAAATGATAGTCGGGCGCAATACCGCACAGCAGCGTTCCGATCACAAAACCGCTGTAGAAAAACAGCAGCAGCTTTTTGCGGTCGTAGCGGTCGGCAAATCCGGCCGTCAGCAAACCCGCCGTTCCGGCACTGAAGGCGTAGGCCGACACAACCCAGCCAAACTGCGCGGTGGTAATGTTCAGTTCGGCCAGCAGTTGCGCGCCCAGGGGCGAAAGCACCATAAAATCCAGAATGACCGTAAACTGGATAAAAGCCAGCATCCCGATGATGGCCTTCTCGTAGGTTGTAAAAGCGGTTTTTGGTTCAGCGGTTTGCATATCCGGCGTATTGGTTATTGCTTTTCATCAGGGTTTCAAGGCTTTCAGGACCAGCTTCAGGGCTTCATCCAGCCGTTTTTCGTCCAGCGTAAACTTGCCCCATCCTGGCGACTGGTGAAACTTAATCAGTTGGTATAAAGGAGCGTAGGCAATGGACCAGTAAACTTCTATCGGTAGTTTCACCAGTTCTTTCCGCTCGATGGCGTTCGACACAAACACCCTCATCACCGCCGAAAACGGATTCTTTGCGTCGCCCTGAAATTTTTCATGGAAAGGCGAATGCCGCATTTGTTCCATAAAGTGCATCCGAAGCGGGTATTTCAGGCAGTAATTGACTCGGTTAATCCACTGGATACGTAACCCTTCTTCGAAGTGCATCTCCGGATTAAACCCTTTCAGGGTTTCGGCGCTCATGAGCTGCATTTCTTCGTAATAAATCTGCCGGATCAAATCTTCCCGGTCTTTGAAGTAAATGTAAATCGTAGCCGGAGACACGCCCGCTGCCTTCGCCAGCTTCTGCATACTCAGGCCGTCAAAGCCTTCGCGCACGATCATTTCAATCGCTTTCTCCCGGATTGCCAGTTCTTTTGATTCATCCCGTAATCGCATGATACCTCAAAAATAAACGAACGTTCTTTTATTTAAAATTAAAATACCGTTAATTCACACGGTTCAGGTATTAGAATCGATACCGTTGGGTTACCTCTTCCATCGTCAGCACGTTGTATTCCAGCCCCAGCCGTTTGGCGTTTTCTTCGACGGTCTGCATAAAACCGGCTTTTTTCCGTCGCTCGTTCACCGCCGACGGGTTTTCGATGGGCCAGATGAAACACTCCTGTTTGGTTGGATCGGCTTTCAGCGGATAACAGGTCGCCTGTGTGCCGTAACGCTGGGGTTTGTGTTGTTCGGTCAGCAATCGGTCGTGCATCATGGCCACCAGCGACATCGGCAGTTCACCGGCCTGCCCGGCTTTTTCGATAATCGGAAAATACACGGCAATTTCCGGTGAATGCTGAATAATGTGCCAGGCGGCTGCGTTTGTGGGTTTTCCGACTAAAGAGCTTCCCGGATAGCCGTGCGTTTTAATGATTTCCTTTACCCGAATCAGATTGAGGCTGTCAACATGGTTCTGAAGCTTCCAGAGCTTGCCAGACAGGTTTTCTTTGATCTCAAAAGCCGCCATCAGGCTGTCGGCCAGTTTCTGATTTTTGGGATACTCCATAAAGTAAGCCCGATACCGTTGATCCAGTACATACATGCTGTCCAGTTCCCGTTTCAGGGAACCATTGACCTGACCCAATCCAAGCAGGGGCCACGCACAAAGAATACTGAGTAGGCTATATTTCATAAAGTGGCTAATTTTTACGGTATTCTACGCATTATACCCTGCAAAAACTAATGCACATTTCGTAAATTAGGCAGTTGTTAACCCATTTTTGCCTCATGCATCAACGTGTTTTTAGTTACGTTATCTTCTTTCTTTCCTTTTCAACCTTTTTAACTACGCAGGCTCAGAAACGCCCCCTGACCCACGCCGACTACGACCGCTGGCAAAACGTCCGTGCCGAAAAACATTCCAACAACGGGCAATGGCTCAGTTATCAGATTGATCCGCAGGAAGGCGATGGCCGGCTGGAGTTGATCAGGGTAACCCCCGATGCAGAACCGCAGACGGCTCATCCCGTGGAAGCAAAAGCCGGTGGTCCCAACCTGCCGACTGACCTCCGGGCGGCTCGGTCAGCTTCAATTCCAAACGCACGGACTTTACGCCGGTACGTATTCCCGCGCGGTTATCTGGCGCAGTTCACCCCCGACAGCCGGTTTCTGGTCATGCGGCTGAAAGCCCCTTACCAACTGATGCGAACGGCCCGAAAGAAAAAGGTTAAAGCCGATCAACTGCCGAAAGACAGCCTGCTGGTGTTTAACCTCGAAACCGGCAACCGCATCGGTTTTGCCAACGTGAAATCCTACATCATACCGAAGGAAAGCGGGTCGTGGGCGGCTATTCTGCTGGAACATCCGGAAGAAAAAGGCGTCAAGAAAGA
This sequence comes from Larkinella arboricola, assembly GCF_003259745.1. Taxonomy (GTDB): domain Bacteria; phylum Bacteroidota; class Bacteroidia; order Cytophagales; family Spirosomataceae; genus Larkinella; species Larkinella arboricola. The sequence continues at coordinate 720,672 of NZ_QLMC01000004.1, read as the reverse complement.
CTCATCGGCCTCAGCGAACAAACCGGCCAGCCGGACGCGGGCGTCGGTTTCGGCCAAAAAACCGAAGGGCGACGATATGATTCTGCTGAACCTGGAAACCGGCCTGACGCAATCATTCCGCTATGTGACCTATGCAACGGTTTCCGACAACGGTCACACGTTTTTCTACAACAAGGACGCCGTCAACGACACACTCAAAAAAGGCGGAGTTTTTGTTTTTGATACCCGCAATCAGCGTGAAACGCTGATCGATACCAGTTCGAAGCATAAACTGTACAAAGGTCTGGCCGTTGACAAAACCGGTTCGCAATTGGCCTGGATGGCCACCGCCGACAGCGCCGATGCAGACGTTCGGGCGTATGCGCTATACTACAAACGCCTGATTCCGGCCCCGGTTCCGAAATCCCGCAAACGCAACGCTCCGGCGGTATTTGCAGGCTTAAGTAGCCAAACCGTTGTGCTGGCCGATACCCTCACCAACGCCTATCCAAAGGGTTGGAACGTCAATGAATACCGTACCCCAGGTTTCTCTCAAGACGGCAAACGGCTTTACTTCGCCACCTCCATCCTGCCGCCCAAGCCCATTAAGGACTCGACGCAACTGGACGAAGAACGGGTCAAGGTAGACATCTGGAGCTGGAACGACCCGATTATTCAGCCCATGCAACTCCGGCAGTTGAAGCAGGAAAAAGAGCGGGGCTTTCTGGCCGTTTGCGATCTGGCAACGGGCGGCATTACCCAACTGGGTAACCGGGACATTCCGAATGTTCAGGTTGACACAAAATATGACCACCCGTATTGGCTGGGTCTGAGCAATTTGCCGTACCAGATCAACAGCATGTGGGACCCCGGCCAGGTCGATCTGTACCTGATTAACGCCAAAACGGGTCAGAAAAACCGGATTGCCAACGACGTTCGGGTGTCATACGCTCAACTGTCGCCGGGCGGAAAATACGCCTGGTGGTACGACGAACGGGATTCACTCTGGCGGGCGTGGTCGATTGCCGAAAACAAACGGATTGATCTGACGCGCGGCATTCCGGCCCGCTTCTTTGACGAAGAACACGACACGCCCGACCTGCCCGGTAGTTACGGAGCCGCTGGCTGGAGCAAAGACGACCGTTATGTGCTGATCTACGACCGTTTCGATCTCTGGCGTATTGACCCGACGGGACAGGAAAAAGCCGTTAACCTGACGGCGGGCTACGGACGTAAAAACGGCATCCGGCTCCGTCGGGTCGATTTTGACCGGGAGGAAAAATACGTCAATCTAACCGGCGACCTCTGGCTAACGGGCTTCTGGGAAAAAGATAAATCGACCGGTATTCTCCGGAAATCCATCGCCAACCCGGCGGCCGAACCCGTGGTGCTGACGCAGGGCGCTTACCGCTACGCGAGTTTGTCCAAAGCCCGGAATGCGCCGACCCTGACGTTCCACAAGGGCAATTTCCGCGAACCGATTAACCTCTATCTGACCGACACGACATTTGCAGAACCGCACCAACTGACGCGCATCAATCCGCAGCAGGACAGCATTCGCTGGGGCAGCGTCGAGCTGGTCAACTGGATTGGCAACAACGGTGTGCGGCTGGAGGGGCTGCTCTACAAACCCGAGGATTTTGATCCGAAGAAGAAATACCCGATGCTGGTCTATTATTACGAACGCAACGCCGAAACGCTGAACGACTACAAGGCCCCCGCGCCCAGCCGGTCAACGATCAATATGGCGTACTGCGTCTCGAACGGTTATCTGGTGTTCGTGCCCGACATTGTGTATACGACCGGAATGCCGGGGCAAAACGCCTACGACTGCATCGTTCCGGGCGTGTTGAACCTGATCGAAAAAGGGTTTGTCGACCGCGAACGCATCGGATTACAGGGGCAAAGCTGGGGTGGTTACCAAACGGCTTTTCTCGTCACCAAAACCAACCTGTTCAAAGCGGCTATGGCGGGTGCCCCTGTGGCCAACATGACCAGTGCCTACGGCGGTATCCGGTGGGGTACGGGCATGAGCCGGATGTTCCAGTACGAAAAAACGCAAAGCCGCATCGGCGGAACGCTCTGGGACAAACCGATGAATTACATCGAAAGCTCCCCGCTCTTCTACGCCAACCGCATTCAGACACCCTTGCTGCTAATGGCCAACGACCAGGACGGAGCCGTGCCCTGGTACCAGAGCATCGAGTTTTACTCCGCCCTGCGCCGACTACGTAAACCGGCCTGGTTGCTGGTATACAACGGTGAAGATCACAACCTCACGCAGCGCCACAACGCCAAGGACCTCAGCGTTCGGATGTATCAGTTCTTTGATTATTACCTGAAAGAGGCACCCGAACCCGCCTGGATGAAACAGGGCCGGTCGGCGGTGGAAAAAGAACTGGGAATTATGAAGTATTGAAAATGAGTGACTGATGCGGGATTTTGCCGCCTGGACACGATTCAAAAGAAAGTTTTTGTTAACCGGAGATCCATTTATGAAAATTGCTGCATTCGTCTATATTTGTGTAACCTCTAAGCTTTAACCTTCTACTAACAGCATGAAAAAACCGAGTTTAATTGCGCTTGCCACCGTCATAACAACGGGGGTTTTTGCCCAGCAGGAACCCATCCAGTTTACCGCCAAAGGAATTGTCACCCTGTCCGACGCCGATATGTCTGCATCTGCTTTGGCTGACGGTAACTTGTACAGGAGTAAAACCAGCCGGGATGTGCTGACGGTTATTAAATTCCCGCTCGACCGCAGTGGTCAGAATATGGCTACCGCTCCGATTTCCAACTCATCGGCCCTCTACGATAAAGCCGCCGTCGTAACCCCGAACGGACGCTTTGCTTTCGTGCTGGAAGGGCACGGACCGCTGGGCGATAGCGTATCGACCCTGAAAGATGGCGTGAAAGGTTTGCCCGCAGCAGCCCGGATGTTTATTGTCGATCTGGCTCCGGCCAAACCCACAGCCAAAGTTGTAAGCGTCGGAAACCTGCCAATGGCCATTACCATCAATCCGCAGGGTAATACGCTGGCCGTTGCATCCGGTGATGCAGGGAAGGAAATGCGGCTGGTCGAAATTGATAATACCGGTACGCCCAAACGGGTGGTGACGGCTCCTTCCCCCGTACCGAACGCACGGATTACCGATATGGTCTGGAGCCCGAACGGTAATTTCATTGCGTACATCATGGAAGATACCCAGGAAGTAGGACTGATGAAATACTCACTTGATGCCTCTAAAAAGCCAAACCTCGTTCCGCACGGCAAACCGATTAAAGTAGGCGGTTTACCGGCAACCGGCCGATTCTCACCCGACAGTAAATTCTTTATCGTATCTGATATCAAGAAGGGCGCCAACGCACAGGGCGCGGGCAAGGGCGAACTGTTTGTCGTTCAATTCAGCACCGAAGATACGCCTGCCGAGCATAAGGTGGTTTCGCAGTTGGCCGCCGGAGAAAGCGGAGAAGCCATGACGGTTAGTCCGGATGGTTCGATGGTGATTGTCGCCAACGCGGGTCAATCGTACCAGCCCTTCGGCAACGCAGGTGCCGGAAAAAGCTCGCTGTCAGTCTATGCACTCGACAAAGAAGGCAAATTAACCCTGGCGAACGAATACCCGTTTGACGGTATTATGCCACAGAGCATCGAGTTCGACAAAAGTGGTAACGCCATTGCGGTGGCCGTCTCCGAATACCTTGACTACGGTGACCGTACCGGAGCCATCGAATTCTGGAAAGTAACCAAAGGTGATAAACCGTCGCTGGAAAAAATGGCCGGCAAAATCAGCGTCCCCCGCGGCTGTCATACGGTACGCGTTTATTGAGTGATGAGTTAGGAGTGATGAGTTAAAAGTTGGAGAACGCATACAATTCTTAACTCATCACTCCTAACTCTTAATTCTCTACGTTCTTTCCCAGCGGAATTGCTTCTTGGCTTTCTTTTTGCCGTCTCCTTTTTCGCGTTTCGAGCCTTTTCGATCGCTGGCCATCGAAGCCGAGGCTCCTTCTCCTTTGCGGTTTGACAGCCACCAGCCGGGGCCGTGCATGGTCCCGAAAAATGTTCCCCGATACGTTCGTCCCCCATGCTGATGTTCCTTTTTCACATGGCAGCTTTTGATGGGACAATTTGATGCCATACAACCCATCATCAGCCAGCTAATGAGGGCTCCTACCCACAAACCATGAATTCTTCTCATGGAGCTAATTTAAAAGCAAAAGGGATGAAAACGAAAAAGTTCTCGACTTCCCCGTTTCCATCCCTTCTATCTGTAGGGCTTTTTCCTTATCTACCAAACGCTAATTCATACCCGGCATTGACCAGATACTCAGCCACTCGGGGCCGAACTACCCAGTAAACTCCGTTGTCGCCACGTACAATCCAATTGTCACTGCCTTTTACGTAGCGGTTATTCGCACAGTCAATTGCCTGCATCAGGGTTTTAAATTCCGACTGCCGTGCTTCTCTAAGCATTTCAGCAAGGCGGGGGAAGGCCAGGCTCCGGCGTAAGCCAAGTGGAATAATGGAATCTCGAGAGTACATACACGTAGAATAAACAGTACAAATTACGGTTAATCTAGTGCAGAAATCAAGCCAAACCTCGACTTCCCGTGAACCGTTAAGTAAAAATAAGGCAATATTATATAAAATAGTTAAATGACCAACTACCGAATACTAACATTTTTTAAGTAAATGTACCTAATAATCCGATGGTAAAGTCGAATATAACTATTCTAATAATCCGCTTTACCTATTGTAGAAAAAATTCTACAAGTTCAGGACCACTTTCCCCCAAAATTTTCAGGAAAACAATTCTTCTTTTATAGTAAAAATTTCGTACAAATGTCCACAACCAACTGAAAGTTAACTTTCTATCAACCGTAAATTTTCTGACTATAAACACCAAAAATTACTGGTATGGCTTTTGGACTTATACGCTACAAACCAATATCATAAATGCTATGGTAAGACACAGCCAATCTTTTGGACTTATCAGGATGCGAACATGGGCCTTTGTTCTGGCTGGTAGTATGCTACTGACTGACACAATGACGGGATGTAAAGCAATCAGAGAGAAAACCAATAAAACCCAGCGGGGAGCTATCATTGGAGCCGGTGCGGGTGCCGTAGCGGGCGGACTGATCGGCCGCAAGTCCGGAAATACCGCCATTGGTGCTATTCTGGGGGCCACCGTCGGTGGTGCAGGGGGCGCTCTAATCGGTCGGCGGATGGACAAACAGGCGGAAGAACTGCGCCGGGGTCTTGAAAACGCCCGGGTCGAACGGGTAGGCGAAGGAATTAAGATCACCTTTGCTTCCGACTTTCTGTTTGATGTCGATCAGGCGGATCTGAAAAGCGGCAACAACGAAAACATTGCTAAACTGGCCGAAACGCTGAAAAAATACAACGATACGGAAGTGCTGATTGAAGGTCATGCCGATAACACCGGATCGGACGAACATAACCAGAAACTGTCGGAACGCCGGGCTAAAACCGTGGCTAAGTTAATCCAGTCGCAGGGCATCAAAGGCAACCGATTAATTGAGAAAGGTTACGGCGAAAGTCAACCCATTGCCGACAACAGCACGGTATCGGGCCGTCAGCAAAACCGTCGGGTGGAAGTGGCGATTTATGCCAATGATAAATTGCGCAAAGCCGCCGAGCGGGGTACCATTGGAAATATCAACACGTAATTACGGAACGGCAAAACACTCTCCCCTCTTCCGGGTTATTGATTGTGAAGTTTTCACATTGGACACTAAAAAACGTTATGGAAGTAGGAAAGACCAACGGCGAAATTCTCGATCGCCTGAATACGCTGTTAACGCGCACCCGCGACGGAGAAAGAGGCTATCAGGAAGCCGCTGAAAACGTAAAAGATACGGAACTGAAGAGCCTTTTTCTGGCCCAATCGCGGCAACGGGGCGAATTCGCCATGGAAATCGACCGCGAAGTCCGGACACTCGGTGGCGATCCCGAAACAACAACGAGCCTGGTGGCCGATCTGCACCGCGCCTGGATTAACATCAAATCGACGATTACCGGCCACAGCGACAAAGCGATTGTGGAGGAGTGTAAACGGGGTGATGGGCAGGCACTGGATGATTACCAGGAAATTCTGAAAAATACCAGCCTGATGGCCAGCACCCGCGAGTTGCTGCTCCGCCAGAAAGAGCGGATTGAATCGGCTCATGCCTCCATGGCGCGGCTGGCCGATGTCGTCTGAGACAGTGTAGTATATCCCTCTGCGTTACACGCAGAACTAGCCTCTGGTCCGTTGGATTAGAGGCTTTTTTACTTTTTTGTGATTTCAAAAACAATCCAAATGTTTACCGAGTTGAATAAAAGGCTGGCTAACTACTGGTTTAAAACCGTTTAAGCATCCACATCAACCCATTTATTGCTACGGATTGGGTCGTTAGGCCAGTAATTACTTATTTTATATGGAACTCACAAATACTGTAGAAAACTCGGAAGATATCCGCTCCCGGCCAGGAAAACCGTATCCGCTGGGCGCAACCTGGGACGGCGAAGGTGTTAATTTTGCCCTTTTTAGCGAACACGCTACCGGCGTCACTCTTTGTCTGTTCGACGCTGAAGACCCAACCAGAGAAACCCAGCAGATTCCGCTGATCGAACGTACCGAACACATCTGGCATATTTATCTGGAAGCGATTCAACCCGGCCAGCTATACGGTTATCGGGTTGATGGGCCGTTCGAACCCGCGCGGGGATTTTTGTTTAACCCCAAAAAACTCCTGCTGGACCCTTACGCCAAAGGCATCAGCGGTCCCATTGATAGCCACATTGCCCAGTTAGGATTTAATCCGGACAATCAGGATGAGGACCGGTATTCGAAACCACAGGAAGACGACAGTGCGCCGTACGTACCGAAATCCATCGTTATCGATCCGAACTTTGACTGGGAGGACGATCAACGACCGGATATTCCGCTGAACCGTACGATCATGTACGAACTGCACGTAAAGGGCTTTACGAAACTGCACCCCGATCTGCCCGAAAAAATCCGCGGAACCTACGCGGGCCTGGGCAGCCCCGAGGCCGTCAACTACCTGAAATCGCTTGGCGTTACTACGGTTGAACTGATGCCGGTTCACCAATTTACCAGCGAAAGTTACTGGGGCTATAACTCCATCGGCTATTTTGCTCCGCACAGTGAATATGCTTCAAAGGGGGAAATGGGCCATGCCGTCAATGAGTTTAAAGCCATGGTGAAAGCCCTGCACAAAGCCGGTATTGAGGTCGTTCTGGATGTGGTTTACAACCATACCGCCGAAGGCAACCACAATGGACCGACGCTTTCGTTCCGGGGTATTGACAACCCGGCTTACTACTGGCTGGTTGAGGGTAACGAACTGTATTATATGGACTATACCGGTACTGGTAATACGTTCAATATGAGTCACCCCCGGACGCTGCAACTGGTGATGGACAGCTTACGGTATTGGGTAACGGAGATGCACGTTGATGGTTTCCGGTTTGACCTGGCGACGGCCCTGGCCCATAGCCTCAATGCGGCTGGTCAGTTGTCGGCGTTTCTGGACACCATCCAGCAGGACCCGGTTCTGTCGCAGGTGAAACTGATTGCCGAACCGTGGGATATTCAGTCGTATCACGTGGGCAATTTTCCGGTCAACTGGTCGGAATGGAACGGCAAATACCGCGACTGCGTACGGGGCTTCTGGAAAGGAGATGAAGGGCTGGCACCTGAAATTGCCACGCGGATTATGGGCAGCCCCGATTTGTATGACGATGGTCGCCAGCCGTCCAACAGCATTAACCTCATTACGGCCCACGACGGTTTTACGCTCAACGACCTGGTAAGCTACAACGATAAGCACAACGAAGCCAACGGCGAGAACAATCAGGATGGCGCGAATGACAACCGGAGCTGGAACATGGGCGTGGAAGGTCCCACCGACGACGAAGAAATTGTCCGGGCCCGGGAACAGCAGAAACGGAATTTTCTGGCCACGCTCCTGCTCAGTCAGGGAACGCCGATGCTCGTGATGGGCGATGAATGCAGCCGCACGCAGCAGGGAAACAACAATGCCTACGCGCAGGACAACGAGATTGCCTGGTTTAACTGGCAATGGACCGCCGATCAGCAGGCGCTGTTTGATTTTACGCGGCAACTCACCGAGTTACGCCAGGAGTATCCGCTGTTGCGCCGACGGAAATTTTACAGCCCCGAAGAAGCCGTCTGGTTGCGAAACGACGGCAAACCCATGAAGGAAAAGAACTGGCACGACGGTATTACCCGCTGCCTGGGCGTTCTGATCGACGGTACCAAAGTGGATGAGCAGGACGAAAACGGCGACCCCATTGGCGAAGGCCGGTTTCTGCTTATATTCAACGCTTTCTGGGAAACGGTTCCCTTTAAGTTACCCAAGGTAGGTCGTAAACATACCTGGACGGTATTGATCAATACGGATCTGGACGCTAAAGTCCCCTACGATGTTTCGGCCCGGGACCCGTTCGAACTCAAAGGCCGGTCGCTGGTGCTGCTCAAAATGTAGACAAAATAAAAAAGGGGCTGGATGCCCCTTTTTTTATTCCTTTCTAAACCGCCACTCTTTCTCTTCAATCGGCGCTTTCTGAATACATTCGTATAATTCCTGATCATCCTTAAAACTCAGTTGATGCAATTGGTAGGCTTCGATCTGCACCATAAAGTCCGGCGGATCGAAAGGCCACGGATCAACGCCGACGGTCTGGTCGGCCCGCTGGAAAACGTAATAGGAAATACCGTCCGGACCGGGGCTAATCTCCAGTCGGCGGCTCTTCTGGGGTAAATCGCCCTGGCAAAGAATAAGTGATAAGGCATCGCACCATTGAATGAAGGCGTAGGCATAATCTACCTCCTTAACCGAAAGTTTCATTTGCCTGATCCAGTTTTTCTGATTCTGTCGCTGCTCTTCCAGAAACCGGGCCAGTTCCGCGTTCTGCTCTTCCAGCTCCGTGTATAGAAACGTACTGTGCATCGAAACCATCAGGGCATTCCAGCGGCTTTTTTCCAACGCAATTTCAACCATGCGTCTGGCCTGCCCGACAGAATATTGATCAATACGAAAATCCTTCGGCGCTCCGGCTTCGGTCAGGTGATTTTTGGCTTCCCAGGCATCCTGCCCGTCGTCGTGTTCGGTTAAAGCCACCAGCGTCTCAGTCCAGCGATTCGTTCGCTTTACAGCCTGCCATTGCATAGCAATTTTAACGGCCAGCAAGCCATGAGCCTGTTGATGAATCAGCTCCCATCCGAAATCTGTACTTTTTACAATCATGCTCGTATCCGCTTAGTACCTACGCAAAAATGCCGACCTGATCAGGTCGGCATTTTTACAGACCGGAAGATATTCGTTACCGGTTTTCCACTATTTTATTTTCGCCTTCCTTGTACGTATCTCCCGTCAGGGCGGCCCGGGCCATTTCAAAAAGCCGTACCATCCGGCTGGAAGTCGAATCCCAGTATTCGGCGGTATCGATATGCACTTTCAGAATCGCCAGTTGCGGGTCATCCTTGCCGTCGGGGAACCACGGTTTGGCCATCGGTGACCATAATTCCTCAATTTTTGCCCGGTCGTGGAGTTCCTGGGCGGTACCGCTCACCGACACATACGAAGCGTCGGACACGTCAGCAAACGCTACATTGACTTTATAATTGTCGTTAATTTGATCGGTTTTCGGAGAGTTTTCTTTGGTTAAAAACCATAGGTCGCCGTTTTCGTCAAGCTGCATGACCGCCATCGGTCGACTGACGAGGTTCCCATTTCCGTCCTGCGTGGTGAGCATCCCAATCCGAATTCCTTCGATCAGTTTGCTTACTCTCGCCATCTCCGTATTCTGTTGTTCTTTGGTTTCCATGGCTACTAAAGATTAAACTAAAAATGAACAGCCGACGGAATTAGTATACACTAAAACAATCGGCTGTTTACAACTAATATTTATATACGGTGCCGATTACCGGTCCAGGGTCTTCATCCGGTTAAACCATCTCAGGGCTAACGCAGTGGCTATAGTTAGCTAGGGGATGTTTACCACATTGGGGATTCACAGTCAGGTCTACGCGTTGGATATCATTTTACTCCCGGACTATTTTTGCTTCCGCTTCTTCCGCGCTGCCTACAAGGGCGTAGTTTCTGACAGAATTTCCCGATGGCCGATGGCCCGGCCGGTTAAAAACCAGCACCGTTTTTTTTGATTGATTCCAGCGTCCAGTGACGGCTTAGTTGTAAAGCATTTCCTGACGACCGAGTGCCACAAACAGGGAACGGGATGTTTCCGTTTCTTCGTCGTGGTGAATGCCCATTTCCAGGATTGCCATACACGCCCGGATGCACTGCCGACAGGTAGAGGCAATCTGGCAGGCCCGTTCGGCGCTCATCTGCTCGCATTCTTCGGCGCATTTTTCACACACTTCAATGCAGGTGCGTGCCAGAAGCCGGGTATTTTCGGAACCCCGAACGTAGAGAACGGCCACCTGACGGCATAAATCGGCGCAATCCAGACTCAGGAAAATGCAACGGTATAATTCTTCAATATCCTGTTGCCGGGAACATTCCGTCGCGTATTCATCACAGGTTGAAGCGCAAGTTACCAGCGTGTCGTAAATGTTTTTTTTCCAGATCATGGTGGTTCAAATTATATGGGTTGGGATTGGATTGATTAACTTAACTGGGTACCGGCAGATTCCATAAATCGTCGGCGGGACCAACTGCGGGCTTCCTGGATACTGGTCGAAATCACCTCTCGCTGATCCGACACATACTGACCTTGAAGCGAATTGGCAATTTCAATCGCCTTGGCCCGAACACTAGGCGGAAGCGATCGCATCGCAGCCGGAAAATGAGTTTGAGTCCAGAACATTTGCTTTTTTGCGTGTTGATGTCAATCCTATTGAGATAATTATGCCATTTTGAATTCTACATCTCATCCACACGGCATACGTTTGTACAATACTGACGATCAGCGCTTTATTACAATACATTTTTCTGCCCTGCTTTTTAAAACAAACCATTTAGCGGGTAATCCTGTAGAAATTGGCAGTCTGAGTGTGTACCAAAATCCACAGCCAGATACACAAAAAATGGCCACTGAATCTTCAGTGGCCATCGTCTGGCTTCATTATTAAGACCGGTATTATTTAGGGAAAATCAACCGGAAGGTCGTTCCCACCCCTTCTTGGCTGTCAACTTCTATTGAACCCCGGTGGCTATTGATAATGTTTTGAGTGGTTGTCAGGCCAAGTCCCATACCGCCCTGTTTGCCGGTAAAGAACGGATCGAAAAGACGTTGCCGATTCTGCTCGGAAATACCGGCTCCATTATCTTCCACACATACCATAATGGCCCGATCGCCCAGTGATACGGTTTTAACGGTTAAAATGCCGGACATCTCCTTCATGGCCTCCACGGCATTGATCAGAATGTTCAGCAAAGCCGTTTTAAACTGTTCTTTATCGAGCCGCACCTCACTGTTGTCGGTCGTGAAATCGGTAATCAGCTTCATTCCCTTGAGCTGAAGCCGGTCATGAACCAGGTGCAGCGTTTCTTTTACGGCTTCATTGAGGCTGTACGGTGTTAATTCCAGATCACGGGGTTTCGACGAGTTGAGCATTTCGGTGATCAACTGGCCGATCCGTTCCGCATTCCGACGGATAATATTTATATAAAGTGTTAGGCCCGGGTCTTCCGGTGGTAGTTCTTCGCGTAGTTGCTCCAGCGCCAGGTGCAGGTTGGTCAGCGGATTGCGAACTTCGTGCGCAATACTGCGGGCAATCTGGCCGGTCATGCTTAATTTCTCAGCAATCAGCAGATCCCGCTGTGCTTTCTTTTGCTGTGTCACATCCCGCACAATGGTTTGAAACCAGTTGGTCACCCCGGCTTTATCCGGAATGGCCACCACCGAGAGCAAACAGTCTATTTTCTTCTTATCTTTACTAACCAGCACCACTTCCGTGTCCTTCACGCGTACCGGACCGTCGATTTGCTGCCGCAGAAGGTCATACACCTCCGGCTTATCAAACAAATCTCGAACGCTCATCGTACGCAATTCTTCACTGGTATACCCCGTCAGATTGACCATAGACGGGTTAATTTCCTGGAATTCGAAATTACGGTCGGTAATAAAAATGGCGTCGATTGACCGCTCAAACAGCGAACGGTACCGGTTTTCTTTTTCGGCCAGTTCTCCGACGGTATGCGCCTGCCGCATGGCGTAGCGAATGCTCCGTCCGAGCAATTGGGCGTCAATTCGTCCTTTCACCAGGTAATCGGCGGCCCCCAGTTTCAGAGCCGAATAATCGACCTCCAGATCATCCTGCCCGGTCAGCAGAATCATGGGCGTTTGAAAACCGGTGTTAAAGGCTTCCTGAATCAGCTCGATCCCCGTCCGTTCGCCCAGACGGTAATCGACGAGATACACATCGTACGTATTCTGGTAAATATGTTCCAATGCCGAATTGAAGTCACTGACCCAATCAAGCATAATATTGGCGTTGTCGCGGGTAGAGAGCAGCGATTTTGTCAGGACAAAATCATCTTCATCATCTTCAACCAGCAAAACCCGGATGTTTTTTTCCGATAATTCATCGGGTTGAGTCATCAGGTAAGGAAACGGTGTCAATCCAGTATTTTTTTATGGTGTTTGTAATATCAAGCAATGTGCTGTAATCAAATGGCTTCGAAATATAAGAACTTACGCCCAGATCATAGGTACGCAGGATATCTTCTTCGGCGGTCGACGTTGTTAATACAACGATGGGAATTTGCCGCAATTGTTCATTCGCCTTGATTTCGCGCAATGCCTGAATACCATTTTTGCGGGGCATGTTCAGGTCCAGAATAATCAGGCTGGGCCGGATAACCGATGTATACGGTTCCCGCTGAAGGAGAAAATCAATCAGTTCCTCCCCATCTTCGACAAAATTTAAAGTTGCGGTCAGATTATTCTCGCGAAAAGCCTGTTCGATCAACATACGATCATCAGCATCATCGTCCGCGATCAATATACTGATGGTTAGTTGCTTGCTCATCATTCTTATCTATAAATTGTTGAGTGCTCTTTTAAGTACAAGTACAGTTCCATTTATCTTATGAATTACCTTTCCTTTTAGTTTTCTTCGAAAAAAGAGACAAATACTCGATAAGACCGTCGTTAAATTCCCATAATCTTACTCATTATCTTCTACATTTTGAGAATTATCTTCCACATTATCGAAAGTTTTTTTTTGGACACTTTGTTTTACAACCAACAAAAACCCAATATAAATTTCTGTTAAACAGCCATTTACATACCACCTATCATAATAAATTCAGGATTGGCACAAATTTGTTAAGGAGCGTAAGGGTAAATTTAACTTTATTTAGTACATGAAAAAGCAGTTCATTAATCTGTTGTTTTCTTCTGCTGTGATCAGCAGCCTAACGCTTTTGGACGCTGCTGCCCAGACAACTCCGCGCACCGGAATTAAAGGTGGTTTAAATGCCAGCACATTGTATCTCGACAATGTAGAGGATCGCAACGAGCGTATCGGTTTTCACGTTGGCGTATTTACGCAAATCCCGGTAAGCAGCTTCTTTGCAATCCAACCTGAATTGCAATATAGTATGAAAGGCGTCTCGGCGGATTATAATTTGCTGGGTGCGAGTGGCCGCAACACGTTTAAACTGAATTATGTGGAATTGCCCGTTCTGGCAACCTTCAAACTAGGCAACTCGGTCGACTTGCAGGCCGGACCGTATGCTTCCTATCTGGTTAGTTCCAAAGTGGCCTCCGAAGGCGATCTTGGTTCTGATTACCGAAGCATTAACCGGGATAACTTTAATACGTTTGATTACGGTTTAGCCGGTGGTTTAAACATCTATTTCGGAACGGTTCTGCTGGGCCTGCGTTATGGACAAGGGCTGCAACCGGTGGCGAAAGATGGGGCGGCCCGGCTAGTGATGGGAAAGGCTAAAAATGCGGTTGGCCAGGTTTCAATTGGCTTTACGATTAAATAAAAAATGCACCCTTACGAACGAGTTGGCATAACCGCTTTATTCGTTTGTAAGGGTGCATCCTCTTTTAAAGATGAATATCGTACGCTTTGAGCTTATTATAGAGGGTTTTTCGGTCGATATTAAGCACTTCAGCGGCTTTCGTTTTATTATAGCCGGTTTTTTCAAGCACCTTAATAATGGCTGCGCGTTCTGCGTTTTCGGATACCGATTTTAAATTATTGGCCGGAGCAACCGTCGATACCACCGTGGTGCTATCTTCCATCGAGTAGCTGGGCGAAATAATTTCAAACGGCAGACAGTCCAGCGTAATGACATCGCTCTGCGCCAGCAGAACGGCCCTTTTCACAACGTTCTGAATTTCGCGCAGGTTACCGTGCCAGTAATATTCTTTCAGCTTCTCTTTTACGTCATCATCAAAGCCCTGCACATTCTTTTCCAGTTGCTCGTTGGCCAGGTCCAGAAAATGCTCGGCAAACAGAAGAATGTCGGCTTTACGGTCGCGGAGGGGGGTCAGCTCAATCCGGAATTCATCCAGACGGTGAAAAATATCTTCCCGGAAACGACCCTGCCGAACCGCTTCCCGCAGGTCTTCATTGGTTGCTACCAGAATCCGGACATCGACCACAATATCCGTGTTACTGCCAATGCGCCGGATTTTGCGTTCCTGTAGGACGCGCAGGAGTTTAATCTGATTCTCGTACGAGAGGTTTCCGATTTCGTCCAGAAACAAAGTTCCGCCGTTGGCGTACTCAAAACTCCCCATCTTGTCGGACGTGGCCCCCGTAAAGGCTCCCTTCACGTGACCAAAGAGTTCACTTCCGGCCAGCTCTTTCGAAAGGGCTCCGCAGTCGATAGCAACGAACGGTTTACCGGCCCGTTTACTTTTCTGATGAATGGCATTGGCAACAAACTCCTTGCCCGTACCGGTTTCACCGGTTATAATAACCGACATATTCGTCGGAGCAATCAAATCAATGTGCTTCTGAAGCATTTCAGCGGACCGGCTCTTTCCGAAAATAAAACGCCGGCCTCCCGTCAGGATGGTTCCCGCTTTGGGTGAACGGGTCACCGGTTTGACAGGGTTCACTTCTGGCACATCCTCCTCATGATCATCTGCGGCTCCGACGGCAACGGGACGGCCCTCAACCAGTTGGGTCCGGCGGTCCAGCGCGCTTTTGATGGTATAGAGAATTTCGTCCGGATACAGCGGTTTGGTCACGTAATCATAAGCGCCGTGCTTAACCGTTTGCACGGCCATCCGGACGTCGGAGTAACCCGTAATGATAATAACTGCGGTAGTTGGGTCCAGTATTTTGATGCGACGCAGCATTTCCAGGCCGTCCACATCGGGCAGCTTGAAATCACAGATAACCAGTTCGAACGAGTCTTTTCGCAGAAGAGTCAAGGCGTCATCTCCTCGTTGAACAGAAGCCGTCTTATATCCTTGTTTTGACAGAAAGCGTTCTAAAAGCAGGCATATATCCGTATTATCGTCAACGATTAAGATTCTTTCCATAAAAGGACAGTTACAGTGTCCGGTATAATAAACGTGGGTATAAAGTTAACTAAACTTGGATATATTGTAAAGCCTGTTCGATGGTCTTACGATTAAAAGGTTTGCCAATAAAGTAATCGGCTCCTTCCTGTGACGCTCTTTTTCGCTCCGCAATTCCATCAAACGCACTTATCATAATTACCTTGGTTTTGTCAGCCATGTTTCGGATATGAGACAATAGTTCAAATCCAACACCGTCAGGCAGACTTAAATCCAAAAATACCGCATCATATGTTTGCTGCGCCAGTCGCTGTCGCCCTTCTTCCAGGAAATTGGCGCAAGTAGGCTGATAGCCCATTCGCATTAACAAACCGGAGAGTAATAGACATATATCGGCTTCGTCGTCGACTATTAACACTCTTTTTGTATTCATCATATTTGATATAACCGGCTTATATTGACTTCCGGTTTGCCAGCCCCTCATATGCTATACCGAGTTTTACCGTTTTTCATTCATTCAAAAATTACCTCATATAGTCCTATAGATAATTATGTGCCTAAAATCCTCTATTGGCCCGTTTTTCGCATAATCATTTGAATTTGGGGTAAATTAAGGGGTATTTATAAAAAAATATAAAATAGGCAGCTTTAAAAAGCCGTATAAATAATTTCATATTTCGTTAAAAGGTGTGTTTTTCTCTACAACTTTATTCTACAACTGTGCATTTTTCTCCACACTTGTTTGGCTAGTATTCGAGTCTCATAGCAGAATGTCCAGCTCGTTTTTCGAGAAATGGTCCTACAAATATGCCATTTCTTGTATTTTTCAGTGTTGATGTTTCCTTATTATACTTTTGGCATAACATTTTCATATTAGATTGACACAAGCAGCCACTACGTAAATTACTCGGGTTGCAAAGCGATAACAATGGGAAACTTGCTCTACACAATTGCTGTCATTCTGATCATCATCTGGGCGCTAGGCTTTTTTGGTGTACTCGGAGCGGGCCTTGCAAGCAATAACCTGATTCACATTCTATTAGTGATTGCTATCGTTGCAATTTTGCTTCGGGTAATACGTGGACGGGGTGTTTAATCATTCGCACATCATTTAAAAATGCCGTTGACCCGATGGTCAATTGACTGTAGATATTTCGCTATTCACTACCCTAGCGATACGTTTAGGTTTAGGTGGTTTCATTTTAGGTTAAGTACAAGTTACGGTGGGTACGGAATCCCTGCACCAGATTTGAGTGCAGGGATTTTTTGTTATTCAGCTCCTTATGCCTTCTTCCCTGCTCCACCCGGACGATAGCCCGGTCAGATAAATGCCTATACATGTCCTCAGTGCGGTTCTACAGTTTGTAGAAAATATTCCTCATCTCCCTCTGTTTCAGATCACTGGCATATAAATAAAGAGGAACCTTAAACATTCTGATTAACAATAAGTTAATCATATACCCGGTGGGTAATAACGGAGTATGGTACAGATTTTTCTTACTACTCGTCGTAATCCGCCGTGTGCGGTCTCATTTTTCACTTAAACCGTTTGAAAGGGTATGAAATCGAATTTCAGTGGACTCGTAGTTGCAATATTAACAGGGGCTGCCCTGGGTTTATTACTCGCTCCCCGCAGCGGTAAGGACACCCGTAAAAAAATTACGAATGACTCCGACAAGTTTTTGAAAGACCTACAGGATACCATCACCAACGGGTTTAACAGCATTCGCAGCCAGTATGATGATGCGAAAGATTCACTGACTTCGAAATACAACGATGCAGTTGATACTGTCGCTTCACGGTCGAAAGATGCCGTTCAACAGGTTGAACGGAACACTAAATATTAATTAGATACATTTGCCAGTAGTACCGGCATTTAACAATTTTAAAATCGGAAACCCATGAGAAGTTCAAGAGATTTTTTGTTAGGATTTATTACCGGCGTAGTCGCAGGCATTTTGACAGCCCCGAAAAGCGGCCGGGAAAGCCGTCAGTGGATTCAGGACGAAGCTGACAAACGCACGAAGGATTTACAGGACCAGTGGAGTAAAGGAGTGGAACAGGTCAAGTCACAGGTTGATCAGGTTAAATCACAGGTTAACCAGCAGGTTAATCAGTGGACTGACAAACTACAGGACAAGGGTGGCCAGAACAAAGACGAGTTCAACAACACGGTTGATAACGTGGCCGACAAAGCCCATTCTGGTGTAGAATCTGCAAAGCAGTCCGTTAAAACTGAGTAAAGAGTACATAGAAGACTCGGTAAATCATTCCGCTAATTCTGTTTAATTTGCTCAACGTTATGATAAAAAGGCGAAACGTTTGTCAGTCAGGCGTTTCGCCTTTTTGTAACCGTTCTCTAACATAGTTCCTTCTAAAAGTAACGACTCTCTAATTTTAATGACAAAAATTTTGTCATTTGACTAAAAACTGACAATTTAATGGCTCAAAGGGATGATTTATCCTTGTTAGCTCGTGCCAAAGAGACCGTTTATAAAATAACTAAGTAGTTTTCATTGATTTTTTAGACTGACTTGGTGCTGTTGCTGTAAACAACTGCTATATTTGCAGATAAATTTGAGAATCAAGACATAAAGACATAGACCTGCTCATCAGGTCATTGATAAAGGCAGCCTAAGCCTGAACGGGCGGCTGTTTTTAAATGGTGTGGATATAGTCGGAAAGCTATTCGGGTACTCCCGGATAGCTTTTTTGTTTTGATACTCAGTAATTTTAGCTGATTTTAACCTGTCTTTAACGCCGGTTTAATCTATCTCTTTTACTTTTGAGAAGTTAAATTTTCCCTGACATATAGTTAATCCTTTATACAGGGAGGTTGAACATCAGAGCTGATGCATACATTAGCTTTGAATGGTGTGGATAGGATGAAAAAAGCTACCTGAAGGTGTATTTCGGGTAGCTTTTTTGTTTTATTGCTTTATATGTAGTATTTCGCTGGCAAATTATCCACTTCCTGAAAAAACAGTTATGAAAATTTTGGTGGTAGAAGACGAACCTAAACTCGCTTCATTCGTTAAAAAAGGACTTGAAGAACAATCATTTGAGGTGGATGTAGCCTATGATGGCCAGATTGGGCGCAACATGGCATTAAGCGTTAATTACGATGTGATCGTGCTGGATGTAAATGTTCCGAAAATAAACGGGTATGATCTGGCCAAATCCCTGCGCTCGGAAAACATTAAAACGCCCATTCTGATGCTGACGGCTATGGGTTCACTCGACAATAAAGTAGCCGGATTTGAAGCCGGAGCGGATGACTACCTGGTCAAGCCATTTGAATTTCGGGAATTGCTGGCCCGGCTGCGGGCATTGAGTAAACGGACTATCGACACCAGTATGCAGGCCAATCTGCTCCGGGTGGCCGATTTGGAACTGGACCTAAACGAAAAGATTGCCCGGCGGGGCGGAAAACGTATTGAACTGACCGCTAAAGAATTTGCCCTGCTGGAATACCTCATGCGTAACCGAAACCGGGTTGTTTCCCGCATCGATATTGCCGAAAAAGTTTGGGACATTCATTTCGATACCGGTACGAATGTCATTGATGTCTATGTGAATTTTTTACGCAAAAAAGTTGATAAAGATTTCCCATTCAAACTGATTCATACGGTAATCGGCATGGGTTATATGTTAAAAGAAGAGTAGGGAAGCCAGGTAAATACGGGTTTGTTCAACCTCTCTCCTTTTCTGTCTGCTACAGCTATGAACATCCGTACTCGCTTAACTGTACTCTTTGCGCTGCTGGTTGGCTCAATCCTCCTGCTGTTTTCGCTCTCCATTTACTACCTGTTCGATCAATACCGTGAACGGGAGTTTTATGAACGGCTCCGGCAGAATGCAGTTGCCACCGCCAAACTGCTGGAAAACGTTGAAGTAAGCGGTATCACGGAGGAAATGCTTCAACAGATTGAAAAGAATTACATGTCTTTTTTCAAAGGACACGTAACCATTTATCGGCCCGATAATAGAATCCTCCACTCAACCGATTCAGACCATGAACCGGTTCCGCTACAGTTTCTGGAACAGGTACGGAACGGCCAAGAAATCTTCCAGCGCCAGGGCGAAGTCGAGACCCTCGGTGTTCGGTATGACGATAACCACAACCGCCGTCTGGTCATCGTGGCTACAGCCATCGACCGGTATGGCTTCACCAAACTGCAATCGCTGCGGGACATTCTGTTTTTTAGTTGTCTGGGCAGCATGGTGATTGTTCTGCTGGCGGGCTGGTTTTTTGCGGGCGATGCACTCAAACCCGTGTCCCACATCATTGATCAGGTAAACGCCATCTCGGCCACCAATATCTATGCCCGGCTGCACGTTGGCAGGCCCAAAGACGAACTGGCCAAACTGGCGGTCACGTTCAACGAAATGCTGAACCGGCTGGAACAGGCCTTTATTCTCCAGAAAAATTTTGTCTCCCATGCCTCCCACGAACTCCGAACGCCCCTGACGGTGATGATGGGCCAGGTGGAGGTCGCGCTGATGCAGAATCGTACCCAGGCCGAATACAAACAGGCGCTGGAAAGTGTGCTCGAGGAAGGAAACAAGATGAATAAACTGGTTAACGGCCTGCTCGAACTGGCCCGGGTTAACGCCGACGCGGGCACGCTCTCCTTCAAACCCGTACGCATAGACGAACAACTTTGGCAGGCCCGTAGCCAGTTACTGAAAAAGAATCAGGAATACCGTATCGACATCGAATACGAAAACCTGCCCGGTACGGAAGAAGAACTGATCGTGATGGGCGAAGAAGCGCTGCTACAGATAGCTTTTCAGAACCTGATCGAAAATGGCTGCAAATACTCGAAAGATCATACCCTTATCGTCAACCTGAACGCGGGCGTTGACTACATCCAGCTAACCTTTATCGACCACGGCTACGGCATACCGCCGGAAGACATTCCCCATCTGTTCGAACCCTTTTTCCGCTCCGAAACGACGTCTGGTATTATTGGTCACGGTATTGGCCTCACCCTCACCCAACGGATTATTACCATTCACAAGGGGTATATTCGGGTAGAATCAGAAATTGGAAAGGGAACCTGCTTTGAAGTCACATTCCCGGTACGGAAAACAACCCCCGTTGAAAAATCCGTAGCCTTTGAACTGGACGATAAGCCCTAAGTCCCTCTGATTTAACCAGTTTTTAACTCAGCCTTAATTTACTTTTAACTAATCAGCAGGAATTTTGCTCCAGCCTTACGCTTACCTTGTGCATGGAGTCTGCTGTTTTAATTTTTACGGCCCTGAGTGGCTTCGGAGTGTTTTTATTCCGGGCGCAGACGAAATATTTTTTCAGTCTCTTTCTGCATACCCTGCTGATTGTTACGGCTTCTTCCTGGGCGTTCCGGGCGCTATCGACCGGTGGGTTGATGCAGTTTAATCTGCTCGAACTGGCGGGCTTCAACCTCTCGGCAAATATTGACAGCCTATCCGCTTTTTTTCTGACGATTATCAGCCTCACGCTCCTGATTGGCTTACTGTATGCCAACGGTTATTTGAAACTCTACCGTAAAACCCTGTCGGATGTTCGGTTGTCGTTGCACCATCTGGCGCTTTTGTGGCTCCATATTTCCCTGATTTTAGTAAACACCCTGCGCGAGGGAACCGCGTTTCTTTCGGCCTGGGAGCTTATGACGGTTTCGGCCTTCGGTCTGGTGGTCTTTGAAGCTGAGCGAAAGGAGATCCTGAAAACCGGCTTCAAGTACCTCCTCCAGATGCAAATCGGGCTGGCACTGATCACAACGGCTTTCCTGATTGCCAAATCAAACGGTTCGGTAGCTGGTTTTGAAACCCTCGATGCGTATTTCGGTGGCCACGGTTCACTCCCGGTATTTTTCCTGTTCTTCGTCGGATTCGGGATTTACGCCGGTTTTGCCCCGCTCCATACCTGGCTTCCTCCTACGCATCTGACGGCCCCCTCCCATGTTTCCAGTATCATGTCCAGCATCCTGACGCAAATGGGAATTTACGGTATTCTTCGGGTCCTGGTTTCGGTTCACACGGATTTGTTCCCGGTCGGCCTGCTGATCCTGACGGCATCATTCATAACGGCTTTTGTGGGCCTCCGGTATACCTTTACACAGCAGGATGGCAAGCGGTTGCTGGCTTACAGCAGCATCACGCATACGGGGATCATCGGCATCGGGATTGGGATTGGCGTGCTGGGTCTTGCCTTCCATACGTCCGCACTGGCGGCTTTGGGCTTTACCGGCGGTATTCTCCACATTCTTACCCATGCCTTGTCCAAATCGCTGTTATTTCAATGTATTGGGTCTATTTACCGGGCTACTCGCACCCGCCACCTTGAGCAATTGGGCGGACTGATGCAAACCATGCCGAAAACCTCGATGCTGTTTTCAATTGGCTTGCTGGCGCTTTGCGGAATCCCACCCCTCACTATATCCATTTCCGAAACTTTGCTTTACGCCGGTCTGCTCAAAGGACTGACGGTTGACAACTCCCTGCTGCACGTGTTGATCTGGACCGTGCTGCTGAGTCTTACTTTTCTGATTAGCTGGAGTATGTTCGGATTTATCAGGGTATTCCGGAGGACATTTTTAGACGCTGTCCGGTCTGAAGCCGCAGCGCAGGCAACGGAAGTATCTGATGACATGATTCTGCCCAA
Source organism: Larkinella arboricola (assembly GCF_003259745.1). Lineage (GTDB taxonomy): Bacteria > Bacteroidota > Bacteroidia > Cytophagales > Spirosomataceae > Larkinella > Larkinella arboricola. The sequence goes on along the minus strand of NZ_QLMC01000004.1, from coordinate 698,527 downwards.
GGCCATCGCGGGCCTGAGTCTGCTTTTGATGGGTCTGTTTCCCAACGTCGTTTTAAAACTGGCCACGCAGGTAACGGCGCTCTTTGTTACGGACCTGCATTCGCTCGATGACATTGCCCCCGTACTGACGTATCTCGGAATCGGCGGGGTGGCGCTGGCCGGATTCCTACTCTGGACAATAAAGTTTCGCGGCAAAATTCAGAAACCGGTTAGCCTGAACTATCGCCGGCCGAACACACTCAATAAACCCAATCCGGAGCCTGAATTTGGATGATACGGCTTTTGTCGTATGCACTGACTTCGGGTAAACCGGTCGCTTTTTGTTATTTATTTAGGTTATTGTAAGCTCCGGCCGGTTGATTAACCGGCCGGACTTTTTTAAACTATTTCAGAATCGCTTCCAGACTGGCCGGTGAGTAATTGACGTTTTTCAGCGTCTTGTTATCAGCGGTCCGGTACACCAGGTACTTTCCGTCCGATTCGACGTAGTGACACTCAACGCCTTTCTCCTGATAATGCTGCACCGTGGCTTCGGCTTCTTCAACCGTTAAGCAGGCTTTGCTGAGGTTCGAGCGCTGCACCTCGTCGAACAACGTTTTGAATTTTTCGCCCAGACCAAATTCCAGAATCGCTCCGGCCAGGACATACTGCAAATCGCAGAGCGCGTCGGCTACTTCAACAATATCTTTTTCCAGAATCGCCACTTCCAGTTCCTTCAACTCCTCCGCCAGCAGGGCCACCCGGAGCTTACAGCGGGTTTCGGACGGTATCTGGGGAGCATCCAGCACCGGATGGTGAAAAGTACGGTGAAATTCGGCAACAGCATTTAATGAATCAGGTGTCTGCATCAGAAGTTATTTTTAAACAATTTAATGGCAATGGCAAGTAAAATGATACCGAAAACCTTCCGCAGAATGTTCGTGCCACCCGGCCCAATGCGGTTTTCGATCCATTCCGACGATTTCAGCACAATGTAAATCAGGACCAGGTTAATGAGAATACCAACCAGAATGTTGGCGGTTGCGTATTCGGCTTTCAGCGACAGAATAGTGGTCATGGTTCCCGCTCCGGCAATGAGTGGAAAAGCAATGGGCACGATGTGGGCCGACCCGGTGCTGTGCTCATCGGATTTGAAAATATTCCGGCCCAGAATCATTTCCAGTCCCAGCAGAAAAATAATTAACGCACCGGCCACCGCAAAGGACGATACGTCTACGCCGAATAACTTCAGAATCGATTCGCCAATGTACAGAAACGAAATCATCAGCAGCGCCGACGCCAGCGTAGCTTTCTCCGACTCGATTTTACCAACCTTTCGGCGCAGGTCGATAATAATCGGCAACGATCCGATGACATCAATCACCGAAAACAGAATAAGCGTAACCGATATGATTTCCTTAAAATTCAGCATCCGTCCGATAAGTCCGTAAAAACGCTTTCAACTGTTCAATTTCCCAATCCTCAATAGCGGGAAAGTTGGCAATCCGGAACGTTGTGGATTTCCACTCTCCGTAGCCGTTGCCCAGCGTAATACCGGCCTGCTGTGCAGCGGTTTTTACGGCCCGGATTTCCGCTTCACTTCCCCGCACGGCAATAACCGTGTCCGACCGTTGTTCGGGGCTTTCGATCAGCAGCTTCCAGGCGGTTTCTTCGCCCATAAACCGGTACCAGTCCGCAGCCCGTTTCCGAATCAGTTCGTCGGTTTGGGCAATGGGCGGAACCTGCTGCAACACCCGCATCAACAGGTAGATTCCCAAACCGTTCGGGGTAAACGGCGTCTGGTACTTTTCAATGTTTTCGTGAACAAACAGCAAACTGTTGTAATACTGCCGGTCGTTGATGATTTGGGCCTGTTTCAGAGCATCGGGTGAATAAATCAGTACCGCCAGCCCCGCCGGTAAACCCAGGCATTTCTGCACCGACGCAAACCAGACGTCGGCCAGCGTCCAGTCGAACGCCAGCCCACCCAGCGACGACACCGCATCGACCGCTATCAGTCCGCTGAACTCCTGCCGGAATTGGGCCAGCGTATTCATCCGGACCTGCGTACCGTTCGATGTTTCATTCTGCACCACGCACAGGACATCGGCCTCACCGGGCATAATCATCGGTTTGATGCGGTGGGCGTATTCCATCCATTTTTTCCCGAAAGCCCCGCCGTAGGGATGCAGGCTCGTTGTCACCGTCAGCGATTGCGCCACAATCTCCCAGCACTCCGTAGCCGACGACACAAAGGCAATGTGGTAATCCGCCGGAATGGCCAGTTTTTCGTGCAGCAGCTGGACGGTTTCCTTCACAATATCCATAAAACCGGCGCTGCGGTGGTTCAGGCTTACTACACCCGAGCGTATGGCTTCCTGCGCATAATCGGCCACCTGCGGATAGACTTTGGAAGGACCGGGATAAAAGGTAATCATTGGCGATAGGTTACGGGCTAAGCGCCCAGACTTACTAAATACCGTACGGCCAGATCGTACCCCATCAGGCCCAGCCCAACAATAACCCCTTTGCACTTGGCCGACAGATAGCTGTGGTGCCGAAAGGCTTCGCGGGCGTGAACGTTGGAAATATGCACTTCAACCGCAGGTGCTGTCACGGCCGCCAGCGCATCCGCCAGCGCAATGGACGTGTGCGTATAAGCCCCGGCATTGATCACAATACCGTCGACGGTAAAGCCCAGTTCGTGAATTTTATCAATCAGTTCACCCTCGTGGTTCGACTGAAAATACCGGATCTGCACGTCCGGGAAAGCCTGTTCGATGGTTTCGAGGTAATCGACAAACGTACGGCTTCCGTAAATTTCCGGTTCACGCTTGCCCAGCAAGTTTAGGTTAGGACCATTTAAAATCAGAATCTGTTTCATAGCCAGTGGTTTAAGGGAGGAAAAGCAAGACGGTTATGAAATACGGTTTTGCATTCATTGCGTTTGTCCGGATTAAACCGTAATTCGCAGGCAGGAATCCGTACTGATACCGTGTGGCAAAGTTACATTAACGCATTTAAAAATTACCTGAACCTGGAACGTTCGCTGGCCGAAAATTCCGTGGAAGCCTATCTGCGCGACGTTACCAAGTTGCGCGAATTTGTGGAATTATCGGGAGAAACAGCTTCTCCTACGGTGGTCACCGAAGACTTGATCTTTGCTTTTCTGGCCTACCTGACCGATCTCGGGTTGTCGGCCCAGTCGCAGGCCCGTATTCTATCCGGCCTGAAAGCTTTCTATAAATTTTTGCTGCTGGAAAACGAGATCCAAACCGACCCGACGCAACTCATCGACGGTCCGAAGCTCAGCCGAAAACTGCCGGATACGCTCAGTTCCCCCGAAATTGAAGCCATTCTGGCCGCCATTGATCTCTCAACGCCCGGCGGCACCCGCGACCGCGCCATGATTGAGATGCTGTACAGCTCCGGCCTGCGTGTGTCCGAACTGCTCGATCTGCGGCTGACCAACTGTTATTTCGAAGTGGGTTTCATCCGCATTACCGGAAAGGGCAACAAAATGCGGCTGGTGCCCATCGGCAAAGACGCCATCAAACACACGACGCTGTACGTCGAGCATATCCGAAGTCAGCTGGACGTTCAGAAAGGAGCGGAAGACACGGTTTTTCTGAATCTGCGAGGGGGCACACTCTCGCGCGTATCGGTGTTCAAAACCATTAAAAAACTGGCGATTGAAGCCGGTGTTCAAAAAGAAATCAGTCCGCACACGTTCCGGCATTCGTTTGCCACTCACCTGATTGAAGGGGGCGCCGATCTGCGGGCGGTTCAGCAGATGCTCGGCCACGAATCGATCACAACGACTGAGATTTACACCCATCTCGACCGGGACTATCTGAAGCAGATTATTACGGACTTTCATCCCCGCTCCTAGCAAACAAAAGTGCCCGCCGTTAAAAACAGCGGGCACTCCTTCGTCGGTTAACCCTAACCCAAATCACATTTATTATTTTTAGTATCTACGATTCCACGGCGGCTTTGTCGCCGGTGAAATACTGTTCTGTTTGTTTAAACAAGAAGTTAAAAGAAGTCATGGTTCCGTAAATACGGGTGATATACTGCTGAAGGTTGATTTTCTCTTCCTCGTCGAGCGAACTGGTGTTGATCCGTTGCTCCAGTACCCGTAACCGATCGCGCATCATGACAATCTTGTGAAAAAACACTTCAATTGCTATTTCTTTGGAAGCCAGATTCGTCCGTCCCGGCTTTAAAATCAACTTCCCGCCTTTCCATTTGTCACCAAGGGGCACCACTTCCGTTACATCCACCCACTTTTGCAATACCCGGACCAGAGATTGCTCCACATCGAGCAGACTGACCAGATCACGATCCGGCTCTACCTCTTCAATCACTTCCAGAGGAGTATTGAATTTTATTATTTTGACACCGGTTTCGATAAAAGTCACAACATATCCGTTCGATTTTATATTGATAATAACCCCGACACCAAATTCGCTATGTTTCACCCGCGATCCGATTCCTAAAACAGTCTCCATCTCCATTCCTTTATTTGTTTGTACACAAATAATGTGCCAAATAAAATCAAGGGTGACGCGATAAAACAGAAATATTCGTCGTTTTTTATCTCATTATAGTTCGCTTTTTGCCCCCTTCGGGAGAAGAACTTTACAGACGCAGGTGGATTTGGCGGTGATGGTCGTGGCTTCGTCCAGCAGATCAAAGCCGTCTCTAATGCGATGCCAAAGTTCATCGCTATGCTTATGGTCATTGATCGTAACAATTAGTAAACCATTCGCTTTCAAGCGCGTAGCATACCGCTGAAGGGTTTCGAGCGGATGACGGCTGTAATAAATCGATTCGTTAAAAATAATCAGATCGAATGATCCTTCGGGCTGGTAGGTATCCATATCGCCTACGCGATAGGTACATTTTCCGTCGGCCTGCGCCTGCGCCGTCTGGATGGCCCTGTCCGAAATGTCCAGCCCTACATACCGCCCGTAATTCTGGGTCTGAAGCCGTTGTTGTAAAAGACCTTCCCCACACCCGATCTCCACAATTTCGGGCTGCCCGGGTTTAAGGTATTTAATGTAACCGATGATGACGCTGAACCGGGCCAGTTCGTCAAGCCCCTTCAAGCCCTCCCACAAGCCTTTGTCATACTGGTAATTCCAGCGGTCGCGGTTCATGCGAAAAACCTTGCGTTTAATAAACGACGTAATACGGCCCATACGGTTTGTTTAATGCTGAAAATGCCTGATTAGCGGCTGGTACTATCTTCGACAAACACGGTGTCCGACGTATCCAGCACCGAGGTGTCGATGTCCGTACCATCCGGTTCGACGGGCAAGGCCCGTTCAAGCTGCCGTTTTTTATTCCAGGGCGCCGTTGTGCGTCGGCCCATGTCGATGGCCAGCAGGGCTATAATAACGGTAAAAATCAGGGCGACTATAAAAAGAATACGCCGGTTTTGCTTCATGATTCTTTCAATTTTTTCGGCACAATCAGGTCCACTAATTGCCCCGTCCGACCCGACACTTCCGCCCACTCCAACCCATCAAATTCAATAATGGCAACGGCTCCTTTGCTCATTGAACCCACGTCGGCATGCGTCAGAAACTCGGCAAAATAGGAGATGTCGGGATTATGGCCAAAAAGCATCACCGACTGGCACTGGCTGCTGACTTCGTTGATGGCGGCCATGTACGCTTTCGGCCCGCCATCGAACAGCCTGGCTTCCAGCACCATCGAGTCCGGATCAAGGTTCAACTGTTCCGCTATCACCTTCCCGGTGTCTTTGGCGCGATTGGCCGTACTGCTGATCAGACAGTCGGGTTTTATACCCATTGCTGCCAGATGACGCCCCATCCGGGCCGCGGCCATAATCCCTTCCGAAACCAGGTCGCGGTCGTGGTCACGCTGGAAACTGGCCCGATCTTCAGCCTTTGCGTGCCGGACAAGGTAGAGTACTTTCTTCATATGTTGTAGGTTAAGAGAAGCCGTTTTTTTTCAAAACTACTAATTCTCGTGAAAAGACCATGTCTCAACCCGCCGAGTTGCCGGATTGTTCCTCAGCCTGCCCTAAAAATTTCGTATCTTTGTATTTTACAAGAAGCATCAGACGAAAAGAGGCCAACCATACGGGCCGTTTAGTATATAATGAGTACGACACAGGAAATTAGCCGTCGCCGGACCTTTGCGATCATTAGTCACCCGGATGCCGGGAAAACGACACTGACCGAAAAATTGCTGCTCTTTGGGGGCGCTATCCAAACCGCCGGAGCCGTTAAGTCCAACAAAATCAAGAAGTCGGCCACCTCAGACTTCATGGAAATTGAAAAGCAGCGCGGTATTTCGGTGGCCACGTCGGTTATGACGTTTGAATACCGTGACCTTAAAATTAACATTCTGGATACGCCGGGTCACAAAGACTTTGCGGAAGATACCTACCGGACACTTACCGCCGTCGATAGTGTAATCCTGGTTATCGACTGCGTAAAGGGCGTAGAGGAACAAACCGAACGGTTGATGGAGGTCTGCCGGATGCGCGATACACCGGTTATTATTTTCATCAACAAACTCGACCGCGAAGGCCAGAATCCGTTCGATCTGCTGGACGAACTGGAAGCCAAGCTTAACATCCGCGTCCGCCCGCTGACGTGGCCGGTCAACATGGGGTCGGATTTCAAAGGCGTTTACAGCCTTTACGACAAAACCATGAACTTCTTCCGCGTCAACAAAACGAAGGTAGAAGACGATATTCTCGAAATTGACATCAACACGCCCGTGCTGGACCAGAAAGTGGGCGAGCGCGATGCCGCTCAACTCCGCGAAGATGCCGAGCTGATTGAAGGCGTCTATGACCCGTTCGACCGGCAAACGTACCTGGAAGGCAAAGTAGCACCGGTATTTTTTGGCTCGGCGGTGAATAACTTTGGGGTTAAAGAGTTGCTCGATACGTTCTGCGACATCTCGCCCGAACCCATCGCCCGCGCCACCGACAAACGGGTCGTTAAGCCGGAAGAATCGAAGTTTACCGGTTTTGTCTTTAAAATTCACGCGAACCTCGACCCGCGTCACCGCGACCGGATTGCGTTTCTGCGGATTTGTTCCGGCACATTCGAACGGGGGAAATTTTACCACCATACCCGCCTGGACAAAGACGTACGGTTTTCGAGTCCGTTCAGCTTCATGGCCGACAGCAAAAGCATTGTTGAAGAAGGTTACCCGGGCGATGTGGTTGGTTTGTACGATACCGGCTCGTTTAAAATTGGCGATACGCTAACCGAGGGCGAAGAGCTGCAATACACCGGAATTCCGAGTTTTTCACCCGAGATTTTCAAAGAACTCATCAATGCCGACCCGATGAAATCCAAGCAACTGGAAAAAGGGATTCAGCAATTAACCGATGAGGGTGTCGCGCAGTTGTTTACCCTGATCAGCGGAAACCGGAAGATCGTCGGTACCGTGGGCGAACTGCAATTTGACGTTATTCAATACCGTCTCGAACACGAATATGGTGCCAAATGCCGCTGGGTTTCCATGCCGGTATCCAAAGCCTGCTGGCTCACCTCGGACGACAAAAAGAAACTGGATGAATTTATCCGTCTAAAAGGACTCGCCATTGCGTACGACAAAGATGGCAACCCGGTTTTTCTGGCCGAATCTGACTGGATTCTGCGGATGAACATTCAAAATAACCCCGACATTAAATTCCACTTTACGTCCGAATTCAAGACGGCGGTGGAAGCGTAAGCAATGTCTTTCAGCATCAAAAAGCCGGAATCTGACTGGATTCCGGCTTTTGCTATTTAAAGCGAAAATCCAAACCAACTGACCTGAAAACCGGCGTTGCTACTGGCTGTTGATCCGTTCAGGCTTGTTTATGAGCCAAAAGCGCCTGACACGATCAGTTTTTTTGCGGTTATTCTGGTAAAATACCGTTCTTAACCGTTAAAATGGTAATTATACGGTTTGAAGTTACCCCATACTCCTTATGCAAACGTCCGTTACTGAGCGATTTCTGCGTTACGTTCAGATTGATACGCAATCCGATCCCCATTCTACAACCAATCCGTCTACCGAAAAACAAAAAAACTTAGGCCGTTTACTGGTCCAGGAACTGCACGAAATCGGTATTTCTGACGCCGAACTGGACGAGTACGGGTATGTGTATGCTACCATTCCGGCGAATACCGACAAACCGAACGTGCCCGTGTTGTGCCTCTGCGCCCACATGGATACGTCGCCGGATGTAACCGGTGAAGGCGTCCAACCGCTTATCCACCACGGCTGGGACGGTTCTGACATCGTACTGCCCGACGATCCCACCCAAATCATCCGCCGGGCCGACCACCCCGACCTGAATGATCAGATCGGCAATGATATCATCACCGCCAGCGGAACCACCTTGCTAGGCGCCGACAACAAAGCCGGAGTGGCCGAAATCATGGCGGCCGCCGAGCTGATTATGAAAGAGCCGGTTATTAAACACGGGAAAATTCGCCTGCTTTTTACACCCGACGAAGAAGTTGGACGCGGAACCGAGAAAGTTGATCTGGAAAAACTAGGCGCGGATTTTGGTTACACGATTGATGGCGAAATGCGCGGCACGCTGGAAGATGAAACGTTTTCGGCGGATGCCGTACGAATCACCATTCGGGGCGTTAGCACCCATCCGGGCTTTGCGAAAGGCAAGCTGGAAAATGCGTTAAAAATTGCCGCTGACCTGCTGGCTGCCCTCCCGAAAGATTCGCTCTCGCCCGAAACCACCGAAGGTTACGAAGGCTTTATTCATCCGGGCCATCTGGAAGGCAATCAGGATCAGGCGGTGGTTGACTTTATTATCCGCGATTTCAGCGTCAGCGGATTGCACCAAAAAGAGCAATACCTTCAAGATCTGCTGAACACGGTCCTGGCTTCGTACCCTAATTCCAGCGCCACGTTCGACGTGAAGGAGCAATACCGCAACATGAAGGAAGTGCTTGACCAGCACCCCCCCGTAGTTGAAAATGCGCTGGAAGCCATTCGCCGAAGCGAACTTACGCCCGAGCGCCGGAGCATCCGGGGCGGTACAGACGGTTCGCGGTTGTCGTTCATGGGTCTACCCTGCCCCAATATTTTCGCGGGCGAACACGCGTTTCACTCGCGACTCGAGTGGGTATCGGTTCAGGATATGGGAAAAGCTGTAGAAGTAATCGTGAACCTGTGTCAGGTTTGGGAGGAAAAAGCCTGAATGAATGACTAACATCATAAAAAAGCCGTCCGGAGGGTTACTCAGGACGGCTTTTCTGTGCGTTTTAGCGTACGTCAGGCAATTGTCTTGGTCACGCCCCCATCCACCCGGATCGCGGCTCCGTTGGTGGCCGATGCCAGCGGACTGACGAGATAAGCCACCATGTTGGCGATTTCCTGCGTGGTGGCAAACCGTTTTATGATCGACGTTGGGCGGGCATTTTTAAAGAAATCTTGCTCCATTTCTTCTACCGACACATTACTTCTTGCCGCCATGCTGCCGATAAAATCACCAACACCTTCCGAAAACGTTGGGCCGGGCAATACGGTATTGACCGTCACCTCTGTGCCGGTTGTCAGTTCGGCCAAACCGCGCGAAATAGCCAGTTGGGCGGTTTTTGTGGTGCCGTAATGAATCATTTCGGTGGGGATTTGCAGCGCCGATTCGCTGGACACAAAGATGATACGCCCCCAGTTTTTTGCCAGCATTTTCGGGAAATAATGACGAGAAAGCCGCACCCCGCTCAGTACATTTACTTCGAAAAACCGGAACCAGTCTTCATCCGGGATATCCGCAAACTCTTTCGGTTCGAAAACCCCGACGTTATTGATCAGAATATCCACTTCGGGCAAGGCCGCCAGCAAGGCATTGACTTCCTCCACCTTGCTAAAATCAGCCGCGATGCCACGGAATCGGGTCCCGGGCAACTCTTTCGACAAGTGCTGTACCAGGGCTTCGACCCGCTCTTTATTTCGACCATTAATGATGACTTCAGCACCTTCCTGAGCCAGCGTTTTGGCAATTGCCAGGCCAATTCCGGCGGTTGAGCCCGTTACCAGAGCGGTCTTTCCGCTTACTTGTAAATCCATGAGGCAGTTGTTTTTAAGAATACCGTTCCGTAATCGCTTTGGCCCGTTCCCGGGTCTCGGCAATCAACGGATGCATCGGTTGGGCTAACGCTTCCAGCACGTCGGCAACCGTGTCCTTGAACAACAAATTAAGCGGTAATTCGTGCCGCTCCTGCGCGGTTTTTAACACAACAACCGGTTTGGCCTGTCCCTGTGCGGCATGATGTCCGTACCAGGTTTTTGCTTCCTGCCAGGAGGCTTCTATATCCTCGTGGGTCATATCAACTACAAACTCTTCAGTCGGCAGGTGTAAATTTTTCCGATCCGCCATGCGAATATCCAGGTCCGCCAACTGCTGACGCAAGCCGATGATATCCTTGCCGGTCCGGATGCGTTCGCGTAGTGACTGACGGATAAAGTAGGTGATAGCCTGTGTTACATTCAGGCCAATCTCCGCCATTTGTTTGAAAATGAGCGACGTTGGCGACATACCGGGAATGGTATTAGGATCGTGGAGCAGTACCCGCCCCGGTTTGTCGGCTTCGTCCGGGGTCAGAAAACCGTCGATGCGGGCGCAGACGTTCATGCCCAGTTTTGTAAACACTTCAGTTACATTAACCTGAATTTCCCGGTTGTGTTCCAGACTGGTACCGACCGGAATCCGCTTCCGGGTCGTGCTGCCCGACTGGTATTTTGATTTAAAATCGAAACTCGTGACGTTGTAAATTTCGGTTGGCGGCAGGGCCACCGCCGTTCCATCGTCGTCCTGAATCACCCCACACGAAAACTCCTGCCCGCTGATAAACTCTTCAAACAGCACGTCATCCTCCGAATTGACCGATGCAATCATCAGCGATTGATAACCGGATTCGGCCCAGGCACTGGCTTTTTCCAGCAAATCCTTTGGATGGCAGATCACCTCGCCGGTTTCTTCGATCACCACGGGAAAGCCAATGCCCGAATCCAGCTCCGTAATGGACTGAATAGAAGCCACCTGCTCATCTTCTGAAAGTGCTTTCCAGCTTTCCAGATCAATTTCCTGCCGAAAAAAACATTGATCAACGGCCCGGATAAATGTATCCAGATCGTTTTCCCGAACAATCACCACGCCGATAGACGAACCCTGATGGGGGGCTTTCACAACAATCGGCAGGCCCAGCAGACTTTGCAGCGATTCAAAAACGCTGGCTTTATCGGCCTGATCCCAGGCCGGGCGGCTGATGGTGGAGGCCTTTTTCTCCTGGTTATTGACGAGCGCAATCAGTCCATTTTGCAGAATTTTATTAATCCCCACAGCCGACCCCATCAAACCCGGTCCGCTGTACGGTATTTTGTACCATTCCAGCAGGCCCTGAATGCCGCCGTCTTCGCAGTCTGGGCCGTGCATTGCCAGAAAAGCAAAATCAAAATGCTGCTTAAATTCCTGCGGTTGAATCCGCTGACCAATTGCGCTGATTTGCGCTTCGATCTCTTCGGCGGGCAGGCCGGCTAACGATTCAATATACACGCTGAAACGGCCGTCTGTCTGCTGCGGATAAAAAGCCCGGATTGAGCTTCTGGAGAGAAATTCTTCCCGAATCAGGATGAAGTTACCCAGTCCGTCAACAAACACCATGACGGGCTGGAATAATGTTTTATCGATATGAGTCAGGGCTGTGCGACCGCCGGCAAATGAGACTTCCCGTTCGCGCGACGGGCCTCCGAAGAAGATTCCTATTTTCATTTTGACACACCCACAGATTTTAGTCTGCGAGATTCTGGTAAGCTTATGGAATGAATGTACGACCCAGGTTGAAGCGACCTGCGCGGTCTGTGGGCGCAAAATAACAAAAAAGCCGCTAATCCGACGGACTAACGGCTAAACTCTTCAAACGCGAATTTTATAGACGATTTATCTCTTAAAACGCCGGGGTCAAATTAGTGGCTTCTACCCGCGAAACCTCCGGAACGGCTTTCAGAATGGCCTCTTCCAGACCCGCTTTAAACGTCATCGCCGACATTGGACAGGATCCACACGCGCCGACCAGTTCCAGACGAACCACTTTGTCGTTCGTCACTTCGAGCACTTTCACGTTGCCACCATCCGCTTCCAGATAAGGGCGAATACCGTTCAGTGCCGACTCTATTCGGTTTATTAATAATTCGTTATCGGTTGCAGTTCCCATTCTCGACGTAGTATATGACTGATGGTAAAAATACGCATTTTCCTCTTTTAATCCAATAAGATGGCTTATTGGCGGACAATTTCAACCGGCCGGGTCTTGTCCTGCGTGGCATTACGGACCGAAATCTGCTGCGCCAGGGCTTCAGCCACCGACCGAAATGCGCCCGACGTAACAGGATCGTTTTCGGTTACAACGGGTTTTCCGTCGTCGCCCGCTTCCCGAATGCTTTGCACCAGCGGAATCTGGCCCAGCAGCGGCACATCGTACTTGTCGGCCAGTTCCTGACCGCCCCCCTTGCCAAAAATAAAGTATTTTGAATCGGGCAACTCGGCGGGAGTAAAATACGCCATGTTTTCGATGACGCCTAATACCGGCACGTTAATTTGTGGCTGCCGGAACATGGCCAGCCCCTTGGTGGCATCGGCCAGCGCCACTTTTTGCGGAGTCGTTACAATAACGGCTCCCGTCACAGGCACGGTTTGCACCAGTGTCAGGTGAATATCGCTCGTACCGGGAGGAAGGTCAATCAGCAGGTAGTCCAGTTCTCCCCAGTGGGTATCGGCAAAAAACTGACGCAGGGCCTGACTCGCCATCGGTCCCCGCCAGATGATGGCATTATCCCGGGGCGTCAGAAAACCGATTGACATCAGTTTCACCCCAAACTGTTGAATGGGTTGCAGCATATTTTTGCCTTCTACCTGCCCCACTGCCGGTTGCAGTTCTTCCGCGCCAAACATAACGGGAATCGAAGGGCCGAAGATATCAGCGTCGATAATGCCCACTTTTGCGCCGGATTTGTACAGGGCTACCGCCAGGTTGGCCGTAACGGTTGATTTACCAACCCCACCTTTTCCGGAAGCAACGGCAATGATATTTTTAACGCCCGGTAAAACCGGTGTATTAAAACGGGTTGAGCTGACGTCGGCCGTCAAATTCACATTTACCTCGATATCGGGGCCAATATACGTGTGAATGGCATCAACGCAACGTTTGCGGATCAGTTCCTTCAACGGACAGGCGGGTGTGGTCAACACCACCGTAAACCGAACCTGATCTACTCCTAATTCAATGTCTTTCACCATATTAAGCGTAACTAGGTCACGCTTTAAATCAGGTTCTTCAACATGCCCAAGGGCGTTTAATACGGCTTCTTTTGTGAGTCTATAAGTTGACATACTGTGCAGTTACTGTTGGGTGAACAGCGAATCAGGCAGCCTGGTTCGCACCGGGGTCAATCGTTTGAAAAGCCCGTAGGCGTCGCTCTACTTCTTTAATCTCCTGACTGACATCCGTCTTTTTGGAAAATGCATCCAGTTGTTTCAGCAAGTTTTCCAGGAACCGCCGGTGTGACTCCGTTCCTTCGTGGAAAGGCCGGTGCGCCAGCGCTTTCCGAAGGCTCTGCCAGCCGGTGATGAATCCGCGAAGTTCGTCATCAAATGCGCATCCGGCAAATTTTTCAAAAATATACGTCTCGGCAACGGCGTTAGGGTGGATCAGATCGGCTTCATAAAACCGGTAATCCCGCAAATCGTCCATCATGATTTCGTAGGCCGGGAAGTAATGGACCTGCTCATTCCAGACCGTCAATTCATGGCTAACCGCCCGGAGAATCGACTTGCTAGTCTGATTAACGGGCAGCGAATCTTTGGTGTGGCGAACCGGACTGACCGTCAGCAGAATTTGCAAACCCGGATTTACCTGCTTTAAGGTCTTCACCAGACCGGTTAGCGTTCCCTGAATATGCTCGTAGGCATACAGGTACTTTTCAAACAGGAAACCCGGCATTTTCTGGCAGTTCGCTACTACCTTTCCGGCTTCCAGATGCCGGTAGACAACCGCCGTTCCCAGCGTCAGCACCAGCCAGTTGGCGCTTTTCAGCGCCTGACCGGTCTGAGTCAGGCACTCCGTCAGACGGCAGTGAAGTTCGTCGCGGGTATGGCCCCAAAGCGACGAATGAAAGTCATAATGGAACCACAGACCGTCGCGGTCAATGTATAAATCCGGATCGGGCTCCCCCTTCAGCAGAGCCGCCCGCAGCAGTTTATCAATCGATACCGGATTGAACAGCGTACCGAACGGATTGCTCAGTACGTTTACTTTGTTATCGGCCAGTTGGCGACCCAGCACTTCAGCAAAACAGGATCCAATAGTCACGATCCGGTCCTCGGGCCGGATCAGAACCGGGAGTTTTTCCGGTGTTAGTTCAGTACGAAAGTCCATACTGTAACAACAAAAAAGCGGCCCGAAAAAGTCCGGACCGCTTCAATTTATTTCATAAAACAAGCTACTGAGAGCCAGCAACTTATTCAGCTACTACTTCAAATTTCACCGTCTGTTTTACATCCTTGTGCAGGTTAACAACGGCATTATACGTACCCAGTACTTTGGCTTCGTCGATCGTGATTTTTTTCCGGTCGATGTCATAGCCTTTTTCTTTCAGCGCATCCGCCACTTGCGTGTTGGTAACGCGACCGAAGATTTTTCCGCTTTCGCCCGCTTTGGCCGGAACCGTCAGCTCCAGTTGACCCAATGCTTCGGCCAGCGCCAGGGCATCGTTCTTCAGTTTTTCGGCTTTGTGAGCAGCTTGCCGAATGTTTTCAGCAACCACTTTTTTATTTGATTCCGTTGCCATGACAGCATACCCTTGCGGAATCAGGTAGTTACGGCCGTAGCCAGGTTTTACGTCAACCGTATCGTTCTTAAAACCCAGTCCGGCAATGTCGGTTTTCAGTATGATTTGCATGATTGTGAATGAGTTGTCAGTTTTTAGTATACGATTAACGGGTTAAACCGAAAACCGTATACCATCAACTTATTTCAATGAATCGCCTACGTAAGGTAACAGAGCCAGGTGACGGGCACGCTTAACGGCCTGACCCACTTTACGCTGGAATTTCAGGCTCGTACCGGTAATCCGCCGGGGCAGAATTTTACCTTGTTCGTTCAACAACTTCAACAGGAAGTTGGGATCTTTGTAGTCGATGTATTTGATACCGGACTTTTTAAAACGGCAATATTTCTTGCGGTTTTCGTTTTTGCTAACGGGTTCGTTTTGCAGACTCATGATTATTTGGCCTCCTCTCCTGCTTTTTCAGTTTGTTGTTTGTTTTTACCCAGTTGACCTTTCCGACGACGCTCGTTGTAAGCAAGGGCGTGTTTGTCGAGAACGGTAGTCAGGTAGCGAATAACGCGCTCATCCCGACGGTATTCAACGTCCAGAACATCAGGAATTTTCGTCTCAGACGAAAACTCAAACAGGAAGTAGTAACCCGTATTCTTGTGTTGGATCGGGTACGCCAGTTTGCGCAGACCCATACTTTCTTCATTAACAATTTCCGCACCGTTATCGGTCAAAACTTTGCGGAACTTGTCGACAGTGTCCTTTATCTGAGCTTCAGATAAAACGGGAGTTAAAATGAACACGGTCTCATAGTTCTTTGTGAACTGCATGATAATTGTGTTAAATGGATAAAGATTTCAAAATGAGGACGCAAAGGTAAATAAAAAGCCGGAAAGGAGAAAGTGCTGCAAGGATTTTTTTAGCGTCCTGTTTGTCTTCTCCATTCCGGCCTCCGGTTTGTCGATTCGCCGGTAGTTACTTCACCGTAAAATCGCCCTGCCCAATCTTAAACCCTTCCGAATACAGCTCAATCTGATGCGTTCCTTCCTTGAAAGGAATGTTGCCGCGCCCATAAATAAAGGTGACCTGCTGGCCCAAACTATCGTAAGTAATGGTTTGCCTGGCCGTATAGATCATTTCCTGTCCGCTGTAGATAAACTGGCCCGAGCCAGTGGCCATATCCGCAATCACGGAACCGCTCGGATCCAGAATCCGGAGGTAGATTTCCTTTTCATTCTGCTGCGCCAGTGGGTTGGTCGCCAGACGAAACGTAATCTTCACTTTATCAATCCGCTTCGCCCGATACTCGCCCCCGTCACTTTCCTTCCCGCGCCGGTTGATGGCATTGACCACCAGATTTTCGGCCTTCAGAGCCGATGCGAGGGTTACCTTTTCCGTCAACTCCCGGTTTTGCTCCGAATACCGCGAAACCGTATCGGTCAGCGCCTGTCGTTCGTTTTTCAGATTGGTATTTTCCTGCGTCAGTGTCTGGTTCTGGGAGGTCAGGATGCTATTTTCTTCTTTTAACTGTTCAATTTCCTTATCTTTTTCGCCCAGTAACGCCAGGTACTTTTTAATTTTGGCTTCATACCTTTTTACATCGAAAGCCGCCACATTCCGCAGGTTTCGTTTGTCGATTTCCAGTTGTTCTTTTACTTTCAATAAGGAATCTACCCGGCCTCCCAACGATTGAATCTCCGAAATTTTAGCGTCCAGCTGAATGGATATCGAATCCAGCCGGGTTTTGGTCACCAGCATTTCCTGCGTTTTATCGCTTAAAGTGGTTTGCTGGGTTTTATTGATTTGTCTTTCCTGGTAATAAAAATAAAGCAATAATAAATTGAGGGCGGCCAGGATACCCAGGGCCACTAATAAGTAATTTTTACGGTTGTTACGTCTGTCCTGGTTATACGATTCCATGGAGATATTACTTAATGGGATTGGTATTAGGAGCCGTAAAGTACGGGTTTCCGGGGCGTTTTTCAATGAAACCGCACATTATTCTTCATAATTTCCAGCGGGTCAACGGGGTTAATTTCCTTCCGGATCGAATTGGTTGCATCCACTATCTTTACGGCCAAACTAAGTAACACTTCCAATGACAATTGCCGCCAATATCCAATCAATCGAAGACCAGTTACCGGCTCATACGAAGCTCATCGCCGTTACCAAAACCAAACCCGTTGCGCTGCTTCAGGAAGCCTACGACGCGGGTTGCCGACGCTTCGGCGAGAACAAGGTTCAGGAGATGACCGAGAAGCAACCGCTTCTGCCCGCCGACATTGAATGGCACCTGATTGGTCATCTGCAAACCAACAAAGTAAAATACATGGCTTCGTTTGTGAGCCTGATTCACTCGGTCGATAGCCTGAAAGTACTTCAGGAAATCAATAAACAGGCCGCCCGTCACCAGCGCGTCATCGACTGCCTGTTGCAGATTCATATTGCGCAGGAAGAAACAAAGTTTGGTTTTGATGAAACGGAAGCCGAAGCCCTGCTCAATGGCCCGGAACTGGACCAACTGCCAAACGTCCGGATTGTGGGGTTGATGGGCATGGCGACCAATACCGACGATGAAACGCAGATTCGCCGGGAGTTCCGGTCGCTCAAGCAGCTTTACGACCGGCTGGGCAATATTCAACGGCCTAATGTAGCTTTTACGGAGCTGTCGATGGGCATGAGCAGCGATTATTTGATCGCAATTGAAGAAGGGAGTACGATGGTACGGGTTGGAAGTGCGATATTTGGGACGCGAAACTGACAAAACCGTTCACGATGTATAAATTTTTCATTCAATCCGGTGCCATACTGGGTTTCCTGGGCGTTGCTTTAGGAGCTTTCGGAGCGCACGCACTGCGGGCCACGCTTGCACTTTCGAACCGGGCCGACACGTTCGAAACCGCCGTTAAATACCAGTTTTACCATGCTCTGGCCCTCGTGGCCATCGGTATTCTGCTTCAAGTACCGGCAACGTCGGCGGATTCAGCAAAATTTTACGGCTGGGCAGGCTACGCCTATCTGTTCGGCGTTATTATATTCAGCGGGTCGCTCTACGCAATCTGTTTTACCGGCATCACCAAGTTCGGGGCCGTTGCGCCCATCGGCGGATTGCTGATGCTGGCGGGCTGGGCGCTGTTGCTGGTCGGTGTGCTGAAAAGTTAACGTGGATATGAAAAGTCATAGAGCAATTTTAGGTTTGACGGTATTGCTGGCGGGTTGGCTGACACTCTCGGCGTTAACCGTGCCTTCGGTTTCGTCGGTGTTGCACCCGACAGAAACCGTGGCCGATTCGCTGAAACATGACCCCAACACCGGTCTTGTCGTGGACGAGCGGCTGACGCTGGTAACGGCTCAGTGTACGGCCTGTCATTCGAGCAAACTGATTTTGCAAAACCGGTTTACGCGCGATGGCTGGAAGGAAAAAATTCGCTGGATGCAGCGGACCCAGAAACTCTGGGACCTGGGCGAATCCGAGCCGGTTATCCTGGATTATCTGGTAAAATATTACGGCCCCGAGCAAAAAGCCTTTGACGGACGCCGGAAACCGCTCCCGACGGTGCAGTGGTATAAATTGTAGGTACGGAACATGAAAAAAAACGCTTACCACTATCTTTTTGGGCAGGACACGCTGTATCAGACGGCGGACCCGGAACCGATTATCCGGAAACCGTCTCAGCCGGCTGCCCCCATCGTTCTGCCCGAGCCCGTGGCGGAGCAGCCCGTAGTGGAGCAAACCATTGCCGAAAGTGTCGTAGAACCCCTTCTTCCCCAAGCTCAACAGCCCATTTTAGCGCCGGAACCGGAGCCAGCCCCGGAGCCCTTTCCGGCACCCGAACCCGTAGTGGCTCCTGCCCCGCTTGCGGTTGTCGAAACGCCCGCTCCACAACCCGCAGCCGAGAAACCTAAAGTGCTGCTGTTGATCGACGAGGAACTGATGCCCGGCGAACTGATTTTCCTGGAAAACATCCTGAAAGCCATTAATCTGAGCCTGAACGACGTGGATATGCTGAACCTGGCCGGATCCGGTCTGGTGGATTTTCACGCGGTTCTGGAAAACAAGACGCTCCACCACTTTATTTCCTTTGGGGTTCCGTTCAAAACCATTCACCTGAACATTCAGATGGACCGTTACCAGCCCATCCGGATTTTTGGTATCACCTTCCTGCTGGCTGACCCTCTCTCCGCCATTGAAGCCGACCAGAAACTGAAACGCAAATTGTGGGCGGTGCTGAAACAGGTTTTCTTGGATTAATCCCCGGAATGACTTTTATTTAGAACCCAACCCGAATCCTGGCCGTATCGGGTTGGTTATTAGCACTTTTCCCACTTCTTTTTTCATTTACATGATGGTTGAGTCTCCTATGGGCTCTGCACCGATTCGCGCGGGCGAATCGGCAGGTCAACCCGGTTTACGGAAAGTAATCACGACGGCCCAATTGTGGTCCATTGCCGTCGGCATGGTGATTTCGGGCGAATACTTCGGCTGGAATTATGGTTGGGCCGTTGCCGGAACCATCGGTTTTCTGGTGGCCACGCTGCTGGTCACGGTCATGTATCTGGCGTTTATTTTCAGTTATACCGAACTCACCACTTCCATTCCCGACGCGGGTGGCCCGTTCACCTACGCCAACCGCGCTTTCGGGTCAACGGCGGCTTTTATTGCCGGTTTTGCTACGCTCGTCGACTTTCTGATGGCCCCGCCCGCCATTGCAGCCGCCCTGGGCGCCTACGCCAATTTTCTCAATCCGGAGCTGCCCGTGCTGGGGGTGGCCGTAGCCACTTACGTCGTTTTTATCACCATCAATATTCTCGGTATTAAGGAATCCGCGAATTTCTCAATGATCGTTACCGCGCTGGCGGTGGTGGAACTGGTGGTGTTCATGCTGCTGGTGATGCCCGCCTTTGAAGTTAAAAACGTAGTGGCCCACAACGAATCATTCGGAGCAGGCGGGGTGTTTGCGGCCCTGCCGTTTGCCATCTGGTTTTATCTGGCCATTGAAGGTGTTGCGATGGTAGCCGAAGAAGTAAAAAACCCGAATAAAACCATTCCCCGCGGCTACCTGCTCAGCATCGGAACGCTGGTGGTGCTGGCCCTCGGCACCATGCTCCTGACCGCCGGAGCCGGTGACTGGCGGCTGCTGAGCGAAATCGATTACCCCCTGCCCGAAACGCTGGCGATGGTGCTGGGTCGTACCAGTCCGTGGTCGAAAATCTTTGCCAGTCTGGGTCTGTTTGGTCTGATTGCCTCCTTTCACTGCAACACCATTGGGTACTCCCGTCAGATTTTTGCCCTCGCCCGCAGCGGGTATCTGCCCGGTTTTCTGGCTCAGGTGAACCGTCGTTTCCAAACCCCACACTGGGCGCTGATTGTGGGCGGTCTTGTCGGTTTTCTGGCCTTATTTTCCGGCACTACCGGCGAAATCATTATCCTGTCGGCCCTTGGAGCGGTTATTATGTACATCAGCAGCATGGTAAGTCTGTTCCAGCTGCGTAAAAAAGAACCCGACCTGCAACGCCCGTTTGTGGCTCCACTCTACCCTTACGTTCCGGCTATTGCCCTCATTTTGTCCGTGGTTTGCCTGATTGCCATTATTTATTATAATATTGGGCTGAGTTTGCTGTTCGCTGCCCTGCTGGCGGTTTCGTTGCTCCTCTTTCGGATGATTGGTGTTCGGGGAGCCGGTTCTTCAGTCATTCGCTAACTTGATGCGTTCGAACCATTCATAAATACCGTTTGTTAAACAATATTATCGTGGTTAAACCGGTTTTGTACCAAAGTAATTGAAACGACGGTAACCAACGCCCTGAAAGCTGTATATGGTTCAGAATGTACGAAGGAGAAGTAATGGAAATCGTTGAAAACTAACAGGCCATTTGGGTAGGTTAACGAACGGCCTGAAACTGAACGCATATGAATGAACAACAGCCAGGGAACAGCCAGGATTTTGAGCACGGATATACCAGTGGAATCGAAGGCACCGACCGCCAGAATTACGAAGGGTATCTGTCGAGCCAGGTCAACGACGAATGGATCAGAGAACGCGTTGAGCACAAGCGCGACGAAATCCGGCAGATTGACAAGCAGTTAGCGGATACCACCGCTCAGCGCCGTTCGGCTTATGACCGGTTGCAGGATCACATCATGCAGACGACGCTGGCGGGCAAAGGCGTTGAGCACCTCGAAGCTGAAATCAAAGCTGTTGAGGACGAACGCCAGAAGCTGAAAGAACGGCGGCAAAACTCGGCTTCGGAATACTCGCTGTTTGCCGGTCTGATCTTCGTAGCCGCCGGTATCTCTTTTGTGGCCGGTGACCTGATTATCTCGCACGAAATCGTTGCTTATGCCCTTAATATTCGCAACAACACCGAAGCCTGGATGTTTGCGGTGGGTCTGGCGATGGTTTCCATCCTGCTCAAACCGGCTTACGACCGGCTGGTGGAAGAACCGTATCTCTCCAATTCGTCGCCCGAAGCCACCAAACGCTACGGCTGGTTTAAAATAGGGCTGGCGATCCTCTCGGTGGTTACGCTGGTGATTCTGGGCTGGTTCCGGTACGACGCCTACCGCACCGATAAGCTCAAGGAAGCCATCAACAAAAGCATTAAGAATATTCAGTTAAACGCGACGCCCCTCGACCCGGCCAACCCCAATCCGGTGGCTGATCAGAAGGTATTGCAGCGCATTGAACAACAGCTTCAACAATCCGACGAACTGAATCTTCAGTTGGTCAACAGCCCGTGGGCCTTGTTGTCGTTTGTGCTGAGTGGGGTGCTGTTTGCCCTGGCGGGGGCGGTTTGTTTAGGCATCGGCTTGCCGGTCTTGCAGAAATTCTGGTTTCGCTGGCTCCAGGCCGATCCGCGCCTGTGGCGATTGCGACGTCGGCGTAAAAAGCTGGATAAACAGCATCAGGCAGCGCAGCAGGAAGTAGCAAAGCACCTGACGCAGAAAAACATCATGGAGCATGAACTGGATGTGTTGCCCTCGCTCGACGAACTGCGGCAACGCAAACAACAGCTTACAAACGAAATTGACCAGTTGCTGGAAGATCATAAACTGGCCCGTACCGACAGCCGGATTGCTTCGTACAATGACGGGTATGAGAAAGGAATGGCCGCTCGTCAGGCGATGAGCGAAGAAGAATATAACCAGTTTCGCAACGGTTATTTCTCCGTCTCCAACCTGGCCACCAAAGCCCGTTCCTCCTCCGATCAGGATCGGATGCCGTCGGACAAAACGTACGCCAATCAACGTCCCGTCAACGGTTTACGTCCCCGCCGTCAGCCCACCAACGGCTTTGATCGCGACGAAGAACATTAATTTTATTCATCAGAAAAAGCGAAAGAGTGATCGTTCCGCTGGTACGTTCCGGCAGCGCGATCACTCTTTCGCTTTTTTGGTCTTTCGCTATTGAATCGGCGAGTAATCCGTCGGTTTCATGTACACCGACTCTACTTTCGTCGTCAGCGGACCGTTTTTCTCCGACTCGGCTTTCGCTTTCACCCATTTCGGGTCTGTGCGAAATTCATCGAAATGTTTCTTTCCTTCGGCTTCGCTGGGGTGCGACAGAATGTACACCAGTTTCGACTGCCCGGTTTCGTCCGGCTGCGTCGTCAGCCAATAGCCGATGTTGGTCATACCGTGCTTCTTAAACAGGTTGACCGTGTGGTTTTTAAAGCGGGCAATCAGATCGTTCAGCTTGCCGGGGGCCGCTGAGTACGTCCGCAGTTCGAACACCCGACCCGGTTTTTTAACCGCTTTGATTTTGGGTGAAATTTCGGCTTCGGTCATAAAAATCTGATCGACTTTCGCAACGATTCTGCCATTCGCTTCAGTTTTGGCGACCACTTCCTTCCATTCAGGGTCACTGCCAAACGCTTTCCAGGACGCATCACGGGCTTCGCGGCTCGGGTAAGAAAGGATGTAAATAATCTTTTCCTGAGAAGCGTCGGTTGGTAACCAATATCCTACATTGGTCATGCCGTGTTTTTCGAAAATGCGGCAGGTGTATTTCCGGAAACGATCCACAATGGCTTCATAATTACCGGGTGTTGGGTAATAAATCCGCATTTCATAGAAGCGGTTTGGCTCAGCGGCTGTCTCCGGCTTTGGGTCTGAATTAGCGACAGCAAAACTCAATGCAGTTACAATAAGGCTACAGGTTAACAAAAATTTTTTCATGGGTAAGCGTTTAATGGAGAAAGTACAAAAATAGCCAGAGATCCGACAGTTTTAGCCGTTATACCATAATTTCGGTATTCAATCTTTTTTCAGATAAAACTATATATTTACGTGATTATACTCCATATATAATTTTGATTTATGTTAAGCCGTGTTGCAAATTCTATTTATTGGATGAACCGCTACATCGAACGGGCCGATAATTATTCCCGTTTTATGAGTGTTAATTTTAACCTGGCTCTGGATTTGCCGCCTAACGTTGACGAGCAATGGGAACCGTTGCTGATTGCCACTGCCGATAACTATCTGTTTTATAACTATTACCAGGAACCAACCCGTGAAAATGTCATTGATTTCATGACGTTTGACAAACGGAACCCGAATTCGATTGTCAGTTGCCTCAACAACGCCCGTGAGAACGCCCGCACAATTCGGGAAAGCATTTCGAAGGAAATGTGGGAGAACATCAACGAATTGTATCTGCGCGTGCGGGACACCACCACCAAGGGGCAATCGAACCTGAACCGGTTACAGGATTTTTTGATCAACGTTAAAAACGGTTGTCAGCAGTTTTATGGGGTGATTGACTGCACCGTCACGCGGAACGAAGCCTGGCATTTCGGACGCGTGGGTCGTTTTCTGGAACGGGCCGACAAAACGTCCCGCTTTCTGGATGTCAAATATTTTACGCTCCTGCCCGACCTCGACGCGGTGGGTTCAACGCTCGACCTGATGATCTGGACTGCCGTGCTGAAATCAGTCAGCGCCTACAACATGTACCGCCAGCAGTACAAAATGATCAGTTCCTCGACGATTGTGGAGTTTTTGATTCTGGACAAGCTCTTTCCGCGGTCGGTCGCTCACTGCATCCGGCAGGCCGAACTTTCCCTGTACGAAATCTCGGGGAATATCATTACCAACGGTTTTAAAAACGACGCGGAAAAAGCCCTGAGCAAGCTGCGGTCGGAGATTGAATTCACGGAAACGTCGGAACTCTTTAAAACGGGTTTGCACCAGTACCTTGACCGGTTCCAGCTCCGGACAAACGAAGCCGCTCAGGCCGTTTACGATGTTTATTTCAGCCTGAAACCGGTAGAGGCTTAATTAAGAAGAGAAAATGGCTGTACGGGTTGGAGAACCGGATCAAACCGTCGGTTCTCCAACCCGACTTTTATTTAAAGAAGGGAAAGGTCAACGCTACGTAGGTCATCGACGCCCGGTTGCGGAAACGTCGGTTGTCATTTTCAAGATTCTCATTACTAGCTCGCATTTCGGTAGTAATCCACTGATAACCAGCCTTTATACCCATCCGACGCATAACTCGTAATCGAACGTATACTTCGCTGGATAAAGCTCCCCGGTTGTTATCACCCAGTAAACGAGCGTTGATACGCTGGGGCTGGGCGTACTGGAGGGGAAATTTCACAAAGCTAACGGTATCCACTACATTGTTTTTGTTGGTGTATTGAAAAGTACCCGTGCTGGACTTGTAGTTTCCTTCCCGGTTTTTGCCGAACGCTATTCCCAGCAGATCCGTACCGGCTCCTATTTCAACGGGTCCCAGTTTCACCTGAGCCCGCAATCCAAAATTGACAGAAGTAACCGATACCCGGTCAAACTGCATGGTATCGATGTTTGCCGGTACCAGCGAAGCACCCAGCGCCTGGAATCCCGTTTTTTCGCGCGTTAGTTTGGCGGGAGCGGTCAGGTATTCCAGATTACTGCCGTAGAAAGCACCGGCTTTTACCGTCCATCCAATGGAAAAAATCTGATTGGCATCCAGATTCAGCATTTCGTAATAGGTGATGGATGGAACCAGGTAATCTTTTTTAAAGGCGGCTCCGACATCAACGCCACTGCTGAGACGACTGGAAGTAGGTGATTGTGAGAAGGCGGCAGCAGAGATGAGGGTAAATAGCAGTGTTACTGTTTTTCTCATGAGGTGACTTAACTTTGTAATGCAAAGTTAATCGGATAATTGAAAAAACGCGTATTTTGTTTTGGAAAGGCGCTTTTGCTGCCATAGCGGTTAGCCGCAGCAAAAGCGCCGGAGTTATTTACGTGTTCTGGTATTTCAGTACCACCGCTCCCAGGGGCGGAATGGTAACCTGCACCGAAGCCGCACGGCCATGCCAGGTTTTCGGCTCTGATTCGAGCGGTTTTTCATTCAGCAACCCACTGCCATAGAAGGCTTTATCGTCGCTGTTAAATACCTCCACCCAGGTACCTTCCAGCGGTACGCCAACCCGGTAATCGGTTTGGGGGACCGGCGTCACGTTCAGAATAATAATCACCTGCTCTTTGATACGGGTGCCTTTGCGGGCGTAGATGAGGATGCCGTTTTCGCGGTCCAGCGTATCAATCCATTCAAAGCCTTCCTGCACAAAGCTCAATTCGTAGAGCGCCGGTTCACTGCGGTAAAGTTTATTCAGGGCTTTCATGCAATCCTGCATCCCCTGGTGGGGGGCGTGCTCCAGCAGGTGCCAGTCCAGACTCCCTTCAAATTTCCATTCGGACGTTTGCCCAAACTCGCTACCCATAAACAACAGCTTGGTGCCGGGGTGCGTAAACATATAGGTATACAAAAGCCGCAGGTTGGCAAACCGTTGCCATTCGTCGCCCGGCATTTTACTCACCAGCGACTTCTTCCCGTATACCACTTCGTCGTGGGAAAACGGCAGCATAAAGTTTTCGGAAAAAGCATACACCGCACTGAACGTCAGTTCGTCCTGATGCCAACGGCGGTAATACGGATCGCGCTGGAAATACCGCAGCGTGTCGTTCATCCAGCCCATCATCCACTTCATACCAAAGCCCAGCCCGCCGGTATAAGTAGGGCGCGTCACGCCCGGAAAAGCCGTTGATTCTTCGGCGATGGTCTGGGCATCCGGGAATTCTTTGTAAACCGCTTCATTGAGTTCCTGAAAAAGCGAAATGACCTCCAGATTTTCCCGCCCACCGAAGACGTTTGGCTCCCACTCGCCGTGGTTCCGTGAGTAATCGAGGTACAGCATGGAGGCAACGGCATCCACCCGTAAGCCGTCGGCATGAAACCGGTCCAGCCAGAACAGGGCATTACTGAGCAGAAACGCCCGAACTTCGTTGCGCCCGTAATTGAAAATATAGCTTTTCCAGTCGGGGTGATAGCCCTTCCGGACGTCAGGGTGTTCGTACACGTGCGAACCGTCGAATTCGTAGAGGCCGTGCGCATCGCCCGGAAAGTGGGAAGGCACCCAATCCAGATACACCCCGATATTTTCCTCGTGTAGCCGTTCAATCAGCTTCATGAAGTCCTGGGGCGTGCCAAAACGGCTGGTCGGCGCAAAATAACCGGTTATCTGATAGCCCCATGACGGATCGTACGGGTGCTCCATGACGGGCATAAATTCGATGTGGGTGAAGCCCATTTCTTTGACGTAGGGCACCAGCGCATCCGCAATCTCGCCATACGATAACTGCCGCTCGGGGTTGGATGGGTCCCGGCGCCACGAATTCAGATGCACTTCGTACACCGACATGGGCTTGTTGAGGGCGTTGAATTTACCCCGGTTGCGCATCCAGTAATCGTCTTTCCACTCGTACCAGGTATCCCAGACAATCGAAGCCGTTTGGGGCGGAGTTTCCCACCAGAGTGCAAACGGATCGCCTTTTTCAAGTTCGCGGCCACTTTCGTGGGTAATGGCATATTTGTAAATTTCACCCCGGCCAATGTGCGGAACAAACCCCTCCCAGATGCCCGAACTATCCCAGCGAACCTTTAGTGGGTGGTTGCCTTTGTTCCAGCCATTGAAATTCCCGATCACCGACACATACCGGGCGGCCGGTGCCCAGACGGCAAAATACGTACCGACAACGCCGTTTACCTCCACCACATGCGAGCCCAGCTTTTCGTATAATCGGGTGTGTTTGCCGGCCCGGAAAAGATAGATGTCAAAATCGGTAAGCCGACTGTAGGACCAGTTTTCCGGCTGTGCCGAAGTTTGCACAGTTACTTGCGTTTCCGGTGTTGCTTCCGGAGAAGTGGATTGGTTTTTTGTCGTACGTTTAGCCATAAGAAAGCTATATCAATTAGCGCGTGAAAGATAATTTTAACCGGCGAGCATCCCAGCAACTTGTGCGTTTCCCACAAACTTACTGTTTTTTCGTCTCCAACAAGCCCATTTGCAGCCGCGGAACCTCTGAATCCCGGTTTGGATCGGCGGTCTGGATTTTCTGGATTTCCCGAATCACATCCATAATTCCTTTCAGCGGAATTTTAACCCAGGCTGGCCGGTAGCTGATTTCGTAACCTAGCTCATAAACGGCTTTTTCCAGCAAATAAACCAGCAGCAAAAAGTTAAACTCGTTGCTGTTTTTATACAGAGGATGCGGGTTGCCGATTGTTTCCAGGTACGCGTTCATATACGTATCCCGAATCAGGTTGTACCAGCGTTCGGAAACGCGCTGAAGGTGATCGGGATCAATGTTTTCCGTCTCGGTGCTGCCAAACAGCTTGGCCGAAACCGCGTAGTGATACGACCGAATCATCCCGGCCACGTCTTTCAGCGGAGAGTGCTTGATTTTGCGCTCCGTAATGCTGCTTTCGGGCTCGCCCTCAAAGTCAATGATAATGAAATCGTTGTCGGTTGCCAGCACTTGTCCCAGGTGGTAATCGCCGTGAATCCGGGTGCGGAGCGATTCGAGCGGGCGGTGGCGAAAATCCTCGATAAACTCATCGATCATTTCCTTGGCTTCCATAAACACCCACGCCAGCCGCTGCGCCAGCGGGTCTAGCTTCGTATAATTGTCGATGAGCATGGCATACCGCCGTTCGAGCAGAGCCTCAATCCGGCGGATAATAAACGCCCGGTATTCGTCGGTAAAGGCTTCGGGCTTAAACGCATTATCGTCTGATTTCGGGCTATAAAGAGCCAGGTGCATCTGCGCCGTTCGCCTTCCCAGCAGCTCAACCCGGTCGAATACGTCTTCCCGGATGGTGAACAACCGGTTCGGCACGGCATACAGGAAGTCGTTGAGGTAATCGCCCGTCTGGCTCCAGCTATCTTTCTGGTTCTCCACCATCAGTTGCATCATCCCGAGCGTTATATCCGGTGTATGTTCCTGCTCCCAGACAATGCTTCCGGCGTAGGCCGGTATGTGAGAAAACTGGCTTTCTTCGGTTAAAAAGCTGACCAGATCGACCTCCGGATTGGTTTCCTGAAAAAGTTTGCGATAGAGTTTCAGGAAATATTTTTCCGGCTGATGGGGCACGCCATAAGCCAGAGCCGAGTTGCTCGAATCGACCGGCAATACCCGACTGATGATGGTCGTATCCACATCGTCAGCCGCCAGACCCCGCCCCCGGTAGAACCGCACCTGACCGGCTTTCTGGGGCATCACGTTCTCCCCGGCCAGGTTGGCATACAAGGCCAGCCGGAACCGTTCGTCGTAAATGCCATCCACCAGCAAACCACTTTTCTGATCAAACTCCGCCGGGGTCAGAATACCTTTGGACGGAATTTCGGATGCATCGGGCTGGTCGGTTTCGATAAAGGAAAGCGGCAGGAGATAGCGTTCGGTTTCGCCGTCTGCATACACCACTTCCACGATGGCCAGAAAAGCTACCGCATCTGCACCGAGCCCAATACCGTGCATGACCGCAACCCGAAACGCTTCCTGCTGGCGGGCTTTCCCGGCAAACCACCGGCACGTACTCAGATACGGAGGCAGAACCGTCGATTCCAGCCACCGTAAAGCATCCTGATCCTGATCCAGTGTTTCCCAGCTATACCGACTGGTCAGGTTTGAAGTCGTTAAATCAAGCATGCAACTCGTGTGGTTACTGGTAAAATTCCTGTTACCGGCATGAAACTCGGTCCGCTAAGATAAGACGCTGGCCGGATGCGTTATAACCCGACCAGATAATCCGTCAGCGTCTTCCACTGGATTGATTGATAAAAGAGCCAGCCGGTTCCGGCCACGACGGTATTAATAGCGCTCCGGTCGCCAGCCTGCTCCTGGTTGTTAGCCCGCTCGTTTTGTCCAATTTCGGAGGCCGTGACGGTATTGCCCTCCAACTCCACGCGGAACGTGCTGGTAGCCTCTTCGGTGAAGAAATGTTGGGTTTCACTGCTTTTATCGTTTGGATCGGCGCAGGGCCGGACCACAAATTCAGCCCAGTCATTTTCCTCAGACAACTGCGTTACCTGGACCCAGTTTTCCAGGGGTGGAGCGGGCAGCACAATTTTAATGTAATCGCCCACGGCAGGCTGGCCCTCCGGCTTCGGCTGACCCTGCGCATCATGGAGGGAAAAATTAGCCGTAATGCTCGAAATATCCGACCAGCTATTCACTGCAAACAAGCGTTCTTTGGCCCGAACAAGCGCTTCCCGGGCCGATTGCTCATCCGGGAGGGTATTGTCGCTGCGGTAAACTTTGTCCAGCTTGTCATCACCTTTTAAAAGGTCAATACCATGCTGAATGGCATCGGAAATATCTTTAAGTTTCATGGCTTTAAGGGGAAACCGTTAATCAGAAGGGTCAAAAACCCATCCCGGTCAGGATGCCGAAATGGGTTTTATCCGTTCATCAATCAAAATGGCATCAATTCGGTCCGGTGTTTCCAAACGACCGGCCTTCGCCCCGTTTCTTCTTCGTTTTCGGGTCGGCTTTTGGCCGGACCCCACCCACGCTCTTTCTTCCGTCAGCATCCGACGAAACGGTCGACCGTTTTTCCCGGTTGGGCATGTTGTCGGTCCGGTAGCGATCCGATTTATCCGATGCGCTGTTAACCTCAGGGCGCGAACCCGTCACTTTGCGCTCGATTTTGGCGCGATTTTGCCCGGAATTCGGCTGCTGAGCTGTTCCAGTACCGGTTTTGCTCTGTGCGGTATTGGCCGCATTGCCTTCCGAAGAGGTGGTCTGGGCCTGAGTCTGTAGGGATAGGGCTATCACTGTTACCAGGGCCGCTACCGTCATTCGTATCGTTTTCATACTCCTCTCAATTAAATTATCGCTACTTAACTTTTGATCAGATCCGGAAAGCGGCTGCTTTCCGTCTGACTATCCAAACTGTTTTTTATTTAACTCAATCGTTTTGGTATTGTTAGAAACTGTGCCGACTTTATATCCAGGTGGGAACGCTTTACCGAAGCGAGCGGTTAAAGATGAATAGCTAAACAAAAGCGGCTGCCACCATCCCGGAGAATAATCACAGCCGCTGTCCATATACGTGCAATCCCTATCTCGTTATAAATAAATTAGTTAAAAAGATTAGACGATTTATCTAAAACATTAAACAGTAAACCGACCTTTATAGGTATATTCGCTATTCAGTCTGCCGATGTCCGATAATATCCAGTTTATTTAACAACATATGGGTTTTCAATAACCTTATTTTTACTAGTTACTGCGGAGACGTAAATAGAAAAACGATGAACTTTTCAAAATCCAAGACTAGCCCTAAACGGAACCAAAATGCTCGTATTCTGATCATTGAAGACAACTCTGACCACATGGTATTGATTAAAAGTGCGGTTCAGAAATGTTTTACCGACATTGAAGTGGTCATGGCAAGCGATGAGCAAACGGCCATTCACTACCTGGATGAATGTATTCAAACAGGCTTGCGGCCTCCTCAATTTATTTTACTGGATTTATATTTACCGGAGCGGGAAAACGGATGGCAGATCTTAAAATCGATCAAAAATCTTAATCCTGAGATCGGACAAATTCCGATTGTTGTGTTCAGTAATTCGGCTTGTCACGAAGATATTACTGAATCGTATGACCGGGGAGCTACTTCTTATGTCGTGAAGCCAACAGACTTTACGGAATGGGTTGATTACTTTCAGACCTTAAAGGATTATTGGTGGGAAACCGTTACGCTGCCCAATCATCAATCCATTTATTAAAGAGAGATTTTATTGTTCAAACGTCCGGCATACCGGACGTTTGAACAGTGAATACCTTATCCCAGCGCGGTAGACATACGGGCGGCCCCATACGGAGCGGCCGCCGTTGAAAGCCAGTACCGAAATGTTTTTTCTACGGCCTGAATAAACCGGGTCAGATCAGTCGAAAGTACAATGACGGAGTTCGCCCCCGACGCATAACTCTGTTCCGCCAGATCCGGATTTCCGGCCGAAACCAGCAACAGCGTAGGGATAAACCGAAACCGGGTATTCCGTTTGATCGCTTGCAGCGCCCGGACGCTTTTGTCCTGATTCCCGTCCAGAATAATCATAGCTGGCATCTCAGCCTCCCGCTCCTGCTGGAGGGCGTTCTGAAGCCTGGTGACGGTTTCAAACACTTGCAGATGCCACTGGGGCCATTTTTCGCTAATAATCTGCCGCACGAGGCTTCCCTTCATTTCATCGGCCATCACCACCCAGACCTGCCGCATTCGACGGGACGATGCCGGGCGCTCGGCCGAATCGATGGCAGCATACGACGGGTCGGCTAAAAGCCCGTCCGTTGCTTTTGCCTGCACCGTAATAGTCTGTAGCGAGTCCACAAGCTGGTTCCACCGCCGACGGCTTACGGGCAGCGTCAGGTCGTCTTTCAAGAGCACGGATCCAGACATTTTATGACCCGGAGGAGCTTTGAAATCCGTGATGTAATGCGGATTCACCAAGGCGGTTTTATGTACCCGGAAGAAGCCGGGCAGCTTTTTTTCGAAATAACAGAGCGACTTGGAAAGCAACACCTTGCGGCCATCACAGTAGTACAACCAAGTGTAATTACTGAACCCCTTCAGATACTTAATCAACGCCGGATACTGAATTGCTTCTTCAATCATGAGTGGTTAGAGTTAAGAACCGGAGTGTCCGCCAACAACCAATCGGGGCACGTTGGCGGACACTCCACTAAAATAACCTTATTGCGGCAGACTTTACAGATTTCTTAGGCAATGGCTCAGCTTTCAATCTTCAGCAAATGCATCGGCAGCAGATACGGATCAAGTTCAACGTAGTTCCACTGTCCCCGCCACGTATAATGCGCTCCGGTCAGCAGATCATGAACGGAATACTCCTGATCGTCGCCAATGCCCAAAAGCCAGGTCGGCACCTGCACCATACCGGCCCGCCGGTTGTAGGCATCGGTATTGATCACCATCAGTAGCCGGTTGTTGCCGCTCACTTTCAGATAAGCCAGCAGCGCATCGTCGTCAATCCGGCAGAACGTCAGGTTGTTGGTGGTTTGCAGCGCCGGATTTTCTTTCCGGATGCGGTTCACCAGCCCAATGAGGTAGGTCAGTTTGTTGGTACGGTTCCAGTCCCAGTGGCGGATTTCGTATTTCTCCGAATTAAGATATTCTTCCTTACCCGGAAACGGCACGTGCTCCATCAGTTCGAACGACGGGCCGTAAATACCGTAATTGGACGACAGGGTGGCCGCCAGCAGATACCGGATCAGAAACTGCGGTTCGTGGCCCGTTTGCAGAACATACGGGTTGATGTCGTGCGTAGTCGGCCAGAAATTCGGGCGGTAATAGTACTTCATCTCACTCTGCGTCAGCTCCGTCAGGTATTCCTCCAGTTCGTGCTTGTTGTTGCGCCAGGTGAAATAGGTGTACGACTGCGCAAAACCGCGCTTGGCCAGTTGCTGCATGACCTTCGGCTTGGTAAAGGCTTCCGACAGAAAAATCATATCGGGGTACTGCTTCTTGACCTCCGAAATCAGCCATTCCCAGAACTGGAACGGTTTCGTATGCGGATTATCGACCCGAATAATCCGAACGCCCCACGACGCCCAGGTCAGCATAGTTTCCCTCATTTCGAGCCACAGACTCTGCCAGTCGTCTGTTTCGAAATAAACCGGGTAGATATCCTGGTATTTCTTGGGCGGGTTTTCGGCGTACTGAATCGTGCCGTCGGGCCGTTTTTTAAACCATTCCGGGTGGTCTTTGGCCCAGGGATGGTCGGGAGAAACCTGAATCGCGAGGTCCATCGCCACTTCCATACCGTGGTTGCGGGCAATGGCAATCAGGTGTTTAAAATCATCGAGTGTGCCAAGATCCGGGTGAATGGCCGTGTGACCGCCCAGTTCCGAGCCTATACCGTAGGGCACACCGGGTTCGCCCGGCTGCGCAACCACGTTGTTGTTTTTCCCCTTCCGGAAGGCGTGACCAATCGGGTGAATCGGCGGCAGATACAACACATCAAAACCCATCGCTTCCAGACGCGGTAAAAGCCGTTCCACATCCCGGAATGTGCCGTGTACGGGCATTCCGTCGGGTCCTAATTCCGGGGACGCTGAACGCGGAAAAAGGCAATACCAGGTGCTGAAACCGGCTTTGGGCCGATCCACCTCCACGCTTAGTTCCCGACTGTAGCGCGATGGATGCTTCCGCTCCGGATACCGGTTGAACAGCTCTTTAAACGGCTCACCGTGAACAAACTCTATCACCTGACTATATTGCACTTCGTTGTATTCTTCGGCGGCTTCTTCTAACAGTCGGGTGAGCCACTCCAGCGTCGCTCGGTCCTCACCGGCAGCCCGTTCCACCATGCCCCCGACGTACACCGCTCCGGCTTTGAGTTCGCTGGTAATGCGCTGACCAGCCGCCACTTTCAGGTGTACTTCGTGCTGCCAGGACGCAATGTGATCCGCCCAGCCTTCAATGGTATAGGCATAATAGCCCTGCTTCTCCACCGTAAACGAAGCGCCCCAACGGTCGTTATCAATGAAAGCCATCGGAACTTCGCTCCATTCTGGTTCGTCGGTGTGTTTGTAAAGCAGTCGGGCGGCCAGTTTATCGTGTCCATCCAGAAAAATATCGGCTTCCACGGCAATGGTGTCACCGGGCACGGCTTTGATGGGAAAGCGACCGCCATTTAGTTCGGGCGTAACCCGTTCAATAACCACCCGGGTCTGCCCATCGGCGGGAAGGTTAGCAAGTTTATAAGCCGAAGCGGCCGATTTCGTTTTTTTGGTGCGGGTAGTCGTGATCATGATATGATAGCAAGCTGAGACGTTTAGTCGTTAGCCGGTTTCGGAAAGCCTGGTAACCGACCGGTATGAAGTCCTCACAAACATAACCGAAATTAGTAAATGAGTGTTTTAGCTGCCTTATTCTGCTTGAAAATCCAACCCCGTAAAAAATAAAGGATAGAAGCAAAGCCCCTATCCTTTACGGCTTTGTTAACCTATTAATTTATCTTTATAGAAGTAAAGACGCAGGAAATTGGCGATGATACTGCCTCATTTTCATGGCCTGTACGGATCATAAATACCGTGTTGAAGTGGGATGAAACGTTTCCCAGGAATGCAGATATTCCTGCGATGCCGGAATCGGTACCAGCCGTCTGCCTTTTAGCGGCCCTTCCAGACAGACGCCCTGCCGGTTCCAGACCGATCGGGTTTCCGTATCCAGAAATGAGTCATCGGTGACCGGCACAAATCGCAGGGACCGACCGTCAACCGTTCGGTCCCAGACGTGGAACGAAACGCTATCGGCGGCAATCATCAACACCACCGGGGTTCTGGCCAGTTGATCGTTCGTGATTTTCTGTTTCTGCAACCGGTTCCAGTCATAGGCCCGCGCAGCTTTTTTGTACTCAACGCCCACCACCCACGATTTGGGTTTCCAGGCCAGGCTGTCGCGCCGGGTTAAATCCCCCTGACTCCTGCCGCGTTCGTACGGTTCCATATTGGCATATTGCTTCCTGAACGCCGAATCCGGCTGGAGTACCAGCGTCTGCGGATACCGTTCGGCCCAGGCCCGCAAGGTCATCTGCTCAGCGGGTAAACTGGCCAGTTGATGGCCTTTTAGCGGTCCGGCGATGGCTTCCCCGCTCACCTGTCGCCACCAGCTACCGGTGGTTTTGTCCTCAAACATGGCGTTGAAGTGGTCCATACCGACCAGCCGAAATTCGTCCGGCTGACGGTCAACCAGAGGCCGGAATATGCGTCCGGTTCGGCAAACCGTGCAGTAGGTCACCATCACCGGCTCCCCGCCCACCGTATCCCGAACCTGATGATGATAGCCGATGAGCTGCACCGGATACGCCCGCGCCTGCCCGTTCACGACGAGCCCCAGCACCACCTTATCCTCCGGAATTTTGTTGTTCTGAAGATTCAGCATGACCGTTTCCTTCGGCTGATAAAACATTTTGTCGGCCAGAAACCGGAAATTGAACAGGTAGACTACCACGCCGTACCCAAACAGCAGGACCAGCGTGACGATTTTGCGTTTCCCGTTCTGGTGATCCGCCAGAAGCCGGTATGTTGGGTAGGCAATCAATAACCAGCCCAGAATCCGCAACAGCCAGATATGCTGATGAATCCAGTAGGCCAGCTCTATCGTATCCGCTTCCTGACTCCCCGGCATGGGCATAATAAAATACACTTTTGCGGCTTCTACAGCCGCCAGCAACAGGATTCCAATACTGAGAAATACCATTCTGCTCATTTTATTTCGGCATGTAGTGATCGTCGGCGGTGTAGCCGTATTCGGCGATTTTCGTCGCCCGGAATTTATACAGGTCCGGATTTTCGGGCGCCCAGGTTGCCAGACCGTCAACGTAGCGGTTGAACATACAGAACGCAGCCGCAATCAACACCGTATCATGAATGTCTTTGTCGGTAGCGCCCTGCTCCCGGGCTTCCTGAACCTGTTCGGGCGTGACGTGTTTTCCCCCTTTCTGCACGCTCCCGGCAATTGCCAGCAGGGCTTTGAGTTTAGGCGAAATGGCCGTTACGCCATAATTTTCCTTGACGGCTTTGACAAATTCGCCATTTTCGTCGCCCCAGTAATGGCTGGCAACCGCACCGTGAATGGTCTGGCAGAAAAAGCAATCGTTTTGCGACGAAACGTAGGTGGCAATCAACTCGCGCTCGGCCCGGCTCAGGCCGTCGTCGGTCTGGAGCAGCGCGTTGGCTAACTCATTGAGCGGTCGGGCGGTTTCGGGACTGAACGCCATCGGCCCGCGAATACCGGGCAGTCCTTCGGGTAATTGGATATGAGCCATCTAGTGTAGCGTTTAAACGTGTTTTACGAGCTAAAAGTCAGGAGCATATGTCCCTGGCCGCAGGGCGGCCAGGGAATACATCAGCTAACCTATTATGAATTGTCTATTGGTACAGGGGCAGAGGGCATGACATACCCGACGGTTCCCATTCGTTCGCCCATCGCTTCGTAGGCCGACGGATCAGGCGTCAACGTCGCCAGTCCATCGACGTAGCGGTTAAACATGCAGAACGTAGCCGCAATCAACACCGTATCGTGAATGTCACGGTCGGTAGCGCCCTGCCTGCGAGCCTCGGCTACCAGTTCGTCCGAAACCGTGCGGGCGTCCTGCTGTACGTGTCGGGCAATGGTGAGCAGTGCTTTTAGTTTGTCGGAAATGGGCGCGGTCTGGTAATCGGCGATGACCTGATCGACCAAATCCTTATCCTGCCCAAACAGAAACCGGGCCGCAGCCGCGTGGCTCCCGGCGCAGAAATTGCAGTCGTTCAACGCGGAAACAAACGTTGCAATCAACTCGCGTTCGGCTTCGCTCAACGGCGATTCGTTACGCAACAGCGCCTGCGCCAGCGCATACAGATGCTGACCGGTATCGGGCCGGTACATAACCAGACTGCGAATACCGGGAACACCTTCGGGAACGTGTATATGTGCCATAAATCTTGATTGTTTTACTTTTTGTCATGTGAACGTGGGCCGCTCCAGATGGCCAGAAAGCCGATTACAAACGTCCCGGAAAAGGCAAAAATGGCGGACCCATAACCACCCAGCACCGTTACCAGCGTACCGACGAAAAATACCGCCGTGGCCGTCACCAGCCGCCCGATGTTGAAGCAGAATCCGGTGGCCCGGCCCCGTAATTGAGTAGGAAATAAGTCGGGCAGGTAAGCCGACATCGTTCCCTGGCTAATGCCGAACAGCAGGGCCAGCACCGCCATTTCGAGGTAGACGACCGGCGAGAATACGGTATTGGTTTTAAACACGATGCCAGCCATGACGAAGCAAGCCGCAAACACAAACAGCATGGTGCACCGGTGACCCACGGCTTTGACGATGAAACCGGACAGGATGCCGCCAATAACACCCCCGCTCCCCATCAACACCATCGACAGCCCCCGCTCCTTCTGCCCGTTGCCGATCACCAGGGTTTGCACCCAGGTCGGTACCCACGAAAAAATCGCCCACAGACCAACCAGCATGGCCCCAAATGCCAGCGAACCCAGCCACAGCGACCGCCGGTATTGAGCATCAAACAGACCGGGGCCCGCCGTAGCCGGCTGTTGCCGAACCCGTTTCCAGCTATCCGGTTCCTGCACGAATGCCGCAATCAGAACGCCCAACGCCAGCGGAACACCGCCGACCCAGAATGCCTGCCGCCAGTTGGGCAGAAAGTAATTGACCAGCCCCGACAGCAGAATGCCAATTGGAAACGCAACGGCCAGAATGCCCAGCGCAACGGGCCGGTTACGCTCCGGCCAGATTTCGGCCACGATCACGGTCGTCAGGACCAGCACCCCCCCGATGCCGAACCCGGCCGCAAACTGGAGTACGACGACGATGATCCAGTTGGGCGCAAAAACCGTCAGCAGCGTACAGCCGCCGTACAATACGACGGCGCCAACCAGCGAACGAACCCGCCCCAGCCGGTCGCCGAAGTAGCCGAAGCTCATGCCGCCGAGCATCCAGCCGTACAGAAACGTGGCCCCTACGTAGGCGCTAACCCGGCTAAGTTCGGCTTGATCGGCCCGCCCCAACAGGTCGCCAACCACCACCGGCAAGTACGTGGACATCAGGGTCGAAACCGTTCCGCTAAAGACATAAACCAGCATACAGAGCGCAAAAACCTGGCTGCGGTAGGCCGTGGTCGGCTGGGTGGTCGAGAGTTGCATCGTTTCCATCTCAGCGCATATTTTGATCAAACGTTAACGATACGTAGTACAAACCGCCCACCGCCGGCGAACCGTACGCCTGCACGATGTACCGGTTGGTCAGGTTGCTGGCTCCCACTTTCAGGGCGGTTTTGAGGGCCGGAAGCCGGTAGGTTACCTGAGCATCGAGCAGGTGATAGGCCTGAATCCGGCCCGGTCGCAGGTCGTTGAACGAGCCCACCCAGTCGAACGAATCCTGCCAGTGCCAGGCCACATTGAAACCGATGTTTTTACCAATGTTGCGATTGCCGACCGTCACGTTGGTTTTGTAACGGGGTGTGTTGAAAGCCGGAATGTTGTTTGGATTCGCCCCTTTCAGGTCGAAAGCCGACCAGGTACCGTTTCCGCCGATGGTGTAGCCGCCCGGTACGAAATACGTCAGCCCAAGCGTGGCGCCCTGCGCCGTTACGCGGTCAGAAGCGTTGGTGTAAAGCTGGAAAACCTGGTACTTGCTATTTAGAATATCCTGCGCGGCTGCGGGATTTATCTGCCCGTCGCTGCCCAGCACCGGACTGTCGGGCCGGATGACCACCTGGTTCAGGATGAAATTCTGGTACTCACCAAAATAGTAATTGGCGTCAAAGGCTACCCGGTTGTTCAGCAAGCCCCGATACCCCACCTCGAAACTCTGCACTTTTTCGGGCTTGATGTAGGCAACGTTCGATTTTTCCAGCTTGTCTTTGTTGGCCATAACCGCCTGCTGGGGCGTTTTACCCGCCTGCATATCGGCCAGAAACCCGTTGACAAAACCGCCCACCGTCGGTGAATTAATCGAGTTTTCGTAGACGTTCATGCCCGCGCTGTTGGAAGGAGCACCGCCCAGAATGGTGATCGGACCAACGTTGAGTTTGATGAACTGGTCGCTGGGCGTCGGATTACGAAAACCGGTCTGGAACGATGCCCGGAAGTTATGCGCCTGCGTGGGCGAGAAAACCAACGACGCGCGCGGGGTAAAATAGCCCGCGAAATTCTGGTTTTTGTCGTACCGGCCCGAAACCGTCAGCTTCAGCTTATCGGCAAAAAGCCGCTGGCTGGCCTGCAAAAACACGCCGTATTCGTAATATAGAATCCGCCCACCCCTGTCGTCGAACAACGTTCCGTTGGTAAACAGGCTGTACTGCCGAAAATTGCCACCCGCCAATACCTCGGTTTTGGATAAACCGGCTTTTTCCAGGGCCGATGAGAAGTTGTACTGTGCATCGGTATGGTGCATTTTTGTCTGGCTCATGATTCCGGCCCCGGCCAACCCCTGAATGCCTTCCAGTCGAGTTTTTTCGCGTTCAAACTCCGGCGAACCGGGCAAATACCGTCCCTGATCGGCAAAGGCGCGGGCGGCTCCGTGGTTGGAAGCCGTTACGCCCGGAGCCTTGCCCTCATAAGCCGTGGTGTAACGCGTAAACCACATCTCGTCCGCCTGATTGGCCGGAACGGCGTTGCCGTTCAGATCGCGCACCCACGTCCGGTTAATCTGCTGGCCCAGCGAACGGGTGTTGTAGGAATCGTGGGAATCTTCCTGGTTGGTGTACCAGCGAACGAAAAAGTTAGCGCCCCGCAGTTCAATCCGGTGCTGGAGCAGCGAAAAGCCGTTGACCGAAAACCGGTTGCTTCCCGTGTAATTGGCGATGCCTTTGGCGTAGTTGTACGAATAAATGGCTTCCAGATTGGGCGTAATCCGGTAGTGCAGGGCACCGTTCAGTTTCAGACTGTAGACATTATAATCGGTCAGAGCCCGTTCTTCGTAGCCAGTGCGAGCCACTTTACCGATGCCGGTGATCGTCCGGTTTACTTCATCACCGTATACGTTCAACCCGTTGTAAGCCGGGTTGTTGCGGCCTTTTAACTCGTTGGGCGTGGTGGCATCCACATCCGTATAATCTGTCGCAAACCAGTCCAGCCCACGCATATAGGAGACGTTCAGCTTGAAAGCCAGTTTGTTCTTAAACGCCCTGGCATACCGCACCGCATAATCGTGGTAGAGAGCCGCACCGGTATTCGGATCGTTGAGGTGATTGACCCCGACTTTCGCCTGGGCGCTGAGTCCCTGATACTGAAACGGGTCCTTCGAATGCATCAGCAGCGCCCCGTTGAATGCCGCCGGTCCGTACAGCGCCGAAGCCGCTCCGGGCACCAGTTCAACGCTTTCAGCATCCAGGTCCGACAGGCCAAACATATTGCCCACCGAAAATCCGAAACCGGCCGGCTGGTTGTCGATACCGTCGATAAGCTGCAAAAACCGGCTGTTGCCCGTGCTGGCAAAACCGCGCGTGTTAATCTGCTTGTACGTCAGCCCACTGGTGACCATATCGACGCCCTTGAGGTTATTGATTCCTTCGTAAAAACTGGCGGATGGCGTTTCCCGAATGGCCCGGCCATCCATTTTCTCAATGCTTACGGGCGCTTGCAGAATGTTTTCCTCCACCCGCGAAGCCGCCACCACCACGTCCTGCAACACCTGCGTGCTGGCTTTCAGGGTTACCGCAAGGGGCTGATCGGCATTGGCGACCGGAATTTGCCCTTTTTCATACCCCACCATCGAAATAACCAGCGTCCACGGCCCCCGGCGGTTGGTCAGAATCGAAAATTGCCCCGCTGCGTCCGTCACGGTTCCGCTGAGTTGATCTTTGATTACGACACTGGCTCCGACCAGCGGGGTTTTGGTTTCGGCATCGGTCAGCGTGCCCAAAAGGCGAACCGACTGGGCATAAACGGCCCCGCTTAGAAGAAAGAGCAATAAGAATGTATATAGATGGGTAAGTAGTTTAGACTGCATATTTTGTCGTGCTTTGTAGGTACGGTGCTTTTCAAATTTTCATTTCAACCCGTTGAGTAGCAAGCATAAAACCAGAACAGAACTATGATTTCCGGACGGGCGGGGCGTACCTCTGTCAAAGACTAGCCGTCCAAATCGCAAAAAATACTAGGTTGTTGGCCGAACCGGGAAGCCCTTTTCCGGGCGTCGGTAGCCCTTCATGATGCGCTCGCCCAGTTGCTGGTAATAGGCCGGATCGGTCGGTGTAACAGTGGCCATACCATCGACATACTTGTTGTACAGGCAGAACAGGCCCGTAATCAATACCGTATCATGGATTTCCCGGTCGGTGGCTCCGGCCTGTTTTGCCCGTTCGACGGCTTCCGGAGTAACCTCTTTCCCGCTGTTTTGCGCGCGGGCCGCAATCGCCAGCAGAGCTTTCATTTTCTCGCTCACCGGTGCGGTTTCGTAATCCTGCTTCACCAGCCGGGCGGTTTCATCTTCGCCCAGTAACAGGTCCGCAGCTTTGGTATGCGCGGCTGTACAGAAACGGGTCTGGTTTCGCGCCGATACCAGCGTGGCAATCAGTTCGCGCTCGCCCGGCGTCAGGGTCGATTCTCCACGCAGCAAAATCTGGGTTAATTCCCGAATCGGCAAAGCCGTATCCAGACGGTATTCGAGCAGTCCGGTGATGCCCGGCAGATGGTCAGGAAGGGGGATGTGTGGCATAGTCGAAAAGGTAAAAGATGATTAGGAACCGTGGCCGAATGGGTCCGGCCACGGTTGGTTTATAACTTAATTCCCAGCGTCAGCACACCCGTCCTGCCGTCGGACGGCCAGATACCCGGCCCCGGATAGAAGGTTGGACGTTTGGTAAAATAGGACTTGTCGAGCAGGTTATTCACGCTGCCCCGCAGGTTGAAGCGCCGGTTGACGCGCCAGGTTGCGTTCAGATCCCAGATGCCGTAGGCTGGAACCGGGCCTTTCGAGCCATTCGGCAGGGCCACCGGTGTGTTCAGGGCGTCGGAGAACGTTTCACTGACGTAGCTGAACTGGGCAGTCAGGCTGAGGGTACGGTAACGGGCAGTCAAACCATTGCGGCTGGTCCAGCGCGGAGCCGATTCCACCTGATTGCCGTTGATGGTATTATTGTCCATGCCGGTCGAAACACGGGCGTTCGTGTACCGCGCATCCACATAAGCCGTTGACGTAAAGCCAGTCAATGCGAATCGGTTCGTCTTCACAAACTGTGCTTCCACCAGAGCTTCCACGCCTTTGGTTTTACTATCCCCGACGTTCGTCCGAAATACGTAACTCTGCCCCTCCGGGTTATTCAGCACCAGACTCCCCAACCGGTTGCGATACGGTAGGTAAAAAGCACTGACGTTCACGTGAAGCCCGCGCCAATAGCCGTCCATCCCGATTTCAGCATTGTAGCCGGTCGCATCTTTGAGGTTTTTATCGACCTGCTCGTACACCGATGTCGGAATAATATCCTTGAAAATCACCGGCCGATATGCCTGCGACCAGCCGCCGTAGAACCTGACCTCCGGGCTAAGACGGTATTGGGCGTTGATCCCAAGCAGCGCAAACCGGTGGTCGATGTTGTTCGGCAAATTCAGCGGATCGTAATAACTGATGGTTCCCCGGAGTCTGGTCAGGCCATTTTCTACCCGAATGCCGGGCGAAACCGTCAGTTTGGGCGTCAGGTGAAACTGGCTTTCGGCAAAAACCGCCACATTGCTGGTGTAAAAATGCAGATCACGGCTAAACGGACCGACCAGCGACAAATCGAAGTCGGAACCCGTCGTCCCTTTCCCCATCTGCCGCCGGTTCAGATCGTTGTTCATCACCTGAACACCCACAACACCTGTCGCCGTCACGTTTCCGATAGAATAATTATGCAGCAGACGCAGTTCGGAGGTATAACTGTGGAAATTATCCATATCGACCTGCCGGTTTCGGGGCTGTCCGGTGGCCTGAATCAGCGTATCCGGCACGTTTGCCAGCGCGTCGAACATCACGCTGTTGCGCGCCCCCAACACCGCCGACGCCAGCCACATCAGTCGCGTCCGGTCGGTAATCTGCCAGTCGAGCCGCAGCGACGGCACCCAGATATCGGGATTGAAATAATTCCGGCTGCGGGTGGCTTGTCGTGGATTCCTGGCAAACATTTCTTCCGTTAGCGGCCCCGGAATGCGGTAAACATACGCCGAACG
Source organism: Larkinella arboricola (assembly GCF_003259745.1). Lineage (GTDB taxonomy): Bacteria > Bacteroidota > Bacteroidia > Cytophagales > Spirosomataceae > Larkinella > Larkinella arboricola. The sequence goes on along the minus strand of NZ_QLMC01000004.1, from coordinate 655,680 downwards.
ACCGAGTTCCGCACTCAGCCGCAGCCTACTAGATGCCTGGTACTGCAAGCTGACAAACTGAGCCTGTGAGTTCGATATGGCATTTTGGCGGTAGCCGTCCGAGTGCCGCCGGTAGTAATACCCGTAATACGTCAGTTTCCCAACCCGTCCGCCAATGGCGTTGTAGGTGCTCCGCAATCCGTAGGAGCCTACCGAGTTGATGGTTTCAAAGCCAAACCGGCGGGTGGTGTCCGCCGACTTGGTGACGTAATTGAGCATTCCGCCAAACTGCGCACCGTATTGCAGCGAAGCCGTGCCGCGCACGAGTTCAATGCGTTCGATGCTTTCCATCGGGGCCGAATAGTGGCTGGCCGGGTAACCGTACATATCCGAGTTGGTCAGAATCCCGTTCTGGCGGATGTTGTACTCCCAGGACCGGTGCGGATCCAGGCCGCGCGTGGCGACGTTCATCTGGTTGCCGGTGCCGTCCATGTCGTATACGAACAGCCCCGGAAGCCGGGCGAACACCTGCCGGGCGTTTTTCTCGGCAATATTAGCGTCAATCTCGCCCAAGCGCACCACTTCACTCCGCTTGCCGCCCAACAGATACGTTCCGTGTACGTCGGGCAGTGACTGGGTATACCCCTGCCGAATCTCCGTCACCTTTACCTCCTCCAGGGTGCGGCTGCGCAGGGTGTCCCCGCCCGATTTCTGAGTTTTTGATTGAGCCAGACCCATCAACGAAGTGTTTATACTAAAGGCAATACAGGCAATGACACTTCCTATACTCCTGAACTTACTCATGACGATTTGTTTAAAGAGTCGCCCCGTCGGCTCTAGCCCGGGCGATAGCATACTTCCCAACTTCCTCGCCCGCTTTCAGCCCTACTTCACAATCGAAACGGTAATGAATAAGGCCATAGATACGCGATACCGATGCTTCCTCCGCCTGCTTCTGGAAGGTTTCCGCCTGATCGGGAAACAGATAGGCCAACACCGTTGCGGCCGCCCCCGAGAACGTCGAGTGACCGGAGGTGTAGGAAGGGAAGTTGGGCAAACCGACGGAGGTTTTCACGCCAAACTGCTGCGGACGCGGGTAGTAGTAATAGTATTTCGTGTCCCAGCAGACAATGGCGGCATCCATTTGGGACGTCCCCAGCAAGGCCAGCGTCCGCGCCATCCGCACTTCGCTGTGCCGGGCTTCGTGGCTTACATTGGCCGCCGTGCGGTGCCAGTGACCGGGTGGGGTGTAGCTGCCCGCACCGTCCGACCAGTAGTTGGCAATCCGGGCCTGTTCGCGGGTCTGGTTTTTCTGAATCTTCCTTAATTCTTCCAGATTTTGCTTAAACTCTTCGCTATCGAGCGCCGGGGGTGGTACGGCCCGCAGAGCAACGACGGTTGCCAGATCAAAATTCCAGGGCAGAACGGCGCCGTAATTGGGCAACATCGGCGGGCGGACCGGTAACTCCTGACTAACCCAGGCTTCGCGCAAGCCGCGTTCTTTGGCTTTGGCAATCATTCCGGCGGTTAATGTCTGGTTGTTGGCCGCACCCATTCCGTCGGTTTTGGCGCGGGCCATTACCTTGGCGGCTACGGCATTCCCGAGGTCAGCCCCGGCCAACAGATCACTTTCCACGTTCATTCCGGCCCACAGACGGCTCTCCCGGTGCTGCTTCATTTTCGCTTCCAGAAAAGGCACCTCGCCCGGAAACATGGCCTTCAAAACCGTAAACGAAGCGGCTGCCACGACGGCATCTTCGGAGGGATACGTCGGAATATCCGATACCGGCAAAGCAGCTTTGATGGTGGCATCGGTTCTGGATGGCGCTGGCCGTTTAAACTGGTATTTGTAGTTCCAGGCAGCTACCAGCGCATCATACTGCGCCACACTCAGATACGCCAACGCCCGGGAGGTGTACGGCGGATTGGCAAACGGAAATTTTGGATCAGCCAGCGGGTTGGCCGCGTCGGGAACCGGGTATTTTCCTTCGGCATTGTAGGCCGGGGGAATGTTGTAGCGGGCCGAGAGTTCGCGGGCGATCTCGTTCCAGCGGTATACGGCTCCGGCTCCCCAGTATTCAACCGCTTCGCGCTGCTCTTTGGTTAAATTGGCCGACTGCTTTTTCAGACTGGCCAGTTCGGCGATGTATTCCGGCGAGGAAACGGCTTTGGGTTCGGCCACCGGTATTTCAGTAGCCGAGGAAAGCTGGTAGGTTTTCCAGGTTCCGGCTTTTTCGTCGGTCGATACAGGTACGTAACTGTCGCGCTGGGGCTCATCAATTGTTTTGTCGCAGGCCACCAGCAACGTTGCCAGACCCAATACCCAACCCGCTCTTTTAATTTGATTTATAGACGTTTTCATCTTTGATACTATTTCATTAAGCCTTTGAACGACCCGGCTCGCTTCCGGGTCGTTCGGACTTTTTTACTAATTTTTATAACTTAAACAGATACAGTACCCCCACCGAGTAGCTGGTGCTTTGCCCGACATTCCGACCATCGGTCACGTAGCCCACCCGGGCATTGACCCCAATCTTGTTCGGCTGAAACTTGCCGTACCAGCCCACCGTTGTCGCCTGCATGTTGTTGGTCGGGAACGGCATGTCGTGCCGACGGATGTAGTCGCCGTGGGTGCAGGAAGTCCGCTCTGCCCAGAGTTCGGTCTGCCACTTTTTCCGCAAAATGCCCAGCCGCAGCCCCATATCGTAAGCATTCGGAACGCTTATTTCGTCCGTATTGTACACCCGGTCGTCGGCCTGGTAGGCATCCCGGTCCGATTTGATGTTGCTACGCCACATATACGTGCCGTGAGCCGTGGCATAAAGCCCCGTCTGAGGGTGTTTATAGCTGGCAATCAGTCGCCCGGAAACCGTGCGGCACTGCAATCCGATCGACATCGGCATAAAGTCCGGCACGTAATTACCGATGGGTAACGAAGCCCCGGCTACGGCATGCAGCGAAAAACCGTGCGTATTCAGCACCCGGTATTTCAGCCAGCCCGAAAGGTCCTGAAACCCTTTCTGACCCAACAGGTTGCCGGCGCTGGTCTGGGTCCAGACGTACGGCAGGCTCAGGATAACGTTCAGGCGGTTGGTAATGCCGATGGCGGGCATGACCATTATATTCTGGGTCGTGTGTGTCCCGATGTTGAAATTCGAGCGTTTGAGCGAATTTTCCCAGTAATCCGACCAGGTGCTTTTGCCATACATCGTGGCTACACAAACCGCTCCTTTGCCCATGTAAATGGCGTCGTGCGGCATCTGAGCCATTGCCTTACCGACGAGCAGCAAGAGACTGACCAGTATACAATTGGTAATTTTTTTCATCTTTCAGAAGTAAATTAATAGGTATGGTTGATATGGCCGGAAAGGCAGCAATACGCCTTAGAACCAGCGACTCAGCGAGATCGAGACGGAATAATCGGCAAAAGCCGCATCCCCGTGGCGCACTCCCTGCGGATCGAGCTTGTCGTAATAACTTTTAATCCGGTTGCGGTAAAGGGCCACTGGTACGGTTGCGGCTGCGGAGAACTTGCCCTTCATGTAGTTTAAACCGGGCTCCACCGAAACGATGTAGCCGGGCCGACGGTAACCGCTGCTGCCGCCAAAAACGTCCGACGACGGAATACCTTCGACCCGTCCGCCCAGCATCACGGCCAGCCCCGGAACGAATGATATAGCCTGACTCAGTCCCAACCGCGCGGCAAACTGGTCGGCAACGGAGAAGTAGCCGATGACGGGGTCAATCGTTGTGGCTTCGGGCGTACGGAGCACGCGGTTGGTTTCACGCGGATTGAACAGGTAATAACCGCTAACATAAGCCGCCAGACCGCCCGTAATCTGGGCGTATCCCTGACCTTCTACGCTAAAGCCAACCCCGCCATCGCCTAATTGAATGGACTGATCGACCGGTTTGTTGATCACGTAATCCCGTTTTTCTTTATCCAGCTTGTGGAAATCGTCCGTGACGCCGGGGTTGCCGGTGGGCAATTTGACACCCAGACCCAGCGCAAAATTGGCTTTCGATAGTTTCGTGGGATCAACCAGCCAGTAGCTTCCCGAAATCCGAATATCACCGATGCCCTGCGAATACGTATGGAAGCGCTTCTGTTCGGGATTGGCCGAGACGGCATTGCCATAGTGTTCGTAGAGCGAAGAACGGTCGTTGTATTGGAGGGGCAGATTCACCGAAAACGACAGCCGCGGGGTGGCCAGGTACGTAATGCCGAGGTCGAGCGCGTGGGAGAGGTTGATCACTTCCGTGTTTTGCTCCAGGCGTTCTTTCTGCTCAACATCGCCTTTATAATGCCGGAACGACCGAAAATACCGGTAGCCCGCGTTGACCTGCCAGTGACCGGTCCGCTGTTTAAAAAAATCCGCCGATGACGCCGAGCCCTGCACCGCGCCACTCATGTGCCGAACGGCGACACACCCCTGGGCCGAAGCCCGGAAATTCAATAAAGACAGGCATAGCAATGCCCCTACAAAACCATATAGTTTTTTCATTGGAGTCTGAAGATTATTGTCCTGAATGGATAATGATCATAGGTCAAACGTCCGATACAGGCGGCATAAGCCGTATCGGCGATTCTATGAATCTGCTTGTGAACAAGAAATTGTGAATACGAACACCCCGGCGACATAGCCATCAGCCAGATACGCTGAAAGGCATGGCTAAACCGTCTGGTGACCGCTTCGTTGCGAGGAGCACGTGTACAGACGCCTATCCGCTGTAGCCTAAAGCCACGCGTAAGTCGTCAGTTCTCGCGTTGTTTGTTCAGGACAAAACCTCAGGGGGAGGAGAAAATACCGGCAGGCTCCGGGTAGAGAGGCACGAAATAAACGAAGGAATGCGCACGGCTTTTTCGGTCCAGTCGTACAGAAAGAACCAGGTTCGGGCTCGGCTAATGGGGGAATATTCTTTTAAAAGCAGTTTGAGCAGGTTGCTGGCTTTTTTGGCCGTTTCGGACGTACCGGTTGCAAACTGCTCTTTTACAAACGAAAGCAGATCCCGCTGGAAAAACGATTTGGTTTTGTTGACATAGCCCGTGATGTGCAGCGTATCTCCGGACACATCCAGGTCAACAATTTCGTAATAACTACCCCGGTATTTGAAGCCTTCCTGCTTTTGCTGGGTCAGAATGGCTTCATTCGGGTGGTTCTGGAGGGGAATCTGAAACTCGACGATGTGATCAACAGACGAATACATGGTCAATCGCTCCGATAATTCATGCTCCTCCTGGTACTGCACACTGAGCAGTACCAGCAGCTGCCCCATCATGTGATAGAGCAGTACGACGAATAAACCGAAGCAGATTAACCGTTTCACAAACGTTTTGTTTGGAAAAATTTACTCAAATATACAATTCCCTTGAAATATTTCTACTAAATGTAAAAATTTTAAACAATAGTTTAGGGAGCTGCCAACTGCACCGCTAGGGCAAACCGGGTTGGCGCAATAGTCGGTCCGCTGAACCCTCTACCCCCGCCGTACATCCCGCGCCGACCGTACATCCCTCCGCCGTACATCCCGCCCATGCCACTCATGCTTCCCGCATCCGACGAGGTTTGCTTGGGTTTTTCGGGTACACCGGTTTCGAAAGCAATCGCCAATGGCTCATCCGAACCCGGTTTTCCGTTGATCAGCGCCAGCGGAATAGCCAGCTGATACACCAGACGACCGGCTTTTTCCTCGATTTTGCCCGTAATGCCCGACGGATCACCGCTGGCCGATACCAGCATTTCATCTTCGGCCACCAGATGAATCAGCTTCATTTCAATTTTTCGACTGAGCAACTGCTTCATCATCATGCCACGGTCCGTCGGTCCGGTCTGGGCGGCCATCGACAGCGGTTTTCCGGTGGCCGGGTCCAATTCTTCGGGCAGCGGGAATTGAATACCGCGCCGGGATTTTTTCTTGCTTTTCTGATCGAGCCAGATGGTGCTGCCGAACAACAGGGCTTTGAACTGGTCCGAGTCGTTGTTGAGCTGAATAGTCAGAAACAGTTTGTCGGCGCTGTTGGTTGCCAGGGCGTGAATTTTGGCATTTTCCAGATACACCTCACCCGGCGCATTACTGCCGATGGATGGCTGGTCGGCAAAGGTGGTGGCCGTAGTCCAGGTGCTTTTGATCGGCACGTTTTTCTGCCCGAAGGCCACTCCTGCGGCTAAAAAGAACGCTGTACTTAATATGATTAGTCGTTTCATGATTCTTGCTGTTAACCCTTTGTTAAAACCCTATTGCTGCTATTATGCCGCGACCGGCTCGTTGACCGTTTTCTTCCGCGATACCGCCCACAGTCCCATAAATGTAATCACGCCATTGAGTACCAGGCGTTCGAAACCAAATTTATAACCGTTGAACCACTCCGCCGAATGATTGTTGACGTACAGGGTCAGAAACGGCGAAGCAAGGCAGATCAATGGCACCCACCCATCGCGAACCGGGCGTTTGGTAAACATTCCGAACGCATACAACCCTAGCAACGGCCCGTAGGTGTAACCGGCCAGATCGAAAACCGCCGTCACAACATCCTGGCTATTCAGCCGGTTAAAGATAACGATAACTACAAAAAACAGGACCGAAAACCCGATGTGAACCCAGTGCTTGATGCGGGCGCGCTCGGTTTCCGGACGCCCTTCCACGTTCATAAAGTCGATACAGAACGAAGTGGTCAGGGCCGTCAGAGCGGAGTCGGAACTGGCGTAGGTGGCCGCCGTGATGCCTAGCAGAAACGTAATACCGACCACCATGCCGAAGTGGTCGAGGGCCAGCATCGGGTACAAATCATCCGTTTTAACCGGGGTCTGAATGCCCTTAGAATTTGCGTAGATGTAGAGCAGCGCCCCCAGCGACAGAAACAGAAAAACGACAATGGAAAACGTTACCGTAAACCAGAGCATATTTTTCTGGGCTTCGCCGATGTTCTTGCAGGTCAGGTTTTTCTGCATCAGGTCCTGATCCAGACCGGTCATGACAATGGCGATAAATACGCCGGAAATAAACTGCTTGAAAAAGTTTTTAGGATCGTTGGCATCCCAGAAAAAAATCTGCGAGTAATCACTTTGTGAAATGGTTGAAACCATCTCGCCAAAGCCCAGCCCCAACTCCCGCGAAATCAGGATGATGGTCAGCACGACGGCGGTGACCAGAAAGGTGGTCTGGAGCGTGTCGGTTACGATGATGGTTTTCACGCCCCCTTTGAAGGTGTAGAGCCAGATCAGCAAAATGGTGATGGCCACCGAAACTTCAAACGGGATGCCGAAGCTGTTGAAAATGGCAATTTGCAGCACCCCGGCCGCAATGTACAAGCGAATGGCCGAACCGATCGTCCGAGCCAGTAAGAAAAAACCCGCTCCGGTTTTATACGACCAGAATCCAAACCGTTTTTCCAGATAGCCGTAAATCGAAATCAGGTTCATCCGGTAATAGAGCGGCATCAAAACCGTGGCAATGACGTAGTACCCGACGATGTTACCGAGTATGACCTGAAAATACGAAAACGCTTTTCCGCCGACGGCGCCCGGCACCGAAATAAAAGTGACACCGGACAGGGACGTTCCGATCATCGCAAAGGCTACCAAATACCAGGGAGTCTGGCGGTTGGCCGTAAAAAAGGTGTTCGTATCCGCTCCTCTGGCCGTGTACCACGACACCACAATGAGCATGGCAAAATAAGCAATTAATATGGTTAACGCGATGTTAGGATTCATACCGTCGGCGGCAACTTTTTAGGTAAACGATGGGTTATTATTCTGGCGGTTTATGTTAGGCCACCGCTTTAAAAAAACGTGGCAAAAGCGGCCAAAATTTCGTAAATTTGCAATCAAACAAGAAATTTCGTGTAATGCAACCGTTCGAAGAAAACGACGTCGAAGTATTGGAAGAAGTCATTGACACCGACCTGTTTAATCTGGTGGTTTTCAACGACGATGTAAATACGTTCGATCACGTCATTGACACGCTCATTGACGTGTGTGACCATACCCCCGAGCAGGCCGAACAATGCACGATCATTATCCATTACAAAGGCAAATGCCGGGTGAAAAACGGATCGTGGGAAGAGCTTGTTCCCAAGCGTAATGAGATCTGCCGCCGGGGCATTTCCGCAGAAGTCTTAAAATAGTTATGAGTTATGAAGTAAGAATTAAGAGTTGGCCGCCCGTGCGGTTGGCTAAGACGCCCTCTTTCATTCTTCACTCTTAACTTTTCACTCTTAACTCAACTTACCTTGGAGTTTCCTTCCAAACTGATAGAAGACGCGGTTAACGAAGTGGCGAAACTGCCGGGCATTGGAAAAAAAACCGCGCTCCGGCTGGTGTTGCATTTGCTGAAGCGCGATGAAGAGCAAACCCAGAGTCTGGCCGAATCGCTGGTGGCCATGCGGTCGAAGGTGAAACACTGCCGCAAGTGCCACAACCTGTCCGACAACGACCTGTGCAGCATCTGCGCCAGTCATAAACGGGACCGTTCGCTCATTTGTGTGGTCGAAGATACGCGCGATGTGCTCGCCATCGAGAACACGGCGCAGTACAAAGGCATGTACCACGTGCTGGGCGGCATCATTTCGCCGGTTGAAGGCATCGGCCCGAGCGACCTGCACATCGAATCGCTGATCGAACGGCTTCGTGATCCGGATGGCGATGCGATTAAAGAAGTCATTCTGGCCCTGAGCCCAACGATGGAGGGCGACACAACGGCTTTTTACCTTCAGAAAAAGCTCAGAATGTTCTCCATCAAAATCTCGACCATCGCCCGGGGTGTACCCATCGGTGGTGATCTTGAATACGCCGACGAAGTCACGCTGGGCCGGAGTATCCTCAGCCGGATTTCCTACGAATAAACGACCCGTACCCACAGCCTGGACCTGCGCAGGGCAACCTGCACGGCCTGATCTGTGGGTATGTTATTTTTTGATCCTTGAGAAAATCACCACGTTATTCCGCACCGGTTTAACGGTTTTCAGGTACTCGTAAATCGCTCCTAAATCCTGCTCCGACATTCCGGCGTACATCGACCACGGCATGACGGTATTAAAACCGCTGCCAACTTCGGGTGCGCTGAACGTTGCCGGATCGTAGGTTTTAAAACGACGAATGAAGGCGTCTTTCGTCCAGGCACCAATTCCGGTTTCCAGATCGGGCGTGATGTTGGCCGTCCGGAGCGTGCCGCCTGCCATCCTGATTTCGGTTCCACCGGCAAAAGCGGCTTTTTTAGCCAGACCACCCATTGCCCGTTTCGTGTGGCAATCCGCACACCCCGCCATTGTAACCAGATACCGGCCATATTCTACTCCGGTTTTTTGCCTGGGCATGGGTTGGAAACGGGCTTTGTGCGGCATCATTTTCATCGCCAGTTTCAGCGGAGCAATCGGTTTCGATTCCGGAACAATGTTTTCTACCGGCTCGAGTGTGCGTAGGTACGCCAGAATCGCCAGCGCATCGCTTTCATCCATCTTTCCGTAATTTGCGTAGGGCATCAGCGGGAACAACGGTTTGCCATCCTTCGAAACCCCCGCCGTCATCGCCAGCAGCAGTTCGGTATCGCTCCAGTTTTTCAGCGCAAACGGCGTGATGTTTTTAGCATAATACGTACCGGGCAAACCGTAATTCTTGCCAAACTCTTCGCCCCCACCCCCGACGGTTCCGGACACGACCGGCCCGCCCAGACGGTTATAATCCCGTCTGGAATGGCAATCCATACAGACAGCAACGTGGTTGGCTAAATACCGACCGCGCTCAAGCTGGGCCGATGTGGTAGGCAGGGAAACCGTGCGAATCCGGCCCGTTTCGGGCGAATACGCTTTGGGGTGTACGCAGCCGCTAAAGACGACCGAAAAGGTCGCCATCAGCAGGAACAAAAAACGATTCATTTCAGGAGTTGTTTACTGTGGGGCAAAAATAGCGAACGCCCTTTGTTTGTCCGCCATTGAAATGATGCTCTTGAGCGAACGGAAACCGGCCGGGGTACCATTTGTTCCAAAAAAGTCGCTTTCTTTGCGCTCGACGAAAAACATTGCCGTTTTGGGCGTGTTCTTCAACAAACCAAGTATCTCACCTCAAACCATTTGGATATGAATCGCAGTGAGTTCTTAAAGCTGGCTTTTGGCAGCGCCCTAACCCTGACAGCGTGGCAGTCATCCGCTTTTGCCGGATCCGCCCAGGCCGAAGGCCCTTTTAAACTTCCCCCCTTGCCCTTTGACGCCAGTGCGCTCGAACCGCATATCGACAAGCAAACGATGGAAATTCACCACGGCAAACACCATAAAGCCTACGTCGATAACCTGAACAAAGCCGTTGCCGGGTCGGCGATGGCGTCGTTGTCGATTGACGAACTGGTGAAGAAAATTGACAGCAGCACCCCCGCAGCCATCCGCAACAACGGCGGTGGTCACTGGAACCATACCTTTTTCTGGAATATTCTCGGTGCCAGCGGTGGCAAACAGCCATCGGGCAATCTGTCGGACGCCATCACGAAAAAATTCGGTTCTTTCGACAAGTTTAAGGAAGAATTCGGCAAGGCGGCTGCCGGTCGGTTTGGCTCAGGCTGGGCGTGGCTGATCGTTAGTGGGAAAGACGTTGAGATTGTTTCTACGCCAAACCAGGACAATCCGCTGATGGCGCTGGCCGAGAAAAAAGGCACGCCGATTCTGGGCCTGGACGTCTGGGAACACGCCTATTACCTGAAATACCAAAACCGGCGGCCCGACTATGTAACGGCTTTCTGGAATGTGGTTAACTGGAGCAAGGTCAACGAGTTATACAATGCCGCCATGAAGGCATAAGGCAACGCGTATCAAGCTTTCAGCTTTATCGGTTTTCAGTTTTGCCGGAATCAGACCCATTCCGGCATCCTGATGACCGGTAAATTTGAAAGCTTTTTTTGTAATTTAGCGGCCAATTACACGAAGAACATCAACACCATGAGCGATATCTTATACGACCAGATTCCGTCGCTGGATCTGGCCGATTTCAAGTCGGACGACCCGGAACGGAAAGCCAGGTTTGTGCAGGATCTGGGCGCGGCTTTTAACAACATCGGTTTTGTCGCCATCAAAAACCACGGTTTAACCGATGAATTGACGGCGAACTTATACAACTCGGTGAAGGAGTTCTTTTCGACCGATACCGCTACTAAACAGAAATACGAATTTCCCGAACTCCACGGCCAGCGCGGGTATGTGGGCAAGAACAAGGAAACCGCGAAAGGCTTTAAAGTCGCCGATTTAAAGGAATTTTATCACATCGGCCAGCCGGATCCCATCAACGGGATGCCAGACAACGTTTTCCCTGACGAATTTCCGGATTTTAAGGAGAACACCTTAACAACGTACACCACGCTGGAAAATGCGGGTCGGATGCTGCTCCGGGCCATTGCGCTATACCTGGAGCTTCCGGAAGATTACTTTGAGGATAAAGTTGCCCACGGCGACAGCATTCTGCGGGCCATTCACTACTTCCCGCTGGACCCCAATCTGGTGCCAGAAGGTGCGGTTCGCGCGGCTGCCCACGGCGACATCAACCTGATTACGCTCCTGATGGGAGCCAGCGCCGAGGGGCTCGAAGTGCTGCGTCGCGATGGTCAATGGATTCCCATTACGGCCCTGCCCGATCAGATCATTGTGAACGTGGGTGATATGCTCGACCGGCTGACCAACCACAAGCTGAAATCGACGATTCACCGCGTAGTGAACCCGCCCCGCGAGAAAATGAACAGTCCACGGTATTCGATCCCGTTTTTTATGCACCCCCGCAGCGACATGGACCTGACCTGCCTCGGAAGCTGCATCTCGACCGAACACCCCAAAATTTATGAAGACATGACCGCCGGTGCGTTTCTGGACGAACGGCTGCGGGAACTTGGGTTGAAAAAGAATTAAACATTGGTATCAATAATTTGAGTAAACGGTTCTATCTTGTCGCATTGCGATCTGACCTATGCAGCTACTGCTCAAGGTCTTCGCAGTGCGACTTTTTATGTTATCAACCCGGCAATTCGTTGGATAAACGGTGCCGGCTGAAAATAGCCCCTTTCGCTCAACGACAGAAACTGCAAATACCTTTTGAGTTAACGGAGTTGCCATCGCCCCAATCAGGGCTGGCCGTTTAGCAAACCGTTTACAAGAAACCTCCCCGTATGGCCTCTTACCTTCCGACACTCTCTCCCATCGCCCCGGTAAGGCGCATACGCTTCCTGATTTTCCTGAAAGACGTTCTGATTCTGGCCTGCACCACCTTTGGCGGCCCGCAGGTGCATCTGGCCATGATGCTCGACCGGCTCGTGGCCAAACGGCGCTACCTGACCGAAGAAGAATTGATGGAACTGAACGCACTCTGTCAGATTTTGCCCGGCCCCACCTCCACCCAAACCATTACGGCGCTAGGGTTTAAAATTGGCGGCCCTAACCTCGCTTACCTGACCCTGCTGGTCTGGATGCTGCCGGGTGTTCTGATCATGACGGCCTTCGCAATCGGGATGTATTACGTGCAACAGCGTTCCATTTCACTGGCATTTACCCGTTTCATTCAGCCGATGGCTGTTGGTTTTCTGATCGTGGCCGGTTACCGAATCGCCAGGAAAGTGATCCATAACCAGATGGGGCTGGTTCTGGCCATTATATCTACCTTAACGGCTTATGCCTTTCCGTCGCCCTATATCACGCCCGTAGTGATTGTGGCAGGGGGCCTGACCACGGCTTTTTCGTACCAAAAGCAGAAAATCATGGAGAAAACGCCCATCCGAATCCAGTGGGCCAATTTCTTTCTGTGGCTGGGGGTCCTGATCGGCGCGGCCATTCTGGGTGCCGTTACGCAGTCACTGCCGATCCGGATTTTCGAGAACTTCTACCGCAACGGCAGTCTGGTGTTTGGAGGTGGTCAGGTGCTGACGCCCATGCTGTATAACGAGTTTGTTGAATTTAAACACTACCTGACCCGGCAGGAATTTCTGTCTGGTTTAGCCATTGTTCAGGCAACGCCCGGCCCTACATTTTCGTTTGCGTCGTATATCGGTGCTCTGTCTCTACGCAACGACGGCTGGAGCGGTCAGCTACTCGGTGGGTTGATGGCTTCCGCCGGTATTTTTCTACCCGGTACGTTTTTTATCTTCTTTGTATACCGCTTCTGGAATCAATTAAAACGGTATCGCGCCGTGCGGGCCTCACTGGAAGGCATTAACGCAACCAGCACCGGCCTGACGATTGCAGCGGCCTTTTCCTTGTTTCAGCCCATGTCCGACCAGTGGCCGTCGGTATTGGTTGTTGTTGCTACCATTCTGTTACTGGAGTATTCCAGGATTCCGCCTTATGTACTGATCATCGGCGGGCTGTTCATGGGTTTTCTGCTCTGACGCAAACAATGCCCCTAAACGGTCGGTTGCCCGTAGAGCATAATCAACTCTACGTTTATGAAACAACTTGATCAGTTTATCGAATGGATGCACGGAAGTGTTCCCAAGGAAGTCTCGCGTCAACAGTTTTTACAATGGGCTGGGCGGGGTATTACCGCGGGCGTGGTGGGCAACTTTGCCGCTTCGTGCCGTACGGGACAGCCAACTACCAACTCACCATCAATTACTTATACCGCTTCCGACGGCACACGCGTACCGTCTTCTTCCTGGCAAACACCGCCCGCCAAAGTTCCGGATAACCCGGAGCAACCCATTCAACTGGAAGAGTGGAAAGCCAAAACCGAGAAGGAAACCGACACACCGGCACCCCTGCCGAACGATCAGCGCGTTGGGTACGCCATCGTCGGTCTGGGCCATTTGTCGCTGGACGAACTTTTACCGGCTTTCGGTGAGAGCAAGAAATCAAAAGTGGTTGCGCTGGTCAGCGGAAGTCCGGAAAAAATGCGAAAAGTGGCGCAGCAGTACGGGGTTAAACCCGAAAGTTGCTACAGCTATCAGGATTACGACAAGCTAAAGGATAACAAAGAAGTACAGGTCATTTACATTGTGTTACCGAATTCCATGCACGCTGAGTACACCATCCGGGGTGCGCAGGCCGGGAAACACATTCTCTGCGAAAAGCCAATGGCTAATTCGGTGCAGGAGTGTCAGGCGATGATTGACGCCTGTAAAAAAGCCGACCGGAAACTGATGGTAGCATACCGGATTCAATACGAACCCAATAACCGGATGATCCGGCAAATGGTGCAGGACCAGAAATACGGAACCGTAAAGTTTATTGAAGCCGTCAACAATCAGAACTCGGCCAATCCGCAACACTGGCGGCACATCAAGGCGCTGGCGGGTGGCGGTGCGCTGCCTGACATTGGCCTTTACTGCCTCAATACCATCCGGTATCTGCTGGGCGAAGAACCGACCGAAGTGTTTGCCTACCAGTACAGTACGCCCGGCGACCCCCGTTTTCGGGAAGTGGAAGAACTCATGTCATGGCAGATGAAATTTCCGAGTGGCGTGTATGCCAGCTGTGCCACTCACTACGGGGTTCACGAAGCCCGGCGTTACCGGGTCTACGGCGAACGGGGATGGATGGAATTATCCCCGGCTTTTTCGTACAAGGGAATCCAGATGCAGACCTCCCACGCCGAAGGGAAAATTGAGCGCGTTGAACAACCTAAGTTGACGGAAAAGAACCAGTTTGCAACCGAAATGGACCACTTTTCGGAATGTATTATGCAGAACAAACAGCCGTTTACGCCCGGCGAAGAAGGCTTGCAGGATCAGCGGATCATGGAAGCCATTTACCAGTCGGCAAAGGAAGGGAAGCCGGTTAAATTACCGGAAATCAAAACAAAAGATACGTTCCGGGGCCCCATGCCGAAAGAAGCTTAATTAAAATCCCTGACAGCACATTCCGATCTGTCAGGGATTTTACCTTACTGGTATCCCCGCGCCTGTAACTGAAACAATTCGGCATACCGCCCGTTCTTTTCCAGCAATTCGCTGTGACTGCCGATTTCCAGTAGTTGACCACCTTCCAGCACCAGAATCCGGTCGGCCATGCGAACGGTCGAGAAACGGTGGGAAATAATAACGGCGGCTTTCCCTTCGGTCAGGCGGGAAAACCGTTGGAAAACTTCATATTCAGCCCGAGCGTCCAGCGCTGCGGTCGGTTCATCGAGAATCAGCACCTGTGCGTCGCGCATGTAGGCCCGGCCCAGAGCCACCTTTTGCCACTCCCCGCCCGACAGTTCAACGCCTTTGCCGAAACTACGGCCCAGTTGCTGTTCGTAACCACCCGGCAATTTGGCAATGACGGTATCGGCCAGACTCCGCTGGGCGGAACTTTCAATGCGGGGCTGGTTGGTCCGTTCGTCGATGTCGCCCACGGCAATGTTGACACCCGCCGACATTTTGAAACGAACATAGTCCTGAAAAATCACGCTAACGTTCCTACGCAGATCAAGCAGATCGTAGTCGCGCAGGTCACGGCCATCGAGCAGAATCCGTCCCTCCGCCGGATCGTACAGACGGGCCAGCAGCTTGACCAACGTGGTTTTTCCGGCGCCATTTTCGCCCACCAGGGCCAGTTTTTCACCCGGTTTCAGCGTAAAACTCAGGTTGCGCAACGCCCACCGTTCGGAGTTGGTGTATTTGAAACCCACATCTTCAAACGTAAATCCCTGCTGAATCTCTTTCGGAAACGGCAGCGGCTGAGGTGTGGAGTGAATCAGCGGTTTAATCTCGAAGAAATCGAACAAATCCTGCAAATAAACCGCTTCCTGCGTCAAGCCACTGAATTGCAGGAGAATACCTTCCATCGACGAGCGAAGTTGCCGAAACGAACCGGCCAGAAAAGTCAGATCGCCAATAGAGATGGTACCATTAACCGCCCGGGCCACAATCCAGAGGTAAGCGCCGTAGTAACCTGCCGTTCCTATTATGGTCAGGATCGTTCCCCAGCCCGCCCGGTGAATGGCCAGCGAACGGTTTTTGAGGTAGTACTCCCACGAAAGATGGCGAAAGCGGTCAATCAGGAAGTTCGACAGGCCAAAAATTTTCACTTCTTTGGCGGTTTCGTCGCTGGCCCCTACGAAGCGCAGGTAATCCAGTTCACGCCGTTCGGGCGTCCAGCTTCGCGACAGGGAGTAACTTTTCTGGTTAAAATAGTTGTCGCCAATAAACGCCGGAATAACCGCCAGCAGGAGCAGCACCAACAGCCACGGATTATACACGGCCAGACCAGCCGCCAGAAAACCGATGGAAATCAGTTCCTGCACCTGCCCGAAAACGCCCGACAGCAAAAATGACCGCCCCGTCGTTTGGCGCCGGGCGCGTTCGAGTTTGTCGTAAAACGTCGCATCCTCAAATTGTTCCAGGTCCAGCGTAGCCGCGTGTTCCATGAGCCGGATGGACGTTTTGTTGGTCACCAGATCGCCCAGCAACCCGTCGATCAGGCTGGTTAGCCGTCCCAGGGCAGTGGCTAAAATGGCAAGGCCAAATTCGGCCGCCACCAGCGTCCAGAGCTCCCTCGTATCTGCACCGGGTTGGTTTGCCAGCCGAATGACCTCATCAATAATCAGTTTACCAATGTACAACGTCAAGGCCGGCAGGGACGCCCGTACCAGCCGAACCGCAGCATTGCTCAGAAATAAAGCGGGAGACGCCTGCCAGATCATCTTGAAAAAACCGGGCAGGTTTCGGAGAGCCGCAAAACGGTCTTTCCACGAAAGTTCCGATTTTTCCTGACCGTTGGTTATACGTCCGGGAAAGTCAGGTACTGGAGTTTTTGCCATACCTTACATACATCGTCCCCAAAGAATTGGTTCTGTTTCCAGTTGGCAGCCGTTCCGGTACCGGGCTGGCATTGATTCGTTTAGGAAAAGCAAAGAGAGAACAACGAATAAGAATACTCTAAGTCCCAATTCAACCAGAAGCCGGTTGCTATTCAACCCAGAAAAAGACATCTTTGTCTAGTCAGCGTTGCCGCTATGCTGGTCATTCCAATCGTTTATGCTCTGCTGATTGTCCTGTCGGTTTCGGTCAGCAGACGACGCCCAAAACGGCATGCCTAAACCGTTGGTTACCCGCCTTTTCAACGGACCGATACCGCCCCAATCCTATCCAATCACCTATCTATCCGAAAAAACTTTCAACTTTTACTTTACTTTTACCCATGAGTCAGAAGGGATTTGCGGCTTCTTTCGAACATTTTTCAACCGCCGTTACCAAAGCTACCGGCAGTTCTTCGGCCTTTTTGCTGGCCTTCCTAACCATCATCGTGTGGCTGGTCACCGGACCGGTTTTTCACTATTCCGACACCTGGCAATTGATTATCAACACGAGCACTACGATTGTTACGTTTCTGATGGTTTTTCTGATCCAGAAATCGCAGAACAAGGATTCGATGGCGATTCAGCTTAAACTTAACGAGTTGATTGCGGCTCAGGACGGAGCCAGTAACCGGTTTCTGAACGTAGAGGATTTATCTGAGGAAGAACTCCTGACCTTACACCGGTATTTTGCGGTATTGGTCGAAAAAGCAAAAAAGGATACGAAAATTACCGCTTCGCATTCGGTGGAGGAAGCCGAAGAACGGCATGAGGAAAAACTCGAAACGCAACAACAGGGAAAGCCCCAGAAAAAAGTCGCTAAATCTTCAAAGTAACTTATAGTTCCGATACTCCCCGACCCGCCAGCCGGTCAGGTTTTCAATCCATTTCAGGAAACGGTTTTTGGCCGATAATTTCTTTTGCCGGATATCGAAGTCAAACTGCCAGTTCACCCGGTCGATGCGGGCCTGCATAACGGCCGGATGCGTTCCGTTAAACAGCGCCAGCGAATCGACTCCGCTGTAATCAAATGCCTGTAACTCCCGGCGCGTGAGGGCCATGTGTTCGTCGTTGTGCCAATACCGTCCGAAGTTGCTTAATTTGTCGGCCTGTTTGTCGGGCGGTTTTACCCAGCCATAATGGTACATCGTTGCCTCAATGAGTTTCACCGTCAGCTTGCGGTTATCGCGGGTTCGAAAGCCCTGCGCATCGCGGTAAGCGGCTACATTGCCATTGTTGCGGACAATCCGAATCTCCCGGCGGTACCACCGGCGCGAATCGCCCACGTACCGGTATGAACCATAAAAGTGCAGATAGTGGAATAATAACCCATCGACATCCGGATCATCTTTATACCGGGCCATAGCCTCCTGAACGACGGGCAGGTATTTCTCGTGCAGCACTTCATCACCCTGAATGTAAAACGCCCAGTCCGAATCCGGGGCCACAGCAGCCAGCGCCTTGTCGGTTTCCAGGGCCAGAACCCGTCCGCCCTGCCGTAACGAATCATCCCAGACGGTTTCAATAATCCGGATTTTGTCGGACGGAATGGATCGGATCAGGTCCAGCGTCTGATCTTCTGACTGACCAACGGCTACGACAAACTCATCGCAAAGAGGCAGAATCGACTGGATGGCCTCGACAATCGGGTAATCGTATTTAATGGCATTTCGGATAAAGCTAAACCCGGAAACTTTCATGATAAAACCGTATGCGCGAACCGATTACCTGTACTGAAATTTGATGGGGCTGGGCGTGTAGCGAAACACCAGTTCGTGAACGCTTTTCTGAAAATAAAACGGATTTTCGACCTGCTGGCTGTTATACGTGTACCCAACCCGAATACTACCCGACAACTCGTACTCCGCCAGCGCCACAAAGTAATTCTGAGTGCTGATCTGCGTGCTGCTATTGGCCCGGTACGACAAGCCCAGTCCTAGTTTTTCTTCAATCCAGAATTTAGCGTTCAGGTCGATACCGAGCGGGTACCCCGTCTGCTGGGTTAGCAAGAGAGAAGGCAGAAAGTCAATGCTTTCACCGGCGTCGATGCGGGTTCCCAGATTGACAAACAAGGGTCGCTGGTAACGCTGGATAGGAATACCCTGAACACGCGCCAGGGTGATGGGACGGCTGACCACTTCGGGCATCGAAACACCGGCCCAGAACCGTTCGGCTTCGTAGTAAGCCCCGACGCCCACGCTGGGCATGGCCCGGTTGATGCTCGTGACGCTAGCAGGGTCGTAAATGGGAATGACATTGACTCCACCGGAAGCGCCAAACGATAACTTTGCCATTGATGGTAACGTCACCCGATAGGCCAAGCTTCCGTAAACACCGGTTGCTGAATAAAATCCCATCCGGTCGTTTAGCGCCTGAAGGCCAATGCCGACTTTCCCGCCAGCTACTGCGCCATCTGCGCCAAAACTCTGGGTGATACCGATGCCCGGTCCCCGCAGGCTAAACCACTTCCGGCGAAAAATGGCCGTCATGGTCAGACTTTCGCGGCTTCCCGTGTACGCCGGATTGATGGTCAATGGGTTAGACAGGTATTGGGCGTAAAGCACTTCGCGCTGTGCCCACACAGTTTGACTTCCGGCGACCAGCAGGGTGGTGATGCTGGCTATTTTCCAGACAAGGTGTCGAATCATTCCCGAGGAGAGTTGAGTACACGAAGGTACAAAGAAAGCTCATTCAACCTGAAGTATCTTAATTTCTGTTCGGCGATTGCGTTGCTGTTTAGCCTCCGGGCACTCAACGCCGTCTTTGCACTCATTCAGCAGCATACTTTCGCCATAGCCGGTAGCTTTCGCCCGGTGGACTGCAATACCGTTTCTGGACAGGTAAGCGACGGCCGCCCGCGCCCGTTTTGTCGATAACGTTTTGTTGTATTCTGCTGATCCACGGCTATCGGTATGCGACCGCATTTCAATGCGCATCGCCGGGTATTTTTTCATCAGCGCAACCAGTTTATCCAGTTCCCGGCCCGCGTCCGGACGGATGGCCCACTGGTTGAGGTCATAATAAATATTCTGAATTTCAATGATATCGCCTTTGCGAAACATGGTCAGATTGGTAGCCGAGTCAACGTTTGATGAAATGTGGGCACCGGTAGTTCCCAGGCAATCTTTCAACGCTTCAATGGTGTATTCACAGCCCGGATCAACTGTAAATTCATAGTTCCCGTCGGGCCCCGTTACCATCGTTAAAACCGTGCTATCGCACAGATTTCGTAAAATCACCTCGACGCTATCAATGGGCAGACGCCCCGTATGTGTTAAAACCTGACCCCTTATTTTCGATTTCAGCAGTTGTGTTGTCAGAGCCGGAGCGGTATAAAGCGGTATGTCCAGACGGAGTGGCTGGTCATCTGACAGGGCCCGTGTTGAAAAACCGACGCGGTTGGATGCGTACCCGGCCATCGATGCCGCCAATCGAAAATCGCTGTCTGGGTCCAGGCAAATCCGAATGATTCCCTCGCTATCGGTCTGGACCTGTCGTTTCTCCTGCTGGCCGTCCTGCTGATCTACATCCAGTTGAGCGTTGGCAAGCGGCTGTTGCGTTTGGCCGTCAAATACATGCAGCGTCAGTTCGCGGCACGCATACAAAGGACCTTCGCGCCGAAACCGGTAAATATCGTCATCACTCCCACCCCGCAGCCGATTGCTGCTGAGGTAGCCCATCATCCGCACACCGTCGGTTACAATACCAAAATCATCTTTCGACGAGTTGAGCGGTTCGCCGAGGTTTTGCACGGATTTTACGGCGGTCCCGTTTGTTAGCTGGGCGTAGAAAATATCCAGATCGCCCAAACCGGGGTGGCCGTCCGAGGAGAAATAGAGGTTTCCACGATCATCAACAAACGGGAATAACTCGTTTCCTTTTGTATTGATGTGATTTCCCAAATTGACCGGCTCCGACCATTTTCCGTCCGCAAAACGGGAAACGTATAAATCTGTTCCGCCAAAACCACCGGGCCGATCCGAGGCAAAGAAAAGCAGTTTATCGTTCGGACTCAGCGCCGGATGTCCAGTCGAGTATTCATCACTGTTAAAGGGCAATTCCTGTGCATTTCTCCAATTACCGCTGTGTTCCTCGGCCACATACAATTTCAGTTTATTAATATCGTCAGAGCTTTCCCGATATTTCCCATTATTGTAATTATTGCGCGTAAAAAACACCTTTGTGCCGTCTTTGGTAAAAGCCACAGGCCCCTCGTGGTATTTGGTGTTTAATGTCCGGCTGAACTTCTGCGTTTCGTCAGATGGCGTTGTTTCGGAGTCAGACAGGTTATGGGCTGCCGTTCCGGTTTGAAATCCCACCGTCCGGGTGTCGTTGGCGGTGGGGGCAGTATAGTGGTCTTCTCCCAACATTCGCTGATGCCGAAGCTGTTTTTTCTTCCGGCTGGCCGATGCGCCCCCCAAACTAGCTACGGTTTCGTCCATTTCCGGTGTTTGTGGTAGGTAATACAAATCCAGAAACGCCGAATCATCCCAGTTAAATACGCGCTTCAGGGCGTTACCGGATCTCCTGTTCGTAACAAAAACCAGCCCATCCCTGTAATACATCGGACTGAATTCCGCCTGGGTAGTATTTGTTTCCAGAAATTGAATCCGGTAACTCCCGGCATTTCGCGATAAAATACTGACGTCGTTATAAAGTTGGGAGAACTGTTTTCCCCGCTGATCGGTCGGCTGGAAGGTGCTGTACAGCTCGTAAATCTCCTGCGACTCCCGGTATTTCCCGTTACTGGCCAATGCCTGCGCATAATACAGGTAACAGGGCACATAGTCGGTTTTCGGTTCTTTGAGCTGCTCCAGCAGAGTCCGGTAGACCCTTTCGGCATTTTGTGTGTCGCGCACCTGTCGGTAACTATAGCCGAGTTTTGACAACGTAGCCAGACGCTCTTCTTCCGATAACTTGGAGCGGTTGAGTACCTGCTCATACAGGTCAATAGCATTGCTATACGCCAGCAGATCGAACTGGCGATCCGCCTGTTTCAGTAGCGATTGCGCCCGGGCCGACCCGACGAAACAACCAATCAGACAACACAAGAGATAAAAGCTGCGCATGGTCCGAACCAAAAAATAACAAACTGGCGTTCCCGGTAGCTGACTTGCAACCGCGAACTGCCAGCCGCTTGACGAATCAGAAATACCGGGGTGTCAGAATCTTGTTTTTGCCAAAGCCCAGCTCATACCGCAGCATAATTTCGTGGGAAGGCAGTTTAAACGTCTGCATTTTATTCAGCATCTGATCATACGCATATCCCAGCCGCAGTTGATCGGATAGCTGCACTTCAATAATTCCAACAATCGCGTCCTGGTTATAAACCTGTCCATTATCCAAGGCGCTTTCATAACTGTTAAACTGATTCCGACGGTACGAAACACCCACGGCGATGCGGTCGGCAATCCACAGGTTTAAGTTTCCATCAATACCGAGCGGAGAACCTTCGACATATTTCACCAGCGTCGAGGGCTTTAACTTCAAGGCTGAGCTTAACCGAACCACAAAGCCCGCCATAGCGTAAGCGTGACGACGCTGCGTAGCCCGCTGTACACCGGAATTATAGTCGGTCAGCTTGTTTTTAATCAACTGAGGCACCGATACGCCGATGTAGGACCGGTCGTTGCTCAGGTAAATACCCGTTCCGAAGTTCGGCAGTAGTTTGGAAACGTTCTGCGAAAAGGCCGGATCGCCCCCCTGGTCGGTTTTTACCTTTGCCAGATCGGCCTGAAAACTGCTGGCACCCGCCTGAATACCAAGACCGAGCGTCGAACGGCTGCCCACTTTAATACGAAAAGCGTAGGAAGCATACGCCCCCGTGGTGTTATACTCGCCGATCCGGTCGTTGAACAACTGCAAACCCAGACCAATCCGTTCGCGGTTGAGGGGCATGTCGATGGTAAAAGTGGTTGTCTGTGGCGAGCCTTCAATACCGCCCCACTGGTTACGGTACAAAGCCGTCATACTCAGCACATCGCGGCTACCGGCATACGCCGGATTCATGGCCATCATATTGAACATATACTGTGAAAACATGTGGTCCTGCTGAGCCTGAACCTGACTACCACCGGCCATCCCGGCCAGAAAGAGTGCCCATCTTCCAAATTTTCTGGTAAACCTGCGTATCATTGGTTTTAGCGATTAATCGTCATAAATCGGATAAACTTGCGGCCATCGCTCAACTCAACGATGTAGAAGTAGGTGCCCTCGGGCAACCCTTTCGAATTCGAACCAACCCGTACACCGGTATTGGTTGTGCCGTCCCAGTCATTCTTGTAATCGTGGTTGCGATAAACCGTATGGCCCCAGCGGTTGAATACCTCAAGCGATACCGTAGCGCCACCGGTGTTGCGAATAATGAACCGGTCATTGATGTTATCGCCATTGGGTGAGAAGCCTTCCGGAATAATAACCTCGTCTCCCTTCCCATTCAGGATCAGCGGAGTAGCCACGCTTTCGTCGATTTCAGTCGGATTGCTGTTGCCGTTCAGATCCGGCTCAAAGCCGTCGGTTGACGTGTCATAGAGGGTATCCGAACCGACCACGGCCTGGGCGTAAGCGGTATGGAGGTATGGCGTCGTGCGACCATCCGTTTTTATGTTCAGCGGCAACAGCAGGGTGTCGCTTCGGCCAGCCGCCAGTTTGCTTTCCGGCATCAGCAGGTGGCTATCGGCATCACCGTCGTAATTCGTATTAACCAGCAACTGACTACCCCCGGAACTAGCCGGTTTATCAAGCAGTTTGTAGCTGGCCCCGGTCGTACTGTTGAACACATCGACCAGTTTGCTGCTCACCTGCACATCCGTGAAGTCCTTCGATCCGTAGTTTTTAACAATGATCTGGTAGGTCACGTTATAACTGCCATCGGCCTGGCGGGCCGTATCCTTCACGGCCATTGCGACCCCGATATGTGAATCCAGTGGGGTACCCCGCAGCGTTACGTCCGTTGGTATACTGTTATTGCGTGGATCAAGATCGTTGTCAGGATCGACATTGGAGCCTTTTGTCGATGTATCGCTCAGCATTGTATTTCCATCCAGTGTCACGGCTTTCGCGATAGCCAGGTTTTGATAAACTTCGCTGGAACTATTACGCACATCGACACGCACCGTCAGATGAATGTTGCGGACAGTACCTTTCGGTAGCGTACTCAACGAATCAACCAGCAGGTTGGTCAACATCCCTTGTCCGGTATAGGTGGTATCGACGATCAGACCGGCATCGGCCACCAGCTTTGGCTTGTCGGGGCCAATAAGTACATCGTTTCCAAAGGTTTCGGTCAGGTTATCGACCACCTGAACCTGCTTCAGGTCCTGTGATCCCAGATTCGCGACTTTAATCGTGTACGTGACGTTGTAAACCCCTGCGCCAAGATCTTCCAGCTTGCTGACTGACTTGGCAACCCCGAGCAACGACGGGGGCAAATCAAAGCGGATTCCGGTCGGAACACTGCCGAAGGGAGCCGGATTGAATCCATTGTTGGAGAGGTCGGTGACTACCGTATCGGCGTGGATAGCCGTGCCAACCACCTGCGTATAGAATAGCCCGATTACGCTGTTCGGCTTGATGTTCACCATCACCTGAACCGTATCGGAAGCCCCAACCGCCAGACGGCTGTTGGCCGCATCCAGCAGCGACGACAAGCCACTGCCGGCAAATTCAGGATTCGGCGTTAGCGTGCTGCCAGCGCCTACTACCGGCGGACTGACCACTCGGTACGAAACGGGTTCATCGAAGCCGGCAATCAGGCTGTCGGCCAGTTGTACCTGCGTCAAATCCGTTGTACCGTAGTTTCTAACCGTTACTTTATAGGTTACGTTGTAGCTGCTGTCAGGTTGGACTTCCACATTTGCAACGGCCAGTGCCACACCGATCTGTGAAGGCGGATTCGAGTCGAACCGGGCCGGAGTGGGTTCGTTGTTATTTTTCGGATTACCGTCGTTATCAGGATCGGCGTTGCGACCGTTCGTAGAAGCGTCATCGACTGTATCCCCATTTACCTGGGCCAACAGATAAGCCTGGTTCAGGAAGGTTGTCGTCAAACTACCGTCCGGATGGGTCCGCACATTGACTTTCAGCAGCATGTGTTCCGTAGCCCCGGCTTTCACCAGGCTTTCGGTCGTCAGCAACTGCGTATGACCAACCCAGCCTGAATAATCGGTATTGAGCCTGAGCGTCGATGCGCTGTCGATCACCACCGAAACCGATTCAATGACGTGGGGATCAAATACCGACTGCACATCATCCGTCACCTGAACCTGCGTGGCATCCTGATCGCTGTAATTCGTTACGGCAATGTCGTACGTGAACTCAAACAGGGTTTCTTCCCGCTGTACAACGCCTTTCAGCGACTTGGCCACCCCCACCGCCATCGGATGTGCTCCCGTGCTGTCGCCAATTGTAACCGTAGCCTTATTATTTGAAAGCTCCGGATCAACCTGATCGAGGTACGTTATTTCAACCAGGTTAACAATCGGCCCCTGCGTCAGCACACGGGCGGTGTACTGGTACGAAACTTCATTATGTTCCGGCAGAACCGTTACCCAGGCGCCCAGGTGACCGTGTGCGTCGACAACCAGATTTCCCGGTGACACCAGTTCCAGACCCGGCGGGAGAATAATCCGGATGTCGCTATGGGTAGCCGCGCACTTGCCGTTATTCCCAAGTTTAACGTCAAACGTAACAATCTCACCTGGCCTGGCATTGGGCTTGTCAACCGTGTAGGTGACGTACAAATCCGTCCGACACGTATCGGTATTGCAGTCAAAAATGGCGACATCAATCATCGACGGTTCGCTGTAACAGCCGGAACTGGTTCGTTCAAAGGCATAAAAAACACCGTGACCTACCGAATCGGGCCGCATCACAACCGGGCTATCCGGTTTGTCGCCAATGTGGAATTCAAATACGCCACCCGCCGTTACCGGGTTGCTTTCAATCAGTTGGGTCAGATTGACCGTATGCTCCGGACAGGCGTTTCGGGCCATCATCGGAACAACCGGCGATTCGATTGACTCATTAATCTGTATGGTTACGGCTTCCGAAGCAACGGACGTACAGCCGTTATTATCGACCAGTTGTACCGAATATGTACCGCTGGTTTTAACCACAATGCTCTGTGTGGTAGCCAGTGTGCTCCACAGGTAGTTATAGCCATCGGGCAATGCCTGGAGAACCACGGAATCACCGTGACACAAGACGGTATTGACCGCACCAATGGTCGGCTGCACTTTCAGCCCCTCAATCGTTAACTGCATTGCATCCTGGGCAGCCTGACAGGGACCGTCTCCGTCGGGGTCGTTCGTGGTGAACGTCAGGGTAACGAATCCGGCCTCAACATCAGCCAACGAAGGTGTATAGATGGCATTCAGCAAAGCCGCATTGTCGAATGTTCCGGTCCCGCTGCTGGTCCAGACGGCACTGGTAGCTGCTCCGCCAATGGTTCCGTTCAACTTGTATTCCTTGGCTGCACAAATGGTGGCATCCGCGCCCGCCGATGCCGTTGCCGGGTTAGTCGTGCAAAGTGTTACGTCATTGCAGTCGATGATGGTCACCAGCACCTGACTGGGCAGGCTGTAGCAACCCGTCGCCGTTTTTTCCACTACATAGTAAGTTCCAGCTGTAACGGCATTGGGGTTGCTTACCTTCTGCGCCGGATCAAGCGTAGCGCTGGTGTAAAACTCAAACACACTTTCCGGTATGGACACCGAACCACTAACGGCTTTGGTCAAATCGGCTGTCGTGAGCGGACAGGCGTTGGTCACGTTGACGGCAACCGGTTTGCTTACTTTGGGGCGGACCGTTACAACCAGATCGTTTGATTTACCACTCTTGCACGCATTTGAAGTACAGCAGACGGCCGAATACGTCGCTGATAAAGCCGGGGTAATAATGATCTGAACGCCTACCTGGTTGTTTGACCAGATGACATTACCATCCGGGCAACCGGCGGCCGTCAACGTTACAGCCTGGCCGAAACATACGGTTGTCGAACTGGCGGTGATGGTCGGCGAAACGGGCGTTCCTACGCTGACCGTGCTCAGTGGTGATCGCTCACTCACGCAGTCGCTCAGCGTGCAGGTAGCCCAGTAATCGGTGGTTGTGGTGGGCTGAATATCAATGCTGTTTCCGGTAGCACCCGTTGACCAGATAACCGTTCCCGCACAGCCAACGGCGGTCAGACGGGTTGCTTCGCCCGGGCAAAGAACTTTATTATCAGCCGCAATTGTAGGCGGATTAAGCATTATTACCGATACGCTGATTGGTGCCGATGCCGTACTCTCACAGGTATCACTCACCTTGCATATAGCGGTGTAAGGCCGGTTCCCGGTCATATTTCCAATGGAAATGCTGGTTCCCGTTTCGCCGTTCGACCAGATAATGGTTCCATTGGCACAGCCGGTTGCCGTTAGCGTTGCCGAGCCGCCGTAACAAACCACGGTCGTCGAAGCCGTTACGGTTGGTGCTGGCACATCACACTCGCCCTTTATTTTGATGGTAATGGGGGTTGGATCGCTCAGACAGCCGTTGATTTTGCAATGCGCGTAGTAACTCGTAGTCGTTGTCGGATTCACGTCGATGCTGCTGCCGGTCGCTCCCGTTGACCAGATAATTTGGCCCCCTACACAACCCGTGGCCGAGAGCGTAACCGTTTCGCCCGGTTCGATTTCTGTTTTTGATGCCCAAACTACCGGCGGAGTCGGCATATCCACGACCACGGTATAGGCTTCTGAAGGTGAACTGGTGCAGAAACTGTTCTGACAAACAACGGTGTAAGCGGTAGTATGAACAGGTGACACCAGAATACTAGTTGACGTTGCGCCGTTTGACCACAACGGTACGCCCGAGCAACCGGTCACCGTCAGTTGAATTTCATCACCCGGACAAATATGCCCATCGGTACACTTACACACCCGAATCGTCGGCGTTGGCGGTGTATTGACCCTTACTGTCACTTTAGCGGGCGCACTGTTACATTCCGCACTCATTTTACAGGCGGCATAATATTCCGTTGTCTGACCCGGATTCACGACCAGGCTATTGCCGGTCGCGCCCGTCGACCACACCACCGTCCCTGTACCGCATCCACTGGCCGTCAGGGTAACCGGCTCGCCAGCACAAATGGCGGTTGCAGAGGCTGTTAGCGTTGGTGTTGGAGCGCTACTGTTGGTGACATTGACTGCAATGGCATTGGAAGCAACGCTGGTGCAATTGAACTCCCGGCACTGAGCGGTATACGTGGTGGTAG
Organism: Larkinella arboricola; assembly: GCF_003259745.1. Lineage (GTDB taxonomy): Bacteria > Bacteroidota > Bacteroidia > Cytophagales > Spirosomataceae > Larkinella > Larkinella arboricola. The sequence continues at coordinate 627,711 of NZ_QLMC01000004.1, read as the reverse complement.
CACCGGGCATTACCGTAATGGCGTTGCCGGTGGCTCCCGTTGACCAGATCACCTGACCACCCGCACAACCTTCGGCGGTCAGGGTAACGTTATCTCCGGCACAGATCATGGTTTTATCCGATTTAATAATCGGAGCGGCTGGATTGACAACCGTAACGGAAAGCGGTTGTGAAAGGTCACTGGTGCAATTGCCCACTTTGCACGACGCCCGGTAGGTGGTATTGCTGGTGGGTGAAACGCTGACACTGGCCCCCGTCGCCCCATTTGACCAGATTACGGTTCCTGAACACCCCATTGCCGTTAATTGAACGGAACCTCCCAGACAGACCACATCAGCACTGATATCGACCATCGGCGGTTGCGGTTTGTCAACTGTAATGGTCTGGCTAGCCGACACCGGGCTTACGCAGGAACCCTGCTGGCAGACAACGGTGTAGGAAGTTGTCTGACTCGGAGAAACGAGAATGCTGGCTGTTGTTTCGCCGGTTGACCACTGGGGAATACCGGTGCAATTTGAGACGGTTAGCGTAGCGGTTTCGCCCGGGCAAACCGTGTTGGTGTTACTGCTGATGTACGGAGTCGGCAACGGACCAGGCCGAACTGTAACAGAGCCTGAGGGGGCACTGATGCAATTGTGTATGCGACAGTTAGCATAATATGTTGTAGCTTCTTCGGGACTCACTGTAATAATCGAACCCGTTTCGCCCGTCGACCAGATCACCGTCCCTTCGCAACCGGTCGCCGTCAGACTGACCGTTCCTCCCACGCAGATGGTTAAAGCGTCCGCTGTAATGACCGGTGGTTGTGGATCAGACACCCTGATCACAATCGGTTTTGATGGTGCGCTAAGACAATTCGGCAACTGGCATTGGGCCGTATAGGTCGTTGAAACGAGGGGAGAAACAACAAGAGTCTGTCCGGTCGCTCCCGTTGACCAGACTACGGTTCCCGCACAATTTGAAGCGCTCAATTCAACCGCATCACCCGGACAAATATCCGTCACATTGCAACTGATGATGGGTGGTTCGACAGTACAGGTTGTACACCGAACACCGGTAATAGTAACGCTCAACGACTCTTCACTCGTACAACCGTTAACGATTTGGCGTACTGAATAGGCTTGAGTGCCCTCCACCGTCGGGATAACACGTACCACCGCGCCCGTTGACGCCGACAGGCCCGAACCTGTCCACTCGAAGACGGCTCCCTCCTCGCCTGTTGCTGTTAAGGTCACGGTTTCACCCAGGCAGGTCGTAACGGAAGGCGAAACGGAAATCTGTGGCCTTTCAGGCGTTTCCGGAGTCGTCAGGGTTGCCAGTATTGGATCACTGCTGCACGAGCCTGTGGTGACCGTTATGCTGTATGAACCGGCGGCAAGAGCGTTCAGTACAATTTCGCCGTTGTCATCGGCATTGAATGTTTCTGTTATTGCGGCCTGGTTGTTACCGCTATAGCTAATCTGGTAAGGTTGATTGGCTGAAAGACTTCCTAAAGTAATACTACCTGTCTCGCTATCCGTACAAGAACCCGGATCTGAGGTTGCAACCAGCGTTACCACCGGCTGCGGGCTGACCTGCACGGTAACGGTGCGAGTGATGGAGCAGTTGCCTGCCCCACTATCGGCGATGGTTACCGTGAAGGTCGTCGTCGCCGTCAGGTTACCAGCCGTTACACTACTGCCATTCGTGGACGATAAGCCCGGTCCACTCCAGGTGTAACTGACATCGCCCACCGCACCGGTGGCACTGGCCGTTAAGACTGCACTGCCCCCCGGGCATACCGCTGGTACAGACGATGTCACCTCCCCGACCAGATTACACATCGGTGGAACTTGACAAGAACCCACCGTTACCAAAGTCGTCGCAGTTGCCGTACAGCCACTGGCGTTGGTGACCACTACCGTGTAACTGCCCGTGTTTGCCGCTGTGGCGTTAGGAATAACTGGTGTGGACTGGTTGCTATTGAAACCGTTGGGACCTACCCAAACATATGAGCTTCCCCCTGAGGCACTGAGTTGAACTGAAGCGGTTGTTCCACTGCAAACCGTCGCCGAAGACGCCTGGGCAACGGGTAGAGAATGGATTGTGATGTCGATGGTGGCCGTACCGGTACAATTAGGCCCTGATACCGTTAGTGTATAAGTACCACTCTGCGTTACTTGTGCGCTGCTGATGACCGGGTTCTGCGCTATCGAACTGAAGTTGTTTGGCCCCCGCCAGGTATACCTAGTAAATCCGCTAGGGGCAATCAGGTTGACTGTCTCGCCAGCACAAATGCTGGACGACAAAGCAGAGGCTATTGGATTACAGGCACAAGCGCTGACGGTTACCGGTGCTGTAACGGCTGTAGAGCTACAGCCATTTGAACTAAATACCGTAAGGGTGTAACTGCCTGCGTGGGTTAGTTGCGCGTTATTGACGGCAACAGTCTGCCCCGTTTCGTAAAATCCGTCCGGGCCGGTCCAGACATATTGGTACGGCTGTGACGCTCCAGTGACGGTAGCCGACAAACTGAAATTCCCGCCCACACAAGCACTAGGGCTAACGACTGCCTGGATGATCGGTTTCGGCAGAACCGTTAGCGTGGTTATGGCTGTTCCGGAACACGTTGTGACGCCGGTTATGACAACCGTATAACTGCCTGCGTGGGCAGTCGTTGCATTCGGAATCGTGGGACTTTGCAGGGAACTCGTAAACCCGTTCGGGCCGTACCATTGGTAGGACGCTCCTCCGCTGGTGGCCGAAAGTTGAATGGTTTCTCCTTCACAAACCGGTGAGTTACAAACCGCAGTTGGCAATGTTCCAACCAGCACGGTTGTACTGGCGACGGCGGTGCAGTTGTTGGCATCGGTTACCATTACTGTATATACACCGGCATCCGCAACCGTTGCCACCGGAATGGTCTGACTCTGACCGGTTTTATTAAATCCGTTCGGGCCGGTCCAGACGTACTGATAGGGTTCGCTTCCTCCCTGGGGTGTAGCATTCAATACCAGCGGGCTGGCTTCGCAGGCAGGGCTGGCAACAGCGGTCAGGCTCAGTTGACAATCCGGTCCGGGTATAACTTCAATCGCACAACAACCGCCCACCGGACAGCTTCCTAATATTCCTGAAAAAGAATAATTACCGGGCGATTTAATCACAATGGTACTACCGGTAGCAATAGCCTGGTCAGCAGAAAACTGCGTCTGTCCATTGCGGGTCCACTGAACGTTGGTAAGCGGAATCGGGATAGCAACGGTATATTCGTCACCCGGATACCAGTGAAGCGGCACAGAGAAACACGTCAACGCCAGATCATCTTCCGACACGTCCTGATTATTGGGTACCGAGTTGGGATCCGTGCCCTGGCTGGCAATCACTTCGGCGGTATTAAACCACACCCCTCTTTCGACCACCTTTGCTTTCAATTCCAGCACCGCCGAATCGCCAGTAGCAATTGAGCCAATATGCCAGTCACCGGTAGCCGGGGTAAACGAATTAGCCCCTCGCAGAACCGTATGGGCACTGTATTGGGCTCCGGCAGATAAGGCATCGTTCACCACCACATCCGTCGCTGTTCCACCCCCATCATTTCCCACAACAAGGGTGTAGGAAACAACATCGTTTAAGGCAGGCCGGGCATTATCGATTTTGGCGCGAATGTACAGATTTGGACTCTGAGCAAACGCCACCCCGACGCTGCACAGCATCAGCGCCAATGTTTTTATGATCCAATATGCTGTAACGGAGAATAATTTATTTTGCTTGAGCAAGCACGATTTTGAATATAATAAATCAGAAAAGTTACCTGGAGAATAAAGAGCGGGCTGCTTCAGCTTCAACACATGCATGGTCAGGCGTGGATTCTGGGAAGGGACGTCAATGAGCTGTGGCCTCACAGCCGGTACTTGGTAATGCGTCAGCTGCCTTGCCCGAAGATCATCCCGGCGGTTAATACGAACATTTTGAGTCCGTTGCCCAAGTATGTCTTTTCCCAAAGTAAATGTTTCTTTCATCTGACGACCTGTTATTCTGTTTGAGACGGGCTCTACCTGTAAACAGAGTTTGCCAATCATTCAGACTTCTTATCCGAATAAAGGTCACTTCAGGCCGTCAGGATTTCTGTTGAAATGAAAATCCTTTCAATCGTGGCTATCGCTTCAGAAAACATAAGCTATAAACGCAAAAACCCCGCTTTAGCGGGGTTTTACGTCAGGAGTCTCTTTAATCGTTAGAAATCGTAGCCGAGTGTCAGATACGCAATGGGTTTTCCAACCACATCATTTTCAACACCCCAGGCATAATCAAATTTCACGTAGTAACCGAACAGCATCGTCCGTGCACCGGCGCCGTAGCCAAACAGGAACGGATTTTTGAAATTAGTCACTATCGCCTGGAAGGGGTCACCGGCTCCACCCACAATTTCTGTATTCAGGCTATTCTGGCGGCTAAACGGACCCTTTCCGGCCCAGGCCGTACCGATATCGCTGAATGCCACCAACTGGAAATTACGGAGGAAATTGGAGGTTACCGGACCACGGTGCAAATACCGGATGATTGGTAAACGAAGTTCGGCATTACCCAGCATATGACTGGTTCCCGTCAGTTTACCCAGCCGGAAGCCACGCAAGGGAGCCGCCAGATCCAGGAAGAACACATCCCGGTTGTCGCGATTGGCAGGCATCAACAGCGGATTGTTTGCTCTGGTTTGATCTCTGGTTCCTTCCGAAATACCAATCCAGTTTTCCATGCCCCCCAGCGTACTTTTCTTCGGAGCGCGACCCGCCGAATGGCTACCCGAAAACCGTAGGGCCAGCGTAATATCACGGTGAATCTTCTGATAATGCCGCAGATCAAGCGTAATCCGGTCGAAGCTACCCGCTCCCCGACGAACACCGCCTTCAACCCGTTCCGTCAGCCCGACGTAATTTTCGTACCGGATTTTGAAACGCGTTCCATCAATCATGTTCATGCCGTTGAGGGTCGTATTATCAAACACATACTCCGCGCGGGCACCCGTATAATCGGAAGAGCTACCACCTGGTTGCAACAGGTCCAGATACCGGGTCACCACGTAAAATGGCGCAATGGTAAACCGGCTGTTAACCGAGATCGGATACGAAGCCGATAAGGTTACTTTGTTGAAACGGTATTTCTGATACTGGCCTTCAGGGGAGAAAATGGTCTTCCGGTCGAATCGGGCGCTGTAATCAATCCGGTTTACCAGTTTGTGGTATTCGGCAAACAGATCGCTGTTGCGCAGGTTGGTGGTAATAAACAAACCGGCCCGGATGATGTGATTTTCCAGCAGATCATTCATCGTGAGCGACTGGAAGTAACCGAACCCACGGATTGGGTCAATTCGCCAGTCGGAACTGGCGTCACTGGCAACAAATAGCCCCTGATAGTTGTAGGGCCCGCGAATGGTCACGTTCTCCCGACGACGCGTACGCGGGATGGTCACCGAAGCCGTCGTACTCTGGTTGCGCCGTTGCCGGTATTCAATTGATTTGGCTACGTCGCTGTCAAACTGGTAATTGTCGGTATCGACTTCACCCGGCTCGAGTTTCAGTTTGGATGCGGTCGAGATGGAGTCAGCCGTTTTGTTGGCAGGCGCAGCGGAATTAGTGACCGGTGTAGCCTGCTTGCTGGCAACTTCCGCTTTCGGCACATCCAGAACCGTGGCCCGGCGCGTCAGCGGCAACTGCTGGCTTTGGCTCAGGTTGGTTCGGCCCCGAAACCCAATCACTTCGTTTCCGTTTTTCAACTGGCTGTATACAATCGCGCCGGAAGTTGGATTGAGGTCATACCGGCGAATGTTCTGACTTAAACCGGTAACATAAGCTTTGGTTTTATTCTCCACATCCAGCCGGGCCAGGTTACGCACCCCACTGGCATCATCGAGGAAATATACGGTATTTTCAGTACCCGCAACCGGGCGCATGGCCGTACTCAGCGAATCGGTCAGCCGGGTAACGGCTTCGGCACGGGGCGTTCCGTCGTGCAAAAACAGACTAAGCTGATTGCGAATGGTTTTGTAAGTTCCTTTATCAACACCCAACGAGTCGATGTGGCGGTTGGACGAAAAAACAATCTGCCGCGAACGACCCACAAACTGCGGATACAGATCATCGTACAAATCGTTGGTCAACTGCTGAACGGTTCCGCGCCCCATGCTGAACAGGTACAGATCGCTCTGGCCCCGGCGGTCGGCACTAAACACCAAACTGGCCCCATCGTCGGAGGCATCCATATCGGTTACCTGATTCACACCCCGCACCACCATGCGTTGCTTGAGCTTCGGTTTCTGAGCCAGATTACTGTATACATACAGGAACGTCTGACCGCGTTCTTCGGTCAATACCAGCAGGTTGTCCCGCTGGAAAGTCACCAGCGGAGTCGCCATTTTTACGGGTGATTCTTCCTGCTTATAGCCCCCTTTCCGAATAACCTGCTTTTTCTGCGTCTGTGTATTGACCAGCGTTACTTCAAATTTGCCGCGCCAGACCGTTGCATAGGCGTAATGGTTCTGGTCGGGGCTGAGTTTCAGACTGGTGAGCTGTGCCGGTTCTTTCAGGGTTGATATAGTCTGCTGGAACGTGTCTTCACCGGGTTTGTAGGCATCAACAACCGGTTTTGCCATCGACGCATAATAGTCGCGCCATTCGCGCAGAAACCGGGAGTACGGAACGCCCAGCGTGCTGGCAATGCTGCTTTGTTCATTCCGGATAATCCGGGTAAGGTTCAGAATATTGGAAATGTTGTCTTTGCCATACCGTTCGGCAATGTAATTCCAGATGGAATGGCCTACATACCGGGCTTCGTCACCTACGAGCGTAGACGGTTTGCGAACAGGACGTGTCAGCGCCACATCGCGCATGTAATCGTCCATCTCGACGCTCCAGCCCTCCGCAATGTACGAGGCAATACCAGGCATATACCATTCGGGCAGCGACAGCAGCAGCGAGCTTTGCAAGGCATCTTTCAGGCTACCGCCGTACAGCATGTCGTACACAAACAGCATCGACACCTCCCGAATCAATTGCTTACGAAAACTAATCTGATCGCCCGTAAAAGCCAGTTCCAGCCGGGATTTGGACAGGCTCAGTTCTTTGTAGTTGGTTCCGCTGGGAGCACTCAGACCGATGTTGCTCTGGGCTAATTCCTGCGGAGAATTGTAAATAAAAACCTTGATGCGGTTGTAAGGCGTATAACCCAGAATTTCGGTAATCCGGTCGAAATCCGTTTCGGCGTATTGGGCCGTCAGGTTTGCAATCTGATTGCCTTCCTGATAAAAGTAAATTTCAAAATTGGAAGTTTTAATTACTTTCCAATCAAACTTGCGGTACTGAATGCGGTTTCGTCCAAACTGCTCCTGCGATGGATAATTCTGGGCAACGGCTCCACTCGCAACCAGCAACAATCCGGCAATACACAGTATAAATTGCTTACTCATAATAACACTATATTAAGGATTGTTTCGGCCTGCCGTCTGGCTTATTTTGTCAACTGGCATCCGGGCCAGGATTGTCAAACGTTAGACAGGATTTTTTCCACTGTAATATAACGAAAAGGTACGCTCAATATTAACCTCCGGGTCTAATTCTTTGTGGTCTTCCAGAAAGTCAGCAAATCGATCCGCCCAAAAAGGAGCCAGAGATACACCCTTGGTACCCAACCCGTTGAAAATTCCGATTGCTGGATGAGCCGGATGCAAACCCATCAAAGGCCGTCGGTCTTTGGTCGCCGGACGAATCCCGGCCCGTTGCCCGATAATCCGGTACGGAACTTTCAGCACCGCCTGTAATTTCTGCTCTAAAAACGCTTTTCCGTCCTCGGTTGTTTGCCAATCCAGATCGTGCCAGGTGTAGGTGGCGCCAACCCGGTAAAGATTTGATTCAACGGGCATTATAAAAATCCCCTGATTAACGATATGGGTGACGTGATAATTGTCCATCACGACATCCAGCACCTGCCCTTTCACGGGATTATACGGCAGCCAGTCAAACAGGGGATTATCCTTCGCGTGCGGCCCTTCGCAAAAGAGCAGCTTTCCGTAAGCCTGCCCCCGCCATACTACGTTATCCCTACTGATAACTAACTCATTATGATTAAAATCCGCTTCGATATACTGATCGCTTTGCCGAAAAAACTCCTGAATTGCGTGTAGAAATACCGGCACATCCACCCACCCCGACCCGGTTACTTCCAGACCGCCGTACGGGTTCTGAACATAGGGAGCATATTGTTGATTATCAACCGGTTCGGCAATGTATTGATAAATGGAAGGATCGGCGGTTAAGGCCATATACGTATTTTGCTCTTCAACGGAGCGATACGGCCGGTAGATATTAGTAAAATGCAAAAAATGAGTGTTGAGTTTTTTTTCGATTTCGCCGTAAAAAACCGTCAGGAAAGGAAATAACTCGTCGGCCTTCCAGGTGCGAACGAGTTTCCGGCCAGTCAACGGATTGAAGATTCCCGCAGCCACCAGCGACGCCGAGGGCCGCTGTGGGGCATTCACCAACACCACTTTTTTACCGCGCTGGTGCAACGTCCAGGCCAATACCGAACCGGCAATTCCCTGGCCAACAATCAGATAATCGGCACTCATGCATTCTGTGTTTTGAAATGCCCTTTGCGGTGGAGTTCAGCGATTTTCTCGTCGGCCAGTTGAACCACCCAGTCGGCCTGTTCGTCCAGCGTAATGTACGAGGTGTCGAGTTCAATGGCATCATCGGCTTTACGGAGCGGCCCTTCGGAGCGGTTACTGTCAATAAAATCCCGCTTTTTAAGGTTGGTAAGAATTTCATCCAGTCCCACCATTTCACCTTTTTGCAGCAATTCAATTTGCCGGCGCTGCGCCCGGATTACCGGATCGGCCGTCATGAAGATTTTCAACTCGGCGTCCGGGAATACCTTGGTTCCGATGTCTCGGCCGTCCATCACGACGCCCCGCTTGCGGCCCATTTTCTGCTGCTGGGCCACCATGGCATACCGCACCTCCGGAATCGCGCTCACCTCGCTGACAATATCGGAAATATACATTTTCCGGATTTCCTCTTCAATATTCAAACTATTCAGGCAGGTTTCGTTGCGGCCTGTTTTAGGGTTGAAATTGAAGCTGATATGAATATGATGGAGCGCTTCCTGAACAGCTTTCGGATTGGTCAGCGCAATGTGGTTTTGAAGCAAAAACAAGCTAACGGCCCGGTACATGGCCCCCGTATCGATATAGGCATACCCGAGTCGGGCTGCCACCTGTTTGGCCGTCGTGCTCTTTCCGCAGCTGGAATAGCCGTCGATGGCAATGACAATTTTTGGCATGGTGCAAAGAAACAACTTTCCGAAGAACCCTACTGCTTTCCGGCCAGAGAAATCTGTCCCTGGCGAGTCACAAATTCTTCCCGGAGCAGGGCAAAGATATGCTCATCGAGGTACTGGTTATTCTTATAGGCGGCTTTTTTCAGAACCGCTTCGGCCCGAAAACCCGCCTGTTGTAGTACCCGCATCGATACGGTATTGCCTTCCAGCACACAGCCGAAAAGACGGTTTACCTGAAAATTGGAGAAGATATAATTAACCATCGCCGGCAGCACTTCGCTCATAATGCCCTGTCCCCAGTGAGCTTCCCCCAGCCAGTACCCGATTTCGGCGTTATGACGGTAAATGTCTTCCTTGATGGTAAAACCGACGTTGCCAACGGCCCTTCCGCCAATGTCGATGGCCAGATTGACCGGCTGCTGGTATGACCGATTCATTCGAATCCACGAGCTGGCATCCCGCACGGTATAAGGATGCGGAAAAAAATCCCGAACCCGGTCCCAGATTTTGCGGTTATTGGCCTGCTCTGACAGCGAAAATTCATCGCCATCCCGCCACGGCCGCAGAGTGCAGGTATCTAAATAAATCGTTGTCACGTTGCTGCCCGTTTTCGGCCAAGATACGCTTTTTACGATATGGCCTATCATTTTTATTAGGTATTTTGCAACAACACTACCGAAAGGCTCCGGGCACCGTGGGCGCCAATAACCAGCGCCTGTTCAATATCGGCGGTTTTCGACGGCCCGGCAATAAACACGCCGAACCCCGCTTCTCCTACGTTGAGTCGCTGGTAGGCATCGTGCATATTCGGCACCAGATCCGATGCGTTGAGAATCAGGACCAGGTGCTGGCAGATAAACGGCAGCACGCGATGTCCACCCCGCTCCTCCGGCACCCAGATGGCCGAGTTTTCGGCCACGCCAAACACCCCCTGAATGATGGCTAAATCAACGGCTTCCAGTTGGTGCGGATCCTCAACGTCCCACTGTGTAGTTGCTAATGACTCTAAAACCGGAACTTTACTGACAATGTTTGACAAATCGCCATACGTCTGCCGGATGTACTGCTCCGCTTCCTGATAATTGGCAACAACCACCGGTGTTCCACCAATAAACCGCAGGATTTCACAAAATTTTGCAACAAGATCCGGAAAGTCTGACACAAAAGTGGTGGTTTCCGGTAAAGGCTGGAGTTCAGGTTTATTCTGACGGACGGCGGCCAGGATGCGTTCGCGACTGTTCATTTTTTATGAATAACGAACCGCACGGACGCTGTCTGAATAAGAAGCCGTCCGTGCGGTTTATCACGTTTCTTTATTGTTCTTTACTAGATCTCTTCATATACCACTCCCGGAAACTTTCCTTCGGTGGTTCGGGCATTTCGCGCTGTTTGTACCAGGGATTCAGCGGATTGGAAACCGAGAACGGAACCAGACGCATCATGGTCCGGCCCGCCTTTCCCGAAAAACGGAACAGCTTCGGATTGGCAAATACGCTGGCCATCACTTTCATTCCCTGTTTCTTGCTGCTGTCTACGTACCCTTCAGCCGCCAGAACCTGCCGCCATTTATAGAGTTGATCGTGAATATCAATCTTGACCGGACATACATTTGAGCAGGAACCGCACAGCGTGGAAGCAAACGGCAAATCAGCATTCTTGCGCATATCCAGGTTCGGGGCCAGAATGGAGCCAATCGGCCCGGCAACGGCATTGTGGTAGCTATGCCCCCCGCTTCGGCGGTATACCGGGCAGGTATTCATACACGCACCGCAGCGAATGCACTTCAGCGAATTCCGGAAATCCGGCCGGCCCAACTGCGTCGTCCGGCCATTATCGACAATAATAATGTGCATCGCCTGACACGCGCGGGGCCGGTGGAAGTGGCTCGAATAGGTCGTAACGGGTTGCCCGGTGGCACTACGCGCCAGGAGCCGTAAGAAAACACCGAGGTGCTGGGCTTTCGGAATGATTTTCTCAATACCCATGCTGGCGATGTGCACATCGGCCAGGTGCGCGCCCATGTCGGCGTTCCCTTCGTTGGTACAGACCACAAACCCGCCCGTTTCGGCCACGGCAAAGTTGACACCCGTGAGTGCGGCCCGTCGCGTCAGAAATTTTTCGCGCAGGTGCTGGCGGGCGGCTTCGGCGAGGTATTTCGGGTCGGAAGCGCCTTTTTCGGTACCCAGGTGTTCGTGGAAAAGCTCACCGATTTCCTCCTTCTTCTTGTGAATACATGGCATCACAATGTGGCTGGGCGGTTCTTTGGCCAATTGCACAACGCGCTCTCCCAGATCCGTATCCACCACATCAACGCCCTGTTCAATCAGAAACTCGTTCAGGTGGCATTCCTCGGTCAGCATCGACTTGCTTTTGACCATCTGCGTCGCGCCGGTTTCCCGCAGGATTTGCAGCACAATTTCGTTGTGTTCCCTGCCGTCGGCGGCCCAATGCACCTTTACCCCATTATTGATGGCATTTTGCTCAAATTCAAGCAGGTATTCATCCAGATTGGACAAAGCGTTGTGCTTGATCCGGGATGCGGCTTCGCGCAGTGCCTCCCACTCCGGAATTTGAAAAACAGCCTTGTCGCGTTTTTCGCGCACAAACCACAGCGTTTTATCGTGCCAGGTCGTCCGGTCAACGTCGTGGGTAAATTCCTCTGCGGCCTGAGAATGGTTCATCATATTTTGGCGACTTGACAGCTATCAGGGTTAATTCAGGATTCTCCTCTTTTATAAACGTATTAATCTACCGATCAATTCCTTCTTTTTGGCCCGTTCAATCCGTTTCATCCAACTGAAATAGCTCCTCGACGGGTTTCTCAAACACCTGCGCCAGTTTCAGGGCCAGGATGGTGGAAGGGACATAACGGCCCGTTTCAATGGAATTGATCGTTTGTCGGCTGACACCAATCCGCTCGGCCAGGTCCGCCTGCGACAAATCCCGCTCGGCCCGCCCTACCTTAATCCGATTTTTCATAACGCCATCAACACTGTTCGTTCATTTCGGCGAATGGCCAGGCGAAACCGGATGATGAACATGAGCAAAACCGTAAACATATTGTAAACCATCACTTCCAGAAACAATCCACCGTGTACTAAAATGATCAGCACACCGAGTACGATGTAATTAATATAAACCGCCCACTGCAACGATTCCAGACGCAGTCGGCTAATCATTTCGTCCTCCACTTTCTCCTTGGAAAAAGCGATAAATAATAAGCCTATTATAATTCCAATAGCAGCTACCTCGTCGGTAAAATTTACTGCATTGTAATTGTTATTCATAAATGTTCCCCCTCCCATCAACTCCCATAACAGCTTATCAAAAAAACTACCCTCCGATCCGGGAGCTTTGGTAAATGAAAAGCACAGAAACTCAAAACTAAAATCAGCGTATCGGGCAGCAAGGCCCAAAATTGCCGACGGAACAAATAACAACCAGCCAATCAGCCGGTAATGATGCGGTAATAGCCCCTGTGCTTTCATAGATATATAAAGTTTAGTTGACCAAAAGTAAAGTTAGCTTTACAAATAGTCAAATAAACTATATACCTATTATTAAACGGTTATTCCTGGTTCAGAATCTCCGCAATGTGCATCACCTTCACCGGCAACTTCTGCCGCCGGACAATGCCTTCCAGGTGCATCAGACACGACATATCGCCCCCGGTCAGCACCTCCGCGCCGTTCCGCACGTGGTCTTCGACTCGATCGACGCCCATCCGGGCCGATACGGCTTCTTCAAACACACAGAACGTTCCGCCAAACCCGCAGCACTCGTCCTTCCGGTCCAGATTAATCAGCTCCAGCTCGTCGACCATATGCAGCAGTTTTTCCGGTTTGGAAAACGGAGCCGCCACCAGTTCCGACATCTGCGACAGGTGTAACCCACGCTGCCCGTGGCAACTCTGGTGCAGACCGACCTTGTGCGGAAACCGCGCCGGTAGTTGCTCCACGTTCAGCACATCCGTCAGAAACTCCGTCAGTTCGTAAATATGATTGCGAATATGGGTGGCATCGCCTTCGCGCTTGTCCGAATGCAGGTGATGTTTGATATGCAACGCGCAACTGCCTGACGGACAAACGATGGCGTCGTAATTATCTCCAAAATTCTCGACAAACAGTTCATTACAACCGTGGGCCATACTCTCAAAACCCGAATTGGCCATCGGCTGCCCACAACAGGTCTGGTTGAGCGGATACGTAACCGTACACCCCAGTTTCTCCAACAATTGCAGTGTCGCAATACCAACTTTCGGGTAAAACTGGTCAACGTAGCACGGCAAAAAAAGTGCGACTTTCATGCGTAGTGAGTAGTTACAAGGGCCTTTCCGGTAGCCGCAACGGTTTTTGCCCGCTCACAACCAACGTCAACACCCTTCATTTTTTTGGGTTTCGGAAACGATATGTTGCCAATACCGGCAGATGATTCGAATATTTCGGCACATTCAGCACCCGGTACCGAACCAGTTGCAATTCACTTTGTTTCAGGGTCAGAATGTAATCAGTCCGCGCTCCGGTTCCTACCAACGTCGGCGTCTGCGAATCTTTTCCGGCATCGACCCAGCGGTCCATCAGCTTTTCAACTTCCGGGTCGTCGGGATCAGTGTTAAAGTCACCGCACCATATTACGGGCTGAATGCTGTTTTCCAGCGCCTTATCAACAGCCGCCAATTGCACATCCCGATTCAGGGGCGATTTGTTGTCGAGTTGAGTATTGCAAAACCGGATTGTTTTCTCGTTCGGCAACTCCACATACGCACACAACAAAGCCCGTGGCTCGGTTTTGTCCGGATTGGGCAACATTGCATTCTGACTGGCAATGATAGGATACTTTGACAAAATAGCTATCCCGTACTTACCTCCTTGAAAATTGATGGTTTTCCCGTAAAGCGGGTGCATGGATGTCAGCCGGGCCAGTTGCTTAAGGTGGTCGAAGCCGCGGCTGCGGGTAGTGGCACTGTCAACTTCCTGCAAAGCGACCAGATCCGGGCTATAGTCCCGGATCAACCGCCCGATCTGTACAAGGGTATTCTGCTCCTTCTCGTTGGCACCGTGGTGGATGTTGTAGGTTAAAACCGTAATCGTCGATTGAGCAATCGCTTTCCGAAAAAAAACACTCAACACCACAACAAGCAATAGACGAATTCGCATGGATTGGTCAGGTTGGTTCCGGCCAAAAATACGCACAAATCCGTTTTCCGGCAGTAGCTGGTGTCCAACGCGCGGTTAAAGCCGGAAAATGTTATCCAAAAGAAGCCATTTTTCGCCCGGTTTCGCCATCGGCAGCGCCTGCTGGTAGGTCCACATCAGATTTTCCCATTCCTGCACCTTTGGGTTGCTGGCGTCCATTTCGGCCTTCCGCTCAAACGAAAACGTGTCGTCGGTTTCCATAATCATAAACAGACGGTTTCCGATGCGGTAAATTTCCATCTCCGTGATACCCGCCGACCGGATACTTTCTTCAATTTCGGGTCGGAGTTTTTCGTGGTATTTCTCATATTCGGCAATCTTCACCGGATCATCCACGAGATCAAGAGCAAAACAATAACGCATAAGGAGTGATGAGTTAGGAATGAAAAGTTAAGAGTTAAAATGGCGAGTCTGTTAAGTTAACTCTTCACTTTTAACTCATCACTCTGCACTTTATAGCCTTTCCAGCCGTAGTAAGCGACCACTAAAAAGCACAACAACGGGATGATGTAGGCGATTTTGATGTTGCTCTGGTCGGAAATATAACCCATCAGTACCGGAAACAGGGCCCCGCCGGCAATGGCCATCACGAGCAGCGACGAACCCAGTTCGGTATCTTCTTCCAGTCGGGAAATGCCAAGCGAAAAAATGGTAGCAAACATGATTGACTCGAAAAACGGAACGGCAAAAATGGCCCAGACCGCAACCTGCGATTGCATGGTCATCGCGACCGCCAGCAGCCCGGCGCTGATCAGCGAGTAAATGGTTAGAAGACGGTTGGCGGCAATAAACCGCGAAAGATAGGTGCCGATAAACCGGCCAATCAGAAAGCCCAGCATGGCCCATCCCAGCCACTCAGCGGCTGTTTTTTCGGGTACATCACTGGAAAATTTGGCAAACCGGATAAAGAAGCTGGTAACACACACCTGCGCGCCCACGTAGAAAAACTGCGCGATGACGCCCCAGCGCAAATGCCGATGCCGCCACACGGAGCCCAGGGTCGAAGGCGCTTTTTTCTCGCTTTCGCTGATGTCCGGCAGCTTCGTAAACATAAACAGGGCGGCCACGGCTACCACCACCACGCCGATGATGATATACGGCATTTTGACCTGATCGGCTTCGTATTGCAGATAGCTGTTTAGCTGTTCCGACGACATGGCGGCAAGTTCGGCGTCGGAGTGTTCAATACCGCTCAGGATGACGCGCCCACCTACAACCGGAGCCAGAAACGCGCCCAGTCCGTTGAACGACTGGCTAAAGTTAAGCCGGGTTGTTGCCGTGGATGGGTCGCCCAGAATGGTAACGTACGGGTTAGCGGCTGTTTCCAGAAACGCACAACCCGAAGCAATGATAAACAACGCCCCCAGAAAAAAGCCGTACATCCGCGTGTCGGCAGCCGGGACAAACAGAAATGCGCCCGCTGCGTACATCACCAGACCGGCAATGATGCCCCGCTGGTACCCGTATTTCTTCATCACGTACCCCGCCGGAAGCGCCATCAGAAAATACCCCAGATAAACCGCCGAGTCGATCAGCGCCGACTGCAAATCCGTCAACTGGCAGGCTTTTTTGAGGTGCGGAATCAGAATGGGTTCCAGATTATGGACAAAGGCCCACAGAAAAAACAGGCTCGTCACCAGCGCAAACGCCAGTGTGTAGTTGCGCGTCGAACCGGTTTTCGGAGCCGTGGCAGAAGAAGGTACAGTTGCCATGAGGGGTTACAAGAATTGGGTATAAAATTTTATTTGCTCAATCGCAATGGGTTAGGTCAGCGCCCGATCCAGATGCACGTAACCGCCATCGACGTAAATCATCTGCCCGGTGGTGTGACTCGATTTGCTGGAGAGCAGAAAAACCACCATGTTGGCAATTTCTTCCGGGGTGGTCATTCGTTTTTCCAACGGTATTTTGGAGACAATGCTGTCGAGCTTGGCCTTCGGATCGTCAAACGTGTTGATCCAGTTTTCGTACAGGGGTGTCCACGATTCGGAGACGACCACGGCATTGACCCGGATGCTGTACGGCAACAACTCCACGGCCCATTCACGCGTCAGGGCATTCCGACCACCGTTGGCTGCGGCATAGGCCGAGGTGTTACCCTGCCCGGTTTCGGCGGTTTTTGACGTGATGTTTACAATCGCGCCTTTCGACGCCTTGAGGGCCGGCAGGGCATGGTGCGCCATCAGGTAATAATGAACCATGTTTTTATGCAGCGACTGCATAAACCGTTCATAATCGCCGTTTTCCAGCCCAACGCCGTCGTTTACGCCCGCGTTGTTGACCAGGCCATCGATGCGTCCGAACCGAGCCAGCGTTTGCTCCACGGCTTTTTTGCATTCGTCGGGCCGGGTTAATTCAGCCACAATCTGGAAGGACTGCGCACCGATGGCCGTAAGTGCTTCGACGGTCCGCTGATTATCCGCTTCGTTGCGTCCAACAATCACCGGAATGGCTCCTTCGGCGGCCAGCACGGTCGAGATTCCCTCGCCAATGCCCTTGGCTCCGCCCGTTACAATAATTACTTTTTCAGTCAGGTTCAGGTTCATAAATGTGGGTATGGACCGGGCAGGCTTACGTCCGGGTCGGTTTTAATGAAAAGAAATTAACTCTGGTGGCACTACAAACACCGGCTTTGGTTTGTAACACCTGCATTATAGACTATAAAACTTAACGGCATTATCGCCAAAAACCTTCTGCCGCACGGTTTCACCCCACGGTCTGACGTACTCTTCGACAATATTTTTCATCGCATCGTACTCCGCAGCCACCAGACACACGGGCCAGTCGGAGCCAAAAACCAGCCGGTCGGGGCCGAAATGCTCGAACACCACATCCAGATAAGGCCGGAAATCGTCCGGCTGCCAGCGTTGCCAGTCGGCTTCTGTCACCATGCCCGACACCTTGCAGTACACGTTCGGATTTTTAGCAATTTCGGCCATGTAATTCGACCACGTATTGACCTTCTGCTCCCTGATATACGGTTTGGCGATGTGGTCAACGATAAACTGCACTTCCGGAACCGTACGCACCAGATGCAGCGCGGCTTTCAGTTGATTGGGGTAAATCAGAATGTCGTAGGTAAAATCAAAAGCCGCCAGTTGCCGCACTCCGCGAATGAATTCCGGCTGCATCATAAAGTCTTCCGGCTCCGCCTGGACAACGTGCCGGAATCCTTTCAACTCCTCGTATTGCGAGAAATATTCCAGCCGGTCGTAAAGTTTGGCCGACCGCAGATCGACCCAGCCAACCACGCCTTTGATAATATCATACGCTTCGGCCAGTTGCAGCAAAAACGTGGTTTCGGCTTCGGATTGATCGGCCTGCACGGCCACGCAGCCGTCGATTCCGTTTTGTTTCAGAACCGGCTCCAGATCGGCAGGCAGAAAATCCCGCCGGATCCGCTGCATGTCTTCCGTAATCCAGCCGTCCCGCTCCGGGTCATAAAACCAGAAATGCTGGTGCGCGTCGATTGTCATTGGAATGAAGAGTTATGAGTTAAGAGTTAAGAATTGAGTAATCGGGATTTTCTTCGCGGACCATTCCGGCATTTTCCTGGGTCGTCAGCAAAATCGAACTCAGGATTTTTATTAATTCTTCACAGTCATTCAGCATAGACGTGGCCATGCGCTCGTTCAGATAATCAGTAGCCTGAAGTAATCGGAGCCAATAACGCGTTTCACGGGCTTCTTTGTAAGCAATCCCTATTTTAGCCGAAAAGTCTTTCCGGCTGTACCCGCCCGTCGCTTCCTCAACATTTGCTCCGATTGATGTACCGCTTCTTAGCAACTGTTCAGCAATCTTATAAGGCACTTGGTTATCGACCAGCCACTTATAAAGATTAACCGTCCTAACGCCAAACGCAAAGGTCTTCCCCTGAATAATGCTCTCCTTCCGCTCCATAACTCTTAATTCATAACTCTTAACTCCTAACTAAAAGAAACGGCCGTCTGCTTCTGGGTGCCCAGGCCCTCGATACCGAGCTCGACTACGTCGCCGGGTTTCAGGTAACGTTGTGGTTTGAGGCCCATGCCGACGCCGGAGGGGGTGCCGGTCGAGATCACGTCGCCGGGGAGCAGCGTCATGAACTGGCTGATGTAGCTGACCAGCGTCGGCACGTCGAAAATCATATCGTCGGTATTGGAATCCTGCAAGGTTTCGCCGTTCAGACGCAGCCAGAGGCCCAGTTTGTTGGGGTTCGGCACCTCGTCTTTGGTGACCATAAACGGCCCAAGCGGTGCGAAGGTGTCGGCACTTTTGCCTTTCACCCACTGCCCACCACGCTCCAACTGGAAAGCCCGCTCGCTGTAGTCGTTGTGAACGGCATAGCCCGCGATGTAGTCGAAGGCGTCTTCCTTCGAAACGTACGTAGCTTTTTTGCCGATAATAATGGCCAGTTCAACCTCCCAGTCGGTTTTCTCCGACTTTTTCGGAATCACCACGTTATCATCGGGACCAACCAGCGCCGTGGTTGATTTAAAGAACAGAATAGGCTCCGTCGGAACGGCAGCGTTGGTTTCGGCGGCATGTTTAGCGTAATTCAGACCCACACAGACAATCTTGGAAGGCCGCTTGATACACGATGCCCGCCGAACATCACCCGGCACACTGGGGCAACTCGACTCGTTGGCTTTCAGCCATTCAGCCAGTTTTTCCAGGCCATTGTTAGCAAAAAAATCTTCGTCGTAATCCTGGCCGAAAGCCGATACATCCAGACTGGCACCCGAAGGCAACATAACACCGGGGCGCTCATTGTCCGGCGAGCCAAAGCGAAATAGTTTCATTGTAGAAGGGTTACTGGTTACTTTTTAGAGTAAAGGGAAAAATAGGCTGCTTATAACCTTTTTGCGCAAAAATAAGGCGTTGGCGGCAGATCGCAACAGCCGCCGACCATCTTAATTCTTACGGCTGCCCAACAGTCTCCCGGCTTTCCAGTTTCCAATCATTATTGAAGAACCCGGCTTTTCGCACACCCCGGATACCGTCTTTTACCATATCCAGGCCGAAAATCATGTAGTCTGGAAAACCGCTACCACCCGCAAAATACTGGTTGGCATCGGCGGCTTTCATGCCCGCCAGGCCGGTTCCGCTCACCACGGCGACTGACGCGATTTCGCTATCCGGGCGCGGCCACGCGAAATACGCACTCACATCCTGGCCCGTGTAACGCTCGGTTCCAACCGTCAGTTGCCCCCGGCTTACCTGAATGGGGCAATTGGCCAGCAAACCGTTCCAGGCCCGGTTGGTGGTCGCGTTCCCGTAGATCACCACGCCCCGGTCGGCGTACTGGGCCGGACTAAACGCTTTGTCCGGAACGATGTCAACCGCGCCGTTGCCCCGGTAATACCAGGTTTCGGCGTCGTAGCGGGCTTTGTTGTAGGCCCATTCGTTTTCGGCCGCCGTACCCGCCGTTCCGTACACAAAGACCATCCGGTGGTTGAACGGTTCTTTAAAGGTACCGTTGCGGTGCGCTCCTTTCTGCGTCAGGGCCGGTTTGGTGCTCATTTCCCACTGTCCGTTTTTCGCCAGATACAGCCTTTCGCCCGCACTTTTAACGGTATGACTAACGGTATTCAGACTATCCAGCGTGATGCTGACGGTTTCGCCCGGCGCAAAATCAGACAGATTGAACGACAGCAACTGGATGTTTTCGGTTTTTCCCGAGATCGTTTTCGCTTTCTTATCCCGCTTCAACTGAACGCGGCTGTACTCCAGCGGGTGCTGTTGCTGCTCGACGGACACCCAGCGCATAGTCGAAGAAATACCGGGATTGGCTGTGGTAAAGTCGATGGTATGAACGGCGCTGTCGGCGGCAATTTTGTGCCATTTGAAATAATCGAAAATAGGATTCCAGTCCACACTTTCGTTGCCGTACCAGTGCGAGCCGCCCGGGTATTCGTAGTGCGTAAAATCGGGGTGAAACGTGCCCAGCAATTTCCGCATCTGGCGGGCATACTCTACCGAAACCGTGCGGTCGGCATCGCCGTGCAGGATGTACACGCCCAGCGGTTTGTAGTTGGAAGCCAGCTTGATCACATTGCTGGGATTGCTCGAACGCAGCAACATTTTCTCCAACGCCGTTGCGCCCTCTTCCGGAATTTTGCCGTCGTGCGAACCGTAGCCCGCCAGTGTCGGATACCCGGCGCAGGGCGCAATGGCGGCCCAATTGCCGGGGAACGTCGCACCCAGGTACCACGTTCCGTGTCCACCCATCGAGTGACCGGTCAGGTAAATTCGCTGCGGATCTGGCTTGAACTGCTTTTTTCCCAGATTAAATACCTCCAGCGCATCCAGTCGGCCCCAGTCTTCCCAGTTGAAGCCCCTGGGCCGCCGGTTGGTTGGTGCCACCAGAACACCCCAGTCTTTGGGTTGATAGGCCCGCGCCTGCCCGATGGCTTCGACCCCGGCCCCGTGTACGGACAGAAACAAGGCCGGAGCCTGTCCATCCGGTTTGCTCTGCGGGGCCACGCCAAAATACTGCACGCTGCCGTCGATGGTACTGACAAACGTCTGGCTGTAATGCTCGCCCGGTCCGGCCACGCTTAGCGTCAACTCTTTTTCGTCAACGGCCTTGCCAGTCTGTAACAAACTGATAACCACTTTGCCATTCTCTTTCCCCATAACGCCCGACGCATCCATCCGAAAGCCCACCTTGCGGGTGGTCATGGCCGGAACGGTGGGCAACTCCGTCACGAGTTCTTTACCGGCCAGACGGCTTTTCATTTTCAAACCGTTCAATGCCTTGTTCGTGGTGTTGACAAGCACCACTGCGCCCCAGATTGGTTCGCTCTGGTTTCCTAAAACCACACTGGGCAAGGTCGGGTCTTCCGTGTTCAGTGCTACGGGTTTTTCCGGAAAAATCAACTTGGCCGTCAGACCCTGATACCGCGAGAATTGCGACGTGCGGAGGTAGATTTCGTTCACTCCTTTTTTAAGCGGAACCGGGATATACAAATAGCCGAGGGCGTACGGATCACCGGCATGGGGCGTTCCGTTGACGTAGACCATGTTCGGGCCGGTTGCGTGCAGCAAAGCCGTCTGATCACGGTCGGCGGTGTAGGTCAGGTATAAATAACCGTTGCTGAACAACCGCCCCCGAAATTTGCCCTGCTGATCGGGCGTGACGGCCTGCCAGCGCAGCGAATCGGTGCTGGTGGTGGTCAGCCCCTGCCCTGCCACCGGCTTTTGCAGATCACCCCGGTATAAGTGATAGGCCAGCTGATCGGTATACAGAGCCTCCCGGCCATACTGGTGACACGGCCCAATGGCCAGCCCCTGCGTAAAATTATAAATGCGCTGCGCCTGCACACTCAAAACTGTAATGAGCAAGAACGCGATGAGAAGAATACGGTTTTTCATTAAAAAAGAAGTAACCTGGATGATGAGCAAACAGACGGTGATTTCAGTTACCGATTAACCCATTTTAAAGACCCAAACCGGCTGTCCGGCCAACTGCTGACGAAGTTTCTCCGGAATGCTTACTTCCATACCGTTCCCGGCTTTTTTCCATTTCAGGGTTTGTTTCGTGCCCAGAATCGTCAGCTTTGCTTTGGATTGAGCCGGAGCGATGGGCAGGGTAACCGTTGCAGGCAATACGGTTTCTTTTTCGGTGGGCAGGTAGGAAGCGTACGAGGTTTTGCCGTTGGTCGTGAACGCCCACTGGTCCTGGCGGTAGGGCGCCAACGGTTTAGTGCCGTAAATGGATTCGCCATTGACCTGCATCCAGGCACCGATTTCCTTCAGCCGGGTGTAGGCTTCTTCGTGCCATTCGCCGTCGGGGCCGGGTGCGATGTTCAGCAGCATATTGCCGTTTTTAGCGACGATATCCACCAGCATCTGCACCAGTTGGCGGGCCGGTTTAAAGTTTTCTTTCGGAATGTACGACCAGCTTGCGCCCATCGTCAGGCAGCTTTCCCACGGAATCGGCATGTAATGATCCGGAATCTGCTGCTCGGGCGTCGCGTAGTTTTCAAATTCGCCCGCTACGGTCCGGTCCACCACGAGCAAACCGGGTTGTTTTTGCCGACCCATCCCGGCAATCCGCGCCATGTCAATGTCCTGGCTGTACGGAATGGTCCGCTGCCAGCTTACCGTTGAGTCAATCGTGCTGGCCGGGCGCACCCAGCCGCCGTCCAGCCACAGGATGTCTACCTTTCCGTAGTCGGTCATCAGTTCCTGAATCTGGTTGTAGGTAAAGTCCTGATACTTCTTCCAGAGGTCGGGGTATTTTTTCGGATCGTAGCTCACGTTGCGGTCTTTCGGCGGGAAGTAGGGCCACCAGTACGAATCAACGTTCCAGTCGGGTTTTGAGAAATACGTGCCGACCATGAAGCCCTGATTCCGAAAGGCGCCCAGAATCTCCTTGGTGACATTGCTGCGCGGGTTCGACGAAAAGGGCGACTTGCTGCTGGTGATCTTGTAATCGGTCTGCTTTGAATCGAACATGCAGAAACCGTCGTGGTGCTTGGTCGTAAAGATCATGTACTTCATCCCGGCGGCTTTGGCGGCTTCGGCCCAGCGTTCGGGGTTGAAGCGCGTCGGATTGAAGGTGGTTTGCAGGTTTTCGTAGGCTTTTTTGTATTCGTACCAGTTGCCCGCGTGTGGCCCCCGACGCACGGTCCAGCCTTCATCTTCCGGGCACAGCGACCACGATTCGACTACGCCCCACTGGCTGTAGGTACCCCAGTGCATCAATAAACCGAATTTAATGTCCTGCCACTGATCCAGCTTTTTCTTTACCAGGCTGTCTTTGGGCCATTCGTATTTGGAGTGATTCTGTTCGGAGTGCTGCTGCGCGAAAACGGGGGTTGATAAAAGGGCCGCCAGACCCAGACTGAGTAATTTTGACTTCATTGTGAAACGGTTTGATCCGCTGGATTATGGTTGTACTCGATTAAATGCTATCTTCTTATAAATTGTCAATACTGACTATCATTGGTTTGCTTCAACGCCCGCTCGTTTTATTCTGTCAACTACGAACTCCCCAATGGCTTTGCCCTGCTGCTGTCCGTTTTCAATCGCGTCACGGTAGTGAATGCCCCCGTAAAGCCGGGAAATGGCCGCTTCTTCAGCCGCCTGCCGGAAGGACTTAAAATCACGAGTCGGCAACTCGAATAAGACTTCGGTGTCGTCCGTAAACGCAAAATCGTCGCCAATCAGGTACGTTAGCACTTCGGCAACGGCCGTCGAGATGACACTGTGACCGCTGGTATACTCCGGAAAGGGGGGTGTTTGCAGCAACGGTTGCCAGCGCGCGTCAATGTAGCGGTTTATGACCGTTTCGGGCCGAATCCGGTTGCTTCGGTATTTTTCGTCCCAACAACTGATGAACGCATCCATCAGCGTTGCCGCGACCAGCGTATGCACCATCACGGCTTTATCGAAGCCCATTTTAGCTTTTTTGGTAGCGATGCTGGTAATATTCATCCAGTGGCCGCCCGGACTAATCTTTTTAAAGCCGATCGACATATGCCCGGACGTATTAATTGCGAACGGGTTACAATCCCAGTAGGACGCAATAAACCGTTTTTTCTCATCCAGATTTTTGCCTTCCGAATAGACCTCGTACGCCAATTTGTAGAAGGCACTCGTGGAGTCTTTGCTGAAAGCAACGGCAGGCTGCGGTGTAAACTGGCTACAGGTATCGATAATCATCGGGCGGATCGTACGCCAGTGGGGTTCGATGGCTTCGATGTAACCGGGCGGGGTTGGAAACCAGTATTCGTCTCCTTTTGTGGGCCGGTAGCGCAGCCGGGTGCTTAGTTTCAGGTAATTATCGGAAGCCGCAAAAGCCACCACCTCCTTGGCCACTTTCTGCGCTAAAAGCCTCGATTGTTCGATGACATTAGCATCATAGCCTTCTTTCCTCAGCGCTGCGAGCAGTTTTTTTTGGTCTTCCTCCAGCATATACCCCGACGGCAGCATGAGCCGACCCGTTTCAAGCATACACAACAAAGCCGCAATCTGGTGGTTGCAGGAGGTCGGCGCTTCGATCCGGAGTTTTGGGAAACGGCTTAAAAAGGATGTTGATTGCGGAATCGAAGCATTTTGCGTTGCAACGATTTCGTAAGCACCCAATAAACAATACGTATAAAAGCGACTGGCGGCTGGCGGGTTGGCCACGTCATGAATCATGACCATCGTCAGCGAAAAAACCGCTGGTTGCAGATGACGCCCCAGATCCGGTTTGGCTTTCTGCGCCTGTGCCGTATGAAAAATAAATAAACCGATGAGTAGGCAATACCGCATTTTAGTTAGTTCTATAGACCTGAATGGGTTCGTTGAAAGCGCCAATGACAATATACCGGGCCTGCTGAACCTGTAGCTGAACGACTGACTGAACGTCGCCGATTACCGACAACCCGGCTTCCGGCTGAGGTACATAGCTAAAATTACCTTTGCCGTCTCCCTTCATCAGGCAGCCGTAATTCGCATCAATGCTCCCAATTTTCAGCCGGTTGTTCGACTTGTTACCCAGCAGGAGCAAATCCATAAAACCGTCGCGATCAAAATCATCGACCAGCGATTTGGTAACGGGAGAAAACTGGGCCTGAAGCGGCAGCGTACGCTTTTCAAAATGGCCGTTCTGAGCCAGGAAGCAGACCGTATGGCATTCCGTTACCGATAGTTTCCTGGCTTTGCTCAGGTCTTCGGCTGAGAATATTTCGTTGATGGTAGCGGTTGAGTAGTCTTTGTAATACCCGAACTTTCGGCGCATCGGAAAAATCTGGTCGTTCAGTTCATCCCGGCTCACAAACGGATAGGAAGTACCCTGAACGTAAAAACTAAAGAAAGGGTCCAGCGAACCGTTGTTGTCGAAGTCCGCGTAAACCAATTCGGCGGGTTCTTTTTTTGAGAATTTAATCTGTGAATTCTCGCCGAGATTACCCGCCACAATATCCTTTTTACCGTCCCCGTTCACATCCGCAATGGTCAATGAAAACCAGAAGCCGTTTTCCTCGTTCGGGAAGTACTGACTGGTTTTATCGACGAAACCGTCTTTGGTGTTGGCATAAACTTTAATTGGCATGAATTCGCCACAGAGCACCAGGTCTTTCCGGCCATCCCCATCCAGATCTTCCCATTGCGCATCGGTGATCATGCCACTGGTAGAAAACGGTATTTTCACCGTGTTAAATTGCCCTTTGCCATCGTTCTCCAGCAAATAGGACGTAGGAGGCTCCGGATAACGCCCCGGAATGACGCGACCGGCGACAAACAGGTCCAGATCACCGTCGTTATCATAATCGGCTACCCGCACGCAGGATTTACTACTCGCATGCAGGGCGGGTAAAGCCGTCGTAACCCGCTTTAAATGGCCTTTTCCATCGTTTATGTGCAGTTCGTCCTGCAACGAAGGCGTGTTGGGTTCAAACAAGGAATACCCGCCCTTGGCTACGTATAAATCATCAAACCCGTCGCCGTTGGCATCAAAAAAAACAGCCGCCGAAACCGCCGAAATCTCCTCGTTGCCGATGGTCGTTTCTTCGTCCTTTTTGAAGGTCCCATCCTTTTGCTGAATCCAGATTTTGCCGTTCGTGTTTTTATCCCCGCCAATAAACAAGTCCTCCAAACCGTCTTTGTTCACATCGCCTTTCGCCAAAACCGGTCCGACCTGCGAGTACATAAAAAGCATCAGGGGCTGCCGTTTGAAATCGTTTTCGTTGTAGCCTTCGTGAACAACCGGAATGAGCTTTTCGGTTTTCTGGAAAATACCGGAGTGGCTTTTTTGAGCTACCGGATTCCTGGCTTTGGATGCCGCATCCTTCTGATCAACCACCAGCAGTTGATTGGCCGTTACCTGCGTCAGTTTCTGCTCGGTCTGGTCCGGCCAGACTATTTTGATGGAATCAACGGTCGTTACCTGATCCAGTCCAAAATGAAGCCGGGCGGACTGAGAAGAAAGATACCCCCGGACGGGCTGGACTTCCTGGTACTGGAGATTGCCTTTGGAGTAGACCGTTACTTTCCCCCCAACGGCATTGGTATTCCTGCCCTTCGCCACCAGTTTAAGCTGAATGTACGAGGTCTTGTGCTGTTCGCGGCTGAGATTCTGATAAATAAAAGCCGGTTCGTTGATGTTGTTGATAATCAATTCCAGATCGCCATCGTTGTCCAGATCGGCATAGACGGCGCCGTTCGAAATGGTGGGCGTCTGAATCCCCCAATCCGTTTGTTTGTTGGTAAAAGTCAGATCACGGTTATTTTTAAAAATGTAATTGGGCAACTTGGTTGACGGCATCGCCCGGATCAGATCCATCAACTGCACCGACTCCCGGTTAATCGCCTGTTTTACTTTGTAATCACCCCAGTATTTCAGAAAGTCCTTGTTGGTGTAGTCCCGTAAATAGCCGTTTGTAATAAACAAATCCTTGTAACCGTCATTATCAAAATCGGCCAGCAGCGGGGCCCAGCTCCAGTCGGTATTCGATACACCCGCTACCTGCGCAATCTCGCTAAACGTTCCGTCGCCGTTATTCAACTGCAACATATTGCGCATATACTGCTTGTAAAGCTGCTGCCGCACCATCAGCTCAAAAGATTCGTAATTTTCCTGAAGCTGCAATAATTTCTGCCGACGATTGTCTTCCGGCAGCATATCCAGCGACATGATATCCGGAAAGCCGTCGTTGTTGTAATCGGCAATGTCGATGCCCATTGAAAACTGGGCCAAATGCCGGAAACACATCTGGGTTTCGTCCTTGAACGTGCCGTTTTTCTGGTTGATATACAGATAGTCGGACTCGTTGTAATCGTTGGTTACGTAGATATCCTGCCAGCCGTCCTGGTTTATATCGGCGATGGCGATGCCCAGACCAAACGTGAGCGGATATTGGTGAATACCGGCTTTTTTTGAAACATCGACGAAACGGTTATTCCGGTTTTCGTAGAGTTTATTTCCGGCCAGCTCGTCCGTTTCGTTCCGCAGTTTAGCCAGTTCCATGTTGTCGTACTTCTTGACGTTGTGATTCAGGAGCATCATATCCAGATCTCCGTCATTATCGTAGTCAAAAAAAGCCGACTGGGTGCTGTATCCCGGATCGTCCAGCCCATACTGTTTGGCCTGCTCCAGAAACCGGACCGTGCCGTCCTTCGAAACGCCCTGGTTAATAAACAATTGATTCCGGCGAACCTCGTCGCCTACTTTTCCCGAATAACATACGTAAATATCCAGCCGCCCGTCACCGTTCACGTCGGCCATGTTCGCACCGGTTTTCCAGCCACCGGAACGACCGGCAAGGCCAGCCCCGGCACTTTTAGTCACGTCTTTAAACTTCAACCCGCCCAAATTCAGGTAGAGTTTATTGGGCTTCATGTTGGCGGTAAAAAACAGATCGTCCAGCCCGTCACCGTTCAGATCCCCGACGGCAACTCCCCCACCATTGTAAAAATATTCGTAGGCCAGGACATTCAGGTTTTCGTTTTCGTCGATGTCGTTGCGGAAGCTGACGTTTGTCTGACCAGGCGGCAGCAGTTGAAACAACGGTTGGGCACCAGCGCCCGTAAGGGTGCAAAGCCCCAGTGCGATGGCCATACTACCATAACGACCGATTCGAGACAGACGTGCAACCAACTGGTTTATAGACGTGAAGAAAGACATACCGATGCAAAAAAGTAGGCAATAAAAATACGCAAAAAGCCGAAGGTCCCGTTACAAGACCTCCGGCTTTTGCACAGTTTAACGGTTATTTATCCCACCAAACACGGGATACCCAGTTATCACCAGAACCAAGTCTTGCGGCTGCTGACTGGTAATTAGCCGTATTCAGCGTTGCTTCCGTCGTTGGATACGGTTGCCGGCGCGGAATTTGACCACCGGAGAAGTTACCCGTGTAGTTTACCGGCGTAAGTGCCGGATAGCCAGAACGTTTCCAGTTGTTCCATGCCTCGCTGTTGTTCATCAGCAAACCATTGGTGGCCCAGTACTGCTCGTTGATCTGCTTCAGGGCATTGGCCGCTACCAGCGGATGAGCATCGGCGTACGTAGTGGCCGTTGCCGCGTCAATGGCAGCTGCCGTGCCCCATCTTGCCAACGCTAAAATACCCCCAACAACCCCATTCTTATAGTGTTGAGCCGCCGTACCCGTGACGTTGAAACCGCGCGTGGCCGCTTCGGCCAGCAATAATTCGGTTTCGGCGTAGGTCAGGACAAAAATTGGAGCGTTCCGGTTGCGGTAAATCATGGTTGGGCGTGAGTATTTGCCGATGGAAGTCACCTCCGCTCCCGTACCCGTAGGGCCAGGATAACCAGCCGATCTGCTGATGTCGGTGGCTCCGCCGTTCAGATCATATCCATTCGGTAAACCAACCTGCACACTCGGATCGGTATTGCCGCCAGTGGCCATATCCTGATTCGCCGTCAGACCAGCAGGCGGCACTTCGGCTACTTTGCTCAAGCGAGGGTCGTTATTGGCTTTCAGGTAGTCAATCATGGTTTTGCTCCAGCGAACCTGATACACGTCAGCCAGCGTCGCCAGGGCCGCAGCGTTTGCGTTTCCGTAGCTGTTTGCGTTATCGGCCATGATGTAGGCATCATCATCGACACCACTGAAAACACCGCCAGCAGCCGCTTTTTCGGCGTACGTCTTCGCCGTTGCCGCGTCAACTTTTACCAAACGCATCGCCAGCTTCAGCATAAGCGAGTAGCCAAACTTTTTCCACTTCGCCACATCACCCTTGTAAGTAAACGCATCATTGGTGGGCAGGGCAGCCGCCGGGTTCAGGGCCGCCGTAGCGGTTTCAAGCCGGCTCAGGAGCGACTTGTAGATGCTCTCCTGCGTGTCATAAACCGGCAGGCTCGTACCCGCTTTCCCTTGTAATGCCTGGGAGTAGGGGATATCGCCGTAGGTATCGCTGATGGTTGCAATACACATTGCCTGCATGATAATCGCAATGCTGTTCAGGTTGACCCGGGCGGCATCTTTCGTCAGCTGCTCCATCTCGTACGCGAAGCTGGCCGCCCTATAGCCCTCGTTCCAGGTGCTTGCCAGGTACGAGTTGGTATTGCTCGAGATCACATACTTATCACCGTTGGAGTAGTAGTTAGCTGCGCCAGAGGTTGTAGAGGCCAGCACCTGTGCCCACATGCTCTGGAACAGAATGGGGCCATTGTAACCGGCAGTGGCATTCACGTAACTCCACTGGGCGCTGGGCAATAACAGGTTCGGGTCAAATGTAGCGCCCGATGCTTTGGTGGGGTCGGTATTGAGTTCGTCGAAATTATCTGTACACGAGAATTGCAATGCTCCGATGAGGAAGACTATTGCGATGAGTCTCTTCTTCATTGTTCTTTTATTTAAAGCGAATGTTCAGGTTAACACCGTAGTTACGGGTGGCTGGCAAATTGGCCCCTTCAATACCGGAGTAGGTCAGGTTAGAGCCAAACGAAGCCTCCGGATCGATGTTGGTGGTCTTCTTCATGATGTAAAACAAATTCCGGGCAACGAGCGAAACGTTTACCGTACGGATCAACGGCAACTTTTCCAGCAGACGGCCCGGCAAATTGTACCCGAAGGTTACCTGACGCATTTTAATGAAATCGCCATCAACTACGCTGATCTTGGTCACATTGTTGGCCAGTGCCGTATAATAATCCTGCGCCGTAGCCGTAACGGTATTGGCGGCTCCGCCTTCCACAACGCCTACTTTAACTCCTCCTTCGCGACCTACCAGGGTTTCTTTGTGCAATCCCCGGCGATAGGCATAGTTTTCCGTGGCGGAAAGAATTTTGTTGCCGTAGTTATAGTCAACCAGGAACGACAGGTTGAACCCTTTGAACGAGAAATCGTTGTTCAGACCACCGTACAAAGTAGGCAGTACCGTTCCCATATTAATCAGGTCGCCCCGAATCGGCAGCCCCGATGCATCGACCATAATTTGTCCATTTGGTGCATACTTGTAATCGTAGGCCCGAATCTGCGGCCCGGACTGACCAACAACAAACGCGGTAATGGCGTTACCCAGTGTGGCCCGGTTTGAACCGAGGGTGATTGGGTTATTGTTCGCGTCGGTTTGTAGAACTTTGTTACGCACCGAGGTCAGGTTAAGCGAGACATTCCAGTTCAGGTCCGCTTTCCGAATCGGCGTACCCGTTATCTGCAATTCAACCCCTCTGTTCTGAACTGAACCGGTTCCGACCACACCACTGGCGTAACCCGTTGCCCAGCTATAGTTGGCGGGCATGATTTCATTCTGGGTTTTCTGGGTGTAGTAGGCCACATCGAAGCCCAGGCGGCTACCGAAGAAGCGCAATTCCAGACCAAGCTCAATTTCTGATTTGGTAAACGGTTTCAGGAACAGGTTGGGCAGTCGGTCGCTAAAGTTACCCGTCGCTACGCCATTGAGTGCGTTACCAACGCTATAGTAGACACTGGTTCCGTAAGCCGTAGTGGGTTCACCACTGGTTCTGGCGTAAGCGGCCCGGATTTTACCAAAACTCAGGTTCGGCACTTGCACCAGATCCGAGAACACGAACGCACCCGTTACCGACGGCGTAAAAATACTCCGGTTGGCGCTGGGCAGCGTTGAATACGTATCATACCGGCCCGTTGTGCTCAGCGTCAGGAAGGATTTGTACGCCAAATCAACACTGTAATAAGCCGATTGTACTTCCGTATTGGCTACCTCGTAGTTGCGGTTGTAGTTCACAACGTTGTTCCAGCTATACAGATAAGGCAGTACGAAAGGACCACCATTCAGCCCTATTTTTTCGTAATTGTTTTTCCGGATGTTACCACCCAGCAACGCATTGAGCGAGAGGTCAGTCGTAATATTCCGGTTGATGCCAATTAAAGCATCCATGTTGAGTTCGGTACGCTGGGCATTGGAGAGTTCCTGTAGACTTCCCCGCGCGTTTTGCGTGTAGGCCGCTCCCCAGGGTTCGGCTCTAAGGACGCGGTCGTTCGCGTTGTCATAGCCAACGCGGGCCTGTGCGTAGATCCAGTCGGCGAACTGATACTTGGATGAAACCATGGAAATCAGTCGTTTGCGGCTCACGTTGTTTACGAACTGATTAACCACAAAATAAGGGTTCGTTACGTACTCGTCGTCGCTGAAAACAATTTCCCGACCGGTTGTCGTGTTGTAACCGGGTGCCAGAATCCGCTGGTCAATATTGGTTGCCAGCATCAGACCATTGTTGGCGTTCATGGGCCCATCGCTCAAAATGGGCTTGTTTTTAACCTGTTCGTCGATGTAGTTAGCCAAGACGCTAAAGCTCAGCTTGGAAGTAATGTTCTGATCGGCCGTCAGGTTGATGGTTTTCCGGGTCAGGCCCGTGTTTTCGATGATGCCTTTATTGGCCAGATTCGACAAGGACAGCCGGAAAGAGCCGTTATCTCCTCCACGCGTTACCGAAACGGTATTGGTGAAGTTCGACCCCATTTTATAGAAATTTTTGATGTTGTTCCGCTGCGCCGAGTAGGGATACTGCTTGCCATCAAACTGAATGACATTGGTTCCGTCCAGCTTCGCCCCCCAGCTCATCCGGCCGGTCTGCTGCGCTATCGCCTGCGTAGCGGGTTTAACCCCACCGAGGCCCTGACCGTATTCATACTGAAAATCCGTGAAATTAACCGGCTGATCAGTCGTCAGGTTCATGTTATAATCAACCGCGAAATCGCCTTTTTTCCCTTTTTTGGTGGTAACCAGAATGACACCATTCGATGCCCGAGCACCCCACAGAGCCGATGCAGACTGACCTTTTAATACCGTCATGGTTTCGATGTCATCCGGGTTCAGGTTTCCCAATCCATCGCCACCATCGGCACCACCCCACTCCCCGGCGCTTCCCCGCTGGGTATTGTCCATCGGTACGCCATTGATCACAATCAGTGGTGATCCGCCCGAGTTCATGCTGGGCATACCGCGCATCAGAATTTTAGCCGTACCACCCGGACCGCTGCTCGTTCCTTTTACGTTCAGACCGGCCACCCGACCAGCCAGCGAGTTACCGATGTTTGTTTCACGGGCCCGCGTCAGCGCGGTTCCGTCAACGGTTGTGACAGCATAACCTAAGGTCCGGGCTTCTTTCGATACGCCCAATGCGGTCACAACAACCTCGTTCAGATTGACATCACCCGGGTTTAATTTTACGTTTATAACGGATTGAGTGCCAACTACTATTTCCTGAGCGGTATAACCGATATAAGAGAATACCAGAACGGCATTGTCATCCGGTACGGCAATCCGATAGCGGCCACTGCCGTCGGTATTCGTACCTCGGCTGGTTCCCTTGATGGTAACCGTAGCACCCGCCAGTTCATTGCCTTTCTCGTCGGTGATGGTTCCGGTGATATCTTTATCGATAGCAAAACAGGGCAAAGCAGCACAGACGATCCAAGCTCCCAGGAAAAGCAATACCCTGGGCATGGCTTTGAGTAACTTTTGTTTCATAAACTTCATTATTAGATTAGGACTGTTTTTTAGGTATACGATTAAAAAGTGAACTAGGGGTAAGCGGATGCAAATTAAATTCTTCCAACACGGCTGTCCAAAGAAGGCTTCTTCAATATTGGCTACACTTTAAGAAATTACTGCATTTCGCAGAAAACTGCAAAGAACATTCTCCGCAGGCTAAAAGGCACGCAAATATATTTTTTTATTAAAAAATTTAATATCTATGTCCCTAATTTTAAATAAATGTTAAATTAAACGGTACTACCTAGAGCTATATTTGTCTTTGACAGCTCTGTCTGTTCATCCAACTTCTGCCTCCCGGCAAGATTGTCGTCAGCGCAGGGTAACTCTTAGAGATGTCCCGTTCATAATGGGGAATCGGGGCGGTCTCCCATCCCAACATCCTGGGTGAGTCCGTAGCAATTTCCCAGGCAGGCAACCGAAATCGGGCGAATGACTTCAAAAGTCCGTATCTTTAACTAGCCTGGAGCACCTGAGTCTTCATGGAGACCCTCGGCTTTTTCATTGTTTATAGTAATCAACCTTCTAATGCCATTACTGAAAACCGGCCTGATTATCGGTCTCTTCTTCTGGATCGCTTCTTTTTGCTTCGTTGAACGAAATCCTCCACTTCCTGAAAGAGAAATTACCAACACGTCAACCGATTCAGACCGGCAACTGGCCCAACGGTATTGCGGAACCTGCCACCTGTTTCCGGAACCGGAACTTCTGGATAAAAAGACGTGGGTAACGGGGGTACTCCCCAACATGGCCATGCGGCTCGGGCTGCGATTGCCCGGACAGGACACGCTGAAACCGCTTCCGCCGGAGGAAGAAAAAGCCGTGAGTGAACTCCACGTTTACCCAGAAACCGCCCTGCTTTCAATGGATGAATGGAACAGGATCGTGGCTTATTACGAAAGTCAGGCGCCCGCCGAACCGCTGCCACAAAAACCGACTCCTCCCGTTTCCAATCAGCTCCCGTTGTTTAAAGCGAAAGAAGTGACACTGGGCGATAAACCCGTCCCGCAAACCACCCTGTTAAAGTATGACCAAAACACCGCCCAGCTCTACGTGGGTGATGCCCAGAACGCCCTGTATGTGCTCGACGGCCGGTTGCAACCGGGCGAAGCCGTACTAAAAGATACTTGGTGGATTGATACGCCCCCCACCGATATTGACTTTCCTAAGAATGCGCCCCCCCGGCTGCTCACCATCGGAATGTTCAGTCCATCGGATCAAAAACTGGGTCGGCTGATGACGCTGGAAAGGGCCTCGAAACCCGGCTCTGCGGTTGTTAACATCCGGGAGTTGCCCCGTCCGGTGCAGTTTGCATCCGGCGACCTGAATGGCGACGGCAAGGACGATGCGGTGGTTTGCGGATTCGGCAATAATGCGGGAAAATTATTCTGGCTCGACGGTTTTGATCCGGCCAAAGAGCACATTTTAAAGGCGCTTCCCGGTGCCCGAAAAGTCCAGATTGCGGATTTCAATGGTGACAAAAAGCCGGATATCATGGTTCTGATGGCTCAGGCGCGGGAGGAAGTTGCCATTTTTTATAACCTGGGGAATGGGCGGTTTAAGGAAAAAACCGTTCTGCGCTTTTCTCCGGTTTTTGGCTCCAGTTACTTTGAACTGGCCGATTTCAACAAGGACGGTTTTGACGATATTCTGCTCGTCAATGGTGATAACTGGGACTATTCGTCTACGGACAAAAATTACCACGGCGTTCGCATTTACCTGAACGACCGGAAAGACAACTTCAAAGAAGCCTGGTTTTATCCTTTATATGGGGCCAGCAAAGCCGTAGCCCGGGATTTTGACCAGGACGGTGATCTGGACATTGCCGCTACCTCCTTTTATTCAAATCTGGCCCAGCCGGAGCAGGGATTTGTCTATTTGTCCAATGAAGGCAAACTAGCCTTTAAACCGTTCACGACGCCGGAAGGTGCGGACGGAAAATGGCTAACGATGGAAGCAGCCGACTTTGACGGGGACGGCGATGTGGATATTGCATTGGGCTCCTATTTTCACACCGTTGGCGAAATGACTCAACTCCTTTTTAAAGGAATTACCTCGTTCCCTCAACTGCTGGTGCTGGAAAATCAGCGAAAGTAAAAGCCACTCATCATAGAAAAAGGCAGCCCATTGGGCTGCCTTTTTCTATGTAATCAAACAGGTGATTCTTGTTATCGAGACCCCGACTTATTTCACGTCCCAGAAAACCCTGGTTTTCAGGTTGTCCGAGGCCCGTACAGCGGCATAATTGGCGGCATTATACGTAATCTCGTTACCGGGGATTGTCCATCTCGACGGCGGCAGCGTTTGAGCATTGGCATTGTCTGTCTGGAAATTCAACACCGGCATATCCAGCCGACGGATATCGGCCCAGTTTTCGTAGGGCTGAACCACATTATAATGCAGCCATTTCTGCGTAGCGATCAGGCTCAGTTTCTGGGCTGGCGTTGTCGCCTTGCTCCAGTTTACGCCCTCACCCGCAATGTAAGCCGCGACAGAAGCCGGAGTAGCCGGAGTAGGGATAACTGATCCCGTAATGCCCCGCGCATTGGTAATCGACAGAATGTTATTGTAGAACTCCACCGATTGTGTAATGGCCGTTTCGTAGGCGGTTTTGGCGGCCGCATCGTTTCCGGACCGCAGGTAATGTTCCGCTTTGATCAGGTTCATTTGCGGAGCGTTAATCAGAACGCCCGGGAAAAACTCATTGTGGCTCAACGTATAGCGATTATAAATGGCCACCTGTCCGGCATTGAACTGAGCCGTTTGAACGGCTTCGGTTGCCATCGGATCGATACCGTTATACTTGCCGGCGGCATTGGCACCAGGTTCAAACAGAATCGGCAAGCGTGGATCTTTATTGGCATTCATGTGATCGATCATCGCCTTACCCGCCGTATTGCCGTACCAGCCGTCTGATGCCAAACCTTCCCGGAACCCTTTCGAGTTAATATCCGTGTTGATGTCATACACATTCACCTGGATATTCTGGGCGTTGGTTTCAACAATCGGATAGGTAGCTGCGTTGCCCAAAATCTCGGCCATTTCGGTATTGACCCGGGCCTTAAAACTTTGCACATCCGAAACGCGGTTCAAAAGGCGCAGCCGCAGGGAGTTAGCATACCGTTTCCAGGCCATGATATCGCCTTTATTCAGGAAATCCTGGGTCTGGAACGCTTTCTGATAACCGGCATTTAGGGTAATGCTGTTCAATTCGGTCGCAATCCGCTTGAGGTCATCCAGCATGAAGGTATAGATTTCTTCGGCGGTATCGAACTTTGCTACCGATCCAGCATAATCTCCTCCATTAGTGCTTAGCATTCCGGCCTGACTGAACGGAATAGATCCGTGCACATCCACGATCCGCTGGGTGTGGTCGTATACATAAATCGGTGCGGCCAGCATGAAAATTTTTAGACCCGCCTGTTGTTCCGCCGGTTTAGAGGCATACACTTTT
The DNA here is from genome assembly GCF_003259745.1 of Larkinella arboricola. Lineage (GTDB taxonomy): Bacteria > Bacteroidota > Bacteroidia > Cytophagales > Spirosomataceae > Larkinella > Larkinella arboricola. Next base: position 591,343 of record NZ_QLMC01000004.1, on the reverse strand, counting down.
TGCAGTTCCCGATACTGAGCCATCATATTGTAATAGCCGTACCATACGTTCTCGACCCCGGCCGAACCCGGAACATACCGACCCGACTGACTCAGCGTACCCGTAGCCTGCGTATAAGGGTTCAGGGACGTCCGTAGGGTGGTAAAATAGTGGGTGTATCCCGGAAGTACATACTCCCGGTTTGAATATAACACTCCGGTAAACTGCTTTTCAACAGTGGTTTCCGAAATCTTGGACGGGTTGGGATATGATGTAGCAAACTCTGACTCCTGACAGGAGACGTTTACCAGCAGCATCCCCGCTAATACGAGAGTTGATATATTTTTCATTTTCAGGATTGAAGCTATAATTAGAAACTAGCGCGCAGCATCACACCCATCGTGCGGAAAGACGGGTTGTTTCCGGCGTTGTTGACGTTATCGTACCACCGCGTACTTGAGTTGGTCTGCTCGGCATCCAGATCTTTGATGGTCCGGTAGAAGAAGAACAGGTTCCGTCCGAATACCGACAACGTCAGGTTCTGCGTTCCGATCCGCCGGGTAATGTTAGCCGGAATCCGGTATCCCAGGGAGATTTCACGCATTTTGATATAGGTGTTCTCCTTCACGAACAACTCGTACCGGGCGTTACCGTACTGCGGGCCACCCCAGTTGTAGGTAGCATTATAGTAGGTGGCCTGCGAAACGACGTTCGTGTTGGGTTCGCCATTCGCCAGCACGCCTTCCATCAGCATCCCGTCGTGGTATACCACTTCGCCATTCGGACCAGCAGCCGCTGACGTTTGAATGCCATTTCCGCTGGCATCTTTATAGTAGCTCAACCCGCCGTGTTCGGCATCCATCGCCGTCAGGCTCTCCTCGGTCAGACCGCGTGAGGTCATCCAGTTAATACCGGTCGGCATAATGTGTCCGCCAAACCGGAAGTCAGCCACCAGGTCCAGGTTAAAGCCTTTATAGCTAAAGCTGTTGATAAAACCACCGGTCAGTTTCGGCATGGCGTTTCCGGCTTTAATCCAGTTTGCACCATCCAGTTGATATAGACCATTCGGGCCAACCACGTTCCGTCCGTTGGCATCTTTCAGAATACCGTGAACATAAATATCACCCAGAGGCTGCCCTACGACCGACCGCAATTGAGCCGCGTTTCCGTCATAATCTGCGTGGAGCAATTCCGTGGAGTTGTTGGCCAGCTTTTCTACTTTATTGCTGTTTCGAGCCAGGTTCAGTGTAATATCCCAGTTCAAATCGTTAAGACCCGTTCCGGCGATTGGTGTTGCGTTCAGGGCCAGTTCAACCCCCTGGTTCCGCAGCGTACCGATGTTCGTCAGTACGGTTCTGGCACCTGAGCTAGCTGCAATGGTCAACGGCAGAATCTGGTCAACGATTTGCGCGTTGTAATACGAGAGGTCAAACCCTATCCGGTTTTTGAAGAACCGGCCTTCCAGCCCAAGCTCAAATTCGCGTTTTTGTTCCGGACGGATTTTATCGTTCCCGAAGTCGGTGCCGATGTTTGTATACAGAACCGAGCTACCGCCGGTTTGCTGGATGTTCAGGTTACCCTGCGTGTAGGCGTTGTTGGCTAAGTAAATACCGGGGTAGTTACCCACGATACCCCAGGAAGCCCGCAGCTTTCCATAGCTCACGGCTTTGGGCAGCGTAAACAGATCGCTCAGTACCAGACCGGTATTGACCGAAGGATACACAAATGCATTGTTCCCCGTGATGAGCGTCGAGGTGCGGTCCCGGCGGATGGTTCCTTCTACAAAGAAGAAATTCTTATAATCGAAATTCAACGAACCGAAAAAGGCATCACGAACCCAACGTTCGCGGAAGTTGGTTCCGCCCGCCGTGTTCACCGTCGCCGAAATATCAAAGAAGTTCTCCGTGCTCAGACCGCCGTTGGTTGAACGGCCCATCAGGGTGTTCAGCATGCGGTTTGCGGTATATCCACCCGATGCTGTCAGCGTAATATCTTCCTTCAGCTTCTGCGTATAAGTCAGCAAAAGGTCGGTATAGGTGTTATTGTACAGGTTGTTGTTCATGCCAAACTCCCCGGAATACCCGAAGGCCAGCGGAATGGTATTGGGCTTTTTGTCTTCAATGCGCTCGGCAGTAAAGTCCGTACCGACCCGGCCCCGGAACCGCAGATTGTCCAGAATCTCCCAGCTCTGCGTAATGCTTGCAATGACCCGGTTGCTATATTCATCATAGGTGTTCTTCCGGGTATTCCACACATAATCACCAATATCCGATTTGAAACCGTTCCGGATGATGTTTTCGTTCGGGGTCAGACTCTGGTTCGTTCCCGTTACAAACTTGTAGCCCAGGCTAGTCTGGTAGGTGTTAAAATACCAGTCGGCCGACTCAAAGCGGTTCATCATCCCCGTAAAGTTGTTGATCATACGGTCCACTTTAAACGGGCGGTTGTGCGTATGCTGGTTGATGAAGTTAACCACCAGATCCGTTTTCAGCTTCTTATGCGGATTGAAGCTGGTGTTCAGACTCATGATGTTCTTGCTGTTCTTGGCATTGTAGCTGATCATCCCGTTGTCCTGACGCGTATACGAAAACCGCAGGTTCGAGTTTTCCGATGATTTCGAAATAGCCAGGTTGATGTTGGCACTGCTGGCGTTCTCGAACAGATCGGCGTAGCTGTTACCCGATGGCGAGTATGGCCGAATTACACCATCAAAACCCATCACCGGCTGGCCGTCGAATTTCGGACCAAAGTTAACCGTGGCATTCAGCAAACCGCGCGTATCGCCCTTGCCGTCGCCGTCCGTATCGTAGTAGATGAAACCGTTGGCATCCTGACCGCCGTCTGAATAATTACGCATGTAACCCGGTCCACGAACGTTCTGATAGCGGGGCAAATAGGCAATTTTGTCAACGCTATAGCTTGCGCTGAAATCAACGCCCAGACCTTTGCGGCCTTTGCCGCTTTTGGTCGTTACCAGCACCACCCCGTTCACAGCTTCAGAACCGTACAGGGCAGCCGCTGAGGCACCTTTCAGAATGGAGATGTTTTCAATATCGGCGGGGTTCAGGTCGAGCAGACCGTTTCCGCGGATGCGCTGGTCACCCCAGTAGTCGTTGTTGCGAGCCTCGCCGTTCCGGATGGGGATACCGTCCATAACGATCAGCGGCTGCGTATTTCCAGTGATGGAGCTAAATCCCCGGATGTTGATGCTCACCGCACTGGTGGCACCACCCGGCGTTGCGTTAATCACTACCCCCGGTGCTTTTCCGTACAGGGCCGTTGCAAAGTTGGGAGAAGCGGCCTTCACGAGCGCGTCATTCTTGACCGTCACGGTGGCATAACCCAGCGAACGCTGCTCTTTGGCAATACCTAAAGCCGTAACCACGACTTCGCCGAGCATATTCTCATCTTCTTCCAGCGCAACATCCACAGCAGTGCGGTTAGCAATAGCTACCTCCTTCGTCTTGTAGCCAATGAAGGAGAAAACCAGTGTACCGTTTGATCCGGCGGAAACGCTGTATTTTCCATCGGCATCCGTTGTTGTCCCGGCGGTGGTGCCTTTTACCACAATGGATACCCCGGGCAAAGCCTGCCCGTCGTTGCCTGAAGTAACTCGTCCCGAAATCGTTTGCGCGAATGCGGGGGCAGTTATCATCGAAAACAGGATGATAAGCCTGAGTAAATCTTTAACCATACAAAATTACAGTGAAGTTGAATTTACATGAAATTTAACACAACATTAATAAATTTTTTTAAAATATAAACTTCTAAAATAAAATTAATTGTCAAATTATTTAGCTAACGTGAAAGAGATTTGCCTGGTACAAGGGTAATTTTTAAAATTATTTAGACTGTTGGAAATTGTAATGAGTAACAATGTGAAGCAGTTAAGACAGAATAACAGGTCAAGCGTGACCAATGATCAAAAAAACGGGCGCCCTGGATCATCAGGGCGCCCGTTGTAAAAATGATTTAGATAGAAAACGTCGTTGTTAACGATTTGGTAAAGTACTGTCCTTCCTGGCAGTCTATCAATTATTCAACCGAACAAAACCGCCGTCGATCGGATAGTCGCAACCCGTGATGAAACCGGCTTCGTCAGAACACAGATAGAGTGCCAGGCCCGCCACCTCGGTTGGTTTTGCCATCCGGCCAATGGGCTGGGTAGCGGCCAGTTTGGCAAACATTTCGGCTTCCTGACCGGGGTAATTCTTTGCCAGAAAACCATCGACAAACGGCGTATGCACCCGGGCGGGCGAAATGCAGTTGCAGCGGATGTTATGCTTCAGATAATCTTTCGCCACCGACAAGGTCATCGACACCACGGCTCCTTTGGTCATCGAATAGGCAAACCGATCCGGAATGCCGACCGTGGCTGCAATCGACGCCATGTTTAAAATGACGCCCCCCCCGGCCGCTTTCAGATGCGGTATGGTGGCATACAGGCAGTTGTAGGCGCCTTTTACATTCACCGTAAATACGCGGTCAAAATCCGCTTCGGCGGTGGTTTCCACGGTTCCGATGTGCGAAATACCGGCGTTGTTGATCAGAATATGGATTGGGCCACTCGCGGCAATCTGGTTAATCACCTCAACCACCTGCGCCTGATTCGATACATCGACAGCATGGGCCTGAGCCCGGCCACCGTTGGCATTGATCTCCCCGGCCACCTCCTGCGCCAGCCCGGCGTTCAATTCCAGAATATGCACCAGCGCACCGGCCTGCGCAAACGTCTGTGACATTGCCAGTCCAATTCCGCTGGCCCCACCCGTAATGATGGCAACTTTATCTTTTAAGCTGAACATGTTTTTGAATGAGCGATTGAGTGGATGAGTGAATAAGTGAATAGCTCCGCAGGAAGTATGTAGGTTGCGGAGCTATTCACTCAATCGCTCATTCAATCATTCACAATTAGTTAAAGTGAAACTCCCCGTTTCCAGGGGATGAAATCGTCCTGACCGAGTTGCTGGGCTTTGGTTTTGACGTCTCCACTGGCGAGCCGAATGACGTATTCAAGCATTTTTTCGGCGTTTTGCTCGATGGTTTCCTCTCCTTCGATAATCGGGCCGCAGTCGAAATCAATCACGTCGGGCATCCGTTTAGCGAGGGCGGTGTTGGTCGAGATTTTGGCCACGGGGCAAATCGGGTTACCCGTCGGCGTGCCCAAACCGGTGGTAAACAGAATAATGTTTGTGCCGGAACCGGCCATCCCCGTGGTGGCTTCCACGTCGTTACCGGGCGTACAGAGCAGGCTTAAACCAGGCGCGGTGGCCGGTTCGGTGTAGTTTAAAACGTCGGCAACGGGTGCAGTTCCGCCTTTTTTGGCTGCGCCCGCCGATTTGATGGCATCGGTAATCAACCCGTCACGGATGTTACCGGGTGACGGGTTCATGTCAAAACCGGAACCAACGGCTTCGGCCTTGGCCGAGTAATCCTGCATCAGACGAATGAATTTCAGGGCTTTTTCGTCCGACACCGCGCGGTTGACCAACTCCTGCTCTACCCCGTTCAGCTCCGGAAATTCGGCCAGCACGGTTTTAGCGCCCAGCGTCACCAGAATATCCGATAAGTGTCCAACAGCCGGGTTCGCCGAGAGGCCCGAAAAGCCGTCTGAACCACCGCATTTCAGCCCAACGGTGAGCTTGCTCAGGGGTGCAGGCTGCCGTTCCATTTTATCCGCTTCAATCAAACCCAGGAACGTTTCGCGGATGGCGTTGCTCAACATGGCAAATTCGGTGCCCTCCTGCTGCTCGAAAATCAGCATGGGTTTGTCGAATTTCGGATTGCGCTTCTTCACCTCATCAACCAGCATCGAAGTTTGGGTATGCTGGCAGCCCAGACTCAGAACCGTCACACCGACCACGTTGGGGTTATTGATGAAACCGGCAAACAGGCCGCAAAGCGCTTCCGAATCCTGCCGGGTGCCGCCACAGCCCATTTCGTGGGTCAGGAACTTAATACCGTCAATGTCTTTAAAGGGCCTCTTTACGGGCGTCTCATCCACAGTCCGCATAATCGACGGGTCAACAAACGGCTCCATTTTGTGAATCGTACTGACGTCGCCCGCTTTGTAGAGTTGCAGCAGTTCATGTACCTGCTGCCGGTATATTTCTGATTGTGCGTAGCCCAGTTCCCGCTCAAAAGCGTCTTTCAGGATCAGGATGTTACGGTTTTCGCAAAAGACCAGCGGCACTACCAGCCAGTAGTTAGCCGTTCCGACCATACCGTCAGCGCGGTGGTAGCCCATGAACGTCCGGTCGCGCCAGGCCGATACATCGGGCGCCTGCCAGTGGTAGGGCTGCTTTTTTTCAAGACCGTACTGCCCGGCGTCGTGCTTGAGGTTGAACGTCGTGATGGGTTCGCCCCGTTTGATGGGTTGCGTGGCTTTTCCGACCAGCACCCCGTACATAATCACCGAATCGCCGATTTGCAGGTCTTCGGTTACAAATTTATGTTTGACCCCAACACCAATGGGCAGGGCATACGTTTCTCCCTCAAAATCAATCTGTTCTCCGGGTTGAAAATTTTGCAGGGCAACAATAACGTTATCGGCGGGGTGTACTTTCAGGACTTTATGCTGCATAGTTATATAGAGTAGGAATAAAGGCGGGATTTTGGTCAATCGGGATCCCGGTGTAATTCAGGCACAAAAGTCTGTGAATTATCACTAATATTGAAAGAAAAAAAGCAAGATTCTTTACCTATTCATGCAAATTTCCGGCAATCTCCTTAACCTTTTCGACCGCACCATCCGTTTCAGCCAGTTGACCATCGAGCAGGGACGAATTCACCAGATTGACGAACTGGGTCCGGAGCGTCCGGGCGAACCGTATGTGCTCCCCGGCTTTGTTGATGCGCACGTTCATATTGAAAGCTCGCTGCTGACCCCCGCCCAGTTTGCCCGGCTGGCGGTGGAACACGGCACGGTGGCAACGGTATCGGATCCGCACGAAATCGGAAACGTACTCGGTGTCGACGGGGTGGAATACATGATTACCGATGGAAAACGCACGCCTTTTAAATTCTGCTTTGGCGCCCCTTCCTGCGTACCGGCAACGACCTTCGAAACCGCCGGGGCCACCATCGGGGTGCGGGACATCCGGCGGCTTTTGGGCCTGAAAGAAATTGGGTATCTGGCCGAAATGATGAATTTCCCGGGCGTGCTGAACCAGGACCCGGAGGTGATGGCTAAGATCATGCTGGCCAATGCGTTTAACAAACCCATTGACGGGCACGCACCCGGTCTGCGGGGCAACGACGCTCAGCGGTATATTGATGCCGGGATGAGCACCGACCACGAATGTTTTACCTACGATGAAGGGCTAGACAAAGCCCAGCGCGGCATGAACATCCTGATTCGGGAAGGCAGCGCGGCCAAAAACTTTGAAGCGCTGATTCCGCTGCTGGCCGAGTTTCCCGAAAAAATTATGTTCTGCTCCGACGACAAACACCCCGACAGCCTGATTGAAGGCCACATCAACCTGCTGGTCAAACGGGCGCTAGCGAAAGGGCACGATATTTTTAACGTCCTGCGGGCGGCCTGCATGAACCCCGTGCTGCATTACCGGCTGCCGGTGGGGCTGTTGCGGGAAGGTGACCCCGCTGACTTTATTCTGGTGCAGGATCTGAATGAATTCACCATTCTGAAAACCGTCATCAATGGGGCCGTTGTGGCCGAGAACGGTATTTCCTCCCTGCCAGACCTGCGCAGTGAACACGTTAACCAGTTTAACTGCCTGCCGAAAAAGCCGTCGGATTTTGATGTTTTGGCAGACAGTACAACCTCCGGCCAACTCCAGGTTATTGAAGCACTTGACGGGCAATTGATTACCAATAAGCTGCTCCTGCCGCCGATGACCCGCGAAAACCGGATTGTTGCCGATGTGACGCGTGACATTCTGAAAATAACCGTTGTTAACCGCTATCAGGATGCTGCACCCGCGCTGGCGTTTATCAAAAATTTCGGTTTACAAAAAGGCGCCATCGCTTCTTCCGTCGGGCATGATTCGCATAACATTGTTGCGGTTGGCTGCGACGATGAAAGCCTTTGTCGGGCTGTTAATCTGGTCGTTGAAGCCCGGGGTGGTTTGAGCGCCGTGGCCGGTCCGGATCATCACCTGTTGCTGCCCCTGCCCATCGCGGGTCTGATGACCGACGCCGACGGTTATACCGTAGCCAGACAGTATACCGCCATTGACCGCTTTGTAAAAGAACAATTGGGCAGCACGCTCACCTCGCCCTTCATGACACTTTCCTTTATGGCCCTGCTCGTGATCCCCTCGCTCAAACTCAGTGACAAAGGCTTGTTTGACGGGCAAACTTTCCAATTCACCTCCCTTTTGGCTCCCTGAGGACGGATTCCGTATGCACGCATACTAAAATAAAAATAATCCTATTAAACCAAGTTTTTGTAAAAAAATGCATTAACCTTTTTTATTAACAACATTTGTTAATAAGTTTACATTCCTTACTATGAGTGCCTAGTATAGACCCCATCCTAAACCATCATTATGCCTCGTTACCGCACCCCGTCCGGTATAGACGAAGAGCAACTCTGGGACCAGTTCCGGAGTGGCGATGAAGTAGCCTTCGCACGGCTTTACAAGGAATATGTGCAGGTGCTTTACCACTACTGCGCTCACTTTACTGCCGATCGTGCCTTAATCAAGGATTGTATTCACGACCTGTTTGTCGAATTGTGGAAACACCGGCAAACCATTGGCCAGACCACTTCCGTCCGGTTTTATCTGATGGCTTCCATCAAGCGCAAGCTGGTTCGCCATCTGAACGCCGAATTGAAGTTCAGCAGTCAGGACGATGTTGAAAACGACCGTGAGTGGCTCCCGGGCTGCGCTCCTTCCTACGAATCGACCCTGATTTCGTTTGAGGAAGACGATCACGTCAACTCCTGCGTAGCCAAGGCCATTGAAAAACTCCCCCGCCGTCAGCGCGAAGCCGTGTATCTGCGGTATTATCAGAATCTGAGCAACGAAGAGATTTCGTCGCTGATGAAGATCAATATCCAGTCGGTTTACAACCTGATTTTTGGCGCACTGACCAATCTCAAAAAATCTATTTCGCCGGAAAAAGTGGTGTTGTAATCCCTCGGTGGCTTTAACTATTGCAGGCCGTTTGAAGTTTACCCAGTCAGGTTGTCTACCTTTGCAGCCTGATTTGGTAACCTTCAAACGGCAAATTCTGCATGAACCCCATTACCACGCCCCTACCCGAACGGATGCGTCCGCGCACCCTCGACGATGTTATTGGCCAGAAAAAGCTGATTGGTCCCGGAAGCGCCCTGCGCCGGGCAGTCGAATCGAACCGCATACCGTCGATGATTTTATGGGGGCCGCCGGGCGTGGGCAAAACTACGCTGGCCCAACTGATTGCGGAAGCAACCAAACGGCCGTTTTATAGCCTGAGCGCCATCAGCTCCGGTGTTAAGGAAGTGCGCGACGTATTGAGCCGCCCCTCGGGTTTGTTTCCGCCCATCGTTTTCATCGACGAAATTCACCGCTTCAATAAAAACCAGCAGGACGCCTTGCTGGGAGCCGTTGAGAAAGGAACCATTACGCTCATTGGCGCCACCACCGAAAACCCATCGTTCGAAGTCAATTCGGCCCTTTTGTCACGTTGTCAGGTATACGTTCTGGAATCACTCGGGGTCGATGAACTGAAGCAACTGGTGGACAATGCGCTTCAGAAAGACAGTTACCTCAAAGAGAAAAAGATTACCATCCAGTCGTACGATGCGCTCATGCGGCTTTCGGGAGGTGACGGGCGTAAACTCCTGAATCTGCTGGAAATGGTGGTCATGTCCCGCCCGGATAACCAGGAAATGACCCTCGACGACGAACTGGTGACAAGCGTGGCCCAACAGCAGATTGCCCGCTACGACAAATCCGGCGAACAGCATTACGACATCATTTCGGCCTTTATCAAATCCCTGCGTGGCAGCGACCCCAACGCAGCCCTCTACTGGATGGCCCGGATGCTCGTAGCCGGTGAGGACCCCGTATTCATTGCCCGCCGGATGCTGATTCTGGCGTCGGAAGACATCGGCAACGCCAACCCCACGGCCATTATCATGGCTACCAACGCCATGCAGGCCGTCAAAGCCATCGGTTTTCCCGAATGCCGGATCGTGCTGTCACAAGTGGCGGTTTATCTGGCGACTTCGCCCAAAAGTAACGCGAGTTACGTGGCTATCAATGAAGCCATGGCCCTGGCCGAACGAACCGCCGATCAACCCGTACCGCTGCACCTACGCAACGCGCCAACCAAACTGATGAAGCAGATTGGTTACGGTCAGAATTACCAGTACGCCCACGATTACGAAGGCAATTTTACCCCCCAGGACTTTTTGCCCGACGCACTGAAAGGCACGAAATTATACGAACCCGGCCAGAATGCCCGCGAAAACGAAATCCGCAAACAATTGCAGCGGTGGTGGGGCGACTGGTACGGTTACTGATTGGTCGGTCGGCGAAAAAACAGGGGCTGCCGGTTGTTTTCCCGGTTGTACGTATGGATGGAGCGGAGCAGAACCACAATGAGAACCACGTCGAAGAGTTGCCAGGTTTGGGCCGTAAAAATTTCGCCAACGATCTTGGCGTTTACTTTAACAATGCCAAACAACGCCCAGAGCCATTTATAAAAATACCGGGGTGTTTCGCTCTGCCCCTCCCGCACAAAAAGCCCAAAAAAACACACGCATAATATGGCCCCCGATACCTGGTACACCATCAGGGGCCTCCTGGGCATGGCCGCAAAGAAGATCAGCGTTAAGCTCATGGCAAAGATAAGCCATTCGCCGACTGTCGGTTTTCGCAGAAATATTCCCCAAATACGTCTGTTCTTCATTCGCTTAGCGGGCAGGATACGCACCTGCTTTCCAATTCGAATGTAATTACACGAAATTATTTCATATGAAATACTATTTTCTAGCTTATGGAACCAAACAGTTACAACCCTATCTTTTTAAATGTCAATCGGTTGTCTGACAAGCCCTACGGTTTTGTAGCCTCTAAAACCGCTACTGACGATTTTAGATAATGATCAAACCACTTTAAATACCGGTCAAAGCGATCAACCTGGTAGGTCGGCACCGAAAGACCGTGGAACTGATTCGGATAAATGATAAGCTGCGTTGGCACGCCCAGCGACTTCAGCGCCTGGTACATCTGCTCGCTCCCGGCAATGGGCACATTGAAGTCCTTTTCCCCACCCATGAAAAGCGTCGGGGTTTTGATGCGGTCGGCTTTCAGAAACGGGTACGAAACCTTCAGCCACTTCTCGGTATTTTTCCAGGGAAGTCCCAGTTCATTTTCGTACTGGTTAACGTACTGATCCGAACCGTACATCGTGATCTGCAATGAGCTTCCGGCCCCGCTGGCGGCTGCCTTAAACCGTTGATCGGTTGTGATGGTGTAGTTGGTCAGAATACCGCCATAACTCCAGCCACCGATACCGAGTTTAGCCGGGTCCGCAATACCGTTGGCGACCAGATAATCCGTCGCGCCCAGAATATCAACCACTTCCTTATTGCCCCAATCGCTGTAAATCGTTTTGCAGAACGCTAGCCCGCGCCCGCTGCTGCCGCGATAATTGACACCCGCTACGACGTAACCGCCCCCCGCCAGCAGTTGCCGCGACAGGTCAAAACCGAAATTATCCTGCCCCACCGGTCCGCCATGAATGAACAGAATGGTGGGCAGCTTCTGCCCCGCCGGAACATGAGCGGGCCGGAACAGCATATTCGATACCTGGGTGCCGTCTTTGCTGCGTGAGGTAAATCCTTCCACATTCGCCAGCAGCAAGGGAGCCACAAAAGCATCCTGAATAGTCGTCAGCCGACGCGCATTGCCGTTCTCGACCACGTAGATCTCGGCCGGCAGTTGCGGTTTACTCATGAGCGTAGCCCAGCCGCCTTTCGGATTTGATTCCAGACCGGCGTACGCGCAATCACCCCCGGCCAGTTTGTCCAGTTTACCACTGATCAAATCATACGCACCTACATACGTCCGGCGGTCGTCGTCCACCAGCACCGCAATCGTTTTTCCGTCGGGTGCCCAGCGCGGGTTACGCACGGGCCGATCCAGGGTAACCGACAGCAATTTAGGTTCACCACCCGTAGCCGGAATAACCGTCAGAATAGGCTGGTCGTACATAATAAAAGGGCTCGAAGCCGTCGAACGAAGGTAGGCAATCTGCGAACCGTCGGGGCTCCAGACCGGGCTGCGGTCGTAACCGGCCCAGTTGGTCAGTTGTTTTGCCGTGGCTTTCGGCCGGGCGTCGATCACGAACAGATCGGTGTTTTCGTTTTTGTCGGGGTCCGCCGTCCGGTTGCTGACAAACGCAATCTGCTTGCTGTCGGGCGACCAGACCGGCGAGGTTTCGTCGAACGTGCCGGTGGTCAGCGTATCCAGTTTGCGGGTTTCAACATTGAACAGGTACAGGTGAGCGGCCCGGCGGTCGAGATAGCCTTTCCGGTCTTCTTTGAAATGATACCGGTCGATGACGTAGGGCGTCCGGACTTTGGTTTTGGCCGAATCCGAATAATCCTTATCCCGAATCACGAGCGCCAGGGTTTTGCCGTTGGGCGCCCATTCATATTCTTCCAGTTCGCCTTTGAGTTCGGTGATCTTTTTGCCTTCGCCCCCGCGCCGGTCGAGGAGCCACAACTGGCTGTCTTTGTCGCCATTACGGGTGGCTACGAACGACAGATACCGTCCGTCCGGACTCCAGCGGGGCGACGACTCGCTCTCGGGGCCACTGGTCAGTTGGACCGACTCCTTACCGTCCCAGCTAATCATCCAGAGATCGGTATTCCGTTTGTCTTTTTCCTTGTCTACCGACGAGAGTGTATAGGCCACCCAGGCACCATCCGGCGACACCTGCGGGTCCGCGATGTTTTGCAGTCTCAGAATGTCGGACGGCTGCATGGGGCGCTTGGCCGGGAGTTGCGCCAGAACGGTGCTGGTGGTCAGCAGGCCAAGAAAGAAAATCGATTTCATGCGTTTGTTTTGAAGAGGAATGCGACCCTGAAGATACAAAAAGTTTGGAAATGGTTTTATTTTGCACCCTGTTCCAGACACATTATACCCCAAACCGCATTTCTTTTCTGAAATAACCTTATGCCAGCAAACCGCATTGTCTGCCTCCTAACCTTTCTCGTTTTTGCCTGTCAATTGGTCTGGGCGGCCAAAATTGATACCGTTCAGACTTACAGCCCGTCCATGAAGAAAACTATCAAAGCCGTGGTGCTGACGCCGGATTCGTATACAAACGGGCAGGAATTTCCGGTGGTGTACCTGCTGCACGGCTACAGCGGCAATTATGCGGATTGGGTCAAGAAAGCACCCGCCGTCCACAAAGCCGCCGATACGTTTCAGACCATCATTGTGTGCCCGGACGGCAATTACTCAAGCTGGTATTTCGACAGCCCCGCCGACCCGACCTCCAGGTACGAAACCTACGTGGCGACGGAGCTGGTGAACTGGGTGGACAGCCATTACAAGACCATCAAAAACCGTAAAGGCCGGGCCATTACGGGCCTCAGCATGGGCGGACACGGAGCGTTGTACCTCGCCTTCAAACACCAGGACGTGTTTGGGGCCGCCGGAAGCATGAGCGGGGGCGTCGATATCCGGCCTTTTCCCAACAACTGGGACATGGCGAAAAAGCTTGGTCCGTACGCACAGTATCCCGACCGCTGGGAGCAGAATACCGTCATTAATATGCTCCACCTGCTTACGCCGGGTTCGCTGGCCCTGATTATCGATTGCGGAACGGAAGATTTCTTCTTCCGGGTCAACAACAACCTGCACCAGAAAATGCTGGACATGAACGTTGCCCACGATTACATTACGCGTCCCGGTGCCCACAACTGGCCCTACTGGAACAACGCCCTGCCCTACCAGTTGCAGTTCATGCGGCAGTTTTTTGATAAGCCGTAGCAAAGCAGGCAGCGGGTTCGGGCTGATGCCGTCCCCGCTGCCCGGTTCTCCCTACCCCTTTTGCGAATCCACAAAGTGAATCATGGCTTTACTCAGGAATTGCGCGTAGTCGGGATTGGGCTGGCCGTTCTGGCTGGTGTAGCGTTGGTCATCGACGTACAATTGTGCCAACCCCCGGTATGCACCCATCGTATCGCCGTTGCCGACGGATGGCCCCCACATGGCTTTAATCAGGGCAAAATGCCGGGCAATCTGCTGCTGCACCACCGGATCGGCGGGGTCTTTCTGCATCAGTCCGCCCAGCGTCCGGTAAATAGCCTCCCCCTCGGCTTTCAATTGCTCAAATTCCGCTTTCGTCAGGTGGCGGAGTTTGTTTTCTGATTCTTCAACGACCTTTTCACCGTATTTTGCAACGGCTTCCTGTCGGTAGGCTTCCGCTTGCTCTTTCGGAAAACCGGCATACAATTCTTCGTCCGTTAACATGGTTTGTTCTCCTTTTAGTTTTGAAATGGTTTTGTCAATCGTGCCCAGCAGGGTGGTGAGTCGGTCCCGACGCTCGCGCAGCGCGGTTTTGTGACTCTGAAGAGCGGTTACCAGGTCAAAGCTGGGATCTTCCAGCACCCGCCGGATTTCCAGAAGCGGAAAATCCAGTTCCTTGTAAAAGAGAATCTGCTGGAGCCGGATTAGCTCTTTTTCGCCGTACAGCCGGTACCGGGCTTCCGTGCGAACGGAGGGTTTTAGCAATCCCAGGCGGTCATAGTGGTGTAACGTGCGCACGCTCACACCCGCCAGACTCGCCAGCTTTTTAACGGAATACGTTCTCATAATCACTACCTTACTAAGCTTGACGCTGTAAATGTAGGCTATGACGTAAGGGGAGAGTCAAGAAAAAAAGTGAGTTTTTTAAACTTTGCCGTATTTTAACGCACTCATCGATTCCCTTGGAGACAAATCAGCCCGCTACCGATCTGATCCGGCCGGTTAAAACCACCGCCGACGCCGATGCGTTACTGCGCATGATGGAAACGTTTTGCCGTCATTTTGACTATCCGTTCGACGCGTCGCTCCGGCAGAGCCTCATCCGGGCTGTGCTGGAAAATCCGGCGCTGGGTTCGCTCTGGCTGGTTGGGCAGAACGGGCAGGCGGTGGGCTACGTGGCGCTGACGTACGGCTTTGCGTTCGAGTTTGGGGGTAAAACCGCACTGGTAGACGAGCTGTTTATGGAAGAAGCGCACCGGGGCTCGGGACTGGGTCGGCGGGTGCTGCTCGGGGTTCAGCAGTTGGCGGGTCACTTGGGCGTATCGACGATTCTTTTGCAAACCGAAAAATACAACACCCGCGCCAGACAGTTATACGAGTCGCTCGGCTTTGTCGATCAGGACCGCCACACGCTGATGTGGGTTAAACCGATTTAAATTCTGATGAAATTCTTTGTTCCCGCTACCAAAAATCCGGAAGAAGCCGAAAAAGTATACGGTATTCTGCGAAAATCCATGCTGAAACACCGGTACGAAACCACTGACCAGCGCATTTATTCCATTACGTTTGACGACAACGGCTTTAGCCTGACCGAAACCGTGGGCAAACCGTCTGAAACCTCCGGCGAAACCATCGTGGCCATTTTTCAGTCCGGCGATCTATACCTGATCTGCACCAACAACCGCGGAGTGCTGCGCGGTATGCCCATGATTGCGGGCGAGTGGGCGGTAACGAACGTGGAGTTGTTTGAAAATGCGGAGTAAGGCGTTACCCGTTTATCACTGCTTCCTGACATATTCCACCGTGTACCCGCCCGGCACTTTGGGAATAATAACAAAATTCCCCTGCCCATCGGTGGGTGAGCATTGCTTGCAATACAGTTCGGTAACGGTGTAAACAATCCGTTTGTTGGCGTCGTCGCGCCGGACATTCCGCTGGTAACTGCTGCTGCACCCACGGTTCACGGTCGATAGGCCCAGCACATCACTCTCGTTGAAATTGACCGCTCCCAGATGACCGTTGCAGCAATTGGCAAAAAGCCGCTGGTAGTCTTCAGAGGTCGAAATCCGGATTCCCTCCCTACCCAGGTCGCCAGCCGCCGGATCAAGCGCGACGCGGTTGGACAAAACGCCAATGATGATGCCCGTGGCTTCGTCGTCTGTTTTTTCACAGGTAGGTTCGTCCTGACAGGAAAGGAAGGGCAAAAGAAGTAGAAGTAGCAAATTTTTCATCCCGCAAACGTTGAGTTTACCTCTAAGACTGCTTTCCGGGATGAAAAGTTGCAGATGGACCGAATAAAAACCGCACAGACCCTCTGCTCAGACCGTCTGCGGTCAGACGGTCTGCGAGAACAGCCGCGTCTGGGGTTGCGCGCGGTTCAGCCGGGCATCAAACGCCATGCAGATGTTCCGCAGAAAAGGCCGCCCTTCGGGAAACACCTGCAAACCGTTGGTGTCATACCTGAGCAGACCGTCGAGCTGGAACGTTTCCAGTCGGGCACTCAACTCCGCCCACTCGTTTTCCGACCACCGATCAATTGGCCACCGGGTTTGGCCCTGACACATGATGTTCAGAATCTGCCGGCGCAGAAACTGGTCCTGATCGTCGAGAACGTGGCCGCGCAGCAGCGGCAATTCACCCGCCTGCACCCGGTTTAAATAGGCATCCAGGTCTTTTTCGTTCTGGGCAAACGCCGACCAGACATCCCCGATGGACGATGCCCCAAGGCCAATCAGTACCCGCGTCTGGGTTGTGGTGTAACCCATAAAATTCCGGTGCAGCGTGCCGTTGTGCAGGGCTTTGTAGAGCGCATCGTGCGGTAACGCAAAGTGATCCATACCAATTTCAACGTATCCCGCGCCTTCCAGTAAATCGCGGCCCTTTTCGTAGAGCAGTCGTTTCTGTTCACCCGTTGGCAAATCTTCATCCCGAAAACCGCGCTGACCGTTGCCTTTGATCCAGGGAACGTGCGCGTAGGAATAAAACGCAATGCGGTCGGGCCACAGGGTCAGCGTTTTGTTGAACGTATCGGTGATGGATTCCGGCGTCTGAAACGGCAGACCGAATACAATGTCGTGGCTGATCGAGGTATAGCCAATTTCCTGCGCCCAGTAGGTTACCTGCTGTACATTTTCAAACGGTTGAATCCGGTGGATAGCCCGTTGCACGGTCGGATCGTAATCCTGCACGCCAAAACTTACCCGCCGAAAACCGTAATCGTACAGCACCTGCAAGTGCTCACGGGTGGTGTTGTTCGGGTGCCCTTCCCAGCCGTAATCGGGCGCTTCGGTAGGCGTTGCCCGTTCAAAAATCCCGGCCAGAAGCCGCTGGAGTTGTTCCGGAGCAAAAAAGCTGGGTGTTCCGCCCCCCAGGTGCAGTTCAGCAATGCGCGGGCGTTCCGGCAGCAAGTCACAATACAGTTTCCATTCGGCCAGCACCGCATCGATGTACGGTGTTTCGACGCCGTGATTGCGGGTGATCCGCTTGTTGCAGCCACAAAACGTACACAGGCTTTCGCAGTACGGCAGGTGGATGTACAGACTTAGGCCCGTGCTGCTGTTGGTAATAGCGACCGCCTGTTGTAAATGGCTCACCCAGGCGGCTTCACTGAAGGTGGTTTCGTCCCAGAACGGCACGGTCGGATAACTGGTATAGCGCGGGCCCGGAACGTTGTATTTCTGAATCAATGACTGCATGTAACGTGAAAGGTTTTGGGCGGAAAAGCCCAGGAAACCAGCGGTTTTAACCCAGGCACTACGGCCACGACAAAATTGGCTACTGGATGGCAACTATACGCTGACTTCTCTCATGCCGTCCGCTGATGATCGTCAACCTTTCAGAACAGACGTGTGACCAATTTGCGTAAAATTTTAAAGTATGCGTACGGCAACGATTTCATCCACGAGCTGCTACCACTGCGGCAACGATTGCACCGGGCACGAAATCCGGTACGACGAAAAACCGTTTTGCTGCGAGGGTTGCCAAACGGTTTACAGCATCCTGCAACAGAATCAGCTTTGTCAGTATTATACGCTGGAGGAAGGCAATCGGCCGGGCGTCAGTTTGCAGTCGAACAATACTCCCAAAAACCGGCTTGAATTTCTGGATCACCCCGATATCGTCGCCCAGCTGCTGGAATTTTCCAGCACCACGGCGGCCCGCGTAACGTTTTACGTTCCAACGATTCACTGTAGCTCGTGTTTATGGCTGCTCGAACACCTCTACCGCCTTCATCCCGGTATTCAGCAGTCGCGGGTTGATTTCCTCAAAAAGCAGGTTCATATCAGCTACCAGCCCGACCAGCTTACGCTCCGGCAGGTGGTTGAACTGCTGGCGTCCATCGGTTACGAACCGCTGATCAGCCTGAACGATGTGGTGAAGGAAGGACAAAAACCGTCGTACCGTCCGTTGCTGTACCGGTTGGCGCTGGCGGGTTTCTGCTCGGGCAACATCATGCTGCTGAGCTTTCCTGAATACCTCGGCCTTGACGACCCATCGTATAAAAATTATTTCGGCATCCTCAATATGCTGCTCGCCATTCCGGTGGTGTTCTACTCGGCTTCGGACTATTTTGTGTCGGTCTGGACGAGTCTGAAAAAAGGGATGATCAACATCGACCTGCCCATTTTGCTGGGTATTCTGGTTGCTTTTTTCCGGGGAACCTACGAAGTGCTGTTTCTCGACGGTGCGGGTTATTTTGATTCACTCACCGGCCTGACGTTCTTCCTATTGTGTGGAAAATGGTTCCAGCAACGCACCCACGAATTTCTGTCCTTCGAACGGGATTACAAGTCGTATTTTCCGCTGGCCGTAACGGTTCTGAAACCGGAAGGCGAAACCGCCGTTCCGGTGGCGCAGGTCCGGAAAGGTGACCGCATTCGGGTTCGGAATCACGAACTGATTCCCGCCGACGGTTTGCTGTATAAAGGTCAGGCCCTGATTGATTACAGCTTTGTTACGGGCGAATCGGAGCCGGAAACGCAGAAACCGGGTTCGCTGCTCTACGCGGGCGGCAAGCAGATTGGCGAAGCCATCGAACTGGAAGTGGTGCGTGATGTGTCGCAAAGCTACCTGACCCAACTCTGGAACAACGACGCTTTCCGCAAGCAGGACACCACCCGGATGCGTACGTTCGCTGATGCGGTCGGTAAATACTTTACCCTGACAGTCATCACGTTGGCAACCGTGGTGGCCCTGTACTGGTATTGGCAGCATGACCCCGCCCGGGCCGTCAACGCGTTCACGGCGGTGCTGATCATTGCCTGCCCCTGCGCCCTTTCACTGTCCTATCCGTTTGCGCTGGGTAACGGCCTTCGGAAACTGAGCCAGCGGAAATTGTACCTCAAAAACGGGGAAGTAATCGAGCAGCTGGCGCAGTGCGACACCATCGTTTTCGATAAAACCGGCACGCTGACGGAAATAAAGAGCGAAAAAGTAAGTGAGCCGGTGAGCGAAGTACCCGGCACCGGAATCGTGGAAGATTTTTCACCCGGTATAACCGATTTCGAACGGTCGCTGGTGGCTTCGCTGGTGCGGCAATCGGCCCACCCGCTCAGCCGGAAGCTGGCGGCTCTTCTGGCGAATGCAAAACCGCTGACGGTTGACGGTTTTACGGAAATTCCGGGCTGCGGGTTGCAGGGCGTCGTTGATGGCTGGGATGTTAAAATCGGCTCGCGTGCGTTTGTCGATCCGCAAACCAATGCCGCGCAAACGAAAACCGATTCCAACGGGACGCGTGTTCACGTTTCGGTTGAACAGAATTACCGGGGCTGTTTCCGTTTCCCGAATCAATACCGTCCGGGACTGGACGAGATGCTTACGGCCCTCAAATCCAGCCACAACCTGTACCTGCTGTCGGGTGATAACAACGCGGCCCGTTCGGAGTTAACCCGCTGGTTTTCGCACGAAAACATGACCTTCAACTGCCAGCCGCAGCGAAAACTGGATATCGTGCGGCAGTTGCAGAACCAGGGGCACCGCGTCCTGATGATTGGCGACGGTCTGAACGATGCCGGGGCGCTGAAACAGGCCGATGTGGGCATTGCCGTAACCGACGACACCATCCAGTTCACTCCGGCCAGCGACGCCATTCTGGAAGCTTCTTCCCTGCGGCTCTTACCGAAGTTTCTGGACTACACCCGGTTTGGAATGCGGGTCATCCGGTTCAGTTTCGTGGTGTCGCTGTTGTACAATTTCATCGGCCTGACCTATGCCCTGACGGGAGATCTCTCGCCCATTGTGGCCGCCATCCTCATGCCGATCAGCTCGGCCACGATGCTGCTGATTGCAACCATCGGAATGCGTTGGAAGAAAATCGAAAATGGATGAGCAGGGCCCAAACGGTTCTGCCCTACGTTGGAAACGGTTTCCTGCTGATGATTCCGGTCGTGATCTGGAATCTGGCTTTGACGGATCAGCTCCCGGCCGTCTTTCAACCGGAAATCTTCTGGAACGACATTCCAGCCTGGCTGACCTATGGTGAAAACGGCTCCCGTATTCTGGTTTTCGCTCTGGCAGGGCTCATGCCCATCCGCTCGTCAACCAAAAATCAGGGCGTCGGCTTTTTTAGCTACCTGGCCGGTCTGGTCCTTTATTTTGCCTCCTGGCTGGCATTGATGTATTTTCCGGATAGCCAATGGAGTACGAGCCTGCCGGGGTTTATGGCCCCGGCTTTTACACCTTTGTTCTGGCTCACCGGTATTGGACTCATCGGCGAATCGTTTTATTTCAACCTGCCGTTCAGGCGCTGGATTTTCATGCTAACGGCTTTCCTGTTTGTGGTCTT
Source organism: Larkinella arboricola (assembly GCF_003259745.1). Lineage (GTDB taxonomy): Bacteria > Bacteroidota > Bacteroidia > Cytophagales > Spirosomataceae > Larkinella > Larkinella arboricola. Next base: position 570,643 of record NZ_QLMC01000004.1, on the reverse strand, counting down.
GCATTGCTTCCACACCTACACGGTTTACGACCGGCTTTACTGATCAGTTCATCCGACGTTGTTCGTCTTCCGAAACCGTCCGGCGATTGCCCCCTCCTTTCAACTTCTGGTTGCCGAAATTATAGGTAAACGTCAGCCGGGCCACGCGGGTTTCGGTGTAGGTGCCAAAGCGAAAATCCATGTTCTGAAACCGGACCTTGCCGTAAAACCGCTGGGTTTGCAACAGGTCGTTCCAGTTGAAACGCAGCACGGCTTTTTTCTGCCACAAACTCTTCTGAACCCCGATGCTCACCTGCCCGAATGCCTTCATCCGGTTCTGGCTGTACACGTAGGGCGAGTTATAGGAAGCGGTCAGTTCGGCCGTCAGACCGTGCCCAAATACAAACGTATGGCTGCTGTTGAGGTTGGCCGATAGCTGCCGGTAATGGAGGGGCGTTCCGCCTAGTTCGGCCCGGTAGGCATCCCGGAAAATACTCGCCGAATGGCGCGACGACCACCAGCGCGAAAACCGCAGGGGTGTACTCAGAGTCAGGCTGATGTTGCTCTGCCGGGCCAGGTTGGTGAATGTAATCCGGGTCACGCCGGTCTGGTCGTTTTGCTCGTTGATGTCAACCACAACGTCGCGCGTCCGGTTGTAACCCAGACTCACGGTTGTTTCTTCTTTGTAGCTGTATCCAATCTGGAAAGCGTCGGTGTACTGCGGTTTCAGATACGGATTGCCCTGCTGGTAGGTATAGGGATCAAACACCCGGATAAACGGGTTCAGATACTGGTAATTCGGCCGGTCGATCCGGCGGCTGAACGCATATTGAAACTGGTGATTTTCGCCCACTTTCCGGGTCAGTGTGACGTTGGGAAACAGGTTGAGGTACGAACGGCTAACCGTGCTGTTGGCTGTCACCGAGTGCGCATCGGTCTGGGTATACTCCAGCCGCAGCCCCACTTGCAGCGTCCAGCCCGTCCAGGTTCGGCGGCCCGAAAGGTAACCCGCGTGAATGATTTCCCGGTATTCAAACTGATTGGTTCGGCCCGTATCCAGTTGCCACGGAACGGTTTGCCCCACTTCGGCCGATTTGGTTTCGACGCGCAGATCGTTGTTCAGCGTCACGTAACTGCTTTTCCAACCGGCTTCCAGGGTTGTTTGCCTATCGAACGGATGAATGTAATCGACCTTGCCCGCCCGAATGGACGCATCCGATACCATGTCCAGGTGTTGAGATGACCGTGGGCCGGTTTCCACCTGCCGGGCGTTGAAATAACGGGTTTCGAACAGCTCGTCAGGATGAAAACTGGCGTCGGAATAATCCACATCCACAAGCAGTTCACGGCCTTTACCGCCCCGGCGGGTGGTATCAAACTGATGCCGGAAATTTACGTTGGCGGCCAGTCGGCTGATGTCGCGCTGGTTGTCGTTCTGCGTCCGCTGCGCTGAGGTCAGTACATCCGACTGATAAAGGGTGCTGGTAGCCCCACCCTGCGAAGCGCCGTTGACCTTCGTGCCGTTCACCAGCAGGCCCAGCGTGGTGCGCTTGCTGAAGGCGTAATCGGCCCCAAACCGATACGTGTGGCTTGTGTTCTGGATAGGCCGGTAGTTTTCCTGCTGGATGAGGGTAGGCGGAGTGGTGGTTTGCAACCGGCGGTCGATTTTAGCCATCGACCAGTAATGGCGCTGATCAATCGCGTAATTGCCGAAGAAGCTCCACTTGCCGGGCCGGGCGTTCAGGGTCAGGGCCGCGTTGTATTTGGCAAAACGACCATACCCGGTGCCAACCGTCAGGTTCCCGTTCAGGGGCCGACCGGATTTGTTGCGCTTCAGCCGGATGTTGATGATACCCGCCGTACCAGCCGCGTCGTAGCGCGCCGACGGGTTCGTAATAAGTTCGATGGTTTCGACGGTATTGCTGGGCGTGTTCCGCAGGAGTTCCAGCACCTCGGCCGTTGACAGGTAGGTAGGTTTGCCGTCGAGCATCACCAGCACGTTGTCGCGTCCTTTCAGGCTGATCTGCCCGGATTGCAGATTGACCACCACACCGGGTGCTTTTTCGAGGATTTCCAGCGCCGTGCCGCCACTGGCCACGATGCTGTTCTCCACGTTCAGAACGGTTTTGTCGAGGTGCTGCTCAATAAACGGTTTCTGGGCTTTCACCGTCACCTTGTCTAGCTGACGGGTTTCTTCCTGAACAACGAGGGGCGCAAGCTGGTATTTGTTATGCTGACTGTCAATGGTGAACGGTTCGGAATAGACTTTCTGATGCCCCATCATCGAAGCCGCTACCCGGTACTCGCCCGACGGAACCGACTCAACCGTGTATTGCCCCTGCGCGTCGCTGACAGCGCCTTTTACCAGCGTAGAATCACCGGCTTTTACCAACAGCAGCGTCACCAATTCCAACGGTTTGCCAGCGGAGTCCTTCACCAGCCCGGAAACCGTACCAACGGGCGGACTGGCGGCTGTTAAAGGGAGGGAAAACAGCAGAAAAGCGAGGGTAAGCGGCCAGTTTTTCATCAGGTTGATCGTGTGAATACCTGACGAAAATAGCCGCTGATGGCGTGTTCCGGCACCGTTTTTTGTCTTAACTGCCGAATTTGCGGTTTCAATTGTCGGTTGTGTTCTCCGAAATGCTTTATGCAATTTCGACAAATTGATGTGCCCTCGCCGGCTTCGGGTTAAATAGCTTTATGGATAGTACATCACCATAAATTTGTTATACCTTTGTTATAACAGCATAAGACAAGGATTATGGTACAGATAATTCGTAAGATTGGCAATTCGCAGGGTATTCTTCTTCCCCGCACCGTTCTGCAACAGGCTGGCATTGAGGGGGCCGTCGATATTGAAATAGCCGAAGGTGCATTAATTCTGCGGGCGATCAAAAAGCACCCCAGAGACGGCTGGGAAGCCGCCTTCGACGAAGCGATTCAGGCCGGTGACCAACCCGATGACGACCTGCTCGAAGGGACTTCCAACCAGTTTGACCAAACAGAGTGGACATGGTAATTGAACGATTTGATGTCTGGCTGGTTTCAATCGACCCAACCCAGGGCAGCGAAATTGCCAAAACGCGGCCCTGTCTGGTCGTATCGCCCGACGCGATCAATCAACGGCTTAATACAGTTATGGTGGCTCCAATGACCAGTACGCAAAAACGGTATCCTACCCGGGTCAATTGTCATTTCGCCGGGCAGGATGGGCAGATAGCTTTAGACCAAACCCGCGCCGTTGATAAATCAAGACTCGTCAAACGGATAGGACATCTGGATGATGCTACCTGTCGGCAAGTATGTCAAACGCTGGTCGCTATCTTCACCTATTAACCAGCAACTCCTCTTTACATATACGCTTCGTCGCGCCCGAGCCGGAGCTTGATTACGCCGACTTTGTTGAGCAGCAGGAGCAGCGGATAAGCCGGGTCGAACTCGTGCCAGCGGAAACCGCCGAAGTTGGGCCGACCACCGAATTTGTGGTGGTTGTTGTGGTACGACTCGCCCATCATCAGAAAATCAAACGGCAGCAGGTTTTTAGCCGTATCGTTCACTTTGAAGTTCGTATATCCGTACAGGTGAGCGCACCAGTTGATGATCGCGCCATGCACCGGCCCCATCAGATAATGCACCGGCAGGAGCAGAAAAAGCCAGGGCGAGGTAGCAAACTGTATATAAAATAAGGTGTAAACCGTTCCCCAGGCTACCCGCACCATCCAGCGATCGCCAAACCGCTCCATCCACTGCCAGTTGGGCACCCCTTTCTTGAACTTTGCCGGAATGCTGTCGCGATTATTCAGAATGTCGTTGTAAAACTGCCGGGTCTTCCACATCATATCCATCATATTGTCGGAATACTTGGGCGAATGGGGGTCATTTTCCGTGTCGGCGTAGGCGTGGTGAAGCCGGTGCATGATACCGTAGGCGCGTGGACTCAGAAACGATGAGCCCTGACCGATGAACGTCAGCACGTAAAAAACTTTTTCCCAGCCCTTGCTCATGGTAAACATCTGGTGGGCGGCATAACGGTGGAGAAAGAGGGTCTGCATCAGCACCGACAGGTACCAATGGCCGAGAAAGAAAGCGAGGATAATCATGGATAAATTGAATTTGGCCTCAAAGCTAGGCCCTCTTCATCAGCCCATTTCTAACGCTTATCAGGCCATCGGCTGAGTTTTGTCATAGCCTTCTGCATGCTGAATTCTGTCAGGTAACCGGCTGACAAAGCTCATAGGCACCCTCCCGGAATACCGGCAATTTTGAATCAGCAAACGCTTACGGCTATGAATATAATCTTCTTTATGATTGGTATTAGTCTGCTGCTGGCTCTGGGCTTTTTCGGCGCTTTTCTGTGGGCGATGCGCAGCGGTCAGCAAGACGATTTATACACACCCTCGATGCGGATTCTGCTCGAAGACAAGGAACCAACTACCACTGATACACCTGCATAATTATCTATTACCACTATGAACGTCGCGCAAAAACCGCCTACCACCGTTCCCCCCCAGCGAATCTGGCCGAAGCCCGAACCCACTCCGGTTGTCGAGCATTTCGAGTACGATAACCGCATTGTCCGCAACTTCGCCATCGCCACCATCATCTGGGGCGTGGTCGGAATGCTGGTCGGCGTGCTGGTCGCCAGCCAGTTATTCGCTCCGTCGGCGAACCTCGGCAACCAGTATACCACCTTTGGCCGGATTCGGCCGCTGCACACCAACGCCGTCATTTTTGCTTTTGTCGGGAATGCCATCTTTATGGGCGTTTATTACTCGCTGCAACGGCTTTGCAAAGCCCGAATGTTCAGCGACCTGCTGAGTAAGATTCACTTCTGGGGCTGGCAGGCCGTCATCGTTGCAGCCGCCATTACGCTGCCGCTGGGCCTGACGACCTCCCACGAATACGCCGAACTCGAATGGCCCATTGATATTGCCATTACGCTGATCTGGGTGGTTTTCGGGATTAACATGTTCGGTACGATCATCAAACGCCGGGAACGTCACCTGTACGTAGCCATCTGGTTTTACATCGCCACGTTCGTAACAGTAGCCGTGCTGCACATCGTCAATTCCTACCAGATGCCGGTGAGCCTGTTTAAAAGCTACTACGTGTACGCTGGGGTGCAGGATGCACTTGTGCAGTGGTGGTACGGCCACAATGCCGTGGCATTCTTCCTGACTACGCCGTTCCTGGGGCTGATGTACTATTTTCTGCCCAAAATGGCCAACCGCCCGGTGTATTCATACCGTTTGTCGATTCTGCACTTCTGGGCGCTGATTTTCATCTACATCTGGGCCGGTCCGCACCACTTATTATATTCCTCCCTGCCCGACTGGGCTCAGTCACTGGGGGTTGTGTTTTCGATCATGCTGATTGCACCGTCGTGGGGCGGGATGATCAACGGTTTGCTGACGCTGCGCGGAGCCTGGGATAAAGTCCGGGAAGATACCATCCTGAAATTTATGGTGGTGGGCGTAACGGCGTACGGGATGGCCACGTTTGAAGGACCGTTATTGTCGCTCAAAAATGTGAACGCTATCGGCCACTTTACCGACTGGGTCGTGGCTCACGTACACGTCGGCGCTCTGGGCTGGAACGGTTTTCTGACCTTTGCGGTGCTGTACTGGCTGATTCCGCGTCTGTACCGTACGCCGTTGTATTCGCAGAAACTGCTGAAAACGCACTTCTGGCTCGGCACGCTGGGTATCCTGTTCTACGCCATTCCGATGTACATTTCGGGTTTTACACAGGGCATGATGTGGAAAGAATTTACACCCGAAGGCGTCCTGAAATACCCCAATTTCCTGGAAACCACAATTCAACTGTTGCCCATGCACCAGATGCGGGCCATAGGCGGGGCGTTTTATTTGCTGGGCGCGATTCTGATGGGGTATAACCTCTTCAAAACAATGGCCGCCGGAAAACTGGTTGCCAACGAAGCCGCCGAAGCGCCGGCCCTGACGAAAACCTACGCCCCGACGGGACACGATACCTACTGGCACCGCTGGTTTGAGCGCAAACCCGTTCCACTGCTGCTGGGTTCACTGGTCGTGATTCTGATTGGTTCGCTGGTGGAATTGATGCCCACGTTCATGGTGGAATCCAACGTGCCGACGATTGCCGCCGTGCAGCCGTATACCCCACTGGAAGTAGAAGGGCGCGATCTTTACATCCGCGAAGGATGCGTGGGTTGCCACAGTCAGATGGTCCGGCCGTTCCGCAGCGAAACCGAGCGTTACGGCGACTACTCCAAAGCGGGCGAATTTGTCTACGATCACCCGTTCCTGTGGGGCAGCAAACGCACCGGCCCGGATCTGCACCGCGAAGGTGGCAAATACCCCGACTCCTGGCACTACCACCACATGCGCGATCCCGAGTCGATGTCACCGGGTTCCATTATGCCGCCATACCCGTGGCTGCTGGAACAGAAACTTGATGTTTCCACCACAACGGCCAAGCTGAAGGCGCTGGAAAAAGTAGGCGTTCCCTATGATGAAGCCGCAATCAGTTCGGCCAACGAAGACCTTCAAAAACAGGCAAGAGAGGTTAGTGAGCGGCTGGCAAAGGACGGCATCAAGGTTAGCCCTGACCGTGAAATCGTCGCCCTGATTGCCTACCTGCAACGGCTCGGTACGGATATTAAGAAAATGGAAACAGCCAATAAATGAGTCATGAATTAAGAATGAAGAGTTATGAGTTACTCATGAACGTTAACTCTTCATTCTTAACTCCTCACTCCTAACTCTCAAAAAGTTATGTTCAAGCAATTCATATCCAAAATCCCCGGCGCGGACGTCTACATGGTAGGCTCGTTTGTCACCTTCCTCGCCTTTTTTATCCTGGTTGGGCTTTATCTGGTGCTGGTTGATAAAAAATACATTCGCCAGATGAGCCAGATGCCGCTCGATGAATCGTCAACCGATTAACCGTTCTTCTTCCCATGCATTCGATCTTCTTACTAAACAATGGGCTGCTGGCCCAGGCACCCACCACCTCCATCTGGAACATCAAGTCGGGCGAAGACCTGCTGCTGCTTACGCTGGCGATGGTTTTGCTGGCGGGCCTGATTGCGGTGCTGGCGGTGGCCCTGAATCTGGCATTCATTCTTAAAAAAGCACTTGAACCCGAATCGGCCGCCAAACCCGTAGATACCCGCACCACCTGGCAACGCATCATGGGCCTGCACGCCCTGAGTCAGGAGAAAGACCTGGTGATGGAACATTCGTACGACGGTATCACCGAACTCGACAACCCGACTCCGCCCTGGTTCATGGGGCTGTTTTACGGCTCCATCGGGGTAGCTGTGGTGTATCTGCTCGTTTTTCACGTTATCGGAACGGGCAACATCATGGAGCAGGAATACACGCAGGAAATGGCGATTGCTACCAAACAGCGCGAAGAATACATCCAAAGAGTGGCGGGGTCTATCAACGAAAATACCGTCACGCTGCTGAAAGATGAACAGGGCATTGCCGAAGGCAAATCCCTCTTTGCGCAGAACTGCGTTGCCTGCCACGGTGCCAATGGAGAAGGCAAAGTCGGCCCGAACCTGACCGATGCCTACTGGCTGCACGGCGGTGATGTCAAAGCGATTTTCCACGTCATCAATGAAGGCGTTCCCGAAAAAGGGATGCTTTCCTGGAAAAAACAACTGAACCCGTTGCAGGTCCAGCAGGTTGCCAGTTACATTCTGTCGCTGCAAGGCTCAAACCCCGCCGGGGCGAAAGAACCGCAGGGCGACAAGGTGGATGCAACAGAGGCCGTGGCTTTAAACAAGTAACAAAATGGAATCAACCATCGCCCAAAAGCAAACCTTTCGCGACCAGCTCCCTACCGCCGACGCTTCGGGTGGTCGGCGGTGGCTTTACCCTCGCAGCACCTCGGGACGGTTTACGCGTTGGCGGACGGTTGTGGCGGTGGTCTTACTGGTGGCCCTCTTTGCCGGCCCGTTTGTGTGGGTCAATGGGCATCCGCTGTTTCTGTTCAACGTACTCGAACGACGGTTTATCTTCTTCGGGGTGATGTTCTGGCCGCAGGATTTTTACCTGGTGGCTATCGGTCTGCTTACGTTTATCGTATTCGTCGCCCTGTTCACCGTTGTCTACGGGCGGGTATGGTGCGGCTGGGCCTGTCCGCAAACCATCTTTATGGAAATGGTTTTCCGGAAAATTGAAGGCTGGATTGAAGGTGACCACAATGCCCGCAAACGGCTCGACGCCGGACCGTGGACAACCGAGAAAGTGGTCAAAAAGAGCCTCAAACACGGCGTCTTTTTTCTGATGTCATTTGCCATCAGCAACACGTTTCTGGCCTACCTGATCGGGCGTGACCAGTGGCTAACGCTCATTACCGACGATCCGGCCCAACACCTGGGCGGTCTGACGGCGATGCTGGTGTTTACGGCGGTGTTCTACCTCGTTTTTGCCTGGCTGCGCGAAATTGTCTGCACGACCATTTGCCCCTACGGACGGCTTCAGGGCGTATTGCTCGACAAAAACTCCCTGCTCGTTGCCTACGATTACATCCGGGGCGAACCGAGGGGAAAAAGAGTTAAGACCGGGCCGTCGGGCGGTGAAGAGTTAAGCGTCAAGAGTAGCGTGCGCCCGTCAACTCATCACGCCCAAAAGGGCGATTGTGTGGATTGTAAACTCTGCGTGCAGGTTTGTCCGATGGGCATCGACATCCGCAACGGTACGCAGCTTGAATGTATTAACTGTACGCTCTGCGTCGATGCCTGCGACGGCGTAATGGACAAAATCGACCGGCCACGGGGTTTGATCCGGCTGGATTCGCAGGCTGGCATTGAAGAAGGAAAACCGTTCCGGTTCTCAGGCCGTATACTGGCGTATAGTGTGGTATTGGTGGCCTTACTGGGTCTGATCGGTTTTCTACTCGTTAGTCGGCCGGTGGTGGATGCAACGGTTCTGCGGGCACCGGGGCAGTTGTTCCAGCGGGAGCCGGGTGGCCACGTTTCCAACCTGTATCTGGTCGAAATCATTAACAAAACGTATCGGCCCATGCCGGTTCAGCTTCGGGTCAATCAGCCCGGCGCCACCCTGCGTTTTGTTCAGCCAATTGCGTCGGTTCCGGCGGGTGAACTGATTAAAGGGTCGTTTTTCATCCAGTTACCGGAAAAAACAATCCGCCAAAATAGCACCCCACTCCGCATCGACGTGCTGGCGGGTGACGAAATCGTTGATCAAATTCAAACCACGTTTCTGGGACCTGTAAAATAAGGAGGCAAGGATGGAAGGAGTGAATCAATAACACCGCTTTCTCATTCTCACTTTTATTCTATCATTCGCTCATTCCATCATTCACTCATTGCATATTATGAACTGGGGAAAAGCTATCATACTTATTTACATCGTGTTTGCCGGGTTTATCGGCAGCATGGTTTACCTGATGTGTCGTCAGCGCGTTGATCTGGTGCGCGACGATTATTACCAGACCGAACTGGCATATCAGCAGCAGATTAACCGGATGGCCCGCACGGCCCAACTCGCACAGTCGCCCGCAATTCGCTTTGATGCCGATCAGCAAGTGCTCCACATCACACGGGCCGCCCAGACCCTGGCAAACGGTAAACTGACCTTTTACCGCCCCTCCGACCGACGCCAGGACCGGGTTGTTACCTTACAGCCGGATCAGACTACGGTATCGACTGCCAGCCTTGCCAAAGGGTTCTGGCGCGTTCAACTGAACTGGTCCGAAAACGGGCAGGAATTTTACAGTGAAGAGAGTTTAACCCTTCCGTAATCATGTCCTCTGTCTGGATCATCGCGGCCCTGACGACGGGTTTGGTTGGTAGCCTGCACTGCGTCGGCATGTGCGGACCGCTGGCGATGGCCCTGCCCATCGGGCGGCTTCCGCGTTCGCAGCGGGGGCTGGCAATGGGCCTTTATCACGTAAGCCGGGTGACGGCGTATGCAGGGCTGGGTACGCTGGCGGGTACACTCGGACAGGGCCTGCTACTGGCAGGATTTCAGCGGTCGGTCTCGGTGGCTGCTGGCCTTTTTCTGCTGCTCTGGACGGTTTTCCGACAAGGAAAATTTTCGGGTTTAACCACCAGCCGAACCGCGCAGTGGATCACCCGCCCCATGAGCCGGTTTCTGCAAAGCCCGACTCTGGGAGCGTTTGCCGGACTCGGTTTCCTAAACGGCCTGTTGCCCTGCGGTTTTGTTTACGTGGCCCTGACCGGAGCCGTGACCACCGGCAGCGCGGTTGGTGGAGCCGCCTATATGGGTTTGTTTGGGCTGGGCACAGTTCCTGCGCTTATGCTGGTGCGGTTTGTGCCCGATTTGTTTCCGGTAACGCTCCGGCGTCGGTTCACGGCTTTTATGCCGGTTTTGACGGTGGCGCTGGGCGTGTTGCTGCTGGTCCGGGGCGTATATCCATCAACCGTTGCCGACCGGGCCGGTCATGAAGTCCCCCTTTGCCACGGTGGGCGAACGGAAGTAAATCAGAAGACTCCGTAAACAGGTATCGGATAACCTTCAAGGTCTTACGACTCTAAACAGTTACCGCGAACGATCTGATACCCAGACAAAATCGCACAAACTTCCCTACACTTATTTCCTCCAGAATTATCCATAACTGATCTGTAGAACGGGTGTTTAATACAAATCTACCCTCTAGATAACACTTTAAAAATCAACGCATTACTAAAACCAGGTTGATCGTCTAAAATTTTTTCTATTTTTTTTCAAACATTTCGATCCCGGCGCAAGTTTTATATTCAAGTAAGTCGCTGATAACCGGGGATATTGTGAAAAGTATCTGATTGTAAAAATAAACCGTTTATTAAGCGATTAAGAAAGCCAGGTGACTTCAAACGTCGTCTGGCTTTTCCTTTTTTGGTAGCCTGCTTACCGCTTCACACTAGCCGTTGTGGAAACTCAATCTATTCTACCCAAACCGTATGTTGCTTGAAAAACCAATCCCATTGACTTTTTTAATTCGCCGGATTCGCCGGGAAGTTTTATTTATTCTCTTATTTTCAAATGTGGTTGTTCTGGCCAAACACTTCTTTGACTTATGGTACCTGACCATCCCGATTGCCATTCCAACGCTGCTGGGGACCTGTATTTCGTTGCTGCTCGCATTTCGGACCAATCAGGCATATGAACGCTGGTGGGAAGCACGCACCATTTGGGGCGCTATTGTCAATGATAGCCGCAGTTTTATCCGACAACTTTTGATGTATCTGCCCGCATTGCCCCACCGTCAGACAATTATTCATTCGTTTGTGCAGCGGCAATGTGCCTGGTGTTTTGTCCTGGGAGACTCACTGCGCGAACAGAGCCTGGCCGATCGATTAAGCGAATTTTTGCCCCCCGAAACCGTTAAACACATTTTGTCATTCGACAATAAACCCAACGCCCTGCTGCTCGACCACGGTTTGTCCATTCAGCAACTTTACCGCGACGGCCACCTGACGGATTATCAAATGGTACACCTGAGTACCACCCTCAATAACCTGACGGATTCGATGGGACGCTGCGAACGGATCAAAAGCACGCCGTTTCCCCGCACCTATACGTTTAATATGCAGGTGTTTATTTATCTCTTTGCGGCTATTCTACCCTTCTCTTTTGAGGAAAGTCTTTATTACCTCGACGTGCCGCTGGTGACACTGATTTCCAGTGGTTTTCTGCTCATTGAAAAAAGCGCCCTCCAGCTCCAGAACCCATTCGAAACTAAAGAAACCGATACGGCGGTGACAACTATTGCCCGCAACATCGAGATTACCCTTAAAACGATGACAGGCTATACGCCGATTCCGGATAAAATACAGCCCTACGATTTTTATGCGCTGTAATCCCGGCTAGCTTTCGGGAGTCAGCACCAGAAAACCGTTGGCGGGCAGGGTTAAAACGGCAGAAGCAAGAAAGCCGTGTGCTATGCTTTCTTCGGCCCATACATGGCCCCCATTGCCGACAGCGTGCGGATTTGGAAAACCGTTTTCGTAGGCATCGCTGTTAAAAACTTCGCGCCATTGCCCGGCCTGGGGTAAACCGATGCGGTACGTATGATACGGTGTATTGGCCAGACTAATAACAATAACGACATCCTGCCCGCTGCCCGGCACCCAGCGATGAATAACCAGCACCCGGTTGCTGTCGTGGCAGTGGCTGACCTGCAGACCGTCGCCCCGCAGACCGGGCAAACGCCGTCGTAACTGAATCAGATCCTGACAAAAACGGAGGTGGTCGAGCATGGCCGGATCACCCGCTTCCAGGCCCGCCCAGAACAGCCGGAGTTCGGGTTTCCACGCCAGGTTATCCGACCACTGTTTGTCTTCCAGAAATTCCTGGCCCATAAATAACATCGGAATACCCGGTGCCACCAGACCCAAACCCGTGGCAACACGGCTCCGTCGGCGCCCCATCAGCGAGCGCGGATCGGCAGGATCGCTCAGTCGGGCGATGCGCTGTTCACGCGAGTTATCACTGTCGCGTAGCACAAGATCGTGGTTTTCCGGCCCCTGCACAAACTGGTAAGAAAACTGGAAGCCCGTTGGCCAGAGACTATCGCCCAAAGCCGTCATCGGTAGCGGACCGTTAAGGCCGTTGTTAGCCTGACTGATCACCCGCCGGATCGCAATGCGCAGACCGTCGGTCAGGGCGTGGTGTCAAAACCGGCCCCACCCTGCGCCGTTGGCGTTACTACGGATGGATTGACGCCCCAGTACTCGGCATGGTGGAGCGCACCCGGCCGGTGACCATGCAGCACGTCCGTCAACTCCTGACAAAACCGCCAGCCGTGGGGCTTTCCATCGTGATCAATCACACTAACCTGATCGTAACGCAGGCCGTCGATGCGGTATTCATCCAGCAGAAACGTTGCGTTCCCAATCAGAAACTCCCGGACCTGATCTTTACTAAAGTCAAAAACCTGGCCCCCGGCATGGCCAATTTCGGTAAAATAAAGCGAGTTACGGTATTGGGGTGGCTGGTCGTTCTGCCCCGGCTGGCGGTCGAAGAAATAAATGCTCTCGTCTCCGAAACCGCCCCCTGCATGATTATAAACCACATCCAGCATCACGGCCATACCGTATAAGTGACTCAGATCGACCAGTGCTTTAAGCTGGTTCATCTCGCCCCGCAGGTCATTTTCCTGATAAACCGGCTGGCCCTGATCGACAAGAAGCTGATTGATCCTGGAAAGATATTCGGCCAGGTGAGCGTCTTCAATGGCAAAATCCATTTCGGGCGAAAAATAATCCGTCCCGTTGTAGCCTAAACTAAATGTAGACTGAAACTCCTGAATAGGTAACAATTGTAAAGCCGTCACCCCCAACGCCGACAGATACGGCAATTTAAGCGCAACATCCAGAAACGTTCCTCCTTTCCGGCGCGTTTCCCAGTTGGGCGTATCAAAAACACCCACATGAAGCTGATAGATAATCCATTCGGCAAACGCCGGAGTTTTGAAGGTAGTGGGATGCCAGGGAAAATCAGACTGGCGGATAATGCAGTCGCTGGGGTACGGTGTGGCCAGTTCGCGCGCCAGCGGGTCGCGTTTCCAGCCCTCGCTGCCCAGCCCCACCACCCAGAATTTATACCGTTGCCCGTTGCGAACGCCGGGAATAAAGCCGCGCCAGTAGCCCCGGTCATCGACGGTGAGCAGGCTATCGGCTTCATGCTGAAAATTGTTAAAATCGCCACAGGCGTGGACCGCCAGTGCGTGGGGTGCCCAAACCCGAAACGTAGCCCCCGAACCAATCAGGTGGGCTCCCAGGGGCGTTTGGTCGGTGATGTATTCAAGGGAGGCAGGCATTACAATCAGCTTGGTAGAGCGTATAAAACAAACCGCGACTAGTTTAATGACAAAAGAAGGCGAAACAAAGCGCTGAAAAACGGTATTTATCCATCGGCAGCCTGCCCGCCCGGACACTGACAATGCCTGTTCAGAAGTCCCTAGGGAACAGCTTATTTTTTCATTCTCCATCCATTCCGTTTCTTTGTCCGGATACCGTAACCCCCGAACCCATGTCCACTTTTCTCCTGCGCTCTAGCCGCGTTATCGCTCTGGCCGCCTTGCTGATCAACGCCCTGCCGGTAATCGCTCCGGCACAAACCCGTTGGAACCCCGCCGACTCCCGGTCCCTCGATCGGTACATTGTTCAGCTGATGGACAGCGCCCACGTTCCGGGTTTATCGCTGGCTCTCATCGACCGGAATCAAATCGTGTACAGCCAGGGATATGGCCTGACCAAAGCCGATTCCACGCAACGCGTTACGGCAGAAACGGTTTTTGACGCAGCTTCGCTGAGTAAGCCGGTTTTTGCCTACGCCGTTTTGCAACTGGTGGAGGAAAAAGTACTGGACCTGGATAAGCCGCTGTATCACTACCTGCCGTACCCGGACGTGGCCGATGACGAGCGTTACAAACTCATTACGGCCCGGATGGTGCTGAGCCACCGCAGCGGTTTTCCAAACTGGCGCAAAAACCGACGCTCCCGACAACTTCCCATGATCGGAACACCGGGCGAACGGTTTGGCTACTCGGGCGAAGGCTTTGTGTATTTGCAGAAAGTGGTGGAAAAGATTACGGGTAAACCCGTTAACGAGTTGCTAACCGAGCGCGTCTTCAGACCGCTGGGCATGACGCGAAGCAGTTACGTCTGGCGAAACGATTTTGATTCGGACTTTGCGCAGCCGCACGGTGAATCAGGCGAACCAGAAGCCAAGTGGAAACCCGTAGGCGCTAATATGGCGTATTCCTTACAGACCACCGCCCCAGACTACGCGCGTTTTGTTCTGGCGATTCTGAATGCCCAGGGACTGCAACCCGCTACGGTGCGCCAGATGCTCTCGCGGCAGAGCCGATTGCCGCAACGGTTTTTGGGCAGTGATACGCTGTCAACAAGCCTTTACTGGGGTTTGGGCTTCGGGCTGGAAACTACCGCAACGGGCGATTATTTCTGGCACTGGGGCGACAATGATAGTTTTAAATGCTTTGTGATGGCCAGTCCCGCTCAGCAAAAAGCCGTTGTTTATTTCACCAACAGCGGAAACGGATTGAGTTTTATTACGGATATACTCAAACACTGCATCGGTGGAGAGCACGTAGTAGCTGCCTTTTTAGGGTATAAATCATACCGAAACGAGACTAAGTAGATACCTGCTTCCGTACCCGGATAGTACTCACTTGAATTATCATATATCTCCACGAAACATTTATAAAAACTCTGTACTAACGAAAAGTACTATGTTATGGGCAGCCCTTCTCTGAACCAGCGGCTTTTGCTCGACACACAGCGTTTTAGTATGTATTATCGTACTAAAAAAAGTAAATATGGCATATCTGACTGATTTATAACGGGTCCTATTATATGCCTTTATTCGTATAACTGCCTTATTATCCCCATCTCCATCCCTTCTTTTCTAACGCTATAACTTTTTACCGGTTTATAAATCTATTTAATTATCAGACAAAAGTTTCTTACTTTTAACAAATTGTCATACCGACGGTTATACTAGAAGGTCATTTGCAAAAAAAAGAGGTTAGCTGGGCCGGTTATTTGACAACAAAAAATTTAACGATTTCCAAAAAAAAGTTATTTTTCTTAGTAATTAGTACTCAATTCAGTAAATTGCACAAGATTTATTGAGACATTCTCACCATATAAATCTACCTATAAAACTACACAACGATTATGACCCACTTTTTACACTCCTTCTCACGCTTTCAACGCGTTTCCTGTGCGTTCACATTAACGGTCTGCTTCACATTAGGAATAACTTCCGGGTTGTTTGCCCAAACTATCTCCACAATAGCTGGTAATGGAACCTTAGGTTTTAGCGGAGACGGCGGCTTAGCCATCAACGCTCGCTTACGGAATCCGCAGGATGTAGCCGTCGATGCACAGGGCAACCTCTTCGTTGCTGATACTGATAATAATCGTATTCGTAAAGTAGCCCCCAACGGGGTCATCAGCACCGTCGCTGGTACGGGTAGCGCGGGCTTTAACGGCGATGGAAAGACCGCCATCAGCGCCAATCTGAACCGCCCTAGCGGTGTAGCCGTTGATGCGCAGGGCAATCTTTTCATTGCCGATCGTTTAAACCAGCGAATTCGGAAGGTGGACGCCAGCGGAATGATCAGTACCGTCGCCGGCAGTGGCACCCGGGGCTTTGCAGGAGACGGTGGTGCCGCTACCAGTGCCCGTCTGGCCGATCCGCAGAATATTACGCTGGATGCGCAGGGCAACCTGTTTATAGCCGATTCGGAAAATAACCGGATTCGGAAGGTGAGCACAAACGGCATCATCAGCACCGTGGCCGGTAATGGTACGGCCGACTTCAGTGGCGATGGCGGCCCGGCCACCAATGCCGCTCTGTATGTTCCGCAAGGGGTAGCCGTTGATGGGCAGGGCAATATTTATATCGCTGATCTGCTGAACCTGCGCGTTCGTAAAGTAACAACGAATGGTATCATCAATACCGTAGCAGGAAACGGCTCTACGGGTTACAACGGGGATAATCAGGCAGCTACGAGCGCCAGTCTGGATATACCGCAAAATGTAATGGTAGATCCTCAAAATAATCTTTTCATCGCCGATATTTTAAACCATCGTGTTCGCAAGGTGACTTCTAACGGTATCATCAATACTGTAGTGGGTAGCGGGGTCCAGGGCTTTAGTGGCGATGGTGGAGTTGCTACCAGTGCCTGCCTGTACCGTCCGGCCAGCATGGCGGTGGATGCCCAGAATAACCTGTTCATCGTTGATTCGCAGAACCATCGGATTCGCAAGGTAACCGCGCAGTCAGTGACGTTGTCGGTTGTTAGTTTCAGCCTGATCAATGCCGATACCGATCAGGAGATCAAGGTCCTGACGCCGGGTGAACAGTTGAATCTGGCCACGCTTCCTACGCGTAACCTCAACATCCGGGCCAATACCAGCCCAACCACGGTGGGCTCGGTGGTGATGCAGTTAAGCGGTCGGCAAAACCGTACCCAGACGGAAACGGAGGCTCCTTATGCCTTATTTAATGACACAGACGGCGATTACAAAAGCTGGACACCGTACACCGGAAATTACAGCCTGACGGTCACTCCGTACACCGGGCCTAAAGGAACGGGCACCTCGGGCCAGCCCCTTACGCTAAGCTTCAGTGTGATTGATCAGCCATCGGGAGCCCGTTTAAATATGAGAGGGGAATCGACGTCAGCGGAGCAGGTACTGTACTACCCTAACCCGTTCCGGGATTCATTTACGGTAAAGCTGCAAGGTCAGGAAAATGCGCCCATCATGATTTATGATCAGCAGGGCCGTCTGATCTGGCAGCGCACGGAAGGCCAGCAGGAACAGCGGGTTGAGTTGGATAATCGGTTGCAGACGGGTATGTATCTGATGCAGGTGGGTGTTGGTCCGAAAGCCAAACGCTATAAGCTGATTAAATCCCGGTAAGCCAGCCGTTGCGGACTGGTTCAGAAAGCCTGAATTCCGTTACCCCAATCTTCAAAGAAACGCTGCGTTTTGGAGATTGGGGTAACTTTTTAAGTAGACTCAAGAGAACCGCGATCCGTTCGCGGTTTCCGGCCGAAGCGTCACTTTTTTTCCACGCTGACGGTATACACCTGCGTACTGCCGTCTTCCGCCGTTACGGTATAATTGACCGGCTTGGTGAAATCCTGAGCGATTCCGGAAGCCGGAGAAATTGTTGCCTGCGGGGAGACGGCGATGGTTGGCGCCAATGCACTCAGGTTTACGCCAGCCGGAACGGTCGCTGCGATGGTTCGTTTGCTTTCATCGATAGCAGCAATAACGGGCGGATTCAACGAGGTAAACACAAAACGGACAATCTGCTTCTCCGAGGACTTGGGGGGAATCTGCTCCTCCACTTTTACCGTATAAACCTGCGTTGTTCCATCTTCGGCGGTGACGGTGTACCGGACCGGATTCGTATAATCCCGGGCAACCGTAGGATCAGGGCTAATCTGGGCCTTCTCACTGATTGTATACGCCAGTTTTAAGGATTTCACGTCCACTCCGGCAGGAACGGCAATCGTGTGCGTAAACGTAGTTGAATCGTAGCTGACTTTTGCATTGATGATTCCCACCAGGGCAAGCTGCGCAAACTCCTTCTTGGTACTTTTGGGAGGAGTATCAACCTGTTTTTTACAGTTGGCTAACAGGCCGATCAAAGCCAGAAAAAAGAGTAAGGAAACAGATGTTTTCATGATTTCAATAGATGTGTTATTAGGGAGCAGCCAGTATCATCTTAGGAAGTTTAAAGATGGCTGACTAAAACAATATGGCCAAAGCTGACGCGAAAAATAGGGCATTAGACGCAAACTACCTAGGAAACAAAAAACACAAAGTACAATTACTAGTTATATCTATTGTATGGCTGTCTATTATACCCGGATTTTGACAATTGAA
Organism: Larkinella arboricola; assembly: GCF_003259745.1. Classification (GTDB taxonomy): domain Bacteria; phylum Bacteroidota; class Bacteroidia; order Cytophagales; family Spirosomataceae; genus Larkinella; species Larkinella arboricola. Next base: position 552,270 of record NZ_QLMC01000004.1, on the reverse strand, counting down.
TTTCAAAAATTTCTAAACAGGCACGGACAATTCTGAGATGAAACGATTTGGGGTTCTTTTCCAGCCACAAAGCTAGTTTCAACGCGCTGTTATGAGTCCGGCCAGCTTTCTATTCATCGAAAAAACCCGCCTGCTAGCAAAAAAAATAAGTACAAATACACCATCTAACCAAAGACCGATAAACCAAATTCGACTTCTTATAAATTTTATAGCTATATACGTACTAAAGTAAGTAATTTACCCTATAAATTAGCGCACAATATATACCGCTTTTATAATACCGTTAAATTTCGCAAACAATCCCGTTGTTTATGATCGTACGAATCTACCTCCGTTATTGTATTCTCTGTATGCTGTTGTTTTCAGCGGCCAGCTGTGAGGACATTGACCCCGAAGACCACGAACAAGCGGCTGTCGTCACGGGTCAGGACAATACCTTTTGTGGTTCGTGTGGGGGATGGTTTATCGAAGTGGAGGGCACCCGGTACCGGGCTGATGTTCCCACGACATTCGCCTGCCCGGCCACCAGGGTATGGATTCAATATGAGCTGGATGAAAGTGACGGGTTGAAGAAAATGGGCAAATGGATTAAAATTCAGTCTATTAGAAGGCGTCTGAGTTGAAAAGCAGATCAATAACCTGACCATACTTCCTGAAGGATGGACTAGACCCCAAGCCTGATCCCGAAAAGTAAAAAAGCCCTCTACGCTATCGTAGAAGGCTTTTCGTGAACCCGAAGGGATTCGAACCCCTATCTTCAGAACCGGAATCTGAAATTCTATCCATTGAACTACGGGTCCATAACGGGCGTATACCCCGTTTCGGGTTGCAAATATAGCAATTGTTACCTCTTTTTCGCAAACCCAATTTTCTCTTTTTTCATCTTTCTTTTGCCAAACCTCGTAACCCAACCCCGCTAACCGACCCTTACCTCCTCACTTACAGCAACTTCATGGTTTCATAATCGCCCACAGCCTGCAAATACAAAAAATGAATAAGCAGGCCGTTGATGTTCGTAATGAGCTTATGCGCTTCGGGCAACGTCATCACGGCGGTGGTAATGCGCTCAAATTCCGACGCCACACCCATGTCTTTGTGGTGAAATTCCAGGATCTGCGCCCGCGGCATTTCACGCTCGATGTAGTAATAATGCATAGCCTCGTCGCTGGTGCCGGTACTCGGAAAGCAAAGCCCGGCAATCAGGCGGGTCAGTTCCTCCGGTTTTACGTCCATGCCAATTTCCTCACCGACTTCGCGGGCGGCTACTTCCGCCGGATCGTCGGACGCATCCACCATACCCGCCGGGTGTTCGTAGGTATGTGAGCCGTCGCAGATCCGCCGTTGCCGCACGAGCACCACGTATTTTTCTTTCGTTTCCTGATCAATCAGACACACCAGTACCGAAACCGCGTGGCCTTTCAGAAAAAGTGCGGGCGGAATTTTGTCGCCTTCCGGCGTGTCGGCATCCACTTCCAGCATGGCAAAAAGCACTTCGCCATTATGACGCCGGCGAATGTAAAATTCATCCACTTTATTAATCTTCAGGCCATTCGATTCGGCCTGCTGTCTCCAGAAGCGGTATTTTGGCGCATCGGCCAACAGTTCTTTTTTCATAGTCGTCTGACGGGACATTGCTGTTTCCGGACCCCAAACCGGACTCCGTTCCCGCAAATAACAATCCCTTTTTGGAAATTGTAATCAAAATCTGGCCGAAGCGATAATTTCAGCGGTTTGCAATGAACGTGCGGACCGCCAACGACTTGTTTTTGCAAAAACTGGTTTAAAACAGAAGTCTGGTTTCGGAAACCTGTATATTTGCCATTCGCCATAGCTTGTAGTTTGCTGACTCAATGACGTATTGTTTAGGTATCAAAGTAGCCTCCGGCCTGGTCGCCATTGCCGACACCCGACTGACCTCTGGCTCCGAAGTTTCGAGTAATCGCAAGATTTCGGTTCATGAGCTGGAAAATCACTCCCTGTTCATCATGACCTCCGGCCTGCGCTCCGTGCGCGACAAGGCCATTACGTATTTCAAAGAAGTCATTGGCGAAAAAGACCGTTCGTTCAATAAGTTATACAAAGCCGTGAACGCGTTCGGCGAACAGGTCAGACGCGTTGCGCAGGAAGATAAAGCTGCCCTCGAGGCCTCCGCCCTGCATTTTAACCTGAATGCCATTGTGGGCGGACAGCTCGAAGACGACGAAGAACATAAGCTGTATCTGTTGTATCCAGAAGGAAACTGGGTAGAAGTAGACCAAGGATCACCGTTTAAAATCATCGGCAACTCGGGCTACGGAAAACCGCTGCTCTACCGCAGCCTGACGTATGAATCTTCCTTGCAGGAAGCCCTGAAAATGGGTTTTCTGGCCTTCGATGCCACACGGGTCAGTGCCAACGATGTAGACTATCCCCTTGATGTGGTGGTTTACGCCAAAGATAGCTTTCATCTGGCTGAACACCGGTTTCAGAAAGACGATGTGGAAGCCGTATCGAATCAGTGGAGTGCGTTACTGAACAACTCCGTCCGGAAACTACCGACTGCCTGGATGGACCCTATTTTTGACAAAATCCTGTAAGTCGAACGGCTACTTTGGATTAAACTTTACCCTTCTCCATGAAACTTCGGGTCAGACACGAACTCCGGTACAACTATTCGGCCATGGTATCCCTGGAACCGCATACGTTGTACTTATACCCCCGCATCTACCCGCACCAACGGCTGCTCGACTACCAGCTTTCGATTGATCCGGTACCCGGCAAACAGGTCCTGAATGTGGATAGCGAGGGAAATGTCCAGCAACTTGTCTACATCAACGCCCAGACGGATTCGCTGGTGATTCGGGCGGATATGGAAGTCGAATCAGACTTGTACAATGCCTACGATTTTGTCTTGTTTCCGTTTGAAACCCAGCGCATCCCGTTCAATTACACCGATGCCGACCGGAAACTGCTGGAACCGTATCTGGAACGCTCGGCCGTGACCACCCTGATTGAACAATACGCCCGGCAGATTGCGTCGGAGGCCAAATGGCAGACCGTGCCATTTCTGTCGCACCTCTGTACGACAATTCGTAATAACTTCGTCTACGAAACCCGCCGGGAAGGAGCCGCTACCTCCGCGGAGATGACGCTCATCAACCGCAAGGGTTCCTGCCGCGATTATGCCGTGCTGTACATTGCCGCCTGCCGCAGCATTGGCCTGGCCGCCCGATTTGTCAGCGGGTATCTGTACGGTAATCCGCAGCAGGAACACGAACTTCACGCCTGGGCGGAGGTTTATCTGCCCGGTGCGGGCTGGCGCGGCTTCGACCCCACGGAGGGTTCGGTGGTCATCAATCACCATGTCTCGCTGGCCGCCTCTTTCTTCCACGACCGGCTGGCACCGGTGGCCGGTATTTTCCGTGGGACCGCTCGCTCAACGATGACGGCCACCGTGTCGATAACCGGCGCGGAATAACCAGCGGATGAAAAAAGCGACTATATTTGCTGCCGATGGCTGAATGACCGAATTGTTGACTGGTCGAATTGTTGAATGATGAAGAAGTCAATAACGGAATCCGGGATTGTTTTTCTTACCACATCCAACTATCAGAACCATTTGACCATCCATAGCATCTGACAATCAAATCATCCATCCATTTAGTGTTTTAATCATTCCTCTAACGTGGCATTAATCAAGTCGATTTCCGGGATACGCGGAACAATTGGTGGGCGAAGTGGCGACGGTCTGACGCCTTTGGATGTAGTGAAGTTTACGTCCGCCTATGGACAATGGCTCCGGCAGCGACACCCCGATAACCGCCTGGTTGTGATTGGGCGAGACGGTCGGCTGTCGGGCGAAATGGTTTCAAAACTGGTGTCAGGTACGCTACAGGGGTTGGGACTAAACGTCATTGATCTGGGTTTATCCACCACCCCGACGGTTGAAATGGCCGTAACGGGCGAACAAGCCGCCGGTGGAATTATTCTGACCGCCAGCCATAACCCCATTCAGTGGAATGCCCTCAAATTATTGAACGAGAAAGGTGAGTTTCTGTCCGAAAAAGACGGCTCTGACATCCTGACCATTGCGGAGGCCGAAGCCATCGACTTTGCGGATGTTCGGAAACTGGGAAGCTGCCGGACCGATACCACCTGGCTCCAGAAACACATCGACGCCATTCTGGCCCTGCCGCTGGTTGATAAGGAGGCCATTGCCGCCCGCAAATTCCGGCTGGTGGTCGATGCCGTTAATTCCACCGGCGGAATTGTCGTACCGATGCTGCTCGAAGCCCTGGGCGTCGAAACCGTGCATAAACTGCACTGTGAGCCAACGGGCCATTTTGCGCACAACCCCGAACCGCTGCCCGAGAATCTGCACGACATCATCCGCGAAATTCAGAAAAATGAATACGACCTCGGCATTGTAGTCGATCCGGACGTTGACCGGCTGGCGCTTATTTGCGAAGACGGTTCGCCGTTTGGGGAAGAGTACACGCTGGTGGCGGTGGCCGATTATGTCCTGAAAAACCGGGATGCCGGTCAGGGACCGGGCAATACCGTGTCGAACCTGTCGTCGACGGTAGCCCTGCGCGATGTGACGCAGCGATACGGCGGGAAACATTCGGCTTCGGCGGTTGGTGAAGTCAACGTCGTGGAAATGATGAAGGAAGTGGGCGCGGTTATCGGTGGCGAAGGTAACGGCGGTATTATTTACCCCGATCTGCATCTGGGCCGCGATGCGCTGGTTGGTATTGCGCTCTTTCTGACGCACCTGGCCAAATTCGGCAAATCGGCTTCGATTCTGCGCCGGACGTACCCCAACTACTACATTTCAAAGAATAAGATCGAGCTGACGCCCAATATCGACGTCGATGCGGTGCTGGAGCAAATCAAGACCAAGTACGCCAAAAACCCCATTAACACGATTGACGGGGTTAAAATCGAATTTGATAAAGAATGGGTTCACCTGCGCAAATCAAACACCGAACCCATCATCCGGATTTATTCCGAATCCGATACGCTGTCAACGGCGGATTATCTGGCGAATAAAATCATTTCGGACATTAAGGAAGTGATCTCAACCAAACGGTAACGTATCTTCAGGGGCGTAAAATGTACTCCGGCGGGATCCGTTTTACGCCTTTTCCTTCCCATTCCATGACCGACCAAAGAAATTGGGGGTAGTTTTCTAATTTTGTACCTTTGTGGTGTTATTACACGACATCACATGCGCGCTTACCTTGACAATGCCGCCACCACCCGGCTCGATCCGGCGGTACTGGAAGCCATGCTTCCCCTGATGACCGAGGATTTCGGCAATCCGTCATCCATTCATGCCCACGGACGAAAAGTACGGACGGTGATTGAACGGGCCCGGAAAACCGTGGCTACCCTGCTCCATACGTCGCCAGCCGAGATTTTTTTCACCTCCGGCGGCACCGAAGCCGATAATACCGCCATTCGTGGCTCCATCGAAACCTACGGCCTGAAACACGCCATCACCTCCCCGCTCGAACACCATGCCGTGCTCCACACGCTGGAACACCTGGCCAGTCGGGGAATCATCAAGCTAAGCCTGGTTGAAGTCGATGAAAAAGGCCGTCTGAATCTGGCGCATCTGGAAGAATTACTGCGCACCCATCCGGATACGCTCGTCTCGCTGATGCACGGCAACAACGAAATCGGCAATTTGCTCGATCTGGAAACCGTCGGAAATCTGTGCCGGGAACACAACGCCGTGTTTCATTCGGATACGGTGCAAACGATGGGGCACTATCGTCATGATTTACAACAGCTTCCGGTCGATTTTATTGTTGGTTCGGCCCATAAATTCCACGGCCCCAAAGGCGTTGGATTTCTGTATGCAAACGCCACCACCAAATCCGGGCGGGGACCAATTCACCCGTTTGTTCACGGTGGTCCGCAGGAGCGGAATATGCGGGGCGGAACCGAAAATGTTTACGGTATTGTGGGGCTGGCCAAAGCACTGGAAATAGCCTATGCCGAAATGGACCAACACCGGCAATACATCGAAAGCCTGAAGGTTCGGATGATCGATCAGCTCCGCGAAAAACTAGACGGTGTGGCTTTTAACGGCAGTTCGGACGATCTCGCCCAAAGTCTCTACACGGTTTTAAACGTCAGCCTGCCGTCGTCTGAGATGAGCGATATGCTGCTGTTCAACCTCGACATTGCCGGTATTTCGGCTTCGGGTGGCAGCGCCTGCACCAGCGGCTCCAACCTCGGTTCACACGTTCTGTCGGCTCTCCCTGGCAATGATGCCGACCGGGGCGCTATCCGGTTCTCGTTCAGCAAATACAACACACCCGAAGAAGTTGACTACGTGGTTAACACACTGGTTGAACTATTCCAGCGCGAGCAGGAAGCCGTAAAATAAGCCTACTAACCCCTGCGGGGGTTATCCAGGGGCCTATAGGTGGTTTTTTGTAAACTTCTTGCCTTCGGGCGGGTTACTTACACGACGCTAATCTAGTCATGTAATCCCAGCCATCATGTCTGCCCGCATTTGTCTGATTACCGGTGCCAACTCCGGCTTAGGTCGGATTACGGCCCTTGAACTGGCTCGGAAAGGCTTCAATATTGTCATGTTGTGCCGGGACATCGAGCGCAGCCGACCGGTTCAACAGGAAATACAGGCCGCTGGACGATTGGCCGGTTGGCAAACACCCACTGTTGAGTTGATCCCCTGCGACCTGGGCAGCCAGCAATCCATCCGGGAAGCCGCCCAGGCAGTGCGCAACCGGTTTGAGCGTCTTGATGTCCTGATCAATAATGCCGGGCGGGTGGTCGATTCGTTGCAGTACTCGCCGGAAGGCATCGAATTAACGTTTCAGACCAATTACCTGAGCCACTTTCTGCTCACGCATCTGCTGCTGGATTTGCTGCGCCGGAGCGATGAAGCCCGGATCATCAACGTAGCTTCCGAATTCCATCGACTCGCTCGTTTTAAGGAAATTCCTAGCCGGGATGCCAGCCATTACAGCGCCATTGGTGCCTACAACGACTCCAAACTGGCCAAAATGCTGTTTACGTTCGAACTGGCCGACCGACTGATGGGTGAAGGCATTACAGTGAATGCCTTACATCCGTGGCTGGTAGATACCCATTTTGCTGAAGGCGGTGACGCCAAGGGCCTGTTATATTTAGCTTTTCAGTTTTTTAAAACGTTCGCACCGGGTCCGGAAAGGTTGGCAGAAACGCACATTTATCTGGCCTCTTCGCCGGAAGTTCGGCACGTAACCGGTTTGTATTTTGCCAATTGCCGCTGGGAGCCACCGAGCCAGATGGCTCAAAATCGTGAATTGGGCCGGAAACTCTGGAGCCTGAGTGAACAATTAACCGGTATTACTGATTATGTAGCTTCACCCTATTCACTAACCTAGCGATCTTAACCTCATGAATCCATCCCGAACCTGTCTGATCACCGGTGCCAATTCCGGTATTGGGCGAGTAACGGCCCTGGAATTAGCAAAGAAGGGCTTCGACATTATTATGTTGTGCCGGAATATGGAAAAAGCCCGGCCCGTTCGTCAGGAAATCAAAAAAGTGAGCAAAACCGGCCATGTCGATCTGGTCTGGTGCGATATGGCGAGCCAGGTGTCCGTGATGCAGGCCGCCCGCGAAATTGCGGATCGCTACGACCGGCTTGATGTACTGCTTAATAACGCCGGTTTGTACATCGACAAAAAACAGGATTCGCCCGACGGCATCGAACTGACCTTTGCCACCAACCACCTCGGCCCTTTCCTGCTGACCAACCTGCTGCTGAACCTGCTCCGGAAAGGCACCGATCCGCGCATTGTCACGGTTTCGTCCGAAGCCCACCGCTGGGACCACGGGTTTGTCATCGAAGAACTGGCAAAACCGCGCAAGTACGACGGTATGCGGGCTTACGGCGCATCAAAGCTGTGTAATATTCTGTTCACCAACGAGTTGGCAAAGCGCCTGGCAGACGACGGCATTACCGCAAACAGCCTGCATCCGGGTGCTGTCAAAACCAATTTTGGTCAATCCATCAGCAGCGTGAAAAGTCTTGTCTTTAGCCTGATGCGGCCGTTTTTCATTAGTCCCGAGAAAGGGGCTGAAACCAGCATTTACCTGACTTCTTCCCCTGACGTACAAGGACAAACGGGCCTGTATTTCGCCAAATGCCGCCCAAAAGTGCCCAGCGCAGCGGCCCAGAGCCAATTCAATGCCAGTCAGCTCTGGACCCTAAGCGAGCAGCTAACCCAGTTGAAAAGCCGTCTGGTAACGGTTTAAAGCGATTTGGCGTGAAACAGCGCCTGCTCTAAATCCGCAATCAGATCATCGGCATGTTCCAGCCCGACCGAAATACGCAGCAGATTCTGGGGGGTCCTGGTGGTTGGCCCTTCCACCGACGCCCGGTGTTCGATCAGGCTTTCAACCCCGCCCAGACTCGTAGCCCGGGTGAAAAGCTGTACGTGTCCGGCTACCGCCATCGCGGCTTCGGCTCCGTCTTTGATCTGCACGGACAACATGGCCCCGAACATCGTCATCTGTTTCTGGGCAATCTCGTAGCCCGGATGCGTTTCCAGTCCCGGATAATACACAGCTTCGACCGCCGGATGCCGGTCCAGAAATTCGGCCAGTTGCAAAGCCGTTGCCGATTGCGCCCGGACGCGCGTAGTGAGCGTTTTAATGCCCCGCAATAACATCCAGCAGTCGAATGGAGCGGCAACGGCCCCGCCCAGCGTCTGATACCGCCGAACCCGTTGGTAGAACTCGCCGTCCTCCTTAAAAACCAGCGCCCCACTGAGCACGTCGCTATGGCCGCCGATGTATTTGGTGGTTGAGTGCATCACCACATCACAGCCCAGGTCGAGCGGACGTTGCAGAATGGGCGTGGCCCAAGTATTGTCGCAGGCACACCACGCCCCGGCTTCGTGCGCCAGGTCGGCAATGGCCTGAATATCGGCGATTTTAAGCAGCGGATTGGATGGTGTTTCGATCCAGACCAGCCGCGTATTTTCGTGAATCGAAGCCCGAATAGCATCAAGGTTCGTGAAATCGGCGCGGGTATAGGTCAGCCCCCAGGGATGGAAAAGTTCTTCGAGCAACGCCGGCGTTCCGTGGTAGGCATCATCGCCGATCACAACATGATCGCCGGGCCGGAGCCCCAGCAGCAAGGTCATAGTAGCAGCCTGTCCGGAGCTAAACGCCAGACCGGCAAAACCACCCTCCAGAGCGGCCAGAGCAGCTTCGAGTGCATCGCGGTTCGGGTTGCTGGTGCGGGCATATACGTGGCCGTGCGGAAAGGCTCCGTCAGCATCCCGTTCAAAGGTGGTACTGAGGGAAATCGGGGGAGCAACAGCCCCGGCGTTGGCGTCGGTTACACGGTTCTGGTAGATGGCAAGTGTTTCGGGATGCATACGGTTTTGGTTTACGCGCAAAAATACGGTTAGTTTACCTGTAGTTTATCAGTTGCGGTCCTTACCCCATTGGATAAACGATCAACCCTACCCATAACCTTAAATTGTCCAGGTATGATAAAAACAGATGGAATGCTTCGCGAGGACGCGTTGAAAGATAAAACAATTATTGTTACAGGCGGTGGCACCGGCCTCGGGAAATCGATGGCCCGGTACTTTTTGCAACTAGGCGCTCACGTCGTTATTTGCAGCCGGAAGTTACCCGTTCTGGAAGCCACGGCCGCCGAGCTGATGGACGAAACGGGTGGTCAGGTGTTGCCACTGGCCTGCGACGTCCGGAATCCGCAGGAAATTGAGAACGTCATCGCCCAGACAATCGAACGGTTTGGCCGAATCGACGGCTTGCTGAACAACTCGGCGGGCAATTTTATCAGCCCAACGGAGCGATTGTCGTACAAAGCCTTCGACGTGGTAGTCGACATTGTTCTGCGCGGAACGTATTATTTCACACTGGCGGTCGGAAAATACTGGATCAATAACAACATCCCCGGCACGGTTTTAAATATTTCAACAACCTATGCAACAACGGGTTCCGGCTACGTGGTACCGTCGGCGGTAGCCAAAGGCGGGGCCCTGATTCTGGTCAAATCGCTGGCGGCAGAATGGGCCAAATACGGTATTCGCCTGAACGCCATTGCGCCCGGTCCGTTTCCGACCAAAGGAGCCTGGGACCGGCTTTTTCCCGAACCATTAGTCCAGATGCTGGACCCCACCAGCCGCATTCCGCTCAAACGCGTGGGCGATCATCAGGAACTGGCGAACCTGGCAGCCTACCTCCTGTCGGACTATTCAGCCTATATGACCGGTGAATGCATCACCATCGACGGCGGGGAAGTCCTATCGGCGGGAGAGTTTAATCACCTGGACATGATCCGTCCGGAGCAGTGGGACGAAATCGGGAAAGCCATCAAGCAAGCCAACAAACCCGATAAAGAGTAAGCCAACGGCCTAAAGAATTTTAAAGCTCTGGCAAATACCGTAACTTTACCGTAAAATCTAGAACTGGGATTAAAGGGATTTTTCAGGGCTTTCAGGATGGACGGTTTTGTGTTCCAATCATCCTCCCGATCTCAATAACCCGGCATGTTATGTATAAAACCACAGAAATTACCTCCGCCGAAATTGCTTCCGACAACCCCGTTCACCAGCGGTTGCTGTTTCCATACGTCGAAGCCGCCCAGATCGTGCGCGGTAAGGTGCTGGAAATCGGGTGCGGCTGGGGGCGCGGTCTGGAGTTGCTGACCCAGGCGGCTGATCATTATACCGGCATCGACAAAAACGACGCGCTGATTCAGTCACTGCGTCAGGAATACCCCAAATCAACGTTTATTCAGGCAAACATTCCGCCCCTGAGCGGTCTGGCCGACAATACGTTCGATTATATTGTTACCTTTCAGGTGATCGAACACATTCAGAACGACGACCTGTTTGTGAAGGAAGCCTACCGCGTACTGAAACCGGGTGGAACCCTACTGCTGACGACGGTAAATCGTTTGTTTTCGCTGACCCGCAATCCGTGGCACGTTCGGGAATACACGGCGGATGAGTTGAAGAACCTGCTGCTACGGTATTTTCCGACGGTCGAAACGCAGGGCATCCACGGCAACGGAAAAGTGATGGACTATTACGAGCAGAATAAAAAGTCGGTTGAGAAGATTACGCGCTACGATGTATTCGATCTGCAACACCGGCTGCCGCGCTGGATGCTCCAGATTCCGTACGATTTACTGAACCGTTTAAACCGAAATAAGTTACTGGAAGCAGATAGTCTGGCGGCCGAAATCCGGTATACGGATTATCAGTTGACAAACACCCCCGCCGGTAGTCTGGATTTCTTTTACCTGGCAAAGAAATAACGTCCTGAAGTTGACGGGTTTGGCGGGTTTGTTCGTTGTATGGAAGAATACCCTAAAATCAGTATGAGAATAGCAGTTATCCTACTCTGTACGGCTTTGCTTGGGGCCTGTGCGTCCGGAAAACGAAATAAAAATACGGACAGTGCGGCCAACCGAATGGAACGTACCAGCGAACAACCGAACGATCGGCCCCGTGAGCGTACCGCCGACCGCCCGACGGAACGGTCTGGCACCCGGACGGCTTCGCAACCCGCCCAGACCAACCCGCAACCCGCTGAGAGCAACTGGCGCGTGGTGTCCACCAAAGGCCGTTTTATGGGAAAAGATTCGTCTACCATTCGGGTGTATATGAATGTGATGGTTCGGAAAGGCAGCGAACACGCGACGGTGGAAGACTTTACATCCCAGTTCATGTACAATTACGTGATTTACCCGGATTACAACAGCCGCGAACGGCTTGGCTACGGCAATGTACCGCTCAATGCCGAATCGGTGGTCCGCGAAAATTCCCCCGAAGCAGGTGATGTACTGACGGTTTTCTTTGATGTCAAGAAACCAGCCAACGCAGCCAACGGCGTGATGCTGAACGAGATTACCGAAATAAGCACCGGCCGGAAAGTTCTGAACGACCTGCCCGTTCGGTTTAAAACCGTTAAACTGGGCGACCGGTTTGCGATTTTCAACCCCAAAACCAACCTGCCGCAGCTCCATCATTTCATCAATGCCGGTGATACCGTCGTGATCCGGGATGTAAACGGCGCGGCTTCCAAACCGTTGCACCTGTATCGCTACCGGCACGATTTCGACCCCGCGCAGTCGCCGATGAACACCACGCCCCGCCCGACGACCAAAACGCTGGACATTGACTCGACAATGAACATTACGACCAACCAGCCGTTTACGCTGCCGAAAGAGGGCTTGTATTATTTTCTGGAAGATACCACCGATGCGTCCGGAATCGGCCTGGTTGTCGCCGACCGCCGGTTTCCGAAACTGACCCGCCCCGAAAAACTGGTCAAACCTGTCCTGTATGTCAGTACCAACACCGAAATTAACGGGTTAAATTCGGCGACAGACTTCAAAAAAGCACTGGACCGGTACTGGCTGACCATGATGGGCGGTGATCAGAGTCTGGCGCGGGGTGCCATTAAAGCCTACTACGGACGGGTTGAAGAAGCCAACCGGCTTTTTACGACCTACAAAGAAGGCTGGAAAACCGACAAAGGCATGATTTACATTGTGCTGGGTCCGCCCGACCGCGTGCAGCGCAGCCGCGACCGCGAGGTGTGGGTGTATAACCAGCGGGCCAACGTGTCGGAAATCAATTTTACATTTAATCGAAAACCTAATCAATTTGTGGAGGATCACTACGAACTGGTGCGATATGTTGAATATCAACCCGTCTGGTATCCCGTCGTTGAAGCATGGAGAACCGGCGCAATTCGCGAGTAAATCCGTATCATCAGAACAAGCCCAAACAATACTCCAGCGAGGAGATGGTGTTTGGCATCCAATCCGTTACCGAGACACTGCGTTCGGGTAAGGATATCGACCGGCTTTATCTGGTCAAAGAAGGCAGTTACCCTGAAATTCAGCAACTGGCGTTTGAACGGCGCGTGACTATTCAGCGGGTTCCGGCCGAAAAGCTCGACCGCATTACGCGCAAAAACCACCAGGGCGCGATCTGTTTCGTATCGGCCATTCATTACGCCAAACTCTCGAACGTCATTGCGGGGGTGTACGAACAGGGGCAGATACCACTGCTGCTGGTCCTCGACCGGATAACGGACGTGCGCAACTTCGGCGCCATTGCCCGAACGGCCGAATGCGCCGGGGCACAGGGCATTGTTATTCCGGCGCGGGGTGCGGCCCTGATCAACGCCGATGCCATGAAAACCTCATCGGGCGCACTGAGCCACTTGCCGGTTTGCCGCGAAGTGCATCTGGAGGAGACGATAAAATACCTAAAGGAATCCGGTATTAAAGTCGTGGCCTGTACCGAAAAAACCGATCATTACCTCTACGACGTGGATATGTCCGGACCGACGGCCCTCATCATGGGATCGGAAGACGACGGTATTTCGGAAGATTTGCTGCGTCTGGCCGACCACCACGCCCGCATTCCGCTGGTGGGGCAGGTCGAGTCGCTGAACGTGTCGGTGGCAACGGGGGTGGTCTTGTACGAAGCCGTCCGGCAGCGGATTTTCAACGAGCCGCCGATTGATGAAGGGTTTTAGATTTCCTTCATACAACATAAGTATAACCCAAAAAACCCGCTGATAGCGGGTTTTTTGGGTTAGGAACAGTCAGAAGATTACGCTTTCTTCTTGGCTGCGGGTTTCTTGGCCGGCGCTTTCGAACCGCCATCCAGTGAGTTGATCCACTTGGCCATTTTCAGGGCTTCATCCTTCGGAACGCTTTTCAACGGAGCCATCGGCGGATAACCGGGCCAGTGTTCGGGTTTTGGGTCATAAATAAGCTCAACAATCTGAGCATCAGTGTATTTTTTCTTCGCAACCTCTTTGTAAGGAGGACCCACTAAACGCGTATCCGGATTGTGGCAAGCCAGACAGGCGTTCTTTTGCAGCAACGCTTTGATGTCGTCAGGAATCACAGTTTGTGCTTTACTATCGACGGTAATTGCGGTCAGGGCAACAGCAATGAGCAGTCCAAACGTTTTTTTCATGTAAATCCAAATAAAAAAGCTATAAGTTATGATTACCAACGGACTTAGACTAGCAAAGTTAAAAGGCTAAGTCATATAGACCAACACTAGCCCAGCTTTTTCCTTATCCTACTCTTATGACAACCAATTGCCAGCAAGGTTTAATATCTCCTAAAAAAATTTAAATTTAATGAACGAAACCGCTGCGCACTCCCTGAGTCAGAAAATATAAAACCGCATCCCCTATGGCAATTCTTGATCGCTTCTCCGGCCATGCCGATCTGTACGCCCAATACCGGATTGACTATCCCACCGAATTATATACCTATCTCTTCGGATTGGTAACAAACCGCCAAAAAGCCTGGGACTGTGCAACAGGCAACGGCCAGGTAGCCCATGTGCTGGCGGAAGAGTTTGCAACGGTTGAGGCCACGGACATTAGTGCGCAGCAAATGGAAAAAGCCGCACAGTATCCCAACCTTCACTATACGGTTTGTCCCGCCGAACGAACACCTTTTCCCGAAGGGTCGTTTGATTTGATTACCGTCGCGCAGGCCCTGCACTGGTTTGATGCCGATGCGTTTCATCACGAAGTCCGGCGCGTTGCCAAACCGGGCGCTGTTCTGGCCGAATGGGGATACGGCATGGCCGACATCAATCCGGTCATTAATCCGGCTTTTTACCATTTCTACGAACACATTATCGGTCCCTACTGGGATGTCAACCGTAAGCATATCGAGGATCGCTACGCCCGCATCCCCTTCCCCTTCAGCCGGGTTGAACACCGGGAATTTACGGTTATCCGCGTCTGGAACCTCGACCGTTTCCTGAATTACCTCCGCACCTGGTCCAGTGTGCAGAAGTACATCCAGCAACACGGTACGGATCCGGTTTTGTGGATGGCCGAGCAGTTAACTACCGCCTGGGGAAACGACGAACGGGAGGTGCGGTTTCCGGTATTTTTGCGGGCAGGAAGCGTCTAAGGAGTAATGAATGAACTCTTCACTCCTTAAGCCGTCCAGATAACCCGCAATACGCGCGCGTGAACGCCGATCATTTGGAAAAACTCCAGCCAATGAAGCTGCTGCGCGCCCAGGTGGTCGGTTGGTGATTTGACCTCGACAAACTCATACACGCCCTGTTCGTTCCAGACCATCAGATCCGGAAAACCACGTGTATTTTCGCGCAGGTTCCGGGAAATTTCGAGCATAATCAGCCCTAACTGCTGCGGTTCCAGCAGCTCAATCATCTGAAGGTTCAGGTTCAGGAGTTCCTCGTTCCAGTCCACCAGAACGTTGGTAATACCGTATTTCTCGAAGTACACCGTTTCAATGTGCTTTTTCCAGGCATCGCGCGTTTGCAGGTCAGCCAGGCGTTTTTTCAACTGCGCTTCCCGCTTCACATAAAAATCCGGCAGGTAAAAATCCGACGGCATCCGTTGCAGCGGATGGTGAATGGTCTGCACATTGGCGTCGTGAATAATATCCCAGAACACCAGCCCGAACAACCCGCGCCAGGGGTAATTCTCGGTGAAAGCGGCTTCCCAACCCGTTTCCAGAAAGTGGTTCATCACGCCCGCTTCGACGTGGTGCCGGTAAATGGCCGGAATATCGACGCTTTCGGCATCCGACAAAAACCGTGTGGTGGCCTTACGGCTGCGTTTTTTCTCCCCGGCGCTCTGAATCTTCTCCCGGAAATCGGTGGCAAAATACCGTTCATCGGCGTTCTGCGGACTCAGGGCCATTTCGTCGCACAACGCCAGGGCTTCGTCGATCAGGCCGGAGCGGAAGAGGAGCCGCACACGCCGTTCGCGGGCCGGAACCCGGTCGGTCAGGTTGTATACCTGCATGGCCTGTTCGGGCATTTTCTGGCGTTCCAGATAACCGCCGATGTTCGTCACCAGCTTGGCATAACCGGGCATTGCAATCTCACTCAGTTCGGGTTTGACCTCGTCCCAGTTCATAAACCAGTTGTACACATCTTCCGGGGGCGTTACCGAATCCCGAAGCTCCCGAAACTCCTCGTTTGTCAACGAAATCAGCAGCTTGTCTTCCACTTCCTTGCGGCTTCGAAACCGGGCCGTCAGCTTCGATTCGTCATACCGTTCGAAGGTAACCATACCCAGATCGCGGATCACGAATTCGGTCATATCCGCCGAACGGTTGCCAAAAAACAGGTATTTCAGCATCATCACCTCCGCATCAAAATTCGGCTTTACCACGGTTTCGTACTGCGTCAGGCTTTCGACAATCCGGGCAAAATCCAGTTCATGCAGCGAATACCGGACGATGTTCTCTTTCTTGGCTTTTCCCAGCGGTTTAAGTTCCTCCGGGTCCAGCGGCAGCAATTCCAGTAACTCGGGCTTGGTAAACGTGTTCAGTACGTCCTCCCCCATAGCTTCGTGCGTTGGGTTGAGCCGCTCAATAAAACCGTTCAGGAGCAGTTCGCCCACGGACGCGGGCAGGTCTTCGATTTCTTTGTACTGGAGTTTTTGAATCCGAAAGAACGTACTCCGGCGGTTGCTGAAGCGGACGTACATGCATTGTGCATCTTCGGTCAGCTCCCGGAACCGATGGATAAATTCTTTTTCTGCGTCATTTAAGAGATGACCATACATCCGCTGGACAAATCCGATCAGATAGCGGAAATAATCAAGGTAATATTTGGGAGGTAGTTCAACCTGCTGCGGTTTTGTTGCCATATTTTGCCAGAAAGAAAAGAAAAAAGAACCCGGGTGAAAATCCGTTCATTTCCTCAGGGTCTTCTTTTTTTAATCCATTTGTTCATCTTTGCTGTTATATCTATAACACCATTTATCGTTAATATGTCCCCGGAAAGGGTCTTACAAGAACTTGCCGATCAGCAATTAATCAACGATAAACAGCGGGCTGGCATTCAGACGGTTGAAGATCATAAACTGTTCTCGGCTCATTGGGAATTACGGTCGCTGCTCTACGTTGGCATTCTCCTGTTTACCACGGGAACGGGCTGGCTGATTTACAAATACATTGATCAGATTGGTCATACGTTTCTGATTATTGCCCTGTCGGTGCTTTGTGCCGCCAGCTTTGCGTTTGCCGTTCGCTATAAAGGCACTTTCACGAGGGGCCGCAGCTACAGCCGTTCGCCGTTTGGCGATTACGCCCTGCTGCTGGCCTGTCTGCTCTTTCTGAGCCTGGAAGGGTATCTGCAATACCAGTACACCATTTTCGGCACGCGTTACGGTCTGGTAACCTTTCTCCCCGCCATCCTGTTTCTGAGCCTGGCTTATCTGTTCGACCACCGGGGCGTCCTGGCAATGGGGCTAACGGCCCTGATTTCGTGGATTGGTGTGACAGTGCGGCCGCTGGAGTTTTATTTCAAAGGCAATCTGAAAGACATGACGGTATTGCTCTCGGCTCTGGCCCTGAGTATTTTTCTGATGGTTGGGGCTCTGATGCTGGATAGGCAACGGATCAAGCCCCATTTTACCATTACGACGCTGGGTTTTGCCGGAAATCTGCTGCTGGTGGCGCTGCTGGCGGGCCTGTTCAATTTTGAAAATCTCCACCTTCAGTTTGCCCTGGCGCTGGCGGTGGCCTGCGCTGGTTTCGACTGGTACGCCCGGCGGGAACGGTCGTTTCTGTTTTTGCTGATGAGTACGTTTTACGGTTACATTGGCGCGACCTATCTGGTTTTTCATTACCTGCATCTGCGCGACGAAGCCACGTATCTATACTGGCTTATAACCGGCATCGGTGTTACCGTCTATTTATCGGCCAACCGCAAGATTGATGCAGTTCCCGGGGTAAAAAGCGAAGAGGGCAAAAATTAACGGTTAGCCCTCCTAACTCAACACGCAATTCCATGAAAGCATATAACGAAACCTGGGTGCATAACAAACGCTTGATGGAGTATGTCGCGCGCTGGCAACGGCAGGGGATGCTCGATGCTGCAAAACTGGCGCAGATCCAGGCGAAATTTCCGGTCGGTTTTCGCGAATCCAACGGTTTTATCGAGATTGGCTTGTTTGTCTTTTCCATCGTGGCTACCAGCGGCAGTTATTTTTTGCTGGCTACATTGCTGGGTCAACTGTTCAATCACGACGTCTTTTATCACGTTTTTAACATCGGGTCTGGATTGGCGGTTGGTTTTCTGGCGGGGCGCCTGATCAACAGCCGGAACTATTACCGCTCGGGCGTTGACAATGCGTTGGTGATTGCGGCTGTTGCGCTCGTAACGGCGGGTGTCGTGGGGCTTCTTCCCAACAACCTGCCCACCTGGCAGTACTGCCTGATTATCCTCCCCCTGGTGCTGATGGGCGTCTGGTACTACAGCGATCTGTTGCTGACCATGGCCGCTTTTGCCACCCTCATAACCGCTTTGTTTGATTTCTTTCTGGACTTCCCCGCCGGAAAAACAGGGTTGCCTTTTGTTCTGATGGCCATATCGGCGGGTTTATATGGGATGGCCCGCCGGTACGAAAACCGCGATCATCTGGTGTATTGGCGCGACAACTTCATTCTGTTGGGATGGCTGTCACTAACCCAGTTGCTGATTAGCTGCAACTACTTCGCCGTTCGGCAACTGCATTACTGGACCCTGGACAAACGGCCCGCCGAAGCGCCCGAAATCGCCCTGGCACCCTTGTTCTGGCTTCTGACCACCGCTGTTCCGATTGTCCTGCTCTATCTCGGTATTCGTCAGAAAGAACGCCCGTTGCTGATCATGGGGGCTATTGGCTGGGGCCTGGCCCTGGCGACCTGGCGGTATTACTACCCGGTGTTTTCGCTGGAATTTTACCTGATTAGCAATGGAATCCTCCTGGCTCTGACCGCCATTTTCCTGATTCGTTACCTCAGCGTACCGCGCAACGGTTTTACCGACCGGCCCGACGAAGACTCTCCAAAAGAATTGTTCCTGAATGCCGAAGCGCTGTCAACCATCCAGGCTACCTCGGGCCATCCTGGCTCCAAAGAGGATATGCAGTTCGGGGGTGGCGACTTCGGCGGGGGCGGCAGTGGAGAGCGGTATTAGCATCATATATGAGAGCAAACGTTTTATAGTGAAACCCACAAAATTGAAACCATATAATTTAATTTATAACAAATCCAATAAGCTAATTTTCAGATTGCTTCATTTGACTAAAAACTCCTAAGTTCGGGCCGATTTTATTAGCCAACAGAGAACCTCCGTATGAAAACACTAGAC
This sequence comes from Larkinella arboricola, assembly GCF_003259745.1. GTDB lineage: Bacteria > Bacteroidota > Bacteroidia > Cytophagales > Spirosomataceae > Larkinella > Larkinella arboricola. Next base: position 533,107 of record NZ_QLMC01000004.1, on the reverse strand, counting down.
GCTTATAATTTTTCCGGTAAACGCGCCCTGATCCGGGTTGATTTCAATGTTCCGCTGAACAATAAATTTGAAATTACGGACGACACGCGAATGAAAGCCACGCTGCCGACGATTAATAAAATCCTGAAGGATGGCGGTTCGTGCGTGCTGATGTCGCACCTGGGTCGGCCCAAAGGCGGTCCGGAAGATAAATACTCGCTGAAACACCTCGTCGGTCCGCTGTCGATCATGCTCGGCGTCGATGTTAAATTTGCCGACGACTGCATCGGTGAATCGGCCAAAGAGCAGGCCGACGCCCTGCAACCGGGCGAAGTGCTGCTGCTGGAAAACCTGCGCTTTTACAAAGAAGAAGAAAAAGGCGACGTAGGTTTCGCCGAAAAACTGTCAAAACTTGGTGATGTCTGGGTCAACGACGCGTTTGGAACGGCCCACCGCGCCCACGCTTCCACGGCGGTCATTGCGCAGTTCTTTACGGATAAAGTCTGCGGATACGTTATGCAGGCCGAACTGGACAACGCCCAGCGGGTACTGGAAAACGCTGACCGTCCGTTTACTGCCATCATGGGGGGCGCCAAAATTTCGGATAAAATCCTGATCATCGAGAAACTGCTGGACAAAGTTAATAATCTCATCATCGGCGGGGGAATGGCCTACACGTTTTCCAAAGCCCAGGGCGGCAGCATCGGAAAATCGCTGCTCGAAGCCGACAAACAGGAGCTGGCGCTTGAACTGCTCGAAAAAGCAAAAGCAAAAGGCGTTCAGGTGTACCTGCCGGTTGACAACGTCATTGCCGACGATTTCTCCAACGACGCAAACCGTCAGGTGGTGGCCACCGGCCAAATCCCCGACGAATGGGAAGGGCTCGACATTGGTCCCGAAACCGTGAAGCAGTTTGCCGAAGTGGTTGCATCATCAAGAACCATTCTCTGGAACGGTCCGATGGGTGTGTTTGAGTTTCCGAATTTCGCCATCGGTACCAATGCCATTGCCGATGCGGTGGTGAAAGCGACGGAAGACAACGGTGCGTTCTCGCTCATCGGCGGGGGCGATTCGGCTTCAGCCGTCAACAACGCTGGCTACGGCGACCGCGTCAGCTACGTTTCAACGGGGGGCGGTGCCCTGCTAGAGTACATGGAGGGCAAAGCCTTACCGGGTGTTGCGGCTCTGGACTAAGTTATGGAGTGTGATACGTCATTCGGGGTAAAAAATTGTATTTTCCTGAATGAAAATTATTTATTCACATATTCGCAAAAAAGGCCGTCATGAACGGCCTTTTTTTATGACTTTTAAATTATAATTACGAAAACACTGCCATTCTATCAATCTCAGTTACCATGAATTACCAAATGATATTTTGAAATTCCTTGTTGGTACATTATTTTTAAACAATGAAAAAGCCACTCCTCAAAGTGGGAATGGCTTTCTGCTTTCTTAACCTAAACTAATTATCTGTATAGTGTAACGGCGGAGCGGTGAAAAACTGTCCGCCGTTTTCATTTATTTAACGATTATTAATTATTTCCGCCCCCGGCCCGGTTCCGTTCAGCTTCCGTACTGGTGCTACGCTGACGGGCCGCTTTCACATTCTGGTTGCCGAAACGGTATGTAAACGTCAGACGGGCAATCCGGCTTTCCCAACGCGCCCGAATCTTGAAATCAATATCCTGATACTTGGCGTATCCCTGGAATTTATTCAGCCAGAACGGGTCGTTGACGTTCAGTTTCAGCGTCGCTTTGTTCTTCATCAATGATTTCTGCACGCCAAGCCCAAAAGCGCCCTGGGGATGGACCGTGTAAAAACCGTAAATGCTTTTTGAGTTATACCACCCGAATACCTCGGCCGTAAAGCCTTTGGGCAGGACAAAGTTCTGTGAAGTGTATACATTAAAGGCAACGAAGTCTACATTATACTGTGCCCCGAGGTACGGAGATTCGTACTTATTGTAAAAAATGTTGATATTGTTCTGCATATTCCACCACTTGGTCACCGCCACCGGAAAACTCATCGTCAGACTAACGTTATCCTGCGTCGCCAGGTTGTCCGTTGTCACATAGGTAATGTTTTGTTCGGGAATCTGGCCCGGCACTTCGTCCACAATCACATCGGTGGTGCGGCTGTAGCCCAATGTCGTCGAAAACTTGCCTTTGTAAACGTGGGTCAACTGAAACGAATTCGTAAACTGCGGTTTCAGGTACGGGTTGCCCTGCTGGTAGGTGTACGGGTCGAGATAAAACCGGAACGGATTCAGATTCTGATAGTTCGGGCGGTCGATCCGGCGGCTGAATGAAAGGTTCAGCACGTTGTTGGTATCGAGTTGGCGCGACAGAAACAGCGTCGGAAACAGGTTGGTATAATCCCGGTCAACAACTTTGTTCAGGGTCAGCGAATTTCCCCGCGAGAAGGTATGTTCCAGTCGTAATCCGGCCTGAATACGGGTTTTCGTATCCAGCTTGCCCGCAAAATTAAGGTAACCCGCGTTGATGCTTTCGGTGTATTTGAAGCGGTTGCTCTGACCCGGATTGACCAACCAGCGGCCGTCCACAAAGTCTTCGTAAACCAGGTTGTTATCCGATTTTACCGAACTGCTTTTTACACCGGCTTCAAATTTAGCCCCTTTTTTCAGCGGATGTACGTAATCCGCCTTGAACGCCCAGATGTCGATTTCGGAGGGCATATTGTTCCGAACCAGTGCTGCGGGCTGCGCAATGCTGTCGTTGGCGTTCCGGTAGGTCGTGTTCAGGTTGTTGTACGAATCGCCGTTGAAGCGCGAATAGTCGAGGTCGGCGGTTAGTTCACGACCTTTTCCGTCAAAATCATACTTGTAGTTAACGTTTCCCGTCAGGTTCGACCACTTGTTTTTTACCGAAACATCGGTAGTCGGTTTGAGCGTAATCTGGCCCTGTTCGTTCCGGATCACGGCATTGTTGATTCCGTTCGGCTGCCGCCAGTCGTTGAGAAACCCCGTTGCCAGAACGCCGATGGTGCTTTTTTTATTCAGAAAATAATCGACGCCGGTCCGGAATGTGTGCCCGTCGAAGCGGTTGGGCCGGTGCGATGCCTGATCGAAGTACGTAACAGTCCCGTTGTACGGAATGATCCGGTTCAGCTCATTTTCCTGAAACCGATGGTTATGAAAATAGCTGTAGTTTCCGAAGGCGTTGATTTTGCCCACGCGGTGGTTCAGGTTCAGGCTGGCGTTGGCTTTCTCGTACCGGCCATACCCTACTCCCGCAATGGCCGTTCCGTTGGTCCCGAAATTCTTGTTTTTCTTCATCCGGATGTTGATGATGCCCACATTTCCGGCGGCATCGTATTTGGACGAAGGATTAGTAATGATTTCGATTTTCTCGATGTTATCGCTGGGCGTGTTTTTCAGCAGGTTCGACACTTCCTGACCCGACAAATACGTCTGTTTGCCGTCAATCATGACCATCACACCCGACTTGCCTTTTAACTGGATATTATCGTTCTGGCGGTCGATGGTAACACCGGGAGCTTTTTCCAGCACTTCCAACGCCGTGTTGCCGCTCGAAACGATGCTGTTTTCGACGTTAACAACGGTCCGGTCGATTTCCTGTTCGATGAACGGTTTTTTAGCCACCACCTTTACCTCGTTCAGGCTTTTGGCCTCTTCCACCATCGTCAGGGTTTTGACCTGTACTTCCGGATTGGCGGCATCAATCGTGAACGGTTCCGAATATACTTTTTGATACCCTACCAGTGACGTTGCAACCCGGTAACGACCTTCGGCTACGTTGTCGAGTTCGTACTGTCCCTTATCGCTGGTTACGGCTCCCTTCACCAGTGTGGAGTCTTTGGCTTTCAGGAGGAGGATGGTGACAAATTCCGACGGTTTCTGCTGCTGATCAATAACCAGCCCGCGCACTTTTCCTTTCAGAGGAGACTGAGCGATTGCCGATGTCATGACCAGCCATGCACACACAGCGGTGATAAAGGTTTTCATGAGATTTAATAGTAACTTGTTGTTTACTGCTTACGCGTTGACTCGCGTTGTTTACTGCTCGGCACTTAATGACTACGGCTCAAAATTAAGTAGTATGTATTACATAGAACCTGATCTTACATAGATGGTCATTTTATATGGATGACCGGTAAAAGGCCGTATTCTGTCGGAACGGGTACCACTTGCCAGATGCAAAGATGAGCGGACAGGTTGCATTCTTCAATAAAAAAGATGTTAACGGACGTTAAAAGAGGTTAAACGGAACCGGCTTTTGATAGTTAATAGGGAAGCAGTAGAAACACCCCTTATATATAAAGATGCTTCAACCCTTATACAATACCTCGCTCAGCCTGCTTACCGATCTTTACCAAATCACAATGGCCTACGGATACTGGAAGTCCGGCACGGCCGAGAAAGAAGCCGTTTTTAACCTATATTTCCGTAAACATCCTTTCCAGGGCGGCTTTACAATTGCCTGCGGTTTGTCGAGCGTCGTTGAATACCTGAACGCCTTTTCCTTTTCCGATGACGATGTTCAGTACCTCGGCACCCTGACCGGCACCGACGGGCAGCCCTTGTTCGATCCGGCTTTTCTGGATTATCTGCACACCTTACGCTTTACCGGCGACATCGACGCCGTGCTCGAAGGCACCGTGGCCTTCCCGAACGAGCCGCTGGTGCGGGTGCGTGGCCCCATCCTCCAGTGTCAGCTGCTCGAAACACCCCTGCTGACGCTGGTCAATTTTCAGTCGCTCATTGCTACCAAAGCCGCCCGGATGCGGCTAGCCGCCCAGAACGATACACTACTTGAATTTGGCCTCCGCCGGGCACAGGGTATCGACGGCGGCATCACCGCCAGCCGGGCCGCCTACATCGGCGGGTGTGATGCCACCTCCAACGTGCTGGCCGGAAAACTCTACGGGATTCCGGTACGCGGTACGCACGCCCATAGTTGGGTGATGTCGTTCGACAGCGAACTGGAGTCGTTTCAAGTCTATGCGGATGTACTGCCCAACAACGTGACCTTACTGGTCGATACATACGACACGATTCAGGGGGTAAAAAACGCCATCGAAGCCGGCAAAAAGCTGAAAGAAAGAGGCTACCAGTTCAGCGCCATCCGGCTGGACTCGGGCGATCTGGCCTACCTGAGCATCGAAGCCCGCAAACTGCTCGACGAAGCCGGTTTTGGGGAAACCGGTATTGTGGGCAGTAACGACCTGGACGAATATCTTATCACCAGCCTGAAACAACAGGGGGCCAGGATTAACATCTGGGGCATTGGTACCAAACTGGTGACGGCATACGATCAACCCGCCCTGGGTGGGGTCTACAAACTGGCCGCCATCCAGAACCCGGCGGGTGAGTGGGAGTATAAGCTGAAACTGTCGGAGCAGGCCATCAAGATTTCAACGCCGGGTATCCAGCAGGTCCGACGGTATTACAACGAACGCGGTTTTATCTCCGATATGATTTACAACGAGGAAACCCCACCGGCTGGCCCGTCCACCATGATTGACCCTTACGACTTTACACGCCAGCGTCGTTTTACCGAGTCAACGGCTTTTGAAGATTTACTGGTACCGGTCTTTCGAAAAGGGCAACCCGTATACACGCCCCCCGCCATTCAGGCGGTGCGGAACCGTGTTCAGCAACAACTGGCCCGGCTTCACCCCAGCATCAAGCGGTTCACCAACCCGCACGCGTACCCGGTGGGGCTTGAGCAGCAACTCCATCAGTTGAGAACCGATCTGATTCTGAAAATGCGCCAACGTTAGGAGACGGCAGGAACATCAGGCTCGACGCGATTTTCTGCGCGAATTCCTGAATAAACCAATTTCTCCTCCAGATTTGTTATTCTTGTAAAAAGCGAAAAACCACATACATGAAGCTCATAAAAGTTGCTGCCGGTGTTGTCAACCAGATCCCGATGGCCTGGGAACACAACCGCCGGACGATTATCGACGCCATTGAAGACGCTAAAAGACAGGAAGTCAGTATTTTATGCCTACCTGAGTTATGTATCACCGGCTACGGCTGCGAAGACATGTTCTTCTCCAACGAGCTGATCGAGCAGGCCAAACAAAGCCTGCTGGAAATTGTGCCGCATACCGGCGGGATTATCGTGGCCGTCAGCCTACCGCTGCGACTGGCCAATAACCGCACCTACGACACGGCCTGTCTGATTGCCGACAAGCGGATTCTGGGCTTTGTCTGTAAGCAGGTTGTCGCCAATAACGGTATTCACTACGAAAGCCGCTGGTTCCAGCCCTGGACGGCGGGCGTGCGCGACGAAATCCAGATTGGCGAATTTACCTATCCGGTCGGTGATCTGCTGTTTGATGTATCGGGCGTAAAAATCGGTTTCGAGATTTGCGAAGACGCCTGGATTGCCAACCGACCGGGCCGCAGCCTGCACGAACGCGGTGTCGATATTATTCTGAATCCCAGCGCCAGCCACTTTTCGTTTTTCAAGTCCGTGGTTCGGGAGCGGTTTGTGATCGACGGTTCGCGGGCGTTCGGCGTGAGCTACATTTACTGCAACCTGCTGGGCAACGAATCGGGCCGGGCCATTTTCGACGGTGACGCCATGATTGCCGCCAACGGTCAGCTGCTGGTGTCGGGGCCGCGTTTCAGCTACGCCGATCATATGCTGGTCTGCGCCGTGATCGACGTGGACGACACGCGTTTGAGCCAGGTCCAGAACAAGGTCAATCTGGCGTATCTGTACCCCAACCTGCGGGTAGCCGCCCAGTTCGATTTTCCGAAAATCAAGCCCGTGGTTCAGAAACCGGAACTGGAATACTGGGAACGGGGCAATCACCTCAAAGAAGAAGAATTTGCGCGGGCCGTGGCGCTGGCCCTGTTCGACTACCTGCGCAAAAGCCGTTCGCACGGTTTCGTGCTGTCGCTGAGCGGTGGAGCGGATTCGTCGGCCATTGCCGCCCTGGTGTCGCTCATGATCCGGCTGACCGACGAGAGCATCGGACTGGACGGTTTAAAAAAGAAACTGAGCTACATCAAAGCGATTCAGAATCTGAATACCGTCGAGGAAATCTGCGGTGCGTTGCTGACGACCATCTATCAGGGTACTGAAAACAGTTCGAAGGATACCTTACACTCCGCCGAGTCGCTGGCAAAATCCATCGGCGCGACGTTCTACAACATCAACATCAACGGGCTGGTCGAAACGTATACCAAACTCATTGAAGACCAGATTGGCCGGAAGCTAAGCTGGAATACCGACGACATTGCCCTGCAAAACATTCAGGCCCGGGTGCGTGCCCCAAGCGCGTGGCTGCTGGCCAACATCCATAACGCCCTGCTGCTGTCGACCTCCAACCGCTCGGAAGCGTCAGTGGGTTATGCCACGATGGATGGCGACACGGCGGGCAGCATCTCCCCCATTGCCGGCATCGACAAACATTATCTGCGCGGCTGGCTCCGCTGGGCCGAAACCGAGGGCGTGGGCGGCACGATCAAAGTGGAAGGACTGAAAGCCGTCAACAACCTGCAACCCACCGCCGAACTTCGTCCGCTTGACAAAAAGCAAACCGACGAAGAAGACCTGATGCCGTATGAGGTTCTCAATGCCATTGAGAAGGCCGCCATTCGGGATAAACAGTCGCCGAAGGAAGTCATGCAGCACATGGAGGTAATCTTTGACGGACAGTATAGTCGGGAACAGCTTTACGTGTCGGTCGACCGGTTTTTCCGGCTCTGGAGCCGCAACCAGTGGAAGCGCGAACGGTATGCGCCGTCGTTCCACCTCGACGACGAAAACGTGGACCCCAAAACCTGGTGTCGTTTCCCGATTCTCAGCAGCGGTTTTGAAAAAGAACTGGCGGAGTTGAAGGAATATGTCGACGGGAAAGATGGCCCGGGCCGAAAGGGAAAAATCGGGTTTTGACACACCGTCCCTACGGGCTAAAATCCGTAGGGACGTTTTTTACCACCCTCCTCCCGCAAAAATCTTCAGGAGAGCAACGTTTGCCCGGTTGTCGGCGTATGGCACACAATCGACAACCTTCACGACCAGTAATTTGGTAACGCAGAATGTGAGGGCACCAAACGGTTTTGCAAATTCAATGGGGCGACTGGTACAACAACAAGCTTCCCCGTACCTTTACGGTATGAAATTTTTCCTCCCCGGTCTGCTTTTTGCCGCGCTTTGGGCGTCAGCATCGGCGGCCACCAAATTCGGCGTTCTGTCGGTCGATCCGCTTATTCTGGCACAAATTCGGTTTTTTATTGCTGGTCCTCTGATGTTGCTGGTGGCGCACGGTATTCAGCGTAACGCCCTACCGAACCGGCTGGAGTTTACCCGGCTGACAATTTTTGCCCTTCTTAATACCACCATCTACCTCGGCGCGTTTGTACTGGCGCTCAAGCAGGTTTCAGCCGGAATTGGTAGTCTTTCAACGGCTACCAATCCCTTGTTCATTACCCTGATTTCGGCCCTTTGGCTTCGTCGTCCCATCCGCTGGTACGAAGGGTTGGGCATTGCGCTCGGGATGGCGGGTGTACTGCTGGCGACGTATCCGCTCCTGGAAGGCAGTTACGCAACGCTGTCGGGTCTGTTGATTCTGCTGGGCGGCATGGTTTCGGTTTCGGCAGCTACGGTATACTATGCCCGGTTTACGTGGCAATTGCCCAACCTGGTTATCAACGGCTGGCAGGTGCTGATCGGCGGCATTTTGCTTCTCCCTTTCACGCTGCTCTTTGCCGATTTTGACCACTCACACTACGACGCCCGGTTCTGGGGCTCGGTATTCTGGCTGATCATCCCGGTTTCCGTCATTGGCCTGCAACTCTGGTTTTACCTGGTTCGACAGGATGCGGTTCAGGCGTCGCTCTGGCTGTTTCTCTGCCCGATTTTCGGTTTTGCCTACTCGTCCATTCTGCTGGACGAACCGCTGACGATTTACACCTTTCTGGGCACGGTACTGGTGTTGGCGGGCCTTTATCTGGGTCAGCGCGATAAGTTTCAAAAGGGCAAAAAAGTCGCCTAACTCTTACGGCTTTTCGATTACTGTAAATTCCAGATCGACGGTGTTATTCTCAATGTCAGGCAACGGATTAATCCCAATTTGTGTCGGATTAAAATAACCCGACTCAGCCAGTGCTTTCTGGGATTGGATCAGCTTGGAGCGGTTGAAAAGCTCACCCGGGCGAACCGCAACCATTTCGAGCAACTGCTTGGTTGTGATCTTTTTATTGCCTTTAAAAACCACGTTTTCAACATTCGCCGGCTTTCCTTCAAAAACCTCTAACTCCAGATTCACCGCATTACCTACCCGTTTTTCGTGGACCTCCGTGCTAAAAAATAAATAGCCTTTATCCATGTAAAGAGACGCTACATCCGTTCCGGGCTGATTGATCAACCGGCTTGCAAACCCTTCTTTCTCATACAGATCACCGGGTCGATTGCCCAGCACATCGGTTAACTGTTCGGAAGAGTAAACCGTGTTACCCTTCCAGACTAAACGACTAATAGAAACGCCTTTTTGCGGTTTTACGTCCTGAGCCTGAAACGCAGGACGGTCATTATTTCGGAAACAGGAACCAACAAGCAGCGAGAGTGCCAGCACGGGTAGTACCATCAAAAATTTTAGCTTTTGCATAGGACTGGACGGTTTTTGAGTGAGCATTTGAATCCGGCGAATCACCTGCTTGTTCGAGAACGGAGCCATCAGGGGCAGCGGGTTTTGGGCCGTTAATTTCAGGAGCAGGTAGCCGTATGATTTGACAGTACCGCAGGTTCGGGTCACAATGGCATCGACGGCATATTCGTGGACCTGCTGAATAGCAAAATGCAGGTAATGGACAACCGGATTAAACCAGAACACAACACCCGCCAGTTCAAACAGCAGCAGATCGAGCGTGTGCCGGTGCCGGACATGAATTTCTTCGTGCAGCAACACCTGGGCCTGTTCTTCCAACGTCAGCGAATCATTTTCAGGATTAAGAAGAATCGAACGCCCGAATGAAAAAGTTGGTAAATCGGATTGTACATAAACGGCATAAGCTGCCCCCTCCTCCACCTTTGGGCTGGTTTGGATCAACCGGAAAACTGCGTCCAGACTTCGGTAAAGCCGCCAGCTTTTGTACAACACACCCAGCAGATACAGCGTCAGTAGCGTATACCCAATGAGCTGTGCCTGCCCAACAGCTTGAGTCGCATCCTCCTCAGCCTGAAAAGCAGCTTCGTTAGTACCGGATGGAATCCTATCGAACCGCAGTTCCAGCCCCATCGAAACCGGCGTACTCCACAAACCGGAGGTGGGCACTAACGGCATGAGAACACTGAACAGTACACTGGCGAGCAAGTAGATACGGTTCCACTTGAAATGGGTCAGGCGGTCGAAAAGAAGCCGGTACGTCAGGGCAAAAACCGCCATTGATACCGATACCTGGATCAGATAGAGGAAGAAGTCATTCAGCATGGCCGTCGCGTTTGGCAGTATTTCCGGCCTGATCCAGCAGTTCCATCATCCGCTGAACCTCCTCGGAGTTCAGCTTTTCTTCGCTGACCATAAACGACACGACTTTCTCCGGCGATCCTTCAAAGTAATTGGTCAAAAAATTCTGGAAGGTAAATTTCCGGTAAGCGAGTTTTGAAACAGTCGGGAAATATTCGTGGGTTTTGCCGTAGGCTTTATGACCCACAAATCCCTTTTTCTCCAGAATTCGGATCAACGATGATATCGTATTATACGGCGGTTTAGGGTCGGCCATTTGGTCGATGACATCCTTCACAAATCCTCTACGAATGGTCCAGAGAATCTGCATCACCTTCTCTTCGGTTTTCGTTAACACTTCCATAAAACAAACTTAAAACGTACAAATCAGTTATGCAACTATTTAAACAGTTAAATAACGTTAAAATACGTTGATCGATAGAAATGATCTGAGGTTTTTGATTGGAGCGCTCTAAAAATCGGAGGGTAAAACCGGGAAGCCAGAACTAGTTACAGGCCGGGTGGAAAAGCATAAAATTACTACAGAAACCCATTAAAAACCAGCACATTATACCTACAAAATAATTGCAAAATTCGGAACATCAACAGGCGGTTTTTTGTTCTATTTATATGAACACGAACACAGACAATACGATGAACACGGAAAGTAAAATGGTGCCCTTTACACCTGGTCAGCCTGCGGATGAAACCTGGCGGAAATCCATTCCGGCTCAGGTATTTCTGAACCACTTTTTCGCGATCGACTTCCACATTCAGCGGCTGGACGACCTGTTTGACATGGCCCGGTTTCCGCTGTTTCAGGAGTTTGCCCCGGCCGTAACGGATGAGCAGCGGAAGGCGCTGGAAAAACTGTTGCTCAATAGCTGGAGCGCCGAATATGCGCTGCGGATTACGCCGGTCGTGAACGATAATCAGTATTTACAAAGCTCCCTGCACTGGACATTCCCGCAAGCGTATTACAGCGTTTTGTTCGGCGTACGGGCTTTCCTGCATACGATGGGCGAACCCGTCAGCAATGAAGAAATTATTCGCCGTCGCATCGGCAACATGGTGGTGCGCGGTTACTACCCGGCTTCGATTGGCTTTTATGCCTCCGGTCCGCTGAACAATTACCGGACCATGCGGCTTCCGCTGGCGAAGTTTGATATTGCCAAACCGGACCTGATGCTGCCCTCACGCGAGTCGGCGGCTCAGATCGAGATTGCCCAATTCCTGAAAACCTCCCGCGACCGGCACATCAAAGCCCTGCGGCAGGCCATTCAGAACAATCCAAAGACGGCCCTGCGCAGTCCTAAAACGGGTAAGATTTTACAGAAATTTGGGGCGGATCAATACAAGCAATTGGGCAAGCAGATCGGTTATACAACCTATTTCGACGCCCTGAGCCGCCTACGGATTTCGTCAACCAACCGCGAGATTGAGCGGTTTGTGGAGTCGGAGATTGACGTGCGGCTGTTCCATGAATGTTTAGTGAATATCGTTTCACACATCAATGCCGTTCATGAAGCCTACATTGCCAAGGCATTGGGTATTCAGGGTTACAGGCAGTTGATTGCCAAACTGCCTTCGTACCTTCAGGAGGGTTTTCTGCGGGAACGCCTGCAAAACGTCATCGAGCCGATGCTGGAATCGGGCGATCAGACCCTGCGCATGGCGGCTTAATCAAAACCGCATTCCACATAAATCAAAAAGCCCCGGCAACACTGTCGGGGCTTTTATTTTAGGAACGGCTTTCCAGATAAGTTCGGCACAGGTCGAGGTAATGATTGGCCGACGGCATGGCGACATCCGTTTCTTTGGCCTGCTCATCCCAACCGCGCACCTGCAAGATTCCCCGAAAATACGGGTTTTGCTCAAAATCGTGCGCTTCCGCTTCGGTCATCGGCCCGCCCTGAAATTCGAGTGTTTTCAGGCTGGCTTCCGAGAGCTTATTAAAATACGCCGGATGCTTGTAGGTCAGATACCGTTTGGCATTGACATGGTGTTCAATCAGTTGGGCAACTTTCTCCGAAAAACCGCGTTCGCGCAGCCAGTCGGCGCCCAGCTTTTCATGATCGACGCGACCATAATTATCCATGTGATCTTCGGCCAGTTCCGACGGCAGCAAATGCCCAATGTCGTGCAGAAAAGCCGCAATAATTGTCTCGTCGTCGGCCCCGGCCCGTTCGGCCAGCATCGCCGATTGCAGCATGTGTTCGAGTTGGGAAACCGGCTCACCGTAATAATCATCGGCCCCGTGCTTTTCAAATAACTCCGTAATTTCAGAAATCGTCTCGTCAGTTGTCATCGTCTTTCAATGAGCGAATGAGTGAATGATAGAATGAGTGAATAGCTACCGCGATCAGCAAAAGCAAGATCTTTGATCTTATTCACTCATTCTATCATTCAATCATTCAAAATTATTACTTATCCCACCACACGGAGGTGTTGATATCATTAGGTCCCTGGCGCTGGACGGCTTCGTCGATTGACGGCTTGTTCAGGCTCAGCTCCGAACTTGGATAGGTAAACCGCACCGGAACCCGGTTTTGGTTCAGGTTCGACGGTCCCGGCTTGATAGCGGGAAAACCCGTCCGGCGCCAGTCAAACCAGGGTTCCAGACCGTTGTAAAATAACGCAATCCATTTCTGAGTTCCAATCAGTTCGAGTGCTTTTGCGTCCGCAAAAGCCACATCCGGCTGCGTCAGATACCCCGCCGGAACATCCAGCGCGTAGTAGTTGAACGAAGCCGTAATGCCTTTTTCGTAATATTCCTTGGCGTTGCCGGTGATCATCTTTTTCTGCGCGGCTTCGGCCAGAATGAATTGCAGTTCGGCGTAGGTCATAATGATGCCCTTCGCAATGTTCAGGTTGGCGTCCGTCGGGGTTCCAAAGCCGTCGATGTAATAGTTCGTACCCACGCGCGACACATTCTGAGCCCCGCCGTTGTAGGTCAGCGCCGAGTTATCGTCCAGACCATTCGGAACGCCCACGTAAGCCGGTTTTCCGGCGGCTACCGACGCGACGGTTGGGCGGGCGAAAATACCCAGCCGGGGGTCGTTCAGCTGCATCAATTTATCACCCAGAGTTTTGCTCAGCCGGAATTCATCGAACGAACCCACCCGCGAGGTATACAACGGGAACTGGTTAGGCACCGTCGGCAAATACCGCAGGGCCGCATTGTCGGAATTACTGGTAAAAATCGGCGTGGCCGTCTGGTTGCCTACAATGGCCTGCATGTCGGCTTTCACGTCGCGTTTGTTTGAAATCCGCATCAGATACCGCAGCCGCAGCGAGTTGGCCATTTTTCTCCACTTCATTACATCACCGCCAAACAGAATATCTCCGTTGACCGCACCGTTTTCCGGAGCCAGCAGGCCATTCGCTTCCGCCAAATCTTTTAGAATACCGTTATAAATGGTTTCCTGCGAATCGTATTTCGGAAAATACATCAGGTCTTTCCCCCTGATCGCTTCCGTGTAGGGCGCATCGCCGTAGGCATCCGTCACCAGCGACATCATCCACGACTTCATGATCAGCGCAATGGCCTGGTAGTTTTTCTGAACCGGCGACGAATTGGTGGCAATGTTGTACATGTTCTGCACCTCCCGGAGCGTCGAGTAGGTTACGTTCCAGATGCCGTTCTGCTCACCCCACAAATACCGGTCTTCGTTCACGAACTGGATTTTGGCCGTGTACTGCATCACGCTGTTGCCAATCCCCCAGGCCGTTCCCATGTTTTCGTTGATGGGAGCCCGGATGATGTTCGGCAGCAGCAAGTCCGGCGTAACGGTATTCGGTACGTTCGGATTGGTGTTTACTTCTTCAAAATTGTTGTCGCAGGAAGTGCCAGCGGCTACCAGCAGCAGCATATAAGCAAACAACTTAATGTATCTTCTTTTCATGAGTCAGTTTCTTATAGGTTAAACGACAGGTTAACGCCGTAATTCCGCGCCGACGGAATGGCTACCGATTCGGATCCCGGAATGACGGTTCCACCCGCCACCGAGGACGTTTCCGGATCGATATGCGGCACTTTGGTCCACAGAAACAGGTTCCGGCCCACCAGCGAAAGCGTTACGTTGCGGAATGGCAGCTTTTTGCCCATGATGCTGTTGGGCAGCGAATACCCCAGTTTGATTTCGCGCAGCTTGGTAAATGACGCGTCAAAAATGGCGCCCTCCAGCACCCGGCGACCGAGCGTAAAAGCCGTATGCCACTCACGGGCCGAAATCCGGCGCTGGTTCGGAGCAAACTGACCTTCACCGGTTTGCACCACGCCCGGCACCACATAATAGGTCCCCTCCGGTGCATTCTTGAACTCCTTGTCCGTCGAATTGTCGTAATACCCGGTTTCGCGGCCCTGCAACGTTTCCACCAGTTGCCCGGCTTCCCGACCTACCACATACGTATGCGAGTAGACTTCGCCACCTTTCCGGATATCGAACAGGAAGCTTAAATTGAAGCCTTTGTAGGTCAGGGAGTTGTTAATACCGGCCAGCCAGTCGGGGTTGTAGTTACCGAGTTTTTTCAGGTCGGTTGTCGAGATGGGCCGCCCGTCGGTTGTGGTCACCATCTGGCCGACGTACTGCCCCGTCGGATCGTAGTACGGGCTGCGGGGGTCGCTGCTCACGCGCTCGTAGGCATAGCCATACATATCGCCCATGCGCTCGTTGACGCGGGCCTGCACCGAGAAATACCGGTCGGCCAGCTCATAAGTAGAAACACCGTTGGCCAGTTCGAGTACCTTGCTGCGGTTGCGCGAGAAGTTGACGTTCATGTCCCAGCGGAAACCCACGTTGTCCAGCCGAACGGGCGTCAGGTTCAACATCACTTCCACCCCGCTGTTCTGAATCCGACCGGCGTTCTGCACAATCTGGCTGTAGCCCGTCGTTCCCGATAGCGGCAGGAAGATAATCTGGTTCCGGCTGATGGTGTTGTAGTACGTTACATCCAGCCCAACCCG
Source organism: Larkinella arboricola (assembly GCF_003259745.1). Taxonomy (GTDB): domain Bacteria; phylum Bacteroidota; class Bacteroidia; order Cytophagales; family Spirosomataceae; genus Larkinella; species Larkinella arboricola. The sequence goes on along the minus strand of NZ_QLMC01000004.1, from coordinate 517,715 downwards.
GTTTTTGAGGAAACGAATATCCACACCGTATTCCTGCGAACTGCTGATTTCCGGTTTCAGGCTCAGGTTCGGAATCCGCGTCGATTCGCCAAACGTCGGCGTTGTTCCCCAGGGCGTTCCAGGGTTGTACGGCTGCGAAAACTGGTACGGTTCGGTGTCGTTCCCGACCTGCGCGTAACCCGCCCGCACCTTGGCAAATGACACCCAGGACGGCATTTTCACCCAGTCACTCACCACGGCGCTCAACGTTCCCGACCAGTAGAAGTACGAATTATCGGCATTCCCCACCACGCCGGTCGGCAGCGTCAGCGTACTCGACCAGTCGTTGCGGCCCGTCAGTTCCAGCGTCAGTTTATCCTGATAGGTCAGTTGGCCCGACGCAAACAGGCTGTTGATCCGGCGCTCATTTTGTTCTTGCCGATACTCGAGCGGAACCCGGCTGTTGTTCAGGCTGTAGACACCCGGAACCGTCAACTGGGGCGCAAAATTATCGACATAATCGTAGGTATTCAGCCGTTGGTTGCCACCCGCCGTACCGCTCAGCGTGAAGCTCTCGTTGATGCGCTTATCGACCAGAAACAGCAGATCGGTGTTGCGTTCGAGTGTTTTGACGGCCTCCCGGCGGTAGGAACCGTACGGATACCGCTGCGTGCTGAACGCCCGGCGCCGGGTCCGTAATTCGTCCTGATAATCGACCTGCGTACGGCCCTGTACCGACAGCCAGTCCGTCAGTTGGTACGCCAGCGTGACGTTCCCGATCACGCGGTTTACGTCCTGGCCGTTCGTGTTTTCGTACAGGTTGAAGTACGGATTATCGTGGTAGTTGTAGTTAAAGTTAAACTGCTGAATGTCCTCCAGACCCGGCTGCCAGTAATTCTGCATCGACTTCATATCGATGTGGCGGCCCCACCAGCAGTTGAGCAGGTACATAATGTTCTCGGTTCCGTAGCTCAGGTTCGGGCGGTTGTCGCTGTGGTTGCGGATGTAGCTGACGTTCGTGCGGGCCGTAAAACGGTCGGTCAGCTTATAACCGGCATTGAGGTTGAAGCTGTTACGGGTCAGATCGGTATTCGGTACGTAGCCTTTCTGCGCCAGGTTGGTAAACGACAGACGAAAATCGCCCTTGTCGTTGCTTCCCGTTACGGCCACGTTGTTGGTCATAATACGGCCTGTTTCAAAAAAGTCGCGGATGTTGTCAGGATGGGCAACAAACGGCGTCGGCGTAGCAACTCCGGGACCGCCGGGCACGCGGGTATCCCCGGCCCGGTAGCCTTTGTCGGTAGGCGAATCGTGCTGAACAAGCAACCGGCCGTCCATTTTCGGACCCCAGCTCTCGTCAACACCGTCGCGCAAACCGCCCCCGGAACCGTCCTGAAACGAGAATTCACCGTTCAGGCCCTGCCCGTACACGTTCTGGTAGTCTGGCAGACGTAGCACGGATTCAAACGTCAGGTTCGAGTTGACGCTCACCCCGATGCCTTTCGTGCCTTTGCCGCTTTTGGTCGTAATCACCACAACCCCGTTGGCCGCCCGCGAACCGTAGAGCGCCGTGGCGCTGGCTCCTTTCAGAACCGTCATGGTTTCCACATCGTCGGGGTTAATAAAACCTGCCCCGTTGCCGTAGTCCGCATCCTGGTTGTTGCGGCCCGACGAGCCAACGAAGTTGTTGTTGATCGGCAAACCGTCGATAACAAACAGAGGCTGATTCCCATTGATGTTCAGGGACTTTTCACCCCGGATGGTCACGCGCGACGAGCCGCCGATCCCCGACGGGCTGTTGACGACGGTTACGCCCGCAATTTTACCCGCCAACTGGCTCACCAGGTTGGTTTCCCGCGCCTGTACCAGCGCCGAATTGTCGATTTTCTGGGTAACGTAGCCCAGGTTCCGCTGCTGCTTGGAAATCCCCAAAGCCGTTACGACGACCTCGTTCAGCGCCTGCGTCGACGGCGTCAGCGAGACGTTAATCGTCGTCTGATTGCCTACCGAAACTTCTTTGGCTTCAAAACCGATAAACGAATAAATCAGCACTGCCGATTTATTCGGTACCGTCAGGGAGTACGTTCCGTCGTTGCGGCTCGTGGTTCCAGTGGCAGTTCCCTTGACAACGATTGAAACACCGGGCAAGCCTTCACCGGCTTCAGACGAAACGACTTTACCGGTAATGGTTTGCGCCAGGAGCGGCAGCGCCAAGAACAGATGAGCCAGCGTGAGAAATGCACGATAACAACTAGCCCTTCGCACGTCAGCAGAAAGTAGCTTTTTTTTCATAGTACAGTTAGGGATGTTCCGACAGCGCAGAACCTTTAAGAAGATGGTTAGTAATAGGAATGATTCCCTTGCGAAACCGCAAAGGTACTGGGCACTTATTGCGCAATTATTAAGGAAATATAAACTTACTACTACGTCCAGACGGAGTACTACAAAATTTGCATATTCCGCTATCTGAGGGCATAAATATGTAGTATTACTGCAAAATCAAAAAATATCCTATCGGAAAATTCAAAATATTATTAATATAAATCCGGGCTGGCCATATCTGTTGCCGCCTAAACCCCCGTTGTTCGGTTAAACGTAATGACTTGTCTACCGGCAGAATTCGTTTAGCCAACAGTTGAACCGCGCACAATCAATTGGGTCGGTAACATCACCTGTTCCGGCTGCGGGCGGTCGTCTTCAGCCGCCAGTTGGTTCAGCAGCAGGCGAGCCGCCTGCTGACCAATTTCATTCACCGGCTGCGATACGGTAGTTAAACCGGGTTCGATCAGGGCCGAAATCGGATCGTCGCTGAAGCCCACCACGGCAATTTCTTCCGGAATCCGGAGTCCCCGGCTTTTAATTACTTTCAGGGCTTCGATGGCGGTAGGGTCATTAATGGCAAACAGGGCATCGGGTGGCTGGGGCAGGTTGAGCAGGTGATTGACGTAAATGTTAGCCTTGTCGAGCGTGAGATCATAGGAAATAATGAGCGCGGGGTCAATCGGTATCTGGTTATTCGTCAGGGCATCCCGGTATCCGTTCAGCCGGTAGCGGCTGTTCATCAACGAATCTGGGCCAGAAAGGTGGGCAATACGCCGTTTACCGGTTTTGATCAGATGCTCAACCGCGCGGTACGCACCTTCGTAATCATCCACGGCCACTTTCGATACACTCAGTTCATCGACAATCCGGTTGAAAAACACCACCGGAATGCCCTTCCGCTCAAAGATTTTGAAGTGTTCAAAGTTGCGCGTCTCCTTCGTGTGCGACACCAGAATACCGTCTACCCGGCTGGCTAACAGCAGCCGGGTATTGGCCACCTCCGTTTCATACGACTCATTGGAGTGACAGATAATCACGTTATAACCCGCCTGGGCCAGCACCTCCTGCGCTCCGATAATCACTTTTGGGAAAAACGGACTCAGAAACTCCGGCACCATAATGCCGATGGTTTGCGTCCGGTTGGTCAGCAATGAAATAGCCAGTTGGTTGCGCTGGTAATCAAGCTGGTTCGCCAGTTCAAGCACGCGTTCACGGGTTTTCGGCTTCACGTTAGGATGGCCGGTTAACGCGCGGGATACCGTCGATTTGGATAGGTTTAAGGTTTTTGCAATGTCAATGATCGTGGTCTGGTGGCTTTTCATAAATATAACTATTCTAATTTATACCTTATTTACACAAACAGGCTCCCACTATTTTCCCACTAAATGGCCCTCTTTTTGGGAATGTTCCCAAAATTTTGGGAACATTCCCAAAAATATAAGTCAATTTTTTCTTTGTAAAATTATCATACAGACCTAATATTAAGTAAAAGAAGCGAAAAACAGAGATCTGACTGTCTTAAGGGCGATTACATCCTGCTCCAGCCAATAAAATGGATCTCTTGCGCCTTCAATCACCAAAACCCTAAAATTTGTACTTTTTCTATTACCAACCTTTAACCTTAAGGACAATGTCCCGACATACGTATGCTACTCTCTAAACCCGTTCTGGCAGCGAAGGGCCTGATTTGGCTCTTCCTGCTGTCACTCACAATTCCTTCCTTTGCCCAAAACAACCGGGGCCTGACGGTTCGCGGTCGGGTTACCTCCGGCACCGAAGCCCTGCCCGGCGTCAATGTCATTATCAAGGGGGCGCAACAAGGCACCACCACCGATGTTGACGGGCGGTATAGCCTGGCCGTACCCAACAGCGGATCCACGCTCACGTTCTCGTATATCGGCTACGTTACGCAGGAAATTGCCGTCGGCAACCGCAGCACCATCGACGTTTCGCTTCAGTCCGACGAACGGTCGTTGAGTGAAGTCGTGGTGGTAGGGTACGGAACGCAGCGCAAGGTAGAAACCACCGGTTCGATTGCCTCCATCAAATCCGCTGAACTCACCCAAACGCCGGTTGTCAACGTGGCGCAGGGCTTGCAGGCCCGGGTTGCGGGGGTGCAGGTAAACCAGAACACCGGGGCACCGGGCGGAAACGTCAGCGTTCGGGTGCGCGGTACCAACTCCATCAACGGCAACTCCGAACCGCTCTATGTGGTGGACGGCATCCAGATTTCCAACGGGGGCGGTATTACCGATGTTAGCCCGCTTTCGACGATCAACCCGAACGACATCGAGTCGGTTGAAATCCTGAAAGATGCATCGGCCTCGGCCATTTACGGGTCGCGGGCGGCTAATGGCGTTGTTTTGATCACCACCAAACGCGGTAAAAGCGGAGCCACTCGGGTGACCTTCGATAGTTACTACGGCGTTCAGAAGGTAAACAAAACCCTGCCGGTGATGAACGCAGCCGAGTTTGCGCAGCTGGAAAATGAAGTTTTCAAAAACAACTTCTACCCCGATCCGGCTTCGTTGGGCGAAGGCATTAACTGGCAGAACGAGATTTTCCGGCAGGCTCCCATTCAGAACCACCAGCTTTCGATCAACGGCGGGAACGAAAAAACGCAACTGGCGCTGTCGATGAACTATTTCGATCAGGACGGGATCATCATTAGCTCCGGGTTCAAACGCTACTCCCTGCGCCTGAACCTCGACCACAAAATCGGCCAGCGGTTTAAGGTAGGAACCAGTATTCTGGGTAGCTATTCGATCAATGACGGGATTACGACCGGTAGCCAGACCATCGGTGATGCGGGGGTTGTCACCGGCTCGATTCTGGGTGCGGCACTCGGTGCACCGCCTAACCTGAAACCGTATCGCCCGGACGGCACGGTGTTCCCGTTTGGCGAACAGGCCACCCAATACCGGGAAGTTGCCAACCCGCTGGGTTTTGCCGCCCAGTTAAATGAACGGAGCATCAAACGGGTCCTGGCCAATGTGTACGGCGAAGCCAATATTGCTAAAGGACTGACCTACCGGGCTTCTTTCAACGTCGATCAACGGGCCGAACTGTACAACAACTACAACCCCCGTTCCATCATCAACCGGACTGACCTGAACGACAACTCCGGCTCGGCCCGCAAAGACAACATCAATTACCTGGCCCTGCTGCACGAAAGCATCCTGACGTACAATACGGTTTTTGGGAAAGACCACACCCTGAAAGGAACGGCGGTTTTTGCAACCCAGGCCGAAATGTATAACGACAACAGCATCAGCGCCACCGGTTTCCCGAACGACGCAACGCAGAACGAAGCCCTGCAACTGGGTCTCACCCGCACCGTCAGCAGCAACCGGAACCGCCAACGGCTGGATTCGTACATGGGCCGTGTCAACTACGGTTTTAAAGATAAACTGTTTGTGGATTTCACGGTTCGGGTTGATGGATCGAGCAAGTTCGGCGCCAATCACAAGTACGGGGTGTTCCCGGCTGTATCAGCCGCCTGGCGGTTGATCGAAGAGCCTTTCCTGAAATCGGTTACCTGGATTTCGGACCTGAAACTGCGGGCCAGTTACGGGATTACCGGGAATGCCGGTGGCATCAATCCCTACCAGTCGCTGGCAACGGTTTCGGCTTCGGGCAGTAACTACAACCTCAACCACGCTTATGTAACCGGTATCAACCCTTCCGGTATTGCGAACCCGGATTTGCGGTGGGAGCGTTCGGCCCAGACCAACATCGGTTTTGATTTGAGTTTGCTGAACAACCGGGTTAGTTTTATCGCTGATGTGTACCACAAAAACACAAAAGACCTTTTGTACGTAAAAGCACTGCCCCTAAGCTCCGGTTACAGTACAATCACGGGTAACTTTGCATCGCTGGAAAACAAAGGAATCGAACTGGCCGCCAATGGACGCATTCTGGATGGGCCGGTGAAATGGGATATCTCGGCCAACGTGACCTTCAACCGCAACAAAGTGCTGGGCCTCGATGGTGGTGTAACCAACGAACGGTTTGTAACGACTTATACCATCCTGAAAGTCGGCGAACCCCTGGGTCTGTTTAAAAACTATGTTTTTGACGGCATCAACCAGACCGGTGAAACCATTTTACCCGGTTACGACGGCCGGATCGGTGGTCATAAAGTAAAAGACGTAACCGGCGACGGCCAGATTACGGCCGATGATCAGGTCATTACCGGTAACCCGAATCCGAATTTTATTTACGGTTTTTCGACCAACCTTTCTTACAAAGGATTTGATCTGAGCGCGTTTTTCTCGGGCTCACAGGGCAACGACATTTACAACGCCAGCCGATTGTCGTTCGAAAATCCGGCGGGTCAACGGAACATGCTGAAAGGGGTTGTCAATCGCTGGTCGCCGACGAATCCGAGCAACCAGTACGCCAGTGCCTTTGTGGCCGGCCGGTTGCCAATTACCAACTACGTGGTGGAAGACGGTTCCTACATGCGCCTGAAAAACCTTACCATCGGTTACAACGTGCCCCGCATCAAGGGTGTTCAGGGTATCCGGGTGTATGTCAGCGGTAACAACCTGCTCACCTTCACCAAATACAGCGGATTTGACCCTGAGGTGAATACGTTTGCGGGGTCAAACACGGTGATCGGTGTTGACAACCTCGTGTACCCACAAGCGAAATCATTCCTGGGCGGTATTCAAATCACATTATAATTGAGCGAATTGTGATTAAGTGATTGGGCGGTTTTGTTAGCTCCTTCACTCAATCGCTCATCCACTCAATCACTCAATCCATCATGAAAAAGATATTCATTCCGATACTCGCAGCGTTTTTGCTAACCTCCTGCGAACTGGACGAAACCATTTACTCGTCCATTTATACCGAAGCCTTTTACAAAACAGCCGCTGATGCCGAGAAGGGGCTGATTGCCGCCTACGGCCCGATGGGTGACCTGGGCAGCGGCCCTGCCCTGACCCTGCTGGCCGACATGAGTGACGACCAGACGTACCCTCGTTCGGTGGTGGGGCGCAGTACGCTGACCCTCTTCACGTATGATGTAAACTACACCAATCAGAAAAGTAACGGGCGGCTGATGGAATCGCCCCAGCAGGTCTGGGCGGCCAGCTACGACGGTATCGAAAAAGCCAACTGGGTGATTGCCAAAGTGCCGGAAGCGTCGATGGACGAAACCCGGAAGAAGCAAATCCTGGGTGAAGCCTATTTTCTGCGCGCTTTTTACCACTGGATGCTGGTGAAAAACTTCGGAGATGTGCCCATCAAGATTACACCAAGTTACACCGAAGCCGAAGCCCTGACGGCAAAAAGCCCGAAAGCGGAGGTATTCAAACAAATTTACGCGGATCTGGAACAGGCCGAAGCCGCCGGACTGCTCTCTTACCCGTCCGTCGAGAAAGGGCGCCCCGCCAGGGAAGTTGCCACCGCACTGTACGCTAAAGCCGCTTTGTATAACGAAGATTGGGCAAAGGCGCTGGAAAAAGCGAACGCAGTCATCAATTCTGGCAAGTACAAACTGATGCCCGAAGTGAAAGATGTGTACCGGTACGACAAGGAAGACGAAGCCCGGATCGAAAACATGTGGGCCTACGAAGTCGACCCGATCTCTCCGGGCCGGAGCCACCAGTTGGTCGGTTTATACGGTCCCAGCGGTAGCGCCGGTGCCGAATACGCCCGGACGTCTTTTGGTTCAATGTTCGCCTATCAGTCGTTCTTCGATTCATTTGATCCGACTGACAAACGCCGTACGCTGCTGGACACCAACTACCTGAACAAGAGCGGGAAGGTGGTCGCTCAGAAAGACATTACGCCCATTTCGGCAAAAGGTGTGCTGGTCAAAAAATACCAGGATCCGGTGTCGACCATCGGCTCGATTCCCAACATCCCGATTCTGCGGCTGCCCGATATGTACCTGATTGCCGCCGAAGCCGAAGCCCGCCTGAACGGCCCGACCGCAACGGCCTACGGATTTATCAATACCGTTCGCAAACGGGCTGGGCTGGCCGACCTGAAAACCGGCTTGTCGAAGGACGCCTTCATCGACGCCGTAATTCAGGAACGTGCCTGGGAGTTTTTTGCCGAGGGTGACCGCTGGTACGACCTGACCCGCACCGGTAAGTTCCTGACCGTTATCCCGAAAGCCGTCAACGATGTATACCCTGTGCGGAACGTGCAGCCGAAAAACCGGTATTTCCCGATTCCGCAGGACGAACTGAACGCCAATCCGAAGCTGGAACAGAACCCGGAGTGGAAGTAACAACGAGTAGTTCATTTACGGTATTCGGTTTATTCCCATAAGGGCCAATAACCAGTTGTTGGAGCAAATCGAATACCGTAAAATCATAAGAAAATGCGTAAACAGGGCTGGTTGTTTTTTGGATGGGCGTTGCTGGTGTATTTCGGTTTTCCGGAAAGCGCCCGGGCTGCCGTGGCTCCGCCGGAGAAAGTCCGCGAATACACCATTACCGAAAATGATACGACTTCGTATGTGCTGAAACTGGCTTTTGACGAATCGGGCAACCCGTCGTACTACTTCCGCAATGTGTTTACTCCGGTTTGTCTGACGGGCGAATGCAAACCCGTGTACATCAACTTTTACTGGGATTTGCTGGGCAATTACCTCCGGTTCGACTTTCCGCCCCGCGAGGTACTAACCAAGATGGACCACGAGGAATTCAAGCCGGAAGATTACGAAAAATTGCAGGATATTTTGAGCAACTCCAACTCGCTGCTGAAAGACGTGGCGATGGAAGACCTGATTGGCAAAGGCACCGAAAACCTGGCCGACTCGGTGGATGCGAAGGCCGGAGCCACCCTGAAAACCATCAAAAACGTGGTGATCGACGGGGCGGTGTACACCTGTTACACACTCTGGCACCTCGCGCACGGGTCCGTCGTGGATGAGATGCTGAAAATTACCGAAACCTACCGTACCGACGCCCTGCTGCACCAGTTTCTGAACAGCACCAACCATCATTACCAATACTGGGCAATGGAGCGGGTGATCGATCAAAGCGGGACGGTTGCCGCATCGTTTAGCGCCGATTTGATGCAGATTATGCGCGCCAAAAACGTTTTCACCGCCCGACACGCCCTGCAAAAAGTAAACAGTCAATTCTTTTCGAGCGCCGAGCGGCAAACCTGGCTGTGGGAAACCTACACGAAGGCCAGCTATCCGCTGCAAATTGCCATCCTGAAAAAACTGGCGACGGTTCCCTTTCGCGCTCCGCTGGCCCAACAGACGGCGCAGTTCTTACTGAAAGCCAATCCGGAGCAGTTTAAGCTGATGCTGAATTTGCTGGCGGCCCAGCCCCGGCTACCGGAAAAAGCCGTGCAGACACTCGCGAATCACCTGACTGATTCCAACGCGGACTATACCGCCGAAATCTACCGGGTTCTGACGGCTTTAAAACCCCGGAGTCCGCTGGTTCAGCATAAAATGAGAATCTATAAAGAGGCTATTTCTAAATCCTAACTACACCCGATCAATGCCATGAAAACCGTACTCAGAATAATCGTATGCCTGCTGATAGGCTGGCGGGCCGTTGCCCAGGACCACATTTTTGTGGAAACCGAATCGTTTGAAAACAAAGGAGGCTGGGTGATTGACCAACAGTCGTTTGTAGTTATTGGCTCGTCGTATCTGATGGCGCACGGCATGGGCCGCCCCGTGAAGGATGCGACCACCACCGTCAGTTTCCCCAAAAAAGGCAAATACCAGCTTTGGGTCCGTACTAAAGACTGGGCACCGTTTCCGAAAGGCCCGGGCAAATTTCAGGTCGTACTGGATGGAAAACCGGTCAATACCATCTTTGGCGAAAGCGGTTCCGACGCATGGAAATGGTATCCGGGTGGCGAAATCGATGTCAAAACCGATCAGCTTAAACTCGCCCTCCACGACCTGACGGGTTTTAATGGCCGCTGCGACGCCATTCTGTTTACCAACGCGCCCAAATTTACGCCCCCCGACAAACCCGCCGAACTGACGGCTTTTCGCAACAAACTATTGAACCTGACCGACAAACCCGCCGAAGCCGGAAACTATGATCTGGTGGTAGTCGGTGGCGGTATTGCCGGAACCTGCGCGGCCATTTCGGCGTCGCGGATGGGCTTGAAAGTTGCGCTGATTCAGGACCGTCCGGTGCTGGGCGGCAACAACAGCTCCGAAGTCCGGGTGCATTTGCGGGGTGATGTAGACAAAAACCACTACCCGAAGCTGGGCCGGATTGTCCGGGAAATGGATAACGGCGACCCCGGAAACGGCCATCCGGATGGTCAGGAATACGGCGATACCCGGAAAACCGACATTGTCAAAGCCGAGCGAAACATCACGCTGTACCTGAATACGCACGTTCATAAAATCGAGAAAAAGGGCAACGCCATTACCGCCGTCATCGGGCGCGACATTGCCACCAACAAGGAAGTGCGGTTTACGGGCACCTACTTCTCCGACTGCACGGGCGACGGTACGCTGGGCCATCTGGCCCGGGCCGACTACCGGTTTGGCCGGGAAAGCAAAGCCGAAACCGGCGAATCGCTGGCCGCCGAAAAAGCGGACGATTTCACGCTGGGCACCTCCAATCTGTGGGCCTCGCTGGAGCGCGATACCGCCACCTCTTTCCCCGAAACACCCTGGGCGCTGCCGTTCTCGGACGAGTACCACATCGACGAAGCGCGGTCGGACTGGCAGTGGGAAACCGGTTTTGGCAACTTCAATACCATTACCGACGCCGAGAAAATCCGCGATCACAACCTGCGGGCGATCTTCGGTAACTGGTCGTACCTGAAAAACAACAAGAAAGAGAAATACGGCAAGCGCGAACTGGCGTGGGTGGCTTACATCGGCGGCAAACGCGAATCCCGGCGGTTGCTGGGCGACCATATTCTGACCCAGATGGATATTCAGGAAGGCAAGCAGCATCCGGACGGCACCGTTACGGCCACCTGGACCATCGACCTGCATTTCCCGGACTCCAAAAACAGCAAATACTTTGAGGGTCAGGAGTTTTTCGCCGGAACGAAGCACATCAAAGTAGCGCCCTACACCATCCCGTACCGCTGTTTGTATTCGAAGAATATCAACAACCTGTTCATGGCCGGTCGGAACATCAGCACCACGCACGTGGCCTTCGGCAGCACGCGGGTGATGCGGACCTGCGGCATGATGGGCGAAGTGGTCGGTTTTGCGGCTTACGTGGCGAAAAAATACAACACGTCACCGCGTGGGGTCTATCAGGAACATTTGCCGGAATTCATGGCGATCATCAAGGACGAGCCAACGGCGGCTAAACCGTAATGTGATTCATCAGCCCACGATTCGTTTCATCGTGGGCTGTTAACCCGGTTCTTACAATGAAATACCTTCTTAGTTTAGCATCTATTTTATTCACGGTCAGCAGCTTTGCCCAGAAGCCCAAAACCGTTAGCCTGTCAAACGACCGGATTCAACTGGTTTGGGAATCGACGGCGAACGGCTGGCGGTTACAGAAAGTAGCCGCCCAGAAAGGCAAGCAATGGCAGGCACTGGCCAAACCGTCCGGCGAAAATACCTTGCTGTATGCGGCTGAAAAACCGTCGGACAAACCGGAAACGACCTTTAAAACCATTACCGGCCAGGAATTTCCGGGCAAAGAATACCATTACCAAACTGCGCAATGGGCTGAAACCACCAGTCCGGTGGCGCTGAATACCGCCGGGCAAACTATCCATTTCTTCCCGAAAGAAGCCAAGCAGGCTAGTAAAAACAGCCTCACGTTCCGGCAGGAAACCGACGCGGCCACGGTCAGCACCGAATGGAGTATTGACCCAAAATTCCCGCAGGATGTGGTAGTAAAACAAACGCTGACAGCTAAAAAAGGGGGTTATTTCTCGCTGGCGTCGCCCACGCTGGCCGATATTCCCGAACAGAATCTGACGTGGGCGACGGTGCCGGGCTATTTTCAGGGCAATAAACTCCAGCCCAATTTTGTGCTGGCCTACGCTTACGGTCACGGCATTCCGACGCTGCCGGTATTGTACCGCGAACGCTGTGCCAGTACGCTGTCGCCCATGATCAGCACGAAAAACGGCCTGACGCTTTCGGTTATTCCCGAACCGGGGCTGGCCCGCGACCCGTGGGCGAACGACAAGATCACGCAACTCGACTGGAACATCGGCCTGTCGCACATGAACCGTAAGGCGCAACTGTCACCCACGCTGTATTTCCCGGTGCTGGGCGAACCCAAATCGGCCCTGAAATCCGGCGAAACCGTGAGCTACACCTTCCGCTACAGCCTGACCGACGGCGACTGGTTTAAGGCGCTGAATCACACGGTGTACGACATTTACCAGTTTAAAGAATCGCTGGCCCTGCGGCAAAGCAAACAGTCGCTGACCGACCGCATCCAGAAAATGCACCACTACCTGACCGACCCGAAAACCTCGCTCTGGAACGTGGAAGAATTTGAGGGCAAAAAGATTGGCGCGCAGTCGTACCTCGGCGGGGTGGTTGGGTCCAACAAGGATGCCATGAAAAATTCGGACTACGGCGCGATGTGGATGCTGGCAACCGCCACCGGCGATCCGCTGCTGACTAACAATGTGTTGCCCTACGCCGAAAACTTCAAGCTCGTTCAGCAGGAAACCGCCGATAACTTTTTCAAGGGAGCCGTCGAAGGGCAGTATTATTTAGCCAAATCGAAGAAGTTCGTCGAGGAATGGGGTGCGGTAGTCGAACCGATTGCGCTGACGTATTATACCATGCTCGACATCGGTAATATGCTGCTGTTCAAACCCGACGACCAGGAACTGAAAGACCGGTTACGGTTTGGTGCCGAACGGTTGCTGACCTGGCAAAAACCGGATGGTAGCTGGGCGGTGGCCTACGACAAGCAAACGGAAAAAGAAATTTTCAAGGACATTCAGGATGTTCGGCCCACGTTTTACGGCCTGATCGTTGCGAACCGCATCCTGAAAGACCCGAAATACCTCGCGGCCGCCCGTAAAGGCGCCGATTGGCTGATCAAAAATGCCGTCGAAACCGGGAGTTTTCTGGGCGTCTGTGGCGATGCCCGCTATGCCCCCGACTTTGCCACCGGTCAGTCGGCCCAGGCGTTTCTGGATTTATACGACCTGACCCGTGACGAACGGTATAAACAGGCTGCCATTACCTGCGCCAAAATTTACACCACGTCGATTTACACCCACCCGATTGCCAGCCGTAAACCCAAAACCGTCAACGGCACCCCGCGCGAAGACTGGGAGATCAACCAGTCCGGTCTGAGTTTCGAACACGGCGGTATTTTCGGCTCGGCGGGGCGGCACGGTCCGATTCAACTGGCGAGCCATGCCGGGATGTTTATCCGGATGTACGGCCTGACGAAAGAACCCATTTTTGCCGACATGGCCCGCGCCGGAACCATTGGTCGAGATGCGTTTGTGGACCCGAAAACCAGCGTGGCCTCCTACTATTGGCAGGCCATGAACCGGGGTGCCGGGCCGTATCCGCACCACGCCTGGTGGCAGGTTGGCTGGCTGACGGATTATCTGCTGGCCGAAGCGGAATTGCGTTCGAACGGAAAAGTAACGTTCCCGCGTGGGTTTGTTACCCCCAAAGTCGGGCCGCACCAGACCTACGGGTTTGCCGCCGGAACCGTCAACGGAGAGAAAACGAAACTGCTGATTGACGAAAACCGGGTCAAAATCGACAATCCCTCGGTCGATTACATTCTGGCCCAATCCGAAAAGCAGAATAAGACTTTTGTGATTTTGCTAAACAACAGCGCCCAACCGTCTGACTTTCAAATAACAGTTTCCGACAAACCGGCAAGCCGCAAGCAATTACCGCCGTTTGGGCTGGAGGTTCTTACGCTTGAGAATAAGTAACGAATCGGCATGAATACAACCATAGATACCCTCGTTATCCTCGTTTTCTCGGCTTTCGTGCTGGGAATCGGGATGCTGTTTGCCCGGACCGGACGCAACCTGAAGTCGTTTTTCGCGGGCGGTGAAGCCGTGCCGTGGTTTATCGGCGGCTTGTCGCTGTTCATGAGTTTTTTCTCCGCCGGAACGTTCGTGGCCTGGGGCTCCATTGCCTACAAACACGGCTGGGTGGCCATTACCATTCAGTGGACCATGTGCATCGGCGCGCTGGTAACGGGTCTGTTTCTGGCTCCGCGCTGGAAATCCACCGGGGCACTGACGGCTGCCGAGTTCATCCGCGAACGGCTGGGTACCACCGTCCAGAAAGTCTATATCTTCATTTTCACACTGGTTTCGCTGTTTATCAAAGGCTCGGTCCTCTATCCGGTAGCCAAACTGGTCAGTTCATCGCTGAATCTGCCGCTGGTACCCTGCACCATCGGTCTGGGTATTTTCATGATTGCCTACACCGCCGTTGGTGGGCTGTGGGCCGTGATGGTTACCGATATTTTGCAGTTTGTGGTGCTGTCGGCTGCGGTGTTCATTCTCCTGCCGCTTTCGCTGGACCGCGTAGGCGGTTTTGACGGTTTTACCAGTGCCGTTCCCGACGACTTTTTTAACCTGCTCAACGGTGAGTATACGTTTGGTTTTGTGATGGCTTTCGTGATTTATCACATTTGCTACATCGGCGGCAACTGGACGTTTGTGCAGCGGTATACCAGCGTTGACAGCCCGAAATCGGCCCGAAAAGTGGCGTTTCTGTTTGCCGCCCTTTACCTCGTCAGTCCGGTGATCTGGATGTTACCGCCGATGATTTACAAAGCCATCAACCCCTCACTGACCGGTCTGGATACCGAAAACGCCTACCTGATGATTTGCAAGCTGGTCTTGCCGCCGGGGTTGCTGGGCCTGATGCTGACGGGTATGTATTTCTCTACCTCGGCCAGCGCCAACACGGCTTTGAACGTGGTTTCGGCGGTTTTTACCAACGACATTTACAAAGGACTCATCAACCCGCTGGCATCGGATAAGCAACTGATGCGGGTCGCGCGCGGTTCTTCGTGGTTCTTTGGAATTGGCATGATTATCATTGCGCTGCTGGTTCCGGCGGCTGGCGGAATTGTTGAGGTGGTGCTGAGCATTTCGTCCATCTCCGGCGGTCCGCTGCTGGCTCCTCCTCTCTGGGCCCTGTTTTCCAAGCGTTTGACCAGCAAAGCAACCCTCTGGATTACGGGTATTGGCCTGACGGTCAACCTGTTTTTCAAGGCCATTTCGCCCTGGCTGCTGGATTTCAAACTGACGCGCGGAGCCGAAACCATCATCGGGGTTGGCCTGCCGCTGCTGCTCCTGCTGGCCTACGAACTCTGGGCGGCCCGCCGTTCGGCGCATTCGCGCAACGAGGTAGCCGCCGAAGAACTGACGTATCAGGCCGCCAAAGACCAAAAGCGGGCTAATAACACCGAAAATGTGAGCCTTGAAGAAGCCATCGAAGTAAAGAAACAAAACCGCTTTGGCTTGCGGATTATTGCCGTATCACTGGCGTTTACGGCGGTGATGCTGTTCGGCCTGAGTTTCCTAACCACGCAGGGGGCGGGTATCACGGCGGTCATTTCGGGCGTCGTTTTAGTAGCCTCGCTGATTCCCTGGCGGGCGTCACGGCGCGTTCAAATTCCCACGACCCAGCAACAGCCCGAGAGATTTGCGAATTCAAATCACGACTAATTCGGGCATAACACGATCATTCCCCTTGATTTTCCTATGAAACCTATACACAACCTGATCCTTTTATTGTTTCTGCATCTAACCACGGTTTCCTTCGGGCAATACACCGTCCGTGATCCGAAGGCCATTCCGCTGAACGGCGAGTGGGTCTTTGCGATGGACCCGAACGAGGTGGGCGAAACGGGCAAGTGGTACCGCGAGGACGCCCCGCTCAATCGCTGGAACAAGGTCACCGTACCGCACTGTTTTTCGACCGACCCACGCTACCAGTTTTACACCGGAACCGTCTGGTATCGACGCACATTTCCCTGGCAACCGACCACGGGCAAACGGATTATTCTGCACTTCGACGCGGCTTATTACGAAACCGTCGTCTGGCTCAACAACCAGAAAGTTGGTACGCACGAAGGCGGGTATACCCCCTTCCATTTCGACATTACCGATTATCTGAAAGCGGGCACCAACACCATTGCCGTTTCGGTCAACAACAACACCTGGCGCACCGGCACCATTCCGGGAGCGAAAGACAACAACCAGCCCAACGACCCATTTCCCGGCTGGATCAATTACGGCGGACTAATTCGCCCCGTTTACCTGACCGTCGAACCCGCGGTTTACGTCGAAAACGTCAAAGTAGAAGCCACGCCCGATTTGGCAAAGGGAACGGCCACCCTGAAAGTCAAAACCCGGATTCGCAACACCACCGGACAGGCAACCGCCCCCAAACTGGCTTTCCGGCTCGAACAAACCGGCAAAACCGTCAATGTTACCTGGAAACAACAGTCCGGCAGCACAACGAATCAAACCACGGTTTGGGAAGCCGAAACCAGCCTGAAAGCCGCCGATGTAAAGCTCTGGAGCGTTGACCAGCCGACCTTGTACGACCTTCAGGTTGTAGCCGCAACCGACACCGTCCGCACCCATTTTGGTATCCGGAAAGTAGAAGTAAAGGGAACGCAATTGCTGCTCAACGGCCAGCCGATCAAGGTGGCGGGTGGCAACCGGGTAGTCGATTATCCGACCCTGGGGTCGCTGGAACCGGACTGGCTGGTGGAAAAAGACCTGCGACTGATGAAAGAAGCGGGCATGGAACTGCACCGGCTGACGCACTACACTCCCGCCGAAACCGTCTACGACTGGGCCGACCGCAACGGTATGCTGATTATCACGGAAGCCGGAAACTGGCAGCTCACCCCCCGGCAGATGGACAACGACACCATTCGCACCAAGTTCCGGCAGCAGTTTCGTGAGATGGCCGAGCGCGACTGGAACCACCCGAGCGTGATTGCCTACAGCGTGGGAAATGAATATCTTTCCGAACAGCCCGCCGGGCAGCGCTGGACCAAAGACATGATTGCCTACGCCCGCGAACTCGACCCCACGCGGCTCTACACCTTCGCTTCCATGCGCCTGAATATTCTGCCCAAAAAACCGGAAGACGAAGCCAGCCAGTACTGCGATTTTATTTCGACCAACACCTACGGCAACCACGCCACGGTTCTGAAACACATTCATTCGCTGTACCCCGACAAGCCGATTTTCATCAGCGAGTACGGCACCCGCGCAGACGGTAAAGATGGCGAAACGGGTCAGGTTACGCACATTGAAAAATTCCTGAGCGACATCCGGCAATTACCGTACGTGATCGGCGCGTCGTGGTGGTCGTACAACGATTACCTGAGTCGGCACGACGGCACAAATCCGGACGGCACCCGTCCCTGGGGCCTGGTTCGGCACGACCGCTCGAAACGGCCTTTGTATGATGCCCACCGATCTGGTATGGCTCCCGTAACCGTCGAAAAACTCAGTTGGACACCCGGCCCGGAAGGGGTGCATCAACTCAAACTCCGGGTTACGGCCCGGAATGATTTTCCGGCGTATGCCATCCGGCAGTACCAATTAAAAACGGGCACGTCAAGCCTGCGCATTCCTGACCTGCAACCGGGGCAAACGGCTGATTTCACCCTTCCGGTCAGCGGTTTTGACAAAACCATAACCATCGAAATATTAAAACCAACGGGCTTTTCTATTCTAGCACAAACGATTGATTTAACGAATGATACGCGAACAAGCAACCGATAAACGAACGCCTAAAACCGTCCGGCACGATGCTGATTTGATTGTGGTAGGCGGAGGTCTTTCCGGCACCTGTTGTGCCGTAACGGCGGCCCGCGCGGGGACCCGCGTTGTGCTGGTGCAGGACCGGCCCGTGCTGGGCGGCAACTCGTCCAGCGAAGTGCGGCTATGGGTGCTGGGGGCCACCTCCCACATGGGCAACAACAACCGCTGGGCGCGCGAAGGCGGCTTTATTGACGAGGTTTTACTGGAAAACCTGTACCGCAATCCCGAAGGTAATCCGCTGATTTTCGATACCATACTGCTCGAAAAAGTGATCAGCGAGCCCAATATTACGCTCCTGCTGAACACGGCGGTGTATGAGGTTGAGAAGTCGGGGCCGGAAACCATCAGCGGGGTAAAAGCTTTTTGTACGCAAAACAGCACAGCGTACGAACTGACGGCTCCGTTGTTCTGTGATGCGTCGGGCGACGGCGTTATGGCGTTTCAGGCCGGGGCGGCTTTCCGGATGGGCGCCGAATCGACCGAAGAATTTGGGGAGAAGTTTGCGCCTACGGCAGAGTACGGCGAATTACTGGGCCATTCGCTCTATTTCTACACGAAAGATACCGGTAAACCCGTGCGGTTTGTGCCACCGGCCTACGCATTGCAGGATATTACCAAAATTCCGCGTTACCGACGGTTCAACGCCAAAGAATTCGGCTGCCAGTTGTGGTGGATCGAGTACGGCGGGCGGCTGGATACCGTTCATGATACCGAAACCATCAAATGGGAACTCTGGAAGGTGGTATACGGGGTCTGGAACCACATCAAAAACTCCGGCCAGTTTCCCGAAGCCGAAACCATGACGCTCGAATGGGTCGGGCAGATTCCGGGCAAGCGCGAAAGCCGTCGGTTTGAAGGAGACTATATCCTGAAACAGCAGGATGTAGTCGAACAGCGGACGCATCCGGATGCGGTGGCGTTTGGCGGCTGGTCGCTGGATCTGCACCCCGCCGACGGTATTTTCTCCGAAAAGCCGGGTTGCAACCAGTGGCACAGCAAAGGGATGTACCAGATTCCATACCGTTGTTTCTACAGCCGTAATGTCAAAAACCTGTTTATCGCCGGACGGATCATCAGTGCTTCCCACGTGGCCTTTGCTTCGTCGCGGGTGATGGGAACCAGCGCCCACGGCGGGCAGGCGGTGGGCATGGCTGCTGCCCTGTGTACGCGCGACGGCCTGCTTCCGCGCGATTTGACCGAACCCATCCGGATGCACGAGTTGCAGCAGGAACTGCTCAAAACCGGTCAGCACATTCCGGGTCTGCACCTCTACGATGGCTCTGATCTGGCCCAAAGCGCAACCCTGACGGCTTCCAGCGAATTGATCCTGACTGAGTTTCCCGCCGATGGGCCGCTAACACCGCTCACGTCGGCGGTGGGTCAGATGCTGCCCTTACCCACCGGGCCGGTTCCGCAACTGACGGTCTGGGCCAGCGCCGATCAGGACACGACCCTGACGGTTGAACTGCGCCGGAGCAGCAAACCGGAAAACCATACGCCGGACGTGACGCTCCAGACACTGACGGTTCCGGTCCGGAGAGGTCAGCAGGAACTAACGCTGAATTTTGACGCAATGATCGAAGAGCCAGCTTACGTGTTTGTCCTGTTCATGAAAAACGAGCACGTCCGGCTGCAATACAGTGAATTACGGGTAACGGGCGTTTTGTCGGTTTTCAATAAAGTGAACGCGGCTGTTTCTAATTTTGGGAAACAGGAACCTACCGAAGATATTGGCGTAGAAGCATTTGAGTTCTGGACCCCCGAGCGACGACCCAAAGGACAGAATCTGGCGATGAAAATTAACCCCGGTATCGCCCTGTTTGGTGTCGAAAACCTACGGAATGGTGTGCAACGGCCCACCAATCAACCCAACGGTTATGTCGCCAACCCGACCGACCCGAATCCGACGGTAACGCTAAGCTGGCCGGATGTGCAGCGCATCAGCCGCGTGGAACTGTTCCTCGACGGTGATTTTGACCACCCGCTCGAAACCGTCATCATGACGCACCCCGAAACAGAAGTGCCCTTCTGCGTGCGCGATTACCTTCTCTGCAACGACCGTAAGGAGCGTGTTTTCCAGAAAACGGGTAATCATCAGACCCGCAATACGGTTTATTTTGAGCAACCCATCGAGTCCTCCAGTCTGACGATTCATCTGAAAACCGTGAACGGAGCGGCCCCGGCGGCTCTGATGGAAGTCCGGGTTTACTAAAATCTTCATTATTCTTTCAGGATCGGATATGATTTTGTCAAAACGGCAAGTCATATCCGATCTTGCTATTTTCATATTTCACTAAAATACATATTACTATTACCATCTGATATTGTCTTATTCTTAACTATGATCAGATGAGATAGCCCGAAATGGGCCTCATCAGGTTATTTGATGAGATTTATCATCAGTTTTATCTATATTAAATCAATAAATCCAATGAGGTTGGCATCCATTTTCTTCCCATTTTTGTCAGGAAATTATTTGCAGACAACCTGTATAAATTACTTCAAACTATGAAAAATCATATTGTATCCGTAGGTTCACAGTTTCCAGAATTCAAAAAGCTGGCGGTTGTTTCCCTGGAGAAAGGCAACGAGTTTTATGAAGTTTCTTCCGACGACCACAAATCGGCTGGCAAATGGCTGGTGATGTTCTGGTGGCCGAAAGACTTTACGTTCGTTTGCCCGACCGAAATCGCCGAGTTCAATAGCAAATACGAAGACTTCGCCGACCGCGATACCATGGTGATCGGTGCTTCTACCGACAGTGAGTTTGTTCACCTGGCATGGCGTAAAAACCACGATGATCTGCGTGGTCTGAAATTCCCGATGCTGGCCGATACGTCAAAATCACTGGCCGAAGAGCTGGGCATTCTGGAAGCGAACGAGAAAGTGGCTTACCGTGTAACGTATATCGTTGATCCTCAAGGCATCGTTCGTTGGGTATCGGTTAACGACCTGTCGGTTGGCCGGAACGTGAACGAAGTGATCCGCGTACTGGACGCGCTGCAAACCGACGAACTTTGCCCTTGTAACTGGGTAAAAGGCGAAGAAACGCTGAGCGCATAATTTTAATTTTGAAGGAGCGAATGATAGAATGAGTGAATACTTTCTCCAGAAGCCACCATTCTATCATTCACTCATTCTATCATTCAAAATTGAATATGACCACTTCGATCCAAAACGAAACCATTCTGTCGCTGCTGACCAATCTGGGACTGGATACGACGGCTTCTTATCCGACGCTGGAAACGCTCGGGCAAGTTGACCACCGGTACCTGCGCGATCTGAAAATTAACCTCGGCAACGTTCTGAATAGCAGCCAGAATCTGACGAAGAAAGAAACCAGCCTGCTGGCGTTGTCGGTTGCGGTCAACGAAAAATACCAGCCGCTAGTCGATAGCTTTTCAGCCCTGGCCCGTCAGGAAGGTGCTACGGATGCCGAAATTGCCGAAACAGTTGCCTGTACTTCGTTGTTAAGTACGAACAACGTTTTCTATCGCTTCCGGCATTTTACCGGAAAAGATTATTACCAGCAGACGCAACCCGGTATTCGGATGAGCATCATGATGAACCCGGTTCTGGGCAAGGAGTTTTTCGAATTGATGAGCCTGGTTGTTTCCGCCGTCAACGGTTGTGAATTGTGCGTTCGCTCGCACGAAGAAAGCGTGCTGAAACATGGCGCTACAGAAGCACGGGTTTTCGACGCCATCCGCTTAGGTTCGGTTGTCAAAGGCTTAATTACCGTTTTATAAGAGATAAATTACACTTCATCGACAAACCGGCAGGGCTTTTCAAGCTCTGCCGGTTTTTTTGTGACCAAAAAATAAAATAGAGACGATAATGCTACACAGCAATAGCCTTAACTATCTCAAATGGCGTAATTTATATACTTCCTCTTTATAACCATATCATGAAAAAAGTCTTCAGAATCCTGGGCATTATTGCCGGCGTCGTTGTCCTACTGATTGCCGGTAGTGTTGCTTACATCAAAACGGCCCTCCCCAATGTGGGCCCCGCGCCGGAACTAACCATCCAGGCCGACTCCGCGCAAATTGCCCGGGGAAAATACCTGGCCAATCACGTCGCCGTTTGTATCGACTGCCACTCCGAGCGCGACTGGAAGATAGTTGGCGGGCCGCTCGTGGCCGGAACGGAAGGAAAAGGCGGGGAACCCTTCACCCGCGACATGGGCTTTCCGGGCAGTTATTACGCCAAAAACCTGACGCCCGCCCACCTGAGCGGCTGGAGCGACGGCGAAATTTACCGCGCCATTACCACCGGGGTCAGCAAAGATGGAAACGCCCTGTTCCCGGTGATGCCGTATCGGAATTACGGGCAGATGGATTCGAACGATATCAAGGCCATCATTGCCTATGTCCGGACGCTGAAGCCCATTGAAAATCCAGCGATTCCAGCGTCGCAATCCGATTTCCCGATGAACCTGATTATCAACACGATGCCGACAAAATCAGAGGGCAGCAAACGGCCAGAACCGGCGGATTCGGTGGCTTACGGGAAGTACATGCTGACGTTTGCCGGTTGTGGCGAATGCCATACGCCGGTCGATGAAAAAGGTCAGCCGTTGCCGGGCATGACACTGGCCGGTGGCCGCACGTTTGCCATGCCGGTTGGCACGGTTCGTTCCGCTAACCTGACCGCTGATGCCGAAACGGGCATTGGACGCTGGACCAAAGAAGCGTTCATCGCGCGGTTCAAGGCGGCAGAAAAAGATGACTTTACACATCCGGCGACGCTCGAACACGCCGAATTCAATACACTAATGCCTTGGCGAATGTATGCCGGGATGAGTGAGCAGGACCTGGGAGCGATTTTCACCTACCTGAAAACCGTAACCCCGGTGAAAAATAAGGTGGTGCTGTTCACCCCAAGGGGCAAAGAAATAGCCGTCCGCTAAAACAAAAGACCCGCTTCACGGCGGGTCTTTTTTATTTCTTTACGAACAACAACGTTCAGGGCAGTTCAATCACCCCGCCTTCTTCACCAAATCCACCAGCAGTTCAATCCAGATGGGGCTGTCGTTCAGGCTTTCGACCAGTTGCCAGCGTTTGCCGCCATGCTTCTCGAACAATTCCTTGTATTCCTCCCCCACTTCAATTGTCGTTTCCAGACAATCGGCCACAAAGGCGGGTGAAAAAGCCAAGACGCTCCTGATGCCTTTTTGCCCCAGTTCCTGAACCACATCTTCGGTATACGGCTTAATCCAGGGATCTTTGCCTAGCCGGGACTGGAACGTGGTGGTGTATTTTCCTTCCGGAATACCGAGTGCCCGCACCAGCAGCCGGGTAGTTTCGAAACACTGCGCCCTGTAACAATACTGGTTCTGGGGGTGGAGCGACGAACAGCAGTCACCCAGCTTGCACACCGTGCCGGTCACATCGCCTTTCCGGATCTGACGCTCGGGCAAACCGTGGTAACTAAACAGGTAATGGTCAAACGATTCCTTATCCATGTAGGGGCGGGCGCGCTGCGCAAACCCTTCAATAAACTTCGGATGATCCAGAAAACTGTTGGTGAACTCAATTCGCGGAATAATCTGCCATTTCCCCACAATTTCCATTACTTTTTCGTAAACCGAACCCGTGGTGGCAGAGGCATACTGCGGGAAAAATGGGATGACTACAATGTCGGTTAAACCCAGTTTCTGAAATTCGGAAAGACCGGCTTCGAGGCTGGGATTCTGATACCGCATGGCCAGTTTCACCACGTAATTGTCGCCTAATTGCCTCTGAAGTTCGCGCTCAACAACCTCTCCGTAATACTTCAAAGGGGAACCCTTCTCGGTCCAGACTTCCCGGTACACCTTCGCGGATTTGGGCGCCCGGAAGGGAGCAATAATGCCGTTGACCAGTGCATACCGCTGAACATACGGAATGTCAATCACCCGTCCGTCCATCAGAAATTCCCGGAGATATTTCCGAACGTCCGGCACCGACGGGCTATCAGGCGTTCCGAGGTTGACGATTAGAACGCCGGTTTTGCCGATTGATTTTCGGGCAGCCGGAGATTGTTGCAAGACAGTGACATCCATACCGGGTACTTCCATGACAAAATAATAAGTTAGTAGATCAAAATTACAACGGAAAACCGTATAACTTCAATCAATATCTTTTATTTTTACATCGATAATATTTATGATCGTTAGAGGACTTTGATGGGCGGTCTGCTTACGAAGCGCCTATTCTTTATAGTCTGCCAAGAACTATCTTGGATCATACGATCTATTCTAGCCATTCAACCACTCCGTTAATGACCCTTTCGCAGTTAGATTACATTGTTGCCGTTGACACCCACCGCCATTTTGCCACAGCCGCTGAACATTGCCACGTCACCCAGCCAACGCTCAGCATGCAAATTCAGAAACTGGAAGACGAACTGGGTATTTTGCTGTTCGACCGCTCCAAGCAACCCGTTGTGCCTACCGAAACCGGCCAAATTATTCTGGAGCAGGCCCGTGAAGTCCTGCGGGCGGCCCGACGCATTCCGGAAATTGTCAAAGAGTCGCGGGAAGATTTCAGTGGAGAACTCCGGCTTGGCATCATCCCAACCCTGGCACCTTATCTGCTTCCGTACTTCATCGGCCCGTTCATCGATCAATATCCGGCCGTAACCGTACAGATTCAGGAAATGATGACGGAACAAATTCTGGAACGGCTTAAAAACGGTTTAATCGACGTAGGCATTGTGGTAACACCGCTGGATGAAAACGGTTTGCTGGAAATACCGCTATTCTACGAACCTTTCGTCCTCTACGCGGCCAACTCGCACCCGCTTTTTGAGAAGCCCGCCGTTTGTTCCACCGATCTTCAAACCGACGGCTTGTGGTTATTGACCGAAGGACACTGCTTTCGAAATCAGGTAGTTAGCCTCTGCGGGGCTGACAAACGCCAGAGTGGCAGCCAGCCGCTCCGCTACGAAACGGGTTCGCTCGAAACCCTGATTAAACTGATTGATAAACAGAACGGTTTTACGCTCCTGCCCTATCTGGCAACGCTCGACATGGACGATACCCGTAAAGCCCGCATCCGGCCCTTTGAGGCTCCACAACCGGTGCGGGAAGTCAGTCTGGTAACGCATCGCAGCTTTCTGAAGCGGAAGCTAATCGATGCACTCAGGCATGAAATTCTGGCTCATTTACCTGCCGAACTGACCACGAAGAAAAAGAATACCGTCGTTCAGATTTAGCGACGGCTAAACCGGCGACGATTACCGTTTCGGAAATCGTTGCTGGCTGTTTCACTTCGTTTTTCGGAACGGTTGCCCGGCGTTTGCGAACGGGTTGGCTGCTCCGGCGATTCAATGGCCGGGGCCGTTCCCAACGGATATGGATGGTTATCCACCACCGGAATGGCCTTGGCAATCAATTTATTAATGTCCCGCAGGTATTCTTTCTCTTCCGCGTCGCAGAATGAGAACGCAACTCCATTGTTACCGGCACGGCCCGTCCGGCCAATCCGGTGAACGTAGGTTTCCGGCACGTTTGGCAGTTCGTAATTAATGACGTGTGAAAGCTCTTCGACGTCAATGCCCCGGGCGGCAATATCGGTAGCGACCAGCACGCGGGTCTGCCGGGTTTTGAAGTTGGACAGGGCGCGTTGGCGGGCGTTTTGCGACTTATTGCCGTGAATGGCTTCGGCCTGAATCCCGGCTTTTGCCAGATCTTTGGCCACTTTGTCCGCTCCGTGTTTGGTGCGGGCAAACACCAGCGCCGAACCAATCTTTGGATCGTTCAGCAGGTGAATCAGCAGCCGTTTCTTGTTGGCTTTATCCACAAAATACACGGCTTGCTTCACGGTTTCGGCGGTGGATGAAACTGGTGTCACTTCCACTTTAGCCGGTTTTCTCAAAATGCTATCGGCCAGTTTAGCTACATCCGGCGGCATGGTTGCCGAGAAAAACAGCGACTGGCGCTGCGAAGGCAACTTGGCAATCACTTTTTTAACGTCATGCACGAATCCCATATCCAGCATCCGGTCGGCCTCGTCGAGCACAAAGAGTTCAATCGTGCGCAGATCAATAAACCGCTGGTTCATCAGATCGAGCAGACGGCCCGGCGTGGCAATCAGAATATCAACACCGGCTTTCAGGGCCTGCGTTTGCGCGTGTTGCGAAACGCCCCCAAAAATAACGGTATGGCGCAGGTTCAGGTATTTTCCGTACGCCGTAAAGCTTTCGCCAATCTGAATGGCAAGTTCACGCGTAGGCGTCAGAATCAGGGCTTTAATGGGGCGCTGACCGCGTTCGCTGCCTTTCTGTTCGCTCAGAATTTGCAGAATCGGAATGGCAAAGGCGGCTGTTTTACCGGTACCGGTCTGGGCGCAACCCAGCAAATCCCGGCGGTCGAGCAAAATGGGAATGGCTTGTTCCTGGATAGGTGTGGGAGTGGTATAACCTTCGGCGCTCAGAGCCTCCAAAATGGGCTCAATGAGCGGTAATTTCGTAAAAGACATGTGTTGAATTTAGGTACTTATATCTGTACAACTATTTTAGGACAAATAAAGTGCCATTAAATCATCAACAACCGCCAAACGCCGGAAATCAACAGCAGAACCAGGCCGATGGGCGTCAGGACTTTCCAGCACAGGAACATCATCTGATCAACCCGCACACGGGGAAACGTCCAGCGGACCCACATCTGCAACAGAATTGCCAGCATGGCTTTGGAAAACAGCCAGAAAAAGCCGGTGATGTTACCCCAGGCCGTGCCCGGCAAACCGCTTGTCCAGTCGGCCAGCCGCAGAGGCCCCAGATTGGGTAAGGGCGTGTTCCAGCTTCCCAGAAACAAAATAGCGCCCAGAAACGACACCAGCAACATCATGGCATATTCCGACAGCATCAGTAGCGCAAACCGCATTCCGCTGTATTCGGTGTTGTAACCACCCACCAGTTCCGATTCGCCTTCGGGCAGGTCGAAGGGCGCACGATTGCTCTCAGCCAGGGTGGTAATGAAGAAAACGATGTAAGCAATTAGCAGGAACGGGTTCCGCAGAATGTTCCAGCTAAAAATACCGCCCCAGTTGGTGACATCGATATTCAGAAATTTCAGGCCAAACAGGTAATTGGTTTCTTCGGCATAAATGCCCTGCTGAAAGCTCATATCCTGCAAATTCAGCGTCTGCCCGATCATAACAGCGCAGAGAATGGTCAGGCCAAGCGGTATTTCGTAGGAAATAATCTGGGCTACCGAGCGCATCGCCCCCAGGAGTGAGTACTTGTTGTTGGAACCCCAGCCCGCCATCATAATTCCAATGACATCAACCGACACAATTGCCATCAGGTAGAAAACCCCCACGTCGGTTGTCGCGCCCTGCAAATCAGGTGTAAGCGGCAGAACGGCATACCCGGCAAAGACCGACGCAAAAATCACCATCGGAGCCAGCAGAAAAAGCCGTCGATCGGCGGCTTTGGGCACAATGTCTTCTTTCTGCATCAGTTTGAGCAAATCCGCAATCAGTTGCAGCAAACCGTATTTCCCGACCTCCATCGGACCAAGCCGGTCCTGAATAAAGGCCGAAACTTTTCGTTCGAGGTAAACCCCTACCACAACGAAACTAACCGCAAGCACTAAAAAAATGGGAAGAGCGAGCATATACGAACCCACGGACTGAAACCCGTGTTTGAATCCTGAGCATTGGCGACTTTTCTGGCTTTGGCCGAAAAACCGTATTGGTTGCCAAAGATAGGTACGTCTGGCTAATATCAGGATTAAAGTCCGTGGGTACGCCAAACATTTCTGCCAAATCGTCTAATTTGACTCACAGCACCTTCCAGCCCACCGTCCAGGTCCGGCCACCCGGTTTGAGCTGATCAGCTTTGGGAAGCGGCACACCCGCCAGACCGGTCTGCGGATTCAGGCAGATCAACGTCACACTGTAAGGCTGCTGACCGGCGGCCGAAACCAGCTTGACGGACCGCAGGAAAAGCTGCCCCGAACGCTGGTCCACATCGTCAACAATGGCGTATAACAGGTCGTTTTTGCCTAATTTCTGGTCCCCGATCTGCGCCCCTTCTGTCAATCGGAACTGCCACGTTTACCCGATAGCGATCTTGCCCGGTTTGACGAGTTCGGCCTGCACGTCGCCTTTGAACAACGTAGAGGCAACGGGTTTGGGTCGTGACAAAGCCCCCAGCAAACTATCGACCGAAGCACTTTCAAACCGCAGTTCCAGGCTTTCCTTCGGCTCGATGGCAAAACCGACTGGTTCCGGCTCTTCAGCCGGAATGATGCCCCGCGCAATGGCTTCGGCCCGTTCGCGTTCGTAGGAGTTTACCGATGCCATCAGGTTACTGGTCAGGTACTGCCCCGGAAACTGGAAAAACTCCTTGACGGCCACGATCTTGTAGAGGTAATCGCTCGTTTCCTGATTCATTGACAGAAAGTAATAATTCGTTTCGTGCTGCTTTTTCATGTGCGACTGCATGCGGCCAATGCCCCCGTTGTAGGCAGCCGCCACCATCGTCCACGAACCCAGGTTGCGATACAGAATCCGCAGGTAACGACAGGCCGCATCGGTCGATTTGAGTAGGTCTTTTCGTTCATCCACTTTATCCGTCAGTTTCAAACCCAGTTCCGTGGCGGTTTCGGGCATGAGTTGCCAGTAGCCCAGCGCGCCCTTGTGCGAAATGGCATCGGCCTGCAAGCCACTTTCGACCACCGCCAGGTATTTAAAATCGTCGGGAATCCGGTATTTTTTCAGAATCGGTTCAATGATCGGGAAATACTGTGCAATGGCCCGACGGCGGAAGTTCATCAGGTATTGCTGAGACGACACATTCCGCATCAGCGCCATCGATAAGTTGTGTGCCACCGCCCCGCTTTCTACCGGAACGGGTTCTCCGCAAAAATTAATACCCGCCGGTTTGGGTATCGAAGCCGTTCGAACCGGTAATTTGCGCACTATACCACCGGATTTACGCTGGGCCAAAGCCGTAGTGGCAACCGTACTACTGAAAAAGCTGATAAGGATAATCGAAAAGAAAAAACGTTGTTGATGCACGCCCTAAAACCTTGGTTTTCACTACAAAACGCTCACAAACCGTGATGTGTTCCGGTTAGACGGAGATTTTGAAAAAAGGTCACTGCCAGAATCGATAAAAACCGGACATTTTCTGCCCGTTATGTTGAAATACTCTGTCTATTAATTTTTAGAATCAAATTTGACACAAAAGCTTGCTTCTTGTAGTTTACCTACCGGAAGACGAGGACACTATGACTACCCCCATCAGGAATACAACCGCCGAAAGGCTACCGACTCAACCACTGCGGGAGCCGAGTGCGATGATGCAGGCCGTTATGGATGCAGCCCGGAACTGCCTTGTCTATTGCGTGGCGGTTCGGGATGAACAGGCCCAAATTATCGATTTCAGCTACCAGATCGTTAATCAGAAAATGGTTGAGCTTATGGGGCTCGAACGGGATCAACTCATTGGTCAATCCCTGACCCACCTGTTTCCGGAGGCCCGATCAAGCGGTCTGTTTCAACGGTACGTTAATGCCATCGAATTACAACAATCCCAGGTGGTTGAATTTTCTCACCCGATCAATAACCGTATTACCTGGTTTCTGATTACGGCGACACCGTTGTACGACGGCCTGGTGCTTTCCTTCGAGGATATTTCCGACCGGAAGTGGGTCGAACAGATGCAACAGGAGCAGGCCGAACGTCTTCAGGCCACGCTGGACGCTTCGCTAAGCAGCATCATTACCATGCGGGCCATTCGGGATGAAAGTGGGCAAATTATTGATTTTCTGATGCAGACCGCCAACCGGGCCGTTGAACGGGATTTGTTTCTACCCCCTAATGAAATTACCGGGCACCGTCTGCTGGAAGTTTTTCCCGGCAATATCGAATCCGGCTTATTCAACTTTTATAAGCAGGTTACCGAAACCGGTGAAACGGATCAGACAACGCAGTATTACACCGATGAGAACGGTCTGGAAGCCTGGTTTACCGTAGCGGCTGTTCGGCAGGGACCCGATCAGATTGTGATTACGTTCATGAACATCACCGAAAGCAAACTTCAGGAGCTTCAGTTGAAAAAATCCAACGAAGACCTGATCCGGTCGAACGAAGCCCTGGAACAGTTTGCCTATGCGGCCAGCCACGATTTACAGGAACCACTGCGAAAAATCCGGGCGTTTTGTGATCTGCTGCGCGAAAAGCTCGGCGTTCAGCATGACGACAGCGTCGATCTGATCCAGCGTATGCAGTCCGCAGCCAGCCGGATGTCCGATCTTGTGGCCGATCTGCTCACCTATTCGCGGCTTTCAACGCAGCAACCCGAACCGGTTCCCATTTCCCTCAACAATCTGATCAGCGATGTGCTGACGGATCTGGAATGGGCGATTCAGCAAAAGAAAGCGGTGATTGAAGTCGATTCGCTCCCGACCATCAAAGGCAATATGAGCCAGTTGCGGCAACTGTTTCAAAATTTATTGAGTAATGCCCTGAAGTTTTCGTACCCCGAGGTGCCGCCCCACGTTCGGGTATCGTTTCGGGAAATCCGGTTGGGTGAATTACCAGCAGGACTGAGTTTTCCGGTGTTGCCCGTTATCCTGGAACCTTTGCAAAAAAGCGTCCGATTCTACGAAATCAGCATTCAGGATAATGGGATTGGCTTCAAACCCGAATACCGTCAGCAGATTTTCAGGGCATTCCAGCGTCTGCACAGCCAGAAGGGGCCGTATTCCGGTACGGGCCTGGGCCTGGCTATTGTCAAAAAGGTTGTCGAGAATCATTACGGTGCCATCATGGCCGAAAGTCAGGAAGGTCAGGGAGCACTTTTTCGAATTTACCTGCCTATCAGTCATTAAGTTGTTACGGGTGGAAACGACAAAAAGGGGCGCTAGCGCCCCTTTTTGTCGTTGATCGGTGAAACATTACACCCAGTCCCAATCGAACAGGGGTTGAATTTTACGTCGGGCGGCCAGAAAAACCTGGTACAACCGCGACCGGCGGAACCGCAATACCCGACCACCCAGCAAGGCGGCTGCGGACATCGGCGCATGACCGGGCGATGTCATCATCGAACCCGAATCTTCAGCCGACCCATCGCCACCCGTCGAACCGTTGATAATCTGCGCCAGAGCTTCTTCCAGTAGATTCCGGCTCCGGGGACCCCAGGTTGGCTCGGGTTCAACACCCGGTTCGGTGCTCTGCCGAACAAACGGCATGACCCCCGGCTGAAAACGCTCGCCCGGCAACGGCTTGGTCAGGTCGGCCAGCACGGCCGGATGCAGCATATCGCTGTACATGCGCGGACGCGTCAGCAATTCTTTGTACGCCAGAACCCGGTACAGATACGTGCTGGTTTCCCGGTGGAGCCGCAGATTGTAATAACTCCGGATACCCTGCTGGTCGATGCGTTTCTGAACGTGGGTAACTCCGCTGTTGTAAGCAGCCGCTACCAGCGTCCAGGAACCCAATTCACTGTACAGCTCGCGTAGGTACAGACAGGCCGCAACGGTCGATTTTTGCAAATCTCTCCGCTCATCCCGGCCCGCTCTGACGATTAGCCCATAGTTCCGGGCGGTCTGGGGCATCAACTGCCAGTAGCCCCCCGCCCCTTTAGGCGATGTGCTTGACCCTGACAAATCACTTTCGGCCAGTGGCAGATACTTAAAATCCCGGGGAATTTTGTACTTGGCCAGGATAGGCTCAATGACCGGAAAAAAATGAACCGCTCGTTTACGAAGCCGGAGCAGATAATCCCGGTGACGGGATTGTTGTAATAAAACTGTTACCCAGCGACGGGTAACTTTAGATTGTCTAAGGGGAACAGACTCCCCGCAAAATTGGACCGGCTGTAAACTTTGGATGGTCGCGGTTCCAGGCAACCTTACACTGACGGTGCCATTGGAATGGGACGTGAACTCTCTTGAATGAACGTCCTTCGCCGTCGCGAAATTAAGGCTCGACAGCAGCAGAATTACACTCGCTTTTTTTATCAAAACAGACTTGGTTGTTGTTTACGTCAACACGACGGTCACGGATTAATAAAAAGACATTTATACGAAGCTAGTTGATTTTCTGCACTTTACCAAATAGCGGTTCTATAAAAATTACTAAACGGCCTTCCTACTAATGCCATAGACCATTCAGAGAATGCGCCCCATCAGGGCCGCCACAATCCGGATTTTAGCGTAGTCGTACCGGCCCTGAAGCGCGTCGTAAATTGGCTTTAACGCGCTGTTTTCCACCCCGGCACGGGCAATGGCGCGTTCGATATCCAGGCGTTCGGCGGTGCCAATAAGTTCGGCCAGATCGACCTCGTATCCGTTGTCCGAAAGGTAGATCAGATGCGAGGCAATGGTGGAGGAAGAAAGTTTTCGCTCCTGGGCAATTTCATCAACCGTCAGCCCTTGCAGGTAGAAATCATACGTCAGCAGATGCGTCGCACCTTTCAGGTTGGTTCCCTCCCGTGCCTGTTCGGTCAGAAACGCAGCAATGGCCTGCATAAACGGTTTGCCGAAAACCTGTAATTTCCGGTCGCCAACGCCACCAACATTTCGGAACGCTTCGGGCGTCGTGGGCCGTAGGCGGCTCATTTCTTCGAGCGTCGAGTCGGTAAAGATCACATACGGCGGAACATTCTGTTCGTCGGCCAATTGTTTCCGCAGTTGCCGCAGCCGCTCGAACAGCCCGTCACGCGCCGTCTCTGTTTTGGTTTTCGGTTTTTGTTCGGCTTTGAGCTGGGCCGCATCCTCCGGTTTGATTAATTGGATTTTTCGATTCTGAAACAAGACCGCATCGGCCAGAATACCCCGACGCAGGAAATAATGATCGTCGTAGGCAACTTCAATCACGCCGATGTTGATGAGTTGTTGCAGATAACTCCGCCACTCATCGAATTTCAGATCGCTGCCCGCGCCGTAGGTTTTAATCAGATGGTAATTATTTCGCAGGACCGTCTGGTTCCGCGATCCGCGCAGCACGTCAATCAGCGTGTTTACAGGTACCTGTTCCCTCAGCCGTACCAGTGCCGACAGGGCTTTCTGGGCCAATACCGTACCGTCGAATGTCACGCGCGGATTTCGGCACACATCGCAATTGCCGCACGCTTCCGAAAAATCTTCGGAGAAGTAACTCAACAGAATCTGCCGCCGGCATAAGTGCGCTTCGGCGTATTGCTGCATCCGCTCCAGCTTGGCCATTTGCAGGCCCAGATTGGCCGGTGCGTTTTCGGACAGCATTTCCTTCCAGTTGGCAACGTCGGCAAAGCTGTAAAACAAAACCGTCTCGGCAGCCGAACCGTCGCGCCCGGCCCGCCCGATTTCCTGGTAAAAACTCTCCAGGTTTTTGGGCATGTTATAATGAATCACCCAGCGCACGTTGGATTTGTCGATGCCCATCCCAAAGGCGATGGTCGCGCACATAACCCGTACATCGTCGCGCACGAACTCTTCCTGCGCCTGCGCCCGGCTTTCCGCGCTCATCCCGGCATGGTAGTAACCGGCACGGTAACCTTTTTCCTGCAACTTAGCCGCCAGGCTTTCCGTCGATTTACGGCTCTGGCAATAGATAATCCCCGACTCATCGGGCTTCTGGGCCAGAAACCGCTCAATCTGCTGCATCCGTTTCAGGCCGGGCAAAACCCGCAGGCTCAGGTTAGGACGGTTGAAGGAAGCGATGAAAACCGCCGGATCGTTCAGGTGCAGTTGGGTAATGATGTCCTGCCGCGTCAGTTTGTCGGCGGTGGCCGTCAGGGCGACCACGGGCACATCGGGAAAATGGTTTTTCAGCAGGTTCAACTGGGTGTATTCCGGGCGAAAGTCGTGTCCCCAGGACGAAATACAGTGGGCCTCGTCGATGGCAAAGAAACTGATTTGCAGGGTATTCAGAAAAACAAAAAACGACTCCGACAGCATTTTCTCGGGCGAAACGTAGAGCAGTTTCAAGCGACCGGCCTGACACTCCTGCTCAATCTCGCGCTGCTCCTTGCTGCTTTGTGTGCTGTTCAGGTAAGCCGCCGAAATACCGTTCAGCAACAGGGCCTCGACCTGGTCTTTCATGAGCGCAATCAGGGGCGACACCACCACACAAACGCCCGGTTTCATCAGCGCCGGAACCTGAAAGCAAACCGACTTGCCCCCACCCGTCGGCATCAGCACGAGCGTATCACGCCCGTCGAGCAGCGTCCGGATGATGTCTTCCTGCATGGGCCGGAACCGGTCATAGCCGTAGTATTGCTTCAGAAAATCAACCGGTTGCAGTGTTGCTGTTTCGTTCATTGTATCTTGTCTCTAATCTTACCCTCCGGCGGGCCGCTGCTGCCAGAAACACGTTGTAGACGTTTTCGGCTACCGTTCGTCACACCCCATCCCCAGAACGCCGAAGAACGTTCCCATCCATCATTTCGTCAAAGAACGTGAAGTGTGCCGGAGTGGCTTCAGGAGGTTTCACTCATTAAATTCAGTTTTCAAAAATACGAAAATCGGCCCGCTTATCCCACCAAACCGGCGATAAACATCCGGTCCAGCCGGGTAAAACAGCGCGGGGTATTCCACCTAAAAATTCCGGATTATCCGTAAGTTTGAGGCACCAACACTTCTCAATCTTTCCGAAACTCGCATGAAAAAAATAAGCTTGATGGGCAGTCTTCTGCTGCTATCGCTGAGCACACAGGCGCAAACTCCGCTCACCCCCGAACAGCTCTGGAAATGGGGCCGCGTATCAGGGCTGGGCATTTCAAAAGACAAACAGTCGGTCGTTTATGCGGTCAGTACGCCCAGCGCCGAGGAAAACAAAAGCGCGCGAAAACTCTACAAAATACCGTTAACCGGCGGCCCGGCGGTGGAAATTGCCAATGCCGATGAGCTACTGCTCAATTCCCGGATTTCGTCGGATGGCAAACACATCATCAGCAGCGAAGCCGTGAAGCTGGAGGACATCACCAGCGTCGATAAATACCCGGACCTTAAGAAATCAAATGCGTACGTTTATAATTCGCTGAATTACCGCCACTGGGACACCTGGGAAGACGGCAAATACGATCACGTTTTTGTGGCTCCACTGGTCAACGGGAAAGCCGGAAAGGCCAAAGACATCATGCCGGGCGAGAAGTTCGACTGTCCGCAAAAACCGTTCGGGGGCGATGAGGACTTTATCTGGCACCCCGACGGCAAACGCATTCTGTACGTCACCAAGAAAAAAGCAGGAACGGACTACGCCGTCAGCACCAATACCGATCTGTACGAATACGATCTGGCCACCGGTACGACCAAAAACCTGACGGAAGAAAACAAGGGCTATGACGTTAGCCCCGAGTACAACGCCAAAGGGCAACTGGCCTGGCTGCAAATGAAGCGCGACGGTTATGAAGCCGACAAGCAGGATATTGTGGTCATGAACGGCCCCGCCAAACTCAACCTGACGCAGCAGCGCGACGATATTCACGTCAACAGTTTTAAATGGAGCCAGGACGGAACGGCGCTGTTTTTTACGTCGGCCGTCGATGGTACCATCCAGCTCTTTAAAGTGACGTATCCGGGACTGACTAAAATGATGCCGGTGATTACGCAGATTACCAAAGGTGATTTCGACATTACGGGCATCATCGGGCAGGCTGGGAACACGCTGGTCGTTTCCCGGACGGACATGAACCACCCGACCGAACTCTATACCGTTGATCTGGGCAATGGGTCGCTGAAACAACTCACGCACGTCAACGACGCGGTTCTGAAAAACACCGGTATCTGCAAAACCGAGCGCCGGATGGTCAAAACCACCGACAACAAGCAAATGCTGGTCTGGGTGATTTACCCGCCGGGTTTTGATGCGTCCAAAAAATACCCGACACTCCTTTACTGCCAGGGTGGTCCGCAGTCGGCCCTGACGCAGATGTATTCCTACCGCTGGAACTTCCAGTTGATGGCATCACAGGGCTACATCGTTGTGGCTCCAAACCGTCGGGGGATGCCGGGGCACGGCACCGAATGGAACGAGCAGGTCAGCAAGGACTGGGGCGGACAGGTTCTCAAGGATTACCTGAGCGCAATTGACGATGTGGCGAAAGAACCGTATGTGGATAAAAACCGGCTCGGCTGCGTTGGTCCGAGCTTCGGCGGGTACTCGGTGTATGCGCTGGCCGGGATGCACGACAAACGGTTTAAAACGTTTATTTCGCACGACGGTGTTTTTGATTTCCGGAGTATGTATGGCACCACCGAAGAATTGTTTTTTGTCAACTGGGATTTCGGCGGACCGTATTGGGACCAGAAAAACAAGGCTGCCCAGCGTACGTATGAACAGTCACCGAGCAATTTTGTGGATAAGTGGGACACCCCGATTTTCATCATCCAGGGCGGCAAAGACTACCGGGTTCCCATCGAGCAGGGCCTGCAGGCTTTCCAGGCGGCTCAGTTGCGCGGCATCAAAAGCAAACTGCTTTACCTGCCCGACGAAAACCACTGGGTGCTGACGCCACAGAATGCACTGGTCTGGCAGCGGGAATTTTTCGCGTGGCTGAAAGAGACGCTGTAGCAAAAAAGGGAATGTGGAGGAAAAGGACAAATTACCGTTACTCCACATTCCCTTTCACCTTCAGCCCGCTGGGCACGCGGGTTGGAACGGTTTTGTCGAACGAATCGTCGTTGAGCGTGTTCAGGAATTCAACAATTCCGGAAATATCCCGGAAATTCACGTCCATTTTTCGGGCCAGCGGGTCCATCTGGCTGGCGGTCACGTGCGGATTTTCTATTTTCCCGCCCGCCACATCTTCATAAAACAGCAGCACCTGATCCAGCGTAGCAAACCGCCCGCTGTGCATGTAGGGGGCCGTATACCGCAGGTTGCGCAGCGACGGCGTCCGAAACGCATAGTTGTTGTGAACACCCGCATCCGATTCCTGCCGGTTCTGGGTGTCGGGCACCCCCAGCGTATGCAATTTAAAGTCGGACAGCATCGGGCCGTTGTGGCATTTGGCACAACCGGTTCGTAAAAACAGATTCAGGCCGTCTTTTTCACTCAGCGAAAGCGCATTACTATCCCCCCGCATGTATTGATCAAACCGCGACTGGTTCGCTACCAGCGTCCGTTCGTACGCGGCAATGGCTTTCGCCAGATTGTTCGCGTGTACGGGGTTTGTCTCTCCCGAAAACACTTCGCCAAACCGCGTCTGGTATTCCGGAATGTTGCGAATCCGGGCAATGACTTCATCCAGAATGGTCTCCTCCGTATACGCATGACCCCGCATTTCTTCCAGGGTTTTAATCGGGATCAACGCCTGTTCTTCCAGCCCTTTGGCCCGTAAATCCCAAAACATGGGAGCCAGAACGGGATTATACTCACCGTGGTTGGTGATGCCGTTGAACGCGGTATTCAGGATAGACTGCGAGTTTCGCTTGACAAACGGAATGGAGTTGGGCGTTCGAAACTGCCGTTTGCTGCCGCTCCCGGTTCCGTTCACCCCAATCGATGTTTCCAGAAATTCGGCGTAATTGAAATCCGGCTGATGGCAGGTTGCACAGGCCACATCCCGGTTGCCGGACAAAATCGGGTCGTAAAACAGCAACCGCCCCAGTTCCACTTTCTGCGGGTTCGTCGGATTATCCGGCGGATCAATCACCGATTCGGGCAGGGCACCCAATACGTCGATGGACTCAGACACTTTCTTCTCCTTCCTTTTCCGTGTTTCGCCTTCGTCACCGCATGACATCGAGACCAGGAGAACAAGACTCAGAATCGGTAGCCGAAAAAAGAGGAAGGAAAAACACTTCATGAAAACCAGAATACAACACCAATAAAAACGATTGACGTTTAGCTTTACGGCCAACCGGGTCTGCACCGTTACGAAATTAAGAATAATTTAGTTTTTTATAAAAATAATACTTCATTTTCCCAAGCCGTTCGGTTTCCATCGGAATGAACAAAGGCGTTCCCGGGTTTTCTTCAGGTTGGGCGCGATCTTCGCCGTGGATGCTGCGACTGGGTACTGGAAACAGCCAAAAGAAAAACGTTTCAGGGTTCTAACAATAGGATTCGACGGGTTTGCCAATTAGAAGAGATTACCAAAAAAGCGAGGTCTCCGACGGCTTACAACCGGCAAAGACCTCGTTCTGCACGTCTTCAGTAGCTCAAAACGGATTTACCAGCCCGGATTCTGCGGGGCCAGATTCGGATTGAGCGTCAGTTCCTGCGACGGAATCGGATAGCGGTACATTTTGTCGTCCCACGTCCGGCTGGTGATGTTGTTGTAGGTCCGGATGTAGTTGTTGGCGTCCACCACAATATTAGCGACCTGCGTGGCCGGGTACATCGCCCGCATTGCGGGCGTCAGCTTCATGCCCAGAACGGTTTCGGGATTTTCGATCAGCTTACCGGCTTTCCAGCGCAGCAAATCATCCAGCCGGAAACCCTCAGCGGCCAGTTCGATGCGCCGTTCGCGCCGGATTTCGTCCAGCAGGGCGGGCAGGGCCGGAAAGTCGGATTTTGGATCTTTCGGGACATTCACGTTCAGGGGCGGCATGGCCACCCGCGCCCGGATTTTGTTGATCGAGTTGTCCAGCACCGCCTGATCCGCCTGCCCCAGTTCGGCCTTTGCTTCGGCGTAGACCAGCAGCGTTTCGGCATACCGGAAAATAAACAGGTCCAGTGTTGACTGATTGGCGTTCCACTGCGCCAGGTCCGGCGAGCGGCCTTTGATCACCTGATAGCCCGTCGGGGCCACGCTGGTGCCGATTCGGGGCAGGTTGATGGTATCGCGGGTGCCGTTGGCATTGACTTGAAACACAAAGCCCCGGGTGCCGATCAGCTGCTTGAACCGCGGATCGCGGTTGGTCGCTTCCTCTTCCAGCGTGTTGTCGCCTTTGTACAGCGGACTCAGGCTCGTCGGCAAACCGTCTTTCGACAGGAAGGCCCGCGCGAAGTTTTTGCTGAAACCCGTACCCGATTCGCCCAATTGCCGCGTCAGGTTGTGCATCAGCACGTCTTTCAGGTAGCGCATGGGCATAATGGCTTCCGGATTGCTCTGTAGTTCTTCCTGAATAAACAGGTTGTAGTAATCGGTATTGGGATTGCCGGTTGTCCAGATGCTGTACAAACCCGAATTCATGATCAATTCCGATGCATTGACGGCTTCCTGCAAATACGGCTGGTGGTCGCCCAGCGCGTGGTATTTCCGGAAAGTACCTTCCCACAGACAGATGCGGGCTTTCAGGGCCGCGGCCGCATATTTGTGCAGGCGGTTGGCTTCGGCATCTTTAGGCAGGGGCAGATTTTCAACGGCAAAGTTCAGGTCCACCAGCACCGAATCCATCACTTCCTTATGCGGGCGCTTGGGGTCGGTCAGTTCTTCCGACACGTCGGTTAAATCTTTGCTGAGCCACGGCACATCGCCAAACCGCACCACTTTGCGCCAGTAGTTGTAGGCCCGGAAAAACCGTACTTCGGCGGCATACCTGTTTTTCACGGCGGGAGCCGCATCGGCCCGCTGGTAACGGTTCAGGAAATAATTAGCGTTGCGTTCGTTGGTCCAGGTCCAGCCGCCCTCCGAAGCTGTAACCGGCACCACATACAAGCCCGACAGAAAACTGTCGCGGTTATTGGGCACAAAATTGTCAGATGCATTTTCGGACAGGCTCGTCTGAACAGGTAGTGATGGATAAAACTGATTGGCGTAGAGTTTCAGGTCGTTCTCGTTTTTAAAGAACGTCTGCTCGGTCAGGGCACTTTGCGGAAACCGGTCCAGGAAATCCTCCCGTTTGCAGGAAAGGCCCACCAGCGCCAGCATCAGGAAATACAGAATAGATTTATAGCGAAACATGACGGTATTGCTTTTCGTAAAACTTAAAGACCAATCTGGATGCCCCCGGATAACGCCCGGTTCAGCGGATAAGCGCCCTGGCTGAAGGTTTCCGGGTCGAGTGCCTTGTAAAACTTCGTGACCTCAAACAAATTCTGCCCGGTTACGTACACCCGCACGGTTTGCAGTTTGATTTTGTTGGTCAAAGCCCGAGGCAGGGTATACCCCAGCGAGATGTTTTTCAGCCGCGCGTAGGCCCCGTTCTGTAGGTATTTGGTCTGCGGCTGGAAATTCCCCCCTCCGCCAAACCGCATCCGGGGGTAGTAGGCACCCGTATTTTCGGGCGTCCAGTAGTCCAGAATCGGTTGCAGCGGCACATCCCACTCACTGGTAAAACCCCAGAACTGGCGTCCCGAAAGCGCCAGATCCCGTTTGCCAATTCCCTGCACCAGCATCGTGAAGTCGAAGTTTCTGTACTGCGTTGACAGGTTCAGGCCAAACTGGTAGCGCGGGGTCGAGTTCCCGATAACTTTCTGGTCGCCGGGGTCCGACAGGGTGTTGACGCCCCGCGTAATCTTACCATCTCCGTTCTGGTCTTTGTACTGAATATCACCGGCCAGCCACGTACCGCCCCAGATCTGCTTTTGATCCACCTGAGCAGCCGCGTCGTCGGTTGCAAAGAAGCCCGCGGTTTCAAACCCCCAGATTTCGTTCAGCCGCTGGCCGTTGTAATAGTTGCCGTTCCCCAGATTGGTAATGGAATTGGTGGTGTTCAAATCGTATTTGGTAATTCTGGCGGTATAGTCCGACAACGCCAGCGTCACCTCATAGGTCCAGTCCTTGTTAATCCGGTCGCGCCAGGTAGTGCTCAGTTCCCAGCCTTTGGTGCGCAGGTTGGCCGCATTTTGCCGGGGGGCGCTGGTTCCCAGGACGGCGGGCAGCGGAGACGCCCCGACAATCATGTCTTTCGTATCCCGGATATACCAGTCGAAATTGGTGATCAGGCGGTTGTTAAACAAACTAAAATCCACCCCGAGGTCCATTGTGGTCACTTTCTCCCACGTAAAATTGGCACTAATCAGCCCCGGTGTGCCGACGCCGCCCCCCCGCTGGCCCCCGAAGATGTAATTGACTAACCCCGCCGACATGGTGGCCAGGTACGGATAATTGCCCAGCACGTCACCGGCCTGATTGCCCAGTGTTCCATACGACCCCCGGAATTTCAGGTCGTTGACCACATTTTGCAGCGGTTTAAAGAATGGTTCTTCCGAAATCCGCCAGCCCGCCGAAATAGACGGCAGGAACACGTAGCGATTGCCGCGCGGAAACCGGGAAGTTCCGTCATACCGTCCGTTTAGCTCCAGCAGGTATTTCCCGGCATAATCGTAATTCAGGCGAAAAAACGTGCCGCTCACGGCCCACTCGCCCCGGCTGGCACCAATGCCGGGCGCGGGGTCGTTGTTGAGGTTGGGCGCAGGGATGGTCTGATCAATCAGGTTTTTGATGGAGCTGGAATCGAATTTCATCTGCTTCAATTCCTGGTTGTAACCCACCAGCGCCTTGATGTTGTGTTTGGTGCCGAAGGTGCGCTGGTATTCCGCGTAGGCATTCAGCGCCGTGTAGGTGTCCGTGTTATACGCTTCCGTGACGCGGCTCGGGCGCGACCAGGGGAAGGTTCCGAGCAACACGCCGTTGGCTCCGTATTCGTTGTATTCTTTCCAGTGGCGCTCGATGTTCCGGTTGTAGCCATTCCAGGTGTAATTGGCCTCCACCCGCAAGCCTTCGATGGGCCGCAGCACGATAGCTCCGGTGAGCCACAGGTCATTCGCCTTATCAAGCGAGCGTCCGTTCAGCGTCGCCAGCGCAATGGGGTTGGTGAAGCTCCCCTGCCCGGAAAAATTTCCGTCGGGATGGTAGACCGGCATGATGGGGCGCAGGTCGTTACTGATCCAGCTTTCGGCGGTGCCGCCGGTGTTGGCGGGCGTCGGTCTGTTGCCCTCGGTCCGGTTCAGGTTAAACCGGAAATTCAGGTCCATCCATTTGGTTACCTCCGTCGATACTTTCAGGTTGGCGTTGTAGCGCCGGAAGGTTTCGTTGGCTACGTCCAGGATTCCTTTCTGCCCCAGATACCCCAGCGAAGCCACGAAAGACGTTCTTCCCTCCCCACCCGACAGCGACAGGTTGTGGTCGGTCATCGGTGCCCAGCCCGGATACTGTTCGGCAATCCAGTCGGTATTGCCGACGTAACGGTATTTCGACGGGTTGCCCGGATCGACATAAACCGGCAGGTTGTTCGCCGGATCGGCCAGGTATTTTTCGGCATTGGCCAGGTCGAGTTCCGTAAACTTTTCGGTGGCCTGCGAACCGCCACTGCTGGCCCCGGTGGCGTCGGCTTCGCGGTGCATCCGGATGTACTGGACGGAATTAACGTATTTGGGCAGGCGCGTCGGCCGGGTGGTGGTGATCGAACCCGAATAATTGACCCGCAACGGTGCGTTCTTTTTGGGCGTTTTGGTGGTAATCAAAATAACCCCGTAGGCCCCGCGAACCCCGTAGACAGCCGCCGAAGCCGCATCTTTCAGGACGGTCACGCTGGCGACATCCGCCGGATTGATCAGGTTTGGGTCCATCTGCACCCCATCGACCAGCACCAGCGGCCCGCCCCCGTTGATGGACGTAGTTCCCCGGACGTTGTAGGTAGCCCCCCGGCCCGGCGCCCCGCTGTTGATGTTGATGTTCAGGTTCGGCACCAACCCCTGCAAGCCCTGCGCCAGATTGACCAGCGGACGGCTTTCGAGCACCTCCCCGCCCACGGTGGAAACCGCTCCGGTCAGGTTTGCTTTTTTCTGCGTACCGTAGCCCACCACGACTACTTCGTTCAGGGATTTGGTATCCGCTTTCAGGCTGATGTTGATGGATGTACGGTTTCCGACGGTCACTTCCTGCGCTTCGTAACCAACAAAACTAAATACCAGGACAGCCTTGCCGTCGGGAACGACAATTGAAAAATTACCGTCGGGATCGGTGGTTGCCCCCCGCTGCGTACCTTTCAGCACCACACTCACCCCGGGCAGCCCGCTCCCTTTTTCGTCGTCCGTTACTTTACCCCGCACGGTCACATCCGCCACGGTTTCCGCCCCCCTGCCGGATGGCAGAGCGGAATCCTCAGCCGATTTTTCGCCAGGCAGCTGATTACCAAAACCTTCCGAATGGATATATGTTAATGGCTGATCGTCGGTAGACTTTGGCCCCTTCTTTTCGTCCAGAATCAGGTACGAACCTGCCTTAATTTTTTTGTAGTGTAATTGATTGGGCCGCAGAATCTTAGTCAGGTTCCGTTCGACACTCTGATTGAAATCGACGACCTCGGCGGCTACCC
Organism: Larkinella arboricola; assembly: GCF_003259745.1. Lineage (GTDB taxonomy): Bacteria > Bacteroidota > Bacteroidia > Cytophagales > Spirosomataceae > Larkinella > Larkinella arboricola. Next base: position 474,547 of record NZ_QLMC01000004.1, on the reverse strand, counting down.
GTATGCCGTCAATCAAACCTCCTTCGAGCAAAATATCGACATTATAACGGCTTTTGATCTCCCTCAGGACGTCTTTCAACGGGCGCGTTTCGGGAGCAATTGCCGTTTTGGCCTTGCGGGCGACCTGCCGGGTCATGGCCAGCGTCTGCGACCAGCCGGGGGTCTCAGCAACACAGAACGCCATTACAAGAAGCCCTGCCTTAAAACGAGTTGGTAATAAATTTTTCATACGAGAAAACAGGTTATGCGCAGGTTAGAAATTACTCTTGAAACAAGACGGTATGCCCCTGACGGTGTACAGTAATCTGGAGCAACTCGGCAATCACACTCAGAAATTCGTCGGCGTTTTTAGCCTGAAACGAGCCATCCAGCGTCCGGTTAGCCAGTTTTTCGCTTTTGATTTCGACCTTCAGGCCGTAGATATCCGCCAGCATCTCAATCAGTTCGCTGATTTTCGTGTTTTCAAACAGAAAGCGGTGATCCTTCCAGGCGGCATACTTGCGGGCAATCACGGTTCGAACGTTGGGGCGCCGTTGGCCCTCAATCGTCAGCAAGTCACCGGGTTTAAGGAAAACCTGACCGGTTTTTTTTTCGACCTCATACCGCACCTGAACTTTGCCTTTGTTCAGCAGAACTTTTGCACCCCGCGAACGGGCATACACACTGAACTCCGTTCCGAGCACGACCACATCGACGCCTTTGTCGGTTTTTACAATAAACTTCTGGTCGTCAACGGTATGAACCACCGAGAAATACGCTTCACCCTGCAGCAGTACTTCCCGGCTGTAGTTGCCAAAACCGATCCGGGGCACCTGCAACAACGAATTGGCATTTAACGTCACCCGGCTGCCATCGGCCAGTTCAAACATCCGGGTTTCGCCAAAGTCTGTCCGGTACGATTCGTAGAGCAGCGTTTTGCGGTAAAGCCAGCCGGTCAGCCCCAGCAGAATCAGCGCTGAAGCCGCCACCAGCCAGCGGGTCCAGAACGGACGGTTTCGGGTGGTGTGTCCGCTTTGATCCGGCTGCTGAACCACCCCATCAACGACCGGCCTGTTTTCCATGTGCTGCCGGTAGCGGTGCAGGGCATGGTCGGTTTCGGGCAGGTACAGCGGAGCCTGCTGTTCCCACTCGGCCAGCCACTGGTAAAAGGTTTCCTGATTGGCCTCGTCACGCGACCATTCTTCAATCAATCGTTTTTGCAGGGGGGTCGTTCGGCCCGCGAAGTGATCGAATAGCAGGTTTTTAGTTACCGAAGGAATCATACTGGTATTGAAGCGACATCTATACGTGGGACAAAATCAGTGGAAAACCTACGCAGTTGAGTCTGAAAAATGTCGGACGGATGGGTTATCAAAAAGAAAAGCACACGAGCAGGACCAGTTCGACCCAGTGGTCTTTCAGACCGTTGCGCAACGTAGCCAGGGCTTTGGCAATGTGCCCTTCCACGGTGCGGACAGACAGGTGCAGTTCGTCGGCAATTACACGGCTTTTTTTCCCTTCAAAACGGTTCATTAGAAATACTTTCTGACACTGGGGCGGCAAGGTCGCAACCAGCTCATCGACCTTGTGATACAGTTCCTCAAAATGCATGATCGGTTCGGGCCGGTCGGACGGGGGCGTTTCGTGCTGCGTGGCCGACTCGAGGGAATCATTTTTTTTCAGTTCGTTCAGCAGGTAATTGTAGGCCCGGTTCCGCACCGAACGAAACAGGTACGAACGATAGGAAAGCCTGACGGAACGAAATGCCTGGGTATTCCAGAAGGTATAAAAAACGTCGGCCACCAGGTCTTCGGCCATATCACGGGAATAAACAAACCGGACGGCATGGGTACACAACACCCGGTAGTACAACCGGAAAAGTAGCTCGCAGCCTTTTTGCGGGTCTTCGTCAAATGCTTTCCGGATAAAAAGCTCCGCATCCACTTCCGAAGTTCCGGACGCTGCCGACAGCGATAAACCAGCGTCGAACCGTTCGCGGGACCAGCCTTGCGGAACGTTCTGTTCCGGATTTTCCGAGGTAGAGTTAACCTGCATACACTACGGTTTAAAAGCAATTAGGGGTCAGGAATAAGCACTTCTGTTTTAAAGACAAATTTGACCGAAAACCTACGTGGTCTTTTTATTTTTTTACTTTAAACCCTTCTGTTCCGCGACGCCCCGGAATCAGCCGAACCCAAGTGCCTGAAGCCCGCCAACCGGCGAACGAGGGAAACAAAAAAGGAGGACAGAGCAACCGAATTGCCCTATCCTCCCTGATTTATTTCTGACTACGTACGGCTTAAAACTCCGCGCTCTTCGGCGTTCTTGGGAACGGAATTACATCCCGAATGTTGCTCATGCCCGTCACGAACAGCACCAGCCGCTCGAAGCCCAGACCAAAACCGGCGTGCGGAGCCGAGCCAAACTGACGGGTTTCGAGGAACCACCAGATGTTGGCCGGATCAACGCCGACTTCCTGCACCCGCTCCATGAGTTTCTCGTAATCATCTTCCCGCTGCGAACCGCCAATGATCTCGCCAATACCGGGAAACAGCACGTCCATAGCCCGCACGGTCGGTCCGGGAGCCGCCGACGACGGCTCGTCCTGCTTCATATAGAACGACTTGATTTCTCGCGGGTAGTTGGTCAGGATAACGGGTTTTTTAAAGTGTTTTTCCACCAGAAACCGCTCGTGTTCCGATTGCAGGTCGACACCCCAGCCAACGGGATACTGGAATTTCTTTTCCTTATGCGGTTTCGATTGCAGCAGAATGTTGATGGCTTCGGTGTACGTCAGTCGCTGAAAATCGTTGTTGACAACAAACGACAGCTTTTCAAGCAGCGGCATCGGGCTGCGTTCGGCCTGCGGTTTATTTTTTTCCTCTTCCAGCAGCCGGGTTTCCAGAAATTTCAGGTCGTCGGCGCAGTGTTGCATGGCGTAGCCGATCACGGATTTCACAAAATCCTCGGCCAGATTCATGTTGTCTTCCAGTTCGTAGAAGGCCATTTCCGGCTCCACCATCCAGAATTCGGCCAGGTGGCGCGTGGTGTTGGAGTTTTCGGCCCGGAACGTCGGCCCGAAGGTATAGATTTTCGACAGCGCCAGCGCGCCCAGTTCGCCTTCCAGTTGCCCCGAAACCGTCAGGTTGGTTTCACGGCCAAAAAAGTCCTGCTTATAGTCGATAGCCCCTTCTTCCGTGCGCGGCAGCTTGTCCAGATCCAGCGTTGTGACGCGGAACATCTCGCCCGCCCCCTCCGCATCCGAAGCGGTAATGATGGGCGTATGCAGGTAGAAAAAACCGTTGTCGTTGAAGTATTGATGGATGGCAAAAGCCAGGGCGTGCCGAATCCGGAGCACGGCGCTGAACGTATTGGTACGCGGGCGCAGGTGGGCGATTTCCCGCAGAAACTCCATCGAATGTTTCTTGGGCTGCAACGGATATTTATCCGGATCGGCGGGCCCGTAGATATGAATGTCTGTTGCCTTTACCTCTACTTTCTGCCCCGACCCCTGCGACTCCACCAGGGTTCCGGTAATGGCCACGCAGGCACCGGTCGTTACCAGCCGGATGGTCTCTTCGTTGAATTGACCCGGTTCGGCAACGGCCTGTAGGTTATGGATCGTCGAGCCGTCGTTAATGGCGATGAAAATGGCGTTTTTGCTTTCCCGCTTGGTTCGAACCCAGCCTTTGACGGTAACGGTTTGGCCGGTTGTGTCAGACGCGAGCAATTGTTTAACAGGTAAAAGACTCATTCTGAAAAGTAAATAAGTGAAAGACAGCCGTAAAGTTACGTCATTCGGCGAAATATGAAGCGACTTCTTCTACGGGTTGCGAACCAATAATTGAAAAACATCCCAAACAATATCTTAATTATCAGACTTATATATTCTTCTTAGATAAAATTAAGTAGGACGGATAACATTATTTTTTTAAAATTGGTCTGGAATTTGATAGGAGCGCCCAAAATACCGTGCCAAGAGGTTGTGGACCAGAATATTGTTACCTTATGCAAAGACTTAGCCTTACCCAATCACTCCAGCAAAAGTTATCTCCGCAGCAGATTCAGTTTATTAAACTGTTGCAGATTCCGACGGCAGAGCTGGAAACCCGTATTGAAGAAGAACTGGAAATTAACCCGGCTCTGGAAGAGGGTCTTGATACTGATTTCGACGAACCCAACTCCGATGATCCGTTTGCGGATGACTATAACGATGATGATTATAAAGAGCGCAACGACGAAGTTGACCTGGGCAGTTATCTAAACGAAGACGACTACAACGGGTACAAAATGCAGGGCGACGGCAATTACGGCGAAGAAGAACGCGAGATGCCGGTGGCCAACCGTTCGACGCTCACCGATACGCTGATGCAGCAGTTTGGTTATCTGAACCTCGATGAGCGGCAGGAAGTCATTGGAATGCAACTCATTGGCAGCATCGAAAACGACGGTTACATCCGGCGGTCGATGCAGGCCATTGTCAACGACCTGGCCTTTTCGCATAATATTTTTACCGATATCGAGGAGCTTGATACCGTGTTGAAGCGGATTCAGACCTTCGACCCGCCGGGCATTGCCGCCCGTTCATTGCAGGAATGTCTGCTGCTGCAACTCCAGCGGAAAGATCTGTCGGACCCCGCCGTTCCGCTGGCAATCCGGATTATCGAGGACCTTTTTGAAGAATTCTCGAAAAAGCACTACGACAAAATCCAGAAACGACTGAATATCACGGAAGACCAGCTCAAGAAAGTGATTCAGATCATCACCAAGCTGAATCCGAAACCGGGTTCGGTCGAGGGTGAAGACAGTGCCGTTCAATACCTCATTCCGGATTTTATTCTGACCAACAACAACGGCAAGCTCGAACTGACGCTGAATTCCCGCAATGCGCCCGAACTTCGCATCAGCCGGTCGTTTGCCGAGATGCTCGACACCTACGAGAAGAGCGATAAAAACAACCGATCGCTGAAAGAAACCGTTTCGTTTGTCAAACAGAAACTCGACGCGGCCAAGTGGTTTATCGACGCCATCAAGCAACGCCAGGCCACGCTGCTTAAAACGATGAACGCCATCGTCAAATTCCAGTACGACTTTTTTCTGGAAGGTGACGAAACCAAGCTCCGGCCCATGATTCTGAAGGACATTGCCACCATGATTGACATGGACGTTTCGACGATTTCGCGCGTGGCCAACAGCAAATCCGTTCAGACCGAGTTTGGGATTTATCCCCTCAAATACTTTTTCTCCGAAGGGATTTCGACGGATTCGGGCGAGGATGTCAGCAGCCGGGAGGTCAAGAATATCCTGAAGGAGTTTATCGACCATGAACCCAAAGGCAATCCGCTTTCGGACGACAAACTCGAAAAAATGCTCAACGAGCGCGGATACAATATTGCCCGCCGGACGGTGGCTAAATACCGTGAACAGTTAAACATTCCGGTGGCCCGGTTGCGGAAGCAATTGTAATTGTTTTGGTTTTCGGTTGACGGTTTAAACGCTACTATTAATCGTTACGCTTTGTTAATTTTGCTAAATGATTGAAGAGCAACGGTTGACCGAAGACCGAAATTTGAAACCCGAGAAGGTAAGCATCATACTGGCCCGCGCGCTGTCGGCGATTTTTCACCCGCTGTTGATGCCCACCATTCTGTTCAGCATTCTGTTGTTCAGGGCACCGGCGGTGCTGGGGGTCGACACGTTTACGGCAACTTTTAGACTAAGTCTGCTGATGCTGATTGGCATCAGTACGTTTCTGGTTCCGGCCTTTCTCATTTATTTCATGCACCGCATGGGGCACGTCCGCAGCCTGCACATGGACGAGTTGCGCGACCGGCGGTTGCCGTATTTCCTGACGGCCCTGCTTTACACCACCACTACCCTGCTGTTTACGTTCCGTCTTTCTCCGCTTTCGGATATTGCACCGGAAATCGGGATTGTACTGGGCAGCGTAACGGTATCGGTTACGTTAGTTGGCCTGATTAGTCTGTTCTGGAAAATCAGTGCCCATAGCGTCGGCATTAGTGGAATGGTGGGCGTCCTGTTCGGCATTGCCGTCAAATACAGCGAACTCACGCTGCTGTATCCGCTCCTGTTGCTGATCATTCTGGCGGGTTTGCTGGCCAGTGCCCGGTTACACCTGAACGCCCACACACCCACCCAGGTCGCGGCTGGTATGGCACTGGGATTAGTTGTGAGCCTGCTAACGGTTGTGCTAATGATTTGACGGGGCAAACCGGCACCGGTCGCCCAAACCGCCTTTACCCTTAAACCACTCCACCCATGTTTGAACACCTGCTGTTTTCTGTTTCGGACGGTATTTGCCAGATCACCCTTAACCGCCCGCAGGTACACAACGCGCTGAGTCCGGCGTTGATCCGGGAGATTACGAGCGCCATCCAGACCGCCGGAGCCGACGATACCGTGCGCGTGGTGATTCTGACGGGTGCGGGCGACAAGGCATTTTGTTCGGGCGCTGATCTGAAGGAAGCCGCCGGACAGCTCCAGGGCACGGACGGCTTTTCGATGGGCGATCTGCTGCGCTCGACGTATCACCCCATGATTCGGGCGATCCGGAATCTGCCAAAACCGGTGGTTTGCCGGCTAAACGGGGTAGCCGCCGGGGCAGGTTGTTCGCTGGCGCTGGCCTGCGACGTGGTGATTGCCACCGATGAAGGGTATTTATCACTGCTCTTTGTCGGGATTGGCCTAATGCCCGACGCGGGCTCTACGTTTTTCCTACCGCGCCTGCTGGGTGCCCAGCGCGCATTTGAGCTATGCAGCACCGGTCGGCGGGTATACGGTCCGGAGGCCGCGCAACTGGGTCTGGTCACCCGCTCGGTTCCAGCCGCCGAACTGGACAATGCCGTGGCCGAAATCGTTACGAATTACGCCAGCGCTCCTACCCAGGCCATCGGATTGATGAAATTAGCGTTGAATCAATCGCTCCATAACGATCTGGAAGCGCAGTTGGAGCAAGAAGCTCAGTATCAGAATCAACTGGGGCAGTCGCGGGATGCCGCCGAGGGGATCATGGCTTTTTTGCAGAAGCGAAAACCCATTTTTATGGGGAAATAGCCGAAAAATTTCTGGCCAGCCATTTGAATCGTATCTTTTTTATTTTACTTTTGCAGTCCCAAGACGGGAAATGCATTCGTAGCTCAATTGGATAGAGCACCTGACTACGGATCAGGAGGTTTGGGGTTCGAATCCCTACGAGTGCACGAAAATTATCAGAAACGCCCAATACATCACGTATTGGGCGTTTTTCGTTTCCTAACCCGGTTCCGAATTGTTTTTTCAGCCCGGCAATAGAACAGCGGAGGGTGCTTAGGTAGCCTAACTGAATTTGTTTACCTTGGTAGAAAAACTCGCCTACTCATGGACAACTCGGAAGAACAGGACCACCGTATAGACCTACCCCATAAGCCGAATTTTGAAAAGCTAAGAGAAGCTTTTATCAACTTGCTGAGCAGTGTTGATCCAACGATTGACTGGTCGAAGGTGCACTGGGACCACCAGACCGGCGAAGGCTTCGGCTCCTGCACCTCCGACGATTCGGAAACGAAACAAAAATTAAAAGCCGCCTACGTTACCCTGAACACTGGTCAATCAGACGAGCGTTAAGCAGGCGGCACAGCTACGATCATCGGGAGGATATGGGCGCTTTCCGTACTCTTCCCCAGGCCACAAAAGCGGCCATGACGGCAAAAAATACATTCGTCCCGATTTGCGATGCTTCTCCCCGGACAAGATGAAAAATACCGGCGCAGACCATCAGGACCACTAGGCAACTAGCCGCAAGGGGCGTTACTAGCGGTTTTAGGCGAAACAGGGCGGGCAGGATCAAGCCGACAGCCCCCAATAAATCTACGATGCCGGTACCTTTTACCAGGCTAACCGGAACCTGACCGGCCCAGGGCCACATGACGGCTAACGTTTCAATCGGTTGAAACAATTTCATTCCGGCGGCCCAGCTAAAACTGGCTGCCAGTATAACCTGTGCGGCCCAGAGAAGCAGGTGCATGGTTTTTAAAGACTTTGGCGGATTGGTCATTTGATGATCTTTTTTATGAATGACACAAAAGTCTTTACATTCGCTTTCCAATCGAAAGCACTTCCACGTTGGATAGCGCTATCCTCCGAGATAGTATCGCAAAAACATACACTAGCTAAACAGTCAAGAAATGCTGAAAGGAGAAGGATGCCCCAAAAATATGCTTTCCATCAGGGACGCCCTGGAAGCACTGGAAGGCCGGTGGAAATTACTGATTTTATTTGCGTTAGCCTCAGGTCCGAAACGGTTCAAGCAACTGTCAAAAGAAGTGCTGGGCATTACCGATAAAACGCTGTCGAAGGAGTTGAAAAGTCTGGAGGGAAATAAACTGGTACAAAGAGCCGTCTATGATACCTTTCCGCCGACGGTCGAATATTCCATTACAGCCCACGGAAAGTCGTTGGAGAAGGTACTAGAAGAACTCCATTACTGGGGCCTGACCCATCGCAAAGAGATCATCGGGAAATGAGGACAGCAACTTCTTACCTGTTCAGGAAGGGTTTCAAGAAGCCGTAGAGCGATGGCGGGTTAGAGATGCCGGGCGGGGCCAGAACCTCATTTAGCTGCTGCCCGGATTTGCTTCTTTGTATCTTAGCCCGTGAAAGTATGTTAATGAATGCCTTAAACTGGATTAGTACACTCTTGATCAACTTCCTGCGATACCCGAACGGCCTTCAGCCGGCGTTCCATTCGGTAGTCCCCTACGGAAGAATAGGCTTCAATCTAAAATATTCTGTTAATATTGTAGTTTGTCAATCACCTTCCTTATGGCTAATAGCTTAACCCAACTCATCCAATCAAACAAAGCACGGCTGCTTGATCTGTGGATCCAGAAACAATTAACCAGTGACAGCCTTCGGGACGACTTAATGAGCAACGACGAACTGCGTGCTCAGTCCGAAGAATTAGTAAATGCATTAGCCAGAAGTCTGACGGAGGAAAATATCGATCAGGTCGATTCTATCCAGTTCGACGAAGTATTCGAAATCCTTTCCGGCATTTCGGTTTACCGCGCCCAGCAGGGTTTTTCACCCCGCGAAACCGGTTTATACATCTTCAGTCTGAAAGATGCCATCCTGGACCTGATCCGGCAGGAGATAACCGACCCCGCCCGGCTCTTTGAGGAAAGCGTAAGAATCAACCGCCTGCTGGACTCGCTGGGGGTGGTTACGTTTGAAACGTTTATTAAAGGCCGTGAAGAGGTCATTCTGCGGCAAACCGAGGAAATCAGCGATATTTCAACCCCGGTTATTCAGATCTGGGAAGGAATTCTGGCGCTGCCCATCATTGGAACGCTGGATAGTTCACGCACCCAGGTTGTGATGGAAAACCTGCTTCAACGCATTGTGGACACGGGCAGCAACATCGCTATTCTGGACATCTCCGGCGTACCCGCCGTGGACTCGCTGGTGGCCCAGCACCTGATCAAAACCGTCAGTGCTACACGTTTGATGGGAGCCGAGTGCATCATTAGCGGTATCCGGCCCGAAATTGCGCAAACCGTTGTTCACCTGGGTATCGATTTATCGAATATTATTACCAAAGCATCTTTAGCCAGCGCCCTCAAACATGCTTTCGCTATGAGCAGAATGGCCGTCAAGCGAATCGATGTAGATAAAAAGGCTCTCTAAACCGTATATGGATAAAATACCCATCCTGCGAATGGGGCCTTTTCTTTTGGTCACCATTCAAGTTGATTTGTACGACCGACTGGCCTTAAATCTGGAAAGCGATCTGGTTCAGAAGGTTCACCAAACCGGGGCTCGGGGTGTGCTCATCGACATTTCGGCGGTATCCATCGTCGATTCGTTTATGGGCCGGATTCTGGGCAACATTGCCAGTATGACCCGCGTACTGGATGCCGAAACCGTTGTCGTGGGCATGCAGCCCGCGGTTGCCATTACCTTGATCGAGCTCGGTTTATCGTTAAAAGGCGTGCATACGGCCCTCGACGTCGAACGAGGTATGGCCCTTTTGCAAGAAAAGCTTGACTGGGATACTGACGTGGCAGACGACGATGGTGATAACATTGAGTAAAGACCGTATGTCCATCTCGCGTGAACAGGACCTGGTCCCTTTCCGAAATCGCGTCAAGGAAGCGGCTGTTAAAATCGGCATGGGCATTGTCAACCAGACCAAACTCATCACGGCAGCCAGCGAACTGGTCCGGAATATGTTTCGTTACGCGGGCGGGGGTGAAGTCCTGATCGAAGTGGTGAGCAAAGGACGCGAATCGGGCGTCCGACTTACATTCACGGATAAAGGCCCCGGAATTGCAGACCTGAGCCTAGCCATGCAGGACGGCTACTCGACCGGGAAAAGCCTGGGACTGGGCCTTCCCGGCGCCAAACGGCTGGTTAACGAATTTGATCTTAAAAGTACCGTAGGGCAGGGAACGACTGTGACAATTTTAAAGTGGAAGAATGGATAACTCCCCGCACGTACGATTTCAGGCCACGGATCGGAGTTATCTGGCGCTCGCCAAAAAAGGAATTACCCAGATTGCCACCCAGGTGGGATTCCGCCCCCAGCGATTAAGCGAGATTGACCTGATTACCGCCGAACTAACCTCAAATCTGGTCAAACACGGCGGTGGGGGCGAAATTCTGGTCCGGCATTTTCAAACCACCAGCAGGACGGGTCTCGAACTCATCAGCATCGACAACGGCCCCGGCATGGCCGACCCCGCGCGAATGATGCAGGACGGCATCTCTACGACGGGTACACTCGGAAACGGATTGGGAGCCATCAATCGGCTGGCCGACCAGTTCCAGCTTTATTCCCTGAAGGGTTGGGGAACCGTCCAGCTGGTCCGGCTTTTTAAAGACCCGATGCCAGCCCCACCACCGACGGGCGGGTTTGAGTTTCGGTCCCTGCTGGTGCCCAAACCCGGTGAGATCGTCTGTGGCGACGGCTGTTACGTAAAACGAACATCCGAATACATCAAAATCTTTCTGGGCGATGGCCTGGGGCACGGTCCGGAGGCAAACCGGGCCGTACAGGAGGCTATCAAGGCCCTGCGTATTTGCCCGCATCACCAACCGGTAGATATCATTCGGTACATTCACCAGTCGGTGAATAAAACCCGGGGGCTGGTGGGTTCGGTGATTGTCTTTGATGCAAAAAGCCAGCAGTGGAGCTGGTGTGGCGTAGGCAACATTTCAACCCGGCTCAGCGGCCCTACACTGACCAAAAACGTTCTGTCCTACAACGGCATTATTGGCATGAACCTGCCCAATACCATGAATAATCATGTCATACCGTTTTCGCGCGGGCAGCTCGTGGTAATGTGTTCGGACGGGCTGCAATCCCGGTGGGATGTTTCAAAATATCCGCAGATTCACCGGTATGATTTAACAATTCTGGCCGCGGCCTTGTATAAAGATTATGCCCGACGAACGGATGACACCTCTGTATTGATCGGACGTTTATAAAAAGGATGGAGGAACTAGTTAAGGTATCGCTCGATAACGAGATGGATTTGATTTTGGCCCACAAACGGACCATGAAACTGGCCGAACTGGCAAGTCTGTCCCTGGCTTCCCAGACCACGTTTGCCACGGCGGTCTCGGAGGTGGCCCGATACGCCATGGAGCAGGGAACCCGGCCCCAGCTTACCCTGGGGGCTATTACCTCCCCCAAAAAACACTATTTAGCAGCCTGCATTGAAGACCCGAATCTGCCGGTGGCCAACCCGCTTCATCAGGGCCTGTTGTATGCCCAGCGGCTGGTGGAGAAACTTGAAATTGCCAGTAGTGAAAAAGGAAACCGGATCACGTTATATTACAACCTGCCCCCAACCCGTAAAATTAATGCCACGCACCTGACCAACTGGCGGTCGCAATTCAGTACGGACCTGCCCCTGTCGGCTTACGATGAAATCAAAAACAAAAACGAGCAGTTACAGGAACTGGCCGGACGGCTTCAGGACAGTGAGCAGCATTACAAACGGGTAACCGATGCCCTGCCGCTCATGATTTTTACCGCCAACCAGGCCGGGCAACTTCTGTATGCCAACGCCTGGGTGGGCGAATTTACCGGCCATTCCATTCAAAACCTGAACCAGACCCGATGGGCGAAGGTGATGCACCCGGACGATTTTTCGGCCTACTGGAAAGAATGGACCCGACAGGCGGCTAAAGGACTCCCGTTCCAGTACCAGTGTCGGCTCAGAGAGCAGGCCAGTCAAGCTTACCAGTGGCACCTCTTCTCGGCCCTGCCCGTAACCAACGAGCCGGCCCCGGTTGCCGCCTGGACGGGTTTTGCGGTGAATATTCACGCCCAGAAGATTGTGGGCCAAACGTTGCAGGAAAAAGAAGAACTGGCGCTGGCAAAATCTAAACTCGAACAATCGCAGCGCGAACTCCAGGCAACCGTCAGCGAACTGAACCGGAGCAATGCCGAGTTAAGTCAGTTTGCCTACGTCGCTTCGCACGACTTGCAGGAGCCCCTGCGCAAAATCCAGGCGTTTGGCGACCTGCTCATTACGCAGTATGCACCGAAGCTCGACGAGTCCGGCACCGATCTGATTACCCGGATGCAGAGTGCCGCCGTTCGCATGAAGGTATTGGTAAAAGACCTGCTCGCCTATTCCCGACTGACCACCCAGCAACAACCTTTCGAAGCGCTGAATCTTAATCAGATTCTTTCCGAAGTACTTGTCGATCTCGAAACCAGCATTCTTCAGAAACAGGCTACGATCGAAACCCAAGACCTTCCCGTTATTCAGGGTGACGCCTTGCAGTTACGGCAGCTTTTTCAGAATCTGCTGTCGAATGCGCTGAAATTTTCCAAACCCGGCCAACACCCGGTTATTCAGATCAGCACGTCCATCCTGCCAGCCAGCGAGCTTCCCGCGGTGATCGTACCAAACGGTTCGCCCACGTATGCGTTTATTTCGATTACAGACAACGGTATCGGATTTGAGCAGAAATATGAAGACCGCATCTTCCGGTTGTTCCAGCGGCTGCATGGTCTCAACCAATACCAGGGTACGGGCATAGGGCTGGCCATCTGCAAGAAAGTCATTGACAATCATCAGGGTTATATTACCGTACGCAGCCAACCGCATCGCGGCAGTACGTTCGTGATCTATCTTCCTACGGAAAGTCATTTAAACAGCGCACAGGGAAGCGGTAAATAACATATATACGGCCCCACGGTTTCGGACAGGCGGCCCGTGTCGCGGGAATCCTGATTCCCGCGCCTGGTTAATCCCGAATAAATAAATAAATAAATAAACAATCATCACCGGTTGTAAACCCAAGGAGCGTACTGACTGGTACGCCCCTTGAGAGCTTTCAGATCAGGACCAACTACCGCAAGGCCCGCTGTACATACGGTTTCTTGTAATCGTGGCCGTACAGCAGGCTGTAGTAATAATCAGAACCTGCCCGTTTGGCAGTTCCCAGGTAGTCGCTTCGCAATGTGCGTTTTTCTTTCACAAACCAAAAAGGGAGCAGCGATCTGGCCTAAGCCACAAAGCTGCTCCCTTCCGGTCCCATAGGTGTTTGTCAAAACCAGTCGCAAAAGTCGGACCGGCCCTCGTATACCTAGTTCTGTTTCAACACGTTAGCGCCCATAATATCGATTTGTGCCTGCGGAATGGGGAAGTATTCGTTTTTCCCTTTTACAAACGTAGCTCCCCCCAGGTACGTCCGCTTCTGGCTTTCTTTGGCGACATAGGCGTTCAGCACCTGATCGGCCACACCCCAGCGGACGAGATCAAAGAAGCGGTGACCTTCCATCGCCAGTTCAACCCGACGCTCAAACCGAACGGCTTTGCGGGCATACTCCTGATTGGCAAAAGCCGGATACGATTTTACCAGGTAGTTAGCCGCTGGTTTGCCGGATGCGTCCATCACAACCACATTCCCGGCGCGGGTCCGGATCTCGTTCACAATTTTCAACGCCGTTGGCAGGTCGTTTTCTTCCACGGCTACTTCGGCCCGCATCAGCAACAGGTCGGAATAGCGGAAGGCCCGGTAATTGTTAGCGTTGGCCCGGGGCGATTCGGCACCCGCATTCTCTCCACTGTAGGCAAAGAATTTCTTGAAGGTATACGGCCCGCCGAAACTCTGGTCACGGATCCAGTTACGACCCGGATGCACACCCCAGTTCAGGAACGGAATGCCCCGGCGGCCCACCGTCCAGTCCAGCCGGGGGTCCAGCGTGCCTTCGTACGGCGTAAACGGATCGGTAGACGCCAATCCTTCGTCATTCTTCACGTCCGTGTTGTTGAACGTATCGAGCAGCGGCAAGCCGTTGGCATCGGTTTTGAAGGCATTCACCAGGTTTTGTGACGGTTGGTAAAAACCGCAGCAACCGCCCGGTGCCGACCCGTACGGGAAGTTCCAGTTATCACCCCAGCTTCCGTTTTCTCCATTTCCGCCGTCACCGACCGACATCTGAACCTCAAAAATCGACTCGCTGTTGTTTTCCGTCGGGATGCGGAAGTTGTCGTGATAGCTCGTCACCAGCTTGAAAGGACCGTTGTTGATGACATCATCGAGCAGCGGTTTAGCAGCCGCGTAATCCTGCTGGTACATGTGGACTTTGGCCAGGTACGATTTGGCGGTCCATTTGCTAACGCGGCCCACCTGCGCTTTGGTAGCCGAAACGTTGTCAATCGCAAACTGGAAATCCGCTTCGATCATCGGCCAGATGTCCTTGTCGTTCGGCAGGTTGATATAATCGGTTACCGTTTCGTCGACGTAAGGAACCTTGTTCCAGATTTTCTTGGCTTCAAAATGGTACCACGCCCGCAGAAAACGTGCTTCACCGGCAGCCTGCGCTTTTTCGGCCTCGTTCATGTCGGTGACTTTCGGAAGCAGTTTCAGCACGTCGTTGGCCCGGGAAACGCCGTCGTACAACGTCACCCATTTGTCGTTGTAAAGCCCCAGATCGGCTTGAAACGAATACCGTTCGAGGGTCGTAATCTGGGCCTGATCGCCAACGTCGCTGCCCTTATAGGCATCATCCGACGCGACGGAGCCAAAAATCCAGTTGCTGACCGAGGAGGTTGTGCTAAAGCCGGAGCCTACGCCGTCGAGCAAACTGTAAGCGGCAATCAGGACGGCATTGACGCCGTTTTTATTCGCCAGCAATTGCTGGTTGGCCACGCCCAGGGGCGTTTTTTCCAGAAAGCTTTCGCTGCATGAGCTCATGAGTCCCATGCAAACCGCGGTGATGAGTAAGAACTTCTTTTTCATTATCGTATGAACCGGTTGTTCCGGCAGACTGTAAAATCGTTAATTAAAACCCAAAGTTGATTCCGATCTGGTACATCTTGGCATACGGATAATTACCCTGATCGACGCCCAGAACCGTGCTGCCCGGGGAAGAACCCACCGACGTTACTTCCGGATCAATACCGCTGTATTTGGTAATGGTAAAGAGGTTTTGCGCCTGGAAGTAAACCCGCACGTTTTCGAACTTGATTTTTGAAGCCACACTGGCGGGCAGGGTGTAACCCAGCGTCAGGTTCTTCATCCGGAAATACGAACCGTCTTCGATGAAGTAGCTCGACGGCTGCTGGCTGCGGCTGTCGTTGGCATCCAGAATTGGCAGAACGGCATCGGGGTTTTCCGGCGTCCAGGAGTCGTACAGCATCCGAAGGCTCCGGTTACCGGCCTGGTTGTTGAAGTCAACCCAGCGTTTCACCATGTTCAGCAGTTGGTTGCCCTGCACACCCTGGAAGAAGGCCGACAGATCGAAGTTTTTGTAGCCTAGATTCAGGTTGATACCGTACGTAAAATCGGGGTGCGGATTGCCCAGGAAGACGCGGTCGTTGTCCGTGATGGTACCGTCACCGTCGGTATCGTGGTACTTATACTTACCAACAGCGGCATAACCGGGATATTTAGGCCCCGCGTCCACTTCGCCCTGATTCTGGTAAATACCGTCGATTTGCAGACCGTAGAACGAAAACAGCGGCATTCCGGCCACCGAACGGGTCCAGGTGTAGCTCCGGATGGCGGGGCCGAGCAGTACGGCGGAAGCACTGTTGTTGAGCTTAATCACCCGGTTTTTGTACGTCGAGACGTTGACGCCAATACCGTAGGTCAGTGCGCCGTTCATGGCTTTGTCGTTGTAGTTCAGGGCCAGGTCAATTCCCTTGTTGTTCATTTCACCGACGTTCACAAACGGAATCGTGGCAACACCCTGCGTCGCGGGCAGACTCACCTGATACAGCATATCGGAGGTGGTCCGGTCGTAGAGGTCCAGGTTGAAGCCCAGCTTACCTTTCAGGAATGTAGCGTCCAGACCGATGTTGGTCTGCGTAGTGGTTTCCCACTTGGCATCGGGGTTACCGAAAGCCTGGGTATCGAAACCGGCCTGCGTGGAGTTGTTCGACCCGTCAATGGCATAAGCCGACTGACTCAGACTCGAACGGTAGGTGCTGAATCCGTTGTAGTTTCCAATCTCCTGGTTCCCCGTTTGTCCCCAACCGACTCTCAGTTTCAGGTCGTTAATCCAGGTCAGGCTTTTCATGAACGACTCTTCCGAAACGCGCCAGCCGGCACTGAAAGCCGGGAAGGTTCCGTACCGGTTGTTCTGACCAAAACGGGAGGAGCCGTCGCGCCGGATGGTGGCTTCCAGCAGGTAACGGTCTTTCAGTGAGTAGTTTACTTTCCCAAACAGCGAGAACAGCGCCCATTCGTAGCCAGCACCCGCGTTGTTGATCCCGGCGGTTCCGGCACTCATAAACATATACTTTGGATCTTCCGAGAAGAAGGTAGTCCGGGTGGCGGAGAAGTCGCGGCCCGTGCCTTTGATGGCTTCGCTACCCACCAGCACGCTCAGCCGGTGGTCGGTCCCGAAGGCTTTGTTGTAATTCAGGGTGTTCGACCACGTCCAGTTAATGTCGTAGGCATTGGCGTTGGTCAGGGCATTATTTGCTTCAATTTCGGCTTCTTCCAGGTCCATCAGGGTGTAACCAACCCGGTTGGCGCTGGTGATGTCAATACCGATGCTCGAGCGGGCTACCAGGTCTTTCAGGATGTCAACCTCGGCGTAGGCGTTCCCGAAGGCCCGGAACGTATTCAGTTGGTTGTTTCGGGTACGCCACAACTGGGCTACGGGGTTCGTAGCGGGTCCGAGACCGGCCGCGCGGGTAGCCGCGAAGTTGCCCATGATGTCGTACACCGGAATGATGGTCGGAATACGGTATCCGTTACCAATGGGGTTGCCGTCCTGGTTGTTGCTCGAACTGGCCGTACCGTTGTTGTTGTAATACCCTTTGTTCTGGGTGTAGCTTACCTCCAGGTTTTCACCCAGGCGAATCCGTTTCAGAAACTGGAATTCAGTGTTGGAACGCAGCGAATACCGGTCGAACGACGTATGAATCAGCACCCCATCCTGCTTGAAGTAGTTCAGGGCAATGGCATACCGTCCGTTTTCGGTACCACCGTTCGCACCAATGTTGTAGTCCTGAATGGCCGCCGGGCGCAGAATCTCCTGGTGCCAGTCGGTTCCTTCCTTGTTGGCCCGCACGATCTGGTAGAATCCGTTGCGGTTGTAGTTGTACAGCGACGGATCGGTGCGGGGATCGCCTTCCTTCAGACCGTAGCTGGCTCCGGCCAGAATGTAGTCGGGCACCACCGCCGTCGGGCCGTTGCCGTACTGCTGGTGCGACGGGTTGCCGTTGGTCAATACCCCGGCGTTCCGGCGCTGAATCCAGAGCAGGTCGCCAAACTCCTGCGGATTTTTGATCAGGCCCAGATCCACTTTACCCACCTGCACCCCGGTCCGGGAGTTGAACGTAAACTGCGGAGCACCCGCCTTTCCTTTCTTGGTGGTGATGATAATGACCCCGTTACCGGCCCGTGAACCGTAAATGGAAGCCGCCGAAGCATCTTTCAGCACCTGCATCGACTCGATGTTGTTCGGGTTGATGTTGTTCAGACCGCCCTTGGTCGGTACGCCGTCAATGATGTACAGCGGATCGTTGTTGTTGATGGTACCAAAACCCCGAATCCGGACGGTTGCTTCGCCCCCCGGAGTGTTGTTCGACGTAACGGTAACGCCGGAAACCCGTCCCTGCAACTGCTGGGCCACGTTCGGGGCCGCTACCTTCGTCAGTTCTTTGGTATCGACCGTTGCAACGGCACCGGTAATGTCCCGGCGCGACTGCGACGAATACCCCGTCACCACCACCTCGCTCAGCGCCTTAACGTCTGATTGCAGCGTCACCTGAATCTGGCTCTGGTTACCAATGGTTATTTCCTGGGTTACAAAACCGATGGACGACACAACCAGCGTGGTGCTGCCGTCGGGCACATTAAGCGTAAAAGCTCCGTCGGCATCCGTAGTAGTTCCGACGGATGTACTGCCCTTGAGCACCACCGTGGCACCGGGAATCGCCGAACCGGACGCATCAATGACTTTTCCCCGGATCGGCAGCAGAGCTACCTGACCCGCCCTAATGGTGGTTGCCGTTGCCATCGGAACCGTCCCAACAGCAAAAGAAACCCCCGAAAACTGACTTAGCAGCACCAATTGGACAAGGCCCATGCGTTTGATACGCGGCCAGGAGGTCTGCTGGTAAAAGCGTTTTTTCATAATAGGTTGATTTTTAAATCAGAAAAGTAAGCGCAATAGGCTGTCTGCCTCTTTTTGAGTGAAGAGAGAGTTAAACAAGCAGATAAAATAGGATTTACAGACAAGTGAATACCGCAGCCGCCTTATTCACTTCTTGCTTTTGAGAAATTCAGCAATCTATCCTGAGCGGGATCATGAACATTAATTTAGGTTAGAAGTTTGGAGATGGTCTACAGTCAACGTGTGCATCCAAAAATAAGAACTCACGATTGGATTCAAAATATAATTTTGACTATTATTGGAATAACAAAATTTAATTACGATATCTTTCAAAACACGAACCCTAAGACCCAACGCATGATGGATATTTTTCGCTACAGGCTTTGTAACGAATGCTTTTCGTATCAATTTGCAATCTGTCGTTCTTTGACACCCGATTCAACGCCCCTCACCTTAATCAGCACCACTTAACCGACAATCTCATGCAGCATTTTGATGATACTTCAGCCCCGAATTCACGGCGCGAATGGCTCAAGAAAGCCTCTTTGATGGGTTCTGCCCTGCTGGCTGGTCACGCCCCCGAAGCCGCCCCTCAACCGAAGGCACCCGTCGTCCGGAGAATTCCGATCAGTGTTTCGAGCTATTCGTACTGGCATTTTACCCCGGAGAAGTTTCCAATCGAAAACGTCATTGACAATGCCGCCCGGCTGGGGTTCGATGGAGTGGAAGTTCTGCACCGCCAGATGGCCGATGAATCCATTGCCTACCAGAACAAGTTAAAGCGACTGGCTTTCGACAGCGGTCTTTCCATGCCGCTCCTTTCGATTCACCAGAATTTTCTTCAGCCGGATCTGGCGAAACGAAAGGCCGATATTGAGCACACGTTTAAATGCATCAACATCGCCACTCAGATGGGCATTCCCTGCGTTCGGATGAATACCGGCAGTTGGGGAACCATCAAAAATAAACGGCAAACGAATTACTATCAGACGGGTATTGAGCCGCCCATCGAGGGCTATACGGACGAAGACGGTATCAAGTGGGTAATTGACGGTATGGGCGAATGCCTGAAATACGCGGAAAAAGCGGGCGTTGTGCTCGCACTGGAAAACCACTGGGGGCTTTCGTCTAACACCGATTACCTCCTCCGCATGTACAATGCGCTGAAAAGCTCCCCGGCGATGGGCCTCAACGTCGATACGGGTAACTTCGTCGGCGAACCGTACAGTGGCCTTGAAAAGCTGGCCCCGTATGCCACCATTGTTCAGGCGAAAACCTACTACGGCGGAGGCACCTTCTACGACAAGGAGATGGACTACACCCGCATCGGTAAAATCTTCCAGAAAGCGAATTTCAAAGGGTTTGTTTCGCTTGAGTTTGAAGGAAAAGAGGACCCGAATACCGCCGTTCCCAAAAGCCTGGAAGTACTCCGGAAAGCCTTCACCTATACGATAGGCTAGGCTCTAAACTGTTACAATAAGTAACCGGTAATCCCTACAACGGTTACCGGTTATTTCTGTTCGTCCGAAGTCAGCTGCCGAATCACCCGGCACGGATTCCCGGCGGCAAACACATCCGGCGGAATATCCCGCGTTACGACGCTGCCCGCGCCAATGATGGTTCGGTCGCCAATGGTGACGCCCGGACAGATGACCGCACTACCACCCACCCAGACATCCTCCCCAATAACAATCGGCTTGGCATATTCCACTGCCGAAGCCCGCACCTGCCAATCCGTGGGGTGCGTGGCGGTGTAAATCTGGACGTTCGGACCAAACAGCGTCCGGCTGCCGATGTGGACCGTCGTGACATCCAGCACGATGCAGTTGAAGTTGAAAAAGACTTTCTCGCCGGTGATGATGTTGCTGCCATAATCGCAGTAAAAGGGCGGTTGTAGCCACAATCCATCGCCCGCCCGTGGGATCAGCGCCCTCAGGATTCGGGTTCGTTCGTCGGGCTGATCTTCCCGGCTGGCGTTCAATTCCTGAATCAGTAACCGGGCCTGAACCCGTTCTTCGCTCAGTTGCGGGTCCAGCGGATCGTACAAGTCACCGGCCAGCATTTTTTCTTTTTCGGTTTTCATCCAGTCAGGAGATCGTCGTGTTTTACGGTATGAACCGGGAAACGCCGGGCACGGTTTTGTAAAATTTGCGGAACTGCCGTTAGGTTACGGTTTCCAGGTGCTTTATTCGCGAAAAGCCCGGAAAGTATGCCAGAGAAAACCGTATTGATTACCGGAAGCACCAGCGGGATCGGGCTGACCATTGCCCGCGCCTTTGCCCGTGAAGGCTACAACCTCATTTTTAACGGCCTGGAACCAGATGGTGAGCAAATTGCGGCTGCGGTGGCCCGGGACCATGGCATCGACCATGTTTTCGATGCGGCCAATATGCTGAATCCCCAGGACCTGCGGACCATGATCCGTCGGGCGGAAGAACGGTTTGGTACTATTGACGTGCTGATTAACAACGCCGGTATTCAGCACGTATCGCCGGTTGAGACGTTTCCGGAGGAAAAGTGGGATGCCATTATCGGCATCAATCTGACGGCGGCTTTTCACCTGACAAAAGCCATCTGGCCCGCCATGAAACAGCAGCAATTTGGCCGGATCATCAACATCGCGTCGGCGCACGGTCTGGTGGCTTCCGAATACAAAAGTGCCTACGTGGCCGCTAAACACGGTTTGATTGGTTTCACGAAAACCGTGGCGCTGGAAGGAGCGCCCCACGGCATTACCGCCAACGCGATCTGCCCCGGTTACGTCAAAACTCCGCTGGTTGAAAAACAGATTGCCGACCAGGCCCGGACTCACCAGATTCCCGAGCAGGAGGTGGTCGAAAAAGTAATCCTGACGAAACAGGCCATCAAAGACTTTATTCCCGCCGAATCCATTGCCGCGCTGTGTTTGTTTCTGGCTTCCGACGGGGCGGCTACGTTAACGGGTGCGGCCCTGCCCATCGACGGTGGCTGGCTGGCCCAGTAATTTTTACCGCGCACGATTTGTCTACATAACGAGTAGGATTAGTAGCGAACCATTTTTTTAGAAGAAACAGGTTTCTTACTTTTACCGCCCTGTATCGTGTATTCCAGCCCAATTATGCCTAAATACTTCGTTCATTTCCTGGTACTCCTGGCGCTCTCTTCCGTTGCAAACGCCCAAAACCGTTCGAATGCGACAGCCCAACGCCCCAACATCATTTTTATTCTGGCCGACGACCTGGGCTACGGCGACATCGGCGTGAACGGTCAGAAACTGATCAAGACCCCGAACATCGACCGGCTTGCGGCTGAAGGCGTGCGCTTCACGCAGTTTTACGCAGGCACGTCGGTTTGTGCGCCCTCGCGGTCATCGCTCATGACCGGCCACCACACCGGCCATACCTACATCCGGGGTAACAAAAGCGTGGAGCCCGAGGGCCAGCAACCCATTGCCGACTCGGTGGTTACCATGGGCGAAACCCTGCAAAAAGCCGGGTACACCACGGCGGCTTTTGGCAAGTGGGGACTGGGGCCGGTCGGGTCGGAAGGCGACCCCAACAAGCAGGGTTTCGACCGGTTTTACGGCTATAACTGTCAGAGCCTGGCCCACCGCTATTATCCCAACCATCTGTGGAATAACAGCGAAAAAATTGTTCTGGAGGAAAACAAAAACCTGCTGCACGCCAAGCAGTATGCACCCGATCTGATTCAGCAACAGGCACTGAACTTCGTACAGGCCAGCGATCCGCAAAAACCGTTTTTCCTGTTTCTGCCGTACATCCTGCCCCATGCTGAACTGCTCGTTCCGAATGACAGTATTTTCCAATACTACAAAGGCAAGTTTGCGGAAAAGCCGTTCAAGGGAGACGATTATGGGCCAAATGCCAGAGATGGCGGTTACGCATCGCAGGAATTCCCGCATACGGCCTTCGCGGCTATGGTAACGCGGCTCGACCTATATGTGGGTCAGATTCTGGCGGCTCTGAAAGCCAGGGGACTGGATCAGAATACACTGGTTATTTTTTCCAGCGACAACGGCCCGCACCTGGAAGGGGGCGCCGATCCGAAGTTTTTCAACAGCGGGGGCGGTTTTCGCGGATTCAAACGTGATCTCTACGAGGGCGGCATCCGTGAGCCGATGATTGCCCGCTGGCCCGGAGCCATTAAAGCCGGTACACAGAACGACTACATCGGCGCTTTCTGGGACTTACTGCCGACGTTTGCCGAACTGGCCGGTACGAAAGCGCCCGCTGCCCTCGACGGTATTTCGTTCGTGCCCGCGCTGACGGGAAAAGGAACGCAGAAAAAACACGATTATCTTTACTGGGAATTCCACGAACAGGGCGGTAAACAAGCCATTCGGCAGGGCAACTGGAAAGCCGTTCGCCTGAACGCGGCCACCAACCCCAACGGCCCCGTCGAATTGTATGACCTCTCGAAAGACCCGGCTGAGACTACGAATCTGGCCGCCAAAAACCCGGCGAAAGCAGCCGAATTGGGCTGTCTGATGAACCAGTCGCACGTACCATCAGCCTTGTTTCCATTTGGCAACGAAAAAGCGGCCCGTTAGACTTAACGGGGTGGGCCGATCTGATGAGCCCACCCCTATTTTTTATCTCGCCAGGTAACCGCCATCCACCGGATAATAGGCTCCGGTCACAAACGACGCCTTATCGGACGAAAGCCAGATGACCAGTTCGGCTACTTCTTCCGCCGTTCCCAGTCGCCCAATGGGGTGTAATCCAACGAGCATTTGCCGGCCCTCCTCTGGAAGCGCGCTCAGAAGCGGGGTATCGATGTAGGCCGGTCCAACGGAGTTGACACGAATGCCACGCGTGGCGTATTCCATGGCTGCGGTTTTGGTCAGGCCCACCACACCGTGTTTAGCCGCGACGTAGCCCGGCGACTGCGGAGTACCGACCTGCCCCAGAATGGAGGCCATATTGATGATGGAGCCAGTACGGTTCTGGCTGAGCATGGCTTCCAGCTCGTACTTCAGGCAGAAAAAAACGCTGTTCAGGTTGATGTTAATGATCCGCTGCCAGCCTTCCAGCGAATAGTCGGCCGTCGCATTTAGCTCCCCGCCGATTCCCGCGTTGTTACAGGCAATATCCAGCCCGCCAAAGGCCGAAACCGTTGCCTGAACCAGTTGCTGACACTGGGCCGCGTCGCCGACATCGGCTTTGAAAAAGCGGGCCTTTCCACCGGCTGCTACAATTTCGTCAACCACCTGCTGACCCAGTTGTTCATTCACATCCGACACCATCACATTGGCGCCGTGCTGGCTATAAAGAATGGCTACTGCCTTGCCGATCCCGGAAGCGGCTCCGGTAACCAGAGCGGTTTTTCCTGCTAAGTCTTTCTCCATAAGAAAATACCGTTAAAGGTTTATTTTGGTCTGCTTTAATCGTTCAAAATCACTGTGGCAAAACTAGAACAGGTGGTTTACCCAAACCCTGATGTTTCTTTTGCGGGTGAGTGATAAATGTCAGGTTAACAGTCCAAGCGTTAGGGCTTCCTTATGGGTAATGCGCTTTAATCGGGCAAAGGCATCCTTTCGAACCTTCACCGACGTATCGTCGAAGCGCCTGAAAGTGGCCCAGTCGACATATGCCCGGTTTGACTCCTGATCCAGAAAACCGCCATACTCGAGCTGATGGTGATCCAGTTCTGAAACGTAAATGACGGTTAAGGTGATCGCCGGTTCCGTTTTGGAGTAGAAGGTCCAGGTGAGTTTCATAGCCTTGGGTTCGTTTTACAACGATACGTATTTTTCGTCGTAAGTTATCCGTGTTCGGTCAGTAAGGCTTGTCCCCTCCCGAAACTATCCACGGCAACCTTGCCGGTTCCGCGCCCCGAACCCCGAAGGCTAACCCCCGGCAGTATCCACGACCTTTCATTGGTTAACGACTGGTTTCTCCCTATTTTTAGTCCCATCGTTCCAACCAGAACTGTTCATCGTGAAGAAAATACCGCTCCTCTCCCTCTTGTGTATTCTGCTTTTCTCTTGTGCCGGTTTTGCCCAGAAAACGGTTCTACCAAGTACCGTCGTAAAATGGCCCGATCATCTGCCCTGGTGGGAACCGAACAACCTGCGCGTCATCCAGACCAACCTCCCCGCCTATGAAGCCGCCACGCTCAACCCCGATTCGCTGCTGCAGGACCTGCTGGATTGCTCGGCCAATACGCTGCTGATCAACGCGGGCGGCATCATGGCCTTCTACCCCACCCAGCTTGATTTTCACTATACGAATCCGTACATGAAGCCCAATACGCTGGGCGAGGTCATCCGGAAATGCCACCAGCACGGCATCCGGGTCATTGTGCGATTTGACTTCAGCCGGGTACACGAAAGCATTTTCAAAGCCCATCCCGACTGGTGCTACATCTCCCCCAAAGGCGAGCGCATCATCAACACGGATATGTACGTCGTGTCCATCAACGCGCCGTATGTGCAGGATAGGGCGTTCAAAATCATTGCGGAAGTGATCGACCAATTCCCGATCGATGGGATATTCCTGAACATGCCGGGCTACCAGGTTCGGAACCCCTACGAAAACGTGTACCACGGCATCGACCAGAACGAATACGACAAAAAAGCCTTTGCCCAATTCAGCAACGGCCTGACACTGCCGACCGTGGAGGACAAAGCCGATCCGGTGTTTCAGAAATACCTGGCGTTTAAGAAAGCCACGGTGGAGGACTGGTCGAAGCGGCTGCATGAACTGGTCAAATCCAAAAACTCCCAGATTGCCATCTGTACCTACATGGACAAATACGTGGACATTATCCGGCACGAGTCGCAGTCGAACACCAGCCTGCCCTACTGGCCCTACACGGCTTCCGACAATGTGGCAAATGCCGTCAACTCGTTCCCCGACCACGTCATCAGCAACGCCAGCATCCAGCAGATTTCGTTTCAGTCACGCTACAACGCCGTTGAACCAGAGGAAGTTGGCATTCGGTTATACGAGAACATCGCCAACGGTTCGGGGCTGGATATCAGCCTGATGGGCGACATGCGCGGCTACGAAGACGAGCGCAATTTTGCTGTTGTGAAGAAGCTATACGCCCACCACAAAAAGTACGAGCCCTATTTCGGGAAATACCGTTCCGTCGCCCAGATTGCCGTTGTCGCGCCGGGAGCCTGGCCGAGTGGCGAACCCATGCAGGAGTACCGCGGCATTCAGCTCATGCTCAAGGAAGCCCACATTCCATTCGATATCATCGAAGACGCGCAGCTTGCCAACCGGGCCGAAAAAGTAAAATCGTACAAACTCTTGATTCTGCCGGAAATCACCTACCTGAGCACCGACGCCATCCGGACGCTGAAAGAAGCGAGTCAGCAGGGCACCAGCCTGATTGCCACCAACCGCAGCTTATTCGACAGTCCGGAAACGTTGCAGGAACTGTTCGGAGCCAAAATCATCAACAAAGACCACGACGGGGCCGGTTTTTACCTGAATCCGGAGAATAAAACCGTCTTTAAACGCTTTGCTAAGCAGAAAATGCTGTTCTGGAAATTCAACCTCGGTCTATACGACCTGAAAGGTGCCGACCAGCGTTTTTTGCCCATTCTGGCGAAGGGCCGACCGGGACCGCCCGAAATCATCGGCGGCCACGATCCCACGGGTTATTTCGCGATGGGCGTCAAAAATCACCCCAAAAGCAAGGCCGTTATCCTGCCCGTCAACCTGGGTCGGCTGTATTATATGCACGGGTATGAGCAGCACAAAAACCTCCTCCTCGACGCCATCGACCACATTTTCCCAGCGGCCACCGGGCTTATAAAAACCAACGCCCCGGCGCGCGTCGAAGTCATTGTGCAGGAATACACCCGGAACGTTCCGGCCAATGTGAACAAGAAAACCGCCGACGGCCAGATTCTACACCTGGTCAACCTGACGGGTTTCAGCGGCAACACCTACTTTGAACCGCTGCCGGTTTACGACCTGACGTTCCGCGTAAAATCCCCCTTCAAACCGTCGAAAGTCTTTTCGATGGCGACCGAAAAACCGATTCCGTTTACCTGGAAAGACGGTTTTGTGGAATTCAGGGTCGGGAAACTGGGCGCGTTTGACGGGGTGGTGATGGACCGGTAAAATTTATCGCTTCCCGGCCAAAAGCTACTGACATAGGGCTGTCACCAAGTCGCGTTTACTTTGTGATGTAAACAAAACCCAACAACTATGTCACAGCTCATTGAAATGCTTTTGAAGGAAATGGATCAGGAAGCCAACACCACCCGGAAAATGCTCAGCCGCGTGCCCAACGACCAATACGACTGGCAACCGCATCCCAAAAGCATGACCGTTCGCTCGCTGGCGACGCACATTGCCGAATTACCGACCTGGGTTTCGCTGACGCTGAACACCGACGGACTGGATTTTGCCACGACCCCCTATCAGCCCAAAGAAATCAACGATACGGATCACCTGCTCCAGTATTTCGAGGAATCGTTGAAGGAAGGTCGTGACGAATTGGCTAAGGCCACCGACGAAGAGTTGCCGAAACGGTGGGTACTGCGCAATGGGGAGGAAATTTACAGCGACGGCACCAAAGGCGAGATGATCCGCATCGCCTACAGCCAGATTGTTCACCACCGCGCCCAGCTTGGCGTTTACCTCCGGCTGCTGAATATCCCGATTCCGGGCAGTTACGGCCCCAGTGCTGATGAACAATAAGTGAGAGAAAAGACAAGAGAATAAAGACTTAACGATAAAGCGATGAGACAAAGGAAGAAAGAGTTCAGCCTGTACCGGACACTTGTAGGGGCGGTTTCTTTCTTCCCCTGTCTCTGCTCGCTTGTCGCAATTCTAGTGCCGCGTCAATATCCCTGTAGACTCAGGTCTTCGGTTTCGATCATCTCCACCCGCTTGCCCATTTTTTTCTGGATGATTTTGAAATGGTGTTCGTCGTCGGGTGTAATCAGGGAGATGGCTTCCCCCTCGGCTTCGGCGCGGCCCGTGCGGCCAATCCGGTGTACATAATCTTTGGGCGAACGCGGCAATTCGTAATTCACTACGTAGGGCAGCAACTGAATGTCGATTCCCCGCGAAATCAGGTCGGTTGCCACCATCACCGGCAGCGACCCGGCTTTAAACTTTCGCAGCGTTTCGGTGCGGGCACCCTGGCTTTTGTCGCCGTGGATTGCTTCGGCCTGAACACCGTTCTTGCGGAGTTTTACGACCAGATTGTCCGCCGTCCGGGTCGATGAAACAAACACCAGCACCTGCTTCATCTGCTTCTCTTTGATCAAATACCGTAGCAACGGCCCTTTACGTTCGGCATCGATGCGGTAAGCCACCTGTTTGATCTGATCCAGATTCTGCGGCTCTTCGGCAATTTCGACCTTGATCGGGTGGTGCAGCAGGTTGTCCCGGATTTCCTGAATGGCTTCTTTCAGCGTCGCGGAAAATAGCAGCGTCTGCCGTTTTTTGGGCAGCATCTCAAAGATCTGGTTCATCTCGTCGGCAAACCCTAACTCCAGCATTTTGTCGGCTTCGTCGAGCACCAGCACTTCCACATCCCACAGATGCAGGGCGTTGGAAGCTACCAGATCGAGCAGCCGGCCCGGCGTTGCTACCACCACTTCGGCATCCCGCACGGCAATCATCTGCGGATTGATCGACACCCCGCCGTAGACCGCCAGCGTTTTTATCTTCCGGGGTAGATACGCGCCAAACGCCTGAAAAACTTCGGTTACCTGAACAGCCAGTTCGCGCGTTGGCACCAGCACCAGGGCTTTGACACTCCGGTTCACCCTGGTTTTTCGGCGGTGCAACCGCTCCAGAATGGGCAGCACAAACCCGGCGGTTTTGCCCGATCCGGTTTTGGCAATCCCTAATACATCATGCCCTTTCAGAATGACAGGAATTGCCTCCTGCTGAATGGGATATGGATTGATATACTGCTGGGCCGCGATGGCTTTCAGCAAAGGCTCGGATAAACCGAGCGAGGAAAAAGACATAAAATTCCGGTATGGTTGGAAAGCAAAACGCGTTATCTTTTGCTGAAATAATCAGCCAGCAACATGAAAACAAAAATGGGTGTACAGCCCGGCGCTTTACCCGCAAAAGTAGGTAAAACACCCGATCAAAGGCTCCGGCGGGCGTTATTTCTTATTTTTAGTATGGGCCTGACAGCCTTTAGAGGCACCGCTTTGGCCCAGCCTAAAAGCGCGCCAAACAACGGCCTGGTTATGCGGATGGCCAAACTCGTTATTGACCCCGAGCAGTTGGAACGCTATAAAGCTGCGCTTAAAGAGCAAATCCAGACTTCCGTTCGCGTCGAACCGGGCGTGCTGGCGCTCAATGCGGTGTATGATAAGAAACCGCCCACGCAGGTAACTATCCTGGAGATTTATGCCAACGATGATGCCTATAAAGCGCATTTGCAAACGCCCCACTTTAAAAAGGACAAAAGCACTACCCTGAACATGGTGAAATCCCTCGAACTTGTGGAGGTAGTTCCCATTGCGCTTGCCTCAAAGCTGAAGCCGTAAGGCTAGCGCGTTCCGGCGGTTTTTTAATTATTCTTCCGGGTTTTCTTGATCGGTTTGCCGTACTTCTTCATCATCTCCTTGGCGTGATCCCGGCGGACGTTTACCTTCTTGTTTTTTTCTGATTTTTCGTGAAAAGCCCCACCGAACGTCTCACTTTTGTGAATCTTTTCGACGGCCTGTTTCCGGTTTGATTTCGGCTTTTCGTCATCAATCAGTTCGTCCGAAATCTCAAGGCTCTTCGGCAGCGGCAGCATCGGAATCCGATAATTCATCAGTTCCTCAATGGCCTCCCGTTGTTCCTTCTGTTTTTCGGTCACGAACGCAATGGCAATCCCGTTTTTGTCGGCGCGGCCCGTGCGGCCAATCCGGTGAATATAACTCTCGGGCGTTTCGGGCAGATCAAAATTGACCACGTGCGACACTTCGGCAATGTCGAGCCCGCGGGCAATAATGTCGGTCGCAATCAGAACCCGGTATGTTCCGTCTTGAAACTGGCGGACGGCGTTAAACCGGTAATTCTGCTCCTTGTTCGAGTGAATCACCCCCACCTGATCGGGAAGCTCCCTGATCAATTCGTCGTAGAGCAGATTGGCCAGTTCCTTGGTAGCCACAAACACCAGCACCCGGTTCATTTCCTCATCCCGGTAGAGCAGGGCTTCCAGCAGATTCACTTTCGTGTAAAAATTGGGCACTTCGTAGGCCGACTGCTGAATGTTTTCCAGGGGCGTTCCGACCGGGGAGGCTTCCACCCGGGCGGGGCTGTTGAAATACGTCTGGATCAGCGTTTCGACCTCTTCGGTCATCGTCGCCGAAAACAGCAGGTTCTGTCGTTTGGCCGGCAGCAAGTCCAGAATGGTTTCCAGTTGCGTCCGGAAACCGAGGTTCAGCATTTCATCGACCTCATCAATCACCAGCCGTTTAATGCTTTTGGTCTTTAGTAAACCCTTGATCGACAGATCAATCAACCGACCGGGCGTTGACACCAGCACGTCCATTCCCTTCTCCACTTCGGCAATCTGCGGTTTGATGTTAACCCCGCCGTACAGCCCCACCACCGTCAGGGTCGTGTATTTGCTCAACTGCTGCACCGCTTCCACGACCTGCACCACCAGTTCGCGCGTGGGCACAATGATCAGCAATTGCGGGGAGCGATCCTTCGAAAACTGGAATTGTCGCAGACTCGGGAGCAGGTACGCAAACGTTTTTCCTGTTCCGGTCTGGGCAATCCCGCACACATCCTTGCCCGACATTACCACCGAAAACACCTTGCGCTGGATGGGCGTGGGCGTCGTATAGCTCAGGTCCGCCAGGGCGTTCAGGAGCGGTTTATTCAAATTTAAATCTTCGAAAGTCATATCCGTAAACAATGTCGGTCGTTTTATTCTTTACAAGGAAAGCTGCCTCCAACGTTCCATTGACCGCCATGAAAACGCAAAATTACGAAAACCACGTTCGATATTACCCACCTCACCATTTTGTATTTTATCCGGTTGTCCTTCTTTTGTTCGGCATCAGTATTTATTTCACACTGAACGACAAAGAACATTCCGAACTGTGGCTCTTTTTTGCACTTTTAACCATCGTGATCACCGGCCTGGCACTGATGCTCCGGCAGCACTACGCCCTCAACAACCAGAACCGCATCGTCCGGCTGGAAATGCGGTTTCGGTATTACGTCCTGACCCACCAGCGGCTCGAACTCCTCGAAAACCGTCTTTCGTTCGGCCAGATTGCCGCCTTCCGGTTTGCTTCTGATGAAGAATTGCCGGGGTTGGTTCAGCGCACGCTGGCCGAAAACTTAAGTCCCGACGAGATTAAAAAATCCATCACCAACTGGCAGCCCGATCATATGCGGGTATAAATGCCGTCGGTCCTGAAAAGCCCTCATCGAACCCCCGGTTTCGTCGCTGAAACAATAGCCGCTGAATGGTCGGCGCCACCCCACTTTATTTTTTATCTAATTCCATAAAAATCCTATTTTTGCTACATCATACGGTTTTCCGGCCGTATGCTCCATCTCTACCCGCTAACACGAGTTGAAAGGCCCTTCTGACGGTTTAACCCGCGCAGTAAAAAAGGCATTCTCACGCCTTATTATCTTAATTCAAGAAAACTAAAATTGAATGAACCCAACCTTTACGTTTTTATCGGGCCGGTTTTCCGTAACCGCCCAACGGTATTTGCTTTGCCTGTTCATCGTGCTACACGGTCTTGCTCTGCCCTCCGCCCACGCGCAGGACGGTAAACTGAAAGTAAAAGGCAAAGCGCTGGATGCCCAGACCAACGCACCCCTCATCTACGCCAGCGTCCGGCTGTTCAAACAAACCGACAGTTCGTTTGTAGCGGGCGCGATCACGACCGAAACCGGCGATTTTTCGGTCGATGCTACAGCCGGAAACTATTACGCCGTTCTGGAATTTATCGGTTATAAATCGCTGAAGAAATCCGGCATCCGCCTGACCCGCGAAAACTCCCCGCTCGACCTCGGCACCATCAAACTCGCGGCTTCGGCCAGCACGCTGGATGAGGTGGTGGTGCAGGGTGAGAAAAGCACGATGGAATTTTCGCTCGACAAACGGATTTTCAACGTCGGCAAAGACCTCGCCAATGCGGGCGGAACCGCCGTCGATATTCTGAGCAACGTGCCTTCGGTGGCCGTGGATGTGGAGGGGAACGTCAGCCTGCGGGGCAGCAGCAGCGTCCGGATTCTGATCGACGGAAAACCGTCGGGACTGGTTAGCTTCAAAGGCGGCAGCGGGTTGCAGCAGTTGCAGGGCAGCATGATCGAACGCATCGAGGTGATCACCAATCCGTCGGCCCGCTACGAAGCGGAAGGCATGGGCGGGGTTATCAACATCGTGCTGAAGAAAGAGCGGAAAGAAGGCTTCAACGGTTCGTTTGACGTTATTCTGGGCAATCCGGCCAATTACGGTCTGGCGGCCAACGTTAACTACCGGCGCAAAAATCTAAACTTTTTTGTGAACTACACGGCTTCGTACCGCAACACCCCGGGCCGCAGTTCGCAATATCAGGAAGTGTACCGCAACGACTCCACCTTTCTGACCCAGCAAAATTCGACGGGCAAACTGAAAGGTCAGAACAACAACGCCCGCGCCGGAATCGACTATTTTTTCAACGACAAAAACGTCCTGACGGGGTCGTACACCTGGCGGATCAGCAAGGGAAAACGGTTTACGGACATTCGCTACCAGGATTACCTCAATAGCCTGACCAACCCCCAAAGCATTACGTACCGTACGCAGGACGAAACCGAAACCGAGCCGAACTCGGAATACGCCCTCACCTACAAACGGTCGTTCAAACGCCAGGGCCACGAGCTGACCGCCGACGTTCGGTATCTGGACAACTGGGAAAAATCCGACCAGTATTTTGGTCAACGCACGGTGTTGCCCGATGGCCGCCCGTCTTCCATCCCCAACAGCCTGCAACGGTCGGTCAACGATGAAACCGAAAAGCAGTTGCTGGTGCAGATTGACTACGTTCAGCCCTTCGCCAAAGACGGAAAATTTGAAGCCGGTTTGCGAAGCAGTTCGCGCGATATGACCAACGACTACTGGGTTCGTCAGCAAACAGCGGAAGGCGGCTGGACTCCCCTGCCGGGCTTGACCAACGACTTTCTGTACGAGGAAAACATCAACGCCCTGTACGGTATTATTGGCAACAAAACCCGTAAATTATCGTATCAGGCCGGTTTGCGGGCCGAGTGGACCGATGTAACCACCACGCTCCGGCAAACCAATGACGTCAACCCGCGCAGTTACGCCAACCTGTTTCCGAGCGTTCACGTCACCTACGATCTGCCACGCCAGAATGCCCTCCAGGTGAGCTACAGCCGCCGGGTGCGCCGACCGACGTACAACGACCTGAGCCCGTTTATGACCTTCAGCGACAACCGGAATTTCTTCAGCGGCAATCCCGACCTGAACCCGGAATTTACGGATGCCTTCGAAATCGGTCACATCAAATACCTGGGAAAAGGCTCCATCGGTTCGTCGCTGTATTACCGCTATACCACCGGCAAAATCATCCGGATTCGCCGGGTTGACGAAAACGGTTTTGCCAACACCCGCCCGGAGAACCTGGCCACGGAAGATTCCTACGGGGCTGAATTCACGACCTCCTATTCGTTTTTCAAATGGTGGAAACTGGACGGTAGCGTCAACTTTTTCCGGGCCATCACCAACGGCGACAACCTCGATACCGACTTTCAGAGCGACACGTATAGCTGGTTTGCCCGGGCGAATAACCGCCTGACGGTCTGGAAGAATACCGACATCCAGCTGCGAGGCAATTACGAAGCGCCCCAGCTAACGCCCCAGGGCCGTCGCAAAGCCATTGCCACCCTGGATTTTGCCGCCAGCCGGGATATCATGAAGGGCAACGCTACGCTGACACTCAACGTGCTCGACGTGTTTAACTCGCGCCGGTTCCGCTCCATCACCGAAGGAGGCAACTTTTACACCGAAAATAACTCACAGGGCCGATTGCGGCAGGTCAACCTGACGTTTAACTACCGCTTACGGCAGGCCAAGAAGAAGACCAAAGACGTAGGCGAAGGGGATTATTAAACCGACTCAGACTCTGTTTCCAAAAAAGCCGCGATTTCGTCGCGGCTTTTTTATTTCTCTTTATAAAAAACGCTACTTCTCTCCTTTGCGGAAAAAGGCAACCCGGCTCCAGACCGCAAAGAGTTGATTTCCGAATGATTTAAAAATCCGTCTGTGCTTCGTTCAGGTCCAGTTCCTTAATCCAGATGTTGCGGTAGAACACATCGTGTCCTTCGGCTTGCAGTTTCAAACCGCCCGGCGTATCGGTAATGCCTTTGCCACCATCGTTTCCGCCGTCAATACCCGAATTGGCCCCACCCCACACCTGGTTAATCGGCTGATTGGTATGGACTTTTTTGCCGTTGAAATACATCGTCAGCATGGCTTTTTCCACCCGCTTTCCGTCTTTAAAACGGGCCGCCCGGAAAGTAATGTCGTACGAATTCCACTTGCCCACACCGTTGTAGGCGTAATAAGGCGAGGGCGTTTCGTTGATGACGGCGGCCATGCCGTGCGAGGTGGTA
Source organism: Larkinella arboricola (assembly GCF_003259745.1). Lineage (GTDB taxonomy): Bacteria > Bacteroidota > Bacteroidia > Cytophagales > Spirosomataceae > Larkinella > Larkinella arboricola. The sequence continues at coordinate 440,398 of NZ_QLMC01000004.1, read as the reverse complement.
TCGCCGTCGAGTACCTGAATTTCGTAGCGGTTTTGCAGGTACACCCCGCTGTTGCCGCCCGGTTTACTAATGAAAAACTCAAGGTGCAGCCGGAAATCCCGGTACGGCTTTTTCGTCACGATGTCGGCGGAACCGTATTTTCCGCCCGCAGCCGTTGGGTCGTTGCTGTTCAGAACCGTTCCCTTACCAGCCGGGTCTTTTTCAATCGTCCATTTGATCGGCAGGCTGGCTGCCAGTCGGGGGCCTTCCCAGTAGGTCCATTTCGCATCGAGCATGGCCCGCGATCCGTCGAACAGAACTTCAGCCCCTTTGGGTGGTTTTGTACCAACCCCAACCGGCTCCCGGAAATAGGTGCTTGATCCTAACAAACAGACTAGTAGCAACAACGTGAAGGAAAAAACTGGTTTAGCGCGGAGAAATCGTTTCATGAAACAGGCGTTTTTGGGTAAATGGAAGGCTAAAGATAAGCGCGATTTGCGAATTACCGATTGAAATTTTCCAATCTTCCGCTGTACTTTCCCACCATCCCCGGGGGCCTGACACGAGTAGTTTCCGGCCTGATCCGGCTTCCTGAATTAAATCTATTCCGTTTCCTGAGCCATGAACAAAGACCTTTTTACTGTATCCCGGCGGAAATTTTTGCTGGCGGCTGCGGCCACGGCCCTGGCGCCCCCGCTGACCCTCAAGGCGTCCAAACGCAAACTGGGTCCGAACGACAAACTCAATCATGCCTGCATCGGTGTGGGCGGCATGGGCTGGGGTGACCTGCAAAACTTCGCCAAACACCCGAAAGTCAACATTGTGGCGCTCTGCGACGTGGATGAAACCCGGCTGAAAAAAGCCGCCGAAGCCTTCCCGAATGCCCGCACCTATACTGACTGGCGGGAGTTGCTCGAAAAAGAAAACAGCAACATCGACTCGGTGAACGTCACGGTGCCGGATCATAACCACTTTGCCATTGCGATTCAGGCCATCCGGGCGGGCAAGCACGTGTATTGCCAGAAACCGATGTGCCATGATGTGGTGGAAGTTCGGGTACTGACCGAAGCCGCCGTTAAGGCCGGAATCGTCTCCCAACTGGGAACTCAACATGCCTCCGGCAAAGGCGACCGAACCGCCGTGCAATGGATCAAGGAAGGTGTTATTGGGAAGGTAAAGCATGCCTATCTCTGCTCCAACCGCCCCGGCGCCATTGACCATTACCGGCTGGTGGGGCCGCGACCGACCGAAGGGCAGGAACCGCCCTCCACCTTGCATTGGGACCTCTGGATCGGTACGGCGCCCCCTCGTCCGTTCGTGCCGGACATCTACCACCCGACCAAATGGCGGGCCTGGCAGGATTTCGGCACCGGCTGGTCGGGCGATATTGGTTGCCATATTTTCGATGCCGTGTGGAAGGGGTTAGGCCTGAAAGCCCCCAAAACTGTCATTGCTGAGGTGCAGAAATCGTGGGAGGACTCCCCCGAGCGCCGGGGCGACACCTGGCCGCAGGGCGATCACATCACCTGGACATTTCCGGGCACTAAGCTCACCACCCGAAACCTGACGGTGGAGTGGTTCGACGGGGAGTTTTACCCACCCGAAGAAATCCGCGCGCTGTATTCGGTGCAGGATTATCCCGCCGAATCGGCCATGCTGATCGGAACCAAAGGAGCCCTATTGATTCCGCATACCGGAATGCCGGTCTTGCTGCCGGGTGATAAATTCAAGGAATATAAAACTCCGGAACTGGAAGAACGGAACCATTACCACCATTTTGTGGATGCCTGTCTGGGTGGACCAAAAACCGAGTCGCATTTTGCGCAGTCCGGCCCCATGACCGAGGCCATTATTCTCGGAACGGTGGCCATTCGGGTACCCGGCAAACGGCTGGAATGGGATGCCGCCAACCTGAAAATTCCGAACGCGCCCGAGGCTGAAAAATACCTCAGCCGCATCTACCGCGACGGCTGGCAGATTGCGGGCTTGTAAGTGGATGGTACAGCGGCAGGACGAAAGCCGTTGTTATTTTCAGTTAAGTTCATTACGCATCGTCACTGAACCGCATCCTCACAAAAAAGCAGGCAAACGGATTTGTTCGCCTGCTTTTTTGCAATTAAAAAGAGTACTCAGAAGATTTAAGGTCCTTATTCCACAAAATGCGTTCAGCTGTTCAACCAGCCGCCAGGCTAAGTCGTGCTTATCACAGATACTGCTGGAGGTAAATCATACTGAACGGCTAGATATAAAAGCCGAATCAAATGGCTTGAGTCAGAACTTATGATTCCCATACTTTTGTCAAGATTAGACTCTCGAAGCCGTCCAATCTTCATCTATTAGAGGGCTAATAATTTCAAATTTTTACTAAGAACAGGTTATGTATGTTATAAATAGGAGGTTGGATTTACTATATTTGCATGTATTAGCAATTATATAATATAATTTGAATCTACCATGAGTAAGCAACCCTTAGGTGCTATGTATAATTGCCGATGGCTATCTATGCTATCCTTGTTACTAGGTCTGGTCAAAATAGCTACTGCCCAGACTAATGCCATTACCAATGGTACTTTCAGTAGCGGGTTAAGTGGCTGGACTACTACAACCTATAGCACTTCAAATCAGAATTTTTTTAGCTATCAAAATTTCGCTTACACCTGGAACGACCAGTATCCGGCAGGCACATTTCTGGCTCAGAATGTGACAAACGGGACAGATGCGCCTACGGTCAGCTTTAGATTATCTTGGGTGTTAGCTACTAATCGAACCAATGTTGAGTTTTGGTATGGGGGAGTAAAATACGCTCACTTGGCCAACGATGCAGCCGGTGCTATAACCGTAACCAAGTATGCTGGTGCTACCGGCACGGACTCGTTTAGAGGTGGCATGAGCACTTTTTATACTTTTACCTTTGCCCTGCCAGCAGGCCAGTCCCCTTCCGCTCAGTTTCTGATCAAGGTGCTGCCAACCACTAATTCAAGAGATGATGAGATAGGCATTGACGATGTGTTTGTAACTGGGAACGCGGTTCTGCCTGTGACCTTAGTTGACTTTTCTGCTCTGGCGCAGCAGGACCGTACCGTACTGGTCAAGTGGACCACCTCTTGGGAGCGGGCCAATAAAGGCTACGTAGTAGAACGTAGCCAAGATCTAAAAAGCTTCGAGGTAGCTGGTGAGGTCAACGACGTAGCTGGTAGCAGTAACGGTATAAACACCTATCGGTTTGTGGATAAGAGTCCATACCGGGGCACGAGTTATTACCGCTTGAAGCAGGTGGATGCGGATGGCCGCACTGAGATCTTCCGGGCCCAGTCGGTGGTGATCGATGGGCAGTATGGGGTGTATCCTAATCCCGTGGTGAGTCAGCAGTTCACCCTGCAGTTGGATGAACCAGCCGATGCGGTCCTGCACCTTTACAATACCAGTGGGATAGAAGTGCCGGTCAGCAAGTCAAATTTCACTCAGCAGAGCGCCACCATCAGTCCCTTACGCAAGCTCTCGAGTGGGGTGTATATCCTGCATATCCAGGAGCGGGGTCAGACCCGTAGACACCGGATCATTTTCGAGTAAGAATCTACTGATCAAATTGCTTGTAGAAATCACAACTTAGGTAGACAATAGCCTGTACAGAATTTTGCAGGAAGCCGAACCTGATCGGATACACCCAGTTCCTCAGTCTAAGATAAGAAACCAGGTATATCCCCTCACTTGGTGGATCGTTTAAAACCGGTCGCTGAACGTGGCTTTTTTGAAATAAATCGATTTGGCGCTTTTAGCGGGCAAAATCGACTGAATAGCTTCGGCGGTTTCGATGGGCAGGTCGGACTCCAGAATGCTGGCACCGTCGGCGAAAACATTCCGGTAGGCTTCGGCCCGCTCCGCCGGGGTTTTGAGCTTGTCGTAGCTCGGCGCTGACGAAATCATGCACATCACCCCTTTGGCATTCAGCAGCTTGTACATCTCCTTATTTTCGGGTTTGACGCGCGGCCCGATGTAGGCGATAAGCTGCGAGAAGGGAATACGGGCTTTTTCGTAGTCCGCAACAACCTGGGGGGTCAGCATATGCGCCGAGAACATCTGATTTTTGTGTCCTTTCAGGTAATACGCGGCTTCGGCCGGGCTATGCACCGTCAGCATCACAAACGCTTCGGCTTTATGCTTCCGGATGATGTCGGCAATCATCGGAAACGGCACGTCTTTTTTATCCAGATTCAGCACGGTTTTGCCCCGCGCCCACTCGATGGTTTCGGCCAGCGTCGGAATGCGGTGTTCGGTGACGTTGCCCTCGGGGTCTTTCAGCCGGAGCTTTTTCAGTTCTTCCCAGGTGTAGTCCCCCACTTTTCCGGTGCCGTTGGTGGTCCGGTCGAGCGTGGCATCGTGCATCAGCACAATCACGCTGTCTTTCGTCAGTCGCGGGTCGATTTCGAAAAAAGCCGGGGTGTGTTTCAGGGTATTTTCAAACGTCGCCAGCGAGTTTTCCGGAAATCCCTTGATCATACCGCCCCGGTGACCGCTGACAATGGGAATGTCTTTCCCTGTCCACCGAAAAAACTGATGCAGCTCTTTGGGCGATTTAAACGCCAGCACATGCAGCGTCTGCTGGGCCTTTACACCCGTCGTCAAAAGAATCAAAAACAGGGCTGTGATTAATCGTATCATACGCTTATCCTCAAGTTAACGGCAATTCAATTTGAGCAAACTAAACTCATTTTCTTCGTCCAGCGTAAAAACCGTAATCGTCGAATTGTCCTGCATCAACCGCCGGTAATTTTTCAGGGGCATCCCGAGTTTCCAGGCCATGTAAAACCGGTTAACGGCATTGTGCGCGACCACCAAAACCGTCTGCCCGTCGTGCTTCTGGCGAATGTCCTGAAAGAAATCATCGACCCGGTTGACGACTTCCATTGCCGTCTCCCCGCAACCACCCGCCCGCGTATCGTCGGGCGAGGCACACCAGTTGTCCCACAACTCCGGTTTTTCGGCAATAAATTCTTCCCGCGTTTTTCCTTCCCAATCGCCAAAACTGGCTTCCGTCAGCCGCTCATCGGCCACGACTACCTCCGGTTTTCCGGAAGCAATCTGCGCCGTTCGGAACGCCCGCTGAAGCGGTGACGAGTAAATGGCATCGAACGCAAGACCGCTTAACAACCGGGCCGCGCCGTGGGCCTGCTCAACTCCTTTGTCGGTTAATCCAATATCGGTGGCCCCGCAATAACGGTTACCGTCCGCATTCCAAAACGTTTCTCCGTGCCGGAGCAAATAAACTGTCAACATTTGTTTTTCTAGTCAATAAATCCTTTTTCCCGCAATGTACCGACAAATCGCTGATAACCGACCTCGTAGGCCCGCACCAGATCGTCGGACGGTTTTATTTCTTTTTCTACCTGCGTCATGGCCTGAGCCGCTTCCGTCAACGAACGAAAATGCGTCTGGGAAGCCGCCAGAATAGCCGCCCCCACCGCACCCGTCACCTCCGCGCACTTGAAAACCGGGCGGTTTAGCACACTGGCGCGAATTGTCAGCCAGACATCGCTGTTACTGGCTCCCCCTGCCGTATACACCGCCCGCACCGTCTCGCCCGACAACTGCTCAATCAGTTCATAGGCGTAACGCTCCAGGTAGGCAACACCCTCCATATTAACCGCAAACAAATCAACGTCCGACAGTCCTTCCGGCGCAAAACCGCGCGCCTGGACCGAAATAAACGGAAACCGTTCGCCCGCCTGCCGCAACGGATAAGCCGTATAAGGTGTCGGAATCCGCTGAGCGGCCGCTTCCGTTAGCTCCGGCAACCGGTCACGGAATCCGGCGGTTACCCAATCGGCCCCGGTATTGCTGGCTCCGCCCGGCATCCAGTAGCCTTCGGGGTGCCGGTGGCTGTACAGTCGGCCTTCGGGGTCTTTTACTTCCCGGGTCGTCACGCCCTTGACTACCAGCGTTGTGCCGATGGTCGTATTCCAGTCGCCGGGCCGCACGGCCCCCGACGCCACCTGCGAGGCACAACCGTCGGTCATGCCCGCGACAACCGTAATTTCGGGCAAACCCAGCGTGTTCGCCAGTTCGGGCCGGAGTTTGCCGATCGGTTTTCCGGACGGCACCACCTCCTGCATCCATTCGCGTTTCAGGGGCAACTGCTCGAAAAGATACGCGGGCCAGCCGCCATTTTTTACGTCATACCCCGATTTTAACGCATTCGTCAAATCCGTCACCCGAAAATTCCCGGACAACTGGCCCGTGATGTAATCGGCGGCATGAATCCAGGTGTGCAACCGGGCGGTTTTCTCCGGAAAATGCTGCGCAAACCAGACCATTTTGGAAAGGCCGCTCGATGCATTGAAACCCGTATAGCCCTCCGGCTGAAAACGCTCAGCCACGGTTTTGCACTGTTTGCCTTCCGCGGCCGACCGGTTGTCACTGTACATCAGGGCATCGTGCAGCGGCTCGTTCTGCGCATCCAGCGGAATCACCGTGCCGGAGGTTGACGTAACCGCCACTGCCTTGACCTGTTGCAGATCGATTTCGTTCCGCAACGCGGTCAGAACGGTTTTCAGGCAATCCAGCGCCGACGCCCACCAGTCTGCGGGCGACTGTTCCTCGCGCGAACGGTCGGTCAGCGGCAAAACCGCTTCCTGACTGCCCCAAACCCGACCGGTTTCATCCGTCAGCACCACCCGCACGCCCTGCGTCCCCACATCAATTCCAATAAAATAAGCCGCCATTATTGCATGGTTTTAAAAACGTTCCGCGTCTTTTTCCACGCTTCGTATAACTGCTGAAACCGTTCCGGCTCCTCCGGCTGAACCTCGTCTTCCGTCACCGGCGCCATTCCCGAAATGCCCAGCGCGTCGTTGCACAAAAAGGCCCCACCGACCACCGATGCCTGTTGGTACGTATTCCGGATGCGAACGGTTTTTTGAGTCAGATTGGCGAGATACTGGCGCAGGGTCCGGCTTTGCATACCGCCCCCGCAGGTCCAGACGTAGCTTTCGGTATGCGGGGTAACGGCGCAGAGGCTCCGGTAATTTTCGTAGATGCTGCACGCCATGTCCCAGAGCGTGGCCCGCACGAAGTCGGCCCGCGTGAGCTGATGCGAAACCGGCGTATTGAACAGAAAACCGCCCCGGATAAGCGGAGTTTTTTCGTCGGCCAGCAAGGAGCCCAGCGCTGCGACACAATTGGAATGATCCGTTCCGGCCAGCTCGGTTTCAATGACTTCGTAGCTTTCGTTGGGGTAAAAAATCGCTTTCAGCCGCTGGTAATTCAGGCCGGTTACGCCCGCGTTGGTTTCCAGAATAAAGCCGGTTTCGTCAATGTGCCGATTGGTCCAGGTGCGCTGCTGTTCATCGGTCAGGTACTGATCGACCAGCTTGATGATCGGTGTCGTGGTACCCGATACAATGACCACATCATCGACCGACGGTTGCAGGCTCCGAATCGCCAGTTGCGTATCGGCCCCACCAACCACCACCTGCGCATCGGACGGAATGCCTAGTTCAGCACCCATGCCCGGCAACACCGGTCCCAGCACGGTTCCGGCACCCTGCAAAGGCGGCAACAGGTCCGTATCCAGATCGAAAAAACCGCACAATTCCGCCGACCATTGTTTGGCGGCAACGTCGTACAGCAGCGTTTCCGATGCCTGCGAATGTTCGTACCGGGCCGTGCCGCTGAGCTGGTACTGCACCCAGTCGCTGATGCTCAGGAAAGTGGCCGTTTCGCTCCAAAGCGCCTTTCTCCGTTCCCGCAGTCCGACCAGTTTCAGGGCAGAAAACAGGGAGGTGGGATACCGCCCGGCGAGCTGATACACCCGGTTTTTGTCAGCTATCGAATCTTCCCACTCACGGCCCCGGTGGTCGATGTTCGGCATCCCGATCAGCGACTGGCCCGCCTTGCCGATGGCTACAATGCCTTCCCGCTGGCTGGTGGCGGTAATAGCCCGAATCTGGACCGTTCCGCTATCGGCCAAAGCTGTTTTGGCCAGTCCGACAATCAGTTGCCAGAGGTGATCGGGGTCGAAATAAATCGATTCCGGATAAGCTTCATCCCGTTCGTAGGGCATATCCGCCCGCGCAACGCCGAGCACGGTTCCGCTGGGCTCGACCACGGCGACCCGGACATTACCGGTGCCCACGTCGATAATTAAATAGGCATCCTGACCCATGGGCTTACGCGTTTTTAACGGTCAATGCCGACGGGTTGACCAGTTGCCGGACGGCCTTGTTGTCTTCGATAAAGAACTGCCGCAGGGCCTTGTTCATGATGTCGGCGTGATGATCTTCCACCTCGAATGTAGCCCCGGCAATGTGCGGAGTGGCCAGCACATCCTCCCTGTGAATGAGTTTGTAATCCAATTCATCCGGCGGTTCGTGGTCGAACACATCCAGAATGGCACCCCGAATTTTGCCGTTTTCCAGCACGTCCAGCAGAGCCTCGCGATTCACTACCACGGCCCGGGCGGTATTGACAAAAATCGCATCCGGTTTCATCAGCGACAACAACCGATGGTCGATCAGTCCTTTGGTTTCGTCATTAACCGGCAGGTGAATCGACACCACATCGCTGTTTTTGAAGACGGTTTCCAGATCGGTTTTGACGTACGCCGGATCGTCGGACGTGTAGTACGGGTCGTAGTACTGAATCCGGGCCGGAAAATGCCGGAGCAGGTTCGCGATGGTCTGGCCCACCGCGCCAAAACCCACCATCCCGATGGTTTTGCCCGCAATTTCGTTTCCCTTGAACTGGAGATACGACGTATGCGCGCCCTCTTCCCAGTTTTCGCCCTCCAGCCAGCGAATGGCCGCCAGCGTGTTCCGCATCAGCGTAACGAGGTTCGCGATAAACATTTCGGCCACGGCCTGAGCGTTGCGGGCCGGGGTGTTGAACACCGGAATGCCTTTTTCGGTTGCCGTCGAAACCGCCACGTTCGAGGGTGTTCCCCGGCACACGCCGATAAACCGTAAGGCCGGATACGCTTCGATCACGGCGGCTGTGACCTCATCGTGTTCGGTAATGAGGGTGTCGGGCCGGATCTCCTGAAGCAGTTCGATCAGCTCGGATTCCGTATAAGCTCGTTCCTGGAGTTTCCAGGGACGGTAAATAATTTCGCCAAACCAGCTCGTCAATTCGTCCTGCGCCGTCTGGTGGTAGGGTGCGGTGATTAGTATTTTCATGCGTTAAAAAAGGGTGCCAGTTTACGGTTTACTGACAGATTAAATGGTGACCGTTTGCGGCTCGGAAGCCGTTTCTTTGGGTAGGGTGATAAACCGGGTGAGGACGGCGCTGATGAAGTACAGGATGGCCAATACCCAGACCACGCCCTCGCTGCCGATGGAGCCGATGGTCAGCCCGACGATGGCGGGTCCGACAAAAACCGGCAGTCCGGCGCCCAGATTCAGAATGGCCATTGCCGCCCCCTTATCTTCTTTCACCAGCGAAGGCACCAGTGCCGACAGCGGCACATAGCCCGCCAGCAAACCGCCCCAGAGGACGCCCGAGAGCAGCACCAGCGCGTAACTTCCGCCAAACCAGACGGGCGAATAGTAGAACAGCAGCGTGGTAATGCCGCAGCCCACACCCCCAAACCACATAATGGTATTCTGCCAGCCCAGCCGGTCGCCAATGAAGCCGAAGAGCAGGTTAAAAATGATGTTACTCGTGAAAATCGTCCCCCAGATCTGGAGCCATTCGACCGTGCTGAAACCAAAATCGGCCAGGTAAATGGGCAGGAAAACCGGAAAGGCGAACTGCGCCGTTGTGTTGATGATCCGGACAATGCCGCCAATGAGCACCTTGGGTTCTTTCTGTACGATGGTCAAGCCGTTGAGGAGTTCTTTTGTCTTATCGCCCGCCCGAGCTGCCGACGGAACAAATTTGTCGCGGTTCAGGACGAGGGCGAAAAAACCGCCCAGCGCCACCCAGAAGATAGACGACCACAGGGTGTTCTGATAGCCCAGTCGCTCGATGGCCCAGCTCGAATAATACGCCCCGAAGACGTTCAGACCGCCGGTGAACACAAACCAGAACCAGCCCACGGCCCGGCCCAGCTTTTCCTGAGGAGTGCGGTAGGTAATCCAGACCAGAAACGAATACGCAAACAACGGATAGCCAAAACCGCGAACGGCGTAGGTCAGCAGCATGACCGGGAAATCCAGCTTAGCCATACCGAAACCGACAAAACCGACCGTGCCGATGATGTACAGCAGCAGGCCCGCCAGCATGGCCTTCCGGGGACCGTAGCCCTCGGCCAGTACGCCCGAAAACCAGGATGAAATGGCGATGGTGATGCCGTACACCGTAAACAGCGAGGCCGATTGCTGGATGCTCATACCGTGTTCGAGCAGGTACGGACTGAGCCAGCCCTGTTCGACACCGTCGCCCATCATGAAAATGATGATGCCCAGGTAGCCCCAGGCCAACGGTTTGGGCAGACCGGCTTTTTCAAAAAGTGACGGAGAATTCATAGACAATTAAGGTTTAGGAATAGCCCAATCCGATTTGCATTTAAATCAGATTAACTTGTATGCAAACAAACAAATAAAAAATAGTTAAACAAAATGAAATATAATTTAACTTTATGAAACCTTATTAGAAAGAGTTTGGTCCTGTCTGGAAAGAAATAGTCCTGAATCGTATTGGTATCCAGCGCCCTTCTTTCTAGTCTCCAAAACAAGGTTTTAGTTGATTTATGAAGACGATTACCGAAAGACATCAGTTTATATTGCAGCGGTTGAAGGAAAGCGGCACCGTTTCTATTCAGGAACTCAGCGACCTGATGGAAGTGTCGGGCGTAACCATCCGGAAGGATTTGAAACTGCTGGAAGATAAGAGCCTGCTGTTCCGGACGCGCGGGGGCGGCTCCATCACGAATCCGTACGCCTTTGAGAAGCCAATCGACGAGAAAGCCCTAATCCGGGCGGACGAAAAACAGAAGATCGCCAAAACCGCCCTGACGCTCATCGGCCAGAACGACTCCATTCTGATCAGTTCCGGCACAACGGTCTTTGAACTGGCGCGTATCCTCCACCCCACCCATCGGCTGACGGTCATCACCCCGGCGGTGAAAGTTGCCGCCGAACTCAGCAACCGGCCCAACGTGGAAGTCTGGCAGCTCGGCGGACTCATTCGCCCGAATTCGTCGTCGGCGGTGGGGTCGTATGCCGAACAGATGCTCGATAACCTGTCCTGCGGGCTGTTGTTTGTGGGGGTCGACGGCGTTGATTTTGAGTTTGGCCTGTCGATCAGCAACCTGACCGAAACCAGTCTGAACCGGAAAATGATCGATACCGCCCAAACCGTGGTGGTGCTGGCCGACAGCTCGAAATTCGGCAAACGCGGCATTGGCAAGATTGGCTCACTCGACCAGATTCATTACCTGATCACGGATGCGGGCGTGCCGGACGAAACCGTGCAGCAACTGGAAGAACGCGGGGTGAAAGTGTTGGTGGCAGGGTAAATTTAGTGTTAACGGTTTTTCCATTACTGCCAGGTGGGTACGCCAATGGCCCCATACCAGGTCAAATAACAGGTGGCGACAAAATGCAAAATCGCCAGCACAGCGGTGTGCCAGTAGATGGTCCTGCTCCCGTTCGGCTTCCGTTGCCGGATCAGGGTGATGACGGACCAGACAGCCGCCAGCGCAAAAAGAACAGACAAAATCAAACCGGAAACCGACACAAACCCGACCTTTCCCAGCCGCTCCATCGGGTCGGCCCCACCAATGATACCCACGATCGTGGTCGCCAGAAAAAGCAGACTCGTCAGAAAAGGCCACTGAATAAGGTGGCGCGTCTCCTGGCTCCCCCGTCGGGTCCGCCAGTACCGAATAAACCAAATGCTCCCGAAAAGCACCGAACCCAGCAGGTAAACTATCCAGATAAGACTCAGCACGTATTGGCCAACCGCCAGAAACGGTGAAACCCGCATCAAAACCAGCCCTCCCAGATGAACGACGTCCCCGGCCAGCGGGTCGTTTACCTGCACCAAACTGATTTTGCCCGTCTCGGGCGAGGCATACTGCCGGTCGGTTACGGCGACGTGGGTTTCTAAACCGCCCCCGAAGAGGTTTCGGCTAAAAAGAAAATTTTTGTTCCGCCAAAGGCGCTTCACGTCCACAATTCGCTGTTGAAAATACATCTTTTGCACCCGTGGGTTAATCGGAATGTAATAGCCCGAAAGCACATCGTCAAACTCCTCCGCCAGCGGTTTTTTCCGGGCCGAATCACCCTGAAACGGGGCGGTTTGAAAATTCCGGATCAGCTCCCCAATCTGGTGGAGGGCATTTCCGTTCAGGCTATTGATCATGATGGCGTAGCCCACACGGTATTGCGGGAGATACGAAAAATCCGCCATTCCGCCGTTCACTCCACCATTGTGGGAGCGGTACACAAACCGCTTAAATGGGGTCGAATAATTGGCCAAACCGTATCCATAGTCCAGACCAGCGCGGGCACCGGTGGTCGTGGAAGGCGTTTCCATACGGTTCAGGGAGGCTGCACTCAGGAGTTGCCGACCACCCGCCTGACCACGGTTGATAAAAAACCGGAGCATCTGGGCCATGTCCTTCGGCGACGCATTAATGGCTCCCGATGGACGAACGCTGATGTTCCAATACGGTTGGGGATCGTTGTTCACGTACAAGGTGGCTCCCTGTTGCCGGTAAAGGTCCGACGCAAAATACGTGGCCGTTGTCATGCCCATCGGCTGAAAAAAATGAGCCTGTATGTAGTCTTCAAACCGCTGGCCGGTCAGTTTTTCGAGGATGTAGGCGGCTACCGGCGGTCCCGAATTGCTGTAGGCCATCCGCGTGCCCGGCATCCAGCGGGACGTCCGCGTGTCGGGTAGAAAGTCGAGCCCCTGTTTCAGCGTTAGGTTCGGATCGTTGAGGGCATAATCCGCAATGTGCATATCGTCCCAACCCGTGGTATGTTCCAGCAAATGCTCGACCCGAATCGGGGCGGTATCCTCCCACGGGTTCGTAAACGCGATTTCCGGAGCCAGATCCCGGACCTTGTCTTTCAGACTGATCCGGCCTTCTTCCTGAAGTTTCAATACCGCCAGCGACACGAACATCTTCGACACCGAACCGATCCGGAACAGCGTATTTTCGGTAGCGTTTATCTTTTTCTCCCGATTGGCCAGCACCAGTCCCGCTACCAAAACGGCACTGTCACCCTGCACCAGAGCCACCCCAACGCCCGGGGTTCCGGTTCTTTTCAGAACGGCTTCAATGGCCCGTTGTAACTCCGGTATGGTTTTCGGCGGAATCGTTTTTTCCTGCGCCCGAAGGAAAAAAGGACAGAAACTGAGAAAAAAGAAAACTACAGCACAAAGAATTTTCTTGGCGGACGTCATCGGGAAAACCGGTTGCTTTTTGAGGATGCTCAATATAGCACGTTTCTAGCTCATTTACAGCCGTTTTCCCGAACATATCCTTATAAATTACGCCACGGATGACGGTTTACTTCACCGGCGTAAACGTCATTTTGGGCAGCTTCATCGCGTTGTCGATCAGCTTGATTTCCAGCCGCAGGATTTCCTCCTCAGCTTTCGCGTCGATTTTGTCCGGATCGTCGCCCGGCTTGTGGTAATCCGGGTGGCCACCGGTATGGAAAAACAGCACCGGAATCTGTTTGGCGTAAAAAGCCGCATTGTCGGAGCCACCGTTTCCGGCCCGGTCGGTGAAGAATTTAATGTCAGCCGTAACGCCTTTGAACACGTCCGGCCAGGCATCGGCGGTTCCGTAGCCGCCAATACCCACCCCCCGATTCGGGTCATACCGGCCAATCATATCCATGCAGATCATGAAGTTCAGCCGGTCGAGCGGCAATGTCGGGTGGTTCAGGAAATGCCGCGAACCCAGCAACCCCAGTTCCTCCGCCCCAAACGCCATGAACAGCAGGTTATACGGTTCTTTGACGTTGTTTTTGGCGTAGTACTGCGCCAGTTCCAGCAAACCGGCCACGCCCGAAGCATTGTCGTCGGCCCCGTTGTGAATCTGTCCCTGTGCATTTTCTGCCAGCGAACTGCCCTGATTGCCCGTACCCAGGTGATCGTAGTGGGCACCAATGACGATGGTATGGGTTGCGCCGTTGTCCAGAAAACCGATGACGTTGGCGGCTTTGCGGATACTGTCGAGCACCACCACGCGCCGGACTTTGGCCGTAAAATGCTGGTAAAAACCGTCTTCGCCGAGCGGTTTCAAACCGTATTTCCGGAAATGACGGGCAATGTAGGCGGCTGCTTTGGCGTTTTCGCGGCTGCCGGTTCCACGCCCCTTCATTTTGTCGGAAGCGAGTTTTTCAATGTGTTTCTGAATGCGGTCGGCCGATGGTTCCTGCGCCAGCAGCGGGGCCGTTGTGAGAAGAAATAAGGCAAGAATACGATTCATCATGCCCGCAAAGGTAGGGCATTTTGGCGGTTTCGGAGTTGTGATCAGTTGCCCGATGGTACAAGATAGGAAACATTTTTGCAACTTTGCCTAAGACGGTTTCGGATGCTTCTTCATCAGCCAACTCTTCCTCATGCGTATTCTGACGGCATTTATTTTCGCCCTTCTTTTCCACGGTTTTGCCCCGGCGCAATCCACACAAAAGCCGAAACTGGTGGTGACGCCCCTTACCGATCAGGTGCTTGTCCATACCACCTACGGGGTGTATCAGAACAACAGCATTCCTTCCAACGGCCTCATTATCAAAACGAAGGACGGCATTGTGCTGGTAGACACGGGTTGGGACAGCGACGGCAACACCGACAACACCCGGCAACTGCTTCAGTGGGTGGCCGACAACCTGCGTCAACCCGTCCTGCTTTGCATTGTCACCCATGCCCACGAAGACCGGATTGGCGGGGTGAGCGAACTCCGAAAGGCAGGCATCCGCGTGGTCAGCACCCCGCTGACGGCTCAGAAAACCGTGAAGCTGGGCTACGAATCGCCCGAAGGCAGCCTACCGAACGATACGACCTTTACGATTGGGCAGGAACCGATTCGCTGTTATTTTCCGGGCGAAGGGCACACGAGCGACAACATTGTGGTCTGGCTACCGAATCAGCAGATTCTGCACGGCGGCTGTTTTGTCAAGAGTGTGGCGGCTTTCGGGATGGGCAACGTTGCCGACGCCAACCTGAAGGAATGGGCGAATTCCATCCGCCGGGTTCAGAGCCAGTTTGGCACGGCGAAGATTCTGGTGCCCGGCCATGAGGAATGGAGCGACACCCGGGCGCTGGAACACACCCTTCAGTTGCTGGAGAAACATGGAGCGAAGCAGCGGTGACCAAACCGTGGCATCAGAGCCCGGCTTTCACGGGTTTGGCGGGCCTTCTCCGTTCCATTCCTTTGCCAATGCGGGCTTTCAAGGGTCATTGACCAAAATTTGCCAGAATACCGTTCGTACAGCACGTGGGCAGTAACGGGCGGATTTTAATTGGCAGGAGGATGATGTGGGGTTGTCTACAGGGTAAAAATGGCTATATTAACCCCTGTATCTAAATCTTTTCCTCCATGAATCGCAAAATTCTGCTCGTCACCGGTGATGGTGGCGAAAGTTACGAAACCCTCTATGCTCTTCACCGCTTTCAGGAAGAAGGCGATACGGCGGTAATTGTTGCCCCCAGTAAACGCCGACTTAATCTGGTGATGCACGATTTTGAACCCGGTTGGGATACTTATATGGAGCGGCCCGGCTATTGTCTGGCATCAGACCTGACAATTGAGGAAGTGGTGGTAGACGACTATGACGCCATTCTGCTGCTGGGCGGCCGCGCCCCCGAATACCTGCGCAACAATGGCACGCTGCTGGAAATAGTCCGCGAGTTTGACCGGCAGGGTAAATGGCTTTTTGCCATCTGCCACGGTATTCAGATTCTGATCACGGCCGGATTAGCAAACAACCGAACGCTAACCGCTTACGAACACGTGCGTACCGAAATTGAGACGGGTGGTGGCACCTACTCTACCCAACAGGCCGTCCGCGACCGAAATATAGTAACCGCACAGACCTGGCAATCACACCCCGAGTTCTATCGCGAAGTTTTTGCCTGTCTCAAAAAAGCGGAACTCGTAGAAGGGTAGATCAGAATCGGTAGACTTGTCGGTTCTGCCTACGTTATTCCTTGCTAAAGAAGACGGAAAGTTCGTTGTCACTCGCGTACCGCGAGTGACAACGCTCCCCAGATTTAGTTAACTTACTTTCCAAACGCAACCCAGCTCAGCGCACCGATATTCTGGGCTTTCGGGTCGTCTTTCACAAAAACGAAGTACAAATCCTGCTTGCCGCCTGGGTTCTGAATCGGGGCGGTTAGCTCGGCAGTTTTGTTCCAGGCACCCGTGGCCGTGTAGTTCACCGTGCTAATTACCGGCCCTTTCAGCGAACCCGTCCGCACCTCAATCGTGCCGTCCTGGTCTTTCGACGCAACCTCGAACGTCAGCTTCTGGATGCCTTTCAGGTCCACGCCTTTCAGCACAAAATACGCCTTGTTGCGGGTGGCGGCCAGCCGTCCGCGCTGACGGTTCATGTTGTACACCTCATCGGCTTCTCCGGCCATTACTTTAGCCGGGCGCAGAATCAGGCTCTGGCTGCTGGTCAGGGGCGTAATGGCCCCGCCCTTGTCGGTATACGACGCCGACAGAATGTAACGGCCCGTCTGCTCCTTGCCCACGTGCTCCTTCAACACCGTCGCGCCCTGCTGCGGCAGGGTTACGTCCGGCTGCTGCATCGAGAGTGCCAGGACGTACTTCACTATTTCGGTGGCGTCTTCCTTCGACAACTGCGGGTGGGCGTTCATCGCGTGTTCCCCCCAGACACCGCCCCCGCCGGTAATCACCTTGTTGGCCAGCCGGGCCAGAGCGGTTTTGTCGCCCCGGTATTTTTTGGAAACTTCCATAAACGCCGGTCCGACCGATTTGCCGTTGATCTGGTGGCAGGCTTTGCAATCGCTGCCCTGCATCAGGCTCTTGCCCAGGTTGAAAGTACTCGTGATCTGCTGGTGCCCTACCAGCGGCTCGTTACCGGCCACTTTTGGGATGTAGTTCAGGGCCACTTTCACCTTCTTCCTGTCAATCGTCTTGTCCTCGTTGTCCGTCACATTAACCGTGTATTTGAACGGCGTCTGATCGGCAAAGAAAAACGTGCTGTTGTCGGGGGTCGCAATAGCCACCTGCGGCAGCGTGTTTCCGACCTTGATTTCCAGCGTATCGACGGAACTGGCTCCCGTTGGGTCGGTTACTTTCAGCGTCACCTTGTAAATACCGTTTTTCTGGAACGTGTACGTCGGGTTCGCTTCGGTCGAACCTACCTGATTGCCTTCAAACCGCCATTCGTAGCTCAGTTTGTCGTCCTCGTCAAAATCGTAGCTCTGGCGGCTGTTAAAGGCAACCTTCAGCGGAGCCAGACCGATGGTGTCCCGGGCCATTACGCGGGCAACGGGTGCCCGGTTGCCGGGGTTATACTCGATCTTGACCAGCCGGGCGTCGTCGTTGTCAATGCCGTACACCGAACCGTATTCGAGCATATAAATCTCACCTTTCGGGCCAATTTCCATATCCACCGGACGGCGGAAATCGCCCCGAACCGGCATAAATGCTTCCATACGCTTGTAGTTCTGGCTTTCGTCCAGCCGCACGGCATACACCCAATTCCGCATCCAGTCGTACATAAACAGCGCCTTGTCGTAGTATTGCGGCAGTTTCACGTCCGATTGCAGACTGGCATCGAAGTGATACACCGGGCCGCCCATCGCGCACCGTCCGCCCGTTCCGAGCTCCGGAAACTCCGTCGATTTGCTGTACGGATACCAGACCATCGCTTTTGTTACCGGCGGCAGATTTTTTAGACCGGTATTGTTCGGCGAATTGTTCACCGGCGCGTTCGGGTCGAACTCCGCACCGACGGCTTTGGTCGCGAAATCGTAGGCTTTGTACGGCTTGCTGTCTCCTACGAAAAACGGCCAGCCGTAATTTCCGGCTTTTTTGGCCTGGTTAAACTCGTCGTAACCCCGTGGTCCCTGCGGTCCGTCAGTACCCGAATCCGGACCGATTTCACCCCAGTACACAATCGACGTTTCCGGATCGACCGAAATCCGGTACGGGTTCCGGCAGCCCATCACGTAGATTTCGGGCCGGGTTTTGTCCATGCCCTTCGGGAACAGGTTGCCTTCCGGAATGGTGTACGAACCGTCTGGTTCGGGATGGATGCGCAGGATTTTACCGCGCAGATCGTTTGTGTTTCCCGCCGAACGGGCCGCATCGAACGTCAGTCGCCCGGCCTGCCAGTCGGTCGGTGAAAAACCGCTTGACTCAAACGGCACGGTATTGTCGCCCGTCGAAATAAACAGGTTGCCGTGTTTGTCCCAGGCCATCGACCCGCCGGTATGGGCGCTCACTTCCAGATCAATCGGAAACTCGATGATGGATTTTTCCGATTTGAGGTCCAGCGTACCGTCGTCGTTCATCACAAACCGCCCGATGCGCTGCTTCGTCTGCTCACCGTCCTGAATCGTGTAGAAGAAATACAGGAAGTGGTTTTTGGCAAAATTCGGGTCAATCGTCATGCCCAGCAGACCGTTCAGGTATTTCTCGACGGCTTTGACCGGAAAATCGTAGACCAGTTTGGTGCTTTTGGTTTTCGGGTCGTACATATAAAACTTACCGGGCCGCTCGACCATAAACACCCGGCCATCGGGTGCCACGGCCAGTTCCATCGGTTCGTTGAGGTCGTTGGACAGGACGGTTTTGACAAACCGCGTTTCGTCCGGTGTTTTCACGGCGTACGACTTCGAATAATCGAGGTCTTTGTTGTCACCCATCACGTATTTCAAACCGCCCAGCAGGTGCTGCACAAACAGCGGTTCGCTGAAGCTCTCGTGGGTATGCCCCCCGCCCGTGTAGAATGCCCGGCCTCCGTCGAATTCGTGGTACCAGACAAACGGGTGGTTATCGCCGTTGCGGCCTCCTTCGTAGGTCGTTTCGTCCAGCTTCGCCAGCACTTTCACATCCGGATTAAGGCTTTTGTAGCTATACAGTTCGTCGAAACGCTCCCAGCGGTCGGGCAGAAAGCTCGTCGACGGGTGGTTTTTGTCGATTACGTCAATGGCGGCTTTCTGTTGTTTGGGGTGGTGCAGAAAATACGCCCCGGCCAGTTTGTTGTACCACGGCCAGTCGTATTCGGTATCGGCAGCCGCGTGAATGCCCATGTAACCGCCCCCGGCCTGAATGTAGCGTTCAAACGCCACCTGCTGATCGGCGTTCAGGACGTTGCCGGTGGTACTCAGAAACACCACGGCGCTGTAATTTTTCAGGCTGTCTTCCACGAAATACGCCCCGCTCTTGGTCGTATCGACTCGAAAACCGTTCTCCTGGCCCAGCTTCTGAAGGGCCGCGATACCGGTCGGAATGGATTCGTGGTAGAAACCTTTGGTCCGCGAGAACACCAGAACGCGGGGTACTTTCGGCGCAGGAGCCGGGGCCGCAGCAACGGCCTGCGGAGCCGATTGGGTTGGTGACTGGCTGGCAGCCGCTTTGGGCGATTTGCAGCCGTAAAAACTCCCGGCCGTGGCAGCCGTCAGGAGTAAAGCGGCTGCAATCGTCCCGGTTTTAGTAGAGGTTAGCATATAGGGATTGGTAAAGATTCATTCCATCCGAAGGAATAAAACAGTAAAAACCGTTCAAAAGTAAGGATTATAATAGAGTTAGCCCACGGTTTAATCGCAGGGCGACCCGTCCGTGGGCTGATAAAAGGGTGTCGTGGAACACGAACCGTTGGAACCGTTTTGACCTGACTAGAGCTTAATGGCCCATTCCGCTTTGAGGGGGCGTTCCAGCCGGGCGTTGGCTTCCTTGTCTTTTTTGAACTGCTCCTTTTTCGGATTCCATTCCAGCGGACGTTTCAGCTCGTAAGCAATGTTGCCGATGGTGCAGACCGATGCCGTGCGGTGCCCGATTTCCACGTCGCAGATCGGTTTGCTGCGTTTCCGCATCGCGTCCAGAAAATCCTTGTAGTGATTTTCGCTGTGGTAAACGTGTTTTTCGTCCGGGCCGACCACTTTTGTTGCGAGCGTAACCGGCGTAGTTTCGAGCTTTCTCCGCTGAATATTCAGGGTTCCTTCCGAGCCCACAAACTGAATGGCGTTGCTCCACTCCCAGGGTTCGTGGGTCATCGTAATACCGTTGTCGTAGCGGTAGGTCAGGAATTTGTGATCCTTGCCGTCCGGCGGAATCACCTCGACCGGGCCGCTATCATCCATATCCAGCGCCCACTGCACAATATCGAACATATGCGCGCCCCAGTCGGTTACCATACCGCCCCCGAACTCCCTGTAATTCCGCCAGTTGGGAAAAACGTCCTTCGACAGCGGGGGTGCCAGTTCGGAATTGAAAGCCACCGGCTGATTCGGTCCCAGCCACAAGTTCCAGTCCAGTCCTTCCGGGATGGGTTCGGCGGGCAGATCGTACCGTTTCGGCGGGGGACCGACGTTGACTTTAATGTGCTTGATATCTCCCAGATAGCCGTTGCGTACCAATTCGGCGGTTTGCCGGAATTCCGGCCAGGAGCGTTGCATACTGCCGGTCTGGAACACCCGGTTATGTTTGCGGGCCGCGTTTACCATCGCCCGGCCTTCCTTAATGGTGAGCGCCAGCGGTTTTTCGCAATAAATATCCTTCCCGGCTTCGGCGGCTTTGACGGCCATGACCGCGTGCCAGTGGTCGGGGGCGGCAATGACCACGGCGTCGATGTCCTTGCGGTCGAGCAGTTGCCGGAAATCGTTATACGCCTGAATAGCGGGGTGCGTACCCTTTACTTTGGCCTTTCCTTCTTCGCTGGTGTAATACGCTTTGGTTTGTTCAATGAAAAAATCCCGTTTGGCTTTATAGACCTCCGCAGACGCCAGAATCCGGGCTTCGCCGGTTGCCAGAAAGTTACGGGCCAGCCCACGGCTTTGCTTACCGGTTCCGATAAAACCGAGGCTGATGATGTCACTCGGTGCCAGATAGGCCGAACCGTCCGCCCGTTTTCCGCCCAGCACAAACCGGGGAACAATCAGAAAAGCCGACAGGGCTGCCGATGCCTGACCAATGAATTTACGCCGGGACAAGGCGCTGAACGTGTCTTTTTCCATGGGGTTTGGAATGAGGATCTTGATTTTCTACTAAAAGCGCAGCACCGGGCCAATTTACTACCTTCTCCTTCCGAAACGACCAGTAATTCTCCATTTCATGCCCTTCTTTTTCCGTTTCAACTGGCTTACTACAAGCAATTTAACAGCAAGCCCCGAACTTTGTCGCACTCAGTAAACACAAATCACTACGAAAATGAAAATGATTATGATGACGCTGCTGGCGGTGGTGCTGCTCAGTAGTTGTAAAAAAGACACTGACTCCGTGATGCCGGGTGGTCATGTTCCAACGGAAACCGCCGGGAAGTGGATGTATGGCTCGTTTGCCATGAGCGAGTTCTGGTCGTACGACGGCACCTACCAGGGCAATCCCTTCGAACTGGCCGTGATGTTCGACTTCAAAACTGACGGCACCTACGAGAAGTATTTCGTTGCCACCACCCGCGACTACTCCGGCTGCAAAACCGAAGCTTTTACGTTTGAAAAAGGCAGCGTGGATTTCAACGAAGCCGACGGTTCGTTTACCACCACCCCGACGGAGGGCCATTACCGGGGCTTTTATTCGTGCTTTCCCAAGCAGAACGTCAACCGGAAAATGGACCGTTCGGAACTGAAACCGCAGACCTATTACTACGAAACCACCACGGCCTCCAACGGCCAGCCCAACCTGGTGGTGCGGTTCAATAAGACCGATACCAACGTAAGCACCTTCCGGCCTACTTCATGGTAATCACAAAACCGGAAACCGGCGATTAATTGGCCAGAAAATACACGATCCGGCAGGCGGTTCCGGTGCTTTTGGGATTTTTGGTGGCCGCCATCCGCAGGTGCAGCGTGTGCTTTTTATCCGGCAAATTTCCGGCAAACAGCTTGTACCACGGCAGGTGCAACTGCTGGCTCCACTGCGTTTGCAGGTCCATTTTCCGGTACGGGCCGTTGTCGATGCGGTATTCCACCTCGCCCGCGTCCGGCCCCGACACGATGGCTATGCCTACAGCGGTTCCTGTAAAATTCAGCGTCAGTGTCGCACCCGGCGTGGTGGCTTCCAGCATGGGCCGGTCGACAAAACCGGCCCGGGTGCCCACGCCATCCGCCGGTTTCCAGTTTTCGACCAGCTTCCAGCCGCTGCCCAGTCTGGCCTCCTGAATCGGCACGTACCGCCCGCGCTCAAAACTGCCCCGGTTCAGTGGAGCCGTTGAAGCCGACGGTTTACCGCCATTTTCGGTTGACTGAAAACCGGCATTCAGTAAATATTTAATCGTCTGAAAATAGATTTCCTGCCCGAATGGCGACGGGTGCAGGTCCTTGAAATCGTATTCCCACGAAAATTCTCTGGCGGCAATCCGGTCGTAGACTTCGCGGGCCAGGTCGATGGACGGCAGACCATAATGAGCCGCTACCCGCTCGTGATTGGCCAGCTCGACCGGCTTTTTGCCCTGCCGGAAATCGCCAAACTTGTCCGGGTCGGCAAATTCCATCAGCACAATATCCACCACCGGATTCGTTCGGCGGGCATGCCGCACAATGCCTTCCAGCGCCCGGAGCTGCGTCAGGCTGTCGGTTTCGTTGGTGCGGTCGTTGACAGCGGCTTCCAGAAAAAGCAGGTCAATTTTGCCCTTGCTCAACACGTCCTGCTCCACCCGGAACGCGTGCGGCAAACTCCCCAGCGACGGAATCCCGGCTTTGATAAACGTAAACTCGGTTTGCGGAAACCGCTCCTGCAAATACTGGCTCACCTTGTCGCGCCAGCCGGGATTGTGCGTGATGGACCCGCCCAGAAACGCCACGGTGGCTTTTTTCTGCTCCGTAATGGTCCGGTAGACGTTCGGCAAACCGTTCCGAACCTGCACATAGGGCTTGTGGTTCAGCGGTTTTTGAACCGGATACGAATGCTGCTGGATAAAATCGGCCCAGCGTTCGGGGTGTTCAATCGGAAAATGATGTCCTTCCAGTTTTTGCGCCCCCCGCGACATGGTGTATACCGTGGTCGGGCCGCCCAGTTTCTGATACCGTTCGACGAGCGGAAACGTGTTTTCGTCGTTCGGCACCACCCGGTCGGTCAGGCTGATGACGTGCAGAATCGGAACCTTGTAAGCCGCCAGTCCGGTCAGGTTATCCATCGGCTGATCGGCATAGGCCAGCGCCTGCTGCTCCGTGAAGCCGTAGACTTCCAGCAGTTGCTGCCACGACTTAGCATCGCCTTTGCTCTTGCCTTTGCCACCGGGCCAGCTTTTGAAATCACAGACGGGCGCTTCGGCGTAAATGCAGCTCACTTTGGCGGGGTTACGTTTGGCCCAGGCGTAGACGTACAAACCGCCCCGGCTGACGCCCTCCAGCGCCACCTTCGGCGCAAAGCCTTTTGCGGAAACCAGATACTGGTAAAAATCGTCCCAGGCCATCATGGCTTTGGGCGCACCGTACTGATCGTTGGTGTTAATGTAGGCGATGTGAAAGCCGCGTTCAAGCAGAATGCTGTCCATCTCGACGTGCCAGTCGGGAAAGTGCGCCCGCCAGACCCAGGGATTTCCGGGCAACGGCTTTCGGGGCTTGATGTACCGTGCCGGAATGCCGTTCAGCTTGAATTCCACTTTTTCGAAGCTATGCCACAAACTGATCTTTTCGTCCGTTTGTGCCCGGAGTGCGGTACTGTAAAGGGTAAAAAAACCGAAAATAAAGAGGATAACGAAGCGCATGGAAGGGTACGGGTCAGGTTAAAAAGGAAGGCAAAAACCGGCGGTATCTACTCTTTTGCGTATAGGAGTACGTTTTGCTGAAAAAAGACCGGGTTGAATGTTGGTAAAACAAGGACTAATTTGCCTTCGTTTATCAGCTTGAAAACCGACCCTGCCTCATGCGGTATCAACAACAAAAACCGTCACCCGCCTTAGCGCCTTACGTAGCCAGTTTCTGGATGGGCGAGGTGGATGTCAGCCCGGAACAAATTTTTCATTACCGGGATATTGCGCGAAGCCGGGTCGAACTGCTTTTTTTATACGAAGGCACCTTCGATGCCCCGGTTACCGGGGTTGCCGGCCAGGGGTTGCACGGGCCAAGTAGCTGCCCAAAACCGTATCGATCTTCGGCGCGTACGCTTGGCCTTTTCGGGGTGCAGTTTTACCCCCATGCCCTTCCCGAACTGTTTTCCATTCCAGCCATTGACCTGGCGAATGAATCCGTTGATCTGGCGGATTTTCCGGGCCGTCAGCAGGCTGCCCTGGCCGAGCAGATTGGTTTAGCCGGTTCATTTGCCGAACGGGTGCGGATCATGACCCTTTTTCTGGAACGCCGTCTTCAGAACGCCATTCCGCAAAATCCGGCTATCACGTCGGCCATCTACCAGATTCGGCAAACCCGCGGGTTAATCAACATCAGGGATCTGGCGCAGGAAACAGCCTACTCACAACGGCAGTTTGAACGGCTTTTCAAGCAGCAGGCCGGTTTTTCACCGAAAGCCTACGCCCGGATCATTCGGTTCGAATCGGTCATCGCCCGCTACTGCCAGTCCGCCAAATCCCTGACCGAACTGGCCCACGAATGCGGTTACTTCGATCAGGCCCACTTCAACCACGACTTCAAAACCTTCACCGGCTACAACCCTTCCCAATTCTTTTCGTACCTGGCGAATCCCTTCAGCGCGAACGGCTGAATGTCGTTTTTTTACAAGCATTGCCCATTGGGTTGCCTCAACTTTGCGGTTTCCAACCCTTTCGACAACCCGCTATGAACGCCATCACGCCTATTTTCCCCTGCCAGTCGCTGCCCGAACTGCTGGAATTTTACGAGCTTCTCGGTTTTGAGATTACGTATCAACAAAAAAGTCCGAACCCGTATGCATGCCTCAAACGGGGCTGGATCCGGCTGGATTTTTACGGCCTTAAACAGTATACGCCCGGCCAATGCTACCATACCTGCTACATTCTTTCGGAGGAGGTCGAGCAATTGTATGAAGACTTTACGGAGGCCCTTCGGCAGAAGTACGGCAAACTCCCCACCCGTGGGTTGCCGCGCATCAGCCAGCTTAGGGATAAAGTATCAACGAAATACCCGAGCACCCGGGAGTTTATGTTTTCGGATATTGCCGGAACCTGCATCCGCATCGGCAAAACGATTGTTCATCCGGCCGAGGACGACTATCCGGAAGCCATCAAAGCCGCCAGCCAGCGCCTTTCGCTGGCGCTCGATTTTGCGTATAAAAGCGAGGATGAGCCGGATGAATACGCCAAAGTTGCTAAAGTATACGATACCGCCATCGCCCGGGATCAGGACAAACCGTGCGAGAATCTGTTCAAGGTGATGGTTCACCGGGCCGAGCTAGCTGCCGATCATGGCGAGCCGGAAGTGGCCCGCGAACTGCTACAAACCATTCAGGCCGATCCTTATTTCCAGCAAAACCGCCCGCGTTTCAAGGCTGAGACAGCCCGCATGAGCGATATTGCGAAAAAGCTGCCTTCGGTTTGAGACTCCCGCACCGACCGTTGGCTCAATCATCCGCCAGCCCTTTCATTTGAAGGGCTGGCCCGCGGTTTTCGTCTCTCCGTTACGTCGCCCGGCGCGGACGGCTGTTTTGCGGTTAATTTTGGAATGGCTTTTCAACCAACGGTTTACCGCTAGCCAGCTCCCTTATTTTTCCGCAAACAACAAGAACAATGACACCCGTAAAACTTACCCCTGTCAATACCGCGTGGCAAACCCGGCCGATGAATGGCGGTCGGGTACTGGCTTCCCTGCTCCTCTTTTTGCTGGCGCTGAGCGCTACCGGAACGGTTTTCTGGCTCTGGACCACCGGCCAGCCCATCGCGGCTCTGTGGGTGGGCCTGACGCTCTGGCTAACGGTCCTGGTAGCTGGCATGTCTTTCTGGCTGCTGTCACTCGGCAGACAATCCTGAGGAGTCGCCGTTGGCCCGGTTTTACCTAGGCAACCCGGTTCCTTCTATCTCATGTAGAATTATTACCCATGCTTTCTTGGCTTTAGTGACTTTCTTCTTGCCCTACCGTCCTACGCTTACCTTTTGCGCTAAAGCAAAGGAGACTAAAACGGTTTATTTCATCACTCGGAACCTCGTTCCGACCTAACCAGATGAACCCGTTTGCCAAGCTTCAGCGATCCGGCTTAGGTTTTCGGGTTTATCATTCAATCACATGAAGTCATTTTATAGCGAATTCAGATTGCGATTTTTCCACCGCCAGGCTGCGTTATTGGTGTCACGCTGGCTTTTTGTTTTGCTAGCCCTGTCTTTCCAGGTTTCATTGGCACAAACGCCCACCCCTTTTGACTGCTCGACCGGATTGGGTTACATCCTGACCAACCCTACGACCAACGCCAACGGTAATGTCACCAGCTTTTACTCCTTCAATCTGTCGGACGGTAGTTCGACCCTGATTAAAGCCGGTGTCTTGCCCGAACCCAACCGATTCCTCAACGGATTTGGCTACAACACCGCCGATAATTTTCTGTACGGATATCGCTACAACACCAACCAGATTGCGCGTTTGGGGAGCAACGGCGAAATCCAACTTCTGACGGTATCGGGTTTGAGTATGTCGGGCAATTTTGCATCGGGCGATGTAAGTCCAGACGGCATTTTGTATTTGTACGGTTCAGCCGGCGTTGTCGCCATCAACCTTAATCCAACGTCACCCGATTACCTCGTGGCAAAAACCCGGCTGAGTGGTTCGGCCACGGCGGCTCTAAACGGCCTCAACGACTGGACCTTTAATCCGGTAGATGGCAAAATCTACGGCATGACAACCGCCAAAAATTTGGTCAGTTACGATCCTGCCACCAATACGGTCACCCCGCTGGGGCCTGTCAACGGATTAGCCAGTGAAACCGGCGCGTTCGGAACGGCTTTTATGGACAGCTTTGGAAATATGTACATTGGAAACAACGCCAGCGGTAACATCTACAAGATTTCTACCCCCAATATGGCATCATCTCCTTTCACGGCAACCCTGTTTTCCAGCAGTCTGGCGGGAAAAAGCCCCGGCGACGGAGCCCGGTGTGCCAACCAGATCGTGCTGCCGTCGGCCAACGATGATCAGGCCTGTCTGACATCGGCCACAGCTCCCCTCTCCCTTAGCGTCGTGGCTAACGATGGCGCGGGCAGTTTCCCGCTCGACCCGGCTTCCGTTCGGCTGGTCGATCCGGCAAGCGGTTCCGACGTAACTTCTGTTACCATTGCCGGTGAAGGAACGTACTCAGTGAACACCACAACAGGCGTCGTTACATTTAGCCCGGCTTCGGAATTTACGGCTTCGA
The DNA here is from genome assembly GCF_003259745.1 of Larkinella arboricola. GTDB lineage: Bacteria > Bacteroidota > Bacteroidia > Cytophagales > Spirosomataceae > Larkinella > Larkinella arboricola. Next base: position 413,055 of record NZ_QLMC01000004.1, on the reverse strand, counting down.
CGGTAACATATACCATCAACGATACACAGGGCGGCAAATCCGGACCGGCCACGCTGACCGTCAGCCTTTGTAGCCTGCCGGTTCGTTTGGTAAGCTTCACGGCCAGAGGAGTTGAACAGGCGATTACCACAAACTGGAAAACGTCGGAAGAAATTAACTTTGACCACTTTGAACTGGAACGCACGCTCGACCCTCGCAGTGGGTTCGAATTTCTGGCTTCTCTAGCTCCAAAGCCGGATGTCATGAAGGGGGATTATTCCTATCTGGACAAAACCGTACAACCCAACACGTATTATTACTACCGGTTAAAGATGGTAGATCGGGATGGCCGTTACGAATACTCCAAAGTGCAATCCGCCCGCTGGGAGTTAATAGGAACGCTGAAAATTTTCCCTAATCCGGTCGCTACAAACTTAACGGTTACCTGCGCCGAACCCATTGCATCGTTCCGTCTGACTAATTCTTCAGGAAAAAAGGTCTTGTCTCAGGCTGAGCTCAACACCGCCCAACTTACGTTTTCTGTAACAAACCTGGCGACGGGCTTATATGACTTACAGATTACGACCCGGACTGGCGTTTCCGAAAGCCGTAAAGTAATCATCCGGAAATAATCCTTATTTCAATTTCATACATTGCAGTGGCCCTGCCCACCAGACACCCTCAGCAATGGGGGTGTCTTTTCGGGCTCCGACAATACCCTGTCCGATTGCCAGACAGCGGCCGTTGCCGATGGAACGAAACCAAACTTTATTGAAAAGTTTACATCTAAAACTTCGCTTCGGTAGTTATACCTCTATTTCAAAACCATAGGACCTATGAAGAAGCGCTATCTCAGTTCTAAAATCCCTTTTTTATTAACCCTCAGTCTCCTCTGCTGGAGTAGCTGGGCCGTTGCTCAGGGCGTTCGCGGACGTGTAATGGATGCCCAGAGCAGAACGGCGCTGCCGGGCGTTTCTGTCGCTGTCGAAGGCACAAACTCGGGCACCACCACGGATGCAGACGGCAATTTTACCCTTTCGCTCCAACCGGGTAGTTACTCCCTCCGCGTCAGCTTCATTGGGTACACTACCCAAACCGTGGCCGCTCAGGTCAGTGGCGCCGATTTCACGACGGTAAACGTGGCCCTGCGGGAAGAAACTTCCAGCCTGAGCGAAGTCGTCGTGATCGGTTCGCGGTCAACCCAAACCCGCACCAGCACCGAAACCGTATCACCGGTGGATGTGATTCAATCCCGCGATCTGCTGGCAACGGGTCAGGTAGAACCCACACAGCAACTTAATTTCGTGGCCCCTTCCTTTAACTCCTCCCGCCAGACGATTGCCGACGGCACTGACCACATTGATCCGGCCACACTGCGCGGTCTGGGTCCCGATCAGGTGCTGGTGCTGCTGAACGGCAAACGACGGCACAATCAGGCGCTCATTAACATCAACGGAACCGTCGGACGCGGCTCGGTGGGCACCGACCTGAACGCGATTCCCTCGGCGGCCATCGAACGCATTGAAGTACTGCGCGACGGGGCTTCGTCTCAATACGGTTCTGACGCCATTGCGGGCGTAATCAACCTCCGGCTCAAGGAACGGCCCGGTACCACCGTCAACGCCCAGTTGGGCCAGCAGTACGAAAGCGATGGCGAGGTGGCCCAGATCGGCGTCAACCACGGTTTCAAACTGGGCCAAAACGGTTTTTTGAGTTTAACCGGCGAATTCCGGCACCGGGGCGCTACCAACCGCGCCGGTACCTACAACGGACCGGTGTACGTAAACTGGAACGTGAACCGGGCAACGGGCGAAACCGATGCGGCTTACATCGCCCGTCGGCAGGGTTTGTACAATCAGGATCAGGCGTTGATTCAACAGAATAATTTCAGCCTGGAAAACAACATGCAGGTCGGTAATTCGCGGGTCGATAACGCCGGTTTGTTCCTGAATATGCGGCTTCCGCTGGGAGCCACCACCAGTTTTTACGCGTCGGGTGGTTTGAATTACCGGAAAGGCAAAGCCGCCGGGTTTTACCGGTATCCGTTCCAGACCACGCAGGTTATTACGGAGATTTACCCCAACGGTTTTCTGCCCAATATTGAGTCGACGATCAACGACCAGTCTTTACTGATAGGCGTTAACGGTGAATCGAACGGCTGGCGCTGGGACATCAGCAACGTTTATGGCGGCAACTCTTTCCGCTACGACATTACCAACACCAACAATGCATCGCAGTTTGCGCTGAAGGCCAGCGCCCCAACCCAGTTTTACGCCGGTACGCTGAGTTTTTACCAACACACATACGACGCCAGTGTTGCCAAGGATATTGGTTCACAGCTTGGTCTGAAGTCCTTCAACGTGGCTGCCGGGTTGACGTTCCGGAATGATCAGTACAGAATCAAAGCCGGAGAGGAAGCGTCTTACACCAACTACGATCCGGCTTCGGGCCGGTCGGGGGGCGCGCAGGTTTTTCCGGGTTACCAGCCCGCCAATGCCGTCAATGCCACCCGAAGCATGGTTGGCGGCTACGTAGATATAGAAACTGACCTGACGGAAAACCTGCTGGTGAATACCGCAGCCCGCTACGAATACTACAACGATTTCGGCGGGAACCTGGCCGGAAAGCTGGCCGCCCGTTACAAATTCAGCGATGCCTTTTCACTACGGGGTTCCATCAGCAACGGTTTTCGGGCTCCTTCGCTGCACCAACGGTATTTCAGCGCCATCAGCACGGTATTTGTCTCTACGGGGCAAGGGCTTGAACCCCGCCAGACCGGAACGTTCCGCAACGACAGCCCCATTGCCCAGGCGTTTGGCGTGCCGGAGCTAACGGCCGAACACTCGACCAATTACAGCGTCGGGATTACGTCACAACCCGGCCGGGCGGTTAGCATCACCCTCGATGCGTACCAGATCAACATCCGCGACCGGATTATTTACAGCAACCAGTTTGCGCGTGGCACCTCGGCAGCGGGCGTCATCATTGGCACTATTCTGGATCAGGCCGGGCAACAGGAAGTGAATGCAGCCCAGTTTTTTTCCAACGCGATCAACACCCAGACGCGCGGTATTGACGTGGTGGTGGCAACCAGTCCCCGGCTGGGCAAAGGCTCGATTGATCTGACCCTGGCGGCCAACTTCAACGAAACGAAAGTGGTCGGCGACATTCAACGGCCCGGCGCCCTTCCCAACGATGCAGCCCTGGGCAATTTCCTATTCAACCGGCAGGATAGCGCCCGACTGACGGTGGGCCAGCCCCGAAGTAAAATTGCCCTGACGGCCAATTACCGGCTGAACAAATTCGGTGCGGTGCTGCGGTTTACGCGGTTCGGCGAGGTGCAGGCGTTTGACCCGTCCAATCCCCGGCTGGATGAATTTGCCAATCCCCGACTCATAACGGATTTCAGCGTTTCATACCGGCTTCAGCCAACCATTACCCTGACGCTGGGCGCGAACAATATCTTCGATGTTTACCCGGACAAGCTCCGGATGACGCAGCAACCAACACCGGAGCGGTTTGGCTCGGCCGTATTGGATAATTCCTCGTATGGGCGATTCGTCTACGGTCGGTCAGCCACGCAGTTTGGCTTCAACGGCGGCTATTATTTCCTGAACGTGTCGGCCAGTTTTTAAAGCAAATAATCCTAAAAAAGAAGGAGCGCGGCATTCCGCGCTCCTTCTTTTTTTATCCACTGGCTCTACACTCTGTTTTCGGTCCAGGTGTTACGAGCAACGGGGGCAGGAATCAATATCCGGGATTCTGCGCCAGATACCCCGGCAGGTTCGAGGCTCCGTCGATGGCGGTTTGCGGAATCGGGAAGATGCGTTTCTGCGGGTTAGCGTCCGTTTTTTCCGTCCACTTACCCTCATACTTTCCGAAGCGAATCAGGTCCGTCCGGCGAACCATTTCCCAGTACAGCTCAAAGCCCCGCTCGCGCAGCAGCAGATCGAGATTCATGCTGGTCAGAGCCGGGGCCGGGGTGGTCGATGTCCGGGCCGCCCGAACCGTGTTTACATCCGCCAGTGCAGCAGCCGCATCGTTGCTTTTCCGCAATTTGGCTTCGGCCCGCATCAGGTATACGTCGGCCAGCCGAACAATGGAAATGTCGACATCGCCCAGGTTCCGGCCTGACTGCGATTTGGGGCTAAACTCGTACTTCAAAACCCGGTAGCCGGTGTTGTAGTCACTGCCCGTTACTGTAAAATCCACCTGCTCCGTAAACGTTACCGGTAACGTGGGCCGGTTGCGCGTTACGTTGAATAATTTGCCAACGCGGTAGTTACTGCCGCAGCGCACAAACGCCCCGTTGACCCGCACCAAACCGTATTGCGGCCCCCGCAGAATCCCCCGGTCCATAATCACGTCAGCAGCCGCCATACAGGAGTCGGCGGGGATATTCAGGTTTTTCTTGTAAAAGCGTGGGTCACGACCGGCGGGGTCGCCCGGCGCGTAAGCCGCTACCCAGCTCTGGTAAAAATCGGGCGTAATGGCCGGGCCATCGGTACCGTTGGCGCCCGGGAAAGCAGGCAGCGGAAACTGATCACCGGATAAGGAGAAGTAAGCCAGCCGGTTGTGGCCGTTCAGTTCGGCCCGCTGATCGACCGCAAAAATCAGTTCCTTGTTGGTGTGATTATCGGCGTTGAAAATCGAGAAGTAATCCGCCGACAACTGGTATTGACCAGAACTGATGATTTTGTCGCAGTATTCAATCGCCTTGTCCATGTCTTCGGGCTTGAAGCTAAACTGAGCCGCGTAGCGATCCCGGTAGACGGCGGCATTCAGATACAGCCGGGCCAGCAAACCCCACACACCCGCCTTCGTTAATCGGCCGGGTCCGACGTTTGTTGCCAGATCCGGTTCAGCGGCCAGAAATTCGGCCTTCAGGTATTCCAGGGCTTCGGCACCGCGCAGAATTTGCGAAACCCCCTGCGGATCGTCTTTGACAAACACCAGTCCGAACAGATCGAGCAATACCATGTTGTAGTAAGCCCGCATACCCCGCGCTTCGGCGATGTACGTTTTCACGCTGGAATCGTTGATACCCGGCAAGGTATTGAGCGCCGTAACGGCCCGCGAAATTCCCTGGGTCAGATGCCCCCAGGTGTTGCGCAGGTTCGGGTCGGTGCTGGTGTGCGTATGCTGGTGCAGAGCCAGGTAAATACCGTTATCGCCCCAGTCTGTCCCACCCCGGTAGGGCAGAATGGCTTCGTCGGTCGAGATTTCCTGAAGAGCAAAGTAGGTGGTATGCTGAAATATGTCCGGCAGACGAGCGTAGACGGGGGCCAGGTTTCCGTCAGCGGCCTGTTTTTCGGTCAGGCCGGTCGCCGATGATTCGTCCAGTACGTTTTCCGTCAGGTTCGTACAGCCGTTCAGGCCCAACAGGGCTATGGTTACAATAAGAATCTTTTTCATGGTTGATAATCGCCTTCTCCAATTGTAGAAATCGGGCAGGATTACAAATTAAAAGGTGACATTAAGGCCAAAAACAAACGAGCGGGCTTTCGGGTAGCTCAGGTAATCAATCCCGTACGAGGAAATACCGTTCACGGTCCGGTCCGTGTTGACTTCAGGATCGTAGCCGTTGTAGTTGGTAATGACGAACAGGTTCTGGCCGGTGGCCGAAATCCGGACGTTGGAAATCCACCGCTTCATCCCGATCAGTTGGGGGTTGAGGTTGTAGCCCAGCGTCAGGTTGTTCAGCCGGAAGAAAGAGCCATCTTTCAGGAATCGGGTCGAAACCGGAGCCGAGTTATTGATCGACTCGTTCGATTCGCCAATTCCCTCGGGGGTTGTGTTGAGTCCCTTCACTAACCGGGCTCTGTAGAAAAGGGCATTGGCGGTATTGTCGTAAATTTTATTACCGGATACACCGTTGAAGTTGGCCGTCAGGTCGAAGCCCCTGTAAGATGCCGTAGCGTTGAAATTGAACTGCTTTGTGGGCAGGGCACTGCCAGCCGCAATCCGGTCTTTGTCGGTTCCAGGGTTGCCGTCGCCGTCCGTATCGCGGTAGGCACTCAATCCTTTCTCATCGATACCAATGTACTCGCGCAGGAAGAACGTTCCGATTGGCTGGCCGTTGACGTAGCCGTTGACAGTTGCCGACGTAAGACCGGAGCCCGAAGCAGAACCCGACGTAATGACCGAGTAAGGTGAGTTGTTCACCCGGTTTTTGATAAAGGTAATGTTACCGCCCAGGTCCAGCCGAAAACCGCTCTTGCTGGCATATCGGTAGTTCAGGCCCAGTTCCACGCCCTGGTTGGTGATGGTCATGTCCGGTACGTTGGTCCAGTAGGTCGAAGCCGGTTGAATGGGATCAGCCGGAATTACTTCCAGCAGAATTTTACCGGATACCTTGCGGAAATAATCCAGCGTACCCGTTAAGGCACCCTTGAACAAACCAAAATCCAGACCAATGTCCGTCTGGGTGGATACCTCCCACTGAATGTTGGGGTTGGCGAACCGGGTGTAGGTTGTACCGGCCGGGTAGGTCGTCGAAGCGTCGAGCGGGTAGCTGGTCGATGCGCTCACCTGCGAGGTAAATAGTGCCTGGGTGATCTTCGACGGTATTTCCTGATTACCGGTCTGACCCCAGCCCGCCCGAATTTTCAGATCCGAGAAAGGTCCCGACCGCAGGAAGGGCTCGTCCGACAACCGCCAGCCTGCCGAGAAGGACGGGAAAACACCGTACTTGTTGTTGGCTCCGAACTTACTCGAACCGTCGGCCCGGACGGTGGCCGTGAGCAGATACCGGTCTTTGTACTGATAGTTTACCCGCGAGAAAAAGGATTGCAGTTCGTTTTCAAGCGCCAACCCGATGGGCCGGTTGTTGGCCAGCGTCAGATCCTGCCCCAGTCCAACATTGTTAATTGGCTCAATGGGCGAAATGGGAAACTTGTTGATACTCCAGGTGCGCTCCCGAATCATAAACTTCTGGTACGAGTGTCCCAGCAGGGCCGTCAGACTGTGGTTATTCCAGCCACGCGTGTAGGTAAAGTAGTTCTCGATCAGGAAGTTCTGGTTTGTTCCGTAGAGACTTTCGAGCCGTCCGTCCTGCTGGGGAACCAAATTGGCCAGCGTTTGCTGATCGCGGGTCGAGCTGGCGTTATCCACGCCCAGACTCATCTTGTAAACCAGGTCTTTAGTGAGCTTGAACGAAGGGGACACATTCGCTACGACCCGGTTGATGGTCGTGATGTCTTTCTGGAGATTCAGCGTCAGCACCGGATTCGTAAATGCCTGATACCGCGCCGGAGACCCCGTTGCATCGTAGGCCGGGTATGTTGGATTAGCCGAAAGAGCCGAGCCCACAATGCTTTCGGTGGGTGGCCGCTGGTTGCGGGTTTGCGAAGCCGTCAGGTTCACATCCAGCACCAACCGGTCTTCCAGAAATCGCTGGGAGGCATTGAAGCGGCCCGTATACCGGTTAAACTGGCTGGTTTTCAGGACGCCCTCCTGATTCTGGACGCTCAGCGAACCGTAGTAGGTCAGCCGGTCGGCACCTCCGCTCAAACTCAGGTTGTAATCCTGGGTGATGGCCGTCCGGCTGATTTCCCGCTGCCAGTCGGTCGAAGCCTTCTGGTCCTCTAACGTCCCACCGAGCCCGGCCACCTGCTGGCGGTACTCATCCGCCGAGAATACGGGCAGATAGTTCGCTACGTTCGAGATGCCGACATTGGCCGAAACCGTCAGGTTGGAGGTTCCCGCTTTCCCTTTCTTGGTCGTGATCAGAATAACACCGTTGGCTCCGCGGGCCCCGTAGATCGCCGTGGCCGAAGCATCCTTCAGCACGTCGATGGATTCGATATCCTGCGGATTGAGGAAGTTCAGGGGATTCAGCGGACTGGACGACCCGCCGGTATTGGAATTGTCCAGCGGAATGCCGTCGAGAACAAACAGGGGTGTACTTCCCGTACGAACGCCCCCCGGCCCGCGAACCGTGATCGTTTGCCGACCGCCCGGCTCACCACTCGCCGAGGTGACGTTTACCCCGGCCACCTTGCCTTGCAGCAATTGCTCCGGTGAGTTGATAATCCCCCGGTTAAATTCGGTGCTTTTCAGGGTGGTCAGCGCACCCGTGGCGTCTTTCTTGGTGGTGGTTCCGTAACCAATAACAACCACCTGACTGAGTTCCGACGCCGATGCCTTCAGCGCCACGTTTATCGTGGTCTGGCTGCCCACGGTTACTTCCTGGGAGACAAAACCGATGAAACCAAACACCAGCACCCCACCGGCGTCCGGCACCGTAATCCGGTATTCGCCATTGGCGTCGGTGGTGGTACCGCGTTGTGTTCCTTTCAGGACAACGCTGCAACCCGCCAGGGCTTCGTTGGTGGTTGCGTCGGTCACCCGGCCGCTGACGGTTATTTCAGCCACCGTCCTGTTACCCGAAGAAACGGGCGTTTGGGCTGTCGCCAGCAGTTGGCTCTTGCCTTCCACCGCCAGCAACAGGAGAGCCAGCAGCATACAGTACATCCTCCTCTCAGCCTTCACTGAGGGAGGAGAAAAAGGGTAAAAAAACATCATAGTTGGGAAAGTGTTAAAGGTGGCAAAGTTGCTGGAATCAATCAGATTCCTACTTCAATCGTCAAATATTTAAAAATAATTTAATATAGCAATAGGCTCTCCAAAAGGTTCAGCCGGAGCGTTCTGAGCGCGTTTGACGGATGGCCGTACGCCGTGGGAAACTTTTAAGCTCCTCGCCAGTTCACGATTGACAGGCACCTCTCACTTCTTCCCCAAACGGATGCGATGAAAAGCAACAAATGGTTTCTGCTACTGCTGTTTGCAGGCTGGACAGCACCGATTCTGGCACAAAATGTAACCAGGACAGCCATCAAACGGTACATCAACGTTCCGGCGGGCTATCTGATGGTGTTGCGGCAGGGAGACGATGTGTTTGCGCACCTGGAAGAGCTGGCCCGGAAAGAAAAAATTCCGTCGGCAACTTTCACCGGAATGGGCTTTGTCAACGCAAAATTCGGGTATTTCAACCGGGAGACGAAACAGTATGACCCCCGAGAATTTGAGGATGTGGAGCTAGCGAGCCTGAGCGGGTCCATTGCCTGGCAGGATCAGAAACCGTCGCTGCACGTACACGGGGTCGTTACGGATAAAAATTTTCAGGCGTTTGGCGGCCACCTGCTGGCGGCTACCGTCGGCACCGGGTCGGTGGAAATTATGGTAACGGTTCACGATAAACCGCTTAAACGGGTCATGGAACAACCGCTCGGGGCCAATATCCTGAATCTGGAACCCGATTAATTGTTCGCGATCGCTTTACACGTTGTGATGGGTCAACTTTTATCCAATCAAATTTGTTGTAGCTACATCAAATACCGTTCTCTCATGGAATAACCTTCCGTTTTAACTTAAAATAGTATGGAATTAGGAATCAGTAGCTTTGGCGAAGTTGTACCCGACAATGTGGCCGGGAAAGCCGTTCATGCCCACCAGCGGATGCAGGACCTGCTGGAGGAAATCAAACTGGCCGACGAAGTGGGGCTGGACGTGTATGCCCTGGGCGAACACCACCGGCCCGATTTTATGGTATCGGCCCCCGAGGTGATCCTGGCGGCAGCGGCCACGCAGACCAAAAACATCCGGCTGTCGAGTTCGGTCACGGTGCTGAGTTCCGCCGATCCGGTGCGGGTTTTTCAGAATTTTGCTTCACTGGACCTTATTTCCAACGGTCGGGCCGAAATCATGGCCGGACGCGGGTCGTTCATCGAATCGTTTCCGCTGTTTGGCTACGATCTGAAGGACTACGATGAACTCTTTACCGAAAAGCTCGATCTGCTGATCAACATTAATAAAAACGAGATTGTCAGCTGGCAGGGCAAACACCGGGCGTCCATTAACGGTCTGGGCGTTTATCCCCGCCCCTATCAGGCCGAACTTCCCATCTGGCTGGCCGTGGGCGGCACCCCGGCTTCGGCGGTTCGGGCGGGTACGTTGAACCTCCCGATGACGGTGGCCATTCTGGGTAGTACGCCCGACCGGTTTGTGCCGTTCGTCAACCTGTTCCGGCAATCCGCGCAAAAAGCGGGACACGATGTATCGAAGTTACCCCTGGCGATCAACTCCCATTTTTATCTAGCCGACGATTCACAACAGGCTGGTGATGAACTTTTTCCGGCCTACGCGTCGATGATGAACCGGATTGGTCGGGAGCGCGGCTGGTCACCGCTGGGCCGGGAGCAGTACGAGTATATGCGGCAATACGGTCCGCTGATGGTGGGCAGTCCGCAACAGATTGTTGACAAGATTCTGTATTTCCACGAACTGTTCAACAACACCCGCTACCTGGCGCAGGTGATCGGTGGTGCCCAGCTTCCGCACGCGAAGATTATGCGCTCCATCGAATTGTTTGGCACCAAAGTGGCGCCGGAGGTCCGGAAGGCGCTGAAAGCGAAGGAAATCAGCGCGTAAGCAGGTGTCTTACGGCCTGGGTTCTATCATAAACACTGGAGCCGCAACGGGTGGTTGCGGCTCCAACATCTTTTATAACTTGATGCCGAGTTTCTTGGCAATATCCGCAAACATTTCCGGATCGATTTCATCATCGCCGGGGGCATTCAGTTGCGGCTCTTCGTCCAGATCGGGGGCCGGGAATCCTTCGGGATGGCCAAAAACCACCTCCACTTCCTGTCCATCGTCGGGGTGCGTACCGTTCCAGATCAAACCGGCCTGCTGATAATCGTCCTTGCTGAACGTGTACAGTTTCAGGTGCAGTTTATTTTCCATGAACTTCTTGGCTTCCGGAAAAGCGTTGTTGCTCAGGTTCGGAATCGGCAGCAGTTTGGTCACTTCCACGCCGGTTAGTTTTTCGAGCGCTTTGGCATAAGCCACTACGTGTAAACCGCCCCGCACCAGCAGATAACCGATCATGGTCCGGGCCGTTGGGTCGCTAACCATTTCGTAAACCCGCATTTTGTTGGCGCGGGCCCCGCATTCCAGAAAGAAATTGTGCAGCAGATCAAGCTTCAGGTTCCCACTGTTGAAGACGTTTTGCCCCGTCCAGTAATGGCCCATCGAGTCCATTGCCAGCGCCGACTGTCCACTGGCAATAAAATGGTGCGTGTTACGGGCGTTCACTGCATCGGCCAAAGGTGCCGTTGTTGGATCAAAGCCGCGTTTGGACGTACCGGTCAGCAGCAGGTTGACGGTATAGGCGACCACTTCAATATGGCCGTATTCTTCACCCGCAATGCTGCTGATTACATCATAAAAGGGGCGGATTTTTTTACGACCTCTGAAGTTGAACGACTGGTAGGTGTAGTTCATCAGGGTCGACATTTCCCCGAATTTTCCACCGAGAAGTTCCTGTACAGCAGCCGCATCGTTGGGTGACGGGTTTTTGGGAGTAGGCAGCTCAATCGGCAGCCGATCCATTTTTAGAATCATAACCTGAGTTGATTAGAGTAAGAACACAATGTTTTTTTCTTCAACTCGCCATGCACCAGATGGTTAGTAGCGGCCGGCTCTAAAAAAAGACCTGGGGGCTAACTCGCTAAACAAAAGCCCTTTCTGTCAGCTCTTCCAAAAAGTAGTTAGCGAACGGCCCATTTTTAAACTTTCTCTTTCAACAACCGTTTCCTCGGGCGTTTCGCCTAAGTAAAAAATAGCCGTTACCACACAATCGTCCTTGTGTCTATTAACTCGGTGGTCGTTCACCGCGTCGCAGTGCATTGACAAGGTTGTGTGCCCGGCGGGTCGGTTCGGGAATTCGGTAGCCGCCGTCGCAGCGCAGGGTGAGGTCAATCGCCGTCTGGAAGTCGATCAGGTGGCCGGGCGAAACATAGACGGGATTGACCTTGTTTTTCGTCCGTAAAGCCGCACCAATCGTTTCGCCGTAATGCTTCATGGGCGACCACACGCCCCGCTCCGGTGCCGGTTCGTCGTACTTGCCGACCAGCACCGACTTGGCGCATCCGAACGTGGGCCGGTTGAGAAACAAACCGCCGTGCGAAGCAATCCCAATCCGGCGCGGGTGAGCAATTCCCTGCCCGTCGAACATCACCACATCGGGTTCGGTTTTGAGTTTGGCCCAGGCTTCGAGCAGCGACGGTATTTCGCGGAACGACAGCAAACCGGGAATGTACGGAAAGGTAGCCGAACTGATCACGCCCGCTTCTTCAATCACCTGCATGGTAGCCAGTTCCAGCACCACAATCCCGGCATACACCGTCTCCTCAAACTTGTTAAATGAAATATCACACCCGGCAATCGTCTCGACGGGTTTGGTCAGTGGTTCAATTCGGATCTGGTGCCGCAGTTGCTGTTGCAGCGCGACGGCTTCGGTGGGTGTAACGGTCCAGTCGTGGAGGAGTTGATAACTTGCCATTGGGTTACGAGTTGTCACTCCCTAACTCCAATTCAGGCGTTGCGGTTTAAAAGCCCTGGGCTAGTGGACCACGCTAACCGCCATCATTCCGGGTCAAATGCGCTTGGCTACGTAATTTCCACCCTGATGCACAATCACTTGCGTTACGTTCCCGGAAGCGTCTTTGAAAAACGTCAATTGAGCGTCTACCGTTTTTAGAAAAAATCTGGTCTGGCTCTCGGCAAATAACTCAAACTTAGGCTGACCCGTAACCTGCAAAAAAAGCTTTCCGGCTTCGTAGGTGACAGTGAGCGTGCGGGCGGCATCCAGCTTGTAGTTGCCCACATACTGCCGCAGGACGGTTTCGCTGACCGGAACAACTTTCCGGTTGACCGGCAACTTATACGGTTCGTCGTAAACAATTTTCATCAGGTCCGTCACAATCGGGTCCAGCGTTGTCAGGTCCGAAGCATCATCCACGTTGCACAGCAGAATCACAACCACATCATCCTCAGGAACCTGCACGTAGAAGGTTGCAAAGCCGGGGATGTTGCCGTTCTGGTAAATGAGTTTTTTTCCCTCGCCAAAGTAACTGATGCCCCAGCCGTAGCCCCAATTCCCCTTGTCGGGTGGCGTCAGGGCCGTTTCCCAGGTTTCCGGTTTGAGCATCCGGCGATTCTGCACCACCCGCGACCAGCGGTATAAATCTCCCACCGAACTGTACATGCCGCCAGCCGCGTAAGCCACGGTCGAATCTATGGTTCGGGTTTCAACCAGTACCGAATCTTTCCAGAACGTGTAACCCGTAGTTTTCCCGCGATTTTTCAGGTTGACGAAGTCAAAACCGGATTGGGTCAATTGCAGAGGTTTAAAAAACCGTTCGCGCACGACGGTTTCAAACGGTTTGCCGGTTATTTTCTCGATGATCAGCCCCAGCAGATAATACCCCGAATTGGTATAATTGACGGCTGTTCCCGGTCTGGCGGTCAGCGGCTTACCTTTAAACTGAGCCACCAGCCATTCTTTGGAAACGGGCCGCGTCACCCGGATGCTGTCGGGACCGTACAGAATATTTTTGAAGTCGTAAATGCCCGACGTGTGGAGAAACAACTGTTCGAGCGTGATCTGGTCGCCCTGCGGATAATCCGGAAAATACTTCGTCAGCCTGTCGTTCAGCGACAGTTTTTTTTCTTCCTGCAATTGCAGAATAACCGCCCCGGTAAACGTCTTGGTGATCGAACCGAGTTGGTACAGACTGCTGGTATCGTTGGGAATGTTGTTTTTTACATCCCGCCAGCCGAATCCCCTCTTCAGCAACACCGTACCCTTCTGGGCCACCAACACCGTACCGTTGAAGCGGTGCAGGTGGGCCGAAGCCGTCATGTATTCCTCCAGTTTTTGGACGGTTGTTTTGGGATTGGGCCGCTGCTGCGCATGGACCGGCAGGAACGCGGCACATAGCAGCAGGCTGATTATAAATAGAATACAGTTTTTCATGGATAGGTTATTAACGACAAAATTAAGTTACGGGCTGGTCTTTAGCCGCCATCAGAAGGTATTATTGTTTCAGGAACTCGGGTTCAATTTCTTCGACGTTTACGTAAAAACGGATTTCGTCTACTTCAAAATCGTCGGCGGTCATGTTGGGTAGTGTCATCGTCTGCCAGTCGTTTGTGGGTGTGATGAATTCGAACTGATCCGGCTTCTGGGTGACCAGAATCGGCATCCGGAAATTCGGCTCATCGGCCTTCCAGCGGTATTGGACCATCAGCGACGACCCTTTCTCAACCAGTTTCACCTGCAAAGTGGGAATAGTCGCATGGTTTAAGTATTGATCGAAAAACGAGGTATAGTCCGTTCCGGTTATTTCGTTAATATAACCAATAATGTCCTTTGAGGTGACGGTTTGTAACCGAAACCGCTGTTGAATGCCTTTCAGAATAGCCGCCCAAAGCGTGTCATTTTGAAGGGCGTGACGGAATGTATACAGGACCAAAGCACCTTTGGCGTACATATCACCGATTTCGTAATGAATATGGTTCACATCGCGAACGCCAATGATAGGTTCCCGGCCAATGACCTGTGGTGACAACGAAGCGATATACCCCAGTTCGCCATCCTCATTAACTACCGAGTCCAGCAGAAAGCCTTCCGAATACGTCGCAAACGCTTCGTGAATCCACAAGTCGGCCAAGTCACGGCAACTGACGTTATTTCCCCACCACTCGTGCGAAACTTCGTGCCAGACCAGTTGCATCAGACTCAGACTATCGGTCGCCGTCAATGAGTCGGCGCGGCTGGTGGGTAATTTGCCGAAGGACACCGCACTCTGGTGTTCCATCGGGTAGAGCGATTCCATCAGCGTAAAACCGTCACGCGGAAACGGGTATTTTCCATAATGCTTTTCCAGCGTCGCCAGCATTGGCTTCACCCCGTCGAAAACCCAGCGGAATTTTTCCTGATTGTAAGGCATGCAATAGTAATCCAGCGTCAGCGAATCGGGGCCGTAGGTTTCCCGCCGGTGCGCGTAGTTCCCGATGTTCAGCGTCACATTGTAGTTGTTGATCGGGTAGCTTACATACCAGTCGTACTGCGTCCAGTTGCCCGGCAAGACGGTTTTGCGCCGAAGCCGCCCGTTCGAAATGCTCATCAAACCGTCCGGAACGGTCACGCTGATGCGCATGCTGTCGGGTTCGTCGGAGAGGTGATCTTTGTTGGGCCACCACAAACTGGCACCCGAACCCTGACAAACCACCTGCACCCACGGTTTGCCGGCGCGGTCTTTCTCCCACAAAAATCCACCCATCATCGGCACCGAAAAATACGGCACCTGCGGTTTTCCCGAATAGTCGATTTCCAGTTCGTGCTCCCTGCCCGCTTTTAGCGTTTCCGGAAATTCGACAAAAACCCCATTGAACTCCCGCGTATAACGCAACGGTTTTCCGGCGTGTCGAATCTGGTGAATCTGCATATTGGCATACAGATCAACCTGAAGTTTGTCCAGCGGAGTTAGCACTCGAAACCGCATCCGGTTTTTGCCACTGATCGTTTTGTTACCGATGTCCACCTTCACGGCCAGATCGTAGAACGTTACGTCGTAACTGCTCCGCAAAGGCGTGAGTTTCCCCCGCAGCGTATCGGCGCGGGTAAAGCCGTTCTGCCGGTTTCCAACCGGGTCGCCAACCGGGTTTCGAATCTGTTTTTTCACCGAGTCTGGTTTAGAGACGGCTCTTGGCGGTTCGGGAAGCACGGGATCAGTAACCGTCCGCTGCGGGATGTGGTCACTTTCCCCCAAATCCAGGTTACTCTGATTGCTAATCAGGGAACTAAAAGGACTCTGGTTTTCAGCCAAATTGCCTTCCGTGAACGGCGAAACGCCTTTCGGCCCCACGTCCGTGATGGTGAAACGGGTTGATACCTCCCAGGGCTTTTCGATTAGGTTCCGTGATTTACTGTCAATCTGAAAGCTGTATTGCCGCTCGACATGACTCAGGTTCCACTGGCCTGAACCGCCCGGCCCCTCGGGCTGGCTATAGGTTACCACTTCTTTGAGCCCCGTAAATTTCAGATTCATTCGGTGAACCGCTGACGCCAGCTTTTTTAGAAGCCACTGCCGGTTGTTCTCAGCGTCAATGCCCGCTTGCGTTAGCTGAAATTCGGACCGGACAAACGCCATCGTCTGGGCGTCAATGTACAACTTACCCACACCAAATGCTTTCCGCTTCCGTTTACCCGGCTTCACGTCGATGACATACATCAGCCGGTCGCCCTTGAAGGTGCTCAGCGTAAAATCGTAGTATTTGTAATTTCGTTCGTTAATGGTGTTGCGCTTATCGAAAGCCCTCTTTACAAAGTCACCGTACAGAAGGGAGGTCCGCGCTCCGTTGCTTAAATTGATGATGAGCGGTAGCTGATGAGTTGCCCGGTCATACTCCTTTTTCC
This sequence comes from Larkinella arboricola, assembly GCF_003259745.1. Taxonomy (GTDB): domain Bacteria; phylum Bacteroidota; class Bacteroidia; order Cytophagales; family Spirosomataceae; genus Larkinella; species Larkinella arboricola. The sequence goes on along the minus strand of NZ_QLMC01000004.1, from coordinate 396,809 downwards.
GGCCTTTGAGCAGCTTCAGGCCATCGTTGATTTCGGACTGGTTGTAGGCCGCTTTATAGACGGACAGCACGGCTTCGCTGGAAACAACCGGTTTGGCGCCAAACTGCTGATCTTCCCGGTAAAAAGCCGTCAGTTGCCTCGACGTGGTATCATAATTACGCGGGATGGCGGCCACGGCTTCGCGTAGGATGTCAACGGCCGTTTTCCGGCGGGCCTGCACCCGCACTTCGTCCAGCTTCACGGCGGCTGGCTTCAGCCGAATGGTCAGATTTTGCCGACCGGTTGCCGGAATCTTCCGGGTCGCTGACCGAAATCCAATACTCGAAACCCGCAGGCTATCGGAAGCAGAAACCGTCGGAATAGTAAGCCGGAACGCGCCTTTCTCATTCGTAACCGTCCCGACAGTTCGCCCGACAATCGTGATGTTTGCCGAAGGGATGGGGTCGCCGGTGGTCTGGTTAACGACCTTTCCGGCCAGCGTCAGGGAGCCGGGTTGAGCCCGGACAAAAAGGGTAAAAAGAGTCAAGAAGAGTCCGACCAGAAAGCGGTAGAGGAGATGGGCTGAATACGGCATTGTCGTGTTGTTTAGGCCAAAACAGGCCAAAAACAGCACATCAGTCTGCTCAAATCCGGATTTGAGCGCTAATTTCAGAAAAATAAAGCATCACAGCCCGTTCGGAGTTGGTGGGTTAGGCAGTTTCGCGGTTGAGGTATTCTTTGGGGGAAACGCCAGTCATCTGCTTGAACGTTCGCTGGAAGGTGGCCTGCGAGTTAAAGCCGCACTCGAACGCAATACCGGTTATTGTCAGGTTAGCGTTGACGGGATCGTTCAACCGACGTTTGACTTCTTCCAACCGGTATTCATTCACGAAGGTGTTGAAGCTCTTGCCGAGGTGCTGGTTCAATACGGCGGAAATCGTTTTGGGCGACACCTGCAAATGCCGCCCCACTTTCTCAACGCTCAGTTCCGGGTCGAGATACAGCCGGTCGGTTTCCATCGCCCGGAGTAACCCGCCCGACGTTTCCCGAACAAGCTCGTCGGCCAAGGCCGTGGTGCTTGCTTTCCGAACCGGTTCGGGCAACACCGGCGTTCTGGAATGGAGGTACCCCCACAAGCCCAGCCAGTAAATCATGACCACAATGGGAATGTAGATCGGATACCAGCCAAACGCATCCAGCAAGGCGTTGCGGGTGGCCGGAATGATGTACGGAACCAGATGAATAAACCAGATGACCTGAAATCCCAGAAACACCTTGAGAAACATCCGTAACCAGCGCATATTTACCCGGTGCGGTTCGGTGAGGGGCGGATTTTCGCTCTGAAACCGGTTCAGCCAGCGGTAGGTCAGGAGCAGGTAAACCGTTACCGAAATCCAGCGCGGAATATCGGCGTAGGTATTATACTCGTCCATCAGATAACCCACCTTCCGGTTATCGGTATGATCAAACACTCCTGCAAAAACACCTATAATAAAAACCCAGCCGATTAGTTTGCTACCCCAGTCGATGATCACCGGCCAGAAATGCCTTTTCTCCCGTTTTCCCAGCCGAAAACCGGGGTCGAGCAGAGACCGGGTGTAAAAATAGATCAGCGGCCCAATCGGCATGGCCATGATCAACGGTGCTAAGTCCAGAAACAGGCTGATTTGCCAATTTGCAACCGGAATGCCCACGGCCAGACTCGCCAGCGCCAGCAAACCGACCAATGCGGCCAGCAACCGGTTCGAGATCCGGTTGCCCTTCCGGTTAAACCACAGTAAAATCGCCAGGATGAAGCCCTGTGCCGTCCCGAGCAGAAGAATTAAATCCAGGGGTGGAATCGTCATACAGCAAATTACCAAAAAGATCGGCACCGCTCAATAGACACAGAACCTCTTTTGCGTAAAAACAAAAACCCGTCCTCACTGAAGAAGACGGGTCTGATGAATTAATGGTTCTTGTTAGCTTCTGCGACCGTAACCGTTGCCGCGATCGAAGCGGTTTGACTGCTGAAAAGCAAACCATTTTTCGCGTTGCTTACTGGTCAGCACATTCAGGATTTCCTGCTGTTTCTGAGCCTGAAACCGTTGGTACATTTTCGGATTGCGACGTTGCCGGCTCGCCATTTCCATTTTGTCGTAACGGTCTTCGATGCGCTTGATCTCTTTCTCCTGTTTCCGCGACAGGTTGACTATCGCATCCAGTCGGTCGATTTTGATCTCTTCTTTGATATCGTCCTGACGCGAACCGGGTAGAGCCTGCGGAGCCGGATTACGGTTGACATTGGGATTATATCCGCGTTGCGCCATGGAAACACCGGTGCTTAACAGGGCTACAGTTGCGAGGGCGAAGATTGTCTTTTTCATGATCGTAAGTGGTTTATTTGTCCGTTTATGTCCGTTAGAGGCCCTTTTAGCCCCCGCGTTTAACGAACATTTCTTCCACTCGACCAGCAGACGGTTTTCACCGATTACCCGGATGTTTTCACCGATTAGTACGCCCAAACAAACTGTAGACCGCGGCCGCAGCCAGCCCACCCACCAGATACCAGCCGATGGTCATGGCCGCCGTTGCCGGGGTTCGGGCACTTGGTTCCGTTCCCAGGCCCATCGGTCCGGGCAGCGCCACCGCCCCTACGCCAGCCGCAGCCCCCAGCGTGGAACCGAGCAGCCAGGCATTTTCTCGACCGCCAAGCCCCACCAGACTGTAATACAAGGTATTGGCTACCATATCACCGCCCAGCGCCAGCGTGTGCAGTTTATCGTCCGGGGGCGGTTGTTGCCCAGCCGCACGCAGCCCCTTCGCAATGGCCCGCATCCCCAGCAGGTCGGCCCGGGGCGCTTCGGGGACCACCCGACGAACCGATTCGTGCAATACCGTTAATACAAAAGCACCCGCTAATCCGCTACCGAGCGATTGAGCAAGGGTTTCAGCCGTCAATTTTTCGTCCATCGTTTTCAATAGAATGAGGGTTGTTCGATTGGTTCCTGTTGCTAGTAACCACTCGGGCCGTCAGAAGTTGGGCAATTGTCCTATTTTCTGTCTTTATCGACCGACTTCCACTCTTCGATACCATGCCGGACTTTGGGCAGAATACAGTATAATTGAACATCAGAAGGGTTTTACGGAAAACAGAACTGATGAAAACAGGTATCAAGCTCGCTTTTTTCTCGCTGATGGGTTGCCTGATGCTGGCGTTCAGACAGGATGTACCGCCCCGCCTGAAGGTGTTCCTGCTCATTGGACAGTCGAATATGGCCGGGCGCGGAATACCCGAAGCCGCTGATCAGCAGACCAATCCGCGTATCTGGATGCTCACCAAAGAACAGACCTGGACACTGGCCCGCGATCCGATGCACTTTGACAAACCGGCGGTGATCGGCGTGGGGCCGGGTTTTTCGTTTGCGAAACAACTGGCTAATGCCTATCCCAATCTGAACATTGGGCTGGTGCCCTGCGCGGTGGGCGGCTCGGGCATTGACGTGTGGAAACCGGGCGCTTATTATGAACCGACGAAATCATACCCCTATGACGACGCCCTGCGTCGGGCCAGAAAGGCACTGGAAAACGGCGAGCTGGCCGGTTTTCTCTGGCACCAAGGCGAGTCGGATTCCAAACCGGAACTTACAGCGGCCTACGGCCAAAAACTGGCCCAACTGGTGCAACGGCTCCGAACCGACCTGAACGCGCCCAACGTGCCGTTTGTCGTCGGAACGCTGGGGGACTTCATCGTCAGCCGCAACCCCGATGCCGGATTGATTAACCAAACGTTACAAAATGCCACCAAAGACATTCCCAATGCCTACTACGTGCTGGCAACCGGGCTGACGCACAAAGGCGATTCGACCCACTTCGATACGCCTTCCGCCCGAACCCTGGGCCAGCGATATGCCGACGTTTTTATCCAGCAGAACCTACTCAAAGTCAATCCCTGACTACAATTCATATCCGATATGTCACGATTACAAATCACGTTTTTACTCTTCCTGATCACCCTTGTATCGGCTTACAGCCAGACTGTTACAGACTCCGTTTTGATTGAAGGACATTACCGCACCTTTCATTTTCTGAAACCGGCCCAACCGAACGCATCGCTGGTTTTTGTGCTCCACGGTTCGGGCGGCAACGGCCTCGGCAACCGCAAGGGCGCCAGCAAACTCGAAGCTATTGCCCCATCTGAAAACATCCTGCTGGTTTATCCCGACGGTTATAAACGGTACTGGAACGAATGCCGCAAAACCGCGCAGTCGGCGGCCAACCTGGAAAACATCAACGACAATGCGTTTTTTGACGCCATGATTGATTATTTCCGCAAAAACCACCGGATTGATCCGAAACGCGTTTTCGCCGTCGGCACCTCGGGTGGTGGACACATGGCGTACAAGCTGGCCCTGACCATGCCCGAAAAATTCCGGGCCGTAACGGCATTGATCGCCAACCTGCCCGACACGAATAACCTGGATTGTCCGGAAAAACGCGTCGCAATTCCGATCCTGATCGTCAACGGAACCGCCGATCAAACCAATCCATACGAAGGCGGGGAAGTCCGAGCCAACGGTATTAGCCTGGGCCTGGTGCGCTCAACAGACCGGACGTTTCGCTACTGGTCGGATCTGGCTGGCTATCAACAGCAACCCTCCAAAACACGCTTGCCCGATACCGACCCCAACGACGGCAAAACCATTGAGCGGTATACCTATCAGGCCAAGGGCAAACCCGAAGTCACGCTGCTGAAAGTCATCGGCGGGAAACACGATTATCCGAACGATATTGATGTGTATCTGGAAGCCTGGGCGTTTTTCAAGCGGCAGATGAAGTAAACACACTCCTTGTTCTAAGGGTTATTTCAAAGACGGAGCCGCCGGGCGGTTTAACTTTAGCAATCTCCGCCCCACTCCGCGAAATAACTTACAACCTGAAAGTCAGTGAAAAACCACCCCACTTCCTCCTTTTCGTTTTCGTCCATCAGCGCCCTGGCCGCCCGAGCCGGATTAGACTGGTTTCTGCTGGCACTGCTCGGCATGATCGGGCTGGCCTACCTCTGGCCCGAACCCGGTATTCAGGAAGGGCCGTTCTCGCTGTCGAATCTGGCCAACATCGGCGTCTCGGTTATTTTCTTTTTCTACGGCCTGCGGCTCAGTGGCGACAAGCTGCGGGCGGGATTGAGCAACTGGAAGCTGCACTTCACGATTCATCTTACAACGTTTGTTGTCTTTCCGCTGATTATTCTGGCCGGATTACAGCTTTTTGGTACCGACGAAAACCGTCTGCTGTGGCTGGGGACTTTCTACGTAGCGGCCCTGCCCTCCACGGTTTCATCGTCCGTCGTCATGGTGTCGCTGGCGGGAGGCAACATTCCGGCGGCTATATTTAACGCCAGCATTTCCAGCCTGATCGGCGTGTTTATTACGCCCCTCTGGATGGGCCTGTTTCTATCGACGGGTTCGGCGGATTACGATCTGGGCAGTGTCATCGGCAAACTTGCCTTGCAGGTCATTGTGCCGGTTGTGCTGGGTATTGTGCTCAACCGCTGGCTGGGTGCCTGGGCCGAACGCCACAAAAAGGCCCTGAGCAACTTCGACAAGATTGTGATTCTGGTGATCGTCTACACCTCGTTTTGCGAGTCCTTCGAGCGCCGGATGTTTCAGAGCCTGACGGCTTCGGATCTGGTGGTATTAGGCGCGTGTATGTTAGGTTTGTTTTTTCTGATCTACGCACTGGTCAATCTGGCGAGTCGGCTGCTGGGCTTTAACCGCGAAGACCGGATTACGGCTTTATTCTGCGGCTCCAAAAAATCGCTGGTGCAGGGCAGCGTCATGGTTACGGTGTTGTTTCCGGACAACGTTGTCGGCATTGTTCTGCTGCCCATCATGATGTACCACGCCTTACAATTGATTGCCGCCAGTATACTGGCGCAGAGCATGGCCCGGCAGGCAAGTCAGTTTAGCGCGTAAAGATTTCATTTGGCGGAACGGCACCGACCAAAAATCGGCTCTCAGTGTACTGGCAAAAACAGTGAGAAGACGTTTATAGAAAGCAGCCGAAAAACAAAAACGGGAAAGCAAAGCTGCTTCCCCGTTCCAACGCTACGGTAGGTATGTTACTCATAAACGGCTTTGATTACGTTGTTTTTAATCAAAACCGCAGACTGCTACTACTCAACTGACTTGTGTTCATTAGTACCGGCGGCCGTAGTAGCCCCGGTCGTTCCGGCGGTATTGTTGTTGGTAGGCAAAAAGTCTTTCGCGTTGCGACGGTGTCAGCACCGACATCATTTCCTGATTTTTCCGGCGCAGGGTATATTCATACGCTCGTGGGTCACGACGGCGGGCGGCTTCCATCTCGCGGAAATCGTAACGGTCTTCAATGCGTTTCAACTCCTTCTCCTGCCGACGCGACAGGCCGACAATGGCATCCAGCCGGTCAATTTTGATGTCTTCCTGAAAATCGTCACGCCGTTGGTTTTCGTAATTCCGGCTGTTGTACCGGGAATCAGGATAACGATCATATCCGCGTTGCGCCATGGCGCTTCCAGTGCTTAATACGGCGAGAGTAAAGAGAGTAACGAGGGTCGTTTTCATGGTTGGTCGTGTTAATTTGTGCTTTTATGTCTCTTAGAGGAGCAACCCGACCGAACGTTTAATCCAGTTTTATCTTTTTTTTTCACAATTCTATTTTCATCGACCAACAGCCGGTTTTTATCCCTCAACACCGGATTTTCGTCGGTGAATTTTTCTACAACAGCTCCCGGAAGGGAAAGCCGCCGGAGCTGACCGGCCAACGAAGCTGTTCGCTCAGAAAAGCGGCTGACCGGCAACATTCCGCAGCCGGGGCGGTTGAGTATAATCAACACAAAGACACGACACAATGACTTTATCCAGCACGAATAAACTAGGCTTGTGGGGACTAGCCGGAATTGGCGCTGTTCTGGCAGCCAAAGCCCTCCTGAACCAGTTTCGAAAGATTGATTTTCGGGGTAAAACCGTGGTGATAACCGGCGGTTCGCGGGGATTGGGCCTGGTGCTGGCCCGGCAATTTGCACAGGAAGGGGCTAATCTGGCCATCTGCGCCCGGGATCAGGACGAACTGGAACGTGCCCAGGCCGATCTGGAGTTGAACGGCGTAACGGTTTTTACGTATCGCTGCGATCTGACCGACAAAGATCAGGTAACGGAATTTATCCAGACCGTTGAGGAGGAAGTCGGCCCAATCGACGTGCTGGTCAACAATGCGGGTACGATACTGGTCACGCCCATCGAGCACGCTACAGAAGAGGATTTCCGGGAGGTGATGGAAATCAATTTCTGGTCGGCTTTTCATACTATCAGCGCGGTATTGCCCCGGATGCAGATGCGCCGGGCGGGTCGTATCGTTAATATTGCCTCCTTTGGCGGGAAAGTATCGTTTCCGCACCTGCTTCCGTACACAACCAGTAAGTTTGCGCTGGTGGGCTATTCGGAAGGGCTGCGGGCCGAACTGATGAAAGATGGTATTTACGTCACGACGGTTTGCCCGGGGCTGATGCGAACGGGCAGTCCGCGAAATGCTTTTTTTAAGGGACAAAACGAAAAAGAATACGCCTGGTTTAAAATTGGCGATTCACTGCCGGGTTTGTCGAAAAGCGCGGAAGAGAGCGCCCGGCAAATTCTGGAAGCCTGCCGCTATGGCCAGGCCGAACTGATCATTTCGCTGCCCGCCAAGTTAGCCACGGCAATACACGGTTTAGCGCCGGGTCTGACCGCCGAAGTGTTATCGGTGGTAAACTTGTTGTTACCGGGACCGGGCGGTATTGGCGAGCAACGCGCCAAAGGGCAGGACAGCGAAACGTCAGTAACCCGTTCGGTTTTTACAACCCTGACCGACGATGCCGCCGAAGCCAACAACCAGTATCAGTGGTGAGTGCCTGAGCGGCTTTACGACAACGAATCGTATAGTCTGGCGATTGCCCCGGGGCGGTCGCCTTTTTTGCGTTTGTTCCTTCTAAAACTTCTCCGTAAGTTGCCAATACATTCCTGGACGGCCTATGAAAATCTCTATTCTACCTGCTCTAAGCTTCTTTTTCGTTTTCCTCATCACCTGCCCCGCCCACAGCCAGACGGCTCCAGCCCGCAAAGGCACCGCCGAACGTATCAAGGTCCACGGCAAAGGACTGGAAGGCAACCTCTCCGGCGATTCGCCCGACCGGGAGGTGTCGGTTTACCTGCCGCCGAGTTACAAAACCGACAAAAAACGGCGCTACCCGGTCTTATACCTGCTGCACGGTTTTACGGACAACGATGCGCAATGGTACGGCTTTACCAAACACTGGATCAACCTGCCCGAAGTGGTCGATAAAGCCTTTGCGGACCCCGCCGTGCGCGAAATGATCATCGTTACACCCAACGCCTACACACGGTTTTTCGGCAGTTTTTACTCCAATTCCATCACCACCGGCAACTGGGAGGATTTCGTCGCCAAAGAACTGGTGAGTTACATCGACAGCCATTACCGCACCATTCCGAATGCCGCCAGCCGGGGACTAACGGGCCACTCGATGGGCGGCTACGGTACAATGCGCATCGGGCAGAAATACCCGGAAATTTTCTCCAGCATTTACCTGCTGAGTCCCTGCTGCATGAACACCGGTATTCACGCGAACCGGTCGGAAGAAGCAGCCAGAAAAATAGAAGCGATTCAGACGATAGAAGAAGTTCAGAAAGCGGATTTTGGCACCAAAGCGGCTTTTGCCACCTCGGCTTCGTGGTCGCCCAACCCCTCGAACCCGCCTTTCTACCTCGACCTGCCGACGAAAAACGGCCAGGTTCAGCCGATGGTCATGGCCAAGTGGGCGGCCAACGCACCGCTGGCAATGATTGATCAGTATATCCCGAATCTAAAGAAATTAAACGCCATTGCGTTTGATGCCGGCTCAAAAGACGAGAGCATTGCCGCCAGCATCAAAGTCCTGGATGGGGTGCTGAACAACTACAAGATCAAACATACCTACGAAGAATACGAAGGGGATCACGTGAACCGGATTGCCGAACGAATCGAGAAAAAGGTACTGCAATTCTTTTCAGAACACCTGTCGTTCGAGCAGCCTAAACGGAAGTAAACAAAGCCTATACTAAAAAGCCCAACGCAGTCTCGTCAGGTAACTGTGTTGGGCTTTTTAGTATCAAAATTACTCCTTGCGTGTCGAGTCTTTCGCCAACTCTCTATAATCCTGCCGGGCAGAATCGAGTTCAGCCTGTTCTTCTCTCACATCACTGGTGTCGCCTTCTTTCTGTTCGTCAACGACATCTTTGTATTCTTCTCGGACTTCTTCAGACTTTTGTTCCGTCTTAGATTGGCAGGCCATCTGCGTGGTCGCTGCCAGAAGGGCCAGTGAAAGCCCACATATCCATTGTTTCGTTTTCATACCGTTGCTAAAAATTGCTTACGGCAAAATAACTTCCCGGTCTTCCGGTTTGTTTGAAAACGATTAACAATTTGCCCGAATGAAAACGATCATTCATGGCCGAAATTCCTTTCCTTCCCGGGCTCTGGGCGGTTCCGAGCTAAAAAGACGCCTGACCCGGAGCTTGCTAACCTGAACCGAACAATGTGCCTGAAAAGCAGTTGTATCGGATGAAAATCCTATCCGAAATCACCGATGGCTGTTATTGGCGAATTAATTAGAAAAGCAATTGACGTGTATGGCTTTATTGCGTCGGAACCCGATCCGGGCAAGGCGCAACGAACCGAACTGAGAAACCTTCTGGAAAAAGCCCGACTAACGGCTTTTGGCAAAAAACACAATTTCACGGACATTCTGGCCAGCGACGATATTGTGAAAGCCTTCCAGCAGGCGGTTCCCGTTCACGACTACGATAAACTTTACAACGATTGGTGGCATTTCCTGCTGGAAGGCCATCAGAACGTCACCTGGCCCGGCGGCCAGCGCTATTTTGCCCTTAGTAGCGGCACTACCAGCAACAGCAAGGCCATTCCGGTAACGGACGACATGCTGGACTCGATCCGGAAGTCGGGGATTCAGCAGGTGATGAGCCTCAAAAACTTCGATATGCTACCCGCCGATTTTTTCGAAAAGCAGATTATGATGCTGGGCAGCAGCGTGAGCCTGATCGAGAAAGACGACCATCAGGAAGGCGAAATCAGCGGCATCAGCGCGGCCAATCTGCCGGCCTGGTTCCGGACGTTTTACAAACCGGGCGTTGAGATTGCGGGCATTAAAGACTGGGACGAGAAAGTACGCAGAATTGCGCAGGAAGCCCCCAAATGGGATATTGGCAGCCTGAGCGGGATTCCGTCATGGGTGGAAATGATGCTGAAAGAAATCGTTTCGTACAACCGGGTGAATACCATTCACGACATCTGGCCAAACCTGCACGTCTACACCACGGGCGGGGTGGCGTTTGAACCCTACCGGAAAAGTCTCGAAAAACTGTTTGCCCACCCGCTGATTTACATTGACACCTACCTGACGTCGGAAGGCTACCTGGCAACGCAGAAACGGCCCGACACCTCGTCGATGGCCCTGATTCTGGACAACGGTATTTTCTTTGAGTTTGTCCCGTTTACCGACGACAACATGGACGAGCAGGGCCGCGTCAGAGAGGATGCAAACGTGCTTTCTCTCGAAGAAGCCGAAGAGAACGTGGATTACGTGCTGCTGATTTCGACGGTTTCGGGCACCTGGCGGTACATGATTGGCGATACGGTGATGATTACCGACAAACAACGCTCCGAAATCAGGATTACGGGCCGCACGAAGCATTTTCTGAACGTGGTGGGCGAACAGTTGTCGGTGTTTCAGATGAACCAGGCCATGGAGCAGATGCAGAAGCAGTACGACATCGAGATTAAGGAGTTTGTGGTGTCGGCAGTTCAAAAAGACGGTGCGTATATCAACAAATGGTATATCGGCTCCAACCGGGTTATCGACGGACCGGAGTTCATGAACTCGCTTGATCAGGCGCTGTGCGAAGTCAACAAGAATTACAAAGTAGCCCGGAGCAAATCCCTCAAAACCGTGGAAGCCGAGGTGATTCCGGTGGAGAAATTCTACCGCTGGAGCGAGGAATTCAAAAAGCTGGGCGGCCAGACCAAGATTCCGCGGGTGATGAAAGAAGCCGATTTTCTGGATTTTGAGCGGTACATCAGGAGCCTTGCCTAAAACCGTTCCAGGTAGCCGCTTCCTTGAGGAAGCGGCTACCTATTTTTATCTTTAAAGTGCCTTTTTCTGCCTTTCGAGCTTTTCTTCTTCCAGCTTTTTCACCTGCTCCACAATCTCTTCGGGCGACACATACAGCCGGGCAATCTTGTCTTTGTAAACCTGCGGCAGTTCGGCGTGGTCGAGAATAAACCGTTTGGTTTCAACCAGGTATTTCCCCAGCCCGTGCGTCACGGCGTACCAGTCGGCAATACGCTCGACTTTTTTGATGTATTCGGCGGAAAAAACGTAGCCGACCCCAAACTTCACCATGCCGAAATTGCTCCGGCATTCGTAGTCCATAATGTGCCCCAGTTCATGCCCGATCCAGCCAATCATGATGGCGTCGGGGATGTGGTGAATGGGAATGGCGGTATGCGTGAGCTTAAACATCGCGCTGATGTTAATCCGGTACTGACGGTCTTGCCGGGGCTTCAGCAACGTCCGGAAAACCGGCTGGGCCTGCATAACGGACGACCGTATTTTTTGCTTGAAGCAAAAGCGGATACAGGTATTTTTCAATTCCGGATAGAACGACAAAGCCGTCAGGACATTTTTCTCGATCACCGACGGAATGATCTTTCTCGTCTTAAAATCAGCCAGTTCCGGCGTAATTCCACTCTTTTGCGCGTTGATGTCAGATGCCAGCATAACCCTCATAATGAACCCAGGTCTTTTCTTAACGCGTCAGAAGCCAATTGGTTTTTGAGCGGCTCTGGATACGTTTTGCCAGTCACCCCTTCTGGCTGACAATCCAAACGGCAAAACTGACGCTTCACCGCACTTGCCATTGATCTTCGGGGCGGTTGTCTAGTATGTTTGCAACGAACAATAAACAACTACTCTAATGAAAAAAGTCTTAATTTTCCTGTTTGCACTGGTTACGCTTGCCGCCTGTAAGAAAGACACCGAGAAGGCGGAAGAAGTCACACCGAAAGACCCGGCCGCAGCCATCGCGGGTGCCTACAACGTAACGTCCTTTTCGTACGAGGTTAACGGCGAAAGCGTGGTAACTTACAACAAATTACCGGTTACAGAAGACGGCGTTACGGTTTCAGCAATTGCCAACATTGAAAAAACATCAGAAGGTAAAGTTTCGCTGGTTCTTCTGCTGAAAGCTACCGGCGAGCAGGATCAGGAACTGGATCTGGGCGAATACGTAGCGAAGGCCGACGGTTCTGACTACGGTATTTATAGCGAAAACGGCTCGCAGCTAGCCGAAATCAAATCCGGCAAACTAGACTTCCAGGCCTCTGGCACCTCCGACGGCGAAACCGTTGAAATCCGGTTCACCGGCAAAAAATAAGGATTTCTGTTCTTTCCATACCAAAAAGCCGGTCAGCACACGACCGGCTTTTTTGGTATCTACTGGAAATTAATTCAGTGCAACCGCCCGTTCAGATTTCTGTCAGGCTGGGGCACCGCCTGCCGACCGTTGGGCTTCTGACGCCGATCCCACGCCTGCCGAATGCGCGCGTTTTTCCGCAGCGACAAAAACCGGTCGGCCTGTTGTTTCGCTTCGGGTTCGCCGGTCTGATACAGATAGCCCACAATCGACAGGGCCAGTTCGGGCGACCCCGCGTTCAGTTGCTTCTCCATAAGCACCCTCCCCACGCGCGTAGATAGAGCGCCAATGGCTTTCAGGGCTTCGTACCGAACCGCACTTTCTTCATGCTCCGTTTCGGCCAGCCGCACCAGTTCGTCCATGACTTCGACGGTTTTCTGTCGGCCTAGCGCAGCAATGGCGCGTTTTCTCACTACCGTATTCACCGAGAAACGCTCCCCGGCCATGACCTTCAACACCTGAAATTCGTTTTCACTAAACGTGAGGTCCAGCGGTTCACTGAAGGCACAGGTGCCCGCCATCAGCTTCTGATTCAGGCCCATGCGCAATTTAATAGCTTCGAATTGATCGAGATTCACCAGCCGCGAAGGCCGGGTAGGAGGTTTTGTCGTTTCCATTGTGTTGCAGGCGGTTGATTAAATAAATACCATAAAACCGTGTCCCATCATCGTCCGATACTGATCGTAATTGAGGGCAGGCCCCCGCACTCCGGTATTAGACCGCATCAGATTATCCGTGTCTTCCAGGTGCGACAGGCCCAGATAATGCCCGACTTCGTGCCCGATCAGCTTGCTCAGCACATCGGTATTGAGCCGCCGGACGCCCAGGGCATCGGTGTAACCGGTTTTCTCCACCGCCACCCCGTCCGTATTGCCGGTTTTGGACGTGGGTCCCGGAATGTCGCCCGCGTAGCCGTTGTAGCCACTCCAGTTAAAATCCTGACAGACATAGATATCCACAAAATCGTTGGAAACCGACCAGTCACTCAGCAGATTCCGGAATTCTGTTTCGCTGTCGATGGTGGTGTAGCCCCCGGCCAGCGAATTATTGATGATGTAGCGCTGCACTCCGCGTAAGGTAATGTCGCGCTGCTCAAAAATCTGCCGCATGATGTCCACCGAGTTGTAAAGATCAATGTGCTCCTGCGAACCAAAATCACCGACTTTTATGATATTCACGCCATAGGCCAGCATCACCCGACAGGTAATCTGCCCCTTGATGATTCGCCCGTCGCTGGCTTCCATCTGGATTTCCAGCGCCAAATCTTCTTTCGCGTGGTATTTGTTATAAATACCGCTGCCGCTGGGCGAGCTAAACCAGTACGACGCCTGCCAGACGGAATAAGCCGGCACCACCGGATTACTGGACAAATCGAAACTGCCCGATTCAACCCGCGAACCGCTGCCAACGCCACCATCCCAGAAGCTCCAGTTGACCCGCCGTTTCATGGTGACGGCCGACGCATCCCCGTTGGCAATGGTCACCTGACATTCGGTCAGAAACGTGTTGCTGCCCGGTTGAAAGGCGCCCCGTGCGCTCCAGGTTCCGGTTACGGTGGCTCCCGCCGGAGCTACCTGAAGCGATAGCGGATTGGAAGGCAGGACGTAAAACGATTTGATGAAGGACGCCTGGCTGCCGTCCCGACGGTATAAATCGACTGTAAACCGTACCAGCCCCACCGGCAGCGTCTGCGTTTCGTCGAACGCCACCGTTACCTGCTTTTTGCGCCGGTCCGCGTCGGTCAGTTCCTGCTGAATCAGAAACGGTTCTCCCGCCCAGTGAACGTCGATGTTTACCAGTTCGGCAGGTTGGTCGAAATCATTCTGGAAGCTAATCTGGAGGGCAAAAGGCCGGTTACTGAGCACATACGTTTTCTCCGCTGTTACATCCGTAACGATAAACCGGGGCATGGTTCGGAACGTAAAGTGGCGCTCCAGCACCTCCGCCGTCGCTTTGGTTACGGCTCGGGGTTGGCGCAGGGCTTTTCGCAGTTTTTCCGGACCGGCGTGTTGCTGGGCCAGCTTCTGTAATTTAGTGCTTTCCCCCTTCGAAAGCCCGAACGTCCGGGTGATCTCTTCGACAGAAGCTCTCGAAAAATCGGGAACCTGATACGCTGGCGTATCGCTCAGTGAGAACGCATTGCCGGGAGCCGTTCGCAGAAAGGCCGTCCGGACGGTTGTTGCAGTTGTTGCCATAAGTGTAGATTAATGTACGAGCATAAATGCTACACCAAGGTAGGAAGTCGTCCGATGGAATGGGTAGAGGGCAAGTACGGCTTTACAGACGTATAAATACCTGATTGACTGACGGGTAACCAAGCTGTTAAGCCCAAAAATTTATAGTTTTTCAGCTTCGATAATAAGCGTCTCCATACGAAAGAACTGCCCATTCACATTCTGATCTGGCTCGTTTTTTTCAATGACCTCCATCAAGCCATAGCCATTTTTAGTCAGCAATTCGACCACATCCTCTTTTTCATATAATGTAAAATCATACGCTGTAAACGGTAACTTCTCCATTACCGATTTAGGACGAATCGCCAGCAGCAGCCTTCCTCCCGGTTTTAAAACCCGCCGGATTTCAGTTAGTTCCTGCCGAGGATCGCTCCAGAAATAAAGCGTATTGATGGTAAAAACCGTGTCGAACGTTGCATCCGGAAACGGCAGCGCATTCGACGGCGCCAGAAGGAATGTTACCTGCCCGTCTTCGACAAGTGACGCGTTAAGTTTGCCCGCTTCCTGCACCATAGTTTCCGAAAAATCGCAGCCCGTGTAAGTAACAGACGGATAATGGGCAACGATGTCTTTCACAAAAAAGCCGTTACCCATGCCAATTTCCAGTAGCCTGGCGTTGTTTTTCAGATTCAGTTTCTGGATTGTGTAGAAATTGATCGCCCGGTTGCTCTCGTTCATTTTAGCACCCATCTGTTTCCCGAAATCACCATCGGGTTTCCTCAACTGTGCAGCTACGGCTTTAAGGTCCATTCTCGTTTCTGAATTTCGGTTGTTGTTTAAAGAATCAGGCATCAAAATCGGCAATAAACACAAAATCCGAAAGCTTTTCGTCCATATCCATTTTTTAATCGTAGATTTGCCGCCCTTTTATCCATTAATAGCTGCATTATACCGTTTTGGTCCGGGCCCGGTTTCGGATGCTGGACGGTTTTTGCCGGTTAAAATCTCCTGTAAACAACAATGAGCAGCCTATCCTGCGGAATCGATTTCGGCACCTCTAACTCCAGCATTGCCCTCGCCCAGAACCAGACCATCAGCCTGGTGCCGGTTGAAGACGCACACGTCACTATCCCAAGCGCCATTTTCTTCCAGCAGGTCGATAACAAAGCGTTTTACGGACGAACGGCCATCAACCTGTTTTTCAGCCGTCAGCCGGGCCGGTTTATGCGAAGCCTGAAGCGGGTGCTGGGCACACCACTGATGAAACAGGGCACGGTTGTCAACGGTACGGCCATGAATTTTTCCAACATCATTGCTTCATTTCTGCGAAGCCTGAAGCAAAAAGCCGATGCGGGGGCGGGTCAGGAAGTCGAAAATGTGGTGATGGGGCGCCCCGTTCATTTTGTGGATAACTCGCCGGAGTCCGATGCCCGGGCGCAGGATGAATTACGGGAAATAGCCCGGCGGATCGGCTTTAAAAACGTTGATTTTCAGTACGAGCCCATTGCTGCAGCTTTTGCGCACGAAGCCCGGCTTACCGGCGAGAAACTGGCAATTGTGGTTGATCTGGGCGGTGGAACGTCCGACTTTACGGTCATCCGGCTTTCGGGTCAATCCGTTCGCAAAACCGACCGCACGTCCGATATTCTGGCCAACACGGGTGTCCGGGTGGGTGGAAATGACTTTGACAAAGATTTGAGCCTGGCGGCCATCATGCCCGAACTGGGCTACCGGAGTACGTACGGTGACAAAAATCTGGAAGTGCCCCTGAAACCGTTTCACGATCTGGCGGAGTGGAGCAAAGTTAACTTCCTGTATACGCCCAAACTGATTACGCAAACCCGGCAATTGCTCCACCAGTCGCACGACAAACGACGGTATCGGCGGCTGCTGAGCGTACTTGAAAACGAAACCGGACACGCTCTGCTGGCAGCTACCGAAGGGGCCAAAATTGCGCTGACGGATCAGGAAATGTACGAAACACCGTTCGAATTTGTAGAAGAAGGCTTTGTTGTTCCCATCAAACGCCGGTTGTTTGAAGACGCCATTCGTCTGGAAGTCGAGAAAATTGTAACCTCGGCCACGCAGTGTCTGCGGGATGCGGGCGTCGGCAATGAGGCCATTGAACTGGTTATTCTGACCGGCGGCTCCACCGAAGTCCCGCTTGTGCAGTCGGAGTTTCGGCGGCTTTTCCCGAATGCTGCCGTGGCCGACGAAAACAAGCTTTCCAGCGTCGGGCTGGGTCTGGCTTACGATAGTCAGAATAAATTTGGCTCCCACGTAGCGATAAAAGCCTGAGAAAGACACTTTACGGCCAACTTAACTTTCTATAACCAGAAGCATTATCTAATCGGCTAACGCTGACAAAACTATCCATAAAAGCCCCTCTCTGCTGACATATTTACAGCTCAAAATGACACATTGTCACAATTATAAAATGTGCCTGCCAGATATTTAAAATTGGCATTCGAGTTGTTTAAATGAGGAGTGAAAACGTTTCATGTTTCACTTTAAACCTTAAAGAACAATGTCACTGGTTAAATTCAATGGAAACGGGAATCGCCCCTCTCTGCTGGATGAATTCATGGGCAGAGACATGGACGAATTGTTTAACTTCAACTGGCCGGGCGTAACCCGGTCACGGGTAGGTGCTACCGTACCGGCGGTGAATATTAAAGAAGATGCCGACCGGTATTCCATCGAGTTAGCAGCACCGGGAATGCGGAAAGAAGACTTCAACCTGACGCTCGACAACGGCAAACTAACGGTGTCTTCGCAACAGCATTACCAGAACGAAGAAAAAGACCAGAACGGTCAGTATACCAAACGGGAATTCAGTTACCACGCCTTCTCCCGTTCATTTTGGTTGCCGGAAACCTGTGATCAGCAGCAGATAGAAGCGCGCTATACCGACGGTATTCTGCACATCGTGCTTCCCAAAAAAGAAGAAGCCAAGCAAAAAGCTCCGACCCAGATTCAGATTTCATAAGGAAGTTCAGAAGAGTTTCACCAACCGGGTAGTTCCCCGGTTGGTGAAAGCTATCGATGGTCCTTTCAGTATGCGTTCAACAACGGTTTGGATTGAAATAATCCGCGCTTTTTTATTTCGCGTCCACCCTTCTGCGCTTACGCCGAATCCGGCTAATCTCTTACTTCTTCCGCTTCTTCCGCCCCAGTTCAAACTCCTCCGCTTCTTTCAGCAGCGCCTTCAGGTCAAACTGGGCTGCGTCGCTGGTAGCGACGGTTTCTTCGTAGGTGTCGTTATCGATATTAACTACTCTGATGGGCTTCGTCAGGTATTTTTCAATTTCGGATAGAATTGGCTTTTCCTCCGGACTGCAAAACGAAAACGCCTGACCTTTCTGCGTACCGCGCCCCGTCCGCCCAACGCGGTGAACGTAGTTTTCAGGTTGCTCCGGCAGGTCGTAGTTGACCACGTAATCTACATTCGCAATATCAATACCTCTCGCACTTACATCTGTAGCAATCAACACTTTAACCGAACCGTCCCGAAACTGATTCAGGACCTGCAAGCGGTCTTTCTGCTCCTTGTCGCCGTGAATCGTCTGGCTCGAAATGTTCACGCGCTCCAGGGCTTTCATCACCCGCTCAGCCCGCACCTTGGTCCGGACAAACACCAGAATTTTGCTGTCGGGATGCTCGCGGATAAGCCGTTCCAGGAAAAACCGTTTGTCGTCCATGCCGACGAAAGCCACGGAATGGTCGATGTTTCTGGCCACCGGATCGTTGGGCGAAATCTGAATCCGGATGGCGTTGTGTACCAGCGAGTACGCCAGCTTCTTGATTTTTTCGTTAATCGTCGCCGAAAAAAACAGTGTTTGCCGCTTCCGGGGTAAAAATTTCATCAGGTCCTGAATGTCCTTGATAAAACCCAGATCGAGCATGTGATCGGCTTCGTCCAGAATCAGAATTTCAACCCGTTGCAGCCGGATATAACCCTGGCTGACCAGATCGAACATCCGGCCCGGCGTGGCAATCAAAATATCAATACCGTTTTCCAGTCGGGCAATCTGCGGCCCCTGCTCCACTCCACCGAACACCGAAAATACTTTCAGGTTTGTATAACGGGCAATTTTTTCAAACACGCTCGTAATCTGAATGGCCAGTTCCCGCGTTGGCACCATCACCAGGCACTTGATCCCTTCGATGCTCCGGGCCATTTTACGTTCAGAAAGAATACTCACCACCGGAATGGCAAAAGCCGCGGTTTTTCCCGTGCCGGTTTGCGCAATCGCCAGCACATCCTCCCCTTTCAGAATCGGCGGTATCGACTTGTACTGAATATCGGTCGGCTTTTTAAAACCTAAACCTTCCAGGTTCCGCTTGATTTGGGGGGCAATACGATAATCTTCAAATTTCATGATGGTGCACGTTCAAGTCGGGGCCGTTGCCGGTTTTGCCCGACGTACCGCGAAGTAAAGAGAATATTTTCGAAAACCGTTCCAACCTTTTTTACTTACCGGGCGTCATACCTAAAAACAACAGATACATAATGAATAAGTTTCCGGCCTAACCGGAACTTCAGGTAAGATATCTAACCTCATTCTCACGGTCTTACTAATTATCCACACCGACAAGAGCCATTTCGGCAAAAAACAAAAAACCACCTCCGCGTAACAGAGGTGGTTTTTCAGTTTAAAAACTTTTCAATTATTCCGCGGGAGCGTTCATGACAACCATCCGGGTTGGCGTGGTGACCGGTTTGGTGACCAGATTCACCTGCTTCCGGATAGCGCCCTCGGCCGACTTGAATTCCAGTTCATACGCACCGTCTTCCAGATTTTGCACATCCAGTCTGGCCGCGTATTTCAGTTCTTTTTTCGAGATCGTTTCCCGAAAAATGATTTGTTTTTTGCTGTTCCGCAGCAGCAACACCACCGACGCAGGAGCCGACTTTTCAACGGCTACCCGAATATGATTTTGCGAAGTTACATACGCACTCGCACCGAAGGACAGCGCCTTGGGAGCCGTGGTTTCACCATTGGTAGGGACGCTCAACAGAGCGGTACAGATCAGGTTACTCAGCAGATTTAACATGGCGTTTCGTAGTTAGTATTTGTTGTTGTTTGTTATTAATTATGTTCAAAAGTGTTGTTTACAAATTCGTTTAGTAAGAATTCAAATGCCGTGCCAGTTAGATAACATGCTTATAAACAGAATTTTAACAACCAAGCCAGCTATATCAACTGTACGCTTACGGACATTTACTGTTCACTGGCGGACAAAATTCTACGGCTTGCGTACCCGGACGCTGTACTCCGTGAAAGTGGTAGACTTTTTTTCTGGGCAACTAGTTTACGGAGTACAGCGCCCAACTCAATCCGCTTTGTACATTACAAAGATAACCAGCCATTCAGCTGGTATTCAATTAACTGTATACTGAAGTCGCCAAAATCCGGGATGAAGTAGCCCATCCCGCGTCTAAACCCGACAAGGCTTTGTTTGCCTTTCGCCATTCGATTCTGTAGTTTTGAATTACCCCAACCAACGCGTTCGTTTATGAAAGTGACGCATATTTTTCTGGCAACAACTATGTTTCTGACGGCTTTCGCAGCAGCAAACGGGCAACCGACGGCGAACAATCCTTTTTTCAGCGCCTACACTACCCCGTTTGGCGTACCGGACTTTGAAAAAATTAAACCCGAACACTACGAACCGGCTTTTGACGAAGGCATTAAACAACAGGCGGCTGAAATTGCGAAGATTACCGGCCAGACGCAGGCCCCGACTTTTGCCAACACCATTGAAGCCCTGGAAGCCAGTGGCGATCTGCTCAGCCGGGTCAGTACGGTATTTTTCAACCTTAACAACGCCAACACCAGCGAGGCTCTTCAGAAAATTGCGCAGTCTGTTGCTCCCAAACTGGCAAAAAATGGCGACGATATTTCGCTAAACCCGGCGCTGTTCAAACGGGTCAAAGCCGTATACGACCAGCGTAACAAACTGAAGCTAACCGGCGAACAGCAACGCCTGCTCGAGAAAACGTATAAGAGTTTCGTACGGGGTGGTGCCGCGCTGACGCCCGAAAAGCAGGATCGTCTGCGGAAAATTAACGAAGAGCTGTCGGTACTGACCCTGAAATTTGGACAAAACCTGCTGGCCGAAAACAACGCCTATACCCTGGTAATCGACAAACCGGAAGATCTTAGCGGTTTGCCAGCCGCCCTGGTGAGCGCAGCCGCCGACGAAGCGAAAAAGCGCAATCTGGCCGACGGGCCGACGGGTCGGAAGTGGGTATTTACGCTGCAAAACCCGAGCATCATGCCGTTTCTGGAGTATGCCGACAACCGGGCACTCCGTGAGCAGATTTTCAAAGCCTACCTCGAACGCGGCAACCACAACGACGAGCGCGATAACAAGGAAATCATGGCCCGGATGGTGAAGCTACGGGCCGAAAAAGCGCAGTTGCTGGGCTACGAAAACCATGCCGCGTACATCCTGGAAGAAAGCATGGCGCAGACCCCGGCCAAAGTAAGTGAGTTGCTCAACCAGCTCTGGGCGGCCACGGTGCCGGTTACCAAACAGGAAGCCGCCGAGTTGCAGGCCCTGATGGACAAAGACGGTAAAAACGAAACGTTAGAAAGCTGGGACTGGCGGTATTATGCCGAAAAGCTCCGCAAGGAAAAATACGCCCTGAACGCCGAAGAACTCAAACCCTATTTTTCGCTCGACAACGTGCGGAACGGTATTTTCATGCTCACCAACCGGCTGTACGGTCTGCGCTTCGAACTCCGGAAAGATTTGCCGGTGTATCACGAGGAAGTGCTGGCTTATGAGGTCAAGGAAGCGGATGGACGACATGTGGGCATTTTTTACATGGATTTCCACCCACGGGCGAGCAAACGCGGGGGTGCCTGGATGACCAGCTTCCGGCGGCAGGAAGTACAGAACGGCAAGAAAATAACGCCGGTGGTGTCGATTGTCTGCAACTTCTCGCGCCCGGCCGGTGATGCCCCCGCCCTGCTCAGTCTGGACGAAACCCGTACGTTCTTCCACGAATTTGGTCACGCCCTGCACGGTCTGCTCTCTAATGTTACCTACGGTAGCCTGTCGGGAACGTCGGTACCGCGCGACTTTGTGGAACTGCCCTCGCAGATCATGGAAAACTGGTCGGAGGAAGCGCAGATGCTGAAACTGTACGCCAAACACTACAAAACCGGCGAAGTAATTCCGGATGCGCTGATCGATAAAATCAACAAAAGCAGCCTGTTCAACCAGGGGTTTGCCACGACCGAATACCTGGCCGCTTCGCTGCTTGATATGGATTACCACACGCTCAAACCCGACCAGACGCCCACCGACGTGCTGGCGTTTGAAAAACAGTCGATGGACAAAATTGGCCTGATTCCGCAGATTCCTCCGCGGTACCGGAGCACGTACTTCCAGCACATTTTTGCGGGTGGTTACTCGGCGGGCTACTACAGTTACATCTGGTCGGCGGTGCTGGATGCCGACGCCTTTGAGGTGTTCAAGCAGAAAGGGCTGTTCGACCCGAAATCGGCGCAGTCGTTCCGGAAAAACGTACTCGAACGCGGGGGCACCGACGAACCGATGACGCTCTACAAAAACTTCCGGGGTGCCGAACCGGACATCAAACCGCTGCTCCGGCGTCGGGGGTTGATCAAGGCTTTATAGCGTATAGCATTCCCAAACTCATAACTCATAGAAAACACGGACGTTAGTCCCTTGGTACGACGATGATAAAATACCTGTCTGGCCTGCTGCTGGCTTCTTCCCTGATTGCGGCCACCCTCGTTGACATTCCGCAAGCGCAGATTTCCAACGACTCGGTGAAAGCAACGCTTTATTTACCCGATACAGAAAACGGTTACTACCGGGGTACGCGCTTCGATTGGGCCGGGGTTATTGCGAATCTGGAGTACAAAGGCCATACGTATTTTGGCAAATGGTTTCAGCAATACGACCCGTATCTGCACGACGCCATCATTGGTCCGGTTGAAGCCTTTGACCCCATCGGTTACGATCAGGCCAAACCGGGTGAGTTGTTTGTCAAGATCGGTGTGGGCAGCCTTCAGAAAATTGATAACGGCCCCTATAAGTTTGTGGCTCCATATAAACACGTGGATAGCGGCAAGTGGTCGGTGCAGAAAAAAGGCGATCAGGTGCGGTTTACGCACGTTCTGAAGGATGCCGCCGGGTATTCGTATGAGTACGAAAAAACCGTTAAGCTCACCAAAGGCAAGCCCGAACTGGTGCTGGAACACCGGCTGAAAAACACCGGAAAGCAAAAGATCGAAACCGCCGTGTACAACCACAACTTTCTGGTGATCGACGAACAGCCGTCGGGTCCGGATTTCCGGGTACAGTTTCCGTTTGCCATCAAACCGACCGATGATTTGAAGGATATTCTGGCCAGCAACACCCGGGAATTGCGCTTTCTGCGTCCGCTGCAAAACCGGGAAAGCATCTACACGCTGATTGAGGGCTACGGACCCAACGCCAGCGATTACGACATTAAGGTGGAAAACACCAAAACCGGCGCGGGCGTCCGGATTCGCGCCGACCGGCCCCTGTCGAAACTGGCTTTCTGGTCAAACCCGAAAAACCTGTCGCCCGAACCGTTTATTGCGGTGAACGTGGAGCCGGGCAAGGAGTTCACCTGGAAAATCATGTACGAATTTTATACGCTCGACAAGTAAGGGTTCAGCGGAATTTTGACGGGTCGGTATTTCAGCTCAACTCTGCTTTTAAAATCTAACCAAAACCGTTTCTGATGAAAGAAATCCAGCGCGACGGAACAACAATTCGCTACCGGTTGGAAGGTAAAGGTAACACTACACTGCTGTTTGTGCACGGGGCGTTTATCAACCAGACGTATTGGGACAATCAGGTGGCTTTTTTCAGCCCAGACTTTCAAGTGGTTACGCTGGACTTACCGGGTCACGGAGAGTCGGGTCGCGACCGGGCGCATTGGTCGGTGGAGGGTTTTGGACAGGATGTGGTGACGCTCATCCGGGAATTGGAGTTGCAAAACGTCATTCTGATTGGGCATTCGATGGGGGCCTGTGCCACGCTGGAAGCGGCTGTGGCTTACCCCGAACCCATCATCGGCTTTATCGTTGTCGATATGTTCAAGAATGCCGGTACACCCCTGCCCGACGAGTATCAGGAGCAGGCCGAAGCCCTCGTAGAGAATCTGAAAACGGATTTTGAAAATACCAGTGAACAGTACGCTTATCTGGCCCTTCTCACCCCGCAAACGCCCGAACCCGTTGCCAGAAGGGTGGCCACCGATTACCGCACTGCTTACCCACCGATGGGCCGCCCCATCATCGCGCAGGTTTTCAACTATTACCAGCGGGAGCGTGAACTGCTTCAACAACTGAAATTCAAATTTTACGTCATCAATGCGGATTATCTACCGTTTAATGAAGAACCGCTACAACGGTATCTGACGGTCGATCACGAAATTTTCCACGTTCCGAGTACCTGTCATTATCCGATGATTGAGGACCCCGACCGGTTTAATCAGACGCTGACGGAAGTAATTGATAAGGTGCTTGCCCGTAAATAAACAGGGGCATCACCTTACCGGTAATGCCCCTGTACCTAGTATGTAAATTCTGGTTCCCGCCAGTCGGGTCATCTTTATTGGTGATAAGCTTCCAGAATTTCGGCGGCTTCCACATTTCCCTGCTGAATCGCCAGATCCATAGCCGTCAGGCCACGGTTTTCCCGCAGTGTGGGATTAGCCCCGTGGTCCATCACCAGTTTTACCAGCTTGTTCCGGCCAAACATGGTGGCAAACATCAGGGCCGTACCGCCATTCCCGTGTTGCAGATTCAGGTCCGCTCCGTGGGCAATGAGCAGTTCAGCAATCGGCGCATAGCCTTTGAAACAAACACCCATCAGGGCCGTGTTTCCGCCCGCGTCACCGGCATTCACATCGGCACCGGCTTCGAGCAAAACCCGGGTTGCTTCCAACTGCTCATTATAAGCAGCCAGGATGAGCGGAGTGTAGCCCCTCGCATCCCGGCTGTTGATGTCCACACCCGCAGCAATCAATTCGTTCAGCAGGGCAACGTCGCCGGTCCTGGCGGCATCGAAAAGGGCATTCACCTGACTATCCATCTTATTTCGTTTGAGAACATCAATACGGTTTTGCGTCGGTTGATTCCTGTTCGGCCTGCTGAACAGCCTGCCCTTCTCTCTCGGTTTTGGATACGTCCATCCTCTTTTCCTTCGACTCAGCCGCCATCTTCAACCCTTCTGCCACCCGGCGGCCATAGTCCTCATCACATTGCGTGAACATTTCAACCATCTTGTCCTGAATGTGTTTTTCGGAGGCTGAAAGTGCGCCCACCAGGTTGGAAATAAGTTCATCCCGTTCCCAATCCTCGAAATTGCGGTAGGTTTCACCGGCCTGTTTGAAATCGTTCTGCCGGCTGATTTTCTCCCGAACCAGTTTGGCCTGATAAGACGGCGTATAATCCTTGCCGGGGCGGGTTGCCTCCTTCAGACCGCCCAGGCTGGAGGGCTCATAATTCACATGCGGGTTTGTGCCGGGCGCAATGTCCTGATAATAGGCCATTTGCCCGTCCCGCTGGTTGGTAGCCACGTGTTTGCGGGGTGAGTTGATCGGTAATTGCAGGTAATTGGTTCCCACCCGATACCGTTGTGTATCCGAATACGAGAAGGTGCGCCCCTGCAACATTTTATCGTCCGAGAAATCCAATCCATCCACCAGCACACCCGTACCAAAAGCCGACTGCTCGACTTCGGCAAAGTAATTAACCGGGTTACGGTTCAGGGTCATTTTACCAATCGGATACCACGGAAACTGATCGTTAGGCCAGAGTTTGGTATCATCCAGCGGATCAAAATCCAGTTCCGGGTGATCGTCGTCGCTCATGATCTGCACGTTGAGTTCCCATTCCGGAAATTCACCCTGCTCGATGGCTTCGTACAAATCCTGCGTCGCATGATTGAAGTTTTTGGCCTGAATTTCTTCCGCCTGCTTCTGCGTCAGGTTTTTAATGCCCTGCAACGGTTCCCAGTGGTACTTCACCAGAACGGCTTCCCCTTCGCTGTTAACCCATTTGTAGGTATTGACGCCGGAGCCCTGCATATGCCGGTAGCTCGCCGGAATCCCCCAGGGCGAGAACAGGAAGGTTATCATGTGCATGGCCTCGGGCGTGTGGCTGATAAAGTCAAACTGCCGGTTGGGGTCCTGCCGGTTCGTGACCGGATCGGGTTTAAAGGCGTGGATAAAATCCGGAAATTTCAGGGCATCCCGGATAAAAAAGATTTTGAGGTTGTTGCCCACCAAATCCCAGTTGCCATCCTCGGTATACATTTTGACGGCAAAGCCGCGGGGATCGCGTAAGGTTTCGGGCGAGTGTCCACCATGAATAACCGTTGAAAAACGCACAAACAACGGTGTAACCTTTCCTTTTTCAAACACCTTGGCCCGTGTGTACTTTGAAATGGGATCGTCGCCAACGGTTCCATAGGCTTCAAAAATGCCGTGAGCACCTGCCCCCCGGGCATGTACCACCCGTTCGGGCACCCGTTCCCGGTCAAAATGGGACATCTTTTCCAGCAACTGATAATTTTCAAGCGTCGCTGGGCCGCGGTTCCCCACTGTCCGGGTATTCTGGTTGTCGTAAATAGGGTGGCCCTGCCGGGTAGTCAGGATGGTTGTGCCTCCACCTGCCGATTCCTGCTCAGGCAGCTTGTTGTTTCCAGAGGTGTTGTGGTTGTTGTCCTTTGGCTCGATCATGGCGTTCGTTTTTAGTAGATTATTGTAAGCAACAATCGAATTAAGCAACAATTTCGGTCGTAGTTGGTTTAAAATTTTTCTATCTTTTTTACCAACCGCGGCCGGTCTTCTCCGGCAGTTGTGGCAAGCGTTTCTATCCGCTACCCGCAGCGGGAAAGGGCTTGTTCAAACCGGCACTCTCTGGTAAGCGTCCTTCAAAACCGCCGTTCGATAAAAATCAAGATAATTAGCTCCCTGAGCGATTCATCCTGACAAAAAGCAGCACGTTGGCCGACATACCGGCACGCCCGCGACGGTTCCACGGCATAAGTTGGACGTGGGACCATCGCGGATCCGGGAGATTAAACCCGGTAGATACCGTCGTCCTTAATTACAATTTTCCGTTCTTTAAAAAGCGTCCCCACGGCTTTCTTGAAGGTTTTCTTACTCATTTCCAGCACCCGGTAAATCTCGTCCGGATCGCTTTTGTCGTGAAGTGGCAAAAAGCCGCGCCCGTCGTCCAGCGCATCCAGAATCCGCTGGGCACCCGATTCGACGTTTTCGAAGCCCGGTTTCTGCAAGCTTACATCCACCCGGTTATCCTCCCGAACCTGCTTGATGTAGCCCGTCAACTGGTCACCGGGATAAACACGCTGGAAAATTTCGTTGGCATACACCAGCCCCCGATACCGGTTGTTGATGATCACATTGATACCCAGGTCGGTGGATTCATACGCCAGCAGCGACACCTCCTCGCCTTCTTCCAGATTCGGTTTGCCCGTGTCCAGAAAGCGGTTCAGGCGGTTGGAAGCCACCAGCCGGTCGGTTTCGTGATCGAGGTACAGATACACCACATACCAGCGCCCGACTTCCATCGGACGAGTTTGCTCCCGGTAGGGCACCAGCAAATCTTTTTCCAGCCCCCAATCCAGAAACGCCCCCACACGTGTGACCGAAACCACCTGCAACCGGGCAAATTCGTTACGCTTGATCCTGGGTGTCAGGGTGGTCGCAATGGGCCGGTCTTCGGAATCGGTATAAACAAATACATCGATCAAATCATCCACCCGGAGCGTTCGGGGCACGTATTTGTTCGGCAGTAAAACATCATTATCATCCTCATCGCCCAGAAAAAAACCGACGCTGGTTTCGCGCAGGGCTTTAAGGGTATTTATTTTTCCAATCTGTATCATTCGAAACGTGTGTTCAGCCCTTGTTAATTTCCCTGCCGCGCGGCCCAGGCATCCATTTTCCGCTCCAGCACATCCAGCGGCATACAACCGTCTTTCAGAAATTCGTCGTGGAAAGCCGCCAGACTAAACTTGTCGCCCAGTTGCTGCTCGTATTTGGCGCGCAGTTCGCGGATTTTCAGCGCGCCGATTTTGTACGACAGTGCCTGACCGGGTATGGCCATATACCGCTCAATTTCGGCCACCGCGCCGTCTTCCGCAATCGGCTCGTTGGCCATCATGTACTGAATGGCCTGCTCGCGGGTCATCTGTTTGGTATGAATCGCCACATCAACCACCAGCCGGATGGCCCGGTGAATTTCGTCGTTCAGCGCCCCCATGTACTGGTACGGATCGGTGTACAGGCCCAGTTCCCGGCCCAGCGACTCGCAATATAACGCCCATCCTTCGCCGTAAGCCCCGTACCACGCAAACCGCCGGAACTTGGGAAGGTCGGTATTTTCCTGTTGCAGCGAAATCTGGTAGTGGTGCCCCGGAATGGCTTCGTGCAGAAACAGCGATTCCATGCCAGAGGTCACGTTAAACTTGGTCGCATCCGGAATCGGCACGTAAAAAATACCGGGTCGGCTGCCGTCCGCCGAGGCCGGGTTGTATTCGGCGCTGGCCGATGCCTCCCGAAACTTCTCCGTTTGCCGGATTTCGAATTTCGACTTCGGCGTTTGGGTAAACATCTTTTTCAGGTTCGGCTCAATCTTGGCCAGAATGGCGTTGAAAGCCGCCAGCACCTCCTTCGGCTGTTTGTACGGATACAGTTTCGGGTCGGTTTTCAGGTGCGTAAAAAACTGGTCCAGCGTACCGGTAAAGCCCACCTGCGTTTTTACCTTCTCCATTTCGCCCCGAATCCGGGCCACTTCTTTCAGGCCGGTCTGGTAAATTTCTTCCGGCGTTTTATCGGTGGTGGTCCAGGTCCGCACTTCATACTGGTACAGTTCCGCCCCCTGCGGCCAGGCATCGACACCCGAGCTCGTGCGCGCTTTGGGCAGGTATTCGTTTTTCAGGAAATCGCCCAGTTTTTTGTACGTTGGCACAATTTCCTCCAGAATAGCGGTTTTGTAAGCCGCCGTCAGCCGGGTTTTATCAGCTTCACCAAAATCTTTGGGCAGGCGGTTAATTGGGCCGTAGAACAGGCTTTTGGTCGGGTCGGTCACCACCAGATCGGTCATCTGGGGAATCATTTTCTCCACCAGACTTTTGGGCCACACCACCCCGGCGGCCAGACCCTTGCGGAAATTGGCCACCGCCGTATCGCCCCATACCCGGAAGGCCGAAACCCGTTTCAGCCAGTCGTCGTAGTCCTTCACGGTTGCGAACGGCTGTGCCCCCGCTCCGCTGCCCAACTGGCCAAACGTCAAGGTCAGCCCTTCAAACTGCGAAAACGGCACGTATTCGAGGTGGAATGTAAATTGCTCTAGTTGCAGTTCGAGTTCACGTTTGAGAATATCGTACGAAATCTGATCCTGCTCCGATAGTTTCTCCCGGTCAAAAGCCGTCAGCTTTTTAAGATAAGATCCATAGAACGCCCGGGTCTGATCGAGAAATTCCTGCGAAATGCTGTTTGGAAGCTGATCGTTATACCGGTCATCGCCCTGAAAGGTCGCTTCCAGCGGAAACAGTTTCAGGCGTTCTTCGTAATAATCATCCACGGTTTTCGCGAAATCCGCGTTGGTGGCAGTGTGGTTCTGTCCGTTGTTACAAGCCATCAGGGAAGCCATCGTCAAAACGGCAATTATTATTTTTTTCATAACGTGATCTCACGCCGGAAAGGTTTTGGCCTGAAAGTTAGAAAGAAACCGCTGAAAAGCCTGACAACGGTTTTATTCCGAAACACCGGTATCTGTAGCGCCCTGTGCAAGCGCCGTCGGTATTCACTCAACGTGTTTTACAACTTTCTGTCATCGGAAAGGTTATGGATAGACCAACAAATCAACGATATGAGCAAGATTGATCGACGGGAGGATGTCAGCCCCAACGAAGGGCAGCATCAATACGGTGACGTAAAGTTTGCCGATCCGACCAACAAAAAATACCCGATTGATACGCCGGAACACATCCGGGCGGCCTGGTCGTACATCAACCACAAAGACAACGCGGCCAAATACGACCCGGATGAAGTAGAAACCATTAAAGACCGGATTCGCCAGGCCGCCAAAAAGCACGATATCGAAATCAAGGCGGACTAACCATCCACAAAAATCACCTTAACTACAAAAAGACCCGTCCGGGTCTTTTTGTAGTTAAGGACCGGATAAAATAAAAACATAGCCGTAGGGGTAAACAGTCATTTGGGAGTCTTTGCTTATATTCACCTGTATTCCTAAATGCGGCTACTTTCTTATGCAATCCACGCTTGCTCCTCCCCTTCAACTGGCTAAAATCCCCACCTACATCTACGCGGTGGTGTTTTCCTCACTGTGCATCGTCTGGGGGCTGCTCTGGGACATTATGTGGCACATGAGCATCGGCCGCGACGGTTTGTTTGCGCCCCCGCATTTGCTGATGTACATCGGTGCAGTGGTAGCCGGTTTGTTTTCCGGCTTCAAGATTTTACAGCTTACGTTTGCCCGAATGAATCCGGAACGGGCCGCATCGGTCCGGTTTTGGGGCGTTTTCTACGGATCGCTCGGGGCCATGTACTGCGTCTGGGGTGCCCTGACCATGCTGACCTCCGCCCCGTTCGACGACTGGTGGCACAACACCTACGGTCTGGATGTGCAGATTCTGACACCCCCGCATACGGTTTTGCTCATTGGTATGATGACGGTGCAGTTCGGGGCCATGATTGGGGTACTGGCGCTGCAAAACCGGTTTTCGCAAAACCTATCAATGAATGAATCCGAAACCGACCCACCGGCTCAACGGCTTAAGGTGATGTTTACCATTTCCGCCGGGTTGCTGCTGAGCATTCTTTACACAATGCTGGCCGAGAAAATGGGGAGCTGGGCATCGCACCATTCCTCGTCGTACATCACCATGAGCATTGCATTTCCGTTTTACCTGCTGGCGGTAGGCCGGGCTTCGTCGCTGCGCTATCCGATCACCATCACGGCTGCGGCTTATATGCTGACCATGCTCATTCCGAGCTGGATTTTACCGCTTTTTCCGGCTACGCCCCGGCTGGGTCCGGTGCTGAACCCCATTACGCACTACCAGCCTTTTGTGTTTCCGCTGCTGCTGATCGCCCCCGGCTTTGTGCTCGACAAACTGCTGCACCGGTTTGGCAACGGCCGGCTCAACGACTGGCTGCTGGCCGCCCTGACCGGCACGGCTTTCGTGCTCGTTATCACCCCGGTTCAGTGGTATTTTGGCGGTTTCCTGCATACGTCGCCCAACGCCCAGAACTGGTTTTTCCTGTCATCTTCCATGTCGTACGACACCGATCCGACCTGGCCCTACCATTACAAATTCCACCCCCACTGGCTCGAACCGCTGCCCGATTTTCTGAAAGGCATCGGCATCGCTCTTGTCTGCGCCATCCTGTCGGCCCGCATTGGGCTGCTCTGGGGAAACTGGATGAAACGGGTTCAACGGTAGGAGTTAAAGAGTTAAAAGAGAAGAATTAAGAGTTAAAAATTAAAAATAATGAGCTTTCGGTTCAGGGTATTTTTGTATTCACTCCTTCTATCATTCGCGCATTCGCTCATTGCCTTCGGCCACGTGGGCAGTCCGGGGGTACTGGTGCAGAAACAGGCGGGAAAGTATCAAATTCTGGTGAGTGTGGTGCCGCCGGATGTCGTGCCGGGAACGGCCAATGTAACGGTCTTTGTCGAGAGCGGCCGCGTCAGGACCATTCAGGCCCGACCCGTGTATTTCTTCGCGGGCGACGAAGGCGCACCGGTTCACGACGAACTGAAACCGCTGGGCGACAACCGCTTCGAAGGCGTGGTCTGGATGATGGAATCCGGCTCCTCCAGCGTCGAACTGCTCCTCGACGGCCCCGACGGAAAAGCCACCATCGTGGCCCCGGTCATCTCGGTTCCAACAAAAATGGAGCCCATGCCCGCCGGAACCGGCCTGATTCTGGCGGCTCTCGGCGTGCTGCTAGTGATTCTGCTGATTACGACCGTGGGCGCCAGTCTGGCCGATGGAACGCTGAAACCGGGGCAGGCCGTACCCGCTTCGTTTCGCCAGAAACGCCTGATTGGTATGAGCATTGCCGCCCTGTTGCTGACGGTCGGGCTCACGGGCTGGCGTACCTGGTGGACCAGTTGGGCCGACGAATACCGCACCGAACAGTTGTATGCGCCCCTGCCCATTACGTCGAACGTAGAATCCGTTAACAACCAGCACCGCCTGACCATCCGGATTGATACGTCACATTTTGCAGAAAGCGGCAGCAAACGCCGGAAGCTGAATTTTCTGGTACCGGATCACGGCAAACTGATGCACGTTTTTCTGGCCCGAACGCCCCATCTCGACGCCTTTGCGCACCTTCACCCCGACCGGCGTACCCTCACCGACTTCCAATCGAACGTACCGGATCTTCCGGCGGGTCAGTATCTGGTGTATGCCGATATTGTGTACCGAAATGGGTTTACCGAAACCCTCACCGATACCGTTCTCATCCCCCAAAGGGCCGCTCCTGCGGTTAGCAGATTACCAGAGTCGGACCCGGACGATAGCTGGCTGGTGACCCAGCCTATGGGGGTAAAAGAAAATGCCGTAGGGCTTCCGCACCTCGACGACGACATGGTGTTATGCGGTATTCCGGGGGCCAGTTCCAGTCTGGGCGATGGCTCCACCATGCTCTGGACCGACAAGCCCGCGCCGGTTCTGGAAGTCGGAAAACCGTACCGGCTGAAGTTTGCCGTGGCCGACGCGCAGGGCAAACCGGCTGCGCTGGAACCGTACCTCGGCATGGAAGGACACGCGGCTATTGTTCGTTCCGACGGTACGGTTTACATTCATTTGCACCCGGTGGGCACGTATTCGATGGCCGCCGAAACGTTTCTGGTGGACCGCATTGCCGACACCACCCGCCGTTTCCAGTATCCCGACCCCACGGTTTTCCGCGACAGCATCGACCGATACGTTGCCGACCTGAAACAACGGCCCGAGTCGGAGAAAAACCAGCGGCTGATGGCCGGAATGCCCGCTATGTCGCACACGATGAAGGTGAACAATATGGTGGAGTTTCCGTATGCATTTCCGCGCGCCGGTCATTACCGCATCTGGGTGCAGGTGAAACGCAATGGCCGGGTGCTGACGGGTGTTTTTGATACGCAGGTAAAGGAAAGTTTGTTGTAACTGCGGAGAGAAGCCGCCGGATTCAAATACTTTTTGCCGCCCCTTTCTATCCACTTCGCCCGCATTTCTGCCTTTCCTCTTATCTTTACGAAAAGTCAAATCTGCGTCATGAGAATTGTGTTTGCATTGGGGCTTTGCCTTTTAACGTTAACCGGTAGTGCACAAACCAAAAAACCTGCATCAAAATCGGCTCCCGGTCCGGGTCAGCAAATCTATGAACAGTACTGCCTGACCTGCCACCAGGTTGACGGCTCGGGCGTCCCGAATCTGAACCCGCCCCTGAAACAAACCGACTGGGTGCAGGGCGATAAAACCCGGCTGATCAACGTGATTCTGAAAGGATTACAGGAGCCGATTGAAATCAATGGCGAAACATTCGATAACGTCATGCCCGCTCATGACTTCCTGTCCGACAAGGAAATTGCCGACGTGCTGACCTTCGTCCGCAGCAATTTCGGAAACAAGGCCGATGCCATCACGGCGGAGGAAGTAAAGAAAGTAAGAGCGGGGAAATAATTAGAAAAGGGCCGCCCTGTTGGATTAAGCCGATTAAATGATTAACTAGGCAACCGGTTTATTTCGTATTCCTGCCCCATGAAAACGCTTCTTTTTTCTACGCTGCTCGCAGTTGGTTTAACGCTTTCTGGTTTTGCACAACCCAAATCGCCGGTTGGTCTGCAACTGTATAGTTTTCGGGAACAGTTTCCGAAGGATGTCGAAGGAACGCTGGCGAAGGTCCGGGAGATGGGCTTCCGGGAGGTCGAACTGGCGGGCACGTACGGTTTAGCCCCTGCCGATTTCAGGAAGCTACTCGCTAAATACGGTCTGAAACCGATCAGTACCGGCGCTTCCTATGAAGATCTGGCCAGCAACGTGCCGAAAGTACTGGAAGAGGCCCGGGCATTGGGTGTGAAGTACGTCATGTGTGCCTGGATTCCGCATAACGGTGACAAATTTACGATTGACGATGCCAAACGCGCCGTCGATGTTTTTCATACCGCCGGTAAGCTACTGAAAGACAACGGTCTTTCCTTTTGTTACCACATCCACGGTTACGAATTCCAGCCGTACGAGAGCGGTACCTTCTTCGATTATCTGGCGGAAAACCTCGACCCCCGGTACGTCAACTTCGAAATGGATGTATTTTGGGTTAAACACCCCGGACAGGACCCCATTGCGCTCCTCAAGAAATACCCGGGCCGTTTTCCGCTCATGCACCTGAAAGACCGGAAACCCGGCACGCCCGGCAACGATACCGGCCACGTCGATGTTGAATCAAACGTCGCCATCGGGAAGGGGGATCTGGGCATCAGCGAGATTATGAAACAGGCGAAAAAATCCGGCGTCAAACACTCCTTCATTGAAGACGAGTCCTCGCGCTCGATGGAACAGATGCCCGAAAGCGTGGCTTATCTGCGGGAAGTGATGTAGTTTGTGTCATTCCAGCGCCAGCAGGAGATCGGGTGAAACTCCTGCCGACTTTTTGTCCTCTTCAGGCCCAATCAGGCCGGAACATTCAACGGTTTATTGTCGGTATGTTGCTTCTTCTGCGGATCGTATGCGATGAAGAAGGTAAGCCAGCTCCGACGGGCCAGCCGGAAAAAGTACGGCGTCAATAACACCAGCGTCGGCATCAGACCCATTAAATAATAATCCAGATCCACGTTCAGCCATTTGACGGCTACAAAAAACGTGATCAGCGTGTAGATGGTATAAAACGCGTAACTCACAAACATGGATCCCCAGTAGAATCCCGGCTCGGGGATGAGCACTTCCCCGCAATGCGGACACTTTTCGTGCATTTCGTCAAAATGCCAGCTATAGGCACTTTTCGTTATGAAGAAATCGCCCTGGTGGCAACGGGGACATTTATTGAACACAACGCTGTATAATCGATTATCTTTTAACATGGCTATCGGCGTTTAAATACGGACGGCTTTTTGAGTCCGTGAGTACCCTGCAAAAGTACCGTATGGCCGATTCTTCCGGAAAGACAAAACCGGAGCGTTATGGTACAAATCAACGATTACCCCAATAATGCCTGACGAAACTCGGCGGGTGTCTGCCGGGTGTGTTTTTTAAAGAACCGGACAAAATAAGAAGGATCTTCGAAGCCTAGTTGAAAGCCAATTTCCTTGATCGACTGGCCCGTGTGCGTCAGCAGACGCTGGGCTTCAATCACCTGACGCTCGTGGAGCAGTTGACTGGCGGTTTTGGCGAGCACTTTTTTGCAAATGTGATTAAGGTAATTGGGCGTCAGGTTCATCTGCTCGGCATACTGGCCCACCTCCCGAACGGTCAGAAACTGCCGTTCCAGCAACTCTTCATACTGCCGGATGCGGTCGTACAGATTCGTATCAACGATGGGCCGCTGCTCGGTATACAGCCGACTGGCCGTTTCCAGAATCAGGTGGACAAACGACAGAAACACCTCCGAACGGTTGGGCAGATGCGCGTCGTATTCCTGCCAGGCATACCGAAACAAATCCTGAAAAAGTCCCGGCGAACCCGCAACGTCCAGCAGCGGCTGGTGCTGGTGTGAATGATAAAACGGGTACTGAAACAACCGGCTGCCGAAGCGGCTGCGGAAAAAGTTAGCTTCAAAAAACAGGTTGAACCCTTCGATGTCGGCGGACAATTGCCAGCTGTGGACCTGCCCCGGCGTCAGAAAGTAGAGTTGGTGGGCCGCTACCGGGTAGGTTTTGAAGTCGATGGTGTGCGTACCGCTTCCATGGGTGATCCACATCACCAGATAAAACGTGTGCGAATGCGGTTTGTCGATGCCCTTGAACTCCTGCACCAGTTTCTCCAGCCGGGTCATGTAAAAGAGCGCATTGGGCTCGTGCCGCGGAAATGCCTGAAGTTTGTAGACGGGTACGGAAGAGGACATAGGATGGAGAAACAGGAGGATAGACAAGAAAACAACGATGAAACCACTCCGGCCTATCCTCCCCCGGCTTTTTAATAAATACTTGTTTTGGCTACCCGCTTCGCCCGCAGAAACCGGTTTAATTCATACACGTCGAAATTCGGTGCCGTAGGATTCATGCTTGAAATCCTGATCTGGCCTGATGCGTGAATAAACTCGTTGTTACCAATCCACATACCCACGTGAACCACGCGCTCAGGCTTGTCGAGGGTTGCAGGTTCGCCAAAGAACAGCAGGTCGCCGGGCCGGAGCTGGCTAAAGTTCTTCCCGGGGGTTTCGACGAGTTCGCCCACATTGACCTGCTGCGAGGCATCGCGCGGCAACTGCTGCCCATTGAGCATATAGACGGTTTTGGTAAATCCGCTGCAATCCATGCCTTTTACCGATGTGCCACCCCATAAATACGGTATTCCCATCAGGCTTTTTGCCGTGCTGACCAGCGCATTTTCGGTAGGCCGGACCATCGCCTGCCAGCGATCCAGCCGCTGCGCATCGCGTTTGGGAACATAACCCGTCCGACCGTCGGGGTAGCGTACCTGATAACACTGCCGCTGTTCGCTAACCAGCGCCAGCATGTCACCGGCCACAATATCCGACACGGTTTGCGAGCGTTTGCTGGACTCGCTGTACACAAAACCGACCGGACTCGTGTAAATAATCTTCTCGGCAGCCTGCCACTGCTCGTAATCGACGCGGGTCATGAGCTGCAACGCCCCGGAATCCGTCCAGGAAATATATTGGTCGGGCGTTTGCACCTGGTACCAGTTGCGGTCTTTATCCAACACATTCAGCGGCATTCCCAGCAGCGCCTGCGTGGCCAGTTCGGCAGAATGCCGGGCGTTGGAGCGCAGGTTAGCGACCGATACATTGACAATGGCGAACACTTTTTCGCCCAAAACCGGAGACGGCAGCAGTTGAATCTGGTCCACCACGGGCCGATCAGCCGCCTTAAGCTGGTTGAGTAGCGCCTGTTTTGCTTCGGGCAGGTTCGTAAAACCGGTCAGGTTGCCCAGCGAATCGGCCTCCACGTTAAAAATGGCTACCCGTTTGTCGGGCGCGTATTGCTTCCGAACGGCTTCCACGATCTGATCGATGGATTGCGCAAAACCGTTGGCCGAAACCAGCAAAAGCAATAAAAATCCGGTACAAATTCGTTTCATAGTTCCCTTTACAGATTGTACAAAAATACAAAAGCCAGAGACGAATACGAATCTGGCCTTTGCGTATGTGGCTGTTAATTTTCAGTTTATGCCTTATTTTTTGGCGTTGAAAGCCAGTTTCAGTTCTTCGCCCGTATCGGGGTCCTTTTCCGATATATTGAAGATGATAAAACCGCCATCAGCATCGCCAATCCGCTGCCCATCGACGTAAAGTCCGAAATTGGAACCCACTTCGCGCACCTCAATAACCTGATCCTCAAGCAGGGAAACATTACCTTCGCCTTCGATGAACAGGCTTAAGTCCAGCCCTACTTTTCCGTCTGACTTCTTCGTCATTTTAGCTGTTCCGGACGCGACCGTTTTACCGCCTTCTACCAACGGCAGCGTCGGCAGTTCAACTTCGTTGGCGCCCTCAATAAAATGGAAAGAACTCAGTTTATAGGTTCCCGCTACTTTTTCCGCCGGGGTTGCTACCGGTTTTTCGTCAGGCTGCGGATCGTTGTTATCTTTTTTACAGGCCGCAAAAGCGATAAGCACAAACAGAAAGAGAAGGACTTTTTTCATCAGTAGAGTTGTTTTATTCGCTACAAACGTAGTGTTGAACGAACCCGATCTCAACCGATGGTTACATGAATTGTCATTTTAAGCACCTGAACCGTTGTCAAATGCCGTTGAAAGCCCTGCGTGAATTTCATTAGTCATCGTAGCCCACCCGAAACCGGCTCAGGTCGGGCAGATTAGGCCGTTTCCGATTCACCTCGTAGTCGAAGATAACCCGGCCCAGATTGGCCAGAAACGGATGGCCAATCGTTTGATAATCATATTTGTTATCGTTAAAAATCCCGTCTTCGTTGCAGTAAATCACCGCCGACAGCAGGAATTCAATATTCTTCTCGAAATCAACGACGTAAGCATTGTCGATCATGTAACCGTAGGCATCGCCCACTTTGTTGAAAATCCGCACCGACGCCGGTATTCGGCTTTTGGCGTCGCCGAATACCAGAAACTTGACATAACTGTCGTAATAAGTCGAATCGTATCGGGGAAACTTCGTCTCACGGGGCAACTGCGAGAGGTAGCGGTATAAAAACCGGTAATCGTCGGCAGTCAGATCAAATTTGTTCCGCACCGGCACATCGTCGGGAAACAGGACGGCCCGCAGCATATCCTGCTGGTCTTCCAGCGAAAAAAAGTTTTTTTCTGTGAAATCAAACGGTTCTTTCACCAGCGTACTGCCTTTCAGGTAGCCCGTGCCCCGCAGAATTGGCTGGTCGGGCCAGAAGGTTTTGTCACAGACCTGCGCGGGTTGCCCATACAAAACCGTATCGCCTTTCACAAACTGCACGGCATTGGTCCGGCGGTTTTGCTCCGGGGTCAACGGGATGGAAAGCCGGTGCGTGATCCGCGTATTTTTATAGCCTTTCTCGCGCAGCCGGTCGTTCAGTTCGCACGGGCCAACAAACTCATACAAACGGTTAAACGCGTCATTATCGCTCACCAGCAGAATTTTCCGGGCGTAGTGGGCCACCGAGGGCAGGCCATTTTCCGCCGTCGAATCCTGGCGCACGCCGGTCTGGTAACCCGTTGAGTCCGTCAGCATCGGCGTGTCAATTGACAGATCGGGCTGTTTTTTCCGAAGCTGATTGATTTTTTCCAGCGCCAGCAAAACCGTCGGAAGTTTGACGGTACTGGCCGGGTAAAAATACCGGTCTTTGTCGAGCCGATACCGATACGTTTTAAACAACGGACGGTTTTTCTCGTCGCGGTTAATCTGCGTGTAGACAATCTGAACGTCGTATTTCGCCGGATTTTCCAGCACTTTCCCAAACAGTTCCGGATTCTTTTTCAGCAGTTCTTCCAGGAATTTATCGGTTTGCTGGGCCCGTGCGGGCAGACCGACAGCCAGCAGTGCGATGAGCAGCAGTCCTCGCAACAGAGGGCCCAATCGGCGGTTTTTGATGATATTATCCCGTTTTTCCATCCAGGCAGTCGGCTAGTTGTTCGATGTCTTCCGGCTGATGCAAGGCGCTGATGACGATGCGCGTATTCGGTTTGTCGGCGGGTGTTGGGTAGGCAAACGAATAGATCAGAATCCGGTTCGCTAACAGATACGAATATAACTGATCCTGTTCAGTATAAAAGACCGGATAAGCAGGAATGTGCTGAAAGCGATCAGATGGCCCAATTCGGCTTTCGAACCGGGCAATATTGGCCTGCAACCGGTCAAAAGCCGTGCGGTACAACGTCTGCGCCCGCCCGAAAGCGTAGAGATAAGCCGGTGGTATGGGCGAACACGCGCCAAAAAAAGCCGTATGCCGAATGGACTGGAGCGTTTTAGGGTCGGCAAAAATCACCCCGCCCGGCATTCCCATCGCCTTTGCCAGCGAAGCCGTCACAATCAGCCGGACGTTTGGCCGTCGCGGAATCATCGGCCCGATGCCACTGCCCTCCGGCCCGATGACGCCCAAACCGTGCGAATCGTCCACCAGCAGCGTAATGTCCGGCCCTTCGGGCAGTTGATTCACCCAATCAAACGAATAGCGCATCGAACAGAGCGCATCCAGCGAATTAAGCGCAATGACGACATGCGGGGTGGCGGCTGCGGCCACCAGTTCGGGCAGCTGCGCCGTCCAGTCGGCAAACGAGAGGGTGGGCAGGCTGGTGTTGGGGTCCTGCCAGATGGCCGGGTGCGCCTTGGGTCCGTAAAGAAAGCCTAGCCCCTGCGCCTTCAGCCAACTGACCACGGCCTGCCCCGCCAGCATACCCGACGAGAGCGTCAGGGCGGCTTCGGCTTTTGCAAATGCGGTCAGTTGCGCTTCCGCTTCCTCGTAAATGCTCAGTTGCAGATTACCGTTGCGCGACGATCCGAACATGGTTCCGTACCGCGCCATTCCTTCGGCCAGCAGGGCCTGAAACGCCGGATTCTGCGCCATGCCGAGGTAGGCCGTGCCGCTGAAAAACAAATAGTCCTGCCCCTCAAACTGGATGGTCCGGCCGGGCAGGTGGTCAATGGAATAGTAACTGCTCATCGATTCGTAAACAGCAGGAGTCGGCCCTGCTTCTTATTTTTTCAGGGAAGCCCCCGTTCCGTTTTCCCGGGCGTAAATCACCCGGCCAAAATCAAAGGTCACGCCCGTAGCGGGGTCGTTGGTAATGAGCAATGTACCGTCCATGTCTACGTAATCCAGCAGCGGCAACAACTGCCCGATGGCCGAAATGCCGACGCTGGTTTCGTTCATACACCCTACCATCACGTTCAGGCCGAGTTGCCGGGCTTTTTCGATCATGCGCCGGGCGGGCGTCAGGCCCCCGCATTTGGTTAGTTTAATGTTGATGCCGTGGAAATAACCGGCACAGCGTTCCACATCACTTTCCACAATGCAGCTTTCGTCGGCAATAACCGGCAGGACGCTCTGTTCCATCACCCGTTTCATACCGTCCCAGTCGTCGGCTTTGAGCGGCTGTTCGATAAATTCCACACCCAGTTCTTTCAGGGCCCACGCGTTGGAAATGGCGGTATCGGCCGTCCAGGCGCAGTTGGCATCCACCCGAAAAACCGCATCGGTATGCTTCCGCAATTCGCGCACAATCGCCAGATCGTCGGGCGTGCCGAGTTTTATTTTGTAAACAGGCCAGGGCAACTCCTGCATTTTCCTGACCATCGTGTCCACCGTATCGATGCCGATGGTGTAATTCGTAAGCGGATTGCAGCTTGGGTCCAGATTCCAGTAGCGGTAAAGCGGTTTCCCGGCCTGTTTAGCCACCAGGTCGTGGGCGGCTTCGTCCAGCGCACACTGCGCAAACGGGTTGTCTTTCAGGTGGTCATGCGCCAGTTGCCAGAGTTCCTCGGCGGTGGTCCACGTACCCGCTTCAATCAGCCCGCGGATGCTTTCGAGGTCCGCCGTCATCCGGTCGAGGGTAATGCCGTAATATTTATTGGATGTAGCCTCGCCAAAGCCGCTCAATGGGCCGTCCTGCAACTCCACAATGAGCGTCGGCTGAACATCGCGGGAGTCGTGGGCAATGGTGAATGTATGCTTTAATCGCAGGTCGAAACGGTGGAAACGAAGTGAAACAGGCATAAGTAGATTCAATTCTGACTTGACGGATTCGGAGCAAAGGTAATTTATTGGCGGTTTGCGATCATAATCGCCGTCAGGTCTTCCGCATTTTTCAGGTCCTGGGCAATCTTGCGGTTCCAGCGTTCCTGCTCGGCCTGGTTAAGACCGTGCTGCGTTTCAGAATCGTACTGTTCCTGCCAGCGGTTCATGTCCCGGTATGCTTCCAGATACAGAAACTGCACGCGGCTGTTGTAATCGTCGAGGTCCATCGCGTCGTCGGATACAATCCGCTGCTTAAACCGTTCGACAATCAGTTTGACAATATCGAAATGTTTCTGCTCGTGGAGTAAGCCGTAGTCTGTCTTACTGCCGGGCCGCACCCACGACATGCTCTTGACCATGAACGTCTTGAACGTCAGCTCTAGCTGAATATAGCCGTTCACCCAGCGGCTGTGCCCCTCATACGAAAAGGTCGGGAAGATCGTCGCGGCATTCCGGCTGCCCAGGCGGGGCTCGGCCTGAAAATCGTCCCAGCTCAGGGGGCGTAGCGGACTGTAAAAAACCGTATCGCCCGACGCCTGCTGCACGCTGTGATCAATCAGGACAAACTTGATTCCCTTCACCAGCGCCGGGCTTTTGTCACGGTTTATCTTGATCCAGTTGGAAAGGTATTGAACGGCACTTTCCAGGGCTTTGCGCCCCACGAGTTCAAGCCGGTCGGTCTGGCCGAAGGAACGGGTGTAAATGGTCCGGGCGGTGTAGGTCGTGAGCAAAACGGGGTTGCCGTCGCGCATCACATCGAACGCCAGTTCCAGCCGACAGACTCCCTCGGCCTGCGAGTCGTTCTTTACTTTTTCGGAAAACACAAACTCGCGCACGCGGATGATGATGGGCACCCGCGACGAATCAGGGCGGAAACCGGAGCGCAGCAGGTCGGTAAAAACGTCGCCCACTTCGTCATTACTGCGAACGGGAGAACTGCTTTTTGAACTGGCCAGAACCGTCCCGAGGTGTGATCGGAGGGAACGTTCATCCCGAATCCGCAGCAGCGAAAACGTTGGAGCCTTCACAAAAACGGGATCTTTCCGGAAGGCAATCCATACCGGTTGTTGCCACGCCAGCGACAGGTGGGAAATGAATAGAAAGAGTATGATATGCCCTGATTTCACAGTATGTCCCCACGAACGTTGGCCGGTGTTATGAAAGATACAACTTTCATCTTTCGATACTCTTTACAATCAACCGATTACGGATAAAACAAGACAATTATTTTTAGCCGCATCAGCGGAAGGTATACACCGGAAATGCTTCGCCTTCCTTAAATTCACTGCGATCCGGCGGCAATTCCATAAAACCGTCGCAGCGAAGCAGATTGGCGTAATCGGCTGAGCCGCTCCCCGGCAACGGTTCGGCCTGCCAGATACCGTCGGCGCTTACCGATAAACTCACGGGCAGGAAATAAGTTAGCTTCGGAGCAAACGAAATAGCACGTTTTAATCGTACGACCGACGGTTGCGCCACCGGCAAACCCAGCGAAGCCCGTAGCCACGGCAGCAGATAGCGGTAAGCGCACAAAAAAGTGGAAACGGGATTGCCCGGCAAACCGAAAACAACCTTTCCCGCGTCGGACGTACCAAACCATAACGGCTTTCCGGGCCGCTGTGCCACCTGATGAAATTGCTGCCGCACGCCCAGCCGCTGCATCACGCCGGGCACAAAGTCGGCTTTTCCGGCCGAAACGCCCCCACTCAGGACCAGCGCATCAAAGTCGGTCAGCAGGGCTTTCAGGTCGGTTTCCATCGTATCGGCTTCGTCGGGCAAATGCAGCAGAACGGTTTCGGCCCCGACGGATTGCAGCACCGTTTGCAGCAGGTAGGTATTTGAGCGCCGAATCTGGTACGGTTGGGGCGTTGCCGCCACATCAACCAGTTCGTCGCCCGTCGAAATCAGCGCAATGCGCGGCAGCTTGCTTACGGATACCGTCGCTTTTCCAACTGAAGCGGCAACGGCCATTTCCGGCGGGCCCAGCCGCGTTCCAATCGGCACCAGTTCCTCATACTGCTTTCGGTCGGTGGCCCGATGATGCACATTCTGCCCCGGTTTAATCTCATCGATGCGGATTTGGGCCACACCGTCGGTGATTTGCACGTCTTCGTAGCGAATGACGGTATCGGTTCCGGCCGGTAACATGGCGCCGGTCATTACTTCCAGACAAGCGGTTTCGTCTGCCAGCGTCTGCCCGGGTTGCCCCGCAAACTGTGCTCCGGCGACCCGGAATTGCCGCTGGCCCTTGCTCCAGGTTTGGTAGGCAATCGCAATACCGTCCATCGAAACCCGGTCGAAGGGCGGCAGGTCGCGGTCGGCAGTGAGCGGCTCCCGCAAAACCCGCCCGGCAGCCTGGACTAACGGTATTTCTTCAGTCGGTAAGACCAGGGAGTTATTCAGAACAATCGAATAGGCGTCGGCAACGGAGATCATCGGCTCGTTTTTTTTGCAAAAGATACAGGGATGGTTACGCAAAAAACGCGAAAGGCGGAGAATTTACCAGAATCTTAGTAAAAACTCCGCCAGCCGCGTTTACAAACAAACCAACGTTTACTCTTCGATCAGGATGCCCATTTTACCGATTCGGAAATCCCGGTAGGCTTCCATCACTTCAATTTCGTTGTTCATCACAAACGGACCCTGGGCAATGATTTTCTCGCCAATGGGTTCGCCCGACATCAGCAGGACCCGCGTATCTTCCAGCGCTTCGATGGTGATGCCTTCGCCGTCGTTTTCCGGCACAACCATATACCTGGGTTTTACTTCCGTCTGTTCGCCGACGCGCAGTTTGCCGTCCAGCAAATACAAAAACGCGTTGTGACTCGTCGGTAGCGGCAGGTAAATTTTCCCACCGGCTTTGAGGTACAGGCTGGCCGAATTGATGGGTGTAAACGTCGGAATCGGTCCTTTTATACCCAGCAATTCACCCGAAATCACGTTAACCGTTACCAAACCGTCTTCGCTGACGAACGACGGCGTTTCTTCTTTCAGCAACGGATAGTAGCTCGGCTGATCTTTTTTATGCGCCATTGGGGTATTGACCCACATTTGAATGATTTCCAGTTCGTCGGACAACGGGCGCTCGCTGTGCATGATGCCCAGACCGGCGTTCATCCACTGCGTACCACCCTCGTACACGCTCCGGTCGTTGCCCCGGCTATCGCGGTGACGCACCCCGCCTTTGAACACAAACGTCACGGGCGAAAAGCCACGGTGCGGATGCGGCCCCACCCCGGCGTGGTTGAGGTTTTC
Source organism: Larkinella arboricola (assembly GCF_003259745.1). GTDB lineage: Bacteria > Bacteroidota > Bacteroidia > Cytophagales > Spirosomataceae > Larkinella > Larkinella arboricola. The sequence continues at coordinate 352,433 of NZ_QLMC01000004.1, read as the reverse complement.
TCCGTCCCGCAGGAAACTGTGGCTGTGATGCAACAGGACAAAGGGATCATGGTAGGGCAATTGAGACGACGGCAGCGGCTGCCGAACCCGAAGTTCACCCATGCTTTGTAAAGGAGCCGGTATCAATTGCTGGATGGTGCGTTCCGTTTTCATAATCCTGACGATTTAAAAGTATAAACATTTAATGTATATACATTAAATTGCAAAAAGAAGTTCCTCTCTATTTTTCACCCAGCGACATCAGGCCAAAATAGCCCTTCGGGCTTGGGGTCTACCGCCTTGATTTCCTTGCTTATTATCAGATTTTATTGTTGGATTTAGAGAAAAACAAACTTCGGCAGAGTTCAGGCCGTTTAAACAGGCAGAACTCTTTTCCATACTATGCCCGACGCATCCGTTCAATCGACTTCGCCCCGCTTCACCCGAGCCTCATCCGACCAAACCGTCACCGGCCATACCGGCGTGCATTACGAGATTTTTGTCCGCGCCTTCTGCGACTCCAACGGCGACGGCATCGGTGATCTCAACGGAGTTACGTCAAAGCTGGATTACCTGAAAGAGCTGGGGGTGTCGGCCATCTGGCTGATGCCCATTAATCCGTCGCCCAGCTACCATATGTACGATGTAACGGATTATTACAGCATTGCACCCGAATACGGCACGATGGACGATTTCCGGCGACTGATCCGGGAAGCCCACCAACGCGGCATGAAGGTCATCATGGATTTTGTAATCAATCACACCAGCCGCCAGCATCCGTGGTTTGTTGAAGCCTGCAAAAGCAAAGACAACCCCTACCACGACTGGTACGTCTGGATGAGTCAGAAAGAAATTGACGCGCTGAATATTGCCTCCCGCGAAATGACCGCCGATTCGCAGGAGAAAAACCCGTGGCACCGGGTACCCGGCGCACCGTTTTCGGAGAAATATTATGCCCTGTTCTGGAGCGGAATGCCGGATTTGAACTACGACAACCCCAACGTCCGGCAGGAAATTTATAAAGCCGGTAAGTTCTGGCTCACCGACGTGGGCGTAGACGGTTTTCGGCTCGATGCGGCCCGGCACATTTACCCGGACTGGGAGGAACCCAAAAACCACCAGTTCTGGGAGGAGTTCGGGCGGGAAATGGAGTCGGTCAAACCGGGGGTGTATACCGTAGGCGAAGTCTGGACGCGGGCCGAGCGGATTGCCCCGTACTTCCGGGGCCTGAAAGCCAACTTCAATTTTGATCTGAGCCTGGCGTTGCAGGAAATACCGTTTAAGGAACGGGATACGGCGGGGATCATCCGGATTCTGTTGCAGAACCACGCCATTTTTGCGCAGGTGAACCCGAATTTCATCGACGCCATCATGCTCTCCAACCACGACCAGACGCGGATTGGCAGTTTTCTGAACGGCAACCTTAATCACCTGAAAGTGGCGGCCAGCCTGCTGCTGACGCTGCCCGGCAATCCTTATATTTATTATGGCGAGGAAATCGGCATGCTGGGTGCCAAACCCGACGAAAACATCCGGGAACCGTTTCTCTGGAACATCGGCAGGCAGGACCCGCAACGCGCCCGCTGGCGCCGGGCTCACTACTCAACCAGCCGGACGGTGACGCCCCTGGCGCAGCAGCAGGCCGACCCCAATTCGCTTTATAATCATTACAAACGACTCATTCACTTCCGCAACAGCCACCCCGTGCTGAACGACAACCTGAGCAAACTGGAAGCAAGTGAGATTCAGCAAAAAAACGTGATTGCCTTCGTCCGTAAATCCGGCGACCGGTCGGTGCTGATCCTGCACAACCTCAGCAAGCGCGGACTGGATGTGGTGATTTATCCGGCTGAAACCGCTGAAGGCAGGCAAATTGTGCTGGATACCGTCGGTGGGGCGAAGTTGTTCAAAGACGGCAAAGTGCGGGTTCCGGCATACGGTTGTGTGGTGCTGGAGCGAGTATAAGTAATACGTAAGCTATCAGCACTTATTTACTAATTACTAACCAGTTAGCAGACATTTTCAAGGTTTTAGTTCTATATTTATAAAAAGCTATATAAAACTATGGATAAGATTTACCTCTCAAAGAGCTTTTTAAAGAATCCGGCCTACGCGGTTTCGGCATTACTGACCGCCATTGTCTTAGTTGAAGCCATAAACTGGCTGTTTTCTTTCGAAAGAAAGATAGCCGTTGTGAAAAAGTTTGGTGGTTTCCCCGACTATCTCTATCTCGTTCTGCGCGGTATGATCATTCCCGAATTAATCACTACTATCATTATCCTTGCCCTGATCAACCTTGTCCATACGTGGTTCAGAATCTACACGGTTCGTTTGTCGTGGCTGGGGGTGCTGCGGTATGAGCTTCTCTTTTTGCCGGTTATGGCGGTAGCTTTTTTATTCTTTAATCCCATTACTCAGTCCATTCGCTATTTAATGGTCGAATTTCCTGATTATAACTTTTCTTTTTATTGGGAAACTTATCTGCTCGGCACCTATTCATGGCGGGCCTATTTCTTATATTTAATTCCCGTCCTGATTATAGGTTATCTTTCTCTTAATATGTCGCTTCTGAATGATTTTATTAAAAGTGCCCGAAACTGGAAATATCAGAATCCGGCAGTCGGTTAATGATCCGGTTTTGTTATCAACCATTCTTTTCTCAACCCACTCGGTAACGGCTCCTGGGCCAACTAATAAAGAAGGATTTAACTACTATCAATGACTTCGTCCATAGATGGCATGAGATTCACCAACCTAAACAGATAACCTGGGAAGGTCAGCGAATCTATGTATTTTTCTAATCCAGGGCATTTACGGTTTTCGTTTAAAGAGTTTAGTTAATCCACACACCATAATCGTGGTTATAAAACGAGTTGAAATTCAGCGCTTATTTTACTTTATCTCTTTTTGGCGAATTTTCGCTTTATATAAAGTGCCATACATAGACAACCAATCTTCACCTTCGCCTATAATACTAACCTTTCCGTCAATAAGCCTGTCTGACGAAACATCAATCTCGATGCCTAGGGTATCTTTATGGCCTGTGATGGAGTACCAGTAATAAAGTTGATGCGCATTGCCTTTCCATTTATGAATAGGCCCTTTGAATAATCTCGAATCGATTCCATGATCAAGTAGATAGCTACTAAAAAGTTGTCTAGCTTCAGCATCTATCTCATAGTTATCTTTCTTTTTAAGAAAATGTAAATAGATGAAGTACAATATAGCAACGGCCATTACAAAGCTCATTATTCTAATAAAAGTTTTCTGTCCCATTCCAAAGGGTATTACTTTGCATTGAACTTGTAGATACCTGACTTCCTTTAAAAGTAATTGCAGCTTGGGCTCTCCGCCCCATATGCAACCCAATCTTTAACTTTAGTTATAAAATTACAGACTCCAACAATAAAGCTATTTTAAGGATTTGGCTGCTTTTCAAACTTGTGGAAATTAGTAACTTCGGTTGACATTGCTTTTCAACCAAGGTTGAAGAATATATACTTAGAATAGTACAATATAAGTACTGTTTAACTAATTGCAATTAGCCCAGATCCGTCGTATAACTAACGTGGCTGTTGCAAAAGTTTGGTTTGATCGCTATGCCCCGGCTATTAATAACTCAAAAATACCGATTTTTGAAGCTTCTGATTGCAGGTTGAAGCTTTTGACGCATTGGAAACTTATCAAAACCATCGATGGAGTTTATGGAACTGGACACAGAAGGACAACCAACGCAAAGGGCGGAACGTGCAGGACATACCAAAGGTTATTCGCTTTTTAAACAGCGGTAATTTGAAAGAGAATGGAGAAAGATGACAAATCGTGGCCAATAGGAGCAAAATGGTAAAGAAGTTACTTAGACTATTAGGAATAATTATTCTTTTGATTGCAGCATTTGTAGTTTGGGTGGAGCAATCCCGTTCATTTTACTGCTTATCAGAAGATATATGTATTACGGTGTGGAAGCGTTCAAGTGGATGCTATATTATTCCGTATAAATATTACGGAGTATTCAAACCTACAAATAATTATATAAAAACGAGTAATACTGGATATGTAGATATTATATTATCTGGCAACAATAGTTTACTTGTCGATCTTGAAGAGAATGCCGAAATCGTACAACCAATATCTGGGAAAAATTTGATAGAGCGGTATAGTAAAAACCAAGCTGTCAATGATAGTCTCTATACCATCTTTGATGGCACATACACGATGTACAAAAAGGATGTTAGTTTCATCAGCATAAACATCAAGGAGAACTATGCCAGACTTAAAAAAGATCACCGATAGGGCCTAAACAATCATTTGAAGGATTAACAGGAATGGCTTTGGATAATAAAATGGTTGAATTTGAACAATCTAAAGTTAAAGAAGACATAAACAGTTATAAAGGAAGTGTTTTAGACTTTATTATTAGTAATATCAATGGTCTTTTTACAGGGTATGTTGCAAAACCCCTTGGATCAGGAGCCGTTAACGATGTATAAAAGAAAGCTTTAATGGAGGTAAGTCTTTTAATTTCAAGAATTATGTAGACAGGGCAAAATTAGGATATGAACTAATGAAAAAGATGCACAATGAATAAGATTATAAACTCCCCAATATTATATATAAGCTTGTTTATTACTGAAACTATAGGCTGTTTTTTAATGGTTTTGTTTTATTTTAGTTCTGATTCATTAGATTTTAAGGAAAGTTTTGATGCAGTTACTTTATGGAATTTTTGTAGAGTGCTGTTTTACGGCATACCGTTTATAATTTTGTATTCTCTAGCGTTTAAGTACATTGGCAATATCAAGTTATACAAGCCTTTATTATTTTCTCTTTATAATGTATTAATTTACGTTGGCTTATCTATTTTGTCAAGAGTTATTTGGGGCAATAATATTCCCTTACCACCAGAAGGGATAATGTTTTGGGTAACGTGTATTTTCGTTTTTTTAAGCCCTTTAATTTTATGACAAGTGCCTTACTTTAAAAACCTAATGCAAAGTTTATAAGGCAATAAAACCCGATTTGGTTCGGAATTTTATCATTTACAATAAATTCAATTTAGTAGCCTTAATAAAGTTTTGATAAAAAGCAAACTTCACTGATGTAACACAAATAAAAAAACTTATATAACATCTGAATAAAACCAAAATATACAGAAAACCTTCAAGTAATGATAAAAACAATTTTAAGTCTTTTTTTAGCTATAGTTTTTTTTAGTTGCAACAAAGGCAAAAAAGAAATCATTGTCATACCTGATAAATTCAAAGGATATATTTTAGTAATATTTAATCAAAAAATTGGAAAAGATGAAGCTTATCGAAATGGAAGTAGGATTTACAATATACCTACTTCTGGCGTTCTTAAAACAAAGTTTAGAGCGAACTATAGCTGGAGTGAAGCGCCTGAATTTTATTACAATAAAATAAATGAAAAACAGAAATTGCCAACATACTTCGAAACCAGGAAAATTCCAGAAGGCATTATAGTAGGCTTAATAGGGTCAAATGGGAGTGCAAATAAAGACTTTGAAGCAAAAGAAACAGTTGAGTTTGCTTTTTTTTACGTAGGCACAAAACTTGAAATAGAGCAATATAAAGAGGAGGCTCAAAAATTAGATATAATTGAGTTAGCAGAATAACAAAGGTTAAAGCGTATTTTTTGTAAAATAGGAGCGTGTCCAGTTTTGGCAATCAGACCTTCGGGTGACATCGCTTTTCAACCAAGGTTGAAGAATATACACATAGAATAGTATAACATAAGGGCTATTTAACTAATTGCAATTAGCCCGGATCCGTCGGATAACTAACGTGGCTGTTGCAAAAACGAACCGTATCTTTATATACCGTATCTTTATATAAAGCAAACCCAACGGCAAAAAAGCCTTTTAAGTCCTACAAGTAAAGAGTTGCCTCACGAAAAAGCTGTTCCTATTGCTGAGCCTACTGGCGTGTGGCTGTTGAAGAGTCTCCCCTTTTGAGATCGATCCCCACGAAAAATATACCGTAGCGAAATTAGGGAAACGGACGCCCGCCCGGTGCAGACAGCCGACCATGGAACTCCTAATGACCTCCGGCCCCAAGTGGGAAGGCGGCCCGCTCGGCCCTGGGCGACTCCCTGACCAGAAAACAGGCACCAGCCGCCAAAATCAGGCAAATACCGCATAGCGCCAGCGCATTCAGCGGGTCGTTGTTCAGGACGGTTTCATACAGAAAGCCAATCGTCATGTTATTGATGATCTGCGGCACCACGATAAACCCGTTAAACAGACCCATATAAACACCCATGCGCTCCTTCGGCACCGAGGTCGACAGCATCACGTACGGCATGGACATAATAGAGCCCCAGGCCAGCCCCACCAGCGTCATCCCCACCAGATAAATGTTTTTATCCGACGATAATAGCATGGAAAGAAAACCCAGCCCGCCAATGGTCAGAAAAACCGCGTGGGTGCTGCGCCGACCCAGCCGGGCAGCAATCGGCGGCAAGAGGAACGAGATACCAAAACAGCCGACGTTGAACAAGGCAAAACACAGGTTGCTCCATTCCAGCCCTTTCGCAAAACCGACGGGATTGGTGTTGGCGTCGGGGGCGTTGAACGCATGGCGGGCAATGGACAGTGACAGATACTGCCACATCAGCGGTAGCCCGTACCAGGTAAAAAACTTCACCCACCAAAGCTGTTTCATCGTCGGCGGCATGTTGCGCAGGGCTTCGAACACGTCGGCAAACGCATGGAACACGCCCCGCTTTTCCTGCTTCATGCGCCTAAATTCTTCCATGTTGTCAGGTGGGTACTCGCTGGTGGTGTATAACGTCCAGAAAACCGCCCCCAGAATAGCGACCGCCCCAATGTAAAAGGAATATTTGACAAAATCCGGGATGTGGTTCCCGCCGGAAGCCGCCAGTGTAACGCCAAAGAGGGGGAGCAGGAACGGCATGAGATTGGCCAGCGTTTGTCCGAAACCGACGAAAAAACTCTGCACGGCAAACCCCAGATTGCGTTGCTCTACATTCAACTTATCGCCAATGAACGCCCGAAACGGTTCCATCGTAATATTCAACCCGGCATCGAGCAGCCACATCAGACTGGCCGCCATCCAGAGTGCCGACGAGTTGGGCATCATAAACAGGGCGAAACTTGTAATAATGGCACCAACCAGAAAATACGGTTTTCGGCGGCCCCAGCGTTCTGACCACGTACGGTCGCTCATCGCCCCAATAATGGGCTGCACCAGCAACCCCGTTACCGGCCCGGCCAGCCACAGAATGGGAATAGCGGATTCTTCGGCGTTCAGGTAGCGAAAGATTGGGCTCATGTTGGCCTGCTGGAGACCAAAACCGTATTGAATACCCAGAAATCCGAAACTCATGTTCCAGATTTGCCAGAACCGCAGCCGGGGCTTGTCGTGCATGAAGAATGGAAATTAGTCTGGTTTGTATCGGATCGCAAAACGGCTCAATTCTGACAATAATAAGGATTTTATTGCAAGATTTTAAGATCGTTTTTACCTATTTTTTTATTGCGGTACTTTTAAAGATTCATCGGTCAAGACCGCGTATTTCATGCTTCTTTCCATCCTGATCTGGTCATTGTCACTGTCGGACACAACGGCAACACCGCAGCCCGTCGCCGATTCGGTGCAGACGGATTACTGGGTGGTCCGGTCGGTACAGATTCGCGGCAATCAGCGGACGCGGGAGCGCATCATTCTGCGCGAAATGGAACTGAAAGCGGGTGACACGATCCGACGGCCCGTATTGACCGAGAAACTAGCCTGGGACCAACGCAAAATCACCAACACCAATCTGTTCGTTACGGTCGATGTGGCGGCCCGGGAAGTGGGTTCGCAGCAGATTGATATTGATGTAAACCTGAAGGAACGCTGGTACTTTTTTGTGATCCCGATTTTTGACCTGGCCGACCGTAATTTCAACGAATGGTGGTACGAGCGGGGCCGCAGTCTCCGGCGCACCATTTACGGTGCCCGGATCAACTACAAAAATGTAACCGGCAATGCCGACCGGCTCAATGCCATTTTTGAATTTGGCTTTGCCCGCCGGACCCAGGTGCTGTACACGCTGCCGTACATTGACCGGGCGCAGAAAACGGGTCTGAGCGTGGGAGCCTCCTACCAGACCAACAAGGAGGTAGCCTACCGCTCGGCGCTGGACAAACTGGTGTATTTCAGAAGCGAAGACCTCATGCGCGAGCGGTTTTACACCAACGTGATTCTGACCCGCCGAAACCAGTTCTACAACTTCCACCGCCTGGAACTCCGCTACGTCCGCAACTCGATTGCCGATACCGTTGCCCGGCTCAACCCGGACTATTTTCTGAACGGCCAAAGCCGCCAACGGTATTTTCTCTTAAGTTACCTCTTTACCCACGACCGGCGCGATGCGGTGGCCTATCCGCTTCAGGGCCATTATTTTAATCTGGCGGCTAATCAGTACGGTTTGTTACCGTCCGATAATCTGCGCCTGTTCGAACTCACTGCCAGTTATACCCGTTACTGGCCCATAGGTGCCAGATTGTACGCCAGCAACAGCCTGCGCGGCAAGCTATCCTGGCCCGAACGCCAGCCGTACCTTAATTTGCGGGGGCTGGGTTATACGTCGGATTTTGTTCGTGGCTATGAACTGTATGTGATCGATGGGCAACGATATGGCCTCTTACGCAACACCCTGAAATACCAACTGCTGAACACCCGAAAGCAGCTAAACTGGATGCCATTAAAACAATTTAATACGGTGCCTTTGGCATTATATTTGAACGTGTTTGGTGACATGGGTTTTGTGGATAATTCACTGGCTCAGAACTATAACAGCCGTTTGGCAAATTCGCTATTGTATGGAGGGGGACTGGCGTTGGATATCGTTACTTTTTACAACATTGTCGGGCGAATTAGCTACTCCGTAAACCGGCAGAGACAAACTGGAATTTTCTTCAGCTTCACGTACGATTTATAATAAAATAATCACCGTAACTTTCATGCAAAATCCCTACCTGGCCCTGCTCCGCACGGCTTGGCAATACGCACGTCAGGAGAAACGACGGTTTGTTTTCGTTTACTTTCTGTTTATTCTGGCAAACATCATTGCCGCCATGCACCCGCTTTTATTCGGGTGGTTTGTTACGACGATTCAGCAAAAAGACGCCCCCGTTCAGTCCATCGTTTTATGGTATGCCGCCGGTTATCTGGCCCTGCGGCTGGGCGAATGGTGTTTCCACGGTCCGGCCCGCGTTATGGAGCGCGAACTGGCCTTTACGCTGAGCCGGAACTTTCTGATGGAGCTTTACCACCAGACGATCAATCTACCCGTTAGCTGGCACAAGGACCACCATAGCGGCTCGACGATCAACCGGATCCGGAAGGCTAATGACGCTCTTAAGACCTTCTTTCAGAGCGGCTTTGTGTACCTGCACACCATTTTCAAATGCCTGTTTTCGTTCGGTGCCATGATGTATTTCTCGCCGGTTTTCGGAACCATCGGCGTTATGCTCGGTGCGCTGACGGTGTGGCTGATCATGAAATTCGACAAGCCGTTTATCAAAGCCGTCGACGAGTCCAACGAACGCGAACACCAGGTATCCTCCACGCTTTTCGACAGCCTTTCCAATATCATTACCGTCATCACGCTCCGGCTGGAAAAACAGATGGAAACCAGCCTGTTGGGCAAAGTGATGGCCGTCCTTCCTCCGTTCCGGCGGCACGTCCGTATCAACGAATGGAAGTGGTTTGTGGCCAGCATGATGATTGCTCTGATCTACGGTGTTATTACAGCGGGTTACGTTTACCAGCATTATATACCCGGTGAGGTGTTTGTCATCGGCGGCCTGGTGACACTGCTGGGCTACATCAATCAGTTTAACAGCGTGTTTACGGATATAGCGTTTCAGTACACTGAAATTGTGCAGTTCAATACTGATGTGCAAACGGCCCGCAGCATTGGTCAGGCTTACGCCCAGCAACACCGCCCCGAAACTGTCGAAACCCTGCCCGCCCGTTGGCAAACCATCGACATTGAAGGGTTGAATTTCAGACACACCAAGGACGATGACCTCTTCCAGCAACTCGGTCGGTTCAAGCGGGCGGGTCTGCACGACCTCAGCATCCGTATCCAGCGCGGTCAGCGTATTGCCCTGATTGGCGAAAGCGGCAGCGGAAAAAGTACCTTACTGACTCTGTTACGCGGTCTTTACAAACCCGAACCGGGTATAGACCTCCGGGTGGATGATCAGGCGTATGCGGATTTGAGCCTGATTGCCGATACGGTGACGCTGATGCCCCAGGAACCGGAGATTTTCGAGAACACCATTGAGTATAACATCACGCTGGGCCTGCCGTTTAGCGAAGACGATATTCAGCAAGCCTGCGAAACGGCCCGGTTTACGGATGTGGTCAACCAACTGCCCAACGGCATGGAAACCAGTATTCAGGAGAAAGGCGTGAACCTGTCGGGTGGGCAGAAACAACGGCTGGCGCTGGCCCGGGGTGTTCTGGCGGCCCGCAGCAGCGACATTATCCTGCTCGACGAACCGACCAGCAGCGTAGACCCGAAAACCGAATTTGAAATCTACCACCGGATGCTCACTAACTTCCGGGGAAAAGCCGTCATCTCGACCCTGCACCGACTCCACCTGCTGACGATGTTCGACTATATTTACATTCTCGGCAACGGCCATGTTATTGATGAGGGCAGCTTCGTCGAGCTTAGAGAGCGTAGTTCTACCTTCCAGAAGATGTGGGAACACCAGAAAGTGCAGCAGCACGAAGCGCACGAAGTTGAACGGATACCCGTAGAGGCTGTGCTCTGAATTAGCCTGGCAGGCAGGTACTTAAATCGACAGGCATCAGTAAATACCCAATCCAGCGATCTTTTGTAACAGGAACGGCTCACGTCGTTCCTGTTTTGGTAGCTATCCCGCTCGACGTTCCCCAAAAGCCGTTCTCTCCAGACCTTAATTGCCATGACGACCGCTAAACCCGAAACCATTGATGACTACATTGCCAGCTTCCCCGCCAACATTCAAACGCTTTTGGAGCTAGTTCGCAACACGGTGAAGGCCGCAGCGCCGGACGCGCAGGAAACCATCAAATACGCCATGCCGACGTTCGTACTGAACGGCAATCTGGTTCATTTTGCGGCTTTCAAAAACCACATCGGCTTTTACTCAACCCCGTCGGGGCATACCGCCTTTCAGGAAGAGCTTTCGGCCTATAAGGGAGCCAAAGGTTCGGTACAGTTTCCGATTAACCAACCCATGCCGCTGGACCTGATTACCCGCATTGTTAAATTCAGGGCGCAGGAGAATCTGGAAAAAGGCGGGAAGAAATAACCCCTACTCCCGCACGTCGGCCTTCTCGACCAGCCCGATTTTGGCAGAATGACGGATGGCTTCGGAACTGTGTCTGAAGTAACAGCAGGGCACACCGGCCGCTATGATCTGATCGACGAAACCCTGCGTCCGCCCTTCGTTTTTCTGGTGTACCCGGCGCAAATACACACACCGAATCTGCCGCGGGAAGTGTTGCACCAGCGAAGCATAAATATTGGGGTCTTCCTGGGTGTCGTCGCCCAGAAGCACGAATCTCATTTCCGGAAAAGCGTCCAGAATCCGGACAATCCGCGTAAACTTGGTCATGTGTTTGTTCTGACCGGTTTTCCAGACTTCCCGTAACTGCTTGATCTGATTTAGTAAGAAAACACCGTCAGGAATGCCGTTTCTTTCACAAAACGTCAGAATGTAATCGTACAGATTCCATTCGCTGCTCGATACGAAAAAGAAAGGGTTGGGGGCCTTTTCGTCGGTTCCGGAGCGGGCCAGCAGTTGGTAGTGTTCCACCACATCCTCAAACGGATCACGGCTGTAGGCATTTTCGGTCAGCAGAACGAGCAGTCGTTTGCGAAGGTTGGCCGAATGCGAAATCAGAAACGTATCATCGATGTCGGAGATAAAACCGTATTGCGTCGAATGCGCCTGAAACACCTTCCCTTCGCCCGTCGTAATGGGATCATTTTCGCCCAGATTGGCGGTAATTAATTCCACTTTTACCGAATGCCAACCGGGCGACAACGGTTTTTGGGGCTTCCACTCCAGCCGAAAAAAACCGTCTTTTTCGGTAATATACCGTACATCTTCTTCAATACCGGCCACTTTTACTGTCATACCGGCCACGGGTCGCGCCATAAAAAGCCGTAGCAGCGCGAAGCTATTGGACCAGAAATTCTGCCGGTATTTTTTGCGGGGCAACGCGCTTCTCCGCAGGACATGACCAAATACAACGATGTTGCCCTGATGAACATACCCCCGATATACTTTCACGACGGGCCTGTCACTAATCCGCAGCCACGTTAAGATTTTGCTTTTTGTTCCGCCACTTGCCTCCATTCTTTGTTTATTGTACGTAACGGGTCGTTGAACGGCCCTTTACACGTGATAATCCGATAATTTAGTACGTTAGCTGCCAAAAACGGCAAACGTCAGATTTATTTCACTTCATAACCTAATCATTGCTGAATCAGGAACATGCCGGAAGCTAAAAAGTTAAAATTTCTGTTCGCCATCAATCCAATTTCTGGCGGGCAGGACAAATCAGTATGGGAAACGGGTATTCAGGATTTTTTCAAAGAACAACCGCATTCGGCCGATCTGTTCCTGTTAGACGGCAAAACTGACCATGAAAAGCTTCCGGAGCGCATTGCTTCGTACCAACCTGACCGGCTGGTAGCCGTGGGCGGTGACGGCACCATCAAATTTGTGGCCGAATACGCCCTGGAAGCCAACCTGCCGCTGGGGATTCTCCCGGCTGGCTCGGCCAACGGCATGGCCCGCGAACTGGGCATTCCCCCCGCGCTGGAAGACAGTCTGGCGGTGGTCGTCAATGGCATGGTGAAACCGATTGATCTGATTTCCATCAACGGAACCGAACACTGCCTGCACCTGAGCGACATCGGCATGAACGCCCAACTGGTGAAGTACTTCGACGAAGGGAATATGCGGGGCAAGCTGGGGTACGCACGGGGCGTTTTGCGGGTGCTGATGCGCCGGAGGCTGCTGCGGCTGCAAATCAATCTGGGCGACCACGTGGTGCATCGGTCGGCCTTTATGGTTGTGTTGGCCAACGCCCGGATGTACGGAACGGGCGCCGTTATCAACCCCGACGGTGACGTTTCCGACGGGAAATTTGAAGTCGTCGTGATCCGGAAGCTGTCGTTTCTGGCCATTCTGCGGATGTTTATTAATTTCCGCCCCTTCGATCCGAGCCACATCGAAATCTTCCCGGCCACGTCGGTCCACATCGTTACGAAGCGGAAAGCCTATTTCCAGATCGACGGGGAATACCGGGGCAAAATCCGGGAGATTACCGCCGAAATCTGGCCCGGCAAATTGCAGGTGATCTTGCCGGAGTAAACGGGTTACTGAACCGTCCCGAACGGTTTCCTGCGGAACGTTACCTGACTCATCGCGTCTTTCTCGTAGAGGGCCAGGCAATACGGTTCAAATTTGCGGTCAAAATTCGGTTGTTTCCGAAAAAGTTCGAGCGGAGCGGGTTTGTCGGCCGGGAAGAAGTACACTTTGGTGTTGCCGTATTTGGTATACAGCATCAAATCGCCGTATTGCCGCATTTCGTCCCAGCGCGTTGTGTCGCTTACCGTCACGGCATAAATCCGGATGATGGGGCCGGTGTTGTTTTCATTCCGGTACATGGCCACCTCCTTGTAGGTGCCCTTCAGGTCGTCAATTCCCGGCTCTTCGCTCGCATCGTAGAGAATATACCCAACCAGCAGCGCGACCAGACCCAAAAGAATGTATTTAACTCGTTTGCTCAGCATGATGCCGTAAAGTTAATGGATTGTTTAAAGAAGTGGCTGTTGCAACAATCTCACAATTAATTACCTGAGTAGCCAGCCACTAAAATTGCTATTTGCAACTCCATGTCATCCTTTAAATCGACCTGATTCAGGTGGGTAAACGAATCTCTCTAGCTATGATTTCCACTATTTATAAACCATAAACCGTAACGTCTGGTGCCCCCGGCTGCCGGTCGCCCGGATGACGTAGGAACCCGCCGGCCATAGGGACACATTGATCTCCTGTTGTTGAGGCAAACCGGTCCCCTTGAGCGGAATGGTTCGCAGCACCTGCCCTTTCGGATTGATTACCGCCAGATTGACCGTCCGCCCCGGCTGCTCAGTCCATTCCACATATACTTTGTTTTGACTGGGATTCGGCCACAACCGTACGGTCAGGGTTCGGGAATAAACCGGGGGGCTGCCTAACGGTTTTAAGACCGTTACGGTGGTTGAGCCGGAAGCCGTACCCGCTCCGCAGGCATTCTGAACGGTGGTAACGCGGTATGCGGTGGTTTCAACGGGTTTCACCACAACCGTCGCCGGACTCTGGCTGGCCGTAAATGATTGACCGTTCGAGAGCGTGTACGACCAGGGCGGTTCGCCCGTAAAGGCAATGGTTAGCCGGGTGCGGTCGGCCACATAGATCGACACCGGTTCGGAAGTTACGGTGGCCTGCGGTCGGGGCCGAACGGTTAGTGGCGGGCTTGGTTCGCCCACAATCCGGCCCTGGGGTGTTCGGATCATCAGCCGGGTACGGTAGCTGCTGCCCATCGGTAAACTGCTGGGCAAAACGGCCTGAATAGCACCCGTACGGCTTTCGCCAATGATGGTCGTCGAGTCATCCGCAAACTGCCCGTTCTGGTCCGACAACTGGAGCAGGTAATTCCCGGCCATCACTTCAGTGGGTATATCCGACTGAAACGGCACGTTAATGGTTTGCCCGGCACAGGCCGAGAATCCGGCCGGAAGCTGCGTTTTCAGCACCGGGGGCCGAACAATGACGGTCAGTTTACCGTTCACCCGGGCGCTACCACACGGTACGCGAACGTCCCGGATTTCCACACTACTGTTTTTAAAGAATCGTACGGGCGTCTGATAGTCCGTTTCTACCTGTTTCCAGGACGTTACCCCGGCTTCGAAAAAGGGAATTACCTGATCGTTGATCCGGAGTGTAAGCTTCTGATACCCTTCGCTCTCGGTAGTAACCCGCACCGGAACGGCTTCTCCGAACCCCACCGTAATCGACTCTGCTGACGTGGTTGCGGCTGCTAACCGAACCGTGGGCGTTTCGATGATATTGACAATTTTGCTGTTAAGGCAGCCCGATAAAGCCGGGTGGGTCGATACCACCTGAACCTGGTAAACAGTCAGTTCTTTTAACGCTTCGGGAATCGAGAACGCCAGTGTATGCGGTTTTCCCGGTACGGCGGCAGCCGACACTTCGGTCACTTTTCGGACTAACATATCCCGATCAGACGCCCAGATCGCCACCTTAAATTCATTATCAGGCTGAAAGCTCCCTACGGGCGTAAAAGAAGTGTACACCGTTGCGTTCCTGCAAAATGCCAGCGGATTATTTGCGGCCTGCCCCCCAGCCGGTTCATAGAGCGAATCGGCCAACATATACGTATCCGGCAACGTTCCGGTTACGGAATACCGCTCCTTCCCCACGCAGGTTTCCCGCAACCGGAACTGTAACCCCACTTTCATGCGTAGATACTGGCCCGGCGTAAAATGATAGTTGGCCGGGCAGAATGGCGTGAAATAAGACATGAAATTGTCAAAATCGGGCGTGTACACCTCTCCCCGCTCGTCGGTCACCCGGCAATAGCGTTCACAAACTTTGGTATCCGAGTCGTAGCTACGGAAACAATTTCCGTACGGAGTTGGATCGGCGGGGGTATCACAGATCAAATCCCCGGTTGTTTCGCAATTAGCCTCAGGCCCGCGTGTCACCAGTTCCCGGCCCATTCCCGTTTCGAAGGGATGGAACAACCCGAAATAATGGCCAAATTCGTGGGGAAGCAGGTATTTACACAGGTTTTCAAAATCGCTGAAATTATTGATAAATATAAAGTTCGAGTTGGCTGAATTGCTTGGAAACATAGCATACGAACTGCTCGTCAGTGGATTAGAGATCATGTAAAGGTTAATGGCCTGATTGACATCATACAACCGGCGCATCGCCTGCACTTCGTCGTTGTTTGTGAGAGAAGCCCAGCGGTCATCTTTCACAAAATTGACCTGACCATCCAGATGAAACCGTATCCCGGCGGGCAGAAACGCCTGATTCAGATACGCAATACAGGTATCGACCTGCGGTTTGGTCACCGGTCCGTCGCCGTTGCTGAACTGCATCACGTTAACCCGGATGGCCACATCCGTCACTTCGTCAGTCAGCCGCTTTCCGGCCTGCTGCCGGAGATACTGCCTTTCAAGCTCCAGTAGAGCCTGCCCGAATGCCCGGGTGGGCGGAGGGGTGCTGCAAACGGGCGTTTGCCCGGCTGCCTGAATAGCAAAAAAGGCCACGAAATACATCGCGGCCAGTGAGCTTCCAAACGGTTTCATGACTTATTTCGCAGTAACCATCAGCTTATACATCTCGTCAGCTACCAATTGGTTACCGGCGTCGTTCAAATGAACGCGGTCGGTCGTCAGAATGCCTTTTTCCTGGTTTTGGGGATTATTTTTAAGATTATAGTCCAGAAACGCTTTCCGAAGGTCGCACAGGGGCAGGTTGTGCCGGGCGGCAATGTCGCGAATCAGTTTGGAATACTGTTGCAGATCACCGTCCTGGTCGTTGGAATAATCGGTTTTTTCGCCAATCACGGCGGGCGTACACAGAATCACCCTGCTCCCGGCAGCTTGCAGTTTTTTAATCACCGCATCGTAAAACTTCACAAACTTGTCCGCGTCGGTACCGGTGCCGTGGGTCCGCTTGTGCCAGACATCATTCACCCCGACGTAGACAAAGGTAATGTTGGGCTGTTTGACCAGCACATCCTCGTCCATGCGCAGAAACAGGTCGTAGATTTTGTTGCCGCCAATACCGGCTCCAATTAATTCGTACGCATTGCCCAGGTTGTTTTTTTTCAGCATATCGCCGATGCGGGTGATATACCCACCCGGCTGAACGCCAGCCTGCGTGATGGAATCACCGAAGAAGATCACCCGGGTCGGTTTGGAGGGTGTCAGGGCCAGCCACATAAACGTCAGCAGCAGAATAGGAAACGTACGCATGATTCAGGTTCAGGAGTAGGGTTTGATTTGTTGCCTGGTTAATAGGTAATTCGGCGTTTGCGGGCATCGATGAGCCAGCGCCCGGCTACCTCGCCGTCCAGAATAATCTGAGCTTCGTCGTGCAGGGCCACCGTTGGGCAAATGTGATAGGGAACACCGTACAGCACATCGCCAATCTGAATGGCATCCCAGTTGGAGACCTGCAACACCAGATGCTCCTCGCTTTGCCCGGTGATTTCGTACCCGTTCAGATTCAGAAACTTCACCCGTTTGTTCAGCGGATTTTCGGCGGCTACGGCTTTATGGCCCAGATCGGTCGTCACAATGCCGGGAGCCGGTTTCGACACCACCCGCGTAATCAGCAGCGCGGCCCACTCAAAGCCTTGCTCGGTCAGCAGATCGCCGTATCCCCAGTCCCACAACAGGCAGGTTCCGGGGCTGCACCAGACGTTGGGCCGGTGGGCATGGTTCGAAAACGTCGGTGTTCCGCCCACAACAATCAGCGGTCGGGTCTCCCCTTCCTCTTCCAGCTTATCGGCCAGTTCTTCCAGCGGTTTTAGGGCCGCATCGGCCTGGGCCTGCCGAACGGTAACGTCCGGATTGTGCAAATGCCCGTCGTACGCGTGGAATCCCCGGACGTCAAACCGTTCATCGGCTTTCAGTTGCCGGTAGAGTTCTTCCAGCTGTTCATCCACGGCATGGCCCGTCCGGTTCATGCCCAGGTTCACGTCGATGTACACCACGGGTTTGTGGGTTGTTTTTTCAAACTCATGCGCGAGTTCTTCTGCCGACACCCAGTTATCGACCAGCGACGCCCACTCGACCCAGTTGTAGGCCTGCACGAGTTCACAGAACCGGTGGAGTTTCGGGCCGGTCAGCTGGTAGGCAATCAGGACGTGTCGCGCACCGGTATCGGCCAGCATTTCGGCTTCCGCGACGGTGGCGCATTTGAACCTGGTAATGCCCGCTTCGACCTGCATCTTGGCCACTTCGGCCATTTTGTGCGTTTTAACGTGCGGAATCAGCTTGTCGGCGTCGCCATCCACCATGTCCAGCATGGTCTGGATGTTGTGGGCAATGCGCTCAGGGTACAGCACCAGGGCCGGCGAATCGATCAGCTGAACGTTTTGAATCAGATAGTCATCCATAAAAAAACTACCCCAACCCCGAAAGAATCACGTCCGGGATTGGGGTAAAAATGGTTAGTCGGCCAGTTCAAACATGACTTCAATCTCCACCGGAATGTTATCCGGCAGCGTTCCCATGCCCACGGCCGAACGAACGCCAATGCCGTTTTCCTCACCCCAGACTTTGGCGAACAATTCGCTACAGCCGTTGATGACGTACGGATGGCGCTGGAAATCGGTGGTACCATTCACCATGCCCAGGGTTTTCACAACCCGTTTGATTTTGTTCAGGCTGCCCAGATTGGCTTTGAGCGTCGACAGAATGGTTAATCCAACCTGTTGCGCGGCCAGTTTTCCTTTTTCCATGTCCAGGTCAGCGCCCACACGGCCAATGATCAGGCTCCCATCGTCCTGCACGGGACCATGTCCGGACACATACACGAAGCGATCTACAATCAGGAACGGTTTGTAAACACCCAACGGTTTGGGGGCGGGCGGCAGATTCAGGCCCAACTGAGCAAATTTTTCGTCTGGAGTCATAAGTGAAGGATCAACACTATTGTCAATAGCGTCAGGTTCTGGTTCGAAATTTAAATTTTTATCTGGTTCAAAGCCCAGGTTCAGATACATATGCGAGGTATATTCCATGGCGTAAAGCGGTTTGGTAACTTGACTACCGTAATTAAACCACCAAATTTAACGCTAAAACCCCGAACAGACCGATAATCGATACAATTGTTTCCATCACCGTCCAGGTTTGCAGGGTTTCCCGAATGCTCAGGTTGAAATATTCCTTAAACAGCCAGAATCCGCCGTCGTTCAGGTGCGACATCATCAGGCTGCCGGAGCCAATGGCCAATACCATCAGCTCGGGTTTTATGTTGGTCTGGTTTTCGATCAGCGGCAGAATTATCCCAACCGTCGTTAAACCGGCCACCGTTGCCGACCCGACACAAACCCGAATGACAGCCGCAATGCCCCAGCCGAGCAGCAGGGGCGAAATCGAAACATCCTGCAACAGAAAACCAATGTATTTGCTCGTTCCGCTGTCGATAAAAATCTGCTTCAGCGCACCGGCCCCGGCAATAACCAGCAGCACCGGCGATGCGGCTTTGATGGCTTCTTCGAGGTCTTTCATGACGGCCTTCATCGTCAGCCCCCGCTGGATGCCCAGGGCGTACACTGCCACCAGCACCGACAGCAGCATACCAATGTACGGTTCGGCCAGCAGGGTAATGAGTTTATCGGCAAACGATCCTTCCGGAAAAACCGTTTTGAGCGGCCCCGTCAGCGTCAGCAGCAACACCGGCAATAACGCGACAAAAAAGCTGATGCCCGCGCCCGGCAATTCATGGTCTGGAATCTGGCGGATTTTAAACAGATCGTGGTCAATCTGGGGACGGTATTTGGTCAGCGTTTTTCCGAAAATCGGTCCCGCAATGACAATGGCCGGAATGGACACAATGATACCGTACACCAGCGTACGGCCAATGTTGGCGCCCAGCTGACCGGCAATGGCTGCGGGGGAAGGGTGCGGGGGCAGATACCCGTGTGCCACCGACAGAGCCGCCAGCATCGGAACCGCTACCGTCATCATCGGCAGGCCCGAAGACGCGGCAATCGTAATAATCAGCGGGAAGACAATAATGAAACCGGCATTGTAGAACAACGGTATGCCGATGATGAAACCGGCCAGCGCCAGCCCCCACCGCAGGTTTTTAACCCCAAATACTTTAATCAGGACGTTCGTAATGCGCATGGCGGCCCCGCTTTCGGCCACCAGTCGGCCCAGCATGGCCCCAAAACCCACAATCAGGACCAGTTCGCCCAGCGTACCGCCGATACCGGTCTGAATGGATTTGCCAATGGCTACCACATCCATACCCGCTGCCAGACCAATGGCGAGCGATACGAGAACAAACGAAATAAACGTATCAATCTTGATAAATGCGATCAGAAAGACCAGGGCCAGAATGCCCAGAAAGGTAAGTACGAGTGGCATTTAGGGAAGCTGAGGTTGTTTAGGAGCTCGTAAGATAGTCAGGAATGATGATTTATGAATAATGAGCAAGGAATTATCTCTATCTCTGCTCCCCTCAGCGTTCATCCTTTCTCCTCCTTCATAACCTTCACAACGGCTTCTTCCAGCGGCTGATTGATGTCGAACGGCACCACCCGCAGGTGCATGGTTTCATCGTAGCCGAACAGTTCCAGCGGCTCCTGAAATTGCTCGGTGGCCGGGTAAATCAGCACCAGTTCAGTGGCGCCGTATTTTTTGCCGTAGGCGTAAAGCTGGTACAAATCCGCCTGATCAATGCCGTAATTTCCGGCGGTATTGGTTGCATCGATGCGCTTCCATTTGGTATCCAGAACCGTCGTTATGCCGTTCCGGCGCAGCAGAATGTCGGGCCGTAACCGGAATTTCCGCCCCCCGCCGTGGTTCTCAATCAGATGTTGCGAGGATTCCTGAAGCGTCACGTCGCCATCCGTCACATACCGTTTAAAACCAGTTCCTACATACTCTTCAAACACCCGTTCCATCGGAAACAGCAACGCCAGGGTCAGGTGCCGGCCCGCCGTCAGGCCAAACGCCCGGCCACTCAGCAAGGCTTCTGCCCACTGAAGGGCCGGTTGATAATGAGCAAAAAGCCGGTTTTGCGTAGCTACAGCCCGTAAATCGTCCGAAAGCCGTTTGGAAGTCGGAACGTCGTCCATCGCAAACAGCAGTTGTCGGATGCGGCTCTGGTTGGGAATCGTCCGGGCACGCTTCTGCACGAATTCCAGTGCGGATTTCAGCAGCCGGTTCGGTGGCAGGTCGGCGGTCTGTTCGTCGAATGTAGTCACCAGGCGCTCGGCGTGAAATCCGTTCTGCCGAATCTGTGCAGCCAGTTCCAGCTTGCCCTTTAAAAACCGTTGATTAGCCGTTTGCGCGACGTACGACTTTTGTAAGCCCCTCGTAACAACCGGCGTTACCGCATCCAGAAATAACGTGATGAAAATTTCCCACAATGGTAGTTCATTAGAACCCTGCCAGGCCGATTCGACGGACCGGAATGGGCTGTTGCGCCAATACCGCAGCATCCGCAGCAGGGTTTTGCGGCCCTGCCGGGCATCAACGGCTTTGGGTAAAATTTCGAGTTGGCTCCCATCCCGGGTTTCGAGCAGCCCGACATAGTTCTTCACCCGAATACACTCCCGGCCTTTTTGCAGAAAAAAAGTCAGGATTGCATCGGCTTCGGTTTCGGTCACAAAATCCCGAAGGGCTTCAAAGGGCGCATCCGGCAGGTATAATTCCGTCAGCGAACTGACGGCTTCGGGGAAATCCCGGCTGCGCCGAATCAGGCCGTATTCAGTGATAACAAAGGGCATTGGCGTACTAACAATCGGAATCCATCCGGACTACGGCCCGGTGGCCGGGGTTTCTTTTTTCACGGTTTTCCGAAACGTCATCACGTACTTGCCATCGGCCAGCAGCGTCAGGCGGTTGTTGCTGATGCGGTAAAGCGTCACGCTCTGCAAGGCCGCCAGAAAACCGGTTTCGAAATCATACGGACACGCCCGGCGCGTGGTAGAAACGGCTTCGAAGCGGACGTTATCGCCGTCGGCCTTTACTTGTCCCTGTAGGGTGTTGCAACCCGTAAATCCCTGCAACCGCTTTTCTTTCACGTTGATGTCCAGCGTCGGCATTTTCCGGTTGACAAACTGCTCGGCATGAAGCCGCTGTCCGCGGTAGGTTTCGAGCACCCACTGGCTGTTGAGCCGGGCCATCCCGTTCAGAAACATTCCGCAGCCGCTATACCGCTGGCCGTTGGTTTCCACCGTTACGCCGTACGCATACACCTGTCCGTTGCGGTTATCCCGGCACACCACCGGACTGATGATGACTTTTAGCCGGTCGTTCCGGCGGCTGGCTGATGCCGGTCGGCTGGCGGTTCGGCGGGTTGACCCGGCGGGGTCAGGCAGGACCTGGGCATCGAAAAGGATACCGCTTCCGCCCGGTTCGCGCTGCGATTTCGGCACGGCAGCAATGAGTACCGGCCCATTCGGAGCCTGGAAACGAATGGCCTTGGTAAAATCAATATCCAGCGCCCAGCCCGGCGTTGCACCGTGCGCCGTAAAATCGATTCCCTGCCGTCGTTTGCTGTCCAGATCCGTCGCCAGTGCGGAACCCGATGCCGCCGGTTTTGTGTGACCGACGGGCATTTTTCGGCAACCGTCGGTCAGTATCATGATGAGGATAAGAGAAAAAAGCGGTGTTAGTTGCTTCATAATCCGATGAATTACTCTGAAAACGTACATCCATCGGTTTTTGTTGAATCGAAGCTCCTAAAAGCGGACGGGCTGCTTCGTACGGGTCGATTCGTAAATGGCCTCAAACAAAGCAACCACTTTGCGCCCCTCCTCACCCGTCACCAGCGACGGACGGCCTTCATTAATCGCCTGGCAGAAGTCGGCCAGTTGCCGCGCAAAGTAATGGCTTGACGAATCAACGCTATTGAACACCTTATCATCTTCTGCCTTCCAGACGCTTTGCAGATCGGCCTCGTCGGGCACCGACCAGACATCGTTGTAGGGTGCATCCTGAATGGAAGTCATCCCGGCAATAAACATCGAGCCACCGTCGGTTTGGACGCCAATCGAAGCGCCGTTCTGTCCGTGAATGTGAACTTTCCCGTAGAGTCCCGGTTTTTGCGAATTGCTGACGATCACGTTGCCAATACCGCCGTTTTTGAAACGAACAACGGCCACCGCCGTGTCATCCACTTCAATTTCCGGGTGGTTCAGGTTGGACCAGACGCCGTACACTTCTTCCATTTCGCCCATATACCAGAGCAGCAAATCCAGTTGGTGCGGAGCCTGATTAACCAATACGCCCCCGCCTTCGTGCTCCCACGAACCGCGCCAGGGGTCGCTGCGGTAATACTCCTCGCTTCGCCAGCCGAACAATTGCGCGTGCCCCAGTACCGGTTGGCCGATTTTGCCGTCGTCGATGGCCTGCCGCATCCGCATACAAGGTTCGTAGAACCGTCGCTGGCTCACCACAGCGAGCTGCCGGTTGGCTTTGCGGGCGGCTTCAATCATGGCATCGCAATCCGCGAGCGACGACGCCAGTGGTTTTTCGACCAGCACATTGGCCCCGGCTTCAAAAGCGGCCACGGTCACTTCACGGTGGGCCGGGTGCGGGGTGCAGACAATGCAGACGTCTACCTTCTCGCGCTCCACCATGTCATAAATATCGGAGTAGGCGGCAATACCGTATTTATCGGCAAACTCCGTGGCCCGGGCGTGGTTCCGCCCATAAACGGCGACAAGTTTGGTATCCGGTGTTTCAAGAACGGCCCGGGCGTGGTTATGCGCCACTTTTCCGGGGCCAATTAAGGCAATGTTGAGGATTTTCGGCATGGGTAAAAGGAGAATGATAAAATAGAGGTATTCGTTGAAGTGCATGATCTTTGCAATGGACTCCAACGATTCGCCCACAAAATGACTCTTGCTTACAAATGTAGAAAAGTCATGAAACAACTGATTCTATTTGTCTTGATTTTGGGCATGTCGATTTCCTGCCACAAAGCCGATCAGGACGCCACTCCTGCCGATCCACTGTATCAAACGTGGAAGCTGGTCGAAATCCAAAATAGTAAGGGTACCTGGGAGTCGGTTTCCTACGAATCCGTCCTGGAACTCCGCGCTGATGGCGACATTCTCTATCCGAAATCCGAACCGGGCTGCTGCTCACCCATTCGTTTTGAACGCCAGGACGAAACGCTCAAAATCACCGAAACGTATGGCGGAGGAGATTGTATTTACGTGGATTGCGCGGCCCCTTCGGCCTATAAAATCGTATCGGTAACAGCCAGCGAGCTGGTTCTTGACATGGTATACGGCATTTCTGTTCCGGTCAGCTATAGTAGCATGAAGTATATCCCAATCAGGTAGGCCGTCCAAAACCTGTTACTTTAGTCAGCTTCCCTACTCCTGAAAATCCGGCTTCGACATATTGGCTTCACTCCTTGTCTGTTAATTAATAAGGATTTTCTAGTTTACGGTTTTGGGATTGACTCGTTTTTGAAAGCAACTCCGGATTAGTACAACCCCAAAACCGTACACCCGATTGTTATCAAGGCTTCAATACAACCTTGATCAAGCCCTTTTCTTTATCGTATAACCGCCGAAACCAACTGGCACCCTCTTCCAGCGGTACTTCGGCGCTCAGAATTGCTTCCACGTTGATTTTGCCGGACGAAATCAGATCCAGGGCCGCTTCGTATTCGCCGTTGATGGCGCAGGAGCCCTGCAACCGCAATTGACGCGTCACAACCGCCTGCAACGGAATAGAAACAGATTTGGCGAGATTACCGACCAGCGTAACCGTAGCTCCTTTTCGCACACAGTCGATGGCAGTTTGGACCGTGGGTTCAATTCCCACCACTTCAAACGAAATATCAGCCCCGCGCCCGTGCGTCAGCGTCAGCACTTCCGCCGTCACGTCCTGCCGACCGGTGTTGATCGCTACGTCTGCCCCCAGTTTTTGGGCCAGCACCAGCCGGTCATCGTCCAGATCAACCGCGATGATAGAACCACAACCCGCCAGTTTCAGCGCCTGAATGACAAACAACCCGATCATTCCGGCCCCCACGACCACCGCCGTATCATTTACCTGAATGGGGGTCAGACTGAGCGCGTGCAGCGCCACCGCCACCGGTTCCACCAAAGCCGCCTGCGTAAAGCTGACGTTCTCCGGAATCTGATAAAGAATGTGCTGCGGCACCACAATAAATTCGGCAAAAGCGCCCTGCCGCCGGAAATCCGGGGTCGAAACGCCCAGCACTTCGCGGCCATCGCTGAGGTTATACATCCCCCGACGGCTGTACCAGTCGTCCAGCGCATACACCGTTGAATCGAAGGTAACCCGGTCTCCAATCTGCCAGTTTTTAACGGCTTCACCGGTTTCGACAATGATACCCGAGGCTTCGTGCCCCATCACAATCGGCGGAATCCTCCGGCCGCTGCTGCCGTCCATGCCGTGAACATCGCTGCCGCAGATTCCTACGGCCTGGACTTTCACCAGCACATCGTTCGGGCCGGGTTGCGGACGCGAAAGGTCTTGTAGTTCAAAATGGTTATACTCAGTCAGGACGAGAGCTTTCATACTTTTGGCATACCAGCAACGTCAATTGCTGGTACTTTATGGTTTTTGATAAATGGTACTAAAGGCTTCTCCGGGTATCTGGTCGTATTCGCGCCGGAGCAAATGCGGGTTAATTTCAAATGTAACTACTTCCGTCAGTTCGTCCGGTTCTTCACCGAACAGTTCTTTTGTCAGAGCAGGCCGGTATTGTTTTTTTACCCAGATTAATTTCTGATCGGGCGTTTTTCCCCAGGCCGGATTGTCGCCCAGCACAAATTGGATTTTTCGCCAATCGTTGTAAAAGTACTCCTGCAACAACGGGATGATCCGGTCGCTAAACACATCGCAAAGGTCTTCGTGCGACTGAACGTTCATCAGATACGCATGGCCCAGCAGGTGATCGCGGTCGTAAAGGTACTCAATTCGCTCATTCAGCGTGCGCAATAACGCGCTCAGATCCACGCCATCGGCCATCGAAAGCAAACCCATGTCTGGTAATACTTCCCGGAAATGAAACCGGCGACGCAGGGCAATGTCCAGCAAGGCAATCGACCGGTCGGCGGTGTTCATGGTGCCCACCAGATACAGATTGGCCGGCACCCCAAACCGCTCCTGCGAGTACGGCAGCGTCAGCCACAGTTCGTGGGTCGCTCCGAGTCGTTTATCGGGTTCAATCAGCGTGATCAGTTCGCCAAACACCTTGGAAATATTCGCCCGGTTGATTTCGTCGATGATCAGCAGATGGGCGTCGGCCCCGGCAATTTTCTGTTGACGGGTTTCGGGCACGTCGTTCAGGCAGTCGGCCAGCGTTGCATAACCGGCTTTTTGCAGGGCTGTCAGACAGGCTTTATAAAAAATACCTTTGGCAATTTTGTAACTGATCTGACTACCACGGGTTTCAGGACGGATTCCTTCCACAAACTCTTCGTAACCAAACGAAGGGTGAAACGTAATCCAGTCGCTCTCAAACGCCTGACTCAATTGCCGGGCTTCAAACGACTTGCCGGTTCCGGGCGGACCATACAGAATCAGATTCTGCGGAATCGGGGGCCGCGCCGGTTCTTTTTTCTCGTAGACCGCCGGTTCTTCGGCCACGCCATTCCAGTGATCGGCAGCCGTTTCTGATCGGAACGCATCCGCCATGATTTCGCCCCGAACGGCCTCATCGTCGGCCGCCTGATAAATAAACCGGTTGTGGCTGGCCGTGTGCGGACCCCGTTTGGTCGTCACCAGTAATTCCATTAACGAGTCTTCCCAGCAGCTTCGCAGCACGGGATGGTTCAACAAATGGTCGGAAGACTGGCCGATGATGACGGAAATGTATTCTGACTTTTCGGACAACGGCTTTACATCCACCACCGCCAGCGATTCAATCCGTTCGCGACAGTCCTTTTTAACGGTCAGCCAGAATTCAATTTCGCCCTGCCGGGGCCGGTAGAGCCGTAGTGCCAGAAAAAAGTTGATATACGCCGAAATGGCCTTTTGATCCCGATTCACGACAAACGCCAGCCGGCTGTCGCCATTGGGCAGGTTCACGGTTTCGATCAGTTCTTTCAACAAGCCAAAGTATTTCCGAATCGCTTCCGGCTGGTCGATTGCCCGTAATTTTTCAATGAATAGATGTCGTTGCTGAGTTAAGGTCATGGTATTGTTGGGCCTCCCGCCCATCGAAACTACGACATTTTGCCAAATAGTTCGTATTTTGGTGGTCTCGTTGTTTCCTGTTCTGTTAATGATGAAAAACTGGTTTAGCTACGGATGGATTGCCCTTTTTTTATTAGGTTGTACAGTCAACGGAACCAACCCGATCAACACGGCTTGTTTCGTTTCCGAAATTATTCGGTACCAACTGGATCAGAATGTCCCGCAGGAACTTAGCCGCCAGACGATTAACTACCAAAACGGTCGATTATTGCATTATAGCGACCGGAGTTCGGAGCGCTCCATTTCGTTTGAATTTAAATACATCGGTGGAAAAGTGGCCTCCGCTTATACGTCGGATGGCAGCACCGTCCTCAGTCTCGACTATGACGAACTGGATCGCATCCAGACGGCTTCGTATATCGTCAACAACAAGGAACAGTCGGTTTTTTCGCTTTATTACGATCCCGAGGACCGTGTTGCCCGCCTGATTCGCCTGGTTGAGACGCGGGTAACCATTCCTACCAATTCGTTTATTTCCAGCCGGATCTTTCAATTTTCGTACGCCGAAATTGCCCCCAATACCGTCGATGTTGTTGCCCAAACGGTCCAGAATGGCTACCGGGACGGTTCGCGGACGGAAGAGGAAATGACCTTCGTGCAAAGTGCCGACAACCACTCGCCTTTTTACGATTCCGCCCAGAGCATTGTGCTGACACTGCTGGCGCTGACGAACCATACCGAATTCAATGCGGCTTACTACCTGCAACGGTTTGATACAAAATCCCATACCCGCCAGATTATTGCGGCCGACGGCGGTATTACCCTGCGGGAAACCAGCCAGTTTACCAGCGAATACGACAGCTATTTTAATCCGGTTCGGTCTATCCAGTCTTCGCACATAACGGCTCCGGCCGACTCAGACCCCGCCCACCGAACCTATCAGCAGACGTTTCAATACCGTTGTGAGGAGTAAGCCCGCCAGCGGTTACAGCAACGCATCGAACAGAATTTCGGCCGGGTGTTTCGCAATCCGGCCCGTACCGTCCTTAATCTGGTGGCGACAACTGGTTCCGGGCGCGGCAATCAGCACATCCGCGGGCTGCTGACGAACCGTTGGAAACAGGACCAGCTCCCCGACCTGCATCGAAACGTCGTAATGTTCTTTTTCGTACCCAAACGATCCGGCCATACCGCAGCAGCCTGATGGAATCAGTTGCACCTCGTAATTTTCGGGCAGCGACAGCATTCTTTTCGTGGGTACCAGCGAGGTCAGCGCCTTCTGGTGGCAGTGACCATGCAGTTTGATCAGCCTTTTTTCGGTTGTGAAAGCGGTTTTGGCGATGCGTCCTTTATCAATCTCCTGCGCGATAAATTCCTCAACCAGTAACGAATGTTTGGCCAGGTGCTGGGCGTCGGCTTTCAACTGCTGCGGAACCAGATCCGGGTACTCGTCGCGGAAGCCCAGAATGGCCGAGGGTTCAATGCCAATCAACGGCGTTTCGGCCGTAATCAGGTCTTTCAGACGCCTAACGTTTTCGGTAGCAATCTTTTGTGCATCCCGAACCAGGCCCTTCGACAAGTAGGTACGTCCGCTTTCCAGATGGTCCGGAATACTAACTGCATACCCCAGCCGTTCCAGTAGCTGCACGGTTTTCATGCCCACTTCTACGTCGTTGTAATTGGTAAACTCGTCGCAGAACAGATAGACTTTTTGCGGTGAAGCAGACCGGGGGCGGCCTTTTACCCACTGCCGCAGCGTGGTTTTTCCTAGCTCCGGCATGGTCCGTTCGGGATGGAAACCGGCCATTCGGTTGGCCATCCGGCGCAGGGCGGGCGTGTCATAAATTGCGTTGTAAGCCCAGGGTGCCAGACTCGCCAGCGACATGAGTTTTGTAAAATTACCGACCAGCCGGGAGCGTAATGGCACCCCGTTGGCGTCGTAGTAATGCTGCAAAAATTCCGCCTTCATCCGGCTAATGTCAACGCTCGACGGGCATTCGGATTTGCAGCCCTTACACGACAGGCAGAGATCCATCACCTCCTTGATTTCCTCGTGGTCGAAGGGGTTGGGCTTGTCGGAATGGGTTAGAAACTGGCGGAGGATGTTGGCCCGCGCCCGGGTAGTATCCCGTTCCCGACGGGTGACCATATAACTCGGACACATGGTTCCGCCCGTCACAGCGGTTTTGCGGCAATCGCCCGAACCACTGCACTTTTCGGCCAGATTCAGGATATTCTCTTCCGCCGAAAAATCAAAAATGGTGTCAGGTACACCGGTCTTCTGGTCCGGTTCATACCGTAAAAAAGCGTTCATGGCGGGCGTATCGACAATCTTGCCGGGATTGAAAATACCGTTCGGGTCCCACGACTTTTTCACCTCCTGCACCAGCCGGAAATTGGCCTCTCCGATCATAAACGGAATAAATTCACCCCGCAGCCGACCGTCGCCGTGTTCACCCGACAGCGAGCCGCCGTATTTTTTAACCAGAGCCGCCGTATCGGCCAGCAGATCGCGGAACTGCTGGCGCCCCTGCTCCGATTTAAGGTTGATCAACGGCAAAACGTGCAGTTCACCCGCCCCGGCGTGGGCCGAGTACTCGAGTGTCAGGCCGTGTTTTTCGGCGGCCATCCGGTCCAGTTCGTCAATGTAATCAGGCAGGTCGCGAACATCCACGGCACAGTCTTCAATGACGTTGGCCGGTTTCTGATCGCCCGGAATGTTATACATGATGCTCAAACCCGCCTTTCGCAGATTCCAGGCTTTAACCGCATCGGTCCCGAACAACACCGGATAGGCGTACCCCAGCCCCTGCTGCTGCAAGGCCGCAATAAGCTCCGAGGCCCGCCGGGTAACTTCCTCCACGGTGTCGGCGAAAAACTCGATCATGAGCACGGCTTTGGGGTCGCCCTCCACAAAATCGCGGTTTTTGGCCTGCTCAATGTTGCCTTTGGTCAGTTGAAGAATGTAATCATCGACCAGTTCCGACGCCGAGCAACCGTGTTCCAGCGCCACCAGATTGGCTTCCAGCGATTGCCGGATGGTGCTGAAATGGGCACAGACCAGGGCGCTTTTCTGCGGAGGCAACGGTAGCAGGTTCAGTTTGGCTTCGGTAACAAAACAGAGGGTTCCTTCCGAACCCGCAATCAGGTTACAGAAATTAAAGGATTGGTCCGAAGGGCGTTCATCCGGATGCTGCTCAAAAAACGGCACCAGCGCATCCAGCGCGTAACCCGTATTCCGACGCGTGATGGTCGGCTTGGGAAAACCGTCCCGAATCTGCTGCTGGACCGCCGAATTGCCCAGCACATGCCGGATTTGCTGGTAGATTTTCTGTTCCAGCGGGCTCACCACCTTTTCGCCCCGGCATTTCTGTTCAAACTCATCGCGGCTCAAACGACGGAACGTTACCTCTGCACCGTCGCTCAAAACCGCCCGAACCTCCAGCAAATGATGCCGCGTAGTGCCCCAGATAATCGAATGCAAACCGCAGGAATTATTGCCGATCATACCGCCCACCATCGCCCGGCTGGCCGTTGAGGTTTCCGGCCCAAACATCAGACCATGCGGTTTTAGAAGGGCATTCAGGTCGTCGCGAATGACACCCGGCTGCACCCGCACCCACCCTTCGGCGGCATTGATTTCCAGCACACCCGTGAAGTATTTGGAACAATCGACCACGATACCACCGCCCACCACCTGCCCGGCCAGCGACGTACCCGCGGCCCGGGGAATCAGCGACGTATGGTTCTGGCGGGCAAACCGCACCAGCCGCCGGATGTCTTCTACGGTTTTCGGGATGGCAACGGCCAGCGGCTTTTCCTGATACACGGAGGCATCCGTAGCATAGAGCAGACGCATGGCGTGGTGTTCCGGGGACTCGTCGAAATACAGATCGCCCTCAAACGTAGGGGCAAGCGATGAAAATGTGGGGTCAGGAATTCTAAACATACTAGGTTAAAGCCGGTCTGGAAGTCGGCAAAATTAGGGTCTAATTTACCGAAAAAAAACAAAAGACGGGCCTTGCAGAAAGATACTGCACCGGTTGACAGCCATTTTTGGCGGAAAATAGTTTACTAAGGTGTCAACCTTTTCAAGTCACAGAAATGAGCGTAAAAAGCATCTTTGGAATTATCCTGACGCTGGTCGGATTGATCGGTCTGATTTACGGGGGCATGGACCTCACCAGCGGGGGGGTGGCCCGGGCGTCGTGGGTGTACCTGTTCCTGGGCGGTATTTTCTTTTTCTCCGGCATCAGTCTGATCCGGAGTACAAAGGACGCCACCTAGCCGAAAAACCGTCAAGCCCGTCGGACGTAGAAGATGGTGATGCCAGCGATAGCCAGTAGTAAAAAAGCAATGGGAAGCCCCTTCTCCACGACCGGTTCAGAAGCCGAGGCCGCCTGTAGCCAGTTCCAGAATGTCCATGTCATAAAGACCATGACAACGAACAGCAACATTGCCAGCATCTCATGCGTGTTGCGAACCAGACGGCCCCGGTTTTCGGGCGTCAGCGGAGCCGACTGATTATAATACTCCGCCGGGATCTGGCGCATTCCCCAGAATAACATCAAAAAGAATACTGAAAGCCCTGGAACCACAAGCAGGTTTGCGCGTCCACCCCACCGATCTGGTCTGCCGTCCAGCCCGAAATGAACCGGAATGCGTTCGGGCAGATTGGAGTAATACCCAAAAACCAGCACCAACTGACTCATAATCAGCAGCAACGCCAGGGCATTTAAAAGCCGTTCGGTTGGCGGGACGGTGGTGGATAAGAGGGCTTTCATTTCGCCATCATTTTAGTTGTAAAGAGGCTTCTCCGTGGTTTCAACTTTCATCCGGCGAATGAGTCGGAAAAACCGGAGCGGCAGCAGGACAGCCGCCATCGTCAGGCCCGCCAGTAGTCCCACCCAGATACCGGCTGCGTTCAGATTCAGCCAGAAGCCCAGCACATAGCTAAGCGGCAATCCAACAATCCAGTAGGCAAATAAGGTGATGATGGTGGGCACATTCACGTCGGATATACCTCGTAAAATACCGACCCCAACAACCTGCACGCCGTCGGATAGCTGGAAAAACCCGCCCATGATGACCAGCGAAGCCGCCACCGCAGCCACGTCGGCATTATCCCGAATGTACAAACTGACCAGCCAGTCGTTGGCCGTCAGAAAAATCAGGGCGGTAAAGCCCATAAAACCCGTAACCAGCCACAAAGCCGCCACGCCCGCCCGGCGCACCGCCGTCTGACTGGACCGGCCCAGGGCACTCCCCACCCGAATGGCTCCCGCAGACGAAATACCGGTGGCCATCATGTAAGTCGTGGAGGCCATGTTGATGGCAATCTGGTGGGCCGCCAGTTGATCAGCCCCCAGCCAGCCCGCCATCATAGCCGCCAGCGAAAATGTGGCCGCTTCAAAGAAGTAGGTAAAGCCACCCGGCAAGCCCAGCCGCAGGATTTTCCGGACGTAATCGCCCACCCGAAACGCCCCAAACGCGGGCTGAAAATACCGCTGAAACAGGTCGGCCCGCCGAATGTACAGAATAATGGCAACCGCCATAAAAACCCGCGACAGCAAGGTTGCTACCGCCGAACCATAAACGCCCCATGCGGGAAACGGCCCAACGCCCTTAATGAGTACGTAGTTGAATACCGCATTCAGCACCAGCGCCGACAGGGTGATCGACATCGCCACCCGCGGCTGGGCCAGCCCGTCGCACAACTGCCGGGCGGCAATGAACAGAAAGAGCGGAATGTTTGACAGGCTGAGAATCAGCATAAAATTCCGGCCAATTTCCGTCACCTGAGGGGTTTGCCCAAAAACTTCGAAGTGATAGGCGAATGCGGTTCCGATGAGTCCCAGAACCAGCCCCAGCAGAAGGGCAACCCGCAAACCGGCCCGAAATAATCGATTTATTTCGGCAGTATCGCCACGCCCGTTTGCCTGCGAGACCAGTGCCGCAATGACCGATAAACCGCCGACACCGATGCTCGAAACCAGAAAAGTCAGCGATACCGACAGACCCGCCCCGGCCAGCGGAATGGCCCCCAGAAGCCGTCCTACGAATAAATTATCGGTTACGCCCATCAACACCACGCCCAGTTGCGCAATCACAATTGGAATACTCAGCCGGACGGTATCGGCCAGTTCCGGCTTATAAATCTGGTACCACTGCTTCATACTTTTCCAACAGCAACGTTCCGTTCCCTGTTCCGGCCTACAAAGGATTAATATTGTACAAGACTTTTTCTTACTTTTGTCTCAACACACTTTAAAGATGCCCCAAGCGATTGAAAGAGTACGGCAGCAATATCCAAAAATTAGTCGAATATCTACAGACTATTGAAGACCGCGAGAAGCGCACCCGCTACGCGCATATCCTGGTGGAACTGATGCGGCAAATCCATCCCAACATGCGGGATAATCAGGACTACTATAACAAATTGTGGGATGATCTCTACATCATGTCGGGCTTCACCCTGGATGTAGACAGCCCATACCCGCCCCCGACCGCTGAGGTGCTGGGCAAAAAACCGCAACCCGTTCCGTATAATACCCACGGTTTGCGCTATAAACATTACGGCCAGAACATCAACTTACTGATTGCCAAAGCCATTTCCCTGGAAGACCCGGAAGAACGGCTGGCCTTTGTGTCGTATCTGGCCCGGCTGATGAAAACGTTTTACTCGACCTGGAATAAAGAAGCCGTTGAAGACGAAACCATCCTGACCAATCTGGACGAAATGGCGAACGGCAAGCTCCACGCCGACATCCAGTCCATTCGGACCAACGGTTTTGTCGATGCCACTCCGCGCGAACGGACGGGCGATCAGCCACCCCGGCGTAATCCCAGCGGACCGTCATTCAGTCGGAACGAGGGTCCGGGCCAATCGTACAGCCGGAACGAAACGTCCGGCAATCGCCAGAATAACAATTACTACCAGAATCAGGGGCGTGGCCACCGCGATGGTAACAACAACCGCGACAATCGCAACGACGGTCACCGCAACGACCGCTTCCGGGGCAATAACCCTAACAATCGCAACAAAAGACGTTAACAGAGTAACGAGTGAAGTAGTAAGACGGGGCCGCCCGGCGGTGAAAAGTTGGCTGGACACATTTAGCTGGCTGAAACGTTCTTACCTCTTCTCTCCTGACTCTTAATTATTAACTCCACGTATGGCATCATTCCGCATTGCCGGTGATCAACATTTAAAGGGCGAGATTAATCCACAAGGTGCTAAAAACGAAGCCCTTCAGATTCTTTGTGCGGTTTTGTTAACCGCCGAGCCGGTCACTATTCATAATATTCCCAACATCCGCGACGTCAACAAACTGATCGAATTACTGGGGGACCTGGGCGTTAAAGTCGAGCGTCTGTCCGACTCATCGTGCCGTTTCCAGGCCGATCAGGTTGATATTTCCATACTGGACACGGCCGCCTACCGTGAAAAAGCATCGGCCCTGCGCGGGTCGGTGATGTTGCTGGGACCGATGCTGGCACGCTTCAAAACCGGACGGATTCCGCGGCCGGGTGGCGACAAAATTGGCCGTCGTCGGTTGGATACGCACTTTCTGGGCTTTGAAAAGCTCGGTGCAAAATTCAACTTCGATTCGGACGAAAGCGGTATGTACAACGTCGATGCCAGCCATCTGCAAGGTACGTATATGCTCCTGGATGAAGCTTCGGTGACGGGCACGGCAAACGTGGTGATGGCCGCCGTAATGGCCGAAGGTAAAACGACCATTTACAATGCCGCCTGCGAGCCGTATCTGCAACAGCTATGCTCGATGCTGAACCGCATGGGCGCTAAAATCAGTGGTATTGCATCAAACCTGCTCACGATTGAAGGCGTTGAAAAGCTGGGCGGAACCGAGCATACCATGCTACCCGACATGATCGAGATCGGGTCGTTTATTGGTCTGGCGGCCATGACGCAGTCGGAAATCACGATTAAAAATTGCCAGATTCCGCAGTTGGGCATAATTCCAGACGTATTCAAGCGGCTGGGTATCAGGATGGAATTCCGCGGAGACGATATTTATGTACCGGCTCAGGAACACTACCAGATCGAAAGTTTTCTGGATGGTGGCATGATGACGGTTTCCGACGCTCCCTGGCCCGGCTTCACCCCCGACTTGCTGAGCATTGTGCTGGTAACGGCCATTCAGGCACAAGGTACGCTGCTGGTGCACCAGAAGATGTTTGAAAGCCGGTTGTTCTTTGTTGATAAGCTGATTGAAATGGGTGCGCAAATGATTCTCTGCGATCCGCACCGGGCCACGGTCATTGGCCTGAACCGCCAGCAGCAACTGAAGGGCATTCGCATGTCGTCGCCCGACATTCGCGCCGGTGTCGCCCTGCTGATTGCGGCTCTTTCGGCGAAAGGAGATAGCATCATCGATAACATCGAGCAGATTGACCGGGGGTATCAGAACATCGACGGTCGCCTGAATGCCATTGGCGCGGTCATCGAACGGCTCTAACTTCCTGATAAATACCACTTAAAAAGCCGTTCACGCAATGAACGGCTTTTTGATTTATACTCATTTCAGGCCAGACGTGTCAAAACAATAAGCCATCATTCTAACCTATTGCACTGGCTTGATGTGATAGGCGTACAATTTTTTTGATGAATGGTAAGTAATTTTGGGCGAAACGGCCGTTATAGTTAAAAAGGATGCGCGGCAGATCCTACATTGTTTTATTTTAAAAACAACAAAACCATGAACCTCACCAGTGAACTCTACCAGCGGCTGAGCGCCCGCCGGAACGCCCTCTTAGTACACTACGGCCACAATAATTCCTTAAAAACGAGCGACCCAACTACGTACCGAAAATACCAGAGTGAGCTTCGGGACCTAAACCGAAAACTGCGTCTGATCCGGGGTCAGCTCGACGATAATCCGATTCTGTAACCCGTATTTCTTGTAGGTTATAACAACCAGATTATCACCTGCTCAACCACAGGTGGAGTATACGCTATTGCCCAATCGACCTCTTTTAGGTATAAGAACTCTTTGGCTTGGGCGACGAATTTTTCATTGTTTCCGGCTCGGAATCAGGCGTATTCAAATGCAGGAAAAAGGCCCGATGGCAGCGCCGGCAGCGGAAATATTTAAGGGGTAGATAGGCATAAAGCCGACGTACATACAGCGGCCGGCTGGCCCTTTCCAGGTGCATGGATGTCCGACAATGCGTACACGTGCAACGTTTCTGTATTGTTAACAGAATGATTAGCAGGCCCAAAACGTATATACCCACTAAACCCAATAGTGTGTAAAGTAAAAAACTCATTTACAGGTAGACAGTGTTAGATAGTTTATGGATAGAATGCCACCAAATATACGATTCAATTAGAATTTTAGTTTAGCCGATTGTCCAGAAATTTCTTCCTTTCTTCCAAGCAAATTTAAAATTACCGTAACATATAAAACTCCTATTGTCTGATATTTTGTTCTGCGCTCGCTGCCGAACTTGTCTTGCCAGCGAAAATTTCCACAAACATCCACGCTCCTCCTCGTATCTTTGCCTGATATTGACGAAGGATTACAATGGCAAAATCGCCTAAATATTACGTTGTCTGGAAAGGACGCCAAAAAGGAGTTTACGATAGCTGGGAGGCTTGTCAGGAGCAGATTCAGAATTTTCCGGGTGCTCTGTATAAATCATTTGAAAGCCGTGCGGTAGCCGAAAAAGCACTCGGCGAAAAACCGCATATTCACCTTCAGGGTAAGGCAGCGGGGAGCACCGGAAAAGAAAAAAAGTTATTTACTGGTCAACCCATCCGGGACAGTATTTCCGTTGATGCCGCCTGGAATACGGCAACCGGCGACATGGAATATCAGGGGGTGCATACTAGTACGAAACAGCTTCTATTCCACCAGGGGCCCTTAGCCGACGGGACCAACAACATCGGTGAATTTCTGGCCATTGTTCACGCGCTGGCCTGGCTCAAACAGCGAAACAGCGATCTGCCCATTTATTCCGACTCCCGCACCGCCATCAGTTGGGTGTTAAAAAAGAAAGCCAATACCAAACTGGAGGAGACGCCACGCAACGCCACGCTGTTCGAAATGCTCGACCGGGCCGAAACCTGGCTGCAAACCAACACGTACTTTAATAAAATCCTGAAATGGGAAACCGAATACTGGGGCGAAAACCCCGCCGACTTCGGACGTAAGTAATTAAGAGTTAAGAATTAAGAGTGAAGAGTTAGTTTGCTGACACATTAACTCTTAATTTTTAACTCATCATTCTCAACTCATTGTGTTTCGTTTCAAGCAATTTACGATTCAGCAGGACCGGACGGCCATGAAGGTTTGTACGGACTCGTGCCTTCTGGGTGCCTACGCCGATGTGGGCGTGGGTGGTCGGTTGCTGGATATTGGTACCGGGACGGGTTTGCTGGCGCTGATGGCCGCCCAACGCAACCCAACGGCCCGGATCGATGCGGTGGAGGTGGATAAGGCGGCTTTTGAACAGGCCACGGAAAATGCCATCGCCAGCCCCTTTGCCGAACGAGTTGAAGTGGTTCACACGCGGATTCAACTCTTTTCGGCGGAACCGTACGACCGCATTCTTTCCAATCCGCCTTTTTACACCAATTACCTGCGCTCACCCAATTCGGCGGTTAACCGGGCGCTTCATAACGACGAACTTCCGTTTGATGCGTTGATTACCAGCGTACGGCGCTTGCTGAAACCGGATGGACAGTTCTGGGTTTTACTGCCGCCGTTTGAAATGGAGAGGTTGGTTACGCTGGCTCAAACCGCCGGGCTGCACCCGTTCCGGCAACTGGCCATTCGGCATCACGACCGCAAACCGGTGTTCCGAACGATTACGGGCTTCGTTTTAACGGGCACTCCGGCTCTTCAAACCGAGGAGCTTTCAATTTTTGAACCCGACGGGCGCACGTACACCGGATCATTCCGTCAGTTATTGCAAGCTTTTTACCTGATTTTCTAAAAACTTACGACCTTTGCGTTACCCTTTGTGCGCCCAACGTTTTACAGGCCGCAAAGCCTGTCTCGATAGGAGGCTATTTACATGACTGATAAACTTCAACTTTCCGTCGTCATACCGCTTTACAACGAAGACGAGTCATTACTCGAATTGCACGACTGGATTGTGCGCGTGATGACGGAACAGGGCTATACGTACGAAATTTTGTTTATTGATGACGGCAGTACCGACCGGTCCTGGGAGGTAATCAGCCGACTTTCTGAGCGTAACCCGCACGTCCGGGGGGTTCGGTTTATGCGCAATTACGGCAAAACGGCCGCGCTGCAAACCGGCTTTCAGGCTGCCCGCGGGCAGGTCGTCATTACGCTGGATGCCGACTTACAGGATAGTCCCGATGAAATTCCGGAATTATACCGCATGATAACCGTCGACGGCTACGACCTGGTTTCGGGCTGGAAACAGAAGCGGTATGACCCGCTGTCGAAAACCATCCCGACCAAGTTTTTTAATGCCGTCTCGCGCTGGGTGTCGGGTGTGCAGTTGCACGATTTCAACTCGGGCATCAAAGCATACCGCCAGCCGGTGGTCAAGTCGATGAATCTGTACGGCGAAATGCACCGAAATCTGCCCATCGTGGCCAAATGGAACGGCTTTACCAGAATTGGCGAAAAGGTGGTGAAGCACCAGGCCCGCAAGTACGGCAGCACCAAATTCGGGCTCGACCGGTTTATCAACGGCTTTCTGGATCTGCTGGTCATTGCATTTGTCCAGAAGTTCAGCCGACGACCGATGCACTTTTTCGGCACCTTCGGAACACTGTCGTTTTTTATCGGATCGCTGATTACCGTTTATCTTATTGGTGAGAAGTTATACAACATCGCCAATCAGCTTCGGTATCGGAACGTGACAGATAATCCGCTGTTTTTTCTGGCTTTAGTCGCTATTATTCTGGGCGTTCAGCTATTTTTGGCCGGATTTTTGGGCGAGATGATGGTCAGACAATCCAGCCATAAAACCGGAGATTATTTGATTTCGGAAAAGGCCGGGTTTTGAACTTATCAAATCCTCTCGGAAACATCTCAGAATCTTATCGTCAAAACCATTAATTCATTTTAGCTCTATATTCCAGCCATTTATTAACCATACAATTAAGTAACCATTGTTAACCATACAACCGCCTAGCGATTTACCCGAATTAAGTATGAACAACCAGTTTAAAGCCCATCCCTGGCACGGGATTCCCATTGGTGAACAGGCACCCAAGCAGGTAACTGCTTTCATTGAAATTGTACCGACTGATACCGTTAAATACGAGGTTGACAAGGATACCGGCTACCTGAAAATCGACCGGCCCCAGAAATATTCCAACATTGTTCCGGCACTTTACGGTTTTATTCCGATGACCTACTGCGACGAGCAGGTGGCATCGCTGGCCCGCGAACGGTCGGGGCGCGAGATCGAGAAAGGCGACGGTGACCCCATCGACATCTGCGTACTGAGCGAACACGCCATTACACACGGAAACATCATTCTCCAGGCAATTCCGATTGGCGGTTTCCGGCTGCTCGACAAAGGCGAAGCCGACGACAAAATCATTGCCATTCTGAAAGGCGACGGGATGTATCAGGCATACGACGATTTAAGCCAGCTGCCGGAAAGCGTGGTGCAACGCTTGAAACACTACTTCCTGACGTACAAGAACTTGCCCGGCGAACCGATGACCTGCGAGATTATTAACGTGTATGGCAAGGAAGAAGCCCACGACGTAATCCGGCGTTCGGTAGAAGATTATTGGCTGCTGATGCGGAATATGGCAAAACAAAGCAAATAAGGAGAAACCGCCGGAACGCAGAAAGACAGGAGACACGGGAAAGCCTAAGCGTCATTCCTCCCTTCCGCCCCTGGTTCCATTCCTCCTTAAATACACACTTTCAACACAAATATGGGAGACGGGGAGCCGTCTCCCTTTTATTTTTGTTAAGGTAGTAACGTGAATACGTATCTTTCTTGTTAGATTAAAGACCTGAGATAAAAGAAGTCTGAAAATAATCGCTCTCCTGTCTCTAATCCGTTGTCTCATTTATTTCGTTGACTAAAACATGCGTCAATTCCTAAAATACGTTCTTGCAACTATAGTCGGTTTAATGCTATTTTCTTTCGTGGCTTTCCTGATGCTTCTGGCCATCGGCTCCGTTTTTTCGGCGGCATCGAGTGATGAGGTAGCCGTAAAGGAAAACTCCGTTCTGAAAATCAACCTGAATAGCCCCATCCGGGAAGTTGGTGTCGATAATCCGTTTGGCGGTTTTGGCGCCCTCAATTCAACGGGCAATGCCATCGGTCTGATTGACCTGAAACAGGCGCTGGCGAACGCCAAACTCGATCCGGGCATCAAAGGGGTTTACCTCCAGACTGAGTACCCGCAAACCGGCTGGGCGTCGCTCGAAGAAATCCGGAATGCCCTGATTGACTTCAAGAAATCAAAGAAATTTGTGGTGGCTTACGGCGAGGTAATGACCGAAAAAGGCTATTACATCGCGTCGGTGGCCGACAACATCTACCTCAACCCCGCCGGGGCGCTGGAATGGAACGGTCTGGATGCTGAGTATACGTTTTTCAAAGGCACCTTCGATAAACTGGGCATCAAACCGGTTATTTTCCGGGTTGGTGAATTCAAAAGCGCCGTGGAGCCCTTCATTCGTGATAACATGAGTGAAGCCAATAAGGCCCAGACTACTTCTTTTCTGAATTCGCTCAATAGCCATTTTATGGCCAACGTGGCCCAGAGCCGCGGTTTGCAGGTTGCCCAACTAAAGAAACTGGCCGACGATCTTACCATCCAGACCGCCGGTGATGCTCTGCGGACCAAGCTGGTCACGAAAGTTGCCTACTACGACGAGGTGGAAGCCGATATTCGGAAATCACTGAAGATTGACGAAAAGAAAAAAATTGACTTCATAACGCTCAGCAAGTACGAAAACGCCAAGAAATACGTCGAGGAAGGAAGCACCAAAAACCGGGTAGCCGTTATTATCGCCGATGGTGAAATTGTTTCCGGCAAAGACGACGATAACATCGCTTCCGACCGCGTAGCCGAACAAATCCGGAAGGCCCGGCTGGACGACAAAGTGAAAGCCATCGTCATCCGGGTGAACTCGCCGGGGGGCAGCGCACTGGCCTCTGATGTGATGTGGCGCGAAGTGGTTCTGGCCAATAAAGTCAAACCCGTCATTGCCTCCATGTCGGATTACGCGGCTTCGGGTGGGTATTACCTGGCGATGGGTGCCCGCAAAATTGTGGCCGAGCCTAACACCATCACCGGTTCCATCGGGATCTTCGGTATGGTGTTCAACACCGAAGGTTTCTTCAAAGATAAACTGGGCGTCACCTACGACCGGGTGGTAACCAACACACACTCCGATTTCCCATCGTTCACCCGCGAAATGAGCGATTTCGAGAAAAACGTGTTGCAGCAGAGCGTAAACCGGGGTTACGAAATTTTTACGAGCAAAGCCGCCCAGGGCCGTAAACTTCCAATCGATAGCCTGAAGGCGCTGGCATCGGGGCGCGTCTGGTCGGGTGTTCAGGCCAAGGCCAACGGGCTGGTCGATGAGTTGGGCGGACTCGATAAAGCCGTTCAACTGGCCGCCAAAGCCGCCAACCTCAAAGAAGGTGATTACCGGGTACGGTATACGCCCGAAAAGAAAAATGCCATAGAAGAATTGATCAAATCCTTCACTGGCGACGAAGAGGAGCAGTTGCAGGCCAAACTGGGCGATCTGGCTCCGTATGTAAAATACCTCAAAATGCTGCAACGAATGGAAGGCACGCAGGCCCGTCTGCCCTTCGGACTGGATATAAAATAACGGAACAGGGCTAACGCTCGTGAACCCGAACGAGACCTGTAAGGCGTAAAAACCTTGCAGGTCTTTTTTTGTATCTTGCAGACAGATTGCTGTCGTTGTATGAAGATTCTCCCGGTTCAGATTGATGTTTATGCGCTCATTATCCTGCTGGGCGTAGTGCAGGGGTTGTTTCTGGGGGTTTTCTTTCTGACGAGCAAACGCGGCCAGAATATAGCAAACCGCTGCCACGGCTGGCTGACACTGGCATTGGCGGCCGTCAGTGGCGAAATCTTCCTGAATTACACCAACTACACGTTTCAGGCCCTATGGACGGGAGATTTTTCAGAACCGCTCAACTTCGTCATCGGTCCGCTGTTCTATTTTTACACGTTCAGCCGGATCAGGAAACGTCTGCCGCATCGATGGGGCTGGCACCTGCTTCCTTTTGCCGTTTGGGTAGTCAATTCGCTTACCTGGCACTATCAGCCTATTGAGTTCAAATACAACTCGTATGTTCATGCGTGGCACCCCGAGTTGCCGTACATCGACGCGGACGAATATCTGGAGGAGGATTTCA
This sequence comes from Larkinella arboricola, assembly GCF_003259745.1. Lineage (GTDB taxonomy): Bacteria > Bacteroidota > Bacteroidia > Cytophagales > Spirosomataceae > Larkinella > Larkinella arboricola. The sequence continues at coordinate 310,076 of NZ_QLMC01000004.1, read as the reverse complement.
CAGAATTACGGGCGTATATCAGTGAAATAACAATGGTCAGTTGCCTGATTTACGCCGTGCTTTCGCTGCTCACGATCCGGAACGCCATCCGCCAACGTCCTGAACTTCGGTCGTCAGATCAGTTGCAGTCACTACGGTTTCTAAGTTGGATGTTTGCGCTGGTTCCGTTGCTGATCGTTCTCGTAAAACCGCAGTTTCAACGGGATGTGGGCGATTACCTGCTGGCTACCTACATCGCGGCAACCATCTACGCAACGAGTTTTCTCGTCATGCGCGGTTCAGTTTTTTTCCGGGAAGACCTCCTTCCCGACTCGCCGGCACCGGAAACCGAGCCTCCAGCCGATACCAGAAAAAAATACGAACGCTCGTCGTTATCGGAAGAAATCGAAGAAAACCTTCTGAACCGATTGAACCGGCTTTTTGAAGACGAAAAACCGTACCTCGAAAGTGACCTGTCGCTGCCCAAACTGGCCCAGCGGCTCAACACCTCGCCCCACCACCTGTCGCAACTGCTGAACGACCGGCTGGAGCAGAGTTTCTTCGACCTGCTGGCAACTTACCGCGTGCGGGAAGCGCAGCAACTTCTGCGGGATGCTGCCACCGTTAACCTGAAGATCGACGAAATTGCCGAGCGCGTCGGGTATAATTCCACCTCGGCTTTTCACACGGCTTTCAAGCGCCTGACGGGCCAGACTCCAGCGCAATTTCGATCTATGGCGACTTCGTCCCGTTCGGCGTGAACTTCGTGATGATCGGGAAATGGCTTTTTTAGCGCACTGGGCAGCCATCTTTGTCCCATTCAAACGAAAACGCCATGCAATCCATCAGCGTCCCAACGGCCCAAAAACTTACCGCAACCCGTCGCTACGACCTCGACTGGCTACGCGTGCTGGCTATCCTTATCCTGCTTTTTTATCATACCGGTATGATCTACGTCAGCTGGGGGTTCCACATCCAGAGTTCAGAAACCAGCCCATTGTTCGAAGATGTCATGCGCTGGCTGCACCGCTGGCGAATGCCCCTGCTTTTCTTCATCTCGGGAGCCGGAACGTACTACGCCCTCCGCCGACGCACGACTGGCGAATACGCCAGTGAACGGTTTAAACGGCTTTTCATCCCGTTGCTCTTTGGTATGTTCGTCATTGTGCCGCCCCAGATTTATTTTGAATGGCTATTCCGCGGACGGTTTTCCGGGGGCTACGCCGACTTTTACCCCAACGTGTTTGGCTTCGAGCCGTATCAGGATGGCGGCAAGGGTGGCGCTTTTAGCTGGCATCACCTGTGGTTTATCCTGTACCTCTTTCTCTACTCGCTGCTGAGCATTCCTGTTTTTCGCTACCTGAAATCGCCCGCCGGCCAGCGCCTGATCGACCGTCTTGAAAAACTCGTTGCCAAACCGGGCGGAGCCATGACCTTTGTTGGCCTGATCCTGCTCAGTCAAATTCTGTTAAGACCATTCTTTCCCGACGACACCCACGCGCTGGTGAACGACTGGGCCTATTTCGTCTTCAACCTGTTGCTATTCTGGTTCGGCTACGTGCTGGTCAGTCGGCCCCAGTTTGCCCAGATTTTGTCCGACCAACGGCGTATCTTTCTGTTCGGAACGCTGCTTTGCACGATTTATCTCTACGCATCGCGGGCGTATCTGAGTCGGCATCCGGAGCTGGACGATCAGGCCCGGTGGGAAATCCTGTACCACCTCAACGTTAACTGCCTGACCTGGTTTTCGGTCCTGACCTCAGTTGCGTACGGGTACCGGTATCTTAATGTCAACCGGCCCATCTTACCTCACCTGACCGAAGCCGTCTACCCGTTTTACATCCTGCACCAGACCGTTATTATCGTCATCGGTTACTACGTGCTGAAGTCGGGGCAGTTCGGTATTTACGGCGGTTTCGGTCTGATCAGCCTTTCAACACTGGCGATCTGCGTACTGGTTTACTGGTTCCTGATCCGCCCTTTCAAATTGACCCGACTTCTGTTCGGCCTGAAATAAAACTGTCGTATTTAGCTACCCTGAATGATGAAACGTACCCTTTTCTGGATTACCTATTTCGCCGGTTTCCTGGCGCTAAACGGCTTTGCACAATCCACTCAAAACCAGGAATGGCCCGCTTACGGCAACGATCCTGGCGGTATGCGGTATTCGCCCCTGAAACAAATTAATACCGAAAACGTCAAACAACTGCGCGTTGCCTGGACCTTCCGGACGGGCGAACTGGAGCATTACAAAGGCACCGATGCCTCCGAAAAAGCGGCTTTTGAAGCCACACCCGTTATGGTCGATGGGATGCTTGTTTTCTCCACCCCTTCCACCCGGGTTTTTGCGCTGGATGCGGCCACCGGCACCAAAAAATGGAAATACGACCCCGACGTGTATCTCCGGCAGGACTTATCCGAAGTCACCTCGCGGGGCGTTTCCATCTGGCCCTCGGCTACCGACAAAGCCAACGCCCGTGCACCCAAACGGGTGATAGTCCCCACGCTCGACGGTCGGTTGATTGCGCTGGACGCAGCCACGGGCAAGCCCATTGCGTCGTTTGGCAAAAACGGTGCGGTCGATTTGCGGCAGGGCGTTGGTAACATCAGCGTCACTTCTCCACCCGCCATTATTGGCAACACGATTGTGGTTGGTTCGTCGATGGGCGATAACCAGCGGTTCAATTACGAACGGGGCGTTGTCCGGGCCTACGACGCATTGACCGGCCAGCTTCGCTGGAGTTGGGACCCGATTCCGCGTTCCCGAAAAGATCCGGGTTTTAAAACCTGGAAAGGCGACAATGCCACGCAAACCGGAGCGGCCAACGCCTGGTCGGTGATCTCGGCGGACGCGGACCGCGATCTGGTATTTGTTCCCACCACCTCCCCCAGCCCGGACTATTACGGCGGTGAACGGTTGGGCCAGAATCTTTACGCCAGTTCCATTGTGGCCATCCGGGCGTCTACCGGTAAAGTCGTCTGGCATTTCCAGACCGTTCACCACGACTTGTGGGATTATGACAATGCTGCTCAACCGTTGCTATTCACGTTTAACAGGGACGGTAAAGACACGCCCGCCGTAGCCGTCGGCACCAAAATGGGCCACGTTTTTATACTCCACCGCGAAACCGGCGTTCCGCTGCTGCCCGTTGACGAGCGGCCCGTTCCGGCGTCGAACGTTCCGGGCGAAGAGGCCCACCTGACCCAACCCTTTCCGGCCACGCTTCCGGCCCTAGGTCTGCACAAGGTGGAAGCCTGGGGCGCTACACTGGCCGAAAAAGCCGTGGCCGAAAAACGGATTTCGGCTCTGGAGTATAACGGTATTTTCACACCGCCATCGCTGAAAGGTTCGATTATCGCACCGAGTAACGTGGGAGGCATCAACTGGAGCGGCATGTGCTACGACCCCGAATCCGGTTTGCTCATTACCAACGTCAACCGCATTGCCGCCACCATCCGGCTGCTGCCCCGCGAGGGGCTGGCCGTGGCTGTCAAGGACGATCAGGAATTGCTGCGCTCCGAAACCGGCTTTCAGGCCGGAACGCCCTATGTACTGAAACGCAGCTATCTGTTTACAAAAAGTGAACAGGGTCTCTCGATGCAAACCGCTCCGCCCTGGGGAACACTGGCGGCCATAAACCTGAAAAAAGGTACGCTGGAATGGGAAGTGCCGCTGGGTTTTATGTATAATCCGGCTCAGTACCCGGAAGCAAAAAAATGGGGTTCCATTAGTCTGGGCGGAGCCATCACCACGGCGGGCGGACTGGTGTTCATTGCGGCTTCGCTGGATGGGCATTTTCGGGCGTTCAAAACAGGTGATGGCAGTTTGCAGTGGGAAATTCCGCTACCCGCCGGAGGGCAGGCCACGCCAATGACATACCAGCTTAACGGTAAACAGTATGTAGTCATTGCCGCCGGAGGACACGGAAAGGTCGGGACAAAACTGGGTGATTATCTGGTGGCTTATGCGCTGCCGTAACGCCGGTTTAGCGATTTCGGCAGCGCATCAAAAAAACTTTTTCGCTTACGCAACCGTTTGGCCTTCTGGTTCGTATATCTGGCACAGAAGCCTTTGACTCGACCTACCTATGATAACGAAGCGACAGGGGAACCGCTGATGTTACCGGTTCGCGTCATGAGGTCTGCTTGAATACGCCCGGTTATTCCGATTCGTTCGGAATGGCCGGGTGTTCTGTTTTTTTGTAGAAACTGACCTGCAAAATCCTGACCGCTTTCCTGGCATGAAATGCTCATCTCCGCCCCACTGGAACGAAATGAGCAAAGAAGCAGTGGGATCGGGAGCCGGGAAATAATCAGAGAATCTTCACCGGGTTCTTGTGTTCATCAATGGCCACGAAGGTAAACGAACCATGAACGGCCCGCTCGCGGTGTTCACTGTACATTTCTTCAACAAAAATCTCAACGTCGATTTTGATGCTGGTATTGCCGATATGAGCCACGTTGCCGATCAGTTCGACGATGGTTCCGGCCGGTATCGCTTTGTTAAAATTGATCTTGTCTGACGAAACCGTCACGACGCGTTTGCGCGTAAACCGGGTGGCCGTGATGAACGCAATTTCGTCCATCATCTGCATGGCCGTACCGCCAAAAAGTGTGTCGTAATGGTTGGTAGTATTCGGAAAAACGGCTTTGAAAACGCGGGTTTCGGCTTGTTTAATTCTTTCTTCGAGTGAATCCATAGGGTCAAAAGTAGAGCGGTTTCAGTGTGCATTCCTGAACCTCTCCATCTTTTTTTGATGTTCAAGTTGATTGTATTCGGTCCGCACTTCGCGCAGGCAGTTGGCGCACAGGCAATTGGCAAACCGCGAACGTATGTAATTTCGCTGTTCTTCGCTGAGTTGAACCGCCACGCACTGGCACTGGTTGATGCTGCCAACCTTGCATTCGAAAGCCATACCGCAACGCGGACAACCAACAGTTTCGTGTTTCCTGCCTTGTGTTTCCATACGTTTATAACAAATTCCGGCCGACCGTGGCCGGCCGGAATGATTATTTTATACGTTTTCGGTTACCAGATGACGGGCGGTTTGGGCCGCCTGCACCATGTTTTTGAGCGCCTGCTCCGTTTCGGGCCACCGCCGGGTTTTCAGCCCGCAGTCGGGGTTGACCCACAGGTTCCGAACTGGCAGCACGTCGGCGGCTTTATTTAACAACGCCACCATCTCTTCTTTCGTCGGCACGCGCGGGCTATGAATGTCGTAAACACCGGGGCCAATTTCGTTTGGATAATTGAATTGCACAAAAGCGTCGAGCAACTCCATCTGCGAGCGCGACGTTTCGATGGTGATTACGTCGGCATCCATGTCGGCAATCGGCTGAATGATGTCGTTGAACTCCGAGTAGCACATGTGCGTGTGAATCTGCGTTTCATCCTGCACACCCGACGCCGACACCCGGAACGCCTTCACGGCCCAATCCAGGTAAGCCGCCCAGTTTTCACGACGCAGCGGCAAGCCTTCCCGAATGGCCGGTTCGTCAATCTGAATCACGCGGATTCCGGCCCGTTCCAGATCAACCACCTCATCCCGGATGGCGAGCGCAATCTGCATACACGTGTCCCGGCGAGGCTGATCGTCGCGCACAAACGACCATTGCAGAATCGTCACCGGTCCGGTCAGCATCCCTTTCACGGGTTTGTCCGTCAGCGACTGCGCGAACACGGTCCAGCGAACAGTCATGGCTTCGGGCCGGTGTACATCGCCGTAAATAATGGGCGGTTTCACGCAGCGCGAACCGTAGCTCTGCACCCAGCCGTTCTGGCTGAAGGCAAATCCGTCGAGCAATTCGCCGAAATATTCGACCATGTCGTTGCGCTCAAATTCGCCGTGTACCAGCACGTCCAGCCCGATTTCCTCCTGCCAGCGAATGGCCTTCCCGGTTTCTTCCCGAATAAACGCTTCGTATTGCTCCAGCGTCTTCTCCCCTTTCTTGAATTTAGCCCGGTTTAACCGGACGTCTTCCGTTTGCGGAAACGAACCAATCGTTGTGGTCGGGAAAAGTGGCAGATTCAGCCGCTGGTGTTGCAGGGATTGTCGTAGAGCGAAAGCGCCCTGACGATGCGTATCGGCGTCGGTGAGTTGGTTTACCCGTTGCTGAACGTCCGGGCGATTGATGAGTGTGGATTGTCGGCGGGCGGTCAGCACGGCTTTGTTTTCGCGGAGCCAGGTTTGCGCCGGTTCACTGTTGGGGTCGGCGGAAATCGTCGCCAGTTTGACCACTTCGGCCAGTTTTTGTTTGGCAAACGCCAGCCATTGTTTGATTTCGGGCGTTAAACCGCTGGCGTCGGTTTCCAAGTCCAGATCGCAGGGTGTATGCAGCAACGAACACGAAGGCGCCACCAGTACGCGGTCGTGACCCAGTGCGTCGGTGGCTTTCCGGATCAGATCCAGCGAACGGCTTAAATCATTGATCCACACGTTCCGGCCATCGACTACGCCCAGCGATAGGGCCGTGGTACCGTTAACAAAATCCGTTTTCAGAATATCATCCAACTGGCTCGGACAACGGACCAGATCCAGGTGCAGGGCGTTTACAGGCAACTGCGTTGCCAGGTGCAGGTTTTCGCCAAAACACTCAAAATACGACGCGACCAGCAGTTTCAGTTTTGGAAACCGTTCGCGCAAAAACCGGTAGGCCGTAGCGTAGGCCACCTGTTCGCGTTCTGGCGAATTCAGCACCAGAGCGGGTTCGTCCAGTTGAATCCAGTCGGCGTCCTGTTCCTGCAAACGGGTCAGAATCTGTTCGTAAACCGGCAGCAGGCGGTCCAGCAGATCCAGCCGGTGAAAACCGTCTTCTTTTTCCTTGCCCAGCAGCAGATACGTCACCGGCCCGAGCAACACCGGCTTCGGCACGGCGCCCAGCACGGTTTTAGCCTCTTCAAATTCCGCAAAAAGCTTTTCGGAACGGAGCGAGAACGTTTGATCTTTGGTAAATTCCGGAACGATGTAGTGGTAATTGGTATCGAACCACTTGGTCATTTCCATCGCAATCAGGTCCAGACCATCTTTCTGGTAGCCGCGCGCCATGGCAAAATACAGGTCCAGTTCGGCCGCGTCCGGTTTTTCGGCGAGGGGCCAAAACCGCTCCGGAATGGCGTTGACCGTCAGCGACCAGTCGAGCATCTGGTCGTAAAACGAAAAATCGTTGCACGGAATAATCGAGATTCCGGCCTGTTGCTGCGTCAGCCAGTTGTCGCGCCGAATGCGCTGCCCGGCTTCGAGCAGTTGATCGTGGGAAATTTTTCCGGCCCAGTACTGTTCACTGGCCTTTTTGAGTTCGCGGTGGCTACCGATTCGTGGATAGCCGAGGTTGTGTGCGACCATTTTTGGAATGTTGGTTAAATAATGGTACCGAGTTCTTTGCCGAACTCCCTGCACCCGCACGCTGCGAAAACCAACACCCATGACACACCTCACCCGGCCTTTTTGAAAGGCAGGAAATAAAGAAGAAGTCAAGTTTGATGGAACCCAGAAGCGTGTGGGCTTGATCAAGTAGGCTAAGGCAAGTCTCCTGGCTTGTGACAGTATTTGCCGTCCTTCTCATCCCGTCGCAACGGCGAACCGCTGGCGGAACAATGGACATCGAGGGCAAACCCTTTTCTAAATGGTCACTGACAGTAGCAACGTCTGCTCGTGATTCTCACACGATTCCTTTTTCATCCCCCAACACTCTTGGGGAAACCGTAGCCTGTTTGACGGAAAACAAAGAACAACACCGCAAACTAACGGGAATCCGGCGGTAAAAGCAAAACGGTTCCGTTTGATTAACTAGTTTTACACTTCACCAATCCGTCCACCCAATGCGATTTTATCTTTTCTTCAGCGCGCTCCTAACGGTGTTCAGTAGTTGCAATAGTGGTTCTAAACAAACCGACACCCCAACCACGGAAGCCGCTGCAACATCCCCGGATACGGTTTGCTACCAGCAGGTAACGGGGCGCGATACCACCACGCTCCGGCTTGTCGTCAACGGCTCGGACGTAACGGGCGAACTGGCGGTTTTGCCGTACGAAAAAGACCGGGCGCGCGGGCCAATCAGCGGAACGCTGGCAGACAACCAAATCCGGGCAAACTGGCAGCGTACGGGCGAAGGCGTCACGCAACCCTACGAAATTACGTTCACGCTGGCGGGGGATGCCGTCACCTGGCGGGAAGGCGAACGGGTAGAACAGCAAGGGCGCTGGATTTTAAAAGATCCTTCAGGCGGTTTTGAATACAAGGTCTTAAAGACGGAATGCCGGTAAAAGGGTTTGTGTCGCGGAGGTAAGCGGAGTCTCTGCTAAGCTCTATTTCCTCCGCTTAACTCCGCGAAACCACACCTCTCCCCAGCAGACGATCATTTCTAAAATTTGGTAGCTACCGCGGGTTTACCGAACTTTACCCTAAAATCAAACTGCACCTGCCTACATGAACTTTTTTGAGGATACGGTTTCAATCGTCAAAGTAGCCGTGTCGTTGCTACTTGCCATTTTTAGCTGGCTGCTGATCCGATTTCCCGCTCCATTCCAACGCTTGCTGAATCCCCGACCGGCTTTGACACTCTGGGGATTTTTTATTTTTTTCCGAATTCTTCCCTTTATTCTGGTTTACCTCGTCCTGGACTTTGCGCCCCGCAGCGATACCGAATTTTTCTATAAGAAAGCATTTGCGGCCTACCAGGGCAAAATGGTCTACCGGGATTTTCTCTCCTACCACGCGCCGTTGTTTGGTTATCTGATCAGCCTGCCGCTCTTTTTGTGGAACAACGCCAAGATTCTGATCCCGTTCATGGCCATCTTCGAATTTGTCATTGTCTGGGCTACCTGGCGGTATTACCGCGCGGTTCGGCCGGATGCCCTGCTGGTGGCGGCCCTGTATTTTGTGCTGCCCATGACCTTCGTCGCTATGGTACTGAGCAGTGAAGAAGACATCTGGTTCTGGGGGGTCGGGCTGATTACGCTCCACTACGCCAGCCGTCAGCAAAGCAGTCTCTGGATCGGGGTGATCTGGGGCTTATCGATGATTCTGATCAAAAGCATGGTCATTGTGCTGCTGATTCCGATGTTTTTTCTGGTCGATAACAAGTTTAAATACGTTCTGGGGCTGGCCCTCGTCGGTATTCCGTCGATTGTCATTCTGTATCTGCTGATGGGTGACGCCTTTTTGATGCCGCTGCAACACTCCGGCTACCACATGACGCCCAACCTTGTCAGCGTTACGCGCCCGATTCTCAGCGGCTTATACAACCAGATCAGCCTGACGAACCTCAATACCATCAGCCTGTTTATCACCATGGCCCTGTCGTCGTGGGCGGCCATCCGGTACAAACACCTGGGCTACCAACGGCTTTTCCCGACGCTGTTTGTGCTCACCTTCGGCATTTTTATGCTGGTGCAACCCAGCGCGCCGGGCTTTTATCTCTATTTGCACATGATTGTGGTGCTGTTTGAGGTAATGAGAAGCGAAGACCGCGCTTTTGGTTTTCAGCTCATCCTGCTTAACTTCCTGCTGGTCATTCAGCCGATTACCTGGGTGATTTACATCGGCATGAAAAACTACGACGACTGGCAAGCCGTTTTCGCTTCGTCCGTTACAGCCGCCGATTACGTTATTCAGGTTGTGGAAGTGGCCCTGTTGATTGTATTGGTCTGGAAGACGTATCTTCACTTAAAAATGCTCGATCGGACCGCGAGCCCAGCCTATTCGATTCCGTCGCAGCGTGCAGGCAGTTCTTCGGTATCCTAATCGTGATTGTCCATTTTCGCTGTCTCTAGCATGTTTATAGTTCTTTCGAAGGCAGTTGTGTCGGTTTTGCTGGGGGCTTTGGCGCTGTTGATGGCGTTTCGGCGCCCGGTCATTGCCTCGTTTCTGGACCAAAGCCGACGGCCCTGGCTGCTGATTTTCTGGGTGGTGCTACGGCTGATTCCTTTCGTGGGCATTTATCTGGTGTTCGGTTTTACGCCCCAGTCCGATGTCGCCAATTATTATTATCCCATCGGCTTATCAGCCAAGGCCCTGGAAGTACCGTACCGGGATGTGGTCAATCCGTATTCGCCCTTTTACGGTTTCTGGATGGCCATTCCGCTGCTGTTCTGGAACAATACGAAGGCGCTGGTTCTGTTTCTGACGCTGATTGAGTTTCTGGCGGTCTGGCTCACCTACCGTACCTACGACGGTTTGTTAAGCCGGGGCGAACGGCTTTTCCGGGCACTGTTTTACCTGATGCTGCCGGTTCCGTTCTGTATGTCCGTACTGAGCGGACAGGAGGACGTGATGCTCTGGATCTTTGCCCTGCTGGCCATTGTCGTCCTGAAACGGTATAACAACGATTACCTCTGCGGGCTGCTGCTGGCACTCGGCATACTCTCAACCAAGGCCGTCTTTATCCTGGTTTTACTACCGTTCTTTCTGTTGAGCCGCCGACCGATTCCGTTCATGGCAGGGCTGGCGACGCTGGGGCTGCCGGTTTTTGTTTTTCTGTACCTCAAAACCGGCGTTCTGTTTATTGAGCAACCGTTGCTGGAAGGCGCTTATCTGAAAGCCCCCAACTGGGCATCGGTTCTGCACCCCTGGATTTCCGGCTTTACCAATTTCGAGTTATCGATCTGGAACTACGCGGGTTTGCTCATCAGTCTGCTGGTGGGCATCCAGACGCTGCGGTTACGCGGTCAGCACGACTATCGAACGTATTTCCCGTTGTTCTACATCGCAACCTTCAGCATCATGACGGTGGTACAGAAAAATGCCATCGCCAATTACGCCTACCTGTTCATGCTGCCGCTGGTAGTTCAGATGCTTGATTTTCGGAACCGGACCGCGCTGGTTTTGCTCGTCCTGTTCAATATACTGGCCGCCGTTCATCCCTCTTTCTGGTGGCGAATCGGGCAACCGTATTACCAATCGGTGAGCGAAATTCTGAGTCGGCCGGATTATATGCTGGACTACGGCATGGAGCTTTTTATCATCGGTTATTTGCTCTACCTGGTTGTAAAAGCGCAAAAATTACTCAAACTGCCCTATATTTGATTTTCTTACCGTGAATTACGCTATAGACTGATTGATATGACTGACGTACGCAATGACTGGACCCGCGAGGAAATCGCTGCCATTTATAACTCCCCCGTTCTGGATCTCATCTATCGCGCAGCCACCGTTCACCGCCAGCACCACGATCCGCAGGAAGTACAGGTTTGTACGCTGTTGTCAGTGAAAACCGGGGGTTGTCCCGAAGACTGCGCCTATTGCCCGCAAGCCGCTCGCTACCATACGAATGTAAAAGTTCACAAACTAATGGAAGTGGACGAAGTTCTGTCGGCCGCTTACCGGGCCAAGGAATCCGGCAGCACACGGTTTTGCATGGGAGCCGCCTGGCGCGAAGTGCGCGATAACCGCGATTTTGACAAGGTTCTGGAAATGGTAAAAGGGGTTAATCAGATGGGTATGGAAGTCTGCTGCACCCTCGGAATGCTAACCGAAAGCCAGGCCGAAAAACTGAAAAATGCCGGTCTGTACGCCTATAATCATAACCTCGATACCAGCGAGGAATACTACGGGGATATTATCTCGACTCGTACCTACGACGACCGGCTGGATACGCTGGGTCACGTGCGGCAGGCTGGTATATCGGTTTGTTCGGGCGGGATCATCGGCATGGGCGAATCGCATCAGGACCGTATCGGTATGTTGTATACACTGTCGAATTTGCCCGAACACCCGGAATCGGTGCCCGTCAACGCGCTGGTGCCCGTGGAAGGCACGCCCCTGGAAGAACAGCCCCGGGTGTCGGTTTGGGAAATGGTGCGGATGATTGCTACCGCGCGGATCATCATGCCAAAAGCGATGGTCCGGCTATCGGCAGGCCGGGTCCGGATGAATGTCGAAGAGCAGGCGCTTTGCTTCCTGGCCGGCGCCAATTCCATTTTCGCGGGTGATAAACTACTCACGACGCCGAATCCGGAAGAAGATATGGACCGCCAATTGTTCCAGACGCTGAATATCCGCCCACGCAAGGCATTCAAGGATGCCGAACAACCGGCCGTGGTTTTCGAGCAAATACCGTTATAAGTAGCTACCTCGCACAAAGAGTATTATCATAAAAATGCCCCGATCAGAAGTCGGGGCATTTTGTTTTAAATCGATCAAACAATAACTTTTTCCTGCCCGATGGTGCTCATCAGAGCATCCTCGATTCGGTCGATGGATTTTTCAAACGTCCACTTTTCCTGAACTACCCGCCGAGCATTGCGCGAAAGCCGGTCGGCCAGCGCCTGATCCGTTAGCACCCGTTCGACGGCTTTTGCCATTTCCTCGGGTTTCCGATTGACCAACAGACCGTTGTAATTATCAATAATGGTTTCCCGAACACCGCCCTCGGCTACCGCCACTACCGGCAGTCCGCAGGCATTGGCTTCCAGTGGTGCCAAACCAAAGGGTTCCAGTGTTGAAGTATAGAGCAGACAGGAAGCGGTATTGAGAAGCCGGACCAGTTCTTTGTGCGGTATTTTTTCGCGCGGCTCAAAATTTACCCCCCGTTCCTGGCTTAAATTTCTTAATTTATCAACGTACGCCTTATCCCCCATATCGCCCACCCACACGAGTTTAGGCCGAATGCTTTCCGGAATCAGGGCCAGCGACTCGATGGCCATATCCGGCCGTTTATGCTGAAAAAAGGCGCCTAACCCCATCACAAACGGTTCGCGGGGTAAATCCAGAAACGGAAACAGAGCGGAATCAATGCCCAGATAGCAGACTTCACCCGCCCCGCCGTAGGCCCGGAGCAGGTTTTCGTTGCTGAAATACGAGTTGACCAGTACTTTGTCGTAGTTCCGGTAATTCTCGATTTCTTCACGCACCCGTACCCGCGCCTGACGAATCTTGAAAATATCATCCCAGTATTGGCTCCGGTAGTCGGCTTTTTTCCAGTTGCCATTGGCAGCCGGCAGCCCCTCCCAGATCAGTTCGGGCGACGATTCGAACAGCGTGCGATTGGGTTCACCCAAGTACAGTGCTTTCGGAATGTTGATAAACCGCCCGATGTAGGGCATGGAGAAGATGATGCAGGAGTTGGCAAACAACACATCGAAACCGCCCTCATTAATCTGTTCGGCACATTGGCGGCAAAACTCGAGCATCCGCCGGATGCGGGTTTCGGGTTCAAACTTGACCGCCCAGATTTTATCCCGGTATTCGTCGCGAATCCGAATATCCATCGACAACGGCAATACGTGCGTTTTGGTCACGTATTGATCTACATCCAGAAACTGACTATCCGCGATCGACGACGTCCACACTTCGATGGTATGACCGCGTTGGGCCAGCCCCTTGATGTGCTGGTGTAAAGCCCGACTTCCTCCCCCGCTCCGCAGGTTATGCCAAACTGCAATTTTCATTGATTACCGCTTAATCCAGGTAAAACGGTGGCCAATATAGTATTTTTTTCTGATAACTCCCTACCGGCTCCCCAATTCAAGCACTTCCATATTCGTAATCCGTCCTGCATCCAGGGCGAACCGTATTCCCGTACGGACCCGATGAAAACCGTGTTTACCGCACGCTCCAGGATTGATAAACAACAAATTATTCATTTTTAGATCTCTGGTTACTTTTAAGATATGCGAATGACCGCAAACAAAAATATCCGGAGGATTTAGTAACAAACTGGGCCGGACAATAGGATTATACCGGGGTGGCGTCCCTCCAATGTGCGTCATCCAGACGGAGAGCCCTTCAAGTTCAAAGCGCTGATGCTCGGGACATTCCTGTACAATCTGCGCATTATCGATGTTTCCATAAACAGCCCGTAGCGGTTTGAAAGCCCGTAGTTGATCGATAATTTCCAGCGAACCGATGTCTCCGGCATGCCAGATTTCGTCGCACTGGGCAAAATGCGTGAAGAATTGCGGGTCTAAAAAACCGTGGGTGTCAGAAAGCAGGCCGATGCGGGTCAATAGTATTACACAGAGTTTATCAGAGGATATCAAAGTTAATCAGTGTTTCTCTGATAACCGCTAATTCCCTCCGATAAACTCTGTGTAAGAACCCCAATTACTGCCAGCCGCCCCCTAACGCCCGGTAGAGGTCGATAAGGGAAAGGAACTGTGCCCGTTTGGTATTAATAAGTGACAATTCGGCCGTCAGCACACTCCGTTGCGCCGTGATTACCTCCAGGTAGTTAGCATAACCCGTCGCAAAAAGCTCATCGGAAATGGTTGCCGCCTGATTCAGCACGGCGACTTCCTGCGTTTGCAGGTCGGCCACTTTCCGGTAGTTTTCAATCCCGCGCAAACTGGTCATCACCTCGCTAAAGCCGGTCAGTACGGTTTTCCGGTAGTTATAAAAGGCTTCCCGGCTCTGGGCGATGGATAGATTATAGTTCGATTTGATATACCGACGGTTGAAAACCGGGGCCGACAAACTTCCTAAAGCACCCAGGGCCAACGAAGCCGGATCAAGCAGAACCGACGCCCGGAACGAGTTCAAACCGATGTACGGCGTTAAATTCAGCGAAGGCAAAAACTCCGCACGCGCTACATCAATGTCGATATTAGCGGCCTGCATCGCCAGTTCGGCCTGTTGAATATCCGGTCGGCGACGCAGCATCTGACTCGGCACACCCGCCGAAACCTGAGCCGGTAGCGCCTGGTCTGTGAGGGTTTTGCTGCGCGGAATCGGCTGCGGAAACCGGCCGAGAAGCTGATTCAACTGATTCTCCGTTTCCACAATCTGCTGCTGCACCTGCGCTTCCAGGCTCCGCGTGTTGATCAACTGCGCGTTGAACTGCTGTACTGCCAGTTCGGTCACACGTCCGGCGGCTTTCTGCACAGCCACCAATTCAACAGCCCGTTGTTGCAGTTCGGCGTTTTCCCGAATGATGGCCAGTTCGCTATCCAGCCCCAGCAGGCTGTAATACTGACGGGCCACCTCCGAAATGAGCGACGTAGTAATCAGGTGACGGCCTTTCTCGGACGCCAGAAAGCGGATGTAAGCCGCCCGCTTGCGGTTGCGTAACTTGCCCCACAGGTCGATTTCCCAATTGCTCCGGAAACCGAGGAAATATTCAGGCGTTGCATCCGGAATGCGCTGCTTACCGTCAATATTCGGCGACAGGTTTGTATCGTAGTTTCCCACACCGTTCAGCGTATACCGTCCATACCGATCCACTCCAGCAGCGCCCACGGCATTGACCGATGGCATCAATGCTCCGCGCGTGAACTCGAAGTTGGCCCGCGCCACTTCAATCCGCTGCGTGGCAATCTGCAAATCCGGATTCCGGGCCAAAGCCGTGTCAATCAAACTTTCCAGATCGGGGTCTGCAAAAAAACCTTTCCAATCCAGGTTACCAATGGAAGTGGAATCGGTGCTTCCCGTAAACGATGTGGGTACGGGTGTAGTGGCCGGTAATCGGATCGGCTCCGAAACCCGGCAACTACTCAACAATAAAAGCGGAACACAATACCAGAGAACGTTAACGGGATTAATTTTATGAATGAACTGTCGTACCATTTTCGTGATTTTGAGTGAATACCGGAGCCCGTTCAGACTCATCGTCTTTGGGCGATTTGGATTGTAGCTTCTGCGCCAGTTTGGCAAACACCACGTATAGACCGGGAATCAGGAACAGCCCGAACAGCGTTCCGATAAACATCCCACCCGCGGCTGCCGTACCAATCGAACGGTTTCCCAGGGCACCGGCACCGGACGCAATACAGAGCGGAATCAGACCGGCGATGAAGGCGAAAGAGGTCATCAGGATCGGACGCAGACGCGACAACGCCCCTTCCATAGCTGCTTTCAGAATGGACATGCCCTCCTGCTGCTTCTGGTTGGCAAACTCTACGATCAGGATGGCGTTTTTACCCAGCAACCCGATCAGCATGACAAGCGATACCTGCGCGTAGATGTTGTTCTGCAAACCGGCCAGCTTCAAGCAGAGGAACGACCCGAAAATCCCGGCAGGCAGCGACAGCAATACCGCCATCGGCAGGAACAGACTTTCATACTGCGCCACCAGCAGCAGGTACACGAAAACAAGACAGATCACGAAAATCCAGACGGCCTGGTCGCCCGAAAGAACTTCCTCCCGCGTCATCCCCGACCACTCAAATGAGAAACCACGCGGCAGCTTTTCTTCTGCCACTTCCTGAATGGCTCTGATGGCATCCCCGGAGCTGTAACCGGGAGCGGCTTCCCCGTTGATCATGGCGGACGTAAACATATTATAGCGGGTCAACTGCTCCGGTCCATACACCCGTTCCAGCGTCACGAAGTTGGAATACGGAACCATTTCGCCCTGATCGTTCTTCACCCGCATGTTCAGTACGTCTTCCGGTTTGGCGCGGTAGCTCGGAGCCGCCTGCACCATCACTTTATACATCTGGTTGAACCGGATAAAGTTAGACGCATAAAAGCTTCCCATCATCGTCTGAAGCGTACTCATGGCGTTGTCGATGGAAACGCCCTTCTGAGCGGCTTTGTCCTGATCGACATGGAGCAGGTATTGCGGGAAGCTAGGGTCAAAACTCGTAAATACCCGGCTGATCTCCGGCCGTTTTTCCAGTTCTGCAATAAAGTTATCAGCTACCTTTTTCGTGTTTTGTAGGTCATCGCTGCGGGTTTTATCCAGCAAACGAATCTCGAAACCACTGGAGTTACCAAAACCGGGCACGGTCGGGGGCGAGAAGAACTGAATGCTGGCGTCGTTGATGTGCTTGGTTTTTTCGGCCAGAATCGCAATCACGTCATCCACGGTTTCCTTCCGCTGGTCCCAGCTTTTGAGGTTAATCATCCCCATCCCGTACGAAGCACCGGCTCCGTCGGTCATAAGGCTCAATCCCGCCAGTGTCGAAACGTTTTCCACCGACTCCAGGGTAGAAGCCGCCTGCTGTACCATGTCCATCACCTCCTCCGTCCGTTCTACGGTAGCACCAACCGGCGTGGTCACGTTCACATAAATCATCCCCTGATCCTCCGTCGGAATAAAACCAGCGGGCAGTACAGTATTGACGCCCCAGGTTGCCGCCACAAACAGTAACAGAACGCCCCAGGTAACCACACCCCGGTTTACGAAAGGCCGCACCCCGCCCATGTATTTCCGGGCCAGCGCATCGTAACCGCGATTGAATTTGGTAAAAAACCGCCCAAGCCAGCCGGTTTGCTCACCGTGAACGGGCCGCAGCAGCAGCGCACACAAAGCCGGCGTCAGCGTGACGGCGTTAATCCCCGAAATCACAATGGAAATGGCGAGGGTCAGCGAGAACTGCCGGTAGAAGATACCAACCGGCCCCGACAGGAAAGCCACCGGAATAAATACAGCCGACATCACGAGCGTAATGGCAACAATGGCCCCGCTGATTTCTTTCATGGCCGCAAACGTAGCCGCCCGCGGAGACAGATGCTCTTCGGTCATTTTGGCGTGTACGGCCTCCACGACCACAATCGCATTATCGACGACAATCCCGATGGCAAGTACTAACGCAAACAGCGTCAACAGGTTGATGGAGAACCCGATTACCTGCATGAACGCAAACGTTCCGACCAGCGCCACCGGCACGGCCAGCGCACAAATCAGCGTGGAACGCCAGTCTTGCAGGAAGAGGAACACCACGATAAACACGAGGATAAATGCTTCGAACAGGGTCCGGACCACTTCGTGAATCGACGCATCCAGGAAGCGCGAAACGTCGTAGGCAAAGTTATAGGTCATACCGGGCGGAAAGGTCGTTTCCTGCAGCTCGGCCATTTTTGCCTTCACGTTGTTAATCACTTCCTGCGCATTGGAACCGGGCCGCTGCTTCAGCATGATAGCCGCCGAGGGCTTTCCGTCGTTTTTAGACAAAATACTGTAATCCAGCGATCCGAATTCTACATCCGCAATGTCTTTCAGCCGGAGCAGTGAACCGTCTTTTTCGGTACGGAGAACCAGATTCTCGTACTGAGCCGGGTCAAAAAATTTACCGGTATACCGCAGAACGTACTGCAACACCTGGGCGTCGCGGTCGGAGCTTTCACCGGCTTTTCCGGGCGCGGCTTCGACATTTTGCCTACGGATTGCATTAATTACATCGTCCGGCGATACTTCATAAGCCGTCATCCGGTCGGGTTTGAGCCACACCCGCATGGAATATTCCCGGGCACCCAGAATGTCAACGAAGCCAACCCCGTCGATCCGCTTCAGTTCCGGGAAAATATTGATATCTGCAAAGTTGTAAATAAACTTCTCGTCCGCCGTCGTATCGCTGCTGATCAGGTTGAGATACAGCAGCATACTATTCACTTCTTTTTCAGTAGTTACCCCGGCTTTGATTACCTCCTCGGGTAACTCATCCAAGACGGTTGTTACACGGTTCTGCACGTTTACAGCCGCCAGATCGGGGTCCGTACCAACTTCAAAAAAAACTTGTATCAACGTTGAACCGTCATTCCCCGAAATAGACGTCATGTACGTCATATTTGGCACACCGTTGATGGCCCGCTCAATCGGCATGGCCACGGCTTTCGTACTCACCTGCGCATTCGCTCCCGTATACATGGCCGTGACGGTAACCGATGGCGGAACGATGTCGGGGAACTGCGTAACGGGAAGATTCATGAGCGCCAGTAAACCCAGCAACGTAATCAATACCGAGATTACGGCGGAGAGTAGAGGCCGTTTTATGAAGGTATTAAACATAATTTACGGTTAGTAAGCCTACATAATACGAGACCAACCCTTCAGATCGCTGCCGCGCCGAAAGGTTGCTTCGTATGGTAGAATGGATTAGTAGATGAATAGGCTACCTTAATTGGTAACCCCCTGCATATCCGGTTGTCCGGGAATAAGCGTTAGCAGACTGTCGCTCGACATTTCCTGGGGAACAATTTGCATCCCTTCCCGGATGTTCTGGATGCCTTCGTAGACTACCTTTTCGCCCGGTTCGAGCCCTGACTTGACGAGGTAAAACTGCGCCAGACGGCTCTGGGGCACAAAGCTGCGCATCTTCACTTTATTAGCCGCATCGACTACATAGACGTAGTTCTTATCCTGAATTTCGAAGACGGCTTTTTGCGGAACCAGCACGGCGTTATCCACTTCGTTTTTCAGGCGGATTTTTCCCGTAGCACCGTGTTTGAGAACCTTGTTGGGATTCGGAAAGCGGGCGCGGAAAGCAATCGTACCGGAACCATCGTCAAACACACTTTCCATGGTTTCGATTTTTCCCGGTTGCCCGTACGGCGTGTTGTCGGCCAGCAGCAGATCTACTTCCTGGCCAGCCTGGTTAGGCCGCGTTTTGGCTTTCTTGATGTATTCGAGGTATTCTTTTTCCGAAACGTGGAAGTAAGCGTAAACCTCCCGAATATCCGAAACCGTCGTGAGCAGAGAGCCTTCTTCGATCAGACTACCCATTTTAAACGGAATCCGGTTAATCACCCCGTCGAATGGCGCCCGAACGCTGGCCTGCGATAACCGCAGGGAAGCATTCTGTTCAGCCGACTGGGCTTCTTCAATAGCGGCTCTGGCACCTTCCAGCTTCGATTTCGCCAGTTCCAGTTCGGAGGGTGAAATTACTTTTTTATCGACCAGCAGCTTCACCCGACCCAGTTCAACTTCGGCGGTTTTGGCTTCAGCCATCGCACTTTTCAGGTTGGCTTTAGCCCTGGCCAGTTCAGACTGATATTCAGCCTGATGAATTTGGAACAGCAACTGCCCTTTGGTAACCTGCTGTCCTTCATCAACATATATTTTATCGAGATAGCCCCCAATGCGGGCCCGCAGTTCTACATTCCGAACGGCTTCGACGTTGCTGGCATACTCCCGTTGTAGCGTCGTCGACTGCCGGGTTACTTCAAAAATAGGTAAGGTCAGCTTCTCAGCTTCGCCTTTTTCCTCAGTTGTTTCTGACGAACAACCGAACATCAAGCTACTGATAGCCAAGGCACTTACAATGATGTATCCTTTCATGGTTGTGTATGATTTCCTGTTAAGCGTATTAGGTATAGTCATGACGCAGCACATCCGGCTGGATGTCTGCCCTGTAAATTCAATGTAGGATTGTAACCGGGTTGTAGGATATAACCATTTCGCCGAAGCGAAGCGCTTTTATTGCTGGGGTGGAGGTGACGTTATCTCCAGGACGTGCGAAAACACACGAAGAAAAGAGAGCCTTATCGGCCTTGTAATCAGATGCCAGCTTGCTGGCTGTAGTGAAAATGAGAAAAGCGGGGCAGAAAAATAGTCGTGTTCAATGTTAAGGACGTCAGAATCCTTATCGGATTCATCCTGTTCCGGGCAGGCATCAAAAATGCCCAGCCACTCCTCCAGAACCAGCTCACCGATACTCTCAATTTTGTTGACGGATAAGTCTGCTTTGCTAGCACCATGAAGCCTTCTGGGCGAATAGTGCTCAGGCACATCAACACTGATGTTGATGATATGCAGCGCCATTAGCCAGCAGAATAAGCGGTGCAGAAAGAAGCTTTTTCTCCGTTTACTCATTTGAAATTGTATCCTTTATATTTCAAAATTAAGCACATATATCGGAAATATGCAAATTCCATTCCAGGAATAGGCTATATTTATAATTATATGCTGGTTTTTCTCCGATCATTACAATTTCGTGCTGAACTAAAAACTTTTCATCCACCGCGCTAGATCGGTCAGCAGCAGGGCGAAATTTTGAATTAGACTTGATTAGTATGCCTATACTAAAACAACGTATAGGAGCGAAAAGAGTTCAGTATAAATGAATTAAGGTCCAATCACAGCGCTAAATGGGAGTCAGTTGATTCAAACTCCGCTTAGCGCTGTGATGGATTATACCCGATTTATAGCAGCAGACCGGCCAGAGTGGCCGACATATAGGACGCTAATGTTCCGCAAATCAGCGCCTTGAAACCTAATTTAGCCAGATCACTCCGGCGAGAAGGCACCAGTTCACCAATACCGCCAACCTGAATGGCGATGGAAGAAAAATTGGCAAAACCGCAGAGGGCAAAGCTGGTGATGGCAATGGTTTTAGGATCAAGCGTCTGCTTGATTTTTACCAATTCAAGGTAGGCGACAAACTCATTGACCACCATCTTAGTTCCCATCAGCGCACCAGCGGATTGAATGTCCTGACTCGGTACGCCCATCGCCCACGCAAAAATGGAAAAAACGTTGCCCAGCATAAAGTTCAGGCTTAAGTTCGGAAAACCGAAGATGTAAAAACCAATCCAGAATAAGAGGCTATCGATCAGGGCGATCAGCGCAATGAAACCGATCAGCATGGCCACCACGTTAAAGCCCACTTTCAGTCCTTCACTGGCACCGGCCGCAATGGCATCCAGCAGGTTGGCATAAGGCTTCTTGATCTCCAGTTTAACGGTTCCCTGGGTTTCGGACACTTCCGTTTCGGGGAACACAATCTTGCTGATAACCAGCGCGCCCGGAGCCGCCATCAAACTGGCCGCCAGCAGGTAAGGCGCCGGAACACCCAACGAAATATAAACCGCCATCACCCCGCCCGCGATGCAGGCAAAACTGCCCGTCATTGAAGCCAGCAATTCCGAATTGGTCATGGTTTTCAGATACGGCTTGATCATGATCTGCGCTTCGACCTGGCCAACAAATGTGCTTGACACGTTTGATAAAGCCTCCGCTCCACTCACCCCCATCAACCATTTCATAAACCGGGCCAGCACCGCGACCACGCGCTGCATGATGCCCAGATGGTAGAAAATATTGACCAGAACCGCCACGAAGATAATCGTCGGAATGACCTGAAAGAAGAAGATAAAGCCGTTTTCGGGACCGAAAGCCCGCGTGAGAGCCTCCCGATTGACCAAGGGTGCAAACACAAATTCGGCGCCCTTGACCGACTTTTGCAGCAGCCGGTCGACCCACTGACCCAATGTCTGGAAAACGTGCTGCCCAATGTCTGTTTTCAGAATGAATACAGCCAGCCCAAACTGAAGCGACAGCCCTACTCCTACGGTTCGATAATTAATTGCCTTGCGGTTATTTGACATGGCATACGCAATGCCCAAAATCAGAACAATGCCAATTAGTCCGGTAAAACGGCTCATTCGGTAAGCTAGTTAATTGAAGTGTACGGTATTTTACAAAAAACCTGTGAAGATACGAAGGTTTGGCCGGTACCGAATTGGAAATTTCATGTTTTTCTGCTCTGTTACAGTACTTAACTGGCAGCCATACCCGATCCTTCACCCTCTGATCCCTACAACAGACTGAAAGCAGATTTGATTTTTAAATGCCATTCCGATGATCAAAATCTGGCTGGAATCCGGCTGTCATCAAAAAAGCCGCTCAGAAGCGGCCTTTTTGATTTACTCATGTATTTCTTCGGCAGGCTCAGACTGTCCTTCCGGCGGCTCAGACTCCATCGGTTTCTCGTCAACGAATAACCTGGCCTGCATCACTTCTTTCTGCGTCACTTCAAAAAACTTCTTATGAATATTGAAGGGCTCCTCAATGCCTTCTTCCACGCAACATTTAGTATAGGAGCCATCTTCCTGAAGTTCATACGCGTTGATGTTATCACGCAGGTTATAATCCAGAATTTGAATGGCCTGCTGTTTCACGCGTTTGTCAACCAGCAAAAACAGGGATTCGATTCGCCGGTCAAAGCTGCGCACCATGACATCGGCGCTACCGCCGTAAATTTTAGGCTCGTTGTTGTTGTGAAAATAAAACAACCGGGTATGCTCCAGAAAATCGCCAACAATGGATCGGACGGTAATGTTATCGCTTAAACCGGGCCGATGGGGCCTCAGGCAGCAGATACCGCGCACGATGAGTCGAATGGGCACACCTGCCTGCGATGCTTTATACAATTCGTCGATTACTGCCTGGTCCTCCAGCGAGTTAATTTTGATGCAGATACCGCTGGGTATACCCTGTCTGGCATTTTCGGCTTCGTTTTGAATCAGCTTAATGAGCTGTTTCCGCATATCGCGCGGAGCCGTGATCAAATACTCATAATCATTGGGCCGCGAGTGACCGGTTATTACGTTGAAGAATTCCGAAATATCATGTGTATAAACCTCATCGGTGGTCAGTAAACCAATATCCGTATAAAGTTTGGACGTTTCCTCGTTGTAATTACCGCTCGACAGGTGGGCATACCGAACCACTTTCTGCCCTTCGCTCCGAACCACCAGCAGCAGTTTCGTATGCGTTTTAAAACTACTGATGCCGTAAATGACAAAACAACCGGCTTTCTGGAGCCGCTGGGCCTCTCGGATGTTGTTTTCTTCGTCAAACCGGGCTTTTACTTCAAACAGAACCGAAACGTGTTTGCCGTTTTCGGCGGCTTTCAGCAGGGCTTCCGTCACCCGTGAACGTTTGGCCAACCGGTAGATGGTCAGTTTAATAGCCAGCACGTGCGGATCTTCGGCGGCTCGTTCCAGCAACGAAATGACCGGTTCGAAGTTGTTGTAAGGATGATGCAACAGAATGTCGCGCTCCTTCATCATTTCAAAAATATCGGTATTCTTTTCCCGATGGATTCCCAAAGCCGGAACCGGTGCGGGGGGCGTGGTTAATTCGTCGCGGAACTCCGGATTGCGTACAATCTGCCAGAGGCTCGTGTAATCGATCAGCAGGTGGTTTTCAAACAGGTTGTAATCGTCAATCTCCCACTTTTTTTTGAGCAGATTGACCATCCATTCCGAGGCATCGGGTTCAATTTCCACGCGAACCACGCGGCCCAGGCGACGGTTTTTGATTTTCTGCTTGATTTCGTCAATGAAGTCGGTTTCCAGATCGTCACTTTCTTCCAGCGTAAAATCCCCGTTGCGCGTAATCCGCAGCAGATTTACCGCCACAATGTCAACGTTGCGATACAGCTTCTTAATTTCCTGCCGTACAATTTCTTCAATAGGCAGAAAACAGGTTTCGTCCTTCCGCTCAAACTGCATAAAGCGGGGCAGATTGGCCGGAATCTGAACAAACGATAACCGCTGGTGCTCGTCGTCACCGGCCTTGACCGGGCGATTGGGGTCCTGGGTCACCACGCAGAAGATCAATACTTTCGCCAGCAGGACCGGAAAGGTATGCGTGTAGTCATAAACCATCGGCGTCAGCATGGGATAGATCGTACGGTCAAAATAATCGACCGCTTTCTCCTGCTCTTCTTCCGTCAGCTCATCCAGGCCGACAAATCGAAAATCGATCTCCTGGAACGACGCTTTCAATTCTCCGAATACCGCCAGTTGCTCTTTGCTGAATTGCTGGGCTGCCGTCATCAGGGCTTTTCGAAACGGGATTTCCCGTAACCCTGAATAGTCAATGCGTTCCTTTCCGTAGTCGAGATAATTATACAGGCTGCCGATTCGGATGGTAAAAAACTCATCCAGATTCGAAGCCGTGATAGCCAGAAATTTCAGCCGGTCGAGCAGGCGCCGTTCGGGGTTACGGGCCTGATCTAGTACACGCGCATTGAATTTCAGCCAGCTGAGGTCGCGGCTGATGTAATTACTCTGGCCGATTACGTTCGCCAGCTTTTCGTTTATTTTCATGGCTTTACCGTCTTCTGAATCCGCCGGTAAAGTTACTTTACGTCCCGAAAAAAACGAGAAGATACCCCCGAAAGAGCCCTTACGGTCTATATTATCTTTTTCTGAAGGATTTTTACCAATCATAGGTTGGGTGGACTGTTTGTATTCGATAACGTACAATTATAAAACTTCGTACGAAATTTTTAGTTTTTGCCTCTGCTCACCACTTATACACTCAAATAAGTCCGCGTTTCAAAAATCTACCCTAAAAAAAAAGCGGGCTGTCAGCCCGCTTTTTCTATATATCCACTTTCGCATATTTGGCGTTTCGTTCGATGAACTCCCGCCGGGGGGCCACTTCATCACCCATCAGGGTCGAAAAGACGTGGTCGGCTTCGGCGGCTGACTCGATGGTCACCCGTTTAAGGCTCCGTTTGTCGGGGTCCATTGTTGTGCTCCACAACTGTTCGGGGTTCATCTCACCCAGACCTTTGTAGCGTTGCACTCCTACGTTCTCCTCCCGGCCCGATCCAGCCAGTTCCCGAACGGCGGCTTCGCGTTGCGGCTCTGTCCAGCAATACCGTTCTTCCTTCCCTTTCTTTACCAGATACAAAGGCGGCAGAGCGATGTAGACAAAACCGTTCTCAATCAGCGTCCGCATGTGCCGGAAGAACAGGGTCAGAATCAGCGTCCGGATGTGACTACCGTCAACGTCGGCATCGGTCATGATAATAACCTTATGATACCGCAGCCGTTCCAGATTCATCACGGTTTCGCCGTTAACGCGTTCAAAACGGACCCCGAGTGCCGTAATGATGTTCTTAATCTCGTCGTTTTCGTAAATCTTGTGCTCCAGCGCCTTTTCGACATTCAGGATTTTACCCCGCAACGGCAGAATAGCCTGGAACGCCCGGTTTCGTCCCTGCTTGGCGGAACCACCGGCGGAATCCCCTTCCACGAGGTAGATTTCGCAGTTTTCGGGGTTGGTATCCGAGCAGTCGGCCAGTTTGCCGGGCAGCCCCATACCGCTCATGAAGTCCTTGCGGTCGGTCATGATGCGTTTGTAGGCCAGATCGGCAGCAATCCGGGCCTGGGCCGAAATCAACACCTTGCGAATGATCGACTGGGCTTCTTTCGGGTGTTCTTCCAGCCACATTTCAAGCATTTCAGCCACGGTTGAGCTAACAGCCCCCACCACGTCGCTGTTTCCCAGCTTCGTCTTGGTCTGGCCTTCAAACTGCGGCTCGGCTACTTTCACCGAAATTACGGCGGTTAGCCCCTTGCGGAAGTCACTGCCGTCAAAGGTTACTTTACCGGCGTTTTTCCCCAATACCTGCGCATTACGCTCGGCATAAGCCTTCAGAATCCGGGTCAGTGCCGTGCGGAAACCCTGCACGTGCGTACCGCCTTCAATCGTGTTGATGTTGTTGACGTACGAGGAAATATTTTCGCCTGCTTCAAGGTTATACACCATCGCGACTTGAACGGGCGTTGAGCCGGTTTCCCGTTCCATGTAGATCGGCTGCATCCCTTCCAGCGACGGGCGGTTTTCGTCGAGGTATTTCACAAATTCGATCAAGCCACCCTGCGAATAAAACTCTGTTTTGAGCGGTTCGCCCTGCTCGTTGGTATCGCGCAGGTCCGTCAGGGTAATCCGGATTCCTTTATTGAGGAAGGCCAGTTCGCGCAGACGACTGGCCACCGTATCGTATTTGTAAACGGTTTCGGTGAAAATGGACTCATCGGGCTTAAAGCGCACGATGGTACCGGTATCGCTGGCGGTGCCGATTTCCCGAACATTGTACAACGGATGACCGATGCTGTACTCCTGTTCGAATACTTTGCCTTCGCGGTGTACTTCCACCCGCAACGACGTCGACAGAGCATTTACGCAGGAAACGCCCACACCGTGCAGACCACCCGAAACTTTATAAGTATCTTTATCAAATTTACCACCGGCGTGCAGGACCGTCATAACCACTTCCAGGGCCGACTTGCCGGTTTTGTGCATTCCCGTCGGAATTCCCCGTCCGTTATCGCGTACGGTGATAGAATTGTCTTCGTTAATCGTTACGTGGATGGTGTCGCAATAGCCAGCCAAGGCTTCGTCAATCGAGTTATCGACTACCTCCCAGATCAGGTGGTGTAATCCCTTGACTCCCACATCACCAATGTACATAGCCGGTCGTTTCCGGACGGCTTCAAGCCCTTCCAGAACCTGGATGTTGCTAGCTCCATAATCGCCTTGTACGTGACCTTCTGGTGTGATGTCGGTTTCAATTAATTCGTTTGTCATAGAATGCAACCAGTATACTTCCGTTTTCCGGAATTGTTATAGGAAAGACGTTTAAAAAGACGTTTTCAGATAGTAAAAATACAAAATTTTCGGGCCATTTCCTAACCCGAACCAGCTTTACGTATAAATATATCACCAAAACAATGGACCACAAAATTTTATGCACTGAAAAACGCCCGAAATAGCGGGGAATGTGTTTTTTCGCCGGACGAAACGGCAACCCGGTTGCCAAAGAGCAGCCAAAACCACAACCTGTTTACGCCAGAAGCTGGATGAATCTATTTTTTTCCAAACTAAACCAATCACTTTTTCGTCTATCTAACGTCAGTACAACCTAATCGAATAACAAGGAATGAAAAAACTCGTCTTTTTTGTGGCTATTTCGGCTTTTGCGCTGCTTTTTAACCAGTGTACCGTCAACCGGCAGCTCTCGCAGGCGAAAGCCCTGGGCGACTGTAAATTCAACATCGCATCGGCCGACAGCGTTTACCTGTCCGGAATTGATATCCGTAAGCTGAGAAATATGGAAGATCTGAACCCGATGCGGTATCCGCAAATTGCCGCCGGTTTGCTGTCCAAAAGCATTCCGCTGAGCGCCCGGCTCAATATCGACATCACCAATCCGACCAATAAAGTAGCCGCCATCAACCAGCTGGAGTATAAAATTCAACTGGCAGATCAGGAACTCTTCAACGGCTTTATCAACCAGCGCATCGAAGTAGCACCGGGGGGCGGTAGCACGCGTGTCCCGATTAAACTGAATGCCAATGCCTATCAGTTGCTCACGGACGACAAAACGCGGTCGGCCTTTACGGATCTGGTTCGGAACATGAGTGGCACCAACAACACCAAACCGTCGGTTCTGACCATCAAAATCAAACCTACGCTGGCGCTGGGCAACAAAAAAATTGACTATCCCGGTTATATCACCATCAATCAGGAGGTGACCAACAAAATTCTGACCGGACAGTAAAAATACAACCAAAACCCGCTAAACCGGAACCTGACTTCCGACTGTAGGGTGGATTAATCAATGGAGTAGCCATTTGCTGCGCCGTCGGTTAATCCACCCTATTTATTTGCCCGCTCCCCATGCCGAACCTCTAAAAATAGCCGCTCGTTGCGTTAAAAAATGCGCCCTCCCCGACCCGATAGTAGCATTACCACTTCCGTTAAATACTATCTCAGTATAATCATATAAGTGATAGAGTAGGAGATTGGAATAAGCTACTTTGTCAGTACAAAAAGAAGATTACCAACCTAACCCCGAAAGTGGTGCGGGCACTTGCAAAGGTTTCCTTTACAAACTTCGCTCCCGGAAAGATCATGAAAGCGCCCTTCACTTGATGAGTCACAACTCGCTGCTTACTAACTCGCTACAGCACCAACCGCCTTTGAAATTACCGTTTTGAAGGCATTGCTGCGTCAGTCTCGTTGGGCGAAAGACCGTCTTATCCAAACGGTACCACAAGCCTTGGTCTGTTGATACACTTACGTATATTTTTTCAATTCAAACAACCTGTCAATACACCTTGACCCGCAGGAAAACTGCGCATTCTAACACGTATAAACCTTTACCTGATGTTCTCGTATGAAAAGTAATGTTTCCTATTTCAGTTGGCTGCCCAGGCTACTGAAAACCTCCGTTGTGCCCCTGTTTATCGTGGTCACGGCCCCTATTCTGGCTGAAGCAAACGGTTTAGGTAAACCCGAACGGCGCCTGGTCGTTGCGGCCGAACAGCCGATCTCCGGCAAGGTAACCGACGAAAAAGGCGAAGGCTTACCCGGGGTAAGTATCGCCGTAAAAGGTACGACCCGTGGAACCACCACCGACGCCAACGGCGAGTATAAACTGGTGGTTCCGGATGAAAAAGCCGTGCTGGTTATCAGCTTTGTGGGCTACCAGCGGCAGGAAATTACCGTTGGCAATCGGTCGGTTGTCAACATTCCGCTGGCGGTTGACGACAAAAGTCTGGAAGAAGTGGTTGTGGTCGGCTACGGTGTGCAGAAAAAAGTCAACCTGACCGGTGCCGTTTCGACGGTTGAATCAAAGGCCCTCGAAAACCGCCCTTCTCCTAACCTGGCGAATGGCCTTCAGGGCGTCACACCCGGTTTGATCATCACCCGCCAGAATGGTCAGCCCGGTCGCGATAATATTGCCATCCAGATCCGGGGCGCGACCTCGGCCAACGGAAACGTGAACCCCCTGGTGCTGCTCGACGGGGTGAGTGTGCCCATCTCGACCATGCAAACCATGAATCCCAACGATGTGGAAAGCATCAGCGTACTGAAAGATGCCGCGGCTGCCGCCATCTACGGCGCTCAGGCGGCTGGTGGGGTTATTCTGATTACGACCAAGAAAGGCAAAGCCGGAAAAGTAACGTTTGATTACCTGGCCCAACAGGGGATTGACTGGGGCATCAACATTCCGGGCCGGATGTCGCTGCTGGAAGAAGCCGAATTTTCCAACCTGGCCCGCGTCAATTCGGGAAGTGCACCGGAGTATACGGATTTTGAAATGGAGAACATCCGTAACGGGGTTCCCTACGCCATCAATCCGGCCGATACCAGCACATACCTGTACTTCAACCAGGAGCCGATTGCCAACAGCGTTCTGCGCAAATATACCTCCATGTCGACCCACAACATCACGGCGCGGGGCGGTACGGACAAGCTGAACTTCCTGGTTTCGGGCGGTTATTACAACAAGCAGGGCGTTTTTAAGGTCGGCCCCGACAACTACAAACGGTATAACCTGCGGGTGAATCTAGGCTCTCAGTTGACCAGACACCTTTCGCTGGACAGCCGGTTGTCGTACTCGAATGAGCGGACCAAGAGCCCCGCTGCCGACGCGAACAACAGTGGCCTGATGTATCAGGTATACCGTTTCCGCACCCGGAACCCCATGTTTACGCCCGAAGGCCGGTACAACTCAGCGAACAACACCTACGCTTCTCTGGCCGAAGGAGGTTACAACAACTACGCGCGCAACTTCTTCGACGGTGTTTTTACCCTGACGGCGGCTAATTTCGTCAAGGGGCTGCAACTGCGGGCGGTGGCCGGAACGCAATACCGCCGGGGTGATCGCCAGCTTTTCTACCGCACCGTTCCCCTGTGGGCTAAATCGAAGGTGGCGGGTTACGTCAACCAGATTAATTCCTATCAGCTTGACAACGAGTTAACCAAGAATACGAACCTGCAATTCCTGGCCAACTACGACTTCAAAGTAGGCGAGAATCATAATTTCGGCCTGTTTGCAGGCTATCAGTGGGAAAATTACCGGGAAGACAACGCCTGGT
Source organism: Larkinella arboricola (assembly GCF_003259745.1). GTDB lineage: Bacteria > Bacteroidota > Bacteroidia > Cytophagales > Spirosomataceae > Larkinella > Larkinella arboricola. The sequence continues at coordinate 280,029 of NZ_QLMC01000004.1, read as the reverse complement.
CGAGGGCTACCAACCTGGTGAGCAACGATCTTCCGACGCTGAACCTGGGCGACGATAAAACCAAGACCAACGGCCAGACCATCCGGACGTACGCGTTTCAGTCGATATTTGGGCGGTTTAATTACAATTACGCCGATAAGTACCTGTTTGAGGCCACCATCCGGCTCGATGAAAGTTCCAAGCTGGCACCCGGTATGCGGCAGAAAGTTTTCCCGGCAGCTTCGGTGGGCTGGAATGTACACCGGGAGTCGTGGTTTGGCGACGCCGTGCCGTTTGTGTCTGAGCTGAAACTGCGCGGATCGTGGGGCCGTCTGGGGGGCGCCCTGGGCGATGCCATCGGTTATTACGATTACCTCAGCCAGTTGAGCCGGGGCAACAACCTGATTCTGGGCGACTCCCGGACGTCCTACATTTACCAGGGTTCCATTCCATCGGCGGCCCTGTCGTGGGAAACCATCGAAACGACCAACGGCGGTCTGGATCTCGGCTTTTTCCAGAACCGGCTCCAGTTCAGTGGCGATTACTACGTGAAGTTTAACCGCAACATGCTGACGGCCCAGCAACTGCCGGCCACCATCGGCATTGGTACGCCCCGCAAGAACATTGGCGAACTGAAATCATGGGGTTGGGAAACGGAAATCCGCTACCGCGACCGCATTGGCAAGGAGTTTACGTATTCACTGGCAGTCAACGTGTCCGATAATAACAACCGACTCGTTAGCTTCTCGAACCGCAACGTGGTAAGCACCGGAACGAATGGGCTGATCGAAGGTTATCCGCTCAATACCATCTGGGGGTACCAGACCACGGGTTATTTCACATCGCCCGATGAAGTTAAAAACTGGGCTTTCCAGGACAACCGGACCGACGTGGGAGACGTCAAGTATGTGGATCAGAACGGCGATGGCCGCCTGAGCGTGGGCAAGGGAACCGTAGCCGATCACGGCGACCTGATTTTTCTGGGTACGACCAACCCGCGCTACCTGTTCGGCATCACGCTGGGGGCGCAGTGGAGAGGCTTCGATTTTACGGCGTTCTTCCAGGGTGTGGGCAAGCGCAGTTACCGCTCAACTGCCGAATCCGTTGCTCCGTTGCTGGTGACCTGGAAACAGCCGCTGGCCATCCACCGCGATTACTGGACCCCCGAAAATCAGGATGCGCTGTACCCGCGGCCCTTTACCGGTGGTACACACAATTACCTGGCCTCCGACAAATGGACGCTGAACGCCAGCTATATGCGGTTAAAGAACCTGCAAATCGGCTATACGTTGCCGGCCACCCTGACGCAGCGAATCAACGTTTCCCGGGCACGGTTTTTCTTCTCCGGTCAGGATATCCTGACTATTTCGGGGCTGGGCCCCTTCCAGGGCTATTTTGATCCGGAAACCCGGGACGGTGTCGAAAACGACTATCCGTTTTTTGCCACGGCTTCCATTGGCCTGAACGTATCTTTTTAACAGTTGATTAGCAACAAATCTTAAATCGATTTATCAATGAAAGTGCTTATAAAAAACAGCTTTGCTACGTTGGCGCTCCTGGCGTGTCTGACGGCCTGCGAAGTGGACCGATTGCCCGAAACTAACATTTCGGACGAAACCTTCTGGCGATCTGAATCCGACATCAAACTCGCCAACAACTACCTGTATACGTTTTTACCGGGCTTTAATACCGAAGATAACTGGTCGGACGACGCCTTTGGGCTGGCCGCCAATAACATTAGTGACGGCTCGCGGCTGGCTCCGGCTACGGCAACGAATGATTACAACAATGTCTACAACTTAATCCGGGCGGCCAACAACACCCTGGAAAAAGCGCCCCGGGCCGCTGGTGCGGTCAGTCCGGCTGTGATGGACCGCTACCTGGCCGAAGCCCGTTTCTTCCGGGCCTGGGGGTATTATTCGCTGGTGCAGAAATATGGCACGGTGCCTCTGATTCTTAAAACTCTGACCGAAGACTCTCCCGAACTGACCCAGCCTGCCGCCAGCCGGGACGAAATCTTTAAACAGATGTACGAGGATTTGGATTTTGCAATTGCCAAACTGCCAACTCCCACGGCTCTGGGAAACGCCGATTACGGACGGATTTCGAACACGGCGGCCCTGGCGTTTAAGGCGCGGGTGGCGCTGTTTGAAGGAACCCGGGCCAAATACCACAAATACGGCGACCCAAACACCCACCTGACGCTGGCCGTTAATGCCGCAAAAGCCGTAATGGATAGCAAGGAACACGATCTGTTCGGCAATTATTTTGACCTGTTTCAACTGGCTGGCGAAGGGCGGCAAAACCGCGAGAACATCATCGTGCGGCAATACGGCGTATCGAACACGGATCGGGTATCTACCCACAACTATTACCGGGGCAGCCTGGAAACGGGCAACATGAACCCCACGAAAAGTCTGGCGGATTCCTACCTGATGAAAGACGGTTTGCCGGTTTCGAAATCGCCCCTGTACAAAGCGCCGGTGAAATCGGTGGACGTTTTTACCGACCGCGATACCCGCATGAGTGCAACCTTTATGAAGGCTGGTGATCCGTACATGACCACCAAACCCATTTTTGATATCGCCAACCTGGTGTTCAACAAAACCGGTTTTACGTTCCGGAAATACGCCAACATCGACGACTGGAATACGCAGGCATCGACCACCGACCGGGCGCTGCTGCGGTATGCCGAAGTGCTGCTGACGTATGCCGAAGCCAAATACGAACTGGACGGTGCCATCAGCGATGCGGACCTGGACCTGACCATCAACCGGCTGCGGGCCAGAGGTGGCGTAGCCAAACTGACCAACGCCTTGGCCGCGGCCAACGGCCTGAACCTGCGCGACGAAATCCGCCGGGAGCGCCGGGTCGAACTGGCACAGGAAGGCTTCCGGTATTGGGATCTGATCCGCTGGAAAACCGCCGAGACCGAACTGGTTAAACCCGTACTGGGCAACTACTTCTTTAAATCGGAGTATGTCTCATCCACGGTAAACCTGACGCCGGATAATTACATCATTGTGCAGGCTGCCAACTTCCGGAAGTTTGATCCCGCCAAGGATTATCTCTGGCCGTTGCCCGTTAATGAACTGGCGCTGAATCCAGCGCTGCAACAAAACCCGGGTTGGTAATTACCCTATCCTAAAAACTGGAAACGGCGGTGGCTCGTCCGATTGGACAGCCATCGCCGTTTTAATTGGAAAGAACGAAATTAATATATCTAGGCAGGCTTTTATTCACAAAGATATGTTTCAAAAAAAAGCGCCAATTTTTATATTTCGACATCTTTTTAAACAAACCAACCTCCGTGATCAAGCCAATAGGAAATAAAGAAGTATTGGATTTGAAAGAAGGCTGTAAGGTCACCTTTGAGCAAATCTTTCATGATTACTTCCCCCGATTGGTCAACTTCGCTTATTCCTACATTTCAGATTGGGAAGAAGCCCGCAATATTGCACAGGAGGTTTTGCTTACGCTCTGGCGTAAACGCGAAGAGCTGGACGATCATAGCAATATCAACGGGTATCTTCTAACCCTGACCCGTAATCAATGCCTGAATTACCTCAAAAGTTTTCATCATAAAGTGCGCCGGTCGGCTGAACTGGAGTTGAATCAGCAGGCACTTCAGCACATTGACGAAAACTGGCTGACGTTCCAGGAATTGGAGGATGCCATCCAGGCGGCTATTGATTCGCTCCCGGCCCAATGCCGTCAGGTGTTCAGGATGAGTCGTTTTCAACATCTTTCGCACAGAGAAATTGCCGACCAGCTGAATATCTCCCAGAAAACCGTTGAAAACCATATTGGAAAGGCCCTATCCGTCCTGCGGCATAAATTAAAACCGTATATGGGCATGGTGATTCTTCTACTTGAACAGGAATTATAAACCCTTGCGGTTTATTTTATAAGACATTTATTTTCAACAAGATCCCCTACACACCTCCTTATTTAGCCCTCTGATCTTGTTGGTACTTCATTTTTAAATATAAAAAATCGATTATTTTTTATTACTCCAACTAGGGGTTCGTGCCGGTTGCATTGTTTTTACGTACAAATCGGCACGCTATGAACGCTACACAAATTGCCAGATATCTGGCCCGTGAACTCTCCGAAGACGAGGCCCAGACACTCCTGCGCTGGGTGGAAGAATCGCCCGACAATAAACGCCTGTTTATCCAGATCAAAAATGCCTGGTCAATGGCCAGCATGGATAAGGTAGACGCGACCGATGTGGAGTACACCCGGCAGCGTTGGCAGCTCGTTAAACGGCAACTGGATCAGCAAACCATCCGACCGCTGGAGACTACCCCCTGGCGCTGGCTGCGGGTGGCGGCTGCCGTTTTGTTGGTGACCGGACTGGCCTTTCTGGCGTATTTTAATCAAAACCGTTTGCAGCCGGAAATCAGCTACCAAATCGTAGAAACTCCAGCCGGAAAACGCAGTCGGATTGTGCTGCCGGATCAGTCGGTTGTGTGGCTCAATGCCCGCTCGAAACTCCGCTATCCAACCCGGTTTGACTCCCGGAAGCGGGAAGTAAAACTGGAAGGGGAAGCCTTCTTTGAGGTTCAATCGTCGCCCGATAAACCGTTTTTTGTACAGACCGACCGCACCACCGTACGGGTTACGGGCACGGCATTCAATGTGTATGCCTATCCATCTGAAAGCGAACAGCGGGTTATTCTGGTGCGCGGGCAGGTCGCCGTTTCTCATGCGGGGAGCCGTCATTTCTCCATTCTCAAGCCGGGTTTTTCGGCCACCGTCCGGAAAACGAGCGATCCCATTGTCATCCAGGCCGTCGATGCTACGGAACATACCGGCTGGACGACGGGTAAGCTCGAATTCAAACACCTGGCCTTTGAAGACATCGCCCGGCGGCTCGAACGTACATTCAATATCCACATCATTTTTTCCAATCCGAAATACCGACAGGAAACGTTTAGCGGAAGTTTCGACGAGAACGAACCGCTTGAAGAGATTTTACAGGTCATTCAGGCCAGCAGTGATTTTGAGTATTCCATCCGGAAGGATACCCTCCTGATTCGCTAGCGTAAACATCCGATCGAATTTTCGCAACAACTCCATTTCTAACTCAACTTTTTATGAACCACAAGTACATGACCGACTCCGGTAGAAGTAGCCTGCGTATTATACAAAAGCTACTGTTTGTCACCTTGTTGACGATGCAGGCTGGTTTTGCACAAGCTAAATCCGACCCGGTTCGCGAACTGATCCGACGAAAACCCGAGCAGATGCTGCTGCGCGACTTTATCAAACTGATCGAACAAACGACGGAATACCGTTTTTTCTTTAGCGATAAAGAAATTGATGTCAATCAGTCTGTTACGGTTCAGAGTAGAACCGGAGAAGTGTTGTCCCTGCTGGATCAAACCCTTAAGAAATCGGCCTTTACCTACAGGCTTGTTCACAACCATATCATTTTAAAGCCAAGAAAACCTACTGCCGTTACGGTAGTGGCCAAAACCTCCGCCCTTGATACCGTCAGGATTCGGGGGCGGGTGCTGGATCAGAAAGAACCGCCGGGACCGCTACCCGGTGTTACGGTTATTGTCAAAGGAACCACGCAGGGTGTAACAACCGACGTTGATGGCTTTTTTGACATGGGAGTAAAAGCCGGTGATTTACTGGTTTTCTCGTATGTTGGCTTTACAACCAAGGAATACACCGTAACGGGCCGGGAACGCAACCTGACGATTTCGCTGGAGGAAAATGTTAACGCCCTGAACGAGATTGTCGTTACGGGTTTTTCGGAGCAGAAAGTAAAATACCTGGCGAGTTCGGTCAGCACGGTTGATTTGTCCAACGTCAACAACAAACCGATCACCCAGTTGTCGCAGGCCTTGCAGGGCGGAACCACCGGTATCAACGTGGCCCAGGGATCCGGTTTACCGGGCGGGGATGCCGCTTCGATCAAAATTCGGGGAATTGGCTCGCTGCTGGGCTCGTCGCCCCTGGTGCTGGTGGATGGCGTGCCCTTCGACATGAACAAGCTCGACCCCAACACAATCGAGACGATTTCCATTCTGAAAGATGCAGCAGCGGCTTCGGTTTACGGCGCCCGGGCCGGAAATGGCGTTATTCTGATAACGACCAAACGGGGCGTTGCGGGAAAAGTCGATGTGCAGTACAACGGTTTTTACGGTATTCAGACGCCTATATCCACCCCTGATTTTGTCGACGCTCCCACGTATATGCGCATGGTCAACGAAGCCCGGCGCAATACGGGGGGCGACCCGACTTACTCGGAGGAAGTGATTACCAATACCGCCAGCGGCACCGATCCCAACCGGAATCCAAACACCAACTGGGGCAAGTTATTGCTTAAACAGCAGTCGCCCCTGCAACAGCACGCCCTGCTGGTATCGGGCGGAAACAGCACGGCCCGTTTTTCATTGTCGGCCAATTACCTCAAACAGGACGGTTTGGTGACTAATTCGGGGTTTAACCGGGCCACCGTCCGGGCCAACACCAGCGTCGATTTGCGGAAGGACATTGTAGTGTTTATGGATTTGTTTGCTTCACGCGATGCGCAGATGGAGCCGTATGCGTACGGCGGGAATACCTCCCGCCTGCTGAACTGGATTTTTACGGCGCCCCCCAACATCATGGCCAAATTTCCGGAAAAGCCCGAACGGCCCGGCTACTCGTACTACGGAACGTACGGCGAAAGCTGGAACCCGTTGGCGCAGGTCGAGAAGGGAGGAATTACGCAGCGGATTCGGGATGAGGTGCTGATCAACCTCCGCCCTAAATGGGATATCAACCGGGACCTGACTCTGAAGGGCCAGTTCAGTTACCGGGTGTCGTCCGGTGCGGACAAAACCGACCGGGAAGCCTTCGTCTTTTTCGATTATTTCACAAACGACAAAGCCGGTTGGGATTACGGAACCATCAAATCGGCCGGACCAACTAACCGTTCGAGCTACTACTACGCGGGTGGCAACCTGGATTACACCAAAAACTTCGGCAATCACCGGCTGAACGTGTTGGGCGGTTATTCGCAGGAAATGAACAATGCCGATGCCTGGCAGGAAATCAACCTTATTTCTTTTTTCGGGAAAGCCTATTACAGTTACAACGACCGGTATCTGGTGGAGTTGGGGATGCGCCGGGATGGCTCGTCGCTGTTTGCGCCAAACCGCAAATGGGGCAACTTCCCTTCGATGGCCGTGGGCTGGAACGTGAGCAATGAAGCCTTTTTGAAGGACCTGCCGGCATTAAGTCAATTTAAGATCAGGGGTTCATACGGAAAGCTCGGTAATAACGCGATTGCCCCTTACCGGTACCAATCGACCATCAACACCGGAAATGGTACGGAAAACTCCATTGGCAACCCCAACATCACCTGGGAAAAAGTGGGTATTATCGACATTGGTGGGGACCTCAGCCTGTTCGACCGGCAACTGGATGTCACCTTTGACTGGTACAGCAAACGAACGGACGACCTGATTCTGAGTCCGCAACCGACGCTCACCTCCGCCCTCCTGACCGGCCCGCTGAACATTGGCAGCGTAAAAAACACGGGTTGGGAGTTGAAAGTGGGGTATACCAAAACCGTCGCAAAGGACATCAGTTTCAGCATCAATCTGGGCTACTCCCGCAACCGCTCCGAGTGGCTGAAGCTATCGCAGGAAACGCCGATCATCAACGGAAATAATATCTGGGCCAAAGGCCAGGCCATAACCGAATACTACGGTTTCCGCAGTATGGGCCTGATTCAGCAGGGTGATATTGATAAGGGCATTCCCATTTTTTCGGGCCAGCAAACGGGCGACATTCGTTACGAGGATGTCAATAAGGATGGTGTTATCAATAACGACGACCGGGTGCTGCTGGGTCCGACGGATCCGCTGGCAAATTATTTTGGAAACCTTTCGTTTAAAATCAAAAACTTCGATTTTGAGGCCCTTCTGACCGGGGTTGGCAATGTAGCGGCTTTTTATACCGGACGCATCGCCCTGCCGCTGAACGTTTCCGGCGAGGGTGGCACACCCCTGACCTGGCACCTGGATTACTGGACTCCCGAAAATACCGGTGCCCGCTTTCCGCGTCTGATGCCCGCGCCCGGTAATAACGGCCTGCTTTCCGATTTCTGGCAGGTGAACGGTGCCTTTGCCCGCGTGAAATACATCCAATTAGGATACACGATTCCGGCAACCGCCACAAGCCGTATTGGGGTCAAGACTGCCCGGATTTATTTCAACGCCCAAAACCCGCTGACCTTCACCCAGATGAAAATCATTGATCCGGAAACCAAAGGGGATCAGGGCACTCACCCGCTTTTCAAAATCTATTCGCTGGGGCTGAACATCCGGTTTTAAACCTTAACCTAAAACTGACTATGAAAACCAATATCCGTATTTTTGTTGCTGTAGTCTTCCTGTTTATGGGAACGGGTTGTCAGGATTTTCTGGAGCGTGATAACCCCACCGCCACGACGGATGACAAGTGGTGGAACCTGGAAACGGATCTGAGAAACGCCCTGGAAAGAGTGTATGAGGGCGTTCCTACGGGTGTCATCATCTACAACGGTTTTTACTCCAATGCCCGGGTCCACCTGTCGGGCGCTTCCGACGAGTCGGTTTTCCGCGCCAACTACACCGATTTTGAAGTATTTACGCTCGGGACAGCAACCAGTTCTTCGGGCATTCCGCTGGCCCATTATCAGAATCGGTACAATTCGATCCGGAACGCCTGTCGTTTTCTGGAAAACTATCAGAAGGCTTATGTGCAGGACCCCAGTCTGAAGGAACGGTATGCCGCCGAAGCCCGGGCGTTGCGCGCCTGGTATCACTTTGAATTGTTCACGCTGTTTGGCCCCATTGCCATCGTCGATCATGCCTTAACACCCGCCGAGCAGTACGTGGGGCGAAACTCGCAGGACGAGGTGGTGGCGTTTATCATTTCCGAACTGGACAAGGCTGCGGAAGTCTTACCCGCGCGGTATCCCGATAGCGATATGTACCGGATGAGCAAAGGAGTGTGTTACGCCATCCAGACCAATCTGTATATGTTTATCGGCGATTATAAAAATGCCGCCGTTACGGCAAAAAAAGTCATTGACCTCAATGTGTACGAGCTTTATCAGAGCGCTGACCCGGCTATCAACAGCTATGCCGCGCTGTTTAGCTACGCCGGTCTGGTCAATAAAGAACGGGTTTTCTTTTTTCGCAGTGGTCAAAGACAGGCCTTTCTGCGTCTGGCCCCCAAGAGCTTCGGAGGTGCTAACGCAACTACCAGCCCAACCCTGGCCATCGTGAACACCTACGAAACCAAGCAAGGGAAAACATTGCAGGAACTGGGACCGGATAGTCTGGCGATCTACACGAAAAACCCGAATCACAACAACAACCGGGACCCGCGCTTTACGGCTTCCATTCTGACACCCGGCGAAACGTTTCTTAACCGGAAAATGGACCCCTTCAGTACAACCAGTATCGATTTGATTGGTCAGACCCAGTCAACCCAAACCGGGTTCTGGATTAAAAAATGGCTGGATGCGCGGGATATCAGCAATCAGGAAAACGGATCGCTTGATTTTTTTGTGATTCGTTACGCGGAGGTCCTGCTGAATTACGTGGAAGCGCTGATAGAAACCGGCGACTGGCAAAACCCGGATGTGCTTCGTTATCTGAACCAGATTCGGAAAAGAGCCGGTATGCCGAACGTTGATACCAAAGTGTATAACTCTCAGGCTAAAATGCGGGAATTCATCCGGCGCGAACGGCAGGTTGAACTCGCTTTTGAAGGACAACGGTTTTACGACATCCGCCGGTGGAAAATTGGGGAACAAGTGCTGAACGGTACGGTATACGGGGCCGTCGATCCCGCAACCGGAAAACCGGTGGCGGTCGAACAGCGAAAGTTTAATCCGCAGCGCGATTATCTGTGGCCCATTCCACTGGCCGAAATTAACGCCAATCCGAAAATGACCCAGAATCCAAACTGGTAATCAAACCCCTGCACGACTAAAGGCATATAACGGTTGAAGTATGCCTTTAGTCGTGCTTCCCGACAGGCTCTTTACAAAGCCGTCGTATACTTACAAATAACTTTCCTCGACCTTCCAGACGTTGCTGGCATAAATGAGCAGTTCGCGGATGCGGTTGCCGAGAACAAGACGGCACTTGGGCCGGGCGCCTTTTTCGAGGTAGCTGATGGCTCCTTTATTCAGAATGTGGCTTTTACCGATCCGGATAAAGTGATCTGCCGGCAGCAGTTTTTCGAGCGAATCCAGCGTCAGGTTTGGAACGTTCAAATGCTCCTGTCTGGAGCAATATACGTTGATCTGTTTATTGGCCGATTCGCAGTACATGATGTCGGCCACCTCGATGCGATGCAGCGCAACCGAATTCTGAAACGTCAGAAACCGTGGACCCGACAGGGCTGCCGACTCCGGATTCTGGCTGAATACCTTTTCCAACTGCGCCGTCAGTTCGATCTCATGCTCTTTGTCGGCCCGCCATTTGTTGTAGAACAGCCGGAATTTTTCTTTCAGAATCAGCGGGTCGATGGGTTTCACCACAAAGTCCGAGTGCAGGTGCGGGGCGGCTTTCTGCACGGCGGTCAGAGCATCGTCCGGGTACCCCGACACGAAAATAACACCGTAAAACTGCTGTTGTAGCGTCAGTTCATCCAGCAGTTCAAATCCGCTTCGGATAGGCATCTTGATGTCCAGAAAGATCAGGTCCGGTTTCTGTTCCGTAATCAGGTCCAGCCCTTCGGTTACATTGCTGGCTTCGCCGACCACACTTACTTCCGGCAACGAGGTCAGCATACTACGCAGGGTACGCCGAACCGGAAGCTCATCGTCAATAATGACTGATTTTACAATTAATGGATTCATAAAGCAGGGATCAAAAGAAATTAAGAATCGACCGTGACCTCCTCCGGCGGCAACACCGGGTACAGTGGAATGTGGGCTTCCTGCCGTACGCCCGAAATGCCGGCTTTAGGATTGGTCAGGTCGATGATCTGCTGGGAGCTTTTCACTTCATTAAACTGATTCAACTGGTCAAAAACCGCCTGATTGATGTCCAGCCCACGGCCCGTACTCCGACGCCGGTATTGCCGGGCTTTCTCCAGCCCCACCCCGTCGTCCTCTACCTGGATCTTTAAATACTCGTCGGACTGACAAACCCGTATGCTGACGGTTCCACCCTGGGGCTTGTGTTCCAGACCGTGTTTAATGGCGTTCGAAACGTAACCCTGAATCAGCATTTTCGGTAGGTTTGTGTCCATCGGAAGCCCTTCCAAGACCTCCACCGTAAACCGGATTCGGTCGCCAAAACGCAGCCGTTCCAGGTCGAGGTAATTCTGAACAAACTCCAGTTCTTCGCGCAGCGTCCAGAAAACCCGGCTTTTACTCATCAACTGATTCCGGAAAATCGAACCGAATTTTGCCAGGTAACTCACCACCGTATCCGGGTCGGCTTCGTAGGTAATCGACTGAATGGCCGTCAGAAAATTGGCGACAAAATGCGGATCAATCTGGTTGGTAATGGCCTTTACCTCCAGCAACGCCCGCGCCCGGCTGGCTTCGGCCAGTTTTCGCCGGATTTCGGACTCCTGCTTCTCGCGATTAGCCGCTTCCACTTCCAGTTGCGACATCCGGCGTTGAATCTGGAGCCGGTTTAACCGCCGTTGGGCCGCTAGCCGCACCTGCCGCAAACGCCAGTAGAATACCGCCCCGACAACCGCCAGAATCACCAGCGTCCGGAACCACCACGTAGCGTACCAGGGCGGGGCTATCCGAAACTCCTGCACAAGCGGGCGCGTGTTCCATAAGCCTTCCGCCCGTAAGACCTGAATGGTCAGCCGATAGGAACCGTCGGTCAGATTTTGCAGGGTAAAAAAGTTTTCCCGGACAGGCTCCGACCATTCCGGAGTGGTTGGGTTACCATCCAGGCGTTCCAGCCGGTATTGGTAGGACGTACTTGCCAGCAACCCCGCCGGGCCGGGCTCCAGCAGCCGAACTTCCAGGTCATTCTGGCTGGATTCAAAAGAAATGGCACCCCTGGCAGGTTTGACAACCTGTCCGGAACGCATATCCCGAAACGCCTGGATACCGGTTGGCACGGGTTTTAACAACTGAAAAAGCCGTCTTTCGGAAATCATCATCATACGGTCGCGCGTGGCTACCCACAACCGTCCGCGTGAGTCAAGCAGAATGCCGTTGAAAATGCACTGGCTGCCCCGAAACCCGTTTTCCCGGTCGAAATAAGCCACCCACTCTTCGCCGGTTTCGTAAAACCTTTCCATATCGAACACATAGAGTCCTTCCAGTGTGCCTACCATCAGAAACCGGCCCAGCGGTCGGCAGTAGGTGATGGTGCGCTGAATGAAGGCGGGGGCAATGTGCCGGTATTTCTTATAATCATAGAACCAGAGTCCGTCACCCGATGCCAGCCATAGGTTACCGCGTTTATCGCGCTTTACTTCGGCCAGAACTCGCGTCGGCAGCTTCCCGTTTTGTTGGGTCAACGGTTCAAAAGAACGGCTCCGGCCATCCCACAACAAGGACTTATCCAGACCACAAATCCAGAATCGTCCAAGCGCATCGGTTTCCATATTTCCGTACAGGTCGGGCGGCAACCGGATGATAGTCGTCAGAGCCAGGGTTTGGCGGTTATAAATAAACAAATTGTAGCTCGAAACGATCAGATACCGATTCCGCCGAACGTCATCATAGAAGCCCAGCGCCAGCGTGGCGGTATCAGAACCGGGCAAAAGCCGGTATTGCCCCCCATCGAATCGGTAGACGCCTTTGCGGGGTTCGGCCACCAGCAGCAGGTTTCCGTCGGCATCCATCCAGCTCGTCGGGTGAAAATGGTCCGCAGGCAACGATTTTCGATACGTCCGGTCCCGCACGACGCCGTAGGCACCCAGACGGCTTAGGCCCTGCCCCCAGGATGCAAACCAGATTTCGCCGTTTCGGTCTTCCCCAATGTTGTTGGTTTCTTCCTGCCAGCCTTCCGATTCATCGAAATACTGCCAGCCGCTCATCTTGATCTGCACCAGCCCGTCGTGTGACGTACCCGCCCACAAATCGCCCCGCCGGTCGAACAGCAGGCGGTTGACCGCTGAAGAACTGATGTGTGAATTGGTGACGGTTTTTCCATCAAACCAGCACAAATCCCGATCACCCGCTGCTTTCTGAAAAGCCAGTTCACCATTCAGACCGATGGCGCAAACCGCTAATTCCGAAGCCGGTACCGGAACATCGTACACCTTACTGACCGTTTGACCTTCAATTCGATAGACGGTAGCTCCGGCCATCGCATAGAACCGTCCCGCCGGATCAGCCAGAAGCTGGTCCAGCGGGAGTTGATCCACAATCAGCGTCAACTTCCTGTTTTTCAGTTCCCATAACCGCCCTTCCTCCGTCAAAAACAGAATACGTCGATTGGGCCAGTCGGTCAGGATACCCCGGAAGCGTTGTTCCGGGTTGGTAAAATACCGTTTGGTCACGTCCCCCATCCGGTCGTTCTCCCAGCTGTAAAGCCGTTGACCGACACTGCCCTGACTGGTCCGGGCTGAAAACCAGAGGTTATTTTCATGATCGGCGGTCATAAAAACGACTTGCTGCACCGGTTCTTTCCGCCCGTAGTTCACCGAAAACTCCTTTACATTCAGACCCGTAGACGTAATGTTGTTCATTCGAAACAGCCGGTTACCTGCGCAGGCCCAAACCGTTCCGTCGGGGGAGTCGGTAATGTTATCACCTCCGTCGGGCAGCTCCGGTATCTGGCGTTGGTTGATAATCGGCACGACCCCGTTGAAGAAGTTGAGTCCAAAGTAGGTTCCAATCCAGATCCGACCGACCCGATCCTGATGCAACCCCGATACATGGACGTAGGAAAGACCGTCGTAGACCCCATAATTTCGGTCGGAAAACTGTTGCGCCACTCCCATTCCGGCCCGGCAGCACAGAATCAGACCGATCAGCAGTCGGAAGAGATGCGGGTTACCTGACCAAATGAATACCTGGGGTGACATATTGATTATCAAGGCGCGGGATGATACAGTTAAGTTACAAAGGATCGGCTGTATCGCAACGTCACCCATATGCTGAACCGATAAAAAGCGCTTTTGAGCAGCCATAAACGACCGATCACCTGCTGTAATTTTTAGAAACAAAAAGCCGTACGTCACCGCACGGCTTTGGTATCTGTTGGTGTGTGGATATAGTCTGGTCTATATTCGTTCGGTCAACTCGACTCGACGCTTACAGCTTCGAGGTTAACCGGCTTCTCCTGCATTCCCCTTCTTCAATACGAATCGAATCCGACCATTTGGTTACCTCTTTTCCTTTCATGGTCGCCACGGCATCCAGCGAGTAACTACCGGCAGGCTGGTTAATGTGCAAAACGCTGGCGGATGTTTGGGTTTCACAGGCGGGGGAGTTGGCATCGGTATAGGACTGTGTTAGGACACCAACGGTTTTTCCGTTCAGTTTCACCTCCACCTGATCGAATTTAGCGCCATTCAGGCTGGTATAAATCAGGTATGTACCTAGGCTTTCCGGCTTAATTTCTTCTTTGTCCTTACAACTGACAACGGCGAAGAGGACCACGAGGGCTAAAACAATTTTTTTCATGGCAGTACGTAATTTGTTGTTTGTGTGGTGTGATTAACATCTCAAAACTACCCACAACAACCGCTGGCAACGGACAGACCCCGCCCAGCCGGATGAATTACGTCCTACAGCCGATGAAAACAGGAAAAGAAACGATGTATGATTGAACGGCAAAAAGAGTGAAGAGTGATGAGTTAAGAATGATGAGTTGGTCGCACGGCGGTTGTCAGACGCAACTCTTAACTCTTAACTCTTAACTCTTAACTCTTAACTCTTAACTCTTAACTCTTAACTCTTAACTCTTAACTCTTAACTCCCTAGTGGTTTCGGGCGTTCAGGAGCCACTGGTAGGGGTTTTGGGGTTGCGGCAACCCGTCTTCCTGGATTTGGAGATACATGAGGTGCAGGTGTGTCGGTGAGCGGGTGGCATAAGCGTTATACCCGGTTCGGCCCACTTCGCTGATTTTCTGGCCCGACTGGACCCATTCGCCGGGGCGTACAAGCACGGCATTGTTGTGGGCGTAGTACCACAGGCCGTCGAGGATGGGATCGTATATCCAGATCCAGTTGCCACCCCGGTATTCCTGGCCCGGTGTCCAGGCGGTTTCGATGGCCAGCACCACTCCGCTGGTCATGGCCAGCACATCGGCGGGCTGGTCGGTATGATCGTCAATGCAATCCTGATCGCGGTCGACAATGAAAATATCCTGCGCGGGGTGGCTTCCGCGAACGTTGTAATCAAACAAATCGAAGCCTTTGCCCCGGTAGCCTTCGCCGTGCCGGCCACCAATGGCGTCGGCCGTGTAGTTGCGAAGCGGAAAGGAGAAGTAAGCCGTCTGTAGCAGGCTATCCCGCCGGGCGCTGTCGAGCCGAAACGGTTCAGCGGTGCGGAATTTAGCCCGAAGGCCCCGTGTAATTTCACTAAAGATTTTTCGGGCCGAATCCGGCAGCACGCTTTCTTCCCGAATTTGCGTGTATAGCTGCTGGAACTGCTGACACATGGAATCGACGCGCGGCATGTCTGAGCTGGACCAGACAACGGTTTGCGAGGAAGCTGAGTTTGACAATCCAATCCATAAAGCACTGAGGATGCCGACCCACCGCATAATTTTCCAAAATCCTGATTTCACCTTAACTGGCTGTATTCAATCCTATTTCAAGCTCGAAAAATAAGAAAAAAGTCGTTAACAATGGTTATTCAGGACACGTAATCCGGTAGAATCGGTAGGTCAGGGTAAGCCCGATGTAGGTGTACGTATCTTTGGAGTTGGGGTTGCCATTCCGCAGCTTGTCGCTGCCCGCGAACGTATTGGGCCCGAAGTTATCCAGGTAATCCGAACCGGAAAAGCGGGTTCCGTATTCCAGCCCCACACTCCAGGGTCGTTTAAACTCGTACTTGATACCGACTCCTAACGGAAAGTTAAAGAGTGACTTACGCTGATAACCCGGACTCTGAGGGCTAGGCTGGAAGGTAAATAAGCCAAGTCCCCCAAAAACGTACGGCGTCCAGTTCTTTACTTTTCGTAGCGTGGCGTAATTCAGAAAGTTATACTCCATCAGCACATTCATTTCCTGAATGTTGGTTTTAAATGCCAGATTGCGGGCCTGCTGAAACGGGTCATTAAACCGGCGATCATTACCGGCAATCTGGCCCAGCCCCAGGTTAAGCCGTACCGTAAATGGCTGGCTGACGTTGTAACGTACCAGCAGGTTACCAGCCGGACGAATGTTGCCCGGTATCAGGCTGGGAGCCAGATCGCCTTTGTAAATCATACCGCCTAAACCCGCGCCCACTTCCCAGGTAGCCTGCGCCCGGGCCGCCGGGACAAGCAGGAGCAGGAAGCCAATCAGGATTCCAAAAGTCCGACCCAAATCCCTTATAGAACGGGCCGCCATCGGATCATGATATGAATTATAAGCCACTGACACGGTATAACTTATCGAATTGGAGGGCATTTAATGCGTGGGGTCAAAATATAATGGAGCTGGAAATTAATCAGCATGTATCCATCTTTCAGACGCCCGTCGGCGCCCCGTGCGGTATAATTCTGGTCCGTTGCAATAACGGCAAAGGGGTCGCTGGTTCCCAGATGATTTTGCAATTCGCCCAGACGGTCACCTCCTTTTCGGGCGGCTGTTGGTTCAAACCGCCGATCGGCCATAACCCGCGATAGATCGTCTTTCAGAATGGTTGGATCCGGAAACGGTCCACCCACATCGTCCAGGTAATCGGTGGTCGTCATTCGGAACCCGATCTCACCGCCCAGATCAAACCGTTCGTTCAGTTTGTAGCGAACACCAAATCCAAACGGAATGGCCAGCGTTACGAGCGAATACGGTTTAACCCCGTTCTGACCCTGTCCTTCGGTTCCTAGCGGTTGCAGTTTCACCCAGCGCTGTTCTGTATCATCGGGGGTCGTACTGAACCCAACCGGTGTACGGGCCTCGGGGCTATGCGCAACGGCTGCCAGTCCTAAAAAAATGTAAGGCGTCAGTTTGGAGCGGAAATTTGAATTACGGCCATCCGGCACAAACTGATACATTCCGGTGAGCCCAAACTCTTTCAGATCATTGCGGAAATGCAGGTTACGGACATACTGCGCAACGCCCGAAGCGATATCCTTGCGGTTGTATTTATAGTCGTCGCCCGCAATCCGCGCCCAGGTAAAAGAAGCACGGGCCGACAGCCGGGGCGTAAAGTGACGCGTATACATGGCCGCAGCACTCCAGCGCATCATCTGAAAAGTTGATTTGATGGGCTTGCGATAACCGGCGATCTCGCCGTAATAACTGGCCGTGCCCAGCCCCAAACCCACTTCCGAATACGGAACAAACTGATTCCGGCGGCCCTGTGCCTGCCCATCAACCGGCTGCAATGTCGCACACACCGATGCAATCAAACTGACAATCAGTAGGTTATTCTTCATGTTTCTTTGCTTACTACCGCACCTGTAATCCGGCGCTTCTGATTCATTGGGTTGAAAACTGACAACTCTGTTCAATCTCCTCCTCTGAAACGCCCATTTTTAGTATTTTATTGGATTAGTGGGTAAAACTGTTCGGGAATTAGGGTTAAAATTAGGTTATGACCCCGGGTTATCTTCCGGGTCCATCCGGGTTTGGTTCAATTCCGAATATCCCAGCCCCAGCTAAGCTTATTTCGCAGGGTGCTCAGAAAGCTGTCATCGCTCATTTTGACAAGCCGGGCCGCGAATTTTTCTTTCCGAACGCTCAGACGGGTTCCCGTATTTACGGTTCGGAACCGCGAATCAACCGAAACCAGAAAGGTGTTGCTACGGCTTTCGACTTCAAACGACAGTTGGGCCGAATCCGGCACTACCATCGGTCTTACGTTCAGGTTATGGGGACTAATGGGGGTGACAATGAAGTTGCTGGTATGAGGCAGCAACAACGGCCCTCCGCAACTCAGCGAGTACCCCGTCGAACCGGTCGCCGTTGAGATAATCAGACCGTCGGCCCAGTAGGAATTCAGAAAATCGCCGTTCAGGTACGTATGCACCGTAATCATCGACGACGTTTCGGTTTTGGTAATGGTAACGTCATTGAGTCCAAACGGAACCCCATCGAACAAGTCTTCGTCCGACTGTAGATTAACCAGCGTCCGTTCATCAATCCGGTAATCGCCAATCGCCAGGGCTTGCAGTAATTTGGGCAGCGATTCGGGATTTTCGGGCGAAATGGTGGTCAGAAAGCCAAGCCGACCGATGTTGATGCCGACAATGGGAATACTGCTGGGTCCGGCGTGGGTGAGCACTTCCAGCAGGGTGCCGTCGCCCCCCAGACTGAATGCGAAATCGGCGTCAAAAATATCGAGGTAAGAAGTATAAGTCTGCGTCGTATGGTGAGCAACACCGGCAAGATCAAGGGCGGAACGATAGATTTCTGATAGCTGAATTTCAATTTGCCGCCGGGCCAGCTCATCAAACATGGATTGAATGAAAGGAGCAGCCAGGTCAACAACATTACGTCCGTGAATAGCAATTTTCATAAAGAGCGTCCGTCAGTCCGTTGCAAAGATGGCTGAAAAGTCCAATATTTTGCTCGTAACTGCCGACTGATTGACGTGCAGGTTTACGAATCCAGATACCGGAGAAGCATTTCGAGCCGCCCCTGATCGATGGTTTCAATGGGAGTATTGGCAAAAGCCGCTTCAATGGTGTATCCAAAGCGTTCGAGCGTGGCCACCACGGCGGTAATGTCTTTACGATTTAGTTTGAGCGTCAACCGCGATTTGTCGGGCATTCCGTAGGCGGCACCGGCAAAATAACTGCTGATAATCCGTACGTTATTCGACTCGACCAGCCGACTGATTTCGGCCATGGAATAATCGCGCTCGTTGATAGACAGGATCAGAATGGCGCCTGCTTCCTGAATACCAAGCAATTGAGCAAATTGTTTGAGCAGTTCATTGGTCGATACCGTACCCATAAATTCCTGCTCTTCGTTGACTACCGCAATGACCTGGAGCCGGTGTTCGGTAATCAAGCTGAGGAGTTCGTAGAGGTGTTGGTTTTCATGCACCGACAGATGCTCGAAAAGCCGCATGACATCGCTCAGCGGGTTTGTGTCGTCGGGCACATCCATCAGGAGGTCTTCATTGACCAATCCCTTGTATTGCCCCTGATCAACGATTACTAACTGCCCAACGCGGTGTTCCTGCATCCAGTCGAGGGCCTGCCCAACGGTGTCCGTCGGCTTCAGGGCCGGTATCATCGGATCTATTAATTCAGAGGCCAGCATTGGTGTCGGAAGTTTACTGTCTGATTACTGTTTACTTTACCTAAACACACTAACGAAGCAAACTTGCCGAGCGGTATAAGCAAATACAGTATAGCTGAAAACTAAGAAAATTACCTTAGAGTTTCAAAATCTCTCCGGAAATTTCTTTAGAATATCAGGCAACGGTCAGATCGTTCCGGCGGCTGGTTTCAGTCAGCGATTGTTTCTCCAGCCATGCCGTCAGCAGGCGGTTAAACCGATCAGGGTGCTCCATCATCGGAGCATGACAGCATTTGTCAATAAAGTGCAATTCGGAGTTGGGAATCAGCCGGTTGAATTCGTGCGCAACTTCCGGCGGAGTAATGGTGTCGTTGAGCCCCCAGATCAGCAGGGTTGGAACCGTAATCTGATACAGGTCCTTGGCCACGTTGTTACGCTGGGCCGATTTGGCAATGGCTACAATGCGCAGGCACTTGGGAATGCTGTTCGTAATTTCAAACACTTCGTCGATCAGTTCCTTCGTGGCCACTTTCGGATCGTAGAAGGTGTAGGCCACGCGCTCGGCAATGTAATCGTAACTGCCGCGCTTCGGGTACGAACCACCCATTGAGTTTTCAAACAGTCCCGAACTGCCTGTCAGCACGAGCCGTTTCACCATCTCAGGGTGTTTCAGGGTATACAATAAACCAACGTGACCGCCCAGCGAATTGCCCAGCAGCGTCAGATCGGTCAATTTTTTATAATCCAGAAAACTTTCAATAAATTTTACCAATCCTTCTAATCCGGCTTCGCGGATCGGCATTTCGTAGATGGGCATAACCGGTATAACAATCCGGTACCGATCAGAAAACGCGTTGATCACGCCATCCCAGTTGCTCAACGCCCCAAACAATCCATGAAGTAAAAGCAACACGTCGCCTTGTCCTTCGTCAATGTAGCGGAAGTTGCCTTCTTTCCGAACATGATAGTTCATAGCGGTCTTGGTTTTGTCGTAGAAAAATTGGAAAAATACAATCAAATAGGCATCATCTCGCCATTTTCACAAAGGTAATCCAATTTTTTAATATTTCTAAACCATACTGGGTCAATACCGCTTCGGGATGAAACTGAATACCCCAGATTGGCAAATTCCGGTGTCGAAGCACCATATTTTCCTGCTCAACTGTAGCCGCCAGCTCAACCAGTTCAACGGGCAATTTTTCCAGCACCAGCGAATGATACCGGGTTACGGTAAATTCGGCGGGCAGGTTGTGTAGTAAAGCATCTTCCGTCCGCTTCCTAACCACCGACAATTTACCGTGCATCGGTTTTGCCGCCTTTATCAGACGCGCACCGAAGTATTCACCCAGGGCCTGATGCCCTAAACAAACCCCCAATATCGGCAGTTGCTCATGATACTGTTCAATGACCTCCATCAGACAACCCGCCTGCCGGGGCGTCCCCGGACCGGGTGAGAGCACCAGACCGTCGTACGATTCGGCCCTGATTTCGTCGAGCGAAGCCGTATTGCGCACAACCCGACACGTGGCCCCGGTCTGCTTCAGGTAGTCCACCAGCATGTAGGTAAACGAATCGACATTATCCAGAACCAGTAAATTCATATTGGTAACAAACAAAAAGCGTAAAAATAACCATCCTATTGGGTAACCTGTATTTTTGTAACAACTAGAACTGATATTCTGATGCAATCCAGACCTTCTGTAGTGATTGTGGGAGCCGGCATGGCCGGACTAACCTGCGCCGTTTACCTCCGCCAGGCGGGAATTGAAGCCCTGCTGCTGGAAGCTTCAGACCGGGTGGGCGGGCGTATCCGCACAGACGTGATCGACGGTTTTCGACTCGACCGGGGTTTTCAGATCTTGCTGACGGCCTATCCCGAAACCCGGCGGCTGCTGGATTACAACGCGCTGAACCTGCAATGCTTCCGACCGGGGGCGCTGATTCACAACCCTGGCGGTCCGTCCTCCGACCAGTGGATGTCGCTCATCAATCCGTTGCGCGAACCGTCGGGGCTGCTTCAGACCCTGGCGTCCGATGCAGCCACCTTCAGCGACAAGGTTCGGATTATTGAACTCATTCGGAAGATGGGCAGTTTTTCGACCGACGAGTTTTTTCAGCAACAGGCCACCGATACGGAAACGTTTCTGGAAGAATTCGGTTTTTCGGATCAAATCATTAACCTCTTTTTCCGGCCTTTTTTCGGTGGTATCTTTCTGGAAGATGCCCTGGCGACCTCCAGTAATTTCTTTCAGTTCTGTTTCAAAAATTTTTACTCCGGCGATGCGGCTATTCCCGCGGCTGGGATGGAAGCTATTCCGCAGCAACTGGCCGCCCGGCTGAATCCGGCGCAAATCCGGCTAAATACGGGGGTGCGGCACATTCAGGATTCGACGCTGTATCTGGAAAACGGCGAAACCCTTCAGGCCGATAGGGTGGTGCTGGCCGTCGATGCGGCAGCCGCTAACCGTCTGCTGGGCGCTGCAACGCCGGAACGCTCGTTTAACCATACAACAAATACCTACTTTACGGCCCCAAAGCCTTCTAAGCCCCATCATTCCAACCCGGAAAAATTACTGATCCTGAATCCGAATCGCCAGTCGGCTGTTCACCATCTGGCCATCCTGAGCGATGTAGCCCCCTCCTACGCTCCCGACGGTCAGACACTGATTTCGGTCAGCACCCAGGGGGTGGACGTTGTGAATGAGAAAGCGCTCGCCGAACGGATTCGGAAAGAACTCGCCGGCTGGTTTGGCCCGGAGGTTGAGCAATGGCACTGGCTGAAGACCTATCACCTGCCGGAAGCACTGCCAACCTACCTGCCGGATGCTTCGCACGCACCCCTGAAGTGGAGCGAACGGCTTTTTCAGTGCGGTGATCAAACGGCTTATCCTTCGCTTAATGCCGCCATGCAAACCGGTCGGAAGGTAGCCGAACTGATCGGCCAGCATCCGGAAACCGCCGGATAATACCGAGAAGTCAGATGCGTTTAACGTGGATGGTTTTCGGGACTTGACCTGGCTCTGCCAAAACCATCGATTAAATACCGTAACTCTATCACGAATGCGTTGGGTTGTCCGCGTCCTGTTGTTTTTACTGATTCTACCCCTGGCGTATTTTGCGGCTTTCCCGCAGATCCTTCGTTGTCAACTGATCAAGTACGGGTCTGATTTTCAAAAACTTGCCTCGGGCGTCTGGGTGGATAAAACAACCCCGGAACACCAGCGTATTTACCTGCTGTTTGAAATTCATCAGGCGCGCAAACGGCTCGCAAGCTTATGGACCAGCCCCCCGCAAAGCCGGGCAACGGTTATTTTCTGCCAGACGCCGGAACAATATCAGCAATACTGCCAGGACCGCGAAGGGGCCGGGTGCAGCCTCGGTACGCCCTGGGGCGAATCGTGGATTGTTATTAACCCGTACGGCCGAAACCCCGACGTACTGGCCCACGAAATGTGCCACGACGAACTTTACACCCGTCTGGGCTGGCTGACCACCCAGCAGCAGATTCCGCAGTGGTTTAATGAGGGGTTGGCAATGATGATCGACCAGCGGTTTACGACGGCAACGGACAGTCTGCACCGCTACGAGGAATTTCGGGACCACTGGCAGCAACAATCCCACGGTCAGCAGATTGTGCTGGAGTTACACGATCTCCAGTCGTTAAAAGGCTTTTTTTCGGGCGGCACCAATCGGGTTATGCTGGCCTACATGACCGCCGGACAGGAAGTGGCGCGCTGGCTGGCAATTGTCGGACGGACTGGTTTGCGGAGGCTCGTCGATGCGATCCGGGCGGGCGAAGATTTTGAAAGGGCCTATCAACGGCTCGAACGGGAAGCTAAACCCGTTCACCCAAAGTAAACGCTTTTTCGACAGTACATCCTGCAATTATCCCGGCTCATTCCGTGTCTCGCGTTATTTCGGCCAAAGAGTTGTAACTTGAAACGAAAAGCAACCGAATAGGGTCATTTGTTAATTATCATCAACACCGTACGTGCCGATTTTCCGTTCATGAAATACCTGCTGAGTTTTATTTTTTGCTGCCTGCTTTCTGTTACCGCCCATTGCCAAACCGTATCCTTTACGTTTAAAGATTACCTCACCCTTCCGCACACCCGCAATCTGCACGGTATTTCAGGAATCGAATTTATTCCGGACCGTCAGGAGTGGCAGATGGCCGCTGACCGGGGTAATTTTTACGTGTACCGCAATCTTCACCAACTCACGGACTGGGTTTGCGCACCGGATTCGGTTTTCAAGACGGGTCTTTACCTCGAATCGGTCCGGTATGATGCGGCCACGGACACCTACTTTTTTTCCGTCGAAACCGATAGTGAATCGTATGTAGGCTTCAAAAAACACGCCATGCCAGCAGTCGGCGAAAGGTTTGAGCGGATTCCCTTACCGCATTCCCTGCCGGTGGACCGCAATAAAGGCGTTGAAGCACTGGCGCTAACGCCAAATTATCTTTGGGTTGCTCCCGAAGCCGGATCGGTCGAGGAAGCCCGGATTGATAATTCGCGGATTCATTTTTACCGCTATAAGAAGACGGCTGATTCGGTAACATTCGACGCCGAATTCAGCTACGACATTGACCGGAACGTGTGCCCGACGGACAACAACGAAAAACTGGGCGGCATTTCGGAAATCATTGCGCTGCCCGGCGACGAAACCCGCCTGCTGGTGCTGGAACGATGCTATGAAAAAACCACCAAATCCGTTACGGCAAAGCTGTACGAAGCCCAGGTTGATGAAGCGAATAAAAAGCTGATTACGCTGAAGGATAAACCAGCCTTTGATTTCAACAACCGAAACGGCTTCCGACCCGATAACCTCGAAGCCATGACGTGGGGCGAAGACGTGGAGGGTCGGAAAACGCTGGTCATTCTATCCGACGACAACATCAGCAAAAATCAGTGGACTCAGGTTATTGTCCTCGAAATGAAAGCAAACTGAGCCGGGCTATACAATAAAAAAAGCCGGTAAACTCCTCCTTTATTTAGAAAGCCGTAACAGATCCGTAAACCACCTACGGATCAAGCTTTTACAAACACTAGTAACTCTAAATTATTCTTCCCAGACAAATATTCACTTATTGTAACCGAGTCGATAAAAACAGTAAAAAGTTTGGATTTGTTAGCGAACGGCCATAGGTTTAAGAATCGAAACTTGACTTGACCTACTAATTTTATGATTAGAAAAGTGCTCCTGACAGCGCTTTGCGTTGTCTCGTTTGGCATTGCTCAAGCCCATCGCCCGCTAAAAAAGATTGTAAAAAAGCACCCGGCTCTCCAACCCGTTGTTGCCGATTCAGCCGCTTCTGACTCCGCTTTTTACGACCACATTCCACTGGTTCACGACATTCTCAGTTACGCCAAAAAGCATCTTTCTTCGCGTTACCGCTCCGGTGGCGCTTCTCCCCGAGGTTTCGATTGTTCCGGTTTTACCCGGTTTTGTTACCGTAAGTTTGGAATTTCCTTACCCCATTCCAGTGCCGCACAGGGTCGGGTCGGTGTTAAAATCGGGCAGGAAGTGGCCAAACCCGGTGATCTGATTTTCTTCAAAGGCCAAAGCTCCCGCAGCAAACGCATCGGCCACGTCGGTATGATTGTTGAAGTAGTGGGCGACCGCATCAAATTCATTCATTCGGCCTGGAACGGCGGGGTTCGCTACGACTGGCTGCACGCCCAGTATTACAAACGACGCTTCATGGGCATCCGACGCGTGGTAAGCTAAGCCTTTTCCTCCGCTAAACGCAGAACGGTTCCCACTCCGCTCCCACCATTGACGGCTTCGGCGACCTGATCGGCGTGGCAGATAATCACCTGTTTGACACCTTTTTCAAGGGCTTTGAAGGCATTGTCCAGTTTCGGAATCATGCCTTTGTTGATAATTCCCCGGCTTTTGTAATCGGTGTAGCTTTCGGGCGTCAGCTCGTTAATAACGCTCTCGTCGTTGGTGGGGTCAGACAAGACTCCTTTCTTTTCGAAGCAATAAACCAGCGTTACCTCATTCCGAATCGCCGTATCAACTGCAATGGCCGATGCCATCGTGTCGGCATTGGTATTCAGCAGGCTGCCGGAACGCTCGTACGTCAGCGGAGCAAAAACCGGCACCAGATTCTGGCGGATAAAATATTGAATCTGGCCGGAATTTACTTCTTCAATGTCGCCCACAAAACCGTAGTCAATCTCGCCCACCGCTCGTTTTTTCGACCGGACGGTATTGGCATCAGCCCCGGTAAGCCCGATGGCGTCCACGCCCAGGGATTGCAACTGCGCCACAATCTGTTTGTTGACCAGGCCGCCGTAGACCATCGTGACCACATCGAGCATAGGCTGGTCGGTAATCCGGCGCCCTTCGACCATTGTGGTGGCAATGCCCAGTTTCTCGGCTACCTGCGTGGCAATTTTGCCGCCCCCGTGAATCAGAATCTTGTGTCCCTGAATGCTGCCAAACGACGTTAAAAACCGTTTCAGCGCGTCGGGATTGTCGATGACGTTGCCGCCTATTTTAATGATAACGAGCCTGTTCATAAACCTTGTAAAACGCCTTTCAATACGGCCTGCGCCGACCATTCGCGATTAGCCGCCTGCTCAATTACAATGGACTGCGGGCTATCGAGCACCTCGTCGGTTACTTTCATATTGCGCCGAACCGGCAGGCAGTGCATGAATTTACCGTTGTCAGTCAGCCGCATTTTATCCATCGTCACCATCCACGACGGGTCCTGAGTCAGCACCTGCCCGTATTGCTGGTAGGATGACCAGTTTTTGCCGTAAATAAAATCAGCGCCTTCAAATGCTTCGTTCTGGTTGTGAATGACCCGGGCATTACCAACAAACTCCGGTGCCAGTTCGTAGCCTTCCGGGTGCGTAATGACAAAATCAACGTCCATGTGATTCATCCATTCCGAAAACGAATTAGCAACGGCCTGGGGCAACGGTTTAAAGTGCGGCAGCCAGGTCAGAACCACCTTCGGGCGTTGTTTAACCCTGAATTCTTCGATGGTAATGCAGTCGGCCAGGGATTGCAGCGGGTGCCGCGTGGCCGATTCGAGGTTAACAACCGGAACCCCGGCATACTTCTGGAACTGGCTCATCACCACTTCGCTGTAATCCTTCTCACGGTCTTTCAAACCGGCAAACGCCCTCACCGCAACGATGTCGCAGTATTTACCGACCACGGCGGCTGCTTCCTTGACGTGTTCGGCTTTGTCGCCGTTCATCACCACGCCTTCTTCCATTTCCAGACCCCAGCTATCCTGTCCCACGTTCATCGTGATGACGTTCATGCCCAGGTTCTGAGCGGCTTTCTGCGTACTCATGCGCGTCCGCAAACTGGAATTAAAGAAGATCAGGCCAATCGTTTTATTATGGCCCAGCGCCTGATCGGCAAAAGGATTGTGTTTGGCATTCAGACCCTCCTGAATAAGGGCGTTCAAATCAGGTACGTCGTTGTACGTTACGAAATTGGTCATTCCGGTAGCAAAGTCGGGTTAAAGCGGTTACGAAATTACGCGCACTTCTTTGCTCAGTGCTTCCAGAAATACATCGATTTCTTCGCGGCCCAGCGCCAGAGAAGGCAACAGCCGAATGGTATTTTTCCCAGCTACACCCGTAAACATACGATGCTCAAACAGCAGCGCATTCCGTAGCGTTTCCACGGGGAAATCATATTCAATACCAATCATCAAACCACGTCCACGCAGGTCTTTGTACCCGCCAATCTGACGAACGCCGTCCATGATATAGTCGCCCATCCGGGCCGCATTTTCAATCAGATTTTCATCCTTCATGATGTCCAGCACCGCAATTCCGGCGGTACAAGCCAGGTGATTCCCCCCGAACGTGGTGCCGAGCAATCCGTAACTGGCTTTGAATTTGGGGGAAATCAGCACCCCGCCAATTGGAAAACCGTTGCCCATTCCCTTCGCCATCGAAATCAGGTCCGGCGTAATCCCGCTGAACTGGTGGGAGAAAAACTTACCCGAACGACCGTAGCCGCACTGCACCGCGTCCAGAATCAGAATGGCGCCGGTTTCGTCGCATTTCCGGCGCAGCGCCTGCAAAAATTCATCCGTCGCGACCTGAATACCGCCAACCCCCTGAATGCCCTCAATAATGACGGCACAGGTTTGATCGGTTATACCGGCCTGAGCGGCTTCTATGTCGTTAAACGGCAGAAACGTAACGTGGTCGTTGGCATTGACCGGGGCCACAATAGCCGGATTATCCGTAGCCGCAACGGCTCCGGCGGTACGTCCGTGGAACGACTTTTTGAAAGCGACCACGTTTTTACGGCCCGTATGAAACGACGCCAGTTTCAAGGCATTCTCGTTGGCTTCGGCCCCGGAATTGCACAGAAACAGGGCATAATCCGGATACCCCGACATTTCACCCAGCTTTTCCGACAACTCTTCCTGCTGACTGATGCGGACCGAGTTGGAATAAAACGAAATCCGGTTCAATTGCTCTGTCAACGCCCTGACATACCGTGGGTGCGTATGGCCTACGGAAATAACCGCGTGCCCACCGTATAAATCGAGATAACGGTCACCTTTGGTGTCCCACAAATAGCTGCCCTGCGCCCGAACGGGTTCGATGTCGTAGAGCGGATAGACGTTGAAAAGCATTTTGAAACGGGATTAAGCGAAAAACTAATTTCTGGCTGCTTGATTTTCAGCCTGCAATTTTACGCATTCTGACGGGAATATTCGCTAAAAATGTAAAAAGCAGGCTTGAGCACCTGCTTTTGATAACGACGAATGGCGAACAGACGTTCAAAGCCGACCGTGGGGTCGTTTGCCCTGTCTTAGTACGGCCACCTGCTCGGGTGAAAAAGGCGCTTCGAAAAGTGCGGCTGTTTCGTGGTAACACCGGAACAAATCGGCAATATAATGAATCCGGTCGGCCAGATCGGTCCAGTCTCTGGTTCCACTTTCCAGCAGGCTGTCGGCGGTTGGATCAATTTGCAGCAACAGTTCCTGCAAGTCCGGATTGGTAATCACGCGAAGCGATGCGGGAAAGCCCGCTTTTAAATCCTGTCCTAACCGCAAACGCTCATTGGCAGGCAATGTCATCGTCATGAGTTGTTCCGTCACCATCAGCCGCACCTGCTGGTGTACCAGCGCAATCAGGTGGTCAATTGCCCGCTCCAGGGGTGAAATCTGCCCGAACAGGTCCAAGAAAAACAAACGGCCCCGCGTCATCCAGCCATCGGCAGGAAAAATCAGTTCAATCAGACGGTTTTTCAGCACCGTCGCATCAATGGGCATCATAGTGAGCGATTCCGCAATTTCGGGTTGCAGTCGGGTCTGTTCGTGATAGCCGATCTCCAGGTTCGCCAAAAGCCGTAGTTCGGCCTGCTGTTTAGGGTCGTCTACAAACCAGGATTGGTAATAGTGTGTAAAAGCCTGCCGGAGATAGTACTGGCCGTCGGGCGGATCGCCGGGCTTGAGTTCCCGTAAAAACTGGTCCAGATGGTCGGCGTTGTAGGTCGTATCCGGTCCACAAATGGCCAGAAAACGGGCAAATTCGCGCCCTATTTCCATAAATACTTTCCGGTTTCCCCGGCTTACCGCATCGCTGGACCGATTCAGGGCGGCCACAACCACATGGTCCCAGATGATAGGGCGAATCTGATCGGAATGCTGTCTGGCACCAAGCTGCTTCACCAGACTGACGAGTTTCTGAATGGCCTTGCTCGCTTCTGGCTGAAGGCGCAACCGGGACTCCAATTCCCGGACCAAATCTTCCCGGCGGATGGTTTGTCCAGCCTGTTTGGAAGCCCAGGTAGCGAATGTACACCAATTGGCGCCAGCACCCGCCCGTTCGTTAAAAGCCGACGACAATTCGTAGTAGCAATAGGTAATCTGTAAATTCCGAACGACGGGGTCCGTCAAAGCCGTAATCTGCTCGACATCGGCAACCGTCGGTAAGTGTCTGTTCAAAATCCTTGTTTGGTTGTTTACTGTTTCTGCCATGATTTCTACGTAGAAAACCATGTCCCAAACTACAGCAAACCGCCCAAAACCAGACGGTTGATTTATTGATCGGTTGCCGGTGTTCAGGTCTTTTCCCGCCCACGGTTTCTACCCATCGGATGTAACAGAATCCTGATTTCCGAATGCCGAGTTTCGGTTACAGCAGCCGCGCCCAGCCGTAAAACCTTGTTCAAACCAAACAAAAAGCGGCCCTGACTTGCTCAGGGCCGCTTTTGGCAATTAATTATCTTCATCACTACAACGGCCCAACAAACTCCCGGATGGCCCTGATTACTTCGTCCGGGCTTTCGATCATGCCCAGATGACCTGCTTTTTCGAGCACTACGGTTTTAGCCTGCGGAGCGGCCTCGAACAGCTCCTGACTTTTAGCAAACGGTATAATCTGATCTTCCCGACCCGCAATCAGCAAAACCGGAAACGAAGCCTCTTTCAGAACGTGCGTGCGGTCCGGGCGCGACGCCATTGCCTTAACTCCCGCAATGAGTGCTTCGGCTGGCAAGGCCGAAAATTGCTCAACCTGTTTTTTTACAACTTCCGGCTGATTTCGGCTATAACTTTCACCGAACATTTTAGGTACGGTTTGCTCGATAAACGCCCCTGATCCGCTTGCTTCCATGGTTTCGACGGCTTTCTGACGACTTTGCTTTTTAGCTTCATCGTCCGCAAAAGCCGTTGAGTTGATCAACACCAGGCCCTGCACCAGCTCCGGGTGTTGCTCGGCAAACGCCAGGGCAATGTAGCCGCCCATCGAGTGGCCAACGAGCACACACGACTGAATCTGCGAAGTCTGCAACTGACTGAATACCTCCTCCGCATACGCATCGATGCTTTCGTGCTTCGTGTGTTCGGAGAAATTGGATTTGATAATGCTAAAGTCGGCGGACAGGTTGTCATAAACGGCATCCCAGATGGAAGCATTCACACCATGACCATGAATCAGGACAATAACGGGTTTATCGCTCATAGTTCAATTGCGTTGAAAGGTCTTTCTAGTATAACCAGCAAGTCTTAAAACAGTTTGGCGTAGTCACCGAGGCAGGCCCGACAACTACGCCAATGTTTTTAGCGAAATGAACGGTTACTTCCTGGATAACCATTCAGGCTTTGGGATTCGCTACGCCTGTGCGAGCACATCAACAAGGATCAGTACCAGACCGGCAATCAGGGCCAGCACACCGATCAGTGACAGCACACCACCCAGCAGCGAAAGGATCAAACCGACAATCGCGAGAACGATCCCGGCCCGGAGCGTGCGGCTCATTGCCTGGGTATCATCCGGCGCCAGGGCGTTTTTAATCTTTTTGTCGACTTTCTTCATCATCATCCGCTCGGCCAGGTTCATTTTCTTGGTCGTTTGCAGAGCAGATGTTGCCGACTGATCGGCAGGGGCACTGGCGGCTTTGGCACTGGCTTCGGCCAGCAGATTCTGGACGCGGGCCATCCGTTTTTCCAGCTTTTTGTTGCCAGCCAGTTTGTTATCATTACGAGCCACTGCTTCCTGTAACTTCTGTTCAACGTTTTTCAGCGCTGCAGCCGTTGTCAGAGGAGTAGCTTCCGGAGCGGGCGTCAGGGCCGGGGTTTCGGCCGATACCGCAGCTACATTTTCGGCAGGCGTTGCAACGGGTTGCGGAGCCGCAACTTCCTGACGGCTGCCAAACCGCTCAACCGGCATTTTCTGATAGGTTGCATAAGGACGGCTACACGCACTGAGTAGAGCTGAAGAAAGCAGTGCATACACTGCCAATTTGGAAAGTGTTCTCATGTAATTAAGGAAGTAGATTAGATAAACTGATACTGTATTCGTTGTAACTGGGGGCAAAAAAGCAGAATGATTGTTAACCCTGCAATGTTTGCACCTTTTTTTTACCGAAAAGTCGATCAACGGCGGATAAATTTTATTTATCGTTATCGAAATGTCCGGTTCAGAGGTTAAAAGTGACCCCAGACAAGCCCAACCCTTTAAACTGGGCTTGTTTGGGGTCCGGTGCATTAAACAATCAATCCGACCAGCAACAGGACCAGACCCACGACCAGCAGCGTAGTTCCGATGGCATCAGAAGTCGTTGCCAGGACCAGAATCAAACCGATCAGAGCAACCAGTGCACCGGCGGTGACGACGATATTGACGGCTTTAGGGGCGTTAGGGTTCTGCGGTGCTAATGCTCTTTTGATTTTTTTATCGACGTTTTTCAGCATCAGCCGTTCGGCCAGGTTTTTCTTTTGGGCTACCGTGGTGTTTGCCGATGCCTGCATGGTCTGGCTGGTTTCGGTTCCCAGCATCGATTTGATCCGGGCCATCCGCTTCTGGAGTTTGTTGGCGGCTACTTTGTTGCTGGTGCTGGCAACCACCTGATCAACCGCCTGCTGGGCTTTTTCTAATTCAGCGGCTGGTGATGGGGCCACGGCGGCCTGGGCAAGAGAAGGTGCAGGAGTTACCTCCTGTTTGACGTCAGCCGTAACGGTTTCAGCAGGTAAAGCGGGAGTAACGCTGGCTTTTTTGCTGCTAAAATGCTCGACCGGCATTTTCTGATACGTAGCGTAAGGACGACTACAGGCGCTGAACAGGACCGTGGCGATCAACGCGTAAAACACGTTTCGGGAAGAGGTTTTCATACGGTATGTGCTTGAGTTTTGATGAAGCATGAAGGTTGCTTCGTATCAAAAACTGCGCAAAGCCGTATTTGTTCGTTTTCCGAAAAAAATCTAAATCCGCACCCAGCAAACGGGTCGCTGGGTGCGGATTGGATCAGGCTGCTGACCGCAGTACGTGCAGAGAAGATTTCCCGAATTTTTCCCGGGCGTAATCAATGGTAATCGTCAATTCTTTAACGTCCGTCTGCGACGGCAGTTCATACATGGCGTCGGTAATAATAGACTCGCAGATAGACCGCAGCCCCCGGGCGCCCAGGTTATACACCATCGCCTGATCAACCACGTAGTCGAGGGCGGAGTCATCCCAGCGTAACTGAATATCTTCCATCTGGAACAGTTTGGCGTACTGCTTCGTAATGGCGTTTTTCGGTTCCGTCAAAATCCGGCGCAGGGCTTCGGCGCTTAACGGTTCGAGGTAAGTCAGTACCGGCAACCGACCGATCAATTCCGGAATCAAGCCAAACGATTTCAAATCCTGCGCCGAAACGTGACGCATCAGATTGGCGCGTTCCAGCGAATAATTCAGCCGACGGTCGCCCGAAAAACCGATGGGTCTGGCGTTGACGCGTTTCCCGATGTGCCGGTCAATCCCGTCGAACGCTCCTCCACAAATGAACAGAATGTTTTCGGTATTGAGCGCAATCATGCGCTGATCGGGGTGTTTGCGCCCACCCTGCGGTGGCACATTCACGATAGACCCTTCGAGCAGCTTCAGCATGGCCTGCTGCACACCCTCCCCGCTCACATCCCGCGTGATGGACGGATTGTCGGACTTCCGGGCGATTTTGTCGATTTCGTCGATGTAAACAATACCGCGCTCGGCATTTTCGACATTATAATCGGCGGCTTGCAGCAAACGCGTCAGAATGGTTTCGACATCTTCGCCCACATAACCGGCTTCGGTAATTACCGTAGCGTCGGCGATGCAGAAAGGAACCTGCAAAATTTTAGCGATAGTCCGTGCCAGATACGTTTTACCGGTTCCGGTATCGCCCACCATAATAATGTTCGATTTTTCGATCTGAATCTCGTCGTCCGAAGGCGGTTGCATCAGGCGTTTATAGTGGTTATAAACGGCAACGGTCATGACCTTTTTGGCTTCGTCCTGACCAATAATGTACTGGTCAAGGTAGCGCTTCATCTCCATCGGTTTGATGAGATTGAAGTCAGGTCGGTCTTCCGGATTGGAGCGCTTGGGGCGGGTTTCTTCCAGCACAACCTGATGCCCCTGCTCAATGCAGAAATTACAAATATGGGCATCAATGCCCGATAGCAGGAGTGTCACCTCGTTTTTCCGTCGTCCGCAGAACGAACAGCTCACTTGTGGCATATTAATATTTCTAAACGGTATTGGTGGTAGCGTATTGGCCTTAACGTTGGATTTCAGCGACCGGGTTCCGGCTCGATGAATAAAAGTACCCGACCACTTGGGGAACCAGGTCGTACTAAGACAAATATACTAGAAATTTTCGTGCTCTATTTTGTGCGGTCCCCACCAAATTCAATGATTCCCTCAAAATCGGCCCTTATTTCATCAGGATAAGCATATTCCCTTAAAAATAAAAAGGCGACCGTCTGAGACGGTCGCCTTTTTACCAGTCGACGGAACGGCTTTTTATTTTTCCCGGCGCAGCACTTCGTCGATCAGACCGTATTCTTTTGCTTCTTCCGCCCGGAACCATTTGTCACGGTCGGAGTCTTTCTCCACCTGCTCTTTGGTTTTACCGGAGTGCGAAGCAATGATTTCGTACAGTTCGTCGCGAAGTTTCACAATCTCGCGGGCCGTAATCTCAATATCAACCGACTGGCCTTGTGCTCCACCCGACGGCTGGTGAATCATGACGCGGGCGTGCGGCAGGGCCGAACGTTTGCCGGCGGCTCCTCCACATAGCAATACCGCACCCATCGATGCGGCCAGGCTCGTACAAACCGTGGCCACGTCGGGCCGGACGTACTGCATGGTATCATAAATTCCCAGACCGGCGTAAACCGAACCACCCGGGCTATTGATGTACATCAGGATGTCTTTCTTCGGATCGGCCGATTCCAGAAATAGTAACTGAGCCACAATGATGTTGGCGATGTTATCATCAACGCCCATTCCCATGAAGATAATCCGGTCGGCCATCAGGCGGGAGAACACGTCAACTTCGCGGAAGTTCATCGGACGTTCTTCAATGACAGAACGGGTCATGTTTTCAACGGTGTGGTTCATATAGCCGTCGACCGTCAGTCCGTTCAGCCCCATGTGGTGAACGGCAAATTTGCGGAATTCATTTCCTTGATTCATACTGGTTAATCTTTCTGTTTAGCGAACGAAAATACAAACTTAACGGACTCGCCAAAACCGTTGTCAGGCTTTCCTGTTTTTTTACCAACGAGCCCTTCACGGCGGCAATCCGTTTGGGAAACCAACTTCCCTATCGCCGGTGTTGTGTTACAAAAATGAGCAATCAAACCCGTTTTGATAGTCGGTTTGACTTAGTATATTGTCAGAATTACTTGAGATACCATGACTGTAAGTACCCAAATCCGTTTATTACGACAACAAAAAGGCTATTCGCAGGAAAACATGGCCGACATGCTGGGCCTGTCCACCACGGCCTACGGCGACATTGAGCGGGGAAAAACCGACCTGACCCTTTCACGGCTGCAACAAATTGCGACGGCCCTGGGTACCACCACTACGCAACTGCTGTCGGGCGAACTGGTT
This sequence comes from Larkinella arboricola, assembly GCF_003259745.1. Classification (GTDB taxonomy): domain Bacteria; phylum Bacteroidota; class Bacteroidia; order Cytophagales; family Spirosomataceae; genus Larkinella; species Larkinella arboricola. The sequence continues at coordinate 245,343 of NZ_QLMC01000004.1, read as the reverse complement.
TCCGAACCGGAACTATACCCGGCCGAAGTGGTCCATCAGGTCGAAACGCTGAAAGCGGAGCAGGAACGTAAAGACCGTGAAATCGAAAACCTGCAAAGGGAAGTGGCGTACTGGAAACGGAAGGCCGAAGAAATGGCGCTGGTCGAAGTGGTCCGGAACCTGACGACACCTACCGAACGAAACCGAATCGGGTTTTAACTCACCACTGCGAACCGCAGAGGGAATTAAAACCCGATGGTTTACCTGAATTAGGTAGAATTAAGCCTTCGGCTGACGAGCGCTGACCAGTTCTTTAAACTTGTCAACAGAAATCGTTTTTGGCTCCAGCGTCAGTTTACCTTTGATCAGTTCAATTACTTTATCATCGAACATGCGATTGTACATCTGCATATAGTTGTTGCCTTTTTCGTCCATCAGGTACTGCCGGGCAATCTGATCGATGCTTTGCTTCATTTGCTCATCATCGCCGTAGAAGCCAAACTGCTCACGCACCATAGAACGGGTGGTTTCCATCACGTCTTCGTAAGAAACGTTGACCTCGTTTTCGCTGGCAATCTTATTCTTGATAAGCTGCAACTTAACCGAACGGGCAAAGGCTTCATACTGCTCTTCCACATCGGCTTCCGTCACGTTGCCCTCGTTGTTGCTCAGCAGCCACTGTTTCAGGAAATCGTCGGGCAGAGAAATGGCAATGTTGTCGAGCAGCGCCTGTTCGATCTCAATCCGTTGCAGGGTCGTGGCTTCACGGCCGTAGTTGCTTTTGATGATCTCCAGCACTTTTTCGCGGAACTGCTCTTCGTTTTCAACGGCGTCTTTGCCCAGTACTTTGTCGAAAAACTCCTGACCGATTTCGGCGGGTTCGTTGCGGGTAATGTCATCAACGGTAAACGTAAACTCCCCTTCCAGGCCAGCGGCTTCTTCGCCTTTCAAACCCGTTGCCAGCGCGCGGGATTTCTCGTCAGGGAACGCGTTCTGAATATCAAACGTAACGATATCGCCTTTTTTCAGACCGATAAATTTCGGCAGTTCGTCGGCGGCAATCTGCTTGGTAGGCAGGGCGGTTTTCGTCGAGAAAGGTTCGGCCCCTTCTTCTTTAGCGTCCTGCTTCAGCTCCCCGTAGATCATGTCACCTTCCGCTGATTCTTCGGCGTGCGCGTGACCACTGAAACGGGTTTTCAGTTCCTCAATGGTATTGTCTAATTCGGCGTCGCCCGCTTCAATTTCGTAGGCCGGAACGGGTGGCAGTGCGTTGAAATCTACGTCAAAATCCGAAGCCAGTCCCAGGTTGTAGTTGAATTCAAACTCGCTCTGCGTATCCCAGTCGATGGCGTCGGCCTGCTCACGGTCGGGCATCGGATCGCCCACAACCTGAAGCTTATTATCGCGGATATAGTTGTTGACCGTGTTCTTCAGCAGTTCGTTAATTTCATCGACCAGCACACTCTTACCGTACATTTTCTGAATCAACGAGGGCGGTACTTTACCCGGACGGAATCCTTTAATGCTGGCCCGGCGTCCATAATCTTTTAATTTCTTATCTACTTCCGGCTGATAATCGCTCTTCGTTAGCTTGATCTTCAGCGAAGCATTGGTTTCCGTCGATTTCTCTAATGCAATTTCCACAGAAAAATATTGAATGATTGAGTGAATGAACGAATGAGTGAATTAACGGAAGCGTCAATAGAAAGAAAAATCTATTCGCTCAATCGCTAACTCACTCATTCATAATTAAAAGACTTGTACGGGCGGAGGGACTCGAACCCCCATGCCTTGCGGCACCAGATCCTAAGTCTGGCACGTCTACCAATTTCGCCACGCCCGCGAATGACCTAGCTTACACCATTGTCGGTACGGTTTTTGAACTCCCTGGTTGAACCCCGGTACCCAACTGTCCCGAACACGTAAACTATTTTGGCCTGCAAAAGTACAAATGATTTTTGTACTGTACAACCTCTGATGGCAAGAGGATTATTTTTTATTGATATTCCTTTGATTTGCTGAGTCGGTTTACCTAAATTTAATGTACATCCTTTACCTGAAAGTGATGCAGCGTATTAGAGAAGGAGAGCACACCCTTATGGACGTAACCGCGGAACCGGTCAATGAGCTTGACCTGGAACGTAAAGAAATTTTGAAGCGCTACCGCCGATTGTTGCGGGAAGCCAAGCCAATGTTGAAGGATAATGACGCCAAATTAATTAAGAAGGCGTTCAATACCTCACTGGAAGCCCACCAAAGTATGCGTCGCCGATCGGGCGAACCGTATATTTATCACCCACTGGCCGTTGCCCAGATTGCCGTTGAAGAAATCGGATTGGGTACCACCTCGATTGTGGCCGCGCTGCTGCACGATGTGGTGGAAGACACCGAAATGACGATTGCCGATATTGACCGGCTTTTCGGTCCGAAAGTGGCCCGCATTATCGACGGCCTGACCAAAATCTCGGGCAAGTTTGAATACGGCACCTCGCAGCAGGCCGAGAATTTCCGCAAAATGCTGCTGACGCTGTCGGATGACGTGCGGGTTATTCTAATCAAACTGGCCGACCGGCTGCACAACATGCGGACGCTCGATTCGATGCCCCGCGACAAGCAGCTTAAAATTGCGTCCGAAACGATTTACATCTACGCGCCCCTGGCCCACCGCCTGGGCTTGTACGCCATTAAATCGGAACTGGAGGACCTGTATCTGAAATACGCCGAACCGGAAGCCTATAAAGATATTGCCCGGAAGCTACGGGAAACCAAAACGTCGCGGGATCGCTTCATTGCCCGGTTTATCGAACCGATTGAGGCCGATCTGAAAGACATGGGATATGAGTTTGTGGTCAAAGGCCGTCCAAAATCCATTTACTCCATTTATAATAAGCTCAGCAAGCAGAAAAAACCGTTCGAGGAAATCTTCGACCTGTTCGCCATCCGGATTATTATGAATGTGCCGCACGATAGCGAAAAATCGGCTTGCTGGCAGGCTTATTCCATTGTAACGGACCATTACAAGCCCAATCCCGACCGGCTCAAAGACTGGATCAGTACCCCCCGTGCCAACGGCTACGAATCGCTGCACACCACGGTCATGAGCAAAGCCGGGCAGTGGGTTGAGGTGCAGATTCGAACCTCCCGCATGGACGAAATCGCCGAAAAAGGCTATGCCGCCCACTGGAAATACAAAGGCAATGAAACCCAGACCGGGCGCGGCATCGAAACCTGGATCAGCCAGGTACGCGAAATGCTTGAATCGGCCAGCAACGAAAAAACGGCCGCCATCGAGTTTCTCGACGATTTCCGCAGCAACCTGTACAGCGAGGAAGTTTTTGTGTTTACGCCCAAGGGCGATTTGAAAGTGCTTCAGCGCGGTGCCACAGCCCTGGATTTCGCCTTTGACATTCACACCCAGATTGGGGCGCGGTGCATGGCGGCCAAAGTAAACAGCACGCTGGTGCCGCTCAGCCACGTCCTGAACAACGGAGATCAGGTTGAGATCATCACCTCGAACAAGCAAAAGCCCAATGAGGACTGGCTGCGGTTTGTGGTTACGTCAAAAGCCAAGACCAAAATCAAGGACCTCATTAAAGAGGAGAACAAGCAGCACATTACGGACGGACGCGAAGCGGTTGCCAAAAAGCTCAAAACGCTCCGGGTGGAAATGACGAACGAAGTGATCAACCAGCTTCGGGCGTATTTTGGCTCTAAAACCACCAACGACTTCTTTTACCGCATCGGCAAGGGGCACATTGACCTCCAGGAACTTAAACGGTTTAAGGCCGATAAGGATGCCAAGGAAAACCGTCAGAACAAGCTCAATACCGATACGCTTCAGGATGGCAAGCAGTTTGAAAAAGAACTGAAAAAAATCCACGGTGAACGCGCCGATGCCGATATGTTGTTGATTGGGGAAGACATGGACCGCATCGACTACACGCTGGCCAAATGCTGTAACCCTATTTCGGGCGACGATGTGTTCGGGTTTGTAACCGTCAACGAAGGCATCAAAATTCACCGGACCACCTGCCCCAACGCCGTTGAACTGATGTCGAATCACGGCAACCGGATCATTAAAGCCAAATGGACTTCGCAGCGGGATCTGGCCTTTCTGGCCGGTCTGCGGATTACCGGAACAGACCGTGTCGGGCTGGTCAACGATGTCACCAAAATCATCAGTAACGAACTGCATATCAATATCCGTTCGATTACGATAGACTCCAAAGACGGGATTTTTGAAGGGAGTTTGAAGTTATACGTTCATAACACCGGGCACCTGGACGAGTTGATGAAAAAGCTCGAAAAAGTAGATGGAGTCGTGAAAGTAGCCCGGTTTGATTAATTTTGTATTTCTTTAGCGAGTTTAGGAGTGGGGATTCATACAAAGATGGCAACACCATTGCTCTTAAAGCATTGAATGCCATAGGATTACCCTACCCCTTAAGCTCTTACCTGTGAAGTTATGCCAGTAGCGAAACAAGCCAACCTCGAAGCCGCAAGAAAAATTTTTACGGCTTATTTAGAAAGCAAAGCCCTCCGGAAAACCCCGGAACGCTTCGCGATTCTGGAAGAGATTTATAACCGCGAGGATCATTTTGATGTGGATGAACTCTACATCTCCATGAAAAATAAAAAATACCAGGTTAGTCGGGCAACGGTTTACAACACGCTCGATGTGCTGGTAGACTGTGATTTGGTCACGAAGCACCAGTTTGGAAAAAATCTGGCGCAGTACGAGAAATCGTATGGTTACAAACAGCACGACCACATTATCTGTACGGACTGCCACCACGTGATGGAGTTCTGCGACCCGCGTGTGCAGAATATTCAGTCGCTGGTGGGTGAGATGCTGAAATTTAACGTGATGCACCACTCGCTGATTTTCTACGGAAGCTGCCAGCGGGATAACTGCGAAAACCGTACCAAAAACGAGGAAGAAAAAGACCTTCAGGAACACGGCGGAAGGCCGCTGGTGTCCTAAATCAACTGACAATAGCGGTAAAATAACCGCTTGAACACTTCGCTTCAACGACAAAGACCGGCTAAAATAACGTAGTCTTTATCTTTTATTTTTTATCATGGTAGATGTATTACTCGGCCTTCAATGGGGCGACGAGGGCAAGGGGAAAATTGTGGATGTACTGGCCCCGCAGTACGAAGTAGTTGCCCGGTTTCAGGGTGGACCGAATGCTGGCCACACGCTTGAATTTGACGGGTTTAAACACGTCTTACACCAGATCCCGTCGGGTATTTTCCGGCCTGACATCAAAAACATCATCGGCAACGGCGTTGTGCTCGACCCGATTGTGTTCCGGAAAGAAATCGAAGGGTTAGCCAAATACAATCTCGATCTGACCCGCAACCTGTTCATTTCCAAGAAAGCGTCGATCATTCTGCCGACGCACCGCCTGCTGGATGCAGCGTATGAGCAGGCCAAAGGCGATTCTAAAATTGGCTCGACCCTGCGCGGAATTGGTCCGACGTACCAGGATAAAGTAGCCCGGCAGGGCCTGCGCGTGGGCGATATGCTGTCGCCCGGCTTCCGTACGAAATACGACAAGCTGGTTGCTATCCACAAAACCACCCTGGATCACCATCAGTTTGACTATCAGTCGGTATTGCCCCAGGCAGAAACGGAGTTTTTCGAAGCCGTAGAATTCATCAAGCAATTCCAGCTGGTTGAAAGCGAATACGAAGTAAACCAGGCCCTGAAAAACGATCAGAAGGTCCTGGCGGAAGGTGCCCAGGGCTCCCTGCTTGACATCGATTTTGGCTCTTATCCGTTCGTGACCAGCTCAAACACCATGACGGCGGGGGCCTGCACGGGCTTAGGCGTTGCACCCCGGCAGATTGGCGAAGTGTACGGTATTTTCAAAGCTTACTGCACCCGGGTTGGCAGCGGCCCCTTTCCTACTGAGTTGCTGGACGAAACCGGCGAACGGATGCGGGCCGAAGGCCGGGAGTTTGGCGCAACCACAGGCCGTCCGCGCCGGTGTGGCTGGCTCGATTTGCCGTCCCTGAAATACACCATCATGATCAACGGCGTTTCGCAACTGATTATGATGAAAGTGGATGTGCTGAATATTTTCGAAACCATCAAAATCTGTACGCATTACCAGCTTCCCGACGGTTCGATCACCGAGCAACTGCCTTATGATCTGTGCGATACGACCGTCACGCCGATTTACAAAGAATTCAAAGGCTGGCAGACTTCGCTGACTAACTTCCATACGTTTGAGGAGGTTCCGGCCGAACTGGCCGCTTACATCGACTTTCTGGAAGCCGAACTGGGCATCCCCATCAGCTTCATTTCGACCGGACCGGACCGCGAAGCGATTATTCACCGGGAAGCCATCGTTTAACGGTTTTTCTTTTAGTACGATACATAATTTGACTGACCTGCCCGGATTTAACCCCGCGGCAGGTCTTTTTTTGTTATTTTTGATGGATTAAACCCGCTTTTTATACCTGAATGGATCAATCACCGCTCTTTAACCGCCGGGGCTTTCTGAAAAAAAGTACGCTGGCGACAATGGCCGGCGTACTGGGCACCCAAATTGTTTTTGCCGAAAGCCTGCCTGCCGGTTATCTCCCGCTTGTTTTCGAGCCTCTGGCCGAGACGAATCCGATGGCGAGCAAGCACAAAGACATGACGGTATTGAACGATAAACCGTGGAATGTTGAAGCACCTGCCCACCTGCTGGACGATGCCGTTACGCCCGCCAATAAGATGTTTATCCGCAACAACGGTCTGATTCCGGAGAAGATTGACGTGGCCAACTGGAAACTCACGATCAACGGAGAATCGGTGAAAGCTTCGAAAAGCTATTCCCTGAACGATTTAAAAAAACGGTTCAAAACCTATACCTATCAATTGGTGCTCGAATGCGCCGGAAACGGACGCGCGGGTTACGTGCCCCAAACCGCCGGAAATCAGTGGACCGATGGAGCCGTAAGCTGTGCCGAATGGACGGGAGTCCGGCTGAAGGATATTCTGGCGGATGCGGGCCTGAAAGACGATGCTGTTTACATTGGTTACTACGGCCAGGACCTGCACGTGAGCAAAGACCCCACTAAGGCGGTTATTTCCCGGGGTGTTCCCATCAAAAAGGCGCTGGAAGATGAAACGCTCGTAGCCTGGGCCATGAACGGACAGGACATTCCGCTAACGCACGGTTATCCGTTGCGGCTGGTGGTTGGCGGTTGGCCCGCTTCAACGTCGGGTAAGTGGCTGCACACGATTGCTGTGCGCAACAAGGTACACGATGGCGCGAAGATGACCGGAAAAAGCTACCGGGTGCCCATCAACCCCGTGCCGCCGGGCGTCGATCCGCCGGAAGACCAGTTCAGGATTATTGAGGCCATGCCGGTGAAATCCCTCATTACCTTCCCCAAAACCGGCGCAACGGTGGAACTGGGCCAGCCGATTCCCGTGCGGGGTCATGCCTGGGCGGGCGATCGGGCCGTCAAAACCATGTACGTTTCGTACGACTTTGGCGCTACGTGGCAGGAGTGTAAACTGAAAGCACCCAAAAACCGGCTTGCTTGGCAGCAGTGGAACCTCGACCTGAAACTTCCGCAGAAAGGCTATTATGAAATCTGGGCCCGGGCGGTCGACGACGCGGGTGTATCGCAACCGATGGTCATGCCGCAATGGAACCCGGAAGGTTACTGCAACAACGCCTGCCACCGGATTGCGGTAAAGGTCGTTTAACGGGCAAACATACCAACCCGGCGGGAATCCAGCTTCAGGAAAATAAACAACAGAATCGAAAACGACCAGAGCGACGAACCTCCGTAGCTAAAGAACGGCAACGGAATTCCGATTACGGGCATCAGGCCGATGGTCATGCCGATGTTGATCATGATGTGAAAGAAAATAATGCCCGCCAGCGAATAACCGTAGACCCGGGCGAAGCGCGTTCGCTGTTTTTCGGCCAGCAACACAATCCGGCACAGGAGAAAAATAAACAGCGATACAACGATCATGCTCCCGATAAAGCCGTGTTCTTCGCCGATGGTGCAGAAAATAAAGTCGGTGCTTTGCTCGGGAACGAAGTCAAACTTGGTTTGCGTCCCTTCCAGAAATCCCTTGCCCTGCAAGCGCCCTGACCCGATTGCAATCTTGGCCTGTGTTACGTTCCAGCCCGCTCCCAGCGGGTCGGCAGCCGGGTTGATCAACACCTTGATCCGGTTTTGCTGGTGGGGCTGCAAGACATCATTCACAAAGAAATCCACACCCGCCACAATTAGAATCATGGATAAAGCCGCAATACCGATCACCATCACATTCTGGACCGAACGCTGATAACGCGGTGTCATGAAAAAGATCAAAATTCCGAGCGCCAGAATGGCTACAAACAAATAGAGCTTCGGAACAATCAGCGTCAGGATGAACAGCGTCACAACCACAATGGCGATCAGCGGATAAATGCCCGGCAACCCTTCCCGATACAGCATGATAATAAACGACGCAAACACCAGCATGGAACCGGTTTCGTTCGACGCGATGATCAGTACGGCAGGCAGCGCGATGATTCCGGCGCACCAGAGCTGGTCTTTCAGTTTGGTCAGGTTAACATTGGGGTAATCCAGGTAGCGGGCCAGCGCCAAAGCCGTTCCCAACTTGGCAAATTCGGCGGGCTGGATGGAAAACGCCCCCAGTTTAAACCACGACCGCGACCCATTAATATTCGTTCCGGCTACCAGAACCAGCAGCAGCGACAGGATGGTGATCCCGTAAATAACAAACGCAAAGGTATCCCAGAAACGGTAATTGATGACCAGGATGGCAATAATCAGCAGGGCCGTCGTGCCAATCCACATCAACTGCTTGCCGGCATTGGTCGACAGGTCGAACAGGCCCGTCTGGGTTTCCGGGCTGTAAACGGCTGCGTATACATTCAGCCAACCCATTAACACGCAGGCCATGTAGAGCATGAGTGTTACCCAGTCGATGTTTTGTGTAATTTGTGGTTCTCTGGAAACCAAAGGAGTACTGGTTAAAAACGGTGAGTAATGATTAATTTTCGCTCGTAGTCACGGGCCGGGAAGCTATTGATGATTTCGCTTCCACCGTTGCGGGGGCCGTTGGCCGGGGCGGTATGGCTTTCACCATTAACGGTTTGGCAACACTATCTTTCGGAGGCTCAATCTTTTTAGGCGCAGGTTTCTGGGGCGGAGTTACACCCGGCAGGTAATTGGCCTCTTTAACTTTCTTATCCAGTGCGTGGTCAACCACCTGCCGTTTGATGTATTTTTCAATCACCAGCGAGGCTACCGAAGCCGCAGCAATTCCTCCCCAGCCCGCATTCTCCACAAAAACCGCAATGGCAATTTTGGGGTTCTCGCGCGGAGCAAAGGCAACAAAAATGGAATGATCCTTGCCTTTTCTATTTTGGGAGGTACCGGTTTTACCACAGATTACAATATCCGGTATTTTAGCGGCTGCCGTAACGGTACCGTTCTCAACGGCGCCCTGCATTCCCTCAATCACGTATTCAAAATACTGGGGGTTGATGCCCACGTCGTGTTTTTCCAGGTACTTCGGATCAATCCCTTCGCCCGGTTTGCCAATACCGCTGACGATATGGGGTGTGTAATACCACCCCCGGTTGGCAATAATCGCTGCTACATTGGCCATCTTCAACGGGTTAATCAGCAATTCGCCTTCACCAATGCTGAGCGAATACACCGTGGAGAATTTCCAGTGGTTTTCGCCGTACATCCGATTGTAGTAGCTGGCATCGGGCAAACTCCCTTTCAGCTCGCCCGGCAGGTCGATGCCTAGTTTCTGCCCGATTCCAAATCTGGACACCATATCGTGCCAATGCTGTAAACCCGTTGCCGATGCCTTGAAGGTATTCCGCTCCGAGTTGTTATAGAGTAAACGTCTGAAAACGTGGTAGAAGTACGGGTTGCAGGAATACTGAACGGCTCCGGAGATATTCAACCGGCCCGACCGGAAACAGTGGCATTTCATGGGCACCCCCGCGTGGCTGAAAATCGAGCTGGGCGTAACGGCTCCGTCCTGCATCGCCACCAGCGCCTGAATCAGCTTAAAGGTCGAACCGGGCCGGTAGCTCGCCATAATGGGGCGGTTAATCAGCGGCTTATACGGGTTTTTGGCGAGTTGAGCGTAACTTTTTGAGAAATGCCGGCTCGAAAGAATGTTGGGATCGTAGGTTGGTGCCGAAACCATGCATAAAACCTGGCCGGTTGACGGTTCAATAGCTACCACGCTACCCACCTTATTTTGCATCAGCGTGTCGGCATACTGCTGAATTTCAACGTCAATACCCGTATGGAGGTTTTTGCCCGCAACGGCCAGCGAATCAAAAGCCCCGTTTTTCCACGAACCTTTGACCACCCCGCGCACATTCTGCATGACGAACTTAATGCCCCGCTGTCCGCGCAATACCGACTCATATTGTTTTTCCAGTCCGCTGCGGCCGATGTAATCGCCCTGTCGGTAATACGGCGTTTCCTGGGCTTCAAGCTGCTCTTTGCTGACTTCGGCAACATACCCCAGCGTATTGGCCAGCGTATGAGCGGGATAGGTCCGCATGGAACTGGTTACGTGCTCGAAGCCCCGGTAATCGACCAGCGCATCCTGAATCCGGGCAAAATCTTCCTTGGACAACTGCCGCAAAAACAAAGACGGCTTAACGTACGAATACGCCTTGGCGTGGGCCATAATACTGTCAAACTCCGTCCGCTCCAGCCCCACCAGACGGCAGAAAGCCAGCGTGTCAGGGATAGACACTTTTTTGGGCGTAACGTAAAGGTCGTATACGGGACTATTATAGACAATCAGCTTTCCGTTGCGATCATAAATCTGGCCCCGGTACGGGATTTCGATGACCCGTTTGATGGAGTTACTCGAAGATTCCAGGGAGTAACTGTCATCCAGAATTTGCAGATAAAACAAGCGCGACAGATAGACCAGTCCGATCAGACAGAAAACGCCGATTATAATATATTTTCTGTTCTCTATCATATAACTTCAAAATCCTTGCGACCCGTTTCGTACTAATTTAAATACAAATATAACGAGAGAAGAATTAGGAGTGGTGAGTGATGAGTTAAGAATTAAGCGTTACATGGCTAAGAATTTGGGGGCAACGCGCTTTTGGCGTCCGTTCTTCGTGACCGGTATCGACGCTTCGGGCAGCGATTATTCTGTCAACAACAGGATTAAAGTCCTTTCGCCATTGTTTTTATCCGAATCAGGTACATATCGGCAGTGATGTACAGCGTCGAACCGTCGTTACCAAAAGCGCAGTTGGCGGTCGCAACGCCGGTTTTAAGGGTTCCCAGCAATTTGCCGGTTCCGCTGGCCGCGTCGGGGGCAATGATTAGAATACCGCCTGGCCCGCTCGACCAGACGTTCCCGTTTTTATCCACTTTCAGTCCATCGGGCAGCCCGGGTAAATTCTGCCTGACCCCGTTGCTGGCATCATAAAATATTCGGCCTTTCCCCACGGTTCCGTCGGCCTGCACGGGGTAGGCCATGATGTACGGTTTTTCGGGGTCCGACTGGGCGATGTACAGCGTTTTTTCGTCGGGCGAGAACGCAATACCGTTCGGACGGGTCAGGTTATCGATGAGCAGCGTCACGTTGCCATCGGGGGTAACCCGGTAAACACCGTGGATCGCCAGTTCACGTGTTTTGGTGTCTTTTTCGCGCTCCGGTAACCCGTACGGCGGATCGGTAAAGTAAACGCTGCCGTTCGAGTGCGGGGCCACGTCATTCGGGCTGTTAAACCGCTTTCCCTTGTACTGATCGGCCAGCGTTATTTTACCCCCGGCCCGCTCCGCCAGCGACAGTGCCGAAATCCGCCGGTCGCCGTGTTCAGCCGAAATCAACCGCCCCTTTGCGTCGACGGCCAACCCGTTGCTGCCGGGTTCTCCGCTGTAGGGAGCCACCCCCGTATACCCCGACGGTTTCATAAACGGTTTGCATCCCTCCTTCTCCGACCATTTATAAACCGTGTTCTGAGGCACGTCCGAAAAAAGCAGATAGCCGTCCGTATTGCCCGAACCTTTGATCCAGACCGGCCCTTCGGACCAGTCAAAACCGCTGGCGAGTACTTCGAGTTTGGCATCTTTGGGAAGCAGGGCGTCCAGTTTGGGATCAAGGCGCTCAATGGAACCGATGGTTGGATACGGTGTTTGGGCAAGCGCGCCATAACTGATCGAGGTCAACAGCAGCAACAAAGCACTTTTTTTCATGAGATTCCGTAAGGGTCAGGATTTCCGGGTAAATTACAAAAATATTGAACAGGATAAGAGAGAGGTTAGACAAGACAAGGGATCGCCGGATAAGGGCCTGCGTTTTTTCTCCTGTCTCACCGCGCCCGTCTTTACTTCACGTCGAAAACCACTCTACCAACGCCCGGCTGACCGTCGGCGGTGACGCCTTCAGCCACAATCCGGACGGAAGAACGGGCGTCAGAAGCAAAAAAGCTGACCTGCGCTTTTCCATCTTCACCGGTCTGTATCATCGGCTCCCAATGCAAGGTCGGCCGGTAGTCTGGACGTACGTTTTCCGGCTTGTTCTCATCGTAACGCGGGGCATAAAACTCACGGACCGCCCGAAAACCCGGCATCGTAACGACCAGCGTTCCGGGCGACTGGTCTTTGCTGAAGTCATAATTCGGCGAACCGCGTTTGGTATAGATTGCGATAACGCCCCCACTGGCCCGGCTTCCGAAAATAGCCGCATTAGCCCCTTTCAGCACATCAACGTAATCCACATCGAAGATTGGAATTGAGACAATGCTCTCTTTGGAAACTGGGGTGCCATCCAGCGTAAACAGCGGTTCGACCACGCCCGAGAAATTGGCCGACCCGCGAATCTGGACTGTCGGATTCATGGCGCTTCCCGACACACTAACGCCCGCAATCCGGCCCCTCAGCAAATCCAGCACGTTCATTCCGCCCGCAATCATGGTCTGGTCCACCTTCAGGGTGTTGCTGGCCTGGCCGTAAATCTTCCGCGAATCCGCCGGAGCTTCCCGTTTCTTCCGCACGGTTACTTCCTTCAGCAGAATCTCCCGGTTTTTGCGAATCTGCCGTTCGATTTCCAGATATTCTTTCGTGCGTTTGAGGTAATCGGCGAGTTCATCGCGCTGAAACACAATTGAGTTATACGGAATTTGCGTTAGCTGAAGCGTCGGGCTGAACCAGTCGTCGAGTTTGATTTCCAGATTTCGGTTGTTCTTTCCAATCACACCCTGAATCATCACTTTCGTGGAATCGACAAACTGCAAACCGTGGGCGCTGAACCGGCCGCTCTCGTCGGACTCCCCCATGAACACATCGCGCGTACTATCCGGCTGCGCTACAAAAAAGGTCAGATTCACCACACCGGGTGCTTTCTTATTGGGCCGCAGCACCTGTCCGGTTACCGACAGCCCTTCTTCAATCGGGTACTTCGGAGCCGGATACACATCCTGCAACACCTCTTTCCACGTAAACCGACGCCAGCCCTGCGTCATCATCAGCACATCCAGGTCCGTGGCCCGTTCTCTGTTACTGGCGTCAAAATAATAGCCCGGCTGTTCGATGGTACCCTTCAAATCGGAATTCAGCAGCAGGTACGACACCAGATCCGTTGCATACGGTTCTTTCTCCAAGACCTGACCGGCATCGGTTGCCGCCAGCGACAGATTGGCCCGCACGGGTTTTCCGGTCGCATCGGCTACCGAAATAGTCACCTGGATTTTTTCGCGCGGGTTGAACGTAGGCCTGGACGGTTTCAACTGAACCGTCAGGCGGTCGTTTTTCTCCACAAAAATAATCCGCTCGCAAACCGGCTGATTCGTTTCGTCAAACAACGTAATCTGCGAAATACCGGCCGGAAGTACCTGCCGGGGAATCTGCATGACAATGGCTTTCTTGCTGACTTCGCCCTGTACCACCTGAATATCGCGGCCCCGCGACTGCACAATCACCGTAAAACGCCCCTGCACACCCGCCGGTTTAGTGTTCTTGATATAAACCCGCACATTGTCGCGGTTGGTAATATTATCCACCAGCAACATATATGCTTCCGAGCGGGCTGCGGGCAATGGGTATTTATGCGTAGTTCCATCCGCAAGCTGAACGAAAGCCGTATACGACCGGCCTCCCTCCGGCTGAAACGCGAAGTAACCCATCCCCAGGTGCTTTGCCGAAAAACCGGTGACGGTATCGCCCGTCGAACTCATAACAAAGCCCTTGGCATCCAGCCCCTTTCCCGCCGGACTAACGACCTTAAAAGCCACCCGCCCTTCCAGCCCGTTGACCAACTGGCCCCCTTCCGGAAAAAACTGCACATCGGGTTGTGGAGCCAGCCGTTGGCTCCCGGTTGCCTGAACCGGTTCCGTATCGGCGCGCAGAAGGGTCAGCGGTTTGGTAAAATAATAGTCTTCCGAAAAATTACGCATCCAGCCCGTATACGCCCGCAGCATATAGGCTCCGTCAGCCAGCGAATCGCCCAGGGCTATATCACCAACGGCATGGCCATTGGCGACCCGCAGAATCCGGTGAACAACCACCTTACGGCTTTCGATCTGCACCAGATCCACGTATAAAACCTTGCTGACGGAGTCGGCCAGGTGTTCGGGGCCGTCGAACAGATACCCTTTCAGCCAGATGGTTTCTCCGGCGGTGTAAAAAGGCCGGTCGGTGTGGATATAGACTTTTTCCCGGGGATAAGTGACACTAAAAGTGCGTAACCGCTCAACCAGACGGGCCGGGAAATCAGGTTCGGTGAAACCAAAGGCCAGCGCCAGCGGAATTGCCAGCCCCACGATAACCCGTCCAAACGAAGTAGATAGTCGATTCATTGAGTAGTTTTTCGAAAAAAAATGGTAAAAAACCCATACTCGCCTATAAATTAGCAAACTTATCGGTAACAACCCTGAAATGCCCAGACTCACTTCGAAAACCGCGCTTGTCGTTGGTGCAACCGGCCTTGTCGGTAATGCGTTGACACACCGCTTACTAGATTCATCCGCCTACGAAAAAGTAAAGGTGCTGGTCCGCCATTCGCTGGGTTGGCAACATCCGCGCCTTCAGGAAATTCAGTACGATTTTGAACATCCAAACGGTTTACTGGTTCAGGCCGACGATATTTTCTGCTGCCTTGGCACAACGATGAAAAAGGCGGGTTCGCGCGAAGCGTTCAAAAAAGTCGATTATCAATATCCTTTAGATATAGCGAAGCGGGCGTTGGTCAACCAGGCCCAGCAGTTTATGCTGGTTTCATCGATGGGTGCCGATCCCCGTTCTTCTTTTTTCTACAGCCGCGTCAAAGGCGATCTTGAACGCGATCTGAAGGCCCTGAACTATCCGGCTCTCCTGATTTTCCGACCTTCGCTCCTGGTTGGCGACCGGAAGGAATTTCGGCTGGGCGAACGCATCAGTGAAGGACTCATGAAGGTATTGAACCCGCTGATTCCATCGAAATACAAAGCTGTCCGGGCCGAGAGCGTCGCCAATGCGATGTACCAGAAAGCTCAGGCCGAATTGAGCGGAACACATATTTTTGAATCCGATCAGTTGCAGAATTTCTAACTCCTTATGTACTCCCCTTCCCTGATGCAATACGGCCAGCCGAAGCCGCTGCCCAAACCCCGTACCCTCCGCGCTGGTCCCCTGACAATGCTTTACGAACGCGGTTTTCTGCGGTATATCCGGCTCGGTAACCACGAAGTGCTGCGTTTGATCTATCACGCCGTCCGCGACCCTAATTGGGCAACGGCCAGCCACGTCATTGAAGATGAGGTGATCGAACAGCAGGACGATTCATTCCATATCCGGTATTCCTGCGTCTGCCGGAACGAAACCATTCACCTGCGCTGGCAGTGCGAAATTACCGGCGATCCGGACGGCACGATTCAGTTCAACATTGACGGTGAAGCACTGACCACCTTCCAGCGAAACCGCGCCGGATTCTGCATCCTGCATCCCATTCCGGAGTGCGCCGGGCAGCCCTGTACGCTCACTCATCCCGACGGCAGCCAAACGGTTGCCTCTTTTCCGGAAGCCATCAGTCCGCATCAGCCGTTTTTTAACATCCGAGAAATGCAATGGGCTACGGTCAACGGCGGGTCGGCGGTATTGTGGTTTGTCGGTGATGTATTCGAAACCGAAGATCAGCGCAACTGGACCGATGCCTCCTACAAAACCTACTGTACTCCGCTGGCCAAACCGTTTCCGGTGACGCTCAAACCGGGTGACAAAATTCAGCAATCGGTCGAATTGCGCTTGGTAGCTCCGGATTCGATGCCAGACAAGACAGAATCCGAAACGGTTGTTTCGCTGGGTTCGTCAACGCGGCCTCTGCCCGCCATCGGGATCGGCGCCAACTACGAAACACTGACGGATTCGGCCGTGCGCTGGCTTCGGGAAGCCAATTTCCACCACCTGCGCGTCGAGGTTAATTTCCAGCAACCGGATTGGCCTGATGCATTCCGTAAAGCCGTTGATGATGCCGTTCTTCTGAACGTAAAGCTTGAACTGGTTTTAATTTTTAACCAGCTTGCCAATTACGAACTGTATACTTTTCTGAAACATACCGTTGACCCGGTGCTGATTGACTCGGTGCTGATCGTCAGCAACGTTACCAAAACTACCCCGCCTTCGCTCATAAACGAGGTGGTACCGCCACTTCGTCAGGCTTTTCCGACCGCCAGAATCGGGGCCGGAACCAACGCCTTTTTTGTGGCCGTCAACCGCGAGACGCCACCGCTCGATGCCGTCGATTTTATTGCGTATTCGATCAGCCCGCAGGCCCACGCCACCGATAACCTGACCCTGATTGAAAACACGACGGATCAGGCTGATACCGTCCGCGACGCCCGTCGTTGGATTCCGGATGTTCACGTATCGCCCGTTACGTTACGCCCGCGCTTCAACCCCGACGCTACCGGCAACGACCCCGAATCAGCGCCCGCCCAGATGCCTTTCTCGACCGATCCGCGGCAAATGTCGTTGATTGGAGCCGCCTGGACCCTGGCCAGTTTAAAAAATCTGATGCAGGCCGAAGCCCGCTCGCTGACGTATTACGAAATGGTAGGTGAACAAGGCGTGGTGCAGGGCGATTTTCCGTCGGCCTACCCGGACCAGTTTTTTGCGGAAGCAGGCATGGTATTCCCGCTGTATTGGGTATTTCGGGCAGTAAACCGTTTTCAGGGCGGACATATCATTCCAACCACCAGCAGCCAGCCCTTGAAAGCCGAAGCACTGTGCCTGCAAAATGAGTCGCAAACGGTTTTGATTCTGGCTAACCAGACGGATGAACCGCAGACTGTTCGGGTGCCGCTAACCCAGCCGGCTGTTGTTCGCGTTCTGGATGAAACGTCTTTTGCAAAAGCGACTCTTTCGCCCGCTATTTTCTGGGAGGAATCCGCGCAGGAGATGGCCCCGGCTGATGAGGCAACCGTACCGTTCGAGTTAGCGCCCTACGCAACGGTTTTTATAGAATGGTAAACGAATTACGATGATCCGTGTGCTCCGGAGGAACGTTCCTCCGGAGTTCTCAACACGGTTCTGGTTTTCAGAATGCATGAACGATTTCATCGAGCGAAACGCCCAGCCATTGCCGGGCAATCTGATCGAGTTGCGCCGATTCGCCCTGAATGTGCAGTGTGGTGTGCGTATGGGTTAAACGGCCATCGGGTGACAAAGCAGCCGCGGGCGACGAACTTTCCAGTTCATAAAACATCCCCATCTGCGGCTGACCCGGCTTCATCGGGCCGTCGTTATACGAGTTGACGACATCACCGGCATACGGTTCTTTCTGAATTTCCCAGGCCGAATTGACATAATCCCGATGAGCTGGATTGAACGTAAACGTCACCAGCGTCAGGGTGCGGGAGTTGGGATCATAGCTGCCAAGCCAGTTTTTTGCCCGGGCAGGGGGTACGCCAATTTTACCGCGCTCGTTTGCATCCGCCCGGAAAAAAGCCACGCTGTCCTTCTGAATCAGCCGGGACGCCGGGACTTTGCCGAAATAGCTGTCGTTGATGGCGGGGCCTTTGCCGGGCTGAAACGGCACAACAATCGTAGCTTTAGGAGAGGCATTAAACATACCCAAAATCCAGATCGACAGCAAGCCTTTTTCCTTCATCCACGGTTCTTTGCCCCGGTTGATCAGGGTATTGACGGACTCGACACCCACAATTTTGAGCGAATCGCTCAGTGGGATGCCCGTCGCGCCCAGTGCCTGATTAATCTGTTCGGACCGCAGCAGATGGATTTCCCGCTCAACGCCCACGCTGAATTGTGTTCCGGAATAATTGGTTAGTTCAAAATTTCGGGAAAACCGGGCCGAACGCTCGTCTTTCGACACCAGCGTAAACGGTTCGGAATCGATGGGTGCGGGCGTTTGCCAGTTATCACCGTTAAATTCCACACCGGGTTTAAAGTAAATGGCAAACTGCCCGCCTTCCGGCCCCAGCCAGAAGCGGTCTTCCCCGCCAAACGCGTTCATATGCGGTCCTAACTTGCCGGCTGCAATCAGCTCCCGGTTGATCCAGCCGTAGCTGGTTTCGCCATCGGCGGTACTGGTCATGATGCGGCCCTGGTACGCCGGACAAATCAGGACCTGGGCGTTGCCGTCTTTCAGGGTTACTAAATCGGGGTGGTGTTTCTGGAGAAAGGCTGCGTCGGAAGTAAACATGTGGGTTTGGGTTGTATCGGTTGCGGTGGTTTGGTCGTCTCGCGACGAATTGGATTGACAGGCGACAGCCCCCGCCAGCAGGGGAAGCATGGCCCAATAACTTATTTTTTTCATAATTCGGGTTTAGGATTCATCAGAATTTCCCGAAATTTAGCCACATCTTATACACTTCCCGAAGACTTACCTTAATCTTTCTCCGACCATGAGCGTTGCTGCCCACATTCGCCCGGCTAATTTTCAGGATGTTGGACCGATCTACCGGTTTATTTGCGAACTGGAAGAAAGCCAACTCAATGCCGTTGCCTTCCGAGCCATTTTTCAGCGAAACCTGACCGACCGCCGGGTGCATTATCTGGTGGCCGAAGTCAATGGAGAGGTCGTTGGTTTCATCAGTTGCCACGTTCAGTATCTCCTGCACCATACCGGTAAGGTGGGCGAGATTCAGGAGTTGTATGTGGTACCGGAATACCGGAATCAGCAGATTGGTCGCCAACTGGTAGCGGCTTTGGAGCAGTTGGCCGAAGCCAACGGTTTTGTGAACCTGGAAGTGACAGCCAATCAGAAACGAACGCATACGCACCGGTTTTACCAGCAACTGACGTTCCGGCCTTCGCACTTTAAGTTTGTGAAAGAGTTTCAGTAAGCCGCTACTCGCGTTTGGAAAAATAGTCGTTTACGTCTTTGTAGCCTTCCTTAACGGTTTTAACGCGGGTTGAAACCCCATACTGGCTGAATACCTCGCCATATTCGCGGGCGGCTTTCTGTCCGGCAGCATCATTGTCGAAGTAAAAGCAAACTTCAAACCGCCGGAAAAGCTTCATCCATTCCCGCTTGAACATGGTCGCGCTACCCAGACTCACGGCGGCCATTCCTTCTTGCATCAGCGTCATGCAATCAAAAGCCCCTTCCGTGACATATAATGTCTGCCCCGCTTTCAGGATATCCATCACGTCGGCGTTGAATAATTCAACCGGAACACCGCTGAGAAACTGATACCGGGAAACCGTATCGGACGGATTGCCAATGATCCGGCCTTGCAGAAAGACAATACGGCCTTTGCGGTAATAGGGAATTATAATTGGATGGCGGTAAAAAATCAGATTGCCCCGCTCGTTGAACAACCCGCTTTCCTGCAAATCCAGCACGTTATACGTGTTCCGCAAATAAGCCTGCACCGGGTGATATTCATTGACGGTAAAGATGTGAAACTTTCGTAGGGTTGACTCGGCAAAACCACGTCCCGCCAAGTACCGCCAGGCTTCCTCCCATACTGAATTTGCAGGTTGCAGCCGACAGACCCGGGCAAAATCTTCATAAATCTCGCTGTGCAACGGCTTATACTCGTAGGTTTTGGTATCCGTTGGCAGTGCTATTTTCTCTGGTTTAGCAGGCGCCGATGTCTGTATTTTTTTGAGGTGCCCCCATTTATATAACTCCGGTTTATAGTCAGGCAGATAATTGAACGCCAGTTCGTGCATTGCCGTCGTGTAATCCAGATTGGCCACTCCGGCGTAGAAATTGATCACATCACCATGTTTGCCGCAACCAAAACAGTGGTAGGAATTATTCTGCGGATAAACCACCAGAGAGGGTGTCTTTTCAGGATGAAAGGGGCAGATGATTTTACGGTTTTCGTGCAATACATAGCCCAGATCCGTCACCACGCGGATGATATTGACAGTACGGGTTTGAGCGAGAATATCCATGCGGCAACCGTTGGTTATGCATATTACAAAAAAACCGGACATCCGTGTAAAACACGAACATCCGGTTTTATAAAGTAGGGAGGTTAGCGATAAAAACAGCAGGCTGACCCTCTCGCTTCTCCTCTTTCTTATCTATTAATTCAGAAAATTCAACCGCAGCTCGGCCAGGCGGCTACGAATGGAAGCATCAATTTGCCGGTCACCGATTCGGAGAATATAGCCACCGATCAGTTTAGGATCAATTTTTTCTTCCAGTTCAACCTGCTTGCCGGTTGCTTTGGCAACAACATTGGTGAACTCCGTGCGCAGTTCGTCGGTCAGCGGCACCGTTGTTATAACCTGCACTTTCTGAATGCCTTTCAGTTCGTTATACTGCCGAATGAACTCATCGGCGATCACGTCCATAATGCCTTCCCGATTTTTCTTTGTAATGATGTTAAAGATCGTAAAGGATAACGGATTAACCCGGCTTTCGAAAATCGCCCGCAGAACGGCCATTTTCCTGTCGTGCCGCACAACAGGGCTTTTCAGAGCCAACATCAGGTCGCGGTTTTGACGAACCACGTCTCTGAAGAAAGCCATATCTTTATACACCTCTTCGACCTTTTCCTTTTCCTGAGCCAGGTCGATCAGGGATTTAGCGTATCGGAATGCAACGGTAGATTCTGCCATTGTCAATTAAAAGTTAAAAATTAAAAATTAAAACGGGGTGGCCCTTCTAGTTAAAAATCAAAATCACGACATCCGTCAATACTTTTAATTTTTAACTTTTAATTTTTAACTTAATTCAATCGTGATTCGGCGACCAGACTTTTAACCAATTCTTCCTGCGATTTTTTATCGCTCAGTTCCTTACGCAGAACTCGTTCAGCGATATCCAGCGACAGGTCAATCACCTCGCGTTTCACTTGAGCCACCATAGCCTGACGTTCGGATTGCAGTTCTTCACGGGCTTTTTCGGCAATCCGCTTACTTTCTTCCGTAGCCCGGTTTTGAGCTTCGGCCACTACGCGGTCAGCGGTTTCTTTCGCACCCCGCAGAATAGCATCGCGTTCGGCGCGGGCTTCGGCCAGCAACTTCTGGTTGTCGGCTTGCAGTTTGGCCATTTCGACGCGAGTCTTTTCGGCCATATCCAAAGCGCTTTGAATGTCGTGCTCACGCTCTTTCAAACTCTGCGTGATAGGCTTCCATGCAAAACGGGATAACAGAAAGAACAACAGTAAAAAGACAACTAATTGCCAGAACAGAAGGCCAATGTCGGGGGTAAGTAAGTCCATTGAGGTAGAAAACTAAGCTATGTTTTGCAACGATTAAGGTCAATCTTTTGCGCTAAGCTTTAGATAGCCCGCCAGCTGGCTAGCCCATACTGGCGGGTTTTCTAATGAGATCGAGCGTTTATGTCAGCGCCTAATGCAACCGACCGCTCTACTTGCCTGTTTTCAACGCTGTTTCTTACAGGTTGAACGAAATGAGCAGACAGATAACCGCGGCAAACAGGGCCACGGCCTCAATCAGAGCCGCGATAATCAGCATGGCGGTTTGGATCCGTCCAGCCGCTTCTGGCTGACGAGCAATACCTTCCATAGCGCTACCACCGATACGGCCGATACCCAGACCAGCACCAATAGCGGCCAGACCAGCACCTAAACCAGCACCGATAGCGATTAATCCAGAGCCGCCTTCAGCAGCTGCTTGCAACAAAATTGATAGCAGTGTAGCTAACATGTGTGAAAGAAACGATTTATATAAAACAAAAGATTGCTAATTAATGATGCGGTTCAATGCCTGCTTCCAGACCCGAACCACCGCCGTGGTGATGTTCTTCGACGGCACTTCCGATGTACATGGCCGACAGCAGCGTAAAAATAAACGATTGCAGGAAGGCCACCAACAACTCAATCACGTTCATGAAGATGGTAAACGGCGTGACGATTAGACTTACGCCAAAACCGGTTCCCGTTCCACCCAGATTCTTTGCGATAAAAATCAACCCTAACAAGCTCAGGATGATAATGTGCCCGGCCGTGATGTTGGCAAACAACCGGATCATCAGCGAAATCGGTTTTACAATAATACCGACAAGCTCAACCGGAACAATAACCGGCAGCAGCAGCAAGGGAACACCCGTCGGCTTTACAATGTGGCCCCAGTAGTGTTTGTTGCCGCTGAAGTTTGTAATCAGCGCCGTAATAACCGCGAGTACCAGTGTCACTGTAATGTTGCCGGTCAGGTTAGCCCCGCCTGGCAGCAGACCCAGCAGGTTGTTGACCAGAATAAAGAAGAACAGGGTCAATAAGTACGGCAGATACCGCTCGTATTTTGGTCCCAGGTTAGGCTTGGCAATTTCATCGCGAACGAACAGAATGATGGGTTCCAGAAAAGACTGGATTCCCGAAGGAGCCTTTCCTTTATTTTTCTCATATCCGTTACGAACCGAGAAAAACACCGCAATAAGAATGATGGCACTCAACAGCAGCGAAGCCACATTCTTGGTGATGGAAAAATTATAGAGGTGAGCCGAATGGTCTTCTTTGCCATCAGCGGTCAGCCGGTGAATTTTCCCGTGTTCCAGCTTATAGTTATTGTATACTTCACCGTGAGCCAGTCTGGACGAAGAAAAAACCTCCAGACCACGATCTTCACTGTAAAGAATAACCGGAAGCGGCAGCGTCAGGCCGTGGGCAAATTCCCAACCGTGATCATCTTTAATGTGGTGCATGATCATATCACCTACATTAAACTCTTTTTCGCCTTCGGCGGCTGCGTGGCCGTTATGATCTTCATGCTGAGCATTAACAGCTACCAAAGCACTCAGAAACAGGGCAATACTTAAAAAACCTTTACGAATCAGGAGACGAAACATATGAAGTGGATGGCATATATCACAAATCGCGTCGCAAGTTACGATTCAAAATGTAGATTTCAAAGGCTGTATAAAATATATATAATGCAAGAAAGTCCAGGATGAACAGCTTAACCGCACTGACGCCCCACCACAGAAAGACCCCGACAAAGACAATACATAACACCAGTCGGGCCACAATGGAGCCCATATAAAATTCCACAAATTTTTCGCGATTATTCTGAAAACCAATATCCATCAGGCGGTGAATCAGAAACGAAATACTCAGAAAGAAAATCAGCATGTATTTCCAGTAGGGATGCAGCCAGATGGCAGCCCCGTACTGTTCGGCTATAAAAAATACAATTGCCAGAAGGGCGGTGAACCCAAGACTCGGTAACATATTAAGGTTGTTTGGGTAAACTACGGATAAACAGGTATAAGGACGAACCAATCGCAAACAAAGATAATACCAACGTCCAGATCGGTTTCTGGTTGCCCTGCCATTCGTCCAGTTTGAAGCCTCCCCAGACACCCAGGCCAATGGTAGCCAGCATCTGAAAGCCAATGGACGAGTACTGGATGAAGGTGTTAGCCCGTCGGGAATCGTCTTTCAACGGTTTTCTGGGCTCGTCGGAACGGGGTTCATTGGTTTCCATACGGCATGCCTTCTGTTTTTGGTGTAAGTAATTTTGTATTTTTGTCTGAGTGGCACGTTTTTCGATACGGTTTTTATGCGAATGACGTTACTAAGTAGATTGGTTCTGCGAAGGTAGAAAGCCTTCGGCCGGTTACCAAGAATCTCACTTTTTTCCATGCAAGGCAGGTTTTTAAACCGATATATCTTTTGCCATTCTGCTACGGCCAGGTTCCGGACCTACGTCCTATGGGTTGCTGTAACGGTCTGGCTATGTGGGTGTTCTCAGTATAGCACGAAAAAATTACCGGTTGCATACCACAATCTGAACGCCCGCTTCAACGCCTACCTCATTGCCCGCGACCGGCTTCGGGAAGTCGAACGGTATCAACTCAAGACCTATCAGGAAAATTATAACCAGCCGCTGCCGATTCTGTTGCCTCTGGACTCCACAAAATTAGAACCGGTAAAGGCACAACTCGATGACGCAATCAAGAAAGCATCGCTGGTTGCCGAACGCCATCAGAATAGCAAATGGCTGGATAACAGCTATCTCCTCCTCGGCATGGCCCGTTTATACCGTCAGGATTACGGCAATGCTATGGAAGTCTTTAAGTACGTCAACACGAAAGGCGAAGGCCAGGATGAGAAGCACGAAGCATTGATTGGCCTGATGCGGACGTACATTGAAGTAGGCGATTATACGAACGGGTTGAGCGTGGCCGAATACCTGCGCGCCCAGCCCCTTAATAATGCGAACACGCGGAATTACTACCTGACCAAAGCGTATCTGCACCAGAAAAGACAGGAATATGCCGTGTCGGCGGCACTGCTGGATGCGACCTTCCCGTTGCTGAAAAAAGGCGAAACGACGGCGCGGCTGCACCTGATCGCGGGTCAGATGTACGATCTGGTCAAGAAGCCGGAGCAGGCCCTGGAACATTACCGGCAGGTACTCCGCAACCGCCCCAATTACGAGCAGTCGTTTTATGCCACCATCTACTCGATTCAGGGGGGGCGCACCAGCAACGAACGGTTTAGCCGAATGCTGAACGACCGGAAGAATAACGACCTGCGCGATAAGATTTACTACACGATGGGTTTGCTCGAAGCGCGTAACCAACGCTACCCCAAAGCCATCGAATACTGGAAAAAGTCGATCCGGGAAACCACCACCAACACCAGCCAGATCCCCTACACCTATCAGGAAATGGGCAAGGTGTATTTTGAGAATTTGCAGGATTACCCGACCGCCAAAGCGTATTACGACAGTGCGCTGGCGCTGCTCCCCCAGCAATCCGCCGATTACCGGGTGCTGGCCGACCGAAAGGTTTTTCTGGATGAATTTGTGGAGCAGCAGCGGATTATCCAGGTCGAAGACAGTTTGCAGCGACTGGCACAATTGAATCCGGCGGCTCTCGACCGCAAGCTGGACGAAGCCATCGACCTGAAATTGAAACAGCAGCAGGAACTGATCGCCCAGGCGCAGACCTTGGCCGCTCAGGCAGCCAACCGCCCCGCTACGTCATCGGATATTCCAGCCGAACAGCGGTGGGTATTGTACAATCCGATTCTCGTTACGCAGGGCCGGGCGGAGTTTACCCAGAAGTGGGGCAACCGTCCACTGGAAGACAACTGGCGACGGATTCAAAAGGAAACGGCGGCTCAGGCTCTGGCCGAACCCGCCCCACAAACCGGTTCGCTACCGAATGGCACGGTTCCGGAAGGCAACACCAGCGGGCTGACAACCTTGTCGGAGTCGGAGCGGAAAGCGCAGAAAGACGCCCTGTATGCCGCCATTCCTTTAACTCCTGAAGCACTCAGGCAGTCGAACCAACGGCTGGAAGACGCCTATTATCGACTGGGTAAATTGTATAAGTTTCAATTCAACCAACCCGACCAGGCCATTCCGACGTTCGAAACGTTGCTAAATCGGTATCCAAACACAGCGGTCAAACCGGAAGTATACTACCTATTGATGCTTTCAAATGATCAGTTGAATCGCCCGTCAAGCTGGAAGGAAAAATTGCTGGCCGAATTTCCGACGTCCTCGTACGCCCGCCAGGTTGGCAAAACTGGCAGCAACGGTACGCACACAGCCTCCGGCGAAAATGAAGCTCAGCGAACGTATACGCAGGTTTACAATTTGTATAAGGCCAACAACGTAACCGAAGCGCTGAGCCGGGCCGAAGCCTCCATGAGCGCCCTGACGGGAAGCCTGATTGAAGATAAAATGGCCCTTTTGCGGGTTATTTTAATCGGAAAAGTCCGGGGTGTCGAACCCTACCGTCAGGCCCTGATTGAGTTTATCCGGGATTATCCTGCCAGCCCGTTGCTTCCAAAAGTGAAAGAAATGCAGGTAGCCGCCGAGCAACCTACCGCCAAACGGAAATAGCGTTTTTCGTTAAAATGCGTACTTTTGGCAAACGTGGAAGCGTTACGTAATCTTAAGTTTACTTTCTTATTTTCTCTATGTTTGAGTTACAACCGGGGTTGTATCGACGCCTGATTGCAAGACTCTGGAAATGGACCCTGGCCGGTATCCTGCTACTGGTTTTGTATATCGTTGCCGTTAGCTTTAACTTCTTGTGGCTGTTTGGCGGCATGCCCAGTCTAAAAGCCCTCGAAAACCCCCAAAGCTACCAGGCTTCCGAAATTTACACCGAAGATGGGGTGCTTCTGAGCAAATATTACCTGGAAAACCGTACCCCCATCGAAATCTCCCAGGTTTCGCCCAATGTCATTTCGGCCCTGCTGGCTACCGAGGACGCCCGCTTTATGAAGCACTCGGGCATCGACGCCCGCAGTATCTTCCGGGCTGTCAACGGGGTGCTGACCGGCCGCAGCAGTTCAGGGGGCGGTAGTACACTGACCCAGCAGGTAGCCAAAAACCTGTTTGAAACCCGTACTGAGAAGTTTCGCGGCTTTCTGGGCAAGATTCCCTACGTACGCGTGCTTATTGATAAAACCAAGGAGTGGATTCTGGCTGTACGGCTGGAGCGCAATTATACCAAGCAGGAGATCCTGATGATGTACCTCAACACGGTATCCTTTGGCAATAACACCTTTGGTATTAAAACGGCGGCCAAAACGTACTTCAACAAAGAACCCTGGCAACTCAATGTGGAAGAAGCGGCTCTGCTGGTGGGTATGCTTCAGAACCCCTCCCGCTTCAATCCCCGGCTGTACGAAGAACGCTCGCAGGTGCGCCGGAATGTGGTGCTGTTTCAGATGCGCAAGTACGGTTTTCTGACCAACGAGCAATTTGACCTATACAAGCAGAAACCCATCCGGCTGGATTTCAACATTGAAAATCAGAACACAGGTCGGGCGGCTTATTTTCGTTCGGTGATCCGGGAAGATATTCAGAAGTGGCTGGACGATTACAACGAGGCCCATCCGGAAGAGGAACTGGACCTGTATACCAGCGGCCTGAAAATCCGGACCACCATCGATTCCCGGCTCCAGAAATACGCCGAAGAAGCGGTTTATGAGCACATGCGGGAACAGCAACGGAAGTTTTACGAGCACTGGCGTGGCCGCAATCCGTGGGTCTTTAAGGCAAAGGATGGCAAATTCCGCGAGATACCCGGTTTTATCGAGCAGGCTGCCCGGCGCACACCCCGCTATATTGCTCTGAAGCGTGAATACGGAGATGATGAAAAGGCGATCTGGGCCGAAATGCGCAAACCCGTCAAGATGAAAGTGTTTGTGTACGGGGGCCGCCGGAACGAGAAAGATACCATCATGAGTCCGCTCGACTCG
Organism: Larkinella arboricola; assembly: GCF_003259745.1. GTDB lineage: Bacteria > Bacteroidota > Bacteroidia > Cytophagales > Spirosomataceae > Larkinella > Larkinella arboricola. The sequence continues at coordinate 217,738 of NZ_QLMC01000004.1, read as the reverse complement.
ATCAAGTACTACAAACGGTTCCTGAACGTGGGCTTTATGTCGATGGACCCGCGTAACGGCCATGTCAAAGCCTGGGTGGGCGGTATCAATTTCAAGTACTTCAAGTTCGACCACGTTAAGCAGGCCCGGCGCCAGCCGGGTTCGACTTTCAAGCCGTTTGTGTACCTGACGGCCATTGACAAAAACTTTCTGACGCCCTGCGATCGGGTTACCGACCAACCGGTTCGCTTTGAACCGTATGAAGACAACAACGGCCCACGACCCTGGGTACCGAACAATTCCAACAATAAATGGAGTTACCAGCCCCTGTCGTTGCGTCAGGCACTGGGCCGTTCCATCAACTCCGTGAGCGCGCAACTGATCAAACAGGCCAAGTCAGCCTCCGTTGTCGAATACGCGCATAAGCTGGGAATTGAGAGTAATCTGGTAGCCAATCCGACGTTGTGTCTGGGTACCAGCGATGTGTCGGTCTACGAGATGGTAGCGGCCTACTGTACGTTTGCCAACGCCGGTTACCGGGTTAAACCGTTAACGGTTCTGGAAATACGGGACAAAAATGGCAACCTGCTGACCAATTTCTTCGCCGAAAACAAGCTGGTCATCAACGCCAACACAGCTTACCAGATGCTGTACCTGATGCGCGGGGCCGTAGAAGACCCCGATGGCACCTCACAACGGCTTCGGACGCAATACAAACTGCTGGAGGGCGGCAATGAGATTGCGGCCAAAACCGGTACGACCTCCAGTTACTCGGACGGCTGGTTTATGGGTATGACGCAGAATCTGGTGTCAGGTTTATGGGTGGGTGGTGATGAGCGGAGCATTCACTTCCGGGACATGGCGCTGGGTCAGGGCGCGCGTGTAGCCATGCCGGCCTGGGGTATGTACATGCAGAAAGTGTACGCCGACGGTTCGCTCAAACGCTCGTATCCCCGTGTTCCCTTCCGAAAACCCGACGGATTTAATCTTTCGCTCGATTGCGGTGGCTATGCCATCGATTCCAGCCAGCGTTATATTCCTCCGAAAGTGGTGGAGTCGGAAGAAGAAGAAATTCTGAACTAAGAAAAGCGGGTAAAGAAGTGAGAAGAGAGAGGTAGGACAAGCTTACAGAGCGATTATTTTATATTTTAGCCTTTTGTCCCACTTCTCTACCCTCTTTTTTATCCAATGAAAATCCTGCTAGCTCCCGACAAATTTAAAGGTTCCTTAACAGCCCGTCAGGTTTGTGACGCCATGACAGAAGGGATTCGGCTGGCCTACCCCCAAGCCAATGTCATCGCCTTTCCGATGGCCGACGGTGGTGAGGGAACGGCGGAAGTTCTGACGCTGGCAACCGGTGGTGAATGGATAACCGTTCCGGTACTGGATCCGCTTGGACGGTCTATTGAAGCCTCCTACGGTATTTCATCCGACCGACAGACGGCTTTTATTGAGATGTCACAGGCATCGGGGCTGCGTCTTTTGCAACGACACGATTACAACCCGTTAAAGGCGAATACCTTCGGAACGGGCCAGCTTATTCTGGATGCCTTCAAACAGGGCGTTTCTCACTTGGTTCTGGGTATTGGTGGTAGCGCTACCAACGACGGTGGAACCGGTATGGCGGCCGCGCTCGGGTGGCAATTTTTAAACGATCAGGGCAAACCGCTTATCCCTTGTGGTGGTAATCTGACCCAGATAAGCCGTATTCTTCCTCCCGTTCAGCCTGTTCATTTAACGATTGATGTTGCCTGCGATGTAACAAATCCGCTCGTCGGTCCAAACGGAGCGGCTGCCATTTACGGTCCCCAGAAAGGCGCTTCGGTAGAAGATATAGCAATCCTGGACGAAGGACTGCGTCATCTGGCCGATTTGATTGCCGATCAATTTGGCGTTGCGCTGGCCGAAATACCGGGTGCGGGGGCCGCCGGTGGAATGGGAGCCGGAGCCTTGTTCTTTCTAAACGCCAGTCTGAAAGAGGGCGTAAATGTCGTCATAGAGCAAACCCGCTTCGCTGATCACCTACCGGGTGCCGACCTGGTTTTAACCGGCGAAGGGAAAATTGACAACCAGACTTTGCAGGGCAAGCTCATCAGCGGGATTGCCTGCCAGACCCGCCGGTCGGGGATACCCGCCATTGCCCTCTGTGGAACGCTCGAAGCCAATCCAGCAGAAATTACAACGTTAGGGCTGACGGCCGCCTTCTCCGTATTAACACATCCGCAGTCGCTCGATGAAGCGTTGGATACCGCTTACCAGGCTGTTCGGCAGACAACTTTTAGTCTAATCCGGTTGTTTTATAGTAACAGCAACTAGGTGCGTTTCCAGGTCACGTTCTCATTCCTTTTTCATAAGCATGGCTGAATTCGATTATAAAAAAGAATTGGCAAAGGTCCCGCACGAACCGGGGGTTTACCGGTATTTCGATGCATCGGGCGAAGTCATTTACGTAGGAAAGGCAAAAGATCTTAAGAATCGGGTCAGTAGTTATTTTGTCAAGTCCAATCAGCACGATCGTAAAACGCAGCGGCTGGTTAGCCAGATCCGTAAGATTGAGTTTACGATTGTTCATACCGAATTCGATGCGCTGCTGCTTGAAAATCAGCTGATCAAACGGTTTCAGCCCCGTTATAATATTCTGCTGCGGGATGATAAAACCTATCCCTTTATCTGTGTTACCAATGAGCGTTTCCCGCGCGTTCTGACCACCCGGCGCATCGACCGGAAGATGGGCACCTTTTACGGCCCTTACGCGCAGCTAAGACCCATGTATGCGCTTCTGGAGATGTTTAGCCAGCTGTTTACGCTGCGTACCTGCAACCTTAATCTTTCACCCGAAAACGTCGAAGCAAAGAAATTTAAAGTTTGCCTGGAATACCATATCGGTAACTGCAAAGGACCGTGTGAAGGATTGGTCAGCGAAGAAGAATACCTGAAAGACATTGATCAGGTGCATTCCATTCTAAAGGGGAATGTTGCTCCAGCGCAACATTATTTCAAGGAGCGCATGGTGGAAGCAGCGAATCAGCTGGCGTTTGAGCAGGCTCAGCATTACAAGGAAAAACTGGGTGTACTGCAAAACTTTCAGAGCAAATCGACGGTCGTCAATCCCAAGATTCTGGATGCCGATGTGTTTACGATTGCGTCGGATGAGTCGGCCGCTTACATCAATTTCATGAAGGTGGTCAACGGTACCATCACCCAGACCAATACCGTTGAAGTCAAGAAAAAGCTCGACGAGTCGGATAGCGATCTGCTCACGATGCTGATCGTGGAGTTTCGGACCATGTACGGCAGCGAAGCCAAAGAGATTATTACCAACATTCCGCTGGAAGCCGATCTAAAAGCCGACATTACCGTTCCCCAGATTGGCGACAAGAAGAAGCTGCTGGATATGTCGTTGAAAAACGTCCTGTATTTTCGGCGTGAGCGGGCCGAACGGGCGGCTGCCGAAGCCACGGGTAATGCCAGCCGCAAGGATCGGGTTTTGATTCGGCTGAAACAGGACCTGCAATTAAAGACGGTACCCCAGCGCATCGAATGTTTTGATAACTCCAACATTCAGGGAACCAACCCGGTTTCGGCGATGGTGTGCTTTATTGATGGTAAGCCGTCGCCAAAGAATTACCGTCATTTCTCTATCAAAACGGTCGTAGGGCCCAACGATTTTGCCTCCATGCATGAAGTCGTAACCCGCCGGTATACGCGCGTGCTGGACGAACAAACCGGTTTGCCGGACTTGATTGTGATCGACGGTGGAAAAGGTCAGTTAAGTGCAGCTTGTGAGGCTCTCAAAGAATTAAACTTATACGGTAAGGTGCCCATCATCGGTATTGCCAAGCGTCTGGAGGAGATTTACTTTCCAGAAGACAGCCTGCCGCTGTACATTGATAAGAAATCCGAATCCTTGAAACTGATTCAGCGTATTCGTGATGAAGCACACCGGTTTGCCATCACCTACCACCGCGATAAACGCAGCCGCAACAGCCTGATCAGTGAACTCGAAAATATTGAGGGAATTGGTAAAAAAACGGCGGCCAAGCTGCTCAAGGTTTTCAAAGGCGTCAAGAAAATCCGGGAAGCCCCCATTGAAGATGTAGCAACCGTTGTCGGGAATGATAAAGCGCAGAAAATCAAGGAATACTTTTCTACGATTAGCCAGTAAAACGAAAAAGGGACGCGTTGGCGTCCCTTTTTTATGCTATAAACACGGGCTTATTAGTATTCCCACAAGCTGTGTTCCTGTTCCATCAGTTCCTGTTCGATCTGGTACGACTTCATTAAGCCTTCCCGCTCGCTACCGTACTGACCGATCAGATCCCGATCTTTCGGGTTTGATACTTTGTAAATACGGCCCCAGAACAAACGCAGGTCGAACGCATCGGCCAGATTTTTGTGCTGAGCCTGGTTCTGGAAGTTATACCAGATAAACTTCTTCGGATCGCTGCGGAACAGTTTGTCCAGATCCTTGTATTTAAAGTACGCTACAGGCTGCTCCAGACCTGACGGGTTTTTGTCCGCCGGAATGACAATACCAACCGTTTGAATATCAAAATACAACCGTGAACGCTTCCGATCAAAAATCCAGTCTTCCTTGATATCCAGTACGCTGTATTCGTCAGCAAGCCGTTCGTTGGCGCTGTTAAAAGGCGAAGCTGCTGCCACTGCCGTTGTATCTACCTTAGGTGGTTCGGGTACAACCGGAGCCGGTTTAGCACCTTTCTTACCTTTGGCATTCTTAGCTGTCGCTTTCTTCTTTGGCGCGGGGGTGCCCCAACCGTCATCGGCGGGTTGCGCCTTTGCAGTTTTAGTCGGTGTTCCCCAGCCATCGTCTACGGGTTGCTTGGCTGCCGGTTTTTTGTCCTTCGGCGTAGCGTTTCCCCAACCGTCGTCGGTCTTGGCTTCGTCACCGAAACCAGCGGCTTTTTCTTCCGCCGTCAGAGCGACAGCCTGATCAGGAACCGCCAGCTTTTCAGCAAACTTCTCAACCGGCATCGGCGTATTCACCGAATCGTTCGGATAGGCTACCAAAACCCCTGCCTTTACCGCATCAATTATGTATTTGGTAATCTGATTGTTCTTTGAGAACATGGCCTGGTTCTGCTTCTCGTTCAGATCAACCCGACGCCACAATGTTTTCTTCATCATGATGTCACTATCATTGATCTCCCGAACAGACAACGGATTGGTTTTGGTATTCTCCTTCTCCTGCGCTTGTGCCGCCCCTCCTGCCATCACTGCCAGTACCGCAGCGACTACTACACTTCCCGCCTGTTTCATGACCTTGTGCTTTTTACTTATCTTCTCCACAATAACGAATTGACTGTGAGTTCTCGTACGATTAATACAAGTTAATTGTATAAAATTTTTGAGTAACCGGAACTTCACTGATTTCGCCCCGGAAGTTTTGCCGTTCAACTCCCTCTACTTCGATGCTGTACCGCATACCGGGCTGCGCTTCAGAAGCTAATGAGCCAATCGAACCCCCGTTGGGTCCTAATGTAACTGGTGGGCCGATAGGGCGGCTACCTTGCGCCAGACGAACCGTAAAGCCTTTCACCCGGAACTTGGCGTCGTCCGGCATAAAGTTTTTAAAGCTTTCGTCGGGAATAGCACGAACCTGAATAGACCGCACTGCCGATACGGGCATACCACGGCGTTCATCAATTTCTGCTCCACCAGCATAAACCCGCAAGGTCGGACGCGGCACCCGGTTTACTTTAAACTGGTTTGTTCCCAGCAGGCTACCACCGTTGTTAACGTTCAGACTAACCTGGGCAGAAGTCGGAATAACCGTAATTTTTCCCCGCTCTCCACTGGTTAATACCGTAGCACCATCAGCCGTGAATGTCGGGTTCCACAAGGCACCTAACTGCGGGCTCTGGATGCTCAGTTTGTTGGCACAACCCAGGTACAAAGGCGGCATGGAAGCCGTTTCGATTTCATACGACGGTTTAGCTACGAAGTATTCCTGGTTGAAGTTAACGGTTTTCATTCCGTCCGGTGCCTGATAGCTGATCGAACCGGTCAGCGACCGGCGGGCCAGACCATTTTTGTCGTACGTACCGCCCTGAGCCGTGAACTCGATGTTACCGACACCATCCACAACGCGAACCGCGCCACCGTTCAGGCTCATCCGGGGTGTAATACCGCTCGATGAAGCCGCCAGGAACATTTGCCCTTTAAACTTCGTACCGGCTACCACCACCTTCGACTCCATGCTGACCATAGCCAGAATTTTGTCGAATTTGATATCCTGTGCACCTACTTTGCCGGCCAGATAATCCAGCACTTCGCCTTCCATCCGACGGATATCCGACTGCCGCTGGCTCAGTACAGCCAGAGCCGCCGGAACCGGCGTCTGCTCAAAGTTTAGCTCGGCAAAGTCTTTGTTACGCTGCTCTTTCGAACGGCTGGCGATTGGATCATCCTTTGCATCGACGGCTAAAGGCGTAAACTTCGCGTTCGGATTGTATTTCTGCAACTGCTGAGCGTATTGGTTCAACTTAGTCTGCAGCTCGTAAGCCTTCCCATTTTTGTTGTTGCCAATCATAATGGCTCCAACTTTGGTTTCTTCGTTAGGGGTTTTAATATTTCCCTGCTCGTCCAGACCACCGCCCGCTTCGTTGACGATTTGCTCTTTGAGCGCATCGAGTTGAGCAACAATATCTGACGTAATTTCGCGCACTTCCTGCGCCTGCTTTACAATTGCCAAATCCGAAGCCCGGTTACCCGATTTGTCAACCGTAGCCTTAATATTATCAAGCGTTGACTGGTTAATTCGGTTTGCTGAACTTGTAGAAGTTTCAAGGCTATTGTTCAGCAGAATAAACTTTTCCAGTAAGGCCGAGCTAACTTGCAGTGCAAGCATAGCCGTCAATACCAGATACATCATCCCGATCATCTTCTGCCGGGGTGTTTCTTTTCCTCCTGCCATTAGTTTATGGTAGTGTAAGCTAGAATGTAATTAGAGTTGAATTTATTTCGCACCGTTGCCTGAACCGCGCATAGCCGTCAACATACTGCCATATACGTTGTTCAATGAGGCCAGGTTGTTTGTCAGCTTCGACAATTCATTCTTGAACTGCTGCGTATCCCGGCTCGCTTCCGACATGTTTTCCATCGCGCTCGTCAGGTTGCTGTAGAAAGCGTTCATCGCTTTCAGGTGCTTGTTGGTATCCTGCAATTCCAGTTCATAAACGGCGTTCAGGGCACCCATGCTTTGCGTAATTTTCTGGAACTGAGTCCGGTATTCTTTCGCATCCTGTGTAGCATCCGCCATCGCGTTCATCGACGTCACGGCAACACCGTACGATTTGTTCATTTCGTTGATTGAGCTGGCAGCCTGCCGTACATTCTGGGTGTATTCGGTGGTCGCAATGGTTGCTTCCGATACATCACGCATTTTGCCAACGGTATCAGTAAAGCTACGCAAACCCGTACCCAGTTTTTCGAAGATATCCGGCGTCACTTTTGCGTCGGCCAGCATTTTATCCATATTTGCCGTCAGGCCGTTGCTTTGCAGTGCCGGCGTCCGTTTGGGCAATTCACCTTTATAATCATCCGCCAATTCCGGATAAACCCGCGTCCAGTCTGGCTCGGTTTGGGTCGGCTGGAAAAATGTTTGTAATGCAAAAAGAGCAAAAATGGCGGCTTCTATGGAAAGACCAATGGTCAGCATTGGGCCGCCCCAATCAAAATGTTGGATTTTACCTAAAGCTCCGAGGACGACAACAGCAGCCCCGGCACTGTATATGGTTGGAAGAATCTTGTCGAAAAAGACACTAGAACCGTTACTTTTAGCCATGATATTTAAGAAATAATAATTAGTATTTATAATACGATTAGATTGAAGAATGCAACTTTGAAAACGGACAAACGCTCAATCAGCTTAACGCCGGGCTCCTCTCGAAGCCGTTCTTCCCTGCAGGTTATCCATTACACACCGGAAACCGATATAGGAACGTTTGGTACTTTCGTCTTCATAATACCGCGTTCCTGTTTCGAGGTAATAAGCGATATCTTTCCAGGAACCACCGCGTACCACCTTTTTGGGTTCGTCGGGATTCTGGTTATCGGGGTTCATATCCCAAACAATAGCTGAAGCATTTTCAGCATACGCGTCACGCGTCCACTCGGCTACGTTACCGGCCATGTTGTACAGACCGTAATCGTTCGGATTGTAGGCATTGGCCGGAGCCGTATACGGATAGCCATCGGCATCGAAATTACCGCGCTGCGGTTTGAAGTTGGCCAGGTAACAGCCTTTTCCGTTCGCTACGTACGGACCACCCCAGGGGTATTTCGCCGAGTTATGTCCACCGCGAGCGGCCCATTCCCATTCGGCTTCCGAAGGCAGACGGAACCGCGGTGATACAAACTGACCTTCCTTGGTACGGTAATCATTGTAAAGATTCGTCCGCCAGTTGCAGAAATATTGCGCTGCGTTCCAGCTTACGCCCACCACCGGATAGGTATCAAAAGCCGGGTGCGAAAAATAATATTCGAGCATCGGGTCACCGTTGTGATACGTAAAGTCGTTTTTCCAAACGGTTGTATCCGGATAGTACTTGCTCATAATTTCTTCTTCGCCCAATACCGAAACCGAATCGGTCAGCAGGGCATTTACGAACTGGCGGTATTCGTTATTGGTAATTTCCGTATCATCCATGTAGAATGAACTGATTGTTACCCGGCGGTTCATGTTGGCCTGACTGGCTGCCAGATCTTCATCGGCCTGGCCCATCATGAAGGAACCTGATGGAACCAGCACCATGCCGTATGGAGTCGTTTGTTTCCAACCTTTCCGGCCACCAGCGGTGATTTCACCGTTAACGACACCAACGTCTTCGCCTTTTCCTTTTCCCCCGCCAAATTTGGATTTGATAAACCCGCAACCCTGCATCAGCAGAATCGTTGCCACCACCATCACCCCACGGGCTGCGTTGCCGGTAAACCACTTGTTACTCATAGTTGTATGATACGTTAAAATCTGTTTCGCGTGCAAACCAGTCTTAGAACGAAAATTAAGCATTATATTGTATACGTACATTTGAATTCATTAAACGCAATTATCATTCAATAAAAAGGTCAAACGGTCATCCGATCCGCTCTGTTACCTTTTCTGATAAATTTTTCAAAAATATCACTTTAGCATTAAAGAGCCTAACAATAATTAAGCCAACGTTGATCGTAATGATCAGAGACTGAAACGATAGCAGTTCCGTAGTAAATCTCAATAGCGAAAACGGGGGGTTCGGATAATGGGTTTACGACCAGAGCGGGGTTCAGGAAGTGAATACGAGAGCAATATTTCGTGCGAAGTCGGGCTTTTAGCGTCGCGGTTACTCACCACAAAATCGAACGCATACCCAAAACGCAGAGAATTATTGCGCAATAAACTAATGCCGGCCGTTGCGCTGAACGCATCGCCCTGACGGTATCCAAGACCGGCCCAGTAGCGTTTATCGTACATAGCCAGCAGACTTACTTCCAGCGACGAGAATGTCCCATCGGTGTTGAACTTATAGACAGCCGACGGCATAAAATCCAGGGCATAGTTCCATTCGTAACGATATCCGGCTGTAATATAAGCGGTCCGGTACAGCGGGTTTTGCCCGATATCCGTTCCGATGTTATAATCCGGCTGGTTCAGGTGTTTCATACTGGCTCCTACATAATAGGTATCCGTATTATAATAAATACCCGCTCCAATATCCGGTCGGGTCTGATTCACCCGCCCGTTCTGAATCAGCGGATCTTCCGGATCATTGGGCCGAAAACGGTCGTAATTGATCGACCAATTATGCAGCCCTCCTTCGGCTCCCAACGAAAGCGTTCCTTTTTTCAGCGGCACCCGAAATGCGTAGGCCACCTGAACTTTCTGAAAACCCTGTGGGCCAAATACTTCGTTGACCGCGTACAGGCCAATTCCGCTCCGGATTTTGCTCAACGGCATGTTGAACGAAAACAGTTGCGTACTGGGCGATCCTCCTTCGTCATACGTTCCCTGATAAGCCATGTATTGGGTACGATGGACCAGTTGAAACCGGGTTACACCCTCCGAGCCAACGGCAGCCGGGTTGTAATAAACCGGATTGAACATAAACATACTGAACTGAGGGTCCTGATTTTGTGCTTCAGCGGTTGAAGCCAACCCCATACCAACCACCAGCAACAAGACAGCGTATAACTTACGATTCATATAATCTCAGACAATCAATCGATTATTTTCCGATGGCCATTCGAATGATAAACTACTAGAGAAACAATCTGTTCGGCGGCAAGCCTACCAAAGCGGCATGTTACCTATTAAACGGAGTTTTTCCAAAAATATTGGTATAAAAAGAGACAGTTTAAACTATAATTGCGCGGGTTGAATGATGCCACGATTCATAAAAAATCCGTGCCCTCTTCATTCAACCCGCGCAATTATATAGCCGGACAATGCCGCAATTAATTTACTGATTGTTGGCCTGCTTTATGTAAATCTCCAGTGCGCCCGCCATCGACGGTGCGTTAGGTAGTGGAGCTTCAATATCCAGAATAAAACCCGCTTCCGAAACCGCCCGCGCCGTGGTTGGCCCAAAAGCCGCCATTCGAATGCCGTTCTGCTCAAAATCAGGGAAGTTGTGCCGTAGCGCATTAACCCCCGACGGACTGAAAAACGCAATAATATCGAACGACTTAATGTCCAGATCCGTCAAATCAGCCGGCACGGTTTCATACATGATGGCTTCCGTCAGGTGCAGACCGCTGGTATCCATGAAATCCGGAATGTCATTACCCCGGATGTTGGAACAGGGGAACAGGAATTTCTCGTTTTTATGCTTCCGGATCAGATCAAACAGGTCGGCTGCGGTTTTGTTACCGGTAAAGATTTTCCGCTTCCGGATAACAATGTATTTCTGTAGATAATTGGCGGTTTGCTCCGTTACGCAGAAATACTTCATGTCAGCCGGCATTTCCATTCGGGCTTCCTGACAAATTCGGAAGAAATGATCGACGGCGTTACGGCTGGTAAAAATAATGGCCGTATGGTCGAGGATGTTGATTTTCTGCTTTCGAAAGTCTTTGTAGGATACACCCTCGATCTGGATAAACGGGCGAAAATCAATTTGCAGGTTGTATTTACCGGCAATCTGAAAATAGGGTGAATTATTGTCGGCAGGTCGGGCTTGGGTTACTAAAATGCTGGCAACTTTTGTCAGCCTTTCCTGGTCGTACTTCGCAGAAATCTCACTCATCGAATACCTCGCGTTTTGTGTTTAAATCTTGCCTTTTGGCTACAGGGCGAACCGCACCCCAATGGTTAACGGAATCAATTCAACGATGCAAAGGTACGAAAATAAATAGAGATTTTTGACAACACCTTTGTTTGCAATCACAACATAAAGGAGCGCCAGCCGGAGTACATAAAAGCTTACAAACGGAACCATCAGCCACGTGCTCGACCAGGTGGCGTTGGCAGGCGTATTGGCCGAAATAATGGCAACCAGAATGGCACCAGCCGTAAAAAAAATTAATGATGACTGAATGGCTTTAAAAAAGTGCAGATTGACCACCTGCTCAAGCCGGTACAACCCGCCAATGACGGCAATAAACACGTATTTCGCCACAAACAGCAGAAAAGCCAGCCCACTTAACTCAAAAAAAGTAAGAATAAGGTCGAATAAGCCCGGCCCCCGCAACAACAACGCCCTCGACAGAAACAAATCAATGTTTTTGCTCTGAACAATCATATATAAATAAGCCGTAATGAAGCTCAGATTCAGCAAAAAAAGCAGGTTAATCAGGCCGAGCGGTCGATTCACCAGAAACAGTTCGTCCCGGTCGGTTATGGACAGTAAGTCCGTCAGATCAAAAAAACGAATAAAGGCCCGGTGATGAAAATTGAAAAGATAGGCGTTGAGAGCGGCAATGAACAACAGGCTTAACGTAAAGAAATTGGGGTAGGCCGACGATCGGCGCGGCAGAATGCTCAGGCGGGTTTCGGCGGCTGCCACCTCTTTCTGAGCCGCTGATTTAAGATGCCCAATGAATACCTGCTTATCCTCCACGCCCGGACTTCCGTGAATCGTCAGGAACAATTCGGGTTTTCGATAAGCCCGGTATAAACTATCCAGATTCAGCACGAGCCACTCGCTGGCGTTGAGCCTGCGCTTGAGGGCCGCATCAATAAAGAGATATCCGGTCTGGCGGGTCGAAATCAGGAGGTAATACCGGCGGTTACTTTCGGCATCCAGAAAAAAGCTGAGGGAATTGACCTGTGCGTGCTGTTCGTCAATAAAAGGCACGTAGGATTTGTAGGTCTGATCATAGACCAACCAGTCATTGCGGAAGTCGTGAACGGGAAAAAACTGTTGATTCGGTCCGACTCCCTGCGCCCTACACCCCAAAGCCCACAGCAGCAGCGTGGACACAAACAAACAAAACCGCACAAAAAAATAGAGTTATGAATGATGAGTTATGAACGATGCATTCATAATTCATCATTCATAACTCATCCTTTTATTTTAGTTTTTTCCGAGTGCTTTCAGCATCGTTTCACCAATCAGGGCGGGTGATTCGACAACGTGAATACCGCATTCGGCCATGATGCGCATTTTAGCGGCTGCGGTATCGTCCGCTCCACCGATAATGGCACCAGCATGGCCCATCCGGCGGCCTTTCGGAGCGGTTTGTCCGGCGATAAACCCAACAACCGGCTTTTTATTACCGCTGGCTTTGATCCAGTGGGCCGCTTCGGCCTCCATACCACCACCGATCTCACCGATCATCACGATGCCTTCGGTTTCCGGATCGTTCATCAGCAGTTCAACAGCCTCGCGGGTGGTTGTGCCGATAATGGGGTCACCACCAATACCGATGGCGGTCGTCTGGCCCAATCCTACTTTCGAGAGTTGGTCAACGGCTTCGTAGGTCAGCGTACCGGATTTGGAAACAATACCGATGGTGCCTTTTTTGAAAATAAAGCCGGGCATAATTCCCACCTTGCACTCTTCGGCCGTCATGACGCCCGGGCAGTTGGGGCCAATCAGCCGTACATCTTTATCTTTCAGGTATTCTTTTGCTACCATCATATCCTTCGTCGGGATGCCTTCGGTGATGCAGATGATTACTTTGATACCGGCATCGGCGGCTTCCATGATGGCATCGGCAGCAAACGCGGGCGGAACAAAAATAATCGACACATCGGCCCCCGCCTTTTCAACGGCTTCCTTCACGGTGTTGAACACGGGCCGATCAAGATGCGTCTGTCCGCCTTTGCCCGGTGTAACACCGCCAACGACGTTTGTACCATACTCGATCATCTGCTGAGCATGAAATGACCCTTCAGAGCCCGTAAAGCCCTGTACGATAACCTTGGAATTCTTGTTAACTAATACGCTCATGATGAATGGAAAGCTATGCTATGCGTGTGAAGGTATAAGCTTTTGGAACCGGCGCAAAAGTAGAGCGAAATGGGTAAAGAACAAAGTTAAGAATGAAGAGTTAAGAATTAAGAACGATCCGTTAACGATGAAGCGGTAAGAAATGCGGCCACGAACTCCCCATTCTTCGCCCTTCACGCATCACTCCATTTTGCCTTTTTCCCCGAAAAATTGTTATTTCCAGCATGAACATTTCAAATATGCTTTCAGAAGCCGTACTGGCTTTTACGGGGGTTTGGGTTTTTTGGCGGTACTTTCAGGGGTTGAGTTGGTATAATCGAATTTTGTGGGGGCTTTTTTTAATGACCATTTCCATGACCGCCCTGGTCGGAATCCTGAAATTTGCGGGCATTCAGCGGGTTATTCCGCTTCATTATTCCCTGGAAACGCTGGCCGGTAGTCTAGGAGTAGTCTGTGTCATCGTTGGTGTCTGGGGAATCATCCTAAAACAACAAATTGGGCAAAGCAGCTTCTTTGTTACCATTTCGCTGGGCATCGGTCTTTTTCTTCTCTTGCTACTGAATCCAACGGTTGGGGCCTTTCGCGCCGTCGTACCGTCGCTGGGGATGGTTATTGTCCTGCTGATCGCCTTTTTGGGCGTGATCCGTCGCGACCCGCGCGCATCCTGGATTGTGATTGCCGTCATGATTCTGGCGCTGGCCACCCGCATTGGCCGGTTAAATAATTTGCCAATTCATCCGATCGACTTTTATCATTATACCCTTTCATTATCAATCCTTTGCTTCGGAAAATCGGTCAAGGGCCTGCGGCAGCCGATGTAGGACAAGGAGATTTTAACCAGCAAGGTTCCAACTTTTTGGCTAACTTGCAGCATGGATAATTTTGTTGTCTCGGCCCGAAAATACCGTCCGGCAACCTTCGACACCGTCGTCGGGCAGGCACACATAACGACTACGCTTAAGAATGCGATTTTAACCAATCACCTGGCGCAGGCTTTTCTGTTTTGCGGTCCGCGCGGGGTTGGAAAAACGACGTGTGCCCGTATTCTGGCCAAAACCATCAATTGTCAGAATCTCGGTAAAGTTAAATCGGCGGATGCTGTCGAGCCCTGCGACCAGTGTGAGTCCTGCGTCAGCTTCAACCAGAATGCGTCGTTCAACATTCATGAACTGGATGCGGCTTCCAACAACTCGGTGGAAGATATCCGAAACCTGATTGATCAGGTGCGCTACCCGCCCCAGTCGGGAAAATATAAAATTTACATCATTGACGAGGTTCACATGCTGTCGCAGGCCGCTTTCAACGCGTTTCTGAAAACACTGGAAGAACCGCCCTCCTACGCCATTTTTATTCTGGCGACCACTGAAAAGCACAAAATTCTGCCCACGATTCTGTCGCGTTGCCAGTTGTTCGACTTCAACCGGATTCAGCCCCGCGACATCAGCAATCACCTGGCCAATATTGCCCAGAAAGAAAGTATTCAGGCCGAATACGAAGCCCTCGAGCTGATTGCCCAGAAAGCCGACGGCGGTTTGCGGGATGCGCTCTCGATGTTTGACCTGAACGTAACGTTCTCGGAAGACCGGACGCTGCGGTATAAGGAAGTGCTGGAAAACCTGCACATTCTGGATTATGACTACTATTTCCGACTCACCGACCTGCTGCTGGCGGCCAATCTGTCCCAAAGCCTGCTGCTGTTCGATGAAATCCTTCGGAAAGGTTTCGACGGTCATCAGTTTATTGTCGGCCTGAGCGAGCATTTCCGGAATCTGCTGGTGTGCAAGGATGCGGCCACCATCGAGTTACTACAGGTTACCGAAACCATTCAGCAGAAATACCTGCAACAGGCCGCTGAAGCGCCCATGAGCTTTCTTTTATCGGCGCTGAGCGTCGGAGCTCAGTGCGATATGAATTACAAAGCCGCCAAAAATCAGCGGCTGCACGTGGAGGTCTGTCTGATGAAGCTAGCCAATCTGCCAAACGTCCTGGATTTGTCGGCGCTCCCGGTTTTGCCCGACAGTTCGCACCAGAACAATACACAACCTGCCGAGCGGGTTGAAAAAAAAAAGGACAGCTCACCTGACAACCAACCCGTCAGCGTAAACGGAACGAATGGAGCAACGGCACCGGTACCTGCGGTGGAGCCCACAAACGGTTATCATCCGAAGCCAAACGGAAACGGGGCCGTAAAAACCGTAGTGGAATGCCCTCCTGTTGTTGCCGAAATTCCGAAACCCGTCAGCAGCCGACTGCGCACGACGACCAATCTGGTCCCGATGGAACGGCCCGCTCTGGTTGTAGACAATAGCGCGGCAACCGCTGTCATTGAAGCTCCCGAACCGCCTAAAATTGACAAACCGTTTATTTTTGAGCAACTCAAAGCGGCCTGGAGTACATTTACTCGCCTGCGCGATCAGCAGGGCGGTTCTCAAACGGAACAGGTGATGCTTAACCGGGAGATCGTCCTCGACGGCACCACCATTCACATTGCTCTCGACAACTCCCTCCAAGTCGATTTGCTGAACGATCTGCGCCAGGATTTGCTCACGTATCTTCGGCGGGAATTACAGAATAGCCAGATTCAGCTTGTTCATTCCGTTGCTATGCAGGAAACCCGCCGGATGATTTACACTCCGCAGGATAAATTCAATTACCTGGCCGAAAAAAACCCAGCCTTGCTGGAATTGAAACGCACCCTCGGCCTGGACGTGGATTATTGAGTTATGAGTTAAGAATGAAGAGTGATGAGTTGGCTGACGCGCGTTTAACTCTTAACTCCCAACGCTTTTGCCGGGTTGTCGATCAGGAGTTGCTTCCAGTCTTTCTTTGTAAAGCCTTTCCGGTTTAGCTCCGGCATCAACTGCCTGAACAAAACCGTATAGTCCCGGTCAATACCGCCCCCGCCGGGCTGGTCCGGGTCATACCAACCGGCATCGTGAGAGAGAAGCGTGCGGTGCAGAAGCCCATTTTCTTTCAGCAGCAGCAGGTTATCCATATACTGGCCAACATTGCTCCTGTCCAGTCCATCAAGACTCACCCAGGCCCCTTCCCGAATGGCCCGGGCGTAATGCACCATATTTTGGCCCTGCGCATGAACCCACACAAAAGCCGCCGGATCAACGCCCTCCTGCTTCAGCACCTCGATCTGCTCGAACGCCGGAACGTAGGGGCCCGTATGGGAATAAATGGTCAGGCCGGTGCGCTTGTGGGTACGGGCCGCAGCCGTAATCAATTTGCGGTGTAATTCAGACAAGGGCCCCGGGTTGACGCTGATCTTCAGGAAAGCAGGCCGGATACCGGTTCCCTCGATCCCGTGTTCAAACTCGGCCACCCAGCGGTCGGCCAGTTGGTCGGCGGTTTCGGTTCGCGCGTGGGCAGGCAGGTATTTGTCATTCGACGCGCCGTAGTAACCGGTATTGGTTAACATCTGAACACCCGATTTTTCGGATAATTCTTTCAGCAGCAGTGGATCGCGGCCCAGATAAGCCGGTGTGCATTCGACCAGCGTTCGGACGCCCAGATTCCGCAGGCTCTGCAAATAAGGAAGCATTTTTGCGACCACTTCCGGGCGTTTCCAGCGATCAGGGCTCGTTTTATCCGCCCCGATAAAATCAACCAGAATGTGTTCGTGAATGAGCGTCAACCCCATTTCTGACGCCCGGATAGGTCCCCTAACAGTGTTAACCAGCGGTTTTTTAGCTAAAACCGGCCCAAATCCGGCAACTAGCGAAGCTTTCAGAAAAGTCCGGCGTTTCATGCTAATGGGTGATCAGGATTTCAGATACGTTTTGGCTTCCCGGATAGTCGATTTGTATTCGGCCACGCTCAGGGCCTTTTTGTACATCGCCTTGGCTCGGTTTTGGTCGCCCGCCCGGGCAGCAATGCGCGCCAGACCGCTGTAGGCCTGAGCCGCAAATTCTTTGGTATTTACATCGTTGGTCGGCAATTTGATAGCGGCCTGGTACAGTTCAGCCGCCCGTTTCAGATCACCGTTCATCTTTTCGGCCACCAACCCTTCCAGCACATCCACCGGCATGGTCAGAAATTTCTGCGGAAACTTCTGAATCCGGTCAATATACGGTTGGGCTTCACGGTAGCGACCGGCCAGCACCAGTGCTTCGGCTTCCATCAGATTAAAAATCGGGTTCTGCGGGTATTTATCAGCCAACGGTTTCATGACCGCAGCCCCACGCGCAGGCTGGCTTTCGTGTTCCAGGTAAATACGACCCAGGTAAATGGCAGTTTCGGTTCGGGTAAAAATGCCCTGCCGAATGGCCGTTTCCATTTGCTTCATGCCCAACGGCATATTACCATCCTGAAAGAAAATCAGCAACGGTTTTGACGCCGGATGATCCAGCGGATACCGTTCGCGATAATAATTATAAAGTCCGGTTGAGAAATAAAATTCCGGATTTTTTTCCATCAGTTTAAAGCCCTTTTTCAAATACCCATACGCCTTCTGTGCTTCGCCAACGGCTTTCAGCGTCTCATCGTCGTAGTGATACTTCATGGCCAGATACCCATGCGACGCCAGCGAAAAAAAGACACCTTCCGGATCATTCCCGTTGCGATCCAGTAGTTTTTTCGACAACGCAATGCCCTGATTCAGGTAGTTGACGTACTGGGTAGTAGCGGCTTTGTTTTCTTTCAGCGGCAGATACTGCCAGTAGAGTTGAATGGCTTTCATGACCGGAACCACCGGGTGCTGTGGATATTTGGCTTTCACCACCCGGATATATTCTTCAGCTTCGTCGAATTCGTAATTGTAAATCTTATCCGTCGCTTTTAAAATAACTTGCTGAATAGCAGCGTCCTCAAGTAGCTGAGCCTGCGAGAGAACAGGTACAGAGAGAAACAGGAGTAAAAGGATTCTTTTCATGAGATGGTGTGTTACGACGGTACCGGAATGTTCTTTTTTGAAGAGAAGGATTTGCCGCGTATTTTTGTTTGTTCTCAAAACGCCTAACGACACCCCCGGCGAAAAAGTTTGCTATGATTCAATATGAGCACTTTGTTCTGGATAACGGCCTGAAGGTCTATGTTCACGAAGATCCGACCAGCCCGATGGCCACGGTCAATATTTTGTACAATGTCGGGTCGCGCGACGAAGATGCGAATAAAACCGGTTTTGCTCATTTGTTCGAACACCTGATGTTCGGCGGCTCCAAAAACATTCCGGTCTACGACGAACCATTGCAGAAAGTAGGGGGCGAGAACAATGCGTTTACCTCACCCGATATTACCAATTACTACATCACACTCCCATCCGCCAACCTCGAAACGGCGTTCTGGCTCGAATCCGACCGGATGCTGAGTCTTTCGTTCGACCCGGCGGTGCTGGACGTGCAGCAAAAGGTGGTGATTGAGGAGTTTAAACAACGGTATCTCAACCAGCCCTACGGCGATGTGTGGCTGAAACTCCGTCCGCTGGCCTACAAAGTACACCCGTACCAGTGGGCTACCATCGGCAAGGACATCAGCCACATCGAAAATGCCACCCTCGACGACGTAAAGGAGTTTTTCTATACGCATTATGTACCCAACAACGCTACGCTGGTGGTCGCCGGAAACGTTACGGTGGAGCAGGTAAAGCAGCTATGCAGGAAGTGGTTTGCGCCCATTCCGATGGGAAAAACACCGGTTCGTACGTTACCGCAGGAGCCGGTTCAGACCGAATCGCGCTTTCTGGAAACCGTGGCCGACGTGCCGCTGAACGCCCTGTATAAGGTGTATCATATGCCGGGCCGTTTTTCCGACGACTATTACCGGGCCGACCTGCTCAGTGATGTCTTAGGACGCGGAAAATCGTCGCGCCTGTACCAGAAGCTGTTGAAAGAACAGGCCCTTTTTACCAATGTTTCGGCACACGCCACCGGATCGCTGGACCCCGGTTTGCTCGTCATCAGCGGATCGCTGAACCAGGGCGTTTCGCTGGAAGAAGCCGATGCGGCCATCGAAGCGGTTGTTGATGAGATCATCAGCCAGACGATGCCGGAGGAGGAGTTGGCCAAGGTAAAAAATCAGGCCGAAGCAACGCTGGTTTTCTCCGAAGTCGAACTGCTGAACCGGGCCATGAATCTGGCGTATGCCGCCAACGCGGGCAATGCTGATTGGGTGAATCAGGAAGCCGAACGGATTCAGGCCGTCACGCCGGACCAGATTCAGGCAACTGCCCAAAACCTCCTTCGGAAAGAAAACCGTTCCACCTTATATTATCGAGCCGCGTAGGCCGGGCCGCTTACTATGAAAATTCGCGTTGGACAGGGATACGACGTTCATCAGTTGGTCGAAGGCCGGGATTTCTGGCTTGGCGGTATTTTAATTCCGCATACACACGGCGCACAGGGCCATTCGGATGCCGATGTGATTTGCCACGTGATCTGCGACGCGTTGCTGGGAGCCGCCAATCTGCGCAACATCGGCTACCATTTTTCCGATAAGGACCCACGCTGGAAGGGCGTTGACAGCAAGGTACTGCTGGCCGAGGTGATGCGCATGATTCGGGAGAAAGGTTACGAAGTTTCGAACGTTGACGTAACGGTGGTGTTGCAGGAGCCTAAACTCAACCCACACATTCCGGCCATGAAGACCTGTTTATCGGGCGTGATGAACGTACCGGAAGACGATATTTCGATTAAAGCTACCACCTCCGAACACATGGGGTTTGTCGGCCGAAAAGAAGGTATTGCGGCTTTTTGCGTCGCCCTGATTTATTCCTGACTCGCCCTGGCGAATGGTTTTAGTACACGTTTTTCCTGATCTCATATGATAGCATCGCTCCGAAACCTCCGCTTTTACACTGCGCTTTCCGCCCTGACCCTGACGCTGGCTACGGCCCACGCCCAACCCAAAGTAGCGACGCCCAGCGGCCCGATTGATTTTGAAGAATACGAACCGGTTTCGACGCTCAAGACCCCGGAACACAAACTGACCCGCGCCAAATACCCGTTCATCGACGTTCACAACCACCAGTATCAGATGGATGCGACCGATCTGCGGACTCTGGTGTCGCAAATGGATAGCCTGAATATGGGCATCATGATCAACCTGAGCGGGCGCGGTTTTACCTCGGATGTGGCCGAAAGCACCAATTTTCTGAACAAAACCCTGGCTAACATTCAGAAAACAAACCCAAAACGGCTGGCTATTTTCACCAACATCAACTTCGCCAGTCTGGGCGAACCGGGCTGGACCGAAAAAGCGGTAAAAATGCTGGAAGAAGATGTTAAAAAGGGGGCAAAAGGGCTGAAAATTTATAAGAGTCTGGGCTTTAACGTGAAAGACAATCAGGGAAAACGTGTGCAGGTGGATGATCCGAGACTGGACCCAATCTGGGCCAAATGCGGTCAACTCGGGGTGCCGGTCCTGATTCACACCGCCGACCCGAAATCGTTCTGGGACCCGATGGACCGCTTCAACGAACGCTGGCTCGAACTGAAAACGCATCCCGGTCGTAAACGGTCCGATACCAACCCGGTTTCCTTTGAACAACTGATTGCCGAGCAGCACAACGTGTTTCGGAAACACCCGAAAACCACCTTCATTAACGCCCACATGGGCTGGTATCCGAACGACCTCGTTAAACTGGACAGTTTAATGAATGCCTTCCCGAATATGATGCTTGAGATTGGGGCCGTCATTGCCGAACTCGGTCGTCAGCCCCGGGCTGCCCGGAAATTCTTCGAGAAGCACCAGGACCGGATTCTGTTCGGTAAAGACAGCTGGGTTCCGTCGGAATACGCGACCTATTTCCGCGTGCTGGAAACGGACGACGAATATTTTCCCTACCACAAAAAGTACCACGCCTTCTGGCGGATGTACGGCATGGCCCTGCCGGATGAAGTGCTGAAAAAAGTGTACTACAAAAACGCCCTGCGGATTATTCCGGGTCTGGATAAGTCACAATTTCCGCAGTAACGCCCCCGGACCATTGCGATGAAAATCAATCAGATCGACGTTTTCAAGTACAACATTCCGCTCAAGGCGCCCATTGCCATTTCGCTGGGAACGATTGAAAACGCCCGCAATTTACTTATCCGCATTCATGCCGACGGGCTCACGGGCTGGGGCGAAGGCTCGCCGTTCTGGATGATTGTCGGCGAAACGCAGGAAACCGGTTTTGCTGCCGCACAGGATTTCGCCAAACTGCTGATCGGCCACAATGCGCTGGATCTGGAAGGAAACCTGAACCGGCTGGATGCGTACCTACCCAACCACCCAACCATCAAAAGTGCCTTTGACATGGCGCTTTACGACCTGGCCGCCCAGGCCGCCGGAATGCCGTTATACGCTTTTCTGGGCGGAAAGCAGAGGGCGCTAATCACCGACGAAACGATTTACATCAACACCCCCGAACGCATGGCCGCCGATGCCGTCCGGATTCAGGCGCAGGGCGGTGTGGCCATCAAGGTAAAACTGGGCACCAACCTGCGCGACGACATCCGGCGCGTGGAAGCCATTCGGGAAGCCGTTGGCGATACCATTCCGATCCGGACGGATGCCAATCAGGGCTGGAATTACCCGACAGCGGTGAACGTCCTGCAAACCATTCAGGGCTGGAACATCGAATACTGCGAACAACCGGTCAAACAGGGGGCCATCGCCGATCTGAAACGCCTTCGCGAAAAAACCACCGTGCCCATCATGGCCGATGAGTCGCTGTTCAGCCACCGCGACGCCCTCCGGCTGGCGCAGGAAGAAGCCGTTGATTACTTCAACATCAAACTTTCCAAAAGCGGGGGAATTTTCAACGCGCTGAAAATTAACGCCATTGCCGAAGCCGCCGGTATACCGTGCATGATTGGGTGCATGTCGGAATCCCGCCTGGCCATAACGGCCAAGGCTCACTTTGCTTCGGCCCGTCAGAATGTAACTTTTTTTGATCTGGACGCACCTTTTGAGCACGCTACCGACCCGGTGATTGGCGGAGCCGTTTATACCGGTTACCACATCGGATTATCAGACCAGCCCGGCCTGGGTGCTGAAGTTGACAGCCATTACCTGAAATCGCTGGAAAATTGGACAATTACTTAACCAGTAAATAAGTAGAATTCCTCTATTCTTACGAAAAAGTTGGTATTAAATTTGCACGGTTTAATTGTTCAGCGCGAAAACAATTAAATGCATGCAAACTTCTGATGATTCTAAGGTTTTTCAGAATGAACCTGTTTTTCTTTTAATTCATCAGGTATTTGAACAACAAGCATTAAGGACCCCGGAAGCACCTGCCATCATTGATTCGCAGCGGTCTATTTCGTTTGGTGAACTCCATCGCCGGTCTTCTCAAGTAGCGAATTCCCTACTCATTAAAGGCATACAGCCCGAGCAGTTCGTTGGGGTTTGCCTGGAGCGGTCGGCAGAAATGATAACGGCCGTTATGGCCATTCTGAAAGCGGGCGCGGCTTTCGTCCCCATCGACCCGGCCTATCCCGCCGAACGAATCAAGTACATCGCGACGGATACGGCCATGCCGTTGATTTTGTGCAGCAGCCAGTCCAGCCCGAAACTGGCGGATGCCTTAACAGATCGCTCCGCGACGGCTCTTATTGAGATCGATTACACCAACGAAACCAGTTACGCTTACGCCGAGGAAACTACCCCGATTCCGCTTTCGCCTTCAAATTTAGCCTACGTCATTTATACGTCCGGGTCAACCGGAAAGCCCAAAGGTGTTTTGATAGAACACCAATCAATCCGTAACTACGTTCAAAACAGTATCCAGCAATACGCTTCGTCTGCCCACCAGTCCGGCAGTTATTTTCACCTGCCGCTGACGTTTGATGCGTCGCTAACGGCTTTGTTTGTGCCCCTGCTGACCGGAAAGCCCATTGTGGTGAGTTCGTCCGGGCCACTCGATGTTTTTAACGACGAGCTTTTAGTCCAGCAGGCTCCGTTTGATTTTTTGAAACTGACGCCCGCCCAGCTTCTGCTGGTGGAGAGTTCCAATCATAAACAGGCCCCGCAAGTCTCCAAAACCTTCGTGGTGGGAGGTGAAGCACTGCATCCGCGGCATTTCCAGTTTCTGATTGATAATCAGATCGAAGCAGAGATCATTAACGAATACGGCCCTACGGAAGCAACGGTTGGCTGCATTTCGTACCGGTTTTCGACGCAGGACCGCATCCCGGTTTTTCCGAATGGCGTCTTGATTGGCAAACCGATGCCGAACGTCTGTATTTACCTGCTCGATTCGGCCATGAACCCGGTTCCGGTGGGTCAGGAAGGCGAGATTTATATTGGCGGGGTGCAGGTAGCCCGGGGATATCTCAACAACGAGAAACTAACCCGTGAACGATTTCTACCGGACCCTTTTTCAACGGATAAAAGTGCCCGGATGTACAAATCCGGTGATCTGGGTCGTCTGCATCCCGACGGCCATATTGAATACCTGGGCCGGATTGACGAACAGGTAAAAATTCAGGGATTCCGGATTGAACTGGGTGAAATTGAAAATGTGCTGATTCAATACCCGGGCATCAGCCAGTGTGCGGCCCATGTCGATGAAAGTGCGTTGTCTGAAAAACGGCTAGTGGCTTACTACGTCAGCAGCGGTAAGGCCGACAAAAGTAGCCTGTTTGCTTTTCTGAAAAGCCGGTTACCGGACTTTATGATTCCGGCTTTATTAATTGAAATCGACAGTATACCGCTTTCTCCCAACGGCAAAGTCGACCGCCGGTTACTGCCGAAGCCCGAAACCAACCGTTCAGCAATCGACAACCTGTTTGTGGCTCCGGTTACGTCCACAGAAAAGACCGTCGCTACGGTATGGGCCACCCTGCTCCAGCTTGATAAGGTGGGTCTGGACGACAATTTTTTCGAACTCGGCGGCACGTCCATTCTGAGCGTCAAATGCGTCAGCCTGCTTAAGCAGCAATTCAAACGCGACCTGTCCGTAACAAAAATTTACACCTACCCCACCGTCCGGGCGCTCTGCCGGTTTATGGACGGCGAACAAAATACAGTAGCACCAAATGCAAAAACCCGAATCGTAAACCGGCAACACCCGCAGGACGTTGCGGTAATCGGGATGGCGGGCCGTTTTCCGGGTGCTGATACCGTTGCTGAACTTTGGGATTTGCTAAAGCAGGGCCAGGAAACCACCCGGTTTTTCAGCGATTCCGAACTGGATGTTTCCATCCCGGACGCGGTTAAAACGGCCCCAAATTACGTAAAAGCCCGCGGTACGCTCCGTCACGCCGATCAGTTCGACCCGGCTTTTTTCGGCTTAAATCCGCGGCTGGCCGAAGCGATGGACCCGCAGCAGCGTATTTTTCTGGAAATTGCCTGGGAAGTGCTGGAACAGAACGGATATCTCCCTCAATATCACCAGGATAGCATTGGGGTCTTTGCCGGTTGCGGCAACAATACGTATTACCTGAACAATGTCCACGGCAATCAGCCGATTCACGATCAGCTTGGTAGTTTCCAAATCATGGCGGTGAACGAAAAGGACTATCTCGCTTCCCGAACCGCCTACCAGTTGAATGTAAAAGGACCGGCAGTCAGCGTGTATTCGGCCTGCTCCACCTCGCTGCTGGCCATTACGCTGGCGGTGGAAAGCATCCGGAACGGTCAGTGCGATCTGGCTCTGGCCGGTGGTGCGAGCGTGACGGCTCCCATCAACAGCGGGCATCTGTACGAAGAAGGTGCCATGCTCAGCCGCGATGGTCATTGCCGCTCGTTCGATGCCGACGCCAGTGGCACGGTTTTCAGCGACGGCGCGGGCGTTGTGTTACTGAAAAGTCTGGATGCCGCCCGGCAGGACGGCGACCGGATTTATGCCATCATCAAAGGAATTGGCGTCAATAACGACGGCGCGGGGAAAGGCAGCTTCACGGCCCCCAGTGCCGAAGGGCAGGCCGGAGCGATTGCCGCAGCCCTGGCCGACGCCCGCGTGGATTCCGCTACCATTCAGTATGTGGAAGCCCACGGAACCGCCACCCCGCTTGGCGACCCCATCGAAATTGAAGGGCTGACGATGGCGTTCGGCCCTGCGGTTCCCCCGCAATCCTGCGCTATCGGTTCCATCAAAAGCAATATGGGTCATTTGACGGCGGCTGCCGGAGTGGCCGGTTTTATCAAAACCGTTCTGGCCCTGCACCATCGCCAGATTCCGGCGTCCATCGGTTTTTCCAAACCCAACCCGCACATTGATTTTGCCAACAGTCCATTTTTTGTCAATACCCGCCTGACCGACTGGCCCTCGGACGGGCCGCGCCGGGCGGGTGTAAGTTCATTTGGCGTTGGCGGTACGAACGTGCACGTCGTTCTGGAAGAATTTGAGCAGCAAGAACCGGTTTCGTCACCGGGTCGGGCGTTTCAACTGCTGACCTGGTCGGCCAAAACCACTACCAGCCGGGAAGCCTACGCCCAGCAGCTGGCACCGTACCTCCGGCAAAACCCGGCTACCCGTCTGGCCGATCTGGCTTTTACGCTGCAAACCACCCGACCGGATTGGAGTCAGCGCCGTTTTATGGTTTTGCCTACTGACGCGGAATCTCCCGAAAACCGTCTTCTGGACGTGCCGGTTTCGTCGCAGGTGAAAACCGTTACGGAAAAACCGGCTGAGGTGGTTTTCCTTTTTCCGGGCCAGGGAGCGCAGTACCTCAACATGGGTCGTCAGTTATACGAAACCGAATCCGTGTTCCGGCAGGCGGTTGATACGTGTGCAGACTTGCTGAAACCGTATCTGCAAACCGATATTCGTTCCGTCATTTATGCTTCGAACGATGATGCAGAAGCGGAAGATCGTTTGAAAAATACACGATATACGCAACCCGCGCTTTTTGTTACGGAATACGCCCTGGCGCGGTTGTGGATGAGTTGGGGCATCGAACCCAGTATGTTCTGCGGGCACAGCATCGGCGAGTTTGTGGGCGCTCATCTGGCCGGAGTTTTCACGCTGGCCGACGCGCTGAAACTCATCGCCATTCGTGGCCAATTCGTTAGCGAACTACCGACGGGCGGTATGCTTTCGGTGCGGCTGGAAGCCGAAGCACTTCGGGAAATCTTACCGGCCAACTTATCCGTGGCCGCCATCAACAGCCCGAAACTCTGTGTGGTGGCCGGTTGCCATGAGGCCATTTCAGACTTTGCCAACCGGCTGAATGAAAAGGGGATTGCGAACCGGCTTCTGCTGACCAGCCACGCTTTCCACTCGGCGATGATGGACCCGATTGTCGCGCCATTCCGGGAAATTGTGGCCACGGTACCGCTAAACCGTCCCCGCAAACCCGTTGTATCGACCGTAACCGGAACCTGGCTCACCGACGCCCAGGCCACCGACCCCACGTATTGGGCCGACCACCTGCGGCAAACCGTCCGCTTTGCCGACGCTATGGGCGTGGTTCGGGAGCAGCCCAATCCGGTTTGTCTGGAAGTTGGTCCGGGCAACGTGCTGTCTACGCTGGCGCGGCAACATCCCCAGGCAGGAACCGACATCGTCGTTACCAGTCTCGGAACCAATCAACGTATTGAAACTGAAATCCAAACGCTTTTGCAGGCCCTGGGGCAGCTCTGGCTGGCAGGCCTGCAACCGGACTGGCAGGCATTTTATGCGGCCCAGGAGCGTCGGAAACTGACTTTACCAACCTATGCGTTCGACCGGAAACGCTGCTGGCTTGATCCACCGAAAGTTACCCCACCCGCTTTGCCATCTCCAGTGCCGATATCCGCTCCCGCCGTGGTGCAAACCTCGCCACCTCCACAAGAACGTATCATGAGAAAAACCACCTTACTGACGAAGGTTAAAGAGCTATTGGAAGACGCATCGGGTATCGAAATGGACGGTATTTCCCCCGATCAGACTTTTCTGGAAATGGGTTTCGACTCCCTCCTGCTGACGCAGGTAGCGGCTACCCTGAAAAAAGCGTTCGGCCTGCCCATTACCTTCCGGAAACTAAACGATGAATACGCGACCCTTGACCAGCTGGCGACCTATCTGGACCGGAATTTACCCTTTGAAGCGTTCCAGCCCGCGCCGGTAATGCCGCCCCCTGCCCCAACACCCACTGTAGCGCCCGTGGCCGTCACACAGCATACCACGCCTTCGGTTCCCGTGGGCAATGATTCGGCGCTGGGCCTGATTGCGCAGCAATTACAGATTCTCGCCAAACAGGTAGCGTTACTCCAGGGCGAGGGTCCGGCCCTTCCGGCGGCTCCTCCTGTACCCGTTGCTTCTGTTGCCCCAAACGGGCAAGCGGTTTCTACGGCAAAACCCGTTGCAGCCGAGTCGCCCGATCTGACCGCCGAAGAAGCCATTGAGATCAAAAAACCGTTTGGAGCCACTGCCCGGATCGACCGGAAAGTAACCGAGCTTACGGCGCGCCAACAGACTTTTTTACGAGAGCTTACGGCACGCTACAACCAGAAAACAGGCGGCAGTAAAGCCTACTCCCAGCAACACCGCGCCACCATGGCCGATCCGCGCGTGGTTTCGGGTTTCAAACCGCTGACGAAGGAAATTGTGTATCCGCTGGTTATGAACCAATCGAAAGGAAGCCGCTTGTGGGACATTGACGGCAATGAGTACATCGACGCCCTGAATGGTTTTGGCTCCAACCTGTTTGGCTATCAACCTGACTTTCTGAAGGAAACACTGCACGAACAGATTGAGAAAGGCTACGAAATTGGTCCACAGCATGAACTGGCCGGTGAAGTCTGCGATCTGATCTGTGAATTTACGGGACTCGACCGGGCGGCCCTGTGCAGCACCGGCTCCGAAGCCGTCCTGGGCGCGATACGGATTGCCCGCACCGTGACGGGCCGTTCGCTGATCGTGGCGTTTGCGGGCTCTTATCACGGTATTATGGACGAAGTCATTGTGCGGGGAACCCGGAAACTGAAATCTTTCCCGGCGGCTTCGGGTATCATGCTGGAAGCCGTGCAAAACATGCTGATTCTGGATTATGGCACTGACGAAAGCCTGCGAATCATTCGGGAACGGGCGCACAAACTGGCGGCTGTTCTGGTGGAACCGGTCCAGAGCCGTCGGCCCGAATTCCGGCCCGTCGAATTTCTGAAACAGGTGCGAACCATTACGGCTCAATCCGGAACCGCCCTGATTTTTGATGAGGTTATCAGCGGTTTCCGTATGCATCCGGGCGGGGCACAGGCGATGTTTGGTATCAAGGCTGACCTGGCTTCGTACGGAAAAGTAGTGGGGGGCGGATTGCCCATTGGCGTTATCGCCGGTAAAAAAGAATGGATGGACGCCCTCGACGGAGGTTTCTGGCAATACGGTGATGATTCGTTTCCCGAAACCGGCGTTACGTATTTTGCCGGCACGTTCGTACGACATCCGCTGGCGCTGGCAGCCGCCAAAGCGTCCCTGCAACACATGAAGGCGCTGGGGCCGGATTTACAGAAAGGACTAACCCGCAAAGCCGAACGAATTGCCCAGGCCCTGAATGCGGAACTGGAGCGGCAGCAGCTTCCGATTTTTGTCGCGCAGTTCGGGTCGCTCTGGAAACTGAAGTTTCAGGAAGAAATACCGTACAGCGAATTGCTGTTTACGCTCATGCGGGAGAATGGCATTCACATTCTGGACGGTTTTCCGTGTTTTATCACGGCGGCCCATACCGATCAGGAAATTGATCTGATTATTCAGGTTTGCATTGAAAGCATTAATCAACTGATCGAAGCCGGTTTTTTCAAAAGAAACCGCCCGTCAAGTCCGCTCAAAACTAGTTCATTACCGTATCTCTCGTCGGATGCGCCCCCGGTTCCCGGTGCGAAGTTAGGACGGGATCATGCTGGAAACCCGGGTTGGTTTATCGAAAATCCAGACCTGCCCGGTAAGTACATGCGCGTTCAAATAAATTAATCTGGCATGGTTGATCACGCGGTTTCCCTACCCTACACACCTGTTGATTTTGACCCCTTTGCGGGTCCGGAGCTTATCCATGTGGCACCCGCTACCGAGCCGCAGACGGAGATGTGGTCGGCCTGCCTGCTGGGTGGCGACGACGCAAACCGGGCTTATAATGAATCGACTTCTATCCGGTTTAAAGGCCCGCTGGACCGCATGGCGCTGGAGGCTGCGTTGCAGGCGTTGGTGCGGCATCACGAAGCATTGCGCTCGGCCTTCAGTGCCGACGGGCGGCAGATTCTGGTTTTCCGGGATTTTCCGATTGATCTCTTTTATGAAGACCTCTCCGGTCAATCGACTTCTGAGCGTGAAGATCGGGTGCGTAGTTACATCAAACAGGACATGCTGCACCGGTTCGATCTGGTCAACGGCCCGCTGTTGAAGGCTGGTTTACTCAAAGTAACCGACGACGAACATCACGTTGTGTTAACCGCCCATCACATCATCTGCGATGGCTGGTCGACCGGAACGCTGTTGCAGGATTTAGGGAAACTTTATTCGGCCAACGTCCGGCAGGGCTCCGCTGACCTGGCAGAGCCGCAGGCATTCAGCCAGTATGCCCTGGAGCAGCTTACCTTCCTCAACAGCACTGAATACCAACAGATTGAAAGCTACTGGCTCCATCAATACAAAGACGATATTCCGGTTCTGAATCTGCCTACGGATTTTCCGCGCCCGCCCCTGCGGACCTTCAAAAGCCAGCGCCGGGATTATACGCTCGACCCTGATCTGGTTGCGGGGGTAAAAAAGCTGGGTGTGCAGGCCGGTTGCAGCTTTGTTACCACCTTACTGGCCACATTTGAAGCGTTTCTGGGTCGGCTTACTGGTCAGGAATCCATCGCGCTGGGACTACCCGCAGCCGGACAGCCCGTGGCGGGTTATAATCGACTGGTGGGGAATTGCGTCAATCTGCTACCCATACGCAGCTACCCGAAAGCGGACCTTTTGTTTTTCGATTTCCTGAAACAGTGCCGGGAAACGGTTCTGGATGCCTACGACCATCAACAACTGACGTTTGGTAGCCTGCTCAAAAAACTCAAAATACCGCGCGATCCGTCCCGGATTCCGCTCGTGCCGGTGGTGTTCAACATCGACATGGGAGTAACCGAGGGTGTCAATTTCCACGGACTTACCTATCAGTTGTTCAGCAATCCGCGGGAGTTTGAAAGTTTTGAAATTTTCCTGAATGTTACCGATTCCAACCACGTTCTGACGCTGGAATGGTCGTACAACACGCAATTGTTCCGGCCCGATACCATCGACCGGATGATGGCCGACTTCGAGTCGGTGCTTAGAACGGTGGTAGCCAATCCGCACGTCCGGCTGGATGCCCTTCCACTTTCGGACGCCAACGGTATTCTGGAAAAACTAAATCAGTGGAATGCCACCCAAACCGCATATCCACACAATACGCCCCTGCATCACCTGATTGCAGAAGCCGCCCTTCGGTATGCCGACCGCACCGCCCTGTCGTTCAAAGGACAGACGCTGACATACAGAGCGTTAAATGAAACCGTCAACCGACTGGCGCATTACCTGATTGCACAGGGCATTCGGGTCGGCGACGTAGTGGGCATCGCCGTTGATCGGTCGCCGGAAATGCTCATGGCGCTGCTGGCGGTGATGAAAACCGGAGCGGTTTATGTTCCGACGGACCCGGATTATCCGCAGGAGCGCGTTCAATTTATGCTGACCGATGCGGCTGCGAAACGGCTTATCCTGTCGGAAAAATACCAGAACCGGCTTGGCACCCTCACCCCCGAGTTGTCCATCGAACAGGCGCTGATCGATTCGGCCCTGTTTCCGGTGGAAGAACCCGCTGTAGCCGTTTCGGGAACCGACCGGGTGTATATTCTTTATACGTCTGGATCGACCGGAAAGCCGAAGGGTGTTCAGATTGAGCACCACAGTCTGGTAAATTTTCTGCTCAGTATGCAGAAAGTCCCCGGCATTCAGCCCGGAGATAAACTGTTGGGCGTCACCACCATTTCGTTCGACATCTCTGCGCTGGAGTTGTACCTGCCCCTGATCAGCGGGGCCGAACTGGTGCTGACGGATGCCGAATCGAGCAAAGATGGCCGGATTTTACGGGACCTGATTCGCTCGGAAGGGATAACGATCATGCAGGCCACGCCCTCAACCTGGCGCATGATGCTCGCGGTGGGCTGGCACGATATGCCGCCGTTAAAAATCCTGTGCGGGGGTGAAGCCCTTCCGAAAGACCTGGCGAATCAACTGACTGAGGCCGGCAATGAACTGTGGAATATGTACGGACCGACCGAAACCACCATCTGGTCGAGCCTGAAGCAAATCCGCTCCGGAGATGATTTGATTTCCATTGGACGCCCCATTGCCAACACGACCATTTATATCCTGGACGAAAACCGGCGTCCGCAGCCCGCAGGGGTTGCCGGTGAAATTTATATCGGTGGCGATGGCGTAGCCAGAGGGTACCTGAACCGGCCCGAACTGACCGCCGAACGATTTGTTCAAAACCCGTTCAAGCCGGGAGAAAAAGACATTCTGTACCGAACGGGTGATCTGGGGCAATTCACGGAGGATGGCGAAATTGTTTGTCTGGGCCGGATTGATCAACAGGTTAAAATCCGGGGCTACCGAATCGAATTAGGAGAAATAGAGCATACGCTTGCCACGCTCGACGAGGTTCAGGAAGCCGTTGTGATGGCCCGGGAAGACCGCCCCGGCGATCCGCGTCTGGTGGCGTATGTGGTTCCGAAAATCCAGTTGTCGGAGCAAAACCGGAATGCCGTTCGTAGCGAGCCAATCAGCGATCAGGAAGATCGTCGGCAGGACGTGAGCGACTGGCAGAAGCCTTCACAAGACCGGATTCGGCAGTGGAAACAGGTGTTAAAAATCGTATTACCCGACTACATGGTGCCGTCGGAGTTTGTGCTGCTACCCACCCTTCCGCTCACCCCCAACGGAAAAATAGACCGGAAAGCCCTTCCAAAGCCCGTATCGCCAGGCAACCGGAATCCGGAAGTACCCAAGGCGTTGTCCGACGAAGAAAAACGGTTGCTGCGCATCTGGCAGATGGTACTCGGACTTGAAACGATCAGCGTGACCGACGATTTCTTTGCGCTGGGCGGGCACTCGCTCATTGCCATTCAGGTAATGACTCAACTGGAAAAAGAAACCGGGAAACGGCTGCCGCTGGCTACGCTTTTTGAGTATCCGACCATCCAGAAACTGGCGGGTTTGCTGCATAAAGACCAGAAAGTCTGGAAGTCAATCATTCCCATGAAACCGACGGGACGCAAAATACCGTTGTATGTCGTTCACGGCTATGATCTGAATCTGCTTTACTTTAAAAATCTGATTATTCATCTCGACGACGATCAGCCCGTATACGGTTTGCAGATGCTGGACGCGGACGGCAAGGCCGAACCCATGAAAACGCTGGAAGATACGGCGGCTTCCTACATCAGCGAAATCATCGAGCAAAACCCCAACGGCCCGTACGCCATCGCCGGTTATTCTTCGGGTGGTTATATTGCCCTTGAAATGGCCCGGCAATTGAAGGCAATGGGCAAAGAAGTAAAGCTGGCGGGCGTGTTCGACACCAACGCCGACGCCTATTGGGAACAACAGTACGTATCGCAACAGCCTGTACTACAACAAATCGCCAGAAAGATCCTGCGTCAGGGGCCGAAGTTGATCTGGTTTACCCGGTCGTTGCTGAACAAACCGGTTGATACGTTAGCCTACCAGAAATACTACATCAAAAGAAAGTATACCGAATTTCTGGTCACTCTGGGGTTGGCCCAACAACCAAAACCGGAAGGTTTAACGGACGATATGTTACCGGTCATTCAGAAGAATGAAGAAGTCTTTCAGCGGTACATCATGAAGCCATACGATGGCGTTATTGATTTATTTCTGGCCAAGGAACGCCCTTACTACGTCAACGACTTTACGTATCTGGGATGGCGCCGGTTTGCGCCGGTAGTACGCGTCCACGACGTTCCGGGTGATCACCGCGAAATGCTCTACCCGCCTTATGCCCGAGAATTTGCCCACATTATTCAACGTGCCCTAGACAACAGTTAATGCCTTTTGACGATATGCGTTCTACCTACGTTGTATACAACACGCTTCCGGCCGTAACCTGGAGCCAGTCCTGGGAACGTCGGTCGTCGTCCGATCTGATTATCTTCCGAATCGAGCTGGTGCGGTTTACGGCTTATATCCCTGTTTTTTCGGCCTGGCTATCGACCGATGAGCAGCACCGCGCACAACGGTATTTCCACGAAAAAGACCGGAATCGATTTCTGGTAACCCGGGGCCTCCTGCGGCTTCTTTTGGGACAGTGTATTCATCAGAAACCGTCCGAAATTCAATTTGTAACCCACGGTAAAAAACCGGGGCTCCCGGCAGGCTGCAACTGGCACTACAATGTCTCGCATTCCGGCGACTGGGCCCTCATTGCCGTCAGTACACACCCTGTTGGAATCGACATTGAAAAAATAGACAGTGATTTCCGGTTTCAGGATATTGTTCCCGAGGTATTTAGCCCGGACGAGCAACGTTACCTTCAGAAGCATTCCGCAGCCCGGACGCTGTTTTACCGCCTGTGGACCCGCAAGGAAGCTCTGGTGAAAGCAACCGGACAGGGGATTGATGACTACTTTAAGGAAATTCCATCGCTGGATGGCACGCACGAAGTAGAAGGTTGCGTGCTGGGCCACACCGACCGCTGGACTGTCAGTAGCTTTTCGGTAACGGAAGGCTACACAGCTGCCGTGGCGTATGAATCGGCGGCTCCACTCCCCCGCTTTGTTGAATTCACGCCGGAGCTGATACCGATTCCCAGACCCGTCTGAACGGTTACACTTCCTCGGTTTGCAACTGCTTTTCGTAGAGTTCGCGGTATACCCCGTTGGCCGCCAGCAGGTTTTCGTGCGTTCCCTGCTCCACCACTTTGCCTTCGTCGAGCACGATGATTTTGTCCGCCAGTTTGGCCGACGAAACCCGGTGGGAAATAACCACGGACGTACGGTTTTCCATGATCCGGTGCAGGTTATTCAGAATAATGTTTTCGGTGTTGGTATCCACCGCCGACAAACAGTCGTCCAGAATCAGGATTTTAGGATCGCGGGCAATGGCGCGGGCGATGGAAAGCCGTTGTTTCTGTCCACCCGATAAGGTTACTCCCCGTTCGCCAATCCGGGTTTCGAACTGTTCAGGAAAACCAAGGATATTCTGGTACAAATCCGCATCTTTCACGGCCTGCTCCACTTTCTCCTGCGGGAGTTCCGGCATACCGAATCGAACGTTGTTGCTGATGGTTTCGGAGAACAGAAACACTTCCTGCGGCACGTAGCCCATTTGTCGACGAATCGTGGTCAGGCTATAATCTTTCAGCGGAATACCGTCGATCAGAATTTCGCCCTCCGTGGGGTCGTACATCCGCGTAATCAGGTTTGCCAGTGTGCTCTTGCCCGAACCGGTCGTTCCTAAAATGGCCACGGTTTCGCCCGCCTTGACGTGCAGATTGAAATTTTTAATGGCGGTAATGCCCGAATCCGGGTACACAAACCGGATGTTCCGGAATTCGATTTCCCCCTGAATAGAGCGTTCCAGCGATTTTTCGGAAACCAGATTGGTTTGAACAGCCAGAAACTCGTTGATGCGTTGCTGGGAAGCAGCCGCCCGCTGGGTCTGGCTGGTGGTCCAGCCGAGAGCCATTACCGGCCAGGTCAGCATGTTAACGTACAGGATAAACTCCATGATGTTACCCGGCGTCAGCCGCCCGGTCAGAATCTCCTGCCCGCCGACGTACACCACCAGGACGTTGCTCAGCCCGACAAGCAGCATAATCAGCGGAAAAAACAACGAGTCTACCCGCGTCAGTTGCAGCGATTTAAACTTGTAAACGTCGCTTTCCACGGTAAAGCGGGTGGACGAGTTTTCTTCCCGCACAAACGCTTTGAGCACCCGAATCCCCGAAAACGCTTCCTGAACAAAGGTAGAGAGCTTCGAAAGGCTCTGCTGAATTTCCTCCGAGCGTTTGATAATGATGGTATTTACAATATAAATGGCAACCGAAAGCAGGGGCAACGGCAGCAGCACATACAGACTCAGCCGGACGTTAATTGACACCATATAGCTGATTACCAGCACAAAGAGCGTAATCAGGTTCAGTCCATACATGATTGAGGGGCCGACGTACATCCGCACTTTGCTGACGTCTTCCGAGATTCGGGCCATCAGATCCCCGGTGTTTTGCTGGCGGAAAAAGCTCAGCGGCAACGTCTGATAGTGCTGGTAAATCTCGTTTTTCAGATCGTATTCGATGTGCCGCGACATGACAATCAGCGTCTGCCGCACCAGAAACAGGAAAAACCCTTTCAGCAGGGCCATCGCCAGAATCAGCAAACCATACAGCAGAATGCTATACGCGAACACATCGTAAAGGTTACTTTGCAGCCGGTTTCCGTTGTAGAGAAAGTAAATATCGAGCGTCTCCTTTACCAAATCGAGCGAATACCGAACCAACTGGGCCGGAATAATACCGAACAGGTTCGAAATAATCGTGAAAGCGGTTCCCCAGATGAGGTACCATTTGTATTTCAACAAATACTTATTGAGATGGGAAAGTGCTTTCACAAATCAGGAGACGTCTTTCAATGAAACAAATTGCGGTTCTGGCAGGGTAACAGCAAACCGGGCGGAAAGGTTGCAATAGAGAAAAGAGAGAATGCACCAAAAACCGGTGATGTTTTTCCACCGGGCCGGGTTCGGGCGCCAATGCAGCAGATAATCCCGTTCTGCCAGTCGTCTGCCCAGACGCGTAAACAACCCGACTGCGGCTCTGTGAACCCAGTGGGGTTATCCTTTTGTTTCCCTTTCCCTTTTCTCCATATTTTCCGTACTTTTGTACCCAATTATCAATATTTCGAAATATCGAACCCAGTTCTTTGTTTCTTGCCGGATAGCATGTTAAACAGACGCTTATTGCGGATTAAAGTCATGCAGGCTTTTTACGCCCTGCGACAATCCGAATTATCGAGTCGACAATTAGCCGTCGATGCCATTACCGAAACGTTTCAGCCCGACCTGAACTCCATGGAGGTGCAGAACCTCCAGCAACTGGAAGGGTTCCGCCGGTTGGCAACGGTATTGTTTGAGGAAGGACTGACGAAGGGAACACCGTCAGAGGAAGAGGATATCCCGCGCAATGTACTGATTGCGGCCAATCAGGCGCTGGCCGAGTACCGCAACAGCCAGACCCGGGAACGGCACCGCGTATTTCAGTCGCTGCTCGAAGATGTTCGGATGCTGGACAATTCGCTCATCCGCCTGCTGACGCTGCTGCTTGAACTGGCGCACGTTGCGCAGGTTGACCGGGAACGGATCCGCCGGTATGAAAACGTCGACGCCCGGCACATTGCAAAAGAGTCGAGCCTGGATCGCAACCGGATTATTCAGGCCCTGCGGGAACACAAGCCGCTGGACGTGGAAACAATTCGCCGGAAAATTGACTGGAGTGATGATCCGCAGATGATTCGCTCCATTTACAACGACATCCTGAAAGAAGATGAGTTGTACCGCGCTTATTGCGAAAAGGCCGAGCACACCGCCGACGAAGATCAGCAACTGGTGCAGCACATTCTGCGCAACGTTTTACTGAAACAGGACCCGGCCAAAAACTATTTCGAAGAAACCGACCTGAGTTGGGCCGAGAATGGTGAGCTGGTCCGGAGTATGGCCATCAAAACGCTAAAGTCCGTCCAGAGCCCCGAAGGGCTGAAGCTTACGGAGCTGACCGACGATTGGGAGGAAGACCGCCTGTTTCTGGAAACGCTGTATAAAAAGGCGTTGGAAAATGATGCCGAATATGAAGCACTGCTGGCCGAGCAACTGAAAAACTGGGATGTCGAACGGGTGGCCCAATTGGATAAAATCATTCTGAAACTGGCACTGGCGGAGTTGCTGAATTTTCCGAATATTCCGGTTAAGGTAACCATCAACGAGTATATTGAACTGGCAAAACAGTACAGTACACCAAAAAGTGGCAAATTCGTCAACGGTATTCTGGATAGTTTGTCGGAAAAATTGAAAAGCACCGGACAACTCCGCAAAAGTGGCCGGGGCTTATTGGACAATAAGTAAGTTTTTCAGTTGTTTGATTACCTGAACAACTGCCAACAAAACAAAACCATGAGCAAAACAAGCCAAACCTTGATAGCTTTTGTAGCGGGCTGCGCAACCGGAGCCGTACTAGGATTACTTTACGCACCCGAAAAAGGAGCCGTCACCCGCGACCGGATGACCTACCGCCTGTCGAAATACCGCGAACAACTCAGCGACCTGCTGGAAAACGTTCTGAATTCGAATGCCTTACCCGAAAGCTTTGCAAAAGTGGAAGGCCAGCGGGTAGTAAACGACGCGCGCGAAAAAGCCGAAAAACTGCTGGAGGACGTTGACCGTCTGATGGCGCAAATCAAACAGCAGGGTTCCTAGTTCAATAAAAAAGTCGGGGAGGCTTTACTCCCCGGCAACCTGATCGTTTCAAAACAGCCATGAAAAATTTTGCCATCGGTTTGTTGCTCCTTCTTGGCGTAACAGCCTGCAATCAGACTCAGAAAGGTTCGAATAACGAATTGTCGGACAAAATGCCGAAAATGGTTTTCGCCGACAAAGGGGTTTATGACTTCGGTGAAATTACGGAAGGTGATACCGTAGTCCGTAACTTCAAATTCAAAAACGAAGGCGAATTTCCGCTGATTATCAACAACATTAACACTTCCTGCGGTTGCACAACCCCTGAGTGGCCCAAGCAACCCATCGAACCCGGCAAGGAAGCGTCAATTAAAGTGATGTTTAATAGCCAGGGCAAACTGGGAGTACAAAACAAAACCGTTACCGTTTACGCCAACACTGATCCGGCTTATTCGGAATTGGCCTTCCGGGTTATGGTCAACCCGCGGGCAGATTCAAACCGTACCAGTGCCGTTCAGTAAGCCGTTTTTGCTACCCTAATCCATTAGATTTACATTTTAACTTCTCGTTGTCGACATGACTTTCCTTTCTGTTTTACTACAGGCACCGGCTGGCTCACCCAATTCCATGGTCTGGAACATCGTTCTGTGGGTCGGTATTTTTGTTGTTTTCTACTTTTTTATGATTCGCCCGCAACAGAAAAAGCAGAAGGATCAGAAAAGCTTCATCGAAAACCTGAAAAAAGGCGACAATGTGGTAACCATCGGCGGATTACACGGAAAAGTCTATTCAGTAGAAGGCACGACCATTACGCTGGAATTAGATAAAGGTCTGAAACTGACTTTCGAAAAAACCGCCATTTCCCGCGAAGCGTCTTCCAAACTACCGTCATAATCAGCATGATGAAGGAGTGATGATGAACGATGAATGGGTTACTCCGGTATAAGTAGTTCATCGTTCATCCGTCATAACGCATCGTTCTTTCTATTGTCTCGTGTCGTTAACGACTACTCAACCCCGTCCCATTCGACTGCCGACGCTGATTCTGTGTCTGCTGGCGGCTGCCCTTATCTGGCTGCTCAATGCCCTCAACAAGAATAACTACACGGTAAACGTACAATACCCGATCGAATTCATTTACGACCAGAAACGCTACGTTCCGACTTCTCCTTTGCCCAAAACGCTTACCGTCAACATTACCGGCAACGGCTGGAAGCTTTTCCGAAAAACCTGGTTACCATTTCGGTCGCAACCCATTCGTTACCCAATCGACCGGCCCCTGCAAACCAAATTCATCAATACGGCTTCGCTGGCGGCTGCTTTAACCGAACACGCCAAAGATGTACGGGTCAATTTTGTCGCGGGTGATACCCTGGCCCTGAATTTTGACCTGCTGGCGGTTCAGGAAGTGCCGGTGAAGGTTGACAGCGCCGGAATTGATCTGGCCGACCGCATGGTGGTGTCGAGTCTGATCAACGTGTCGCCCCAAACCATCCGGTTTGAAGGTCCGGCCCGGTTGCTGCGAGCGGTGCCTGATACCATTAAAGTAAAAATACCGGCCCGACGGCTGGCCCTCAGTTACGACGAAGAACTGCGCCTGCCTATTCCGCGCCATCCGCTTATTCGGGCCAGTACCGATCAGGTAGCCGTCAGTTTCGAGGTGGCCGAATTGTTGCAGCCTCTACCGGTTACACCGGCTCCCGAACCCGCCAAACCGCAGGAAGAAACCAAGCCAGCAAAGACTACCAAAAAGGCTAAATCAACGCATCGAAAATGAGCGTCGCGCCGGAAAAACCGTTACTGATTGGCGTCACCGGCGGTATTGGCTCCGGTAAAAGTACCGTTTGCCGTATTTTTGAAGCTTTCGGCATTCCGGTTTATTACGCCGATGAACGCGCCAAATGGCTGGTTGATCACGATGCCATTCTGAAAGCCGACGTTACCCGCCTGCTTGGCCCGGAAGCCTACGATCCGATTGGCCGTTATAACCGAACCTGGGTCGCTGCTCAGGTATTTGGTAAACCGGAGTTGCTGCTGCAACTAAACGCGCTGATTCACCCGCGGGTATATGCCGATACCGCGCATTGGGCTACGGAACATGCTCATAAACCGTATGTTGTCAAGGAAGCGGCTTTACTGCGGACGGCGGGGGAAGACGGCAATAACCTCGACAAACTGATTGTGGTGCAGTCGCCCCTGGAACTTCGCATTCAGCGCATCAAAAAACGTGACCCACACCGCACCGAAGAGGAAATCCAGAACATCATCAGTCGGCAGATCAGCGACGAAGAACGTATTCAAATGGCCGATTACGTGGTTTATAACGACGAAACGCAATTGCTGGTCCCGCAGGTTGTACACCTTCACAAGCTCTTTTCCGAGTCGGAATTATAATTGACCGTTTTTACGTACCGACGGCATTTAGTCCGTATTTTAGGCAAGACTTACCCGATCTATACACTTAAGGACGGACAGCGGCCTGCGTGGCTCTGCTGCCCGGTGCGTACCTATGAAAAAACTTCTCCTCCCAGCGGCCTGTCTTTTTAGTTTTCTGGCGGGCGCCTTCATCACAGACAACGATCCGAAGAAACCGCTTACTACCAACATCGTCGATGCGGCCTCCACCATATTTGGCCTGGAATTCAGTACAACCGAACGGGATTCGATGCTGGAAAACCTCACGAATTACCGTAACAATTACGAAGCGCTGCGGAAAGTCGAACTGACCAACGATGTTGCTCCCGCACTCTATTTTAACCCGTTACCGCACGGTTTCAAACTGCCCCAGGGAGCCTCGTCGTTTAAGGCCAGTCCCGTCGGGAAAGTGACACTCCCCGCCAACCGGAACGACCTGGCCTTTTATTCGGTAGCCCAACTGGGCGAACTGCTCAAAACCCGCCAGATTACGTCCGTCGAACTGACCAGATTCTTTCTGGAACGGCTGAAAACCTACAACGAAAAGCTGCTGTGTGTCGTCACGCTGACGGATGAACTGGCGTTAAAGCAGGCCCGGCAGGCCGATGACGAAATCAGGGCCGGAAAATACCGGGGTCCGCTGCACGGCATTCCGTATGGAGCCAAAGACCTGTTTGCCCGCAAAGGCTACAAAACCACCTGGGGTTCGGTGCCTTACAAAAATCAAACACTAGACTACGACGCCACCATCATTCAGCGGCTCGAAAAAGCCGGAGCGATTCTGTGCGCCAAGCTGACAATGGGCGAACTGGCGATGGGCGATGTCTGGTTTGGCGGCAAAACCCGCAACCCCTGGGACCCTGCCACCGGCTCCAGCGGTTCGTCGGCGGGCTCGGGGTCGAGTGTTTCGGCGGGGTTGCTGCCATTTGCCATCGGTACGGAAACACTGGGATCAATCGTATCGCCCTCGACGGTGAACGGGGTTACGGGCTTGCGGCCCACGTATGGCCGGGTAAGCCGGTATGGTGCGATGGCGTTAAGCTGGTCGATGGACAAAATTGGCCCGATGTGCCGCTCGGTGGAAGACTGCGCCCTGGTTTTCAACGCAATTTATGGTCCGGACGGCCACGATCCGACGGTGTTTGCGGCCCCCTTCCGATACGCTCCTCTAGCATCCCTTAAAGGCGTGAAAATTGGTTACCTGAAAAAAGCCTTTGACGAAGACCACCCAACGAAAGCAGACGATCTGGCTGCCCTGGAAACGCTTCGGAAACTTGGCGCGACGCTAATCCCGTTCGAGCTGCCCGACATTCCGGTGGGGCGGATGAATATGATTCTGAGCGCCGAAGCCGCGGCTGCGTTCGATGAACTGACGCGTTCGGGCAAAGACGACGAACTGGTTCGGCAGGTCCGGGGTGCCTGGCCGAACACCTTCCGGTCGGCGCGGTTTATTCCGGCTGTCGAATACATTCAGGCCAACCGCATTCGAACCAGACTAATCAACGAGATGGCGAAGACGATGAAGGGTTTTGATGTGTATATCACCCCGACTTTTGGCAACCCCAACCTCACACTGACCAACCTGACCGGCCATCCGTGCGTAGCGCTCCCGAACGGTTTTACTGCCAAAGGACTGCCCACCAGCATTACCTTTATGGGCCAATTGTTTGATGAAGGTCGCCTGCTGGCCGTTGCCAAAGTGTACCAGGATGCTACGGCTTTTCACAAAAAGCACCCGACGCTCTAATACCGTATTTTTCACCCACCAAAACCAGAAATGGAGTATTACAATCAGGTCTTTGACCCATCCAGTGAGGTTCCGGACTCGTGGACCAATCAAACGTTCGAACAATGTACGTTCAAAAACCTGGATTTAACCGATGCCGTGCTTATTCAGTCGAACTTCATCAATTGCCGCTTCGAAAATTGTGATCTTACGAAAGTTCCGTTTAAAAACGCGAGACTTGACGACGTATCGTTTGCGGATTGCAAACTGAATTCCGTTGATTTTGGCCTGTGCAACCCCTTCGGTTTCCACGCTAACTTCCGGAATTGCCAACTCAACAACACGGTTTTCCTGAACCGTAAACTGAAAAAAGCGCGGTTCATTGAGTGTTCGCTGAAGTCCGCTCAATTCCTGAAATGCGATCTGGCCGGAACGCAGTTTAAGGAGTGCAATTTCGATTCAGCCCGGTTTGAGGATAACACACTCACCCAGGTGGATTTTTCCAGTTCCTACAACCTGGAGCTGGACCCGGACACGAATCGAGTCAAAAAAGCCCGGTTCTCATTGCATAACCTGCCCGGCCTTCTGACCAAACACGATCTGGTTATCATCAGCTAACCATCGGGGCAAGACGCGGTTGCGTCCGATTTTTTGTTATTTTTGAAGACACTTCATACGTTAAGAACTTGGTTTTATGCTTCGTACTCATTCTTTATACGGGTTACTTTTCCTTCTTTTTATCCAGATTCCGGGATTTTCCCAGCAAAAACAACGCTTTCAGAACTTGCAGCAGGCCCTGGCCTCAACCGGGCGGTTAGCGGGCTCGCAGGGGCCGGCCAGCGTCAACTGGATTGATGGTGGCACCCGGTTTTCGTTTATCGACAAGGGCGTTATTAAATCATTTTCGCCCAAAGACGGGCGGGAGGAAGTGGTTTTTGACGGTAGTAAACTGACCTTTCCCGGCACCGATAAGTCGTTTGCCTA
This sequence comes from Larkinella arboricola, assembly GCF_003259745.1. Lineage (GTDB taxonomy): Bacteria > Bacteroidota > Bacteroidia > Cytophagales > Spirosomataceae > Larkinella > Larkinella arboricola. The sequence goes on along the minus strand of NZ_QLMC01000004.1, from coordinate 174,906 downwards.
CGAATCGTTCCAGTGGTCGAAAGATTCTAAAAACCTGTTTTTTCAGACTAATTTCCGCCCGGTCTGGCGTCGTTCCGGTATCTCGGATTATTACGTGTATTCCGTTGCAGACAAAAGTCTGAAACTAGTCGCGAAAGATGCGCAGACCGCCGAACTATCGCCCGATGGAACAAAAGTAGGCTACGAACGGGACGGTAATCTGTTTGTCTTTGACTTTGCCAGCCAGAAAGAAACGCAGCTCACCAGCGATGCCGCGCCGTACTTCTACAACGGACGGTTTGGCTGGGCCTACGAAGAAGAATTTGGTCTGGCGCAGGCCTGGGAATGGTCGCCCGACAGTAAGTTCATTGCCTACTGGCAAATTGACGAGCGGCAGGTACCGATCTACGCCATGACCGACTACAAAGGCTTCGACGAGAACTTTGTCAAGCTCCCCTACCCGCGCGTTGGCGACAAAAATCCGACGGCCCGCATCGGCGTTGTCGAACTGGCTAACAACAAATCGCAGTGGATGAATGTGGAGTTGGGCGACGGATATATTCCGCGGATTTACTGGACCGCGCAGGAGGGTCAACTGGCGGTTGTACACCTGAATCGGAAGCAGAATCACCTCAGGTTATTTCTGACCAACGCCCGCACCGGGGAAGCCAGACAGATCATGGAGGAGAAAAACAACGCCTGGATTGACGTGTTCGACTTCTTTGCCGGAATCATGCATTACTTCTATTTTCCGGCCAATTCGCGGGAGTTCTTCTGGGTTTCGGAGCGCGACGGTTTTGCCCATATTTACCGTTACGACTATACCGGCAAGCTGCTGAATCAGGTCACAAAAGGCAATTGGGAAGTGGTTTTTGTGTACAACGTCGATGCTAAAAACAGGAAGATTTATTACACCTCCACGCAACAGTCTCCGCTGGACCGGCAGTTGTATGTAGTTGATTTCGACGGCAAAAATACCCGCAAACTAACCCAGGCACCTGGTCGGCACAAAATAGATTTTGCCCCGAATAGCCAGTATTACATCGATAATTATTCGAACACCACCACGCCCACGCGCGTCGAACTCTGGGACACCAAAGGCAAGATGCTTAAAACGCTCGAAGCCAACACCAGCGTCACGCAATTTCTGGATACCTACGCCTACAGCCCCAAGGAGCTTTCGAGTTTCACGACATCCGACGGCCAGAAAATCGACATTTCGATTATAAAACCGCTGGATTTCGACGCGAATAAAAAGTACCCGGTAGTGCTGGATATTTACGGCGGACCGGGCGCACAATCGGTTTACAACGATTTCAGCATTACCGGCTGGCACCAGTTTCTGGCACAACAGGGCTACGCGGTCGTCAGCGTTAATAACCGGGGAAGCGGAGGGTACGGCTATCAATTCGAGAAGATCGTCTACGAAAAACTGGGTTTGTACGAAAGCCGTGATTTTGCAGAAACCGCCAAATACCTGGCAACCCAGTCGTGGGTGGATGGCGGCCGGATCGTCATTCGGGGCCATAGCTACGGCGGTTACATGAGCAGTTACACCATGCTGACGCACCCCGGCGTATTCAAGGTGTCGCTTGTGGGCGCTCCCGTTACTGACTGGCGGCTCTATGATAGCATTTATACGGAACGGTATATGGGCCTGCTGCCCGAAAACGAAGCCCACTACCAGAAAAGCGCGGTTTCGCCCAACGCCAAAAACCTGCAAGGCAAGATGTTTATCGCTCACTCGACGATGGACGAAAATGTACACATCCGGAATACCATGCAGCTGATGAACGCCCTGGAAGACGCCGGAAAAGACGCCGACCTGCGCATTTATCCTCCCGGAGCCCACGGTGTTGCCTACAACAGCACGAGTTCGCTCCTGCTCTATCAGCAGTACACCGATTATCTGGAAAAGCATTTGAAGAATACTACCACAGCGAATTAGCGGTTCTGATTTTCAGGCAGCGATTACTGGCTCAGGCCCCCGGTCCGGTCTTTCCGGTTCGGGGGCTTTTTGGGGAAATAATTGAACGAATGCAAGTTAGCGGTTGTGTAGCCGTCGGGAATCCGTATTTTCGGATTTAGATCCGAATCCCGATGCAAACCAGCCTGCCCACTTCTTCTACCCGCACGGAAATCCTGGCGGGAATTTCCTCATTTCTGGCAACGATGTACATCATCGTGGTGAATCCATCAATTCTAAGTCAGGCCGGGCTACCATTCAGCGGGGTTCTGACGGCTACGGTTTTGCTGTCGTTCGGATGTAGTGTGCTCATGGGTCTGTATGCCCGGAACCCGCTGGTTGTTGCGCCCGGCATGGGTCTGAATGCTTTTTTTACGTTTACCGCCGTCAAAGGCATGGGGATTCGGCCTGAAGTCGCCCTGGGGGCGGTTTTCTGGGCGGGCATTCTGTTTCTAATTTTATCGGTTTTCAACGTTCGCTCGGCCATTGTCAAAATTATCCCCAAACCGCTGCGGTACGCCATTTCGGCAGGAATCGGCCTTTTTATTACCCTGATCGGTTTCGAAAATGCACGGTTTATCGTCGGCAATCCGGCTACGCTCGTCAGCATTGCCAGCCTGAAAGATCCGGTTATCCTGACCTTTATTTTTGGACTGCTTATAACGTGCATTCTTGTCACGCGCAACTTCCCGGGTGCCATCATCATCGGTATTGCCCTAACAACATTGGCGGCTTTGCCCATTGGCCGGTGGTGGGGCGATGCCTCAGCCGTAAATTTCGGAGCAAAAACGCTGGTTAGCTTTCAGGGTATTCTGGCGACACCGGACTTTAGTCTGATCGGCAAACTCGACTTCGTCAATTCGCTGCAATGGGCACTCTGGCCGGTTATTTTTGCCTTCGTATTCACGGATTTGTTCGATAGCCTGTCCACCTTCGTAGGCGTAGCTGAAGCGGCTAATCTTTACGACGAAGACGGTAATCCGCGCAACCTGAACCGCTCGCTGACGGTCGATGCCGTGGCAACCGCCGTAGCGGGGCTCCTCGGCACCAGTCCGGGCACGTCCTACGTCGAATCGGCGGTGGGCGTTGCGCAGGGTGGACGCACCGGTCTGACGGCCATTGTTGCCGGGGCTCTGTTTCTGCCGTTCCTGTTTCTATCGCCCCTGCTGTCGGTGGTTCCGGCCATTGCCACCGCCCCGGCGTTGGTGCTGGTCGGGTCCTTCATGATGAAACCCGTCACCCGCATCAACTGGGACCAACTGGACGATGCCTTACCGGCTTTTCTGGCCCTGGTTCTGATTCCGTTCAGCTATTCCATCACGCAGGGCATCATCTGGGGCTTTCTGACCTGGACGGTGGTAAAATTGGCGCTTGGTAAATCCCACGAAGTTCCCATTGGCCTGCTCATCGTTGATGCCTTCTGCATTCTGGCCCTGTTTTCCGGTCATTAAATATGCCCCGGTTGACGGCTCTATTTTATCGTAAAATTCATTTCCAATGCAACCTGACAACTTGATGTTAAAACGCTTACTAATCTCCTTCGTTCTTTTTCTCAGTACAGTTTCAGCTTACGCCCAGCACTATAAGCCCCAGCCTATTACGGCGCTGCTCGGCGCGTTTGACGAAGAGGTAAAACTGGTCCAGCAATCACTGAAAAATCCGAAAACGCATACCCTCAACGGCATCCGGTTTATGACCGGCCAAATCAACGGACATGAAGTGGTGGTAGCCGAAACCGGCATTGGTAAAGTTAATGCGGCTATGACAACGGCTTTTGTGCTGGCCCATTTCAAACCGCAACGGGTTTTGTTTACGGGCATCGCGGGCGGTGTCAATGCCGACCTCCAGCCCGGCGACATCGTTATTGCCCGGCAAACGGCGCACCACGATTATCGTTCGATTACCTTTGAACAACAGCCAACGAATCAGACCCGCAACGCGATCACGAAACAAATGAATCCGACGTACTTTCCCGCCGATTCGGCCATGATGCTGACGGCGCAGGAAGCGATCAAAACCGTTTCTTTTGAACGTATTCCGGTGACATCGCGCCCGCCCACCGTTGTTGTCGGCACCGTCGTAACGGGCGATCAGTTTATTTCTTCGGAGGAGAAAGTAGCCAGTCTCTGGTCAGAATTCCGGGCCGATGCTACCGAGATGGAGGGAGCCGCCGTCGCACAGGTTTGCTACCAGCAGCAAGTACCCTGTCTGGTCATCCGGAGCCTGAGCGACAAAGCCAATTCAAACGCCCGGCAGGATATGCTGACGTTTTTCCGGATTGCCGCCCGGAATTCAGCCAATCTGGTGATGGCCATTGTGGGGCGGTTGAAATGAATTTGATTCAGGACGCCCCTCCGGAGCTTGATTGAATTGGCGGCCATGACTTCTATGAACAGAAAATCCCTCCGGGATTATAAACAGACACCAAAACCGGTTACGTTGTGATAAAACCTGATTTTTATCGTTTGACTTACCCCGGAGGGGTTTTCTGCTAATAGAAAAATACAAACATAAACCACTAAGCCCCGGCGGGGCGTCCTAGCAATCCTATCCTTCTTCCTCCACCCATTTAAATAGATACTTCGTTTCAAACGGTATTTCAAACTTTTCTAAAAGTGCGCGGTATTCGTCGCGAAAGGTTCGCTTATGGTGGTGTTCTTCCTGATTCAGGATATATCGAACGACGGCATCGACTTGTGATTGAGAGTAGGAAAAGCACCGTATCCCTCCTGCCAATAAAATGGTACACGAGTCCAGCGTTTATCTTTGATAAAGGTTGAGGTTGCAGTTTTTACCTCCTTCACTAAATCTGCAATTGCCAATGCAGGAGAATAGCTAACAAACAAATGTGTATGATCCGGCATACAGTGAACAGCCAGGAACTTAGCACCTCGTCTCTGTACAATACCGGTTATGTAGCGATGCAATTCTTCTTTATGCCGATGTGGAATCAGACTTTGACGGTCCTTCACTGCAAATACAACCTGTACATAAAGTTGTGTGTATGTATTAGCCATACCGAAATGATTTGATGACTTCTGTTGGACGCTTTTTTTATTATTGAAGTCACATCGCTAACTTGACCTGATCATGCAATCCACGCTTCATAGCTGGCTTTCTAACCTCCTTTCACGTGCGTAAAGTCTTTCTCGGCTTCCTGTCGGTTATCGGCCTTTTGCTCCTGCTCCTGGCGGGCTACGGTTATTACAACAGCCGCGACCGGCATCCCGGTTACGCGCTCAATCTGAACATTCAGACGCCGGCCCAGCCTCAGCCGATTAAAGCCGGGTTTGCCGCCCTGAAAATTACGCCCCACCTTCCCGACCGCTGGACGGATCAAAACCGGAATGCCGCTTATCAACCCGACGAGGGCGACACCTACACCGACGGCAACCACAACGGCCAGTTTGATGCCTACTGGATGGCGGGGTTTGGGCAAAAGCGGGCGGCTAACGGTGTGCATGACGACCTTTGGGCGAGGGCAATGGTAATCGACGATGGCAGAACGCGGCTGGCCCTTGTGGCGGTGGACCTGATCGGCTTTATGCACAAAAACGTCATCAACGTCCGTAAAGCCCTCCCCGCCAGCCTGGGTGTTACGTACACCATCGTTTGCAGCACGCACACGCACGAAGCGCCCGACTTTCTGGGGATGTGGGGTGGTAGCGTGTTGAAAAGCGGGGTCAACAAACAGTACGAACTCTTTGTCGAACAGCAGGTTACGCGAGCTATCATACGCGCCGTAGCGAACCTCCAACCGGCGCGGCTGCGGTTTGCCCAGGACCTGACAGGTGCCGATTCGCTGCTCATGGACACCCGCCAGCCAATCGTGAAAGATCCCGGCCTATATATGATGCAGGCACTGGATGCCCAAAAAGACAGCACGTTAGGAACGCTGGTGGTTTGGGGCAATCACCCCGAGACACTATGGAGCAAAAACACGCTCCTGACCTCCGATTTTCCGCATTACGTCCGGCATTATCTGGAAAAAGGCATTACAAAGGGCGACTCGGTCGTTCAGAAAGGGCTGGGCGGTACGGTAGTCTACGCTTCCGGTTGTATCGGTGGACTCATGACCACGTCCCCCAAAGTTACCATTCAGGACCCGTTGACGGGAGAACGGTTGCAGGAGCCCACATTTGAAAAAGCGGATGCGCAGGGCAAACAGCTGGCGATGCTGATTCACAAAGCATTACAGCAGGATACGGTTACGGTTCGGCGGGGCGGAATCAGTTTGCGGGCGCAAACGCTGGAGATTCCGCTGGACAATAAACTATTTCAGTTGGCGGTTGGTCTGGGCGTTTTGGATGCAGGTTATAGCCGCTGGGGGAACTTACGGACCGAAATTGCGGCTTTCCGATTAGGAGAGGCTACGTTTCTGTGTGTGCCGGGCGAATTGTATCCCGAAATTGCCAATGGCGGAATCGAAAATCCGCCAGGTGCCGATTACCGGATGAAACCGTATGAAACCCCACCCCTCCGGAGCTTGATGCGGGGTAAGTACAAATTCATTCTGGGTCTGGCAAACGACGAATTAGGATATATTATTCCAAAAAGCGAATGGGATACGGAAGCGCCTTATAACTATAACTCGAAAGACAAACCGTACGGCGAAATTAATTCTACTGGTCCGGAAACGGCCCCTCGGTTATACCGGGCGATGACAGAATTATTACGTAGGTTATAAACCATATTGTTGGTTTTATGCAGATATTAATTGTAGAAGATGAGCATGAAGTTGCCTCCTTTATTAAGAGCGGACTGGAAGATTACGGATTCAGTGCAGACATTGCCAATGATGCCTTACAAGCCCAGGTACTGCTGTCGAATAAGGAATATACAACTATTATTCTGGATGTTAACCTTCCGGTAATTAACGGGTTTGAGTTGTGCAAAATCATCCGGAGCCGGTACGAAAATGTATCCATTCTGATGCTGACGGCCCTAAGCAGTACCGACAGCAAATTAAGCGGTTTTGATGCCGGCGCCGACGATTACCTGATTAAGCCTTTCGAATTCAGGGAATTAATTGCCAGACTGCGGGCGCTCAACCGCCGACGCTCGCTGCCATCGTCTGACCCCGTACTTAAAATTGCCGATCTGGAATTCAATCTGGAGAGCAAAACCGTTAAACGGGGCAATCAGAAAATTCTGCTGACAGCCCGTGAACTGGCCCTGCTGGAGTTTTTCATGAAAAACCAGAACAAAGCCCTGTCCCGCAACGAAATTACCGAGAAAGTCTGGGATGTCAACTTTGATACGGGGACGAACGTGGTGGATGTTTACGTCAATTACCTTCGCAAAAAAATCGATAAAGACTTTTCACCTAAACTGATTCATACCATTAGTGGAATTGGTTATATCATGCAGGAATCTGACGAATAACAAATGAAGATACGAGCCCGGATTTCACTTACATTTCTGATTACGGTTGCCGCTAACCTGGTGCTTTTCTCGCTTGTCATTTATTTTATCTCGGAATATTTCCGGCAGCGCGACTTCTATAACCGGCTGGTCGATAAAGCCAAGACGACGGCTTCGCTGCTCATTGAAGAGAATGAAATCAACTCGGCACTCCTCCAATTAATTGAGCGAAAAAACCTTACCTCGCTACCCGAAGAGCACATCATTATTTATAACCAGCAAAATAAAATCATGTACGCCAGCGCCAACACATCCAGCGAAATGGCGGACCGTAATAACCTGCTGACCCGGATTCGGGAGCGGAAACAACTCTATCTGCGCCGGAACAGACGGGAAATTGTCGGGATTGCCTACACGTATCAAAATCAGGAATACATCATCATTGCGTCGGCTTACGATGAATACGGCTTGATTGAAATGGCTCATCTGCGCAAGATTCTCGGTTTTGGGCTGGCGTTTAGCCTGGCGCTGGTCGGGTTGTCGGGCTGGATTTTTGCCGGGCGGTTTCTGCGTCCGATTTCCAATGTCATCCGGCAGGTGGATCAGATTAAAGTGTCGAACCTGAACCAGCGGGTCGACGCCGGTGATAACAGCGACGAGATTGCCCAGCTGGCCCATACGTTTAATTCCATGCTCGACCGCGTGCAGGAAGCCTTTGAGGTACAACGCAATTTTGTCGCCAATGCATCCCACGAGCTGCGGACGCCCCTCACGATCATCACCGGCCAGATTGAAGTCACGCTGATCAAACAACGGACGGTGGAAGAACATGAAGCCAAGTGGAAGTCGGTGCTGGAGGTAATCAAACGGCTGAATCTGCTGGCCAATAACCTGCTCGAACTGGCACAGGTCAGCCTGGATGATGCGACGATGAAATTCAACGAAGTGTCGCTGGACGATGCCATTTACCAGGCTACCCGAATGCTGACCACCCGGCGGCCGGATTACCATGTCATTTTTTCATTTGAAAAAGAAACCGAAGCCATGCAGTCGTCGCTGACCGTTCAGGGAAGCCTTTCCCTGTTGATTTCGGCGTTTGTCAACCTGATGGAAAACGGCTGTAAATTTTCCGCCAACAACCGGGTTGAGGTGATTATGGGCGCTAACGAACAGTGGGTTACTATCCAGTTTAAAGATGAAGGAATCGGTATTGACGAAGCCGACATCAAGCATATTTATGAGCCATTTTTCCGGGCTGAGAACGCCAAGCGAATTCATGGTTACGGCATTGGTCTGCCCCTGACCTACCGAATCATCCAGCTTCACCGCGGCCAGATCAATGTTTCTTCCCGCATCAATGAAGGAACCAATTTTTTATTGAAATTTCCCAAAAAACTCTAATCGGTTTCTAATCGGATTATAACCATCCTCTCATGAACTTCTAATAGACTCTTAATTAAGCCCTTGCAAGTAAGCCATACTTTTGTAATCGTCGCACCAATCAATTACAGAACTATGGCAACGAGCACTAATTTCACCAAAAGAGGCAATGAACTCCGCAACTGGGGCATCGTATGGGGCTTGATTTTTTTCGCTATCGGGCTAGATTTCTACATTAATTATAACGAGAATAAGCTTGATAAGGAGACGTACCGCTCCCAATATGAGGCCAAAGCTTTTGAAGCAGACTCCCTGCGGGCTGTAAAAAGCCAACTTGAACGCGAGCTGTTCCAAATAAAGGCTACGCGCACGACCGAAGCTAGCAACGCAGTATCCGGACCTGCACAAACGGATAAAACGGTTCTGGTTGCGTCTGAATCTTCTAATTAACCCTCACCCAATTTCCTGATTCGGCAAAAACCGTTCTCAGCCGGACCGTTTTATGGGCAGAACCGTTTCGGTGTTTTAGCTGATCCGGTTTCATCTGCCAACGCAACGTGAACAATTGCCCTATTTTCTACGCCGGTTACTCCGGTGCTAAAACGGGGAAAATCTGGAATACAACCATGCCAATGAATCACGTAAAAACAACACATACAAGCGCCCGGACTCTTGATTTCAGCAATGTCGTAGGCGACATTCGTGGCGGGGTAGTTTCCTTTCTGGTCGCGGTGCCTTTATGCCTGGGCATTGCCTTAGCCTCCGGAGCCCCGCTTTTCTCGGGGATTATCGCCGGAATTGTCGGTGGGTTAGTCGTAGGACTATTCAGCCGGTCGGCGCTCAGTATTTCCGGGCCGGAAGCCGGTCTGATTGTGGTTACGCTGGCCGCCATCGAATCCCTCGGGTCCTTTCCGGCGTTTCTGCTGGCCACCTGCCTCGCCGGTCTGATCCAGGTCGGCCTGGGCTACCTGCGAGCGGGCAGCATCAGTAACTTCTTTCCGTCTTCGGTTATCAAAGGAATGCTGGCTGGTATTGGTGTTATCCTGATTATAAAACAGATACCGCACCTGGTAGGCTACGACGCCGACTCAGCGGAAGAAATTTCGCTGTTTCAGCCCGAAGGGTTCAATATCCTCAATCAGTTCCGGATGGCGCTGGAGCAACTGAATGGCGTAGCGGTGCTGATTGCGGCCCTTTCGCTCATCATTCTGCTGTTGTGGGAACGGCCGGTTTTCAAGCAACATGCCCTCCTGAAAAACATTCCCGGGGCTTTGGTCGTCGTTGTCCTTGGTATTGGCATCAACGGCCTGGTGAGTGCCATCGCCCCTGCGTTCGCCCTGAAGGGCAATCACCTGGTTCAACTACCGGTGGCCGAAAGCTTTAGCGGTTTTTTCGGCCTGTTTACCTGGCCCGATTTTGACCAGTGGAATAACCCGCAGGTCTATGCTTCCGCCTTATCGATTGCCCTGGTTGCCAGCCTGGAAGCACTGCTGGCCATCGAAGCGTCGGATCAACTCGACCCGCTCAAACGCAAAACGCCCACCAACGCGGAATTAAAAGCGCAGGGAATCGGCAATCTGGTTAGCGGTTTGATCGGTGGTATTCCGCTGACGTCAGTGATTGTCCGGAGTTCGGTTAGCATCAACGCCGGAGCACGGACGAAACTGGCAGCTTTACTACATGGAACGCTGTTGCTGGTTTGTGTTATTGCGCTACCCTCTGTCCTAAACCAAATTCCCTGGGCCGCTCTGGCTTCCATTCTGCTCATTACGGGCTATAAACTGGCCCGAATCAGCATCTTCAAACAATTGTACAACGAAGGCATCGATAAGTTTATTCCGTTTGTAGCTACGGTGGTGGCCATTCTGCTGACGGATCTGTTAACCGGGATTGCTCTCGGGATGCTGGTGGCGCTCTTTTTCATCCTGCGGGAAAATTACCGAAATGCCCACCGTATCCATGTTTTCCAGAATGGAGAAAAAGAGCACATCCGCATCAGCATGGGCGATTATGTGTCCTTTCTGAGCAAGGCCAGTATGGTAAAACTCCTGACTTCCATCCCGGACAACGCCGTGGTGGAGATTGACAGCAGCCAGTCGTCGTACATCGACAGTGATGTGATGAATACCATCTATAACTTTAGAGAAACGGCCCTGAAGCGGAACATTCAGCTTGTTTTTTTGCGCGAACCGATCTCCGATCATAAACCCATTCCTGAATCCATTATCGCCAAACGCAACCGGCATTTGCGTGAGATCGAGCAGATGAAATAAGTATTCTTTGTGTGACAATGTCGATGAGACTGAGCGGCTTCCGCTCAGTCTCATTTTTTTGTGGTCAGCCAGCCCCGCCCGATGCCATGAAACCGCTGCTCCCCCGGTCTAAATATCCATCCGGCGGTTTAACTATTTGCCTGCCGGATCGGTTTATGAGAGAATTGAACCCCATTCCATGAATCTCGCAACACTGGCCCAGGACCCTGTTAAAGCCGCCAGGGCCGTCAAATTAGTTTATGTTAATGACTCCGCACCCGGTATTCAGCGCCAGCGGGCGGGTGATCGTTTTCTTTATAAAGACCAAAACGGTAACGAAATCGACGACGAAGAAACCCTGAACCGCATCAAAAAACTGGCCCTGCCGCCTGCCTGGGAGAATGTCTGGATTTGCTCCAAACCCAATGGGCACTTGCAGGCCACCGGAATTGATACGAAAGGACGGAAACAATACCGCTATCATTCAAACTGGAATACCATTCGCAGTGAAACCAAGTTTTTTCGGATGGTGGCTTTCGGAGAACAGTTGCCCGCTCTCCGTGCCCGTATTGAGAACGATTTGAAAAACCGGGCGCTGACCAAAGAAAAAGTGATTGCCATTGCACTGAGTGTGATGGAACAGACGCTGATCCGAATCGGCAACGCATCGTACGAAAAAGAATACGGCCACTACGGTCTGACCACCTTGAAAGATAAGCACGTCAACGTCGTGAACACGGGGATGCGGTTCCGGTTCAAGGGAAAAAAGGGCATTTACCACGACATTACAGTTCAGGATCGGCGGCTGGCCCGGCTGGTCAAAGCCTGCCGCGATATACCGGGTAAGGAATTGTTTCAGTATTACGACGAAAACGGCGAACACCGCAGCATCGACTCCGGCATGGTGAACGAGTACCTACGGGAATGCACGGGCACGGAGTTTTCGGCCAAAGACTTCCGGACCTGGGCCGGAACCGTCAACGCCCTGCGGCTGCTGGCCGAACTCGAACCGTGTACGACGGATAAGGAAGCGAAGAAAAACATCAATACCGTGCTGGAACAGGTGGCACACCGGCTGGGCAACACCCGCACCGTCAGCCGAAAGTATTACGTCCATCCACAGGTGCTCGAAGCCTACGAATGCCAGGATCTGAACCCGTATTTCAAACGCAAAAACCAGTTTCGCCAGACCTCGAAATATGGGCTGGACCCGATTGAGAAGCTCTTGCTGAAGTTTTTAAAAGATAAAGTGAAGGTATAAAGGACTTTCGCCCTTACTTCTCCGCCCGCACCCACCGGTGATGATCGCAGCGTTGGCAGGTTTTAACCGGCTTCTGGCCATATTCGACTACCTGACCGCATTGGCAACAGGCATAACGCCCGGCTTCGGTAAGGCTTTCAATGGGCTCTTTCAGCTTATGAGGAAAGATGGGCAGACCGTATTTAACATCGTTGGGTTCAAACTGAAAAATACTGACTTCACCGGTGGGTTCCAGAATCGCCGTTTCGACCTGTCCGAGCTGTTTGACGCCCGCGAGCCGAAGCTCGGCAAATAGTTCGTCCAGCCCCAGGTCTTCGTCGTCGAAGTTCTGCACCAGAATACAGCCGTTTTGAATGACATAAACGGGTTTTCCCTCCAGAAACTCCCGAGCCGTTTTGTTTTTATCAGCCAGGCGGGTAAAAATCTTGTAGCAGGTCATCATCACCACAAAAACCACGACAGCCACCAGCAGCGGAACGTCATCGTAGAACATGGGATCACCCGCGGCAGAGCCTAAACCGATAACCAGAACCAGTTCAAAAACGGAGAGTTGCTTGACTTCGCGCTTTCCCGAAACTTTCAGCGCAAGCAGGATGATCAAAAACATCACGGCCGTCCGCAACGCCACTTCGCCCAGGTAGCCTACCGGAAAGTCATGAATAAATATGCGTTGCCAATCGAAGGGTTCAACAGGTTCTTCCTTGTTCATGTAAGGGGCGGAGTCGGTCAGGCGGCTTTGGTTTTCCGTATTTTCATATTCCGGTTTGTCGCCCACTCCTCGGCCCGGGCGGTCGCAATCGGAATGGCCCGCTCCTCTGGCATCCCCTCGTTCAACAGGGCATTGGCAATTTCAATCGCTTTATTTCGCACCGGCGCCATAAAATTTTTCAGCGACACCGGATAATTAGCTCTCGTCCAGGGCATAATGAGTTAGGAGTTAAGAGTGATGAATTAAGAGTTTATATCTTTTTTACTTCTTAACTCATCACTCTTAACTCTTAATTCATTTCGTTTGTTGCAGAATCTGGCTGCTGAGCCGGAGGAGTTCGATCTCGGCCACCTTGGCGTTAAATTCGGCGTTGATCAGACGGGTTTCGGCGGCAACGGCATTGCGCTGCACATCGCGGAATTCGACGGGTGTAGAGTTCCCGACCCGGTACCGTTCGAAGGCAATATCCACGTTCTGGTTGGCGATTTTGAAACTCTCCAGTTCCAGATTCACCAGAATGAGGTTATTACGGTATTGCGAATAGGTTTGTTCGAGGGCCTGCTGGAGTTGCAGCCGCTGGTCAGACTCCTGATACTCGGTAATCAGCGCGCTGGTCTGGGCGTTGGCAATCAACCGGCGCTGGTTGAAACCGGTAAAAATGGGCACGCTGGCCTGAACACCGTACACCAGCGCGTCGTTGCGGGCGCTCCGGACCCCAAAACCGCCCTGGTTGTTGATTGCCGTAAAGTTATAACCACCCACCACATTGACAACGGGCAGACGCGTTGAGCGGGCCAGCCGGACGTTCAGGTCGGCCACCCGACGGTTCAGGGACGCAGCAATCAACTGCGGGTTGTTGGCTCCCAGCGACTGCCGAAGCTGGTCGAGCGAAATGTCCGTCCGGACAATAATCGTATCCCGAACGGCAAACTCGGTGGCCGGGTCGCGCACCAAGAGTGTATTCAGGAAAATCTTGGAATTACGCACGTTCTGCTGCTGGGTCACCAGCGCGGAACTGTCGGCGTTGTAGTCTACCTGTGCGGTCAGAAAATCCGCCCGCGAACGCGTGCCCACTTCAAAATTGGTGCGGGCCAGTTCGAGTCGTTCGCGGGAAATGTCGAGTGCCTGCCGTAACGACAGCAATTGCTGCAACTGCCGGATCACGTCGTAATAAGCCGTAGCGACATCGGCTACCGTTGTTTCAATGCTGGCCCGGGTGTTGGCTTCGCTGATTTTGACCACTTCGCCCAGCCGGTCGTACGTGATAAAGTTACCGAAACCGTTAAATACCATCCAGTTAACACCTAAACCCACCTGCGTATTACGGTTGGTAATACCGTAGAGGTTTTGCGGAGGACGCAGCCCGTCCAGAAACTCCTGACGCAGGTTTTGCAGGTTGTTGTTATTCGTCAAGTTACCGGTTACAAACGGAAAAAACGAGGCTTTAGCGGTTTTGAAGTCGGTCCGGGCAATCTGCTCCTGCGACTTAAAAATACGAATCTGATAACTCTTGTCGAGGGCGGCTGAAATCGCTTCCTGAAGTGTCAGGGTAGAACCTTCCTGTGTGACGACCGAGTTACGACGGAGCCGTGGCGCAAGGGATTGAGTTGGTTGGGCCCAGGCGGTTAAAAATGAAAGACAAAGGCTTAGGGATAGAAAAAAGCGCATTCTGATAGTATTTTCGGGTAATAAGCTTTCAAAATTAAACTATATTCTGTCATTCTTGGTATCCCCGAATTAGATTTGGAGCGAATCTTTACGGACAACCCGTTTAAAAGCCGTCTTTTGATCGTTGACTAAAAACGCACGCATGCTATACCGTTACCTGATTACTGGCCTATTTCTCCTCTCTTTTGCGGCTTGCTCGTCGAAAAAGAACGCCGATCTGATTGTTCATAATGCCGTCGTCTACACCGCCGACTCCACTTTTACCACCGCTCAGGCGTTTGCGGTGAAAGACGGAAAATTTCTGGCGGTCGGCTCTTCAGAAGCGATTTTGGACGGGTATGAATCGGACAGCGTCACCGATTTACGGGGTCAACCGGTTTATCCCGGCTTCTATGATCCGCACGCCCATTTTCTGGGCCTGGGGCAGATGCTCGATCAGGCCGACCTGGTGGGTACGGCTTCGTTCGACGAAGTGATTCAGCGGCTCAAAGCGTTTCACGCTAAAAACCCCACCGCGATCTGGCTTATTGGTCGGGGCTGGGACCAGAACGACTGGCCCGACAAACAGTTTCCAACCAAAGAAAAGCTTGATGCGGCTTTTCCCAACATCCCTGTTTGCCTTACCCGGATTGACGGACACGCGGTGATGCTGAACTCGAAAGCACTTCGACTGGCGGGCGTTACCCGAAACACCAACGTACCCGGTGGCGAAATTATGCTGGCGAACAACGAGCCGACGGGTGTGCTGATTGATAATGCGATGGGGCTGGCCCGGCGGGTGATGCCGCAACCCGATGCCGAAGACAAGGAACGGATGCTGCTGGCGGCTCAACGGGTTTGCCTGTCGCTGGGTTTAACGACGGTTTCCGACGCCGGGCTGGACCGAAAAGACATCGAACTGGTCGAACAACTGCATAAAGACAACAAGCTGAAAATCCGCGACTACGTGATGGTGAGCCTCGGCGAACCCAATCTGGATTATTACCTCAAACGCGGACCATTCCAGACCGACCGCCTGACGGTCCGTTCGTTTAAACTTTACGCCGACGGGGCGCTGGGTTCGCGGGGTGCCTGCCTTAGAAAACCGTATACCGACCGGCCCGAAACCGGCGGTTTTCTGCTGCTCAGTCCGAAGGAACTTGAACGGGCGCTGACCCTGCTGGCCCAGAGCGAATTTCAGGCCAATACGCATTGCATCGGCGATTCGGCTAACCACCTGATTCTGGATTTGTACGGCAAATTGCTGAAAAAACAAAATGGACGCCGGTGGCGGATTGAACACGCGCAGGTGGTTTCGCCGGACGATTTCTGGAAATTTAACCGGTATTCGGTGATTCCGTCGGTGCAGCCAACCCACGCAACGTCGGATATGTACTGGGCCGCCGACCGCCTGGGGCCCGTCCGGGTGAAAGGCGCTTACGCTTTTCAGGATTTAATGAAGCAGAACGGTCTGATTGCTTTCGGCAGTGATTTTCCGGTCGAAGCCCCCAATCCGCTGTACGGTTTTCATGCCGCCGTGGCCCGGGTCGATGCCAAAGGATTTCCGGCGGGTGGTTTTCAGATGGAAAATGCCGTTGATCGGGCCTCGGCTCTGAAAGCGATGACAAGCTGGGCCGCCTACGCCAACTTTGAAGATCACCTGCGCGGCAGCATCGAATCCGGCAAGCAGGCTGACTTTGTTGTTCTGCAACAGGACATTATGAAAATACCCGCGCCCGAAATTCGGGGAGCAACGGTTCTGCAAACGTGGATAGGGGGCGAAAAATTATTCCAGAAATAGCGGCTAATTGCTACCCTTGTATTTGGCAATTGCTTCCTGAATCCGGGCAACGCGGTTTTCGGGATCGGGGTGGCTGCTCATAAATTCGGAAGGGCGATTGGGTCCACCGGCGGCTTTCAGAATCTCCATGACCTCAATCATGGCTTCGGGTTTGTAACCACTCTCGATCATCCAGCGCACGCCCAGCTGATCCGATTCGATTTCGTCGTCGCGGCCATATTTCAGGCCGATCAGGTTGGCGACGTAAGCGGCAATGGCGGCATTACGGCCCGGCGCGTCGGGGTCTGCGGTGGCGATGGCTGCGGCTCCGGCCAGCCCCTGCGTCAGTTGCTGCTTGGCCATTTGCTCCGCCGAATGCCGTCCGACCACATGCGTAATTTCGTGGCCCAGAACCCCCGCCAACTGGTCTTCATTTTTCAGTTTGTCGAGCAAAGCCGCCGTGATAAAAATCTGTCCGCCCGGCACGGCAAAGGCGTTCACCGTCCGGTTATCGGCCAGTACGTGAAAATCAAACTGATAGGGACTGTTTTTAACGCTGGTTGAGTTGACGATTTTCTGGCCGACGCGCTTGACAGCCTGCTGCACTTTTTCGTCGGGATACAGCCCGCCAAATTGCTGAGCCATTTGCGGGGCGCTTTCGATACCCAGTCGTACCTCCTGTTCAGGCGTCATGCTGACGTGCTGCTTTTCGCCCGTCACCGGGTTTTCCTGCGTATTTGTAAAATAAGTGAACAGGGCCACCAGGGCCATCACCAAACCAATAACAAGTTGTGTGACTCGAGAACGCATAGGTAGACAGCTAAAACGGTTTCTTCGTTAATCGTAATACTAAACCAATTCGGAGCAAAAAGTTCTTACGCAGCATGAATAATGATGCCATAGGGCTGAAAAGGCCCCCTTTTGATCTGTTCAGCGGCCAGCCGACTGGTAACTGAAACGACCCGGACTTCAAATCCGGGTCGTTGGTTATTCTGTCATTTCTCCACCTCAATCCGCCAGCCGGGGCCGCTGCTTACGGTGTATTTCTCGGCAAAGTTGCCCATGTTGACCGCGACGGAAAAATTCAGCAAACTGTTGAAGTAGGCCACATTTGCGCCCTCCTGCGATTCGCCAAACGTATGGACGAGCGGAACGCGACTGTCGAAAACAGTCTGGTCTTTGTTAAAAATCCGGACTCGTACGGTTTCGCCGGTTTTGACACCCAGTTGCCCAAAAAGTTGCCGGGGAATGTTGGTCCAGACGTTGCCGTACTGCACATCCAATACCGGAATGTTTCCTTTCAAAACGCCTTTCTCAAAAACGGGCCGCTGGTACGGCATTTTCGTCACCTCGGCAGGCAGTTTCTTACCAACCTGCGCAAACGTGATGACTTTTGCCGCCAGCCGGGCTCCCGTGTAGGCATACACGTCGCGGCCATGAAACGTATAGGACTCGCTGGAATTTCGCAGCCGGTTGACCGCTTCGTCAATTTCGCGCACCTCCTGAATGCCCAGCTTTTCGGCGATGAGCGTAAGGGTTCCATTGTCGGGCGTCACAAAATAATGGCCCGACTGGGTCAGCAACACCACCGATTTCCGGTCGGTACCCACACCCGGATCACAGACCGATACGAAAACCGTGCCTTTGGGGTAATACGGGGCCGTCTGCAAAAGCCGGTAGGCCGCTTCCCAGATGTTATACGGCGGTATTTCGTGGGTCAGATCAAAAATCAGGAGGTTGGGCGACACGCCAACAGCCACCCCCTTCATAGCCGAAACCGCTCCGTCTTTCAATCCAAAATCCGACTGAAAAACCAGCACGCCGTTCTGCGCAAACAGCGCCGTTGTCGTCAGCCAGCCGCAGAGCAACAGAAAAGCGGTTTTTCGATTCATAAGCGACGCGTAATCAGTGATGAGTTAAGAATGATGAGTTGGCGGACCTGACTAACTCTTCACTCTTAACTCCTAACTCTTAATTATTTACTCGTTCCTTTCAACTGCTGTACGAGCCAGGCTGTCATGAGTTCGGTTTGTTCGGGATAGGTCCAGTGGCCGGTATCCTCGTAGATTTTTAATTGCTTCGGAGCTGAAATTACGTTGTACGACGCATACATGGAAGTGGGCGGGCAGGTTTCGTCGTTGAAACCCCACGAATAATAACCGGGCACCTTCACCAGCCGCGAAAAGTTGACCACATCGTAATAACCAACGGTTTTGATTTTAGCCGGGGTGTTGTTGAACGCCAGCGACTTACCGGTAAACAAGTGCGGCCATCCGCCCGCCCGGCCTTTCAGATATCCCGTCATATCGGCCAGCGCCGGGTAATACGCACCCAGCCATTTTACGCGGTTATCGAGTCCGGCGGTAACAATAGACAATGCCCCGCCCTGGCTCCCGCCCGTAACGGCCAGATTGCTACCGTCGTACTGCGGCAAACTGACCAGAAAATCGTTGGCCCGAACGCAGCCCAGGTAAACACGTTTGTAATAATACCGGTCGCGATCATCGAGGTTAAAATTCATGTAACCGCCCAGTGCCCCGGCGCTCAGGTTTAGGTAAACCGCCGGATCGAGGTTGACCGGAATACCGTGAATCCCGATTTCCAGCGTAATAATCCCTTTTTCGGCATCAGCGATGTTGCCTCCGTACGGACGAATCCCCGCGCCGGGCACCCGCAGCAACGCCGGGTATTTGCCCTCCTGCTTCGGAACGCACAGAATACCGTACAGCCGCGAATTGGCGTAGTTCTGGATATTAACGTGGTAAACGTTGACCTTCTCGGTGCAGCGTTCGGGCAGCAGCGTCATCCGGGCGTCGAGCGGAATACGGCTGAGTTCGGATTTGGCGCTATCCCAGAACATCTGAAAATCAGCGGGATTTTCAACCGTCGGTGTAATCTGAAACGGGTTGAATCCCGCCGTAGCCAGGTTGCGGTAGGTTTTTCCGTTGATTTCGGCGGTGGCAACGCAGCGCAGGAAACCCGGCGTTTTCAGCGTACCCCCATCGACGGTGGTGGTTCCATTGGCCAGCGTTACGGTTTCCTGTTTGGTCGGGTTCATTTTTTCCGGACCGATTTCATACCGGATTTTGGCGCCTTTGACCGGATTGCCGTTTTGCAGGACAGAAATGGTAAATTTGACGGATTCGCCGGGGCGATAGAGCCAATCGACATGATCGGCGGCCACAACAATTCTAATGGGTCGTTCGGCGGGTTGAGCAAGCGCGAAGGCCGTTACAAGCAGGTAGAGGTAAACCAGCAGGGCGTATTTTTTCATAAAAGATTTGGGTATTGAAATGGATAACACGTGTTTCTAAAAGAAGTCGACCAGCCGGGCAATTCTACTAGTTGATGTGCATACGTTTTAGGAAATGGATGCTTCTGGCTGATGAAGGCGGCAACCCAGGTCGTCAATGATGAAATACGGTATCCTATAAACAGCAAAGCCCGGAGGTGAATGTCCGGGCTTTGCTGTCCTTACACGATCGGAAACTTACAACTTTGCCGTTGAACCGTCCGGTTTTACGTACTCAAAATTGGAATTGATCGGCGCACCATAATAATTAACCTGCAACGCATCCAGCCGCTTCTTGTGGACTTCGAGCCGCTTTTTGAAATCATCGAGATTTTTACGCTCCCGGGGTGTCCAGCCAATTTCAGCCATCGCAATCGCCCGCGGAAACATCATATACTCCAGGTGATGCGGAGTTTTTATGTATTCGGTCCAGACGTTAGCCTGCACCCCAATGATATGTTTCCGGGTGTCGGCCGACAGACTATCGGGAGCCGGTTCGTAGGAATACGTTTTTTCCAGCGGCAACAACCCACCGATCGAAACCGGCTGCGAAGTGGTTTTGGGGTCAGCCTGATAATAATCCAGATAAAAGTACGTGGTCGGCGTCATGATGGCGTCGTGCCCGAGTTTGGCCGCGGCAATACCGCCGTCGACACCCTGCCAGCTCATCACCGTGGCATTTGGCGACAAACCGCCTTCCAGAATTTCGTCCCAGCCAATCATTTTGCGGCCTTTTGACGTAATAAACTTGTCGATGCGACGAATGAAATAGCTTTGCAGTTCGTGCTCGTCTTTCAGCCCTTCTTTTTTGATCAGCGCCTGGCAAAAGCGGCTGGCTTTCCACTGCGTTTTCGGGCATTCGTCCCCGCCGATGTGAATGTACTGGCTCGGAAACAGGTCAATCACCTCGGTCAATACTTCTTCCAGAAATTGAAAGGTTTCTTCGCGCGGGAACAGAACATCCTCGTGAACGCCCCACTTGCCCGTAACCGGCACAATTTTATCGGGGCTGCTGCCTAATTGCGGATAAGCCGACAGAATGGCCATCGCATGGCCCGGCATTTCGATTTCCGGTATCACCGTGATAAACCGTTCCTGCGCGTATTTGATCACTTCCCGAATCTGATCCTGCGTGTAAAAACCGCCGTAGGGTGTTTTGTCGTACTTGTTGTTACGGTAATGGCCCAGCATCGTTTCCTGACGGGTTGAGCCGATTTCGGTCAGTTTCGGGTGTTTTTTGATTTCGATCCGCCAACCCTGATCGTCGGTCAGGTGCCAGTGAAAGGTGTTGAGCTTGTGCAGGGCGATCTCGTCAATGACTTTCTTGACGGCCGGTACGGGATAAAAATGCCGGGCAACGTCGAGCATAAAACCCCGATAGCCAAAACGGGGCCGGTCTTCGATGGAGCAGCACGGCACCAACCAATCGACGCCCTGAGCCGCCGTAGCGTTAAATACCTGAGTGGGCATGAGTTGCAGTAACGACTGAACCGCGTAGAAAAAGCCGTTGGGCTGCTGGGCCGTCAGGGTAATGCGCCTGGGTGCCACTGTTAAGAAGTAGCCTTCCTTCTCTAATTTAGGATTCTGTGCGGTTTCAAAAACAATGTTTCCGCCTTTGCCTGTCTTGATTTTAGGCGTTCGCCCGGTTGACTTCGCAAGCTGGTCGGCCAGCATTCCGGCTACCCGCCGTACTTCGGCGTCCTCCCTGGCGATGCTGATTACAATATCGTTTGGCAATTTAAAACTCCCCGGTTTCTCCTCCAGTCGAACCGGCTGAGGGACAAGGGCATAACGGGGAGTCTGCGCGGTGGCAAACTGAATGGTCAGACAAAAAAATACGAAGCGGACAATACAGACTCTCATTCAGTAATTGGGATTATTTAAGGGATTTCCTCGTACTCAAGCAGCGATTGAATAACGTAAGCCTGCGTACCGCAGAGCTTCGCCATTTCGCCCAAACGCGAGACGGTAATGACCAGTTTATTACGGAAATCGGCCAGGCAATATTTGTCGATAGCCTGCTCAATGGGGCGGGTTATGAGTCGTTCGGCTTTGGCGACAATACCGTTGACAATAATGAGTTCGGGGTTAAACAGGTGGACGGCAATGGATAAACCTTTGCCCAGTTCGTTGCCCACTTCGTTTAGCAGATCGATGGCCATTTCGTCGCCCGCTTTCGCCTTGTCAATGACCATTTCCGCGTCGATGTCCTCGAAATTTTCATCGGCCAGTTTCGAGACTCGCCCCTCCTTGAGGCCGTTTTTGACCCGGCGAATCAGCGACGAAGCCGAGGTCAGCGTATCCAGACAGCCCACTTTGCCACACGAGCACAGTTCGCCGTCGGCCTGAAGCTGGATATGCCCCAGTTCGCCCGCAAACCCGGCAAGTCCCTGCAAAATTTCGCCGTTGTTGATAACGCCTAATCCAACGCCCCAATCAATATTGATGGACAACACATGGTTTTTGCCCTTCGCGAGCCCGAAACGGTGTTCGCCCAGAATGGTGGCCTTGGTATCGTTGATGAGGTAAACCGGCGCGTTAAAACTGGCGGCCAGTAGTTCCTTTAACGATTCTGTCGGCCGATTGAGGTTTTTATACGTGTAGTTGGTACCCGTTTTTGGATCGACCAGGCCGGGTAAAGCACATCCTACGCCAATGATGTTCAGGTGATTTTCCTGGATTCGGAGTGATATCGTTTCCAACGGGCCTCGCAGCGCTTCCAGAAACGCCACGGAATCATCCAGGCGCAAATTAACGTCCAGCCGATCCAGTACCCGGTTGGTCAGATCAAAAACCACCAGTTTTACATCGTGTACACTGATATCGATCACGACGACGGCCTGATTACCCGCCCGTAATCCAAATAAAGCGGGTTTCCGGCCATACTGGGCGTTACCGGTTCCGATTTCCTGCACCCAATTTTCGCTGGCAAGTTCGTCAATCAGCATCGTAATCGACGGAACGCTGGCGTGAAGTGCCTTCGCCAGTTGGGCCAGCGTCTGGGCCCCCAGGCTGTACATTTCTTTCAGTATACCACGCTTTAAACGACTTTTTTTTCTATCAACAACGGATACCGTATAATGTGCCTCCATAGAAGTTAAGAATGCATGTAGGGAACTACAGGATAAAAAGGTGGTGAAAGATAAGTCTTATATTTTAAAATAATTTATTAATAGCGACAGTCTATTAAATTATTTACAAAATAATAAAGCGGGTTTCGAATGATCTCTACTGATCTGTTCGAAATAATATGAATGTAGATAAAAGCAGCAGAAAAGCCGGAATTTACTGACAATGTTTGCCAGTTACTTTATTTCACTATTAATCAGAGCCTTTTGTTCTTCCAGCCAGTTCCGGATCAGCTGAGTCAGGGGCTTGGTCTCAATCAGAAAACCGTCGTGGCCGTAGAGTGAGTCAATCTCCTCGTAACGGGCATCGGGAATAAGCCGGGCCAGCGCTTTCTGTTCGACCGGCGGAAACAGGATATCGGATTTGATGCCAACGGATAAGGTCCGCGCAACCACCTGGTCGAGCGCCCGGCTGATGCTGCCCCGATTTCGGCCCACGTTGTGGGAATCCATCACTTTTGACAAAATCCAGTACGTATAGGCGTTAAACCGGCTGGCTAACTTCTCTCCCTGGTATTGCTGATAACTGGAAGCCTTGTAGTGGTCCAGTTGTTCGTTGTTATCCAGTGCCTGGGTAAAGCCGTAGGTATCGTAATTACGGTAGGAAATCATGGCCATCGCCCGGGCCGCTTTCATGCCGTTCCGACCCGCATCATCCCGGCTTTCGGCCCAGGTTGGATCAGCGCCAATAGCCATACGCTGTGATTCATTGAAGGCAATTCCCCAGGGTGACATCACGGCGTTGGTGGCAATCAGAATCAGATTCTGAATCACGTCCGGTTGCTGAATGGCCCATTCGAGTGCCTGCTGACCTCCCAGTGAACCGCCGATGCAGGTGTGAATCTTTTCAATGCCTAACTCCTGCCGCAGCAGATCCAGCGCCCTCACAATGTCGTGAATCGTCACCAGCGGAAATTCGTGGTAAAAAGGCTGACCCGTTAACGGGTTAATCGACAAGGGGCCGGTTGATCCGTAGCAGGAGCCCAACACGTTGGCACAAATAATAAACTGATGCGCCGGATCATAGAACTTACCCGGTCCGATCATGCCGTCCCACCAGTCTCCCGGATCCGCACTACCCGTGAGGGCATGACAAACCCAGACGACGTTGGAACGATCGCTGTTCAGGGTTCCACGCGTCGTATACGCCAGCCGAAAGCCCGGTAAGGCCGCGCCCGATTCCAGGGCAAACGTGTATTTGTAGTCGAAAAATCGGGTTTCCAATCGAAAAAAGAATTTCAGGTTGCAGGCCCCGGCGCTCCGGTTCCTGCAACCCGTATACTATGTATTAAGCACCAAGGGCGGCAAAAGCCTGTTCGAGATCCGCTTTAATGTCGTCGATGTGTTCGGTACCAACCGATAACCGCAACTGACCGGGCTGCACACCGGCACTGCTCTGTTCTTCTTCCGTCAACTGCTGGTGGGTGGTAGCCGCCGGGTGAATGATCAGCGTTTTGGAGTCACCGACATTGGCTAAGTGGCTGATCATCTTCAGACTGTCAATAAACTTGTCGGCGGCTTCCTTACCGGCTTTGAGTTTGAACGTCAGGACGCCACCAAAACCCCGTTTCAGGTATTTCTGGGCCAGCGCATGATACGGACTGCTTTCCAGACCCGGATAGAAAACCTTCTCGACCTGTTCGTGCTGCTCCAGCCACTGCGCAAGGGCCAGCGCGTTCTGAACGGTCCGGTCAACACGCAGTGACAGGGTTTCGAGCCCTTGCAGGAACAGGAAGGAGTTAAACGGACTCAGGGCCGGGCCCCAGTCACGCAGCCCTTCCACACGGGCGCGGATGATGAACTGGATGTTGCCAAACGGTCCGCCAATACCGAATACGTCGTTGAATACCAGACCGTGATAGCCTTCGGAAGGTTCGGTAAACTGCGGAAACTTGCCGTTGCCCCAGTTGTACTTGCCGCTATCGACAATGACGCCCCCGATGCTCGTACCGTGGCCACCAATCCATTTCGTGGCCGACTCCACCACGACAGCCGCGCCGTGTTCAATCGGGCGGAACAGATACCCGCCCGCGCCGAAGGTGTTATCCACGATGAGGGGCAAATCGTATTTCTGGGCCAGGGCTGCAAAGGCTTCAAAATCCGGGATGTTAAACTCCGGGTTGCCGATGGTTTCCAGGTAAATCGCTTTCGTTTTCTCGTCAATCCGCTTTTCGAAGCTTTCCACCTTGTCGCCATCCGCAAAGCGAACTTCGATGCCCAGGCGTTTAAACGAAACCTTAAACTGGTTATACGTTCCTCCGTAGAGGTAAGATGTGGTTACAAAATTATCCCCAACGCTCAGGATGTTGTTCAGCGCCACGAACTGAGCCGCCTGCCCCGACGCCACGGCCAGCGCCCCTATCCCGCCTTCCAGAGCTGCAATGCGCTTCTCGAAAACGTCGGTGGTGGGGTTCATGATCCGGGTATAAATATTACCGAATTGCTGTAAGGCAAACAGTTTGGCACCGTGTTCGGCATTATCAAAAACGTAGGATGACGTTTGGTAAATAGGAACAGCCCGGGATTTGGTGGTGGGGTCCGGCTCCTGTCCCGCGTGGAGTTGCAGCGTTTCAAAATGCAATGGTGTTGACATGCTTTTTATTTGTGAAAATGTGAGGAAGTTTATAAGTGTTTAGGAATCCGCACGGACGGATGAACACGGTCCGGCAGGCGGAGAAGCAACTGACGCTGATGCCCAATTCGTAGGAATCGATCATCAGGCAGTCCATAGCCGATAGCCTCTCCCGGTTATCGGTTTGCTTGGAGTGTGTGAGATTAGTAGCCCGCCCAGGGGCATACAACACCGGATGTTGATCATATTTTTTTCGATTTATATCTCCTATCGGATTCGCTTCAGCCAATCCGTAGGCGGGATGTAGCACCTTGCCGCGCGGCAGGTTGCCAGAGGTTCGCCGAGCCCGGTCTCTTGCCTCTTCTTTATAAATCAAGCGCAGCAGGAAACTGCTGCAACGATTCGTGATTCGAACCTATTTGTACACTTGATTTGAGCCGCAAGTATAGTGAACGGAGTCCGTTGCTGCAAATTTTTTGGTACGAAACCATAAGAAGACCACAAACGGCTACTCGGCGCCGAAAACAGAAAACCTCCCGCC
This sequence comes from Larkinella arboricola, assembly GCF_003259745.1. GTDB lineage: Bacteria > Bacteroidota > Bacteroidia > Cytophagales > Spirosomataceae > Larkinella > Larkinella arboricola. Next base: position 149,035 of record NZ_QLMC01000004.1, on the reverse strand, counting down.
CTGCAACCATTGGCCACAAAACGGAAGGTTTCTTATGGAGCAAAACTTACCTGAACGTCAGGTCCGTTTCAATCGGCTTTCTTACATCGAAAGCTTCCAGCCCTCGCGGTATTGCCGGGATACAAACTGGTTGGCTTCTTCGAAGTTGGTAATTTTCATGTTTTTACCATCCCACATCAGGCGCTGACGACCGGGGTAGTTGAAGCCTTTGCCGTCGGCTTTGGGCGTCCGGAGCATGTAGCTGCGGATGGCCAGGTTACCCATCAGAACCGACTCGGTCAGCGGACCGGCAAAGTCGAACGACGATGTCAGGGCTTTGTGCTCCTTGCTGTTGAAACCGGCTTTGCAGGCTTCGGTCCACAGAATCTGGTGGCCGTTTTCCGGCCAGGGTTTGCCATCGGCAGGTTTCGGTTTCGCGGGTGCTTCCACTTTCTTACCGTCTTTGGTATACAGTTTCGGATCGTCACCGTACATACCGCAGGCAATCAGTCCTTTATCGCCAATCATGAACATTCCGTTTTCGCCACCTTCGGGGTACGCTTCACCGGCAGGCAGGAAATCGGGGCGGAACGGGCGAATACCGCCATCGGACCAAACCATTTTGACATCCGACTTATTCTTGGCCGACGCCGGGAATTTCAGTTCTACGTGCGATGCAGGCGGGCAGCCTTCGGGGTTGTACTCCGGCGTCCAGTCTTTCAGGAACACCTGGCTGATGCTGGCTTCCACTTCGGTCGGATAGCCCAGACCCAGCACCCGGAACGGAATGTCCATGATGTGGCAGCCGATGTCACCCAGCGCTCCCGCGCCGAAGTTCCACCAACCCCGCCATTTGAACGGGTGGTAAGCCGGGGTATAGCCTACTTTCTGAGCAGGTCCGAGCCACAGATCCCAGTCCAGATCGGCAGACGGTTCGCCAGCGGGCTGCGGTACCGGAATACCCTGCGGCCACACGGGGCGGTTGGTCCAGATCTGAATCTCGTTTACTTTACCAATTAGCCCTTTGTCGAACCACTCCACCATCGTTTTCTGCTGCGGATTCGACGAGCCCTGGTTTCCCATCTGCGTCACCACCTTGTATTTGCGGGCGGCTTCGGTCAGCATCCGGGCTTCGTGGATGTTGTGCGTTAACGGTTTCTGTACGTAAACGTGCTTACCGCGCTGCATGGCGGCCATCGCCACCACGGCGTGCGTATGGTCGGCGGTCGAAACCGTTACGGCATCAATGGTTTTGCCTTCTTTATCGAGCATCTCCCGGAAGTCCTTGTAACGTTTTGCGTTGGGGTGCTTCGTAAAGTTTTCTTTCACGCGCGGAATCCCCCAGTCCACGTCGCATAGCGCGACCACGTTGTTGGCTCCGTTGTTAAAAGAATTATTAATATCACTGGAACCTTTACCGCCAAAGCCTACCGCGGCCAAATTCAGTTTATCGCTTGGTGCAAGGAAGCCTTTTCCGCCCAGAACATGACGCGGCACGATGAAGAAACTACCAGCGGCCAGTGCCCCGGCCTGGATAAATTTGCGACGCGATGGTTGCGACGGTTTTTCAGAAGATTGCATAAATCAGATAAGGACTATAGGTAAACCAATACAAATAAAGCCCAAAATAGGGAAGATCTACCGGAAAAAACGAATCCTTTCATCAGCATTTTGTGATTTTTAATCTACCAACCCCGCAACGTGTTCTTTTTTCAAACAAAACGGGTTCTTTTTAACTTTAAACGGCATTGTCATTCAACACATTCCGGCAAAACAGAAGGGTCCTACAAGCTCCATCTGAGGCTCTTTACCGGTAAATAAGGCTGGCAACCGTCCGGAAAAATTTTCCCGAACCGGCTTGCCAATCCTTCGGGTGGTTCGTTACCTTTGTGTTAAGACACCGTTTCGTATGGCCCAATATTATCGTTTTGACAAAGAAAACGCGTCCCGGCGCGCCGGAGCCATTGCCCTGAAAGATGCCATCGGCCAGATGTTGAAGTCGTATCAACTTCAAACCCGGTTCAACGAAACCTACCTCGAAGCGTTCTGGGAGAAAATGATGGGCAAAGCCATTGCCTCCCGCACCAACCGGCTCTACGTCCGCGACCGCATCCTGCATATTGAGATTAATTCCGCTCCGCTCCGAAGTGAACTGGTGATTGCCAAGCAGAAAATGATTCAGCTGATCAACCGCGAAATGGGCACTGATTTGCTCGATGATGTCATTTTTATCTGATTTAGTTTGATACGTCCCCCTTTCTTACAACCGGGTCAGCAAGTTGGCCTGATGGCAATGGCCAGCCGTCTGGATTACGACACCCTCCAACCAGCCTTCCGGATTTTGCGCGAGGAATGGCAACTGGAGGTCCTGGAAGGCGAATCCCTCCAGAGCAGTCACTACCAGTTTGCGGGCGACGATTTCGTGCGTGGGCGCGACCTGCAACAGATGCTCGACAACCCCGACATCCGGGCAATCTTTTCGGCCCGTGGGGGCTACGGCAGCTACCGCCTGCTCGATCAGCTTGATTTTACCCAGTTTCTGAAAACCCCGAAATGGATTATCGGCTTCAGTGATATTACGGTATTGCACTGCCACCTGCACCGGATGGGTGTTCAGAGCCTGCACGCCATCATGCCCAAGCTCTTTGGCACGGAGGGCGCTGAAGATTCCATCGAAAGTCTGCGACGGTTGCTCTTCGGCGAACCGGTCGATCCGTATACAAGCCCCGCCGATTCGCTCAACCGCCCCGGTTCGGCCAGCGGTCAACTTGTCGGCGGCAACCTGACGCTCCTCACCCACACACTCTGTACCCCTTCCGAGGTTGATCTGCGCGGCAAAATTCTGTTTATTGAAGACATTGACGAAACGCTGTACTCCGTAGACCGCATGATGATTCAGTTCCGGCGCTCGGGTCGGCTGGCGGGTTTGGCGGGTCTGGTCGTGGGTCAGTTTAGCGAAATGCGCATCAATGAGTCGGCGCCGTTTGGCAAAACCGTCAACGAAATCATTGCTGAGCAGGTGGCTGGTTTCGACTTCCCGGTTTGCTTCAATTTTCCCGTCGGTCACGTTCCCCGCAATCTGGCGATGCCCGTTGGCCGGGTGGCGCAGCTTGAGGTAACCGAAACCGGCAGCCGTTTGATGATCTGATCAACTTACTGCCGGGCCACCCAGGCGATGATGGCCGGATACAAATCTGCAACGGTTTGGCCGGATTGACGGCTTTGGTAAAGTCGCAGCAGTTCCTGGTCAAACTCCCGGAACCGCCTGAACCCCCGATTGACCACCATGTTGTTTTCAAGTCCGGCTTTGATTTGTTCAAAGTCCTCTTTCCCGAAAATGTCGGCGTAAAACAGCGTAACCAGGCCGTAATTCATGTACTCTTCAAAGCAGGAAAGCGGATTATTGTAGTTGGACGACGGTCTCCCCGGCGTAATCCAGTCCGATAACGCTTTGAACGCCAGCACAATCTCCTTATTGTACCGATCCGCTTCCGGGTTGAGGTAAGAGTGGTTTATTTCCGTAAACACAATCATCATCCGATTGGCTTTGATCAGGGGTGCGGGCTTTTGTTTCTGGCTGTCGTTCACAAACGGAAAATTAACGTGGGCCTGCGCTTCCCGGAAACCGTTGTCTTCGAACTGGTTGGCCGACTGGTTCCAGCCAACCAGGGGCGTAAAGAGCACTTTAATGGCCGAGTAGCGCGTTCGGGGAAACTGCTTTTCCAGCCAGCCTTTCATGATGGACACATCAACATTTTTTTGATAATCAGCAATCAGGCTTGTGTAGTAACTTCCGTATTTCTGGTAAAACCGGCGGAACCCGGATATCCTCGCAAAATCTTCCAGCAACGGGATGTAGGGGCTTAATTCGTTGACTTCTCCCCAGCTTATCCGGTCATAAACGCCCCCTTTCTGAATGTTGTCGCCCGTAAACTGATACGCATAACTGTCCATTTTTAACGGCGCATACCGGTCTTCCGACTGCTTCAGCAGCGAATCGACGGTTCGAACGGCGGGGTGGTTACGGTACGGTGAAAAGTGGCCCATAACAGCCCGGTAATAATCCGTTCCCTTATAAATGGCTTCGGTTTTGCCGTAGTCGGTCAGGGCAAAAACGACGTTGACCAGTTCATAAACCTCCGGAATCTGAATAAGGGTCCTGTTCTGGTTTTCCTTTTTGTAGGCATCACTAAAAACAGCCGCTTTCACCAGCTTGTGCGCCGTAAAGGAAGCCGTCATGGTATCGCCTTTGCCTTCCCGAATGACCCAAAAAACCGTCTGTTGCCCCTGTCGCAGGGTCAGGCTAATTGAGTCCTGTTCGGAAACCAGTTGCAAAGGCACCGTTTCCTGTTCGATTCCGAAACTGTGATTGAACGCGCTGGGCAAGTCGTTGATACCGTTGAAATTCCCCTTTTCGTTGTTTACGTACAGGATCAGGCTATTCGTCTTCGTACGGATAATGGGCGGCTTGTGCTGGGCAAAGGTCTGAGTGATTCCTGACAGGAGAAGGAGCACCGCAACAAAAGGTTTCATAGGGCGTAGGTCATGAGTAACCAAGTATAGAAAAATGGCATGGTTATTCAAAACCGGGAAGCACCGGAAAACTTCCGCATGGTATGGAAGGGTAAGGCTACAAATAAATTCTGACCATTTGCTGCCAGTCGGCAGGCTGGTGGGCCCGGCCTTCCCAGATGTACAGATCGTGCGGAATCTGCTTTTCCGACAGTGTTGTGCTTAACGCCTGGTTATTTTCGAGAAACGGGTCCTCCCGACCGATGGCAAGCAGAAAATGCATCCGACGAAGCAACGTCAGCGTACATTCATCCTGCAGATTAGGCAGAAAATGAGTGGGGGTATTATAATAAATGGTTTCGTCGTAGTACGCATCAAACAGCCCGCGAAAGAATTCAACCGGCGTTGAGAGATCGTACCGGCCACTCAGGGCCACCACTTTACCAAACCACTGGGGATGTCGAAGGGCAATATTGACGGCGTGAAAAGCGCCAAAACTGCACCCTAACGCAATCATAAACGGCTGCGGGTTTTTCAGGCGGGTGAACGGTAGCACCTCCTCCAGAATATATTCTTCGTAGTGCAGGTGCCGCTGAACCCGTTCGTGCGGGGGCACTTCTTTGCTGTACAGGCTGTCCGCATCAATGCTGTCGACACAGAACAGTTGCAGGTGGCCGCTCTCCAGTTTGTCCCCGAGGGCTTCAACCAGACCGAAATTTTCAAAATCAAAAAACCGTCCCCGCCGGGTTGGAAAAACCAGCACCCGCGCACCGGCATGACCGAACACCAGCAGTTCCATGTCCCGATCCAGATGCTGACTAAACCACTTATGGTATTCCCGATGCATATAAACCCCGTTCTGTTAGCAATATGCACAGTTTTGGGGTACGGGAATAACTGACCGCTTAAAGGATTTGTTAAAAAATATGGGGGTGCTGCAACAAAATCTGCTGCCAGAGTGCGTAGCCCTTCGAACTTAGATGTAACCCGTCTTTTTCAAACAAGTCCCAGCGCGGATGGCCTTTGCTGTCAAGCATGGAGGTAAAGACATCCACATAATGATACGTGGGCAATTCGTCGATTTTTTGCCGGATCAGATCATTGGCAAGCCGGATGCGGTCGATGATATGCCAGCGGGCCGGACTCGGTTTGATGGACACAAACGTAAAAGGGACGTCGGGCAAATGCTGCTGCATTTTCCTAACTAACTCACTGAAAAACAGAAACACTTCTTCCGAAAGCCGTCCGTCGCCCAGATCGTTGTCTCCGGCGTAGAAAATGAGCGAACGGGGTTGCGTCGGGAGCACCAGCCGTTCAAAAAACCAGTCACAGGCCGCCAGTGTTGACCCTCCAAAACCGATGTTCAAGACGTTTTTATCCGGAAAATCCCGCTCCAGCGTGGTCCATAAGCGAATGGTTGAACTACCGTAAAAGACGGTGCGGCCAGCCAAATCGGGGGTGGACTGAATCTTTTTTTCGAGTTGCTGAACTTCCTCTTCGTACCAGGTCATGCGTATTAGGTGATGATTCCGACAAAGGTACGTACCCACAGAGGGTAGTATGTGTTTTAATTTTTTATTTTGAGACGCGGGAAACTAGCCAAAGCTACCACAACCAGCGCCCGCCGTTAGGCAACGCCTAGTCGGAAGTAAAAAGCCGCCCCCGGCTCAATACCGTCTTTCAGCCCAATTTCGCCCCCCATCGACTGAATAAATTCTTTCGAAATTGCCAGCCCCAGACCCGTCCCTCCCGACTGCCCGTTGGGACCCGGTGCGCGGAAATACCGTTCAAAAACCCGAACGCGGTATTCCGGACGCAGACCGGGGCCGTAATCCCGCACCGTAAACTCCACCTGATTGCCAAGCTGCCGGGCCAGAATCTCCACCGTGCTTTCTTCCGGGCTATGCCGCACGGCATTGGAGAGCAGATTGACCAGCACCCAGGTTGCTTTATCCGGGTCAGCCTTAATGGCCGGTAGCCCTTCCAGACCCGATGCCGCAAACCGCACATGCCGCTGGCTGGCCGCGACCTCCAACGCCCGGGTTGCATACTGCACCAGTTCGGCCGGGTTGACGGCTTTGATCGTTAATTGAATCTGACCGGATTCGACCTGCGCCATGTTCAGTAGCTCACCGGTGATGTTCAGCAGCCGGTCGGCATCGTTGCGAACGTGGTTGACGAGTTCCTTCTGTTCATCGTTCAACGCCCCAATCCGTTGATCGTCCAGCAGCTTCAAACTCATTTTAATGGCCGAAATGGGCGTTTTCAGTTCGTGCGAAACCGTGGCAATGAAGTTGGTTTTGGCCAGATCGCGCTCCTGATAGGCCGTAATGTTTTCCAGCACAATTACCCACCCGGCCGCTATGGGCTGTTCTTCACCGGTACGGGTCAGCGTCACCACGTGCGTCTGGCGGTTGAAGTAGCTTTCCTTGCCTTCGTCGTAAATCTTCAGCAGCTTGCGGTCGGCTTCCGGCTCTGGTCTGGTTTCGGTCAGGTTCTGAATCAGCGTCCGGAGCAGATCGTTGGTCAGCGCCACATCCGGTGCATACTGCCCCACCAGATCGGCCTCGTCAACGCCCAGTAACCGGCTGGCAACGGGATTGACAAAGCGGATGTTTTTCTTTTCATCCAGTCCGAGGATGCCGTTGTCCATCAATTGAATCAGGGTATCGATGCGTTTTTTCTCAAACAGCACGTCGGCCAGTTGCGTATGCTCATACTCATCCAGCTTGTGGGCCATCGAGTTGAAGGCCCGCGCCAGTTCCCCAAATTCGTCGTTCGACCGGAAATGCAGCCGTTCTTCAAAGTTGCGGCTGGCCACCTCCTGAATCCCGCGCGTCAGCTCCCGGAGCGGATTGGCAATGTAACCGGGAAAGTTGATGATGAACGAAAACAGAATCAGAAAGCAGACCGTACCGGTCACCACCAGCCAGACCAGCGCATCCTTGGCGGTTTGTTCGGCCACGTTGTTCTTGCGAAACATCGCCTGCTGGTTCAGCTCGCCCAGTTGCAACAGGTTCTGCTGGATACGCGCCAGCGTCAGCGAATCGTTACGGTTTCCGGCCTTTAACCGGTCAAAATCAACCCGAATGGCCTCGGCCAGCTCCTTTTCTCCTTCTTCCGTCAGGTTTGTTTCCTGCTGGCGAAGCGCCTGATCGAAGCTTTTCAGGGCGTTAGGATCGGTATGGCGCGTCAGCAACGCTTTCTGCATCCGCCCAACAAATTGCAACGAAGTGTAATTATCTTTCAGAATCGCCTGTGAATCGTCGGCAAGCTGATTCAGATAATACATTCCCGAACCGCCCATCAACAGCAGAATAGCAAACAGAAACACCAGGGCCAGCGATATTTTTAACTTGATGGTCATGACAGAATCACTAAGTCGATGTCTGATTCCGATAACTTGTTCAGCAGCCGGTTAAAGGCGTTGGTTCGCCAGATAACCTGTAGCAGGTTAAAATGCGGCTTGCCGATGCAAACGGTCGTAATCTTGCGCTTCTCACACTCCTCAACCAGGGCGTTAAAGATACTCCGGTTTTTGACCTGAATCACTTCCGCACCGAGTTCGGTGGCCAGTTTTAAGTTATTGATCAAATGCCGCTGCACTTCCAGCTTGATGCGGTTGGGGTCTTCGGCGGGTGTCTGCACGTACAGTACGCACCAACGGGCCTGGTAATAAGCCGCCAGTCGGGCCGTTTTACGGATCAACTTTCGACCCACCACATAATTACTGCTGATCGACGCCATCAGCCGTTCGTGCTTCAACTGGGTATTGACCGGCAGTAACGTTTCGACCTTGCGCTCCACCGCCGTGGCCACTTCCTTGAGCGCCAGTTCGCGCAGTTGCAGAATTTTGTCGGCCTGAAAGAAATTGCGCAGTGCCGTTTCCACCTTGGCGGGTTCGTAGATTTTCCCTTCTTTCAGCCGCGTAATCAACTCATCGGCGGGCAGATCGATGTTCACCACTTCATCGGCCGCCTGCAACACCCGGTCGGGCACCCGCTCCGTTACTTCAATTCCGGTAATGTCGTGTACTTCTTCGTACAGGCTCTCAATGTGCTGGATGTTGACGGCACTGACCACGTTAATGCCCGCGTCCAGAATTTCCAGCACATCCTGCCAGCGCTTTTCATTTTTGGAACCCGGCACGTTGGTGTGCGCCAGTTCATCGACAATCACCAGTTCGGGGTGGCCGTTTAGAATGGCCTGCACGTCCATCTCCTCCAGTTCGCGACCCCGGTAAAACAGCTGCCGGCGCGGAATAATCGGTAACCCATCGATCAGGGCGTGGGTTTCGGCCCGGTTATGCGTTTCCACAAAACCGACCTTTACGTCGATGCCGCCCCGCAGCAGCACGTGCGCTTCCTGCAACATCCGGTAGGTTTTGCCCACGCCCGCACTCATACCGATGTAAATTTTAAACTTTCCCCGGCGCGACTCCTGAATAAGTCGGAGAAAGTGTTCGGCCGATTGATCGCGGTTGGTTTCCATGTTTGAAAAGGCGAGAGGAAAGATTTGAGACGGGAGACAAAAGAGTAAAGACAAATTCGGCGGATGTCTCTTTTCTAACCTCCCTTGTCCACGTTAAAAACTAATGGCAAGGGAAATCGTCAGGGCCTGGTTGGTTCGGCGGGCCGGGCCGAACGCGGTTTCGGCAAAAATGGCGTCCCGGCTGCTGAATACCCGGTATTCAATGCGCCAGACAGCCGACACATCGGACCGATCTGAAAGAATCGCGTAATCGTAGTTGACCGAATATCCCCACGTCTGAAAACCGTTGGTGCGGTCCGTCGTTCCGGTTCCGGTGCTGATGATGACACCGTTTTTGTCGTCGTAATATTCAACCCGACCAGCCACGTAGCTTCTGGAACTGGTGGCATACCGGGCAATGACCACCGGTGTATACCAGACATAGCTCCCGCTGCCCACACGCTGCCCCTGGCTGGTCAGCGGTTTTCGGTCGGCACCGATGTCGAAGCCAGCCATCAGGCCCAACTTTCCGGTTGGGTTGATAATGGCGTAGATGTTATTGTAAAACCGGGTCTGCTTCAGCGAATCGGGCCGGTCGGCGCCCATGAAGGTGCTCCAGTTGAACGTAACGGCTGAATTTGGCCGGTACTGCACCTGCGTACTAAACGACGGTTTGGTATAACCCGGCAGGCGGTTGATACGCTGCCAGCCGTTCAATACCGACCCTAACAGAGTCCATTTCCCGTTGGGCGAGTTGTAGGTCAGCTTGGCCCCGGCCAGATAATACGGCGAATTCTCGGCCACCAGGCTGCGGGTCAGCGTCCAGCAGTCTTTCGAGATGGCGCTTTCAAAACCGATGTGGGAGGAGAAAATCCCGGCATCCAGCCACAGATCGCGGTTTTTAGCCAGTTTTACCCCGGCATTGGCTTCGAAGATATTTCGCAGCAACGGTTGTTCGGCGGCATAGTTGTACTGGGCATACGTACCAACCTGTAGGGCCAGATTGCCGCGCAGCCGTTCGCCGGCATAAGCCGCTTTGATAAACGCCAGATTCACATTGACTTCGCGGTTGCGCTTGTGGTTATAGAGAAAACCGGGCCGCTCGTGCGCCCTGGGCTGGTCAAAATCCTGCACGTAATAAATTTCGGCGTAACCGGAAAAAGTTAACCGGGAAGCGGGCGAAGCCGTTGAATCAGTCGATGGAGCGGGTGTGGTCAGTTGGGCTAACAAATTGCCCATACTCAAAAGTAAGGCGACAAGCGTATTTAATACCGATTTTTTCATGATGATGGACGGCTTTTTCAGTGAGCCGAAGTCTTGTTATACTCTGAGACACTACGACAATTAACCTGTAAGAGACTCATAGTAAAACTATTACATTGATACGATTTACTTCAATTCATCCAGCGCAATGTTGAGCGCCAGTACATTCACGTTGGCCGGACCAAAAAGGCCAAGCAGCGGCCCTTCGGTGTGTTCGTCAACCAGCTGATTCAGTCGCCCGGCTGAAATACCACGAATTCTGGCAATGCGGGCCACCTGCACTTTGGCCCCGGCCGGCGACAAATCGGGGTCAAGTCCGGAACCGGAAGCCGTCACGAGTTCCGCCGGAATGTCGGCTTTCTGAACGCCGGGATTATGCACCAGAAACGTGTCGATCCGCGCCTGAACGGTTTTCAGGTAATCCGGGTTGCCCGGCCCTTTGTTAGAGCCCGCCGACCCGGCCGCGTTGTAATCCACCGCCGACGGGCGGCCGTTGAAATACCGGTCTTCCGTAAACGCCTGACCAATCCGGGCATAACCGACCACTTTGCCGTTTACCAGGACGGTTTCGCCTTTACCCTCTCCCGGCGCAAACCGGGCAAACCCGGCGACCACCAGCGGATAAATGACCGCTAATAAAACCAGCATAACGAGGGTCAATCGGATAGCTGGAGCAAGATGAGATTTCATGATGATAAGGAATTAAACAAAGAGTCCGACGACTAAATCCAGTAATTTGATGCCGATGAAAGGGGCCACCAACCCACCAAAACCGTAGATAAACAGGTTCCGGCGCAGCAGGGCGCTGGCCCCAATCGGTTTGTATTCCACCCCCCTCAGGGCCAGCGGAATCAGCAGCGGAATGATGATCGCGTTGAAAATTACCGCCGACAGGATGGCCGATTCCGGACTGTGCAGCCGCATGATGTTCAGGCTTTGCAGCGCCGGGATGGACACCGTAAACAGGGCCGGAACAATGGCGAAGTATTTGGCCACGTCGTTGGCAATCGAAAAGGTCGTCAGCGTGCCGCGCGTGATCAGGAGTTGTTTACCAATTTCCACCACTTCGATCAGCTTGGTCGGATCATTGTCCAGGTCCACCATATTCCCGGCTTCTTTGGCAGCCTGCGTGCCGCTGTTCATGGCCACGCCCACGTCGGCCTGCGCCAGCGCCGGGGCGTCGTTGGTTCCGTCGCCCATCATCGCTACGAGTTTGCCGCCGGTTTGCTCATGCCGGATGTAATTCATTTTATCCTCCGGTTTAGCTTCGGCAATAAAATCATCCACCCCGGCCTTCTGCGCAATAAACCTGGCTGTCAGCGGGTTGTCGCCCGTTACCATCACGGTCTTGACGCCCATTTTCCGCAGCCGCTCAAACCGTTCGGCAATACCGAGTTTGATGATATCCTGCAACTCGATAACGCCCATCACCTGCTCATTCTGGGCCACAATCAGGGGCGTTCCACCGTTGCCGGCAATCTGCCGGGCCTGTTCTTCGGTTTCTTTCGGGAACACGTTGCCCGCCCGCAAGACCAGATTGCGGATGGAATCCGTAGCGCCTTTCCGAATCCGCAGCCGTTCGCTTGCCTGACCATTTTGCGGCAGATCAATGCCCGATGAGCGGGTTTCGGCCGTAAACTTGATCAGCGTCGCACCTGCTGTGCTGAGGTTGCGTGTCACGTCGGTTCCAGAGTCTCCGCTCCGGGCCAGTTCCACAATCGACTTGCCTTCCGGCGTTTCGTCGGCCAGTGAACTCAGGGCGCTGGCCCGGATCATGTCCTCTTTCAAAATCCCCGGAGCCGGGTAAAAATGGGTGGCTTTGCGATTCCCGATGGTAATGGTTCCGGTTTTATCCAGCAACAGCGTGTCTACGTCGCCCGCCGTTTCGACGGCCCGGCCCGATTTGGCAATCACATTGGCCCGCAAAGCCCGGTCCATCCCGGCAATACCGATGGCCGACAGTAGCCCGCCGATGGTGGTCGGAATCAGGCAGACGAAAAGCGAGATCAGGGCCGCGATGGTGATGGGGGTGTTGGCGTAATCGGCGAACGGTTTGAGGGCCACGCAGACAATGATGAAAATAAGCGTAAAACCGGCCAGCAGAATCGTCAGGGCAATTTCGTTCGGTGTTTTCTGGCGGCTGGCCCCCTCCACCAGCGCAATCATTTTGTCGAGAAACGACTCGCCGGGCTGGGTCGTCACCTGCACTTTGATTTTGTCCGAAAGTACTTTGGTGCCACCCGTGACCGAGGAACGGTCACCCCCGGCTTCGCGAATAACCGGAGCCGATTCGCCGGTGATGGCCGACTCGTCGATGGTGGCTAATCCTTCGATGATTTCCCCATCGGAGGGAATGATGTCGCCCGCTTCGCAGACAAATACATCGCCTTTGACGAGTTGCGAGGAAGGAATGGTCTGAACTTCGTTGACTTTCAGAGTACCCACCGCGCGAATCACTTTGGCGGGCGTTTCCTGACGAGTTCTGCGCAGCGATTCGGCCTGGGCTTTCCCGCGGGCTTCGGCGATGGCTTCGGCAAAGTTGGCAAATAAAACCGTTACGAGCAGGATAACCGTTACCACCAGATTATAGCCCAGGGTGCCCTGCGACTCATCGCCCGAAAGGGCAACGTAAGCCGTTACCAGCACCATAATCAGCGTGCCGACTTCGACGGTAAACATAACCGGGTTTTTGATCAGAACGGCCGGATTTAACTTCACGAATGACTCCCGGATAGCTTTTCCAACCAGCTCACGCTGGAAGAGGGAGGTCTGTTTTGGCTGTGCCATTTTAGTAGTAATTTCTTATTATAAGCTGAAAAACTCCGCCAGCGGCCCCAGCGCCAGCGCCGGGAAAAACGACAGGGCGGTGATGATGAAGATGACCGCGAAAATCATCAAACCAAACGTCGGCGTATCGACCGGCAAGGTCCCTGCGGATTCGGGGACATACTTCTTTTTCGCCAGCAGGCCGGCAATGGCAACGGGGCCAATGATGGGAATAAACCGCCCCAAAATCAGGACGATACCGATGGCATAGTTCCAGAAAAAACTATTGTCGCCCAGCCCTTCAAACCCCGATCCGTTGTTGGCGTTGGCTGACGTAAACTCGTAGAGCATCTCCGAAAAACCGTGAAAACCGGGGTTGTTCAGCCAGGCCGACGGTTTTACGGCCCAGCCGATCGCGGCCCCGGTCGCGTCACCGTATTTCAGGAACACCCAGGCGCCCAGCGCCGTACCGCCTTTCACCAGCAGGGCGCTAAGCAGGGCCACAATGGAGGCAATCTTGATTTCCCGCGCTTCGACTTTGCGGCCAAATAGCTCGGGCGTGCGGCCCACCATCAAACCGGCCACAAACACCGAGATAATCAGGAAGTAGTAGAAGTTGAGCAGCCCCGCACCCACCCCGCCGTAGAAGGCATTGACCATCATGCCCAGCAGTTGCATGGCCCCCGAAAGCGGCATCGAACTGTCGTGCATCGAGTTGACCGAACCCGTTGAGATGATGGTGGTAACAATGCTCCAATAGGCCGATGCCAGTGGCCCGAAACGGACCTCCTTGCCTTCCATCGCCCCGGTTGGCTGCGAAACACCCAGTTGAGTGATGGCCGGGTTTCCGCCCAGTTCCGAAAGAATGGTGGGCACCAGCAGGCACAGCATCCCAACGGTCATGACTCCGTAAACTACCCAGGCAAACCGCTTCCGGTTGACAAAGAATCCCAGTGCAAAAATCATCGCAATCGGAATGATCATCTGGGCAATCATGACTACCATGTTGGTCAGGTAATTGGGGTTTTCCAGCGGATGCGCTGAGTTGGTCCCGAAAAAGCCCCCGCCGTTGGTTCCCAGGTGTTTAATGGCCACAAAACCAGCCGCCGGACCGCGCGATACATCAACGGTATCGCCCTGCATTGTCACGATGGTGTCTTTACCGTCAAACGAAGCCGGGGTTCCGTTAAAGGCCAAAATCAGGGCCACGATCAGCGAACCGGGCAGCAACAGCCGGGTGATCGAACGAACGAACAAGACGTAAAAATTACCCACGCTCTCGACGGTTTTGGGCAGAAACGAGCGAAACAGTAGCACCGCAGCGGCAATGCCGGTGGCCGCCGAAACAAACATCAGAAAGGTCATAACGCCCAACTGGGTCAGGTACGTCGCTCCCGATTCGCCGGAATAATGCTGGATGTCGCAATTGACCAGAAAACTAATCGCCGTATTAAAGGCCAGATCCGGCGTTTGCGACGGGTTGCCATCGGGGTTGAGCGGCAGGCTGCCCTGCGTCAGCAGCATGACAAAGGCGTAGACCAGCCAGACGGCATTGATCGTCAGCAGAGCCACCAGATTTTCCTTCCAGTGCATGTCCCGGTCGGGGTTGATGCCGCCCAACCGGTAAATCAGTCGCTCCAGTGGAGCCATACAATCAAAAGCCGTTCCGCCGTTGCGGTTGGGTTCGCTCCTGAAGACTTTTGCAAGATACTTGCCGAGCGGGATTGCCAGCAGGACCGTTAGTCCATACATCGCCATCACGCCAATCCATTCGGTATTCATAGTGGGTTGTATTAAAATTTTTCCGGTTTAATCAGCACGTACAGCATGTAGGCAAAAACCAGGAGTGCAATGCAGAAAATGAGCGTAATCATGATAGCGTGAATTAGATTTTCTCAAACCAGTCGATGGCTTTGTAGAAGAAGCCGAAGCAGAGCAAGGCGGTAATGATCAGCAGAAAGTAGATTTCCATTTTTAAGTTGGTTAGTACTGTTTTGCCAATTGACAAAAAGGATTCCGGTTATAGACAGAATCAAACAATAAGAAACAACCAACTCATTTACAGACCACTAACTAGGAAGATAAGAAATCAGAGGCAACCAGAGGAATAGCTAAACCATACCAAAATGGCACGGTGTTTCTCCATAATGGAAGAGAATGTGTTGAAAGGAACTACGAAACCGTAGTCATTGGGTCACGCATAAAAAAAGCCGACACGCAGGCCGGCAGTACACACGAAAACGAAAAGAAGAAAGCTACTTTTCAAACTGGAAAATCTGATCCATCAGCACCCACTTCTGGCCTTCTTTGGCCCAGGGCAAGGGCTGCTGAAACTTCCACATGAGTTCCTCCCACTTTTGCACGTGCGGATTCGTGGCATCCTGCGCGGCTTTCTTCTCAAACGTAAAGTCATCGTCCGTCTCCAGAATCATCACCATCCGGTTACCCGTGCGGTAAATCTGCAAATCCTGAATACCAGCGGCCAGATCAGCCGCCCGGACTTCCGGCCAGCCGCTGCCGGGTGCGTGCCACTGTTCGTATTCAGCAATCAATTCGGGGTCGTCGATCAGGTCAAGTGCAAGGCAAAATCGTTGCATGGTGTTAAGGTTTTCGGTTTACAGTTTTCGGAAACCGCCCGGACGGGCTACCTGAAATACTGGTTAAAAGATGCCATCGTCTGCCGGGCGGCCTCATCGGGATCGGGCCAGGGGAAGGCTTCGGCGGAGATAAAACCGGCATAGTTGATTTCCTGCAAAGCCGTTACGATGTCGGCCATCGCGGTATGTCCCCCGCCAACCGGTCGGCGGTTGCTGTCGGCAAAATGCACATGGCCAATAGACGAACCCGCCTGTCGGATGCTGTCGGCCAGCGAGGTTTCCTCAATATTCATATGAAACAGGTCAGCCAGCAGCTTAACCCCCGGCGTCTCCAGCGATTGGAGCAACGTGACGCCATCCTCCAGCCGGTTGATCAGGTTGGTTTCATAACGGTTCAGGGGTTCATAAATCAGCGTAACACCCTGGTCTTCGGCCTGTTTTCCCAGAATATTCAGGCCCTCAGCCAGCCAGTCCAGCGCCTGTTCATATTCCACACCCGGCACCGCGTTTCCCTGCATCGAACCAATAATGGCCGGCGCACCAAACCCGGCGCCAAACGCAATCATGTCGGCAATAAACGAAACGGCTTTGGATCGTACATGCGCATCCGGATCGGTCAGGGTTAAACCGTGGATTACTTTCCCGGCTCCGGTTCCGACGGCGGCAATTTTAACCCCAAACCGCCTACTCAAAGCCGCCAGCCGGTCGGGGGCCACGGCATCCGCCGAAGCCGTAAAGAGTTCGACGGCATCAAAGCCCAGCGAAGCCGCTTTCGCCATGCTCGTTTCCAGATCATGCCAGAAAATCCAGGGGCCGGTTTTAATGTCGGGAACCAGGGCAATTGTTACTGCGGATTTCATTGCGTAACGCTATTATCAAAATCAACCATAATTTTTGTGATCGGGCCGGGATTTTCGGACCATTCCGCTAACGCCATACCGGCTTCATCCAGCGAAACAACCCGGCTCACCACGGCGTCAACCGGAAACCGTCCCGATTCCAGGTAGCTGATCACATCGGGAAAATCGCCCAGACAATTGCGCGACCCCAGGATTTCGATTTCTTTCCGGACAAACGTTCCGGTGCTGTAATCGACCGGTTTTTTAGCGTAACCGATGTACACCACCCGCCCGGTATAAGCCACTTCCTCCACTGCCGCCCGGTAGGTGGCCGGATTGCCCACGGCTTCGATGATCACGTCCGGACCGTCGCCGTCGGTAATTTCCATCAGTGCTTCGTGCAGATCAACTTTTGTCGTATTAATGGCGTGAGCCGCGCCCGCCAGTTTGGCAATCCGCATTTTAGCATCGTCGATATCAACGGCAATCACTTCCGCGCCCCGGTTGACGGAAGCCGCGATGGCTCCCATTCCGACGATACCGCAGCCAATCACGGCCACTTTTTCGCCAGCCGCCACCCGCCCCCGCGCAGCCGCGTGGAAGCCTACCGTCAAGGGTTCGACCAGCGCCAGCTCGCGAACGGTCAGCCGGGACGATGAATGCAGCTTTTGCCAGGGAACGCTAATGAATTTCGTCATCGCGCCCGGACGACGCACGCCCATTGTTTTGTTATCCTGACAGGCATTCGGGCGGCCTTTCCGGCACGAAACGCAGTGGCCGCAGTTCAGATACGGATTCAGCGTGACCCGCATCCCCGGTTTGAACGCATCCGGAACCTCGTTGCCAACCTCCCGAATCGTAGCGCCGACTTCATGACCCAGCACGTTCGGGTATTCCTGCAACTCAAACAACCCGCGAAAACCGTTCAGATCGCCCCCGCAGAAACCAACCATGTTTACTTCCAGCAACGCTTCGTCGGGTTTCAGCGACGGAATGTCAATTTCGCGAACCTCGGTTTTTCCGGGTTCGACCAGCACCAGGGCACGTTGTTTATTCATGATAAAAAAGTCGGCTTGGGAAGGTTATTCTCCGGTTTTCCTTCAAACCAGAGTTGATTTTTAACCGGTGCCACCAGCGTTTCGATCCGTTGCAGCAATTCGTCGGGAATTTGAATATCGAGCGCCCGAATGTTCTGTTCCAGACGGTGCTGCTCGGAAATGCCGACGATGGTGGTGGCAATGACAGGATGGCTGACGGCATACTTCAAGGCCACATCGCTCAGTGCCAGACCGTATTCGCGGCACAGGGCCAGCAGTTTGGGCTGCATGTCTTTCACGGCCTGCGGAGAACTCTGCCAGACCGGTATGGGCGCATCCGACAGAATCCGCTGCATCAGCGGGGCAGCATTCAATAGCCCAAATCCTTTTTCGAGCGAAAGGGGCACCAGTTCGTCGTTGATTTCGTCGGCCAGCAGCGTGTAATGGCCCCACGACAACACCGTATCGACCTCCACCTCACGCGCCACCTTTGCCAGATACCGAACGGGCAGTCCCGAGAAACCCACGTAGCGGGCCTTCCCCATTTGTTTGATTTTCAGAGCCGCCGGAATGGCTTCGTTCACCACCTGATCGTGGTCGCCAAATTCAATGTCGTGTACCGTGAGCAGATCCACGTAGTCGGTTTGCAGACGCTCCAGCGATTCGTCGATGCTGCGCAGGATGCGGTCCTGCGAAAAGTCAAACACGCCGTTGCCGTACCGCCCGCATTTGGTGGCCAGATAAACCGAATCCCGCTTTGTTTTCAGAGCTTTTCCCAGCCGGGTTTCGGCCAGCGTGTCACCGTAAAACGGGGCTACATCAAAGAAATTAATCCCGTGATCAATGGCCGCATGAACCGCCCGTCGGCCTTCATCCTCATCCGTTTCGTCAAACACATTGCCCAGGGGCGAGGCTCCAAAACTCAGGAGCGAAACGTTCAGGTCTGTTTTTCCTAATTTGCGATACTCCATTAGCTGCTTTTCGAAACCGCAGGAAGGCACTTTGCTGATCCTATCCGGTTGCCCTTAGTAAGCTTCTTTCGCGGTTTTTCTACTAGCGTCCGGGGCAATGATTTGTCTAATCGCTGCCACTCTACCCGCAGTTTTTGGATTAATTAAAGCAGAATTTGGGACTGTCAGCAACTTTTCTATATTTGCACAAGCAATATAAATCCGTTATTTGGTGCCGAGATGTATCCTTAATCGATTGTAACCATGACGAACTTTTTCAATAAGCCGAAAGAAACCGTTATAACGGGAGCCTTCAAAACCCAGACCACCATATTTTCCGTTACGCCAACAACGCGTTTTGAGCGGAGATGCCATATCCTGTACGAGTCCTATAACCGACTGGTGGAAGACGGCGAAAAAATGCTGGCGGCTGACGTGCTGACGATCATGAAATCGGTGCTCGACGATGAAATAAAATCACTCCAGGCTTCCTGCGTTACCAACAGGGAATAACGACACCAGCGGTTTTAGGCACGCTGATTAATTGAATCCATCAATCGGAAGGTTTCTTCGGCCAGCAACCGGGTTAGTTCGCCGGCGGGAAGTTCGCGCCCCAGGCGCGCGGCCTGTCCTGACCACAAGGACATAAAATCGGATGATCCGGACGGTTCGGCTTTAGACCGGAGTGGAATCAGAGCGCCACCCGCCAGCGGAAACCCCGGTGCGGCATCTGAAATGGGGCCAACCTCCCGAACCAACCGGTTGACGATGCTGCGCGCGGGTCGGCCGGTAAAAACATTGGTGATGGCAGTAGTGTTGTCTTTGGCATTCCGCAGAGCCGCCCGGTACAGCGGTGAAATCTGGGCTTCCGGGCAAAACAGATAAGCAGTTCCGAGCTGGACCGCCGACGCCCCGAGCGCAAAAGCGGCAACAATTCCGCGTGCATCGGCAATTCCACCAGCCGCAATAACCGGTATTTTTACGGCATCGACCACCTGCGGCACCAGCGCCATCGTTCCCACCTGCGTTGTTGTGTCTTCACTCAGGAAAATACCACGATGCCCACCCGCTTCGGCTCCCTGCGCAATGATCGCATCACAACCCTGATCTTCAAGCCATTTGGCTTCATCCACGGTTGTTGCCGACGACAGCACCCTGGTCCCGCTGGCCTTCACCCGCGCCAGCAGTTGCGGCTCCGGCAGTCCAAAATGGAAGCTGACCACTTGGGGCCGGAGTTCCTCGACCAGTTCACAGAGCGCGCTGTCAAACGGCGCACGGTTCGAAACCGGAATTGGGGCCTGTGGGTCAATACCAAATTCCCGGTAGTAGCTTTCCAGCCGTTTTCGCCAGCGGTTTTCCCAGTCCGGGTCCGCGTTGGGCGTTTGATGGCAGAAAAAGTTAAGATTAACCGGCTTATCGGTTCGCTGCCGAATGGCACTGTATTCCTTCCGGATCTGCTCCGCGCTGAGCAGGGCGCAGGGCAGCGAACCTAGCCCACCGGCTTCGGAAACCGCAATTACCATTTCCGACAAAACCGATCCGGCCATCGGCGCCTGAATAATGGGCCACTCGATACCCAGTAAGTCCTGAATCCGCTTATCCGGCCACATAGTTTCCTACGATTTAAGTGAATAGCCGTACTTCTCCAATGAAATCCGACGGCTTTCGTTTTTCACCCGATGGAAATCGTCCCGTTGGGCCACCAAAAATAAGAAGCGTTACCCGTCCTCAGAAATTTTCGGCATCGAGCGACGAAAATAACAGATGGCGCAGAAAACCCAGCAACCGTTCGTCGTTCCCGACTGGCAGGTTCGAGTCGGTGCCTAAATCCGTCAGCGAAGGCAGGTACTTCATAAAAAACGCCTGATAATGAGCCGTTTCAATAAGCGAACTGGCCCGGGACTGAGCGTAGGGATAGTTGGGCTGGTATTCGCGAATAATCCCGGCAATGCGTCGACAGAGGTCTTTATAAGGCTTAAAAAGCTGTTCCTTATTATCCTGCGTAACGTGGTGAGTCAGATATGCCTTGCTCGACTCCTGGATAACGATGCTGTACAACGCCCGAATGTCGATGGCGTCCATCGAAGTCTCCGATTCGGGAAAATCTTTTAGCAACAAAAGCCGCAGAACGCGTTCCAGCTTTTCGCGGGTGTCCGCCAGATTATTGGTCTGGAATAAAACCTGGTATTCCAGCCACTGCCAGTACCAGGCTACCAGATAGATCAGCAGACGATGTTTATTTTCAAAATACCGGTAAATACTGGCTTCGGTCGTACCGATGCGGTCGGCCAGTTTGCGGAACGTCATTTCTTCGAAACCAATATCCGCAATCAGACGAATGCTATGCCTAACAATCCGACGGCCTAAATCTGAGCTTTCCGGGTCGCGGAGAAAGAGCTTTTCGTTCATCCGTACCCGAACCGTATATTCCATGTCTATCTTCTTTGTGTTGCAAGTGAAATTATTTTTACAAAGAAACAAACTTTCAGATATAAAAGTTATGTTTGCAATAAAGATAGTAATACTATCAATTGAGAAAGCAAATAAACAATGAATTCCGATATTCAAAACCAACCACCACCATCACCCTTACGCCGGTTACTTCGTCTGCTAAGAACTGAAAAAAAAGACATTGGCTACGTCTATCTGTATGCCATTGTCACGGGTTTAATCAGCCTCTCGCTTCCCCTGGGCATTCAGGCAGTGTTTAACCTGGTATCCAGCGGGTTAGTATTCAGTTCTGTTTACGTCCTGATTGGTCTAGTGGTTCTGGGTGTGCTGGTGACGGGGTTTCTGATGGTCGCCCAGATGACGCTGGTCGAGATCATGCAACAGCGCATTTTTGCCAAAGCGGCTTTTGAATATACCTACCGACTTCCGCGGATTCGGCCCGAAGCACTGTCGGCATACTACCCGCCGGAGTTGATGAACCGTTTTTTCGATGTGCTAACGGTCCAGAAGGGGTTGCCCAAATTGCTGATTGACCTGACTGCGGCCGCCATGCAGATTCTGTTCGGGATTATCCTGCTGTCGTTTTATCATCCTGTTTTTCTGGTCTTCGGCTTGTTTACCCTCATAACCATTGCGGTCATCTGCTGGGTTTACGGTTCTCAGGGTATCCAAACGAGCCTTAACGAGTCGAAGTACAAATACCGGGTGGTGAGTTTTCTGGAAGAATTTGCGCGGGACATTGCCCGTTTTCGCCACCAGAGCACCCGCGAACCCATCGACCGCATGGATGAACTGGTCGCCGGGTACGTTTCCTACCGCAATGCCCACTTTCGGGTGCTAAAGCGGTTTTTCTACAGCGCCATCGGTTTCAAGACCATTACGACGGGTGGCCTGCTCATTCTGGGGACCTCGCTGGTGGTGGCTCGCCAGATGACCCTCGGCCAGTTTGTGGCGGCTGAACTCATTATCGTATTGATATCCGGTTCGGTCGAGAAACTGATTTCGGGCATTGACACCGTATTCGACATGCTGACCGCCGTCGAGAAAATTGCGAACGTAACCGATTTACCCCTGGAAACCGAATCGACCGACCATGCTTAACTTATCCAATCAGCGGGTAGACGAAGCGCTTATGACGCACTACTCGCTCAAAACCTTACGAACATTACCAGAACCCAACAGCGGTCGGCGGCTGGGGCGCTGGCTGATCTTTTTGCTGCTGGTTGTACTGGTTACCCTGTTTCTGCCGTGGCGGCAAAATATCAGCGGTGAAGGCAGCGTTACGGCCCTGACCCCCCGCGACCGCCCGCAAACCGTGCAGAACGCCATTGCGGGCCGGATTGAAAGCTGGAAGATTCAGGAAGGGCAATTTGTTAAAAAAGGGGATACACTGCTGGTGATCTCCGAGATCAAGGACGAATATTTTGACCCCAATCTGCCCCAGCGACTTGACGAACAACTCGGCGCCAAACAAGGCAGCCTGGAAGCCACCAACGCCAAAATTTCCGCCCTCGACGGACAGATTCAGGCGCTGAAAACCGGTTTGCAGGTAAAACTGGCATCGGCCCGCAACAAGGTGCGGCAGGCGGCTTTCAAAGTCACCAGCGACAGCACGGACCTGGTGGCCGAGCGCAACAACTACCAGATTTCCCTCAACCGGCTGGATCGCTACGAGAAAGGCTACAAAAACGGCCTGTTCTCCCTAACAGACCTCGAATCCCGGCGCCTGAAAGTGCAGCAGGATTATGCCAAGGTCATTGCCATAGAAAACAAACTCAACGTCTCGCGGCAGGAACTGGTGAATGCCCGGCTTGATTTGAACACCATTCAGGCGGATTTTCAGGAAAAACTGGCCAAGGCCCTCTCCGACCGCAGTTCGGCGGTTTCGTACCGGGCCGAAGCCGACGGAGAAATTTCCAAGATTCAGAATAAAATCAGCAGCGTTGATGTCCGGCGGGGCTTATACGTCGTGCGCGCTCCGCAGGATGGCTATGTGGTTCGGTCGTACAAATTCGGGATCGGTGAAACCATCAAGGAGGGCGAATCCATTGCCACGCTCCAGCCCGCAAATCCCGCTATCGCGGTTGAACTTTACGTCCGGGCAATGGACGTACCCCTCATTCAAAGCGGACGGCATGTGCGGCTTCAGTTCGACGGCTGGCCCGCCATTCAGTTTTCGGGCTGGCCATCGGTGGCCGTCGGTACGTTTGGGGGTGAGGTGGCCGTTATCGACGCCGTAAGCAGTGTGAATGGCAAATACCGGCTGCTGGTCAAACCCCAACCCCGCAAAGGCGACCAGTCCTGGCCCCAGCAGTTGCGGGTTGGGTCCGGCGTTTACGGATGGGTCATGCTCGACGATGTCCCGATCTGGTACGAAATCTGGCGTCAGTTGAACGGTTTCCCGCCTAGTTTGCAGGAGGAGCCCAAAGAATCGGAAAAGAAAAAATGAAAACCATACTGGTTAGTATCTGGCTTTTGATCAGTGGTACCGTTGTCAGTCAGGCAATCGGACAATCTGCCAGTACGCAACACGCCGATACCATTTCAACGGCAGAAACCGTCTTTTCGGCGGCTGATTTTTACGAAGCCGTTCTCCAGCACCATCCCATCGTCCGGCAGGCGGCCCTGCTGAGTCAGGAAGCCCGGCAGGAAATCCGTCAGGCGCGGGGTGCTTTTGACCCGAAACTGTTTTCGGTGTATGACCGGAAGGAATTTGGCAAAACGTTGTATTACGACAAATGGCAGTCCGGGTTGTCGATTCCGGTTTTACCGGGCGGTATTGATGTCAAGATGACCTACGACCGCAACGGCGGGCAGTATCTGAACCCCGAAGACCGCGTCCCTTCGTCGGGGCTGGCCGCCGTAGGCGTAAGCGTACCGATCGGTCAGGGCTTGCTGATCGACGCCCGGCGGAATGCGTTGCGGCAGGCCGAACAGGCCATTAATCTGGCCGAAGCCGACCGGTTGAAATTAATCAATAAAACGCTGTACGACGCGGCCAAGACCTACTGGGACTGGTATACGGCCTATCAGCAAGTCCGGCTGATTCGTCAGGGTTATCAACTGGCGGATACACGGTTTCAGGGTATTCGTGAACGGGCGTTGCTGGGCGATGCGGCACCAATCGACACCACCGAAGCACTCATTACCGTTCAGGACCGGCTGGTGCAGTTGCGGCAGGCCGAAGTAGATTGGCAGAATGCCCGGTTACGGCTGACGGCTTTTCTGTGGCATTCGGATGATACGGAAGGCGCCCCCCGCCCGGTTGACTTGCCCGCGCTCGTAATTCCGCAAACCAATCCCATTCTGCCCGTCAGCGAGGAACAGTTTCAGAATCTGCTCAGCCGGGCCACCGAGCAACACCCCGAGCTGGTGAAGCTGACGGCCAAACGGGAACAACTGGTGATCGAAGAACGGTTTCGGCGGTCGTTGCTGCAACCCCAGATCAGCGTGAGCGCCAATCTGCTGAGCCGGACTCCATCGGCCAATGAACGGTACGACTGGGCAAGCTACTACGCATTTCGGGCCGACAACCACAAAATTGGCGTTGACTTTACGCTGCCGCTTTTTCTGCGGAAAGAACGGGGCAAGCTCCGGCAGGTGCAGTTAAAATCCCAGCAACTGGCACTCGAACGGCAACAAACGGGTCGCGACATTGTCAACGGGGTTCAATCGGCCTGGAATGAACTGAAAGCACTGGAGAGCCAGCTCACCCTTCAACGGCAAACCGTTGTCAACCAGCAGACGCTTTTACAGGCTGAACAGCAAAAATTTGACATGGGAGAAAGTTCGCTGTTTCTGATCAACAGCCGCGAAACCAAGTTGATTGACTTGCAGGTAAAACAGGCAGAATTACAGGCCAAATACCAGAAAGCCATTGCCAACCTCTGGTATGCCGCCGGAACCTACACCCAGGCGTCAGACTAACGCCCGGGTGATACGGTATGATCGGGAGCCGCCAGACGAACGCTTGTCAACGCCGGTGTCTGCCTTGACCGGAATAGCGCGCTATTTTCTCCGGTTTACCGCCGGTTTGCGGACGCCCCGGAGCGCGGTACCGGTTAAACTGCAATCCCTGCCCGTTGACCGCCGTAACCAGCAAGGTGTCCAGCCCTTTTCCCGTTAATAAAACCGACCGCCGGGCATCGCCGGTTACCAGTAAACCACTTTCGCGGGGCAGCAAGGGCCTGAAATTTCCGCGTCCGTCGCCCAGCAACACCAGCCCGAACGAAGCGTCCTGTCGGCCCATGTTCACCTCGTTGGGGTAGAAATTACCGGTCAGAACCGCATCAAGCTTGCCGTCCCGATTAAAGTCCTGCACAACAATACCAAAAACCGGCGATTGCTGCGCGATTCGCGGCAAGGGCATCACCTTAAATTCGCCGTTTCCGAGGTTTTCGATGTAGGCGCTTTGCAGGTAGGTGGCTTCGGTCTGGTAAGCACCGTCGAGATCGTCTTTGCTCAACAAATCGTCAAACGTCACCCGGGCGTAATCGGCGTACCGCTGGTATTTCCGCCGAAACTGGATGACCTGCTGGTTCAGGGCGTCGCGCGGAATGGCCGGATACCGGACGCCTTTGATGAAGTAACCCATCAGCGGGTCAAATGTGCCGTCGTTGTTGAAGTCTTTGGCAACAATCTTGATTGGTTCCTGCTCCGACGCCCGGTATAGCGTGTTCAAACCCTCGTTTCCGGCGATGTAATCCAGATCACCATCCCTGTCAAAATCGCCCTGCGCCAGACAGTTCCACCAGCCTTGATAATGAGTGAGGGAAGGAATGGGTGAATGCGTGAATGTTTTCCCTCGATCATTTTTTATCAACGTGATCGGCATCCATTCGCCGGAAATTAACAGATCGGGAAAACCATCTTTATCAGGGTCGGTCCAGAGAGCGGAGCAGACCAGACCAACTTTGAGCAACGATGGCGACAGTTGGGCTGTTACGTCCGTAAACCGGCAAGCACCGTTCCGTCCGTCATTGCGCAGCAGGTAACTACGGGCCGGAAGCGGATACTGACCGGGTATCTGCCGCCCGCCGACAAACAAATCCAGATCACCGTCCCGGTCAAAATCGGCGGCTGTGACGCAGGACCCACTGCCCGACACATCCGGCAGCGCACGGGCCGGAGCCGGACTGAAATCGCCCTTCCCGTTGTTCAGATACAAACCGTCCTGATAAAACGCCCGGTCTGACGCGGGCCGCTCGACGCCCCCCGCCACCACATACAAATCCAGGTCGTTGTCGCCATCGGCATCAAACAGCAAAGCCGCCGTATCGTCGTGATTGCGGTGAATCGGAAACGGCTTTTTGGTAAAACCGCCCGACGGCGTTCGCAGCAGAAAACAGGCGTCGCTGCCCCGGTAAGTGCCGCCCACAAAGCAGTCGTCCAGGCCGTCGCCGTTGACATCACCGGTTGCCAGCGCAAACCCCGTGCGCGACAGCATTTTGTGCAGGGCCGCCGTTTGCTTAAAGTCTACAAAGTCAGAGGTACGGTGTTGGACATCCAGCGAAAGCTCCCCGGTTACCTGGGCGAATAGCGGCTCTGCAGGTTTTGTCGCGCGTTTCGGCTCACTCATTTTAGCCTGCTCGAAACGGGCCGTAAGCCGTTGATTCGCCTTAACCCGGTATTTTGTTTCCGACTTCCCGCCCGGCCACTCGATCCGCAATGAATCCACGACCGTTGAGTTGCCCAATCCAAAATGCAGGACCGGTTCGACCGACGACTGAAAACCGCGCACCACCGACAGTTCGGCGTACTGCATTTGACCGCCCGCCCAGAGAGTTACTTTTGTCCCAAGCCCCTGCCGGTTGCCGGTATCGCCTTTAACATTGACGGACAAATAGTGCGCCGGACGGTTTTGCTGCGCCCGGTTCTGGTACACCAGTGCTTCAGAATCGACGGTATTGACCACTAGGTCCAGGTCGCCGTCGCCGTCCAGATCGGCATAGGCCGCCCCGTTGGAATACGACAGATCGGCCAGTCCCCAGGTTTTTGAAACGTCGGTAAACGCCAGGTCGCCGTCGTTGCGAAAGGCATAATTCGGCACCTTTACCTCCGGCACTTTCTGGATCAGTTCTTCGCGCTTGTCTTTCTGAAATTCCGCCGTACCGAAGCCGGAAAACTCTTCGGTAAACGAAATAAAATCCCGGTCCGTCACGTCGCGCCGGTAGCCGTTGGTGATGTAAATATCCTTACGTCCGTCGTTGTCATAATCCGCCAGCAGCGCGGCCCAACTCCAGTCGGTCTTGGCCACACCGGCCAGCAACCCGATTTCGCTAAAAAGTGGCAGTGGCGCAGGGTTAGCAACGGTATTCAATTTGCCGCCCTGTTCAACGCCCAGATTCAACTGCAATGAGTTGCGCATATACTGCATCTGGTAGCGATACGGTTCGGCAATGCTGAGTTCCTTGCGGTCGTAATCCTGTCCGGCCAGCATCTTTTTCTGGCGGGCATTTTCCTCGGGCAGCATGTCGAGCTGGAAAATATCGGGCAACCCGTCGTTGTTAAAGTCGGCAATATCGACTCCCATGCCGTACAGGCTTGTGTGGGCCGTCGCCTGCCGGATGACATTGGTAAACGTGGGATTACCGGGCGAAGCCTTCCCGTTGTTCAGATACAGGACATCGCTGCTGATGAAGTCATTGGAGCCGTAAATATCCGGAAAACCGTCTTTGTTCAGATCGCTGATGGCCAGACCAAGCCCCAGCCCTTCGTAGACAATTCCTGCCTGTTTGGAAACGTCTTTGAACACCGGATGCCCCTGCGGACCGACGCCTTCGTTGCGGTACAGCTTGCCGGTGCTCGGGTACGAACCGTCGTTGATGGTCACCCGCAGATAATTCGGATTTTGCAGGTCCGGACCGGTATTGAGCAGGTATGCGTCCAGATCACCGTCGAGGTCGTAATCGAAAAAAGCCGTCTGCGTGGTAAATGATGCGTCGGCCAGACCGTATTCGGTAGCCATTTCCCGGAAAACCGGCTTGCCGTTTTTAAGGCCCTGATTGATAAACAGCAGGTTTTCGGAATGCGGCAAAGCCGTGTGTCTGGCCACACTCACATACAGATCCAGCCAGCCATCGCCGTTGATGTCGGCCATCGAAATACCGGTACACCAGCGGTTGGTGGTCAGTCCGGCGGCTTCGGTTACATCCTCAAACTTCCACTCGTGCGTGGTGGTATCGATACGGTTGAGGTATAACCGGCAACTTACCTGATTGCCGCCCAAAAACACGTCGGGTCGTCCGTCGTTATCCACATCGCCGACGCCCACGCCCCCGCCGTTGTAGAAATTGGTGAACGTAAAAGCGTTGAGGGAATCGGTGGGTTTGAGGGTATTGGCAAATATGATCCCGGTCTGGCTGGACGGCATTTGCTTAAACAGCGGCTCATCCGACTTCCGGCAAGCCGTACAAACCACCATCAGCAGCGAAACGATCCCGAATGTTAGAGAGAAAAAACGCATGGAACTGGCTGGCAATTACCGCATTCTAAAAATCAGTAAAGCGAGGAACAAGCGGTGATTTACCGTTGCCCTCGCCCACTATTTCCTATTTCATCATTTGGGAATCCGGAGAATTAATACCCCGGGTTCTGGTCAGTCGGTTCAATTTTCGGGTTGTTGTCTACTTCCTGCTGCGGAATGGGCAGGAATTCGTGTTTGCCTTTCTGAAAATACGTGAACGGTTCGGCCTTTAGTTTACCGGCCTTCCGCCAGCGCAGCAGGTCGCGGTTGCGGATTTGCTCCCCGCTCAACTCCACACGCCGTTCGTGCACAATGGCGTTAAACACCTGATCTTTGTTACTAACCGGATAGGCCGCCGTTGGATAGGGCGGCATGTTAACGCTCTTCCGGGCCCGTACCATGTTGAGGTACTTGACGGCTTCGGCGCTGTTGCCCAGTTCGTTTTCCACCTCGGCCATCGCCAGCAGGGTTTCGGCGTAACGCATGATTCGCTGGTTAATGCCGCCCGTCAGGTACGACTGATCGGTTTTGTACATCAGCGAAAATTTCCGCCAGCTTACTTTCATGGTTTGTCCATCAACCGTGGAGGAGTTTCCGTTCTGGGCGGCATCGGTCAGTGTGTTGTTCCCATTATTGTACTTATCGCCGGTTACGTAAAATGATTTGGCAAACCGCGGGTCGCGGCCGGTGGCAGTTTTCTCAAACTCATTCAGCAGGCTGTTGGAAGGAATCACGTTTCGCCAGCCAATGGCCGAATACTCCTGCGTCCGCACGGTTTCGGTTCCGGCCGTCGCGCCGTTGCCGTCCGCATCCCAGTTGTAGTTACCGCCCGACGGGAAAAAGTTAATTTCAAAGATCGACTCTTTGTTAAACTCGGTTTCTTCCAGAAAGTTGTCCAGGTACTCATCAACCAGCCCGTAAACGCCCGAGCTGATGATTTTCTGCAATTCGGTTTTGGCGTTGGCATAATCCGTCTGTTGCAGATAAACCCGGGCCAGCAGCATCTGGGCAGCGCCTTTGGTAGCCCGGCCTAGGTTTTTGGCGTCATAGGTGGCGGGTAATGCTTCCTGAGCGGCTTTCAGATCGGCGATGATAAAATCATACACTTCCTTCTCGGGCGAACGCGGCAACGAACCTTCCACGCTGGTAACATAGTTTTTATACAAAGGCACACTGCCCCACATCGTGACCAGATCAAAATAGGCCCAGGCACGTAGGAACCGGGTTTCCGCCAGCATCCGGGCTTTATCAGCCGCCGGAATATCCGAGACTTTTTCGGACAGATCGAGGGTTGCATTGGCCCGGTGAATCAACCGGTAAAATCCGGCCCAGACGTTTCCTAACACCCCGTTGTCTGTTGTATAGCTTCCCAGTAAAATCTGGTTGCGGGGTGTTTCGAGCTGACCACCTCCGGCGGCTACGTCGTCACTGCGTAAGTCGTGCAGAAAAAACCACTCCCGTGAGGTTAGAAAATTGGATTTGGCCACGGCGTAGACGGCATTGACCGCACTGCTCAACTCCGCTCCGTTTTTATAAAAGTTTTCGACGGCTACCCCGTTCGGGTTCAGCTTGTCCAGATCACTTTCCTGACAGCCTACCACCAGGCCCAGAAAAAGGATACCGGATAAAAGAAGTTTATTTTTCATTGAAATCGTTCGTTAATACCGTTTAATGAACTTCCTGCAACGCATTAGAAACCGATGTTCAGCCCAATCAGCAGCGTGCGTGGCTGCGGATACTGCCCGTAGTCAATTCCGTTGACCAGTAACTTGGTCTGGTCTGCCGCATTACCATTTATGCCGACTTCCGGATCCAATCCCGTGTATTTCGTAAACGTCAGGAGGTTTTGCGACGAGACATAAATACGCGCTTTGGTGAGGGTATTGGCCGTAAGCCTGCTCAGAACCGGGGCCGGGATGGAATAGCCAATACTCAGGTTTTTCACGCGCATATACGAACCGCTTTCGATAAACCGGTCGGAGGTACGGCTGTTGTTGTTCGGGTCACCGCTGATGGCCCGGGGTACGTCCGTATTCGTATTGGTGGGGGTCCAGGCATTCAGCACGTCTTTTCCGGCATTAAACAACCGCAACATTCCCTGCTCGATGACCTTTGTTCCGTTGTACAGCTTGTTGCCGTAAACACCCTGTAAATAAAGCGTCAGATCAAAGTTTTTGTAGTTGGCGCTGAAATTGACGCCGTAGCTGAATTTGGGAATGTAGCTGCCCAGATACACCCGGTCGCTGGCATTGATTACGCCATCGCCGTTGATATCTTTGAAACGAATATCGCCGGGCGAGGTGTGCTTGATCGGGTCATAATCTTCGCGGTTGTCGGGCCGGATTTGCAGGGGTGCGTTAAACACTTCGTCCACCGTCTGGAATATTCCTGCCACCTGATAACCGTAGAACGACTGAATGGACTGACCCGCTTCGGTTTTTGTTATGTCGTTGCCACCAAAATCATCATTTCTGCCCGAATAAATGGTGGCGCTCGGCGTTGCCAGACTCAAAACTTTGTTGCGGGTAATATCCAGATTACCGGATACGTTCCAGCGGAAAGCGCCTTCGTTCTGGCTGTAACCGACCTGGAATTCATACCCCCAGTTTTTCATGCTGCCGATGTTGGCCAGCGGTGAAGCGGAATACCCCAGCGAATTCGGGAGAGGCACACTCAATATCAGATCATCCGTCCGCCGGTTATAGACTTCGCCCGTGAACGTCAGTTTGTTACTGAACAGACCTACATCGATGCCAAGATTGGTCATCTTAGTCGTTTCCCATTTCAGGTTTGTATTTCCGAGTGAGCTAAAGTAAGAACCTAACACTTTCTCGGCGCCAAAGACATAATTGGTATTGTCCGCTAAAATCTGCGACTGCCAGGCGTAATTTCCGATGTTGTTGTTTCCCGTCTGACCATAACTGGCCCGGATTTTTAGTTCTGAAATGGCCGGTACGGATTTCATGAACTCTTCTTCACTGACCCGCCAGCCCACGGATGCCGATGGAAATGTACCCCATTTGTTGCCCGGTGCAAACCGCGACGAACCATCCCGGCGTACGGACCCACTGACCAGGTACTTCCCGGCAAACTCGTAATTAACCCGGCCGATGTACGAAATCAAACTATTTTCTTCCAGACTGCTCGTAACACCGGGGTTTGAAATACCCTGTAGAACATTGATGTCGTTGTTGGGGCGATACCCGTTTCCATTCAGGGTTGAGCCGCGGAAATTCTGTTTTTCAGCAACTGCGGTAGCGGTCAGGTAATGCTTGCCAAAGGTTTTCTCGAACGTCAGTTGGTTGGTCAGGATGGGCGAATAATAAGATCCCCGATTGTCCTGAATATTGTTCTGAACCCGGCTTTTGTAACCGTCGTTATAAATCGGATAGATGTTTTTTTCCAGACCGGTTACAACATCCGCTCCGAAGCTAAAGCGGTATTTCAGGAAGTTCGTAAATCGGACTTCGGCAAACAGCGTTCCCAGCAATTTAATCCGCTGGTTGTAGCTCTGATCCTGCAAGGCAATCCGTACCGGGTTGTCGGGGTCAGAACCGTCGGCGGCCGTTGGAGAGCTGTAACCGCCCACTTTCGTAGGGTCCGAAACCGGCCAGTACGGTAGATTCCGGATGGCCTGCATCACCGCCGTCCGGCCACCACCAAAGCCCTGCTCACCCCGCATTTTGTCGTACGAAATCATCAGCGTCTGCCCGAACGAAAGAAACTTGTTGATCTGGTGGTCGGAGTTCAGCCGGACGTTCCCCCGCTTGTAGTTTGTCCCGATCAGAATTCCTTCCTGATCGAAATACCCCGCCGAAGCAAAAAACCGTGACAGGCTGTTACCGCCCGATACCGAAACCTGATGCTGCTGAATCGGTGCTGTACGGAGCATGACGTCCTGCCAGTCGGTTGCGGTTTGGGCAAATGTCTGCGAAGCGCCTTCGTAGATGGGCGTGTTCAGGTTGCCCAACCGGGCGGGCATGGCAATACCGGCATTTCCCAGCAACGTCGTTGCGTACTGAATGTATTCCTGTGTGTTGAGCAAATCCAGCTTATTCCAGGCGCTCTGCGTCCCGAAATAGGTATCCAGACTAACGTGTATTTTCCCGTCTTTCGAACCGCGCTTGGTGGTAATGATCACGACCCCATTCGAGGCCCTGGACCCGTAGATAGCCGCCGAACTGGCGTCTTTCAGAACCTCCAGCGATTCGATATCTCTGGGGTCGAGGTTGTTGAGGTCGCCCGAGGGGACGCCGTCGATCACATACAGCGGCCCTGATGCGTAGTTGATCGAACCGACACCCCGGATGCGGACAATGGGTGCCTGGCCCGGACTTCCGTTGTTGACCACCCGCACACCCGGAACCCGTCCCTGTAGGGCCGACTCCGCACTAATAACCGGCAAAGCCGTCAGTTCCTTCGGCGTTACGGACGAAACAGCCCCCGTTACCGACGCCCGTTTCTGCGTACCGTATCCCACAACGACCACTTCTTCCAGTGCCTTCTCGTCCTGCGCCAGTGATACATTCAGCGTGGTCCGGCCGTTGATCGGAATTTCCTGCGAAACATAGCCGACGAAGCTGAAAACCAGCGTCGAATTGCCGGGAACGTTGAGCGTATACTCGCCCTCGCTGTTGGTTGTCGTTCCCCGGGTTGTTCCTTTGATGACCACACTTACCCCCGGCATGGCATCACCGTTGGCGTCCGACACTTTGCCCTTAATGTCTTCCAGAGGCCGCTCCGCCGAGCTGACCGAATAACCGATACGCTCCAGTTTAGTCAGGTTCAGGTCGGCCAGGCCGATGGGCTCGTTTCCCACTGGTGCGTCGAAGGCTTTCTTTTCGATCTGATTTATTTTACGAAAAAGACGGGTTCCCTTTTCCTTACTGGCGACAATAATGTAGAAGTTCGCCTGAATCTTCTCGAATGTCAACCCTTTATCAACCAGCAGGTTCGTCAACGCTTCTTCCAGGGTGCGCGCCCGATTGGCGTTCAACGCGACTTTCGTATCCACCAGATCCGTCCGGTAGATAAACGATACACGGTACTGTTTTTCCAGTTCCGATAACGCAGTCCGCAGCGTTACCATGGGCGCGGCTACATCCTTCTCCTGCGACCACATTCGATGCCCGTTTGATGCAATCATCTGCGCGCGGGTCGGCAGGGCCCCGGCCAGCAACGCTCCTCCCAAGAGTAAAACTATTTTTTTCATGCGTAGAGAGTTTATTCTATGAGTATGTGGTTGGCTTCGCGGGTAACTTTCAAGTCAAACAAGCCAGAAAGGCCCTTCAGGATGGTGTTGGCATTGCGGGCAGGCACGGTGCCGGTTACTTTCTGCTCCCTCAGGTTTTGGTCGGGGATTTCCACGTCCAGCCCGTAGGTATCCTTCAGCAACTGGGCAATTTCGGCCAGGGTGGCGCCTTCGAAAATCAGCTTGTCCGTGCGCCAGGACGAATGCGCCTGTGCGTTCACCCGCTTCTTGTAAAAGGCTTTCGTTTCGGTATCGGCCATGAACATTTCACCCGGCTGCATCTCCAGGTGATTGTTTGAATTATTTGCCACCCGCATCTGAATACGGCCTTCATTCAGCACCACTTTGGTCTTTGTTTTTCGGGTATACACATTGAATCGTGTTCCCAGCACCTCAACGTTCATCTGAGTTGGTAAGTGGACCTGGAAACGCTGGTGATTTCGGGTGTGTACGACTTCGAAAAACGCTTCGCCTTCCACCCAGACTTCGCGGGGCTGATCGGCCTTCCAGTGCTCAAAATACCGCAGAGTCGTATTGCCGTTCATCGTTACAACCGACTGATCGGGCAGCACCACCCGGCGGGTCTGACCAAAATCGGTATGCAGGGAAATGGGCTGGGGAGTCGCAAATTGCCGGTAGAAGAACAGGGAGCCCGTAGCCAGCACAATCAGTCCGACCGCAGCCGCAGCCATCCAGCGCCAGGACGAACGTAACGGGCGAACAGGTGTCTCGGATGCGGTTTGTTTACGAGTCTGAATCCGGCTGAAAAGCCGCTGGGCCTGCTGCCGTTCGGGAGTGTCCAGGTGCAGCTCAGCAACATCGGCCAGATCGGTTTCCAGCAAGTGCTGCAACTGACGCTGACCGTCGGGGGTGGCCAGATACAGCAGAACCTGCCGGGCCTCATCCGGGGTGCATTCATTTCGTAAATACTTCTGTAGAAGTTGTGCGTCCATGCAGGCGGCTTAGGAAAAATACCATTGTTTCCTAAATAGATACACACTTGCCAACCCGTAGTATTACTGGACCCGGAAAAAATATTACGAAATCAAAAAGAAGAGAATAATAGGAAGAATGCCTTCCAGGTCTGCGTGTTTGCTCAGGTAGTCTTTCAGAAACTTCGTAGCCTGCGAAAACTGCACTTTAACGGTATTGATCGAAACCGACAACTGGCTGGCCACTTCTTCGTTGTTCATTCCATTAAAAACCCGCAACCGGAAAACTTTCGCGCGCTGCGGAGTCAGTTCCCGTATGCCCTGCTCCAGAATGGCCCCGTATTCCTGCAACTGGAAGGCGTCGCTGGTCGTGTCTTCGCCCAGACGCTCCTCCACCTCACTGGAGAGGTATTCCCAGATCGTCTGGTGCTGATCGCGAATCACGTTCAACACGTGATTCTTCATCGCAATGGACAGGAAATTCTTAATGGCGTACGATTCGTTGAGCGTTTCGCGGTGATCCCAGAGTTTGAGATAGATTTCCTGAACGGCATCTTCGGCCAGGTCCGGATTTTTCAGAAACTTGATGCCGATGGCATAGAGGTGTTTGTAGTAACGGTAAAAAACGTCCTCAAAAGCCCGCTCATCGCCCGCTTTTAACCGCAGGGCGATTTCCTTTTCAGCGTTCTGGCCCAACTGAATGGGTAATTTTCGAATCCGCATGAACTGGTGTTTGCAGGTTTTAAAATTAACAGAGATCAGTTACTTACAAGTAGCTAATGTATGCATTAAAATCGTACAATTCCAATAAAAAATTCTCCTAAAACCAACTAAGACCAGAAAAATTAGAATAGGTTATTTTTTGGTTAAATCAGGCACCACTTCTCAATCTTTGCCACCTGCAACAATAAGGTTGCCGTCAATAAGTAGTTGTACTAAACTTTAGCTCTTTGGTATAAAACCTGACATTAAACTGTCATTTGTCCCTAAACCGTCATGAGATTCTTTTCGGTACTTCTAACCCTACTTATCCTTTGCTCTGGCAGCGTTTTCCTCCATTCCCGCTACGGCTCAGCGGGTGAACCGCCTGGAGCAGAGAAGAAATTGCAAATCAGACAGGATGTTAAAACCGGAGCCCTATCGGTTTTCCGCGTCGGCGGCAAAACACCGATTCTGGTCCAAAACGCTAAACCGGATTTTCGCCCCTACATTCACCCTATCGCGGCTCCCGACGGCAAAGGCGTTCTAACCGAATACAGCCCCGGCCACCACAAACACCAGACGGGATTATACTGGGGATTTACGCGCGTTAACGGCCGGGATTATTTTCACCATCCGCAGGGCGATTACTGGCGTCGGGTATCGGCCAAAGTGATTCGAGCCACCGGAACGGAAGTAAAATGGCAGACGGTTTATGATCTGCTGGACGAAAAAGGCGCTACGGTTTTGACC
The DNA here is from genome assembly GCF_003259745.1 of Larkinella arboricola. Lineage (GTDB taxonomy): Bacteria > Bacteroidota > Bacteroidia > Cytophagales > Spirosomataceae > Larkinella > Larkinella arboricola. Next base: position 113,071 of record NZ_QLMC01000004.1, on the reverse strand, counting down.
GAAACCCAAAATTGGTCGATGCGTGAAAAAAACGGCAAGTTTCTGCTGGACCTGGAGTGGAAAGGCAAAGCCAACACCGACGTGACGATTGGTAAATACGACTACGGCGGTTTGTTTCTCCGGATGCCCTGGCGGGAAGGCATTAAGGGGGAAGTAATCAACGCGGCCCGGCAGCGCAACGAAAAAGCCGAAGGCCAGCGCGCCATGTGGGTGGATGTGGGTATGCAGGTAGAAGGCCGGAACGATCTGGCGCATATCGCCATTTTTGACCATCCCGAAAACAAAGGCTACCCGCAAACCTGGCGCGTCGATAACCAGCTCGGTATCGGCCCGGCCCGCGCCCGAACCGGCGACTGGAAAATTGAAAAAGGGGATACCGAAATCATTCGTCACCAGCTGGTGGTTTACACCGGCGATCTGAACGATGTGGAACTGACCAAAACCTGGAGCGAATTCAGCGGACAGAACTCGACTTCTTACCTCTGGGGGCTGGCCCAGAAAGAAGGACTGGAAGCCAAGTTTCTGACCCCGCAGGCGGCTATCGAGAGCATGACGCTGAAAGACGGGTATCAGGCCAACGTCTGGGCGTCGGAGCCAATGATTACGCAGCCGATGGCGTTTTGCTGGGATGATCGCGGGCGGCTCTGGGTGGCCGAAAACCGGGATTATGAATCGCGCGGCTACGGTTTTTCCAAAGCCGGCAACAGCCGGATTCTGATTCTGGAAGACACCAACCACGACGGCGTGGCCGACAGTCAGAAGGTGTTTCTGGACAGCATTCCGTTCCCGGCTGCGATGGCCGTTGGCTTCGACGGGTTGTTTCTGGGCGCTCCACCGAACCTGCTCTTTGTTCCGGATCGCAACGGCGACGACTGGGCGGATGTCAAAGACATAGAAGTCCGGCTGACGGGCTGGGGCATCCGTGACCGGCACGAAACCCTGAACAGTCTGCACTGGGGGCCTGACGGCTGGCTGTACGGTTTGCAGGGCTTTGCAACGCCCTCGAAAGTGCGGAAACCAGCCGGAAAAGGCAAACTTTACAAACACAACGACCCCTTTCCCGAAGATATTCTGGAAGGCGAGGGCACAGACATCAACGGGGGCGTCTGGCGGTATCACCCCATCAAAGACCGGTTTGAGGTGGTGGCCCACGGTTTCAGCAACCCCTGGGGCATTGACTACAACGCGAAGGGCCAGCTTGTAATGACGGCCTGCGTCATTCCGCACCTCTGGCACGTGATTCCGGGCGGTATTTACCACCGGCAGGGTGGTCAGCACTTCAATCCGTACGTTTACGACGATATTAAAACCATTACCGATCACAGCCACCGCTCGGCCCACGGCGGGGCACGGGTGTACCAGTCCGATGCCTTTCCCCAATCGGAACAGGGACGGCTTTTTATGGCGAATATTCACGAACACGCCGTGCTATCGGATATTCTGGAGCCAAAAGGTTCTGGCTACGTCGGGCACCACGGCGATGATTTTTTACAGGCCAACAACGCCCAGTGGGTTGGTTTCAGCATGGAAATCGGACCGGATGGCGGTCTTTACGTGCTCGACTGGCACGATGCCGACATCTGCGGCAAGGAAGTGCTGAACGGCGAAACAGGGCGGATTTTCCGGGTTATGCCGAAAACCTCGCTGGCCGAAAACTGGACCGGACGGTATTCGGACCTCAACAAAATGACCGATGCGCAACTGGTTAATCTGCAAACGTCAAAAAGCGACTGGCACGCCCGACGCGCCCGAATTATTCTGCAAAACCGGGCAGTCAAAGGCAAACTGGACGGACAGACCCACGCGCAACTTCGGCAATTGTTTGAAACAAATACCAATCCGGATTACCGGCTGCGGTCCATGTGGGCGCTGCACGTAACCGGCGGTTTTGATGGCAACGCCCTCGTGAAATCCCTGGACGACAAAGATCCGTACGTCCGCGCCTGGGCCGTTCAGTTGTTGTGCGAAGACCGTTCGGCTTCTTCGGCTGTGCAGGAAAAGTTTGTCAAAATGGCCCGCGAAGATCAGTCGCCGGTCGTGCGGCTGTATCTGGCATCGGCCCTGCAACGGGTGGACACCGAAACCGCCTGGAAACTGGCCGGAGAACTGATGCAGCACGGCGAGGACAAGGGCGATCATAACCTGCCGAAAATGATCTGGTACGGTTTTGAACCGCTTGTCAAGCAGAATCCCGAACGGGCATTAACACTAGCCGCCCGGTGCGAAATTCCGATGGTCGCCCGCTTCGCTGCCCGCCGAACCGTTGACGCCGACCAGATACCGGCCCTCATTACGGCCATCGGCCAATCGGCCAAAACACCCACCAGTCTGCTGGAAGGGATGCGCGATGGGTTGGACGGTCGCTCGGATCTGGCGACTCCGGCCAATTGGAAAGCGGTTTATACCAAACTGAAAGCCAACCCGAAAACCGCCCAGCTTGCGCAGCAGATTGCTCAACAATTTGGGGATACCGAAACCGCCCAACAGGCATTGGCAACGCTGAAAAATCCGAAAGCGCCCCTCGATCAGCGACAGAAAGCCCTGAAAGCCATTGCCAGTCGGCAACGGCCTGAACTGGTAAACGCCTTTCCGACCCTGCTGAACGACCCCAACTTACGCTCTGAAGCCATCCGGGCCATTGCCGGGTATGACAATGAATCCCTAGGCCAGTTGCTACTGACCCGCTACCCGAATTTCAGTCCGGCAGACAAATTGCAGGTGGTCCAAACGATGTCGTCGCGCCCGAAATACGGCTGGCAGTTGACACAGGCCCTGAAAACGGACAAGATTCCCAAACGCGATGTGCCCACCTATGCCGCCCGGCAACTGCTGCGGGTAGTTGGCAGCGGTTTTGTCGAAGTCTGGGGACCGATTGAACAGAACGGTATCGACGAAAAAGAATACGCCCGTTACCAGAAGATGCTTTCCAACCGGACCCTGTTATCGGCCAATACGACGAAGGGGCGGCTGGTTTTTCAACGTACCTGCGGCCCCTGCCACAAAATGTACGGTGAAGGCGGCAACATCGGGCCGGATATTACGGGTTCCAACCGGGCCAACCTGGATTACCTGCTGAGTAATATTCTGAACCCCAGCGGAGAAATTCAGGATGATTACAAAATGGTGGTCATTACAACCCGCAACGGGCGGACGTATACCGGTAATGTCGTCGGGGAAAACGAGCGTCAGGTGACGTTGCGCGTAGTCGGGCAGGACCCTGTGGTGCTGAACAAATCGGAGATTCAGTCACGCGAGGTGACGCCCAATTCCATGATGCCCACCGGCCTGCTCGATGGGTTGACGGAAAGCGAAATTGTTGATCTGGTGGCTTTCCTGCGCACCACCGAGCCGGTGAAACAGGCCAAAAAATAAGCCCGTTGGCACGGTTTCAGCGATTAGACGAAACCGTGCCAACGTTTCCGCTCCACTGCCGCCAGTCGGGCAGTTCGTCGCGGGTAATCACGTCTTTATCGGTGTAGACGGCTTTCAGGCTTTCGATGGGCTGTTTTTTGATGTAGTCTGCGCCCGTCCAGACCGAAAACCACGACCACCAGGCACCAAAATCCCGGATTTTAGCCGCGTCCGGCAGGTTTCCGGTTTCTGTCAAAGCCACCATCTTTTTGCCGTTGAACAACGTCTGCGCATTGCTCCAGTTACCGCTCAAACTGGCCGTCGGGTCGGTGTAGATGTCAAGCCCGACGATGTCCACGTATGGATCGCCGGGATACCAGTCGGGCTTCATGGAATCCGTACCGCCATACACCCAGATCAGGTTGTGCAACTGGTGGTGATTGGTCAGCCGGTTGTACAATAACCGCCAAAGCTCTTTGAACGGTCCGGCTCCTTTGGCCCCCCACCAGAACCAGCCGCCGGACGCTTCGTGCAGCGGTCGCCAGAGCACCGGCACATCAGCCGTCTGAAACTTTTTCAGTTCTCTGGCAATCACGTCTATGTCGCGGAGCAGCAGCTGATACCGTTCGCCCTGTTTATTGGCCAGTACGGCGGCCAGGTCGAAGGTGGTAGCCCGGGTGTAAAAACCGCTCCACCAGAGCTTATCGGGTTCTTCATCAATCAAATCCGTCGGCGCGTTCCAGTGCCAGAGCAGGCTGACGATGCCGCGCCCCTCCCCTTTCTTCGCCCAGGCAATGCAGGCTTCACTGGAGCGTAGGGGGATACCGCCACGTTGCACCCGGCTGGTTGAGTACTCCATCAGATCGAACGAGCCAATGGCGGGTTCTTTGCCGGTTTTTTCCAGAATGTATTCGACATCATCCTGCTGCCCCGAAAGCACTTTCGTTCCGTATTGATCGACCAGATACGAAAACAGCGCCCGGGTTGAAGCCGTGGCACGGGCATCCGAGAGCGTTTTAGCGGGTTTGGCGGGCAGCACAACGGTTGCGGGATTAAGTTGCAGGTAGTCAATGTGGAAATAACCCCATCCCCGGAAAATCGTAACGGTATTCTGCCCGTCACGCAGGCGGAACGTTCCCAGTTTGGCCGGGCTGAATCCGGAACCGGTCTGTTTGAGCGCACCACTCCCTTTTTCATCATTTATCTGAAAATCAACCCCTTTGTCACCCGTGGGCGAAGCGTAATGAACCGACAGTTCGTATAAACCGGCGGTGGCCTGGAACGTCAGCGTCAGTTTGTCGGTGGATTCGTCAAAACCCGTTACGTAGCCGGTCCCGGAAAATCCCGCAAGGCTGGTGGCCACGTCCACACCGGAAAATGCACCGGTTTCGGCTTCAATCTGAATGATGTTCGGGTCGGCTGGAGTTGGAACGGTTTTCGGTTTGGGTGCAGAGACGCAGCCTACCAAACCAATCAAAAGAACTGAAAGCAGCCGGTTCCGTACCTGGAATACGTCCAACCAGTTGTTCCGTAAAATAAGTACCATGAGAATGTATGGATACCAAAAGAGGCAAGTATTACCCTGCCTCCTTTGATCTTTATTCGTAGAATAACGTGGTTATTTAACCAGCACGATGTCGTCGAAATAGAACGTTTCGTCCTGTTTGTCCGGTCCCTGAATCCGGAAACCGACCTGACTTAACTTCTTGCCTGGCAACCAGAAATCAATGTCGGAAATCTTGAGCTTGAAGTAGTTCCAGACACCCGCTTTCACGTCGATTTTGTTTTTATCGTCGAAGTTACCAAAACCGGCTTTGCTGGCGTCGGTGGTCAGATACAGCGTGTAGTCCGCCGAAGCGCCCTTGATCCAGCCCGATACGTAGGTGTAATCTGCCGAATATGAAATGGCCGAGGTTGACCAGTTAGCAAAGGCGATCAGGTGCCAGTTGCCTTTCTGATAGGTTTTGCCCACCGAAGCCGTACCAGACTTGAATTCTTTCGTCGAAACGGCACCGGCATCGCCCCAGGAACCGTCCTGGAAACCCGTACCGTAAGCATCCGTGAAGATCTGATAGGATTTGTCGATGTTCACCAGTTCCTGCGTGGTGCGCAGCAAGCCCGTACCGTTGATAATGTCCAGCGTGGCACGGTTAGCCGTCGTTGCGGGCATTTTCACGACCAGTTTGCGTTTCTCCTTCGAAACCACCGTCGCCATGTCCGACGTGCCGGTCAGCTTCACCGAAACCACATCGTCCAGGTTGTTACCGGTAATGGTAATTTCGGAATCTTTTCGGAAGTTATAGTTGGAAACATTGGAAACCGTCGGATACGCCAGCACCCGGAACGGCACCGCCACCGCCCTTCCTGCGCTGTTCGTGAACGTGACGTTCTGCACGCCCCCAACCACATCGTCCGGCACCCGGAAAATCAGCGCCTGGTCGGTATTTAAAGTCGGCTGAAAACCGGCGGGCACGTTATCTTTCTCGAAAACGATGGTGCGCATATCGCCCAGGCCCGAACCCGTCAGGGTAATCACCGTTCCGGCGGCTGCCGAGTCCGGTGCAATGGTAGCGGCCACGGGGTTACCCGCTTCGTACTGTGGCCGGCCATCGGAATCTTCTTCGCAGGAAGTCATGACCAGACCGGTCAGCAGAACCGTGAATGACAAGCCCGCCAGTTGACGCAATGTATTGTATTTCATTGGATTACTTGATTTTTTCTTAAAAAGACCAGAGAAAGTAGACAAGAGATACAAGAATAGTTCCTGATGGTCTCCTGTCTCTTATCTCGCTTCTATCGTCTTAGTTATAATACGGAACCGGATCTTTGCCCAATTCAGGGTCCTGTACAATCTCACCCGCCGGAATCGGCAGATACATCTTGTCTTCGGTGAAGTTGGTGATGTACGTAGGATTGCCGACCGAACCCCGGTTTTGTTTCTGGATCATGGCTTTCGCTTTGGCAAAACCCTGACGCTGAATATCGTACCAGTAGTCACCTTCGAAAGCAAATTCCACCCGGCGTTCGTGCAGGATCTGATCCAGCGTCAGCGACGTCCGGGGAGCCAGACCGGCCCGCGCCCGAACGGCGTTCACGGCCTGAAGCGCCTTCGGATCGGTGGTTGAAGCCGCACCGCCCAGCGTAGCTTCGGCGTAAATCAGCAGAATATCGGCATAGCGCAGCAGGACCACGTTGTTGCCCGAGTTCTGGCCCAGCACCGCATCACCCCCGAAGCTCTTACCGGGACCGGCAAAGTACTTGGCGATGTTGGAGCGCGTCGGGCTCAGGCTACCACCGTCTTCGGTGGGTTGCAGCGTATCGTATTTAAAGCCGTTGGCCATGAACGCATTGTACTTGGGAGCGTTCACACGTTGCGGTTTCCACTCCGGTTTGGTCCAGCCGTGTTCCATCACCGACCACTTCCGGCGCAGATCGCCAAATTCGTATTCGTTCAGCAAATCCAGCGACGGAACGTACATTTCCCAGGCATCGGCTTCGGCAGTCCGCAGGGCGCTGGCTCCGCGATCCGGATTTTTGATGTTACCGGTTCCCCAGGGGTCCTGCGCCAGTTGGTGCTGAATCGAGAAAAGCGACTCCGGATTGTTGTTCATGCTCATTTTGGTGAACATACCGTTGTAATCTGCCACCAGACTGTACTTACCGGAATTGATCACTTCTTCCGCTTTCGCTTTGGCGTTCGCGTAGTCTTTGTTGTACAGGTACAATTTCGCCATCATACCTTTTGCCGAGTATTTCGTCAGCCGACCGGCAACATCCGACTCCGGCAGACCGGCTTCGGCCATTTGCAGTTCTTCCAGAGCAAACCGCATCACGTCTTTTTGCAGGTAGCGCGGAATGTTGAAGTTGCCCGACAAAGCCGTCTCACCCGGATCGGTAATAATCGGCGCGGCTCCCCAGGTACGGGCGATGTAGAAATAGACCGTTCCCCGGATAAAGTGGCATTCGGCAATGGCCGGATCCAGATAAGCGGCTCCACCACCATTGGCTTTCTTCTCCTCGAACGTTTTGATCATCACGTTGGCGTACCCGATGATCTTGTAAAACGCGCCCCAGGTTGCTCCAATCCGCTCGGAAGCCGACGAAACCGTAAAGTTCAGGTAATCGACATCGGTATAGGTAAACATGTTACCGGACATCACATCCCCGATGGCGTCCTGCGCCCGGCTTTCGTAGTTCCGCCAAGGCAAACCGCTGTATAGCGTACTGGTCGCGGCCCGGACTTCCTCCGCGTTGTTGTAATAGTTACCGGTTGTGGTGCCCGACAGCGAAGGCCGCTCAATGAAGTCTTCTTTGCAGGAAGACAGCATCATCGCCGAAATCGCCAGGGCATATATGGGTTTTAATTTCATGACTTTTGCTATTGAGTGATTTAGCGAATTAGTGATTGAGTGACAAGCGTATGAGAGATAAAACGGTGTATCACTCAATCGCTCAATCACTAATTCGCTCAATAATTTTAGAATTGAACATTAGCACCAATCGTAAACGTCCGCGGGTTCGGATAGTGGCCCATATCGACGTTCATGAGTTTAATACTGTTGTTGAACGAGCCAATTTCCGGGTCATAGCCTGAGTACTTCGTGAAGGTTTTCAGGTTCTGGATGGAGCCGTAAACCCGCAGGTTCGTCATTTTCACCTTGCTCAGAATGTTTCTCGGAATCCGGTAGCCCAGCGTGATGTTCTGAATCCGCCAGTACGAAGCGTCTTCTACGTAGCGATCCGACATGGCGGTGTTGTTCTTGTTGGTCGTTGTAAACCGGGGCAGCGCACCACCCGTATTGGTTTCGGTGTAGCGGTCGGTTACGGTCCGCATCTGGTTCGACCAGGCGTTGTTCAGACCTTCCAGTTGCCAGCGGAGGAAGTTATAGGCTTTTGCGCCCTGGCTTCCCTGCAAAAAGATCGAGAAATCGAAATCTTTATAATTCAGCGAGTTGGTCAGACCCCAGGTAAATTTCGGAAGCGGGCTACCGATAAACGTCAGGTCGTTGGCGTCCACTTTTCCGTCACCGTTGATATCCTTGTAGCGAATATCACCCAGCCAGGTTTCAGTTTCATTTACTTTATAGCCAAACTGCGGCAGACTCTGATCCAGTTCAGCCTGCGTCCGGAACAAACCGTCGGTGACCAGTCCCCAGAACGAACCCACCGGATTACCAGGTGTCGTGTGCGTAATCAGGTAGTTGTTGTAGTACACTTTCCCGTCGAGCGCCGAAGCTGCGCTGGCCGCCCGGTCGTAGGTGTTTTTGAAGTGCGTGAACACCAGGTTGGTTTTCCAGGTGAGATCACCTTTCTTGATGTTGGTCGTCGTGATACCAATATCCACCCCGGTATTGGTCATCTGACCGGCGTTGCCCAGCGGAGCTTTCAGGTCATCCCACTGATCGCCCACCCCGATCAGGTTCGGGCCGGTCAGGAAGATAATCATGTCGGACGTTACTTTCTTGTAGACGTCGATGGTTGCATCAATCCGTCCGTTCAGGAAGCCTAGGTCAACCCCGGCGTTGGCGGTTCGCACCGACTCCCATTTCAGGTTCGGGTTCGGAATACCGTTGATCATGTTGGACGAACCAAAGCCCACTGGACCGGAGAAGAACTGAACCGCACCCACATAAGCCGGGTTTGGCGCACCGCCCGGGAAGTTCTGGTTACCCACCGTTCCGTAACCAACCCGTAGTTTGGCAAAGTTCAGGACGTTGGCGACACTTCCTTTCATGAATTTCTCGTTGGAAATCGTCCAGCCCGCCGATACTCCCGGGAAATACCCCCAGCGGTTGTTCGGACCGAAGTTCGACGAACCATCGGCGCGGAAACTGGCCGAAACCGAATAGCGATCATCGTAGGTATAGTTGGCACGGGCAAACCAGGATTCCATTGCCCAATGGCCTTTTCCACCACTCAGGCCCCAGGTTGTCTGGTCGGAGCTACCGGTATTCAGGTCAAAAATGTTGGCCTGCAAATCCACTTTCGTACCCGAAATCGACTGATAATACGAAGTTTGCGCCTGGTGTCCTACCGTTGCCTGAATACCATGCTTACCCATGTATTTGTTATAGCTCAGGTAGTTGGTCAATGACCAGTAGTAGCTGTCTGAGCGCGAATCGATCAATTTGCTCCGGAACGACGTACCGCCCACATTACCGGATTTCTGGAATGCGGTGTTGTTATCCTGCCCGAGCGAATATGACAATTCATTGCGCAGCGACAGGTCTTTCATCAGTTGCAGTTCGGCATACAGGCTACCGAAGACGTTGTTCGAAGTTTTAGTATTGCCCCGGTACTGGCTGTTTCCGACCAGGTTGGAGTTGCTGTATTGCACCCCACCAACCGTCTGACCACCACCCCAGGAACCGTCCAGGTTTTTCACCGGAACCAGCGGACTCGTTACCGCCCCCCACCAGATGGTACCTTCGGCGGCATCGGCCAGCGATACGTTCTGAATACTGCGGGACACGTTGGCGCTCACCCCCACTTTGGCCCAGCTTTTCAACTGGTTGTCCAGGCTGAAGCGCGACGAATACCGTTTGAAGTTCGAGCCAAGCAGAATCCCCTTGTTATCGAAGTAGTTCAGCGACAGGTAATACGTCGTTTTATCTTTACCGCCCGAGAAGCTTAACTGGTGGTTGTTGATGGTTCCGCGCTGGAACATGGCGTCCTGCCAGTCGGTTCCACGGCCCAGCAGATCGGGGTTCTTGAACTCGTCGGCGACCGGGTTACCAATGATGGGCAGCACCTCGTTCTGATACCGGGCAAAATCCCGCAAATCCATCAGATCAAGCTTTCTGGCTACTTCCGAAACCCCGGTATACATTTCGTAATTGATCTTCCCTTCGCCCTGCTTTCCTTTTTTGGTGGTGACCAGAATCACCCCGTTGGCAGCCTGCGAACCGTAAATGGCCTGCGCCGAAGCATCTTTCAATACGTCGATGCTCTCAATATCGTTCGGGTTCAGCATGGCCATAACACTGTTACCGGTTTGGCCGTCGCCCCCACCCAGACCGGCATAACCCGTGCTGTTGGAGGTGTTACCACCGACGAAGGGAACCCCGTCAATCACGAACAGCGGGTCGTTGCTGTTGATGGACGTTACCCCGCGAACTTTCACGGAAACCCCGCCACCCGGCTGACCACCGTTGCTTGTTACCGTTACCCCGGCAGCTTTACCCTGTAGTAACTGGTCAACCCCGGCCGCCGGAATATCCTTCAATTCAGCCGCTTTAACCGTTGTGATCGAAGACGTTACGTCCGAACGCTTGGCCGTACCGTACCCAATAACGACCACCTCATCGAGTGACTGGTCATTAGAAACCAGCGTGATGGTCAGGTTTGTCTGGTTGCCCACCTGAACTTCCTGCGTTTTCATCCCGATAAACGAGATCACCAGCACATTATTTCCGTCAGGCATATTGATCGAAAACCGACCTTCGGCATCCGTTGTGGTGCCTTGCGTGGTGCCTTTAACAGACACCGTTGCACCCGGAAGCGTATTGCCTTTGTCGTCGGAAACCACCCCTTTCACCAGGGCGTTCACATCGGACTTTCCGACGTTCGCATTTTTCAGTGAAGCCATCACCACCGGGTTTTTTGCCGGAACCGTGACGGTATTGGCTCGGGTCTGCGCGTGGACAGCCGTCCAGTAGCCCAGCACCAAAACCCCCGAAAGCACATGTTTTATCATAGTTATTGAAAAAAAGGGACAAAAATTGGGCAGCTCTCTAGAAAACGAAGCCCGAGAGAGCCAGGTAAAAAATCAAGTTTTTATGAATATGTAAAATCTATAAGGAGTTGAGAGGCCCCATGTTGAAGCAACCGTTCAGGCAGACAAAGAGCTCAGTTCGGCATGACCTACAAGCGTTGATTAAGGGTTTAGAATATAATTTGTCAGACAGGAACGCGGGGCGGATTTTTAACCAGCTTCTGCATGGGGAGCGAAATCATGACCGACGTTCCTTTATCCGGTTCGCTCTGCCACATCACCTGCCCGCCCAGATACGCAATCCGCGATTTGATGTTGGCAATACCGTTGCCTTTCGACGAATCGGTTTCAAAATCACCGCCTTTTCCGTCGTCGTCCACGCTGATCAGAACGGTTTCATCATTTGTCATCATCTGCACCGTAATCGTTTCGGCTTCAGCGTGTTTAAGGGCATTATTCAACAACTCCTGAATCACCCGATAGATCATTACGGAAGCTTCGTCGCCCAGGTCCGGAACTTCGCCGTAGTGTTCGAGCGTCAGAGCGGTTTCGTTCACCAGATTCAGCTTCTGCACCAGATCTTCGAGCGCCGGGATCAAACCGAAAGTCGATAACGCGTACGGCCGTAAGTCACTCGAAATCAATCGGGTTTCGGTACAGGCTTCGTCCAGAAACTGGTTCAATGGCTCCTTCACCGACAGCGGTAACTGTTCCTGGTGCGCTTCCACAAACAGCTTGATTCGGGACAACTGAATGCCCAGGCCGTCGTGCAGATCCCGGGCAATCCGGCTCCGCTCACTTTCCTGCCCCTCAATCATGGCCTGCAACGATTTCAGTTCCAGGTCCCGAATCTGCTGTTGTGCAATTACCGTTTGTTGATGATTAATTAATTTCTGCTGCCGCCGTCCAAAGATCAGGGCAAAAACGCCTAATACACTGATTACCAAACCGCCCGCCAGCATCAGGTTCAGCATATGCTGATGACGGCTTTGCTCTTCCACCAGTTGTTTTTCAACCGCCAGCGTTTTCACCTGGCTGTCGAGTTCCTGTAAACGGATGCTCTTGGTCTGCTCCGAATAGTAGAACTGGTTTGTAAAATCCAGCGTCTTCAGGGCACTTTCATACGCCTTTTTGTAGTCTCCCTTATGCGAGTAACTATCGGCGGTATGCCGCGACAACTCCCGCATCATGGCCACATTTTTCTCGGCCTCCGCCAGTTGATAGCTTTTCCGGTAAGCCGCAATGGCCGCGTCCGAATGATCTCTAAATTGCTCGACCAAACCTAAATAGAAGTAATTCAGCGCGATCAGCCAGTTGATATCCAGTCGTTGCGCCATGCCCAGGCTCCGGCTCACAAAATACTGTGCTGAGTCCGGCTGTTTATTCCGCAAATACATATTAGCCAGCAGGTTCTGAGCGTAAGCCTGGGAATAATCCTGCTTATAGAGAACGCTCATCTGCTCGGTTTGGCGCAATTCGGTGATCAGGCTTTTCGGAATCGGATCTTTCTTCTGGGCCAGGTTCGCAAAGGCCAGCCGACACTCAATTATTTTGGGTCCGTTGTGGGTCCGTTTAAAGTACTGAAGCGCTTTGTTCAGGTATTTTTTGGCGTACGGCTGCATGAATACGTCCTGCGTATAATAGTCGCCAATTTTAATATGGATGTTGAAATACCCCAGCGAATCGCCCCGAAGGTGGTAGTACTTCATACCGTTAAAGTAGGCATCCAGCGTATACTTATTGTAACCATACTGCTGTTGATAAAGCCCCCCCAGATGCTCATACGCCTGGGCCAACTTTATATAGTCCTTGTCCTCTACCAACTGTCTGATCTGGGTTTTTACGCTGTCGATCGGTACGGATCCGGGACTGGCCTGCACCTTCGGCCATACGCTGCTCACGACCAGAAGCAGTATCAGGCTCAGGCATTCTTTTCGCAACAGCTTATACCGTAAAAACGACCTCATCAACGCTAGTAATCCCAAAAAATGAACCTTGTACGTAAAGTCTATAAAACCTATTGGAATGCGATTTTATTGTATCCCAAAACAACCAATTTATTAATCAATGCACTGCATTTCCATAGCCGTTTTGATCAGCAACGCCGTGTTGGGAACACTGAATTTCATGAGCAGGCTACTGCGGTGAAACTCAATGGCTTTGACGCTGACAAATAACTGAGCGGCCATCTGTTGCGTGGTCAGCCCCTGCGCAATGAGCGTCAGCACTTCCGACTCTCGGGGTGTCAGATTAGGCTTCACACCCGCACTCCCGCCCGGCTTCCGGCTTTTCGGTTCATCGTGCAGCAAGATATTCGTGACGGTTTCGTTGAAATACGGTTTTCCGTCATGAACCGTCCGGATGGCCTGCAACAACTCAACTTTGGTGGTATTTTTCAGTAAGTACCCCCGCGCACCTTTCTTCACAACCCGTTTAATCAGGCTGGCGTCGTCGTGCATCGTCAACGCAATAACTCTGGTGTTGGGGTATGTTCGGGTGATGTGTTCGCAAAGCGTTAGTCCGTCTTCAATCCGCGGAAACGAAATATCCAGTAAAACCACATCAATTGGCGTACCACTTAATTGTCCGACCACCGACGACACATCAAAACAGCGCTCCGTTACTTCAATTTCCGAAGAACCCGAAATAAGCGCTGCGATTCCTTCAACAAACACATTGTGGTCATCCGCAATTAATACTCGTATCATCAATTCGTTTCCTTATATCAGCAAGAGACGCTAAGGGAAAGCTATTTTAACCTGGCTGTCGAGTCGGCAGACAGTTCTCAAACCAACTCTCATTATCACTACAACACCAGAACGGTCTGTAAAATTTACCGATTCAGCTATCAATTTTACCCTCAACTAAATAGAATATTGTTTAGCAAAAATAGGACAAAGTAGGTAGCCCTTGAAATAGGGGAAACCCCGATTTTTGTAAATCTAGGGAAAACCCTAAGCCTGTAACGTCCCATTATTGGTAAATCGAATCTCGAAATCACCCTATATTTTCCCGTATCCTATGTGAACTGTATTCGTTACGACTTCCGGCTTATGGGTCGCTTCCTGCATCGGGCAGACCATTTATTCCGGCCATTTTTTACGGAATAATTGCGTTTATCCCCTTTTGCCTTCCCAAACGCTTCGTTGGGGATGCCAGCATCCAGGATAAAACGTCACAAACGGGCCGCCAGTCCCGCGTCCCATACGGAGAAAATGCCTCCAACCGTATCGTTACTCACCCAGATGCGTTATCTTTATAAACCCTAAATCGGATCATTCGTCCATTAGGCCCAAACCGTTGCCTTAACAATTTTAACTAATGATTTTGCGTAAACGCTTTCGAACACCACTGCTCTTTTCGGGCGTTATGACCCTTGCGGTTGTTTCCTGCATGAAAATGGGACCAACTGGTACATCCCGAACCGCAGCCAGCGCCCCGCTGGTTGTGAAGGAAGACCCCACCCAGGCCCGCACCCGGGCCAAGGAAATTCGGGACAATACCGTGGTCAAACTGGCCGACGGTCTGAAACTCGATTTATGGGCGTCGGATTCGCTGGCTCCCGATCCCGTTGCCATGTCCATCGACGATCAGGGCCGGGTGTATCTGACCCGCACCAACCGGCAGAAAAACTCTGAGTTTGACATTCGCGGCCACCGCAACTGGATGACGCCCTCCATCGGCCTGAAAACCGTGGAAGACCGGCGGGCGTTTCTGCGCAGCACGTTTGCCCCCGAAAAAAGTAAAGAAAATGAATGGCTGAAAGACCTCAACGGCGACGGTAGCCACGACTGGAAAGATTTAACCGTCGAGAAAGACGAAGTCTGGCGGCTGGAAGACACCTCCGGCGACGGTATTGCCGACCAGGCCACCCGCATCCTGAACGATTTCTTTGAAGAAGTTTCCGACGTGGCCGGTGGCCTGCTGATCCGGGCGGAAGATGCGTTTGTGGCCATTGCACCGGATATGTGGCGGCTCAAAGACACCAATGGTGACGGTATTCTGGACCAGAAAACGTCCATTAGCCACGGTTACGGTGTCCACATCGGCTTTGGCGGCCACGGTATGTCGAACCCGATTGAAGGACCTGACGGCAAGATTTACTGGAACATCGGCGACATTGGGGCCAACATTACCACGAAAGAGGGCGTCAACCACAATCGGTCCAACGAAGGCATTATTGCCCGCTCCAACCCCGACGGTTCCGATTTTGAAATCTTTGCGGGCGGACTGCGCAACACCCACGAGTTTGTCTTTGACGAATACGGCAACCTGATCAGCTCGGACAACGACGGCGACCACCCCGGCGAAAGCGAGCGGCTGGTACACGTTGTGGAAGGCTCCGACGCGGGCTGGCGCGCCAACTGGCAGTACGGTAAATACACCGATCCGAAGAACAACAGCTACAAGGTCTGGATGGACGAAAAGCTGTTCAAACCCCGCTGGGAAGGTCAGGCGGCTTACATCATTCCGCCAATTATGAACTTCCACAACGGCCCGACCGGCATGGTTTACAACCCCGGCACGGCTTTGGGCAAAGAGTGGAAAAACAAATTTTTCCTCGTTGAATTTGTCGGAAACCCGGCCCGTTCGCCCATCTGGTCATTTGGCCTGAAACCCAAAGGCGCTTCGTTTGTGCTGGATGGCGAGAAAAATATCCTGTCCGGTATTCTGCCCACCGGCATCCGGTTCGGTCCCGACGGTGCGCTGTACATTGCCGACTGGATCAACGGCTGGGACACCAAAAACTACGGCCGCGTCTGGAAACTCGACGTAACCGACGATAAAAACGACCTGAAAGAACTCCGTGCCGACACCAAGCGGCTGATGGCGCTGAATTACGGTTCGCAAACGGAAGATCAATTGTTCGCCTTGCTGTCGAACCCCGATATGCGTATCCGGCAAAAAGCACAGTTTGAGCTGGTGAAACGCGGAGCCAAAGGAGCCGCCGTTTTGCAGAAGGCCATTGCTCAAACCGGCAACCAACTGGCCCGGATTCACGGTATCTGGGGGATGGGGCAACTCGAACGGCAGGACAAATCCTACACGGCTTCGCTGCTGCCTCTGCTGAAAGATGCGGATTCGGAAATCATTGCCCAAACCGCTAAAGTGCTTGGCGATGCGGCTGCCCCGGAAGCCGGTCCGCTCCTGATTCCGTTGCTGACCAGCGAGAACCCGCGCGTGAAGTTCTTCGGCGCTCAGGCCCTCGGTCGCATCAAATACCAGGCTGCGGTCGAACCGTTGCTGAACCTGATCAAGGCCAACAACGACGAAGATGTCTACCTGCGTCATGCCGCCGTGCTGGCACTGTCGCGCATCGGGCAGGTGGAGCCGATGGTGGCGCTGGCCAATAACCCGAACAAATCGCTGCGGCTGGCGGCCGTACTGGTGCTGCGCCGACTCGCCAGCGACCGGATCAGCGTATTTTTGCAGGACAAAGACGAGTACATTGTTGCGGAAGCCGCCCGGGCCATCAACGACGATCTGTCGATCGAGAAAGTCCTGCCCGCCCTGGCTGCTACGCTGAAAGAAACCCGCTTTACGTCCGAACCACTGCTGCGACGGGCCATCAATGCCTGTCTGCGGGTGGGTGGCGACGAGCAATTGAACACGCTGGTTGCGTTTGCCCAGCGTAAAGATGTGACCAAGGAACTCCGCGCCGAAGCCCTGGCGACCCTCGGCACCTGGGCCAATCCGTCGGTGCTCGACCGGGTTGATGGCTGGTACCGGGGAGCGGTTGAACGCAATCCGGCGGTTGTGAAAGCGAAACTTCAGCCCCAGATTACTACCTTTTTGCAGGATTCGGACCCCGCCGTGTTGGTTGCAACGGCGCAGATGATGAGTAATCTGGGCTTTACGGATCAGGCCGAAAGTCTGGCCAAAATCATGGCAGAAAATTCTTCCGCCGATGTGCGGGCGGCCATGCTGACGGCTTTGCATCAATTGAAATACAAGGATATCGAAGCCGTAATCAAAAAAGGCATGAACGATTCGGATGCCGACGTTCGCACCACCGCCCTGGGTCTGGTGAGCGGCCTGAATCTGTCGGCGGAAACACTGGCGGAGGTATCAAAAGCGGTTTTTGATAAAGGAAGTGTCAAAGAACAACAGCAATTGCTGCGGGTTTTGGGTGGGATGCCCGTCGCGAAAACCGAGCCGATTCTGGCCGGACTGATTGACAAACTGGCCAGCAAGCAATTGTCGTCCAGCCTGACGCTGGAGTTGGGCGAAGCCGTTGATGCTACTAAATCCACTGCCCTGATTGCCAAACTGGCTCCGCTTCGCTCGACCGGAACCGGTATGGCCGAGTACCAGGACGCCCTTTTTGGCGGTAATGCGCAACTGGGTCGCCAGATTTTCAACACCAACTCCACGGCCCAGTGCGTCCGCTGCCATGCCATCAATGGACAGGGCGGTGCGGTTGGTCCGTCGCTGACCCGTATCGGTAACACCCTGACCCGGGAACAGATTCTTCAGGCACTCATCGAACCCAGCGCCCGGCTGGCCCCCGGTTTCGGGATGGTTTCGCTGACGCTGAAAGACGGGCAAACCGTCAGCGGAATCCTGGCCGAAGAAACGCAGCACGAGCTGATCCTGAAAACTTCCGAAGCCGAACCCCTGAAAGTACCGCTGTCGCGCATTGACAAACGCGAAAACCTACCGTCCAGCATGCCGCCGATGGGCTATATCCTGTCCAAACGCGAAATCCGGGATGTGGTAGAATTTCTGGCGAACCTGAAGTAATAAAAGGCGCTTAATAATCCCTATTTATCCATCGAATAGCCAGCCAATAATTCATTGGCTGGCTATTTTATTTGAGCCCCTCCTTCATGTTACCCGTTCCGTCGGATATTTAACAAAATATATAACTAATCCAATAACGATCTGTATATTTAGGACATAAGCCTAGTTTCAGGCTGTTCCATAATCCGTACTAACAGGTTGGGGGATAGCCTTGGTCAACCAAAAAACTTAACGTTATGCTCCAAAACTTTACGCTAACCCGGCAGTGGTATGTCTTTTTCCTGACCTGTTTTCTCCTTCAGGTTACCGCCACCTTTGCCCAACAGGTTCCGGTTTCCACGGGACGTTATCAGATCGACAATCACCTGAAATTAATTGTCTGTAATCAGCTTCCGGCTTTTCCCGCCGGGCAATCTTACCCGGTTCTGCGCCTTGACAAAGACTATACTTTTACGGAGCCGGTCAGCGCTTTTGAGATTGGGAAAGCCTATAAGGTCAGAAACAGCAGTGCCATTTTCACGCTGTATTTTACGGGTTTCCCGCTTATTGAAATCAAAACGCAGGGCAACCAGACCATCAGCAATGCCGACGACCGTACGAAAGGCGTCTTTAGCCTTGCCAACGGAAGCGAACCGCTTTTCACCTCCAACATGGGCATTCGGATTCGGGGAAATATTTCGCGCCGGTTTCCCAAAAAATCCTACAACATGGAGCTTTGGCAGGACCCAAACGGAGAGGAAGAACGCGAAGTTTCGCTGCTGAATATGCGGGAAGACAGCAAATGGTACCTGCTGGCCATGTATAACGAGCCCCTGCGACTCAACAACGCCACTTCGCACGCTATCTGGCTGGACATGCACAAGGTCTATTATGCCGCTCAGGAACCGAAGGCGAATTCGGCCATCCGGACCAAGTACTGCGATGTGTTTATCAACGGGGCCTACGCCGGGGTGTATCTGTTTACGGAGCCGATGGACCGCAAGCAGCTTCAACTCAAAAAGACGGAGGACGACGGTACGATTCGCGGTGAACTTTATAAGGCGGGTGGCTGGACCGGGGCCACGACCTTTACCGGTCTGCCTGATCCTCCAACCAATCCGGATGCCGAAGAATGGGCCAGCTGGGAGATGGATTATCCGGACCCTTACTGGAACAACCTGTACGATCTGCTGAAATTTCTGGTGAATTCGCCCGCCAATGAATTCAAGAACACAGTTTCCCAGAAATTACGCATGGACAATGTGATCGACTACTATATCTTCCTCAATCTGACCTACGCAACCGACAACACGGGAAATAACCAGTTTCTGGCGCGATACAAGCCCAATGAGCCTTACTTTTTCATTCCGTGGGACTTTGACGGCACATTCGGCTATACAACGAACTTCGACCGGGGGGAAGATACCCGGAGCATTATTGGCAACGGTCTTTTTAACCGCTTGTTTGCCCTCGATCCAGACGGTTTTAAAAGCAAAATGCGTAACCGCTGGTTTGCCCTGCGACGCAATCAGTTGTCCGTCAAAAACCTGAAAAACCAATTCGCAGCCAATTATAACCTGCTAACGACGGAAGGAGCCTACGGGCGCGAAAACCTGAAATGGAGCGGTACCGTCAACACCGGCGACTTTTCCATCGTCAATGCGTGGCTGGAAAACCGGTTGCGTTTTCTGGACGAATACTTTGCTCTTTTCCCGGAAAGCAACCCCCAGACCGAACTGGCTTACTTTCGCGGGGAAGCTACCGGTGGGGGAAAAAGCCTGAACTGGTCTACCCGCCGGGAAACGAATCTCAAACGGTTTGAGCTGGAATTCAGCCCGGATGGAACCACTTTCAGTTCGGTAACAACGGTTACCCCGACCGGCGACAATCAAAATGGGCAGGTTTACAATTTTGTTCACAACAACACCGCTGCGCTGGCCTTCTATCGTCTGAAACTCGTGACAAACGACGATCAGTTTACGTATACGTCGTACCTCCAGATGGGTGCCAATAACTGCGGGTCTGCACCGGCAGTGCCCCAGATCAGCGCCAGCCTGACAGACATTACGGAAGGGCAAACCGTCATTTTATCAGCCAGTGGATGCGCACAGACCGTGGTGTGGAGCAACGGCCAAACCGGTTTTTCGGTGCCGGTGAATCCCGAAGTCACGACGGTGTATACCGCCAGATGCCGCCAGAATGCCGGTTGTGAAAGTGCTCCGTCAGCGCCGGTGCAGGTCAACGTGTATCCGGAGGGTTCACTACCGGGTAGTTTTGAGGGTTACCTCGGCGGCCTTGACTGCACCTTGCTGCGCGGCTGGGCCTGGGATCGCAACAGACCCAACTCGCCCGTTCATGTCGAGATTCTGGATGGTCAGAAAGTCATTGCTACGGTCATTGCCGACGATTACCGTCAGGATTTGAAGGATGCGGGCAAAGGCAACGGCGCACACGGTTTTAATTTTTCGATTCCGGAGACGCTCAAAGACAATCTCGAACATTCCTTCGGTACCCGCATACGCGGAAGCAGTTATATCCTGAGAGACTCCCCCAGAAAGCTCAAATGCGCGGGTCCCATCGTAGCACCACCGGTCAACCAGCCGCCAGTTGCCCCCACGGTTTCGTCGCTCTCGGCTACGGTTAATACGGCTTTTTCGGCTACGCTTCCCGCCTTTACCGATCCGGAGAATCAACCGCTTACGTATGGCCTAACGGGTTTGCCCGCCGGTTTAACCTTTTCGGCCAGCACCCGCACCATCAGTGGCACACCCAGTGCAAAAGCCAATCTGAGCCTGCTGTATACCGCTACGGACGGGGCGAACGCAACCAGTGTGCCGGTTTCCCTGGTGATCAATGACACCTCTACCCCGGTCAATCAGCCGCCGGTAGCGCCCCCGGTTTCTGCCCTGTCGGCAACGGCCAACACGGCTTTTTCAGTTACCTTACCCGCTTTCACCGATCCGGAGAATCAGCCGTTGACCTACATCCTGTCGGGTTTACCCGCCGGTCTGAATTTTACGGCTTCCACCCGCCAGATTACCGGAACACCGTCAACAGCGGGTAACTACACCCTGACGTACGCGGCCAGCGACGGACTTAACAGCCGCTCGGTTGGTATTGCGCTGATGGTCGGTTCGTCAAACACGCCGGTAACGGGCGATTTTGAGGGTTTTCTGGATAAAGTGGAGTGTGGTTCGATTCGCGGATGGGTGTGGGACCGCCGGAAGCCCAACGAGCCGCTGACCGTTGAGTTCTTTGCCAATGGTGTGTCCATCGGAACAGCCAGAGCGGATATTTTTCGGCCGGACATTCTGGCTGCCGGTAAGGGCAACGGCTACCACGTCTATTATTTTCCAACTCCGGCGCAGGTAAAAACCGGCCAGACGTTCCAGATCAGCGCCAAAGTACAGGGTAGCACGTATACGTTAAAACAGGCCCCCAAACCGCTGACGTGCGATCCCAATGCCCGCTTAAGCGATTTATCGGGAACGGCTGGTAACGAAGACGAAGTGCTGATAACGCCCAATCCGAGCAGCGGAACGTTCGAGGTGCAGTTTTACACGGCTGCGCAAACCGTCAGTGAGGTATCCGTAGCCGATGAAGCCGGGCGGTTGTGGTACCAGAAAAAACGGGAAGGAATTGGGTATCAGCAGCAAAGGATCAGCCTGACCGGCGCCAGCGGTACGTATGTAGTGCGTGTTCGGCAGGGCAAACAAATTCGCACGAAGAAGATTCTGATTGTCAAATAAGGGACGATACCGATTCCGTTAAAAAAGAAGGGCCAATCACGGATTGGCCCTTCTTTTTTATTTGTTTTCCAGCATAACAGCCGGTTGAGCCGATGGAACCGCAACCCGGTCCGAGGCCGACGAAAACAGGTTATATTTCAGAATGCAGTAAATCGCGCGAAAACCATCCTTCCAGCCAATTTTTTTGCCTTCTTTATAGGTCCGGCCGTAGTAGGAAATACCGACTTCGTAGATGCGGATATCCGGAATGCGAGCGATTTTTGCCGTCACTTCGGGTTCAAATCCAAACCGTTTTTCCACCAGTCTGACGCCTTTGATAATATCGCTCCGGAACGCTTTGTAGCAGGTTTCCATGTCCGTCAGGTTCAGATCGGAAAGCATATTCGACAGCAGGGTCAGGAACGTGTTTCCGATGGTATGCCAGAAATACAGGACCCGGTGGGGCTGCCCCCCCATAAACCGGGAGCCGTAAACGACATCGGCCCGCCCCATCAGCATGGGTGCCAGAATATGCTGGTATTCAGCCGGGTCATACTCCAGATCCGCATCCTGAATGATGATATAATCGCCAGTAGCCCGCTGAATACCGGTGTGCAAAGCCGCACCTTTACCCTGATTTACTTCGTGTCTGGCATAATTCACGAGGATATCTGGCCGGTCCAGCCTAAAACGGTTAATGACATCTTCCGTGCGATCCGATGAGCAGTCATTCACCACGACCAGCTCGCGCGTCATCTGATCGGGCAGGTCAACATTGGCCACGCGATCGAGCAATACACGAATTGTTTTTTCTTCGTTGTAAGCCGGAATAATTATAGATAATTTCATGCTATTAGCAGACAAAAAGTAAATAGTATAGCCCCCACTCCAAGTAATTTAATCTCTCTTTCTACCAACTATTTATTAAGCGACATCTGCTTTTGTACCTGTAAAGAACTCCGAAATCCCTCTTCAATTCTGGTTCCCCGTAATTCTAAATCCGGGTAAAAAAACGGAGCGCAAAGCTTCCCTTCTTCCTCGTAACAATTTTGCTCCAACGGGCTCCCAACCGGATTTAACACCTCCAGACCACTTCGGGTGTGGCGCAGGGTAAAAAGCGATTCGTAAGCTCCTTTATCCCGGTAACTCAGTGGCTTCGGAATCAATGCGTACTGTTGAATGGGAAAGTGTTTGATTACCAGATAATAGACAACAAAAAACCCAATCAGGATGACGGATGCACTGCCCGCCAGCCGGTTGCACCATAGCGACAACATCCGCTCGCCCGCTGGCTCGGGCAGGATTGGCAACCAGGGAATAAGCGCTGTTAACCAGATAAATGCGTACCCAAACCGGAAGTCGGGTGCTGATAAGAACCAAAACAAAAAGCCTGCCAATGTTACCAGATAGGGCATTAACAAAACATTAAAGGCTACCCGGCGCTTGGGAGCAAGAAGGTGGCTCAGCATCACCAACGGCGATAGAACCGCCACAACCCAAATGGGCCGGTTGAAGAAATTACCCTGACGCTCCCACCACATCGGAACCCATTTCGCAAAGGACATTTTCAGGTAATTCACATTCATATACGCTTCGTGAATCCGGAATTTGGCCCAGAATTCGACATAATCCCGCTCGTGGTGCGTCCGTTCGATGGGAATTTTCCAGTCGAACGAAAACAGGTCGAGCCCCGGGAACGGATAAATCAGATACCCCGACAGGATAATATTCCGCAGCACCCAGGGAACGGCGAATGCCAGACCGATACTAAGCACCAGCGCCACGCGGGAAACCGTGAGGTAGGGTCTCACGGCCCAACCGATGGGAATCAGGGCCAGAACGATCGGAATGGTGGCCAGCTTAATGGTCACACAAAGCGCAATCAGCAGAACCATCACCACCAGTTGAAACCCAAAACCCGGTTTCTGATCCAGCCACATCAGCATCATCGTCATGGGCAAAAGCGTAGCGGGCAGGTCCGGCGTCGGCGAAAACACGTGGCGCGTCAGGTAATAAAGCACCAGCAGAAGCAGAAGCAACGACAGAACCGGATACTGGGTTTGTTTCCAGGACATTAGCCGCCAGCAGACGAGCAGAAAGATGGCTCCGTTGAGCGGATACAGCGTTTGTCCAACCAGATCGGTTAGCCCCCAGGCCGCCGACACGACAAAAAAACTGGAGTTGAACGCCAGCCGCCCGTGCAGGTTTCCCAACCCGGGAATAACCGGAAACCGCTCGTTCCAACGAATGGAAGGCAAGTGGTAAATGCCGCTATCGAAGTGGTCCGGACTCAGCGTGGAATACAGAACAATGGCCAGAAACAGAAGCCAGAAAACCGGAATCTGTTTTTGTTTCTCCCAGAATTGCCGAACGTAGGCTGTCATTCCGGATCGGTATAAACCGGCAATTACCAAAGCCCCCCCGAGCCATATGGCCGATAAATAAAAGTTGGTAGGCACAAAAAAGGAGGCAATTTGCAGCACCCCGACCAGCAGACTAAGACCGGCCAGAATTAATTCACTCCCGCGAACCGGACCCGTTTCGTCAATTAATTGGCAGGCAGTTAATACTTTATAAAGAAACAATCCATAGGCAAGACAGCTAACTAAAATGGCTCCCCATAAAAGAACTAGTATCATCGAAATGAAGCTTATTAACGCTACTCACGTGTAAATTTTAGCCCGCCATTACTCACTTCGGCTGATCGAGTAAGTAAAACTGACGCGATTCCCAGGCCTGTAAAGAGTAGTTAATTACAAGACGCAGTTATAAAATGATTGCTTATTGTTTAAACCAAATGGCCAAGAGACGTAAGCAATAAATTTGCCAGATGTATTAACTATAAATCAAGTTTACTTAGTATTTACCCGATAGACCGCTTCTGGTAACATATTTCAGGCCTAACTGGCCCCATAATAATAGGTTAACTCTGCGTAATGGAAAGTTGGTCTTGAAAAGAAAGCTAATGAAACCCAGCTTAAATCAATTTGTCAGGTGTATCGCTACAAAGGCAAATGCCCTCTCTACGCAGGTAGCAACAACCATAACACCATAATCAATTGACTTTTAGTATATACAGCAAAGCCTATGTTCAGCCGTTGAGTAACCGAACATAGGCTTTGGATAATTAAAACCGTAATTTTTCTGGAAACGTGGGTTATTTAGTACGTTTTGCGGTATCCGATTTTTTGTTTTTCGAACCAGCTCTCGACTCCTTTTTAAGATGCGGCACAAGTTGGGCCGCCAGCCGCCGGTATCCTTCGGCGTTGGGATGCAGACCGTCGGTAAAAAGTGACTCGTCGATTTTCCCGTCAGGCTTCAGAAAAACCGTGCCCGGCTGGGCAAATTTGATGTTGGTTTCCCCCGCCACCTGAGCCAGTTCTTCGTTGAGCGTCATCAGCCGCTGCTCTTCGTTCCGACGGGGCAGAATACCGATCAGCAGGATTTCGGCACCCGGTTGCCGCACCTGAACAGCCTGAATCAGATGCTTCAACCCGGCGGCAATTTCCGCGTTGGAATTCCACTGAAGGTTGTTGGTCCCAATCATCAGCACCACCTGGGCCGCCTGATAGCCGTCCAGTTCGCCGTGGTAAACCCGCCATAACGCATTTTCGATACGGTCCCAACCGTAACCGAGGTTTTGGACGCCCAGCGGTTCCAGCATCGTGTTCCAGGAGTCGGCACCTTGGGCGCGCGGGGCTTTGGGTTCGCCACCCCAGTAATGCGTAATCGAATTGCCGATGTAAACAATGCGGGGCGGATGGCTCTTCAGACGGGCCAGAATCTCGCGGTGACGGGTTTCCCAGTCATAAATCCGGGAGTCGCGGGATTGGGGCAGGGGTTTCATGGTTGAAAATTCACCGGACGGTTCGTTCAGAATGGTGCGCAGGGCGCGCTCGTAGGCATCGGCGTATTGCTGCATACCCAGATCGGAGGGGTGCGTACCGTCCACCATCGCGTCTGTATCGAGGTTGATCTGCGATTTTGGCAGCAGATACAACTGCCCGATGCCCTCCCCTTTCAGTTGCACAAACGCCTGCCGCATGATTTCGTTGACTTCGCTGTACGCTTTTTTCCGAACCGGGTTGATATCGCCATCCGTGTAACCCGCGTGTTCGACCAGCAGAATCGGCGTGGCCGGTCGTTTCTGCCGCAGCGTCCGGACCGATTCCAGAATACGGTTTTTCACTTCCTCTGCGGAGCGTTCGGGCGTCGTAATCAGATTAGGCAGACAATCCAGCACGTAGACTTTAGCGTCAATTTGCGGCAGTAGCTCGACGATTTCCTTTTCCAGCCGCCCGTTGCCGGAGAATGCCAGATTGATGAGCGGGCGATCCAGTTTACGACCTAAAATCGCCGTCCATGCCATACCGGGCCGCGACGCACAAGCTCCCTGCGCAATGGAAGTACCATAAACCACGATGGGTTTATCGGCCCGTACAGGCAGTGGAGTAACTGTGACACCCTTTGGCACCCCGATTTCGAGCCATTTCACCGAATTATAGAGCGGCAGATGCAAACGGTATTCGCGCCCTTTCTGATGGTACGGGTCGTCCGCTTGCAGGTTGGCAAACTGGTATTGAATCGTGTCGCCGAAGGTATACTTACCGTTGCACCACAGCCAGTTGCCGTCGCTATTTCCGGCGTAGAGATCGACCCCGCTAACCCCCGTCGCGGGCATATGCGGCATGGCCTGGTTCCCTTGCACGGCGTACCGAACCGTAATCCGTTCGGTGCTGGCCCGAAACCGGATCAGTAACCCGGCGGCATTGCGCGACAGATTCCAGACCACCTTCCGGACGTTGTTCTCGGCTTCAGCCGGTAAGCGGTCATAGGGACTTTGAATGGTTTTTCCGGTCCACGCCTGACCTTCAATCACCGAAGGTTCGGCATTGGCGGGATTCCACCACGTAAATTCGTCGGCAGTCTGGGCCGCAGCAAAGCCGCCAACCAGGCAGGTCAGCAGGCAAAGAAGAAAGATTTTTTTCATGAAAATCAGGTTCAGGAACAAGGGGCTGTCTACGCAGCCGGAAAACGCCTAAAAATACGCAGGATATGCGTAAAACCGTCAAATGCGTTTAGAATGAAAAATAGAACCCGGCTTTTGAGTCCAAAATCATTCAGAGCACAAACAAAATTTCACCCCGGCTTTACCGTTAAACTCCATATCTCAACCATTTTTTAGATTCACTTTTAAGCTATGTACATTATCCTTGGAGCTACGGGCCACGTAGGTTCGGCAGTAGCGAATGCGTTGCTGGAAAAAGGAGAACCGGTTACCATTATTACCCGGGATGCCCGGAAAGCGGATACCTGGAAGCAGAAAGGAGCGCACGGAGCCATAACCGATGTGCAGGATGTAGCACGTTTGCAAGCGGTTTTCCGCCAGGGCAAGCGGCTGTTCCTGCTCAATCCGCCGGCTCCGCCGTCTACGGATACAGCCGCCGAAGAACGCAAAAACATGCAGGCCATTCTAGCCGCGCTGGACGAATCCGGTCTGGAGAAGATTGTGGTTCAGTCCACCTACGGAGCGCAGCCGGGCGACCGGGTTGGCGATCTGGGCGTGTTGTACGAACTGGAGCAGGCATTAGCCCGCCAGCCCATCCCCACCAGCGTCATCCGTGGCGCTTATTACATGAGCAATTGGGAATATGCCCTGCACTCGGCCCGGGCGGAGGGCAAGGTATATGCATACTATCCGGCTGATTTTAAACTGCCAATGGTAGCCCCCAATGACATCGGCCAGGTGGCGGCCCGGCTGCTCACCGGGCCCGTCGATCAAACGGGTTTGCATTACGTCGAAGGGCCGGAACTCTACTCACCGGCGGATGTCGCTGCGGCTTTTTCGACGGCTTTACAGAAACCCGTTGAAGCCGTCGAAATTCCGCGCGACCAGTGGAAAAAGTCGTTAAAAGCGGTCGGATTCTCCGATGAAGCCGCCGAATCGATGGCGAACATGACCGCGGCAACGCTGGACACCCCTGAGTTCGCGGACAACCCGATTCGGGGAACAACCTCATTACAAAGCTACATTGCGGACTTGGTTAAAAATCAGCAAGATTAATCCGATTTAAGCTTGCTGACTACTTTTTGCAAAGCTCCAGAAATGATTGGGGCTTTTTGTTTGATACCGCATCCCAAACCGACTGAATCCGGTTCGCCGTTTTTTGCATCTTTTTCTTTCCGGCCTAGACAAAACCAAAGCGTTATACTCTTGCTGAATATAACGCTTTCGCAGAAGGGCAGCGGTTTGCCGGTTATGAAAAGAGACGCTTAGTGAACGAAGTGGAGAGCGATCACCAGCAGGTGAAGCAGCACGTTAACGGCAAAAAGCTTCAGGCAAAACCGTACAGACAAAAGACCCAGGTTAGAAACCAGTACCGCAAAGAACGATACAACGGCAAAGCCGGCGAAAAGGTCACTGTAACCGAAATCAAAATATTGGAAAATCAGCAAGGCAACCGGCGTCAGGATACAACCCTGGAGCATCAGCATCGCCCCCATCATCGTAAACCGGTAGTCGCCGGATTCAAGTAACGCAATCAGGTTATTATACCGGGTCGTCCAGCTATGGCTCAGGTTGTGTTCGGCAACGGGTTGGGCGGGAAAAGCAAGTTTCGTATTCATCGTCGTATTGATTAAAGATTATTGTCGTGTTGATAATTTGATGACACAAAGATTGCCGACAGAACCTGCCGAACCGATGACCGGCGTCAACCCGTCAGGTGATCTTAACGTCGCCAGCAACTGAGCATCATCAGTTCCCGATCTGATCAGGGTCATGGGAAAGCCCCGGACAAACCGGCAGCTTTACAGAAAATATCGACAGGATGGAAACACCAATCACTTACTTGGAACGACGCCAACTGGAACATTGTCACACCGAAAATCAGCGCTGGGCCGTCACGCTGACGAATCTTGAGCAGGAGATTAACCAGTTGCTTACGCTTTTGGAAGATGTGCTGGATCAGTATAATCACCAGAACCTACGCTACCGGGCCATTGATTATTACCGGGGGCTGAATCGGCTGAAAATTTGGTTTAACCGCCTGCGCACAGATGTGGTGTGCGAAAACGCGGGGTGTGCTTCCAGCAACCTGCTTCCGTGCGAAAAGCCCCGGTTCGGGCGTCACACGGTTATTCCATCCCAATTCGCCGACTTATCCGACGAATTTACCCGCACCAAAACCGGTTGCTATCAGTTTTTGTCAGGACTGGTGCAGCTGAATTTATTGTAACTGTTTTGCAAAATACCGTCAATCGGATGACCACAAAATGGGTTTGCCAGAGGGTATACCCGTTTTGTGGTCTATCTGGCGTCATCCGGCCCATTACCGTCAACGGCTAGGCATAAACGGACGGTTTTCCGTGCTGGTATTGGGAAGGTGTCACCCCCGTGTATTTTTTAAAGGCAATCGAAAAATGCTGCGAATGCTCGTAGCCAAGCTGGTCGGCCACCTCATCCACCGACAGGGGGCCGTGGCGCAGCAGTTGTCCGGCATGGTCCATCCGCAGTTTGCGCAGGTAATTGAAAACCGTAATATTGAACAGTTGCCTGAAGCCTTTTTTGACCTTGAACTCATTCAGCAGGCAATACCGGCTCAACTGCGCCAGCGAGTGTTCCGCCAGAAAGTTGGCTTCCAGGTAACGTTTTAGCTGGTGCAGTTTTTCAACTTCATCCACCGGCATGGTTTCAGCGCCCGGAACCGGCGTTCTGAATTGCTCGATTTCCAGCGCCACCAGCTCCAATACCCGCGACTGAATGAGCAGGTTGCGCATGGGCCCCATTGCCTTGCCATCTCGAATATCATGGATCAGGTGCTGCATCCGGGGCGTGATGGTCGAGGTGCCCGGAACGCCGGAAAAAGGCCGCCGGTGGCCAAAATCAGTCAGAACCTGTTCACTCCAGCGATCGGATGACCCAATGGCCGACGCAAAAAACGCTTTTTCCAGACTCACCAGCAGCATGGACATGGATTGCCCCCGCTTCAACCGGCTGAGGTGAGTGGCTTCGGGCGCATGCACCAGATTATGGGTACCGGGGCGCATGTTCAAGGCCGGGCGGATTCCCCTAAACTGCGTATCCATAGCCCCGCTGAGCATGAAATTGATGGAAACGCCTTCGGAGGGATTGACGTCGTGCAACTCAATGTCTTCGGCGGTTTCCCAGTGCATTTCCATAATCTGCATATGTGGAAATCCGATGTTTCTGATGACAATATTCCCGGCTTTACGGTGGTGAAAGCGCAGAAAACCGGCGGTCGGTGAAGCACCCGAATCCGGTATCTGATCAAATTCAAATAAGTCCGTTGTTTGTAAAACCGTGGCTGCCATGTACAATGTCGGTCTGAATGGTTGGGCGTAAAACAAAACTAGCGCAAGGCCGGGCCCCAATCAGTTGGATTGTTCTTCAACTGGCAGAAGGGACTTCTCAACTGCGAAACCGGGCGACTGAGTTGTTGTTAATCGACAGACCAGCCAACCCGTCGTTTTGCTTATTGGCGAATCCGGTCTGTGGTTTGCCGTGTTTTGATTCCTTTTCCCCGGTAATGCGCTTTTCGAAGTGGAATATGTCCACAACTTTTCTATTTTTACCCGATCTATTGTACTTCAACTCGTAGCTAGTATGTCTTTCCAGGCTTATCTTGACAATATTGAGAAGAAAACGGGGAAAAAACCGGAGGATTTCAAACAACTCGCCAGCCAAAAAGGGTTACTTAAACCGGGTACAAAAGCGGGTGAAATTGTAGCCTGGCTAAAAGAAGATTTTGATTTGGGACACGGCCACGCCATGTCCATTTACAAGCTTTTTAAAGACGACGGCCTGATTTAGATAATCAATCGGGAAACGGCGGGTTGTTGGTCGTTTGCTATTAACTTGTAGGCTGATCATGCCCTATTTATACTCCCTGACCATGACCATGAAAGGAAGTGAACTGGATTTATACCTGAGCCTGGGCTATTTCCGGATGCATCAGGATATTTTTACCTGCCGGTACCTGGTTTACGATAACACCATTTTACCCGTACACTGGCTGCGGTTCGACCTGGCAAACGTCGAGTTCGGGAGCAAGCAGCGGGCTTTGCTCCGGCGCAACGCAGCGTTTACGGTAGAGATCAAACCCTTCGCGCTGACCAGCGAAATCCGGGCGCTTTACAACCGGTATCGCAACGCGGTTGACTTCGAAGCCCCCGAATCCGTGGAGTTCTGGCTCATGAGCGGTTCGACCTATAACGCTTTTGACACGTATTCCGTCGAAGTCCGGGACGGAGATCATCTGATTGCCGTCGGTATTTTTGACCACGGAGCCGAAAGCATTGCCGGAATCATGAACTTCTATGATCCTGAATACCGTCGGTACAGCCTGGGTAAATTTCTGATGATGCAAAAAATCATCTACGCCCGGCAGCAGCACAAACTATACTATTATCCCGGCTACCTCGTCAGCAACTACCCCAAGTTTGACTATAAGCTGTTTCCGTGCGAAGAGGCCACCGAAGTGTTTGACGACAACACGGGTATGTGGCTGCCTTTTTCGTGGGAAACCGTCAACGCCCTGGCCGCCGATATCCTGGATAACGAGTAGAATCCACCCCGGTTTTATACCAGCCAACCGTTCAGGGTATACGCATCGTTCCAGAAATACCATTCCAGCCGACTCGACATCCGGAAAGCTTCCCGCATCATCTCCCGTTCAGCGGACCCGGCCTGTTCCGCAAACCGGTCGGTTAGTTCCAGCATCTGCGTCACCGACTGGTCAAAGGCATCGCCCGCGTACGTATCAATCCAGGCCCGGTATGGGTTGGCCTGAATAGCCCGCTGGTAAATAAACCGGCCCACTTCCCGATAAATCCAGAAACAGGGTAATACGGCAGCGGCCCCCACCGCAATGGATTGCAAGGAAGTGGTAGCCAGCAGGTAGTTGGTGTAGGCGAAGCAGGCAGGCATCTTGACGGTTTGCGGTTCAATAGCATACAGCGCAAAGTACGTTTCATGCAGCGCCCGTTCGACCAGAATGGCGTTCTGGGCAAACTGGGCAAATTGCAGCATGTCGTCGGGCTGAGTGCTGCGGGCGGCCAGTTGGCTCAGCGCCCGGCCAAAATCGACCAGATACAGCGCATCCTGTTGAATATAATACTGAAACGTGGGCGAAGGCAGGCTTCCCGCCGTTAGTTTCTTCACAAAACCGTGTTCTAAAATGGATTTGTAAATGGGTTGAATGTCCTGCCAGAGTTGTTCGGTAAATTGCATACTAATGAGTCCAGAAATCGTAAAAATGATGAACGGGGCCGTGTCCATGCCCCAGGCGATACTCCGCCCCTGTCCGAAGGGCCTGCGTCAGATAGGTTTTAGCTGCGGAGACGGCTTCCACGACGGACAAGCCTTTGGCCAGACCTGCCGCGATGGCCGACGACAGCGTGCAACCCGTGCCGTGTGAATTTTTGGTGTCAATCCGGGCGGTCGAAAACCAATGATGTTCGCTCGTTGCCAGATAGAGTAAATCGGCGCTGTCGTCCGTTATGAGGTGGCCGCCTTTTACCAAAACCGCACCGGCACCCAATCTTAACAGATCGACGGCGGCTTGTGGCATATCGGCCTGTAGCTCAACGGTCCGGCCCAGCAATACGCTGGTTTCGGGCAGGTTAGGCGTGATAAGCGTGGCAATAGGAAGCAGATAGGATTTAAGCGCATCGACGGCTTCGTCCTGCAAGAGTTTGTCGCCACTTTTGGCCACCATAACCGGATCAAGCACAATATTCGTGACGCCAAATTCGACCAGCGTTTTGGCAACCACCTCAATCACCTCGGGCGAATGCAGCATCCCGATTTTAACGGCATCAGTGCCGATGTCGCTCAGGACGGCTTTCAGTTGTTCTGCAATAAACGCGGGCGGCACCGGAAAAATACCGGTGACGGCTTTGGTATTCTGGGCCGTCAGCGCCGTCAGCACCGACATACCGTAACAGCCCAAAGCCGCAAACGTTTTCAAATCGGCCTGAATACCGGCCCCGCCCCCGCTGTCGGAACCGGCAATAGTGAGAGTACGTGCGTAGATTTTCATATCCTGGGTCAATTTTGAATGAGTGAATTTTGAATGAATCGCTTCGCAAGGGGTGATAATTGGCGAACCATTTACGCATTCAAACTCACTTATTCGCTCATTAATAAACTCAGTTCCCGGGCGGCCTCGTAAGGCGACGGGTGGCCGCAGATGGCCGAAACGACGGCGGCTCCCGTGGCCCCCGCCCGCATCACATCCCGGATGTTTCCGGCGTTGATGCCGCCGATGGCAAACGTGGGCAGGCGAGTCTGTCGGCAAATTTCTCGAAGCCCTTCCAGTCCCAGCAAACTGGAGGTGTCCTGTTTCGTCGCTGTCGGAAAAATGGCGGCCACTCCGAGATAATCAATATCGGCACCTTTAGCTTCCTGCAACTCCGTCAGGTTGTTTACCGAAAGGCCCAGAATTTTGTCCAGCCCGATCAGCTTCCGGACCAGGTGGTGCGGCATATCATCCTGCCCCACGTGTACCCCATCGGCATCGACGGCCAGCGCTACATCGACGCGGTCGTTGATGATCAGTCGGGCGCCGTACATCTGCGTAATCCGTTTCAGTTCTCCAGCCAGTTCCACGAAGGCGCGGGTTGATGCGGTTTTTTCCCGCAGCTGCACCCACCGGACCCCGGCCCGGCACGCTTCCTCCACGATGTATGGCACGGTATGACCCGCCCGACAACCCATGTCGGTGTCGGTCACCAGATACAATTCGCTCATGATTACGATAATTTCAACCGGGTTTCCAGATCCGATTGGGCCAGTTGATATAGACTATCAAGGAAGTTAAGCTGCAAACTACCGGGGGCCGCCTGTTTCTCAGCGGCCAGCTCTCCCGCGATTCCCATGACGGCCATCGCGTGGGTTGCAGCCCGAAAATAGTCGGAATTTATCGCAGCAAACGCGCCGGCCAAGGCCGTAGCAGTACAGCCCATGCCCGTTACTTTGGCCATCAGCGGATGACCGTTGGCAATGGTAGCGGTTTGGTCGTTCTGAATGATGTAATCCGTAGCACCACTGATCACCACCACGCAGCCCCAGGTCTGGCTCAGTCGTTTGGCGGCTTCCACGGCGGCATCGGACCCCACGGTGCTGTCAACTCCTTTGGTCTGGGCATCCAGACCAGCCAGCGCCAGTATTTCCGACGCATTACCCCGGATGATGTCGGGTGTTGCCAGCGTCAGAAGTTCCTGACTAACCCGGTTGCGGTAGGCCGTTGCACCCACCCCCACCGGATCGAAAACAACCGGTTTGCCCAGGTCTTTGGCCCGGCGCATCGCCAGTTTCATTCCGGCAACAAACGTGGCATCCAGCGTGCCGATGTTGACGACCAGGGCGCTGGAAATAGTGACAAAATCCTCGACTTCTTCGGGTGCATGAACCATCGCGGGCGACGCGCCCAGGGCCAGCAGCGCGTTGGCCGTGTTGTTCATGACCACAAAATTGGTGATGTTGTGAATCAGCGGAGCCTGCGCGCGAATGGTTGCGAGGTCAGTCCAGATCGATTGAGGTGATGGAAACATATTGCTGTCAATGAGTTAGGCTACAGCAACTTTGGAGGTAAGCAGATGGCTTCTCGGTAACTTTTCCCTACGGCAGTACAAACTGCATCAGGTGATAAGGGTATGCTCTCAGTCAGTCCGGTTCGGTCCTGACACCCCTAAAGTTGCCCGACAAAGGTAGAAGATTTCTTTATATTTTTTTGAAAACTACAATACCGTTATGCCCGCCAAAACCGAATGTATTGCTCATGGCCGTATTAACCGGCGTAGAGACGGCTTCTTTGAAAACAATGTTCAGACTTTCCGGAATGGCCGGATCACGCACCTCGGTATTGATCGTGGGCGGAATCACGTTGTCACGGATAGCCAGCAGACTAATCAGGGCTTCGATGGCCCCGGCGGCTCCCATCAAATGGCCCGTAATGGACTTGGTGGCGCTGATTCGCAGCCGGGTTTTCCGGTTGCCGGTCAATCGGGCCACGGCATTCATTTCCGACAGATCACCCACCGGCGTGGAGGTCGCGTGAGCGTTCAGATAATCCAGATCTTCCATGTTCAGCCGGGCTTCTGTCAGGGCAAGTTGCATGGCCTTCGTGGCGCCGACGCCCTCCGGATGCGTAGCCGTAATGTGGTATGCATCGGCGGTCATAGCCGCACCCACAATTTCCCCGTAGATGGTAGCGCCCCGGGCCTTGGCGTGTTCGTATTCTTCCAGCACCAGTGCGCCCGCTCCTTCGCCCATGACAAAACCGTCGCGCTCCACATCAAACGGACGGGAAGCCGTTTGCGGACTGGCATTCCGGGTCGACATGGCTTTCATGGAACAATAGCCGCCAAACGAAGACGGTGTAATGGCGGCATCGGAACCACCACTGACAATGATCTTTGCTTTGCCCAGTCGAATGTAATTGAAGGCATCCATCAGAGCCGAATTGGAACTCGCACAGGCCGAAACCGGCGTGTAATTGATCCCCATAAAACCGTGCCGGATGGAAATCAGACCGGATGCCAGATTGACCAGCACCTTCGGAACCAGAAACGGACTGAAGCGCGGCTGACCGTCGCCCCGGGCAAATTCGGTGGTTTGTTCTTCCAGAGTTTCCGTACCGCCCTGCCCTGAAGCCCAGATGACGCCCACATCGAAGGGGTCCATTGCGGCCAGATCAAACCCGGAATCCTGAATCGCCTGATCGGCGGCCACAAGAGCGTATTGCGTGTAGCGGTCGGCCCGCTTGATATCGGTACGGTTTAAGTACTGCGCCGGGTCATAACCGCCGATTTGGGCGGCAAATTGCGTGCGGTACCGGGAAGCGTCAAAACGGGTAATGGGAGCAAAAGCCGAACGGCCTTCCACGGCATTTTGCCAGAATGTGGGAATATCTTTACCGATGGGCGTAAACGCGCCCATTCCGGTAACAACAACGCGGTGTAACATAGGTAGACCAGTGAGTACGAAAATTGTCCGCAAAGAAAGCGACTTCCCCCTTAAAAAGATACCCACGGATTAAAGTCCGTGGGTACAATACATCTTCGCAATTAAACTGACGCCTGAACGACGGAGCCGTAAAGGCATTATTTTTTAACCCCCATCCGCGCGAGGTAAGCCGACATGGGTTCCAGGTCCATCTCTCTGCGACGCTGATCCAGATTGGCTTCATCTTCAACCGGATACACATCTTTTTTCCCCTGATTGTTGATGTGAATCTGCGTGCCGTAAATCTGTTTTTCCTTTTTCTGGACCTTCACCTGATCGGTCAGAAATGCCACACCGGCTTTGTCCAGTTCGCCTTTCTGCGCAGCCTCGGTCAACATCGGTAAATACTTTTCGTGAACTGCCCGGTCGGTGCTGTGCTGGATAATCAGAAAAGCCACCTGATCCAGCGGCTGCCCGACCACACTGCGGCCCGGATAACTGCCCACCTGATCGATCATTTTTTCGACTTCGGCCAGATGTGCTTTGTCCATGTCCTTGATTTTCTGGCGGGCATCCTGCGCTTCTTTGGCCCCCCAGCCGTATTGCCGCTCTACGGCGTCATAAGCCGCCCGTTCTTTCTGATCTTTTTCGTAAATCTGGGTCAGACGTTTCCGCACGTCGGCCAGATTGGCGGTATTTTTCGTGGCCTGCGCCCATCCACTTACTGTAATAACGCACAGGACAAGAAGAGAAAGGAATTTCGTTTTCATGATTACAAATGGACTTAATGAACTGGTCATCTGATAAAAACCCGTTTCGGTCCGCAAGGTTTAAAATTCAATAGCCCACCGAAGTATTGTCCGCCCGGGGGTCCGAAGCGCCCTCAAGCGTCCCGTCGGGCCGGAGCAGCACGCAGTCCATGCGCCCCAGCGAATTGGTGAGTTGTTCGAGCACATAGCCGCGCGACTGGAGCTTTTGGATGGTTTCGTCCGAAAAAGCGCCGTTTTCAAACGTGGTTTTGTCGGGCAGCCACTGGTGGTGAAACTTCAGCGCGTTGACCGACTGCTGCATCGTCATACCGTGATCCAGCACGTTCAGAATGGTCTGGTAAACCGACGTAATGATGGTCGAACCGCCGGGCGTCCCGACTACCATGTACAGTTTACCGTCCTGCTCTACGATGGTGGGCGTCATCGACGACAGCATCCGTTTACCCGGCGCAATGGCATTGGCCTGATTGCCAATCAACCCGAACATATTGGGCACTCCGGGTTTGATGCTGAAATCGTCCATTTCGTTGTTCATCAGGAAGCCCGCTCCATTCACGACAACCCGGCTGCCGTAACCGCCGTTCAGCGTAGTGGTGATCGATACGGCATTCCCGTCTTTATCGACCACCGAAAAATGCGTGGTTTCCAGGCTTTCGTAACCCGGTACATTGCCCCCTTTCACGTTCCGGCTGTCGGTGGCCCGGGCAAAATTAAAATCCGCCCAACGGGTTTGCAGGTAGTTTTTGTCGATCAACTGCGCCACCGGCACTTTCACAAAATCCGGGTCGCCCAGAAACTTGGCGCGGTCGGCATAGACGCGTCGCTCGGCTTCAATCATCACCTGCACCGTCGAATCGCTGTTCCAGCCCCACCGACGTAGCGGATATGGCTCCACCAGCTTCAACAACTGCAATAAGGCCACCCCCCCGCTGGACGTGGGCGGCATGGTAATGATTTTGTAGTTGCGGTAGGTGCCCACCAGCGGGTCGCGCCAGACGGCATGGTAATTTTTCAGATCATTTTCCGTGATAATACCGCCCCCGCGCTGCATTTCAGCGACCAGCAAACGAGCGGTTTCGCCTTCGTAAAAACCCGCCCGACCCTGCTGCTGAATCCGCCGTAGTGTCTGACCTAAATCTTTCTGAATCAGCAATTCGCCCGTTTTCCAGTCGGTTGTGTCGGGTTTCATAAAATACCGTTTATCCGGGTTCACCGACAGAAATGAACTTCGGGTCCGGTTAAGTCCCAGGGCTTCGCGTTCGGTCAGAGCAACGCCTTTTTCGGCCAGATCAATGGCGGGTTGCAGCACCTGCGCCCAGGTCAGCCGGCCAAACCGGCGGTGGGCTTCCACCATGCCGTCAACCGAACCCGGCACCCCGCTGGCCAGATGGCCGGTGATGCTCAGCCGTGGAATGACGTTCTGAGCCGAATCCAGGTACATATCTTTATGCGCTTTTTCGGGCGCTTTTTCCCGGTAATCGAGCGTGTAAGCCTGCCCGGTTTGGTCACGGTACACCATAAAACCGCCCCCACCGATGTTGCCCGCGCCCGGATACACCACCGCCAGCGCAAACTGCACCGCCACGGCGGCATCCACCGCGTTACCGCCTGCTTTCAGAATTTCAACGCCAACGCGCGACGCTTCCGGGTGCGCCGACGCGACCATACCGTTCTTGCCCAGGACGGCCTGACGATCCGAAAAATACGGCCCTGCCTTGCGGGCGACGGTTTGTTTTTTTTCGTTCTCGTACTGATAAACGCCGGAACTCTGCCGCACGCCCGGCGATTTCTGACCCGTCCGACAGGCTCCCAGCAGGGCCAGAAACAGGATTATTGCACAATGGATAGATCGAGTTACCTTTTTCATACGGGCTAATGTCGTAAACCACTAATCTACAAAAACAAACCAAACATCCGCCGAAACGACCTTCGCTTGCAAATCGTTTGGAATCTATCAAACGGCCTGATAACTTTAATAGGTCATAAAACACAATCACTTGAAATTTCTCAGACAGACCTACGAAAGCTTCCGGTTCGCGTGGCAGGCCCTGCGCTCGAACCTCCTCCGGACCACGCTCTCGCTGCTGGGCGTGACCATCGGTATTTTTGCGATCATTGCCGTATTTACAATTGTCGATTCGCTGGAACGGAATATCAAAGACAGTCTGGCGGGTATTGGCGACCGGGTGATGTATATCCAGAAATGGCCCTGGGGTTTTGGCGGGGGCGAGTACCAGTGGTGGAAGTATTTCCAGCGCCCGGAACCGTCGCTCACCGAATTTAAATTTCTGGAAGAACGCCTGGAAAACGCCGAAGCGGTGGTGGCTATGGATTTTCGGGGCCAAGTGACGGTTAAAAACGGCAACAACAGTCTTCAGTCCCTTATTCAGGGAACCTCGCTGGATTACAACAAAATCTCGAACGTTCCGGTCGAAAAGGGCCGGTATTTCTCTCAGCAGGAGATCGACGCGTCCCGCAACGTAGCCCTCATCGGTGCCGACGTGGCCGAAACCCTGTTTCCCGAACAGGACCCGGTTGGGAAAGAGTTTAAGCTAAACGGCCTGAAATACATCGTGATTGGTGTACAGGAACGCAAGGGCGAAAGTCTGGTCAACTTTGGCGGCAACCCCGACAAAAAATGCCTGATTCCCATTGGGGCTTTTGCCAAAATGTACCATTCGGTCTACCCCAGCATCGACATTGCGGTAAAAGGGCTTGAAACCGACGAAGGGCTGCTCGAAGCCGAAAGTGAAGTGCGGGGACTGTTGCGGGCGCGCCGGGGACTCAAACCGATGCAGGAGGACAATTTTGCGCTGAACCGCCCCGAAGCAGCCGCCCAGGCCATTTCGGGCCTTTTTGCGGTACTGACAATTGCCGGTTGGGTTATCGGGAGCTTCTCGATTCTGGTGGGTGGTTTTGGTATTGCCAACATCATGTTCGTGTCGGTTAAAGAACGCACCAACATCATCGGCATTCAGAAATCACTGGGGGCTAAAAACTACTCCATTCTGTTTCAATTTCTGTTTGAAGCGGTTTTTTTAAGTTTAATTGGTGGTGGCGTCGGCATTTTGCTTGTTTATTTGTTGTCATTTATAAAGCTGGGCAGTCTGGAGATTATTTTATCTCCCGCCAACATTATGCTGGGTCTGGGTGTATCTAGTATTATCGGTACGATTTCCGGTATATTGCCAGCCCTGGTAGCTGCCCGAATGGACCCCGTCATTGCCATCCGATCGAAGTAAGATGGCTTTGCGGATTATCTGGTAACGTGTTCCAAAACTGACAACGATTCATGAGACGGATTCTGTTTCTGCTGATTTTTCTGCTACTGATTTTTGGTGTTTTTTATTACCTGACGGTCTGGAGTTACAGCGACGGCGAACGCGCCGGTACCATTTCCAAATACAGCCGCCGGGGTTACGTTTTCAAAACCTGGGAAGGCGTTCTGAATGTCGGCGGTTTTTCGGGCGAAACGGGTTCGCTGACTCCTCAATATTTCGACTTCTCCGTGAAAGACGACTCGGTAGCGCGGCAGATTAACCAGGCCGTTAAAACCGGTCAGCGTGTGACGCTTCATTATGAGGAAAAACTGGTTAAACTGCCCTGGAACGGCGAAACCAAGTACTTTGTAACCGCCGTTGAGATTGTGGACCCGCAATACCAGTACGGTATGCCCGGTCAACGGTATTACCCGAACCAACCGGCTCCGCAAACGCCCCCCGCGCAACAATCCCTGCCCGCACCGGTTGATACGGTACCCG
This sequence comes from Larkinella arboricola, assembly GCF_003259745.1. GTDB lineage: Bacteria > Bacteroidota > Bacteroidia > Cytophagales > Spirosomataceae > Larkinella > Larkinella arboricola. The sequence goes on along the minus strand of NZ_QLMC01000004.1, from coordinate 73,055 downwards.
TACAAAGGGATACGTTATAAGGACGGGATAAGCCTTTGGCTACCAATGCTAAAAACCATTCATCCAAGCCGGACCTTTCCGGACGAACTGCTGAGCCAGTACCGTCAACAGGGCGATCCGCCCGCCGATGCGGTCATTGCATCCGTGGCCGATCAGTACGGGCGCGCGGGCGTAGGTTCGCTACTGCGCTGGCTGGGTAATACCGCTGAGTCAGATGGCTCGGCGCAACATCCGGCGGTCCAGGAATTTTTGCAAACGCACGCGTTACTTCCCAACTGGGCGGACTCACGGCAGATGGACATCGCCAGACAGTTTTTCCAGAAGCATCGGGTCAGCATCAGTTTGATTTTAGGATGTTATTCATTGCCGTATTGTTACGCCGGAGCCGACGGTGCCCGGGTACTCTGGTTTTCTGAACGCATTCGGAACGATACCCTGAAACGGCTGGAAGAAACCGGCGAATGGGTGTTTAGCATCATGAAAAAGCGGGATTGGGAAACCGGCAAGACCGTGTCCCGTACCCTGAAAGTCCGGCTGATGCATGCCGCCATCCGCTGGTTTACGCTACACGGCGGGCAGTGGAACAGAGATTGGGGTTACCCTGTCAATCAGGAGGATATGGCCGGTACGAATCTGGCGTTTTCGTATATTGTGCTGCGGGGCCTGCGCAAAGCCGGTGTTGCCATGACGGACGATGAAGAGGAAGCGTATCTGCACCACATCAACGTTACCGGTTATTTGCTGGGTGTTGCAGAAGAGCTGTTACCCCGCAACCGGCGCGAAGCCTTTCACCTCGACCGCGCCATTGCCCGGCGGCAATTCCGTTCGTCGGAACAGGGCCAGGGCCTCACCCGTTCGCTGCTGGAAACGTTTGAACGGCTCAGTCCTCCATCCGGACGGAACCTCCCGGCGGCCCAAATGCGTTTCTTCCTCGGTGATGAGGTAGCCGATTTGCTGGCAGTTCCCGCCGTACCGCTGGAAAAACGGCTGGTCGGGCTGGCCAACTCGCTGCCTATTTTCCCTAAATTATTGAATTACAATTCCTGATTAGCGCTGATAATCGCTGATTAGCTCTGTGTAATACCTATTCATCAGAGACTATCAGGGAGCATCAGAGGTAATCAGAAACTATCAGCATGAACATTTTACAACAGGAGCCGATTGCGGCTTTGGCAACGGCACCGGGCATTGGAGCCATTGCCGTACTCCGGGTTTCGGGCGAGCGGGCCATTGAGATTACCAACCGGCTTTTTCGGGGCAAGGACCTGACGCAACAGGCTTCGCATACCGCACATTTCGGCACCATTCGGGATCAGGCCAACACGGTTATCGACGAGGTGCTGGTCACTATTTTCCGCAGTCCCGCTTCGTTTACGAAAGAAGATGTGGTTGAGATTTCGTGCCACGGGTCAGAGTACGTGATCCGGCAGATTCTGCGTTTGTTGCTCAAAGAAGGCGTCCGAATGGCCCAGCCGGGTGAGTTTACACAGCGGGCGTTCCTGAACGGTCAGTTTGATCTGGTTCAGGCCGAAGCCGTGGCCGACCTGATTGCCGCCGACTCCGAAGCCACGCACCGGGCCGCGCTGACGCAGCTCCGGGGTGGTTTTTCCCGGCAACTGAAAGCCCTCCGCCAGCAACTCATCGAGTTTGCCGCCCTGATTGAACTGGAACTGGATTTCGGAGAAGAAGACGTGGAGTTTGCCCAGCGCGACGATCTGCGCCAGCTTGTCTGGTCCATTCAGCGGGTATTACGACCTTTGATTGAATCGTTTTCGGTTGGTAACGCGATCAAGAACGGGGTTGCCACGGTGCTGGCCGGAAAGCCTAACGCCGGTAAATCAACGCTGCTGAATGCGCTGCTAAATGAAGAAAAAGCCATTGTTTCGGATATTCCCGGCACTACCCGCGATGTGATCGAAGACGAACTGTTTATCGACGGCATTCGGTTTCGGCTGATTGATACCGCCGGACTTCGCGAAGCCACCGACGCCATCGAAGCCATTGGCGTTGAACGCACCCGCCAGCAACTTGATAAAGCCGCCATCATTGTCTATCTCTTCGATGCCGCCGAAACCCCACTTACTGAACTGGAAGAAGTACGGGCGGAATTGCAGCAACGGAGCGTTCCTTACCTACTGATCGCCAACAAGATGGACAAATTATCTGAGGAACAGCTGGCGCAGTGGCAGCTTCAGTTTGGCAACGAACTGGTGGCTATTCAGGCGAATACCGGCAACAATCTGGATCAAATGACCCGACGGCTTACCGATTTTGTCCGGTCGAATGCCGTTCCGGGCAGTACTGTGGTTACGAACCTGCGCCATTACGAACACCTGACGCAGACGGATGCGGCCCTGGCCCGCGTTCTCGACGGTCTGGATGCCGGATCGACCCAGGACTGGCTCGCCATCGACCTGCGCGACGCCCTCCGCCATCTGGGTGAGTTGACGGGCGAGATCACAACGGACGATCTGCTGGCTACGATTTTCAGTAAGTTCTGTATCGGAAAGTAACCGCGCTCAACAACGTTTTTGCATCACTTCCCTATACTGCGTATATCTGTTTAGCGACTTTTTAGTCGCTAAACAGACAAGATTCATTACTTTATTTTCACCCAGGGCATTTTAGCCTTCATCCAGGTCAGGACTTCTACCGGAATGTCGGAGCAGAGATAATCGCAGCCCAAGGCCACCCCCAATTGGAAATCCTGGACGGTATGCCCCGGCCAGCAACTGACCAGAAGGCCAGCCGCCTGCGCATCCTTCACGTTTTTACGGCTCGTTCCACTCAGGTTACAGCCAATGCGTTTCACCCCCAAATCCAGGGTTTCCTGCACGACGTCCTTGGTTAACGGGGATGACGTGATAAACAGCAGATCGACTTCAGGATACTTGGCTTTCAGGTATTGTAGCGGGCGCTTGTCGAACGAAGTCAACAAATAGGTAGACCCATTGGGTCTTTTTGACATCACGGCTTTGTACAACTGATCGCAGTATTTTTCGAGCAACTCCTGTGGATATGCTTTGGGCGTTGTTTTCATTTCAAACTCCAGGTAAACACCCGGTTTATCCGCAAAATAAGCCAGCAAATCATCCAGGAAGAGCAGCGGATTGCCTTTCTTCGTTTTCACTTTGCGCAAGTCAGCCGCGTTCATTTCTTCCACAATTCCCTGGCTTGTCGTCATCCGGTCCAGAGAGGCATCGTGCGAAATGACCAATTGCCCATCTTTACTGATTCGAATATCGGTTTCAAATCCACGCAGGCCCTTTTCGTAACTATTCCGAAAAGCCTGAAGGGTGTTTTCATCCTGTTCATGGGCTCCTCCCCGATGGGCAAAAAGTTGTACGGCTTTATCTTGCGCGTATACGTTTTGAAGGGGAACGCCGAGTGTAAAGCATAAAAGGCAACCTAAAAAAAATGATAAAAAGCGACAGGTACGGTTTTGAGCCATTGTAGTATTTTTAAGGTAAGGGAATGCGTCAAAAGTAAAAAAATCTCAGCACTCTCCATACGATTCGCAGCGTTGACGCCCCTGGCACTACCTGTCGGATTCTTTGTTTTACCGTCCTTTGAGGGTATAGTGAACGGTTGCCACCGGCTGCAACGGCTTCCGGCCATAGCCCGGTGTGTAGATGTCCTGGCCCATCAGTTCGGGCTTGCCGCCCACAAAAGAGTTGAACTGCATACCCAGGTCAACGGCTAAACGCTGCGTGATGCTGGTTCGAACCCCGCCCGCAAACCCGGCACTCAACAGGTAGTTATCCTGCTGCGCTTCCCTTTCCAGGGCCGGACAAGGGGCCATCAGGCAATTTAGGACCGTGGTATTTTTACCGGCCTGTTTAACATAGCCATTGGTTATATGAAAGCCAAGAAAAAGCCGAAACCGGTCGGATGGGTTAAAAAAGGCCCGTGCTCCCAGCCGAAGGTATGCTCCACGCGTTGTGCCTTCCCAATAAAAATCCTGAAATCTATTCCCATTTGAAGAAGACGTGGGAAATGTATAACCGCCCTGCGCAAAAAATTCATGATGCGGACTTTTTGTCCAGGTCGCACTCAGTTCAAGGGTGCGATTGAGCAATGGGACGGCATTAAGCCCGATTTGCGTCGTGGGGCTTTGCGCCAGTAAAGCGTTGCTCCACAGAACGAAACCGACCAGCAGCGTAGAGATAGTCTTCATACTTGCATTGGGATGAAATTTTCTTTCACTAAATTTAGTTTTTATTTCTACACCTGCAAGGGTTCTTTCTAACGCCCCACGGGTAGGAATAATCAGTAGACCTTGTGCAGTGAATCAAGGTTGGAACAGAATGGAAGAATACGAACTATATACTTTACCGAACGGCATTCGGATTGTTCATAAACAAGTACCGCATACCCAAATTGCTCATTGCGGCATCATGCTCGACATCGGCAGCCGCGACGAATTACCCCAGCAGGAGGGTCTGGCCCACTTCTGGGAGCACATGGCCTTCAAGGGTACTAAAAAGCGCAAGTCCTTTCACATCATCAACCGGCTCGAAACCGTAGGCGGTGAACTGAACGCATATACCACCAAGGAGAAAGTCTGTTTTCACGCGTCGGTGCTGGGTCTGCATTTCGAAAAAGCCACCGAGCTACTGGCCGACATTGCCTTTCATTCCGTTTTCCCCGAAAAGCAGATTGAAAAGGAACGGAGCGTGATTCTGGAGGAAATGGCGATGTATTACGACTCGCCCGAAGACGCTTTGCAGGACGATTTTGACCAGGTGGTTTTCAGGAATCACCCGCTGGGTGGCAACATCCTCGGTCGGCCCGAAACCGTCCGGTCGTTTACGCGCGACCAGCTTCAGGAATTCATTGGTGAGAATCTGGATACTGAGCGGGTTGTGTTTGCGTCGGTCAGCAACCTGCCGTTCAGCAAGGTCAGGAAGATTGCGGCCAAATACCTCAGCGACATTCCACACCGCACCTCGGAACGGAAACGGATTGCACCCGGCCAGTACGAACCCCAGCGTGTAACGGTCGAACGGCCCATCACGCAGGCGCAGTGTGCCATTGGTCGCCCGTCTTACGCCCTACCCGATCCGCGTCGGCTGCCGTTTTTCATGCTGGTTAACCTGCTCGGCGGCCCGGGTATGAACTCCCGGCTGAACATGAACCTGCGCGAAAAATACGGTCTGGTGTATTCCATCGAAGCCAGCTACACGCCTTTTCTGGATACCGGTTTTCTGGGAATTTATTTCGGTACCGACCAGAAACACCTCGACCGAAGCAGCACGCTCATTAACCGCGAACTGAAAGCCCTGCGCGAAAAACCGCTGACGAAACTGCAATTGCACAACACCAAAGAGCAGTTGATGGGACAACTCGCGATGTCGGAGGAAAGCAACCAGAGCCTGATGCTCACGATGGCCAAAAGCATTCTGGATACGGGTAAACTGGATTCCCTGAACGAAATTTTCAGCGAGATCCGCCAGGTCGAAGCCGGTTTGCTACAGGACCTGGCCAATGAGATGTTTGACGAAAGCCGCCTGAGCTACCTGACCTTCCTGCCGGAGCCGGATGAGGATAAATGACGCCCACGTCCCGGCTTTACCGTCCATCGCGAAAAGTAAGACAAAATAGGATCGCGGTATTCCCGTTAACAGTTTAATCGTACCTTTACAAAAACCACCGGCTTTCGTTTCATCGCCTAAAGCCCCGCAAACCGGCATGGATTTTTTGCCACCCGACATTTCTGCCTACGCTGACGCGCACACTTCGCCCGAAAGCGAGTTGCTGCGCCAGCTCAATCGAAACACCTACGCCCGCGTGCTGTACCCCCGGATGTTGTCGGGCCATATGCAGGGGCGCTTGCTGTCGATGTACGCCCGGATGCTCCGCCCCCGCCGGATTCTCGAAATTGGCACCTTTACGGGCTATTCTGCCCTTTGTCTGGCCGAAGGGCTGGCCGATGACGGTGTTCTGATTACCATCGAAAAAGACGATGAGCTGGAGTCCTTTGCGCGCTCCTACTGGAATCAGTCGCCGGTTGGGCACCTGATTGACCTGCGTATTGGCCATGCCGTTGAGCTTGTTCCGACGCTGGACGGACCGTTCGATCTGGTGTTTATTGACGCCGACAAAGAAAACTACAGCCTGTACTACGACCTGGTTTTTGACAAAGTGCGAACCGGTGGCATTATTTTAGCGGATAATGTGCTGTGGAGCGGGAAGGTGGTAAAACCGGTTGGCAACGGCCGGACGGCGGCCCATCGCCGGGCCGACAAAGACACACAGCATGTCCTTGATTTCAACCGCAAAGTAAACGAAGATCCCCGCGTCGAGCAGGTTCTGCTGCCGGTTCGGGATGGGTTAATGATGATTTACAAAAAATAACAACGTATGAAAAAAAGCCTGCTGACTTTCTCTCTACTCCTGTTCCTGACCCACGTTTTTGTTCTTCCCGGCAACGCCCAGAATCCCGTTAACGTTCCGCCTTCCATCCGGTTTGCGGACCTGACCGTCCGGTTTGACGACGGTGCACGGCGCATCATCCAGCGGGACATTACCTCGCTGGTGCAGTCGAACCGGAAATACTGGGAGGCCAAGCTCGACCGGGTCGTGCTTTATTTTCCGTTGATTGAGTCTATTCTCCTGGAGGAAGAAGTACCGGTTGACCTGAAATACCTGGCCGTTCAGGAAAGTTCGCTGACGCCCGATGCGGTGTCGGCTTCGACAGCAGTAGGCTACTGGCAGTTTAAGAAAGAAACCGCCACCGACCACGGACTGCGGGTGGATGATGAAGTAGACGAGCGCAAAAGCATTGTCGCTTCAACCCGTGGAGCTGCCCGGTATTTTAAACGCAACAACGCGGTGTACAACAACTGGGTATCGTCGCTCTACTCCTACTACCTCGGTACCACCGGCATCAGCAAACTGGTTCCGGCAGATTGGGCCTACGCCAAAGAAGTCACGCTGAACGAGAAAACCGACCGGTATATCCTGCGTTTTTTCGCCCATAAAATAGCCCTCGAAAACGTTTTACCGAACTATCGTACGACCAATGCCTTCGCGCTGGTGGAATACCCCAACGGCAGCGGCAAAAAGGTTTCGCAACTGTCGGCAGAACTGAATATCGACGAAACCGAAATCCGCAAGTATAACCGCTGGATTCTGGGCAACAACATTCCAGACGACCGGGAGTACGTGCTGGCCATTCCGGCATCGGGCGATCAGGCCGTGGCTTTACGTCGGCAGGTACAGCGAACCAAATCGCAGCCGGTAAGCCAACCCCGTGCGACCGCAGCCGCAGCGCCCAAATATGATACAGGTTTTCCGATTCTGCGAAAGGTCAATTATACCAAGGGAAAACCGGATGTGGTTCTATACGAAATCAACGGTTTGCCGGGAATTCAGGCCCTACAGGGCGACAACGTCTCCACCCTGGCCCGCAAATCCCGGGTCAGCGTCTCGAGCTTCATGCGGTACAACGACATGACCGACCGTTCGCCCATCACGACGAATGAAGTATATTATCTGGCCAAAAAAATGCGAAAAGCGACGGTGCCCCACCATACCGTTCAGGCGGGCGAAACCTCCTGGAGCATTTCGCAGATGTACGGTATCCGGTTGAAAAAACTCCTGCGTTACAACCGCATCGACCGTTCGGAGCGCCTGCAGGTAGGCCGGGTGATGTGGCTGCGCGAACGTCGCCCTGGCAACAAGCCCGTCGAAATTATTAAAACGCCGACCACACCTGCCCCTGCCTCGCAGCCTATTGCGTCGCAACCCGGTACCGAACCGAACGATTCGAATCGCCCGGCCAACACAATTCCCCGCAATGCGTCGGAACGGAAATTATACACCCCGAAGCTGGTAGAATCGAAAGATGCACCGGCTTCGAGCGAATCACGGGTAGCAAGCTCACCCTCCAGAAGCACGCCCGCGAGTCGGCCCGCTGAAAAACCGGCCAGCACACCCACCAGACCGGTAGAAGAAGAGGCCGAACCGGTTAGCAATCCGAAAATGACAATGCAAAGCTCCGGTTCTACCCAACGGGTTGTGATTGTTCGCCCGGAAAACGGGAGTTCTTCCAGTTCTGACTGGGAACCGACCCCCATGCGGTCAACCAACCCGGCTCCGAGCAGCCGCCCTGCGGAACGCAAACCCGTCGAAACGGCTCCGGTAATGGCGAAACGCCCGACCACGCAACCTTCCGAAGACGTTTCTGCACCGGCAACCCGTTCAACACCGGCCCCTAAAACCAACTCGCCCGCCCGGACCACAAGCTCTTCACGGTCGATGACGCACAAGGTGGAACCGGGACAAACGTACTATAGCATTTCACGGCTTTATGGAGTGACAGTCGATGAGCTGCTTGCCTGGAATAACCTGACGCAGAACGACAAGCTGGCGGTGGGTCAATCGCTGGTCATTAAAGGAGAAGGTGACGCGTTTAAAACCCCGGCAGCTACGGGCACGAGCACGTCCAAAGATCCACTGGTAAGTGAAGAAATCATTTACCATACCGTGCAGAAAGGCGAAACGTTATACCGCATTTCGAAACAGTACGGGGTTGCCGTTGAACAGATTCAGAACTGGAACCAGCTACCGAGTGGCGGTGTTACCGTAGGTCAACAATTGAAAATAATTAAGAAATAAGCACGGCCAACAACTGATGATACTCATTGATAACACCTGCATCAGCGATGATGTAGCCGAAAAGTTTTTTGTTTGCAACCTGGATAAATGCAAGGGCGCCTGTTGCGTAGAAGGCGATCTGGGCGCTCCGCTGGAAGATTCGGAACTCGAAATTCTGGACCAGATTTATCCGCAGGTAAAACCGTATTTGCTGCCCGAAGGTATAAAAGCCATTGAAGAACAGGGCTTGTATGAGTCTGACGGCGACGGTGGTTTCGTTACGACAACTATCAACGGACGCGAATGTGTTTTCGCCAATTACGACGAGCGCGGTATTCTGAAATGCGGTATTGAGCAGGCGTATAAGGACGGAAAAATCGATTTCAAAAAGCCGATTTCGTGCCACCTTTATCCGATTCGCATCACCAAATACGATCACTTCCACGCGCTTAATTACGACCGCTGGCCCATTTGCAGCCCGGCCTGTGACTTTGGTAAAGAACTCGGCGTTGAGGTCTATAAATTTCTGAAAGAGCCGCTCATCCGGATGTATGGACCGAAATGGTATGATGAGCTGGTACACGAAATTGAAGACAAATAACCGATCTGTCGGCGGCAGGTATGGAACAGCGCGATTATTTCGAGGATGTCTATGATGTGGTGCGGCTCATACCACCGGGCCGCGTCACAACCTATGGTGCCATTGCCCGCTATTTAAGCCTGCGGGCGGGCGCCCGGATGGTAGGTTGGGCGATGAATGCCGCTCACGGGCGGGATGTACCGGCCCACCGCGTGGTCAACCGCATTGGTGTTTTATCCGGAAAGCATTTTTTTGGAAGCCCGACGGCCATGCAGGACCTTTTGGCCGCCGAGGGTGTTCGGGTCACAGATGACCGGATCGAACAGTTTGACAAGGTACTCTGGGACCCCACCACCGAATTACAGTAATCAACCTTCAAAGCTGCGACCAGCGAACGCTGGGCACTTCCAGAAAACAGGCCTGCATGCTGATGACGAGGTGGTTGTAATCGTCCATCAGATTGGGCTTTTGCAGATAACCATTGGCGCCCAGGCTGTAAGCTTCCTGCACCAGATCCTCCTCAATGGAGGTCGATAGCATCACGGTGGGAATATGCTTGAGCAGGGGGTTACCTTTAATGGCTTGCAACACTTCGATGCCGCTCATCCGGTGCATATTAACATCCAGAATAATCAGACCGCAGGAAGCAATTTTTTCTTGGGCGTCTTCACTTTCCGTCAGGCTCTTCATCAACTTTTCACCATCTTCATATTGGAGAATCTGGTGTTTAGCGCCCACATTCTGAAAAGCCCGGTGAATAAAATGACGATCATCTTCGTCATCATCTACGATAATGACACAGATTTTACGCTGTAGGGAAGGAGATCTCAGTAGCCCGGCTGACTGTGGCATTTGTGTTGAAGTAAGTTCAAGATACGGTAACAGTAATGAGATAGGTGGCAGCAAAATTCTGCCGGGTGGTGTTTTTAGTAAAGCAGAACGACCCTCATTTCTATCAGGATCAGGCTCCTAACCCTCCCGGAAGGAATGAACAGTTTTTTCCATTTTGATTACAACGTTCATCTCGTATTAAAAATACAACTAATTCGAGCAATTCACAAATTTTCCAGATAACGCCGACCACCCAGATACCGCATCTGACGGCTGATCTGGCGGGTTCGTTTTTCAATATAAGCCGACGGTTTTTTGATGGAAAATAAGCGGGGATTGGGCAGTACGGCGGCAATCCGGGCGGCTTCGGTACGGGTGAGCGTTTTGGCCGAATGACCATAATACCGGCGTGAAGCGGCTTCCACTCCAAACGTTAACGGTCCTGTTTCGGCCACATTCAGGTATACTTCCAGAATCCGTTCCTTGCCCCAGATGAGTTCGATTAAAAAGGTAAAATATACTTCCAGTCCTTTGCGCAGGTAACTCCGGCCGTTCCACAGAAAAACGTTTTTGGCCACTTGCTGGGAGATGGTGCTGGCACCACGCAGACGTTTTCGCGTTTTGTTTTCCTTAATGGCATCCTGGATTTCATCGAAATCAAACCCCCAGTGCTCCGGAAAAGCCTGATCTTCCGACGCGACAACCGCCAGTGCCGCTTCTTTGGAAATCTCTTCGTACGGCGTCCAGTCTTTATACAATTTACTGTCCTGACCATCGGCTTTCGCTTCCAATTTCCGCGCAATCATGAGGGGCGTTATCGAAACCGGCAGGTACTTCAGCAGGGCAACCCAACCAAATGAAATGAGAAAGGCTAAAACAACCAGTTTAGCCAGCAGCCGACCCACCCACACCAGCCACGGACGATGACGAACGGGAGAGCCAACCCGCGGGGAACGTCCCGACGGGGGGGAGGCAGGCTGGGGTGCAGACGAACGTAAACGATTAACCGGACGGGAAGTGCTCATCAAACGTAAAAATAAAGAAGAGTGATGAGTTATGAATGAAGAAGTAAGAGTTATTGTTTGACCCGTCAGTACGTTTCGCCTTTACTTTATTCCTCATCACTCTCAACCATAAACAGTTCCGCGGCTACGCGGTCGGCGAAGAGCTTGCCGGCTTCGGTTAATGTTAGTAAATGGTTTTCGAGGGAAAGCCAGCCCTGTTGGTACAGATTCTGAAGTTCGGTCCGCTGAAGAACCTGAAAATCACTTCCGGCCAGGCGCGAAAGTTCCCGCAGGTCGCAGCCCCACTTGGTGCGCAGGCCCGTCAACAGATAGTCGTTCACCTGATCAGCCCGCGACAACGGCTCGACGGTTCCGGGTACGTCGCCTTTTTCAATCGCCCGAATGTATTGGATGTTGTGGGCGATGTTATACTGACGGCTTACACCATTGAACGAATGGGCACTGGGTCCAATGCCGAGATAAGGCCGCCGTTTCCAGTAACTGCTGTTATGCCGGGCTTCACAACCCGGCTGGGCAAAATTCGAAATTTCGTACTGCTCGTAACCGTTCTCCCGCAGCGTTTGCACCAGCATAGTAAACTGTTCAGCGGCAAATTCATCCTCTGCGGCCTGTAAACGCCCTTTTTTATGCCAGTTGCCAAATACCGTGCCCGGTTCAATCGTCAGGCAATAGGCCGAAATATGCGGTACTTTTAACGATACGGCTTTCGCCAGATCGGTTTGCCAGATGCCGTGCGTGTCGGCCGGAACCCCGTAAATCAGGTCAATGGTCAGATTGGTAAAACCGGCTTCCTGCGCCAGTTGCACACAACTCCCGGCTTCTGTTGCGGAATGGGCCCGGTTCATCAGCCGGAGGTGCGGTTCGTGAAACGACTGAATACCGATGCTCAGCCGGTTGACGTATTTCCGGAAAAGCCGTAGCTGACGCAGCGGGTCCGATACCGGCCCGATCAGATCATCCGGGTTAGCTTCGAGCGTAATTTCCGCATCTGGTGCCACGGTATACTGGCGATGAATGGTTTCGAAAAGAATCTCTAATTCGGTTTCCGTCAGCAGCGAGGGTGTTCCGCCACCGAGGTAAATGGTTTCCAGACGACGGGTTGGCAGGTAATCCTTTTGCAAGTCAATTTCCCGGCAAAGCGCATCCACTAAAGCGGTTTTTTGCTTCAAATTGGTACTGAAATGAAAGTCGCAGTAATGGCAGGCTTGCTTACAGAAAGGAATATGGATATACAGGTGCATCGGCAAAATTACAAATCCTGACGCAATCCAGTTCCCGACGATCTCAAACGCAGCGTGGTACGGCTTTAAAGCGTCTTTTCCAGCACGATCGTGGTAGGGCTGCTGGCGCTTGTGACGGTGCCGATGATGTCGAAACCGTGCCGGATGTTCAGGATCAGCATATCGCGCCACTGGTTGCGGGTGTGCGTCCGGATGGCCCGGTACCCATTGGCTTTACACCAGTCGTGCTGTTGCCGCATCAGTTCACCCGCAATACCCTGACGCCGGTAATCGGGACTGACGCACCCCAGCCAGCTATAAAAATGACCGGGTTTACGCTGGTAGCCCATTTTATAACCCACCACGGCCTGGTCGTCCAGCGCCACGAGGGTGAGCATCTGCCGGTCTTTGGCTTCTTCAAACTCCTGAAAAAGCTCCCCCGGGGTCTGCCCCACAAATACACGTTGATGTAATGAAATAATAGCCCGCAGCAGGGATTCGGGCGGAAGGTCAAAGTAAATTTCGTAGCGGATTGGCATCCCACAAAATTGGCAGAAATCCGGTTTGTTACCCAAACAAAGGGTCAGAAAAGGGAAAAGGGCTTATTTTTCAGGGCACTTTTTGCAGTGCTTACCCTTCTTTTTCCACTTTTTACAGCATTTTTTGAACACGCATTCCGTCTCACCCATAAAGGAGTTCAGATCAAACTCTTTAGGGGTTTCGGCTAAAAAAGAAAATTCAAACGATTTTTCGGCTAATTCATTCATGGCGCTTTCAACAGAACGCACCAAAAGTAGTACTTATTTAGAATAATTACAAATATTATTAAACAACGGCTTCACTATCTTAACAAAATCATTTAACGTTTACGTGATGGATGGTATTAAAACGCTTGACCGGTTTCGCCCCTATGCTCCTTTTCTGCTCCGGCTGGCGTTCGGGTACCAGTTGCTCGACGCGGCTGGGCATACGGCCCTTCACCCCGCTGAAGGTATTCCGGGGTATGCCGACTGGTTAAAAAGTCTAGGTTTTCCGTTTCCGGTCCTCAGCGCAACCCTGTCAGCCTACACGGAATTTGTTGGGGCGCTGCTGATGATCGCCGGACTCTGGACGCGTCCGGCGGCTTTCCTGCTGATGATTAACTTTCTGTTTGCGGTCCTGATGGGTCATCTGGCCATTCAGGATACGTACAAAAACACGTTTCCCGCGCTCAACCTTTTCGCGATGAGCGTATTTCTCCTGCTGAACGGTCCGGGAAAACCGTCGTTTGATGAAGGGTTCCGGACCGACAAGCGAGCAGACGGCCCAGTTTAACACCGTCCGTTAAAATTCAAACTCTCCAGTCAGGTAGAGCTTCACCTGGCCGGAAATTTCCACCCGGTCATTCACCAGCTTACAACGCAGATAACCGCCCCTTTTGGAAACCTGGCGGGCCGTCATTTCGGTTTTTCCGAGCCGCTCGGCCCAATAGGGAATCAGCGTCGTATGGGCAGAACCTGTTACCGGATCTTCGTCAATGCCGGATTGGGGGCCAAAAAACCGGGAAACAAAGTCAATGGAGTCACTGCCAGGAGCCGTCACGATAAGGCCCCGGGCCGGAATGGTTGCCATTTCCCGGAAATCGGGTTTTAACTCCCGTACCTGCTGCTCGTTTTCAAAAACAATCAGGTAGTCGGTTTTTCCTTTCAGCACTTCCACTGGCTTGATACCGCCCAGACTGGTTTCCAGCGCAGGCGGGTGAATGGCAATGTGGGTTGTATCAGCCGGAAAATCCAGAATCAGCCAATCGTTATCACGGCACACTTTCAGCACCCCGCTACGGGAGTCGAAGGTAATAACGTCGCCAGGCGTTGTTTTTTCCAGATGAAACACGACATAGGCCGACGCCAGCGTGGCATGACCGCAGAGATCGACCTCCACGGTGGGCGTAAACCAGCGAATGTGATAAGCGCCGTTTTCTGGATCAATGGGTACATAAAAAGCCGTTTCGGCCAGGTTATTTTCAGCCGCAATGGCCTGCATGGTTTCGTCGGGCAACCACTCGCTTAAGGGACAAACAGCGGCCGGATTACCGCAAAAAACCTGATTGGTAAACGCATCCAGTTGATAAAGTCGAAAAGGCATAGTGAGTCTGGGTTTTCAGCGGATTGCTGATGCAATGGACAGTTGATTTTCTAATTCCCTTAGTTGAGCCGGGGTGAATTCGGTTAGCGACGGTATTTTCAGCGTGGCCAGCTCGAATTTGGAATCGTTGAATTCATAGTCTGCCGGAACTGAAACCGTCAGCATCCCGGCCGCGTGAGCCGATTTCAGGCCGTTGCCGGAATCTTCAAATGCCACACAGGCGCGCGGTTCAACGCCCAGTTTATGGGCCGTGCCCAAGTACACATCCGGATGAGGCTTGTTGCGTTTTTCCAGCGTCGCCGAATGCCAGATGGTAAAATAATCCCGAATCTGCAAACGGTCAATCACCGCTTCGATCAACTGCATGGGCGAGGCTGAGGCAATTGCCATCGGAATGCCCTGCTGCTGAAACAGATCCAGAATTTCCGGAACGCCCGGCATGGGCTGCGCCTGAGCCTGAATCCGTTCGTGAACCCGGTCAATAATTTCGTCGCCTATCTCCTCTATGCTGCGGTTGTGCCAGGGATGCCTTTCGTACCAATACCGCACCACGACGTCGGTTGGTAAACCCGTGGTCCGTTTGCACATCTCATCGTCCATTTCCAGCCCAACCGTACGAAACACTTCAATTTCTATTTCCCGCCAGTGCGGTTCGGAATCGACCAGCAGGCCGTCCATGTCAAATATTGCTGCCTGAATCATTGCTTTTAGGGTATTCGGTTATCAGTTAACTGATGGGCACCGGATTGTGTTGTTACCAAAAACTGAAAACCGCAAACTACTAGATTAGATTTCCGCTTGTCGAAAGGGTTTAATATCGATTCGCTCCCACACCTTACCGGTTATATATACTTCCGTCTGTAGCCAGTTGTTTAGTTGCTCTTCCGAATCAAAATCCAGCAGCATCATGGAACCAATCATTTTACCGGCGGCATCCAGCAAAGCCCCGCCCAGGATGAAATGACCGGCGGTTTTAAGCTGGCGAGCGCCATCAAGGTGTTGAGTCCGAACCGCCAGACGCCGGTTCAGCGCCTGTTCGTCCGTATAATCGTAAGCGTGAAGAACGTACTGCATAATTATACCAATACTACAAAAAATACCATCGAAGCTTGCTGAATCCAGATTTGTTTTTATCCAAATCTAAGCCTTTTCCTTTATTGTGGCTAATTTCAGGATTTAAAACGCACTTCTCCTATTCATCAATGAAACAACTATTTACTGGATTGGTTTGCCTGATGGCCATTCGGGCAACAGCCCAGACGCCAGCCAGCACCCCATCCCCACTCACCGTAGAAAAAATAATGCAGGACCCTAAGGGCTGGATCGGGACCTCGCCATCCGATATTTTCTGGTCGGAAGACTCAAAAACTCTTTATTTCAACTGGAATCCCGCCCGGGCCAAAAGCGATTCGCTGTATAAAATTGCGCTGATGGGCGACCGGAAACCCGTAAAGGTCATGCCCGCTGAACGGCGGAATCTGCCGCTTGCAACGGGTAGTGTATACAACCGGAGCCGAACCCTGAAACTGTACGAAAAAGAAGGCGATCTGTTTCTGCTGGACTGCAAACCGACGAAAAACGGAACCCCACCCCCCCACCGGCTTACCAATACCGTGGAGCGCGAAAGCAGTCCGGCGTTCAGCGGTGACGAGAAAAAAATAATTTTCACCCGTGCCAATAATTTATTTACCGTAACCCTGGCCACGGGCGAAATCACACAGATAACCTATTTCGACGCGACGCCCAAAAAACCGGAAACCAAACCTAATTCGCAGGAAGCCTGGCTGAAACGCGACCAACTGGCGTTGTTTGATGTGCTGCGGGAGCGCAAAGCCAAAAAAGACGAAGGTGAGAAAATTACCAAAACCGGGCAGTTCAAACGACCGAAGCAGTTTCATACCGAAGGCCGTCAGGTACTTAACCAGAAGCTCAGTCCCGACGAGCGGTTTGTTACATTCTCGCTGGTGAAATCGGCGCAGGGAGCCAAAACCGCCATTGTCCCCAATTATGTAACCGAATCGGGCTTTACGGAAGACCTACCCGCCCGGACCAAAGTGGGTGCCCCCACCGCCAGTTCGGAGCTGTATGTCTACGATATTCAGGGCGACACGATTCAGGCGGTCTCAATCAAAGGAATTCCGGGTATTTCTGACCTGCCGGATTACGCCAGAACCGGCCCCACGCCCGTGCCCGATAGCAGCATGCGACGCGGCCCTTCGGCGGGCGCAACCGGGGCGGATACGACCGGAAAAACAAAAAAAACGACGGAGCGCAACGTCGCCATCAGTACGCCAATCTGGTCGGAAGACGGTAAACACGCCGTTGTGATCATTCGGGCATCCGACAACAAAGACCGCTGGATTATGCGGCTCGATCCGGCTACGCGCCAGTTGAAACTCCTGGACCGGCAGCGCGATGAAGCCTGGATTGGCGGATACGGGGCGTCCACGTCCACAACCGGTTTTCTGGCCGATAACCAGACGCTCTACTTTCTGTCCGAAGCCGACGGTTATTCGCACCTCTACACTGTCAATGTGGTTACCGGGGAGAAGAAACAGTTAACAAATGGGAAATTCGAAGTTCAGCAGGTACAACTATCGAACGACAAAAAGTTCTTTTACCTGACAACGAACGAGGTTCACCCCGGCGAACAGCACTTTTACCGCATGGCCGTCAACGGCGGAGAACGCACCCAACTCACCACGATGACCGGAGCCAACGACGTAACGCTCTCGCCCGACGAAACCAAACTGGCCATTCGGTATTCGTACAGCAACAAGCCGTGGGAGTTGTTTTTGATGGATCAAAAACCCGCGGCAAAAGATCGGCGGAAGGCCGCAGACGCCCCGAAACCGCTTCAGCTCACCCATTCCCTGACGCCCGAATTTCAGGCGTATCCCTGGCGCGAGCCGGCGCTGGTAACCATTCCGGCCCGCGACGGGCAGACCATTTACGGACGGCTTTACAAACCCGCCAAACCCAACGGAAAAGCCGTGCTGTTTGTACACGGGGCGGGTTATTTGCAAAACGCTCACAAGTGGTGGAGTCAGTACTTCCGCGAATATATGTTCCATAACCTGCTGGCCGACAAGGGCTACACCGTTCTGGATATCGACTACCGGGCCAGCGCGGGCTACGGGCGCGCTTGGCGGACGGGCATTTACCGGCATATGGGCGGCAAGGACCTGACCGACAACATCGATGCAGCCCAGTGGCTGGTCAAAACGCAGGGCGTTGATGCCAAACGAATTGGTCTTTACGGCGGTTCCTACGGCGGCTTTATCACGCTGATGGCGATGTTTACGACACCCGACGTGTTTGCGGCCGGGGCAGCCCTGCGGCCCGTTACCGATTGGGCGGCTTACAACCACGGATACACCGCTAACATCCTGAACGAACCGTATAGCGATACGCTGGCCTACCGCCGGAGTTCACCCATTTATTTTGCCAACGGTCTGAAGGGCCATCTGCTGATTTGCCACGGCATGGTTGATGTGAACGTGCATTATCAGGACGTGGTGCGCCTGACGCAGCGGCTTATCGAATTACGGAAAGAAAACTGGGAGGTAGCTTCCTATCCGGTTGAAGATCATGCCTTTGTAGAGCCTACCAGCTGGATGGACGAATACAAGCGCATTCTCAAATTATTCGAAGAACGGCTTTAACAGACACGAACTAAGCCTTTTTCTGCGTTGTTATCAAAATAGGCGTCCTTTTTCGGGAAACGCTGGCTACGCTTTCTATCTATACGCAACCTATATAAATGGCACTTAATCGCAAGGAGTTTCTGCTATCACTCCTCCTATCCACTACGGTCTTTCTGTCCGGTTGTAAAAACGAAAACGGCAAAGACCCGGACCCCGAGCCAGATGCCTACTTAGTGAGCAGTTCGGAGATTCGGTCACTCACCAACGATCAATTGGTGGCTCAGGTCGGGCGGCAGCTTCCGGCTTCGATTCAGGCGTTGATCTCGAAAGCCCTGGTTCACGACGTGAAGGTTTACAAGCTGGTTTATAACACCACCCTACCCGACGGAACAGCCACAAAAGCGTCGGGAGCCCTCATTGTTCCGCAAACCACTACTGCTGTTCCAATGCTCAGTCAGCAGCACGCTACCATTCAGGATGATGCCGATGCCCCTTCGAACTTCGGCCCGAACAGTGATGCGGCTTTTGGTGGTACGCTGTTTGCCTCTATGGGATTTATTCTGGCTTGCCCGGATTACATCGGCTACGGGGAAACGAAAAATCTGCCGCATCTCTACGAACACCGCGAGAGTCTGGCGACGACATCGCTGGATATGCTCCGGGCGGCCAGGGAGTTTATCAGGAAAAATTCGATCAAATGGGATGAGCGGCTGTTCCTGACCGGCTATTCCGAAGGCGGTTTTGCGACGATGTCGTTGCAGAAAAAAATCGAGGAAGAATTCCCGTCCGAATTCAAGCTGGTTGCTTCCAGCATGGGCGCGGGTGCCTACCACAAATCGGCATTTATGAAGTACATTATAAACGAGAAAACGCACGGTATTGCCAGCTATAACCAGTTGTACCTGTGGACGCTGCTCACCTACAACAACGTGTATAAGCTGAACCGGCCGATGAGTTATTATCTGAAAGAACCGTATGCCACCCAGGTAACACAGAACGGTATTAATACCGACATCCAGATGAGCATCAGCGATGCCTTCACCGACAGCTTTAAAAAGGCCATCAACGACGGCACGGATACCGGTTTTCTGAACGCGGTTAAAGACAACGATGTATATGACTGGAAGCCCAAAACACCGACGACGCTGTATCATGGCACGGCCGACAACCTCGTGTTTTACTTTAATTCGGAAGATGCCGAAAAGGCCATGAAGGCCCGGGGCGCTACCAACGTGAAGCTCGAGCCCCTGAAAGGAAGGGATCATTATACCGGCGTAGCGGATTACCTACTGGGTACGTTCTTTACGCTCACAAATCTTAAATAATCAGTAGTTTAACGGATTATTCAGCTAAAAACCTTCCCGATCCGGGAAGGTTTTTATGTTTTTGCCCAACATTTCCCGGGCCACGCTGGTTATTTATAACAGACTATAAATCATACCAACAAACGTCATGAAAAAATTATGGATAGCTGCATTGCTGACCGTATTCGGGTTAACAGCCAATGCACAAACGGTAAAACAGGAAGCAAAGGAAAGCGCACATCATGCAGGCCAGGCCGTTGATAAAGCCGCTGACAATGTAGCACACGAAGCTCGTGAGACGAAGCAGGAAGCGAAACAGAAAGCGAAAAAAGCGGGCAGGAAAATAGACAATGCTGCCGATAATGCGGGCGATGAAATCCGTGAAACGTCGAAAGAAACCAAGCAAAAAGCGCGGGATGCGAAGAAAAACGCTGGCAAAAAATTAGAAAAAGCCGGCGAAAAATTGCAGGACAACTAAGCTGTAGGTCGGAAACGGTATTACAAGGCTGAACGGTTTAAATGGCTAGGTTAAGTGGCTTTCTGAATAAGAACCCTGAACAATCCTGACCATTTAAACCGTTTGGCTTTTTTATTTGCCCGTCATCTTCTTGATGAAAGCCGTTTCGGCCGGAATGTAGGGCTGCCCGTTTTCCCGGAAAATATCGTGGAACCAGACCGGCGGTTCGGCCGTATACTGCTTCTGCCACGAATCCCAGGGGAAAATCGTGTTTGACTTCCCGGAAACAAAACCCCAGTTCATCATTCCCACTTTTTCGGCTTTAGCAATCGGCAGGCTCCCTTCAAAGGTGCTGCCCGCCGGACGAGCCATGTATTCCGTACAAATCAGGGGCCGTCCGAATTTCTTAAGTTCCGTAATTCGTTTTTGAAATTCGGCGGGCGGACCGTAGTTATGGAAGGTAATCACGTCGGAGTTCTGCACCAGAAAACGGTTCATGTCATCCATTTTTTCCAAAGACGACCAGTCGCCTTTCCAGGGAGCCGCCGTGATGGGCTGCGTTGGGTTTGCTTCCCGCGCCCAGCCAAAACCGGCTTTCACCAGTTCAGCGCCCAATTGCGCTTTGTTCGGCAGTTCAGTTTTGATGCTGCCGTTGCGGCCGTAGCTGTTGGCATTGTCGTTGTCCGGTTCGTTGACGATGTCCCAGGCCAGAATCCGGTCATCGGTTCTAAACGAACTCACAATGTCTTTGACGTAACTCCGTAGGCTTTCCCACTGGCTTTTATCGCTCAGAATGGCGGCTCCCGGCCCCTGCACCCAACCGGAATTATGGCGGCCCAGCACCGGTTCGTGCTGTTTGCCCGGCTTCGGCTGTGGGTCCCAGCACGAATCGAACAACACCAGCATGGGCTTGATCTTGTGGTTGGCACACAGCGTCAGAAACGCGTCAATCCGTTTTTTAAAACCCGCAGCGTCCTGCCGCCACACCATATCGTGCAGAAACACCCGCATGGTGTTCATTCCCAGACTCTCGGCGTAGCCCAACTCTTTGTCGATGGTTTTCGGATCGAAGCTTTCAGCCTGCCACATTTCGAGTTGATTGATGGCGGTGGCGGGCATATAGTTACTCCCCACCAGCCAGGGTTGGCGGTTGTACCAATCGTTCGCTTTCTGCGCGGTCCACTGCTGCGCCATCGTCTGGAGCGACACCAGCGCCAGCAAAACAACAGTGGCAATTTTTATTCTAAATCCAATTCTGTTTTTCATACGGCAATAAATCTGGCTGCCAGCGGCTTATGAAGCCACTGGCAACTCTCTGTTGTTATTTAACCGAAAACCGGTATTCAGTGGTCGTTTTGTAGGTTTCGCCGGGTTTCAGCACCACGCTTGGGAAGTTGGCGTGATTGGGAGAATCGGGAAAATGCTGCGTCTCCAGACAGAAAGCGTTGCGTTTTTCGTACGCCTTACCGGATTTGCCCGTTGCTTTTCCGTCCAGGAAATTCCCACCGTAGAACTGCACACCCGGCTCCGTGGTCAGTACGTCCATCGAGATACCGGTCTTGGGCGACGTTGCCGTAGCAATTAAACGCGGTTGGGCAGTTTGTCCGCCATTCAGAACGAGGTTGTGGTCGAAACCGCCCCCGTTTTTAATCTGCGGGTGATCCACATCCTGGCGCTCGCCGATGGCAACGGGTTTGCGCAGATCGAACGGTGTTCCCTCCACCGGAGCCAGTTCGCCCGTCGGAATCAGCGTGGCGTCAACCGGCGTGTAGCGGTCGGCATTGATCTGAATCAGGTGGTCGGCTACCGAGCCCGAACCTTCGCCGTTCAGGTTGAAATAAGCGTGGTTGGTCAGATTGACGACGGTATTTTTGTCGGTCGTGGCCTGGTACTCAATCCGGATACCGTTGTCGTCGGTCAGCGTATAGGTTACATCGACCGTTAGGGTACCGGGGTAACCCTCTTCCCCATCCTGTGAAACGTAGTGCAGTTTCAGAGCATTATTGCCCACGGGCGTAGCGTCCCACATTCTGGCGTTAAAGCCTTTCTTGCCACCGTGCAGCGAGTTAGGACCGTTGTTGATTGGCAGCTTGTACGTTTTACCGTCGAGCGTAAACTGCCCTTTTGCAATCCGGTTGCCATACCGTCCGACGAGCGTGCCAAAGAACGATTCCTTTGCCAGATAATCGTCGATGCTGCTGTGTCCCAGCGTGACATCCACCATGTTACCGTCTTTATCGGGCACCAGAATACTGACCATCCGACCGCCGTAGTTGGTAATGGCGACTTTCATGCCTTTGGCGTTGGTCAAAACATACAGATCATTTTGTTTGCCATCAATTTCTTTCTGAAAACGCGAACGTTCGGGCAGACCGCTGGCTGAATCGGCGGCTGCTGTGCTTGTACTATCCGACATGGTTGAAGATTCTTGGTTCTTTTGGGAGTTATTACAGCCGACCAGCATGCCCAGCAGGACGGCGGAAAGAAGGAGTTGTTTCATAAAGAATGTAAAGGTGTTGGGTATAATTTCACTGACGACGGATTCCTTCGTACGGATTGAACAGCCGACTGCCAAATATCAAACTTATTTTGTAAAAACTACAATCCTAATTCTTTCGGATTAACCCCGGTATCGTTGGCCGACATCCGAAAAATGGCCAGTATTTCTTCGTAGCTGAACAACCGTCCGCTGATGTAGTCCTGTTCCTCGGGGTCGGCAAAACCTTGTTTTTCGTGCAAATCCCGGATATTGGCGTAAACCGTTATTAACACATCCTGGAAAAATTCCTTGAATTGCGGGTCCGTCATAAGGTTGAAAATAAAAGGTTAACGGGTTTAAAGAACGCAAAGTCTTCTGATCGTCTGAATTAACCAACGGTTTTTAATCATTTATTCAGTGGCCGTTCACCCATACTATCGTCTGAAGCATTAAAACCGTTAGTAGCTCTCTCTTTTCAATGATTCCTTTTGTATCTTTGATGGTATGAGCAATCGAGTTTCTGTTCTGCTTTTCGGTATTACGCGTGAGATTGTCGGCTCGCCGGCCCTTACGCTCGACCTACCCCAAACCGGTCAGGTAGGCGATCTATTATTCCATTTAAAAGAGCAATATCCCGCCCTGAACGGCCTTCGCTCGCTGCTGGTGGCTGTCAACGGTGAATACGCCGAAACGGACCAGGCCCTGCGCCCCAACGACGAAATTGCCCTCATCCCGCCCGTCAGCGGAGGATAACATGAGTGAAGAATTAAGAGTTATGAGTGAAGAATTTTTATGGTGCCTCCCTCCAGCAGGTGCCCTTCATAACTCTTAACTCATCACTCTTAACTCTTCATTCCTTTATGGTTTCGATTACGACTGATCCGATTGATATGAATGCGGCTTACCAGTACGTTGCTACAGATGCGGCTGGGGCCATCACGTTTTTCTTTGGTACCGTTCGCGACAACACCAAAGACCGCCCCGTCGAACGGCTGGAATACGAAGCCTACGACCGGATGGCGCTGGCCAAAATGCAGGAAATTGCCGACGAAGCCTGCCAGCGGTGGGATGTTCGGAAGTACGCGATTATTCACCGGAAAGGCAACCTGGCCATCGGCGAAATGGCTGTCCTGATTGCCGTTGCTACCCCGCACCGGGCCGACGCCTTCGATGCCTGCCGCTACATCATCGACACCCTGAAACAACAGGTTCCAATCTGGAAAAAAGAGATTTTTGAAGATGGCCAGGTCTGGGTGGACGCGCACCCCTGATCCCGCCTTTAGAAATCAAATTCTACGTGGGTTTTCGGGCGCCGGTCCCGGCTGATTTCGCGCGGCCTAATGGCATACTTCGCCATAATCGGGTAATGGTCGGAATATTTAACCTCGCGGTAGGTAATATAATTGAGCGGTTCCAGGAAGCGGGCGTTGTAAAACTGGTTGTCGATGCGAAGGAAACCCGGGGCTTTGTTGAAACTAAAACCAAACCCGCGGCCCGCATCTTCAAAGGCATTCCGCAGAATCCGGCGCAGTTTCCCGTAACTAAAGCTATACGGCGTATCGTTAAAGTCACCGCAAATAATGACGGGGTGCGGGCTGTTCCGGTAGTATTCCTCCACCCGGTTAATCTGATTCCGGCGCAGCGTCAGGCCCTGCCGAAGCTGGCGTAACACCCCCTGCGTATTTCGTTTGACCCGGCTCCGTTGCTCCTCATCCAGCATACCACCCACCCGAATTCCCATCGACTGCAAATGGAGGCTGATTACCCGGACGGTGTCGGTATTTACTTTCACATCGGCCCAGACAAGGCCGTTGAAATGATCAAAAATTTCTTCCCCGCGTTTCACAATAGGATGCCTTGAAAACAGCGCAACTCCAATAAACTTCCCCGGTTCTTTTTCCATTCCTTTCCGGTCGGGAGGGTGAAGAATGGCGTAGTATGGATAACCGGCCCGTTCCAGCCGCCGGATTGTTCGAAAGACAAACGAATTGTCGTCGTTATAAAATTCCTGAAAACACTTCACATCCGACGGTTCTTTCAGCACCCAGTCGATCATGGCGTTGGCGTCGTCGGGGTGTTGGGTATCCACTACATCGTATCGATTGAACCCCATTACATTGTAACTCATGACCTGAAGCGTCGGCCACTTTTCGCTGTTATCATTAGGCTGATTGTACGTAAATGTGCGTCGCCAGAACGGAATTCCGATCAACAGAGTCAGGACGGGAAGCAGCGCCCGCCAGGGTTTTACCAGCAGCCAGAACAGAATAAAGAACAGATTAAAAGCCCACGCGATCGGTAATGAAATCATGAAAATACCGCCTATCCAATGTCCGATCGGGACTTCGTAAAGGAGATAATAAACCAGAAGTGTATACAGAAACAACAACAAGTTTAACGACCAGAACAACGACGAAAAAAACGACGAAACCAGTACGCCAAGCCTAAGCGAAAATTTCATACGACGAGTAAAATGGGTGCGGGTCAGGCAAACCGACTTTAATTCAGTAACGTAAGGAGAAGGGCGAATGCGTACAAAGTTACGAACGTTTGTTTGGAAAATAGCCCGTTCAATCAGTCCGAAAAATTGTTAAGTTCCGATTATCAATTTGATTGGGAAACAATTCATAAAATGTTTATCTTTGCAACACTTATCAGCATTTATGCATGGCAGGGAGTTTTCAACTCCCTTTTTTGTTAATTTATGGATGTAAAGGCGAAAGTTAACGAACTGTTACAGCCGTATCTGAACGAAGATCAGTATTTTGTCGTTGATATTCAGGTATCCCCTTCCCGTATTCGTGCCAAAATAACCGTTCTGCTGGATAGCGATACCGGAATTACGATTGAAGAATGCGCAAGGATCAGCCGGAAGTTGGGTAACCAACTGGAAGAGCTTGAAATTTTTGACGGACAGCCCTTTACCCTGGAAGTCTCATCGCCGGGAGTCGACGAACCGCTGGTTTTGAGACGTCAATACCTGAAAAATGTGGGTCGCGAAATTGAAGTGTTACTGAACGACGGTCAGACGCGCAAAGGAAAGTTGGAAAGCGTTGGCGAAGAAGCGATTATTATTACCGAAAAGCCGCTAAAAAAACCAAAGAAAAACGATCCGCCAATTGAACCAACGGAAATACCGTTTGCTGAAATTAAAAAGAGCACAATACAAATTTCATTTAAATAAGCGTGTCGGTTTCAATGTAGCGTTTTCAGTTAGTAGTTTCTGTTTGTTCTGACTGGAAGCCCGCTACTGAAAACTATACCTAAAAACCGAAAATTGCAATGATGGATAGCGGAATACTCATTGAGTCGTTTGCAGAGTTTGCACGGTCAAAAAACATTGACCGCCCGACCATGATCAAAATTCTGGAAGATGTATTCCGGACAATGATTCGCAAAAAATACGGCACGGACGAAAACTTTGATGTCATCATCAATGCCGAAAGTGGTGACCTCGAAATGTGGCGCACCCGCGAGATTGTCGATGACGATTCGGAAGACATCTGGGATTATGACAAAATCCCGCTGTCAGAAGCCCGTAAAATTCAGGCTGACTTTGAAGTCGGTGAAGAAGTTGCCGAAGAAGTTAAATTAGAGGATTTTGGCCGGCGGGTGGTTCAAACGGCCCGGCAAACGCTGATTCAGAAGATCAAGGATCTGGAAAAAGAGATCCTGTACGATAAATATAAAAATCAGGTGGGCGATTTGCTGAATGCAGAAGTCTATCAATTGCTTAAAAATGAAGTAATTTTGCTCGACAGCGAAGGCAATGAAATCAGCCTTCCGAAAGGTGAGCAAATTCCGAAAGACCGGTATCGGAAAGGCGAAACGACCAAAGCCGTCGTCCACCGCGTTGAAATGATCAACGGTACGCCCAAGATCATTCTGTCGCGTACGTCGCCGGTCTTTTTAGAGCGCCTGTTTGAAAACGAAATTCCGGAGATTTACGACGGCCTGATTTCCATTCGCCGGATCGTCCGCGAACCGGGTGAGCGGGCTAAAGTGGCCGTTGAATCCTATGACGACCGGATCGACCCGGTTGGTGCCTGCGTCGGGATGAAAGGATCGCGAATCCACAGCATCGTCCGGGAACTGGGCAACGAAAACATTGACGTTATCAATTATACCGATAACTTCGAGCTGTTAATCAGCCGGGCCTTAAGTCCGGCCAAAATTAGTTCCATGCAAATTGACCGCGACGCCAAACGCGTGTCGGTTTTTCTGAAACCCGATCAGGTTTCACTGGCCATCGGAAAAGGTGGACAGAACATCAAACTGGCCGGACGGCTGGTGGGCATGGAGATCGATGTATTCCGCGATGTCGAAGGCCAGGAAGACGATGAAGACGTTGATTTGTCAGAATTCAGCGATGAAATCGATACCTGGATGATCGACGAACTACGTCGGGTGGGTCTGGACACCGCCAAAAGTGTGCTGGCCCGTTCGAAAGAAGAACTCGTCCGGATGACCGATCTGGAAGAGGATACAATTGAAGAGATCCTGGGGATTTTACGCCAGGAATTTGAGTAATAATGAGGAAGGATTAGTGATGGATGATGAATTAAGTTTGTCCATTCATCGTTCATCATATATAGTTCATCATTAAAAGTGCTGTTTTTCATTCTAAACCATTTGTATGGCAGAAGATAAATCCATGCGCCTTAGCCAAGTGGCAAAAATACTCGGAGTAGGTTCGTCTACTGTGGTGAGTCGTCTTTCTGCCAAAGGGATTAAGGTTGATAGTAACCCTAACGGCAAGATTTCCAATGAGCAGGTGGAAATCTTGGCAAAAGAATTCGGTAATACAGAACTATTGAATGGTGGGGCGGCCCGCAAGCCGGCTCCTGAACCCGTTATGCCCGAACCAAAACGTCGGGATGACGATGATTTGCCACAATATTTCCGCAGTGAGCCCCCCCGGCCTTCTCAGCAGCCGGCATCACCGCCACCGGCGCCCACTCCGGTTGTTCCAAAACCCGCGCCCGTACAGGAAACGCCAGTTGTGCCAGAACCACAACCCGTTGCTCCGCAACCCGCGCCGGTTGTTGCAGAAAAACCCGTAACACCCGAGCCGAAACCTGAACCCAAGCCCGTGACGCCATCACCCGCGCCCGAGCCAGTCGAAGCTCGTCAGCAGCCCGAACCGGCTGAACCACGCGAAACGCCGGCGGCAAAACCCGAACCGGTTGCTCCGCCAATGGCTGAGAAAAAACCGGAACCG
Organism: Larkinella arboricola; assembly: GCF_003259745.1. Taxonomy (GTDB): domain Bacteria; phylum Bacteroidota; class Bacteroidia; order Cytophagales; family Spirosomataceae; genus Larkinella; species Larkinella arboricola. The sequence goes on along the minus strand of NZ_QLMC01000004.1, from coordinate 45,566 downwards.
GTTGCCCAACCAGCACCACCAACACCGGTTACGCCAGCGCCACCGGTAGAAACACCACAGGCTGTAACTCCACCACCGGCTCCGGCTCCCCAGTCAGACCAGCCAGAATCTAAGGAAACAGCCGGATCTGATCTGTCGAGCCCCCGTTTGCCTGGACTAACGGTATTGGGCAAAATTGATCTGGAACGTAAGCCATCACCGCGGCCCAATGATTCGAACCCGCGACACCAGCACGCCAATCGGGGTGATGGAAACCGGCATAACGGTCCGCGGCCAGACGGCCCCCGGCCCGAAGGTTCACGCCCGGATAACCGACAAGGTCAGTCTCCGAACCGCAATGACGGTTCACGCGACCGGCGACCGGATCGGCCCGGAAGTCAGGGTCAGGAGAACCGTCCGGACCGTAACCGTCCACAGGACAACCGTGGGCAGCAACAGCCGCAGCCCCGTCCGGTTGAACCTCGTCCAACCCCTCCAGCTCCAGTTCCCGCACCCCGTGCGGAACAGCCGGAGACAGAACCCGATGTTCCTATTGAAACCATCCGTGGCCGAGGGGAACAACTGCGTGGACTTACGGTTTTAGGTACCATTGAATTACCGTCTGAGCGCTCTAAAAAGCAAACCGGTCCGGTCGCATCAACCGATGATCGCGATAAGAAACGGAAACGCAAGCGGCTCCGTCGTGATCCCGTCAGCGGTGCTACTCCCGCAGGAGGAGCCGCCCAACCCCAACAGGGCCAGGGTGCTCCGCGAAACCGGGATGCGAATCGTAACCAACCCGGTCAGGGACAGAATACAGGCCAAGGACAGGGTCAGGCTGCTAAACCTGCTAATACGGGTGGCGCACAAGCCAAAGGAAAAACAGGCGGACGGAATACACGCGACCGCCGGGATGAGCCGACTGAACGCGAAGTAAAAGATTCGATCCGCGCTACACAGGCCCGGATGACCGGTAACAAACCGAACCGTGGGGCCGACCGTCGCCGGGATCGTCGTATGGAACGGGCCGAACGGGAACGCGAGCGTCTTGACCAGGAAAACGAAGAAGCAAAAATCCTGAAAGTAACCGAATTCGTATCGGCAAACGATCTGGCTTCGCTGATGAGTGTTTCGGTCAACGATGTAATTGCTACCTGTATGAGTCTGGGGATGTTTGTATCCATCAACCAGCGGCTCGATGCAGAAGCTATTACGGTAATTGCCGACGAGTTCGACTATGAAGTACAGTTTGTATCGGCTGAAGAAGAAATCGAATCCAGCCTGGTAGAAGAACCTGATGATGAGGCAGATCTACAGCCCCGCGCTCCGATTGTAACCATCATGGGTCACGTTGACCACGGTAAAACGTCTTTGCTCGACTACATTCGCCGGACGCGCGTTGCAGCCGGGGAAGCTGGTGGGATTACGCAGCACATTGGTGCTTACAGCGTAAAAACAGACGACGACCGGATGATTACCTTCCTCGATACGCCGGGTCACGAAGCCTTTACGGCCATGCGGGCACGGGGTGCGAAGGTTACTGACGTGGTTATTATCGTGATTGCTGCCGACGATAGCGTCATGCCGCAAACCCGCGAAGCCATTAACCACGCGCAGGTAGCTGGTGTTCCGATTGTGTTTGCATTCAGCAAGGTTGATAAACCGGGTGCCAATACCGATAAAATCCGGGAAGAACTCTCCCAAATGAATATGCTCGTGGAAGAATGGGGCGGTAAATACCAAACCCAGGAAATTTCCTCGAAATCAGGTCTGGGTATTTCGGAATTGCTGGAGAAAGTCCTGCTCGAAGCCGAACTGCTCGAACTGAAAGCGAATCCGAACAAACGGGCTACTGGTAACGTCATTGAAGCGGAGCTGGACAAAGGTCGGGGTTACGTAACGACCATGCTTGTACAGAATGGTACGCTTCGCCAGGGTGATATTATCCTGGTTGGTGCCCACTTTGGTCGTATCCGCGCCATGACAGGTGATACAGGACAACGTCTGAAAGAAGCCGGTCCTTCAACGCCGGTTCAGATTCTGGGTCTACCCGGAGCACCGCAGGCCGGTGATAAGTTCAACGTCATGGAAACGGAGCGTGAAGCCCGCGAAATTGCAAACAAACGGGAGCAATTGCTGCGTGAGCAGAACATGCGGACTCGTAAGCACATTACACTGGAAGAAATCGGTCGCCGGAAAGCCATCGGTAACTTCAAGGAACTGAACGTTATTGTGAAAGGTGACGTGGACGGTTCGGTGGAAGCGCTCTCCGATTCGTTGCTGCAACTGTCGACGGAAGAAGTACAGGTGAACATCATCCACAAAGCCGTTGGCCAGATTTCTGAGTCGGATATTCTGCTGGCGTCGGCGTCGGATGCGATTATCGTCGGCTTCCAGGTACGGCCTTCCGTTGGCGCTCGCCGTCTGGCCGAACAGGAGCAAATCGAAATCCGTCTGTACTCCATCATCTACGATGCCATCAACGAAGTCCGCGATGCCATGGAAGGTCTGTTGGCACCCACAACCGAAGAGGTTATTGTTGGTAACATCGAGGTTCGGGACGTGTTCAAGATCAGCCGCGTCGGAACGGTCGCCGGTTGTATGGTCACGGATGGTATCATCCGCCGGAACAACAAAGTCCGGGTGGTTCGCGACTTCATCGTGGTGCATACCGGCGAAATCAGCGCCCTGAAACGGTTTAAAGACGATGTCAACGAGGTCCGTACCAATTACGAATGTGGTTTAAGTATCAAGAACTTCAACGACATTCAGGTGGGCGATACCATCGAAAGCTTCGAATTTAAAGAAGTAAAACGTACGTTATAAGTTACTGATTAGTAAGCCGAAAAAGCCTTTACCGCGTCTTGCGGTAAAGGCTTTTTCAATATATTGAGTTTATGAAAATTATCACCATTTCAGATCTCCACGGGCGTGCTGACTGGCTCCGCATCAACGTTGATCAGTACGACAGGGTTATTTTTCTGGGTGATTACACGGACAGTTATGAACTGAGTGACAAGACTATTCTTGAAAATCTGCAACAAATTATCGCGATAAAAGAGAAGTATCCTGATAAAGTTGTCCTGTTGATTGGGAATCATGACGCGCAGTATCTTCATTTCCCCCATTACCGTTGTTCGGGATTTCGGCCCTCTCAGCAACCTGCCTTGACCCATTTATTTACCATGAAGCAATCGCTGTTCCAAATTGCCCATCAGGAAGGAGCTTATCTGTTCACACACGCAGGCGTGTCCAACCGTTGGTTATCGCATTTGCCGAAAGCCGGTTTACGCTTGAACCTGGACCTTGATCCACAGGACCTGAGCCAGTTGGCTCCAGTAATGAATAGGATGCACCAGGACCGGATGCTACGCACAGCGTTATTTGATGTGAGTTACCTGCGGGGCGGTTCCGACGAAGCCGGGGGGCCGGTCTGGGCCGACAAACGGGAAACGTCAACGGATTACCTGCCCGGTTTGCATCAGGTGGTAGGGCACACACCCGTGCCGGAATTTGTGACCATTGGCGACGAAAACGGTTCTATTACCTATACGGATGTTTTGCAAACGCAGGAAGCTTTTTATACGCTTGAAATAAAAGGAGCGTAAAATAGGCTTTTGTCTATTTATTCACCGAAATCCAGCTCATCTGTATTGTTCGTATGCTATTCTTGCTAAATTCGTTACAGCCCGAACAACATTAATTTGTTTGGCCGTTATAAAAGAAAATAATCGTTCCAGCGAACCGTTTGATGAGTTTCCTATATCCTTCTTTTCTGTTTGGGCTACTGGCTGTCTCTGTCCCTGTTGCCATCCATTTATTTAATTTTCGCCGGACGCGCCGGGTGTTTTTCACCAACGTCGCGCTGCTGAAAACCGTCCAGACCGAAACCAAATCGTTCCGGCGGCTAAAGCATTACCTGATTCTGCTGTTCCGGTCGTTGTTTATTATCTGCCTGGTGCTGGCCTTTGCCCAACCGTTTATCCCCAGCAAAAGCCGGTTAGGTCTGTCGCGAACGGGCCTGACGAGTCTGTACCTCGACAACTCGTACAGCATGCAGAATGAACTGAACGAGAAGCGGTATCTCGACATCGCCACCAGCAAGCTGGATCAACTCCTGGGACTTTTCCGCAACGCCACTTCGCTGCAACTGGTTACTAACGACTTCAGCAGTCAGGAGCAAACCGTTGGAACGGCCGATGCACTCCGCGACCGCGTTACCACCATCCGGTTTGCGCACACACCCCGCACGCTGGCGGATGTATACCGTCGGCAACTGAACCTGCTGGCCACCAATAACCCCAGCGGTCCGAACCAGTTGTTCTGGTTTTCGGATTTCCAGAAAAGCACCGTCGGCGACCTGTCCCGGCTGAAAATCGACACCACCAACCGGCTTTTTCTGGTCCCTCTGGAAACCCAGCCTACCAAAAATGTTTTCGTGGATTCCGTCTGGCTCAGTACCCCGTTTATCCGCGAATTGCAAAACAACACGCTCAACGTTCGGGTCCGGAACAGTGGCGAGGAGTCGGTACGGAACCTGCCCATTAAATTGTTTATCGATCAGACCCAGGTTTCGACGGCTTCGGTAACGCTGCCGGGTAAGGGAGCCGCTACCGCCAGTCTGAATTTCAATGTGACCCAGAAAGGATTCCGGCGCGGACGCATTACGTTTGAGGATTACCCGATTACCTTCGATAACGAGTACCATTTCGTCATTCAGGCATCACCGTCCATCCGGGTTCTTCACCTCTATGACCAGAAAACCGAGGCCAATTACGTTGAAAACGTTTACGGTAATGACAGTTTGTTTGTTCGGCAGAGCTTTAGCGCCCAGAATGTGGACGTAGGCCAGTTCAAAACCGCCGATTTAGTGGTTCTGGAAGGACTCAATCAGGTTGGTGGAACCCTGCGCAGTGAACTCGAACGGTTTGTTCGTCAGGGCGGCAGTCTGGTCGTGATTCCGCCAACCACCCCAAACGCCACTGCCTGGTCGTCGTTTCTGGCAAGTCTGGGGGCAGGTGGTTTGCAGACCCAGACTCCTCCCCTGCCTCCTTCCCAACCGCTATCGGCACCGAACCGCCAGAATCCGTTCTTCCGGGATATTTTTGAACGCACCAACCAGCAGGGGATCGAAAACCTGCCAAACGCCGTGCCGGTCTGGCAGTGGCGGGTTGTGGGCGAACGGCTGCTGACGCTCCGCAATGGCACACCTTTCCTGACGCAATCCCGGGCGGGCGGATCGGCGGGTGGTCAGGTGTATATTTTTGCCAGTCCTTTGAATACCGAATACGGAAACATTGCCCAACACGCGCTGTTTGTGCCTATCATGTACAAAATTGCGGCTTTAAGCGTACGGCCCCAACGCACGGCTTACTCGTTCGATGAGAACACCATTGATATTACGGTCAGTGATGCCTCCCCCAACGCCGTCTATAAATTGAAGCGCGACAAACTGGAGATTATTCCTGTACAACGCGTGAACGGCACACAACTGATTATGGAACTCCCCAAAAGCAACCAGTTGAACGACGGCCAGCAACTGGCTTCGGGGTATTATGAATTGCAACTGAACGGTAAAACGGAGAAGCTGCTGGCGTTTAACCACGGCAACCGGGAGTCGCAGATGGACTTTTACAAACCCGACGAGCTCCGGCGCATCTTTACCGGCCAACCCAATGTACAGATTTTTGACAGCATTCAGGACGACGATTTCGTGGACGAACTGCGTCAGCAAAACCTCGGCACCAACCTGTGGAAATATTTTGTGATTGCCGCCCTGGTTTTCCTGCTGGCTGAAGTAGTCGTCATTCGGTTGATGAGAGGATAACGAACTCCTTACTGCCGTAAGGATTCCCGCTTTCGCTCCCAGATCACAAAATCAAACGCCACCGCGTGCCGGTCGTCGGCGGGGTGATGATGCCGGCTGATTTCCTGCCATTCCGCTTTGTCAAACTCCGGAAACCGGGTATCTCCTTCGAAGGCTGCTTTCACTTCCGTGAGGTACAGCCGGTCTACGATTGGAAGGGCCTGCCGGTAGATTTCAGCTCCGCCGATCACGAATATTTCGGTAACGGCCGTTTTCCGGGCTTCTGACAACGCTTTTTCCAACGAATCAACAGCTACAACGCCGTCGGGTTGATAATCAGGGTTGCGGGTAATGACGATATTCAGGCGGTTTGGCAACGGTTTTCCCAGCGACTCGAACGTTTTTCGGCCCATCAGCACCGGGTGTCCGGACGTCGTTTGTTTGAAGTATCTGAAGTCGTCAGGCAAGTGCCACACCAACTCATTTTCCTGCCCGATAACCCCGTTTTCGGCAACAGCGGCAATTAAACTAAGTAACATTCGTTCAGATTTTATTCCCCCGAAAATATTCCTCAATAGTCATTTTCCGTTTACCCTCGGCCTGCAATTCCTCCACTGACAACCAGCCATCTTCGGCCTTGACGAGCAGTGTCTTTTTTTCATCCGAATACGCTTCACCGGGTTCCGCCGAAAAAGGTGACTGATCAGTCGTCGAGACCGCATAAATCTTGTATATCTTCCCGTTGATTTTCGTCCAGGCTGTTGGATAAGGTGACATACCCCGCACAAAATCACGAACCGCTTCAGCCGACTGGAACCAGTTGATTTCGCAGGTTTCGCGGTGAATTTTCGGCGCCATTTTGAGGTCTTCAACGGCGGGCTGCGGAATGCGCGGATACGTCCCGGACTCAATTGCCCGAACGGTTTTCAGTACCAACCCGGCTCCCCGCTCCATCAGTCGGTCGTGGAGCGTTCCGGCGGTATCCTGCGTATAAATCGGTTCGGTTTCCTGAAAAATCATCTGACCGGTATCAATTTCCTTTTCAATGAAAAACGTCGTCACACCGGTTTCTTTTTCGCCGTTGATGATGGCCCAGTTGATCGGGGCCGCTCCCCGATACTGCGGAAGCAACGAAGCGTGCAGGTTGAAGGTGCCGATTCGGGGCATGGCCCAAACCACTTCCGGCAGCATCCGAAATGCAACAACCACCTGTAAATCTGCCTGATAGCTCTGCAACTGCTCCAGAAATACCGGATCACGCAGTTTCTCTGGTTGTAATACCGGGACACCGGCAGCCACAGCCGCCCGTTTCACAGGCGATTCGGTCAGTTGCTGCCCGCGTCCGGCGGGTCGATCGGGAGCCGTCACAACAGCCACAACCTGGCAGCCGTCGTCCAGCAGTTTACGCAGGCTGGCAACCGCAAAATCCGGCGTACCCATGAATATGATGCGCAAAGAATTACTTCTCAAAACCGTAACTAGTTATTTGCTCGAATTGCTGATTGGAGCGTTGGGAGAATCCCACGGAATTGTTATTTTTGTTCTCCTGAGTTCCACTATGAGTAGTCGAACAGTTATCCATACGATTCCGCAGAAAGGTTCCTGACGCTTCCTACAAAGAAACAAGATTTTGTATGGAGAACGGTCAGCGAACCGTTCTTTTCTTTTTTTGTAGCCATTCGAACACAAGCAGCTACATCAGGAACCGTAGGCACTAAAGGATAATGAAACCAAAGGCAAAAGAATTTATAGAGTAATGTAACATGGGTAAAATTTCGTATTACACCGAAGAAGGACTTTCGAGGCTGAAAGCCGAATTGAATGAGCTCAAAACTAAAGGCCGGAGTGATATTGCCCGCCAAATAGCTGAAGCACGCGATAAAGGTGACCTGAGCGAAAACGCCGAGTACGATGCAGCAAAAGACGCACAGGGTTTGCTGGAGATGAAGATTTCGAAGATGGAAGAAATCGTCTCGAACGCCCGTTTGCTGGATGAATCCGCCATTGACACTTCCCAGGTATCGGTTTTATCGACTGTAAAGATTAAAAACCGGAAAAATGGTGCGACCATGACCTACACGCTGGTATCGGAAGAAGAAGCCGATCTGAAACTGGGTAAAATCTCCGTAGGTTCTCCCATCGGCAAGGGGTTACTGGGTAAAAAAGTAGGCGACACCACCGAAATCAAGGTCCCGGCCGGTACGCTGGAATTCGAAGTACTCGAAATCGGACGTTAATTTTAATGGCCAATGAATAATGAACCAGGCAGCTACTCGGGTAGTATCGCTACTTTTACTGTTCATTATTCATTGGTCATTCATTAAATCCTATGGCTTCCATCTTCTCCCGCATTGTCAACGGTGAAATTCCGGCTCATAAAATTGCCGAAACCGACGGCTACCTGGCTTTCCTAGACGTATTTCCCGTTGTTAAAGGTCATACCCTGGTTATTCCGAAACAGGAAATCGATTACCTGTTTGATCTGGACGACGAACTGTATGCCGGGCTGATGAAATTTGCCAAACAGATTGCTCCCGCGATCGAAAAAGCCGTTCCCTGCAAACGGATCGGTGTATCGGTTATTGGCCTGGAAGTGCCGCACGCCCACGTCCACCTGATTCCGCTGAACAGCATGGCGGACATGAATTTCAATAACAAGCTCAAAATGAGCCAGGATGAACTGGCCGAAGTAGCCGCTCACATCCGGAGCTTCCTCTAAGCGTTGGGTCTGGTGTTTTATTTCAGAACCGCTTTCAACGCATTCGTCGCCGAAACCGGCGACGTTTTTTCGTATAAAACCGTATAAACCATCTCCACAATCGGCATCGAAACACCGTAGTGCTGATTGATTTCGTGAATGCTTTTCACGGCATAATAGCCTTCCGCAATCATATTCATTTCCATTTGCGCCGACTGTACGCTGTAACCGCGCCCGATCAGGTGGCCAAACGTCCGGTTGCGGCTGAATGGCGAATAAGCCGTCACCAGCAAATCACCCAGATAGGCCGACGCGCTCAGATCGCGCTGCATCGGATAAACCGTATCCACAAACCGCCGGATTTCCTGCATGGCATTGGACACCAGAACCGCCTGAAAATTATCGCCGTAACCTAAACCGTGTGTAATACCGCAGGCCAGTGCAATGATATTTTTCATGACGGCGCAGTACTCTACCCCGTAAATATCATCGAGCGGAGAGGTCTGAACGAAACGGCCATTGAATAATTGGGCCACTTCCGAAGCAAATGCCATATTTTGTGAGGCCATGGTCAGATACGACTGTTTTTCGAGCGCAACTTCCTCGGCATGGCAGGGTCCGGCAATGACGGCAATCCGGCTGGCGGGCACCTCAAAATTCTGTTCGGCCCAATCGGTGACCAGTTGGTTTTTTTCAGGAATCATGCCTTTAATGGCCGAAATAACACTCTTTCCGGCCAGATGTGCGGGTTTTACTCCCTGTAAGGCATCACTGACAAAAGCCGCCGGAACCGCCAGAATAATGTGGTCACTGGCGCTCAGGGCTTCCTTAATTTTCGTGCAAACCCGTACTTTCCGGGGACTGATCTGAACATCGCTCAGGTAGCTTGGGTTGTGGTGAAACTTCTTGATGTGGTCGGCGTCCTGCTGGCTTCGCAACCACCAGCGAATATGGTTATTTCCTTCCGATAGGATTTTAATAATCGCGGTAGCCCAACTGCCACCACCCACAACGGTTATCCGAGCGGCTTGATTCATAGGTGTTTTAATTGAGAAGATAGAAACGACACTAGAAAGAAAAACTTCGACTCGCCAATCGGTGCGTCTTTTATCGCTGGACTATCCTCTTTAGTCTTTCAGTAAAGGTCCGCAAAATACAAAAAACGCCCGCACCTCTCAATCGGGCAGGCGTTTTCGCTTTCTCAACCTAATCGTTCAATTATATTTATTCAGCCGTTTTTTCCGGTTTTTTCTCTTTGTTAGGATCACGCTTAATCACCAGATCACCGTCTTTTAAACGTTTTGATACCGCAATGAATGGTCCTGAAACGACTTCTTCACCGGCTTTCAGCCCCGATTTGATCTCAATGTTGTCAAAATCACTAATACCGGTTTTGACTTGCCGCTGAACAACTTTGTCATTCTGGCGAACAAACACAATCTCTTTTACTTCCTCCTTTTTGGTAGAAGCCTGATTGCCCGCTTTATTCTCATCATTATTGTTGTCGTCATTCGGGCTACGGTTCATGGCTTCCTGAGCGGCACCCCGGGTCGTAACGGCGGCAATCGGAACTGCCAGAACACCCGGTCGCCGGTCGGTGATTACCTCGACCGAGGCCGTCATGCCCGGCTTCAGCGGATACGTCCGCTTGGTCCGCTGCGCCAGCAAATCTTTGTATGAGCTGTTCAGGACTTTGATCCGCACTTCGAACTCGGTCACGGCGTCAGTCGAAAGGCTTGAGGAAGCCCCGCTGCCTGTTCCGGTGCCCGCCAGCCCATTAGCGGTATTGGCTATTTCGGTAACAACTCCTTTGAACTTGCGGCCCGTCGTCGAGTAGGCATCAACATCAATATCAGCCGTGTCGCCCATACTGACGCGTACAATGTCATTTTCGTTGACATTCACCCGCACTTCCATGTTGTTCAGGTTGGCAATCCGGAGCATTTCCGTACCCGCCATCTGCGACGTTCCGACCACGCGTTCGCCCAACTCAACGTTCAGTTTGGAAACCGTACCGTTTACCGGCGCGTAGATGGTTGTTTTGCGCAGGTTTTCGGTAGCGTCCCGCAAACCGGCTTCGGCTCCGGCGACGTTAAATTCAGCTGCCTTGATGTTAGCCTGAACAGACTCGATTTCCTGCCGGGCCACATTATAATCCGCTTCGATTTGCTCAAAGTCAGCCGCAGAAATCACTTTATCGGCCAGCAGTTTTTTATTTCGCTCATACGTGGCTTTGGCACGGATTAACCGGGCCTGAGCCTGAGCCGCCAGGGCTTTGGTTTGCTGATACTGGGCACGGCTGGAATTGACCGTTGCCTGGGCGCGGGCCAGCAGCGACTCGTAGTTATCCGGACGAATCTTCAGCAGCAACTGCCCTTTTTTAACGGAGTCACCTTCGGCGATGTACAGGGCAATGATTTCCCCGGATACGTCCGGACTGATTTTCACTTCCACTTCCGGCTGAACCCGACCCGAAGCACTGACCCGCTCAATAATGTCAACCTTTTTGACTGCGGTAAAATCAACTTCGGTTGGTTTTTCTTTACCAATCAGTCCAGCTTGCTTGGCAGCTACCAACCCACCAATCAACAGGATCACAATACCGCCTAAAATCCACCAGATGCGGTTTGACTTACGTTTCATACACGAATAGCGAAGAATGAATAATGAACATCACCGAAAAACCGGTATGAATTGACAGACACTTCTTATTTCATGTTTGCGCCTGTGTATTATTCATTCGGGACTACCCGTGCGGTTCATTATTCGCTAAAAAGATAATGGTTTATTTTGGTAAAAATCAAGAATTTTTGTTCTAAAAATATAATCAAATTTCGCTTGTACCAAGTTGGCACGCGCTGTATCCAGATTATTTTTAGCAATATTATAGTCAACAGAGTTCAGCGCCCCGGCATTAAACCGGCTCTCAGCGGCCTGGAAAGCTTTTTCGAGCGACTCCACCTGAATCTGCGTAGCGCGGTAACGATTGGCTCCGGCGAGCATACTCGTATATGCTGTTTCGATATTCTGGCGCAACGTCAGCCGGGCATTATCGGCACTAATTTCGGACGTTTTCTGGGTAATGATGGCCGATGTAATCTGATTCCGGTTCTGGAACCGGTTGAAAAGGGGAATCTGCAATTGAATGGAAGCGCCCCGGTTCAGGTTATTTTTCAACTGTTGACTAAACGTGTATGGTACGGCCCGTAGCGTGGTTGGTGCAAGGGTGTACACATCATATTGGGTGCCTCCAATCGTGACATACTCGCCTGTTCGCTTTTCTGCGCTCTCGCCCTGCGTGATGTTTAATGCCCCCAGACTGGAATAAAGGGTGGTTAAACCTCCATTCAGTGATAACGTTGGATAAAGCCTTGCCTTAGCCACCTGTACGCCCATGGCATCGGCTTTTACCTGCAAATCGGCGGCTTTTACATCCGGCATAACCTGCAAGGCCGCTTCATACACCTGCTGCGCGCTTACCGGATAGGCTTCCACCGTAGGGTCCGGGAGTTCGTAACGTTCCACCTCAATCGTACCGGGAGACGGTGAACCATTGGTCGTTGCCGACAAGTTCATCGCTTGTAAAAGCGCCAGCTTGGCTAAATCCAGATTATTCTGAGCATTTACAATGGCCAGTTCATCATTGGCAAGCTGGGCCCGTATCGTATAAAGTTCAGCTTCGGCCAGCGTTCCGGCAGTAACTAATTTGCCTGTCCGCTCCAACTGATTACGCGATGTTTCGGCCTGCCGCTGGGCAATCGCTAACTGCTCTTCGTACGTCAGTACGTTCAGGTAATTTTGCACCACCGTGAGTGCTACGGTATTCTGATTAGCCAGTAAGTTCTGCTGAGCCGCCTGTAAACCATAACTAGTTTGCTTAACGGCATTCTGCAATGCAAAACCGTTAAACAAAATCATGCTGGCAGACGCCTGAATATTGTTCGAGTTGATTTTCTGATCAACGAAACTGTTCGTTGTTGGGTTGACGGTATAACCCGCATTAAATGCCTGGGATGCAAATACATTCGCTGTCGGATAGCGATTTAATTTAGCCTGCCGGAGCTGTAGTTCGCTACCCTGCACATTCAACTGCCCCTGCCGAACCTGTAAATTGTTTTGCAGGGCAATATCGATACACTGCCGCAGCGAAAACCGGTTTGAGGCCGGAGCCGCTGATGTTGTGACCTGCCCATTCGAGGTTTGGGCCACGGATAAGTTAACGCTAAGTCCCAGTAGCGATGCCAGGATCGTCAATCTAAACCGGTTCACCGGGCGTTTGTTGGTAGTAAATCGCTTCATGGTTGTTCAATGTTACAAAGTATCTTGCGTACTCTTTACTTATTTTAGATAAACGGTGAAAATGCAAACGAACGTGGTTTTAAACGGGGATATTCTGCGGGAAGAAGCCGTCTGGCTCTTGCCCAGCAACCGGGCCTTCCAGTACGGCGACGGATTGTTTGAGACCATCCGTTACGAACCCCACGAAGTCCGGTTCTGGCCCGACCATTACGACCGGCTTACCCGTGGTATGGCTGCGCTTTCACTCCACGCCCCTCCCCGGTTCGACCGGAATCTCCTCCTCAGTCAGATCAACGACCTCCTGAAAGCCAATCAACTCCTTGATCAGCCTTCCCGCATTAAACTTCAAGTCTGGCGCCAGCCCGGCGGCCTTTATACACCCACCAGCTTCCAGACACAATACCTGATTACGGCCCGATCCGGCTCTGCCTTCGCGCTGACGGAAAAAGCCAGCGTCGGTTTTTATGATGCGTTTCGGCTGTCGCCTTCGCCGGTTTCGGCCTATAAAACGCTGAGCGCCTTACCGTACGTGCTGGCCGGTATTGCCAAACAACAGCAACAGGCGGATGACATGATTCTGCTGGATACTCACGGCAACCTGGCCGAGTGCATTGCCTCCAACCTGTTCTGGCTCCTGGGCAACCAGCTTTTTACACCTTCCCTCGACAGCGGCTGCATTGACGGAATTTTGCGTCGGCAGCTCCTCCGCCGGGCTCCGCAACACGGTTTCACCGTTCACGAAGGGCTTTTCAAACCGGATGCCCTGGACCGGGCCGATGCGGTATTTTGTACCAATATCGCCGGTATTCAATGGATTAGGCAAATCGGCAACACGGTTTTTGATGAAAAGCCGGTAGACCGAATCAGCCCCCTGTTCGCGGCCCTGTAGCGTACGGTTTTATTTGCTTTCCAACGACACAGGGAAAGATTCGAGCCAGCCGTCTTTCAGCCGCAAAATCCGGTTACCGTATTCAGCATTAACTTCCGAGTGCGTTACCTGCACGATGGTCACACCATCTTCCTTGTTTAATTTTTTAAACAGGTCCATAATTTCCTTTGCCTGATCGGAATGCAGGTTACCGGTGGGTTCGTCGGCAAAAATCACCTTCGGTTGCGAAGCCACGGCGCGGGCAATGCCAACCAGTTGCTGCTGACCGCCCGAGAGTTGGGTCGGGAAGAGGTCTTTTTTAGCTACCATATTAAAGCGGTCGAGCAATTCGGCCACACGGCTTTTCCGCTCCGACGACGACATGCCTTTGTAAAGCAGGGGCGTTTCGATGTTTTCGTACACCGTCAGTTCGTCGATCAGGTGATAGGCCTGAAACACAAACCCGATATAGTTACGGTGTAATTCGGTACGACGTTTCTCCGACAGTTTCTGCACCGGCTGGTCAAAGAACAGGTACTCGCCTTCCGACGGCTCCTCGAGCATACCCAGAATGTGAAGCAGCGTGGATTTTCCCGACCCCGACGGCCCCATGATGGAGACAAATTCACCTTCGCTGATGTCGAGGGAGATGTTGCGCAGCACGTACGTCTTACCGAAACCGGCCGGGTAGTACTTGGAAACGTTATGTAGTGAAATCATACTTTGATATAGTTGAATCTATTTAGACAATCTTACTTATTCGTTTCGTAAACTATCGGCCGGATTCGAGAGCGCGGCCCGGTAGGTTCGAAAACCGATGGTTAATCCGCCGAGGCCCAGCAACAGGCCGATGCAGCCCCCCAGCGTTTCAAAACCGATCGAAACGTGGTAAGCAAAATTAATCAGAAACGCCATTCCGGCCAGATACCCCAGCGGCAGGGCGATCCCGCCCGCAATGAGCAGTAATTTAACAAAATCCCAGGATAGCAGCCAGATGATTTGCCGAACTTCCGCGCCCATCACCTTCCGAATGCCGACCTCCTTGACGCGGGTTTCGGTCGTGTAGGTAACCATCCCCAATAATCCCAGACAGGCGATGGAAAAGGCCAGCGCCGTCAGCAATCCCATGAAATTAACATCGTCTTCGTGACTGTGCCGTTTGTAGAGAAAATCCCGGTACCATTCGCCCGTAAACGGCTGGTGCGGATTCAGGTGTTTCCATACACCTTGTACTTTCGCCAGCGTCGCTTCCGGAGCACCGTCGGCAATCCGGACATTGACGTATCGGAACTGCTTCGGCTGATAACTCAGGATCAGCGGCTTGATGGCCCAGCTGAAGGTGGTAAACTGGAAATTTTTTACGACACCGGCGATTTGGACTTCTGTGCTGTCATTCAACCAGAGCGTCTGACCCACCATTTCCCGCGGATTTCCCATTCGGAAGGCTTTAACGGCTTCTTCATTGACCAGGACAAACCGGCCCGGCGAACCTTCCCCGGCGGTATCGGTCGTCATCTCCGGCGAATTCTGACCAGCCAGCAAGGTAAGATCCATGTTGGCGATAAAATGCTGATCAACGGCCGTAATAAAAACCGCCGTCGAATCGCCCCCGGTTTTTTGCCGGCGAACCTTTCTATACTCTCCGCCGTGACTACCAAACAGCTCCGATGTTGCCGATACGCGTTCCACACCCGGTATGCGGTTCAATTCATTCGCCAGCCGCTGGTAAGGAACCGTGTTCAGGGGAATATTTAAAATACCTTCGCTCCGAAAACCGTAGTCCGCCGTCGCCATGTAATTTTGTTGCCGCGCCACCGACAACAGCGCAATCATGGCGATCAGGGCAATCGTAAACTGGGCCACAATCAGTGATTTACGCAGGGTAATGCCTTTGAAAACCTTCAAACCGGTCTGGCTCCGCAATACCTGCGCGGGTCGAAAACCGGACAATACATGCGCCGGAACAAATCCCGCCAGCAAACCGGTTACTATACTGAATCCGACAAAAACCGCCCAGAGCGTCGGATTCAGTTCCACGCCCCCGATCAGCCACTGTTGCACAAACGGCATCGGTTCGATCAGCCTCAGGAGCAGGTAGGCAACGCCCAACGCGAACACCGACAATATCACCGACTCAGCCATAAACTGGCTCATTAATTGCCAGCGGACAGCCCCGGAAACTTTTCGAATGCCCACCTCGCGGGCACGGCTCAGCGACCGGGCCAATGTCAGATTGACATAATTGAAAACCGCCAGCAATAAGGTTATTAACCCAACTGCCATCTCGGTCGCCAGTTTGCCCCAGGTTGGCTCCCAGGTGCTCATTTGCAGCTCTTCGAAAGCGGGAGAAAGAGTTGCCAGGGATTGAGGCCGAAACGTGTAACTTTTTTCGGTTTTCCACTGAATTCCTTTTGTATTTCTAGCGGTAATGGTCGGCAGTGCTTTTTCCAATGCTTCAACAGACGCGCCTTCCTTTAGCCGAACGTAGGTATATCCGGCCTTATATTGTTTCCAGTCGGTCTGCTCCCTTTTCTGGTTTTCGGTAGAACGCGTCGACATGGATACCACCAAACCGAACTCCAAATGGGACCGGGTTGGCAACGGTTGAAAGACCCCCGTAACCGTGATGGCACCTAGCTCTTGGTGGTGAATGACTTTTCCGATGGGGTTCGACAGGCCAAAAAATTTCTCGGCGGTCTGGGGTGTCAACACCGCCGTTCGTGGCGCTATGGCAGGCTGTCCACTGGCTAGTTTATAACCCAAAACCGTAAAAAACGCCGGGTCAACGGCGCAGTATGTATCGACAAGTTTTTTTCCATCCACCGTCAATTCGGCATAGTCACGAATCACCTGGGTCGTTTGCTCCACAAAACCGTATTCCCGCTTCAGGACGTCGGCCAGGGGCATCGGCGTGGAGGCAAAAGCCACCATCTGGTTGTCACTGCTGGTAACATCAGTCAAAACCCGGTACGTCCGGTCCGAATGCGGGTGAAAATTGCCGTAATCGAACGCGCCCTTGATGTCGATCAACGCCAGTAGACATACCATCATCCCTGACGCCAGCCCCACGACATTGATAAAGGAAAACAGCCGGTGTTTCCAGAGATTTCGGAACGCAATGACGAGGTAACTGTAGAACATGCGACAATCTGATAAACGGAACGTCTAGCCTGGCTCAAGGCTTATGCCAGAAAAACAAAGAGCTGATAATTAACAGAATAAGCACATCAAAAACAAAAGAGTGTCCGGTGACGGACACTCTTTTGTTCACAAACGGACAAGGGGTAAGAGTCAGGAGTTAAGAATGAAGAGTTATGAGTTAGACGAACTCTCCTATAGTTCGGTTTTGAGCGGTTTGTCGCCGTACGTCAGCAAATGGCTCATCCGGATGGTGTATTCTGGATTGGGATTCAGGACTTTCACGCGAATCGTGTGTTTTCCCTTCGGCAACTGGTATTTCCAGAACAATTCGTGCCGACGCGCAATGAAGCTTACCGGTAATTTGGCGGTTTCCACCAGCTTCCCGTCTACATGAAGCTCGGCATTAAAGACATAGGACGTATTCGACGGTCCACCCGGGGCCGGCGATTTCGCCGATGCGTGGCCCATCAGCACGAAGCCAATCCCGTCGAAATCAACGGTGTATTCATCCGTTAGCTCCTTGTGAATATTTTTCTTCTCAATCGGGAAATGGCCGGTAAAGGACTGCTCCAGCCGAACGGCTTTCGGCGTCTGAACCGCAATCGTGATGTTGTCGCCCGACACCTGACCGCCATTTTTCCGGATTACCTCCAGCGCGTGCTTTAATCCCATATGGTAGACATCGTTCAGCGACATGGTTGTGTACTTGAAATCAATGTCCTCGGCTTCGGTCAGGCCCATTTTCCAGTAAGCCGGTATTTTGTCGTAGCCCATCATGGTGCCCAGAATACCACCCGCCGAAGACGGGTTGCAGTCGGAGTCCTGTCCGCAGCGCGTACTGATTTCCATCGTTTTCGTAAAATCGCCACCGCCGTACAGCAACCCGATGACAATGTAAGCCGCATTGATTTTTGCATCAATGTTGAACGGAACGTGCACACCATCCGGACAGCCTACTTCATCCGACCATTTGCGCTGCGTTTCAAACCAGGTCTGCTTCCAGTCGTTCGGATATTTGGCGTGCCATTTGATCACATCCGCAATACACTGGTAAAATGTGCTTTGCGCCGGAATCGTTTTTAAGGCTTCTTTTACCACATAATTGATGTCCGTCGAGACAAAGGCCAGCGAATACATCGCCCCCACATAAACCCCACCGTACCAGCCATCGCCGTAGTTCATGATGTGGCCGATACCGTCGCCCAGTTGAGCCGCCGTGTTGGGCATACCGGGAGCCATCAGCCCCGAAAAGTCGGCTTCAATCTGGAAATCAATATCATCGGCGTGCGGATTGTTGAGCCAGTGTCCGGATTCGGGTGCCTTGATGCCGTTCAGGATATTATAACGCCCGGCCTGATTGGCGTGCCAGAGCATGTATTCGGCATTGGCGTAGGCTTTCGCGTGGGCGTCCGTCGGTGCATCAAGACCCGACTTTTCAAATACATCCACAAACGTCAGGTCCATGTACAAATCATCGTACAGACCGGGGTTGTTGATCATGGTGTGTTTGATATACCCGTCGTACCACGGAATTTTCTGGTAATCATTGATCATCGTGCCGGGATAACGAAACTCCGTCGGACCGCCGAACGTACAGCCAATGACCTGTCCGGCCCAGCCGCCTTTGATTTTGTTTTGCAAAGCAGCTTTCGACATCGTGACGGCTTTGGGGGTCACTGCGGGTTTCGGTCGCTGAAAAGCAGCAAGGACGGTCAGGCTCAGGGCTAAAAAAAAGACTTTTTTCATTGGAGGCATCAGGTTAATTTACCAGTTAGGATTCTGCGTTAAATTGGGGTTTAGCTCCCGCTCCCGTTGCGGAACGGGCCACAGATAATCACGGTCTTTGTTGAACACTTTCACAAAAGCGGGCAGGGAAATTGTTACCAGCTCCCCGGCGGGGTTGGTGTAGGTCATGCCGTATAAAATGCCCGGCACCACGGTTTCGGCGATTCGCCAGCGCCGGATGTCAAAATACCGCAGCCCTTCAAACGCGAGTTCGACCTGGCGTTCGTTCCGGACCAGTTTTCGCATTTCGGCCTGCGAACCCAGCGTGGTAACGGCGGGCATTTTTACATCCGGGCGGCTCCGCACCTGATTAATAGCCGCCAGTACGCTCTGATCCAGCTCGTTGGCTTCAATTTTCGCTTCGGCATAAATCAGCAGAATCTCGGCATAACGCATCAGAATCAGATTGATACCGCTGTTGTTGGGCTGCACCATATCGTCTTTGTTAAGGTACTTCCGGGTGTTGAAGCCCGTACCCGTCGAATTTTCCGAATTACCGATGGCGTCACCCGTGCCGCTGCCCGGTCGGGAGTCGTAAAGTTTGCCGTTCGGAAGTTCGGAGCCCAGGACGTAGATGGAATACCGAAGCCGGGGGTCGCGGTTGGCGTACGGGTTTTTCGGATCAAAACCGCTGGTAGGGTCGGTAATTTCCTTGCCATTGGCCATCCGGTAGGCATCGACGGCCTGCTTGGTCGGCACAAAGCTGTTGACCTGCGGAAAGACGCTGTTTGGCGTTGTCAGGCTGAAAATATTGTTGGACTGAATATCCTTGACGTGCTGTTTGTCAAAAATCACCTCCTGATTGTTCTCGGCGGCATACGTGAACAGATTTTCGTAAGACGGATACAAGCTGTACACGTTCAGATCCATCACCTGTTTGGCCGCAGCAGCCGCTTCCTTAAACCGTCCGGCATAGAGCAGCGCACGGGCGTTAAAGGCTAAAGCCGCTCCTTTCGTGACCCGCCCTTTTTCGGTGGGGGCCGTGGGCAGCAAAGCCGCAGCTTCCGTCAGTTCCTTGCTGATAAAATCCCAGACCTGAGCAACGGGCGTCCGGGTGATCTGACGGCTTTCTTCCACCGTCATGGGGGCCGTAACGAGCGGCACATCGCCGTACAGAATCGCCAGTTTGATGTAAAAATACGCCCGCAGGGTTCTGACTTCACCCTTCAGCCGGTCGATCAGCGCCGTGTTCGACGTGGTTATCCGGTCGACGTTCGCCAGAAAAGCATTGGCCGCCTGAATGCCTTTGTAAGCATCGTTCCATTCGTTCAGGATTTTGCCGTACGTCGCATCATAAGCGCCTTTCTCAATAACGGATTCTTCCCGCCACATCAGCGTCACATGGCCAATGTCGGACATGGCATCCCAGTTGGTAAAATTGGCGGCACTTTCCAGATACGTATAGACGGCATTGGCTGCCAGCGTCGCATCTTTCTCCGTTTTCCAGAAAATTTCGGACGAAACCCGGTCGTTCGGAATCGTCTCCAGCAGGTCGGGGCTGCAACCCAGCAACAGCGCAGGGGCCACCACGGCCAACACTATATTTTTTAGAGTTTTCATCGGTTTAGCTTTGAGCGTGAACAGGATACCTAGAATTGCACATTAAGACCCAGCGTAGACACGGCCGTTTGCGGGTATTGCTCCGTACGTCCGCCCGGAATGGTTTCGGGGTCCACGTTCCATTCGTTCAGGGCCGCAAACGTCAGCAGGTTCGTGGTGGCGATGTAGACGCTGGCCCGGCCAATTCCTATTCGCTGCGTCAGCGTCGATGGAATCTGGTACATAAGCTGGATGTTTTTCAGGCGCAGGTACGAACCGTTCATCAGGTCGCGGTCGGCCATCACAAAATTCCGCAGGTCGTATTTCAGCGGACGGGGAAAGCGTGCATTCAGGTTTTCCGGGGTCCAGTAGTTATCGGTAATCAGCTTGTGCGTAAAACCGCCCCAGATTCCCATCTCAATAATGGCCCCGCCAATGCGGGCTTTGTGCCCCGCCGTTCCCTGCCAGAGCATACTCAGCGAAAAGCTTTTGTAAGAAAAGTTGAGATTGGAGCCGAAGGTATAAATCGGGAAGCTCTGGCCCAGATAGGTCATGTCGGCGGGGTCAACTTTCCCGTCGTTGTTCAGGTCCAGAAACTTCACATCGCCCGGCATCACCCCGGTTCGCATGGTGGGGTAATTCTGGATTTCTTCCTGCGTCTGGAACAGACCGGCGGTGCGGTATCCCCAGAACGAATTGATCGGCCGCCCTTCTGTGGTGATGTAGCGCGTTTCATTGCCGCCCGTAATGTACGGCCCCGTTCCGGCCAGATTAACCACGTTGTTATGGTTGATCGTAAAGTTCAGGTTGGCGTCAAAACCGACCGGGCCGAATTTGTTGTGTGCCCCGACCGTAAATTCCCAGCCTTTGTTATCAACGCGCCCGGCGTTTTGAGGGGCAGGCAGCAGACCGAGCGTGCCCGGAACCGGCAGGGTCAGCAGAATGTCGTCGGTTTGTTTGTTGTAATAATCGACGCTCAGCGAAAACCGGTTGTTCAGAAACTGCGCATCAATCCCGACATTGGATTGCGTCGTCGTCTCCCACGTAAGTCCCTGATTGGCAATGCGGGTCTGCTGGAACGTCTGCGCCGGAAGGCCGTTGAACGAATAAACGCCCAGGCTCAGGGTGGCCAGACCGCTGTACAGATCGACCGCCTGATTACCGGTTTTGCCCCACGAACCCCGCAGTTTCAGCTCACCGACATACTGCGCCAGATCGCCCCAGAATTTTTCTTCGGAAATCCGCCAGCCTGCCGATACCGATGGGAAAAAGCTATAGCGGTTATCGCCCAGAAACCGGGAAGAACCGTCGTAGCGGGCGTTGGCTTCAAACAGGTATTTGTCCTGATATGCGTAGTTGACCCGCCCGAAATACGAACGCAGGCCCCAGGTGTATTCTGCCCCGCCGTTGTTTTTGGTGGCATCGTTGGTACCGGACCCAATCGACTTAAGATCGTTACTATAAAAGCCCTGCCGATACGCACTCAGCGAACGACCCCGGTTTGAAATCTGCGAATAACCGGCCAGCACATTGACGGTGTGAGCCCCGAAGCTGGTGTTGTAATTCAGGAGGTTGTTGATCGTATACTCCCGAACGTCGTTGCGGCTTTCGGTCATGCTGTTGAGCGGAACGCTTTTCCGGACCACCGACGGGTTGAAATAATCGTGCACTTCGTAGCTATTGGCGTAACTTTTTCCGGTCGTCAGCGTAATCCGGGCGCCGATCTGGGTGGTAAACTTCAGCCCTTTCAGGATTTGCCATTCTCCCTTGAAATTTCCAAACAGGTATTCATCCAGCGTCCGGGCCGTACCGGCTAACTCCGCCGACACGAGCGGATTATAGCCGTCGGAACTGATGCCGTATGTACCGTCGGGGTAGCGCGGAACCGTCCACTGCGAGGTTTGCAGCATTTTGTTAAACACGTCACCTTCGTTGATGGGCGACAGGATGTTGTTTGAACGGTAATTAACATCCGTCCCGAATTTCAGTTTCGGCGAAAGCTGGTAATCCGTGTTCAGGCGGATTTCGCCGATCTTCGAATCGGAGTTGGGGATAATCCCTTTTTGCCCCTGATACCGCACACTCAGCAACGCCCGGATACTTTCCGTACCACCGCTGACGGACAGCGAGTGATTCATCTGGGGGGCCGTCCGCAGCACTTCGTCGTACCAGACGTTGGGCAGCGGGTATTTCAGCCGGTCGGTGGCATTCAGGTATTCCTGGATATACGCATCCGTGAAAACTCCCGGCCCGCCGGTCGAGTTCGTCCAGGCCACCTGTTGCAGTTTCAGGTAGTCGCCCAGTTCCATGTGCACCGGATTGTTGTTCGACTTTTGCAGCGCGTAATAGCCGTTGTAGGAAATGGCCACCTTGCCCGCAGCCGCCCGTTTGGTGGTCAGCAGCACCACCCCGTTGGCCGCCCGCGAACCGTAGATAGCCGTCGACGAAGCGTCTTTCAGGACCGATACACTTTCAATATCCAGCGGATTGATATCGGCCAGTCGCTGCTCAATACCGTCCACAATCACCAGCGGCTCGTTGGCACCCAGCGTTGTAATGCCCCGAATCCGCATCACCATGTTGGTTTTGCCGGGACCGGCACCCTGGTCCAGCACTGTCAGGCCCGGAATCTGGCCCTGCAAAGCCTGCTGCACGTTGGAGGTGGTTCGCTTGATGATATCAGCACCCTTGACGGCCCCCACGGCCCCGGTCAGCGACTCCTTCTTGATGGTTGAATACCCCACCACAACGACTTCGCTGAGGGCTTTTTCGTCGGGTGCCAACTGGATATTGACCGTCGTGCGGCTGCCAACGGCCACCTCCTGAGAGAGATAACCGACAAACGAAAACACCAGTGTGGCACCGGTATCCGGAACTTCCAGCCGGTAGGCTCCATCGGCATCGGTATTCGTGCCGCGGGTCGTTCCTTTCAACACCACACTCACACCGGGAATGGGTTCTCCTTTGTCACCCGTTACCCGGCCCGACACCTGAATGACAGTGAACAGTTTTTTTGATACGGAATGATGAACGGGTGAACCCGCCCCCAGGCCGGAGTCAGGCAAAATAATTGACTAATTAGCCCAATTCCCGGCAGGAAAAGCAAGCTTCTGAATCGTTGAGATGATTTCATTGTTGTAAAAAGTAAGGGTTTTCATGGATGTTCAGGAATTGTAAAGACGTACGGTATACCCTACCGGTGAGCGGCTCAATTGTCGGAAAAAGCAAATACGAACACGGCTTCATGCAGCCGGTTATGGGTTGCTCAATGAACAGGGCTGGACGGTTAGCGGGCGATAATCAGCAGGCTTAATCCTGCGACGTAGCAAAGAAGCATGACGTTCAGGATGCGGTAGGTACTCTTTGGCGCGTTGCGAAACTCCCGCCAGACGTAAATTCCCCAGAGGGCAGCCACGACAGTTGCGCCCTGACCCAGACCGTACGAAATGGCCGGACCGGCCTGATCGGAGGCAATGATGCTGAAGGCAAACCCGATGCACCAGATCATACCACCCAGAACGCCCATCAGGTGATTGCGCAATCCGCCCCGAAAATAATCTGCGTAGCTGACGGGTTTCCCCACAAAAGGCCGTAGCATCAGCAGGGTGTTAAACAACAGGTTGCTGACCAGCACACCGACGGAAAAGAAGACAACCGCCGTATAGGGGCTGAGTTTGCCCGGTTCGGGGCGGTTGAAATCCGGAAACATCGACTGAGCGACGTATTTATAAAACAAACCCATCAGGCAGCCGCTGACAATTGCCAGCACCAGACCCTTGGTGGATACGCCCGTTGAACGGCCTACACTTTTCCGGTATGCATTGGCATTCAGAAGGATAGCGAGCACAATCAAGGCCACTCCACCGAAGAGAATGGCCGCGTTGCCAACGGGAGCGTCCAGGTAATTGACTACTACACCAATCACCAGCGCCAGTCCGATCCCGACCGGAAAAGCCACCGCCATCCCCGCAATGGCCGTAGCCGCGCCCAGCAGAATATTGGCCGCGTTGAACACAATACCGCCCAGCACGGCCAGAAACAGATTTGATTGATCGGCCTGGGCAACGTCGGCCAGAAAAGACCGTCCGCCCGTACCACTACTGCCGAGCGTAAACGCCGTCAGCAGGGCCAGAATGCAAATTCCCAGGACGTAATCCCAGTAAAACAGCTCGAAGCGCCAGTGGCCCGCGGCCAGTTTCTGCGTATTGGCCCACGAGCCCCAGCAGAGCATGGTAACGACGCAGAACAGAACGGCCAAGGTGTACGTTGGAATGATGAACATACGGGTTCAGGAGGTTAAGGGTTAGGAATTTAGGCATTATTGGAATAGGAAATTCGGATTGATCAGTGGCAGGCTGTTCACCTCCCGGCGGTATGGCATGGAAGCCTGCGCGCCCATTCGGGTCACACAAATCGAAGCGGCTTTGCAGGCAAATGCTACGGCTTCTTCAAGCGGTTGATTTTCGGCCAGCGCCACGGTCAGCGCCCCGTTGAAACAATCTCCAGCCGCCGTTGTATCGACCGCCGTGACGGGCGGGGCCGGAATAACCGCCGAAACGGTATCGGTGTGCAGATAAGCCCCTTTGCCCCCCAGAGTAATGATCACGTTCGGCACACCTTTCGCCCGGATGGCGCGGGCCGCCTGTTCTGCCGTCGCCAAATCCGTGACCCGAATACCGGTCAGGAGTTCGGCTTCGGTTTCGTTGGGCGTAATCAGGTACAGGCAGCCAAAAAGATCCGTAGCGAAAGGCTGGGCCGGAGCCGGGTTCAGAATAACGCGGACACCCTTCTCAAAGCTCCGCCGAATGACGTAATCAACGGTGGGCAGCGGTATTTCCAGTTGCAACAGCACCAGATCGGTCGGGCTCAGATCATTCAGGATCAACTCCACATCTTCGGGCTTCAGACGGCTATTGGAGCCCGGCGCAACGGTAATACAATTCTCACCTTTGGCATCCACGTTAATCAGGGCTACACCAGAAGGATATTCCGGGTCCGTTGTGATGTATTTGGGGTTGATTTTTTCGCGCTGGAACTGCTGAATGGCCTGTTTGCCAAATACGTCGTTGCCTACCTTAGCCGCCAGGGCTACCTGTCCGCCCAACCGGGCAGCCGCAACGGCCTGGTTTGCGCCTTTGCCGCCGGGATTCATCAAAAACTTTCCGCCGATAACCGTTTCGCCCGGAGCGGGTAATTTTTCGGCTTTCACCACCATGTCGGTATTGGAACTGCCAACAACACAGATTAAAGAGGGAGGAGTCATCGGATCGAAATTAACTGTTGTGACAGATCAAAAATATCTGGAATAAATTATGTTACTATTCCACTTTTTTATTGATTTAGTTAAAGCTATCCAGTATATCTCTTCGCAAAACTTTATTATAAGCTATCCTATCGCACTTTTTTAAATTCTGTTTAGCTATCTCTATGAATCCCGTTGAAGTTTTGCATCCGCTGATTCAGTCACTCACCAAATCCGAGAAACGGTATTTTCGCCTGCTCGTCGCCATGCAGCAGGGAGATAAAGCCTACCTGCGCCTGTTTGATTGTCTGGAACGTCATGAATTGTTTACCGAAGAACTGAAACAGGAGCTAAAATTGCTCTTTCCGGGCGCTAGTCTGGAACCGGCCCGTAAACACCTCTACCGGGTGCTGATGAAAAGTCTCCGGCAGTTTGAATCCGATAAATCCATTGATGAGAGGCTTATGAATCTGATTCAGGACAGCCTGATTTTGTTTAACCGGGGCCTGATCAACGCCAGTTTCGAACAGCTCGAAAAAGCAAAAACGCTGGCCCTGGAACACGAAAAATTTCTGTTCTACATTCAGGCGGCCCGGCAGGAACTGCAATTCATTATTCCGCAGCAGTTTGTGGGGTGGGACGAATCCAGACTTATTGAAAAGCAGGAGAAGATCAGGGAATTGCTGGAACATGAGCTGACGGTTCAGCAACATGCGGCCCTATACGAAGTGTTGCTTCTGCGGTATTGGAAAAACGGGGTGGTGCGGAGTTTGCAGGAAAGTGTCCGGCTGAATGACCTGTTGCTGGAAGAACACCAGGTTCTGAACAGCCAGCGGCTGGAATCGTTCGCGTCGAAACAACTGCACCTGCATTTTCAGTCGGCTTATTTTCTGATGACGGACAACCCCGAGGGCAGCCTGCGGGTTCTGTACGAATTAGACAAGTTGTTTCAGTCGCACGTCCACCTCTGGTCTGATCGACCGGTTTACTACCTTCATTTGTTGAACGGTATTCTGCAAACCCTGCGTGCCACGGAGCAATACGATAAAATGAATTACTTTCTGGAACGCCTACAGTGCGTCTCCACCCCCTCGGAGAGTCTAGCCCTGACGGCCCGGTATCAGGTGCTGGAACACCGTTTGCATAACGCGGTCAATCTCGGTCAATCGCAACAGGCCCGGCAGGTGTTTATGGAGCAATGTGATGCCATCAGTCGCGATTTCCCCAAACTTTCCCTCCAGATTCAGGTGCAGCTCTGGCTAACGATTGCGCGCATTTATTATAATCTGGGCGATTATTCGCAGGCTCTTTCGTACATCAACCACATTCTGAACCAGCCAACCCGCTCGCTGAGCCGAATCCTGTACATCAGTTGCCGGTTGATGAATCTGCTGATTCACGTGGCGCTGGATAACCGCGATTATATCTATTACGAAATCCGGTCAATCGAGCGAAAACTTAAGAAGGAAAAATTGGGATACCGCACGGAGCAATTTGTGCTGACGCTGCTGAAGAACTGGCTTAAAAACAGGCCGTTGAAGGCGTTTTATGAAGAGTCCCTTCAACTCCTGGAAGACCCCTTCGAAAAGCAGTTAATCCTGGAACTGGGCCTCAAAGACTGGTTTACTTCAATAATTAAGAATTAAGAGTGATGAGTTAAGAGTTAAGAAGTATCGTATTTAGATTCTTAACTCATCACTCTTAACTCATTACTCCTCTATCGGTTGACGTATACGCTGCCGCTACCGGCGGAGATGCGGACGGGTACTCCACCCCCGTTCAGACGGCCCCGAACGCGGTCTTTCTCAACGGTACCGTCAAATTTACTCAGGGGAATGTCAACCCGGTTGCCCGACAGATCGAGGTCGATGCCCTGATCGAGCGGCATTTTGACATGAACGCTGCCCGGACCACCCGAAAGCCGTACGTATTCGCCCAGCTTCGTGATTTCGACATCCATACCGCCCCCGCTGGTGCTGGCTTCGACACTGCCCGAAATACCCGACAACCGAACCGACCCGCCGGACGTTCCGGCCATAAGCTCCCCTTTCACACCGTCGCCTTTGATGCTGCCGCCACTGGTGCGGGCGTTGATCCGGCCACTCAGGTTGGACAGGTCAACACTGCCGCCCGAGGTCCGTAAATCCAGATTACCGTCGGAATCTTTGGCGTGAATGGAACCGCCACTGGTGGCCAGATCGATGTCTTTGCGGCACCGCTCGAGGTGGATGCTGCCGCCCGATGTACGCCCTTTAACGAGCCCTTCAACGGCGGTCAGGTGCAGGCTTCCTCCGCTGGTCGCAAAATTCTGACTTCCAACCAGGTTGCTGATCCGGATGCTGCCCCCGCTGGTGTGCAGGTCAGTAGCAAAATTCTTCGGTGTGTATACTTTAAAGGCAATGCTGAGCGAGCGTTTCCAGTCCCGGCCTTCGTTCCGTTTGCGTTTGGCGGTGGCAACAACGGTATTGTTTTCAACGGCCATTTTGATGTCATACTCTTTCAGCCGTTCCTCTATTTCCTCTCTGGAGAGCTTGTTGTCCGGCCAGTTGTTACCCCGCACATACATTTCCACTTTTACACCACTTGACTGGTTGCCTTCCACGGAAATGCTCCCGCCGGAGGTTTCAACCCGCACGGTATTAAGATTACCGGAGAAATTTTTGGTATCGTAGGGCGTTTCGTCTCGATTCTGGGCGAAGCTAGTCACGGTTAAGGAAAGGGCACCGAGAACGGTTAAGAGGAAAGATGAACGTTTCATACCGTATTGTGTTTTCTGTTTTTCAAAAGATGCAGCAACGGATACAGAAGTTGCACGCACCCCGCCTATCTGGTTACAAAGAATATACCAGCAAAGTCAATACGCTATCTATCAAGGCATTACAAAAGAATACATTTTGTAAATTGTCCGGGATCGGACGGCGGAGCGTACACTTTAGGACAAATACGGATCAGATATACCCGGCAACCCGGTATGCGATGTACCCGACCACTTCGTGAATAAACCAATAGGAATCGAAAAGAGCCTGTTCGGAAGGAAACAGCAGATGATTGGGGGCAAATTCGCGCTGGCCGCTGATAAAGGTCGCCGGGTAAGGTATCACCGCAAGCTGTTGCTTCTCGAAACACCCGATGGCCCGGCGCATGTGCCAGGCCGACGTGATCAGCACGTATTCGTAGTCTTTAAAAGTTTTCTGGAGAATAGGAGCCGAAAACCGGGCATTCTCGTAGGTATTCCGCGAACGGTTTTCCAGCACAATATCCTGCGCCGGAACGCCCGCAGTCAGGAGAAATTGCCGTGAAAGCTGCCCTTCGTCGCCCACGTCCCGCCTGATAATTCCACCAATACCGCCACTGATCAGAATCTTCTGAATCTGACCGGACTTATACAGCAACAACGCCTGAGCCACCCGGTCGCCCTGGCTTCCCAAATGGATGGCGGGCCGGACTCTGGGATTCACATTGGCCAGTCCGCCCGTCAGCACAACCCCCACACGGGGCCGGGTGGACGCGGGCAAAACCGCAGGCGGCACTTCCCACCAGATCAATAATTCATTGGTAATAAAACCGTTACCAGCAACCATCAGCACAATAAAAGCCGTAATCAGAGCCTTTCGCTGACGGGCACGGTTTTTGGAAATAAGTGCAAACAACAGGGCGACAGTCAGCAGCCCCACGGGCATGAACAGGAAGGTAAGCGTTTTTGAAAGAAAGTAAAACATCGTGTATGCGAAGGCCACCGCCCCAATCGTTATAAGTAGTAACTTTGTATGTCCAACTTCGGTCAACCAACCGCTTTATTCATGAATCGACGATTCAGTTTTACGGCTCTTCTGCTGTTGCTTTCGACCTCCCTCCTGCTGGCCCAATCGCCCGGAGGTCATCTGGTGACGGCTCACATTAAAGGACTGGCCAATAAAACCGCTTACCTGGCCCACTTTTACGGCGCCACGCAGTTTACGCCCCTAGATACCGCTACGGCCGATGCCGAAGGCCGTCTGGTGTTCGACGGAGCCAAAGAACTGCCCGGTGGTCTGTACATGATTGTGGTCAATGCCAAACCCGTGCTGCAACTCGTGATTGGCGAACAGCGGTTTTCGATTGAAGCCGATACCGTCAACGCCATTGAATCGATGAAGGTAACCGGCTCGCGGGAAAACGAAATTTTTTACGGTTATCAGAAATTCATGAGCAAAAAGTACGGAGAAATCGGTGCTTTGCAAAAACAGGGCGGTTCGGCCGCGCAACTGGCCGCACTCAAAAAAGAAATAGAAGCATACCGCAAAGATTTTCTGGCGAAAAACGCCAATACACTAACGGTGAAGTTGTTCCGAGCCGCCGAAGAGCCCGAAATACCGGAAGCGCCCAGGCTCGCCAACGGCCGTCCGGATTCCAACTGGGTGTTTAATTATTACCGAAATCACTACTGGGACGGTTTTGATTTTTCGGACGAGCGGCTGCGACGAACCCCGTTTCTGCAAAACAAAATTGATCGTTACCTGAAAGAACTGACGGTGCAGACCGTTGATTCGCTCATTCCGGCGGCTGATTATCTGGTCAATAAAGCCAAAGCGAACAAGGACATGCTACAGTATACGATCTGGTACATTACGAACCAGTACGAAGAGCAGAAAAAAGTGCTGAATACCGACGGGTTGTTCATCCACATGGCCGAAAAATACTGGCTGACCGGTGTGATGCCCCTGAGTGATACGTCCACGCTCACTAGTATGCGCGAACGCGTGGCGATCCTGAAGCCGCTGCTGGCCGGAAAAATCCTGCCCAATGTGCGTTTGCAGGATACACTCGGACGCTGGCGGCCCCTGCATGATGTGAAGGCCGAATATACTGTTACCTTTTTCTACGACCCCGAGTGTGGCCACTGCCGGGAGTCGGCTCCGGGGCTCAGGAAGTTCTATGAGCAAAACAAGGCCAAAGGTGTGCAGGTCTATGCAGTAGCGATTGGCAAAACGGAGGCCCAGTGGAAGAAATTTATCCACGAATTTAAACTGCAAAACCTGCTGAACGTGTTCGGCCCGAGCGCGCCCGTCGATTACAAAAAGAAATACGACGTGTATTCGACCCCGACGGTTTATGTGCTCGACAGAGACAAAAGAATCCTGGCCCGGCGCCTGCCGGTTGAAGATCTGGAGGGTTATTTTAACTTCCTGCAACAGCAGAAGCTGAAAAAGGCGGCCCCGGCCAAAGACGCCAAGGCAAGTGTAAAGGGGAAATAACCAGCGGGTTACAGATTGATTTAAAAAGGAAGGATTAGATGTCCTTCCTTTTGTTTTTTGGATATGAGGGAAGGCAAAACGGTTTTTTCGTTTGCCGGTATGCCAAACAGATAGTGGCTGAAGAGAAAGCTTATTTCATCTTGGTCCGTTTGACGAGATAACCCGTTAGAATCTGGTCAAAACCCTGAGCAATGTCGGCTTCGATGAAATCAATCCGGTACTGGCCGCAGCGCAGTTTCAGTTCGTGGTAAAAACTCTTGACCGCCTGCTGGTAATTGCCCCGCACCTGATTAGGTTGCACCTTCACTTTTTCGCCCGTTTCCAGATCAATGAATTCGTAGGGGCGTTCGTCAAACGCAAAATCTTCTTCCGTCTTTTTGTCCGTCACGTGGAAGATCAGCACTTCGTGGAGGTTGTGGCGCAGGTGTTGCAGAGCCGAAAACAGGTGATCGACCTCGGACACATTCTCAAACATATCGCTGAAAATAACCACCAGTGAACGTTTGTTGATTTTTTCGGCCAGTTGGTGAATCACCTCAGCCGCCGAGGTTCTCCGCAGGGGCGCGGGCTGTTGCAGCAGACTATTCAGTTGCTGAAAAATTTTATGGACGTGTGAGGGCGTTGATTTGGTCTGCGTCTGAAGATCAATATTTTCGGCAAAGGTGGTCAGGCTGACGGCATCCTTCTGACGTTGCAGCAAATAAGCAATGCTGGCAGCCGCCAGAATACTGAACGTGATTTTGCCGTACCCCGGCTCCGGATAGTACATCGTCGACGAGGTATCGAGCAGCAGGTGACAACGCAGGTTGGTTTCTTCTTCGAACCGTTTGACAAACAACCGCTCGGTTTTGGCGTATACCTTCCAGTCAATATACCGGGTACTTTCGCCGGTATTGTAGAGCCGGTGTTCGGCAAACTCGACCGAAAAACCGTGAAACGGAGACTTGTGCAAACCGGTGATAAAGCCTTCTACCAACTGCCGGGCCAGAAACTCGACATTACCGTACTCCCGGACCTTGAGTAAATCTATTTGCGCTGCCATAGTCTGAAAATAAAGATCGCGGCCGGATCATCCAACGGGTTCATTTTGTTGACTGGTAACCGGAACTACAATCGGCCTCGTGTCTGAAAGGCGTCCGGTGCAACTTACAAAATGTTTCCGAGATCCAGTCGCGATACAAAAACGTATTCCGCGCTTTAAATGTTGTCGGCGGGCAGAACTACCTCAGGGTCCGTCGGAGCGAGTGCGACGACAGCCGGCAGGCTCATGGTCCGTTTTTGGCCCACGACCCGAACGGCCACGTTGGCAATGCCGGTGCTAACCATTCCGATGGTTTTGGCCGCTCTGTACGTCAGATCGATAATACGGCCTTTGCGGTGGGGGCCCCGGTCGTTAATGCGGACGACCACGGACTGATTGTTTTCTAAATTGGTCACTTCGACCAGGGTATTCATAGGAAGGGAAGGGTGCGCGGCCGTTAGTTGGTCACTGAGATAGCGTTCTCCGCTGGTGGTTTTCTTCCCATGTAAGCGTTTTGAGTAGAAAGAAGCCTTTCCTTTCTGTATGAGACTCGAATGAGCCTCAGTCGGTTTCATTTTCATGCTGGTAAACATCAGCATGATCGTTACGATGATACTCATACAGTTTGGGGTTTGGTGAAAACAAAAAGAGGCTGAGCGTCAGACACATCCGCCCCACCTCTTCCTGGAATATGATCATTCCTTATTTACAAAGATAACAGCAACAGCTTAAGAAGCAATATGTTTCCCTTGTTTAATACCGTCTCCTGCCAAAACCGTACCGATTAGGCCGTACGCTATGAAAATTAATTTCAGGCAAAGTTTTTGCTAGTTATACTAATCCGACTATTTTAGCGTTTAAATCACCCAAACCACCAGAGATTGTGGAAGAAAAAGAGAAAGAAAAAATCTTTTCCAAGCGTGTCAGGGCCGGAAAACGCACGTACTTTTTTGATGTAAAGTCCACCCGCGCGAACGACTACTATCTGACAATTACCGAAAGCCGTCGGCATCCGCAGGGTGACGGTTTTATTTATGAGAAGCACAAAATGTTTCTTTATAAAGAAGACTTTGACAAATTTTCGGACGCCCTACACGACACAATCCAGTACATTAAAACGGAATTGATGCCCGACTTCGACTTTTCTCAGTACACCGCCAAGGATGAACTGGAAGACGTTGGTGGTAGTGATCTCAAGTGGGACTAATTGGCTGAATTCTTCACCAGTAGTTTGCCTCTGACGCCGGAGGCTTTTTTGTTTTTGCCCCTGAATATCCGAACTTTGCGGAATAATTGCGAATGAGTGAATGAGTGTCTGGATGAATAGTTTCGCCACCTATTTATTCACTCATTCACTCATTTATTCATCGCACCGGCGACCCGGTCAAAATTAACGATTCATGAGTTTACAATGCGGTATTGTTGGACTGCCTAACGTTGGGAAGTCTACGCTGTTTAATGCCATTTCGAGCGGGAAAGCCGAGGCTGCCAATTACCCGTTCTGTACCATAGATCCCAACGTCGGAGTGGTGACCGTTCCCGACGAACGGCTCGATACCCTGGAAAGCCTGGTGAAGCCCCAGAAAGTGGTACCCACCATCATCGAGTTTGTCGATATCGCCGGACTCGTGAAAGGAGCCAGTCAGGGACAGGGCCTGGGCAATAAGTTTCTGGCCAACATCCGGGAAGTGGATGCCATTGTGCACGTCGTTCGCTGTTTTGAAGACGACAACATTGTGCACGTGGAAGGGCGCGTTGATCCGCTGTTCGACAAGGAAATTATCGACGCCGAGCTGCAACTGAAAGACCTCGAATCGGTGGATCGTAAACTCCAGCGTACCGAGAAAGCCGCCCGCGCCAGTGGCGACGCCAAAGCAAAAGCCGAGCTGGAAACCCTGCTGAAATACAAAAAAGCGCTGGAATCGGGCCAGAACGCCCGGTCTGTGGATGCGACGCCCGAAGAAAGCCAGGCTGCCGTCGGTGAGCTTCAGTTACTGACCATCAAACCGGTTATTTACGTTGCCAACGTGGATGAAAAATCGCTGCCCGACGGCAATCAGTATTCCGACCGACTGAAAGAAATGGCGAAAGCCGAAGGTGCGGAAGTGGTGGTGGTGTGTGCGGCCATCGAAGCCCAGATTGCCGAGATGGAAGACCCCGACGAACGTCTGTTGTTTCTGGAGGAATACGGTTTGCAGGAATCCGGTCTGGACCGGCTCATCAAAGCATCGTACCGGCTGCTGAACCTGATTACCTACTTCACGGCGGGGGTTAAGGAAGTTCGGGCCTGGACGATTCAGCGCGGCTGGAAAGCTCCGCAGGCTGCGGGCGTGATTCACTCCGATTTTGAGAAACATTTCATCCGGGCGCAGGTTATCAAAATCCCGGATTTTGTGCAGTATAAATCGCAGGCCGCCGTCCGGGAAGCCGGAAAACTGTCGGTTGAGGGGAAGGAATACGTGGTCGAGGATGGCGACGTGATGGAATTTTTACACAGCGCATAACAAAAGCGGGCTTCGGCCCGCTTTTTTATTTCACCGATTCGGGCCAGACCATAACGGTATTACGGTTTTTCCGCCGGATTCCTTCTGCAAGGTCCCTTCGATCCGAAATGCGCGGTGAACTGCTGGACTTGCTGCTGAACTAAGTTATTTCCGCTTGTTGTAACCAAGCCGGCGGTAAGCCACTAACTGATCGGCCCGCGCGGCTGGCGGACGGTGATAGACAAAGACTTCGTAATCGTTCTCGGTCTCCGAATAATTGCCTTCAACCAGCGTCTCGTTGGCCGTGAGGTTCATGCCGGAGCGGGCTACGGGGGGCGGTATTCCTTTCACGGAGTAGTTATAGTTGTAAACGCCCTGCTTCAACGGTATTTCGGCCTGATAGGCCCGCAAGTCCGGCACATACGTCATGCGGTTGAGATCATCCAGCCGCCAGAAATTGAAGGCACTGTTCACAAATACTTCGGCGTTGGCCAGTTCGTCCATCCGCAACGTAAAAACCGTCGTGATGTAATCGGCCTGGGTAGCGCCGATATGGGTTTCCAGAATATCGATGACATACTGCCCGTTAAAATCATCGGTCTGCACGTAAGCCCCTACACTGCGTACGCCATCGGGGTTGATAAAAGCCGTGTTACGGTCGTCCCGCCGTTCGATCTGCTGAATATAATTTCCGCGCGACAACACCGTCCGGGTGTCGAAATACCGGTACTCATTGCCGCCGGGAAAAGTGTTTTTCAAGTCAAAAAGCCTGTATTCCAGAATATTATCAAACGCCCGCACGTTCGTGGGTCGCAGGCCGGTGATCACACGATCGTCGCGGTAATTCTGCCGAATAACGATTTTCAGGTCTTCCTGCGGGGAAATAAGCGGATAGCCCCGGTAGCTGATTTCAAAATTGATCTGCTGATCGGTAAACCGTTGCTGCGGATCGTTGGCAAACTGCACCGTAGCCGCCAGCCCCACACGGTTGATGTAGGTTACAAACCGTCGGCTGAAATAAATCTCTCGCGGATTGCGCTCGTTATAAACCACTAGTACGTAATTGCCCGGCAATTTCATCTTCGGCACCGGAAACCGGTAGTGATAATACGGTATTTTGGTGTTCTGCGAAATCTGGTAATCCTGAATCGGATAATCGTTGTATTCGTACGTAAACTCAATATCGCTCAGGATGGACTGCTGCCAGTCGGCATTGCAATGCACGAATTTAGCCCGGAAGGGACGGTAATTGGCCGTCAGATCGTCAAACTCCAGCATAAGCTGCGTGTTGGTAGCCTGATCGATAACGGGTGGGTTGAGAGTTTGCGCCGGGTCGGTCGGGTCGCTGCCCATGACGGGATACAGCAGCACGGTTTTGATCGTATTCTCAAAAATACGATCTTCCGTAGGCAACTTCTGGGCAGAAACCCGTACCAGCGTCAGGACGTTAAACAATAGAAAAAAAGGAAAGAATGGCTTCATACGGATAGATTCTCATGAGTATGAACGAAATTTGGGCGTCAGAGTTATACAAAACCAGATTACTGTTTTGAGAAAGCACGATATAAATTCCGAATCGCTCGTCTCTTATAACCCCAAAGAATGGGTGCGGTTCCTGATTAACTTTCCAAAAGCCGACACCGTTCGTAAACTGTTGCCGTACCTGGGACTTATGGCGGTTTATGCGTTCCTGGTAGCGATTCTAATTCTCGAAGTGTTTGGACTGAAAGACAATTCGGATCTGAGACAAATTTCGCTGATGCACTCGCTGCTGGGATTTGTGATCTCGATGTTGCTGGTTTTCCGGACCAATACGGCCTACGACCGCTGGTGGGAAGGCCGTCGGCAGTGGGGGGCGCTGGTGAACAACAGCCGGAATCTGGCCCTGAAACTGGAACCCTTGCTGGACAAGATGGCGACGGAGGAGCGGGATTTTTTCCGGACAATGATTCCGAATTTCGCCTATGCGATGAAAAACCACCTGCGTACGGGTTTCATAGAACAAGAATTTACCGAGTCCGCGCTGTTTCACCTCACGGACCTGGATCGTGATGGTCACATTCCGGCACAGATTTCGGCGGCTATTACCCGCAAAGTATATGAACTTCAGCGCCGGGGAATCATCTTACCGGAACATCTGCTTTTTCTCAATGCGGAATTGCTTAGTTTCATGGATATCTGCGGAGCCTGCGAACGGATTCATAGAACGCCCATCCCTTATTCCTACAGCTCTTTTCTGAAAAAATTCATTTTCATTTATTGCATTACGCTGCCGCTGGGCTACGTTTTCAACCTGCACTACCTCGTCATTCCGTTTGCCGTTTTTGTTTCTTACGTGCTGGCGAGTCTGGAAGTCATTGCGGAGGAAATTGAAGATCCGTTCGGCACCGACGCCAACGATCTGCCAGCCGAAACGATTTGCAGAAATATTAAGCTATCGGTTCAGCAACTGATGCCCGTGGCCGCATCGGCCTCCCCAACGCTTTCCGGACGGTCGTGAGTCACCGTTTCCGACCGGAATCGCCGGGGAGTCGATAAGCTGTATTTTTGAGACTTAGGCCAGCTTTTTTTCCAGTTCTT
Source organism: Larkinella arboricola (assembly GCF_003259745.1). Classification (GTDB taxonomy): domain Bacteria; phylum Bacteroidota; class Bacteroidia; order Cytophagales; family Spirosomataceae; genus Larkinella; species Larkinella arboricola. The sequence goes on along the minus strand of NZ_QLMC01000004.1, from coordinate 8,891 downwards.
CGGCTTCCAGCATGACTTCTTCCCACTGCTCCTGAACGGTATCAAGCTGGGTTTTGAGTCGTTGGTAATCCGTGGTTTTGGCCTGGAGTTTCTTCCCATCAGATACCACCGCCGGGGTCGCCAGTTCGGCTTCCAGCTGCTTTTTCTGTTGTTCCAGATTTGCAATTTTCTGCTCGAACTCATTGGCCTGCTGCGTCGCTTTCTTCAAAGCCCGTTGCAGTTCCTTGCGCTCATCGTCGCTGGCGGACGATTTGGGACTCGGCGGGGTTGACTTCGCCACCGAGGGCGCTGCGGCTTTGCCGTCCGATCCCTTCGACTTGCGTTCTTCCATCCACCACTCGTATTCCTCATACGTGCCGGGATATTCCTTCACCTGCTCGTCTTCGATGTACCAGATTTTGTTGGCAATCCGCGAAACGAAATACCGGTCGTGGGAAACAATCACATACGTACCTTCGTACTGCTCCAGCGCCTGAATCAGAATATTTACCGACTGCATATCCAGGTGGTTGGTCGGCTCATCAAGCAACAGGAAGTTGGCCTGCGACAGCAGCACCTTTGCCAGTGCTACCCGCGATTTTTCGCCCCCGGACAGCACCTTGATTTTCTTGAACACATCATCGCCCGTAAACAGAAAACAGCCCAAAACCGTCCGTAATTCGGCTTCCGACTTAGTGGGGTTGGCCGATTTGAGTTCTTCCAGCATGTTGTCGTCTACGTTCAGCGACTCCAGCTGGTGCTGGGCGTAGAAGCTGAATGAGACGTTATGGCCGAGCCGCCGTTCGCCTTTGGTAGTCGGTTCGGTACCGGCAATGATGCGCAGCAAGGTCGATTTCCCTTTCCCGTTGGCCCCAATCAGCGCCACGTGATCTCCGCGTTCCAGGCGGGCGGTGCTGTGGGTCAGAATTTTTTTATCGCCATACGATTTGCTCACATCGTCGAGGTGCAGAATATGCCGACCGGGCTGGGTCGAGAAGTTAAACCGAAAATTAACGCGGGCATTTTCGTCAATCACCGCATCCACCAGTTCCATTTTTTCCAGCATTTTCACCCGGCTCTGCGCCTGCTTCGCCTTGGTTGCCTTGGCCTTAAACCGTTCGATAAACCGTTCAGTCTGCCGGATTTTGGCTTGCTGGTTTTCGTAAGCCCCCTGCTGAATTTCGTTGCGCAGGGCTTTTTCCTCGATGTAGTACGAATAATTTCCGGCGTAGAAGTTCAGTTTGGCACCCGAAACTTCCACAATGCTGTCCACCACATTGTCCAGGAATTCGCGGTCGTGCGAAACCACAATGACGGCGCCTTCGTAGTTTTGAATATATTTTTCAACCCACTGAATAGACGGTAAGTCAAGGTGGTTGGTCGGCTCATCAAGCATCAGCAGCGACGGCTTTTGGAGCAGCAGTTTCGCCAGCATGACGCGCATCCGCCAGCCCCCAGAAAACTGCCGAAGTGGTTTGTGCAGGTCGTCGGTCGTAAATCCCAACCCTTCCAGAATCTCTTCCGCCTTTGATTGGATGGTATAACCGTCCAAAGCCGCAAACTCGTCCTGCGCCCGGGCCAGTTTATCCACGAGTGCATCGCGATAATCGACTTCCATTTCGTGCAGAAGCGAATCGATCTGCTTTTGCAGGTGGTTCTGGCGCTCAAAAGCCTGCATGGCCACCGACAGAATCGAGTCATCGGTCTGGTAGGAAAGCAAATCCTGGTTCAGAAAGCCGATGGTCACGTCGCCCGCTTTGGAGATAACCCCGCCATCGAGTTGGTATTCGCCAATAATCAGCCGCAGCAAGGTTGATTTTCCGGTTCCGTTGAGGCCAATAAGACCAATTTTCTGACCGGGTTTGATGTGCATCGACGCATTTTCGTAGAGCGCCCGGCTTCCGAGATAATAAGACAGGTTTGTAATCGAAATCATGCTGCAAATTTACGCAATTTTACCGCGTTTGCTTGCATGGTTTATGAATAACCCGTTATATTTGCACCCACAAAAATGGCAATTGCTCATTTTGCCTCCTTAGCTCAGCTGGTAGAGCGACGCATTCGTAATGCGTAGGTCGCAGGTTCGAATCCCGTAGGAGGCTCATTTTTTGAATCAGGGTTAATCAGTTTTCGAGCGTAAAACCTCAAAATCAACTGATTAACCCTTTTTTGTTTACTGTTCTTTATCCTTAATAGTGAGGTTTTGTAAAGCAAGCTCGTCCCCTCTTCCGTCCCCTTTCTCATTTTTTATTCGTAACTTGGTGATGACCAAACCAGGTAAATAATGAAAACCATTACCGACAAGGGCGTAAAGTTCTTGTTAAAGGATGCCCGTTCGGACCGTCCTACGCTGATTTATCTTGTTTTTCGCTACGACAATGGTCGGTTTAAAACATCGACCGGCCAGACTATTATCCCCTATCTCTGGGATAGCGATAAGCAGCGCGCCCGGACGGATATAAAAAACAAGCAGGAGCGGCAAACCAATGAAACGATCAACGCTCACCTGGAACGTCAGCGCTCGGCCCTGCTTAAAGTTCTTAACTCGCTGCAACTGGCTCAGATTCCTTTCAACAACGAAACAATCAAGCAGCACCTGGATAATGCCTTAGAACGGACGAAAAAGACAAAGATTGAAACAGCGAAAGTAGAAACGCTGCCAAATTACATCGAACGCTTTGTGCAGGAAGCCCAATCCGGCAAACGGCTTAATTCCAAAAGTGTCCGATATGCCAAATACACGCTGGACGGCTACATGAAGTTAAAGCGTATTCTAGAGCGCTACCAGCTTGAAACGGGCAACGGCGTTACATTTGATTCCTTCACCCTGGACTACTACCACCACTTTAAGCTCTGGTTAACGGGCCGGGGATTAACGTTAAACTACGTAGGTACCCTTCTTAAGGATTTAAAGGTGATGCTCAAGCAGTCTCACGCTGATGGCATGCATAGCAATACAGTTTATCAGCATAGAGACTTTAAAAAGCTGGTAGAAGACGTCGATAACGTTTACTTATCCGATGAGGAACTGACCCGGCTATTCACCCTTGATTTATCCCATAATGCCCGGCTTGACCGGATTCGGGATCTGTTTTTGATCGGTGCGTATACAGGTCTTAGGTTCTCCGACTTTTCGGAGCTTCGGCCGGAAAACATAACTCACAATGGGCGCATTCTGACCCGTAAGACGCTCAAAACTTCCGAACGGGTTTCGATTCCTCTAAACCCGAATGTCCTGGCCATTCTGGCTAAATACGAGGGTGTGCCACCACAGACGATCAGTAATCAGAAGATGAATGATTACGTCAAAGAACTATGCCAGCGTGCCGGTTTGACGGAAAGGATTGAAGTGAGCCGGACCAAAGGAGGATTGAAGCAAACGCGCTACCTGGAGAAGTGGGAGTTGGTAACAACCCATACAGCCCGGCGGTCGTTTGCTACCAATGCCTTTCTGGCTAAAGTACCAACGGTTTCGATTATGAAGATTACCGGACACAAATCGGAGGCTGTATTCCTACGGTACATCAAAATTTCTTCAGAGCAGAACGCATTATTGATGCTTGAACATCCGCATTTTGCTGGGACACTATAGTTGAAGTTATAAAGTACTCTAAAACAACTTTAAAAATGACAGAAGCCCAAATTACAACTGAGGATAACTCTTTGCTCTCGTCTTTGGATAAGAATATTCATATTTGTTTTATGCGCTTGAACGGTATTCTTAAAATTTGCAATGGATGTATAAATGGTAGAGTAGCCGGCAGACAATCAGACTTTTACTTTCATCAATCCATATTTAAAGGATTATCTATTGCTATTGACAGAGTGATTCAAATTGGAGTGGATGCATTTGAATGCAAAGCATTACAAAATGAAATACGAAGTACATTTATGAACCTAAAAAGAGATGGGCATGACGATTTTTATTATGTTCAAATCAAAGATGTTTTAAATAATATAAATAACTGCATTTCAGAGATAGAGAAGTATTTAGCTAACCAAGAAGAGCTTGATAAATTTATAGAAACCTGCGATGACAGAATGACTGAAGAAGATGTAAGGGTTGCTTCTGGGACACTTGAAAAACTTACGAGTAGATACTCTAATAATCTGTTAAATAAAGCTAAATACTTAGAAGCTGCAATTAAGTCTGTTATTCCTCCTTCCAGCATTCATAAGGTTTTATCAAATAATGAACATGCTGCTCTACCACCTTCGCAAGATTTAAGTATCGAAACGCCAGATGAAAAGTCTATAGATCTAAATGTCAAAATTTTAATTGCTTATCAAAGCGGTATCCTAACAGGTGACTTTCATAAATTACCAATTGAAAAGCAGTACACAATTCTATCACTTTTATTTGACAAGAGTAAAACGAATATCAAAAATGCATTAACAGCTCTACAAAGAAATGCAAATTCAGACAAGAACCCCCTTAAGCTTACAAAGATAGTCGAGAAAGCAAATGACATAATTATTCGGGAGGAATTAGGTTTACCACTAATAAAGAATGGTAAGGAATGAAAAAGTTGTAGTCACTACATACCCACTACAATAATAAGGAGCCGTCAAATTTGCACTGTACAAAAACATAAACAGGCATGTACGGCACAGTCACTCAAATTCAAGTCACGCCCGATCAGTTAACCGAATTGATCCGCGGGGCAGTTCGTCAGGAGTTGGCCAACTACACACCACCGGCTCCAGAAGAATTAAACCTTCCTGACCTTCTTACGCGTCGGCAGGCTGCTGAAAAACTGCAGGTCTCACTGACCACCCTCCACGATTGGGCGAAAGATACCGACGACAGACCCGCCGTCCTGATTCCGCTCAAGATCAATGGGCGTGTCCGCTACCGTCGAACTGACGTATTAGCTGCTCTTAAAGAATCGCGTCGGTTTAAGGCCGCAAAAGCTGAGTAGGCCAATTCCCTACCACTAATCCTATTCGGCACTCTTTACTAGCGGCACCGATGAGCTACATCGATTACATCAACCGTTTCTGGCAATGCGAGATTGAGCGTGTTATCGCCCCAAGCGACGCAAAGTTGTACTTCTATTTACTACATACCTGCAACGCGCTTCGGTGGAAACAACCTTTCGGGCATTCGGATAGGCATCTCAGCCTGGCGCTGGGTATGGCGGTCAACACGGTTCGCGAATCGAAAAACCGGCTCAAGCAACTGGGACTACTGGACTTTCGCACACCCGATAAGGGTTCCAAAGGAATCGAAGGACAAACTAAATTCTGGTTTCCACCAACCGTATCAAATTCTGATACAGTTGCCGCTAGTCAACCAGCAATAACCGCCGTAAAACCTGGCAACATTCCTCATCAAACTGTTCAAACTGTATCAACTATTGACACGGTTCCTGATACAGTTTCTGATACGGTTGCTGACACGGTTTCTGATACGGTTCCTGCTACCAACTTAAGACTAGATAAAGAGAAGAATGATTCTTCTGCCGCCAGGGCGGCTCGTCTTTCTTCAAAAGCAGTTGGAGCCACAAAAGAAAGTGCTGATTCAGGTAACGGAGAGAAGGCCTACACGCTCACCCATCAGATCCGGCAAACGATTGAGGAAAGCTTTCCAGGTTACTACTGGGACGCCAAGGATGGAACCCATGCCAAGAAACTAGGGGTAAAACTGCGGGCAGCGGTCAAAGCCCATCTAGACCGGGACCCTACGGATTCGGAAAGCATTGATGCACTCAAACGAATGCTGAAAGAATCAGCTAAACTGACCGATTACTACCGGTTTAAAGACGTGTGCACCTTTAACGAGAAGTTCAATCAGATTATCGTCCAAATTAAAGACAAGCATGCTGCCATTACCAGTCCTGAGCCAGCCCGGCGATCAATACTCGAAATCAAATGACAAAGCTCACTCAACTCCCTAACGGCGCTTATCGCCACTACTTCCCTATACCCCAGCTCTACCAGGATTCGAATGAAGTCTGGATGTATCTGGCCTCGGCTTATTTAAGCAACCCTAAAAGCCGACTCCGGACCGCCCTGCACGTGGATGTGACCTTTCAAAACCCTCCTACAACCGGGGCTCTACCCGCCGACGAAGATCAGGAAGAGGAAGAATTGAAACGTGAACTGCTAACCCTGCAACAGCTGCTCCCATGAAATCACTACCCCAGTTACCCCAGGACGAGACTACTGAACGGGCCGTGGTGGCCGCCCTGCTGGCCATGCCCAAGCTGTTTAATGATTACTGGGCCATCCTCTTGCAGGGGGAAGTATTCACTCACGAAGGCTACCGGCTGGTGGTTCAAACCATGCATACACTCTATGTCAGCGGCCAAAAGGTCCGCCTAGCCAGCATTTTAAAGGCCCTCAAACAGTCGGGTAACTTTAAAAGGCTGGCCCAATCCGGGATTGAACTGGAGGGGCTGGACGTGGAAGGGCAGGTGCTCGAAAGCCAGCAGGACTGTTATCACCTCAGGGAGCTGTGGATCAAACGCGAATCCATCCTGGGCGCTCAGAGCATTTTGACGGCGGCTTACTCGGGGGGTGAGTCGGTTGATGTGCTCTCGACGAAAGCCAACCAGCTGGCCGATCAGATTGGCTCAGGCATGAATATCAGCCGGGAGAAGTCTACCAAACACTATATTGCCTCGGCCCTTAAACGGATTGAAGCCGCCATGAAAAAGCCCAATGGTACTCCCGGGGTGGATACGGGCTTAAAAAAGCTCAACAACCACTTCGGCGGCTGGCAAAACGGCATCATCCTGATCGCGGGCCGGCCTGGCATGGGCAAAACCATCGTGGGCCTGTTTGCCGCCCTATCCGCGGCCCGGGCGGGAACACCGGTGGGGTACATCAGTCTGGAGGTCGATGCCGAAGAGCTGTTGATCCGGGCCTTTGCCGAAGGGATGATGATTCCCTACGAAGACATTCTCAATGGCAAGATCACCCAACAGCAGTTTGGTCAGATTCATAAGCTGGCAGGGGAAATGGAGCAGCTACCCATTCACTTCTACGATGAGGAGCCCCGCGACATTGAAGACGTCCGCAATTTGCTCATCGACTGGCGCCGGCGGCACCGCATTGAGCTGGCCATCATCGACTACGTGCAACTGATTGAAGACCGCACCCAGCGGGGTGAATACGAAGTGGCCAGCCAGGTCAGCAAAAAGCTCAAGAAGGTCCAGCGTCGGCTTAAAATTCCAATCATCGAACTCTCGCAGCTTAACCGGGAGAATGAGAAGAAAGAAGATAAACGGCCGCAAATCTCGGGACTGCGCTCAACGGGTCAGCTGGAACAGGACGCCAGTGTGGTAATTCTGCTCTACCGGGATGATTACTACAAGCTGCAACAGGCGCAGGAACGCGGTGAAGAGGTCGTGCTGGATTATCAACTGGAACTGATTGTCTGTAAGAACCGCAATGGCCGGGTAGGCACCGCTTACATCTACGTGGATGCGGCCACCAACCGGCTGGTGGATTACCGCAATCAATTAGACCTGGGACAACAACCCGAGGGCTCATTTCAATACCAACCCGTAGAAAAAGCCGACTTTTAATCCCCTTCATTAAGCCATGTCCTTAATTGATCTTAAACTCATTCATGAGCTATACCTAGAAGCCGCTGATAGCCACAACCGGCTGCTGGAATGTTGTTACAACTGGAACGACAGCATTCAGGAACTGGACAGCAATGCCCTGGCTACCCTGGTCATTACCCACACCCAGGCCAAGAACCTCGACCGGGGCCTGTATGTCTTGCATCAAATCTGCACTGACTTTGCTGCCGGGCACCTGGAGCGCTATGAGCAAAAACATCGGGAACTGTTTGGTCCTGATTCAGCAAGGGCCTACGATCCCTTTGAGGAACTGGAAGCGGACTTTATTGGTGATTCCCCCTACGATCTGCCGCCCACCATTGAGCAGTACGGCCCGCTGGTCAAGCTGGCTTCGCAGTTCTCTCAAATCAAGCAAATGAAACGTGAGGGTATTGAGGGCAAGTTTAAGCCTGCTCCCCAGTACCTGAAAATCACCAATGATCAGGGCGAAATCATCCATGTGCCGCAGGCGTATGTCCCTGCGCCCATCTGGCTGCGCCACGAGTATGAGCGCGACATTGAAGAGATTCAGGTGGAGTACTGTCTGGATCACTACAACCAGTTTTACGCCAAGGTCGTTGAACTCATCCGATCCTACCGGCTGACGGGCGACTACCAGACCTGCGCCCGGGAGATTCTGGCACTGTATAAAGCCTGCTGATTTAAGCCCGTTTCATTCTAAAGTAGAATAAAATAGAATAAAAAAGCACCCTATTTCCACCGAAGCACAATGCCATTTAACCCGGGAAAAGAAAAGACTGGCGGCCGCAAAGTAGGTACGCCTAACCGAACCACCAGCACCATCAAAGAGCGGATTGCCCAACTGGTCGATGAGAAGTTTGATAGCATCATAGACGACCTGGAAAAGCTCGATCCTCAGGAACGGGTTACCGTCTACTTAAGGCTGCTGGAATACGTCATACCCAAACAGCGGGAAACCAGAATTGACCTATCGACGCTGAGTGATGAAGAGATTGATACAATTCTGGAGAAAGCGTTAACCAAAATGGAAGAGAATGAAAACGAATCGGAATAACCTTGCCAAACGCGAGCTGCTGGCCCGGCTACTCTCAGGCGACCGCTCGGTCAAACAAGTGCTCACGGGCCTGCCTCCACAGCCCTGGGACCCACAACACTTAACGGACGAGCAGATCCATAAGATTCTCTACCGTCATCGGGATCAGATCGGTCTGAGCGAGGAGCAGAAGCAGCGTTGTTTTACCCCGGAGCCTTATCCGTATTATTGTACGTCGTCAGCAGAAAGTGGACAACTTAAGTTGGAAAGGGAAGAGAGGCTTTAAGCGCTTTGTGCTTGCTGACAAATATAATTTTTCCGCC
>NZ_QLMC01000003.1 GCF_003259745.1 Larkinella arboricola | reverse complement strand
GGGGCCGCTCCTCTCAGAGCCCCTATGGATCATCGCCATGGTGGGCCATTACCCCGCCATCTAGCTAATCCAACGCAAGCCCATCTGCTACCGATAAATCTTTAATCATCAACCCAGGTAGGTTAATGATACCATGCGGGTTTACTCCCGGTTTCCCAGGGCTATCCCCCAGTAGCAGGTAGGTTGCTTACGCGTTACGCACCCGTGCGCCACTAATGACCCGAAGGTCATCCGTTCGACTTGCATGTATTAGGCCTGCCGCTAGCGTTCATCCTGAGCCAGGATCAAACTCTCCATTGTAAATAACTACTATAACATGCACTGTTATGCAGAAACCTTACCTCTTACTTAATTTGGTCAACTTGTCAAAGAACGTGTCTTCCTCGTCTGGAAAACTGCGGTTGAACTTCGTTTGCTCAACCGTATCACTGAATTGGGACTGCAAAGGTAGCAGTTTGATTTACTTAACGCAAGCCCTTTTCCAAAAAAACTTACTTTATTTTAAAATTCTTTATTGAATGCAAATCTATCCCGCTTCGATTCCAATATTGCCTATTCAGCATCCATAAATGGGTAGCGGAAATCGGTTGGCGGTACCAACGTTTCCTTAATTGCCCGCGCAGATACCCACCGTAACAGGTTTAAAGACGAACCGGCTTTATCATTTGTACCAGATGCCCGGGCGCCCCCAAAAGGCTGCTGGCCCACGACAGCTCCCGTTGGCTTGTCATTGATATAGAAATTACCAGCCGCATTCGACAGCTTTTTAGCGACCCGTTCAATTATATAACGGTCTTGGGCAAAAATTGCTCCCGTCAATGCATAAGGCGATGTCTGATCAACTAACTCAATGGTTTGCTCGATATTGTCGGGATGATACAGATAAACCGTCAGGACCGGCCCGAAAATCTCTTCGCACATGGTAACATATAACGGATCAGAAGCGAGTAGAACCGTTGGTTCCACAAAAAAACCGTCTTTTTTGTCGAAGCCCCCACCCGCAACTACTTCAATTGTCGGGTCGTTTTTCGCATCTGTAATGTACCTAGTGATTTTGTCAAAGGCTCTTTCGTCAATGACAGCATTAACGAAGTTCTGGAAATTTTCCACTGTGCCCATCTTGATAGCCTGCAAATCAGCTAATACATATTCACGGATCTGGTCCCAGCGTGAGACAGGAATATAGGCACGGGAAGCCGCCGAACATTTCTGCCCCTGGTATTCAAAGGCTCCACGAACCAAAGCCGTAGCAACCGCTTTCGGATCAGCTGATTCATGCACCAATACAAAGTCTTTACCGCCGGTTTCTCCCACAATTCGGGGGTAGGATTTGTACAGATGAATATTTTCGCCAATCGTTTTCCAGATCTGCTGAAAAACACCGGTGCTGCCCGTGAAGTGGATTCCGGCAAAATCCGGATGGTTGAATATTACCTCGCCCGCTACCGGACCATCTACGTAAATCAGGTTGATCACGCCATCTGGTAGTCCCGCTTCTTTCAGCACTTCCATAATAACCCGGGCAGAATAGATTTGCTGGATAGCCGGTTTCCACACGACGGTATTTCCCATCATGGCCGGTGCAGTGGGCAGGTTACCGGCAATAGCCGTGAAATTGAACGGTGTCAACGCAAAGACAAAACCTTCCAGCGGACGGTATTCCTGACGGTTCCAGACGCCCGCCGACGACCGGGGTTGCTGGCTGTAGATTTCCGTCATGTAATGGACATTAAACCGCAAAAAATCAATCAGCTCGCAGGCTGAATCAATCTCGGCCTGAAAGGCACTTTTCGATTGGCCCAGCATCGTTGCCGCGTTGATTTTGTAGCGATAGGGTCCGGCCAGCAATTCGGCGGCTTTCAGAAAAATGCTCGCCCGGTGTTCCCAGGTTAAATTTGCCCAATCTTCTTTGGCGTTCAGCGCAGCTGTAATGGCCTGCTCTACATGCGATTCGTCGCCTTCGTGATAATATCCTAAAATCTGATGACGGTTATGCGGAGCAACTAAAGCCTTCTGTACGTCGGTCCGAACTTCGTCTGCACCAATGTACATGGGTATATCGATTGTGTTTGAAGAAGCTTCGGCCAGCGCGGCTTTCAATTTTGTGCGCTCGTCGGAACCGGGACGGTATTCTTTGACCGGCTCATTTTGTGGGAATGGTACCTGAAAAAAGCCTACTGACATTTGTTTGTTGATTAAATGAAGCCTGCAAAATTAGATAATTGAAACGAACCGTTTTAGGTTCCATAAACTTCCGGAACAGTTTTTGGCATTTGTAGCGGCATTTGTTCGGTTAACGGTTTGGGGTTTTGTAACTTGCGGCAATTTTTTCAGCTACTGACTATGAAGTTTTACAGTACTAATAACCCTTCTATCCGGGTGTCGATGGAAGAAGCCCTGCTCCGGAGTCTGCCAGCCGATCGGGGCCTTTACATGCCGGAAACCGTCCCTTTTATGGGTGCGGACTTTTTCAATTCCATTGCTGATGGTACGCTGGCCGACATCGGTTTCCAGATTAGCGCTACCCTTTTTAAAGATACTATTCCGACAGACAAGCTGGAAGAACTGGTGCACCGGGCTTTTCCGTTCGATACACCGGTCGTAGCGCTCGAAGAAGGCAGAACCCATGTTCTTGAATTATTCCACGGCCCTTCTCTGGCTTTTAAAGATGTAGGAGCCCGCTATATGGCGGCTATGATGGGTTATTATCTGGAACAGTCTAATCGGGAAGTGCATATTCTGGTGGCAACCTCGGGCGACACGGGTGGCGCGGTTGCGATGGGCTTCCTCGGGGTTCCGGGTATTAAAGTAACGATTTTGTATCCCAGTGGCCGGGTTAGTGACTTACAAGAGAAACAACTCACCACGCTGGGCCAGAATATCACTGCCATTGAAGTCGACGGTTCTTTTGATGACTGTCAGGCGCTCGTCAAATCGGCTTTTACGGATGGTGAATTGAATCAACAGTTTAGTTTAGCGTCGGCTAACTCCATCAATATCTTCCGACTGATCCCCCAGAGTTTTTATTATGTCCGGGCTTATGGGCAGGTGAAGCACTTTGGTAAACCCGTTGTCTTTTCAACCCCCAGTGGCAATTTTGGTAACCTGAGTGCAGGGACTCTGGCGTATAAAATGGGCTTACCAGTCCATCAATTTATTGCTTCGACGAACCTGAATCATGTAGTGCCGACTTATCTGCAAACTGGCTCGTACGCCCCTAAACCGTCGGTAGAAACCATTTCAAATGCGATGGATGTGGGCAGCCCAAGCAATTTCGTGCGCTTAACTCATTTGTTCAATGATGACTTCGACACCCTGAAACAAATGCTGTCGGGTTACTACTTCACAGATGAGCAAACGAGGCAGACGATGGACGATGTTTATCAACAATTTAACTACGTAATGTGTCCACACACAGCCGTCGGTTACATGGGGTTGAAAAGTTATCAACATATCCACACCGATGTCTGTGGAATATCGCTCGCTACGGCTCATCCGGCCAAATTTAAAGAACTGGTTGAGTCAGTTATCCACACGCCTGTGGATATCCCGGCCGCTTTGGAAGAACTGATGAACCGTCCGAAGCAAAGTATCAAAATGAAAGCTGATTTTGCGGAGTTTAAAGAGTTGCTGCTGCAAACCGCCTAAAATGAAAAGACCCGCTGGATGGCGGGTCTTTTTTTAATTAATAATATCTCCTCGCAGGGCCCGGAATCGTTTTCGGGCTTCCGCCCCGAAGATACTTCCGGGGTATTTCTGCAAAAGCTGGTTGTAAAGCTCCATGGCTTTGGTTTTATCTTTCCGGTTTTCCTCGTATGTTTTTGCCGTCAGGAACAGAGCATCATCGCCCAGCACGTCTTCTCCATAATTGGCCGAGATTTTTTCCAGATCCTGAAGAGCCTCATCCGTTTTGTTTTGCTTTAACAGAGTGTTCGCCCGCAGCCAGAGAATATTATCCGCCAGGCTGTGGTCTTTGTACTTGGCATACATCTGATTGAGCGCCAGCGCGGCCGAATCCACTTTATTCTGGAACAACATCAGTTCAATGGAAGCGTACTCTTTCATGGCGGTTTCGGAGCTATCCATGCCGGTATTATCCATTATGAGGAGACTGAGGGCACCGGCGTCGTTGGCAATTTCGCGACTCGTAGCCTGTTTCAGAATGTCCAGTACTTCTTTCGACAGTTCAAAATCGCCTTTGTAGTAATGCAAACGAGCATTCCGAAGTTTAGCCTCATACCCCAGTAAATCCTCTTTCTGCGATTTTTCGACCTGTGAGTACAGCAACGTAGCTTCCCACGGTTCGCCCTTGAGCAGATAAATATCCCCCATGTCCAGCTTACAGCGGTCGATAAAGGTCCTTTCGGTTTTGCCGATTTCAGTGGCCAGTTGAAGAATGGTTATCGCTGTATCTTTTTCATCCAGATAAAACGCGTAAAGGTTGGCCGTGCTCCGGAGGGCTTCCAGTGTCCGGTTGTTTTTTCCCAGTTCCTGAAACATTTTCTGGTAGTCGGCAATGAGCTTCCGGATTTCAAGGTTATCCACGGGATATGTATTCTTCACCTGCTCTTCACGGGCCTTAATCACCAGTCGTCGGGCAAACGGATAGAGCTGCCCCTGGGGATATTCCTTCGCTACGTACTCAAACATGGCCGCAGCGTTCTTATAATCCTTGTTCTGGAGTGCAACCGCTCCCAGATCATAAACGCGCACACCGGTCAATTTTAAGCGTTTGTCGAGGGCACGTTCCTGAATGAATGCTTTGTAAAACTCTTTCTTCTGCGTCAGGTACCAAACCAGCATCTCAGTGTAGAACATTTCATTCGGACTTTCCTGCACTTTTTTGTACAGAACGGTTTCCAGCATTTTCTGGTCGTTCTCCTTCAGGTTGTCCTGCAAAATGGCCTGGACGTTATCCCGATTTCCCGGAATCAACCCCCACTGTAGTAACTCATCGACCATGTTTTCTTTCTGGCCGAGTGATCCATACAGCCGGGCCAGCTCACCGGCATAGGCAACGGGGTCCTTACTCTGTTCGCGTGCTTTTTTCAGAATTTTAACCGACCAGGCCTGTTTATTGCGTTCGGAAAAGTCCTGGGCCAACTCCGCCAGCCCGTTAACATTTCCGCCAGCAACGCTGATAGCCTTGTTAAAGTAAACTTCTGCTTTAGCCGAGTCCTTACGGCTTTCCTCCAGAATACCGGCCTGCAAAAACACATACGGGTTTTTGTCGTCCGACTTTACTAACCGGCGCATTACCTTTTCGGCGTCACCTATCTTATCGAGTTTTACGGCACTTTCCACATAGCGGTTCATCACCTGTTTATTCGCACCGGGTTTTATTAACTTTTGATAAATTGTATACGCTTTCTCCACCTCTCCTTTTTTGAAATACTCATCGGCCAGATCCTGCCCCTCCTGAGCAAATCCATTCAGTAAGCCAACTAAGCATAGCATGAACCATAGACCTACTACCTTCTTCATTTTCTTTTTTATTAAATAGTTTAATAAAAGGATTGTAAAGGTTGTTCACTGTGGATATGTGGATAAGTTATTTATACACATTGATCAGAATTATTTGTGGATAAAAAATTCGAGTTATCCACACTGTTCACAAAATTATCCACATGCAAATTATTGATAATCAATCTTTACTCTACTTATCCACAATTGGTGCTGTATATAGAGACGGTATTTAGGCACATTTCCACAAGATACAGTGTAAACATTTCCACATGTTGATTAGTTGAGGAATAATTTGTGGAGAACAAGGAAGTTATCCCCTATCCACAGTTCTCAACGATCTTATCCACACGGTATTCTGAATTTTCCACAATTGCTTTTCCACCTTTTCACATTTTTTCCACACAAGACGCGAAGTTTTCCACCTACTTTTCCACCGATAAGTTGTGTTTTTTTTATTTTACATTGACCTTTTCAGAATGCGTCAATATCCTCGTTAATATCGAAGTTAGCTTTTATGGGAATGATCCCTTTGTTTCTGGTGAAGAAATAGATGGGTTCGGGCACACGGTTTTCAAGTGGATTGCCGCTATCCCACCGGCCGTTTCCGTTCTCGTCGATGATAACCCGGAGCCGGTATCGTCCCGGTTTGATATTAACGAAACGGTAGTTCGGGTTGTTTATTTGTTTATTAATTGGTTTGAATTCTTCATCGAGTAGTTCTACAATAAATTGCTTCGCCGTTGTGTTGACCTTCCCAACCAGTATCCCATACTTTTCCGGATCGCGGATGAAGTAGTTGAGTTCTGTGGCGGCCGTTGAATCATTGAGCGCGCTGATGAACGCTCCCTTTCCTAACCGCAGTGCTAAGCTTCGGCCGGCTGTAGTCGTCTTGGTCAGAATGAAACGGGTTTGATTATTTTCCCAATGGTAGTCTTCCGCACTCAGCGGAACTTGGTTGGTACTATCACTGAATAACTGGAGTGAATCGGTTGTAATGCTTTTAATCGGTTTCGAAAACTGAAGCTCGACTTTTACCTGGCGATCCATATCTCCGTTATCGGCGGGCACAGCCGTGAGCGTAAGTGCATCCCGTGTTTCACGTCGGGTCGGTGTTCGAAATTTAAATTTTTGCGTCAGTTCCGCTTTATTTTTAAGAGAGTCCGTTACGGTAATCTGAAGCCGGACGGTATCGGTTGTTGCCTTTGCATTAAAGAAAGTTAACTCGGTGGGCGTTCTGAAAAACGAAGGAATGCTGTCTTCAGGATTATCGAACCGGACGGTATAATTTTCTATTCCTCTATCAAATACAAACGTGTAGGTGTTCACCAGCTGCTGCGTTCGGACAGAGCGCGGAGGAGTATTGTAAAAGGAAAATAACTGAAAGTTCAGCGTATCATTGTTCGCTTTTAAATCCAGGTCGCCTGGTAGAAAAGAAACTTTTTCGACCCCCGGGTTCAGGATAAGGTTTAAATTTTTGTCATCAAAGGCGAACACTTTATAACGTCCATCGCGTACATTCTCCAGTAAAAAAATCCCGGACGTATCCGTGCGTGTAAAATAATACGGCTTTATTTTGGTCGGCGTCAGCGTATCACTGGGGATGTATAAACCTACCAATGTATTCAGGACGGGCTGGCCGGTCTGGATGTCGGTAACCTTCCCTCCTACCCTCAACGAGTCAATGGCATTGCCTGTACTGAACACTAATTTCAAATTCAGGGCCGGATTATTTTCGGTCGCATCCTTAATGGCATCGGTGAAGTTAAACGTATAGGTGGTGTTTTCCTTGAATGGTTTGTCGAATACCAGCCGCAAACCGTTCGGTTTGATTCGCGGTTTGAAGGGCACTTCGGGTTCGGGGGTGATCAGGATTTTCTGATTGGGATTATCAACCCGGATGTATTCATTAAAGATGACCTCAATGGTTTTATCATTAAAGTTTTTCTGTTTGTTTATCGGTGTGCTCTTCACCAGAACCGGTGCCAGCGTATCTTTCTTCCCTCCAATTGGAGCAGCGTATTGTGAACATGAGTTCAAAAAAACAGCGATGATCGCGAATAGAAAAAGAGCTTGTTTCATTTTTGGCAATAAAAAACCCTGAATAGTATCGCTATTCAGGGCATAAGTGGTCGTTTAGTTAGCGGGCCTGAGCGATGTAAATTAAGCTTGAATAATCTCCTCCATTCTGGTAGGCTGCCCAATTAGAACGAATTCCATTCCAAAAACTTTCAAAGTAGGCCGGTTTTCCATCCCGGTTTTTGGTGCTCAGCATATTGACATAAAAGGCATCAAAGAGCATCGGGCGCTGTTGAATCACGTCAAAACCGTAACGGCTTAATAACGATTTCATGGCATCCGGCGAGAAATGATACAGATGCCGGGGAACATCGTAAGCAGCCCAAAACTGTTTATAATGCTGTGCGTCCCACGAACGATGGTTGGGAACGGCAATGATTGCATAACCGTTTTGATGACAATGCGCCCGCATCCACCCCAGCGTTTCCGGTAATTCATGAATATGTTCCAGAACGTGCCATAAGCTAATCACATGGTAACGCTGGCTTTCATCCAACTCATGAATGGATTTGCCAAGCTTGATATTGATGCGGTTTTGTGCTTGCAGCCGGGCATTTTCATCCGGCTCCGTTCCCATCACGTTCCACCCCGCCTGCTGACTGGCGGATAGAAAATAACCCGATCCGCAGCCTATGTCTAACAGATGGCCTTTCCGGGGCGCTAGTCCTGTAATCAGCTTTACTTTCTGTTTTACGGTAATCGACCGGACGGTATGATACAGTTGGCTGATAATTCCTTTCCGCGTATCGCTGTGCGAAATATAGTCTTCGGACTGATAATACCGCCCGATTTCCTGTTCAACAGGCCGGGGATTGGTTGCCTTGAAGCCACATTTTTCACAGTTCTGAATCATAAACTCGGTTTCAGAAACCAGATAATCTTTGCACGCTAGCCAGTTCGAAAACGACTGATTTCCGCAAACCGGACATTCTGCAAGATGTTCCACCGCCATGCTATTACCGACCTAAATACACCATTAAGATTGAAATGTCGGAAGCGCTAACTCCGCTAATGCGCGATGCCTGTCCAATGGTCTGGGGGCGGATTCGTTTCAATTTCTCACGTCCCTCAAATGACAGAGCCGATAACCGGTCATAGTCAAAATCGGGTCGGATCAATAAGTTATCAAGCTTCTCGGTTCGCTCTACCATCAGACGTTCTTTCTCCACGTAGCTCTCGTATTTTACCGATATCACCGCTTCTTCGATTGTCTCCTGGTTAAAGGAATTAAGATACTCGGTTACCGTTCCGCCCAACAACTGGAGTTCTTTCCGGTTAATTTCGGGTCTCCGCAGCAACAAGTAAGGCGAAGTTTTTTCACGAATTTGGGCGCTTCCCAATGAATCCAGCAAACCGTTGATGGCTTCCGGCTGTACGCGCATCTGCTTCATCTCATCCAGAATTGCCGTCACATTTGCTTGCTTGGTTTGCATAAGGTCATACCGTTCCTGCGAGGCAAGTCCGATCTTATAGCCTTTTTCAGTCAGTCGCAAATCCGCGTTATCCTGGCGAAGAATGGTACGGTATTCGGCCCGCGAGGTAAACATCCGGTACGGTTCTTCGGTACCTTTTGTAATGAGATCGTCGATCAATACGCCAATGTAAGCTTCCGATCTTTTTAACGTGAACTCGCCTAATTCCTGAGCTTTGTTGTGCGCATTGATACCGGCCATGAGTCCCTGACAGGCGGCTTCCTCGTACCCCGTCGTCCCGTTGATCTGTCCCGCAAAAAACAATCCGTCGATTAATTGCGTCTCCAGCGTATGCTTTAATTGAGTCGGCGGAAAGTAGTCGTATTCCACGGCATAGCCCGGACGAAACATTTTGGCGTTTTCAAAACCCGGTATTTTTCGCAGCGCTTTGATCTGAATATCTTCCGGCAAAGAAGTTGAAAAACCGTTCACGTAAACTTCGACGGTATCCCATCCTTCTGGCTCCACGAAAATCTGGTGCCGGTCTTTATCTGCAAACCGGTTGATTTTATCTTCTACCGAAGGGCAATAGCGGGGGCCTAATCCTTTAATGCGACCCGTAAACATGGGCGACCGTTCGAAGCCGGTTTTCAAGATTTCGTGCACATCCGGGTTGGTGTAGGTTATCCAGCAATGCCTTTGTTTGGTCAAAGTCGGAGTATTCAGGTAGGAGAATTTGCCGGGTTCTTCGTCGCCGGGTTGCTCTTCCATCCTGTCATAATTCAGACTGCGCCCATCCACACGCGGGGGAGTTCCTGTTTTCATCCGGCCCGCTTCAAACCCCAACTGAATCAGTTGCTCGGTTAAACCCGTTGCTGAACGCTCGGCGGTACGTCCTCCGCCGAAGGTTTTCTCTCCAATGTAGATTTTGCCGTTCAGAAACGTACCGTTCGTAAGAACAACCGCATCACTTTCGATCTCCATTCCCATGCTGGTTTTCACGCCAGTCACTTTTTTATCTTTTACAGTAACTTCGGTTACCGTATCCTGCCAGAAGTCCAGGTTCGGTGTTTCCTCCAGTGTTTTACGCCATTCGGCTGCGAAGAGCATACGGTCACTCTGGCAACGTGGACTCCACATGGCGGGACCTTTCGAGCGATTCAGCATTCGAAACTGAATCATGGATTTATCGCTAATGATTCCTGACTGCCCTCCTAACGCATCTATTTCCCGTACGATCTGCCCTTTCGCAACTCCGCCCATTGCTGGATTACATGACATTTGGGCAATGGTCTGCATGTTCATTGTGATCAGTAAAACGGACGAACCCATTGTGGCTGCTGCTACTGCTGCCTCACAACCGGCGTGGCCCGCCCCTACTACAATGACATCATACTTACTAAACATAAATTTGGTTTTTAGAAAGTTTGAAAAAATGTTCCACGTGGAAACATTTTACAACACGGAGAAAAACGAAGACAAAAATAAAAAATAAAGCCCGTACAAAGGGCTACATTATTACATGCAACATGAAAAACATTTAAATAATTCAAAAAGAAAAAGGGGCCGAAGCCCCTTAACTTACTTTAACTTTTTGAGGTAGGAATCGACCTCCCGTTTGTAGAATGGTGAAAAATCCGGTGGAACAGAGCGTAACAATTCAACCTGTTTCTGTTTGTCCTTCACCAATTGATCATACTGCGGAGGTGGTTTTCGCATAACGGGTTTCGCTGACTCTGCCTTGCGCTGCATATCTTCCTCCTGCTCCTTAATTGCTTTTTCAGATTCCAGCAAACGGATAAGCATATCCTGCTGACGTTTGATCGTGTTTTGGGAGAGCCGTTTGTTTACAAGATCGGTTTCTGTTTCATCCATCTTGTTCATGAGGTCGTTTAGCTCATTGCCCAGCTTTTTACCAACTTCGGTTCCTTTCTGGGCATCCTGCAATTCTTTCAGCATTTTTCGCATCATGGCTTGCTCAGCGGCCAGACGGGAAAGTTCTTCCGACATACCGCGGCCTCCCTTACCACCCTGCCCTTGATTCTGGCCTTCTTTCAGAAGTTTCTGCATTCGTTCGTTCAACTTCTTCTGCATTTCACCCAATGCCATGCTACCCTTGCCTTTTCCTTTTTTCGGTTTGCCCTTGCCTGGACTGGAGGACGACATCTGATTCATCTGCTCCTGCATCTGCTTGAAAACATCGCTCAGCATTAGCGCAAGATTATTAATAGACGTCATGGCAAACTGCTGTTTCGAGGTAGCCACATTCAGCCGACGCTCACGGATGTATTTTACACTCTCATCCATGTATCCTTTCATGTTATTCAATTCCCGCGTCACAAACGTCTGAATCTGTAGCACCCGGTTTGCCAAAGCATAGAGGCTGTCTTCAATAATTTTTGCATCGTCCTGTAACTTTAGCTGATCCTGGGCAAGCTTCACAAAACGCGGGTCCTGTAGCGAAACGGCTTTGAAATCCTTCATAACCCGTTCCTGATCGAAGGAAAGCTGAATCAGATTTTCAAGAATGTCGCGCAAATCATCCATATTTTCCTGCGACTCTTCCATCTCCGACGACTGCATCTGTTGCTCCAGTTGCTCGCTCAACTTCTTCATTTGCTTAGCCGCATTCCGCTGTGCCTTGGACGCTTTGCTGTTCTGCTGCTGATCAAGCTGTTCTTTACTTTCCTGCTGTTCGTTGCTGATTTCCTCCTGAAGATCCTTATGCGTATCCTGCTCCTGGCTGTTCTTCATCTCCTGAGCCATCTTCTCAGTTTCTTTCAGGTCTTCGCGGGTCTTCTGAAAATCCTTGTTAAGCTCTTCCTGCTTTTTGCTTAACTCAGCGTTTTCATCTTTTTTGGAAGCATCGTTTTCATTTTTCTTGCTGTCAGCGCCCTCCTCTTTCTTGGCCTGCTGATCCTCTTTTTTTGATTGAGACTTGTCCTCTTTCTTTGATTGAGCGTTGTCTTTCTTCGGATCAGCACTCTCCTCTTTTCCTTTCTGAGCGTCCTTTTTCTCCGTATCGTTGGCTAGCTGCTCCTGCTTCTCCGCCTGCTGCTGAAGGTTCTTGATGGTATTTTCCATCTTCTGTTCCATCTGCAATTGCTTGAAAAGTTCGAGCGCACGTTCCAGTTCTTTCTCGAGGTTTTTCTCTTTGTTCTTCAGCCGGTCGAGCATATCGATCATTTTATCATCCTGCTTCTGCTCCAGCATCTTCTTCAATTCCTCGTACAGCTTCTGGGTTTCCGGGTCCATGAGCTCGTTCATCAGCTTCTGAAGCTGCTCGAACTTCTGGAGCATTTCCGGATTTTGATTGTTAAAACGCTGCTGCCGCTCGTTGTTCGTCCGGTTTTGCTCCTGAAGTTCTTTCAACTCCTGTAGCAACTCTTCCCGCTTTTTCAGCAAATCTTCAGCTTGTTTTTTGTCCTGGAAGTCCAGATTCTTTTTGGTTTGAAGCCTGTTTTCCAGAGAGTTTAAATCTTTTTTGAGCTGCTGTGCTTTCGATAACGTCTTGCTAATCTGGTTTTCGGTTTTTTCCGACGACCGCTCAGCTTCTTCCGTGAGCTTATTTTGATCAGGAACGGCAAATTGCGCAAAGCTTGAACGGGCGGTTTTAAAGCCATTGAGAGCATCATTATCCCAAACCTGGACAAAATATTCCAACCGATCACCGGGTTGCATTTTCAGGCTATCGAGCCCCCACTGATAGTAAAAGTTCTGCGTAGAGGTCGAACGATTGAAAGGAATCGACCGGGCCAGAAATTTATCCGGAGCGCCCTGACCGGCCCGGATCACTTTGTACATGACTTTCAGATTTGAGAAACCGTAATCATCAGTGATGGTCCCTCCCAGCATCACGTAGTTATAGAAGGTCGTATCCTTAAAGTTTTCCAGCGAAACTTGCGGAAACTTATCATTAACGACATTCAGTGTATACTGAATATTGTCACGGCTTGCGGCTACTTTATTCTTCAACGAAATGGAATACATCGACGATTTCCGGACTACCCGCGAGAATTCGAACTCATCAGATGATTGCTTGTCGGCTACCAGACCACGCGGCTCGCTGCCAAACCGGACCAGAACCGAGTCGGTGTTGGCGGCTGCAAATCGCCAGGTTACCTGAGTACCCTCCGGAACAAGCAGGTTACCGACGTTTGAAAGCTGCTCCGATGGTTTATTCAGATACGATGGGTAAACCAGGCTAACGTCAAACGAAAGCAGGCCGGGGCGGTCCAGAACCGTTAACTGGTAATTGGGTGAGGTAAATCCAACGGCTTCGAATCGGAACGGTATATCACGCTGGACGTTATCAAACGTATATGTAAAAAGCCCTTTGCCGTCATTTGTTAACTTGAAACGGGTGTTGTTGGAAACCAGATAAACATCCTGCGGTAAGGCATTCCCTTTTAATTGCAGTTCCAGTGTGTAATCTTCATTGCGAAACGCCTTTAAATTTTTGTTGCGCAGCAAAAACTGGAAGGGCGCTTCCTCCGCAAACTCCTGGTCATAGCTAATAATTCGCTTGGACGTACTGGTTAAAAATGCCGGATAAAGCAGTAACAAACCACCGATAATGAGCGCCGGAATAACGGCATATTTTACAAAGCGACGGTTTTGATTGATCTGAATAGCGTCTGCAAACCGCACAATCAGCAGTTGCTTGGAACGCTGGTTAATACTCGCTTCCAGCAAATCGCTTTGCTGACGGCTAAGTGCCCGAAGCTGTAGTGTATTAAGAAGCTTATCCCCGACCTCCGGAAAAAAACGTCCGATTTGCTGAGCGGCTTCTTCATGGCTTAGTGATTTGCCCAGACCGTAGAGGTGAATCAACGGATTAATAACCCAGTAATATAAGGCAAACGCTATAACCGCCAGGGAGCCGAAAAACAGCATTCCACGAACGGGTGAACTAAAACGGCCGAAAAATTCAGCGGTGTTCATAAGCAGATAAATCGACAGCGAAAACGCAATAAAAAAGATGGCGCCTTTGGCAATCTGATTGATGTAAAACTTTTTCCTGTATTCTTCAATACGCAGCAGCAGCGTTTGAATCGAATCTTGCATCTGCATGGGTGTGTTCTTAAAGGGTTGGCACTGCTCTGATAATCACGGTTCTAAATCTTACTTCAAGATAAGAATTTAGACCCTAACTTCCTTCTGATAACGAAGAAGATCGTTACACAATTTTATCCGATGGACCCGCTTCACTTTTTTCAGAAGGATCAAGGTAATCATTGAAATACCGGATGACGTGCGCCTTCAGAAAACTCTCCTGACTGAGTAAATCAATATGGGGCACCTTCTGTACCAAACGCCAGTGCGGCCAGCCATCCTGATCTGTGCCAACCAACTCATAATAGCCGGAGTAACTTAGTACTTTACAAATGGCGATGTGCATTAAATCCTGCTTTTGTTCTTTCGTAAACGTCTGTGTTCCACGGCCTAACTCCTGCACACCAATTAGAAATAGCACGCTGTTTAAGTCAGCCGGGCGCTTGCCGACGGCTTTTTCCAGATAATCCAGCACCTGTTCCCACTCCTGTTCAATTTCCTGGGTAATCATATATGTCTATAAGAGCTTATCGGGTTTTTAATTCATTTTATGACTTTCTGTAACCTGATCCGTCACAAGAAGCGAAAGAAAGATGTAAGCGCATCAGGCATCGTTGCATTAAAACATTTTCTGTTAACTAAGTTCCTGAAAATGATCGGAAAACTTATCGCCAGCGGCTTCGGAGACTTCCTGAATCTGTTTTACCCAGACCCGTGTTTGTTGTGTCAGAACAGCCTGCAAAACGGCGAAGAACTCATCTGCACAGCCTGTCGGCTTCAGCTCCCGGAAACCGGCCAGCATCGGGGAGACGCCCTAATGGCGGGGCTGACCAAATTCGCGGGAAAAGTGCCGGTTGAGTTTGTATATGCTTACCTGTATTTCACCAAGCGGGGCAAAACCCAACGGCTTATTCATGCCCTGAAATACCGGGGGCATAAAGAGGTTGGACATCTGCTGGGCCGCTGGTATGGTTATCAGTTAAAAACGGATAATCAGTTGAACGAGCACATTGACCTCATCGTTAGCGTACCCCTCCACCCTGCTAAGCTTCGCCAGCGCGGTTACAACCAGAGTGACTGGATTGCCCGGGGCCTTTCGGAAGTGTTAGAAATACCGTGGAGCGATCGCGCTTTGACGCGCAGCCAGTACACCATCAGTCAAACCGGTAAAGACCGAATGGAACGCTGGGAAAACGTGAGTAACGTCTTCCAGGTTGGCGAGCCCGATTTAGTGGCAAATAAGCGCATTTTGCTGGTTGATGACGTCCTAACCACGGGAGCTACATTAGAAGCCTGTACCGCCACTTTACTGGCCGCAAACAGCCGTTCTGTCGGGATTATAACAGCAGCGGCCACCCGATAGTCGAGTGGCCGCCAAAATGCCTGTAATCGGAAGCTTATTTGTTCCGTCCTCCGGCAATCATCGCACAGCGGAAACCAATCGTAGCCGTTGCCGAATCCTGCGCCATAAACCGGCGGGTACCAGGGGCTAACCAATAGGCTACATCCGCCCAGGAACCACCTTTGTAAACGCGCAGTTTATCGTTGATAATGGAGTTACCGTTTTTGGTATCGTAGTTTTTCTCTTCGTCCAGATAACCATCCCGACGCAACGGGTTGAGGTCATTCATGTCCTGATACGAAAGCGGACGGTATACGTCATACACCCACTCGTTCACATTACCGGCCATATTGTACAGACCGAAGTCATTGGGCGGATACGTATAAATCTCAGCCGTAATGATGGCAGCATCGTTTGATTTACCGGCGATACCGGCGTAGTCACCACGGCCTCGTTTGAAGTTAGCCAGCATCTGACCTTGTTTACGGCCTTTTTTCGCGTTCCGGATGGAAGAACCATCCCACGGATAAATCCGCTGGTTCGACTGGTTTTCGTCAATGTACTGCGTACCGATCATAGCCTTCGCTGCGTATTCCCATTCGGCTTCAGACGGCAGACGGTAGTTCGGCAGAATGTTGCCACTTTCCATCGCTGGGGTAGTTTGCGAATTTTTAGCAACTGCGGGTTGTTCCGCTTCACCAGCCGGAGCGGCATCCTCTTTCTTCTTACGCTTCAACGAGAAGCCTTTTTTCTTGCCGGTTGAGCTACCTTTCTGCGCCAGGTTTGCGTTAACGGCATCCGTCCGCCAGGTTGAGTAGTCTACCGCCTGTTCCCACGATACACCCACAACCGGATAATACCGGAAACCGGGGAAACGCAGATACTGCGTCACGTAAGGGTCGTTATAGGAAAGCGGATTTTTCCAGACGTTCGTATCCGGCAGTGCGCGGGTATAAACTTCTTCCGATGAATCGCGCTGAATTGCGTCAAGATATTCGAGGTAGTGAATGTTGGCAATCTCGGTTTCGTCCATGTAGAACGACTGGATGCTGACGGTCCGTTCGCGGTTATCGCGCGAGTTCATCACATCTTCTTCCAAAGCGCCCATCGTGAAACGTCCACCTTCGATAAACACCAGGTTGGGGCCCGCCGTTTGTCCTCTGTACTTAGCTACCTGAAATCCATTCTCTTTGTTGTAATCAATACCGGTGGCTGTACTTAACTTACCCGGCTTCACGCTGGTCGGGTGCTTGGACTTACACGCACCTAATACCGCGGCAAAAGCCAGCAGGTAGACCATTGAACGTAACGGTTGTGTTCGATTCATTGCGATTTGGTAACTAATAAATGTTCAAAATTACAGTATGTCCGGCAAACTTTCACGGTAACGAACGGTCAATGCGTAATTTCCGACGATCACTCCACCATCTGGCGCAACACAGTGTCCATCTGATCGACCGAAGTTACGTCTCGTTGCGTGAAAATCAGCTTTCCTTTATAGTCTTTTAATGAGCAGGTTGTTGAATTGTTCTTGACATAATCAATTACTTTGCCAAACTGCCCGGAGTTGAAGAAATCATCGTTCCCAGAAGAAACGAAGGTACCCTTCATGATATTATTCTTTAGCGTTAATTTTTCAAACTGTAACCGTTCTGCTTTCCAGCGAACTGTGACCAATTTGATGAGGTTGCCGACCTCTTCCGGCATCGGTCCGAAGCGGTCAATCACCGAACGCTCGAAACTCTCCAGTTCTTTCTGATTCTGAATGTTATCCAACTGGTTATATAACGACAAACGCTCGGAGATGTTGGCTACGTATTTTTCGGGGATCAGAACCTGCAAATCCGTTTCGATCAGCGTGTCCGGCAACAGCGTTTTCAGGCTGTCTTCATTCGGCATGAAGAGGTTTTTGAACTCGGTTTCTTTCAATTCCTGAACCGCTTCGTCCAGAATCTTGTGGTACATTTCAAAGCCAAGGTCATTCACAAAACCGCTCTGTTCTGCACCCAGCAGATTGCCCGCCCCCCGAATGTCGAGGTCACGCATGGCGATCTTGAAACCCTCTCCGAGTTCCGAGAAATCTTCCAGCGTCTGGAGCCGCTTCCGGGCGTCGGACGTAATTACCGAAACCGGGGGCGTCATCAGGTAACAAAAAGCTTTCTTATTCGACCGCCCAACCCGGCCGCGCATCTGGTGCAGATCCGACAAACCAAACATATGGGCCTGGTTGATGATGATCGTATTGGCGTTCGGAATGTCCAGACCCGATTCAATGATGTTTGTGGAAACCAGCACGTCCGACTCCCCTTCGATGAACTTGGTCATCACCCGTTCCAGCTTTTCACCTTCCATCTGACCGTGTGCGACCGACACCCGTGCGTCGGGGACCAGCCGCATAATCAGGTTGGCAATCGACTCAATATCGCTGACGCGGTTGTGTACAAAAAAAGCCTGCCCACCCCGGCGGACTTCATAACTAACCGCATCGCGGACAATGGTTTCGCTGAACGCATGAACTTCAGTCGTGACCGGTTGCCGGTTTGGCGGGGGCGTTGCAATGACCGACAGATCGCGGGCACCCATCAGCGAGAAGTGCAGCGTTCGCGGAATGGGCGTGGCCGTTAGCGTCAAGACATCCACATCCACCCGCATTTCCTTCAGCCGGTCTTTTGTTTTAACCCCGAACTTTTGCTCTTCGTCGATGATAAGCAGGCCTAAATCCTTGAATTTGATGTCTTTGTTTACAATCCGGTGCGTACCGATCAGAATGCCGGTTTCACCCGAAGCCACCCGTTTCAGGGTTTCTTTAATTTGAGCGGTTGTACGGAAGCGATTGATGTATTCTATTTTTACCGGAAAGTCGGCCAGTCGTTCCCGGAACGTATTGTAATGCTGCATGGCCAGAATGGTGGTCGGGACCAGAACCGCCACCTGCTTGTTATCCGTAACGGCTTTAAAAGCCGCCCGAACCGCCACCTCGGTTTTGCCAAAACCCACATCCCCGCAAACTAGCCGGTCCATCGGGTGCGATTGTTCCATGTCGGCTTTCACGTCGGCCGTCGCCTTGGCCTGATCGGGCGTATCCTCGTAAATAAACGACGATTCGAGTTCGGCCTGGAGAAAACTGTCCTGCGAGAACGCAAAACCCGGGGCCTGACGGCGTTTAGCATAAAGCGAAATCAATTCCTTCGCAATGTCCTTGACCTGCTTTTTAACCCGCGACTTTTTCAGTTCCCATTCCTGCGTTCCGAGTTTGCTCATCACCGGCGGAGTCCCTTCTTTGCCGGTGTATTTCGCAATCTTGTGCAAGCTGTGAATACTGACCAGCAGAATGTCGTTATCGCGGTAAATCAGCCGAATGGCCTCCTGCTCGCGACCGCCCACATCCACTTTTTCCAGGCCCGCAAACCGGCCAATACCGTGGTCAACGTGGGTTACAAAGTCGCCGGGTTGCAGCGTTTTTAACTCACGCAGGGTCAGGGCTTTCGATTTGGAGAATTTATCCCGGACCCGGTATTTGTAGTAGCGGTCAAAAATCTGGTGATCGGTGTAGCAAACCACTTTTGTCTGCTCGTCAATGAAGCCTTCTTTCAGTGAGATACTGAGCGGCTGGTATTTCAGAAACGGATCGAGTTCATCGAAGATGGTTTTAAGCCGTTCCTGTTGTTTGTAGGATTCGGCCGCAATAATGTTTGTGTAGCCTTTCGACTGATTCTCCGATAAGTTATCGACCAGGAGCTTGAAATCTTTATTAAATGAGGGCTGAACTTTGGAAGAATACGTAAGCCGGTTGTCCGATTTAAAGTAAAACCGACGGCCAAACTCGACGGTCCGGAAGGCTTTAATCTGATTTAACAATCCCCGGCGGGTTTCAAAAAGCACGTTTGGGTCCGAAACGATCTGAATACCGCCTTTACCGCCGACCAGACTCGCCAGACTTTGCTCGGCTTTCTCAAAATTCTTCTCGATAACTTCGAGCGTCAGTTCTACATCCTTGAACCAGAGTGTAGCTGTATCGGTGAAAAACTCCAGAAACGGCTCCCGCGTCTCATGAATAAGCTTGTTTTCGATATTTGGAATGATGCTGATCTGCTCGACCGGATCGGTGGATAGCTGGCTTTCCGGATTGAACAACCGGATGCTTTCGATCTCATCCCCAAATAGCTCAATCCGGTACGGAAACTCACTGGCAAACGAAAAAACGTCGATAATACCGCCCCGAATCGAAAATTGCCCGGCTTCGTACACAAAGTCGGTTTTCTCGAAATCGTAGCTGTTGAGCAGTTCGTTGACGAAATTAGCGTCAATTTTATCCCCGACTTTAACGGATAATGTATTGGCCCGCAACGACCGTTTGTTAATAACTTTTTCCGATAATGCTTCCGGATACGTCACCACAATGACGTTTTGTTTAGCATCAGAATTGAGCCTGTTCAGCACTTCCGCCCGCATCAATACATTGGCATTTTCTACCTCTTCATATTGATACGGTTTTTTATAGGACATGGGGAAAAACAGGACATCTTCGCCCAATAAATTTTGCAAATCATTATAGAAATAAGAAGCTTCTTCCCGGTCGGTTAAAACAAACAGAAGCGTGGATGGATGCATGCGGTAAACAGACGCGGCCAGTACGGCGTCGAGGCTGCCCACAATGCCTTTTAACTGAATACGGGCGGATTCTGCGGTATGTGGTCGGCGGAATTGTTCACCAATAATTTTGATGAAGCTATCTTCAGTATATAACGTAATTAAATCGGCTACTTTCATAGAAATAGTAAATACCAAAAGCCGCAGGGAGCTAGTTTCCATGCGGCAAAAAGCAACAGGTTAACCGTGCGTTAACGGATATTGTTGCAAAAACTAAGCAAGATCATCGTAGACAAATCCTTCTTTATCCAGGAGAGTTATCAACGAATCACTGGGTTGAAATAAAATAACAAATTCCCGTGGAGCAACGCCTTCTTCCTCATCCACCCACTTCCAGTCTTCGGCGGCTACGTCCAGAACATTTAATAGTTCGGCTTTCCGGGCTTCGCTTTTTTCCTGAGATAAAAAAACATCGGTTCTGCTGATATACAGGGCAATTTTATCGGCAGGCAGCCATTCCAGATCGTTTAACGCTTCATCGAGTGACTCCAGATCAAACTCAAAATAGTCGGGGAACCGAAGTTCGCGGGAAATCTGATCGAAGAACTGTCGCAGCGTCTGCGCTTTTTGCCCATCAATCCGGGCCACTTTAAAATCAGCGTATTCTTTCAGGGCTGAATCCGATTGAACGAATCTAAAATTTGCCATAATTAAATGGAAAAAATAACCGGGCAAAAGTAGTTAATTCAGCGAAAACAGGGGCATTCTTAATGAAACGATATTATTGAACATCAACTCCGTAATGGTCGGGTCCATGAAATTAATGAGCGGAAACTCGGAGACGATTTCCATTACTTCAAACTCCGTCTGCGCTTTGACCACACACCACAATTTCTGGCGGTCGAACGACAGCGCGTACGTAATCAGTTTTCCGTTTTCCATCAACTCATTCACCTTCAGCCGCTGGAGCGGTATTCGTACTGTAAACTCCTCGGTTATTTCGGCCGGGAGAGCAAATTCTACCATAAACTGGCTCATAAGGTGTGGTCGTTTTAGGTGTACAATTCGCGAATAGGTGCGTCAGAGCTAGCCGAACCGCCAATCAATTGATTAACAATCTTTAGCTCATCTTCGTTGACCGAATGCGGAAAATTTGGATACAATTTCATTTTTACCTCCGCTCCCATCGACCGGAACACACCTTCTGATTCAATGACACGCTCTTTCGGAATGTGCGGGTCCATGTCGCTACAACCCAGAAAGATTGGCGTTTCTTCCAGCTCCCCTTCGTAAAGCCGGGGTGTACCCGGTGGGCCAATCAAACCGCCACTCAAGCCAAAAACACCTCCGTACGGCATGGCGTTGCGGGCGACGTATTCCAGCGCCAGACAGGCACCCTGCGAAAAGCCGAGCCAGTAAATCTGCGGGGGTTTAAAATTGTAATCGGATTGCAACCGTGCCCGGATGCTGCTCAGCACCTGCAAAGCCGAGGACAACTGCGGTTCGTTTTGCTCAAAAGGGCTTAGAAACGAATACGGATACCACGAATTCTGGCTGGCCTGCGGGGCTATGAAAGCAAATTCCTGGTCGTCGATATGGTTAGACAACGACAAAATATCCTGCGCCGAAGCGCCCCGGCCATGCACCATCACCATGACTTTTGCGGCAGTTTCCAGCGGTTTTCCGGCTGTAATGAAATTGTTCGGATCGTGTATCATCGCTTTCTGGGCAGTGGGCAAAGGGAGAAGGCAGTAGAAAACCGTTCTCTGCCTTCTCAGCCCTGTGGAATTTATTTTACGTCAATTTTCGGTAAAGCGGCTTCGATTTTAGCGCGTCGGGGTTCGTACCACTCCGGCAATTTAAGCGTTTTCCCCAATTCGGCAACGGGTTCGTCCACGGCAAATCCCGGCGGGTTGGTGGCCACTTCAAACAGGATACCACCCGGTTCGCGGAAATAAATGCTGTGGAAATAATTCCGGTCCTGAACGGGTGTTACGTGATATCCGGCTTCCAGCAACTGCTGTTGCAGAACGATCTGCGATTCGTCGGAATCCGTTGAAAACGCAACGTGGTGGACCGACCCTGCACCCTGGTGTGCCCGGGCTTCATTTACGGAATGCCGAACGTCCACGTAATGGCCCGAACCGCCCTGGCCAGCCTGAAACCGGAAAAGCCCGGCTTCTTCTGATACCAACGTATGACCGAGGGATTCGGTTAATAATTTTACCGTATCGTCTACCTGTACCTCGTTCAGCGTAACGGTATGGAAGCCTTTCACGGCGTGTTCGACAGGAATAAACCCGTTCGACCAGCCGGGCCGCTGATCGTTATCGTGCGCTACCAGTTCAATGCCCATACCGTCGAAATCTTCAAACCGCAGGTAGGTTTCCGTAAACCGCTGATACGGCCCCGAAAAGGCGATATTAAATTCGTGCAGCCGATTGATCCAGAAATTCAGCGAAGCCGTCGGAACCGAAAAAGCCGTGTAGGTGAGTTGGCCCCCACCCTTTCGGCCCCGTGGAATGCCTTTTCCATACGGGAAGAACGTCAGGATGCTGCCCGGCGAACCGGTTTCGTCACCGTAATACAGGTGATACACATCCGGCGCATCGAAGTTGATGGTTTTTTTGACCAGCCGCAGCCCCAGAATATGCGTGTAAAAATCAACGTTGGTCTGGGCCTCTCCGGCCAGCGCCGTCACGTGGTGTAATCCATTGACAAGGGTTTCCATAGTTGTGAGCGTTTTACGAGGAATACAAGTCGAATTATTTATTGTGTATCGACATTTAATGTATATACATTTAAATTTTCTCTAAAGTTCATCGGCATTCATTATTTCGGTAGAATGCTTTTTTGTGACAATAACACCTGTACCTTTGCATCGCTAATCTTACACAAGGGGTGCCTTAATACAACGGGCTGAGATTATACCCATTGAACCTGCACCGGGTAATGCCGGCGAAGGGAATGTAACGACGGATTAAAGCAGATTGCTTTTAAGCCGTTAAACTTCATGCAAATACATACCAACGTGATAGGTCGGCCCCTTGCCTGTCGTGAACATTTCGTACACCATGAAAAATGTTGCGATCAGACAGCGCCCTTTTTGGCGGTATTTTGTTAACCTCAGTATTTTAATAACTGTTTTTTTACTGGTTAATCTGCCCGCGTGGGCACAATTCTCTATTTCCGGAACGGTCAACGATGCCGACGGTGGCGTTTTGCCCGGCGCAGCTATCACGGTTGAAGGTACCTACAAAGGGACTTTTGCCGACGCCGGGGGGGCTTTTCGCCTGACCAATTTAAAGTCGGGTGCCGTTCGGCTGCGGGCTTCCCTGCTGGGGTATGAGCCGGTTTTGCAAACGGTCGAACTTAATCAGGATGCCCAGATTACGCTAACACTCACCAAAACCGTGGTGGTCGTCGATGAGGTAGTGGTCAGTGCCACACGGGCCAATCAGAAATCGGCCATTGCGTACACCGACGTTTCGGCGCGCGAACTGAGCAAACAGAATCTGGGTCAGGATATTCCGCTCCTGCTGAACTTTACACCCTCGCTGGTAACCACCTCCGACGCGGGCGCGGGCGTCGGCTATACGGGTTTTCGAATTCGGGGGTCGGATGCCACGCGGATCAACGTGACGGTCAACGGCATTCCGTACAACGACGCCGAGTCGCAGGGCACCTTTTGGGTGAATATGCCGGATATTGCCTCGTCGGTAAGCAGCATCCAGATTCAGCGGGGCGTTGGTACATCGACCAACGGCGCGGGTGCTTTTGGGGCTTCGGTCAACGTGCAAACCAACAGCTTTGAGAAAAATCCGTACGGCGAAGCCGACATTTCGGGCGGTTCGTTCAACACCCTAAAAACCACCGTAAAAGCCGGTTCTGGCTTGCTGAACAACCATTTTGTGGTCGATGCCCGGCTTTCCCGGATTATCTCTGATGGGTACATTGACCGTGCGTCGTCGGACCTGAAATCTTTTTACGTCTCCGGCGGCTGGTACGGCAAAAAAAGCTTTGTGCGTCTGAATGTCTTTTCAGGGACGGAAAAAACCTACCAGGCCTGGGATGGGGTGCCGGAAAATCTGCTGAAAACCAACCGGACCTATAACGCCTACACCTACGACAATGAGGTTGATAATTACCAGCAGGATCATTACCAGCTCATTAGCTCGCACGAACTGAGCCGAAACTGGCGTTTGAACGCTTCGTTGCATTACACCCAGGGCCGTGGGTATTACGAGCAATTCCGCGAGGGCGAAGATCTGGCCGATTATGGGTTGCCGCCGGTTGTGATTCGTGATTCGACCATTAGCCAAACGGACCTGATTCGCCGTCGGTGGCTGGATAATGACTTCTATGGGGCGGTTTTCTCGCTGGATTACAACAGTTTCGGAAAGCTGACGGCCAACATCGGCGGGGGCTGGAATCAATACACCGGTAAGCATTACGGTGAAATCATCTGGGCACGGTTTGCCAGCACGGGCAACATCCGGCAGCGGTATTATGATAACGACGCCACCAAAACGGATTTCAATCTCTACGGAAAAGCGTATTATCAGTTTAGCCCGAAATTCAACGCCTACGTCGATTTGCAGGTTCGGACGGTCGGATACTCGTTTTTAGGCTTCGACAATCAGCTTCGGAATGTGCAGCAGGACGATAACCTGACTTTTTTCAATCCCAAAGCCGGGATTACTTACGCCCTGAACGACCGCAGCAATCTTTACGCTTCCTTTGGCGTGGGTCACCGCGAGCCCAACCGCAACGATTACACCCAATCGACGCCCGCCAGCCGTCCGAAAGCCGAGCGATTGAACGATTGGGAAGCCGGGTATAAAATGCAGACCCAGCGTCTGGCTTTTTCGGCCAATCTGTACTACATGAAGTATAGAAATGAGCTAATCCTGACCGGCCAGATCAACGATGTTGGTGCACAAAACCGTGTCAATGTGCCGAATAGCTACCGCGCCGGTATTGAACTGGAAGCTGGTACCCTGCTGGCGAAACAGCTTCGCTGGAATGTAAATGCAACGTTCAGCGAGAATAAAGTAAAATCGTTTACGGAGTTTCTCGACAACTACGACACGGGTGAACAGCAGATAAACCGATACACCAACACCGCCATTGCCTTTGCGCCCAAGACCATTGTTGGCTCCCAACTACTTTATACGCCCGCAAAAGGACTTGAAATCGGCTTGCTGTCGAAGTACGTCGGGAAGCAATACCTCGATAATACGGCGAACGAAAACCGCAAGCTGGATGCGTATTTCGTCAACGATATCCGGTTTATTTATACGCTGAAGCCCAAAGGCATGAATGAAATCGCGTTTTCGCTCCTGCTGAACAACGTGTTGGGTGAACTGTACGAATCAAACGGCTACACGTTCAGCTACATTTCGGAGGGCAAAACCGTTACCGAAAACTTCTATTATCCGCAGGCCGGACGGAATTTTCTGGCGGGGGTGCGCGTGCGTTTCTAAACTTGACGGAAGGATTAACCAGGGCCAAATAAATACCCTAGTTAATCCTTTCTGTATAGGCTCAATTCAACCAATCGCCTGCTCCAAATCCTGGATCAAATCCTCAACGTCCTCAACGCCAACGCTCAACCGGATCAGCGTATCTTTCAAACCGTTCTTTTCGCGTTCTTCTTTCGGAATGCTGGCGTGTGTCATCGAAGCCGGGTGCGTGCAGAGCGATTCTACCCCGCCCAACGACTCGCCCAGCGAAAACACCTTGAAGCTTTCCATCACCCGCACAGCTTCCGGCAGCGAATCACCTTGTAATTCAAACGATACCATCCCGCCAAAACCGCGCATTTGTCGTTTTGCCAGTTCGTGCTGCGGGTGGTTTTCCAGACCCGGATAATTGACCTTGCCGACTTTCGGGTGCTGACTCAGATAGTGGGCTATTTTCAGCGCGTTTTCACAATGCCGCTGCATCCGGAGGTGAAGCGTCTTGATGCCCCGTAATACCAAAAAGCAATCCTGCGGCCCCGGCACAGCCCCACAGGCATTCTGAATAAATTCCAGCCGTTTCGTGATTTCATCGTCGTTCAGAACAATTGCGCCCATCACCGTGTCGGAGTGGCCACCGAGATACTTTGTAACCGAATGCAGAACTATATCCGCGCCCAGATCGAGCGGGTTTTGCAGGTACGGCGATGCAAACGTGTTGTCGACCACTAACAACGTGTTTTTGGCCTTTGTAATCGCGGCAATGGCGGCAATGTCAACAATCCGCAGCAACGGGTTGGTTGGTGTTTCAATCCAGACCATCTTCGTTGCGGGCGTGATCGCACTCTCCAGCGCCGACGGATTTTCCAGGCCGATAAACTTGAATTTCAGGCCCAACTCCTGGAAAACCCGGACCATAATCCGGTAAGTGCCGCCGTATAGGTCGTTGCTGGCAATAATTTCATCGCCCGGTTTGAACAGCTTCAAAATGGCGTCGGTAGCGGCCAGACCGGATGCGTAGCAAATACCGTGTTTGCCGTTTTCGAGCGCGGCCAGGTTATTCTGCAATACCGTTCGGGTTGGGTTCTGCGTCCGGGCATACTCGTAGCCCTTGTGCTTCCCCGGCGACTCCTGCACGTAGGTCGAAGTCTGGTAGATGGGCGTCATGATGGCTCCCGTCGTGGGGTCCGGTTCAACGCCGGCGTGGATGGCTTTGGTTGCGAATTTCATACCCGAATGTAACACGGTTTTGCAAATGGTACCAGTCGTTGCCCGAAAATGCCGTAAGTTTGACGTGTGAAAAATGTCTTACTCAATGCTTTATCGGGTCCGGCGGTGGCAGGCGTCATTCTGTCGGTGATCCCACTCGTGTTCAGCTCGGCACTCACGTATCTGACGGTTGCCTATGAGCCGGTTATTGCTCAATTCAACGGTTGGGAGTGGCTGGGGCTGACGGCGGCCTGTTGCCTGACTTCGGCCTTTGCGCTGACCCCGCCAACCTTTCTGGCCCTTATTTTTGGCTATTTTCTGGGCTGGAACTCGCTGCTGCCGCTTTTTGCGCTCAACATGATCTGTATTCTGCTCGTAAACCGGATGGTAAACTGGGTGGATCAGGATCGGTTTGTGCGGTTTATCGAACAAAACCCGAAGGCCAGGAAGGTGTTGGAACGGATTCGTGAACAGGAACTGAAAGTGATTTTCTTCGCAAAATTATCGCCGGTTCTGCCCTTTGCGGTCATCAATCTGGTATTTGCCTTATCCGGTGCGCGTTTGAGAAATATCCTGCTGGGCGGTTTTCTGGGCATGATTCCGCGCACCTTCATCGCGGTCTGGACGGCTCTGCAAGCCAAGGAAATCCAGACGCTGGTGGAGGACCCGAACGCTGGTAGCTGGACGCAGATTTCCGTTGGCGTTCTGTTGCTGGCGTCAGTTATTGGTCTGTATGCCGTTCTGAACCGGACGTTAAACCGTTAAAGCAACCGGGCCACTTTTTCGATCAGCCGGTTATGGCCGGTTTTTAAAACCGTTAATTCATAGGATTGCAGCCGACGGGTTAACGGATTAAGCAGCGAAACGGGCAAAACCTGATCGAAATGGCCGGCAAAAAACCGGATGCGCATGAATCGCTGGTTGAAAAGGCCGCTCAGTTTTTGAAGATTAAAGCGTAAGTGACGGAAGCCAATCCACGCGTTATAGACCAGTTCTCGCTGCTCGGCAGTTGCCAACGTCGTCTCGGCAAACCGTAAGACACTGCGGTTAATCAGCCTTAAAGAAATTAAAAACTGCCCAAGCCGATGAAAGAGGGGCATGTGTTTCAGGAAATACCGGAACAGCCACCGGCCTAAACCGCTGCCCGTTGCAAGCTTATACCACGGGCTGACCGTAATGCCGTCGGGAGCCAGTAAAATCAGTTCATCGGTTTGTTCGGGGAACGCTTCGGCGGTAGCCAGCGCAAACCGCCCGCCCATACTGTAACCGATTAAAGCAAAGCGTTCAATCTGATGTTTATGCAGGAAAGCCCGGATAAAGTGCGCATACGTCTGCTTAGTAAGGACGCCATCCGGAATGGCAACGGGTTGCGCACCATGAAAAAACAAATCGAAGGCATACACGGCATACCGTCCTTCCAGCGCCCGCGCCAGTGGCTCAAAGACCCGGTGATCCTGACCAATACCGTGAAATGCCAATAAAGGAACAGGGCCGTCGGACAGCTTGAAAACCGGGAGCATAGCCAAACATACAACAAACGAAAATCCCCGACAAGCCATCGGCTGCCGGGGACATCCCTGTTTTAATCCTGCATCAGCAGGTAGGCTTTAATAAATTCGTCCAGGTTTCCGTTCAAAACGGCCTCCGTATTGGACGTTTGATACCCCGTGCGGTGGTCTTTCACCCGGCGGTCGTCGAGGACGTAGCTCCGGATTTGCGAACCCCACTCGATTTTTTTCTTACTGGCTTCCACTTCGGCCCGGGCTGCGTTGCGTTTTTCGACCTCAATCTGGTACAGCTTTGATTTCAAAAGCCGCATGGCCACTTCCTTGTTCTGCAACTGGCTCCGCTCCTGCTGGCACTCGATGATGAGTCCCGACGGTCTGTGACGCAGCCGAACGGCGGTTTCCACCTTGTTGACGTTCTGTCCACCGGCTCCACCCGATCGGAAGGTATCCCACTCAATATCAGCGGGGTTGACTTCAATCTCAATGGAGTCGTCGATCAGCGGATAAGCGTAGACGGAAGCAAACGAGGTATGCCGACGGGCGTTGGCGTCGAAGGGCGAAACCCGTACCAGCCGGTGAACGCCGTTTTCAGACTTCAGATAACCGTAGGCCAGCGGGCCGTCCACTTCCAGCGTGGCCGATTTGATGCCAGCACCGTCGCCGGGTTGGTAATCCACCTGTTTGACTTTATAACCGTGCTTTTCCGACCACATCAGGTACATCCGGTAGAGCATATCGGCCCAGTCCTGGCTTTCGGTACCACCGGCTCCGGAGTTGATTTCCAGCACCGCGCTAAGCTGATCTTCCTCATTACTGAGCATTTTTTTCAGCTCCAGTTCATCCAGCGCGCCTTTTACTTTTTCGCCCTCAGCGTCAATTTCTTCTTCCGAAACATCACCTGCTTCGTAGAATTCGTAGAGGGTTTCCAGATCGCCCAGCAATGAAGCAACGTGCTCATAACCCGACGTCCAGCCCTTCAGCATCCGAACCTGCTTCATGGTTTTTTCGGCGCCTTCGGCATCCTGCCAGAATTCGGGCTGACTGGTGCGGTCTTCTAAATCTGCGAGTTGTTCTTTCTTGCTATCGTAGTCAAAGATACCCCCTCAGGGCCTCTACTCTGGCCCTCACGTCCTTTAATTGGTCGGTCGTCATGATGCGTGAAACAATAAATGAATGATCAATATGGCTAACTAGCCCGTAAAGATAAGGTTTTAGCCGTGGCTATCCGAACCGTTATTTTTTTGCCGGTCCTTTCTCCCGGACGGCCTTGAATTCGGAGCCGGGTTTCCAGCCGGGAAAGGTCGATTCGTTGCTCAGTCGGTAGCCCACATCAAACAACAGTTGCATGTCTTCAAGAATTCCCGACAGATCCCAGGACGACGAATACTCGTCCGAAGGTGCATGATAGCGGTTCAGGTTGTATTCTTCCAGTTGCGCCCGGCCCCAGGCTTCGCCGTTTTTGACGGAATTGACCCCGGTTTTCAGATACAGCGCCGGAACACCCACTTTGGCAAAATTGAAGTGATCGGAGCGGAAATAGCTGCCCGCCGACGGATTAAAGTCACCCCGAATGGTCCGGCCCTGCTTGCTGGCGGCAGCCGCGGCATAGTCTTCCAGATCAGACTGCCCCCGCCCGACGATGACCACATCTTTGGTCCGCC
Organism: Larkinella arboricola; assembly: GCF_003259745.1. Lineage (GTDB taxonomy): Bacteria > Bacteroidota > Bacteroidia > Cytophagales > Spirosomataceae > Larkinella > Larkinella arboricola. The sequence goes on along the minus strand of NZ_QLMC01000003.1, from coordinate 1,014,902 downwards.
CCACCGGATGAAACGCATCCATGTTGATGTTGGCAACGGTTTTATTCAGCGGAAAAACCGGGTGCGTCGCGTAATATTCCGAGCCCAACAACCCCTGTTCCTCGGCCGTTACGGCCAGAAACAGAATGGAACGCGACGGTTTCTTTTTCAACTTGACAAACGTTTCGGCCAGTTCGAGCAAAGCTGCCGTGCCCGACGCGTTGTCGGAAGCCCCGTTGTAAATGGAATCGCCTTTGATGGCTTCTCCTTTGCCCAGATGGTCCCAATGGGAGCTGTAAATGATGTATTCATTCCGCCGATCCGTGCCGGGTAGCAGCGCCAGCACGTTCTTGGAAGTTGATTTGGTAATCTGGTTGGTAATCACCAGCGAGGTTTTAACGCCCAGCGGCACGGCTTTGAAACCGCGCGTTCCCGCTTCCCGAAACAGTTCGGGCGAAACACCCGCCAGCTTAAACAAATTTTTGGCCGCATCCAGCGTAATCCAGCCCTCCATTACGGCTTTTGAGCGGTTGCCGTCGGCAGTCTGTAAATACAGTTTTGATTTTGAAAAGCTGCTGCGAATCACCGACCAGCCATAACTGGCCGCTTTTGATTCGTGAACAATCAGAACACCAGCGGCCCCCTGACGGGCGGCTTCCTCGTACTTGTAGGTCCAGCGGCCATAATACGTCATCGTATTGCCTTTGAACAGGGTGCTGTCTATCAGACCCGGATCGTTAACCATCACCACTACGGTTTTGCCCTTCACATCAAGACCGGCGTAGTCGTTCCAGTTGTACTCGGGTGCCACAATACCGTATCCCACAAATACCAGTTCTGAATCCGTGATTTTTACCTGATCCTGCACGTGCGGAGTAGTAGCCACAAAATCCGTCAGGTTTGTGAGCGAAACCGTACCGTTTTGGCCTTTCAAAACCAGTGGTCCCGCCGGTTGAGAGGCAATCGTTACCATCGGAACATCCTGAAAATAGCTTTTGCCGTTGCCCGGTTTCAGGCCCATTTTCTGAAATTCCGATTTCAGGTACTGAACGGTTTTCTCCTCTCCTACCGTACCCGGTTTGCGGCCCTCAAACTCGTCGGAAGCCAGCACCTGAATATGTTTGACAAAGGCTTTGCCGTCGATGGCAGCGCTATCAGCGGTGGCAAAGGCATACGTTCCGGCGAACAACAAAAAGCCGCTTAGAGCAAGAAAACGATAAAGCATATCCGTACCTACAGACGTTCTTCCGTGCTGGTTTGTTTAACACCTGGTTAAAACCGGACCCGGTCGCGAAAACCGGGTCCGTGGGTACGTAAATATACGCTTAAAAATCATTCTCGCCCGGTGTTTCATCCCGCTCACGATCCTGATCGCGTTCTTTTTCGCGGACCACCTGCTTGCTTAGGCGGTAACTGAAACCGATGAAACCGATGCGGCTTTCGCGTTTGCTGCGGCTGGTGGCGACAAAGTTGGTTCCAAAGCTTTCATTCCGGAATTGCAGCGTGTTGAAGATGTCGCTGACGCGGAGACTAACCGTGCCGCGCCCTTTCAGCACACTCTGTTTCACACCCAGATCGACGTTAAAGAAGCCGTTGATCGTTCCCTGCGCCACAATGAACGGTGATCGGTAATTCGCTGCGATCTGAATATCCGTTCCTTTTCTGGGGTTCATGTTGGAGGTTACTCGGGCGGTCCAGCTACGGTTGGTGCGGGTCAGAATGCCCGGTACGTCGGCGCTGGCCTGAATGTTGCGCTGGAAAAACGAGAAATTACCGTTGACTTTCCACCAGCGCGTAAGATCCTGTGTCAGCACCAGTTCCAAACCGTAGTTCTGCGAGCGGTTCAGGTTTAATGACGTTTGCTCGGTGATGCCGTCGGGACGTAGGGTCCGATAACTGGTGATTTCGTTATTGGTCTGGCGGTAGAACAGCGAAGAAGTCAACGTTGTGTTTTTTCCGTACAGCAGGTGGCTGATCTCAAAGGAATGGATCAGTTCCGGGTTCAGGTTTGGGTTCCCGTACCGGATATTCAGCGGGTCCGAGAGGTCGATAAAGGGGTTCAGCGACCAAGTGGAGGGCCGGTTGATCCGACGGCTGTAATTGATCTGCATTTTCTGCGCTTCGCTGGCGTTGTAGTTCAGGAAAACGCTCGGAAAGAGGTACAAGTAGTCACGCTGACTCTGCACATTGGTCGTTCGCTGGTCGGTTTCAATACTGGTGTATTCGGTCCGTAAACCCACCTGGTAACTAAACTTCCGGATTTCGTTGCCAAAGTTGGCGTAAGCTGCACTGGTTCGCTCGTTGTAGATAAAGTTATTGGTAACATCCGGATTGATGGTCCAGTTGCCATTGATCAGGTTTTCAAACAGGTAATCGGAGCCCAGCCGCCGATAGGTGTGTTTCAGACCGGCTTCCAGTTTCTTTTTGTCTTTCATCGGCTCCACAAAATCCAGTTGCAGCACCGCCACCCGGTTGTTACGACCGTTATCCGCCCGCTGCTGTCCGATCAGAAAACTGGGCGCTAACAGGTTTTCGGGCAGATTGCTTGTGTTGTTAAAATTCTGGTATTCAGTGCTTCGGTTGTTGGACAAGGTGGCATCAAACGAAAGCTCACGGCCCTGCTTGTCAAATGTCCGCCGGTATCCGAAGGAGTAATCGAGTCCACGTTCCGGTTCGGTTTCTTCGGTGGTCCGAATGGTTTGGCCCAGGGAAACACGGTTTGCATTCTGGGTATTAAATACTTCCACTTCCGTATCACGGCTGTATTCCGGCCGGTAGAGAATGGAAGCCGTAATGTTATCGCGGGCCGATAAGGAGTAATCAAAACCAAAGCGAAGGTTGTTGTTGACGCGCCGACGAATGGCGTCATTGCGTTGCGACAGGTAGCTTATCGAATCCTCGAAGATGTTCTGCCGGTCTGAAATCCGGTATTGAAACCGGCGGTCTGCCCGGAAGTTGTAGCTGCTGAAAAGATTCAGCTTCTTAAACCGTGAGTTCAGGTTGATTGACGCGTTGTATTTGTCGCGGGTTCCAACGTTGAGCTGTACGTTGCCGTTGAAGCCCGGTCCGCGTTCTTTTTTCAGGACAATGTTGATAATCCCGGCAGCTCCGTCGGCATCAAACCGCGACGACGGGTTGGTGATCATCTCAATACGTTCAATGTTGCTGGCCGGAATCTGGTCCAGAATTGCCTGCCGGTCCAGACCCGTCAGGCCCGATGGTTTTCCGTCCACCAGCACAATCACGTTGCTGCTACCGCGTAAGCTTAAGGTACCGTCCACATCCACCGTTACCGACGGAACGTTTTGCAGAATATCGATGGCCGAGCCACCCTGCGCAATAGGTAGTTGATCGACATTGACAATTTTTCGGTCAAGTGAATATTCGTACGCCTGTTTCTGGCCCTGAACGGTTACTTCCTGAAGTTGTTTGGCCGTTTCGGTCAAAATAATATTGCCCAGATCAACAATTGGCCGATCATCGCTGACCACAATGCGTGGTAGCCGTTTGGCCGCAAAACCCAGGCTCTGAATCAGAATGTAGTAAGCGTCCGGTGCCAGATTCGTAATCTGAAAAAATCCTTTTTCATCCGTTAAGGCACCCGTTACCGAACTCGAATCGCGCGAGCGAAACAGACCGATGCTGGCAAATTCGACGGGTTGGTTTTTTCCGGCTTGCGGTGTTACCAGCCTTCCGCTGATTTTTCCGGTACCTACAACGGGTTGTACGTTGCCGGTATTGGCCTGACGGTTTCCGGGAGCGCTGCTTGCTGGAGTTGAGGTTGTGCTGGCTGGCAGTGCCGGTCGGGCAACGGGCGGAGTGTTCAGCGAACCAACGGTATCGGGGCGGTCGGCTACGTTATACTGGGTTGTATCCGGGCGGGTGGGTGCCGCCGGTTGGGTCGTGTCGGCTTCCAGACCGATTCCTTCAATCATGGCGTTGGAAACCGGGGTTGGTTGCTGGGCATGGACAGTACTTAGCACAAACGCACCTACACAAATCATTAAAAAAGTAACCAAATATGTTTTCATAATGGGAAAGGCTAAATTGCATTGAGCTAATAAGGACAGACTACTTTTTAAATTTACTTCAAACGCTACTTTCGGCGTTATAGACCGTTTTCGGCGGCATTTCTGCGCAAATCAGACAGCTTTTGTCTTTTTTTGCTGGAAGAAGCCCCGTTTTTGATCTGGTTTTACGCTGGTAGAGCTATAAATAAAAAAGCCCGTCAGCGTTCAACCGACGGGCTTTATATTGTATAACAGGATGTTAGACCAAATTGTTTTTAACTAAATACTCGGCAATCTGAACGGCATTGGTAGCGGCTCCTTTGCGCAGGTTATCAGCAACGATCCACAGGTTAAGGGCGTTCGGCTGGCTTTCATCCCGGCGAATCCGTCCGACAAATACCTCGTCTTTTCCGTGAGCCGTCAGCGGCATCGGATACACATAATTTTTGGGATCATCCTGGACAACTACCCCTTCTGCTTCTCCCAGAAGCGTCACGACATCGCTCACCTGATAATCGTTCTCGAACTCCACGTTCACTGCTTCCGAGTGACCGCCAATCGTGGGAATCCGCACGGTGGTGGCCGTTACCTGAATGGAGTCATCGCCCATGATCTTCTTGGTTTCGTTCACCATCTTCATTTCCTCTTTCGTGTAGCCGTTGTCCAGAAAGACGTCGATATGCGGCAATACGTTCAGGTCAATGGGGTGCGGGTATACCTTCTCGGTAGATTGATCGCCCGAGCGTTCGGCAAACAGTTGATCAACGGCGGCTTTCCCCGTTCCGGTCACGGATTGGTAGGTTGAAACAACCACGCGTTTGATACCGTATTTCTTGTGCAGCGGATTCAGCACCACAACCATCTGAATGGTTGAACAGTTGGGGTTGGCAATGATTTTATCTTCCTGCGTCAGCGTGTTGGCATTGATTTCCGGCACCACCAGTTTCTTGGTGGGGTCCATCCGCCAGGCCGAAGAGTTGTCGATAACCGTAATACCGGCTTCGGCGAACTGCGGGGCCAGTTTGAGCGACGTACTGCCACCCGCCGAAAAAATCGCAATAGCGGGTTTGGCCGCGATGGCATCCTCGAAGCTCACGACCGTAACCTGTTTACCCTTAAACGTAATCTGTTTACCTACCGAGCGTTCTGACGCGACAGGAATCAGTTCCGTTACCGGGAAGTTACGTTCTTCGAGCACTTTCAGGATTTCGCCGCCGACCAGGCCGGTTGCTCCTACTACTGCAATTTTCATTTTGTCCAACTAATTAAGTGAAACTGTTCTTAAAAATTGGGTGCAAAAATACGCAGAAATGCGGATAGAAAGGAAAAAGCCCTCTAAAAATTGCTGGATAATTCACTCATTCTCAAAACCGCGCGATGGCCCCGTAACCAGAACCGCTCTATCAACTTGGGAAATGAATTAACCCCCTTACCAGAAGTTCGTGTATAAAACCGCCAGCACCGTCAGAATAACAACCGAGCCTGCGATAAACGAAGGGGTTACGTGGAACATTTTTTTATCAATATCCAGCCCTTTGTCGTGCTGATGGCTGGCCGGGTCGGTTAGCGTAACCACAACCATCAGGGCAATATCGAGGCAGAATACCCACATCGTGCGGTGCAGAAACGGTATTTCGGCAGCCTGAATGCCAACTACATCCATTACTTCCGGCCAGAATTTGAGCAGAACCGAAAGCGGAATGCTGAGAATAGCCGCTGTCAAAGCCGCCCGGGTGGTTGTACGTTTCCAGAAAAAACCCAGAAGAAAAATAGCAAAGACGCCCGGCGAAACGAAGTTCGTATACTCCTGAATGTACTGATACACCTGATCGAAAGACCGCAGCATCGGCGCAATTACAATGGCGATGGCAAACGCGACCACCACAGCATACCGCCCCACGCGCACCAGCTTCTGTTCCGACGCGTTCTGATCGAAGAATTTCTTGTAAATGTCGAGCGTAAAAATCGTGGAAATACTGTTGCACTTGCCCGCCAGGGAGGCTACGACAGCCGCCGTTAAAGCCGCAAAAGCCAGCCCTTTCATGCCCGTCGGCAGCAGATTCATCAAAACCGGATAAGCATTGTCGGGCCGAACCGCGCCGTTGCTGCCGGTCATGGCTTCCTGAAACGTACCATTCTGGTAGAGGACATAAGCCGCAATACCCGGAATAACGACGATGAGCGGAATCAGCAGTTTCAGAAAAGCCGCGAAAAGAATACCGCTCCGGGCCGTTTTCAGATCCGCGCCCAGCGCCCGCTGCACGATGTACTGGTTGCAACCCCAGTACGAGAGGTTATTAACCCACATTCCACCCGTTACCAACGCCATGCCCGGCAGGGTGTAATAATGCGGATGTCCTTCGGGAAAATACATATGGAAATGCGAATCGGCCTGGGTACGGAGCGATAATAACCCGTTCCAGACACCGTCCAAACCAAGTTTATCCGCGACCAGTTGTAAAGCCAGATACGTAACAACCAGGCCCCCACATACCAGAACAACTACTTGAATCACATCCGTATAGCCGATGACTTTCATGCCGCCCAGCGTAATTAAAATGGCAAAAAGCGCCAGGCCGATGGTGCAGGTCGTAAACGAAATACCGGCCAGCGATTCAATGGCGATAGCGCCCAGGTATAGAATTGACGTGAGGTTAACCAGCACATACACCACCAGCCAGAAAATGGCCAGAATCGTGCTGACGGTATCGTTATAACGCTGCGCCAGAAACTGCGGCATGGTGTAGATGTGGTTGCGCAGGTAAATCGGAATGAAATACACGGCTACGATGATGAGTGTTGCAGCCGCTATCCACTCGTACGAAGAAATGGCCAGCCCCATGGCAAAACCCGACCCGGCCATGCCAATGAAGTGTTCGGCGGAGATGTTCGATGCAATCAGCGAGGCACCGATGGCCCACCAGGTCAGCGACCCTTCGGCCAGAAAAAAGTCTTTGGTATTCGTTTCAGTAGTCTTTCGACGGCGGTAAATCCAATAACCATAACCAGAAACAACAATAAAATAAAGCAGGAACACCGCATAATCAGCGGGTTGGAGGTGGTTCATTCGGGTGCGTGATTTAGGCTAAAAGAACGCCAAAATAGAATTATTTCCATTCCTATTCAAATGTAGCCCGCTGTTGTTACATCAAAATGATAGACAAGCCCAAAGGGTTTGACTATTGATAACCCCGGGTTACAATCCTTGCATGAGATATACCCCCTGACTACCTGCCAGCGCCCTCGATAGACGGCGGCAAGCCCCGGGTGTAACCCGGGGTTATCTACATATAGTGAGCAGTCGTTACGGTGATGGGGAGCCTGCCGCCGTCTGAAGCGGTTGAGGAACGGGTGGATAAATAACCTCGCACGGATAACCAAAGAGGCAATTGTCTTTGATGATCTTGGCAACGCCTTCGGGTACCATAGCCTCCCATCCGTCTTCGCCCGCTTTGACCATTTGCAAAACGCGATCGGTCGAAATATGCAGGTTCTCTTCGTTGTAATCGGTAATGTCATCAATTTTATCGTTGGCGATGAGGTATTGATACAACGGTTGCAGATTGGGCGCCAATTGAAAATCCTGACATTTGTAAATAATGCCATCGGACATCAGCGTCGGATAAACAAACAATTTGACTTTCCGGCTGAACAGCGTGGCAAACGATTCCAGAATGCCGCCGGGCAGATTTTTGTAATGCTGTTCCTCAAAAATGTATTCCAGATTCGGAATGCCCAGAATCAGGCCGATCTTCAGACGCGTCAGACGAGATAGATAAGCCACCAGCCGGTAATACTCCAGAAAGCTCGAAATCATCACCGTTTGCCCCAGCGAACACAGAATATCAACGCGGTCGAGAAAGTCTTTTTCGTCAATACCGTGATCGACGTTGGCCGCCAGATTATGAAGCGTGAGTTCGGCAATGGTAACAACCCGGGTCGGATCAATATCCGGTTCTTCCAGAAACTGCTTGTAGCCGTTACTGAGTATGTCCATGTGCACGTTGGTTACGGGCCGCAACCGTCCGCGCAGCAGCAGAATATGGCGTTTGTAGAGCGCTTCGGAGGGTTGCAGTACCTTCCCGTCCGGGCCGAACAGGGCGGCATTCGTGAAACCGTTTCGAACCAAGTACAAACTCATCAACCGGTTATCCACATTCGTGAAATCCGGCCCGTCGAAACGGATCATATCAATTTCAATCCGCTCCGGCGACAGATCATCCATCAGCGACAGCAGCAGTGTTTCCGGCGATTTATAGTAGTAATAACAGCCGTAAATCAGATTGACGCCGATGATGCCGAGGGCCTGCTGTTGCAGCACATTCTCGTTATCGCGCATCCGGACGTGGATGATCACATCGTTGTAGGGCGCTTTCGGCTCCAGTTGAAACCGTAGCCCAATCCAGCCGTGTGCTTCGTTGGTTTTCTGGTAGTTGAGGGCCACAACGGTATTGGCAAAAGCAAAAAACGTGGTCGTTTCACCACGTTGTTCGGCCAGCCGTTTTTCCATCAGGCTATATTCTTTATTGAGCATTTTGATCAGCCGCGATTCGACTACGTAACGGCCACTTTCTTCGGGGCCATAAATCGCGTCGCTGAACGTCATATCATAGGCCGACATGGTTTTGGCAATGGTGCCCGATGCGCCCCCGGCTTTGAAAAACATCGCTGCCGTTTCCTGCCCGGCCCCAATTTCAGCAAAGGAGCCGTAGATCCTCCGGTCAAGGTTGATCCGTAGCGCTTTTTGTTTGGTTCCAATTGTTTTGTCGTACATAGGTTGATGAGTGTCCTGGTCGGACGTAGGGCCAGACTACTTTTGGTTTAAATTTACAAATATCATCCGAAAAAAGCCTACCAAATGCCTACTTCCCCAACACCGGTTACCTATCTTTTTGTTTACGGAACGCTGCTAAATGCGTCAGAAAAGCCTATGGCTCAGTATCTCCGGCAGCATAGCCAGTTAATCGGAGCGGGTCGTTTTCCGGGGCGGTTATACGATCTTGGTGAGTATCCCGGGGCGGTTTATGACCGGAATGCCGACGGTTTGGTGCATGGCGAACTCTATACATTTTCGGAAGTTGCTGTCGCCGGATTGCTGAATGTGCTCGATGAATACGAAGGTGACGAATACCGCCGGGCTGTGGTGCCGGTACAAACGGGAAACGGTTTGATCGATTGCTGGACGTATCTTCTTATACAACCGACGGCTGCCTGGCCGGTCATTGCCTCAGGCCGATATACTGGATAGGGTTTAAAAACAAAAAACCGTCAGCCAGGGACGGTTTTTTGTTTTTGAATGAGCAGTCTGGTTAGTATAAAGTAATCTTACTCCGCTCAATGAACATATTGCTGCCACCGGCCCGGCGTTGTACGGATGAGCCGATTGTCGGCAATTTCGGTCCGCGCTCAGCCGAAAGCCGTGCGGTTCCGCTGCCCGTAATCTGGGCCACAGCCGTAGCCAGATAGGTTTCTTCTAGATCACCCAGCGATTTGACTTGCAGCGGTTCGCTTTTTTCAATGGTCGGAACAAATCCCGTTGAATAATCCGACTGGTTGAGCGCGTTGAACGACTTGAAAACGATGGGCTGCATACCCCATTTGATTTTGCCCGTTTCATCTTCAATCGTGATCGACCCTACGTTTTTACCGTACGTGGTTTCGCCAATGGTAATGACCGGCATAAACGGTTTCAACCCGTTAATAATCAGCTCGCTGGCCGAGGCCGTTCCGCCCGAAGTCAGGACGTAAACCCGCGACAGATTATTGCCAATATTTTGGGGTTTGCTTTCAAAATGAGTTACCAGTTCACCGGTTTGGCCCGCCCGCTTGATTTCATCCATGATGTTCTTGTTGTATTCCATCCGGTAGTACGTTTTGGTATTGTCAATGCCTTTACCAATCATACTTGCCAGCTTGACCGATGAGGACACGTAACCGCCCGGGTTATACCGCAAGTCGAGCACCAACTCGTTGACACCCTGCGCTTTGAACTTACTGAAAATCTGCTCCAGCTTCTGGTCGTAAATGGGGGTTTTACTACCGTTCGGGCCGGGAATAAACTGGTTATAGACCAGATACCCGATCTTTTTGCTACCGATGGTGTAAACCGAATCCAGCAACACCGGGTTTTGCTGAAAGACGGCGGCTATAGCCGTTTTCACAAGCTGGGTATCCACAATTTTGCCGTTTTCCACTTCTCCTAGACCATACCTGAATGTCGTTGGCGTGGTGGCCAGTGACGCGTAGTTGCTGGTGGTTAATTTCTGACCGTTAACGGAGGTAATGATGTCGCCCCGCTTCAAACCGGCCTGGGCTGCCGGAGAGCCGGGCAGCACGTACAACACCTGCATGATCACATCCGTCGAACCCTGTGCCCGGAGGTAGTATTTAACTTCCAGTCCCGTGGTTTTCTCTTCTCCGCTTAACGATGATTTCAGTTCGTCCACGTTTTCCTGAATCCACGAAAAACGGTCGCGTTCGGGGTTCGCTTCCTTGTTGTAATCGTACAGAAGCGAGTAGAAAAAGGGTGCGGGGGCCAGCGTGGTATCCGGATTGGCCGGAATCTGATCCGCCCAATAATACACATCCCGCATGTTTTCCAGAATCCAATTATTGACCGATTGCGATTGATCGGTCTTCGAAGGGGTACTCGTAACAGGCGCGTCGGGCGTAATAGACGGGTCTTTGGTGCAGCCTGTCATTCCAAAAATAACTCCTACCGCCACTATCCAGGCAAAATACCGTATGTTCACAGAAAGTCGTTAATTATAGGTTTGTAATTCCTATAATTAACGAATTCCGGATTCTTTTAGTTTATACCGATCGCCCTAATAGGCTACGTATAATCCTACTTTTAATGATTTAATATAAATTTAATCCGAAGATCAGGCTTTAAAGATGGCATCCATTTTTTCCCGAATGGTCAGTAACCGGGTCCGGTCTCCGCCATTTACCTCGGCTGACGCCCAGCCGGAATAACCAATTTTCCGAAGTGCATTGTTGACCTCCGGCCAGTTGCAATCTCCCTCCAGAAATTCGACATTAAATCCTTTCCAGAGTCCCTCCTCCTGCTGTTTCTTAAGGCTGAACTCCTTAAGGTCCAGTTTCAGAATCCGCTTGCCGAGGGTTTCAATCCAGTGGGCGGGCCAGCCATACCGCAGGATGTTCCCTACGTCAAAATACCAGCCCACCATCGGGTGCTTGAACTCATCGACAAACCGTGCGGCCTCCAGCGGACTAATCAAAAAGCTGTTCCAGACGTTTTCAAACGCAATTTTTACCCCGGTTTTTTCGGCTACTGGCAGCAGTTTCCGGATTTCGTCCCGGCACCGTTTGTAAGCATCTTCGTAACTCACATCGGCTTTTACTACGCCCGGAACCAGCAAGACCGTCGTGCCGCCGTACTGTTTGGTATCCTGCAACGATTTTTTCATCGCGTCCACGGTAGCCGCCCGCACCTTCGGATCGGGGTCCGACAACGGGGATTTCCAGTGGAACGAATTGACCGTACCCGGCAATTCCAGACCGGTTTTGTCGCGGGCGTTCAGAACCTCTTTCATGTCGAGGTCGTTGGGCGTATCCAGTTCTACCCCATCATAACCCAGGTCCTTCAAGAGCTTGAATTTATCAAGTATCGACAAATCCTCCTTCACCATACCCCATTTCAGGCTTTTTTTGACCATAGGCTGGGCAATGGCGGGTTTAACGGGCGGATTTACAAACGGTTTGGTAAGGTTCGGCAGTGATTCAACAGCCGCAAAGCCGCCCATAGCGGCCAGCGAGCCGTTTTTCAGAAATTCTCTACGTTGCATGGGTTTTAGGAGAAAGTAGTAATACCGGGTCTGGCGACTTCCACGATGGGGGGCGTCATTTCAAAACTATACGTGTCGGGTCCTAATTTCTCGGTGGAGTTCATGGCCTCGTCCCACGTGATTCGTCTTCCGGTATAAGCAGCCATTCGTCCCATAATTCCTAACAGTGTACTTTTGGCCATGTATTCACCCTGGTTAATCGGCTCTCCCTTCCGAATGGCGGCAAATAATTCGTCATGTTCGGTTTGATACATGTCGTTGGCCGCTCCCGAGTATTTCCATTTTTTACGCCCGGTGATTTCGTGAATGTTCCGGGATACGTTGGCCACAGCCCGGCCTTTGCTGCCCAGGGCTTCGCACATATAGCTGCCCTCGCAGTTGACCTGCTGACGGCTGAAGTGGAACCCTTTGGCACCATCTTCGTATTCGTAGGTAATGGCAAAGTGGTCGTAAATATTCCCGTACTTCGGCTCGGTACGAACCTGCCGGCCACCGGTTCCGGATGCGGAGAGGGGCTGTTTATCACCAAAGGCCCACGCCATCATATCGACGCTGTGAATGGCCTGCTCCACCAGGTGGTCGCCCGACAGCCAGGTGTAGTAATACCAGTTCCGGAATACATATTCCGCATCGCTCCATTCCGGTTTGCGGGGGTGCGACCAGACCGTGCCGGTGTTATAGGTATTGTAGACGGTAAGGACATCCCCAATTGCGCCATCCTGAATTTTATTAAAGATGGCCCGCTTTGGCTCATGAAACCGCCAGCAGAAGCCCGACAGCAGCGAAATTTTCTTTTCCTTGGCAATTTTGGCTGCTTCCAGCACCTTGCGTACACCGGGCGCATCAACAGCCATCGGTTTTTCGCAGAAAACGTGCTTGCCTGCCTGAACGGTCGCCATCAGGTGCTCGGGCCGAAAATGGGGTGGCGTGGCCAGAATGACAACGTCTACGCCCGAATCCAGCACTTTTTTGTAGGCGTCAAAACCAATGAATTTATGCTCTTCGTCAACCTTGACCTTGTCGCCGTGAATTTTCTTTAAATTGGTTAACGAGTCCTCAAGCTTGTCTTTAAAGATATCGCCAACGGCGTGTAAAACGACATTTGGATCGGCTTTTAATGCCTGAGCAGCCGCACCCGAACCCCGGCCACCACAACCGACCAGCCCCACCTTAAGGGTATCGCTGTTGATTCCGGCGAAGGAACGCTGCGGATGTAAAATCGTTACAGAGGGCAAAATGCTGCTGGCCAACGCCATACCAGTCATTTTCAGAACGTCTCGACGGGAAGTACTCATATCAGAAATCAGAAATGGAGGGTTAGGTATTACTATTCGGAATTCCAAGATTTCGCCCTAAATATAGTCAGTATTAGCGGTAAAGCCAAAATTTTGTATGGTTTTGGGACGCGGTTGCTTGTCTGGCCAGATGCGTTAGCGGCTCTTTTTGCCGGTTTCAGTGCCCTCAAAACAAAAAGCCCCCGATCAGCGATCTGGGGGCTTTTATCAGACAGACGAACGTTACTTATCTTTCTTGGCGGTTTCTTTACCCCAGCTCACCTTAAATTTACCGTCGGTGATGGTGATTTCGCCAGTGCCTTCGGAGCGTTTGGTGTTATCGTGGTCATGCGGTCCGGACTTGGTCAGCATACCGCCACCAGCCGCCGTTATGGCTTTATCTTCCAGGTTCTGCCGCAGTCCGAAGCCGGAAACCGTCGCCAGCGCCCGTTTTTTATAATTCACTTCTTTCAGCGTGGCCTCAAACGTGCCTTCAATGCTGTTATCCGTTACGCTGGTGATGGTTACCGTCCCTTTCCACGATTCGCCATCGCGGAACGCATGGCCCAGTCCTTTTGATTCTTCCGTATAATCTACAAACGCCCACATCACGTTGCCGTTGGCTGCTTTTGCCTTTTTATCCATTTCGCGGTCGTTTTCCGCAATGACTTCATACGTGCCGGGTTTCAGCTGATCCACATAGACAAAGCGAATCCAGGTTTGCACATCCGGATTTACGTTCATACCGGCAATGGCCAGGTACTTGACACCCGTAAACGGCAGATTTAAGCGTTGGGCTTTGGCCTGCCATTCTTTCCCGTTAATTTTGGCAGAAACCGTATTTTCCGGCGTTTGGGCGTACGTCAATACACTCCAGCCGAGCGCAAGGATAAGGGTGAAGATCTTTTTCATGGGTGATTCAATTAGTTGTTGTTACAATCCGGATAAACATACGTGAAACGGTACGAAACTGGGTAACCGTTTACGAAAATGCCGTTGACAAAAGTAGATTACATCAATCGGTTCAGGTTGCGAAACCGTTCTGTATTGCTATTTTATCGAGTTAAAACCGCTCTTTTACCGTATGAAACTGCTTTGGCTTCTTCTGTTTCCGTCCGTTTTATTTGCTCAGTGGCAACCCCAGACCAGCGGTACCGACGCTAATTTTCGGGCCGTCAGCGCGGTTAGCCGGAAGGTGGTCTGGGTCGGGGGAAGCAAAGGCACGTTTGTCCGCACGACCGATGGCGGTAAAACCTGGCAGGCCGGAACCGTACCAGGCGCCGAAACCTGTGATTTCCGCGATGTTCAGGCGTTCAGTGCAACCGAAGCGATCCTGATGGCAGCCGGACCCGCTGAAAAAGGACAGGCCCGGCTTTACCGGACCAGCAACGGCGGCAAAACCTGGAAACTGATCTACCAAACCGGCCAGAACGGGGTGTTTTTCGATTCGATGGATTTCTGGAATCGCTGGGAAGGCATGGTGTTCAGCGATCCGGTTGGGGGAACCTGGTATGTCATGACCACCACAAATGGCGGCAAAACCTGGAAACGGGTTTCGCCGGACCGACTTCCGCCCCTGCAACCGGGTGAAGCCGCTTTTGCCGCCAGCGGAACAAGCCTGATTACGCGGGGGTATAAGTGGCGGACCCATAATTACCAGCGGGCCTGGATTGCTTCGGGCGGAACAGGCAAGGGGCGGATTTATTCGACTCCGTCGATTGACGGCAACTGGCAGGTAACCGAAACGACCATTCCAGCCGGTCCTACTGCCGGAATTTTCGGGCTGTGGTTCGATGCCACGGGCGAAAAGGGCATGGCTGTCGGTGGAGACTATAAAAACGAAAAAGCAGACTGGGCGAATGTTGCCGTAACAACCGACGCAGGCAAGACCTGGACAGCCGGAACGCCAACCAACCCGCCCGGTCTGAAAGAAGGCGTCGGACGGCTGACCAGCAAACGGCTTATTGTCGTAGGCCCATCCGGAACCGGTTATACCGACGATTTTGGCAAAACCTGGACGAAAATTGACGACTCCGCTTTTCACGCTATTTCCTGCGAGAGCGGTCGGTGCTGGGCCGTTGGTGCGAAGGGGGCTATTGCAATGATGGAAGAATAAAGGAGGGCTCTTTAAATTGTCCCATATCTGCTTATTTTATCGCAATTTTTCGCCCATTTCTTCAACAGTATGCTTGCATAATACCTATTAAAAATTGTAGCTTTACAGTCCTTACTCTTTTAGAAGGACTTATACGGCAATGAAGAAGGAGAAAACCGTCGACTTTCACATTAAAACGGGTTGGCACGCTATTTCGCGCATGTACAACGCCTACGCGGCCCGTTACGATATGACGATGGCAATTGGTTATGTGCTGTTGAATATCGACCTCGAGCAGGGAACCCCGGCTACTAAAATTGGCCCCTTGCTGGGCATGGAACCCCGTAGTCTGGTTCGGATGCTGAAAAGCCTGGAAGAGCGCGGCTGGATTCGGCGGGTTGTGGACGAAAACGACAAACGGTTTGTCCGGATTTTTTTAACGGATGCCGGCAAAGAAAAGCGCGAACTGGCCCGTGAAGGCGTTATTCAGTTCAATAACGTGATTCGGGAAAATATTCCACTCGATAAACTGGTCATCTTCTTCGAAGTCATGAAAGAAATCAATCGGCTGGTAGAAGACGAAAACGCCAAACTGAAAGCCAATGCTATCGACGAATTATTGATAAAGTAACCCCTGTACAGACGTTCCCAAACGCCATGCAAACAACCCTTTCAAAACCATACGCAGAAGGCCGGTCTTCGGCCACCAGAAACCGTAGCATTCGACGGGTCGCCGTTTTAGGCTCCGGGATTATGGGCTCACGCATTGCCGCCCATTTTGCCAACATCGGCGTCGACGTTTTGCTGCTCGATATTGTTCCGAACGCACTGACACCCGCCGAAGAAGCCAAAGGACTGACGCTCGACAAACCCGCCGTTCGTAATCGAATTGTGAACGATGCTTTTCAGAATCTCCTGAAAGCCAGCCCGGCGGCTCTGTACAGCCCGAAATTTGCCAGTCGGATTACGCTCGGCAACTTCGATGATAATCTGCAAGACATTGGCAAATACGACTGGGTGATTGAGGTGGTGGTGGAACGGCTGGACATCAAACGGTCGCTGTACGAACGGGTTGAACAATACCGCAAGCCGGGAACACTGATTACGTCGAACACGTCCGGTATTCCGATGCACCTGCTGACCGAAGGCCGGAGCGAAGACTTCCGGCAGAATTTCTGCGGAACGCACTTTTTTAACCCGCCCCGTTACCTGCGGCTGCTCGAAATCATTCCCGGTCCGGATACCGACCCGGCCATCGTCGATTTCCTGATGAAGTACGGCGATCTGTACCTGGGAAAAACAACGGTTTTGTGCAAGGATACGCCCGCGTTCATTGCCAACCGGCTCGGTATTTACGCCATGATTCAGACCATCCGTGTGGCCGAAGAAATGGGCCTGACGGTGGAGGAAGTTGATAAACTGACCGGTCCGGTGGTGGGTCGCCCGAAATCGGGAACGTTCCGGCTGTCGGATGTGGTCGGTCTGGATACGACGGTCAATGTGGCTACCAACCTGTTGAAAGTACTGACCAATGATGAGTCGAAAGACGGTTTTCAGCTGCCATCGGTGATGCAGAAACTGATGGAAAACAAGTGGCTGGGCGATAAGACCGGGCAGGGTTTTTACAAAAAAATCAAGGATGAAAAAGGCCAGTCGGTGATTCTGGCGCTCGATCTGAAAACGTTCGAATATAAACCGTCGCAGAAGGTCAAGTTTGCCACGCTGGAAGGCACCAAAAGCATCGATAACCTGAAGAAACGGTTTTCGGTCCTGCTGGCGGGCCAGGATCAGGCCGGAGAGTTTTACCGCAAAACCTTCGCCGACCAGTTCCGCTACGCCAGTTACCGGATTCCCGAAGTGGCCGATGAGCTCTACCGCATCGATGCCGCTATTACCGCCGGTTTCGGCTGGCAATTGGGCCTGTTCGAAACCTGGGATGCCATCGGACTGCGGAAAGGGATTGAATTGATCGAGTCGATGGGTGAGAAACCGGCGCCCTGGGTGTACGAAATGCTGGAAGCCGGTTTTGAGAGTTTTTATAAAGTAGAAGGTGGGGTTCGGAAATATTATGACATTCCGACGAAGAGCTACAAGGCCATTCCGGGTACCGAGCAGTTTATTCTGCTGGAAAATTTCCGGGGGGACGGTCCCTCCAACAATATTGTCTGGAAAAATGCCGGTGCGGTGCTGTACGACTTGGGCGACGGTATTCTGAACCTGGAGTTCCGGAGCAAGATGAACACGATGGGCGCCGAGGTGATCGAAGGCATCAACAAGGCTATCAGCATCGGGGAAAAAGAGTTTCGCGGTCTGGTGATCGGCAACGAGTCGGCGGAAGCCTTCTCGGCGGGTGCCAACTTGGCGACGCTGTTCATGTTTGCCATCGAGCAGGAATTTGACGAGATCAACTTGATGATTGCACAGTTCCAGCAGACCATGATGCGGGCGCGGTATTCGTCGATTCCGGTAGTGGGCGCTCCGCATTCGCTGGCGCTCGGTGGCGGCTGTGAACTGAATCTGCACTGCGACCGGGTGGTGGCGCATTCGGAGTTATACATGGGTCTGGTCGAAGTCGGCGTTGGACTGATTCCGGCGGGGGGCGGCACGAAAGAGATGGCGGCCCGCGCTAGCGACCTTTACCAAACCGGCGACCCGGAGCTGAATATTCTGCAAAGCATTTTCATGAACATTGCCACGGCGAAGGTGTCGACTTCGGCGCAGGAAGCCCGCGAGATGAATTACCTGCTGCCCACGGCCCAGATTGTGCTGAACCGCAGCCGCCTGCTGGCCGAAGCCAAACAAGTTGCCATCGAACTAGCTGAAAATGGTTACACGCAACCGAAACCGCGCAAGGATATCAAGGTACAGGGAAAAACCGGGATTGCCTTGTTCAAAGCCGGTATTACGGCCATGCGTATGGGCCGCTACATTTCCGAACACGACCAGAAAATTGCTGAAAAGCTAGCCTATGTCATTTGTGGGGGGGACCTGAGTACCCCGCAAACCGTGAGCGAGCAATACCTGATAGACCTGGAACGCGAAGCCTTTCTGTCACTGACTGGGGAAAGAAAAACGCTGGAGCGGATGCAAGGATTGTTGAACGGCGGTAAACCGCCGAGAAATTAGGTTTAGACGATCGTTTAAGCAGCTATGCATAAGCCTTATCAAGAACTGCTTGGACATCCGCCTGATTTTGAGGTGACGTACCGCTTGTTCACGGAGGAGGAAGGAGGTCGTCAAACTCTGGCTTTTCAAGGCATCCGGTGGAATTTTCTGTATGAAGAATTTTCAACAGAGACTTTCATGATTTGGCCGGAGTTTTTGGATAAAAATGGCGTTATTCTCTTGGAGGAGCTTGAGCCTATTTATCCATACGGAATAGCAATCATGTGGATCGTAAGTCCAGAATTACGACGAACTGTTCATCAGCAACGTATTAAAGTTGGTACAAGAGGCTATTTTATGGAAGGTTCAAGAAAAGTTGGGGTTTGTGAAGTAACACAAATCCTGGGACTACTGACGAATTCGATAAAGTAGGTGTAATTTATTTTGTCGAGAAAAGGTATTGATCCAAACCAATAACCTTATTATACAATGAATCTAAAGCTCGATCGAACCGCTTTTTATATGGGAACCCATGAACAGACTGAGCAGTACCATGCTGAATGTCAGTCGGAAATGCCAGAAGAAAAGCTTCGGAACGCGATTAAACAGCATAGCTTTTCGGGTTGACATCAATACTCGCCCCGGCTGGATCGAATGGTATTTTCAACCAGAAAACACAATTGAAAGCCGCTTTCTTCTTCGGGGTAAACGGCTTTACTATGACAATCCGTTTAGAACGGCAATTGAAATGACAATACTATGAAAACACAATTCATCACCGACGATAAAGGCAACAAAGTTGGCGTTATTTTATCCATCAAAGACTATGAAAAATTGATGGATGAACTAGATGAAGCCCATACGGTTCGTATGTATGATAAGGCAAAAGCCGAAAAATTAACCTTTCGCCCGTTTGAGGACGCCTTAAAAGAGATTGAACAAAAGAGAGCTAAAAGCCGTGTATCAACTGCAAATCAGTAATCGCGTAACGAAAGCTCTTGAGAAATTACCGGATGAAGTTTATATCCGGCTAAGGGAGGCAATAAAAGCTTTAGCCGATAATCCGCGGCCTTCTGGTTGTAAAAAACTAAAAGGCCGGAAAGGTTATCGTATTCGAGTGGGTGACTATCGTGTAGTGTACGAAATCAATGACGGTATATTAGTTGTATTGATCATTGACGTAGGACACCGCCGGGAAATTTATGATTAACTCTATTTAATTGACAAGAACCCCAATTTTAACATGGACGCATACATCGTAGCTGGATATAGAACCGCCGTCGGGAAGGCTCCCCGAGGAGGACTCCGACTGACCCGCCCGGACGATATGGCGGCAGAGGTCATTAAACATTTGCTGGCGCAGGTACCGAATTTCGACCCCGCCCGCGTGGATGACCTGATCGTCGGCAATGCCGTGCCGGAAGCCGAACAGGGTATGCAGATCGCCCGGTATGTGGCGCTGCTGTCGCTGCCGAACAGCGTGCCGGGCATGACCATCAACCGGTATTGCGGGTCGGGCCTGGAAGCCATCGCTATTGCGTCGGCCAAAATCCACGCCGGGCTGGCCGACTGCATCATTGCCGGGGGAACCGAGTCGATGTCGCTGGTGCCGGTGATGGGCTGGAAAACCGCCCTGAATTTTGAAATCGCGCAGAAAAACCCGGATTACTACATCGGCATGGGCCTGACCGCCGAGCAGGTGGCCGAGCAGTTCAAAATTAGCCGGGAAGCGCAGGATCAGTTTGCTTATGAATCGCACCAGAAAGCCTTGGCAGCTCAGGCAGCCGGCAAATTCGACGGTGAAATTGTGCCGATTACCGTAAAAGAAACCTATTTCGACGCCGATGCGGGCAAGAAGAAAACCCGCGAATGGGCCGTCAGTAAAGACGAAGGACCGCGCGCCGATACGAGTGCCGAAGCATTGACGAAGCTGAAACCGGTGTTTGCCGCGGGTGGCTCGGTCACGGCCGGTAACTCCTCGCAAACCTCCGACGGCGCGGCTTTTGTTATTGTTATGTCCGAAAAACTGGTGAACGAACTGGGACTGAAACCGAAAGCCCGCATGATGTCGTACGCGGCTGCCGGGGTCGAACCGCGCATTATGGGCATTGGGCCCGTCAATGCCATTCCGCTGGCGCTGAAAAAAGCCGGTTTGAAGCAGGATGACATTGATCAGATTGAATTGAACGAAGCCTTTGCCGCGCAATCGCTGGCGGTTATTCAGGAACTTGGGCTGGATCGCACCAAGGTAAATCCGAACGGCGGAGCCATTGCGCTGGGCCATGCGCTGGGCTCAACCGGAGCGCGGTTATCAGTGCAGTTGATGAACGAAATGGAGCGCCGGAATCAGAAGTATGGTATGGTAACGGCCTGCGTCGGTGGCGGGCAGGGCGTCGCCGGAGTTTTCGAACGGCTTTAATCAGAAGGGAACCACAACGGTTCCCTTTATTTTTTTCGGATCACAAGCCGGGCACCAACAACTGCCGTCAGATCCGGCAAATTGTTCCATTGCTGAATTTGCGTGGGCTTTACTTTATACCGTAGGCCGATCCGGTACATATTCTCGCCGGCCTGTACCACGTGGATCAGTTCGTTGACCGGCTCGACGGGCGACGGCATTGGTGCCGGTTGGGTAGCCCGGGGTTTTACGGTAGCCGGTTTCAGAAAAGGGGCTCCTGCCGGTTTTACAACTGGTGGTTTTACGGCAACTGGTTTGGCAGCAAGCGGAATAGTGCCTTTCCTGCCGGGTGCCAGGGCCTGATCAATTAGCAGCGACTGGCCTACACGCAACGGCTTTCCTGCGGACAAATTATTCCAGCTATACAGTTGCTGGATGGTTACCTGATACTTCCGGGCTACAGTGGCATAGGTGTCCGTTTTTTCAACCGTATGTATAATTAGCGGACCGCTTAATTCCTTTGCTTCCTTTGCCGGTCGGTTCTCCGAATCGGTATGTTCGGCTGGCCTGCCGGGAAAAATCATCTTGGTAGCTCCCGAGCGAAAAGTTGGAATCTCAGGTTTATGGAGTGCAGCTATCAAGCTATCCAATGAAGCCAAAGGCGATCTGTTTGGAACAATTAATGGCTTTCCTGTTTCACTGGCGAGATCATTTTTTAGCTTGATCGGCTTTTTATCACCTCCCTCCAGGTTGGTAACGGCCAGCACAGATTCAGCATTGATGGCTGGTACAGGTTGCTCAGGCTGTTTGGGCGATCGGTAATATTCGACAGGCACGGTAGCCGGACGTTTACGCTGTAACCATAAAATCCGGGCTACAGCAGGTTGCTGCTCCGGATTAATGTCATTGTATTCAATTAGTTTCCGGAACTGGAGGCCATACTGCTGCGCAATGGCCCAGAGTGACTGCCCCCGCCGGACGACATGAAACGGTACGGCAGCTCGTTTGCTTTTTTTCTCCAGATAATAAATTTCTCCGGCTACAATCGGGCGGTTGCCGTGCAGATCATTGTATTGTTCCAGCTTTCGGACTTTTAGTTTGCCCCGATAAGCCAGCGTAATGCGGTTATCAAATAGCTGGGCCTGAATTCCTTTTTTACCGTTGATTCGGTAGAACAGACTTCCCGACTGATCGGTAGCTGTTGCCTTTTTTTGCAAAACCGGAAAGCCAACACTCCCGATGGCTATTGCATTGTCTTCGGTGAACCCCGTTTTTTGTTTTAATTCGGCGTATTGCTCAATCGTAACCGGAATATAAACTGTATAGTCTTCATTTTCCGGCACGTGGGGAGCTTTGAGCCACGTATTGTAGGTTACAACGCTCGCTTCATCAACCTGGCAGTACTGGGCAATCTGCGACAAGCGTTTCCCTCTTGTCTCCTCGTAAGGAAACAACATCAGTTGCTTTTGGGGGTGGTAAACCGACAAGGCTCTTTCCAGAACAATTTTTGAAGCCAGCAATCGGATCAGAAATTCGTCCCGCGCATCGGTCAGAGCATATGTTTTACTGTCCGTCGGCTCTTTTGTGAACGTCCGTGTGGTGTCAGAACCCGGTAGCTGACTGTACCGATGGACTACCGACACCCAGTTTGGCTGCTGCCCATAAAGGCGTTTCAAATGATTAATTGCTGCCAGTGTGGACCGTACGGGATGCCGCCGTTCGTCAATGAGGGCATCGACCCGGAGGCCAGCCACATTGGGTTGATTAAAGGCCCAGAAGTGCAGCGGCACCGGCGTTATTGACGAGCCGGATTCGTAAAGCGCCAGGAATACAAAATCGTTGGATAACGAATGCTGCGCCAATAAAGGCTTAATCAATGGCAGATAAAGATTGATGCGCTCCAGCCGGGAAGTGACCAGCGCCCGATTAACGTATAACAATTCGGCCTCCTGCTGTACCAAATGCTGGGTTGCATCGGTCAGGTAGATTGTTACCCCGGCAAACTCGAGTTGATTTTCAATCCGGGGAACGCCTTGCCCTGGTGAGTCCTGACTATAAAAGAGAAAAAATAAACTTACTGCAAACGTCCAATTTATTGCTAGAGGATTCTGGAAATGAGTAAACACCGCTTGTTTAAACGTGGTTTTCCGGGTCATGATCCAAGTTGTTCATATACAATTGGAAACGAATATACATTTAAAATATATGTGTACAAGCAAATTTAAAATTAATTTATATAGTCTGCTGCGTAGACAATAAGTTTAAAATAAGTAGACAGGCATAAACCACAGAGTAAATGATGATAGATAAGTGCCGTTACACTTAAACCAGACCCATCTAACTTAATTTTTTGATTTCGTATGCTTGCATACTATATACACATTTTTTACATTTGTTGAACAAAGAAAGAATCAATTCCAGCCTGGAAAAACCCAATTTGACCTAGATACCATGATTGCCACGGAACACAAAGCAACGATCAAAGGGGGCGAGTTTCTCATTAAGGAAACGGCCGCATCGCAGGTATTTATTCCTGAAGAGTTCTCGGAAGAGCAACAGATGATTGCCGCGACTTGCCGCGAATTCCTGGAGCGCGAAATCTGGCCCCGCCTGGACGAAATTGACCACGCAAAATCGCCGGAGCTGATTGCTTCCCTGATGGATAAAGCCGGAGAACTTGGTTTGCTTGGTACCTCAGTACCCGAAGAATTCGGTGGCTTTGGCATGAACTTCAATACATCGATGCTAGTCACCGAAGTAACCGGCGCGGGTCATTCGTTTTCCGTAGCGTTGTCGGCTCATACGGGCATCGGAACCTTACCGATTGTCTACTACGGCAATGAGGAGCAAAAAGCAAAATACCTCCCCAAACTGGCTTCTGGCGAGTGGAAAGCCGCTTACTGCCTGACGGAGCCGGATTCTGGCTCGGATGCCAACTCGGGCAAAACCAGAGCCAGACTGTCGGAAGACGGAAAATACTATACCCTCAACGGGCAGAAAATGTGGATTACAAACGGCGGTTTTGCCGATCTGTTCATTGTTTTTGCCAAAGTTGACGACGGGTCCGGACAGGCGGATAAGAACCTCAGTGCCTTTCTGGTGGAGAAAGACTTCGGCGGTATTACCATGAATGAGCCCGAGCATAAGATGGGCATCAAGGGGTCTGATACCCGACAGATTTTCTTTAACGACTGCCAAGTACCCGCCGAAAACCTGCTTTCAACGCGGGGCAATGGTTTCAAAATCGCCGTCAATATCCTGAACGTTGGCCGGATCAAGCTGGGCGTTGCGGCTGTTGGCGGGGCCAAAAAAGTTATTACCAATGCCATCCAGTACGCCAACGAACGCCAGCAGTTCGGGACACTGATCTCCAGTTTTGGCGCTATCAAGCACAAACTGGCCGAAATGGCCGTGAAAGTGTATGCCTGCGAAACCGCCTGCTACCGCGCCGGACAAAACATCGACGATCTGATCGAGAGCCTGAAAACCAACGGTATGAGCGACGCCGACGCCAAGTTGAAAGCCCTCGAACAGTTTGCCATTGAGTGTGCCATGATGAAAGTACACGGGTCGGAGGTGCTCGATTACGTGGTGGATGAAGGGGTGCAGGTGTACGGCGGTATGGGGTATTCGGCCGACGCTCCGATGGACCGCGCTTACCGCGACGCCCGGATTAACCGGATTTTTGAGGGCACGAACGAAATCAACCGGATGCTGACGGTCGATATGATCCTGAAACGGACCATGAAGGGTGAACTCGATCTGATGGGACCGGCTATGGCGGTGGTGAAGGAAATCATGTCGATTCCAGATTTTAGTACCGAGGAAGAAGAGGTCATGTTTGCGGCTGAGAAAAAAGTGCTGCGCAACCTCAAAAAAGCCGTCCTGATGGTGGCCGGTGCTGCCGTTCAGAAATTCATGATGAAGCTGTCGGAGGAGCAGGAAATCCTGATGAATCTGGCCGATATGGTAATCGAGACTTACGTGGCCGAATCCGTTTTACTGCGGGTCGAAAAACTGGCCAATGCGCAGGGAGACGCAGCGTTACAGAAGGATCTTGCGCTGACGTATCTGCACGAAGCGGTTGAGAAAGTCAACAACGCTGGTCGGGCAGCCATCACGTCCTTTGCCGAGGGCGATGAACTGCGTGTAATGCTGATGGGTCTGAAACGGTTCACAAAAATTGAGCCGCTGAACCTGAAAGAAACCCGCCGACGGATTGCCGATGCGATGATTGCGGAGAATAAATATATCTTTTAAACTATTCAGGCTTATAAGCTTAGGCCGAACGAGTAACTTCCAAACTAAAAACCAATACTGTATAAGCCGACTGCGGATTCGCGGTCGGCTTTATTGTTTCCGTCGGATAGCAAGCGCCGTGATGGCTATACTTTCAATTCGCCTTCCACACCGTCATCCATTGTTTTGCCTGTTACCAAGGAGGCCGCAATTTTGAGGTAGGATACCATCCGGTTATTTTTAGTATCCCAGTAGTAGATGCTTTCGGGCTGCACGCGAATAACAGTGAGGTCCGGATCGTCTTTACCACCCTGAAACCAAGTTTTTACGAAGGGGTTCCAGTACTTTTCGATTTTCTCACGGTCTCGCGAAATGGTAACACTGCCGTATAGGCTAAGGTATTCGGAAGGGCCTTCCTTGCAGAAAAAAAGCTGTACCGCCGGGTCGGCAGCCAGTTCTTTATTTTTGTCTGAGGAAGCTGCGCTAAAAAAGTACAGCGCGCCATCGTCGTCCACGCCCTGCAAGGCCATAGGCCGGCTGGGGGCCGGTCGGCTGTCGGTGAACGTGGTAAACATACAGATCCCTTCAGCGAGGGCTTTCAATTTTTCGAGGGCTTCGGTTCCGGCCAGATTCTTGATGTGGCCTTCTTCATCGTGTCGGGAATCTTGCATGGAATACGCTGAGTTAAGGTTGAGTGCTAAGAACCGCTTGTGAAGACGTAATGTTTGCGGCAAGCTGAGAAGCCAGAAATTGAAGCTCACGGCGCCGGGCAGCATGGTTTGTTCCAACATTATACGCAGGAGGATGTGCGGCCGCCGGTTCACCGGAAATTCTAAACCGTGCTGGTACACCGACCGGCTTCTTTTTTACCTCAGCCGGGGGATGAGCGAATATCCTACTATCTGGTCCGTATTGTTGCAAACGACGGTTTACATTAGGGCTTCTATTTGCTGATGCCCTGTACAATGCTGGTTTGCGGAGTACTCCGGTGGAGACAGAATAACCGTTAACTAACATATGGAAGTTGACCCGTGACTTTTAAAGTTGCCTTACGTCTATTAAGTATATATGACCAAGTAATTTAACCGGGTACGCTTTTGTTGGTTTAACTAGTCAGATCGTTTCTGCCTGATTAGGAGTAGGTTGGTTATAAGAATGTGTCTGAACGGGTTGCAAAAAGGACTTTTGTAGCCTACTTTTGTGTCACCGAAAAGTTTAAGTAATCTCATGCAGTACAATCGTTACTATTTATTATCCAGCATGATGGGCGATGAACTCTATCGCCAGCATTCTTCCAAGAAGGATCAACCCATTCAGGAGAGCCTGGAAAAGCGTTTTAACCTCCTTTCTGAGATTCCGCTGGATGAGTTTATTCGCAGTGGTATGCCCTGGCTGCGCATTCTTGAAATGCTCGAACGGCGTTATTGATTTTTCCAATTCAAGACTGATACTATATCCATACTGAGCCCATCCCCCTAACATTTTTTAATAAAGTTGGGGATGGGTTTATTTCATTTATGCAGACTTTCCTCCGCGAACGGTAAAAATTGTAACTTGCCTATCGATGAGGAAATTATTTTTGCTGATTGGGATAATTTGTTGCCTTACTGCGTTCAAATCTACTGTTGACGAGCAGGCCTGGATACGAATCAATTTTCTGGGGTACCGACCGGCGAGAACAAAAGTGGCCGTCTGGGCCGGAAAAACAACAGAAGCAGTAACACAGCCTTTTCAGGTTGTGGAAATACAAACCGGAAAGGTTGTGTACGAAAATACGGTCGGGAGAGACTTTGGTGCCTACGGCCCCTTTACACAGACCTACCGCCTTGATTTCTCCGCCATTAAGAAACCCGGACGGTATTATCTCAAAGTGGGTACCGTTCAGTCACCGGAATTTCGGATTGCAGACGACGTATACAACGGAACGGCCGATTTTTGTCTGCGGTATATGCGCCAGCAACGCAGCGGCTACAATCCCTTCCTGAAAGATTCCTGTCATACGCACGATGGGTATACGATGTATGGCCCCATGCCCGACAGTACACACATTGACGTTTCGGGCGGGTGGCACGATGCATCTGATTACCTGCAATATGTAACGACCTCGGCCAATGCGACCTACCATTTGCTGGCCGCTTACCGGGATTTTCCGCGCGTATTTGGTGATCGGCATCAGGCCAACGGGCTGGAAGGCAGCAATAGCCAGGCTGACGTACTGGATGAAGCCCGCTGGGGGCTCGACTGGCTTCTGAAAATGCACCCGAAAGACGACTGGATGTTCAACCAGCTGGCCGATGATCGGGACCATTCCGGAATACGAATTCCCAAGCAGGATAGCGCTTATGGAAAAGGCTACGAACGCCCGGTATATTTTGCTACCGGCAAGCCACAGGGGTTATTACGCCATAAAAACCGCGCAACCGGCGTAGCTTCTACCGCTGGCAAGTTTAGCAGCGCGTTTGCACTGGGTTTTCAGGTACTGCGCCGTCGTGATCAGGAGTATGCCGAACGATTGTGGCAGCGGGCGCAAACGGCTTACAAGCTGGGTCTGCAAAAGCCGGGTGTTTGCCAGACGGCGCCCGGCAGGGCCCCTTATTTTTACGAAGAAGACAATTACGTAGATGATATGGAGCTGGCGGCCGTTGAGCTCTATAATGCCGCCCGGATCCAGGGTTATAAAGCCGCCGATTACCTCAACAGCGCCTATGCCTATGGTTTGATCGAGCCCGTAACACCCTGGCTGGGGGCCGATACCGCCCGGCACTATCAATGGTATCCGTTTATTAACATCGGGCACTACGAGGTTGCCAAACGGGTTGTTGATTCCCGGCGTCAGCACATCATTGGCTTTTATCGGAGCGGTATTGAAAAGGTTTGGCAGAAAGCGCAGAGTAATGCATTTTACCGGGGCGTTCCTTTCATCTGGTGCAGCAACAACCTGACAACCTCGTTTGCCATTCAATGTCTCTGGTATCGTAAACTGACCGGTGATAACCGCTATGCGCAGCTCGAACAGGCGTGTTTCGACTGGCTGTTTGGTTGTAATCCCTGGGGAACCAGTTTTGTGTATGGGTTGCCTGCCGGAGCCGATACACCGTCCGACCCGCATTCTGCCTTTACCCACATAGGCAACTACCCGATTGATGGTGGGTTGGTAGACGGGCCGGTCTATGGACGGATTTACAAAAATCTGATCGGTATTCAGCTTAAAGACCCGGACGAATACGAAGCGTTCCAGAGCGACCTGGTGGTGTATCACGACGATTACGGTGACTACAGTACCAATGAACCGACCATGGACGGCACTGCCTCCCTGATCTATCTGCTGGCGTCAAAACAGGCTGAAGCGACGGAAACCCCGGTTGTAGCCGCTCCGGCTAAGGCGAAGGTCGTTAAAAAGAAGGCCCCGGTTCGGAAATCAATTAAACGAAAATCGTCAGGACGGAAGAAAACGACAGGGCGCTCAACGGTTAAGAAGAAGCGGAGACGGCGGTAAAAGCCCTGAGGGGGCGAAATGCAGATGGCGTAAGGCCGTGTTAAATCTTAAATTCCATCGAAAAGTGAGTGCCGCCCTTTGATTCGAACTCGCACGTTCCCTGCAATTGCTGCACCTCCATCTGAATAAGCCGCATACCAAACGTAAGGCGTTGGTTTGAAGAACCATCCTGCATGAGGTGACTGGGCAATCCCGGGCCGTTGTCTGTTACGGACAGGAGGAATTTGTTTCCTTTCCGACGGCTTGAAATGCTAAAAGCCGGATAAGGGTGGTCGGCAAAGGCGTATTTACAGGCATTGGTGGTCAACTCATTGATAATAAGGCCCAGGGGTAGGGCTTCATCCGCCGACAATTCCAGGGGTTCCAGGTCATAGATGGGATGAACGGCCGAGTAACCATACGCTCTTAGAACTTCTTCGACCAGTTCGATGATAAACTCGGCGGTATCCAGAACCGCTAACTGGCCGCCCGTATAAAGCCGTTGGTGAAGAATGGCCATGGCCTGCACCCGCATCTGGCTTTCTTCGACCATCCGTCTGGCGTTTTCGTCGGTAAGCTGGTTAAATTGTAGATTCAGCAGGCTGGAAATTACCTGTAGGTTATTTTTCACCCGGTGATTCTGTTCTTTTACCAGTTCTACATTCCGTTCGCTTATGCGACGGTTTTTGCGGTAAAGCCGAAAGAAAACGATGGCCATCGCCACGGTTATTCCCGACAGTGCCGACATGGCCCAGGTTAACCGCTGCTGAGCCCGCAGCGTTTCCGAACGTAACTCCAGTTCTTTTTTCTGAGCCCGCAGCTTCGCTTCTTTCTGCTCCGATTTGTACTCCATACTCAGGCGGGTTACAGCTCCATCATGGTCGGCGATGTAATTATTAATCTCCATCGTATGGAGTTTCTGACCATGTTCAAAAGCGCGTTTCCAATCACCGGTCAGGGAATAGTACGCCGTGTAGGCACTTTCAAACTGGGCGTTAATAAAATAATCATTGATGTCGCTTCGGTCGAGTAATTGCTGGGCATTACGGAGTAAATGGGCCGCCTGCGCAGGCTGCCGGAGTCCGATATGAATAGAGGCAATATAGAGCATTAACCGAATCTGGAGCCGTTCTTCCTGATCGGCGGTTGCTATTGCCAGCCCCTTTTTCAGATAGTCAATTGCACGCGGATTCTGCTGTATATTCCACAGGAAACGCCCCAGGTGAATATTGGACTCAACCATAGCGATACGATCATTGAGCTTATAAGAGAGGGCATACACCTTTTTGATGTAGTGCAGGGCGCTGTCAGCCTGGGGTTTGGGCAAGTCTGTTTTCTTCCCGGCTTTGGACCAGTCCATCCGGTAGACGTTGGAAGACATAAAACCGTATACATGCTGCCCCTTTTTAGACCAATCCGTCTGATAAATATGGGCTAAATTGAGGTAAGCCCGCATTAATGCTTTATCCGATTTAATCCGACGGCTTACGGCCAGCGAAAGAAACGCGTAGTGAAGGGTTTCCTGATAATTCTCCTGTAAATACGATAAAACACTGTAAATCCGGCTTAAGGCGTAGGAATCGCCACGGGGTTCAAGAATGGCCAAGGCGTGAAGAAACCATTGCTGCGACATCAGATATTCTCCGGCCGCGTTGTATGTTTTGCCGTACAAATAATAAGCTTCGGCCAGTTTCAGTGAATCCCTTTCTACGATAGCTTCCTGATATACCGAGTCCGCGTACAGCAGCTTATCGGTTTGAAGTTTTAGGGGTGTTGGTTGCTGAGCCATGCCTGTACGTATCAACCCATAGGTAATAAACAGGAAGATGAGTACGATTTTGCATCGAAAAGCAGAAATAGCCATAGCTTAAACAAACTGAAATTGCCTTTTAAAGCTAATAAAAGTCTGTAAGAAATGGTAATAAATACTTATAAAATAAGGAGTGGCTTTCGTAGGCAGCCCTTTAAAGGCGACAGAAGATGTTCTATTACTTGTCTGACAATTAAGGTATAATATCGACGAAAGATGCAGATTATGAACCGGGAAACACGTGGATTAATGTGAAAAATTAATTTTAATAATAGCAACTTGATAAACCGTATTGTTATGAGTAGTTTTAAGAAGTACTAACTTTTATGGACGAAGTGAAACTCGGTTTAATTTGGTACTAGGTTAAAAGCGGAAAACAGGCTCTGTACCGCACTGCAACACTAGAAATCCGCCGTGTTTTCCGGATCTTCACTCGTTAAAATAGTACTTCAATTCCATAGTCATTAATCTGTACCATTGACGACGCTTGCTGCGCGCGGAGTTCAGCAGCAATCCGCTGGATGATTTCAGTTCGGCGGGAGCCCGCGGTTCGCGCACCGGAACTCCGGCAGTAAGCGGACCACTGCTCATTGCCCGGAACGAAAACGTACAGGGAGGTCAGCATTCGCTCATAGGAGAAGCGTAACGTCAGCATCGACTCGCGGTAGTTGATCCAGCCGGACAAACCGGTCTGTTCGATTTCAACAGTGTAATGGGTCAAAGGAGTGGCCATAGGGGTCCGGGTAGCCCAAGAGTTCATTAACTTCATGATACGGTGATTTTGGAGAGTAATGGTGCCCCGCTATGCTGATCGTTTAAGTCCGGTTTTGGTGCTGCCGGATGGTTCGTTTCATTGATAAGTGTCTAAAAGATGCAGTTCTGAACGTAGTCGTTGCACGGTGTTTTATAAAATGGCAAACTATTTTGGCCTGATTCCGCAGCCTATCCATTTTCCAGCATTTTAGATGGGTGGTTCGTGCAACGTTTCCTGATGAAAACCGTCATTGAGCAAATTTTATGATCATACTGCCATTTCTTATTTCAAGTAGCTTACCTATAAAAATAATTTTTTAACTACTATTATAGTTGCAACTATTAAAATTTGTTAACTTTCAGCAACGGATATTAATTCTTTACAATTTGCTGGCTCTTATTCGCAACCAATTCCTATCCCATGAAAAACCTGCTTCTGCTGCTGCTCCTGCTGGCTGGCTGTTCTACGGCCTTTGCCCAGTCGCCCCGCTTTACTATTCGGGGATCCATTGCTGACACGAATAAAGCCGTTCTGCCCGGCGCTACGGTCATGCTGCTGACTCCAAAAGACTCGGCGCTGGTCAATTTCGGACGAACGAACGACAAAGGTGCCTTTGAGTTCCGGAACGTGAAACGGGCTCCGTATATCCTGAAGGTATCGTACGTCGGCTTTCTGCCCCTGCAAAAAGAAGTCGATCCGGGCGACGGCGACGTAACCGATCTGGGCACACTGGAAATCAAGCCTATTCAAAAAGAATTGCTGGAAGTGGTGGTGAAAACCGCCCGGGCTCCGCTCTCCATCCGGGGCGATACGATCGAATACAACGCCAGTTCGTTTAAAGTACCGGCCGGATCGACGGTGGAGGAACTGCTGAAACGCCTGCCGGGTGTGCAGGTCGATCAGGACGGTAATATCAAAGCGCAGGGTGAGGACGTTAAAAAAGTGACGGTGGACGGCAAGACCTTTTTTGGCACCGATCCGAAACTGGCGACCAAAAACCTTCCAGCCGAAGCGATTGATAAAATCCAGATTTTTAACGATAAAACGGAGGCCGCCAAAACCACGGGTATCGACGATGGCAAACGGGAAAAAGCCGTTAACCTGGCCTTAAAAGAAAGCCACAAAAGGGGCGGTTTTGGGAAAGTAACGGCCGGAGCAGGTACCAAAGACCGTTTTCAATTGCGGGGAAATTACAATCGATTCAATACGAAGGAGCAGATGTCGGTGCTGGGTTTTGGCAACAACATCAACCAGACGGGCTTATCCTGGGATGATTATCAGGATTTTCGTGGCAGTCAGTCGTTCAATTGGGAAGACCAGGGCGATTTTGGATTCTACAGCGGAGGAATGTATTTTTTTGGCGGAGACGATGGCATGGGCGTTCCACTGACAGGAGGGTACAGCAGCAACCGGGGATTCTCCCGTAATTATGCCGGTGGGGCCAACTACAATTATGATACGAAGAAGACCAAGCTTAGTTCCAATTACTTCTATAACCAGACCGGCCAAACGCTTAGCTCCACTTCTAATAAACAAACCTTTTTACCCGAAGGTACTTTTGTGACCATCAGCGGCAATAGCCAGGGGAGCTTCACCCGCAATCACCGGGGCAGTGCCCGCTATGAACAGCAACTTGATTCGCTCAATACCCTGGTCCTGATTGGAAACCTTCGCGCCAACAGCGGCAATAATGCCCAATTCAGTAACCAGAACTTTTATCGGGCAGCGGATACCAGCCAAACAAATTTAGATAATCGAAATAATTTTAACGGTCTGCAACTGGCCACAACGGCTATTTTCCGACACAAGTTTTTGAAGAAAGGGCGCAACTTCGCAGCTAGTGTGGCCTTTAACCTGAATGATAGCGATGGTACGGCCAAACAACGCTCAACAAACACCTTTTTTACGGATAGCACCGGCGCCGGACCGACCGTTGTGCGGATTAATCAGGACGTTACCAATTCCAGCCTGAGAACCGAACTCAAATCCAGCCTGCACTACATTGAGCCGTTAACGAAAACCATGTTCTGGGAAACGTTTTACAATTTCAGTCTGCGCAATGATAAGGTTGACCGGGATGTGTTCGACCTAACGGATCAGGGGGCGGTCCGGAACAGGAATCTGAGCCGGTATTATACCAATGACTACACCTATAACCGGGTGGGAACGGTGCTTCGCTATTCGGATAAGGGTTTTAATATATCAGGTGGACTGGCAGGGGTATGGTACAAGCTGGCGGGTCGGTTTGCCTCCGACCAGAGCGCGACAACCTTTACGAACGTGAGCCGGCAGTATTTTACCGTAGCCCCCAATTTTTCGGGCAATTACCGGCTCAAAAACAAGAGCATGGGGCTGTATTACAACGTAAACATTCAGCAGCCCCAAACCAGCCAGTTACAACCCGGCGTGGTTGATAACAGTAACCCCCGATTCATCCAGGAAGGAAATCCGGGCTTGCTCCCTTCCCTGACTCACAATTTGAACGGCTCCTTCAGTAGCTTCAATCCGGGCAATTTTGTTAACTACTATTTGAGCCTTAACTACGGGTACAATATCAACCAGATCGTTTATAACCAGACTATAGATGAAAATCTGATAACGACCAGTCGGCCTGAGAATATTAGTGGTGGTACCCGCGTAGGGTCTTATCTTAATTTTGGCTTTCCGCTGAAAAAAACCAAGGCGACCTTAAACCTGGGCAGCAGCCTGAATTTCAACAAGAATCCAATTTATATCAATACCGTCTTGAACGATACCCGTAGTGATAACTATAACTTTCGGGTCAATCTTGACTTAACCCTATTCGATAAGTTTACGCTCTATCCCTACTTCAACTGGGGCATTACCGATACACGCTACTCAATCAATTCAAGTCAAAACCAGAAAATTTATAATCACAACTATGGCGGTGCAATGAATATTCAGTTCCCCGGCGGTATCTTCTTCAATGGACAGATGAATTACCAGATTTATAAGCTGAAAAATGAACGGTTTCCCTTTACGCAGAAGCTGCCCATTCTGAACCTGGCGGTTTATAAGCAGTTCTTGAAGGATAATAAGGCGGAGGTACGACTGACGGCGTATGACGTTTTCAACAAAAACCGGGGCATTACGCAGCAGGCGTATCAGAATTTCGTCCAGAAGGAAGAGGTGCAGACACTGGCTCAATATTTTATGCTCTCGGTTTCCTATAATGTTCGGGGCTTGAAGTCGCAGATGCGTCAGAATAATGGATGGTAATACGTAAAATAACGGATAAATATGAAGAGGATTTTATTGCTGATTTTGCTCCTGTCGGCGTTCCCGACGATAGCCCAGAAGCTGGAAGGCGTAGTTACCTACGATCGTACGCAGGATTACGTCAAAATAATGTCTCGTATGTCGTTTTTGAGCCTGGATCAAAAGGAACGGATGAAGGCAACAAACAAAAATTACAGTAGCCGCCCTACCCAGATGGTGCTTTATTTCAATGAGGATCAGAGCCTGTACACCAACGCCGATGAATATTGGCGGAGTGAAGATGGCCGGTGGTCATATCGGAATAGCGATTACACAATCCGACGGGATTTCAAACAGGAAACCAAATCGGATGTGATCGAAATGCTGGGGAAAACCTACATTATCGAGGACTCTTTGCCAACGCCGAAGTGGAAAATCCTGAACCAGTTGAAAGACATTGCGGGCCACATCTGCATGAAGGCCGAAACAGAAGACCCCGTTAAGGAACAGAAAGTTGTCGCCTGGTTTGCGCAGGACATTCCGGTTTCGGCTGGGCCCGAGCAATATTATGGTTTACCGGGGCTTATTCTGGAACTGGACCTGAACGATGGGGATGTCGTGGTTACGGCTACTAAAATTGAACTTCGCGATGTGGCGAAAGAACTTACCGCCAATAAGAAAATAAAAGGAAAGAAAATTAAAACGTCCGATTACGACAAAATAGTCAAAGACCATATCCAGTCTAGCATGAAAGCTCAGGAAAACCCGTATTGGTCGATACGGTATTAAGTAGCATGAAGAGTTATGAGTGAAGAATTATAAGTGGGTTA
The DNA here is from genome assembly GCF_003259745.1 of Larkinella arboricola. Taxonomy (GTDB): domain Bacteria; phylum Bacteroidota; class Bacteroidia; order Cytophagales; family Spirosomataceae; genus Larkinella; species Larkinella arboricola. The sequence goes on along the minus strand of NZ_QLMC01000003.1, from coordinate 979,903 downwards.
CCGCATCTAATTCATAACTCTTCACTCATAACTCTTCACTCCCTCTACAGGTTTCCTTTCTTCAATTCCGCAGCCGCGTAGTTGGTGGCCCGGGCGGTTAGGGCCATGAAGGTAATTGACGGGTTTTGGTTGCCCACGGAAGTCATGCAGGCGCCGTCGGTGACGAAGACGTTTTTGACCGTGTGCAACTGGTTCCACTGATTGAGCAGCGAGGTTTTCGGGTCGTGGCCCATCCGAACACCGCCCATTTCGTGAATATCCAGACCGGGGTTGCGTTTGTCGTCGTACGACGCGATGTTTTTACAACCCGCCTTTTCCAGCATTTCGGCACCCTGCACCAGAAAGTCCTTAATCACCTTTTCGTCGTTCTCGTCGTACCCAATCGACGTAATCAATTGCGGAATGCCGTACGGGTCTTTCTGGTCGGTGCTTAACCGCACGTGGTTTTCGTATTTCGGTACGGTTTCGCCCTGCATCATCATGTATACGCTCCAGTCGCCGGGCGTTAGCAGGCTTTCCTTGAAGTTGACTCCAAAACCTTCCTGGCTCATGCCGCGAGACCAACCGGCCCGACCAGCACTGAACGCGACCATGTAACCGCGCTGAAAATCCGTTTCCTGCTTTTTTACGTTCCGGAACGAAGGCATGAAAGCTGTAGTGGGCCGACGACCGTAAAAATATTGGTCCTGATAACCGTCGAACGAAGCCGTCAGGCTGCCCCGGTAATTATGAAACGCCACATACCGACCCAGTAAACCGCTGTCGTTGCCCAACCCGTTCGGGAACCGGCTGGACGTTGAATTTAGCAGAATGAGATTGGAGTTCAGCGCAGCGGCATTGACGAAAATGATTTTGGCAAAATACTCCGTCATCTGTTTGGTGTTGACGTCAATCACCCGCACACCGGTCGCCTTGCCCTTTTTATCATCATAAATAATTGAATAGACAACCGAATCGGGTCGGAGGGTCAGATTGCCGGTTTTGGCTGCCCAGGGCAATGTAGCCGAATTGGAACTGAAATAACCGCCGAACGGACAACCCCGGTAGCACAGGCTCCGCGACTGGCACTGCCCACGTCCCTGTTGCAGATGAACGGCCTGCGGTTTGGTCAGGTGAGCACAACGACCAATAATAACGTGCCGGTCGGAATAGTGGGCTTTAACGGCTTTCTGAATGTGCTTCTCGACGCAGTTCAGTTCAAACGGGGGTAGAAACTCGCCGTCGGGCAGGGTGTCGATCCCGTCTTTGTTGCCGCTGATGCCGACGAATTTTTCAACGTGGCTGTACCAGGGCGCAATGTCTTTGTAGCGGATGGGCCAGTCGACCGCAAAACCGTCGCGGGCGGGGGCCTGAAACTCATAGTCACTCCACCGCTGCGTTTGCCGCGCCCAGATCAGCGATTTGCCGCCGACCTGATAGCCGCGAATCCAGTCGAACGGTTTTTCCTGAATATACGGATGATCGGCATCCCTGGCGAAATACTGGTGGGTGGCTTCATCCAGCGCATAACATTTGGTCGCAATCGGATTGGCCGTTTCGAAAGCGTCGGGCATTCGGTTGCGGTGGGGGAGGTCCCACGGGTTGGCCATGGCCATCGGGTAGTCCGTCACGTGTTTTACCTGGCGGCCCCGTTCCAGCACCAGGGTTTTAAGTCCTTTTTCGCAGAGCTCTTTGGCCGCCCAGCCCCCGCTGATTCCTGAACCAATGACAATGGCGTCATAGCTCATCTGCTCGCGGGCTTTTCCGTTCACATGCATTGAAAGCGTAATTGAAGTTATCCAGATCAATCCGCAAGATACAGAAATCCGGGTTCTGATGCTTACCAGTTTTCGATCAGCTCGTTGAACTCGTCCAGCAAAAACCGGGTGCGTTGGCCGGGTTTTCCGTCGCCAATGGTGAGGTCGCTGATCTGGACTATTGGAAGCACTTTTTTGGTGGAACTGGTCGTAAACGCTTCGTCGGCATCGTACAGGTCCGTGAGCGAAACAGGCCCTTCTTCCACCTCAAAATCGTTCTGCGCCAGGTGCATGACGGTTCGGCGCGTAATACCGTGCAGAATGTGCCGGTTGGGAGTAATCAGGCGGTCGCCCTTGAAAATGAAGACGTTGCTACGGCTTAGTTCACTAATTTCGCCGTTCTTGTGATATAAAACATCCGACGCCCGTGCCGAGCGGATGGCTTCAGCGAGCAGAATCACCCGTTTGTAATCCGTACTTTTTACTTCGGCCATCTCGCGGACGTATTCGTCCAGAATCACCTTGATTCCGTCGTCATATTGATTCAACGGGGTGGGATGAATCTCTTCGGCGATCATCAGCAGATTAGGTCTGACGATGCTGATGCTGTCGGGGCTGTAACCGCCCGTCATGACAAACCGTACGGCAATGTCGGGCAGGTTGCTTTTGTCGATTAGCTCCATGACCACCCGATGGGCTTCGTCTTTGTTTATCGGTACCGGCAAATGCATTTTAGCCGCCGAATTGGCAAACCGTTCCCAATACCAGTCCCACTGAAAAGGCCGACCGTTGTAGGTGCGGAAGTAGTCGAATAAGCCGAAGCCGCGCAGCAGGCCAAGATCCGTGACGCCAAAACTGATCTGCTCGACGGGCAGAATGGAGCCGTTGAAATAACCGTACATGATAGCCTATTATCTGAGCCGTCCTGAACTGGGCTTAACCGGTGTAAGCCCAGTTCAGGACAGTTTACACCAGTTTCTTATATTTAATCCGCTTCGGAGTGGCATCGCTGCCCAGCCGTTTTTTGCGGTTTTCTTCGTATTCCGAGAAGTTGCCTTCAAACCAGTAAACCTGCGAATCGCCTTCAAACGCCAGAATGTGCGTGGCAACGCGGTCGAGGAACCAGCGGTCGTGGGTAATCACGACGGCGCAACCGGCAAAGTTTTCCAGCCCTTCTTCCAGCGCTCGCAGCGTGTTAACGTCCAGGTCGTTGGTTGGCTCATCGAGCAGCAGCAGGTTGGCACCTTCTTTCAGCATCATCGCCAGGTGAACGCGGTTGCGCTCTCCGCCCGATAGGTTGGCGATTTTCTTCTCCTGATCCGAACCGGTGAAGTTAAACCGGCTGACGTAGGCGCGGGCATTGGCCTGTTTGCCGCCCAGCATAATCCATTCGCTGCCTTCGGAAATGGTTTGGAATACCGTTTTGTCGGGGTCCAGGCCATCGTGTTCCTGATCGACATACGCCCACTTTACGGTTTCGCCCACGTCAAAAGTACCGCTTTGGGGTTGTTCTTTGCCGGTAATAAGTTTAAACAGCGTCGTTTTACCCGCGCCGTTCGGACCAATGATGCCGACAATACCGCCCTGCGGCAACTGAAAGTTTAAATCTTCAAACAGCAATCGGTCGCCAAACGCTTTGGATACGCCGTGCGCTTCGATCACCTTCGAGCCCAGACGCGGACCCGCCGGAATGAAGATTTCCAGCCGTTCCTCCTTCTGACGGTTTTCCTCGCTCAGCAGCTTTTCGTAGGCACCCAGCCGGGCCTTCGATTTGGCCTGCCGGGCCTTAGGCGCCATGCGAACCCATTCGAGTTCCCGTTGCAGGGTTTTCTGGCGTTTAGACTCCTGTTTTTCTTCTTTTGCCAGACGCGTCTGCTTCTGATCGAGCCACGATGAGTAGTTACCTTTCCAGGGGATACCTTCGCCCCGGTCCAGTTCCAGAATCCAGCCCGCAACGTTGTCCAGAAAATACCGGTCGTGCGTTACGGCAATAACGGTTCCGGCGTACTGGCGCAGGTGCTCTTCCAGCCACAACACCGATTCGGCATCAAGGTGGTTGGTCGGTTCGTCGAGCAGCAGCACATCGGGTTGCTGGAGCAACAGGCGGCAAAGTGCAACCCGGCGTTTTTCTCCGCCTGATAAATTGGCAATTTTAGCATCGGGGGGCGGGCAGCGAAGGGCATCCATTGCCTTTTCAAGCCGGTTATCGAGTTCCCAGGCGTTGAGGTGGTCGAGTTTTTCCTGTACCTCGCCCTGTCTGGCAATTAGTTTGTCGAAATCCGCGTCGGGGTCGCCAAAGGCTTCGTTAATCTGGTCGAATTCCTTCAGCAAATCCACGGTTTCCTGAACACCTTCCTCAACAACTTCCTTCACGGTTTTGGCTGGATCGAGCTGCGGTTCCTGCTCCAGCATGCCTACTGAATAGCCCGGTGAAAACACTACTTCGCCCTGATAGTTCTTGTCAATACCGGCAATGATGCGCAGCAGGGTCGATTTCCCGGAGCCGTTCAAGCCTAAAACACCAATTTTTGCGCCGTAAAAAAAGGAAAGGTAGATATTCTTTAGGATTTGTCGGTTTGGCGGAATAATTTTACTGACACCCGCCATTGAGAATATAATCGTTTCCTGACTCATGGTTTTGGTTACTTTTGTAGGTGGCAAATATCAACAATTAAACCCATAGCTCAGTCTTAAAGAGTAAAATAATGGAACAGGCTCAATTGGTAGACGAATACGGTTACGTCAAAGACGGAAAGGTATTCTTATCGGGCTACCTCAGCTATCCGGACCGGCAAATCGGTGAAGTGAAACGCACAGAACAGGAAGCGCTCGATTATTTCAAAAATAGGTTTACAATTGCCGAAAACAAAGTAAACCAGCTCGAGCAGGAAGTTCAGGAAGCCCAGAACAAAGGGTCTTACCTGACTAAACTTGTTCAATTGCGGAAAAAGCTCCTGAATTTTGATGCCATCGGTAACTTCATTCCGTTGTTGAACCGGCTCGACGAACTGGAGGAAGTACTGGTGGAATTGATTCGAACAAACCAGCTTAAAAACCTTGAAATCAAACAAGCGTTGCTGGCCGAAGCCGAGTCCGTTGCCGACGGCAGCGAATGGAAGGAAACCGCCGAGAAGCTTCAGGAAATTAAGTTAAAATGGATCAAAACCGGCCCGGTCGATAAAGAACTGGACGAAACCATTGAAACGCGTTTCAGCGAAACGTTAGACGGGTTTTTCCAGCGTCGGCGCGAGTTCTTCAATGAGCAGAACAAGGTGATTCAGGAGCGAATGGATCGCTATGATAGCCTCATTGCGCAGGCGGAACGGGCCGTTCGGTCGATCTACGAAGCCGATCGCAGCCGTCCGTTTAAACGCGATGGGCTGGAAGGGGAAGCCCTCGAACGGGCCAACATTGCCGAAGAACGGTATATGAAGGTGCTGACCGAAGCCTACCACCTGATTCGGAACCTAAACAACGAGTGGAAAGAAGTAGGTGAAGTGCCGATCAAGAAATCCGGCAAGATCCTCAAAAAATACCGTCGGGCTACCAAAACCGTTTTCGACCGCTACAACCTGGCGCGGGGTATCCAGCCCAAAGTCCGGATTGACCCGCGGGTGGAACAGCAGATGAAAATGGCCGACGAAGCCGAAAAACTGGCTAAACAAACCGATATCCCGGCAGCCGCCGACCGTGCGAAACAACTGCTCAACCAGTGGAAGGAAATCAAGATTCCGTTTAAACTGGTGGATAAAACGGTGGCCGATCGGTTCCGTTCTGCCTGCGATAAGATTTTTGAATTGAACTACCTCGAACGCGTGATTACCCGCAAATACCCAGCCTTTGAACTCAAAAGCCGTTCGGAGCAGTTGCGGACCAAAGTTCGGGAGCTGGAATACCTAGTTCGTCGTGAAAAAAGCGATCTGGCCCTGTCAATGAGCAGCATGGACAGCATGGGACGCCCGGGAAATGAGGAGGCAGACAAGATGATGATGAACAAGGTGAATACCCAAAAGCGCAAAATCGCTATGAAGGAACAGATACTGGTGGAGTTCAATAAAGAGTTGAATCAGTACTGAGAAGATAGAAGGTAGAGAAAAGCCAAGAGATAATAGATTCCCACGCGGTTTCTATTGTCTCTTGGCTTTTCTCGTTTATCTATTTCACGGTTTCCGGCGCTTCAGGGCCAGATCGTGGGCCGTGTCATAGTAGGAGCGGAGATTGGTCCAGTCGAAGACCTCCGCAATGTTTTCAACGCGGTTGCGCTGCGTAATCCGGTCACGCTGCGAGAGCCGGACAAACCGGAACAGAATATTGGCCAGTTGGTCGGCGGCTTCGTTGAACGTCTGCGTTTTGCGGTTGACCACATAAATTCCGCGGTTTTCGTAATCCCGCATAATCTGCATGATAAAGTCTCCAAAACCGGAAAGGTCGCTGGTGACGGTCGGGATACCGCGCACCACGCATTCCAGCGGTGTGTATCCCCAGGGTTCGTAGTAGCTCGGAAAAACGCCCAGGTGACAGCCCCGCACAAACTGCCCGTAATCCAGGCCGAACAGCGGATTGGTAGACGAAATAAAATCCGGGTGGTACACCACTTTCACCCGGTCGTGGGCATTATTAACCAGTTGAATCTGCCGGATAAACCGCACCATATCGTCTTCCTGGACCAGATCGTGCGTGACAAATGGCGGCAGGTTATTGGTCTTAAAGCTCTGGATAGTTCGCCGGAGCCGGAGCCGCCAGTATTCATCAACAAACTGGTTTAAATCCGGCAGGTTGATGTCTTCACCCGCAGCCGCACTCAGGAAGAGTTTATTACCCAGTTCGTTTTCAATGGCCTTGCACGTTTCCTGAATCTCGTCGAGCAGGGCGCGGCTGTGCAGCACATCGGGATTGACCGACCGGAACGGCTGTTTGGTAATCATGAACATCACCACGGTGGTGTCCATGTTGGCTTCGCGCATTTTCCAGTTCAGGCGGGCGAGGGCTTCAAGCGTTAGGTCGTATCCTTTGTTGCTGAATTCAAACCGCCCCGATGTAAAGAAATACAGCGTCTTTTCCAGATCAAACGAATAACTCTGGAAGAAGTGGCCCATCACAAACTCGTGAATCCGCTCCTTGTACTTCACGTGCAGGTTCTGAAATTCGTGAACCGCCGTAAATCGTACGATATTCAGACCGTTGGGCAGAATTAAGTCGGGAATGCGGCCCAGAAAAACCTCGCACTCGCGGGAGGTAACGTCGCTGACGGTGGTGAAAACATGGCATTGCTGGGCCGATAACCGTTCAATCGTAGCCTGGGCTTCAATGTTGTAGTGCTTTGCTTCGCGTTGCCAGTCGAAAAAGGGAAGTTTCCCGTAAAAACCGGTCTCGTTCTGCGCCAGATACCGACCCAGCATGGTCGCGTGGGTTGTAAAAACCGTCGCGATTTTGACGTTATCCCGGCGTAAATCCGGCAGGCCACTGCTGGCCATCCATTCATGGAAGTGAACCGCAATATCAACGTGCCGGGCACTTTCGTCGGCCAGTTCGGTCAGAAAAATCCGGACCAGTTCCCCGAATCCGATGACCTGATTCACCAGATCTTCGACGCCCAGCGTTGAGATGCCGTGCCGTTGCCAGAGACCGTATTTGACCTGATCGATACCGGTGCCCAGGCTTTGAATGCCAAAAAGCACCACCCGGGGTTTGCCGGTAATGAGCCAGTAGCCATACTGAACATCGAGGCCCCGCGACCGCATACGCTGCACCACCCGACCGATTTCGGTGCCGTCGTCGTGCGTAATGGGTTCAAATTCAACGGCTGCCCGCTGAGGAAAATACGGACCCAGCAGGATATAGTCGTTATCCCATTTTTCAACCATCGACGGTACTTTCGACCGAATAACCGTATAAATACCGCCAACCTGGTTACACACTTCCCAGGCAACTTCAATGAGCAACTTTCGCTTAGATGCAGAGAGCAACGATTCCAATGCTATACAATTTTTAGGGGTGGTTAACCTACCTTTTTTTCGCTTACCTGATCAACAGTAACAATACCGTTGAACGACCATTATGTTTTCTAAAACCGCTCACGAATGGCACATTCCCTTGGGCAAAGGCGATTAGCGCAGTGATTTTACTATTTTTACAATAACTTTCAAATTATCAATTCGTTCATGTCCACCGAAACTCGTCATATTTTGTTAATGGACGGCCCCGACAGTACGGGGCTTATTCACCGCGTTACTGGTGTGCTGGCTCACCACAATCTAAACATTATCCGGAACGACGAATACGTAAGCCCCGACCGGCAGTTCTTCATGCGAACCGAGTTCGAAGGTAACTACGATTCCGTTGTTTTGTCCGACAAATTACGCGAGACCTTGCCGTCCGGGATTAATCTGCGCATTAATCCTAAAAAAAAGAAAAATATTATTGTTTTTGTTACAAAAGAACACCACTGTCTGGCCGAACTGCTTATTCGTTATGCTTTTAATGAGCTAGATGCCGATATTCTGGCTGTGGTCAGCAATTACAATTCCCTGCAATCGCTGGTCAGTAAGTTTGGAATTCCCTTTCATTTTATCACCCACGAACACCGTACCCGGGAAGAACATGAGGAAGCCATTCTGCGAACGCTATCGATTTATGAGCCGGAATACATTGTACTGGCTAAATATATGCGCGTCTTAACGCCCGCTTTCGTCAGCCATTTTCCAAACCGTATTGTCAATATTCACCATTCTTTTCTGCCCGCGTTTATGGGCGCCAGCCCGTATCGGCAGGCCTACGAACGGGGCGTCAAAATTATCGGTGCTACGGCCCACTTTGTAAACAACGACCTGGACGAAGGGCCGATTATTGCCCAGAATATTAAGGAAGTGGACCATCGGCATACGGCGGCTGATATGGCGACCGAAGGCAAGGATGTCGAAAAAATTGTCCTATCGCAGGCTCTGAAACTGGTTTTCAACGACCGCGTTTTTATCCATCAGAACCGAACGATCATTCTGTAGGCCGAACAGTGAGGCACTCACGCTTGTTTTAGTAAAACCGGTTTTGTTGTCGGTTTTAAAGACGGTTTGTAAAAGCAATGGCGAGAGTTGCTCACTGGGTAAAAATAGTACTGGCTGCGGCAGGGGTTACCTTGCTGGTGAGCTTGCTGTTTCCGCTCCTGCTAACGACCGTTTATAAAGAACGGGTGATTCTGGCCGTCCGGGAGGAGTTTGCCAGCCATTCGGAGCAGCGACTGGCCGATTTTGAGGTGAAATTTTCATTGCTGAGTCACTTTCCCCATTTAGCCATCCAGTTGACCAACGTGTCGATTTTGGATAAGCACCGGGAAAAACCGATGGAAATTGTCGGGATCGATCAGGCCAATCTGGTCATCGGCACCACCGATTTATTCCGAAAAAGCCGTACCGTGCGGAAAATAGTCCTGAAAGGCATCCGGTACAAACAATGGGTGGATTCGACCGGGGAGAAGTCGGCCCTGGCCTGGAAAGCCGCAAATCATTCAGGCAGTGAACACGGAAATTCGGTAGCCATTCCGGAAATTCGGATTGAAGACGCTACCGTAACCATCGTAAACGGTTACAAAAAGAACGCCTTTGCCCTGCACATCCAGCAGGCCGATCTGAGCGGTAAGCTGGTGAAAGACGGATTACAACTGAAAGGAACACTCGGCGGTAAAATTGAATACGTTAAAAACCGAACGCTGACGATGTTTCGGAATCAGCCTTTCCGGGCCAACGTCCACTATGCCTACAATCCAGCAACCAAAACGGGTACGTTCCGCCGAAGCGAGGTAATCCTGAACAATTCACCCATCAGCCTGACCGGAAGCCACCGGAAATTGCCCGAAAAGCAGGGGTCTGATCTGGACATTGGCCTACGGGGTGTTCAGCCCGCACACGAATTTCTGGCGGCTCTGCTGCCCGATTCGCTCAAACGGTATGCGGGCGATACGGCTTTAAAGGGAAATGTGGCTTTTCAGTTTCGGATGCATGGACGAAGCAGCGCCACCGTCCGGGCGCATAACAACATCAATTTTCGGTTGCAGGCCCGGGATTACCGCTGGCCCAAAACCCCGGTGGTTTTCCAGAACGTTCAACTGCGGGGTAACTGGAACAACGGCTCCGCCAACGCCCGCGAAACCTCCACGCTGACGCTCCACCAGTTCCAGTTGCAGTGTGGGACCGATACGCTCGCCATGAAGGGCACCCTGACCAACCTCGTTTCGCCGGTGATTGACGCCACCATGCGCGGTAATCTGTCGCTGATGCAACTGGCGCAGATGATGAACTGGCCCGGCGACTCCCTGTATCGGGGTACGGCCGCCATTGATCTGGCCGTCCGGAGTCCGCTGCTGTACTCCAACGTTGCGAATCCTTCGCCAATTGAACCGTTCTGGCAGGGGACACTTCGTATTCAGGATGGCTGCCTACTGTTTCCAACGTCGTCGGGGCGCTGTACCGCGCTCAATGCTGATATTCATTTTATTCCGGAAAACAATATGCTCCGCATCCGGGAGGTTGTCGGTAAAATGGATGGGCGGGCGTTCAAAATAAATGGGGAAGTGATTAATCTGCTGCGGTATGCACTGGGCGACAACACGGCGACGCACCCGGTTCGGACCAATCTGGCAGCCCACTGGCAGGAACTGGATTTCTCGAAACCCACCCCGCCTAAAGCCCGGGCGTCAGCACCGAAGAAAATCCCGACGGCAACGGATAGTCTGCTGGCGGGGCTTTTATTTGGTACGGAATATTCCGCCGTTATCCAGATTGATCGCATTCGGCTTCCGGCTGGTGAGGATTTGAAAGATCTGTCGTTTGTTGTCAATAAAAAAGGCGCGCAGGTTCGGGTGCCACAGTTACTTTGCCAGACCACACTGGGCGGAAAAATTGCGGGCCTGGGCCATTTTCAACTGAATCAGGAGGGTATTCAGGAACCGTATGCGGCTTTGCGGCTGTCGTACGATCAGTTAAAGCTGCAACGGCTGTTGAGTCTGCTGTCCGGTTTAAACAAGATGCAGGCCACCTATAACCGACCGGCTGCACCGAAGCGGAAATCCCGAATTAGCGACTACCAGTTTGATATCGAAGTAAAAGCCCGCAAGCTGGATTACAATGCGCTGCGCGGACATGATTTTGGGGTAAAAACCGTTATCCGGGACGAAACCGCTCAACTCGAACGGCTGACCATGAATGCCTTTGGGGGCAGGCTGGGCGCCCGCGGATTGATGAAGCTGGATGAACTGAAGGGAATTCCCGTTAAACTCAACGTCACGCTTCAGCGAATGGATTTAAACCAGCTCTTTCGGGCGGCTGAAGAAATGAATATTGACGTCCTGAAAAGTGAAAATATTCGCGGCAACGTGGATTGCTCCATGACGCTACGGACGGAACTGGACAACGACTTTCTGCCCGATATGAACAAAACGACGGCGTATACAAAAGCCGCCATTCGGCAAATGGAGCTGATCGAGGTGCAGCCCATTCAGCAGGCATTACGGTTTTTGCCGAAAGCCAAAACCAACCATATTTATTTTGAAGACGTTGACGCTCAGTTTCTGTTACACAAAAACCGGATTCTGATGCCAGACCTGAATCTGACCAGTAACCTTTCCTATCTTCAGCTGGATGGCGATTATACGCTCAATAAAAAAGCGGCTTTTCTGGTCGAGATCAGCGTGCTGGACCTGCTGTTTGGCAACAACAAACGGCGCATCCGCCAGATTCAGGACGACGATACCACCCGAATGACCGGCGGTCTGAAAAACCACCTGATGCTGCACCGCGATCTGGGCAAGTACCGAATGAAAATGTTTGGCCGCCGGGACTTCGAGGCCCATCGAAAATCACTACATTACGAGTGGCAGACCGAATTGAGTCGCCACAAAATTGACACCACCTTTGCCCGATGAAGCAAAGCTCCACAGTCGGCCATGCGCTTGCTGATTTCTGCGAACCGGCGTTTTCAGTTTTCCGGCCCAGCCTCAGTACGATTCTGCTTCTGCTAACGGCTTTGACGAGCCCGGCCCAGAACCGATTCCGATCCGAGGTGGATTCGGCCTATGTACAGACGTTTCGCGGCAAGCTGACGGGACGGGCCTACCTTTCCCAGAAATATACGTCGTTCAATCTGTCGACGCCAACCGCCGAGACACCGGCGCTGCGTTTTCTGCCCAATGCTCCGCTGAATCTGGGGATCGGGGCAACGTTCAACGCCCTGACGCTGAACCTGGCTTACGGTCTTTCCTTCCTGAACAAAAACAACGGCAAGGGAGAAACCAGCAACATTGACCTTCAAACGCACGTATACACACGAAAGTGGGTGCTTGATGGCGTAGCCCAGTTTTACAACGGTTATTTTCTGACGCCCCGCGGACGGGCCGCAGCCAGTCCGGAGCTTTATTACCACCGGCCCGACCTGCGTGTGCGTCTGGTCGGCGGGGCCATCCGGCGGGTATTTAATTTCCGGCGGTTTTCGTTCCGGGCGTCTTTCGTACAGAATGAGTGGCAGAAACAGTCGGCAGGAACCTGGCTGACCGGGTTTCAATTCTACTACGGTATTGTGCAGGGCGACAGCGCACTGGTTCCAGAACAGGTCCAGCCCAATTTTCCGGATGAAGATGTGCGCCGGATGCGGTTCCTGAAACTGGGTCCCAGCGCGGGCTACGCTTACACGTTCGTATACCGTCAGAACTGGTTTGCCACTGCTTCGCTGATGGGAAATCTGAACGCGACCTTCAGCAAAGAGCGGTTTGAAAACCGGGATCAAACCCGTAGCAACGTGCGTCCTGACCTGCTTTTTCAGGTGGTGGGGGGCTATAACAGCAATCGGTGGTGCGTGACGCTCGGTTGGATCAACGGCTCGGTAACCGTTCGCAACCCGCTCTACCATTACACGGTACATACCGGTAATTACCGCTTTACGGTCGCCCGGCGTTTTATTGCCAATTCCCGGTTACGAAAGCTGGTACCGGAAACCATCAAAGTTCTGTAATTTACCGGGGTGGGCCGTTTCCAAAATTATCCGGCAGGAAGACCAAAATTGCCCAAAATATGTTCTCTAAATTATTATCTTTCGAGTCGAAATAATCCTACGCTCATTTCTTCCCTGTTTTAGGTTGCCCATATGCAAAAATTACAACTCCTCGATTACATTGTTTTCTTTATTTATTTCATCATTGTTGCCTCCTATGGCTACTGGATTTACAATAAAAAGAAGACGAAAGAAACGTCATCAACAGATTTCTTTCTGGCTGAAGGTTCGCTGACCTGGTGGGCCATTGGAGCCTCCCTGATCGCTTCCAACATCTCGGCAGAACAGTTTATCGGAGCCTCCGGCGACGGTTTTGCCATGGGTCTGGCCATTGCTACCTATGAGTGGATGGCGGCTGCCACACTGATTGTGGTTGCGGTTTTCTTTATGCCAATTTATCTCAAGAACCGCATCTTTACGATGCCGCAGTTCCTGACGCAGCGCTACAACAATACCGTCGCGATGATCATGGCCATTTTCTGGCTTTTCCTCTACATTCTGGTCAACCTGACGTCGATTCTGTTTCTGGGTGCGCTGGCGGTTTCTACCATTTCGGGGCTCAATTTTACGGTCTGCATGATTGGTCTGGCCGTTTTTGCGGTTATTATCACGCTGGGCGGGATGAAAGTGATTGGGTTTACCGACGTTATTCAGGTATTCTTTCTGATCCTGGGCGGTTTGGCTACCACCTATCTGGCCGTTAATCTGGTATCGTCGGAGAACGGCACAACCGGAATTATAAACGGTTTTAACCAGATGCTGACCCAATCGGAAGACCATTTTCACATGATTTTTCCGAAAGGCCACCCGCACTACGCTTCGCTGCCCGGCCTGACGGTGTTGATCGGCGGGATGTGGATTGTTAACCTGAACTATTGGGGATGTAACCAGTATATTACGCAACGGGCCCTGGGTGCCGATCTGAAAACCGCCCGCGAAGGAATTCTCTTTGCTGCGTTCCTGAAGCTCCTGATGCCGCTTATTGTGGTGTTACCCGGTATTGCGGCCTATACGCTATACCAGAACGGATTGTTTCAGCAGGAAATGCTGGACGCTACGGGAGAGGTCAACAAAGACCATGCGTACCCGGTTTTGCTGAATCTGTTGCCTGCCGGTTTGAAAGGGCTTTCGTTTGCCGCTCTAACCGCTGCCGTGGTGGCTTCGCTGGCGGGTAAGGCCAACTCGATTTCAACCATCTTTACACTCGATATTTACAAGAAGTATATTTCTCCGAACGCTACTGAACAAAAGCTGGTGCGCGTGGGCCGGATTGCCATCTGGGTATCCATGCTGATGGCTATTTTGATCTCGCCGTTTATGGGGATCGATAAAAAAGGCGGTTTTCAGTTTATTCAGGAAATGACGGGGCTGGTTTCGCCGGGTGTATTTGCGGCTTTTATCATGGGCTTTTTCTGGAAGAAGACCAACTCGAGCGGGGCGCTGTTTGCCATTGTAGGCGGTTTTCTGCTGTCACTGTTCTTCAAATACGTCCTGCCCGGGATGGTAAATCTGGAGTTTCTGGCTCCTGCCGGTTTTGCGGTGTTGGGAGCCGACGGTGTTTACACCATTCCGTTCCTGGACACGATGGGCTTTGTCTTCCTGATCTGCGTGGCGGTGATGATCGTGCTTGGCTTGCAGAAACCCAGCAACAAAGGGCTGGAAATCGACGCTAGCATGTTTAAAACCTCGTCGAGCTTTGCCATCGGCGCGGCTGTGGTGATCGGGGTCATTACGTTCCTGTACGCTTATTTCTGGTAGGCGGGTTTAAGCATTATTTCGCAGCGTTTAGCGGAGCCTCTGATGGACTCTTTGCCCTTCGCTAAACGCTGCGAAATAACTTTTTTATTTTACAGCTTCTACCATCGCCCGCACCACGGCACTGCTTGTACTCAGCCATTCAAATTCACTCATGGCAACCGACGCCATCGGCACGTTTGGATTACGGAATTCCATGCCGCTGTCCATCACCTGCTTGGCGGTCAGGTGAAGCGCATGGACGCCCGTTTCGGCCAACCGGGCGGCATTGGCCGGGGTTACGCCCGCTCCAGCCATAATCTCGATCCGGTTGTTGGCCTGTTGCGCTAATTGCTTTAAAAGCGGAATCCCTGCTTCGGCGCTGGCTTGCTGGCCCGAGGTGAGGATCCGTTCGGCACCCGTGCGAATGACGGCTTCGAGTGCTTCCAGTGGGTCACGCGCCACGTCAAACGCCCGGTGGAAGGTAGCCCGCAGTGGATGGACCAACTGAATTAATTCGGCTGTTTTTTCTTCATCTACGGTTCCGTCGGCTTTGAGCAGTCCGAGGACAATACCGTCTACACCGGCCTGTTTGGCGGCTTCAATGTCCCGACGCATCACGGCCAGTTCAGTTTCGTTATACAAAAAATCACCGCCCCGGGGCCGAATCATCACATATATGGGAATTTTTACCTGCTGGCGCGCTAATTCAATGAGTCCGTAACTGGGGGTTGTTCCGCCTTCTGCGGCTCCACCGCATAATTCGATTCGGGAAGCGCCGTTGGCTTCGGCAATGAGGCAGGATTCCAGTGAAAAACAGCAAATTTCAATCTTCATTGATTAATAGGTGATTAGAAAAAAAGAAAGTTTGGATAATAGAAGGTAAACATTTTTATTCGTGAGTGGGTTATTTGGCCTAAACAGCATTCTGCCCGTTTCTGAAAGATTTTTCAGGGACATGTCTAGGATATTCATATTTTTTTACTTTTGCACAATTTCACGACAGTCAGTCGTCATATTTTTTACCAGCAACGCGTATGTATTGGACACTCGAATTGGCATCCTATCTGGAAGATGCCCCCTGGCCGGCAACCAAAGATGAGTTAATCGATTATTCGATTCGCTCAGGCGCTCCCCTAGAAGTAGTCGAAAACCTGCAGGAATTGGAGGACGACGGTCAGCCCTACGAGAGTATCGAGGAAATATGGCCTGATTACCCAACAAAAGACGACTTCTTTTTCAACGAAGACGAGTATTAGAGCGGGTTATCCCTCAGCATTTGCCCATAAAGTAATGCCCTCGCGGTCAGACTTTATGGGTTTTGCCATTTCTAGTCAGTTTACTCCATTTTACCGGGACTGGTATTTTTTAGGCGCGTACAAAAAACCGAACGCTTCGGCTCCGTCCCGTTTGTGAACCTTGTGGTGAACGTAGTGGGCGCGGATAATTCGTTTTAAATACGGGTTATGGGGTTTAAACCGGAATTTGATCCGTCGGTGTACGATGAGGTCGTGAAAAATAAAGTAAAAAATACCGTATAGCGTTACACCGATACCGATGGGAGCCAGAAACCAGAGCGGTTTCACTTCAAACCCAGTTATCACCGTTCCCACAGCTACAAAACTAAACACGACACTGAATAAATCATTGCGCTCCAGGAAACCCGAATGATGGTTGTGGTGCGAATGATGCCAGCGCCACATAAAACCGTGCATGATATACTTGTGCGTCCACCAGGCAAGGCCCTCCATCCCTATAAACGTAACTAGAATAATTACAACGTTTAGCATCATTTTTGTGTTACTATATTAGATACAGCCAAATCGTAAACCACAAACGAATATAAAAGGTTAATACCGTTAATTATCAGCGAAGTTAGCCGATTTTGAGGTAAAATAGTTGGGTAAACCTTTGGTTCGTATTGATTAAAAAGGTTATATTTAAAAGCAAGGGAGGGCTGGCAACCTTTCTGATACCTACACAGCCGACAGACGGATGGACTACAGGGCGCTCAAGGAACTGGTTAGACAGGGTGAGGGAACGCATCTCGAATTCAAGTTGAAGTCCAATCACCCCGAACGGATTATCCGCGAAATTGTGGCGTTTGCTAATACAGAAGGCGGGAAACTGCTGATTGGAATTGGCGACGATAAAAGCATCCAGGGGCTTAAACACGTCGATGAAGATGAATACCTGCTGGAGCGCGCCATTGAACGGTATTGCACCCCCCAAATCGCTTATCGCATGGAACGCGTGGCGCTGGCCAACGAACGGGATGTCCTGGTGATTACCGTTCCGGAAAGCGACCGCAAGCCGCACTACGTGGATGATCCCGTGAATGACTTTCGGCGGGCTTATGTGCGGGTCGATGATAAAGCCGTGCAGGCCAGCAAGGAAGTTCGGGAAATCATGAAGGGCGAAACCGCCGAGCGCAACGTACGGTTTACGTACGGCGATAAAGAACAAACCTTGATGCGGCATCTGGATGACAACCAGACCATTACGGTCGACTTGTTTGCCCGGATTGCGAATATTCCACGCAAAATGGCTTCCCGGACACTGGTGCTACTTGTGCTGGCGAATGTGCTGGAGGTTCACCCCAATGAAGTGGTAGATCAGTTTACGAGCCGCACCGGTTAAGGCGTTGATAGAAGGATGCTTACTGAATGAAAGATGATAAATGTAAAAGCAAACCCCGGTGGGTACTTTTGCGTTTATCATTTTTATTTTCCAGCGAATCAATCAATTCTGGTTCAGTGGTTATGAAGCTTTTCCACTACCTTTGTGTATTGTGATCAACGGTAACGTGCTGTTGCAATAGAGAATAGGTCAAACACGTTTGAACTGAAAAGCCTGGTTGGCATTCACATTCATTCGATTTATTTAAGTTTGTATATCCATGCACTATCTGGTAAAATCCAATTGGCGGACGTGGCTGGTTGCCGGTATCGGTTGCCTGATTATGTGCGTGATCACACCCGCGGAGGCTCAACGGAAAGCCAAGGAGCAGAAGCCTAAAGAAGAAGGCGCCCGGGGCGTTGAAGAGTCTTTGTTTACGGAAGGGATGAAGTTCATGATGATGGACGAGCCTGCCAAAGCCCTTGCCCAATTCCAGAAAGTCATCCAGCTTTATCCTGAAAATCCGGCGGCTCATTATGCTGCGGCTTCTGCGTTACTGAAACAGGAAAAAACCGAGGAGGCCCTGCCGCTGGCGCAGAAAGCCGTTCAGCTCGACAAGGGCACCAACAAATATTACGTACTTCAACTGGCCGAGCTTTTCGTGAAGCAGAAGCGCTACGCCGATGCCGAAAATCTGTACGAGGAGCTGATCCGGAAAAGCCCCGAAAATATTGAATACGGCGTTGAACTGGCGGCTATCTACCTGTTCGATGAAAAACCGGACAAGGCTCTTGCCATGTACGATCAGGTGGAGAAAGCTACGGGGATGAACGAGGAAATTGTCCGGCAGAAACAACGGATTTACCTGAAACAGAACAAAGTCGAAAAAGCTATTCAGGAGGCCGAAAAACTGGTGGCTTCTGAACCGGGCGAAACCGATTACCTGCTGGAAGGTGCCGAATTGCTGATTGCCAATGACCGCAACGAACAGGCTGTTGACTGGCTACAGCGCGCCCTGAAAGTGAATTCCGACCTGCCACAGGCCCACGTTATGCTGGCCGACCTGTACCGCAAACAGGGTAATCTGGAAAAATGCAGTCAGGAACTGGATAAGGTCTTTTCCAATCCGAATCTGGAAGCGAGTATCAAAGCCAGGATTTTGGCGAGCTACATCCGCATGATGGGTAACGACGAGAAAGCAAAACAAAGTGCTTTAAAACTCGCCGGAGACCTCGCAACGGCTCACCCGCGGGATGCCCGCTCGCAGGCTATTTACGCCGAATTACTGGCGCAGCAGGGTAAAAAAGCCGAAGCCCGCGATTATTTTGTGAAAGCCGCCCGTCTGGACAAAGCTACCTACGAAATGTGGGGCGCCATTCTACAACTCGACGGCGAGCTTAACCAGATTGACAGTATGCTGGTGCATTCAGAACAGGCCCTGGAGCTGTTCCCGAATCAGGGGGTGCTCTGGGTGTACAACGGATCGGCCAATTACTTCAAAAAACGCTACAAGGAAGCCGTCGAAGCCTACGAAGAAAGCCGTCGGCTGTCGGCCAGTAATGCCGAACTGATGAAGAGCGTAACCGCTCAACTGGGCGATGCCTACAATGGCATGGGCGAATATCAGAAGTCGGACGAAGCCTACGAAGAAGTGCTGAAAGTGGACCCCGACAACGATTATGTGCTGAATAATTACAGCTACTTTTTATCCCTGCGGAAAGAAAAACTACCGCTGGCGCTGCAAATGTCGGAGCGGCTGGTAGAAAAGAATCAGAACAACGCCACGTATCTGGACACGTATGCCTGGGTGCTGTACGTTATGAAAGACTACGCCAAGGCCCGGATTTATCTCGAAAAAGCTATCCAGTCCGACAAAAACGTGAGCGGCACTATTTACGAACATTACGGTGATGTGCTATACCAGCTTGGTGAGCACGACAAAGCCGTTGAACAGTGGAAAAAAGCAAAATCAAAAGGCGAAACGACCGAACGGTTGGATAAAAAGATTGCAACCGGAAAGATGTATGAGTAAACACTTTATTGGATTTTTGTGCGCCGTAATGCTGATCACATCGGGCGGGTGCCGTCGTCAGAAATTATTCCGTAACGCGCCCCCTTCGCCTTCAGTGGATACCGTTTCGGTAACGCCCAAAATCCGGACTGACAGCGTTGCCACCGCACCATCGCTTCCTTCTGTTGCTCCTGATACCACCGTCGAACAGGTTGATTTTGAGTATCTGACGGCGAAATCGAAGGTTTCCTTTAAGAGTAAGGAGCAGGATATCAACAATGCCAGCGTCAATTTGCGGATCAGAAAAGATAGCCTGATCTGGTTGTCGGTGTCGGGTGTGGGTGTTGAAGTAGCCCGGGCGCTGATTACCAAAGATTCGGTTGTTATCATGGACCGGATTCACCGGGAATATTCCGTTTTTGATTATCCGTCACTGAGCCAGCGGTTCAATTTTGATCTCAATTTCGGTTTGATTCAGTCTCTTCTGGTCGGCAATCTGCCGCTGCCCAAGGAGCCTGCCCAGCGGGTAAAAAACGAGAAAGACTTTCTGTTGCTGCGTCAACACGAAGGCAAGGTGCTGATTGACAATTACATCGGTGAAGAAAACCGGAAGCTGAAAAAACTCCTGGTTGTCGAACAACCCACGAAGAATTCACTGACGCTGGACTATGAAGACTTTACGGCATTGAACAATTTTCTGTTCCCGTACACGAGTCTGGTAACCGTTGATTACAAATCCAGGAGCGACGGACAACCCTACCAGACCGTCCTGCGAATACGACATAATAAAGTAGAGCTTACCGACAAAAATCCGGGTTTCCCGTTCACTATTCCGTCGAAATTTCAGCGGAGACCGTAACGAACCCGGTATTGCACAATGCGTATGAAGTACAGAGTGGTTTGGGCGACAGGTTGGAAAGTGGTTATTCTCGCAATTAGCCTGGGCTGGCTGGCGGTTGGGAGCGCAATGGCCCAACAGCGGAGCCGACAGCAATTGGAAAAGGAAAAGAAGCAGAACGTTGAGAAAGTATCGCAAATACGCGCGATCCTGCGCAAAACCTCCTCGCAGAAACAGGCTACGCTGGGCCAGCTAAAAGCCCTGAATCAGGAAATTGCGGCCCAATCCAAGCAAATCAATTTGTTGACGGAAGACGTTAAACTGATGAACTCCGAAATTCAGGAACTGCGCCGAAGCTCCAACCGGTTGCAGAAAGACCTGGAAAAACTCAAGAAAGAATACGGGGATATGATTTACACCGCCGACAAACGGCGGCAGCAGGTCAATCCGCTGGGTTTTTTATTTTCGGCCGAAAGCTTCAACCAACTCGTAGCGCGGTATAAATACCTCCAGCAATACTCCGAAGCCCGGAAGGGACAGGTACGGCAAATGGAGAAAGTACGGCAGGAGATGCTGGCGAAACAACAGGACGTGGAGCGCAAGAAAAAACAGCAGCAGGGTACCCTGGCCGTTCAGGTAAACGAATCCAAGCGGCTGGAAGGGCTGAAAGAAGAGAAAAACCGGGTGGCCGAGGAGCTAAGCGAGAAAGAACAGGATCTGCGTACCGAACTGGCCGAAAGCCGTAAAGCCGTTAACCGGCTGGAATCTGCAATCACAGAAATGATCCGCCGGGAAATTCGGGAACGGCAGGAACGCGAACGCCTGGCCCGGCTGGCTCGTCAGAAAGCCGAGCGTGAGCGGATTGCCCGTGAAAAAGCTGCTGCGGCTGCGGCCGCAAAAGCCGAAAACGCTGATACCGACGAACCGTCGGCCGGAAAGTCCGAAACGGCTGAAGCCAAATCCACTGAAGCGGCTCCGGAAGCTGCTGAACGAATCGCCCGCAAACCCGATGAACGTCGGAACAACCTGCTGAACGATGAAGAAGCGGCCCTGGCGTCCTCGTTTGCCGCATCCCGAAACCGGTTGCCCTGGCCGGTTACCCGTGGTTTTATTTCGGATCATTACGGAGTCAAGCCCCACCCGGTGTTGAAAGGGGTGATGCAGGACAATCCGGGTATCGACATCCAGACCAGTCCCGGCGAAGTCGTGCGGGCGGTTTACGACGGCGTGGTTCAGTATACCACGTATGTAACCGGTATGTACAACATTGTTGCCATTCAGCATGGCGATTACTATACGGTTTACGCCAAACTAAAGAGCGTATCGGTACAGGTAGGGCAGCGTGTGAAAGCCCGCGAAGTAATTGGAGTGGTTGCTACCGACAAAGACGGTGTGGCCGAAGTCCAGTTTCAGGTCTGGAAAAGCACCAGCCGGCTGAACCCCGAATCCTGGCTGATCGACCGCTAATTCGGGTTAGGTGTAAAACCAACGACGGTTTACAGAATCATTTTGTCCTTATCCGGGTTTTATAGCTTACAAGATCACCGTAGATTGCCTGCCCATTCTGCTCACGATTGCTAAACGGTTTATTCAAGAGAATGTCTGTTCATAACCCCGATATTAAACGGATTACTACCCGCGTTATTCAGGAACTGAAAACCAAGGGCGAGAAAATTTCGGCGCTGACCGCTTATGATTATTCGATGGCCCGCCTGGTTGATGCCGCCGGTGTAGAATTGATCTTGGTGGGCGATTCGGCCTCTAACGTCATGGCGGGGCACGAAACGACCCTGCCGATTACCCTCGATCAGATGATCTACCACGCGGCCTCGGTTGTTCGGGCCGTGAGACGGGCGCTGGTGGTCGTTGACCTGCCTTTTGGTTCGTACCAGGGAAATTCGTCCGAAGCCCTGCGGTCGGCCATTCGGATCATGAAGGAGTCGGGCGCTCACGCCGTGAAAATGGAAGGCGGATTAGAAGTAAAGGAGTCGATTGTCCGCGTGTTGAGCGCGGGCGTTCCCGTGATGGGTCACCTGGGTTTGACACCCCAGTCGATCTATAAATTTGGGGGCTATGCCGTTCGGGCAAAGGAGGAAACCGAAGCACAGAAATTACTGGAAGACGCCAAAATGCTCGAAGAGATCGGCTGCTTTTCGGTGGTTCTGGAAAAGATTCCGGCTGCGCTGACGAAACAGGTGTCTGATAGTCTGTCGATCCCGACGGTGGGGATTGGGGCCGGGCCGGATGCCGACGGCCAGATTCTGGTACTGCATGACCTGCTGGGTATTACTAAAGAGTTTAAACCGCGCTTCCTGCGCCGGTACGCCGATCTGCACGGCATCATCACCGGAGCCATCGGGCAGTATGTTGATGATGTGAAAGAACGCGAATTTCCGAGCAAAGAAGAAGCGTATTAGCCGAAGCAAACGGTATTCCGATCGAATTGAATACCCAAAAACGGAGTAAAAACCGTTCGACTACCATGAAACAGAAATATGTTATTGTTTACGAGGATAATCACCTGATTGTCGTCAATAAAGAACCGGGCGTGCTGGTACAGGGCGATAAAACCGGCGACGTGCCGCTGCTGGACCTGGTTAAAAACTACATCAAGAAGAAATACGATAAACCCGGCGACGTTTTTCTGGGTACGGTTCACCGGCTCGACCGGCCCGTTAGCGGTCTGGTGGTATTTGCCCGGACTTCGAAGGCGCTGGAACGGATGAACGAAATTTTCCGGAAGCGGCAGGTTCAAAAAACGTATTGGGCGGTGGTAGGGCGCAAACCGCGTGAGGAAAAAGGGCGGTTAACCCATTTTCTGCTCAAGGATGAAGCCACCAATACCGTAAAAGCATACGATTATGAAGTTCCCAGGTCGCAGAAGGCGGAGTTAACGTACCGGTTGCTGGGGAAGGTGAATGATCATTATTTGCTGGAAGTCAATCCGATTACGGGACGTCCGCATCAGATTCGGGTGCAACTGGCGAGTATGGGCTGCCCGATCCGGGGCGATATTAAATACGGCTTTCCGCGACCCAATCAGGACAGCAGCATCAACCTGCACGCCAGACGGCTTTATTTTATTCATCCCGTTAAAAAAGAGCCGGTAATCTGCAAAGCCGGAGTTCCCAACAATTCATTCTGGGAGGAATTTATAACGCTTGATCCGGAAGATTATAAAGACAAAAACCTGGATTTCATTTATTAAGTGTAGCCGGGGCTAAACAGAGGGTCCTATTGACTCCTCCTTCCGCCAATCAGAACAGCCGCATGAAAGTCGGGACGACAGAAGAAGGTCGTCAACTTGAAAAGCCCTATTTTAATCAGCTTATTTAACCGAGGGCGCAACGTCGGATAAAAACTGGTTGATAACGCGTTCTGCCATTTGGAGCGCTCCCTGTACGGCCCCAAACACCATGCACAGCGGTAGGATAATTGGAAAGAAAACTACCCAGTGCAAAATCATGTTCAATTTGACCTTTTTCATCTCAGTGTTAGAATAAAAATGTGCCGCTTTTAACAAAGTTCCAGGAGCGAGACCTGATAATGAACAACAAAGGGCAAGCTGGAGCCATTACCGAAATCTCCTTATATTCAAAGTTAGTCTTGAATTATTTCTATAACAAAGAATTGTGAAAAAAGATTACTAAAATGAGCAAGGGTCCATCAATTGGTTTTTCTTATGTCGTAGAAAAATAGTAATTTGTTCTTCCATTGAGGATTCAAATTATTAGATTAATACAAAATGTTGAATATCATTCAACTGTTACCGGATTCGATTGCCAACCAGATTGCGGCAGGTGAGGTAGTGCAACGGCCGGCATCGGTGGTCAAGGAATTACTGGAAAACTCAGTTGATGCTCAAGCAAAAACTATCCAGGTCATAATTCGGGAAGCGGGTAAAACGCTGATCCAGATTATTGACGATGGCAATGGTATGTCCGAAACCGATGCCCGAATGAGTTTTGAACGGCACGCAACGTCCAAAATCCGTTCGTCGGACGATCTGTTCCGCATCCGGACGATGGGGTTCCGGGGCGAAGCCCTGGCCTCGATTGCGGCTGTGGCCCAGGTTGAACTCCGCACGCGCCGGTCCGATGCATCCCGTACGAACGATGAACTAGGCACACTAATTCGAATCGAAGGCTCGGAAATCAAAACGCAGGAATCCGTTTCGTGCTTGCCAGGAACGAATATACTGGTAAAAAATTTGTTTTTCAATGTACCGGCCCGGCGTAATTTTTTGAAAACCAATTCGGTTGAAATGCGGCATATTCTGGATGAGTTTCAGCGCATTGCCCTGGCCCATCCGGAAGTGGCGTTTTCGCTATATCACAACGATTCCGAAGTGTATAACCTACAGGCGGGTAAGCTCAGCCGCCGGATTGTTGATTTATTCGGTAAGCAATACCGGGAGCAACTGGCCTACTGCGAGGAAGAAACGCCGTATGTGAATGTCCGGGGGTACATTGGGAAGCCCGAATTTGCCCGTAAGACGCGGGGAGAACAGTTTTTCTTTGTCAATTCACGGTTTGTCAAGCACAACTACCTGCACCATGCCGTGGTTGGAGCCTACGAAGGAATGATTCAGGAGGGCAGCCATCCCTTCTACGTCCTGTTTATCGACATTGATCCGTCTCATATTGATATCAACATTCACCCCACAAAGACAGAGATTAAGTTTGACGATGAACGGTCTGTGTATGCCATCGTCATGGCGGCCGTTCGGAAAGCCGTGGGAGTTTATAACCTGACACCGTCGCTCGATTTTGATTCGAATGTTAACTTTCTGCCGGTAACTCCAGCCCCCCGCCGAACCTCAGACGTATCTGTAGAAAGTCCAACGTCGGAGGGCCAAAGCCGTTCCGTGCTGCGTCCTATGAGTAACCCGGCCTGGTCAACGGACGCATCCGAAAAGAAAACCAGCGGTGGGCTTGATTTTCCCCGTAAGTCAGCGGCCAATTGGCAGGCCCTGTTTGAAGGAGTCAATCCGCCGGAAACAGGCGCTACCGACCCGGCCGATCTCTTCGGAAAACCGGCAGCCGCAGAGCATCAGGGGCAGCCCGAGCTGGTAACGGTGGAAAGTCGGGTAAACAAAATAAAATCTCCGTTAGTTGCTCTGGAGGAGATTGGGTCTGTTTTTCAGGTACACAACCGTTATTTGCTGCTGGCTATTTCCGAGGGCCTGCTGTTAATCGACCAGCGTAAAGCCTACGAACGGGTTCTGTATGACCAGTACCAGACCGCCCTTACCAAGCGCAATGGGGTTTCGCAACAATTGTTGTTCCCCAAAACAGTGACGGTAATGCCGGTTGATTATAATTTAGCGCTTGAACTCCGCGACGACTTAACCAACCTGGGTTTTCTGTTTGACGAAATTGGACAGAATGCATTCCTGATTCGGGGTGTACCAGCGCTCTCGGTGGGCGAAAATGAAGAGGAGCTTTTTGCGAATCTGCTGGCCCAGCTGCGCGAAGATACCGGACGGCTCAGGCTGGAGCGTGCCGAGATATTGGCCCGTTCGCTGGCCCGGCGGTCGGCCTCCCGGCATCAGAAGCCACTGGCCGAAGCGGAGCAGCGGGGACTGGTCGAACAGTTAATGGCATCGTCAAATCCGTCTTATACGCCCAGCGGTGAACCGATTACGACGGTCTTGACGTTGGATAAATTAGCCGGATTATTTCGGTCCTAATATGGTTTTTATGGTAGAAAACGTTACAACTTTATGATGCTTACGCCGGTTGTCAGGACGCTCCTGTTACTTAATGTTGGTTTATATCTTATAACGGCTTCGGGAATCGATCTAATCGGCAGGTTTGGGTTGTATTCGTTTCTTTCACCGGCATTTGCGCCCCACCAGTTGATTACCCATATGTTTTTACATGCGGGTTTTATGCACCTTTTCAGCAATATGCTGGGGTTGTTTTTCTTTGGCCCGATGCTTGAACGGGTATGGGGAAACAAGCGGTTTACAATTTTTTATTTAATAACCGGCATCGGAGCCGGATTATTATTTGCCGGCATAAACTATTTTGAAGCCAGCCAGTTACGAGATGCAGTGGCTGCTTTTCAAAGTAACCCATCTCCGCAGTCGCTGGAGGTGTTTCTGGCCGATCGGGGTTTGCTGGTGCAGGGAGACGACTTTTTGAGGGCTTTTGAAGACAATCCTACCGACCCTTCGTATATACGGGGCGCTATACAGTTAGTAAACCGCTATTACGACCAGCAATTAGGCATTCCGATGGTTGGAGCGTCGGGAGCAATTTTTGGAATTCTAATGGCATTTGGATTATTATTTCCAAATACCGAACTTTTCTTATTATTTCCGCCGATACCCATCAAGGCCAAATACCTGGTGACGTTTTACGGCGCATATGAATTATATTCCGGCATTTATCGGGCGCAGTCCGACAATGTAGCGCATTTCGCTCATATTGGCGGTATGCTCTTTGCATTTATATTGGTAAAATATTGGGGGAAGCAACGAAATAATTTTTATTGAGTAATGAGTGGACTGTTAGATGACTTCCGGAACGAATTCAACAAGCCCAACAATACGTTGGTGCAGTTGATTTTGATTAATACCATTGTTTTTCTGCTGCTTCTGATCCTGAAAGTTGTCGTCATGTTAGCGGTAATTCCAGGAGTATACGACTTTGTGATTACTCAACTGCGAATACCGGCGTCGCTCAGTGCTTTCATCACAAAGCCGTGGACCTTGATTACGTACTTCTTCACCCACGAAGATGTATTTCATATTCTGTTCAACATGCTGTTCCTGTACTGGTTCGGGCGGCTGGTTGATGAGTACCTGGGTAACCGGCGGCTTGTAGCGTTGTATATGCTGGGCGGTATTACGGGTGGTCTGGCTTACATAGCGATCTATAATCTGCTTCCGTACTTTCACGGGGCGGTAGGCCGGGCCGAAATGCTGGGCGCTTCGGCGGCCGCTTTCTCGGTGGCGGTGGGCGCTTCGACGCTGCTGCCCAATTATACGTTTCATCTGCTGTTTTTTGGCCCGGTACGGATTAAATACATTGCCTTCTTTTATATTGTCCTGTCGCTGGCCCGCTCGATTGGCCCTAATGCCGGGGGCGAACTTTCGCATCTGGGGGGCGCTTTAGTCGGCTTTCTGTTTATTAAAATGCTCCAGAACGGTACGGACCTGGGTCAGCCGATTTACTGGATCATGGACGGCTGGCAGAGTTTATTCCGGAAAAAACCACCGGTTAAGGTTTCGTACCGCCAGCGTAGCGCCAGCATGACAACCGGTTCGTACGCAGCCTCTTCCTCTTCGTCGTCGGCGGTTGCCATGCCGGATCAGGACGAGATAGACGCTATTCTGGATAAAATTTCCCGCTCCGGATATGAAAGCCTGACCCGGGAAGAAAAACAGAAATTGTTTCGGGCCAGCCAGCGGGGATAGACTTTAAATTGTATTTTTCTCGCCAATGGATTCTGTTTTTTTTCTCTGAAACCGTCCGGTATCGTCTGATAACTTCTGAAAAAGTACGCTGAATGGCTATTTCAGCGTACTTTTTCTTTCTCCGTACTTCTGGTTAATTCATTTCTTCTGAATCCGGGCATTACCTGCGAAAGTTTGGTTTTTTTTGTACTTTTGCCCGGTATTTATTTCATGGATGATCGTTGTGAAACAGTTTGTTAGCACACGTAGTTTATGAAACACAATTTACACCATTCTACCTACTATGTTGATCACTCCCGGCTCACTGCTCGCCAAGATTGACACTCCTGACGACCTTCGTAATCTGGATCAAGCTGCACTCCCGCAAGTCTGTGCCGAACTCCGGCAATTCATCATCGATAATGTGTCGGTATATGGCGGCCATTTTGGAGCGAGCCTGGGCGTTGTTGAACTGACAGTTGCCCTTCATTATGTTTTTAATACGCCGGATGATCAACTGATCTGGGATGTGGGCCATCAGGCCTACGGCCATAAAATTCTGACCGGGCGCCGGGATGTATTTCATACCAACCGGTTTTACAAAGGCTTGTCCGGTTTTCCAAAGCGTAAGGAAAGTCCGTACGATTCATTTGGGGTCGGCCACTCGTCCACCTCAATCTCGGCTGCGCTCGGGATGGCGGTGGCGTCACAACTCCAGAATAATCCGAAGCGACATCATATTGCCGTTATTGGCGACGGTGCCATGACGGCTGGTCTGGCGTTTGAGGGCATGAACCACGCCGGAGCTACCGAAGCCGACCTGCTCATTATCCTCAACGACAACTGCATGTCGATTGACCCGAACGTGGGCGCCCTGCGCGAATACCTGACCGATATTACCACCTCGCCGACCTACAACAAGGTGAAAGACGAAGTCTGGAACTTGTTGGGCAAGATGAGCAATTTTGGCAAGAGTGCGCAGGAGATTGTTTCAAAGCTCGAAACGGGCCTGAAAGCGTCGCTGCTGAAGCAAAGCAACCTGTTTGAGTCTTTGCATTTACGGTATTTTGGCCCGATTGATGGCCACGACATTGATCATCTGGTCAGTGTGATGAACGACCTGAAAGATATTCCCGGTCCCAAACTGCTGCATTGCCTTACGGTGAAAGGGAAAGGATACGGCCCCGCCGAGAAAGACCAGACCAAATGGCACGCGCCGGGTTTGTTTGACAAGGTAACGGGCGAGATCAAAAAGAAAGTATACGCGACGCCCCAGCCGCCCAAGTACCAGGACGTTTTCGGCCATACGTTGGTTGAACTAGCGGAGGTGAACGAAAAAATTGTGGGTGTTACACCCGCCATGCCCTCGGGGTCGTCGATGAACATCATGATGAAGGCTATTCCGGATCGGGCTTTTGATGTGGGTATTGCCGAACAACATGCCGTAACTTTTTCGGCGGGTATGGCAACGCAGGGGCAGGTGGTGTTCTGCAATATCTACTCCACCTTCATGCAGCGGGCCTACGATCAGGTTATTCATGACGTCTGTATTCAGGAGTTACCGGTTATTTTCTGCCTTGACCGGGCCGGTTTTGCCGGTGCCGACGGCCCGACGCACCACGGCGCGTACGATCTGGCCTTTATGCGCTGCGTTCCGAACATGATTGTAGCCAGCCCGATGAACGAGCAGGAACTCCGCAACCTGATGTTTACGGCTCAGTCGGACACAATTCAGCAGGGGAAACAGGCTTTTACCATCCGCTACCCGCGCGGTGAAGGCGTGATGCCTAACTGGAAAACTCCGCTGGAAGCCGTTGAAGTGGGCAAAGGGCGCAAAATCCGGGACGGGAAAGGAGTAGCCATTCTGACGATTGGTCCCATTGGGAACTACGCGGTCAAGGCCTGCGAACTCCTTGAGAAAGAAAACATTCAGCCGGCTCACTACGACATGCGCTTTGTGAAACCGCTCGACGAAGCCATGCTGCACGAAATTTTTCAGCGTTACGACAGCGTGCTGACCGTTGAGGACGGTTGCCTGATGGGCGGTTTTGGGAGTGCCGTAATCGAATTCATGACCGACCACGGTTACATGGCCCGCGTCAAGCGGCTGGGCATTCCGGATGCGATCGTTGAACACGGCGAACAGATTGACCTTCACCGGGAATGCGGTTTTGATCCACAGGGCATTGCCGACTCCGTTCGGGAGTTGATTTATACCGGGCGGGCCGTGACGGTTTAATAACGTTCAGGAAGCGCGGTTTTCAAACCCACCGACAACCCGACCGCGATCCTGTCATGACAGATTAGTAACAAATGCAGGTATTCAAATTCGGTGGAGCGTCGGTTAGAGACGCTCACGGCGTTCGTACTGTAGCGGGCATTATCCAGCAGCAAAACCCGAATCAATTATTGGTGGTGGTTTCGGCCATGGGCGAAACCACGAACGCCCTCGAACAACTGATAGGGGCGTACCTGCGTAGGCAGGACAACACCTATGATTTGTGGCAACGCATTCGAACGCAACACGAGCAGGTAATTCAGGAACTGGCGGGTGAAGACCAGACGGCATTCGGCCAGGTGTATGATTTATTTGCGGAAGTGGAATCCCTGCTGCAACGGGAGCCTGACCCGTACACAAAACCCGATCAGATATACGATCAGCTTGTTTCGTACGGTGAGTTGCTATCGACCCGCATTGTCAATGCCTACCTGAACCAGTCGGGACTGGATTCGTACTGGGTGGATGCCCGACGCCTGATCCGGACCGATGCCAGCTACCGGGAAGGCAAAGTGGACTGGAAACAAACCTGTGAATACATCACGGACTCGCTGGCGGAGTTGCTCAGTACCAGCGTCGTTATTACCCAGGGTTTTATTGGCAGTACGGGTGAAGGCAACACCACAACCCTGGGTCGTGATGGTTCAGATTATACGGCAGCTATCTTCGCCCATTGTCTGGAAGCCAGTGGCGTAACGATCTGGAAAGACGTGCCGGGGGTGCTGAATGCCGACCCCAAGTGGTTCGACGAAACCGTCAAAATCGACCAGCTTACCTATCAGGATGCTATTGAGCTAGCCTACTATGGCGCCACTGTGATTCATCCCAAAACCATTAAACCGTTACAGAACAAGAATATTCCGCTGTATGTCCGGTCGTTTCTGCATCCTCAGAATGCCGGAACCGTCATCGGAAATTTTGAGCAGCGACTGCCCATTCCGTCGTTCATTTTCAAAATGAATCAGACGCTGATTTCTTTTCATCCCAAAGACTTTTCCTTCATCGCGGAAGAAAATCTGAGCAAAATTTTTGGGCAGTTTGCCGAATTTGGGGTGAAAATCAATCTGATGCAGAATACCGCCATCAGCTTTTCCGTAGCCGTCGACAACCGCCCCGACCGGCTGGCTGGATTGCTATCACGCTTGCAGGAAGAATTCCGGATTACCTACAACGAAGGGCTGGAGTTAATTACCATCCGACATTACGACGATAAAACCATTGAACGGGTTCTGGTCAATAAAAAGCTGCTGGTCGAGCAGAAAAGCCGTTATACCGTACAATTGGTTGTCAAAGACCTCAACACCCACGGACTCTAGTTCGTGTCCTGCGGCCTTACAAACCCTCCCTTTGTCCAGAAAAACCCATGCGTACCGGTCTGAGCGATTAAAACTTCGGACAGGAGAGCTGCTTGCGGGATTTGCGGTTTTTGGGTTTGCCCGGCGGCCAGTTCTCAAACGTATACGACAACGAAATCTCGTGAGCGCCCCCGCTGCCCGGCCCGAGTGACGAAATCGTGGCGTCGTAACTATAGCCAATCGAGAAGGCATCCTGCCGGAAACCGACCAGCGCAATCAGCGATTCGCGGTTGGTGATATTGGCTTCATATTTTTTCAAGGGCAGGCCCCGGTACCAGAGTCCAAAGACCACCGGAGAATACGTCATGTATACGCCCAGATCCAACTGGTCATATTTGCCCTGAAACCGGTAATTAATGGCGGGTGAAATGGTTTTTTCACGGTCCCACTCGTCACCCAGACCCGTAAAACCGGCAAACGGAATCCGCAAACCGGCGTGTACACTCCCTTTCAGGGGCAGACGGCTATCGTCACTCAGGACAAAAACGCCCTGGTTGGGGCGGTTCAGGTGATGAGCGGCCACACCAATCCAGTACCAGTCGGAGTAAAGCAAACCACCCGTAGAAAAATCAAGGTACGAAACTTTCGGTGAACCGTTGGAAACCACCGGGTCCGTTGTTGGGTTACCGGTAAAGCCGCCGTTGTTGTATTGATCGCCAAAGGTCAGGCCAAACCAGTTGATAGACCGGTTTACGTAGGACGCCTGCACCCCCAGCCGGACGAACGCCTGTTCGGCTACCTGGATCTGGTAAGCGTACTGCAAGCCGATGTCCGTAGACCGGATGCGGCCCTGCCCCTGGTTATCATTTTGTAACATTAAGCCCACCCCACTGTTATACCGTTCGAAAAAGTGGTCGACGCTCACCATCGATGTTACGTAATTGGTGACGGCGGGCCACTGGTTGCGGTAATTAACCGACACCCTCGGCGCCAGTGCCGAACCCGCAAAAGCCGGGTTTAGATACAGTGGAGCCGCGTAAAACTGCGAAAATTGCGGGTCCTGCGCCCGGGCCAGTCCGGCAGTCAGCAAGCCAACAAAGAGGAAAATGTAACGTTTTAACATAACGGTATCGATACGCAAACTACCTGCCAGATTTGTTCCGATAAAATACTAAAACATAAACGTTTTTTTGGCGTAAAATTGCACTCGGCGGGTAAGATAAAGGTAGTAGCAATTGATGGAAATGCCTATAAAATTTTTATAGCTGCCATTTCGTTTACAACGTACTGCCCATTTTAAGTGTCCTATACACAAAATATACACACGATTCGAAGGGCCGGTAACTTACTTGATTTATTAGCAGCGAATGACAACCTATACAGGAATGGTACGACGGTTGGGGTGGATGCTTCTCTGTTGGGGGCTATTCGCCGGCATAGCCTATGCGCAGACCGGTATCAAAGTAAGTGGTAAACTTTGTGCCGCCGACCCAACTTGCGAAGCCGGGGTGATGTTTCAGGATACGGTGCCGAATGTCCGCACCCGCCTTTGGGATTTTGGCGATCCGGCTTCTACCCAGGATACTTCGTCGGCCATCAACCCCAAGTATTCTTATCCGAACCCCGGCACGTATACCGTGACCTTAACGCGGACTTTGCGGGATGGAACGGTATTGCCGCCCGCGACAAAAGAAGTTATCATTGGATTGCCTCCTGCCGAGTTTCAGAACTGGCGGACGGACACCATGTTGTGTAACGGCCAGAAAATCACACTCGACCCGTATCCCAACGGAGCGCCCCCGGGTGCCAGCTACCTCTGGTATCCGAAAGGCGACACCACGCGAACCATCGAGGTCGATAGCGCGGGGTGTTATTCGGTAGAGGTCTGGATTGGCACCCAGGCCGACAAGCAGAAGGTTTGTACGATAGAAAACCGGATTAATGTGCAGGTCTGCGGGCAACGGCCCCAGCAGCAGGGCGCCAAGTGGTATTTCGGGAATAATGCCGGTATTGACTTTTCGGGCGGCAGCCCCAGCCCGCTGGATGACGGAAAGCTGAATACCATCGAGGGAACCTCGTCGATCTCCAACACCAAGGGCCAGCTTCTTTTCTACACGGGCGGTATTACCATTTACGACAAGAACGGCAACCCGATGAAACCGCTCAACCCCGCCGATACGGCCCAGTTGCAGGGGAGTCAGACGGCTACGCAGTCGGCGCTGATTGTTCCACAGCCGACCTGTCGGGGGTGTGAATATCTCTACCGGGTTTATACTACCTCCGAGATCAGAGGGAAAAAGACCATGACCGTCAGCACGGTCGATATGCGGTATAACCAGGGAACGGGGGCCATTATCGAGAAAAACGTGGTAGTTGACACCATGACCACCGAACGGCTGGCGTCGGTCCGCAACGACCGCGATACCACCTACTGGGTTATTTCGCACGATTACGGCAACAATAAATTTCAGATTTATCACGTAACGCGGGCGGGCATTGAGGGGCCGCAGGAATACGCGCTCGGAATGGACCACGATACCACGACCAAGGGCGAGGGGTACATGAAAATCGGTCCGGCGGATACGACCGGCAACGGAAACCGCCCGGTTGCGGTGGTAGTGCCCGGTCCGCCGACCAACTACGTCGAAGTCTTTACGTTCAACGATTCAACCGGCGTCATGACGGGCGGGCCGCGAATCAACCTGGGTCCGGCACCGCCCAAAGCCTACGGGGTAGAGTTTTCGCCGGACGGTTCCAAGCTCTACGTTTCGTTGCAGGGTGATTCGACCCATGCCTCCCAGCTTTTGATTTACGACCTGACCAACCCCGACCCGGCAGCCATTGAAGCCTCCAAGGCGTTATTGGACAGTACTACGGCAAGGCAATACGGGGCCTTGCAGATCGGTTCGGACGGGAAAATCTACGTCGCCATCAAAGACGGGAAGAGCCTGGGGGTGATCGAAAACCCGAACGATGAGCTGCTGGCTCCGGCCACGTTCGATCCCAATGGGCTTAACCTGAACGGACCGACCAGCCAGTTGGGTCTGCCCAATATGGTGGCCAATTTCAACGAACCGTCCAGTTCGCCCGGTTTCTCCTACGCCGATACCTGCGCCGGGTCGCCGACTCAGTTTACGGCCACGCCGATGTGTCCGCCGTTGAAAGACAATTACACCTGGACCTGGGGAGACAGCAGCGCACCATTCAGTTCAACCGCAACGCAGGCTACACACACGTATGCCAATCCGGGTACGTATTCCGTTAGTCTGCGTATTGTGACGATGCGGTCAGATGGCAGTGTCTGTAAGGATACGTTAATAACGCAACAGGTAACCATCGTTAAAACACCCGACCCTATTGATCTGGGACCGGATATAAATGAGTGTAAAAACACGCATACGCTGGATGCCAAAGTAGACGCCAGTGTGTACATCTGGATTCGAAACGGGCGTATTCTTCGAGGGTATAATGAACGAACATTAACTGTGACAACCCCGGGCAGGCCGGGGTATAACAGCATAACTCCCGGTACGTTTGTGGTTATTGCGGCCAATGGGGGGTGTTTCCAAAGTGATACAATCATTGTGAATTTGCGTCGTTCGCCCAACTTTTCACTCGGCCCTGATACAACGGTTTGTCTGAACGGTGCCATCACCCTGACCGCCCGGGGCAACGGCTGGACGAGCTTCCAGTGGAGCAACGGTTCGACCGAACGGGAAACAACGGTTTCGCAGGCGGGTAATTATTCCGTCATTGTCCGGGATGTGAACGGTTGTGAAAATACCGATACCGTTGCCGTCATCGCTTTACCAAAACCGGCCATCACGGCTGTCATGACCCCACCCACCGGCTGTACGACCGTCGACGGAAGCATTCGGATAAACGTGGGGTCGGCTACCGTCCGGCGGTTTGAATGGAGTTTTGGCGGACAACCGCTCCCGGATACCACGGCCTTATTACAGGGCATTCGGGATGGTGATTATACCGTCCGGATCATCAGCGACGACGCCTGTACGGTTGACACCACCCTGACACTTCGTTCCAACAACAGCATCGAAGTTAGGGCAAATCCGAAAATAGCCTTGTGTACGGTTCCGCAAAGCGGCTCCATTCAGCTAACCGTTGTCCGAGGGCAGCCCACGCAGTTTATCTGGCGCGATGTCAACGGCGCGGTGGTCGGCAACGGTTCGGGCCTGACAGGAATCGACGGCGGGGTCTACAGCCTCGAAGCGCGCGATGCCGGGGGCTGTCTCGACACATTGAATAATATCCGCGTACCGGTTGATACAACGGGGTATGTCTCGCTGGGGCCGGATCGGGGCAAATGTATTGGCGATACCGTTCAACTGGCCTCGCTGGTGCAGGCACCGGGTGATATTTATCAGTGGAATACCGGCCAGACGACCCCATCGATTACCGTATCAGCGGCTGGTCCGTACCGCTTGACGGTT
The DNA here is from genome assembly GCF_003259745.1 of Larkinella arboricola. GTDB lineage: Bacteria > Bacteroidota > Bacteroidia > Cytophagales > Spirosomataceae > Larkinella > Larkinella arboricola. The sequence continues at coordinate 944,502 of NZ_QLMC01000003.1, read as the reverse complement.
CGTAACCCGTTAACCGGCTGTCAGGGATCTGATGAAATTGTGGTTAATTTTAATCTCAAACCAACCGTTGAAGCCGGGCCAACGCTGGAAGTCTGCGCCAATTCGCCGGTTGTAACGCTCAGCGGAGCAACACCGTTAGGCGGTTTCTGGACGGGGCCGGGAGTGGACAGTACCGGACGGTTTACGCCCGCCGATAGCCTGGCCGGGCCAAATCCTGTTGTCCTGACGTATACGACATCACAGTTGGGTTGTGTAGCTTCTGACCGGAAAATTGTGTTTGTGCAGGTGCCGCCCACCGTTAGTTTAGGGCCGGATAGAACCCTGTGTCCAACGCCCGATCTGCGGCTGGAGGCAACGGGTTCGGCGGGGGCCACCTACCTATGGTCAACCGGGGCCACCACCTCATCCATCCAGCCTACCACTTCGGGTACATACTCGGTGGTGGCCAAAGACGGCGTCTGTACGGTATCCGACGAGGTGCAGCTTACCTTCCTGCCGCTGCCCAATTTCAGTCTGACCAAGGAGGTGCCCTTCTGCGTGAATGAAGGTGGCCGTGTAACCCTCCAGGTAACGGGCGGGAGTGATCTGACCTACTTATGGATGCGTTCGGGCGATACTAACCCCCGGACGATTGTGCTGGAGGTGGGCGAATACCCCGTCCGGGTGACGGGCGCCAACGGGTGTTTCCGGATGGATACGGCTGTGGTAGTCGATAAGTGCGAACCTCGGGTTGTAATTCCTGACGCGTTCACGCCCAACGGCGACGGCAACAATGACCTGCTGGACGTATTCACCTCCTACATAACCGACTTCGAGCTTCGCATCTTTAACCGTTGGGGGGAGGTCATCTTTGTCTCGAACGATCCGGAGCAGAAATGGGATGGAAAATACCGTGGACAGGCGTACCCGCCGATGGTGTATGCTTACGTCGTCAACTACAAAAGTTTATATTATCCGGAGCGGCCGAAAGTCGTAAAACGGGGGTCAATTCTGCTGGTTCGATAGCGGTTTTGTGCGCGGAATTTCGTATATTTGAATGAAAACGGCACTTGTCTAAATGGCTGAAAATCAAGCCGAATTTAGAAGTTAAACAACAAATGCTTTCATTCAAAGAACCATGCGGAAAGATATTCTAAAAGGTACCGGTGAGGGGATGACAGCGACGGAGAAAGAGATCGAACGCGCCCTGCGGCCGCTCTCATTCGAAGACTTTACGGGCCAGGCCAAAGTGCTTGAAAACCTGAAAGTTTTCGTAATGGCGGCCACGCAGCGCGGAGAGGCTCTTGACCACGTTCTGCTTCACGGCCCTCCGGGTTTGGGTAAAACCACCCTCTCGCACATCATTGCCAATGAGTTAAATGCGGGGATTAAAATGACGTCCGGTCCGGTACTCGACAAGCCGAGTGATCTGGCCGGTTTGCTCACCAACCTGCAAGCAAATGATGTGCTTTTCATCGACGAGATTCACCGGCTCAACCCCGTTGTGGAAGAGTACCTGTATTCGGCGATGGAGGATTACAAAATTGATATCATGCTCGATTCGGGGCCCAATGCCCGAACGGTTCAGATCAAGCTGAATCCGTTTACGCTGATCGGCGCCACCACCCGGGCCGGGTTGCTGACTTCGCCCTTGCGGGCCCGGTTCGGGATCAACGCCCGGCTGGAGTACTACGATGCGGTCCTGCTGACCTCGATTGTCAAGCGGTCGTCGGCCATTCTGAGTACGCCCATTGAAGAGGACGGAGCGTATGAAATTGCCCGGCGGAGCCGCGGAACTCCGCGGATTGCGAATAACCTGCTTCGCCGGACGCGTGACTTTGCGCAGGTGAAAGGAAAGGGCATCATTACCGCCGAAATTGCTGAAATCGCCCTGCGGGCGCTCGACGTTGATCAGAACGGGCTGGACGAAATGGACAACCGGATTCTGATGACCATTATCGACAAGTTCAAAGGCGGACCGGTTGGCTTATCGACCATTGCCACGGCCTGCGGTGATGAAGCCGAAACCATTGAGGAGGTGTACGAACCCTTCCTGATTCAGGAGGGGTACCTGAAGCGCACATCGCGCGGACGGGAAGCCACTGAAAAAGCGTATCGGCACCTGGGCGTTGTGCCCGTCTACCGGGATGGCGAGTTATTCTCGTAAATATAGAAAATATGAAAAAGGGAAGCGGTACCGCTTCCCTTTTTGCTAGGCCATAATTTTGCTACGGTATATGCAGTCGATAATTTCGGCAATGGAGCCATCGACCAGAAAGTAATAAATATTTTTGCCGCTCCGACGAATTTCCAGAATTCCTTTGTCGCGCATGTTGATCAGGTGGTGGGAGATCAGTGATTGCTCAGCGTTGAGATTTTTGTAAATTGTTGATACATTCAGTTCCTTTTGCTCGTTCAGCATCTGAATAATTTTGATGCGCAGAGGGTGGGCCACGGCTTTCAGTACGTAGGCAGCCCGTTCAATCTTTTTGTCGTCGTTGGTCAGCGTGTCGTTAGTCATGATTCCTTGTGCGTTTTAGAATTAATAGAGATGGTAAAGTGATTGAAATTTAGTCATTTATCCATATTCTCCAAAAAAATATAGCCCGTAAAGTTGATATGTTAATTTATTTAGATCAAACGGTAAATTTAGGTGCTGTTTAGGAGGTTCTGCATCATGGAATAGCTATCCTATAGGCCATTGCCGACGGCTAAGAATAGGTTAGCTTAACGGCTTCAGGGCAAAAAAAAGCACTGCCGGGAAAACCAGCAGCGCTCCAATTCAATCCCGTAATTGAGACGACAAAACCGCCCCAACGGTTTCGATTATTTTTGGCGGAAAAATATAGTGATTGGAACCCCGTCAAAGCCGAAGTGTTCGCGGAGTTTGTTTTCCAGATACCGGCTGTACGGTTCTTTGATGTACTGCGGCAGGTTGCAGAAAAACACGAAGGTTGGCGACGGCGTTGGCAGTTGAATCATATACTTGATTTTGATCATCTTCCCCTTCGTGGCCGGGGGCGGGTACGCGTTGATCTCCGGCTGCATCGCGTCGTTTAGCTTCGAGGTAGGAATCTTCTTGCTTTTGTTTTCGTATACCTCCATCGCCTTTTCCATGACCTGAAAAATCCGCTGTTTTTCCAGAACCGAAGCAAAAACAACCGGCAGATAATCAATGGGGGCCATACGATGCACGATGTCCTTTTTCCACTGGTCGGCGGTTTTGGAATCCTTTTCAATGGCATCCCATTTATTCACCATCAGAACCACGCCTTTTTTGGCTCGAACCGCCTGCCCGATGATGTTCATGTCCTGGGCTTCCAGGCCGCGCGTAGCATCCAGCATCACAACGACCACGTGCGATTCCTCAAGCGCTTTCAGCGAGCGCATCACCGAATAAAATTCGATATTATCCTTCACCTTCGCCTTGCGCCGGATACCGGCGGTGTCGGTCAGGATAAAATCTTTACCAAATGCCTTGTACCGGGTGTCGATGGCGTCGCGCGTAGTACCGGCAATGTCGGTCACAATGCTGCGGTCTTCACCGATCAGAACGTTCAGAAATGACGATTTCCCGACGTTCGGACGGCCCAGAATAGCGATACGGGGAATACCGGCGTTTGGATCTTCCACGCCCGGTGTTGGAAAATGCTTAATGACTTCATCCAGCAAATCACCCGTTCCGGTGCCCGTCAGTGACGAGATCGGGTAAGGGTCACCCAGCCCCAGGGCGTAAAACTCACCGACCGAGTTCTGACGCATCACGGTTTCGGATTTGTTGGCCACCACAAAAACCGGCTTTTTCGACCGGCGAAGTACGTCGGCAAAGTCCTTATCGAGATCGGTTAGGCCGGCCATGGCATCCACCATAAACAGCACCACCGATGCTTCTTCAATGGCGATCTGCACCTGTTCGCGAATCGATTCTTCAAAAACGTCATCGGAGCCGACTACGTAACCACCAGTATCGATTACCGTGAAATACTTATCGGTCCAGTCGGCATAGCCGTAATGCCGGTCGCGCGTAACGCCCGGCTGATTATCCATAATGGCCTGTCGCTGCTCTACCAGTCGGTTAAACAGCGTCGATTTCCCGACGTTCGGGCGGCCTACAATTGCTACAATATTTGCCATAATTCAGTTAAATGAGGAAAGGAGGAAAAGGAAAATGGGAAGAAGGAGAGCCGGGAGGAGAAGTTTAGTAAGTGTTCCTTTCCTCCTGTTTTCCTGTCTTCCCGTCCTCTTTTTCCGGTTATTCTTCGTATCCAAACCGTTTCAGCGCCCTTTCTTTACTGCGCCAATCGGGTTCAACTTTTACGTACTGTTCAAGGAACACTTTCTTTCCAAAGAAGCGTTCCAGTTCCTCACGGGCCATAATGCCCGTTTTTTTAATCATTTTACCACCTTCTCCGAGTAGAATTGCCCGTTGAGTAGCCCGCTCAACCAGAATTTCCGACTGGACGACGATGATGTCTTCTTTTTCTTTAAAGCCCGTAATAATAACCTCACAACTGTACGGAACCTCTTTCTTATAATTTAGAAAGATTTTCTCGCGAATAATTTCTGAAGCAAAAAAGCGTTCGGGCCGGTCGGTCAGTTCGTCCTTCGGGAAAAAAGGCGGGTGAGTCGGCAGACGGTTTATGATGGCTTCAAACAGCAGATCAATATTTTTGGCATTAAGCGCCGAAATGGGAATAATGGCTTCGGCCTTAAAATTCTCCTGCCAGTATTGAATTTTCTCCTCAATCTGTTCGGGAGTTGCCAGGTCAATTTTGTTGATCAGCAACAAAATGGGGGTCTGTGCTTTCTGCAACCGTTCGATTACATCATCTTCGTCGTGTTTTTCAAAAATGTCGGTCACGAACAAAACCACGTCGGCATCTTCCAGCGAACCGCGCACGAAGCTCATCATGGACTCATGCAGGCGGTATTGAGGCTTAATAATGCCTGGTGTATCCGAATAAACCAGTTGGAACTCCTGCCCGTTGTGTACCCCGTTGAGGATACCCATAATGCGGTGACGGGTGGTTTGGGCTTTGGAGGTAATAATGGAAAGCCGTTCACCCACCAACTGATTCATCAGCGTGGATTTACCCACATTCGGTTTACCAACAATGCTGACAAAACCGGCTTTATGGTCCGGGGAATATGTTTCAATGGAAGTATTCATGGATTTGATAACCAACACCTACAGAAAAAAACTCCCCTCCGAACTAAAAAAATAGCGGAGGGGGTTAAATTTTTTACAAAGATAGTTGTTTTTTATGAAAAACGCTGTACCTTTGCATTCCAAACATCGCGGGATGGAGCAGTTGGTAGCTCGTTGGGCTCATAACCCAAAGGTCGCTGGTTCGAGTCCAGCTCCCGCTACTGAGAACCCTTGCAGAAATTCTGCAAGGGTTTATTTTTTAGTACCCAGTTGTTCATTATCTTCTGCCGAAAACTATCCAAAAGCGCAGAATACCTTCAATTTATTTATTTAGCGAACACTTCCAGATTTGGAAGCACCCCGTTCACCGTCCTATCTTCACACCTTCTTTTGGAAGGAGTCGGAAACACGTAAAGCGGCCTTTTTCGTAGCCTTAAACACCCGAATTGCGTATGATTTTGATTGTTGATGACAGGCCGGAAAATATCCTCCCTTTAAAAAAAATACTTGAGTTGCATAACTTTCTGGTCGATACGGCTGAATCGGGCGAAGAAGCGCTGAAGAAAGTTCTGAAAACCAATTATGCGGTCATTATTCTGGATGTACAAATGCCCGGCATGGACGGTTTTGAGGTCGCCAATGCCATTGCAGGTTTTAGTAAATCCAAAGACACTTCCATCATCTTTCTGTCGGCCGTTAATACCGAGAAAAAATTCATTACCCGCGGTTATACATCGGGTGGCGTGGATTACCTGACCAAGCCCGTGGACCCGGATATTCTGGTTCTGAAAGTTAAAACGTTATATCGGCTCTACCGGCAGCAGCAGGAATTGCGCGAAACGCAGCTGTCTTTGCAGAAAGAAATTGAAGTTCGAAAGCAGGCGCAGGAGGAAATAGCCGGGCGGATGCAGGAACTTCGGCTGGTTATGTCTTCGCTGCCTCAAATGGCCTTCACCATTGCCCCCGATGGTCAGATTGAGTACGTCAACGAACACTGGTTTCGGTATTCTACTGACCCGACGACTTTTCCCCAGACCCACCCGGACGATGATGTCTGCGACGAATGGCCGGTTTATTTAAAAAGTGGGATTGAATTTACGCGGGAAGTTCGTCTGAAAGAGCTGGAAACCGGAAATTATCGCTATCATTTGCTGCGTATTCTACCCGTCAAACAGCAGAATGCTCTGGTACGTTGGGTCGGTACGTATACGGATATCCATCCGCAAAAACAGGCGGCTGAATTGCTGGAACAGGAAGTAGAATTGCGGACCAAAGAACTGCTCATTAAAAATCTGGAACTCGAACGAAGCAACCATGAGCTACAGCAGTTCACGTGGGTGGTGTCGCATGATTTAAAAGAGCCGCTCCGAAAAATTCAGATTCTGAACGATCTGGTTAAAGAGCAGTTTTTATCCGATATTCCGGAAGCTGTTTCTTACCTTGACCGGTCCATTAATTCGTCGGCCCGTATGTCGAGTTTGATCAACGATTTATTGGCCTACTCCCAATTATCGACACCCGCAGCCTTTCAATCGACGGATTTAAACGGTATTCTAAACGAAATTTTATCGGATTTCGACGAACTACTCAGCAAAAAGAACGCCATCATTACGGTAGATTCCTTACCAACCATTGATACCATACCGGGCCGGATTCGGCAGGTTTTTCAAAACCTGATCAGTAATGCCCTGAAGTTTTCTAAAAAAGACGTTCCGCCCATGATCAGCATCACGTCGGAGCGTATTAAAGACAAACGAATTGACAGCGAACCGGCCAGTGATGGAGACTTTTACCGGATCATTGTCAGCGATAACGGTATTGGTTTCGATGAACGATTTATAGACCGTATTTTTGTGATTTTTCAGCGGTTAACCAACCGGACCAGTTACGAAGGCACCGGTATTGGATTGGCCATTGCAAAGAAAAACATTGACAGACACAACGGAATTATTTCTGCCAGGAGCCAGATTGATAAAGGGAGCCAATTCATTCTGATTCTTCCGGCTCGCCAGAATAATGAAATAGAATAACACAACGCTAAGTGCTAATTAAGCGCATCCGTCATGCCGCAAACGATTTCCAACTCCGTAATACGACAGCTTCAGCTTGTCTTTTCTTTTTCCGTTTTATTATTATTGGTCAGCCTTATTGCTTCATTTTATAGCACCCAGAAGCTGATCGACAATTCGAAGCTGGTTAATCATACCAACCAGATATTAATCGAAGCTGAAAATATTATCTCGTATACTAAAGACGCTGAAACCGGCCAGCGTGGTTTTTTAGTCACCCTTGATCCGATTTTCTTACAACCTTATAACGGAAGCTATGAAAAGGTAACGAATAGCTATAACCAGGTTCAGGAACTGACGGCCGACAATCCCGCCCAGCAGAAAAATCTTCAGAGAGTTAAGGAGTTATATGAGGCCAAGTTTGCTCAGATGCAGCAGGTCATCACCTTAACAACCCGCCGGAAATCGTTTACCCAAGATACCCTGGCCCGTCATGCGGAAATGGTAAAAGGAAGAATAATCATGGATGAGTTACGGGCCATGATCAACCAGATTAAAGCGGATGAAAATAACTTTTTAAACACCCGGCTCGAACAACAGCAAATCTATATTACGTATACGCCTTATCTACTGCTTGCTGCCGCCCTTATTTCCATTATTATTACCGGTAGTGCCTATGTACGTATTAAAAAAGACCTGGACGATCGGATTGCCAAGCAGCTCGAATCGGAAGAAAAATACCGGGAAACCGCCGAACGGATCACCGTGATGGAGGATATTACGACCGACATCGCCGAAGGAAACTACGCCATTCGAAGCCAGGACGACCGTGATGATGAGCTGGGTCGAATAGCCCGGGCGCTCAATACGATGGCGGAGTCGCTTGAGACGACATTTACTGATTTAAATAAGCGCAACTGGCTGCAAACCGGTACGGTTCAGATAGGCGATGCCATGCGGGGCGAACGGGATTTAAAGAAGCTGGCTGACAACCTTATTGCGACGCTGACCAGCTACCTTAATGCGCCTTTGGGGACGGTTTATATCATCGAAAACGACGCCACCTTTAAGCTGGCCGGCAGCTACGCAGCAACCCATGCACCGGAAACCGTTCGGATCAGTGAGGGATTGGCTGGTGAGGTGATCAAAAGCCAAAAGCCGATCGTTATTCAGGATTTGCCCGCCAATTATATTCGGGTTAGTTCATCTTTAGGAGATTCCACACCGACGGCTCTGGTCATTCTGCCGCTGGTATACGCCCGCGTGTGCATTGGCGTAATCGAAATTGGCTTGCTGCGGAAACCCGAACCGCTGGAAATGGAATTTCTGGAGTCAAACCTGGAGTCGGTGGCCATTGGCATCAATTCGGCGCTGGACTATGTGAAACTGCAAAATTACCTGGAGGAAACCCAGGCTCAGTCGGAGGAATTGCAGGCTCAGCACAACGAACTGGAGAACGTCAACGCCGAACTCGAAGCCCAGTCGCTGAAGCTTCAGGCGTCCGAAGAAGAACTGCGCGTGCAGCAGGAAGAACTCCAGCAAACCAACGCCGAGCTTGAAGAACGCAGCTTTTTGCTGGAAGAAAAAAATAACGAAATCCAGCGGAAGGCCGAAGAACTGGAACTCAGCACCCGCTACAAGTCGGAGTTTCTGGCCAATATGTCCCACGAACTCCGGACCCCGCTCAATTCCATTCTCTTGCTGAGCCGATTGCTGTCCGAGAACAACGAGGAAAACCTGACCAGCGACCAGATCGACTACGCCAAAGTCATTCAGTCGTCCGGAAATGGTTTGCTCGGTTTGATCGACGAGATTCTGGATCTTTCCAAGATTGAAGCCGGTCAGATGAAACTGGAGTACCTGGATGTCTCGCTGGCCGATATAACCGAGGAACTTCAGGCGCTGTTTGCTCCGCTGGCCAAAGAAAAAGAACTGGATTTTGCCATAACCGTTGAAGAAAATGTGCCGACCGTGATCGAAACCGATAAAATGCGTCTGGGACAGATTTTGAAAAACCTGATTTCCAATGCGCTCAAATTTACGGCACAGGGCAGTATTACGCTGACGGTTAAGAGAACTCCGCAGACGGACTCAATGCTGAGCTTTATTGTGAAAGACACAGGAATCGGTATTCCGCCGGAGAAGCAGCAACTCGTATTTGAAGCCTTCCAGCAGGCCGATGGCTCTACCAAACGCAAGTACGGCGGCACGGGTTTAGGCTTATCCATCAGTCGTGAACTGGCAAAGCTGCTTGGGGGCGAAATTGTACTTTCCAGCAAAGTCAATGCGGGAAGTGAGTTTACCGTCCACCTGCCCATTAAAAACGCGCCTTTGGAGCAGGTGCAGGCAAAAACCACCCAATATGTCAGCCGGAACGTAGAACCGCAGCCGGAGAGGGAGCCGGAAACCGCCAATAAATACATTAGTACAACCGTTCCGCAGGGTGTTCCGGACGACCGGGCCAGTATTACCGAGCAGGATAAGGTGATTCTGATTGTTGAGGATGACACGAATTTTGCCAAAGCCCTGCTGGATTATTCGCGCAACAAGGGGTATAAGGGTGTGGTAGCCGTGCGGGGTGATGAAGGGCTGAAACTGGCCGGTATTTACAAGCCAATCGGCATTTTGCTGGACATTCAGTTGCCCATCATGAGTGGCTGGCAGGTCATGGACGCCCTGAAAGCCGATCCGCAAACCCGTCACATTCCGGTCCACATCATGTCTTCGCACAAGCTGAAAAACGAGAGCCTGATAAAAGGAGCCGTAGACTTTGTGGATAAACCGGTGGCTTTTGAGCAAATGCAGGAAATTTTCGAGAAGATCGAATACGTCCTGAACCGGACGAGTAAGAAAGTTCTCATTATTGAAGATAATCCAAAACACGCTAAAGCCCTGGCTTATTTTCTGGAAACGTTTAACATTAATTCGGACCTGAAAAGTGACATTTCGGAAGGGGTTGATGCTTTGCAGAAAGAAGAGATCGACTGCGTGATTCTGGACATGGGAATTCCGGATACAAAGGCGTATGAAACGCTGGAAGAAGCCAAAAAGAATCCGGGTTTGGAAAGTCTACCAATTATTATATTTACCGGGAAAAGTCTTTCTTTGGCCGAGGAATTAAAAATTAAAAAATACGCCGATTCCATCATTATAAAAACGGCACATTCGTACCAGCGTATGCTCGACGAAGTGTCGCTTTTCCTCCATTTAGTGGATGAAAATAAGAAGTCCGGTAAGATCAACGAGGATTATAAAAAACTGGGTGCGTTAGGTCAGGTATTGGCGAATAAAACCGTACTGGTTGCCGACGACGATGTGCGGAATATTTTCTCGCTTTCGAAAGCACTTGAGAATTATAAGATGAACGTGGTGACGGCCCTGGACGGTAAGGAAGCCTATCAGAAACTCCAGGAAAACCCAGCTATTGATGTGGTTTTACTGGATATGATGATGCCGCAAATGGACGGATATGAAACGGCCCGAAAAATCCGCGAAAATTACCAGTGGAAGAATTTACCTGTTATTGCCGTAACCGCGAAAGCCATGACCGGCGACCGCGAAAAATGCATTCAGGCGGGTGCTTCCGATTACATTACGAAGCCGGTCGATATTGATCAACTAATCTCATTGTTGCGGGTGTGGCTTTATGAGCGGCCCTGATAAACGTCTGATTACAGCCCATTAGCGTAGATACTTTAACACGGTCGCCATGCGCAAAAAACGAATTTTGATTATTGACGATGACTCCCGGAATATTTTTGCCCTGAGTGCTACCTTACGGGCTAAATCTTTCGACTGTATTTCGTGCTCGAATGCGCAGGATGCTCTGGATTTATTAACAACCGACGAAGTTGTAGATGCCATCCTGATTGATATGATGATGCCCGAGATGGATGGTTATGAAGCGATTCCGCGAATTAAAAACATCGAGAAACGGGCCCGGATGCCTATCATTGCGGTAACGGCTCAGGCCATGGTCGGTGATCGCGAAAAATGCCTGCAAGCCGGAGCTACGGAGTATATTTCAAAGCCGGTTGATGTTGATCGGTTATTGCAATTGTTATCGCAGGTTTGACAGGATATGATGATTGAAGACGAGGAAGTGGATTTGGTGTTGAATGACCTGTTTGAAATCTACGGTTATGACTTTACAAACTACGCCCGGGCGTCGCTGAAACGGCGGATCAACCGGCTGTTTACGCTGGACCGATTTCCAAGTTTTGCCGAATTCCGGTACCGACTTAAATCGGATGCAGATTATCTGAAACACGTAGTGGAAGGGCTCACGGTAACGGTTACGGAAATGTTTCGTGATCCGCTATTTTATAAAACGCTGCGTACGGAAGTTGTACCAACACTTTCCGCCAAACCCTTCATCCGGATCTGGCACGCGGGCTGTGCAACCGGCGAAGAAGTATATTCGATGGCTATCCTGTTAAAAGAAGCCAATCTGCTCCATAAGTCTTTGCTGTATGCGACCGATTTAAACCCTGAAGCACTCGAAAAAGCCCGGCGGGGTATTTTTCCGATGGCCCAGATGAAACTCTACTCGGAGAACTACATTGAGTCCGGCGGTAAGCAGGATTTTTCGTCTTATTATACCGCTCAGTATGGCCAGGTTAAATTTGAAGATAAGTTGGCGGAGAAAATGATTTTTTCGACGCATAATCTGGTTTCTGATCGCTCTTTTAATGAGTTTGATCTGGTTTTATGCCGAAACGTTTTGATCTACTTTGATAAAGATTTGCAGGACAGAACGCTCCGACTGTTCGATGAAAGTATTGGTAAGCTGGGTTATCTGGCCTTGGGCTCGAAAGAAACCCTGAACTTTTCGACAATTAAGCCGAAATATAAACAATTGAATAAAGAAAAAATATGGCGGAAAATAAGCTGAAAACGCCTTGCAAAGCCGTCGTTATTGGTGGGTCTGCGGGTAGTATTGAAGTATTATTAAAATTACTTCCAGCCCTGCCTTCTGTTCTGTCATTCACTGTTATTATCGTTGTACACCGAAAAAACTCGGCTGAGTCATCATTGGCCAATCTGCTTTCTCTTAAAACAGCGGTACCCATTCAGGAAGTAGAAGACAAGGATGCGGTACTTCCCGGAAGCATGTACCTGGCTCCGGCAGATTACCACCTGCTGATTGAAAAACAGGGCGTTTTTTCACTCGATAATTCCGAAAAAGTGAATTACAGCCGCCCATCGCTTGATGTAACGTTTGAGTCGGCTGCGGATGTGTACGGTCCGGCGATGGTAGGCATTCTGCTATCAGGTGCCAATGCCGATGGTACAGCCGGGTTGAAGGCCGTTAAGAATGCCGGGGGCGTCATCGTGGCCCAGAAACCGGAAACCGCCATGTCCGGCTTTATGCCGCAGCAGGCCATTCTCAACACGCCCATCGACTTTATTCTGGACGTTAATGAACTAATCGAATTCGTCCGGTCGCTGAATACGGCTTCGTAACAAAGCCGGGTTATTGCTCCTCAACAGTTCCGGCCCCCAGTTCCTGAAACAAGGTGGTCCAGTACTGCGTCACCGCCGGGTTATTTACTTTCACCGACGCATCCGGCGCAAACGGCAGAATCATTTCGATATCCGGGCTACCAATCATGTGCCGTTTCAATTGCCCCGCGTCGGCTTTGGCCCAGGTTTCGGCCTGAGCATTGTCTTTCGGCGGAGTTTTATGAAAGTCCCGGCGTCCGGCGCTGTAGACGCTCTCCACCATATCGCTGAGATAATACACCTTTACGGTAGCTCCGCTTTCGTTGGCTTTGGCAATCACCGGCAGGCTGGCCCAGATGTCGGTTTCTTTCCGCGAAGAGGAAGAATTGGGTGCGGCCAGTTGCTGCAACACCCGCTGACGGATGGCGGCTTTTTCGCGGCTCAGCGACACATCAAAGCTGGTTTGGGCCGTTTCGCGGTCGGTGGCGTTGGCACTGCTGACGTCTTCCATCTCGGAACGTGTCGTCACCGACAGCGCGCGGGCTTTCGAGGTATTTTCGTGGATGAAATAAACCTCCAGTTTATCCCCTTTATTCTTGATATTCTGCTCGATGATGTCGTTGAGGGCACTTTGATATTTCTGGGCGACAAAGGCCTGGTTAGGATTAACGCTTACCGATTTGTCCAGGAAAATCAGGGTATAGATGGGGCCGGATTTCGGCGTGTTGGCATCGGTTTCTTTCCCGCTGTCGGAGGAGCAGGCTACGAGGGTCAGCAGTAAAATGCAGCTAAAAAACAGGGTTTTCATAAGCGTTAAACAGTCCTTGGAGTTCCGGTCATCAACGGCTGAAGCGCTGGTGAACGGCTATTTGTAAAACGTTGCGTATGGTGAGTTGTTTGTAACGACCACCCCCAATTCAAATAATTTGTACTTTATCGGCGAATAATTATCCGAATCTTGACTTTTTTACTCAGTAAACAAAACCACGTTCGGGAAAAATCAAATGTACCAACAAACGCCGTATATTGCTTAATCTGCTGATCAACAAACCCTCCATCACGGTATGAACTCGATTTTTACCCGTCGGTTTACACTCATACTCCTGCTTTTTACCTTTTCATCCCGCTTACTGGCCCAGATTACCGACGCCCCCACCCGCAGGGAAGGCGATGGCCCCCACAAACGGCTCATCATCCGGGGCGTTACGCTCATCAACAGCACCGGTGCGCCCCCGGTCGGGCCGATTGATATTGTGGTGGAGAAAAACCGTATTACCCAGATTCGGCAGGTGGGCTACCCCGGTGTTCCGATTGACGGGAAAAGACGCCCCCAGGCCAATCCCGGCGACAAAGAGCTGAATTGCGAAGGCATGTACCTGATGCCGGGGTTTGTGGATATGCACGGCCACATCGGCGGTAAGGCGCAGGGAACGCCGTCGGAATATGTATTTAAACTCTGGCTGGGACACGGTATTACGACCATCCGCGATCCATCGGCGGGAAACGGCCTCGACTGGGTGCTCGACCACCGCGCCAAAAGCGAGCGGAACGAGATTACGGCTCCCCGCATCAAAGCGTATACGGCTTTCGGGATGGGGGCCAAAGATCCGATTTCGACACCTGAGCAAGCCCGGGCGTGGGTCCGCGAAAATGCTAAAAAAGGAGCCGACGGTATCAAGTTTTTTGGAGCTGAACCGGATGTCTTTCGGGCAGCTCTGGACGAAAACAAAAAGCTGGGCCTGCGTTCGGCTTGCCACCACGCGCAACTGGAAGTGGCCCGGATGAATGCGCTGGCAACCGCCAAAGCCGGTCTGACGACGATGGAGCACTGGTATGGTTTACCCGAAGCCCTGTTTGAGGATAAAACCGTTCAGTCGTACCCCGCCGATTATAACTATAACAACGAGCAAAATCGGTTTGAGGAGGCCGGTAAGCTCTGGCAGCAAGCCGCCAAACCGGGCACCGAAAAGTGGAACAGGGTGATGGATGAACTGATCGCGCTGGATTTTACCATCGACCCAACGTTTAACATTTACGAGGCCAACCGCGAATTGATGTTAACCCGCCGGGCTGAGTGGCACGATGAATACACGCTTCCGTCGCTCTGGCGGTTTTATGGACCGAGCCGGATTTCGCACGGGTCGTACTGGCACAACTGGGGAACGGAGCAGGAAGTAACCTGGAAGCGCAATTACCAACTGTGGATGGCATTTATCAACGAATACAAAAATCGGGGCGGACGCGTCACCACGGGGTCTGATTCGGGCTATATCTACCAGTTATACGGTTTTGCCTACATCCGTGAGCTGGAGTTGCTGCGTGAAGCGGGTTTCCATCCGCTGGAAGTGATCCGGGCGGCCACGCTGAAAGGGGCCGAAGCCCTCGGTATGGCTGATCAGATTGGTTCGGTGGAAGTCGGTAAACTGGCCGATTTTGTGATTACTGAAGAGAACCCGCTGGCGAACCTGAAAGTCCTGTACGGCACGGGAGCCATTCACCTGAACGAAAAAAATGAAGTAACGCGGGTTGGCGGGGTGAAATATACCGTAAAAGACGGCGTTGTCTACGATGCCAAACAACTGCTGGCCGATGTCCGCAAGATTGTTGCCGAAGCCAAACAGAAAGAAAATTTCGAAATCGCACAACCGGGCATGGCTCCTAAGCCCGCCAAAATTTCAACCGGAAACTAACTATTGTCTAAAATGAATATTCCCGCTACAAACCGTTGTTGTAGCGGGAATATCGGTTACTCCTTAAATCTGCCTGATTCTGGCTTACGGCTTGTTGCTATCCACAACCAGCTTATTTTCCCGGTTTACAATCTCCCAGGCGGTATAGAACACCAGCCGCGCTGATTTTTCGGCCAGCTTAAAATCGATCTTTTCCACGTCATCGCCGGGGCGGTGGTAATCGGCGTGCAAACCGTTGAAGTAGAAAATGATGGGGATTTTGTGCTTGGCAAAGTTGTAGTGGTCAGAGCGGTAGTAGATCCGCTGCGGATCGCTGGGCTCATTGTATTTATAATCCAGATCCATCATGGTGTACTTCCGGTTGGCTTCTTCGCTGATCTGGTGCAGTTCCGACGACAGTTTGTCGGAGCCAATCACGTAGATGTAGTTATCGGATTTGCCTTCGTGCAGGTCGTCCACGCGGCCTACCATATCGATGTTCAGGTCGCAGACGGTATTCTCCAGCGGCAGCACCGGGTTCATGTCGGTGTAATATTCCGAACCGAGCAGCCCCTTTTCTTCGCCCGAAACCGTCAGGAACAGCATACTCCGGCGCGGACCGTGGCCCTCGGCTTTGGCTTTGGCGAAGGCCTGCGCAATTTCAATAACCGAAACCGTGCCCGAACCGTCATCGTTGGCCCCGTTGTTTACCTGACCGTCGGGATTGACGCCGATGTGGTCATAATGCGCCGAAATCACCACAATTTCGTCTTTTTTGTCGGTTCCTTCCAGAAAGCCCAGAACGTTGCTGCTTTCGAGAATCTCGTCTTTCCGTTCGGCTTTCAGGCTGATTTTGCCCTTCAGAACGCCCGAGTTCGGTTTGCCGGTTTTATTGATCTTCGCGACGGCGCTCTGCAATTTTGGGGCTGTTGTGTTCAGCAGGTTAGCGGCCATTTCCTGCGTAATCAGAAACGTTCCGACGGCACCGATTTTCTCCATCGACGGTTTGAGGCTCATCCGATTGAAGCGACCCATCAGGGCCGTGCGCTGGGCCACCAGCTGGCGGTAGGCTTCCGGCGATTCGGCCGAAACGATAAATACCTGTTCGGCTCCCTTATCCTTGGCAATTATGGCTTTTTTGCGTACGCTTTCCTCGCTGCTCCAGTCCGACGGTTTTTTGGAATTAGTGATCACATAATTCCCGTTGGCTTTTTTAGGTTCACCTTCCAGAATCACCACGGCTTTGCCCTTAACATCCAGTTTGGCGTAGTCGTTGTATTGATCCGAAAAGATACCGTAACCCGCAAAAACCGTTTCGCCCGGGGTTTCCTGCATCACCGCAAACAGGCCGTTAACAATAAAATCTTTCGGGTAATTGTAGGTCTTGCCTCCGGCCTTAACGTAAAATTCCCCCCAGGTTTTCTGATAGAGTTTGAACGGCTGAAAGTAGCCTGTTTTGCCATCCTCGCTTTTGACGATGGGCTGCAGTTTTTCGTCGGCAAACTGTTTGGCAATGTAATCGGCGGCTTTTCGCTGACCGGCCGTACCGGTTTCACGGCCCTGCATATCGTCGGCAGCCAGCACGCGTAAGTGTTTTTCCAGGTCGGCAGCCTGAATGGTGTTGGCATAATCCATGGCGGTTTGGGCCATTGCCAACTGACCCAGCAACAGGAAGCCGACGCTGTAACGCAAATACTTCATGAGAGTGTTGTGAAGAAAAACAAACAAAAAAGCAGGGACCGACCCTGCTTGTGCAAATATAAAACGAAAATATGGGTAATTTATTGAAAGCCATTCTGTAATCTTTCCTGTCTCATAATCAATAGCTTATAAGGATAGTTATTTGGTTTTATCAGCCAGAATAAACGGTACGAGAACAAAGCTCAGACTACTCAGAAGAAGGTTAATACCAAACCCGACGGCGTGGAGAAACGTAGCGATGACGGCCCCTTCGGCGGGCGTAAAACCGTATAATACCAGCACCCGGCTAACAAAAAAGTGGTAGGTTCCAATACCGCCCTGCGTCGGTACCGCCAGTCCGCCCAGCGAACTAACGGCCAGGATGGTCAGGGCGGCCGATGGCGGGAGCGAGTGCGTACGATCCAGCGATAGTAAGAGGCAATAGGTACTCAGCCAGAAAAGGAAATACGTTCCTACCGTTAAGAGTACAAACAAGTATGGTTTTGGTAAACTCCGAATGGCGCTGAAACCCGCCCATACGCCCCTGGCAGCGTTGGTTAGTTTCAGAACAATTGAGTGTTGCTGAAAGGTGGACTGGAGTAGCCACCGCCAACTGAGCCAGCTTAAAAGCCCAGTAACGAGGCACCCGAAGAACAGCCACCAGCCGGAAACGTTGGGAATATTAAGGGAGAGGCCACTCAAATAGATTTGCATCCGGTTGAGTTCCAGCAGCACCGTAAGCAGCAGCACCACGCCCAGCATGAGCAGGTCAATAACCCGTTCGGCCACCACCGAGCCAATACCCTGTGAAAACGGTACGCTATCCGTCCGCTGAAGCGTGGCGCAGCGGGTCAGCTCGCCCGAACCCGGCACAATCAGGCTGGCAATGACGCCCGCCAGCATCGCAACCATCGCCCGGAATGCCGTAGGATAATAGCCTAGTGCCTTCAACGGTTGCTGCCAGCGTTTACTCCGAATCAGATACGTCAGCACCGTAATCAGAGCGACCAGCGCGATCCAGCCGTAGTGAGCCTGTTGAAACTGGCGGGTAATATCGACGAAGGATATATCGTTGAGGGCATAGGCCAGCAGGGCAATGGCGAGGCAGAAAGGCAGGATTTTTCGGAGAAAGCGCATCATCAGTTCAGACTAATCGGCTGTAAGATAGACAAACCGTGGAGAATTTATGGCCTGTAAGTTGACCCGCATGGGGTGGTCTGCTACCTTTGAGTAGTAGGTTTTCTGTCCAACTTTATCGTACTCATAAACAAAAATGAAGTCACTTCGGATACTGGTGGTGGTTCCGTGCTACAACGAGCAGAGTTCGGTGGCTGCTGTGGTGGAGGACATTCGCCGGGTTAAAATCCGGACGGGTTTGCCGGTTGATACGTTGGTTGTCAATGATTGCTCAACGGATAATACCCTGGCCGTTGTCCGGACGCTGGATTGCCTGCATCTGGATTTGCCCGTCAACCTGGGTATCGGCGGCTGTATGCAGGCGGGGTATAAATATGCCTACCGAAAAGGCTACGACATGGCCGTGCAGATCGACGGTGACGGCCAGCATCCCGCCGACGGCTTGCCCAAACTCCTCGAACCGCTTTTTGACGACCGCGCCGATGTGGTCATCGGTTCGCGCTTTCTGGAGCGCAAAGGCTTCCAGTCTTCGTTTGCACGGCGCGTTGGAATTCGCTATTTTCGGTGGCTCAATCAGTTACTGATTCATAAAACGGTGCATGATAGCACATCAGGATTCCGGGCCTTTAACCGGAAAACCCTGGAAATCGTCAACCGGTATTATCCCGACGAGTACCCCGAACCGGAAGCAATCGTGCAATTTGGCCTGCACAAGCTACGACTCCTGGAAGTACCCGTCACGATGGAGGAACGGCAGGGCGGAGCGTCGTCTATCACGTTTATCCGGTCGATTTATTACCTGTTCAAAGTAACGCTGGGCACCCTGTTTGTTTATGTGCGCTTACGAAAACAAAGCTTATAGCCATGCAATCCTTACCCATTACCATCCAGGTTTTTAGCCTGATCGGCACGTTGATTTTCATGGGATTCATTGCCCGGTTGATCGTGCGGGGAAAGCTGCGGGAAGAATATTCTTTTGTCTGGATTGCTTGTGCAATCATTTTGATTGTATTTTCCATCTGGCGTGACGGCCTGACGCAGATCTCCCTGCTTTTGGGCGTTTTTTATCCGCCGTCGCTCATTTTCCTGTTTGCTATTTTTGCCATTATCTGCTTCCTGGTGCACCTGTCGGTCGTTAATTCCAGACTTCAGCAGTCGATCAAGGAGTTGACACACGAAGTAGCAATTTTGAAAAAAGAAGTAACGGATTTGCAGAACACCGGTAATTTGGTGCTGGAAAACGAAAAACGGTCTGATTGACCCTGATTATTGGTCTACATCCTTTCTATCGTACCCTACCTGAAAATTAGAACTTGCGGCTATGTCAAAAAAGAAGAAAATACCGGCCCAACCTATCCTTGTAAAGAACACCACCCAACCCGTAAAAACCGATGTATCCGCCAGCCGCCCGGCCGCTTTGGCTGAAAAACCGGTTGAAACCGCTCCCCAGGGCTTTAGACTGATTCATTTTGACAAGCGCCTGAAATGGTTTCTGGGCGTTTGCTTTGGTCTTTTTGTGTTGCTGACGCTGGCTAAAATTCATTATTCATCTATTCCGTACTGGAATCAGGTCATTCCGGATGGCTCGGACCCAAAGCGGGGGCTTATCTCCGGCAAACCGTTACCGATTCGGGTGGACGAGTGGGGTGTTTCAACACCTTTTATTCTGTCGCAGGTTCAGAACGGTTTTCCGCTGGAAAATCCGGCGCTGGGCGGTGAGCGTCCGGCGCTGGTCGGCTATTATCCCGTCAAGCACCTGGTGAGCGTTTTTCGTCCGGACTACTGGGGATTTTTCCTGCTGAGTCCTGAGCAGGGTTACGCCTGGTGGTGGCAGTTTAAGGTCATTGGTTCGCTGGTGGCCCTGACACTGCTGTTGATGCTGCTCACCCGCAACAACTTCTGGCTGTCGGTTTTTGGGGCGTTCTGGCTTGTTTTTTCCAGCGGTGTGGCCCGGTGGTCGTTCTACCTGCTTCCGAACCTGATGCCGGGGGCCCTGCTGCTGGTGGCTTCCATTTACCTTTTCTACGGTCGTTCGCTGAAAACGCTGATGGTGAATGGCGTGCTGTTTGTCTGGGCATTTGCCACGTTTGCGCTGGCGCTGTATCCGCCCTATCAAATTCCGTTGGGGTACCTGTTGATCTTTTTGCTTGTCGGCTTTGTCGCGCGGGAGTTTCACCGCGACTGGCTGTTTGACAAACTACCAGCTAAACTGCTGACGTTTGGGGTAGCCTTTGCGGTTTTGGGAGCCATTTTCTATACCTATTACACCGATGCCAAAGCGTCCATTGACGTCATGAGCCATACGGTGTATCCCGGCCAGCGGAGCGAAACCGGCGGAACGGGCTTTATTGCCAACTGGTTTTCGGAATATTACGGCTGGTTGGTGGATGATGTGCGTTTTCCGAAAGAATGGCTGAATAGCTGCGAGTTGTCGCACTTCATCACCTTTGCACCGGTTATTTTTCTGTCGCTGATTTTGCTGTTTGTCTATACGCGCAAAGCCGATCCGCTGCTGGTGGCCGTTTCGCTGTTCGTGCTCATCTTCTGGGCCTGGATCGAAGTTGGTTTTCCGGATTGGCTCGCCAGAATTACCCTGCTGAACATGAGTCCCACGCGCCGGGCGCAGGTTCCCTTTGGGGTGGGCAACGTGTTTCTGACGCTGCTGTATCTGGATTACGTTCGTAAACAGCGCATCAAGGTGAGCGGCACGGTGTCGGCGCTGGCCATCGCGGGCGTGATTGGCCTGATGGCTTACGTGGCGGTGCTGAATATGAACGATTCCAACGGTTTTTTCAAAGCGCATCAGGTCTTCCTGCCAACGCTCTTTTTTACGGCTCTGGCGATCTCGTTACTGCCTTTCATACGGTTTCCGTACCAGACCGCCATTTTCGCTCTGGCGATTTTTCTCTTTGTAGCCCCCAACATGAAAGCGAATCCGCTCTCGAAAGGGCTGGCCCCAATTACCGATAACGCCCTGTACAAAAACGTTCGGGAACTGCACGAACAGGAGCCTAAAGCCCGGTGGGTCGTCATTGGCAGTCAGTATATTACGTATCTGGTGGCGGCAACAGGCGTCAATCAGTTGAGTGGGGTAAAAAACCTGCCGGATTTCAAGACCATGCGGGTGCTGGATCCCACCGCCAGACGCGATTCGGCCTATAACCGGTACGCCCACACGGTATATTACACCTACATCGATGGCCGCGACACAACAGTCATTAACAACACCTTTGAAGACGGGTATGCCGTGGGTGTTGACCCTTGTTCCGCCAAGCTGAAACAATTGAACGTAAAGTACTTCGTATTTGACCGCCAGCCGCAACCGGCCGAAACCCGTTGTTTGCGGCAGGTCAAAAAACTGGGCAGTATCGAGATTTACCGGACCAATGACTGAGCCCGTCACTGTGCTGAACACCTGGATTATTGTTGTCACCTATAACCACCAAAAGTACCTGACGACGCTATTCGGGTCGTTGGCCCGGCTGACACATCGGAATCACCACATTCTGGTCATTGATAACCAGTCCACCGACGGAACCCGCGAGTTTTTACAGACCCAATCGTTGCCGGTTAAGGTGATCTACCAGCCGGAAAATACCGGCTTTTGCGCGGCTAACAACCTGGGAATGGCCCGGGCGTTTGCTGCGGGTGCCGACGTTTGCGTTTTGCTCAATCCGGATACTGAGGTGACGCCGGATTTTTTGGACCGGCTGGAAGCGAGTTACTGTCATCAGATTCAAAAAGGCGTCAACGTCGGTTTGCTGCAACCCGTTATTCTGCATCAGCAACAGCGCGATTTGCTCAATACGGCGGGCAACGCGATTCATTACCTCGGTTTTGGCTGGTGCAAAGACAACGGATGTCCCCGGCCCGCCGAAACTCAGGACCGGGAAATTATCAGCGTGAGCGGGGCCTGTTTATACATTCCCAAAGCGTATTACCAACAGATTGGCGGTTTCAATCCGGTGTTCTTTGCGTATTCCGAAGATCAGGATTTAAGCTGGCGGGGCCTGCTGCAAGGCTACCGGCATTTCTGCTGCTCGTCGGCGGTGATTTATCACGATTACCATTTTTCCAAAAGCACGGCCAAGTGGTACCATGTGGAGAAAAACCGGTTGATGGCGGTGTGGCAGAACTACGACCGAAAAACGCTGCTCCTCCTGATACCGGCTTTACTCGGGATTGAATTACTGATTCTGATGTATTCCGTGATGGGCGGCTTTTTCACGGAAAAGCTAAACGGCTACGGTTTTCTGATTCGGCACCGGAGCCACATCCGCACTGTTCGCCGTCAGGTTCAACGCCAGCGAACGGTGCCGGATACCGCTTTCTGGTCGCAATTTTCGAGCGAGCTGGTTTTCTCGGAAATCCGGAATCCCGTCATTACATGGGTGGTTAACCCGGTTTTGAAAGGCTACTTCGCCCTGGTCCGCCGACTGCTCTGAGCTTTATTTCCGGCGGAAAATGCACTCGTAATTCATCGTAAACTCACGCTTGCGGTCGAGCGGATCGAGCAGAAAGAAGAGTAAGGCAATCAGGAAATTAAGTGGATAAAAGAAAAGTACGGCAAACAGAAAACCGGGTTGGCCGAATGTATTTTTAAATAACGTCGGTAAACTCCAGGCCAGAAAAAAACCGATTACCAGAAAACGCCCACCCTGCGGCCGGATTTCCTCCACTTCAAAACCGTGATCGTCGGCGTAGGCTTGTAGGGCAAAACGCGTAAACCGGTGGTAATCGTACGGTTGCTCGTGTTCTTCCCAACTCTGCGGCACCGTCAGGAACAGCAAACCGCCCGGTTTCAGGACCCGTGCCAGTTCCTGAATGACGCGTTCGGGATGCCGGACGTGTTCCAGAACCTGCGTACACAGCACATATTCTACACTGGCGTTCCCCAGCGGCAGGTCGTCCGCCGGACAGATGTAATCAATACCCGCCGAATACCGGTGGTGGTCGGTGGTGCCGCACCAGTCGGTGCTTCGGTAGCGGGTGTGCGCAAAGAACGGTTTATACTGACATTCGCCCGCGCCTACATCCAGCAACGTAGCCCCTGCCGGTATTTGTCTGGCGATTCGCCGAACGTACCGGCGAATCGACCACACGGCGTAATTCATAACCGGATTAAAAAAGACCAGCCGGACGATGGGATTCATGATTTCGCTAAAATTTTCTTGATCGTTGGATAAATGGCGTGGTACAACGAGTGGAAGTGGTTGTAAATAAACTGCTCGATGGTGAAATAAAGCCGGTATGACCAACTGGTGTAGGTCTTGTAAACCAGTTTGTGCATCACGTAGTAGTCCGGCGAAAAGCGCGGCAAAAAGCCGTATTGGGCTTCGTAAAGCTCTTTTTTGATGACTAAAAACAGGTTTTGCCGGTACCACCAAGCCACTTCCTCGTGCGGCATCAGTTGCCAGCGGATACCGTCCGTAAACACATACCCGGCGGCTTCGAACTTTTCGGCCCAGTAGGCGGGCCACTGCTCGTTGATGTGCTGAAAACCGCCCTGTCGGGGAACGGCCGCACTGAAAACAATGACGTCCGACAAACCCGTGAGCGTTTGCACAATCGTATCTGCGGAGGACGGTTTCAGGTGTTCGACCACCTCCAGGCAGGTAACCAGATCATAGCGCTTCGAAGCCGGGAAGGGCTGATTCAGGTTGTATTCCAGAAACCGGTCGGGCGGAATCAGCAGCCGCGTCGGGTCTTGCCCCCCGCCGTCGATACCCAGAAAATCGGTGATGCCCTGCCGCTGCCACTCGGCCAGCCAGGTTCCGCGCCCGCAGCCCACATCGATCACCGATTGCGGATGGAAAAGCCGCATCAAAAAACCAATTACGGTTTCGGCCGACCGGCGGGCGTTGGCTTCAATTTCATTGTGGTAGGCTTGGTTGTAGTCGGACATAGAAAAGGGTTTAACAACGGATCAGATTGTTTTTCGGAAAACCGGATGAAACCGCAGCAGCCATTTTTCGGGCAGGCCGGCTACAGCCAACTGCTGCGCCTGCACGATCATCCGGCTGCGGAGGTCGGGCCGGGTGGCCGGATAGCGGGCAATTTCATCGCGGATCTGAAAATATTCCAGCACCTTTTTTTTGATGCCCGACTGGGTTGAACTCTGACCCGAAACCCGGTACGACAGCAGGATTTCGGGCACATTAGCCAGCTTCCGACCTTGTTTGATCAGTTTCAATTGGGTGTAATAATCGTTGTACCAGGTATACTTCGTTTCGTAAAATGGAAAAACCGACGGGTCGTTCCGGAAGAAAAACGTCGGGTGCATGATGGAATTTTTCCAGTACAGATTCCGGACAATCCGGCCGTGTTCCGTGTCGGGTTTCCAGTCCCGGAACACTGTACCGTTCTGGTCGATGTATTCGGCCCACGATCCGCAGAGGAAAACATCCGGGTGCGCTTCCAGAAAAGCCGTCTGCCGTTCCAGCCGTTGCGGTTTGGCCACATCGTCGGCGTCCATGATGGCAATAAACCGGCCTCTGGCGTGTTGCATACCCATTTCCTTGGCCTGATCACCCGCTTTGCCCAGCGGCTTTGAATTAGTCAGGAGCCGGATGCGGTGGTCGGTGCTGAGGTATTTTTCGCAAATCTGACCGGATTGATCCGTTGAGCCATCGTTGATAATAAGTAGCTCAAAATCCGTAGAGGTCTGCCCCAAAATGCTTTCAATCGCTTCGGACAGAAAGCGGTCGCCGTTATAGACGGGCAGTATAACCGATACGGTTGGATGTACAGACATTATAGGATTGCGCAAAAAACAGGCTATAATTTAATAATAACAGGATAAAAGCAAAACGTAACCGGATTCATGAAACGGAACCAAACAGGTTCATTTATTATTTGTATTTTTGTAAGTATAATCTAAAAATTCGAGTACCTACTATATAAAGAAAGTCACTTCTTTCGACGCTAAATCACTCTTCACGGGTAATGAAGATCAACCTACACTATCAGGAACGTTTCGAAGACCGTCACAACGGTTCGGATGTTTCTCAAACGAATGCTATCCTGAAAACCATCGGTGTTGCTTCGGTGGACGAACTCATCGATCAGACCGTTCCGGCGCTCATCCGGCTCGAAAAGCCGCTCGATCTGCCCGCGGCAAAATCAGAGCATCAGTTTCTGGCCGATTTTAAAAAGCTCGCTCAGCAAAACAAGATTTATAAATCGTACATCGGCACGGGGTATTATGACACCATCACGCCGAATGTGATTCTGCGCAATATACTGGAAAATCCGGCCTGGTACACAGCCTACACCCCTTATCAGGCAGAAATTGCTCAGGGACGGCTGGAAGCCCTGCTGAATTTCCAAACCGTAGTCATTGACCTGACCGGGATGGAGATCGCCAACGCTTCGCTGCTGGATGAAGGCACGGCCGCTGCCGAAGCTATGCACGTTTTGTACGCCCAGCGCCCGGCCGCCAAAAAATCGGCCACGACCTTTTTTGTGTCGGAACGCTGCCATCCGCAGACCATTGATGTCATCAAAACCCGCGCCACACCCCTGGGCATCAAGGTGCAGGTGGGCGATCACCAGCAGGTAAACGTCACTCAGGAGGATTTGTTCGGGATGTTGGTGCAGTATCCGGCTTCCGACGGTGAGGTGTTTGACTATACCGATCTGATTGCGGCTGCCCACGAACACAACGTTTTTGTGGCCGTAGCCGCCGATCTGCTGAGCCTGACACTGCTGACTCCTCCGGGCGAAATGGGGGCCGATATCGTTGTTGGTTCGTCGCAGCGGTTTGGTGTGCCGGTGGGCTACGGTGGTCCGCACGCGGCCTTTTTTGCCACACGCGAAGCGTTCAAGCGGCAGATTCCGGGCCGGATCATCGGGGTTTCGGTCGACGCTCAGGGGAACCCAGCCCTGCGGATGGCCCTGCAAACCCGCGAACAACACATTCGTCGGGAAAAAGCAACGTCCAACATCTGTACGGCGCAGGTACTGCTGGCGGTTATGGCGGGCAGCTATGCCGTTTATCACGGTCCGCAGCGGCTCCGGGCCATTGCCGAGCGCGTACACGGTCTGACCAAATTGTTCGCAACGGTATTGCGCTGGAACGACTATAAAATTCAGACGCAGAATTACTTCGACACCATTACCATCGTGGTTGATGACGTGGAATCCCTGCGGAAGTCAGCCCGGACGGCGGGGGTTAACCTGCGGTATCTGGACGACGAACGGGTGAGCGTTTCTTTCGACGAAGCCAAAACCATTGATGATGTGGTTCAATTGCTGGACGTTTTCGGCGTTTCCGGCGATCTGGATGCGGCTACCCAAACGCTGTCGATCAACTGGCCCGAACGGCTGGTTCGCCAGTCGGACTATCTGACGCATCCGGTCTTTAATACGCACCATACCGAACACCAGATGCTTCGGTATCTGAAGTCGCTGGAAGAAAAGGACCTTTCGCTGGTGCATTCGATGATTTCGCTCGGCAGTTGCACCATGAAACTAAACGCAACCGCCGAAATGATTCCGGTCACCTGGCCGGAGTTCGGAAATATTCACCCGTTTGCCCCAAAAGATCAGGTAGCGGGTTACCAGAAACTCGTGGATGACCTGAGCCGCTGGCTGTGTGAGATTACCGGTTTTGCGGCCATGTCGTTGCAACCCAACTCCGGTGCGCAGGGCGAATACGCGGGTCTGATGGTGATCCGGGCGTACCACGAAAGCCGGAATGAAGGACACCGGAACGTGTCGCTGATTCCGTCGTCGGCACACGGAACCAATCCCGCCAGTGCCGTGATGGCCGGTATGAAAGTCGTCATTGTGAAGTGCGACGAGCGCGGTAATATCGACGTAGCCGACCTACGGGCCAAAGCCGAACAATACAGCAACGGCCTGTCGTGTCTGATGGTGACCTATCCGTCGACGCACGGGGTTTTTGAGGAAACCATTAAGGAAATCTGCGAGATTATCCACGAACACGGCGGACAGGTATACATGGACGGTGCCAACATGAACGCTCAGGTGGGCCTGACCAGTCCGGCAACCATTGGCGCCGACGTTTGCCACCTGAATTTGCACAAAACCTTCTGCATTCCGCACGGTGGTGGTGGTCCGGGTATGGGCCCAATCGGTGTGGTCGAGCATCTGGCACCGTTCCTTCCGGGTAATCCGCTGGTCGAAACGGGTGGTAATAAGGCTATTCACGCGGTTTCGGCAGCGCCCTACGGTTCGGCCAGCATCCTGACAATTTCGTACGCCTATATTTCGATGATGGGTGGGGAAGGGTTGACGAATGCGACCAAGACGGCCATTCTGAACGCTAACTACCTGAAAACGCGGCTGGAAGAGCATTACCCGATTCTGTATACGGGTAAAAACGGTCGTTGCGCACACGAAATGATTGTCGATTGCCGTCCGTTCAAAGCCGTCGGGGTCGAAGTGGAAGACATTGCGAAGCGTTTGATGGACTACGGTTTCCACGCGCCGACGGTTTCCTTCCCGGTGCCGGGAACGATGATGATCGAGCCAACGGAATCGGAATCCAAAGACGAACTCGACCGCTTCTGCGATGCGCTGATTAGCATCCGGGCCGAGATTCGGGAGGTGGAAGAAGGCAAGGCCGACAAAGCCAGTAACGTGCTGAAACACGCCCCCCATACCGTTGGCGTGTTTATTGCCGATCAGTGGGATCGCCCGTACAGCCGCGAGAAAGCCGCTTTTCCGCTGCCCTATGTGAAAGCCCGCAAGTTCTGGCCGAGTGTTAGCCGGATCGACAACGCCTACGGAGACCGCAATCTGGTTTGTGCGTGTTTGCCCACAGAGGAATATGCCGGAGAAACCGTAGAGACAGCAACGGCTGATCAAAACTGATACTTTCGTTTAATACGGTTTTAAAAAAGCCGCTCCTGACGATCAGGAGCGGCTTTTTGTTAGCTGCTGGGGATTAGCGGAACGTCATTTTCTGCTTTCCGGCCTGAATGAGTTCCAGGGCTTTTTCCAGATCCCGGTCGCGCTGTTTGATGCGGTCCCGAACGGTGTATTCAATCGGATAATCGGGCATTACACCCCGGCCTTGATCTGGATTTCGGCTGGCCGTTGCAATCCAGAATACCGGAAACCGAACGCGCAGCCGGGTTTCGGGCAGGGTCAGTGTCTGGATGATGCCG
Source organism: Larkinella arboricola (assembly GCF_003259745.1). Taxonomy (GTDB): domain Bacteria; phylum Bacteroidota; class Bacteroidia; order Cytophagales; family Spirosomataceae; genus Larkinella; species Larkinella arboricola. The sequence continues at coordinate 916,298 of NZ_QLMC01000003.1, read as the reverse complement.
CCGTTGCAGCCTGCTTCGCCCCCGCCGGTTTCCTGACCGATGATCGTTACCGCCCGCTGGGCTTTCAGGCTGGCCGTAAAGATGGAAGCCGCTGAGAATGTGCGGCCACTGGTCAGAATGTAAACCCGACCGGTAAAGCGGTGTTCGGAAGCGGGTTTGTTCCAGCCAACGTTGGATTTGCCAAACTGATAACGGCCACCTTCTGACTTCATAAACCGGAAGTTCTGGCGCAAAACCCGTTTTTCTTTCCGGTCAAAATACGAACAGGAATTAGGTCGGCGCACCCGGCACTCCGCCCGGTCGACCTGCCGGAAATCCGATTTCATGAGGTATGACATCAAATCTGACCCGATTTCGGCGTTGCCCCCGGTATTTTGCCGCAAGTCAATGACCAGGTCCTGCACTTTTTGTTTTTCCAGCGTTTCGAATACTTCTCGGTGAAATGACTGGTAACGGTCGTAGCCAAAGCTGTTGATAATCAGCATGGCGGCAGTTGAATCGCTGTTAATAAAATGCAGGGAACGCATCAGTTGCAGCTTGGCATCATCCTCGTTATACGACGCTTCGGTCCGATGACGGCTTTTTTTACTGCGCCTGACAGTCGTGGGAGTTGGGGCCGCTGGGATGTCGCCCGAAGCAACCGGTCGGCGTCGAACGGTCGTCATGCGTTCCGTGCCGGTGGTGTCCCGAACGGTCAGTGTCCAGGGAGAGCGCCCGCCAAAATGTCGCCAGTACGTTTCTTCGAGGTGGTATAATTCCAGAAAATAATTTTTGAAGGTCTGGTTGTAACCGTCTGACGGCCAGCGGTCGCGGGCGGCCTGAATAATTTCTCTAACGGAATGGTTGCCTAGCTTAAGCACTTCGGTACCGCAGATAAGCGATGAGTCCGTGCTGCGGTTACGTCCGATAAACATCCGGTTATTTTGCAGAATAATATCGAACGGCAACCATTCGGGCTGCGGTTTTCGGCTTGAGCGACTGGTGGAGAGGGATTCCTGCACATCGGTATGCCCACAACGGATCTGCACAATGAGGGGGCGGAGCAGTTCGCGGAACTCTACTTCGGTCATCGGGCGGTAAAGCTGCCGGAACACCGAATCAAACCGCTGATTCATTTTTTCGGACGGGATATACCGGTACAGGCTCGGATGTCGCTCTTCCAGCGTCTTCCGAAGAATCGCAAAATCGCTCCGAAGCTGTTCAACGGTATACACCCGGGGGCGGTAGGCCGTTTTTTTCGGAGGAGCCGGAAAACAATAAGCCGTGCCGACGGTCAGCGCCATCAGCAACACGAGGAACCGCATACTGTTTTACTAAATGAATCGATTCGTTCTATTCCCGAATCTACCGTTTTTTTTTAGGGAAACAAAATCAGTAAAAGGCATCTTCCAGGTGCCTGATGGTCACTTCGTCGGATAATACCGTTACGGCGATAACGTCAAAACGCACATCGTGTTGCCAGTCCTTCGTAAAAATATAATGCTCGGCCGCTTTCATGATCAGCCTGGCTTTGGTGTAAGTAACAAACGCTTCGGGATTGCCAAAACGGGTGTTGCTGCGCGTTTTAACTTCTACGAAAACCACCAGTTTGTCCTTTTGGGCGACCAGATCGATTTCCGCGTGCTGATGGCGGTAGTTGCGTTCCAGTACCTCGTAGCCTTTCTGTTCGAGGTAGCGGACGGCTTCGTCTTCGCCCTTTTTGCCGGTGTCATTATGCTGTGCCATAAACTTGTTTTACGCTTAGACGCAAAACGATCGGAATAGATACGAACGAAAAGGCCCGGTTTTGGTGTTTTTTCTCTAAGGACTAGGCCGACATGAACACCATTTGCAATAAACAAGTCCAGGTTCAGGATCTGGGACTTATTGATTATCAGTTGAGTTGGGACTATCAGGAACGGTTGCTGGCGGAAATTGTTGCGGCCAAGATTGCCAATCGGAATCTGCCAGTTGACGCACAAACGTTGACACCCAACTACGTTTTATTTTGTCAGCACCCCCACGTTTATACGCTGGGGAAAAGCGGTAAGGAAGATCACTTGCTGGCGAACGATGCGTTTTTGCAGACCCTGGGGGCGACGTATTACAAAATCAACCGCGGTGGTGATATTACGTACCACGGGCCGGGGCAGTTGGTCGGTTACCCGATTCTGGATCTGGATAATTTTTTTACAGATATCCACCGGTATATGCGTTTACTGGAAGAAACCATCATCCGAACCCTGGCGGATTATGGCCTGGATGCGGGCCGGATTGATGGGCTGACGGGCGTGTGGCTGGATTATCGAACGGATAAAAAACAATCCAACGGCCCTCGGAAAATCTGTGCAATGGGCGTAAAAGCAAGCCGTTGGGTAACGATGCACGGTTTTGCGCTGAATGTGAACACGGATTTGAGTTACTTTAACCATATTGTGCCGTGCGGTATTTCCGACAAAGCCGTTACCTCCATGCAGGCTGAACTGGGCCGTGACGTTTCGGTGACGGAAGTAGCCGAACGCGTGGCACACCATCTGGCCGATCTGTTTGAAATGGAGTTGACATCCGTACCAGCGGGTGTAAGCCGGTTGCTGGTCTGATTAATTACTTAACGTATTTATGCATGAAATACGGACGAACTGGGAGCGCCCAGCGGTCCGCGCGTATAAAATAGATGAAGAGAGATATTTCGTTTCTGCCGGTAGAAGGCGTTCAGGTCGTAATTGCGCGAAAACTGACGGAGCTTAATCAGTACGATTGGCAGGTTTTTTTGATTAATCAGAACGACGTTGCCATCCGGAACGTCTTCGTGACCTCCAAGGGCTACGGGTTTTCCGATCAGACGCAGCAGCAATCACAGACAACCTCGACCCTGCGGCATTATTTTGAGGGGTTGCAACCTGGCGAACACGTCGTGGTAGAGACCATTATGCCCGATGTTTTTCATTTAAATAACCAATATTGGGTTAGCTATTACATCGGCGATCAGATTTTTGACAAAAAGTTTATCTTCGTGCCTGACAGCATTACCGAACAGAACCTGATTCAAATTCAGGAGTTGGGGCTGGAAGGAATCCTACACGCCTGATCTTTTTGTCATCATTATGCCTGTATCCTGGAAAAAACGACTCAAAAACCTCTTATTTATTGATATCAAAACCGTTGCCGGAGCGCCTTCGTACAACGATCTGGATGAGCGAATACAACAGCAGTGGGGGCAGAAAACCAGTTTTTTCCAGAACGAAGAAAACTGGTCGGTGGCTAAGTGGTACGATATGCGGGCTTCCTACTACGCCGAATATGGTAAAATTGTCTGCATCGGGATCGGGGGGCTGTACTGGGACGATGACGACAATATATTCCTGAAAGTAAAAACAATTGCCAACGATAACGAAGAAGCGCTGCTGGGTGAGTTTATTAATCTGATTGAAAAATACCCCGCTAACGAACTCATTCTCTGCGCCCACAACGGGAAAGAGTTTGACTACCCGTATCTGTGCCGCCGGATGCTGGTTCACGGTCACCAACTGCCAACCACCCTGCGACTGTCGGGCCGTAAGCCCTGGGATATTCCCCATCAGGATGTACTGGAAATGTGGCGTTTTGGAGATAGCCGTCACTTTGTTCCGCTCGATTTGCTGGCCGCCGTCCTGAATCTGCCCACTCAACCGCTCGAACTGACCGGCGACCAAACTAGTTTAGTATACTACCAGAAGAAAGGGCTAACCAGCGTACGGGAATACGCCCGGGCATCCATTGTGACGCTGGTGCAGGTATACCTCCGTTTGCTGGGCGCTCCTCTGGTAGAAGAACAGCGCATTACGCGACTGGAGTAATTTTTTGTTGTTACACAAAGCTAATCAGAGAGAATTATAGTTAATCAAAGAGTCGCTCTGAGGCTCTGAGTAACACCCTTTTCCAAAAAACATGAGAAATAATAGAAATAAACCACGAGAAAACCGCCGAAGCGCGCAGAACCGTTCGGTTCCGTCGGCTAATTCATTTCTGGATGAAATGAAAAATGACATTGCGGCTTTTTTTGAGATAAATAGTGGAGCATCCTTTTCGCAGGCCGATGTACTGGATAACTTCGATGTGCACGACCGGAAAATGAAGCTCCTGACCAATGGTTTGATTGGCGAACTGACCGATGACGGAGTATTAACCCGCCACGCCGACGGAACGTACCAGTTTAACGAAAGCGACCAGACCAGTGAGGGCGTTGTCGATCACGTCAACCCCCGGTTTGCCTTTGTCAGCACCGGTTCGGGCGACCGTGACGACGATATTTACGTCAGTACCGAAGACCTGAACGGCGCCGTCGATGGTGATACCGTCAAAGTGAAGCGATTGAGTGGCTCCTCCTCCGGAAGCCGTTCGCAGGGCCGTAGCCGCCGGATTGAAGGCCGGGTGACAGAAATTGTGGAACGGGGCCGTGCGGAGCTGGTTGGCCGGATTGAAACCTGGCCGAATTACGGACAGGTGATTCCTGACAGCAAAAAGCTTTACGAGGAAATTTACATCCCGAAAGATAAACTGGGGGAAGCCAAAGACGGCGATAAAGTCATTGTCCGGATGACGCGCTTTCCCGATGGTCGGCACCGGCCCGAGGGCGAAGTAATTTCTGTTCTGGGAAAAGCCGGTGAACACAATACCGAAATGCACGCCATCCTGGCCGAATTTGGATTGCCGATTCATTTCCCGGATGCCGTTGAAAAGGAATCCGAAGGAATTTCGGAGCAGATTCCGGAAGAGGAAATTGCCAAACGGCGGGATATGCGCGAGGTGACGACGTTTACGATTGACCCCGAAGATGCCAAAGATTTCGACGATGCGCTGTCGGTTCAGATGCTGGACAATGGCAATTACGAAATCGGGGTGCACATCGCCGACGTAACCCATTACATTCGGATGGGAACGGCCCTGGAGGACGAAGCCTACAAACGCGGCACGTCTGTTTATCTGGTGGACCGTGTGGTTCCGATGTTGCCCGAAAAACTGTCGAACAACCTGTGTTCGCTGCGCCCGAATGAGGATAAACTGACCTTTTCGGCCGTTTTTGAAATGACGCCCGACGCCAAAATCAAGAAAGAATGGTTTGGCCGTACGGTGATTCATTCCGACCGGCGGTTTGCCTACGAAGAAGCGCAGGAAGTGGTGGATAGCGGCCAGGGCGATTACCTGGAAGAACTGCGGCTGCTTAACGAACTGGCGTTTAAACTGCGCGACGAACGATTCCGGCACGGCGCAATTAATTTCGAAACCGTTGAAGTGAAATTCAAGCTCGACGAGAACGGGGTGCCGCTATCGGTCTATCCGAAAGTCCGGAAAGATGCGCACAAGCTGATTGAGGAGTTTATGTTGCTGGCCAACAAGCGGGTGGCCGAATTTGTGCACAACTTGTCGCGCGGAGAACACCCGAACGTGATGGTCTACCGGGTACACGATTCGCCGGATTTCGAGAAACTGCGGACGTTTGCCACCTTTGCCGGACGGTTTGGCTACAAGCTCAAAGTCGATAACGAGAAAGAGCTGTCCAAATCGTTCAATACGATGATGGAGGACCTGGAAGGGCAGCCGGAGCAGAATGCGCTGCAACAACTCGCCATCCGAACGATGGCCAAAGCCCGCTACAGCACCGAGGACATTGGGCACTTCGGGCTGGCGTTCCGGCGGTATTCGCATTTTACCTCCCCCATTCGTCGTTACCCGGATATGATGGCCCACCGGCTGTTGCAGCATTACCTGAACGGCGGCAAATCGGTGGATCGGGAAGAGTACGAAGCCCGCTGCAAACAGTCGTCCGACCGTGAGCGCGTGGCCGTCGAAGCCGAACGGGCGTCCATCAAATACAAGCAGGTGGAGTTCATGAGCCGGATGGACCGCGATCAGGAGTTTACCGGTGTGATTACGGGCGTAACCGACTTCGGTATGTTTGTCGAAATCGCCGAAACCAGCGCCGAGGGATTAGTCCGGATGACGGATCTCGAAGATGATTTCTACGAATTCGATAAGGATAACTACCGGCTGATCGGCAAGCGCAACAAACGGATTTTTGCCTTTGGTGATACCGTAAAGGTCCGCGTTAAAGAAGCCAACCTGGCCCGCCGGAGTCTGGATTTATGGCTGGTTGATGGTAAAAGTACACCAAATGGTTCGATGAAAACCCGCCTGACTCGCCGGGGCGCTGCCGAAGGGGAAGGCCGCTCCCGGAAACGGTCGGGCTCATCGGCGGGTAGCAAACGGGAAAAGGACGCCAAACCCGCCAAAGAACGCCGTCGGCGTTAACCCGCCTGATAAATGAGCCTTTCTAAACGGTTTTAGTCCAGCCCCGCTTCAATCGGTGGACGATCACAATACAATCTAAAATCTGCTCTACATGATAGACGAATTCATGCAGGAAGCCATTCGGCAGGCTCGTAAGAGCTTGTCGGAAGGTGGCATTCCCATTGGCTCGGCGCTGGTGAAAGACGGCCAGCTGGTGGCGTCGGGTCACAATAAACGGGTGCAGGAAGACAACCCGATTCTGCACGGTGAGATGGACTGTCTCAACAATGCCGGGCGCGTCGGTTCCTTCCGCAATACCGTTATTTATTCCACACTCATGCCGTGTTATATGTGTGCCGGAACCATCGTGCAGTTCAAAATCCCGAAAGTGATCGTCGGCGAGTCGCGGACGTTTGCCGGAGCGCGGGAGTTTATGGAACAACATGGCGTGGAAGTAATCGATCTGGACCTGCCCGAATGCGTGGACATGATGAATCAGTTCATCGCGCAGAAACCGGAGGTCTGGAATGAAGATATTGGAGAGTTCTAGGCTCTCCACCGAGTCAATTAATTGAATGCACAATGTACAACCTGAAGATTATTAATTCGACGGTCCGGCCCAGCCGGAAAGGACCGATCATTACCGAATGGATTGCAGAAGTGGCTCATCAGCACAGCGAGTTCAACGTAGAAGTGCTGGATCTGGCGCAGATCAACCTGCCGATGATGAACGAACCGGCCCACCCGCGTCTGAAGCAGTATGAGCACGAACACACCAAGCAGTGGAGCGCCAAAATTGAGGAGGCCGATGCGTTTATTTTTATTACGGCTGAATACGACCACAGCTATCCGGCCCCGCTGAAAAACGCGCTGGAATACCTGGTGCAGGAGTGGGGATATAAGGCTGCGGGCATCGTCAGCTACGGTGGGGTTTCTGCCGGAACCCGGGCCGCGACTTCGTTGAAAACCGACCTGATAGCCTTGAAAGTGGTGCCTTTATTCGAAGCCGTCAATATTCCGTTTTTCGATCAGTTTATTAACGATGAAGCTGAGTTTGTTCCCAACGAATCCACCCAGCGGGCGGCCCAACTGATGCTGACCGAGCTGGTGCGCTGGACGAAGGGAATGCTGGTGATTCGGGGGAAGGAGATATAAGACAAGAGAGAGAAGACAAAAGATAAAAGACAAAAGAGACGGTTTTGGTTGCGATACCCCGGCTCACTTCTCTTGTCTCTTGTCCTTTATCTTTTCTCTAACCTCTTTTTTCAACCCCTCGACCACCTCCCGCGTTTCCGCAATGCGGGTTTTCAAACCTTTTTTATAATGCCATAGCCGCATTTCGGGGTTGTGGCTTTCTTTTTCCAGTTCCTGCTCAATTTCCTGAAGATAGCTTTCGCTGAGTTTCAGATACCGTTCGGCGGTTTCGGGATTGTGAAAACCACCACCATCAACGGTTACGTAAACGGGCGTGGTATGGGCTGCTTGCTGGGGACCGGCAAAACACCGCGCAGCCAGCCAGACGCCCCGCGTCAGCGTATCCAGTTCCAGGTTCAAGGTCAACTGACTGGCCGACTGCCCCGCATCGGTTTTCGAAACGCTGGCCAGCACTTTCCCGTGGCCGATGAGTTCGAGCTTGTCCAGCGGCACTTGTTTGGCGTGTCCAAATGCCTGAACAGAAACCGTCAGCTTATCACCTTTTTTCAGATTCAACCGATCACCGGGTCGGGCGTTGTTGACGCGAAAATCCAGCATGGGGCCACTGGTGGCTACCGTATGCCCGGCTTTTAGCCCGGCTTTCCATGACTGATTGGTGAGCGGGCCGTCGGTATAAACGTAAAACCGGGCGTTGCCAATCCGGGCCGAACGTTCCGCCGGTCCGTGGCCGTGATCCTGCCCGCACCACGGAAAATCAGAGCCCGCTGTAGCCGTTACCGGAAAGCCCAAATCCAGCAGGTGGTAGTAATGATCGGTGCGCAGGGGCGTTTCGTCTACGCAGTACTGTAAAATTTCCAGCATATCCACTTTTCCACGCAATCCGTCGAGCGTCAGGCCCCGGTAGCCGTGGAAGGTTTCGGCATGGTGCGCATACCCCGTCAGTCCGCCCAGCTCGTGAAGTTTGTCAAATACGTTGTCGTAATAGTAATATTCGTTTGAATACCGCACCTTGTCGGCGGCCCCGTAGCCCAGCGCGTGGCCCAGTTCGGGCGTTCGGGGGTCTTCCTGACCCGATACGAGCAGGTAATTATCCCGGCGATAAACACCCTGCTCCCCAAAGGCGTATTGTGGATAATACGTCTCCCAGAAGTCGCCCATGCGCAGCAGCACTCCTACCCGAACGTCTTCGGCCTGTAGCCAGCTCATCAGCAGCGGATCTTCGCGCGGGGAGCGCCGGATGTGGATGTGTCCATCGGTCGAATACCAGCCCCGGGCGGCCATGTTGATCCAGCGGGTCAGGCGATAGGCTTTTTTCTGCGTTTTTCCGGTCTGTATAACAATTTGATGCTGCTGATCGAGAAATTCCGGCCCTTTGGAAAGCGATAGCTGATAGGTTCCGGGCGGAAGTGCCAGCCGAAACCGCCCGTTGACGTAAAATGAACTGTCTGGCTGAAACCCAAAACCGTCGGCATGGTCCCACAAGCCGTACATGACACCAATGGCCTGCTGCGGCAACTGCGGTACTACCCGGCCCGCCCGCGTGAGCCGAACCCGCACGGGCGTCGGTTGGGTGGAGCCCGCTGCTGTGACTAGAACCTCCAGTTGGCCGGACCGAATCGTTTGGGCTCCGGCCCAATTGAAGCCGGACAAAACGGCCAGAACCGTCAGGAGAAGTTGCCAGCGCCCACGACTTCGGCACAATACCGGTAAGATGCCCATTGCCTGCAATGTGGTGAAACCTTTTACGTGTCCCTAAAGCTCAATAATTTTCGGTAAATACGCTTCTTTCTCAACGGCTTTTGATCATTTACCAGTCTTTTTACGGCTTAGAGCGGCAGCGTGCCCTAGGTAATATGAAAGCCTCCTGTGATTTATAATTGATACCACATGGCTCACTACGAACCAGCAGTTACAGTACATTTTTAATATTCCCCCAGCTTTTGTGAAAATGCGGGTTCGATTGGGCGCTTAAGGTGTAATACAGCCGGAAGTTACCGGCCGGGAGATCAGGCCAAAACCGGAATTGTGTCCTGCCGGAGTTGGTAGACAATCTGACGGCTTGTTTAAGAACCGGATGGAGAGACTGATCAACGATAACCAGTTTGATAATGACATTACCCGCAAACGAGCTGTCGAAGGCAAACGTAATATTAAAAAATTTACTAAATGGATTTGGGTAAACCATGCTAGGCGTACTTGGGTCTTTTATTCCGGGTCCGGTTACTTTAAGGGGCATAACAGTACCTGAAAGGTTTACGGTATCCAGACTGGCAAACAAGTTCATTTCGGCGGCTGAAAATGTTTTGCTTTCCCATTGCTTATCAGTGGGTATGTTCATGGGTTGCCCAAGCGGAGCTGTCTCCCAAAGGTTGGTAACATCAATGGTCGGTTGCGTCTCGTTTTTTGAACAGGAAATCAGAAAAAAGATCAGCAGTAAACCTAGTAGAAAAAATGGCAACGAACGGAGGGTAAAACGCTTCATGAGTTTTAAGTTGAACACTTTTTATAGCGCACAATATTACTGAGGCTGTATGGTTGTTCGACGCCTTGAAAAGTAGTATGTTATTAAAAGGTTATTAATTGGAAGTGCGGTTTGGTTATTTAATCACGCTCGATACCTCAAACGCACCCTGCTGGCTTCCGGCCCGGCCATCGGCCGCAATACCGTTGAGGACAATCCGGAACCTCCCGGCCTGATCGGACGTGTAAAAATCCAGTTGCGCTTTGCCCTGTGCATTGGTTTTCAGCGAAGGAGTCCAGTATAGCAACGTCCGCAGATCTGGCAAACGGCTGTTGGACTGCTGGGGCGTGTCGTAGCGGGGCGCGTAAAAGTCCCGCGGAATCTGCAACCCTTCATAATCGGCCAATAGGGCTTTAGCATCGGGTCGGTAGCTCGCCAGATCACCCTTGTACGTCGTGAAGCTGATGATACCGTCGAAAACCATCGGACCAACAATGTAGTGCCGGGTCATTACCTCCAGTTTCTGTACTTTCCGGGGATCAATGGCCATCACGTTGTCCATGTCAAAAACCGGTACGCCGTCGAGCAAAACCAGCGGTTGCCCGCTCATAAACTCTTTCTGGGGCGTGTTGAGGACGCTGATCGTATAACCGTTCCGGCGTTTGCGGGCCATGACACCCGGAACATATTCGCGAAAAACCTCTTCCATCACCGGGAAACGGGTATAATCATCGAGCCGGTATTTCTCGTCGGCGCTTCCGTAAAAGGGGATGCTGTCTACCCGCGGATAGTGGTAACGAACCAGGTTTTCGCGGTAATACGCATTCTGAACCTGCATCGGGATACTGCGAGCCAGCAGCGGCTCTTTCAGCGACGCGGGGAAATCGAAAACCGGCAACCGGGAAGCGGAATACCGTTCAAAAAACGGATTTTGCAACGCAAGCCGGTACAGACTGTCGCGCGGATTCAGGTATGCCACGAGGTCTTTCGGGCCAAAGAACTCCTTCATCTCAAACTGAATCCGGCCGTTGGCATCCGAGCGGGAAGCGTACAGAAGAATGTGCTTGCCCGGAACGGATAAATAAGCATTGGTTCCCTTCACGGGGCGTCCCGTTGCTCCATCGACCACCTTCCCGCGAATGAAATGGCCGTTTACTTCCGCCACATAGTCTTCCGTCAACGGATTGGGTTGCAGCACGGTTTCCCACCCAAACCGGCGCCAGCCCTGCGTTAGCATCAGGTTGTCGGTTGCTTCGGGTACGTCGGGGCTGGTAGCGGTAAAATAATAATCCGGCGATTCGATGGTACCCCGCAGATCGGACGTCAGAAGCAGGTGGGTCATGATGTTGCCTGATTCCGTCGAAGCCAGAGAGTCAAGCTGATAAACGGCGACGGAAAGATCGGTCTGGGCAGGTTTGCCGGTTTCGTCCTGCGTAGTAATCTCAAAAACGGCTTTTTCACGGGTCGATAAGGCCCCGCTCGTGATTCGGGCGTCGATAGTTAGCCGCCGTTCCGGTCGTTTGAAATACAGCCGCTCGCATACCGGCTTCCTGCTGGCGTCGAATACCGTCAGGTGCGAAATGCCTTCGCCCAACGATTTCTTGCTGATGGTGAACGTGGCCGTATTGTCGCGCAGAGGCTGCTGGTCGGCCTGAATAGCCGCCAGCCGCGTATGAACCAGCAGAAAAACCGGCGCGGATGCTGCCGTGGCAGAATGGACCGTAACCCGAAGTTGTTCATTTCCGGCTTCTTCCACCCGCATGGTGTAGCCCTGCGCCTGAACGGGCGGGAACGGTCGCGTGAACGTACGGCCCCGGGCGTCGGTCAAAACGGCCCGGTATTGTTTGCCCTCCGCTGGCGTAAAGGTAAACCGGCCCATACCAAACCGGAACGGTCGGAAGCGAACGACGGTATCATTCCGCTGGTCAAGAATAACGCCTGGCAGGTCAACGCCTTTCCCGTCTCCGCCCACGGCTTTGAAGGCTACCGTACTGCTCAGGTTCTGCACCAGATTGCCGCCTTCCGGAAAAAACTGAACGTCGTAGGCCAGTGTATCTTTCAGGACGGGCAACTCCAGCTTCCGAAAGGAGTTGACGATGGTCACCGGTTTTTCGAAGAAGTAATCCGGGCTGAAATTTTTCATCCAGTTGGTATACCCCCGGAGCAAATAATGGCCCGACGGCAGGGTGGTGGGCAGAAACAGGGAGCCGTTGCCCGCCCCCTCAGCCAGCGCCACTTTCGTTTGCAGCACCGGGCGGCTGTCTTTGTCGAGCACTTCCAGATACGCTACTCTGCTCAGCGAAAGCGGTCGGTGAAACGTGCCGTCCACGTAATTGATCTTGAACCAGAGCAACTCGCCGGCGACGTAAAACGATCGGTCGGTATGGATAAAAAGCTTTTCCTGCAACATCCGGCTGCGGTATGCTTCGAGTTGTTGTTGAATCGGGTTTTGCGGTTCGTTTTGGGCCAGCGCGGTTATCGTCATCCCGAGCGTCAACAGCAGAAGCGGGGCGATGGCCTGCAACGGTCTTTTTATCGAATTCATAGCGGGTTGAATCGGCTAGGTTCTTTACTTACCAAAAACTCGGTTTGATATTGGTTCCCGAGGCTCGGCAGTCAACGCAGTACGATGTACTCATCCGGTAGCCGATTATCCGGCCCGACATGGATAAAACTTCATCAATCGGAACGAACCCGGCATCGGCCATTTCAAAAGCCGATGGCTTTTCGCGGGTTGCTATCAGCGGTAACGTATCTTCCGTACAGGATTCATACATCGTAGGAACCCGCCAGTTAGGTAATTCCCAGGCATGAACAAAGATTCGTTTTTCTTCCACGGAATAACCGCTTAGATACCCCACAACCGTTTCTTCGGGGTCTGTCACGCCGTGGATGTTGCCCAGCGCCTGGAACGGCTGCGGATCGAACAGCGACCCCAGACTTTCTGTATTCTTCTTCAGATTCTGCCAGAACTCGTAGGCTTCATCCGTCAGCGCATACTGCTTCACCAGCAGGCTATAGCGAACTTTCAGGCGGTTTGACGCTGAATTGGAAATGAAAACGAGCGGAAAATTACTGATGACATCCTGCGTCAATTGGGTCGATGAGCCGACAAAAATCCCGGTTGATTTGGTTGACTGCCAGCAATGATTCACATTTTCGGACCGGTACGCAAATGCTTTGTTCAGGTATTCGATGCGGGAGAAAAAGGCGGAATAAAATTCCCAGGTTTCCGCATATTCCCAACGGTAATACTTGGTCTGGTTGCTGGGGTCGTGGGTGGTCACGTAAAATTGTAAACCCTGATCCTGGGGGCGCCAGGACACGCTGTCGATTTTGGGCGTTTGCTTGATGATGACGTAATCCGACTGGTAATCGCGCCCGGCGGCAGTCCGGATGCGCAGACGGTATTTCTGGCCGAATTGCAAGCCGCCGTCAGCCAGTGTATAGGTTCCATTTTCCTGCTCGGTAAAAGGCTGGCTGCTGCCGTTTTCGCCTTCTACCAGAACGGTTGCGCGGGTTTCTACCGGTGGTTTGCTTATTTCTTTCAGGTTCTGCGTCCGCGATAACCGGATTGTGCTCGCACCGGCCCCGTTCAGAAAACCGTCGACCACCAGAAACGTATTGGGGGCCGTCACCGCCGGAGGGTTATAGGGATCGACGCAGCTTCCGATCAGAAAAGAAATCAGGATGGATAAGTATTTCCTCATGCGCACTTAAAACTTAAAGTTGTAGGTGATGGTCGGGATGGGTTGCCCGAAAATGGACAGCTTATAACCCCGGACAAAGCCGCCCGTCGAGTTAAAATAGACCGAATAGGCGTTCCGACGGCCTGTCAGGTTGTACACCGCCACCGTCCACGAGCTGTGCGCCAGTTTCTTGACCTTGTGGTTGCCTTCGATGTTGAGCGACAGGTCGGCGCGGTAATAGTCCGGAATCCGGTATTGGTTGCGTTCGGAATAGAAAACCCGCTGCGAACCACCCAGCTCGTACTTCGCCAGGGGCAGCGTAATGGGGCGGCCCGTGCTGTAGGTAAAGTTGAGCGAAACGCTGAACCGGCGGTTGATGCGGTAATTGCCGACCCAGGTGGCATCGTGGGGCTTGTCGAAATTGCTGGGGTAATACTCGCCCTTGTTGATGCGTTCCTGCGGAATGCTCCGGTCAACGCGCAGAAACGTGCGGGAATACGTATAACTCAGCCAGCCGTTAAACCGTCCGGTGAGCTTTTTGATCAGAAATTCAACCCCGTAGGCCAGCCCTTCCGCCCGGACAACCTCCGTTTCGGGGTGATGGTTCATGAGCAGTGTGGCTCCGCTCCGGAAGTCCAGCACGTTTTGCATGGTTTTGTAGTACCCCTCAACCGAGGTTTCGATGGTGTTGTTTTTCAGGTTCTTGTAAAGGCCCAGCGAGAATTGGTCGCCCACCTGCGGCAGAATATTCGGATCGCTCAGTTTCCAGATGTCGGTAGGCGAAATGGCCGTGGTGTTCGACAGCATGTGCAGGTACTGCCGCATCCGGTTGAAGCTGACTTTGATCGACGCGTCGGGCGTGAAGGCATAACGCGCCGAAATCCGGTATTCGGGTCCGTGGTAGGTTTTGATGTTTTTCCCGGCTCCGTACGAAAGCGTATCCTGAATGCCAGTAGCCGTTTTGGGCGAACCGTTGGGGTACACATACACGTCTTTGGGGCCGAGGTAATTAAACAATGAATACCGCAATCCGAAGTGAATCGACAGGCGGGGCGAAATATCAAACCGGTCGCCGACGTAGATGGCACTTTCGAGCGCCTGTTCCGTGGGCACCACATCCGGCTTCACCAGCGACTCCCCGCCCAGGGGCTGAAAACTGCCCGGGCGGAGTTTGTAGTAGTTTGAACTGATGCCGAAGTCCATCGTATGCCGGGTGGTCGGATAGTAGTTGAAATCCGTTTTAAACGTCGACTGGTCCACCTGGAAGCCCAGTTGGTAGCTGTTGGTCGGGTTCTGCTCGCTGGCTACCGAATACTTGTAGCGGCTGGTTGTGGCCGTAAAAACGCTGTAGAGTTTGGTGTTGAAAATGTGCTTCCACTTCACCGACGCATTCTGGTTGTTGTAGCGGTACAACGTGTCGCTGTTGAGTCGGAATTCGTCCTGGCTATAATAACCGGTGATATAAAGCGTATTTTTCTCGTTGAATTCGTGGGTAATGTGCGCGTTCAGGTCGTGGAAGGCCGCGCGACTATTGCGGAAGGACTGGTTTTTCAGGCTGTTGAGCAGCCAGTCGGAATACGTCGAGCGGGCACCAATCAGAAACGACGATTTTTCCTTGATAATGGGCCCTTCCAGCGTCAGCCGCCCCGTCAGAACGCCGATGCCGCCCGAACCCGACAGCTTTTTCTTGTTGCCGTCGCGCGTGGTTACTTCCAGCACCGACGACAGCCGCCCGCCATACCGCGACGGAATGCCGCTTTTGTACAACTCCACGCTTTTAATCATGTCGGGGTTGAAGGCCGAGAAAAAGCCGAACAGGTGCGAAGGATTGTAAATGGTGGCGTCGTTGTACAGAATCAGGTTCTGGTCGGTGGAGCCGCCCCGCACGTTCAGGCCCACGTTGCTTTCGCCTACCGACTTGACGCCGGGCAGGGTGAGCACCACTTTCAGCAGATCCGCTTCGCCAAAGGCCGTCGGAACCTGCCGGAGCGTTCGAATGTCCAGCCGTTCGAGGCCCATTTGCAGGCCCGACACGTTTACGTCCTTTTCGGCTTCAATCACCACTTCCTTCAGCGCGATCACGTCGTCCTCCATCTCGATTTCCAGTTTTCCGTCGGAATAAAGCATGATTTGGCGCTTCGTATCCTTCATGCCGATGCTGCGCAGCAGGAGTTCGTGCCGCCCGCGCGGCAGCGTAATCGAGTAGTAGCCGAACTGATCGGTAATGACGCCAATCCGGGGTTTGTCGATGTAAACAGCCGCCCCGATCACGGGTTCGCCGGAAGCGGCATTCCGAATGTGGCCCGCCAGGTTGGCGTTGCCGGGGCGGAGGGGGCGCCGACCAATGTTGAACAGGCTGGTTTCGAGCGTCAGCCGCCGTTTTTCTTTTTCCGCCAGATAGTCTACCACGCCGGTATCGCCTTCGGTAGACGTTCCGCGTTCAAAAAAGCCGATGGGCAGTTCGGTTCGGATAGCGCGTTCGGGTGTGATGAAAACCCGTTTCTGGGCGTCGATGGCATAAAACAGACTGGTTCCTTTGAGGACCTGTTTTAATACCGTCTCTAACGGCTTCGCGCTGTTGTCCGGGTAACTAACCCGCACGCTGTCCACGTTTTTGAGATCGTAATAAAACCGGTAAGGGGTCTGGTTTTCTACTTCCTGCACAAATTGCACGAACGATCCTGAAAACGGCCCGCGAACGGGTTTGTCGCCGGTCTGTTGCCCCAAAGCAACGGCGAATGAAAGCGTAAAACAGGTTATCAGAAAAATGGTGCGGTAGAGTTTCGTCATAACTAGCGGGAAGATGCGTCGTACTGTTGCGTTAGTTTTACGATGGCGGTTTCGCGGTTTTTCGAAAATTTGATGCGATTCTCGCGGAGGTATTTGCGGAGTGATCTCTTCTGATCGGCCAGCACGTTGAAGACCGACCGCTTGCTTTTGACGGGGTAATAAACACCGTTTTTGCCGATGTAATAATTGTTTTGGCTCAGGTATTCTTCCTTCGCCGTATTCTGAACAAAATTGGTCTGGATGGTTTTGGTCCGTCTGGCCAGCACTTTCAGACGGCCGTTGTAGAGCTGGTCGTAAAAACCCGTCCGAAGTCCGTTGTTTACGGCCGTATCGCGCACGATTCGAACGACGGTATGGTTGGGAATGGAAAACCGGCTTACTTTAATGCTTTGCAACTGAACACGGTATACGCTGTCGAGGTGCGGCACTACAACCACATCATTCACCAGGTCATGGAGAATGCGAATGCTGTCATACACAACCCCATCGTAGGTAATTGACCCAACCTGCCAGAGCGAATCCAGATACGGGTGACCTTTGATGCGCGGGGAGTGGCCAACATACTCGGCTCCGTTGTAAATCCGGGCCTGATCCATTGTGGAGCCGACATACCGGTTGTGGGCGTAGCGAACGGCCTGTTCCCGGAACAGACTATCCCGTGAAGCATGTTGTCCGAAAACGGTGGATGCCGGCAACAGAAGGAACAGAATAATCCGCAGCGTTTTATACTTCATCGGCAAGGGAACCAGTCTGGGCGTTTAGGGATTTCTAAAAATAGGCAAAGCCTGGCAATTTAGGGTATTTTCTGATTTTTCGTTTATTTTCTGGTCGCTTCTGCCTTATAGACAATTTTTTACGCCAATCCGTTGGAAACCACCCACTCAATATTTCCGGATGATGTTCAGAATCTCATTTCCGCTCAGGTTCCGCTACAGCCGTTCGCTACAATCCTGGAGACGCCGTTTCGGCTATTTCGTGTTGCAGATACGTCCGTTATTCTTCACTGCATCGACCTGAAGACGTACGCCCACGGGCATCAGCAAGCGGATTCGCGGTATTTTTTTCAGCAACTTTCCGAACGGTTTTCTGCGGACAACTGGCGGCTGATCCATCTCTGGGAGGATGTCTGGCGGCAGAAAACGGCGATTGTTGTATCCCGGCTTCGGGCGCTGGCGGGCTACTCCGAGCGAATTCCGGCCCGGCTGACGCAGGTTCGGCGCATTGACCGGCCAACCACCGACCGGTTTCTGGAGTCCAATCACTTGCAGGTAGTAACCAACGTCAAATATAAATACGGCTTATTCCTGCCCGCGCGATATTTTCGGGTCTTGTCGGCGGAGTTTCGGGCGCAACTGGGCGATGGGGCCGAGCTGCTGGTGGCCGTTGCTACCTTCAGCCATCCGCGTCAGATCATCCGCGACGGTATTCCGCACCGCTCGGTGGAACTGGTACGGTTTGCCAATTTGCGCGATTGCACGGTGGTGGGCGGGCTGGATAAACTGCTGAAAGCGTTCGTGACCGACTTTCGGCCCGACGACATCATGACGTACGCCGACCGCGACTGGTCGGATGGCCGGAGCTACGAAAAACTGGAGTTTCAACGGCTGGAGCTGACGGAGCCGAAATCGTTCTGGCTTCGTCCGGGCGAGTGGGTTCGCCATTATCCGAACCGGCTGCCCGACGGTTTGACAGAAAATGACATGACAGCGAAGGGCTACATTCCGGTTTATAACGCGGGGAGCCGTAAGTTTGTGAAGATTTATCGAAACACGGACAAAGCCGATCCGCCCGACACCCACGAATAAAGGGCTAGGCGAATCCGTTCTATCCATATTTCCATGTTCGACTATGCAGAAAATCAGTGTCATTCTCGGCCCGACGGCCAGCGGCAAAACGTGGCTGGCGGTACAGGTGGCCCAGCGGCTGAACGGGGAGGTTGTCAGCGTGGATTCCCGGCAGGTATACCGCGGGATGGACATTGGTACGGGGAAGGATTTAGGAGAGTATCAAATTGATAATCAGTTAATACCGTATCATCTGATTGACATCATCGATGCGGGCAGTGACTATAATCTCTACCAGTATCAGCAGGATTGCAGCCGGGTGATTTCCCAGATTCTGGAACGCGGCCGGATGCCGGTGCTTTGCGGAGGAACGGGTTTGTACCTCGAAGCCGTGCTGAAAGGCCACCGCTACACCGCCGTTCCGGTAAATGACGAACTGCGCCGGATGTTGCAAACCCAGACCGACGAGGAACTGCTTGAAGCCTTTCAAAAGTTCCCTCCGGAGTACACGGCCTGGGCCGATACGTCCACCCGCAAGCGCCGGATTCGGGCCATTGAAGTGGCAACGTACCTGACTAGCCATCCGAATCCGGACTTTTCGGGAACGGTTTCGCTGCCCGATGCCGCGGTGTTCGGGATCGACTTGCCGGTTGAAGTACGTCGGCAACGGATTTCGAACCGCTTGCGGGAACGCCTGCAAAACGGGATGGTCGAGGAGGTGGAACGCTTGCTGGAACGCGGTATTCCAGCGGAAAAACTGATTTTTTATGGTTTGGAATATAAATTCATTACGCAGTACCTGCGCGGTGAGCTGGATTATCCGACGATGGTAACCCGGCTGGAAACGGCCATCCACCAGTTTGCCAAACGTCAGATGACCTTTTTTCGGAAAATGGAACGCGACGGTATTGCCATCCGCTGGCTCGACGGCCAGCAACCCGTTGAAGTTCTTACAGGGTTTATCCTGAAGGAGTTATGTCCGTAATTTGCCACTCCTAATTCATAACTCGTCACTCATCCCTCCTAATCCCGCCAGTTTTCTTTATTTTTGAACCATGACCTCAACAACCAGCCCGCTTGTTTTTTTAGAAGCAATTCATCAGGAAATCCAGCAAACGGAATACGGCCAGCAACCCGCCGAATTATACGACCCGATTGGCTACATCATGAACCTGGGCGGCAAGCGTATGCGACCGCTGCTGACCGTCATGGCCGCTTACCTGTTCGGTGACGACTGGCGGAAGGCGCTCAAACCCGCCGTGGCCGTTGAAGTGTTCCACAATTTTACGCTCATGCACGACGATATTATGGATCAGGCTCCGCTGCGCCGGGGCCAGCCGACGGTGCATGAAAAATGGAACCACAACATTGCGATTCTGTCGGGCGATGTCATGCTGGTAAATGCGTATCAACTGCTGCTGGATGTCGAAACGCCGTATCTGAAAAAAGTCCTGAATCACTTCAGCCGGACGGCCGCCGAGGTCTGTGAAGGTCAGCAACTCGATATGAATTTTGAAACCCGCTGGGACGTTTCGGAAGACGAGTATATGGAGATGATCAAGCTGAAAACATCGGTTCTGCTGGGTTTTGCGCTTGAATTGGGGGCAATTATTGCCGGTGCCGACGACGAAGCCAGTACGCTGCTGCGCGAAGGCGGAATAAATATCGGCCTGGGTTTTCAGTTGAAAGACGATCTGCTGGATGTTTACGGTGATCCGGTTAAATTCGGAAAGCAGGTTGGGGGCGATATCATTGCCAACAAAAAAACGTTCCTGCTGATCAAAGCCCTGCAACTGGCTCAAGGTGAGTTAAAAACCGAACTGACCGGCTGGCTGCGGGCGACGGAGTTTGACAAACAGGAGAAAGTCCGGGCCGTAACGGCGATCTACGACCAATTGGGTATCCGCCAACTGACCGAAGAACGAATTAACAGTTACTTTACGCAGGGATTTACTAATTTCGGGCAGGTATCGGTTAATCCGGACCGCAAAGCGGTGCTGACGGATTTTACGGAACAGCTCATTGGTCGGGAAAGTTAAGGCTTTCTGTAAAAGGCTATTTTTCAATTCCCACCTACTCTCATTCAAACTATCTATGACTATTACGCTTGCCATTATCGTCATTACTGCGCTTGTTACCATTTATGGCTGGCAAAATGAAACCTTTCTGGACAGCCTGGTGCTGAATCCGCAAAAAGTAATCCGGAAGGGGCAATGGTACCGGTTGCTGACCTCCGGCTTTGTGCATGCCGATCTGGGGCACCTGATTTTTAACATGTTCACGCTCTATTTTTTCGGAACGTTAATCGAACAGGTTTTCGGGGTTCTGTTTGGCCCAAGCGGGGCGATTTATCTGCTGGTGTTCTATCTGGTTTCGATCATTGTCTCGGACGTCCCAACGTTGATTCGGCATCGCAGCCGCTCGAATTATAATTCCCTGGGAGCGTCGGGGGGCGTGTCGGCACTGCTGTTTGGAGCCATTATGTTTTTCCCAACCGAAAAAATCCTGATCATGGGCATCATTCCCATCCCCGGTTTTATTTTCGGAGCCCTTTACATGGGTTACTCGTTCTACGAATCCCGGCGCGGACGGGGTAACATCAACCACGATGCCCACTTATTCGGTGCTATTTTCGGTGTGCTGGTCGTTGTGCTGCTCTACCCACCCGTCTTTCCGAGCTTTGTGCAGCAGATTTCAGGCTGGAAATTGTTTTAAGGGTAGCATAAAGAGAAGAGGCAGGAGACAGAACGCATTTACTCTCTTGTCTTATATCCTTTATCTGATTCTATGTGGCAACTCCTCCATCAGCCTTATCCGTGCGAAGACCCGGCGCGTCGGCGGTGGGCTAAGGCGTTCTGGATTGGCCTTTTTGTGGGTGTATTTCTGCTGATTTTTCAACCATTTGGCTTAAATAACTGGCAGACACCTTACAAAATCGTCAAAATACTGGGTTTTGGAGGTATTACCTTTCTGATAACGGCTTTCATCTACCTGGTGATACCGGGCCTGCTGCCGAAACACTTCAATAACGAGAATTGGACGGTAGGGCGGGAGATTTTCTGGATTACCACCCTCATCACCCTGATCGGGCTGGCCAACTACTTCTACCTTCAGTGGCTGACTGGCAGTGCCATTCACGGTCCGGATTTAGCCGGAACCCTCATCGTAACGTTCCTGATCGGTATTTTTCCGTCGGCGGCTTCGGTAGTGGTTAATTACATTGTTCAGCTTCGAAAATACCGTGAATCGGCCCGCGAGATTCCGGTTCGTGACCATCCGGAACCGAGCATTTCCGCAGCGGTTGAACAACGGCATTTGATTACAATAACCGCCGAAAATGAAAAAGACCGTCTTTCGCTGCCAGCCACCGACCTGTTGTACATCGAATCCAGCGATAATTACTCCACCGTGGTGTATCTGAAAGATGGGCAGCCGGTAAAAGTCCTGCTTCGCAGCAGCCTTAGCCGGCTGGAGAGCCAGCTTAATCTGGATAGAGACCCGACCACAGGCCGTAACCCAATGGTCCGGTGTCATCGGTCGTATATTGTTAATCTGGAGCGGGTGGAGAAGGTAACGGGCAACGCGCAGGGGTACAAACTCCACGTATACGACGGAATGTTTCAGATTCCGGTAGCCCGCAAATACAATGAGACACTGGTAGCCCAGTTGAAAACGTTACAGTAACTCTTTGCCAAACATCCCAACCGCTTTGTCAACGGTCCCACGGTTTGCCAAACGTCCCAAACCGCTGTTACACATCCCTTTAATTTGACGGCTTTTCGGTCACCGCGTAGGTTTGCCTTAACGAATTGATCATAACCAAACGCTTTTCCGTCATGACTCTGCTGTTAAAAACCATGCTGATCGTCCACATTGCCGCCGGCTTTCTGGCTTTACTGGCTGGGCTTGTTCCGATGATCGCGAAAAAAGGAACCCGACTGCATAAATTAACCGGCCTTCTATTCTACTGGTGCATGGCCCTGGTCTGCCTGACGGCTGTTTACCTGGTTTTCTTCAAACCGAGCACCGTGTTTCTGCTGTTCATTGCCATCCTGAGCTTTTATTTCTGCTTCACGGGCCGGCGGATTCTACGGCTGAAAAAAACGCAGAACCGGTTTACGGTAACCGATCGGATTGCGGCTTATCTGGCATTGGGAGCGTCGGTGGCGATGGCCGGTCTGGGTGTGCAGGCCGTGATTGGCTGGCTTACTACGGGGAACCTATCCATTTTCGGGCTATTGTATTTTTTCTTCGCCGGTATTTTGTTCAGCAACGCCCGTTACGATGTCCGGCTCATTCGGCATCCGGAAAAAGCCAGAGATGGCAAAATGGAGTGGTTTTACGGGCATATCTCCCGAATGGCGGGGTCATACATTGCAACGGCAACGGCTTTTGCCACGGTAAACACCCGGTTCCTGCCCAACCATCATTATCTGATTGATATAGCCGCCTGGACCCTGCCCGGCATCATCGGGGGCATGCTGATTGGCCGCACCATCCGGTATTATAAGGAGAAAGCTGGTGGAAAGGCCGAAACCCCGAAAACGGTCATGGCCTGAACAGGTCCGCGGATGAAAGTCCGCGGACCTGTCATTTGAAAAAGCCTTTGGGATCGGGCATTTTTTCGCGGAGTTCCTGAATAAAAACCAGGTCTACCGCCGACAAATCCAGCGAACGGGCTTTGTGCAGGTTTTCCCACGATGCGGTATAATCACCCTTGGCGAAGTTGGCCCACGACAACCGCATAAAGGTGTTGGCGTTTGTCAAATCGTATTTGAGTGCCTTGTTCAACACCTCGATGGCGTCTTCGAGCAGTTCGTTGTCTTTGGTTTCTTTGTAATGCTTCAGCTCCACCGTTGCCAGATCGGTCATCAGAACGGCGTTCGTATCGGCCACTTCCAGTCCTTTTTTCAACAGCCGGATCGACTCGGCGGTTTTGTTCTGCTGGTAACAGATCACGCCCAGCCCCCAGTACGGGTCGGCATTTTTAGTATTCAGGAGCCAGGCCAGATTGAAGCGGTAAGCAGCCGTATCGAGCTGGCCTTCGGTCAGATACTCCCAGGCACGGCTTGAAAAGAACTGGCTGGCTTCTGCCCGATTGGTAAAGTTCTGGTCGCATTCGCTCAAAAAGCGAACTTCCCAGGCGATATGTTCAGTTGTTTTTCCTTGTTCTCCAAACAAAGGCGCCGTCATTGGGTTAACACTAGCAGAGTTGACTTCCTTGGAAAGTTCCACCACCGTATCACTCTTGTCCGCTTCAACTTTTCGGGCCGAGCTAACCAATTGTCCGGGCTGAGCGAAAACGCCCAGCGGGAGGCAAAGCAGAAGACCGAAAAACTGTATTGCTTTTGTCCGATTATTCATGTGACGTTTCAACGTACTAACCCCTATAGAACGCTGGTGCATTCAATTTAGTACAAAAAACCAAAAAACGGTTACGTTCTCCGACGACGACCCGGCCCGGATTTGGGTTTGCTGCTACGGGCTGCCGGGCTTTTGGTGGGGCGCCCACCCCCGGGGCCACTTCGTCCTCTGGTGGGAATATTTTTTTTCTCGTGAAAGGCACCTTTAAACGTGGGGTCTTCTTTCTTCCGCTGATTATCAATTTCCCGCAAGTAACCCTGCTGCTCATCGAACGGTGTTTCCGCAATCGGAACCTCGGCTGGAATGGTTTCGCGCGGAATCTCCATCCGAATAATCTTCTCAATTTTCTGGATGTGATATTCTTCCGCAATTGTCATGAACGTGATGGCTTCTCCGCTGCGGTTGGCGCGGCCCGTGCGGCCAATGCGGTGGACATAATCCTCATAAATAAGCGGAACGTCGAAGTTAATGACGTGACTGACCTCGTTTACGTCAATTCCCCGTGCGGTAACGTCGGTTGTAACCAGCACACGGATATTGCCTTCCTTGAAGGCTTCCATCGCGTTAATGCGGGTGTTCTGGCCTTTGTTTGCGTGTAAAACGCGAATACGGTTGTCGGCAACCACCTTGCGGGCCAGAAATTTATAAATGTTGTCGGCGTTTTCTTTAGACCGTGTAAACACAATGAGCCGGTTGACGGCTTCGTCGCTCAGCAGATGCGCCAGCAGGTTGATCTTGGTGCGGAAGTTAGGAACGGCGTAGAGTTTTTGCGCCACCATATCAGCGGTCGATGCCTGGGGCGTTACCTCAATCCGCATCGGAAACTCCAGAAACTCGTACGACAGTTCTTCTACCTTTGGCGGAAATGTAGCCGAAAACAGCATATTCTGCCGTTTGACCGGAATCACCTCCAGAATTTTCCGGATTTGCGGCATAAAGCCCATGTCCATCATTTTGTCGGCTTCGTCCATCACCATCGTGTTCAGGTGCTTCACGACGATTTCACCCCGGTGGTATATGTCAGAAAACCGTCCGGGTGTTGCCACCAGAATATCTACACCCTGCTGAACGGCTTCAATCTGCGCTTTGGGGCCAATACCGCCGTAAAGGGCCAGGTGCCGGATGTCGGTGTATTTACCCAGTTCCGTAATGGCTTTATCGATTTGCATGACCAGTTCGCGCGTTGGGGCCAGAATCAGCACCCGCGGATGTTGTCCCTGGGCATACTTGGTTTTCATGAGCAGCGGCAGGAGGTAAGCCGCCGTTTTGCCCGTACCGGTCTGCGCAATTCCCAGCACGTCATGTCCCGCCATCGCCAGTGGAATGGCCTGCTGCTGGATGGGTGTAGGCTGCTCATACCCAGCTTCTTCAATGGCATTCAGAAGTTGCCGGTTGAGCTTGAAGTCTTCAAATGATTTAATTTCCATGCTGTATCGTATCGTCTTGAACCCGTGTAATCCGGATTCAGAACCGGTTTAACACCCGCTCAATACCACTAAGATAACCTGTTCCAAACAAATTAAGATGAACCAGCAACGGATACAGATTGTAAATCGGAATGCGCTCCTGAAAGCCGTCTTCCAGCGGAAACGCTTCGTTGTAGGCATCATAAAACCGTTCGTCGAAACCGCCAAAAAGCCGTGTAAAAGCCAGTTCGGCTTCGCGCAAACCGTAATAAACCGCCGGATCGATCAGGGCTACGTCGCCGTTTTCGTTCACCATTACATTGCCGGACCACAAATCGCCGTGCAGCAGAGCCGGTCGTTCCGACGGTAACAAATCCGGCAGACGATGATATAATTTTTGAAACTTATCGTATAATTCTTTCGAAAGAAGTCCCTTATAAAGCGCCATTCCGGCCAGAGGCTGGAGACGCTGCTCGATGTAAAAAGCAATGCCGTTGTCTGTTAATTGGTTGTGCTGCGGCAGTGATCCGATGTAATTATCAAAGTTGAGTCCGAATTTTGATTGGGTGTGTGAATGTAACAACGCCAGCGACTGGCCGAATGATTCCCAGTAGTCGGTTTTTGGTACAACCGGGTCGATGTATTCCAGAACCAGATAGGCCTTGTCGCGGTATTTACCATACCCGATTACTTCCGGAATGTAGGTTGAGTCGGTCGCACGCAGCAGGTCCAGCCCCCGGGCTTCGCAGGCAAACATATCCGTACGGTCTTCCGGATTCCATTTGACGAAATACAGGCCCTCCGACGAAAAGACCTGCGCGGCCGTATTGATATTGCCACCCGCCAGAAACCGAGCCTCCAGCACCTCGACCGACCGGCCGAGCGTCTGAAAAAATAGCCCTTCAAAAAAATCAAACTGTTCTTCTCCCAGCCACATCGCTGTTTACGGTTTTCTGTTGTCGTGGTTGCCTGTTTCGATTACAGTTTACAGTTGGTACTTTTGCCAACTCAATCCGCTATGAACGCCCAAATACAACATCTTTATGAGCTCGCTCAACGCCCGGAACGCCGGATCATCGGACTGATGTCGGGCACCTCAATGGACGGTCTGGACGTAGCCCTGTGCCGTATTCAGGGTAGCGGGCCACAAACACATGTATCGCTAACCCATTTTGAAACCGTCGCTTACACCGACGGCCTGAAGGCGGAAATAAGGAAAGTTTTTGCCAAAAAAGAAATTGATTTTCAACATCTGTGTTTACTCAACGCCTGGCTTGGACGAATTCACGGCCAGATGATCACAGATTGCCTGAACCGCTGGAACCTGAAAACCAGCGATGTTGACCTTGTTGCCAGCCACGGACAGACGGTTTTTCACGCACCTAAAAGTCAGCATCGGCTCGATACGTTTCCGAACGCAACGCTTCAGATCGGCGATGGCGACCATGTAGCCGTCACGACGGGCATCACCACGTTGAGCGATTTCCGCCAGAAACACATTGCCAAAGGGGGCGAGGGCGCTCCGCTGGCCGTATACGGCGATTATTTTATTTTCTCGCAACCCGGCGAAAACCGGCTGATGCTCAACATGGGCGGCATTGCCAATTTTACGTATCTACCCGGCAACCTGAATGCCGAAGAAGTTTTTACGACCGATACGGGGCCGGGCAACACCCTTATCGACACCTTTACCCGTCAATTTTTTGACCAGCCTTACGATGCCGATGGGCGCATTGCCACCCGGGGTATAGTCAATCAGGAACTGCTGTTTCACTTGAAACAGGACCCGTTTTTCCGGGCACCGTTCCCGAAAACCACCGGGCCGGAGTTGTTCAGCACCGCATACGTGGAGCAGGCCCGGCAGCGCAGCCCGACAACGGAAAATTTGTTGCCCGAAGATTTGATTGCGACCCTGACCCGTTTCAGCGCCGAAACCATTGCCGAAGCCATTCAGAACGTAATCCGGCCGGGCGAAGCCTACACGGTTTACGGAAGTGGGGGCGGGGTGCACAATCCCGTGCTGATCGGCGCCATTCGGGAGTTGCTGCCTGGACTCCGCTTTGCCAATACCGATGAGCTGGGTATTTCGGGTGACGCCAAGGAAGCCGTTCTGTTTGCGGTGTTGGCAAACGAAGCCGTTGCGGGCGGCCACACCTCCTTCGGTAATCGGCAGGGGGTGCCAACCGTAACGATGGGGAAAATTTCTTTTCCAGATTAAATCCAGCGTTCTGAGCGTTATTATATACGAATAGGTTTAACCCTACTAAGTTATGAATGATATTGTTATAATCGGGGGTGGGATTGTCGGGCTGGCAACGGCTTTGCAAATCAAACGGCAACGACCCCATCTTTCCGTAACCGTACTCGAAAAAGAACATCGGGTGGCGGCCCACCAGACCGGTCATAACAGCGGAGTGATTCACTCCGGGCTGTACTACAAACCCGGCAGTTTGAAAGCCACCAACTGTATTCGCGGCTACTGGATGCTGATTGAGTTCTGCGAGCAGGAAAACGTACCGTACGAACTTTGCGGCAAAATTGTGGTGGCTACGAAGCCGGAAGAAGTGCCGCTGCTGAACAACCTGTACGAACGCGGGCAGCAAAACGGGCTGGAAGGGCTGAAAAGGCTGACCCAACCCCAGATGAACGAGATTGAACCGCACGTGCGGGGCGTAGAAGGCATGTGGGTACCGCAGACGGGGATTATCGATTACGTGCAGGTCTGCGAGAAATACGCCGAAAAATTCCGCGAGTTGGGCGGTGAGATCCGGTTGGGTGAGAAAGTAACCCAGATTACGCCCGGCAATACGCTGTCGGTGGTGGTAACCGACCGGAGCACCTACGAAACCAAACTGGTTATTAACTGCGCCGGGCTTCATTCTGATAAGATGGCGCAACTCACGCAGCGTCAGGAGCTTGATTTGCGGATTATTCCGTTTCGGGGAGAATATTACAAACTCCGGCCCGAAAAGCAGTACCTGGTTCGTAACCTGATTTATCCGGTTCCCGATCCGAATTTTCCGTTCCTCGGGGTCCACTTTACCCGCATGATGCGCGGGGGCATCGAAGCCGGACCCAATGCCGTGCTGGCGTTCGGGCGCGAGGGGTACCGGAAATCGGATGTTAATCTGAAGGAGATGTACGAAACGCTGAGCTGGCCGGGTTTCCAGAAGGTAGCCGCTAAATACTGGCAGACGGGTTTGGGCGAAATGTACCGTTCCTTCTCCAAGTCAGCGTTCACAAAAGCCTTGCAGGAGTTGATTCCGGCCATTCAGGAGGATGATCTAGTGGAAGGCGGTTCGGGGGTGCGTGCTCAGGCCTGCGACCGTACGGGCGGTTTGCTCGACGACTTTGCCATTCTGGAAACCGAGCGGGCGATCAATGTTTGTAATGCACCCTCTCCGGCGGCAACCTCTTCGTTATCAATTGGTTTGACGGTGTCGGAAAAAGCCCTTAGCCGGTTCTGAAAATTCAAAAATTAGAAAAGTATTAGAATGTCAACAGATTAATTAGAAAAGACTTAAAAATTAAAATAATACAATATTATATTTGCTACCTTACCATATTGCTTCGTAACTTGCAGAGCTTAAGCTTTTACCCAAAATATTTGTATTACTCCTAACTAGTCACATGAAAAATATCCTGTTTGCTATTGCCCTCGTAACTGTGATCTCATCGTGTTCGAGCAAGAAGCGCTTAGCCGAATTGCAGACCGTTCACGATAAAGTAAAATTGGATTTGGCCGACTGTAGCAGAAAATCAGCAGAGCTACAAACTTCATTGAATTCGAAAGACACCGAGCTCCAAAGCAAATCGAGCCAGATTGCTGATCTGCAGGGTCAATTGGATTACATGAAAAAAACCAACACGAACCTGCTGGATCGGATGGCCGATCTGTCGATTGTGAGCAAGGCTGGGGCTGAAAGCATCCGTAAATCGCTGGAAACGCTGTCTAACGTATCTTCGTCGGCGCAGAGAAGAGATTCCATCAACCTGTTGCTGGTGAAAAACCTGAAACGTTCGCTGTCTGACATCAACGACAGCGATGTGCAGGTAGAAGTGAAAAAAGGCGTTGTGTACGTTTCTATTTCGGACAAACTGCTGTTCCCTTCAGCTAGCTACAACCTGAACAAACAAGCCAGCACGGTATTGGGCAAAGTGGCGCAAGTGATCAACGACCACCGCAACCTGGATGTTCTGGTAGAAGGCCACACGGATATTTACCCGATCTCAACGCAATTCCTGAAAGACAACTGGGACCTGAGCGTAATGCGCGCTACTTCGGTGGTTCGGGTGCTGCAATCAGAATTCGGCGTAGCTCCGGCGCGTTTGACGGCTGGCGGTCGTGGTGAATACATCCCGAAAGAAGACAATACGAGCGATGTAGGTCGTCAGGCTAACCGCCGGACCGAAATCGTTCTGCTGCCGAAACTGGACGAATTCTTCAACCTGTTGACCGAGCAACGCTAAGTCAAACGGTTTTAATGCAAGGCAAGTGGCCGGTGATGGATTCCATCACCGGCCACTTTTTTTAGACCCCAATTGTAAAGCCCGTTTCAAAAAGGCCGTTTGGCTCCACGTGCTGGATGGCTTCTTTCTGCTCAAAGGGTGCGGGCGTTCCCTCGTGGTCGGCATATCCCAGCCAGGGTTCAATGCAGACGAATTTCGCGCCCGGTTTTGCCCAGATACCCACGTACGGAAACGCCGGAAAACTGACTGTTACGGCCCGGTCGTGGTGGCGGCTCCGGATCGTCACGCTCCGCGAATCCAGATTTTTGAACACCAGCGCATCCCGATTGAATAAATCGTTGGTGAGCGGCAACTGTTTTTCAACGGTCAGAACCGGCTCCGTTTCGCCCGTGAAATACCCTTTCGGTGATAATAAATGCCGTTCCAGCATTTCTTCCTTCTGGAATTCCAGGTAATAGTCTTCGTATTTTTCGTCTGGCGAAAACGGTACGGCAAAAGCCGGGTGTGCGCCGACCGAAAAGTAAAGCGGCTTTGATTCCTGGTTAATCACGCGGTAAATAACCGTCAGAACCTGGTTGTCGATCTGGTATTCAATCTGGAACTCAAATTGATAGGGGTAAGCCGCCAGCGTTTTTTCGTTGGCCTGAAGCGAAAATACGGCTTTGGCGGGGGTTGCTTCCACAACGGTGAATTCGGATTGCCGGGCAAAACCGTGCCGTTCCATCGGATACGTTTTACCATCGACGGTAATCTGGTTGTCGAGCGTACCGCCCACTACCGGAAACAGGTTTGGCGCGTGCCAGGGCCAAACCGCTGGATCGGCCTGCCAGAGGTGTTCCGTGCCGGTTTGTTTGTTATAAATGGACGTTAGTTCAGCGCCTTTCGGTCGGACGCTTACTTTCAAAAAGTCATTTTCGAGTGTTGTCATAATGGTTTAATTCCCAAGTTCAGATACCCTGATAACATCGGGCTGGATAAGGTTGTGTTGTTGGTGGAATCTAGAGTAATGAAGACAAAAATGGGCAGAAAGCCGTAACTTTGGGCAAAATTTTACCGCATGGCTCCGCAACGCAATCAGGCACTGACGTTCATTTTCATTACTATTCTGATTGACTGTACCGGAATCGGGGTCATTGCCCCAATCGTCCCCCGGCTCATCGAGGAACTGACCGGCGGAGACATCAGTGAAGCGTCGCAGTACGGGGGCTGGCTTACGTTTTCCTACGCCATCATGCAGTTTCTTTTTTCGCCTATTCTGGGTGGTTTAAGCGACCGCTTTGGCCGTCGGCCCATCCTGCTGATTTCGCTGTTTGGTCTGGGCATGGATTACATCTTCTGTTCGTTTGCTCCAACCATTGCCTGGCTGTTTGTGGCACGGTTTATTGCCGGTATTTGCGGAGCCAGCTTTACTACCGCATCGGCTTACATTGCCGACGTCAGCCCCCCGGAAAAACGAGCGCAGAATTTCGGTCTGGTAGGGGCGGCTTTTGGTCTGGGTTTCATCGTGGGGCCCGTCATTGGCGGTATTTTTAGTCAGTATGGCAGCCGGGTGCCGTTTATGATTGCCGCCGGTTTGTCTTTACTGAACTTTATCTACGGATACTTCATTCTGCCGGAATCGCTTGCACTGGAACACCGCCGACCGTTCGACTGGAAGCGGGCGAATCCAATCGGCTCGCTGGCTCGTCTGAAACGTTACCCCGCTATTGTCGGTCTGGTCGGGTCGATGGTTTTGCTGTACATCGCGGCTCAGGCGCCCCAGTCTATCTGGACGTATTACACCATCGAAAAATTCCACTGGAACGAAGCCTGGGTGGGCTATTCGCTCGGTTTTATCGGTTTGACGGTTGCGATTGTGCAGGGTGGCGTCATCCGGGTGGCGATTCCCAAGCTGGGGCAGAAAAAGGCGGTTTTTACCGGTCTGGCTTGTTCGACTATTGGTTTTGTCCTATTTGCCTTCGCCAGTCAGGGCTGGATGATGTTCGCGTTTATGATCCCGTATTCGCTGGGTGGGTTGGCGGGGCCAGCCGTGCAAAGCCTGATCTCGACGCAGGTTCCGGCCAACGAACAGGGCGAGTTGCAGGGCGCTTTAACCAGTCTGGCGAGCATGACCTCCATTGTAGGGCCGTTGCTGATGACGCACCTGTTTGCGTATTTCACCAAGCCCGAAGCGCCGGTGTATTTTCCGGGAGCGCCCTTTCTGACGAGCGCCATCCTGACGCTGGTTACTGTTTTTCTGGTAGCGAGGACGTTAAGAGCTACCCCGCTGGTGGTGCCTGAAACGGAAAAATCCGCATCCGGACAATAGCCCTTTTTTCCTCATTTTGCTTTATACCACCCAGGGCGTACAGGGTACTTACCCAGTACGTAGAAGTACGTGTTTTGCAGAAACCGTACATTCACTCTACCAAAACGCGGTTTGATCAGCCAACTTTGTAGCGTCGAAAGACAATACAACAACACTACTACTGAACAACAAAGAACAACAACAAGTACGAATGGAAAAGCAAGTCTGGGCAGATTCGTGGGATCGTTCGAATACGCACTTTCACCGCCAGGACGTTCATCCGTATGTACTGAAACACCTGACGCCGTTTGCGTTAATGGAAAAGTCGATTTTCGTGCCTTTGTGCGGCCGATCGCTCGACCTGGTGTATTTCAGTCAGTTTGCGGATCGCGTCGTGGGGGTGGAGCAGAACGAAACCCTTATCCTGCAATTTTTTGCGGAAAACCAGCTTGCCTATGAAAAAGTCGGGGAGCGGTATATTTCGAACAATCTGACCATCTTTTGCAAGGATTTGTTCGCACTGACGCCCAATGAAGTCGGAGAGATTGACCTCGTTTACGACCGGGCTTCGTTGGTGACATTACCGCTTCCCTTGCGGGTGGGATACCTGCAAAAGATGGAAGAACTGACCGCGCCGGGCACCCAATACTTCCTGACTACGCTGGAATATTCGCCGGAAATGAACACGGCCCCGTTCAGTATTAGCCCCGAAGAAGTAAACGGTTATTTTCCGAATTACCGAATCCAGCACGTTGAAAGCCCGACCGTACCGCATCACCGGCTCGTCCGGAAGTTCAAGCTGGATTACCTCAAAGAACACGGTTTTATGATGCAAAAACTGCACGATGCATCCTACGCTTCACTGGTTGAGACCGCCAGTCGCAGCTTTTACGAACCTTTGTAAGGTTATTGAAACTGGCGGTTTATCTCGGTGAGCAGATAGCCTTTGGGGTCGTTGAAATACTCCCAGAACATCACGCCCGCCATCCCTTTTTTCTTCGCATACCGGCATTTGTACCGGACCGATTCCTCGTCGTCGTAGGAGATAAAAAACTTCTGTTCCGGCTGGTACAGGTACGGTGCCTTGGCTTTACGGTCCCAATACCGTACAAAAGCCGGGTTCGTCAGCAAACTGTCTTTGATAAAGGTATAGCCACCGACGCGATTGGTTTTTACCGCCTGACGGGGCGCATCCTTGTGGTTGTCGTTGGCGAGTTCCCAGCCGCGTCCGTAGAAAGCCAGCCCCAGCACCAGTTTTTCCATCGGCACGCCCGCTTCCCGGTAAAGCTGGACCGCCCGCTCGCCCGACTGCTCATTCTCGACACCACCTCCCGGATACAAATTCGTATGATGGCCGACCTTTGGGCCGTTAACGTAGAAGTCATATGACATCACATTGAGGAAATCGAGGTACGGGTGCAGTTTTCCCATTTCCGTGTGCACAAAAATCTCTTTGAAACCGGGCAAAGCCGTTGTAACGAAATACCGTTTTCCGGTTTGCTGTTTAAGCGCATCGAGTTGTTCGCGTAGCGCCTTGAACATCAGCGTAAAATTCTGCTTGTCTTCGGGCCGGAACACGTTGTCTTCGCCTTTCATGCCGGGATATTCCCAGTCAATATCAATACCGTCGAGGTCGTATTGCCGCACTATATCAACTGCCGATTGGGCGAAAGACAGCCGCGAAGTGTCGCTCAGGACGGCGTCGGAAAAGTTTTCGCTCCACGCCCAGCCGCCGATTGAAATCAGGATTTTCAAGTCCGGGTTGCGCTTTTTCAAGCTGTTCAGCCTCCGGAAGTTGGTGGTGTCGGTTGCCAGGCTGTGCAGCCAGGCCCGGTTATTTTTCACATCCACAAACGCGTAATTGATGTGCGTCAGTTTTTCGGCCATAATCTGATCCGTATCGACCAGCCCACGAAAGCCGCCCACGTAGGCCAGCACAATCGGTTTGGGCGTTTCCTTGAACGTCATTCCCAGAAGTACCGGAACAGCGACGAAAAGCAGAAGGTGAAAACAGTTTTTGACCATAATGGATAACAAAAAACAACTTTTACTAAAAGCTAAACCCGAATAAACAATTTCTTCTTATACATCCAGTACAGAAGCAGCCAGAACACCAGCAGGGCCGCTCCGCCACTCGCCAGTGGTTCATACGGTCCGAATTGCTCAAATACCGTCTGACCCAGGTGCGTCTTGAACGTGCCGATGATAAAATGGTCGATGAGGTGGACCAGGCAGTAAATAGCGATGGAATTCATTCCGATGACCACCAGCGGAAACGCCCAACTCCGCCATTGCCGGACATCAATTATATAGTAGAAGACCGCCAGCAGCAAAAAACACCAGCCACCACTGAACAGCACCCAGCCGGGTGTCCAGATGCGCTTGATGGAAGGAGCGATGCCCGTCACGGTGAGGAGCCAGCCGGTTGCTAAACCAATTGCTCCGGCTATCAGAAACCGTTTGAGCAATTCGGAAGACGGTAATTCGGCTCGTAGCCAGCGACCGGCCAGCAAACCCAGTATCATTGTGCCCAGCGTGGGGATAAAACTCAGGGTTGCGTAGCCTCCACCGTTGTACAGAAACGGTTTGGCGCGCGGAAACAGATTCAGAAACCAGGTATCAAAGGCCCAGGCCAGGTTGCTGTTTTTGTTGAAATGAGCCGCGATGCCGGTTCGGTGGTAAGGCCAGTCGGCGGGCACACCTACGGCTTCGTACGAAAAACCGGCGCCGGGGAGCGGGTAAAGAACAAAAGCCAGCCAATAGCCGACCAAAATTACCGCCAGAGCAATCCAAACCGTCCGCGTGGGCCGAAAACCGAGCAAAAACAGAAACGGATAGCCCAGACCAATCTGGGTTAAGGTATCCTCGAACGTGAAATAGGTTTGTTCGCGCCCCACCGAACGCAGAAATATACCGAGCAGAATCAGAATCAGCGAACGGCGGAGCGTTTGGAGAAACATTGCGCCAAACGAGGCTTCTTTGGCCTGACGGCTGGCAAGGGAATAAGGAAGGGCTACACCCACCAGAAAGGAAAAGGACGGTTGAATCAGGTCGTGTAAGGTGCAGCCAAACCACTCAACGTGGTCCTGATGATGCGCCATAAAACGCCAGAAGGAACTATCGGGCAGGGCTTCAGAAATCCGCCCATAGCGGAGGATTTCGGCGGTCATTAGAAACATGACGAAACCGCGGTACGCGTCCATCGACATCAGTCGACCCGCGCGAAATTCAGGAAGTACAGTAGCCAAAGTGGTATTCGGGTTAGGAATTTGCAAGAAAGGCAATTTTTCCCAACGCACCTACGGACTAAAGCGGGTATAATTCCGAAAAAATCATTTAAAAGCTTGTTTGGGCCAGAATAGTCCGTGATTCTATAGTTGTTGATCGTTGGGGCAGAAATAAGTAGTTCGGCCACCGACTTCCGATTTGGCGATCCGGGTTCCGCAACGCGGGCAGAATTTGTGGGCTTCTACATCGTCGTACGGCGAATCATCCCATTCGCGGACGTGAATCAGGAAGTTGATCGTAAAATCACGGTATTGCGCTTCGTGTCGAATGGCGGTTGTCAGTACTAGCTGGATGGCGTCGTGCAGCTGCCGGATTTCGTTGTCGGTCAGATTCTCGGTGCGTTTTTCGGGATGAACCCGGGCCTGAAACAGCACTTCGTCGACAATCCAGTTGCCCAAACCGGCCACCGTGGATTGGTCCATCAAAACCGGTTTGATCAGGGCCTTTTTTCGCCGAATTTGTTCCGTCAGTTCGGAAAGGCTTATTGCCAGACCGTCTTTACCGATCTTTTTTCGCTTCAGATAAGCCGGGATGTCATCGATCAGGCCAATTCGTTCGAATTTACGCGGGCAGATAAAGCCTAAATTGAATCCATTCCGGAAGTGAAAGACGATCCGGGCGTATTTGGGACGGTCGAGTGAGGAGTGATAATAGGCCAGATCGCCTGTCATACCGAAGTGCATGTGCACAATTACCGGCTGATCAAGTGGGTCGGGGCCATCGGTCAGAACAAACAGGTTTTTGCCAATCCGCCGGGTGCCGGTAAACCAGCGCCCAACGAGTGTTTCGTATAGGGTGGTGAACGGGACCGTCAGTAAGTTGGGGTCGTCAACCTCAATGTTTTCAATGGGCTGATGAAGCGATGAGGATTCAAGATAGAGACGATAAATTTCGACTTCGGGTAATTCAGGCATACATTGGAATGAAGGAACTATTTAGAGCTATTTTTAGGTTATATATAACATTTTGGAAATAAAACCGGTTATAACTGATAGCTCTTTCGGCAATAAAAGCGGTTTTTGGGAAAACGGGTGTTTGGATAAAAATTGTTTATGGGATACACTAACTTTACAAAAGTACCCGTTATGGATACAATGTGCCCAATTTAAACTGTGCGCATACGCCATTTGTTGTAACTCTAACACGATTGAATGACAATTATTTACCTGTTTTTTTGTTTACTTCTGTCTAATTAAATCAAACCGCACAAAGTAGTTATGGAGAACAATAAGCCAAAAGCAAATGGCGCGCTGGTAGCCGCCTTAGTAATCATGACCATTCTTGCAGGGGTGTCTAGTTATCTGCTTTATGAACAAAAAGAAGTTGGTAAAAATCAGGAGGCAACCATTGCCACCCGTGTAGAAGAATTAGCCACGACCCGGACAAGATTAGACTCTATTTCAACGGCTTTGGATGCGAAAATCGCCGAAGTTAAAAAGTTAGGTGGTGATATTACGGATCTGCAACGTGTTAAAGAAAACCTGGAACGTGATAAGGCAGCTCTTCGGAAAGGCCAACGTATTTCAATTTCTAAATACGAAGCTAAGATTAAGCAGTATGAAGCTTACCTGGTTGAAAAAGATACGCTGATTGCACAACTGCGATCTGAGAATCAATTGCTACTAACTAACAATCAAACACTGACTGACGCTAATACCACCCTTCAGACCGAGAAGCAGTCGTTACAGGATTCGGTGAGCAGTTATACGGCTGTTAATCGGGATCTGACGGATAAAGTAACCCGTGCTGCTGCTCTTAAAGCGCAGAATGTCCGGGTTTATGCACTAAACTCAAAAGGCAAGCAACGGGATGCAACGGAAGATGAAGTGAAAGCAAAACGGGTTGACAAACTGAAAGTGGTTTATACGCTGCCCGAAAATCCGCTGACCAGACAGGAAAATAAAGAAGTATATGTTCGGGTACTGGATCCAACCGGTGCGGTTGTTTCCGACATGGCGAATGGTTCTGGCACATTCCAGGTTAACGGCGAAGAGCAGATTTATACGGTAAAACAAACAGTGCCGTTTACTAATAACAATCAGAATGTGGAACTGACCTACAACCGGGGTACCGTTCCTTACAAGCCGGGTAAATATACCATTGAGTTTTACGCGGAAGGTTTCCGAATTGGCGAAGGGTCATTTGCGATCAAGTAATCGGATGACAGTATCTTATTAAAAAAGCGCGGTATCCAACGATGCCGCGCTTTTTTAGTAAATTTTCATTTGGTAGAACCTTGTTTATTTTATCTTGTTTATGAAATAAGCGAATGGCGCAACTGATTCCATTTTTTCTGAATCAAGTTCCTTTTCTGGCGGCTAATAGCCAAAACCCGTCCTGTAATTAATTCAACTAAAGGCAATGGAAAATGGGGCATTTCGACAGGATGGAAGCGGTAAATCAGAGCTGGATTAATCAAATACGACTCGTTAATGCGCCAGAAAGCTGGTAGCTTTTTCTCCCAGTACGTAAGAGAGCCGGAAGTTGATACGTATTGTTGTTTGCTATTGTTCAGATAAACGATCCAACTCTTTTCTCCCTCGGTAGAAATAAAGAGTATATCCGACAAGATAATGTCCTTTTTCTGAGTAGCGTCTTTAGTAGGTAGAGTAGATAACATTATTGACGGTTTTAGTGGAGAGCAGAGCTATGAAAAGAACTGGACAGCTACGAAACCGGAAGCTTATTTAGTTGACGTTTCAGCATGATCCAGTAGTTCAGAAATGGCTTCCCATCGGCGCCGGGATACGGGCAATGCACTTCCGTTAACGAGGTGAATAGTGCCCAAACCGGCTTTTAAACGTTCGAGACGCTCGACATACTGGCAATTTACAATGCTGTTTCGGTGTACTCGAATAAATTTTCCTGCGGGCAGCAAGCCAGCGAGTTGCTTTAACGTCTTGGGCATAATGATTGAAGGACGGTTTACCCAATGTAACCAGGTATAATTACCGTCTCCCTGCAAATACATAAGTTCGGACGTTTGAAAAAAATGCTGCCGTGAACCCCGTGAGTACAGTTGCAGTAGGGGGTCATTATTGATAGAAACGGTGGAGGGAGAGACAGGAATTAACATACTATATTTTTTTGGCTAAAGAATCTAAACAACAATAGGTTACCAAATATTTGTTTAAATTATACATTCACTAAATACTAGACTGGCAAAAAGCAATTAACGACATATATTGGTAGCTGAACGGTTAATTTTTGGCATTGAAATGGAACAGATGGGATGCTGAACGCTGGTTAACTTTATGTTAACAAGAAATTAGTAAGCTATCGTATAGGATAGGGAGCACATGGAAGAGAAAATCCAAATTCTGGTGATTGAAGACGAAGCCATTCTTGCAATGGACTTGTCAGATACGCTCGAAGAGGAAGGATATTATGTAATTGGGATCGCAAACAACGGCCGTAAAGCGTTGGAATTATTTAAAACCCAGCGGGTTGATCTTGTTATTTGCGATATTCAGTTAAAAGGCGACTGGGACGGTATTGATACAATTAGCCGGATACAGGCTTTGCGGTCTGTGCCGGTTATCTATACCACGGCATTGTCTGATAAAAATACGCTGGAACGGGCCAAACATACCTTTCCTTCCGCTTACTTAACAAAACCGATCCTCATCAGTAACCTCCGCATTGCTATCGAGTTAGCGCTCTTCAACTTCATTAACAAGCGGGAAGTCTCTGCTCAGGATGACGGTGTTGAATTAAACGGTATTTTAGAAAAAGACGCTCCGTCCCGCGAAACGATTCTGCGGATCGACAACCTCATTTTCATTAAGCATAATTACCAGTTTGTTAAAATTCTACTGGAAGATATTATGCTGCTGGAAGCGGATGGTGCTTATACAACAATCGTTACGAATGACCGGAAATACGCAATTCGATTAACTATTAGTACATTGCTAGAACGCTTGAATGAGCCGCATCTGACTCGTGTCCATCGTTCCTTTGCTGTTCATATTAAAAAAGTGGAAGGGTTCTCGGATCGT
Organism: Larkinella arboricola; assembly: GCF_003259745.1. Taxonomy (GTDB): domain Bacteria; phylum Bacteroidota; class Bacteroidia; order Cytophagales; family Spirosomataceae; genus Larkinella; species Larkinella arboricola. The sequence goes on along the minus strand of NZ_QLMC01000003.1, from coordinate 877,360 downwards.
GAGATAACCATTGGAAAACATACAGTACCACTGGGAAGGCAATATAAGCAGGCTTTTATCCAACAATTTCAGGTTTGGTAGCCATTAGGAAGACAACGATTAACGATGTTGTTGTCGAACGGTATTCGTCCTTATCCATCTGGTAGGAAGGCTGCCTAAAAACACGGGTTGTCTGTCGGTTCTAAAATGCATACAAAAAACCGATTGCTAATCCCTGGCTGTACTGAATCGCATCGTCCTGGTCTTTATCATACAGGAAAATGCCGGTTAAATTAACGTTCACGAAGCGATTAACCTTGGCTGTCAAGGAAACATCAAGCCGGTGATCGATGGCATTTAACGTGGCATAGTTGGCAAAAAGCAGGTAACGGGCTTTCAGATTTAAGTTTTCAGCAATGTTACGGTCATAATTAGCAATAAGCTGGAAGGCAAATTCATTGCGTACGGTTTTGCCAGGAGGAACTCCATAGCGGGTTGGTTCACCAAACTCGATTGAATCATCCAGTACAAAGGTCTGCCGGATTGTACCCAGACCGAATTGCAGGTTGAAATAGGGCGCCGGTTTGTATTCCAGACCCATGGATTCAGTAAGGAAAGCCGGTGCAAAAAAATTAGAGATTAATAGACTACGTTCTCCACCGCCCGTCAATGTTTCGTATCGATATCCCGGTGCAAACTGCGATAGAAAGTTAATGTTACCAAAAGCCAGCCAGACCGGGCTCAATCGGTAACCGACTTTTGTATCCAGAAAAATTCGATCTACGTTTTTACGCGAGCCCTGCCCTTCATTCTTTACAATTCCGTATTGCAATTGCACTTCACTGGTCCAGTTGAAGCGTCGCTGCATATAGTCTGATTTGGCGTTGAAAAAAGCGCCCAAAGCAACGGAGTTAACTCCACCGCCCTTCCAGTTGCTGCTGAAAGAGCCCTGATTCAGGTTGATACCAACCTGGGCTGACCGTTTCCAGTAAACCGTATCTATGGGTATAATCTTGATCGAATCAAGCCGCGTTGGTGTTTGGGCCATTGACAAGGTACTCAGGCAGAACAGAAAGAATGTGCAGAGTTCTTTTTTCATTTTCGTTGAAAAACCGCTGGTAGAATAGAAATTTAGTTGAAAACTTCCACATTACTTGCCTGAAGGCTTTGTAGGGGAATGATGGTGGTGGTATCACCTGTCTGGAGGGTCAGCGAGGTGTTATCCATTCGAATAATGGTTCCTTTTGTGTCCCCAACCCGGATCACCTGTCCTTCATAAAAACGGTTTTTGCTGTAAAAAGAAGACAGGATATTCGCCATGACATCCCGTGATGCCATCCCATAGCCGACCGCAAAAGCGAAAATGATTCCCCCGATCAGCAAGTTGAAGCTTGATTCTAAAAGTTCCGTATTGATACCGGCCTGCCCCAGCGCACTGATGAGTGTAATGATTAGAAAGAAGAAAAAGACAATCATACCCAAGAGTCTCCCCGAAGCAATATTAAACGACTGACAAAGCGTTATAACCGCTCCTTTCAGCGCATCAGCTACAAGGACTCCCACCTGTAGCATAATGGCAGCAGCAATCAGCCGGGGAATAAAATCGACCAGCGACTTAACCATTTCCGTAATGGCCGAAACGCCAAGCGTTTCTGTTGCCGCCATTAAAAAAATGAGCAGCACAAAGTAATACAGTACCTTGGAAACGAGGTCGCTTAACCTGATCTCTGTCTTAAGTCGTTTGATGAAGTCAATTTCCGTCAGCCGGTCACCAATTCGGTTGATACCAACGCGCTCCAACAGCTTCGACACGAGCAGGGCAAGTGCTTTTGCCACACCAAACCCGATAGCCATAATAAAGGCAGCACCGATGATACGGGGAACAAAATCAATAAACTGATTGATGAGGGTCGTAAACGTATTGATCAAAATATCGACGAAAGCAGGAACCCGATCCATAAGAGACCTAATTAAGGTTTTGAGAATTGCCAGGTAGTTGAGTACTTGAAACCAGCGACGATGCCACCTTGAGCAGGTCATCAACGAAGACTTCAACCAGGGTCAGCGAATTACGAATCAGATCGATCTCCGAAACCAGCTCCTCCTTTAGATTAGGAGGGCAGGTGTCGGGCAACTCGATCTCTTTAAAGACATTATAGTTTGAATCCATTTTATCAGCTTATTAACTTCAGTAGGATCAGCGATCAATTTTTATCCAGGCGAAAAACTTGGCGAGCAACAAACCAATGAAAAGCATCGTTTCCAGATAGCGTTTTTTCAGTTTCTCTTTTGCCCGTTTCAAACGCATCTTTACGGCGCTCTCACTTAGGTTATGGATAGCCGCAATTTCTCGGATACTCACTTCGTCCTGGTACTTCATAAGAAGCAGACTTTGCTCCTCCAGTGTCAATTGCCCAAGTGCTTTTTGCAGTCGTTGAGCTTCCATTTCCATCACTTCTTTATCATCGCCATCGTCTAACCAGTCCATTTCTTCATTAAGTGGGACTTCGGTTTTCTTTCGGTTTGACCGGAGTTGATCCGTGCAATAGTTATAGGTGATCGAAAATAGCCAGGTCGAAAATTTAGATTGTTCCTTAAAACTGCTCAGCCGCACAATCAGCCGCATAAATATATCGTGCGTAAAGTCTTCCGCTTTTACAGGGTCTTTGGTGAACATCAGACATTTACGGTATACTTTGTCACTGTATCGGCTGTATAAGTGTTCAAAGTATCGGTTACTTTGACTGGCTACGTACAGACGAACAAGCTCTTCATCCGTCATCCGTTTTAATTCTAGCGATGCAATCATTATATAAGACGCTTAAACGGCAACAAAGTAACTTTCCTAGTCAAGTTAAAGCCCGGATACGGAAGAGACTTGGTTTTTATTGTATATGCAAATAAAATAAAAATAGCTTGTATATCATAAAAAAGGCCCGGTCTATTTAAACCGGGCCTTTTCAACAAATAAAATGGGGAGTCGCTTAGCCGATAGCTATGCGTTTGAAGGCCGAAACCGTCAACCCTTTGCTGGTTTTATCCAGTAATTGGGCAATTGTGAGCGAGGAGTCTTTTACGAATTCCTGGTTCAGCAGCGTGTTTTCCTTATAGAATTTTTGCAGCTTGCCCATTGCAATTTTTTCGAGCATGGCTTCCGGCTTTCCTTCCGCACGAGCCTGATCTTTACCAATTTCAATTTCGCGCTCAACGATGCTGGAATCAACGCCGTCTTTGTCGATGGCCACCGGTTTCATTGCCGCAATCTGCATGGCGATATCCTTACCAACTTCGACCACTTCGGCTCCGTTGGTGTTATTCAAACCAACCAGAACTCCCAGTTTACCATTAGAGTGATTATAAGCAACTACCTGCTCTGCCGTTACGACTTCGTAAGCAATTACATCCAGTTTTTCACCGATTTTACCCATCAGGTCCGTGATGTGATCCTGGAGGCTCCGGCCATCACCTTGCGGTAAGGCCAGCAATTCTTCTTTCGTAGCCGGTTGGGCAGCAACGGCGTTGTCCATCAAGGCCATCGCCAGATTCTGGAAATCGGCAACGTTTGATACCGGTTCTGTTTCGCAGGCAAATCCAATGATGCGGCCTGTTTTGCCATCCGGGCTAACGTGCGTCAGAACTTTTCCTTCAGAAGTGGTATTTTCGGCACGTTTGCTGGCAATTTTCTGGCCCTGCTTGCGCAGGATATCTTTTGCTTTTTCGAAATCGCCGTCGGCTTCAGTAAGAGCTTTTTTACAATCCATCATACCGGCGCCAGTTTCCTGCCGGAGTCTGTTAACGTCTTGTGCGGTAATAGCCATTGTTTGTGTAGTAATTTTCTGTTAGCAAGTTCTTAATTGTGTAAACTATTCGGTAATCAGGTTACCTGAAACGGAATAGCCCATAGCGAGGCTACGGGCTATCCGAACATATAGGCTTGGCAACAAACATGGTTGCTCTTCGATAGTCTTAATCCTCCTGCTCGTCTGCTTGGTCAGCAGCAACGGGGCCAGTTGCCTCACCGTCGGCTTCTACCAATTGGCCTTCAACCTGAGCTGCCCGCACATCTTCAGCACGTTTCGCTTCCTCTTCTTCCTGCAAACGCTGATCGTCTTTATCCTGCTTGCGCTCCAGCAGACCTTCTTCGATCGCCTTACCAATCGCCAGCGTAATCAGGCGGATTGATTTGTACGCATCGTCGTTGGCCGGAATCGGGAAATCTACCTCATCCGGGTTCGAGTTGGTATCACACATCGCGAATACCGGAATACCCAGCCGTTTTGCTTCGGCAACGGCAATGTGTTCACGTTTTACATCAACGATGAACAGAGCCGCTGGTAAACGCGTCAGGTCAGCAACTCCACCCAATACACGCTCCAGTTTATCTTTTTCGCGGGTTACCGTCAAACGTTCCCGTTTTGCCAGACTTTTGTAGGTTGTTTCATCCTTCATCATTTTTTCGATGCCCTGCATCTTTTTCAATGATTTCCGGATAGTAGCAAAGTTGGTCAGCATACCACCCAGCCAGCGATCCGTTACGTAGGGCATCTTCAGACGACGCGCTTCTTCCGTAACAATTTCCTGTGCCTGTTTTTTGGTGGCGACGAACATCACCTTACGGCCTGAACGAACGATACCTTTGATCGCTGCGGCTGCTTCGTCGATTGACGCCAGCGTTTTGTTCAGGTCAATGATATGGATACCGTTTTTCTCCATGAAGATATACGGTGCCATACGGGGATCCCATTTCCGGGTAAGGTGGCCAAAGTGCACACCTGCATCCAGAAGGTCTTTATACTCTACTTGTGCCATTTGAATGTAGAATGAAAAATGAATATTGAAAATACGCAGCACCGCACATCGGCATCAGACAAGTGCGGCCTGGACAAATCGTGAAACGATAAAAAATTAACGTTTCGAGAACTGGAACCGGCGACGAGCTTTCGCACGACCGTATTTCTTCCGTTCAACCATGCGGGAATCGCGGGTCAGGAACCCTTCTTTTTTCAGGGCCGGACGAAACTCGGGATTCAATTCACACAGCGCGCGGGCAATACCCATCCGGGTTGCCTCGGCCTGACCGGAAATACCACCACCGCGAACGTTTACTTTCACGTCGTAGCCTTCCGTAGAATTGATCGTAGCCAGCGGCTGCTTCAGAACGATTTGCAGAACTTCCGTAGGAAAATACTGTTTGTAATCTCGGCCGTTAATAACGATGTTGCCGGTACCGATCGACAGATACACGCGCGACACGGCTGTTTTCCGGCGACCTAATGCATTGATTCGTTCCATTGTTTAAGATATGAGACGAAAGACGAGAGAGAAGAGACGATCCGATTCTTAGCCTCTTGTCTTACGTCTGACCTCTATTTATTAGTAATCCAGTTTAATTTCTTTCGGTTGCTGCGACGCGTGCGGATGCTGAGTACCGGCGTAAACATACAGGTTGGTAAACAACCGGCTGCCCAAACGGTTTTTCGGCAACATACCTTTGATGGCGTGCTCCAGAATGAAAGCAGGATTTTTTGCCATCATTTCGCGGGGTGTCCGGAAACGCTGACCACCCGGGTAACCGGTGTGACGAACGTATACCTTATCGGTCATTTTCTTACCGGTAAGTTTAATTTTATCGGCATTGATAATGATGACATTGTCACCACAGTCAACGTTCGGCGTAAAGTTGGCCTTGTTCTTGCCGCGGATGATTTTTGCCGCCTGGCTCGCCAACCGACCTAACACCTGATTTTCCGCGTCAATGACCACCCAGTCTTTCTGCGCCGTCGCTTTATTGGCCGAAATGGTCTTGTAGCTTAACGTATCCACTTGTTTATGGGAGATTATATATTGATAGACAATTACTTGCGCTATACACAAAGACTCCCGTCCAAAAACGGGAGTGCAAATATAGAGCGTATATTTCTGAAATACAAGGGAGTTTGAAAATTTCAATCACTTGAAATGGTCTTTCAGCAGCATTTCAGATGAGTTCCTCCGTTTGCGGCAGTTTAACCGGGGTGCTTCAAGCTCGTTTTACCCCACTTCGAGCCGCTTCCGTCTCCTTTCCTTACTACCTGCTCATTGGGCCGTAGATTAAGTTTTCACCGTTACTAATCAGCGTTGGTCAGCCAATCAGTCACCGAATTCGGTCTGACCTGCAATAGAGGCTGAGGAATTTCGGCCAGCAAAAACGTTGAGGTTAGCGGAGCTTTAAGGTTACCAGCGTAATAACAGCCAGAATGATTCCGACAATCCAGAAACGGGTGACAATTTTGGCTTCGTGGTACCCTTTTTTCTGAAAATGGTGGTGCAACGGCGACATCAGGAAAATCCGCCTGCCTTCCCCAAACTTTTGCTTGGTATATCGGAAGTAACTGACCTGCATGATGACGGATACAAGTTCAACCAGAAAAATACCGCACATTACCGGTATCAGTAATTCTTTCCGGGTTGCCAGTGCCAGCACCGCAATAATGCTGCCCAGCATCAAACTGCCGGTATCGCCCATAAACACCTGGGCCGGGTAGGAATTATACCACAGAAAACCGACGCAGGCCCCCACAAAAGCCGCACAGAAAATCACCATTTCGCCCGAGTTCGGGATGTACATGATGCTCAAATACTGCGACAGTGGTTTGTTATTCGATAAGTACGCAAATACGCCCAGCGTCAGACCGATGATGACGGAGGTGCCAGCCGCCAAACCGTCGATTCCATCGGTAATATTGGCCCCGTTGGAAACCGCCGTAATGATAAAAATAACAATGGCTACGTAAAGAATCCAGGTGTATTCGTCCGGGATGAAATCGGGCAGTAACGAGCTGTAATTGAAGTCGTTGTTTTTCAAAAATGGAACCGTGGTCGACATGGACTTAATATCCTGAAACGCTCCGTTTTCAATCTGACCGATGGATGTATCAATTACGCCCGGTTTATATACCCGAATTTTTACATGATCGTTAAAATAAAGCGTCAACCCCACAATCAGACCCAGACCAACCTGACCAACTACCTTAAACTTGCCCTGTAAGCCTTCCTTATTCTTTTTGAATACTTTAATGTAATCATCCAGAAACCCGATCATTCCGGTCCAGATTGTCGATACCAGCAACAGCACAATGTACACATTGGTCAGCTTGGCAAACAGCAGGGTCGGGAAAACCAGCGATGCCAGAATAATGAACCCGCCCATCGTAGGGGTTCCGCGTTTCTGCATTTGGCCTTCCAGTCCCAGATCCCGAATGTCTTCGCCAATCTGCAAGTTGCGCAGCATGTCGATAATCTGACGCCCGTAAACAGCCGCAATCAGCAGCGACAGCGTAATGGCCGCGCCCGCCCGGAATGATAAATACTGGAAAACCCCGGCGCCGGGAAAGTCGAACTGCTGATCGAGGTAGGTGAAAAGGTAATAGAGCATAAAGTTTAACTAGTTGAATATCGCTGTTCAGACAGTCGGGCAGGGAAGTTTTTTACGAAAACCGTTCAGGCTTCCATCTTCAGCCTCCAGCAATCTGGTCATTTTTTGGCAATTGATTGTTGAAAAGCCTCGCGCAGAACCTTACGGTCGTCAAAATCATGTTTGACCCCTTTGATTTCCTGATACGTTTCGTGGCCTTTACCGGCAATCAGAATTACATCATTCGGCTGAGCAATCTCAACGGCCCGGAATATGGCGTCGCGCCGGTCAGCCAGGGTTTGGGTTTTCTTGAACGCAACGGGCGGTACTCCGGCCTGCATCTGTTCCAGAATAGCCATCGGGTCTTCGTGGCGCGGATTGTCGGAGGTCAGAATCACCCGGTCGCTGTATTTGCAGGCAATCTCGGCCATAATGGGGCGTTTGGCTGCATCCCGGTTCCCTCCGCATCCCACAACCGTAATGATTTGTTCATTGCCCTGACGCAGACCCGCGATCGTTTCCAGCACGTTCTGGAGGGCATCCGGCGTGTGCGCATAATCGACAATTCCCACGGGTTTGTTGCTGACAATGACCATCTCGAACCGGCCCGGCGGACTCGGCAGAACCGAAAGCTGGGTCAGGACTTCTTCCCGGTCTTCACCCAATAAAATGGCCGCTCCGTAAACCGCCAGCAGATTGTAGGCATTAAACCGGCCCGTCAGCTTGAACCACACCTCCCGGCCATCGACTTCCATCTGCATCCCGTAGAGGCTCTCCGACATAATCCGGCCTTTGAACGAACCGAGCGTTTGCAGCGAATAGCTTTCTTTTTGGGCCACGGTATTTTGCAGCATCACCAGCCCGCGCTTGTCGTCGAGGTTCGTCAGGGCAAAGGCCGATGCCGGTAATTGGTCGAAAAAGCCTTTTTTGGCTTTGATGTAATTATCGAATGTCTCGTGAAAATCGAGGTGGTCGTGGGTAATATTCGTGAAAATACCCCCGGCGAAGTGCAGCCCGACAATCCGGTGTTGCACCACCGAGTGCGAACTTACTTCCATAAAACAGTGGCTGCACCCGTGCTGGACCATCCGCGAAAGCAACTCATTCAGGGCAATGGTATCGGGTGTGGTATGCGTGGCCGGAATGACGGTTTCGTCAATCTGGTTTTGCACCGTCGAGAGCAGACCAACCCGGTAGCCCCGTAGCCGGAACAGCCGGAATAGCAGGGTGGCCGTTGAGGTTTTGCCGTTGGTGCCCGTTACGCCAACCAGTTTCAGCTTTTTGGATGGATGGTCGTAGAAATTGGCCGCGATCAGCCCCAGGGCATAACTGCTGTCCTGAACCTGAACATAGGTAACATCGTCGGCCCGGTTTTCGGGCAGTTCCTCACACAGAATAACGGATGTTCCCAGTTCAACGGCTTTCTCAATAAACCGGTGGCCGTCGGTTTGCGTCCCGCGAACGGCGGCAAACAAACGGCCCGGACCCGCCTTTCGCGAATCCATCGTCAACTGTTCGACTTCGACATTCATGTTGCCGGAGGTCGACAGAAGCGGTACTTTATACAAAATGTGGGTTAACAGCATAAATAAACGGGGAAATAAGGTACTGGTGTCCTTATTTCCCGGATTGATTTTTTTTGTCCAGAACAACCGCCAGCGTATCGGGTCGGGCAGTTTGTCGCAAAGTTAGGGTAATTTTGCGCGGATGTGGCAACGGATCACCCGGCGGAACCGATTGGTCAACCACTTTGCCGTAGCCTTCAAAACGCACCCGGAAACCCCGGTTTTCGAGCAGGTGCAGGGCATCACGCAACGTCATGCCGCGCAGGTCGGGCACTTTGCTTTGCGTAGGCTGGCTCACCCACTGCGTTTTCGAACCCTGCGCTTCCGCTTTCACCCAGCCGTCCGGACTCGGCGGTGTGTTGATGTTCAACTCCGTACTAATGGTTCGAATGTCGTCGGCAAAACCGGCTTTGATGCCCCGACTCGACGGACGCACCGGTTTGGCGGTACTGGCAAAGGGCCGGTGCATGGGAACGTCGTACGCGTAAATCCGATCGGCAATTTCCCGGAATACGGGGGCGGACACGCTACCGCCGTACAGCAGATCAATACTGGCACCGTGGGGCGTATCAATAACGACAGCGATGCTGTATTTAGGTTTTTCGGCGGGAAAATAGCCGATGAAAGACGTATAATATTTGCCCACCTGATACCGTCCGTTAATAAGCCTTTGGGCCGTACCGGTTTTTCCGGCAAACCGGTAATAAGGACTTTGGCTTTTCCGTGCCGTACCCCGCTCAACCACCCCCTCCAGCATTTTTTTCGCCAGCCGGACGGTAGACTGGCTGCAAATCGGGTCCGGTGCCACATACGGTTCAAACTCCTTGACGACTTCGTTCGCCCGGCGTATCTGCTTCACCAGCATGGGTTGTACCCATTTACCGTCGTTCGCAACCGCATTATAGAAGGCCAGCATCTGCAACGGCGTCAGTTTTAATTCGTATCCAATAGCCATTGAGCTGAGGGACAGGCGACTCCAGCCCGGCGACTGCGGATTGGGCACCACGGGTTTGGTTTCGCCCCGAAGCTGTAACCCGATCGGCTTGTCGAGCCGGAACTGGCGCATGTACCGGCAGTAGGTTTCCGGACGGTTATAAAAGTTGCTCATCAGCATGTGGACGCCCACGTTCGACGATTTTTCGAAAACCTGCTGGGCGGTAATGCTGCCGTGACCTCCCCGTTTGGTATCCGAAATCCGGCGCCCCCGGTACATCACCGCGCCCCCGCCCGTGTGAACCATCTGGTCGGGCCGAATGGCTTTTTCTTCCAGCAACGCAATCAGCGTCGGCAGCTTGAAGGTCGAACCGGGGTCGGTGCCGCCCGCCAGCGCATGGTTGAAGTTTTCGACGTATTTGCCATTTTTCAGGGTCAGATTCGCCATAGCCCGGATCTCGCCGGTTTCAACTTCCATCACGATCAGGCAACCCCGCTCGGCCTGGTATTTTTCGAGCCCGTGCAGCAAAGCCGTTTCGGCCATGTCCTGAAAATTAACGTCGATGGTGGTGTAAATATCCAGCCCCGGCTCCGGCTTGATGTCCGAGCCGTCTTCCAGTGGCATCCGCACCCCGCCCGACAGTTCTTCAACCAGTCCGACACCGTCTTTTCCGGCCAGTTCCTTCTGAAAGCTGGCTTCCAGCCCGACAAATCCGCGCGACGTTTCGGGGTTCAGGTACCCAACCGTCCGCAGGGCCATGCGTCCGTAGGGATGATAGCGCTGGTAAACCGCATCGAATTTTCCACCGCCCAGACCCTGCCGCCGGTCGCGCCGGAAAAAGGGCCATTTCTGCATCTCCATTCGTTCCTGAAACGAAATTTTTTTCCGGCTCAGCAGCACGTACTTGCGGCCACTGTCGCGCGCTTTCCGGATCATATAGGTGTATTCATCCCGCGAACGTTCACCGAATTTCTGCGCCAGCAGGATACCGAGCGAGTCGATTTTCTTGTTGAATGAATCCGTTTTGGCTACGCAGGGGTCGATACCGACGTAATAATAGGGGAGGGAGGTCGCCAGCGGGTCTTCGTTGCGCGAGAAAATATTACCGCGTGTGGCTCGGAGGGTGTCTCGTTTAATGTGATACTGCGTAATCCGGTCCTTCCACAAACGGCCGTTCTGCTTCTGAAAGAACTGAACATACGTCAGCCGGGCGATGATTGCCAGCGCAAACAGGAAAATAGCCACAGACGCCAGCGTTGCCCGGCGCAAAATGTCCTTTTTGACGTTCATGGCTGCGTTGCTTCCTCGGATTTGACAACGATCTTCAAGGGCGGGGTTACGGGTTCCTCCAGACCCGTAGCGATCACGTGCTTGCTGATTTCAGATTGTTTTCCACTTTTCTTAAAATCGGCCTGAAGCGTCGTGTATTCCGCCCGCTTCTCATCCACTATGGCCTTCACCCGCTGGATGTTCCGGATCAGGCGCTCGGCGTTGTGGTTGAAGCCAATGTATAGAATCAGCAGAAACGAAACCCACAAGATGCGTCCGAGATGCTTGATGGGCCAGGGATTGTCTTCGCCAAAAAGCCGTTCAAAACCGATGGTCTGGTTCAGGTAATTTAGAAGGCGGTTTTCGCGTTTTTTCTTCACGACGGGCGCTTTGAGCGGTGTTTTGTACGTATTTTGTGCCATATCGTTGAATCGTTTAGCTACCATTTTTCTGCAATCCGCAATTTGGCGCTCCGGGCCCGGGGGTTCCGGTCAACTTCCTCCGCCGAGGCTTCAATCGGTTTGCGCGTGATCGACTGGAGCGGTTTCAGTTCGTTGCCGTACAGGTCTTTCTCAACATCGCCCCGGAAATTCCCGGACCGGATAAAGTTCTTCACCAGCCGGTCTTCCAGCGAATGGTACGACATCACCACCAGCCGTCCGCCCGGTGCCAGTACCTCCGGAACCTGCGTCAGAAATTCTTCCAACGTCGCCAGTTCCTGGTTGACCTCGATGCGCAGGGCCTGAAAAACCTGCGCAAAATATTTATATTCTTTGCCGCGGGGCGCATACCGTTGCAGGACGGCCTTCAGGTCATTGACGGTTTCGATGGACCGGTTGACGCGGCTCGACACAATGACACTCGCCAGCGTTCGGGCGTTGATCACTTCGCCGTACATCCCGAAAATTTTGTGCAATTGGTCCTCCGGGTAGTCATTGATGACTTTGCGGGCCGTCAATTCCCCCGACTGGCTCATGCGCATGTCCAGATCGGCATCAAAGCGCGTCGAAAAGCCGCGTTCGGGCGTGTCAATCTGGTGCGACGAAATGCCCAGGTCGGCCAGAATACCGTCTACATAATCAATTTTGTAAAGCCGTAAATACCGCTTTAAATGCCGGAAGTTAGCCGCAACGAACGTCAGGCGCGGGTCGTCGATGGCGTCGGCGTTGGCCCGGGCGTCGGGGTCCTGATCAAAGACGATAAGCCGGCCCTCCGAATCCGGTCCCGGCTGCAATTGCCGCAAAATCTCGCGGGAATGGCCCCCGCCCCCGAACGTCACATCGACGTACGTACCGCCGGGTTTGAGGTTCAATCCTTCAATGCAAGCCTGTAATAAAACCGGTTCGTGGTAGTTGCTCCCTGTCATGAAACTATAAACACCTTTTAATCAGCACACCCGCAGCAGTAACAGAATTTTTTCGGGCTTTTCTGGTAGAATTCCGATTTGTCGTCGGTTTCAAAATCCTTTTCGGAACTAAAACAAAATCTTCGTCCGTTACAAACTTAACAAAACCGACCCTATTTCTACCGGGAAGAGAACTGGATCTGCTATTTTTTATTGTATGAAAAAAATTGTTGCAGTACTGTTAGTAGCCCTGTCCGGGATTTCCTGCACCGGTGGTGCTGAATCAGGTTCGAAACTCAAAACCGGCATCTGGCGGGCGGTTGTGCAGAGCAAAGGGGGCGAATTGCCGTTCGGGCTGGAGATTAGTGCCAACGGGTCTGCCTACACGGCCTACGCCCTGAACGGAGCCGAGCGGTTACCGTTTGATAAAGTGACGGTTACGGGCGATTCGGTTCGGCTGACAATTGATATCTTTGAAGCCGAAATCCGGGCCAAAGTAGACGATAATACCCTGCGCGGATTCTGGCGTCGGCACCGGACCGGGCAGGACTATACCTCACTGCCTTTTCAGGCGCAGCACGGGGTTCAATACCGTTTCACACCGACATCCCAAACCCCCAACATTAACGTTACTGGCAAATGGGCCACCACCTTCCGGAGCGAAACTGATTCGACGTTTGCGGTTGGTGTTTTCGAGCAAAAAGGGGCCAGTCTGACCGGAACGTTCCTGACCACGACGGGCGATTACCGGTATCTGGAAGGTAATGTGGTGGGCGATAGCCTGATGCTTTCCACCTTTGACGGGACGCACCTGTATCTGTTCAAGGCGAAACGTGAACCGGATAATACGCTGGTGGGCGGTTTCTGGTCGGGCGAAAGCGGCTACGAAAGCTGGACGGCCCGGTTTGATCCGAATGCTAAACTGCCGGACCCGGCCAGCCTGACGTATCTGAAACCGGGGTACAAAACCATTGATTTTTCGTTTCCGGACATAAATGGAAAACCGGTTTCGCTCAAGGATGCGCGGTTTCAGAATAAAGTGGTGGTGATTCAGATTCTGGGTTCCTGGTGCCCGAACTGCATGGACGAAACCAATTTTCTGGGTCCGTGGTACAAAAAGAACAAAAACCGGGGCGTCGAGATTGTGGGACTGGCTTACGAAAAATCGGCGGAACTGACCGAATCAGCACCGAAGATAAAACGCATGATGGACCGCTTTAACATTGACTACCCCGTTGTGCTGGCGGGTACGAACGTCAAATCCGAAGCGTCGAAAACACTGCCCATGCTCAACCAGGTGGTGGGCTTCCCGACCACCCTTGTGCTGGATAAAAAAGGAATGGTTCGCCAGATTCATACGGGTTTCAGCGGGCCCGGAACAGGAAGGTATTACGATGAATTTGTGGCCGATTTCAACCGGCTGATTGATAAACTAGTTGCAGAGTAAACAACAAATTGTAAGTAGACAAAAGAATTTAGACACGAGAGAAAAGGCAACTCTTTTGTCTCACATCTAGCCTCTCTTGTCGAACTTCCACACCCCTATGAACATGACCCGCCAGGAGAAAGTCCTGCTTTTCATTCTCGCGTGCATCAACTTCACGCACATTGTTGATTTTATCATCATGATGCCGATGGGGCCGCAGCTGATGCGGTATTTCAACCTGAATCCGCACGAGTTCAGCTTCATTGTATCAGCTTATAGTCTGAGCGCCGGGATTTCCGGTTTTCTGGCGGCTTTTTACGTCGACCGTTTCGACCGGAAAAAGGTCGTGCTGACGGCTTACATCGGTTTTGTCATCGGTACAATCGCCTGCGGATTGGCTCCAACGTTTCCGTTGCTCATTGTGGCCCGAACTACCGCCGGGCTGTTTGGGGGCGTTCTGGGTGCGCAGGTTTTTTCCATCGTGGCCGATGTTGTTCCGTACGAACGACGGGCTACGGCGATGTCGATTATCACCACCTCTTTTTCGGTGGCTTCTGTAGCGGGTGTACCGCTGGGGTTGTATCTGGCCACCGAAATTAGCTGGCATGCCCCGTTCCTGGCCCTGGGTGGCCTGGGTGTTTTGGTAACGGTCCTGATCATCCGCTACGTGCCGCGGCTGGATGGGCACCTGCAAACCGGAATCCGTTATCATCCCCTGGAAATCCTTACGGCTATGCTGCGGAGCCCCAACCAGCTTCGGGCACTCTGGCTGACGACGACCATCATGCTGGGGCATTTCAGCATCATTCCGTTGCTGTCGCCCTATCTGGTGGCAAATGTCGGTTTGGGCGAAAATCAATTGTACCTGATCTATCTTGTCGGCGGTTTGGTCACCATCTTCACGGGTCCACTCGTAGGGCGTCTGGCCGATAAGCGGGGCAAGTATCCGGTTTTCGTTGTTTTTGCGTTGCTGTCCATGATTCCGATGTTTCTGTTAACATCCATGCAGCCGTCCGGTCTGACCTATATTCTGGCGGTGAATGCCGTGTTCTTCATCTTCTCCAACGCCCGTTTCATTCCGACGCAGGCGATGGTAACGGCGGTGGTTGAACCGCAGCGCCGGGGCGGTTTTATGAGCATGAATTCATCGGTTCAGCTGCTGGCGCAGGCCGTTGCCACGTATGGGGCCGGTTTGCTCGTCACCAAAACCGAAAGCGGAGCCTTGATTCATTATTCGTGGGTGGGATATCTGGCTATGGCGGCCATTTTTGTGAGTGTTTTCATTGCCCGGTACATTCGACCGCTTGATACAGATGGCGTCGAGTCATTACCTGCCCAGTCAGCTGGAGCCAGTCTGGACGCTAAAAAGAAGGTCTCAAAAAAACGTCCTCAAGAAGCGACACATACCGTTTCCTAAAATTAAGGCGCTGAAATTTGGCACCAATAGATTCTGTTTTCTATATTTGCACATAATCTATTGACAAAGTATAGTAATGTTTATTTCGGAAAAACATAGAATCCTCCGCTCGGTTCCTGCGATGTACCCCGATTCTGGCCATTTCTGTTGTTGTCAGAAAGCACGGATGGGTTGTTGATACGTTCCTTTCCCCAAGTTACTAGCTCCCCTGCCTAACCATTCTCTTAAAAGCCTGACGTAATTTTTGGGCAGTTTGATTTAACCAAACGTCCGTTTAAGCGTTTTTCTTAAAATATACATAGTCTATAAACTAGCTAAGATAATGATTGCCTTTTTCGACACCGTTCACGAAGACACCGATCTGTATTCCGTTCCGCAGAAATTCCGGAAACTCGTTCCGATCAAACCGTTGCAGTCAGGCCAGAAAGCACCGTTGTTCGGTGTTCACCGCCAGCGGACGATTGGGCAATACGTTACCTGGCAGGCCGATTACGCCAAAACCGTTCACCTGCACGACTGGCTCCAGAACGGTCCGCTGGTCGTTGCGTTTTACAGTGCTGGCTGGAACGGTTACGGTAAAAATTATTTGCAAAAGCTGATAGAGCTTCAGGCGGTTATTCAGGAGGCCGGGGCAAATCTGCTGGTTGTTTCGCCGGATTCACCGGACTCCCTGCAAACGCTGGTTGATGAGCATGATTTATCCCTGACTATTGTACAGGATGCTGATAACCAGATTGCCGCAAAATTCGGGGTCTATTCTACCGATGATCCGGTATGGAACTGGATTGCTGGGATCACGGAAGACGTACCGTATCCGGCCCTGTTTGTTGTTGCTCCCGACCGTCAGATTCAGTTCAGTTACATCGATAAAGATTTTGATGCGCAATTTCCGGCTGAAGCCGTTCGGAGGCAGCTTGATGGCCGGTCTGCCGTTAAAACGCTGGCTTTTTACGACCGGAACGCAGCCTGATTTTACCAGCGGCTTTCTTAAAATACAGGGGCAGAAAACAAGTTTCGGTACAGGTGGTTTCCTGAAAGAGAATGTTGTTTACTAAGGAAACAGGATGAACCGGAGCGAATTTCTGGTAATTGGCGGTTCTATGCTGTTCGTAACCCGAACCACTATGGCGCAACCAACCACGGAACCGGAGACCCATCTTTTCAAAGATGACGGCACGATTCCAAACAGCAAATACCCCCTTCTGATTTATCACAATGCCTTTTCGGAAACCGGCCCGGCGGGGGCTTCCTGGCTGGAAGAACGGTTTTCGAAGAACAACTGGACCAATTCCTGGCGCAACGGCGTCTTTCCGTATCATCATTACCACAGCCTTTCGCACGAGGTGCTGGGTGTTTACAGCGGTTCGGCCCTGTTGCATCTGGGCGGTGAGCAAGGCCAGAAAATCCGCGTTCAAACCGGCGACATTCTTGTCATTCCGGCGGGTATTGGCCACAAACGGCTCGAAGCGTCGTCTGATTTCGGGGTGGTGGGTGCCTATCCCGACGGGCGCGATTACGACGTGCTGCGCGGAGAACCCGGCGAGCGGCCCCAAGCCGACCAGAACATTGCCGCTGTTCCGCTTCCCAAAACCGATCCACTGCTGGGCCGGGAAGGCGGGCTAACCCGTATCTGGAAATAAGACACCCACTCGTCTGTTTTTCAACTTCATTGCGCCCCCGCAAATACCGTCTAGATTCTGTCTGCATTTCCGCTCATCCGCAACTTTTTTAGTAGTTTTGAATGTTATTTTTAGATGACTAACCACTGAAGAGGGAGAGCTGTTGATGACGGATTATATTTCAACATTGAATGAGCCACAACGGCAGGCCGTATTGCACGAAAACGGTCCGCTGATGATTATAGCCGGCGCCGGATCGGGCAAAACCCGGGTATTGACCTACCGGATTGCCCACCTGATTGAAAAAGGGATTGATCCGTTCCGGATTTTAGCCCTGACGTTTACCAATAAAGCCGCCGGTGAGATGCGCCACCGGATTGAGAGTGTGGTGGGTACGGAGGCCCGTAACATCTGGATGGGTACCTTCCACGCGGTTTTTGCCAAAATCCTGCGGGTAGAAGCCAAGGCGCTTGGCTACACGAGTAACTTTTCCATTTACGATACCGACGATTCCAAATCGCTGCTGAGAAGCATTATCAAGGAGCTGGCGCTGGATGACAAGGTGTATCGTCCGAACATGGTTTTTTCGCGAATTTCGGGGGCCAAGAACCGGCTGGTGGGTCCGGCGGATTACCTGGCAAACCCGCTGATTCAGGCCGACGATGCAGCCGCCCGGATGCCCGAAATTGGCCGGATTTATAAAGCCTATTCGATGCGGTGTTTCCAGGCCAACGCCATGGATTTTGACGATCTGCTCTACAACACGAACGTCCTGTTCCGCGATCACCTCGATATTCTAAACAAATACCAGCACAAATTCAGACACGTACTGGTCGATGAGTTTCAGGATACCAACGTATCGCAATACCTGATTACCCGGAAGCTATCCGCCGTCAATCAGAATATCTGCGTGGTGGGCGACGACGCTCAGAGCATTTATGCGTTCCGGGGGGCCAACATCGAAAACATTCTGAATTTCGAGAAAGACTTTCCGGATGTCCGCACGATCAAACTGGAGCAGAATTACCGCTCGACCAAAACCATCGTCAATGCGGCCAACTCCATTATTGCCCGCAACCGGGAACAGTTGCGCAAAAACGTTTTTACCGACAACGAAGAAGGCACGCTGATCGAGGTCGTTAAGGCCGCTTCCGACAACGAGGAGGGCCGGTTGATTGCTACCTCACTTTTTGAAGCCAAGATGCAGGACGGATTGCGAAACTCCGATTTCGCCATTCTGTACCGCACCAACGCCCAGTCGCGGGCCTTTGAGGAAGCGCTTCGGAAGCTGAATATCAAATATCGTATCATCGGCGGCCTGTCGTTCTACCAGCGCAAGGAAATCAAGGACCTGCTGGCGTACCTGCGTTTTACGGTCAACCAGAACGACGAAGAAGCGTTCAAGCGAATCATTAACCTGCCCAAACGCGGTATTGGCGATACCACCGTGGCCAAGATTTCGGTGGTGGCCGCCGAAAACCAGGTACCGATCTGGGAAGTGGTCAGCAACGTCAGCAAGTACGTGGCCGGTCGGGCCGGTATTGCCATTGAAGGGTTTGCCGATCTGATCAAGAGTTTTCAACTGCTGCTCGACAAAAAAGACGCCTATGACGTAGCCGCGCACGTAGCCAAGGCATCCGGTATTCTGAAAGAACTGTACGACGATAAAACCGTCGAGGGGTTATCGCGCTACGAAAACGTGCAGGCCCTGCTGAACTCCATCAAGGAGTTTGTAGATAACCCGGAAAACGACGACAAGAGCCTGAGTTCCTTCCTACAGGTTGTTTCCCTGCTGACCACCGCCGACGAAAAAGACGATGACGGCGACACCGACAAGGTCACGCTGATGACCATTCACGGTGCCAAAGGGCTGGAGTTTCGGAACGTCTACATTGTGGGGCTGGAGGAAGATCTGTTTCCGTCGCAGATGATGCTGGAAAGCCGGGCCGATCTGGAAGAGGAACGGCGGTTGTTTTACGTGGCCATTACCCGCGCCGAGAAAAAACTAACGGTTTCCTACGCCGAATCGCGGTATCATTACGGTCGTCTGAAAGTCTGTGAGCCGAGCCGCTTTTTAATGGAAGTCAATCCAGACTTCCTGAAAGTAGCCAAAGTCCGGCATACGGAGCGGGAAGATCGCCGGGAAACAAACCAGGATGCAACTTCCGGCGGGTCGATGAGCTTTGTCCGGAGTCTGGCCCAGAAAACCGCCCGCCAGCAGACTCCCCAACCGACGGTGGCCCACGTTCCGTCGAGTGATTTTGCCCCCAGCGATACCTCCAAACTGGCCGAAGGAATGCGCGTCGAACACATGAAGTTTGGCTTCGGGCTGGTGCAGAAAGTCGATCAGGACGGCAACGACCGAAAAGCCGTAATCAAGTTTGAGACGGCGGGCGAAAAGACGCTGCTGTTGAGCTTTGCCAAACTAAAGATTGTTGTTTAGAACTATGCCGGTATGGCGGACGAACGGCCCGCCATACCGGAGTGAGTATACCGGCCTGCGTACCTGCTTTTGGTTGAAACGATTCCCTGTTCGTTATGTATTCCGATACCAAAACCGGTTCTGCGGCCCTTTCGGTACAATCCGGGCATGCAGCTAAGCCACAAAGGCTGTTATCCATCGACGCCCTGCGCGGATTCGACATGTTGCTGATTGCGGGGGGCGGTGCGTTTCTGGAACGTATGGAGGGCAAAACGGGCCTGGCCTGGGTCGACTGGATTGCCGGTCAATTGACCCACCCGGCCTGGCACGGGTTTACGTTTTATGACTTCATTTTCCCGCTTTTCCTGTTTATTGCCGGGGTTTCAATCGCTTTTTCCCTGCAGGCCGGACTGGAAAATGGTCTGGAAAAGCCGGTTCTATACCGCAAGGCGTTTCGTCGGTGGATGATTCTTTTTCTGCTGGGAATCCTGGATAAAAACATCCCGCTGGATATTTTCGACCCGGCCAACATTCGCTTCGGGACGGTTTTGGGACGCATCGGTCTGGCCAGTTTCGCAGCGACGGTTTTGTTTCTGAATTTTTCCTGGAAACAGCGGTTAGTA
This sequence comes from Larkinella arboricola, assembly GCF_003259745.1. Taxonomy (GTDB): domain Bacteria; phylum Bacteroidota; class Bacteroidia; order Cytophagales; family Spirosomataceae; genus Larkinella; species Larkinella arboricola. The sequence goes on along the minus strand of NZ_QLMC01000003.1, from coordinate 857,368 downwards.
TGGGTTGCTGGCGTTCTGCTGGCCTACTACGCGGCTTTGTTTCTCATTCCGGTTCCGGGGTACGGCAGCGGTGATCTTTCGTTTGAAGGCAATCTGGTTGCCTGGTTCGATCAGACGTTTATGCCCGGACGGCTGTTGCAGAAAACCTACGACGAAAATGCTCTGCTCACCCAATTTCCGGCGCATTGCCTGACGGTATTGGGAACCGTGGCCGGGCAACTCCTGCGATCGGACAGAACGGAGCGAACTAAACTAAGCTACCTGAGCGTTGCAGGTCTGATCAGCATCGGTATCGGGCTGGTGTGGGGGCTTCATTTTCCCATCAACAAGCACCTGTGGTCGAGTTCATTTATTTTGCTGACCGCCGGGATGGGGTTGCTTTTTCTGGCGCTTTTCTACGGTATCATTGATGTGCTTGGCTACCGGCGATGGTCGTTTTTTTTCAAGGTGATCGGCATGAACTCCATTGTGGTGTACCTGGCGTACCGGTTTATTGCTTTCGACCACACGTCGGAGCTTCTGTTTGCCGGATTTTATAAATACACCGCCGAGCACTGGCACGACGTTTTTCAGGCACTCGGCTCGCTGCTGCTCGTCTGGACGATGCTTTACGTGCTGTACCGGAACAAGATTTTTGTGAAAATATAATCCACAGTATGATTCGTTTTTTTACAGAAGATATTCAGTTTAACCTCCCTCAGAAAGTGCCAACCCGCCAGTGGCTTACGGCATTAGCGAAACGCGAAGGCTTTACGGTCGGCGAACTGAATTACATCTTCTGTTCCGATGACTATCTGCTTCAGGTCAACCGCGAATACCTGGACCACGATTATTACACCGACATTATTACGTTTGATAACTCCGAAGAAGAAGGGCGGCTGGAAGGCGATATTTTCATCAGCATCGACCGGATTCGCGACAATGCCCAGCAATTAAAGATAGTCGAAGAACAGGAGCTTCGGCGGGTGCTGGCGCATGGGGTGCTGCACCTGTGCGGGTACGGCGATAAAACCGAGGAGGAAGCCCGGCAGATGCGGCAGAAAGAAGAAGAAAGCCTGGCTGCCTGGAACGCCCGTTCACTCAACGCTACGGGTGACTGATTTAAGAATGATACTTTTTGCCTGCTGTCAGGTTCTATCTCCTGGACGCCATGTCGTGAACCGCTTTTTCCGTTCCCCGCGGCCCGGCACGGTATTGCCGCAAACAACGATCCAGTAATGTGGCAGTTGACTTCCCGAAAAAGCTGGAAAGAACTGGAACAGCAATTCCGGTTTGTCCGGGCCATGCGCGACGTACCGCAGGACCCGCGTTGCCATGCGGAGGGTGATGTGGCCGTTCATACCCGGATGGTCATCAAACAACTGTTACGGCTTCCCGGCTACCGGCAACTTTCGCCACTTGATCGGGAGATTCTGTGGACGGCGGCCTTGCTGCATGATGTGGAAAAACGCTCGACAACCGTTATCGAGGCCGATGGCAGCATTACGTCCCGGGGCCACGCCCGCCGGGGGGAGCAAACCGCGCGTGAATTGCTGTATCGCTATTTTCCGGCTCCCTTCCACATCCGGGAGCAGATTGCCAAACTGGTGCGTTATCACGATTTGCCCCTGTGTTTTTTTGAAAAACCGGACCCGTTGAAGTCGCTGATTCAGGCCAGTCTGGAAGTGGATACGCACCTGCTGGCCCTTCTGGCCGAAGCCAATGTGCGCGGCCGGATTTCACCCGATCGGGATGAGTTGCTGGAGCGAATCGCCTTTTTTCGGGCGTACTGCGAAGAAAACAAGTGTTGGGGGCAGCCCTATCCATTCTCTTCCGGTCTGAGCCGATTTACGTACTTTTACAAGGAAGACGCGTTTCCCACCTACGAACCTTTCGATACGACGGTTTGCGAGGTTGTATTGCTGTCGGGTTTGCCGGGCGCGGGGAAAGATACGTACTTGGCCCAACACCTTCCGGGCTGGCCGGTGGTGAGTCTGGACGATTTTCGGCGGCAACTCCGGATTGATCCGGCCGATCGCGAAGGCACGGGGTACGTGGTGCAGATGGCCAAAGAGAAAGCCAAAAGCCTGCTCCGGCAGCACACCTCGTTTGTCTGGAATGCTACCACCCTGACCCGCCCGATTCGCCAGCAGCTGGTTGAGTTGTTTGCCGCTTACAAGGCCCGCGTTCGGCTGGTATACCTGGAAGTGCCGTACCCCCAGCTCCGGCAGCAGAACCGCAACCGGCTTCATGTCGTACCTAATGTGGCGATGGACCGGATGATTGCCCGGCTGGAAGTTCCGGCCAGTTGGGAAGCCCACGAGGTCGTTTACGAAGTTAGGTAGCGAACGGCTTGATTCGATACGGCAAATTTTCGTATTTGCCATTCATACAAAACCGCATTCTATACCGAATTTTTTATGCAATTCACCGAACAGGATCAGCATCAAATTCTGGCGCAGGGCGCCACCCTTGAGCAGGTTGACGAACAGATCCAGCATTTTATCAATACGTTTCCATTCCTGCCCGTCATCAAAGCCGCAACGGTAGGGGATGGGGTTATCCGCGTCGACGAACAGAATTTAACGGCCATCGTGTCGGCGTTCGATCAGAAAGCGCCTTCGCTGTCGTTGCTGAAATTTGTTCCGGCGTCGGGGGCGGCCACGCGGATGTTTAAATCGTTGTTTGCCGCGCTGGAAGGCAAACGCGATAAATCCGTCGATGAATTTTTCGACCGCCTGTCCGATTTCGCGTTTTACGATGCCCTGAAAGGCGTGTCGGGGGAAACCGATGAGCACGTACTCAGTGCGTTGCTAACCAGCGAGGGACTGGATTACGGAAATCTGCCGAAAGGCTTGCTGCTGTTCCACCGGTATCCGGAAGGACCGCGCACACCCGTAGAAGAGCACCTGATCGAAGGAGCGGCTTATGCAAACGCGAACGGCCGGGTACGGATTCACTTCACGGTTTCGCCCGAGCACCGCAGCCGGTTTGAAGAACTGATTGAGCGCGTTCAGCCGGAGTACGAAGCCAGGCTGGGGGTTACGTTTGAGATTACGTTTTCCGAACAGAAAAAATCGACGGATACCATTTCGGTTAATCCGGATAATACGCCGTTCCGAAATGCCGACGGTTCGCTGCTGTTCCGTCCGGCGGGTCATGGTGCGCTGATCGAAAACCTGAACGACATCGACGCCGATGTGGTGTTTATCAAAAACATCGACAACGTTGTACCGGATGCGCTGAAAGAGCAGACCATTATTTATAAGAAAGTGCTGGGCTCCATTCTGCTGGATATTCAGCAACAGATTTTCCGGTTCCAGGAGTTGCTGGACGACGATATGGTCAGCGAAGGCTACCTGACCGAACTGGACGAGTTTTTGCGTAATACGCTCTGCATTCTGCCGCCCGACGGTTTTGACGATTGGACGCAGGACGACAAAGTAGCGTACTTCCGCCAGAAGCTCGACCGCCCGCTACGGGCCTGCGGGATGGTGAAAAACGTGGGCGAACCCGGTGGCGGGCCATTCTGGGCTAAAAACGCGGACGGTTCGGTTTCGCTGCAAATTGTGGAATCGGCGCAGATTGACCTCGGTAATGCCGAACAGAAGCAGATTTTCGATACAGCCACGCACTTCAATCCGGTCGATCTGGTTTGTGCGCTGAAAAACCGCGACGGCGAAAAATACAACCTGCCCGCTTACCGCGATCCGCAAACGGGTTTCATTACCTCAAAGTCAAAAGATGGGAAGGAACTGAAAGCGCAGGAGTTGCCCGGTCTGTGGAATGGCGCGATGGCCGACTGGAACACGGTTTTTGTGGAAGTGCCGCTGATTACCTTCAACCCGGTCAAAACCGTCAACGACCTGCTCCGGAAGGAACACCAGCCCGCTTAGGAAGGTGTTTTAAACCGATAAGTATTTAACTAAAAAAGCCCACGGTTTGAGCCGTGGGCTTTTTACTTATATTCGATTGGCTGCCTGATTTTCGGTATCCACCAGATTCACCACAACTTCCTGGTGTTCGGCTTCCCGGCGGGCAAAGGCGGCCAGCGTTGTTTTCTCGTAAACGGCCAGATTGGCGTCGCGCACCCGCTCCATGATGGGCCGGATGGCGCAGGCGATTTCGTCGTTGCAATCGTCGCAACGCACATAAAAATTAAGCGAAACGCAGGGCGTCGGGGCAATCGGGCCATCAATAACCCGCAGCACCTGGGCCAGATTTACCCGTTCCGGATCGACCCGCAGCAGATAGCCGCCCCCTTTTCCTTTCTGACTTTGCAGGATGCCGTGGTTGCGTAGCTCCAGTAGAATGGCTTCCAGAAACTTTTTAGGGATGTTTTCTTTGGCCGAAATGTAGGATATTAAGATAGGCCCTTTGCCAAATTCTTCGGTAAGGACTTTTAACGCTTTAATGGCATACTTGGCTTTCTTTGAAATCATGTGGTGCTACGGCTATAGTTTTTTCGGTGTCGTTCGGGCGTAATTATAAAACTGCATCTTCGCCAAAATAGTGCAGCCAGTGAAATAACCCCTGGGTTGCTCATCCATTCGTTGAAATGTCAGGTTGTAGCGCAAAAGACAAACAGACAGCTCAAACTGTCAAGATTCTCGGTTGTAGACAGCGGCCAGGAATGGCCCAACTACCTATTTGCCAGGCAAGTTAGTTATTCCTGAATCTATAGACAACTTTTCCAATAGGTTTTGTAGTCTAAACTGTTTCCTCAAAATCGGCCCCTAAAATAAGAAAAAAGCCGGAGCAAAGCCCCGGCCTTTTCGTGCGACACCAAATATAAAGAATTGAGATTAATTCAGGGTATAGTCTGTATTCTGCGGATCGAAGTTGGTCCAGGTTTCGGTCCAGTCCGTTGTACCAAACGCCCCGATTACCGTGTTGGCTTCCAGACCCGTCGGCAGCGTTACACCACCATTCAGCAGCGGTGAACCCGTTTGGGGCAGCATACCCGGACGGCCCGTTAGTGAGTTAAAATTAGCGGCCAGTTTGAGGTCTGTCTCGACGGCGCCGAACGTGTTTTTGCGATCAGCAGCCTTCAACCGTACTGAGTCGCCGGTTACAATTGATTTGGCGTTGACAATGGTCAGACCCCGGTAATCGCTTTTGCCGTTGATAAAATTGTTCTGGGTATCAGCGCCTTCCAGTTCCAGACCGCCTTTGGGATAAGCACCCGCTACCACCGAATTGTACACGCTGATGGCCGAGTTCCGACGAATCCGGAAGGCCGAGCGGTATTTACTGTTTACGGCACCCGGAGCGATAAACAGGCTGATGTTCGCAAATCTGGCCGACGTTTGGGGGGCATCCTGTGAACCCGTTCCGTCGTTATCCGACTCAAAACCGTTTGAGTCCGAGCAAGTACACTGATCGGCAACGGCCGGATCGCGCAGAATCAAACCGTATTGAACCGTACCGGAAAAACCGTAATCCGTATCGAAATCGTCGTCCAGCGTCCGGTAAGCCACCAGGTGTTTTGCATTGACCGTACCGCCAAACCACTCGATGGCATCATCACCGGAATACGATACCTGTACGTAGTCGATTACCGTACCGTTGCCCACACCCGCCAGCGTCAAACCGTTGATTTCTTTATCTGTCTGGAAAGCGATTCCGGCGAATTCAATGCGTACGTAGCGAATTACACCGGAGTTGTCGGCGGCATCGCCCGTAGTCCCGCCCGGCACCACCGACACTTCTTCGCCTTCAATCTTGAAATCTTTCTTGTTGGCCGGTGCTTTACCCATGATCACCAAACCGCCCCAATCGCCCGCCCGGCGTTGACCCGCCGGTTTGTTCGACGTAAAAACAATGGGTTTCTCTTTGGTACCGTCGGCCATGATTTTAGCGCCCGGCAGGATGAACAGCGAACCCCGTGAAGCCTGGTCACCTTTGATGACCGTACCGGGCTGGATGGTCAGGGTTACACCCGGCTGCACGTATACAAAGCCTTTCAACAGGTACTGATTGCTGGCCGTCCAGGTCGTATTCTGCGTAATATTTCCACTCACTTCCGTTACTTGTCCCGGAACGGGCTCAGGCCCCAGATCATCGTCATCGTCGTCACCATTGTTACAGGAAACCATCATGCCCAGGGTAACTACGCACATCAGCAGCGCCAGCATCCAGGTTGTTAACTTTTTCATACTCGTGTCAAATTGGTTGTAAATGGTTGAATTTGTGATCTTAAAAAGCTCAGAACTTGTAGATCAAGCCTGCCGTTGAGTAGGAACCCCGCCGGAACCGCTGGTACACATCGTCGGTATCCGTAATCTTTTTATCCAGATTCGAGTCCTGAATCAGGCGGAACGGCTGGTTCAGCAAATCCTGAATACCGGCCCGGATTTCGAAGTGGTCGCCAATCTGTTTCGTAACGGTAATGTCGATGGCGTTCCGGGGCATTTCGTAGATCGTCGGTTGTACTGACCGGTCGCCCACCGCAAAAATCCGGCGGCCAATGACGTTGTAAAGCAGGTTAACCTGCCAGCCTTGTTTTGGATCGGCGTAGTAAATCCCGGCGTTGATCAGGTACGGCGACTGCCCTTGCAGCGAGCGGTTGTTTTCCTGACCGACGAACGAGTTAATCACCGAGCTTTTGATCAGGGCTGCATTCAGCAAGACCGTCACATTATCCAGAAAATCGGAACCGCTCATTCCCCGCAGCGACTTGCGCGCTTCCAGTTCCAGGCCCATGCTGTAGGCGTTGTTGGCGTTGTCGACCGTGTACGACACCCCACTGCCGGAGTAGTTGATTTTGGCTTCAATCGGGTTAATAAAGTACTTGTAGAAAGCCGCCAGCGAAATCAGTTGTCCTTCTGACGGATAAAATTCGTAGCGGGCATCGGCGTTGTGAATCGTAGCGGTTTTCAGGTTCGGATTCCCGACCCGCGACACATCGTAGTTAAAGTCATAGTAGGAAAACTGCGCCAGCTCACGGAACTCCGGACGGTTGACCGAAAGGCTGTAGGCCAGCCGGAACAGCGATTTATCCGTCAGGTTATACGAAGCATTAACCGAAGGAAGCGGGCTGAACAAGGGGTTGTCGACCCGGATTCGTTGCACACCGTTGACGACGCTTTGCAGTTGCTGACGGTTGTATTCGCCCCGGAAACCGACCGTTGCGTTGAACCGGGCCGAGAATGGGATGTAAGCGCCCACATAACCCGAAACCAGCGTGTTCTGGGCATCATACCGGTCCTGCGTGTTCGTACCCTCGTTGTAATACAGACCCGTTGAGGACAGGTTGGAATTCTGGAAGAACTGCGCGGGCGGCAATGACAGAATTTCCGCACTGACGTTGTTGGGGTTCACGATCCCGAAATACCGCGCCCGGAACGCCCGGTCTTTGTATTCCGTATACACACCGGCCCGCAGTTTCAGAATCTGTTTGTCGTCCGTTTCGGCGGAAGCGGCTTTTTTGAATTCGTAGTCAACCCGGCCCGTGCTGACGTATTCCGTCAGGTTCGAGTAAAACCGGGCCGCATTCTGGAAGGTCGGGCTGGGTTGCTGCGGAACGTCGATGCGGAACGGCTCGTTGCTGCCCTGCGGACGGCTCGACGTAAACCGTCGGTAGTCCGGCTCCTGACGGTTTGTGAAACCGTACCCACCCGTCCAGCGCAGACGGCTTTGGCCGCTCAGTTCGTGCGTACCGCTCAACTGGCCCGTATAAATGCTTTTCTGCTCGTAGCGGAACGCGTAGTTGTTCAGTTCCAGGTTGTTGTCGTTGTACCCCCCGCGCACGGTTGTCTCTTTTGTTCCCAGCTGGTTGAACAGGTTCCGGAATTCAAATTTCGTGCGCGGATTCAGAATGAACGCCCAGTTGGTCAGCACGCCCAGCCGGGTGTTTTCCGTCAAAAGCTGGTCATTGTAGGCGTATTGGATGACGCTATGGCCGGTGGTCGGATCAGCGGCAAAATACCGGTATTGCTCCACGTTGGAGAACGTGTGCGTATTGGTGTAGTTGACGTTCGTGAAATTGGTCAGTTCTTTGCTGCCGATGTAAAACCGTTTGCTGAACCCCAATTGCGCCCGTAAATCCGGCGACACCATGCGGTTTTGCAGCGTGAAATACGGTGAGAGGGCCTTAAACCGGTTAACGACTGGCTCCGACGAGGCCCCAAAAGCGTTGATCCGACGTTGCGACGGAAAATTGGACGGCAACCGGCGCGTACCGTCGTCGAAACCAAGCCAGTCGGTTTTGCCACCCTGGTGGGTATTATGATTCTGGAAAGTTGTACCGGCGCGGTAAGAAGTAGAAATCCCGGCGTAGAAGCTATTGGCATCCGGGATGGTTTTCGTGTAAATTTTGATAATACCGCCCCCGAAATCGCCCGGCAGTTCGGCGGCTCCCGATTTGAAAATCAACATCCGGTCGATGGCTGAACTCGGAATGAGGTCAAACGAGAACGACTTGATATCCACCTCCGTTGAGGGCGTAATAACGTCGTTGAGCATCACGGTATTGTAACGTTCGTTCAGCCCGCGGACGATGACAAAGCGGTCGTCCTGAATCGAAACGCCCGGCACCCGGCGGATGACCTGCGACGCATCCCGGTCCTGACTGCGTGAGATTTGCTGGGCCGAAATCCCGACGGCCACCTGCTCAATCTGCTTGATTTCGGTGATGACGGCCATTTCGGTGTTGGTGCCGCGCTGGCCTTTCACGATCACTTCCGCCAGCGTTTTGTTGTCTTCTTCCAGCGCCGAATTGATCAGGGTGGTTTTGTCCGCTTCGACCCGCACGTTGTTGACGGTTTTGGTAGCGTAGGAAACGGAGCTGATTTGCAGTTGGTGAACCCCGGCGGGGACTTTAGCGATCTCGAAGTTGCCTTCAACGTCGGTAACCGCGCCGATGACGGGATTCGAGCCGACAAGTTGAATGGTAGCGCCAATGATGGCTTCGGCGTTTTTGGCGTCTTTAATCGTCCCTTTGATGGAGCCTGTTTGGGCGAGGACGGCAAAATGGAATACGAACAGGGTGATTCCAGTAAGAAGAAATTTCATGGTTTGGTGTCGTTATTTGACGACCCAAAAGTAGATTGGCTATATTACCCCAGTGTTACGGGAAGATTATGAGAGCGTTGTGATTTGGAAAGGGTGGGAGGGCGTGATTTTCTGGCTGATTAGTAACCGTACTCTTGAAACTAGCCGAAGCCTGTTCTATCAAGTGAAGCAGGATGATTAGGCTTTCGGTATAAATGGAGAAGTTAAAAAGAGTAAATAGAACACTGCATATTATTTCAATAATACAAACAGATGTTTAAATTCGACAAAGCTTCCGCATATTTAGGAATTATGCGGTAATAATATGACGACGCAACCGAAACAGAATATTACGACAGAAAGAGCGACCGGCTTACTAAAAGGCGGACAACCGTTAATTGATGTTTATGTTGACGGAGAATTGAAACTTGAAACAAATGGTATATGGGACAAAGATGTTGTATTTGAAAACTCTATTATAGAAAATTTCTCTGGAAGCGTTACTCAATTTAACAATCCTGTAAGGTTGATAAACTGCCATTTTAAAAACTGTCAATTTGTTTTTACTTACTTTTCAGGAGGACTTACAATTGATAATTGCACTTTTGATAGCTACTTAGATTTTCAAGCAGGTGGACATAATAAGGCGGGGAATGCCGTTATCATAACAAACAATGGTTTTAATGGTTTTGTGAATTTCTTTGATTGTTGGTATGAAAGCGATGTTATAATTAATAATAATAGATTTTGTAAAGGAACAAATCTACTGGGCAAGCCCAATAATATCCCTATAACATTTGATGTTGAACCGGTAATTGAAAACAACATTGGAGAACTTGACATAAACCACGAAGGGAAGGATTAGTATTGAAATGAGTAAAATAGGGTAATGGATTTTTACTTTCGCTAATATTGACCAAATGATTAAAAGGCAATTTGAAATGTATATCGGTAAATTTAAAATGAAAAATATAAAAGATGAAAATAAATCAATGGTTTTGCAATAAAATAGATGAAATGTGGAATTTAATTTTAGTCGTATATGTGGATTTTGCCTTCATATTGTCCCGACTACACCTCGAAAAAGTTACCCATCTATACCATGAATAACATTGAAATACATAGACAGGAACTTCTAGAAAAGGGGTTTTCGGTCATTGATAACATTTATTCAATTGACGAAGTGCAAAATATCCTGCAAGCTATTAACGAAGCGGATACTTCAAAGGACACGTTCAAGAAAATGGCTGACTTGTTTGCTATCCGGCAATTTTTAAAAGAAATTCCATTAATAATTAATTTGATTTTCAACGATAAGCTCAAAATGCTTATAGATGAAATAATGGGCAGTAATTTCTTTTTGGTTAAAAGTATTTATTTTGACAAACCGGCCTCTTCGAATTGGTACGTCCCCTACCATCAGGACTTAACAATATCGGTAGACAGGAAACACGAACTGGATAGATTCGGGCCCTGGACGATAAAACAAAACCAATTTGCCGTTCAACCACCGACAGAGATTTTAGAAAACATAACGACAATCAGAATCCATCTTGATGATACCGACGAAAACAATGGTGCCTTACGCGTTATTCCGAAATCCCACTTGAAGAAAATCTATAGACCGGAAACCATTGATTGGAGCTACGAAACTGAAACCATTTGCTCTGTTAAACAAGGCGGACTTATGCTAATGAAGCCATTGACCTTGCATAGTTCCAGTAGAACAACTAATCATAAAAAAAGACGGGTTATCCATATTGAATTTTCAAACGTAGAATTACCCGTCGAATTAAAATGGGCAGAACGGTTAAGCTTTAACTAGCTACCGAACTGCTAGTATCGGTTTTGCCAATCAAGCTGACGTGTAAAATTCAACAGTATTTTTTTAATTGAACTTTACGGCTTTTTATCTTTTGATTCTCCGCCCGATGCAAGTGAAAAACGTTATACGTAAGTTGTATGCTTAAATATTTTGAGCCTGTTAATAATCGAAGGGTGGTTTATCTCGATATTCGAGAGGATCTTTCAGATTTCGAGAGCGTTGATCTTAACAACTGGGCCGCCTTTGTTATTGAAGACAATGCTAATAACCCGCTTCTTCTGACGTTTGCAAGCTTATGCATAAAAAAGGATGTTCTATATATGTGTGCAACAGGAAAAGCATGCAGTATTGTCGAAGATATTTTTGATGAGACATTGGTTGAGCTTAAAGTATTTGAACAAAAATTACCTTCGTGGATGACAACAGAAGACGATGTGTTAATGACCAACTGGCATCACGACTTCGAAGAAGGCTTTTGGTATATCACATCGGTTGCATCCTATAACGATGTATTGATTGATACAGTTTTAGTCGCAAACTTGACCGAAGTTGACCATTCGCAGCACATTGAAGATTTAATAACCAACATCAACAAAGGCTGGCTTCCTAAGCATTAACCGTTAGTGCATAACAGCGTATTGGTAAACCCATCCCCAACACCCCTTACCCCTTCAAACCATTTTATTGACAGAAATCCGGACGTTTAAACCTAAAGCCCATGAAGACCTTACTCCTTCAACCGCTGACAGCTCTGCTTGTTCTTGTTTTAGGGATGATTTCCAGCCGGTCGTTCGGGCAGGAAACCCGGCCGGTCAGGAACATTGTCCTCGTGCATGGCGCTTTTGTGGACGGGTCGGGCTGGCAGGGCATCTTCGATATTCTCACCCGGCAAGGCTATAAGGTAGCGGTCACCCAACACGCCCTGTTGTCGTATGAGGACGATGTGAAAGCGGTGAACCGGATCATCGATCAGCAGGATGGCCCCTGTATTCTGGTGGGTCATAGCTACGGCGGAGCCGTCATTACGAAAGCGGGCAACAACGCCAAGGTAAAAGGGCTGGTGTATCTGGCTGCCCATGCACCGGATGAGGGTGAATCAGAAGCGGATAATGGGAAAAAATATCCGTCGGCCTACAAATCCCTGATCAAAGGAAAGGACGGGTTCGACTATATTGACCCCGCAAAATTCCCGGACGACTTTGCCGGGGGCGTACCGGCTCAACAGGCCCGGTTCATGGCCGTATCCCAACCACCCACCGCCGACAGCATTTTCCACGCGATTATCAAAAATCCGGCCTGGAAAACGAAACCGGTCTGGTACATGGTGGCCAAAGCCGATAAAATCATCAACCCGGACCTGGAACGGTTATACGCCAAACGCGCCAATACCCGGAAAACCGTGGAAATTGACGGCGCCAGCCACTGCGTTTTTATAACGCACCCCAAAGAAGCTGCCGACCTGATTATCGCTGCCAGTAAAGGATGTCGATAAAAACCATAAGTCATTGATCCGTACGAATCCGGCGATGTCGACTACGTTCCTACGGGGCATTACATCAGGAACACCGGCAATACCGTATTGCAACTACTGATCGGATTTAACAGTGGGCATTACCAATCGATTGACCTCGGCGAATGGATCGCCAAAACCCCAAAGGATATTCTGAAAGGGAACTTTCATGTTTTCGATGAACTGGTAAACCAGCTTCCGGACCACTAAACGGCTTGTGAAGTAATCCATCCCCATAGCTTCCGCCCCGTCCTCGTAATCGGCTGATAAGTACGCGAAAACCGGCTTCCAGCGGTGAAAGGGTGTCGCATTCGGCTACCCGAATTGTCGCATTCACACAGCCCTGACACCGTATTTGTTGGCGAGATTTGTAGCGTACAGAAACCCTGACTACGATGAGAAAAATAATTGTTTTATCAATGATTACCTTGGATGGCGTCATGCAGGCACCTGGCGGGCCTGAGGAAGATCCATCAGGCGGTTTCAACTATGGCGGTTGGGTTGCCCCTTACAGTGACGAAGTTAGTGGTAAGATCGTGCAAAAAGAGATGCAACCGGCCGATTACCTTTTGGGCCGAAAGACCTTTGAGATATGGGCCGACTACTGGCCAAAACATGAAAATGTATGGCCGGGGATTAATGAAGGGACAAAATATGTCATGTCCACAACGATGAAAACGTCCGATTGGAAAAACTCCGTTTTCCTCGAAAGTTTGGCAGAAATCAAAACGATCAAACAGTCGGACGGTGCTGACATTCATGTTTGGGGCAGCAGTCAGCTTATTCAGTTGTTACTTGAGAATGATTTAGTGGACGAACTCAGGCTCAAGATTTACCCCCTGACGCTTGGTAAGGGGAAAAAATTGTTCGGCAATGGCCCGATTCCGGCAGCCTTTACGTTGTCAGAAAGCGTTGTTACACCCAGCGGAGTAATTATTGCCTATTACAAGCGGGCGGGCGAAGTTAAGACCGGGACAATGGGCGGTTAAGGGAAATAAATCCTACATTTACCTTAAAACCGCTGGTATGAAAACAACGCCCGAACACGATGAGCGGATCGCAAGAATGACCTTCGCTTCGGTGTATCCGCACTATGTCACCAAAGTGGAACGGAAAGGCCGGACCAAAGAGGAACTGCATCAGGTGATCGAATGGCTGACCGGTTTTGACGACCGGACATTGCAACAATTCATCGACGAAAAAGCGACGTTTGAAACCTTTTTCGAAAGTGCGAGTCTGAACCCCAACGCCGGTTTGATCACCGGCGCCATTTGCGGCTACCGGGTGGAGGACATTGAAAATCCGTTAACGAAACACGTACGGTATTTAGACAAGTTAGTCGACGAACTAGCGAAAGGCCGGAAGATGGAGAAGATCCTGCGAACCGCTTAAAAATCAAAACAATAGAAATTTGCTTTTACGTCCGGTGTTTTCACCAACCGTGGAAATGATCCGGCAACCGTTTACCTAAACCCCCATTCGATCATCATGGCAACCGGCAAGCAAATTACCACCCTTGACAACGAAGAAGGACAACGTCTTTCCGTGGTCGGCGATACATATCGGATTCTCATTTCGGGCAAAGAGACCGAAGGGAAATATGCGGTTATTGACATGCTGGTTCCACCCGGTGGTGGACCGGGTCCTCATGCGCATAAGGACATGCAGGAGATGTTCTACGTCGTGGACGGTGAAATCGAATTTAAAATGGAAAGCGGCCCATATACCGCAACAAAAGGCTCTTTTATTACCATTCCCCCGGGTGGTGAAGTTCATAGCTTTAAAAACAAGAGCGATACCGTTGCCCATCTGTTATGTACCGTCATTCCGGCCGGGTTGGATGCTTTTTTTCAGGAGATTGGAAAACCGGTTGCAGCCGACACTTTTTTATCCCCTCCGGAATTAGGTCCGGAAGAACTGGAGCAATTAAAAGCAACCGCTGAAAAATACGGTTAGAAACTCTATCCACCCGATTTTTTAGGCGAGTAATCGTTGGCAGACGCTACCGAGAATCAGGAATAACACCTGGGTTGACCAATGGAACGGGTTGCTGGAAGCAGTAGCAAAGGGACGATTGGGAGCATAGCCGGAAAGGGTGACACGCGAGCGGCAACGGAACGAAAAGAGACCTTCACCATGATAAATATCCTCACTACCTACGATGTCAACGGCATCAGGCAGGCGCTTTCCGCTCATCCGGGATTAGCCAATGAAGGCATTCCCTACGATGACGTGAACACGACGAAAGCGCACCCGCTGCATCGGATTTGTGACGGCGTGTTTCGAAAGATTATACGGAAGAAAAAGCCGTTGAACTGGCAACGGTATTTCTGGAGTACGGGGCGCACATTGATGGCAACGGCCTGATCGAAAAACAGGATAGTCCACTGGTTGCCGCTGCTAGTCTGCATGCTGATCAGGTGGCTACTTTGTACATCGACAACGGTGCCAGCGTCAATCATCCAGGTTGTCACGGCGGTACGGCATTGCACTGGGCTGCGTGGTGCGGACGACCAGCCGTGGTGCGGCGGCTGATCCAGGCCGGAGCCGAAATCAATAAGCGATGCATCGATTTTAAGGCCAATCCGCTTTTCTGGGCTGTTCACGGGTTGAAAAGTACGGATAACGCCAACGTACCAGACTACGCGGAATGTGTCCACCTGCTGCTTCAGGCCGGTGCTGACCAAACGATTCCCAATGGGGAAGGGAAAACCGTAGCTGATTTGCTGACGGAGGACGATGTAGAATTGAAAAGGCAATTTCATTGAGAGCAGATCGCTTATCCGGTATCACAAATACCCGCTGCCTGACTGAACCTCCTTACGTCCTAAATGCGACTATCCATGAAAATACTTCTGGCGGTTTTTTGCGTATTATTCACCACGAAGTCCACCTTTAGCCAGCCCGGCAAACCCTTTGTTTTGGGTGTCATCGACGAAATCCCGTCGAAGCAATTAGCGGAGAATCGGATTTTAAATATCTATCTGCCCGACGGTTATAGCCAGAATGATACCGTTCGGTACCCGGTGATTTATTTGCTGGATGGTTCGGCGGATGAGGATTTTATCCACATTGTCGGGCTGGTGCAGTTCAATAATTTCTCCTGGATTAACCGGGTGCCGAAATCCATCGTCGTCGGTATTGCGAATGTGGATCGAAGACGGGATTTTACGTATCCGACCACGCTGGAAGACGACCGGAAACGGTTTCCGACCACGGGGCAGTCGCAAAAGTTTATCGCTTTTATCGAAAATGAATTGCAGCCGTTTATTGAAAAGAAATACCGTACAACGGGATCGAAAACAATTATCGGGCAGTCGCTGGGCGGACTTTTAGCGACCGAAATTCTGTTCAAAAAACCGCATCTGTTCAACAACTACATCATTATCAGCCCAAGTTTGTGGTGGGATAATGGTTCGTTGTTACATCAAAAACCGGCTGTTTTACAGGAAAGTTTTTTTCAACAAACCGGCATTTACATCGGCGTGGGCAAAGAAGGACTCGCCCCCAGCACAATACCGCACGTGATGGAAGTCGATGCCAACCTGCTGGTTGAGAAACTGAAAACCGCAAAGAACAAAAACCTGACAATCCACTTCGATTATTTGCCCAACGAAGACCACGCCACCATTACCCATCAGGCGGTTTTTAACGCCCTTCGGATGCTGTACCCGGTTTCGGATAAATAAGTCAACTCATTCGATCACACCCGTGGCCAGCTTATTTTCGCCGGTGTTTACATCATACCAAAAACCGTTCACGAATACGTAGCGTAGCTGATTGCCCCGGCGCAGCACGAAGGTGGGAATCCGGCCGGTTTGCACGGGCCGCACCGCCGTGGTCGTGGGCTGGAGCAGGTGAATCGGTGACAGGTGCGTAGTGGCCCGCGACGGCGTAGCCAGCCGGAACGTCGTTACGCCCTGCTGCACCAGCGAATCCAGTTTGTATTTCTTTAAATCCGCCAGCGAGCGGAGGGGTTGCGGGTGAATCTTGCCGGGGGCCAGCGTCAGGCCCGTCGCGTCGATTTCTTCGATGCCAAAAAATGTGGATAAGTCACCGAAATCGTCGATTACACTGCGATAACCAAATGTGGCCGCGTTGCCGACATTGACTTCGTACCGATTAATACCGAGGTCTACCGTAATGGGTTTGCCTCCACGCATGATCTGCGCGTTCCGAATCAGCACATCAAACAAATACCGTTCGTTTTCGGGAATCGTGTTGTACTCCGACCGGGATTCGGTCTTGTACGCATCGGTCGCAATGGCTTGAAGGCCCGACAGAATGGCGACATAATTCAGTTTTCGGATAAACTGTTTTTCGGGATCGTTGGGATAACCCCCCGATTCGATCAGAATCAGCGTGGTGCCCCACTTCTGGATGTTGTCGCCGAATGCCCGGGGTTCAAACTCGTCGGAAAACCGCCCCACTCCGCCCGGAATGTATTGCTGCAATACCCGGTTCATGCCCACAATCAACTGCATGGACCGTTCGCGCACCGGATTAATGTTCCGGGCTTCGTCGTAGGCCGTCGCCAGAAACGAAATCGTGGCCTGCTTGGGCGTGGGGCCGGCGCTGTAGCGCGTACCCTGGTCGTGGAGGTTAAAGCCAAAATCCGGCTTGAGCGATTGCTGCAACCCTTTCAGAATGCGGGATTCAGGCGATTGAAGCCGGAGGGCATCGCGGTTCAGGTCGATGTCCAGCGCATTCCGGCGCTGATACCGTTCGGCCCCGTCGGGGTTCAGCATCGGCACAAAATACAACGTGGTTTCGGCCAGTAACTGCTTCTTGAAATCCTCAAACGGGCCGTCGGTGCGGAGCAGGTTGAAAATGTCGAAAAGTGCCATCGTGGCCGAGGGTTCGTCGCCGTGCATCTGCGACCACAGCAACACTTTGCGCGGACCGCTACCGACCTTAATCATCTGAATGGGCCGTTTTTCGACGGATTCACCCACGGTGGTGACTTCAAACCGGCTGTCAGTTTTTAGCTGGTCGATCAGTGGCAGAATGTCAATTTGCTTGAAACGGCGGTGCGTCAGGGCGCTTTCGCGGTAGGTGTCGTACGTGTCGAAAAGTTGCTTGGAGAAGGATAAATCCTGGCTGTAGGCAGTGGTCATCAGCAATAATTTAAACGCAAAGATCAGAAAGGCCGTAGTAGTTTTCAACATTCCGGTGATCGGTTTCCTGTAAATTCACTTATTTCGATTCGATAGTCACGGCCGCCCCAGATACAAACCCGCCAGCGACGCCAGCAGACACAGCACAACGTTCAGCGCCACATTGGACGCTGCGGCCAGCCAGCGCCCGGTTTGCATCAGCAGTAAGGTGTCCGTGCTAAACGTCGAAAAGGTACTGAAGCCGCCACAAAACCCAACACCGATCAGCAGCCGGTACATTTCGCGCCCATTCGCCCGCGCCGAGAGCCACCCGACCAGAAAGCCCAGAACCAAACTGGCTACCACATTCACAATTAGCGTAGAGGCCGGATAAGTCGTTTTCAGTAACGGCTGGATATACCGACTGACGCTGTAGCGGGCCACACTGCCCAGCCCACCGCCGAAAAATACCAGCCAAAACGGATTCGTCATCATTTCTGCCAAATCAGGTTGTAAAAATAGACGGTTTTTGGCGAAAAAGCCTATTATTGTGGAATGACACCCACTGAAAACAACCGTTCTTCCCAGCTTCTTCGCCTTCTGGGCGTGGGCTTCGGCGTTGCCGTCACCATCGGCGGAACCATCGGCACCGGTATTCTCCGTCGGCCGGGTACCATCGCGCAGGAACTGGGGCAGCCCTCGCTTGCGCTGCTGGTCTGGGCACTGGTGGGAATCTATGCTCTGGTTGGCTCATTGCAGGTCATTGAATTAGGAACCCTGATTCCGAAAGCGGGCGGTTGGTACGTGTTTGCGCACCGGGCGTTTGGCGACTACTTTGGTTTTGTAATCGGCATCAGCAGTTGGCTCGGCAGCATCTCGGCGATGGCGTTCGGTGCTGCTGTGATGGGGGAGTATATTGCTCTTTTGCAGCCCGACTGGTCGGCATACATCAAACTGATGGCGATTGGTATTCTGGCGGCTTTCACGGTTTTCCACTGGTTTGGCGTCCGGCTGGCCAGTCGGGCGCAGGAAGTCATGAGTTTTATCAAAGCCGTTGGGTTGCTGGCCTTTGTGGCCGTCTGTTTTTTCTATACGCCCGACGAGCCGTTGCAGTTTTCGGCGGAAAATACGCTGCCCATCGAAGGCTCGCTGTTCGTCGGAATTCTGGCGGCTTTGCAGTCGGTTTTTTACACCTACGACGGCTGGCACACGGCGGCTTATTTTACGGAGGAAGACGTTAACCCCAACAAAAACCTGCCGCGTTCCATGATGATCGGCGTTTTACTGATCGTCAGCATTTACCTGCTGGTCAATCTGGCCCTGTTTTACGTCCTGCCCATCGAACGACTGGCGCAATCCAAACTTCCGGCGGCCGACGCCATTCAGGTGCTGTTCGGCCCGGCCAGCGCCAAAGTTGTGACATTATTGCTGATGATTTCGATTATGGGGATTATCAACGCCCAAATCATGTTTAACCCACGGGTGTTGTTTGCCATCAGCCGCGACGGGTTGTTTGCACGGTATTTTACCCGGGTCAATTCCGGAGGTACGCCCGGCCCCGCCATGTTTCTGACCGCCGGAATGTCCATCCTGATGATTCTGACCGGCACGTACAGCAAACTGTCGGATGTGGCCTCTTTCTTTTTTGTTCTCTGTTACGCGGCTGCTTTTGCTTCCCTGATCCGTTTGCGGCAGATTGCGCCCGAGCTACCACGCCCGTTTCTGGCCTGGGGCTACCCGCTAACGACCTGGCTAATGATGATTATTTCGCTGGCTTTTCTGGCCGGTGTTATCTACAGCGACCCATCCAGCAGTGCCTATGCCGTTGGGTTTATCATCCTGAGTTATCCGCTGTTTTTGCTGGTGAAGCGGTTGAATCGGTAAAACCGTGCCCTGCTTCCTGAACTCATTGAGTAGGCGGATTTAGGGTGTCAATTGTTGACGGAGTCGGACGAACTGATGCTGTGCGCACCGGTAATCGATTTGGGATGAATCATTTTCTGGTCCCAAAGCGAAATGTAATCGTGAGGAATGTTTAGCTTGCCCAGCTCTGTAATTAATTCGTTGTAAGACCGTTGATTTAAACTTTTCAGACTTTGCAGGTCCGCCGGTTTCAGGAGGGCCAGCGTCTCGCTCAGGGTTAGCTGCCCCACTTCGGCCAGATCGCAGATTTTCCGACGCCGAACCACCGAGTAGAAGGTTGTGCGGGTTTGTACCCGTAACGGTATTTGATCCAGCGTTATGGCAGGAATTTCACCCAGAATCTGCTTGCGTCGCTGAATTTCACATTCCAGAAACGACTGTAGTTTGATCAGCTCGGTGCCCGATACGCGTAAAATTTTCTGGCGCAATTGATCCAGATTCAACTCCTCCTGCATGGGTACTTTTGGGTACGGTAGGTAACAAATGAACTACAAAAGTAGCTTTTCACGGACCGGTTATCAATCCCGAAAACTCCATTTTTTGAGCAAAAACACGGTTTTCGAGCGACTGGTTTTAGTAACGTTCATAAATCCCGGTCAGAAAAGCCGCCGTTCGACTGCGCATGTCCGCTACCGATCCGGCAAAATTGTTATTCATCATGCTGAACAACAGGAGCTTGCCTTTCTTTGTGATCAGATAGCCGCTCAGATTATAAACGCCGGTCATGGAGCCGGATTTGGCAAACACAAACGGTCGGTCGGTTTTGTACAGCCGCTGAATGGTGCCCGCCGAACCGCCAACTGCCAGCAGATTAAAAAGCCGTTCCTGCGGAATGATTTTATGGATTTTCTGGAGCAGACTGACCATGGAGCGCGGAGTAAACAGGTTATACCGCGACAGTCCCGAACCGTCGACCCACTGGGGCTTGTCCGGCAAATCCGCCAGGTGTTTTTGCAGAACGGTTTGAATCCCCACTGAACTGTTCAGCGTATCCTGCACCGACGCGCACAGCAGCATCAGGTGTTCGGCCAGCGTGTTATCACTAACCTGCAACATCCGTTTGTAAAGCGAGTCGGCGGGCTGGCTGTAGAGCGTTTTGGCCGAGCGGTCAAATGGGATAGGTGCCACGGAAACCTCGCGATGGAGGGTGTCGGTCAGCAAACGGGCGGCCAGTTGCGGAGACCACCGAAACGGAACATCCTGCTTAAACGGGCGCACCACCTCGGGCCGGTCGAACTGGTTGTCTATCTCGTTGCGCTGAACGCTCCGCGAATGCCGTCGCAACGAAACCGCCGTCACGCTATCCTGGAAAAACCGGGGCTCCACCACCAGACGCGCCACCCGATCGGGCGAACTGAAACGAACAAAATTGCCGTATAACGGTAAAGGAGCCAATTCGGCCGAATAATCATCGTTGTAATCATCCCACGCCCAGCCGGGCCCGAACCGGGGGCCGCTGTAATTGGCCGGTGAAAAAAACAGCCGTTCGGGGCGGTTGCGCAGGAAGTGCAAAACCGTGGTGTCGGGCAGATTCAGGTTCAGCAGTAACGGGTCGCCGGTACCCCAGAAAATCAGCGAGTCCGCGCGGGTTACGTACCGCAGAGCCGGAATGGAATCGCCCAATGTGACCAGCCCGGCGTAAAAACTGAACAGCTTGGTGTTGGATGCGGGTGTAAAGTACTGATCGGCGTTATGTTGCACGACCATTTTCTGCTTTTCCCAGTCGTATAGCGCAAAGCCGGTAAAATGATCGATTAGTTGGGAGTTCTGACGAAGCTGGCGCTGGATGGGGCGGTAGGTGGCGCAACTGGTCAGGAGCAGGAAAAAGCAAAAGGCGTACAAAGTGAATCGCATACGCCAAAATACGGTTTTTTACGGTTATTGAAACATAAACCCGTTCAAATCAGGAGATGCGAACGGGTTTATGTTTCGGGCAAAAACGGAAGTTAAGCGTGCTTCAGCTTCAGTGCCACCGAGTTCAGACAGTACCGCAGGCCCGTCGGCGGAGGACCGTCGTTGAAAACGTGGCCCAGGTGCGCATCGCAGACCGCACACAGCACCTCAACGCGGGACATGCCGTAGCTGTAATCGTTTTCGAGATGAATTAATTCCTGCTCAATGGGCTCGGTGAAACTGGGCCAGCCGGTGCCGGAGTCAAACTTCTGTTTGGATTCGAACAGGTCGGTGCCGCAGCAGACGCACTGGTAAACGCCGGGGTCGTGGCTCTCGCAATACTCGCCCGTAAAAGCCCGTTCGGTGCCTTTCTGACGTGTTACACGGTATTGCTCCGGCGTCAGTTGCTGCCGCCATTCTTCGTCGGTCTTTATGACTTTTGTGATCATACTTTCTGGTTAATTCGTGATAAAATGAGCCCTTAATAACGATTTAGCCCGTCCGGGCGAAAGTTTGCTTACTAGCATAAACTAATTTTGGATTGGTTTATCTTTACCGTCGGTTATGACCATCCACCAAATTCTGAAACAATTCTGGGGGTACGAGTCGTTCCGGCCGTTGCAGGAGGACATCATTGGTTCCGTGCTCACTCGCCAGGATACGCTCGTATTGCTGCCAACCGGCGGGGGCAAATCGCTTTGCTTTCAGCTTCCGGTTCTGGCACTCGGCGGGGTTTGTATTGTTGTTACGCCCCTGATCGCCCTCATGAAAGACCAGGTCGAGCAGTTGCGTCGACGTGGTATTGCGGCCGTCGCGATTTACTCCGGTATGCACTGGCGGGAAATCGACCGGGCGCTCGACAACTGCATTTACGGGAACGTCCGCTTTCTCTACGTATCGCCCGAACGGCTTAAAACCGAAATTCTGATCGAACGGGTCAAGCAAATGAACGTTAGTTTGCTGGCCATCGACGAAGCCCACTGTATCTCGGCCTGGGGCTACGATTTCCGTCCGCCTTACCTGCAAATCGCTGAGTTTCGGAAGCTTGTGCCCGGTGTTGCCGTTGTGGCCCTGACGGCTTCGGCCACGCCCGAGGTGCAGCGCGATATTGTTGAAAAGCTGGAAATGCGGGAGCCGCAGGTGTTCCGGCAGACGTTCGCCCGCAAGAATTTGTCGTATTCGGCGTTTTACGAGGAGAACAAGGAAGCCCGCTTGCTGAAAGTGTTGCAGGGCGTGCCGGGTTCGGCCATTGTGTACGTGCGGAGTCGGCGGCAAACGCAGGAGGTCGCCGAATGGCTGCATCACCAGCAGATTCGCGCCGATTATTACCACGCCGGTCTGACGGCCAAACAGCGGTCGGACAAGCAGGATGCCTGGATTCATAACCGTATTCGGGTGATTGTAGCCACCAACGCCTTCGGCATGGGAATCGATAAACCCGATGTGCGGACCGTCGTTCACCTCGATGTGCCCGACAGCCTGGAAGCCTACTATCAGGAAGCCGGGCGAGCCGGGCGCGACGAGAAAAAGGCATATGCGGTGTTGCTTTATAACCAGAAGGATTTGGTTGATATTGAGCAGCGGATTATTCAGCAATACCCGCCGATTGACATGCTGAAACGCGTCTATCAGGCGTTGGCTAATTACGCCAACATCGCGGTCGGCGGGGGCGAGTTTGCCGATTTTGATTTTGACCTGACGGCTTTTTGCCAGGCGTTTCAGTTGCCGGTGACGGAAACGCATTATGCGCTGAAACAATTGCAACTGGAAGGGTTCATTGAGTTAAGCGAAGCCTATTTTAGCCCGTCGAAGGTGGTGATGACGGTGGATAATCGGGCGCTGTATGAGTTTCAGGTGATGAATCCGCATTACGATTTGATTCTGAAATTGTTGCTGCGGATGTACGGCGGAGAATTGTTCACCAACTTTATCAGTATTTCGGAAAGCGCGATGGCGAAAGCCGCCCGGATGCCGGAAAATGAGATTGTCGTTCTGCTGGAACAACTGGCCGAGCGGTCGGTCCTGATTTACGAAAAACAAAAAGACAAACCACAATTGACCTTTCTGACCCCCCGCTTCGACGCCCGCAATCTGCCCATCAACGTGATGGAGCTGGAGCGCAGCAAACAGCGAAATCTGGCAAAAGTGCGGGCGATGGTCGATTACGTCCAGAACCCGGTGCAGTGCCGCACGCGGATGGTACAGGCTTATTTTGGCGAAGAACCCGGCGATGCCTGCGGTATCTGCGACCATTGTTTAAGCCAGCATCAGGCTTCAATAGACACTGACCGGCTTCGCCAGCGCATCATTCAGCAACTTGACGCCACGAGCGGGCAGGGCCTGGCCCCCCGGCAACTGGCCGACCAGCTTAACCTGAATACCGACCGGCTGGCTGAGGTAATCCGGTACATGCTGGCCGACGAACAACTCCGGATGGATGCCGCCGGGAACCTGCATTCCATGAATACCATGAATCAACGATAAGCGTTTATGAAAAACTTTGTTTCCCGTCTACTCATGGCGGCTTTGGTGGGGTCTGGCTCAACGGCTTTGGCGCAATACCAGCCGGGTCTGGTGAGCAGTAATTATGGCGGCATTTACCGGATGCTCCAGAACCCTTCTGCCGTTGCCGGGTCGCGGTATAAATTTCAGCTTGTTGCCGTCAACGGCACTTCCTCCGTCAATTCTTTATATACCAAATACATATCCAGAGGGTTATTTCAAACCATTCAGCTTCCCTATAGCCAATCGCTGAGCCTGCCGCTTCGAACGCTGGGGTCAATTACCGATGCGCCCAGAACAACCTCCTATTCTGAGATTTTGGGGCCGTCTTTGCTGTTCAATGTGGATGGCAACCAGACGCTGGCGCTGCACACACGGATGCGGAGTTTCCTCTACGGCTCGGCTTTACCGGAAAACCTGACCGAAGCGTATCGCAACCGGCTTTTTTACCGGAAACTACAACCGTCATCCGGCGACTTTGATGTTGGTTTGGGCCACAACAGCTACGGCGAAGTTGGCCTGACGTACGGTTTGCAGGTTTTCGACGGGAAATGGCACCGGCTGAAAATCGGCGCGACGGTTCGCCGGATTGTGGGCGCGCAGTTGAGTTACCTGAACGCACGGGGCAACTACGCCATCATCCAGAATAACGGAGAGGTTGATAAAACACTGGACATTACCAACCTGGATTACAGTTTGGGTCAGACCACGCCCCGCAAAGACTTTAGTCTGGGCTCGGTTTTCTCCAGCGCCTACGGCAGCGGCTGGGGCTATGATTTCGGGGCTACCTACGAAATTGGCAAACGCACGACCGGACGGGGCTACAATTCCGAAACTCCCATGAAAGACCCGCGCCCGGCCTACTGGCTACGGCTTTCGGCAGCATTGATGAATGGCGGACGTATTAATTATCCGGTGGGGCAAACCGTCGCGGGCAGCGGTCGACTGACATTCGAGGGCCAGGAAGATCTGGAGAAATTTGGCAACGCCCCCACGGATTTGCTAACGGCAGAATCCAGCGGCAGCCCGCAGGCTTACGAACCGGGCCGGGTAGCACTTCCCCGGATGATCCATCTGGAAGCCGATATGCGGCTGGCCCGGGGTTTCTACGTCAACGGGTTGCTGATGAACAACCTGACGTCCGGTGCTTCGGTGCGGATGCCGAATATGCTGATCTTTACCCCCCGGTTTGAAGATGAAGATGTGGAGTTTGGCTTGCCGATTTCCATTATTGGTACCAATCGGGTTGCAGTCGGGATGTCGAGCCGTCTGGGACCGCTTACCCTTGGCTTTAGTGATATGGGGCGGCTTTTCAGCAAGAAAGGCGACAACCGCAGCTCCATCGTCTGGATCGGCTTCTCCGTCTGGAAACTACGGAAGAGAAGTTAAAAATTAAGAGTTAAAAGTTAAAGCAGGCTGACGCGTTCAATTCTGGCGGAGCCTTATTTTTAACTTTTAACTCTTAATTTTTAACTCTATTTATTGGCTTTTACTACCGTGGTGAATTCCCGGGATTTGAGGGAAGCACCGCCGATGAGGCCGCCGTCAACGTCCGGTTGGGCGAAGAGTTCGGCGGCATTTTTTTCGTTGGCGCTACCACCGTACAGAATCGACGTGTTGTCGGCAACTTCCTGACCGTATTGGCTGGCGATGTGCTGCCGCAGCATTTCGTGCATTTCCTGCGCCTGTGCCGATGAAGCCGTCAAGCCGGTACCGATGGCCCAAATGGGTTCGTAGGCGATGACAATATTGGCAAATTGCTCCGGCGACAGGTGGAACAGGCTTTCGGTCAACTGCGTCCGGACAAAATCCAGGTGAACTCCGCTTTCGCGTTGTTCCAATGATTCACCGCAGCAGAAAATGGGCGTTAAACCGTTCGCCAGGGCGCTGTTTACTTTTTCTGCCAGTTGAGCGTTGGTTTCACCAAAATACTGCCGCCGTTCGCTATGGCCCAGAATGACGTAGGATACGTTAATGGACTTCAGCATCTGGGCTGAAATTTCACCGGTATACGCTCCGGAAGTCTTCTCGTGGCAGTTTTGTGCGCCCAGCGCTATGCGAGACTGCCCCTCCAGATACGGCTTGAGCGTCGTCAGATACAGGGCTGGCGGACACAGGACCACTTGTACATCACTCGTTACCTCATCATTTATCATATTGACCACTTCCGACACCAGTGCGACAGCCTCGTCGAGCGTCTTGTTCATTTTCCAGTTCCCGGCAACAATCTTTTTCCGCATTAGTAAACTAGTTATGTTTTAAACCTTGATTACGAATAGAATACAAAAAGCGCTGAACGCCAAAAACCATCTTGCGGGCTTTCTGGTTCACCACTCGCGGGGCGAAATTAGCGGTTTTTCAGTAGCATTTTCCACTCGGAGAAAAAGTATCCGGATTACCAGGCAACGTTTCGTCAAAAATTGTGTTATTAGGCAAAAAAGTTGTAACTTCCCTACGTACTTATAAGGCACATGTACAATGAAACCGGTGGTTCTATTCTTCGCAATGTTGCTTTGCTGGCAGGGTGTCCAGGCGGGCGACGACGAGCAGAATAACGCGGATAAATACGGTTATTTCATTGCTAATAACCGCAAACAGACCCGGATTCCATTCCAGCTCCACTCCAATCTGATCATTGTCCCGGTCCGGATCAACAACTCGGATACACTGCACTTTATTCTGGATACCGGTGTCAGCTCGGTGATTATTACCGATCCGACGGCCGTTCGGCGGCAACCGTTGCGTTTTACCCGGAAAGTGAAGTTATCCGGCGCGGGCGAAGGCGGGCAACTGATGGCATCGGTTGCGATTGACAATGAACTGCGCATGGGGCAGATGCAGGCAACCCATCAAAACATCGTTGTGCTGGACGATGATATTCTGCGCCTATCCGAATACGTGGGCGTTCCCGTTCATGGCATTTTTGGCTATGATGTCTTCAGCAATTTTGTGGTAACCATTGACTTCCAGCGCCGTGAGCTAGTGCTGAATAACCCTAAAAATTACCGGTATCGTCGGTCACACGGTTCGCGCTATCCTATTTCAATTCAGGACACAAAGCCGTATACGGATGTGATGGCGCTGCTCGAAGGCGGCAAAACGCTGCCCATTCGGGTGGTGATTGATACCGGTGCGGGCCACGCATTGCTGATCAACCGCAGCAACGGCGATGACATCCGGTTGCCCGACAAGGTAATCCGGGCGCAGTTGGGCCGGGGGCTGAGTGGCGTTATCAACGGTAGCCTGGGCCGGATCGAGAAAATTCGGCTGGGTAGTTTTGAAATGGCCAACGTCGTTGCTTCGTTTCCGGACAGCACTTCTTTTGGATTCAGGATTGCCGAACATGCCGCCGAGCGAAACGGGAATTTAGGCTGTGAAATTCTGCGTCGTTTTAAGGTAACGTTCAATTACCATGACAAATACATGGTGCTCAAACCCGTTAAACGCATTCTGAAACAGTCGTTCGAGCACGATATGAGCGGCCTGGAACTGAAAGCGCGGGGTACCAATTTTCGGAATTATTACATCGAAAAAGTAATTGAAGACTCCCCCGCTGGCCGTTCGGGTTTGAAAGACGGAGATGAAATTCTGTATATCAACAATACCTCCGCCAGTGACCTGAATGTGAGCGACATTTACAAGATGCTGCAAAAGGGAGAGGGCAAAGAAATTAATATTCTGGTGCGACGCAACGGCTCGATTGTTTTTGCACAGTTTGCCCTGAAGCGCATGATTTAGCACGACAATAAAAAACGCACAACGTAGCCAATTACATTTTTGTAATTGGCTACGTTGTGCGTAATAGTCAATAGAGGTGACGGACGGAGCCCACACCTATAAATCTTCGGATACCGTTGACGGGTTAAACCGACAGCGTACCTTTTTGGTGGGCGTCTTTCAAGACCGCTTCCAACCCTTTCTTGTTAATCGTCCGCATGGCTGAAGTAGCAACCTTCAGTGTAACCCATGCACCCTGTGACTCCAGGAAGAAACGCTTCTTCTGCAGGTTGGGGAAAAACTTACGCTTTGTTCTATTGTTAGCGTGTGATACGTTATTACCAACCCGCGTCCGTTTTCCTGTAATTTGACAAACTCGTGCCATGACAATACCTTTTTCTGAATGAGCCTGCAAAATTCGGAAATAATTGCCAAACATACAACCCTAAGGAGTTAAAAATTAAGAGTTAAGCGTTTAGCGTTGGTGGATGCATTCGATAAAGCCGTGCTTTTTTCGTCATTCTTGACCCTTAATTCTCCTCCAGGGGCAGTGTTTACAGCCGTTTTTGCAACAGTAGCCCCGTTTCAGGTGATAAGCGGCTGTGAAAACCAGATAGCCCTGTTCATTGAAGTAATAATCTTCATCATCCAGACCGTCGACGCGGGGCTTTGGTGAATTGGTATTCAGCATAGTTTGTCTGACTGAGCAAGGAATTGTATTTTTGAGTTTAATTCCATGCAGGCTCAGGCCGAAAATTACGCAGCAGCCCGCAATTTACCCACTCACCTCCCTTATAACGATGGAAACTCTACCAACGGTCACGGCGACTCAGCAGGCCATTGATCTGGAATGGCAATACGGTGCGCATAACTACAAACCGGTTCCGGTGGTGCTGAACCGGGGAGAAGGGATTTTCCTCTGGGATGTAGAAGGGAAAAAATATTATGATTTTCTGTCGGCCTACAGTGCTGTTAGTCAGGGGCATTGTCATCCGAAAATTATCCATGCACTCATCGAACAGGCCCAGCGCCTGACGCTGACCTCGCGGGCTTTTCATACCGACCAGCTCGGCCAGTGCGAAAAATACCTCTGTGAGTACTTTGGCTATGATAAAGTGCTGATGATGAATTCCGGTGCTGAAGCCGGAGAAACCGCCCTCAAACTGACCCGCAAATGGGCGTATAAAGTAAAAGGCATTCCGCAGAATCAGGCTAAAACCGTGTATGCAACCGGCAATTTCTGGGGCCGGACGCTGGCGGCCATCTCGTCGTCAACCGATCCGGAAAGTACCAACGACTACGGCCCGCTGCTGCCGGGTTACCTGCTTGTTCCCTACAACGATCTGAAGGCGCTGGAAGCCGTTTTTCAGAAAGAGCCGAACATCGCCGGTTTTATGGTTGAACCGATTCAGGGCGAAGCGGGCGTTGTGGTGCCGGACGAAGGTTATCTGAAAGGCGTTCGGGAATTGTGTACCAAATACAACGTGCTGTTCATTGCCGACGAAGTGCAGACCGGAATCGGGCGCACCGGCAAACGGCTGGCCTGTGATCATGAAGGGGTGAAACCCGACTTGCTCGTCCTCGGAAAAGCTCTTTCCGGCGGTATCATGCCGGTTTCTGCCGTATTGGCCAGCGACGAAGTCATGCTGACCATTCGCCCTGGCGAACACGGTTCTACCTACGGTGGCAACCCGCTGGCCTGTGCTGTTACGATGGCGGCCCTGCGCGTGGTTGAGGAGGAGAAACTGGCCGAAAATGCCGAAGCGATGGGCCAGGTTTTTCGCCAGCGGATGGACGCCCTGATTCAGAAAACCGCTATGGTAAAACTGGTACGCGGAAAAGGGCTGCTCAACGCCATTGTCGTAGGCGAACACCCGGCTTACGGCGAAAAAACCGCCTGGGAAATCTGCCTGCGGCTCAAAGACCAGGGATTGCTGTGTAAACCGACCCACGGCGACAAAATCCGGTTTGCGCCACCGCTGGTCATTACCGAAGAACAAATGCACGAAGCCTGTGATATTATTGAAAACGTCCTCCTGGAGCTTGTCTAGATAACGACCAGAGAATGTCCTCTTTGTAAAAGGCCGTCAGATTACAGATTGTGGGCACAACTGTAGTTTGACGGCTTATGGTTTCTGACCACCCGAAATGGAGCCGTTTATATCATATGAAACTTCCGGCAACGGCCCAACTACTGTTTTAGTACGGCCTTCCGAAAAAAAATAAATCTTCGGTGCAACGTTGGCCTACCACACGGTGTCATTGAGAAGAAAATCAGCCGCATCCGTTCCTCAGTCTGCTTGGAAACAAAGTTGTATATAGACCGACATGTCGAACTCGTAGAAAGGTGTAAACAAGGTGAAAGACGTGCGCAGTACGAACTGTACAAGCACTACTCGAAAGCCATGTTTAACGTCTGTCTGCGCATCCTGAATCACGTAGGTGAGGCTGAGGATGTGTTGCAGGAGGCCTTTTTAGACGCGTTCAATAACCTCCATTCGTTCCGGAATCAATCAACGTTTGGGGCGTGGCTCAAGCAGATTGTGATTAACCGGTCGATCAATCACCTGCGAAGTCGAAAAAGCCGCGCCGGTTGGCAGTGGGTTGATCTGGACGGCCAGCGGCTGGGTGAAGATGACGGTTTGGATGTGGCTGATACCGAACCGTTCGATGAAGAAGGTGTTCAACTGGAAGTAGACCGGGTGCGCCGGGCCATGCAGGAACTGCCGGAAGGGTATCGTGTGGTGTTATCGCTGTATTTGTTCGAAGGCTACGACCATGAGGAAATCGGTGCCGTGCTGAACATCAGCGAAACCACTTCTAGAACCCAATACATGCGGGCGAAAAAGCGGCTTTTGGAGTTGTTAAAATAAATTCAGAATGATTGAATGGGAGAATGATAGAATAAAAGCATCCGGTACGGTCAGTCACTTATTCGCTCATTCACCATTCGCCCATTCACATATTGCAACATGATGAAAGACAGATTAGAACGATTTGTCCGGGATAACCGGGAAGATTTCGATGTATTTGAGCCGCGGGCGGACTTGTGGAAAGATTTGGAGAAAGAGCTCGGACACAAAGAACGCCCGCTATGGATGGGGCTGAACACCCCGTCCTGGATGGGACGCCGTATGATCTGGCAGATTGCCGCGTCGATTGCGCTGGTGGTCGGTTTGGGCGGCTTCTGGTATTTCAATGCGCGGTATGGCGTTACCGAACAGCCCGAAATAGTGGCTTTAAGTCCAACGTACGCTCGAACCGTAACCCAATATACCCGTCTGATTGAGGACAAACGGACGGAACTTAAAACCATCCTGGAAAGTGATCCGGCTTTGTACCAGCAGTTTGCGGCTGATCTGGACCGGCTGGAAAAAACCTACCAGAAATTAAAGCAGGAGTTACCCAAAACGCCTAATCAGGAAATCATGATTCAGGCGATGGTCGAGAACCTGCGAACCCAGATCGACTTGCTCAACCAGCAGTTGATGATTATCCAACGCATTAAGCAACAAAACCATGAACCAAATAAAAATCCTGTTTAGTTTTCTGTTCGTTAGCCTTTTATCAGCCAGTTTTGTGCGGGCCGATAACCTGAATGAGCGGAAGAAAACGATCGTTAAAGTGTACGACGTAACCGCCAAAGATCAGTTGATGATTGAAAACCAGTTTGGTAACGTCAATATTAATTTATGGAACCGTGACGAAATTCGGGTTGATATAGTGATTAAAGCGAATGCCAGCTCCGACGACCGGGCGCAACGGTTTCTGGACGCGGTTGAAATTGTTGAACGGCGCAACGGTGACCAGATTAGTCTGAAAACAACCATTGACAAGAGCGGCTCAGGTGGCTCCTGGACGATTAACCGGAATAAAGACGGTGAGCGGAACGGCGTACAGATTGATTATCAGGTCTCGATGCCAAAAACCAATGCGCTGGTGGTAAAGAATTCGTTTGGTAATACCAACATTCCGACGTTCAGCGCCCCGTTGACGATTAACCAGCAGCACGGTAATTTTTCAACCACCGAACTCAACGGCAGCCATGTGGATGTAGACGTACGGTTTGGCAAGGCCGACATTCAGGCGATGGAAAACGGCAAGCTTAATATTCAGTACGCCAAGTTGCAGTTGGAAAAAGCGAATAACATTAATCTGAACAACCAGTTTGGCGGGCTCTGGATTGGTGAGGTGGGCCGATTGGATGGTAAAATCGGTTATTCAGGAGCCAAGATCGGAACGCTAAGGGAGTCATGCAATCTGATCGTGGATTTTTCGGGCGGCTTCCGAATCGATCAGGTAAACAAATCCTGCGACAACATTAATATTCAGGCTAGTTATTCCTCGGTCGTCTTGCCGATGGCCAGCGCCAACGACTATAATTTTGATGTGACGGTCAGCTACGGCGGTTTTAAATACCCGTCCGACGGCCGGATCATGCTGCAATCTCAGCCCGACGAAGACAATCACCGGGGGCCGAAACTGACCAAACAATACAGCGGAAAAGTCGGTAAAGGAACCGCTACCAAAGTACGGGTGATCTCGAAATTTGGCGATGTGAAGTTTCAGTAAGACCGCTCAGGCGCCGGGCGTGAGCTGTTCGATGACTTCACGGTGTTGCGGATACTGTTGTGATAAAACCGTCCGGTCGGCCAGTTCAAAGTCTGCAAAATCAAATCCCGGTGCTACCGTGCATCCCACCAGCGAATAGGCGGTTCCGTCGGCCGGTTTCGAGCCGAACCAGCAACCGGCCGGTACTACCGCCTGAAACACTTCGCCCTGCTCCGGATTGTTGCCTAATCGAATTATTTCCAGTTGGCCCGCCGGATGGATTACATAGACGTTCAGCGGACCACCGGCGTAAAAATGCCATAGTTCGTCGGCCTGGATGCGGTGCAGGGCGGAGAAGTGGTGCGTCTCCAGCAAAAAGTAAATCCCGGTGCTAAAATTTCGGTCGCCAGAAAACCGGGCCGGTAAAGCCTGCTGCGGTATGGTTTCGGCGGCACGGTATGTTTCAACAAAATAACCGCCCTCGGGGTGGGCTTGCATCCGGTACGCGTCGATCCAGTATTGAGCAGAAAAGTCCATAAAAGGCAGGTTAGCCAGACCGGTTTTCGGGCCTGGGCAGGGTTAGTATTCGTCGGTAAGTTACCGCTTTATCGCTGATTTTTTGTGTTTAGGACCGGAGCCACCAACTTGTCGTAAATACCCCCTAAATTGGCGGATTTACCCCCGTAGTTGCCCCAAAAGGCGGCTTACCTTTGTCAGGTAAACTAAACACAAATACGTATGGCAACGCAAATCTTTGTAAACCTGCCCGTTAAAGACCTGAACAAATCCATCGAGTTTTTTACTCAACTCGGCTACACGTTTAATCCGCAGTTTACGGACGAGAACGCCACCTGCATGGTAATCAGTGATACTATTTACGTCATGCTGCTGGTAGAACCGTTTTTCAAAACGTTTACCAAAAAAGAAATTGCTGACGCGACCCAGACCACCGAAGCCATTATTTGTCTTTCGGCCGATAGTCGCGAAGAGGTTGATGCCCTGGTCAGCAAAGCCGTAGCGGCCGGTGGAACTACCCCGAATGAGAAGCAGGATCAGGGCTTTATGTATGGTCACGGTTTTCAGGATCTGGACGGCCACTTGTGGGAAATAATGTATATGGACCCTAATGCGGTTAACCAGGGATAATTCATACCTCCCATTAACACCGATCCCCACTTAATAAATACTAAGTGGGGATCGGTGTTTTATAAAGAGGGTCTTGTAATCAAGGCTTTTCTAGTGGTTAACCGGCGCTGGCTTGTACGGAGCTTGTGTAGTTATTTGAGGGGGGGCCAGCCTATTAGTGTACGTAAAGCGGCCCAAAAAGGTGTTTTTTTAGCTTAGGATAAAGATACGCCCTGTAGCCCTCCAGTGCTTTATTTAACGGATAAAACTCTTTGAGATGCCCAAATTGCTCAAGTTTTGTGGAGAGTTTTCCAATCGCCAATGTCTCAAGCACGTCGTCTGTTAATAACTTCGGATATTTGTCGAAAAAAGCACCCGCCGTTACAGCAATCCACTCAAGGTGGCGATGGGAGTACGGCTGTTTTTCGTTGCAATTGCTCAATGGAAGCCGCTGGGCGTGATCCATAAGGCATTGGGCGATATCTTCGTACACGGTGGTAAAGGTTTATAGGGTTGTCTGATAATTTCTTTTTGGTGTAACTCCCTCACATTCACGTCGAAAGCTAATTTATTGCACCAATAAAAACAAAAATTATGCGGTTAACAAAGCGAAATAGTTAAAAAAAATCGCGAAAAAGTGCCTAGGTGTATTTGGGGGCATTTTTATGGTAACCTAAACGTCACATGAGTTCTTGTACGAAGCCTTCTATCAACTCACTTACGAGGAACTGACTCAATTACTACCAAGCAGAGCAAAACGGACAAATCGGGCTTTCTCCTCCATCGTATTGTAGGGATGTCAGAAGGGGAGGTTTTGGTGAGATAGAAACGCGAAGGGATATAGCGATGGAACGGCTTCTAACCAACAAGACACTACAAGCTCAGTCTTTTGCAGGCTTAGCGCCCGGTAAACGGCTTTTCAGCCATGAAATCTGGCCCCGGTGGTTGGATTCGTGTTCGCAAACGTGAAACCACTTCCAATACGTATTGATGGATTGCTTCATTTGCTTGGTCCGGACCGGATCAACGGCTAGTAACCATTTATCGTTCTTCTTTTTCAGCTCCGCCAGCGTTTGTTCCCGCACAGCCGCCAGTTTATTCAGATAATACGAAACTTCCCGACCTTTGATTTCTTTCCGTCCGGCGTCGCCCAGTTCCATAGCCGCCCCCCATTCCTTCTTTTCCTCTTCGTTGAAATCCTGTCGGCCTTCAAACGTATTGATCTGGTAAAACTTATCTACGGCAGCCAGATGCAGAAGCAGACCTCCGATGGTATTGGCGTTGGCGTCGAACAGAAAGTCGAGTTGGGCCATTGTCATATTTTTGACGGAACGAATAATGGTATCCCGGTTGTAATTCAGCATCGACACCAGCGTTCCGATTTGCGGTGTGTACCCTTTCAGGGGACCGACAACAAATAGACTTTCTTCGGGCGCAACGTCCTGGGCCGTGGCCGGTTGCGGAAACAGCGTGGGGAACGTTAGGCTGGCGGCTGCCGTAAGCCCGCCATTCAGAAAATTCCGACGTGAGAAGTGCTTGTTCATAAGCGTAGATATAGAGATGGAAGAAAAGCGGATCATGGTTTAAAACCCAACCTGCGGCTCTCACGAATATATCTACTTATCAGCGTCTTACGAATGGTGTCGGCAGACTATTTATTTACCGTACTGGCTTAGACCAGCATCAAAGTTTGAGCAGTTTTCCGCGCCGAACGGTCTGGCCCTGCTCATCCTGAATCAGGACAAAAAACAAACCGGCAGGCAAGGTCGAAACGTCCAGAATACCGGAGTAATCGGTGGCCGTTCGGTTCAGGACCGTTGAGCGCAACACCCGGCCACGGGCATCCACCAGCGTACTGTGGTACGTCCGGCTTTTCACCGATTCGGGCACGAACTCGATGGTGATTTGCCGCGAAGCCGGATTTGGCGAAATCTGGAGCCGGGGAGCCGGAGCAACAGCCGAATTTATCGCCGTAATGACATCCAGCCGAATTTCCGCCGAAACCAGTTCACCACAACCGTTGACGTTGGCCCGCACGGAATACCGTCCTGATTGCCGGGCCGTAAACGATTGCTGCGTAGCGCCCGCAATCACATTGCCGTTCAATAACCACTGATTCCCGGTGGCTGCGCTTGAGTGAAGCGTATAACCGTCGCGGGAAATGGTCGGTGCCTGCGGTTCTTTGACGGTAACAGTCACAGCCGCCGATGTTACGGGTGGACATTCGCCCGATACCCGGACGTTGTACGACCCCGCAGTGGATACCGTCAGTGTGGAGGAGGTTGCTTCCGAAACCGCCTGCCCATTCCGAAACCATTGATACCCATAACCGGCCACTTCAGGCGCTCGCAGAACAACCGAACTGCCCTGGCAAATGGCTGTAGTACCGGCGGGCGTAATCACGGCGACGGCTTCACTGCCCGGTTTGGCAGTGACGGCCACCCGCTCCGTTACTGGGCAATCCAGGGCTTTTACTCGTAAATCATATAAATAATAATAGGCATTGGTCAGCGTATCGGCGTTGTATAGCGATCCTGTCAGGCTGATAACACCGGGAATCTGAAACGGAAAGCCCGTAACGCCGACATTACTCCGAAAAATGGTGGCTCCGTCTTCGTATTCAATGGCGATTCGGTAAGTACCCGGCTCGGGAATCGATAAATTCAGGATATACTCGGCTCCCGGATCGTTCGGATCATCGGACTGCTGTCCGGACGGGGGCGTTCCAACGGGCGTAGTCGGGTCGCGGGTGGGGATTACATCCAGCGCAACGCTCGAAACCGTAGAACCGTCAGGTTTTAGAACGGTAAAGACGACCCGGCCCGCGCTGCCGATGTAAAGCCGGGCACTTTCCAGCACAAGGGGTACCTGCGTTGAAATCAAAGGCTGAGGGCCGAAATTGCCCGAGTAGGTGCCACCGCCAAAAGCCCGTTTGGTGGTTGGGCCGAGAATGCCGGTAAACTGGTTCAGGGCTGCGTAATAAATACCGTTAGCGGGGCGGCTGAGCGCCGTCGTCTGGTTTCCGGCTCCGATTAGTTTGCCGCCCGTTGGAGCATCGTACCAAAAAGCCGTGCCGCTGCCGGTATTCCGCAGTGAGACGGTGTTGTTATCGCAGGTCGAAACCGAGAAGTTTCCCTGATCGGTGGGGGCGGCTGCGGTGGTCAGGATGCTGGTGAACTCATCGTTGCCCTTATTCTGATCGGCTAGCAGTTGGGTCTGAATGACGAAGCGGTAGGCCGTTGCGGCATTCAAACTAACCGGGCCTTGCAGCAGCAACTGCGCTTCTTTGAAAGGCCCCAGCGGAGCGTGAAGGGTGTCCCGCAGACTGGCGACCGTTGCGCCGAAAGGAGCCAGTACCTGCACGGTAACGGGAATATGCTGCTGCTCGTCGGAACCGTAGTTCCGAATTGTCACGGCTACCTCAAGCTGCGACTGGCTGCAAAAACCGTTATGGGGCGTTACCAGCGCACTGATACCCACGTCGGAATGCGGTCGCTCGAAGCTGATACGGTACTCCTGGGTTTCGCCGTGCGCATACGTCCCGCAAGCTGATACCTCTTCTGCATCCTTCGTTTCAACCGTCACAATCCGCAGTCGTGTAGATTGGCCAACGGTCAGGTTGCCCGGTACCGTAACGGTGGTGGAAAAGGTGGCCGGTGTGGTCAGTATACCGGACGTAGCAACCCGTTCATTGGCGTCGTCAAAATCGCCGTCGA
The DNA here is from genome assembly GCF_003259745.1 of Larkinella arboricola. Classification (GTDB taxonomy): domain Bacteria; phylum Bacteroidota; class Bacteroidia; order Cytophagales; family Spirosomataceae; genus Larkinella; species Larkinella arboricola. Next base: position 820,537 of record NZ_QLMC01000003.1, on the reverse strand, counting down.
GGTTCCAGTCGATAAAGGCTTTGGTAATGGTCGAACGCTTCTCGCTACAGCTACCAATGGTTACTTCCAGCGGTATTTTCTGGTTTACCGACACGGTTGTAACGGTGTTGGTAAAATCGGTATAAGTCTGGCAGCCATTTTTTCCGGCCTGATCAATGCTTCCGAACCGTACACGATCGATGTTAGCCGCACCCGCCGATGTGGCCGCCGACAGGCAATACGGGTTTCCGCCCGTTCCGCTAACGATGAGGGCAAAGTCCTGCTTTCCGTTTTTGAGTGTTTTTTTATGCGAAATGGTCAGCGTATAGGTTTTGCCGGGAACGGCGTCGGCTACCAGAATCTGCTCAATATTGTCCCGGATGTTGTCGCCCGTGGTGGCCGGGTTGGCGGGATGGTTCGGGTCAAGTACCCAGGGGGGCCGGGTTTGGGTGCCGTCGGTCAGCCGAATGTCCAGATCATTCACCAGTCGGGGAGTGCGGTTGTTCAGGTTTGCGGCTGTCGCAGATAAAGCCGTTCCTTCCGGGTCCGTCCAGCAGATGGTAACCACCAGCGGACCCCGACCGGACGCGACAAACTGCACGGTTTGTTTTTCACCCTGCTTCAGCGTGCGTTCTTCCAGTCGATGGCTTTTATCCGTGTTACCAATCACGCGGGCAGCCTTTTCCGTGTTCAGCAGTCCCCAGCCAAAGCGGTAATCGGGGCCGGGAGCGTCACCGGCTTCGTCAGCCGTATGCAAAACCAGTCCTTTCAACATCGAGGAACGCATAAACTGGCCGTTGTATAGCTGAGCATAATATTCCTGCAACAACAGCAGCGAACCAGACACATTGGGAGCCGCCATTGACGTACCCGAGAGGGTAGCATAAGCGTTGTCGCTGGCCGACCCCGACGATAAGATGCTGACCCCAACGCCGACCAAATCCGGTTTGATGCGGCCGTCGTCGGTGGGTCCCCAGGAACTAAAACTCGCCAGCCGTACATCCGACGGTTGCGCGTATTCGATTGAAATGCTGCTAACGGCTCCAACCGACAGAATATTCTTCGCATTGCTATCTGTCGAAATCTGATCGTAGCCGTTCTGGTCATCTCGGGTAGTCCGGCTCATGGTATTGCTGGCACCCAGCCAGTACGGAACGTTCGCACCAGGGCCATCCTGGCCGTGGGTGTTGCCCGCCGACTTTACGTGCAGGTAATACGGAGCCGCTACGGCAATCCGGTCCCAATCACGCGCACCGGCGTTATAAATTCCGAATTTATAGTCTTCGGTGGCGCTGATGGTGGTATCGCCCCACCATTCCCATTTAAAATCACTATCCCGGTCGGGGTTGAAGATCCACCCTGCCTGGATGTTATAGGAATGGTTGGAAACCAGGAGGTCAGGAGCAGCCGCAGCGACTTCGGCATCATCATTTTCAAAATCATACGCTTTCAGATTGGCCCCGAAAGCCATTCCCCGCGCCCTTTCGTTGACGCCCGCGCCCACCATAATTCCGGCAACGTGTGTCGGGTGGTTGGCAATAGCTGTTACGTTGTCAACCTGCGTAACCCGCCCCGCCAGTTCTACGTGGCTCAAACGCGGTCGGCCGCCATCCCAGATTCCTAGTTTATTGCGCACCGGAGCACTGTTTCCCGATAAATTCAGTCCTAACGCACCATCGGCGTACAGGGAAGAGGTACGGGTTGTGTGACCAGCCCGGGTTGCACTGCTCGTTGCGTTAAAAAGCAAATTGCCGCGCTCGTCACTATTTTTCAGGATCAGGACCGTGCCGTCGGAGCGTTCCTGACGCAGTGGGATGAGTCGTTTTTGAGCAATGTCGACCGCCCGGCGGTAAGAAGGGCGGTTTTGCTGCTGCAAATCCTGGCTAAGCCGGCTAAGGGTAGCTTTTTGTATGGAGTTATAAAGCGGTTTTTGGGCGCGGGCACCGAAGGCCGCACCCACCAGTAAGCAAATCCAAACGTATCGTAAATGTGAAGCCATAAAAAATGCTAAGTCCAACAAGTAATTAAAACTGTTGAACTTAGCATTAAGCTAAACGGATTTTTTGTCCGTTTAGTATTAAGCCGCTTTCTGAGCAGACAGGATTACGTCTTTTACTTTTTTTGTGGTGCTGTTGGACACTTCAACCCGGTATGTACCGTTAGCAGCATCTTTCAGACCAAAGTGAATAGTATTTCCGTCAATCAGTTTCTCGCTGGCAATTACTTCACCATTGGCCTTCGATAACCTGACCATGACCGGTTCGTTATCCACCCGGTTTACAACAACCGTTACGTTGGCCTTAGGTGCTGATTGGCCCAGCAAGGAACCAAGTAAGGATTGAGGAGTAATAGCGTCAACAACGCAAAGCATAACAAAGCCCATTCCAAGGGCGATCAACGAAGCTTTCAGTGTGGTATTCATCTTTTTATCAGTTTACAGTGCTAAATCTTATTCGTTATTATTCAACAAAGTAACTATTAAAAGATGATATTTGGTTCTGTGTATTTAAGGCGCTGTATTTCAGTGCAATTGTTATAGTTGATAGTAATTCAAATTGTATTTATCTAAACAAAATATTATTTTGTTGTGAGCGGTATCTGCTCCAGATAATTGCTGTCAAAACCATATCCTCAAGAAAGGAGAAATTTTCAAAAATTTGAAAGTTCTTTATATAGTGCAATTTTATTTTCGGGTTGAATAACTAATTTTTGTTAAAACTAGCGGTAGTTACGCGCTGTTACTGGCGGTTTTAGAGCCTACTACCGTCTCATTTCAAACGGATCAGATCAGTCTAATAATACAATATCGTTTTTAACAAAAAAGCGGTGTAGGACTTCCTACACCGCTTCTGTGGATTCAATCTGAATCGGAATGGGCTTGGGTGGTTGTTTTGTAGGGGGAATATAATGCCGGAAAAAACTGCCAATTTTCATCTGAAGTACGCCAAATACGGCTTCTTTAAAGATACCGCTCGACATTTTGGAAACCCCTTTGGTGCGGTCGGTGAAAATAATCGGTACTTCGGTGATTCGATAACCGTACTTCCAGGCCAGAAACTTCATTTCGATCTGGAAGGCGTAACCAACAAACCGAATATTATTTTGCAGGATTGTTTCCAGTACTTCCCGGCTGTAACAGATAAAACCCGCTGTAGGGTCCATGACAGGCATACTAGTAATATACCGAACGTAAATCCCGGCGAAATACGACATCAACACGCGGCCCATCGGCCAGTTGACCACGTTAACACCCGTAATATAGCGTGAGCCAATGGCTACATCATTACCCCCATTGGCGCAGGCTTTGTAGAGCCGCACCAGGTCATCTGGATTGTGCGAAAAATCGGCATCCATTTCGCAGACGTACCGAAAACCGTGCTCCAGCGCCCACCGAAAACCGGTTAGGTAAGCCGTTCCCAGCCCCAGTTTGCCTCTACGCTCCAGAAGATGAAGCCGCAGAGGTAAATCACTGGCGCCGTACTCGCGCTGCAATTCCACCACCCGGCGGGCTGTGCCATCGGGTGAACCATCGTCAACGATCAGAACGTCAAAGGGTACGGGTAAGCTCAGCACCTTTCGGATGATCGCTTCGATGTTTTCGATTTCATTATAGGTCGGAATGACCACTAAACATTCTTCCAAAGCAAAACCGGGTTAAGGTCTAATGTTATTAAAATAACCAAAAAAAAGTCGCTTTAATACAATTTCGGTCTTAAAATTTGTTAAAACTCGTTAATTTTCAGCAATTTTCAATTTGGCCAACTGGGTGGCCAGCGTTCTGGCTTTCCGGATGCAGTCGGGAAGGCTCAGGCCACGGTACCAGTTGGCACATACATACAAGCCTTCGGATTCAAGACCTGGAACATGCTCCTGAACCGGCACAATCCGGGCGTCATATTGCGGAATGGCGCGTTCCCAGCGGCTGAGCCACTGTCGCCGGGGGGCGCTGGCCTGAATGCCAAACGCCTGCACCAGTTCCTGATGGACCCGCTGGCGGATGACATCATCCGGATGCTGAACATGATCCGCGTTTTGACGGCCGCCCACAAAGCTGGTAAACAGCACCTCATCCGCCGGACAACGACCGTCGAACAGCGAACTATTCCAGATGTGACCGGCGGCAAACCGGCCTTCGACCCGCGGGTTTAAACCGCCAAAACCGTTGAGCGGGTGTTGCACCTCGGCGCGTTTGTAGACCGAATGAACGGCGGTCATAGGCGGATAATCGATTTGCCGGAGCAGCGTCGCTACCTCGGGCCGGGTCGGGTCGAGCAGGTTGGCTGCGGCCTCGGCTTCGCAGGCCAGCACGACGGTATCAGCTGAGTATGAACCGCTTTGCGCTTCCAGCCGCCAGTCGGTTTCGGTTTTGGTCAGCCGCGTAACCGGGTCATTCAGGTTAAGAGCTTCCAACTGAGCCGCCAGCGTTCTGGGCAGGGTTTGCAGCCCATCGCGGAAGGTAAACGCCTGCCGACGGCCTGCCGAACCCGCATTTTTCATGAATCCTTTCAGGACAGAACCGTAGTTCTTTTCGTATTCCAGCAACATCGAAAACGTTTCCGACACCAGCAGCCGGTCGGGGTCTCCGGCGTAGGTTCCGGCCACAAACGGAGCCAGAACATAGTCGGCCAGCTCAGACGAAAACCGTCGGCGAATGAAGTCGCCCAGCGTCTCACCGGGGGGCGAAACGGTACGGTTGGAACGCTCCCGCCAGAGGGCTTTTTTGGTTTCCCAACTGAAGAACTGACCAAAGATCAGCGACAATGGCCCCGACGGAAGTTGCCGGTAGGCACCATCGCGGTAAATAAACCGGGCCTTGCTAACGGGTTTGGCAAATTGAATTTCAGGCGTTAACTCCAATTGATCGAGCCAACTGAGCAGATCGGCATCGCCTAAGAGCGTATTGGGTCCGATTTCAACCAGATACTCGCCTTCGCGCCGGGAGCGCATGACACCGCCCGGTTCGCTGCCGCGATCGAATAAACGATAGGGGATGTGATTTTTCTGGAGTTCGTGGGCCAGCGTCAGACCCGATATGCCTGCTCCAATAATTGCAATCATTTTTTCAGATTTTTAAGCCGGGCCGGGAGCCGGTTTGTCCGTCCGCTGTCGGTGGTACGGCTGCTGTCCGCTGGTTTTTTGCGCTTTTCCAATTCTGCCTTCACCTGTTTATAAATAGCCGCAAACTGTTCGGGGTTGGATGCATAATATGAATAACTCTTCGAATAGGCAGCGGTATCAACCTGAAATTTCCGGAAAATCTTCTTTTCGAGGTGTTTGTAAATCAGGGTGTTACTGTCCTGTGCCATGCGGTTCAGCTTCGTCACCCGTGCTTCGGCCAGATGGATTTCGGTCAGGATCCGGGCCATTTGGTCTTCCGGAATTAGATTTTTGGGCGCTTCCACGGTCGGGTTCTGGCAGGCCATCATCAGCGTGATGAGTAGAAACAGGCCCCATTGTCGGAACAGAAAACACGGTCGCGCGTTCATTTTCGTTATTTTTGTCAAAGCAGGCATTGGAATACAAATGTCGGGAATCCTGATCTTAATAACACGCGATGAAACGCGGCTATTCGTTGCGAATGGATTTTTAACAAAAATTTTAGCAAGGTTTTTCCCTTATAACGACGATGCACGAGTTTCTGGCAAGACTATATCAATTCGAAATTCGGATTCGGAAAGCCGTTAACTCGCAGATGCGCGGTAACTTTCGGTCTATTTTTAAAGGTTCTGGATTGGAATTCAGTGACTTGCGAACGTACCAGTACGGCGACGACGTACGGGCCATTGACTGGAACGTATCGTCGAAGGGCCACGGAACCTTCGTCAAGATTTTTCGGGAAGAAAAAGATCAGACGGTTTTCTTTCTCGTAGATGTCAGCGCGTCGCAGGAAATTGGGACCGCTGCCCGCTCGAAACTGGATACAACCCGGGAAGTGTGCGGGGTGCTGGCGTTGTCGGCCATTAAGGAAGCGAGCCACGTGGGCCTGTATTGTTTCTCGGATCAGAAAGAGAAATACCTGAAACCGTCGAACAGTATGAAGCACGGTTATCAGTTGATTGTCAATCTATTTAAGCTCAGGCCGGAGTCGGTGCGCACCAATCTGGCTGACGCCCTGCTATTTACGCTCAACGTGCTGAAACGCCGGAGCGTGGTTTTTCTGGTGTCGGACTTTATCGATTCGGGTTACGAACATAACCTCAAAGCCCTCGCCCGGAAACACGATCTGGTGGTGATTCATATGTACGACCAGCGGGAAACCAACCTGCCCCGGCTGGGCATCATTCCGGTTTACGATACGGAAAGTCGCCGAACCGTTTGGGTCAATACATCCTCGCCCAACTTTCGGAACGGGATTAAGCAGACGTTCCGGCAAATCCAGCAGCAACTGGAACGGTTTTGTAAGCAGTACAACGCGGATTATATCGCCCTTGATTCGCAGGCGGATTACGTGCCGCAACTGATCGAACTGTTCCGCGTCCGAAAAAACCGATGAAGTTGAAGTTTGCAGGATTAAACGCTAGTATAAAGCCAGCCGGACGGTTTTTATTTGGACAGCCAGCCCGGCGCGGTTTAGGGGGCATTTTGCTGTTCTGTGCGTGCTTTACGCTCACACGGGCGCAATCTCCCAACGGTGTATTTCTAACCGATACGGTTGAAATCGGTAAGCCGTTTCGGTATTCCCTGAGCATTCGCCACCGGCCCAACATTGATGTGCTGTTTCCGGATACCGCCCGGCATTTTGCGCCGTTTCTGGTGCGGGACATGACTATTTTTTCGACGGAAACCAGTACGCGGGGCAGTCTGGATAGTGCGGTGTACACCCTGATTACTTTCGAAACCAGGCCCGTACAGACGCTGGAGGTACCCGTTTGGCTGCTCCGTACGCCAACTGACTGCACGCTGGTTCGTTCCAGCGCGGATACCGTCCGGCTGCGCGAACGCATTCAAACCCAGCGCCCCGACACGCTCCGGCTTGCGACTCATACCAAGGTAGTGGTTCTCAAACAGCAAATGAATTACCCGCTCCTGATGATTATTCTGATGGGCCTTTGTGCCCTGGCGGGTGTGCTCTTTTTGTTTTTTGGCGGCAACATTCGTACCCGTATCCGGCGCTATCAGTTATACCGGCAATACATGAGCTTTCAGCGTTCGTTCGATCGGCTGACGCGTAACATTGGCCCTGAAACCGCTCCTAAAGACGCTGGCCGGGCCGTTGTTCTCTGGCGAAAGTATATGGAGCGCATTGAGAGCAAGCCCTTTACGTCGCTAACAACCCGCGAGATTGCTGAACTCGTGCAGGATAACCGGCTGGCGGACGCCCTGAAAGAAATTGACGGGGCTATCTACGGCGGTGTTTACTCGGACCACACGCAGCAGTCACTTCGGATTCTGAGTGAGGTGGCCGACAGCGCCTACCGGCGAAACAGCGTTCATTTGGTGGAAGCGCACCAGGAAGCTACCTTTGATTGATAGAATATGGAATGGTTTTCGTATCAGTGGTTTACAATTTCGCAGTTGCGCCAGTTTACTTGGGCGCACCCGATCTATCTGTACGCCATTCCCGGTATTCTGCTGCTTTTCGGACTGCGTACCTTGTTATCGGGTCGGGCGAAACAGCGGCTGAGTGTGGCGCTGAACCGGGCTGAACTCCAGCCAACGCTGGTCAGTAGTTTACGGTATTTGTTACCACTGAGCCTTTTTATCGCCCTTGCCCTTATTTTCGTGGCTCTTGCCCGGCCCCAGCTGATCCGGGAGCAACCCGAACGCGTGGCTGAGGGCATTGACCTGATGCTGGCAATTGATATTTCGTCGTCGATGTCCGAAACCGACCTGAAACCCAATCGTCTGGAAGCGGCCAAGCGGGTGGCCCGCGCCTTTGTGAAAAGCCGTCAGAACGACCGCATTGGTCTGGTTATCTTTGCCGGAGAAGCTTACTCGCTCTGCCCGTTGACCACCGATCACGATCTGATAAACAGCTACCTCAATGATCTGGACGACAGCATGATTAAAACATCCGGTACGGCCATTGGGAGTGCCCTGGCGGTTTGTATTAACCGGATGCGCGAATCGAAAGTCAAAAGTAAAGTAACGATTTTGCTGAGCGACGGCGATAACACGGCGGGGAATCTCGATCCGGTAACGGTGGCGCGGCTGGCTAAAGCGTTCAACATCCGGATTTATACCGTCGCCATCGGAAAACCGCCACGCCCAAGCGTCATTAGCAACCTGACCACCGTGACGGTGGACGAGGGCATTCTGACGACCATTGCCAACATTGGCAGCGGGAGTTTTTTCCGGGCGGGAGATGCGACGCGTTTACAGGCGGTTTTTAACGAAATTGATCGGCTGGAAAAAGCGCCCATCAAAACCGTTATTTATAAAGACGTCAAAGATTTTTACCGCGTTTATCTGTACTGGGCCATCGTCTTTCTGCTGCTGACCCTGCTGCTGAAAAACACCATTTTTGGAAATATTCTGGAAGATTGAATTAGGGAGGAAAGACAATAGACGAAAGACTTTACTCTCCTATCTTTTGTCTCTTGTCTTTTATCTCCTGTCTTTTGTCTAACTATGTTATTATCTTATTACAACGCAAACGCCATTGAAGCGGGGCTGGACGAAGTCGGGCGGGGTTGTCTGGCGGGTCCGGTGGTGGCGGCTGCGGTAATTTTGCCGAACGATTATACCCACCCGGTTCTGAACGATTCAAAACAACTAAGCCGGAGTCAGCGCGAACGATTGCGGGAGGAATTGCAGCGCGACGCCCTGGCGTGGGCCGTGGCCGAAGTGTCGAATGAAGAAATTGATCAGATTAACATTCTGAAAGCCAGTTTTCTGGCGATGCACAGGGCGCTGGACATGATCATGAGCCGGGTGGATGGGATGAAGCCGAATCATCTGCTCGTGGATGGTAACCGGTTTACGAATTACCCGATGATTCCGCACACCTGCATCGTGAAAGGCGACACAAAATTTCTGTCGATTGCGGCTGCGTCGGTGCTGGCGAAAACCTACCGGGATGAACTGATGGAGAAACTATCACTGGAATTTCCGCATTATGGCTGGGAACGGAATGTCGGTTATCCGACACCCATTCACCGTCGGGCGCTTCTGGAACACGGGCCGTGTCGCTGGCACCGGAGGAGTTTCCGGCTGGTGTAAATTTTGAAGACGGTTTCCAACGGTTTTCCGGGCCACCGAGTCCTAATGATATCTGCTTCCTAACCAGACCTTTATGAAAACCGTCTCCTTTCTCCTGCTCCTGAGTTTGCTGGTTGCCGCCTGCGACCGCAAGAACGACGATGCCATTCTGGCCAGAGGTTCATCGTTTCGCCTGATCCGAACCGACTATTACGGTGTTCCGGCCAATGCGTCCTGGTTTCGGTCAACCCGTTACGAATACGATGCGAATAACATTCTGAGAGAAGTCGTTTCCGAAAATCCGGATGGCACGGTGGATAACAAGCTGATTTATAACTGGGTAAATAGCCATACGCTTCGTGTCGAACACCATTTTACAAACTCTCCCTGGTCGAGTAGTATCCAGTCAGGGCGACCGCTGAAAATGTATAGCTATAACGAGTTTGTATTTAATCCGGATACGACGATTCGCGAACGGAAAAATTATACACTGGATAACGATCAGCCGCAAACCCGTTCCTATACAACCTACGAATACGACCTCCGCAAGCGCATCACGCGCCGAACTCATTATTCTCTTGACGGGAAACCCGGTTCCTATACGGTTTTTGAGTACAATACGCAGGATAATGTGATCAGGGAAACGCTTTATTCCAATGTTTCCACTACCTCCGAACCGAATATCATTTATACCTATGAGTACGACAACGCCCCAAATCCCTACCGGTTAACCCGGATGGATGCCGATATCAGCTGGTATATGAGTCGCAACAACATCGTCCGTCAGCAGTCGGTCAATCTGGCTTCGGGCATCACTTCCGATGAGCGATGGACCTATGAATACCGGCCCGATGGGTATCCCGCCCGGCAGGTTTATGCCGATGGTCGGAAGGAAGAATTTATCTACAACAGATAATTATTGCTTGGGACGTTTGTACAGGGGCACGGTGCTGCACGGTTCGCCGAACATGATGCTGTGGGCCACGGGCCGTAACCGACGCGTTATTTCGACGTAAGCCGCCGTCGGTACTGCCACCTTGCTGCATCCTTTCACCACCACGCGGCTGTCGCGGAAATCGTCGATGTTAATCCGGTTGATAGCGTCGAAGTAGAGTTTTTCCTCCAGATCCTGAAGCGAGCCAAAGACAACGGTATGGGCGTGCGGTTCCAGATAAATGGTTAGCAGCATGTATGCCCAGGTCGGTATAATAGCATCTTCCGAACAGGTGACGGCCACGTTTTTACCGGCATACTGGCTCCAGTCGTGAGCTTTCAGAAAGTCACGGAAGTCTTTCTCTTTCAGAATCATGCCCATAAACAGATTGTCTTTCAGGTCATAGACAACCCGTTCGCCGGGGTGGTAGTAGTCTTCCAGATCCAGCGTTACCAGGCCGCTTTTGGCCACACGATTGACAATTTCTTCCGTTTCCATACCCGTTAAACAACCAACTTCTTCGGCTTGGTTCCCACAAAATCTTTCAGATAATACGGTTCGAAATTGGCAACATCTTCAAACTGGCCCTGCTCGTAGGCCACAGCCGCCAGTTGGCCCACCGTTCTGGCCGATGGATGAACGGTTTGTTCCGGAAAAATAGCGTTGGGTTGATGCGACAATACCGCTTGGCACTTGGCCGCACCGTTGCCAAAAAACACAACGGGCTGTTGGGTTAGCAGGTCGGCAAACGAGCCTTCATCAATAATTTGCGCGGACGTTGCCTGAATTTCCTGACCTTCCGTGTTGTAAACGGCACAGTAGACTTCCATCCGTCGGGCGTCGAGCATAGGGCAGAGGGCATAAGAAGCCGGATAAAAACCGTTAACCTGCCACACCATTGCTTCGAGCGTATTAATAGCCAGCAGCGGTTTGTCGAGTGCGAAACACAATCCTTTCGCCGTCGAAACGCCAATCCGTAACCCTGTATACGAGCCTGGTCCTTTCGCAACGGCAATGGCGTCGAGTTCCGAAAGCTGATAGCCGCTGTGCTGTACGGTATGCTGAATCAGGGTCGTCAGCATCCCCGACGATGATTTCTCGGTAAATAATTCGTAACAGGCCGCCAGCATCCCGTCGCGGTGCAGCGCCACCGAACAAACGGTTGTGGAGGTATCAATGGAAAGAATAAGAGACATAATGAATGAAGAGTGCAGCGTTAAGAGTGATGAGTTACAAAACAAACTCTTACCTCTTCATTCTTAACGCTGCACTCCTTAGGGTTTTCCTTTTAGGACGGATTGATACCGGTTCATGTCGCTGAACAGGTCGAGGGCGGCTTTAATTTCCGGATCGGTCGAGAAAGAAGCTTCTTTCATGCCTTTCTGGAGGTAATAGTGGCCAACAATCTCCTGTTCGAGCAGCGTTTTTATTTCGCTTTTGAACGTCGCCAGATCGGCGTCTTTGCTGTGGGAAAGCTTCGTTCGTAACGCCTTCAGCTGATCCTGAATCTGGTTAAAGGATTTTTCCTTCTTCGCCGATGCTTCCAGTGTGCTCAGTTCTTTTTCAACCTGTGTCGTATAATCGTATTCTTTGTCTTTCAGCCAGGTTACAAACTCCTGATAATCGGCATCGGTCAGATGAAACTCGCGGGCCGGCTTGATCGTCGGATGATCGTGGTGGTATTTGACCGCATAATCAAAAATCAACCCCTTGTTGGTTAAACTCAGCGCAATCGGGGTGGGGGCTACGGCTTCCACCGGAACATCGGGCGACACGCCACCGCCGTCGTAAACCGTCCGACCGGCTTTGGTTTTGAAGGCGGTTTTCAATGAATCCGGAATCTTGCCCACGCTGCCGTCGGGGTTGCGGTGGCTGTAGTCGATGGCCTGAATGCAGCGGCCACTCGGAATGTAATATTTCGCCGTCGTGATTTTCAGTTTCGTGTTGTACGAAAGCTCCCGGGTGGTCTGGACCAGCCCTTTGCCGTAGGTCAACTGACCCACCAGAACCCCCCGGTCATAGTCCTGAATAACGCCGGAAACAATCTCGGCCGCGGAGGCACTCCGGCTGTTGGTCAGCACCACAATCGGGATTTCCAGATCGAGGGGCGGGTTCAAAGCCGTGTACGTTTTGTTCCATTCGGTTACTTTGCCCTTCGTCGTTACAATCTCCGAATCGCGCGGGAGCCAGATGTTGGCAATATCAATGGCCATGTTCAGCAAACCGCCCGGATTTTCGCGCACGTCGAGCACCAGCTTTTTCATGCCTTTCCCCTTCAGTTCCGTGAACGCATTCCGCACCTCGCGCGAAGCCGTTCCGGTAAAATCTTTCAGGTCGATGTAGCCTACGTCGTTGGTAATCATGCCATAATAAGGCACATTGGTCATTTTTACGACATCACGCGTTACGGTCAGATCAATCGGCGCATTGGTTCCAAATCGCTTCACCGTCAATTTGACCGCCGTATTGGTTTGCCCCCGCAGCAGTTTGTCGGAGTCTGCTTCGCGCCGGGTTTTGATATCCACACCGTCGATTTTGATGATCTCGTCGCCAATTCGCAAACCGGATTTTTCAGCGGGCGTGCCTTCGTAAATCATCATGACGATGCTGCGCCCCTGCCGCGAACCGATCAACGCACCGATGCCATTGTAGCGGCCGGTGGTCATCGTCATGTAATCTTCAATTTCGTCTTCAGCGAAAAAGTTAGTATACGGGTCCAGTGATTTCAGCATGGCGTCAATACTGGACTTCACCATGCGATTCGGGTTCAGTTCGTCCACGTAATACAGATTCAGTTCCTTGAACAGCGTCGCGTAAATATCCAGGTTACGCGCGATTTCAAAGAACCGGTCGTCGTTGCGGAACGAATAAAAACCAAGGCTTCCTGCCAGTAGGGTCGCGCCCAGGGCGACGGTCAGACGTTTGCGCGTAAACATAGTTTATAAGAGCTTATAAAAAGCTATTACACAGAGTTGATCAGAGGAAATCAGAGGTAATCAAAGTCTTCTCTGTGTTGCTCTGATATTCTCTGATCAACTCTGTGTAACAGTAACACGAGCCAAAGCTAATTTCATACTTTTTTCTATCTCTTCAAACGAAATTTTCTCGCGGGCGGTATATAAAAAGACAATATAAGCCGGGGGATGTTTGGGTTTGTCGGGTGTACCGAACAGCAACGACTTATTCAGACGATAGGCTTCGCGAACGCGCCGACGGATGTGGTTGCGGTCAACGGCTTTTTTGAAGTTCCGGCTGGAAACCGAAATGAGGATGGCGGGCAGGGGATTGACCCGGTCTGGATGGCTCGGGACCGGGTCAATCCAGACCGGGTCGTTCATATAGAGAAGACGAAACGGAAAAAGGTAGAACGTCCGCGTGGTCGCACTACCTTTCTGAAATAACTGTCCGATGGTTTTTTTACTGCAAAGCCGTTCGGATTTTTTGAACGTTTGCTTCATTATCGTTTGCGGTTCAACGCCTAACGTTAAATTCAGAACGTTAAACTTTAAACGACATGATTAAATCTTAAACCGATCGCCTTTTTTCTCGTCCGAAACCGTCAGTTTATGACGTCCTTTTGCGCGACGGGCGGCCAGTACCCGGCGACCATTGGCTGAGGCCATACGCTCACGGAAACCGTGTTTGTTCCGGCGTTTACGGTTCGAAGGTTGAAACGTTCTTTTCATGACTTAGTATATCTTGGATGCCTGTTTTTCAAATGAGTCTGCAAAGGTAGGGAATGTTTCGAAATGAAACAACTTTGCAGGCGATATTTAGAGTTTTCATCAACAAGGGGTTATATTCGCCGATATGCACTATCGTATTTCTTCCAGCAATCCCGCGTCACGCACCATTGAGGTTGAGTTTCGGCTGACGGGCCTCGCGGCTCCGACGGTTGAGTTGCAACTCCCCGCCTGGCGCCCCGGACGCTACGAATTGCAGAATTTTGCCAAGAACATTCAGCGTTTTGAACTCTTTGACCAGACCGGTAACCCGCTCATTTTCCAGAAGATAACCAAAGACCGCTGGCGGGTGCAAACCGAAGGTGTTTCGGAGCTGGTGGCTCGTTATACCTATTACAGCAATACCGTCAATGCCGGAACCAGCTTTGCCGACGACCGGCTGCTGTACGTCAACCCCGTCAACCTGTGCCTGTATGCCGACGACCGTTTGCACGAGACGTGTACGCTCGAACTGGACGTTCCGGACCATTGGGAAATTGCCTGTGGGTTAACGCCGACGTCCCCCAACATCCTGAGTGCAACGGATTTTTACGAACTGGTCGATTGTCCGCTGATCGCTTCGCCGGATTTGCAACATGAAACGTACAAAGTTGGGGAAACGGTTTTTCACATCTGGATCAATGGAAACATTCAACCGGACTGGGAGCGAATCCGGCGCGACTTTTATCAGTTTTCGGAAGCGCAAATGCGGCTTTTCGGTGAATTCCCGGAAAAGGATTACCATTTTCTGACCCTGATTCTAACCACACCCTTCTACCACGGCGTCGAACACCGCAACTCTACGATGCTGGTGCTGGGGCCGAACGACGAGGGCGAAGGTTTATACACGGATTTGCTGGGCGTTTCGTCGCACGAATTATTTCATGCCTGGAACGTGATTCGGATTCGTCCGGCGGAGTTGTTACCATACGATTTTACGAAAGAAAATTACTTCACAACCTGCTTTGTGGCCGAAGGCGTTACCACCTACTACGGTGATCTGATGCTTCGGCGGTCGGGTGTTTTTAACGATGCTGCCTATTTGAAAGAGCTTCAGGTGCTGCTGAAACGGCATTTTGAAGCTAATGGACGGGCGTTCCAGTCACTGACCGAATCGTCCTGGGATTTGTGGCTCGACGGCTATGACAAAGGCGTACCCAACCGGAAAGTGTCGGTTTACAACAAAGGGGCCACCGTTGCGCTGATACTGGATTTGCACATTCGAAGAAAGTGGAATCATGCCCGATCACTCGACGACGTGATGCGGCTCATGTGGGAACGGTTTGGGAAACCGTTTATTGGCTATACGCTCGACGACTATCGAGCCGTGACGGAGGAAGTGGCCGGTGAGCCGCTCGACTGGTATTACGACCGCTGCATTTCTGGCAACGAACCGCTTGAACCGCTCCTGAACGATTACCTGGCTTTTATTGGGCTGCGGCTGGAGTCCGACGCCATTGATCCGGTGAATACCCCAGCGGTTTTTCTCGTTCAGCCTGACGATCCGGAAGGTTTGGAAAACCGTCTTCGCTGGCTGAACGATCAGCACTGACAACACCGTAGCCGGGTGGCATCCGGTGCTGTCAGCGTTGATGAAGCGTTTATTCTTTCTTGGTAGCCCGCATTTCCGGGAGGTTTTGCCCGGCAGCGGTATCACTCGGGGCGGATGCCGGAGCATCCAGTGAGTTGCTGGTCGTATCCCCCTGAAGGCCCATCACACTCGTATCGGTGGCGGCTGCTGAATCCGCATTGGATTCGGTGCTTTCTGTTTTGGAATTACAGCTTAAAAAAAATACGGTCAGCAGAACTCCTAACCCCGCGGTTAGGCTTCGGCTTCCATCTTTCAGGTTGTTTTTCATTGTTGATGACGTTGAGTAACTGGTAAAATAACTGACACGCAGGCAAGTTGTTCAGGAAAACGACGAATTGGTACGAGTGCTAACAAACGGGTTGGCGCGTTGTTATCTTTAAAACCGTCCTTGTTTCCATTCTTATTTTTTCGTATCTTAGCTTGTTATGAATTTCAAGCTGACTTCAGAATTTAAACCGACTGGCGACCAGCCACAGGCCATTGAAAAGCTGGTCAAAGGAATCCAGGAAGGCGAACCGGCGCAGGTGTTGTTGGGGGTTACGGGAAGTGGAAAAACCTATACCGTTGCCAATGTCATCGCCCAACTCAACCGCCCGACGCTCGTATTAAGCCACAATAAAACGCTGGCGGCCCAGCTCTACGGCGAGTTTAAGCAGTTCTTTCCCGAAAACGCCGTTCACTATTTTATTTCGTATTACGACTATTATCAGCCCGAAGCATTCATCGCGACGACCAATACCTACATTGAAAAGGATTTGGCCATTAATGAAGAGATCGACAAACTGCGGCTGGCTGCGGTATCGGCCCTGATGAGCGGTCGGCGGGATATTGTCGTAATTGCGTCGGTTTCCTGCATCTACGGTGCCGGTAATCCTACGGAATACCAGAAAAGCATCGTGCGGCTGGGGGTCGGCGACACCATCAGCCGGAACCAGTTTCTGTTCAGACTCGTCGAAATCCTGTATAGCCGTACTGAGGTGGAATTTACGCGGGGGACGTTTCGCGTGAAGGGCGATACCGTCGATATTTTTCCCGGTTACGCGGATTTTGCCTACCGCATCATATTCTTCGGCGATGAAGTAGAAGCCATTCAGCGCATCGACCCGGCTTCGGGCAAAAAGATTGCTGACGACCGCATGATTGCCATCTTCCCGGCGAATCTGTTCGTGACGGGCCGCGATACGCTAAACATGGCTATCGGTGAAATCCAGAATGATCTGGTAGCCCAGATACGGTATTTCGAATCGGAATTCCGCCATCTGGAAGCCGAGCGGATCAAGGAGCGGACCGAGTTTGATATTGAGATGATGCGCGAACTGGGCTACTGCTCCGGAATCGAAAACTACTCCCGGTATTTCGACCGCCGGATGCCGGGGCAACGGCCGTTCTGTCTGCTCGATTACTTTCCGGACGATTTTCTGACGGTGGTGGACGAAAGCCACGTGACGATGCCGCAAATCCGGGCGATGTGGGGCGGTGACCGTTCCCGCAAGGAAGCGCTCGTGGACTACGGTTTCCGGTTGCCGTCGGCGCTGGATAACCGCCCGCTTACGTTTCAGGAATTTGAGGAATTAACTTCGCAAACCGTTTACGTCAGCGCCACACCCGCCGATTATGAATTGCGCCGGAGCGAGGGCGTGGTGGTGGAGCAGTTGATTCGCCCGACGGGTCTGCTTGACCCCGAAATTGAAGTGCGGCCGAGCCTGAACCAGATTGATGATCTGCTCGAGGAAATTGACAGCCGCATCAAACGGGGCGAACGGGTGCTGGTCACGACGCTGACCAAACGGATGGCCGAGGAACTAAGCAAATACCTGGAGCGGGTCGGTATTAAAGGCCGTTACATTCACTCGGAAGTCAAAGCGTTGGATCGGGTGGAAATCCTGCGGGAATTGCGGCTGGGCGTTTTTGACGTGCTGGTGGGCGTTAACCTGCTGCGCGAAGGACTGGATTTACCGGAAGTGTCACTGGTCGCAATTATGGACGCCGACAAAGAAGGGTTCCTGCGCGACATCCGTTCGCTGATTCAGACCATTGGCCGGGCTGCCCGGAACGCTAACGGCAAGGTGCTGATGTATGCCGACCGCATTACGGGTTCGATGGACAAAGCCATCAGCGAGACAAACCGACGGCGGGAAATCCAGACGGCCTATAACCTCGAGCACGGCATTACGCCTAAGACGGTATTGAAATCCCGCGAAGCCATCATGGGTCAGACTAAAGTGGCCGATTCGCGACCGGAGGCCAAGCAGTATTATGTTGAACCCGACGAGTTCCGGATTGCGGCTGACCCCGTGGTTCAGTATATGGGTAAAAACGATCTGGAACAGGTCATTAAGGATACGCAGGCCAAAATGGAAAAAGCCGCCAAGGAACTGGATTTCCTCGAAGCGGCTCGACTGCGGGACGAACTGTTTCAGTTGCGCGATCGCCTGAAAACAGCTCAGGTATAAGTAATGAGACTCTTCCCGGACTAGAACCAGCGGTACGGCTTTAGTCCGGGAGACCATTTAAACCACGGCGGCTTCTTTCATGCGCTCGGCGTTTTCGGCGATGCGGAGCTGGTCGATGAAGTCATCGATGTTGCCATCCATCACCGACGGCAGGTTGTAAACCGTCAGACCGATGCGGTGATCGGTCACGCGGCTTTGCGGATAATTGTACGTCCGGATTTTGTCGGAACGGTCTCCGCTGCCCACCATCGACTTGCGCTGCGAGCTAATCTCGTCGTTGTGTTTCTGCAATTCAATTTCGTAAATCCGCGACCGCAATACCGTCAGGGCCTTATCGAAGTTTTTCAACTGCGAGCGTTCATCCTGGCACTGTACCACCAGACCCGTTGGAATGTGCGTCAATCGAACGGCAGAATACGTGGTGTTTACCGACTGACCACCCGCGCCCGACGAACAGAACGTATCTTTCCGGATGTCGTTCATGTTGATCTGAACGTCCACTTCTTCGGCTTCTGGCAATACCGCTACGCTGGCCGCCGACGTGTGAATACGGCCCTGCGATTCGGTGGCCGGTACGCGCTGTACGCGGTGAACACCGGATTCGAACTTCAGTTTGCCGTAAACGTCTTCGCCTTCGATCTGAGTAATAATTTCTTTATAACCGCCCGA
Source organism: Larkinella arboricola (assembly GCF_003259745.1). GTDB lineage: Bacteria > Bacteroidota > Bacteroidia > Cytophagales > Spirosomataceae > Larkinella > Larkinella arboricola. The sequence goes on along the minus strand of NZ_QLMC01000003.1, from coordinate 802,048 downwards.
CGTGCCTTCCGTGTAGTCCATCAGCGACATCCGCCAGCCCATCCGGTCGCACAGACGCTGGTACATCCGGAAGAGGTCGCCGGCAAAAATGGAAGCTTCGTCGCCCCCGGTTCCGGCCCGAACCTCCAGAATGACGTTTTTGCTGTCGTTTGGATCTTTCGGAATAAGCATTTCTTTCAGCGTTTCCTCCATCGGTTCCCGCTGGGGTTGCAGCTCATCCAGTTCGGCTTTGGCCAGTTCGCGCAGGTCTTCGTCGCGCTCGGTCGCCAGAATTTCTTTGGCACCTTCGATATCCTGCAACAACTTTTTGTAGTGCAGATACTGCTTGACGATTTTGTCGAGGTCTTTGTATTCCTTGCTCAGCTTCGTGTACTTCTTCTGATCCGAAACAATTTCGGGCATCATAATCTGCTGAGAAACCTCCTCAAACCGCTCCTTTATGGCTTCTAATTGGTCAATCATGGTTTGGTATAGATTCAGGACAATCGGTAAACGATGGCGTCCGGTCGTATTTTAAGACAAATCTACGAAAATTCGGTCAGTCAACCGTTCCGTCTTACTTTTGTCAACGAAACGACGCATCACAACGTTATCCAGATAGATGACAAGAATTTACTTCACTAAGTTCCTCGCAATGAACCGCATCTTTTCAGTTTTCGCACTTCTTCTCACGATAGCATTTTTCTCATCCTGCGGCCTCGATCAGAACCAGAGTTCGAAGGAACTGGCCCGGGAAATGAACGACCGGAAAATCAAACGGGTAACCGATGCCCAACTGACGGTTACCGTAGACGACTGGGGAAAAGCCATTGTGCAGACTTCCCGGAAAGCCCTGACTACGGAACTGGCTAAAAAATCGAATGATAAGTCGCTTTGTTCGCTGGAGGGCATTCCGGCCATTCAAAAACTGGAGAAACAATACGCCGTATCGATTGATCTCCTCAGTAGCAAAGATACCGCGAATCAGGCTCTGGACGCCAAGGAGCGCGAATTGCTGCTGGCCTATCGGTACAACGCCCTGAATAAGCTGGAGCAGATTGATAACATTCAAAAGGTGCATGATACACTTTTTGTCTACAACTCGCCGGTTCCGGTCGATGATATCATCTGCAAAACCTGTACGGACGATGCGGCCCTGTCGTTTGTCATCTGGCGGGTAACGTTTAAAAAACGGGAGGTGATCCGGCGAATCAATCCGAAGAAGCTCCAATAATAGTCGGAGGATGGACACCTCTGGCGAAGTAGCTGCGCCTGTATCTATCGATATGCTTAATGGTATGAAAATGCGATAATGTAGTACTATGAGAGCAGCGATTGTGTACTTTTGGCTCAATCGAATTTCACCCCTTAACTAACGTCGTATTTTACTATGAGCAATCTGGAAAACAAGGCAGATCAGCCGCTTAGTCGTCGTGGATTTGTCAAAGCCTCGTCGCTGGCGCTGGCCGGAGTGACCATTCTGCCCCGGCATGTTTTAGGCGGAAAGGGCTTCATTGCCCCGTCTGATAAACTGAACGTAGCCGGTGTCGGCATTGGCGGGATGGGCAAAAGCAACCTCAATGCGCTGGCCCCCACCGAAAACATTGTCGCCCTCTGCGATGTCGATGAAAAATACGCCGGACCGGTTTTTGAAAAATACCCGAATGCCAAACGGTACAAAGATTACCGCAAAATGCTGGAAGCCCAGAAGGACATTGACGGCCTGGTCATTGCCACGCCCGACCACCTGCACGGAGTGATTGCATCGGCGGCCATGAAGCTTGGCAAGCACGTTTACGTACAAAAACCGCTGACAGTTACGGTCTGGGAATCCCGCGAACTGGCCCGACTGGCAAAGGAAAATCCGAAAGTAGTCACCCAAATGGGCAATCAGGGCCACTCGAATGACGACGCCCGGCTGATCAACGAATGGATTGCCGACGGAGCCATTGGCAAAGTTCAGGAAGTGCACGTCTGGACCAACCGCCCCATCTGGCCGCAGGGCATGGATGTGCCCAAAGAAGTCGAAGATGCTCCCTCGACGCTCGATTGGGAGTTGTTCCTGGGGCCCGCTCCGCACCGGCCTTACCATTCGGCCTACACCCCGTTCAAATGGCGCGGCTGGGTCGATTATGGCGCCGGGGCACTGGGCGACATGGGGGCTCACCTGGTCGATCACCCGTACTGGGCGCTGGGGCTTAACCCGCCGATTAGCGTGGAAGCGTCCTCGACACCATTCAACAAGCAGAGCTACCCGATGGCGTCGATGGTAACCTACGAATTTGAAAGCAAAGACAAGAAAAAGCCGCTTGTCATGACCTGGTACGACGGCGGTATTCTGCCGCCCAAGCCGCTGGAGTTTGGCGACGAACCTGTTCCGAAAAGCGGTGGGGTGTTGTACATTGGCACCAAAGGAAAACTCTTTCACGAAACCTACGGCTCCAAACCCCGGCTGCTGCCCAAGGAAAAGATGGATTCGTACAAACGCCCGGCGCAGACCATTCCACGCGTGGGCATGAGCCACGAACGGAACTGGGCCGAAGCCTGCAAAGGCAATGGAAAAGCCGTCTCGCCGTTTGAATACGCCGGGCCGCTCTGCGAAACCATGTTGCTGGGCATCGTCGCCCTCTACAAGCAGGGAACCAAGCTGAACTGGGACACCAAAACCATGCAGTTTACCAACGCTCCCGAACTGAACCCCTACCTGAAACGCGATTACCGCCAGGGCTGGGCCATGTAATCATCTAAAGACGAAGGCCAACACCCCCGGAAGGTTATAGTCGACCTTTCGGGAGTTTTCTGTCTGCCGGGGCGGAAATGGACGGGCATTGATGATTTACGGAACGGTTCTTGGCTGCTGAGCGAAACGGATTATATTTGTTTTACAAAGCCTAAACAAATATGAATCGTCCGTATCTCGGGGAGTTTGAAGAACTGGTGTTGCTGACTGTTGCCATGCTCAACGGGCAAGCCTACGGGGTAGCCATTCTCGAAGGAATTGAGAAGCAAACCGGTCGGACGGTTAGCCTGAGCGCGATTCATGCGACGCTGCAACGGCTGGAAGAAAAAGGCTACCTGACCTCCAAAATGGGAGGGGCTACAGCCGAGCGCGGAGGTCGGCGGAAACGGTTTTTTACGGTGACGGTGGGCGGAACGCGGGCGTTGGAAGAAATTCATACTACCCGAAATCACCTCTGGAATCAAATTCCGAAAACCGGCCTAGCTTGATGGAATTGGGCTTTTTCAGGGTTTTGTTATCCCTAGCCTAACGAAAGTTGACGGCCATTCCTATAATCCTGCCAACTCGTCCGAACCTTGACAGGCAATTCTGTGTTGACAGTCAAAAATCCCGTTTTCATGGACTGTCAGTACCTCCCGCTCACCGCTACCGGCCAGTTTTCGACGCTATTCCTTGATTATATCTCTCAAAAAGAAACCCTTCAACCTTATTACGACCGCTTTCCGACGCTGGAAGCGTTTGCTGAGCAGGCTAAAAACCGGGCTTTCGACGAGGCCAAACGCCGGACGCTGGTGGAGGTGCTGGAACGGCAGTATCAACACATTCCCAACAAACCGGATTTTTCTGTACTCGCGCAACCGAACACCTTTACGGTGACAACGGGCCATCAGCTCAATATTTTTACGGGGCCGCTCTACGTGCTCTACAAGTGGATTACAACGGTTAACCTGGCTAAAAAACTGGCCGAAACGTATCCCGAATACCGGTTTGTGCCGATCTACTGGCTGGCCTCCGAAGACCACGATTTTGCGGAAATTAACCACTTTACGCTTTTCGGAAAAAGTTATACCTGGGAAACGGAGCAGCAAGGGGCCGTTGGGCGTATGAACCCGAAAGAATTGAAAGCCGTCTTTAGCCAGATGCCGGAGAAGCTGTTTCTGTTTGAAGAGGCTTACCTCAAACACGATACGCTTTCCGACGCCGTGCGCTGGTACGTCAACGAACTGCTGGGCAAGGAAGGACTGATTTGTCTGGACGCCGATGATGCGGACCTGAAACGGCTTTTTGCTCCGGTTATCAAAGACGAACTGCTCCATCAGCCCACCAGCGGTATTGTAACCGAAACCAGCGGACAACTGGAAGCAATGGGGTACAAAACACAGGTGACGCCCCGCGAAATCAACCTTTTTTACCTGGGCGATCAACTCCGCGAACGGATTGTCTCCGAAACCGGCGCCGATGAAACGGTTTCGTACAAGGTGCTGAATACCGAATTGCAGTTTTCGCAGGAGGAATTATTGACGTTGCTCGATGAACACCCTGAACGGTTTAGCCCGAACGTGGTGCTGCGCCCGGTATATCAGGAAGTGATTCTGCCCAATCTGGCTTACATTGGAGGCCCGTCGGAAGTGCCGTACTGGCTGCAACTGAAAGGCGTTTTTGACCATTTTCAGATTCCGTTTCCGTTATTGATGCCCCGGAATTTTGCCCTTTACGTTAATCCGGCCAGCGCCAGAAAAATGGAAAAACTGGGGGTTCTGCCCGAAGAACTTTTCCGGGATGAAGTGAAGCTGCGCCGGTCGTACATCGAGCGAATCAGCGAAAAATCCCTGGACCTTTCTGAGCAGAAAGTGTGTTTGCAACAATGTTTTGCGGAGATTCTGAATAAGTCCGTAAGGGTGGATAAATCGCTGGAAGGAGCCGTATTGGCCGAACAGGCTCGGCTGATGCACACCATCGACCATCTGGAAAAACGGCTCAAGAAAACCGAGGAACGGAACTACGAAACGACGATAAACCAACTGATGACGCTGAAACACAAACTGTTTCCGAACGGCGGCATTCAGGAGCGTACCGAAAATTACCTCAACTTCCAGCTCAACGACCCGCAGTTTATCCAGAAACTGCTGACAGTTTTTGACCCGCTGGCTTACCAGATGATGGTACTCAAAGATTAAGCGCATGATCAAAGCCGAACTGCGGGCCGAGTTTGGCCGGAAGCGCCGGGCGTTGTCGGAGGCCGATTGGCAACGCCGTTGTGAAGCCATTACCGCCTTGTTTTTTTCGGAACAGGCTTTTCATTGGCAAAACCCGGTTTCGGCCATCAGCACATTTCTGCCTATCGAAACCCGAAAGGAAGTCAACACCTGGTTCCTGGTTCGGCAACTCTGGCGAAACGCTCCGCAGACGCTCGTGGCTGCGCCCGTCACGGCGCTGGACACCGGTACGCTCACGCATTATCAGATCACTCCTTCGACGCTTTTTACCCAAAACCGCTACGGGATTCCCGAACCGTCGCCCACGTCCTCGTTCGTCGTTCATCATTCAGCATTTGATATGATTCTCGTTCCGCTTCTGGCTTTCGACCAGCGCGGCCACCGCGTGGGCTACGGGGGCGGTTTTTACGACCGGTTTTTGCCCGAATGCCGCCCGGATTGCCTGAAAATCGGCCTGTCGCTGTTTGATCCGGTCGACCGGATTGCGGATGTTTTTGAGGGCGATATTCCGCTGGATGGCTGTATCACGCCCGATCAGGTGTGGGCATTTTGCTGATGTTTCTATCGCATCTTTTCGTAGATTACCGGAATGAAAATCGTTGCATTCGCGTATGTTATGTGGCTTACCGCTCAAACTGTTTTGGCCCAAAAAACCGTAGCCGCGCTTGATTCCGTGATGCGCCGAAATTTTCCGACCGATCAGCCCGGCGGGGCACTGCTGGTGGTAATCGATGGCAAAACCGTCTACAATCGGGGCGTCGGGCTGGCGAATCTGGAGACGAAAACGCCGATTACACCAGAAACCAATTTTCGGATGGCGTCGGTGTCCAAGCAGTTTACGGCGATGGCTATTCTGCTCTTGGAAAAACAGAAGAAGCTTTCCGTTGACGATAACCTGCTCACGTTCTTCCCGGATTTCAACCCGCGCGTCGGGCGGAAAATTAAACTGCGGCATTTGCTGACTCATACATCCGGTGTGCTGGATTACGAATCCCGGCTGTCGCCCAACCGGAACAATCAGATTTTTGATGCGGAGGTACTGGCACTGCTGAAACCGCAGGACTCGACCTATTTTGAACCGGGCAGCCGGTTTCGGTACAGCAACTCCGCGTTCTGCCTGTTGACGCAGGTGGTGGAGCGAGTGGCGAAAAAACCGTATCTGGAGTTTATTACCGAAAACATTTTCAAGCCGTTGGGAATGAACCAGACGACGCTATATGAACCCACCCGCACCATTCCGAACCGGGCGATGGGCTACGCGCGGAATCCGGACAACACCATCCGGTTTTCGGACCAGAGCATAACGAGCGGCACCCAGGGCGACGGCTGCGTTTACACTTCCCTAACGGATTATAAAAAATGGAATGAGGCCCTGGCTGCCAACAGGTTGGTCGATCTGCAAGCACAACTCGAACGCGTCAACCAGCCGCTCGACGGACAGCCAGACGGTTTTTATGGGTTGGGGTGGTTTTTTACCCAAACAAAGGGTGGAGGGAAGGAGTTGTTTCATTCCGGCAGTACGTGCGGTTTCAGCAATTGCGTGGTCTGGATTCCGGAGCAGAAAACGCTGGTCGTGCTGTTCTCCAACCTCGCTGATAATCACCGGCCTTTTGCGGACGTGCTGAACGTCCTGAAGGCCAATATGAATCTTTCCGGGGATGTCTGGGCGTTGCACAATCTGACGAATTGACTGGCTATTTCGAATATATGACGCTTGTAATCATGGCGGGAATCAGTATCTTTACAACCCTATAATTGGCTAACTAACAGCTATCTTGCTATGGCATTCACCGAAACTGAACGTAATCCCCTCAGCAGCCTGGAACAATGGGAAGACGACCTGCTGGTCCGCTATCCCGAACCCGAACACAAAGCGAAAGAAGAGTACCGTAATTATGATAATCCGGGCCGCGACACGGTGCGCGAGTTTTACCGGCTGAATCACACGTACCAGACGTACGATTTCGTGCAGCAGAAGCGGGCGGAATTCCTGAAATTCGATAAAAAAGAAATTCCGGTTTGGGGTGCTATGGAGTTTCTAAATACGCTCGTCGACGACTCCGATCCGGATATTGAACTCGACCAGCTGCAACACCTGCTGCAAACCGCTGAGGCCATCCGTGCCGACGGTCATCCCGACTGGTTTGTCCTGACGGGTTTCCTGCACGACATGGGCAAGGTGCTGTGTCTGTTCGGAGAGCCGCAGTGGGCCGTGGTAGGCGATACGTTCCCGGTAGGCTGTGCCCATTCCGACCGGATTGTGTACCCGGAATTTTTCCAGAACAACCCGGATTCGAAAGACAAACGGTATAACACCAAATACGGCGTTTATGAGCCAAACTGCGGCTTGAGAAATGTCACCATGTCGTGGGGCCACGACGAGTATCTGTACCACATTACGAAGGATCATCTGCCCGAACCGGCCCTGTACATGATCCGGTACCACTCGTTCTACGCGCAACACCGCGAGAATGCCTACGATCACCTGATGGACGACCACGACCGCGAGATGTTTAAGTGGGTAAACAAATTCAACCCGTATGACCTGTATTCGAAAAGCCCGGTTACGCCGGTGGTTTCGGAACTGAAGCCGTATTACGAAGACCTGATTGCCAAATACCTGCCCGCAACGATTCGGTTGTAAAACCGTTCGTGGGGGTTAACGATACAGAAAGCCGGTGTCATGACACCGGCTTTTTTGTTAGATTTGGACGAATACAAGCTGATTCGCCGGATGCTCCTCCTCTTTATTGCCCTTTACCTTCTTTCCAACCTTGCCATTGGGGCCTGGGCCGCCCGCAAAGTAAGCAGTAGTCAGGATTTCGTGCTGGCGGGTCGGCGCCTGCCGCTGGCGTTGGCGGCTTCGGCCACGTTTGCCACCTGGTTTGGCTCCGAAACCATTATGGGTGCTCCGGCCATCTTTGTGGATAAGGGGGTGCTGGGCATCATTGAAGAACCGTTCGGCTCGGCGTTGTGCCTGTTTCTGGTGGGCGCTTTCTATGCCCGGCCTTTGTATAAATTAGGGATTACGACCTTTTCGGATTACTTCAGTCTACGGTTTGGCCGCTCGGCGGAGTTTATCTCGGCGGTTCTGGTGATTCCGTCGTACTTCAGTTGGATTGCGGCCCAGTTCATCGCCATTGGTATTGTGCTCAATCTGGTAACGGGTCTGCCGGTTTTCTGGTGCATTGCCTCCAGCGCCACCATCGTGATGATTTACACCATGATGGGCGGTATGTGGTCGCTGTCCATCACGGACTTTGTTCATAACATCATCATTATCATTGCGCTGGTCATTATTGCGGTTATTCTCTACAACCAGACCGACGGCCTTTCCGGTATCGTTCAGAACACCAAACCCGGCTTTTTCCGCTTCCTGCCCCCGCCGACCCTGAAAGACAGCGTGGAGTGGGTTGCTGCCTGGATCACTATCGGCCTGGGGTCTATCCCGCAGCAGGACATTTTTCAGCGCGTGATGTCGGCCAAAAACGAGCAAACGACCGTCCGGGCTTCGTATCTGGCGTCGTTTCTGTACATCACCATTGCCATGTTGCCGCTGTTCATTGGTCTGGCCGGGAAGCAATTGTATCCGAATCTGGGTCAGGACAACCAGATGCTGATTCCGAACATGGTGTTGCGGCAGGGCAGTATGCCGTTGCAGATTCTGTTTTTCGGGGCTTTATTGTCAGCCATTTTAAGCGTGTCGAGTGGTGCTATTCTGGCCCCGGCCACGGTTTTTGGCGAAAACATTTTCCGGTTTTTCCGCCCCGACATCAGCGACAAAACGCTGTTGCTCACCATCCGGCTGGCGGTGGCCGTCATTACCGTTATCTGTGTCTGGATGACGGCGGCCCGCGATGTCAACATTTTTGATTTGGTCGGGGAGTCATCGGCTTTTAGTCTGGTGTCGCTGTTCGTGCCGCTCACGGCCGGGCTGTACTGGAAACGGGCCAATACGCTCGGCTGCCTGCTGTCGATGATCGGTGGCATTGGGGTCTGGTTAATCTGTCTGATGATTGAAACCGAATACCCGGCGCTGGTTTACGGACTACTGGCCAGCACGGCAGGAATGATCACCGGTGCCGTGTTTCCGAGTAAGAATCACGAAAAGCCGTAATCTACGTCAGAAAAAGGCCTGATCGATTTTCCCGATATAGCCTGGACTGTTTTGTGACGTAAATAAGCTTTGAATTTGTCGGCCCACGTTCGGATATAGATTCAGAACGTCCAGGTCGCTGATGGGTTTCCAGGCGACGGCCAGCGCGCTGGTTTCAGCGGGATTTAGTCGGGGAATACCCCCAATAAGCTGACCCAGAAAAAGGACGTGCAACACGTCTGCTTTGCTTTCGGGCATCATCACTTCGCCAAAAAACGCAACCGGCCCGATTTCAACTTCCACACCTAATTCTTCCTGCAATTCCCGGATCACCGTCTGGTCCAGCGTCTCGCCCTTGTCGGGGTTGCCACCCGGTAAACCAAACACATCCGTCTCGCCGTAGCGGTAGTGCATCAGCAATACATGGTTATTTTCAATCAGCAGCATCGCAGGCCGAACTTTCATAATAGGGTAAGAAATTGGTGAAACGTGAGCAGTAAAGTACGGTAAAACCAATACTTTTATAGTACACTTCCAAACTTGTCTATGAAAACTCTTTTAACCCTTTTTAGCTTCTTTATCTTAATAGCCTGTACTTCAGCCGAAGAGCCGAACGTGGGAGAGCCCGCCAAAACCAAAGACGCCGTTCTGGTCTTTTCCCGAACCAAAGGCTACCGGCACAAATCGATTGAAGCGGGCAAAGCAGGGCTCTTAAAATTAGGCCAGGAGAACGATTTTGCCGTTGATACTACCGAAAACGCAGGTCTTTTTACGACCGATAACCTGAAAAAATACAAAGCCGTGATCTTTTTGAGCACCACCGGCGACGTGCTGAACGATCAGCAGCAGGCGGCTTTCGAGCAATACATCAAAAAAGGCGGTGGGTACGTGGGAATTCACGCGGCTGCCGATACCGAATACGAGTGGCCCTGGTATAATCAACTGGTGGGCGCTTACTTCCTGAGCCACCCCAGTCAGCAAAACGCCGAAATCGAGATCGTGGATAAAAAGCACCTGGCGACCAAGATGCTGCCCGACCGCTGGAAACGGTTTGACGAGTGGTATGACTACAAAAGCATTGTGCCGGGCATCAAGGTGCTGGGTAAGCTGGACGAGAAAACCTATAAAGGAGGGAAAAATGGTGACAACCACCCGTTTATCTGGTACCGGGAGTTCGACGGGGGGCGGTCTTTCTATACCGGCGGAGGCCATACCGACGAGTCCTACAGCGACCCGCAGTTTATGGCGCACGTGCTGGGCGGAATCAAGTACGCAATGGGACGCAAAAAATGATTATTACACAGAGTTAATCAGAGAATATCGGAGGTAACCGGAGAAAACTCTGATAAGCCCTGATAACCTCTGATTAACTCTGTGTAACAACTTAAGCAATCTTAATCTTCCGACCGGTTTCAGCCGCCTGATACGTGGCCGTGATGATTTTCATATCCTGCATGCCTTCCTCGCCGGTGATGTGTTTCGGCAGTTGTTTTCCGTCGATCAGATCCTTGCAAATACCGTCCATGTGCATCGCCTGGTGATTGACCACCGGTTTTTCAATCGGGCCTTTGCTCGTCATCCCTTTCAGCGGGCCGTAGCCAAATGCCGGACGCAGCTCAAACCAGCCGTTTTCTGCCGACGCATACAGCCGCTCCACGCCCGCAGCGTAGCTGGTGGTGGAAGTTGACGTAATACCGTTTGGAAATTCAAACTGCCAGTACATCGTTTCTTCAACATCCTTGAACTTCTGCGGATCGGTTTTGGGGCCAAACTGAGCCGTTACCGAAAGCGGTTCCAGACCCGTCACCAGCCGGACGCCCTGAATGGCATAGATGCCCACGTCCATCATCGGACCACCGCCCGCCAGGGCTTTCTTAAGCCGCCACTGGTTGGGGTCACCGGCTTTAAAACCGTCGCTGGCTTCCAGAAACTTCAGGTTGCCGAAAACTTTTTCGCGGCCCAGCCGCATCATTTCCTGCGTAAAGGGTTCATAATGGAGCCGGTAGCCGATGGCAAGCTGGCGATTGGCCTTCTTGCAGGCATCAATCATTTCCTGACATTCCTTCACCGTAATGGCCATCGGTTTTTCGCAAATCACGTGCTTGCCCGCTTTGGCCGCCCGGATGACGTATTCCGCGTGCATCGAGTTCGGCAGCACAACGTATACAATGTCGATGTCCTTGTTATCAATGATGCGGTCAAACGTTTTGTAATCGTAGACGTTTGCTTTCGGAATGTTGTATTTAGCAGTCCATTCCTCGGCTTTGGATGGAGTACCGGTTACAATACCGGCCAGCCGGACATGCTTGGTTTGTTGCAGGGCCGGTGCCAATTGATTTTTGGCGTAGCCGCCCAGACCGACCAGCGCCATGCCCAGTTTGCGTTCCGGCTGTAACGGTTCGCCCAGATGCGAAACCAGCGTGTTGATCCGCGCAAACTGATCCTGCTGATTTAGCGTTGCGGCATAACCCGCCAACGGTAATGAGAGCGCCGAAGCGCCGATTCCTTTTGAAAGTTTTTGTAGAAAATCACGTCGGTTAGTAGCCATGCGGATGCAAGGTTAAAGAGATTAGAAGTGGATAAGAAATGGAAGTCTTAAGTCTTTTCTCTGTGCGCTCTTGTCATAGGAAGAGATTGCACAAATCTAATGAAGTATAGCTGTTTTGAAAGTTCGTTCCGTAAAAATTAACCGTCCTTTCCTCCGCCCGAATTAAAATCCGGATATTGATAGGGCGGCCTTGGCCGTCGGCAGAGCAAATGGGGAGCAAACCGGGTTTCAGAATCGACAGGTGGAGTATCCAAAACAATTCAACGATGTTAGGGGTAATAGGTACGTTGACGGGGTTTGAGCCTGCGTGATGATCGGGCGTACATTTTCCGATAGGTAGTTTAAATTCGATCAGGGCTTACCGTGTAAAAAGATCGTTTATGAAGCTTCAGTTTTTTGGCGCAGCCCGCACCGTGACGGGTACGAAACACCTGATTACCACCCAGCGCGGAACGCGCATCCTGCTCGATTGCGGTTTGTTCCAGGGAATCAATACCGACGATCTGAACCAGGATTTCCGGTTCAATGCCGCTGAAGTCGATTATCTGATTCTGTCCCACGCTCATATTGACCATGCCGGTTTGATTCCGCGTCTGGTTCGGCAGGGTTTCAACGGTCCGATTTATTGCACCCCCGCTACCGTTGATCTGTGCCGCATCATGCTGCTCGACAGCGCCCACATTCAGCAGAAAGACCTGGAGCGGGTAAACAAACGCCGGGAGCGCCAGGGACGACCGCTGCTCGACATTCTTTACGAAGCCAGCGATGTGGAACGCGCCCTCGAACGCATGAAACCGGTCAACTATGGCGAAACGTTCTGGCTCAACCACGACGAAGTGGGTGTTTTGCTGACCGATACCGCGCATTTGCTCGGCAGTGCCGCCGTCAGCCTGACCGTCCGCGAAACCGACACCAACGGCGAAACCGTGGAGAAACGGGTATTTTTTAGTGGTGATATTGGCCGACCGCACGACAAGATACTTAAAATGCCGGAGCCGTTTCCGCAGGCCGATTACATTCTCTGTGAATCGACCTACGGTGACAAACTCCACGAGCCCGAACCCGACATGCGTGCCCATTTGCTCCGGATTGTGCACGAAACCTGCGTAGTACGCGGAGGGAAGCTCATCATTCCGGCCTTTGCCGTCGACCGGACGCAGGAGTTGATTTATGCACTCGACCAGCTTGCCAACCACGGGGACCTGCCGCGCCTGAACGTGTACATCGACAGCCCAATGGCCGTGAAAGCAACGCACCTGATGAAGGAGCACGACGAATGTTTTAATCCGGAAATTCTGTCGTACATCGAAAAAGACGGCGATGCCTTTGCCTTTCCGAATCTGCATTACGTGTCGGATGTAGAAGATTCCAAAGCCATCAACACCCGCGACGAACCCTGCATTATTATTTCATCGTCGGGCATGGCCGAAGCCGGGCGCATCAAGCATCACATTAAAAACAACATCGAGGATTCACGGTGTACGGTTCTGATCGTGGGGTACTGTGGTCCGGAAACGCTGGGTGGTGCGCTCAAACGGGGTGATGCCGAGGTAAAGATATTTGGCGAAACGTATCAGGTCAGGGCCGATGTGGAAGTGATGGATTCGTTCAGCGCCCACGGTGATTACCGCGAAATGCTCGATTTCTTGTCCTGTCAGAATCCGGCGCTGGTAAAGCGAATTTTTCTGGTTCACGGCGAGTACGACCGGCAGGTGGTTTTCCGTCAGAAACTCCAGAGCGCGGGCTATCAGAATGTATCCATTCCGTCTCTCTACGAGTCGGTGGATTTATAAGTGCTGAAAATCAGCCATAAAGCCGTCACGCGCCTATAAAACCACTAAAATCCTAAAAAAAACTGGCTAACGGACTTGCATATAAATTGTAAATACTACACCTTTGCAGTCCCAATTCATGGGAAAAATGCCGAAGTGGTGAAATTGGTAGACACGCACGTTTCAGGGGCGTGTGAACGCAAGTTCATGCGAGTTCGAGTCTCGCCTTCGGCACTGCAAAAAACCGTAATCGACTGATTACGGTTTTTTTGTTTTGGTCAGTCCGTAAACCCGAGGTCCTATGAACGTCACTTTTTTTAGCACCAAACCGTACGATAGTACCTTCTTCGAACAAACCAATGCCGGTTTTGGCTTTAATCTGCGGTTTTTGAAAGTTCCGCTGGATGAAACAACCGCCGAACTGGTGACCGATTCGCCGGTGGTTTGTCTGTTTGTTAACGATCAGGCCAATGCCGCCGTAATCCGCAAGCTGGCCAGTCAGGGCGTTCAGCTAATTGCACTCCGATGTGCCGGTTTCAATAATGTCGATCTGGAAGCGGCCCGGCAATGCGGCATCCGTGTGGTGCGCGTTCCGGCTTATTCGCCGTATTCGGTTGCCGAGCACACCCTGGCGCTGATTCTGGCGCTGAATCGCAAAACACACCGGGCCTATAACCGGGTGAAGGAAGGTAATTTTGCGCTGGACGGACTGATGGGGTTCGATATGTTTGGCCGAACGGTGGGGCTGGTGGGTCTGGGAAAAATCGGCAAAGTAACGGCTCAGATTCTAAAAGGATTTGGCTGTCACCTGCTGGCGTTCGATCTGGTGGAAGACGAAGAAGCCCGGCAGATTGGCATTGAATACGTTTCGCTGGTGGAGCTCCTGAACCGATCCGACATCATTTCCCTGCACTGTCCGCTGACGCCACAAACGTACCACCTCATCAATCAGGATACGCTCAAGCTGATGAAGAAAGGAGCCATGCTGATCAACACGGGCCGGGGTGCGTTGATCGATACACAGGCGGTTATTGAAAGCCTTAAAAGTGGTCAGCTTGGTTATCTGGGGCTGGACGTATATGAAGAAGAAAGTCACCTTTTCTTCGAAGACCTGTCGGATACCATCATTCAGGACGATATCTTTATGCGGTTGCTGACGTTCCCGAACGTTCTGATTACGGGCCACCAGGCGTTTTTTACCCGCAATGCGCTGACGAGTATTGCCCAGACAACCTGCCAGAACATTCAGGCTTTTTCTGAGGGTACGGTTTCCGGAAACGAACTATGACGGTGGGCAAGGCCGTAACCCATCCGGCTTCGGACCGTACGTAACACGCTGATGAATATTCTTCTTCTTAAAATCACGCTGATGCCTTCCGTCATGGCCCTGATTACTCTGGCCATTCGGAAGTGGGGAAATAAAATAGGGGGATTGATTGGCAGTATGCCCTGGATTGCCGGACCTATTCTGCTGTTTTTCATTATGGAACAGGGTAAGGAGTTTGGCATTCGGTCGATTCAGGGCGTGATGACCGGTATTCTGGCCTTAATCGCTTTTTGCTTCAGCTACTCGGTATTTTCCCGAAAATGGTCCTGGTTGCCCGCGCTTCTGGTGGCGTATGCGGCCTATACCGGCACAGCCCTACTATTCTACTATTTACAATTGAATTTGTACCTGAGTTACGCCCTGGTTATGGGCGCAATTCTGGTGGCGTTGCGGTTTTTCCCGAAGCCCGGCACAGAACCTTTCCAGGTCCGGCGGCTGCCGTTCGATATTCCAATCCGGATGGTTATTACAACGTTATTCGTGTTGGTGATCACTGGGTTAGCGCGCGTGCTGGGGCCAAACTGGAGCGGCATTTTAACGCCATTTCCGATTCAGACGTCCATTCTGGCGATTTTTTCGCATAGTCTTCAGGGAAGCAATGCTGCCATTACGGCGTTGCGCGGGCTGGTGATGGGCCTGCTGGGTTTTACCACCTTTTTGTTTCTGCAAGCCTTTCTGTTGGGGGAGTTTTCCGTAGCTGCGGCATTCGGTCTGGCGTTCATTGTCAATATACTAATCAACTTGATTGCCAGCCGAATCTGGTAACGGGGTTAGGAGCGTTTACCGGACACAGCGTCCGACGAGCCATTCTTTCCGTAGTTTCAGCACCACCTGACTATAGTCCGCCAGTAGGGTAGGCTTGGTAATAAAATCATTGGCGCCGAGCTGGATGGCCCGCTGCTGATCGACCGGCTGATCCGACGTGGTCAGGATAACAATAGGGAGAGATTTATACCTGGTATCTTTCCGGATGGCTTCCAGCGCTTCAAAACCGCTCATATACGGCATATTCAGGTCGAGCATGACCAAAGCAGGAAGCGAACAGGTTGTTTCTAACGCATCGAGTAATTCGACACCGTTGCTTAGGAGTCTGATTGTACAGTCAGGACTGTACTGTTGAAAAACTTGCTGGAGTAGAAATTGATCGTCTTCATCGTCATCGACCAAAAACACACATTCATAATACGATGCTTTCATCTGGAGCGGTTGTTCCATATACGTCAACAGAGCATCAGATTATAAAATTCCACCGGCTTAAAGAAAGACATACTGATTTTCATCAGCATAAGGAATACGAGTCTCTGCTACAAGTTTAGAGAAATAATAGGAAATTACCGCATGAACCTGCTTATTAAACAGGCGCTTAGACGGCAGAAACGCCAATCTAAAACCACTCTTTCTCGGGTCCGGCTATTTTCCTGGTTAAACAGATGAATAAATCCGTTACGGTTTTTTGTCGCGAGCCCGCAGATTCAACTTTTCGGTCTAACTTTGTGTTCCTCAATAGAGAGTGTTCGGGGCCGCTCGCGCGGTTA
The DNA here is from genome assembly GCF_003259745.1 of Larkinella arboricola. Taxonomy (GTDB): domain Bacteria; phylum Bacteroidota; class Bacteroidia; order Cytophagales; family Spirosomataceae; genus Larkinella; species Larkinella arboricola. The sequence continues at coordinate 785,835 of NZ_QLMC01000003.1, read as the reverse complement.
TCCTCATCGTTCATTAACATTCCTTACTATGGCATCACAATATGATGTAATTGTTCTCGGCAGCGGTCCTGGAGGCTACGTTGCTGCTATTCGTGCGTCGCAACTGGGTTTTAAGACGGCCGTTGTCGAACGCGAAAGTCTGGGTGGAATCTGCCTGAACTGGGGCTGTATTCCCACCAAAGCATTGCTGAAAAGCGCTCAGGTTTTTGAATATATTAAGCATTCGGAAAATTACGGTATTACCATCAACGGCGAAGCGAAGCCCAATTTCGAGGGCGTCATCAAGCGCAGCCGGGGGGTAGCCGATTCCATGAGCAAAGGGGTTACGTTCCTGATGCGGAAAAATAAAATCGACGTTCTGAACGGTAATGGAAAAGTAAAACCGGGTAAGAAAATCGACGTAACGGATAAAGACGGCAAAACCACCGAATACGAAGCCAAGCACATCATCATCGCGACGGGTGGCCGCGCCCGCGAACTGCCCGCCGTGCCCATTGATGGCGAAAAAGTGATTGAATACCGCAAAGCCATGACGCTGCCGAACCAACCGGCATCCATGCTGGTGATCGGTTCCGGCGCAATCGGGGTGGAGTTTGCCTACGTCTATGCTTCGATGGGTACCAAAGTGACCATTGTGGAGTTCCTGCCGCGCATTGTGCCGGTGGAAGACGAGGAAATCTCGAAAGAACTCGCCAAGCAATACAAGAAGCTGGGCGTCGATATTTACACCAGTTCGGAAGTAACAAAGGTCGATACGAGCGGCAAAGGCTGTAAAGTATTTGTTAAAACGCCGGACGGTGAGAAAACCTTCGACGTTGATGTCGTCCTGTCGGCGGCTGGTGTGGTCGCCAACATCGAAAACGTCGGTCTGGAAGAAACCGGTATCAAAACCGAGCGGGGCAAAATTGTAACGGACGATTTCTACCGCACAAGCGTAGAAGGCTATTATGCCATCGGTGACTGTACAAAAGGTCAGGCACTGGCGCACGTTGCTTCGGCAGAAGCCATCATCTGCGTGGAAAAAATCGCCGGTCTGGATCACGTCGAGCCGCTGAACTACAACAACATTCCGGGTTGTACGTACTGCTCACCCGAAATTGCTTCCGTTGGTTACACCGAAGCAGCCGCCAAAGAAGCCGGGTACGACATTCTGGTGGGCAAATTCCCGCTGTCGGCTTCGGGAAAAGCGAAAGCCGCTGGCGCACCGGAAGGCTTTGTGAAAGTGATTTTTGATAAAAAATACGGTGAGTGGCTGGGCGCTCACCTGATCGGCTATAACGTAACCGAGCTGATCGCCGAAGTGGTGACGGCCCGCCGGTTGGAGACGACAGGCCACGAAATCCTGAAAGCCGTTCACCCGCACCCGACCATTTCGGAATCCATCAAGGATGCCACGGAAGCGGCTTACGGCGAAGCGATTCACCTCTAAGTCAACCGCATTTCAATAGCTGAACCCCGCCCGGACCTGTTTCTGGCGGGGTTCTTTGTTTACGGTTCAGGCACCAAAATAGGCAATTGAGAAATCGAAAATTCCGTTTGCTGACAACTCCCCTTTCCGCCCGTTCTCACGTACCTATCTTTGTCCTACGGTTTCCGAAGCCGCCCAGCAACAACAAATACGAATTGAAGATTATGAAAAGACCAGTACTGATCTGGTTGGCGGCTACGTTTTGCGTGGCCGCGAATGCCCAGGACCTCATGACCGGCCCGCTGGCCAGTGTATCGACGCAACTGCAACCCGTTAAGACCGGGAATGCGCAGTTTGTCCAGAAGCTGGAAGCGTCGCAACCCAACTACCGGGCCACGTTTTCGGTCACTAAAACAAGCGACAAAGGCAACGGCGACGAAGGCACGTATTTTCTGAACCTGTCGGATCTGGACGTATCGAGCGTTACCTACAAGGTGGAAAAAGACGTGATTGCCGTCATGGCAGACACTAAACAGCACCGCAAATTTGTCCGCTACAGCGAAAACGGCGAATTGAAAAGCCTGACGGACCGGGTGAAACTGTATGCCGACAATCCGGACATTGCCAAAGCCCTGGTCGAATCCCTGAAAAAAGTCATTGTGGCGGCTGAAAAAGCCTACAAACCCGCCCGGACACCCGAGTCGCTGGACGATCTTCGCCAATGGCTCAAAACCAACATCGGTACCGAAGCGGTCGGCTCCGACAAGTACGAACAGACGCTGACGTTCGATCAGGGCAACCCGTTACGGGCGGTTTTTCGCCGGAGCGAAGTGGGGGCTAAAGGATCGGCTTCGACCGAAACCTATTCGTTCAACCTCGGCGATCTGGGACTGGATGGATTGCAGGTCGAGGCCAAAGGCAAACGGTTTGAACTGTCGCTGGTGGCTCAGCAGAAGCAAAAGTTGATGGGTTACGCCAAAAACGGCAAGCTGGATAACGTGGTTCAGTCATTTGAAATCATCAGCGGGGATGCCGACAGGATTCGGGATATAGCCGCAGCCTGGCGTAAATTAATTCCGCTGGCCATCAGGCAACTGGAGTCCCGCAAACCGGTATTTGCCAGCATGGCCAGCGCCCAGAAGTACCTCGAAGCGAGCGTGATAACGGCTAAGGCCGATAACCGCACAATTGAGCAAACGCTAAAACCGGACTGCATCTGCACCTACACCCGGCGCGAAACAGACAACAAGAACAATACGGAGGAAGTCTACGAATTCAACCTGGCCGATCTGGCGGAAAAAGGGGCCAAACTGGGTGTGGATAAAGAACTGTATGCCATTGATCTGAAAACCCGCGACAACCGCAAGTTGATCGGTTACACTAAAAACGGAGTTCGTCAGAATTACGTCTCCAGCCTGGAACTGGCCGCCGACAATCTGGAGAATGTCCGGTATATGGCGCAGGCGTTTGAGAAAGCCGTTCAGATATGCGCGCAATCGCGTAAAAGCCCGGTGCCAACCGCCAGTCAGCAGGCGCGTCTGGACTGGATCCGGGAGCAGTTGCCGAAAGATCTGGGCGAAAAAGAATTGACAAGTTATTCACTGGCCCACGAAAGCGGTACCTGCGACCTGAAACTGACCGTGACGCAGAGTGGCCGCAAGACGTCGGAACTTGTATATGATCTGGCCTTGAAAGATTTCAATGCCGACGCGACCAGCTTTGATGTTGACGGTAAAACCGTATACGTCAGTCTGGTGACGAAAGGAAAAGAAAAACTGGTGAAAACCTCCAAAGACGGTAAGCCTTCCGATTACGTCCACACGGTAAAAATTCAGCTCGGCGACCTTGAAAAAGGCCGTTATGTCGCCGAAGCCTTTAAGCAGTTGATTCGAAACTGCGTCCCGAATTAAGATTTTGAGATTAGTTAGGTTAATGTAACTCTTAACCCGCAGTGCTATAAAGAGCGTTGCGGGTTTTTTATGTTCAGGAGTCAAGCCGCGAATGAAACACGCTGTAGAGAAAGACCAGCCCGAAACCGATGGCCAGCATGACGTGGAAAACCATCATGTTGTACTGGTGAAAATAAAAGCCCAGCCCAATTCCGAACAGAAAATAAAGCATCAGAAAGCCTTCAAACAGCGTCAGCCAGTTGATGGACGGGTTCAGGTCCAGGCTGATGTATTTGTTCTTGCGCCAATTGTCGCTGCCGGTTTTGACGTTGAATTTTGGCGTTCGGACAAAAGGTGTTTTCCGGCCAATAAACCCTTCGATTACAGCAATAGTATTGTGCAGAGAAAGGCCCATCATGAGCGAGGAGTACATCGGAAAATAATACCCCAGTTGTTCGAGTTTCTCCCGCCGTTCGAGCCAGAACGGAATACCGTAAAACAGGAGCAGAATGATCAGGTTGACCTGAAAAAAGCCGAGAAGCAGAAAAACCAACTGGTATTCGGGATGGTTAATGCGGATGTACAGCACGGGCACACTCAGCAAACCGAGCAAAAAAATCAGGATAAATGTCGAGCTGCTGAGCAGGTGAAAAAATGCGTGCAGCTTAATCCGGAACGGTATGTTCGGTGCGCGTAAGACTTTGAATATGAGCTTCCGGGCGCATTCGGCGGCTCCTTTCATCCAACGGTATTGCTGGGATTTGAGCGCATTCATCGCCACGGGCAGTTCCGCCGGAGAACCGATGTCTTCGCGGTATACAAACTGCCAGCCTTTCAGTTGGGCGCGGTAGCTGAGGTCGAGGTCTTCGGTGAGCGTATCGCTGCTCCAGCTTCCGGCGTCGAGGATGGTGGTTTTTCGCCAGACGCCCGCCGTGCCGTTGAAATTCATGAAATAACCGTCGGCATTGCGCCCACCCTGTTCAACGAAAAAATGTGCATTGAGCCCGAATGCCTGCAATTGCGTCAGCACAGAATAGTTTTCGTTGAGGTGCGTCCAGCGGGTTTGCACAATTCCCACCTTCGGGTTTTCAAAATGCGGAACGGTTTTCAGCAGAAAGTCCGGATCAGGCATGAAGTCGGCATCGAATATGGCGATGAATTCCCCTTTGGCCTGGTCCAGTCCGTAGGCCAGTGCCCCCGCCTTGAAGCCTTTGCGGTCGGGCCGACGAATGTGTTGAATATCAATACCCTGCTGCTGATACTGGGCTACTTTCTCGGCAATAATCGCAACGGTTTCGTCCGTCGAATCGTCCAGTACCTGAATTTCGAACTGCGAACGCGGATAGTTAAGATTGGCGACCGCGTCAATGAGCCGGGAGGCTACATAAAGTTCGTTATAAACCGGTAGCTGAACCGTTACCACGGGCAGCGGATGCGGCTGCCGGGTTGAATACTGCCGAAACGCTTTCTGTCTCCGCTTGGAGCGGAGGTAGCTAATGATCAGACTGAGCTGGCCGCAGTTATATGCGAACAGCAACAAAACGACCAGTGCATAAAGTAGTATAATAATCACCTCCATATGTTGTACTCGCTCTAAACTAACCTTCGAAAAAACCGCGGGATTGGTTTTTTGTTTGTTTTCCGGAAATATCTTTATCGCATGAAACTGTCCTTCATTGGGGCCGGAAATCTGGCCTGGCATTTGGCAATGGCCTTCGAAAATGCCGCCCACCTGATTCGTGAGGTGTATAGCCGGGATGAAAAGAACGCCCGAGACCTCATTTCGATGTTATACGATGCCCAGTTGCAGCCCGACCTGAATTTTGCCGAGAGCGAGTCGGAGTTGTTTGTGCTGGCCATTCCCGACGATGCGATGGAGGAGGTAGCCGCGCAGTTGGTGTTGCCCGAAAATGCGCTGGTCGTGCATACGTCGGGAAGCAAATCGCTGGAGAAGCTGCGTCGGTTGATGGATATTTACAGCGATGTGCCGGTTCGGACGGGCGTTTTCTATCCGCTGCAAACATTCAGTAAAGGTACCCGCGTACTGAATTTCGAAGAAATACCGTTGTGCATCGAAGCCAGCGATCCCGAGTCGGAAGCGCAACTGGTGGCCTTGGGGCAGGAGCTTAGTAAGATTGTCTATTTAGTGAATTCCCACGAACGGATGGTGCTGCATCTGGCTGCCGTAGTGGCCTGTAACTTTACCAATTACCTGTTCGGCGTTGCCAAAGACCTGGTGGATTCGGAAAACCTGGAGTTTGATCTGCTGAAGCCCCTGATTGAAGAAACCGTTCAGAAAGCACTGGATGCCCGGCATCCGGCCCTGGTACAGACCGGCCCCGCCCGGCGCGGAGACCTTAATACACTGAGCCTGCATATGGATTATTTAGCCAGCCGCCCGGAATTGCTAAACCTGTACCGGACGCTGTCCGACGGTATTCGGCAACGGTCTTAACCAATCCGGCGGCCCAGACGCGTTTCTAACCGGCTTTCTCGACGGTTCTGATCGGTAGCAGCCGCGCTTTCCAGCGCCCGCCAGGTTTCGTATAAGCCCCGGATGAGGTGATAACACCCCTTTTCGGGCGTGGCCTTGCTGCTGACAACCGGCTGCCCTTTGCGGTCGAGCACGGCAAACCACTCCTGATGAGTTTTGTCCGGGAAGTGCTGCCAGGTGTATTCGTGCGTTTTCCGAAACCACTTCAGGCAGTCGTTCTGGCGGGTATGAATGTATCCCCGCGAAAATATCGCCAGTGCTTCCGAATGAATCCACCAGAGTTTGCGGTCCCACTCGCTGTCAACGCTGGGCCGGTCTTTGAGGTCCGCATACTGGAAAAAACCACCCGAGGGTTCGTCCCAGCACAGGTCCGCCAGATGAAGCGCCATCTGAACTGCCTGCTGCGCCAGCCGCCGGTTGCCGGTCAGGTCGGCCACCTCCAGTAGATAATTGGCGGTTTCAAAACCGTAACCGCCGTGCAGCCGCCGACCCGCCAGACTGTCGCAGAACGATCCGCCGGGCAGCACCTGTGCGCGCAGCACCGTAATGCGCTTATCGAAAAATTCGTTCTGAATTTCGTTAATAACGGCTTCGGTGGCCTGTTTGTAAAAATCCGGGTCCAGCAGCGAACGGGTTTCGAGCAGGGCTTTCAGAAGCGCCATCGGTTCGCGGAGGTGCTTTAGCGGCCGAAAGCCGCCCAATTGCTCTTCCCATTGTTCGTGTTGTTGCTGACGGTCGGACACAACCGTCAGTACGGTTTGCTGGGCCATATCGGCATATTCCGGTTCGCCGGTTGCCGTGTAAAACTGGGCAAACGCCATCGCAACCAAACAGGCTGGCTCAACGGTAAGGGCCGGGGCCACGGGCCGCCCGCGCCGGTCGACCACGCCGAGCCAGCGGTTTTCGTATTGGCCGTGCTGAATCAGAAAATCGGCACCGTGCCGTGCCAGTTCCAGCCACTGAGGGAGGGCATCGACCTGATTGTATAAAAAGGAAAACGCCCAGACTTGCTGCGCCTGTAACGGGATAACCTTGTCGGTATCAAACACATCGCCCTGGCTGGTTAGCGCATTATAGTATCCCCCACAAACCGTATCGCGGCTGTGTTTGATCCAGAACGGGATGATCGTCCGAAAAAGACTTTCCTGGTAATGTGCAGCCAGTTTACTGAATTCCATTCGCGTATGCAACAATCCTTGACCGACGTTAAAACTAGGAGAAAATTAGGCCAAACGGAAATTTAGCCCGTATTTTAGCCAAAACGAGCAAGGAGCGTATGCGTACATTACAGGAGCGATTCGGGAAGATAACCACGTTTATTTTCGATGTCGACGGCGTTATGACCGACGGCAGTGTCAACGCGCTGGAATCGGGCGAACAATTCCGGACGTTCAACATTCGGGACGGTTATGCCATCGAGCGGGCCGTGCATTCGGGCTACCGGGTGGCGGTGTTGTCGGCGGGTAATCAGGTGGGCGTTCGGAAACGGCTGGAGTTTCTGAAAATCAAAGATATTTTCATGGGCGGGCCGACGGAGCAGAAGCTTCATGCCTACCTTGGTTACCTGAATCGTGAGCAGATCAACGAAGCGGAAGTGCTGTATATGGGCGATGATATTCCGGATTTTCAGATTCTGTCCCGACCGGATCTGCTCAGTGCATGCCCGGCCGATGCTGCCGATGAAATCAGAGCCGTATGCGACTATGTGTCACCGGTTGCGGGTGGGCGCGGGGCCGTTCGGGATTTGATTGAACAGGTAATGAAGGCGCAGAATAAATGGCTTTCGTGGCTAACCACCGATGAACCGTTTGAAATAAAAAACGAGCGGTAGCCTTATAAAAAAGCGGGTTGGACCTTATTCCAACCCGCTTTTTTATGAAATCTGAAATCGTTACTCCACCGGCGAATCGATTACCCGGACAATTTTCCAGATACCGCGAATGTCTTTCAGTGGAACCGTCACGCTACCGCCGTTGGGGTTGTCGGAGTGCAGCGTTAACCGTTGTTTGGTCAGCAGTTCGTTGTCTTTGATGCGTTTAACGACAAAAAAGTCCCGGTAAATTACCGCGTAAATACCGCCCGACTGGTATTCCCAATTATTGGGGTCAACCAGCACCGCCAAGACTTTCGCGCCGTTGGCCAGTTGCGGGGTCATGCTATTACCGGAAATTTCGATAATGACCGGATTTTTGTAATTCCCGATCATGTGAACCGGAACGCGGTACGTTTCCATCTGGGCCATACTGATTCCTTCGGTATAGGTTTCAATAAAGCTGGCGTAGAAACGCGTCGGTACGAACGGAAGGTCGGTATACCGCACCTCCAGTTCAATAATCTTTCCATTTTGCTCCGGCTCGTCGATCACGGGTTTTTGGCCCCGCAACAGAAAGTCGGCCCGTACCTGCGGATATTGCTCCAGAAGCCGCATGATGGTGTCATACGACGGTTTGGCGCGCCCGTTCAGGATGTTGTAAAATTTCGATGAGTTCTCACCCAGGTCTTTAGCGGCCTGGTAGATGCTGATTTCCAGGGCGTCGAACACCTGCCGCAGCCGTTCCTGAATCGGTTCTAGACCCTCCTCAAACGATTTTCCCGGTTCGCTAAACATGATATACTTGTTGACTGTTATAATATAAGTATTATATATTGTGATCAAATTTACTAAATAAAACAACAAATCCGATGAAACCTGCCAGAATAATATTATATGCTAGCTAAATCATAAAATGAAGCGGATAGGGCAATATACAAAGCCAACGGTTTTGTTCGTTGACATGAATAGCTTTTTTGCCAGTTGTGAGCAACAGGTCAACTTTTACCTGCGCGACCGGCCGGTTGCGGTCTGTGTCTATACCGGTAAGCAGGGGTGTGTGATTGCTCCGTCCGTTGAGGCCAAAAGGCTCGGAGTAAAACTGGGGATGCGGCTGGATGAGGCCATGCAGCTTTGTCCGGGATTGGTGCCGGTGGAGATCAACTCCAAACGCTACCGGGAATTTCACGTCGCGATTATTGATGTCCTGCGGCAGTTTACGCCCGATGTGTTTCCCAAAAGCATCGACGAAGCCGTGGTTGACCTAACCCGCTGTCAGCTCATGTATAAGGATGTCTGGCAGGTGGCGCTCCAGATCAAAAGCGATATCCGGACGAAAGTGGGCGACTGGCTGCGGTGTTCCATCGGCATTGCGCCCAACGCGTTTCTGGCCAAACTGGGTTCCGACCTCCACAAACCCGATGGTCTGGTGATGATTACGCCCGAAACCATCGACGATGTACTGAAAGATCTGCACCTAACCGACCTGCCCGGCATTGGTCAGCGGATGGCCAAACGGTTGCAGGACCAGGGCATCCTGACGCCCCTGAATCTGCGGTATGCGTCGCCGGAGCGGCTGCGGGCGGTTTGCAAAAGCATTATTGGCTGGCACTGGCATTTGCGGCTGAACTTCGGGGGCGAGGTGGATCTGGAAACTAGTGCTTACAAGAGTATGCAGGCCATGCGGACCGTTTCGGCCAGCCAGCGGCAGTCGCCGGAGCAACTGGATGAACTGCTGCAATCGCTCTGTCTGACGCTCGAACGCCGGATGATGAAGCAGGATGTTTTCTGTCAGGAAGTAACATTTTCCTGCCGGTATCACGACAGTAGGAATTACGGCGATGAAATCAAACTGCCGGAGCCCAGGCAGGACGGCATGGAACTGTATAACCTGATCCGGCAGCGCTTTGAACGGTTTCAGCACGTCAACCGGTGCGAACCAATCCTGAACCGGTCCATCCGGAGCATGAGCGTCAGTGTGTTTCGGTTCATACCGGCCCAACTGGTTCCATTTAGCTTGTTTGAAGACAATACCCGCAAAAACACGCTCCGGAAAGCCGTCTACGAAGTCAAAGCGAAATTCGGAAGCGACAAGCTGATGCGGGCCACTGAACTGCGCGATAATCCGGTTTTCCGGGATGTCATCGGTTTTGGCTCCATTAAAGACCTGCACGACGACCAAAATCCGTTCTGAATGCGTTAATTTGATAGGATCGCTCTATTTTAGAGCCAATCTTGTTACCCTGATAGAATTTATAAGTCAAAATAAGGCCATGAACCTGCGGGTATGGCATATTGTTAATTCGTTACTGTTCGTTATTCAATCGGTAAGGCGACTCCAGACGGTTTCGCGTAAATCATTAAACGTATGAATAAGCCATTCTCCCTGATCCTCACGTTTTTGCTGGTGGCTGTCACGCTGGTTGCCTTCCGACCCCGGCCCGAAGCCGTTAAGGAAGAAGCCAAAATCAAGTGGCTCACGATTGAAGAAGCCTTTGCGCTGAACCAGAAGAACCCTAAAAAGATTTTCATTGACGTGTATACCGACTGGTGTGGCTGGTGTAAAGTCATGGACCGCGAAACCTTCAGCAATCCTTCCGTAGCCGATTACATCAATAAGAATTATTACGCCGTCAAGCTCAACGCCGAACAGAAAGAGGACATCGTTCTCGGAAAAGATAAATTTGTGTACGTGGCGCAGGGCAACCGGGGGTATCATCAGTTGGCAGCGGCCCTGTTGCAGAACCAGCTTAGCTACCCCACGGTGGTGTTTATGAACGAGAAGTTTCAGGCAATTCAGCCCGTTCCCGGTTTTATGAAGCCGCCGGTTTTTCACCAGATCATTACGTTCATCGGTGGTGATCATTACAAATCTGAACCCTTCGAACAGTTTAAGACGACAACGTATACTAAGAAATATTCGGTAAAATTATAACCAGAGCTGCTGGCAACGGCGCACAAGAACCGTCTGGATACCGTCAAAAAGCGGAAATCCGACGGTTTTTTTATGGCCCGCTACGTTCCTGTATGTTTTGTGGCAAGCTGCGCCAACAATTCCGGAAGCCTTTGGTTTAAAGAAGTTAGATCGTGCTAAGCTGGCCATTCGCCTGCCCAACCTTAAATCATTCCCTTTTTTTATTCACGTATGAAGCTTTTTGCTGGCTGTGAACTCATTTACGACGTTCCGGCCCCGGCACCTGTTGTGCTGATGTTACGCCCCCGCTCCGGCGCCGGGCAGTGGATTATCTCCGAAGAATATGAAATTGAACCCCATACGCCGGTTGTCGAATACACCGATACCTATGGTAATCTCTGCCAGCGGCTTGTGGCCCCGGCTGGACCGTTCAAAATCAGGATTTCGTTAACCGCCGAAACCGCTGACGCAATCGACGTAGCACCCGGGGCTCCGTATGTTCCGGTACAGGACTTGCCCGACGATACGTTGCAGTTTCTGCTGCCGAGCCGATACTGCCAGTCGGACCGGCTGGGGCCTCAGGCTCTGGATATTACGGCAGGCGCTATACCCGGCTACGACCAGGTGGAAGCCATCCGAAGCTGGATTCAGGCCCACATTACGTATCAATACGGTACGAGCGATGCGACCACCTCCGCCGTTGATACCGCCGAGAAGCGAATGGGAGTTTGCCGTGATTTTGCGCACCTGGGCATCGCACTCTGCCGAAGCATGAGCATTCCCGCCCGGATGGTGGTCGGGTATCTGTACCAACTCGATCCGATGGATCTTCATGCCTGGTTTGAGGCTTTTATTGATGGACGGTGGTATACCTTCGATGCCACCCAGAAAGAACCACGCGGTAACCGGATTGTGGTCGCCTATGGTCGCGATGCCGCCGACGTGGCCCTGGCCACCCAATACGGCCCGATGACCCTACAGGGGATGAGGGTTTGGGTAGAGGAGAAGAAATAGGCTTCGGTTTGCAGAAAAATGGAAGGGCGTATAAGGCTGTTATTTATTTTGTGAATAAATTTGACAAAATAGTTACATTTTATAACTTCCCGCGAATCAAACCGTAACTGCCATGCTGCGAGAGTTTAGAATCTTTATTGCCCAGGGTAACGTCCTTGATCTGGCCGTGGGTGTAATCATCGGTGCTGCTTTCGGAAAAATTACGACTTCACTGGTTGAAGACATTATCAATCCGATTCTGGGTATATTAACCGGTGGAATCGATTTCAGCGATTTGAAGATCGTTCTGAGAGAAGCCGTCGGCAATACCCCGGAAGTGGCCATTCGATACGGTAATTTCCTCAATATTGTGATTCAATTTATAATTATTGCCTGGGTCGTGTTTCTTATTGTGAAGGCAGCCAACCGATTACGCGTATCGACATCGCTGGAAAAAAAAGAGTGACCTTTCCGCTGTACCCACCCATTCCACCCCGCTCATGAGCGGGGTTTGTTTTTATTCTCAAAAAGATTGCCCGGGGAACGGACAGACTACGGCGAAACCTCTATTTTTGTTTCTGGTTTGCATATAACGATATGGAAGTTAAAATGCCGTTGATGGTCATTTTGGGCGGTGGAGAAAGTGGCGTTGGGGCCGCGTTGCTCGCAAAAGCAAAGGGATACACCGTTTTTCTGTCCGACAGGGGTCTTTTGCAGGAAACCTACCGGAATATGTTGCTTCAGCACGGTATTCCGTTTGAAGAGGGACAACATACCGAAGAACAGATTCTTCAGGCTCAGGAAGTGGTCAAAAGTCCCGGTATTCCCGAAAAAGCCGCTATTATTCAGAAGCTGCGGCAAAAAAACATCCCGGTTATTTCGGAAATTGAACTGGCAACCCGGTATACAAACGCCCGATTGATCGGTATTACGGGCAGCAACGGCAAAACCACCACAACCCTCCTGACCTATCACCTGCTGAAAACCGCCGGGTTCAACGTCGGTCTGGCCGGAAATATTGGCGACAGCTTCGCCCGGCAGGTTCTCGAAAATTCATTCGATTTTTATGTGCTGGAACTGAGCAGCTTTCAACTGGACGATATGTACCGCGCCCGGATGAACGTGGCCATCCTGCTCAACATAACGCCCGATCACCTGGATCGCTACGAATACCAGTTTCAGAACTATACGAATTCCAAGTTCCGCATTTTGCAGAACATGACGCCGGATGATACGCTGATCTATTATCAGGAAGATCCGGTGATCAGCAAAGAACTGACTGACCGCCAACCGGCGGTGCAAGTGCGGCCCGTTTCGCTAATCGGCTCCCCGCAGCCCGGTGCTTACCTGAACGACGGTTTGCTGGTTCTGGCCGACGGCCATCAGCCATTCCAGGCGAATATGGCCGAACTGCCCCTGAAAGGCAGACATAATGCCATCAACATGCTGGCTGCCATCTCAGCCGCTCAGGCGGTTGGCGTGGGGCCGGAAGCCCTGCACCGGGGACTGATGACGTTCCAGAATGCTCCGCACCGGCTCGAACCGGCGGGCGAAATCAAGGGCGTTCAGTTTATTAACGACTCCAAAGCAACCAATGTCGATTCGGTCTATTATGCCCTCGAAAGCATGACAACGCCGGTGATCTGGATTGCGGGCGGCCTCGACAAAGGCAATGATTACGGTCAACTGGCTGCGCTGGTGCGCGAAAAAGTAAAAGCCTTAATTTGTCTGGGAAAAGACAATCAGAAGCTGGTTAGCTATTTCGCAGACCGGGTTCCGGCCCTGTTTGAAACGCAGGATGTCAACGAAGCCGTTGCTAAAGGACTCGAATGGGGCAAGCCCGGTGATACGGTTCTGCTCTCTCCGGCCTGCGCCAGTTTTGATCTGTTCCGCAACTACGAAGACCGGGGGAATCGGTTTAAAGAAGCAGTTAAACGAATTATGAATTAAGCGGCCTGGCTGCCTTCAACTTATTACTCTTAATTCTTAACTCTTAATTCATTCCGATGATTATTTCACCGACTGGCTGGTTAAGAAAAAACATCAAGGGCGACTACCATATCTGGGGCGTGGTGCTGTTTTTTTCGATTATGAGTATCGCCGTTGTGTACAGCGCAACCGGTACGATGGCGTACCAGAAGCTGCAATCGACGGAGTATTACCTCTTCAAACACGGTGCGCTGGTGGCGCTGGGACTGGCGTGTATGTGGATTGCTCACCGGTTTAATTACATCTATTACGCCCGGCTTTCACGGTTTGGCATGTGGCTTTCGGTGCCGCTATTGCTGTGGGCCTATTTCAAGGGAACCAACCTCAACGAAGCGTCGCGCTGGATCACGATTCCGCTGATTAACCAGACTTTCCAGCCGTCGGATTTGGCTAAACTGGCCTTAATTTCCAACCTGGCCGCCATGCTCGCCAAACGGCAACACATCAAGCGCGAAGAATACGACCCCAGCATCCTGACCAACATGATTATCTGGATCGGGTTGATCTGTGCCTGTATTGTGCTGAGTAACGCGTCGACGGCGGCTTTGCTGGCGGCAACCTGTTTTTTGCTGATGTACATTGGCCGCGTACCCATGAAGTATCTGGCCGGCATGGTGATTTTCTGCATCATCATGGGCAGCTTTGCCCTGCTGCTCGGCCAGCGGGCCAAAACATCGGGCAGCCGGTTGACCAATTACTGGGAAACCTTCAACGGCAGGCGGCCTCCCGAATTTCAGGTGGAACAATCGTACATCGCTCTGGCGCATGGCGGTATCTACGGACAAGGCCCCGGCAACAGTCACCAGCGGAATTACCTGCCCCATTCTTACTCCGACTTTATTTTTGCCATGATCGTGGAAGAGTACGGTTTGATCGGGGGCGTCGTTATTATCATGGCCTACCTCTACCTGCTCTGGCGGGGGATGCGGGCCATCCGAAAGGCCAACCGGGCTTATGGCGGTCTGCTGTCGGCCGGGCTGACGTTCAGTATCGTTATTCAGGCGATGATTAACATGGCGGTTTCGGTGGGTCTGGTTCCGGTAACGGGCCAGCCGCTGCCGTTGCTGAGTATGGGCGGTACGTCGCTGCTTTTTACGGGAACGGCCATCGGAATTATTATCAGTGTCAGCCGGGGTGAAGCCGACGAAAGTAATTTGATGAAAACAGCCTGATTCATGATCTGTTAACGGGCCGTTTCATCACAATCGTAATTCTATATGCCAAAACGCGTTATCATCAGTGGCGGTGGAACCGGCGGACACATCTATCCGGCGATTGCCATTGCCAATGAGTTGAAAACCATCGATCCAACCGTTGAAATCCTGTTTGTAGGGGCGGAGGGGAAGATGGAAATGGAAAAAGTGCCCCGGGCCGGTTACCAGATCATTGGGCTACCGGTGGTGGGTATCAAGCGCCAGTTAACGGCCGAAAACCTGGCTTTTCCGTTCAAGCTTGGCCGGAGTTTCTGGCGAGCCCGGCAGGTTGTCCGTGATTTCAGACCGGATGTGGCCGTGGGCGTAGGTGGCTATGCCAGTGGCCCGGTTTTGCTGGCGGCTTCGTTAAAAGGCATTCCCACGCTGATTCAGGAACAAAACTCCTACGCCGGTCTGACCAATAAACTGTTGTCGCGCCGGGCCCGGACCATTTGTGTGGCCTACCCCGGTATGGACGCGTTTTTTCCCGAAGAAAAACTCACCTTGACCGGCAATCCTGTCCGCACGGATATTATGCAGGCCGGTATGAAACGGACCGAAGGACTCTCGTTTTTTCAACTGGAACCGGAGCGCAAAACGCTGCTCATTATTGGCGGAAGCCAGGGTGCCCGAACCATCAACGAAAGTGTCGAGAAAGACCTGAACTTGCTGATCGAATCCGGTTATCAGGTCGTGTGGCAAACCGGTACGGCATTTATCGAGCGGGCTCGCCAGGCCATTGCTGATGCGGGAACCGATCGGATCAAAGCCTTTGATTTTATTTACGAGATGGATCTGGCCTATGCGGCTGCCGATGTGGTGGTTTCGCGGGCGGGCGCGCTCTCGATCTCCGAACTTTGCCTGGTGGCAAAACCCGCCATTCTGGTACCGTTGCCGACGGCGGCCGAAGACCATCAGACGAAAAACGCGCTGAGTCTGGTGAACCGAAATGCGGCCTTGCTGGTCAAAGACCGTGACGCTTCGACGGAGTTGGTTCCGGCAGCTTTGCGGCTTTTGGCAGATGCCGGGCAGCAGGTTGCGCTCAGTCAAAATATCAGCGGTCTGGCCCGGCCCAAAGCCGCCCGCGAAATTGCAGAAGAAGTATTGAGATTGATAAAATAAGAAAAAGCCGATCAAGGAATTGGCTTCTCTTTTTGTAAAAAAATGACTTTAGACAACATTCGTTACGTTTATTTCCTGGGAATTGGTGGAATCGGTATGAGTGCACTGGCGCGCTGGTTTCTGGTGAACGGCTATGAAGTGGCCGGTTACGACAAAACGTCCACACCCCTGACCGACACGCTGCAACAGGAGGGCATGGCTATCCATTTTGTGGAAGATGTCGAACAGATTCCGGCTCACTTTCGGGAAAACCCTTCCGAAACGCTGGTCATCTACACGCCCGCCGTCCCGAAAAACCACCCGGAATACATTTACCTGACCGAACAGGGATTTACGCTGCAAAAACGCTCGCAGGTGCTGGGCTTACTGGCCGGTCGGATGACGACCGTGGCCGTTGCCGGAACGCACGGCAAAACCACCACCTCGTCGATGGTAGCCCATATTCTAAAAGATTCCGGGGTGAACTGCGCGGCTTTTCTGGGCGGGATTACCCAGAACTACGGCACGAATTTCCTGCTCAACGAACCGACCGATGATCTGTCGAAAGTCATTTGTGTGGTGGAAGCCGACGAATTTGACCGCTCGTTTCTGACCTTGTTTCCGCAGGTTGCCATTGTTACCTCAACCGATGCCGACCACCTCGATATTTACGGGAATCATGACTCCGTGCTGACGTCTTTTCGGGCATTTGTCGGACAAATTAAGCCGGGCGGGGCGCTTTTCATGAAAAAAGGGCTGGCGCTGGCTGATCACACACCGGCCACGGTGTACGACTATTCTCTCAACGAAGGCGCGTACCACAGCCGGAACCTGCGGATTGAGAATGCATGCTTTGTTTTCGATGTTGTTTACCCTGAGGGAGTTATTGAGAATGTAAGCTTGCAGGTGCCGGGTTTTCATAACGTCGAAAATGCCGTTGCGGCTGCGGCTGCTGCCCTTCAGGTGGGCGTTGAACCCGAAGCAATCGGGCGGGCACTCGGAAATTATAAGGGGGTGAAACGTCGCTTTGAATATATACTCAAATCAAAAAACGTTATATTTATCGACGATTATGCCCACCATCCGGCGGAGGTTTCTGCCTTTTTGTCCTCATTGAAAGCACTGTATCCGGAGCGCAGGGTGACGGCGATTTTCCAACCCCACCTTTACAGCCGAACCCGGGATTTTGCCGATGAGTTTGCAGAAAGTCTTTCGCTGGCCGACCGCGTGATCCTGCTCGATATTTACCCGGCGCGGGAGTTACCCATCGAAGGAGTGAGTGCCGATCTGATTTTTAAATCGATTCAGTCTGAAAGCAAAATTCAGTGTACGAAAGCCGAATTGCCCGACATTCTGCGCAACGATCCGCCGGAGCTGGTCGCTACCATCGGTGCGGGCGACATTGATCAGATGATTCCGGTACTGCGGAATTTATTTCAGACCAATCAATAAAAATAAATCTTTTTTAGAGTTAATAAAGACGGATGTTTTCTATTTTGCCCATAAATAGAACCTTCCTGCTAACCGTAGCGGGTTTTGCCGTTTTGGTGGGGCTAATCGCCTTTACCGAGCACCGGCAAACGCATCGGCGGTGCGAAGGGATTGACATCCGGATGGATGAAGTGGACGGCCATCGGTTTCTGAACCGGAACGACGTGATGCGTACACTGACCAACGACGGTGCTGATCCACTGTTGGGCGATCATTACGCCAACATGAATCTGAAGCGGCTGGAAAAACGGCTGGAACGGAACGGTCTGGTAAAGAGCTGTGAACTGTTTCGTGACTTGAAGGGAACGCTCATCGTCGATATTAAACAGCAACGGCCAATAGCCCGGCTGGTGCCCGACGGCGACGATGACAAGTCGGCTTTTGCCGGTTATTACCTGACGGAAGAAGGCCGGTGGTTTCCGCTTTCGATGAATTACACGGCGCGGGTCGTTTTGTTATCCGGTTCATATTTCAGCCAGCGGCAGTCGCTGACCACCGAAAAATACGCGCCGTTGCTGGCGCTATTGAAGCAGATCGAAGTAGATCCGTTCTGGAAAGCGCAGGTGGCTCAGGTGGTCGTCGATAAAAACCGGGAAGTGACACTGATTCCGCAGGTGGGCGACTGCCTGATTGAAATTGGTCAACCGGTTGATCTGGAGATGAAATTTGAGAAAATAAAATTGTTTTACAAACACATCCTGCCCCTGAAAGGCTGGGACCGATACCGGAAGGTAAGTGTACAGTACCGTAACCAGATAGTGTGCGAATGATACCCAAGCAGGAAGAAATTATAGTAGGACTGGACATTGGCAGCACCAAAGTGTGCGCCGTGGCTGGCCGTCTTATCCGCAATAACGATCACGCCCGTTTGGATGTTCTGGGCGTGGGAAAAGCCATCTCGAAAGGAGTTACGAAAGGTTCCGTTGTTAATATTGGTCAAACCGTCGAAGCCATCAACCGTGCCGTTGAAGAAGCCGCCGGGCAAGCCAACATCGATATTCACGTTGTTAATGTCAGCTTTTCGGGGCAGAACATAACGGCCCGTCGGCAGCACGGAAGCATCACGCGTACTTCACCCGGCGATGAGGTGGTGGCCGATGACATCGATCACCTGGTCGGCGATATGTACCGTTCGGTACTGCCTGCCGGTTCGGAAATCGTGCACGTATTACCGATGGATTTTACGGTCGACAGCGAATCCAACATCGACTATCCCGTAGGGCGAATTGGCGTCAAGCTGGAAGCTGATTTTCAGGTCATCACGGCTCAGACGAGTTCGGCTTCGTATACACGGAAGTGTATTCAGCGGGCCCGGTCGGTATCGCCCGGCCGCGAACCGCTGGAAAACGATAAATTTCTGCTGGCGCCCCTGGCATCGGCCCTGGCCGTGTTGACCGAAGAGGAGAAACACGCCGGTGTTGCGCTGGTTGATATTGGGGGCGGCACGACCGAAATTGCTATTTACCACAAAAACGTCCTGCGGCACGTTGCGGTGATCCCGTATGCCGGAAACAGCCTGACTTCGGATCTCGAAATTGGTTGCCGGGTTTTGCCGACGCAGGCTGAACTGCTGAAAACCAAATTCGGTAGTGCTGATCCGAGCGATTTCCGGTTGAATGAGGTGGTGGCCGTACCGAATCTGAGCGGCAGACCGCCGAAAGATATTCTCCTGAAAAACGTCGCGCTGGTTATCGAAGCCCGTCTGAAAGAGATTGCGGCTATGGTACAGGCCGAAATCATTCGGTCCGGTTATCGGGATAAACTGGTTGCGGGCGTTGTTCTGACGGGTGGTACTGCCGCCATTTCGGGTATTGAGCGTATTTTTGAGCGCGTTACGAGCCTGGATGTCCGGATTGGTTTCCCGGATCAACTCGAGCACAACGTCAAAGCCGATCTGGTCAGCGACCCGGCTTTTGCTACGGCGGTTGGGCTGGTTTGGGCCGGTTTCAAACGGCTCGATGACCGGATTCCGCTGCACACGGCGGTCTTGCAACCGTTGACCGGGTATTCTACCAACGGACACGTCAATGTGGGGCAGGCTGCTGGTAAAAGCACGAAAGAACCCGAAAAGAAAAAGGAAAAAGGAGGTGGTTTCCTGGATTGGTTCCGGAAGGTCCTGACTGATGATATTAGTAAAGATCTTGGTCCCGACGACCGGTACAATCAATAAGTCTGTAACTTTGGGAGGTAAACTCCCGGGCCTGCCCGGGAGTTACTGAATAGATATTCATTAGCGCACCAAAAATTAAAAGGTATGCCAGAGGCATTGGAGTACGGCATAAGGTTCGAATTCGCCGACGAGGAAGAAGAACCAATTATTAAAGTAATCGGCGTCGGTGGGGGCGGTAGCAATGCCGTCAACCACATGTTCCGGATGGGCGTTAATGATGTCGATTTTATTGTTTGCAACACCGACCGTCAGGCCCTGACCAACAGCCCCGTTAAAACGAAAATTCAACTGGGGGCGTTGCTGACGTCTGGTCTGGGTGCCGGGACCAACCCGGAAGTAGGTCGTCAGGCGGCTCTGGAAAACGCCGAAGATATCCGGAAAGTCCTGAATGAACCCACCAAAATGGTGTTCATTACGGCCGGTATGGGTGGAGGAACCGGTACGGGTGCGGCCCCGGTTATTGCGCAGATTGCCCGGGAGATGGGCTTGCTAACGATTGCCGTCGTAACGGCTCCGTTCGACTTTGAAGGCATCGAGAAGCTGGACCAGGCCATGCGCGGTATTGATGAGTTGAAAGAATACTGCGATACCGTACTGGTCATTCTGAACGATAAACTGGCGGAAATCTTCGAAGATTTTCCGATGGATCAGGCGTTTGCCAAGGCCGATGATGTACTGGCCAATGCCGTTAAAAGCATTGCCGAAATCATTACCGTGCAAGGCGAAATCAACGTCGATTTCATGGATGTGAAGCGGGTGCTGGAAGGTGCCGGTCAGGCCGTAATGGGTTCTGCCGATGCTGTTGGCGAAACCCGGGCTTTAACGGCTATTCAGGACGCCCTGAACTCACCCCTGCTCAACGACCGCGACATTCGGGGAGCGAAACGGATTCTGCTTACGATGGCTTCCGGGCCGGAGGCTCGTACCACCATGCGCGAATTGCAGGTTATTACGGGTTACATTAAGGAGAAAATTGGAAAGGATAAACAGGCGCATCTGTTTAAATATGGAACCATCAAGGACGAAAAACTGGGTAAAAACCTTCGCGTAACGGTTATTGCGGCTGGCTTCGACCTGCCGGCGGAACGGCCGGATTTTCCGCCTAAAGACTGGTCGCAACGGGCACCCATGAAGGGGCAGGAAGAAGTGCTGGATGACTTTCCGCTTGTTGAGGAGGAAATAAAGCCGGAGATGCAAACGGTGGATGAGGTTGAAAATCCGCTTACGCAGACTTCCGGAGATATCCATGCGCCCGCGCCTGTTCCGGTTTATGACGAAACACCAACGCGTGGTGACTATCCTAACTTCGATGAAGGCTTTCTGGTAGAGGAAAAGCGGGAAGATGATCTGCTGCAAATCCAGAAAATGGTCGAAAGTTTTGTACAGGTTCGCTATTCCGACCGGGAACGGGAATTGGAAACCCCGGCCTTTGCGCGTCAGAAAGTGACATTGTATGAGCTACCACTCCTGAACGAAAAAGACTTTATCCGGAGTCGGCTGAATGATTAAAGCGGGTTTCATTCTTAAGCGCTTTCAACGAAAAAGGAGCTCCAGACGGGCTCCTTTTTCGTTTAGGTCGCGAGTGATTTAAAAATCAATTAGCTGCTGGGCCTGCTGCCGCAACAGCGTGTTATACAAATCGTTGTCCAGCGTACCTTCTTTCCAGTAGTTTCTGATCTGGGCCAGTTTCACGCGCAACGCCAGTGTATTGGAGTTCAGGTAGCTAAAAATGTCGTTTAAATGGCTGAGTGCCAGAGCGCCCCCCTGGTGATTGGCCGAAAGACCAACCAGTGCTATTTTTTTGTTCGCCAGGCCGCTGGGATAGCTCAGGCCGTCGATGAAAGCCTTCAGGACACCGGGGTATGAATTGTTGTACTCGGGAACGATAAACACCATCTTTTTTGCCCGCTCGACCACCTCTTTGTACCGGTTGAATTCAGGATTTTTTCCCGTATTTTCGTACAAAGCCGTCGTTACAAAATCGGGGGGGAGGCCGCTTAGATCGAGAATTTCACCCGATACGCCCAATTGCTGCAAAATACCGTAGTAATAGTCGGCAATGTGACGCGACATCGAATTTTTTCGATTGGTACCGACAATGATGAGGATGGAACTTTCGCTTATCGGTTCGGTAGGGTTTGTATTCATCCGCTTATTATTCGTTCAGCCGAGGTGTTCGGTTGCTTCAATAAACACCCTATGCTAGTTTTAGTTCGAGGACCGCAATGACTTACGAAGACGTTAAAGCCGATTTGCTGGCGCTGGGAGATTCCGAAAAAGCCGTCTTTTTTAAGCGGTTTTTCAAAACGGGTCCGGGGCAATATGGGGAAGGGGATCAATTTCTGGGTATAGCCGTGCCGCCCCAGCGCGTTATTGCCCAAAAGTACGGATTGCTGCCCGTAGACGAAACCGAAAAGCTTGTCCGTGATCCGTTTCATGAATGCCGTCTGACCGGCTTGATTATCTGGACCAGCCAGGCCAAACGCTCGGGCGATCAAAACCGGAAGCTTATTTTTGAATACTATCTTCGGAATAAATCGTTTATTAATAACTGGGACCTGGTGGATACCAGTTGTCCGGAAATTGTCGGGAACTACCTGCTGGATAAAGACCGCAACGTTTTATATGAGCTGGTGCAGACGGATCATCTGTGGTCGCAGCGGATCGCAATGGTGTCAACCCTCGCTTTTATCCGGAAAAACCAGTTTCTGGACACGTTTCAGTTGGCGGAAATGTTACTCACTCACCGGCACGATCTGATACACAAGGCTGTTGGCTGGATGTTGCGGGAGGTGGGAAAGAAAAATCCGGACGCCCTTGAGGAGTTTTTGCATGATCACGCCGGACGGTTTCCGCGCACGGCTTTGCGGTATGCAATTGAGCGGTTTGAACCCGCCCGCCGAAAGTACTATCTCGCACTTTAACCGTGCCAGTTGTTTTCTTATTATCTTTGCCCCCTGCTTTATAAGCAAATTCTTGAATACGAACTGTTAACTGGAGACTGACACCCTATGTCGTGGTTTATCCGTAAAGAAAAAGGCATCAATACACCGACCGAAATGAAGCGCGAAGCGCCGGACGGTTTGTGGTACCAATGCCCGAATTGCAAGAAAATTATGCACTCGCGGGAACATAAGCTTAACGCTTATACCTGCGTACACTGCAATTACCACGAGAAAATTGGTTCGGATGCCTACTTCGCGCTGCTTTTCGACGACGGAGCGTTTACGGAACTGGATGCGAACATGACCTCCGCCGACCCGCTGAAGTTTGTCGATACGAAGCCCTATCCGGAGCGGGTGAAAGCCAGCATCGCGAAAACCAACCTGAAAGACGCGGTTCGGTCGGCTTACGGAAAGATGAATGATCTGGATGTAACCGTGGCCTGTATGGATTTCAACTTCATTGGCGGCTCGATGGGCTCGGTTGTGGGCGAGAAAATTGCGCGCGCCATTGACCATTCCCTGAAAACCCGGACACCGTTCCTGATGATCTCACGCTCGGGGGGCGCCCGGATGATGGAAGCCGGTTATTCGCTGATGCAAATGGCCAAAACGTCGGCCAAACTGGCCCTGCTGGCGAACGAAAAAATACCGTATGTTTCGCTGCTCACCGACCCAACCACCGGGGGGGTTACGGCTTCTTTCGCGATGCTGGGTGATTTCAACATCGCCGAACCGGGTGCGTTGATCGGTTTTGCCGGGCCGCGCGTCATTCGCGAAACCATTGGTAAAAACCTGCCCGAAGGTTTCCAGAGCGCCGAATTTGTTCTTGAACACGGTTTTCTGGACTTTATTGTTGACCGCAAAGACCTGAAAGAAAAGCTCACGGCTTTGTTTAAAATGTTGCAGTAAAAGCTCATGCGCCTTGTTTCCCACCCCGTTTTGTGCAATTACTACGTTACATACCGCTGTAACGCGAGTTGTAGTTTTTGCGACATCTGGGAGCGTCCTTCGCCGTATGTGACGCTGGAAAACGTGCGCGATAACCTGCGGGATCTGAAGCGACTGGGCGTTCGGGTAGTGGATTTTACGGGGGGCGAACCCTTGTTACACCGCCAGCTCGACGAACTGCTTCGTGAAGCCAAAAACCTCGGTCTGATCACCACCATTACCACCAACGGTCTGTTGTATCCGAAATACGCAGAACGGTTACGTGGTTTGGTTGATATGCTGCATTTTTCGCTGGACTCGCCGATTGCCGAGGAACACGACCAGTCGCGGGGTGTCAAGTGTTTTGACAAGGTGATGGAATCCATCGCCCTGGCCCGGCAACTCGGCGAACGACCGGATATTCTGTTTACGGTATTTGAGCACAACGTTCACCAGATCAAACAACTGCACGAAGAAATCTGCCTGCCCAACAATCTGGTGCTGATTCTGAACCCGGTTTTCGAATACAATGAGGTTGAAACCGGAGCAGGGTTTTCGGAGAAGTCGTTGCAGGAAATGACGTGGTGGGGCAAGCAGAAGAACGTGTACATCAACGATGCGTTCATTCAGCTTCGGCGCGATGGCGGCAATCACGTCGAAGACCCGGTTTGTCTGGCAGGCAGCACCACGCTCGTCATTTCGCCCGAAAATAAACTGGTGTTGCCCTGTTATCACCTTGGTCTGAAGGACTTTCCGATTGAGGGCAATTTGTACAATCTGTACCGCTCGGAGGAAGTGCAGAAGCTGGTGGCGCTGGAGGGGCGGTTGCCGGGCTGCGAAGGCTGCGCGATCAATTGCTACATGCAGCCTTCCTTTGCAGTGGAAATGAACCGGTACTGGTGGAAAGCTCTGCCGAGCACTCTGAAATACAACCGCATCAAAGGAACCTGGAAACAGCTATTTTGATTGGTGAAAAACCTACCGTTTAATTACTTTAGTTGAATAAACCCGTCCGCGTGCTGATGTCCTGATCAGATACAAACCCGGCGCCAGTTTTTCATGGCCAAGGGCCTGCTCAATTTCCAGCACTGCCGTTCGGGTGGTGGTTTCCTGCATCAATCTGCCCTGACTGTCCAGCAACTGAAAGGTGGCGGTAGTGGGTGTACGGCTTTTCATCCTTACCAGAAAACGGTTTTCCGATGGGCTTGGTGAAACCGTAACGGTTAGCGCTGGCTCGTCGATTCGTTCTTCTACGGCCGTTAGTAAACCCCGTTCGAGCACCGGTTCATAGGGTGGAATCGCGTCTGGATTACCGCCCGGCTGATCGACCACGCGGGTTACCATATCGAAAACCGTCGTGCTAATGCGTTGCCCGTTTCGCCACTCTTCGGCCACTACCGCAAAATTATACAGGCCGACTTCCGTCGGCGCATCCCAGGTAACCAGTCCAGTTTTAGGGTCAATTTTAAACGTTCCTTTGCGTGAAACATCGTTCGGGAAAACATAGTCGGGCAGTTGCTGGCTGCTTTTCTGGCACTCCCCGTTCCGGAGCCGGATGACGTAATGTGCCACACTGTCGCCGTCGGTATCCGTTGCCAGAAAGTTGTAAACCGCTTTCCGGTTGACCGGCACGGTCAGGCTCTCAGGAACCGGGCCCTGAAAAACCGGCAGGTTATTGACAACGGTTGACGAAAAAGTAGTTTCCAGATAAAACGGTGTCTGAATGGAATTGGGCAGGTTATTCACTTCAGAACGATTGGCAATCTGTACCGATACGGTATAGGTCCCGGAACCCGTCCCGCTATAGGTATGCCGGATTTTATAGATACTCCGGATGATACTGTTCCCAACCCGCAGTTGAGCCTGCCGTGGCATCGCTATAGGGCCCGCACCATCGCCTGGGCAAAGTTGAATAGGATCAGTTTGATCATTGCCACCGGTATCATTCATGTATAGATTCACGGTAAATTCAAACGTGAGCGAACCCGAAACCCGTTCCGCCTGGATATACCCTCCTATTAGGTGCGTACTGAATACCGGAAACCCGCTCAGCATCAGCAACAACGTAGCAACTTTTTTCATAGCGAAAGAGAATTGGCGGAATGAAAAACGGGCTTGATCATGTATTGTTGAAACGGAAAACGCAATTTTGTAGTATTACATCCGGCGGCCATTCGTTCGGATTATTTATCTGAAAGATAATGCTTTACACCTCCCAACAAACGGTCAGTTTTTCAACATATACGTTCCGACATTTGCGGGCAGAACTGAACGATCATGTGCTGACGCTGACGCTCGACCGACCGGAAAAGAAAAACGCCCTGAACCCGACCTTGCTCAACGAACTGGCGTTTGCGCTGGCTTACGCGCATTACGAAAAGGATGTCTGGCTGGTGGTTCTGGCCGCGGTGGGCGATGTGTTCTGCGCCGGGATGGATCTAAAAAGCCTGTCGGCAGGTGAGTGGGGAGAGGAAACCGTTCCTCCGCCGTCCGGCCCGGTCCGGCTGGCGGAGTTATTGGCGGGTCTGCACAAACCGTGTCTGGCCCGGGTGCAGGGGGCGGTCTATGCCGGCGGTTTTCTGCTGATCGGCGGTTGTACGCACGTCATTGCAGCCGATACGGCAACCTTTAGTTTGCCGGAGGTAAAACGGGGGTTATTCCCCTTTCAGGTGATAGCCAGCCTGATCGAAATTATGCCCGCCCGGACGGCCCTGGATTTGTGCCTTCGCGCCCGGACGCTATCGGCGACCGAAGCACTAAGAATCGGCTTGGTGACGGAAGTTGTTTCGCCCGATGACCTGGAAAAAGCCGTTGAACGGTTAGCGGAAGAACTCAAACAGTATTCGCCCACGGCCATGCAATTTGGTCTGCGCGCCTTTCAACAACTGAAAAGCCTGCCTGTGGATCAACAACAGGCCTTTCTGTACGAGCAATTCCAGCAGATTCAGCAAACTGCCGATGCCAGGGAGGGCATGACGGCGTTTCTGGAAAAGCGAGCGCCAACGTGGCGGGGTGAGTAAGGAGTTACTTCAAATCCGGGCAGCCTTCCCGCCGGCGGGTATCGATAATCGACAGGATTTTCCACCCGTCCTGCAATTTCACCAGTGTGAATACATTCACCCCGCAATGGCTTTTCTGGCCGTTGTAATAAAAGACATACGGAGTCCAGGCAATAGCCAGTTCGGCATCGATCTTTACGTCGTACGCAGAAAGCCGTTCGTCGAGAACACCCGGTTTTTGCTTACCAACCGACGTTATAAAACCAGCAATGGACTCATTCCGCACACTGGCGAGGCCGTCTTTGTTTTTGACAACACTCTGTAGCGATGCCCCCGGTACAAAAACGGCTTTGAAAAGCGTGGTATCGGCTTTCCGCATACCGTCGAACATCTGGGTAATGGTGGCCCGAACGGCTTTCTCGTCGTCGCTTTGCGCAAAAGCCGCAGCCAGCGGGGCGAACAGGAGAAGAAATAAAATGGATTTCATGCGACACGTTGCCTGCGTCCGATCAGGGCGTACAGAAGAGCGCCGACCGTATTTAAACATAACACCACGATAACCCAGATCAGCTTGTCGTAGGAGCCACGAAAATCGCTGCGCAGAATGTCGATCAGTGCGATAACCGGGATAACAAAAGCCAGTAAAAGAAGCAGGAGTTCGATGCCTCCTAGGCTAACGAGAGCAATCATGGTTCACGACGGTTTATGAATTCGTTAAAATAGTGCTACGACCGAAAGCCGTAGCACCTGTAATCGGCTTCTAAATATACTGATTAATAATCATTTCGTACAATTCCTGCTTACCGCTGATCTGCTTTGGTTCGCCGTTGGTCAGCGCATAGTCACGAAGATCTTCGAGCGTCAGTTCGCCTTTTTCAAAACGGGAGCCTTCACCGCTATCGAAGCTGGCATACCGGTCGGTGCGCAGTTTTTTGTACTGCGATTTGCCCAGGATGGCTTCGGCCACGATGGCGGCCCGGGCAAAGGCGTCCATCCCGCCGATGTGAGCAATGAAAATATCTTCCAGGTCGGTGGAGTTCCGGCGGGTTTTGGCGTCGAAGTTGACCCCGCCCGATTTCAGGCCGCCCGCTTCCAGAATCACCAGCATGGCTTCGGTCAGTTCGTAGAGGTCCATCGGAAACTGGTCGGTATCCCAGCCGTTCTGGTAATCACCCCGGTTGGCGTCGATGCTGCCGAGCAGGTTGTGGTCGGCGGCCACCTGTAATTCGTGCGCGAAGGTATGGTTTGCCAGCGTTGCGTGGTTGGTTTCCAGGTTCAGTTCAAAATCATCCTGCAAACCGAATTTATTCAGGAAACCGATGACCGTAGCCGCGTCGAAATCGTACTGGTGTTTGGTCGGTTCCATGGGCTTCGGCTCAATGTAGAAGGCTCCTTTAAAACCCTGCTTGCGGGCGTAATCGCGGGCCATCGTCAGAAAACGGCCGAGGTGTTCCTGCTCCCGCTTCATGTTTGTATTCAGCAGGGACATATATCCTTCACGACCGCCCCAGAAGGTATAGCCGGAGCCACCCAGCTCAATGGTGGCATCAATGGCGTTCTTCACCTGCCAGCCGCCGTGCGCCAGAACGTGAAAGTCCGGGTTAGTGGCTGCGCCGTTCATGTAACGGGTATGCGAGAAGAGATTGGCCGTTCCCCACAACAATTGAACCCCGCTGGCCTGCTGCTTCTGTTTCGCGTAATCGACGATCTTCCGGAAGTTGCTTTCAAATTCAGAATTGGAATTGCCTTCGGGGGCTACATCCACGTCGTGGAAGCAGTAATATTCCATCCCCATTTTCGTAATAAACTCAAAAGCCGCATCCATCTTTTCGTAGGCAGCCGCCATCGGGTCGGCGTTGGCATCCCACGGAAACTGTTTAACACCCGGTCCGAATGGGTCAGCGCCGGTTCCGCAGAACGTGTGCCAGTAGGCGACGGCAAACCGGAACAGTTCGTTCATGGGTTTGCCCAGGATGGAGCGGTTTGCGTCGTACCATTTAAACGCCAACGGATTATCGGATTCGCGACCTTCGTAAGGAATAGGGTCCTTGACAAACGGGAAATAGGTTTTGTCGCCCAGCGTGAGTTTCAGTTTTGACATGACAATTTTAGATTGGAAAATTAATACTTCAAAAGTCCACTTCTCTCCAGTAGATACAAGCGGGAAGAGAAATTGTTAGGGAAAAAGCCTGGGTAAGAAATAAATACGCATAAAAAAGCCGGAAACTGAAAACAGCTTCCGGCTTAATAGTTACTCACGGCGTATAGCCTGTGGGTGCGTTATAAGGTACTAAAGTCAAACCCTTCCAGGAATGAGGTGTTGAACTGACCCGACTGGAATTTAGGATCGTCCATCAGTTTGATGTGGAACGGAATGGTGGTTTTGATGCCTTCGATAACAAATTCCTGCAACGCCCGCTTCATCCGCGTGATGACCTCCTCGCGCGACTGGCCCGATACAATGACCTTAGCAATCATTGAGTCGTAATTCGGCGGGATGGTGTAGCCGCTGTATACGTGGCTGTCGATCCGGATGCCGTGGCCACCGGGGAAGTGCAGGTTTGTGATCTTACCGGGGGATGGCCGGAAATTGTTGGCGGGGTCTTCCGCGTTGATGCGGCATTCCATGGCGTAAATTTTCGGCGTGTAGTTCTTGCCCGAAATCGGCGTTCCGGCGGCTACTTTGATCTGCTCCTTGATCAGGTCAAAATCCGTTACTTCCTCCGTAATCGGGTGTTCTACCTGAATCCGGGTGTTCATTTCCATGAAATAGAAGTCGCCGTGCTTGTCAACCAGGAACTCAATGGTTCCGGCCCCTTCATACCCGATGGCCGAGGCCCCTTTGATAGCCGCTTCTCCCATGCGTTCCCGCAGTTCGGAGCTGATGATCGGCGAAGGCGTTTCTTCGACCAGTTTCTGGTGCCGACGCTGGATGGAACAATCCCGTTCCGACAGGTGGCAGACTTTCCCGTATTGATCTCCGACAATCTGAATCTCGATGTGGCGGGGTTCTTCAACGTATTTTTCGAGATACAACCCGTCGTTGCCAAAGGCGGCTCCGGCTTCCATGCGGGCGTCGAGCCAGGCTTTGTCAAATTCGGCTTCGCTTCGGATAATCCGCATACCGCGGCCCCCGCCCCCGGCTGTCGCCTTAATAATGACGGGGTAGCCCATTCCGGCTGCCAGGCGTTTCCCTTCATCTACCGATTCCAGCAGGCCATCGGAACCCGGGATAACGGGTACACCAGCAGCTTTCATTGTGGCTTTCGCCGTCGCTTTATCGCCCATTGCATTGATTTGCTCGGCGGTAGCTCCAATGAACTTGATACCGTAATCGGCGCAGATTTGGGAGAACTCCGCGTTTTCGGACAGAAAACCGTAGCCCGGGTGAATGGCGTCGGCGCTGGTTACTTCGGCGGCTGAAATGATGTTGGGAATATTCAGGTAGGATTGGCGGCTGGGCGGAGGACCGATGCAGACGGCTTCGTCGGCAAACCGTACATGCAGGCTGTCACGATCGGCGGTCGAATAAACCGCTACGGTCTTAATGCCCATCTCGCGGCACGTCCGGATAATCCGCAACGCAATTTCGCCCCGATTGGCGATAAGTATTTTTTTAAACATATTTTCTGAATGAGCAAATGAACGAATGAGTGAATGAGTGAATAGTTTTGCCAGAAGCAGATCCCTGCGAACCTATTCACTCATTCACTCATTCGCTTATTCACCATTAAACAGGTTCGACAAGGAACAATGGTTGGTCATACTCAACCGGCGTAGCGTTTTCAACCAGAACTTTAACGATACGGCCGGCTACTTCAGACTCGATTTCGTTGAAGAGTTTCATCGCTTCGATAATGCACACGGTTTTGCCGGGCTTCACTTCGTCGCCTACTTCCGCAAAGGGAGCTACGTCTGGGCCTGACGAGCGGTAAAACGTACCGATCATCGGTGATTTAATGGTCAGGTAGTTCGACGTATCCGCTTTGGGAGCCGGGCTGGCGGGTGGTAGCGCTGGAGCCGAAGCGGCTGGCTGGGCAGCGGGCGCGGCTGGCTGAGGAGTCGGCTGGGCAGCCGGCTGGCTGGGGGCAACCGAAGTCTGGCCATACCGTTTTACGCTCAGCTTCAGTTCGTTG
Organism: Larkinella arboricola; assembly: GCF_003259745.1. Lineage (GTDB taxonomy): Bacteria > Bacteroidota > Bacteroidia > Cytophagales > Spirosomataceae > Larkinella > Larkinella arboricola. Next base: position 755,376 of record NZ_QLMC01000003.1, on the reverse strand, counting down.
GTCTCAATGTTGACCTCATCCAAGCCCGACTGGGCGATGAAATCAATGAGGTTCTGAATGTCTTTCGTGTCCATCTCTTTTTGAATGATGACCGGGTCGCCGGTGCGACGATGAATGATGAACGAGGGGGGAGGGGGTAAACCGTCTCCCGCTTTATTCATCATTCATCATTCTTAAACTTATTTTACTCGTTCAACGTAATCGTACGTGCGGGTATCGACCCGGATTTTGTCACCCTGTTCGATAAACAGCGGTACCATAATGGTGGCACCGGTTTCCACTTCTACTTTCTTTTTGGGGCTGTTAGCCGTATCTCCCCGAATACCCGGCTCGGCGTAGGTCACTTCGAGTTCGACGAAAGGCGGCATTTCGCAGGTCAGTGGGGTTTCTGTTTCGGCGTTGATCAGAATTTCAACCTCCTGGCCTTCCTTCATTAAATCGGCCGTATCAACGAGTTTATCCGTCAGATTAATCTGATCGAACGTTTCGTTGTCCATGAAGTTATAACCCGCTTCGTCTTTGTAGAGGTATTGAAACTTCCGACGCTCTACGCGTACCGGGTAAATTGTTACACCCGCATTGAATGTATTATCGAGTACCTTGCCTGACGTAAGGCTTTTCAATTTCGTCCGAACGAATGCTCCGCCTTTTCCGGGCTTAACGTGTTGAAATTCTACAATTTGAAACAGGTCGTGGTTAAAATTAATCACAAGTCCGTTCCGAAGATCTGCGGTCGTTGCCATAATTTCTGAACTATGATTACACTGATTTTAAGGATTATCCTGAATGGCGATTACCCGTATTTCGGCGGTTTCAATGATCGGTTTATGAATCATATTAAATCTGAAATCGGCGTAATGTTGGTTCAGATAATCAAATTGCCCATTTTAAATAAACCGCTCCCCACGTGAATCCGCCACCAAAAGCGGCCAGAATCAGGTTGTCGCCTTTTTTCAACTGTGATTCGTAGTCGAACAGGCAAAGCGGTATGGTTGCTGCGGTGGTATTGCCGTATTTATGGATATTCAGCATGACCCGGTCCATACCCAGGCCCATGCGGTTGGCGGTGGCTTCAATGATGCGTTTGTTGGCCTGATGAGGCACCAGCCAGGCAATATCGTTACCGGTCAGCTGGTTGCGCTCCATAATTTCGGCGGAGACGTCGGCCATATTTTTGACGGCAAATTTAAAGACCGATGGCCCATCCTGGTAAACGTAATGCCAGCGTTTGTCGATGGTTTCGTGGGTGGGTGGGTAACGGCTTCCGCCCGCTTTCTGAACCAGGTGATTCTGGCCCGAGCCGTCGGAGCGAATGATGGAATCGTAAATACCGTAGTTCTCGGTGGTGGGCTCCAGCAGAACGGCACCGGCTCCGTCGCCAAACAGGACGCACGTGGTTCGGTCGGTATAATCGATGATAGACGACATTTTATCCGCTCCTACAACAACGACTTTTTTATACTTCCCGGTCTCAATAAACTGAGAGCCAATGGTTAAAGCATATAGAAATCCTGAGCAGGCAGCCTGAATATCAAAACTACCGACGGCCCGGATACCGGTCATGTCGCAGATCAGATTGGCCGTAGACGGAAATACGTAGTCGGGAGTCGTGGTGGCACAAATCAACAGTTCAACCTCTTCAGGCGTAGTACCCGTTTTGGCCAGCAGCCCTTCAACGGCTTTGGCCGCCATGTGCGACGTACCCAGTCCTTCACCTTTCAGAATATGCCGTTCTTTAATACCGGTGCGGCTGGTGATCCATTCGTCACTGGTATCCACCATTTTCTCCAACTCCGCGTTGGTCAGGATGTAGTCCGGTACATGGCCGAATACGCCCGTAATTGCCGCTTTATTGTTCATACGCGGGGATACAATCGATTTGGTAGACAAAAGAGGATAGACGTGTGACAAGGGAGCCGGGGCGTGGTAACATAAATAATTGAGTGTCGCAGGTCCTTTGTCTCATGTCTTTGATCGCTTGTCTTAATTTCAACTTAAAGCCTGTGCAATTTTTGTATAGGCGTTGGATTCTACCTGCCTTTTCGCCAGGTTAAGCATATTCTTAATGGCCAGGGGCGACGAGATGCCGTGGGCAATAATGACGTTGCCATTAACACCAACGATGGGGCTGCCGCCAACCGACTCGTAATTCGTTTTATCGATGAAGTCGTGTTTCAGGCCCAGTTCTTTGGTGATCTCGTACAGCGACTCGCCCATTTTGAACAGGATGTTGCCGTTAAAACCGTCGGTTACGATGACATCGGCTTTGTCGCGGAAAAAGTCGACGCCTTCCATGTTGCCGACAAAATTAATTTTTTGGCTATTCTTTAGCAATTGATAGGCGGCCTGCGCTACCAGCGAACCTTTCTGTTCTTCTTCGCCGATGTTCATCAGGGCGACGCGCGGTTTTTCAATGCCAAAGGTATACTGGGCGTAGATCGAACCGATTTCGCCGAATTGCAGCAGCATCTCCGGCTTGCAGTCGGCATTGGCACCAATGTCAACCATAACGGCCGAAGCGCCACTCAACTGCGGAACGAATCCGGCAATGGCGGGCCGCAGAACGCCTTCGATGGCCTTAATGCTGAAGAGGGCCCCCACGTGCATGGCACCGGTATTTCCCGCACTGCAAAAGGCGTCTACCGATTTGTCACGTAAAAGTTTAAACCCAACTCCGATGCTGGAATTGGGTTTTTGCGAGAGCGCCTTCGTGGGGTGCTCGCCCATTTCGATCACATCTTCGGCATGAACAATTTCCACGCCGGAGCCAGCATAGTCATATTTTCGAAGAAGATCTTCAATTATCGGCTGTTGGCCCACCAGTACGATGGTAACGTCACTCGGTAATTCTTTAGTGGCCATCACGACTCCTTCCACAATAGCATCCGGAGCGAAATCACCACCCATAGCGTCGACTGCGATTCTCATTGAACCAGGTTTGGGTGCGCTGAATTGGAAAACAAACGTGTAAAAATACTAGTTGCCCGGCAATAAAAAAGTATTTCACGTTCATCCGGTGCAGATTCCTGTGAAATACTTGTTAACCCCAACCTCCTGATAGAAGTTTTCGATATGCTGGAAAAAGCCCCTACAGGGGAGGGATAAACCGTTAGGCCGTTGGTGCGTAATTTTCGATAACCATCTTACCCTTGTAATACAGGTTACCTTCAAATACGTGTGCTTGGTGACGAACGTGGATTTCGCCCGTTGTTGCGTCAAAAGACAGTGCCTTCGCGGTCAGTTTATCGTGTGATCTACGCTTGTCCCGACGGGTGCTAGAGTGTCTGCGTTTGGGATGTGCCATAACTTTATTGGATCAATTGTCAGTCTAATCTTGTCATTTCTCCGGTTGCCGGATTGGCCCGGAAGCGATAACAAATGGAATTAATTATTATTCAGTTTTCGTAATGCTTCCCAACGGGGATCAATGGGCGGTTCGCTGGTTTCGTCATCCGGATTTTCGGCCGACGGCTCCGAACGGTATACCACCTTACCCTCCTGCTCTTCATCCTCGTTGGCTTCTTCTTCACGAAAACGAGGATGCAATTTTTTCATCGGCAATGACAGCACGATAAAATCAAACAGGTACCGTGCAATGTTGATTTGCTGCGTATCCCACAGGATCAACTCAATTTCGTCAGTCAGCTCTTCCGCGTGGTCGGCATATTTCAGGAATAATTGCTCCTGAATATCGAGCGGCTCATCGAAAGAGTCCAGACTCCGGTCGCAAATCAATTCCACCGTACCGTGGATATGGAAATTCAACAGAATCATGGACGACGACTTGGTTAAAACCAGGTGCGTCTTGAATGATCCGTGCTGAATTAGCTCCTGTTCCAAAGCCTCAAAAAACGCATCGCCGGATTCAAAGTCAAACTCGTACGATTTGTTTTCCAGGCTACTGATTTGGATGTCGTATTTTTGCAGCTCCTTCACGCTCTTCTCAAAATAGTCCGCAAAGTTACAAACTATTTCTGAACCATAAAAGATTAGCAGGTAATTTACAGCCTACTGCGCTTTAATTTGTCTGCTTTTTAATTTTGTACCCTATGAATATACTTGCCCGAAACCGCTCGTTTTTTTTCGTTTATCTGAGTGCCTTTATTCTCGTCAGTATAGGGATGCTGACTTACAGCAAGACGGAGCTGATGCAATGGGTCAATGCCCACCACACACCCAGTGCCGATGTGTTCTTCCGCAATGTGACGTATCTGGGCGATGGAGCCTTTGCCGTCATCGTTACCGTGGCGCTGGCGTTCTGCTCGTTTCGCTTTGCGCTGATGGGGGCTGCCTCCTTTCTGCTTTCTACCGCCATCGTCCGGGTGCTGAAACAGCTGGTTTTTGCGGGTTCCCTGCGGCCGTTGAAGTATTTTGAGCATTCGGACTGGCAATACCGGGTCATCGAAGGGCTTGATATTCATAGCTACAACAGTTTTCCATCGGGGCATTCTACCACGGCTTTTGCCATTTTCTGTCTGCTGGCTCTACTCGATGAACGGAAAAGCCGGGGTTGGTTCTGGGCTTTGATGGCCATCATCACCGCTTATTCGCGGGTCTATCTCTTCCAGCACTTTGTCGAAGATGTCTACGTGGGCTCCATCATCGGGACGGTTTCATCGGTTGTCGTCTTTTTGCTTCTAAGCCGGTATTGGGACCAGCACCCGAAAACCTGGCATAGCCGACGTATCCGGTTTCGGCGTTCCTGAAACCCTATTCTTATTTTTTCTTAAAATAATTACATAGGAGCGGTAAATAGTCGGATAGACGGCCTTTCACCTACGAATTACGTTTATCTTATTAACCCTATTTTAACGCGTCTTGTAATTATAGCCGGTAATTTTGTGAAATATACTTTTTTCAAAAAAATAAATTGATAGAATAGTTATATGCCAATAAATAATTGGTATTTATTGAAAATACTGCTTAAATATTATAAGGTTTTTCGGTAAGCTATCGCTCTTTTTATAAATTCGGCTGTAATTCCAAGGTGACCATTGCTTATGTATCAACCGCAATCCCTCGCCGATCCTACCGCAACTGCGCTGGGGCGGGGTATTCAGCATATCGGAATCGGTAAGCAAAATAGCCGTCCGCTACCGCCCGCTCTGGTGGAAGAATGCCGCCAGATTCTGCTGTCGGATCAGGCCGATCCTTTGCAGAAAGGGGCTTTTTTGGGGGCTCTGCTGGCGAAAGGCCCTACCCCGGAAGAACGGTCACTGGAACTGATTTTTGGGAAAGATGCTTTTCTGAATCCCGCCTTTTTCATCAATAAAGTTTGTCCTGATTTACCCACCAGTCTGTTCCCGATTGCTACAAAGCTCCTGAAAGGCCACATGCTCCGTTCGAGCGAAGCGCATCAGTTGGGCAACTTCCTGTTTCTGAACGATGATTGTGAGACGTTCAAAGGCATGGCGACCAGCATTTTGCGCGTACGAAACGAAACCAACGACGAATATAGGGGGCTGTACAATGCCGCCATGGAAACCATTACACCCGGTTTTCGGCAGTTAAGCTGTATGGACCGGCCGCTGGTGCAGATTGCCGAACCGTTCGACGGGGTTGAACATACGTACCTGATTACCCCCCTGCTGGCCCATTTTTTCGAACAGCGCGGCTACGGTGCCCTGTCGGTCGTGGGCCGAACGCCGGGCCCGAAATATACACTCAACGCCCACGATCTTTATCTGTATCTGGGGTGTCAGATGTTGCAGAGTAACCACGAAATCAATACGCCACCGGAACCGTTTGGCTGGGTGCTCGATCAGAAAGCACTCTCGCCCGCCCTGAATCGCTGGGTTGATCGCCGTCGGGTTATCCTGAAACGCCCGTTCCTGTCGACGCTCGAACGAATCCTGAATCCGTGCAGCGCCCGCATTCTGGTCACCTCCGTTTTTCAGGTAAAGTCTCAGATAAAAATGGCGGAACTGGCGCTCATGGCCGGTTTTGATGCCGTTATTGTTCTGAAAAAGGGACTGGAAGGCAGTCTGGCCCCTTCAACCAGCCGGGGCAGCGGTATTTTGTGCGCCGTCCGGACGGCCCGCGGGCATCTTTTCTATCAGCATTTCGACTCTGAACTCCCGGCCTTTGCCGAATACCGCACCGACGGCGACGATATTGTAACGAATTTGCAGGTGAACGAGAATGCCCGGCTGGTCCGCGATTTTATGAACAACGAGGAAACCGGCAACGAGGATTTCGACAACCGCGTTTGTCTTATGCAGGCGCTGCTGGGCCGGGGAATGGACTGGATCGAGGACCAACTGGACGGCCTCGGCAATCAATTATAAATCAGCTTGCTTTGGGCCGGAAAACCTTCATCACGTCTTCGTGCGTGGTCAGGTAGGGGCCGCCGATCAGGTCGATGCAGTACGGGATGGCCGGAAACACCACCGACAGGCATTGCTCAATAGCCGTGGGTTTACCGGGTAAATTCAGTATCAGGGTCTGGTTACGAATACCGGCGGTCTGGCGGGATAAAATAGCCGTTGGTACGTATTTCAGGCTTTCCTGCCGCATCAGTTCGCCAAATCCCGGCAGCATTTTCTGACAAACGGCTTCGGTGGCTTCCGGGGTTACATCACGCAGGGCCGGACCGGTCCCGCCTGTCGTCACCACCAGGCAGCAGCCTTCCGTGTCGGCCAGTTCGGTCAGGGTGGCTTCCAGTTGGGGTTGTTCATCAGGAATGACGCGGTACACGGGTTCCCACGCGCAGTTGAGGTATTTCGTCAGCAAGCTGACTACGGCTTTGCCGGGAATGTCTTCGTAAATGCCTGCGCTGGCCCGGTCGGACACGTTAATCACGCCAATGCGAATTTGGGTTGCCATCAGAAGAAGCCTTGGTAAGATGAAGCCGCAAAGATACACGCTGCCGCACTACCGAACGGGGAGTTTCCGTACTTTTGCGAAATCAATCCCAACGCTATGCCCCAAATTCCGTCACGCTTTATTCCCTTGTTGATTATTCTGGTCGGCGCCTTGTTTTATTTCCCGTTTCTGGGCCGCGTTCACCTGTTCGATTGGGACGAAATTAACTTCGCGGAATCAGCGCGGGAAATGATGGTGACGGGCAACTACACCCGGGTTCAGATTAATTTTCAGCCTTTTTGGGAAAAACCGCCTTTGTTTTTCTGGTTGCAGGTGCTGGCGATGAAGGCATTCGGCATTGGCGAGTTTGCCGCCCGTTTTCCGAACGCGGTGGTGGGCATCGCAACCTTGCTGGTGCTGTATTCAATCGGTAAAAAACTCGTCGACGAACGGTTTGGGCTCCTGTGGGCGCTGGCTTATTTCGGCTCCCTGACGCCCCACCTCTATTTCAAAACCGGAATCATCGACCCGACGTTTAATCTGTTTATCTTCCTGAGTGTCTGGTTTATGGCGCGGACGGTGTCGGCTTACGGCACTTCTAAAGCAATCGGGCAGGCGGTATTGTCGGGCTTGTTTGTCGGGCTGGCGGTGCTGACCAAAGGTCCGGTGGGCGGTTTGCTGCTCGGCCTGACGTTTCTGATCTATTGGGCACTTCAGCGGTTTCGGCCCATCCTGAGTTTTCTGAACGGCCTGACCTTTTTCGCCTGTGCGCTGGCGGTGGCTTCCGTCTGGTTCGGTCTGGAACTGATCAAGAATGGCTGGTGGTTTTTCGAAGAATTTATTCGCTACCAGATTCGCCTTTTCTCGACGCCCGACGCCGGGCATCAGCAGCCGTTTTACTACCATTTTGTGGTCATCCTGCTGGGGTGTTTTCCCATGTCGCTGCTGGCGATTCGCGGTTTTTTTCCGAGTTCAACCGAGGGCCAGGCCGAGGCAACGGTTTTCTTCCGGCGCTGGATGGTCATTCTGTTCTGGGTGGTCATGATTCTGTTCTCCATCGTCAAGACCAAGATTGTTCATTACTCGTCGATGGCCTGGTTTCCGGTTTCGTACCTGGCCGCTACGGTTTTGTACGGCTATCTGAAGGGGCAGTTAAACTGGAACCGCTGGCTGACCGTCGGTATCGCCGTTATCGGTGGCGTATTGGGTCTGCTGATTGCCGCCTTACCGCTGGTGGGCCTGAATGCCGCTGAGCTTATTCCGCACATCAAAGACCGTTTTGCAGCCGCTAACCTGACCGCGCCGGTTGAGTGGGCGGGGTGGGAGTGGATCATCGGAACGGCTTATGGGCTGGCCATTGCTGCGATTCTGTGGTTTCGGCGGACGCAGCCCATCCGGAGCGTCGTGGGTTTATTTCTGGCCACACCGTTGCTGCTGTGGTTTGTGTTGCCGACGATTGCTCCCAAAATAGAACGGTATACGCAGGGAGCGGTTATTGACTTTTACGAAGCCAAACAGGGGCAGGATGTCTACATCGAACCCATCGGGTATAAAAGTTACGCCCACCTGTTCTATTTCCGGAAACAACCGCCGACCAACCCCAACAGCTACCGCGAAGATTGGCTGATGAACGGGCCAGTTGATAAACCAACTTTTTTCGTAACCCGTAACATCAACATCGACCAGTACCGTTACAATCCGAATCTGGAGATTATTCGGGAAGAGGCCGGTTTTGTCTTTCTCCGCCGGAAGCCGGTTTTCAAGTGATAAAATGGCCCTTCGGGTTTATTTACCCACTTCCAGACGCGTACTGATGGCAATCCGGTTCCAGGCGTTGATGGTAACAATGGCCATAATGATCTGCGCCAGGTAGTGGCTGTCAAACAGTTTTTCGGCTTGCTGATAGACGCTATCCGGTACACCGGCCTGATGAATAAGGGTGACTTCTTCCGTCAGCGCCAGAATGGCTTTTTCCTCTTCGGTAAAGAGGTCGGTTTCTCGCCAGGCGTTCAGCAAAAAGATGCGCTGTGTGGTTTCGCCGTCTTTAAGGGCTTCCTTTGTATGCATATCGATGCAGAAAGCGCACCCGTTGATTTGGGAGGCCCGGATTTTAATCAGGTGTTTATGCGTTTTGGTGAGTTGGGCGGTTTGCAAATACCCTTCTAACCCCAGCATCGCTTTATAAGCCTGGGGCTCAACGAACTGAACATTGATTCGCTTTTCCATTGTATACGCTGTTTTGATGGTGGAATAAAAGTAGACAGCGGCTCGCCGGAAAAACTTAAACTGGTTTAAGAACGCTTTTTCTTCCTGATTTCACTAAGGTATTCGGGTGTAAAGCCCAGAAATGACGCCAGCAGATACTGCGGAACGCGCTGGATGAAGTCAGGATACCGGTCATTGAAGTGGTGGTAAAGCTCCTCGCGCGAAAAGTCGTATAGGTATTTAATCCGGAGTTGAGCCGCAGCGTAGGCTTTCTGATAAACCAGCCGGAAATACCGTTCGAATTGGGGAAGCCGGGCGCAAAGCTGCTCCTGTGACTCGAAATTAATGGCCAGCACCTCGGTTTTTTCGACGGCCTGAATGTAAAAATCGGAGGGGCGTTGCTGCTGGAAAGCCATGTTGTCCGTCATCCACCAGTTTTCAATGGCAAACTGCGTGGTATGTTCGACGCCTTTCTCATTCACAAAAAACATACGCAGGCAGCCTTTCAGGACAAAGTAATTGGCTTGACACACCTGCCCCTCTTCCAGCAGATTTTCTTTCTTGTTCAGGGTGACGGGCCTAAAATAACGCAAAATCGTCGCGCGGTCTTCGTCGGGTACGTTTACGAATCTAGTCAGGTGGTTGATTAAACGTTCTGGCATGTCGGTGAGTGGCCTGTTCAAGAAAGAACCCGTAATGCAGAAATATACACAGGTTTCCGACAATCTTAGTGTAGAGAACAACCAATCGGCTCACAAATTGGACAACATTCTGAATTTTTAGCATCTAGCAGACGGTTTTGCCGGGCCGCTCTGAAAACCCTTGTCTACTCTTTAAAATAATTTAAATTGTAGCCATGAAAAAGCTCTTCTTAGGTCTTGCCACCTGGTTTCTTACTGCCTGTTCAGGTTATGCCCAATCGACACTGAACGCCGTTCAAAAGCCGTTACCACGCATTGCCATTGCCGGTTTAGGAATTGAATCCAGTACGTTTTCGCCAGCCGTTACGCTCGAACCGGCTTTCCACGCCCGCTACGGCCCGGAAGTGTTTAACGCCTATCCGTTCATGATGCCCATATCGCCCCTGCGCAAACAGGCGTTCTGGCTACCCGCCGTGGTGGGCAAGTCGCTGCCGGGCGGGGCCGTAACGCGGGAAGCCTACGAATCGCTGGTCAATAAAACGCTGGATACGCTTAGGAAATACGGTCCCTACGACGGTTTATACTTTGACATTCACGGTGCCATGAGTGTTCAGGGACTCGACGATCCGGAAGGTGATTTTCTGATCCGGATTCGGAAAGTGGTTGGTTATAAAACGCTCATTTCCACGTCGATGGATTTGCACGGGAATGTGTCGTGGCGACTGGCCCAAAATACCGATCTGATCACGTGTTACCGGCTGGCTCCCCACGAAGACGCCATGCAAACCAAGGAACGCGCCGTGGTCAACCTGCTGGAGCGGCTAAAAAGCGGCAAAGGCAAACCCGCTTATAAAGCCTGGATTCCGGTCCCGATTCTGCTGCCGGGCGAAAAAACCAGCACCCGGATTGAACCGGGCAAGAGTCTGTATCAGCAGGTGGCTCCTCTGGCCGACAAACAGGAAGGGATTGTAGATGCGGCCATCTGGATTGGCTACGCCTGGGCCGACGAACCGCGCAATCATGCCGTGGTTATGGTGGTGGGCGATGATAAAGCCAAGGTAACCCAATCGGCGGAGAAACTGGCCCAGCATTTCTGGAAGGTGCGCACAAACTTCGACTTTGTTGCACCGACCGGTACGCTCGAACAATCGCTGGCGCAGGCCCTGACCAGCCCAAAACATCCGTTCTTTATCAGCGATACGGGTGACAACCCGACGGCGGGTGGAGCGGGTGATGTTACCTGGACGCTCACCCAGATTCTGGCTCGTCCGGAGTTCAAGCGGGCCGATGGTCCTGCGCTGATCTACGCGTCTATTCCGGACCCGGAACTGGTGAAAAAAGCAATGGCCGTTGGCGTTGGTGGGCAGGTGGAAGGTAAAGCGGGAGCGATGGTAGACGCCCGGTTTGCGCCCCCGGTTCCGCTCAAAGGCACGGTTCAGTCAATTGTCAGGGGCGATAGGGATGCTGAGGTAGAGGTGGTTGTAAAAGTGGGCAGCGTCCACATTATTGTTACCCAGAAACGCAAACCGTATCACAAGGAGGCTGATTTTACCCGGCTGGGACTAGAACCCCGGAAAGCCGATATTGTGGTCGTGAAAATTGGCTACCTCGAACCCGAACTGTACAATATGCAGGCGGGTTGGATTATGGCCCTGACCCCCGGCGGAGTCGATCAGGATTTGTTTCGGCTACCGTACAAGCGGATTCAGCGGCCGATGTTTCCGCTTGATAAAGACATGAAAGACCCCGATTTGTCGGCCCGGTTTGTGCCGCTGTCGGGGGAAGTGAAGTAGTCGGCTACTTTGAAGTGTCTAAGGAAGTAACGGATGGCTACGGTATTCGTTACTTCCTTTTTTTTACAGCCCCAACTGGATGAAAGCCGCCAGTTCCATCAGCCAGGCCACGCCGAGGTGGATAATGATACCGCCCCAGATGCTGCGGGTCTGGAGCGCAATAACGCCCAGGATGTAACCGCCGAAAATGGAGCTGATGGTTTCGCCGGGTGGCTTGCCAAAGTGGATAAACGCGTAGGTAATCACCATCGGCAGCACCGCCCCCCGGCCCAGAATCCGGGCCATTCCAATCACCAGAAAACCGCGAAACATCAATTCGGTCGGCACAAAGTCCCAGCCGTAAGCCAGCTCGTAGATCAGGGCCGTTACCCATTCCGGCACGTCGAAAAACTCGTTGGCGTTTGTGTCGCGGTAGGTGGGGTACGATTCCAGAAACGACGGCTGAAACGATGCGTAGGTGATCAGCGGCACCATACACAGCAGTAGCAGAAAGTAAATTTGCAGCCCTTTCCACTTGGGCCGCATCCCGTAAAAACCGTTTGGTTCTTTCTCCACAAACCAGTAAAACAGCATGAGCGGCAGAATAACCGTCATCAGCGACTGCAAGTTGCGCAGGCAGTAAAACGCAAAAGCGTAAATCTGATCGTTAAAGACAACATGGCTCCATTCGTTAAAACCGTAATACCCGGCGTACCAACTATAAATACCCAGGCCCGTCAGGCTGTAAATCCAGAAATCCCGCCGATGCCAGACGTCCAGCCGCCCGTGAAAACGGGTCCACAAACCGACTCCGGAATAGTAGGCAAAGGCGTATAACAGAAAGTAAAAGACGATCCGGATGTTGTCGCCCCGGTACGCATCGATGTAACTGTCTTCAAAATCCAGGTAGTAATTGACGCTGATGCAAACGGCCAGAAACAGGGCGGCCAGAGCGTAGAGGTCAACGCGAAAATCGGCTTTCAGGTGTTCGCGGAGGTAGCGGATGAGGGTGCGCATGGTACCCCAAAATTGCCCGAAAACCGTCGGCAAAGCAACGCTGTTCGGGCAAAACGGTCCGAAAAATGATTTGAACCGGAAGGGACGCGTATTGAACTGTTTATCGTGGTTTCTCTTCGGCCAGTTGGGTTATCATCGCCGGCACTTCCGGTTCGCCCTTGAAGAATGCCCCTCTCTTCCCACGCGTGAGCGCCCAGCGGTGAATCCATGAAATGCCGCCCTTGCCAATATAACCATCCACCGAGCGGTAAGCGTCGTCTTTCAGGGCTTCGTCCAGCGAAATAAACGTGTAACCCATGTCCTCCAGCCGATCCAGTAACGCCCCCATGCAGGCGGAGTTGATCGTGTTGGCGTGCGTCAGAAGTATCTGTGGGATTGGTCGCCCAAAGAGCGAATCCGACTGCGCTTCGTAATACCGCACGTAAGCCGTCATGTAATCCAGGTAATCCCGCCCCACCACAGCCGCCAATGCGGTATCACCTTTCAGGAGCGCATTATCGTAAGCCTGCGAAAACATGAAATCGTAATTATCGATGGTCACGGGTGCCTCGCGATACTTTTGCCGGGCCAGAAACCGTTCAAGAGAATCTTTTTTTGCCGGTGTTTCACCTTTGCGCAGGAACGGATGCCGGAAAAAACGGAACGGTTTACCCCGTTGCTCCACCAATTGTTTGGTAATCTGCTCACCACGAACTACATCGTCCAGATATTCCGGAATGGTGATGCCCGTATAATCTTTATGTGAGTAGGTGTGATTTCCGAGTTCCAGTCCGGCGTCAAGCCAGATTTTTAGTACATTGACCTGCTTCGGATCGGGCGCGCCATTGCCATACAACCACTGCGAAACCACAAAACCGATGGCCGGAACCCGGTGGGTGGTAAAATGCCGGACCAGCCGCTGGTTCAGCGCGATCTTGCCGTCGGGCGTTCGGTCGTATTGTGTAACGCCCGGCAGATCGTCGACGGTGATAACCATCCTCTTTTGAGCCCATAGGGACGAAACAAGGAAGCACAAACTGATCAGAAGCCCGAAGCGAGTCATAAAGTGAAATTTTTCACAAGAATACGAAATCCATGCTATTGCTCATTCTTACCCTAACTACCATTGCCATTGTTGTTCGCATTGTTTCGAGTCCTTTATCGAACGTTTTTCAGAAACAGCTTACCCAGCGCAAAGCCGAACCGTTGTTTGTTTCCTCGGCCACCTACGGGTTTCTGAGCATCCTGACGATTGCCTTCTGGCCCGAATTAAAGCTGGACAACCTGCCCGTCGAGTTCTGGTGGAACGTCCTTGTTTTTAATGCCATCGGCGTTTTGGGCAATGTGCTTCTGATCAAAGCCATCCGGACGGGCGAACTGTCGGTGCTGGGGCCGGTCAACGCCTATAAATCCGTGGTCAGTATTGTATTCGGTATGCTGTTGCTGAACGAAATTCCAAGCTGGATGGGAGCCGGGGGTGTTGCATTGATTGTGGCGGGTAGCTACGTGGTTCTGGGTTCCGGCAATCAGGGGCGCGGGTTTTCGCTGGACATTCTGAAACAACCGGAAATTCAGTTTCGACTGATCGCGCTCGTCTGCTCGGCCATCGAAGCGGTTTTTATCAAGCGCGCCATGCTGCTGTCGTCGCCCATGACCACGTTTGTACTCTGGTGCGTCCTCGGTTTTCTGTTCTCCTTTGGCTGGATTATCCTTACCTTGCGCAATCGCCTGAGCGAGCAGATCCGGGTGTTTTCGGCGCAGAAAGGAACCTGCGCGGCCCTGTTTGTATCAACAGGTTGCATGCAGTTTTCTACCAACGTCGCGTTCGACGGTATGCAGGTCGGCTATGTGCTGGCTCTGTTTCAGACTTCGGCCCTGCTGAATGTCCTGTTTGGGTATCAATTTTTTAAGGAAAAAAATATCATTCAGAAACTCGTCGGCGCGGTTATCATGGTTACCGGTGCTGCGCTGATTGTGATGTATAAGTAAACGATGAAAGCCGTCCTTTGTCGCCAGTATGGTCTGCCCGAAACGCTGACCGTTGAACAAACCGACTCGCCGAAAGCCGTCACCGGGAAGCTGGTGATTCAGGTAAAAGCGTGCGGAGTCAATTTCCCTGATACGCTCATGATTCAGGGAAAATACCAGGTTAAGCCGCCGTTTCCGTTTTCGCCTGGGGGCGAAGTAGCCGGGATCGTGAAGGAAGTGGGCGAGTGCATTACGCACCTGAAGCCCGGCGACCGGGTGTTTGCGCTCACCGGTTTTGGCGGTTTTGCCGAAGAAACGCTGGCCGACGGTTTCAAGACGTTCCCGCTCCCGGCTGGGATGGAGTATGACACGGCGGCTTCCATGATGTATACCTATGGCACGTCGTACCACGCCCTGAAAGACCGCGCCGACCTCCAGCCCGGCGAAACCCTGCTGGTGTTGGGAGCCGCCGGGGGTGTGGGACTGGCCGCCGTTGAACTGGGCCGGATGATGGGCGCCAACGTCATTGCTGCGGCTTCGACCGATGAGAAACTGGCGCTTTGTCGGCAGGTGGGCGCTGGCGATACAATCAATTACAGCCGCGAGGATCTGCGCGAACGACTCCGGCAGATTACCGGCGGGCGGGGTGTCGATGTGGTGTACGACCCCGTTGGCGGCCCTCTGACCGAAGCGGCTCTTCGTTCCGTCAGTTGGCAGGGACGGTATTTGGTAGTGGGGTTTGCCGCCGGACAGATTCCCGCCATTCCGTTAAATCTACCGCTGCTGAAAGGGTGTTCGGTGGTGGGCGTGTTCTGGGGCGCGTTTGCCGAAAAACAACGGCAGGACAACCAGGATAATGTTCAGCAATTGCTGGCGTTTTATCAACAGGGACGAATCAAACCGCACATTCAGGCGCAGTACCCGCTCGACAAAGCACCACAGGCCCTGCGCGACATGATGAACCGGCAGGTGCTGGGCAAGGTCGTCGTTATTCCTTAAATATGTATTTTAATTAGAATTTATTAAATTCAGGAGAGTTGGTGGGCGGAAAGAACTCGTCAATTCTTCATGAGAAAAACGGTTACGGATTTAACACTTCAATACGTATGGCGTCATCCACACTGGAATTATCAGGTCTAAATTTTAACCTTACCGAAGAACAGCAGGCGGTGCGCGAAGCCGCGCGGGATTTTGCGCGAACGGAGCTCCTGCCCGGCGTGATTGAACGAGACAATGCGGCAAAATTCCCGACTGAGCAGGTCCGGCGCATGGGCGAACTGGGCTTTCTGGGCATGATGGTGTCGCCCGACTACGGCGGGGGCGGCATGGACACGGTTTCGTACGTGATCGCAATGGAAGAGATTTCCAAAGTCGATGCGTCCTGTTCGGTGATTATGTCGGTCAATAATTCGCTGGTTTGCTGGGGGCTGGAGGAGTTTGGTAGTGAACAGCAAAAACAGAAATACCTGACCCGGCTGGCCACGGGTGAAGTCATCGGCGCTTTCTGTCTGTCGGAGCCGGAAGCCGGTTCGGACGCGACTTCGCAACATACGACGGCCCTTGACAAGGGAGACCATTACCTGCTGAACGGGACCAAGAACTGGATTACAAACGGCGGGTCGGCGAGCGTTTATCTGGTCATCGCGCAAACCGATCTTGAAAAAAAACACCGGGGCATCAATTGCCTGATCGTTGAAAAAGGGCAGGACGGTTTTGCGGTCGGAAAAAAAGAAGACAAGATGGGCATTCGGGCGTCCGATACCCACTCCCTGATGTTTACCGATGTGAAGGTGCCGAAAGAAAACCGCATTGGCGACGACGGTTTCGGGTTCAAATTCGCGATGTCGACGCTGAACGGAGGCCGGATTGGCATTGCGGCTCAGGCACTCGGCATTGCCGCCGGGGCCTACGAGCGGGCTTTAACGTATTCGCAGGAACGGCAGGCATTCGGAAAAAAAATTTTTGATCACCAGGCTATTCAGTTCAAGCTGGCCGAAATGGCGACCAAAATTGAAGCCGCCCGGCTATTGGTGTATAAAGCCGCCCGTTTGAAAGACGAACACAACGATTTTGTGCAGGCTGCCGCCATGGCTAAATTATTTGCGTCGGAAGTAGCCATGTGGGCAACGACAGAAGCCGTTCAGATTCACGGAGGCTACGGATACGTAAAAGAATATCACGTGGAGCGATTCATGCGGGATGCGAAGATTACGCAGATTTATGAAGGTACATCGGAAATCCAAAAACTAGTTATTGCCCGGGAGCTCGTTAAATAGAACTTTTTCAGCGGTAGCACAATTTTTCAAAAATTTGGCGCGATACTTTATGGGTATCGCGCTATTTTTTTTATCTTTTCGCAAGAGTGAGAGCTTTATTAGATTTGTACAATTTATTAGATTTGTGCAACTTTGCAAAATAATCAATGTAGGTACATCACTTTCCCCTATGGAAGACTATAATAAAATAATCGAATCGCTGGGTGTGAAGTTTATTAAGGCTCGCAACATCCGTATTTTACAACCCATAACCATCAAGAACTATTACGACGTTGAAAATACGCTGACCGTTCTTTACAACGGCGAAGTATCGTTCGGCGAAGAAAAAGTAAAGGTCGATGTGGGTGATATGTTATTTATTCCCGGTGGTAAGCACGTTACCGTAACGTACGGGGATGCCTCGCAACCCAAAACCGTCTCGAACGAAGAGTTCATGATTCACCGGGAGCAGTATTTCGAAGCCAACCGGGATCCGCAGAAAATCGCCAACATGCCCAACTCGTTCGGGTATGTGTCGTTCGAAGCGAAAGTGTTTGACTCGGTAAACTTCTTCAACTCGCTGGACGTACCGCCGTTTATTATCAAGCGGGAAGATTCGCTGGTGCAGACCATCAACCAGATTCTGGCGGAAGATATGCTGGATACGGCCGGTAAAGGACGGATTATCAAAATCAAAACTGAAGAAATCGTTATTGAAGTTATCCGTTACATTTTGAAAAACCGTCTGTTCGTTGAGCAGTTGGTTACCAATAGTACGTACTTCAAAGATCCGCGTCTGATCGACATCTTCGCTTACATCAAAGACAACCTTGGCGGTGATTTGTCGAACAAAGTGCTGGCTAACGTTGCCAACGTTTCAGAAGATTACGTTGGACAGTATTTTAAAATGCTGACGGGTATCAATCCGCAGGACTATATTGAATACCAGCGTATGGAAGCTGCCGTTGGCCTGCTCCGCACGTCGAAGAAAAGCATCCGGGCAATCGGCGCTGAAGTCGGTTACAAGGATACGGCCTATTTCTGTCGCCGGTTCAAGATGATGTTCGGTATTCCGGCCGGTAAAATGCGCCGTCGGGAGTCGCTGATGAACGTTTAATGACTTGCGTTTCAACAAAAAACCACCCGGCCGGGTGGTTTTTTGTTGAAACGATTATCGCAATCCGCTTTCCTCTTTACAGGTTGACAAGAACAACGTACGTAACCCCGTTGCCAATCATGGGGCTGACGGCCTTATCGTTGTAGCGAACCTCTGCCAGATCGTACCAGCCATTGCAGGGATTGCGATTGACGTATGTTTTCAGATGTAACGTTCCGCGTGGTTTTCCGCCTATTTCAACGGTGTAGTCGCCCTTTCCCTGTTCGGCCGCATGGACGAGCAACTTGTAGGAAGCTTCGTAGGTATAGGGATACGGACTGGAAGAGTGAACCTTGAAATCATTTTCTTTTACATCCATTTGCGTTCCGGAAGCTGCCGCGTAGGTGAGCTTAACCGACTGGGCCAGGGTGGTGTCAGTCAGAAGCTGCCCCAGTGTGTCCACAAACGCGAAACTGTACGAAGGCGGTGGAGCCT
Source organism: Larkinella arboricola (assembly GCF_003259745.1). Classification (GTDB taxonomy): domain Bacteria; phylum Bacteroidota; class Bacteroidia; order Cytophagales; family Spirosomataceae; genus Larkinella; species Larkinella arboricola. Next base: position 737,144 of record NZ_QLMC01000003.1, on the reverse strand, counting down.
GGCAATCCGGTTTTTCACACGAGCCGAGCAGGAGTGCCAATACCAATACCGTTACGAGGGCTTTGAGCGTATTCATGCCGGATTAATTTACTTGCCGCTATTGTTCTGCGATTTAACGGTCTGTTTGGTTCCGAATTTCGTGCCGAAAAAGTCTCCTGGATTCCAGGTAGGGCGTTTCGGATTCTGGGCCGTGAGGTAACCAATCAGAAACTGGAGCTGAGCGTGTTTGGCAGCCGCGTTAAAATCAAACGGCTGATCAATTTCGTCCTGCGGAGAGTGGTAGATGGTGGCCCGCCAATCGAGGTTAAGCTTGAGGCCGTCGAGCTGCGGATTGCCGGCTTCGGTACCGCTTTTGATGTAAATCGCCGGAATCCCCTGCCGGACAAAGCTGAAATGATCGCTGCGCATAAACACCACCTGCTCCGGAATGGGGTCTTTGGCTACTTTTACCCCCAGGTAGTTCGCTACGGTATTTACCTCCTTCGCCATGCTGGAATGCTCCGACCCATAGGGCACAATATCCACTAAGGGGTGGAAGAAAAACGGCATATCGAGACACAGGTTGGCCACAATGTTTTCTTTCGGAACCGTTGGGTTGCTGGCAAAATAATCGGAACCCAGCAGGCCCATTTCCTCCGCCGTTACGCCCACGAACAGGATGGAACGTTTGGGTTTGGTGGGCAGCGCGGCATACATCCGGGCCGCTTCCAGGTTGATGGCCACGCCCGATGCGTTGTCGTGCGCCCCGTTAAAAATGGAGTCGCCTTTGACGGGCCGACCAATGCCGAGGTGATCGAGGTGGGATGCATAAACCACATACTCATTTTTCAGCACCGGGTCGGTGCCGGGCAGTACGCCCACCACGTTATAACCGGCAATATCACCCCCAGAACGGGTTTCGGTCTTTATCCGAACCGAGAAATTGAGCGGAAACGACTGCGGGATACTCTTGTTGGCGGCTGCAATAATGTCGGCCAGCGAACGACCCGATTGGGCAAAAACCGTCCGGGCCGTCGAATCGCCCAACGAGGCTATTCCTTTCAGTTCCGGAAAAACCCGCTGCGGTTTACCATCTTTGCCGATCCATCGGTACGTTCCCTGCCGCGCCCGCGCCGACGAGGCTTCCAGGCGGTTCCGAACGTCGGTAGGCAGGCTGAACGAAATTACCCCAACGGCACCGTGGGCGGCTGCATTTTCGAGCTTGGCCGAACCGTGGTAGGCCCGCTGGTTGGACGGAAAAGCCGCCGGAGCGCCGTTGAAATACGCAACGATTTTCCCCTTAACGTCTACATTTTTGTAATCGTCATAATTCAGATCAGGGGCCGTTACCCCAAAACCGACAAAAACGACCGGCGCGGTTATTTCACTTGTTTCGTCGCCGTATACCGGGCTGAGCGTGTAATTTTTTCCGAGTGTCAGCAGTTGTTCCTTTCCGTTTTTCCCGATGAACGCCAGCGAACTGCCTTCTTCCTGAACCCGCCACTGACGCAGCGGTACTTTCTGCAAATACGTCTGGCCGTCGCCCGCTGGTTGCAACCCTAATGCTTCAAATTGGGAGATCACATAATTGGCCGCCAGCCGATAGCCTCGCGTGCCCGGTTTGCGCCCTTCCATAGCATCGTCGGCCAGAAACCGCATATGGGCCTTAATCGCTTCCGGCTTTACGGACTGGGCAGCCGCGCGGGCTTCTGCCGGAATGTCAGATTTATCCTGAGCAAAAGAAGAAAAGGCAAGAAATAAACTCGTGAAGGTTAAGACGGTTTTCATATCCGGGTTAACGGCAGTAATTGCGTTGATCAAATAGCCAAGTTAAGGAGAAAAACGGAATTACCGGCCAAACACATCCTTCAACGCCCGCCGGGCCGCATGATAGCCGCACATGCCATGTACCCCGCCCCCCGGTGGAGTAGACGAGGAGCAGAGGTAAAGCCCTCTGGCCGAAGTCCGGTAGGGCGACCAGCGCAGGGCGGGCCGGGTAAACAACTGGCCAATGTCAATGATGCCGCCGTTAATATCGCCCCCGATGTAATTCGGATTATACGCTTCCATCTGGGCCGGGTTCATCGTGTGCCGGGCCAGAATCCGGTCGCGGAAACCCGGTGCAAACCGTTCGACCTGTTTTTCAATGGCCTCGGTCATGTCCACTTCCGAACCGTTGGGAATGTGGCAATAGGCCCAGGCCGTGTGTTTACCCGCTGGCACCCGGGTGTCGTCAAACCGGCTTTGTTGAGCCAGCAGGACGTACGGTTTCTCGGGATGATGGCCCCGGGCCGCCCATTGTTCGGATGCGGCAATTTCTTCCAGCGTGTTGCCCAGGTGCACCGTTCCGGCTTGATGGCAGTGTTCGGCGGTAAACGGAACCGGTCCATCCAGCGCCCAATCGATTTTGAAAACACCCATGCCATACCGGTATCGTTTCAGTTGCCATTGATAAAGAGCGGAAAACCGGTGCCCGGCAATTTGCAGAAGCTGCCGGGGCGTCACATCAAACAAAACCGCCTTCGCCGAGGGCAGTTGAGCGAGCGAAGTGACATAACAATTTGTTTCGATCTGGCCGCCCAGCGAACAAAAATACGAAGCGAGGGCATTGGCGATCTGCTGCGAACCGCCCTTTGGTAACGGCCAGCCCCCCACATGAGCCGACAGCATCAGCACAAGGCCCATAGCCGAGGTAGCCAGATTCGACAACGGCTGAATGGAATGAGCTGCCATGCCCGCCCATAACCCTCTGGCTTGTTTGGCCTTAAACCGACGGGCCAGCCAGGTTGATGGCGGTAACGCGTTGAGTCCGAAACGGGCAAAATCAACGGGGTGGCTCGGAAACCGCAACGGGCCTAGCACGTCGGCGTCGATGCGGGGCCATTGGTCCATGAGCGTTTTGAACAGATTCAGATACGCCGATTCATCCGCTCCCAACGACCGGGCCGTTTCGTCCAGCGACCGGGTCAGTATAGCCGCCGTTCCGTCATCGAACGGATGGGCAGCCGCCAGCGGTGGTTCAATGTACGTTAATCCGTGGTCCGCAAGGGGCAAGGTCCGAAAAAACGGCGAATTGATTGCCAGCGGATGAATGGCCGAACAGACATCGTGCACAAAACCGGGTAGCGTTAACTCCGCCGAACGGAGCCCCCCACCGATGGTCGGTTTTGCTTCCAGCACCAGCACCGAAAGCCCGGCTTGTTGCAGGGTGATGGCAGCCGCCAGCCCATTCGGACCCGAACCGACAACAATGGCGTCAAAGTCTGTTTTATGCACGGTATATGTGTTGGTTGTATCGTAGCAGAGACGAGTAGCGGAGCCTCTGCTGACCGCTACTCGTCTCTGCTAAACTCTGCGAAATAACTTTTTGTCCGTCCAAAGCCCAGGAATTTGCACAATGCAAACAATGTATTGCTTTATCCAGATTTTTCTTAAAGGATTGTTGGTTTTGTTTAACGGATCGCATTCCTTTGTTACTCCACTAAGTTGCTGGAATAAGAAGGATTTGATTGCACCACTAGCTGGAGCCTGCATCATGAAACATTCTACGCTTTTAAGCCGATCGTACCGACGGGCCGAAAAACCGTCCGCGCGAATCCATTTCCCTCACTCAACAGCCGTGTTCTTTTCTGGCTGTTGTTGCTGTCGCTGATTTACTTCCCCTATCTGATCTTCCATAACAGTTGACGTTTTGGTATAACGCCAGGACGGTTTTTAGTTTGTTTTTATTAATCTTCTAATTCTCTGGATTTTATAAAGTAAACCTAAATTACCTTCTTCATGAATTACTTATATCGTATAAACAGGCAACGGCCCAGCGTTCGGCTGTTTTCGGCTTTTTGGCTTTTCCTGCAACTGACGGGTTATTCGCAAAGCCCGGTGAGAGGGAAAGTTACGTCCGAAGACGATCGGAACGGTATTCCCGGAATTAACGTGCTGATCAGGAACACGACGCAGGGTACGGTCACGGATGCGGAAGGGAATTACCAGCTTCCAGCCGCCCCGAATGCGGTGCTGGTGTTTTCAGGCGTTGGTTTTATCCGGCAGGAAGTTGCCGTAAATAGTAAAAGCAGACTTGACGTAAAGCTCGTTGTAGACACACGGCAACTGAACGAGGTGGTCGTGGTGGGCTACGGTACCCAGAAGAAAAGTGACCTGACCGGGGCTGTGAGTTCGCTGGATTCGAAGGAGTTTAACAAAGGCGTTCAGACATCGGTGGATCAACTCATTGCGGGCCGGGCTGCCGGGGTGCAGATCACGCAGGCCAGCGCCGAACCCGGTGGCGGGGTCACCATCCGTATCCGGGGGGCTAACTCGATCAACGCCAACAACGAGCCGCTGTATGTCATCGACGGGTTGCCCATCGACAACTCGCCCGTGGTGCCCAACTCGCCGGTCATCACAGACGGGGCGGTTCGTAACCCGCTGAATGCGCTGAACCCGGCGGATATTGAATCCATTGAAGTGCTCAAAGACGCATCGGCCACGGCGATTTACGGTTCGCGGGGCGCCAACGGGGTTATTCTGGTGACCACCAAAAAGGGGACGAAAGGCAAGCTGAAAGTCAATTACAACGCCTACACGGCTTTTCAGCATGTAGCCAAAACCATTCCGATGCTCAATACGCAGCAGTACATCAGCCTGCTGAACGATCTGAAGAAAGATCAGGGCCTGGCCCCGGAGTTTACGTCAGAACAAATTGCGGCTATTGGCAACGGAACCAACTGGCAGAAAGAGATTTATCGTTCGGGCTACACCCGCAACCACCAGTTGGCGTTTTCGGGCGGGCAGGATAAATTCAACTACTACGCATCGGTCAATTTCTACGATCAGAAGGGCGTCATCATCAGCTCCGGCCTCAAAAAATACATCGGTCGCGCCAACCTGACCTACAACGACGACAAATTCAAGTTCGGGCTGAACCTGAACACGAGTCTGGTCAAAGACGATTTTGTGCCGAACGGCGTCAGCATCAACGAAGGGGCCGGGGTGGTCAATACCGCCATTTTTCAGGACCCGACGCTGCCCATCCGGGCCGCCGACGGAACCTACGCCCAGACGCTCATCGTGAACCTCGAAAACCCGGTGGCGCTGGCCAACGAAGTAAAAGATGTGGCCGAAACCAACCGAACCTTCGGAAATCTCTTCGCGGAATACTTCATTTTGCCCGAACTGTCGGTAAAAATCAATGCCGGAACCGACCGCCAGAGCGCCCGGCGCGACAGCTACATTTCCCGCCAGACCCGGCGCGGTCAGGCCACAAACGGAATCGCCGATGTGCAGGTCAGCAATGCCAGCAACTACCTGATCGAGCTGACGGCCCGCTATAGCAAAACCTTCAACGAGGCCCATCGGCTTGAGGTGCTGGGCGGTTACACGTATCAGGAATTTCAGAATGATTACGTCGGGGCGGGTTCGCAGAATTTTTCGTCCGACGCGCTGCTGTCCAACAACCTGGCAGCCGGTGCCCGCACGACGTTTGACGTGGGTTCGGGCCGGAACCAGAACCAGCTTCAGTCGTATCTGGGCCGGGTCAATTATAACCTGCTGGACAAATACCTGCTGACGGCTTCGTTCCGGGCCGACGGTTCGTCGCGGTTTGGGCAGAACAACAAATTCGGCTTCTTCCCGTCGGTGGCGCTTGGCTGGCGAATTAAGGAAGAAGACTTTCTGAAAGGCATCACGGTATTATCAGATTTGAAATTGCGTGGCAGCTACGGTTTGACGGGGAATCAGGACATTGGCAGTTACAAATCGCTGGTGTTGCTCGGGCCACAGGGCAATGCGATTTTCGACGGTGTTTCGTACGTGGGCGTTTCGACTACGCAATTGCCGAACCCCGATCTGAAGTGGGAAACCACCGCCCAGCTTGACCTTGGTCTGGATTTTGGCCTGTTTGGCAACCGGCTGACGGGTTCTATCGATTATTTCCATAAAAACACGCAGGACCTGCTGCTCCAGCTTCCCGTACCGCGCACGACTGGTTTTTCTACCACCTTCAAAAACGTGGGTGCCATGAAAAATAACGGTCTGGAAATCACGCTGAATACCATCAACATTCAGAAACCGTTTACCTGGCGGTCGTCGGTTAATTTCACGCTGATTCGCAACGAAGTAACCGATCTGGCCGGACTGCCGTACATCCTTCAGGGTGAAGCCGGTTTCTCGAAAGATTTCAGCATTATTCAGAAGGGGCAGCCGCTGAACTCGTTTTTTGGCTACGTGATCGACGGCGTTTATCAACTGGGCGACAACATCAAATCGTCTCCGCAACCGCTGGCCAACCCCGGCGAATACCGGTACCGCGACATCAACGGCGATGGCCAGATCACCACCGCCGACCGGACCATTCTGGGGTCACCGTTTCCAAATTACACCTTTGGCTTCAACAACGACTTTTCCTACGGGCCGCTGACGCTGTCGTTCTTTTTGCAGGGGGTGCAGGGGAGCAGCGTGTTCAACCTGAACCGTACCGAATCCGAAAACCCGATCTCGTTCCGGCGCAACCGACTGGCCGAGTCCTATACCGACCGCTGGACGCCTACCAATCCGACCAACGCCAACTCATCCGGCATTCCGCCAAAGGTGGCTTATGCAACCAACATCAACGGCCGGGCCGTGGAAGATGCTTCGTTCATTCGGCTGAGAAACGTTCAACTGGCGTACAACATCCCGGTTACGAGCGTGAAGTTTATCCGAAGTGCCCAGCTTTATGTAACGGGCCAGAACCTGTTCACGATCACAAACTACACCGGTTCTGATCCCGAGGTGAGCGCATTTGGTACCTCGAATGTCCGGGCGGATTACAATGCGTATCCGCTGACGAGAACCTATACCGTGGGCCTGAACCTTACTTTTTAACTACGAACTTTCATGAAGAAGATACTCTATTTCGCCCTGATTGGCCTGTTGACGGGTTGTGCAAACCCACTGGAGGAAGAAGTCTATTCCGCCTTCGGACCTAACAATTTTTTCCAGAAAGCCGACGATGCCGAAGGCTTGCTGAACTCGGCTTATTCGGTGGAGCAACGCCGGGGTTTCCGGAATTACCTGTTGATGGCCGAGGTAACAACCGACCTGCTGATTGATCGGGAAGGCGGTTTACGGAGTCTGGCCCAGCCGCTGGAAGACTTCACCTGGAATGCCGCCCATGAGTTTTTCGAAACCGCCTGGTCGCTACATTACCGCACCATCTACCGGACCAATCTGATTCTGGATCAGGTACCCGCTATTTCGATGAATGAAACCCGGAAGACCCAGATTCTGGCCGAAGCCCGGTTTCTGCGGGCCAGTGCCTACCAGACGTTGTACGAGCTTTTCGGGCCGGTTCCGCTGATTACCAGCAGTACCACCAGCAGTGACGACCGCCCGGGCCGGGCGACGCAGGAGGAGTTTATCCGGTTTGTCGAAACGGAGTTTAAAGCCGTTGCCGATATTTTACCGACTGTTGCCAGCCAGTACGGTCGGGCGACCAAAGGAGCGGCTTTGTCGTTGCTGACCCGGTTTTACCTGAACAATAAAAAGTGGCAGGAAACCGCCGAAACCGCCAAAAAGGTCATCGACCTGAACGTGTATCAGTTGTTCAGTGGCCCGAATCGGACGGATTTATTTGACATTGCCAACGAGAAAAACAGCGAGTTTATCTACATCCGGCCCAGTCTGGCGCAGCCGGGTTTAGGCGACAATTATATGCCCCATGCCGCCCCGCCAAACTATAAATTCAGAACGGCACCCAAAACCAATTATGCCACGCAGTTAAAAACGTTGTCGGCTTTTTACAATACCTTTGATCCCGCCGACCAACGGCGTCAGGCCATTATTACGGAATACGAGGACATTAACGGCAAAATTATTAAGCTCGGAACCGATGATGTTCGTAGCTTTAAGTTCAGGGAGGATTTGAGCGCGACCGGCGAGGTGATGGGCAACGATTTCCCGGTGTACCGCTACGCCGATATTCTGCTGACTCGCGCCGAAGCACTCAACGAACTAAGCGGCCCCACGCAGGAAGCCATCGACCTGATCAACCAAGTGCGGGCGAAGGCGGGTGTGGCTGCGCTCAAACCTGGCAATTTTGCGTCCAAAGAAACGCTGCGGGCGCATTTGCTGAAGGAGCGCGGCTGGGAGTTTTTCTCGGAAGAACTCCGTCGGCAGGATTTGATCCGTCACGGCAAATTCATCGAATATGCCAAAGCGCGGGGTAAAATAGCGTTTGATTACCAGGTTCTGTTTCCGTTGCCGCAGAGCGAAATTGACCGGAACCCGAACCTGAAGCAGAACGAAGGCTATAAATAACGGATGGATAGTATGCCCCAAAGGCTCGTCTCCGCCCCAGGCCTTTCAGGTTCGGTGGAGGTAAGTTTAAATTTTTAATGTATGGGTAACATTTTGTTAAAAACCTGGGCGCTCATCGGTTTGCTGCTTTTCGCCGGGAACGGGGGTTTTGCCCAGAAACCGGCTCGGCCTAATATCGTCGTTTTTCTGGTCGATGACATGGGCTGGCAGGATACGTCCGTACCATTCTGGAAGCAGGTAACTGATCTGAACCGCCGGTATCGCACGCCGAACATGGAACGGCTGGCGAAGGAAGGACTGAAATTTACGAATGCGTACGCCCAGCCGGTTTGTACACCCACCCGCACGAGCCTGCTGAGTGGTGTGAACACGGCCCATAGCCGAATTACGCACTGGACTTCGCCCAACAGGAACAAAAACACGGATTATGCGGATTCCACCCTGAATTCGGTGGATTGGAACATCAACGGTCTGAGCCCGGTGGCCGGTATTGAACACACCTTCCACGCAACGCCATTGCCCGCCTTGTTGAGCCAGAACGGTTATTATACCATTCACACCGGAAAAGCGCATTTTGGTTCGGCGGGAACGCCCGGCGCGGACCCGAAGAATCTGGGTTTTCAGGTGAACATTGCCGGCAGTGAAATCGGGCACCCGGCCAGTTATTTAGGAACCGAAAACTATGACCGACCGGCCAACGGAAAACCGAACCGCAATGCCGTTCCGGGACTGGAAGCCTACCACGGCAAAGACGTTTTCCTGACCGAAGCCCTAACCCTCGAAGCCATCAGGGCGCTGGATAAACCGATTCAAAGCAAACAGCCGTTCTTTCTGTATGTCGGCCAGTACGCCGTTCATACGCCCATCATGGCCGATCAGCGGTTTGTGGAAAAGTACCGGAAAGCCGGTCTGGATAGCATCGAAGCCAACTACGCGTCGCTGGTGGAAGGCATGGATAAGAGCCTGGGCGACCTGCTGAATTTTCTGGACGAACGTAAGATTGCCGACAATACCGTAGTTATTTTTATGTCGGACAACGGCGGCCTGAGCACCAAACCGCAACGGGGCGGCCCGGAACACACACACAATCTGCCGCTGCGAGCGGGTAAGGGGTCGGTATACGAGGGCGGTATCCGGGAGCCGATGCTGGTGCGCTGGCCGGGCGTCGTCAAACCGGGTGGGGTGGCTGAGCAATACCTGATTATTGAAGACTTTTTTCCGACGATTCTGGAAATTGCGGGCGTTCAGAAACCGTCAACCGTTCAGTCTATTGACGGTCAGTCGTTTCTGCCGCTGCTCCGAAACCCGACGCTGAAAGACGACACCCGTGCACTGGTCTGGCACCACCCGAACCGCTGGATTGCGGCCGAAGGGCCGATGCTGCACTGGGCCAGCGGTATCCGGCAGGGCAACTGGAAACTGGTGTATGACCACCGGACGGCGGGTTTGGAACTTTACAACCTGAAGGATGATATTGGCGAGCTAAAAAATCGCGCGGACGAACAACCAGAAAAAGTAAAAGAACTGGCTTTGCTGCTTACTAAACAGTTAAAGACCTGGAATGCCCAGATGCCTACGTTTAAAAACACTGGAAAACCGGTGTTATGGCCGGAAGAAGCAGTAACTCAATTAAATAAATAGTAACTGAAATGAATCTACGAATTGGCGTAAGTATGATTAGTGCAGCAGCGGTGCTGGCGGCTTTACTGGTGACGGTTCCTGGTTATAAACCGAAGGAGTCGGAAGCGCAGCAAACAACCCGGCCCAACGTTATTTTTATTTTTTCCGATGACCACGCCTATCAGGCCATCGGTGCCTACGGCAGTAAACTGGCAAAAACCCCGAACATTGACCGGATTGCCCGGGAAGGCGCGATTCTGCACAATAACGTCGTAACCAATTCCATCTGCGGCCCCAGCCGGGCAACGTTGCTGACCGGGAAATACAGCCACCTGAATGGCTACAAAGTGAACGAACGGAAGTTTGAAATCAATCAGCCGGTGTTTCCCGAAGAGTTACAGAAAAACGGTTACCAAACCGCCTGGATCGGAAAAATGCACCTGGGGGCTCTGCCGCACGGGTTTGATTACCTGAATGTGCTGCCCGGTCAGGGACAGTATTACAGCCCGGATTTTGTAAATGGTAAGGGCGATACCACCCGCTATCCGGGTTATGTCACCAATGTCACCACCAAACTGTCGCTCGACTGGCTGAATGGGCGGGACAAATCGAAACCGTTCTTTCTGGTGGTGGGGCACAAAGCGACGCACCGCGAATGGCTACCCGATATCCAGGACCTGGGTGCGTACGATAACGTGACGTTCCCGCTACCGGCAACGTTTTATGATGAATACGAAAACCGGGATGCGGCCAAAAATCAGGACATGACCATCGACAAAACGATGCGCCTGAAAGAAGACCTGAAAGTGCACCTTGATTACGATAAAAGAGGAGCGTATAACCGGTTTTCGCCGGAAGAAAAAAAGAAGTTTTACGACTACTACGAAAATAAGATCAGCAAGGAGTTTGACGAGAAAAAACTCAGCGGCAAGGCATTGGTGGAGTGGAAATTTCAGCGGTATTTGAAGGATTATCTGGCGACGGCCAACTCGCTGGACCGCAACATCGGCACACTGCTCGATTATTTGGATAAATCCGGACTGGCCAAAAATACCGTCATTATTTACGCATCCGATCAGGGCTTTTACCTGGGCGAACACGGCTGGTTCGACAAGCGGTTTATCTACGAAGAATCGCTGAAAACGCCGTTTGTTATTCGCTATCCGGGTGTGATCAAACCGGGTACGCAGGTAAACCAACTCGTTTCCAACATCGACTGGGCGCCGACGCTGCTCAACCTGACCGGAACCGCCATTCCCAAGGACATTCAGGGGGTGTCGTTTCTGCCGTTGCTGAAAGGCCAGAAGACAAACTGGCGGCAGGAAGCCTATTACCATTATTACGAATATCCGGAACCGCACCGCGTTGCACCCCACATTGGCCTGCGTTCCAGCCAGTACAAAATCGTCCGGTTCTATGGCCCCAAAGACTATTGGGAACTATACGACCTGAAAAAAGACCCGCAGGAACTCCGGAATCTGTACGGTGTTAAAGGATATGAAGCGATTGCCGCCGATTTGAAGAATAAACTGAAAGACCAAATTCGGAAGTATAAAGACGATGAAGCGCTCAGGATTGTGGAAGGCGGGGAGTAAAACAGTGTGCAAGTGCCTGATGAGAATGCTGTTTTGCAGCGTTTTTCTGGCAGGGTTTACAGCCTGTAATTCGGAAAAGAAATCGACCGCTGAACAAACGGCCGAAACCGACAGCGGAGCGCATTGCGTTGCGAAAGGAATGCCATCCCGGTCGGCGGCTATCCGGCAGGCGGCTTCTGTTACCGCAACCGCCGGGGAAGGCGGCATGGACGATATGGTCTGGATACCGGGTGGCACGTTCCAGATGGGTTCCGACGAGTTTCCGGATGCCCGCCCGCTGCATACCGTGACGGTTAACGGGTTCTGGATGGATAAACACGAAGTCACGAACGCTGAGTTTGCCCGTTTTGTGGCCGCAACGAATTACGTCACCGTGGCCGAGCGTCCGCTGAATCCGAAAGATTATCCGGGCGTTCCGGCGGATAAGCTGGTGCCGGGATCGGCGGTGTTTACGCCCCCGATGCAGAAAGTATCGCTGGATAACCCGCTGCAATGGTGGGAGTACGTCAGTGGAGCCAGTTGGCGGCATCCCGAAGGACCGAACAGCAGCATCAAAGGCCGCGAAAACTTGCCGGTCGTGCACGTAAGCTACGAAGATGCTGCCGCCTATGCCAAATGGGCCGGGAAGCGCCTGCCGACCGAAGCCGAATGGGAGTTTGCCGCCCAGGGCGGTAAAGGAAACCGTACCTATTACTGGGGTGAAGAACTCAAACCGGGCGGCAAGTGGATTGCCAATATTTACCAGGGCGATTTTCCGAGTAAAAACACGAAGGAAGACGGCTATGCCGCAGCCGCACCGGTTCAGTCGTTTCCGGCCAATCCGTACGGGTTATACGACATGGACGGCAACGTCTGGGAGTGGTGTCAGGATTTGTACCGGCCTGATTATTACCGAAATAGTCCGAAGAGTAATCCAACGGGGCCGCAGGATAGCTACGATCCCGACGAACCCGGCGCGGTGAAGTACGTGCAGCGGGGTGGCTCGTTTCTGTGCAGTGATGACTATTGCATTCGCTACAAGGCCGGAAGCCGGGGCAAAGGCGAGGTAAGCAGCGGGAGCAACAACCTGGGATTTCGCTGTGTCCGTGTAAAATAATACGCCATCCATTCGGGAGTATCCGGATTTCAGACCAGCATAACGCCGGAGTTTGAAAAAAAAGGATGGAAAGCGTTTGTAAAAACAGAGCCAGAGGTTTTTCTGGCTCTGTTTTTAAGGTGAATCACTATAAAATATATAGAGTAGATATAAGTGGTTTTGCCAGGGTTGATACGCAAGCTTTGACCGGCAACTGGGCTATTCCCTCGGTGTGCCGCTATTTTTCGAGCGGCTGTTCCTGACTGGCCGCTTTCAAAACCGCTTTCAGAATACCCGGAAATTTAGACTCCACCTCGTTTAATCGCAGAGACGTTAAACTTTGAGTTCCTTCGGTTCGAATGCGAACCAGTCCCGCTTCGCGCAGAACGCGCAAATGATGAGACATCGTTGATTTAGCCACCGGGGTGGGAATGGTCCCGCAGGGGCGCTCATCCAGTTCGCGGGCTAAACACTGGACGTAATTCAGACGAACCGGATCGCTGAGGGCATGCAGGATGCCCGTCAGGGTAATCTGGTCGAGGGTCGGATGTTGATATTGTTTCATTTTAGTTTTTCGATTTCCAGTGTGGCCCCTTCCCGAAAGAAGTAGCTACATGAGTTGCTAATACAACGATTATTAGCGTAAAAAAAATTCAAGTCTTTTTTTATAAACGATGGAACCCATTTTTCAAGTGCCTTGTTCGAAAACCATAAAACAATTAAAGTTCGATATTTGTAGAACATTGAAACAATAAAAAATTCTCCTCATGGAATCTCAACAATCGATTCGGACCGTATCATTGATGATCAGCATCTTCGTATTGACGATAGCGTTCTTCGTGTTTACCCCTAAGCTTTTTTCCAACAAAGCCGAGCCCGTCAAAAAACTAACCACCGCAGCCGTTGCGCCCGACGATCACCGGATTCCGGCGGACGTGTTTGTGGTGAAAGCGGAGACCATTACCGATGAGCTGCAAACCACCGGCACCATCGCGGCCAATCAGGAAGTGGATCTGGTGAGCGAAGTGGCCCGCAAGTTAACCCGGATTTACGCCCGGGAAGGAAGTTACGTGACGCAGGGAACGCTGCTGTTTAAGCTGGATGATGCCGATTTGCTGGCGAAAAAGAAAAAAATCGCGCTACAGGAAAAGCTGGCCCGTCTGGACGAAAAACGGTTTCGCGAACTGCTGGCGACCGAGGCCGTGAATCAGCAGGAGTACGATCAGATTGCTACCAACCTGAGTGTATTGCAGGCGGAAATGGCCATTGTAGACGTAGAACTGGCCAAAACCGAAATCCGCGCGCCCTTTTCCGGCCGACTGGGTCTGAACAAAGTGGATGTTGGCGCTTACGTAACACCGTCAACGGTTTTGACGGCGCTGGATGATGTCAGCCGGGTGGAAGTAGCCTTTACAGTTCCCGAAAAATACGCTTCTGCCGTTCGAATTGGCCAGACGATACAATTTACCACCGAAAACAGCAACCAGCCGTTCCGGGGCAGCGTCGTTGCAACCGAGCCCAAAACCGATCTGAACACCCGGAGTTTGCTGGTAAAAGCTATTAGCGAAAACCGCAACGGGAAATTAGTCCCCGGTTCATCGGCGAAAATTGCATTCACCCTGCGCACCAGCACCGACGGTATTCTGATTCCCACGCAGGCCCTGATTCCCAACGCCAAAGGCTATTCATCGTTTGCCCTTAAAAACGGCAAAGCCGAGCAGCGGGAACTGAAAACGGGCAGCCGCTCCAAAGGAACCGTTCAGATTCTGGAAGGCTTATCCCTGGGCGATACCGTTTTGACCACCAACCTGCTGCGTCTGGAACCGGGCGTTGCCGTCAGAGCCGCTAACGTGAACTGAATGGAGGACGTATAGCTAGCTACGGTATTTAACCACGGCCTTTTTTACGCGATCAAAAGGCCATCACATCACTACAATCATGAGTTTATCAGGAATTAGTATTCAACGGCCCGTGCTGGCCGGTGTACTCTCCGTATTGATTATTCTGTTCGGAATCGTCGGGTTTTCATACCTGGGAGTCCGGGAATATCCGGTGACGGATTCGCCCATTGTCACTGTCACGACCACCTATCCGGGGGCCAGCCCCGATGTCATTGCCTACCAGATTACGAAACCGCTCGAAGAATCCATCGGAGAAGCCAACGGTATTCGAACCATTTCGTCGGTTTCGCGCGAAGCCGCCAGCGTGATTACCGTTGAGTTTAACCTCGATGCCGATCTGGAAGCGGCCGCCAACGACGTACGCGACAAAGTAACCAAAGCCCGGCGATTGCTGCCCGGCGACGTGGACCCGCCGATTGTGGAAAAAGCCAATGCGGGCGATGTTGTAATTTTTATGGCCGTCGAAAGCAAAACCCGTAACATTCTGGAGGTGAGTAACATCGCTTCAACGGTCATTAAGGAACGGATGCAGACCATTCCCGGGGTAAAACGGGTGGGGATTGCCGGGGAGAAAAAGTACGCCATGCGGTTACGGATTGATCCGGCCAAACTGGCGGCCTATCAGCTCACGCCCTCGGACATTGAACAGGCGCTCCGCAAGGAAAACGTGGATTTACCGTCGGGTCGGGTGGAAGGTGATCAGAATGAACTAACC
This sequence comes from Larkinella arboricola, assembly GCF_003259745.1. Classification (GTDB taxonomy): domain Bacteria; phylum Bacteroidota; class Bacteroidia; order Cytophagales; family Spirosomataceae; genus Larkinella; species Larkinella arboricola. The sequence continues at coordinate 721,964 of NZ_QLMC01000003.1, read as the reverse complement.
GTCAGGACGCTGGGCCGTCTGACGCAGGAAAGGGATTTCAACAACATGATTATTCGCCAGGAGGGCAGCACCATCATCCGGTTTAAAGACATTGGCTACGCAGAACTGGGAGCCGAAAACGAACGGACGGCCATTCTGAACAGCCTGAAAGGAAATTCGCCCACCATTGGGGTGTTCGTTGAGCCGCAGCGGGGTGCCAATGCCGTTGCGATTGCCGACGAGTTTTACCGGCGGCTGAAAGAGTTGCGCCGGGAAATACCGTCTGATTATGAACTGACCATCGGAAAAGACTTTACAGAACCCATTCGGGCGTCCATTTCGGAAGTGGAAGAAACGCTGTTCATTGCCTTCGGACTGGTGATTCTAATCCTGTTCATCTTCCTACGCGACTGGCGCTCGACCATCATTCCGGTTGTTGCCATTCCGGTTTCCATCATCTCGGCCTTTTTCATCATGTACGTGGCCGGTTATTCCATCAACATTCTGACCCTGCTGGCGCTTGTGTTGGCCATTGGGCTGGTGGTGGATGACGCCATTGTGGTGCTGGAAAACATCTACGCCAAAGTTGAAGAAGGCATGAGCCCGATTCAGGCGGCTTTCAAAGGGTCGTCGGAAATCTACTTCGCCGTCATTTCGACCACCATCACGCTGGCGGCTGTTTTTCTGCCGATCCTTTTTTTACCCGGTATTACCGGCAAACTCTTTCAGGAATTTGCCATTGTCGTAGCGGGTTCGGTGCTGGTGTCGGCTTTTGTGGCGCTCACGCTGTCGCCGATGATGAGTGCGTACCTGCTGAAACATCAGGAAAAACCGAATTGGCTGTACCGCAAAACCGAGCCGTATTTTGTCGCCTTAAACCGGGCTTACGAAAAATCGTTGAGCTGGTTTTTACGGTATCGCTGGACGGCTTTTGTGGCGCTGGCGGCTACGTTCGGGCTGATTTATATCATTGGTCGGCAATTACCGTCCGAGCTGGCTCCGCTGGAAGACCGTTCGCAAATCAGTCTGGCGGTGCTGGCACCCGAAGGTTCTTCGTATGAGTATACGGAAAAATACATGAACGAGATTGCCCGGTTTTCGGTCGATTCAACACCGGGTTTGTTTCAGACGTATTCGATTCTGGCGCTCACGTTTGGCCCACCCGCGCCGGTCAACATTGCCGTTCAGAACACGTTTCTGAAAAAAGCCGGTGAGCGGACCACCACGCAGGCCGATGTGTTTGAGATTTATTCCCGCAATGCCCAGCAATTCCGTGGTGTGATGGTTTTTCCGGTTCAGCCGCCCACCATCGGCAGCCGGTTTGGTCAGGCGCAACCCGTGCAGTATGTCCTTCAGGCCCAGAATCTGGCGGCCCTGACCGATGTGCTGCCCAAATTTATGGCCGAGGCCCGCAAGAGCGATGTCCTGCGGTTTGTGGATTCGGATCTGAAAGTAAACAAGCCCGAACTGGTGCTGAAAATTGACCGCGACAAAGCCGCTGAGCTGGGAATTTCGGTGGCCGAAATTGCCCGCAGTCTCCAACTGGCGCTGAGTGGTCAACGCTACGGGTATTTCATTTACAACGACCGGCAGTACGAAGTAATCGGGCAGTTGCAACGGCAGGAACGCGACACGCCCTACGACCTGAAAGCCCTGTTTGTCCGCACCCGAACCGGTGACATGGTTTCGCTCGACAACCTGGTTTCGTTCCGGGAAAGTGTTAGTCCGGCGGCCATTTACCGCTACGATCAGGCCATTTCGGCGACGGTATCGGGCGGGTTGGCACCGGGAAAAACCATTGGCGATGGTGTGTCCGAGATGAACCGGATTGCCAAAAAAGTGCTTCCGCCGAGCATCAAAACCTCGCTGGCCGGCGAATCGCGCGATTTCTCGGAAAGCTCGTCGAGTCTGCTGTTCGCGTTCATTTTTGCCCTGGTGCTGATTTACCTGCTTCTGGCGGCCCAGTTCGAAAGCCTCATCGACCCGTTCATTATTCTGCTGACCGTACCGATGGCCATGACGGGTGCCCTGCTGAGTCTCTGGATTTTCGGGCAAACGCTGAATATTTTCAGTCAGATCGGCATCATCACCCTCATTGGGTTGATTACGAAGAACGGTATTCTGATCGTGGAATTTGCCAACCAGAGCAAAGAACAGGGCCTGAATACGCTGGAAGCCGCCAAAGTGGCCGCAGCCTCCCGATTCCGCCCGATCCTGATGACCAGCCTCGCCATGATCTTCGGGGCCATTCCGATTGCGCTGACCGAAAACAGCCGCAATTCGCTCGGCACCGTAATCGTTGGCGGTTTGCTGTTCGCCGGTCTGCTAACGCTTTATATCATTCCGGCGGTGTATTCATACTTCTCCCGCGTTCCGAAACCGAAGCCCGAAGAAGTGCCGGAACTTGTTTAAACTCCTCCGAAACGTATCATGAAACCGTATCATACGCTACTTATTTTTTTGACTTTACGCCTGATCAGCGCCCTGCCAGCCTCCGCGCAGCCTCGCTCGCTAACCATGCAGAGCGCCGTCGGGCTGGCCCTGGAGAAAAACCGTGACCTCCAGGTAGCGACGCTGGAAACCGCCCGGGCGACCGAGAAAGTGCGCGAAGCCCGCAGTTATGCTCTCCCCACGGTATCGGCTTCGGCCCAGTATATGTATTTTCCGCTGAAACAGGTGTCTTTTTTACCGGGAAGTTTTGTCGGTTTGGGCGAAAATGACCTGGCCACCTTCCGGGTGGGTGGATCAAACGCCTTGCTGGGCGGAGTGGCGGTTTCGCAGCCGTTGTTTCAGGCGGGCATTGGTTCGGGTATCCGGGCCGCGCAGATTTTCGAAAAGGCTTCGGCGGAAGAACGCAACGAAGTTCGGGCTACTGTCGTGACCGACGTGAAGAAAGCCTACCTGGATGTGCTCATTACGCAGGAACAGCTTCGGCTTCAGCAGCAGAGTTTGGCGCGGAACGAACAGGCCCTGAAAGATGCCCGGTCGCTGCTAGCCCAGGGCCGGGCTTCGCGGGTTGACACGCTGCGGGCATTTGTATCGGTTGAAAATCTGCGCCCGGAAATCATCCGCCTGACCAACCGGGTTGAAATTACCAAGACGGTTTTGAAACGAACCGTGGGCCTGGACGAACGCGAAACCGTGGAGCTTCAGGATTCGCTGAACTACGATCCGGTCGCGTTTGTTGCGCCCGGAACCGATGCTTTTCTGGATGCCGTTCAGGCCCGGCCGGAAGTGCATCGGCTGGAGTTAACGGAAAAGCTGAACCGGGAACAAATTGCCTTACAAACCGCTGAGCGGGCGCCCAAATTGTCGGCCATTGGCTTGCTGCAATCGCAGGCGCAGGCCAATCATCTCCGCGTTGATCAGTATAGCTGGCCGCTTAGTTCCTATATTGGTTTGCAGCTAAACATTCCGATTTTTAGCGGTTTCCGGACGGTTTCGCGGATTCAGCAGGCCGTCATTTCCCGTCAGCAAAGCGAAACGCAACTGCTCAATTTAAAGGAAATTGTCCGCGCTCAGGTGAAGATCAGCCTTTCGACTGTAGAGGAATCCCGGCTGCGCATTGCCACCCAGCAGCAAACCGTTACCGTGGCCGAATTGGGGTATCGCATTACGCGCGACCGCTGGAAACAGGGCATCGCGTCGCGGCTGGATCTCTCCGACGCCGAACTCTCGCTCACGCAGGCCAAATCCAATTACTTACAGGCCATTTACGACTACCTGACGGCTACCGTTGAACTGGATAAAGTGCTGGGCCGTATTCAGTTTTAAGATCGGGCCAGAGCATTTTCTCTGGCCTGTTTTTTTTCGTTTGCCGACAGACGGGGTAGGTTACAATTGGCTCAGCCGCTCACCAGCCCGGAGCAGCGTCTCGTCGTCTTTGGCGAAGCAGAAACGAAGGATTCTGTAATCGTTTTTCTGATTGTAAAACACCGAAACCGGGATCGACGCGACACCAATCTCCCGGGTTAACCGGACCGCCAGATCGTAATCCGATTCATCCGTAATGGCCTGGTACGAAACGGTCTGGAAGAAACTCCCCTCGGTCGGCTGAAACCCGAACCGCGATCCGCGAATGCTGTCCAGAAACAGGTCCCGCTTCCGCTCGTAGAAATCGGGCAGGGTTTCGTAGTGTTCCGGATTTTTCAGGTAATCGGCCAGCGCGTGCTGAATCGGTGTAACGGTGCTGAACGTTAGGTACTGGTGGATTTTTCGAAATTCGGTGGTCAGTTCCTTTGGGGCCAGGCAGTAACCAATCTTCCAGCCGGTGATGTGAAACGTTTTACCGAACGAGCCGCAGACAAACGTACGTTCCTGCAAAACCGGATGGGTTGCCAGCGACCGGTGCGGTCGGCCGTCGAAGCGGATGTGCTCGTAAACCTCATCGCTCACAATCCAGATGTCACGGTGTTTGACCAGCGCGGCCAGTTGCTCCAGATCATCCGCCGTCCAGACGCGTCCGGTGGGGTTGTGGGGCGTATTAACAATGATGAGCCGTGTTTTTTCGGTAATCTTTGCCCGAACGGTGTTCCAATCGATGGCGTAAGTGGGTGGCGTCAGGGTTACAAAAACCGGTATGCCGCCGTTCAGTTCAATGGCCGGAACGTAGCTGTCGTACGCCGGTTCGAAGACGATTACCTCGTCGCCGGGGCGGATCACCGCCGTAATGGCCGCAAATAACGCTTCGGTAGCACCGGATGTAACGGTTACTTCGGTTTCCGGATGGTAACAGACTCCGTACAACTGCTCGGTTTTCTGCGCCAGGGCTTCCCGCAGGGCCGGTACACCGGTCATCGGGGCATACTGGTTAAATCCTGTTTTCAGGTAGTGTTCCACCAGCGCCACCAGGTCCGGCGAACAGTCGAAGCCCGGAAAGCCCTGCGACAGGTTAATGGCCCCCGCTTCGTTTGCCAATTTCGACATAACCGTAAAGATGGTCGTTCCAACCCACGGTAATTTGGAGGTGAAGGCCCCCATTCCGGATTCGATCCTTTTCAAAGCTGATAAACTGGACTTCTCTATCGTGTCAATCGAGTCGATTCATTCCACCCGCTGCACCTTTCCAGCGACCTCGAAAAGTACAAAATAAATCCATAAAGTAGCTGGAGGAAGTCTATTTCTATAAAAGTTGAGGGGTATGGTTTGGCTGGGTTTAATACGTAACCAGAACGGCCCCGCGGTATTCGGGCATTACGGGCTGTTTGGTTTTGATGCGGTAATAGTAGGAGCCTGCCTGTACTTTCTGGCTGAGGTAGGTGCCATCCCAGGGTTTATTGTAGCCTTTTGAATAAAAAACCACTTCGCCCCAACGGTTGTAAATCGTCACTTCGCAGTCCGGGAACTGGTCGGTATTGCGAATTTCCAACGCATCGTTAATGCCATCGCTATTGGGCGAAAACGCGTCGGCAATAAACATCTGCCTGAACACATCAACCTGCACGCTTTTTTCGGTCCGGCAGTCACCGGATGAGGTTACCGTCAGCTTGTAGGTTGTTGGTGCGGTGGGGCTGGCCGTCGGATTCGGGCTTGCTGGGTCAGAAAGGCTTTCGGGTGGTTCCCACAAGTAGCGGATCGCCTGTCCGGTGACGGTTGGTTTCAGCGTTACCGCGTTTCCCATCAACACCGTAATCCGTTCCGGCATCGCGATCACAACAGCCGGTTCCACCCGAATCTGCCGACTTATTACGGTCGGGCAGGCCGAGTTTCCGGCATAGGTGTAGGTAATGGTGTGCAAACCGGCCCCGGCTTTTGCCGGATCAAACTGATTGCCGGTTACGCCCGCTCCCGAAAAGGTTCCGCCGGTTGGACTGGCAACGAGCGGCACCGGTTCCAGACGGCTAACACAAACCGGAGCGACGGTATCGAACTGCATAGCCGGGCGCGGAACGATGGACAACATCAACGGGGCCGAAAGCGCCTGACAACCGTTGACGTCGGTAACCAGCACCTGATACGCACCGGCCTGACGAGCCTGCATTGTTGCGGCAGTACCTGTGCCCAGCGCGGTATTGTCCAGCCGCCATTCGTATTGAACGTTGGTGCCCCCAACGGCGGCCAGTTGTACTTCGCCGTCCTGGCAAAGAGCCGAAGCCGAACTGGTTAGCGTCACCGCAGGAGTTGGGTTGACAATCACGGTGAGGCTGTCGCGGTTGGCACACGCCAGTGACGATGTAGCCCGCACGCCGTATAACCCGGCTTTCTGAACCGTGAGCGATGAACCGGTGGCAGCTGGTAGAGCCGTACCGTTTTCCGTCCATTGGTAGACTACACCTTTTTCCGGCTGAATCGATAACACCAATGATTCGCCTTCGCAGAGTTTTGGTTCTCTGTCGGGCGTAATTTTGGCGGCTGGGGGTGGTAGCGCCTGCACTTTGGTTACTTTTGAGGTGGTGTCGTTGCCGCAGATAGAGGCAAAGCTCTTGACCACCACGTAATCGCCCGGTTCGCTGACGGTTAAGGTGGCCGATGTAGCACCCGCAATGTTAGCCCCGTTATGCTGCCACTGATACGACCAGCGCGAATCGGCTTCCGTGGATAAGGTAACGGTTCCGCCCTCGCAAATGGACAAGTCGAGGATTTCGACGTTGTTGTAACTGATTACCGGCGGGGGTGGGGTGTTGGTCCCGCAATCGACCACCGGCATCTGAAATTCCCGCCGGACGGCCCCAATCCGGACACCATCACGGTATTCTTCGCACAGAACTGCAAAAATAAACAGCCCCGTTTGCCGGGCTGTTACACGTAGCTGCCCGGTTTGTGGGTCTATGCTCAGTGCGGGATTGCCGGGAATGGCGCTGGTGGCACTATAACCCGGTAGCCAGTTCACTTCTGGATAGGTAGCGTGCGAATTGCCATCGCCCACCGTAAAGAAACCCGTGTTATTAGTATATCCCGCCAGTGGCGTTACGAGCGAATACCGGAGCTGATCACCGTCGGCGTCGGTTGCTGCAAAATTCAGATGAAAAGGTTTGCCGACGCAGATGTAGTCGCCGTTGGGAAAACTGAATTGCGGACTGGAGTTGGTGAAAGCGGCCCCGTTGCGCCGGACGGATGGAAATTCCATATAGAATACCATGCCTTCGGACCCCGGGTCCTGGATGTTACTGATGTCGGCGCTCCGGCAACAACGGTCCCAGACGACGTAATAGCCACCGGGATCGCTGAAGGTATTGGGGTTTAAATAAAGTTCGGTGCTGTAGTTCATCGCCAGCACGCTCAGATTCCGCAGGTCGGCGCAGGCCTGGTTTTCGTAGCGAACCCGTTGGGAAGCCGTTTGATGAACACGGGCTGTTGTAACGCGTTCATGATCGCTTTTCCGGAAAATGTAGAGGTCTATGTGTTGTTCGTAGTCGGTGGGAGTCGCGTTGGCCTGATCCAGGTAGAGGGTCAGCGTCAGGGTAGAGTAGTTCTGGCGGGCGGTTGCCTGGAGGTTCATTTCTCCCCCGTATATATGTTTTCCATAACCGTCCGGGGTGGTGATGAGGTCCAGTGACAGACTACATAAGGCAATCTGAAGGCAGTGGAACACGGAAAGTCCAACCGTGCGCCGATTCAACAACATATCCATTATCAGACCTGGTAAAACGTTGAAGCATAAACCGTAACTTATTGATTAGAAAGATACAAAGTTGCCACCGGTAACACCACTACCTGTTACCAAATTGACGGAACGGTACATGGTACAAGACAAAAAAGCCCCGCAACGTGTTGCAGGGCCATCGATAAGGTTTTTGAAGAAGGGGCTTAATTCACCACATTGCGGGGCTGACCGGCAAAAAAGGCACGAATGTTTTCGACGATTTCGTATAGAAGCCGTTGGCGGGCCTCCAGACTGGCCCAGGCTAAATGAGGAGTGATAAGGCAGTTGCGGGCCGAAAATAAGGGATTGTCTGCCGCAGGCGGTTCGGTACCCAACACATCCAGACCGGCCCCCGCCAACTGACCGTTGTTGAGCGCTTCTGCCAGATCCGCTTCGTTAATGAGCACCCCCCGGCTGGTGTTAAGCAGAAAAGCCGTTGGCTTCATCTGCCTGAGCAGGCTGGTATTGACAAATCCCCGGTTTTCGTCGGTGGCCGGGCAATGGAGCGATACCACGTCACTTTCGGCAAAGAGGGTGGTCTGATCCACGTACCGGATGCCTTCCGGCGGTTGCTCGTCGGTATGTCGGCGGTTGACCAGAATGTTCATGCCAAACGCTCGCCCGATATCCGCTACACGTTTCCCGATGTCACCGAAACCGACAAGGCCCAGCGTTTTTCCGGCCAGTTCGACCAGCGGAGATTTCCAGTAGCAGAAGTCCGGATTCCGGGCCCAGTCGCCCGCCCGAACGCTGTCGGCGTGCAAACCTGCCCGGTGCGTGAGTTCCAGCAGAAGCGCAAAGGTCAATTGTGCCACCGACTCGGTGCTGTAGCCTTTGACGTTGGTAACGACAATGCCCAACTGCCGGGCGGCTTTCCAGTCGATGATGTCGTAGCCGGTAGCCGTGACGCCAATGTACCGCAGGTTCGGCAGCTGCTCGAGTGTCTGGCGGTTCATTTTTACTTTATTAACCAGCACCATATCGGCATCTTTCAGGCGCTCGATCAACTGGTCGGGTGCGGTACGGTCGTGCAGCGTAACGCTGCCGAGGGAGGTGAGGGGCGTCCAGTCGAGGTCGCCGGGATTGAGGGTGTAGGCGTCTGCGAAAACGAGATTCATGGGAAAGGGTTGTTGAATGCGAAAGATACGGTAAAAAAAGCATCACCGCCCGTCCTGACTGACAAACTCCAGTGCCCGTCGTTCGGCCCAGGTAAATTCATCGTCACGAACGGAAAACCCCACGTGGCCGCCGGTTCGGGGCGTTTCGAGGTAAATGTTCGGGTGTTTTTCGGCCAGCCACGCGGGCGAGCATTCGGGCGACAGGATCGGGTCATTCTGGGCGTTGATGAGCAGTGTCGGCACGGCAATACCATTCATAAAATTAACGGCCGAAGCCTGCGTGTAAAAATCGTCGGCATCACGGTATCCGTTTACAGGAGCCGAAAAATGCTGGTCAAAATCACGCCAGAGCCGTACGTGCTGCAACTTTGTCATATCCAGCTTCCCCGGAAAAAGGTCGGCCTTCTGCTGTAATTTGATGATGAGCTTTTTCATGAACCGGTTGCGGTAAAACCGGTTTTGCGGTCGGTCGAGCAGTTTGGCACTGGCTTCCAGATCCGTCGGCGACGACACCGCCACCACCTTTTGGAGGGCATCCGGCAGATTTTTGCCGTGCACACCCGCGTATTTCAGGGCAATATTGCCACCCATGCTATAGCCAATCAATACCAGCTGGCGGTACGGTTTGGTGCGCAGCACGTGGCTGATCACTTCGCCAAGGTCGCCAATTTCGCCGTGGTTATACAGCCGGAACGCCCGGTTCATTTCGCCACTGCACGAGCGGCAATTCCAGGCCAGCACATCCCAGCCCTGCTGGGCAAAGAGCTTGGCGGTGCCTCTGATGTAATGCCGGTTCGAGTCGCCTTCCAGACCGTGCGTTATGATCACGATTTTGTCACTGTTCCGGTCAATCCAGTCGAGGTCCAGAAAATCGCCGTCGGATAAGGTAATTCGTTCGCGTTCATACACCACCCCCTCCACCTTCCGGAGAACGCTGGGAAAAATGGTTTGCAAATGGCCGTTAATCTGGTAGCGAGGTGATCCGGGAAAAGAAGACTGTCGGAGAACCGGCATGGAATAACTATTTAGTCGTGAATGCTGTTTATTTTAACTAAATTTGATCTGGTTGGTTCCCACTATGGAAATTGCAAAATATCTATCGGTATTAGTGGCCAGTATGGTAAAGTTCATCGGCGGTCCGGTAACCGGCGTTGCCGTGGGGCTATCCTGGGTCGAGACCTGGCTCTTTACGGCAGCCGGTATGATGGCCAGTGTCGTTCTGGTTACCTATGCGGGGGCGGCTCTGCGGACGCTTTGGAACCGTTACCGACCTTCGGCACCCCGGCGTTTTACCGCCCGGACCCGGCTGGCGGTTCGGGTCTGGAAACGATCCGGAATGGTGGGCATTGCCTTCCTGACACCCTTGCTGCTGACGCCCATCGGCGGGACCATCCTTGCCGTGTCATTTCGGGTGAGTCGTTCCCTGATTTTCAGTTATATGCTCATCAGCGCCCTGTTCTGGGGCGTGGTATTCACGCTGATTGTTTACCAGCTTCCGGATTTATTTAATCGGTTTGTGAGCAGCGAAACGGCAAAGTAAAGCCGCGAACCGGGGAGGGGCCTCAATCAGTTTTCCGGCCTGACTATACATGGATAACAAGCACAAGGCCAGAAAGAACCTGGGTTCTTCTCCACGCCTTCAGGGAGTATCGGTTACGCCAACTGGCGGTTCATTTCCTGAACGACAGCCGCAATTTCGGGTAGTAATTCCGGATTTTTTTCGATGCCGTTGCCAACCACAATCACATCTGCACCAGCTTGCAGGGCGGCCTGGGCGCGTTCGATGGAGTTAATCCCTCCGCCGACAATAATGGGGGTATCGACACAGCTACGGACGGTTGCGATCATCTCCGGCGAAACCGGCCACCGGGCTCCGCTGCCCGCGTCCATGTAGGTTAATTTCAGTCCCAGCATCTCGCCCGCCATCGCAGTACAGGCGGCTACACCCGGTTTATCGTGCGGAATTGGGGTGGTATTGCTAATGTAGGAAACGGTTGTCTGGGCACCGCTGTCGATGAGCATATAACCCGTCGAGAGAATTTCCAGGCCACTTTTTTTCAGAAGCGGGGCCGCAATGACGTGTTGCCCGATCAGAAATTCCGGATTCCGCCCCGAAATAAGCGAAAGCAGCAGAATGGCGTCGGCGCTGGGTTCAATATGCAGGCTGTTACCCGGGAAGAGAATGGCCGGAATGTTTGTATAGGTCCGGATGGTGTCAGTGACTTCCTTCAGAATAAAGTTGGTAATCAGGCTACCACCCACGAAAAAGAAATCGACCCGGTTTTCGACGCTCCGGATCAGCAGGTCTTTAAATGCGTCTTGCTCGATCTTATCAGGATCGAGCAAGACAGCAAATGATTTTTGCCCCGTTTCCTTGCGGTGATACAGGGTATTGAGTAGCGAGTTACGGGTATTGGCCTGGTTCTGTTTGTGTGGTTGCATTATTCTGACGTAAACGCGAAATAAACTCAGTTAGCTGCTGCCGGGCGATATTGGTCAAAATAGACGTCACAATCCCGGTAATAGCCCCACCGATTGCCGATTTTCTGGGAGCGTCCTCGGCGGCTTTGGCGGCCCGTCGCACGTGGGCGTGGGTGCTACCATTAGCGTATGCATCGTCGTAATCGGCATCGTCGTCTTCGTCGTGTTTATCAGACTTAGGCAATACAATGCTGGCTACAACGTAAGCTGCCAGACAAACTCCTGCGACCAGCGCCACCGTTTTACCGACTTGGGTAGCATCCTCTTTCAAGGCGTTGACGTTGGACTCAATCGAACTTTTATACTGCTCGGTGGCTTCCATCAACTCCGCCCGGCGGGCCGCAGTATCTGAAAAGGGCACATTCGTATCCATAAAAAGAGCGTTCTAAAATTAGTAAAAAATGGATTGACTTGTGAAAAATACGTCCTACTTAGTTATTATTTTGAAAAAAGTGGCTGGTTGTTTACTCCTTCACCGGGCCGTTTTCCCGCAGTGACTGGCGCGTTTGGGACATCAGATCCTCGATGGCTTCGGCCCGTTCCTCCGCTTTTTTCTCCTGCTGGTTTTTAATCATATTATACGTCATTTTCCGAAGCATATTTTCAATACTACCTTTTGCAAAGGCCCAGATTAAGGTCAGCAAAAGGAAAAAACCGGCTACAATCAGGAATCCCAAATACCGGCTATCCAACACTTCGTTGAGGTAAGCGGCCAGTAAGGAAAACAGAAAAATAGTAGTGATGGTTATCAAAAAACCAAGCACGATGCCATGTACGGCCTTCAAAGCAATATTTTCGACCTGACTACGGGTTTCCAGTTTAAATAATTCGATCCGCGCTTCCAGGTATTTAAAAATGCTTTCTCTGATTTCTTCCAATTTCTCTAGCATAACGTTCATCATTTGTGGCTGCTGTAGTAGTTACCAATTATTGTCCGTTTTGTTTAGAAAAACTTTGACATTCAGCCTAGTTTTTACTTTTGGTTGGATTAAATAATGCCGACCGCTGTTTCGGGGCGCATAAAAAAGCCCGCTCCATATGGATAGAGCGGGCAGGTTATTAAAAATATTTTCCTCAAGTCACTGAGCAGAATTACGCCCGTTTTAGTTTGGCTTCGATCGTCTGCTGGGTGTGGGGTACAGCACGCAGTCGCTCTTTGGGAATCAGCCGGCCGGTGTCGATGCAGATACCGTAGGTACCATTTTTGATCCGGATCAAAGCCGCTTCGAGTTGCTGAATAAACTTCTGCTGACGAGCTGCCAACTGGCTAAAGTTTTCGCGTTCACTGGTGTCGGCGCCATCTTCCAGTAACTTCGAGGTACCCGACGTATTATCCGTACCGCTGTCATTTCGCTTGCTAAGCGTTTCTTTAATGTAGTTTAGCTCGCTGCGGGAGGCTTCCAGTTTCTGAGTAATCAGCACCTCGAACTCTTTTAGCTCCTCTTCCGAGTATCTTTTCTTTTCTTCCTGAACCATCGTACTGATCAGCTAGTTAAGTGGGTGAAAATGTTTCCGTCGATGAAACAACAAAATTACAACTCGATTCATTCTTTTTCAACGAATAACGCTTACCGTTTAAAAAAAAGTTCAAAAAACACTTATTGGTAATTACCCATAAATGCCAATAAAAATTTGGCTTAATGGTCGGTTGATGTGGCGATGTTTGGACGAAAGGGATGCCAGACATAAATGATTTTGAAGATTAAAATTATACAAAACCACGAAAAAATAGCTCTTAACACATAGCGTTGTCTTTTTTGGTAAGTTTGTTACGGCACACCATTGAACTCGCCAACTAAAAAAATAGTATTATGGCTTACATAGAACCAGCTCCCATAAAAGATACAGAAAACCCGCTTGAGTCGATGATGTCACGATTCGATGCGGCTGCGCAAATGCTCGGTATTACCGAAGAAATGTACTACATTCTGAAAGTACCGGCCCGGCAGGTTACCGTCGGTTTACCCATTACGATGGACAACGGCTCCATCAAGGTTTTTGAAGGACACCGCGTTATTCACTCCACTATTTTAGGCCCTTCCAAAGGAGGCATCCGGCTTGATCCGGGGGTCACGCTCGATGAAGTGCGGGCCCTGGCAGCCTGGATGACCTGGAAATGCGCCGTTGTCGATATCCCGTATGGCGGAGCCAAAGGCGGTATTGCCTGCAACCCGCGCGAAATGTCGGCCGGTGAAATCGAGCGGTTGATGCGGGCCTATACCGTGGCGATGCTCGATGTTTTCGGTCCCGACCGCGACATTCCGGCGCCTGATATGGGTACTGGCCCGCGCGAAATGGCATGGTTGATGGACGAATACTCAAAATCCCGCGGCATGACCATCAATGCCGTCGTAACGGGTAAACCACTCGTGCTGGGCGGTTCGCTGGGGCGCACCGAGGCTACGGGCCGGGGTGTGACGGTGGCGGCTTTGTCGGCCATGGATAAATTACGAATGAACCCATACCGTTCGACGGCGGCTATTCAGGGTTTTGGAAATGTGGGGTCATTTGCGGCTGAGTTGCTGCACGAACGGGGCGTGACGGTTACGGCAGTCAGCGACGTAACGGGCGGCTATTATAATGACAAAGGACTGGACATTGGTGCGGCTATGGCGTACCGAAACGCCAACAATGGCACCCTCGACGGTTATACAGGTGCTGAGCGGATAACAAACGAAGAATTGCTGGCGTTGCCGGTTGATGTGCTGGTGCCAGCGGCCAAGGAAGACGTAATTACCGCCGAAAATGCCGATTCGATTCAGGCAAAAATGATTGTGGAAGGTGCCAACGGCCCCACATCGGCGAGTGCCGACGACATCATCAATGAGAAAGGAATCATGGTGGTGCCGGATATTCTGGCCAATGCCGGTGGGGTGACGGTTTCCTATTTTGAGTGGGTACAAAACCGTATTGGTTACAAATGGACCCTCGACCGCATCAACCGCCGGGCCGACCGCAACATGAAAGACGCCTTTGATCGCGTGTTTGAAACTTCACAAAAATATAAAGTTTCCATGCGGCTGGCGGCTTACATCGTTGCCATCGACAAAGTGGCCAGCACGTATAAATACCGGGGCGGCTATTGATCCGATTGCGGTTCCAGGCTGGTTAACCGGCCTGGAACCGCATGGGTTAAGCAGGGGGAATGTAACGGTTCGAATTGGAGTCAATGGCGTTTGTTTCGTACCTTCGCGCTCCAACTCCGCTTTCTACGTCGCAACTGATTTTCCACACGTATGACCATCCACAAGGAAGGATATCAAATTTTGTTCTGGACCGTGTTGATTCTGCTAGCAGTCAACATCTTATCCACTTCGTACCTGTTCAATGGCAATGAAACCGCGATTACGCTGGTGTTGGCAGCGAGTCTGGTGCTGTTTCTGTTGATTCTCCAGTTTTTTCGCAAACCCCGCCGGTCTACTCCGCTAAACGATCAACACGTCATTTCGCCCTGCGACGGCACGGTGGTTGTTATTGAAGAAGTCAACGAGCCGGAGTATTTCAAGGAGCCGCGTCGGCAGGTATCCATCTTCATGTCTCCTCTGAATGTTCATATCAATTTCCATCCCGTCACCGGTACCGTTCAGTATGTAAAATATTACCCGGGCAAATACCTGGTGGCCTGGCACCCGAAATCGAGCACCGAAAACGAACGGACTTCCGTAGTGATCCGGGCTAAAAACGGCGCTGAAATCCTGCTTCGTCAAATTGCCGGTGCGCTGGCCCGTCGAATTGTCTGGTATGCCAAAGAAGGCCAGCAGGTGCAGCAGGGCCACGAGCTGGGCTTCATCAAATTCGGCTCCCGTGTCGACCTTTTCCTGCCGCTGGATGCCGATGTTAAAGTGAAAATTGGTGAGAAAACGAAGGGTGGAGTAACCGTGATTGCGGATATATAGGAGTCTCCATAACCATTTAATATAAAAACTGGTCAAAATCGCAGCCGCAACGGTGAGTGATTTTGACCAGTTTTTTTGTCAACATATCGTCTGGATTGCCCGCTTAGTAGCTGATTCCAAACCTATAATGGTCCGGTTGTAACGGTATCAGGCTCTAGTCGTTCTGCTTCATTGGGCCATAGGGTTACCGCTTTCCCGAACCCGAGTTTGCGCTTTGGCCGGAAAGCAGGCCGGGGCACAAACCGGAAGTAGCTTGTAAAACACAGGGCGGTGAACACTCACCGCCCTGCTTTCCTGTTAAGACAAAATAGGAAGTTGTTATTCCTTCAGTCGCTTCGCCTTAGCTTCAAACATATTCATCAGAGAGCCTTTCAGGTTATCATCATCGACTTTTGTCAGATCAATGTTAACATCATAGCCCTGAGTCGTAAAATAAAGGGCTATTTTGTCGGCGCTCTCTTCAATGCTGGTCAGCGGTATTTTCTCCTTCATTGTGCCGGTGGGGTCGGTGAGTTCGCCGGTGAGCTTACCGTCTTTGCGGACGAGGTCCGTTACGAATCGGGCGTCACCGTTGGGCGTTCCGGCGACGTTAATTTCCCATTTCCCAGCGAAGAAGTCTTCGGGTGCTGGCGCTTGTGAAATGCCTCGCAAGGCAACACTTACTAATACCATGACGAGGAAAAAGCTTACTTTTTTCATGATTGAAATAGAGTTAAGTGAAATTTAGATGGTTTGCTTTTCGATTTATTGCTTTGCCTGAGTTGACGCCGTCGTAGCTGCCAGCACGCGAACCGGCCCCAGCAGACCCGAGGGAAGCAACGGGGAATCGGCCCGGTAGAATGGTAAAGTGGTAAAGGTAACTTTGCTGGTCGTGCCGGGCTGGGCATCACCAATCAGGCGGTTTACCCACAGGTTGGTGACGTTCACCTGTACGGTATTGCGACCCGGTTTCAGGAATTGGGTGATGTCAAGCCGGAAAGGTTTCTTCCAGACCGTGCCCACGTTTTTGCCGTTTACGAGTACCTCGGCGATGTTCTTTACGTCGCCCAGATCAAGAAAATAAGCCCCGTTTTTGTTCAAAGAAGGTAGTTCAAATGCGTTGGTGTAAGCAGCCGTACCAGAAAAATATTTAATTCCCGGATCGGTATTCCCGGACAATGAGGTCAGCGTATTGAAGGTGGCCTGCGCGGGAGCGCCCCGGCCCTCCTGAAAACGTACGGTCCACGCACCGTCAACCTGGGCAACCGCCGACTCCGTAACGGCGGGTTTGGTGTAGGCGACTGCCGTTGCCTTGGTGCGGAAAACAATGAAGTAAGCTTCCCACGGCTCAAACCTAAGCGGCACCACCGTGCGCCCTTCTTTGATCTGGTAAGACACCTTCTCGGTTTTTCCGGTTTCGGGATGCCATAGTTCAGGCACTTTACCCGTTATGCGGAAGCTAACAGTGGCGCTATTCTGGTCTTCGCTGCGGTTATCAAGCCAGTAAAGATCGGTGTCGGCCGTCTGACGGTGTACGTACATCAGATCAGCCCTGGCCTGCGTTATGTCCACGTCTTTTGCGATGCCTATTTGCTTTAGCACGTTCTCGACTGGCTCCGTCGATACGTTCGGGTTACTCCAGATCTGATTCGCCAGGGCGGTGAATTCCGCCGGATTGTCGCTCAGGCTGGGGGAACGTTCCGGTTTCGCACCAACTACTTTCATCCCCGCTTTGACCAGTTCGCCCAGTTTTTTCAGCACTGGCAGCGTCATGGTTTCTGCCGTGGCATCCAGAACAAGCACTCGATACGACTGACCACTTGGGGTCATGAGTCTGCCGCCCTGCACCCTTAGGGCTTCTTTCAGCACCGTCGCGTTGGCAAAGTCGAACGCGTAGCCCGTCATCCCGACTGGCAGCTTCTGGGCGAATGCCTGCGTGATGTTATGGTTTTCGCCGTAGTAATACAGCACATCCACGACGGGTTTGCCCTGTTGCAGCAGAAAGCAGCTCCGGCTCAGGTAGTCTACCCAGGGTTTGGCGTGCTCGGCCCAGGTTTCCTGTCGGGTAAAATACTGGCCGAAAGGCCCCAGCGACAGGCCGGGTTTCTTATCGTCGAGCGGCTGGTGAACCGACGTGTGAATGACGAAGCGGTTTAGCCCCGACGCCATCTCCAAGTCCGCCGTACGCTTCAGCTTTTCCGGATGCCAGCTAAACGCGTTCATAACCGACGTCATTGATTCGGCGGCCACCAGATTCTGGCCGTAGATATGCGCCACCGAAGCGGCTTCCCGAATATCGGCTTCGCTGCGGACTTCCTCGTTTGGGCCCGCGGCCAGACTACCCGGCGTCCACATGGCCGACATCGGAATATCGGCCTTCCGCTTGACGTCCATTCCGTCGGCCAGGTAAATCCGCCCATTTTCGTGCGACTCGGTGTAGCGTTTCATTCCGCGTGCGTGCAGGGCGTCGCCGATTACTTCGTAGTGGTTTTCGACGATCATCTCGCCGATGGTTTTGCGAAAATCCCACAGGAACTTCTCGCTGGCTTCGGCACTCTTCACAACCCGACCCGTCAATACCGGCAGCCAGGGTTTGATGTCGTACCCGCGCCGTTTGGCAAACTCCTCTGGCATGGTTTTCGTCCAGGTCATGTGGCCTGCTTCATAGCTGTCGAGCACCATATACTCCAGGCCCTGCGTCCCCATTTTTCCGCCAGTGGCCTCTTTGTACAGGTCCAGGTAAGTGTCAATGTATTTCCGAACGGCTACCTTGTCGAGTTTATCCACTTCCAGTCCCGTGGCTTCGGGCGATGCGGGGTGGTTTTTGCGCCCCGTTATGGAATAGCCCAGCCGGATCACCACCCAGTTGCCGGTGGGGGGCGTCCAGTTCAGCGTACCGTCGGGGCCCATTTTAGCCGTCAGATCCACAACATCTTCGGTCGGAATCGCGTCGGCATCGGTCTTAATGAGCGAATGGGTGTCTTCTTTCCAGGGGCTGAAACCGGCTTTTTCTTCATAAAGGTCTACCCGGTCGGTATTGTGCAGCACCAGTTCGGCCACCGGAATCCCTTCCGGCTTGCCGGGAGCCGCACTGCCCCCAAACAAGGCAGCAAAGGGATTGCCCTGCGGTTCCAGCGTTTTAAACGTAAACCGGAAAAACTTCGCGGTGGTGGGCACAATACTCATGGTGTTTTGCGGCACCGTACTGCCCCTGATAACCACAACATCCCGAAAGTTTACGCCGTCGTCGCTCACCTTCAGCGCCCGGTTGTCGGGGGCGCCCCGAAATTCAGCCAGCGGACCTCCGCTGCTGGCCCCCACAATGGTAAACGCCTTGAAGGTTTGCGGACTGTCGAACTCGTACTGAATCCACCCGTCCTGACCAATTTCTGCCGGTGGTAACAGTGTTGTTTTGCCCAGGTCGCCGTCGGTTAACTGGGCGAGGCTGAACGTACCTCCGCTTGAACTGATTTTGGGATTGAATGCGGCCAAGGGCTTTTCGGTGGCCGGTACACGGTAGGCAATAACGGAGGCATCCGCATAATGCGTAGGCAGTTCACCTGTTGGCTCCTGACCACTAAGCCCTTCACCGGTGGGCATCGGAACATTCTGAAAGTTACCGGTGGTGGCTGGTGGCTGGGGTAGCTTCCCCGAAAAAGCCTGCCCGCCCGTTACACGGGTTTCAGTCCAGACGTACTTTTTCATGGCGTCGCTGGCCGGCACCCACGGTCCACCCGTCACGCTCCAGCCGGGCGAACCGGCAATGGCCATTTCCAGGCCGAGTTTCTGCGCCAGATCGGTGGTGTGCTTAAAGGCATCTTTCCATTCGGGCGTCATGAATACCAGCTTTTTGGGCGTAACCGGGGGCGTCATCAGGCTGGCGTCGAAGTTCTGAAAACCGCCAATGCCCACGCGCTTCATCCACTCCAGGTCTTTCGTAATGCCTTCTTTGGTAATGTTGCCGTTCATCCAGTGCCACCAGACGCGGGGCCGGGCCGCATTGGGTGGCCCCTGAAAGGCTTTCTGGAGAGCTGAAGGCTGCGCAACCGCCAATACCGGGAGCATCCAGGCCAGGAGGGTTAGCTTTTTCATAAAAACAGGTTAAAGGTTGGGAGGGTAACGACGGTCATTTTTAATGAGGGCGTTTAGCTATGACAACGGGAAGCCTGGACATGAATAAGGGGCGGCTGATCAGGAGTAACTCTGCTTTCATTCAGGCAACGGGTTATCGGTTGTTAAGCAAAGTTAAAAATTAAAATTTATTGTCTACTTTTTAGACAATAAATTTTATCTAACTATATATTTTTGTTGTGCAATTTATGGTTTGGTTACGACTCGTAACGCTGCCAGCAAGATTAATTCCATTTTCTTTGTAGGCCATGCCGTTTTTCGGAGATCAGGCTGGCTCAGAACATAGACATTCTTATTCGTAAGAAGGGAGGAAACACGGAGTTTGAGACTGAACAACTTGCGGATATTAACCCACAGCGTATGCATGCCTTTAATGAACAGGACTATATTCAGCAGCTTTCAATTGATTGCGTCATCTTTGGTTATCAGGAAAAGCAACTCAAGGTATTGGTACCGAAGATGAATTTCAAAGGTGACTTCTGGGCGTTGCCAGCGGGATTTATCTATCAGGACGAAAACATCGACCAGGCTGCCCGCCGGATTCTGGAAGGCAGAACCGGTATCAAAGACATTTACCTGGAGCAATTCAGGGTGTTTGGCGATGCCCGACGAACCAATATCCAGGTGCTGGAACGATTGATTCAACTCAATGAGAACGAGTTAGGGGATAAACGGTTCGACCGGAAAGAGTTTGACTGGATTACCCGCCGGTTTGTGTCAATTGGCTATTACGCTCTGGTTGATATTAGTAAGGTGGTTCCCCAGCAAAGTGAACTGGACGCATCCATCGGATGGTATTCCATTAAGGAGTTGCCCACAATGATTATGGACCATAACGAAATGGTGGAAAAAGCTCTTGAAACCTTGCGGCTGAATCTCGACCAAAAGCTGATTGCTTTCAATCTGTTGCCTCAAACGTTTACCATGAAGGAGTTGCAGGAACTTTACGAGGCAATTTTTGACCGACCGTTTGCCCGAAACAACTTTCAGAAAAAAATGCTGGAACTGAACGTATTAGAACGTCTGGAGAAGAAATTTACGGGCGCGGCCAACAAAGCGCCTTACCTGTACCGTTTCCAGCCGGAGGCATAGCCGCTAAAAACAAACCCCCGAAAAAAGCCAGCAACGGCCTTTTCGGGGGTTTATTCTGTACGAACCGGTTTAGGCCGTAATAATGGCTTCGGCCAGAACCAATACCTTGTTGTTCAGCACCTCAACCACGCCACCGTCTACGGTAAACGTCTGAGTTCCGGCGCTGGTAGCCACCGTGACCGGTCCGCGGGCCAGCGTGCTGACGATAGGAGCGTGGTCGTTCAAAACCTGAAACTGACCTTCGCTGCCCGGAAAGGTAACCGCTGTAGCTTCGCCGGCAAAGATTTTCCGATCCGGTGTAATGATTTCCAGATGCATTTTTTCGTATGCTTAAGAGGAAAGATGGAAGATGTGAGACAAAAGACAACTACCAGGGTGGTAGCGGTCTCTTATCTCACGTCTCTTTTCTTTTAATCTATTTTATTTGGCGGCTTCTTTCATCAGACGCTCGCCCTTCGCGGCTGCATCTTCGATGGTTCCAACCAGGTTGAAAGCCGCTTCGGGCAGGTGATCCCATTTACCGTCGATGATTTCGTTGAAACCACGGATGGTTTCTTCGATCGGTACCAGAACCCCTTTCAAACCGGTGAACTGCTCGGCTACGTGGAACGGTTGCGACAGGAAACGCTGTACCCGACGTGCCCGGTTTACGGTTTGTTTATCTTCTTCCGAAAGCTCTTCCATACCGAGGATGGCAATGATATCCTGCAATTCTTTATAGCGTTGCAGAATCTCCTTCACGCGCTGAGCGGTGTTGTAATGCTCATCACCCACGATTTCGGCGGTCAGAATCCGAGAGGTTGAATCCAGTGGGTCAACCGCAGGGTAGATACCTAACTCGGAAATTTTCCGGCTCAATACCGTTGTGGCATCCAAGTGGGCAAACGTCGTGGCCGGAGCCGGGTCAGTTAAGTCATCGGCAGGTACGTAAACGGCCTGTACTGACGTGATCGAACCGCGTTTGGTCGACGTAATGCGCTCCTGCATCGTTCCCATTTCCGTCGCCAGCGTGGGCTGGTACCCTACGGCCGACGGCATCCGGCCCAGAAGAGCCGATACTTCGGAACCCGCCTGGGTAAACCGGAAGATGTTATCGATAAAGAACAGAATGTCACGGCCCTGGCCCGTACCGTCACCATCACGGAAGTGCTCGGCAATCGTCAGACCAGAAAGGGCTACGCGGGCGCGGGCGCCGGGAGGCTCGTTCATCTGTCCGAAAATAAAGGTCGCCTGGCTTTCTTTCAGCGTCTCAGAATCTACTTGTGATAAATCCCAGCCGCCTTCTTCCATCGAGTGTTTGAAGTTGTCGCCGTATTTGATAATGCCGGCTTCGATCATCTCGCGCAGCAGGTCATTTCCTTCACGGGTCCGCTCACCCACCCCGGCAAATACCGACAGACCGGCATAAGCCTTGGCGATGTTATTGATCAATTCCTGGATCAATACCGTTTTTCCTACACCGGCACCACCGAACAGACCGATCTTACCCCCTTTGGCGTACGGTTCGAGCAGGTCGATAACCTTAATCCCGGTGAAAAGAACTTCAGTTGACGTAGCGAGGTCCTCAAACTTCGGAGCGTTCCGGTGAATGGGCAAACCGCCGGTGCTTTGAGGCTGTGGAATACCGTCGATGGCCGTTCCGACGACGTTGAACAGCCGTCCGCGAATTCCGTCGCCTGTCGGCATGGTGATCTGCGTACCCAGGTGAGCCACGGTCATGCCGCGTTCAAGTCCCTCGGTAGCATCCATCGAAATCGTGCGAACCCGGTCTTCACCAAGGTGTTGCTGGCATTCCAATATAACTTTTTGGCCATTGGCTTTGGTGACTTCCAGAGCGTCCAGAATCGCCGGTAGCCGCGACCCTTCGCCCTCAAAACTCACGTCAACAACCGGGCCGATCACTTGCGTGATTTTACCCGTATTCGTTGCTGTTGCAGTTGTCATGCTATGAAGTTGAGAAATTTAAATAGGAAAAGCGTGTTAAATGCGCCTGCAAAATTAGTTGATAATTTGCTGAAACCCAAGTTCCATTTTAATCTAGTTTTAAGTTTTAAAAGCCCAAATTGTTTTTGTTACAGTTAGTTTGCAGCTTTCAGGCTCACTTTTGCCGTTTGCACAAAACAAAGAATTTGCCTAAAGTCAATCTTATTAACCGGTTCGCAAAAAAGAGGAGGAGTCAATAGATAAGATAATCAGGCTCTTTCTGGTAATAAAATCAGGCTTTTTATAAAATAAACGGTTTTATTGAATCGGTTTGAACACGAGGCACTAACTAATCTGTCGCAGCGTTGCTATGAGTAGTTTAACCGCAAGCTTTTTAACTTGGCCGGTTGGTATTTAATTCTATGCTCTTTTTCTGGAAAAATTGGAATACAGGCCATCGAACGGCCTATCTAACGGGATTGGTTTTGTTCTGCACGGCCATCATTGGCATGGTCTGGGCCTGGATGCAGGGCTTGCAGAACGTCGTACGCTGGGATGTTCTGAGCGAACTCATCGAGCTGCCCGCTACCATCGGTGCCTTTACGGATGGTTTGTTTGATTATGCCATTACGGGCAAAACCTATATTGTCACAGAACAGTTTGTGGCTTCGGCCATGCAGGCCAACGGACTGGCGGCCCGGCTGACAACGCTGGGTGTCTGCACGGGGCTGGTGTTGGTGCTGGCGGCCATTTCCCGGCTGCCGCGCTGGTATTATCTGGTGTCGATGGGCGCCCTGATTGTTCTGGTGGCAACCTTCCGGCTGGAGGTGCTGCAACTACCCGGCTTTTTGACAACGGCTCTGGGCGGCCGATTACCCTTTATGGCGGTCGTGCTGGTGCTGGGCCTGGTCAGCTATTATTTTCATGCCTTTCGCATCGAGATTTCCTTACCTGTTCGGTTGCTGGTTTTTGCGGGGCTGGCCGGACTGGGCTGGCTGGCTGTTGATCGACTGGCGGGACAACCAGTGCCGGCGCTGGCGTTTATGGGGTACGCCCTGCCGGGTTTGCTGGTGTTGTCGCTGGCTTTTATCTTCTGGATTTCGGCGGAAATTATTGCGGCTTTGGTGTACGTTACCTCCGTAGCCCGGACTAACCGCAGCGATGGGTCGGGCCGCCCGCTGGGTTTGAGTAATTTTTTGTTTATCAGTCTGTTGTATCTGGCCAACCTGCTACTGATCTGGCTGAGCAATACAAAGGTCATCGACTGGAATCCGGTGGTGGTCAGTCCGTTTATCCTGTTTCTGATCTCGCTGGTGCTGGGGCTCTGGGGCTTCCGGCAACAACTCCGGCAGAGCGAAAACTTCATGTCGTTTCACGACGGCGGGGCGTTTCTGTATCTGGGTATGGCGCTTATCACCACCCTGACCATCACGTATGCGTTTGCTTCCGCCAATGATCCGCTGGTCGAAGCACTGGAAGACGTTATTGTTTACACCCACCTGGCAACCGGGGCAGTGTTTGTGGCCTATGTCATTTTCAACTTTATGCCGCTCTACCGCCAGGCCCTGCCGGTCTACAGGGTGCTGTACAAACCGACGCGGTTTTCGTTGTGGCAAATCCGGCTGGTAGCGGCCATCCTGACCGTGGTTATCATGGGGGTGGAGAATTTCTTCCCGCTGAATCAGGCCATGGCCGGTTATTTCAATACCGTGGGCGATTTTCATACGGAAACAGGCGAGGTTCGGATTGCCGAACAATATTACGGGCTGGCCCTGAACGCCGAATTTCAGAACCACAAATCCAATTACGCCATGGCGTCGCTGGCCCTGAAGCAGGGCGACAAGGTGACAGCGGCTTATTATTTTCAGCGGGCGTTGCTGAAACAACCCTCCCCGCAGGCGTATGCCGGGCTGACATCGGTTTTGCTCGATGATAATCTGTTTTTTGAAGCCGTCAAGATGTTGCAGCGGGGCATCCGGGCTTTTCCGCAAAACGGTGAGTTGCAGAACAATCTGGGGTATCTCTACGCCCGGACCAGCGTAGCCGACTCGGCGTATTATTACCTGGCCGCAGCATCCGGTAACACCGCCCGCGAGGAGGTGCCGCAGACCAATCTGCTGGCTTTCTGGGCACGAAATCCACGACTGGTTTCGCTCGATTCGCTGGCCAATGCTTCCGAAGCGCGCTCGTATGAGTCCTACGAAGCAAACCGGTCGGCGCTGGCTTTTTTCCGGTCCAATGCCGACAGTGTGACGATTCAACGCCCCGATTGGCTCGACGAACCCCTGACGGATGCCGGGTTGAGCGTGGGGCGGTTTGCCCGGTTGTATAACTACGCCGTCGGTAATCGGACCACGGATACCACCTTGCTGAAAGTACTGCATCGGATGGGAGAGAACCCGGCTAATCAGGATTTTACGGATGATCTGTTGTTTGCTCGGGCCGTTGCCAATTATTATACCGCTAACAAACGCACGGCTTTTGAACTAACCGATCAGCTCGCTAACGATAACCAGCGGACCGGTGAGTTTTACAACTCGGTAACGGGACTCTGGATGCTGGAGCAGGGCCTGAACCGGAAAGCCGCCGACATTCTGGCTCAGAATACCGACACACTTTCAATGTATTACCAGGCGCTGGCGATCACCAAGACCGGGGATTCGTTCATAGCCCAGTCGCTCTGGGAAAATGCCGGGCGCACCGACCCCGCCGTGCGGACGCTGGCGGAGGTCCTGTACGGCAAAAAACAACCCGCTACGGATCTCGAAAAAGCCTTTGCCCTGCTGTATGACCCCCTGCTCGATCAGACCGGGCAACAACGGGCCCTGTATGCGTCCCTGCGCGACGATAACCTGAAAACCATTGTAGCATCGGCATTGGCAAAACGGTATTTAGCCGCCAACCAGCAGCCTCTGGCCCAAAGCTGGTATGAGCAGATCCCGCAGGAGGCCAAACTGAACGGATACGCCGGAGCAGCCATGACGGTTGCTTACCTGCGGCTGCGCAACGCTCAGGGGCAGTTTGATCAGACCATTTCTGATGGCCGCCAGACCGTTATACCCGCGTTTCAGGCGGAGAAGGATTTCATTCTTGCGCAGGCTTATCAGGGCCGGCGACAGGTCGCCCAGGCCCGGCAGGCTTATGAAAAGGCGCTTCGGCGGGCGCCCTTCAATGCCGAAATTGTGGCGGCTGCGGCTTCGTTTGAACGGCAGAACGGCAAGACGGAAAAGGCGTATAATCTGGTGCTGGAGGCTTTGCCGCTGAACGAGCAAAACCCGGATTTGCTGAAACTCTATACCTTGCTGTGTCTGGATCAGGGGTTGACCGACTATGCCGAAGAAAGCCTGGCCCGGCTTCGGGCGGCCACCTCGCCCGCCGATTATCAGGCGTTTCTGACAAGCTATCAGGCCAAACGTGCGTTGATTGAAAAACAACGGGAGTCATTCCAATAATTTAGTAAGTTTAACAGTTGTTTTAAATTCCTGGCTTTTATGGAAAAGCAGCTGCATTGGGTGAAAGAAGCGTTCAGTCGTCAGGTCGTGATTATGGACGGTGACCGTGTCGTCGGTGGGATGCACCGCGACCTGCTGGTTCGGGATGTTGATGCCTATCTGAACCATGTTCATATTTTCTTTGATGTTACGGGTTTTCTGGTGCATTCGGTCAACATTCACCACAAAAACGCCGGTGACAAAATCATCGGCCGAATTGATTTCGGGGTGTTCAATGGCGCGAATGTGCTGTTGGAAACCGGCGAAAAGTATACCTGGCGACGGGAAAACTTTATGATGCACGAATGGAGTCTGGTCGCTGATGATCCCGACACGAGGAGCGAACGCGAACTTGTTCATTACGACCGCACGCGGAAGTTTCTGACCGACGAAGGAACCATTGAACTGGTAACCGAAATGCCCAATGCCGAAATGCTGATTCTGACGGGGTTGTTTGTTCGGAATTATTTCCTGCGAAAACGAAAAATCGCCACTACCTAACCGTCTTTACCTTGTCTAGAATACCGTGCAGGCCGTTTTCAACTGATTATGAGCAAAAATATTATTGAAACCCACGAGATCTCCAAACGATACGTGATGGGTAGTGAAGTCATCGAAGCGCTAAAATCGGTGACAATTAACGTCAAAAAAGGAGAATACGTAGCCTTCATGGGGCCATCGGGTTCGGGCAAATCCACCTTGATGAACATTGTGGGGTGTCTGGACACGCCGACTTCCGGTTCCTATATTCTGAACGGACAGGACGTGAGTAACATGAGCGAAAACGCGCTGGCGGAAGTCCGCAATAAAGAAATTGGTTTTGTGTTTCAGACATTTAACCTGCTGCCCCGGCAAACTTCGCTGGAAAACGTCGCCCTGCCGCTGATTTATGCGGGCTACAGCAAAGCCGATCGGACCGAGAAAGCCATGCAGGCCCTGAAAAACGTTGGGTTGGACCACCGGGCCAGCCACCGGCCCAATGAGCTATCGGGTGGGCAGCGACAACGCGTAGCTGTGGCGCGGGCGCTGGTCAACGATCCCAGTATTTTGCTGGCCGATGAACCAACCGGAAACCTCGACACCAAGACGTCGTACGAAATCATGGATCTGTTCGACCAGATTCATAGCAAAGGCAATACGGTCATCATGGTAACGCACGAAGAAGACATTGCCGAATACGCCCACCGGATTGTCCGACTGCGCGACGGTCTGGTCGAAACCGACCGGGTTAACGCCAACATCCGGAAAGCCAGGAGCTTTATTCAGGACTGACGGGGGTGAACCACCGGTTCGGGAAAGCCTAAAAAATGTTAAAAGCCGGGTAAGCTGTTTGAAAAAGGCTAGCTTGCAGGTAGCTATTTCCGGACTGCCGTGGTATGAAAAAAGTCTCACTCTTCTTGCTATTAGCCCTATTGACGACGTTGACCGGTATGGCGCAAAACGTCCGGAGCGGTTCGGTGGTCGATAAGGTCAGCCGAAAACCCGTTGCGCTGGCCACGGTCCAGAACCTTTCCCTTCGCCGGGCGGTGATGAGTACCGAATCCGGGCAGTTTCGGCTTACAGCTTCTCCGAATGATACACTGCTGATTTCCTGTGTCGGTTACAAAACCGAGCGCGTCGTCGTTCCGGCCGACGAATCCGAATTGCTGGTAGAAATGGTTCAGGAGATAAAACAATTGAACGAAGTAGTCATCAAAGGCTGGACGGAAAGCCGCTTTAAGGAAGAATTTTTAAAGCTGAATATCCACAACGACAAACCCGTCATTGAGATTAAAACGGCTCCGGAACTGGCCGGTGTACAGCTCGGAAATGCCGGGCGGATGGGCTACGATTACAAAACCCTGGCTCCCAAAATGACGCTGAAAGGCCCGGTTTCTGCCCTGTATGGCAAATTCAGCAAAGAGGCCAAAAACGAGCGTAAACTGCAACAATTCCATCAGGCTGAAAGTAATAAACAACGCTACCTGACGCGGCTGGACCCCGTCTGGATTTCGCGCATTACGGATTTAAAAGAAGAGCGTCTGACGGCTTTTCTGAAGTTCTGCAAGCTTCCGGAAGCGTTTGTGCTGGAAGCCACCGAGTATGACCTGATCGTCGCCA
Source organism: Larkinella arboricola (assembly GCF_003259745.1). Lineage (GTDB taxonomy): Bacteria > Bacteroidota > Bacteroidia > Cytophagales > Spirosomataceae > Larkinella > Larkinella arboricola. Next base: position 694,192 of record NZ_QLMC01000003.1, on the reverse strand, counting down.
TCCGGGGTTGTTTGAAGGAATTTCTGGTTCAGGAACAAACCCGGACCGAAAAGGGGTAGCCTGTTCGTATCCACGGTTAACAAATTGCTTTTTAGCGGGTTGTTTGTTTACTTACCAGCGAATAAAAGCAAGAGGATGAAAGCCCGGCTCACCATCGAAGTAAACCAGAAGCGGCACACCGTTGAGGTCGATCCGGCCACGCCGTTGCTCTACGTTTTACGGAACAATCTCCAGCTAAACGGCCCCAAATACGGTTGCGGTCTGGAGCAGTGCGGAGCCTGCATGGTTTTGCTGGACGGAAAAGCCACTCCCAGTTGCCTGTTACCCGTTGAAACCAGTATCGGAAAAGCCATTGTCACGCTGGAAGGACTGACGCAGCCCGGTGGCAAACTACATCCGGTGCAGCGGGCGTTTGTCGAGCAGCAGGCCGCCCAGTGTGGCTATTGCCTGAACGGGATGGTGATCTCCGCCGTGTCACTGCTGACCGAACAAAAGCATCCCGACGAAACCGCCATCCGCAAGGGAATGGAGCGGGTTTTGTGCCGCTGTGGTACCCAGTCGCGCATTCTCCGGGCGATCCGCCAGGCGGCTAACGAATCCAATCCATAAAACCGCATCCTTTCCGCCATGAACGAGCCCACGACAACCCCCGCTCTGTCGCGACGGGATTTCCTGAAAACCGCCGGATGCCTCTCCATCGGCTTTTCGTTTGCCTGTCATCCGTTGTCGGCAGCGCCCCAACCACCCTTGCAGGATTCGCTGCCGGGGCCTTTGCGGCAACAACCGCAGATCAACGCCTGGCTGGAAGTGCTGGAAAACGGTCGTGTCCGGGTTCTGACCGGTAAACTCGAATTGGGGCAGGGCATTCGCACCGCCATTGCGCAGGTGGCCGCCGAGGAACTGGATATGGACTCCAATCACGTCGAGGTGCATCTGGCCGAAACCGGTCGAACCCCGCACGAAGGCTACACCGCCGGGAGCGGTTCCATCGAAAACAGCGCAATGTCGGTGCGCTACGCAGCCGCAGCCGCCCGGCAAAAACTGCTGGCGCTGGCGGCCCAACGCTGGAATAAGCCCGTTGAGCAACTCCGCCTGGCCGATGGAAAGATTGAGGGCGGAAAGGACCAGCTTACGTTTGCGCAACTGCTGAACGGCACGCAACTGACCGACGAGGTGCGGCTGCCGGTGACGCTAAAACCGAAGTCCGAATACCGTTGGGTCGGGAAAGCCGTTCCCCGGGCGGATATTGAAAAAATGGTGCGGGCCGAACCGGTGTATGTGCAGGACCTGCGCCTGCCGGGCATGGTACACGCGCGGGTGGTACGTCCGCTGGCGTACGGCGCCAGGCTCCGTTCTTTCGACGAAGCGGCTTTAAAGAAAGCCGTGCCGGGCATTCTGAAAACCGTCATTAACGGTAATTTCGTGGGCATCATCACAACCGAAGAATACGAAGCCGTGCAGGCGCAACTGATGGCCCGGGAACAAACCAAATGGGAAACGACCAAACCGTTACCGGATAATCAGAACCTGGCGGAATTCATTAAAAAACTTCCATCTAAAAGCCGGACGGTCAAGGAAACCGGCGACGTAAAAACGCTGGAATCGTCGGGGGGAAGCTCGCTGAAAGCCCGTTATTTCAAACCGTATCATATGCACGGTTCGATTGGGCCGTCCTGCGCCGTAGCCTTGTATCAGGACGGAAAATTGCATATCTGGACCCACAGCCAGGGTGTTTATCCCTTGCAGGAAGCCGTAAAAAAAATGCTGAACCTGCCCACAGAAGCGGTTCACGTGGTGGGCGTTCCAGGTTCGGGCTGTTACGGTCATAACGGAGCGGATGACGTGGCGGCTGATGCGGCTCTGCTGGCGATGGCCTACCCCGGAAAACCCGTGCGGCTGCAATGGTCGCGCGACGACGAACACGGCTGGGAACCGTACGGCAGCGCCATGCAGATGGAAGCCGAAGCCCGGCTGGACGCTTCGGGAAAAATCACCCATTGGCGGTATGATGTCTGGACCGACTCGCACAGCACCCGGCCGGGCGGTGAACCCGGCAATTTGCTGGCGGCCCGGTCGATTGAAAAACCGTTTTCCCAACCGTCGTCGGGATACAGTGGGGGCGGTTACCGCAATTCAGAGCCGTATTACGCCATTCCAAACCTGAAGGTAGACGCACACTTTTTTGAAGGCCCGCTTCGGGTGTCGGCCCTGCGCAGTCTGGGTGCTTACGGAAATGTGTTTGCCATCGAATCGTTTATGGACGAACTGGCCGAAAAAGCCGGGAAAGATCCGCTCGAATTCCGGCTCAGGCATCTGGAGGATGAGCGGGCGATTGCGGTCGTTAAAAAGTTGCAGGAACTGACCCGGTCCGAAAAAGGGAAACCCGGCGAGGGAATCGGTTACGCGTTTTCCCGGTATAAAAATGTGGCCACCTACTGCGCCGTAGCCGCGCGGGTGCTGGCTGATCCGAAAACCAGTAAGGTACAGGTGCTGAAAATGTGGTCGGTGATTGATGCGGGCGAGGTGATTAACCTCGACGGTGTGAAGAACCAGACGGAAGGCGGTATGATTCAGGCCGCGAGTTGGACGCTGAAAGAAGAAGTTCAGTTTGATAAACAGCACGTCAGCAGCCGGGATTGGTCGTCGTACCCGATTTTTCGGTTTAGTGATGTGCCGGAAACCGAGGTGGTCGTCATCAACCGCCCAGACGAAAAACCATTGGGCGCGGGTGAAGCGGCCCAGGGACCAACGGCTGCGGCACTGGTCAACGCCATTTATCGGGCCTGCGGTCAACGGATTCGGCACCTGCCCGTGCGATTAGACCGGAGAGAATAGACAAGGGAGGATAAACTGCTGTTTCCTGTCTTTCCGTCCCCTGTCTAACTTCTAATGTCTTATATCTTTTGTCTAACGTCTCTTGTCTCCCTTTATTCTTAACTCTCTAAACCCCAAAATCATGGCTTTATTAAAAACTTCACTATTTGCGCTGTTTCTTTTTCTGGGAACGGCTTTTGCGCCCCTGCACCACGGCTGGGTGGATTATGACCAGACAAAACCGCTGGATTATACCGGTACCATTGAGGACGCCAAGTATGAAAACCCGCACGCAACGGCCAGGGTGAAAGACAAAGATAAAACCTGGCTGGTGGTGCTGGCTCCGACGAGCCGGATGCAGGAGCGGGGTGTTAGTGCGGAGATGCTCAAAAAAGGCGGTTCAGTGCGGGTGGTAGGGTATCCACACAAGAAAGTCAAAGATGAAATGCGGGCCGAGCGGATCTTTATTGACGGTACCAAATACGAACTCCGTCGATGAGCGGGCTTATTCCCGTCGAATGGCTGCAACATATCGAAAATACCGGGTTGGCCGCTGCCATCCGGCAATCGAACTGGCTGTATCCCGGACTTGAAATTGTTCACATCGTCGGGATTGTGCTGCTGGTGGGCGGGGCGTTTCTGTTTGATCTGCGGCTGCTGAATTTTTCACCAAGAATACCGGTTGCGGCCCTGGCGACGCATGTTTTGCCGTGGTCGCGCCGGGGCCTGCTGCTCGTTGTGCCGTCGGGTCTGCTGCTGTTCAGCACAAACGCCGAATCGCTGGGGAATGATCCGATGTTCTGGCTGAAAATGATTCTGATTGTAGTCGCTGGCGTTAATGTAGCCGTTTTCCACCGGATTACCTTTCGGTCATCGACGGGCTGGCAGGGTGGAAAAACACCGCCCGGCGCCAAAGCCGCGGCCATTTGCTCGATGGTGGTGTGGCTGGCAACGATTGCCTGCGGGCGGTTGTTGGCGTATTGAATCGAAAACCGTCTGAGAACGAAATAGCCAGCGCTGACTACCGCTGGCTATCTCTTGGTTGAGAGATCTGTGGATTACCGAATCGGGGCCAAATGCCAATCCTGATCGGGGTCGCAACGCTGATACGAAGTTTGCTTTTTCATGATGGTTGTTAATTTATAGTTCCTAATTGTTTTAGGCAGGTTAGCACTTATTCCAACGGATCGTTCGGAAAGTTGCTAAGGGTTCATCGAGCCTGTCTCTCCCCCTTTCTTTATAAATTCATCGCCCCGGAAATACTCCGTGAAGAAGTAATTGAGATGATAATGCAAAGGTAAAAGGTCGCTTTTTATTTTCCAAACTAAATCTATATTTTTTGTAGGGTATTGTTTTTCGACGCTACACCCAATCGCTACCCTTACTTGCTTTTTTGTGATACTCTAAATCTGATCAGGCGAACGGTTCGAAGACTTATTGTTTTGTAAGAACCGTCGTTTTGGGGTTGATAATCTCCCAGTCGTTGATGTGCGCCGGAACGTGTTCGCGGGCGACAATCGCATCAAATTGTTGGAGTAAGCCGGGGTGGCTGGCAGCCAAGTTGGTGGTTTCGCTTTCGTCTTTGCTCAGGTCGTACAGCTCCCAGGGGCCGTTCCGGTTTTTGCGCACATCGGTCTTAACGGCTTTCCAGTTACCCATCCGAATGGCCAGTTGCCCGCCTTTTTCGGCGTATTCCCAATAAATATACGCGTGTTTTTTCTGTTTGGCCGGCTGCCCCAGTAGCGTGGGCAGAAACGAAATACCGTCGGTGACAAAAGGTTTTTGATAGCCGACGAGTTCGGCCAGCGTCGCCAGCAGATCGTACTGCACCGAGACGTGATCGGTTACTTTTCCGGCAGTTATTTTGCCGGGCCAGCGGGCAATCATCGGTTCGCGGATACCACCTTCGTACACATCCATTTTCAGACCCCGCAGGTTGCCAACGCTTTTGAAATAAGCCGCTTCGACCCCGCCGTTGAACGTCGTGCCGTTGTCGCTCGAGAACATCACAATCGTGTTGTCGTCAAGTTTCAACTCTTTGAGCAACTGCATCAGCGCACCGATCTGCTTGTCCATGTACGTAATCATGGCGGCATAGGTAGCCCGCGGATACGGTGTTGACGCGTAACCTCGCTGACCCAGATACGCTTGGTCATCAAACTTCCCAACGTATTCCTGAACGGCGGCTTCGGGGGCCTGGAGCGAGACGTGCGGAACCGTAAAGGGCAGATACAGAAAAAACGGGCGGTTTTTGTTCTCGCGTACAAACGCCTGGGCTTTCTGGGCCATGTTGTCGATGGCATACTCCTTCCCCCGGTAATACGCAAAGGCTTCGGGCGTGGCCGTTTCGGGCGTTAACCGGCGGTGTACGTCCATGACCGGATTGTTCAGCGGGACGGGTTTGCCGTTTTCCCAGAGGTGAGTCGGGTAAAAGTTATGGGCCTGTTTCTGATCGAGATAACCGTAGAAATAATCGAAGCCCTGCTCGTTCGGGTTGCCGGTGGTATTGGCCATGCCCAACCCCCATTTGCCGATGCAGGCCGTCCGGTAGCCCGACTGCTGAAGCATCCTGCCGATGGTGAACGCCCCCGGATAAAGCGGCATCTGACCTCCTTCCAGCGAGTCGGCAAAACCACCCATTTCGTAGTTTCCACGGATGTACGAATGACCGCCGTGCCTGCCGGTCAGGAGCATACAGCGGGCCGGGGCGCAAACCGGCATACTGGTATAATGCTGCGTAAACCGTATCCCTTCACGCGCGATCTGGTCGAGGTGGGGTGTACGGATTTTTTGTTGCCCATAACAGCCCAGTTCGGCATAACCCAGGTCATCGGCGTAGATGTAAATGATGTTGGGCCGTACGGCAGGGGCTTTGGACGTATACCCGACCAGAAACCACCCCGCCACCAACACCGTCAACAGACTAAAAACGGCTCCGACGTATTTTTTTAAACGAAAAGCGTTCATGCGTTATGCGCGAAATCTGAACGAATCTACTCTTTTTACTCGTCAACCGAAACGGCTTTAGGCTGAACCGAAACCCCCTGATCAACCCGGATGATGTACGGTTTGCCGCCCGCCCGTTCGATGGCTTCGGCCACGGCTTCGGGGTTTTCGGGGGCGTAGGCAAACATGCAGCCACCCCCGCCCGAACCGTTGATTTTACCGCCGTAGGCACCCGCTTTGAGGGCTTCGTCGATCATGCGGTCGATCTTGGGCGTCGAAACCCGCTTGGCATCCCGGAGGCTGGTCTGGTGAATGTTCAGCAACGCGCCCAGCCGCTGGTGATCAACCGTTTTGGTTTGGAACATCGTCAGCGCTTCGCGCAGCACATCGCGGTCAGAAAGATTGCCTTTCAGAAGAATGAATTCGTCTGCGGTCAGCAAATGGCGGTATTCATCGGCTTTTTCCTGCGGACAGGACGGAAGCGCGAACGTGGGATCATACTGCCGGATTTTTTCCATAGCGCCCAGCATCCCGAATTTAACGTGCTTCAATACGCCAATGGTGTCTTTGGGTTGGAGTGAGTCGCCCAGAACAAACGTGCCGAGCTGGGGCTGAAAGGATTCCAGATGAATTTTGGGCGTTGATTCCAGGTAAATCACACCCCCGACAGCCGTTGCGTAGTGGTCCATCATCCCGCCGGGTTCGCCAAATTCCAGTACTTCGGCGCGATGGGCCAGTTCGGCCAGGCGCTTGGGCGACAGCGTTTGCGGATTGTCGGCCAGTTGGGTCAGCACAGCCAGCCAGGTTACCAATAGGGCCGACGAACTGGACGTACCGGAATTGATGGGAATGTTGCCGCGAACTTCGCCCTCAATACCGTTTGAAAATTGGAAGCCTTCGCGCAGCAGAATATTGACGGCACTTCGGAAGTAATCGCGCTCGTGCTGGTACGGTAACGGCAACGTCGTCAGTGAAAACCGTTCTTCGGCATTTATATCGGGCAGCGCCAGATAGACTTCAGACCCGGAAGTGGGCTCGGCGGTAATCTGAATGCGTCGGGAAATGGCAGCGGCAATGACGGGCAAACCCAGGTAGTCCTGATGTTCTCCAAACAAACAAATGCGACCAGGCGTGGAGACGGAAAGGGATAAAGACATTGTGCGATTAATGGCTACGGTAATTGAGAAAAATCAATGACGGGTGTTTTCTTCAGCGGCTTTCGGGTAAGTTCGGTATTGAGCGGGACGGAATCGTCGAAGAAGCCGCAATTTTTCAGAAAAAACTGATTATTGGGTAATAAACCGCCCGCGTAATCCTGCCGGAAGCCGTTCCGCGCGGTGGCATCGCCGGTAAACCGGGCACCCACTAATTCGTGCCAGACTCCTTCCTTGCTCCGAATCCATTGATTGCCAAAAGCCACTTGTCGGGCCAGGTTGCCGGTATTCGGTATAAAGTTTTCGAGAAACGAGTGGGGCGATTTTAGGTACGTAGTGGTTTTGGGGCGCCTGAAACTGGCGATCAACTGCCAGTTGGCGTCCTGAGCGTCGGAGAAGTAAGCCGTATAAGTCGTGTAATTAGCTTCGGTGGGACGCGCCCGGAGCAAAAACCGGTAGGTCCGGCCCGCTTTCCAGGGGTAGCGCAGGTAGCTTTGTCCGCCGGAGCCTTCGTTGCCAAAGTCGTTGGTCGTGACACCTTCGCCTTTTTTCTCCAGCAGGATTTTCTGATCGTCCGGAATTTCTTTTGGATTGTCGGTTTTGAACGGACTCCAGACCGAGAACAGCACCCGGCGCTCGGTGGGCGAGTTGACCTGGATGCCAAAATAGCCTTCGGCAAACCCGTTGGCCATGAAGTAGGAGCCAAGTACGTCGCTGCCTTCGGGAACGGTAATTTCGTTGTAAAACCACTCCGAATCAACGGTTTCCGGGGCGGTATATTTCAGGTGAACCGACGGACCGCGTCGTCCCCAGTAAAAGTAATTGCCTTCGTTGTTGCGGACAAAAACCGTCTTTTCATCCACGGCTTCTCCGCTGATACCCAGCTCTCGTAACTGACCAAAGGAACCGCCCGTTTGGGTTACCCCCTGCATATCGATCTTCACGTAACCCGGTTTTGTAATTTTCCACTCGCCCAGGTAATATTCTTTTTCCGCATTGCCGCTGGCCGAAAATTCGACCGATTTTCCTAGTAAGCTCGCCCGGATTTCACTTTCGCCTTCGGGAACGCGCAGGGTGGCCGACAATTTGAGGGTTCCGGCGCGGGCAAACCGGATGTAGGTGGAAATGACGGTTTCGGATTGAGTCCAGCCGGTCAGGCCGTCGTTGGTGATTCTGGTGGAGCGGTCGGAGGCATTCGAAACCCAGGCGTTGCCGCCGAGGGGAACCGGCAAGCGATTCGCGTCGTGCGAACCACTTGCCGGTAAAAACAACGGGATACTGATTAAAAAAAGGATTTGGGTTAGGAGAGTCATTCGAAGCTCGTTACAACGGATTCTGTTTCAGGTTGGGGTTCAGCACGATTTCGGCTTCCGGAATCAGGTGGACCACTTGTTTATCATCCGCAGGAATGGTTTGCTGGCCAGTGGTGGTATTATGAAAACCAGGGTAATTCCGGACCAGACTCCGGCCGTTGCGGTACAGATCGTAGGGGCGATGGCCTTCAAAAGCCAGTTCGAGCCGCCGTTCCTGCAAAACCACGTCCAGCACACTCGGCAATCCTTTCAGATCGGTTGTTGAGAACAGTTCCGTGCCGGTCAGACCCGCGCGCTGGCGAATCCGGTTGACATCCGCGATGGCTTTGTCGGCCTGGCCGGTTTTGGCGTAGGCTTCGGCCCGGTTCAGGTAAATTTCGGAAAGCCGCAGAATAATAGGTGAGCTAAGCGTAGCGATTCCGCCCTGGTTGGAAAACTTCGTGACGTACACTTTGTCAATACCGTTCCGCTGCTCCTGCGTACCCTGGGCGGTCAGTTTGCGCACCATGAAGGAGCGTCGTTTATCGTTCGGATACTTATTGATTAGATCCTGGTATTCCTGCGAAGCGTACACCTCGCCCCAGCCGACACCGCCCGGTGAGGTGTAGAGCATGGAACCCAGCGAACCCCAGGCGCGGTCGTCCTTCAGCGTATGTTTAATCGCCAGAATCACTTCCTTGTTCTGCTCGTTTTCCAGCGTATAAAAGCTCGGTACCTGATCCGGAGTCGCCAGCGTAAACCGGTTTTCGGCCAGCACCAGATCCGCATATTTAATGGCATTCGCGTTATCGTTCATGTACAGATACACCCGCGAAAGCAGACCGTTGGCCGCTGCGGCACTGGCATAACTGCTGGTGCGTGGGATGGTCATCAGTTTGGCCGACTTCAGCAACTCGCTAACCACAAAGTCGTAGACCTGCTTCACCGTCGCGCGGGCAGCATTGTCGTCGGGTTGGGTATCGGTTTTGATGATTACGCCCAGGTTCGTTTCCGGACTCTGGTTGTAGGGCCGTCCGAAAATCCGCACGAGGTCGAAGTGAACCATGGCGCGCAGAAAGATATTCTCGCCCAGAATCTGGTCCATTTCCTTCGAGGTGCCTTCCTGAATTGCGCCGATCACTTTGTTACAGCCCACAATGATCTGGTAGGCTTTGCGGTAAATCTGGAGTGTATTGGCCTGATCGGTCGTATGCCGGTAGGTGTACGTCAGAAACAGGGCGTCGCCGGTGGTTCCGCTGACCGTCAGGTTGTCGCCCGGATATTCGTGCATGATGAAGACGTTACGGGTATAGTCTGCATCTTTCAGAAACGTGTAATTACCGTCGGTGGCGGCCCGCAGGCCCTGAGCATCCTGCAAAATGGTTGATTCGGACAGACCGTTATAAGGTGTTGTATCAATTTCGCAGGAGGTGGTCATCACCACACAGCCCAGCAACAATAAGCGGGAAAATGAGATTTTCATGGGTGCTGATGATTAAAAGTTTAACTGGAGACCAAAAATGAGCTTGCGGCTAAACGGATATTTCGTTCCTACTTCGCCGGTTTCGTTTACATCAGGGTCGATCCCGGAAAACTTCGTGATCGTAAAGACGTTATCTGCCGAAATCGATAACCGAACGCCGTCCAGTTTGGCTTTGCTTACCAGGGCCGTTGGCAGGTCGTAGTTCAGGCTGATGTTCCGCAGCCGCAGGTAGTTGCCGTTTTCCAGGTAGCGGGACGACGGGCGCTGGGCGTTGTTGTTACCACCGATCACGTATTTGGGGTGCGTGGCAATGTCGCCCGGTTTTTCCCAGCGGGTCCAGCCATCCTGCAATGCCATCATGTTGAAGCGGTCGTAGGCGCCGTCGCTGTCGAACAGGGCCCGGTCGCCGTTGTACAGAATGGCCCCGGTGCTGTAGGTAAAGAAAGCATTCAGTTCCAGCCCTTTCCAGTTCAGCACCTGACGGATACCGCCGAACAGCTTGGGGTTGGCGTTGCTGCCGATAAACTGAAGCGTGGCGTCGTTGTAGTTGCTCGTCGTGGCGCTGGTACCATCCGGATTAACTTTCTCAAAGAGTGGGTTGCCCGTTTGCGGATCAACGCCCATCCACCGGCGCATGTACCAGCTATTGAGCGGTTGATCGAGGGCGTAAGGACGCTGTCCGCTGGCAATGAATATCCGGTCGCCGTAGAGGGCCGTTACCCGGTTGCGGTTCAGACCGGCGTTTAAATCCATGCGCCATTTCAGGGCCGTTTTTTGCAGAATGTCGGCTGACAGAACCACTTCAAGCCCTTTGTTGCGGACCGCGCCCACGTTTTCGGTGATGGATGAATACCCGCTGGTGGCCTGGAGCGGACGGTTGAAGAGCAGGTTGTTGGTCAGACGGTTGTACAGGTCAACGGTCAGTGAAAGCCGTCCCCAGAGCGTGGCATCAATCCCGAAGTTGGCGTTGTTGGATACTTCCCACGACAGGTTCGGGTTTTCGATGCGGGTCGGGAACGCGGACGGAATACCGGCGTACTGACCCGTCAGGCTGTAGAGGCCCTGGGCGGCATAGTCATCAATACCGTCGGCGTTCCCGGTTGTTCCGTAGCTGGCCCGGAATTTAAGGTTCGTTATGAGCGGATTGCTGCGCAGGAATGCTTCGTTTGAGGCATTCCAGGTTACGCCCACAGCGTAAAAATTCCCGTATTTCTTATTCCGACCGAATTTGGATGAGCCATCCCGGCGGAAGGAAGTCGTAATCAGGTAGCGATCCTGGTAGCCGTAATTGGCCTGGAACAGATATGACGAAAACGCATTATCGCGCTTGGTACCGCTGATGGTTTCGGCCTGGGAGGTTGCATCAAGAATTTCCAGACCGGAGAAGATGCCCTTGCCCGTCGCACCCAGCGATTCGTAGTAATAGTTCTGGTATTCATAACCGGCCAGACCGTCGATGTTATGGCCACCACTGAAGCTGTGCCGGAAGCGCAGCAGGTTGGAGGTCAGCAGGGTATAGTCACGAGTTCTCGTATTTGCGAGCCGCCCCTGTACATCCAGCGCGTTCGGGCCGCGCATGTCCTGATTGCTCTGGCTTCCATAATAAGCGGTTTGCGCCCGGTTGGTGGTGGTCAGGGTCAGCCAGGGCAGGAGGTCGTATTCCGCCTTGAACAGCAGATCGCCCGACAAGGTGTTTTCCCGAAACGTGTTGAACTGGCGGGTGTAGACAACGTTTTGATTGTCACGACCGTACCATTTCTTGGCACCCGACACCGGATTGTACGGCTGGCCGTTGTAGTAGGGATCGTCGTACGGCAGGTTGGTATAGGCTTGGTATAAAGCGCCGTTGCTGTCGTCGTAGCCGCGCGTGTACAGACCGGCCCCATTGACACTTATCCGGAATTTGTCGCTGACTTCGTGGCTGAAATTCAATCGTCCGCCAAACCGGTCCAGTCCGGTTCCCTGCAAAATCCCCTGTTCCTTGTAGTAGTTGCCGCTCAGGAAAAAGCGGGTTTTCTCGCTGCCGCCCGACGCGCTCAATTCGGCCAGAGTATTGCTGGCGGTACGGAACGCCTGATCGATCCAGTTGGTATTGGCGTTGGCTTCCGGCGTAGGCAGGTAGCTGTTGACATCGCCGTTAGGCTGGTCGCGCTGGTAAACTCTTTTCTGGAGGTCGTATAACTCCAGACCATTCAGCAGCCGGAAATTGCCCAGACTTATACTGCCGACGCCCTGATTGTAGCGGGCGGTCAGCCGGGTTTTACCCGCGGCACCCCGGCGGGTCGTAATAACAATAACCCCGTTGGAAGCCCGCGCACCGTACAAAGCCGTTGCCGAAGCATCTTTCAGGACCGTCATGGATTCAATATCACTGGGGTTCGGAATACCGCCAATCACACCATCGACTACGTACAGCGGGTTGGAGCTGGCTGTCAGCGTACCGATACCCCGAACGAGTACTTTCGGCGGGGTGCGCGGGTCGCCGGAGCTGCTGCCGACAAACACCCCGGCGGCTTTGCCCTGCAACATCTGGCCGACGTTGTTGGCCGTTACGTCTTTCAGTTCTTTGGCTGTAACCACCTGCGCCGAACCCGCCAGGTTACGCTGGCTTGTGGTGGTGTATCCCATGACGACCACCTCGTCGAGCATGGTATCGGCTTTTTTGAGGGATACTTCCACGGTCGTACGGTTTCCAACGGTAACGGTGGTGCCCTGATAACCAATCGAGCTGATTTCCAGTACATCGGTTGCATTAGCGCGTACGGAAAAAGCGCCCTGATCGTCGGTAGTAGTGCCCTGCGTCGTTCCGCGGACGATGATGGTGGCGCCCGGCAGCGGTTGTCCGGCATCGTCACGAACCGTTCCACGCAGGGTGGATTGCGCATACGCGCACAGGGTCACCGACAGCCACAGAAGTAAGCTTACGGAAAATTGCTTCATGAGTTTTAGGCTGGTTAAAAGTGAAAAGGGTTAATCAGGCAAGGGTTTAGGAATGAGCATTCGGCTGGGACGAAAGCAGTACGCTTCCGCCCCAGCCGAATGCTAATAAACCTCGTTAAGACCGAAAATCGGGCGGTTGGTTTTCCACTTGCCGCGCGTAAAATCGGGTATTTCAATGGGTTTGCTGCCCTGGGCGATGGACTGTTCCGATAGCGGGCTGATGGCGCTCCAGACCGCGGCATCGTAAACATCGATCGGGGGAGCCGTCTGCGCCTTGATGGACTCGATGAAGGCCCGCATCACGAAGAAGTCAATACCGCCGTGGCCTCCGCTTTGGGCGGTTTTGCCGTGTTGTTTCCAGAGCGGGTGGTCGTATTTTTCCTGATACGAATCGAACGATTCCCACTCGTGCGGTTTGGGGCTGACGCCTTCCAGGTAGATCGTTTTTCCGTCGTCCATCCAGATGCCCTGCGTACCCTGTGCCCGGAAGCCAAGCGAGTAGGGGCGGGGGGAGTTGGTGTCGTGCATGATAACGATGTTCTCGCCGTTGGCGCATTCTACCACCGTGGTGACAATATCGCCCAGCTTGAAATTGACCTTGGCATTGGGGTGGTCTTTTCCGCCCTTATCGACGACGTACTTGTGCAAACCACGGGCTTTGGTAGCCGTGGAGGTAAGGTGGGTGAAGCGGTTGCCGCGGTTAATGTTCAGCCAGTGCGCCACCGGTCCCAAACCGTGCGTGGGGTATAAGTCACCGTTGCGGTCCACCGAGTGCTGGGTGCGCCAGCGAGCTTCCGAGTAGGCTTTCTCGCCGAATTCGGCACCAACCCCGGACAGAGATTTGCCGTCGTTGAACTTGATATTGCGCAAGTCATGCTGATAGCCGCAGTGGGCGTAGAGCATTTCGCCAAACATACCCTGGCGGATCATGTTCAGAACGGCCAGTACGTCGCGCCGGTAGCAGACGTTCTCCAGAATCATGCAGTGTGAGCCGGTTTTCTCGAACGTATTCACCAGATCCCAGGACTCCTTGAGCGTCACCGTTGCCGATACTTCCACGCCCGCGTATTTTCCGGCTTTCATCGTAGCAACGGCCATCGGAACGTGCCATTCCCAGGGGGTGGCAATGACCACACCGTCGATGTCGTCGCGTTTGAGCATGTTCAGAAAATCTTCACCGCCTTTGGTATACGTTGCGGGTGCTTTCTTGCCCGCTTTTTCAATCATGGCGCTGGTACGGCTGATGGCTTCGGGGTCCGGGTCGCAGATGGCGGTAATGACAACATCATCGCGAAGAAGCCCCTGCCGGACGTGGCTGCGGCCCCGCGCGCCGACTCCAATGTAGGCCAGACGAACCTGTGATAAGGGAGCAGGTTTAGGTGCTGCCGTGGCCGTTTCAAACAAAGAAGGGATAAACGGAGCAGCCGCCGAACTAAGGGCAGCGGTGCGCAGGAATTCACGGCGTGAGGAGATAGGCATATAAGGTTATCTTGGATTAGAAGCGTTTGATCAGGATAATACCGGGTTAGGATTCAATGCTGAAATTTGGGAAATAACAGACGCCCGATCAATCAGAACGCGTAAGCCAGCGTATTGATTTTGATGGTTTTGTGTTGTGCAAACGTTTGTGCAACCTTGTGCAAACGTTTGTACAGAGCCGAAGATAATTTTGTGATGATGGCTAAATAAAGTAAATTGTAAGGTTGAATACGACACACAATGAAGGATGTTATAACCATAAAGGAAATTGCCCGGCAATTGAATGTGTCGCCGTCCACCGTATCCCGGGCTTTGCAAAACCATCCGCGCATTAGTAGTCATACCCGTGACGCTGTTCACGCGCTGGCTGGCCAGTTGAAATACCTCCCCAGCACGACGGCCCGCAACCTGCAACGGGGGCGTACGGGGGTTATCGGCATGGTATTGCCGGAAATTCGGGAGAATTTTTTCTCGGAAGTCATCAACGGTGTGGAAGAACTGGCGTTTGAACACCACATGACGGTCGCGCTCTACCAGTCGCACGACCGGTTTGATCGTGAGAAGCAGATTCTGACCATGCTGGCGTCTAACCGGGTCGATGGGGTGCTGCTATCGGTTGCCAAAGAAACGCAGCAGATTCATCATATTCAGGAATTGCAGGATCGGCAGATACCGCTGGTCCTTTTCGACCGCATTCCGCCCCATATTGCTGCGCATCAGGTAGAATGCAATATGGAAAAAGGGGCATATGAAGCCACCAAATGGCTGGCCCGGCGGGGTCACCGGCGCATTGCGCTCCTGAACGGCCCGCACGCTCTGATCGCCAGCGAGGAACGCTATCGGGGATACATTACGGCTTTGGTAGAGGAAGGGTTGCCGGTTGAAAATTGCCTGATCAAGCGAAGCGACCTGACAACATCCGAAACGGTGTTGAAAATGAGCCAGTTGCTATCGTCCGTGACGAGGCCCGATGCCGTACTGGCGTTCAATGACTACGTGGCGCTGGATGCCATGCGGGTCTGCCGGAGCTACGGTCTGGTGGTCAACCGGGATGTTGCGTTTGTCAGCTTTGCCAATCTGCCGCTCAACACCTACCTGGAGCACCCGCCCCTCGCTTCGGTTGAGCAGCACCCGTATCAGATTGGTTTTATGGCCGCCGATATTCTGCTGAAGGTGATCAACGGAAAAATCGATCCGGAAAACTTACAAAAAGTAACGCTCGAACCCGAATTGATTGTCCGGGAACAGAGCGAACTGGTGTAAATAGTTATCCGACAAGCGCCTTCTGCCATTTTTCGTACGCATCGCGGTAGGCTTCCTGCGCACGCATGTCGGGTTCGATGGTCCGGGTTACTTTCAGGCCCGTGAAGGCTTCCTGACGGTTTTTGTAAATACCGGCCCCCAGACCGGCGCCCCGGGCGGCTCCCTGCGCTCCATCGGTATTAAAGAGTTGAATTTCAGCGCCCGTCAGGTTTGCTAGTGTATCGCGGAACAGCGGGCTGAGGAACATATTGGCTTCACCGGCACGAATGGTTTTCAGGCCCACACCCACCTGTTCCATCACCTGAATACCGTAGTAGAACGCAAAAACAATGCCCTCCTGCGCGGCCCGAATCCAGTGCGGAAGGCCGTGGCGCGTCAGTTGCAACCCGTGGAAGGAAGCCCCCGGGTCTTGATTTTCCAGCACCCGTTCGGCGCCGTTGCCGAAGGGCAGACACACCAGACCGTCGGCCCCAACCGGCGCGTGAGCGGCCAGATCGTTCATGTCGGCGTAACTGACCGTACCCCGCAGCAGGTGGTTCCGCAGCCAGCTATTCAGAATACCGGTGCCGTTGATGCAGAGCAGCACACCGTAGCGCGGAGCTTCCGGCGTATGACTCACGTGCAGGAACGTATTCACGCGCGATTGCGGGTCGTACTTGGCCTGATCGCTAACCCCGTAAACCACGCCCGATGTTCCGGCGGTGGCGGCAATCTCGTTGGGTTCCAGTACGTTCAGCGAGAAGGCGTTATTAGGTTGATCGCCCGCCCGGTACGTGACTGGCGTTCCGGCAGCCAGACCGAGTTCGCTAGCTGATTTGGCCGTTAATTCGCCCTGAACAGAAAAAGTCGGTTTGATCGTGGCAACCAGCGACGGATCGAAGCCGAAATAATCGAGCATAAAATCAGCCGGTTGTTCGCGCTGAAAATCCCACAGAATGCCTTCCGATAAACCCGACGGGGTGGTGACGACTTCGCCGGTCATGCGGGTGGCCAGGTAATCGCCCGGGAGCATGAACTTGTGAATTTTGTCGTACACCGCCGGTTCGTTTTCCTTTACCCACGCCAGTTTGGCCGCCGTGAAGTTACCCGGCGAGTTGAGCAGGTGTTGTAAGCTTTTCGTCCGGCCCACGGTTTCGAACGCCTTCTCGCCGTACGGAACCGCCCGGCTGTCGCACCAGATAATCGATGGACGCAGTACGTTCAGGTCTTTATCCACAACAACCAGACCGTGCATCTGGTACGAAATTCCGATGGCTTTCACATCTTCCGGTTTCACCCCGGCTTTCGACAGAACGGTTTTTGATGCCAGACAGGCGTTGTTCCACCAGGAATCCGGATGCTGTTCGGCAAAACCCGGCCGGGGGGCGTCGATTGGCATTTCGGATTCGGGGAAAAACGCGGAAGCAACCACCGTACCGGTTTCCACTTCCAGCAAACTGGCTTTTACAGACGAACTGCCGACATCAAATCCAAGAAGATACATTCTACGAGGGGTTCAGATTGAAAATGGGTTGCAAAGTACGCAGCCGGAGGAAGTTAGGCAAACCTACTCCCGTATCCCGACCAGATTCAGAATAAAGGCGTATTCGAGCGCGATCTCTTTCAGGGCTTCAAACCGTCCGGATGCCCCGCCGTGCCCCGCTTCCAGGTTGGTGTGCAACAGCAGTTGATTATCATCGGTTTTCATCGTGCGAAGTTTGGCGACCCATTTGGCGGGCTCCCAGTATTGTACCTGAGAATCGTGTAAACCGGTCATCACCAGCATGTTTGGGTAAGCCTTTTCTTTCACGTTATCGTACGGGGAATACGAAAGCATGTAGTCGTAATACTTCTTGATTTTCGGATTTCCCCATTCTTCAAATTCACCCGTCGTCAGCGGGATGCTTTCGTCGAGCATGGTCGTTACGATATCAACAAACGGCACCGATGCCACCACGCCCCGGTAAATTTCCGGCTTCTGGTTGACGACCGCGCCCATGAGCAAACCGCCCGCGCTGCCGCCCATCGCAAACAGGTTGTCGGCACTCGTGTATTTGTGCTGTATCAGGTATTCCGACACGTCCACAAAGTCGTTGAACGTGTTTTTCTTCTTGAGCATTTTCCCGTTGTCGTACCACTTCCGGCCCATTTCCTGACCACCGCGAATGTGGGCGATGGCAAAGATAAAGCCCCGGTCGAGCAGGCTCAGGCGGGTCGAGCTAAAGGTAGGGTCGATGGAGTACCCGTACGAACCATAGGCATATTGCAATAGCGGGGCGGAGCCGTCGAGGGGTGTGCCTTTCCGGTATACGAGCGAAACCGGAATCTTCGCGCCGTCGCGGGATTTGACGAAAAACCGCTCGGAGGTGTAATTAGCCGTGTCAAAACCGCCCAGCACTTCCTGCTGCTTCATGAGCGTCTTTTCCTTCGTGTCCATGTTGTAGTCGAAGGTCGAGCTGGGTGTCGTCAGCGACGAATAGCCAAACCGCAGGATATTGGTATTAAAATCCGGGTTATAGCCAATTCCGGCTACGTAGGCCGGGTCGGCAAACTCCAGATAATGATCCTGTTTGTTCTGCTGGTCGATCACCCGCAGGTGGATTAAACCGTCCTTCCGTTCGCCCACCACCAGGTGATTTTTGAACGCATCGAGCTGCTCCAGGTACACATGATGCCGGTGCGGAATCACTTCTTTCCAGGCCGATCGGTCGTCGGTTTTGTTTTCCTTTACCTCCATCAGCCGGAAATTGGGGGCTTTCCAGTTGGTCCGGACGTAGAAGGTGGTTTCCAGATGCTGAACGTCGTATTCGTGGCCTTTTTCACGGGGCAGAAAAACCTTGAAATCGCCCGTTGGATTGGTCGCTTCCAGCAGCCGGTATTCCGTTGCCACACCGTTGTGGTCGGATACCACGGCGATGTATTTCTTCGATTTCATCCGGCCCAGCCCCATGTAAAACTGGTTGTCTTTTTCTTCGTACAGCAGGACGTCCTGCTCCGGATCGGTGCCCAGCGTATGGCGGTAAACCTGGTAGCCGAGCAGCGTTTTCGGGTCTTTCCGGATGTAGAAAAGTGTCTGGTTATCAGCCGCCCAGGCGTAGCTTCCACCTTCCGTGTCGGGGATGGCGTCGGGATAGATTTCACCGGTTTTCAGGTTTTTAATCCGCAACGTATACATCCGCCGGCTGACGGTATCTTCGCCGTAGGCCACCAGTTCTTCATTATCCGAAACTTCCAGACCAGCGATGTCATAGTACGAATACGGTTTTGCCATTTCGTTGACATCCAGCATAATCTCTTCCTCCGCTTCCAGTGAACCGGGTTTGCGGCAATGCACCGGATATTCGCCCCCTTCCAGGAAACGGGTGTAGTAATAGTAGTTGCCTTCTTTATAGGGAACCGACTCGTCCTGCTGCTTGATGCGGCCCTTCATTTCGTCGAACAGCTTCTCGCGAAATTCTTTAACGGGCGCCAGAACGGTTTCCAGGTATTCGTTTTCGGCTTTTAAATACGTAATCACCTCGGGATTTTCCCGGTCGTTGAGCCAGTAATAATTGTCGATGCGGGTGTGGCCGTGGGTAGTCAGTTCGGTTGGTTTAACGGCTGCTCTGGGCGGAATCACTGTGGTCTGCGCGTTTGTCATAAAAGCAAGTGTACTAAATACTGAATTCAATTAACACCTTTTTGTCAGGATTCGTTAAACCATTTTAAGCTGGCAAAGAAACTTAAAGTTTTTTAAGTCTTTAGAACCGCATTCAGCGGCTTTTTTGTTATTTTGACGTGCCATACGGTCAGCTTTATCATGCGCAAAAAAGTTTACGTTTATTTACTGCTTTCGGGCGGTATTTATCTACTGAGTGCCCACACCCTGCGAAAATCGGATGTTCGAATTGATGGTGAACCCAGTCGCCCGTCGCTGGAAAAAGTATTTTCGAAGATTAACCAGGAAGTACTGGAAAATAGCCGGGCTTACGAAACCCTGACCGAGGCTACGCAAAAAATCGGACACCGGCTGACCGGCAGCACCAACGGAAGCCGGGCGGAAGAATACACCTACAATCTGTTAAAGCAGTACGGCTATTCGGATACGCAGTATGCGCCTTTTGAAGTAGAATCCTGGATGCGCGATACCGTAACGCTGGCAGTGGTACCCAACAAAAGCGATAATTTTCGGGATGTTGAAGTGGTATCCCTGGCGCATTCGCCCGTCGAAGCGCACGTGCAGGGCGAGATTGTCGACGTTGGCAATGGTCTGGAAGGTGATTTTGCGGCTGTAAAAGATAAGCTGAAAGGCAAAGTTGCCCTGGTAAACATCGGACTGTCGGCTCCGACAAAAGGGGCGCGTAACCTGCACCGTTCCGAAAAAACGGCCCTGGCCATTCAGCACGGTGCTAGTGGGGTCATCATGGTCAATCTGGTGCCGGGCAATGTGCTGCTGACGGGTACGGCTTCCGTAACGGGCAAACTGATTCCGATTCCCTCGGTTTGTATTTCGTCGGAGAGCGGACAGGAAATCCGGAAGTGGATGCAGGCCGAAAAGAACCTGCACGCGCTCATCGACATGGCCAATGTGAGCAAGAAAATCCGGGCGCGGAACGTCATTGCCACGCTGAAAGGCACCAAATATCCGGAGGAAAAAATCATTATCGGCGGTCACCTCGATTCCTGGGATCTGGCGACCGGAGCCATCGACAACGGTATTGGGTCGTTCTCGGTGCTGGACATTGCCCGGACGTTTAAAGCCTTGAAAATAAAGCCGAAACGTACCATTGAATTTGTGATGTTCATGGGTGAGGAGCAGGGCTTGCTTGGGTCGCGCAGTCTGGTGGAAGACCTCAAAAAAACCGGCCAGCTGGATAATGTGCGGTATATCCTGAATCTGGACATGACCAACGACCCCAACGGTCTGAACGCCTTTGGCCGGAGTGAAATGATGCCATTCCTGACCGAAATTGGCGAAACCATCAAGCTGGTCGAACCGGCCTTCCAGAATACGATTTCAAATCAGGCGGGGTTGCACAGTGATCATCAGCCGTTTATGATGGAAGGGGTGCCGGTAGTGGGCATGAGCGGGCATCTGGAACGCAACGTACTGGATTGTTACCACGCCAATTGCGACAACATGAAGCTGGTAAACAAAGACCAGATGAAAAATACCGTTCGTTATTCGGCCATGCTGCTATACGCCCTGGCCAACGCCGACGAGATTCCGACCCGGCGCATGGACGACGCCAAAACGCGGGAGTTTCTGATTGCGCAGGGACTCCGGACTCCGTTGCAGATTGCCAACGAGTGGCGCTGGAAGGAGTGATGATTGTAACACAGAGTTTATCAGAGGGTATCAGAGAAGAACTCTGGTTACCTCTTGTTACCTCTGATTAACTCTGTGTAATAATTGTTAAATCGAAATCCCCGACGTTCCATCCGTAATCCGCACCGGATAGCACTTCAGTTCAATATTGAACGCTTGCTGATAAGCCGCGCTCATCCGCTCCACAAACGCATCCGCAGCCTCGCGTTGGACGATATTGATGGTGCAACCGCCGAAACCGCCCCCCATCATCCGGGCACCCAATACCGTATCGTCCTGCCGTGTCTGATCCACCAGAAAATCCAGTTCCGGGCAACTTACTTCGTATTCGTGCTGTAAACCGGCATGGGTTTCGTACATCTTCTGGCCAAAAGCCGTCAGGTCGTTTCGCAATAAAAATTCGCAGGCTTCCCGAACCCGCTGAATCTCCTGCGTCACATACCGGCAGCGCTGGTATACTTTTCCCGGCATTTCGTCGCGGTGGGCATCCACCAGGTCCGTTGAGGCATCGCGCAGCAAGCGAATAGTGGGGTCGTACTGCTGCAAAATCCCAACACCGGTTTCGCACTCACTGCGCCGGGTGTTATACTCCGAGTCGCCGAGGGAGTGTTTGACGCCCGTATCGCACAGAATGAGCACGTAATTGATCGTCTGAAACGGGAAATATTCGTGGTGCAGTGATTTGCAGTCTAACTGAATGACAGACTGGTTGCGCCCGAACATGGATGCAAACTGGTCCATGATGCCGCAATTGACACCAACAAACTGATTTTCGGCCCGCTGGCCGAGTTTCACCATGTCGAGGGTTGACAGCCCCAGGTCATAGAGCTTGTTGAGCGCAAAAGCTAGACCGCACTCCAGAGCCGCCGATGACGACAAACCCGCCCCGGCGGGAATATTGCCCCCAAAAACCAGCTCGAAACCGCCGGGCTGGAGCCTCGCCTTTTGCAACTCATCAACCACGCCCATCAGGTAATTCGGCCAGCCAAGCGGAGAGTGATTCAGTTGATCCAGCCCGAAGGTGAAGGATTGATTTACATTTTCGGCAACGATGCGGCACGTCTGATCGTCGCGCCGGGCGATGGCAAAAATGATTTCTTTATCAATGCTGGCGGGCAACACCAGGCCACCGTTATAGTCGGTATGTTCGCCCAACAGGTTGATCCGGCCAGGGCCGCGGACTAGTAACTCCGGTTCTCGGTTAAATTCCGTACGGAAAACAGCCAAAAGCTGATGAGCGTAATCGTGTTGAGCCACCATCCTATCTATCGTGTTAAATGACGTAGTTTCAATTTACGGCAAAGTTTGCTGCGTTTTCAGAGTTTACAAACTGACCAGCCTAAATTCTGATCAATCAACGGAGTAAACCCAAAGAAAGTCCGGATGCCGGTGTGTCCTTTCAGTCCGTTAGACGTCTAACAAAGAAAACAGAAACCTGCTTTTCATGCTGGCCAAAACTTTTGGAAGCGCCGTCCACGGTGTGAGCGCAACCATCATTACCATTGAAGTTGCCGTTGCGCAAGGCTTACATTTTCACCTCGTTGGTCTGCCCGACAGCGCCGTTAAAGAAAGCGAACAACGCGTTGAATCCTCCCTGAAATATTTTGGTTACCGGATGCCCCGGCAGAAAGTCGTGGTCAATCTGGCTCCGGCCGACATTCGCAAAGAAGGTTCTTCCTACGACCTGCCGATTGGCCTCTGCGTTCTTCAGGCGTCGGAACAGATTGCACCCGAACGCAAGCTGGAAGACTATGTGATCATGGGTGAACTGTCGCTCGACGGACACCTGCGGCCCATTAAAGGCGTGTTGCCAATTGCCATCGAAGCCCGCAAACGGGGCTTTAAAGGCTTTGTGCTGCCCGCCGAAAATGCACCGGAAGCCGCCATTGTCAATAACCTGGACGTGATTGGGGTTGAAACGATGCAGGATGCCGTCGAGTATTTTGAAGGAAAAAAGGCCATTGAGCCGCTGGTAACCGACACCCGCGAACTGTTTGCCAACACCCAGAATGCCTACGATGCCGATTTTGCCCACGTGCAGGGCCAGGAAAACATCAAACGGGCTATGGAAATTGCGGCTGCCGGTGGGCATAACGTGATTATGATTGGACCGCCCGGTGCCGGAAAAACCATGCTGGCTAAACGACTGCCCAGTATCCTGCCCCCGCTGACCCTGCACGAAGCCCTGGAAACCACCAAGATTCATTCGGTAGCCGGAAAACTGGGCAGCCGGGCCACGCTGATTGCCACCCGGCCGTTCCGGTCTCCCCACCACACCATCAGCGACGCGGCTCTGGTGGGCGGGGGCAGCTTTCCGCAACCCGGCGAAATTTCCCTGTCGCACAATGGAGTCTTGTTTCTGGACGAACTGCCGGAGTTTAAACGCACGGCACTGGAGGTGATGCGGCAACCGTTGGAAGAACGGAAAGTAAGCATTTCGCGGGCCAAATGGGCCGTGGAATTTCCGGCGAATTTTATGCTCATCGCCAGCATGAACCCGTGCCCGTGCGGGTATTACAACCATCCCGAAAAAGAGTGCGTGTGTGGTCCGGGCGTGGTGCAACGGTATCTCAACAAAATCAGCGGCCCGCTGCTCGATCGCATCGACCTGCACGTAGAAGTAACACCGGTTTCGTTCGATCAGATGACCGCCAACCGGCCTTCAGAAAGCAGTGATGCCATCCGGGAGCGGGTGATCCGGGCGCGGCAAATTCAGACAGAACGGTTTGAAAGCCAGCCAGGTATTTATTCCAACGCCATGATGCCGTCGCAGATGGTCAAAGAAATCTGCGCGATCAGCGATGCGGGATTGGCGCTGCTGAAAACCGCTATGGAAAGGCTAGGCTTATCGGCCCGGGCCTACGACCGGATTTTGAAAGTATCGCGCACAATTGCCGATCTGGCCGGAAGTGAAAGCATCGAGATTGAGCATTTGGCCGAAGCCATTCAATACCGGAGTCTGGACCGGGAAAACTGGGCCGGATAGAGTTTACGGCTCCGTCTGAAAATACGCTACCTCCGCTTTAACGGCGGTCAGCAGTTCCCGCGTCCGTTCGGGTCGGGCGTCGGTGATGAAAATCTGTCCGAAGGTATGGTGTTCCATCAGGGTGATTAGTTTGTCGATCCGGCGGTCGTCGAGTTTGTCGAAAATGTCGTCCAGCAGCAGCATCGGTTTAACGCCTTTCTCCGCCTGTAGCTGCTCGAATTGTGCCAGTTTCAGGGCAATGACAAACGTTTTCTGTTGCCCCTGCGACCCGAATTTTTTCAGGGCAACCCCGTTGGCTTCAAACACAAAATCGTCCTTGTGAACACCTTTGTTGGTTCGTTGCAACTGAATGTCGCGTTGACGGTTCCGGCGGAAATCTTTCGGGAATTCCTCATTGCCCACTTCCGATTCGTAAATGATGTCAACGGCTTCGCGGGCTTCGCTCAGGTAAGCGTAATGCTTCTGAACAATCGGCAGAAAATCGGCAATGAACCGTTTTCGGCGCTGGTAAATGCGTCCGGCGAGTTGCAGCAGTGGTTCGTTGTAGGTTTCGAGCAGTTCTTCGTCCAGGTAATTCCGTTCGGCAAACAGTTTTAAGGTCCCGTTGCGCTGTTTCAGAATTTGGTGGTAAAACAGGTAGTCGCGCAGGTAATCGGGGTCGAGTTGAGACAGAACCCCGTCGAAGAAATGCCGCCGTTCCTCGCTGTGCTCCCGCACCAGGTCGGTATCGTTGGGGGCCAGCATCACCACCGGAAACCGCCCGATGTGTTCGCTGATCCGGTCGTACGGTTTTTTGTCGGACAGCAGCACCTTTCGCTGGCCCCGCTGGAGGCTGCATGTGATCTGAACCGGCTTATCATCCAGCCGGAAAACCCCGTCGATGATAAAGAAATCACTCTGATGATGAATGCTCAGGGCATCCTGGTTATGAAACGCGCTCTTGCTTAACGACAGAAAATAAACGGCATCCAGCAGGTTGGTTTTGCCGCTGCCGTTGGGGCCAACGATGCAATTAATCTGTTCACTGAATGTAAAACTCCCTTCCTCGTAGTTTTTGAAGTTGGTCAGGTTGAGTTTTTCCAAATACATCGGTATGGTTGTTAGCAGGAATTGCGTATTTTCGCGGCATCGTGGTAAAATGGCCACGTGTTTAAGCAACAAAGATACAGGTCGTTTGTTACGTAAGGACCAGTTGCCTGTATCACAAAGAGGTCCGTTTTCATTCGGTTATCCTTTTTTTACGCCCAACGAACCATATGGCCAGTGTAAAGGAAAAATCTAAGCCGGGCGACGCTTCGCCAGCAGCGGCAAAAACTACGCATCCCAAAGAACGTTACCTGTACTGGTACGAGTCGATGATGCTGCAACGTAAGTTTGAAGAGAAAGCTGGTCAGCTTTATGGACAGCAAAAAATCCGGGGTTTCTGCCACCTCTATATCGGGCAGGAAGCGTGCTCATCAGGGTCATACTCGGCATTGACGAAAGATGATAAATGGATTACAGCCTACCGCGACCACGGTATTCCGTTGGCGCTGGGTTCTGATCCGAAAGCCATCATGGCTGAACTATATGGCAAACAAACGGGGTCATCGAAAGGCAAAGGCGGTTCGATGCACATTTTCGATAAGTCAGTAAATTTCATGGGCGGCCACGGAATTGTGGGTGCTCAGATTCCGCTGGGAGCCGGTATTGCGTTTGCCGAGAAGTACAATAAGACCACAAACCTGTGTATGTGTTTCATGGGGGATGGTGCCGTGCGGCAAGGGGCGTTTCACGAAACGTTCAACATGGCCATGACCTGGAAACTGCCGGTTGTTTTCGTCGTAGAAAACAACGGTTATGCAATGGGAACGTCTGTGGCCCGGACCTCGAACGTAACCGATCTCTATACGCTGGCGGAAGCCTACGACATGCCGTCGGAGCCCGTTGATGCGATGGATGTAGAAGCCGTACACGAAGCCGTAAGCCGGGCTGCCGAACGCGCCCGCAAAGGCGACGGTCCGACGTTCCTGGAATTCCGGACCTACCGCTACCGGGGGCACTCCATGTCCGATCCGCAGAAATACCGTACGAAAGACGAACTGGAGCAGTACAAACAACGCGACCCGATTGAACTGATTCGGGCGCGGATTCTGGACCAGAAGATGGCTACGGAAGACGAACTGACGGCTATTGATCAGAAAATCAAAGGCATCGTGGAAGAGTCCGTGAAGTTTGCCGAAGAGTCGCCTTATCCGGCGCCGGAGGAAGCCTTCAAAGACGTTTACATGCAGAAGGATTATCCGTTTATTATGGATTAATACTTATCTGGTTAGAAGGAGACAGGGAAGAAAAAGGAAAGGAAAACGGCTATCAGCTCAATCCTTGCTATTTTCTTCCCTGCTTTTTTTCTTTTCACCTTTAGTATCAAAAGTTTGTCCCGGGTTTTGCTTTCTATTCTCCGGAAATTTCCTAAATTTGCAGTCCAAAATTTTGGATTTTCATAAATGAGTAAGACACAAACTAGCTCCAAACTGGAGTTTCTGGAAGATCCTGCTACGTTATCAGGATCGTTAGGGAAAGCGGAGTTGTTTTTTGAGAAAAACCGGAATCTGGTTCTGGGTTTGTTGGGCGCTATTGTCCTGGTCATTGCTGGCTTTATCGGATACCGGTATTGGGTTGATAGCCAGGATGAAGAAGCGCAGACAGCAATGTTTCCGTCTGTTTATGAATGGGAAGCTGACTCACTGAAAAAAGCCCTCAACGGCAACGGGGCCAACGAAGGTCTGGTGGCTATTTCAGAAGAATACAGCGCGGCTCCGGCGGGTAACCTTGCAGGCTTTTATGCGGGGGTTGCTTTACTGAAGCAGGGTAAATACGATGAAGCCATCGAAAAACTGCAAGGCTTCAAATCGTCTGACCTGCTGGTGCAGGGCCGGGCTTACGCCTTGATTGGCGACGCCTACATGGAAAAGAAAGCCTACGGCGACGCGATTGACTACTACAAAAAAGCGGCTGATTATAAGCCTAATCCATATTTCTCTCCGGCTTACCTGATGAAGCTGGCGCTGGCTTACGAGCAGAACAAGCAAAATCAGGAAGCGATTGATACGTACAATCAGATCATCGACAAATACCCGACCTCTGCTGAGTCGGCCAACGCCAAGAAGTATAAATCCGTGCTGGAAAGCACGGTCGGTGAGTCGTAAGCAGCGTTGATCAAACCCATTGCGAAAGGACAAAGCCGACCGAGGTTTTGTCCTTTTTTTTGACCAGGCTTTAACGGGTCTAAATGATTCCCGGGCTGTAACTAACGCACTGCTTACAACGTCGATCAATCTCTTAGTTAATCTTATTAATCATCGTAATCCAAGTTCAGATGGCCACTGAGTTAAAAAGTTTAAGTGTTTTTTCGACGGAAAACCTGCCTGACATCAGTAAACGACGGTTTGCCATCGTGGTGGCCGAATGGAATGCCGACGTGACGGAGGCTCTGTTTGAAGGCGCCTATCAAACCCTGCTGCAATACGGAGCGGTGGCCGACAACATCGTCCGTGGGAATGTTCCGGGCAGTTTTGAATTAAGCCTGGGCGCAAGCTGGTTTGCGCAACGGGACGACATTGACGCCGTGATTGCACTGGGCTGTGTGATTCAGGGCGAGACCAAGCACAACGATTATATCAACCACGCCGTTGCGCAGGGATTGACGAATGTGGGTCTTCAAACCGGAAAACCCGTCATTTTTGGCGTTCTGACGCCCAATACCCAGCAACAGGCCCTCGAGCGGGCCGGTGGTATCCACGGCAATAAAGGCGACGAAGCCGCCATGACGGCCATTAAAATGTTAGGCTTACAGCAGCAAGTTTATACTTTTCAATCCAAACTCTAATCAGTTATGGATGGGTAGATGAATCCCTGAGAGAATTGCTCGCAGCTTCTGGACACCAGCACGATAATTCGCTCATTCGCTCACCCGCTCATTCACTCATTAAAACCATGCAAGTCTGGAAATTTGGCGGAACGTCCGTGGGTAAGCCCGAACGGATGCATTCAATTCGCAACCTGATTACTTCCGACGATCATCAGAAAATCGTCGTCCTGTCGGCTCTGTCCGGTACAACCAATGCGTTGTTGTCCATTGCTGATTCCCTGAAATCGGATCAGCCTGATGAAGCCGGGGAGAAGATTGAGCATTTGAAAGCGCATTACGATTCGTTTGTACGTGAGCTTTATAAGACCTCAGACGGGTTGACGAAGGGGCAGAAGATCGTTGAAAATGAGTTTTCGTTTATTCGATCCTTGACGCGCATCCGGCCGTTTACGCTGAAACAGGAAAAGGAACTGGTGGCGGAAGGTGAGTTGCTGAGTACCCAAATGTTCCAGGCCTACCTGGAGGAAGCCGACGAGGATGCTATTCTGCTGCCCGCGCTGGAGTTTATGCGTGTGGATGCCGACGGAGAACCGGAGCTGGATTACACGGAGCGGAAACTGCGGGAACTGCTGCGGGCGCATGGAGCCAGAAAAATCATTGTTACGCAAGGCTTCATCTGCCGGAATCCGCGGGGCGAAGTTGATAACCTGAAACGGGGTGGTTCGGACTACACGGCTTCACTGATTGGTGGTGCCATCCGGGCCGACGAAATTCAGATCTGGACCGACATCGACGGGATGCACAACAACGATCCGCGGATCGTCAAGAAAACGTTCCCGATTCGGGCGCTGACGTTTGAAGAAGCGGCTGAACTGGCGTACTTCGGGGCGAAAATTCTGCACCCTTCCACCATTACACCCGCGAAGATGTTTGGTGTACCGGTGCGGCTGAAAAATACGATGGACCCGCAGGCGGAGGGAACGCTTATTGCCAGCAAAACGTCCGATCAGGTGTTCAAAGCCGTTGCCGCCAAAGACGGTATTACCGCGTTGTACATCCACTCGCTGCGGATGCTGAATGCCTACGGTTTTCTGCGTCGGATTTTTGAGGTGTTTGAGAAATACAAAACGCCGGTTGACTTAATTGCCACGTCGGAAGTCTCGGTTTCGGTGACCATCGACAAAACCGATAACCTGCCCGAACTGATGGCCGAACTGCGCACGTTCTGCGATCTGGAAGAGCCGGATTACGATCAGACCATTGTTTGCATCGTGGGTAATTTCAGCGCCGATCACGCCGGTATTGCCCTGCAAGTCCTGAAAGCGCTCGAAGGCATTCCGATCCGGATGATTTCGTACGGCGGTACCGAGCACAACATTTCGCTGCTGATGCACGGTCGATACAAAGCTGAAGCCCTGAACGCCCTGAACGAAGGGTTGTTCAATTTGGTGGAAGCCTGAAAATAAACGTTCCGGGTGGCTTTGAAGCCGCCCGGAATCCCAAAACGAACCATTTATAGCCGCCCGAGTGCCGCTAGTACCTGAATAAACATGCTTTTACTCTCCTTCATCCGCGAAAACAAAGAAACCACCCTGGCGGGTCTGAAAAAGAAACGTTTTGCCAATGCCGAAGCCGTCGTTGAGCAGGTGCTGGCGCTGGATCAGCAACGGCGCGATACGCAGAAAGAGCTGGACGATGTGCTGGCCCAGTCCAACGCCAAAGCCAGGGAAATCGGCGCCTTTATGAAAGCCGGTCAGAAAGCCGAAGCGGAAGCCGCTAAAGCCGAAACCGCCGAGTTGAAAATGCGTTCGAAGGAACTCGAAGAAACCCTGAAAACTGTTGAGCAGCAGTTGCAGGACGTGCTGGTTACGCTGCCTAACCTGCCCCACAGCAGCGTTCCGGAGGGCCGGAACGCGGAAGATAACGAAGTGGTGCTGCAAAACGGGGAGATTCCGGCGTTACCGGAAAGCGCCTTGCCGCACTGGGAACTGATTAAAAAATACGGAATTATCGACTTCGATCTGGGCAACAAGATTAGCGGAGCCGGATTTCCGGTGTATCGGGGAAAAGGAGCGCGGATTCAGCGGGCGATGATCAATTTCTTTCTCGACGAAGCCCTCAAAGCCGGTTATTTCGAAATTCAGCCGCCCATTCTGATCAACGAAGATTCGGGTTTCGGCACGGGTCAGCTGCCCGATAAGGAAGGTCAGATGTATTTCGCTACGGAAGATAAACTGTATCTGATTCCGACGGCGGAAGTGCCCATCACCAACCTCTACCGCGACGTGATTGTGTCGGACGACCAACTGCCAATCAAAAACGTGGGCCATACGCCCTGTTTTCGGCGCGAAGCCGGTTCGTGGGGGGCGCACGTCCGCGGGCTGAACCGGCTGCACCAGTTCGATAAAGTCGAAATTGTTCAGATTCGCAAACCGGAAGAATCGTATCAGGCGCTGGAGGAAATGAGTCAGTACGTGCAATCGCTGTTGCAGAAGCTGGAATTACCGTACCGGGTCCTGCGGCTTTGCGGGGGCGATATGGGTTTTGCGTCGGCCCTGACCTACGACATGGAAGTCTGGTCGGCGGCTCAGCAACGGTGGCTGGAAGTAAGCTCGGTTTCCAACTTTGAGACGTTCCAGGCCAACCGACTGAAACTCCGCTATCGGGTCGATGGAAAAACGCAGCTTTTGCATACGCTGAACGGTTCTGCCCTGGCTCTGCCCCGGATTCTGGCCGCCATTCTGGAAAACAACCAGACGCCGGACGGTATCCGGATTCCGCCGATACTGGTTCCCTACTGCGGCTTTGAAACCATAAATTAAAAAAGCGCCCGGCCAGCCGGGCGCTTTTTTTGTATCTTCATTTATACCGTAATCGGTTTTTGTTCCAGCGCTTTCTGAAGCGCACGTTCGTCCGTCAAATCAAGCCGCAGTGGAGTAATCGATACATAGCCATTTTCAACCGCCCAACGGTCGGTCCCTTCTTCTGCCGGTTCCAGGGGCGTGACGGTAAACCAGTAATGCTTTCGGCCCAACGGGTCCATGCCGGGTACAATTGTTCCGTCATACAGCCGGACCGACTGGCGGGTCCACCGGATGTCGGTGGGATTGGGCGGGAGATTGACGTTGTAGAGGGCCAGTTCCGGATCTTTCAGTAACAGTTCCAGGGTCTTTTCGACATACGGTTCCAGAGCCTCAAAATCCGGTTCGGTTTTGCCGACCGGTGTACTGAACGCAATGCCTTTGATTCCCAGCAGAACGGCCTGTTTGGCGGCTGCCAGCGTTCCGGAGTGCCACATAGAGTTTCCCAGATTTGGCCCCATGTTAATCCCCGATAATACAACGTCCGTCTGCCCGCCGATATGGCTTCCCAAAGCCACGCAGTCGGCGGGGGTGCCGTTGACGCGATAAGCCTCAATTCCTTGAAACTTAATGGGGGATGGCCGGTAGGAAAGTGGCCGGGAATGGGTGACGGCGTGCCCCATAGAGGATTGCTCCACATCGGGCGCTACAACGCGTACGTCGCCAAACCGGGTAGCGATTCGGGCCAGGGCAGCAATCCCCGGACTGTAAATACCGTCATCGTTGGTGATTAAGATTCTCATGGTATGGGCGATTTTGTCCTAGTATTCCAACAGAAAAACCGCCGATGATGTTTATAAGGTCATTCAGGGAACACTATGAAAATTGCTCAACTCTTACATAACCCCGGCGCTGGCGACGAAGATCATTCGAAAAAGGGCCTGATGGACCTCATTAAATCGGAGGGTTTCGATTGCCGGTATGCCTCGACAGAAAAAAGGGATTGGAAAGAACTAAGGTCCGATGTCGATTTTCTGGTTGTGGCAGGCGGAGACGGTACGGTTCGGCGGGTAGCTAAACACCTGCTGAACCGTAAACTGATCGAAAAACCGTATCCGATTGCCTTGCTGCCGAGCGGTACGGCCAACAACATCGCCGGAGCGTTACGCATTCCTGTCGACCGTCCGGAGGCCGTTGTAAGAAGCTGGAAAGCAGATTGGCGGAAACGGTTCGATGTCGGGCTGGTGGAGGGGTTACCGAAACCGCAGTTTTTTCTGGAAAGTATTGGCTACGGGGTTTTTCCACAGTTGATGAACGAAATGGAAGATCAGCAGGAAAAATCGACGGATGCGCCGGAGGAGAAAATGAAAGTGGCGCTGGACGTGCTGGCCGGGATTGTTCAATCTTACGAAGCCCGTTCGTGTCAGATTGAAGTAGACGGTGTTGACCATTCGGGAAATTACCTGCTGGTGGAGGTGATGAATACGCGTTCCATCGGCCCCAATCTGGGGTTGGCTCCGGCTGCTGATCCGGGTGATGGTCAGTTTGACATCGTATTGGTTTCGGAAAGCCAGCGAATGGGCCTGATAACGTATGTACAAAACCGGCTTAAAGGCATTGAAGGCGATTTTTGGGGAACCGCCCTGAAAGGCCGTACGGTTCGGGCGAAGTGGGACGGTATCGAAATGCACCTGGACGATCAGTTGGTGAGTACCAAAAAGCCCCGCGACATTCGCGTCATGATGCACGAAGGAGCGCTGAGCTTTCTGGGGGTGCCGGATTGACGGCATCCGCTGTTCATCTTACTGAAGCAGGAAGTTAATCGGTAAATTGTATTTTACCCGAACCTTGCGACCTCTGACAGAACCCGGTGTCCACTTCCCGTTGGAAGCCTTCACCACCCGGAGGGCTTCCTGATCCACACTGGGATGAACGCTTCGAATCACTTCGTAATCGCAGAGCGACCCATCTTCGCAGACAACGAAGCTCACAAAAACTTTCCCTTCGATCTGGGCTTTGGCCGCTTCCGGCGGATAATGAATGTTCATAGACAGATAATTACCCAGCCCTTTCATGCCCCCTTTAAATTCGGGGGTTTGCCAGGCATTGGTATACGCTACCGAATCGGTTCCGTAGTACGCCACGCCGGATAAGCAAGTGCCCTGCTGGTACGACTCCCGGTAAACTAGTGAGCCGTTTTTAAGCCGTCCGGACCAGATTCCTTCTTTATGACGGTCTTTGATGGCCCCGGTTTCCTGAATCCATTGATTGTCGTGTTTCGACCACAAGTGAGCTGTACCGTTTCCATCCTTGACCAATTGGTTACCTTTCAGGTCCCATTGGGCGATAAATTCCGTCTCTTCCGGTTTGATGGCGTTGTCTGCTCTGACTAAAAGCTGTTGCAACTGGCCATTCGGGTACCAGGTCCATTCCTGTATTTTACCGTCCTGTAATCGTTCCTCCACCCGCTTGACCAACCCGTTGTTGAAATAATAGATCGACTCCCCCTCTTCTTTACCGTCCACGTAATTTAAGCGGGAGATCGGCGTTCCGTCTGAATAAAGCGAATAAATGATGCCATTCAAGGATTTAAACACGGGGTCTTTGATGGTCAGGATAGTAGATTGGATCGAATCCGGCAGGGATGGATCGTCGGTATTGGTATGCATGAACGGCTTTTTCTCAAACCTATATTCAATCGTCTTGTGCCATTTGTTACCATCCCGTTTCGAAAGCACCGGATTGCCATTAGGCAGGCCCAGCGTATCAACCGGCGTCATGAGTTTAAACACGGCCTGCGCTTCGTCGCCAATCTGATGGCCTTCTTTTGAATAATAAATCGTGAGGGCGCCCGGCTCGCTTTGCTGGCTAACCGTTGGGGTAAACCGGATGGTATACGTAAACTGCTGCCGAACCGGCTGGCCTGCTTTGAGAGCCGGTTTCCAGGCATTAAAACCACCCAGAAGCCGAATGGCCTCCCGGTCGCAGTCGGGCCGGAGGCTGCGGAGCGTCTTGATCTCCGACACGGTTCCATTGGGTTCAATCACTCCCGACAGAATGACAATTCCCTTCGTGCGGTCTACTTCGGCTGTATAGGGCATGCGTCGATTGACCGTAATGAATTTTTCCAGCAGGGGTAAGCCTCCAATGGGCCGCGCTGCCGAATCTACTTCAAAATCCTTGTAGACCGTCTGAGCGGAAGCCAAAAAGCCTAAAGCCAGCAGGAGCAATGTGTATAAACCGTGTTTCATGGGGGATAAGAACGTATAGAATACAATTTATAAAAAATATTGCTAATCAAATATACTTAATTTTCCTCGATCAGCGAAACCCGGGTATGCTACTCGTTCCGTAAAAAACAGACGGCAGTATGCTCTTTTAAATACCGATGCATGAACGGCTTTGTTACAGGCTGTTAAAGTTTGTTAACCGTTTCTATTTACTGACCAGATTAAACTATTTTGCCCAAAATCAGCCACTTATGCGCTATTTAAAATTGCGGGCCATTGTAATGTTCTACCGAACCTTCTGGGTAGCTAGCAACGCCGTCACGGTGGGATTAATCGTTGTGAGTCTGGAAAAGATTGTCCGGTACTTTCCCTTGTTTTTTGTCTATTTCTGGTGGTTTAAATTGCTATCTGAAGGGGCCGTGTGGTATCTGGTTCGCCAGAATTACCGGGCGCAGTTCTGGTTTTACCACAACCTGGGCTTGTCAGAAACCGTCCTGTTTGGCGGGGCTTTCCTGCTGGATCTGCTGATTGCTCTTTTACTGATTCTGGTTACCTATCACCTGTTGCTTGTTCTATGAACCAATCCGCTACCCTTCTGGAAGCTGACGGCATCTGGCTGCAATTCGGCGGACGGAAAATTCTCCAGAGCGTTTATGTCAACTTACAGGTTGGCCGGATAACGGGTCTGCTGGGTCGTAACGGGTGCGGCAAATCCTGTTTGCTGAGGAGTATCATGGGGCTGATGCCGACAGAAACCCAGTCGGTGCGGGCCAATGGGCGTTATGTAGCGAAGGCGTACCAGCAGCCCGGTTTGATTCGGTATTTACCCCAGCATCCGTTTGTGCCATCTACCTTAACGGTTCAGGCGGCTTTTGGGTGGTATGGGGTCGATATAAACGAAATTGCCGACGAGTATCCAACGACTTATGGATTCAGGCATCAGAAAATAGGCCGGTTGTCGGGCGGAGAAAAACGATTGACCGAAATTCTGCTGGTGCTGAAATCTGCGACTGATTTTGTCCTGTTAGACGAGCCATTTTCGCACCTGATGCCCCTTCAGATCGAACAGGTTCTGCAAACTATCCGGCAGGAATCCACGCGGAAGGGCATTCTTCTGTCCGATCATCTATACCGGCATGTCCTCGATCTGAGTGACTCCATTTACTACCTTACTGTGGGCGGGCGGACGATTCTGCTTAACGCGCCGGAACAGGATTTGAAAGATATGGGGTATATTTTCTGACATCGGCGGGCCTTCCGCTTATTTTAAAATCCGGTCGGGTTCGGCAGCAAAACCGTCTATTTTTAAATGATCGTTGTAGACCTCCACGACTGCGAAGCCGGTTTCCTCCTGCTCAACCATGCCGCGAAACGTGATGTAATGAATGCCTTTCTCGGTATGGTAGCTGCTCTGGTGTGCATGGCCGTTGAAATACGCCCGCACGTTGGGATAGCTTTCCAGTAAGGCTTTTACCTCCTGATGATTCCACAGATTGTGCGGATCGTTAGCGGGTACAAGCGGAAAATGGCAGAGAATTACTACTTTTTCGCTTTTCTTAGCCGCCGAACGCAGTTCGTCCTTTAACCATTTGAATTGTTGTTCGCCTATTCCGCCGTTCCAGGTCTGGGCGTTGGGCGCTTTTTGTCCTTTCAGGGTTTCAAGGGTGCGGGTGGCCTGTTCGTGGTTTTTGCTGGTTGTTACGTTTCCGTAAACGCTGAGGTCGTTGCCGTCCAGAACAATAAACCGCCAGTTACGTTTGGCAAATGAATAATACCGTCCTTTTAACTTCAGCGTCGCCGGAACCCGGGCAATTTCCTCCCGCCGAACCGAAAAATCGTGATTGCCCAGTACATGACGGATGGGGCTTTTTAAGGGCTTAATGATGGTGTTCAGCGTGTCGAAACTCCGGAAATCGTGGTCAATAAAGTCGCCCAGATGGGTTACAAACGCTACCTTTTTCTGATTGAAGAGCTGCACGGCTTCGTCCAGTTTGCGCAGCGACGAACGGTAATGCCGCGTTCCGGCGTTGTCGCAGTCGCAATATTGCACATCGGTCATCACGCCAAATGTAAACAAAGGCTGGGCATCCGTTTGCGAAAAGGCCCGGAGACTGCTGAAAAACAACGAAGCAAGAAGGAGGTAAGGGTATCGGTTTCGCATGGCGCGCGTTGGGTTAGGTCGATCAACGCGCAGTTTAACAGATTCTGGCTAAAAAATCGACGCAGCCGCTAAAACTTCAATCCCAGATCGAGCGAAATCACGTGGTTTTTCGAAACCAGATCCCGCGCCCGGGCCACATCCGTCAGCCCCCGCTGGTAACTGACACCCATGATCAGCGCCTGGCTCTGGTTCAGGCGGTATTGAATACCCGTTCCGAGTAGCAGACTCAGACTTGCCCGGCTGTATTGCCGACTGTAGTTTCCGCCATCTTCTGCGTACTGAAACAGGGCGTTATGAGCCGGGTCAAGCGGTTTTTCGGCCAGTTTGATGTTAATCAGCCCACCGGTCTGGATGTAGAACCGGGCGTTCGGAAACAGGTTGTTGGCGTACATTTTGATCGACGCCGGAAGCTGCAAATACTGCAAGTTGTAAGACGACTGCTGAAGTTTGGCACCCGGGTCCCAGATCGGCTGGCCAAACTGCCCCGGAATCTGGTAGCCCGACCGATGGATGGTGTACCAGAGTCCCGAGCTGAACGAATACCGGTCTTTGAAAAAGAAATAGTCGATGCTTGGCCCGATGCTCATGCGCAGGGCGGCTCCGTTTCGCCGAAAACCGGCGTAGGAATTAAAGCCTTCTGCGGTGTTGAATGTTACCGATGGAGCTACCCGGAAACTCATTTCGATAAGCTTTTGCGGGGGCGCGTAGTCAATCTCGTCTCCCTGAATCCGCTCAAACACGCGATCTGTGGCCCGGCGGGTCCGCTGCCGGTCGTCGGACTGGCGGTTCTTTTTTCGGGGCGATGGT
The DNA here is from genome assembly GCF_003259745.1 of Larkinella arboricola. GTDB lineage: Bacteria > Bacteroidota > Bacteroidia > Cytophagales > Spirosomataceae > Larkinella > Larkinella arboricola. The sequence goes on along the minus strand of NZ_QLMC01000003.1, from coordinate 657,699 downwards.
CGCCCCCAACCGTCATCATCGGTTGTCTGGTTGGATTTATTGCGTTCCTGAACCGTCACCCGTCCCTGACCCTGGGCGTTGCAGGTCAGTCCTAAAAGCAGGGCCACGGTTGCAATCATCTGACCGGAACACCGGTATAAACCCAACTTTTTCATAAATTTGTATGTTTCCAAGAGAGCGCCCATTAGCTAAAAATGAAAATCTGGTCTGTTGTTTTTTGTATAGTAAGTATACTCATTTTCAATGCCTGTTCCAAAACCGAGGAATTGGTAACCATCGAACGGCCGGAGCAGGAGCTTTTTAGCGCCCGAAAGCCGGAAGAGGTTCGTCAGTGGCTGGCCGATCACAAAGATATTGCGCGGCTCTACTTCGGAACAACCCGCTTTGATCAGGATACGGTATTGGTGAATGAATTGCTTAAACGAGTTAACGATAAGGAGCTTGGCGTATTGTATCAGCAGGTCAATGCGGAGTTTGGAACGATGGGCGACATTCGGGATCAGCTGACGGAAGCCTTCAACCGGATTCAGGAAAACTTTCCGGATTATAAGCCACCACGGGTTGCAACAATGATTTCCGGTTTCATGGGGCAGGATCTGGTCCTGAGCGATAGCCTGATTGTTATCGGATTGGATTATTTCGCGGGCCCCCGCGCCAAATACCGTCCGTTGGGTTTACCGGCCTATATTTTGCGTCGGTATCAGAAACAGTTTATCGTCCCAACCCTCGTTTACACGCAGTCGGAGCGGTTTAATAAGTCGAATCCGCAGGACCAGACTTTGCTGGCCGATATGATTTATTACGGGAAAGGGTACGTTTTTACGAAGGCCATGCTGCCCGAAACGCCGGATAGTCTGATTATTGGGTATACCGAACAGCAACTGACGCAAACTTACAACGTGCAGTCGGACATTTGGGCGTATTTCATTGATGCCAAACTGCTGTTTGAAGTCAATCCGGCGGTTAAAAACCGGTATTTGGCCGAGCGGCCTTTTACGGCCGAAATCAGCAGCAAAAGCCCCGGCGCTATTGGCCGCTGGCTGGGCTGGCGGATTGTCGGCAAGTATTTTGACGAAAAAGGCCCCGGTATTAAAGCCCTGATGGATAACCCCAATGCTCCGCAGATTTTTGAGCAATCGGGTTACAAAGGATTTAAAGACGAAGAGTAGATTTTGATAATAAATAGGGTTGGCGAGCCGACCGAAGAAGAGAATGGCAAAGCGTGGAAGGAGTTCGCAAGAGAACGAAGAAGATAAAAAAGTAAAGGTAACCCGGGACGCCCTGCAAAAGTCGCTGCGGCTTTTCCAGTTTATCAGGCCGTATCGGTGGTATTTCATCGTCGGTCTGGTGTTTCTGCTGCTGTCGTCGGCCACCACCATGGTGTTTCCGAAGCTGCTGGGCGACATTCTGAAGGTTGTCGAAAACAAGCTGGAAGCCGGATCGCTGAACCAGTTGACGCTGATTCTGTTTGGCCTGCTGGTGGTGCAGTCGGCCTTTTCGTTTGCGCGGGTCTACCTGTTTGCGCAGGTTAGCGAGCGGGCGATGGCCGACGTTCGGCGGGCGGTGTACAAAAAAATCATTTCGTTGCCGGTATTCTTTTTTGAGCAACGGCGCGTGGGCGAACTGACCAGCCGAATATCGTCGGATGTAACCCAGTTGCAGGATGTACTGTCTACTACGCTGGCCGAGTTTCTCCGCCAGATCATCACCCTCTTTGCTGGGATAGCCCTGATTTCATTTACTTCCCTGAAACTGACGGGTTTCATGCTGGCGACGGTGCCGGTGGTGATTGTGGCGGCCATTTTCTTCGGAAAATTTATCCGGAAGCTCTCGCGGAAAGCGCAGGACGAACTGGCGCAGGCCAACGTCGTGGTGGAAGAAACGTTGCAATCGGTCAACGTGGTGAAAGCGTTTACGAACGAGCCCTACGAGGTTCGACGGTATTCGACGGCGCTGGATAAGGTAGTCCGGAACTCCCTGCGGGTGGCGAACTTCCGGGGCGGTTTTGTTTCCTTCATCGTTTTTGCGCTTTTTGGCGGTATTGTCGGGGTGGTTTGGTACGGTGCGCGGCTGATGCTGGCGGGCGAACTGACTTTTGCGCAATTAGTGACGTTTGTGATTTACACCATGTACATCGGCGGGGCCGTGGGCGGTTTGGGCGATCTTTATGCCCAGATTCAACGAACCATCGGTGCTTCGGAACGGATTCTGGATATTCTGGAAGAGCCTTCTGAACTGGAAATTCCCACCGACGGTCAGCCGACGCTGGCGGTTCCGTTACAAGGAGATATTCGTTTTGAAAATATCCATTTCTCCTATCCGTCGCGGCCCGATGTGGAGGTGCTGAAAGGCGTTTCGCTTCAGGTACCGTCGGGACATAAAATTGCGCTGGTGGGCCAGAGTGGCGCCGGAAAATCGACGATTGTGCAGTTGCTGCTGCGGTATTACCCGATCAACGGCGGTTCCATTACGGTTGATGGCCGACCTGTTCAGGACATCGACATCCGGCAACTGCGCCAGAACATTGCCGTCGTTCCGCAGGAAGTTATCTTGTTTGGCGGAACGATTTTTGAAAACATTGCCTACGGAAAACCGGGTGCCACCGAAGCCGAAGTGCTGGAAGCCGCCCGCAAAGCCAATGCCCTGGATTTTATCGAGTCCTTTCCGGATAAGTTTCAGACGGTTGTGGGCGAACGGGGGGTGAAACTCTCGGGTGGTCAGCGGCAACGGATTGCCATTGCCCGCGCCATTCTGAAAAACCCGGCCATTCTGGTGCTCGACGAAGCCACCAGTTCGCTGGATGCCGAGTCGGAGCGGCTGGTGCAGGAAGCACTGGACGAATTGATGCAGAACCGGACAACCATTATCATTGCACACCGGCTGGCTACCATCCGGAAAGTCGACACCATTTATGTCATTCGCGAAGGCCAGATCAGCGAGACGGGTACGCACGAGGAATTGAGCACGCTGGAAGACGGTTTGTACGCGAATTTGGTTAAATTACAATTTGAAACAACGGATAGTTAAAACGCCGGAACGGCTTTTACGCTTATGAACGCTGCTATTAAACAGACGCTGGATGATTTTCATCTGCGGCATACAAGTTGTCGGGAAGGCGTACTGGATACCTTTTTTACGGCCAACTACGCCCTGGCCCACCACGATATTGAGGAGAGTCTGAAAGCGGATTTCGACCGGGTAACCATTTACCGGACCCTGAAAACGTTTGTTGATAAAGGAATTCTGCACAAGGTACTGGACGACGAAGGCGGGTTGAAATATGCGCTTTGCCGCGAAGCCTGCGCGCACGATCACCATCACGATCACGTTCATTTCAAATGTGAGGAGTGTGGCCAGACGACCTGTCTGGAAAACACCCTGATTCCGGCGGTCAGCCTGCCTTCTGGCTATAGCCGTAAAGAAACCAATCTACTCATTCAGGGCGTGTGTTCGCTTTGCAATAAAAACACCGCGCTCTAATGCCCCAGTCGATTTTTGCGGAACGCGAAACCCGGTTTTTGCAGGAAGAACTAAAAGGCCGGGCGGCTTATAACCGGTTGGCCATCATTCGGGTCATCTGGTTTGTTGGCGCGGCTTTTCTACTTTATCTTTTACTGGATCGGGGGCAGAGCCTGGCGGCTATCGGGGTTGGCCTGCTAGCGGTTACCGGCTTTCTGATTCTGCTGAAACGCCATCAGGCCGTACAGCGCCGACGGGATCGCGCCCGCTGGCTGGCTTTCATTAACCGCGACGAAGCCCAGCGGCTGGAACGCAAATTCCTTCGTCCCGAAACCGGTGCGGACTTTGCTGATCCCACTCATCCTTACGCGGGCGACCTCGATGTGTTTGGAAATCATTCGCTCTTTCGACTCCTGAACCGGACGCACACCTACGAAGGCAGCCGCAAACTGGCTGCCTATCTGCTGTCGCCCGTACCCATCAGCGAAGTGCTGCTTCGGCAGGATGCCGTTGCTGAGTTAAAACCGTTGCTTGACTGGCGGCAGGAACTGGCGGCTTTGGCCTACCTTAATCCGACCGTGGGCGATTCGCCCGATGAACTGAAAAACTGGGCTACGAAAGCCGACGAGCCGGTGCCGGGTTATCTGGCCGTGGCACGCTGGGTGTTTCCGGCCATCACGCTGGTTCTGGTGGGGTTGTGGATGGGCGGCATGGTACCGGGCTGGGCCGTAACGGTTTCGCTGCTGGCACACGGCTTGCTGCTGAGTCAGGTGGCCGAGCGGGCGAAAAATGCCAGTGAGCAGACCTTTGCCATGTCGCAGGCGCTGAAAACGTACCGCGACTTGTTAAAACATCTCGAAAATCCGCGCTTTCAGTCGGCTATTCTGCACCGGTTACAAACCGTGACCAGTCTGGACACCCGTTCGGCCGCCGATGCCATCGGAAAACTGAGTCAGTTGGTCGAAAACCTGAACTTTCGTCGAAATCCGTACTTCTTTCTGCTGATCGGTATTTTCACCCTCTGGGACATTCATTATTTGCAGGCGCTTGATCGCTGGAAGCGCGTCTACGGTCCGCACCTGGCCGACTGGCTCGATGCGCTGGCCGAAGCCGAAGCGCTTAACAGTCTGGCGGGGCTGGCCTACGCCCATCCGGAATATGTCGTTCCGGAATTTAACGAGGAAACGCTCGAACTCGACGCGCAGCAGGTGCGGCACCCGATGCTGAAAACCGGTCAAAGTGTGGCGAATTCGCTGAGAATTAACGGCAATGGACAAACCATTCTGATTACCGGCTCCAATATGTCGGGGAAAAGTACGTTTCTACGGACCGTTGGTACCAACGTTGTGCTGGCGCTGGCGGGGGCCGTGGTGGCGGCAGATCGGCTGGTTTGTTCGCCGGTACAGGTTTTTACCAGTATGCGCACGCAGGATTCGCTGGAAGAAAACACCTCGTCGTTTTATGCCGAACTAAAACGCCTGAAAACACTCATCGACCGCACCCGGCAATCGTCTAACTGGCCCGTTCTGTATTTTCTGGACGAAATCCTGAAAGGTACCAACTCCGCCGACCGGCACCGGGGCGCGCGGGCGCTGATTCTGCAACTCCACCAAACGACGGCATCCGGCTTTGTATCGACCCACGACGTTGAACTGGGCGAGTTGGCGGCAACCCATCCGTTTGTCCATAACTACAGCTTCCGGTCCGATGTGGTTGACGGCAAACTGCATTTCGACTACCAGTTGCAGACCGGTGTTTGCCGGAGCTTTAATGCCAGCCAGTTGATGCAGTCGATTGGTATTCAGATTCAGGACGACGCCCTTACCGAATAATCATAAGCTTCTCCGATTTCAGTACGCCGTTGTGCTTCAGTATCAGGATGTAAGAGCCGGGTGCCAGTTCGGCCAGACTGACCGGAAGGGTATGCACTCCCGCCGTTGATACGGTATTATCCAGCACCGTTTTAACCACAACGCCCAACGAATTGACCAGATAAAGCGCCACGGGGCCGTCCTGGTGTAGCTGGTAATTTATAGTTATCGCCCCCCGGGTGACTGGGTTAGGATGCACCCACAAACTTTTCTCCGCTCTAAAACCCTTGGCTGTCGGTCCGGTTGAAAGCTCGTGTGCTTCTGACAAGAGGACCTCCGAAACAAAAAAAGCAGGCGGAACTTGCCCGTCGGTGCGGCCATTAGGCACTCGGACGGTTACGACGGCACTGCCCGCCGACGTTCCCAAACCACAGGCCGCCCGCACCTGCGAAATCCGGTAGGTGGTAGTCTGGCGCGGTGCTACGTAAAGATAAAACCGGTTGATGGGCATGGTGAAGCTGAAGTTTTCGCCTGTGCTGGCGCTGACCGTTAAACTCCACGGACCGGAACCTGTCAGCGAAATATCCAGCGGTGTGCTTTGTCCGCTGGTAATCGTTGTGTTTCCTGCCACGCTGGCTGTTAAGCCCGGACACGTCACACCAGCCATGACCGTAACCGTTGCCGAACCGGTGGTCGTTCCGGTTCCACATCCATTGCTAATGGTAGCGAGGGTATACGTGGTGGTTTGGGTCGGACTGACGGTGAAGCTAAACGGATTTTGCGTCAGGTTCGTGAAGGTCTGCCCGTTCGACAGCGTGAAGTTATAAGGGGCTGCACCTCTAAAAACCGCCTGAAGCGTTGCCCGTTGTCCGGCCGTCAGGGTTGTGCTGCCCAGTAGTGTAGCCGTCGGTACCGGACAGGGCGTTTGAACAATGATGGTAGCCGAGCCGGAACCCGGGCCAGTTCCGCAGCTATTGCGCACCTGCGCAATCTGATAAGTCGTTGTCTGCTGGGGGGCCACGTAAAGGGTAAACTGCGGAATGGGCATCGTGAATGGATAGGTTTCTCCGGTGCTGGCCGTAATGGTCAAACTCCACGGGCCGGTACCTCCCAGCGAAATGGCTAGTGGTACACTCTGTCCGCTGTTGATGGTGGCGCTCCCGCCGATGCTGGCCGTGGCTGGTGCCTGAATGGTGAAAGCCGCACTGGATTGACTGGTCAGGGCCGGGTTGGAAGAAACAATCCGAATTCGGTAGCCACTGCCAGCCGGGGTAGTAGCGGGAATGACCACCGTTAGCGGGCTGGTTGTACCGCTCGTGGGTAAGTCCGTAAAAGTACTGCCGGTAGCGTCAGAGAGTTGTACGTTGAAGGTGTTACCCGACTGGAAAGTACCTGTCGTTGAAAAAGGAACGCTGAGTTGAGCCCCCGCGCAAACCGCAGCTACCGGGCCGATATTGATACCGGGCGGAATTTCCGGCTGAATTGAAACCGCATAATCTTCGGCTTCCCCCTTACCGTATAACAAACCACAGGGATCGTTGACTTTCGTGGGGTCGGGCGGAACCAGGCTGGCGATACGGATGCGCATATACGTCGGGCCGGATGGAACGCTTTGAGGAACGGTGAACGATGCCGTCAGGCTGTTGCCGGATACCAGTTTCTGAACCGGTGCCAGCACGCGTTCGTTTAGGCCAAAAACACCATCACGGTTGTAGTCAATCCAGACGGCGGCACTGGCCTGATTAAGCACCTCAAATTTGCCTTTGAGTGTTAGCGAATAGCTTTGCCCGGCGGTGAGCGTGGCCGGGGCGATGCCCGCTGAATAATCGGCGTAGGAGCCTGTAGAAAAACCGGAACCGGTATTACTCAGCAATACGGTATTAGCCGCGTTTCGGAGTACCACATCGTCGATTCCGACATGGCCGTTGGCGGGTGAACTGGGGTAGGCCGACAGATACCGGGGCGCGCAGTAGAGCAAACCGCTGCTGAATGCCAGCGTGTTACTGAGGGAGCCCGTTGCGGTGTTAGCGGGCCGGATGCGGTAATAATACGTTTTCGAGGAGGCAATTCCAGCGTCGGTAAAGGTTGTGCTATTCGGCGGAACGCCACCAATGGCGCTGAAACTCTCGGGCGTTTCTATGGCCCGTTCAATTAAAAAACCGGCTTCGTTGGCGGAATTGTCCTGCCACGTAAGCTGCGCTTTTCCGCTGGTTCTTGTAACCGAGAGCAAAGTCGGGGCCGCAACGGCATCCGGGGCGCGGGTATAGTTACGGGCAGGCGTCGGATTTTGAAGCCAATAGGCTAGACTGGCAGTCATTACCTGCTGCTGACCCGCCGTAAACCGGGCTGTGGGTGTGCGGGAACATTGCCAGCCCGACATTACATTGTCCATCATGGGCTGGTAAGGACGTCCCTGCGGGTCGGTCAGGCCCCCTTTGTACGTGCAGCTTCCATCGTCGGTATTACCCCCGCCCGGCAAATCCCAGGGGTCGGCGGGGGTGTCACAGATCAAATCCGCAGCCGTAGCACAATTGGCTGCGGAAGCCAGTTCCTGCCCGTTGCCAAAGGTGTGAAGCAGGCTGAAATGATGCCCGAATTCATGGGTAAGCAGCGCCGGTGTCAGGCTCGAAATCGTTAGAATCACGTTATCGCCACCAAATCCGCCGTAACTAATGCCGTTGATGGTGAGTGAGTTTACCACAAACAGGTTGGCTGCTGCCGGATCTCTATTTGTGGTAATAAACGATTGGTTGGTTGACCATTCAAGGTTGTAAGCCAAAGAATTATTAATCTGGTTAGGAGTGGCCCCAACCAGATAAAACTGAATTCCGGCGGGCAGAAATTGTGTATTCATGCCCGCCAGTGCGGTCATCAGACTGCTAACTTGAGCGCCACCCGTTCCGTCGTTATTCCGCACCAAATGCACTTTCAGGGGAATGTAGGTCAGGGGGCCGGTGGCAAGCCGCTTATTTTTTACCGTTGCCTGATACTGCTTCAGGACCAACCGGGTTTGGTGGATTTGTTCGACCGAAGCAGAAGAATGGGCGCAGAAATGCTGCGCACTGGCGTCGGTGATCGTTACGATCAAATAGAACAGGAGAAGATAAAAAAAGGACGATTTCATAGGCTGATACAGGTAGGATCATAGGAATTAGTAAATAGCTGATGAATAAAATAACCTGGTTGGAAACGTAGTTACCAAGCAAAATCACAAGCCGTAAACGACACTGCTTACGTTGAGTTGGTAACGTTGTTACAATAAATATATGTTTGTATAACTAAATTAGGGGCTGGTAGTTTTTGATTTTCGTACTAAATGACCCATAGACGTCAAAAGCGCCAATAAGGTGCAATTAGCAGCAGGAAAACGGGGTTCGGCCTAATTGGTGGGGCGGTCCGGTACGGGGGCTGACGCGTGGTATTCCTGATAAATGCGGTTCATGTAGGCGTCCAGCAGTTGCAAAACCCGTTCCCGTTCGGGGGCTTTGACGATAAAGCCGACGTGGTACTCCTTGCTCATACGCCATGCAATTTCTTCATCCGTAAAACCGTCGGTATTGGGCCACTGCTGGCGGGCAAGAGAGATAATCAGACCGGCGTAATGGTTTTGTACTTCCGGTAACTGATACGGTTCGTTGCGGGCAATGGCGCTTTCCAGTTTGGCCCATTCGCGCCAGAGATTGACGCCGGACGACACCTCCACCAGCTCCGCAATGTTGGCTCCACCCACGCGCGAAGAGGTTTCCAGAAAATAATATTCGCCATCGTGATCACCCCGGATGTACTCGGAATGCGAGGCACTGGACTGCATCCGGAACGCTTTCAGAACGGTTTCGTTGAGTTGGTGGAGGCTCTGAACTTCATCGGAATCGAACGGTAAAACCGCTGTTCGGAAAACGCCCCCGCCGTGGGCCACATCCATCGGTGTGGCCAGGTATTGACTGGCGCGGGAAAACAGAATTTGACCGTCCTGCGAGAGCGAATCGACGTGAAAAACCCGCCCCGGCTTAAACTGCTCGATCAGAAACTGGTGCCGGTTGTCGCCCAGCGAATGAATGACCTGCCAGGCTTCGTCCAGTGAATGGACCTTTTTAATGCCGGTGGCCGAAGCCTCGGAGCGGGGTTTAATAAGCCAGGGCGCTTCGGTACTACGCAGAAATTCGGTAATGCTTTCATTATGAAACAAGCTGCTGAATGCCGGAACCCGGATACCGTCGGCAGCCGCCCGCATTCGCATCGCTAGTTTGTCGCGGAAAAACCGGGCCGTGGTTTGTCCCATGCCCGGAATCCGGAACGTTTCGCGTACCAGAGCCGCTTTTTCCACATCAAAATCATCCAGCGCCACCACCCGATCAATCTTCCGGGAGCGCATCGTGTGCGCCAATCCTTTGATCATATTGTCCAGATTCTGCGTCGAATTGTCCTGCGAGGGCAGGTAAAAGAACTCGTCGACGGCTTCCCGGGGCCACGGCTGGTCGGCCAGTTTCTCATACGTCAGCAGATAAACGGTATTGCCCGCTTCTTTGCAGGCTTTCAGAAACGCTTCGCCTTTGAAGTACGTCGAGATGCAGAGAAAGGACAGTTGGCTCATAAAAGGATAAGTCAATGGTTGCTCACTAGCAACTTAACCACTTCGCGCCCTGAACGTTCAGGGGCTTACGGAAGATTTCGCAGAAAATCAACCAAAAGCCGGATACCAAAACCCGTTGCGTTTTTCTGTGTACCAAATTCGGTATCGGCAAAAGCCATTCCGGCAATGTCCATATGCGCCCAGGCCGGGTGCGATTCCGTAAATACCTCCAGAAACTTGGCCGCACTGATGGCCCCCGCCATCGGCTTGCCGCTGAAGTTTTTCAGATCGGCCACATCCGATTTAATGTCTTCTTTGTATTCATCCCAGAGCGGCAGCGGCCACAATTGCTCTCCGGTCTGCCGGGCCGACTGGAGCAGTTGAGCCGTCAGCTCGTCGTTGTTGCTGAACAATCCGGCGGCATGATAACCCAGTGTCGAAATGACGCTGCCGGTCAGGGTGGCCAGATCGATCAGTACGTCGGGCTGGAAGTTGCGCACCATGTAGCCCAGACCGTCGGCCAGAATAATGCGGCCTTCCGCGTCGGTATCAATCACTTCGATGGTTTTGCCGAGGTAGGAGCCAATCACATCGCCGGGTTTGGTAGCCTGACCGTCCACCATGTTTTCCGTCGAAGGAACAATACCGATGAGGTGAACCGGCAACTGAAGTTTAGCGGCCACTTCCATTGTGCCCAATACCGCAGCCGCCCCGCCCATGTCGCTTTTCATCAGGTGCATATTGGCCGACGGTTTGATGGAAATACCGCCCGTATCGAATGTAATGCCTTTGCCAACGAGCCCCACTTTTTTAGCATCGGGCTGGTTGGCTGGTTTATACTCGGCAATAATAAAAACCGGCGGGAGCGCACTGCCCTGGTTGACGCTCAGTAAAGCATGAAGTCCCTGCTGCTCAATGGCTGCTTTGTCGAAAACCGTTACTGAATAGCCGTAGCGTTCTCCGGAGGCCGTGGCCCAGTCGGCCAGCGTTTGCGGAGTTTTGTAATTGGAGGGCGAATTCATCAGGTCGAGCATCTGCCGGTGCGTGTCGGCGATGGCTTCGGCGCGCTGGATGGCCTGCCCGGCAACCACCTGCTGATCGTCGGTCACATGAATAGTTAATTGCCCTTCCTCGGTGTAAAAATCTGTTGATTCGGGTTGGTCTGAGATGTGTAGCTTCAGATTATAGCCAGCCCAGCGGATTCCCAAAACAACGGGTTCCACTACGTCGGTATCAAAACCGCTCAAATCAACACCGACGGTCTGACTCAGCCGGGCCTTCTGCCGGAAAAAAAGATCCCGGAAAGCCCGCAGCCAGACAATGGCAGTTGGTTGTTTTCCCAAACCAAGCAGATAAACTTTCCGTCCTTCGGGTTGATACAGAAGAAGGCTTTCCTTGAGGTCGCCTTTAAAATCATGCTGCAAAACCGTAGCGTTCAGGTTGAAGCGGCTGGCTACGGTATTCAGTGTATCGGCTAATTCATCCGTTTGCGGGATGGGAATGATCAGCGTATCGGCCGTTGGTGATGGGCTGGTAGTAAGTTGAATCTGCATAAGAACGAATTATACGCTAAAGGTAACAATCAGAAAAACAACCACTCCACCGCCTTCGGAAATTCCCGGCTCCAGCGGCTTTCGTTGTGTTCTCCTTCCGGGTCCACAGAAAGTTCGATTTCGAGCGTTTCATGCCCGTTTCTCCGCAGCAGCAATTTTTGCAGACGCTCCATGGTCGGCACCATATACTTCGATTCCTGTTCGCCACCGTACAGATAGACACGCATGGATTCGGGAGCCTGAAACCGTAAGGCATCGGCGTAGACTTTGGGCGTCGTCCACAGGGCGGGCGAAAACACCATCAGTTGTCCAAATACCGTCGGGTGCAGCAAACCGGCGTATACGCTGATCAGACCGCCCATCGAACTGCCTCCCATTCCGGTTGCGGTTCGTTCGGGCAGGGTGCGGTACGTAGCATCAATATACGGTTTCAGGGTGTGAGCCACAAAGTCGAGGTAGGCGCGGCCCCGGCCCTGTGCCAGTTCGGTATTGTACGGCAAATATTCCGCAATGCGTTCGTCCTCGCCGTGGTCGATGGAAACAACAATGATTTTGTGGTGATGGCGGTGGGCTAAAACCGCCAGTTTCTGGTCAATATTCCAGTTGCCAAAAGGCGACCCTTCACCAAACAGATTTTGCCCGTCGTTCAGGTATAAAACCGGATACCGGCTTTCGGTCGTATCATAGTCATACGGGAGCAGCACCTGAACTCGGCGGGTGGCGTCAAGTTGTGGAATGCCAAATTCATTGCTCACCACCTCAATTTTGGGTAGAAAATCCGGATTGAATGGCAGGCCGTTCCAGCGCCAGTGCGGAACCACATCCTGCCGGGTGCTGGATTCGGGCTGGAGAATCCGGTTGGGTACTCCCTCGCCAGCCGTGCTCAGTTCAACCGAGTCCCAGCCGCCCCGGGTGTACTTGTATTCGAGCGGCTTTTCCGCCATCAACTCAGTCGGAAGCTCAATAAAATACCGTCCGGGTTCGGTTTTCTGTAACTGAAAGGGTGCGGCATCCGGCTGCCATTGGCAAAAATGACCAGCGATAAACACCGGCCGGTCGTCGTAAACCGGTGTGGTAAGCTCCAGACGAATTGCATTCATTTTGATCAATAAAAAGCTTGTTGTGTTGCTCTTGCCTTTAATAGCTATTATTGTTTTATATTGTTCCAAAAGGGAATCCTAAACACGCTACAAGTTGGCGAACGGTCGGCTTGGCAGCAGCGTTTAGCCTTTCTTACGTTTTACACGAACTAAAAACCATGAAAATCCTGCTAACCTCAACGGTATTGAGTGTTCTATTAGCGTCGGCGGTGGGAGCCCAGACGAACCCGGCTGCAACAGGACCGCAAGTGAAAACGGCCAATGGCGTGGTGGAGGGCGTCACCGAGTCCAGCGGTATCCGTGCTTTCAAAGGAATTCCGTTTGGTCAGCCGCCGGTCGGCGAATTACGGTGGAAAGAGCCCCAGCCCGTCAAGAACTGGCAGGGCGTCCGGAAAACCGTCAAATTTGGTCCCCGGGCCATGCAGCGGCCTATTTTCGGCGATATGGGTTTCCGCTCGGATGGCATGAGTGAAGATTGCCTTTACCTGAACGTCTGGACTCCCGCTAAAGCGTCGAAGGAAAAATTGCCGGTTCTGGTCTATTTCTACGGGGGCGGTTTTATGGCTGGTGACGGTTCGGAGGGACGTTACGACGGCGAAAGCATGGCGACCAAAGGGATAGTGGCCCTGACTGTCAATTACCGGCTTGGTGTTTTTGGCTTTATGGCGCATCCGGAGCTAACGAAGGAGTCGCCCCACCGCTCGTCGGGAAATTACGCCTACCTGGATATGGCGGCTGCCCTGCGTTGGGTGCAGCAAAACATTGCGGCCTTTGGCGGAGATCCCAAGCGGGTTACCATTGCCGGAGAATCGGCGGGGTCAATTGCGGTGAGTGGCCTGATGGCGTCGCCGTTGTCGAAGGGGCTGATTAATGGGGCGATTGGCGAAAGCGGTTCGCTGCTGGGCGGCCTGCCCCCGGTACCGCTGACGTCGGGCGAAGAAACCGGTCTGGCCTTTGCCAAAGCCGTCGGGGCTAATTCACTGGCGGAGTTACGGGCCATGCCAGCCGACCAGTTGCTGGAAGCCACCGGAAAACCCGGTGCCCCCCGCTTTAGCGCAACCGTAGACGGTTATTTCTTTCCGAAGGCACCGCTCGAAATTTATACGGCGGGCCAACAGGCACACGTGCCGCTGCTGGTCGGCTGGAATTCAGAGGAAATGAACGCCCGGGCCATTCTGGGTCAGGAGCAACCAACCCCGGAGAATTACGCCAATGCCGTCAGAAAGCTCTACGGTGACCGGGCCGAGGAAGTGTTGAAGCTATATCCGGGTTCGACGGAAGAGCAGGTGCTGGAATCCGCGACGGCGCTGGCCGGTGATCGTTTTCTGGCTTACAGTACCTGGAAGTGGGCGGATTTGCAGAGCAAAACGGGGGGTGGCAAACCGGTTTACCGGTATTATTACTCCCGCCCGCGTCCGGCGATGGTGCCCGAAATGGGCAATGCCGCTCCGGGCCTGGCCGGTGGGGTGGTAAAATCGACGGATGCCAACGCGGTGAAGATTCCACCCGCTCGGGGGGCGGTTCATTCGGCAGAAATTGAATATGCGATGGGCAATCTTTCCAAAAACAAAGTCTATGCCTGGACGCCTGAAGATCATAAAGTCTCGGAAGTGATGCAGAATTTCTTTGCCAACTTCATCAAAACCGGCAATCCAAACGGGGCGGGGTTACCCAACTGGCCTGCCATTAACAGCGGCAACAGTGTGCAGTATATGCAGATTGATGTCAATACGCGGCTGGAGACGGAGAAAGACCGGGCGCGGTATCTGTTCCTGGACCCTTTTTACACGAAGCAGTAATGACGAGGTTTGGCTAAAAAATGAGGACGGCTTTCGAGAAGGTAGCTCTCATTTTTTCAGGCTGAAAGAATCCCGCTCCGCGACGTTATGAACTATTTTAAAATCCTGGCCTCTACGCTTCTGTTCTTACTGGGATCGTTCGGACACTGGTATATCATGTACTGGCAATTCAAGTCGGAACGATGGATTAGATCGCCGGTTCCCTATTTGTTGGCCATTGGCTGTACATGGATTTGGATAAAGGCTTCAGAATATGGCGTCGCGGGGTTTAATGGATCAATGTGGTCGAATCGCTTTCTGTTTTTCGTGACCGGCGTTATCGCCGGAAGTATTCTGTATCCGATCCATTATGGCCAGCCTTTTACGATGAAGGTACTGGTTCAGTTAATGCTGGCACTTTCCATTATCGTGGTTTCTGTTTGGTGGAAATAACGGTTTGTAATATAAAACCCCTGATTTTTGAAAGAGGCTTTCAAAAATCAGGGGTACCGTTTTAGCTGATAAAGCTGGTTCGAGATTACAGATTTTTCTTTTTCAGTTCACTCACCGCATAATTAGCCGCGCGCGCCGTGATGGCCATAAACGTCAGCGACGGATTTTGGGTGGAAGTGGAAGTCATGCAGGCGCCGTCGGTGACGAAGACGTTTTTGCAGTTGTGGAACTGGTTCCACTTGTTCAGCAGCGACGTTTTGGGATCTTTTCCCATCCGGACACCGCCCATCTCGTGAATGTCGAGGCCGGGCGCTTTGTCGGGTTTATCGTGGGTCTGAATGTTGGTGAAACCGGCCAGCGTCAGCATTTCGGTCATCTGCTCGTGGAAATCCCGGATCATTTTTTCGTCGTTGTCATCGTAGCCAACAGATACGCGCAGTTGCGGAATGCCCCAGGCATCTTTGAGCTCCGAATCCAGCATCATGTAGCTTTCTTCCTTGGGGATGGTTTCGCCCATCATATGTGAGCCAACCCGCCAGTTGCCGTATTTGCGGTTAAAAAGACTCGCTTTTAAATCTTCTCCGACGCCGGTAGTATCAGCGGTATTCATCCGGCTACCGCTAAATCCGGCAGCATAACCGCGCAGAAAGTCGGTTTCCTGCTTGAAGACGTTGCGGAATCTCGGAATGTAGCTGCCGTTGGGGCGAATACCGGCGGTCGTTTTGTCGAGCAAGCCTTCGTATTCGGCCGAAATGGTTGTCCGGAAGTTATGGAAGGCCATGTACTTGCCGAGCAACCCGTTGTCGTTGCCCAACCCGTTCGGGAAGCGGTTCGACTTTGAATTGAGCAGAATCAGGTTCGAGTTCAGGCAAGCCGCGTTGACAAAAATAATCCGGGCGTAGTACTCGGTTGTTTCTTTCGTGTGCGCGTCGATTACCCGCACGCCCGATGCCTTGTTTTTCTTCTCGTCGAAAATAATGGAGTGAACCACCGAATCCGGCCGTAACGTTAATTTTCCGGTTTGGGCCGCCCACGGCAGGGTTGAAGAGTTGCTGCTGAAATACCCGCCATACGGACAACCGCGCTGGCAGAGGTTGCGGTTCTGGCATTGGCCCCGGCCTTGCTTGAAGTGAATTTCTTTCGGTTGGGTCAGGTGAGCACAACGACCGATGATGATGGGTCGGGCACCTTTGTAGTGCGTTGCCATCTGGTCGGAAAAATGCTTTTCAACGCACGATTGTTCGTGGGGTGGAAGGAATTCGCCGTCTGGCAATTGCGCTAAACCATCTTTGTTTCCGGCTACGCCGATAAACCGTTCGACGTGGCTGTACCAGGGGGCCAGATCCGCGTAGCTGATGGGCCATTCCACCGCAAACCCGTCGCGGGCCGGGCCATCGAAATCGTACTGCGACCAGCGTTGGGTACCGCGTGCCCACATCAATGATTTTCCACCGACCTGGTAGCCCCGAATCCAGTCGAACGGTTTTTCCTGGATGTAGGGATGTTCGGCATCTTTGACAAAAAACTGCGATGTATCTTCATTAAATGCGTAACACCGGGTAGCAATCGGGTTGGCGTCTTTTATGGCTTTCGGAAGCTGCCCCAGGTGGTCAAATTCCCAGGGATTCATCATGGTAGTCGGATAATCCGTGACGTGCTTGACATCGCGACCGCGTTCCAGCACGAGGGTTCGCAGCCCTTTGTCGCAAAGTTCTTTAGCGGCCCAGCCGCCACTAATGCCTGAGCCAATGACAATGGCATCGAAAGTGCGGTCTTTGACCGAATCAATATTGAAGTATGACATGAAGAGGAAGAATCAGTTGTAAACAATATCCACGCAGCCGTGGTAAAAACCGGGAGCCATGACGTATTTCTGAACATTCGTCATGTAATACTCCGATCCGGTATAACCCCGTATGGTCAGTCCTTTAACCAGATCGGCAAATTGTTTGGTGGTGGGGTCCGACGCCGACCCCATTTGTCGCAGGAGATCGGTACGTTGGGGCGTATCGCAGGAAGCGAACGATTTGCTGTAAGTTTGCCGGGCGAGTTCGTCGGTTTTAATGAGTCCCTGCTTCAGCACATCCTGCGCCGATGGATCGTAGCAGTCGTTAATCATCCGTAAAACAAACTGATGCACCTTTAAGGTTTTGGCGCCGGGCGTTGTGGTTTCGGGGATGAATGTCTCGACCACTTCGGCCAGCATTAGTTCTTCACTAAGCGATACATAGGTGGCCTGACCAACGGTTTCGGGTGTCCAGCCAGTAGCCCAGGCAGGCAGGGCGACCAGACTACCGGTTGCGGCAATCAGGTTTTTTAATACAGTACGGCGTTTCATTGGCTATAGTTTTACTAGAACAAAAATACCAAAGCTTTTCGCTAATCAGAAGATTATTTTGTTTTTAACGTACTGCTGTTTCAAAACTGTATGTTCCGACTTATTTTCGAAATTGGCGAAGGAAGCTGACTGTCTGTCGGTTGGGCGGGTGTAGGAGGGAAATCAGGCCAACAGAAAGCAGGAAGCGGGAGCGATTTTACAAAAAACTTTTAAATCTTTATTTGCACCGGAAGGCCGTCTGATTTTATTTGCTGCCTTCTTTCACCAACAAACCCATAAGCCACCGTGTTGTACCAAAATAAAAAAGCAGTTACAACATTTTGTCGTAACTGCTTCGTTTTTAGTGGTGATGGACGGAATCGAACCGCCGACACAAGGATTTTCAGTCCTTTGCTCTACCAACTGAGCTACATCACCGGATAGCGCAAGTGGCGTTTTTTTGTGGGTGCAAAGGTAGCAGTATTTTTCATTACACCAAATACTATGTCAATTCTTCAACAAATTTTATTTTTAGTAGCCCTGGGAGCCACCGGCTGGTTCCTGACGCAGCGCATTCATTTAATCCGACGCGCCATCCAATTAGGAAAGCCGGAAGACCGTACTGACCGGCCCGGCGAACGGCTGAACATCATGCTCCGCGTGGCATTCGGACAGAAAAAGATGATGACCAACGTAACCGTCGGGCTGATGCACTTCGTGATTTATCTGGGCTTTATCATTGTAAATATTGAAGTTCTGGAAATTATACTCGACGGTATTCTGGGGACCCACCGGCTTTTTGCGCCCTACCTCGGCGGGGTCTACCCGTTTCTGATTAATACCTTCGAAATGCTGGCGCTGGGCGTCTGGCTCGTTTGTGCGGGTTTCCTGATCCGGCGGTATGTAACGAAAGTACCGCGTTTCCAGCCGGAACGTCACCGCGAAATGGGGCGCTGGCCCCGCACCGATGCCACGCTGATTCTGACCTTCGAAATTCTGCTGATGACGGCTTTCCTGCTCTGGAATGCGTCGGATACCGTCCTGCGCCAACGGGCCGTTGGTCATTATGCCGAGTTACAGGGACTGGAGCCGTTTGTGATCAGCCAGTTTCTGATGCCGTTGTTTGCGGGCTGGAGCGATACGGCTTTGGTGGTTTGTGAACGGCTGACGTGGTGGTTTCACATCCTGGGCATTCTGTTCTTTGCTGTATACGTGACCTATTCCAAACACCTGCACATCGTTCTGGCTTTCCCCAATACGTATTTCTCGAATCTGGCGCCCAAAGGCGAGATGAAAAATATGCCGGAGATTACCAAAGAGGTGCAATTGATGCTGGGCATTACGCAGGCCGATCCAGACGAGACACCAGCCGAGCCGGGCCGTTTTGGAGCAAAAGATGTGCGGGATCTGACCTGGAAAAACCTGATGGACGCCTATAGCTGCACCGAATGCGGACGCTGCACGGCGGCTTGCCCGGCCAATATTACCGGCAAAAAGCTGTCTCCGCGCAAAATTATGATGGACACCCGCGACCGGCTCGAAGACATCCAGCGCGGCTGGCAAACAAACGGCCCGGACTTCGACGACGGGAAAGCGTTGCTGGGCGACTACATTACCGCCGAAGAAATCAATGCCTGTACCACCTGTCAGGCGTGTGTGCAGGAATGTCCTGTAAACATTAATCCACTGGAAATTATCGTGCAGCTCCGGCGTTATAAAATCATGGAAGAGGCTCAGGCACCGGCTTCCTGGAACGCCATGTTCAGCAATGTTGAAAACAACATGGCACCGTGGAAATTTTCGCCCGGCGACCGGTTCAACTGGGCGGAGCAGGTGAATCAATAGGCTGCTGATCAACGACTGGAATTTTGGTCAGCACCCGCTTCGTACCGAAAAAACTGCCTACTTTTACGCTGGTATCTGCTCCAACACGTTTTGGGGGGAAATTTATGGGCCTGGTAGGCGTTTCCCTATTGGTATGTCAGTAGTCTTAGTTAAGATAGCGATTGCATTTTTTGGCTCGTTGGTCACCCTCGCGCTGGTTCGGTTCCGGCATCTGCTGAGCCAGTTGAGTTTTCGCCAGCAGGGGCCGGTTATGCTGACGTCTTTTATCCTGCTGCGCATCGTGCCGTTTCTGATTGTTTATATCTGGCTGAAGCAGGAATCGGGTTCCGACGTACCGGTTTTCTATGATGCGGCCCTTCATGCCCTTCAGGGCGATGTCGTCTACCGTGATTTCTGGACGCCCTACAGCCCGCTGTTTCCGTACATTACGGCGATTTTTCTTCCGCTCTGGAACAGTCCAAACGCCATCATTCTTCTGATGATTCTGGTGGAAGGAGCGACGCTCTGGCTGACCTGGCGGGTTTATCAGACCGAATACCGGGATATTTTTCCGCGGATGCTGATCTATCTTACCCTGGTTGGACCGATGGTTCTGTGCGTTCTGGGTGGGCAGGAAGATATCTGGATGTGGTTTTTCGGGGCGCTCTCCGTTCTGGTCTGGCAGCGCACGCGGGATAGCTTATGGATTGGTGTGGTGCTGGTGCTGGCCCTGATGGTTACGAAAGCGTTGCCCGTTTTGCTGCTGCTGCCGTTGTTTTTTCTGGTCGATAAACCGTTTCGGTATGCAGTGGGTCTGGCCGTCGCAGGGCTTCCCGCGCTCGGGGTGCTGGTGGCGCTGGTAGGTACGAAATTTACGGCCCCGATGTCCATTGCTGAATTGCCTTTTGCGCCCAATCTCTGGACGGTTCTGAGCCCGGTTATTGGTGATTTTCGGCCTTACTCGCGCACCCTGCTCTGGATTGGCATTGGGTTAACGGTTGTCGTCACGTCGTTGGGGGCCATTATACTGAAACAGCGGATGCATTACGCTAAAGCCCTGCCAATTTTGTGGACGCTGTGTTTTTGCTTTATGATGTTTATTCATAAAAACTCCTTCAGCAATTACGCGTTTATCTTTCTGATGCCCATGTTAATCAACGTCATGGATTTTCGAAACCGTCGATTGCTTGCCGTATTGATTCTGTTCAATGCGCTCGTGGTGATCCAGCCTTCCTACTGGTGGCGCATCCATAATCCGCTTTTTACCAACTGGAGCGACTTGCTTTCCCGCGAAAATTTAATCGAATACGGTATGGAAGTAGCAATCCTGGGCTGTTTGGTGTATTTTATGATTCATCTCTACCGGATCATTGGGCATGGTCATTACCAGGCTGCCAACTCACCGGTAGAGTTTCCATCAACCCGCTAACCGATGATGAATAAAGAAACGAATTACCGTGTTCCGACGATGGCCGAACTGGCCGCTAACGGCGAGAGTCCCGAAGTACTTTTCTGGGTTGGCTGCGCTGGCTCGTTCGACGACCGCTATAAAAAAGTAACTATTGCGTTTGTTAAAATCTTAAACCACGTCGGCGTCAAATTCGCCGTTCTGGGAACGGAAGAAACCTGCACGGGTGACCCGGCACGTCGGGCGGGCAACGAATTTCTGTTTCAGATGCAGGCAATGGCGAATATTCAGGTGCTGGACGGCTACGGCATTAAAAAAATTGTAACGGCTTGTCCGCACTGCTTCAATACACTCAAAAACGAATATCCGGAGCTGGGTGGGAAGTATGAGGTACTGCACCATTCGCAGTTTCTGCAACAATTGATTAACGAAGGCAAAGTAACCCTGAAAGGCGGTGGCGACTTCAAAGGCCACCGGATCACCTACCACGATTCGTGTTACCTGGGCCGCGCCAACAAGATTTACGAAGCTCCCCGTGAGGTTTTACAGGCTCTGGACGCCGATCTGGTCGAAATGAAGCGCTCCCGGGACAGGGGGCTGTGTTGCGGAGCCGGAGGGGCGCAGTATTTTAAAGAACCGGAACCGGGCCGCAAAGACATCAACGTCGAGCGGACGGAAGAAGCCCTGGCCACCGGGGCCGAAACCATTGCCGTGGCCTGCCCGTTCTGCATGACCATGATGACCGACGGTATTAAAAACAAGGACCGGGAAGATTCCGTCAAAGTCTATGATCTGGCGGAACTCGTTGCCAAAGCACAGAGTTTGTAAGTACACACCCACACACCGGCGGGCGTTCCCGTTCGGGCCGTGGGACGGCGTGAATTCAATCTATTTCGTTTTAAGGACTCACGGATATATACCGTGGACAGTTAGCCATGTGGACGTCATTTAATCAACTTCCCGATACGGCGCGCGTCTGGATTTACCAGTCGGCCCGCCCCCTGACCGATGCAGAAGTGTCGGCCATTGAAAATGAATTGCAGCCTGCCGTGGATAACTGGGCTGCTCACGGAACACCGTTGCTGGGTTCGGCGCAGTTGCTGCACAACCGGTTTCTGATTGTGGGTGTCGATGAAGGTCATCACCTGCCGAGCGGGTGCTCCATTGATGCGTCGGTGCGCTGGGTGCGGGAAATCGGGCTGGCCCTGAAAACCGATTTCTTTGATCGGTCAGCGGCTTTTGTAACGGCTGAGGGTGCCATTGAAACCGTAGCGTTGCCGCAAATCAAAGCCGCCGTAACTGAAGGACGCATTACGCCCGAAACGACGGTTTTCAACAACCTGGTAGCCACCAAAGCTGAATTGGCCGGTAACTGGCGAATTAAAGCTGAAGATTCATGGCTGAAACGGTATTTTAAAACAACAGCCGCCTAAAGCGATGGCCGAAACGCTGATTCTTCCCGAAACGGCTAACCGTCGGGAAATTTACGAAAGTTTGTTGCCGCAGCTTCAGGCGCTGACCGATGGCGAACCGGATGTAACGGCTAATCTGGCCAACATCTCGGCCGCTTTGAAAGAAGCCTTCGGTTTTTTCTGGGTCGGTTTTTATCTCAAAAAAGAAGAGCAACTGGTACTAGGGCCATTTCAAGGGCCCATTGCCTGTACGCGCATCCACTTTGGAAAAGGCGTCTGCGGAACCAGCTACGCCCGCAAAGAAACTATTCTGGTGCCGGATGTGGAGCAATTTCCGGGACACATTGCCTGTAGCTCCCTGTCAAAGTCAGAAGTTGTTGTTCCGGTTTTTGACCGGAACGGCGAGGTTGCTATGGTGCTGGACGTGGACAGCGACCAACTGAATGATTTTAGCGAAGTCGATGTGCAGCAACTGGAGAAAGTGGCCGCGCTCATCACGTCCTTGTTACCTCATTGATTTTTTATCCGCCGGTCACCGCTTAATGGCCCGTAAAACTTCCCGTTTGCGGGCTGGGCCGGGGTGCTTTTCGACCTCAAAACCGGCAGCTTGCAGGTTGCGCCTGACATATCCTTTCGAGCAGTAGGTGGTCAGTAGGCCGCCCGGAAGCATCAGGGTGGCGAGTTGCTCAAAAATTTCCGGCGTCCAGAGTTCCGGTTGGGCTTCCGGCGCAAACGCATCGTAATAAACCAGATTAAATCGCTCTTCGGTCCGAAAATCCTGCAAACGGCCTTTATACTTCAGGAGTTGAAAGAACGGCGTGATGGTTACGGGCTGGTCCCAGGGTGCTTCGTGCAGGGTATTCAGGGCATGGCTCGCCAGCAACTCGTCGAAGTTGAGCAGCCGGGCTTCTTCTAAGGGGATTGGAAAGGCTTCCACGGCCGTATAACGAACCGCTCGCTCACTTTTTTCGGCTTCCAGCATCGTCAGCAAGGCATTCAAACCCGTGCCGAAACCCATTTCAAAAACGCTGATTTCGGTGAAACGCTCCAGAGCGGCTTCCAGCCCCAATTCAATAAAGACCCGTTGCGATTCCTGCAAAGCTCCAAAAATGGAGTGATAATGCTGGTCAAATTCAGAATTATAAACCGAACTGGAACCGTCAGCGGTCAAAACGACGCGTGATTCTGTTTTCTTTTCAATATTCCCCATTGTATCTTCGCAAACTCAAAAATTTCATATTATGCTTCAACGCATCCAAACCATATTTCTGTTCCTGATTGCCGTGTCGATGGGCGTGCTGCTCGGCTTCCCGATTTGGGAAAAAATCGGCCTGAGTTCTGCTGAAACAGTCCGTTTGACGGCTCTGCAACTGGTTTACACCAAAGGAATCTCCTCACAAATCACGCCGGTCTATTACCTCGCTGTCATGGCGATTGCGGTGGCCCTCATTGCGTTATTTACCCTTTTCAAGTACCGGAACCGGCTGCTGCAAATGGGTATGTGTGCCATCAACGCCATTTTACTAACGGCCATCATGGGTTTTGTCCTATATCTAACGCTTTACAAAGGCAAAGATTTCTTTAACCCGGACGATCAGGGAAATTTTGGGATTGGTTTTTATGCCATCGTTGCTGCCCTGATTTTCAATATGCTGGCCAACCGTTTCATCCGCCGGGACGAAAAACTGGTTCAGGAATCCAACCGCTTACGCTAAAGAGTTAGAAGTTAAGAGTTAAGAATTAAAAGTTAAAAAGAACGCGTCAGCCAACTCTTAATTCATAATTCTTCACTCATAACTCTAGACCAGTCCTTCTTTCAGCAGATCGTGCAGGTGAATGAAGCCTTTGATCTGGTTATCGACGGCCACGATCAGCTGAGTAATGCTGCGGTTCTGCATGATTTCGAGGGCGTGGGTGGCGTATTCGTCGGGGTGAATGCACAGGGGCGAGGGGGTCATGATATCAGATGCGCAAAGCTGTTCGAGTTGCAAGGTGTCAAACCGGTTGAGCATCCGCCGTAAATCGCCGTCGGTGATTATGCCCGTGAGCTGACCGTTTCCATCGGCAACGGCCGTTGCGCCCAGCCGTTTGGAGGTCATTTCAAGAATAACTTCGCGCATAGTGGCCTGAGGAGAAACCGTCGGGATTTCGTGATGTGGATAAATATCACTAACTTTTAGGTACAACTTCTTACCCAGCGAACCACCAGGGTGGAATCGGGCAAAATCCTGACTGGTAAATCCCCGGGCGTTGAGCAGGCTAACCGCCAGGGCATCGCCGAGGGCCAGCGCAACGATGGTACTGGTGGTAGGAACCAGGTTGAGCGGGTCGGCTTCTGCTTCGGCATACGCCTTTAAAACGAAGTCGGCCTGCTGGCACAGGTACGAATTCGTCTGAGAAGCCATCGCAATAAGCGTAACGCCGGTGCGCTTCAGCAGGGGGACGAGCACTTTTATTTCGGGGGTGTTGCCGCTTTTTGAAATGCAGATAACCACGTCGCTGGCCTGAATCATGCCCAAATCACCGTGAATGGCGTCGGCGGCATGCATAAAAATGGCGGGCGTGCCGGTTGAATTGAGGGTAGCGACAATTTTCTGCCCGATTATTGCACTCTTTCCAATACCGGTAACAATCACCCGACCGGAGGTTTGCAGGATGGTATCAACAATTAGTTCAAATTGTTCATCAATACAGTCAACAGTTCGCCGGATCGCTTCCGATTCAGCAAGCAAAACCTCCCGGGCCATCGACTGAATATTTTTTTTTACTAATTTCAATGTGCTTTTGTCAATCGGTTTTTAACTAATTTTATAAAGGCAAAGATACAACCAAATAACGTGTACAGTAACCTTCCGAAGTTTTGAGATGACGACGCAGCTAGACCCAACAGTACAGGTATCTCTGAAAGAGAAACTGAAAGAGATATTCGGATTCAGTCAATTCCGGGGCGACCAGGAAGCCATTATCCACAATATTCTAGCGGGTGTTAATTCATTTGTAATTATGCCCACAGGAGCCGGCAAATCCCTGTGTTACCAACTCCCGGCCATTGCTTCTGAAGGAACGGCCATTGTTATTTCGCCCCTGATTGCCCTGATGAAAAATCAGGTCGATCAGATGAATGCTTTTGGTATCAATGCCCAGTTTCTGAACTCGACGCTGAGCAAGGCGGAGATGAACAAGGTCAAGAAGGATACTCTGAACGGTACGCTCAAACTGCTGTACATTGCCCCCGAATCGCTGACGAAGGAAGAGAACCTGGACTTTCTGAAGAAAGCCAATATTTCGTTTGTCGCCATCGACGAAGCGCACTGTATTTCGGAATGGGGGCACGATTTCCGGCCTGAATACCGTAAAATCCGGGGCATTATCGACAACATCGGTAACCTGCCGGTGATTGCCCTGACGGCCACCGCTACGCCCAAAGTGCAGCAGGACATCCAGAAAAACCTCCAAATGGAGGATGCCCACATTTATAAAACGTCGTTCAATCGCAAGAATCTTTACTATGAAATCCGTCCGAAAACGGATGCCAAAAAGCAACTGATTCGGTACGTCAAAAACAACAAAGGAAAGTCGGGGATTATCTATTGCCTCAGCCGCAAGACGGTCGAAGAAATTTCGGAGTTGCTGAATGTCAACGACATCAAGGCATTGCCGTACCATGCCGGGCTGGACCCGCAGACGCGGATGGCCAATCAGGATGCCTTCCTGAACGAAGACGTGGACGTGGTGGTGGCTACCATCGCGTTTGGAATGGGCATCGACAAACCGGATGTGCGGTTTGTGATTCACTACGACGCCCCTAAATCACTGGAAGGCTATTATCAGGAAACGGGCCGGGCCGGTCGCGATGGTCTGGAAGGAAACTGCCTGATGTTTTACAGCTACGATGACATTGTCAAGCTGGAGAAGTTTAACAAGGACAAATCCGTTACGGAGCGCGACAACGCCAAGCATCTGCTGATGGAAATGGTGTCGTACGCCAACCTGGGCGTTTGCCGCCGTCGGCAACTGTTAAGCTATTTTGGTGAGTATCAGGATAAAGACTGCGGTTTCTGCGACAATTGTACGAAGCCGACGGATCGGTTCAAGGCCCAGGATGAAATTGTGCTGGCGCTTCAGGCCGTGCTGCAAACCGACCAGCGGTTCGATACTCCTCACCTGGCCGATGTGCTGACGGCTACTGAAAACCAGTATGTTACCAGCTACGAACACCATAACTTACCCGTCTACGGGAAAGGAAAAGAGTTTAACGAAAACGTTGATTTCTGGTGCTCGCTAATCCGGCAGATCACGATCTACGGCTTTTTGGATAAGGACGTGGATAACTACGGTGTTCTGAAACTGTCGCAGAAAGGACAGAATTACATTGAAGACCCGTATCCGGTTACCTTGTCGAAAGATCACAACTATGAGATAGACGAGGAAAAGGCCGATGATGAAGACAAAGAAACCACAGCCTCATCGGGGGGCGCCTATGACGAAGCCCTGCTCGGGCTTCTGAAAGCCCTGCGCAAGAAGATTGCCAAGGAGAAAAATCTGCCACCATACGTCATTTTCCAGGACCCGTCCATTGAGGAAATGGCCACTACTTACCCGACAACCCGGGAAGAAATGGCCCAGATCAACGGTGTTGGTATGGGAAAAGTCGTTAAGTTTGGCAAACCGTTTATCGACCTCATCGCCAAATACGTCGAAGAAAACGACATTGAGACGGCCAAAGACGTGGTAGTCAAGTCGATGGTGAATAAGTCGAAGGTCAAGATTTTCATTATCCAGCAAATCGACCGGAAGGTTGATCTGGAGGAAATCTCGGAAGCAAAAGGTCTGTCGATGGAAGATCTGATTGAGGAAATCGAGCATATCTGTTACTCCGGTACGCGCCTGAACCTCGATTATTATATTAACCAGATCATGGACAGCGATCGGCAGGCGGATATTTACGATTATTTCATGCGGGCCGAAACCGACAACATTGGGGTGGCCATGCGGGAATTTGCGGGTGAAGATTTCTCAGAAGAAGAAGTACGGTTAATGCGAATTAAGTTTTTATCGGAAGTAGCTAATTAAGTGAAGAGTGAAAGGAGAAGAAGCAGGAGTTGCGACGAAATGACTCTTGCTTCTTTACGCTTCACTCTTGATTCTTAACTCATAATGAATATACTCATTCTTGGTTCGGGCGGTAGGGAACATGCATTTGCCTGGAAAATAGCACAGAGTCCGCTATGTCACAAGCTGTTTGTTGCCCCCGGTAATGCCGGAACTGCCCTGATTGCAACGAATCTGCCAATTTCCTTTAACGATACGGAAGCCATTGCGCTGGCTGTTCAGGAACAAAAAATCGACTTGCTGATTGTAGGGCCGGAAGAACCGCTGGTGAAAGGGCTGGTTGATAAACTCCGGCTCCGGAAAGAACTGGCGAACTTACGGATTGTCGGACCCGATCAGCGGGGCGCTCAACTCGAAGGCAGCAAGGATTTTTCCAAGCAGTTTATGCAGCGGTACGGTATTCCAACCGCATCCTCACGAACTTTTACGGCCGAAACGCTGGAAGAAGGGCTTACGTACCTGGAAAGTCATTCCCTGCCTATCGTTTTAAAAGCCGATGGACTGGCCGCCGGAAAAGGGGTTATCATTTCCGAAAACGTCGCCGAGGCCAAGACCGTCCTGAACGATATGCTGGCCGGTGGCCGGTTTGGCGAAGCGGGTCATAAAGTGGTGATTGAGCAATTCCTGCGGGGAATTGAATTGTCGGTATTCGTGCTGACGGATGGCGTCAACTACAAAATTCTGCCCGAAGCCAAAGATTACAAGCGGATCGGCGAGGAGGATACCGGGCCGAATACCGGCGGTATGGGGGCGGTTTCGCCTGTCAAGTTTGCCACCAGCAAATTTTTGCAGAAAGTCGAGGAAAAGATTGTTAAGCCAACACTGGCGGGTTTGCAGCAGGAAGGCATTCGTTATCAGGGCTTTATTTTCGTAGGACTGATTAATGTCAAGGAAGAACCCTACGTCATTGAGTACAATGCGCGGATGGGCGACCCCGAAACGGAAGTGGTTCTTCCCCGGATTCAGACTGATTTTGTTGAATTAATGATTGCAACCGCCGATGGGGAACTGGATAAAGTTCAGTTGCAGGTTTCTCCTCAAACGGCTGTAACAACCGTTGTGGTGTCGGGTGGTTATCCTGATGCCTACGAGAAAGGAAAGTCTATTACGGAACTGGCAACGCTGGAGGACGTAACGGCCTTCCACGCGGGAACCAAACCGGGTTTTAATGGGCACGTATTGACCGACGGTGGCCGGGTACTGGCCTTAACGGCATTGGCTAATTCACTCGAAAATGCCGTCATGAAGTCGCAGAAAGCGGCCCGGGCGGTACAGTTTGAGGGCAAATATTACCGAAAGGATATCGGGCTGGACCTGCTCCGGTACCCGGATTGAAAAAGCTTTACGCTATTCTAAACCGCCCTACTAAGGGCGGTTTTTTTTGTTTATAATCAATCGGTTATGGTGAACTTTTATTGGTATAATTACTCATGTTGTAACTAAATAGTACTCCGATTAATAACTTATACTTACTCTATTTTTAGTAAATAATAATCCCGTGTAGATTTGAAATCTCTTTTAATTTATTAATTATCTTCTGTTCATTTTTTTATGAAAATTAACCACTACCTCATTCTTGTTACGCTGAGTGTTGCAACGCTGTTCGGCTGTTCTAAATCCAAAGATGATGTAAAGCCGGAGACGACGAGTCTGCTAACCCGTAAATGGTCTTTTAGTGAAGTTAGCGTTAAAACGAACGCGAAGACTTATGCAATCCCACCTTCTGATGAAGCCTCCTTTTTTGGTGAAGACAACACCATAACTTTCAATACGAATAATACATATTCTACCGTAGAAGATGGAAAAGTTATTGAGGCTGGCACGTGGAAGTTATCAGGGGATGGCAAAACGTTGACGTTGATTGACATTGATAAGACCACAACTGATATGACGGTAAATACTCTTTCTGATACGGCTATTGAGCTAGCGACCAGAAACGTAGACGTTACAAAAGCAAATCACTCGGACGAAGAATTGAATATTGCCTTTGTTGCTGGTATGCTGTTGTATGTGATTGACTTGGATAACGGTGGTACGGTTGATTTCAGTAAAGAGCCGGAGCCTAAATCCTATCAGGTGTTGCTCAAAGGAAAGGCCCTGTAAGGAATTGAGTACAGCATGCCGGGTTCGAAAACCCGGCATTTTTTATGATATGGACCTATTTTCTGGCAGGATTGTGTTGATTCGTAAAGCAGAAAACCAGAGCTTGAATGAAAGGGTGCAATTAGTTGTGCCCTTTTTTTATTAATTTAGGGTAAGAATTATCTTTTGGCCGTTGCTATCTACGCTAACGGTTTTATAATTGTTCATTCCCGAACCAGGATCTATATGAAATGTGATCCGGAATCGGGCTCAGACAGAGTTGAGAAATAAGAATTAAGAGTTTATAAAATAAGGTTTGCTGTTGCTTTTATTCAAACAGGTAGTGACCGGTTATAACTCTTAACTCCTACCTCTTGACTCTTAACTATATATAAGAGTTATGGGATGCAAATCATGCACGACCGGTGGCTGCGGTACGAAAAATGCAGCCGGAGCCGTGAAAGGGTGTAAAAATAACGGGGCCTGTGGCACCGGCGGTTGTAATAAAATGAATGTTTTCGACTGGCTGAGTAATATGGAGACGCCCTCCACCCGCCGGTACGACGCAGCCGTAGAAGTAAAATTTAAAGGAGGGCGCAAGGAATATTTCCGGAATCCGCATCAACTCGACCTGACGACCGGTGATTTCGTGGTTTGCGAAATGCAGACGGGGTACCACATCGGTTGTGTGTCGCTACAGGGCGAACTGGTCCGGTTGCAGATGCTGAAAAAAAATATTCCTTTTTCCGACGATCTGAAGGTGATTCACCGGATTGCTTCGCAGAAGGATATGGAAAAGCACGAGCAGGCCATCGCCCGCGATCTGACAACCATGTACCGCACCCGCGAAGTCGTGAAGGAACTGAAGCTTAACATGAAGTTGTCGGATGTGGAATATCAGTCGGATAACACGAAAGCGACGTTCTACTACTCCTCCGATGAGCGGGTTGACTTTCGGGAGTTGATCAAAATTCTGGCGGCTGAGTTTAAAATCCGGGTTGAAATGCGGCAGATCAGTCTGCGGCAGGAAGCCGGGCGTCTGGGCGGTATCGGCTCCTGTGGCCGCGAACTCTGCTGCTCAACCTGGCTGACCGACTTCAAAAACATTACGACCTCGGCGGCCCGGTATCAGAACCTGTCGCTGAACCCCAGCAAGCTATCCGGCCAGTGCGGACGGTTGAAGTGCTGTCTGAACTATGAACTGGAAACGTATGTAGATGCGTTACGCGATATTCCGCAGGTCGAAAAACCGCTGGAAACCCAGAAGGGTCGGGCGTCGCTCCAGAAAACCGATATTTTCCGCCGGATCATGTGGTTCGGTTACAGCACCGAAAGCACCTGGTATCCGCTGCCCGTTGAGCGCGTCATGCAGATTCAGGAGTTGAACAAAAAAGGGATCATACCCGAATCGTTCGACTTGCTGGAACCGGTAGCTGAGAAGAAAGAAGGCGCCAAAGGACTTACCTCTCTGAACAGCGATCTGGAAAAACTGGACAAAAAATTCAGCGACCGCAGCGATCGGAAGAAAAAACGGAAAAAGAAAAAACCGGCAGGTCCGGGCGCAGGGCCAGCCGCTGCTCCGGCGGCTTCGAACGGTCGTCCCGAGAAAGGGAAAGCTTCCTGATTAATAAACAACAAAACCCGGTCGTAAGGCCGGGTTTTGTTGTTTGTAGCAACGGCTTTTATTCCACCGCATCGTATACCTGCACGCGTTGCCAGTACCGGGAGCAGTTTTCCACAAACTTTTCGTGGATGGGGTCTACCTGGTAGGCATCGTGGGCGGCTTTATCGCGGAAAACGTACGTCAGCGACCAGTCGTAGGAATGATCGATCACCGGACGGCGGGTATCGGCGGGTTTGCCAATGTACAGGGCTTCAAAATGCGTGATGCCTTTGAGCGTTTCAAGACCGGCGCGCAGGGCCTGACGATCTTCGTCGCTGCCGGGGTTAGTAAGCCAGAAAAAAACGGTATGAACAAACATACGTGTCGTCGCGACCGGTTCGCCGGTACGGTTTTAGTGAACGGGTTTGAGCCTGAAAACTAACTATTTTTCTCCAACTGCTTCACCAATACGTCGAAATCTTTCGGATAGGGCGCTTCAAAAACCGTTCGTTCGCCGTTCAGCAGGTCGAATGTCAGGGAGCGGGCGTGCAGGGCCACGCGCTGAATCAGCGATTGCTCTTCGGTATCTTTTTTCAGATTGAATTTTCGCTTCAGTTCCGACAGAAAAACCGGTTTGCCGCCGTAGGTCGGATCGTTGGCGATGGGCGCTTTCAGGCACATCAAATGCACCCGAATCTGGTGCATCCGGCCCGTAATCGGAATGCATTCCACGAGTGTATGCAGCCGAAACACCTGCAAGGTGTTGAAAATGGTTTCGGCGTCTTTTCCTTTCTGCCGGTCGATTTTTACGGCGGTTCCGTCTTTGACGGGCGAAATGGGCAGATACACCGAAATTCCCTCGAAATCGTGTACACCGTCTACCACGGCATGATACCGTTTGGTCACTTCGCGGTGCTCAAACTGCATAGCCAGGTGCCGGTAAGCCGCCGGGTTTTTCGCAATAGCCAGAGCCCCCGAAGTCCCTTTGTCGAGCCGGTGACCAAGCTGGGCATCAGGATGATACGCTTTGGCCATCCGTAAGATACTCTGCGTTCTGTCGGCGCTTCGTTCGTCGAGGGAGGCAATGTTGGGCGGCTTATTAATTAAGATATAGTCGTCGTCCTCAAAAATAATCAGGTCTTCAAAATTCAGCTTCATAGTACAAATGTCCTGTATAACAGAATGCTATCCAAACCGAAAAAATTCCCTGTGCATAAACTCGCTGGTGTCTTTACGGTCTGGACCATCCTACTCAAAATCGCCTGAAGGCTCCAGCACGAACTTTGCGCAGCTATTGACGGTTTTCAACGCACTGATGCTATCGTCAGTACACACTCCGTTACTCCACCGCTATGTCTTACTGCCGCGCTATTGAAACCATGACGGCTGAACGAAAGGCCCTGCACCAGGCCTATCACGATTATCACTACGGTTTTCCGATCCACGACGACAACGAACTGTTTGCCCGGCTGGTACTGGAAATCAATCAGGCCGGTTTGAGCTGGGAAACCATTCTCAAAAAGGAAGCCGGTTTCCGGAAAGCGTACGACAACTTCGATGTGCAAAAAATAGCGGCTTATACCGACGCCGACCGGGCGCGTTTGATGGCCGATGCCGGAATCATTCGCAACCGGCTCAAAATCAATGCCGCTATCGAAAATGCCAGAACCATCCAGAAACTACAGCAGGAATACGGTTCATTTGAGAAATGGCTCGAACGGCATCATCCCAAAACCAAAGCAGAATGGGTGAAACTGTTTAAAAAGACGTTCCGTTTTACCGGGGGCGAGATCGTGAATGAGTTTTTAATGAGCATCGGTTACCTCCCGGGCGCACACTCGGCGGAGTGTCGGGTTTACCCAAAAGTGCTGGAGGCTAAACCGTTATGGGACAATTAAAAATGAGTAGTTAATCTGCTTTGTCTAACTTGAAGCTGAAGCTTGTTCCTTTGTCCAGTTTGCTCATGACGGTAATTTTGGACTTATGAGCGTTCAGGATGTGTTTCACAATGGCGAGGCCCAGGCCCGTACCGCCCCGCTCTTTGGAACGGCTTTTGTCGACGCGGTAAAACCGTTCGAAGATGCGGTTGAGGTGTTCAGGCGGAATGCCGGGGCCATTGTCGCGCACCTGAACGGCATATTGCTTTTTCTCTTCCTCAAAGCTGACCTGCACCTTGCCGCCCTCGCTACCGTATTTAATGGCGTTTTCGATCAGGTTTGTCATCACCTGCGCAATGCGCTGGGGGTCCGCTTTAACCAGTACGGAACCCGGCGGATTGGCTTTGATTTTTAAGGAGGTTCGGCGGGTGTTGGCGGTATTTTCCAGTTGTTCAAATACTTCCAGCGTCATCTGATACAGATCGACGGTCCCGAAATTCATCTTGATTTCGCCCGTTTCCAGTTGCGACAGGGCCACGAGGTCTTTCACCAGCGCGTCCAGACCATCGAGACTTTTAGCGGCTTTGGACAGAAATTTATCCCGAACCTTCTCGTCGTCGATCGCCCCGTCGATCAGCGTATGAATAAAACCCTGCGCGGCAAAAACCGGCGTTTTGAGTTCGTGCGAAACATCGGCCAGAAATTCGCGTCGGAACTGTTCCAGCCGTCGGAGTTCTTCAATTTCTTTCTGTTTGCGGGCCACGTAGACAAAAATCTCGTCGTTGAGTTTCCGAAACGGGTTGTTGCTTTTGACGATGGTGCTGCGCGAAAACGAAA
Organism: Larkinella arboricola; assembly: GCF_003259745.1. Classification (GTDB taxonomy): domain Bacteria; phylum Bacteroidota; class Bacteroidia; order Cytophagales; family Spirosomataceae; genus Larkinella; species Larkinella arboricola. Next base: position 624,503 of record NZ_QLMC01000003.1, on the reverse strand, counting down.
AATCCCGCATCCGGAGTTTGTGGATGGTCTTGTAGAGTTTGTTGACCTCGCGGAATACCAGAATTTCGATGGCAAACAGAATCAGGAAAAACGACGTGATGAGTGATGAAACCGCCACCACAAACAGCATACTGCGCGTAACGCCTTCGACAAAGGCCAGAAACGCAACCGTCAGGCCCGAAATCAGGCCAGCCAGCAGAAACGCGATGAGACGGGGGCTGAAAAACATGAAGTAAAGGTAAAATTCTTACCCCTCATTCGTAAACATATACCCGACACCTTTCAGGGTTTTGATGTAGTTCTCACCAATCTTTTCCCGTAGTTTCCGGATGTGGACATCAACCGTACGTTCGAGAACGTAGATGTCAACCCCCCAGATTTTTTGCAGCAATTCCTCCCGGCCAAACACTTTGTTCGGCGAGAGGGCCAGGAAAAACAGCAGTTCAAATTCTTTTTTGGGCAGAATAACGGTTTTGTCGCCGGTGGTAACGGTATAATTCTGGCGGTTGATAGTGAGTCCGCCGATTTCGATTTTAGTGCCCGGATCGGCTTTCTGGGCTTCGCGCCGGAAGAGGGCGTTAATGCGGCTCATCAGGGCGCGCGGTTTGATGGGCTTGGTAATATAGTCGTCGGCCCCGATCTCGAAAGCCGCTACTTCGGAATACTCTTCCGATCGGGCGGTCAGGTAGAGAATATAGGTTTGCCGTAAATCGGGCATGGTACGAAGCTGGCGGCCTGTTTCAATACCGTCCAGTTGCGGCATCATGATGTCCAGCAGCACCAGTTCGGGAACAAACGTGCGGGCCGTTTCGAGGGCTTTGCGACCATCGGGGGCGGTACGAACGTCGTAGCCTTCTTTTTCCAGGTTGTATTGCAGCATCTCGACAATATCCGGATCGTCATCCACGACCAGTACCCGGTGTAGTTGTTGCGATGTTTTGGTAGCACTCATTCGGCAAGTATGTTGATGGAATTTACATCCGAAGTTACGCGCTGTGTCAGCAATTTTACGAAGGTAACTGCATTGTTAACAAAACCTTAACATAAAATAACGGTATTGCGTACGCCTTGGAGCGTTGAGGTAAGGCCGCCAAACGATAATCTCTCTTTGGGTTCATTTTGTTCATCTGACACGGGAACTGGGCATACGGCTTCGTAGAGGGTAGGGGCCTTGCCGTCATTTTCGCCGGATCAAAAACATCTTCCCCTTTTCGTTGGTCATCACCATATCCGTGTTGCTAACAAAGCTGATACCTTCGGTTTGCCCGCGCGGAATCCGCAGGCAGCGCGTTGGGTGCCGGAAGTCGATTTGCTGGTTTTCCTGCTCGAACAGAAAGATTTTGCCGTAGGTTAATACCGCCAGCGTCCGCCCGTCGGGACTCAGGGCTGCATCCGTCACCATGCTTTTCAGAAAAACGCTGTCTACGGGCAATACCGCATAATGACCAGCCCGGGCGGGCATTCTATACAGGTTGACAAACCGCCGGGGCTGCGAACGGTTTTTAGAGATCAGATAAAGGCTATCTTTGGCGAAAACCAGCGCTTCACTGTCAAAATTACGCGTATCTTTCGTGGCCGGAAAATGCTGCTGGTTGGCGTACTGAAACGTTATTGCCTGAAATTGGTTAGGTACTTTGGGGTCAATCCGGTAAATGTTGAGTTGAGTTTGCGCGTTAGCGTTGTTACCAATGTCGCCGATGAATAAAGCCGTCGAATCCTGACTCGTGAGGGCTTCCCAATCCCGGTTTTTCAGGTAGGGTAATGCCATCGAATCAACGAGTGAACCATCGCGGGCCACTTCGTAGAGCGTGGGCCGGCCTCCGCTGTCGTTGTGCGTCCAGAACGTGTTGCGATCAGCACGGTAAACCAGGCCCGAGCTTTCGTTGACCACCGCAGCCAGCCGCCCAACCCGCGAAACCGTGTACTGAGCTCGCCCGCTCCGAAAACCACTGCGTTTGTTCTCGGTCTGGCAGGAGCAGAAGGCAACTTTGAGGGAAAATAAAAAGAGTAAAAAAGAGGTCATTGTATACGCTGTAAATTAAGAAGACCGGTCCGGAAGCATTTATTTCTCCCGTCTATCTTCCCATTTCTCAAAAATATGGAAAACAAACAAGCCGAAGTAAATCTTCCTTCTTACGTCCGGTTGGCCTGTATCCTGATTATAACAACGATTCTGGTCTACTGGCTATCGGCTATTCAGGAATTGTTGGTTCCCCTGGTTTTTTCGGTGCTGTTTGCCATGATTCTGTATCCGATCAACCACCGGCTGGAGCGCTGGGGTGTGCCGCGCGTACCGGCTATTCTGGTTTGCCTGGTCATTGTGATTGGCTTTTTATACCTGCTTTTTTACCTGATTTCGCTGCAAATAGCCAGTTTTACGCAGGAAGCGCCCAAGCTCATCGAACGCGGCAACGAGATACTGGACCGCCTTCAGACGTTTGGCGAAGACCGGTTTCACATTAAAAGGTCCGAGATCACGAAAGAAGCCAAAAACTACTTCAATAACCTGATTCGGGAAAGCGGTTCTTTCCTGACCTCAACGCTGCTGGCTACGACCAACACGCTGTCTACTATCTCCATCGTTCCGCTGTACATCTTCTTTCTGATGCTGTACCGCGATTTCTTCCGGTCTTTTTTCTATAAAGTGTTCAACACCACGAAGCGGGCGAAAATTGATGTGGTATTTGGCCGGATTTATACCGTCGTGAAAGATTATCTGGTCGGGCTGGTGCTGGTTATCAGCATCGTGGGGGTTCTGAATACCGTTGGTTTGCTGATTTTAGGAATTGATTATGCGGTATTTTTCGGCTTTCTGGGTGCGTTTATGATTCTGATTCCGTACATCGGTATTCTGATCGGGTCGTTGCTGCCGGCGTTGTTTACCCTCCTGACCAACGACAATCCCCTGATCGCCCTGGGCGTTATCGGCGTTTTCTCGTTCGTGCAGATTCTGGAAGGAAATTTTATTACCCCCTACATCGTCGGGTCCAAAGTAAGTATCAATCCGCTGGCGGCCATCATTGTCCTGTTACTCTGGGGGCAGTTGTGGGGCGTCACGGGGTTGATTCTGGCCCTGCCCATGACGGCTATTCTGAAGGTAATTTTCGACGCCATAGAACCGCTCAAGCCCTACGGTTTCCTGCTGGGTGAAGCCGAGCGCCAGAAAACCAGACCGCTGAATGTGAAGGATATTACGGACAAAATACCGAAGAAGGTGAAAGATCTGGTGGACTAGCAAAAAAGAGGAAAAGCTCCATCTGGAAATTAAAACTTCAACGGATCGAGGTTTTTGAAGTGGCCGTTCATCTTGATCCGGTCTTTGGTGCGTTCCATCTCCGACACCACCGGCAATACCCGGTCGAGGTGACGAATCAGAAACCGCTGGCGTTCGTTTTCGTGCTCCAGGGTCAGTAGTTTGTATTCATCTTCCACCGACAACCCAATTTTGTGGGCAACCCGGAACGATAGCAGGGGTGTTGTTCTGTCGATCTCTGATTTAACGTCAAGCAGCCGATACAGTTGCGTTAGTTTGCCCACCAGTTCGTCGAGGTCGTCGCCCATTTCGGGTTCGCTCTCAACGGCTTCTACCAGGCCGCCCGCATACAGTTTTCCGGGAGCCGGGTTTTCAAACGTGGCAATCCGGAAAATACGGGTCCCGATCGTTTTAATGTCCATCCGGCCATCGTCGTAGCGTTTGTGCAGCGCCAGTACGCGCATCTCCGTGCCAAAACCGGGCAGTTTGTTGTTGATGAACGCCGGAATGCCAAAGGTATTTCCGGTTTCCAGACACTCGCTGATCAATTGCCGGTACCGCTCTTCAAAGATGTGCAGGTTAAGTTCTTCGTGGGGATATACCACGAGATTCAGCGGGAAGAGAGGCAGATAAATTTCCATGCTACAGATCTTTTTCGACCGTCACGCCCACGCCGTAAATTTCCGGCAGGGGGTTCTGGCGCATGTATTGACGCAATCGTATGGTGTATTTTCCGCTCTTGGGAAAGCGGTATTTTTTCATCATGCTAATCCGGTGATCGAATAGGTCGCCCAAACCGTCGCCGAGTGGTTTGCCCGTTTTGGGGTCAAGCAGCGTCAGTTCATCCTGCTTCGATTCCAGCACTGTCCCGGCGCTATCCAGCAGGTAACGGCGGATGTACAGGTTGTAGTAGGGATACGAAACGGTATTGCGGATGTTGTAGTACACCGAATAGGTAACGGTGGTGTCTTCAATTTCAAACGTAAACTCGGGCGCATTCTTGATGTACCACCTGCCGTCTTTGATGTCGTCAATTCCTTTGTAAATGGCCTTTTCATCGCAGCTTACGAGCAGCCACCATAATCCGGCCAGCATTCCTACCTGTAATTTCTTCATTGATCCCGTGGTCTTCCTACAAAACTACGACCGTTATCATAAGTTTCAAACGAAACGCACCGGGGTTCACTACGATAAAAAACTACAAAAATAGTTTGCAAACTAGTCAAATCGTTTTATATTCGTTAAAATGTCATCCGGAGTCCCGTCCGGCAACCTGAAATATGTTAACCTATAACTGGCACAATGGAAAAGCTAACTGCGAAAGAAGAAGAAATCATGCAGGTGCTGTGGAAAGTGGAGCAGTCTTTTGTTAAAGACATGCTACCGTATTTCACCGATCCCCCGCTGCATTACAATACCGTTTCGACGATTATCCGCAACCTGGAAGAAAAAGGCTACGTAGGCCATCAGGCGTACGGCAATACGCACCAATACTATCCGATCATCAGTAAAGAGGACTATCAGAACCGCTTCGTGCTGAAAAAAGTGGTGTCCGATTATTTCGATGACTCCTACAAAAACCTGGTGAGCTATTTTGCCAAAAAGGATAAAATTTCGGTGGATGAGCTGAAAGAAATCATTACGATGATCGAGAAGGGGCAATAGCCATGAGCCTGTTGATTTACCTCCTGCAAGCGGGCCTGATTCTGGCGGTGCTGACGCTTTGTTATCGGTTATTGCTCCGTCGGGCCACCTGGTTCGCCCTGAATCGGTATTTGCTCGCGCTGAACGTGGCCCTGGCCCTGGTGCTGCCGCTGGTTGAATTGCCCGACTTCCGGCCCGAACCCGTCCGGCATCTGGTGCAGCAAACCGTTCCGAATCTGCGGGTGCTGGACTGGTCGCGGCTTAAATCGAAATCATCCGTTGCTGAGCGTCAACCGGTCCAGCCGTCAACGGCCAGTGCATCGGCGACGGTTCAGCCGGAGAGCGCATCCGTCAACTGGCGGCAACTGGTGTTATGGCTCTATCTGGCAGGGGTAATCTTTCTGGCCGGGCGGCTTCTGGTTCAACTGGGGTCGCTCGGCCATTTAATTTTTCGATCGGAACGGTTCCGTGAAACGGACGTCTGCTTGGTTGTCAACAAAAATGTTAGCGCACCCTTTTCGTTTTTTCACTGGGTGGTTCTCAATCCGGCCCTGTACGAGCCGGACGAATTCGATCAGATCATGCTCCACGAGCGGGTTCATTGCCGCCAGTGGCACAGTCTGGATATACTGATCGCCGAACTGCTGCGGATTACGTTCTGGTTCAACCCGTTTGCCTGGTGGCATCAGCGGCTGGTGCAGGAGAACCTCGAATATCTGGTTGACCGGGAGGTGCTGGAGGAAGGTGTTGAAAAAAAAGCCTATCAGTATTACCTGCTGAAAGCCAGCCTCTCCACGGATGTTCCGATTCGGCCCGCCAGCAATTCGTTTAATCAGCAGCAGTTAAAAAGCCGGATCAGGATGATGAACCGGCCTCCGGCCAAAACAAGCGGTTGGTCCTACCTCTTTTTTGGCTGCGTTATTTTATTTTCCTGTACCGCCTTTATTGCTCCGAAAAACGTCTCCAAGTATGTGGTCTCCAATCAGCTTGGGGTGTTTGGTCTTATTACGGCGGCTACCCATTATCAGGATCTGGAAGTGATGCGGGCGGCTTTCGCTGAAAAGGGCATGACGATGCAGTACCAGGCCGATACGAATATGGCGGGTCTGATCGACTACATTTCCGTAGAGGTTAAACAGGGTACAAAGGTCGTGGCGCGGGCAATCCGGCAAATTCCGCCGTTTGTGCTAACCGCCCGCCAAACCCGGAAGGCGCAACCGCTGGTCGTGCAGACAAACCGTCAGGTGATGTTGCTGCCCGACACCCTGTATGCCTTATGGGAACACGAAAAACCGGTCATTGTCCTGAATGGCCGTCTGCTCAAATTACGGCCGGGCCAGCCGCTTGGTTTTGGCACACAGCCCGATTTCAAACGTAATTCCCTGACGGCTCAGGAAGCCGTGCGCCAGTTTGGTCAGGCCGGAAAATACGGTGCAACAATCATTGACGGAACCATTGTTGATGCCATCTTTTCGACTCAGCCGTCGGTGCTTGAAACCGGTCGTCAGCTCTGGAAGCAACAGCCGCTTACCGTACAGCAGCAGCGGACTATGACGTTTTTAATTGATGGCAAGCCCGGAACCTACGCGCAATTCCGGCAGGTACCGGTTGCGGATCGACTGGCCGTAGCGGTTTTTGACCGTAAAACGGCTGGTATTGTCAAACCGTCTTTTTCGACGGAAGCTCTGGTTGTTGTTACCACCAAACGCCAGTTGCTGGCGGAGTAAACCGTTTTTCCCTAAACCTACGGTCATGAAAAAGAAACCCGCCTTTTGGCATCGTCCGGAGCAATTTAGCTTTGTCAATCCTTTCGGACCCCGCTTTCTGAAAAACCGGATTCGGATGATGAATCAGACGGCCAGATACCGGCGGTCGTGGCCCGTCTACGTGTTTCTGCTAGCACTTGTCAGTCTGGTGACGACAATGGCCGCGGTGGTGAAACAGAAGAGAAAAACAGGGGCGCCCGTTGCCGCAAAACCCGTGGAAAAGCCAGTAATCACGCGCTCGGCAATTCCGAAAAAGGCCATGCCCGGCAAAGATCCCAAAACCGTCGAAAAACCCGTTATAACGTTAATCGAAAGGCCGGCAACGGTTCCGGATTCCGTGCGTAATCTGGCCGGAGTAACGGTAACCGATATTGAGAAACAAAGCCGCTATGCTGTGCGGAAAGGCGACCGGATTTACTGGGTTATTACGCCCAAAATGTCGTTCAAGGAATTGGCGGAGTTGAAACAGATCATTGAAAATGATACGCGGTACACGTTTGATTTTACGGAGATTAAGTTCGATCCGTTCCAGTTATACATTGATGCCATCAAGGTGAATGTACACAAGGAAAAAGGAGGCTCAGGGTCAACGGATGAAGGCGATGAGAGCGATGAACCCATCAAGTCGATTGGCGGCTATTTATCCCGGACAGAACGGGGTGAGCTAGGAATTGGTGGTGTAAGTGGCGCGGATAATTTGGGGACCCCTTCGGCTTTAAAACAGGTTGCGGAAGAAGATGAAAAAGCCGTAGCCGGACTGATTGCCCAAAACCGGATGCGATACTTTATTTTAAAGAACGAACTGTCCGGGCCGGGTAGCAGCAGACAGATAATAGGCCAGTGGCTGCGCGATAATCCAGGCCGTCGGAATGAGGAACTGGGCGTTTTTATTAATACCGAAAACCGTCTCCAGCTCTACCAGCCGGAGAATGTGACTCTCCTGATTAACGGGCGGGAAATGAATACCAGTGAGGTCACCCAGGTTGATTCGAAGGAACTCCATACGGTTATTGTCAAAGACATTCAGGATGGGCCTTCCGGATCAGGTCGAAAAAAACGGTATGTCCAACTGTTTATGAATCAGCCATGAAACGCCATTCCCACCAGTATTCATTCACCAACCGCTTTGAATACACGGGCTTGAAAAACCGTATTCAAATGATGAATATGGAGTCGTCCGACGCGGGCTGGTGGCGCTATGCCCTGCTCTGGGTCCTGACCGTCATACTCGTGATGGCGTGCCAGAACTGGCAGGACCAGGAAGAGACGAAAACCGTGTACCAACGCAATTTCCCGATGATTAACCCAACCCGCGCGCTGGTCGATAAAATCGAAACCGGCGGGGCCTGGGGACGGCTGTTGAGCTTTTATCAAAAAAACGGTAAGGGTAAACCGGTATTTGCGTTAGAATTTGGCGATCCGTTGATTCTCCGTCTGAAAGGAGAGACCCTCAGCCTGGCCGAATCGTACCGCGATCAAACAACAATCTACCTGAACGGCAAAGAAGCCTCTATGGATCTGCTGGCCAAACTCCGGATGGATTACATCCAGGAACTGTTTGTGCTGCACGAGTTTGAAGGCATGGATTATAGCGATCCGAAACCGTACCGCCTTCTGATTCAGCTTAGTGGCAATGCGATGGAGGACGTGCCGGGCCGGTCGCAATTCGTCGCTCTGCTGGAAGCGGCCGCTATTACAGACCACCCACAGGGTGTTTCGCACACGTATACGATGAACACGCTGCTCGAAGCTACCTTTTTTGGCTACCGGGATGCCTTCGTCAAGCGAACGAAAAACCAGCACCTGAAGCTAATGGATGAGTTTGCGAAGGACATTGATGTTTTCATCAACGGTATTCAGGTTGACCCCAAGGACGTAGAAACCGTTCATGTGCGGGAAGTAGCCCGCCTGTACACCCACGAACGGCCGTACACGCTATGGCTGCGGAACGTTAAGCGCCAAAGTCGGTATGTGCTTTTTATTCAGACCGCACCCAAACGCGCCCAGCGCGACAGTAGTTATTACGTATTCAGTCCGTTCTACTCCGGCGATTTTTAACGTTTAATGCATAACGAGCCAACATAAAGACGACGTTTGATGTTTAGGTCCGTGATGTTTTTAATGAAAACGGTCGTTAACACGGTCTACGTAAACGGTTTCTCTTGCAAGGCTTCGTGAATCTCTTTTTGCTTGTTCTTCTCCTGGCCTGCGCCCGACCCGGTGCAGAGGACAACGGTATGGTAATCAATCCCGATGCTTCCGCCCATGCGCACACCTATCTCGCCTTGGGCGATTCATATACCATTGGTGAAAGCGTTCCAGCCCGTGACCGCTGGAGTGTGCAACTCGCCGAACTGCTCCGAAAAGAAGGCGTTGATGTGGCCGACCCCGACCTGATTGCCCGCACCGGCTGGACCACCAGCGAGTTGACGGAAGCCATTCAACGAAGCGGAAATCAGAAGACGTACGGTTTGGTGTCGTTGCTGATTGGCGTCAACAACCAATACCGCGGGCAGGATACCGGACGCTACCGGACCGAATTTCGGGATTTGTTACAAACGGCCATCCGGTTTGCCGCAGACGAGCCGGGGCGGGTTTTTGTCCTGTCGATTCCGGACTGGGGCATGACACCGTATGCCGCCAATTCCAGGCGTGATCGCCAGCAGATTGCCCGGGAAATTGATGCGTTTAACGCCGTCGCGCAGGAGGAATGTCAGAAAGCCGGTATTGTGTACATCGACATTACGCCAATCTCCCGCACGGCGGCTGGGGATGCCTCACAAATTGCCGAAGACGGTCTGCATTTTTCGGGGAAACAATACCGTCTCTGGGCAGAAAAAGCCCTGCCCGTGGTGAAGAAATTACTATAATTTACTGATCGTTGTCTTCGGCCAGTTCTTTTGCCTTGGGACGCTCGTAGGTGACTTTGCCTCTTTCGTCCCATTCGCTGATCACATACGGTTCAAATTCTTCGGTCCAGCGGTCGCGGGCATACTGGGTGATTTTCTTGCGCTGCCGACGGTATTGGTAGTATTCGGTCCAGCGGCCCACTTTTACCCCGTGGTCGTACTTGCCTTCGGCCGCGAGTTGGCCGCCTTCGTAGAAAGCCAGGTATTGTCCGTGTACTTGTCCGTACTCTTTGGGCAGCACTTCCTTCACTTTCGTGTGGGCCGAATCGTAGTAGGTGATTTCGGATTCAGCCGGGAAACCGCGGTTCCATTTTTGCTTATCGAGGAGCATGTAATTGGCGTCGTACTTCTCCCAGCGGCCATCTTTGGAGCCCAGATAATAGTACCCTTCTTCGAGCAGAATACCGTTCTGATACCGTTTATACGGCCCGTGCAGAATCATTACTTTTTCTTTATCCTTGATCAGCGACGACGAAACGCGCTGGGCCTTAGGGTCGAACCAGTAGGTTTCGCGGACGTAAGGATTGGGGTCGCGGTATTGCTTCAATACCGTAAATTTCTCAATAATGGTGCGGTCGCCACTGCCGAACTTGGTATACTGCTCCACAATCGGGATGCCTTCATACTCCGTCCGCAATAGCTTCTGTTTTTTCCGCCGTTCGGATTTATCTTTCTGGTCTTTCTTGAACTGTTTAACTTTCAGGCCCAGATCCGGCAAGGTTTCGCCCACCAGCGATTCGACCCCGGATGGTACCAACGAAGGACCGTTTTTATCGCCTTTCGCTGATTTTTCGGTAACGGGAGCTTGTGAGGTTGTAAAGGAGTTTTGCCCCGGCGAGGTAGTCGTCTGGGCCGTGCCCACCTGCCAGCTTACCAGCAATACCCCGATTAATGTGATTTGTTTCATGCAGCAGTAAAGTCGGCCTATGCGGCCCAGCCGTATAATCCTATAGTTAAACGCTTGTCGTCTCGTTTTATTTTGTCAAAAACCGTGCATAAATTCGTTTAAAAATAACGAATTGTGGAAAAAGACGCGAAAATATATGTTGCTGGCCATCGGGGTATGGTTGGGTCGGCTATTGTTCGAAAATTAAAGGCGGAAGGGTTTGAGAATCTGCTGGTTCGTAAGTCATCTGAACTGGATTTACGCAATCAGGCGGCTGTCGAAGACTTCTTTGCTACCGAAAAACCCGATTATGTTTTTCTGGCGGCTGCCAAAGTCGGTGGTATCGTGGCCAACAACACCTACCGGGCCGAATTTCTGTACGACAACCTGCTGATCGAAGCCAACATTATTCATCAGGCGTACCGAACGGGCGTTAAAAAACTCCTGTTTCTGGGGTCATCGTGTATTTATCCGAAACTGGCCCCGCAGCCGCTGAAGGAAGAATATCTGCTGAGCGGTTTTCTGGAAGCAACCAACGAACCGTACGCCATCGCCAAAATTACCGGCATCAAGCTGTGCGAATCGTACCGGCGCCAGTACGGCTGTAACTTTATTTCGGCCATGCCAACCAACCTGTACGGTCCGAACGACAATTACGATTTGCAGAGTTCGCACGTGCTGCCCGCCCTGATCCGGAAATTCCATGAGGCAAAAATGAACGACCAGCCTTCGGTAGAAGTGTGGGGAACGGGCTCACCGCGCCGGGAATTCCTGCACGCCAATGATCTGGCCGACGCCTGTTTTTTCCTGATGGAAAACTACAACGACGAGCTGTTTGTCAACATTGGTACGGGTGTCGACGTAACCATCCGCGAACTGGTCGATCAGGTGCGGCAGGTCGTGGGCTACGAAGGCGAAGTGCGCTGGAATACCGACAAACCCGACGGAACGCCCCGCAAACTCATGGACGTGTCGCGGCTGCACGCGATGGGCTGGCAACACCGCACCGAACTGAGAGACGGTCTGGAAATGACCTACCAGGATTTCCTGGCGAATGAGGAGTTGTATGTGGAATAAGCGTTGAAAAGTTATTTCGCGAAGTTGAGCGGAGATTTTTAGAGCGAAGCAGAGCCTCTGCGTAACTCTATGAACCTCCGCTTAACTCCGCGAAACTATCCGCTTCTTTATCCCACTTTCTGCGCCGGATTGCCAAACACCGTTGTTCCGGAGGCCACACTCTCGATCACGACCGAACCCGCCCCAATCCGGGCGTTCTTTCCAATGGTCACCCCGGCTACTACGGTTACGCCCGTACCAATGAAAGCGCCCTCTTCAACCGTCGCACCCGAGTTAATGAAGCTGCCCGTTCCGATGTGGACGTAATCGCCCAGTTTGGCCTGCGAATCAATGACCGCGCCCGACTGGATGATGCAATGCTGCCCGATTTCGGCAAACGGGTTTACCACCACCCGGGCCGCAATCAGGTTTCCGTGGCCGATGTTCGCCAGTGTTGAAACCGTGGCCGTGTCGTGAATGGCGTTGACAGGCTGAATATGCCGCCGGTCGTTCAGCATTTTGACCAGCTTTTTGCGGACACGCGTATCGTCCAGCGCCACGAACGCTTCGCATTTCTGACCGATGAGTTTCAGGAAACCGTCGTCGTCGGTTTCGCCGAGTACCGACACATCGCCGAATTCCTTGCCGTGTACGTTTTTATCGTCATCCAGCAGACCGTAGACGACCACGCCGTTTCGCTGAAAAATATCCAGCGCCGTAAGGCCCAGACTGCCTGCTCCAAAAATGAGAACCGGATTCTCCATGTTGCTTGAATTACTAGTATGGTATTGTTAACAAACCGCATAGCTGTCCGAAAAAGTTTGCAACGCGGTAAAATTGCGGAAACAGCGACCATCGTTAATGTGTCGTTCCGGACCTGAAACACACCACCCAGTTTCGACCAATTGTCATTTCGGATGTCTCTTTCGGAACGCGCGGTTTGAAGGCAAAAGAAGTAACGGATTTTTTGAAGTACTACACCTGGCAGAAATTAATTCGCAACGGCGCGGTTGGCGGCCCTATTTACTACCCGGCCATTCGGCAAACTGATTTACAGGAATTCGGGCGGCTCCCCAGTCGCCGGGCGCCCTGCTGGAAGATTACAACGGTAGCTGAAACCTGCTGTATTAGAGCAGTGAACCGGAAAAGGTAGCGTCGTTACCCGCCATTTATCTCAACTGACTTCCGGCTTTTCCCGACAAAAGAACTTGTCAGCTTCCGGAAATTTTAGCTAACTTCCGGTTTAGAAGTACTGGCAACTATGAAAATTCTGCATACCGCAGACTGGCACCTGGGGAAACGGCTTTACAAACACGATTTGCGGGAAGACCACGTTCAGTTTCTGGACTGGCTGGCCGAAACCATCGAAAGCCGGGAAATTGATGTGCTGCTGATTTCGGGGGACGTGTTCGATACCACCAACCCCAACGACGGGTCGATGCAACTGTATTACCAGTTTCTAACCCGAATGCTGCCACTGGAACGGAAGATCATCATTACCGGCGGTAACCACGACTCGCCCACTAAACTCAATGCGCCCCGCCAACTGCTCCGGCATCTGAATATGCACGTCATCGGCTGCACAACCGGCGACTGCACCGAAGAAATCATCCGGCTGGCAAACGGTTCTACCGATCTGCTGGTGGCCGCCGTTCCGTACCTCCGCGACAGTGATCTTCGCCAATCCATTTCCGGCCAGACCTACGAAGACCGTGTTGAGGCCGTGCGGATGGGCATCCGGAATCATTACGAACGCATTGTTGATCACTGCCAGACTGAATACCGGAACGCTCCGGTGCTGGCAATGGGCCACTTGTATGTTAACGGCGCGACCATCTCGCCCGAAAGCGAACGGGAGATTCACGCGGTGGGCGGACAGGCGGCTTTTTCGTCCGAGCATTTTCCACCCGGTTTCGATTACGTAGCGCTGGGACACATTCACGTTCCACAACGAATTGGTGCGGTGGAAACCGTGCGTTACAGCGGTTCGCCGATTCCATTGAGCTTTGGCGAACGCGACAATCGGCATCAGGTGCTGGAAATAACCGTCGAAAACGGAAAAATCAATACCGTAGAAACCGTGGCAGTGCCGCGCTTCCGGTCATTGCGGCAGGTGGCTGGAACGCTGGACGCCGTGCGCGAGACGCTGGAAACATTAGAAGGAAACGACGAACTGACCACGCTGGTGGAAATTCTGGTGGAAGAAGAAAATGAAAGCCTGGCCGTTCGGCAGCTTTTCGAAAAACTACAGCGCGACTACACCAGTGCGCCTTTCCAGATTGCCAAATCCCGGCTGACGTTTCGTAACAAATTAAAAGGGCTGGATTCCCTGTACGTGGCTGACACGAATTTACAGGACCTTTCGTATCTCGACGTGTTTAACCGTCGGCTCGATGCCTCGCTGGTCGAAGGGGAGGAGCGGACTACCTTGGTCGAAGCTTATAAAGAACTCTATCGGCTGGTTACGGAACAGGCGGCCCATCCCGTACAATTGCATGAAAATCCGACAAATACGCTTTCGTAATATCAATTCCTTTTACGGCGAGCACCCGCCAATTCAGTTTAACGAAGGACTGTTGAGTACCACCGGCCTGTTTGTCATTTCCGGGCCAACGGGCGCGGGAAAATCAACCTTGCTGGATGTAATCACGCTGGCCCTGTTCAACCGGGTACCGCGGATTTCGGGTGCTATCTCCAACTCCAGCATCATCGAGGAAGGCATTTTGGTGAATCAGCAGGCGGCTCTGGAACCCGGTACGGCGGCTTATGCCGAAATTGAATATGAAGTGGGCGGCAAAGCCTACCGGTCGCGCTGGTCGATCAAGAAAAACCGTAACGGAAACTGGAACAACTACGAAATGGAAATTGCCTTTCTCCCGGAAGGGCAAACCGAAGGTCAGTTGTTACCAATTAAAGGCTTAAGCGAATTTCCGAAGAAGAACGAAGAACTCATTGGCCTGACCTACGACCAGTTTATCCGGTCGATTGTGCTGGCCCAGGGTGCCTTTGACCAGTTTCTGAAGGCCCGGGCCGCCGAGCGCAGCAAAATGCTGGAGCGGATTACGGGCACCGAAATTTACCGGCAACTAAGCCAGCGCGCGCACCAGGTGAACCGGGAATACGAACTGAAAATTGCGGATAAACAGAAAGAGGGACGGCTGATCCAGACGCTGACCGAGGAGGAGGTTGAGCAACTGAAACAGGAACAGAAAGCCGTTGAGCGACGATTGAAGGAAGTATCCAACGAAATTGAGCTTTATGCCGCCGAGGATGCGTTGCTTCGCAGAATGGCCGAAGCGGAGAGCCAGCTCGCCGTTCTCAATCAGCGGGAACAGCTTCTGGAAACGAAACAAAACGCCTTTGCCGATGAAGCAAAGCGCCTGCACCGCCATGAACTGGTAGCGGATCTGGCGACAGACCTGGTTGATCTGACGCATATTGAGAAAAACCGGGAGCGGGAAGCCGTCAATCAGCGGGCGGCTCAGGCGCAGTTGGCCACCCTGAACCAGCAACTTGCCGAGCTTGTCGGAAAAGCGCAAATCCTGACGCACCAGCCGACATTGACTGCCCAAACGTTGGTAGAGGAGGTTGATCACTTTCGCAGTCGGGTGCTGGAAGTAACGCAGCAAATCAATACCGAACGGGATAAAGTCAGACAACCACTCGAGTTGATTAAAGAAACCGTTAAAGATGCTAAACATGGCTGGTTACGGGCGCTTGATACGAGAAACATTGACGAAACCTACCAGCAGGTTAAGGAAAAGAAACAGGAGATCGGCGTACATCTGGTGCAACTGGAACGGGATTATCCGGCCCTGACGCTCGAAACCGTTCGGTCGGAAATAAACCGGCTGATTGAACAGAATAACCACCTGACCGGCCTTTATACCATCCTCAAACAGCAGCAGGACCGGCTTCTTGACGGGATGAACCTCAATGACCGGATTACAAGCCAGCTCGAACTGATCAGAAACCAGGAACCGTTGCGTCAGCAGATGGCCGATGAACTCGGGGAACTGGAGGGCAAAAAGAAGCAATTGGATGAACAGAAAGTCCGGCTGTCGCAGGAAGCCAATCTGGAAGAACTCCGGAAAGCCTTGCAGGATGGCAAACCGTGTCCGCTCTGCGGTTCGGTAGAACATCCTTATGCGCAGCATTACATCAATCAGATGGGAACGCTGGAATTGCAGCTTCAATGGGTAACCCGTGACTGGGAAGCCAAAAAGAAAGAATACGACGAACTAAATAAAAAGCTGATTCAGGCCGAGTCGGACTGTGCATCGTATACCCAGCAACGGGATGAACTGCGAAAACTCTATTCGCAGAAACGAACAGAAATCTCCCAAAATCTGACGGCCCTGGCCCTGGACGCCAGTTTAACGCCGGAGCAGATTCTCGATCAGCAGGAGTTAAACCGCATTCAGCGCGAGGAACTGAGTACACTCCAGAGCCTCTGGGAACAGGAAGACACCCTGAAACGACTGGAAACGGATTTGCAGACGGTGCTGGAAAGTACCGCCAAAGGGCAGCAGTTGAAGCGGGAGAAAGAAAAACTGTATGCGGGCGACGACATTCGGGAGGTCTGCGAACGTCTGACGGGGCAGTTCGGTCGGTTGAATACGCAGATTGCGACCCAAACCGATTTGCTCACCAATGCCGTTACGGCTTTTACGGCTTTTGATCAGCAGTATACGGCTTCTGCCAATACCCTTCAACCGGCGCTCGAAGAACGGGGATTGAACGATGTAGACTCCGCCCGCGCCTGGCTGCTGGACCCCGCAACCCTGCGCCGGTTGCAGGATCAGAAAAAGGAACTGGAAAACGAAGCGAACGAGATCCGCCGAAAACGGCAGGAGGAAAGCAGCAAACGGCAGGAAGCAGTTCAGAACCGGAAAACGGAGGATTCGGCGGAGGAAATCGCTGAGAAGCTGAAAGCATTGAAGACGGAAGAACGGCAGAAAATTGAGCGGGTCGGTTATTTCAAAAACCAGATCGATTCCGACAGGGACAGCCGGAAAATCCAGAAAAAATTAGCCAGCGAGCTAACCCGACTCGAAGCCGACGCCCGGCCCTGGCGCGAACTGGACCGGCTGATCGGCAGCGCGAAAGGCGACGATTACAGCAAGTTTGCGCAGGGGCTGACGCTGGCCCAACTCATCGGTCTGGCCAACCGCCGGCTAAAAGACCTCTCGGACCGTTATCTGCTCCTGAAGCCGCGCGACGGGCAGGACGAACTCTACGTGGTGGATTTGTACCAGGGCAGCACCGAACGCACGGTTTCCAGTTTGTCCGGCGGTGAAACGTTTACGCTGAGTCTGGCGCTGGCGTTGGGCCTGTCAGACCTGGCCTCCCAGAACGTCCAGATCGAGAGCCTGTTCATTGACGAAGGCTTTGGAACCCTCGACCCCGATGCGCTCGATACGGCCATTGCCATGCTGGAAAAGCTCCAGCACGATAGCAAAAAAACAATCGGAATCATCTCCCACCGTCACGAGATCAAGGAGCGGATCAGCGTACAGATTCAGGTGGAGAAAGGAATGGAGGGAAACAGCAAAATTAAAGTTCTGGAACTGTAACGGTCTTGGACTGGGATTACACGGTTTAAAGATTGACCAAGACGGCTAGGCGGTCTAATACGATCCTGTTAATCCGTGTAATCCCAGTTCAGAAATTATTGCTGCTGTTGTTGTTGCAACTGAATCATTTTATCGGCCATATCTTCCGAAATACCGACGCTGGAGAAACCGCCATCGTGCAGCAGGTTCTGCATCGTTACTTTACGGGTCAGGTCGCTGAACAGCGTAATGACGTAATTGGCGCAGTCTTCAGCGGTTGCGTTGCCCAGCGGAGACATCAGATCGGCGTACTGGAAGAAAACGTCAAAGCCGCCAACGCCGGAACCCGCCGTGGTCATTGTCGGGGATTGGGAGATGGTATTAACGCGGACGTTTTTGGCTTTTCCGTAGCGGTAGCCGTAGCCCCGGGCGATGGATTCCAGTACGGCTTTGGCGTCGGCCATATCCGTATAGAACGGGAAGGTACGCTGAGCGGCAATGTAGCTGAGGGCGACAACCGAACCCCATTCGTTGATGGCATCCAGCTTTTCGGCCACGTGCATCATTTTATGGAACGACAGCGCCGACACGTCGATGCTTTTCTGGTACCACTCGTAATTCAAATCGCCATAAGGACGGTTCTTGCGGATGTTCGGGCTCATGCCGATTGAGTGCAGCACAAAGTCGATTTTGCCGCCCAACACGTCGATGGACTTCGTATACAGATTTTCAATATCTTCTAAAGACGTGGCATCGGCCGAAATGATCTCGGCTTCGCATTGGTCCGCCAGTTGTTTGATCGCACCCATTCGCATCGCAATTGGTGCGTTTGAAAGCGTGAATGTGGCACCTTCTTCTTTTGCTTTCAGTGCGACCTGCCAGGCAATGGATTTTTCGTCCAATGCTCCGGTAATGATTCCTCGCTTGCCTTTCAATAATCCGTAAGCCATGAATATAAAAGTTGCTTTTTGGGGTGATTATATCGATTCGGAAGGGCGCAAAGTAACTACTTTTTTTGCTGGAATACCAACGGCATAAAAACCGGTATCGCAGCCGCCCCGCGTCGTTTGTTTTCGGAAAGCCCTTCTGAGTCAGTAGAATAGTGTCATTAGCGATCAACGCTAATATTCTTTGATATCCATCCGGATGCGCCATTCTTTCGGCAGGTAATTATTGACCCGATTGCCAACGCCCTTGAGCCATCCCAGGTTCAATCCTTCATAGCGGGCCAGCAGCCAGCCCTTCACAGAATCCGCCAGCACCAGGTTTTCTTTTTTGAAATACCGTATGGCATCTTCTTTTGACAGATCAACGGCGGGAAGGTTTTCGGCGATGGCCGTGCTCAGGGCCAGTGCGTGCGACGGTATGAAGTCGTTTCCTTTAAACGTTCCCATTTCCAGCCCGAAACCTTTATTGAATAAAGCCGTATCCAGAATCCGCAGATCGGCGGAGAGGGCTTCCGGAAGGGCAAAGATGTCGCCGTTTGGTTTGACGTAAAACGAGAAGTCGCCGGGTTGTTTCAGAAACGATTGCAAAACCTTCTCCTGACGGTTTGGCACGGGTTTTAATGATCGGAATCCGCGCGGTACGGCCATGACCGTGCCGGACCGTTGCTTCTTTTTAAATATACTCAGGAAAAAGCCTTCACCCCGGACCCGGTGTGGATAACATTGGTAGCCGACGGTTTTATCCACAACTTTATCCACAATTCCCCACGAAACGGGCAAATCCAGCGTGACGTTTTCGAAACCGTTAGCGGTCAGCCATTGGGCATTCTGAACATTCTCCGCATCATTATAGGTACAGGTACTGTAGAACAGCAGACCATTGTCGCACAATAGGGGAGCCGCAGCCGTTAAGATGCGCTGCTGCCGGGCCGCACAAATCCGTACGTTCTCTTCCGACCATTCCTGCATGGCTTCGGGGTCTTTCCGGAACAGCCCTTCGCCCGAACAGGGCGCATCAACCAGCACCACATCGAAAAAACCGTTCAGATTTCGGAAATCTTCCGGGTCGTGGTTGCTGATAGCTACGTTCGGAAAGCCCCATTTTTCGAGGTTTTCTTTTAAAACCGGCACCCGGCTGCGGATTACCTCGTTGCAAACCAGCAGACTGTCCGAACTCAGCAGTGATGCCAGCAGGGTGCTTTTCCCACCGGGAGCCGCACATAAATCCAGAACCCGCAATGGCCGCTGAAGCCGGACCGTCTGGCGCAAAGCTTCAGCCAGCAACATGGACGAAGCCTCCTGAACGTAAAAAGCACCGGCCTGAAACAGGGGGTCCAGCGTAAAAACCGGGCGCTCGGGCAAATAAAATCCTTCAGCGCACCAGGGTACGGACTGTAGCGTATTCGTCAACAGAATTTTCTTCTGCGGATTGACCCGAACACTTACTGGAGGAGGTTGTTGCAGCGCGGTTTGAAAGGCCGGGTAGTCGACGCCCAATTGCTGCTGCATTTGCTGGCGGAAGGACGTGGGTAACAGCGTATCAATCATTGGGCAAATATAATTTAACGAAGTTCTTAGTAATAATGAGTGAAAATTTAATGCACAAAATTTTATCAATTTATTACGTTATTCTAGCTTTTATAAAGCTGTTGATTAACAGTAATTTAATTAGAATTTAATCTACAATCAGGGTGGTATTTTTGCCGTTTATTGGCTAGCCTTCCGAAGCCTATTGGCTTTTTGGATATTGACAAAAGAAAATTTTGTAGTAATTTCACTTTTGAATAAGATTACATTGTTCATTAACCTAAGCTAAAAACATGTTAAAACGTTTACTGATGGCCTCGCTGTGCCTGCTTGGTACAGTGGGCATCACTTATGCCCAGAATCGTACGATTACTGGCAAGGTGACCTCAGGTGAAGACAGCTCGCCCCTTCCCGGTGTTAACATTGTGGTAAAGGGAACCTCCCGCGGAGCCACATCCGATGTCAATGGTACTTACTCCCTCAGTGTACCGGACAATGCCCAAACTTTATCGTTCTCCTTTATTGGATTTAAAACGACTGACGTTTCTGTTGGTAACCGCACTACCGTTGATGTTGTACTGCAACCGGATGCTTCGACACTCCAGGAAATTGTCGTTACGGCCCTCGGTATCTCGCGGGAAAAGAAAGCCCTCAACTATTCGGTTCAGGAACTGAAACAGGAGAAACTGAACATTGCCCGCGATCAGAACGTAGCCAACGCACTGGCTGGTAAAATCGCCGGGGTGCAGGTTCTGGGTCAGTCGGGAGCTAAATTCGGTAGCCCGAGCATCCGGATTCGGGGTGTTAACTCCCTGACGGGCGGAGATCCGCTGTACGTGGTGGACGGTACACCGACCGACGTGAGCCAGGTGAACATGGATGATGTCGAAAACCTTTCGGTTCTGAAAGGACCTTCCGCAACGGCTCTGTACGGTAACCGGGCTTCGGCGGGGGTTATCGTCATCACGACCAAGCGCGCCAAAGCCGGTGAAACCCGCCTGGATATCAACCACAGCACGACGCTTGATATGGTGGGTATGCTGCCGAAATACCAGAACGAATACGGTGGTGGTTACTCGCAGGATTGGGCAACTTTTAAATTCAATCCCGCCATCCATCCGGCTTCCTGGGCCAGTTACGAAGGACAGCGCATGTTGGATTACTCTGCCGATGAAAGCTGGGGCCCCCGGCTGGATGGTCAACCGCACCGTTCGGCGGCCTCCTGGCAGCAGGGACCGCAATTTGGTCAGCTAACGCCTTACTCGGCCAATCCGAATAACGTACGTGACTTCTTTGCCAAGCCGATCAGCAACAACACTAACATTGCCTTCTCGCGCGGTACCGAAGCGTTCCAGAGCCGGATCTCGTATTCGCACATTATCAACAACGGTATTATTCCGAACTCATCGCAGACCCGGGATTTTGTCAGCGCCAAAAACACAATCAAGTTTGCCGAGAAGCTATCAGCTAACCTGAACATCAATTATACGGCGTTCAAGACAACCAACCTGCCGGCTGATAACTACGGATCGAGCGGTGGTAGAACGCCTTCAAACAGCCCGCTGGGTATTTCGAACGCAACCTTGAATGGATACAACCAAACGGTTGGTTCATTTAACCAATGGTTCCAGCGTCAGCTGAGCATTGATGATCTGCGTAACTATAAAAACCCGGATGGAACGTTCCGGAGCTGGAACATCGGTGGCCCTACAGACCCACGCCCGAAATACTGGGATAGCCCTTATACGCAGGTTTACGAAAATACCAACAACAACCGGAGTGACAGACTTTTCGGGGACTTTGGCTTAACGTATGAGTTTACGCCTTTCTTGAAAGCATCGGCCACCGTTCGTCGCGATCAGAACTACTTTAGCCAGGAGTCGCGTGTGGCACAGGGAACGCTGAATGAAGGTGGTCAGGGGGGCTATGCTACTTTGAGCGCCAACTCCCGGGAAAACAACTATGAAGCTCTGGTAAGCTATAATCAGGACATCGCAGATTTCTCACTGGTGGCAAACGTAGGGGGTAACATCCGCTATAACCGCATCAGTGGCCAGTTCCAGGCAACCGTAGGTGGGCTTTCTGCACCGAACTTCTACAACATTGCTGCTTCGATCAACCGGCCTATATCAAATAACTACTTGTACGAGCGGCAGGTAAACAGCCTTTTCGGAAACGTCAGCATCGGGTATAAAGACTTCGTCTTTGTAGAAGCTTCGATCCGGAACGACTGGGCCTCTACTTTGCCAAAAGCCAACAATTCGTACCTGTATCCTTCGGTTTCTGCCGGTCTTGTGTTCTCCGAGTTGATTCCGCAGAACAGCATCCTGTCATATGGTAAAATCCGTGCCAGTTACGCACAGGTTGGTACCGACATAGGCCCTTATCAAACGGCCCTGGCCTATAACTCAGGTACGGCTTACGGAAGCAACGCTACCCTGACGCTGCCAACAACCTTGCCAAACGCTGCTTTGCAGCCCGGTCTTTCATCATCGTATGAAGGAGGTATTGACCTGCGTTTCCTGAGTAACCGACTGGGTTTTGAATTTACGGCCTATCGTAACGACAACAAGAATCAGATCATCCCGATCCCGGTTACGCCAACCAGTGGTTATACAAATGCCGTTATTAATGCGGGTCTGATTCAGACCAGCGGTCTGGAGTTACACATCAACGCAGTACCGGTCCGGTCCGCTTCCGGTTTTACCTGGGAGTTTGATATCAACCTGGACCGCAACCGCTCGAAAGTGGTTAAACTGCAGGACGGTTTAACAAACTACCAAATTCCGGAGGGATCACAATGGCGGACACTGACCCTGAACGCCCGCGAAGGTGAAGACTGGGGTTTACTGGTTGGTCAGGGAATTAAGAAAGATGCCAATGGTAATCGCATGGTGTATGGCAGCGGTCCTAACGCCGGCTTGTACATCAAGGAAGAAAACGTGCCCCTGGGTTCGGTTCTGCCGAAATTCAAAGGCGGTTTCCTGAACACCTTTACGTACAAAGGATTGTCGTTGCGTGTTAACGCCGACTTCATTGCGGGTGGTAAGTTCTTTTCAACGACCAAAATGTTCAATAACTACTCGGGTCTGGGTGCCGAAACCGCTGGTTTGAACGAACTGGGCAAGCCCAAGCGTGATCCGGTATCGGCCGGTGGTGGTATTCTGCTGGAAGGTGTAACCGAAGATGGCCAGCCGAACAAGACGCGGGTTGAAACTCAAAACCTGTATGAAAACTGGTTGTTTGCGCTGAATGAGTACTGGATCTACGATAAAACGTACATCAAGCTGCGTGAGATTGCAGTTGGTTACAACCTGCCGAAGAACATGCTGGGGAAATTTATCAAATCGGCTAACGTTTCGCTGATTGCCCGTAACCCGCTCCTGATCTATAGCGCCGTGGGTGGTGGTATTGACATCTCGGAATCAGAGACTTTGTGGTATGAAGGTGGTCAGTTGCCGCCGGTTCGCTCCTTCGGTGTTAACCTGCGTCTTGGCCTCTAATAAATGTGAAATTATGGATAGAAAAAGCTCAGAATTTCGTTATGAAATATGAGCTTTCTATCCTGATTTTCAAAGCCCAACAAACTTTTTCAAAAACAGACATTATGAAATTTTATAAGCCCTTTATTCTGGCAGGGTTGATGTTGTCTACAGTAGCCTGTAACAACTTCGAAGAAATGAATGTCAACCCAAACAGCCCGTTGTTGCCTAACACCGCTAGCTTGTTTACGGCTGCCATTCGGACTGGCGTTGGTACGACCAATAGCCAGGTAGGCCCGGGCGGCTTCAACATTGCTCCGGCCTTGTACGTGCAGCAGTTCAGTGATATTACGTATATCGAGGATTCGCGCTACAAAACCATCAACTTTAGCTACAACGGTTTATACTCAGGTCCGCTGGTGAACCTCCAGGCTATTATCGATCAGAATACAGACCCTGCTACGAGAGCCAGCGTGGCTACGTACGGATCGAACAACAACCAGATTGCGGTTGCCCGGATCTTGAAAGCGTACATTTTCCGGTGGATGACGGACCGTTGGGGCGATATTCCGTATTCACAAGCGTTGAAAGGTGCCGAAAACTTTTCACCAGCCTTCGACAAACAACAGGATATTTACAACGACCTGTTTAAGGAGTTCAAAGAAGCGGCTGCTCAGTTTGATGGCGGAACCGCGGTGAAAGGCGATATTTTGCTGAACGGTAATGCCACCAACTGGAAAAAATTTGCGGCTACCCAGCGGATGCTGATGGCCCTGCAACTGTCGAAGGTAGATCCGACGAAAGGCAAAGCCGAGTTTACGGCTGCGCTGGCGGATGGCGTCTTAGCTTCAAATGCTGACAATGTACGCTATACCTTCCTGGCAGATGCGAACAACGAAAATCCGTTGTATACAAATTATGTACGCAGCAACCGGAAAGATTTCGCCGTCAGTGATGTGTTTGTAAATTACCTGAAGAAAGTAAACGACCCGCGTTTGCCTTATATAGCGGCTAAAAATGAGGTTGGTGATTATGCGGGTGCTCCTTACGCTGCTTTCCCGCCGGCCGGACCCGCTCAGAACTTCTCTTTGGCAGCTACAACACTTTCTGCGCAAAATGCTCCGGTTAATGTCGTAACCTATGCAGAAGTCCTGTTTGCGCAGGCCGAAGCGGCTAAATTAGGCTGGATTACCGGCGATGCAAAGGCATTGTACGAATCGGCTGTGAAAGCTTCGCTGCAACAATGGATGGGAACGGCTTACACGGATGCTGCCTATACCGCTTACATTGCTCAGCCCGATGTAGCGTATTCAGACGCGAAAGCCATCGAGCAAATTGCTACGCAACGCTGGATCGCTCTGTTCTTCCAGGGAACGCAGGCCTGGAACTCATGGCGTCGGACGGGATATCCGGTCCTGAAACCGGCGGCTGCCCCGCTGAACGGGGGTACCGCTATTCCGCGTCGGTTAGCGTATCCGGTGACAACCGAAGGAACGCTGAACACGACTAATTACAACGCCGTTATTGCCAGCCAGGGTCCAGATACGCAGTACACCCGCGTCTGGTGGGACAAGCAATAAGCACGCTAAGCTATCGCTCTTAAAAAGCGCCCTTGTCTGACGGTCAGACAAGGGCGCTTTTTTGTTTAGTTGCCAGCTAAAATGAAATAAGGACCATGTAATCTATAGTTTATAGAAATTTAGTTAAAAGTAGGATATTGGGAAATGTGTAGTACGATATACCGTATATTTTATTATAGTCAGGAGAAAATTTTATAGTTTCATTTATTGACTGGTATTTTGTTTTGATTAACTTAGGTGGCATTTATTAACCTAAGCTACCTATGCATAAACATGTACCCATTAGCCGGTTGTGTCTATACAGCACATCCGAACAAGTTTTCTATGCCCCAAAACGGCCCTTCTCCAGCACAGGGTTTTCGGGTAAAGACGGTTCCCCGCCGACTCTGAATAACGGTCTTCCCGGTTTGCTCTTCCTTCCCGGTGTTGCCACGCTTACTCTATAAGAAAATAATACCAGACTGTATCAACTCCTGAATTAACCAAACTAATTGTCACCATTTCTATGAAAAAACTTTTACTCAGTAGCTGGCTACTGTCGCTCGTATTCTGTTTGCCGTTGCTGGCGCAGAACATCAACGTGTCTGGCCGGGTAACGGCTTCTGAAGACGGTTCTCCGCTTCCGGGCGTAAACATTGTTGTGAAAGGTTCTACCAAAGGAGCAACCAGTAATGCTGATGGGACTTACGAGATCAGTGTATCGAAAGGTACCGTTTTACAGTATAGCTTTATCGGTTTTGTGACCCAGAGTGTTACGGTCGGAGCCCAGACGACAATTAACGTTGTCAT
This sequence comes from Larkinella arboricola, assembly GCF_003259745.1. Classification (GTDB taxonomy): domain Bacteria; phylum Bacteroidota; class Bacteroidia; order Cytophagales; family Spirosomataceae; genus Larkinella; species Larkinella arboricola. Next base: position 599,109 of record NZ_QLMC01000003.1, on the reverse strand, counting down.
GCAATCGGACGCTTCTCAATTACAGGAGATTGTGGTAACGGCCCAGGGGATCCGGAAAAATCAGCGGGAGATTGGGTATGCGTACTCCAAGGTAAGTACAGACGATGTGACCGTTGGCCGCTCTCCCCAGCTCGCCCAGGCGCTGTCCGGAAAAGTGACGGGTTTGGCGGTGTATAATGTGAACAACAGCGTAGACCCGGCCGTAAAAGTCGTGTTACGGGGTTTTCGTTCGCTGACCGGTAACAACGAAGCGTTGGTGGTACTGGATGGTATGCAGACGACCTCTACCATATTGGCTACCATCAACCCAAACGACATTGAAAGTGTGTCGATTCTGAAAGGTGGTCAGGCCGCTACCCTGTACGGATCAGCCGGTATCAACGGGGCTCTGATTATTACAACCAAAAAAGGAGCACAGGGAAAACTGCGCGTATCGTACTCCAACAGTACAAACTTTGAGCAGATTAGCTTCCTGCCGCAGATTCAGGATAAATACGGCTCCGGATCGCACTACTCAACGTCGTACGGGGCAGCCGGTTATAAGACAGACTATCTGGAGCGCATGAAAGACAACTGGCGCTCGTACGAAAACCAGCAGTACGGTGACCCCTTCGACGGCTCCATCCGGATGCAGGGCCGGACCACGGAAGCCGGCGGCCAATACATGCTTCCGTACTCGGCGATCAAGGACGCTCGCCGGAAGGCTTTCGATACCGGTGTGTCAATGAACAACCAGATCAGTTTTCAGGGGGGCGACGAAACGAGTTCGTTTTATCTGTCGGTTGAGAATCAAAAAATCAGCGGAATTGTGCCGCATGATAAGAGCGAACGGACGGGCGCTCGTCTGTCGGCTACCAAAGAATACGGAAAGGTAACTGCCGGTTTCAATGCGGCTTACACCCAGGCGGCTTACGACCGCACCTCGTCGGACTTCTACAACGATGTACTCAACCAGCCCGCCAACTTGCCCTTGAGCGACCTGCGCGACTGGCAAACCGATCAGTTTGCCAACCCGAACGGGTATTACAACGATTATTACAACAACCCGTATTTCAATGCCGATAATAGCCGGATGAAGTACAAGGATGCTAACCTGAACGGAAACGTAAACCTGAGTTTCCGGCCCACCACCTGGCTGACGTTTACCGAGCGTCTCGGAATCATGAATAACTCCCGGACCGGAAAAAACACCACCGGTAAGTTTTTATACAGCGACTGGGCCAAATCCAAAGCCTTTATTCCGGCGCCCTTCTTCCGCGAAGGTGACGGTACCGGTATTTACCGGGCCATTACCGATGTGCTGGGCGGGGTAACCGATTATTCCGGTACCGAAAACGTCGTCAACAATGAATTCCAGATTCAACTGGCAAAAGACTTGGGCCCGCTTTCGAACAAGCTGATTCTCGGAAGCAGCGTTTACCAGCGCACAACCAAAGCCATTGCGGTAGGCTCAAGCTCCATTGTTGTTCCGGATGTGTATAACGTAGCAAACCGCCAGGGCGAACTAACGGGCGGGGAAATCAGCACCCAGGAACGCCGGTTTGGTTACTACGCCGACTTGACCACGAATTACAAGAACTGGTTGATTCTGAACGGTACGTTCCGGTTCGATGCAACTTCCCGCTTCTATAAGCCCGATCGCCCCGCCAACACCTGGTCGTATCCGTATTACGGTGCAGCCCTCTCGTTTATTCCGACCGACGCCTTTCCTACCATACGGAACCAGTTTTTGAACTATGCGAAAATCCGGTTGAACGCAAACAAAAATGCCAACGACAACATTCCGCTGTACGGTCTGGATCTGGTGTATAACAACGGAGCCAACTTCCCGTATGGCAATACAGTCGGTCTGACCGTCGGTAACATCCTGCCGGATGCCAACCTACGGCCCGAACAGGTCTACTCCGCCGAAATTGGTGGTGAATTCCAGTTGCTGAACAACCGCATAAACCTGGACGTGTCGGCATATACGCAAACCTCAAAAGGGCAGGTAATAACCGTTAAAATTCCGAACTCGACCGGTTTCAATAACCTGTTGATCAATGTTGGAGAAACGAAAAACTGGGGGTACGAAGCGGATCTGAAGTACCTGATCTTCAGAGAGGGTAAGTTTACCTGGGATGCCAGCGTGCGGTATTCGTTCAATGATAACAAAGTAATTGACCTGTATCCGGGTATCACGGAGTTCCAGTACGGCGGCTTTGCCTACGCAAACACCAACGTCATTAAAGGCGAACGTTTCCCCATTCTGAAAACCGACGGTTATCAATATGCTTCTGACGGGTCGGGCCGCGTGCTGGTCAACTCCGCCACGGGTTATCCGTTGCGCCAGACCACCTTATCGGCGCGGGGCGGTGTGCTGCCCCGGCACATTGCCGGTTTGGGCTCAAAAATGGATTACGGCAACGTTAGCTTTACGTTCAACTTCGAATATCGCGGTGGGAATGTTATGTTCAGTGATTTGGGCCGCCAGATGACCTTTACCGGAACCGGTAAATGGACCGAAAACCGTGCCCCGCATATTTTCCCAAACTCGGCTTATCTGGACACGGACGGTAAAACCGTTGTTCCGAATACGACCGTTCAGATTCGTGAGCCGGAATACGCCCTGTGGGTTGACAACTACCGGCTGATTTCCGAAAACTTCGTAACTCCGGCCTGGTTCATCAAACTACGGGATGTAAACCTGGCGTATCGTCTGCCGCAAAATCTGCTCGCCAAAACCCGGTTCATCTCAGGGGCTAGCATCGCCATCTACGGTCGAAACCTGTTTACGATTGTCGACAAGCTGAATTACTACACCGACCCGGAATTTAGCTATCAGGGCAGTGCTTCGCCGGGCAGTACCGCTACCCCAACCACCACCTCGGCCATCGGTATTGGTATCAATACAACGGGCCAGACCCCGCCGGTGCGTCAGTATGGCGTCAATCTTAACATTACTTTCTAGATTACTGAACTTGTCTTGACATGAAATTAAAATCCATATTCGTATTTGCTTTTCTGGCGCTGGTTGGGACGGCTTGTAAGGAATCCTTTCTGGACATCAATACCAACCCCAACACCCTGCCCACGGCATCGCCAAGCTTTGTGCTGACGAATGCTCTCAATACGACGACCACCAACATGCTGGCGGTAAACGAAACCGGCGAGTACTGGTCAGGTCACTGGTCGCAGGGAAACGGTTATATCATTTCAACCACCACGTTTGCTTACCAGTTTACCAACGGAGACTTTAATTACTGGGACAGCTACTACGATAACCTCCAGGATTATCAGTTCGTGATCGACAACGCCGACGCCAACAACCAGAAATACCTGAAAGGTCCCGCCAAGGTCATGAAGGCCATGATGTTTCAGCAACTGGTTGACCTCTACGGCAACGTACCTTATACGGAAGCTCTGAAAGGAGGTACGGTACTGGCCCCGAAGTTTGATGATCAGAAAGCCATTTATGAATCGCTGATTACACTGCTTGATGAAGCCATTGCCGATTTAAAAGCCAATCCGTTTGCCAGCGCCTTTACCGGTTCCGATATTGTTTTCAGAGGGAATACGACCAAGTGGGCGCAGTTTGCCAATTCGCTGAAAATGCGGATTCTGATTCGTCAGGCCCGGGTTACCGGCAGAGAAGCTTATATTAAAACGGAGATCAACAAGATTGTAACCGAAGGATCTGGGTTCATCACGGGCGAAGATGTTGGCGCGGGCGGGTCTTTCTTCTATCTGGCAACGGCCGGAAAGCTAAACCCCGTTTATGATCGTTGGGGATATGACGCGAACGGAGCCAAAAGAGCGTTGAATAATTATCCGCGTTTAACGCAGTTTCTGATTAACAGCCTGAAAGCGTCCGGCGATACGCTGCGGATGAAGCGAATTGCGTATGCCAACAGCGGTGAAAACGGTTCCGCGCCGGGTACGAGCAACCTGCCGGAAATCTCGGCAAATTACACGGGTACACCTTTTGGCGTAAGCTCCGGTTATCTGCCCGCCAACACGACCTCGCTGGGACCGAGCCTGATTGTTAAAGGTGAATATAACCGTCCCTTTATTATCATGACCGCAGCCGAAGTCCAGTTTCTGCTGGCCGAAGCCAAGCAACGCTACAGCGACGTAACGCTGCCTAACACGGCCAAAGCGTATTTTGAAGAAGGAATTGTCCAGTCGTTTCGGGCGTTCGGAGCCAATGTTGCCGGTGCGGCTGCTTACAAAGGCAGTAAAATCAATAACTACGACTGGGATGCCTCTACGGATAAGCTGGCGGCCATCGCCATTCAGAAGTGGATTGCCCTGACGAATTTCAGCGGTCTGGAATCCTGGACGGAATACCGTCGTACAAACCTGCCTGCTACTCCGCAAAGCATTCAGGTGCCCGACGATGACAAACGCCCGGTACGGCTTTTCTATCCAAATACCGAGGCTGGCTCAAACAGCGCCAACGTCGGCGCTCAGGGAACCGTTGATGTCTTCTCAACCCGTTTGTTCTGGGATGTGGATTAAATGACGGGGCTTATTCTCCCTAAAAGAAACCCCCCGCCCGACTGGCTATCCAGTCGGGCGGGGGGTATAGTTTTAAAAGGAGTTGCTTAAACAACCGTTATTTTCTCGGGTGTTGATTCGGTTTCCTTTTCTTTCTCCTTCGGGAAAACAAACTTCATGGGCTTGGAAACCTGCTGCGGCAGCAAAGCCGTTTCCAGTACCTGATCGACGGTATCGACGTAATGGAACGTCAGATCCTTGATGTAGCTTGGGTTTATTTCCTCTACATCCTTGCGGTTTTTCGAGCAGAGCAGAATTTCTTTTACGCCCGCCCGGTTGGCCGCCAGAATTTTCTCTTTGATACCGCCAACGGGCAATACTTTACCCCGAAGCGTGATTTCGCCAGTCATCGCCAGGAAAGGCCGTACCCGTCGCTGGGTGAAGATCGACGCCATGGATGTCAGCATCGTAATCCCCGCCGAAGGACCGTCTTTCGGGACCGCCCCCGCCGGGATATGAACGTGCAGATCGTAGTGATTGAAGACATTGTAATCGATACCCAACTGCTCGGAATGCGCTTTCAGGTACGACAACGCCGTAATGGCCGACTCCTTCATGACATCGCCCAACTGGCCCGACAGCGTCAGGTTGCCTTTGCCGCGGCTCAGGCTCGATTCAATAAACAGAATTTCGCCCCCAACCTGGGTCCAGGCCAGGCCCGTCACAATACCGGCAATGTCGTCGTCAGAATACAGATCGCGGTCGAAGATTTCGGCCCCCAGCATTTTGGCAACATCCGCCGGTTTGATGGTTTTCGGATAATCTTCTTCCAGCGCGATGGATTTAGCGATCTTACGAACGAGTGCGCCGATTTTCTGCTCCAGCGACCGGACACCGGATTCGCGGGTGTAGCCTTCAATAATGCGCTGAATGGCCTTATCATCAACCATCAGGTCTTTCGGCTTCAAACCGTGTTCTTTCCGCTGTTTCGGAATCAGATATTTCTTGGCAATCTGGATTTTTTCTTCCACGGTATAGCCCGTCAACTCAATGATTTCCATGCGGTCGCGGAGGGCCGGATGAATGGTGTCAAGCGAGTTGGCCGTCGCAATAAACAGAATCTTCGACAGGTCGTATTCGACTTCGAGATAATTGTCAATAAACGTTGAATTCTGTTCCGGATCGAGCACTTCGAGCAGGGCCGACGACGGGTCTCCCCGGAAGTCGGAGCTCACCTTGTCAATTTCATCCAGGATAAAAACCGGATTCGATGAGTCGGCTTTTTTAATGTTCTGAATGATTTTACCCGGCATGGCGCCAATGTACGTTTTCCGGTGTCCCCGGATTTCGGCTTCGTCGTGAACCCCGCCCAATGCCATCCGGATATACTTCCGGCCCAGCGCTTTGGCCACCGACCGTCCCAGCGATGTTTTACCAACGCCCGGAGGACCGTACAGACACAGAATCGGGGCTTTCATGCCTTCGTAAGCCCGGTCATTTTTCAGTTTCAGAACGGCCAGGTATTCAATGATCCGTTCTTTCACTTTCTCCAGTCCGAAGTGATCGGTATCCAATATTTTCTGCGCCCGTTTGAGGTCGAAGTTATCTTTCGAGTACTCGCTCCAGGGAAGTTCAACCAGCAGTTCGATGTAGTTCATCGTAACCGGGTATTCGGGGGCCATCGGGTTGATCCGCTGGAGTTTATTCAACTCTTTGTCAAAGTGGGCATGAACCGAGGCTGGCCACTTTTTGCGGGCGGCCCGCAGCCGGATTTCTTCCAGATCGCGGTCGGGGCTGTCCATCCCGAGTTCGTCCTGCAATACTTTGATTTGCTGCCGCAGAAAATAATCGCGCTGCTGCTGGTCGATGTCCGAGCTGGCTTTGGTCTGAATTTCACGCTTCAGTTCCAGCAACTGGATATTCCGCAGCATGAATTCCAGCAAAAGCGTGGCCTGCTGGGCACCTTCGGTGGTTTCCAGCAATTTCTGCTTATCAGCTACTTCTCCCTCGATATTCGACGAGAGAAAGTGCATCAGAAACATCGGGCTTTCGATGTTATCCAGGGCAATGCGGGCTTCCTGCGGAATCTCCGGGTTTAAACGCAGAATTTTGTAGGCCGATTCTTTCAGGGACTGAATCAGGGCTTTTGACTCCTTACGGTTTGGATTCGGAAAGTGGTCGTCAATTTGCCGGACGTTGGCCGTCAGATACGGCTCTTCCTGTAGGAAATTGATAATCTCAAATCGTTTCTTACCCTGAATAATAATCGTAATATTCCCGTCGGGCAGCGTAATCATTTTGATGATATACGCAACGGTCCCCAGGCGGTAAAGGTCGTCGGCGGTTGGCTCATCTTTCTGCTGATTCGACTGCGCCACCACGCCAATGATGCGATTTCCTTTATAGGCTCTCTTTACTAATTTAATCGACTTCTGCCGTCCAACCGTCACGGGAATAACCATGCCCGGAAACAGTACGGTATTCCGAACGGGCAGGATGGACAGGTCGCTGGGCACGATATAATCTTCGTCGGCATCATCCGCTGAGCCCAGCGGAACAATTTCAAGATTGTCCAGATCCGACTCAGCCAGCCATAATTGGGTATCGTATTTATTTCTATTACTTATACTCATAGTTAGGTGCCTGCCAAAGTGGCAGTATTATTGCCATCTACAGGCTGTAAGAGGTGCTGAGAAACAAAGATTTATAAATAGAGCAAGGGGTGTGCCAAACGATTATCAATAAAAAACGGCTGATCTACCGGTACTGATTACAAATAACGTAAAAGGAAATGAAACTCAAAACGTGGCAGAGCCAATCTTATAATACGTTATTGCCAGGTCAAAACCTGTTGCGTACTGCTTTTCCGGAACAGTACGGTTTTCTTTTGTGACAGGTATGACACATTGACCAGATTGATCTGATCGTCGAACAATTCCGTTAGCAACGACTGCTGCAAAATACTTCCTTCAACGGGTTCGCTGTAAGGAACCTCTACGTAAATCCAGGTAGCGTCCATTTCCTGTTCTTTGCCCAGATAACGAAATGGTTTGCGCTGGCGGCTGGCGTTAATCAGTCCAAAATGTTTGCGAATGTAGCGCTCCACCAGTGGGTTATTCGCGTCTTTATCGTTCAGCCGGACAGGCTGGTTGTTATTCTCTCTGGTTAAGGCTTCTTCCAGATCGTCGGTAAACACCCGCAGGCTCACCTCAAACGTTTTCTCGGCGGCATTGAATTGCATCTGCGTAACGCTGGTATGCACCGGATGCGCGGGCCGCCCGGCTGCGAAAACCAAAAGAACAAGAAGCGAAAAAGTTATTTGGCGGAGCTTTGCAGAGTAAAGAAGAGGCAAGCGGAGCGGTTCTCTGCTTACCTTCTTCAAGCTCTGCTTACCTTCACCAAATAACCCAAACAACTTAAAAAACAGCTTTAAATACATCATTGAAGATTGCAAACGCCATCAATCCGAGCAGAATCACCATCCCAACCCGTTGAGCTCCTTCCAGGAACCGGTCAGACGGTTTACGGCCCGATACAATTTCGTAGAGCAGGATCGTCGAGTGCCCGCCGTCCAGCGCCGGAATCGGCAGAACGTTGAAGAACGCCAGCGACATGGATAGCAGCCCCGTGACGAACCAGAAGCGGTTCCACTCCCAGATGCCACCAAACAGGTTTTGTGCAATTCCGATGGGGCCGCTCAGGGCGTTGGAAGCCGACACATTCCCCTGGAAAATTTTACCAAAGCCCTTGATGGTATCATAAAAAACACCAAAAGCCTGTTCTGTTCCTTTTACCAGCGCCTGGCCGAAGGTATAATCAATATGCGTTTTCTTTAACAGTGTCTCTGCGCCAAAACCAATCTGGCCTTTTTCCGTAACGGTCGTTTTAAGCGTAACCGGCTGGGAAGCACCCGGACGATTGACCGTCAGCGTAATCGGTTTGTTGACGTTGGCCTTCACGATGGCCTGAAACTCATGGTAGAAGCGCGTTGGCTGACCGTTGACGGCGGTAATAATGTCGCCTTTTTTCAGTCCAGATTTTTCGGCGGGCATTCCCGGCACAAGTTCCCCAACCCGGAAGGGCTGAGCAGCTTCCAGAAATTGCCCGGCGTTCTTTTTATCCGATAATTTGTCCAGAAAATCGTTCGGAATGTCGATGTCGATCTGTTGAATTTTACCATCCGGTCCTTTCCGTTCCACAGTATAATAGCTGTCGGAACCTAAGAAAACCTCCGAACTCCGGATATCGCTGAAATCGTTGAAATCTTTTCCGTTGATTTTAACAATCTTATCACCGGTTTTCAGGCCGATTCCCTTAGCCAGATCGTAGGCAACAATACCGTATTCAGCATCGCGGGCAGCCAGGTACGTTTCACCGTTTTTGTAGGTCAGGATAACGAAAATGACAATACCGGTAATGATGTTGATGATAATACCACCCAGCATCACAATCAGCCGTTGCCAGGCGGGTTTCGAGCGAAACTCCCAGGGTTGTGGTTCCTGCTGCATGGTTTTCGTATCGAGTGATTCATCAATCATGCCGGTGATTTTGACGAAACCGCCCAGGGGAATAGCACCCAGGCCGTATTCTGTTTCACCACGCTTGATGCTCCAGATTTTTGGGGGAAAACCGATAAAGTATTGCTCTACCCGCATCCCGAATGCTTTGGCGGCCAGCAAGTGCCCCAATTCGTGCAAACCCACTAAAATTGACAGGCCCAGAATGAGCTGTCCCGCCATGATTGCTATTTCCATTCGTCTAAACTGATTGCATCGGTAAACCGACGGCTTTTTTAATTGATAAGTTGTTGTATTAAATTTTCAGAATCCGCAGAGGTCGTATGCTTATACTTTTTTCTTAAAGACTTTCAGCAGCAGGAAACCGATCAGTAATCCGATGATAAACCAAACCCAGAATTCCATATATCAATAACGATGAGTGATGAAAAAACTTCCGACAAGTTGTCTATTTAATGGTGGTTTATCTAAAAAACAATTAAACAAGACTTTTAATTCGTGCCGTAGCAATCCGCCGGGTTTCTTCGTCAGTCCGGACGTAGTCCTCGTACGTCGGATGAGCAACGTAGGAGACTTTCTGCATGCCTTCTTCGATGATTTCGGAAATCTCCAGAAAGCCAATTTCGTCGTGCAGAAAAGCCGCAACCGCAACCTCGTTGGCTGCGTTAACGATGCACGGAACATTACCGCCCCGCTCCAGCGCGTCGAAAGCCAATTGCAAGTTACGAAATGTTTCACGATCAGCCTGTTCGAATGTGAGGGACGGATAATTTAGGAAGTCGAACCGCGGAAAATCCGACGTTAACCGGTTTGGATACGCCAGCGCATACTGAATCGGCAGCCGCATGTCGGGCAAACCCATCTGGGCCTTGATACTGCCATCCCGGAATTGTACCATCGAATGGATAATACTCTGCGGATGTACCACCACCTCGATTTGCGCGGGTTCCAGTCCGAATAACCATTTGGCTTCAATCACCTCTAGACCTTTGTTCATCAGGGTAGCGGAGTCGATGGTAATTTTGGCCCCCATCGTCCAGTTTGGATGTTTGAGTGCCTGAGCTTTTGTGACGGTTTTCAGAAAATCGCGGGATTTGCCCCGGAACGGCCCGCCGGAAGCCGTCAGAATAATCTTTTCGATGGGATTGTGAAATTCCCCCGCCAGGCACTGGAAGATGGCCGAATGCTCCGAATCGACCGGTAAAATGCTGACGCCCTTTTCCTGAGCCAGTCTGGTAATCAGTTCACCGGCCACAACCAGGGTTTCCTTATTGGCAAGCGCAATGTGTTTTCCGGCCTCAATAGCTTTAATGGTCGGCAGCAAACCGGCGTACCCCACCATAGCCGTCAGCACGATGTCAATGCTGTCCATCTGCACAACCGAGGCCACGGCTTTGGCGCCCGCGTACACCTTGATACCCAGCGGATCGAGAGCTGCAAATACCTGATCATACCGGTCTTCGTTGCAGATCACCACCACATTGGGGCGAACCAGGGCGGCTTGTTCGATCAGCAGGTCGGCGTTGGTGTTGGCGACCAGTACCTCGACTTCAAAAGCATCTGGGTGTGCCCGGATCACGTCGATAGCCTGCGTTCCGATGGAGCCCGTCGAGCCAAGGATGGCGATATGGCGTTTTTGGGGATTAGTCATTCTTGGATAATACGTAAAATCAAGCTTGATATTTTGGATGGGCGTCGCCGATTTCAAGTCCGGTTATTTTCATAGTCTATACCGTTTGCATAGTCTGCAACAATCCTTCCCCAATTACCCGATCATTGGCCAGCCGGGGCACCTTGTTTTGTCCACCCAGTTTACCCTGCGATTTCATGTAATTGCGGAAGGTGTCGCGGGGCAAAACCGTCAGTTTGAGGGGGCGCAGAATACTGCCGGAAATCAGATCGTCGTAATACGTGTTCAGCTTAGTTAGTCGCTGGTCAAGAGTGCGGGCGAAGGCTTCCGGGTCGTTCGGGGGCGTGGCAAATTCAATAAACCACTCGTGGTACGGCAATCCATCGGTGGGCGACACCATCGGCGCTACCGTAAACTCCACCACCTCGGTTCCCGGGTGCTGCTTCATGGCATATTGCAGCGCCTTTTCCACTTCCTCGCCAATGACGTGTTCGCCAAACGCCGAAATAAAGTGCTTGATCCGCCCCGTGACCAGTAATCGGTAAGGGTCGTTGGAAACAAACTTGACGGTATCGCCGAGCGAGTAACCCCATAATCCGGCGTTGTTGTTGATTACCACCGCGTAATTTTTGCCCAGCTCAACCTGATCGATGCTCAACCGGCGGGGGTTACTGGAAAAATACTCTTCGGCCGGAATAAATTCAAAGAAAATACCGCTGTTCAGCATCATCAGCAGCCCTTCTTCCGTCTGGGTATCCTGGAAGGCAATGAAACCTTCGGAAGCCGGATACGTTTCAATGCTGTCGATTTTCCGGCCGATGGATTCGTATAATTTGGCCCGGTACGGCTCAAAATTCACCCCGCCGTACACAAACAGCGAAAAGTCCGGAAAAACATCCTTGATTTTCTTGCCGGTTCGGGCCTGAATCCGGTCGAAATACATCTGCACCCAGGGCGGTATGCCCGAAATGAGCGACATGGGCTGCGTGATGGTTTCGTCAATGATCTTTTCGAGCTTGGTTTCCCAATCCTCAATAACGTTGGTTTCGTACGACGGCAACTGGTTGGTCCGCAGGTAGGCCGGAACGTGGTGGTTCGAGATACCCGAAAGCCGTCCGATGTTGATGCCGTTTTTGACAACCAGCTCCGGGCTGCCCGACAGGAAGATGAGTTTCTTGTCCAGAAAAGCCGACTTGCCCGTTTCGTGGATGTAGTTCAGCAGGGCGTCGCGGGCCGAATTGATATGGTTGGGAATCGACTCTTTGGTAATGGGAATGTATTTTGTGCCGGATGTAGTACCGGAAGTTTTGGCGAAATAAACCGGTTTGCCCTTCCACAGCACATCCGATTCGCCTTCCCGAATTCGTTCAATATACGGTTTTAGCCCTTCGTAATCCTGAATGGGGACGGCCTGCCGAAACTCGGCGTATGAACGAATGTCTTTAAACCGGTGATCGCGGCCAAAAGCGGTATGCTGAGCACCGTCGAGCAGGGCCCGGAACCACCGTTGCTGCGTTTCGCCGGGCCGGTGCATCCATTCCTGCTGCCGCTGGACGACAAATTGTGCCAGTGGTTTGCTCAAAACTGATCGGATTCCCATAGCCTGCAAAGTTAACAAGTTTTAAACGAATGTAGCCTGAATGCAATACCGTGTAACCAACTTCCGGAAAACCGGTGGTCGTTTTGGCCTACCCGTGATCTTTCCAGCTAAGACATGAACAAAAAGTCATCTATAAAAAGTAACAAAAAGGTATTTACTGCTCGGAAGTTATCTCAAATTATCTATATTTTTGCACCTCGAAAAACCAGATGCTACCCCGTGCTTGCACAAAATTAACGAATGGCACTATTTAACTTTCTCTCCAGCGATATTGCAATTGACCTCGGTACAGCGAATACGCTAATTATTCACAAGGATCGGATTGTGGTGGATGAGCCTTCGATCATTGCAATGGACAAGGTCAACGGCCGGGTCCTGGCAATTGGTCACAAGGCAATGCAGATGCATGAAAAGACGAACGAAAACATCAAAACGATCCGCCCGTTGAAAGACGGTGTTATTGCCGACTTTACGGCGGCTGAGTTGATGATTCGCGGATTGATTAAGATGATCGATACGGGCAGCCGTCTGTTTTCGCCTTCTCACCGGATGGTCATCTGTATTCCGTCGGGCATTACGGAGGTAGAAAAACGGGCCGTTAAGGATTCAGCCGAACACGCCGGAGCCAAGGAAGTATACATGGTACACGAACCGATTGCTGCGGCCATCGGAATCGGTATTGACATTACGCAACCGAACGGAACGATGATCGTTGACATCGGTGGCGGAACCACGGAAATTGCCGTCATTGCTCTGTCGGGTATTGTCTGTGAACAGTCGATCCGGATTGCCGGTGACGTGTTTACGCGCGACATTGTCGATTATATGCGCCGGGAGCACAACCTGCTGATCGGTGAGCGGTCGGCGGAACAGATTAAAATGGAAGTGGGGTCGGCCCTGCCGGAACTGGACGCGCCCCCGGCCGACTACGAAATTCGGGGCCGCGACCTGATGACCGGTATTCCGAAAGAGATCAAGGTTACGTACAGCGAAATTGCCTACGCACTGGATAAGTCTATTTCGAAAATTGAAGAAGCCGTCATGAAAGCACTGGAAATTTCACCCCCGGAGCTGTCGGCTGATATTTATACGAACGGTATTCACCTGACGGGTGGGGGAGCATTGCTGCACGGTCTGGACAAACGGATTGGCGCTAAAACCAAACTGCCTATCCACGTCGCCGACGATCCGCTGAAAGCCGTCGTGAAAGGCACCGGCGAGGTGATCAAAAACCTCGATATGTACAAATCTGTCTTAATCAGTTAAAAATTAAAACGGGGCCGCCCGTGCGGTTAAAAGTTGAAAATTAGGAGTCGTAGCGGCAGCTGACTTTTAATTTTTAACTTTTAACTTTTAACTCCTCTATGTTTGAGTTAGTCCAGTTCATCATCAAAAGCCGGAACATTATCTTGTTTGTTCTGCTGGAGGTGCTGAGCTTTTATTTCATCATCAATAATAACAACTACTGGAGTATACGGTATTTCAACACGTCGAATTATTACGTGGCGAAGGTGCTGGACTGGTCGAACAAGGCGAAGCAATACGCCCAGTTACGCCAGGTAAACAACGACCTGGCCGAAGAAAACCGGCGGCTCAATGCGCTCGTTACCCAGCTTCAGCAGTTGAAACCGAGTGCGCCGACGAGCTACAAAACCGACTCCATCTTTGCAACCCGGTTTAAGTACACCGTCGCGCGGGTAATTAACAACACGACGCAGCACCCCAATAATTACATTACGCTGGACAAGGGAACGGCCGACGGGATTCGGCCCGGTATGGGTGTGATTTCGCCGACGGGCGTGGTGGGTAAGGTCAAAAGCTGTTCCGAGCACCTTTGCATCGTTACGTCCATCCTGCATTCCAATTACATGATTTCTTCGAAACTCGTGAAAGCGGGGGTGATCGGGTCGGCCAAGTGGGACGGTATCAATCCCTCCCGGATGAAAATGCTGGACATTTCGCGGAACACAAAAATGTACCGGGGCGATTCGGTTGTTACATCGGAATACAACTCGACGTTTCCTTCGGGTATTCTGGTGGGCCGCGTCATCGGCGTTCGCGAAACACCGTCTCAAACGTTTCATGACGTTACCCTGTCCATCGGAACGGATTTTAACAACCTGTCTTTTGTTTACATAGTCGAGAATAAATTACAGGGCGAACAGGAAAAGCTCGAACAGACCACCGAACCTGAAAAAAAATAACCGTTAAAGAAACCGGCAAACCACCGTCACTGCCCGAAACGCCCAAAGTCCACACCAATGACGCTACGCGAAATACTGAATGTTACGTTTCTATTTTTGCTGTACCTGTCTTTGCAGATTCTGCTGGTCCGGAATATGGTGCTGTTCGATGTTGGCTTTTGCTTTATCTATGTGGCCTGTATTCTGCTGCTGCCCACGGAAATGAGCTTGTCGGCTACGCTGCTGACGGCTTTTGGGGTAGGCATTATCGTCGATACATTTTACAATACGCTGGGCATGCACGCAGCCGCGACGGTGCTGATGGCTTACATCCGGCCGTTGGTCATCCGGCTTCAGGAGGCTCAGCACGGCTTTGAGAGCCGATTCGTTTTTTCCATTCGCGAAATGGGGGTGCGTGATTTTCTGTATTACGTGATGAGTCTCACCTTTATCCATCACTTTGCGCTCTTCCTGATCGAAGCCAACAACATTCTTCTTGTTCTCCCGGCTATGGTTAAAATCCTCGCCAGTACCTTGTTTACCTCCTTTACGATTGTTCTGGTTCAGTATTTTTCGCGGAATTAGTCGGGCGACCTCAGCCTTTTATTGAGAAAATTTTGACATTTGCAGGGAATTCATCTTTTAATTCCTATGCCCTCCTACATCGCTGCTATTGACCAAGGCACCACCAGTACCCGTTGTATCGTCTTTGACCGTCAGGGAACCATTGTTTCTATTGGACAAAAAGAACACTCCCAAATCTATCCACAACCCGGCTGGGTGGAGCATGATCCGGAAGAAATCTGGCGTAATACGCAGGAGGTCATTGCCCTGGCCCGCATCAAGGCACAACTTCAGGCCAGCGACATTGCGGCTGTCGGCATCACCAACCAGCGCGAAACCACCGTGGTCTGGAACCGCAAAACCGGCAAACCGTATTACAACGCTCTGGTCTGGCAGGACACCCGAACCGGCGATCTGGTCGCGAAGTATGCCAGCGAACACGGACAGGATCGCTTCCGGGCCGCAACGGGGCTGCCGATGGCAACCTATTTCAGTAGCCTGAAAATTAAGTGGATTCTGGATAACGTTCCGGAGGTGCGGGAAGATGCCGAACGGGGAATGGCCTTGTTTGGCAACATGGATACGTACCTGATCTGGCAACTGACGGGCGGTACGTACAACGGATTGCACATTACCGACGTAACCAACGCCAGCCGTACGCAATTGATGAATCTGCAAACGCTCGACTGGGACGACGAATTGTTACAGGCTTTCGATATTCCGCGGGCCATGCTGCCTCAAATCCGGTCGAGCAGCGAAGTGTATGGCAACGTTATTTCCGAAGTTTTACCGGGTGTTCCCATTGCCGGAATCCTGGGCGATCAGCAGGCGGCTCTGGTGGGGCAAACGTGCTTTGAACCGGGGCAGGCCAAGAATACCTACGGAACCGGCTGCTTCCTGCTCATGAATACCGGCTCTGAACTGCGCCATTCGACCTATGGTTTGCTGACAACCGTGGCTTACCGGTTTGGCAACCAACCCGTTCAGTATGCACTGGAAGGCAGCGTGGCTATTACCGGTGCGCTGGTGCAGTGGCTGCGCGACAACCTGGGTTTGATTTCAAGCAGCGCCGAAGTGGATGTGCTGGCCCGGACTGTGTCCGACAACGGTGGAGCCTATTTTGTCCCGGCTTTTTCGGGTCTGTACGCGCCCTACTGGAAGGCGGATGCGCGCGGGGTGATTGCCGGTCTGACACGGTTTGTTAACAAGGGGCATTTGGCCCGGGCGGTGCTGGAAGCAACGGCTTACCAGACGCTGGATGTGGTACAGGCAATGGAGAAAGATGCTGGTATTCAGCTTAGTTCATTGCGGGTTGATGGCGGAATGACGGTTAATGAATTACTTATGCAGTTTCAGGCGGATATGCTGGGGGTGCCGGTTATCCGGCCAAAAATGACGGAAACCACGGCGTTGGGAGCGGCTTATGCGGCTGGTCTGGCGGTCGGTTACTGGAGTAATTTTGATGACTTACGCCAGAACTGGGGAATCGACCGGACGTTTGAGCCAAAAATGGCCGAAGCCGACCAACAGCGGTTATACCGGGGTTGGCAAAAAGCCGTTGAACGATCATTTGGATGGGAAAACTAATCGTATTCTGCCGGGAAGTGAATTAATTCACTTCCCATAAGCAGACAGAGAGCATACTCCTTGTATTTTTGTAGCCTTACCCACGTACGACTGTACGTAACCCGGCTATGACGCATTCTCTTTTTCTTAAAAAACCGCTGGCTTTCTTTGATCTGGAAACGACGGGTGTCGATCCCATGAAAGATCGAATCGTTGAAATCAGTATTGCCAAGGCGTTGCCTAACGGTGACGTGGTCGTGAAAACCCAGCGGATCAATCCCACGGTTCCGATTCCGATCGAAACCAGCCTGATTCACGGTATTTACGATGAGGATATCAAGGAGCAACCCACTTTTAAAACCGTAGCCCGGAACCTGGCGCAGTTTTTAGACGGCTGTGATCTGGCCGGTTACAACTGCAACCGGTTCGATATTCCGCTGCTGGTGGAAGAGTTTTTGCGGGCTAACGTCGATTTTGATCTCAAAAACCGGCGGCTGATTGATGTACAGCGGATTTTTCACATGATGGAACCGCGTACGCTGAAAGCCGCCTATAAGTTTTATTGCGGCAAAGAGCTCATCAATGCCCACAGCGCCGAAGCCGATACATTAGCGACGTTTGAAGTGCTGGAGTCGATGCTGGTTCGCTATGATGGGGCCATCGCTACCGACGAAAAAGGCAACGAAATCATCATCGGCAACGATATTGATGTGCTTAACAAGCTGATGATGAACAATAACGTCGATCTGCGGGGGCACATGGTGTACAACAAGGACGGTAAAGAAGTGGTCAATTTCGGAAAGCACAAAGGCGCACTGGTGGTCGATGTGCTGCAAAAAGAACCGTCGTTTTACGACTGGATTCTGAAGAGTGATTTTCCGCTCGATACCAAACGGAAGCTGACGGAGATCAAACTCCGGATGTTCAACAAACGGTGAAAGAACCGGAGAATCGTACCCGATTACCTGTACGAACTCCAAATTTCCAAACCGTTTGAGTAAGCGGGAATAATACTTAACTTTGTCGGGTCTTTTTTCGGCAGAGGGGCAGATGTCCCGATCAGACCGTAACGAATAGTAATCGAACCTCAGAGAGTATGCAGCCAACCCAAGTGCCGCTTCAAGTTCCCGAAGTCATTCAACTGATCGACTTGAAATATTACCTCATTATCAGCACGGCCCTGTTCGTAATCGGCATCATTGGCGTCCTGACCCGGCGCAATGCCATTATTATTTTTATGTCGATTGAGCTGATGCTCAATGCCGTGAACCTGTTACTCATTGCTTTTTCATCGTACCGGGCCGATCCAACCGGTCAGGTGTTTGTCTTTTTCATCATGGCAGTGGCCGCTGCGGAAGTTGCCGTCGGACTGGCCATTATTGTGATGATTTACCGCAATACCCGTTCGATTGACATCGGATTGCTCAATAAACTGAAGTGGTAAGTTATAATGATGAGGTATGAATAGCCTGACGCATTTGATTCATAACTCATCATTTATACCTCATCACCCATCATTTAAACAATCGCTATAGCTCAAATATGCAGACGGATTTACTGATACTCTTGATTCCGCTGTTGCCCTTAATCGGATTCATTATTAATGGAGTTGGATTTCGGAAAGTGCCCAACGGACTGGTCGGAATCATTGCTAGTGCAGGCCCCCTGGCCGCTTTTGCCTGCGTGCTTCTCCTCTTCACCAGTTTTACGGACCCCATCCATACGGTTTTATTTGACTGGATCACCATCGGCCACCTCAACATCCCGTTTGCCTTCCAGATCGATCAGCTCTCGCTGATTATGCTGCTGATTGTAACGGGGGTCGGCTCGCTGATCCACATTTATTCCATCGGGTACATGCACCACGACGAGGGATACGGCAAGTTCATGGCGTTCCTGAACCTGTTCCTGTTCTTCATGCTCCTGCTGGTGATGGGCTCCAACTACGTCATCATGTTCATTGGCTGGGAAGGCGTGGGGCTTTGTTCGTACCTGCTGATCGGTTTCTGGAATACCAACACCAGCTACAACAACGCGGCCCGAAAAGCGTTCGTCATGAACCGCATCGGTGACCTGGGTTTTCTGCTCGGTATTTTCATGATTATGGGTGCGTTTGGCTCTGTCGAATACCGGGAGGTGTTCGAGCAGGCTGCGGGCTTCCCGATCAGCGACCCCACGGTGGTAGCCATTACGATGCTGCTGTTCGTCGGAGCGATGGGTAAATCGGCGCAGATTCCGCTTTACACCTGGCTTCCTGATGCAATGGCCGGTCCAACCCCGGTTTCGGCCCTGATTCACGCAGCAACGATGGTGACGGCCGGAATCTATATGGTGGTTCGGTCCAACGTGCTTTATACCCTGTCGCCGATTACGCTGGAAATCATGGGCGGAATCGCCATTGCGACGGCCTTGCTGGCGGCCTCAATCGGTCTGGTGCAAAACGATATCAAGAAAGTGCTGGCTTATTCAACCGTAAGTCAGTTGGGTTATATGTTCCTGGGTTTAAGCGTAATGGGATATACCTCAGGTATGTTCCACGTCATGACCCACGCGTTCTTCAAAGCCCTGCTGTTCCTGGGGGCCGGTAGCGTCATCCACGCCATGTCCGACGAGCAGGATATCCGGAAAATGGGCGGGCTGCGCAAATACCTGCCCGTTACGTACTGGACCTTTCTGATTGCCACGATTGCCATTTCCGGTATTCCGCCGTTTGCGGGCTTCTTCTCGAAAGACGAGATTTTAATGCACGTTTACGAGCATAACAAAATCCTCTGGGTGCTGGGCGTCATTGGCTCGGCCATGACATCCTTCTATATGTTTCGCCTGCTGTTCCTGACGTTCTTCGGACGGTTCCGTGGCTCAGAACATACCCGCGAACACCTGCACGAATCGCCCGCTACCATGACCGTACCGTTGCTGGTACTGGCGGTATTGTCGGTTATCGGCGGTTTCTTTAATATTCCGGAAGCCTTGGGCGGCAGTGCTAAACTGGCTCAGTTCCTGAACCCGATTTTTGACCTGTCGCGTAAAGTAAGCCCGCATTCCTTCGGTGAAACGCTGCTGACTCATAGTGAAGAATACATGCTGATGGGCATTTCATCGGGTGTCGCTATTCTGGCTCTGATCGTGGCTTACGTAATGTACATCCAACGTGTTAATCTGCCCGAAGCGGATACCGTGGAGCGCCCGGTCCTGCAAAAAGTGCTGTACAACAAGTACTACATTGATGAACTCTACGATGCGGTTATTGTGAAGCCGATTCGGGGTTTATCCGATGCGCTGTATAGTTTCGGCGAATTCATAATCGATGGCGTTGTCGCGCTTACGGCCTGGGTGGTCAAAGAAACCTCCGGACAGTTGCGGAAATTGCAAACCGGTTCGATTGGTTTCTATGTGTTCGCAATGGCGGTAAGTATTGCCGTCATCCTGTGGTTTCGGTTTTTTATACGGTTTTAGTTAGTTAATAGGCGGGTTGGTTAACAATCACTCATTATAAGTTTGTCGATGCTTACACTTTCTCTTCTGCTCTTCCCAATTCTGGCGGCTTTGCTGGTCCTGACGGTGGGAGGCAAACAGGCTAAACAAATCGCTTTCGTCGGTGCGCTGGTCGAACTGGGCCTATCGGCTTATGCCTTTTTTTCCTTTGTTCCGGATGCCACTTCCCAATTCGGTTTCGATTATCCGTGGCTGGCAGCGGGCAGCATCCGCTTCAGCGCCGGAATTGATGGGGTCAGTCTGCTGCTGGTTGTGCTGACGGGCCTGCTGACACCGCTGATCATTCTGTCGGGTTTTCAGCATAATTATGAGCGGCCGTCGGCTTTTTATTCCCTCATTCTTTTCATGCAGGCTGCGCTGATGGGCGTTTTCACGGCGCGCGACGGTTTCCTGTTTTACTTCTTTTTCGAAGCCGCCCTGATTCCCATTTACTTTCTGGCCGCTTCGTGGGGGGGCGAAAACCGCATTCGGGTTACGTTCAAGTTCTTCCTGTATACCGTTTTCGGGAGCCTTTTCATGCTGGTGGCGCTGGTTTATCTGTATTTCCAGACCTCGTCCGCAACGGGGCTTCACTCCTCGGCCATCACCGATCTGTATAACCTGAAACTGAGCGCAACCGAACAAACCTGGATTTTCTGGGCGTTTTTTGTTGCCTTTGCCATTAAAATGCCGGTATTCCCGTTCCATACCTGGCAGCCCGACACTTACGTGGAGTCGCCAACTCCGGCGACCATGTTGCTGGCGGGAATCATGCTAAAAATGGGTGTTTACGGTGTTATTCGCCTGTTGTTGCCCATTGTTCCGGAAGGAGTCGCCCTGTGGGGAACCACGGCCATTGTTCTTTCTGTGATCGGTATTGTGTATGGGGCCATTATTGCCATCCGTCAGCGCGATATCAAGCGCCTGATTGCTTACTCATCGTTTTCCCACGTGGGTCTGATGGCGGCTGGAGTGTTCTCTCAAACGACATACGGTATTCAGGGCGCATTGGTACAGATGCTGGCCCACGGTATTAATGTTGTCGGAATGTTTTTCGTTGCCGACATCATCGCATCGCGTACAAATAGCCGTTTTCTGGATCAGTTAGGCGGTATTACCCGCACAACCCCAAAACTGACGGTTTATTTCATGATTCTGTTGCTGGGGAGCGTAGCCTTGCCACTAACCAACGGGTTTGTCGGGGAGTTTCTGCTGCTGGCGGGCGTGTTCGAACGACACACGATTCTCGGTGCCATCGCGGGTCTAACCATCATTTTCGGCGCGGTGTATATGCTGCGGATGTTTCAGAAAGCCATGTTCGGGCAAACCAGCAAGTTGACAACCGGTTTCAGCGACGTATCCGGGAGCGAAAGCTGGGTGTTTATTCCGCTTTGCATTATGGTTTTCTGGATTGGTCTGGCACCCAACTCCTTTTTGAAGCTGACCGAACCCGCCGTTACTAATTTATTACAGTTTATAAAATAGTGTCAAGTTTACGCCGGCTTGCCGGAGTGGTGTACCGTTCAGGACTGTTCCCGTTTTGATTTCAGACGTTACCCGTTAAACCGTAAACCTTATAGCTCAAACGATCTAAAATATGCTTTCGATTATACTCCTGTCTGTATTTGGAATCGTGCTGTTGTACCTGGGCTTCCTTAAATCCCGGGCGGTTCTATTACCGGCTACCTTGCTGGCTCTGCTGATCGCGCTGGGGGCCGTATTCACGGAGTGGAACAAATCGTATCTCTATTTTGGAGATATGCTGCTGATGAGTAATCTGGCCATTTTGTTTACAAGCATCGTTCTGGTATCGGCGTTTATGGTGGTATCGCTCTCCGGCGATTTTCTGGAAGATGAGGCAGCGCAGCCAGCGGAATATTACGCCATCCTGCTTTTTTCGATTGTGGGTGCCATCATGATGATTGCATTCGAAAACCTGATCATGCTCTTTGTTGGCGTCGAGATTCTGTCGGTATCCATGTACATCCTGACGGGCAGCGACAAGCGGAACTTACGGTCGAACGAAGCGGCTTTGAAGTACCTTCTGATGGGGTCATTCGCAACGGGGATCCTGCTGTTTGGGATGGCGTTGCTGTACGGTGCGGCTGGTTCATTTACATTAACCGACATTAAAGCCTATGTTATGCTGGCGCAGGGACGTCCGTCGCTGCTGCTGTATATGGGTGTTCTGATGGTACTGATCGGTATGCTGTTTAAAGTATCGGCGGCTCCTTTCCACTTCTGGACGCCCGACGTATACGAAGGGGCCCCCACCTTGTTTACGGCTTTCATGTCAACGGTGGTAAAAACGGCTGGTTTTGCGGCTTTGCTGCAATTGCTCTCGTTTACATTCGAGTCTATCTACGGTTTCTGGTGGGTCATTCTGGCGGCTATTACGGCGCTGACGCTGCTGATCGGAAACCTGACGGCGGCTTACCAGAACAGTTTTAAGCGTATGATGGCCTATTCGAGTATATCTCACGCGGGCTATCTGCTGATTGGTCTGGTGGCCTTGGGCCAGCAATCCAAACCGGCGCTGGTCTTTTATTCGCTGGCTTATTCGATATCCACCATTGCCGCATTCGGTATTCTGCTCATCGTGGCCAAACAGCGCACGGTTGACGGACGGCCCGACGATACGTATACGGCTTTTAACGGATTATCTCGGCAAAATCCGTTACTTGCGTTCGTTCTGGCCGTCTCAATGTTATCGCTGGCTGGTATTCCGCTTACGGCGGGCTTCTGGGGTAAATTCATGGTGTTCTCGGCCGCTATTGATAAAGGAATGGTCTGGATTCTGGTGCTGGCAGTACTGATGTCGGCGGTCGGGATCTATTACTACTTCCGGGTTGTCATTGCGATGTACTTCCGGGAAGGGACCTCAACCCGTATTCAGGTGGCACCCTTTTACCGGTTTGTTCTGATTGCGGCTACCGTTATCACCATCGTTTTAGGTCTTATTCCAGGACTATTCCAGGATTTATTATGAGTTCAGCGGAGCCATTTACTCGAAAACGTCTGGTAAACAAAGATCCAAGAGCGTAGTTCTTTACCTTTGAATATTCAGACAAACAAAAATCCCGGCACCAAGTGATCAGTGTGAAAGAACGTGGACGTAAAACAAAGGAGGTAAAAAGTTTTTTTACGTTCTTTCTAACGGCGCTTTTAGGAGCAACGGTCAACTTTGTGTCTCAGATTATTTACCGCGAATATTTCAATTTTGATACCAGCGTACTGTTAGGCTATCTGACAGCAACGGTTGTTAGTTTTCTCCCCACCAAAAATTACGCTTTTTCTGCCAAAGGGACCGGCAATATGGGCCGCGAAATGATCAAGTTTCTGGTCATTGCTCTGGTAGCCTGGGGCGTGCAGGTGGGCATGGCCGTCGCGACACTGAAGTGGGTGGCAAATCCCTATTTCTCCAATTTATCGTTGTTTTGGCGCGAAAAGATTTCGCACGTTGTGGGTATGGGATTCAGCTTTCTGGCAAATTATTTCGGACATAAATTACTGACGTTTCGCAGTACCGGGATGTACGATAAGTTCAAAGCGCGTTCCCATCGACACATGGAATAAATACCAGTGTGAATGTGATAATTAAAGGGCTTTTCTATATTTTTTCGGTTGAGAGCTAGGACGTTATTGTATTTTTTGATTTTGTGTTAAATTTGAGGCTCAAACCTTAAACGCCCCGCGACGAAATGAAAAAAGTACTAGCTCTTCTATTTGTAGGTAGCATGCTTACCTTTGCTGCCTGCCAAAGCAAACCGAAAACTGAAGAAACAACTTCAACGGCTGCTGACTCTACGGCAACAATGTCAACCGACAGCAGCACAATGGCTACTGACAGCGCAACCGCTGCTCCGGCCGACAGCGCTGCTGCTGATACGACGAAGTAATCAGCCGGTCTGAAAACGAATTGATAAAAAAGCCCTATCTTTAGGATAGGGCTTTTTTGTTTGCCGTGCGAATGCAAGAACGATTGATCTTTGAAAAATACCTGCCGGGCAATGCCGTTACGTATTGCCATGACTTGTGGAAAAACCATTCTTTTCTGTTTCTCGTCTCGCGCCCCCGAAAGACGAAGCTGGGCGATTTTCGGGCGGAGCCGGGAAAAGGAGTTACAATTACCGTTAACAACGATTTAAATCCGTACGCCTTTCTGATTACCTACCTGCACGAAGTAGCTCACCTGCTGGTGTATCAGCGTTACCGGCGTGTGAGCCAACCCCACGGTCCGGCCTGGCAAAAAGCCTTCCGCGATGTGATGCAACCCGTCCTGCACGAAGCGGTTTTTCCGGCGGCCGTCCTGACGCCATTGAAAGACTATCTGCGCAGTCCGGCGGCTTCGACCGGAGCGCATTCGGGACTAACCCGGGCGTTGCGGCAATTTGATGTGCAACCCACCGGGAAGCAATTGCTGATTGAGATGCCGGAGGGAGAAACGTTTCGTTTTTTACAGAAAGAATACATCCGGGGTATGAAACGACGAACTCGCGTCGTTTGTACAGAGAAAGTGACGGGTCTGAAAGTGTCAATTTGGGCGCATGTTTGGGTGGAAAAAGCGGAATAACTACGAGTTAGCGGTTTGGCTATTCCTGATCGGATGCGGGCTGAAAGGCTGGGCGCAACAGTCGGTATTGGCCGAAGGCCCGTGGCTGAAAATTGGGATTACAAAAACCGGTGTTTATAAGCTGGATGCGGCTTTTTTTGCCGGGGCGGGTATTGGCCTTTCCGCGCTCGATCCGCGTACCATCCAGTTATTTGGCAACGGCGGTGCTGCCTTGCCGCAGGCCAACGACAAAAGCCGTCCGCACGGTCTGCTGGAAAACGCCGTCTGGGTGACCGGCGAAACCGATGGCCGTTTCGATGCCGGGGATGCCGTTTATTTTTTCGCCGAAAGCCCGCATCCGATTTACTACGACTCAACGGCCCGACGTTTCACGCACCAGATCAATCCTTACACCGACACCACGTACTATTTTGTCACTTTCGGACAGAAAACCGGTAAACGAATCGCTACGCAGCCAACAGTTCCGCCCTCCGGTGCGGTGATTACCGAATTTGACGATTATACATTCTACAAACCCGCGGGCGAAATGACCAACCTCGTTCGGTCAGGGCGGGAGTGGCTGGAATACCTCGGCATTGGAACGGAAAAGACGGTTTCCTTCAACCTGCCCGGGATTGTTCCTAATTCAACGGCTCTGATTACCTCCGAAGTGGCCGGGCGCGCCCTGATCAATACGCAGTTTCAGTTGAAATGGGGCACCCAAGCCCTCGGTACGCAGGATATTGAAAGCGTTACGGATTACACGTACGACCGCAAAGGCCGTTTGAACCGCCGGACGTTTTCGGTAACACCCGCTTCGGTGGAAAGTCCGGTCCGTCTGGCGCTGGCGTACGATAAATCCGGGCAGGGCTATTTGCAAAATCTGGCCCTTCAGACCCGGCGTGAGCTTCGGTGGTATGATCAACCGTTTCTTTTCCGCTCGCTCCAGGCGGCTGGACAGAAGACCGTGCAGTACCGGATTCAGCAGGCCAATGCCGCCATGCAGGTGTGGGATGTTACCAACCGGCAAATACCGGTATCTATGATGGTTACACTTTCTGATAAGCAGGAGGGAACCCTGGCGGCTGAAGGAAACCGGCTGCGCGAGTACCTGCTCTTTTCACCGGAACAGGCCTCTGCACCCGATGTTGTAACCGCCGTCAGTAAGCAGGATTTGCAGAGCCGCGAAACGCCGGATCTGTTGATTGTCACCCCGGCAACCTGGCGGGTTCAGGCGGAGCGGCTGGCCGATTTTCGCCGAACGAACGATAAGCTGGACGTGTGGGTGGTCAGTTCGCAGGAGGTCTATAACGAGTTTGCTTCCGGCCAGCCGGACCCCACGGCCATCCGGGATTTTGCCCGGCTGCTGTACCGCCGGACGCCCGGTAAGCTGAAATACCTGCTGCTTTTTGGCGATGCTACCTTCGATTACAAAAATTACACAAAGCTTCTGACACCGGCCCAGTTGGCCCAGACCGTGCCCACGTATGAAAGCCGGGAGTCGATGCATCCGGTGTTGAGTTATAGTTCTGACGACTACTTTGGTTTTCTGGAAGCGGCTGAGGGCGAATGGAACGAAGATTTTTCGGGGGATCACACGCTCGATATTGGCGTTGGACGGCTGCCCGTCAAGTCTGCGGAAGAAGCCCGGACGGTGGTGGATAAACTAATTCGGTATGCAACAACGGGTAAGCTGCCGGGCGACTGGCAAACGAAAATTGCCTTCGTAGCTGACGATGGCGACCGTGATTTTCCGAATATTCACCAAACGGATGCCGACCGGCTGGCGCAGCTGATTTCAACCGGCCACTCGCCCTTTCGGGCTGAAAAGCTTTATCTGGATAGCTTTGTTCAGGAAACCGGCGCGAGTGGCCAAAAGGCTCCGGTGGTGAACCAGGCCATTACAAAAGCCCTGAACGATGGGCGATTGATCGTTAATTACACCGGCCACGGCGGAGAAACCGGCTGGGCGGAAGAGCAGGTTGTTACGTTGCAGGATATCCTGAGCTGGAGAAACCAGCGGCTTCCGGTATTCGTGACGGCCACCTGTCAATTTGGGCGTTACGATGATCCGGGACTGACATCCGGTGCCGAATTGGCGTTGCTTAATCCCCTTGGGGGTGGGATCGCCCTGCTGACAACGGCCCGACCCGTGTACGCCAGCACGAATTATTTATTGAATAACGCCTTTTATGAAGCGCTCGCCCGGAACACGGCGGAAGGGGCGCCCCGGCTGGGCGATCTGATCCGGCTTACCAAAAACAATAGCCTCAGCGGAAGCCTGAACCGGAATTTTACGCTCCTGGGTGATCCTTCCATGCAACTGGCTTATCCGCCAGCCCAAGCTGTTTTGACACGCATCAATGGGAAAGTTACGGGCTCAAAAGCGGATACCCTCCGGGCGCTGGAAACCGTTCGGCTGGAAGGAGAAATTCAGCAGGGCGGATCGCTGGTAAGCCGGTTTAACGGACAGGTAAAAATTACGCTTTTCGACAAAGCCGATACGCTGACCACCAATGGAACGGAGTATAGCCCGCCCATGCGTTACACCGAATACCGGAGTCCGCTGTATACCGGGCAGGTTCGGGTGCAGAACGGGAAGTTTGTGGGCCAGTTTGTGCTGCCGAAAGATCTCGATTACCGGTTTGGGCAGGGGAAAGTGTTTCTTTACGCCGTTCCGTCGGATAGTCTGGTAGAAGCCGCCGGGAGCTACGATAACATATTGATTGGTGGCAGCAGTCCTAGTGCAACGGCCGATACCAGGCCCCCGGTTATTAAATTGTATATAAATGATACCACATTTACAGACGGTGGAACGGTTTCCGGACCCCTTAATACATTAATTGTCAGACTAAGTGATGAGAATGGCATCAATATTGCCCGTAATGGTATAGGTCACGAATTGGTGCTTTGGCTGAATGACGAAACACCGGTGATTGTGAATGAGTACTACGTAACCGATACAGATGATTACCGGCGCGGGACGGTCCGATATGTCTGGAAAAATTTGCCACCCGGCGCCTATACCGTTCGGTTAAAAGCGTGGGATGTTTACAATAATCCGGCTGAAAGCTCGTTGAAATTTATAGTTTCCGAACAACCGGCCCTGGTCATGCGGTCGGTTGCAGTAACACCCAACCCATTTCAGGAACAAACCAACTTCCGGATCGAACATAACCGTCCGGGCGACGAGTTGGAAACCACACTAATGATTGCGGATTTGAGCGGACGAATTGTGAACGAGCGCGTTTATCAATGTTCTGATTGCGAGACACCCCTGACCGGATTAACCTGGAACGGAGCCATGGCCAGCGGAGCGGCTGTACAGCGCGGGGTCTACGTATACCGGCTTATAATGCGTTCAAAGTCGGACGGTTCAATAGCAACGTATGTGGGCAAGTTGCTCTACATTAGATAGTTATAAAAATATATTCCAGACTAACTTTTATATTAAATTTTAAACATTGTACATTTGCCGTTCCTGCGGTAATTACCAACGAACGCGCAATTCGGGAGTTAATTAACCTCATTTATGATACGTACCTTATCGTCTATTTGTTTACTCGGTTGCCTGTCACTTCCTCTTTTTTCAAACGCCCAGGTTGGTGGGGGCCTGTTGGGGCAGGATACAACGGCTTTCCGGATTCCACAAACGGCTGTACCGTTCGTGACATTCACCCCTGACGCGCGTAGTGCTGGTTTGGGAGAAGCCGGGGTGGCACTGAGTGCTGATGCCAACGCCATTTTCTGGAACCCGGCAAAGCTGGTCTTTGCTCCGAAGGACCAAGGGGTGGCGTTATCCTATACGCCCTGGCTACGCAGTATTGGCGTTGATGATATGTTTTTTACGTATCTGTCAGGGTATAAAAAGGTGAGCAAGAACGACGTGATTGGTCTTTCGCTCCTGTATTTTGATATGGGGACCATCGATTTTACCACTGTTCTGGGGCAGCCAGCAGGTTCGTTCAATTCAAGAGAATACGCCCTTACGGCTTCCTATTCGCGTCGGTTGTTTCAGAACTTCTCGATGGGCGTCAACCTGAAATATCTTAACTCAAACCTTGCCGGGAACTACTCCGTGAACGGAATGTCGCTGAAACCGGCTTCTACGGCGGCTTTTGATATCAGTGCCTTCTATCAGAACGAGGTTCGGGATGATATTACCGGTAAAGGGCTGAAATGGGCATTTGGTGGTATTATTTCCAATATCGGTGGCAAGGTCAATTACGGGAGTACAACGGAGCGGACGCCTATCCCGACCAACCTTAAAATAGGAACGGCTCTGACGCTGTATACGGATAAATTCAACCACTTTAATTTTGCCTTCGATCTGAATAAGCTGATGGTACCGACTCCGCCGGTCTATCAAACAGTTGGTGGGGCCGTTCAGTACAATCAGAATGGTGAGCCGATTATTGCACAGGGTAAAAATCCGAACCGGCCCACGTTGAGTTCGATCTTTGGTTCCTTCTCGGATGCTCCCGGCGGTTTCTCGGAGGAGTTGAAAGAAATCAACATTGCAACCGGGATTGAATACTGGTATAACGAACAATTTGCGGCCCGGGTGGGTTACTATCACGAACCCCGCGTGAAAGGTGATCGTAAATTCTTTACCACCGGTCTTGGTATCCGTCTGCAACAGCAATACGGTATTGACTTCGCCTATATGATTCCGGTTACTCAGGGCAGTCCGCTGGCGCAAACATTCCGGATTTCGCTCATTATTGATGTGAACAAAAAAGCCCGCTCAGCCGAAGATATTGAAGACAGCGACGATCTGAGATAAAAAATAAAGACTAGTAAATTGGCGATGGCATTTCTTCGGAAGTGCCATTCTTTTTTTCGCTTACCTGCACAATGGAAGTCATAGACAGAACCGAAGCCCCTGATTACAAACGGATTGAAGAAGTTAAAGTCCCCGCTATTGCAACCCAAACGCTGGACAACGGCCAGCCGGTCTACTGGATCAACGCTGGTCAGCAGCCGGTGATCCGGCTGGAAATTATTTTTGAAGCCGGAGCCTGGTATGAGCCGATTGCGGGGGTATCGTCACTGGCCATGAAGATGCTCGCCGAGGGAACCCGTTCGCATACATCGGCGCAAATCAGCGAATATTTTGATCGGTACGGTGCTTTTCTGGAGCTACATAGCGGGACAAACCGGGCCAGTCTGATGGTTTACGGCCTGACGAAGCACCTGCCTGCCATTCTTCCCATGATTCAGGAGATGCTGACGGATTCGGTCATTCCGGAAAAAGAACTGAACCACCAGAAGAACATTGCCATCCAGAATCTGCGGGTCAATCTGGAGAAAAATAACTTTGTAGCCGGGCGGCTGATCCGGGAAAAGGTTTTTGGCAAAAGACACCCGTATGGACAGCACCAATATCCGGAGACCCTGGAAACCATTCAGCGAGATTCGGTCGAAACCTTCTACCAGCAGCAGATTCGCCAGCGTCCTTTCCGGGTTGTAGCAGCTGGGCACGTGACCGAGACGGAAATTGCCTTACTTAACCAGTACTTCGGCCAACAGTCAGTCGAGCCGGTGCTTTCGGTTAACGGAACAGATAAAAATGTGGTGAGCGATTTCACCCCGGCGCTGATCGAGAAGGCAGACAGTCTGCAATCGTCCATCCGGCTGGGGCGGTTGCTGTTTACCCGCGAACACCCCGATTACTTTCCGGTACTGGTACTGAATGAGGTGCTGGGCGGTTATTTCGGCTCGCGGCTGATGAAGAATATCCGGGAGGAAAAAGGGTTTACCTACGGTATCTGGTCGAATCTGTCGATGTTTCCGAAAGAAGGCTCTTTGTTAATCGGCACCGATGTCAAGCGCGAGAATACCCAGCAGACACTCGACGAGATCTGGAAGGAAATCCGGCAGTTGCGCGACGAACCGGTTCCGGAAAGCGAGCTGGAAACCGTCCGCAACTACATGGCAGGCTCTTATGTCGGTTCGCTGAACACGCCCTTTGAAATTGCCGACCGGTATAAAATGGTTTTGTTTGACGGCCTGCCCGCCGATTACATCAGCACATACATTAATCGGATCCAGGCCGTTACGGCTGGGCAGGTTCAGGAAATGGCGAACCGGTATTTACCCGATGGTTCGCTGGTTGAGGTAGTGGTAGGAGGGAAGTAAACTTTTGTATAGGGATTACGGGAATTGAAACGGTTCCCGTAATCCCTAACAAGATCTAAGCAATCTCAAACGTCGACAGTTGCACGAACCGGGCAACCCGTTCGTTGATTTCGTCGGGTGTCAGGTTGAAAAGCCGTTCGGCACCGAATTTTTCGACGCAGAAGGACGCCATCGCGGAACCGTAGATGATGCCACGCTTCATGTCGTTGAACGAAACATTACCGGTGCTGGCCAGATAGCCAATGAAACCGCCCGCAAACGTATCGCCCGCGCCGGTGGGGTCAAATACTTCTTCCAGAGGGAGTGCCGGAGCAAAAAAGATGCTGGTGCCGTGGAAAAGCAGCGCACCGTGTTCCCCTTTCTTGATGATAACCGTTTCGGGGCCCATTGCCTGGATGGCAGCCGCAGCCTTTACCAGCGAATACTGGCCGGATAGCTGACGCGCTTCTTCGTCGTTGATGGTAATGACATCCACCAGCTTGATTACTTCCATCAGATCATCCCAGGCGCTGTCCATCCAGAAGTTCATGGTATCGAGCACGATGAGTTTCGGGCGGTTGGGCAGCCGTTCAATAACCTGTTTCTGAATAGCGGGTGCGGTGTTGCCCAGCATCAGAAATTCGCAATCACCGTATTGATCCGGAATAACCGGATTGAAATCGCCCATGACATTGAGGTGGACCTCTACCGTGTCGCGCGTATTCATGTCGTTGTGGTATTTACCCGACCAGAAGAAGGTTTTTTCGCCCTGCCGGATTTCCAGCCCTGCCGTATCCACACCGCGGTTTTTCAGGATATCAATCATTTCCTGCGGGAAGTCGTCGCCAACAACCGCTACCAGATTATTTTTATTTGTGAAATACGAAGCAGACAGCGTAATGTAGGTGGCGGCCCCGCCGATGATTTTATCGGTTTTGCCGAAAGGCGTTTCCAGCGCGTCAAAGGCTACTGATCCAACGGTTAATAAACTCATGCTGAATGGATAAATTCGGTTCTAGATAAACAGATTAAGCTAATAAGAGAGGGTGTTAGCTACCCAAAAGTCCGCCAAAATATTGGCTTTTTCAAATAGTTGGATGCCGTTTAAATTCTTTGGTCCGGTCGAAAAGATACCGGTAGGTGATGTGTTCCTTGTTGACCACCCCGCCCAGCATCTTGGCAAAGCGAATCATTTTGGGGTTAAAGTCGCCCACCCAGTTTAGTTCCAGTTCTTCGTACTGGTAATTTGGTCGCCAGGCAACCCGGGTAAACGCCAGCGCAATAGCCGATTCAATACCCCTGCCCTGATACTCCGGAATAATACCAAAAATAACGCCGAAAGCCTTTTTGTTGGTTTTCATGAGTTTGTGGTACAGGAATTTCAGCTTCCCAATGAGATTGAGCTTTCCATTGACATGCTTGAAAATCTGATTTAACTCCGGCAGCGTAATGAAAAAAGCGATGGGTTCTTCTTTGTGATAGCCAAACCAGATCAACTCTTCGTCCAGTATGGGCTTCATCCGTTGCATGAGCCTGCGGGATTGTTCCTCTGACATTTCCCCAACGCTCAGGTGCCGGGCCCAGGCTTTATTATAAATATACCGGAAATCGTCTGCGTACTTACTCAGTTCGGCTTTGGTAATGTGTCGAAAATCGTACGTTGGATCGTTTAGCGCGCGCATCGACCGCTCAAAAACCGATGGGTGCAAAAGATGGCGAACCCGGTCCTCCCGCATGGGCAGCAAATAGGTAAACTGCCGGAAATATTCCTGAAAACCGTAGTTCTCAAAAAAAGGCACATAATACGGTTGGGTGTACGGCATTCCGTAGGTTGGTTCCTTGTCGAAACCGTTCGCGAGCAAGCCCCACCAGCGGTCGCGCTCACCAAAATTGATCGGGCCGTCCATCGCTTCCATCCCTTTGCTCTGGAGCCACGCTTTGGCTGCATCAAAGAGTTGAAAAGCTGCTGTCTGGTCTTCAATGCATTCAAAAAAGCCCATGCCACCCGTGGGCTGGTCGTTGTTGCGGGTGGCGGTATTGCGATCAATGAAAGCCGCTATTCGGCCAATGGTCTGTTTCTGATCGTTAATCAGCAGCCACCGAATGCACTCGCCCTGCTGGAAGTACTTGTTTTTTACCGGGTCGAAAACGTCTTCGATGTCCTTGTCGAGCGGACGAATCCAGCACGGGTTATTGCGGTATAACCGAACCGGCAACTGTATGAATTCTTTTTGATAAGCAGGATTTTCTCCAACTTCAACAAGCTGCATAGGGTATGGTCGTAAGTGAAAAGTTTAGGCAACTTCCAACAAATTGTGCTCGTAGCCTGTTGCGAAGATAGGAAAAGTACCGCATTTGCCACTGATCATATTCGCTGACTTCCGCCGAACATTATGTAGATTTGTGGCTGCAAATAACCGCATTGGCGGATCGACAGACTCAAGGATGGCAACACCGACACAACCGCTGAAGTTATATAACACGCTTACCCGCCGGAAAGAACTGTTTGTGCCTATTGCGTCGCCTTACGTTGGATTGTATGTATGTGGGCCGACGGTTTACAATTTTGTGCACCTGGGCAACATTCGAACGTTCATGACCTTCGATATCCTGTTTCGCTACCTGACCTATATCGGCTATAAAGTTCGGTATGTGCGAAACATTACGGATGTCGGGCACCTGGTGGGTGACGGTGACGAGGGCGAAGACAAGATTGGCCGAATGGCGAAGCTGGAGAAAATCGAACCTATGGAAGTGGTGCAGCGCTACACCAACGATTTTCATTCCGTCACCGCGCTGTTTAACCTGAAGTCACCCAGCATCGAACCAACCGCAACGGGCCACATGGTTGAGCAGATCGAAGCTGTCCGGCTGTTGATTGATAAAGGGCTGGCCTACGAATCGAATGGTTCGGTTTATTTTGATATTGCCAACTATAACCAGCAAGGCGGTGAATACGGGAAGTTGTCGGGCCGGGTTCTGGAAGACCTGCTGAACGAAACCCGGGATCTGGATGGGCAGTCGGAAAAACGGAATCCGCTGGATTTTGCACTCTGGAAAAAAGCCGCTCCCGAACACCTCATGCGCTGGCCGTCGCCCTGGAGTAGCGGTTTTCCGGGCTGGCACCTGGAATGTACCTGTATGAGTACCAAATATTTGGGTAAACAGTTCGACATTCACGGCGGGGGGATGGATTTGAAGTTTCCGCACCACGAATGCGAAGTAGCCCAGGGAAAAAGCATTTACGGCGAAGAACCGGCCCGGTATTGGATGCACTCGAACATGCTGACGGTGAATGGGCAAAAAATGTCCAAATCGCTCGGTAACTCGTTTTTACCGTCCGAATTGATTACCGGTTCGCACTACCTGCTCGAACAGCCTTACAGCCCGATGACCGTCCGGTTTTTCATGCTGCAATCGCACTACCGAAGTACACTCGACTTCTCGAACGAAGCTCTCAAAGCCGCTCAGAAGGGGTATAAACGGCTTGCGAACGGTTTACGGATTGCCCGGACGCTGACCTATGCCGCAGCCGACGACGTGGCAGTGGATGAAAAGAAGCAGCAGGATATCCGGAAAGCCGTCGAGGATTTTTACGGTGCGCTGAATGACGATTTGAACACGGCCGTTGGCATTGCCCAGTTGTTTACGTTACTGAAGTACGTGAATATGCTGTATCTCAATCAACTCCAGCCAGCGGCTTTGGGGGAAGAGGTATTTAATCTACTGAAAGATTCGTTCCTCCAGTTTACGGAGGATGTGCTGGGGCTGCGCGAAGAAAAATCCGAAAGCAACGAGGTGCTGGCCGGTATGCTGACCTTATACCGCGAGTACAAAGAACAGAAGCAGTACGATAAAGTCGATCAGGTTCGTTCCTATTTCAAGGCGCAGGGGCTGGTGATCAAAGACATGAAGCACCGGATTGACTGGGCTTACGAAGAGTAATCTAATTTTTAGGGAAAATATGCACCTGAACAGGAAACTCATTTTCTTTTGGCTGGCGGCTGTCATAACCGTTAGCTCCTGCAAAAGCAAAAAACAGGATCAGCAGGAGGAGAGTCAGGCCACGGAGGCCAAAATGGTTCCGGCTCCGTCGTTCAATGCCGATTCAGCCTACGCCTACGTTGCTAAGCAGGTTTCGTTTGGTCCGCGGGTGCCTAATACCGATGCCCATCGGCGCTGCGGGGATTACCTGATTGCAACCCTGAAAGCATTGGGTTGCCAGGTTACGGTGCAGGAATTTACCGCCACCACGTACGATAACCTCAAACTAAACGCCCGAAACATCATTGGCAGCATCAATCCGCAGGCCCCCAAGCGGATCATGCTGGCTTCGCACTGGGATTCGCGCCCGTTTGCCGATCAGGACAGCACAAACACAAATAAAGTGAAACCCGTAATGGGTGCCAACGACGGCGCTAGTGGAGTCGGTGTTCTGCTCGAAATGGCCCGCACCATTCAACAGGCCGGAACCAAACCATCGGTGGGTATCGACTTTATTCTTTTTGATGCCGAAGACTGGGGCAATTCTGAGCAGGCCCGCGACGAATACGGTGGTTTCTGCTTGGGGTCGCAATATTGGGCGGCCAATAAACACAAGCTCGACTATGCAGCCTATTACGGTATTCTGCTGGACATGGTTGGGGCCAAAGGAGCTACCTTTCTGAAAGAAGGCAATTCCATGCAGTATGCGCCAACAGTGGTCAATACGGTTTGGGAAACGGCCAGCAAGATGGGCTATAACCAGTATTTTGTGGATACCGGTCAAGCCGGGCCCGCCATTACGGACGACCATCTGCCGGTCAATCGGGTCGCCAAGATTCCGATGATTGACATTATTCACCTGAATGTGGGCACCGGTAGTTTCTTCGAAGACTGGCATACGACCGGCGATGGACTGGACAACATTGACCCGAACACGCTCAAAGCGGTTGGTCAGGTGTTGCTGCAAACGTTGTATAATGAGCAGTAATTTTAGTCATTGCCCGATGAACAATGAACAAGTACCAACAAGGTCTCGGCGCTGGCTTCGGCGTTTCCTTTCTTTCTTGCTTCTTGCTCCTTGTGCATTCGTTATAGGAAGCTGTTCGGCTCCGCCGGATCAGCTCGGGCCGCTTGATCTGGTGAAGTGGCGCAGCGACCGCAACGGTTGCCAGGGTGTCCGGATG
Source organism: Larkinella arboricola (assembly GCF_003259745.1). Classification (GTDB taxonomy): domain Bacteria; phylum Bacteroidota; class Bacteroidia; order Cytophagales; family Spirosomataceae; genus Larkinella; species Larkinella arboricola. The sequence continues at coordinate 563,256 of NZ_QLMC01000003.1, read as the reverse complement.
GGGCTAGTTAATGATTTTAAAGCCGTTCGGCAGGACTTGAAAGCGAAATCGGCCAATGAAATCGGAAAGATTCTGGGTCGTCCGGATAGCGAACTGCTGGATGATCGGAACCAGAAATTCTACATTTATTTTCTCGAAAGCGGCCCCCAATGTCAAGATCCGAAGCTAAAAACACAAAGCCGTTCGGTTGCCTTACGGATCAGTGCGATTGGTTATGTAACGGAGATTACATTTCAACGGGGCAGGCCGTGATGTCGCTAAAAAGCCTGAGTTGGTTGGTGGGTCAGCTGTAAAACTTTTTCCGCATAATAATTTCTTCAACAACGTCTGGCACCAGGTAGCGAATCGAGCGGTCGTTCCTGATGCAATCCCGGATAAACGTTGCGGAAATATCGAGCAGCGGAGCCTGAATAAATTTTACATTCGGGTGTTGTTCCAGGGGACTGGGGACGCTGTTAGGCCGTGGATACACATAAAGCCCGTAGAACTCCAGTATTTTTTCGTAATTTTTCCAATGAGGGAACTGTGCCAGATTGTCACCGCCAATAATAAGCGTGAACTGATGCTGCGGGTACTTTTCCTGAAGCCGAACGAGCGTATCAATCGTAAAGCTGGGGCGGGGCATCGAAAACTCGATATCCGTCGCTTTGAGCTTTGCGTTATCAGCAATAGCCCGTTCCACCAGATCGATCCGATCGAACTCGTGTAGCAGGCTTTTGTTTTTCTTGAACGGATTCTGGGGCGAAACTACAAACCATACCTGTTGCAGATCGGTTGAGGTAGCCATCGTATTGGCAATGATCAGGTGCCCCATGTGAACCGGGTTGAAGGACCCGAAGAATAAGCCTATTTTCATACGCGCTGATAGCCGGCGGTATTGGGCCGCATTAAATAACGGTGGCCTTTTCAGGAATAATGTTTTCCTTCAGGAAGTCGTCCGTCAGTTTCTGGGCTTTTGCCAGTGCGTCTTCCAGGTCGTCGTTTACCAGAATGACGTCAAATTCATCCTGAAAGCTCATTTCGAAGTGAACCTTGAACAGTCGTTTTGACAGGCTGTCTTCGGTTTCTGTACCGCGCCCCCTTAAACGTTGTATCAGCGTTTCCTCATCCGGTACCTTCACAAAAATAGCCAGCGCTTTATCGCCGTAGTATCGTTTGAGTTTCAGGCCACCCTGTACATCCACATCAAACAGAACGTGTTTGCCGCTGTCCCAAACGCGTTGAATCTCTGATTTTAAGGTTCCGTAAAATGCACCGACATATACCTCTTCCCACTCGACGAACTCGTCGTTATCAATTTTGTCCTTAAATTCTTCGGGAGTCAGAAAGTAGTAGTCTTTGCCATTCTGTTCGGAACGGCCCCGGCGGTCGCGGGTACAGGCGGAAATTGAAAAACCCAGATTAGAATTCGAATTCAGCAGGTGCCTGACAATGGTGGTTTTACCTGATCCGGAAGGTGCCGAAAAAATAATTAGTTTACCGTCCAATGCTTACTTGGTTATTTCTGTTCGAATAGCTGCTGCAATTTTCTCGGGGCAGCATTTCTTCTCGACTTTACCCTGCAACGCTTCCTTAATACACTTTTCGAGGTGATACATATCGATGCAGGGTTTGCAAATTTCGATATGCTGCTTGAAATGCTCTTTTTCTTCATCGGTGGCTCCCCCGTCTAGAATGGCCTGAATACGTTTCAGGCAGTCTGCCTGATGCTCGCAGGATTCTTTCATTGGGGCAGTCGCTTGCCTACCCTCCATACCAACCGTAGTCGATGAATTCAATGTGCCTGACATTGGAAAAATTTAATTTATTCCAGAAATATTATAATTTATATGACTTGTCTTAATAACCAATTACGTACTCTAAAAAGTTTCAGTTATTCATCATTTTTATTGTATCCCATCGAAGCCGCATATTCTTTCAACTTATCCTTCAGCAGGTTCCGGGCGCGGTGCAGCCGTGAGCGGACCGTTCCGATGGGAATATCCAGAATTTTAGCCATTTCCTCGTACGTAAATCCTTCGATATCACAAAGGATAATTACCGTTCGGAAATCAACCGGCAGCGAGTTCAGGGCCGATGCCACCTCGTCGCCGATCATGTCCTGCACCGTCTCAAACCGTAGGTCCGTCGTATGCTCGGTTTCGGCCGCTTCGTCAGAGTTGTAGGTTGTCTCTACATCCTGATAATCAACTTTTGCCGGTTCCTTACTTTTCTTGCGGTAATCGTTGATGAAGCTGTTCTTCAGAATCCGGAACAACCACGCCTTGGCGTTAGTTCCCTGTTCGAACGAGGAGATGAATCGAAAAGCTTTTAAATAGGTATCCTGTACCAGATCGTTCGCATCATCTTCGTCCATCGTCAGGCGGAAGGCAAAGTTGTACATTGAGTCTATGTGGGGCATAAACTCTTTGTTGAACACCTGATACTTCTGTTCGTCTGTATACCCTTGGAGTTGCGTATCTGACATAATTTCGGGCATCGTCGTCATAAAATTACAAATGTAAATGAAATGGCATCCACTTTTTTCACTTCTTTAATACATACGGATGCAGTACAGGTAGCGATGTTTCATGGAATCAGCCATTTAGATGGTGCAGAAAACTCTTTAACGGATAATAAAAAATTCAATGCCAATGTTTTAAGAACATAGCAAAAATCACTCCTAGTCTTTTTCGGTATTGGAATTTGCAAGGAACAGGACAAATTGGCAGGATGCAAGCCGGGGCTGATGGATGGTCGGTTCAGGTGGATGGATGGCCGGAAATCAGGGGTGAAAAATAACTACCTGACTGCCTGAAACATTCCCCATCCGCTGCGGTTTCATCCGAAAAAAGAACCACTTGTTATGATTGCTCCCATTGATTTTGGCATTCCCCGCGTTGTCGGTTTTCGAGTGAACGGCCCGATTACAACCGCCGACATCCAGCCCTGGGCGTCATTGTTGGAAAATAAAATTCAGCAGGAAGGAAAGCTGCGGGTATATGTCGAGTACGAAACCATTTCGGGCATTACCTGGAACGCCCTTGTGCAGGACCTGAAATTTGACCTGAAACACCTTGGCGATTTTGAGAAAGCCGCTATCGTCAGCGACAGGACCTGGTTGAATTTAGCCGCGAAGGTAGCCGGGTTTCTGCCCAATCTGGAAGTAAAGACGTTTTCGTTTACCGAGAAAGAACAGGCAAAACAGTGGATAATGAGTTAACGGACGCGTTAACGGATTCTTTCCTGCCTTTTATTGTGCTAATTTGGTTGGGCGTTCTATACGGTCTCTTATTCCGAACCACTAACCGCACTTTCAGGCATGACAACCTACAAGGCGTCCCGTCGCAGCTTCCTGCTATCTTCCCTGGGGCTCACAGCCGCCCAGATCATCCGAATCCCGGTGGCCGAGCCCCTCACCGTTGGTCAGGTCATTGATCGTATCAAGGCCAACGTCGGTATTTCCTGGCGCGAGCAGACGGTCGATAACCTGATTATGGGTACTCGTGAGCAGGAGGTGAAAAGGATTGCAACCACCATGATGGCGACGCTGGAGGTCCTTCAGCGGGCTGCCGCCAAAGGGGTTAATCTGGTGATTACGCACGAGCCTACCTACTTCTCCCACCAGGATCGAACCGAGCCTGTCGAACAGGATGCGCTTTACCAGTATAAACGCGATTTTATCCAGAAACACGGTCTGGCGATTTTTCATTTTCACGATCACTGGCACGGACGCCGTCCCGACGGTATTGCTACGGGGATGATTCGGGAGTTGGGCTGGGAGAAAAACGCCGACCCACAGCAGCCCAAACTGTTTACTTTTGAAGAAACATCGCTGGCTCGATTTGCCCGGTCGATGGAGTCGAAGCTGAATATTCGGACCATGCGGGTCGTTGGTGACCCTAACCTCCGGGTTAAACGCGTGATGGCGAGCTGGGGCAATGTAAGCTTGATGCCGGGCATTCCGTATCTGGCGCAGGCTGATGTGCTGGTTGTCGGGGAAACGCACGAGTGGGAGTTGGTGGAGTATGTTCAGGACGCCATTGCGTCAGGGCAAAAAAAGGCGTTGATCATACTGGGGCACCTGGTTTCCGAGCAGGCCGGTATGAAGTATTGCGCCGAGTGGTTGAAGGAATTCATTCGGGAAGCGCCCATTGAGTTTATTCCATCGGTCGAACCTTTCTGGCGTCCGGACAAACCCGTCAGATAAACCGGACTATCATTTTCAGGTATACCTTCTGGCAATGATAATAAAGGCTATTCTTTGTAAATGAGGTACCCAGCTTTACGTATATATTCGGGCTTGGATTTCGTGTATGAAGAGGCTAGTTGTCTTTGTGTTATTACTTATTGGGGCTATTATTTTGTACTACTGGATGAGTACACGGCATTTGTCGCCCACGGTACGAATGAAGGAGAAGTTATTGGCGGTTGAGCTACAGCGGGCCGGATACGGGGCCCGTTATATTCCTATTTCGGGTTTTCGACCCGTATGGCTCAACTGTTTGTTGCCACTGGCGTCTAAGAAAAGCACCCATAGGCATGGTAAAGCAATAGATATTCTAGTACTGGATATTAATGGCGACTGGCGGATTAATAAAAGGGATGTGATGCTGGTCGTAGCCGCATTGGAGCGAATTGACCGGCGGGAAAAAAAGCTAAAAGGCGGTTTAGGAACCTATTTTCAATCCTTTCCGTGGATGGTTCATTTCGACGCTAACGGTTCCGGACGTCGGTGGAATTATTAAATCTGCCAGTTGAATAATCCGAAGGATTACTATAAATTGAGTGTGCATACATGCAATTTGCTCTTAGCTATGAAAACCGGCTGTTGGTAGTGAAGTGAAATTTTATGACGGGCTGTGGCAAAAGAAGTGATAGATGAGTTTGCAATCGAATTTTGTGAGCAACAGACCTACTTGGGCAAACCAACGTGTCAATCGTAGTCACTACAGCATCAAAAAAGCCGTCCACTAGTAACAGACTGACTTTAAGAAGGTACGAAAAGAGCGGGAGACGAGTCTCGAACTCGCGACCTGCAGCTTGGGAAGCTGCCGCTCTACCAACTGAGCTACTCCCGCTGATTGGTTACAAATGTTTAAAGAAAGAACGGAAAAGTCAAGGAGTTTTACCGGGCCATTGCGTTTTGTTATAGATTGTAAAACGCAATAACGGTTATCTACGCAAGAGCCACATTGGCCAACTGTCAACAAAGTTACTAACACGATCACTTTAGTTGTGGATGGCTGCTTATAGGTCGCCAGCATACATAGATAGAAATACTTATTGATTTTAGTAGTTGGTTGTGACACTACGCCAGTTTGGAGCCCAACAATCTTAAATAGAGAATTAACTCAATGGATTAAAGTTTAAAGAATCTTATATAAGGCTATGCCGATTTACACAAGTGTTTATGCGTGCTGGCTCAAAGAATTACTGCAATTATATTTTTGTTTATGGTTTATTAAATTTAGGCAGGTTGATTAAGTATTTCCTGTTAATATCTAAATAGGTACAAGTTTACTTTTTAATAGACTGCGGATACTTTACGTTGTCTTTTAGCTGTGTTGACCGCTTATAAAACAGATTGTCACCAAAACAAGGGCTGGAACTGTTTGTAAAGTGCTTGAGATACGTTCATTTATAGCCACCTATCTATAAAATGAGGCTAGTGCAGACCCGGTAACTCTATTACCCTATGTACCCGTAAACTTACATTCGTGAATGCAGTAATCATGGCTATACCTTTTTGTAAGTCTCGTAATTACCTGGCATGTAGGTTTATTATTAACTGGATATAAAGGGACTCTAAGTCCTGGGCCGGTAAAAGGAATTAATGCTGAAGAATAACTACTGAAACGATAGCTTGTTCACTATGGCGAGCTTTGTAGGGCTTACTAGTCAATGACTTAAGGCAGAGTGTACGTAAAAACAAACGGAGCGTAGTGTGGTGCTACGCTCCGTTAATAAACAAAAAATCTAACTCTTATTGCAGGCTGCTCTGAATTGCCTTGACGGCGTCATAGTGCTTTTGGAGCGTTGGTAATGTCTTTCCCGCAAAGGCTTTTATATCAGGGTCTTTCGCGTCAAAGGAAGCTTCTTTAAATAAATCGATATCTTCTTTATGATCATCGACCATCAGTCTAACGTATTCCTTATCAAACTCGGCTCCTGATAATTTGCTTAAATCATCGACGTGTTTTTGATGATCTTCGCTAAGCGTTGCCGGAATGGAAATATTTTTAGAAGCGGCCAGTGTTTTTAATTCTTCATTGGCTTTTGAATGGTCGGCCACCATCATCGCACCAAAATCTTTCACTTGTTTGCTTTGTGCTTTTTGCTCCGCCAGCTTGCCCAGTTCCACTTCCATAAGGCCACCGCTGGCGGCTTTTATAGCAAATTCGGAATCATCTTCGGGCATATCTTTCGCTTCATTAACTTCTTCAGCCTGTTCGGCACTGTCTTTGTTCTCAGTACTATTACAGGATTGGGCGGTCCATACACTCACCAGGAAGAACAGGATCAAACTTAGCTTTTTCATGATTGTTGAGTTTTGTTAAAGATAATAAGATACGTTTTATCGACAACGTTCTATTACAACTAGCTATTTATCTGAAAGTTTATAGAATCGCCAGGAAGTATCAAAACCACATATGCTGTTTGGCCTGACCATGATTTGAAAGGCCAATTTATTTTTGGAACATTATTTGTTAGCAAGTATATATTCCCTTGCTGGAGTAGTGTCTGGATCATATACGAGTAAATGGGTGCTAATAGGTTGAGATTTGCTGCGACAACAATAGATGTAATTTAAATTGTAGAAATTATAAGTTAAAATAATACACCCAGCGTAGCGTTCCTATAATAATTATAATTTATAAAGTAGCCTTTCCAGGTAATCAATTTTTGTAGAGATTTTAAGACTTTATATGAATTTTGATAAGACGAGGAGGGGTGCTTTAAGTTTACTTTTCTTTAGAACTGGTAGCTAATTAAAGGTAGGTTTAAATTAAAATATGTATTTAAGACCAGTATTCTCCCGATTAATTTTAAATTAAAAAACCGATTATTAATTTAGAATTAATAGTTTTGCACATAAACATTTTTTTGACACACCCAATGAAAGTAAAACCAGACAAAATTCGCTTCTTTTCTCCGGAAGATAATTCAGATGAAGCACCCAAAGTAGCTCAGAAAGAGACCACCTTTTCGACTTCTGTAACTAAAACCGGACGGTTAGCTTTTCCTCAAAAATTAATGGAAGGGCTTAACATTGACCCTACAAAACCGTATTATAAAGTGGGGACCGTTAATCGTCGGAAAGGCGTAAAAGCATTATATTTAATGCCCACTCAACAAGGTGACTCTGAAGCGTTTGAGTTAGCCAAAACGGGCCGGGGATATTCTATTCCGTTGAAAGGCGTACTTCAGAAAATAGGTCTTAATTTTCAGGATCAGGAATATACATTCACGATCAAGCCGTATGATTTTGGCGACAATATATCAGGGTTTGAACTGGTATCTGATCAGCAAACACCACGGACTGGTGCGTCTGATGAATCAGAAGAATAAACAGCGAATTGCCGGAATGTTGCTTACCTTATTAATGAGCCATTCCGGCTTTTCTCAAATACCGTATGCCCACCAAATTGCCGCCCACCGCGAAGAATATAAGGCGGATTTCCTGAAATCTTCGACCAGCCCATTAAAAAAAGACGATCTCCAAAACCTGCGCTTTTTTGAGCCTGATTCGACGTACCGAATCGAAGCCACAGTGCAGCGAACTCCCCAGGCTGAACCTTTTGAATTACCTACCTACGACGGTAAAAAAAAGACGTATGTTAAATATGCCGTACTGACCTTTCGCCTAAAAGGAAAACCGTACGAATTGACGCTCTACCGCAGCCTGCAACTGGCTCAACTGCCGCAATACCGCGATTATTTATTTCTGCCTTTTAAAGATGCCACGAACGGTCAATCAACTTATGGTGGAGGCCGTTACATGGACTTGCGCGTGGGTACTATAAAAGACGGAAAAGTACTACTTGATTTCAATAAGGCCTACAACCCCTATTGTGCTTATAGCGACGGATACGCCTGCCCGATTCCGCCCAAAGAAAATCACTTGACGGTGAGCATTGAAGCCGGTGAAAAACAGTTTGCCGGCAAGAAGTGATTGCTTCATACTAGGTTAATTTGTAGCTTGCGGAAATTTTGAGTAAAAATACCGTACTTGTATGATCTTTTTCCGCTTTGTCAGACGCGGATTGGCTTTCGCCTTTTCTTTTATCTCCTTTTATGCAGTTTGCCAGACTGATAAATTTGGCCACGTTGACCCGGAAGATCTGAAAATGAAAGTGTATCCGGCCGATTCTTCGGCGGATGCTGTCGTTTTATCAGATATTGGGAAGTCCTATATTACTCAAAACGATACCCGCGGCTATTATGTTTATTACGAACGCCATGTTCGGGTTAAAATACTTAAGAAAAGTGCCTTTGAGCAGGCTACGGTAATAATTCCTTTTCACAATATTCGAGTAGACTTGCAGGAGCAGGTATCCGGTATTGAAGGAATTACCTATAATTTATCGCCGGATGGGTCCTTTACGACCGATCGACTGACCAAAGATGCCATTTTTGAAGAGCGTCGGACAGAAAATATATATGTCAAACGGTTTACCCTACCGAACGTTCGCGAAGGCTCTATCATCGAATTTAAATACACGATTACTTCCGATTTTGTGTTTGAACTACGGGAGTGGGATTTTCAGAAGGAGATACCCGTTCGCTGGAGTCAGTATGATTTAACGCTTATACCGGGTTTTGAATACCGGATTCTCTTCCAGGGCTTTGAAGCTCTGGCCGTCGATAAAAGTGAGCGTCTGGGCAATGACATTCATTATCGGTGGGTGATGAAGAACCTGAGCGCCCTGCGCGAGGAGGACTTTATGGCTACACCCGATAATTACCGCGCTAAAGTCTGGTTTGAACTTATTCGAACGTCGCTGCCGCACCAGGTAGGCCCCCAGAGTTACGCCAAAAAGTGGGAAGATCTTGATAAGTTTTTATTGGGTGACAGTCAGTTTGGGCTAGCCGTCAACCGGACGGGCTTTCTAAAGGAGGTGGCTTCTTCGCTGCAAAAGCAATCGACGGATACCTTACAGCGGGTAACGGCAGCCTATAAGTTTATTCGTCAGGTAATGACCTGGAACAGGCAACGCGGTATTTGGGCAAAAAACAGCCTGAAAAACGCGTTTGAGACCAAAACCGGTAATGTGGCGGAATTGAACCTCATGTTGGTGGGATTGTTGCGGGAAATGGGGCTCGAAGCGTATCCCGTCATTCTGAGTACGAAACAAAACGGTCTGCTTAGTAAAGAGTATCCGTTACTGACCCGATTTGACTATGTGGTAGCCGCCGTGCCCTGGCAGGGGAAGGATTTGCTGCTGGATGCTTGCGAATCGGGGCTGAAAGCCGGCGTGCTTCCCGTGCGCTGTCTGAATGGTGAAGGGCGGCTTGTGCACAGCCGACGCCCCCGCTGGATTCCACTGACGCCAACCGAAAAACGGCGTGAGGCCGGACAGTTTATGCTGGCGGTTAGCAAAGATGCGCAGTTGGACGGTACCATTAGCATCACCCATTCAGGATACGCAGCCGCCGACAGCCGACAACACTTGCACGAGGTAAGTCTGGAAAAATTCCGGCAAGCGGTCAAAAGCCGGAATCCGGACTGGCAATGGAGTGAGCTGAATGTTCAGAATGCCGATTCGAGCGATCTGCCGCTTACCATTAAAGGAACTGTGACGGTATCGGAAGCCGTAAGCCGGATTGAAAACCGGTTGTTTTTGCGACCACTCCCTATTTCCGATTTAATGCAAAATCCTTTTAAAGCACCCGAACGGCGGTTTCCGGTCGATATGGGCGTACCCATCGAAAAATCGTATGCGGCAATTTATACGCTGCCGGAAGGATACGTGGTAGAAGAAGTGCCCAAAAATGTAGCCTTAGTGTTACCGGGTAATGCAGGTCGATTTACATTCATGACGCAGATGAATGGAAACAGTTTACAGGTAGTTAGTCGGCTAACCTTCAATAAAGCCGTCTTTAACCCGGACGAATACGGTACACTGCGGGAGTTTTACAGTCAGGTTATTGCCAAACATGCCGAACAGGTTGTCCTGAAAAAATCAAATGAATAAGCGTTGGTATGGTTTGGTTGGCGGCTGGCTGCTGAGCCTGACCGCCTGGGCGGCAGAACCTTTTTCCGTGGCTGCCATTCCCGCTAATCTGTCGGTGGGTGCTGCTGGGGTAATGCGGGTTTATGAGCATACTTTCCAGGTGAAGACCCCTGCCGAAGCGGTTGAAACCGTGCATTATGCCGTGACCATTCTGAATGAAGAAGGACACTCGTATACGACACTGGAAGTGCCTTACGATAAGCTTTCAAAAGTAAGTAATATCGAAGGAACCCTATACAATGCGGCAGGGAAGGTCATTCGGCGGCTGAAACGCAGCGACATCAGAGACCTGAGTTCGATTAGTGATTTTTCCCTGTTCGAAGATAATCGGGTCAAATCGGCTCAGTTTACCTATGCCGACTATCCGTTCACGGTTGAGTTTCGGTACGAAACCACCACACGCAACACCATGTCGTATCCGGCTTGGTTTCCGCAGAGCGACGACAAGCTGGCTCTGGAATCAGCCCGGTTTCAGGTAATGATGCCAGTCGGACAGACGTTGCGGTATAAAACCCTGAACCAACTGGCCGCGCCCGAAATGGTGGATAATCCGGCTGGGCGCGTATATACCTGGCAGTTGAAGCGACAGAAAGTGCATGAACGGGAGCCGCAGGCCCCCTACTACACGAACCTGGGGCCCGGCGTTTTAACGGCTCCCGATGCGTTTGAACTGGAAGCCCGCAAAGGCCGTATGCAAACCTGGCAGGAGTTGGGCCGGTTTCTTTATCAGCTCAACGAAGGGCGTGATCAACTGCCGGAATCGCTCCGGCGTCAGGCATTGGAACTGGTAGCCGGGGAAACCGATGTGGTGAAAAAGATTCAGAAAATTTACGGTTTCGTGCAGCAGCATACGCGCTACGTCAGTATCCAGCTGGGCATTGGGGGCTGGCAAACGTTTCCGGCTTCGGTGGTGGCCGAGAAAGGCTACGGCGACTGTAAAGCGTTGTCTAATTACACCTATGCCCTGCTGAAAGCCGTTGACATCCCGTCATATTGGGCGTTAGTATCGGCAGGCCGGCAGCGAACCGATGTAGAGTCTGATTTTCCCGCCTTACGCTTCAACCACATGATTCTGTGTGTCCCGCTAGCGAAGGATACCGTCTGGCTGGAATGCACCGATTCGCACGCACCGGCTGGTTACGTGGGCAGTTTTACGGACAACCGCCACGTTCTGCTGTTGACGCCCGAGGGCGGAAAGCTGGTACGGACACCGGTGTATCGCCCGGGTGATAACCGGCAAAACCGCTCGGCTACGGCCCGGCTTGACGCATCCGGCAAGGCAACGTTTGAGGTTAACACCGTGTATACCGGTATTCAGTCGGAAGGAGTCGAATCGGTGATGCGAACGGCTAGTCCCGACGATCAGCGGCAGTGGCTCTACCGGCAATTCACCATTCCTAATTTTACAATTTCATCATTCTCCTTTCAGGAGCAGAAGAACACGCTACCAACCATTGTCGAACGCCTGAGCATTCAGGTTCCAACGTGTGGCACCCGCAGTGGCAACCGCCTGTTTTTGGTCCCGAATCAACTCACTTCGAATCAAACGCTGCCGATGCAAACCGATCGTCGTACGGCGGAATTTCAGTTGACCACCAGTTATCTGGATACCGATACCATCACGTATCAGTTGCCGACCGGGCTGGCCGTTGAATACGTATTCGAACCGGTGCAGTTTACATCGCGTTTCGGAACCTATCAGGCATCGGCCAAGGTGGAAGGAAATACCGTGAAATACATTCGCCGGCTGGTTATGGAAGCGGGACGGTATGCGCCGGAGTTTTACACGGAATATGTGGATTTTCGGCGCAAAATAGCCAAAGCCGACCGAATGCAAATCCTGCTCAAGAATTAAAAGTGAAGAGTTAAGAGTGATGAGTTGGCTGGCGCACTTTAACTCTTCACTTTTAATTCTTCACTCCTTTTAGCTCCATTCGCGGTCGGCGGAGTCGCGGGTGTTCCAGATTTCGGTGGGTGCAAACCAGGTGGCCCCTTTCTTCAGGAATTTCTTAGCCACTTCTTCGTTCAGTTCAACACCCAAACCCGGCTTATCGGGTACTTTTACGAAACCTTTCTCAACAATCGGTTTAATGCCGGTTACGATATCTTCCCAGCCTTCCACGTCAACCCCGTGGTGTTCGAGGGCAACGAAATTTTCGGTAGCAGCCGCACAGTGGATATTAGCCATCATACAGATTGGTGAACCCGCAAAGTGCATGGCCATCGGAATACCGGCTTCTTCGGCATAATCCCCAATCTTCTTGGTTTCCAGCAGACCGCCCGACGAAGCCAGATCCGGGTGGATCATGTCGATGGCGTTGGCGTCGATGAGTTTGATAAATTCCTTTTTGCCGAAAATATCCTCACCCGTCAGCGTCGGTGTATCGATGGCGTCGGAAATCTGTTTCCACTGATCGGTGTAAAACCACGGAACGAGGTCTTCGAGCCAGGCCAGCCGGAACGGTTCCATCGCTTTTCCGATCTGAATGGCGGTATTAACGTCAAAGTGTCCGAAGTGGTCAGCTGATAAAGGCGTGTCATAGCCAACAATATCCCGTACCCGGCCAACGTGTTTCGCCAGCGTATCAATCCCTTTTGAGGTGACCTGAATCCGGGTAAACGGGTGTTTCGTCAGGGCGTAATTTCCCATCATGCCCGGCTTGGCATCGTTCCACTGCTGTTTGACGCTCCAGTTTTTAGCGCCCACCAGCATACCCGGCGTGTCGGCCAGCATCCCGATGCCGAAGTCCATTTTCAGGAACGTATATCCCTGATCCCGGCGCCGAACCATGTGTTTGGCAAACTCGTCGTAGTCCCGGCCTTCGGGCGTGTCGGCGTAGAGCCGGATGTAATCCCGGTATTTTCCGCCCAGCAACTGATAAGCCGGTACATTGTAGGCTTTCCCGGCCAGATCCCACAACGCCATTTCAACCCCGCAGACCCCACCGGCGGCCCGGCTGTGTCCGGCAAACTGGCGAATTTCTTTGAAAATCTTCTCGACATTGCACGGGTTTTTACCCAGCAGACGGCTTTTCAGCATCAGGGCATAATTGGGACTGGCACCATCGCGTACTTCACCCCAGCCCACCAGGCCCTGGTTTGTGTCGATCCGGATGATGGGGCTGGAAAAGGGTACACCCTGCAAAACCGCTACCCGCAGGTCCGTGATTTTCAGTTCCGACGGCTTTGAATCCCGCTTGACTTTCTGCGTAATATACTCCATCTCGCGCTCCGGTTTGCCGTCAAACATCAGGCCGAGCGACAAACCGCCCAGCGCCGAATTGCGAAGGAAGTTACGCCGGTCGACCCCGGTTGATGGTTCGATGGACGGCTGGCTGGCCGCTGTCGGGGCGGGATGCTTTTTAAGCCACTCAAGTAGATGTTGAACTTTCTTCATGCTTTAACGGAATTTAGGGATTTGGATAAGATGCCCAAGCGATATCTGGTTATAATAGTTGTATTGCGTCTTGATATAATTCAATTTGTTTGGAAAGATAATAAAAAAGCTTACTTTCCGGCTGAGGAGATCTATTTTTTTCTAAATCCAACTTCTGTCAGTATTTTACCCAGCCGATTGCCTTTTTGATGCTGTCAACGGCTCCGTAAAGGGAGAAGAGGCCTATTTTTCATTTTTATCAACGTATGTAAGAGTATAATTTCGCTGATTAGCCATCCTTACCCTTATAAAGCAATGATTAAGAAAACTTTACTAGTGCTGGCCGTCGCTCTGTCGGGAAGTTTGCTGGCACAGGCCCAACAAGTCGGCTCATCTCCCGAGTACGTGAAAGCATTGACCGCTAACTGGCAGGGTGAACGCTTTCCGGACGGGCGTCCGAAGGTGCCGGATCTGGTTCTGGAGCGCTTACAGAATTGTACGCTGGAGCAGGTCTGGGGCTATCTGGGCAATAAAGGTTACCGGAATCAGGTCGAAAAAAACTGGATCATTCTTAAACCGGGTGAAACCATGACCGGCCGGGTGGTAACGGCGCAGTTTATGCCCACCCGCCCCGACCTGGATAGCCTGGTTCGGAAAACCGGGAAAGCCGAGGGGCGCTCGCAGAAAGGCGGTATCAACATCTGGCCGATTGATATTCTGACCAAAGGCGATGTGTATGTGGCCGATGGGTACGGTAAAATCAAGGACGGAACGCTCATTGGTTCCAGCCTGGGCAACGCCATTTACGGCAAAACCGGCAAAGGGGTCATTTTCTACGGTTCCATCCGCGATATGCAGGAGCTGAAAGACACCAAAGGGTTCAACGCCTGGGTGAAAGGCCACGATCCGTCGTACATCAAAGACATGACACCCACGTCCATCAACGCGCCAATCCGCGTTGGAGATGTGACGGTTCTGCCCGGCGATGTCGTGTTTGCGAACGAATACGGGGTGGTTTTCATTCCGGCTCACCTGGTCGAAGGGCTGGTGTCGGCTTCGGAAATGACGGCTTTGCGCGACGAGTTTGAACGGTTTCTGTTGCAGCAAAGCAAATACCCATCTGGCGAAATTCACGGCGACTGGTCGGACAAAATCAAGAATGAATTCAGAGCCTGGGTAGCTAAATACCCCAAAAAACTGGCAATCACTCAAAAAGACATTGAAGCGTACTTGGCCAAAGGCGGCCACTAATTAACCCACTATGAACTACAGAATTGCTCTTTTCGTATCCTTTGTTGCCGTCCTGTTGACCGGCTATTCCGTTGTTGCGCAAACCATGCCGAAAGATGAACTGGTCTTTTTAACCTCCGAATGGAAGGGCGAACGCTTTCCGGACGGACGGCCCAAAATTCCGGACGCGCTGATTGAACGGGCTAAAAAGATTGGAATCGACGATGCCTGGACGGTGTTGAAAAATGAAGGATACCTGAATCAATTCGAAGGCGGCTGGAAATTCATCCACAACGATGTTGCGGTAGTAGGCCGGGCCGTTACGGCGATGTTCATGCCCAGCCGTCCGGATGTGGAGAAAAACATCAAAGAGCGCGGTATCAGCAAGCAAGGTCGTAAGGGAAACACCAACACCTGGCCCATCGAAACGCTGACCAAAGGCGATGTGTACGTGGCCGACGGTTTCGGGAAAATTGGCGGAGGAACGCTCGTGGGCGCCACCCTGGGCAATGCCATTTTCAGCAAAACCGGCAACGGCGTTGTGTTCAACGGGTCCGCCCGCGACTTGCAGGAGTTGCAGAATATCAAGGGATTCAACGCGTATGTGCGTGATTTCCACCCGTCGTTTCTGGAAGAAATGGTGCTGATGGGCCTGAATTCGCCGATTCGGATGGGCAATACGATGGTGTTGCCCGGCGATCTGGTGATTGCCCAGCGGGAGGGCGTTCTGTTTGTGCCAGCGCACCTGGCCGAACAGGTTGTCGCAACCTGCGAATTTGTAACCCGTAAGGACCAGTTTGGCTTTGAAACGGTGAAATCAGGCCGCTATACGACGGGCCAGATCGACAGCCAGTGGACCGACGAAATTAAAGTGGAGTTCCTGAAATGGCTCGCTCAACACCCGGAACTTGGCACCATGACCCGCGCCGAACTGGACAAAGTCATGAGCAAACGAACCTGGTAATTTTGGGTTGAATGACACAACGGCCGGAGCTATCTTCGGCCGTTTTTTGTTGTTTATAGACAGAAGATTTGAGACAGGAGAGAAAAAACGGAACCGTTTTCTGAGTTGGCATTCATTTCTCCAGTCTCGTGTCTACTCTCTCACTTCTAAAAAATGACCGAGCAATCAAAAGATATTCTGCGCCGGGCGGCTTCGTTTTGTGCCTACCAGGAACGCACGCAGCGGGAAGTTCGCGAACGGCTGAACGAATGGGATGTGTACGGCGACGAAGCCGAGGAAATCATCGTTTGGCTGATCGAGCAAAATTACCTGAACGAAGAACGGTTTGCCAAAACTTTTGCGGGTAGCAAATTTCGGGTGAAACGATGGGGCAAACACAAAATCAAACAGCACCTGAAACAGCGCGGCATTACCGGCTATAACCTCGATCAGGCCATGAAGGAAATCGAACCCGACGATTACCGCCAGACGCTTGTTGATTTGCTCGAGAAAAAGAAACGCAGCTTGCAGGGCGAAAACCCGTTGATAATGAAGCAGAAGCTGGTGCGCTACGCCATCGGGAAAGGCTACGAAAGCGATATGGTGTGGTCGGTGCTGGGCGGGCAGGAGTAAACCGACGGCCCGGAACTCATTTTCTCCGGTTTCTTCCAACGGCAGCGGCATCGGGTGGTTGAACAAGACCGCATTTGATTATCTTTCGCGAAAATCCTGATCCCTGCTCATGGAAACCAGACCGTCTACCGAGTTTCGCTCCTATATTCCCGATAATCAGTCAACTGCCGAATTTACGCTCAAAGCCGTCATTACCGGGGCTTTGTTTGGCGTCTTGTTCGGGGCCGCCACGGTTTATTTATCGTTAAAAGCCGGTTTGTCGGTTTCGGCTTCCATTCCCATTGCAGTCCTGGCCATTTCGCTCGGCCGGAAGTTTCTGAAAACCACCATCCTCGAAAATAACATCATCCAGACCACCGGCTCGGCGGGCGAGTCCATCGCGTCCGGTGTGGTTTTTACCTTACCCGGCTTCCTGTTTCTGACCGAGGGCGTTGGCGACGACTTTTTCAACTACTGGACCATTCTGACGCTGGCGATTCTGGGCGGGCTGCTCGGTACGCTCATGATGATTCCGCTGCGCCGGGCGCTCATTGTGGAGGAACACGGCAAACTGCCCTACCCCGAAGGGACGGCCTGTGGCTCGGTACTGATTGCGGGCGAACGGGGCGGTGACTTTGCCAAGATGGCTTACCGGGGCCTGGGGGTAGCCTTACTTTACGCCATTCTGCAAAAAGTGCTGCACGTCATTGCCGAAGTTCCCACCTGGGCCACGCAGCAGGTAAACCGGTATTTCCCGTCGGCGCAGGTGTCGGGTGAAATCACGCCGGAGTATCTGGGCGTTGGCTACATCATCGGTTTTCGGATTTCGGCGGTATTAGTCGGGGGCGGTATTCTGGCCTGGCTGGCGCTGATTCCGCTGCTGGCAACGCTGGTGCCGGGTGATATTATTGCGTTACAACTGATTAAACTCGGTTATTTAACCAATCTGCAAACGGCGGGCGGACCGGGTGGCTGGAATCCCACCACGCATACGTTTAACGACACGGCGGCTGCCATCTACCGGGCCTACATCCGCCAAATTGGCGCGGGGGCCGTCACGGCGGGTGGTTTCATGACGTTGTTGAAAACCATTCCGACCATCGTTTCGTCATTTCGCGACAGTTTCAAAAAAGTGGATGTGGCTACGGAAGGTGCGCAGGTTCGGCGGACGGAGCAGGATTTGTCGGTGCGGGTCGTCATTTTCGGTAGCATTGCTCTGGCGGCTTTGATGGTTATTCTGCCGCAAATTCCCGGCGATACCATTCTGACCAAACTGTTGATCGCCATTCTGGTCGTCGTATTTGGTTTTTTCTTCGTGACCGTCGCCAGCCGGATTGTGGGACTGATCGGTTCCAGTTCGTCGCCGGTTTCGGGCATGACCATCGCCACTATCATGGGCACGGCATTGGTCTTTATTGGCGTCGGGCTAACGGGCAAAATTTATGAACCGACGGTATTGGTTGTTGGCGGTATGATCTGTATTGCAGCCGCAACGGCCGGTGCTACCTCGCAGGATTTAAAAACCGGTTTTCTAGTTGGCGCAACGCCCAAATACCAGCAAATGGCCCTGTTTGTCGGGGTTGTCGTTTCCTCACTGGCGGTTGGTGCTACAGTCAAAGTTCTGGATACACCCACGCCCGACCTCGTTGCGCAGGGCATCACCCACGCCATCGGCAGCGACCGGTTTCCGGCCCCACAAGGCACACTGATGGCAACACTCATCAAAGGGCTGCTGTCGTTCAACCTCGACTGGCAGTTTGTACTGGTGGGTGCTTTTATGTCGTTTGTCGTCGAAATCTGCGGTATTAGTGCGCTGGCGTTTGCCGTCGGCCTGTACCTGCCTCTTTCAACGACCTTGCCCATTTTCGCCGGTGGTTGCGTGAAAGCCCTGGTCGATTGGAATTTCAAGCGCAAAGGCATTGTCGAGGAAGACGCTGATCTGGGCCGGGGAAGTTTGTTTTCGACCGGTTTGGTAGCTGGTGGGGCGCTGGCCGGGGTATTTGTTGCTCTACTATCGGTTAATGAATCGGTTTACAACTTTCTGGCGGGTCTGACGCTTGAACCGGCGCTGGAGGGCGCACTCGGAGCGGGCGGTTACCAACTTCTGGGCGCTCTGGCGTTTCTGGGTCTGGCGGTCATCCTCTACCGGGTTGCCATGAAACGCGCTTGACGTTCAACTCCAGATGGCATTTAAGATTGATTTTATCGCCAGCTTTTCAGGATGACGGTCCGGAGCGGATTGGGGTTGGGAATGACGTAATGCGGAATTTTCCTGACCTCAAACGACGGTAGTTGTTCCAGCTTGCCCATCAGCATCGAGCTGTCGTACAGAAAGTCGTAATCCAGTGCGGAAAACGTCTGTGGCTGTCCGGCCACCGAATCCAGCCCCGTTGCGATGAGTTGCGGCCATTTTGAATACGGTTTTAAGGTAACGGATACCGGATGTTTCAGTTGGCCTTCGGGATGCAGAAACACGCCCGCTGGTGAAATATAGCCGTGGCTCTTGTGCAGATAATTCCCGGCCACAAAGTTTCGGGTGGCCCGGATATCGTATGTCAAAAATCCGGATGACGGCTCCTGTTAAGCATCTTATCAGATGAATTCAAACTAGTAAGAGACTGTTATAAGTGTCAGGCTTAGCTGAACCCTTGTGAAAAGACTGACAAAGCCTTTCTAAAGACCCTTTCCCCGGCGCGGAAGGTCAGCCAGCGTAGAGGTTGACAGACTTCAGAGGATAGTCAAGGAAGTTATACGATAAACGGGCTCTTTTTCCTATATTTGATTTTTACAAATTTGGGATCGATGAATACGACTTCATTCGAAGAGCTTTGCCTGCGCTTATCGACGGGTTCCTCCAAGGATTTAAGCGCACTTCTGCCAAGCGGCATTCAGCAGGAGGTAGGGCACTTTAATGTTTTTAACCTGACTGATTTTGCCCAGACAACACGTGATAAAGCCATCACACCGTATCCCTGCCGGGTGTTCTACAAGATTAGTCTTCTGACAGGACCTAGCACGGCCGAATACCCTGATGGCACCATCGAGATTACGCAACCGGCCCTGATTTTCTCAACGCCCAAAGTTCCTTTTTACTGGCTACCGAAAGGGCGGCAAACCGGGCAGTTCTGCGTGTTTACCGCAGAGTTTCTTCAACCAACCAAAAGTGGGGTTATGCTCGACGAATTACCCATTTTCAAAATGTCGGGAAACCGGGTTTTCTTCCTGTCTGAAATGAGTTCCAATCGGGTTCAGGCCATTTTCGAGCAGATGCAGGACGAAATCGCTTCCGATTATGCTTATAAGTACGATCTGCTCCGCACGTATACACTAGAACTGATTCACCTAGGGCAGAAGTTGCAGTCGACCAGTGCGTTGCACCCTAACCATACCGCTTCGGCCCGGATGACTTCGTTGTTTATTGAGCTACTGGAGCGGCAGTTCCCCATCGAAACTCCGCAGCAACAAATGCGCCTGCGTACGGCCAAAGACTATGCCGACCAACTGGCGGTTCATGTCAACCATCTCAATAAGATACTGAAAGAAACAACGGGCCTGACCACCACCGACCTTATTTCCGGGCGTATCATTCAGGAAGCCAAAATCTTGTTACGGCAAACCGACTGGACCATTGCCGAAATTGCCGACAGCCTCGGTTTTGCAGATGTTGCGCACTTTGCCAAATTCTTTAAGCGTGAGACCTCATTTGCTCCTGGCGCCTTCCGACTACAAACACCTAGTTTGAATTATACATAAAATTGATTGGCCGGGACAAACACCCGATTCCTCATCTGGCGGACTTTTGCACTGTTTAAATTAAGACCAAAAGCCAGATGAAAATTTCCAAAATTGCATTAGTGACCGGTGGAAGCCGGGGTATCGGTAAAAACATTGCTCTGAGTTTAGCCCAAAAAGGTATACAGGTATTGCTGACCTACCAGAGCAATCAGGTAGAAGCGCAAACCACGGTAGCCGAGATAGAAGCCCTTGGGCAGAAAGCAATAGCTTTGCCCCTGAATGTGGCCGATATCAGTAGCTTCGACGCTTTCTCTCAACAAGTTACCTCAACGCTGCAAACCGTTTTTAATACCGACCGTTTTGATTTTCTGATCAATAATGCCGGCACGGGCTTTTCTGCTCCAATCCTGGAGACGACTGAAGCTCAATTTGACGAAATGATGAACATTCATCTGAAAGGGGTTTATTTTCTAACTCAAAAGATGTTGCCCTCCCTCAATGACGGTGGCCGGATTGTTAACGTTTCGTCTGGTGTAACGCGTTATTCCTATCCTGGAGTCTCGGCTTATGGGATTATGAAAGGTGCGGTAGAGGTCTTTACGCGGTATCTGGCCCTGGAACTGGGCGCACGGGGGATCTCGGCCAACGTGGTGGCCCCCGGGGCCGTTTTTGGAGGTGGGGCAATGATCGATACCCCGGCGATGCGTGAGTATGTCGCGGGCATAACAGCCTTGGGGCGGGTTGGTTTGCCGGACGATGTGGGGGGCGTGGTAGCCTTTTTATGCAGCGAAGACGCCAAATGGGTCAACGGTCAACGCATTGAGGTTACGGGCGGCATGAATCTGTAATTTGGTGTAATGGATCGTGAGCGTTTGGGGCCTTATTCACCCGGGCGCCGGAAGGGCGCCACTTTCCGACCATTTGCCGAGTCTTCGATTAGTTGGGCCACGCGTTTCTCACGCGTGGCTTCCTGTTTAGCACCCGACAACCAGTGGATGACTGCTTTGCGGTAAGATGGTGCCTGTTTCAGAAAAAACGTCCAGGCTTTTTCGTTGGCTCTCAACCGGGCTTCCAAAGCCGCATCGAGTTCTTTCGCTTCGTTTTCGTGCGAGTAAATACCGGCTTTTTTCGGGTCCCGTTCTTCAAAAATTTTCAGCCCGGCGGGGTAGACAAGCCCCTCCTCGATGAGTTCGCCCATGCGCCTGATATTCACGGCGCTCCAGATGCTTTTGGCCTTACGTGGTGTAAACCGAATCTGGTAGCTGGTTTCGTCGATGGATTTCCGAATGCCGTCGATCCAACCGAAACACAGGGCTTCATCGACTGACTGCGGCCAGGTCATGCTCGGCTTGCCGGAACCCACTTTGTAAAAACCGACAATCAATTCTTTTTCAGTTTGATGATTTTCTTCCAGCCATTTCCGAAACTCGGCGGGCGTTGCAAAAAACAATGCCATATGCTTTAAAACTTCAGATTCTGAACCCGGACTGCATTTAGAATTGCGAGCAGGGCAACCCCCACATCCGCAAAAACTGCTTCCCACATGGTAGCCACTCCACCCGCGCCCAGCAGCAGCACAATGGCTTTGACGACCAGCGAGAGCGTGATGTTCTGCCATACGATCTGCCGTGTGGCCTTTCCGATTTTAATCGCCGTGGCAATTTTCGACGGCTGGTCGGTTTGGATCACCACGTCGGCGGTTTCAATCGTTGCGTCGGAGCCGAGACCGCCCATCGCAATGCCCACGTCGGCCAGCGCCACCACCGGTGCATCGTTGACACCGTCGCCCACAAAAGCCAGTTTTTGTTTTGGATTCGCCGAAAGCGCCTGTTTCAATCGCTCCACTTCCCGAACTTTATCTTCCGGCAGCAAATCACCGACGGCTTCATCAACGCCCACGTTTTGGGCCACAGCCTGGACCACCGTTGCTTTGTCGCCCGACAGCATGACGGTCTTCAAACCCATGCGATGCAGTTGCTTCACGGTTTCGGCGGCATCGTCTTTTTCCTGATCGGCAATGGTTAAGGAGCCGGCAAACCGCCCTTCAACGGCCACCATCACCACCGTAAACGGAATGGTGGTCAGGTTCTCATCAAACGGTATATTGAATTTCCGGAGCAGTTTGGCGTTTCCCGCCAGCACGGTTTTGCCGCCTACGGTTCCTTTCAAACCATGGCCGGGGATTTCTTCCACGTTTTCAGCCGGTAACAAAGGCTCACCGGTACCGGCATACGCAAGAATGGCGGTGGCTACCGGGTGCGTAGATTTGCTTTCCAGAGCCACCGTCAGCCGGGTTAACTCATGTTCCGAAATACCGCTCGTCTGAACATCCTGCACCTTAAAAACACCCTGCGTTAGCGTGCCGGTTTTGTCCATCACGACGGTTTTTACCTGCGTAATCAGGTCCAGAAAAACCGAACCTTTGAACAGGATGCCCTGCCGTGACCCCGCGCCAATGCCGCCGAAATAACCCAACGGAATGGAAATGACCAGCGCACACGGGCAACCGATCACCAGAAAAACCAGACCCCGATAAAGCCAGTCCTGAAAGCGGTAATCCGCGACGAAAAAGTACGGCACGACCGTAATCAATACGGCCAGGGCGCAGATGAGCGGGGTGTAAATCTTGGCAAAACGGGCGATGAACTCCTGCGTTTTGGCCTTACGTCCGGTGGCTTCCTGCACCAGTTTCAGAATGCGCGACAGCTTGGAATTCTGGTAGAGCGTGGTCACTTCCATTTCGGCCAGGGTTTGCCGGTTAATCATCCCCGCCAGCACGTCTTCGCCCTTTTTGATGGTGCGCGGAACGCTCTCGCCGGTCAGGGCAGCCGTATCGAACGAACCGGTTTCAGACTGCATTTTACCGTCCAGCCCCACTTTTTCACCCGGCTTAATTTGAATCACTTCCCCGATTTTTACCTGAGCGGCTTTGGTCGGAACGGCTTTTCCGTCGCGCAACACCGTCACGGTATCGGGCCGCACGTCGAGCAGGGCTTTGATGGACCGACGCGCCCGCATGACAGCCGCATCCTGAAACAATTCGCCGACGGTGTAAAACAGCATGACAGCCACACCTTCGGGGTATTCGCGAATGGCAAACGCGCCAATGGTCGCGACGCCCATCAGGAAGAATTCGGTGAAAACGTCGCCTTTCGCAATCTGGCGTCCGGCCCGGCGCAATACCGGCCAGCCAACGGGCCAGTAAGCCGCCAGATACCAGAGAAACCGCCACGGATCGCGAAACCAGTCGGCGTAGTTATCCAGCAAAATACCGCCCAGCAACAGAACCAGACTGATGATGACCGGAACGTATTCCCGGAAGCCTTCCCAGGTTGAAGGGGCGTGTTCCGAACCAGCCGAAACGGCTGCGGAGGATTCGGTTTCGATCAGGTCCAGCGCACCGTGGTCGTGATCATGATCATGGGTATGCCCGTCGTCGTGGGAATGATTATGATGGGTTGCCATATCGTTTACAATTCGATAAAAAAGTTGAGGATACCGAGGGCAATCAGGATACCGCCGGTGATCTGTTTTTCGTGGTGTTCGAGCCAGTGCCAGTGCAATTTTGCCAACCCCCGGAACGACAGGGCCGTTAGCCCAACCATACAGGCAATCGTGACAACGGTGTAGGCAATACTCAGGGTGGTGATGGCCGGCCAGCCCAGCGTTCCGGCGGTAAAGAAAAACGTTTCGATTTCCAGACAGGGCGACAGCAGCATCGCTAGGGCCAATGTGCCAACGATGGTGCGTTTTGATCGGCCCGATAATCCTTTGGGAACGTGTTCGTGGGCACCGTGCGGGTTATGAACGGCGAAATACACCAGCCCCATAAAAATCAGGATCAGCGACGCAATCCAGCGGGTTTGCTCCTCCAGTCGCTCGGACAGTTCGACGCCGATGGCACCGATCAGGACGCCCAGAATCACCGTGCTGAGGGTGTGAAAAAAGCCGCTCAGGGCCGCCACACCCAGTGTTTCGCGCAGGGTCCAGTTTTCGCTTCGTCCGATGAGAACGACCGGAAGCCAGTGGTTTGGAATGGCCGCGTGTACGGCTCCGAGCAGAATACTACCAATAAGCAGATTAAATAACATCTCTTTGATTTGTTAATGAACATGACCGCCCACTTCTTCCGAGTTGTTCAGAACGGAATGCAGATCGTAGGCACCGGCAATGACCACCTGCGCGTCTTTTCTGATCGTTGCGGGTAAGGTCACGGCCTGATAACCGTTTTCGGCAACACCGGCCTGTACCGCCACGGGTCGGAACTGGTGGTGAACCGTGCCTTCGTGTTCTTCCTTTCCTTCATAAACAAAAACCTGCGAAACCGTTCCCGATTTTATGACCGCAGCTTCCGGTAAAGCGGGCTGCGGAGCCGACTGGGTTTCGATCAGGGCTTTCAGAAACGTGCCGGGCCGGAGTGCGGCATCCGGTTTTTCCAGCGCAGCAAAGACCTTCACGGTCCGGTCGGCCCCGGTTTCGCGGTTGATATACCGAACCCGCCCGATGCGTTCGTGGCTGGAAGTTCCACCGTTTTCGCCAATAACGGAAAGCCGTACCCGCTGCCCGACCTGTACCCTGGCAATATCGCCCTCAAAAACCGTTAATTCAGCATAAAGACCTGCGGTATTAATCAATTCAAACAATATATCATTTGCATTGACAAAACGCCCCCGGTTTACATTTACTTCCGTTACCGTACCTGTAATGGGCGACCGGACGGCGACGGTGCGCGTAATTTTTCCTTTTGCCAGTTCACCCATCGATACACCCAATAGCGCCAGTTGTTGCCGCAGCCCTTCGGCTCGGGAGCGCAGGATTTTTACCTGCGACGTGGCCTGCTGAAACGTTTTGAGCGTTCCGACATTTTCGCGGCTCAATTCGCGCTGGCGTTCGTACTCCTGCTCCTGAAACTCAAGTTGGCTGGTAGTTTCCAGGTATTCCTGTTGCAGTCGGATAAACTCCGGATTTTCGAGCATTGCCAGCAACTGCCCCTGTTTAACGGCCTGACCCGGAAGCAGCGGAGTAGACGTGAGAATACCGCCGTAAGGCGTCGAAACCGACACTTTCTGCTGAGGAGGCACATTGACCATACCATTAACGCGAATCAGGTTGCTGAGCGTCCGCTCCTCGGGGCTACCCAGCCGGATGCCAACGGTTTTGAACTGCTCGTCGGTTAGTTCCACCAGTCCCTCGGCGTGTTCTTCGTGCTCGTCGGTGTGGTTTTCTCCCTGTTGGTGGTGCTCCTCGGTGTCCGTATCCGTTTGTCGGTTGCAGGCCGAAAAAGCGAGAGCAGTTAGCAGCAAAAGTAATAAATTGATTCTCAGGATATTTTTCATGGTTCGGTGCTTCCCAGGAGGTATTCAAGTTGAATGATGGTCTGATTCAGGTCGTTCAGAGCGGCCAGGTAACCCGTCTGGATGTTGCTCGCGGTTCGGAGATTCTGGAACAGTTCGGTGTAACCAATCTCTCCGGCGCGGTATGACCGGTCGGCCTGCTGTCGGATGAGCGTCGCTTGCGGCAGGGCCGATTCCTCGTAGTAGGTCAGCGTCTCGCGGTTTTTCTGGTAGGTTTGCAGGAGTTCGGCAAAGGCTCCTTCCAGGTTGCGACGCCGGGCCATTAACTGCGCTTCGGTCCGCTGCTGGCCCAATTCGGCCGCCCGGACCCGCGCCCGCAACGGTTTGGCCACAATCGGAATCGAAATGCCAACCTGTCCGTACGTAAACCGATCGACGCCTGTGTAAAACCGGTCAGCCCCGTTGATGGTCTGGATACCCCGCAGCGATTGGTTGACTACGCTGAACGAGTAATCGGGTTTCAGCCGGGATCGCTCCACGTCGGTTTCGCGCCGGGCAATTTCGATCTGCTGCCGCAACAGGGCCAGCTCCGGATTTTGAGCCAATGCCGCTGAATCCGGCAGGCGAAGAGCGCGGGCCGTCGACACCGAATCCGTAATCTGGGGCAATTGATCGGTGCCAAGTAACGTTTGCAAACGCCGGTATTCAATTTGCTGATTGGCCCGGTTCTGAATCAGCGTCATCCGGATTTGCCGGGCTTCTACTTCGGCGGCTGTTTGCTCCAGCAGAGACCCTTCGCCCGTGCGTCGCCGGACCCCTGCCGCCCGGGCAACGGCATTCAAAAGGCTGTCCTGCCGAATCAGTTCCCGGTGGAGGGTTCGCAGATAAACCAGTTCGTAATAAGCGGTTTTTACCTGAAACGCCAGTTCCTGCCGGGTAACACGGCTTTCGGCTTCGGCCCCGGCAATGCGGGCGTCGGCCAGCGCCTTCTGGCTTCGAATCAGGCCGGGCGCCGGGAGCCGTTGCCCAATTTGCAGCGACTGATCGACGTAGCGGCTGTTGTATTGGCCGGCAGTGACCAGGATATCGGTTTTGTCAACCGCCGTTGCCGTGCCGCGCAGGGCCTGCTGGTATTCCACGTTCAGGGCCGAAACCCGGATCTGCGGATTGTGCTGAAAGGTTTGATTCAGCGCCTGTTCCAGCGAAAACGGACTTCGTGGGGTTTGAACCTGCGCATTGCTGTCGGTCGGAAACGCACCCAGTCCGAGTGCCAGCAAACCGATGATTGGCCATCCGCCAGCCGCAACGGTTTTGGTTTCTGGCAACAGTGAGGTATCCCGTTTGCCGAATCGTTTTTCGATCAGGAAATACAAAACCGGTAATACCAGCAAGGTCAGTAAAGTGGCCGTAATCAGGCCGCCAATGACCACCGTAGCCAACGGTTTTTGCACTTCAGCCCCGGCGGTATTGGACAGGGCCATTGGTAAAAAGCCGAGGGAAGCAACGGTGGCCGTCATCAGCACGGGCCGGAGCCGGATCTGGGTTCCGCGGAAAATGGCCTGCTGCAAGTCGGTGATGCCGTTGCGACGCTGGTAATTAAATTCGGCCAATAACACAATGCCGTTCAGAACGGCCACGCCAAACAGTGCGATGAAACCGACGGCCGCCGAGATGCTGAACGGCATACCGCGCAACCACAGCGCCAATACGCCCCCAATGGCCGCCAGGGGAATGGCCGAGAAAATCAGCAACGCTTGGCGCAGGGAGCGGAAGGTTAGAAAGAGCAGCAGAAAAATGAGACCCAGCGCCACCGGAACCGCTACCTGAAGCCGTTGCTGGGCGTCGATCAGGTTTTCAAATTGGCCGCCATAGGTGACGTAATAGCCGGTCGGGAAGTTAATCTGCTGCCTGATTTTTTGTTGTAATTCGGTAACGACGCTTTCCACATCGCGGCCGCGTACGTTGAAACCGATGGTGAGACGGCGTTTGGCATCTTCGCGCTGAATCTGGTTGGGACCGGACAGTAGCTCAACCACCGCAATTTCGGAGAGCGGAATGGGTGGTCCGTCGGCGCTGGCTACGGTCAGGCCTTGCACGTCGTTGATGCTCCGCCGGTTTTCGCCCGCCAGCCGGACCACCAGATCGAACCGGCGTTCACCCTCGTAGACCAGCCCCGCACTTTCTCCGGCAAATGCCGTGCTGATGGTCCGGTTTACATCTTCGACCGATAATCCGTAACGCGCCAGGGCTTCGCGGTCCAGTTTTACGACAATCTGGGGTAATCCCTGCACCTGCTCTACGTATAAATCGGTGGTTCCTTCGACACCGCTCACTAACCCGCTGATTCGTTTTGAAAGTCGGGTCAATTCATTCAGGTCTTCCCCAAACACTTTCACGGCCACATCCTGTTTTGCACCCGACATCAATTCGTTGAAGCGCATCTGAATCGGTTGCTGAAAGCCGAACGTCACACCCGGAACGGCTTTCAGTGCCTCGGCCATTCGGGCCGCCAGTTCTTCCCGGTTCGACGCGGAGGTCCATTCCGATCGGGGTTTGAGAATTACCATCATGTCGGCGGCTTCGATCGGCATCGGGTCGGTGGGGATTTCGCCCGCGCCAATCTTGCTGATGACCTCTTTGACTTCCGGAAACTTTTGCAGCAAAACCCGTTCGGCCTGAGTGGTTTTTTCGATGGTCTGGCTTAACGACGAACCAGTCAGTACGCGGGTTTCCACGGCAAAATCGCCTTCGTCGAGGGTTGGAATAAACTCACCGCCCAGCGTTGTAAACAGCCAGCCCGCGCCCACCAGCAGAAAAACCGCTACCGATAAGACCACGGCTTTTTGGCGCATGACGCCCTGGATAACCGGTTCGTACAGGCGGAGAAAGAAATCCATCATCCGGTCGGAAATGGTTCGTTGCGCCGTCATCTGTTTGTTCAGAACCAGCGCGGACATCATCGGTACGTACGTCAGCGAGAGGATGAACGCACCGGCGATGGCAAAACCGACCACCTGCGCCATTGGGCCGAACATCTTACCCTCGATGCCTGATAGGGCTAGGATCGGCAGATAAACAATCAGGATAATGATTTCGCCGAAAGCCGCCGAGGTGCGAATCCGGCTGGCCGATTCAAACACTTCCTCATCCATCTGGGCCTGTGTCAGACGACTTAGTTTTCGCACACCCAGATGATGCAACGTGGCTTCCACGATGATGACAGCTCCGTCTACAATAAGACCGAAGTCAATCGCGCCCAGACTCATGAGGTTGCCCGACACGCCGAACACCTGCATCATTCCGATAGCAAAAAGCATCGATAGGGGAATCACCGACGCGACGATCAGCCCGGCCCGCCAGTTGCCCAGAAACAGGATAAGAACAAAAATGACGATGAGTGCCCCTTCGATCAGGTTACGGGTAACGGTATTAATGGCGCGGCCTACCAACTCGCTGCGGTCCAGAAACGCGTGTATATCCACACCCTCGGGCAGCGTTTTACGAATCTGTTCCATCCGGTTTTTGACCTGCCCGATGACTTTGTTGGCGTTTTCGCCCTTGAGCATCAGGACGAGTGCGCCCACGGCCTCCCCCTGTCCGTTGCGGGTTAGGGCACCGTAGCGGTTGGCCGAACCGTACTGGACGGTGGCCACATCGCGAATTAGCACGGGCACTCCGCCCTGCGTCCGGCGAATGACAATCCGGCCAATGTCGGCCAGACTACCCACTAAGCCTTCCGAGCGAATGAAGTACGCATTCGGTTTCTTGTCGATGTACGCACCGCCGGTGTTCTGGTTGTTGCGAGATAAAGCCGTGAACAAATCGCCGATGCTTAAACCGTAGGAACGCAGCCGGTCGGGGTCGATGGCAATTTCGTACTGCTTCAATAAACCGCCGAAACTGCTGACATCGGCCACGCCGGGTGTTCCCAGCAACTGCCGCCGGACCACCCAATCCTGCAAGGTGCGCAGTTCGGTGGGCGGATATTTTTCGGTATAACCCGGTTTGGCGTAGATCACGTACTGATAAATTTCGCCCAGACCCGTAGTGACCGGAGCCATTTCGGGTTCGCCGGTACCGGCCGGAATCTGGCTGCGGGCGGTTGATAAGCGTTCGCTGATTTGCTGACGGGCCCAGTAGAGGTCGGTCGATTCCTGAAAAACAATGGTTACGACCGACAGCCCGAAGCGGGAAAACGAGCGGATTTCGTCGATTTCGGGAATCGTCGCCATCGTCTGCTCAATCGGGAAGGTAATGAGCCGCTCGACTTCCGGGGCTGCCAGGGCGGGCGAGCGGGTGATGATCTGGACCTGATTGTTGGTAATATCCGGCACGGCGTCGATGGGCAACTGGCTGAGCGAATAACCGCCCCAAATGATCAGTCCCAGCGTCAGAAGGCCAATAATGAGTTTATTCTGAATGGAAAATCGGATGATGGAATCCAGCATACCGTAGAGGAAATTAAGATAAGAAAAGCGATGGGTGCTCACGATCAGCGGTGAGCAATGCAACCCGGTTGCACAGAACCAGTGGGGCGCAGGTATCCTATCTTAGCCAAGCTGGGGCGGTTGCCAGTACGAAAGGAGGGCAGTTGAAAGGGTTGGCACGAAGCTTTCGTACCGGGGAGAAGAAAACGATAAAACCGCAAAGGCGAACTGAATGTCATGCCCGGGTTCGAGAACCGTACCGCAGCAGGCGCAGCCGCAGAACGGGGAGCACAAATCAGCGCCCGCGTTGCCGCCTTCGTGCTGATGATCGTCGCTGGCCAGCGTCGCTGCGGTCTGTTTGTCGGTGCGCAGCTTCAGGCATCCGTCGGCGCAGGGCCAGACGGACAAAAAAAGCAGGTGGACGCTCATCAACAAGCAGATCAGAGACTTCATGTCGTAAAATTATCCGAAAAAGTTGTGCAACAGGTAGTCAAAAACCGTGGCATCCCTAAAATGAAAAAATAATTTTCTCCCCAAGCTGTTTCAGGCTTGGGAAAGGGGTTGGCAGACTTTTTGTATTATCTCTACAATCTGTGCGAACTCTTTTAGAATTGGCTAAATCCAAGAACTTAATTGCGTCATTTTTGATTGTGTGATTAGGTGAGAATAGCGTTATGTGTTGAAAATAAAGCTATTTTTGCCGCCATTGTTCTCTGAGAGCGATTTGAATACAACCTGATATATTGACTTTTTCCTAGAATGAATTTTACGATTTCTCATCTCTCATTACCACGGCTTTCCACTCGTAGCGTTCGCCGAACTGCGGTGGGAGCCTTGTTTTTCCTACAGGGATTATCGTTTGCCAGTTGGGCATCCCGGATTCCAAGCATTCAGCAAACGCTGGGTTTGTCGGATGCCCAACTGGGCGGGGTTCTGCTGGCTCTTCCGGCCGGACTGATGCTGTCACTTCCGATGGCGGGCTGGCTGACAGCCAAAATTGGAAGCCGAAAAGTGGCTACGCTGGCCGTTGGTCTTTACGCGCTTACCTTGCTCAGCCTGGGTTTGGCGCAAAGTACTCCGCAGTTGATGGGCTGTCTGTTTATGTTTGGGCTATTTGGTAACATGGCTAACATTTCGATCAACACGCAGGCGGTGGGTGTTGAGGCCCTGTACAATCGGCCGGTTATGGCTTCGTTTCACGGCTTGTGGAGTCTGGCGGGTTTTGCTGGAGCCATGCTGGGAGCCTTCATGATTGGTGCGGGCATTGTTCCGTATCAGCATTTTGCGGCTGTGCTGTTCTTCGCCCTGGCGTTGCTGGCCGTTGCTTCGCGGTATATCCTGCCGGAAGATGTGAACAACAACGGCGATCAGCCGATTTTTGCCAAACCGGATAAAACGTTATTGACGCTGGGAATTATTGCCTTCTGTGCGATGATCTGTGAAGGTGCCATGTTCGACTGGAGCGGTATTTATTTCAAGAAAGTGGTGCTGGCCGACAAAGCAATGGTGGGCGCGGGCTATACGGCTTTCATGAGCACGATGGCAATGGGCCGCTTTATTGCCGACTGGTTTGCGACTCGCTACGGGTTGAAGCGTACCTTGCAGGTAAGCGGTGTGCTGATTGCTGCCGGTTTGCTGATCGCTGTTGCCTTACCATACCTGAGCACGGCCATCCTCGGCTTTTTCCTGGTCGGTTTTGGTGTTTCGTCGGTGGTGCCGCTGGTGTACAGTGCTGCCGGTAAATCGACGGTTATGTCGCCGGGTGTGGCGCTGGCGGCTGTTTCAACCATTGGCTTTCTAGGCTTCCTGATTGGTCCGCCGTTGATTGGTTTTGTGGCCGGTTGGTCGAGTCTGCGGCTGTCGTTCACCATCATCGCCGGAATGGGGCTTTGCGTTGCGCTGATGGGCAGGAAGGTGAAAGGAGAGTAAGATAAAAGACAGAAGACAAGAGAAAAAAGAGGATAGACAGGAGAAGAAAGAGCTGCGCAAGCTTTTGTCTTTACTCTCTTGTCTATCCTCTTTTTTCTATTTTATCATTTGCAGTAGTTTTTCGGGTTCGTCGGTGGTAATGAAGTCGGCTTTGCGTTCCACCAGCCAGTTCATCATTTCCGGATCGTTGACAGTCCAGACGTTGACGGTTAGCTTTTTCTGGTGGGCTTCCTGAATCCAGTTTTCATTTTTCTTCATGACGCTGTGGTGGTAGTCCAGTCCATATAAACCGTCGGCGGCCAGGAGTTCCGGGGCTTTATCGCCGTTCAGATACGCTACATTGGCCGATGGATCCAGTTCCTTCACCTTTTTGCAAACGTCGTAATCGAAGCTGATGTAGTCGACCCGCTTACGGCCTTTCTGCGCTTTGACGGCCTGTACACATTTGGTAGACAGGGCCAGTGAGTGGTCCTTGCTGACTTTCGACGCCTTGATTTCCAGCACCAGACGGGTTTTCTTCTGCTTCAAGCCTTCTTTCAGATAGCTTTCCAGCGTCGGCAGGGGCTCGCCGTTGCTGAGCCGCAGGGCTTTAATGTCGGCAGCCGGGGCGGTTTCGAGGTTGACACCCTGGTAGGTATGATCGTGGTTCACAATCAGGGCGGAGTCGGCGGTCATGTGTACGTCGAACTCACTGCCGTAGCAACCCAGTTTAATGGCCTGCTGCAACGACGCAATCGAGTTTTGCGGAGCGCCGGTATTTTTCCAGGCTCCCCGGTGGGCAATCACTTTACTTTGGGCCATGCTGCATACCGTTAGGCAGCTAGTAAGCGAAACAGACAAAAAGAAACGGAAAAAGACGGTTTTCATGGGAATAAAAGGTTAATGCTGTAAAGGTAATAGCAACGGGCGTAAGGAGTCGGACAATTTTCTAAAAGGACCGCATCTTTACAGTACGTTACTACGCAACGCAATGAATTAAAACGTACCTTGTCAGGAGTAATGCATTAATCCTTAACCTCTTATGCTATGTACGCACGCGTTATCCAAGTTCCCCTAAAGCCGGATACGCTTGAAAAAGCAACGGCTTATTTCCGCGATTCGGTCGGGCCAGCCCTCAAAACACTGGACGGTTTTAAAAACAGCCGGTTTTTAACCAACTCGTCCAAAAATACGTGTCTGATGGTGACGTTGTGGGAATCGGAAGAAGCCCGGCAAAACGCCGAAACCAACGGTTTTCTGCAAAATGTTTTAATCGAAATGAAAGACTATTTTGCCGGGCCGCCCACCATCGATTATTACGAAGTAGCTGTACAGGTTGTCTAACCCGCAAATTCTCCCTGCCGGTTGAATCAGAATCCAACTGGCAGGGGCGCTTAGTTGGCCAGTTCTTTCACCAGCACGTCCAGCAGTTTATCTTCTTTCAGGTCCAGCGAATACTCCCAGAACATGGCACCCGCCAGCCCTTTGGATTTCACATACCTGATCTTATGCATCATCGATTCCTTGTCGGCGTAGGAAATGAACGTACGGCTTTCCGGATTCCACAAATAGGGAGCTTTGGCTTTATCGTCCCAATACCGTGTGTAGCCGTTTTTATTCACGTAATTGGCGGCCAGATCGTAATAATTCGGGCTGATGTGCTTGCCCGCCGACGGCTGAAATAACCCTTTGTTGACGGGGTTGACATCGGTCCAGCCGCGCCCGTAGAAAGGCAGCCCCAGCACAATTTTGCCCGCCGGAACGCCCGCTTTGATGTGGCCATTAACGGCATCGTCCGAGCTGTTGCGTGACCGGTCGCTTAGTTCCGACTGGTACAGCGGGCTGTGGTGGCCCGTTTTTTTGTCGTTGCCGTGGTAGAGATCATACGTCATAATGTTGACGTAATCGAGGTATTTCTGCGCGTTGCCCAGTTCGGTATGGTTGACAAAAGCCGTGTCGCCCCCGGTGGCCGCTGTCAGCAGGTAATGCCGGGAAGCCGGGCGTCTGTCTTTTTTGCCCTGCGCGTCCAGTTGTTTGCGCAATTCTTTCAGCAGGAGCGTAAAATTCTGCTTATCGACCGGCCGGAAGATGTTGTTTTCGCCAATCTGGTCGGGGTATTCCCAGTCAATATCCACGCCGTCGAGCCGGTGTTTTTTCATGAACGAAACCGCACTGTTGGCAAATTTCTTCCGGGAAGCCTCCGTCAGGGCGGCATCCGAAAAATACCGGCAACCACCCCAGCCCCCGATGGAAATCAGGATTTGCAGGTCTTTATTAACGGCTTTAAGCGTGTTTAGCGTGGCAAGATTAACGGAGTCCCGCGCTTTGATCGGAGCCAGTTCACCGTTTTCGGCAGGCACGGCAAAGGCGTAATTAATGTGGGTAAGCTTCTGGGCTTCAATGTCGTTTTTGGTCCAGCCGCCACCGCCCACGTATCCGATCAGCACATATTTCTTCGATTTAGACTGAGCCAGTACGGTTTTGGAAATAAGAGTAAACTGGCAAAAAAAGGCCAGCAGTGTTAACGCGTGAAATCGTTTCATCAGAAGGTTAGTAGAAAAATAAATTTGGTACAGAAACTGTAAAATTAACAGCAGGGGCGGAACCCACCAAGCCCTTCTATTTTTGCCGGAAGGCTACACGAAAGCCGGGCGGCCTGCACATTTAGGGAACGCTGCCGGAAGGGGCTCCCATTCATTTTTCAAAACTTCTGATTCTGTACCACTCTTTTTCGATTCTCCTGGCGGTTTTCGAGATCGCTATACCTTAAAGTGGATAGCAATAAAAAAGCCAGACGATTTCGTCATCTGGCTTCTGTTCACTCAATCTGCAAGGATAATTTGCGTTTCCGTTCTCATCCTTACTTCGAGTGAGAGATAGTCTAATAACAACAAACGGGACAAATTGTTTCCGGGTTTGAAAAATTCCGGCAAAATTTTTCAAATTTTTTTCGCTGAATCGGGGCATACAGATCGGTCAGGGAAGCGTTAGGCATAAGAAAATGGCCGCTCAACAACTATTAATTGCGCTAACGTTTTCAGTTTCATAGCTTTGGGAACATCTCGTACTAACTGACATGGTTCAGCAACTCCTTCATCGACACCCGGCGCTGCGACCGTATGTAAAGGACATTCTGGTTCTGGAAGGTTGTGAGCAGGTCATTTCATCGAACTCATTCCGGTTCTACGCCGACGGCTGCCCAGGAATTGTCTTCCAGCAATCGGTGCGGAGCTTTACGCTGAACGAAGAACGCTACCCGTCCATGTCCATTTTTCTGTACGGACAAACGCTAAAACCGGTTCACATTGCGACCGACGGCCGGTTTCGGATAGTCATTTTTATGCTGCATCCCTACGCCATCCGACCGCTGCTGGGCCTCAAAGCCGACGAACTGACCGACACCTGTTTTGATCTGGGCGAACTGCCTACACTTTCCGGCGTTTCGTTACTGGAGGGGCTTTCCCAGACCGATTGTGTAACCGATCAGGTCGAAACAATTGCTTCCTGTTTACTCCGAATGCTTCAGCTCAATTACCCTAAAGCCGATCGGATGCTGGATTTTGCCGTCAGCCGGATTCGGGCTTCCAACGGCCATGCTTCCCTGGTTGAGTTACAGAAAACCCTACACATATCGGAACGGACATTTGAGCGACGGTTTGAGCAGTACATCGGGATTTCTCCCCGCCTGTTTGCCCGGATTTGCCGGTTTCAGTCCACGCTGAAGCAGTTGACCGGCCGGAAGTACGAAAAGCTGTCCGATGTGGCGTTTGATAACGGGTATGCCGATCAGTCGCATTTCACACGGTCTTTCAGGGAATTTACCGGTTTTTCTCCGCTGAAACTGCACCGGTTTCCTGACCCGTTTGCCGAAAACCGATCTTCCATTTATTAAAGCGCGGTTGTCGGTTTCGTTCTATTTTGCCCTGCGGAGTTCCGCTAGTTTTGTTGCAACAAAAGACAAACGCTATGCGACTCATTATTTTTGGATCAACAGGAAGTGTAGGGCGCCAGATCGTTGCTCAGGCGCTGGCACAAGGACACACCGTTACGGCTTTTGCCCGGAATCCAGCCGCGTTACAACCGCTGCAACATACACGCTTAACGCTGCATCAGGGCGATGTCCTGAATTTGGCAGCGGTGGAGCAGGCCGTAAAGGGGCACGACGCCGTTCTGTGCGCACTCGGGGCCGGTCGGAAAGGAACGGTTCGTTCGGAAGGAACAAAAAACATCATCCGGGCTATGGAGCAAACCGGTGTGAAACGCCTGATTTGTCAGACTACCCTCGGAGCCGGCGACAGCAAGGGCAATCTGAACTTCTTCTGGAAATACGTCATGTTCGGGTTTTTGCTGAAAGAAGCCATGAAAGACCACGAATTGCAGGAACAGTATGTCCGGCAAAGCAGCCTGGACTGGACCCTTGTTCGCCCGGCGGCCTTTACGGATGGGGCAGTAACGGGGAAATACCGGCATGGGTTTGCCAGCGACGCCCAGGAGCTGACCCTGAAAATCTCCCGGGCCGACGTAGCGGACTTCCTGCTGAAACAATTGACCACCGACGAGTACCTGAAAAAAACACCGGGGCTTTCGTACTAACCATCAAGGCCGGGCACGCAGGGCTGAACTTTTTCGGCGGGATGAAAAGTTTAACCGGTATCTGGTCCTTTCTCCCTGTTGTGTATGGACATCCAGCAATTTCTGCCGACCGACGCCCTGAAGCCGTTCGTCCGTGCTTTCCTGATCATTGAGAGTGATACCGGAATGATGAATCGGGTGGTGCCGGATACGTCGATTGTCATGGCGTTCCGGTGTAAAGGAACCGTAACGGAAACGCACGACGGCCAGCGTCAGCGCCTGCCGGGGTCGGTCATTACGGGGCTGCGGAAATCGTCCCGACTGCTGCACTATGACAGCCGAACGGCCATGCTGCTGGTGTTATTCCGGGAAGGTGGAGCAGCCGCGTTTTTCTGCGAACCCCTGCATGAACTGTTCGGAGCCAGTCGCCCGCTCGACGATCTGATTGACCGGCGGGAGTTGGTCGAAACGGAAGAACGGCTGGCGGAGGCCCCAACCCATCCGCAGCGAATCGCCCTTGCCGAACGGTTTTTACTTGGCCGACTCCGGCAATTCAGGCCCGAACAACGCATGACTCAAGCGGTGGCAACCATCAAAGCCGCCAACGGGAATACGGGGATAAAAGCCCTGGCGCAGTCGCTGGGCATCAGTCAGGATGCTCTGGAGAAGCGGTTTCGGCGGACGGTGGGGACAACGCCCAAGCAGTTTGCTGCCATCGTTCGCTTCCGGCATCTGATTCGTGCGCATCCCGCATCGCCAAGCCTGACCGACCTGGCCTATGAAGCCGGTTACTTTGATCAGGCGCATTTTATCAAGGATTTTCGCTCATTCACCGGACAGGCCCCGCAGGATTTCTTTACATCCGGTCGGTATTGGTGAAACCACTGATTTTTTACAATGCTGGCCGCTTTGGGCCGCCTACTTTTGAACGTAAAAAATCAGATGATGAACCGCGCAGAACAAAACAAGACAACCGTACGCCGATTGTACGAAGAGATCATCCGCTTCGGTAAGCTGGAACAACTCGAGACTATCGTTGACGACGAATTTACCGGTATTGGTCCGGGAAAGGGGGCAGCGGCTTTTGCCGAAGCGGTCCGGGAACTGCGGCAGGGATTTCCGGATCTGGAATGGACGGTTCATGACATGTTGGCGGAAGGCGACAAAGTGGCGATACGGTGGTCGTGGAAAGGCACACACCGGGGCCTATTTCGGGGATTCCCCGCCAGCGGAAAAACCGTCACCAACGACGCCAACGTTATCTACCAATTCCGGGGAAATAAAATCATTCGCTCCTGGCTCCAGAGCGATCGGCTGGGCGTGCTGCAACAAATCGGGGTTATTTCGTAAGTATTAATGTGAACAACAAAACAACAGTTCTTTCCATGCAACAACGACTCAGTGTGCTTACGATGGCGGCTGATAATCTGCCGGCCATGCGCGAATTTTATGTGGAAACGCTTGGCTGGCAGCCCGTTGCCGAAAATCAGGACATTCTGTTTATCAAGTGCAACGGTTTTCTGTTCAGCATTTGTAAAAAAGAGCAACTGGCTCCGCTGATTGGGGTTAAGCCCGACGGCACGGGTTTTCGTTCTTTTACAATCGGTTACAATGTACCGACCAAAGCGGAGGTGGATGAATGGTTTGCGAATCTGAAAGCAAAGCAGGTAAGAATCTGTCAGGAGCCTACAGAAACGTTTTTCGGCGGTTACTTCTTTTACTTTTCCGATGTGGAAGGCAATATTCTGGAGATTGCCTATAACCCGTACGTCCCGCTGGATGAAACGGGCAACGTCATCACCCACAACAGCATTGACGATCTGTAGACTGGAAATTCCGGGGCATGGGCGAAGGGATTATCTTACCCGTTCCATGTGCAGGATCGGGAACGGTTTACCGGCGGCATCTACCTCCGAACGGCTGACGACCTGAAAACCCAGGTGTTTATAAAACCCGACGGCCTGCGGATTGTCTTCGTTCACATCGACCTTTGTGGCCTCTACCTGGTTAATGGCGTAGTGAATCAACCGTTTGCCCAACCCCTGGCCCATTGCCTGCGGGTGAATAAACAGCATCTCAATTTTGTGGTCGGCGGTTCCCAGAAAAGCCGTCAGTTTCCCCGCTTCATCCCGAATACCCACCAGATTGACGGCTTTCAGGTATTCATTCAAAATCAACGGTTTATAATATTGAATATCCGCTTCCGTCAGAAAATGGTGCGTCGGCCGGACGGAAGCCTCCCAAACGTCGACGACTTCGGGGTAATCCGTTGGCTGGAGGGGGACGATGGGCAGTTGCATGGGCGTATTAAGACAAATTTACCAGATTCTTAGCTAGTGGAGAAGACCTACCTCCTCCCAATGATTCCGCTCTGAGGATCTTCAAACTGCCGCAAAGTATACTCCGGTATTGGTTTTGCCAACGCTGCTGCTCAATTATTGCTCCCTTTCCTGTTAAGCCGTAAGGGCTGTCTGGTAACCCAGTACCCGCGTTTATCGTGTCATTTTAACTTTTTTCAGAATTTTTTAAAATCAACTAAGGTGGTTTTGGCTAGAAGTTGTCTTTATAAGTACAGAATTGACTTTTAGAGGGATAATTAAGGTTACGCCAGGACTATGCAAGCTCACCCACGAATCGATTTCCCCAGTCACCAACTTCCGCTAAATACCAAATCGCTGGCTCAGAACGAGCCGGAAGAAGATGTACTGGACGGAAAACCGGCGCTCAACGATACCGAACTGTTTATCCGACGCACGTTTGAGGAAAACCCGCAGAAAGGCTGCGAACTGCTGTTCCGGCGGTACCATCAGGCCCTGTGCAGCCATGCCGTGCGGTATGTGTATTCGAAAGAAACGGCGGAAGATCTGGTGAGTGATGTATTCTGTAAATTCTGGAAAACCCGGGCCTACGCGGCTGTTACCTCATCGTACCGTTTTTACCTGTTTCGCAGCGTCCGGAACGAAGCCTATAACTACCTCCGGCTGGAGTTTCAGAAGCTGGACGGGATTGAAACCGCCGAAGTCCGGGAAGACGCGCTCAGCCAGCGTCCCGATCAGGTGCTTCAGTTTGAAGAAGTGGCTCATAAACTCGAATCGCTGGTGGAGTCGCTCCCCCCGCAATGCCGCAAAGTGTTTCTGCTGAGCCGGTTCGAAGGTCGTAAGTATCAGGATATTGCCACGGAGTTGGGCCTTTCCATCAAAACCGTCGAAGTACACATGGTGAAAGCCCTGGGTATCGTCCGGCGCGGATTGAAAGATCACTGGTTGATGATCGTTTCCGTGCTGGGTCATTCGCTTTTTCTCTAAGGCTATTCGTCATTCTTCAGCGTACATCAACCGCTCGCATCATCCCTCATCAACCGGAGTCAGGCGCCTATAAACAGTTATGATGAAATATGGAATATGAAGTTGACAAACAGTTGATCTTTAGCTACTTCGGGCGAACAGCTTCTCCATTGCAGCGGGAGTTGATTGCGCAGTGGCTCCGGAATGAAAAAAACGAAGAGCAGTACTACGAATGGCTGGAAGAGTGGGAGAACAGCCACCCGCAGTACCGGGCCCAGACCGACGCAGCTCATCAACGGTATACGGCTTTTTTAGCCAACAACCCCCAGACGGACGATGTGCCGGAGTTACCCGAACATCAGAAGAAAAACAATTGGGCCCGGCGGCAATGGCTGGTGGCGGCTTCGCTGCTTTTTTTGCTGAGCCTGGGGGCGCTGGTGTTTCAGCAGCAACTGTTGTATCAGACCTACGATACCGCTTTCGGTGAAACCCGCTCGCTGCATTTATCCGACGGTAGCCGGGTGTTGCTGAACGCCAATTCCAGCCTGAAAGTCCCCCGCTGGGGGTTTGGCGACCGGACCCGCGAGGTGATGCTGACTGGCGAAGCCAACTTTTCGGTAGCCCATACACCCGATCACAAAAACTTTGTGGTGAAAACCACGAAGGGTTTTGAGGTAGTGGTGCTGGGAACCGAGTTTACGGTTTTTGCTCGCAAACGGGGCGCCCGCGTCACGCTGAACAAAGGTCAGGTACGGCTGAATTACAAGGCCGGAACCACCCGGAAGCAGGTTACCATGAAACCGGGCGAACGGGTAACATTCGATCCGCAGAATCACATTGCCCTGAAAAAAGTCGGCACCACGCAACGGCTTCCTGCCTGGAACGAAAAGCGATTCGTATTTGAAGAAACTCCTTTGCAGGAGGTTGCTTACCTGCTGGAAGAAAACTACGGTTTGCAGGTCAGTATCAACGATTCGGTGCTCGCCAACCGCCAACTGATGGGTTCTTTTCGGGCCGATAATGTCGATCAGTTGCTGCAATCGATTTCCGAGCTGCTGGACATTAACGTTGTTCGGCAGGGTCGTCAGGTTCAGTTAAACAGCCACTAACCAATCTCACTTAATATCCCTTATCCCTGTTTTTATGAAAAACTCTATCCAGAAAGTTTCCAAAACGGGACTTCTGCTCTCCTTCCTGTTGCTGAATTTACAGCCGGGATGGACGCAGTCTGACCTGCTGGCTGGCAACGCACAGCCCCTAAACCGTCGGCTTTTTGCCGGTGCCCCCCGCCAGCTCAAGGATGTGCTGACAGAACTGAAAACACGCTACCACGTCGACATTCTTTTTGAAGTACAGGCCGTGGAAGGCGTTTCCGTAGCGGCCGGAACGATTCGCTCTGATGTGAGTCTGGAGAAAAACCTGAGCGCCATCTTGCGGCCAATCGGTTTCCGGTATAGAAAGGTGAACGCCAGTTCGTATCTGATTCTCCATGAAAAGAAAAGTACAAAGATAGCGGGGCTTGAGGCTTCGCTTTCGCTGGGGCAACTCGTAGCCCAGTCGTCAACCCCCG
Source organism: Larkinella arboricola (assembly GCF_003259745.1). Lineage (GTDB taxonomy): Bacteria > Bacteroidota > Bacteroidia > Cytophagales > Spirosomataceae > Larkinella > Larkinella arboricola. The sequence continues at coordinate 522,088 of NZ_QLMC01000003.1, read as the reverse complement.
AAAAGCTCCCGGATGGGGCCGGTGCTGCCGTTACATCGGCTGAGGTTATGGCGGTGGAAAAGACCATCAGCGGTTCGGTGAAAAGCGAAACCGGCGAACCGTTGCCCGGCGTCAGCGTGGTGGTGAAAAACACGACGCGCGGTACGTCGACCGATGGCGAAGGGAATTACAAACTGAACGTACCGGATGACGCTGCTACGCTGGTTTTTTCGTTTGTGGGCTATCTGAATCAGGAGGTGAACATTGGCAACCGCACCACCATCAATGTGCAGCTCGCGCCCGACCAGAAAACGCTGAATGAAGTCGTGGTGGTGGGGTACGGTGTTCAGCGGAAGTCGGATTTGACCGGGGCCGTCGGAACGGTGAAAGCCGAAGTATTGCAGGAGCGTCCGGCTGCTTCGCTTAATCAGGGGCTTTCGGGCCGAATTACGGGGGTGAACGTTTCGGTTAACTCGGGTCGTCCGGGCGGTCGGGCCAACATCCGGATTCGGGGGAATACCTCCGTGAGTGTGGCCAACAACCCCCTGTACGTTATCGACGGCGTTATCCTGAACGCCAGCGGCCTGACCAACGGAAGTACGCCCATCGACTACATTAACCCGAACGATATTGCGAGTATCGAGGTCCTGAAAGACGCATCGGCCACGGCGATTTACGGAGCCCGGGGTGCCAACGGTGTTATTCTGGTGACCACCAAGCGGGGGAGTCAGACCGGTGGCCGCGTGACGTACGATACCGATTTGAGCGTTGGCGTACTGCCCCGCAAACTGGAATTGCTCAATTCGGAGGAGTTTCTGCGGGTAGAAGATATTGCCTATCAGAATGCTCAGAAATACGATCCTGTCGGCTGGGCGGGCGGTAAATACAAAGACCCCAAAACCAAGCGCACCAATCCGCTGTTGTTCGATGCCAACGGAAAACCGCTGTACAATACCGACTGGCAGGACGAAGCCTTTCAGAAAGCCTTCACGCAAAACCACCAACTATCGTTCTCCGGCGGAAACGCCAACGACAGCTACGGGGTGTACCTCGGTTACCGCAACGAAAACGGTCTGGTAAAAGAATCGTGGCTGAAACGGTATTCTGCCCGGTTTGTGTTCGACAGCCAGATTAAAAGCTGGTTGAAAGTGGGTGGGAGCCTGAGCTATAATGATCAGAACGAAAACCAGATCGATCCGCTGGGCGCGGGCGGTATTATTGCCATGCGTCAGGTGCTGGAAGCCCTGCCCATTATTCCCGTCAAATACCCGGACGGTCGCTGGGGCGGCAACGAAGATTACCCCGGCATGGAAGGGGGCGGCAACCCGATCAACATCCTGAAAGAGCGGCTGAATTACATCAAAACCCAGACGTTGCTCGGAAACGTATATGCCAACCTCAATCTGGCGAAAGGGCTGGAGCTGCGCACGACCGTCGGGGCCAACATCATCAACCAACGCATTGACCTCTACAGTGGCCGGACGCTGAACTACATTTCCCGCAATCAGAACGGGATTGCTACCGTCACCAATGAACGGCACAATTCGTGGCAGTTCGAGAACTACCTGACCTACAACCGCCAGTTCAATAACATCCACTCGTTTACGGGACTGCTGGGGCTTTCCTGGCAGCACGTCGACCGGTTTACGGCGGCCGCATCCACGCAGAATTTTCAGGATGACTACTTTCTGTTCAACAACCTGGGTGCCGGTTCCAACCCGCAGGCTCCGAGTTCGTCGGCGGTGGCGTATGGCCTAAACTCCTACTTTGGCCGGATCAACTACGGTCTGAAAGACAAATACCTGCTGACGCTGACGGGTCGGATTGACGGTTCTTCCAAATTCGGTTCGGAAAACCGTTACGCCTTTTTCCCCTCGGCGGCTCTGGCCTGGCGCGTAACCGAAGAAGATTTCATGAAAGACGTTCCGGCTATATCCAACCTGAAAATCCGGACCAGTTACGGGGTCACGGGTAACTCCGAAATCACGGCGTATCAGGCGCTGGCCGGAATGGGCAACTATTCGGTCATCTTCGGTGGGACGCGGGCCATCGGTATCGGAATGGGGCGGCTGGCCAACCCGGATCTGCGCTGGGAAAAAACGCACCAGATCGACGCCGGTCTTGAACTGGGCCTGTTCCAGAATCGAATTGCGGTCGAAGTCGATTTGTACCGAAAGCTGACAACCGATATGTTGCTGAGTGCGCCAGTACCGTACAGCAGTGGCTATGAGACGGTTTCGAAAAACGTGGGCAGCATGGAAAACCGGGGAATCGAATTTGCCCTGAATACCGTCAACCTCAACGCGGGCGATTTCTCCTGGAACACCACCTTCAATATTTCGTTCAACAAAAACAAGGTGATTGCCCTGACCGGCGGTTCCGACATTTTTGTGGGTTCAACGGTGGTGCGGGAAGGGGAGCCGGTAGGGTCGTTCTTCGGCTTTGTTCACCAGGGTACCTGGAGTACGTCGGAAGAGTCGGAAGCGACTAAATACCTGAAAAGACCGGGCGACGTGAAGTACCAGGATGTGAACCAGGACGGGGTAATCAACGACAAAGACCGCGTGATTATCGGTCGGGGGATTCCGAATATGTTTGGTACGTTCCTGAACACGTTTAAGTACAAAAACTTCGATTTGACGGTGGATTTGCAGTTTATGAGCGGTAACGACGTGCTGTACCGCAGCGAACACTCGGCGGAAGACCGTCAGGGGATTGCCAATAGTTTCAAAACCGTGCTGAATGCCTGGACGCCCGAAAATCAGAATACGCCCATTGCCCAATTGCGGCCCGTATCTGCCGGTTATAACACCAACGAAGATACGCACCGCGTGAAGGACGGTTCGTTTCTGCGGGGCCGGAACCTGCTGTTTGCGTACACGTTCCCGTCTGAAACCGTTAATAAGTTGAAGCTAAACCGGCTGCGGGCCTACGCATCGGTGCAGAACTTCTTCCTGAGCACCAAGTATCCGGGCTATGATCCGGAAGTATCGACCACCGGCAATGCCTTCGATCAGGGTGTTGCGCTGTACGATTATCCGAAACCGCGCGTGTTTATGGTCGGTCTGAACATTGGTCTATAACCCTCCTAACCTGTCATTACGATGAAAAGAAACCTAAAAACCGTTGGTCAATGGATGCTCTGCACGGCCCTGATGCTGAGCGGGGCCGGTTGTTCCGACTTTCTGGACGAATCCGATCGTTCCAATTTTACCGTCGAAAATTATTTCACCAAGCCCGAACACGCCGTCAGCGCGGTCAATTCCATTTACGACGCCCTGAAAACCACGACCGGGGGTGGTTTTGGCGGAGCACCCTGGATGATGCTGGAGTTTGCGACCGGACTGGCCAACACCGAGTTAGGGCAGGCCGTGAACAGCATTTTTGTGCGCAATCTAGTCAACAACTCGGATAACGAATATGGCCGGGTGTACTGGGTCAGCAGTTACAAAGGCATTGGAAACGCCAACCTGGCGATTGCCAAAATTCCGGGGATTGCGATGGACGAAGCCGCCAAGAAGAAAGTCTTGGGCGAAGCACGGTTTCTGCGGGCGTGGTATTATTACAACCTGGTCCGGATTTTTGGTAAAATCCCCATCATCACCGATCCCGTCGGTTTAACGTCGGAGAACTTATATCCGGAAGCTGCCACCGAAGAAGCCGTTTACAATTTAATCGTTGCCGATCTGACCGAAGCCGAAGCCTCCGGGCTGCCGTATCTGGACAAAACCGGTCGGGTGTCGATGGGGGCAGTGAAGTCGCTGCTGGCGAGCGTATACCTGACAATGGCGGGTTATCCGCTACAGAAAGGGGCGGAGTATTACAAGAAAGCCGCCGACAAGGCCAACGAAGTGATTGCGTCAAACCAGTATAGCCTGTTTCCGTCGTATGACGATCTGCACGACCCGAGCAAGAAGAACATTGGCGAAAACATCTTTATGGTTCAGTTTGCCGCCAACATTCAACCGTCCAACTGGCAAACGTCCATTATTCCGTACAACCAGGGCATTTCGGCCTATTCCGACGAAACCGGGGCTATTTTTGCCAACAAGGAGTTTGTGGAGTCGTATGCCAAAGGCGACAAGCGGGCCGAGGAAAAGCAGTTTTATTACCGGACCTATACGCTGAGCGATAACCGTTCGCAAACCGTCGATCTGGGCGGGTATTACATTTATAAGCACTTCGATACGGCGGCCCAGCTAACCACCACCAGCAGCGATCTGAACTGGCCGCTGATGCGCTACGCCGAAGTCCTGCTTATTTATGCTGAAGCCCAGAACGAAGTGGGCGGCCCCACGGCGGAAGCCTACGAAGCCGTCAATAAAATCCGTCGGCGGGCGAATTTGCCCAACCTGACCGGGCTGACCAAGGAGCAACTGCGGGAAGCCGTCTGGAAAGAACGCTGGTATGAACTGAGCTTTGAAAATAAAACCTGGTTTGACATGGTCCGGCTTCGGAAGGCGTTCAACGTGACCACGAAGACTTTTGAAAACTACGTCGGCCACAAGTTTTCGTACGGTCCGGTCCTGAAAGAACGCGAGTTGCTCTTCCCGATTCCAACGGCGGAAATCCGGAACAACAATAAGCTGGTTCAGAATCCGGGGTATTAGTAAACCGCTTTTGCCAGACCGGGTTTTGTTACCATGCGCAGTATTTTCATGGTGACGAAACCCGGTTGGCTACGCTAAAAATGAGTTTGCAATAAATTAATGGGTATATTCGGCGCTCATTCGACTTATCAGTAAGAATTTTCCGTGACCCAAAACCGACGTTTCATGAAAACCAAACGCAGAGCTTTTTTGCAACAGACCTCCGGCTTGCTGGGCTTTTCCGGCCTGCTGAGTCTGACGGGAAACGAAGTCCTCGCCAGCCATCTGACCGCTCTTTCCGCCAGGGCTGACAAACCGTATGTTGTTTTTGTCACGGGCGACCACGAATACAGCAGTGAGCTAACCTTGCCGCTACTTGCCGCCGAACTGGAAAAAAACTACGGTATGCGGACGAAGGTCCTGAAATCCGTGCCCGATTATACCAGCGAAAAAGACATTCCCGGTCTGGAATCCCTGCGTGAAGCCGATCTGGCGGTTTTTTACCTGCGCTGGCGGCTGCTTCCGCAGGAACAGTTGAATTACATCGACGAATACCTGAAATCCGGCAAACCCGTCATCGGCTTCCGGACGACGACACACGCCTTTAATTATCCCAACGGTGATCCGCGCCAACGCTGGAACGCCTTCGGTGAGTTTGCGTTCGGGAGTCCTCCGGGCTGGGGTGGGGCGGCTAAACACACGCACTACGGCCACAACAGCACCACCGACGTAACGATCGTTCCGGAAGCGGCCAAAAATCCGATTCTGAACGGTGTGGAGCCGTCGTTTCACGTTGCGTCATGGCTCTACCGGGTTAAGCCCGATTATCCGGCTGCAGGGTCAACGCCCCTGCTGATGGGTAAATCCGTTAACCCCGACAAAGCCGCGGTTGATAACCCTGTAGCCTGGACCTGGAAAAACCAGTGGGGCGGTCGGGCGTTCATGACTACGATGGGCCACCCGGAAGATTTTCAGATTGAGTCCTTCCAGCGTCTGGTAGTCAACAGTATTCACTGGGCGCTGAACAAGCCGGTTCCGAAAAAATGGAAAGGCAAAATGGACATCAATGTGCCGTATGGTCATCCCAAATAAATCCTGAAAATCTTGTACAAAACCCGGCGCTGGCCGGGTTTTGTGCTTTTACATCAGAATGTTGTTGATGGCCTGAACCCGTTTGGGTAAGTCGGTTTCTTCCAGCATATCGCGCAGGTCGATTTCGATGTTGCGGCAGATGGCCGTCATCGGAACATCGTTGATGCTGTTCTCGAACGGGTTTTCGCTGGTGTCGCCCACAATTTCCATCGTGTTAAAAATCCAGGCGATGATGGTGAAAAACGGTATCGTTAGCCAGACGTGCCAGTTACCCACTTTCGCCATTTCGGTCAGTAAACCGTAAGGCAGCACGAAGATGAACAGCCAGGTAAACACGTAGCTGAAAAAGGCGTACTGGCGCGGAAACGGGAAGGATTTGATCCGTTCGCAGGCACCCTGCTGGTTGTAGAATTCGACCAACATCCGCTCCAGGTCAACATGGTGAAAATCGCTGAGCAAACCGTTTTCGCGCAGATCACGGATTTGGGCCGACTGCTGGCGCATCAGAAACGTTGCCGGATTCGGGTGCCGGATCAGGCTTTCAATCTCAGTCACAGGTAAAAACCGGCTCAGTTCCTGGTCCAGACTACACTGCCGGAAGGCTTCAATGCGTTCAACAACTTCGTGCGCCGGGTTGTGGTGCAGTTCCCAAACCGGTTTCTGGCGAAGCTGTACCCGCAGCGCCGTAATATACGCCAGATGCCGGTAAATTAAATCTTTCCGGATTTGCTGTAACTCGTTGTCTGTGAGTGGATGAGCCGCCTGTTGGGTAGAGAGGTAATCCAGTACCATGATGGCCCACGACCGGCTGGCGTTGGTAATGCTCCCCCAGATTCGGCGGGCTTCCCAGAGCCGGTCGTACGATGAATTGTTTTTGAAACCCACATAAAAGGCCACCGCCGTACCGATTGTGGCGACGGGAACAAACGGAATAGCCAGAAATTTCCAGTCCATTACGTCGTACAGAAAGCAGATCAGGAAGGAGTAAGTCAGAAAAAGCAGGACGGCCCGCCAGGTAAAGGGAAAAAGAATGGTGAATGGAACACGTTTGGTGGTGAACATACGTCAGGAGGTAGGTGGAGGATGACAAGATACGTTTTTGTGACTAAATTACGCCGGAAAGGGTCAATTTGCCTATCTTAGTCTTACTCAAACGCTCACTGCTGAACCACTCTCTTATGCTAGATCAGATCATCGACGCCCGGGCGGCTTCTCTTGGAAACGGGTTTCATGTCCGACGGATTCTGCCGTACCGGCTGCGCCGGATGCTTGGGCCGTTTATTTTCATGGATCACGGCGGCCCGGTGAGCTTTTCTGCCGATCAGGTGCCCAGCATGGATGTATTACCCCATCCGCACATTGGTTTGTCCACGGTGAGTTATCTGTTCGACGGGCAGGTCACGCACCGCGATAGCCTGGGTGTTCAGCAAATTATTCGTCCCGGCGAGGTCAACTGGATGACGGCAGGGCGGGGAATTGCGCACTCCGAACGGTTTGAGGACCCGGCCACGCTGGCGGGTGGATCGCTGGAAATGATTCAGACCTGGGTAGCCCTGCCCGAAGCGGCCGAGGAAAGCGCCCCGACCTTCGAGAATTACCAGCCGCAGGAACTGCCGATTTTTACCGACAAGGGCGTCTGGCTGCGACTCATTGCGGGAAATGCCTTCGGTTTGCAAAACGACGTGAAAACGCATTCTCCCTTATTTTATGTCCACGTTGTTCTCCAGCCCGGTACACGCTTCGGCTTGCCGCAGGGTTACCCGGAACGGGGCGCTTATGTAGCCAAAGGCAGTGTGGAGGTAAACGGGCAAGTCTACGGCGTTGGGCAGTTGCTGGTCTTTACGCCCGGTATCGACCCCATCCTGGTCGCCCGCGAAGCCACCACCCTCATGTTGCTCGGCGGAGAGCCACTGGGCGAACGGTTTATCTGGTGGAATTTTGTTTCATCCCGCAAGGAACGGATTGAGCAGGCTAAAGCCGATTGGCAGGCGGGCCGCATTGCCCTGCCGCCCAACGACGACAAAGAGTTTGTACCATTACCGGAAGACCACTCCCGACCCGCCGGATCGTCACCGCCACCCCAGGCTTTTTCATAAAAAAACAAGTTGTAGAGAATGAACCTGGGGGTATTTTCAAGCCCTCAGTCAACCTCTTACTGGGATCAATGCGCGGGTAAGAAATACGTCTGAAATGACTTAAAACCGGTTAATTTGGCCCATTTTGCCTTATTGGGTGGGGTTAGCGGACGATAGACGGCACCAAACACTTCGCAAATTCTGGAGTTATTCATGAACCTTCCGCACGTTTCAGATGGAAATGGGTCAGGAAGGCTGCCTTTATTTCGTCCAATTCTTATCTGAAAAGTTGTACTGAGTATGGTTTTTACCGATAAACGTCAATTTTTTCATGTGAATTAGTTGGTATTAAACGAATATTTTTCATTGTTTGTGTGTTATTAAAAGGTAACAGCGTTCTATTTTTAGTTAAATTTGTCGTTCGGTAGCTGTTACCGCCCACCAAGAATTTCTACATTATAAGTCTTTGCGCACCTGGTTTCCGGGTGGTTCTGTATTAATTATTACTCAATGTCAGTCGCACCGCCGAAGCGGTAGATTTCTTGAATGAACGTATTATTGATTATTGCAACGACGTTATTAGCTTACTTGCTGGGTTCGATTCCGACCGCCGTTTGGTATGGAGAGGGGTTTTTTGGATTAGACATTCGCAATTACGGAAGTGGTAATGCCGGCGCTACGAATACCTTTCGGGTGCTGGGCAAACGGGCCGGAACCATCGTGATGCTGATTGATGTGCTGAAAGGCTATACCGCCACCATTTTATCTTCACTGCTGTGGTATTTTGATGTCATCGGCACCCACGAAATTCTGACTTTCAAGCTGGTTTTTGGATTGGTGGCCGTCATCGGGCACTGCTTCCCAATTCTGGCCGATTTTAAAGGGGGTAAAGGTGTGGCGTCCCTGCTGGGCATGGTACTGGCCATCCACCCGGAAGTGGCCGCGGTTTGCATCGGTATTTTTCTGGTTGTCGTTATTGCTTCTCAATACGTTTCGCTGGGCTCTATGATGGCGGCTCTGGCTTTTCCGGTGCTGTTGCTGCTCCAGGTATTTGGGCAGAAAGAACACCCGTTGCTGATCGTCTTTGGCGTGGTCGTTTTCCTGTTCGTGGTGCTGACTCACCAGAAAAACATCACCCGACTCCTGAACGGTGAGGAAAACCGGACGCGTCTGATTAAATTTCGTAAGAAAGAAGACGAGGAATAAGTTTCAAGTATATAGCGATTGCAGGACGCCCCGAAGTGATTAACTTCGGGGCGTTGTTTTTGTGGACTTTTCTTCGTCACTCCGACGAAAAACCGGTAATACTATGCTATCAACCTATTTTGCGGAACATAAAGAACGGTTTCTGAACGAACTGTTTGACCTGCTGCGGATTCCGTCCGTCAGCGCCGATTCGAAATTCAAACCGGATATGCTCCGGGCGGCCGAGTTTGTGAAAGAGAAACTGGCTGTAGCCGGTATGGATAATGCCGAGGTACACGAAACTGAAGGCCATCCGGTGGTCTACGCCGAAAAGCTGATCGACGACACGCTGCCGACGGTTTTGGTCTACGGTCATTACGACGTACAGCCCGCCGATCCGTACGAGCTCTGGAATACCCCGCCGTTTGAGCCGACCATCCGTAACGAACGCATCTACGCCCGTGGCTCCTGCGACGACAAAGGCCAGTTTTACATGCACGTAAAGGCCATTGAAGCCATGCTGGCCACCGGAAATCTGCCCTGCAACGTCAAGGTGATGATTGAAGGGGAAGAAGAAACCGGCTCGGAACACCTGGGTGCGTTTGTAACCAATAACCGTGAAAAACTCAAGTGCGACGTTATTCTGATCTCCGATACGAGCATCATTGCCAACGATGTGCCGTCGATTGAAACCGGTTTGCGAGGCTTGTCGTACGTTGAAGTGCAGGTGGTTGGCCCGAACCGCGATTTGCATTCGGGCGTGTACGGGGGTGCCGTACACAATCCGGTCAATGTGCTCTGCCAGATGATTGCGTCGCTGCACGACGAGAAAGGCCGCATTACGATACCTGGTTTTTACGACAAGGTAGACGAACTAAGTTCTGACGAACGGGCCGCGCTGGCCGAAGCGCCGTTTGACGAGGAAGAATACAAACGCGACCTGAACCTGAATTCGGTTTTCGGCGAAGAAGGCTACTCGACACCTGAACGGGCTTCCATCCGGCCCACACTGGACGTAAACGGTATCTGGGGCGGTTATACCGGCGAGGGGGCCAAAACCGTCCTGCCGAGCAAAGCGCAGGCTAAAATCAGTATGCGGCTTGTGCCGAATCAGGACCCCGACGAGATTACCGAACTCTTTGCCCGGCATTTTAAGGCCATTGCACCGCCGACCGTTACGGTGACGGTGACTCCACACCACGGCGGTCAGCCGTACGTGACGCCTACCGATTCGGTTGAATTTGAAGCCGCCCGGCGGGCCTTCCGCGAAGCCTGGGGCAAAGACGCCATTCCGACCCGGGGCGGGGGCAGCATTCCCATCGTTGCCTTGTTTGAAAAAGAACTGGGCGTAAAATCCATTCTGATGGGTTTTGGGCTGGACATCGACGCCCTGCACTCACCGAACGAAAGCTACGGGTTGTTTAATTTCTACAAGGGAATCGAGACAATTCCGTATTTCTACAAGCACTACGCCGAATTGAAGCAGACGGTTGTTGATGCCTAAGCATACCTTTTCCGTTACTATACCTCCGGCCCGAAACCGGAGGTTTTTTTACGCAATGAACCCTACTTTACTGTCTTTTTTTGCCATCTTCTGGGCGTTGGGTGCGCTGGCGCAGGAGGTACCCGATACGGTGGTGATTCGCCAGTCTATGCCGATCCGGGCCACTTATCCGCGCCGGGAGTTTCTGCCCAAAGGCCACCTTTTCGAACCGATTATGCTCGACCCCATCGAAGCCCAGACCAGCGTGAGTGTACTGCCGGGCTACTGGATGGACGGCAAAAAATACGACGGTTCCTTTGTGCCTTTTACGTTTGGGCTGCGGAAACCCGTTTTTCGCTGGTACAAATCCGCCGAACGCAGTAGTGAGGTGTCGTTTGATGTGGCGTCGTTTACGCAGTTTGAGGTTTATCATGATCCGGTCCAGAACAAGCAGCGCCGTCAGTTGATGAACACCGATTACCGGCTGAGCTTTCTTTACAACGTTAAAGTCCGGCACCATAGCTGGCGGTTTCGGCTTTATCACCTGTCGTCGCACCTCGGCGACGATTACCTGATTCGGAATCAGATCAATTATTACCTGCCCAACCCGGTCAACTACGAAGTGGTGGACGTGACGTACAACCACCAACGAAGCGGTTTGCGGAAGTACGTCGGCGTTGGCATCGGCCTGCGAAAACCCGAAGAACGCAAACGGCTGAGTGCCGAAGCGGGTTTCTTTTACCGCAAACCGTCGCCCGCCTTTGCCCGGCTGGCCGGTGGAGCAGACCTGAAAGTGTGGCAGCAAACCGATTTCCGACCCGGTATTAAAGCCGGTATTGGGCTGGAGCTGGGCCATACGGCCAACAACCTGACGTTTCTGCTCGAAGGGTACACGGGTTTCCGGCCTTACAGCGTCTACGAGCAGCAGAAAACCCGCTGGTTCGGTATTGGCGTCTATTTTAACCCCATCTAACGGTATGATCAACGTCCGGCACCTGACCAAACGCTATCCAAACCATACGGCTGTGGAGGACGTTTCGTTTGCCGTCAGGGAGCAGGAAACGCTGGTGTTGCTGGGCACGAGTGGTTCGGGCAAAACAACCACGCTCAAGATGATCAACCGCCTGATTGAACCGACCTCCGGCACGGTCGAAATCAACGGTATTGACACGCAACAGCAGGCCCCGCACGAGTTGAGCCGCTCCATTGGCTACGTGGTACAGGAAACGGGTTTGTTTCCGCATTATACGGTTGGCGAGAACATTGCCATCGTGCCCCGGCTGCTGCACTGGGACAAAGACCGGATCCGCAACCGCACGCACGAGCTGCTGGCTATGCTTCGCTTACCCGAAAAGCAGTTAAACGCTTACCCCGATCAGCTCAGCGGAGGACAACGGCAGCGCGTGGGGCTGGCCCGGGCCCTGGCCGCAAACCCGCCGATTCTGCTCATGGACGAACCGTTGGGGGCCCTCGACCCGATTACCCGCGCCGAGATCCGCCAAGAGTTTCGGAATCTGGACGAACTGCGCCGGAAAACCGTGGTGCTGGTGACCCATGATGTTCGGGAAGCTCTGGAACTAGGCGACCGCGTCGGTGTGATGGATAACGGACGGCTTCTGCAAATTGGTACACCGAAGGAATTGCTGATGCAACCGGCTAGTGCCTTCGTTCAGCGGTTTTTTGGCGATCAGGTGCTGGCGTTTCAGTTGCAGGTATTCACGTTGCAGGACGTAATGCCGTATATTCTTCCCGAATCGCCCGGCCCCGAAGCGATTGACTTACAGCCTGATATGAGTCTAAATGATGCATTGACACTGTTGACAAAAACCGAATCGGGGGTGTTGCGGGTTGGCGATTGGCCTATCCGAATCCGGGCGGTTGATATTTGGTCGGCCCTGCATCAACTCGTTCCTAAATCGCCGTAATCATGCAGGAGTTTTTCGATTTTATAGTGCAGCAGGGCGACAAGCTGGCTGAGCAAACGCTGACGCACATTGGCCTGACATTTCTGTCGCTTTGCCTGGCCTTACTGATTGGGCTTCCGACGGGTATTCTGATTACGTATCGCCCGAAAATCGCGGCTGTGGTGCTGGCTGTGGTCGGCGTTTTGCAAACCATTCCGAGCATTGCGCTACTGGGTTTCCTGATTCCGATTCTGGGCATTGGTAGCTGGCCCGCCATCGTGGCCCTGTTTCTGTACGCGCTGCTGCCGATTGTCCGGAATACCTACGTCGGGATTCGGGAAGTGAGTCCGGCCCTGAAAGAAACCGCCCGCGGTATGGGCATGACCACCCGCCAGGTGCTGACCCGGCTCGAACTGCCGCTGGCGCTGCCAGTTATTTTTGCCGGAATTCGTACGGCGACGGTGATTAACGTGGGTGTAGCCACGCTGGCGGCCTATGTAGCAGCCGGTGGGCTGGGAGAGTTTATATTTGGCGGTATTGCGCTCAACAACCCGAATATGGTGCTGGCGGGTGCCATTCCGGCGGCTTTGCTGGCGGTTCTGTTCGACTTTTTGCTGGCCCGTCTGCAACATTTGCGTGGGTTGCGGTTGCGTCGGGTTGCTCTGGTTTTTTTGCTGATAACACCCGCCTTGTCGGCTTTTTACTGGTTGCCGGGCGGTATTTCGGGTGGATTAATGGTCGGGTTTGCGCATGAATTTTACGGTCGGGCCGACGGGTATCCGGGTTTGGCCCGGACGTATGGCTTGCGGGTGACACCGCGGCTGATTGACCAGAATCTAATGTACGAAGCCATTTACCGCGGGCAGGTCGATCTCATCAGCGGCTATTCGACCGACGGGCGGATCAAGGCGTTTGACTTACGGGTTTTGGATGATAACAAAAATGCCTTTCCGCCCTACGAAGCCGCGTTAGTGGTTCGGCAGGCGGTTTTGAATCAGTATCCGGAGTTGTCAAAAACGCTGCATTTGCTGGACGGGCGGCTTTCGGATGCGGTGATGACCGAGTTGAATTACCGTGCCGATTTCCGGCATGAATCGCCCGAAGCCGTGGCCCGACGGTTTTTAACGGAACAAAAGCTACTCCTCCCGCCGACCCGAAAGCAACGCCAGGGACGGATTGTGATCGGGACGAAAATCTTCACAGAACAATACATTCTGGCCGAAATACTGCGCCAGTTGCTCGACAACCGCACGACGCTCGAAGTCGTCACCAAAACCGGTCTGGGCGGTACGCAAATCTGTTTCAATGCGCTGACTACCGGGCAGATCGATTTATATCCGGAGTATACCGGCACGGGTTTGCTGGTTATTTTACAGCCCCCTCCGGCGCTGGCCGACTCGCTGAAAGCCGACCGGGAAGCGGTTTATCGGTATGTGAGCCGCGAATTTCAGAGCCGTTACAAGGTAAGCTGGCTGGCTCCGATGGGATTCAACAACACGTATGCCCTGATGATGCGCCGGGCGCAGGCCGACCGGCTGGGAATCCGGTCTATTTCGGATCTGAAGCGGTATCTGGGCGATAAGGACTAAAATTCGTTGAAATCATCGGCTTTCTGAATCCGGTACGATTTCAGCCATTGTTTCAAAACCCCTCTATTCTGGAAAGCCGCAAGGTCGCTTTTAAGGTTCTTGATGGCTCGTTTCAGTTCCTGCACATCGGCTTTCAACCCGTATTCGAGGTGGGCGGGCGAATCCACCAGCGCCTTGCTGCTCATTGGTGAAAGCTGCGATTGCAAATCGTATAATTGTTCCTCCAGTTCCTGCGTCTGCTGTTTCAGGATTTTGTTGTAATATTTTAATTGCTCTTCGGCCAGTGCTTCCAGGTGGTCCTGATCAATCCGGTTAAATTCCAGTTGCAGCCGCAGGAGCGCCAGCAGGTCGCTTTTTTCGTACGCTTCCGTGATGCGGTGCATGATCTCGGTTTTTCGCTCCTTTTCGGCTTCGTCCGGTTCCCGGTCGGGGTGGAAGGCTTTCACCAGATCCATGTAAACCGTTCGTACGGCTTTGGTGATGTTGCGTTCTTCGAGTTGCTTTTTGGCTTCCCGCTCCCGTTGCTTCTGCGATTTGGGGCGTTGGGCGCGCTGTTCGTCGGCCTGGCGTTGTTGTTCTTCCAGTTTTTGCCGGAGTTGATCCTCCAGTTCTTCCGGTGAACGGATGTCGGCATCCTCATCAAACTCAACGCCGAACATGGCACCGTACATTTGTTTCATCACCTCGGCCGTCAGCCCATCGGCTTCGGCATTGGCCGCATCGAAGCCGTCCGGATCATACTTGTCGTAGATGGGTTTCAGGTCGTCAAGGCCGTGTTCGGAGATCAGGTTGAAGGTCAGATTCAGGATGATATCCGCCAGCTTTTTGCGTTCGTTCGCCTTAAAATCACCGGATTCATAAGCCCGGTCGAGCAGATGTACCAGGCTGGCCCGCTGTCGGTGGTATTCGGTTTGCAGGGGCAGCAGTTCCGTCTGGACCCGTTGGTGAATCCGGGTTGAAGCCGCACGGTATTCCGTAAGTGCTTTTTCCAGGGCTTCAATTTTCCGGGTCAGGCGGTTAAACTCCTTCTGGGATTTGGAAAGATGGGCCTTGTCTTTAGCACTCCCGATTTGAATAATATGCTGTGGTGTAGGTGTCATGGGAGCGTTGTTGCAGCGGCTAATAAATTTAAGCGTTACCGGCTTACAAATAAACCCGCCAAAGCCGAATTCTATGAATAAGCGTACCGTAAAAATTCTCTTTCTGATGGCCCGGTATTTCTACAACGGTCTTAAATCTTGGCCAACACCAACAATTTGTCTAAAAAAACTCAGCAATTTTGCTCCGTAAACAACAACTACGAAGCACATGAAAACACAACAATTTGTCAAACGGGCCGCTCAGGGGTTCATTCTTATTTCGGCGCTGGCGCTGCTGTCGGTCAGCGTCATTGCCTTTTCTAATCCGCAATCCGTTATGGATCTGGTCCACGTGCAACTAAACAATACCGATGCGTTCAGTTCAATTCGGGGGGTATACGGGGGCGTTGGCCTGACCATGTTCATCAGCCTGCTGTACCTGATGGTGAAAGACGTGAACAAGGGACTGGCTTTTCTGAGTCTGCTGTGGGGTTTCTACGCCTTGTCGCGCGCCATCACGATCTTTGCCGAAGGGGCGCTGGGCGATTTTGGGCGGCAGTGGATTGTAACCGAAACCGTGCTTTTCGTTCTGGCGGTGGTACTGTTATGGGCCAACAACCGAACGACGGCACCAGCCGTTTCGCTGCGGGTTAGCCATTAACCAATGGTCAGGCTCTCGATGGAGCTGTAAAGTAGCGGCCCGATCTGTCAGACGTAACGATCTGGCAGGTCGGGCCAACTTGCGAAATGGCTGTCCTGATTTTGTTAGACTGTAACGGCTTTTTTCGCGGGCACTTCGCTCCATTCGTGAATGGGTTGCAGCCGGTACTTCATCAACTCAATGATTTCCTGCTCGTTCTGAAAGGTACCATTTAGGTTGACCACGTGTTTGGCCAGCCGGTCGTGGCGTTTTCTCATCAGCAGAAAAAAGACCTGGCCGAAATCGAGCCCGTCGAAAATAATCGCTTTGTTGGATGCGTATTTATCGAGGGTTTTCATGAAAAAGTGCGGGTGTTCGCTCCAGTGCATGGCCGGGCGGCAGTGGTGGCTGATGTGGTAGCCGTCGTTCCAGCACAGGCGGTTGTACTTTACATTGATGCAGGTGATGCTGTTTTTATAGGCATTGGCCGGATCGGTGCTATCGACAAACGCGTGCTGGGTCCAGTTGCCAATCATGCTGATAATCCGTGTGAACACAAACGGAATCAGGAACACCACAATGGTTGCCGGAGCGTTTAGCCAGAGGAGTAGACCGCACATCACCGCGAAGGAAATTTCTCCGCTCATGGCTTTGAGAGCCATTTTCTGACGGTTTTTTCGGAAAAGATAGCCCACCAGCGTAAAAACGCCCGTAAACAGGAAGGTGGTCAGGTAATGCAAAAAACCACGCACGCTGTCGCGCTGGTACGGCATCGTCGTGCTTAAGTCTTCGGGCATGTTGTTTTCGGGGTGGTGCATTCCGATGTGGTGCCCCACGTACGTTTCCGGCGTCATGCCGAAGAACAGCGCCATAACCGTTGGCATATAATAACTCATCCAGCGGTATTCCCGTTTAAACAAAGGCCGGTGGGCCGCACAGTGCCCCATGAGTCCAAAGGGGCCTTTATAAATAAAATACGTAATCAGATAAGCGGCCGCTATGACCCACCAGACGGCGCCGGAAATGGCCGGAATAAACAGCAGAATCCCCAGCGGTATTAATGTAAACGAGATCCGCAGTGTTAGATAAATAAACGGCAAATCGCGCGGATCACGGATGAATTGCAGTAAAAAGCGGTCAAAAGCGTTTGAAGGTTGGGCGACAGAAGTTGGATCTTGAATAGCCGGAAGCACTCTCATTAGTGAACAGGTTACAATAAAACGTTGAATAAGGTACGCATTTTATCGACAGAAACAAGCCGCGCCCTGACAGTCGCCAGGCTGTTATCCGCGTTTGCCGTCGTCGTTTGAAATTCTTTTCTTTTCGCGGTTCTGACCCGCATCCATTTTGCCGAACCGCCAGTTGACCGACAAACGAATGTTCCGGATCACGTTATAATTGGAGCCGTCCGACCTAAATGTGGGCGTTCGTAACAGCGTCTCGATGGTATTATAACGACGGAAGGGGTTCTCGAAATTGGCCGTTATGGTAACTTTTTGTTTTTTGAACTCCTTTCGGCCCGAAAAAGCGTAGTAATAAAAGCCCGACGACTGACCCTGCAACTGAATCCGGCGCGAACGGTAGGAGCCGTTGGCCTGAACACTGAAGTTATTGGGCAGTTGCAGCGAAGTGTTCATATTGAACTGGTAGCTCCAGTTCTCGTTATGAATCTGCAAGGCCGTACTGTTCAGAATATTGTAATTTAGACCGAACGAGCCGCTGATGGTCCACTGCTTCACCGGGCGCGCCGATCCGAACAGATTCATGCCGTAGGTTGCATTCTGGGCAATGTTCCGGTAGGTGCTGCTCGACACCCCGCTCGTATCCACCGTGGTGATGCGCTCGATGGCGTTGTTGGTTTGCCGCCCGAACAGCATCGCGTTGATGGTCGTTCCTTTTTTCGTAAACGTGCTGAACGACAACTCGACCGAGTGGGCCAGTTCAGGGTTGAGGTACGGGTTACCCGACGAAATATTTTTCGGATCGGCGTAGTTCACGTACGGGTTCAGGAAGAAAATGGATGGCCGCTGAATCCGCTGGCTGTAGTTCAGTTTCAGCCGACGTTCTTCGCCAAACCGCTTTGAAATCGTCACATTCGGCAGGAAATTCTGGTAGCGGTCGCTGAATTTTGTGCTGGTTGACACAAAATCAGCGGTAATGTTGGTCATTTCCAAACGCCCGCCCACGTTGAAGCCCCACATGTTGCCGGTACGCATCCGAAACGATGCATACGACGACCATACCCACTGCTGGTAATCAAACATATTGGCCCGGCGCGGATCGTCCTGAAAGTTCAGTGAACCATCGGACGCATTTTCCAGCCGGTAATCGCTGCCCACGTCGCGCAGAATCGCCTTGGTGCCTACTTCCAGCATTCGCCGTTTAACGGTTGAAAGCGGATAGGTGAAGTCGGTTTGCAGCGTAAATTCGTTCTGCTGGTTATCGTTGTTGTTGCGCTCGCGGTAGTCGATTACCTCGCTTTCCGGCAGCGGCATCTGATAGAGCGAATAGTTGCTGTGGTTGTTGTTGCGGTTATACTGGGCCAGAAACGTGTATTCCTGCTCCTTGCTGCGTTTGAAGGTCCGCGTATAATTGAAATTGAGGTCCATGTTCCGATTGCGGTTCTGGGTATGATTATACCGCCGGAAATACTGCGGATCGTCGGACGTAACCCGCGTGTCGCGCGTCGAGTTGGTATTCCGGGCTTCCCCACCAAAACTGGCGTCGATGCCAACGCGGTTCAGGGAATCCAGATCATAATCAATGCTGAAGGAGCCGAAACCAGAACGGCCTTTGTTCTTATAGGCGTTTATCTGCTCGATGGTGCTTATTACCTGATCACCCAGCAGATTCTGCCGGACGGACTCCGATCCTCCGTAATAGTTGTTCACGTTGCCGCCCCCGTAACCCGTAATGCTGAGTTTATCCCGTTTGAAATTGAAATTACCGCCGAGATTATTCCGACGGCTGCCAACGGAAGCATTCAGGCCGCCCGTCAGGCCCTGTAACTGATTTTTTGTAATGATGTTGATCACGCCCGCCGTGCCTTCGGCGTCGTATTTGGCCGAGGGTGCCGTCACAACCTCCACCGATTTAATCAGTTCCGCCGGAATCATTTGCAGGGCTTCGCTGATGCTGCGGGCCATGATGCTTGACGGTTTGTTGTTGATCAGAACCTTGATGCTGCTGCTGCCTTTGAGCGTTACCGTTCCGTCCGGATCAACCGTCAGCAGTGGCACTTTTTTCAGAACATCGATGGCCGAGCCTCCGGCGTTGGTCGCGTCTTTATCGGCGTTGTAAACGATGCGGTCGTCCTTGTCCTCCACCAGCGGTTTTTCCGCCGTAACAATCACTTCGTTCAGCGTGCGCGAGTCGGTTTGCATTTGCACGATACCCAGCGTGACTTCACCTCCTTCGGAACCCACGTGGACATTGTTGATGGTTTTGTTTTCGAAGCCGATGAAGCTGATGACGATCCGGTACGTGCCTTCATCCACCCCACTGATCAGGAATTTTCCGGATTCGTTGGTGGTAGTTCCGCCGATGATTTTTTCCGTTTGCGGATTCAGCAGGGCAACTGTGGCAAATTCGACGGGTTTGTTCTGCGCAGCATCCATCACCGTCCCGCTGATTTTTGCTTTCAGGCTGGCTTTAATGTTTGCCTGAATACCGGGCAGTTGCGGCATCGTTGCCGGATTTTGTGCCCGGGTGTACAGAGCAAAACACAAGAGGAGCGGGAGTAGGATTTTTTTCATACTACGGTAAAGGAATTCGGGCAAATAAAAAGGAGGTACTATGCCAACAAGGCAAATAATCTGCTAATTTACTGCTAATCGTCTAAATTCTGTGCTAATTATGAGTTACTGGAACTCCTGATAATAAGATTATCGCTTTTTTATATTTTATTACGGTTCATTCGCTGAAACGGGATGCGGAATCAGGGAGTTAACAGACCGCTTTGGTTCATCCAATGCCGGATTCTGCCAAACCACTCTTCAAAAGCCGGGGTTTTCAGATAACCGTGTTCCCCTTTCGTGTACAGGTGCAGATCAGCCGAAACGCCCTTTTTCTGGAGGGCTTCGTAAAAAATAAGGCTATTTTTGACCGGGACCACGGTATCGTCTCCGGCATGGGTGAGAAAGGCCGGTGGTGTCGATTCATCGACCTGCAATTCGTTGGAAAATAAGGTGACCTGCTCCGGTTTTGGCGAAGCGCCCAGCAAATTTTTTCGGCTGCCACTATGCCCAATTTCGTCCCGAAAACTAATAACTGGATAAATCAGAATCATAAAATCCGGCCGGACGCTGACGGTTTCGGGGTTGTCGATCACCGGTTTTTTGAAATGGGTTCCGGCGGTAGCTGCCAGGTGACCACCTGCCGAAAAGCCCATAATGCCGATTTTTTTTGAATCGACTCCCCATTCCTTGGCGCGCTGCCGAACGGTTTTCAGCGCCTGCTGGGCGTCCTGCAACGGTCCGATGGAGGGGTCGATCATGGTTTTCTCATTGGGCAGCCGGTATTTCAGGACAAAAGCCGCTACGCCCATTTTCGTGAACGCTTCGGCCACATCGTACCCTTCGCGCTTCATCACCAGAACCCCGTAGCCTCCGCCCGGACAGATAACCACGGCGGCTCCGGTGGCTTTTTCCTTCGGTGGCAGAAAGATCGACAGCGTGGGCTGAACCACATTCAATACGACCTGGTCCGACCGTTTGGTTTCTTTGACATCCGATGTTTTTGCGTTCGGTACGGAGCCGGGATACAACGGTATTTCCTGCTGTGCCAGACACAAAAAACCAGTAAACGTAAGGGCAAGGCTGAGTAGAAGGGTTTTGGGCATATTAATCAGACGTTTGACGTGGACAAAGTTGCCATTTTAAACAAAGCAATCCAGTGGCGGATGGATAAAGTTAGGCAATTTGTGCCTGTCCATAAGCTGTCGAAACCATGCGGATGTTCTCTTTCCCTTAGCCGGTTACATACCCAATACCGGGTGGGGCTGGTAGGGATCTTCCAGATACCGGATTTCTTCGTCCGACAACTTGACCGATATCGCCCCAACCGCGTCCTCGATATGGCCCGGTTTGCTGGCTCCCACAATGGGGGACGTAATAACGGGTTTGCTCAGCATCCAGGCCAGGGCAATCTGGGCCGCAGGAATGCCGCGCTGCTGGGCCATTTCCGTTACCCGGTCGGCGATGCGGAAGTCGGCTTCGCTATACAGCGATTTGCCAAACGCGTCGGTACGCGCCCGTTCGGTTTCGTTCCGTTCCTTGCTACGGCCACCCGTCAGCAGTCCCCGCGCCAGGGGCGACCAGGGAATAACGGCAATTTTTTGGTCGGCACAGAAGGGTAACATTTCCCGTTCCTCTTCCCGATAAACTAGATTGTAATGCGGCTGCATGGATACGAACCGGGTCCAGCCGCGCAGATCGGCGGTGTATTGGGCTTTGGCAAACTGCCAGCTATACATGGACGACGCGCCAATGTAGCGGGCTTTACCGGCCTTTACCACGTCATGCAGGGCTTCCATCGTTTCCTCAATGGGCGTGTTGGCGTCCCAACGGTGAATCTGGTAGAGGTCCACATAGTCCGTACCTAGTCTTCTGAGGCTGGCATCAATGGCGCTCATGATATGCTTGCGGGACAAACCCCGGTCGTTCGGGCCGGGGCCCATCGGGTTGTAGACTTTGGTAGCCAGTACGATCTCGTCGCGCCGGGCAAAGTCCCGAAGCGCCCGGCCTACTACTTCCTCACTTACACCGCCCGAATACACGTCGGCGGTGTCGAAAAAATTGATTCCCAGTTCCAGGGCTTTTTGGAGGAAAGGCCGGCTTTTCTCTTCATTCAGAGCCCAGGGCCAGCGTTCGGTAGGGGTGCCATAGGTCATCGTACCCAGACAGATCCGGGAAACCATCATGCCGGTATTACCCAATCGGATGTAATCCATACGCGTATAAACTTGGTTTGAAGATAACTAACCCGCCTGTCCTCCGTTTGTTGCCCGGCTTATTTTAACGTAGCCATGTCAATGACAAACCGGTACCGCACATCGCCTTTCAGCATCCGTTCGTAGGCCGGGTGAATGTCTTTGATGTCGATCAGTTCAATGTCCGACACAATGTTGTTTTCCGCACAGAAATCCAGCATTTCCTGCGTTTCGGCAATACCGCCAATGTTGGAACCAGCAATGCTTTTTCGACCGGGAATCAGGCTGAAGGCCGTCAGGGCGGAAGGCGTTGGCGGAGCACCTACGCAGATGTGGACACCGTCGGTTTTCAAGAGGGCCAGATACTGGTTGTAATCGTGTTCGGCGGAAACCGTGTCCAAAATAAAATCAAAATAACCCATTGCGGATTTCAACTGGGCCGGATCGCTCGTAACAATAAAGTTATGGGCTCCCAATTTTCGGGCATCTTCCTCTTTTTTCGGCGATGTGCTGAGAACGGTTACCTCCGCTCCAAACGCGACACCAAATTTGATCCCCATGTGTCCCAGGCCGCCCAGACCCAACACCGCCAGTTTATGGCCTTTGCCCACTTTCCAGTGTCTCAGCGGGGAGTAGGTTGTGATCCCGGCGCAGAGCAGGGGAGCGGTGGCCGCCAAATCCAGTTTTTCGGAGATATGAAGAACGAAATCTTCGTTCACCACGATGGTGTTGGAGTAGCCGCCGTAGGTGGGGGTTTTGTGGTCCTGCTCCAGGCTATTGTACGTGAGCGTGTTGCCGTTGAGGCAATATTGCTCCAGTCCCTTCTGACAAGACTCACAGTTACGGCAGGAGTCAACCATGCAGCCGGTACCCGCCAGATCGCCGACTTTAAACCTGGTTACCTCGCTGCCCACCGCCACAACCCGGCCAACTATCTCGTGTCCGGGCACCATCGGGAAAATCTCTCCGCCCCATTCGCCGTTGATCTGGTGGAGGTCTGAATGGCAAACCCCACAATAGGTAATATCGAACTGAACATCGTGCGGGCCAACTTCACGTCTGTCAAAATTCCAGGGGGCCAGGCCCGAATCTTTGGTTTGGGCGGCATAGCCTTTTGTTGCTATCATATGGATGTATTTAATGAGTTGCGTTGAGTAATGCGTGAAGGATGGCAGAAACTTCAGGATGAAATAATGCGGTTGGGCTGAAAAGTTTGTCCGGTATCAATTTTTTCACGCGTTCGGGTATTCAACTGCTTTGGCGCAAAAATGTGAGTTTTTGAACCGAAAATCTATTGAAAAAGTAATCTGCTGCGTAAGTACCTGCAACTACATACCGGAAAGTAAGGGGAATCGTAACAAAACGGGTTACTTCTGCTTTTATTAAAAACATCAACGTACGACGCAATGAACGAAAAGACTGCTAAAAAAATAGCCCGTATCTTTCTGGGTTCCAGTTTGATTTATGCCGGTATCAGCCACCTGACTTTTGCCCGCAAAGAATTTCAGGCTCAGGTTCCGGATTGGGTACCGTTACCCAAAGACGATACCGTTGTTTATTCAGGCATCGCTGAGGTGGCGCTGGGCAGCAGTCTGGTATTGACCGATCGGGAACATCAGCAAACCGTTGGAAAAATTGCCGCTGCCTTTTTTACGGCGGTATTTCCCGGCAATGTGTCTCAGTACGTCAATAAACGGGATGCCTTTGGGCTGGACACCGACCGGAAACGGTTTATCCGGCTGTTTTTTCAGCCCGTCCTGGTTTATTGGGCCTTGAAAAGCACGGATAACCTTTAAAACTCAGTTAACAATAGAGATGAACAATAGCGGGAATCTGTTTTCGGCAATTCCGGGCTCTTTGCCCGAGGAGTTGTTTGAGGAATTGATGGCAGGTCAGGGGATCAAAATAGAACGGATTGTCTCCAAAGGCCACGCGTCGCCGGAAGGATTCTGGTATGATCAACCCGAGAATGAATGGGTACTGGTGGTAAAAGGAGCGGCCAAACTCAGGCTCTGGGGTGAGGACGAACCGGTTACGTTGTCGGCGGGAAGTTACATCAACCTGCCCGCTCACGTCAAACACCGCGTAGAATGGACCACCGAAGAGGAGGAAACCATCTGGCTGGCCATCTTTTATTAAACAAAAGATGGCCATACGTTACCAAATGGGTGAAACAGGATACATCCCGTTTATTCGGTATCAGAAACCAGCGAAAACCGTTTAGGGCGTTTGGCGCCTGAATTATCGCTGATGTGATAATTTTCTTCTGACCGTTTCAGCCGTTCGTAAATCTTTCAGACTAATTTTAGCCCGATCCCGAAGAACCTTGCTGGCGTAAAATTGATCGGTAGCGGTATGGAGTAAAAACGCCAGCATCTGCGCTTCGCTTTCAGTCAACTCAAGTGCAATTTGTTTTTTCATGTATCTGTTGCCAATAAAATGAATGGGGGAAACCGCATTCTGTCCAATTTTTACCGGAGCGGCAAATCGGACTAAAAACCAGGCCCCGGTTACATTAATAAAACAAAATCAGTTGACATTTAGATCGTTAACGGGCCATTTTTACGGCTAAAAATACAATTTTCCTGGTTCTGAAAGGGTGCTTATTCATAACCAGGGCCGAAGCCTTTACTTCACCTGATCAACCTCACACTATCCTATGGAAGAGCAACTTTTAGGTCTTCACCACATCACCGCCATTGCCACGAGTGCGCAGCGTAATCACCGCTTTTACACGAATGTGCTGGGTTTGCGGTTCGTCAAAAAGACGGTCAATTTCGACGATCCGAATACCTATCATTTTTATTTCGGAAACGAAAATGGCGCACCGGGCACTATTCTGACCTTTTTTCCCTGGGAAGGCATCGCTCCCGGTCGCCGGGGCACGGGGATGGCAACCGAAATCGGCTATTCCGTACCGGAAGGAAGCCTTGATTTCTGGCTGAAACGGTTTGATAAATACAATGTGATCTACAACAAGCCTTCGGAACGGTTTGGCGAACGGTACCTGCCTTTTCTCGACCCGGACGGCCTGAAGCTGGAGTTGATCGTGCCCAAAACCGCCGACCTCCGCCAGCCCTGGGAAACCGGGGAGGTGAAAGCAGACATGGCCACCAAGGGATTTCACAACGTCACACTGACGCTCCAGAACATTAAGGATACGGCCGATATCCTGACCGAGGTGTTTGGCTATCAGCTCGTTGAGCAGCATGTCAATCGGTACCGCTTTGCGACCAGCGCCGTCGCGAACGCAGCCATTGTGGATCTGGTCGAAGTGCGCGGAGAAGCCAACGGGCTGGTCGCTGGCGGAACCATCCACCACGTGGCGTTCCGGGTGAAGGATGAAACTGTTCAGGAAAGTTTTCGCGAAAAGCTCGCGGATCGGGGGTTGCAGGTGACCGGGCAGATTGACCGGAATTACTTTTATTCCATCTATTTCCGCGAACCGGGCGGGGTGTTATTTGAAATTGCCACCGACAACCCCGGCTTTACGGTCGATGAACCGCTGACCGAACTGGGAACCCACCTGAAATTACCGGAGCAGTACGAAGCCCGCCGGAGCCGGATTGAACAACAGTTGCCAGTGCTGGGGTAAGACCAGAACCGGCGGCAGTCAGTTCACGGTATCTGACTGCCGCCGGAAGCCGGGCCTTTCCGATGCGGTGAAAACGGGTTACAAGACCACGACGACTTTGCCGACTGTCCGGCCGCTTTCTACCTGCTCGTGGGCTTTGGCCATGTCGGCAAACGCAAACGACTCGGACACGTGGGCTTTCAGGGTGCCCTGTTCCAGATAGTCGGCGAGGGCTTTCATGTCGTCGCCGTTCGAGCTAACCAGGAAGAAATAACCGTTTACGCCTTTGGCTTTCGCTTTTTCAGTAACGGTTTCGTTAAGCCCCGACGGAATGCTGATCAGCGTACTGCCCGGTTTGGTCACGTGCAGCGAACGGTCGATGTTGTCGCCCCCAACGGTGTCGAGCACGAAGTCGAATTGCGGTGTTGCCTGTTCCCAGTCAAAGGTGTGGTAATCAATGTGCTCATCCGCACCCAGCTGCTGAACGAAATCCCTGTTTTTAACGGAAGACGTTCCCACTACGTAGGCTCCGAGGTGTTTGGCCAGTTGCACGGTAAAATGCCCCACGCCACCAGCAGCCGCATGAACCAACACCTTCTGCCCGGGCTGGACGTTGGCGTGTTTGGCCAGCGCCTGGTAAGCCGTCAGGGCCGCCAGCGTGGCTGCGGCAGCTTCTTCGTGCGAAATATTGGCGGGCTTCAGGGCCAGTTGGCTGGCCGGTGCGGCTACGTATTCGGCGTAGGCTTTGCCGTGTCCCGGAAAATTGACCATACCGAATACCGCGTCGCCGGTTTTGAACAGGGGAGATTTGCTTTCGGTGACTACGCCGGAAATATCCCAGCCTAGAATAAGCGGACTTTCTTCCTTGATTCGGCCATAAACACCTTTTCCGGCGCGGCTTTTCACGTCAACCGGGTTGATACTGATGGCTTTTACCGCGATCAGTACGTCACCTTCTTTCAGGATTGGCGTGGCTACTTCTTCAATTTGCAGGTTCCCGGGAGCCCCAGGCTGCTTTAAGACGATTGCTTTCATGGTTTTAAAAAGTTCGATGAGGCAAAATTATACCGGATATAGCAGAAGTATCAGGAACTGGATGTTTCGGAACATACCGAGCAGAAGGCAATGGATATACGACACTACTTTCAGGATAAAATTTACGAACCCGAAAAGCTCCGAACCGAACACCTGAGCGAGCATTTCAATATTTCGACGGCTTAGTTGGGACGGTATTTTAAGCTCCACGCCAGAGAAACCATGCAGCAGTATATCGCCAGTTACAAAACCAAACTGATTGCCCACTGGCTGCAATACAGCGACAAACGCATCAACGGGATTGCCAGCGAGTTCTACTTTACCGACGAAAGCCACCTCAATAAGTTCTTCAGGAAGCAGGTCGGCCATTCGCCCCGGGAATACCGGGAACGGATGCGGCAGGCGGAGCGGGTTGGAGCCTGAAGGCAAGTCAGTGGATAAAACAGGAACACCGGCCTGGTCTGAGCCGGTGTCCCTGTTGATGGCTATGTGATGGGTGCTTACCGCTAAACCGTCCATAATCCGATTCGGCTACGGCCACACTTCCGTCGGAAACGGTTTTTCCAGCAAATACCGGTAAATAAACCGCGCGGTTTCGGCCTGTGCGTGTTTGCCCTTGGCGGTGGTGCCGAAGCCGTGCCGCGCACCGGGATAAACCATAAATTCGAAGTGCTTGCCCAGATTTTCCAGTTGATCAACGAGCTGGATGGAATTCTGCATATGAACGTTGTCGTCCATCGTTCCGTGCACAATCCGGAGTGTACCTTTCAGCCGGTCGGCGTAGGTCAGTACGGAGCTTTCCTTGTACCCTTCGGGATTCTCGGCGGGGGTGTCCATGAAACGTTCGGTGTATTCGGTATCGTACAGTTGCCAGTCCATAACCCCGAAGTTGGCAATACCGTGCGTGAACACATCGGCGCCCCGCGTCAGGGCCAGGGCCGTTACGTAACCGCCGTAGCTGCCACCCGTAATGGCGACCTTCTTCGGGTCAGCCAGGCCTTTGTCAACCAGCCATTTCACGGCAGTCTGGTAGTCCTCCATTTCCCATTTGCCCAGATTCCGGTGCATGAAGTTCTGGCCCACTTTGCCAAAATGCCCCGATCCCCGGTGGTCAATTCCGACTTGCAGCAAGCCTTCCTGAGCGTACCACTGTTCCTGGGGTGAGTAACTCCAGCGGTCGTATACGCGCCCGGCATTGGGACCGCCGTAGATGCTGATCATCACCGGATACCGTTTGCCGGGGTCGTAATTGGCCGGGTATTTAATCACCACCGGAAGTTGGAAACCGTCGGCGGTGGGCACGCGCACCAGTTCCGTGCGAGCGACCGTAAACTTGTCAAAACCCGTACCTTTCGCGTCGCCCAGTTCCCGGATGAGTTTGCCGTTTTTGTCGAGCAGCGCCATCTTCGCCGGAGTCTGAAGGTTGGAATACGTCGTGATAAAATAACTGCCGCCGGGCGATACCTGCACCTGATGGCTGAATTCTCCGAACGTCAGGCGCTGGAGTCCTTTGCCGTCCAGTTTTACCTTATAGAGATCGATGCGGGCCGAGTTTTCCTTGCGGGCTGTAAAGTACACCAGCCCGTTTTTGGCATCCACGTGCGAAACGCCCGTTACGGTATAATTTCCGCTGGTGATCGGGTTTTTCAGCTTGCCATCCATCGTGTGCAGGTAGAGGTGCATCCAGCCCGATTCGTCGCTCATGCGAATAAAATGCTTACCGTCTTTGACAAAATGGACATCCGATAGCCAGTCGACCCAGGTTTTCTGGGTTTCACTCACCAGTTCGGTTTTGTTGCCTGTCTCCGGATGGATAGCCACCAGTTTCAGCGTATCCTGTCCCCGGCTTTTCCACTGCATCCAGAGTGCTTTGGAATCTGGCGTCCAGAAGGGCGTACCGAAATAGTGATCGGCATTGGCGTCGTAGTCCGCCCACACCATTTTACCGGTAGCGACTTCTACAATAGCCATTTTTACCAGCGGGTTCGGATCGCCCGGTTTTGGATACCGCTGACGTTCCAGATAACCGTGCTGTCCTGTAGCTCCGGCAATCGGAAAAACCGGTACCCGGGTTTCGTCGAACCGCATGAACGCCAGGTATTTGCTGTCCGGCGACCACCAGAATGCCTTGTGCTGTGTATTCCGGCCCAGTACTTCCTCCCAGTACAGCCAGGCTGCGTAACCGTTGTAAACCGTCTCGGAGCCGTCGGTGGTCAGTTGTTTTTCCTGGTATTGGGTGAGGTCTTTCAGGTAAAGATTCTTACTGTCGCGGGTAAACGCCAGCCATTTTCCATCGGGCGAAAAAGTTGGGTTTTGGCCCCCTTCTCCGGTGAGTGCGGACATGGGCGGATGGATCGTCCAGCCGCCTTTTAGTCTAAATTCACTCCCCTGACCGGTTTTTACGTCTACCG
Organism: Larkinella arboricola; assembly: GCF_003259745.1. Lineage (GTDB taxonomy): Bacteria > Bacteroidota > Bacteroidia > Cytophagales > Spirosomataceae > Larkinella > Larkinella arboricola. The sequence goes on along the minus strand of NZ_QLMC01000003.1, from coordinate 493,524 downwards.
AATATTCTTTCTCATTTTTAACGAGCAGGTAATGCGAATCGTCGGCCCAGTCCCGGATGGTCGGCAGGGCTTGAAGAAGGTTGGTTTTTTCGTTTTTAAATAGCTGCGCAGGGGTAAACGGTTGTTTTTGAGCGTATCCGATACCGATGGACAGCAGGAAAAAAAGTAAAAGTTTAAAGCGCATGGAGTCAATAAATTGTTTAGGTTGATGAGTGGACCGGTTTTTTCAGGCTGGCAAAAGTTACTTTTTTCGGCCACAAAACCAAGACTATGCAGGCAATCCGCCAGCAACTTTCAGAACGTATCAATACCCGTTCTGTAGCCATGTCAAGCCATCCTCTACCCAGACGGTTCCGTTGTCTGTGCATCTGGCACCCGGCGGAGGCTTTGTCGTTCAGCTCCAAAAAAAGGTCGGCAAACAGTTGCTTTTCGCGTCCAAACCGCTCCCTTCCCCGTGCTGAAGCCGAAGGAGGACAGCCCATATCGAAAGAAACAACCGGCATAGGCCCGCTGGCTTGTCCTTTTTGTTAGTTTTGTGACCGACTCATTTCCCTTGACTATGAAAAAACTGGTTTTATTAATTGCCCTGCTCATGAGTTCTCTGGCAAAGGCTCAATCGCCCAAAGAAATCCTTTACGTCGGGACCTACTCGACCCGGGGCAGCGAAGGAATCTACGTGCTGGAATTCGACCGTGCTTCCGGTTCACTGAAGCAGCTCCAGACGGTTTCGAACGCCAAAAGCCCCTCGTTTCTTGCGATTCACCCCAGCGGCAAGTATCTGTATTCCGTCAACGAAGCTGCGGCCAACTCCGGTGGGGTGAGTTCGTATTCCATCGAGCCCAAAACCGGCAAACTGACCATGATGAACCAACAATCGTCGCACGGACGCGGGCCTTGCCACATTGCCGTCGATCAGACCGGCAAGCTGGCCTTTGTCTCGAACTACGGCGGGGGCACGTTCACGGTTCTGCCCATTCAGAACGATGGTAGGCTGGGAGCCGCCACCGATACGCTGAAATACGAAGGGAAAGGGGCTCACCCCCAGCGGCAGGACAAACCGCACATTCACTCGGCCACCGTTTCGCCTAACAACCGTTTCGTGTACGTCTGCGACCTGGGTACCGACAAGGTGTATATCTACGAGTTTGACAAAACCAGCGGCAAAGTAAAACCGGCGGTAACTCCGTACGCCAGCGTGGCACCAGGCTCGGGACCGCGTCATATCGCCATTCACCCTACTGGCAAGTACCTGTATCTGGTGGAAGAGATTAACTCGAGCGTTGCCACCTTCGCCATCGATAACAAAACGGGTGCGCTGACGCTCTTGCAGGATAACGTAAAAACGCTGCCCGCCGATTTTACGGGCAATAATACCAGCGCCGATATTCATACAGACCCCAAAGGCAAATTCCTTTATCAGTCGAACCGGGGGTACGATGGGCTGGCGATTCTGTCCATTGCCAACGACGGGAAAGTAACGCTGGTTGGGCAGCAACCGACCGAGGGGAAAACGCCCCGCAATTTCATGATCGACCCCAAAGGAGAATACGCCTTTGCCGCCAATCAGGATACCGACAACATTGTGGTCTACAAACTTGACGGCAAAACCGGTCGATTAACGCCAACCGGTACGCAGATAAAAGTTCCTGCGCCGGTTTGTCTCAAACTGTTTACGGTACGTTAAGCCGGGCTGAACAGCGAATTTTGGGTCAGGATTTTTGCTAATCCTGACCTTATTTTTTGTCAGCTTTCGACGGTATGGCCCGTCGCACCGGGCTTGTTCTGACGGAAGTTATCATGCCCTGAAAGAGGTTCGGAAACTTGTCGCAATGCGCCCCCAGAATGTCGTTTTTACACACCATCCACGTTTGGACGGGGTCGTACATTTGTCCTGTTATGCTAACGAAACAACAAATTTTACGACCATGAAAAAGACGAAAATTCTGTACTGGGTTTTTACGGGTCTGTTTGCGTTTATCATGCTCGGTTCGGCTATTCCTGATATTCTGGTGGTACCAATGGCCGTACAAGGCTTTAAAGAAATGGGGCTCCCGGCTTATCTGGTTCCTTTTTTAGGCTGGGCGAAGCTCTTCGGGGTCGGTGCCATGCTGATACCGGGTCTCCCCCGACTTAAGGAGTGGGCCTATGCCGGCTTAATGATCGATCTGGTGGGCGCTACGTACTGCGTTTACAGCGCCGGAAAAACACCGACGGATTGGCTGCCCATGCTGGTTTTTCTGGGCCTGGGAGCCGCATCGTACTTTTTCTACCACAAAAAACAGGAAACCGTCGCACTGGGATCGTCCGGAACGGGTTTCTGGCAACCAAATTCATTTCGTACGGTTTAAACTATTCTGCCAGGAGAAGAAGTTATAGCATGGTCTGGTACTGGATCATGCTATAACTTTTTACCGAGCCTCGGGGTGGTAAAAACCTTTTATGAACAACCGCTTTTATCTTCTTCTGGCAAACACGCTGGTGGCCTCCCTGACCAACTCGTGCGTCTGGTATGCGCTTACCTTCTGGTTGTACCTGGAAACCAAATCGGTGGTGGCGACATCCGTAATGGCCGGGATTTACCTGGGAACGGTGGCCTTTTCCGGTTTCTTTCTGGGGTCGCTGGTGGATCATTACCGCAAGAAAACTGTCATGATGGGGTCGAGTCTGTGTTCGCTCGGGTTCTATCTGCTCGCCCTGCTTCTGTACAGCGTGACGCCCTCTTCGGTCTTTTCTAACCCGACCAGTCTGTCGCTCTGGGCGTTTATTTTGCTGGGGCTTCTGGGGGCCATTGTCGGTAATGTTCGTAGCATCGCGATTTCAACGCTGGTAACCCTGCTGATTGAAGAAGGCCAGCGGGACCGGGCCAATGGGCTGGTTGGTACGGCCAACGGAGTGTCGTTTCTGGTGGCTTCCCTGTTCAGTGGTTTAGCAATCGCTTTTCTGGGCGTTTTCTGGATGCTGGTACTGGCTATTGCGCTCACCGGCCTGGTTGTTGTTCACTTGTGGACGGTTTCGGTTCCGGAATCAGAAATTGTGGTAGCCGAAACCGATCAGTCGGCTAGCACTCGGCGCATTGATATTTGGGGAACGCTGAAAGCAATTCAGCAGATTCCGGGCCTACTGGCGCTCATCTTTTTCAACACGCTGAACAACTTTCTGGGTGGTGTTTTTATGTCGCTGATGGATGCATACGGTTTGTCGCTCGTGTCGGTGCAGGTCTGGGGAATGCTGTGGGGTTTTTTGAGTCTGGGCTTTATCGTTGGCGGTCTAGTGGTTTCCCGGAAAGGGCTTGGTGCTAAACCGTTGAAAACGCTCTTTGTGGCCAATATTATTATGTGGGCCATCTGTGTTTTCTTCACCATTCAGGCGTCCATCATCCTGCTTTCGGTGGGCTTATTCATCTATATGTGCCTGATTCCGGTAGTGGAGGCTGCCGAGCAAACCATCATTCAGAAACTGATTTCGCCCGAACGACAAGGGCGGGTTTTCGGCTTTGCCCAGAGTGTTGAACAGGCGGCTTCGCCGATTACGGCTTTTATCATTGGGCCGATTGCCGAGTTGGTTTTTATCCCGTTTATGACTTCGGGGGCAGGTGTGGAGCTACTGGGAGGCTGGTTTGGAACGGGCAAAGACCGGGGGCTGGCCCTGTTGTTTACCGTTACCGGCCTGATCGGGCTGGTTATTACACTGCTCGCCATGCGTTCCAGGTCATACGGTATTCTTTCCCGAAAGTATCAACAGTTTTCGACGGAATCGGCCGTGGCCGAATCGCCATAAGGGGTATCGGTTAACCATCAAAAAGGGCGCTGAAAGCGCCCTTTTTGAATTAGTGTCCTCCGCCGTACGACGGTTTATCGAGTTGCGGTTTTCCGTCCCGGTTTCGGTTGGGATGCGTTTCCCGCACATTGGGTGCAACCTGATCTTCCTCGCCATCCAGGTATTTATCTTCGAGGTCGGTCGGTGCAATGTCCTGTATCTCCTCGTCCGGAATCTGGCTACCGGGGCCGCTGGTTCCGCGGACTGATTGATCCCCCAAACCAGCCGGACTGATTGCCTGTTTCGCGTCTATTTCCTCTTTGCTCTTCTCAGCCATGGTTCTGATCTTTTCTGGTGAAAAAGAAATTTGTTTTATAGATAACCAGCAAAGACTGTTACTGTTTGAACGATTGGCAAGATTTTCGGTTTATCGGCTGACCGGTGCCACGGGTTTTGTCTTTTTCCGGAAATCGCCCCGCGAGAAGAATTTCTCAATCAGACAATAAAGCAGAATAAAGAAATACCGGCTGCCCATTTCCTTGATTTTCAGCTTCGATTCACCGTATTTCCGGTTGGTCCAGCTATTGGGCACTACGGCGTAATTGTAACCCCGTACAATTGCTTTCAGGGGTAATTCGACCGTCAGGTTGAAGTGGGGCGACAAAAACGGCTTCAATCCCTCCATCGTTTCGCGTTTGTAGAGCTTGAACGCATTGGTGGTATCGTTATACCGAATGCCCATCAGGACCCGGACGATGAAATTGGCCACCCGGTTGATCACCTTTTTTAACTCCGGGTAGTCGACTACCTTGCCGCCCTTGTTCCACCGGCTGCCGAAAACGCAGTCGTAGTCGCCTTCGAGCATTTTGTTATAAAACCTGACCAGATCCTCCGGATCGTCGGACATATCGGCCATGAATATCGCCACGCAGTCGCCCGTAAACCGCTCCAGCCCGTAGCGGACAGCGTAACCAAAACCGTTTGGCCCCGGATTGGTGTAGTAAACCAGCGTCGGAATTTCGTACGTCAGTTGTTGCAGCACCTGCGCGGTCTGGTCCTTGGAGTTGTCGTTGGTAACGCAGATTTCGTGCGGAATACCGTGTTTCGACAAGGTCTGGTACAAGGACCGCAAGGTTTCTGGAATGGATTCCTGCTCGTTGTAGGCCGGAATAACTACGCTTAATTTCATGATCGGTCCATTAGTCGGTAAGGCATTAAGCGGATGGCGCTGTACAACTTGAATACGGGCGCTGGCATAACGTACTTCTGAATAACTTCTTTGGCAACCTGTCCCTTGGGCCTTCCCAGGTAGAGGAATTTTAAGGCGGCACCCGCCCGCCGGAAATAACTGTCTTTGTACTGCTTCGCTTCCAGCATCATTTTATAATACCGGGCGATGTTTTTGCGAAGAACTTTGTCGTATTTATAATCCAGTTCGCGGTTGATGTTTGAATACATCAGAATCCGGTTGTCCAGAAATTTCTTGTCCAGCACGTTATCGGCGTAACTGACTCCGGCGATGTTTTTCCGGTAAACAGACATAATCTCGTCAATATACCCAATTGGACCGGCTTTTGCCAGCAGAATGTTCCGCGGAATGTCGCCACTCTGGGATTTATAGTACCATTCGGGATACTCGGGAATGGCATTTTTCCGGAACATGATGCTGGAGGTGGCCATGAAAAAAATCTCATCTTCACCAATCAGATCATCGACGGTATAAAACGGTTTTTTGTCGGTAACCAGAATGACCGGCTCGTAATGCTCGTCATCAAAAACAATCCGGGCATTCGTGAAGCAGGCCGAATATTCCGGATGCTGATCGAGCATCTCTACCTGTTTCTGCAATTTATGGGGGCTGGTCCAGTAATCGTCCCCGTCCATTTGCGCAATGTACTCCCCCCGGGCGGCTTTAAACGTGCTGAGGGCGTTGTACATGCCGTTGTTCCCCATATTGGTTGGATGCAGCAGCAGCCGGATTTTGTCGGGGTAGCGGGCCTGGTATTCGAGCAGAATTTCGCGGGTATTATCTTTCGACAAATCGTCACCCACAATCACTTCAAAGTCGAAGTTCGTTTGCTGACTTAGCACACTATCCAGCGTTTGCCGAACGAATTTGGCGTGGTTGTAGGTGACGATTGAAACGCTTACTTTCATCTTAATTGAAAATTTCATTCATCTGACTCACCGCCGGAAAATCGGGGGTAATCAGTTCAGCCTGCGGCTTGTATATATAGGCTAACGGATAGCCGCGCTCAATGAATGTGTTTTCCAGTAAGTTATTATAACGAAGCTGCACCGACCACCGGATGGATTCCGTCGAGTTGATACCGGAGCGGTGTACCAGAAAAGCGGAGAAAAACAGCACATCACCCACTTCAAACTCCAGTTGCTGCCATTCGTCCTGTAAAAGCTCGTCCGGAATGGTGCCGATGTAATCGACTGAAGACGATTCATACAAGCCGTTGCGGTGGCTGCGCGGCAGAACCTGAAGAGCCCCCAGATCGGCCCCGGCCGGAACCAGCGGGAACCACACCACCACACTGTCGAGCGAACCCTGGCCCGTGCGCCAGTCCTGGTGAGCGCCCAAGCGCCAGTAATCATCGCGTTTGGCGAGGTGACGGCTGTTGAAAAGCATGGCCGGACGAACGCCGATGACGGGATAATCCAGACCCAGTTCCTTCAGCGTATCCGTAATGCGGGAATCGGTGCCGAGCCGGTGCAGCGAAACCATGTGCTGAACCTGCTTGCCGGTATTGGCAAACGCCGTAAAGTCGGCGGCAAAGAATTCGTACATCGCCTTTTCAAACGCCGGCTGATCGTCGATGTCCACCGATTTGCCCAGTGTCCGCTGAATCTGATAGGCAAAAATCTGACGCCCTTCGCGGTGAATGGCCGTTACCAGATCTTTATCCAGAAAATTTTTCAGCAGAACATAACCTTCCTGCTTGTATGAGTCGCGCAGTGATGACATAATGGTATGAATGTGTCTAAAATAGTACTAAACTAATTCAAGCAGGTATGAACATACCTTAACAAAGGTACCTTGCCCCACTGGTAATGTCAACTTACTCAAGGGTATTTTAATAAACGGGATGTCCTGGTAATCAATTGCAACCGTAAGTTATTATGGACTAATCCGTTATTAATTGCTTTCCTGAACGGCGTACCCGAAGCCGGCCGCTCCGAAACCGTTACCGTTGTAGAGCATTGTCCACTTGCCCTGATGCCGGAACAAATGGCAATAATCCATCATAGCAGAATCCCAGCCGTCCGCCGAACGCTCGATGCCTGCCTGCTCGTCCTTCCGCTCCCAGGTAATTCCATCTTTAGACTCGGCATAACCAATTCGGTAACTTTTTTCAACGCTGGTCCGGAAGTCGGTGGCGCTGCGGTACGAATAGTACATTTTGTACAAATCCCTGTCTTTCACCACCGCCGGTCGGCCAATCGCATCCGTAAATTCATTGTAACCAACACAGACAATGCCTTTGCGTTCCCACGTGATACCGTCTTTTGACTCGGCGTATTTTACGTCGTAAAACGGCTCGGGGTGGTTGTTGATGATTTCAATTTTGGTGCAGGACAGATACCACATCCGCCAGCGTTCGGTGCCATCGGTATTGGTTTCGACCATCACGCAGGGCTGCGCTACCCAGACCTGATCGTAAATCGAACGGTCAAGCAACGGTCCGTCGTAGGCCCGCTCGAAGGTCAGTCCCCCGTCGCGGCTGATGGCCAGACCAATTCCAAGCCGATACCAGGCCGTTTCGCTTTTATTCCAGCCCGTGTAGTACAGCCAGATCTCATCCCCCCGTTTAAGGAACCACGATGGCATGGCGCCGGTTTCGTCAAACATACCGACGGCTCCCTTGGTCAGACAGGGTTTATCATGTACATACAGCACCTTCGACAAATCGTTGGCATCCAGTTCGACGAACGACGTGGACGAAGCCCGGTTTTCATCGCGGGTGGCAAAATAAACCCGCAGCCGTTCCTCATTGAGCGGAAAAGCAAACGGAACCTGTGCGTGTGTGCGGCTAAACGGCCGTTGGCCGTCGGTTTTGTAAATCAGTCCTTTTTTTGTCCACATAGATTGGCTATGGTTGTTGATAACGGTCGGTGCGGACGTAAATCCGGGTGTTTTCCACATCGCCTATATATCGATAATTAGCATCAATAAAACGTTTTAATTCCGGAAAGTTCTCGTACCCCTGCGTCGCCCGGTTATTAAGCCAGAACGAATTGGGGCCGACGGCGTCCGCAAAAACCGGCGGCCGGGAGGTCTGAATGTTGCGCAGATACCGGGCACGGTGCCGACTTTGCGCTTCCGGGCTGCCCAGCATACACCGGATCGTATGATTATCGGCAACACCCTGCGGCATCTGGGTCTGAATGTTGTACGTGGGTGCCCAGCCCCATACCACCAAATCTTCACCCGGCCGGGCGTATTTCAGTATTTCACGCGCCGGGGTTGAAACAAAAAGTGTACGAAATCCGAACGGTTGCTGACGCAATGCATTCAATGGCTCTTTGGCCAGGTCTCCCCGTTGCAGTGCAGATTTTATGCCAATCGAAACCAGAATCAGCAGTACCCAGACCAGCGTGTGAAAAGGAGCCTGTAAGCTGTCAATAAGCCAGGCATTGAGGAGACAGACTGGAAAGATCAGGTACAGCAGATAGTGGCCGAATTCGTTGCCTGGCTTGATGACGGCATAACCTGCCGTTATGATGGAAGCCAGAGCAAAAATGAGCAGACCGTTGTGTTTTTTTCTGCCTTCGGAAAAAAGTACCCAGCCCAGAAGCAGGGCGAACGATTGGATCAGAAAAAACAAAAAATCAAGGTTGTGATAGACGTAAACCGGAAACCGCAGCAGATAGTCCCAGAAACTGGCTCCGGCGCTGTAGTTAAGATTGCCGAAGAGATAAAATTGCAGGAAATCGTCGAAGACCTCGAATTGCCAGGTCAGGAACACGACCAGCAGCGGAAAGGCCAGACCACCCGCCAGCAACCCGCCGAAAGCTACCCAGAACTGGGCGGGGTCCAGCCGCTTGCGCAGACCCAGCAAGCCGATTAAGGCAGCCGCAGCAATGACCAGCGCCGGAGGAGCACCCTGCAATTTGGCAAAAGGAACCAGGCTACAGATAAAACCAAGAACGAACAGACCGCTAACGGAATCGAACGACTGCCGTTTCCAGAGCCGGGAATACTGCCAGAAAGCCAGTCCCAGCAGTGCCAGAGAGAGTTGTTCGTTGGTGGCGTGGAGAAAGTCGAGTTGGTAGGCAAACGCCAGAAATGCAACGCCCGGAAGAAGGGCGAGCCGGGCCGTACGGGGCCTGAAGAAGTTCTCCAGAGTAAAATAGCCGGTGATGACGCTGACCAGCAGGCATAAAAAGCCTGTCCGGCGAATGGCCAGGTAGTCGAGTGCAGAACCCCAATAGGCCGGGATAGAAGCGAAATACGAACTCAGTGGTCCCATCGTCGCGCCGTCGGTCGATCGCCAGTAGACGGGGTGATGCCAGAGGGTGATAGCCTGCGAGAGCATCTGACTTTCGTCAGGATTGAGTTCGCGGTTGAAGAAGAGCAGAAGCAGCCGATTGGTCACCAGCAGACCGACCAATACTACCAGCAGGCCAAGTTGTTGCCAGCGGGACAACCGGTGTCGAAAATCACTTGCAATGAATAAACCGCCGACAATCAGAAACGCGAGCCAACCTGCTACTTCCCAGAAAACGGGGTTTTTTAACAAATTTGCGGCAAGCATAGTAAAGATTTAAAGCCGAAGCCGAATGCCCTCTGAGGCAAGTTGGAGGGAATACCTAGAAAAAAGCAAGTGCATCAGATACCGAAATGGCCTGATACACTTGCCTTTAAGGACATTATTTTATTTCTGGAGCAGAATCCGCTGAGCCATGCTGTCGTGGATTTGTACCAGCGTTTGTTTCAGGTCATACGTCCAGTTCCAGTCGGGATAATGCGCCTTGAATTTCGACAGGTCCGAAATATACCAGATGTGGTCACCGATGCGGTTGGTTTCCGAATAGCTGTAGCTCATTTTATTACCCGAAATCTCTTCGCAAATGGCAATGGCTTCCAGCATTGAACAGTTGGCGTGTCGGCCACCGCCCGCGTTATAGACTTCGCCCGCCCGCGGATTCTGGTAGTAATGCCAGAACATATTCACCAGGTCGTAGCTGTGAATGTTGTCGCGAACCTGCTTGCCTTTGTAACCGAAGATGGTGTAGTGGTTGCCGGTAATCGCACACTTCATCAGATACGACAGAAAACCGTGTAACTGAGCGCCCGAGTGGTTCGGCCCTGTCAGACAGCCGCCCCGGAAAATACCGGTTTTCATGCCAAAATACCGTCCGTACTCCTGCACCAGAACGTCCGCAGCCACTTTCGACGCACCAAACAGCGAGTGCTTGGTATGGTCAATCGACATATACTCATCGATACCGTTGGTGAAGTAGGGGTGGTTTTCGTCAATTTCCCAGCGGGTTTCCGTTTCGATCAGCGGCAGGTAGTTCGGATTGTCGCCGTAGACTTTGTTGGTCGAAGTGAAAATGAAAACCGCTTCCGGGCAGTTTTGCCGCGTCATTTCCAGCAGATTCAGCGTACCGGTGGCGTTTACCGAAAAGTCGGTAAAGGGCTCACGGGCTGCCCAGTCGTGGCTGGGTTGAGCCGCTGTATGAACGATCAGCGTAATGTCGGTACCGTATTTTTTGAAGATCGGCTCCAGCTCTTCTACCTTACGAATGTCGGCGGTGTAGTGCTCATAATTCGGATACGCTTCCTTCAGGCGGTTGCGATTCCATTCGGTCGAGCCGTCCGCTCCAAAAAAATATTGGCGCAGGTTGTTATCCACACCAATCACTAAATCAAACTTATCGGCGAAGAAGGCTACAGACTCACTACCAATCAATCCGGCGGAACCCGTCACTAAGGCTATGTTCATAAATTCTGATGTTTACGGAAAAGTACAAGATTTTGAAATATAAGCACGTCTTGAAATGAGTGAGTCTGAAGGCAGACAAGTGCTTCCAATGCTTGATTTACAATAAAATGATACGCAAAATTAGTATATTTTAACTAAGCGCAAGACCCGCTGGCTAAAAACGGTCTTGTTATCGCACAATATATGGAAAATACTGACTTGTAAGATATTAAAAGATTATTAGAGTTATTTTAGCACTTTCCAGTTCATAAGGCCCCACTTGGTAAGCCGGTACAACAGGGATACTTTCAATACACCCAAACCGTAAATGCTGCTCCGTCGGAAATTGATGGAGGAGGCTTCTTCGAAATATTTGGTGGGGCAGGTTACTTCGGCAATCTCATACCCTTTGTAGAAGATCTGGGCGATCATCTCATTGTCGAAAATGAAGTCGTCGGAGTTATGCGTAAAATCCAGACTCCGAAGTACTTCGCCCGAAAACGCCCGGTAGCCGGTATGATATTCCGACAGCTTCTGGTTCAGAAGCAGATTCTGGGTAAACGTCAGGAAGCGGTTGGCAATATACTTATACATGGGCATACCGCCTTTCAGGGCACCTTTTCCCAGAATCCGTGAGCCGAAAACCACCGGGTACAGTTCATTGCCAATGATGCTGACCATCGCCGTAATGAGCTTCGGCGTGTACTGGTAATCCGGATGGAGCATGACCACAATATCCCCGCCCAGTTCAATTGCCTTGGCGTAGCAGGATTTCTGGTTGCCGCCGTAACCCCGGTTTTTTTCGTGGCGAATGATATGCCGGATGCCCAGCCGCCGGGCTTCTTCAACGGTATTGTCGGGGCTGGCGTCATCTACCAGAATTACCTCGTCGATGAGGTCAAACGGTATTTCACGAAAGGTGCGTTCAAGCGTTAATGCTGCCCGGTATGCGGGCAGTACGACGATTGCTTTTTTGCCATTATACATAAGCCGAAACGATAGTTTTCTTGTACAACATTAAAGGCTTATGAGATAGGGCTAACCTTTGAAAGGCTTGTTTTCTAATTAAAGGCACGGTGTGGAAAAGGGATAAGGAAAAGGGCAATTAATTGCCCTGAGAACCTTGACTAAACAATTTCTGACGAATCTTATTGGTGCGATCGGCCAGTTCCGGACGGGCAGGATATTGACGCTTCGTCTGCACAGCGGGTGAATCCAGGCCCGGACCGTATACATACTTATCGCCCTGCCGGTAATCTCGTTGGCGAATCGTATTATATTTCTGATAATCACAGGATGCCAGCAAACCAACAACCAGTAAAAATACTCCTTTATTCAAAAGCCCTTTCATACAAATCATTTTGCAAAAATTTAGTACAAAACTATAGACTACCGGCCAATTAGCCAATAGTCCCTCTAATTTTTATCGAGAGCCGCCGTTCAGCTTTTCAGCCGCTCGATTTCACTCCAGACAAACTGAATGAGCCGTCCGATATGCTCCTCCGAGAAGTCGAACGGAACATGGGCCGCCCGGTAAATTTCGTTGATCGGAGCCGTATAGCCGAGTTTCAGGGCGTTCATATACCCCTGAAGGCCCTTTTGCGGATCCTGGCGGAAATTCATCCAGACCCCGATGGCTCCCAGTTGCGCAATACCGTATTCAATGTAATAAAACGGTACTTCGTATAAATGTAATTGCTTTTGCCAGCTATAGGCTTCGTATTTTTCGAGTCCCTGCCAGTTCGTAACGGTGTCTGAAAATTCTTCGAAGATGCGCAGCCAGGCCGCCGGACGGTCGGTCGCAGAAGCCGCTGGGGTGGCTGCTGTTTCGTACACCCAGTGCTGAAACTTATCGACCGTAGCCACCCACGGCAGGGTTTCGATGATGGATTCCAGGTGTTGAATTTTGGCGCGTTTTAAGTCCTCGGGATTTTCGAAAAAGGCATCCCAGTAATCCATTGTGAGCAGTTCCATCGCCATCGACGCCAGTTCGGCCACTTCCATCGGCGGGTTGCGGAACGGTTTCAGGGGCAGGTCACGGGTCAGAAACGAATGCACGGCATGACCACCCTCGTGAACCATCGTCACCAGATCGCGCAGGCTCGACGTGGCATTCATGAAAATAAACGGAACGCCAATTTCTTCCAGCGGATAATTGTAACCACCCGGTGCCTTGCCCTTGCGCGATTCGAGGTCCAGGTGCCCCATTGCCTTCATAATGCGCAGGCAATCGCTCAGATAGGTGCCGCCAGCAGCAGCATCGAGCCGACCAAAGCAGGTAATCGTTTTATTCAGCAATTCGTCGCCGGTCTCAAACGGCTTCAGCGCGGGCAGACCGTCGGGGTCCACTTTGGCATCCCAGGGCCGCAAGGTCTCAAAGGAGGGATCAGCTTTCGCCAGCTTTTGTTTCCGTTCCTGAGCGAGTTGATCCAGCAGCGGCACCACGGCTTTGGCCACCGATGCGTGGAAATTGAAGCAGTCCTGCGGGGTGTAATCAAACCGGCCCATGGCCGCAAACATATAATCGCGGAAATTGGCAAACCCGGCGTTGACAGCCACCCGATGACGCAGATCAACCAGCCGGTCGTAGAGTTCGTCCAGCGAGTCCGCATCTTCGTACCGTCGTTCCTGAATTTTCCGCCAGACCTCCTCACGCACGGCCCGGTCGGGTGATTGCAGCAGGGTGCTGGCCTGCGGAAGCGTGATTTCCTCCACAACGCCTTCCGCATTTGGCATCTCAATGGTCATCGCTCCAACGATTGCGCCGTATTTGCGTTGCTCGGTCTGGATGTCGGTTTGCAGCGGAATATTTTCGTCCCGGAAAATTTCGATGGCTTTTTTCATTCCGCGAACGGTAATGTCGAAGCCCTTGTCCCGCAGTTCAGCCAGATACGGGCTTTCAACAGCCAGCTTATCCAGTCGGTTTTCGTAGGCCGATAACTGCGGCTGAATCTCGGTAATGAAAAAATTGAACTGGTTGATCAACTCCGGGTCGGAGGTGTCGCAGGTCATCCGGATGTACCGCCAGGCGAAGTTTTCGGACAGGAACGATTCCAGTTCGCTGCGATCGGCAAACCACTGGCGCAGTTCGTCGGCGTTATGAATCGGGCGCTCAACGAGATTGTCGTACAACGGTTTTACTTCGTCCCAGGTGTTCAGAACAAAATCTTCGCCAATGAACGGGCGGGCCGGACGGGTTGGAATGACTAAAGTGGGTTCCATTATTCAATTTCAATTACGACATCATTGGTTAACGGGTGCGCTACGCAGGTCAGAATGTAACCGGCTTGCAGTTCGGACTCGGCCAGACCGTCTTCTTCATCCAGATGCACTTTGCCCGACAGGCAACGACCCATGCAGGCCGTACACATACCGGCCTGACACGAGTAAGGCAGGTCAATGTCCAGTTCGAGCGCGGCTTCCAGAATGGTCTGGTGCGGCTCAACGGTAAATTTGTACTCGCTGCCTTCGTACAGGATGGTTACTTCCGGGGTTGACGAAGCCGGAGAGGCCGTTTCTTCTTCAACGACCTGCCCGTGCGTTTCGTGCGAAGCCGCCGTGGCAAAACTTTCTTTATGGACCTGCTCGTTCGGTATGTTCAGGATGCGGAGCGCCCCACGGGCTTCGTCCATCAAACCGTCGGGACCGCAGATGTAATAATCGGCCCGCCGGAGTTCGTCTACCGGCAGGGCTTCCAGAATCTTGAGAATGTTCGACTGGTTTAAGCGCCCTTCCAGGCCGTTCCAGCCCGCTTCGGGTTGGCTCAGCATATACGTGATCCGGAACCGTCCGCCCGACTGCCGGGCCAGTTCGTTCAGTTCTTTTTCAAAAAGAGTCGATTCTTTGGTCCGGTTACCGTACAGCAGCCAGAGCTCGGTCCGGGGTTCTACGTACAGAATGGATTTGATCATCGAGATCAGGGGCGTAATACCGCTTCCGGCTCCGATCAGCACAATCCGGCGCTGGTTTCTGGGGTCCAGTTTCGGAACAAACGTACCCAGCGGTTCGAGGGTCTCCAGAACGTCGCCGGGTTTGGCATGGTCGCAGAGGTAATTGGAAACCGTACCGCCCGGCAATCGCTTGATCGTAACGGCCAGCGATACATCAGTATGCGGAGAACTGGACATGGAGTATGACCGGCGCACTTTCTGGCCGTCGATGGGTAAAATAAAGGTCAGATACTGGCCGGGCTGGTACCGGATAACTTCATTAATGGGGTGCCAGAAGTGAATGGTAACAGCGTCCGGGGTGTGCCGGACGACTTCTTTTATTTTCAGAAAATAACGATTTGCCATAATTCCAACGATCGCCGGAGCGATCCAGTCATCTATTATCTGTCGGCGGTGAGTATGCAGGGCGGGAAACCGTAAAAGGAAACCGTTAAGCCAACGAAGCCGCAATATACAATTGAATTGCCAATCGTTCGGGTAACAAATTGTCGAGCCTTCCGGTTTGCCGATGACGGTGGCAAATTTCCGTTGATATAACGGTACTCTGCGTATTTCGGCGGATATTCGCAGCCGAAGTGTGATTCCAGCCATGAAAAAAATCTTATTCTTCACGCCATATGGCTCGTTTACCGGCTCCGAAGTGGTGTTGTGGACTTACTTGCAGAATTTCGACCGGGGCCAGTTGCGGGCGGCTTTGTACAGCGAGCAGCAGGGGCCGTTGACCCAGCAGTTGCCCGCTGATATTCCGCTGTTTACCTCGCCGTTTGACCGCGGAAGGCTTCAGCGGATCTATTCCAAAGTAACTAACGCGATGGGGGTCGAAGTGTATAAAAACAACATCCGGCGGATTCAGGAACAGTATCAGGCTGACTACTGGTATTTGAATACCGTGCTGATGTTTCCGCTGTCGTCACTAGCCGAGCAGATGGGCGTCAGGACAATTTCGCACATTCATGAACTGCATTCCTCGTTTGAATCCATTGGCTATCAGGAGATGGCGCACGCCATGACGTACTCGGATCTGGTCATTGGCGTGACGGGACAGATTTGTGAGCTGGCCACGGTGATGGGGGCCAAAAAGACGGCTTTGCTGTATCCGGTGGTCGATTTAAGCCGAAAGACGATCTCCAGCCAGCGGGTTGAAGAACTGCGGAAACAACTGAAGATTGCACCGGGGGCATTCGTCTGGACGATGGTTGGTACGCGCATTTACCGCAAGGGCGTTGATCTGTTTCCGTTCATTGCCCAGGCGCTGGCCGATCAATCCTGTCATTTTATCTGGATGGGAAACTCCAAACCCACGGGTCTGAACTACCTGGTCGATAGCCAGGTCAAGGCGCTGAACCTGCCCAACGTGAGCTTCGTTGATGTGCAGACTGACGACTATTATAACTACCTGCAACTGGCGGACGGATTGGTCATGACCTCCCGCGAGGAACCGTTTGGTAAGATCATGACCGAAGCAGCCTCGCTCGGAAAACCGCTGGTTGCACCGAATGCGGGAGGAGCCAGAGAATTTATCAGTCAGGGAATGGGCGAACTTATCGACTACCCGACCCCCGAAGAATTCCGGAAAGCGATGCTGAACGTGATGCAAAATCCGGCGGCCTACCACAAGGAGCTATTGATTGAAAAAAGCCATCAGTTTGACGCTGGAATCCAGACAAAACACTGGCAGGAAGCGATCCTGGCACTATAATGTACTAATTTATGCTGGGATTTCATTGGATTATTGCAATTTTCCGGCACCAGTCAATAAATTTCGTAACCATAAGCACAATATTTTACACCTTTCTTCGCTACAGGTTTTAGTTAAGCCTGTCATGTCTGGCAAATGCCAGCTTAATCCCGTACTCTATGAATTATAAAAGCTACGTCTATTCATTTGCGTCGTGACAACAGTACTCCGATTGGTTTTAAGCTACTTTTCATTCCAAAAGCATCATATATTGGAATGATTTTTGTCCACAAAAACGTGCGAAACCGAATATAGCAGTTATTCGATGGTCTGACTGCTGCCAATCTGACCAATCGGGGTTCGGGCAGGAACGTTCCTGCTGCGAATTCAACCAACCAAAAATAGCTTTGAATGAGTACCGCAGAACAGAAGGTGTGCGAGCCGTCTCCGCGCCTGTACGGGTTTGTGTGACTTTATCAGGCTATTCGTACGTTCAATTTAGCCTTTGCACTGATGATCAGAACACTACTCTCAACGTTATTCTGCCTTTTCTTCTTCGCCCTGATCGCACCGCTGCCGCTGGTCGGCGCCAAACCGTCAGCAACGTATACCGTTGCCCCTAAAATTCCGGGTGGGCAGCGTTATCTGGCCATTGTAATTTTCAACTACGAGACCGATGCCCAGATTGACGATGAACGGATTGAGAATGCGGGCCGTATGGGTTGTAACGCAGCCGAGATTTCCGTACACTGGGATCACGTTTATCCAACCCGTAATAGTGCTCCGAACTGGCACGTGGTCGATTCCCACATCAACACGGCCCTGCGGATGGGCATGAAAGTAGCCCTCCGGATTCACCTGGCCCGCGACCCCAACCGGCTCAACGGCTTCTGGAATGCCGAAGAGTCCATGAAAGCGGCTGATAATACCCAGATGAATTTCGCGAGTGGGGTTCAGTTCAGTTTTGCCCACCAGCCCACCCTCGATCTGGCGAAGGACTTTATCCGTCAGGTGACCCATCGGTACCAATATTTGCAGCAGCAGGACCAGTTGCTGTTTTTTTCGGTGACGGTATCGCCCATTCAGGAAGCCGAATATTCACCCCGTAACGGCGGTGCCAACGGTTCATATCCAATTCCGTTTGATTACGGTGAACCCATGAAACAGGGGTTTCGGCAGTGGTTACAGGGACGGTTTTCGCTTGAATCTTTAAATAAACGCTGGGGCAGTGACTTTAGTCGCTGGGAAGCCGTTAACCCGCCCCCCTACAACCAGGCTGATCCGTACATTTCATTTAACCGTGGCCGCTGGGGTGAAGACTGGTACGTGTTCCGGCATCTGATGCTGAAGCGGTTTCTTGACGAAACCAACCGGACAATCAAAGAAATAAACGGAGCCATTCAGGTGGTCAACCAGCACGGGTCCGTCTGGGATCGCCAGAGCGGTTTGCGGGGTACGTTTGCCTTCCGGAATCTGGCCCAGAATGCGGACGGGGTGAAGATCAACGACGGCCCGGAATACAACCACCGGTTTTCGATGGATGTGGTGCGGAGTAACGTCCGGCCGGGTGGCTGGGTTTGTAACGAAGTGGATGGGATGTTTTACAGCACCGTACCCGTTCAGCGGTTTTATGAGCAGGTGGAAGAGAGTTTTGAGCACGGAGCGCAGCTGGTGACACTCGCTAACTTCGGCAGTTGGGATGCCCGCGATAAACTCAACCAGTTGATTCAGCGGGTGGTTAGCCGGGGTCTGCTCAGCCAGCCGGTTACGCAGGTTCAGCCCGCCAGCAACACCTCGTACAAGCTGTCGGCCATGGTCCGCGACGATGTGAGTAATTTGGAATACCGTGCCAGTGATCAGTGGTCGCGGCAGTACGTCCAGAACGGTCGTCGGCCCGTCAACATTGTGATTGATGAAGACTGGCTGGAAGACAATGCCAACCAGGACCCGCGGGTGAGTCGGCCCATTCCGAACCAGACGGCCTACGTTGAAAGACCGTTTGAATACAACATTCCCTCCGGTACGTTCGAAGACCCGGACGGTTCGATCACCAAAGTAGAAATCACTTCCGGTCTGCCCGCGCTGGGTCTTTCGGCCAACGGCGTGACCATTTCCGGTACGCCCAACGCAACGGGTACACTGACCATTACGGTTCAGGCCATCGACAACAAGAATACACCCGTAACAACGCAGTTTCAGATCAAGGTATTGGGCCAGAACGCCAACGAGGCCCCCGTTGTGTCGAAACCAATTGACGACCGTACCGCCAATGTGGGGCTGGACTACGCGTTTACCATTCCCGCTGAGACGTTTAAAGATCCCGACGGCCGGATTGTGAGCATCGAGGTATCCGATTTGCCGGGCGGTCTGTCGTACAATGCCGATCAGCGTCTGATCAGTGGGAAACCAACCAGCGAGGGCGTTTCAACCATTACGCTGAAAGCCACCGACGACAAGGGAACCAGCGTTTCGACCAGCTTCAGGCTGACCGTCACCAGACAGGAAGAAGTTAACCGGCCGCCCGTTGTGAGCAAAACGATTCCCGACCAGACGGCTACGGTTGGAAAGGATTTTACCTATACACTGGCAGGGGAAACGTTCTCCGATCCGGACGGTGAGGTTGCCAGCATTGAGTTAGAGGGCCTGCCAGACGGTTTTGGGTATGACTCCGGTAGCCGGAAAATTAGCGGGATGCCTACCCAGCCTGCAACCGTTACCGTCAAGGTAAAGGCTACTGATAACAAAGGAGCCAGCGTAACCACCGAATTCCGGCTGACGATCAAGAACGCAGGTTCGTCGGAACAACTGGTGCTGCTGGAGCCTACAATGGATTGCAATACCGGGGAAATCAAATTCCGGACGAGCGGAGGAGACGGTTCCAGAATTGAATTCCGGGCAGTTGGTATTGTGGAGGACTGGACGACGGAAACAAGTTTTACGGTGGCACCCTGGCTGCGGAATGGAACGACGTTTGAAATTCAGGCCCGGCAGAATGGCAAAGAGGTAAAATATTCCTATACGTCGCCCTGTAAAGGATACGAACCGCCGGTGGTAGCCAACCCGATGAGCGATCAATCGTACCGGGTGGGAGAATTTTTTATCCTGCGAATTCCGGCTGAGACGTTCCGGGCTTCCACTTCATACGAGATTACGGTCAGCGCCTTGCCGGAAGGAATCTGGTACGATAAAGTAACGCGGGCCATATCGGGTACCGCCACCAAAGCCGGTGAGACAACCATTACGCTCACGGCTACCGATGAGCGGGGCACTAAGGCCGAAGACGGATTCCTGCTGACAATTCGGGATAACACCACCAAGCCGCTGGCCATGCTTTCGCCGACGTTTAATTGCCAGACGGGTAAGTTGACCATCCGTACCGAAGGCGGTAACGGCAGCGCCATCACCTACTCGATTCAGGGTATTGCCGACTGGACGAGCAACTCTGCCTTTACGATCGACCTTGACAAACGGAACGGCGCCGAACTCCGCTTGCTGGCCCGCCAGGGCGACCGGGAGGTGAGCTATGTCTACAAAACGAGCTGTTCGCCATCGTCTACGCTGGACGACCAGACGATTGTTGTTGGGCAGTACTACAGTTATACCTTGCTGGACCCGGGCGCTGGCATCACCTATAAAGTGAGCGGTTTGCCAGCCGGGTTATCGTATAACACCGAAAACCGCACCATCTCCGGAACGCCCACCGAGACGGGAGTGACGACGCTCAGTCTCAAAGCGGTGGATGATAAAGGTAACGATATTGGCGAATTGAGCTTCAGGCTCATTGTTGTAGAGAAATCAACCAATCCGGTGAGTGGCAATTACGAAGGTTTTCTGGACCTGGTAAGCTGCCTGAACGTTGCGGGCTGGGTGTGGAACCGCGATCAGCCCAACACGCCGGTAACCATTGAGTTTCTGGTGGGCAGCAGCCTGTCATCGGCTCGGGTGGTGGGCACGATCGAAGCCAACCTGTTCCGGCAGGATTTGAAAGATAACGGCAAAGGCAATGGCAGCCACGGCTATCGGTGGGACACCCCTGAGGAATTGAAAAACAACCAGACGTATTCGATCTGGGGTCGGGTGAAAGGCAGTGATTACCTGCTCAAGGGGTCGCCCAAAACGTTAAGTTGTAATGGCGATACGCCCTCAAATCCGGGGAAACCTACCGATCCAGCACCGGCTAATCAACCGCCGGTAGCACCGAATGTAGCGGATTTGACAGCCACGGTCAATACGGCTTTTCAGACGGCTTTACCAGCTTTTACTGACCCCGAGAACGGCGCGTTGACCTATTCCATGAGTAATATGCCCAAAGGCGTGGATTTTGATCGGGTCAGCCGGGTGTTGACCGGAACGGTTACGACGCCGGGAAGTTATAAACTGACGTATACGGCGACCGATAAGCAGGGTGCAAAAACCAGCGTTGAGGTTAGATTGACGGTATCGGATGGAAGCACACCCAACGAACCGACTAACCCCACCAATCCGGTGAGTGGCAATTATGAAGGTTTTCTGGATCTGGTAAGCTGTCTGGACATTGCGGGCTGGGTGTGGAACCGCGATCAGCCCAACACACCGGTAACCATTGAGTTTCTGGTGGGCAGCAGCCTGGCCGATGCGAAGGTAGTTGGTACGATCGAAGCCAACCTGTTCCGGCAGGACTTGAAAGACCACGACAAAGGTAATGGCAGCCACGGTTATCGCTGGAATACGCCCGAGGAACTGAAAAATAATAAAACCTACCTGATCTGGGGCCGGGTTCAGGGAACCAGCTATCTACTCAAGGGGTCACCCAAAACGTTAACCTGTAATGGCGATACGCCCTCAAATCCTGGAAGACCTACCGATCCAATACCGGCTAACCAGCCACCGGTAGCCCCGAATGTAGCGGATTTGACGGCCACGGTTAATACGGCTTTTCAGACGGCTTTACCAGCGTTTACCGACCCCGAGAACGGCGCATTGACCTATTCCATGAGCAACATGCCCAAAGGCGTGGATTTTGATCGGGTTAGCCGAGTATTGACTGGAACGGTTACAACGCTTGGAAGCTACAAACTGACGTATACGGCGACCGATAAGCAGGGGGCAAAAACCAGCGTCGAAGTTAGATTGACGGTATCGGATGGAACAACGCCAACAACACCTGAAACGCCCACCAATCCGGTGAGCGGTAACTTTGACGGTTATCTGGACCTAGTAAGCTGTCTGAACGTTGCGGGTTGGGTGTGGAACCGCGATCAGCCCAACACACCGGTAACCATTGAGTTTCTGGTGGGCAGCAGCCTGTCATCGGCTCGGGTGGTGGGCACGATTGAGGCCAACCTGTTCCGGCAGGATTTGAAAGATAACGGCAAGGGCAACGGCAGCCACGGCTATCGGTGGGATACGCCCGAAGAGTTAAAGAACAACCAGACGTATTCGATCTGGGGTCGGGTGAAAGGCAGCGATTACCTGCTCAAAGGGTCGCCCAAAACGTTAACTTGCAACGGCGATACCCCCTCGAATCCGACAACGCCGACGAAACCCACCGAGCCGACGACGCCGGTTGATTCTCCTCTGGCGGTGCTGGCACCCGACTACAATTGTCAAACCGGACAGATTACGTTCCAGACCCGGGGTGGCGATAAAACCAGGATTGAATACCGGGTTGCTGGTGTAACGGACTGGACCACTCAGGCTACGCATACGCTGAACCTCACCATGCGGGAGGGAAGCACCCTGGTGATTGAAGCCCGACAAAGCCAGAAAATCGCTACCGCCAGCTATACCACGGTTTGCGCAGACGGTTATGCGCCCATTAAGGATCAGGTGCTTATCAAAGGCGTATCCTACAGCACGACGCTGGAAGAGGTAGAAGCGGGCGCCCGGCTTGAGGTGACCGGCCTGCCGGAAGGCATCGCATTTAACGCGGCTGACCGGAAAGTGAGCGGCAAGCCCCAGAAAGCCGGTGAATATACCGTGACGGTAAAAAGCACGAAAGATCAGAAGAGCTACAGCATCCGGTTTAAATTGACCGTCCGCGAACCGGAATTAACGGTGCAGTTGATGAAAGCCGGTAATGAATCCTCGCGTCAGGTAATTCAGGTGTTAAATGACAACGACGCCGTCGGCGTCCGGAATCTGCCCGACAAAATTGATTTCTTCTCGACGGCAAACGTACCCGTGGGCAGCATCGCCTTCGAACTGACCGGCACATCGTCTAAAAATAACGTCGATAACGACGGGCCGTACGGCTTATTTGGCGACGATAACGGGATGAAACCTACCACGGGGTCGTATATGCTGCGGGTAGCGGCCTTCACGGGTGCCAATGGAACAGGTGAGCTGATTACCACCAAAAACGTTACGTTTAAGTTGGTGTCGGGCGGGGGACGTATTGCGGGTAGCGCCGAAGCCGCCGGTGAAGTCTGGCAGGTTTACCCGAACCCGGTTCGGGAGGTTATTAACCTGACCTTACCTGCCAGTTTGCCAGCTCAATCCGGAACAATACCGTATACATTTTCGCTGACATCCACCGGCGGGGCGCAGTGGGAATTGCAGGGAAATACCGTTGAAAATAACCGTCGTAAAGTGACGCTGGACGTGAAAACGCTGCAATTGCCGACGGGCCTGTATTTCCTGCGGATTCAGAACAACGAAGGAGTTCAGAAAGTCATCAAGATTCTGAAGCAATAATTTTTGATTTTCCTATCACGAATCAAAAAAGCCCCTGATCATCAGGGGCTTTTTTTGCGGGAGGTGAACGCATTACGTTTCGGATGACAGTGACTCCGCATCCTGGTGATAGAGCGTGAGCCCGGCAATGGGGGTTTCCAGAATACGCCGGACGGTCAGTCCTTTGTCATTGGCTACCTGCCGCAGAATATCGCTGTAATAAAAAGCAACCGAACCCACGAAGTGAATCGGCGTCTGCTCCGAGTCGGAAAACTTCCGGATATAGGTGTCGAAAAAAAGACTAAAAGCGTCGTACACAATCTGGTACGCTACCGGATGGCTGCGGTTATCAAACAGAAATTTTGAAAAACCCGCGAAATAGCGGTTTGGAAAAGGCTGTTTGTAGGCATGATCCAAGACCGTCAGCCGATCCACTTTGGGGTACCGTTTCTGGAATTTATCGGCTAATTCCTGCGGCAACTGACCGTGCAGAAACCGCGTCACCAGCGTTTTGCCCAGATACCCACCGCTGCCTTCGTCGCCCAGCCAGAAGCCCAGCGTGCCGCTTAGCTGCGCAATATCACGGCCGTCGTACAGGCAGGCGTTGGAACCCGTTCCCAGAATGCAGGCAATGCCGGTTTCATGACCGCAGAGCGCGCGGGCAGCCCCGAGCAGATCGCTGCTCACTTCAACGGTTTTAACGGCGGGGAAAACCGTTCGGATGGCTTTTTCCACCACCCCGCACGATTCCTCGCTGTTGCAGCCGGTGCCATAATAAAAAACGTCTGTTACCGTTTCCTGAACGGCTGGTAACAGATTGGTTTGCAGTTCGGTCGCGATGGCGGCACTATCCTGATAATACGGGTTGAAGCCAATGGTGCGGGCCTGGCTTACCTGACCCCGCGGATCGATGGTACGCCAGTCGGTTTTTGTGGAGCCACTGTCGGCAATGAGAATCATTTCGGACTGATATTTGCTGATTAATGAATTAGTTTTCCGACGGGCTGAAACCGGCCAAAAACCCACTCGCCGTGGGGTGCATCGGCCAGTTCGTCGGTTAGATCCTGACCGGCCCAGTGCTCATAATGCTTGCCCTGGCGCCAGAGTCGGCTGGATGAAACGTCGTAGATAATGCCCCGGTAAGCACACCAGACTTCGTCGCGGTCGGAGCCGTTGCGGAGCGCCAGTTGCGAGCGGGTATATTCTTTCAAAGAATCCTGTTGACCAGTGTTCATAGGGATACTGACAGTTCAGGCAGCAAAAATGCAACTTTACAGATAAGTTTAGAGCAGGATTTCTTAAAAACACGTAACTTTAACGCTACTAATGAACACTGAAAAGACTTTAATTTTTGAATTTTTTATGAAAAGAACAGCTATTATCGCCTTTGTGGCCGTGTTGGGTTTGTTTGCGGTTCTGACCGGTTGCAGTAAGAACAAAACCGAGCCACTCTCGGAGCGG
The DNA here is from genome assembly GCF_003259745.1 of Larkinella arboricola. Classification (GTDB taxonomy): domain Bacteria; phylum Bacteroidota; class Bacteroidia; order Cytophagales; family Spirosomataceae; genus Larkinella; species Larkinella arboricola. The sequence continues at coordinate 469,087 of NZ_QLMC01000003.1, read as the reverse complement.
ATTGCCAAAAACTGGTCGGCGCAGAAAGTGGAAGAAAACAACGTGGTGGTTTATACCAAAGGCGCATCAAGCAACGTCAGACCCGGTTATTCGCAGTATTCGCTGGATTTGAGCAACCCGCCAACCGTAGTGATCAAGCAGGTGGACGGCTTTACCTCAACGGGCCAGTACGAATTGCAGGGCGACACCCGACTGATCCTGAAGAACCTGAGTCCGGCGCCAACCGACGGCCCGACCATCGAATTTAATATTGGCGCGGTAACCGATAATTCATTGGAAATTACCCGCACAACGGCAGACCGTAAAACCGGTGGTACAACAAACAAGTATACCCTGTCAAATCCGTAATGAATCAGGTTGCGGATACTGACAGGAGCCGTTTGTTTTTTATTTTGCCGTTTTCGAACCGAAAGCGGCTTTTTTGCTTTAGAACTGTATGAATACACGCACGGAACTGGAATCGGTTGGCGAAATCGCCCTGATTCAACGCATTAGCCAGGGTTTTGCCGCGACCTCCCACGCCGAAACCGTTCGCGGTATCGGGGATGATGCGGCTGTGATTGATACCGGCGGACCCGATTACGGGTTGATTTCGACGGATATGTTGCTCGAAGGCGTCCATTTCGACCTGGCCTACTCGCCCCTGAAACACCTGGGTTTTAAAGCCGTTGCCGTGAATGTCTCAGACATTGCGGCCATGAATGGAACACCGCTGCAAATTACGGTCAGTATTGCCCTCAGTAATCGGTTTTCGGTCGAAGCCGTTGAAGAGTTATACAGCGGAATCAAAGCCGCCTGTGAAGCGTACCGCGTCGATCTGATCGGGGGAGATACCACCTCGTCGCGGTCCGGGCTGGTTATTTCGGTAACGGTATTTGGCAAGGTAGCGAAGGATAAAATTACGTACCGCAATACCGCCAAGCCCAATGACGTGGTCTGTGTAACGGGCGACCTGGGAGCGGCATTTCTGGGATTGCAGCTATTGGAGCGGGAAAAGCAGGTGTATATGGCAAACCCCAATATGCAGCCGGAGATCAGCGAAGATAAGTCGTATGTGCTCGAACGGCAGCTCCGCCCATCGGCCCGCACCGACATTGTCTACGAACTTCAGGATCTGGGCGTGGTACCAGCGGCCATGATCGACGTTTCGGACGGCCTGGCTTCCGAACTCATGCACATTTGCACCCAGTCGGGCACGGGAGCCGTTATTTTCGACGAAAACATCCCGATTGACGACGTGAGCTATCTGGTGGCAACGGAGTTGAATTTGAGCCCCCTGACGGCGGCTCTGAATGGCGGAGAAGATTATGAACTGCTGTTTACGATCCGTCCGCACGAATTTGAGAAGCTGAAAAATCACGCCCGCATCACGCCCATCGGCTACCTGACCGACAAACCGGATTCCATTCTGCTGGGAACCAAAGCCGGACAGTATACACCCATCAAGGCGCAGGGCTGGAAACACTTTTAAAATAAACGGATAAACGATGAACCCATGCTTTGCGGCTACTGATTCATCGTTTATCCGTTAGATCACATCATGTTTAAACGAAGTGAGTTCCGTGGTTTTTGGCGTCAGCCACGAATTCCTTCACTTTCTGCTCTTCTTCTTTGGGGCAGATCAGGAGTACACCGTCGAATTCGGCCACAATAAAACCTTCCAGGCCGCTGATAACGACGAGCTTGTTCTTGGGCGTTTTGATGATGTTGTTGCTGGTATTATAGAGGAGGTGCGTACCGTCGGTAACGTTCTGGTTTTCGTCTTTTCCCGATACTTCGTACAGCGATTTCCACGTTCCCAGATCTGACCAGCCGAAGTCACTGAGCACCACATAAACGTTCTTGGCTTTTTCCATGATACCGTTGTCAATGGAAATGTTTTTGCAGAGCGAATAAGCCTTGTTGATAAAGGCATCTTCCTTTTCGGTAAAATACCACTCGTCTCCTTCCGCAAAAATCTCAGCCGTTTCGTGCATATAGGCTTCAAACGCTTTCCGGATGGCCTGGGCGTTCCAGACAAAAATACCGGCGTTCCACACAAATTCGCCACTTTCCAGAAACTGCTGGGCCAGCTCCAGATGCGGTTTTTCAGTGAACGTTTTTACTTTCTTAATGGACTGGCTATCCGCATCCGGAATATACTGAATGTAACCGTAACCCGTATCCGGGCGGCTGGGCTGAATGCCGAGCGTAACCAGAATGTCCTGATTGGCCGTGGCTTCCAGAGCCGTGCGGATTGTATTTTTAAATTCCTCTTCTTTCAGAATAATGTGATCGGCAGGGGCCACAACCATGTTGGCCTGCGGGTCTTTCTGAGCGATTTTATAGGCAGCGTAGGCGATGCAGGGAGCGGTATTCCGACGAACGGGTTCGCATAGAATCTGATCGTCGCTGAGGTACGGAAGTTGTTCTTTGACCAGTTGATGGTATTCGGCACTGGTTACAATATAGATATTTTCGTTCGGGCAAATACCGTCAAAACGCTCCGCCGTTTGTTGGAGCAGCGATTTCCCGGTTCCGAGAACATCGTGAAACTGCTTGGGGTAGTTGGTGCGGCTAAATGGCCAGAAACGGGTTCCGACTCCTCCGGCCATAATAATTACATACGTATGATTCATAGCAATTTAAAACTCTGGATATACATTTAATCCCTTAAATTGAAGAAGGGGCTTCTAAACTACAAGGAATGCGTCAAAAAGTTAGTGAAGTCTGCGTTTTCTTTGAAAATGCTTGGTTAAAACAGGATTTTAATAACGAAACAGATTTATAGTTACTGGTCGGTTCAAAATCTCACGTAAAAATTGGAGTGACAACTGCCCTGCCACCAACTACGGGAGACCGTATCAAAAGTACGGAACGGTGTTGAAGAAGAAGAATAAATGCACATTACGGTTTGATTAATTCAAAATTCAGCAAAAGCAGCGCAGCAAGGAAATCCTTACGGGCCAACTTCCGGGTTATAACCATTAATGTGGGCGGAGAGGGCTATCGATTAACAAATTATGAGTTGGTGACCCAGGACTTTGAGACTTACTTCTCGTTTGGTAATAATTTATTGTAAATGCTGTAATTTTCTTGCAGTTTAATGCTAACCTATTCCCTATGTTAAAATAATTACTGGCTCATGAAAAAAAGCAACAAGCGGTTATCCCTGTTCGTTGGGTTCTGGCTTATGACAACCACATGGTGCCTTGCCCAAACAAGAATCACCGGAACGGTTACGGAAGAAACCTCACAAAATCCGCTAGTGGGCGTTAGTATCACCGTAAAAGGAACCGTAGCCGGAACCATTACCGACAACAAAGGCCAGTTTTCTCTGACCACTACCGTTCCCACACCCCTTACCGTTGTGGTTTCATCCGTAGGTTTTCAGACCCGCGAAATCCCCGTTGAAAATCCGTCTGGTTTGACAATTGAATTACGGGAACAGGTGATGCTGGGCCAGGAAGTGGTTGTATCGGCATCGCGCGTGGAAGAGAACGTTATGAAGTCGCCGGTTACGGTCGAAAAAATGGACATTCGTTCCATTCAGTCGGCTCCGGCTGCTACGTTTTATGACGCCCTGCTGAACCTGAAAGGCGTTGACATGAGCACGCAGAGTCTGACGTTCCGGTCGGTCAACGTGCGCGGATTCAGCGCCAACGGTAATACGCGGGTGGTGCAACTGGTCGATGGAATGGACAACCAGGCGCCCGGGCTTAACTTTTCGGTGGGCAATATTGCCGGTATTTCGGAACTGGACGTTGAAAGCGTTGAACTGCTGCCCGGTGCTGCTTCGGCGCTCTACGGCCCCAACGCCATCAACGGGCTGCTGCTGATGACGAGCAAAAATCCGTTTCAGTACCAGGGGCTGAGTGCATACGCCAAAACCGGCATTATGTCGGCCAGCAACCGGAGTACGGCCACCACGCCGTTCTACGACGCCGGTATTCGGTACGCCAAAGCCTTCAACAACCGACTGGCGTTTAAAGCCAGTGCTTCCTACCTGAGTGCCACCGACTGGCAGGCCACCGATTACCGGGATCAGGGTTTTGCCAACGGCTTTACGATGGCTAACGGCACCCGCCCGGCCAATCCTGGTTACGACGGTATTAACATTTACGGGGATGCCAGTGCAAACTTAAGTGCGTTTCAAAGTACAGTTGCGCAATTTTTACCGGTTCCTCCCGCTCAGATTGCCCTGATTTCGCCACCTTTAGCCGAGATCATTGGGGGGATTAATCAACTGTCGGCGGCTACCAACATTCCGGCCACGCAAATCATCAACGATGTTCTGCTGCCCAACGTAACGGTATCCCGGACGGGTTATGCCGAAAATGAACTGGTGGACTACAAAGTCAGCAGTCTGAAACTGAACGGTGCGCTGCATTACCGCATCAACGATAATCTGGAAGCTATTCTGCAAGCCAACTGGGGAACGGGTACGACGGCTTACACCGGTCAGGACCGTTACTACATCAAAGGCTTCAGCATCGGTCAGTACAAGGCCGAACTACGCGGTTCCAACTTCTTTGTGCGGGCCTACACAACGCAGGAACGCTCCGGCGATTCGTACGCCATTGGAATTTTGGGGCAGGGAATCAACGAAGCCTGGAAACCCAGCCTCGATCAAAGTAACCTGACGGGATCGTGGTTTCCGCAATACGCCTTTACCTATGCCGGTGGGGCTTTGCAAACCTTTGGTACGGCCTTTACCCAGGCCGCAGCATCCAATCCGGCCACGGCATACCAGACCGCGCTTGGTGCGGTAAATGCCATGGCCGGTAATCTGCACACAGCCGCCCGCGCGGCCGCCGATCAGGGACGGTTTTTACCGGGAACCCCGCAATTCGATCAGGCGCTGGCTACCGTGACGGGGCGGCCGCTGCCCGGAACGCTGCCTAATCTGGGAGCCAAATTTCTGGATCGGACGAACCTGTATCATGGCGAGTTTATGTACAACTTCAGTAAGCTGATTGATCCCGCTACTGTGGAGCTTATCGTAGGGGGGAATGTGCGCCAATACGCCCTGAACTCCGGCGGAACCATCTTTGCGCTGGACGAAAACAACAAAGAGTTTAAAATCAATGAGTTCGGGGGCTACGCTCAGGCTGCCAAAACACTGGCCGACATTCTGAAACTGACGGGTTCGGTTCGGTACGATAAAAACAACAACTTCAAGGGCCAATTCAGCCCCCGGTTGTCGGCGGTTTTAACGCTGGCCAAAGTTCACAACATCCGGGCGTCGTTTCAGCGCGGTTTCCGGATTCCGACCACGCAGGCGCAGTATATTAACCTGAATACGCCGAGCGCCCGGCTGATCGGTGGCTTGCCGTTGTTCCGGGAGCGGTTTAATTTTTCCGGAAGCCCGGTGTATACCCTCGAATCCGTGCGGGCGTTTGGGGCTGCGTTACAGGGCGGTACGGCTTTGCCTCAGGCGGCTCAGGCGCTGCAACAATACCAGCCCCAGCAATGGAACCCCGAACGGGTTGAAACCTACGAAGTGGGCTACAAAGGGCTGATTAACAATAAGCTGTTTATCGACGCCTACTACTATTACAACCGTTTTCTGAATTTTGAAGGGGCTCAGGTCGTTGTGCAGGGTGCACAGCCCGCAACCCCCGCCAACCCGGCGTCGCTGCTGCAATTGATCAGCGGTACCACCCGCAACATTTATAGCTTCTACGTCAATGCGCCCGTTCAGGTTAAAAACCACGGTTGGGCCGTTAGCGCCGACTATTTGCTGCCGGGTAATTTTATTGTCGGCGGTAATGTATCGTATAATGATCTGGCTAATCGCGGTTCGCTGCCGAGCGAATTTGTGACGTTCTTCAATTCGCCCAAATACCGTTATAACCTATCGTTCAGCAACCGCAACATTCGCGGAAGCGGTTTTGGCTTCAACGTCATTTTCCGGCATCAGGATGCGTTCTTGTGGGAATCAAGTTTTGCAAATACGGAGGCTACGCTGCGAAAGCAAACCACCATTCCGGCTTTCAGCACCCTGGATGCGCAGGTGAGCAAGCGCATTCCGGGCATCAAATCGATTCTGAAAGTAGGCGGGACCAATGTATTGGGTAAACTCTATACCCAGGCGTGGGGCAATCCAAGCGTCGGCGGGATGTATTATGTTTCGCTGACGTTTGATGAGTTGATGAATCGTTGAGTCAGTTATCATAAAACCAGGCCATTCAATGCCGAATGGCCTGGTTTTATGACGTTGCTACGCGGATCAGATCATCTGTTGTGTTGATAATCAAGCCGTTGTCGGGTAGTTGAATGTCCTGCCCCACAACCTGGTAGCCCGTTAATAATAATTGCGAATCTGGAAACCGTTTCGCCAGTTTATCCACAAAAGGCTGCACCTCATGATTACTGGGCGAGGAGGTGATGGACGTAAACAGATAATCCGGCTTATGAGTCTCATACGCAAACTCCAGCTCTTTCAGGGGCAGGCTTTGTCCCAGATAAATTACCTTATGGTGCCGCGCCCGAATGACGTAGTTAGCAAACAGCAACCCAATTTCGTGTAATTCCCCTTCCGGTAAAAACAGCATGAATTTTTTAGCCGTGGGTCGCTGTTTGTTGAGTTGCCCATCAATGGCGACAATAACTTTCTGGCGAATCAAATTGGACATGAAATGCTCCTGAGCGGGGCCGACGGAGCCCGTTACCCATAGCGTACCAATGCGGCTGAGAAACGGATAAATGATGTTAATCATGGTAGATTCGAAGCCGAACTGCAAAATGTTGGTACTGATAATTTTTTCGAAGCGGTCTTCGTCCAAATCAATCATCGCAATTGTCAGGGCATGAATCTGGTCCGGATAATTTAGTTTACGGTCGGATAGGTTTATGACTTCCTGCGCCATTTCGCCCAACGACATCTTCGAAATTTCCGATATTTTAAAGCCGTGATCTTTCAGGAGGGAAATATTAAGGACGAGCTTCAGATCCAGGTCGTCATAGGTACGAATGTTTGTATCTGTCCGCTTGGGAGAAATAATGTTGTACCGCTGCTCCCAGATTCGAAGCGTATGCGCCTTGATTCCAGAAAGTTGCTCAAGATCTCTAATCGAGTAGGTACTCATGGGAATATTGAAACGTATACTTGTCCCGAGCCAGGTACGTTAAAAAGACGTAAAACGGCTTCTGCATACAATTTTAGGCAATTAAAACTAGGCGAACAAGCTACCGAACAGGGCACTGATGGTACCTGAGAATGTCTGGCAATTTAAGTTCAGAACATTCAGGCAGGGTTAAACCACTTTAACAGTTATTAAACCAAAATGTTATGGTTTAGTGAGGAAGAAGAATACCAGATTGTTAAGAATGAAAAATACAAATTGAAGCAAGAGGAGCGGAATGGCCAGACGGTTCTGCTTGCGGAATGGCAGACCGTACCAGATTGACAGAATAACCAGGGAAACGACCCACCAGCCCAGGTAATTTCGAATGGGAATCTCGGGTTCCAGCCAGTTCCAGAAGTCGAGTTGAATGGCAACGGGTTCAATCCATAAATCCAGCAAAACCATCAGGAAGGCCGCCAGGATGGTTTTGAGATAAACCGGTACGTTTAACCGATCACAAATTACCCCACAGCAGTACGTCAGCATCAGCCAGTTGACGCCAATGATGATGGGTACATCCCAGAGTTTCCAGCCGAGCGTAGCGCCATATTCATACACGCCAAAGACAAAACCGGTATGAACGCCCAGCACTTCGACCAGAAAACCCAGCAGAATCGCCAGAAGGCAGTAGAAAAGAAAAGAAGGTTTCCAGTCGGTATGAAACAGCAACAGGATGGCCAGAGACGCCAGCAGATTGAACGGCACCAGACTTTTAAAGAGCGGAGCCAACGCCGGTACCTGTAAACCTATTAGTCCGGCCAGATAAGCCAGCGTCAGAATCGTCAGCGCGGGGCGGTACAATCGGTCGGGCATGACGCGAGAAGTAAAAGGTGCAGGAGATAAAATAAAAAAGCCCTGTTTTTGACAGGGCCAATCGGGAGGGAGAAAGACGGGTCTCGAACCCGCGACCTCCAGAACCACAATCTGGCGCTCTAACCAACTGAGCTACATCCTCCGTGTATGGATTGCAAAAGTAATAAAGAATGGTGAATTATGAACGATAAACAGTGAAATTTTATTCACGAAGTTCGCTTATCGTTCATAATTCCTTAATTCTTAAACGGCTTGCTGATACCGCTCGTCGGCGCCTTTCCAGTCAACAACGTTCCACCAGGCCGACACATAATCCGGCCGTTTGTTCTGGTATTTCAGGTAATAAGCGTGTTCCCAAACGTCCAGACCGAGAATCGGCGTTCCTTTTTGGTCGGCAACATCCATCAGCGGGTTATCCTGGTTTGGAGTTGACGTAATGGCCAGTTCACCAGTTGACGTAACGATCAGCCAGGCCCAGCCTGAACCAAAACGGGTCGTAGCGGCTTTGGCAAATTCTTCTTTGAAGGCATCGAACGAGCCAAACTTCTGGCTAATGGCTTCGGCCAGTTTGCCGGTCGGCTCTCCACCGCCGTTGGGCGACAGGATGTTCCAGAAAAATGTATGATTCCAGTGTCCTCCGCCATTGTTCCGAACCGCTACCGGAGAGTTGATGACGTTAGCCACCAGTTCTTCGATTGACTTGCCCTCCAGCTCGGTTCCTTTTACCGCGTTGTTGAGGTTGGTCACATACGTGTTGTGGTGCTTACCGTGGTGAATTTCCATCGTCTGCTGATCGATGTGGGGTTCCAGCGCATTGCTCGGATAAGGAAGGGGAGCTAATTCAAAAGCCATTTTGTGATGTGTTAAGGTGAGACATACAGTAAAGTTGTCAAACGCGATAACAGCGACTTTTTGATTTATGTTCGTAACCCCCGAAAAAAGTTGCGGAGCAGATGAAGGCTTTCGTTGGCCAGAATGCCGGTGGTTAGCTGGGTTTTGGGGTGAAGAACAGACGGTTTTACGGTTGAGAAACCGCGCTTGGGGTCCGGGGCTCCGATCACAATCCGGCCAATCTGCGCCCAGGCCAATGCCCCCGCACACATCACACAAGGCTCCAGCGTAACATACAAGGTGCAGTCGGTCAGGTATTTCGAACCCAGGAATTGTTCGGCGGCTGTCACGGCCAGAAGCTCGGCGTGGGCGGTTACGTCGGTCAGCCGCTCGGTCTGGTTATACCCTTTGGCGATGATCCGATTCCGGCAAACTATGATTGCTCCAACCGGGATTTCACCTTCCTCAAAAGCCTGCTCGGCTTCGTGAAGTGCCAATTCCATAAAGTAATCATCGTTCATCATGCAAAAGACGGTATTTGGGCGTCTGATTGAGCAATCAGACGCCCAGAAAATTATCGTTTCATAATTTTTCGAACCGTCTTGCGGTCGCCAATCTGAATGCGCAGAAAATAATAGCCCGGCGACCGGTGGCTTAGATCAAACCGGGTTTGCCGCTGGCGGGTTGTAAGCTGGTGCATGACGCGGCCGTTTTCGTCGGTCAGTTGCAGGCGGGCCGGGTTTTTCTGCAATGGCAGATCAATATCAACCGTCAGTATATGTTCCGTCGGAACCGGGAAAACCTTAACCGCAGTCGTAAGCGGGTCCGGCTCCAGACCCAGCACCGGCAGCACCCGAATCGTAGCGGTTCCGGTAGCCTTACCCGTTCCGCAGGTATTCGACACAGCGGTAACAGTGTAAGTTGTCGATTGAACCGGTGTTACGGTAATGACGTGCGGGTTGGTACTGGTCGTTACTTTGGTTGTTTTCGTATTGTCAGTATATTCCAGCGTCCACGGTGCGTCGCCCGTCAGCGCGAAAGAGAGGGGCGTGCTTTCGTTGTCGTAGATGTCTTTGGTGCCCGTCAGCGTAGCCGTTGGGAGCGCACGGATATTCAGGATGGTTGGGCTTTTGCTGCCGGGAACCGGAACCCTGGGGTTCGTCGCCACGACCCGGATGATGTACAGTCCCTGCGCCAGCGTCGTCGGAATGCGGGCCGTAATCGGGCTTTGCATGGCATCCGCGGCAATCGCAATCTTATTGGTGAAAGCCGTATCCGAAGCGAGTGCCATTTCTACATTGAACCGGTTTCCCTCCATAAACTGGCCAGCCGTTGCGAAAGGAATCTGAACAGCGGTCCCGACGCAAACCGTCGTAACCGATAACGGGTTGGTTGTGACGGTCGGGATGACGGCATTGACGGTAAACGTACCCACGGGCGTTCCGGCCCCGCAGGAGTTGGTAACGTTTGTCACCCGGTAAATGGTGGTTTTCTTGGTTGGCAGCAGTTCAATTTCCTTTTGCGTAGTCGTTGCCGTGCCACTGGTACCATCCGACAGGGTGTAACTGAAAGGCGGTACGCTGGTAAACGAAATGGTAACGGGAACCGTTTTGCCCAGATTGACCGTCGCAGCTCCTTCGATTTTTGCCGTAGGGGGTGCATTAACGATCAGCCTGATTTCGGCCCGGCGGCTTTCGCAACTGCCTACCTTTTGGGTTACGTAATACGAGTCACCTTCGGGTCTGGTCGAAATATTTGTGGTCGGTGGCGTTGGCGCCGTCGCTGACTCACCCCCGTACGGGTTAATCCATTTCAGGTTCTGACCCGTTGCTTCCAGCGGTTTGGCCGGGGCGTTCTGGCAATAAGCCACCGGCGTGGTCACGTTAGGTTTGGGCGTCACCACGACCTTGTAGTTAACCGTTAACTTATCACTTTCGCAGCCATCGACGGTTTGAGTGGTCTTGTACGTGTAGGTGATTTCCTGATCAACGTTGGTTCCCGGCGTGGGTGCGCCACCCAACAGGTCATCGTTGCGATCAAACCATTTTACATTCTCTCCCCTGGCCTGCAGCATTTGCGCCGGAGCATCCTGACAGACTTCGGCAGGGGTAGAAATTTGTGGAGCGCCCGGCAGTGGTTTCACCCGTAGCTCCGTCCGCGTTTTGGGACTCTCGCAGGCTTTCAGCGTCTGGCTGACGAAGTACACGAACGTACCCGCATTGTCGGTATTCTGAACGGTATTGGGTACGACGGTTATTGAATCCTTCGCATACCATTTCAGACTTTGCCCGCTGGCTGTTAGCGCAATGGGTGCTTCTTTCTGGCAAACCACCGGGCGTTCAATGGTAATCTGCGGTGCTACTGGGGTAGGGTTAACCGTTACGTTGATTTCGGTCTTGTCGCTGGTACAGCCATTGAGCGTCTGGCTGACGGTATAGGTGTAGGTTTTTGCCTCTCGGTTCGGAATTACAGGAACCGTAGCGGTGGAATCGTTGGTGAATGTAAACCAGTTCAGTTTTGCACCAGTTACGGGCGTTGCTGCCAGAACAGGGGCTTTGGTATTCTGGCAAAATTCGAGTGTCGAATCCGCCGTAATCGGTTTGGCCGGTTTGGGTTTGACAACAATAACAATGGAGTCTACGAGGCTCTCACAGCCATTGACGGTTTGGGTCGCTAAGTAATACAGGCTTCCCGCTTTCGTGGTCGATGGCTTGGGGGCTGCTTCCAGGGGCGTTCTACTGTTGGGGCCGTACCATTTAATTGTGCCGGTTCCCTGAGCATTCAGCGTTGATGCCGACGCTTGTTCGCAATACGGGCCAGCTTTAGTAATGGTTGGTTTGGCCGGTAATGGGTTTACGACAACATTCAATTGTGCGCGGTCGCTGGTGCAGCCGTTCACGGTTTGGGTAACGAAATAGCGGGTTGTTCCGGCGGTACTAACAACGGGTGTTGGGGTACCCGATAGGGCCGTTCCACCCGTTGCGGCTGTATACCACGTGAGGGTTGCGCTGGTTGGCACAGTAACATTTTTTTCAAGATCTAACACCGGTGTTCCAACACAGGCAGCCACATTTTGGGTCACTGGAGCGGCTGGTTTTTCCTTGATTGTAACCGTAATCTCCACACTTTCGCTTACACAGTCTCCTACCTTCTGGCTGACGGTATAGGTAAACACACCGGAGGTTGTTGAACTGGGTTTCGGGGCAGTGGCAGAATTTGTAACACCGGGGCCTGTCCAAACCAGCGTGGCACCGGTAGCGGCCGTAGCGGTCAGGGATGGAATGGATTCACCCACACAGTAGGATAAGGCTGTATTGCCAACCGTCGGAGCGGCTGGCAGTGCTCTGACCGTAACCGTAACGCCCGTTCGTGGGCCTTCACAGCCATTGACGGTCTGGCTAACGTAATAGGTTTTCGTGCCCGCCGTAGCCGTATTGGGCGTAATTGAATTCTCTCCTGCTCCGCCCGTTGGCGTAGTATACCATTTCAGGTTTTCGCCCGTTGCGGTTAACGGTTTCGCCGTTTCATTCTGGCAGAAAGCAACGGCACTGCTGGCGACCGGAGCCGACGGGATGGCATTAACCGTTACCTGAATAACCGCTTTCGGGCTTTCGCAGCTCGCGCCTACCGTCTGGCTAACGGAATAACTCGTAACACCCGTTGCGTTGGTCAGTGGCGTAGGCGGACCGGCCAATACCGCACCGTTTAAACCGTACCACCTTAGTGTTCCTCCGCTGGTCGCAACGGCCGACAGGGGGGAGGCCGTACTCCCGGCACAATAGCTAACCGGTCCAACCGTCGGTGCGGGAGGAACGGCTTTTACCTCAACAGTAATCCGGGTTCGGGGGCTTTCACAACCACCGACCGTCTGACTGACGTAATAATCGAAGGTTCCGGCTGTTTGGGTATTTGGCACGTTTGCAACCTCGTTGCCACCGTTGGCTGCGTCATACCATTTTAAATTTTGTCCTATTGCCGTTAAGGGGGTTGCAGGCTGATTCTGGCAGTAGGAGAAACTTGTTACGGCCGTTGGCGCTGCTGGTTGTGCCCTGACCGTTACGACGAGAGCCGCGCGGGGGCTTTCACAACCGTTGATGGTTTGGCTGACATAGTAGGTGGTGGTTCCGGTTGTGCTTGTCGGGGGCGTTGGCGCCGTCGCGGAAGCCGTTCCGCCCGTGGCGCTGGTTCCATACCAGTTCAGGGTGCCACCATCCGCAGGTGCCGCCGTAAGTGGGGTAGCGGGTGCATCCTGGCAGTAAGTTATCGCGGACGTACCGGGAGCGTCTGGTTTGGCGGTAATCGTGACGGTTATAGCCGCGCGGGGGCTTTCACAGCCTCCAGCAACCTGACTGACATAATAGGTCGTTGAACCTACGGCTGTTCCGGGTGTTGGGGCCGTCGCGGAAGCGGTTCCGCCGGTTGCACTGGTGTACCATTGCAATGTGCCGCCGTTACTGGGGGTTGCGGATAAATCAGCGACTGTAGCGCCCTGGCAGTATGTGACGGGCGAAACCACGGTAGGAGCATCCGGAATTTCGTTGATTGTTAACGTCGTTGTGCTGATGCTGCCATTTACGGCGGGGCTGGTTGATACCACACGAATCTGGTAGTCAGAACCAATGGCGCTAGCTGGAAGTGTAGCCGTTATGGGGCTGCTGGTACCTGTGCCGATGTCTACAAATGCTCCTGAAGCCGGGGCAAGCTGTAGTTTAAACTGGTTTTTAGACCCGAAGCTGCCTGAGGTGGAAAACGGAACGGTAATCGTGCCGCCCGCACAGACCGAGGTCGCTGATGAGGTACCCGTCGTAATCGTCTGGGCTGATACAACTCCAACACATCCCAAACACACAAACAGCAAAAGACAATACAGACGTAAAGATTGATTCATACAGAAATCGGATTGATTAATAAATGGCGGGGCGGCTAAACTTTGTATTCTTCAGAATTATTCCGCAAAAGTACAAATTACATGGACTGATAAATAATCTCGTGGAGCTGCCGACGAATTTTTTGCGTATTAATTAACGTATTTCCCGCGCTGGGGTGTACGCGGTTTGACAGAAAGATGAAGACAAGATCATAATCGGGGTCTACCCAGACCACATTGCCGGTAAAACCCGTGTGGCCAAACGAGCGGGGTGACACCTGCGCAGCATGGTAAACGCTGTTGCCGTCCACTTCCGGTTTATCCCAGCCCAGCACGCGGTGGCTGCGGTCGCTTTGGGTACGAACAAACAAGGGTACCGTGCCCGGCATCAGGAACCGATGACCACCGTAATTGCCCCGCTGGAGATTCATTTGCAGGATTTTGGCAATATCTGTCGCATCGCCAAACAGCCCGGCATGGCCCGAAATACCGCCCTGCAAAGCCGCCAGCTGATCATGAACCGTGCCTTGCAGCAGGGAGTTGCGGAAATACGTGTCCTGTTCGGTAGGTGCAATCTTCATACCCGGCTGGCACTGTAGCGGGTTGAAACAAAGGGACGAAACGCCCAGCGATTTGTATAAATTCTCGTTCAGGAAAGTGTCCAGCGGTTGTTTGGAGACGCGTTCGACCAGTTTTTGCAGGATTACGAAACTCAGATCGCTGTACACAAAGTTGTAACGCCCGTCTTCGTCCACCCGGGCGGTCAGCGGAGTCCGCACAATCCATTGCCAGATTGAATCGCGGAGGGCCGCAGACGCGTATAAATTAGGGCCAACCTGTAGGGTGTGCAAACTATCACGAACAGAACGGTAGTCGGCTACACCGGACGATTTTGCCCGCTCAATAGCCCGCGACAAACCCGCTGGTAAGCCGGTCTGGTGCAGCAGCACATCGCTAACGGTCATGTTCCGTTTGTTGCCGTTTTGAAACTCGGTCAGGTAATAAGCGACTTTCTGGTTCAGGTCAATGGCTCCGCGCTCGTTCAAGATCATAACGGCCTGAAGCGTACCCAGCACTTTCGTGAGCGAAGCCAGATCATAGAGCGTTTCGTCCGTTACGCGCTCGAAGCTGTTGTAGGTCAGCGTACCGAAACTTTTATCATAAACAACTTTGCCTTTGCGCGCTACCAGCACCTGGCAGCCGGGGAAAGCGCGGTCGCGGATGGCTTTCTGAATGACGGTTTCAATGTGCCGCAACTGGCCGGACCGCATTCCGACGCTTTCGGGCAGACTATAAGCCAGCCGCTGGTTGGGGGCCGTCAGTAAACCGTTGCCGATTTTCCAGTCACCAATGGTAACCGGCATGACGCCTTTAGCCGGAACCGCTCCGAAGACAATCTGCGGAACGACGCGCTGCATTTCCTCGCCGTCTTCATAGGCGCACAACACCGCATCGGCTTGCGTGCCAACAAACGGTCGAAGGGCGTAAGCAGGTCCGAAAGCACAGACCACCACCCGCACACCTTTTTGTTTCAGGCGGTTAATCAGGTTCAGCGATGCACTCGTAACACCGTAGTTCCACCGGGCCGACGGACTCATCCGGTGAAAACTAACGACCACCACGTTGGCATCACCGATCTGGCTAATCATTTCGTCTACGCTATGATCGTTGGACGGTTTTTCGCCGTAGGTAAGCTGTTTGAACGGTGCATACCGTCCCAACATTTTCTGGAACGCATTGCCGTAGTCGGTTCCGATCGACACCGAAGCCAGTCGCAGCGTGTCCAGTGGACCGATTGGCAGCAGGTTGTTGGTGTTTTTAACCAGTGTAACGGCCTGCTCGCACAGTTCCTGCTTGAGCAACTGGGCTTCCGACGAATTCAGATCGCGGTTGAGATTTTCGAGCTGAATGGGTTTGTATTTGTGCAAATCCGCCCAATATTTGGCGCGCAGGATTTTCTTGACTTTCTCGTCAATCAATTCCTGCGAAATTTTTCCTTCATCAATGGCGCTGCCAATCTTATGAACGGCATCGGGCACATTTTCCGGATACAGGAGGATGTCATTTCCGGCCATCAGGGCCCGCAAATTGACTTCTTCAGCGGGTAATTTGCCAATACCGCCCATATTGAGGGCGTCGGTAAATACCAGACCGCGGAAACCTAACTCTTTCTTGAGCAGTTCGGTAACTACTTTTTCGGATAGGGTAGCGGCCAGACGGGGAGTGTTATCAACCACCGGTACGTGCAAATGACCCGTAACCACTCCCATTAAACTATCGGCAATCAGTTTGCGGAACGGATACAGATCAATGTCATTTAACTGCGTAACGGACCGGCTGATGGTCGGCAGTGCCAGGTGCGAGTCGGTGCTGGCATCACCGTGGCCGGGAAAGTGCTTGGCTGTTGCAATGACGTGGTTGTGCTGCAACCCTTTCATGTAGGCTACGGCTTTCAGGGCAACATTTTCCTTTGATTCGCCAAACGAGCGGTTGCCAATCACCGGATTGGACGGGTTGCTGTTGATGTCAGAAACGGGCGCAAAGTTGATGTGAATGCCCAGACGCTTGCATTGACGGCCAATTTCAGCCCCCATGCGGTAGACAATCGCCGTATCACGAAGGGCACCGAGCGTCATCTGTTTGGGAAAATCCATCGTGCTGTCGAGCCGCATACCGAGCCCCCATTCGCCATCAATCCCGATGAGAAGGGGAATGTTGGCGGCTGCCTGATAGCGGTTGGTCAGCACGGCCTGACGGTTTGGGCCACCCTGAAAGAAAATCAGCCCGCCGATGTTGTAATGACGGACCAGGGTTTCGATGTATTGGTAATGGGCTTCGTCCCGATTGGAAAAGGTTGCGACCATGAAAAACTGCCCGATCTTCTGCTCGCGGGTCATGGTCTGGAACACGCTGTCGACCCATCGTTGCTGTTGCGGAGCTGACCCCAATACTTCCACCGGATGAGCCGCCAATTTATGACGCCATACCTCCAGACCGGCTGTGCGTACAGCCGGTGTTTCCTTCGAAGAAGAAGACAGGAAATTGGTCGATAAAAGAGTTTGACGCCATATGGGCCGGGTCAATCCGGAACGGTCCCATCCAAAAGCTGTCAAAAAAACGGCCGTTAATCCAGCCAATATTACTCCCAAGACAACTTTAGTACGCATTTTGGTTAAGAAGTACGGTTACGTCAGGTTGTACAGACTAATCCATTCAAAAGATAAAGTTAATTAATTAACGAAAACATGCCTAACAAAAGCCTCCATAAAATGCCATATTTGTTGATAAAATTAGCCAGCAAACTTGAGTATTTTTCCTGAAGTAATAGGAGGATCCGGTAAAAAATGCCGTTTGATTGAAGGGTAGTTAGCAGAAAAACTGCAATTTCTGTGCCGTAAAAAATAAGCGGTGCCACAACACAGGTTGTGGCACCGCCAAGCAGAGAGAAGTATATAGCCGGTTTTACAGAAGTTTCTTCCGAACTGTAACCCACGTGCGGATCAGAGAGGGCGTCGCCACCTTTGCATACGATGTGAAGGTACGTTTTTCAGTAACCGTCGTTTTGCAGGCCATTACCGACTTATACTGTTTTGCTTTACGGTGAGCTGAAAACAGATTATGCGGGTGGCCGATCGCCGAAGCTTTCAGGCTGGCACCAAGCAACAGAAAAATGATTACTAACTTTTTCATACTCTTCACGGGGGAGCCCCTTGTTAAGTTCTTTACAAAGATATAGGTTTTAGATCGTACCTTGCAATACATAGTACCTTGTTTTTGAAAAAAACTTTTTAAGCGGCACTATATCCTGATGAATGGTATTGACCTCTTCACCTTTCACTTATTTTTAAGACGCGGCCAATCGTAAAAGGTAACTTAAAGGTACGGCAACTTTTCTACAGCTATCCAGTAAAAGTAAGTGAAGTAGCTAAATAGGCAGATAGACGACCAAAATGGAAGGATGAAATCCGCCCGGTAGGGGTTGATCCGTTGCCTTCACGGGATGAAATTTAAGGGATAACAACCCGTTTTACTGCGCCATCGTCGTTTTGGGTGACGTTAACGAAGTAAACGCCTTTGGCTTTGCGGTCAATATCAATCTGCCCGGCATAGCTTCCGGAGAAGTCTTTTACGTCTTTCTTCGCAACCTCCTTCCCGTCGGGCGTTGTCACCCGGATACGGATATCGCCCTTCGCGGGTGCCGTGAAACGAATGTTTAACTGGTTGGTTTCCGGGTTATTTGGATAGACTTGCAGGCTCCGGATGGTTGAGGCTTTCGAGCCTTCGTCCAGTGACCGGTTCCAGCTTCGGAAAGAGTCTTCCATGCGCTGGCCGAAATTTTCCGGCCAGCTAAACTCAAACCGTTTTAACCGATCAACCAGCGAGTCGGTATCAAAGCGGTAACGGTTCTGCAATTTTCCATCTCTATAGTACCGGAACTCGCTCGGGCCTGACGGACGGTTGGGCCGGCGGGCGGTAATGTCTCCATGCTTCAGGGGCCGATCGGAGGGGCGGTTCAGGCGATTGGGCCGGTCGTCCCGACGGTAAGTATAATGGCTGTCGTTCTCATCAATTGTAATCGTGATCTGGCCTTTCTTGTCGCCCCGTTTGGTCCGGATCGAATCCACCAGTCGGTTCACCAGTGCATCCCGTTCGTCATCCCCCATCCCGTTCAGCCGGTAACTCCGCTCCAGTTCGCGAACTTCCCCGTCGTTGGTGCGCTCAATAATCTTCACATTGACGGTGTTTTTATCAGCATCCGTCCTCTTCTCGGACTGAGCCAGCGCCGTCGCCGACCAGCCACTCATTACAAAAGCAGCCAGGATCAGGCGGTAGCGGATTCCAGATTGAGTACTCATTTTATTTGTCGTTTGATGGTCAGAAAACAGGGCAAACCTAGGGTAATTCAGATTGTTTCGTTGTTAAAGTATGTTAAATGGAGGTATAGGCTTTAGCCCATAGGCCGTGGTTTTCGTAATTTTAGGTGTGTTAACTAGCCAATAGATGGAGATTGCAACCGAAATGTTGCACAGGAGAAATAAAAAATGACAAAACAACGCATACGCTGGATTGCCGCGTTGATGACAGTCGGGCTGCTGGGGCTGATTTCGCTGCAACTCTACTGGATCGACAATGCGCTGTCGTTACAGAAAGAGCAGTTTGATTCGCGCGTAACCGACGGTTTGCAGGAAGTGGTGCGGACGCTTGAGCGCCAGGAGATTCTGTATCTGGCCCGGCAGCGCATGAATCAGCAGGAACAAAAACGGCAATTGATGGCCATCTCACGGCCCACCGTCAGCCAGCAGCCGGAAAAAACCGTTAAAAAAGCGCCCGTTGATCCGCCCGAACCGCTGATGGCCCGGCAACCGAAACCGGTAATGTCTGAACCCGAAAATGTAAACCCGTCGGTGCCGGTTATTAGCTGGCAGCAAACGCAGGTGTCGCCCTCCGATGCTTTTCAGGTAGACGTTCAGAAGTTGTCGGACGTTCAGCAGAAACATTTTGAAGACCTGGTGCGGCAGCAGGACGCCCTGGGGCCAGACGAATTCTGGGAGTTGCAGCAGCAGCAACAGCGGCATTTTAACCACCTGGTCGATCAGGTTTTTGAACGTCAGTTGCGGTTGTTGTACGGTCAGCCCGTTCTGGATAGCGTGGCCATTATAAAAAGTCCCGTGAAGCGAACGCAACTGGCCCGTAAGCTACGTCCGAAACGAAAATCGCCGGTATCGTCAACCGTTGTAGTGGCCCCAACGGCCAAAGTGGGTTTGCAGAAAGTAGAACAGCAATCGGAAATGGTCAAAGGAGTGGTGCGCGATCTGCTGTTTGCCAACCGCCCCATCGAAAGCCGGGTGAACCGGGCCGTGCTCGATTCGCTGCTGAAGCAAACTATGGAAGAGCGTGGTATTACCATTCCGTTTGAGTATGGTGTGCGGACCAGTTCGGGCATGGGGGTTGCCAAGCCGCATCTGTTATTTGCATCACATTCTGAAAACCAGTTACTGGGTAAAAAGAAGATTTACAAAGCCACCCTGTTTCCCAATAACTTTCTGGAGCGGGGAAATTACGTGTATGTTTATTTTCCGGACCAGCAGCAGTTTATCCTGCGAAAAATGACCGTCATTCTGGCCGGGTCGGCGGTGCTGGTGCTCGTGATCATAGCGTGCTTTTACGTCGCCATCAGTACGATCGTTCGGCAGAAAAAGCTGGCCGACATCAAGAACGACTTTATCAACAACATGACCCATGAGTTCAAGACGCCCATTTCAACCATTTCGCTGGCGGTTGAAATGGCGCAGGAACAACTCCGGGGCGGTATTGAAAAGCCCGAAGAGCCTACCACGCGCCTGACCCGTTACATGGGCATCATCCGTGACGAAACCCGTCGGTTGGGCACCCACGTCGAAAAAGTGCTGCAAATGGCGTTGCTTGACCGGGATACGGCGGGTAAGGGCGGTGTTAAACTCAAACTTTCGTCGGTTAATATTCACGATACGATTGGCAACGTACTGAACACCATCGGTTTGCAGATCGAACAGAAACAGGGCGAAGTCCACCTGGATTTTGAAGCTTCCGAAGAAATCGTGGAAGCCGATGAAGTGCACCTGAGCAACATTCTGTATAACCTGCTGGACAATGCCATTAAATATTCACCCGAGCACCCGGCCATCAGCATCCAGACGCGCAACGTGGAAAACGGCGTCAGCATTACCGTGGCCGACCAGGGCATCGGGATGACCAAAGATCAGTTGAGCCGGATTTTTGAGAAGTTTTACCGCGTGCCGACGGGAAACCTGCACGATGTCAAAGGGTTTGGTCTGGGTCTGAGTTACGTCAAGAAAATGGTCGAAGAACACCACGGCTCCATTCAGGTGACAAGCCAGTTAGGAAAAGGAAGTTCGTTTGAATTAATTTTGCCATACCATCAATCATAAAACCCTGATAACCTCTGATGTTCTCTGATCAACTCTGTGTAACCGGTTATTGAGTTATTACACAGAGTTGATCAGAGAATAGAAGAGAAAATCAGAGGGAAAGCCATATGCCTAAGCTCCTACTGGTTGAAGATGACCCAAACCTGGGTTTGTTGTTGCAGGAATACCTGAACTCGAAAGGCTACAAGACCGATCTGGCTACCGACGGTAATCAGGGTTGGCAGCGGTTTGTGGATAATGTCTACGATCTGTGCCTGTTCGACGTGATGCTGCCCAAAAAAGACGGTTTTTCGCTGGCGAAGGAAGTCCGGATGTCGGGGCGCGATATTCCGATTATTTTCCTGACGGCCAAATCCATGAAAGAAGACACCATCCAGGGGTTTCGGATTGGGGCCGATGATTATATGACCAAGCCGTTTAGCATGGAAGAGTTGCTGCTACGGATTCAGGCCATTCTTCGGCGGTACCACAAAACCAATGATGTTCCGCAGCCAACGACGTACCAGATCGGTTCGTTTTCGTTTGATTTTGCCCATCAGACCCTGATCCGCAACGGCACCAACGGCGAGCCGCAGGCCATCAAACTGACCAGTAAGGAAGCGGCTTTACTGAAACTTTTTGCCGAGAATAAAAACCAGCCGCTAAGCCGCAGTTTTGCCCTGAAACTCATCTGGGGAGATGATTCGTATTTCAACGCCCGTAGCATGGATGTGTACATTACCAAACTCCGCAAATACCTGAAAGAGGATGAATCCGTGCAGATTGTTAACCTGCACGGAGAAGGATTTAAGCTGATGGCCTGATTTTCTTGGTATTTTTCGAACGCAGCGGGGAATCTTTAACGTTCTTCTACCAGGACGCCGGGATTCTCCGCTGCGTTTTGTATGGATAAAAAGTACAACCTTTGCGATTGAATTTAGGACTATTGATATGTTAAGAAGACCCCGCAGAAATAGAAAATCGCCCGTTATCCGGGATTTAGTTCAGGAAAACTCGCTTTCCCTTTCCGATCTGATCTACCCCATGTTTGTCATGGAAGGAGAGGGCGTCCGCTCCGAAATTGCTTCCATGCCGGGGGTGGCCCGGTTCTCGCTGGATTTGCTGCTGGAAGAGATGCAGGAATGCGTTGATCTGGGCTTGCGCACCTTCGCCCTGTTTCCCAACCTGCCCGAAAGCAAAAAAGATAAATACGCAACGGAAAGCCACAACCCCGAAGGATTGTACCTGCAAGCCGTCAAAGCCATCAAAACCCGGTTTCCCGATATTGCCCTGATGACCGATGTGGCGATGGACCCGTATAGTTCCGATGGTCACGACGGTATTGTGCAGGAAAGACCGGACGGTTTTGAAATTGTTAATGATGAATCACTGGTCGTGTTGGCTAAAATGGCCGTGGCGCAGGCCCGCGCCGGAGCCGATATCATCGGGCCGTCGGACATGATGGATGGTCGTATCGCGTACATCCGTGAAGCGCTGGATGTCGAAGGATTCACGAACGTTTCCATTATGGCGTATACCGCCAAATATGCCGGTGCGTTCTACGGTCCGTTCCGCGATGCGCTGGATTCGGCCCCGCGGTTTGGCGACAAGAAAACTTACCAGATGAATCCGGCCAACAGCCGTGAAGCCCTGATTGAAGCCGAACTGGATTATGCCGAAGGAGCCGACTTCCTGATGGTAAAACCGGCAATGGCGTATCTGGACATTATCAAACTGCTGAACGACAATTTCGATCTGCCGATTGCCGCCTACAACGTCAGCGGAGAATACGCAATGGTGAAAGCCGCAGCGGCCAATGGCTGGATTGACGGCGAACGGGCTATGCTTGAAATTCTGATGGCCATGAAACGGGCCGGAGCCAAGATTATCCTGACGTATTTCGCCAAGGAAGTGGCCCAACTCCGGAAATCCTAAGACTTTACAAAGCCGGTAGCGGGAGGTTTCGGCTTCCCGTTCTACCTTTGCAGCATGAGCAGTCTATTGATCCGTAACGCCCGGTTGATCAACGAGGGCACAATTCGCGAAACCGACGTTTTTTGCAAGGATGGTTTTATTGAACAGATCGGGTCCGGTCTGCGTCAGTCGGCTGATACCGTTATTGACGCGAAAGGAAACTACTTGTTACCCGGTGTAATTGACGATCAGGTCCATTTTCGGGAACCCGGTCTGACCCACAAAGCCACCATCCGGTCCGAAGCGCGTGCGGCTGTAGCCGGGGGCGTTACGAGCTTCATGGAAATGCCCAACACCGTTCCGAACGTGCTGACGCAGGAATTGCTGGCTCAGAAGTACGACATTGCCGCCCGGACATCGCTCGCCAACTATTCGTTTTTTATGGGTGGCTCGAACGATAATCTGGACGAGGTACTGAAAACGGATCCGGAAACCGTCTGCGGCATAAAAATTTTTATGGGTTCGTCAACCGGCAATATGCTGGTTGATAACACGAAAGTGCTGGAAGAGGTATTTCGGCAAAGCCCGATGCTGATTGCGACGCACTGCGAGGACGAAGCCACGATCCGGGCGAATACCGCCCATTACCGGGAAGTCTATGGCGATTCGGCCACGGCGGCTCTTCATCCGCTTATCCGCAACGAAGAAGCCTGCCTGAAATCATCTTCAATGGCCGTTGAACTGGCCCGGAAGCACAACACCCGGCTGCACATTCTGCATATTTCAACGGCTGACGAGTTGCCGCTGTTTGACAACACCGTTCCGTTGAAGGAAAAACGGATTACGGCCGAGGTATGTGTCCACCACCTCTGGTTCGATGCCGACGATTATGCGCGGTTGGGGAACCTGATCAAATGCAACCCGGCGATCAAAGCTCCGCACCACAAGCCGCAACTCTGGCAGGCGCTGCTCGACAACCGGCTGGACATCATTGCCACCGACCACGCGCCCCATACGTGGGACGAAAAGCAACAGCCGTACTGGCAGGCACCGTCGGGTTTACCGCTGGTGCAGCATCCGTTGCTGCTCATGCTGGAAGCCGCCAGCCAGGGAAAACTGCCGCTGGAGAAAGTGGTAGAAAAAATGTGTCACGCCCCCGCTGACTGCTTCCAGATCGACCGGCGCGGGTATGTTCGGGAAGGATACTGGGCCGATCTGGTACTGGTTGATCCGAATCAGAAAACGCCAGTTGATAAAGGCAGTATTCAATACCAGTGCGGTTGGTCGCCGTTGGAAGGGACCACGTTCGGAGCCGCCGTAACACATACCATTGTATCGGGCCATGTGGCCTATGCCAACGGACGGTTTGACGAATCAACACCGGGTAAACGCTTACGGTTTGTCCGGTAACAAAAAAGGGTCGGCTGGAAGCCGACCCTTTTTTGTTTATAGCTTGCCTAAGCAAGCTTTCGCCTGTAAAAACATCGATTAAGAACGGTTAAGTATAGATTACTAAATTTCTCGTAGCACCAGGATTTTAATTGTTTTACCTCCTCCGGTACGAGAAGGCCAATCGCTTTTTTCAATTCCTTCTCAAACAGCTGCTTGTCAAAGCTTACTTTTTGAAGGATTGTCTTGATGTACTCCAGCATTGTTGCCATACTACATACTACGGTTTTTTGGTTAGAGTTTTGAGGATCTACTCCACTAGTCTAAAAGATAGCCAACATCGAGAAAGTCAGTCCGTCGCTATCTCAAAATTGTAACGCGTTGTCCTTATTTTTGTTGTTCAAATTTAGACATGAAATTTTCAAAATTCCAATTATTAGTTGCATTATTTTTTTACGGCCCGCTGAACCTGAAAGGGTTAGCTCAGGAGCGCTCAGTGGCTATTGAAATAGGCGAAACCGATATTTCGATTGAACGGCCCTTTACCATTTCGGTGATCATCAAAAACAGCGATTCCCGGCCCATTATCAACTTTCCCGCGATCAAAGGCTTCATTAAAAAAGGAACGACCACCAGTGTAACGCCCGCCGAAATAAACGGCAAAACCGTTGTTTCCCAGCTTATTACTCAATCGTATTCCGCAGTTGGCCCGGGCCAGTATCGTTTACCGCCTTTTGAACTGGTAGTGGGCGAAACGACCATTCAGTCCGAGGAAGTGATTATTACCGTCCGGCCCCCGCTTACTTCGAAAGACACCCTGGCAACCGAGGTAGTTACTCCGGCTGCCATCGGCAAAAACGATGCTTTCCTTTCCCTGAGCACTTCCAAGCATACCGTGTATACTGGCGAAGGGTTTTCGCTAAAATTGTCTTTTTTCGTGGCCGAATCCTACCCGCTTGAATTAACATTTTATGAACTTGATCAACAGCTGCAACAACTTCTGAAAACATTGCGTCCGGCCAATTGCTGGGAGGAAAACGAAGGGATTACCGACCTGACACGGCATCCGGTGTTACTCAACGGAAAGCGTTTCATGGAGTACCGGATTTATCGCGCTACCTTTTTTCCGCTCAATAAACAATCTATCCGGATTCCGGCGGTTAGTCTGAAACTACTCCAATATGGGGTCGCAGCCAAACCGGGCGGTGAACGCAAAAAAGAAATCGTATCCTTCGCAACCAGCCCGCTGGCCATCACGGTGACGCCGTTGCCGCCCCACCCCCTGCGCGATCAGGTAGCGGTAGGGCAATACCGGCTTCTCGAAAACATCCTGCGGAAGAATCCCGCCGTGGGGCAGAGTGTACAGTATAATTTCCGGATTACGGGCGAAGGCAATATTGCGTCCCTTTCAGCCCCGACCCTCTCTGATTCAACGACGTTTGACATTTTCCCGCCGAGTGCCAAAGAGTCCATTAACCGGTCTGGTGGCAGGGTTTCGGGGTATAAAAACTTTTCGTACGCCCTGATCCCCCGGCGAAACGGCAAGTTTCCCTTGGCCTCCTATTTTCAGTGGATTTATTTTAACCTGAAACAGCAACGGTATGACACCCTGCGCTCGGCCATTACCCTGCGGGTAGGTGGAACGGCTTTGTCGGAAGGGGATACCGTACAAATTAGTTTACCGGGGTCTATTTATACCGGCATTGAGCAGACGGATAGTTCGCGACAGCCCATTAATTTTCAGGAACTGGTGCGATTCGGGGTAAATATCCTGCTGGTAGGCATGATTCTGGGAATGATGTATTTATTTTGGAAAAAATAAGTGGAGACAGGAGCGGATAGACAAAAGACAAGAGATAAAAGAATAAAGACGGATGTTCTCTCTTCTCTTGTCTATCCGCTCACTTCTAAGTAAACAATGAGCAGTACATACGGCACGCTTTTTAAAATATCTACGTTCGGCGAATCGCACGGCGCGGCCATCGGCGTCATCATTGACGGGTGCCCGGCGGGGCTGGAAGTCGATACCGCCTTTATTCAATCGGAGCTGGACCGCCGGAAACCCGGCCAGTCGCGCATCACGACCCAACGGCGCGAGAAAGACGAATTTCAGGTTCTGTCCGGCATCTTTGAAGGAAAAACCGAAGGAACGCCCATCAGTCTGGTGATCTGGAACGAAGACCAGCGCAGCAAAGACTACTCGCACATCGCCCAGCAGTTCCGCCCTTCACACGCTGATTACACCTACCAGCAGAAGTACGGGGTGCGCGATTACCGGGGCGGTGGACGCAGTTCGGCCCGCGAAACAGCTGCCCGGGTGGCCGCCGGAGCGTTAGCTAAACTACTATTGAAGCAACAGGGCGTTACGGTTCAGGCGTATGTGTCGCAGGTGGGTAGGCTGAAACTCGAAACACCGTATCAACAACTGGAACTGGCCAAAGCCGAAGAAAATGCCGTACGGTGTCCCGATCCGGAACTGGCGCAGCAGATGTTCGACTACATCGACGAAACCCGTAAGCAGGGCGATTCGGTGGGGGGCGTAGTATCGTGCGTCGTAACGGGTGTTCCGGCGGGCTGGGGTGAGCCGGTTTTTGATAAACTCCACGCCGAACTCGGTAAGTCCATGCTGAGTATCAATGCCGTAAAAGGCTTTGAATACGGCAGCGGTTTTGCGGGAACCGAACTCCACGGTTCGGAACACAACGACCAGTTTTACGTCGACGAAGGAACGGGCCGTGTTCGGACAACGACGAACCATTCCGGCGGGATTCAGGGCGGCATTTCCAACGGCGAGGACATTTATTTCCGGGTGGCGTTTAAACCCGTAGCCACCATTATGCAGGATCAGGACAGCGTGGATGTAAACGGCAATCCGGTGGTCGTGTCGGGTAAAGGACGGCACGACCCCTGTGTGGTTCCGCGCGCCGTTCCGATTGTAGAAGCCATGGCCGCGCTCGTGCTGGCCGATTTTTACCTGCGGAACAAAGCAGCAAAAGTGTAGCAACGGTTTTGGTCAATCCTGCAATCCATCAACGACAAACGGTTTTCGGCCCGGGGCGGATTACGGCTTGCCTGTTGTTTTGCTTCACGCTCCTTGGCTGGCAAACGCAGGCCCAGTCGTTGAAACGGTATACGTTTGATCGGGGCCTGTTCGGAACCGAATACCGTAAAGTTTTTTACGCCCCGGACGATAGCACGGCCCAACGGGTTCGTCGGGCGGTGGACGCCCGGATGGATTCCCTGAATGGGGTCATGAGTGATTACCTGGACGGTAGCGAGATCAACCGGCTTTCGGCCACGGCGGGTTCGGGGCAGTGGGTCAGTGTTTCGCCGTATTTGTACGACGTTCTTCTGAAAGCCGTCCTGATGGCCCGCAAGTCAGACGGTTTGTATGACCCCACCATTGGACCCTTGTCGCAGCTCTGGCGCCGGGCCGTTCGGCGGAAAATCTTTCCCTCCAAAGCGGAATTGAGAAAAGCACACCGGCTGGTCAATTACCGGTATATCCGGTTTGATTCGGTGGGCCGGAAAATTAGCCTGAAAAAAGCGGGAATGCGGCTGGACGTGGGCGGAATTGGTCAGGGATTTGCCAACGACGAAGGCATGAAGGTGCTTCAGCAAATGGGCATCCAATCGGCCCTGCTGGATATTGGCGGGGATATTCGGGTGAGCGAACCGCCACCGGGCGAATCGGGCTGGCGGGTACTGACGGGTTTTGGCGCAGATACCACCACCTTGCTGCTGAAAAACATCGGTATTACGGCTTCCGGCGCTACCTACCGGTATCTCGAACACCAGGGCAAACGGTATTCGCATCTGATGAATCCGCGGACGGGTTTGGGGTTGCTCCACCATGTTCAGACGACGGTTCTGGCCCCCGACGGTACGCAGGCCGACGCCCTGACCAAAGTATTCAGTGTGGCTGGAATCCGGAAAAGCAGGCGCCTGATAAAACGATTTCCGGGTGTAACGGTCTGGGTCGCCGAAAACCGAAGCGGTAAACTGACCCGTTGGACATCAAAAGAAAAAGACCGGTAAGCAGGGCTCGCCGGTCTCTGTATTGCTGATGGTCTGAATTATTTTGAGGTGGCCATCACCATTCTAATGTTCAGCTTGGCACCCGTTTGCAGAATGTCAACCAGATCCTGAACGGCCAAGGTTTTATCCACCCGCACTACAATTGTCGGTTCGGCTACGTCTTTCATCACCGCCTGTAGCTCCATTTCCAGGTTTTCGGGCGATACCGGGGTTTTATCGATAAAATACCGTTTCTCGGCGTCAACGGAAAGGGTCACCTGTTTTTTGCTCAATTGCTGCGAAGACGACGCTTTCGGCAGCATCAGTTTGATAACGTTCGGGTTGGCTACCGTCGAGATAATCAAAAAGAACAACAGCAGGAAGAACATGATGTCGTTCAGGGAAGAGGTGGCCACCTCGGCGACAAATTTATTTTTTCTTCTGAATTTCATAGAAGGAGAGGATAGAATAAAGACAAGAGACAAAAGAGGGTTATAAACGGTCTTTTATCTCCGGTCTATCTTCTCTTGTCTAACTTAAAATTTATCGAACCCGCGCGGCTTCGGTTGGTTTCTGCAACACTTCCATAAACTCGAACGAGTTGACTTCCAGCTTCAGCGTGAACTTCTCAATGAGCATGTTAAGCAGGTGGTAGCCGGTGTAGGCAATAACCCCCACAATCAGACCGGCACCGGACGTGATCATTTTTTCATAAAGACCACCGGCGATAATTCCGACGCTGATGTTGTCCGACAGCGAAATGTCGTAGAAAATCCGGATAATCCCCGAAATGGTACCGATAAAACCGAGCATCGGCGCAATACCGGCAATTATCCCCAGATAACCCAGGTTCCGTTCCAGCCGCGACAACTCAATCTGTCCGACGGTTTCCAGCGTTCCTTCAATGTCCTTAATGGGTGAACCGATGCGTCCCACGGCTTTTTCAAAAATCCGGCCAATGGAATTCCGCTGGTTTTTACAGAAGGATTCGGCGGATTTAATATTGCCCTGCATCACCATATCCTTCACGTTGTCGATGAAATTATCGTCGACGCGGGTATTGCTGCGAATAAACAGCCAGCGCTCGATAATGAGGTACAACGTCAGAAAAAACAGGATGGAGATCGGGACCATGACCCAACCGCCTTTGGCGACCAGATCGAAGAGTTGCATACTTTGGGCCGGAGCTGCGGCTGCCGTAGAATCGACGGCTGAGGTACCCGTCGTCGGAACTTGTAATAGAATCATGTGCGCTGTAAATCAGATAATCGGTTTTATCGTTGCCACTAAACCGGTGCAGAAGCCTTGGTTTGTCAACGCCTTTCTGGCCGGATTTATTGTAAATGATACGTGTCCAAATATAACGAAACAATACAGAGAAATGGTTAGAAAACTTAGTATTTAGGCTTTTAACAGAATCTTTCCGCGTCGTCCGGCCCGTTCGCTGTGTTCAATGGCTTTTTTCAGGTCGGTAAGCGGATACGTTGCTTCGACCGGTAACTGAATCTGGCCGCTTACGAGCAGCGTAAGCACATTGCGGGCCACACTCTGCCGCTTCTGGCTGTCGACCCGGCGCATCCAGTCGGTCAGCCAGAATCCTTTGATGGTGAGTTCCCGGAAAATAATCAGCCCCGCATTGAGCGACGGGTTTTGCAGACTCAGCACCCCGTAGAGCAGCATCGTACCGCCTTTGGCCAGGCATTTCAGCGCGTCGGATGTGGTGTTGCCGCCCACGGCTTCCAGCACACACGAAACGCCCCGCCCCTGCGTAATGGCTTTGACGCGGGTTGTGAGTTTTTCCTTTTCGGTATTGATAATTTCGGTTAATCCGAGGGCTTTCAGTTCGTGATCAAGGTCGTTGTGCCGGACCGTACCGATGGTCTGAATTCCTTTCATTTTGCACAACTGGATCACCAGTTTGCTGAACGACGATCCGGCGGCTGTCAGCAGCACCCACTGCCCCGGCTGAAGGCCCGACTCTTCCACCATGGCGTAGGCCGAGAACGGGTTGACAAACAATTGGGCGGCTACCTCGTCGGACAGTGCATCGGGCACCGGAATCAGACTGCGCTGGTTGGCCAGCACGTATTCCGACCAGGCTCCGATGGCTGTAAAGCTCACTCGGATGCCCGTGCGCATGGTAACGCCTTCGCCCAGTTTGTCGACAATGCCGACGCCTTCAAAACCCGTTCCGGAAGGCAATTCGGGCTGGGTGCCGTACATATTCTGGACAAACAACAGATCCGACGGATTGATCGGACTGGCGATGACTTTGATCCGGACCTCACCGGGTCCTGGTTCGGGTAACGGGGCTTCAATAACCCGGAGAACGTCGGTCGGTTTGCCAATGGACGAGAAGGTAACGGTTTGCATGGGTAAGAGGAATGTTGTTGGGCGAACAAACGTATATTCCGCAAAAGTACAAGGCAATCTGTAGTTACCGATTGTAAAGTAGGTCTGAATAGACAAACTTTCTATTTTTGCGGAATTCCACCGAACTATTCTATCCCCAACTCCATTAAATAGCATCAATCTGCCGTATGAGTGAATTCTGGGCTTACCTCCAACTGGGCTTCTCGCACATTACCGATCCGGGTGGCTACGACCACATTTTATTTGTTATCGCGCTGTGCGCCATTTATACGATTAACCAGTGGAAACAGGTCCTGATTCTGGTGACGGCTTTCACGATCGGTCACTCGCTTACGCTGGCGCTGGCCACCTTGCAGGTCATCAATTACAGCACGGATTTGATCGAACTGCTTATTCCGGTAACCATCCTGATTACGGCCGTTACAAACTTGTTTTACAAAGTTCCCAAAAGCCTGTTTACTGAACATCCCAAACAGGCGCCGGGGCGGTATGTGCTGGCTTTGGTGTTCGGCCTGATTCACGGGATGGGTTTTTCCAATTACCTGCGGAGTCTGCTGGGGCAGGAGTCCGGCATTATTAAACCGTTGTTTGCCTTCAATCTGGGTCTGGAACTAGGACAGATTTTTATTGTGATCGCCGTGCTTGTAGCCGCCTTTTTCCTGATCGAACTAATGCGGGTTCGTCGGCACGACTGGAATCTGGTTGTTTCCGGTATTGTGGTTGGAATGGCGCTTTCGTTAATTATCGGCAACGAATACCTCGCCGGGCTTTTCTGATGCACGCAGTTCATTGAACGAATAGCGGCAAATCAAACACGGATTTGCGTTTATTCTTAGGTTCAGGGACTTGTGGACTAGGAAAATAAAAAGTATAAATAGAATCTTTAATAGCTATGGCTTTCCGGACGTTTATCGGATACCTATAGTTAAAGGCTTTTTCGTAATTTCATTGCTACATTCATCACAAATTTTATTTTGACACCTAACTATGAAATTTAGATTTCATGTATTGGTTGCGGGATTGACCGCAATTGTATTTGGTGCTAAGGCCCAATTGCAGCCATCGCCCAATTACAAGGCCAACGACCGCTTTGAACAGATGGGACCGTTGTTGCCGACGCCCAATACGTTTCGCACGGCTTCGGGCTCACCGGGCCGGGATTTTTTCCAGAACCGCGCCGACTACGATATCAAGGTTGAACTCGACGACGCCAACCAGAAAATTATCGGATCAGAAACGATCACTTACTTTAATAGCTCGCCCGATGAACTGAAATATATCTGGCTGCAACTGGAGCAGAACCTGTTCGAAAAAGGCTCCATCGGCGGAGTTACCCGGACCGGAAGTGTAAATGAAAACGGGATGTCAGCGGCTTCTTTGAGTGCGCTGACGGCCACCGGCGGCCGGGCAGGCCGAAACAGCGGTCCGGATCGGGAATACGGTTATAAGATCACGGCGGTGAAAGACAAAGCCGGAAAACCGTTGAAGTACACCATCAACGGAACCATGATGCGCATCGACCTGCCCACACCGTTGAAAACGGGGCAGAACTTCTCATTTGGCGTTGACTGGAACTACCTGATTACGGAGTATTACGGCCGCAGCGGGTATGAATACTTTCCGAAAGACGGCAACTACAACTACTTCATCGCGCACTGGTTTCCGCGTCTGGCGGCTTACGACGATGTGAACGGCTGGCAGCACAAGCAGTTTCTGGGTCAGGGCGAGTTTACGCTCATTTTCGGTAACTACAAAGTAGCCATCACCGTGCCCAACGACCATATCGTAGCGGCATCGGGCGAGTGTCAGAACTACAAACAGGTACTGACGCCCACGCAGCAACAACGGATGCAGAAAGCCGCTAACGCCAAAACCCCCGTTGTGATTGTAACACAGGCCGAAGCCGAGGCCGCCGAAAAAGGCAAACCGACGGGCAAGAAAACCTGGATTTACAAAGCCGATAACGTGCGGGATTTTGCTTTTGCCTCCTCGCGCAAATTCATCTGGGATGCCATGCAAACCGATGTCTACGGCGACGGCAAGAAAATCTGGAGTATGTCGTTCTACCCCAAAGAAGGTAACCCATTGTGGGAGCAGTATTCGACGCGGGCCGTTGAGCATACGCTGAAATCGTACGGAAACCGCACCTTCAAATACCCGTATCCAGTGGCCATTTCGTGCCACGGTACGCCGGGCGGTGGCATGGAATATCCGATGATCAGCTTCAACGGCGGTCGACCCGAACCGGATGGCACCTATTCGGAAGCGGTAAAAGCTGGCATGATCGGAGTGATTATTCACGAAGTGGGCCACAACTTTTTCCCGATGATCGTCAATTCCGACGAGCGGCAATGGGCCTGGATGGACGAAGGGCTGAATACATTCTGTCAGTACCTGGCCGAAAAAGAGTGGGATTACAAATTTCCGACCCGTCGCGGTGAGCCCAACCAGATTGTCGACTACATGAAATCTGACAAGTCGGTTTTGTCCCCGATAATGACCTCATCCGAGAACGTGATTAGTCTGGGGCCGAACGCCTACGCAAAACCGGCTACGGCCCTAAACATTCTGCGGGAAACCGTCATGGGTCGCGAGCTGTTCGACTACGCTTTTAAAGAATATGCCAACCGCTGGAAGTTTAAGAACCCCACCCCCGCCGACTTCTTCCGCACGATGGAAGATGCCTCGGGCGTTGATCTGGACTGGTTCTGGAAAGGCTGGTTCTACGGCGTCGAGCCCGTCGATCAGGATTTGGTCGAAGTGGACTGGTTTACGGTCAACACCCAGAACCCCGAAGTCGAAAAAGCCTTGGCCCGTGCTGAAGCCGAGGCTAAAGCCAAGACCATGAGTAAGATCCGCGATGCGGCTACCAAAGATCAAACCGTGGTTGCTCAGGATTCGACGATGAAGGATTTTTACAACAGCTACGACCCGTTTGCGGTGACGGAAGCCGATAAGCAGCGGTATCAGGCATACCTGGCGAGCTTGTCAGATGAAGAGCGCAAGACACTGGAATCAAAAAATAATTTTTACACGCTGACGCTGAAGAACAAAGGCGGCTTACCGATGCCGGTGATTATCCGCATGGAGTTTGAAGACGGTACGGATTCGGTGGCTCGTTTTCCGGCCGAGATCTGGCGGTTCAATGATGCGCAGATTCAGAAGGTGATTGCCACCTCAAAGCGGGTGGTGCAGTGGACGCTGGACCCCTTCCAGGAAATTGCCGACATCGATACCGACAATAATTCATTCCCACGGGTGTCGAAGCCGACGCGTTTCCAGTTGTTCAAGCAGCAGAGCCGACGTCCCACCAACCCGATGCAGGAGCAGCGCCCGGCCACACAGCCACCGGCTCGTCAGGGGGGAGCTAACAAAAATTAAACGGATCTGCGCACGAAAGTTGGTGAAAAACTACTCCTTCGCCAACTTTCGTGCGCAGGTACTATGCAGTGTGCGTAACTTTTGTATATTTGCACCCGATTCGGGATGTAGCACAGCCAGGTAGTGTACTTGCATGGGGTGCAAGGGGTCGTGGGTTCGAATCCCGCCATCCCGACTGGCCTACAGGCGAAACAGAAATTTCTGTTTCGCCTTTTTTGTTTTATACCTGATGAAGCTGAACCAGATGCCGCAGGTTTCGCCAAAAACCGCCAGGGTTCTTCATGGCCCTTTAAGCCGGCTGCGTCTGGTTGTTCTTTTTAAGGAGGAATGCACAAATCAGTGAGATAACCAAACCAATCGGTAGCACTTCGGAATAGGTTAGCAAAACCACCAGCAACGGGTTTTTATACATTTCCTGATAACTTTTCATTTCGTCGGCTTTTGTCGCAAGTTCTGCCGCACTGGCCCCGGCGGTTTTGGCTTCTTTCAGAACATGCGCTGTGTATTTATCCATGAAATCCGGCATAAATACGTAATAATCAATCAGCCAGACGAGCACATACATTGTGGAGGCAATCAGGGTGATAGACAAACCGATTTTAAACGCTTTTCCGAACGAAATCACGCGGTGGTTGTAGTTGTCCCGGTAGTTTTTAATGCCTACAAAAATCAGTGAAAACGCCAGCACCATCGACGCGTAGCCCAGCGCCATGTTGCTTTCGAAATTTTCGTTAGCGTAGCATAGGGCCGTCGAAATGATCATCGTCGCGGTGAGGATAAAACCGGCGATGAGTCCGCAAATCAGAATGATTTTTTTCATGAGGAAGGAAGTTGATATCGGGGCAAAAGTGGGTCGTCAGGCTGATTTGGCGCTCATTCTTTCGGGTGATTTAGCCAGTCTGGCCTGAAAATCCTACTTAAGAAGGATTGCCATCAGGGAATCAGACGGAGCCGTCTGGCTTTTTCGACGGCCTGCGTCCGACGTTTTACATCCAGTTTTTCCAGCACATTCGACGAATGCGTTTTGACGGTATTGAGCGATACGAACAGACGGGCTGCGATTTCCTGATTGCTCAATCCTTCGGCGATCAGTTGTAGCACTTCCAGCTCCCGTTTGCTCAAACCGGTTTTGTCGAGTGCTTCTTCGTTCAGGCTGAAAACCGGCGGGGTGGGTTGATAAACGGCTTTTTCGACAACAACGGTTTCTACTTTGGGGCGGGTCAGCTTTTGCGCTAGCCAGATGCCTAAACCCGTAAAGAGCAGGGCAATGGCACCAACATAAATTTCGATGGCGTGGTTGACGATCAAAAACCGGAGTTCCAGCCATTTCAACAGAAACAACAGCAACGCCAGCGAAATACCGTAGAGGATGGCGATCTTGTTTCGGATCAGAAAACGAACGAGTCCGTGCATTTCTATTGACAGGGTGTTGGCTGGAAACAGAAAAGTAACGGTTTGGAACGGTATTTCCGAGCCTATTTATCCGCAAAAAGCGCTTCGTAATGCGCCGACGGTTCCAGAATACCGCCACTCTGGTCGTAGAAAGACTGGTCGGTCGGGTAAACGCCTTTAACGGTTTTCGTCCAGGCTGCCCCGGCTTTGGGATGATACGACATGAGTTTATCCCAGTTTTTGTAATACTGATGCCCGTTGGTTTCCTGCAAACCGACCGTCATGCCCGGAAACGGCGACAACCGGGCCGCTACGGCTTTGTTCCAATCCACCAGAATCGGATTAACCGTCAGGTCGGCGCAGAAACAGGGGATTTTCTTTTCGTACGCCAGTTGCGTAATTTTCATTGTCATGCTGAGCGTTTTAGCAATCGCTTTCACGGCAATGGCCGAATAGCCCTGCTCAATCCGGCGGGCGGCATCCTCGACGGTATGCGCACTTTCGTCGGCAGCCACCCGTACGCCCAGATCACCCACAAACACCTCGTTGTTTTCCTCAAACGGTTCTTCAATCACCGCAATCTGGTCGAACGCACCGATTTTTTTGGCGTGGTCCAGAAACCGCAGCAAGGTTTCTTTCTTCTCGTAGCGCCCGTTAGCATCGAAGTAATACGGTATTTTACCGGTTTTCGTGTACGGCGTTTCGTAATGCCCGATGGCTTTGTGGACCGCCGTCAGAAAGGCAATGTCCTTCTCGATCATCTCGGCCTGCGTTCCAGCCGAACCGGTTTTCAGCTTCATGATAAAATAGCCTTCGTCAGCCGCAGTTTTGATGCGTTCGGCGGTGGTGCCCACGCTGAACGACGGAATGCTGGCCACGGCTTTATGCCGATACGACAGGCCCGGTCGGTAAGCCGCCGGAATCATGTCGTCGAAGCGAGTTAGCTTATTTTCCTGCGCGTAGAGCAGCCAGGCGGCATTATCGACGCAGACCAGCGCATTCAGCGCGAACGTTTTCCGCAAATTCGGATTCCCGGTAATTTTTTTGCCGTAGGCCAGCACTTCCGGCAACACTGTATCCAGCAACTCGACCGGCGTGGTAAACGAGGTGCCTTTGATGAGTTGCAACGCCCGTTCGCTCATGGCATACATCAGCGCGTTTCCGGCACTTTCGGAATGGGCGGCAAATACGCTGGAGTCTGACCACAAAACGCCCTGCGTTCCCAGCCCGATTTTTCGGATGCCCGATTCCGATTCGAGCAGCGCAATGGCCTGCCAGCTATCAGTAATCGCGCTGCCTTTAAACCGGTATGGATTCAGTGGTTCGCGCTCAAAATTGGAGCTAACGTTGCGGATTTTGATGTTCGCCAACGGTTTTTTCGGTTTGCTCATCGCCTGCGATTCCGGCGAAAAACCGTTCAGGCCAACGGCGGTTAAGGCACCTGTGTATCCAAGAAATTCCCGGCGGTTCATACGTTCTGCCAATTTTTAAGCCTGGGAAGTCATTTTCTCAAAAAGCTGGCGCTGTTCGATCAGGGCCGCTACTTTGTCGGTTGGGTTGGTGCGGCATTCGAGCAGAATCCAGCCTTTGTAATTGTTCTTCACGAACAGATTCATCAATTGCTGATACGGATAGCTGGTGTCATTCAACTCGCGGACGTGGCAGATGTCGCCAAAGCGGTTTTTGACCAGATTGAAGTTGTATTCCAGCCCTTTTCCGTTCAGATCTTCCGGGTTACAATTCCAGCAAACCGTCGCATTTTTGTTTGGCGCGTGGTCCATGATGGTTTTGATGTTCGGCAGTTCCTGCGTTTCGTTGCCGTGCACTTCCAGGCGAATCTGCTGCCCGAAATCAGCCGCGTACTTTGCCAGTTCATCCAGCGAGCGACCTATCTGTTCCAGCGTTTTTTCCCGGGGTACGTCCTTGTGAAACTGGTTGGGCTTCACCTTGACGCCCGAACCGCCCACGTCGGCGCTGAGCCGAATGAATTCCTTCGTGCGTTCAATGGATTTTCGCAGTCGTTCCGGGTCCGGGGAATCGTACTGCTCATTGGTTCCCAGACCGACCACTTTCACCGGGCTATCGGCAAATCGCTTTTTCACTTCCTGGCGTTGGGCCGCGGGCAGCTCAGGCATCACACCGTGGGCATGCTCGACCCGCAGTTCCACGCCCCCAATTCCGGCGGTGGTACAGTTTTTAATCAGGGTCGGAACATCCCAGTCTTTGCCCCACAAGTAGGTCACCAGTCCCAGCTTCATCTGCGATTTTTTGAAATTGGGAACCGCAGCGATAGATGAACCGGCCAGTAAGGAAGCTCCAGTCAGCAGCGATACTTCTTCAAGGAAGGTTTTTCGGGTTATTTTATTCATGGCTAAGGAATAGTTACGCTTGGTTTAAAATCCGATGGAATTACCGCCATCGACGGGCAACGAGGCACCGGTAATATAGCGGGCGGCTTCCGACGACAGGAAAACGGCGGCATAGCCAATGTCTTCCGGTTTGCCAAAATGGCCCATCGGCGTCCGGCGCATGGCGCGGTCGCGCCGGTCGGGATCGCCACCCATCGCAATCTTGCTCATGGCAGTTTCGATAAATCCCGGAGCAATGGCGTTGACCCGGACGTTGTGGGGCGAAAACTCTGACGCCAGCACTTTCACCATGCCCTCCACGCCCGATTTCGAGGCTGCATAAGCGGCCACGCGATCAATACCGTAATAGGCCGCCATCGACGAAATCATCAGGATAGAGCCGCTCCGCCGGGGCACCATCCGCCGGGCGCAGGCCCGCGTTAGCGCAAAAACCGCCGTTAGGTTGGTCTGAATGATGCGGCTGAATTCTTCGTCGGTGACTTCCAGGGCCGGTTTTTTCAGATTGATTCCGGCATTGTTTACCAGAATGTCGATCGGCCCGAGCGTCGTTTCAATTTGCTCCACCAGTCCTTCCAGCCCTTCCAGATTCGCGACATCATTGACAAAATAGTGCGCGTTTTCGCCCAGTTGGCTAACGGCTTCACGGAGCGGCTCTTCCCGGCGTCCGGTAATCACGACGGTGGCTCCGGCCTGCACCATGCAGCGGGCAATGTCAAAGCCTATACCGGTTCCTCCGCCAGTAATCAGGGCCAGTTTGCCGGTTAATGAAAATACATTCGGTTGATTTTCTATTGATTGCACGTTGTTGGGGTTTAAAGGCGGCTTATCGGACCAGATAAACCTGTACTGATTCCTTGACTTCTTTTAGGGTTCGATCCGGTTTTTTGAACGGTTTGGGAATGGGTTGCCGGGCAAATTCCTGGAGGTACAACACCCAGGCGTCGCGCCACCAGATGGCTTCTTTCTGCTGCGTCGCCAATCGCCCGGCTACATTATCGAAGGTTTCGGGATCTACGTCTTTTTTGACCTGCGCCCACTGTTTTTGCAGCCAGCCGACCGAATCGGCACCGGTATAAAATCGCGTACAAAGCTCATCCCAGAGCGTCCGGCCCGAACTCAGTTTTTTCGCCCACGGAACATGGTGGAACCAGAGCAAATAGGGCAGCGGGCAGGTTTCCGGATTATTCCATTGCTGCTGTACTTCCGGGCGGTATTGCGCCAGGGCGTTGCTGCCGCTGGTCGTGCGGTCGAAGCCCAGACCCGTGGAGTCGGCGCGGTGATAATAAACGGCGGTCCAATCCGGGCGCGAACTGCGGTTTTGCCAGGGTTCCGGCGCAAAATGCGCGCCCGTCCACGGACGCGAAAGGCCCAGTGGCGTGTTGTAATTGACATAAATCTCCCGCGACTTCAGCAGCATCTCCGTGACGGTTTTGACCGATGGCGGTTCCGTCGTCAGGGTCATTTGGGTCCATTCACGGGCGATGGCTTCCGACGACAGCGTATGATCCCAGGCCAGCCGTCCGAAGGCATACCAGTTGGCCTGCGCGAGCGGGTGGCCGGTCCAGTTGCGGTCGGAGCCGGTGTTGGCGACGCCCGCAATGGCGGTCAGTGGGTAATTGTGTAGACTGCCGTCGATGACTTTCGCCACGGTTGACCCCTTGCCTTTTACATACGTATCCGAATCGAGGCATTCCTTGAAAATAGGCGCTTCATAAACGAGGTGCGTTGCAAAACCGAGGTATTCCTGGGTGATCTGAAATTCCAGGCCCAGTGGCGTTTGGGGCATCATGCCGAAGATGGGCGAAAACGGTTCCCGGGGCTGAAAATCAATCGGGCCGTTTTTGACCTGGACAATGACGTTTTTCTCAAACTGCCCGTCCAGCGGTTTGAATTCATCGTAAGCCGCTTTGAAACGGTCGGCTTTTCCATCGGCTTTGTAGACGAATGCCCGCCAGATGACAATGCCTTTGTGGGGAGCCAGCGCTTTGGCAAGCATGTTGGCGCCGTCGGCGTGGGTGCGGTTGTAGTCCTGCGGACCGGGCTGCCCTTCCGAATTGGCCTTGACCAGAAAACCGCCAAAATCCGGAATGAGCTTGTAGATCTCGTTGGCCTTGTCAGCCCACCATTTATTGACTTCCGGATCGAGCGGGTCGGCGGTTTTTAAACCACCAATCGTTTTCGGTGCCGGAAAGTAAACGGATAAATAGATTTTGATGCCGTAGGGCCGGAACACATTCGCCAGGGCGGCTACTTTCTCCAAATACTCGGCGGTCAGAAACCGGGAACTGGCGTTGACGTTGTTGACGACGGTTCCGTTGATACCGATGGAGGCATTGGCGCGGGCGTAATCCCGGTAGCGCGGGTCGATGCGTTCGGGCAGTTCGTACCATTTCCAGAGCGACGAACCGGCGTAACCCCGTTCGATGCTGCCGTCGGTATTGTCCCAGTGGTTCAGCATCCGCACCCGAATTTTCGGATTGCTGGTCAGCGCAAGGTTGCCGATGGGTTGCCCGGTTTGCAGGTGGCGCAGGAACGCAAACGCGCCGTACAGCACCCCGGCGTCGGTTTTTCCGGAAATGGTAATGTTTGGTTGGCTACGGATTTGATACCCTTCGTCGTTCAGTTGTGGCAGACTGGTATCGGTTTTCAGGATAATGCCACCGGTTTTGCCGCCCGCGCTGGCGACGATCGGGACGGTTTTTCCGAGTAAGCCCCGCAAACCGGTTTGCAACTCTTCGGCAGCTGTTTTCAACACCGGGGAATTGCTATTGAGCACGATGAACGGGGCCGAACGGGCGTAGGCGGCTCGGCGGCTGGCGTCGTTGATCAGGTCGTATTTCAGCCACAAGCGGTAACCGTCGTCACGGTCCGGCGCTCCGGCGTGGCAGAGTGAGGTGAGCAATACGAAGAATAAAAGCGTATACTTCATGCTTTTAAAAGTTGTTTCGCGGAGGACATCAGAGTTAAGCGGAGCCTCTGATAAACTCCTTTTAACTCCGCTTAACTCTGCGAAATAATTTGATCTTCCAATGCCCGCGTAATTCCTAACTCAAGCCCGCGCAATTCCGCTAGTCCGCGCAGACGGCCAATGGCCGAGTAGCCCGGATAGGTTTTTTTGTGCAGGTCGTCGAGCATCTGGTGGCCGTGGTCGGGGCGCATCGGGATGGACGTAACGCCCACGCCGGTTTGGGCCCGCCGGTTTTGTTCCAACACAATTTCCTTGATGACCGCATACATATCCACATCGCCCGCCAAATGGTCGGCTTCGTGGAAATTAAGCGGGTTGCCCGAATCGTCGGACCGTTCCCGTTTCGTCGTTCGCAGGTGAATAAAATGAATCCGGCTGCCAAACCGCCGGACGATGCCGGGCAGATCGTTGTCGGGCCGGATGCCCAGCGAACCGGTGCAGAAGGTGATCCCGTTGGCCGTCGTGTCACAAGCTGCCATCAGTTCGGCCAGATCGGCTTCGGTGCTGACGATACGCGGCAAACCCAGCAGCGGCCTCGGCGGATCGTCGGGGTGAATGCAGAGGTTGATGCCCACAGATTCGGCCACCGGCGCTACTTCGCGGATGAAATGATAGAGATTGTCCCGCAACGTCCGGTCGTTGATGGTAGCGTATTCGTCCAACAAACCCTGAAACGTTGATAATGTGAACGCTTCTTCGGAACCGGGTAAACCGAGCAGGACAATGTTGCTCAGTTCGGTGATTCGTTCGGGCGTCATCTGGCTAAATTTGCTCCGGGCGGCTTCGATCACTGCCGGTTCATAATCCGCTTCGGCGCCGGGGCGTTTCAGAATGCAGAGATCGAAAACCGCAAAATCTTCCCATACAAACCGCAGCGCCAGCGAACCGTCGGGCATTTCGTAGCTCAGGTTGGTTCGCGACCAGTCGAGCACCGGCATGAAATTGTAGCAAACCGTGGTGATGCCGCAAGCCGCCAGATTTCGCAGCGACTGCCGGTAATTTTCAATGTACTGATCGCGCGTCGGACGGCCTTTCTTGATGTCTTCGTGAACCGGCAGGCTCTCGACCACCGCCCAATGCAACGGGACATACCGTTCGTTATCGGCTTCGATCAATTGTTTTCGTTTCTCAATTTCCGCAATCGTCCAGACGTCGCCGACCGGAATCTGGTGCAAAGCCGTCACCACCCCGGTACACCCCGCCTGACGAATATCCATCAGCGAAACCGGATCGTGCGGCCCAAACCAGCGCATCGTTTGTAGCATTCCCATTAAAAGCTCTATTTCTTGTCGTTAAAATATTTTTTGGCAAATTCCAGAAAAACCGGCCAGTCCAGCGAGTCGACGTGCCCGCCTTCGTGGTTTCGAAAAGCGACTTCCCCGGTAATCAGGGCTACATCCGGCGCGGGCATCTGCGTCGTTCCAATGCCTTTTTTACCTAATAATTCATATACCGGACTGGCAGCCGCGCAGGCCAGAAACATCCCGTGCGGATCGGCCCACTGGTCTTTCGTGCCGCCGGTAACAAAGACCGGACGCGGGGCGACGAGGGCAATCAGTTCGTGGGCATCGACGGGCATGGCCTGCCAGTTTCTGCCATACTTGACAAAGTTGCCCGCCATCCAATGATACTCGCCTGATCCCGCTACATTATCAATGGTTTCGCCGAAATTCCGTTTTTCGAGCGAAGCGCCCAACGAACCCGAGCAACTCGGAAAGGCGATGGCCCAGCGTGAATCCAGCGCAGCCGCCAGCAGGGCGGTTTTGCCCCAGCGCGAGTGTCCCTGAATCCCGATCTGCTTCGGGTTGATCGCTTTATCGGTTTCCAGGTAATCGAGGGCGCGGCTGAGGCCCCAGCTCCAGGCCGACAAAACGCCCCAGTCGTCGGGCTGGCGGTCTTTGCCTTCGTTCACCAGACCGATGATGCCGCTGTGCAAACCGGCCCCGCTGTCCATCTGAACCAGACCGGTGTTGAAGAGCGCGACGGCCCAGCCGGTTTCGATGATTTTGCGGATGGTGGCTAGTGGCGTCGGAAAAGCACCCCAGACGATCACCATCAAAGGCACCGGGCCGGAAGCGTTGGCGGGGGTGTACATCGTCAGCTCGATTCGGGGTGTGGCGCTGGGGTATTTCGAATTATCGATGCGGCCGATGATGAGCTTTTTGTTGGCTTTGCCGCCGACCGCCGTGTCCTGACCGGTTACTTCAAAGGTGACTTTGGGCGTGTTCTTCGGGATTTTGCCGTAAATCTCGGTTTCGTAGTCGTTCAGAATTTCCGGGCGACGCTGCTTCCACCACATGGCTGCGGTTTTGACCGGTTTCCCGTTTTTCAGCATCAACGGATTCGGCAGGGTATAAGCATTCGCCTGACTTTCTTCATAATTGGTCCAGTTGCCCCAGCCCGAGCGCACATGGGTGTTCCCCGCTTCGTCGTACCAGTTACTGGAGCCTTCCCGCTGCTTGACGTGCTGCGGTCGCTTCGGATCGTCGGTGGGCGGGGGCAGGTTGGCGGGCAGTTTCAACTGGAGTTGGTCCATCGTTTTTTGCCAGTCTTCCTGGGCAGCCGCGCGCATTTTGTCCATGTACGCCCGGCGCTCTTCCGGGCTCATTTTCGAAAAATCCGGACTTTGAGCCCTTACGGTTTGAAGTGACAAAACCGTCAACAGCAAAACCGCTAATACCGATCCGAAGGGGCCTACATAGAGATTTTTTTTCATGGTCTACACAAAGAAGGGAACGTCTTTGGGGGCATATTTTTTCATGCCTTCTTCGTTGATCTCGACGCCAATCCCCGGTTTTTCGGAGAGCGGAATAAAGCCATCTTTGACCATCGGGCCGTCGAAGGTGACGATTTCCTTGAACATCGGGTCTTCGTGGAAATAAATCTGCCACTCCAGAATCATGAAGTTCGGGACCGACGCGCAGACGTGGCTGGACGCCATTGCGCCCAGGTACGACGCCACCATGTGCGGAGCAAACGGCACGTAATAGAGGTTAGCGAGGTTGGCAATGCGTTGTCCTTCGCCCAGACCACCGGCTTTCTGCAAATCCGGCATAATGATGTCCACCGCACCGATTTCCAGCATCCGTCGAAAACCGTAGGCCAGGTAATGGTTTTCACCCGCGCAGATGGGCGTGCTGGTCGATTCAGAAATGATCTTGTATGCTTCCACGTTTTCGGCCGGAATGGGTTCTTCCAGGAACATCAGGTTCAGCGGTTCCATCATCTTGGCCACCCGTTTGCCCGTTGTCATGTCATACCGTCCGTGCATATCGACGCAAATATCAATTTTGGGACCCACGGCTTTCCGCACGGCGGCAATCTGGTTGTACATCCGCTCCAGTTCGCCGGGGCTGGCCGTCCAGTTGTAGCGGTCATACTTGGCCGGATCGTTCCATTCGTCGATGTCGTACTTCACCGCCGTAAAACCCATCTGAACGGCTTCCTTCGCGCTTTGGGCAAAATTGTTCGTGCTTTTGTCGGTATCGCGGTAGGTGCCCGTGTCGCAGTAGACCCGGATTCGGTCGCGGTATTTGCCACCCAGCAACTGATAAACCGGCAAACCGAGGGCTTTACCGACCAGATCCCACAAA
This sequence comes from Larkinella arboricola, assembly GCF_003259745.1. Lineage (GTDB taxonomy): Bacteria > Bacteroidota > Bacteroidia > Cytophagales > Spirosomataceae > Larkinella > Larkinella arboricola. The sequence goes on along the minus strand of NZ_QLMC01000003.1, from coordinate 425,163 downwards.
CCGGTTTCAACGGCGGACAGCACGGCGATATACATGCCGGCCTGCGCGCCTTCAAAAAAACCGGAGCGCCGAATGTCTTCGAATAAGCGGTTGACGTTCAGCGGGCTTTTGCCTTTGATGCGCTGGGCCATCATCTTCACCAGGTGGTAGGTGCCGGGCGTGGCATCCACGGCTTCCCCGCAGCCCCAGATACCCTGGTTGGTATGAATCTTGACGAAAAGGCTGTGCCCGTTGCGAATGTAGCCGCACTTGATGTCGGTGATTTTTAGGTCGGACGGTGCGGAGGAGAGGGGTGCTCGTTCGACGGCGGTTTCTAAGGGGGCACCGAAACTGGAGGTGGCGGCAAAGACGCTGGCGATGGCGCTTTTAGTGAGAAAAGATCTTCGTGAGGTCATGAGATTGGAAGTTTGTGAGGTTATGACACAGGGTTAATCAGAGGATATCAGAGTTTATCGGAGGAGTCCCTGATTACCTCTGATGTTCTCTGATTAACCCTGTGTACTAACTCATTACCAAGTGCGGGTTTTCAGATAATCCTGAATCTGTTCTTTCGGAACGGGTAACTCACTAATGTGCGCGTTGAGCCACTGCGAGAAGTCTTTTTCGATCTCGGGCGACCAGCGGTTGTCGATCTGGCCGGGGGTGTATTTCTGCTCGCGCAGCCGCTGGTGGCCGAACATATCTCGCAGCCGCACGATTTCGGAGGTTTTCACAACCTTCTCAACCAGGTGTGGAGGAATGAAGGTAACGGCCCCGTCGCGGCCCAGCACCACATCGCCGGGCATCACCATCACTTTGCCGATGCGCGTCGGGCGGTTGATGCCGACCAGCGTGGTGTTCAGTTCGCCGTCGGGGTTGTTGAGGTGGTGGGAGGGGTGGTAGCTGCGGAAGTAGGATGTAAAACCGCCAATTTCTTTCAGACCCGCAATGTCGCGGATAGCGCCTTCGTAGACAATGCCGTTGCCGGTTTTGGCGTAAATTGAGTTGCCGAGGTTGTCGCCAATGGTGGGACCGTCTTCGTGCATACCAAACTGGTCGACCACGTACACATCGCCTTTCACCAGCATATCAATGGGCCAGGCGTTTTGTGATTTCACGCGTCCATCTTTTTCGTGGCCTTTCTTATCGGTCACGCGGTGAACGTCGGGCCGCCCGGGCATGAACGTGGCCGTGAGTGCCCGGCCCACCAGTACGCTGTCGGGGTTGATGGTTTGCCAGCCTTCGGCATACTGGTACTTGTAGTTCGACCCTTTCATGGTGGCCCAGGCTTCTTCGTGGGTCACCAGTTTCATGCGTTTTAGTAGGGCATCCGGTACTTTAGGGCGTCCGTCGGGGAAGCGTTCGCCTTTCCATTCGGGCGTCAGAAAGATCAATTCTTCGCGGGAAATCTGCTGCCCGAACGACACTGTCGCCAGACTGAGCAATGCCACCGCAACGGCTGGTAAAAAGACTTGTTTCATCATAGTATTCAGGAACCAAGAGATGGTTTAGAATTTAGACGGAAGAAGGAAATAATTGGAGACTTCTACCCGTTTGCCGGGGGATTCAATTTAGCAGTTCCAGAAGATCCAAAACGGTGTCCTTATTGTTCGCTTACGGACAGAAGTTGTCCGGGTTCGTACACTTTTGGAAAGAGGTATAAAAGTTAATTACTGATTATCAATTGTTTAATTTATTGGCACAGCAATTGGCAGCTAATAAGCAGAACAGCAACAACAGAAAGAACAACAAACAACAAATACGAACATCCATGAAATTCTTATTGGGAACTCTACTCTTCACTACGTTACTGAGCGCCAACATCGCAACGGCCACCCCGAATACGCCCAAATCCCGCTCGTTTGAGACAAACACGTTTGTAACCCGTGAAAATAAAATCTGGGTGGCCGTTGAAAAATCCACTTCTTCATCGGTAACAGTAGTCCTTCGCAAGCAAGGTGACGTATACTTTAATAAGTTTATCGGAAAGAGCCAGAGCAAGTTTGTCACAAAACTGGACGTTAGCGCATTAGCGGATGGCCAGTATGAACTGGAATTTATTTCGTCGGAGGGCAGCGTTAAAAAACGGATTAACATCGGTACGCCGGTGCAGGAGCCAACCCGTCTGATTTCAATGAAATAGAAAGATTTTTACGATCTGTAGGATTAGTTTAGGTTAAGAAAGCGCAGGAAAGCTACTTCTGATTCGGAGGTAGCTTTTTTATTTTATTTTTGCGGATGGAACAGCCGCGTACGATTTATACCACTGCTTTTTTTCTTCTTTGTTTAAGTTCGTTTCTCTTCTTCGCCAGCTTTAACATGCTGATTCCGGAACTGCCGGGGTATTTAACCAGCCTGGGTGGCGCCGAATATAAAGGGTATATTATCAGCTTATTTACGTTGACAGCCGGTTTGTCCAGACCGTTCAGCGGCCGGCTGACGGACACCATTGGCCGGGTGCCGGTTATGGCGTTGGGTTCGCTGGTGTGCTTTGTCTGCGGTTTTTTATACCCTATGGTCGGGTGGGCCGGGCTTAACGGTATTGCGGCTTTGTTGTTACTGCGGTTGGTACACGGCTTTTCGACCGGCTTTAAACCAACCGGCACATCGGCTTACGTAGCCGACATTGTACCCGATGAACGCCGGGGCGAAGCGATGGGCGTACTCGGATTAAGCGGTAGCGTCGGAATGGCTTTTGGCCCGGCGCTGGGAAGCTGGCTCACTTCGACGTTCGGCTTAAATCCGTTATTTTATACCTCTTCCACGCTGGCCCTGCTATCGATTATGATTTTGCTGAACATGAAAGAAACGCTGGCCGAGCGGGTGCCGTTTCGGTGGAGTTTATTGCGCATTTCGCGCCGGGATGTGTTCGAACCGGCGGTGTTTGCGCCGTCGCTGGTAACGTTCCTTAACTCCTTTAGCTTTGGGGCCGTCATTACGCTGGCGCCTGATTACAGCGAAGCGCTGCATGTGGGGAATAAGGGATTATTTTTTACGGTTTTCACCGTTTCGTCACTGGCAATTCGCTTTCTGGCCGGAAAGGTTTCTGATCAGCACGGTCGTCGCCCGGTATTGCGGATTGCGTCGCTGATTATCACAGTTGCCATGCTTCTGCTGGCGTTCAGCACGTCCACGCTTTCTTTTTTGCTGGCTGGAGTGGTCTTTGGAATTGCATCCGGCATGTATTCGCCAACGGCCCAGGCCTGGACGGTTGACTTGAGTGATTCTGGCAATCGGGGGCGGGCTCTGGCAACCATGTACATTGCGCTAGAGGCCGGTATCGGGCTGGGTGCTTATTTGTCGGCGTCTGTATACAACAACCAAAGTGATCGGTTTTCGCTGGCCTTTGTCATTATCGCGGCTTTCTCAACGCTCTCTTTTCTGTTTCTGCTGAGTAGCTGGAGGAAATAAAACAGCGTTCAGTTTGCCGGTAGTTTATACCTCCTCCATAGGCATGAGAATCGTCTGGCGGGGCGCTAAACCACTCCATGAAACCAGGCTCCGCGAAACGGCGCTTCCGGTTGCCGGTTTGCAAATTTATTTTCCTAAAATTTCAGTAACCGTTCATCATCCGTAAAACAAAAAAAAGACGGCTTTTTAAGCTTTTCGTGTTACTATTTATATAAAATTTTCTTAGATATCTGTGCAAAAACTAATTTTTATAGCAACAAATATTATTCTGCATAATAGCGTGTAAAAGAAATAGTTATAAAATTTTTATAAACTTGTTTTATGGCCGTTTACCTTAGAAAAATATAAAAAACGTAGCATATTTTCTCGTTTTAACAAAAAAATGACCTGACCGCTTGTATAAATTCAGATAGAAAATTGATACTTTTGTAATAGGCTTCAAGAAAAGTCGTCCGAAATTTTATTCTACTAAAACGTTTCAATTTGAAATTTTCGTTTTCTTTACACAAAAAACCAGTTTCAATTTAACCCTACAGTTAGTCTAATGAAAACACAATCTCCAACTCCAGCACCAGCTAAAGCAGCAGCTCCCAAGAAAAAGTCGAGCGGTCTGAATCCGGTGTTTGTCATTCCTATTTTGTTTGCGATTGCCGTAGCCGTGTACATGTTCATATTCGGCGATGGAAGTCACTTTGTAGGTGGTAGCAACGAAAACCTGCCCCTGGAAGGTGATTACTTCGGCGTTGTTTACAAAGGCGGGCCTATTGTACCTCTTCTTTTTACCTGTTTCTTAATTGTGCTGGTTTTCTCAATTGAACGTTTTATTACGATCGGCCGTGCCAATGGTTCAGGTTCGATTGATGAATTTGTTCGGAAAGTAAAAGGCATGCTCGACCGTAACGATGTAGAAGGCGCTATCAAAGAGTGCGACCGTCAAAAAGGTTCAGTTGGAAACGTTGTGAAAACGGCCCTGCTGAAATACCAACAACTGAGATCGGATGCCGAACTGACAAAAGAACAGAAATTGGTTGCTCTGCAAAAAGAAGTAGAAGAAGCAACGACGCTTGAACTGCCAATGCTGGAGAAAAACCTGACCATCATTGCCACGCTGGCTTCTGTATCAACGCTTATCGCTCTGTTGGGAACGGTATTGGGTATGATCCGTGCCTTTAGCGCCATGGGTACGTCTGGTCAACCGGATACGGCGGCTCTTTCAACAGGTATCTCTGAGGCCCTTGTAAATACCGCTATCGGTATCGGTACGGCGGCTGTTGCCACCATCATGTATAGCTACTTCACCAGCCGTATTGACGAATTAACCTACAACATCGACGAAATCGGTTTGAGCATCCAGCAAAACTTTGCTGCTCACAACTAATTTTTCTGAGTGGCTTAACGTTTATATATAAAACGTAATTAGATATGCCAATAGTAAAGCCAAAACGTTCGGCACCGACGACGGATATGACGGCAATGTGTGACATGGCGTTCATGCTTCTGAGCTTCTTTATCATGACGGCTCAGTTCAGACAAAACGAAGCAGCCGCCATTGAAACGCCAACGTCTATCTCCGGTATCAAAGTCCCGGATACAGATATCATGACCATCAGCTTAGACAAAAATGGTCAGGTATTCTTCGGGATTGATAACCAGGAGCACCGTCGGGCCATGCTCGAAAACATCGGAGAAGTCTACGGTATTTCTTTCTCGGATCGGGAAAAGAAATCGTTCGGTCTGCTTCCAAACTTTGGAATGCCGGTTAACCAGTTAAAATCTTATCTGGCTTTAAGACCTGAACAACAAAAGCAAATTAAGCAACCAGGAATTCCGGTTGACTCAACGGCTAATCTACAGACTAACCAGTTGGCTCAATGGGTATTCAACGCTCGTAAAGCAAACAGCAAACTGCGGATTGCTGTGAAAGGCGATAACCTGGCTAAATTTCCTAGCTTCAAAAACGTGTTGAGTTCCCTGCAATCGCAGAACATCAACAAGTTCAACCTGATTACAGGTACCGAAGCTCCACCAGCCGGTTGGACGAACGATTAATAGAGTATTAGAACCATAACTCACGCGATTCATCGCCTTAAACTTGTAAAAGATGGCAAATATCGACACCGGTGGGGGTGGTGGTAAGCATAAAGGTGGTGGTAAAGTCCGCGGTAAAAAAATGTCTACGCGGGTCGATATGACCCCGATGGTAGATTTGGGCTTTCTGCTAATTACCTTTTTTATTCTTGCTACCACCTTGAACAAGCCGTCTTCGATGACGCTTAACGTGCCGGACAAGACCGAAAAAGTCGAGACGGAGCCTATTAAGGCTTCGAAAGTAATGACGCTGTTCCTGGGACAGAATAACGAAGTGCACTACATTGCCGGAAAGGCAGCCAATGAGGATCCGAAGCTGGAAACTGTTCGTTATGGGCAGCAACTGCGGCAGGCAATCCTGGATGCCAGAGCCAAAATTGGGGCCGATTTTGTTGTCGTTATCAAGCCAACTCCAAAATCTACGTATAGAAATATGGTAGATATTCTGGATGAAATGGCAATAACAAAGTCAAAGCGTTATGCACTGGTTGATCAGCTTACTCCGGATGAGGAGAAACTGATTGCCGACAAACTGAAGTAATCAAGCTTGTAAAGGCTATTTAACTAATTTAAATCACCATGGCAGAAGTAACGGCAGCATCTGCGCCAACGCTTGACGATATTGTGTTCGCAGAACGCAATAAGGCATATGGTGCGTATTCATTACGGAAGGGCTATTCCAAGACAATCTACCGCTCGCTGATTATCGGCTCGGCGTTGTTTCTTGTGGCAATGGCTACCCCGACCATCATTAACGTCTTAACTCCTGAAGAACAGGAGCAGGCAATGGTTGAAGTGGACCTGATGAAGATACCACCACCGCCAATCGATCCGAATGAACCACCGCCACCGCCACCACCGCCGGTTGAAATGCCGAAGGTGAACACGGTAAAATTCCTTCCGCCGGAAGTAAAACCGGATGAAGAAGTACCGGAAGAAACACCTCCGCCGACAGTTGAAGAACTGAAGGAGGCCGTAGCCGCCGAAAAAACCCAGGAAGGTGACCCCAACGCTGAAGAAGTAATTGTGGCACCCGAAGAAACTGCTGGCCCGACGAAAGTGGAAGCGGCAGTGGAAGCGGCTCCGAAAGAAGAGCAAATCTTTACCGTAGTTGAACAAAATCCGGAATTCCCGGGTGGGATGTCGGCGCTGGGCCAATTCCTTAGCAAGAACATTCGTTACCCACCCGCAGCTTCACGGGCTAACGTGTCCGGCCGGGTATTTGTTAGCTTCGTTGTAAATACCGATGGCAGTATTCAGGACGTAACGGTTCTGAAAGGACTGGGCTTCGGTACGGATGAAGAAGCCATGCGCGTTGTAAAAGCCATGCCCAAATGGAGACCGGGTAAACAGTCGGGTCGTCCGGTGCGGGTTAAATACAACTTGCCAATCAACTTCCAGTTGGAGTAATTGTCGATATGAGACAACCCACTTCAGGCCTGCTAAGTCGGTATCTTAATATTTTTATGGGGCTGGCTTATATGGGAGGAGGCATCTTTTTGATTGCCTCCTCTCAGTCTTTTGGAATGCTTCCTTCGGGCGCACTGCGGTATATCTTTGCAGCTATCTTATTAATTTACGGAGCCTTCCGCATGCTGCGGGGATTTCAACGTTTCAGGGATTTATGAATGTTTTTGTAAGAAAGGCGATATGGGTCGGGCTGGTACTGCTGGGTGCATGTTCCAAACCGAGCGATACCCCGAGCCGTGGCGAGATTACAATTACAGCGGATGAATCCTTACAGCCGGTCGTTGATATGCTGACCAGTGCCTATGAAGGAGTCAACCCAAATACGAATTTTAATACGGTTTACAAACCAGAACAGGAAGCGATCAGCATGATGCTACGGGATAGCGCACGGCTGGTGTTTTCGACCCGTCAACTGAATGAGCGGGAAGTAGCTGCTCTAAATCAGGAAAAAATCAAAGTTCAGACGCAATTTATCGCCACAGACGGTATCGCTCTGATTGTTAGCCAGACGCATAAAGATAGCCTGGTTACAATGGCTGAACTAGGCGATATTTTCAAGGGAAAAATTACGCGGTGGGAACAGTTACAGGGAGCTTCGTTGACCGGACCGATTATCCTGGTTTTCGATAACAATAATTCCAGTAATCTGACCTATATGCTGAAACGGTTCAATGTAACCGATGTGAGTAAACTGAAAATTTTTACGGTTAACTCAAATAAACAGGTCATTGATTACGTTCGTAAGAATCCGGTGGCACTGGGCTTTATTGGCGTAAACTGGATCAGCGATGGTGACGTACCGTTGACTGCTGAACTATCCAAAGATTTACGCGTATTGGGGGTTTCGGAAAAGCCTAACCCTACATCCGTAGAAGAATATTACCAACCGTTTCAACGGAACCTCGGGCTGGAATTATATCCATTGCGCCGGAAAATCTACATCCTTAGCCGTGAGGCCCATTCAGGGCTTGGCGGTGGTTTGATGACGTATATTGCACGGGATGTAGGCGGCCTTTTGATTGAAAAGAGTGGAATCTGGCCCGCTGAGCCGTATAACCGGGAGGTATACCTGGAAAAAAGGTGAAATTTTTTCTGCGTTCGGGTAATCTTATGGTTTTGTATTTTGTTATTATTAAATAGTAATTTATTTTTTATCCATTCTCAACCTGAAAAAGGCATGAAGTTTCAAAAGAAAGCTCTGTTGACAGTGGTGGCCGCCGGTATGCTCGGCACATTACAAGCGGTTGCCCAAGATGCACAATCGGGGGTGAAGGATCTGGAAGCAGGCCGTTACAACAAGGCTATCCAAACATTTCAAGGTTTGGCAACCAGTGCCCCTTCGGCCGATAACTATTTTTACTTGGGATATGCCCAGTTGAAAGCTGGCGATCCGGATGCTGCAAAACAAGCGTTTGAAAAAGGTGTGGCTGCTGATCCTAAAAACCAACTTAACAACGTTGGATTGGGTGCTGTCGCTTTGGCTAAGAAAGATGGGGCAACGGCGAAAACCATCATCAATAATGCCTTAAAAGAAACAAAGAATAAAAATATGGACGTATTGCTGCGTGCAGGCGAAGCGTACACCATGTTTAGAAAACCGGAGGAAGGCATCAATGATCCGGCTGAAGCCATCCGGATTTTAACTATTGCCGACGAACGCGATAAGAAAAATGAGAACGCCGAAATTGAAATGGCGTTGGGTGATGCCTACACGCTGAAAAACGACGGTGGTAATGCGGTAACGAAATACGAAAACGCACTGGCCATCCGTCCGAACAATGCCGAAGCTAAATACAAGATCGGTAACACGTTCCTGCGTGCTAAAAACTATCCGCAGGCGCAGAAGTTTTACGAAGAAGCCATTGCCGCTGATCCGGATTTCGCTCCTACGTATGAAGACTTGGCCGAAGCCTTCTTTGGCTCACGTGCTTACAAGAACGCTTCTAAAAACATGGATTTGTACATCCAGAAAAGCCAGACTACCAACGTGGACAAACTGCTGCGTTCGGCTCAGTTCGACTTCCTGGCGGGTGATAACGAGAGAGCCATTCAGAAGCTGGACCAATTGAAAGGTAAAGTAAACACGCCGGTTATTCAACGGATTTACGGCTGGGCATATTCAGGTGCCGGTAAATACAACGAATCCATTGAGGCTTTGAATAACTTCATTCAAACTGCCCCGGACCGTGTTATTCCTGACGATTATAAATACCTGGGTCGTGCGTATGCGCAACTGGGTACGCCCGAAGGTGACTCGCTGGCCATTGTGAATCTAGAGAAAGCGGCTCCGATGGACAGCACAGAAAACGTGTACCGGGAAATTGGTAAGCTTTTGTATAGTGGTAAAAAATATGATCAAGCGATCGGTGCCTGGAAGAAAGCCATTCTGATGGATACGAGCAAAGCTACGACCAACGATTATTTCCAGTTGGGGATGTCTAACTACCTGCAGGCAAGCCGGATTGGTCGGGATAGCACGCTGATGATGAATGGTGACACGGCTGCGATTCGTCAGGCAAAAGAAAATTACTACACCGCTGCTGACTCTGCGTTCCTGAAAGTAAATCAGATCACGCCGGATTGGTCACCGGGTTACTACTTCCGTGCTTCGGCCAACTACTTCAGTGATACGAAAGGTGCCATGAATACGGGTGAGCCTGTACCGCTGTACGAGAAATACCTCGAAGTAGCTGATAAGGAAATCGCGGCAGATGCAGCCAAGAAAGAAGCGAACAAACGGTATATGATGACGGCCTATAAATTCTTGTCATCGTACTATGCGAATAAAAACGATGCGGAGAAGTCGCGGGAATACCTGTCGAAAGCAGCCGAACTGGATCCGAACGATAAGGATGTGCAGAACGCCCTGAATCCGCCGGCTCAGCAGCCCGCTGCTACGAAGCCCGCTAGCAAACCTGCTGCGAAAAAACCAGCTGGTAAGGCTACGAAATAACCCTTAACCTTGGGTAAAGTGCAAAAGAGGAACTCTGTTGAGGGGTTCCTCTTTTGTTTTAAGGGCCCTATTGATAAATACTTAGGTGGAAAAATGATATTTTCCTAACAAGAATTGTATTTTTGTACGCAAACTTGCGTGTATCTTACAAACCTCTATGCTCAATCTTGTACTATTTGGCCCACCGGGTGCCGGGAAAGGCACACAAAGTGAAAAATTAATTGCCAAGTATCGCTTGGTGCATTTGTCTACAGGTGACCTGCTACGCTCCGAAATACGGGAAGGAACCGAACTGGGACTACGTGCCAAAATGCTCATGGATCAGGGAATCCTGGTACCCGATGAGGTGGTAATTGGAATGATTGAGAACAAGCTGAAAGAGAATCAGTCGGCAGCCGGTTTTATTTTTGACGGGTTTCCGCGGACGGTTCCGCAGGCCGAAGCGCTCGATCAGCTGCTGGCGCAATACAATACCGGGATTACGGTAATGGTTGCTCTGGTGGTGGATGAAGAAGAACTGACCAAACGGTTGCTGATCCGGGGTTTGTCGTCGGGGCGCCCTGATGACCAGAACGAAGACCTGATCCGGCGACGGGTTAAAGAATACAACGATAAAACTGCGCCTGTGGCTGGCTATTACGAGTCGCAGGGTAAGTTTAAAGCCATCAGCGGCATTGGAAGCATCGAAGAGATTTTCCAGGCCATTTGTGAGAAGATAGAAACCGCCTAAACGCTTCGTACGCGTCAGGCACAGCAGTAGGGTTAAACAAAGAGCATGGCTTCATCAAACTTTATAGATTACGTAAAAATTAATGTTCGGTCCGGAGCGGGAGGAGCGGGTTCCATGCACTTTCGGCGGGAAAAACACGTCGATAAGGGTGGGCCAGATGGAGGAGATGGTGGCCGGGGAGGACATATCATTCTGAAAGGAAGCGCCCAGCTCTGGACATTACTGCATTTAAAGTATCAGAAACACATCAAAGCCAAGCCGGGTAGGGCCGGCGAAGGAGGCCGCCGGACGGGTGCGGAAGGAGACGATGTGGTTATTGAAGTACCCCTGGGCACCGTGGCGCGTCATGCGGAAACCGGTGAAAGAATGGCCGAAATCACGGAAGATGGCCAGGAGATTATTTTGCTCCACGGTGGTCGGGGCGGGTTGGGGAATGATCATTATAAATCGTCGACCCGCCAGACACCCGACTACGCGCAACCGGGCGAACCCGGACAGGAAGCGTGGATTATTCTGGAATTGAAACTATTGGCCGATGTTGGTCTGGTAGGTTTTCCGAACGCCGGTAAATCAACTCTGTTGTCGGTCGTCTCGGCGGCAAAGCCCGAGATTGCCGACTACCCGTTTACAACCTTGGTTCCCCAATTGGGTGTTGTGGCATATCGGGATTATAAGTCGTTTGTGATGGCCGACATTCCGGGAATTATCGAAGGGGCCTCACAGGGTAAAGGGCTGGGTCTGCGCTTTTTGCGGCATATCGAGCGGAATTCCATTTTGCTGTTTGTGGTGCCAGCCACCAGCGAAGACTGGGCTGCCGAATATGAAACATTGTTGAACGAACTACGCCAGTACAATCCTGAATTGCTGGATAAAGAGCGTCTGCTGGCTATTTCTAAGATAGATTTAATCGAGGAAATAGACTATAGCACGGTTATTGATCGTTTACCCGCTGGCATACCGACGGTATTTATTTCCGCGATTCGCCAACAGGGATTAATGGAACTTAAAGACTTGATATGGAAAGCCTTAACCCGTACGGAAGACTAACAGTACCCAATCCGGCGAGCACCTACCGTGATTGACTCAATCGGACATTATGAAGATTAATCGAATTTCTACAACGTTATTCTACTTCTTATTTTTTTTGCTTCCTGCGTTTGTCATGGCGCAGCAACTTCAGGTTACGTTTCCCCGGTCCAGAATGGTTTTCCAACGGAATAATGGCAACGAAGCTCGTCTTTGGATTGGCGGCTATTATTCGTTACCGTTTTCCCGCATTCAGGTCCGGGCCGAACCAATGGAGGGCGGCACGCTGCTGGATTGGACAACTCTTCAGGAAAACCCGAAAGGGGGGGCTTTTGCTGGTTCGGTTACGGTAAAGGGCGGCTGGTACCGCCTGAGAATTCGGGGCCTGCAGGGCGAACAGTACATTGAAGGCGGAGGAGTAGAACGAATTGGTGTGGGGGAAGTTTTTGTAATTGCCGGTCAATCCAACGCGCAGGGCTTCCTTAATTTTGGTGAGCGGGGCGCTAGTAGTGATCGGGTTAGCTGTGTTAATTTTGGAATAGGTAGCGAGAGCTCTCCGTTCGATCCGAATACGCTTGAATTTTCGCATCTGGATGCCGGTAGACAGATTTTTCCACGCGGAAAGAGTGCCTGGTGCTGGGGTGTACTGGGCGACAGGCTCGTTGAACGCCTGGGTGTGCCGGTCCTGTTTTTTAATGCGGCCTGGCAGGGGTCTTCTTCTAAAAACTGGCGGGAAAGCGCCGACGGTATTCAGACAACAGAGGAATATACCAATACCGAAAAATATCCGGTTGGACAGCCGTATGGAAACCTGAAAACAGCCTTGAATTATTACGTTCAGATGCTGGGTATCCGGGCTATTTTGTGGCATCAGGGAGAAGCCGACAACTTTTTCAACCGCTCCATTGATGATTACGCTGGCAACTTGTCGCGCGTGATTACCCGAAGCCGGGAGCATAGCGCAAAGGACATTTCCTGGGTGGTGAGCCGGGCGTCCTATTCCGATCCAGATGGGACTGACGATAATGTTATTGCGGGACAGAACAGAGTGATTCAAACGGTTAGCAATGTTTTTGCCGGACCCGAAACCGATCGGATTCAAATTCCCCGCGCTGGCCCTTACGATTCCGACCGGGTGCATTTTCATGATAACGGTTTGGTACAACTCGCCGATGCGTGGAATAACAGCCTGAATGATGGTTTCTTCCAAAATTCCAGACCTCAGGCACCAGCACCCGGAGCAACCCTTTCGGTAAGCTGTGCGGGCAGCAATACGTTATCGCTTAAAGTAGACGGAAATTATACCTCGTTTAACTGGGACGGGGGCGGAAATTCCCAAACGATTAATGTTGGAACGGGGCGCTACATGGCCACTGTAAAAGATGCGCTGGGCAACACGGTTTTTACGGCACCTTATCAGGTTCCCGAACGGCCAACGATTACGGCGAACGGACCGACTACCTTTTGTGAGGGGGCGAACGTGACGCTGACTTCTACCTACGACAACACGTTCTGGAGCAACAATGCGACGGGAAAAAATGTAGCCGTATCGGCGGCTGGTACGTATCGGGCCGTTTACCGAGATGCGGGTAATTGCGAATTTACGTCCAACGAAATTACCGTTAACGTAAATCCACTGCCCACCTCACCGACCGTCCGCAATCTGGGTCAGGCTCGTTTTTGCGATCGGAATGCTACCACACTGGAAGCAACGGATGCACTGACGTATAATTGGAGCACCGGCGAAAAAACAAAGCAGATCGAAGTGCGCAGGGGCGGTACCTATTCGTTGACGGTTACCGATCAGAACGGCTGTACTTCCAAACCGTCTAATCAGGTTGCCATTATTGTGGATCCATTGCCCAACCGCCCGACAATCAGTGCTGGCGGTCCGACCACGTTCTGCGCCGATCAGACCGTTACCCTGACCTCGACGGCTGAAGCGAATTACGTCTGGGAAAGCGGGCAGACATCGCGGAGCGTAACGACTAATCAGCCCGGTAACTACCTGGTCAGAACCCGGAACATTTACAACTGTCTTTCGGATCCTTCCAATACGATATCCATTCAGGTTAATCCATTGCCAACCCCGCCGACCGTGACCGTGAGCGGCTCCACTACTTTCTGCGACGGGGAACGGGTGACATTGACCGCCAGCAGTCCGCTGAGAGCATTCTGGAATGTGGGCGATTCAACGCAAAGTATTGTTGCAACCCGGGCGAATACCTATACGGCTCGTGTACGGGATGCAAACGGCTGCTTTTCTCCGCCATCGGCCGGTGTTGTTGTTGACGTAAAGCCTGTACCGTCGGTGCCGACTATTAAGCAGATCGGAACCTATACGTTGGAAGCAGCCGGAACCCGACAGGGCGACTATTATGCGTGGGAGAGGGATAATGTGGCCATTGAACCTCGTGAGCCCATTATCAAAGCCAATCAAACCGGATCCTACCGAACGCGGGCTTATCTGGCCTACGGCAGCAATCTGGTCTGCGCATCCGATTTCTCGGCTCCTATTGCTTTTACGCTTATTATCGATAATGAGGGACTAAGTATTTATCCAAATCCCAGCCCGGATAAAGAATTTACCCTGGAAACTCTGGACGATCTTACCGATGCCACGCTAACCCTGATGACCTTGAGCGGGCAGGTCCTGTGGAAAACGACGGTTGAAAACTTTAATGAGCGGAAGACCTGGAATTTGTCAACAGTTCCGGCGGGCCACTACATTCTGAACGTCCGATCGGCGACATTTAATGTTTCAAAAAGGTTATTAATTGGTTTATAGAGTGTTATGGGTAGGCGTCTTCTTTCCATGCTTTCCGGAAACTACTTTGTTTTCCCAAAAAAAATACGAATATTTGTTGAGTAATTTCACAAGGAGAAGGCCGGTAAAGGCTTTCTCCTTGCCTATCTGCACATAATAGAATCAGGTCATTTATAAATAGAAAAGATTGTACTAAGAACGATTACGTGTTAACGAATGAACTTGAATGCATTTACCCGGATGCTTTGCATAGCGGGCTTTTTTCTTTTTGGGTATCCTACCCTTGCACAGTTAAAAATAACGTATCCTTCCAGCCGAGCTGTTTTCCAACGGGATCAAAGCGACAACAGCACCTTATTCATTTCCGGTTCTTACACGCAGCCCATTACGAAAGTTGAAGCTCGTCTGGTGCCCATGAATGAAGGACAGGGCATTGAGACGGGTTGGCAGACCATCCAAACAGAACCGAAGGGCGGGCTGTTTCAGGGGGCTATCCAGGGCAGGGGCGGCTGGTACCGGCTGGAAGCGCGGGCCTGGCAGGGCAACACCCTCGTTGGGCAGGATAACGTGCCTCGAATCGGGATTGGCGAAGTTTTTATTATCACCGGCCAATCAAATGCCCAGGGCTTTCAGCAGCGCGGAGCCGAGGGAGCTACCGACGATCGGGTTAATTGCATCACCTACGATAATACCGTGGCTAATTCGCTCGAAAATCCGCCTTCGCTCAGTTTCCGGCAACTCGGGGCCGATGCGCTCGTGGGGCCGCGGGGCCAGAGCGCCTGGTGCTGGGGGTTATTGGGCGACATGATTACCCGCCGGTATAACGTTCCGGTTTTGTTTATCAATACCGCCTGGGCCGGAACCGCCATTCATAACTGGATAGAAAGCTTCGACGGCGGAACGACCAAAAACGTTTTTATTGAACAAAATTTGCCAGCCGGAATGCCCTATGGGAACCTGCTGGTTTCGTTGCGGTATTTTAGTTCACTTCAGGGCTTGCGGGCGGTATTATGGCAGCAGGGCGAAACCGATAATCACTTACGGCTTCCGCAGGAGCAATACCGTAACTCCATGCAACTGCTGATTAACAAAACCCGGGCCGATACGCGTCGGTATCCGTCCTGGATGCTGGCCCGCTCTTCCTACAACCTGGGGCGCTTTGATCCCGGTATTATCGCGGCTCAGAATCAGGTAATCGGTACATTTAACAACAACGTCTTTGCCGGACCCGAAACCGACAACATTCAGATACCGCGTTACGACGCCGAAAACAACGACGGTGGAACCCACTTCGGGGGCGACGGCCTGCGGCAGTACGCCGAAGCCTGGTTTGCCAGCATGAATGAACGGTTTTTTAGCGGAGCTGTTCCACTGCTGCCTTTGCCAACACCGGCTTTGTCGGTTGCCTGTGCAACGACCAACCAGAGCGTCAGTCTGAGTTTGCAGACGGAAGTGCGGGACCGGGACAATACGGCCTTTCAGTTCACCAACATTACGTGGAGCAACGGCCAGAAAGGCAGTACCCTGAATGTTACGACGCCCGGTACCTACTACGCCATTGCAAAAGATGCGACCGGCACAACGTTTATTTCACCGTCGGTTACGATAGCGGCTCCGCTGGTTCCGGTGACGCCAAAGATCACGCAGTCGGGGCAGCAGCAGGCTTGTGCCGATTCGACCTTTACGTTTACCACCGATGCACCGGTAGCCAATAATATTATCTGGAGCACGAATGCCACGTCCCGGCAGCTTACCGTCGGAACAGCGGGTACGTATACCGCGCGGGCGGTCAATCTGTACGGTTGTACTTCGGCGGTTTCGGCTCCGGCCAGCCTGGTTATCCAGCCCCGGCAGGCGGCTCCCACTATCGAACAACGTGGACCTTTCTCTTTGCAGGCCCTTCCGCCCGCTGGCGCACCAGCCGCCAAACGGCAATACGACTGGCAGACGGACGGAAAACGGGTTGGCGGAAATGCGGACGTAATTAAGGTAACCCAGAACGGATTCTATTCGGCTCGCTCCAAAACAACATTTACGCTGGGTAATACGTCCATCGTTTGTTACTCGCCGTATTCGAAGGAGGTTCCGTACATCGGTAATGAAAAGGCCGGAAACGAAATCATTGCTTTTCCGAACCCTTCCGCCGACGGTATTGTACGGCTTGAAATTAAAGAAAACATTAAAAATGCGGACATAACCGTCTCAACCTTAAGCGGTCAGGTCGTTTACAAGACGTTGGTGCCGGTTTTTGATAATCAGGTGGCCATCAACCTGTCCGCCCTCTCCGTAGGCAACTACGTTATCCGGATTAAGGCCGACGGTTATGAGGCTACCCGGCGGGTTTGGATAAAGTAAGGGCCAAATAGGTAATAAAAGGGGCTTGCCAATGGATTGGCAAGCCCCTTTTATGTTGATAAATCCAGGGTTATTTGGTAAATTTGAACAATATATTTGTGTTTAAAATATCATTAACTTGCGTGCTTTCTGCGACCTAGTATGAACACAACCTATTTGCCTTCTGATTATCTGCCTATTCTCATCCAATTGGGATTGGCGCTGGGATTTATTGTGACAACGATGATTGTCACGCACAATATTGGACCGAAACGAAACAGCATAAAGAAAGATGACCCGTTTGAGTGCGGTATTCCGGTACAGGGTGACGCCCGGGCACCGATTTCAATCAAATACTTTTTGATTGCCATTCTCTTTGTTCTGTTCGATGTTGAAGTAATTTTCATGTATCCCTGGGCCGTGAACTTCAAAAGTCTGGGCATGGAGGGATTCCTGCAAATGGTGTTGTTCATGGGCTTGCTGCTGTCCGGATTTTATTACATCCTGAAAAAGGGAGTTTTGAAGTGGGAGTAAACTGAAACTCAGGATTAAATGTTTATCTGTTGTCATCAACAAATAACCGAACACTATGGCAAGTGATATTAAAATTGTCGAGGCACCCGATAACTATAGCGGGGCCGGCTTTCAGGCGACTTCATTCGATAAAATCATTGGATTGGCCCGGGCGAACTCGCTGTGGCCGCTTCCTTTTGCAACGTCCTGCTGCGGCATCGAGTTCATGTCGACTATGGCATCCCGGTATGACATCGCCCGTTTTGGTGCCGAGCGTCCGAGCTTTTCACCCCGTCAGGCCGATGTCCTGCTCGTAGCCGGAACGATCGCCAAGAAAATGGCCCCGGTTGTTAAACAGGTCTATCTGCAAATGGCCGAACCGCGTTGGGTAATTGCCATTGGTGCCTGTGCATCGAGTGGCGGTATTTTTGATACCTACAGCGTTCTGCAAGGCATCGACCGCATCATCCCGGTCGATGTGTACGTACCGGGTTGTCCACCGCGTCCGGAGCAGATTCTGGACGGCCTGATGCAGGTTCAGGAACTGGCTATAAACGAATCCCTGCGCCGTCGGAATTCACCCGAATATCAGCATCTGCTGGAATCGTATAATATTCAATAATTGGATTGGGAAATGGTTGGATGGCCGACTAGTAAATGGCTTTGATACACAGACCGCCGTTGACGAATTTGACCATCTAACCATTACATTATCCAGCAATTCGAACTCTTTTCATGACCAACGAAGAAGTTGCTAAAGATTTGATCCGCCAGTTTGGTGAAAATGTCTACGATTTTGACGAACCGTACGGCATGCTGACCCTGTCAACCCGGAGGGAACAAATCATTTCGATGATTGAATATTTGAGAGATCATCCTCTATACCAGATCAATTTTCTGACAACGCTCTGCGGTATTCATTATCCCGACGATCCGGAGCCGGCCCGAAAATTCTGCGTTGTTTATCAACTTCATAGTCTGGTTAATAATTTTCGGATTCGCATCAAGGTTTTTCTGGCAGAAAACGATCTGCACATGCCAACCTTGACGAATATCTACCAGAGTGCGAACTGGATGGAGCGCGAAACCTACGATTTTTTCGGTATTATCTTCGACGGCCATCCAAAACTGATCCGGATCCTGAACATGGAGGACATGGACTACTTCCCGATGCGGAAACAGTATCCGCTTGAAGACCCGACGCGGGAAGATAAAATTGACGCATTATTTGGCCGATAGGGTTTGGATGGCTGGATGGTTAAATGGCAGAATGGCTGTTTAACGCATGATACTGTTTAACCATCGAACCCTTATTACTTTCAAGCTACATGAATACCGTACTCGATATATCGAATAAAAATATTCCCGGCAGCGATTTGCCGGCAAAGTCTGAAGAATCGGTTCAGTACGTTAATGAGTTAACGACCCTCAACCTTGGTCCCACGCACCCGGCTACGCACGGTATTTTCCAGAACATTCTGCAAATGGATGGGGAGAAAATCGTTTCGGGTGAACAGACCATTGGCTACATTCACCGGGCTTTCGAGAAAATTGCCGAACAGCGTCCCTTTTACCAGATTACCACGCTGACCGACCGGATGAACTATTGTTCGTCGCCGATCAACAATTTTGGCTGGCACATGACGGTCGAAAAGCTGCTGGATATCAAGGTACCGAAGCGGGCGGAATACATCCGTGTCATCATGATGGAGCTGGCCCGGATTGCCGACCACCTGATTTGTAACGGTATTCTTGGGGTGGATACGGGCGCCTTTACGGGCTTCCTCTACCTGTTCGAGGAACGGGAGAACATCTATGAAATTTACGAGGAAGTCTGCGGAGCGCGTCTGACTACCAACATGGGCCGCATTGGTGGCATGGAGCGCGATTTGTCACCAGAAGCCATTCGGAAAATTCGGGCGTTTCTCAAGCGTTTTCCGCCCATTATGCGCGAGTTTGAGAAGCTGTTCAACCGCAACCGGATCTTCATGGACCGCATCATTGACGTAGGCGGTATTACGGCAGAACGGGCTCTGAATTACGGTTTTACCGGCCCGAACCTGCGGGCTGCCGGTGTCGATTACGATGTACGGGTGATGAATCCGTATTCGTCCTACCAGGATTTCGAATTTGAAATTCCGGTGGGCAAAAGTGGCGATACCTACGACCGGTTTATGGTGCGGAACGAAGAAATCTGGCAGAGTCTGCGGATTATCGAGCAAGCCCTTGAAAACCTGCCGGAAGGCCCCTACTTTGCCGATGCGCCGGAATATTACCTGCCGCCGAAAAAAGAAGTATACCGGAACATGGAAGCCCTGATTTATCACTTCAAGATTGTGATGGGCGAGATCGATGCTCCGGTGGGCGAGGTGTATCATGCCGTTGAAGGCGGAAACGGAGAGCTGGGCTTTTACCTCATTAGCGACGGTGGCCGGACGCCCTACCGGCTGCATTTCCGGCGGCCCTGTTTCATCTATTACCAGGCTTACCCTGAAATGTGCAAAGGGCTGACCCTTTCGGATGCCATTGTCATTATGAGTAGCATGAACGTAATTGCGGGCGAACTGGACGGATAATCCGGCGAGGGAGAACGTCAAAAAGGAATTCATTCCAACTGACAGGCAGATTTTGAGAAGGTTTTGAAGCCGCCCATCTGGACCTGTTGGCTAACGATAAGTTTGAACCTGCACCGTTGACGTGGCAGGAAATTTTGAAGAATACCCGCTGTAAACCGATATGACGGAAACGCAAAATACCGTAGAATTTACCCCCGAACGGCTCACCAAAGCACAGGAAATTATAGCCCGTTATCCGGAAGGTCGTCAAAAGTCGGCTCTCTTACCGTTGCTACACCTGGCTCAGGAGCAATGGGGCTGGCTGAGCCCGGAAGTGATGGACTACGTAGCCCGGATGCTGGACATTCAGGCCATTGAGGTCTACGAAGTGGCCACATTTTATACTATGTTCCACCTGGACCCCGTTGGTAAACACGTAATTGAATATTGCCGGACGGGCCCGTGCTGCCTGATGGGGGGCGAAGAGGTTTACGATTACCTGAAACAGAAACTGGGCATCCAGGCGGGCGAAACAACTCCCGATCAGAAATTTACGCTGAAAGAAGTGGAGTGTCTGGCAGCCTGCGGTATGGGCCCCGTTTTCCAGATTCGGGAACAATATTACATGCATCTGACGAAGGAGCGCGTCGATGAGATTATCGAAGAATTGAGTAAATAATGCTTTACGGTTCTTCTAATACAGGAAAACAGCTCCGGTAAGGGCAGAAGCGACCGACGAACTCGTTCTACGCTTCAACCCACTTTGATTTAAACCCAGTTCCTACTCACTATGGGCAAAAAGATTCTGCTCGAACATATTAACGTTCCCGGCATCGAAACATACGATGTATACCGGAAACAGGGTGGTTATACCGCTGTTGAAAAGGCGCTCAAAACCATGACACCCGATGAGGTGGTCGAAGAAGTGAAGAAGTCTGGCGTACGGGGCCGGGGTGGTGCAGGTTTCCCGATGGGAATGAAATGGAGCTTCCTGGCTAAACCCGAGGGCGTACCCCGTTATCTGGTCTGCAACGCCGACGAATCGGAGCCCGGTACGTTCAAGGACCACTATCTGATGAAGAATCTCCCGCATGTTCTCATCGAGGGGATGATTATCTCCAGCTACGCGCTGGGGGCTAACAAGTCCTTTATTTACGTACGGGGTGAGTTGATGTACGTCGTTCGTATTCTTGAAAAAGCCATTGCCGAAGCCAAAGCGGCCGGTTTTCTGGGGAAAAATATCCTGGGAACGGGCTATGATCTGGAGCTGGTGGTGCAGCCCGGTGGTGGAGCTTACATCTGTGGCGAAGAAACCGCCCTGCTGGAGTCACTCGAAGGCAAACGGGGTAATCCGCGCAACAAACCGCCATTCCCGGCTGTGAAAGGGCTTTATCAGAGTCCGACGGTAGTAAATAACGTGGAGTCTATTGCTACCACATCCTGGATCATCAACAATGGCGGGGAAGCGTATGCGGCCATCGGTATTGGCCGAAGTGCCGGTACCAAATTAATTTCTGCTTCGGGACATATCAAAAAGCCGGGGGTCTACGAAATAGAGCTGGGCGTTCCGGTCGAAGAGTTTATTTACTCCGATGAATGGTGTGGCGGTATTCGCGATGGTCACCACCTGAAAGCCGTGGTAGCCGGTGGTTCTTCCGTACCCATTTTGCCCGCCAACCTGATTCTGAAACTGGCCAACGGCGACCCGCGCCTGATGACGTACGAGTCGTTGTCGGATGGCGGTTTCCAGACCGGAACCATGCTGGGTTCGGGCGGTTTCATTGTCTTTGACGAAACTTCCTGCATTGTTCGCAATACCTGGAATTTCGCCCGGTTCTACCACCACGAGTCCTGCGGGCAGTGTAGCCCCTGCCGCGAAGGAACCGGCTGGATGGAACGGGTTTTACACCGGATCGAGTACGGTCACGGTAATCAACATGATATTGATCTGCTGGTCGATGTGGCCAAAAAGATCGAAGGAAACACCATTTGTCCGCTCGGCGACGCTGCGGCCTGGCCGGTAGCCAGCGCCATCCGCCACTTCCGCGATGAATTTGAGTGGCATATCACCAACCCTTCCGAAGCCACCCAACCGGGCGCGGTTTTCAAAGGAGATATGGCACTGGTGTAGTTTAATTATTTATTGGACGCTATAGCTAAATGGAAAATACACAACCGCAATTATTCAAAGTCACCATCGACGGTATCGAAGTCGAAGTGGAACCGGGAACGACCATTTTGCAGGCAGCCCGGAAAATTGGTGGCGATATGGCTCCACCGGCCATGTGTTATTACCAACCCCTGAAGGGCAGCGGTGGAAAGTGCCGGGCCTGTCTGGTTCGGGTGGCGGCTGGTTCTGCCAAAGACCCGCGGCCGATGCCCAAGCTGGTGGCTTCCTGCATCACACCGGTTCAGGACGGTATGGTCGTTGAAAACTCAACCAACGAACAGGTTCTTTCGACCCGCAAAGCCATTGTTGAGTTTCTGCTGATCAACCACCCGCTCGATTGCCCGGTGTGCGATCAGGCCGGTGAGTGCGACCTCCAGAATTTTGCTTTCAACCACGGGATGGCTACCACCCGGTACGAGGAAAAGCGCCGGACGTTTGATAAACAGGACATTGGCCCGTATATCCAGTTGCACATGACGCGCTGCATTTTGTGCTACCGCTGTGTGTTTACCGCCGACCAGATTACGCAGAAACGCGTTCACGGCGTATTGGGCCGGGGTGATGCCGCCGAAATCGGAACGTATATTGAAAAAGCCATTGATAACGATTTCTCCGGCAACGTAATCGATGTGTGCCCCGTGGGCGCCCTGACCGATAAAACGTTCCGGTTCAAAAACCGTGTCTGGTTTACCAAGCCGGTCGATGCCCACCGCGATTGCCCAACCTGTTCCGGAAACGTGACGCTCTGGTACCGGGGCGAGGACGTCATCCGGGTGACGGCACGGAAAAATGAGTGGAATGAGGTTACTGAGTTTATCTGCAACACCTGCCGGTTTGATAAAAAGAGTACCAGCGACTGGGTGATCGAAGGACCTACGAAAGTTTCACGTAGCTCGGTTATTTCAGTGAACAAAGCCCGTCGTGATGCGATAATACCGGATTTTCAGAAAAAGCTGGCAGCCGCCACCTACACAGACGTTCATGAGGAACGCGATACGTCGCAACTGGGTATTCAGCAATTGCCGCCGGAACGGTTTGCGCCGGTATTACCGCACGCCAATGATCCAGAACCCTGAAATAGACAAAAGAGAATAGACAAGAGAGAATAGACGAAAGATAGTAGAGTAAAAAGGTCTCTGGCTTTTGTCTCACTTCTAATATCTCAACATCATGAACCTAACAGAACTCATCATAAAGGCCATCCTGATCCTCGTCGTCTTTGGCGTAACCTTGTTGATTGCTATGTATTCAACCTGGGCGGAGCGGAAAGTGGCTGGTTTTATTCAGGATCGTTTCGGTCCCAACCGGGCGGGGCCGGGCGGTATATTCCAACCGCTGGCCGATGCTGGTAAAATGTTTTTCAAGGAAGACTTTATTCCCTCACAGGCGAATAAATGGCTGTTTATCCTGGGTCCGTGTCTGGCCATTCTGACGGCTTTGATGTCGAGCGCCGTGATTCCGTTTGGTGAAAGCATCCGCTATGAAGACCTGCTGGTGCCGGTACAGGGCATCGAAATCAACATCGGTATTCTGTACATCTTTGGGGTCGTTTCTCTGGGGGTATACGGTCTGATGGTGGGTGGCTGGGCATCAAACAATAAGTTTTCGCTGCTGGGCGCTATTCGGGCGGCTTCGCAAAACATCAGTTACGAGATTGCCTTCGGTTTGTCCATCATTGCCATTCTGATGATGACGGGTTCCCTGTCACTTCGGGCTATGGTGGAAGCGCAGCACGGTATAGCCTGGAACGTATTCAATCAGCCGCTGGGTTTCATTATCTTTTTGACCTGTGCGTTTGCCGAATGTAACCGGACGCCGTTCGATCTGCCGGAGTGCGAAACGGAACTCGTTGGTGGGTATCATACCGAATACAGCTCGATGAAACTCGGCTTTTACCTGTTTGCGGAGTATATCAACATGTTTGTTTCGTCGGCGGTCATTGCAACCCTCTACTTCGGTGGCTATAACTACCCCGGTATGGACTGGGTGCGTGAAACCCTGACCGGTTCACTGGGAGCTGCAACGGGCCATAACCTAGCTACCCTGGTGGGGACGATCGTGCTGTTTGGCAAAATCTTCTTCTTTATTTTCTTCTTCATGTGGGTCCGCTGGACGCTGCCGCGTTTCCGGTACGACCAACTGATGAACCTGGGCTGGAAAAGCTTTATTCCGCTTTCCGTCCTGAACGTGGTTGTAACGGGTTTTGGGTTGTTGTTTGATATTAAATACGCTAGTTGGGCAATTGTGGTGGTGATGGTTGTACTGGCGATGGTATCGTCGGCGCGCGCTCCTAAAGAAGTTGTTCAGCCCCAGCGATCCTAGATTAACGTTTCCTACTCACTATGCAATTAACGAATCGATCCAAACAAGTCAGCAATAAGCAAATGACGTTAGCGGAGAAGATGTATCTCCCTGCCATTGCTCAAGGGCTGGCCATAACCATAAAGCACTTTTTTGGCAAGAAGGTGACGGTTGCTTACCCGGAAGTGAAGCGGTATCTGGGACCGGTATTTCGGGGCCATCACGTGCTGAAACGTGACGAAGAAGGCCGTGAGCGGTGTACAGCCTGTGGACTTTGTTCGCTAGCCTGCCCGGCCGAAGCCATTTCGATGGTCGCTGCTGAACGCAAAAAAGGCGAAGAAGGATTGTACCGGGAAGAAAAGTACGCAGCGGTTTACGAAATCAACATGCTGCGGTGTATTTTCTGTGGTTTGTGCGAAGAAGCCTGCCCCAAACAGGCCGTTTATCTGCGTCACGACCGGATGGTTCCCATCTTCACCGAACGCGATCAGGTAATCTACGGTAAAGATCAGTTGGTCGAAAAAATGGATGACCGGTATATCCGCACCAATCCGGATGTACAGGCAACTCCTACTGAACCGTCGTATTCCCGATCAGCCACGTAGATTGTCGTTTGAGGTTTGAGGTTTGTTCTAAGCCTTAAACCTCAAACCTTAAACGATATTTAAAAAATGAAGCCTACTGAAATACTCTTTTACGTTTTAACGGCCATTACGTTACTGAGTGCCTCCTTTGTGGTAACGGCCCGAAACCCCATTCACAGCGTGCTTGCGCTGATTCTGACGTTCTTTACCCTGTCGGGCCATTACATCCTCTTAAATGCCCAGTTTCTGGCGGCTGTTAACATCATTGTATACGCCGGAGCAATCATGGTATTGTTCCTGTTCGTCATCATGTTTCTGAACCTGAAAAAAGAGGACGAAGAGTCAAAAACAACGATTACCAAACTGGCGGCTGTTGTCGTTGGTGGGGTAATTCTGGTGGTGATGGTAGCCGTATTCCGCGTGTCTACGATGGCAACCTACAACCCGGCCACGTACAGTGAGAAAGTCGGTCTGGTGGAGAATCTGGGTATGGTATTGTACAAAGATTATCTTCTGCCGTTTGAACTGGCATCGGTGCTGCTGCTGGTGGCGATGGTTGGGGCGGTCATGCTCGGAAAGCGTGAATCCGGCGATCGGCATTATTAAGCTCCGATTTTCTACTCATCAAAAAAGGTCTGCCAGCGGCAGACCTTTTTTGATATTTACACAGTTAGCGGCCCTACCGCGACGTAATGACCTTCCGAATGCCAAGGTAGCCACCGGTTGAGTTGTACAGGAGCTTTCCGTAATCTGAGGCAAAAACCGCATTGATCCGGACGTCACCTAAAGCGCCCAGGGTTACGGGGGCCGTCACGCTGAACATAGATGACCACTGCTTGGGGTTATCATAATACGGCTCATTGTAGGTACCCGCATTATCGCTGTACGACAGTTTGCCCATCCACTCGACGTTGCCGATCTGACCCGACAAACCAAAATGCAGCACGCTGACCCGGTTGTTGGCGATTGGACCGTTGGGAAGTCCCGCCCGAACTTCTATGCCGGGCGTCAGAAACGGTGATCCGATAATGCGGGTTTTATACGTCCAGCCATCAATGTACTGGGAGTGATTGAAGTAATTGTCACGTCCCCGTTTCGATGGATTGGCCAGCACAAATTCCCGACCGCCCTGATTTTTGGTGTATAAAAACTCCGTCAGGAATTCATTGATGCGAAAGAAAGAACGCTCGGTTCGGGTGTTTTTCAAGCGGATACCGTTCAGGCCGTCGCGGATGTTGGTTAAGTAAAACAGAGAACCGTCATCGTAAATATTCTGGCGGTAAAGCAGCAGGTTGGTAGAGCCGAGATCAAGTTCCAGACCTAGATCAACCGTTCCCAGGTGATTGCCGATGCGGTTTTCTTCAAATGATGACAAGGTTGGATCAAGCCGGGTCGCACCCTGGTAGGCAGTTATCATATACCAGTAGCTACGGAGGTCTGAAGGCAGATAGCCATCATCGGATATGTTGTTATCGAGCCGTTCCGAATACCCCGCCCACTGAACCTCATGGTTCATACCCGCATATAACTTGAGTTTTGCGGTAGGTTTGCCCAGCCTGACATAAAGGGCTTTCTGGTGCAAATAGGTACCCGTAACAAGCCGGTCGTTTCCAAACCAGCCGTGATTATAAAAAGCCAGAAAAGACACGTAACCCTTTGTCAAAGGAACCGGAACAAAGCCCTGTGTACCAATCTGGACCACGGGAATGGGCAGTGTATTTCCCGACCAGGCATACGAACCCGAGGTCAGCGTAGTATCGACCAGTCCGTAGACATTCCGGCGACGACCGGCGTAAAACTCGATCCGTCCAAAGCGGGCTTTTACATACGCTTCCGGAAGCAGGAGTTTTGAATCTGTGGCCGCGTTACCAACGACTTCGACACCGTACCCCCAGTCAAACTTCTTCTGACGAATGGTACCACTATCCAATACGGGTTTACCATAATCCGACGAGATTCCCAATCGGACGGTTCCAGCCGGGGTAGTGGCCGGAACAATGCCGAACTGGTTGGCTCTTAACCAAAAAGGAGTGCGTTCGCCCGACGAAAGATAGGCTCCTACCTGCAAATCATACCGCGTTGCCTTGGGAAAGTAAGCTCGCTGAGCAACAACCGGATTACTAAAACAACAGAATAAAAAAAATGCTAATCCGGCTTTTATATTCATATTCAATGCCTTATACAAATTTATTTCCCCCGGCCCTGCATCATTACCCGAACGGTTTGGAAGATAAGCCAGACGTCGGTAGAAAAAGAAACGTTCTGTAGGTATTCAAGGTCGTACCACAGGCGCTGAACCATCTCCTCCACGTTCTCGGCGTAGCCAAATTTGATTTGCCCAATGGAAGTAATTCCGGGTTTAACCATTAATAAATACTTGTATTCAGGCGATTTTTCGATAATCTGATTGATAAAATACTGCCGTTCCGGGCGCGGACCCACAACCGACATATCACCCCGCAAAACATTATAGAATTGGGGGATTTCGTCCAGCCGGGTTTTGCGCATAAATTGCCCCCACGGGGTAATCCGGTGATCTTTATCGCCCGCTGACAGCGCCGGACCGCCTTGTTCGGCGTCGGGGTACATACTACGGAATTTATAGATACGGAACGGTTTTCCCCATTTGCCGATTCGCTCCTGGGAATAGAATACCGGTCCTTTCGAACTCAGTTTGGTGATCAAAGCAATCACAACAAACAACGGGGCACCCAGTGACAGAACACTGGCCGAGAAAACAAGATCAAACGCACGTTTAAAAAGATTGACCCGCAAATCGTCCAGGTAATGTGTCGACATGCTGATTACCGGCTGAACATCGTGGTATTCAACCGTAACGCCTTTGGTCAGGAAGCCTTTAAAATCGACGATCAATTTGACCTGATACTTCGCTTCCTCCGAGAAATTCATAATGTCACGCAGTTGCTCGGTATCTATATACGGCAAACAACAGTACACGCAGTCGATTTCGTTGCGAACGATATAATCTTTCAGGTAACTATAATCGCCCCGCAGTGCCGAAGCATTATCGGCGGTCATTTTATCAAAATAACCGTAAAATTTGAAACCGATTTCCGGATACATCTGGTAAAATGTCTGAATACTCCGGGAAAGCGGCCCGTAGCCCACCACAACAAAGCGCCGGGTATTGTAACCCATTGCCCGATAGACCTTTAGCAGAATCAGAACAACCGAACGCCAGAGCGAACCCGCACACAGAAACAGAACGTAAGTCAGTAAAAGCTGCTCACGGGAATAGGAGTAACCACCTTTCGTAAACACCCAGAAAACCGAAACCAGCGCAATATGAAGACCGATCAGTTTGGCCAGATCCACCAGCAGATTCTGGATCGTAAACGTCAGACGGGAAAAGTTATAGGGCTTGTTGAGTAGTAAAATCAGCAACCATGCTGCGTTAATAAACCAGAATAGGGTCACATACGGCACGTCAAACAAAGATTCCGTTGTACCAAATTTCAGCCGGTAAGCCAGCGCAAAACAGATATCAAGGAAAATAATATCCATTGTTGCGCTAAATGGTCGCAGTAAAAAAGAAAATCGGTGTTTCATAAGTAATTCGTTTGAAACGGCTTATCCACAAACAGACTCGTCAGCCTGCTAAACCGCTCCCCTGGATTCTGTAACAAATGAAAGACACTTATTATAAAGAGACCACTAGTTCGGGCAAACCCGGTCCATTAACTCTAAGTTCACCCTATTTGTACGATTTTCCTTAAAAAATTATTAGAAATTAGGTCAATTTTTATCCTAAGGGAAAACAATCCTGAAAAATCTTGCGATAGTTCTATTTAATAATCAGATAGTTAAAAGGTATTACGTTCTTGAAAAACCTTCTCTTATTTTATCAGCGACATAGTGTTCAAAAGCCAAACGGAAGTTTTCGTTGCTAAACGTCTGAGCGTGTTGATGAATGATAAAAGGGTCAAACTGGTCGGCGGTTCGCTCAAATCGCTGGACGCATTCGGTGAGTGAAGTTACATCCTGCCGGTCGAAAAACAGTCCGGTTTTCTGATCGATTACCGAATCCAGCACTCCGCCTTTGCCGTACGCCAGCACCGGCGTTCCGCAGGCCTGCGCTTCAACGGGCATGATCCCGAAGTCTTCCTCAGCCGCAAAAATAAACGCTTTTGCTTTCTGCATATACGCAACCAGCGCGTCATTGGATTGGTAGCCAACCAGTTCAATATTCGGGGTCGCCAGCCGTTTGATCTTCTCGAAGTCCGGACCGTCGCCCGCTACCACCAGCCGTTTGTCGGGCATGGTGGCAAAGGCTTCGACAATCAGGTTAATTTTCTTGTAGGGTACCATCCGCGAAGCTGTCAGATAATAATTATCCTTTTGCTGACACAAGGCAAACTGCTGAGTGTTGACGGGTGGGTGAATAACGTGCGCTTCTCGACCGTAGACTTTCTTGATGCGCCGGGCAATGTAGCGGGAATTGGCCACAAAATGATCCACCCGTTGTGCCGATTGATAGTCCCAGAGCCGGATATAATGCAGAATCAGTTTTGCGATGGCTCCGCCAAAGCCGGTTTTGAGTCCGCTCTCGTTTAGATACTGGTGATACAGATCCCAGGCGTAGCGCATGGGCGAATGACAATAGCAGATATGGAGCTGGTTGGGGCCGGTCAGCACGCCTTTGGCTACCGCATGGCTGCTGGATATGACCACATCATAGGCACTGACGTCAAACTGCTCGACGGCCAGCGGCATCAGCGGGAGGTAGGAACGGTATTTTTTTTTAGCCCACGGTAATTTCTGAATGAAACTCGTCGTCGCCGTTTTGTTTTGAATAAGCGGCCGCTGGGAGTCGGGCAAAAAATCAACCAATGTGAAAAGATCACTTTGCGGATACAGCGCCAGAATCTGTTCGACCACACTTTCCGAACCGGCATAGGTCACCAGCCATTCGTGAATCAGGGCGATCTTTTTGTCAAGCATGTTTAGACTAGAGAAGGGTGACACGGTACGTGAGACGCAGGAAAAATCTCACTTGCTGTGCTTAAATTAACTGTGTAATAATACCGGCAAGCTTTTCGGCTGACTGCTGCCAGCTAAACCGTTCGACCCGGCTGCGTCCTTTTTCCACCAGTGTTTTGCGGAGGGCTTCGTCGCTGTAGAGCTTCACCAATCCGTCGCGGATGCTGCCAATGTTATACGGATCGACGTAGACGCTAGCGTCCCCGCAGACTTCGGGCAGACTCGTGGTGTCGGATACCAGCGTGGGACAGCCGCACGACATGGCTTCGAGTGGCGGGATGCCGAAGCCTTCAAAAAAGGACGGATAGGCGAAAAACAGGGCGTGCTGGTACAGATTAACCAGTTGTTCGTCGCTGAGGTAGCCGGTAAAAATGATGGATGGGTCGTTCTCGATCAGTTCTTTCAATCCCGAATCGGCAAAGACTTTGTGGGCCGCACCCACGATGACCAGCTTGGTATCGGGAAACTTAGCCTGCTGAAACGCCTGAATCAGCCCTTTAAAGTTTTTGCGCGGGTCGAGTGAGGAGACGGCCAGAATGTACTTGCCGTACGGGTTTTCGCCTTTGGTCGTGGGCGGATACAGGAAAATATCCGAAATGCTGGGGTAAATGATGTCCAGCGACGACCGGGGAACGTCGTAAAACCGGTGCAGGTCGTTCAGGGAGTATTCGCTGATCGTCAGTACTTTATGGGCCGACCGAACAACGCGCGGCACCGTAAAGTTGTAAAGCAGCGAAAATGCCTTTGAAAACCACTCCGGGTGCCGGTGGAACGATAAGTCCAGCACCGTAACAATTTTATTGTCGTAAACAACCGGGGCGGTATTGCACAGATTGACCAGGAGCGGACTATTCTGGCTTTGCAGATGCAGAGGCATCTCAATCTGTTCCCAGATATAGCCCCTGGTACGGCCATAAACCGTTGCGCCTAACTCCTCTGCAATATCCTGATGCTGAATATCAGAAGGCGTAATAAATGAAATATTAGGAAGTATTTTTTTAAGTCGTGTACTTAATTCGATACCGACCCGCTGTGTCCCCGTAATATGCTGGGTCAGAAATCGGGCGTTAATAACAACAGGATTGCTCATGCAAATATGAGGTGATTTATGGGGTTAAAACAGCTGTTTTAGTCTGTTTATATTTTTTGTTGTAATTTCTTTTCAGAACATACAGACACAAAGCTATCACAAAAGGTAAGGCATTGGAAGGTGAAGTTATTCTATGCTCCGTAAAGCTCATAATCGAGAGATTGAAAAAAGATACTAACAAAAAGTTCTGAACGATGTCGTCGGTACCTTTACGTAAATAATTATAAACTGCATACCAGAACAATAAAAAAATACCTAGACCAACCAGACCCTGTTCACCTAAAATATGGAGATAGGAATGATGGGCGTGAGCATCATTAAAAACTTTATTAGGCTGTGTATTAATACTAAAAAGGTGAGGAATACCGGCATAACGAAACGGAATATCATTGACTCCACCAAAGCCCGCTCCCAACAGGGGAGAATGAATAAAATTATCAACGGCCCTTGGCCATGTTTCCATAACTCGGATCAGTAAATTGGCGGACTTTGTATTTACTTCTCCGTACAGTGGTGAAATATAGGTATTAGCGCCCCCTTGACTAGGATCTGCATCCCGAACGTACGTTTGATAAATTGGATAAGTAAAATAGAGGATCGTTCCCTGAACCATGACCATGGCAAACAAGGATATCTTAATGAGGTATGTTTTATTAAATCGGTCAAAATAAAAAAACGCAAATCCTGCTATTAACCCTAGTATAGAGCCCCTCGAGGTGGTAGAAACAAGAAAGACAAGGTTAATTACGATCAGATACAACCAAAGGCGTTTGCGTTCCTTTAGGTAACAGATGATGTTCAGAGATAGAACAATGCTGATAAAGCCGCCTGCACCATTTGTACTTTTAAAAAAACCGTGAAAGTAAGTTTCTGGGTTGCTCCAGTCAACAATGGCCGCAAAGTTGGTCAAGACCAGATTTAAACCGAAGGCAATACTATTGACAATAGTTGCAAAAATTAAAAACCTCTTGAAAATACGATCAACCGCAATATTATAGGAGAAGAACGGGATTAGTAATAAGGGGAGATAGGATATAATAAAATTGCCGTCGTAACGATAGAAACTAAAATTTAATAAGGATGGTGGAAAGTAAATTAGTATACCAATTAACGAATAAAGGAAATAAATATAAAGATAAAACGTGAATCTTGGAATGACGAAAACGGAGTGTCTAATCCATATATAAGGCAAAATAGCTAACGCTAGAATAGACGGTAATGGGCTAACAAAAATTAAATTAGTGACCGTACCGAATAAACCAATCAATAATGCGATATAAAGTAAGCTCCTTATATTCATTACCTGATTCCCAAAAGTCGTTTAGCGTAAATTTTAAGCTTATTTGCAAGGAGCCATGTCTGATATTGCGATTTGGTCAGCATTCCTTTATCATACCAGAGGTGCAGATTTTCCCAGACGGCTTCGGCTTTGTGGGATGCACCGCCCATTCTAAAATTACTAAGAATAGCATCCAGGGAAATGAAAGGAACCTGATTTTTCGTCAAACGTAACATCAATTCATAATCGCTTACATACCGGTATTGTTCTGTAAATAATCCATACGTCTGGTAGAATGAAGCTGGAACGAAACAGGTCGGGTGTTCGATATTGCCTTTCGGGAGCTGGCTGGCGTGCGTCTGAATCAGGAAAGCTTCCTGCTCATCCAGCCATGTTCGTTGAATACCGTGGTAAACCGCCGGGCCGAATTGCCGGTAAGCGGTCACAACCCGTTCAACGGCTTTGGGTTCGTACCAGTCGTCGCTATTGATAATACCGATCAGCTCGCCGGTAGCCAGCCGGACGCCCTTGTTCATGGCGTTGTAAATACCGCTGTCAGGCTCGGAGATGTACCGGATACGATCCGGAAACTGCCGCGCATACCGTTCAATAATCGGAACGGTCTGATCAGTCGATTTACCGTCCACCAGGATATATTCGATGGGCGCGTAGGTCTGGTTTACCACCGATTGAATGGTTTGTTCAATGTGTTTCTGGCTGTTGTAGCAGACAGTAATGATGGAAACCAGTGGGGACATAAGTAAAGTCAAAAAATGGCATCAAGTAGAGAAAACGGCAACGGTCGATTTAGAACGGTTCTATACCCTGCGTTCGGGTGTTAAAGACAGGAAGGCCGCGAATCACTTCCACACGGTCGTTGCCAGTCGCGTACGTAAGATTCCCGTTCGGGTCGCGGGCTTCCCGAAATTTTGAATACACATACCCTTCGGCAGCCGTCAACGGTTTTAACGTTCCTAATTGACTGGTTTTTACGAAGTAGGCATTCAGGCCGGTGCTGTTACAGCCCACAAACGAATACCCTTTTTCGGTTGCCAGATCGCAGAGTGCCACCAGGGACGTTCCGAAATAAAGATGGCTGTAATGGGCTTTGCTCCGCACAAAATCCGGTTTATACGGCACCGTAATGGCTCGTTCGGCTCCGAAAAGGCTGTTGTATTCTGCGACTACAATATCCGGATCAGCCGCCTGGATGGCTTTCCAGACCCAGTAATCGTTGCCGTCAATGTCAATACTCAGCAGCCCCAAAGGACCACTGAATCCACTTTCGGTCAGCAGTGAATTAATATTTTCGGCGGTAATGAAGGTCTGTTTGGCAATCAGATGGTATTGCCAGAAAAAGGGGTCGGATTGAATATAGTCGATGTTCTGCTGACTGCCGTCCATGACCAGTCCTTTCCAGTTATTATTAATCAGCAGAAAACGCGTGTTGGCCTCTACGTAGGTTTCAACACCGAACTCGACAAAACTCTGGGAACGGATAACCGCCTTCTTGATCAGATATTGAATAATACCATCATCGCCATATTGGGAAAACACTTTGTATTCAGCATCCTGTAGAGAATGAACTTCCTGTTGTTGCAGGGAAAGCAGTTTGCCCAGCAATACGCGATTATCGTAGACTTCCTGCCGCGTTTGCCGCAATAAAGTCGAAAAAAACTGAATCTTCTTAAGAATTTTTCCAATCATACGGAAGACCTGGACTAGTTACGGATAGAAAACGATTTGTTTCTTCACGTTAAATAAAGTTGCAAAGATAGGAAATTGCGCTTCGGCAATTGACCAATTCGGCAGCAGTCTTCGTATACGGGAAAAATTACTGTAGGCTCTGGTAAAGGTCAAGCGTCTCCCGAACGGTTTTCTCCCAGGAGAAGTGGGCCAACTGCTCTCTACCCTGCTGGGCAAGCTGCTGCCGCAGGGCCGGGTTGGTCAGGATGCGTTCCACGGCATTATAGATCGAATCTGCGTTGTCCGGGTCAAAATAAAGGGCCGCCGATCCGGCCACTTCCGGCAGCGAACTCCGATTGCTAAGCAAACACGGGCAGTTGCAGGCAAAGGCTTCCAGAACCGGAATGCCGAAACCTTCGTAGAGCGATGGAAAAGCAAACGCCAGTGCCTGGCCGTACAACGCTGGTAGGGTCGCATCCGTAATCGGTTGCTGTTCGACGAGCTGCGTTAGCTCCAGTTGCTGAAGGATGGCCCTTTCCTGCGGAGAGAAGGCACCCCCGCCCGCACAAATTAGCCGCACCTGATGGGTACGCAACAACGGAGCGACCGCCTGAATAAAAGGCAGGAAGTTTTTGTACATTCCGCGATTGCCCACAAACAGGAGGTAGGGAGCTTTATCCAACGGTTTATAACGATTTTGTTCAACCGATACCGACGAGCCCAGGTAAATGACCCGAACCCGCTCGGGTGGAATGTTGTAGTACTCGACCAAATCACGTTTGGTGTTTTCCGAAATGGCAATTATGGCGGTGGCACGGTTTACAACCTTCTTTTTCCAGTCCATAACCAGACGGTCGGCGGCTAGTTCTGGAAACACGTTGTGGTATTTCTCGTGAATCATGTCCAGAAAAGTAACCACTACGGGCCGTTTCCGGATGTGGTCGAGGAAATACGGTTCGTAATACGTAGCGTGGAAAACGTCGTACGATTGGGTCCGCATCTCCAGCCAGTTGAATGCTTTGTTGAGCCGATACAGATACGGTTGTGTTCTCGAGAAGGGTTGATCAGGAAAGAAAGGCAAAGCCCGGAGGCCCTTTTCCTTCAAATGCGCATTATTGGAAAATAGCAGCGATAAATGAGCCTGGTGGTGACTGGGTTGCTGGTTAATACCGGCAATCAATTCGCAGAAATACCGGGAAATACCGCCGTAATTTTGTTGGGAAAATGTTTGATGATCAAAGAATATCTTCATGCACGGGATCTTTCAGGGAAGCAGGTGCTTCTTGAAAGTGGTTTTCATGTTTACCAGACCGGTTTTTTTCTTAATGGCTTCCACGCGTTGCTTAATGCGGGTCAGTTTTCGGAAATAATTATGCAGGGAATAATCGGTTGCCTGCCGATTTTCAATCATAAATTGCGGATGAACAACTTCGGTCAGGGCCTGTACGGGTCTGTTGGCAAAAATCTCGTTGTTTTCTTTGGTATGCGTTGCCTCTGCCCCAAATCCGATATTGGAAATCAGATTCTGATTTGGGCTGATGCAAAGACCGTTATGTGTCCAGATGGTATAACACCACTGAAAATCCCAGGTATCAATCAGTCCGTTGAATGT
The DNA here is from genome assembly GCF_003259745.1 of Larkinella arboricola. Lineage (GTDB taxonomy): Bacteria > Bacteroidota > Bacteroidia > Cytophagales > Spirosomataceae > Larkinella > Larkinella arboricola. The sequence continues at coordinate 389,614 of NZ_QLMC01000003.1, read as the reverse complement.
TCCATCGAAGGAGTCAATCCAGAACTGCTGCACCTGCGGATCGGTAAAGATATCCGTGATTAATTTCTGGCTTTTAAACTCCGGATAGGTTGTCATATCCACATCATATTTCTCCCAGGCCCGTCGCCAGGTGGCCCAACCCCAGACATGGCAAATCTTGGTGTAAAAATACGACCCCTTGCCGTATCGCCGACCATTCTGCAAATTAATCCCGCCAATGTGCATAATCGTCGTGTTGTTGAGGTGATGCCAGAGGTTTTCACGACAGAACGTAAAAAAGGTAGGGTCGGGCAGACAGTCATCTTCCAGAATAATTCCCATTTCCACTTGCCGGAAAAACCAGGTAATGGCTGTACTAACGGCCCGTCGGCAGCCCAGATTCTGCTCCTGCGTCAACACCTGAATTTGGCAGGGCCAGTCAATTTCGCTCAGTAAGGCCAGGCATTGGGCCACCCGTTCGGCGTCGGTGGGGTGGTTGGCGCGAGGACCATCGATTGCCACAAACAGTTCGCGGGGCTGAACCTGGCGAATGCGCTCAAAAACCCGGCGGGCGTGGTAAGGACGATTAAATAAAATAAAAAGGATTGGAACGTCGAATTGTGAGGGCACATCGAACTGAGGAGCCTGAAGCGGTGTCACTTTATCTTATTAATTTGAGCGATGGTAGCTACAAAATAAACGAAAAAGTTAGCAAAAAATACTTTTAATTGGCTATTTCTCAAAACTTATCAGTCCTCATTCGATAATCACCCAGCTGAGCTAATAAAGCGATACAATTCCTTTATTTTTTGGAAGCGAACTCCCGTCGCTGGCCGTCTGGCTCTACTAGGTTTTCAGCCCCAGCCTCCTTTTCAGCCCTTCCGCTTTAATGGTTACCCAGGTTGGCTTTTTGAAATAATGATGGGTGGAGTATTCCGTTGCGGCCATGTGTTCGATTAAGAAACTGGGGTGCCGGATCTCGTTCAAGGGGGCGAGGGGCACATTGGAAAGCGAACCGTCGGTGTCCAGGGTATGCGTGGCACCATCGCCAAATCCGATATTGGATACCAGGTTCCGGTTGGGCGAAATGCAGAGGCCACTGTTAATCCAGATCGTATAACACCAGGGGTATGCCCAACTGCTGATCTGTCCGGAATGAACACCATCGAACGCATCCGTCCAGTATTCCTGCACCTGCCGATCGGGGAAAAGATCAGCTATGCGGTTCTGTTTCCGGAAGGCCGGATAGGTAGCCATCGCACCATCATATTTCTCCCAGGCCCGTCGCCAGGTGGCCCAACCCCAGACGTGGCAAATCTTAGAATAAAAGTAAGAGCCATCGCCGTGCCACTGCCCGTTCTGAAGGTTCGTACCACCAATGTGTAAAACGGTGGCATTATCGCGGTGATGATGCAGGTTTTCCCGGCAGAAGGTGAAAAAGCTGGGGTCAGGCAGACAGTCATCTTCCAGAATAATTCCCATTTCGACCTGCTGAAAAAACCAGGTGATGGCCGTGCTGACGGCCCGTCGGCAGCCTAAGTTCTGATTTTGAACTAACCGGTGGACTGAACAGGGCCAGTCGATTTCGTCCAGCAAAGCCAGACACTGGGCGACATTTTCGGCATCGGTAGGGTGATTAGGCCGGGGACCGTCGATGGATACAAACAATTCCCGGGGCCTGACTTCACGAATACGGTCAAGTACTTTGCGGGCGAGATTAGGGCGATTAAATAAAAGAAACAGGATAGGGACGTCAAACTGCATCAGTACGTTGAGGTTAGTTAATGGATGAAGAAAAAGCCTCTTCGCTTGATCCTACTATAAAGGTAACGCCCATTTCAACCGAAGCCGTATGCTCTTTGGGCATTTTTAGCAAGCCGGATTCGGAATAGAAATGCAATAGCTACCTACCTTTTATGACAGTACTAGCTTATAAAAAGTTGTCAGCCTTACCCGTAAAAAAACTTATATCACTCCATTAATTTCCTGTTCGTTCCCTAAAACGACTTATTCAGCGGAGTTGGGCATACTACCAATTCCGTGAACCGGCTGGCGGTCGTGAGCGGGCTTGAAGGCTACCTGCCGCGACAAATAAAACGAAGTTGTAGTTGTATATCCGTTGATGGGATTAAAACCGGCCATGTCGATCTCAATAAGTCCGGATTCCCGGAGCAGTTTGGACGATTTAGGGTGCCAGTCGGCGTTATCGAGAATGAAGAAACCGGTTGGAGAAAGCCGGTCGAGGGAACTGGCCGTACAGTCGTAGCGATAATTACCGTCAACAATAATAATATCAAAAAGGTCAGCGTATTGGTGAATCGCCTTGATATATTCTTCCTTATCTTCAATCAAAAGGTATTCAACATTCTGCGGCAAACGGGATTTAATCGTGTTGTACCACTCTTTATTGTCTTCGATCGCTACTACTTTTCGGCAGCGGCTGGCCCAGAACAGGGTTGAGTTACCGGAGCCGTACTCAAAAACGGTTTTATCGGATAAGTCCAGTTGTTTGATGAACTCAATAGACGGATACGTATACCAGGGAATCGGGTTATCATCCTTATCAATAGCCTGCCACTTTTTGGCGCTTTTGAAGTGGCCAAATTCGCGGCTTAAATTCTTATAGTTATGAAGAGTAACAGTGTATTCGTACGGCAGAATTTTTAGAATCTTACCAATGATAAATTTAATCATAAGAGCTGCTATTTGGCAGAGAAGAACCTTTTAATATCTGGCAAAAGAACACTTTATTTCTAAAAATAGAAAGATAAATTTATCCTCCTGGAAGTTTTTTGCGACTGGCTATGGCTTCTGCCGGTCGATACCGGGCTAATCAGGCCGTCCGCTTTAGCCATTCCCGTAAAACCGTAAGTTTCAGCATATCAACGATGGCACCTGTTTGCGCAAAGAAAATCGGGCGGGCCTGACGAATGAGGTAATTCATGAAAAAAGCCGTCATCATTTGAGCTGCCAAGGTGGCAAAAGAGGTTCCGATAGCGCCATAGCGGGGAATCAAGACAAAGTTTAGCACAATGTTGATGAGAGCACCCGTGATGGTTTTAATCAGCAGCAGCCGCTGTTCATTGTGAAGAATAAACCAGTAACTACTCCCAACGCCCATAAAAACAAAAACCGCCGACCAGATATGAATTATCAGGATGTCATCAGCACCGGTATACTGCTGACCATAGAGTAAATCAATAAGGTGCGAAGCTGAAAAGGTAATGAATACCGCAATCAGAAGGCTGATGGATATTAACAGGCTCAATAGCTTACGAAACGCCCGCTGAAAAGCTTCTTCATTCTGGGTTTTTAAACTGACAATTGTTGGATAAAAAGAGGATGTAATAGCCGTAGCAATAAAATACCACACTTCCGAAAGCCGCAAAGCCGCACTGAATTTGCCGAGTTCCATATCAGTGGCCAGTTCTTTCAGCATAAACTGATCGCACCGCATATAGATAAAGATAAAAAACTCTGAAACCATCAGCGGCCAGGATAAATGCAGCAGATGTGTCGCCAGTTGGCGATTGAAACGCCATTTCAGCATGTGCTGTCCTTCCTGCCGGTTATAAATTAAAACCAGAATGAGGGCCGCTAAACTAACTTCGACAAAGACAACGGAAGAGAAAGCCAGCAGGCTAAACTGGTTGACCAGCAAATAAATCCGTAAAGCCGTTGAGAAGGCAAACGCAATGGATTTAGCGACGACGGAAAGCTTCGACTTGATGCGTGACTGAAAATGCAGATCGATCACATCGACGCTCTGACAAACCAGCACGGAACTGGTAAAGAGAATCATTCCCTGCAAAACCGGCTGATCGCTGTACAGGAACTGAATGGTAATCAGGATGGCGATCAGCGAAACCGTACCGGCTATGAGCCTGAGAACGAAAGCCGTACCCAGGAGCTGGTTTTCCGAATAGTCCTTATTGCGTACAATTTCCGTGATCAGCACATTGGCAAGACCCAGACCGGCCAGCGAGGTAAGCACGGTTGGAAAAACACTCGCGAAGTTGAGTAAACCAAACTGGGACGGTCCCAGATACCGCGCCGACCAGACACCAACCAGCAACGCCGTCGCCATGCGAAAAATACGGTCGAAGAAAACCCAGCCGGCATTGGCAAAGGCTTTCCGCGCTGTTGAACTCAGCTTTTTGGTGGGTGTGCTTATCATAGGTTGATTATCAGGAAACGGTCGGCAGAGCCACGCCATTAAGTTTGGCGTCGACCATCAGCCGGGCTACGTCTTCCATCTTGTGCTTGGCAACCCAGCCGAAGTGCCAGAGGGCTTTGGCCGGATTTGCGTTTCCTTCGGCCAGATCCGTGGGGCGGAAAAAGGAAGGATCAATTTCGACATACTCTTCCCAGTCCAGATTGAGTTGTTCAAATACGATGCGGATAAAATCCTTGAGTTTGCGGGTATGACCGGTGGCAATCACGTAGTCGTCGGGCTTCTCCTGCTGGAGCATCAGCCACATGGCTTCCACGTAATCGGGTGCCCAGCCCCAGTCGCGGGCAATGTCGATGTTACCGAGCGTCAGTTTTTCGTTGCTGCCTTTGGCAATCCGGCAGGCGGTTGCCACAATTTTCTGCGTAACAAACCGTTCGGGGCGCAGGGGCGATTCGTGGTTGAACAAAATCCCGGTGCTGGCAAAAAGCTGGTAGGCTTCCCGGTAATTGGCAACCTGCCAGAAAGCCGCAGCCTTGGCCACCCCGTACGGACTGCGGGGGCGGAACGGCGTCTCTTCACTGGCGGCCAACCGACCCGTATCGCCGAACGACTCACTCGAACCGGCATTATACAACCGAATCGGTAATTCGCTGAATCGAATGGCTTCCAGCAGATTCAGGGTGCCTATGCTGATGCTTTCCAGGGTTTCGACGGGTTGCTCAAACGACAGCCCCACCGAACTCTGGCCCGCCAGGTTATACACTTCGTCGGGCCGTATCTTCAACAGGGTCTGCAACACACTGCGGAAGTCGTTGATATTGACCGATACCAGCTTTACCTGCGACCGGATATCCAGCCGGTTCAGATTACTGAACGACGACATCTGCGCATCGCGCGAACCGCCGTATACCTCATAGCCTTTCTGCAACAGTAAATGCGCCAGATACGCACCATCTTGTCCTGAGACACCACAAATCAATGCTTTTTTCATAATGCGCTATTCTTTATTCGGCACGGTGGCTCGTTCTAAAACGGTTTTTGCTAACGTCCACCCCAGGCCCGCAAAGACACCAGCGGCTATGGCAGCCACAATAATCAACATCCGCTTCGGGCCATTGGGCCGCAGCGGAATTCGGGGCGGTTCCAGCATCTTGAAGACCGGCGTCTCCTCCTGTACCCTGATTTTGGTTTGCTCCAACTGCCGGGATAAATCGTTATAAACGTTCTGGGCCAGCATATAATCCGCCTGTAACCGTTGTTCCGAAATGCGGGCCAGGCCGCTGTACAAACTCCGGTTGCGGTCGCGGTAGCTTTCCAGTTCGTATTCGGCGGCCTGATACCGGCGCCGGGCCTGTTCAACCTGCTGGACCAGAAACCGTTCCTGATTCCGGACTTTCTGCGTCCGGTAGCTGGTGATGTAATTCGTCAGGTATTCGAGCGACAGGCGAGCGACTGTAGCTGCCACCACAGGGTCGGGCATGATCACTTCGATGGTTACCATCCCGGTTCGGCGTTCGTAGGTCGTCGTAATTCGGTTAATCAGGGCCGCTGCCAATCCTTCCTGTTCGGGGGTAATCTGCAACGCTTTGCTGTAATTTTTAGGGTCAGGCAAAGGCGCTGAGGCCGGTTTTGAATTGGACGGTGCATCACCGGCGCTGCCCACCAGCCGCTGAAAAGCCGTTTGCTGTCCCTGCCGTTTCAGGTAGGTTTGCAGCGGCATGGTTGCTCCGTAATTTTTGGAATAAACCGGCTGTTTCAGCACCTGTAGGGCAAACGGCAGGCTTTGCAGTACATTCGGGTACAAATCGGGCCGAATAACGTCCCCGGCTGCATTATCCAGGTTGATTCCGGCTAACCCCGCCAATGAGCCAAGACCACCCGCTCCGCCCGGCGTTACCGTCGCTACTTCCGGCATGACAATGACTTGCGATTTATAATCATCCGGTTTGGAAAAGGCATAATAAAGTCCCACCACAGCGCCCAATGCGGCAAACACCAGCACTATCTTGCGGCTACGCCGTAAAAACTTTCCAATATCGCCCGGCCGGATCTGAATCAGATCATCGTCCATTTCGGAGCCTGCGGCTGGTTTCTGCGTTGTTACTGACATGGAGCACGTAATAAACGTTGCGCTGACAGACTATTAATTTAATTAAACAATCGGGCTAAATTTAAAACGGCGGTGGCCAGCGTAACGGTCATCGTACCAATCACCGTAATTAAACTAACGCGCTCACCGGGTGTTAAACGCCGGTCTTCGGTTAATGGTCCAAATGGAACAATCACCCGCGAGCCGGGTTCAACTTTTGGGTACTTTCTAAAAAATAGAAACCGTTTGGTCCGGTCTTTCAGGCCGTTGGCATACACCACATACGACTTTTTATGCCGGGCATTATCGGTATAACCACCGGCCTGCGTCACGTAATCCTTAAAATTGAATCCTTCGGCAAACCCGACGGTCGACGGATTGAGGACGGCTCCTTCAATGGTAACCACTTCGGGCCGTTTGGGAATAATCAGCGAATCGCCAACTTCCAGCAGCAAATTTCCCGGTACACCAGGATTTTCCAGAATAGCTCCCAGGTCGGTTGCAATGACGATTCCGCGCCGGGAAAACCGCGCTCCGGGCAGAAACGCTTCGGGCTTCAGACCACCCACACGCCGGAGCATATCCGAAATTCGTTCGGACCGGGACTCAATCGCGTAGTTACCCGGATGTTGCACCTCCCCAAACACGGCAACATTCTGCTGAAGTTCGTAGCGGGGCGAAGTCCGGACGTAAACCACATCAAACGGCTTGAGCACAAAACGGGCTTCCGCCGGTTGAAGCTGTAAGTTACGGTCAATGGCAAACTGATAAATCTGAACGGTTTCGCGGCCCGTCATTTTTGTGGTATCCTCCCGAATCCGCCGGGCCACTTCAATGCGGGTGGGGGTGGCTCCCTCCTGAAAACCGCCCGCCAGCGCAATCAGATCCGTTACAGTCAGGTTCGAAATAAAGGGCAGGGTATCCGGCCGGTTGACGGCGCCCTCAATGCTGATGAAATACGGCTCCCGCAGATCGCGGACGGAGTAAATATGCAGGCTATCCTGGCGTTCCAGTGGAATGTCGTCCGTTTCGTTCCGCATCAGCCGCCCCACATCGAACGGGATTGCCTCCAGGTCCGTATTTTCCCGTTCCCGGTACAGTACCGCCCGGTTTAGAAAAGCGTCTTTGCGCAGGCCCTCGGCCCGGCTAATAAGCGAACGGACCGACGTGATACCGTCCCCCAGAGCGTAATCGCCCGGACGCATAACCGCGCCCGTCACCTGAACCCGGTTTTCGTAGCGGCCCAGAATTTCACCCACTGTATAGCGGTCGCCCGCCTGAGGAACAAACGTCGCAATCTGCTCCTGGGTAATGGTGGAGATGCGTAATTCGCGCGGGGTATTTCGGCGCAGGGTTAGCGAAAAGGTATAGGCACGGTCGGTGAAACCACCCGCAAAACTGAGTACGTTTTTGAGCGTTTCGCCCGTTTTTACTTCATAAATAGCGGGCCGTTTGACCTGTCCGAGCACCTCAACCCGAACCCCGTAGTCGTTCACCCGGATCACATCCTGATCCAGCAGCCGGATATCATCTTTTTTATCGGCCCGAAGCAGGTAATCGTAAAGGTCAATCGTTCGAATAACGCGGTTGTTGCGAATCACCTGAATATCGCGGAAAGACCCTGTTTCGGGATTGGGTCCGCCCGCCAGATACAGGGCGTTGAAAGCCGTCGCCAGCGACGAAATCGTGTAGGTTCCCGGCATCATGACCTCCCCAACCAGCGTTACCCGAATGCTGCGGATACTGCCCAGGGTTACGGACGCATAGGTGCCGCTACCGGGCCGGTTTAGCCCCTGATAGGCTAGACGAAGCCGCCCGACAATCCGTTGTTCGGCCTGTTCAATGGTAAGGCCGCTTACGAAAATAGGGGCCAGGTTAAGCACCCGAACCGATCCTTCAGGACTCACACGCAGCCGGAAACTTTCAGATGAGTTGCCATAAATTTCGACCGCCAGTTCGTCGTCGGGGCCGACAACGTAATTACGGGGGGTCGCAATCCGCAGGTCGGGTTCGAACGTCAGGGTAGTGCCCTTAAACAGCGCAGCCCCGAAAATGTAAGGCCGTCGGGTGGTATCGCGTCGCAGCATGCTTAAGCTATCACCCAGCGTATAAGGCCGTTGGGAAAGGTTGCCCTGCTGCGCCCGGTTGAGGAGCGTATCGGTGGACATCTGACCCGGCCGGTTGGATTGCTGCCTGATTTTAGCCATCCGTTGACGCATTTTAGCGATATCGCTCACGGTATAGCCTTGTGACATGGCCGCTTGCTCAATCTGCATTTCAGTCAATCCGCTGGATTGGGCCCGCTGGTAGAATTGAATAATCTGTTCATCGTTCAACTGATCGGCCCGCGACGGCTGCTGGGCAAAACTGGCGGTAGCTGTTAGCAGGAAAAAGAAAAACAGCACAGGAAGTTGCTGAAACAGCAAAAACGAAGGAGTACGACGCGTTGAAGGATAAGATGGTGTTCTGCTACGGTTCATGCAGTAAAAATAATCTGGCGCACAAAGGTACGAATTGATTGATTTTCTACCGCTTTTTATAGTCAACGGTTCTAAAGTGGCTTTTTATTCAAAAAAAACGCTATTTCGCCCCGAAGCTCCCTTATAATTACCTGATAAAATAGAACTTAATTAAGATGGCCCTGATAAAGTCTGTACGTGGTATTCATCCGAAAACCGGTGAGGAATGTTGGTTTGCCGATAACGCCACTATTGTTGGTGAAGTCGTTATGGGAAGGAATTGTACGGTTTGGTTCAACGCCGTGGTACGGGGTGATGTTAACTCCATTACGATGGGGGATTATTGCAACGTTCAGGACGGGGCCGTTATTCACTGCACCTACCAGAAGTTTAAAACCACCATCGGTAATTACGTTTCTATTGCCCACAACGCCATTGTACACGGTTGTACCATTGAAGACAAAGTGCTGATTGGTATGGGGGCGATTGTGATGGATGGCGCGGTTATCGGAACCGGTTCAATCGTTGCCGCCGGGGCCATTGTGACGCAGAATACCGTTGTGCCGCCGGGTACAATTTATGCCGGAAACCCCGCCCGTTTTCTGAAAAATGTAACCCCTGAGCTGGGAGAGGTCTTTATGCGAACAGCCAATAATTACGTGATGTATGCCAGCTGGTATCAGGAATGATTTTCAATAAATCACTTTTGGTTCGATTGTAACGGTTTGACTGCAAAGGTTTTATTGTCTACTAGTCAATGGATGGAATTAATTAGAAGTACGGATAAAATCAGTTGCATGAGATCGCTTTTCCTTGTATTTTTGTTTGAAATTAGTCTAAATAGTTGCTAGTTAATACTGCATTGATTAGCAACGGTTTATAGACATGCATGAATTCTTTTGAAGTCATCATGTCACCACTGCTATGGTAAACTCAACAACCTCATTACTTACAACAGCCCGAACCAAACTGGAAGAATATCTGCTAAAAAAAGGACTGCGCCGGTCGCTGGAGCGGTTTGCCATTCTTGAGGAGGTATATTCCCGCGACGATCATTTTGATGCGGAAGATTTGTATCAGGCGATGCACCAGCGTTCGTTTGCCGTCAGCCGGGCCACGGTTTACAACACCCTCGACGTGCTGGTCGATTGTGGTCTGGTCCGGAAAAACCAGTTTGGTGACGAGGATAATACGAAAAGCCGTTTTGAAAAAGGGCTAGGTCGGCAGCAGCATGCGCACTTGATTTGTGTCAATTGTCACCGGGTGATCGAATTCTGCGATCCGCGGTTACAACTGATTAAAACAACCGTTGGTGATACCATGCAGTTTCAGGTGGAGTCGCATTCACTGGTTTTCTACGGCGAGTGTGCGGATGAAGAATGCGTGGCCCGGACAAAAGCCGCTACGGCCAGTGCCAGCAGCAATTCAATGGCCTGACTTACTCGTTGACCTTTTCCTTGGGTTCTTTGTCTTTGGGCTGCTTCATGTCCTGGCGGGCGTTGATGTAGCCCCGGATTACCGTAAACGTGGTAACAGCCAGAAAGAAAATGATGATGTAGTGGACGTAATCAACGATCCACGGAAACTTCTCGCCAAAGTAGAAACCGCCCCCGACCAGCGACACCACCCAAATGGCCCCGCCAAGCACGTTGTAGAGCATAAAATACCGGAAATTCATTCGAATCAGGCCGGACAGAATAGGGGCGAATGTGCGGACAACCGGCAGAAACCGGGCGACAATCAGGGTCCGGCTACCATACTTCAAAAAATATTCACGGGTTGTCTCGATGTATTTTTGCTTGAAAAACAGCGAATCCGGGCGGTTTTGCAACCGGTCACCAAAATACCGCCCCGTCAGATAGCCCGTTAATGAACCCGTAACGGCAGCCCCGAAAATACAGCTCAACAACACCAGCAGCGACACCGGAAGTACGCCCGTTCCGGCAAAAACCCCCGACAGAAAAAGCAGGTAATCGCCCGGCAGGAAAAAGCCGAAGAAAATGCCGTTTTCAATAAAAATAATCAACGTAATCAGCACCAAACCGCCCGTCTGAATAATCTCTTTCGAGTCGAGCAGGTATTTGAAGAAGTCGACGATTTGGTCCATAGTTTAATGAGTGAATAAGTGAATGATAGAATGACCGCACCGGCGGCCCGGTCATTCTATCATTCAGTCATTCAAGATTAGATATATTCTGCCAGCTCAAGCCAGCGGTCGGATTTTTCGGAAATTTGCTGATCAAGTTGTTCAATCTCCCGGGCCCACGCCGTCAGTTCTTCGTGGCTACCGGTTCCACTGTTCAACTGATCCAATAAACTGCTTTTCCGTTGTTCAAGTTCCTCAATTTCTTTTTCTAACGACTCATATTCCCGCTGTTCTTTAAAGGAAAGCTTTCGTTTGCCTTCGGTGGAGGGAACGGGTTTTGTTTCCGGGGCTGATACGGCCCTGGGTTTCTCGCTTGGTTTCCGTTCGGAGGGTTCGCTGGCTTTGCGCTCCCGGTAATCGGTATAGTTGCCCGGGAAGTCGCGGACTTTGCCGTTGCCCTCGAAAACAAACGTGTGTTCGACCAGCCGGTCCATGAAATAACGGTCGTGCGAGACAAGCAGTATACAACCCGGAAAATTCAGTAAAAATTCTTCGAGTACGTTGAGCGTCGTGATGTCCAGATCGTTCGTGGGTTCATCCAGAATCAGGAAGTTCGGGTTCTGTACCAGCACCAGCAGAAGTTGCAGCCGCCGTTTTTCGCCCCCCGACAATTTATGCACGTAATCGTACTGCTTGGCGCGGTCGAACAGAAAATGCTGCAAAAACTGCGAAGCCGTTACGGTTTCGCCCGTGCCGAGTTTCATCACTTCCGCCACTTCCTGCACGACATCGATCACCCGCTGGTTTTCCGGAATGACCAGATCCGACTGGGTATAATACCCGATTTTGACGGTTCCGCCCGTCACAATTTTGCCGGAATCGGGCCGCAGTTCGCCGGTAATCATGTTCAGCAGGGTGGTTTTGCCCATCCCGTTCTTCCCGATGATACCGATGCGGTCGTTGCGCCGGAAAGTATACGTAAAATGGTCGAGCAACACGTTGTCGTTAAACTGTTTGCTGACGTTTTCGAGTTCGATGATTTTGCTTCCGAGCCGCTGCGTCCGGATGTTTAGCTCCAGTTGGTCGTTGCCCACCCGCTGATGCGCTTTCTCCTTGACATCATCGAACGCATCAACCCGGTATTGGGCCTTAGTGCCGCGCGCTTTGGGTTGCCGGCGCATCCAGTCCAGTTCGCGCCGGAAGAGGTTCTTGGCCTTGTCCACTTCAGCGGCAAAAACGGCCTGACGCTCGGCTTTCTTTTCCAGAAAATAAGCGTAGTTGCCTTTGTAACTGAAAAGCGTTTGCTGGTCGAGTTCAATAATCTGGTTGCAGACGCGGTCCAGAAAATACCGGTCGTGCGAGACGAGCAGGAGCGTGGAGTTATTGGTAGACAGGTAGTTTTCCAGCCACTCGATGGTTTCCAGATCGAGGTGGTTGGTCGGTTCATCCATGATCAGCAAATCCGGATTTTCGATCAGCGCCTGCGCCATTGCCACCCGTTTGCGTTGCCCGCCCGAGAGCGTCGAAACCGGCTGTGAAACGTCATGAATGCCCAACTGCCCCAGAATCTGCTTCATCTGGGTTTCGTAATCCCAGGCTTGCAGCGTGTCCATCTGGTGCATGGCCCGGTCGAGTGCGTCCGGGTTATCGGAAGCCAGGGCTTTTTCGTATTGCCGGATGGCGGTCAGGGCTGGATTGTCGCCCGTCAGCACCACTTCAATCACCGTCAGGGTGTTGTCTAACTGCGGTTGCTGGTCCAGAAAACCGACGGAAATATCTTTTCGGAGGCTGACCAGCCCCTCGTCGGGCGGCATTTGTCCGGATAAAATCGATAACAGAGTCGATTTGCCGGTACCGTTCGCCCCAACGATGGCGACTTTATCCCCCCGGCTCATTCCGAACGTTACGTTTCGAAACAACCATTTGTCGCCGAAGGATTTGGATAGATTTTCTGCGGATAAATAATTCATTGTACAGCAAAGATACACAACCCGAACGGGATCGCAGAGGCCATCGGGACGAGTTACGGATTAAAACGTTTGGCTACGCTCGGTTTCAGCCGCAGCAGCTTAGAATTTTCAAATGAAAAGTGGTAAATTTCGGGGTCGTTTTCCTTTAACTAAATTAGTCGCTTAATTTATTTCCCTAATTCATGCGAAAATCTATTGCTCTGCTTGGCATAGCGTGTTTACTTTCAGTAAGTAGTCGGGCGCAGGTGACCGACGATGTAACAAAACCGTATACCCAACCTATTCCCGGTAGTACCCTCGTGTATGATATGGTGGCCGTGCCGGGCGGAACGTTCACGATGGGCAGCCCGGCCAACGAAAAAGGCCGCAAACCCGACGAAGGACCGCAGCACAAAGTGACCATTGAACCGTTCTGGATGGGGAAAATGGAAGTAACCTGGGATTTGTTTGATCTGTTTTCGTTCCACAACATGGAAAAGGAAATGGCCGCCAAGCACCCCGGTTTTGATCTGTCAAAAACTGATGCCGCCACGCGACCCAGCCCGCCTTACGTGGATATGTCGTTCGGTATGGGCCGGTCGGGTTATCCGGCCATTAACATGACGCAATATTCGGCCATTCACTTCTGCGCGTGGCTGTACGCCAAAACCGGCATTTTTTACCGTTTGCCGACCGAAGCTGAATGGGAGTATGCCTGCCGCGCCGGAACTACTACCCCGTATTCCTTTGGAGCCGACGCAAAGAAATTGGGAGAATATGCATGGTACAACGGTAATAGCGATGGTTCCTACAAACAGGTGGGCAAAAAGAAGCCGAATCCGTGGGGGCTGCACGATATGCACGGCAACGTGATGGAATGGACGCTTGATCAGTATTACCCCGATTATTACGCCAAAAAGGCCAAAGGTGAGGTAAAAGAACCGTTTGCCAAGGTAACGCAGTTGTATCCGAACGCCGTTCGGGGAGGCTCGTGGGATGATGCACCGGAAGTGTTGCGCTCGGCTGCCCGGACGGCTTCAGATGCTTCCTGGAAAGTGCTCGACCCCCAGACGCCCAAAAGTGAGTGGTGGCTGACGAGTGCGTCGTTTGTTGGCTTCCGGGTGGTCCGGCCCGCCAAAAAACCGTCAGAAGAAGAAATTAAGGCTTATTACAACCCGCCGTTGATCGAAGATTATTGATAATCCCGTTACGTTTTTAAACCTTTTTCCTTATGTCAAACGAATCCAACCGCCGGGACTTTCTGAAACAGTCCGGCCTCTTGACAGGCGGTGTCCTGTTGACTTCGCTGCCTTCTTTTGCGGGCTCATACGGTTTTCATAACTCCGCCGACGATACCATCAAAATTGCTTTGATCGGTTGCGGAGGTCGGGGTACGGGAGCGGCTATGCAGGCACTCAGCACGAAGCAGAATGTTAAAATCGTGGCGATGGCCGATGCGTTCCGCGACCGCCTGGACGATTCGTACAAGAACCTGAATCAGAAGCCCGATATCGCCAAGCGCGTTGACGTGCCGGAAGAACGCAAGTTTGTTGGTTTCGATGCGTACCAGAAAGCCATTCCGCTGGCTGATGTTGTGATTCTGGCCACTCCTCCCGGCTTCCGGCCAATGATGTTTGAGGAAGCCGTGAAGCAGGGCAAGCACGTCTTCATGGAAAAACCCGTAGCTACCGACGCGCCGGGCGTTCGGCGGGTGCTGGCGGCTGCCGAAGAAGCCAAGAAGAAGAAACTGAACGTAGTTGTTGGATTACAGCGGCATTATCAGCCTAACTACCGCGAGATGATCAAGCGCATCCACGACGGTGCGCTGGGCGACATTGTAGGTGGTTCGGTTTACTGGGTGAGCGGTGGCGTTTGGGTAAAACCACGTCAGGCCAGCCAGACCGAAATGGAATACCAGATGCGCAACTGGTATTATTTCAACTGGCTCTGCGGTGACCACATCAACGAGCAACACATCCACAACATCGACGTAGCCAACTGGGTGAAACGCGGTTATCCGGTTTCGGCGCAGGGTACGGGCGGTCGTCAGGTTCGCACGGGCAAAGAGTACGGCGAAATTTTCGACCACCACATGGTTGATTTCGTTTACGAAGACGGTACGCTGATTAACAGCCAGTGCCGCCACTACGAAGGAACCTACAGCAAAGTGGACGAGCAGTTCGTTGGTACGAAAGGCCGGGTAGACTCATTCGGTCAGAAAAGCGTGCTGAAAGATTACAAAGGCAACGCCATCTACACGCACAACGGCAAAGGCGACGGTAACCCGTATCAAATCGAGCATGATGAGCTGTTTGCGGCCATTGCCAAGGGCGACTATAAATTCCAGGATGCTGAAAACGGCGCGAAAAGCACGCTGACAGCCATTATGGGCCGGATGGCAACCTATTCGGGCAAAATGGTGAAGTGGGACGAAGCACTGAACTCCAACATCGACCTGTTCCCTGAAAAACTGGCCTGGGATGCCAAACCGAAAATTCTGCCCAATGCCGACGGTTTCTATCCCGTTGCCATACCGGGTAAAACCACTGCGGTTTAATCGCATACGGTTTTGAAATGGAAAAGGGCGCCAACGGCGCCCTTTTGTTTTGGTAGCGATAAAATAAACCTGGTTAGGCATTATTGATTCCACCACACCTTATCCTTGATGATGTCGTCGCTACCCTGCTTGGAGGTTTCGTTGTTGTTGGTTTGCCGTTCTGATTCCGGATACATCAGCCGCAGGGGACGGGCCGTGGGCGCTGGCGCATCCAGCGAGTTCGGAATGGCGGGGAGGCCCAGCCGACGGTAATCCGTCCAGGCTTCGATGCTGCTGATGCTGTTCAGGGCCAGCCACTTCTGCGTGATGATGGCTGCCATTTTATCCGGAACCTGGTCCAGATTGACGGTTGGCTGCGCGTTGTAAGCCGCAAAGGCAGTGGCCGCAACCTCCATGTATTTGAACGACTCCTGAATGCCCTGCTCGTAAAACATTTTTGCCGAACCCGTAATCCAGCCCCGTTGAGCGGCTTCGGCCTGTAGGAACAGACTTTCAAACGACCCCATCAGTACGGAAGGCTGGGTGGCGGATTTAAACAGCGCACCCGGTTTATCGTTGTTTTCCTGCGGACCTTTGAAAACCGATGTGTTGGCCCGGTTATACTGCGCTTCGGCGTTGGGGTTTCCGAAAAGTACACCTTTATAATCGGTGCCGACGGTGGTGTACAACGTAGCCAGACGTGGATCGTTGCGGAGTTTGTATTGTTCCAGCAGGAAAACCGTCGGTCGCAAATCCTGATGGTTGCCGGTGCTGGCCCCCTGAACCGTCCGGTAGTTGCTTTCCCAGAACGGATTTAGTTTGGTGGCGGTGTTCAGGTAACCCGGTTGTACAAAGGCATTCTCGCCCACGCCCAGAAAGCCGCTGCCTTCCGCCTGAATTTTCTGGATTTCAGCCGTGATATAAGCCTGGTTGTCTGCTTCGCTCTGGTGAATTAGAGCGCGTAATTTGAGGGTATTGGCAAATTTAATCCACAAGCCCTTGTTGCCTTTGAACAAAACGTCGTCGGCTCCGGGACCAACGCCAGCGGGCGCATTTTTAAGATCGTTAATACCCTCGCTGATCAGATTAATCGATTTTTCATAGACGGTTTTTCCGTTTTCGTAGCGCGGGGTAGGGTGCCGGGTGCCTTGCAGGGCATCGTCGAAGGGCAGGTTGTTGTAGATGTCAACCAGCCGCATAAAGTGCCAGCCCTGCATAATTTTGGCAATTCCGGCGTAAAATAACGCTCCCTCGGTTTGCGCCTGTTCTCGGATCAACTGATAGTACAGGAGTGTCGTGTAGCCGTTTTCCCAAACCGGAATCCCGTCGCGCTGGTGGCGGATAGCGGGGCCGTTGTACGACTTCAGATCAACGAACAGGTTCACGCCCTCGCTGGTGGTGCCCCAGTAACCGGCCCAGAAGGCACCGATCTGGTTAAGTTGCCCGGTTTCCTGATTAACCGTACTGACCAAAGCCGCCGGAAGTTTGGCGCTCAGCGACAGGTTTTCGTTGACCGGTGCATTTGGGTTATTGTTAACTTCCAGAAATTCGCTGCACGAACTAAACGACACCGTCAGCGTGGCCACAATCGCTATTTTAAGAATCTTATTCATGTCTATACTCAAAATGTTAAATTCACATTGAAACCGTACGTGCGATAAGGCGGAACCTGCCGGAAGCTCAGGTAGCCGTCCGTGCTATTGTAGAGGTACTCCGGATCGCCGTATTGGTTGTCTT
This sequence comes from Larkinella arboricola, assembly GCF_003259745.1. Classification (GTDB taxonomy): domain Bacteria; phylum Bacteroidota; class Bacteroidia; order Cytophagales; family Spirosomataceae; genus Larkinella; species Larkinella arboricola. The sequence goes on along the minus strand of NZ_QLMC01000003.1, from coordinate 372,605 downwards.
TGTGACGGATAATAAACAGGTTGGTGCCGACGAAACCAAGGCTGGCTTCCCGAACGACTTTCTGCTTGCTGAGCAGCGTGGCTGGCAGCGAATAGGAAATGCTCAATTCCCGCAGTTTGAAATAATCAGATTTGGCCGCCGTATTAATCTGTACTTCGCCCTGTTTGGTCCAGAACGCTTTGTCTCCTTTCGACAGGACCGTCGTGTTCGGTGTAAAGCTGCCGTCGGCGTTCTGAATGACGGAGTTCGGGAAAATAAACGGCTGACGGTCAAACTCGGCGGTGCGCGGGTCGGTTCCGGCGGTATACATCCGGGGCACGATTTCGGAATACAGCCAGCCACCCATCCGCCAGTCAAACTGGGCACCCACGCTGAATCCCTTGAACTGCAAAGCCGTACTGACGCCCATCTGATAAGGGGGGACCATCGTGCCAAGGTGAACGGGGTCAGCGGCTATCAGGGGTTCGCCGGTTGTGGGGTTGATAATTACCCGGCCTTGCGGGTCGCGCCGGTAATCGCTCACCTGCAAGCTCGGATATTGCTGGCCGAGGTTGGCATACGACTGACGGAAAATATTGAACGACTGCAATCCTTCGTACAATTCCTTCACCTCGTTGTTGATGTGCGTAAAATTGAACCCAACGTTCCATTTCAGTGCGCTGTTGCGTATGACATCGCCATTGACGCTCAATTCAACAATATTGTTGGTCAACCGACCGGCGTTCACAACGGCACTGCTGTAACCCGTTGCCCGGGAGGTAGTCGCGTTGAAAATCTGACCTTTGGAATCCGAGAAGACGTAACTTCCTTCAACATTCAGCCGGTTGTTCAGGAGACCCAGCTGAACGCCCGCTTCGTAGGAGGTAACAAATTCCGGCTGAATGTTCGGGTTGGGATACTTCGTACCGGGGGTAAAGCCCACCAGATTGCCAAACGGAAAACCGTTGATCTGGCTATACGGATTGTTGAGCGAATACGGTTCCAGCGTGACGTTACCGGTTTTGTTCCAGGAAGCAAACACCTTTCCGAATGAGAGGAAACGGCTGTTTTTCAGCGCGTCGATGGCTTCGTTAAACACAAAAGAAGCACTGACGCCGGGGTAGAAATACGAACGGTTTTCTTTGCTCAATACCGAAACCCACTCGTTACGGCCGGTCAGCGTCAGAAACAGGTAATTGTTGTAGCCCCCGGTAAACTCGCCATAACCCGCCAGGGAACGGTATTGCGTAATGCTGGAACTTCCCGTTAACTCGCCAATCCGGGTGCCGGGGTTGAACAGGTCGGGGAGCAGCAAATTGCTGGCCGAAACGGTGGCGGTTTTGGTGTAATCCGAACGGAAATTCTGCCCCAGAATCAGGCGGGTGCTGAACTTGCCAAACTGCTTGTTGAAGTTGAGGATCAAGTCGCCGTTGAGCCGCTGAAAGTTGTTGCTTCCGTCGCTGACGCTCCCGTTGACATTCCGGCGACCGGCCGCTTCGAACTTGCCCGTGGTGCTGCGGGTCTGCGTGGAGGTGCTGAACATCCCGATCCGGTACATGGCGTTAAACCAGGGCGTTACCTGATAATCGAGTTCAACTTTCCCGTTGATGGTTTGCTGTTCGCTCACGTCGCGGGTATTGTCGATCTGGTGGTACGGATTTTTCTGTAAATCCGTGAAAAAGTAGTTGGGGTTGGCATACGAAGCCGGGTTTTGCCAGTCTTTCATCGAGTTGAAATCGAAGTTGGCGGGCAAGGAATAGGCTGTAATCCAGGGGCCGTCGGGCGTCGTGTTTTTCTTGAAATAAACATAATTGACGTTGTACGACGTATTGAGTTTGCCAAATTTCCGGGTTCCGTTAAAGCGTGCGCCGGTCCGGTGGCTCTGGTCTTCTGGAATGATGCCTTTGATGGCTACGTCCTGCACCGAGAAGAAATACGTGTTTTTCTCGTCACCGCCCGAAAACGAAACGTCGTTCTGGAGGTTGACACCGGTTTGGAACAAATCCAGCCGGTTGTCGCGCGAAGGAGCCGCATATAAAATCTGATGCCGCGATCCGCTGGGCAAAACTGGACCAAAATCCTTCATGGTTCCGTCGAATGCGGGGCCCCAGGATTCGGCCTGTGTGGGGTCATAAACCCCGTTAACGCCCTGACCAAATTTCGTCTGGGCCGGTGGCAGTAGGAAAACCCGTGAAAACGTCGTCGTGTTGCTGAACTTTACGGTACCGCGTCCCCGGCTTCCGCTTTTGGTCGTGATCATCAGCGCACCGTTAACTCCTTCTGAACCGTACAGAGCCGCAGCGTTGGCACCCTTCAAAACCGTAATACTTTCAATATCGTTAGGATTCAGGCGGGTAATCTCCGGAACCGGAATACCGTCTACCACGTAAATCGGGGCGTTTTTGGCCCGGTTAAGCGAGCGGCTGCCGCGCATGGTAATCTGGATCTGCGGGTCAACCTTGCTGTCGTACATGTTGATCCGCAAACCGGCGACCTTGCTCGTCAGGCCAACCAGCGGATTAACGGTTTTGCCCTGGTTCAGACTTTCGTTGCTAACCACCTGCGCCCCACCGCCAAATTCGCGGGCGGCCCGCTTGATGCCGAGTGCGCCGGTAACCACCACTTCCGACAACTGTTTCTGATCTTCTTTCAGCGCAATGTCGAGCGTCCGGGTGTTCGCTGTTACGGTTACTTCCTGCGCTTCGTAGCTGATAAATGAAAACACCAGAACCTGCCCCGGATTAGCCCGAATCGAAAACTCGCCTTTCTGATCGGAGGTAGTTCCCTGCGACGTTCCCTTGATGGTGATGTTGGTACCTGGCAGGGGAGCACCCGTTGTCTGCTCAATCACCTTACCCCGGATCGGACGGCCTGCATCGCCCGGTTGCTGTGAGTAGGCGCTTACTGTCAGAAAGGTAAGGAGGAAGATAGTGGATAGTAATTTTGTCATGTGACCGTAATTTTAATCTCAAATTAGATCTCCCTAATTTTATTTAGACATAATCTAATTAATTTTACGGCTGCAAAGGTATAGAATGGTTAAAAAGCGAAATGACGGGAAAGGGAGAAACTATAACGCAAAAGGGAGAAATCAAAAACATTGCCTGTATAGGAAGGCAGGATGCTACAGCTATCAATTATACGCTGAATTGCTTTGGAACGGATGAGGTTATAGAAAAACGCGACTGCCATCAGAAAGAAGATGCAGATGCCTGCAGCTACGAATATAGCTCACCGGGCGTTCATATTTGGTACGGCACTATACAGGCGAGGAAGAAAACAGAAATCCATTTTGAGGTTTCGGGTCCGTGTATTCAAATGGTTTTTTCGATTCAGTCTACCTTATATGGTTTCGATTCAGACCGTCGGCCCGTTTATAACTTCTCCAGCCACGAGCATAACATCCTGCTGGTAACCAACCATGTCGTTTCGGTTGAGGTACATCCGGAAGCGTGTGTTGAAACACTACTTATCACTTTAACCCCCGATTTATTCTTTAGTTATTTTGCCGCTAATACCGTTTTATTTGCCGGGTTTCGGAAAAACATTGGCTTGAAAATCCCAACTCGGTTTAGCCGCCAGAACCTGCCCATCACCCCAAGAATTAGCGTTTTATTGAATGATATCCTGTATTGTTCACTGTGTGGAGACAGCAAGCGGCTGTTTCTCCAGGCCAAAGTTATGGAGCTATTAGCGGTCCAGCTTGATCAGTATGACCAATGCCGTACCGAACCGGTTTATCCGCGAATCAAGAAAGAAGAGGTAGAGAAAATGCATCAGGTACAGCAACTTATGCTCGAAAATCCGGAAAAAACGTTTTCGTTAAAAGAGCTGTCCAGAGAAGTTGGTACGAATGAATATAATCTTAAAAAGCATTTTAAGCAGGTATTCGGCAACACGGTGTTTGGCTACCTCCAAACGTTCCGGATGGAAAAAGCCAAAGAGATGCTGTCCGATGGCAAGGTGAAAGTTGCAGAAGTTAGCCGGTTATTGGGCTACAAACACGCAACCCATTTTACAGCCGCTTTTAAAAAGCATTTTGGCTTTTTACCCAACAAGATAAAAGGAATTTTACTGGTCGATTTATTGGAAATTGACCTGACTGTATTCCTTGAAGTTATCTGAATAAGTGGCCTTAAACCGGCTGGTTGGTTTCGCTCAACTGGAACCGGGTTTTGGGCAGACTTTCCGGATATTCATCGCGCAGAAAGGCCAGAATATTCTCCCGGATGAAACACCGAAGATCAAAGCTTTCACCGGAATTGCGGGCGGAGGTAAGAATTCTGACCACCACGCAGGTAGGCTGAATGTCCGTTACCTGCACGGCGCACACTTCCCTATCCCACAAAGGGTTGTTTTCTACCAGTTGATTCGCTTTCTCCCGAATTCGTTCAACGGGTACGGTATAATCCAGATAGAGCAGAACCGTGCCCAATACCGAAGCCTGCGAGCGGGTCCAGTTCTGAAACGGTTTTTCGATGAAATACGTAATGGGCAGAATCAGCCGCCGACGGTCCCAGACCCGCACCACCACGTTGGTCAGGTTAATTTCCTCAATCCGGCCCCATTCGTTTTCTACCACAACGGCATCATCCACCCGAATCTGCTGCGTAAAGGCAATCTGAATACCGGCCAGCAGGTTAGCAATGGTGCGCTGGGCCGCAAAACCAATCACCACCGAGGCAATCCCCGCCGAGGTCAGGAAGCTCAGACCAATTTTTCGCCCGCCGTTGAAGGACAGCAGCAGAACCGAAAAACCGATCACCATAACGATAATGGTGAAAAACTGGCGCACAAACCGGATTTGGGTAACAAATTTCCGCAAGTGCAGATTTACGTCGCTGGCCGTATCGTACTGCCGGACGATCAGCCGTTCGCCCACCTTCAGCAACTGGACCACCAGCCAGGTAGTAGAGGCCACAAAGATGATTTCAGCGGCTTTTAAGGCAATGGGAAAGCGCTGAAAAGCCCGTTCCTGTACATTCGTGATGATCAGAAAGAACAGGGACGGCACAAACAGATAAAAGGCGTTTCGGATATACTGGCGCAGTAAACCCAGTACTTCACTATAGCGTCGGCGCAGAATAAGCCGTACTACCTGCGTTGTAATCAGATTGACCAAAAGCCCGGCACCGATAGAGACCACCAGCATGAGCCAACCCGAAATCTTACGGTTATGCCGCAGCCATCGGTCGATTTCAGTGCCAAATTGGCCTATAGTATCCCAGAAGTCCGTCCAGTTCATGGTTTATAAGAGGTGGTTTTCTATAAAAGCCGCAGAAATCGGAAATTGTTGCCTGACAATGGCAAAGATTTTAGACGAAAACAGCCCTCGTCAGTTACAATTCGCGCATCCAGTAGACCATTGGTTTGGGAGTCGAAACTTCTTCGCCCCGGTCCGGCCACGCCATATAGCTTCGTAAAGACGGTAGTTTGGTATACCCCCGTTTAAGCCAGAACGCGTCGTTGGGGCGGTAATCTGCCGGTTTGGCTGGGTGGTCTTCAGGTCGTTCAACGGCACAGAAGCAGGCGGTTTTGAACGTGCCAAAACTCCGGGCGTGGGCTTCCCGCTCATCGAAAAAGCGGTGCCCTAAACCCAGACCCCGGTACTCCGGAAGCAGAATGCTCTCACCAAAATAAAAGAGGGTAGTAAGGTCAAAGTCTGACGTTTCGAACGGTTTCCGGACCTCGGCGGTTTCGTCCTGTAACGGGATGCAGGTCGTAGCGCCCACCATTTTCGGGCCGTCATAAACGGCAAACAGAAACGAACGATCCGACCGCGCATAGGTTTCCAGATACGTTTTTTCGTACTCAATCGTGCCTTCGTAGAGATACGGAAAGTCGCGAAAAACCGCAATCCGCAGAGCCGCCAGCCCGTCGAAAACCGATTCGATCTCCCGTCCTCTTTTGGTCTGGAAAGAAAGTGACTGCATCGGCTGGGGTTTTTATTCCGAAACGGCTTTAATCCAGAGCGGCAGGTTGTAGTACGTTGTCACCCGGCTGATTTTGCCATCGGTCACTTCCAGAAAAGCCGCAGCCGGAACCACGTACGTTTGATGAGTAGCCGCTGGTAAGCCTTCTTCCGCTTTTTTGTAAATACCGTTGACAACGAACTCAACGGCCACGCGCTGGCCCGACGGTTCCGAAAAGAAAACCATCTCCGTCAGTTTTTCGTCGTACGATTCATCCATGTGGTGGACAAAAGCCGTGAATTTTTCAATCCCAATGCGCGCTTCGCCCTGATTCGGTTCGTGCCGGATGTCGGGCGACACCAGTGCCAGCATTCCGTTCCAGTCTTTCTGGTTGAAGCACTCGTAATAATTTTTCACAACGTCTAGAGCAGCCATTGATTCGTGAGGTTAGTTTGACGCAAATATAGGAAGGACAACCAGGAAAAATAAAAGCCCACGGTGTTAGTCGTGGGCTGATCAATCCAGGAGTTTCTAAAAGGAGTTTATGCCAGCAGCGGCTTTACCACTTTTCCGTGTACATCCGTCAGCCGGTAGCGACGGCCCTGGTGTTTGAAAACCAGCTTTTCGTGATCGATGCCCATCAGGTGCAGAATCGTGGCCTGAAAGTCATGCACGTGGACCGGATCTTTGACAACGTTGTAGCCAAACTCGTCGGTTTCGCCGTAAACCATGCCTTTCCGGACGCCCGCGCCCGCCATCCAGACCGTAAAGCAACGCGGGTGGTGGTCACGACCGTAGTTTTCCTTCGACAGTTTACCCTGCGAATAATTGGTCCGGCCAAACTCCCCGCCCCAGATCACCAGCGTATCGTCGAGCAGTCCGCGCTGTTTCAAATCCATAATCAGAGCCGCCGACGCCTGATCGACGCTCTTGGTTTGAATCTTGATGTCGTTGGGCAGATTACCGTGCTGGTCCCAACCCTGGTGGTACAACTGCACAAACTTGACGTCTTTCTCGATGAGCTTCCGGGCCAGAATACAGTTGGCGGCAAACGTGCCCGGTTTGCGCGAATCGGGGCCGTAGAGATCAAAAATATAATCCGGTTCTTTCGAAATGTCGAGCGTTTCGGGCACCGATGTCTGCATCCGGTACGCCATTTCGTACTGCGCCATCCGGTTGTTGATTTCCGGATCGAGCACTTGTTTGAATTGTTCCTGATGCAGTTTGCCGAGGTAATCGAGCATCCGCCGACGGCTGGTTTTGTCGATGCCCGGTGGGTTGTTGAGGTAATAAACCGGATCGGGGCCGGACCGGAACACGACGCCCTGGTGCACCGACGGCAGAAAACCATTGCTCCATAGCTTGGCGTACAGCGGCTGGTCGCCATCGCGGCCTTTCGAGAGCAGCACCACAAACGCCGGTAAATTCTGGTTGTCGGAGCCTAAACCGTAGCTGGCCCAGGACCCGAACGAAGGCCGTCCGGCCTGTTGCGAACCCGTCTGGAAGAACGTCACCGCCGGGTCGTGGTTGATGGCTTCGGTATGCATCGACCGGATAAAACACAGATCGTCCGTGATGCGGGAGGTGTACGGCAACAGTTCGCTGATCCACATCTGGCTCTGGCCGTGTTTGGCAAACCGGAATTTGGAAGCCGCCAGCGGAAACCGGCTCTGCCCGGCGGTCATGCCCGTCAGTCGTTGTCCTTTCCGGACCGATTCGGGCAAATCCTGGCCCCACATCGTTTCGAGTTTGGGCTTGTAATCAAACAAATCCAGCTGCGAGGGCGCACCGCTCTGGAACAGGTAAATGACCCGTTTCACCTTGGGCGAGAAATGGGGTTTGCCCGGCGCACGGTTTTCCTCGCTACTGGCCAATGCTTTTGCGGGGTTAAGCAGCGACGCGAGCGCCATCGCACCCAACCCGGCACTGGACCGGCCCAGAAAATTCCGGCGGCTCAACTGATCGTGTATTTCGTCTTCCAGGTTGTTCATAGCCTTTTCTCAGCTTAACTCTGATTTCCTCTGATCAACCCTGTGTAACTAAAAGGCTATTACACAGAGTTGATCAGAGGAAATCAGAGGGTTATCGTTTGATAATCGCTTCGTCAACGTTTAGGATGGTGCTGGTGACCACTGTCCAAGCCGCCAGTTCCGGTTTCGGAATTTTGGGGTCAATTGGGTATTCACCAACGCTCAACAGTTCGGCGGCTCGTTTGGGACTCTTCTTAAAGTCGGCCAGTTCTTCGGCGTACAGTTGCTTCATCAAAACCGTTTCTGCCGGGCGGGCCGGGCGACTGGTTACGGCTTTAAACACGTAGTCAATCAACTGCTCATTGTTAAGCCCCATGCTGCAAGCCTTCTGCCCCAATACCCGGGCGGCTTCGACAAACTGGGGGTCGTTGAGCGTCACCAGGGCTTGCAGGGGCGTACTGGTTTTCTGCCGTTTGACGATGCAGGTATGCCGTTCCGACGCATCAAAGTTGAGCATCATCGGCGGGGGCGAAGACCGTTTCCAGACCGTATACAAGCTCCGGCGGTACAGGCTATCGCCGTGGTTCTGCACGTAATTGATGGCGTTTCGGGTGGCCAGGGCTTCCCAGATACCGGCGGGCTGGTACGGGTGGACACTAGGGCCGCCAATTTTATCGGTTAACAACCCGCTGGCGGCCAGGGCAATATCGCGGACCTGCTCGGCCGACATCCGGTAACTCGGTCCCCGCGAAAGCAGCGAATTGTCTGGATCGGCGTCCAGCTTTTTCGCATCGGCGGACCGCGACGACTGCCGGTAGGTTGCCGACATAACGATCAGTTTGTGCAGGGCTTTAGCGTTCCAGACGCCCGACGCGCCCGCACCATCCCGGAACCGGACGGCCAGGTAATCCAGCAGTTCGGGGTGGGAGGGCAGGTTGCCCTGGTTGCCAAAATCGTCGCTGCTTTTCACAAGCCCCTCGCCGAAATACTGCTGCCAGAACCGGTTGACCATCACCCGGCTGAACAGCGAATTGTCCGGATGCAGCAGCCATTGGGCCAGCCCCAGCCGGTTTTTCGGATACTCCGCCGGGAAGGGCATTAGTTGGGCGGGCGTTTCGGGTTTCACCTCTTCGCCCGGCGCATCGTAGGCGCCCCGTTTCAGCAGGAAGGTTTTTCGCGGATATTTCCGCTCCTTCATCACCATCACCTGATTCGAATTGTTGTAAAGCCCCAGTTCCTTAGCCCGTAGCGCCTGCGCTTCTTCAAAGGCGTTCCGGTACGTCGAATCATGGTTGGTGACGTAATACGTGTATAAACCGGCCCGCTGGGTGGCCGTGCGTTTGGCGGCTGGTGTATACAAAGCCGTCGTTAAGGCGTCCGGCTGACCCGCCAGCGCCGGGATTTCCAGCGGAGTCAGGCTGCGGTTGTAAATCCGTAGCTCGTCAATGGCGTAATCCTTAATGTAGTGATCGTGAACACGGCCGATCAGGAAGGGTGAACCCGTCCAGTTTTTACCATTCTGACCGTGGTCGATGCTGTGCCGCAGGTTGTCGGTAACGACTTGAAGCGGAGCCGGTTTTCCATCCAGATACAGCTTAATACCGGCGGACCGGCCCGAACCGTCGTAGGTCATGGCCAGATGGAACCAGTGTTTGTAGCGGATTTTTCCGACGGTTTCTACATCCAGACTGTTGTCGGGCCAGACGTGGTTGACTGTCACTTTAAACCGGCCATCCTTTAGCAGTTCAATTTCGTAACCCCGATTGCCGTCAAAGGGTCCGTTTGATTTGCCCATCAGCATCCCTTCCACGCCCGGTTTGGCCACATTGAACCAGGCACTAACGGTAAAGGGCTGATTCTGCTCAAAATAGCCGACTGGCCGGGGCAATTCGATATTGCTGTCGCCTTTCAGATACCGCGCCATGCCAACCCGGCCTTTAATCTGGTACGGCATACTTTCGGGATCGCCCGCCAGCCGGGCCGGAAGCGTGTCGTTCACCTGATTCCAGAACGCGTTGCGGGGGTCTTTTTCGAGTTCTTCGCGGGTTTTCGGTACGGGCGGTTTCTTTACTTCCGGTAGGCCCAGTTTTTTCCGGCGCTCTTCTTCCTTTTTCTTTAAATCGTTCTCTTTCTTCCGTTCGGCGTCTTTGATTTTCTTTTCCTCCGAATGTTCGTAGGCTTTAAAATCCAGCCGGTCGGCTTCGTCGAAGGTATAGTGCGCCACCAGACCCTCTTTAATCGACGATTTGGGACTGCGTTCAGCCTGGGTTAGCCACCGTCCAAAACCGTGCTGATATTCCGGACGGTTGATATTCAGGCGCTGCTGTAACGGTTTTAGCTGGTCCCGAATAAATTTCAACTGAGCCTCCGTTTGGGTCGAGGTGAGCGTGAGGGTCGGGGCAGGTTCGCCGTTGTACGGTATCTGGCCGCGCTCGTTGTTGTTATTGAAAAAGGCGTATAACGAGTAATAATCTTTCTGGCTAATGGGGTCGTATTTGTGGTCGTGGCAGCGGGCGCACTCAACGGTCATGCCCAACATCGCTTTCCCGAACGTATTCACCCGGTCGGCGACGTATTCCACCCGGTATTCTTCGTCCACAATACCGCCTTCCTGGCTTTGCTGGTGGTTGCGGTTGAAGGCCGTTGCCAGCAGCATGTTTTGTGTCGGGTTGGGCAGCATATCGCCCGCCAGTTGCCAGGTAATAAACTTGTCGAACCGCAGGTTTTTGTTGTAAGCCGTAATCACCCAGTTGCGGTAGGGCCACATGGTTCGCAAACCGTCGTCCTGATACCCGTGCGTGTCGGCATATCGGGCCGCATCCAGCCACTCGACGGCCTGTCGTTCGCCATAATGCGGGCTACTGAGCAGCCGGTTGACTACGTTGGAGTAGGCGTTGGGCGAATTGTCGGCCAGAAAAGCGTCCACTTCGGCTACCGTGGGCGGCAAACCCGTTAAATCCAGCGAAACCCGGCGTAGCAGAGTCGCTTTGTCGGCTTCGGGGTTGGGCGTCAGTCCTTTTTCTTCGAGCTTTTTCAGGACGAAATGGTCAATCTCGTTTTTAGGCCAGCCCGTATTTTTAACCGTTGGAATGTCCGCCATCTGGGGCGCAATCAGCGACCAGTGCGGTTTGTATTCGGCCCCCTGCTCAATCCAGCGTACCAGCAGGGCTTTCTCCTCGTTGGTCAGCACCAGGTTCGATTCGGGCGTCGGCATCCGGTATTCCGGGTCGTTGGACACAATGCGGTGGTACGCTTCGCTTTTGGCCAGATTACCGGGTACAATGGCGGTTTTGCCACTTTCCGCCAATGCCTCATAGGCTCCCTCGGGTGTGTCGAGCCGCAAACCAGCCTGTTGTTTGGCCTTGTCGGGACCGTGGCAGGCAAAGCAACGGTCGGACAGAATGGGTTTGATGTGCAGGTTGTAGTCTACTTTTTCGGGCAATCGGCTTTCCAGTGCCACCAGTTCCGCCGGTTTTTCGACGCTAGTACCGCATGAACTCCAGACGGCCACCGAAAACAGTCCGATTGCCGCGCTTAAAAGCAGAGAGTGAAATCGTATGTCGGTAAAATGACACATACGAGCGAGGTTGTTTGAAAGAAAAATCCAAAGAATCTACAAAATTATATAAAATATTTCCGAAATAAACCAGTTTGCTTGCCAAAAAGTATAGTTTCTTGACCTGCCGGTCAATTATTTGGCTTTATCGGGTTCAGGGGCCGACGAATCGGCTTTCATAAACTGGGCAATTGAGCTTTCGCCCAACCCCATGTTGATTTCCAGATTCGGCATTGCTTTCTTCAGTTCAGCCACGCCAGCGTCGGTTACCTTCGTTTGCCAGAGGTAAACGGTCTTTAAGTTTTTTATTCCAGCCAGTTCCTTTAAACCCGCGTCGGTTACCGCCGTGCCATAGAGATTCAGGTATTCCAGATACGGCAGATTTTTGAGGTTTTTCAGGCCCGCGTCGGTTACCTTGGTTTGCTCCAGATGCAGCTTTTGCAGGTTTTTTAGCTGGGCTACCTGCGCCAGCGTGGCGTCGGAAACCTCGGTGTCGCCCAGTTTGAGCCAAACAATCTGCTGGCTTAATTTCGGTAAAGCCGCAGCCTGGGCGTCGCTGAACGTGCGGGCGTTGACGGCGCTGACTTCCAGTTGGTTCTGTTCTTTCGACAGCGGTAGGATCAGCAAACCGGTTTTTCGCAGCTCCTCAACGGCTTTCGGATCAGCCGCCGGAAGCTTCATAGTCAGAACCGGCGATTCGGGGGCCGGACCGCTGGCTACCTGCTGGCTGCCGGTTGCCGCACCCGATCCCAGCGACGCCAGAGCCGGTTTTACATCATCCGTCACCTTGAGTTCGGCTACCCTCTTGTCGAACGGAGCCCCCTGATTGATCCACCACGTCAGCAGCATAATCTGATTTTCGGTTAATTGCGGTTTGCCTTTGGGCGGCATGTGATCATCGTCTTCTTCCGGCAGCAGGCAGACCTTCATCAGACGGCTTTGGTCGGCCTTTCCGGCCACCACAACAGGGCCATCTTCGCTGCCCTTTTTAATCATTTCGGGGTTATCCAGCCGCAGATCGGCCTTCGATTTTTCGGGATTATGGCATTGTACGCAACGGGTTTTCAGAATCGGATGGACAATTTGCTGGTATACCATCGCCTGATTGACGTCGGTGATGGCCGGAATGTCTTCAACGGTTTGCTCCCGGGGCGGAATACCGGCCAGCGAGCGCAACGGTTCGGGGGTGTATTGGGTCAGAAAATCAGAGCCGTGGGTGAGTGAACCGCCTTCGTGACCGGCCGCCAGCAGCAGCAAGATGCCTAATCCTAAAGCCGGGAAATAAAGCAACTGACCCAGCCGGATCCGGGGGCCAATGCGTTCGTGTTTGACCGCCCAGGCAATCCAGGCGAAAACCGCCACGCCGATGCCTTCCCACATATGGTAGTTGAGCGTTTGTTCGTCATAGCCACCACCCAGCGAAAGCAGGTAACCGAAAATACACGCCATCGTCGCGCTGACTGCCGACCAGAACAAAATAAGTGTAATAGTATGAGAGCTAACACGTTGCCGACGTGTCACCCGGTCCAGTTCCAGCAAACCGGCAATCAGCAGAAAACCGATGGGCAGGTGGACGATCAGCGGGTGAAACCGTCCGAGAAACAGTGCCCATTCGGAAGGTTGGGGAGAGGTAGCCTGCAGGAGAATGAAACTAAGCATTGAATCGATGGGGTCGGGAGTAGGATCAATTTCAAATTCTGGGCCGTCTGTTGCGCCCAACTTTCTGCACATACCGCAGTAGGCCGGACCCGATTCACTATCGGTCCGGCCTGACGGTTTTATGGCGAAAGACGAAGCCAGTTAAGCTAAAAAGCAGTAAGTAACCTGCCAGTTTTATTAACTAACGCGTTGTAATTTAACCGGGTAGGTTTTCTGAGAGGCCCACTGCGGCACATAAACGTTCTCGTCGCCATCGACCAGCACATCGTGCGGGTGCATGAAAGCCGTGCTGGTCATGTCTTTCCGTTGCTCTTCGAGTTTGCCGTCTTTGTAAACCGGAGCCGTGCCGCCTGGCGTCGAAACCACTTTGTCGTTTTTGTCCAGAATCTGGATGTAACCCGAATTCGGATAGGAGTCGGACGTGCTGCGGAACACCGCGCCGTAAATCATGTCACCGTGCAGCACCGGGCGGCAGATGTAGGAGCCAGGTAAGGCGATGGTAGACATGTACTTACCGTCGAGCGTAAACCGTTTCAGGCAGTTGTGCCGCCGGTCGGTAATGAGCAACGTTGGGTTGGTTTTGTTGCGGGTATCGACCAGAATACCGTGGCAGCAGTCGAACTGGCCGTTTTCAGCGCCTTTACCGCCCCAGTGCCGGATGTATTTCCCTTTGCTGTCGTACTGTATGATGTAGTTTAAACCGTACCCATCGGCCACGTAAATATCCCCGTTTGCGGGGTTGATGGCGGTTTCGGTCGGGATGAACTGCGTGGGGTAAGCGTATTTGCCGGTTTCTTTGGGATAGTCGATTTTCAGCAATTCTTTGCCTTTCAGGTCGGTTTTGATGACCTGATGCCGGTTGTTATCGCAGATAAAAAGAAATTGCTCCCCGCCTTCATTGGACAACGTCAAACCGTGGCCGCCCGGATAACTGTTGCCCCAGGTTTCGACCAGTTTACCCGATTTATCGTAAATAATAATGTTGTTTTTGGTCTCGTTGGTCAGCAGAATCAGTCGTCCTTTGGCGTCTTCCACCATTTCGTGGCAATCGTTGACGGGGTTTTTACCCGCATCCAGCACCCCCCAGTTGGGCACCACGCGGTAACGGTGCGAACCGTGCCCAATTACCACCTCATCGGCTTTGGGTAGTGCTCCGAAGTTAATATTTGGAATGGTCAATCCGACGGCGGTTGCGGCTGCGGCCTGGTTGAGGAAGGTACGTCGGTTTACAGATTGAGAAGCCATAAGGTTAATTACAAAGGTTTTGGAATAGTGGTTTACAGTATCGTATCTACAGGCCGAAATCCGTAGATATAGTAGTCATGACAATTCGAGAAATCGTTCGGGATTGATACCCCGGTCTTCCAGTTCAAACGAATTCTTTATAATAAGTTGGTGAATATACTGCCAAAGTGATCGATTTGTCAACCAAAAACTTAGATCAACGTTCAGCACACTCTGTAAAAGGTCGCCGGGGTAGTAATCTCCTTCGGCAAACAGGTTTTTATTTAGCCGTTCGATGGCCAGCGGAATCAGGTGGGGCAGCGACATACCGTGGCCAATCATCATCCGGATGTCTTCCGTACTGAACTGATTCAGGGGTGTCTGCCGGAGGGCATGAATTTTCTGGTGTCGGCTGTCGGCCAGCAGGGGTTCTTCCCAATATTGATCTTCCAGTATTTCAAGCGTTTGCTCCTGCCAGTTTCTCTCCATAGGTTATCCAGCGAAAGGCCTTTTTATGCTTTCAGAAACGAATATACAAGCCCTTCCGCGGACCTGTTGCGGTGAAAAAATATTTTTTTACTGATGTGAGGTGATAAAGTACAAACTTGTCTGTGTTAAATACCACCAGTCAGGCCGTCGTTTTGCATGCAACAGGTACCCCTCAGTAATAGCGAAAGTAAGGAAGATGATTTGCTGCGTTCTGCGGTAAACCGTTTTGCTACCCCTCAGGGAAAAGTGACGGATGACGAATTGATTTTCCGGGAGCTTTTTGCGCAGGATCCAAAACGCGGGTGTGAGCTGCTGTTTCGGCGGTATTATGCCAATCTGGTAAACCACGCCGTGCGATTCGTGTATTCCAAAGACGTTGCCGAAGACCTGGTGGCCGAAGTCTATACGGTTTTCTGGCAGGATCGGATTTTTGAACGGATTACCACCTCGTATCGGGCCTACCTCTACCAAACGGTTCGGAACCGGGCTTACAACTACCTCCGCTGGGAACTTCACCCCGCCGATCCGCTGGAGACCCTCACTACGCAGGGCGCATCGGCCGCGCAGCAACCCGACGAAATTCTGCATTTCAGCGAACTCCACCAGAAAATTGAAGATGCCATTCAGGGGTTGTCACCCCAGTGCAAACGGGCTTTTCTGCTGAGTCGGGTTGACGGTAAAAAGTATCCGGAAATCGCTCAGGAAATGCAGATCAGCGGGAGTGCCGTCGAAAAACTGATGATCAGGGCCCTCAGCCACCTGCGGCAGGAATTGAAACGGCACCGGCTTCTTAGTCTGCTTGTGGGAATAATTATCTGCCCATTCTGAGGTATAGCACAAACAAGTTTTTCCCGTGACGAATCGGGCGTAATTCGAATATGGTATGGAATCCGAACAGATAAAGAGAATAGTGTTCGATTTTTTTGACGGAAAAGCGACCGCTTTCCAGCGCAAACTCCTGGCGGATTGGCTGTCCGATGATGCCAGCCGGGAGCAGTATTACCAGTATCTGGATGAATGGGAAAACCGGCGTCCGCAGGTAGCGGTGGATACCGAAACCGCCCTAACCCGGTATCAACTGATTCTGAACAATCAAAAAACATCCGTTGGGCCAGCGAAAATGCAGCCGGATTTATCGGCTGGCTTCTTTAGAAAATGGGCCCGCTGGGGCATTGCCGCTTCAGTTGTCCTGGTCGGTCTGGCTGGTGCTTACCTGTTTCGGGCGCAACTCCTGTACGAAACGCACCAGACGGCTTTTGGGGAAACCCGCGAATACCGGCTGGAGGATGGTACGGAAGTGACCCTCAATGCCAATTCCGTTTTGCGTGTTCCGCGCTTTGGCTTTGGTCGCGATACGCGGAAGGTTTATCTGGAAGGCGAAGGAGAGTTTAAGGTAACGCATACGGTAACCAACCAGCGATTTATTGTGCAGACGGCCGACCGGGTACAGGTCGAAGTCCTCGGGACGGAGTTTGTGGTGTATTCCCGGAAAAAGGGCAAACGGGTGTTTCTCAGCAAAGGGAAAGTGAAGCTCGATCTGCCGCAGGGTCAGCAGCTTTACATGCGCCCCGGTAATGTGGTGACCATTGCCAATTCGGGTAAATACCAATTGAGCCGAACGGCCACCGCACGCCCGTATGTCGCCTGGAAAGATCACTGGTTTTATTTTGATAACACCTCGGTAGCCGAAATCGCCGAGCAGATTCACGAACGGTTTGGCATCAAGGTAACGGTTCCGGATACCCGACTGGCGCAACGGCGGATTGCTGGCAACTATAAGGCAAAGCGTGCCGACGATCTTCTGCTGATTCTATCCGAGCTACTTAACCTGAATGTGGTTAAACGAGATCAGTACATTGAATTGCAGCCTTCTAAATACCTAAACCCTTAATTAACCTAGAAAATGTGTATTTCATGTTTACAGAAAACGACCCTGATTATGCTGGTTATGCTGAGTCACCAGCTAACCCGGGCGCAATCCATCGCTTTGGCCCGGCAGCATGATCGGTCGGTAGAACGCGCCCAGGCTACTCCAACGGCGGGGCATCGAATGAAAGAAGTATTAACGGAACTCAGCCGGCAGCATCAGGTCAGTATCCTGTTTGAAGAGACGACCGTGGGCGGGGTGACGGTTCCGGCAAACTGGCAGCTTCGTTCCGGAAAGCTGGAAAAACAGCTGGAAAAATTGCTAAAACCGTATGGGCTGGTGTTCCGGAAAATTGGCAATCAGGCGTATTACATCATTAAAAGTCCGGATAAAAAAAATGAACCGCCGAGATCGAACCCATCGACGTTCAATGGGCCGATTTCGTCGAAAGAACTGATGGCCGACCGTGCGCTGAGCGTGCTCCCGAACATTCCGGCAGTGACGATCGCCGATTTTACCGTAACTGGAAAAGTAACCGGCGAAAACGGGGAAGGACTTCCGGGCGTGAGCGTGGTCATGAAAGGAACCCAACGGGGGACGGTAACCAATGCCGACGGGAATTATACGCTTTCGGTGCCGGAAGGTTCGGCCGGCGCGGTGCTTGTCTTTAGTTTTGTCGGGTATGTATCGCAGGAAAAAACCGTTCGGTCATCGGCAACCGTCAATGTCATGCTACAGCCCGACGATAAAGTTCTGGAAGAGATTGTGGTCATTGGGTATGGAACGGCGAAGAAAAGCGACTTAACCGGGGCGGTTGGTACCGTACGGGAAGCCGAATTGAAGGAGCGCCCAACGGCATCGTTACAACAGGCGCTGTCCGGACGGATGCCCGGTGTTCAGGTCAACACCAATTCGGGCCGACCCGGTGGACGGAGCACCATTCGCGTGCGGGGGTTTAGCTCCATCAACTCCTCGAATAATCCCCTCTACGTCGTTGACGGGGTGATGCTGCCCCAGGGCACCCAAAACCAGTTTTCGTCGGCGATCGACTACATCAATCCCAACGACATTGTTTCCGTGGAGGTCCTGAAAGATGCTTCCTCGACGGCTATTTATGGTGCTCGGGGAGCCAACGGGGTTATTCTGGTGACCACCAAAAAAGGCCGGTCTGGTGAAGGGCAGATCAGCTACAATGTGGATTTCAGTGTGAACACCATTGGCCCGAACCCTCCCAAAGTTCTGAACGCCCGGGAATACATGGCCGTTGAAGACCTGGCCTGGGCCAACATGGCCAAATACGATCCGGATGGCTGGGCCGCAGGCAAATGGGCGTATCTGAATCCCAAACTCCGCCGGACCGATCCGCGGGTCTGGAATCCGGACGGCAGCCCCCAATACGATACAAACTGGATGAAAGAAACGACCCAGAACAAGCTCTCGCAGAACCATCAGCTGGGCTTCAGCGGGGGCAACGACCGCACCCAGTATTCCATTTCGCTTGGTTATCGTGATGATCAGGGGTTGATCAAAACCTCCTATATGAAACGGTATTCGGGGCGGTTTACCATCGACGATCAGGTGAAACCCTGGCTGAAAGTGGGCGGAACGCTCAGCTACAACAACCAGTCGGAAAACCTGGTGGACATCAACGATGCCGTAGCGCGTCAGATTGTGGAGGACTTTCCGTTTTTGCCGGTGCAGTACGAAGACGGCACCTACGCCAACAACCGCGATTATCCTTATGCCGAAGGAACGATGAGTTCATACCACCGCCTGATGGGCACCAAATACATTCTGAACACGCAAACGACCCTCGGCAGCCTCTACTCAACCATCTCCCTCGCGAAAGGACTTGAGATGCGCACCGTGCTGGGAACCAACGTTCAGACCCAGGAAAATAATTATTCGGTAACCCGGACGCTGAACATCGGGGGGAACGGCAATGCGTCGTCGAGCAATCGGAAAGAAACGTTCTGGTCGCTGGAGAACTACCTGACGTACAACAAAACGATCAACGAGAAACACGCTCTCAACGCTCTGTTAGGCGTTTCCTGGCAGGAAACCAACATCTTCACGGTCAATGCTAGTGTGAGCAACTTTGCCACCGACTATTTCGGCTTTAACAACCTGGGAGCGGGCGCTACCAACCCGCAGGTAGCATCGGGGGCTTCGCGGTTTTCGTTCAATTCTTACTTCGGGCGGCTCAACTACAACCTGATGGAAAAATACCTGCTGACGGTAACGGGCCGGGCTGATGGGTCGTCGAAGTTCGGGGAAAACCACAAGTTTGCCTTCTTTCCCTCGGCGGCTTTGGCCTGGCGGGTTTCCGAAGAGGATTTCCTGAAGAACAACCCCGTGATCTCGAACCTGAAATTCCGGACCAGCTACGGGTTGACTGGAAACTCGGAGATTCCACCCTATACGTCACTGGCGTTGCTGAGTTCGAACTACGCTACGGTTATCGGCGAAAGCCGGACCGCCGGCACCGGGATCAGCCGGTTGTCAAACGCAGATTTGCGGTGGGAAAAAACCGCTCAGGCGGACGTAGGGCTGGAAATTGGCTTGCTGAAGGGGCGGCTCAACCTGGAGGCTGATTATTACTACCGCAAAACGACGGATATGCTGCTGGATGCGCCGGTAGCGCGCACGAGCGGGTACGCCCTGATCCGGCGGAACGTAGGCTCGATGGAGAACAAAGGATTTGAACTGGGGCTGAACTCGGTCAACATTGATAGGGGCGGTTTTCAGTGGAACTCAACATTTAACATTTCGTTCAACCGCAACAAGGTGTTGTCGCTGGCAACGCCCTCGGATATTTTCAACGTGGGCGGTCCCAATTTCACTAACCCAACAAACGTCATTCGCGTCGGGGAGCCGGTTGGTTCCTTCTGGGGCCTGACCCGGCTGGGCGTCTGGAGCGAAGCCGAACGGGAGGAAGCCGCGAAGTTTGTCAGCTACCGGAATGGATTGACGATTCTGCCGGGCGACATAAAGTACCTGGATGTGAATGGCGACAAGGCCATTACCGACGCCGACCGGAGCATCATTGGCAACGGGAGTCCCAAAGGCTGGGGAGCGTTTACGAATACGTTCCGTTACAAAAATTTTGATCTGACTTTTGAGACGCAGTTTATGTTTGGCAACGATGTGATGGATTTGAATATTTCGACCAGCGAAGACCGTCAGGCGATCGCCAACAGCTACACCTCGGTGCTCAATGCCTGGACCCCCCAGAATCAGAACTCGAAGATTGCCGAAATCCGGGAAACCCGGGCGGGCTATGTCCTGAATGTGGATAGTTACTGGATCAAAGACGGTTCGTTCTTGCGGGGCCGCAACCTGCTGTTGGGTTATACCTTTCCCGGCAGCCTGACCAGTAAGCTGAAACTCAATCGGCTGCGGGCCTACGCCACCGTGCAGAATTTCTTTTTGCTGGTAAAAGATCCCATCATCGGTGATCCTGAAGTGACGCCGACCAACCAGGGCGAGAGCAACAGTGCCTTTTCGCAGGGGATGATCTGGCATAACTACCCCAAACCAACGACCTACCTGTTCGGTCTGCAAATCGGTTTGTAAGCCCTTAACCACTAACCAAGGATTTTCACTATGAACCCTATATATCGTAAAATGAGTACCGTGGCGTTGTTGGCAACCGCCTTGCTGGGACCCGCGGGATGCTCGGACTTTCTCACCGAGCAGGCCCCATCCAACCTGACGCCCGATAATTTTTATACCATTCCGGATCATGCCGAAGCCGCCCTGGCTGCGGTTTATGCCGATCTGCGGTTTGTCGGGGATGCGGCTGGAATCTTTTCTTCCAACTGGCAACTGCTGGAAGCACTAACTGGAACTTCCACGACCGAGACAGCGCAGAATTCAGACCTGAACAACCTATACGGACTGGTGCACGACGGCAACACGGCCCACGTCGTCAATTACTGGAACGGTCTTTACAAAGTCATAGCCAACGCGAATCAGGTGCTTGAGAAAGTACCCGCAATTACTCCCATGCCGGAAGCACAGAAAAACCGGATTCTGGGCGAAGCCCGGTTTCTGCGGGCTTCGGCGTATTTCACAGCCGTACGGTTGTGGGGCGATATTCCGCTCATTACCCAGCCGCAGACCACGACTTCACCGGATTTTCAGCCGTCGCGGACCGCGCAGGAAGAAGTATATAAGCTGATTATCGATGATCTGATGGCGGCTGAGGGAGCCGGTCTGCCCTGGATGGACGTGAGCGGTCGGGTGAACCGGGCCGCCGTCAAGACGCAGCTGGCAAAAGTCTACCTGACGATGGCCGGTTTTCCGCTGAACAAGGGGGCTTCCCACTACAAGCTGGCGGCCGACAAAGCCCTGGAGGTGATTACCTACGCCAATGCCAACCCCACGGAGATTAATCTTTTTACGAGTTACGAGGATATCCACCGGGAAAACACCAAAAACCGGCTGGAGCATCTGTTCATGTTGCAGTATAATACCGTAGTGGCCGGTAATCCAATGGATAACTTCTATCCAAACTTCAAACCCGTAACGTATAATGGCCCCTCGGGAACGGGTAGCTCGGTGCCAACGGCTGCGTTTTATGCTTCCTACGAAAAAGGCGATTTGCGGGCCAAGGATCAGGAGGGGTATTTCTATACAACGTATTTCACCAACGGCAATGGCCCCCGCTTTGAGTTGGGAGGAGCGTACGTGTTCAAGCATTTCAATCGGACGGCCAACGGCACGCAGGGAACGGCCGGTACGCGGCAGAATAATCTGAACGTTCCACAAATCCGGTATGCCGAGACGTTGCTGCTGTACGCCGAAGCGCAGAACGAGGTGGGCGGTCCAACGCAGGTGGCTTATGACGCCTTGAAGCGGATTCGCGACCGGGCTAAACTGACGACGCCCGCGCTGGGAACCTACACCCAGGCGACGTTCCGGGAAGCGGTCTGGCGGGAGCGCTGGCACGAGCTGTGCTACGAGCAAGTAACGTGGTTCGATATGGTTCGTTTGCGGAAGGTCTATAACGAAAGGACCAACGGTTTTGACAACTTTGTGGGACACATCAACCTGAGTTCAAATCAACCCTTGCAGGAGAAACACCTGTTGCTGCCGCTGGGTAGACAGGAGATGCTGAACAATCCCAATCTTACGCCCCAGAACCCGGGATATGCCAACTAATTAAATAAATTATTGTAAATTAGAGGTTTACCAGAAAGTGCTTTTAAGGAAAGGCCACGGATTATTACGCTTTCACAACGATTTTACAGTAGAAGCGGCTGGGGCAACGGTTTATTAATAGAAGGTTTTCTGGTGGAATTTGATTCAGTTTTTCGTTCAATGTTACCAGTGATAATGAAGCGCATCAAAATACGTTGGTTTGGCGGATTGCTACTGGGGTCGGTCTGGTTCATGGTGTGCCTGTTGGTTCAGGGGTGTGGCGGGGTGGAAAAACCGGCCGAAATCGAACAACTGGCCGATCAGCTTCCCGATCAGGTGGACTATAACCTGCATGTCAGACCGATTCTGTCGGATAAATGCTTTTTCTGCCACGGTCCCGACAAAGCCAGTCAGAAAGGCGGGCTGGAACTGGCAACCCGCGAAGGGGCGATGGCGGCTCTGAAAAAAGCGAAAAACAAGAAGCACGCCATCGTGCCGGGCGATCTGGCCGAAAGCGAGGTGTATTACCGGCTGGTAACGACGGACGAAGACCAGATGATGCCCCCCAAATCGTCGAACCGGGTGCTGACCAACTACGAAAAAGCCGTGCTCCTGAAATGGATTGAGCAGGGCGCGGAATACAAACCGCACTGGGCGCTGATCAAACCGGAAAAACCGGCGTTACCAACCGTTAAAAACACGTCGTGGTCCAAAAATCCAATCGACTATTTTGTTCTGAACAAGATGGAAGCGCAGGGACTGACGCCCTCGCCCGAAGCCGACCGGGAGAACCTGCTCCGCCGGGTAACGCTCGATCTGACGGGGTTGCCGCCGACGGTCGAAGAGGTTGACGCTTTTCTGGCCGACCGCGCGCCCAACGCCTACGAGAAGGTGGTCGATCGGCTGCTGAAATCACCGCATTATGGGGAGAAAATGGCCGTCGATTGGCTGGATGTTTCGCGCTACGCCGACACGCACGGCTATACCGTGGATCGCTACCGCCCCATGTGGCCCTGGCGCGATTGGGTGATCCAGTCGTTTAACCGGAATCAGCGGTTCGATCAGTTCATTACCTGGCAACTGGCGGGTGACCTGCTGCCGAATGCAACGCGTGAACAGCGGCTGGCGACGGCCTTCAACCGCAACCATTCGCAAAACATGGAGGGCGGGATTATCAACGAAGAATTTCGGGTGGAATACGTGGCCGACCGCGCTAATACCATCGGCACGGCCCTGATGGGGATGACCGTCGAATGCGCCCGCTGCCACGACCACAAATTCGATCCCATCAGCCAGAAAGATTATTACTCCTTGTTTGCCTTTTTCAACAACGTGGACGAAGCCGGGCAAATCTCCTGGGACGACGCCATGCCGGTACCGACCATGCTGCTGACGGAATCGAAACACGATAGTCTGCTGGGGTTTTTGGATACCAAAATCAAAACCGCCGAAACGGCGCTGAACCAGACCGTTCAGCAGGAACAAACGGCTTTTGCGCAGTGGCAGACGAAAACGGGTCAGGCCGTACCGTTTGACTTCCGGAAAGGCTTACAGGCTCATTTTACGTTTGACAAGCTGGTCAACGGCACGTTTCTGAATGCCGTCAGCAAGAAGGACACCGGCAAAGTGCTTGATCCGGTGCTGGTACCGGGCAAACATGGCCAGGCGTTTCAGTCCAACGGCGACGATATTCTGAAACTGGGCGAGGTCGGTATTTTCAACCGGTCGCAGCCGTTCACCATCGGCGTGTGGATCAATATTCCGAAAGATGTGAATAAAGCTGCGTTGGTGCACAAGGGTAACGGCGATATTCTGTACAATTTCCGGGGTTATTTTCTAAATCTGCGCGACGGGAAAGCCGAACTGCTGATGGCCCACACCTGGCCGTACAACAACATTGTCCGGATTGGCAAGGAGGTACTGCCCAAAGAAAAATGGATTCACCTGACCATGACCTACGACGGTTCGAGCAAGGCCCGCGGATTGCGGTTATATGTCGATGGCAAGGAAGCGGCTTTGGTGACCGAAAAAGATAATCTGTACAAAGACATTCTGTTCAAAGGCTCCCAAACCGGGTTGATGGTGGGGGCCGATATGCGCGGAACGGGTTTCAAAAAAGGGTCATTCGATGAACTGGTGGTTTATAACCGGGAACTGACCCCGCCGGAAGTCCGGGCGCTGGCCAACGCCGATCCGCAGTTAACCCCCGACAAAAACTATTATCTCAACACGGTTTCGACGGCCTACCAGCAGCAGCGTGCCGAATTGCAGAAACTCCGGGCGGAACAAAACCGGATCATGGAGGAAATTCCGGAAATCATGGTGATGGAGGATATGAAAACGCCCCGGCCTACGTACCTGCTCAAACGCGGTGTTTACGACGCCCCCGGTGAGCGTGTACAGCCCGACGTTCCGGCCAGCATTCTGCCGTTCCCGAAGGAGTACCCCAAAAACCGGTTGGGCCTCGCCAAATGGTTGCTGCACCCGGATAATCCACTGACGGCCCGGGTGGTCGTAAACCGGTATTGGCAAACGTACTTTGGAACGGGGCTGGTCAAATCGGCCAACAACTTCGGGAATCAGGGCAACCTGCCGACGCATCCGGAACTGCTTGACTGGCTGGCAGTGCAGTTTAGAGAAAGTGGCTGGAACGTGAAAGCCATGCAGAAGCTAATCGTCATGTCGGCGACGTACCGGCAATCGTCGCGCGGAAGGCCGGATTTGCTCAAAAAAGATCCTGAAAATACCTGGCTGGCGCGGGGACCGTTGTTCCGGCTGACGGCGGAAATGATTCGGGACAACGCGCTGGCATCCAGTGGCCTGCTGTCGGGTCGTTTGGGGGGTGAAAGCGTAAAACCGTACCAGCCGGAAGGGTTGTGGGCCGTCAACAACACGACGTATGAGCAGGACAAAGGCGAAAAGCTGTACCGCCGAAGTTTGTACACCTTCTGGCGCCGGACCAACCCGCCCCCGTCGATGAACACCTTTGACGCGCCTTCGCGGAGTTACTGCGTGGTGCAGCGGCAGAAAACCAGTACACCGTTGCAGGCGCTGGTGCTGCTTAATGATCCGCAGTTTGTCGAAGCCGCGAAGGTGGTGGCCGCCCGGTCGTTTGAGCAATCGAAAGAGTTGCCGGAGCGGTTGACGCAGCTATTCCGGTTGCTGACCGGTCGAAAACCGGTGGAGAAGGAACTGGCGATTCTGAGGAAACTGTACGAACAGGAATACCGCAAGTTCCGGCAACATCCCGCCAAAATGCAAGGGTGGCTTCAGGCGGGTGAATACCAACTGCCGAACGTCGATGAAAAGCCCGCGCTGGCCGCCGGGGCGGTTGTTGCCAGCACGGTGATGAATTCCGAAGCCTTTATTACGAAACATTAACCCAGAACCGATGAAAGAGAAACTGGCGCAAAGTCTGGCCGATACCTTTAACCGGCGGTCTTTTCTGAACAAGGCATCGTGGGGCCTGGGCACGCTGGCGCTGGGTTCGCTGCTGCCTACCTCCGGACTTTTCTCGAATCCGGCTGAACGGATTGAAACCGTGCCGCACCGCGCTCCGAAGGCCAAGCGGGTCGTTTACCTGTTTCAGAGCGGAGGACCGTCGCAACTGGAAATGTTTGACTACAAGCCGTATCTGGCAAAAATGCACGGTCAGGATTTACCCGAATCCGTCCGGAAAGGACAGCGACTGACGAGCATGAGCGCCCAGCAGTCGGCCCTGCCGCTGGTGAGTTCGCCGTATGAATTCCGGCAGCACGGCAAAAGTGGCGCGTGGGTGAGTGAATTGATGCCGTATACGGCCAAAGTAACCGACGATTTGTGTTTTATCAAGTCGATGTACACGGAGCAGATCAACCACGACCCGGCGCTGACGTTTTTTCAGACTGGCAATCAATTGGCCGGGCGGCCCAGCATTGGCTCGTGGGTGAGTTACGGCTTGGGTTCGGCCAACGAGAATCTGCCCGCGTTTATCGTCATGGTATCGAAAGATGCCCCGCAGGACCAGCCGCTGTACGCCCGCTTGTGGGGCAACGGTTTTCTGCCGTCCAAACACCAGGGCGTACAGTTCCGCTCCGGCAGCGATCCGGTTTTGTACCTGAGCAATCCCAATGGCTACAGTTCGGCGGACCGGCGTTCCATGCTCGATGCGCTGAAGGACTTAAATCAGGTGCAGGAAGAACTGTACGGCGATCCGGAAGTTTCCAATCACATTGCACAGTACGAAATGGCGTTCCGGATGCAGACCTCCGTTCCGGATGTAAACGACCTGTCTGACGAACCAGACTGGGTATTTGATCTCTACGGCGAAGAAGCCCGCAATCCGGGAACGTATGCTGCTAACTGCCTGATGGCCCGCCGGTTGCTGGAACGCGATGTGAAGTTTGTGCAGTTGTATCACCAGGGTTGGGACCAGCACGGTAATTTGCCCAAAGCGTTGTCTAAACAGTGTAAAGCCACCGATCAGGCGTCGGCGGCTCTGGTGCAGGACCTCAAACAGCGCGGTTTGCTTGATGATACGCTGGTGGTTTGGGGCGGTGAGTTTGGCCGCACAAACTACTCACAGGGCAAGCTGACCAAAGATAATTACGGCCGCGATCACCACCCGCGCTGCTTCACAATGTGGATGGCGGGCGGGGGCGTCAAGCCCGGAATCACCTACGGCGAAACCGATGAGTTTGGCTACAACATTGCCCGAAACCCCGTACACGTCCACGATTTTCAGGCCACGCTGCTGCACTTGCTGGGCATCGATCACGAAAAACTAACCTACGAATTTCAGGGCCGCCGGTTTCGGCTGACGGATGTGGAAGGCAAGCTGGTGAAAGGAATTCTGGCGTGATCTCATTCGGTTTTACCCGATCACTCTTTATTCGAAGAATATAGTGCGGCAGATAACCACGAACGTGATTGGAGATGTCGTCTGGATTATTAACTTTGTAATGAAAAGTACTTTTTGTTGAAATTTAGTACTAGACCAAAAACAAGGTAAATAATACGCTATAACCAGGCTAATCGTAATCCTTTGGACCAATGATTTTTCGACCAATTTTGCTTTTAAGCTTCATGGCGGTGCTTTTAAGTTGCTCAGTGGACAGAAACCTTGATTCATCAATTCCCCGCCTACAGACCCCACTTGATCAGATTGCCTATTTGCGTACAAAATGGAAGAATGGCCAGCACATTGAAACGGTTTTCTACGACCATCAAAATCGAATTTTGGAAGTATATAACTTTGGCCTTACCAACTCAAAATGGTTGAACATCTATGAAGGAGATACGCCTGTTACATCCATTTACTTCTACCACAGTGATAGCTCTGAAGCTGGATATATTACGATTGATACTTTACGTCGGGGGTTCGATTCTAAGGGCCGATTAATACTGGAGTCGCACATTCAGGCCTCGCTTTCCCGGTTTGGTGAGCCTAAAGGGGAAGGGTTTAGTAAACGCTATCTGGCTTATTCGGCTACTGGGGATACAATCGTAGAAAAACAGGAAAGCAGTTATTTATCCATAAACCATGACTCTTCACAAGTAGCCGATATCAGCCACTGGGACCGTGACGATAAAAAACGTATTCGGCGCTTTTACCGCTTGTATGTTTTTAAAGGACCTGCCGACCCTCAACCTGACACGATTTATCACTTTTCGCGACAGTTTGCATATGATTCCGAAGGAAAGTTAAAAATGGCCTGGTTCGACAGCATGTATTTAGGCCGTTTTTATGCACCAGCTGGTCCTGATACGATCTGGTATCAATACAATTCACAAAACCGGTTAATAGGAGAGCGACACCGCTATACGGCCGATATGCGAAATAAACGGGAAATCAATACCGGCAGTTTTTCGATTGCCGAAAAGCGATCGGTGGAGTGGGATAAAAAGCGTTTTTTTGAAGGGATTGCCTATAACAACCGGATTGATGTGATCCGGTATCAGTACGAGGTATTTAACCCGGCAAAACACCTGCCATTGATCATTCCAGATTAAAGCTAAAGCACAGAGATTCTAAATGACTTTCCTCTGGTTACATCACGGTTGTGGGAACAGGTCCTTTACGAGTGGTGATAACATCGACTCCGTTTTCATTACTCCGCCTTCCCTACAAATCCCTTGCCCATCAGCACCTGCCCCGGCCGTTTGCCGTTGTGCTTGCCGTTCTCGATGACCGGAACGCCGTTGACCAGCACGTACGAGAATCCGGTTGAATAGGCGTGGGGGGCCTCGTAGGTCGATTGATCGGATACGGTTTTTTCGTCGAAAATAACGAGGTCGGCGGCATAACCGGGGCGCAAAATTCCGCGATCATCCAGTTTAAACCGTTGGGCGGGCAGCGACGACATCCGGCGAACGGCTTCTTCTACCGGAATCACTTTTTTCTCCCGGACATACCGCCCCAGCACGCGGGCATTCGTGCCGTATCCGCGCGGGTGTGGCATACCGGACTGGTAGCGCGCAACGCCCGCATCCGACGCCACCATCGTGTTTGGGTAGCGCATGATGGTCGCTACGTCTTCTTCCGACATGGTGTGGTACACCATCTGAATGCGTTTCATGGCCGCTTTTTCCATCAACTCCAGCACCAGATCTGCTTCTGTTTCTGCCTTATTTTTCCGTCCCAGTTTCTGATTGATTTTATTGATGCTCAGGCCGTTGAAAGTCGTGTCGGCGGGGTAATAGGCCACCACGGCGTAATCGTAATTTTTGCGGTCGTTTTTCTTTAAACCGTCGAGCATTTCCTTTCGGATTTTGGTACGGGTGGCCGGATCGCGAAACCGGGCCAGCGTAGCCGAATCGCCGTCGGCCAGCGCCCAGG
Organism: Larkinella arboricola; assembly: GCF_003259745.1. Lineage (GTDB taxonomy): Bacteria > Bacteroidota > Bacteroidia > Cytophagales > Spirosomataceae > Larkinella > Larkinella arboricola. The sequence continues at coordinate 343,987 of NZ_QLMC01000003.1, read as the reverse complement.
AGGGAACGATGCTCGACAGCGAGGTACTCGAAGCCGTATACGGATACTGATCGACGGTTACATCCAGTCCTTCGCGCCGGGCGGCTTCCACCATGCCAACGGTTTCGGCGCTCGATCCCCAAATGGGTTTGCTGGCTACTTTGAAGTGCGAAATCTCGACCGGAATCTGGGCTTCGCGGCCAATCTGGATGGCTTCTTCAATCGCCTTTTTCACCTCCTGCCCCTCGTTGCGCATATGTGATGCGTACACCCCGCCGTAGCGCGACGCCATTTTAGCCAGATTGACAATTTCGGGGGTGCGGGCGTAGGTGCCGGGCGTATAAATCAAACCGGTCGAAAGGCCCACGGCTCCGTCCTTCATGGCCTGTTCCACCAGCGCTTCCATCTCGGCCTGTTCTTTGGCAGTTGGTTCGCGGAAGGCCATTTTCATCACTTTCAGCCGCACGGTATTGTGGCCGATCATCGACGCCAGGTTGGGCGAAAAACCGTTGATGCGCAGTGAATCGTAAAAAAGCCGCAGGTTGGTCGCCGAACTCCCGCAGTTGCCCGTAACGAGTGTGGTCACGCCGTCATAAAGAAAATTTTCGGCGCCCGGACGGTCCTGTAAACTGCCTTCCACGTGTGTATGAACGTCGATGAACCCGGGTGCAATGATCTGATTTTTAGCATCAATCACGGTTTTGGCATCCGTAGCCGGAATTTGACCGATTCGGGCCACTTTTCCGTTCTGAATGGCTATGTCGGCGTAGTACCACGGGTTGCCGGTTCCATCCACGACACGGCCATTTTTGATAACCAGATCGTAGGATTGGCCATAAGCGAACGAAGAAAGGAAGAGGAGGTAAAGAAAAGACTTCATGAATGGGTAATGATAATGAACAGACGTGCCTATTCTGGCATGAAACCCCTAACTTACCGAACAAATGCGGTATTTGCCAATGCTTCAGAAGGATAAAAATGGGAGCTTCTTTGCAAGTGCAGAATTTTCTCCGGTAGCTGAATCGGTCTGCTGTTAAAAGGCCGACTTCATCTAGGTAATCATTTGACTATTGGCTATGGTTTGATTTACAATAGATTAGCTTTATGAATATCAAATTTGTACCTCTTTTTATCGGCCTTATTTCGGCCATCAGTAGCTGTCAGCAAAAGCCGTCTAACCCGCCCATCATTGGCACCTGGGAGTTAATTTCGGCCACAACTACCGAAAAGGATACAACATTTTCCACGTTTAATCCGAGCGTCAGAATGATCAAAATGATCAATCCAACGCACTTTGCCTTCATGAGCCATAATCGGCAAACGGGCAGCGATTCGGCGGCTGCGTTTACAGCCGGTGGCGGAAAATACACGTTGGCCGACAGTGTTTACACCGAACATCTGGAATACTACATCGACCCGGCCTGGGAAAACAACAAATTCGAGTTTGTGGTGAAAATTGCGGGGGACACACTGATCCAGAAAGGAATCGAAAAGGTTGACAAGCTGGGTATTGACCGGGTGATTACCGAAACGTACGTACGGGTGAAAGACTGATACTGGATTCGTTCTGTGCAATAGAAGTTCGGGCCATACCGTAAGGCTTACTTATGCAGTTGATTCTGCAAACGCTTCGCCAGTGAATGGTTTTTCAACGATGAATTTAACTTGTCGTACATGGCGCGGGCTTCGGCTTTGGGTAGTTGCGGCCAGTACCAGTTCAGCAGGTACAAACTCAGTTGCGAGTCGGGGTTTTCCCGAATTTGCTGCGCTACTTTTTGGATCTGTTCCTGCTTCAGCCGTTTTTCCTCCCGTGCAACCCGGCTCGCAATCGCGGTATCACTGCTCGAGCGCTGACGTTCGTTGTATAAATCCATCAGCACATCGCGGTACGGACGGTCTACTTCGTTTTGAAACTTCAGCCAGCTATCGGTTAGCGGAGAGCCCTTGATTTCCGATTCCCGAAATAAATCGCGGGTTCCTTCGAGTGTCAGGTCGCCGTCCCAGATAAATTGCACCTGACCCGGCAAACCGGCGGCCACCACATTGTAAAAATCAATTTCCGGAATGCTGCGGCTGAACGAAAACCGCCCATCGGCCGCCCGGACGGAATCGACCACCACGGGCCGACTGTTGGAATTGTCGGTCTTCTTGAGGTAGATCATCGCCGAGCCCAGGCCGCTGACGTTACCTTGCAGCCGGACGTTTTTCTGCGCCCAAACCGACGGTAAAAAGCCCAGACCGGCCAGGCATAAAGTGACTATAAAACGGGTTTTCATGCTGATAGGAGACAATTCTCGACAACTGCCATTTATAAATGAGTTTGATTTACAGGCAATAACCGCTAGCTGGACAACTACCTAACCACAAAAGCCTGCCTTCTGTCTGCGTTTATTTTTCGAATCAACCAGTAAACTTATCGTCTGGCCTGATCAAATCAAAACGATCGGACAGTATACGATTAAGATGTCGCCCGGAACGGTTCCAGGGACAATTTTGGTCCGTTTATTTTTAATTTCATTTTGTTTGGAGCTTACCGCTATACGACGGACAATCGAACCATTTCAGCGTAAAGACGTTACAAGGAAGAATTAGTGAACGTCAGGGCGGGGGTAGGGAAAAAAGCTTGTGGACGTTCTTCGGTCTGTTTGAGTATGAAACTTTTTAAATGTACGCACTGCGGAGAACCGATTTATTTTGAAAATAACCGCTGTCCACAGTGCGAATATCCGCTCGGTTTTCTGGCGGGCCAACTGGAATTGTTGCCGTTGGTTGCAAACGATGCCGGGACGTTTCAGATTTACGGTCAGGATGAAACCCGTTATCGCTATTGTGCCAACCAGCAATACGGGGTTTGCAACTGGCTGGTAGAAGACAAAAGCGGACACTCCCGGTATTGTGAAGCCTGTCAGTTAAACCGGACCATTCCGAACCTGAGCAAACCGGCGTACCTGCAACGCTGGAAGGTCATCGAAACCGCCAAACACCGCCTGATTTACGCGCTCCGGCGCATGAAGCTGCCTTTGGTGAGCAAATCGGTTGATCCCGACAACGGCCTTTCTTTTGATTTTCTGGCCGACGGTATGCAACGCCCGGTGCGGACCGGGCACCTGCGCGGGCTGATTACGATCAACATCGTCGAAGCCGATGACATAGAACGGGAGATGACCCGCCAGAAAATGGACGAACCGTACCGCACGGTTCTGGGCCACTTCCGGCACGAAATCGGGCATTATTACTGGGATCGGTTAATCCGGAATACCGACTGGATCGACGCATACCGCGAGCGATTTGGCGACGAACGCCAGAGTTACAAGGAGGCTCTGAAACGGCATTACCGCGAAGGCCCCCCGGCGGGCTGGAACCTCAGCTACATCAGTGCCTACGCCACCGCCCACCCGTGGGAAGACTGGGCCGAAACCTGGGCGCACTACCTGCACATTCTGGATACGCTCGAAACCGCACACGCGTTTGGCCTGAGCGTTAAAATTCAGTCGGTGGTTGACTCCCTGAGCGGGGTTGGAGACGAAAAAACCGATCCCTACGATCCGGAAGATTTTAAAGCCCTGATGGATTTGTGGGGGCCGTTGTCGTTTGCCATGAACAACCTGAACCGCAGCATGGGCCACGCCGACCTCTACCCGTTTGTCATTCCGCCCGGCGTGATGGAAAAACTGAGCTTTATCCACCAGGTATGTTACCAAACCCGGCGTAACGGAGCCGACTGACGGTTTTAGACGGTAAGCCGCCGGTAAAAGCCTTCGTCCAGCCCCAGCAAATCCTGATGCGTACCGCGCTCCACAATTTCGCCGTTCTGAACCACCAGAATCTCGTCGGCATGCTGGATTGTACTCAGTCGGTGGGCAATCACCAGTGAGGTACGGTTGGCCATCAGGCGCGTAAGGGCTTCCTGCACCAGTTTTTCCGATTCGGTATCCAGCGCCGAGGTCGCTTCGTCCAGAATCAGAATGGGCGGATTTTTCAGCACGGCCCGGGCAATGCTGATGCGCTGGCGCTGCCCGCCCGACAACCTCCCTCCTCGGTCGCCGATGACGGTCTGGTAGCCTTCGGGCTGGGCCATAATAAAATCGTGCGCATTGGCAATCTGGGCCGCCCGCATCACCTCCTGTTCCGTAGCCTCGCTGCCAAAGGCAATGTTATTGAAAATGGTATCGTTGAACAGAATGCTCTCCTGCGTCACGATGCCCATCAGATTCCGGAGCGACTGCATGGTGCAATCCCGCAGGTCAACGCCGTCGATCAGAATCTGGCCGGCTGCGGGGTCGTAAAACCGGGGAATCAGGTCGGCGATGGTCGATTTACCGCCCCCCGACGAGCCGACGAGTGCGATGGTTTTTCCTTTTTCGAGCGTAAAATTGACTTCTTTCAACACCGGACGGTCGGGCTGGTAGGCAAATGATACATTTTTGACTTCAATAGTCCGCTGAAAACCGGTCAGCTCGGTGGCGTTGGGTTTATCCTGAATGGCCGGTACGGTATCGATCAGTTCCAGCACCCGTTCGCCCGACGCAATCCCGCGTTGCGAAGCACTGAAGGCGTTGGAAATCTCCTTGGCCGGGCGCGTCACCTGCGAGAAAATGGCGATAAACGTAATGAAGTCCGAAGCCGACAGGTCTGATTGGTTGTTCAGAACCAGCGAACCGCCGTAGAGCAGAATAATGGCAACCACCGTTACGCCCATAAATTCGGAGAAGGGCGAGGCCAGTTCGCGCCGGTTGGCCAGCGACCGGACCGACTGCCGGTAGCCCTCGTTTTCGGCCTGAAATTTCCGCGTAACAAACGGTTCGGCGTTGAAGCCTTTTACCACGCGCATACCGCCAAACGTTTCGTCGAGCAGACTCAGAATACCGCTCAGGCGTTGCTGCCCGGCCTGCGCATCCCGCTTCATTCGGCGAACGAGCATGGCAATAAATCCGCCGGATACGGGAATAACCAGCAGGGCGAAAAATGTCAGGTTGGCCGACAGGTTAAACAGCGTAATGACGTAGGCCAGCAGGAGAAACAGTTCTTTGGAAACCGCCGAAAGGCTGTTGGCAATGGAGTTTTCGACTTCCTGCACATCGGTCAGGATGCGGGCGATGAGGTTGCCTTTGCGCTCGTTTGAAAAGAACCCGAGATGAAGCTGAATGGCTTTGGTAAAAACCGTTTCGCGCAGCCGGGCCACCATCCGGGCCTTGAAACTCTCCAGTTGCCGGACAGACAGGTATTTGAACAGATTGTTCAGCATAACCGATATGACCACGATCACGCAGACGAATTTCAACCCGCCGACTTTACCGTATTCCTGAAAAAAATGGGCGAAATAATAGCGAAAAGCGTCAATCGGCGACGTGTTGAACGACAGGGTTGGAGCGGGTTGGCTCAGCAGTTTTTGCAACTCAACCGGGTCAACTTTGTCAAACAGAACATCCAGTAACGGAATCAGCAAGGTGAAGTTCAGTACCCCAAACACGCTGGCCAGCAACGACGTAATCAGGAACGGCGTCAGGAAGCGACCGATGGGCTGGGCATATGAAAGTAAGCGGAAATACGTTTTCATGTCCTGCAAAGATACGGCTTGAATCAGGATTCTCGCCCGGATGCTGCTGTAAACTGATCAGACAAACGCATGAATGGGCCGGAGACCCGGATTTGTCACTACGTATACTCAAAATTTTAGAGCTCTTCCAATCAGATGCACCCGTTTTAACGTTATTTGTAACATACAACCAACCTTGAGACGAATGTATTTCCGGTATCTGACTGTTTTTCTGCTGTTCACGCTTTCTTCGTGTAACGAAATCTTTCCCAGCAAGTCCTCCGACCGCTTTTCCACCACGCCGGATAAATTTCCTGTTCAGCCGGGAATCGTCGATGAAGCCTCCGGAATTGTGGCCAGCCGCACCATGGACGGCCGGTTGTGGGTGCATGAAGACAGCGGAACACCGGCCCAGATCAACCTGATGACCACCGACGGCAAGCTGGAAAAACGGTTTCCGCTACCCGGAATCGCCAACCGCGACTGGGAAGATATGGCCATCGGACCCGGCCCGCAGGACGGTGTTTCGTACCTCTACCTGGCCGACATTGGCGATAATTTAAAGCAATACGACATTTGCTATATTTACCGGTTTCCGGAACCGAAAAACACGGAAGAAACCGTCAGCGGCATCGAACGAATCAGCTTCCGGTATTCCGACGGGCCGCGCAACGCCGAAGCCATCCTGCTCGATCCGCAAACCCGCGACTTGTGGGTCGTAACCAAGGATGAAAGCAAAGTCCGGGTGTATCGGCTGCCGTATCCGCAAAGCACAACCGATGTCAACAAAGCGGATTATTACGGAGAACTCCCTCTGAGCATGATTACGGGCGGTAGTGTTTCGGCTGATGGCAACGAAATTCTGCTGATATCCTACTTCGGGGCTTATCACTGGCGTCGGGAAAACGGACAGTCGCTGGCCGATGCGATGCAGAAAAACAAGTATAAATCGCTGGCGACCGATCCGATTGGAACGCAGAGTGAGGCCATTGGCTTCGACAAGGGCGGCAACGGGTATTACACCCTGCCCGAAAAAGGCAACCAGGCATCCGTAACCTTGAACTACTACAAACGGTTATAGAAAATTGACGAATTGGGAACAGGCTTCTCCGTCGGAAATTCTTAAACACCCCTTGTCTTGTCGAAAACCGCTGCTATTGTTGGGTCCGGTATTGCCGGTATTGCGGCCGCTATTCGTCTGGCGGTCAAAGGGTATACAGTTGATGTATTTGAAGCCAATGCGTATCCCGGTGGTAAGCTGTCGGGATTTGAGCAGAACGGTTTCCGGTTTGATGCCGGGCCGTCGCTCTTTACTATGCCGCAACTGGTGGACGAACTGTTCGAACTGGCCGGGCGCAATCCGAAAGACTACTTTGATTACATTCGGCTGGACGAAACCTGCCGTTATTTCTGGGACGATGGCACCCGCCTGACCGCCTGGGCCGACCGGACGGCCTTTGCCCGCGAAGTGGAAACCCAGCTGGGTGAACCCGCCGATCACCTGCTGGCCCATCTGGACGACAGCGCCACCAAATACGCGATCACCGAGAAGCTTTTTCTGCACCGCTCGCTGCACAAACTATCCACCTGGGCCAACCGCGATGCGCTCCACGGTTATCTGAACCTGCCCAAACTGGAGGTTTTTAAAACCATGAACCGGGCGAATGAACAACGGTTTCAGAATCCGAAGCTGGTGCAGTTTTTCAACCGATACGCGACTTACAACGGTTCTGATCCGTACCAGACACCGGCCACGATGAACATTATTCCGCATCTGGAATACAACATCGGCGCTTTTTTTCCGAAAGACGGTATGATCGGCATCACCAACAGCCTCGTCCGGCTGGCCCAAGACCTGGGCGTCCGGTTTCAGTTCAATACCCGTGTAACGAAGCTGCTGACGGAGGGGGCGCGGATTGCGGGTGTCGTTACCGAAGGCAGCCAACCCAAACCTTACGACACCGTTGTTTCCAACATGGATGTGGTCAGCACGTTTCGAAAGCTCCTGCCCAACGCCCGCCAGCCGGAGCGGATTTTGCGCCAGCCAAAGTCGAGTTCGGGCCTGATTTTTTACTGGGGAATCAAACGGGAATTTCCAGAACTGGGGTTGCATAACATTTTCTTCAGCAGCGATTACCGGACCGAGTTCGACCGGATTTTTAACCAAAAAACGCTATCGGACGATCCCACGGTTTACCTCAACATTACGTCCAAACATAAACCGGACGATGCGCCACCGGGCTGCGAAAACTGGTTTTTACTGATCAATGCGCCGAACAACTCCGGTCAGGACTGGGATGATCTGATTGCCCGAACCCGGCAGAATGTGATCCGGAAACTGAGCCAGAATCTGGGCGTTGATGTAGCATCGCTGATTGCCTGCGAATCCATCCTGGACCCCCGCAGCATCGAAATCCGTACGTCAAGCTCGCAGGGAGCGTTGTATGGCAACAGTTCCAACAACCGGTTTGCGGCTTTTCTGCGCCATGCCAACTTCTCCCACCAGTTCCGGAATCTGTATTTTGTCGGTGGCAGCGTGCATCCGGGGGGCGGTATTCCGCTCTGTCTGTTGTCCGCTAAAATTGCGACGGATTTAATTTAGACCGTCTGGTAAATAAGACGCCTGGCTACCAAAAGAACGAAAACCGTATATTGCGTTTTTGTACGAAACTCGACGGCATGGATACCTCGTACCTGATTATCATTTTTAGCTTATCGGTTCTGATTTCCTACGTTTTCGATCTGCTCAGTAGCCGCTACAAACTGCCGTCGGTGATTCTGTTGCTGGCGTTGGGGATGCTGATGCGTCAGGTGACCAACTATTTTGCGTTTCAACTCCCTTACGTCGATACCATTCTGCCCACGCTCGGTACGCTGGGCCTGATTCTGATCGTGCTGGAAGGGGCGCTGGAACTGGAGTTGACGGGCGACAAATTCGGGATCATTCGCCGGGCTTTCTGGTCGTCGCTGGCGTCGATTCTGCTCACGTCGCTGCTCATGGCCGCCCTGTTTTACGTGCTGATGGAAGCGTCCTTTTTCAAATGCCTGGTGGCCGCCATGCCGTTTGCCGTCATCAGCAGCGCCGTCGCCGTGCCCGGTGCCCGAACCCTGAATCCGCTGAGCCGGGAGTTTATCGTTTACGAATCGTCGCTGTCCGATATTCTGGGGGTTATGATTTTTAACTTTCTGGTTTACAACGCATCCGGTGGTATTTTTTCCATTCTTTCTTTCGCCAAAGACACGCTGATCATGGTCGTTATCTCCCTGATCTGCTGTTTTTTTCTGCTGTACCTGATCAGTAAAATCAGCCACCACATCAAGTTTCTGCCCATTATTTCCGTGCTTTTTCTGGTCTACGCGGTCAGTCGGATTTATCAGCTTTCGCCACTGCTGCTCATTCTAGTTTTTGGGTTGTTTCTGAACAATACGGAGCTTTTCATCCGCGGGCGGCTCGACGAAATCTTCAAGAATGACCTCTTTGAAAAAGAACTCGACCAGTTCAAAAACCTGACGGCGGAGGGTGCGTTCATTGTCCGGACATTCTTTTTTCTGCTGTTTGGCTATGCCTCCAATGTGCCGGCGCTGATTGAAACCGACGCGCTGATTGTCAGCTTTTTACTGCTGCTGGTTCTTTATGCTGTGCGGGCCGGTACGCTGCGGTTTTCGTTGCCGGGGAGCATTAATCCGGTGGTGTTTGTTGCGCCCCGCGGGTTAGTTACCATCCTGTTGTCCCTGAGTATCCCGGATAACCTCAAACTGGTCGGTTTTCGCGACGGGATTCTGACGGTGATGGTAATTCTGACGGCGCTGGTAATGATGTTGGGCGTGATCAGCTACCGCGAAACCGAACCGCTTTAAAGTCTACGGGTACGGTATTTCCAGAAACCGTACCATTGGCGGGTTTTCCAGTACGTCAGATTGCACTCATTCTCAAAGGCTTCGCGCTCAAAGCTGATGTTGCGGTAGGCCGTATAATGATCTCCGTACTGCCAGCGCCGAATGAGGTATTCTGCCAGGTACCAGACGTAAAACGGCACGATGCCCAGTTCCAGCTGCTGCCGCAGGTGAATGCGTTCGTGGTGGAGCAATACCGCGTCCGGCCGTTTCGTCCGTACCAGAACAAACGGAAATAAGGCCATGCCACTCACCCATAAAAACGGGACACGAACTACGATCATAATCTGATTTCTAAAGGGCCAACGATACGTTTCGTAAAAATACCGGTTGCCGGATTAATCACCATTTTAGCTACCTCAAAAAAACGGCCACGTTTGCCGCTCATCCCTCACTTTCAGCCTTTTGACAAACTTTAACATTCGGCTTTAGGGAAGACCATTTACGCGAAAAAAAACAATTGTATATTTGGTAAAGGCCGGATTGCCGGAATCAACCTATTCTCCATTCTAGTAACCATTTTATGAAAAAAACCGTGCTTTATGTTGCGTTGAGCCAGTGCCTGTTCTGGTCGGCTGTGGCGCAAACGCCCAAGAAACCCGCTCCCCGGCCCGCGCCAAAACCGGCCGCAGCGGCTCCAAAGAAGGCAGCGACAACAACGGCGGACCAAACCGCTCCGCGTATCAAATTCACCGAATACGATCTGCCAAACGGGTTGCACGTTATTTTGCATCAGGACAACACGACGCCCCTGGTAGCCGTCACGATGATGTACCATGTCGGTTCGAAAAACGAACAACCGGGCCGGTCGGGTTTCGCGCACTTCTTCGAACACCTGATGTTTGAAGGCTCCGATAACATCAAGCGGGGCGAATACATGAAAATCGTTAAAGCCGCTGGTGGGCAGTTGAACGCCAACACGTCCAACGACCGTACCTTCTATTATGAAATTTTGCCGTCCAACAAGCTCGAACTCGGCCTTTACCTGGAGTCGGAGCGGTTGCTGCACGCCAAGGTGGATGAGAAAGGCGTAGAAACCCAGCGCGAAGTGGTGAAGGAAGAACGGCGGCAACGGTATGAGAACCAGCCATACGGCAGTTTTTTTCCGCAGGTGCTGAGTCATGCTTACAAGGTTCACCCGTATAAATGGGCGCCTATTGGTTCGATGGAAGACCTGAATGCGGCCAAAATCGACGAGTTCCGGGACTTTTATAAAGAGTTTTACATCCCGCAGAACGCCATTCTGTCCATCGCCGGAGACATTAATCCGGATGAAACCAAAAAGCTGATTGAGAAGTACTTTGGCGAAATTCCGAAGGGAACCAAAACACCGTATCGACCGAATGTAAAAGAGCCGGCCCAGAAAGCCGAGGTTCGCGATATTGTTTACGACAACGTTTCGCTGCCGGGCGTCTTTCAGGCTTATCATATGCCGGCGCAGGGCGATCCGGACTATTACGCGCTGGACGTTTTGCAAACCCTGCTGGCGGGCGGTGAAAGTTCGCGCATGAATAAGGAACTGGTTGATAAACAGCAGAAAGCCGTCCAGACGGGTGTGTTCCCGCTATCGACCGAAGACCCCGGTTTGTTTATTTCCATCGGTATTGCCAACATGGGCGTTAAGGCCGAAGACCTGGAAGCCGGAATGAATGCGGAAATCGAAAAAGTGAAGAAGAATCTGGTGACGGATGCCGAGTTTCAGAAGGTCAAAAATCAGATTGAAACCAGTTTCGTGAACCGAAATGCGGGTGTGGCCGGAATTGCCGAGAGCCTAGCCAATTACAAAATGTATCTGGGTGACGCCAACCTGATCAATACCGAACTCGAGCGGTATAACAAAGTAACGAAAGAAGACCTGCGCCGGGTTGCGAATAAATACCTGACGAAAGAAAACCGGGTGGTGTTGTACTACCTGCCGAAAGCGATGGAGCCCAAAAAAGAAGGCAAAGGCGACTAAGAGACACGATTTAAGAGTAGAGACTTTTCTTATAGAAAGAAATCCTGATAACGAATATTGAATGATTTCGATGAAAATGAAATCCATAGTGGCTGCGGGTCTGATCGCCCTCGGTCTGTCGGTCCAGGCGCAGACGCTTGACCGGTCGAAACTGCCGGCAGATGGTCCGGCCCCCACCATCAAGGTCGGAAAACCCGTTTCCTTTACGCTCGCCAACGGCCTGAAAGTGTTCGTGGTGCAGAATAACAAACTGCCCCGTGTGGCTTTCAGTCTGCTTCTGGACTATCTGCCCATCCGCGAGGGCGATAAGGCGGGGTATGTCAGCATTGCCGGTCAGATGGTCAAAACCGGCACCAAAACCCGGACCAAAGACCAGATCGACGAAGCCGTTGACTTCATTGGTGGCACGCTGAGCACGTCGCCAACCGGTGTTTACGCGATGTCGCTGAAAAAGCACACGCCGAAAATGCTCGAGCTGATGTCAGATGTGGTGCTGAACGCGAAGTTTACGCCCGAGGAACTGGACAAACTGAAAAAGCAGACCAAATCCGGACTGGCGTCGCAGAAGGATAGCCCGGCGGCTATTGCTGGCCGCGTCAGCAGCATTCTGGTATACGGCAAAGATCATCCGTACGGCGAACCCGATTCGGAGGAAACCGTAGACCGCATTACGCTCGACGACTGCCGCAAATTTTACGAAACCTATTACCGGCCCAACATCGGTTATCTGGCCGTGGTGGGCGACATTACGCCGGAAGAAGCCCGGTCGATGGTGGAGAAATATTTCGGTAAATGGCAGCCGGGCGAAGTGCCGAAACCGAACTACGAAATGCCGAAGCCGCCCGCCAAAACCATCGTTGCGATGGTGGACCGGCCCAGCGCCGTGCAGTCGGTGGTGTACATTACGCACCCGGTTCAGCTAAAACCGTATACAACGGAGTCGATTCAGGCCAGCCTCACCAACGATATTCTGGGTGGTGGCGATGCGCGTCTGTTCAACAACCTGCGCGAGAAACACGGCTATACCTACGGCGCTTATTCGTCCCTGACGAGCGACCGGCTGGTGGGCCGGTTCCGGGCCAATGCCAGCATCCGGAATGCCGTAACGGACAGTGCCGTGGCCGAGTTTATGAACGAACTGAAAGCCATCCGGGATTCGAAGCCCACGGCGGACGAACTGAGCCATACGAAAAATACGTTTACCGGCAATTTTATTTTTACGCTGGAAGACCCCGAAACCATTGCGGAATTTGCGATCAATACCGCCCGCTACAATCTGCCGGACGATTTTTTTGCCAATTACCTGAAAAACGTCGAAGCCGTAACGGATGCGCAGATTCAGACGTCGGCGTCCAAACTCATTGATCCCGAACACGCCTACATTGTGGTGGTTGGCAAAGCCGCCGACGTAGCCGACAAACTGAAGCGGTTTGGTGAGGTGGTTTATTACGACATGAACGGTAATAAAGTGGACGCTCCGGCTGCCGGTAAACTGACGACCGCAACACCCGCCGGACTGACCACCGAGCAGGTGGTTGGCAAATACCTTACAGCAATTGGAGGCAAAGAGGCCGTGGCCAAAATTACGGACTTATCCCAGAAGCTGACGACCGAAATTCAGGGTACTAAAATTGACGTGGAATCGAAGCAGAAAGGACTGACCAAGTTTATCCTGTCGGTAACGGCGATGGGGCAGGTGGTGCAGAAAATAACCTCCGACGGCACGAAGGTCAAAATGGAAGGGGGCGGTCAGTCAAAAGATGTGGCCAACGACGAAGCGAAAGTAGAGATACTGAAAGCATCGCTCTTCCCGGAGTTGCTGTTTAGCAATTTTGGGGCAAAAACAACGCTGGCCGGAACCGAGAAGGTAAACGACAAAGATGCCTACAAAGTGGACGTAGCGTTGGGGGGCAAATCATTCTCGGTTTTCTACGACGTGGAAAGCGGATTGAAAGTGCAGACCACCAGTGTTGAACAGACTCCGCAGGGCGACATGGCGGTCAATGTCGGTTTCAGTGACTACAAGGAGGTGAACGGCGTGAAGTTTCCCTACACGTTAACGCAAAACTTTGGACCGATGGTGATGAAGATGGAAACCCAATCGCTGGTGGTCAATTCGGGGCTGGACGATAAGGAGTTTGCAATTCAGTAACTGACTTGACCTAGGGAAGCAAAAAAGCGGGACTGAGCAGTCCCGCTTTTTTGCTTAAATGAGGATGGTTTCAAGTGATCACCGTCCGATGGGCCGGATGCCGGATTTGCGGACGTCGGCAACCACGATAACCCGGTAGCGCGGATCTTTCTCAAAAAACTCTTTAGAGTTCCGGTAATGCCGCTGGGCGCGTTGACGGGCTTCTGAGAATAGTTTTCGGGATGCTTTCCGACGCCGGACCGACATTACTTTGCGCAAATCCACATCACCAATCATGGAGGTTTCCAGGCAGACGAGGTCCTTGTGTTCGGCATCGCGGTAATAGCCCAGTACGCAATGATCGGCCATCAACACCAGCACGGGGTCAATATGAATGGAACGCAGTACGGACGCCATCAAAACCATGCCGTCGACGCAGTTAGCCTGCCGGTTATTCCAGGTTTGGTCAATTCTCCGGATGCGCTGGCTGTAGAGGTTTGGCGAGACGCCCGTGCTTGAATTGGTCGAAATTGAACTGTAGCGGATGCCGCGTTTCTGAAGCGCGTACCAGATGGAGAAAACCTGGTCGTCAACCCGCTTTTTGTCACCGGTTTGATACCCGTCGAACGCGTCTACAATGTCGCTTTGCAGAGCCTGACTCAGGACCTCATCCACCACCGGATCATCTTCATTAATGTAGGCGACGTACATGTAATTCAAATCCAGGTCGCCGGAGCCGGTTTCGTCATCTTCCCAATAGTACGGGCAATCGTTGACGGACCGCATGGTCGCTACCACCGTACGATGGCTTACTTTTTCGTTGTCGATGTACGTAGTTACCGTAAAATTGACGGGCGTGGGTTGCAGCAGCCCGCGCAGTTTTTCAAAATTCCAGGGAATTCGGGGCGAGATTTCGTAATCCCGATCGGCTTCCTGCAAAACGCCTTCAAAAACGGCCGCGTCACTGAATGGAGTCGGGGCCACTTCCACCCGAACCGACGTATTCAGGCCCGGATTATGAAACATCACCGATACGTTACCGTCGCCATTGCCTAATTTGTAGTTTTTGCTTTTTTCGGGCATCGTTGCCCGCGCCAGCAGATACGATGGAAAGAGCTGCTGCTCCATACCGACCGCAACCGACACGCGCTGACGATTGTTCAGCGAACTTTTTACAGACGAGGAAGAAATGTGTGTTAAAGCCTCACTAACGGTTTCCACGGGCGCCAGCTGCGAGAAACCAGTAGAGCAGAATAAATTAAACACACCAAAAATTAGTGCATTTCGGAATAATGTCATTTTTGGTTAAGCAAAAGCGATAGAATATACGGTCGGTATGCGAATTAACGAATTTTCAGCTACTTTATCAATAGGCAGTTGAGCCACCATCTTAACATTTTTTTGTACTATTGCGCGGATTTTGTAACCGTATGCGCCCAGTCCTGGCTTACCTTCTGTTAGTTGCCACACTGCTGCCGACTTTTAGTCAGTGGGGGACGATCGCATATTACCATGCTAACAAAGATTATATTGCTAAAGTCCTGTGCGAAAACCGCGCCAAACCGCAGTTGCACTGCGATGGAAAATGTTATTTGGCCAAGAAATTAACGGCACAGCAGGAGCAGCAGGATAAGGCCACAACGGAGCGTGTTCTGAAAACGCCTGATTTTCAATTGTTTTTTCAGCTTACATTGCCTTTTTGCTTTCGGCAGGTAAGTGTGGGGACGGTAACAAAGTTGCCCACGTATCTGTTAAAAAATTATTCTTCCCCACGATCACATCCCTTCCAGCCTCCGCGGGTTTAAGGAGCCGATAACGCAGCCCATCGGTGGGCGTTGTTGTTCCGCAACTTTCTGACTAGTGGCATTCGCCCATTGGTCCGGTCTTCATGTTGTTTTAACCTGCGTTTTTATGAAATTTCTATATCTGCTGCTTACCACAGTTTGGGTGGTAATGGCTCCTTGTCGGCTGCTTGGTCAGCATCAATCAGGTGTGCAGGGTACGGTTTTCGATGCCCGAACCAAAGAACCCCTGGCGGGCGTCAGCGTCTCGTCCGAAGACCGTACCACCGGCACCATAACCGACGCCAGCGGCAAGTTTTCCTTCACTTCCATCACTACCAACGTCCTGATTTCAGCCGTTGGCTATCAGCCGCAAACCGTAAAATTGGCCGAAAAACCGCTTTCGATTGCTCTGGAACCCACAGTCGAAAACCTGCAAACGATTGTGGTAACGGCCAGCCGGGAAGCCCGGAAGCGCACCGAAGCCCCGGTGGCTATCTCCCGGCTGTCGCCCACGCTGATCGACGAAACCAAGCCGACCCTGCTGGCCGAACTAATCAATAAAACACCGGGCGTAGTGATGCTCAATTACAACAACGAGCAACACGGTATGGGCATTCGGCAGCCGTTTGGCACAACTGCCTACTTTCTGTACCTCGAAGATGGCTTGCCGCTCCGGCCGATGGGCGTGTTCAACCACAATGCGCTGATCGAGATGAACGTCTTTGCGGTCAGTTCCGTGGAGGTTGTCAAAGGCCCGGCTTCGTCGCTGTATGGCCCGGAGGCTGTAGGGGGCGCTATTAACCTTATTACGCAACGTCCTACGGCTGTACCTACGTTTCGGATTGGCGTTCAGGGTGATCAGTGGAACTACGGACGGATTCAGTACGGTGCAGGCGGTATGCTGACCAAAAAGCTCGGGATTTATGCGGGCGGCTTTTTTGCCCGGCAGCGCAATAGCTGGCAAACCCGTTCGGACTACGATAAAACGTCGTTTAACGCCCGGGCCGAATACGCCTTTACCAGCCGGACCCGGCTAACCGGCACATTTGCGTACAACGACTATGATTCCCAGACCGGCGGCAGTGTCGATAGCATTGCTTTTTATAACCGCGAATACACTTCGACATCGGATTTTACGTACCGGAACGTGAAGGCCACCCGCGCCCGGCTAACGCTCGATCACCAGTGGAAAAACGGCGCCGATAGCTACGTAACGGCTTTTTACCGCGCTAATTCAATTGGGCAGAACCCGAGTTACGGCATTCGCTGGACGAGCGGGTCAACCAAAGCAACGGGACAGATAAACGTCAACGCGTTTACGAGCTACGGACTCATTGCCCAGCACAGCCAGCGAATACCGTTCTGGAACAGCCGTCTGCTGGCGGGTTTGATGGTGGATGCATCCCCAACTAGCTACAACGCCTACCAGATTGACCTGGAAGCGCAACTGCGACCCGACAAAAAATCGGTAGAACGGTATACGCTGGTACAGGAACGGCCCGATCTGCAACTCGCCAATTATGCCGCCGACCTCCTGAACTCGGCGGTTTACGCCCAGCTTGACCTGAATCCACTTCCACCGCTACGGCTTTCGCTGGGTGGCCGGTTTGACCAGATGACGTTCGATTACGACAATTACCTCGATCAGAGCAGCGGACGGAAAGCATACCGTCAATTTACGCCGAAGGTGGGGGTAACGTATGATCTGGGGCAGGACCGCGGGCTTTACGGTAACTACAGCCGGGGTTTTTCTCCGCCGGGTCTGACGGCAGTTTTTACCAGACGTGCCAACGTCCAGCCGGGTGAGCCGCTGTTTTACTACAACCTGCAACCGGCTTATTTCAACAACTACGAAATCGGCGGCTGGGCGTCGTTGCTGAACCGGAAGATTTACCTGGACGTGGCGCTGTACCAGATGGAAGGCCGCAACGAATTGCTCAACATCCGCCAGCCCGACAACAGCACCGATTACCAGTCGGCGGGGAAAACACTGCACCGCGGCATTGAGTACAGCCTGACGTATCGCCCGACCCGCGAATGGTTTTTCCGTTTTGGCGGCACGAACGCCCTCCACCGGTTTGTCCATTTTGCCCTGAGTACCCGGGCGTCGGACGCTGTAAAAAACGTCAACGGTTTTGATATGCCGCAGGCTCCACGCTGGGTTGCCAATACGGAATTGACTTATAAGCCCCGATGGGCCAAAGGCTTACGGCTTTCGGCGGAATGGCAGCGGATTAGCTCGTGGTATCAGAACCAGATCAACACGGTTTCGTATAACGACCGGGGCGCGTTCGGTGGGCGGGGCATCAGTGTCATCAACCTGCGGGCCGGGTATCCGTTCCGGCGGTTTGAGGTATTTGCGAACCTGCTGAATGCGACGAACGAACTTTACGCTACGTCGGCCACACGCGGCAACAACCCCACCGACCGCACCACCTACACCCCGGCGGCACCCCGGACGCTGGTAGGCGGTATTCAATATAATTTCTCGAAGTAAGCCTGAAAACCATTTCCCAAATGAAAAACATCATTCTTATTGCTGCGGCTCTCCTGCTTGGTTTCGTAGAGAAACCCGTTCGGGAAATTCGCCTTTCGAACCCGCAGTTTGTCGGAGCAACACCCCGCCTGACCACCGACCATCACAACAACCCGGTATTGAGCTGGACCGAAAAAGAAGGGGATAAAAGCCATTTTTACTTCTCCGTATCGGAAGATGGTGGGCGAACGTTTGGGCCGAAAATTCGGGTCAAAACGCCCCCGGTTTTTTCGACCCACGCCGAGGGAATGCCGAAAGTAGCATTTAAAAAAGACGGGACAATTCTGGCCGTGTTTGAGGTTTCG
The DNA here is from genome assembly GCF_003259745.1 of Larkinella arboricola. Taxonomy (GTDB): domain Bacteria; phylum Bacteroidota; class Bacteroidia; order Cytophagales; family Spirosomataceae; genus Larkinella; species Larkinella arboricola. Next base: position 325,865 of record NZ_QLMC01000003.1, on the reverse strand, counting down.
AAACCGACCCCCGATGCACCCCGCGCCAGCGATTTACTGTACGTAACGTCGACCGACGGCGGACAAACCTGGGCCGAGCCGAAAACCGTTCACCGCGATGTGACGCCGGGCAAAGGCCATTCGTTCAGTAACGTGAGCCGGTTGCCCAACGGTGAAATCGGTATTGCCTGGCTGGACGAGAAAGCGCCCGGAAAAGAAGGCCGAACCGTGAAGTTTGCGCAAACCGTGGCCGGGGGCGGTTTTGGGAAAGAAGTGCTGGTGGACGACAACGCCTGCCAGTGCTGCCGGACCAACGTGTTTGTGGATAATCAGAACCGGATTCACGTAACGTACCGCGATTTGCTGGACGACGGTGCCCGCGACATCAGCCAGGCGGTTTCAACCGACGGGGGCCGGACGTTTACGAACCCGAAAGTCGTGTATAACGACGGTTGGAAAATCAATGCCTGCCCGCATACCGGTCCGGATGTGGCGCAGGTGGGTCAGGATTTGTTCGTCACCTGGTTTTCGGGTGGCGACAAGCCGGGTATCAAACTGGCCCGGTTAGGCTCTCCGGAACTGGTGGCGAGTAGGGTGTCCGAGCGAACCAAACATCCGCAAATGACCACCGTTAACGGGCAGCTGGTATGGGTCTGGGACGAGTCGATGGCGCTAAAAAATGCCGATGGTGAGAGCCGGTTTATTCAGCGGATTGGGATGCGGAAGCTCGTTGATGGCAGGGTTACGCCCGTAACGTACATCACTCCAACGGAGGTAAATGCCGCTTATCCGGTGGTTCTAGCAACAAAAAAGGGGCTTTTAGTCGCCTATGAACAACAGAAAGAAGGACAAAACAGCGTTATAGTAAGCAGATGGGTTGAATCGTTTTAAGCGTTGCAGATTATGAGAAATCACTTTTCCCTCTCAATCATAAGTTTATTCCTGTTTTTAACGGTTCTGGTGGCTTGCCAGAAAGAACCGGTCGAACCGAAAACCGGGGCGCTGCAACTGAAATTTGACAACGTCGTCGGAACACAGGAGTTAAACTTGGACAATACCACTTACACCAACGGCAGCGGAGAACCGTTTGTCGTGACCAAACTGGATTACTTTATCAGTAACATTACATTGAAAAAAGCGGACGGGTCGGAGTATGTCGTGCTCCAGGACAGCAGTTATTTTCTGGTGTCCGAGCGCAATACCGCATCACAAACCCTTTCGCTTCGGAACATTCCGGCAGACGATTACACCGGTATTACCTTTGTGGTGGGAGTAGACAGTCTGCGCAACACAATGGGCATCGAGAAACGAACCGGGGCGCTCGATCCGGCCGGGACAGCTTCGGGGATGTATTGGGACTGGAACTCGGGCTACATTTTTCTCAAACTGGAAGGTACATCGACCGCAGCACCAACTGATGCCACGGGTAAGCAGAATTTTACGTACCACATCGGGCTGTTTGGTGGTTACCAATCAAAGACAATCAACAACCTGAAAGTCATTCAATTGTCGTCAAAGAGTACGCCCGTCCGCATTACGGCGGATGGCACAACGGCGGTACAGGTGAAAGCCGATGTAATGAAGCTGTTCGACGGTATTAAACCACTCAGCATTGCCCAATCGCCGACAATCATGGTATCTTCGCAGTCGGCGGAAGTGGCCGCCAATTACGCGACAATGTTTAGCATCGGTAACGTTCAGGCAGATTGATATGAAGTCTTGGCAATACGTCGGCATACTGGCTTCCCTTATTTTTTACGCCTTTACGGTTGCATGTCAGAGCGATGGCGGAAAAGACGGGCCGATTGAACCCGACCCGGGCACCAAACCCGTTGAGTTTCAGACGACACCTTACAACTGGAAAAAACCGGCCAATTTCGGCGATCCGCACTATGACCTGAGCAAAAATCCGCTGACGGTGGAGGGCGTGGCGCTTGGCAAAGCCTTATTCTACGACGGCCTGTTATCGAAGGACGGGAGCATCAGTTGTGCATTCTGTCACCAGCCAACGGCCGGTTTTGCACACAACGACCACGCACTCAGCCACGGTATTGGCGACAAAATCGGCACCCGTAACGTACCCGGTATTCAGAATGTGGCCTGGCAGGAAGCTTTTTTCTGGGACGGCGGTATTGTAGATCTGGACCTGCTGCCGATTTCACCCATCCAGAACCCGGTCGAAATGGGGGATTCGCTGGCCAATGTGTTGCAGAAAGTTCGGACGAGCGGGCAGTACCCATCCCTGTTCAAAGCGGCTTTCGGAACCGAAGAAGTAACGACGGAGCGGTTTATGAAAGCGCTGTCGCAGTTCATGCTGACGATGGTTTCGGCCAACTCCAAATACGACAAGTTTGCCCGCAAAGAAGCCGGGGTAAGTTTGACCGAACAGGAATCGCGCGGATTGTCGCTGTTTCAGGAACACTGCGCGGGCTGCCATAAGGGTGAGTTGTTTACCGACCAACGTTACCGCAACAATGGTTTACGGCAGCAGTTGGCGAACAGCAAAGACTACGATCTGGGCCGGTATCAGATTACGCTGAACCTGAACGATTACAATAAATTTCGGGTGCCGAGCCTGCGGAACATCGAGCGGACTTCACCCTATATGCACGATGGTCGGTTTCTGACGCTGGAGCAGGTGCTGGAGCATTACATCAACGATGTTCAGGATACGCCCCAATTGGACCCGTTGCTGAAGAAAAACGGGAAACCCGGCATCCCGCTGACACCAAATGAAAAGTCCGACATTATTGCTTTCCTCCGGACGCTGACGGATTACGAATTTCTGGAAAACCGGAATTTTCAGCCGGATTGAAAGACCGACGGTTTCAGTGTACATGCCGTAGCCGATGCAGCCGGATGTTGGTCAGATGGGTCAATACCAGGCCCAGCGAGGCCGCATAACCGATGTATTCAAACGTTTCGCTGACATCTTCCAGCAGGATGGCGAGGGCAAAAACGCTCAGGAAAAACCACAAACCAATCTTGACGGCGGGCGTGGTAAAATGCCGTGTGGCGAAATAGACGGCCAGCGCGTTGACACCAATAAACACGTAATCCAGGCTCAGAAAGCCAATCCGAACGGTATCGTTCGTCAGAAACGACGTTGAAACCAGTAAAACTGGGGTAATGAGGCAGTGAATAATGCACAAAATAGACCCACTGATTCCAATATAATCGGCCTTACGGTTTAGCTCTTCCACTCTCATAGTCTTTTTATCTGGTGTGTTTGGCCTGCAAAATAAGCGGAAGGTTTTGTATGGGGCAAGATTTTTGCAATAAAGTTGCATTTATTTTTGCAACCTTGTTGCGCATTGCTACTTTTGCCATCGTTCAGGCCAAGAAAACCGCCACAGAAGGCCGATCAAAACCGTTAAACAGAATGAGTATGACCAGAAAAGAAACCCGTAGCCGGCTATGGATGATCATGCTGGGAGCGTCGATGACGCTGCTGGCAGGTTGCAATGACAAGGCCGATGAGCCACAACCCGCCGACGAAAACGAACTGATCACCACTGTCAATCTGACATTCACGGAGCAGGGCACGACCACGAGCCAGACCTTTTTGTGGCAGGACAAAGACGGCGATGGGGGGCAGGCACCGACCAGATTTGACAAAATCACGCTCAAGCCGAACACCCCCTACGACCTGACGGTGGAACTGCTGGACGAAAGCAAAACCCCGACGGAAAACATTTCGGATGAGGTGGCGGAAGAAAGTGACGAGCATTTATTTGTTTTTACCACAAACCCGGCTACGCTGGCCACCTATACCTACGCCGACAAAGACGCCAACAACCTGCCCATCGGTTTGAAAGGAACGCTCAAAACCAACGCGGCCGCAGCGGGCAAACTGCGCGTTCAACTGCGGCACCAGGCCGGTACGAAAGACGGTACTGCCGGACCGGGTACCAGCGATGTTGATCTGACGTTCGATTTGACGGTGCAGTAGTCGATCCCACAAACGGTGGTTACACCCACGCCATGCTGGCAACGCCGATGAGCATAATCAGTTTGCAGAGGGAACTCAGGTAGGCAAAATCCCGCTTGGTGTCGGCCCTGACCAGCCGGTAAACGAGCCACGCAATCGGGATGAGCAGAATCACAAACATCCAGGTCAATTGCTGGTTTTGCAGGAAATACGCAATGGTAAACAGCGAAATGATGAAGGTGGCAATAATGGCGTACAGCACCTGTTTGGTCCGGCGGAGTCCCCAGATGATGGGCAGCGTCCGGCAACCAAACCGGGCGTCGCCTTTTACATCTTCCATGTCCTTGATAATCTCCCGAACCAGCGTAATCACAAACGAAAACAGGGCGTAAATCAGCAGCAGGTCCACCTGTTTCCGGTAATAAACCGCCAGCACAATAAGCGCCAGCGCCGTTAGAAACGCCACAATCAGGTTGCCAATGAACGGTTGCCGTTTGAATGTGGACGAGTAAAACCAGAGCAGCGTTACCGACAGGACATTGACCACGAAGATCCATTTGCTAAGGTAAAAACCAATGACTACGCCCAGGAAATTGAGGGCCTGATGGGCACCCATCGCAATCTGTCGCTTCAGATACCGTCCGATAATAACCCGGTCCGGTTTATTGATGATATCAATTTTAATGTCGAAATAATCGTTGATGATGTAACCGGCTGCGGCAATGCAAACCGTTGACAACGAGAGCAAAAAGAGTTTGGTGTCCAGCAATAGGCTGGGCCAGTCACCCCGCGGGCCGATGAGCGTTAGCCGGGCAAAATACTGAGTAGCCACGATGATCAGCAGGTTCTGCACCCGGATCAACCGTAGAAATCCCAATACAAATACGTAAAACGGCGGAGTACCCGTGCGGGCGGCTTTGCTCCGAACTTTAGGGTTCATGGCCAAACGAGACATTCAATACCAAAGATACGGTTTCCGGACCGAATCCGTGGCACCGTTAAAATCTTTCTCCGTCCGACCGAATCCGTGAACACAATTGACAGCAATTCGTGTTATGTGAAGTATTGAAGACTGAGGGAGTGATTGACGTCACTCCGTCGCTCCATCACTCCTTCGTTTATCGAATTTATGAAAATTGGCATCGTATGTTACCCGACGTTCGGGGGAAGTGGTGTGGTAGCGACCGAACTGGGCAAGGCGCTGGCGAAAGCCGGCCATAAAATTCACTTTATTACCTATCAGCAACCGCCCCGTCTGGATTTTTTCAGCGAGAACGTTTTTTACCATGAAGTAAATATACCGACTTATCCGCTGTTTCAGTTTCCGCCCTACGAGTCGGCGCTTTCGAGCGCAATGGTCAATGTGGTGCAGTACGAAAAACTGGATCTACTGCATGTTCACTATGCCATTCCACATGCGTCGGCGGCTTACATGGCGAAGATGATTCTGCGGTCGCAGGGCCGGAATGTGCCGTTTGTAACCACCCTCCACGGAACCGATATTACGCTGGTCGGGAAAGATGCGTCGTACGAACCCGTCGTGACCTTTAGCATCAACGAGTCGGACGGCGTAACGGCGGTTTCGGAGCAACTCCGGCAGGAAACGCTGGACCAGTTTGCGATTCGACGCGATATTCAGGTGATTCCGAATTTCATTGACCTCGACCGGTTCAAACGCCAGAAGAAAGATCATTTCAAAAAAGCCATCTGTCCCAATGACGAGAAGCTGATTGTTCATACCTCGAACTTCCGGCGGGTGAAACGCATCGACGATGTGGTTCACGTTTTCAATAAGATCAACCAGCAGATACCCAGTAAATTGTTGCTTTCGGGCGACGGGCCGGAGCGGCCCCGGATTGAGAAATTATGCCGGGATATGGGTATTTACGGCGATGTACGGTTTTTGGGGAAACTTGATGCCGTAGAGGAGGTGCTGTCAGTAGCAGACCTGTTTCTGATGCCCTCCGAAAATGAAAGTTTCGGGCTGGCAGCTCTGGAAGCGCTGGCCTGCGAAGTACCGCTGATTACGTCCAATGCCGGTGGTTTGCCCGAATTAAATGTGCAGGGCGTAACGGGTTTTCTGAGCAACGTGGGCGATATCAACGATATGGTCAAAAATGCCCTGTTCATTCTAGACGATAATAACCTGCCGACGTTTAAACACAATGCGCTGGAGCGGGCCAAGGAGTTTGAGATTTCGCGTATTCTGCCGCTGTATGAAGCGTACTACGAAAAAGTGGTGCAGGAAAGCCAGGCATTGGTTTGAAATTGCATTTCCGGGTGACTTTCTGCCTGAGAAATGTTAACTTTGTGGGTAAATCAAGGACTTATGAAATTCGGTGTAGTAGTATTCCCCGGCTCTAATTGCGACGACGACGCGGTTCACGCGCTGCGCGATCAACTGAAACAGGACGTTGTCAAGCTATGGCATAAAGATCACGATCTGCAAGGCTGTGATTTTATCATTTTGCCGGGCGGTTTTTCCTACGGCGATTATCTGCGTACGGGTGCCGTAGCCCGGTTTTCACCCATCATGAATGAGGTGATCAAGCACGCCGAGCGGGGCGGTTACCTGATGGGTATCTGCAACGGCTTCCAGATTCTGGCCGAAGCGCGGCTGGTACCGGGTGTGCTGCTGCGGAACACAAACCAGAAATATACCTGCAAAAACATCTACCTCCGTCCGCAATCGAAAAGTGCGCTGGTGACGGCGGAGCTGGAAGATAAAGCTTATAAAATTCCTATCGCCCACGGTGAAGGACGGTATTTTGCCGACGCCGATACGCTGAAGCGCCTGAACGACAACGATCAGGTTATTTTCCGGTATTGCAACGAAGCCGGTACTATTCTGGAGGAAGCCAACCCGAACGGCAGTCTGGACAATATTGCGGGTGTGACGAACGAACGTAAAAATGTATTTGGCATGATGCCCCACCCCGAGCGGGCTGCCGATCCGATGCTGGGTAATACCGACGGACGGTTGATTCTGGAGCAGTTGCTGAACGCGGTGCTGGTATAAAACCAACTCACCGAAAAATAAAAAAGGCGGTCCCTCGTGGCCGCCTTTTGTGTGATATACCTATTCGTTCAGAAGCCGGACCCGGTATTGCTTACCGCAGATCCACGACTTCAACGCCCGGATATTTCGATTTGTCGAACACAAAGTAGGTATCGGCAATGGCTACGTTGGGCGTAAACGAGTCGATTGTATAACTGGTTACTTTGCCGCTTTTGTCGGTTAGTTTCCAGCCTTTCACGGATTTATCTTTCTTGTTGACGGCAATTTGTACTTTCGTAATCTGCGTGTTTTTCTTTTCCGGCGTTAGTTCCACCACGTCAACCGGTTGCCCGCCCTGTTTCTGTTCGCCGATGTATTTATAATTATAGCCCTGCTTGTAGATGGAATAAATCTTGGTCGGGTTAAATTCACCGGACGATCCGGCGTCGTAGTCCTGCACGTTCACTTCGTTGGTTTCCTTAATGTATGTCGACATTGTTTTGCCGTCGGTGAACACTTCCTGCCCGGCCAGTTTCAGCCGGAAGGCGTTTTTTTTGACCGCCAGATCACCTTTGTACTTACCGCCTTCTCCCGCATAACTAAAGGTGGCTTTGTAAGAATTCAGGGATTGGTATTTCTTGCTCATAGCATCCAGAATCTCCGACGCTTTCTTGTCTTTCTGCGCTACCGAAGGGTATACTAATCCTACCATTAACGCCCATAATAAGGCTACTTTTTTCATGTGATTTATCTTTTATGAAATGCTGGGTTGTTTCTCTCAAAACCGCCCGCAAAGTTGCTGACCGTTTTGTAGGTAGACAAGATTTAAGGGAAAAAGTTTAATCGAGCGAAAAGGGGAGAAGCGACAGAAATGAGAAACGGACGAAGAGGTTCCGTCCGTTTTCGGTTAATTCATGTTCTTGAGCATTTCTTCCAGCGTGTTCATATCCTGAACCAGCACTTCGCGGGCTTTGCTGCCTTCGAAGGCACCCACAATACCGGCGGCTTCCAACTGGTCGATGAGACGACCGGCCCGGTTGTAGCCTAGTTTCAGACGGCGCTGGATGAGCGACGTACTGCCCTGCTGGTGATTGACTACCAAACGGGCGGCTTCATCAAACATCGGATCGCGGTTTTCCAGATCAATTTCGCGTTCCTCGCTGTTGCCTGAATCGTCACCGGCAAACTCCGGCAGGTTGTAGGACGAATCGTAGCCGCGCTGGTTGCCCACAAACTCACAGATTTCTTCAATTTCGTTCGTATCCACAAACGGACATTGCAACCGGATGATGTCGGAGTTGGAGGAAAACAGCATGTCACCCATGCCGACCAGCTGCTCAGCCCCGCCCGTATCCAGAATGGTCCGGGAGTCTATTTTGGACGTTACCTTGAACGACAGCCGCGCCGGGAAGTTAGCCTTGATCAAACCCGTAATAACGTTGACGGAAGGCCGTTGCGTCGCCACCACGAGGTGAATACCGATGGCCCGCGCCAACTGCGCCAGCCGGGCAATGGGCTGCTCAACCTCTTTGCCCGCTGTCATCATCAGGTCGGCCAACTCGTCGATAACCAGCACGATGTAGGGTAAAAACTTGTGTCCTCGTTCGGGGTTCAACCGGCGCTGAATAAACTTCGCGTTGTATTCTTTCAGGTTGCGGCACTGCGCATCTTTGAGCAGGTTATACCGGTTGTCCATCTCGATACACAGCGAATTGAGCGTGTTGACGACCTTCTTCGTATCGGTGATAATCGGCTCGTCGCTGTCGGGAAGCTGGGCCAGAAAATGCCGTTCGAGCTTATTAAACAGGGTCAATTCCACTTTTTTCGGATCGACCAGCACGAGTTTGAGCTGCGACGGGTGCTTTTTATAAATCAGCGAGGTCAGCAGTACGTTCAGACCCACGGATTTCCCCTGTCCGGTAGCACCGGCCATGAGCAAGTGGGGCATTTTGGCGAGATCGGCCACAAAAATCTCGTTGGAGATGGTTTTACCCATCACGATTGGTAGCTCGAAATTGCTCTTGGAAAACTTCTCCGTGCTGATTACCGACCGCATGGCCACCATCTCCCGGTTTTTGTTCGGAACCTCAATACCGATGGTCCCCTTGCCCGGCATTGGGGCAATGATCCGGATACCGAGGGCTGCCAAACTCAGCGCAATGTCATCTTCCAGACTCTTGATTTTGGAAATTCTGACCCCCGCTGCCGGAATAATTTCGTAAAGCGTAACGGTCGGGCCAATCGTGGCCTTGATGCTGTCGATGGTGATGCCGTAGTTCTGGAGCGTATCAACAATCCGGTCTTTGTTGGCTTCCAGTTCTTCCGCCGAAACCTGCGCTTTCTGATTTTCCGGATATTCGGTCAGTAGCTCGATGGTCGGGAACAGGTAACGGGGCAGATCGAGCGTCGGATCGTATAAACCGTGCAGTTTCAACGCATCTTCGTCAACCTCATCGGTTGGCCCGGCGTAGGGCTCCGCAACGGGTTGGGCGGGTTCCGCCGACGATTCAATCGACGTAGTATCGGAAATGGTAAAGGTCAGCGGTTTTTTTGCGGCCGGGTTTGGCGAGCTACCTGTACCGTTCACTTTTTCAAATTTAGGCTCGGGTTGGCGCTCGGGTTCAGGTTCCTCGACTGGTTCGGGCGTCTCAACAACGGGCGGTTGCACCGGTTTAGGAACGCTGTTGACCCTGGCTTTTACGTCGATAAAATCTTCAACCTCGTCTTCGTCCTCGTCTGCCTCTTCCTCGTCTGCCTCCGCATCATCGTAAACAGGGCCGGATTTTGCAGCGGGTTTTTTGGGTAAGGAAACAGACGGAAGTTTGGTCATTCCGTAGAAAAAGACGAGGAACAGGAACAGCGCAAAACCGATGATGGCAAGACCGCCCCAGCCAATGAGGTTAAACAGCCAGACGTTTACTTCGTAACCAATACCGCCACACCAGACGCTGCCATCACCGACCGCATCGGTGGCCAGCACGATATAACCCGCCAGTGAGCTGAACCAGGCCATGTAGAACAGCGTAGCTTTGGTGGTCCGGCTGAGTGGCAGCAACTCACGGTTGAAGGCGAGTTTGCAGCCCGCCAGAAACAGAATGAGGGGTAGCCCCAACGCAGCGACGCCAAACCAGCGGAAAATGAACACGTGGGCGATGAAGGCCCCCAGAACGCCCAGAAAGTTACGCATTTCGCCCCCCGATTCGCGCAACGATGAATCGGTTACGGTACTCAGGACACTCTGATCTTCCTGCCCGGTCAGCAGGTAGGAGCAAAAGGCCACGGTCAGCCCAACGGCCAGCAGCATCAGCAACCCGCCGAAAGCCAGCCTTGACCGCTGATCGGCCTGAAAAGTAGGCCATTTCATCGAAACCGACGCCGGGCGCGCTTTCGTCCGCTCAGTCCGAGGGGTGTTTTGTCGGTTGATGGGTTGTGTCATCTTTGTATAAACTGCATTAATCTACCTCTTCTGCCAATACTTTGCAAATCTGTTTAGCTAACGCAGGGCCTTCGTAAATAAACCCTGTGTAGACCTGCACCAAACTGGCTCCGGCCCGCAGTTTTTCGAGCGCATCCTCCGCAGTAGCGATGCCGCCAACGCCGATAACCGGGAATGCATGACCCGACTGTTGACAAAGATAACGAATGACTTCCGTCGAACGGTTTTTCAGGGGCGCTCCACTGACGCCACCCATGCCCATTTTTTCAACGGTTTGGGCGTCGGTCTGTAAGCCGTCGCGGCTGATGGTGGTGTTCGTGGCAATGATCCCGGCAATCCGGGTGGTGCGAACAATTTCGATGATGTCGTCCAGCTGGCTGTCGGTCAGATCGGGGGCGATCTTGAGCAGAATCGGTTTGGCAACGGGTTTGCGTCGGTTTTCGTCCTGCAACCGCTGGAGCAGTGCCATCAGGGGTTCTTTCTCCTGCAAAGCCCGAAGCCCCGGCGTGTTGGGTGAACTGACGTTAACGACAAAATAATCGACGGTATCGTACAGATCATGAAAACAGGCCAGGTAATCGTCCAGTGCCTGTTCGTTTGGCGTTGTTTTGTTTTTACCAATGTTGCCGCCGATGATCAGCCGCGGGCCCGACTTTCGTTTGCGTAATCGAATGGCAGCCGCTTTCGCGCCTTCATTGTTGAAACCCATGCGGTTAATGAGCCCTTTGTCGGCTTTCAGACGAAATAGCCTGGGGCGGTCGTTGCCGGGTTGGGGGCGGGGCGTAACGGTACCAATTTCAAGGAAGCCAAAACCCAGGCAGGCCAGCTCATCGACCCACTCGGCATTTTTATCGAAACCCGCGGCCAAACCGACGGGATTGGGAAAGGAAATGCCAAAAACTTCCCGCTTCAGCCGCGGGTCGTCAACGGTGAAAAACTGCCGGGCCAGCCAGCGAAAACCCGGGATGGCCAGCGAAATTTTCAGAAAAGAGGTGACAAAATGGTGAATCTGTTCAGCATCAAAGCGAAAAAGAAGAGGCAGGATGACGCGCTTGTACATAACACAAATGTACAGAACGGCGGGGTTGCCGTGCAAGCCGCCGGATGGATAAATGATTACAGACGGTACGATTTCGTGTCAGCCCCGCCAATCCTGCCTGATTTGCAATAGTGTCTGATTATTCGCCGAACAGGTCGGACGACAGATACCGGTCGCCCCGGTCGCAGATGATGCAGACGACCACTCCTTCGGTCAGTTCTTCGATCAGTTTAAGGGCGGCATGAACCGCTCCTCCGCTGCTCATACCGGCAAAGATACCTTCTTCGCGGGCGAGTCGGCGGGTCATGAGCGTGGCTTCCTCCTGCGATACTTCCATTACCCGGTCGACGCGCCCGGGGTCAAAGATTTTAGGCAGGTATTGCTCCGGCCATTTCCGGATGCCCGGTATCTGCGAACCCTCGGTGGGCTGGCATCCGATAATCTGAATGGCCGGGTTCTGTTCCTTCAGGAAGCGGGACGTTCCCATGATGGTTCCGGTGGTGCCCATAGAAGAAACAAAATGAGTAATTTTGCTCTGAGTATTTTCCCAGATTTCGGGGCCGGTTGTACGGTAATGGGCCAGATAATTATCGGGGTTGGCAAATTGATTGAGCAGGAAATAGCCGCCTTTCTGAGCTTGTTCTTCGGCAAAATCGCGGGCGCTTTCCATGGTTTCCATCAACGTGACTTTTGCGCCAAAAGCCTGCATGGTAAGGATGCGTTCACGCGTGGAATTCTTAGGTAAAACTAATTCAATTTCAACGTTATAAAGCCGGGCAATCATGGCGAGTGCAATGCCGGTATTGCCGCTGGTTGCTTCAATGAGTTTCACTCCCGGCTGTAAATCACCCCGGTCGATGGCTCCTTTAATCATGCTGTAGGCAGGGCGGTCCTTTACGCTTCCGCCGGGGTTATACCCTTCCATTTTTCCGTACAATTGAACCGCCGGATTAGGGTTAACATGCTTTAATTCAACCAATGGGGTATTTCCAACAAAGTCTAATAAGGTTGCCATGAACGTTTATATGAAGAGTAGGGTCATTTTTGATCAAACACGAGGTTGCTTTTCAAAGTTGCAAACCATGGCTACAAGCTTAAAATAAGCGGAGAAAGGGATTGTAAAGATAAAAAGCAAAAAAAGTGAATTTTTTTTGCGGTTCTTTGAAAAGTCCTTGCTTTTGTGGATAATTATCAATCATTTTTGTGGTATCTACCAATTATTCGGCTACGTATATGAAACTACAGATCCATACTACTCCCCGGACTAGTTACTCCGAATATCAGTTACAAGCCGTTACCCGCCACCTGAACCTGCCCGACATTGTCCTGCCTTTCTGGGGGCAACGCAAACGAGTACCGGCTTATCGGATCACGTGGCTCGAAGGTAAAGGAAATTATACCATCGTGCATTTCAGCGACGGTTCCCAACTCATCGTATCATTGACCCTAAAGAAGCTGGAAAGCCGTCTTTCGTCCGAAATTTTTGTGCGGCCACACAAAAAAAGCATTATCAACCTCCTGTATCTTCAGGAAATTCGTCCGGGTAAGGGGATGCAGCTTTGTCTGACAAGTGGCCACGAAATTGAAGTGTCCCGTCGGAAAACAACGCAGTTTATGCAGTTGGTGGTGGCGTTTCAGCAGGAGTTTCTGCCGCTGACGGCTTATTATGCTATGGCCTAAATAAGCAAAAAAGCGGTTTTTCAACCGCCTTTCCTTATTTCTTATTCATTTTCGCAAGCTCCTCGTCGCGCAGCGGACGTCGCAGGATTTTTCCCACATTGCTTTTGGGTAAGTCTTCCCGAAACTCAATATAACGCGGCCGCTTATAGTTGGTCAACTGATCTTTACTATACTTCAAAATAGCGTCGGCGGTTAGGTTAGGATCCTTCCTGACAACAAAAATTTTGACAGTTTCCGTGGATTTATCGTCCGGAACGCCAATGCAGGCCACTTCCAGAACGCCGGGACATTTGGCAATCACGTCTTCAATTTCGTTGGGATAGACGTTGAAGCCCGACACCAGAATCATATCTTTTTTGCGGTCGACAATCCGGAAAAAGCCATCTTCGTCCATGACACCGATGTCGCCGGTTTTAAACCAGCCGTTTTCCAGCACCTGAGCGGTTTCCTCGGGGCGGTTGTAGTAACCCGAAAAAACCTGCGGACCTTTTGCCCAGATTTCACCGGGCATACCCCTTGGCGCTTCCGTGCCGTCTTCCTGCATAATTTTTAGTTCGGTACTCGGCCAGGGCAAACCAATCGTACCGAGTCGGGCTGTACCGTCGCAGGGGTTCGACGACAGAACCGGGGAGGTTTCCGAAAGTCCGTAACCTTCCGAGATGACTACACCAGTCAGTTCTTTCCAGCGTTCGGCCACCGCCGACTGCAACGCCATACCGCCCGCCGATGATATCCGCAGGTGACTGAAATCGACCTCCCGGATGCGCGGGTGATTGAGCAGCCCATTATACAGCGTATTCAACCCGACAAACATGTGGAATTTATATTTCTTCATGTCGTCGATGAACGCGTTCATGTCGCGCGGATTGGTAATCAGCACATTCAGACAGCCGCTTTTCAGTGCCAGCATTGCGTTGACGGTTAACGCATAAATGTGGTACAGGGGCAGTGGGGTGATCATGATGCACTGGGAAGCCGGGATGCGATCTATCTGCATCCAGTAATTCCCCGCAAGGGTGTTGGCCACCACATTCCGGTGGGAGAGCATGGCCCCTTTCGACACGCCGGTAGTGCCGCCGGTATACTGCACAAAAGCCAGATCCGAACCGGTCAGCGATACTTTCTCCAGCGTATGACGGCTTCCACGGCTGAGGGCCTCGCTGAGCGAAACCGCCTGCGGGAGATGATACGCCGGTACCATTTTTTTAACGTATTTCACAACGGCGTTGACAACCTGCTTTTTGGGAAAGCCCAGCAAATCGCCGATCTGCGTGATAATGACGTGCCTGATATCGGTCTGGTCAATGATTTTCTCCAGGTTGGCGGCAAAATTTGCCAGGATGATGATGGCCTTTGCGCCGGAATCCCTGAATTGGTGCTGCATTTCCCGTGGGGTATACAGCGGATTGGTATTGACCACCACCAGACCGGCCCGCAGAATACCGAAAAGGGCCACGGGGTATTGCAGCAAATTCGGCATCTGAATCACCACGCGGTCACCTTTTGCTAGCTTCAGATCGTTTTGCAGGTAGGAGGCAAAGTGGCCGGAAAGCGTGTAAATTTCCCGGAACGTCAACTGCTTACCCATGTTCGCGTAGGCAGGCCGGTCAGCATACTGCTGGCAACCCTCGTCAATCAACTCAATCAGCGAAGTATAGGCATCAGGATCGATTTCGGCTGGGATACCTTCAGGATAGTATTGCAGCCAGGGATACGGTTTTGCAGTCGACAGATCGTTCATGGGTTACGGGATATTTTTTGTAAAAATAAGACAAATCCTGAAACCACCGCGCCTGTAGTTATGGACTACTATCTACGGACTAATGAAATGGTTTTGGGTAAAATGGGTCTTACTTTCTGATAACACGCCCCAGGGCAGCAACAGCCACGCGCAGAGACGTCAGAAGGCAACGGATTTCAAACGAAGTCCGGCGTCTTCCGGCAGGCCGAACAGCAGATTCATGTTCTGAACGGCATGGCCCGAAGCCCCTTTGGTCAGGTTGTCGATGATGCTCGTAATCAACAACTGGCCGTCGTGTTTTTCCAGGTGTAGCAAACACTTGTTGGTGTTGACCACCTGTTTGACATCCACCGGAGCATCGCTCAAATGGGTAAATGGGTGCCCGGCATAATAGGTTGCATAAAGCTGGCGGGCTTCCTCCAGACTTCCGGCGTAGGGCGTGTAGACGTTGGCCATGATTCCCCGGGTAAAATCGCCCCGGTACGGCACGAAATGAATAGACTGATCGAAACCGGGTTGTAATTGCGTCAGGCTCTGACGAATCTCCTTCAGGTGCTGGTGGGTGAAGGCTTTGTAAATCGAAACATTGTTGTTCCGCCAGGTGAAATGAGTGGTCTGACTGAGGGCCTGCCCGGCTCCGGTCGAGCCAGTTATGGCGCTAACCTGAACGGCTTCGGTGAGCAGTCCGGCCTGCGCCAGCGGCAGCAGCGCCAGTTGGATGCTGGTTGCAAAACAGCCGGGATTGGCAATTTTGGTAGCCGTCTGAATGCGTTCGCGTTGCAACTCGGGCAAACCGTACACAAAACCATTTGATTCGTCGCGGAAATCGGTGCTGAGGTCAACCACTTTCAGGGTGTCCGGAATGGGGTTTTCGGCCAGGAACTTCGCCGATTCGCCGTGGCCGGAGCACAGAAAAATCACCGAAAGACCCGCCTGATTGACCAGGTCGCGGGTGTCTTCGCCCGAAAACTTCAACTCCGTATCGCCCAGCAAATCCGTGTGGGTGCTGTATAGGGGCTTGCCCGCCTGACTTTTGCTGTGAACAAACGCAATGTGGGCGTTGGGATGATTGAGGAGAATCCGGAGCAGTTCGCCACCGGTGTAACCCGCTCCGCCGATAATACCAATATTGATTGTATTCATATGGTTTGATAGAGCCTGATGTGCTCATTGATAAAACGTTCCCACGAAAACAATTGTGCCCTTTGCAGAGCTTTCGTGGCTAAATCTTTCCGTAAGGCAGCCGAGCGAACTACCGTTAAAATGGCCTGTGCCAACGCATCGGCGTCGGTGGGGGAGACCTGAACAGCGGCATCGCCGACTACTTCGGGCAGCGAGGCCACGTTTGAGGTAATCACCGGCAAACCGCACTGCATGGCTTCCAGCGGAGGTAAGCCAAATCCTTCGAACAACGACGGATACACAAACGCCAGCGCCCCGGAATAGATGGCCGCCAGGTCTTCGTCCGGCACAAAACCGGTAAAAACCAGCCGCGACCGAATGCTTTCCGTTTTCGCCAGTTCGCCCAGTACCTGATCCATTTTCCAGCCTTTTGTACCCACCAGAACCAGCTTTATTTCCTTCGGCAACTCGCCACTTTCGGCCAGTTGAACAAAGCAGCGGATGAGATGATCGAGGTTTTTTCGGGGTTCAAGCGTTGCCAGCGTGAGCAGATACGGTTCGTTGCCCAGACCGAAACGCTGTTGGGTGGCTTTGATTTGGGCGGTATTCGTCACGGGATAAAACAGGTCCGGTGAGGCAGCCAGATGAATCGGGGTAACGCGCCCGGGATCAAAACCGGTAAATTGACAGAAATCCGTTTTGGTCGCCTGCGAAACCGTTACGACGTGAGCATCCGGCGGCAAGGTTTCAATGGCGTCCTTCACCGCCCGTTCGCCCGCCGGAAACCATTCCGGATGATGAATCGGAATCAGATCGTGTACCGTCAGCACCTTGCGGATGTGCGGCATTCGGCCAATATCGTCCGGAATGGCAAAAAACGGCGAATGATAAACAGCGCCCCGGGGCAGCAGATCGTCCGAAAACCGGGCCTGTTCCGTAGCAAGGGCTTTGTGGCTGCGGTAAAAAAGCTGCCGGATAACTTTCGACGGAAGGCTCTGGGGAGAAAATGGATTGAGCAAGGCATTTTCCAGCTTCGCCCAGCGTTGTTCGCCCGGTCGGTTGACCAGCGGAGGAGCCTGTTTTCCGAAGGTTTCCCGGGCATACCGTAAGGTTTCGGCCTGATGCGTCGGTGCGGCCAGCGAAAGCTGTATCTGCTCCGATTCGTGCAGTCCTTTGATTAACTGTTCGGCCACGCGACTCACCCCCGTTTTGGCCTGACGGTGGTAAAACCCAATACCCGGAAGACTGGCGTCGATAATTACGTTCAACGGCTTTTTGAATTATGAGGTAAGAATTAAGAGTGATGAGTTAATGCTTCAGCCAACCGCCGGGCGGCCCCGTCATCACTCTTAATTCTTACCTCTTACCTCATCCTTGCTTATTGGCTTCTTTTACTTTCTCATAAATCATGACCTGATTCGACATCACTTTCGAGAAGCCGCGCACGTCGTCACCGGTCCAGGCGTTGTTCATTTCGCCGTAGCTGCCGAAGGTCGACGACATCAGATCGAACGGCGATTCGATGCCCAGCACCTGGAAGCGGTAGGGAGCCAGCAGGACGTGTACTTTGCCCGTTACGTGGTCTTGCGTATCGGCCAGGAAGGTTTCGATGTTCCTCATGACGGGGTCCAGAAATTGGCCTTCGTGGAGCATCGTACCGTACCAGTTGGCCATCTGGTCTTTCCAGTACTGTTGCCATTTGGTCAGGACGTGTTTTTCGATGGCGTGGTGGGCTTTCAGAATAATCAGCGGGGCCGGGGCTTCAAAACCGACGCGGCCTTTGATGCCAATGATGGTGTCGCCCACGTGAATGTCGCGCCCGATACCGTAGGGGCCCGCTAGTTCGGTCAGTTGCTGGATGGCTTGAATCGGATTGCCAACGGGTTCGTCACCAATACCCTGCAACTCGCCTTTTTCGAAGTGCAGCGTAATTTGTTCCGGTTCAGTTTTGGTTACCTGCGTGGGCCAGGCTGATTCGGGCAGGAATCCATTGGAGGTCAGTGTTTCGCGGCCACCCACCGACGTTCCCCACAATCCTTTGTTGATGGAGTAGGCGGCTTTGTGCCATTCCTGCTCCACGCCTTTCGATTTCAGGTAGTCAATTTCCGCTTCGCGCGAAAGCCGCAGATCGCGGATGGGCGTGATGATTTCAGCGTCGGGCGCAATGATCCGAAAGGCCATATCAAACCGGACCTGATCATTGCCTGCACCCGTGCTGCCGTGCGCAATGGCATTGGCGCCGATGCTTTTGGCGTATTCGGCTACGGCAATGGCCTGAAAAATTCGCTCGGCGCTCACGCTCAGCGGGTAGGTATTGTTTTTCAGGATGTTTCCATACACCAGATATTTCAGACATTGCTGGTAGTAATCGTCGGTTTTGGCGATGGTAGCGTGGCTTTTTACGCCCAGCGAGTACGCCCGTGCTTCGATGGCTTTTAGATCGGCCTCCGAAAAACCGCCTGTGTCGACCAGCACGGAATGGATTTCATACCCCAGATCTTCGGACAGGTATTTCACACAAAACGAGGTGTCGAGACCTCCGCTAAACGCAAGAACTACTTTTTTTTGTTGAGACATCACAGTGAACTATGGAACGTATGGAAATTAAAATTTATGGAGCGCAGGGCATGGTGCATCGGGCACAAGGATGTGTTGTCCCCTCGTTGCCCTTTACCCGGCGCCCTGCGCTTGTGATCAATACGGCACAAAACTAAAAAATCCCTTCCAGCCAACCGCCGAAAGGGACTTAAAATCACTTGAATACACGAACAATGACTTTATCACCCGACGGCTTCCAACTCACGTTCGGGTTTCCTCGTCCGGGGACGATCCTGAAAACGCATCAGAATACGCTGTTTGATGCGCATCCAGCGTTCGTAGAGCTTCGACTCTTTCAGAAAGTTCCAGTTTTCTTTTACCTCTGTCTTTTTGTGCTGCTCCGGGTCGTATAGCATTCCCGTACAGAGGCAGTGCTTCCGGTTGGTCCGGGTCAGAATATCGTAGTTAACGCAGCTCGAACAGCCTTTCCAGAACGCATCATCGGCCGGTAGTTCGTTGAGTGTTACGGGTTCGTAGCCCAGATCAGAGTTTATTTTCATGACCGCCAGACTCGTCGTTAAACCGATGATTTTGGCGTCGGGATATTTTCTGCGCGACAGCTTAAAGGCTTCGTTTTTAATCCGGGTTGCAATCCCGCTTTTGCGGTGGTCCGGATGCACAATGAGCCCCGAGTTCGCTACAAACTTACCGTGTTCCCAGGTTTCGATGTAACAGAACCCAACCCAATCGCCTTCTTTTGTGGTGGCAACAATGGCCTTTCCTTCCAGCATCTTTTCCATCAGGTAAAGAGGGGAGCGTTTGGCAATCCCCGTACCCCGAGCCTTGGCGCTTTGCTCCATTTCCTTGCAGATCGTTTCAGCCAGTTGCAGATGGTTTTCATCAGCGACCTGAACAAGGTAAGTATCGTTGTTTACTTCTGAAGTCATCGTGAATTGATCGAATAAATGAACCCATGGCCGGCAGGAAACCGGTAGGTTTTGAGATCAAAAAGTTTGTTGAAAATGAAATTAGAAAGGGCTGAACCGCAGGGGCGGATGCTCACCGCGTAGGCGAACAAAATGGTCGGGTCCTTTCGGACCTGAACCGAAATGGCGTTGTGTGGTAGAAAGTCGGTATATAGACAGGTGTTGCCATTTTTGTGATTACCCAAAAGCGCGACAATGATAAAGGAATAGTTTCGATTGTGCAATATGATAACGAAAATATTGAGTAAACGTTCATCAATTTGATCATTTTTTCCAATCGATATTTTTATACTTTTGTTATATGAACTTTCTGCATTCTGTATGTACCGTCTGTCCTCTGATGACCTGATTTATGGCTACATAAACGGAATTTTTCCGATGGCCGACACGGACAATACACTCTATTGGTATTCGCCCGACCCCCGTGCCATTATCCCAATTGAAACCTATCATCCCGCCAAATCGTTGCGCCCGGTCTTAAACAAGAAAACATTTGAGGTGCGTATTAATACTGATTTCGAGCAGGTTATGCGTGCCTGTGCCCTTCCTCGTTCCGAACACGACGGTACCTGGATTTCCGAAGAAATTATCGAAGCGTACGTCGATTTGCACCAGATGGGTATGGCGCACAGCGTGGAAGCCTACATCGAAAATGAGCTGGTCGGCGGCTTGTACGGGGTCGCACTGGGAGCCGTTTTTTTTGGTGAATCCATGTTTTATCGGGTGCCAAATGCATCGAAAGTCGCTTTTCATTACCTGATTGAAATTCTGAAAAAACAACAATTTGAGCTACTGGACACCCAGTTTATCAACGACAACGTCCGGCGGTTCGGCGCCATCGAAATACCCCGTACGGAATACATGAAGCTGCTGAAGCAGGGGCTGCAAAAAAAGGTCCACTTTACCGAACACATCATGGAGCATTCGTTCCGAAATCAACCGGATTAAGGCTAAATTCCTCTAAATCCGTAGTCTTTCGTATTTTCGCACCTTCTTTTACTTCATCGCGGACGGAATGCATCGGTTATTGTCTTTTATTTCCATTCAATCGTGTCAGTCTTAGTTATTAAATTCGGTACGGCATCAATTACCATGCCGGATGGCTCTTTAAATGAAGCCGTTATTGCCGACATTGCCCGGCAGGTTGCCGAACTGCGTCGTTCGTACCACATTGTCCTGGTATCGTCGGGGGCCGTCGGGGCAGGAAAGGGATTTATTCAGGGCTATCGGGGCGACATTGCGCAGCGGAAAGCCGCTGCGGCTGTGGGTAATCTGCTGCTGCTGAATGTCTACAACCGGTATTTCTCCCAATACGACATTCCGGTTGCTCAGACACTCTGCGAACGCCATCACTTCGCCGACCGCCAGCAGTTTCTGCAACTCAAGGAAACCGTGCAGGAACTCTGGAAAAACGGTATTATTCCCATCGCCAACGAAAACGACGTGGTCAGCGACCGGGAGTTGAAGTTTTCCGATAACGACGAACTGGCAACACTCATGGCGGTGGGTTTTGGCGCTTCCACGCTGATGCTCTGCACGTCGGTGGGCGGTTTGCTGGATGAGGAGGGTCATATTATCTCCACGGTTAATCAGGTTGATGAGTCGGTATTCGGTATTGTCCGGGATGAGAAATCGGCCCTGGGGCTAGGCGGGATGGCGTCCAAACTGACCTTTGCCAAACTCGCTACGCGCATGGGTATTCAGGTTGCCATTTTTGGCCTTAAACAACCCGACGGTATTTTGCGGGCATTGCGGGGGGAAACCGGTACGGCTTTTACGCCCCAGATAGCCTCTCCTTCAGCACGGCAACGCTGGCTCGGTAGCGGGAGCCTGACGGCGGGTAGTTTGCAAATCGACGCCGGGGCGGTGAAGGCGCTGGGCCGGCGGAACAGTTTGCTGGCCGTTGGCGTTCGAACGGTGGAGGGTGATTTTGCGGCCGGTGAGGTGGTTGAGATTTGCGACGAAGCCGGTTCGACGGTGGCCGTTGCCCGCGCCCGTCTGTCGTCGGCCCAATTATCGATGCAGCTAAACCAGCAGAATGTCGAGGTGGCAAATGCCAATGATATTGTACTTTTGTAAAAATACCGTGTCGTCATGAATACAGTAACTCCTCTTCTTCAGGAAACGAAGTCGGCATCGGCTTCAGTCCGGCGCCTGTCGTCCGAACAGAAAACCGCTTTGCTCAATCGGTTAGCCGACGTAGTGGTTGAAAACGCAACCGCTATTCTCGCTGAAAACCAGAAAGACCTGGATGCCATGCCGGATACCGATCCGAAAAAAGACCGGTTGCTGCTGAACGAAAAACGGATCAACGATCTGGCGGAAAGCCTGCGGACCGTGGCCCAGCTACCCGATCCGAACGGCGAGGTGTTGCTGGAACGAACCATCGAGCAGGGGCTTCAGCTCCGGAAACTGGCCGTGCCGCTGGGCGTGGTGGGGGTTATTTACGAATCGCGGCCCAACGTGACGCTGGATGTGGCTTCGCTCTGCCTGCGGTCGGGCAACGCCTGTGTATTAAAAGGGGGGAAGGAAGCACATTATTCCAATCTGGCGCTGGTGGGGTTGATTCATCAGGTGCTGGCCGAATTTGACGTGCCCGAAGCTGCTGTTTCGCTCATGCCGCCTGACCGGGCCGTGGTCAACGAACTGCTGACGGCTACGCGGTACATCGATATTATCATTCCGCGCGGGTCGGATTCGCTGATTCAGTATGTCCGGCAAAATTCGCTGGTGCCGACCATCGAAACCGGCGCGGGGGTTTGTCATACCTACGTGGAAAAGACGGCCGATCTCGAAAAAGCCCGCGATATTGTGGTGAACGCCAAAGTGTCGCGCCCTTCGGTTTGTAATTCACTCGACGGTGTGCTGGTAGACCGGGCCGTTGCCGCCGAGTTTCTGCCGATGCTGGTAGACGGTTTTACGAAGTGGAACGTCGAGGTGTTTGCGGACGAAGAAGCCTTCGACATTCTGTCGTCAGTGAAGTATCCGATGCTGCAACGGGCACAGTTGAGCGATTTTGGCCGGGAGTTTCTGGATTATAAATGCGCCATCAAAGTAATCGACGGTTTGGATGATGCCCTGTCGCACATTCAGACGTATTCATCACGCCATTCGGAAGCCGTCATTTCCCGGGATTCGGACGTTATCGACCGTTTTCTGAGTGAAGTGGATGCGGCTGCGGTATATGCCAATGCTTCTACCCGGTTTACCGACGGCGGAGTGTTTGGCCTGGGGGCTGAAATCGGGATTTCGACGCAGAAACTGCACGCCCGCGGCCCGTTTGCCCTGGAGAAACTGGTGACCGAAAAATGGGTTGTGACTGGCGATGGGCAGGTGCGCTGGTAGGAAACAGATTTTGTAGTTTTTGAGGATTCAGGGCTATTTTTAATAAATTTCTAATCACTAAACCCATAATAGGCGGTACGCAATGCTGTAACTTGCAACGTAGTCATCGTAACGCAAGAAAATGGTTGAGTACCGGGAATCACTGCTGTTGTTGATTTCAACACCGTTGTATGCCCTTGTGATCGGAGTTGAAATCCTGTTCAGCTATCTTCAGCATAAAACGTATTATTCGGTTAAAGGAATCCTGCAAAATTGCTACCTGACCGTGCTCAACATGAGTCTCGATCTGCTGGTTCGGGGCTTTTATGTGGGCGTGCTGGTATGGGTTTATCAACACCGGGTGACAGAAATCACGAACCCCTGGCTATATTGGCCTATCCTGCTGATTCTGGAAGATTTCGCTTTCTACTGGCTACACCGGATCGACCATTTCTGTCGGCTTTTCTGGGCCGTTCACGTCACCCATCACTCCTCGGAAGAATTTAACCTGACGGTTGGCTTCCGGTCGTCCGTGCTGCAACCGCTCTATCGGTTTGTTTATTTTCTGCCGCTGGCGTGGCTGGGCTTTCGGGCCGAAGACATTGTGTTTATGTATTCAGCCACTCAGATTTACGGTATTATTGTTCATACCCAATACGTTGGTAAGCTCGGATTTCTGGAATGGTTTCTGGTAACGCCTTCGCACCACCGTGTTCATCACGCTTCCAACGTCCGCTACCTCGACCGGAATATGGGCATGACGCTCATCATCTGGGACCGGCTGTTTGGAACCTTTGCCGAAGAAGTACCCCAGGACCCCGTCCGCTACGGCCTGACGACCAACATCACCGATCAATCGCCCGCTAATCTGGTTTTTCACGAATGGAAAAAACTGGTGGATGACCTACGTATCCCCGGACCGTTTACCCAGAAAATGAAATATCTTCTGGCTCCTCCGGGCTGGAGTCACGATGGCCGGAGCCAAACGGCGGACGAAATGCGCCAGCAGTTGGGAATCGATGAATCCGTCCCGAAACAACGGTTTACCCAAAAACCGCCGGGCTTGCAGCCGATAACAGAAGTTAAAAATTTTCGATCCGTACCGTCGGAAGTGACTAAATAGGACGGTATCAATGAAAAGCCCCACGATTTAACCGTGGGGCTTTATTTTTCGCTTATAACCACCGGAAGCGCGTTTTAACGGTTTCCGTCTGCGGCCAATTCCATCGCCAGGAATTTACCCGTATAGCTTCCTTTGGCTTTTGCTACCTTCTCCGGCGTCCCTTCCGCGATGATCAGCCCACCTTTGTTACCGCCTTCCGGACCCAGATCAATCACGTGATCCGAAACCTTGATTACATCTAGGTTATGTTCAATGATTAATACCGTATTGCCTTTGTTGGCGAGTTTATTCAGTACATCGAGCAGATGCGAAATGTCCTGAAAATGCAGGCCGGTGGTGGGTTCGTCGAGGATGTACAGGGTTTTGCCGGTATCTTTCTTCGAGAGTTCTTCCGCCAGTTTCACCCGCTGTGCTTCTCCGCCCGAGAGTGTGGTCGCGTGTTGACCAAGCGTAATATACCCCAGCCCCACATCGTTCAGCGTCTGGACTTTCCGCAGAATCTTGGGCTGACTGGTGAAAAACTCCAGCGCCTGTTCAACGGTCATATCCAGCACATCGGCGATGGATTTGCCTTTGAAACGAACTTCCAGCGTTTCGCGGTTGAAGCGTTTGCCCTTGCAGGTTTCGCACATGACGTGTACGTCCGGCAAAAACTCCATTTCGATTTTCTTCATCCCCGCGCCTTCGCACTCTTCGCAGCGGCCCCCTTTGACGTTGAACGAAAACCGCCCCGGTTTGTAGCCCCGGATTTTGGCTTCGGGCAGTTCCGCAAAAAGGGTACGGATATCGGAGAACATCCCGGTATAAGTTGCCGGGTTTGAACGGGGCGTCCGGCCAATCGGCGACTGATCCACCTCGATCACTTTATCCAGATGCTCAAGCCCCTCCACCGATTTAAACGGCAGGGCTTCCCGCTTCGATCGGTAAAAATGTTTGTTCAGAATGGGAAACAGCGTTTCGTGAATCAGTGACGACTTGCCACTGCCCGACACCCCGGTAATGCAAATCATCTCTCCAAGCGGTAACTTCAGCGTTACATTCTTGAGGTTGTTACCGGCTGCACCTTTGATAACCAACTGATTGCCGTTGCCTTTCCGGCGCTCTTTCGGTACCTCAATGGCCCGCCGACCGCTCAGGTAAGCCGCCGTCGTACTACCGTTTTTCAGAAACTGCTCGGGGGTTCCGGCCCCAACCACCTGCCCACCGTGCCGACCGGCTCCCGGACCAATGTCCAGAATAAAGTCCGACTCCAGCATCATGTCTTTGTCGTGTTCAACCACCAGAACGGTATTGCCCAGATCGCGCAGGTTCTTCAGCGAATCGATCAGCTTCACGTTGTCGCGCTGGTGCAGACCGATGCTCGGTTCATCCATGATGTACAGAACGCCAACGAGTTGTGTGCCAATTTGTGTAGCCAGCCGGATGCGTTGGGCCTCCCCGCCCGAAAGCGTCCGCAAAGGCCGGTCGAGCATCAGGTAATCCAGGCCAATGTCCAGCAGAAAGCCGATCCGCTTACGGATTTCTTTTAAAATTTCCTTGGCAATTACGTTCTGACGATCCGACAGACGGCTTTCCAGATCGGTCATCCAGGCGGCTAGTTCGGTGATGTCCATCCGGGCCAGTTCCGAGATGTTTTTGTTGTCGATCCGGAAGTAAAGCGACTCTTTTTTCAGTCGGGCGCCGTTGCATTCGGGGCAGGCTTTAATGACCGTGAAGTCCTTGAGCCACTCCTGAATTTTGTCGGAGCGTCCGCCCACGTCCGCCGTTTCCTGCTGACGTTTCAGGAACGTAATGACGCCCTCAAATTTAAAGTTATAAGTGTCCTGCCGATCGTCGGTCTGACCCGGAAATTTCTTCGACGGCATCGTGGCATCTTCCTCTGTTCCGTAGAGCAGGGCGTGCAGCAATTCCGGCGGATATTTTTCAACCGGCGTCGTCAGGCTTAATTTGTATTTTTTTAGGATAACTTCAATTTCTCGGAAAAACCAGAGTTCACGGTATTCGCCCAGCGGAGCAATCGCCCCCCGGCTGATGCTCAATGATTTGTCCGGGATAACCGACTCTTCCGTAATTTCTTCAATCACGCCCAGACCGTTACAAACCGGGCAGGAACCGTAAGGTGAGTTGAATGAAAACGTGTTGGGCGATGGTTCGTCATAGCTGATGCCCGATTCGGGGTCCATCAGGTTTTGGGAAAAGTACATCAACTGGTTTTTCTCATCCAGAATCTGCATGGCGCCCTTGCCCTGTTTCAACGCCGTCTGGACCGATTGACTTAAACGATACCGGGACTGCGAGTCGCCGGCTTCCACTTTGGGAACAATCCGGTCGATGACAATTTCGATGTCGTGGACTTTGTACCGGTCGAGCTGCATCTTCGGCACAATGTCCTGAACCTCACCATCAACGCGCACTTTGGTGTAGCCCAGTTTGGCAATCTGCACGAACAATTCGCGGTAATGCCCTTTCCGGCCTTTCACAATCGGTGCCAGCAGGGTCAGTTTTTTGTTGGCGTAGTGCGCCAGAATGGTATCAATGATCTGGTCCTGCGACTGGCGCTCCATTTTCCGGCCCGTTACGTACGAAAACGCTTCACCGGCGCGGGCGTACAAAAGCCGCAGGAAGTCGTAAATCTCCGTGGTGGTGCCGACGGTCGAACGGGGGTTTTTAGACGTGGTTTTCTGCTCGATGGAAATAACCGGGCTCAGGCCGTTGATCTTATCCACGTCGGGCCGTTCCATGTTACCGATGAACGAGCGGGCGTAGGCCGAAAAACTTTCCATGTACCGGCGTTGTCCTTCGGCATAAATCGTATCGAACGCCAGCGATGATTTACCGCTGCCGCTAATTCCCGTTACCACCACCAGTTTATTGCGGGGAATGGTAACGTCAATATTTTTCAGGTTGTGTTCACGGGCACCCAGTACCTCAATCTGCTCGTAGCCCGTCAGTTCAATGTCGGTAAGCCCGGTGTTGCGGGCGGTGTTGTTTTCTGTCACGTTGTGAAAGCCTTATTCTAAACTCTAACAGAAAAAAAAGTGATGAAGTTTCGGGCAGGCCAAACTAAAACAAACCGCCGTTCGGGTGGCCCAGAGCAGCAGACAACTAGACATCCAGAATCAATCCTTCCGAAGCCGGATACCCCGTGCAGGTGAGTATCCAGCCGTTTTGTATATCCCGCTCCGTCAGCACGTCGTTGATCGTCATGTGCACATCGCCCGCCCGTATTCGACCCGCGCAACTCGAACACCGTCCGCCCTTGCAACTGTAGGGCAACGGGATGCCGTGGTCCAGAGCCGCCTGTAAAATCGATTTGTAAGCCGGAACATCAATGTCGTATTCCGTACCGCGAAACCGCAGCAGCATGCGGTGGTCTCTGGCAAGTTCGGGCGGTGGCGTCCGGGTAACGGGTTCAATCACAAAGTTTTCTTTCTTGATTGCATCAAGCCGGATGCCGGCATAGACGAGCGTGACCTGCACCATCCGCATAAAAGCAAACGGCCCACACACGTACCATTGCGCTTTCGAACGCTCAAACCGCAGCAACTCGGGAAGCATGTTTTCGAGCAGCCAGTTGTTCAATCGTCCCCGCCGGATGTTACCGGCCTTCCGCCAGTCGTCCGAGGGCTGGCTGAGCAGATGAATCAATTGAAACCGTTCCGGATGCTGTTTCTGTAAGGCTTCCAGTTGCCGGTAAAAAATAATATTTTCTTCGCTGGTATTGCAATAAAGCAGGGTAACGTGGCTCTTCGGCTCATCGCGTAATGCCTGTTTCAGAATACCGTACAGGGGAGCAATACCGCTTCCGGCACCGATCAGAACAATATCCCTTTGCTCATCGGGGGCGGTTTCCAGCGTAAACCGTCCGGCGGGCGGTAAACTGGTCAGCGTATCGCCCACCTTGAGGTGATCGAGCAGGTAGCGGGAAATTTCGCCGTTTTCGACCCGTTTGATGGTCAGACTCAACGGTTCCGTACCCGGCGTCGAACTCAGCGAATACGATCGGCGGACTTCGTGGCCGAGGTGATGAAACAACAGCGTCAGGAACTGCCCCGCCCGGTACGGAACCGTTCGTCCGTCGGTCGGATGCAGCATAAGCGTTTTCGTATCGTTTGTTTCCGGAATTATTTCGGATACCTGAAGCTGGATCAATTCCTCGTTCATGCGGGCTTATTAACTTTGTACTAGGGTCTACTAACTTTCCGTTATTGTTAACGATCTTTGTAGGTAAAAATCGTTAGCGCAAAGTTCGTTAACTCCAGTGGAAAGAACATTACGTTTTGAAATTGAAACCGCGGTTGCATGAATAAGTTTACGGTATTAGGTGTCATTTTAGGGATTGTGGGTATCGTCAGTCTGGGAGCGCCGGGTGTTGGCCCGCGAACCGCCCGGTCGGGCTTCAGGCTGGATACGCTGATTGAAATCCGGAAAGATACACTGATCGAAAAATACCTGAGAGACAGCGCCTATAAGGCGATGTTTCAGCGCGATACTACTTTTCGGGTCGATTCGGCGGCCCTGCGCGCCCAGGCCGACAGCCATAAAGTGGCTTTGCCGGAAGTTGTAACGGGCGACCTGAACGGGCTGGCCGTCTGCGCCGGATCACCGGTATCGGTGCCCTATAGCTCGTCGGGCGGACGGTTTTCGCCGGATAATCAGTTTGTTTTGCAACTGGTCGATGCGGCTGGCAAAGTCACCAACCTGGGCGAACCCGCCAAAGCCGGGCCGTTTGGAAACGGAACGCTTACGGGCGTTATTCCGGTCAATACCGCATCCGGAAGCCGCTACAGTCTGCGGGTGGCTTCTACCAATCCGGCGGTGAACGGAACCCCGCAACCCCTGCGCGTTTTGCCCGCACCCACCGCCCGGATTGAACTGCCCGACGGCAGCAATGCCGTTACCGTCATGCCGGGCCAGCCGGCCACCTTTCGCGTTGCCCTGAGTGGTCACGGGCCGTGGTCGTTCAGGCTGTCGGACGGAACGAAAGTGCAGAACACAATGACGACGCCGTACGAAGTGACGGTAATGCCCGACAAACCCACCACGTACAAAGTGGTGAACGTGAGCGGCCCCTGCGGAAGCGGAACGGTTTCGGGCGAAATTATCGTCAATGTCAATGAAAATCCGAACCCGGAGATTGCCCTTAAAGCCCCGAACGGCGGCTATCGGGTTTGTACCGGAACACCGTTCCAGGTGGCGTTTACGGCTACGGGTAAATACCAGGCCGGCAACGGTTTTGTGGTTCAACTGGCCGACTCGACCAACAACTGGACCACCATTTCCAATTCCGGAACGGCCAGCCCGCTGGTGGCGCGATTGCCATACGGTATTTCACCCAAAGGCGCTTACAAAATTCGTGTTGCATCCACCCTGCCTTCCATCACGAGTAACGCCGAAAATCTGGCCGTAGCTGCTCAGGCGGTTGCCGTACTGCGCAACGATACGGTCCGCATCGACGAAGGTAAAACCGCCGAACTGACCGTTGATTTCGGTGGGGGAGGACCGTGGTTCGTTCTGCTGTCGGACGGTACCTACGAAAACAACATTGTGAAAAGTCCGCACACCATTCGGGTGACGCCCAACAACCCGACGCCTTACGCCATTACTTCGGCGGGTGGCGCCTGTGGGGTGGGCGAATACAGCGGTCGGGCGTTTGTGAAGGTCAATATTCCGCCCTCGACCATCACAACCGGTAACCTCTCGGCCCGGACGATCTGCCACGGTTCCGAAATTACGGTGCCGTTCACAACCGGCGGACGGTTTTATGCCAATAACAAATACGTTGTGCAGGTGGCCGACACAAGTGGCCGGTTTGTCAGCCTGGCGACGACCTACAAAGAGGGGGTACTCAAAGCCGTAATCAACCCGGCTTACCTGAAAGATACGCTCAATACCGTGCGGCTGCGGGTAACGTCGACGAGCCCGGCGGTGGCAGGTTCTGAAACCACCATCAAGGTACTGGCCCCGAATGTGAGCCAGGCCATTGTTGCGGGAGAAGGCACCATCCGGCCCGGCCAGACCTCCAAAGTGCGGGTTGCGTTCAAAAACGGGCTGCCTCCCTGGTCGTTCGTTATGTCCGACGGCACCAAAGTAAATGGCACGTTTCTGAACCCCTACGTGCTGACGGTTGCGCCGACGAGTTCGACGGAGTACACGATTACGTCTTTAAGCAGCTCCTGCGGAGCGGGAACCCCCACGGGTAAGGCGCTCGTAACCGTGGAAGCGAATTAGGCAAGGTCCCCGGCGGCAGCCTGATCCACCCAGACGAATCCGTTGGGATGCGTTTGCATGATGCTGGCCGGAAATTCTTCGGTGACGGGGCCTTTCAGGGCGGTTTTGATCACCGGGGCCTTCTTGCTACCGCTGGCAATCAGAATGGCTTCGCGGGCGTCCATCAGCTGTTGCAGGCCGGTGGTCAGGCCCAGTGTCAGGGGCGTTGGCTCGTTGAAATACTTTTGCCCGACGGTAATGGTGGTTTCGGCCAGTTCGGAAACGTGAGCTTTCAGGGTAAACGGCGTTCCGGGTTCGTTCAGGGCAATATGACCGTTTAAGCCAACACCCACCAGAATCAGATCAAAACCGCCCCGCTCATCCACAAACTGGTTCATCAGTTCACATTCGGCTTCCAGATCGGCGGCTTTGGCGTCGAACATCCGGTATTGCTCCGGCCCGATGTTCAGCGGACCGAAAAGCTCGCGCTGGAGGTAATTCGAGCAGCTTCCTTCACTTTCCGGTCCCAAACCCACCCACTCGTCCAACCCCACAAACGTACAGCGGTCTATGCGGGTCTGGCCTTCTTTTACCAATTGCACCAGCGCCCGGTAAGTACCAACGGGCGTATCGCCGGATGCCGCACAAATCAGGGCATCGGGTTTACGGTTTAAGAGGTCGGCGATGCGCTGGGCGGTATGACGGGAAAGGGTTTCGTAGTCAGGAAAAATCTGGAAGTTCATGGTCAGGGTTTCGTTTGGACGCTAAAATACGGGGAAGCCGTGGACAAGTCCGCAAAAAAAGCCAAATCTATTTTAGGGCTCGGTTTCCCGATCAACTACGCTGCGTGATTGGCTTTGGGTAGAATATTTAGTAATTTTCAAAGAGAAGATCGAATACAAAAGGCAAAAACGGCTTATGGAACGGTTGATTCAGTATTTCGAAACGATTCCGTCGTCGCACCGCAGCCTGATTCTGGTGGGCGGTATTACTTTTTTCTGGCTGGTGGAAAGCGCCGTTCCGCTTTTTCAATTCGGAAAGGCCGATGCCCATTACCGGAAAGCCGGACACGCGGGCATCAACCTGTTTTTTACGCTGACTACCGTTGCCGTCAATTTTGTGCTGGCTTTTATTCTGCTCAAAACCAGTGATTTTGTTGTCGCGCATCAGATTGGTGTTCTGCAATGGCTGAGCCTGCCGCTCTGGGCGCAGATCGTTGTGGGACTGCTGTTGCTGGATTTGATCGGGGCGTGGTCTATTCACTGGCTGCAACACCACGTTAAATGGATGTGGCGGTTTCATCTCATCCATCATACCGACACGTACGTAGATACCACCACCGCCAACCGCCACCACCCCGGCGAAAGCGTTTTCCGGTTTATTTTCACGACGCTGGCGGTGCTTATCGCCGGAACGCCCATCGGAGTTGTTATGCTGTATCAGGCGCTGTCGGTTCTGCTGTCGCAGTTTAACCACGCCAATATTCATCTGCCGCGCTGGATCGACCGGCCGCTGAACTGGTTTTTTGTGACACCCAACATGCACCACGTTCATCACCATTACGTCCTGCCGCAGACCAATACCAACTACGGCAACATTTTTCCGTTCTGGGACCGGCTGTTCGGAACGTACGCGGAGATGGCAAGCAAAGACCTGCGCTACGGGGTCGATACGCACCTGGAAAGGCACGAGCATTCGCGCATCGGCAATCTGCTTAACATACCGTTTCAGCCGTATCGGCCACCGATGGGCAGTCCGGAAACGACTACTTCAAGTCATGCAGATATAAATGAATCGCCTTAAGTTCGTCGTCGGTGTAGGTGGTAGCGAGGTATTTCCAGGGCATGAAATCGCTCAGAACGCGTCCGTCGGGCGTTTTTCCGGTCCGCATAGCGGTGATAAAATCATGTGAGTTCCATTTTCCAACATTGCCCGTCTGGGTCAGGTCCGCAATCCGGGGTTCGCCGGGGCTGTGTCCGGGACCACCTTTGAAATTTGCACCGTGGCAACCCGAACACGTAACGGCTAAATACTTTCCGTAAACAGGATCAATGGCTGCCGGTATATGGTCAACCGGTTTGGCATCATGGTCAATTGCTTCGGCAGGAAACAGCGGAAATTCACCCAGAAAGGTTAAAAGCCGTCCCAACGGTTTCAATTCCTTGGCCGGATGCGTCTTATCGACAGGTGGCTGGCTTTTCAAGAAGTAGATCAAAGCGCCCATGTCCTGGTTTGAAAGTGGCGTACTCACTTCCGGTGATGGCATAAACCACAATGACTTATTGTCTTTTCCCAAGCCGTGCCGCAGCGCCCGAATCCAGTCCTGATCGGTATAGGAAATACCGCCTTTTCCGCGGGTTAGGTTCGACGCGTACAACAAACCCAACGGGGTGCTTTCGTCCAGAAATACGTTACCGCTCAGGTCATTACCGTGACATTCCAGGCAGCCCCGAATACCGGCAATGTGTTTACCCAGGGCGTAGGAAGCCGAATCGTTCGGAATGGTGAGCGATTGCAGCTTTACGTCATATAGTTTGTTGGCGCGTGATTCGGTCTGGAAGTAAACTACGGTATAAAAAACGATGAGCAGAAGTAGGATACTGCCTAGAATAATACCACTCCATTTTAAGATTTTCATTAGCATGATCGCTGTCGCTTAAGGTTATTCGAAACCATTCATGCTAAAAGGTAACGATTTGTTAAATCGTCGGTATAAAGTGTTGAGTGAGCGGCAATATTCTAAAGATCAATTGATTAACCGGTAGGTCAGAGCGGGGAAATGGCTAAAAAGTGTGATATTGCCGAATGTATTCGATTGGCAAACGGTATTTGCCCGGCTTTTTATCATGATTCATTTTAAACGGTTAGACCACGTACTCATTCCAATTCCGGAGGGCAAAAAAGAAGAAGCCCGAACATTTTATAGCGATGTGCTGGGGTTGAAAGAAGTGCCCGGTCAGCATCCCGGCGGGGCGCTCTGGTTTTCGATTGCTGATATTGAACTGCACCTGCGGGAAGAAGCCGGTGGAACGTACTCCAAACGGCATCCGGCCTTCGAAATTACAAACCTCGAAGAAGCGAAACGGGAGTTAGAACGCCGGGGAATTGAAATTACTTATTCCTCCGAAATCGACGGGCGGCAACGGTTTTTCTTCCACGATCCGTTTGGCAACCGGTTTGAACTGCTGCAATTTGTGGCGTAAAATACCGTTTCGTCTCCAGATAAATACCGTACCCTTGTCTGGAAAACCGCAGAAATGTTTCCCGCAAAGCCGTCGATCAGTAACTACAAGTTTACTGCTGTTGAGACAACGGCTTTGCGGGAAGCTCCGTTTACTGTTTCCGCTCAGGCTGTAGCAGCAGCTTGATAAAATTCTTGCCAAAATACTGATTGGCAGCCTGTTTTGTGCTTTCCGGCGTGACCTGTTTCAGCAGTTCGTCTTCCCGCAGAATTTCGGTGGGGTCGTCGTTATTGAAATACTGATTGGACAGATAGCCCAGCCAGAAGTTATTCTGCTTCAACTGTACCTCGGATTCGCGCCGGGTTTCGGCTTTGAATTTTTCGATGTCTTTCGGATCGGCGCCGTTCTGTTTTAGCTTCTCTATTTCGGCCAGTGTGCGGGCAATCAGCTTATCAACGTTCTCGGGCGCACAGCCAAACCCGATGCGGAACGTATACCGTTGCGCCGGAATTTTAGCGTAGGCCCCGCTCACGCCCACCCCATACACCCCGCTTTCTTCTTCGCGCAACGTTTCGGTCAGCTTGATTTCCAGCGCTTCGGCCAGGGCGTCAATCTGCGTGGCGTTTTCGGGTGTCCAGACAAAATCACCGCTGAACACCAGTTGAACGGTGCTTTTAGCCTCAATGCCTTTGGTGACGGTTTTTTCAATCTTCCCGGCTGGCGTCCGAATGCCCAGATCGCGGTAAGTTTCCTTCCGGTTTGTTACCGGTAAGCCACCCAAGTATTTCTCAATCAAGGGCTTAATGTCTTTCTCCTTAAAGTTACCAACAAAGAAGAATGTGAAATCGCTGGCGTCGGCAAACCGCTCCTTATAAATCGCATCGGCGCGGTCTACGTTTACCTGATCCAGTCGGTTGGGCGTCAGCGGCAACCGGCGGTAATGGTAAGCGCCCAGCAGCGACTGCACCGTGTCCTGAAACACCTTCTGGGGCGTTGGCGTTGCCAGTTGACTTTGCAGGTAACTTTTCTGGTTCGACAGAAATCCTTTGATCACATCCATATCCTTTCGGGGCGCGGTAAAATACGCATAGACCAGTTGCAGGGCCGTTTCTAGGTCGTCGGGCGTGGTGCTGCCGCTGATGCCTTCGTTGGTTTCGCCAATGTACGGCGACACGCTGACGGTTTTGCCGGTCAGGTATTTGCCTAACTGAATCTGGTTGTAATCGCCGATGCCGCTCATCTGGGCTAGGGTCGAGGCAAACCGGGCCGATTCAAAATCCTTGTCGGTGTAGAGCGACGTGCCGCCCGGGCTGGTGGCCGAAAAAATAATCTGATCATTTTTAAAATCCGTGGGCTTCAAAACAACTTTGACCCCATTGCGGAGCGTCCATTCGGTTACGTTGATGTCGCGGATTTGTTTTTCACTCGCCACGGGATTGCCAACGGGTAAGGTCGGTAACAACGGTTTGTCGAGTGTTTTATCGACGTAGGCTGTCAGGCCTTTACCGGCATTATTGATCAGAGCCAGAATCTGTTTGTCGGTTGGGAGCTTGTCTTTATCTTTCTCCGGCGCCATAATCACAACCGCCCGGTTTTCCTGCGTAATAAACTGCTTGGCCAAATTATTGACGTCGCCAACGGTAATGCCGTCGAGGTATTTTTTCAGAAAATCGTTGTAGAACGAAATGCTGACCGGGATGTCGCCGTGCAGAAAGTTCTCGACGTATTCGTTTACGTAGCTGCCCGAACGGGTTTTGTCGCGCTCGCGGTAGGCGCGGTCTACGGCTTTCTGGTACTGTTTTTTGGCGCGGTCCAATTCGGTTTCGGTAAATCCGAACTGATCTACGCGGGCGTTTTCGTCCAGAATGGCCGTAACGGCCCGGTTTACATTGCCATCTTTGGCAATTACGTAGGAACTGAACGCATCCTGATCGCCCAGAAAACTACCGTAGTTGCTATAGCCAGCCAGAAACGGCGGGTCAGACTGCTGCGTGAGTTCGTTGATCCGGTTGCCAATCATGGAGTTGAACAACACCCGCTTGATGGCTTCGCGAACGTCGTACAAGATTTTTCCCTTGATTTCGGGCCGTTTGTACATGATCTGGACCACGGTATTGGGTTGTTCCGGATCGGTTACAATAGCGATCTTCGTGTCTTTATGGGGTGGAATCGGGTACCGCACCCGTGGTTTCGGGTTGCTCACCGCCGGAATCCGGCTGAATTTTTCCCGGATAACTCCTTCAACCTTTGCCACGTCAAAATCTCCAACGGCCACCACCGCCATCAGATCCGGGCGGTACCAGTCCTTATAAAACCGGTGCAGCACCTCGGGTTTGAAGTTTTTGATGATCTCATCCTTACCAATCGGCAGCCGGTCGGCGTAACGCGAGTTGTTTAGAATGAGCGGAAAATACTTCTCGCGCATCCGCTGACCGGCCCCGCGTCCAGATCGGGCTTCTTCCAGCACAACCCCGCGCTCTTTGTCAATTTCGGCCGGGTCGAGGGTTACATTATGTGCCCAGTCTTCCAGAATCTGAAACGCCTGCTCGAAAAGCCGCACTGAATCGGTCGGAACGGGCAGTTGGTAGATGGTTTCGTCGAAACCCGTCGATGCGTTCAGGTCGGCTCCAAACCGCACACCGGACGATTGCAGGAAGCTAATGATCTCGTTTTTAGGAAAATTCTTCGTGCCGTTGAAGGCCATATGCTCCAGAAAGTGTGCCAGGCCCTGCTGGTCGTCGGTTTCCAGAATGGCCCCGGCATTGACAACCAGACGCAGTTCCGCCCGGTTTTTGGGTTCAGTGTTTTTCCGAATGTAATATGTCAGGCCGTTGGGCAGCTTGCCCACTTTCACCTCCGGATCGAACGGAATGGGTTGTTTGAGTTCCGCCGGAATCCCGGCTGCTACGGCTTTGGCCGGGAGCGTTTTAGCAGGGGCTTTTTTGGGAGCTTTCTTAACGGGTTGTTGGGCACTCGCACCGGTTGCCAGCCAGGCCAGCATGAGTCCGGTAGCCAGAATCTTGTTCATTGTTTCAGGTTGGTTATA
Organism: Larkinella arboricola; assembly: GCF_003259745.1. Classification (GTDB taxonomy): domain Bacteria; phylum Bacteroidota; class Bacteroidia; order Cytophagales; family Spirosomataceae; genus Larkinella; species Larkinella arboricola. Next base: position 289,530 of record NZ_QLMC01000003.1, on the reverse strand, counting down.
CGGTTTATTGCTCGTTTACCGCTTTAACCCGAAATTAGTGGTATTATTTAAACTTTAATAATGATTTTTTTCTGGTACATCCAGTAGAGAATTACAAACCAAATCAGGACAAATGTCAGGGCTCCGGCCAGCGACGCGTTATACGGGCTTTCGAAATACGGTACGAAAAACGTCTGGTACATCCATTCCTTCGCACCAATGTCCGAACCGTCCGGCTGCGGAACGCGAATCAGGTTCAGAATGCGCGGAATCAGGCCGGAGAGAAAGAAAACCGTGATGGCATTGACGCCAAACGCCACGAACGGCTTGGTCCAGTTGCGGTATCCCCGCACGTCGATCAGCCAGTAGCACAACGCCAGCGCCTGCAATGCCAGACCCGACGTGAGCAGGACAAACGAACTGGTCCAGAGTGATTTGTTGATCGGGAAAAAGCCGCTCCAGACGTAGGATCCCAGCAACGACAGGCAACCGGCCACGAACAACCAGACGGCTTTCTCGGCTTCCGGGCGTGTCGAACGCAGGAGCGTTCCGGCCAGAATGCCTGATAGACCCGTGGCAATTGCCGGGAGGGTACTCAGCAAGCCTTCCGGGTCCCAGGTTTTTGAGGTTTTCCAAAGGTGGCCGCCCAGCACCGTGCGGTCGAGCCAGGCACCGAGGTTGGTTGCAGGTTCCAGGTTGGCCGGGCCGAAATCCGGTACCGGAACAAACGACATGAGCAGCCAGTAGCCAATGAGTAAACTACCCATCAGCCAGCCCTGCGTTCGGGTTGTGGTTCGGAGGTAAATCAGGGATGACGCCAGATACACCAGCGCAATTCGCGGCAACACACCGGGAATCCGGACGGTAGCGAAATCAAACTTCGGAAACAGGTTGAGGAACAAGCCCAGGCTAAACAGAATCAGGCTACGCTTTACGATTTTGCCGACCAGCCCATCCCGGGTTTTGTCCTGCAAGGCATACGAAATGGAAACGCCGACGATGAACAGGAAGAACGGGAAAATCAGGTCGGTGGGTGTCCAGCCGTGCCAGTGGGCGTGTTCCAGCGGTGCGTAGATATGGCCCCAGTCGCCGGGGTTATTCACCAGAATCATAGCCGCTACGGTAAGGCCCCGAAAGGTGTCGAGGGACAGGAGCCGCGTCTTGCCGGTGAGCCGATTGATGTCAGAATTGAGATAATGGCCGGGTGAAATAGCCGTTTGTTCCATGATACGGGTGGGTTGTATCCTGCTGTATAGTTACAATTTTTTAGGCAGATTGAAGCAGTGTGTTCACAAAAAAGCCCCAACCGGGTAGGGTTGGGGCCGTTTCGTACAACAGAGCCCGGGGCCTGCGTATGGGCATTGTGATTTATGGGAACGGGTTAATATTTCCAGCGAACAAAGGCTTCCATTGCTTCGTACTCGGCCAGACCCAACTGGTTGTAGAGACTCGCCGTGGCCCGGTTGCGCTCTTCGGCGCGTTGCCAGAACTCCCGCGAGTCGCTGCCCTGGTACACCACGCCGTCTTTCTGCGACTGGTGTTTGAAGATACCAAGCCGCTTGCGCATCAACTGGTCGGGCGACATCGGTACGGCCATCTCGATTTCGTGAATGTCCCACTCGGCCCAAGCACCGCGGTAGAGCCACACCCAGCATTCTTTCATGAAATCTTCGTTTTTCAACCGGCGAACGGCTTCGAAGATCGCATCCAGACACACTTTGTGAGTTCCGTGCGGATCGGCCAGGTCACCGGCGGCATAAATCTGGTGGGGTTTCACCTCCCGGATAACATCCATTACCGCCTGAATATCTTCTTCGCCCAGCGGTTTTTTCTCCACCTTACCGGTTTCGTAGAACGGCATATTCAGGAAGTGGGCGTTTTCGACCGGAATTCCGACAAAGCGGCAGGTTGCTTTGGCTTCGCCTTTCCGGATCAGGCCCTTTACGTAACGCACTTCTTCCGTGTCCATTTCGCTGCCTTTCTTCTCCCGCAGGAAAGCCGCAGCATCCCGGAAAATCCGCGTGGCTTCCGGACTGTCAATGCCAAATTTATCGTTAAAGTCGACCACAAAATCCGCGAAGCGCAGGGCTTCATCGTCGGCTACGGCAATGTTTCCGGAGGTCTGGTAACCCACGTGTACTTCGTGGCCCTGATCGTGCAGCCGCTGGAATGTACCACCCATCGAAATAATATCATCGTCGGGGTGCGGGCTGAAAATCAGACAACGCTTTTTGGCAGGCTGGGCACGCTCCGGACGGTTGGTGTCGTCGGCATTGGGTTTACCGCCCGGCCAGCCGGTAATGGTGTGCTGGAGTTGGTTGAAAACGTCGATGTTCAGATCATACGCCTGGCCTACCTGCGCCAGCAGATCGCTCATCCCGTTATCGTTATAATCTTTGTTGGTCAGCTTCAGAATGGGTTTGCCCAGTGTACGCGACAGGTACGTTACGGCTTTTTTCACCATCTGCTTATTCCATTCTACGGTATCCACTAGCCAGGGCGTTTGCATCCGGGTCAGGTCCGACGCTGCGGCCTGGTCAATGACAAACAGGGCGTTGGGATGGGTTTGCAAATAGGATGCCGGAATCTGCTCGGTAACGGTTCCTTCCAGAGCCGCCCGAATCACCGGGGCTTTGCGTTCTCCCCAGGCCAGCAAAACGATCCGTTTGGCGCTCAGAATCGGCGCTACACCCATCGTAATGGCTTTCTTGGGCGTTTGAGCTAGACCACCGAAATCTCCGGCTGCGGCTGCCCGCGTCGAGTGGTCGAGCATCATCAGGCGGGTGTGCGAGTTGATCAGCGAACCCGGTTCGTTAAAACCGATGTGACCGTTACCCCCGATACCGAGCAGTTGGAAGTCCAGACCGCCATACGATTGAATTTTTTCTTCGTACGCCCGGCTGAATTCAGAAACCTTATTCGGTGCTACCGTTCCGTCCGGAATAAAATAGTTGCCTTCCGGAATATCGACGTGATCGAACAACTGCTCCTTCATGAAGCGCACGTAGCTTTGCAGCGAATCGGGCTCCATCGGATAGTATTCATCCAGGTTAAAGGAAACCACATTGCGGAAGCTCAGACCTTCTTCGCGGTGCTGACGAATCAGTTCGGCGTAGACGGTCTTGGGGGACGAACCCGTGGCCAGACCCAGCACACATTGCTGACCTTTCTGCTGTTTTTCGCGAATCAGCGCTGCGATTTCCCGTGCGACGGCGCGGGAGGCATCTTTCGCATCAGCGTAGATGTGTGTCGGAATTTTCTCGTAGGTAATGGCCGATTGGACCGGTTCTCCCGGTTGGCGACCTAACGCGTTTTCGGAAACGGAAGGTTCAGAAATCATAACGAATGGTAAAATGTAGTTCGAGCGGAGCGGCAAAATTCGGCATATTGATCCGTAACACCAATAAAAATATTTTAAATTTTTTTAAGAATTGCGAATCTTCCCCAAATTAAGGGATCGCTTCTATCTTGTTACTATTTTTCTTCAAATTCTTACTACTGGTTTCTGATCGCATGTCTTTTTCCCGCCGACATTTTTTGCAGACGATCTCCGCAGCTGCGGCTACAACCGCCTTTCATCCACCGGTTCCGGCAATCAAACCGCCCCGCCTGAAACCCGGCGATACGGTTGCGCTGGTGGGCCCGGCGGCTCCGGCCTTTAGCCACGAAACCGTGCAGATTACGGTGGAGTCGTTGCAGGCGCTGGGCTTCAAAACTGTGGTTGCCAAACACGTTTTCGACCGGTATGGCTACCTGGCCGGAACCGACGCCGACCGGGCAGCCGACCTGAACGCCATGTTTGCCGATTCTGGTGTTAACGCCATCATGGCCATGCACGGCGGCTGGGGATGCGCCCGGCTGTTGCCCCTGCTCGATTACAACCTGATTCGCCGGAACCCGAAAGTGCTGGTGGGGTATAGCGATATTACGGCTTTGTTGCTTGGTATTTACGCCCAGACGGGGTTAATCACCATGCACGGTCCGGTGGGGGCCGTCACCTGGAATCCATTTACGGTAAACTACCTGCGGCAGACGTTGATGGACGGTCAGGCCGTTCTGATGGACAATCCGCACGACAAAGGCGATTTGCTGGCGCAGACCAAGGACCGCATAACGACGCTGCATCCCGGAAAAGCACGCGGACGGCTGCTGGGTGGTAATCTGACGGTTTTGAGCCATTTGATGGGCACGAAGTATTTGCCCGACTGGAAAGGAAGCATCCTGTTTCTGGAAGATATCGGCGAAGATGTTTACCGGATGGACCGGATGATTACACAACTCAGGCTGGCGGGGGTGCTGGATGAAATCAGCGGTTTTGTATTCGGGAAATGCACCGACTGCGATCCGGGGAAAGGATACGGCTCCCTGACGATGGAAGACGTGTTTCGCGACCATATCGTTCCGCTCAGGAAACCGGCCTATTCGGGCGCGATGATCGGGCATATTACCCACAAGTTTACGGTTCCGGTGGGCATCGAAGCCGAAATGGATGCCGATACCGGCACGATCCGGCTGCTCGAACCGGCGGTGCGCTGAATGGCTGTCCATTACCGGTCAGAAAAACCGTCCATTTACGGACATTCGTCGGATGGGGCGGAGGTTACGGGTTTGATAGCCAGTTAGTTATTTGTCTGGTACAGCATTTGGGGCCTGAAAGCAGGGATACGGTTTTACAACATCAACGGTTTACGGACATGCTACGCAATTACCTGAAAATCACGCTCCGGACCTTCTGGAAAAACAAACTGTTCAGCGGGCTCAATGTCGTTGGGCTGGGAATTGGCATGGCCGCTGTCTGGCTAATGGCTCTGTATGTGTTTGATGAGTGGAGCTATGACCGGTTTCATGCCCAGGCCGACCGCATTGTTCGGGTTGTACACTACGCCCAGTGGCCGGGCGGCAATCTGAAACTCGCACCGACGTCGGCACCCTACGGACCTGCCCTCAAAAATGAGTATCCGGAAGTGGAAAAAGTCGTTCGGATTCACCCGGAAGGGGGCGGAACGATTACCTTCAACGATAAAAAAATAGAAGCCAGCGATATCTTTTTCGCCGACCCGACGGTATTTGGCGTGTTTAGTCTGCCGTTTCTCTACGGCGATCCGGCTTCGGCCCTGCAAAAACCGCAAACCATCGTTCTGACCCGAAACCTGGCCGAAGCCCTGTTCGGAGACGCCAGCCAGGCCGTCGGTAAAACCGTCGAGTTCAGCAATCATTTCCCTAATACCGTAACGGGCGTTATCGAGGATGTGCCGACCAATTCTCATCTGAGGTTCAGTGCTTTGCGTTCGCTACCGGCTAATTATACCAGTGGCTGGCAGAATTTTGAACTGTATACCTACCTGCTGCTGGCGAAGGGAAGTGATGCCAGAACGCTGGAAGCCAAGCTGCCCGGTTTTTTCCAGAAATACATTCAACCGGAAATGGGCAATGTCGATTATCGAATCGAACTCCAGCCCCTGACCTCGATTCACCTCCACTCGCAACTGGACTACGAGATCGGCCCGAATGGAAATGCGCGCACGGTTTCCATTTTTGCGGGGGTGGCCGTCCTCATTTTACTGATTGCCTGCATCAATTACGTCAATTTATACACGGCCCGCTCGCTGAAACGCACCCGCGAGGTGGGCGTTCGGCAGGCCATCGGGTCGTACCGGTGGCAACTCATCGGACAGTTCCTGACCGAATCGATGCTGATGACGTTTCTCGCGGGGCTGGTGAGCATGGCGCTTGTCACGGCGGCTTTACCTTACTTTAACCAACTGGCCGATAAAGCATTGTCTTTCGATAATTTGCCGGCTACCTGGCTGGCGGTTGTCATCTTCTCGCTACTGATTGGCGCGTTGAGCGGTCTGTATCCCGCCCTGCTGCTGTCGGGTTTTCGGCCCGTTGCTGCCCTACGCGGAATGGTGGGCGACCAGTCGGGTAATTCGCTGTTCCGGCAATCGCTGGTGGTCTTTCAGTTTGTAGCCGCCTTTGCGTTGATTGTCTGTTCAGGTCTGGTCTATCGGCAGATGCGGTTTGTGATGCACAAGGATTTGGGCTTCAACAAGGAGCAGGTGCTTACCTTTCACATCGACAGCCAGGAAGTTCGCCAGCGCGTAACCGCCCTCAAGGAAGCGTTACTCCGCAACCCGTTGATTCAGAGCGTGTCGACCGCCAGCAACCCGATCGGAAACAATAACATTGGCGGTACTGCAATGTTCTTCGAGCAGAATGGTACGATTTCAGCCGGTTCGCAGGTGGTTCAGAAGTTTCTGATCGATGAAGATTATCTCAAAACGCTGGAAATTAAGCTGCTGGCGGGCCGGAATTTCTCCGAATCATTTAAAAGCGATTTGTGGGAAGCGGTCCTGATCAATGAAACGCTGGTCAAACAACTCGGTTGGAAAAAACCAATCGGCAAACGGGTAAAATATTTCATTGATGCCGAAAAAAACACCGCCGAAGCCCGGGTGGTCGGGGTGGTGAAGGATTTTCATATCTATTCGCTTCAACACAAAATTGAGCCGCTGGTGTTGCAAATGCCCGTACCGGCTGACAAAGACAACGTCTACCTGCGGATTCAGCCCGACAAGGTAACGGAAGCTCTAGGTCACATCCGGTCGGTTTACCGAACCTTCGACCCGGCCAGTACGCCGGAATTTCACTTTCTGGACGAAAACTTTTCCCGGCAGTATCAGGCGGAACGCAAACAGGGGCAGATTCTGCTGACATTCACGGTTTTGGCGGTGTTTATTGCCTGTCTGGGCTTGTTTGGACTGGCGGCTTTTGCGGCCGAACAGCGGACCAAGGAAATCGGCGTTCGTAAAGTGCTGGGTGCGTCGGTGGCCAGTATCGTCGCGCTGTTGTCCCGGGATTTTCTGAAGCTGGTTGCTGTCGCCATCGTTCTGGCTACGCCCATTGCCTGGTATGTCATGAGTCAATGGCTGCAAAGCTTTGAATACCGGCTTGATCCGGCCTGGTGGGTGTTTGCGCTGGCGGGGTTGGTGTCCATCTTCGTGGCTTTGCTCACCGTGTGTTTTCAGGGTATCAGGGCGGCTTTGGCCAATCCCGTGAAAAGTTTGCGCAGCGAATAAGGCTTTCACTGGCGTGCGGGCTCTGCATTCGGAATGGGCCGATTGACGCGTCATCTCAATCATTCTCAATTTTAACAAGGAAAAGTCCGGAATTTTTATAATTTTTGTACTACTATACAGTACATTACCGATTTTGTACTCTTTGTAAAGAGTCCGTAGTTAAAAACTAACCCTTATTATGAAACCTCAACTTCTGATGGCTGGCGGGTTGGCCGTAGTAGTTGCGCTTACGCTCTCCTCGTTCCTTGGTGTATTCGAGGATAAGGTGGACTTTAATACCCAAATCAAGCCGCTGCTCAATAAAAACTGCATCGCCTGCCACGGCGGGGTCAAAAAGGCGTCCAATTTCAGTCTGCTCTTTAAACACGAAGCACTCGCTCCGGCCAAATCCGGCAAACCGGCCATTGTTCCGGGCGATGCCGACGCCAGTGAATTTATCCGCCGGTTGACACTTACCGACCACGAAGAACGGATGCCGCTGGAAGCGCCCCCGCTCAAACCCGAAGAAATTGAACTACTCCGGAAATGGATTGATCAGGGAGCCGAATGGGGAGACCATTGGGCATACCAACCCGTTGAAAAACCGGATGTACCACAGATTGGTACGTTCTGGTCGCGGTTGGGTCTGGCCGAAAACGACGAATTAAAGTGGGCTAAAAACGAAATCGACCATTTCATTCTGGATAAACTCAAAGCGGAAAACCTGAAACCGTCACCCGAAGCCGACAAAGCCACGCTGATTCGTCGGGTGTCACTCGATTTAACGGGATTACCGCCAACGGAAAAAGAAGTTGCAGACTTTGTCGCCGACCAATCGCCGGATGCTTACGCTAAGGTGGTGGATCGGTTGCTGGCATCTCCGGCCTATGGCGAACGCTGGACGGGTATGTGGCTGGACCTGGCCCGCTACGCCGACACCAAAGGCTACGAGCGTGACCCGGGGCGCAGCATCTGGCGGTACCGCGACTGGTTGATCAAAGCCTTCAACGAAGACAAACCGTTCGACCAGTTTACCGTCGAACAACTGGCGGGCGACCTGCTGCCCAACCCCACCGACGATCAACTGGTGGCTACGGGTTTTCACCGCAACACGATGACCAACGACGAGGGCGGTACACAGGATGAGGAGTTTCGGGTGGCGGCTGTCATCGACCGGGTAAACACCACCTGGGATGTGTGGCAGGGCACGACGTTCTCGTGCGTGCAGTGCCATAGCCACCCCTACGATCCGTTTGTACACGAAGAATATTACAAATACCTAGCTTTCTTCAACAACACCCGCGATGAGGACGTAACGACCGAAACACCGACGTTGCGGTTTTACAAAAAAGAAGATTCGCTGAAAGTACAGGAACTGAATAGCTGGTTGAAAACCCACCTGAAACAGCCCCGGCAGCTTCAGCAGGTGATGCAGTTTGTCCGGATTACGGAGCCGAAAATCAACTCCCACGATTTTGATGAGTACGTCAATGCCTCGCTACTGGACGCTAAATTTTTCGGGATGCAGGATGCGGGGTCCGGGCGGATTAAAAGCGTCGATCTGACCGGCAAAAACCGGCTGATTATGCAGTGGGGAACCAAGGCGAAAAACGCCGTTCTGACCCTTCATCAGGATAGCCCAACCGGGCCGGTTCTGCTGACAATCCCGACGCCCGCCAATGGCCGCGACACCACCATGATTTTTGCCCTGCCGACGGTTTCCGGACGGCATCATCTCTACTGGACGTTGAGCAGCCCCGAAACGCCGAAAGATTGGGTACAGATCAGATGGGTGTCGTTTCAGCCTGCGTTGCCCGGTCAACCTGCTCACGAACTGGGCGAAATGGACCTGAAACTGGCCCAAATCCTGAACGCCCGGCCCGAAGTAACGCCCATCATGTTTGAAGGAACCGGCGATCTGGCCCGGAAAACCCACGTTTTTGAGCGCGGCAACTGGCTGGTGCAAGGCAAAGAAGTGAAACCCGACGTGCCGAAATCGCTGCCGCCGATGGCGAAGGACTTGCCCAAAAACCGGCTGGGTCTGGCCCGATGGATGGTCAGCCGCGAACAGCCGCTGACGGCGCGGGTGGCTGTCAATCGGTTTTGGGAACAACTGTTCGGTACCGGCATCGTCGAAACCGTTGAGGATGTGGGTACGCAGGGTATTCCGCCGACGCACCGTGAATTGCTGGACTGGCTCTCGGTCGAATTCATGGAAACCGATCACTGGAGTGTGAAAAAACTGCTGAAACGCATGGTGATGTCGGCAACATATCGCCAGCGTTCCGACGTATCGCCGGAATTGCTCGCCAAAGATCCGTTCAACAAATTAATGGCGCGCGGGCCACGGGTTCGGCTGGCGGCCGAGCAGGTGCGCGATCAGGCGCTATCCGTGACGGGCCTGCTGAGCAATAAATTATACGGTCCGAGTGTGATGCCGCCCCAGCCGGACGGTATCTGGCAGTCGCCCTACAGTGGCGAAAGCTGGAAACTGAGCGAGGGTGAAGACCGCTACCGACGGGCCTTGTACACCTACTGGAAACGTACGGCCCCGTATCCGTCCATGATCACCTTCGATAGTCCCAGCCGGGAGTTTTGTCAATTGCGGAGACTGCGGACCAACACGCCCCTTCAGGCACTGGTAACGCTCAACGATCCGGTGTATGTGGAAGCCGCCCAGCGGTTGGCCGAAACCATGAAATTGCGCGGTAAAACCCCCGAACAGCAAATTCAGTCCGGTTTTCGCATGATTATGCTGCGGGATCTGGCACCGAAAAAGCTGGCGGTTCTGGCAAAATTGTACCGCAATACCCAAACCTATTATCAGCAGCATCCCGACGAAGCGAAAAAACTGCTGGCCTGCGAGGAAGCGACGCCCCAACTGGCGGCTCTGACCGTGACGGCCAACACCATGCTGAACCTGGATGAAGTGATTACGAAAGAATAAAACCAATGAACAAATTACTCAGAGAACTTCAGGAAGCGGCTTTGCAGCGCGAAACCCGTCGGCATTTTTTGCACACCTGCTCAACGGGTTTGGGGGCGATGGCCTTGAGTTCAACCCTGGCAGGCTGCGGTTTTTTCGATAAAAAAGAAGAAAAGCAGGCGTTGGGTGCCACCGCTCCCAATGAACCGATGACGCCACGCCCGGCGCAGTTTTCTCCGAAAGCAAAGCGGGTAATTTATATACACATGGCCGGGTCGCCCTCGCAACTGGAGCTGTTTGATTACAAACCGGAACTGATGAAATACCACGGCAAAGACTGTCCGCAGGCGTTGCTGGAAGGCAAAAAGTTCGCGTTTATTCGGGGTGTGCCGAAGATGCTCGGGCCGCAGGGCAAATTTGCGCAGCACGGCCAGTCGGGAGCCTGGATTTCGGATTACCTGCCGCACCTGCAAACCGTGGCTGATGAACTGACGTTCATCAAATCGATGCATACCGACCAGTTCAACCACGCCCCGGCGCAGTTGCTGATGCATACCGGCAACGCGCGGCTGGGTCGCCCGAGCATTGGCTCGTGGGTGACGTACGGGCTGGGGTCGGAAAACGATAATTTGCCGGGATTCATCGTGCTGGCGTCGGGCGGTAAACAGCCGGATGCGGGTAAATCGGTCTGGGGCAGCGGTTTTCTGCCAACGGTGTATCAGGGCGTGCAGTGCCGTACCGACGGCGACCCGGTTCTGTACGTATCCGATCCGAAGGGCATGAACCGCGACATTCGGAAGCAAACCATCGACGCGATCAACGACATCAACCGCCAGCAGTACGAAGAGGTAAAAGACCCGGAAATTCTGACGCGGATTTCGCAGTACGAGATGGCGTTTAAAATGCAAATGTCGGTGCCCGACGCGATGGACATCAAGAGCGAACCCGAATACATTCTGAATGCCTACGGGGTTGATCCGAACAAAGGCTCGTTTGCCCGGAACTGCCTGCTGGCCCGGCGGCTGGTGGAGCGCGGAGTACGGTTTGTCCAGCTTTTCGACTGGGGTTGGGACACGCACGGCACGAGCAAGGACGGTTCGATTGAAACCGGTCTGCGCGACAAATGCAACGAATCCGATCAGGCCGTGACGGCTTTGCTGAAAGACCTGAAACAACGCGGTTTGCTGGACGAAACGCTGGTGGTCTGGGGCGGTGAATTTGGCCGGACACCCATGCAGGAAAACCGCGATGGGCAGACGCTGCCGTTCATGGGCCGCGATCACCACCTGGATGCCTTCACCGTCTGGATGGCGGGGGGCGGGGTCAAACGGGGCTTCAGCTACGGCGAAACTGACGACATTGGTTATTACGCTACTAAAGATAAAGTCCACGTACATGATCTTCAGGCCACGATTCTGCACCTGCTCGGCTTCGACCATACCAAGCTGACCTACCAGTTTCAGGGCCGTCCGTTTCGGTTGACAGACGTTGCCGGAAAGGTGGTCAAACCGGTATTAGCCTAGCTTTACCCGGAGAGAAAAGCCTGGGCAGACTGATTTGCGTATTCACGTCTGCAGGTAGCGAATCAGATTAATTGTGTATTAAATTGGGAAAATATTAGGGTATTCATATTCGAGCTGTATTTTTTCATTCCTAAAAACGTGTATCATTGCGTACATTTTACGTAATGATACACGAATGATGAATCGTAGAAATTTTCTTGGCGCTTCGCTGGGGCTAGGTACCTTCTCCGCCCTTGCACTGAATGCCTGCAATAGTTCCAACTCCAGTTCAAACGCTGAATCGAGCGCCGATTCAACGGCTGCTTCCAGCACGGCCACCGAAGCGACAACCAAAAACGTTGGTCTGCAACTCTATACACTTCGGGATGACATTCAGAAGCAGGGGATTGAAACCATTCTGGCGCAGGTCGGCAAACTGGGATATAAAAAAGTAGAAAACTTTGGGTACACCGACGGGAAATTCTTTGGAAAAACCCCGGCTGAGTATAGCAGCCTTCTAAAAGATAACGGTCTGTTGGCCGTAAGCGGGCATACCTTAACCGCGCGTTCCAAACAGGCGGGGGGCGCAGACGGCCTGACTAAAAACTGGCAGCGGGTGGTCGATGATGCTGCGGCCATCGGTCAGGAATACATCATCATTGCGTATCTGTTTGACGATGAGCGCAAACCGGACGATTATAAACAGTTGGTTGAGTTGCTGTCGAAAGGGCAGGAAACGGCCCGGAAGGCCGGTCTGACGCTGGGCTACCATAACCACGATTTTGAATTCAATGAGCGCGTAGACGGTCAGATGCCGTATGAACTAATCTTGAAGAACACGACCGTTCAGATGGAAATGGACCTCTACTGGATTGCCAGAACGGGCCAGAAACCCGCCGATTATTTTGCCAAATATCCGGGCCGTTTCCCGCTGTGGCACGTTAAGGACATGGCCAATACGCCGGAGAAGGAGTTTGCCGAGGTAGGCACCGGCTCGATTGATTTTGCTGCCATTTTTGATAAAGCCGGGGAAGCGGGTATGAAGCATTATTTCGTAGAGCAGGATATCTGCAAACGCCCCCCGCTCGAAAGCATCAAAATCAGCATTGACAACATCCAGAAAGCAAATTGGGGGTAATCTCCCGAAAACGGATCAGCATAAAGGAAGCCATAAAAAAGCCCGGAAACTGGGTCCGGGCTGCTTTCAATAGAGATGGTAAATGGACGTTTATTGCATGAGCATCCGCGATAACCCTCCAAAAGGCTGCGCGGTACTGGTAGCACTAAAAGACCCGAACGGTATTTTACTACTGATAACGTCTGAAAAATAGTTGTGTAAAAACGCTGGTTATGGCAGGCGCACCTGTCATTGCCGCTAGTATCAGCAATATAGCAAGTGTGACCTATGGGTTAGTGGTAAAGCACGAAGGAAGCCCGCCGATTCAAAGCGTTGCAATACGGTGTTGTTTTAAAAAGAAGTAAATTTGATATAACTGATAATGTCAAAACGCAATCAGGCACGCGTTAACCATCCCAGAATAGCCGGTCCCCAGTAAAAAATCGTAAAATAATAAGTACCGACCAGCAGAAAACCGGTTGCCAGCATGAGCAGAAGACTGGCCCCCAACCGAAGGGCCGAAGAAGCCTGATACTGCCGGGCCCGGATGAACGCTTCGGCCACCAGCAGGTTCGGAATGTAAAAGAAGAAATCCATCACGTGGTCGAAGGGACCGCTGAATGTGCGCGTATGTCCCAGACCGTCGGTCAGCAGCAGCCAGAAACCGTAGTCCATACGGTATAGCCAGGAGCCGATGGCCAGGGCATACAACCGGAGTGCCCAGCGCCGGTGTTTTTCCAGTCGGCCAGCGACCGCATGCCGGTAGGTTTCAATGGCTGAAACAAACATCAGGATACCGTAGAGGCCAAAACCCAGGCTCATGACCGGGCCGCCAATGGTGCCTTTGAGAGCAATGAAGATCAGCCCACCAATGGCTGCCAATAAAGCCGAAAGAACATATAAACGGCCTATCCAGCGGTGCAGGGCCGGAAAACGAACCCGAATGGCTTTAATAAGCTGAATGCTTCCCAGTATCAGAATGATTCCGCCCGTGGCAAAATGCAGACCGATGCCGGTGGTAGCCGTATTGCTTTCGCGCTCGTATAAACCGGGTAAAATCTGATTCCAGCGTTCCATGTTGCCTTCGTACAGGGCGGCTGCGTAGAAAGCCAGAATGTAAAGGCCGAATAAGGCGGCACTGCCCCAGACGGTAGCCACCAGCAAAATCCCCGACCCGTTTAGTGCCTTGCTGCTAAATGTATTCATGGCCGAAGTGGCCTGTTGCGGGATTGCATCCGTAAAAGCTCTGGTCATCGGTATAATTGGAAGGGATCAGTAAATAACTTTTAAGTTATAAAAATTTACAACATTCTCCTTATCAGTACGAAGGCGACAGAAAACCAGACTATGCAAAACAACAACGGGTTACAGCGAAAGTTGTAACCCATTGTTGTTCGTCACTTGATTCGCACGCTGACATAGACATAACTTCGACCTGACCCAAAAGGACTATCGGAAGAATAATCTTAGAAACCTGTCATAATTTCTTGTAAGCAGGATTTGGTACGGGCATATTGGCTTTTACCGCCGAGCGCCATTTTTTCAGGGCATCGGCCAGTTCTTTCGTCTTGTCGGGCAAGGAAGCCGACAGGTCTTTCTGCTCGGAAATGTCCTGTTTCAGATTGTAGAGTTCGAGTTTGCCGGTTTCGTAGAGTTCCACCAGTTTGTAATCACCCCAGCGAATCGCTGCGCCGGGCCGCCCTTCCTGGTTGCTGAAATGCGGGTAGTGCCAGAAAATGGGTCCCCGGTCAACGGGCCGGTCGGGATTCTTCAAAACCCGGTAAAAACTCTGGCCGTCCGGACTGGCGGGCTGACCGCCAAGATTCAGGGCTTCCAGAAAGGTGGGCAGGAAATCCGTGCCGGTGATGTAATTGGCGGTTTCAGTCTGCGCATTAATTTGGCCTTTCCACCAGAAAATCAGCGGAACCCGGATACCGCCTTCGTAGACGTGTCCTTTCCAGGCCCGCAGCGGGGCCAGATTGGTGGGCGTCGGACCGAGTTCGGGTAATCCCAGACCGCCGTTGTCCGACGTGAAAACCACAATAGTATTGTCGAACAGCTTGTGTTTAGCCAGTTGCTCCATCACCCGTCCCACACCATCGTCCATGCTTTCGATCATGGCGGCATAGTTGGGGTTGAACTTTCCGTTTGAGCGTATTGCGTAGGTGTTGAGATAGTACTTGAGCTTATCGGCCCTCGGTACCAGCATGACGTGCGGGGCGGAATAGGTCAGGTACAGAAAAAAGGGCTGGTCTTTGTTCTGGTCGATAAATTCAACGGCATAATCCGTCAGCTTGTCGGTCAGGTAATGCGTGCCCTTGTCTTCAAATGCCGTTTTGCCCCGTGCTGTGATGGTGTAGTTGTAATAATCGAGTCCGTTTCTGGCAATGACGCGGTCGTAGGAAAACCCCTGAGCCGCCGGGGCCGTGGAGTCGGCATTGCCATTGCCCAGATGCCACTTCCCGACTATTCCTGTCTGGTAGCCGTTGCGCTGCACAAGTTCCGCCAGCGTGGTTTCCGAAGGGGCCAGGTATTTGGTCCAGGGAGCGGGCAGCAGGGGCGACGCCGTATCCTTTCGATCTCCGGCGATGAAGTTGGTCAGGTGCAGTCGGGCGGGGTGCTTGCCGGTCAGAATGGCCGCCCGGGAGGGCGAGCAAACCGGACAGGCCGAATATGCCTGAGTAAATCGTAAACCGCCTTTTGCCAGTGCGTCGATGTGGGGCGTTCGGATGTATGGATTGCCGTAACAGCCTAGGTCCGTGTAACCCAGATCGTCGGCCATGATGAAGACGATGTTTGGTTTAGACTTCGTTGATTGGCCGAAAACCGTGTTCCCGATCAACAGGAAAGCAAAAAGTAGGGTGATACGCTGCATCGGTTATTCCGTTTTTTTAGTGTAGCGAACATCCAGCGCGGCCCCGGTATCGCCCTGCTGTTGCATCCATTTTTCCAGTTCCTGCCGGTATTGCTCAATCCGTTTCTGGGCGGTCGGGTGGGTGGCCAGGTTGTTGAGCTCCCACGGATCGGCCTGGGTATCGTAGAACTCGACGGCGGGCCGTTTTACAAACCGTTCGGTAATTTGCCGGGCCTCCGGATCGCTGGCAGCCTGATCGGTCCAGGAAAACCAAACCGAATTGCGGCCCCTTTGCTCGGCATTCATCATAAACCGGTTGTAGTATTCCTGATCGGGGGCGAGGTTCAGAATCAGTTTGTAATGCGTATCGCGGATGCTGCGAATGGGGTAAGGATTTCCTTCCGGAATGTTGTTGTGAATCCCGTACGCATACGTTCGCGCTTTCGGACTTTTGCCGAGCAGCACCGGCAGAAAACTCCTGCCATCAAGTCCGGCGATGGGTTTGCCGCCCGCCAGCTCAATGAGCGTCGGGGTGATGTCTTCGTACTGCACCAGCGCGTCGGTTTCTGTCCGTGGCTTAACGGTTCCGGGCCATTTGACCAGCATTGAACTCTTCTGACCCACATCCCACAGGTTCCACTTGGCACCCGGAAACTGCGCGCCCTGCTCGCCCAGAAACACCACGATAGTGTTTTGGTCCTGTCCGGTTTGCTGCAACAGCCGAGTAATGTCGCCCACCTGATCGTCCAGCCGCCGGACTTCGGCCAGGTATCTGACAAACTGCCGACGCGTAATCGGGGTGTCCACCCAATTGGTTGGCAAAATCAGTTTATCCGCCTTGAACTCCGTGGTGTCGCCGACGGTCCAGGGGGTGTGCGGATTGATGCTCATCACAAACAGGCAGTACGGCCTGGTGTTGCGGGTGATGAATTCCTGAACGCCGTCCAGGCTATACTCGTCCGTCGGAGCCACGCAGTTTGGTTCGAAGCCGTTGACAATCTCGAACGGGAAAACGGTTTTGGGTTTGGTGCTGTGGTCTTTGCCCGTCAGCCCGACGCGGTAACCCAGGTCCGCCAGGTAATGCCCAACGCTTTTCAGTGTATCATAAACCGGCTTGTGGTTCTGAAACGACCCGTGCCGCACGGGATACAGCCCCGTAAACAGCGACGCCCGCGTGGGTACGCACATCGCTTCGGACGTATAGATGTGATTGAATTTCAGCCCATCAGCCGCCAGCGCGTCGATATGGATGGTCTTCAGGTTTTGGCCGCCGTAGCAACTCAACTGCCGACTGTCCAGATCGTCGGCCATGATGATGATGACGTTGGGTCGGGTTGCCGGACGCTGCTGGGTAAAAGCCGTCGTTACAGACAAGAGCAGAAACAGCATTAGAATCGGTTTTTTCATCGCTACTAGGAGTTAGTTGCCAATTGCGTCCAGCAGCGTCTGGGCCGCCCGAACGTCATAGAAATCATTAACCGGATTGGTCGTGGGTGTTTTTGCAATAATCTCTCGGGCTATCGTGGCCACCGGGGCCGCATCTTTGCCGAACGTTTGCAGTGCGTTCAGCGCCTGAAGCCGAACCGGACGACTGGGACTGGTCAGGGCGTTTTTCAGCACCGCCAGCGGTTGTTCTTTCTGGCCCAGTCCGTACAGGGCTTCGGCAGCCGCTATCTGAACGGCTGCTTCCGGGTCTTGCAATAAGGTAAGGAGTGGTTTTTTGGCCTTGGCCGGTTTCAATACCGTGCAGCCCATGGACGCCCAATACCGTACAACCGGGTCGGGGTCGTTCAGGCGGTTGACCAGTTCTTTGGCGTCTGCCGGGTTGCGGGAAGACGCCAGCGTAGCGGTTTCGATCACCCGGTCGGCGTTGTATTTTCCCTGCCGGGCGAAATCGTACAATGGCGTCTGGTTAGCAATTCTGGACAGAATGGCTTCGGGAATAAAGCCCACATCTTTACTCTCGCGGAGCCATTGGTCGTTGGCTTTCCGTAAACGCGCTAATTCGTTGGCATACCGCGGGTCGGTTGCCAGGTTGTGAATGTTGTCCGGGTCGGCGTCTACATCGTAGAGTTCTTCGGCGGGTTTCGGCTGCCAGAAGCGGGATTGGATTTCGTTCAGACGCCCGGCTTTGTATTCAGCTTCCCAGGACCGGATCGAGGGGGCTTTCCAGAGGTATTCCAGGTGCTGACCGTAGGGCTTGTGAGGCAGGTAGTTGCGGGTGTAGCGGTATTTTTTATCCCGCACCGACCGCGACAGGTCAATGGCTTCGTCCATGCGCCCCCGGAAACCGTAGGCATATTGACGTTCCGGCTTCTGCTGGAGGCCCAGAAACGCCTGCCCCTGCATATAATCCGGAATCGGGATACCGGCCAGACTTAGAAGGGTCGGCGCAAAATCCACAAACGTCACGAGCTGATCGGTTTGCGAACCGGCCTGTGCCCTGGCCAGGTGCGCGTATTTTTTCGGCAGATGGATTACCAGCGGTACGTGCAGCCCCGACTCGTACATAAACCGCTTGCTGCGGCCCAGCACCCCGCCGTTGTCGGCGTAGTAAAAAACGATGGTGTTATCGGCCAGACCCGCTTCCCTGAGTTCGGTCAGAAGTTTGCCAAACTGCCGGTCCATTTCCTCCACCTTGTCGTAATACTGCGCCCAGTCGCGTTTAAATTCGGGCGTCGCCGGGTGATAGGGCGGTAGCGGTACTTTTTCCGGATCGTGGTGCAGGGTGGCTGCGGGCTGATGAAGGGCGCTTTCGTGCGACACATTGAGGTTGAACACCGCAAAGAACGGCTGCCCCGGTTTTCGATTTTGGTACGTCGCCGTATTGCTCGATTCGTCCCAGGCATCGGTCTGATCAACGGTGTTGTAATCCTTCTTGGCGTTGTTCGTGGTGTAATACCCCGCTTCCCGCAGGTATTTCGGGAAAAACCTGACAAACGACGGTATCGGGTTCGTGCTGCGCATATGCTCCGTACCCAGCGACGGAGGGTACATCCCCGTAATGAGCGTGTTGCGCGACGGCGCACAAACCGGGGCCGTCGAAAATGCATTTTTGTACAGAATGCTCTCCTTCGCAAACCGGTCAATGTTAGGCGTGGTGGCAAAGGCATTGCCGTAACAGCCGATGAGCGAGGTGTTGTTGTCCTCACTGACAATCCAGAGAATGTTTGGACGGTCGGCGGTCGCTTGGGCGTTGCTCCACAGAACGGGCAGCAGCAACAGCGTACTTAGCAGGGTTTCAATTTTCATAATCAGTCACAGATGGCGACACATTTCGGCTTGCTATTTCCCCCGGACGAAGCCTTTGGTGCCCCGGGTATCCATCGCCCCAGGCAGCGCACCCGTCGGGAAAAGAAAGGTACTGAAATAAACGGGTAACAGGTTGATCGTCTGTTTTAAATTGCGCGGCATGGGGCGATGGCGTGTCATGGGGATGCCGGAGTGGATATAGTCAGCTTCGGCGTCTCTACATCACTTTCAACTCCGGGTTCACGTACAGCGAACCGGGGGTGATGATGGGTTGCGCAGCCGGTTCGGGGTCTTTTATGTCTTCCTTCACCATCGGACCACCGTGCGACAATTCACTGCCTTCTTTCTTCGATTTCAGGATGGGCCACATAAACTGGGCATACCATTCTTCCTGCTGGTAATGCGAAATACCGTAGGATTTCGGGTATTGACGGGTAATCAGGCCCGTACCGAAAATGACGTCCCAGAGAAAAAACATATTACCGAAGTTGCCCTTATAGTGACCTACGCCGTCGTCGGTTGTATCGGCATGGTGCGCGTGGTGAGTGGCCGGAGTCGAGATGAGCCGTTCGAGCACCCAGGCCACCGGATGCAGCCACTTGTGGTCGTAGAACGGTTTGTCCCAGGGAATGCTCGAATGCGCCAGCGTCGTGATGATTGATTTAATCCCCCGAACGAACAGAGCCGGATAGCCAAGTCCCAGATACACCAGAACCGCCGTGAGGTACGTCTGCGAAAAAAACATGGTGTAGATGATGTTCTGCCGACTCGCCATTGCCATGCCCATGTAGGGGGCGGAGTGGTGCGTTCGGTGAAACCGCCAGAGGAACGGCACTTCGTGGTGCAGCCGATGATACCAGTACTGCGTCAGGTCGTCGGCCACGGAAATGATGGCAAAACCCCACCAGAACGGCACCCAGTCGAACGCATCTTGAACGTCGGGCAGCGCAAGCGGCAGGAGTTGCAGGCTGAAATACGTTACTAGCGGCCGGACCACCAGCTTCGGCAGCGTGAAGCAGGCAATGTCCAGTAGCCGCTCGTTTTTGTCCCAGTGCTTGTTGTATAAGCCAAACGAAAACTCTACCATACCGATTAGCAGGACCAGCGTGGGCAGGCCCCAGGTGTTCAGATTCCGGAAAACATCTTCAAAAAAGTTGATCATGGCGTTAACGGGTTTGTGGTTTAACTTTTGTCACGGCGGCTGCCTGGGCCGCTTTTTGCCGGGCCTTTTCCTCCCAGGGCCGTTGTCCGGTCACATAGAACGTGGCAAACATGAGCAGCACCGGCAGGGCGTAGAGCAATACGCTGAGCAGGGCATTCCGAACGATGCGTCGGGCAATTTGGGGTTCCATTTTCATACGAGACGTTGTTTAAGGGTGATTGACCTGGGTGTTCGGGGGCGACGACTTCAGTAACGTTTGCGTCAGATGCAGGCCCCAGAATAAAATAAGGGCCGGGAGAAGCGTGACCAGAATGCCAACGGCAATCTTTTTCGCCAGCAGAATAAGGTCTGATCGGGTCATGAAGGATGAGGTTTGCGGTTAAAAAGCGTGTCAATTACCAGCCCGGATTCTGGGTCAGCAGTGAATTGTTGTCGATTTCCGACTGTGGAATGGGGTAGAGCCGGTTTTTCTCGGTCGCGTTCGTTTTGCCTACTTTGTGCAGGTTTCGCACGAACGTGCTGTTTCCAGCCGCGTCTTTCTGCCGAATCAGGTCAAACCACCGCTGGTACTCGTACACCAGTTCAAGCCGGCGGTCGAGGTAGAGCGAATCCCGGAACTGATCTTTGGTCAGCCCCGGCGTTAGATCGGGCAAACCGGCCCGGTTCCGCACCCGGTTCAGCGATTTATACGCTTTGGCGGTGGGGCCGTGCGCTTCGTTTTCGGCTTCGGCGTGAATCAGCAGCAGATCGGCATAGCGCAGGATGGGTACGTTGGTTCCGGATTCGCTCGTGACGGCCAGCGAGTTGGGGTCCCACCACTTATTGAAGAAGGGCGTTGAGTCGTTTGGAACAGCCGGATTAGCAAACGGCAGCGCGTATTTACGCCCGTTGGTGGGGCTGGTAAAGCTGGTAACGAACGTGGCCCGTTTCCGCTTGTCGGCGGGCTTATACATCTTATAAATGCTGTAAAACCTGTCGGCCCCTTCCGTATAAAATCGTACCATGTGGGCATAATTGCCGGTCAGTCCGGGAATGGCCGATAGAATGGCCCGCGACATTTCGTTGTTCCCCTGGCCCTGCGAGTTGGATTTGAACTGGGCCGAGAAGATGTGTTCCACGCCATTCTCGGTTGCGGGCAAAAATACGTCGGCGTAGTTGCTAAACAGGTTATACCCATAGGTTCCCGTTCCGCCATCGGCGGGCGAAAGGGCTTCCTCGGCCTTTTTGACGGCATCCTGATAATGGGCCACCCGGTTAAGCGGCAACGAGGCTTTGGTCAGGTATACTTTTGCCAGCAGCGCCTTGGCCGCACCAGCCGTGGCCCGACCTACATCCGGGGCACTGTAGGAAGCCGGTAAAACGCTGGCCGCTTCGGTGAGGTCTTTCTCAATCTGCGCATACACGTCCGTTGCGGGCGATTTAGCAACCGCGTAGTCTGACGCCGAAACGGCTTTCTGGTAGTTGGTAATCAGCGGCACGTCACCGTACAGTCGCACGAGGTTGAAGTAATAGAGCGCCCGCAGAAACTTAGCTTCACCCAGCAGACGGTTTTTGAGCGTCTCATCAAAGTCAATAGCCGGTATTTTTTCCAGCGCCACATTGGCTTTTTTGATGGCCGCGTAATGCTGCTGCCAGATTTCGTAGACCCGCAGGTTTGTTGAGGAGTGGGCCAGCACCGACAGCGACCGCACATCGGCGTTGGTCGCGCCCGGCCCCGGATCTTCGTCATCGCTGGCCATGTTCATCCCGGTGTTGAACAGCGTGTTGTACGGCGTCTGAATGGTGCCGCCCGAATTAAGCAGGAAATAAACGGCGTTGACGGCTGTGATGGCGTCGGCCTGCGTTTTGTAATACTGGTCTTCCGACTGAAACGCTTCTGGGCTTTCTTTCAGAAATTCGGAGCAGGAAGCCGCCGTCAGAAAAAGCAGGGCTACGGCGGTATATTGTAATAATTTCATTGTCAGTTCTTTAAATTCCTTGATTAGAAGGTCAGGGAAATCCCGGCCTGATACGATTTGCTGTTGGGGTACACGCCCGAATCCACGCCCTTGTTGATCAGCGACTGACCGTTCAGGCTCACTTCCGGATCGTAGCCGGTATATCGGGTCCAGGTCACGGCATTCTGCGACGAGACGTAAAGGCGCAGGTTAGTAATCCGGGCTTTGGCCAGAACGCTCCTGGGAATCGAGTAGCCCAGCGAGAGATTCTTCAGCCGCACATAGCTGCCGTCTTCGATGAAGCGATCCGAGATGGTGATGGCCGGGTCCTGATAAGCCGCTTTCACGTCCATGTTTGGGTTGGCGGGCGTCCAGCGGTTCAGCAGATTGCGCGATGCGTTGGTGTAGCCGGTGCCCAGTTCAAGGTTGGCGCGGTTCTCGTTGTAGATTTTACCGCCGAACGTCCCCTGAAAGAAAACCGTCAGGTCAAAGCCTTTGTAGCTGAAGGTGTTGGTAAGACCCGCCGTAAAACCCGGCTGATTGGCAATGACCACCCGATCACCGGCCTGGGTAATGACGCCGTCGCCGTTGATGTCTTTGTATTTCTGGCCACCCGGACTTTTGTTCGCCTGGGGCGTCAGGGCCGCATCGCCGTTCTGGATAACACCATCGGTCTGGTACACAATAAACGATCCGAGCGGATAACCAACTTTAGCAATGGAAGCCTGCGAAATGTTCGGAATGATCTGGTCAACACCGTCGCCGAGGCTCAGGATTTTATTCATGTTTCTGGAATACACCAGAATGGTGTTCCATTTGAAGTCGCCCGTCAGGTTGCGGGAGTTTATATATAGTTCAATGCCTTTGTTGGAAACCGCGCCAATGTTCTGGTAAACCGTAGACGCCTGCCCGCCGTAGAAGTTCGACAAACCGGACGTACCGGGAACCGTGCGCGACAGCAGCAGATCGGTGGTTTTTTTGTAGTAGTAATCGGCCACCAGTTGAATCCGGTTATTCAGCAGCCCCACATCAACCCCGCCGTCGATCTGGAAGGTTTTCTCCCATCCCAAATTGGGGTTCGGAACGGTATTCGGAGCAAAACCGGAAACGGTGGTGTTCGAGAAGTTGTACCGGAAATAAGCGAGTTGCGACAGTGACTGGTACGGCGGAATGCTCTGGTTGCCCGTCAGCCCGGCGCTCAACCGGACTTTCAGCAGACTAACGTGCTGGAAATTTTTGAAAAACGATTCGTTGTTGACGTTCCAGCCGAAAGCCGCCGACGGGAAATAGCCCCATTTGTTGCCTTCCCCAAACCGCGAAGAACCGTCGGCCCGAAGGGTCAGCGTCAGCAAATACCGGTCGTCGTAGGCGTAGTTGACGCGGCCCAGGTACGAAGCCAGCGCCCACTGGGTGGCGAATGAACCGGGTGTTCGGTTGGTGATTCCGGTGCCCAGGTTGTTGTACGAAAACGCATCCGTGGCAAAACCGGCGGCTTCGGCCACGGCCCCTTTTGAGTTGGACTGCTGGGCCGTAAAACCGACGACGGCATCAATCTTGTTTTTCGAGTCAATCTCCCGCGTATAGCTTAATGTGTTTTCATTCAGCCAGTTGGTTGTAAATGCCGAACCGACCAGCGCATTGCCCTGTAAGTTTTGTCCTTCGGCGGTGGAGATGGGCAGGTACCGGTTTTGCTTGTTATCGACCACATCCGCACCGAATAGCACCTTGGCAATTAAACCGTCGGTGATGGTGTATTCGGCCGAGATGTTGCCCAGAAAGCGGTTCGTGCGGGTTTCGTTCAACTGGTTGTAGAGCGAGTTGATCGGGTTTTGCAGACTGGATTCAAATGGGCTGTTGACCACAAACGAACCATCTTCCCGGTAGATGGGCAGGGCAGGCGGGGTTAGCAGCAGGTTCCCGACAATGGCCGCCGGGGCCACATCCGCCTGGCTCGTACTCCCGGTAATGTTGGCGCTCAGGCGGAGTTTTTTACTGTACTCGTGGATGATGTTGATGCGGGCCGAAAACCGGTTGAAGCCGGTATTTTGCAAAATGCCCTGCTGGTTGAAGTAATTGCCAGAAAGCGCCAGTTTGGTTTTGTCGGAACCCGACAGGATGGAAAGGCTGTGGCTCTGGATCGGGGCCTTCCGGAACGCGGCCGCCTGCCAGTCCGTGCCAACTCCACTGGTGTCGAGGGAGTACCCGATGGTAGACGGAATCGTTACGCTCTTGCCGGAGTTGCGGGCCGCATCCTTGCGCAGTTGCCACCATTCCCCGGCATTGAGTACCGGCACCGTCCGGATAACGCTCTGAACACCGTAATAACCGTCGTAGGTAATGGACGACTTGCCTTTGGACGCATTTTTGGTGGTGATGATCACCACTCCGTTGGCACCCCGCGAACCGTAGATGGCCGTCGCAGAAGCATCTTTCAGGACATCCATGCTTTCAATATCGGCGGTGTTGATGGTCGACATGGGGTTGATTTTCGAACCGTTGGTAACGCCCGCATCGTTGAGTGAGTAGTCGTTGTTAATCGGAAAACCGTCGATGACATAGAGCGGATCGCTGCCCGCCGTGATGGAGTTGTTGCCCCGGATCTGGACACTGACGCCCCCGCCCGGCTGCCCGGAAGTCTGGGTAACAACGGCTCCGGCGACGGCTCCCTGCAAAAGCCGTTCGGCCGACGCCACCGGTTGCATTTTTACCTCCGCCGGAATGGAGGCAATGGAACCGGTAATATCACTCCGCTTCTGGGTGCCGTATCCAACAACGACCAGTTCGCTGAGTTGGTTGACGCTTTCAACCAGTTGAATGTCAATGGTATTCGTAGCCGCAACGACCTCCTGGGGGATATATCCGATGTAGTTGACAATCAGTACGAAAGGGAGGTTCTGGCCGGTTTTGAGGGCAAATTTCCCGTTGGCGTCGGTGATGGCACCGTTGGTTGTTCCTTTGATTTGAACCGACGCGCCGGGAAGTGGCTCTTTGGTTCTGGAATCAATGATGTTGCCGGAGAGCGTGGCATTGATGATGGGGCCGGTATCCTGGGCCGAAAGCCTGAAAGCGTGGAGCAAAAAGCCCAGCCCAAGTAAGAAAAATAAACTTTTTTTCATTGTTTTGTACTGGTTAAATAGAAAATAGGGTATTGGGACAGTCGTTGAAGCGACTGCCTGAATCATTTGCCAAAGTGAGCCTTGTTTTTAACCAGCCAGTCCTGTTGCCGCAGGACTGGCTTTTTTATGGCGTTCGAGTGAGAGTTACGTTTCTGTTTTTATTTTCATTAAATCTATAGGTTATATATAATATACGGAGCGGTAGCCGGTATGCACGATGAAAAGAATGTTCTGCTCTCTTTTTGAAAACCGGACGTATAAGAGTAAGACCCTTTACGGCAGGCCGTTAATTTCCTTAAAAAGGAATTGACAAGTGGGAAAGCAGGAAAAGGGTCAGCGAACGATGTGTTACAGAAATAAGCAAACGGCTAGCAACAACAGCAGCTGTCTGTAGACCATACGGATAAGAACTTGCCAGAGGGAGAGACCATCCCATCAACGGGTTGCGTAGCGGATGCCTGAACGGTAAACCTGTTTTTCATTTTTGTAAAATGAAAGGTTAAACATAGCCGACCCGCCTGGAGTGAGCGCGTCGGTGTTGTGTGACAACTTAGTCTACTAAGTCACGCGACAAAGTAATGTAAAGCAGATTCGAAATGCAAGATTTTTCTTCATTTATTAAAAACCAGGAAGATCAGGGCGTTATAGATTGGACTTTTGGGAGATGTAAGAAGGGGTCTGTGTAGTCCGGTTGAGCGTTGCTTTACGGGGTTACTTATCTCGGTTTACTAAATAGGATTTATGCAGAATACCCCACTTTCGGAGCGACTCAATTACGTCATCCAGGGATTTGCTATGGGGTGTCAGGGAATACGTCACCTTAACGGGGAAGGTTTCTTCCACGGTTCGTTTGACTAACCCATTGGTAACCAGGTCCTGCAATTCTTTAGAAAGCATGCGGTCGGTAATACCGTCAATCTCTTTCGCAATTTCGCTAAACCGTTTTTCGCCAAAGGTGAGGGCTACGATGATCGGGAGTTTCCATTTCCCGTTTAAAATATCCAGCGCGTCGCGGATAGGCCGCAGCGTTCCTTTGCACGCTGATTCTGAATGTTCTGGTTCAATGGCTGTATTTTCCATAAGGCTTACTGTACTATCATAGAGGATAGTGCTATCAGGAAGTATAGTGCTTACAAATGTATAGTAAATAAGGATACATTTGTTTCGTAAAGACAACGATGTTCTGCTTCAGCGGATTACCGTTGAAATTTGCTAAATAAATACTAAGATTATGGAAACACAACTGATTGCAAAACCGGAGACAGTTCTGAAAAGAACACTATCCGTCGTCCATACACCACCCGCCCAAACCGGTTTTCTGGGACCTGATCATACGGCCCGGGCGGTCATTCAAACCGACTTTTCGCAGAGCGATCCGTTCATTTTGCTGATGGACGATGTACTTGATAAAAAAAGCGATGAACCCGTGGGCGGTCCGCACCCGCACGCGGGTTTTGAAACCGTCTCGCTGTTGCTGGAAGGAGAAATCGGTGATTCGGCCCACCAAATGCAAGCGGGCGACTTTCAGATCATGACGGCCGGAAGCGGTATTGTCCACTCGGAAACCACTGAGAAGAAAGCAAAAATGAGGCTCTTGCAGATGTGGCTGAATCTGCCGAAGAAAGATCGTTGGACTAGCCCACGGGTACAGGACCTCCCGCTGGCGCACGTTCCTACGGTATCGCGGGAAGGACTTACCATCCGGCTTTACAGCGGTTCGCTGGCCGGAATCACATCGCCCATACAAAATTATGTGCCGCTTATTGTTGCCGACATTCACCTGCAACCCGGCATCAGCACGACCCAACAGCTTCCGGGGGCTTACAACGCCTTTTTGTACGTACTTGAAGGAAGCGTTGCCATCGGTGACGATCAGGCCGTTCTACAACTCAATCAGGTGGGCTGGCTGAACCGGTTTGCGGGCAATGCGACCAGTGACCTGCATTTAACGGCGGGTGAGTCTGGCGGGCGGGTTGTGCTTTATGCTGCTTTGCCGCAAAACGATCCGATTGTTTCGCACGGTCCGTTCATTGCCGATACCGCCGAGGAAATCAGAGAACTGTATCGGGTGTTTCGGCACGGTAAAATGAACCATGTATCCACGCTGCCCGAAGCTCAGCGACTACTCTACTGATTGCTGTCGATTAACCCCTCAGAACCTGCAATGGAGGTTCTGAGGGGTTGAAAAGTACTGGATGGCAACACCTCAACGGGGTAGTGCAAAGGCCATGATGGAGCCGGAAGGATTCTTGTCGGTGCCGCCTACGGATATGGCCACGTATTGTTTCCCCCGTACGCTGTAGGTGCAGGGCGTCGCGTTGGCCACGGCAGGCAGGGTGGTGGCCCAGATCAGTTTTCCGGTTGTTTTGTCAAAAGCCCGAAGTTTCCGGTCGTTGGTGCCGCTGATAAACACCAGTCCGCCGGACGTAACAATCGGTCCTGCCGAGCCTTCCTGACCGGTTTCGGGTGTGCCTTTTTCCTGCCGTTTTTCATCATTTCCCAACGGTGTCTGCCAGACGTAATCACCCGTCGTCAGGTTGACGGCACTCAGGGTTCCCCAGGGTGGCCGGAGCGCCGGATTGCCGTCGGGGTCGCGGAAATGACCGTAGGCCGTCAGGTTGAGGTACCGGTCGGCGCCCTCCTTCGTTTTGCCGGTTTCAAATTTGGTAACGGCATCGCTCTTTTGCTGCTCCCGTTCGTATAGAAAGGCGATGATGCCTTTTTCCTTGCCTTTAATCACGCTGGCAAACGCGGGCATTTTACCACCCCCTTTTTTGATTTTGTCCAGAGCCGCTTCCCGGGTCATCCGGTTTTTAAGGCCAATCAGGGAGGGGTAAGTCGGCTCATCGCCATTTTTATCCTTGCCGTGGCAGGCCACGCAGTACGTCATGTACAAGGCTTTCCCCTGCTGAAATACGCTCATATTCCGGGTTTCCTGCTCGGGGTCAACTTTGACCATAGATTGAATTTCGGGCGAATCGTTGGACTTTACGAAAAGTACGCTGCTCGCCGGATCGTAAGCCGCCCCGCCCCATTCCGCTCCCCCGCGCGAACCGGGCAGCATGAGCGTTCCTTTCAAATCCGGGGGCGTAAAAAGTCCCTCATACCGCATCGAACGGTATTTTTTCACAATTGAGTCGTGGCCCGCATCGGTGTAATGCGTCAAATCCTGTTCGCTCATGTACTGCCGGGCAAACGGTTTGGGCTTTAACGGAAACGGTTGTGTGGGCCATGCCTGCTCGCCCGGAATGGTGGAAGCGGGTACCGGACGCTCTTCAATCGGAAACAGCGGCTGGCCGGTTTCGCGGTCAAAAACGAAGATAAAGCCGTGTTTGGTTACCTGGGCTACTGCATCCACGCGTTTTCCGTCGCGTTCCACCGTTACCAGATTCGGGGGTGCGGGCAGGTCGTAATCCCACAGGTCGTGGTGAACGGTCTGAAAATGCCATCGGTATTGGCCCGTAGCCGCATCCAGAGCGACCACGCTGTTGCCGTACAGGTTTTTCCCGATTCGGTCGGCCCCGTAAAAGTCGTAAGAAGGAGAACCCAGCGCCAGAAAAACCAGGCCCCGCTCCGGGTCCAGGCTCATACCGGCCCAGTCATTGGCCCCACCGGCGTATTTATAGGCATCTTTCGGCCAGGTTTCGTAGCCGGGTTCGCCGGGCAACGGGATGGTGTGAAACGTCCAGACCAGCCTGCCGGTTTTGCAGTGATAGGCCCGGATATACCCCGGCTGGGCACCGTATAACTCGGACACTTCAGCGCCCATGATCAGTAAATCTTTGTAAACAATGCCGGGTGAGGTCGGGATAACGGAAATGGTTTCGGGGTTGTCGCGCATACCGACGTTCATACTGACGCGTCCGTTTTTGCCAAAGCTGGTGATGGGTTTACCGGTGCGGGCATCGAGGGCAAACAACTGGTCACCCCCGGTTACCAGAATCCGTCTGTCGTTGCCCTCCTCCCAGTAGGTGACCCCGCGGCTGACACCCCCGCCCTCCGCGCCGTCAAACGGATCAAACGACCAGATTTGTTCGCCGGAAGCGGCATTGACCGCGTATACCCAGTGTCTGGCGGAGGTGGCATACATTACGCCGTCGACCACAATCGGGTTGCATTCGCTCCGGCCCGGACGGGCACCCGTTTTCATGTCCTGCATCGAGAACGTCCAGGCCGGTTGCAGCTGCGTCACGTTGGAGGGATTGATCTGATTGAGTCGGGCGTAGCTGGTGCTGTGGGAGTCGGCTTTGTAGATGCTCCAGGTGCGCTCTTCGTTGTCGGTCTGGTAGGCCATGAAACCCCAGAAAGCAAAGGCCGTAAGCACCGCAGCGGTATTTTTATTCAACAGAAACGCAAGGCGTTTTGGAACGTCAATCATAAAGAGGATAAAGGCAGGAAATGAAATGGCTTAAGGCATCTTTGCCAGAAGGCAAATTATAAAAATAAACCCGTTAAAAGGCAATGTATGGGTCTGAATTACAGAATAGCCGAGGTTATTCTTCCGCATCCTCGGAGTCGGATTTCAGGGAATTAACCAGATTGCCGACCGAGGAAACAGCCGCCGTGGCCGATGCCAGATTTGGGGCCGCCACGAAGGTGACAATCAGGGCCGCCGTTGACAGCAGGAGCGAGGCTGTCTGTATAATTTTTTCGACCTGATCGATTTTGTTAATCGCATCTTTTAACCGGGTTGACCCTTCCAGAATGGCCTGAAAATGCTCGTCGAGCCCGTCGATGATAACGATGGACGAATCAATGAGCATCTTGGTCGAGGCAACGGTTAAGGGCCGGACCACATTGGCGTTCACGCTCATGAAGTGGTCGAAATCAATTTTGTTGTTTTGCAGGTCGGCCAGCAGTTTTTGCGAGATAGACAGGGCCATCTCGTTGTACAGTTGGGAGGTGGCGATGACGGCTGCGGAAATTTCCTGACGGTTCATGGCTTTAATTGGCGGGGTCGGGTGTGGAGAATTGTTCGATACCGTTGTAGATGCCTTTCAGCGATTGAATGATCTGCTTCACCACGTCTCCGTCCTTTTTGCGGCCTACTTTTCCGGATTGCTTCACCAGTTCCTGATGGCCAGCCCGGAAGGCTTTCACAGTTGTTTCAATCTGATCCAGTTTTTTCGTTTCCGCATTGACGTACAATTTAACCAGCGTGATGACATCCTTATCCAGATTGAGCGGGGTTGGGTCAATGTTATTTTTACGCGCTAATTGTAGTTGAAAACCGGCGTTTTCGTTGGCCCGGAGTTGAACGCTGTTTAAGTACGTCTGGAATAGTTGCTTCTGTAGGGCGATCAGTTCGATCAGCCCGGCACAAACCCGGTCGACGTGAGGGCCCTGGGTCTTGACGGCCTGTCCGATGGCCCGGCGCTTAATACCGCCCGTAATGAGTTGGTGAATACCGTCAGATACTTCTTTGGCGCCCGCCAACTGATTATCGGTAGCGGAAATCCACTGCGCTGCGTGTCCGGCTCTGACGGTTTGTTCTACCACATCGCTCAGGGTGAAATCGTTGTCCTGCGTAGCCAGCAGGAGCGCATTGCTATAGCCAACCAGAATGTCGACTCCCTGATTAATCCGTTTGCTGCGATCTGCCAGGCTGTCGCAGGGCAACCGTTCGAAACCCTGAATGGACTTGATTTCGTTACACAAAAAGGTAACGTCTTCATTAACGGCTTTGTAGTCGGTCAATGCGGTCCCAACTTTTCCCACGGTTTTGACCGATTCAAACGAAACGCATCCATTGCTGATGAATGCCAACAGGATAAGCGGTAAAAGGATGGACTTCATAAATAGAATACCGTAAAGAGAAACAGGCTTAAGCAGACACAAGTAGCGGAAATAAAAACGAGATACCAACGGAGTTTTTACCGTTTACAGGATTTTTTTTAAACGGTAAATTAGCATCGGGCCGGTTCGTAAGACCGCCTTATGTTTCACCGCCTTTTCGATCAACAATTGCAGCGTCAGGGGAAGTTGGCGGGTCCATCGGACCTAATGGGGACAATGTCAATCAGGCAATACGTAGCCGGTCATTTCAGGATGAATATAAGCAAAGCCGTCAGCATCCGAAAGTGGCTATCTACGGATGAAATAAGAAGTGCGCATCCCTGTAAAGCGCCTATTTATCAGCTTGTTTCGGTTGTTTACGATAGACAATCCGTACCATTCTGACGTTGGGATGTTGCGAATCCTTTACGTATTCCAGAACAGCCATGCAATCGGTTCTGTCGTTGGTGAACTGGCTCTCATCAATTTTTCGGTAGCCCACTGTCATCAGCCGGTTTTTCAATGTATCGGAAACCCAGGGTTTTTGCAGCATGGGCGTACTGATGAGTTGAACACACTGATCCTTGGCAGCCTGCTGGAAAATGAGGGAGTGGTTGAAAAATAAGTCGACTCGTGCAGGGTTGATTTCCGAAACGCTGTACGAAAGTATTGTGGCATCACCCGTTGGCGAGGATTGTTCGGTATAAACAATGCGCTTTTTGTCCAATTGGGTTTTGACTTCTCCAATCGATTGGCCTAGATACTGGTCCTGACCAGAACAGGTAAAAAAGGGGGCAAGCAGGAAAGCCAGTGAAACAAGCCAGTTTCTCATAAGTTTAACATTCTTCATTCATGAAGATAAAGGCTGCTAATTTAAAGAATGAACGTGATTTTGACTAATGCTCCCCTTCCTAATTTTCCTGCAAATAAGAATGAAAAAGCACCCTGTCTGTAGGAGCTAACGGTAGCAGAATCATCATTGAACTTCGGATAAAGGGCTGAACATTGACTTGGTAAGCCTGTCTGACAAATAGCCCTTCACGGCGGATCATACCCAGCCTATACGGCCTCTGGAAAGGAGAAATGACGCCGGATTTGCGGGTGCTCTAGGGCGGTGTCTGGGAAAATGTGACCGACCTTTCCATTTCAAGTCTAGAGTGTAGAATGCTAACGCACATTTATGCGCATAGCTATGCCTTATTGGTTGTATTATGAAGCAAAAACTTTACCTCCTGGTGGGTCTTTTTTTAGGTCTTGTCAGCACCTCCTTCGCCCAGAAGGGAAGATTCCACGTCCGCTTTACGGTAAAAACCATCGACTGCGGCACAGCTAAAGCCGTCATCCAGCTTCAGGTGAAAGCTAGCTCACCGGACAGCACATTTCTGATGGGCGATGCCAATTACCGTTTCGACTACGATCCGCGAATCATCAACAACCCCACGATTGTCAGTCAGGAAAATTTTTCCAGTCAGGCACCTGCCAATGATACCCGGTATGGCGTACAGAATCTTAACGGGAGTACCTTTGGGCCAACGAAGGGCACCGTTTCGCTCAACACCACTTACGGGGGTTCGGGTACCGGCGCGGCTCTAGTCAGTACCGACTGGATTACCGTCTCCTGCATTCAGTTCGATATTCTCAATACGCAGCTGATTCAAAACAACTGCTTTCCGCTGGTGTGGCATACCAACCGCCCGGAAGACTTCCCAACATGGATGCCGACGTGAACTTCTCCGACAGTGTTTTGTGGAAGAAAAATAATGGCCGGTATTCGAAAGTGCCTCACTAATCTGCCAGGCCGGACCGCTGATTTTCGCCAGCGGTCCGGCCTGCTACAATGACGAACAAGTGTATGAGAGCGAACGAAAAAGCAATAAAGATGAAACGGGTTCTTTTCATATTGGCAGTCTGTTCATCGCTGCTGGCTAATGCACAAAATGGTCGGTTTGATGTGCGACTGCAACTCAAGAAGGCGGACTGTGCCAATCAGAAACTGTTAGTAGCGGTGGAATTAAAAGCGCACGATGAAAACAGTTCATTTTTGATGGGGAATGCCAACTTACGTTTTTCCTACGACGCCCGGCTGGTGAGAAGTCCGGTTATTGTCGAGGAGCAGAACTTTACCAGTCAGGGCGCAAAAGGCAATCTTAACTATAGCCCGTTGTCGCTCAACGGTTCGGTAGAGCGCAGCACCAAAGGCATCGTTTCGTTAAATGTTCTGTACAGCGGTTCGGAGCAGAGTGCTACACAGGTTACAACCGACTGGATGTCCGTTGCTACACTCCAGTTTGATATAGTTAGTCTGACGGAAAAGAACGGTGTGATCATCGAATGGAATGACGACAAGTCGTTTCCGGTTACAGGGCTGAGTGAGGTTGTTCTGAAAAAAAACGGGTCTGAATTTGATTATGATTCGTACGTGGCCAAAGCCGGCGGTGTGTTCGAAGACATCAGTATTGCTTCCATAGCTAATTTATGTTCAGGTACTAGCGCTGAAGCGACGGGCGAGGTAGTGATTCCGGAGGGTTTTTCGCCTAATGGTGATGGAAAAAATGATCAGTTTGTCATTCGAAATGTAGGCCAACTCAAAGCCGAGTTGACCATTTTTGACCGTAACGGTACGGTGGTCTACGAGTCGAAAGACTATCAGAATGATTGGGATGGACGTGACAGGGGCAAGTTCTTACCAACCGGAACCTACTTTTACAGCATTCGACTCAGCGATGGACGGAAATTCACCCGTGCGCTGACAATTTCCCGGTAAAATCTTTTTACATCTCGCAATAGTTTGGAAAGCCGGCTGGGATTCCTGGCCGGCTTTTTTACTGAGGTCGAACTGGCGCTGGCCTTCATTCATGCCTGAAAAATAGCTTGAATGGTTTTTCTTTGCTTCAGACCAACAACTAAACGGTGTGTGCCTGACGCAGTCGCTGGCGTTCAGCCTAAGCCTGAAGACGCTGCATCGTTTTAAAACCGTAACGTGCAGGTGGAAGAAAACTCAGACGCTATGGCAGGTGGTGGAAAATCAAGCCACGGAAGGTGCTAGGTTTACCGGGATATTGAATAGACGGTAAATTGGAGTCGGGTAGGCATACAAAGCCGAGAGCTTCGCTGGTAGGCTGTGGGTAGTTTGCGCGATAATCCTCCCTAAATCCTTTTTTATTTATGAGAGATTCTCGTTTAGTAAACGAGGGGTTATAAAAACGTCTTAAATTTCTTTTGCTGCGACGGCCCTGAGCCTTTATGTCCGCTCGTTGTATGCTTCCAGCAACCGTATCAGTGCGTCCATATCAACGGGTTTGACCAGGTGGGCATCGAAGCCCGCTTCCTTCGCCCGTTGCTTATCCTCCTGCCCACCATACCCCGTGACAGCGATAATTACCATGTGCTGCCCCCAGGGCTGCTGGCGAATCAGCCGGCAGGTTTCGTACCCATCCAGCTCCGGCATACCAATATCGCACAGAATGACCCGGGGACGAAGCACTTGGGCCGCCTGGATGCCTTCCCGGCCATTGTACTGGGTATGAACCTCATACCCTCTCATCTTGAGCGTTTGCGATAACAAAAAAGCCAAACCCGGATTATCGTCGATCACCAGAATCCGATGGTCGCCCGGCCGGGTATTCGTCACGATACGTTTGTTAACAGACTGTAGGTTTATTTCCTGAACAAGCGGCAAGTACACCATAAACTCACTGCCCTGGCCTAATCCCGGGCTACGGGCTTCCACCCGCCCCCCGTGCATTTCCACCAGCCGCTTAACCAGTGTTAAGCCAATGCCCAGCCCTCCCTGCGAACGAGCCAGGGACGTATCTACCTGCACAAACAAATCAAAAATAGCCGTTAACTGGTCCGGGGCCAACCCAATGCCGTTGTCGGCCACCTGCAGCAGGGCCTGACCGTCTTCTTCTTTCAGGTTTACCCATACCTGCCCCTGTGGACCCGTATAGCGCAGCCCATTGGTCAACAGATTGGTCACCACCTGCGCCAGTCGGGTGGGATCACCCTGCACAAAGAGCGGCATGGGACAAGGCGTCAGATGGAGCGGTTTGCCCAGGGCTTCATACTGCGGCCGAATCGCTTCGACGGCACTCTCCACCAAAGCGCCCAGCTCAACGCGCTCGGGCTTGAGTTCTATTTTACCCCGGCTGATGCGGCTCACATCCAGCAGCTCATCAACCAGCCGGACCAGGTGGTCCACCTGCTGATTGATCAGCCCCACGGTCTGCTCCAGTACTGGATCGGTCTCGTCCGTCCAGTTTAGCAGCCCCATACCCAGTCGGATGCTGGCCAGAGGGTTGCGCAGTTCATGGGCCAGCATGGCCAGAAACTCGTCCTTGCGTCGGCTGGCTTCTTTCAGGGCCTCTTCCGCCTGTTTTAACTCACTAATATCGTTAATCATGACCACGATCCCCGTAACGCGGTCCTCACCGTCCCAGATCGGTACGGCCACCACGCGGGTCCAGATGGGAGGCCCTTCCTCCGGGGTGTAAAGCACCTCAATGCCCGGCACCACCCGCTCCCCCCGCAGCGCCCGGGCACTGGGGTATTCCTCCGGCTCCAGGCGACGGCCATCCGGGTGATACGCCTGCCAACGGTCTCGCCGTTCGGCATCCCGGGAGGGCACGATTCCTGTCGGCGCAAAGCGCTGCATCTCCCGGTTAGCGAGCACCAGTCTACCGTTGGTGTCAACTTCGGCCACCCCAAGGGGCAGACTTTCAAAAAAGGCCGTTAGCCGGGCTTCGCTGGCTTTGAGGGCCTCCTCAGCCTGGACGCGCTCGATGCGGGGCAGCAGCCGGTTCATCACATCCGTCAGCAGGGCAATCTGGTCGGGCTGCCAGTCGTAGGCAATGGGCGAAAAGAAGGTCAGGATCGATTTCCAGCGGTCCTCCCGACGGTATGGCAAGCCTACATACGAGCCGATGTCCAGAACTTTAAAAGCCTCGGCATTGGCCCCCGAATCGGTTTGGGTATCCCTAATAACCACGTTTTCACCCTGACGAAACCGCCAGACCAATTCCTGGTTATGGAATGCGGAAAGATTGGTTCTTTCGGGCAGCAGCAGGATGTCTTTTGCCCACCAGAAACGCCGGTACACTTCGTCAGAGTCGGGCCGGATGTCCCAGATACTAAAGGAGGAAATGGGTAAAATGGCCCTGAGTTTTTGGCCTGCTATTGCCATAATTTCCTGGGTGTCAACCTGGTCTGTGATGGCTTCGGTGATGTCGGCCAGCAGGTCCTGGTGGTCCTGCTGGCGTTTGCGCGAGGTTATATCTTTAAAAACTACCGCGAACAACCCGCTACCCGCCTGTCCGACGGCCCCCGCATAAACATCATACCAGCGGTTTAACTGAGCTATTCGACTTTCAAACCGTAGCGTTTCGCCCTGAAGGGCCACTCGGCCATACGTTTCAATCCAGGAATCCTCCAGTTCGGGTACCGCCTGCCGGGCCGTATTGCCAAGAATTTTTTCTATACGCAGGCCCGTCATGCTCTCAAAAGCCGGATTTACTTCCAGAAAACGGCAATCAATAGGGTTGCCAGCCGGATCGGTTATGATCTGACAGAAGGCATACCCCTCGTCAATGGAGTTAAATAAGGTACGGTATTTTTGTTCCGACTGCCTCAAAGACTCCTCGGCCCGGGCGCGTTCCACCGAGGTCCTGACGCGCTGGGCGAGTTCTTCCACCAGGCTGATTTCCTGAGGCTTCCACGGGCGTGGTGTGGCCTGATGTATCCCCAGCAGAGCTACCAACCGGCCTTCCTTGATCAGGGGCAGGTACACATAGGCCGCAATTGACTGCGTCCGAAGCGTTTCTTTTACCGGTTGGGATAAATCTTCATGGGCAAAAACATCATCGACGATTACCGTATTGCCTTTGAGGAGTTTATAGGAATCTGACCCCCAATTTTGGAGTGGATAAAGGCCCTGGTCAAAAGGGTAGTCAGACCGGTGATACATATTTTCGATCAGCCAGAAATCTTCGTTGTTTTCCTGGACGAACTCGGCATAAAAAACCCGGTCGGCGCCTATGTAGTTGCCCAGCATCAGCGAGGCCGTGGCTTTGATGGTATCGGCATCGCTCAGCGGTCGAAGCGCATCGCTCAGCTGGAGCAGAAAAGCCTGCCGTTCCTGGCTTTCACGCAGGGCTTGTTCAATTTCCTTACGATCCGTGATATCCACCACCAGGCCCGTGCTGCGGTAAGGCTTGCCGTTGGAGTCAACAAACAATTTGCCGGTTCCGCGCAACCAGCGTTGCTGACCATCATCGTATATGATCCGATACTCACAATTGAATTCCTCGCGTTGGGCCAACATAGCGTCGATGGCGGCTTGCACTTTCGTCCGGTCGTCGGGGTGAATGCGCTGGAGCCACTCCTGGAAGGTATAGTGTGTCTGATCGGAGGGAAGGCCCAGAATTTCCAGGCTTTCGGGACTCCATTTGATCTGATCAGTGGTTATTTCCCAGATGCTCCAGCCAGCCCGGGCGCTACTCATGGCCTGCATGAGCCAGGTATTATTATTCTGTAAGTCTTCTTCCGCCTTTTTACGTTCGGTAATATTGGCAAACAGCACGGCGACGCGGGGTGGATCATGCCCATCGAGTCGAAAGGCATGGGTATCTATCCAGCGGTCGAGCGCCGAAAGGTAGACCTGAAAATGCACCGGCTGGCCTGTCAAGGCAACCTGGTCATAATAGGCCATTACCTGCGGTTCGGTTCCGGGAAGTGCTTCCAGAATGGTTTTGCCCACCACGTGATGAAGGCTACTCTGCTGCTCAAAGGCCGGATTGGTCAACAGGTAACGAAAATCGCTCGGGGTACCCGCTGGGGTAGGCACTTTTTCTAATAAGCAAAATCCCTGGCTCATCGACTCAAAAGCCGCACGGTAGCTAGGAAGAAACATATCGGGTTGTCCTTCAGACATGGTTGCAAATGGAATAGACCAAAGGGGTAAACTAACTAATATTCAATTAGTTTTCGAGTAGCAAGCCAAGCGGCCCGGTCGTCCGGATTGCGTCCTGCTGCAGGCAACAGCGAAGGGAGAATGTTTATTCTTTATTATGCGCAGTGCAGTGAAGAAGCACTTTCTGTCAGATTAGCTGTCGAATCCTGGCTAGTATAATGGGGTCTGGATGGTGCTACAGGGGCCTCGCTTTCTCCTCCAGAACGGCTAATAAGATCCGTCGGATGGATGAGCCGACAAACAATCCAGTGGGGCGCCGGAAAACGTACTTTCTTATTCGCTTCTTAGTGAGTTGACGGGATTCATCAGGGCGGTGGCGATAGTCTTGCTGCCAATGGATATCAGGACCAAAAACAGAATCAATAGGGCAGGCCCCACAAAAAACCACCAGCTTAACTCCACGTGGGTTGCGTAGGTTGCCAGCCAGGTTCTAACTAAAAAATACGTAATCGGCAGGCCGATCAGAATGGATAGCAGCACGGTTCTTATAAAGTCTTTCGAAAGTAACACAAGCAGGTTGGTCGTACTGGCTCCAATAACTTTGCGGATACCAATTTCCTTGGTTCGTTTGGAAACCGTAAACGTAGCCAGGCCGAACAACCCTAAGCAGGAAATCATAATGGCAAAGCCCGTCAGGGCGCTGAATACCTGCTGAAAGCGGTCATCGGCTTTGTACTGCTTGTCGTACTCACTATCCAAAAAGAAATAGCGGAAGGGGGAATAAGGAAAATTGGCCTCATAGACCCGCTTCAGGGTAGCGAGTTGTTCCCGGGTATTGCCCTCCGCAAACTTGACGCTGGCGAACGAATCGAACCGGGGCGAGTACATATGGATGATGGGGATGTGGGGGGCTTTAGGTGATTCGTAATGGTAATTATTGACAACTCCCCGGATGGTTGCCTGGTTGCCCCACAGATCTACCCGCCGACCGATAGCTGCTTGTGGAGTAGGAATCCCCCAAAGCCGGAGCGTCTCCTCATTAACGATGAGTTGCCGATTGGTCGTGTCCGAAAAACCGGGCCGTGTCGTCGCATCGAAGTTTTTAACCGCCAGCAGCCGAATCCCCATCAGGTCAATGAACGCGGTGTCAATCCGGGTCAGATAATAATTATAGGAAGTCTTCTTACCGGTGCCAGATAAATTCACGCCCGTTGTTGATCCCATCTGGGCCGAACCCAGACCCGGTACGGTGCCCGAAAGGGAGACTGCTTTTACCTGCGACTGATCGAGCAGCATTTGTCGAAATGCACCGTACTGCTGTCGGGCATCGCTTCCCGCCGGGGCTTTGACCACGAGCGTATGCTCGATGTTTAGCCCTAAGTTCTGCTGCCGCAAAAAGCTGACTTGTCGATACATCACCAACGTCTGTACCAGCAGAATAAGGGTAATGGTAAATTGAAAAACAACAAACGCCTTACGCAGAAAAGTGCCGCTGACCGATCGGGAAAAATTGCCTTTAAGTACCTGAACCGGCTCGAAGGCAGCCAGGACAATGGCCGGATAAAACCCGGACAGAAAAACGCTTAGCACCAGAAAGACCCCGGCACTCTTCCAGAAAAACAGGTCGCCAAATACGCTAAAGCCTTCCGGCAGACCTGCTACCTCCATGAATACCGACTGTAGCGCGGCTATCAATCCCACGGCCAGGAGCCCGGCCAGCAGGTTGACCAGCACGGTTTCCACCAGAATCTGGGCCCTGATCTGACTCTGGGTAGAGCCAACTACTTTTCGGACACCGACTTCCCGTGCCCGGTCGAGGGCTTTGGAGGTAGTCAGATTCACGTAGTTGATAACGGCGCTCAGCAGCACTAGAAACGCTACGCCCAGCAGCAAGTATACCGACCGGGCTTCGCCGTTCGGTTCAGTTTCAAAGGTTTTATGGGAATGTAGATGGATGTCACCGATTGTCTGGCCAATCACCTGCTGATTGGTTAGCTTTTTTTTCCGCAGTAACCGGTCGCTGAAAGCAGCCAGCGATTGGGTAAACCCGTCGTAGCGGATGTTTTCGGCAAGTTGCAGATAGGTGTAGGTGTTGTTATTGTTCCAGTTTTCTTCGTTTTCCCCAAAGTCCGAGAGCATGGTTGGATAGGAGAGAAGCAGGTCGAATTTCAGATGCGTGTCGACTGGGCTATCCGGTACTACGCCCCGTATTTCCAACAGAAGGTTTCCTCCCCGTGTAGGAATTTTCAGCGTTTTACCCAGCACCTCGAGCGTTTTGAAGTAGGTCAACGCCATTGTTTTCGTCAGAACCACCTGCCGGGGCTGGCTGAAGAGTCCTTTTCGGCTGCCCCGCAGCAACGGGTACTGGAACATGGAGAAAAAAGAAGAATCAACCGCATAGACGTTATTGAGTGCGTAATATTGATCACCAATCTGAACCGTTGAAAGCTGTTTGCGTAAAGGATAGGCGCGGGTATAGTTGACGACTTCATTCATTTCCCGCAGGGCTTTGGCACCCATGGGAGGATAGGTTTCGGCATCCTGCGCGTCGACCGTGCCACCGTTCAGATAGTTGATGGAGAGCCGCACGATCCGATCGGCCAGCGGGTTTGAATGTTCGTAGTTCAGCTCAAAGCGCACATACTGGATAATCAGCAACGCTACCGCCAAACCGGTGGCTAGCCCCGCTATATTGATGAGCGAGAAGCCATTGTTTTTCCACAGATTCCGCCAGGCGATTTTTAAATAGTTGATGAACATGACTCTTCGGAGTTAGTGATTAATTCAACCAGGGCCGTAAGTGTACCTTTCAGACGCTGGAGCCTGACCGGCAGTAGCGTAATTCCCACCTCCAGTAACTCAGCCATGACCAACAACCATCCTTGATATGCCAGAAATCTGGCCTTCTGGTTGGCACCGATAGTACGTTCGCCCTAAGTCCCGGGTAACCTGAATAATTTGAAAGTCAGCCCCAGAATGTCATTGTGCGGATCTGGTTACACCAAAAGCGATCAAAGGGCGAAAACCGTGGTCACCAATCGGGGTCAACTATTGTACCACGATTGGTAAACGGGTTTTATAGGCTCTAAAGGGCGATCTTTCTGTAACTGACTGTCCGAAATCGGACAGGATTACCCTGTGATTGTCCGATTCTGAGGGCTTGTCCTGAGAACGCGGTTATAGGGAGCCGAAAGTTATCAAAACCGGGTTTTGGTGATCGAACTGGATGAACCGGGTGTTCGTCCATCCAACAAGCGGTTTTTTACGAACCTGCCGACGCATCCTGCCGAAAATCCAATCGGCAATTTGCCGCGAGGCTACAGAAACCGTGATCTAAAACCATCAATCTTCTTTGGAGCTTAGGTATATTTGCCAAAATAACTATTCCTATGCCTGACTATACCGCTCAGAAAATCCACCAAACATTAGAAGTTAACGGTGATCTCACCAAGTCTGTCTGGCAGTCGGCCACCTGGAGCCATCGCTTTGTCGATATGGTGACAGCTGCCCCAGGTTTGTACGATACCCGTACCGCCGTGCTCTGGAATGATACGCATCTTTACGTAGCGTTTCGAGCCGAAGAACCTTTTCTGGAGGCTCAGCTTACCCAACGGGATTCGACTATCTTTCTGGAGAATGACCTCGAATTATTAATTGACGGGGGCGACTGCTATTATGAGCTTGAAGTCAATGCCCGTAACACCATCTACGAAGTGTTTTTTATCTGGCGTGACGCCTATCAGCCCGGTGGGCGGTTTGACGTTCCCCTTTTTGACGTGCATCATCCGCAGACGCTGACCTTCGCTGGCAACTTCGACCGCCATGATCAGACTTTCTGGTATGGCACCCATCCGCGCGGTGTGCGTTGGGCCTTTCTCAATTATGACTTACCAGGTCTGCAAACGGCGGTGCAGCTAGATGGTACCTTAAATGATCATACCGATATAGATCGAGGATGGAGCCTGGAGATTGCCATTCCGTGGCAGAGCCTGACGTGGCTTGCGGGCGGTCGTTCATTACCTCCGCAGCGTGGGGATATATGGAAAATGTTTCTGGGCCGTTTTCAGAAAATCCCGGTTTCGGGTACAGTAGCAAACCAGGCTATGGTTCTGACCCCGCATGGCGTTTATGATACACATCAGCCCGAACGCTGGAGCAAAATTGTGTTTGAAGACTGAAAGGGCGTGTTCCACTACATCGGTTTTGTAATCAGATGATTATGAGCGGGAACGGTTAGCAAAACCAGTGAGAGTAGCCCCCAGGCGTTAGTTTGTTCCGGTAAGCCTCCATAAAAAGCCGGACCTCCCCAATAAGGTCCGGCCTGTACAAGACAAAGAAAACGGCAGGCGCGGATTTGCGCACCAGATTGTGTATATAACAACTTCGATGATTATCTGGGCCGGGAATGTGATTAGATGGTATGGGTAAACGGGTTTGTTGTTAACAGACTTCCTGCCAGTGCCTTCGTGAAAAATGCTCCCCGTAACAGTGAAGCTGATACCAACCGAAGTCTGTCTCTCTTCGTAGGCTTTAGCACACTTATAATACCGGCGGCTTTATGGTAATGGGGCTAAGGCAAATGATTTAAGCTAAATAAACGGTAAATTTGATACGCAATCCTCTGCAACCTTGCAGACTACCTGCTAGTCCAACAGTCTGGACGCGGTAGGTGAACACCGTAACCTAAAACCTGTAGCTATGAACGAGGAGGACAAAAACCGTTGGTTAATTATTGCCTTTGACAAAGACAGGAAGGTGACGCAGGTAATCAGCCGGGATGAGATGAGCGAAGCCATCGGAGCAAAAGACGAACTGGTTGCTAAAGGCGCTTACAAAGTGGTGATCTATGATCACGAAACCAACGCTCCTTTTTTTATTCACTTCACGCATACATCTGATCCGACGTAACACGGTCTATACAGGCTGGATTATATACGTCAAGGAAGCTACCAAATGAAGTCTCATGATTGGCAAGGCGGCTTCCGGATTATGGACAGGTAAAGGTATGCTATTAAGTGCCGTAATTAAGTATCTATCGGCTTAGATCAGATTTCATCGGTCAGCTTTGTGATTTCTCGCAATGCCATCTCCAT
Organism: Larkinella arboricola; assembly: GCF_003259745.1. GTDB lineage: Bacteria > Bacteroidota > Bacteroidia > Cytophagales > Spirosomataceae > Larkinella > Larkinella arboricola. The sequence continues at coordinate 246,852 of NZ_QLMC01000003.1, read as the reverse complement.
CAGGTTTTGACCGTGCTTTTCGATGAGTTGTTGTTGCTCCTGCATGATCGCGTCATAGTCACTGCTGGTCAGCAGCGAAAGCAGACGGACCTGATTAGACAGTATGACCTGCTGTGAAGCTGCCGTCTGGCACACCAGGGGCAAAATTGTTTTCAGAAGTGCATTGGTCAGATGAGATTGCATAGCTGTATGTTGTTAGATGGAAACGTCACAGGCATAACGTTAAATTTTCAGACTAATTTTCAAGCCGGCAAATTCACTGGTTTTTGTTGATGTGGAGGTCTTCCAGAATGTTTTTGACCAGTTGCAACAAATCCCGGCCCGTCATTTTCATCAGTTCCTTGTTATAGAGCTGCTGTTTCTCCCAAGCCACTTTTTCAACCCGGTATTCCTTGATGGTTTTCTTAAGTTCCTTCGCGTTCTGATGCCCATAGGCCGTCATCCAGGCGGATGTAAAGCCGGGCCATTCATCGAATTCTGGATCGATCTTGTTCTGCTTGTAACGAATGAGCTTCTCCAGAGCCGGGAAAATAATGGCTTCCAGAAGATCCGGATTATTTTGTAAAATGGCCTCATCAGCAGCGGGCTTGTTTAGCTCGGACAGGTACTTTTCCAGTACGTCTAATTCATCGGTGGTAAGAATCTGATCCATACGGTATCTCGGGCTAGTTTCAGGGAGACGTCAATACCTGTTAAGTCAAATTGCCCCTCGAGTGTTTAGGGAGCCATAAAAAATACACCCGACTCATGATGGTGTAGTATGCCCGGTAGTGCCTAACGTTCCAAGCCCTGATTTCAGGAAAGTTAGCTGCATTTTACGACAGGGCGGTTTTAGGGGAATGGCAGTTTTACTTAAAAATCAGGAGCCATCAGTAGCAGCAACGTAAAATAAAAAAGCCCCAAATCAAGTGATTTGAGGCTTTTTGCTCCCGAAGCTGAAGTAGTATTTATTGAATATACTATTGAATATCAATGTGTTAACTCTGTTTTTTAAAACAGTATGTATAAATTTATCATGTTGTAATAATAATGAGTATGATTGTATAAGCGTAATTTATTGTAAATCAATGTATTAGTTTACATCTAAGAGTTGAATTGTACATTTATCTGTTTAATAATCTTTACAATTAAAGTTTTTAGGCTAATATTATCTCTATAATTATTATTTGTATTGTGAACAGATAAAAAACAGATTAAATCCTCTAAATAAAAACGTATTTTATAATGAAATTAAAAGTTAATATAGACTATATGTCGTTAAGGCCATTCACTAGCGAGGAACTGTCTGACTTTACAGTTATTACTGGATTTAATGGTAGTGGTAAAACACAGTTGATAAATGTGATTGCAAATTCTAATAGTTTAAAAGTAGATGAGCCAAAAGTTATTGAGTTTTCAGATGAAGTAGTTAATATATTAAATTGGAAGTTTAATGAATTAAGTAATTTAGAATATAATATTGATACATGGAACCAGCACAAATATGAGGTATTCAGGTATTGGAATGATACTAGAGATATTATTAAAGATTTTTTGAACTATCTATATACAAATGAAATTGAAATCAAAGATGCTATTAGTAACAGATATACCAATGTTTTTAAAGATAAAACTAATGAGTCGATAAGTTCTTTGATCTCAAACGGGTATTACAGAGGGTCAGTTAGAGGTAGTAGCGTTACTCCTGAAACCGCTATTAAACTATTAGATAAATACTTAAAGGAAAACGAGTATATAATTAATTTTATTTTTTCAGTTTCTCGCACTTTAAAGCGGCATAAGATAGATATTTTAGACGAAGATTTTAATTTATTAAACTATGAATCTTTAATATTCTTTAAATATGGTTATGATTTAAGTGCCTTCATGTATATACTGTTTACATATACTTACAAAAGGCGATTAAACTCTAATTTATATTTTGATAAGATAACTCAAGGAATTGATAATGCTTCCGTTTCTGATAAAGAATATATTAACAGATTTCCTTCTCCATTGAGTGAGTTAAATGAATTGTTAGTTAGTTTTAATTTTAAATATAAGGTTAAAGATATAGATTTTAATAAGTTTAAAGAGAGTAGTATCATCGTAATAGCTATAGAAAATATTGCTAATGGCATTGAAGTTAATATGTCAGATTTATCTTCAGGAGAAAAGATATTATTTAACTTTTATCTTTCAATTTTTATTAATAAAAAATATTATTCAAATGGTCGTTTCCCTGACTTAATACTTTTAGATGAACCTGATGCATATCTGCATCCCGCAGGAGTGGAAGCGTTAATTAAATCACTCAATAACGAAATTGTAAAAAAGAATAAGACAAAAGTTATTTTAACAACTCATTCTCCAACAACAGTAGCTTTATCACCTGACGATTCAATATTTCAGTTATTTAACGATGAACAATCTAAATTAATAAAGATCGATAAAGATGAAGCATTGCATATTTTAACTGCTAATATTCCACTCTTAAGCATAAGTTACCATAATCACAGACAAGTTATTGTAGAGAGTCCTACAGATTTATTCTATTACCAACTAATTTATAATAAATTAGTTGGTCAGTTGCTTCCAGAATTAAAATTATACTTTATATCAAATGGTTATGGTGATGGGAACTGTGAGCAAGTTATAAGTTTAGTTAAAAGCTTTCGAGCTTCTGGCAATACAACTGTTTTTGGAATAATAGATTGGGATAATAAAAATAGAAGTGAAATAGATGAAAATGTTATAATTCATGGCTTTGGGAATAGATATTCACTAGAGAATTATATACTTGAACCTATCTTTTTATTCGTTTATTTTTTAGAGATTGAAGCTTATAATTTACATTCTATTTTTGATTTAAGTCCTGATTATAATCAGTTTTCTATTGGTCTTGAGGAAAATGATGTTCTTCAAAGATTCAGTGATCATATATTAAACTTAATATATAAAAAATACCCTGCTTATAAAGAATTTGATAGTCAAAGACATGAAATCGAGTATGCAAATAATAAGCATATAAGCGTTCCTATATGGTATTTAAATCCTGAAAAAGGACATTTTCTTGAAGATATTCTAAAAAAATCATTTCCAGTATTCGACTCAAAAGCTTTTTCAGATACAGGATCAATACAAAAAAAAATGAGTATAATTGTAGGAAAATGTTTTCCTTTTGTTCCAATAGATAGTGTAAAAGTAATAAGACATTTAATTGATACGTAATATATATAGGCCGTATAGTAAAGAATTGTAATGTGATCTTTATGTAAAAATACGGAATTTGCATTAAACTTAAATTGCTTGTGCTTAATCATCAACCAAATTCTCATTATTATTTAATTGCTCATCTGTGTATTCATCCTGAGATGCCTCTTTGAAACCATAAGATTTTAAAGTTTCTAAAATTGTATTATATCTAATAGAAATAAATTCTTGATAATCCTTGACTGTTTTATCTAGTTTTTCAAGATTTTCGATAGCCTCTTTTGAAATATATTGACTATTAAAAAATTTTATAATATCTTTTGGGTCGTTGTAGATATTTCTGACTAGTGATATAGACTGCTTAGGATCGAAATTCAGCCAATCAGCATTAGTTTTTGTAGATAAAAACATTATATTTAGAGCTACATTTAATTTAATACTTTCATTATAATCTTTTAGGCCTTTTGGAGCCCACCTTGAAGGATATATATGGTGAAATTCGGTAGAATAAGCGCCATCTCTAAAACCAATTAATCTATCAGCTATTGGATCTTTTGGCATTTCTTTATTTATTAAGCACATTATCATTTTTCCAATAGCACCTGATGGTATCGCATTTTTAATTATAACAGGGGAAATGTAAGTGCCCGTAATCCATTGAGGCTTTAATTTTTCATCCTTTATCCATTCAATCATTTCATCTTTATCTTTAGTTTGCTTTGCATGTACTCCCTCCTGATATCGCTGGCTTAAAACAGAAGCGATAAACCATATATCAATTTTTCTTTTCGCTTTAGATTTATTTGTATGATCATTTATATTATCTTCGATATATTTAAGCACTAAAGCCATTGGCGCAAATATTGCATCATAAGGGATTAGTTTTTCAGTCGAATCTAGTCCCATACCAAGTTTGTCGCTTAGGTATTCTCCTAGACTATTAAGTAGAGTTACGGCATCTTCTTTATACTGATTGTAGTTCTCTTTATTAATATTCTTTGGGAGATCTGATTTTTTTGGAGAGCTATTAGACAGTAAAGCTATAGTTTGCAGAAGAATCTCTCCATTTTTGTCCATATAGTTATAATATTTATTTTCAAGTTTCAATAATTTTATATCTTCAGCTATATTGATTCCATATGGATATAATATGGCTACAACAAGCTCAAAAGGTGTTAGCAACTTTCCAGTAGTATTAATGGTTGTAAAAACTCTACTTATTGCAGTTAATCCAAATTCTTTCCCAAGCTCTATTACTGGAACCTGAACATTAAGATCTGTCATTAAATTTTTTCTTAATAACCTTTTTATTATCTTTTTATCACCATTGTCTTTACAAAGTTCAATTATCTCGTCTAAATCATCTTGTTTTTCTTTTGTAAGATAGCCAGTCCATATTAACTTGTCTTTAACAAAATTTGCTCTTCTATCAAATCTTTTTGGTTTGTTTACTAAATAACCATGTTCCATTACATCAAGTCCGTCACAGAACTCTTTAACTTTGTCTTCTTCTTCAATATTAGTGTTTGATAATTTAAATATTGCTTTAATCTTGTTAAGGTCTATATAATATTCTGACCCTTTTTCTATATCATCTAGCCCGTAATATAAATTTATGCCTGCAGTAATGCGTTGTTGTCCATCTAGTACTAAACATTCTAAATTCTTATTTTCCTCGGCTCTTCTACCTGATCCGTGAAATGCTTTTGGTGCGAGTAATTCACTTTCTTGTGATGTCATTACAAGGAAAGAACCAATAGGATAGGTCAGCCTTATAGATTCGTAGAAGAGTTTAACCTGTTTAACCTCCCACTTCCATCCTCTTTGAAAACTTGGTAATTTGTATTCTCCTCTTTTTGCCTTGTTAACTATCTCTGCAAAATTTAATGTTTTAGTTGCCATTTTATGGTAATGTTTAAAATTCCGATTTACTCTTCTTCTAGAAATCCAAAAATTCCATTTACCCAGTTTTTAACTTCTGCAAATGCAACCTTTTCTTTATTTCTTCTATTATGTCGTTTGTATGCATCAATAAACCATTTTTCAGATACAAAACCACATAGTGCTATAAAATCAGCCAGAAAATAGTTCGTGTTCTCACTGCTGAACATATAGTCTCCAATCTTCTTGAGCTCTTGTTCAGTAAAGTTGTAATAATCGATGTTTACTTCCTCATCTGTCTTTGGTGTTATTTCCCTCATTCCCAAGTCATTAACAGCAAGTAAGGTAATGACTGTGAACTGCTCCTGGAATTTTTCTCGAGTCCATTCAATAAAAGATTTATATAGTTTAATATTACGCTTCTTATCCTTCAATGTTTCTTCAGTCATTCTTAGCTTCTCTTCCAGCCGTTGAAGTATCTCCCTTTGTTCATTTGATGACTCTGAAGTCTGCTGTTTTCCAATTATATCATAAACCGAAACCTCTAAAGCATCAGCTATCTCCTGAACCTGCTTTAAGGTTAGGTTGATACCTCTGTTCTCCAGTCGTGCATAGTTGCTCCGTTCAGTGCTCATTCGATTCGCTACATCAACCTGAGTTAGTCCTTTCTTTTCTCGTATTGAGCGTATATTATTTGATACATCCATGTGGTTGATATTTAGAGTAATGCAAAATTAAGTAAAACATTTTTTACAGGAGCGTAGAAATTATTTGGATTTTAATTCTTTAATATCATAGATTTGTGACATTAATATTTAGAATTAATGTCACAAATTTTATGCATTATGAAAGAAACATTGTTAAAAGTAGTTCTACAGGGCTACGAAGATAGAATTGGAGGACGCTTCAAGCCAGACAACCGCTTCTATAAAAAAGTTAAGATTAATCAAAAAAGATTTGGACAGTTGGTAAGAGGGGAGAAGCCGATTTTTGGCTTTGAAGCTCGTAACCTGGCTATGTTTTTTGAGGTGCCTTTAGAAAGTCTTCTGTAAACAAAATGCCCGTAATCGTCTGCCAACGATTACGGGCTTTATTTTTCAACCAACATCCACTAAAACATTGATTGATTATGGCAAAGATAAAGCATTTATCTCAAGTCACTGAAAATGTTCGAATGAAGCGCCTGACAGTTCTGCTTTACCAGCGGGGTTCGAATATTTACCTGAAGCTTCATTACAATGGCCGTAACCTGGCTTTTAGCACTGGCATAAGTTGTAGTCCTAGACAACTAGATACAAAAACCTTTACGGTTCTGAATGATGAGTCAGCAACAGCTTATCTACAAGCGTTAAAATCAGACTTTCAACGTGCATTTACTGACTTTCTACTAACCAAACGGACTCCCGACTTAAGAGAGCTTAAAAGGGTAGTAATAGACAAATCGAGTATAGAGCCAAATAAACCCACTGTAATTGAGTGCCTGGATAAGTTTTACAAAGACGAATTTGAAGCACTATCGGGCATCGATTTTGAACGCAAGACGGTTGAAAAAAAACACTATTTGGTTGAGCGCATTAAACAATACATTCTCACCTCTCGTCAAAATCCGTACTTAAAGCTGTCCGACCTAAAACCAATTGATGCTCAACAAATTGTAGCGTTTTGTAAGAAGACTTTCGGACATGGACACAATCACGCCGTTTTACACGCTGAATTTTTAAAACGGACATTGAATTATGCGATTGCTAACGAGTGGCTTGAAAAGAATCCCTTTGCTTTCTTTCGACCTAAACGAGAAAGGAAAGCAGTCGTTGCTCTTAAAGAAAAGGATATTCACCTTTTACAGCAGACGCAATTCTTCAGCCAAGAATACAATTACGTTAGAGACGTGTTTTTATTCTGCTGCTATACGGGGTTGGCTTATGTCGATGTAAGTAAACTCAATTCTGCTCACTTGCTTACATTGGAGAACGGTGACCATCTTATCAAGATTAAACGGGGTAAGAACGGTAATAACTGTATTATTCCGGTAGTGCCGCAAGCGCTGCAAATTTTAGAGAAGTATGCCAATCATGAAGATTGCCTTCGGCGAAACCGTTTGCTGCCTGTATATGCCAACCAGGTCATGAACCGAATCCTAAAGGAGATTCAAGCCGCTAATCGTATTTCAGTTCGGCTTACGACTCATGTAGCTCGTAAAACCTGTGCTTCTTATTACATCGCTAATGGTGTCCCTTTGACCAGCGTAGCAACCATGTTAGGCCACAAAAAAACCAGCACCACAGAGCAGTATTATACAGAGCGAACCGAAGAAGCGGTTATTCGGCATATTCAAGAGTTTCGGGAACGGAAGGAGAATGAGGGTATAGTTCGGAAAGCCATGTAATAAAAAGCCACTCCCTAAAAGGGGGTGGCTTTCAACACTAATCTTATGATAATTAATATAACAAAGTTATGGAATCTAGTCAGAATGACAAACAAAAGGTTGAAATACAGCCTATTATATACCGAATTCGTCATTATTTATTTGCTGAATACGATTTTAGGGTTGATGTGGTTTCGAACCAGCTAGAGCAAAAAGCAAAGAAGGATACTGAGTGGGAATTAGTGAATTTTTGTGATGTTGAATTGAAGCTATATGAATACGGTTTAAAAGGGTTCAAAGATGCTTTGAGGGCCTTATTCGGCTCAAAGGCAATTCCTCGATATGACCCGTTCGAGGTATACTTTCAGAGTTTGCCAAATTGGGAACCTACTCAGCCTGATCATATTGATATACTAGCCAGCTATGTAAAAACGGAAGATAGTATTTGGTGGAAAGCCATGTTTAAAAAGTGGTTGGTTCGCTGTGCCGGGCAAGCTATTGGTGTAATACCCTTTAACAAGCAATGCTTAACCTTAGTCGGCAAACAGAATGATGGAAAGACTACGTTTTTGGATTTTCTTGTTCCCAACGCTTTAAAAAATTATGTCAAGAAAGGGTTTGATTTTGGCTCCAAGGAGGGCAAGTTTTCGCTGGTGCAGAACTTCATGGTGAACCTGGATGAACTGGCCTCCTTCGACAAGAAAGAATTGAATAACGAATTTAAAACGGTCTTATCCGAAGGCATTGTAAAGTACCGACCACTCTTTCAAAATGTGGAAACAGCCTTTCAAAGGCGAGCCAGCTTTGTAGCCAGCACAAACCAGTTTGAGTTTCTCACAGATGAGACAGGTAACGTACGCTGGTTACCGTTCATTGTCAAGGAAATACAGCATGATAATGGCGGTTTAAACGGCTATATGGCTCAAGTCAATATTGATTTAGTTTGGTCCCAGGCTTATGCCCTGTTGAATGATTCGGCATTTAACCCCAACATGACCAACGACGAAATCAAAACCTTAGAACTCTACAACCGTAAGTTCTTACGGACTACAACGGAAATGGAAACGATTAATAAGTTTTACGAACCGGCGGAAAAAGCAGAGCAGGGGGCGGAATTCTATACCGCAGCAGACATTGAAGAAAATCTACGCACGAAAGTCACCTTAAAACTTTACCGGAATCAGATTGGTAAAGCACTTCAAATATTAGGCTTCAACCAGGTTTCAACGTACAACGCTCAAAAGAAATACACTGAGAAAGGGTATTATATTCGACTTAAGTAACAAACTACCTACTCGATTACTCGATAGTTAATATGCTTCTGTAAATCAACATTTTATAAAGTATAATACTGAGTAAGTACTTATTTACTCGTAGTTACTAAATGCTCGAAAATTAGCATAAAAGCGAGTAGCCATTAGATAGTCATTACTCGACGTTTTGAAGCTAACTAATTGAAAATAAGATGAGAATTGCACTGAGTAAACGAGTAAGAAGAATTTAAGCCGCTAAAAGAAAAAGCAATGATAGCATCACAAGAACTTGAACGAATAAAACAGATAGCCATTACGGACTATTTATTAAGCAAAGGACACAAGCCAGTAAAAACAGTTGGAAAGGAGTTAGTTTATTATTCGCCATGTCATGAAGAAAACACACCTTCTTTCTTGGTAGACCCGATAAGAAACGTTTTTCATGATTTTAGTGGAGAAGGAGAGAAAGGGGACGTTATCCGGTTACTGCAATACTTACATGGCTGTTCGTTCGTTGAGGCTATCCAGACTTTGCGGAAGTTCACAAACTCCAAGAAAACCGTTCCCTTTTCTTTTAGCGGCTTAAAACCTGATCAAGCAGCCAAGGGCAATGTGGACTTGATAAATATTCTGCCCTTACGTAGCAGAGCATTGCTGAGGTATCTATCTAGCCGCAGTATCTCGTACGAAGTTGCCAGCCGCTATTTGCAGGAAGTACACTATATAGTAGCCAATAAACAATATTATGCGCTTGGCTTTCAAAACGACAAAGGAGGTTTTGAACTAAGAAGCTTATACTTCAAAGGGGCTACCTCTCCGAAATGGTTTACAACTCTACCTGGTCAGCAAACAGGAGTCATTAATCTGTTTGAAGGAGTCTTTGATTTCCTATCCTGCTGTCAACATCACGACACAAACCGTTTAAACAACTTAACAATCATCCTGAATTCTCTTTCCTTGCTACAGGAGACATTACCAGCACTAAGCCAATATCAAAGTGTGAATACATTTTTTGACAATGACATTGCCGGAAGGAAAGCATTAGTAAAGCTCAAACAACATAACCTGTTAGTTTCCGACTGCTCATATCTATATGCTTCTTATAAGGACTACAATGCCTACTATATGCAGAAGTAGTTTTTAGGGTAGTTTACAGGGTAGTTTACAGGGTAGATTTCAGGGTAGTTTAGTAGTATAATACACCATTTACAAATCACTAACAAGTAGTTAACGCGTATATTAAGATGAAAAACGGAAAAATTGAACAGGGCAAAAATGGTTTACGAAATTATGGTTTCAACACTGTTCACAAAAACAAGGAGATCGATCGATGTGAATACGGACTTGGTATTTACACTGAAGTTACAATCGGTATGTTTTATAAAAAGAATTGTTTATTCTGCCAAAAAGAGTTTGAGGCTCGGCGTATAGATGCGTCTTTTTGCTGTCAAGGGTGTCAAAAGGCTCACTTGAGATTAAGAAATAAGGTTAGGGAATTATAATTTAATAATGAATATGGTTTTTCTTTCTTCATGAATTTCTTTCTTCAGAAGATAGACTGAAAAATAGGTCATTTATATATAGGTCTTCATTCTCTTCTATAGATGCTTTGGGTATATAATCCTCTTCCCTCTGATCTTCATAGTGTTCTCTCTCAAAATCACTAATTTTTAATAATATTTTATTTTTAATCTCAGAATAATTTAATTCCAAATCGTATTCTATAGTTTCTATATCTTCAATCAGAAAGTTGCACTCGCTATAGTCGCTATAGTCTATATTCGCATTAATCAAGTTTTCTATTTTGTTATATAGAGCGGTATTGTTCAAAGTAAATTGCCTTAACTCGGAGTGAAATACGTGACTTAATTTTGTGAATATTTCAACATCACTCAGAGAATTAATCGTTTTTTCTATTTGGCTAATTATTTGTAAAGGATTACATGCAATATTGTCCGATATAGAATCTATTACTGTAAGATAACTATCGATTTCCTGTTTAGATAATAAACTAAAATCTTCAATTATCTCAAACTTTGACAAGATGAATTCTAGCAAATTAGCATGGCTATGAATGTCAATAATTTGTGTTATAATAGATAGTTTATAATAAATAGATTCAACTTTCCTTTGAAGTTCAAATTCTTCAAAACTAATAAATTCCATTGTTGATTTGATAAAGGGCATTTTATCAAATTCAGCAATTAATTTGTTAATAAAGTATTCTTGTATATTTCCTTTAAGTAAAATTTTTTTATATTTTGTATTGTTGCTGAAATCTTCATCAATAATAAACACATTAGTTAATTGATTGAAATAAGGTGCAGATTCTATTAAATCTTTAATAAGTTCTGGATAAGTTGATAAGTAATTGATTAAAAAATCTAATATTGAAGGATTTTGAAAGTCTATAGCGTAATTGTTTTGAAAATCTTTATCAATTTTTATGAATGTGCCTTCAAGCTCTCGGATAGACTTATTAAAATCAAATTCGGTAAAAATGAAACCGTATTTTGTTGAACAAAGTCGAGCAAAACTTTGTATTGCTAATTTTAAATCTTCTAGCAATACAAAGCCATTAAATAGAACCATGTTTAATAGCAAAAATTGGGAGATAACCATTATTTGATGCGAAAACGCATGTTTCCAGATACTCTCAGGATTATCTAAAAATAGAATTATTTTTTTTGAAAATTCTTCAAACGGGATAGTTGCCCAAATGTCTTTATTTGTGAATGTTTGTATAATTCGGGGATTATAGTTTCTATGTTCAATTATTGATAGATAACTTTTTGTGTCGATAATATTGTTTATATATTCTTTAGGTAAATCTGAAAAATATAGATGGTTGTATAATATTTTAGCTCTTATGGTTTTTGTATATTGCTCCAAATCAATTATGCATTTTGCTAAGTTAATATAAGAGTTTTCTATTTTTTCATACTTTTGCGTTGCTTGAACCAAGATGTATTCTCTTGTAGTTAAAACCAAAACTTTATTTTTTGCTTTACCAATACTGTGAATGAATTTTACAAGTCTAGCATCTTCATTGAACGATAGGTTATTTTCAATAAAGTTACTTCCTAAGAAATCGTCAAATAAAAACACTTGTTTGATTTTGTCTTTATATGAATCATATGCATCATTAATAGAGTCGGATAAATAGATAAACTCTTCGTAACCTTTTGAAAGGAAATAATAAACTAAGACTCTAGCAAGTGTTGTTTTTCCAATACCAGGTATACCAGATATAACTACAAAGTTTTTTTCTTCGATAATTTTTAAAGCTTCAGTAAAACTGTCGTTTTCTACATATAACTTTATTATATCTTTTATATCTTTTTCTTCCAAAGCAGCCAAATTGTATATCCTACTTTTTAGTATCTTTTTTAGAGTGTTCGTACTAGAAAGCCATAATTTAAAGTGATTATGTTCAATATCAGGGTATATATTTAAAAGGTTGTTTAAATCATCCCTCCCTAGTATGTCTGATTCTTCCAAAATACTTGGTCTAAAAAGAGTGTATATCTTCAACTTTTGATTTGGTGTTAATCCGACAGAAGTAGATATTATATATCTAGTAGGTTGTAATTGTAGTAATTTGTTTTTTTCTTTTTTTAAATTGTTATACAAGCTTAAGAAATTGTTATATCGTTTACATTGTACTACTATTTTTTTGCCTGCTAAGCAATATCTTAAATCAATACCACCATCTTTACCAGATGTAAAACTTTCTAATAGTATACCTAATTTCTTCTGAAGCAAGTCTCGTGAAACCTCTTCGAATTCTGTGGGCGATAAGTTTAAAAAATCGTAGCTGGGCATATAATAGGTACAGTAAAACTTTAATAATAATAATTTTATCCAACAAGTAATTATGTATGTGTTACAAATCAATATACAAAAACAAAAAAAAGCCCCAAATCTTGCGATTTGAGGCTTTTTGCTCCCGAAGCTGGGCTCGAACCAGCGACCCTCTGATTAACAGTCAGATGCTCTAACCGACTGAGCTATTCGGGAGTGTCAACCCGTTGTTGCGGGTCATTGTGGGTGCAAAAGTAATGGTCGGAGTTAACTCTTGCAAGCATTTTTTAAAAAATCCGCAAGAATTGATCCCCTTCACCCATTTATCAACCAAGCGATGGCACACGTGCCAGAATTAACTCCTTGATCCTGCGGGCATCACCCCGGGTAAAATTTTTAATAATAATTTCAGGACGGGCCCGGGGAATGATGCGGATTGTTGAAAAAAACATTCCGTTGTCGATCTCTACGCCAGAAATATCGCTGTAAAATACAAAGTTGTCCGTGCCGCCAATCAAGCGGTTGACACGAAAGGAAACTCCTTTATCGTTAAACTCGACGACATCCCGATTAATCGGGTCTTTAAAGCCGCTGGATTTGAAAACTTCTGCCATATGGTTTGTCGGAGATTGCTGCTGAGGGCCTCAGAATCGTTGCTAACGCCTAAGAACCCGCTTTATTTAGGGATATAAATTACTTTTTTGGTTTCAAAAAATGGCTCGTCAAAATATTCGGATAATTCGTAGAGCTCGTATTTGTCCCGGACTTCCCTTAACTCCTCGGCCAGATCACCGCCTTTCAGGTACAAAACACCGTTCCGGAGTTTATTGTTGCCGTTTTTTAGAATCTTGTAGCGTACCCAGCCCAGGAAAGGCTGTAGCCGCGTTACGGCCCGGCTTACCACAAAATCGTACGTCGAGTTCAGATGCTCAACCCGCGCCTGTTCCGCCTTTACATTGGTTAATCCCAACGCTGAACTAATCTCCGTAACTACCTTGATTTTCTTGCCAATACTATCGACCAGGTGAAAATCAACTAACGGAAACAGAATGGCAAGTGGAATGCCGGGAAAACCTCCACCGGTTCCAACATCCAGAATCTCGGTTCCCGGTACAAATTGAATAACTTTGGCTATCCCAAGCGAATGCAGAACGTGTTTTTCGTACAACGAATCAATATCCTGTCGGGAGATGACGTTGATCTGGGCGTTCCAATGACGGTATAGTTCTTCCAAAGCCGCAAACTGGTCGAACTGCTGCTTCGTCAGATCCGGGAAATATTTTTTTATCAGTTCCAAAACTTGTTTAAATATATGAATAATGAAAACTACGGTTTACAGCCTTTTTGTAAGCGATCCTTCATCCTTCCGTTATAATTCCTACTTCCACGTTATTTTTCGCTTTTTACTGCGGGGCCGTAACGTAACAAAACCCATAATGGCATAATAAACCGCCAGAACCAAATCCATAACCGGTATGGTTGGCCAGTTGACGGTATGGCCCAGCCGGTAACTGATGCGCCCGACAATAACCCAGAACAGCAGCACCCGCAGCAGAAACAAGCCGGAAGCAATTACCAGCAACCGGCCGTCTGGCTGATTGACCAGTGCAGAAAAGCCGGTATCCAGAACACCCACCAACGTAATAACGCCCACAACCGGCCCGGTCAGCCAACTTAGAATGTGCGACAGCGACAACAGCCCCAGCCAGAATTTATGGCTGGTTCGGTAATATTTCCCCACCGACAAATGCCGCTGCTTCTGATGCCACCATTCGGCAAACGTCGCTTTGGGCTTTGAATAGGTAAAGGTAGTGGTATGGAGGCTAACGGCAACGTTTCGGGAGGTGGCTACTTCGTTGATAAATAAATCGTCGTCTCCGCCCAACACCCGAATGTGCGAATAAAAGCCCTTGTTTTCCAGAAACAGTTGCCGCCGATACATTAAATTCCGGCCCACGCCCATATAAGGTAGCCCCGTTAGTGCCATCGAAAGATACTGTATGGCCGTAAACAGGGTTTCGTAGCGGATTAAACGGTTTATCCAGCCATCCTTTTCCCGTTTGTAGGCGCCAAAGCCCAGCACGATTTCTTTCTCCGGCTCATCCAGTTGCGCCACCATTCCCGCCAGCCAGTATTCGCTGGCCGGTTCACAGTCGGCGTCGGTGAGCAGAATAATGTCGTGGGCCGCGTTCCGGATGCCCGTCGTCAGGGCGTATTTTTTCGGGGTAACGTGCTCATGTTCCCGATCAATACGTATGAAACGAAGGTGGGGCAGCTCCCCGACGGCCTGTTCCAGAAACTGACGGCTTCCATCGGTCGAGCGGTCGTCCATGACCAGCACTTCAAACGTTGGGTAGACCTGGCTGTCGAGCAGGGGCAGCAGGGTTTGAAGATTTTCCAGTTCATTCCAAGCGCAAACAATGATGCTGACCGGCGGGGGCAAAGAAGAAGTAAGAGCAGCGGTCGAATCCGACGATTCGCTGCCGTTCCGGCTGGTGTGAAATACCAGTCGGGAAAAAATACCGATTATATATATAAGTTGCAGGCCGACGGCTAACAGGCACACAACCACCACAATAGAAATCACGCAATACGGAATAATTGGCTGCCAGACAGCCGTTGAATACGTCGGCAAATATACACCTTTTGATTTTCGTCGCTGGTCTTTCCAACTTTGCAGCGTTAAAAGTTAGCAGGAGCGAACAAGATGCAATTTACCATACAAGCGACCGACCCTGAATCGAAGGCGCGTACGGGAGTTCTTTCAACCGATCACGGCCTGATTGAAACCCCGATTTTTATGCCCGTAGGAACCGCCGGAACCGTTAAGGCCGTCCATCAGCGGGAGTTAGTGGAGGATGTTCGGGCCGAAATTATTCTGGGCAACACGTATCATCTGTACTTGCGGCCCGGTCTTGACGTCATCGGAAAAGCCGGTGGTCTGCACCGGTTCAACGGCTGGAAGCGGCCCATTCTGACCGACAGCGGGGGGTATCAGGTTTATTCCTTGTCGAATACCCGTAAAATCAAGGAAGATGGGGTGACGTTCAAATCCCACATCGACGGTTCGAAGCATATTTTTACGCCGGAAGGGGTCATGGATATTCAGCGAACGATTGGTGCCGATATTATTATGGCTTTCGATGAATGCACGCCGTATCCCTGCGAATATGGCTATGCCCGGGCCTCAATGGACATGACGCACCGCTGGCTGACCCGCTGCATTGAACGGTTTGATTCCACTCCCGCTAAATACGGTTATGAGCAAACCCTGTTTCCAATTGTTCAGGGGAGTACTTATAAAGACCTTCGGCAGCAATCGGCGGAGTTTGTAGCCGAGCAACGCCGGGAGGGCAACGCCATCGGTGGTCTGGCGGTGGGCGAACCTGCGGAAGAAATGTACAAAACGATTGAATTGGTGAATGCCATTCTTCCGTCTGACAAACCGCGTTATCTGATGGGCGTCGGAACACCCGAAAATATTCTGGAAGCCATTGCCCTGGGCGTTGATATGTTTGATTGTGTAATGCCAACCCGGAATGCCCGGCACGGTATCGTTTTTACCACACAAGGGATCATCAACATAAAAAATGAACGCTGGAAGGACGATTTTAGCCCCATTGACGAAGAGCTTGGAGGATACGCCAGTACCTTTTATTCAAAAGCCTACCTTCGGCATTTAATGCGATCAGAAGAAATTTTAGGCGCACAAATTGCCAGTCTGCAAAACCTTACCTTCTATTTATGGTTAGTGAAGCAGGCCCGGAAAGAGATTGTTGCGGGAAATTTTGCGAAATGGAAAGGAATAATGACAAAAAAACTGATGCAACGTCTTTGATGATAGCCAAATCCTGTTTTTCTTGTGTCGGAGAAACCAATATAGATTTTCGTTTATGGGTTCGTTGAACAAAGCAGTAGATAACTTGTTTGTAAACTACTGATATCTTGTTTGCAAACTAGACGAAAATCTATAGTTTTGCGCCAAAGCGTTGAAAGTAGCGTAAAAAGCCGGCTAAACTATCCGAGATAAGTTGTTTCACCACACTCAATGGTTTATTAACTGTCAAACAATAACCTGATAAGTATGAAAAAAGTATCCCTGTTCGTGAGGGCAATTGGACTGGCTCTGCTGGCAGCGACAGGTGCCAGTGCTCAGTATAACCCGAAAGCCTCGTATGAAGGCCCAGCCAAACTGAACACCTGGTCGGTTTCGGTCATGGGCGGACCCACCCAGTTTTTTGGAGATCTTAGAGAATACGACTTCTATCCGGTTGGAAAAACCAACGCCGATAGCTACAGCGAGCGCAACTCAGCATTTGTTGGCGTAGCCGTCGGAAAGCAGTTGTCCCACCTGTTTGGTCTTCAGTTGGATGGGCAATACGGTAATCTGGTTGGGATGAAACGCCGGTTGTACTTCTCTTATTTCCGTTCCAACTACATTCAAACCGATTTGACAGGGAGCGTTAACCTGAAAAGTCTGCTGTTTGGCATTAACAAAATGAAACGCTGGAAGATTGATGCCTACACCGGTATTGGCGTGGTATTCTTCAAATCGACGGCGTATGAATTAGGAACAGGCCGGGTACGTCGCTGGACCAAAACCAACAACGGTGACGGTATTCTGCGGGAAGCTAAGTACGAAAAAGACTGGGCTATCCCCATTGGCTTAGCTGTGAACTACGAATTGAGCCCCCGTTTTGATCTGGGTCTTGACTTCCGGTTTACGAATGTGAACACCGACCGTCTGGATGCTACCATTGGTGGCAACAGCTCAAGCTACTTCGACGGATACGGAACGCGCGGCCAGTTTGACAACCCGTTCGAGCGCAAAGGCGAATCGAACATGGATAAAATGGGCTATGCTGCTTTGTCAGTTACCTACAAACTGGGTAAAAACGCCGTTAAAGTTCAGAAAGTGAATGGTAAGTACGATTACGATACCACTCGCGGAACTTACCACCTGCGCTGGACCGATCCGAAAAACCTGATCAAACCGCCGGTCATCCTGACGCTGGAGCAAATCGACTCCGTTGCTAAAGCAAACCGTCCGAAAGACATCGATCCGAAACTGTTGATGGATACCGACAACGATGGTGTATCGGATTACTTCGACCGTCAACCCAACACGCCGGCGGGTAGTATCGTCTCGGGTGCTGGTGAAGCCATCGACTTTGATAAATACGTGAGTGCAGCATTGCCGGGTATTGCCTGCGCAGAAATCCTGACAAACGTAACGTTCGATACGGATAAAAACATTATCAAGCCGCAGTTCTACGATATGCTGAACAAAGTGGTTGAGTTGTTGAACAAAACCCAATGCCGTCTGCAACTGTCAGGTCATGCTGACCGCCGGGCTTCTGACCGGTACAACATTGCTCTGTCACGCCGTCGGGTTGAAGCCGTCAAGAACTACCTGGTTAAACAAGGTCTGAACGATCCGAACCGGATCATCATCGACTACTTCGGTTCATTCAAGCCCATCGGTGACAACTCCCGGGCGGGTCTGACGAAAAACCGCCGGGTTGAATTGCGGCTCGTTCCGTAAGCTAGTTAAAATCTAAAAAGTAAAAGCCCCGAAGGTGTTACCTTCGGGGCTTTTTGCGTCTAAATCATAGCATAGTGGGATAAAATTCAAATAGACGAAATCGTCTGGTAACGAATAGGGAAGTGCTACTAACTACGTGCAAAGTGATTTTTGCTCTTTTAGGCACAGAAAGACCTTATTTGTTGTATACGGTTATTTCTTAACTCAGTTACTGACAGCGTGTTTAGTCCAGGTAGGAAAGTTCAAAGGGGTAAACTCTGGTTTGGCCTGTTAATAATTTTTAGTGTTTTACGCGTACAGCCAGCTATCTATGCCCAGACAGTAGAGAACCTGTCGGATGATCAGGTTCGTCAGTTTATTGAACAGGCTCAAAAAAGCGGGTTGTCCGAAATCCAGATCGAGCAGTTGGCCCTCGAACGTGGGTTTACGCAGGCCGATATTAAAAAAATGCGTGCGAGAGTTGCTGAGCTAAACAACTATTCCGTTCAGGAACCGCAAACGGTTTCGACGGGAGACAGCCGTGAACAAACCGATAAAGCCAGCCTGAGTACAGCACCGCCCTCCCGACCCGAAGCGGCTGAAAACAAACTACCCGTATTTGGTGCGAATCTGTTTGCCAATTCGAATCTGACGTTTGAGCCTAACCTTCGGATTCCGACTCCGAAAAATTACCAGATTGGCCCCGATGATGAACTGATTATTGATATTTACGGAAATGCCCAGCGGAATTACCGGGCCAAAGTTAGTCCGGAAGGCGCGGTCAAACTGGAAAATTTGATTCCTGTCTACGTCAACGGCTTGACCATCGAACAGGCAGAGCAGCGAATTGTTAGCCGACTGCGGCAGGTATATGCCGGCTTGAATACAACGGCCAGTGGCATTTTGGCCAGCGTTACGTTAGGCAGCATCCGGAGCATTAAAGTAACCCTGATAGGCCAGGTCGTCAAACCCGGTACTTATACACTTTCGTCGTTAGCTACGGTTTTTAATGCACTTTATGTAGCAGGCGGGCCTGATCCGGACCGGGGTTCATTTCGTGACATTCGGGTATACCGTGGCAATCGGCTGATCCGCACGCTGGATATTTACGATTTTCTGCTGCGGGCCGATCAGAAAGATAATATTCGGTTGCAGGATCAGGATATTGTTTTTATCAACCACTATGAGACACGCGTCCAGCTAACGGGCGAAGTAAAACAACCGGCGATCTACGAAGTACAGCAAGGGGAACTCCTGAAGAATGTGCTGGCATTTGCGGGCGGATTTACAGAAAAAGCCTATACGGCTTCGCTGACCCTGCGCCGGAACACCCCCAAAGAGTTGCAGATTTTTACCGTTCCGGCCGCCGATATTCCAGCGTTTGTTCCGCAGCGGGGTGATTTATACACCGTTGGAGCCATTATTGAACGCTACGAAAACCGGGTGACCATCAACGGCGCGGTTTTTCGTCCGGGTGTTTATGCCCTGCAAAAAAACTCAAGCCTGCGGCAACTCATTGCCACGGCTGAAGGGTTGCGGGAAGACGCCTTTCTAAACCGGGCGACCATCCGGCGGTTACGGGAGAATCTGGACCCGGAACTGATTGCCGTCGATCTGGGCAAACTGATGCGGGGCGAAGTGCCGGATATCATGCTGCAACGGGAAGATGTGGTTGAAATACCGGCCTTCAGCGATTTGCGCGAAAACCGGGTGGTAACCATTATGGGAGCTGTCAATCGACCGGGTCCGTATGCCTACGCCGATAGCATGAGCGTGGCTAACCTGATTGTGCTGGCGGGCGGTTTTACCGACGGAGCCACGGCTTCCCGAATCGAGATTGCCCGGCGAGTGCGGAAAGACACGGCTGACTTACCGCAAACCCAGAATGTACGGATTTTTCAATTTGAACTGAACGATCAGTTGCGACTGACCGAAGCCGACGCCCGTTTTGTGCTCAGCCCGTTCGATCAGGTGTTTGTAAGGACATCATCCCGCTACGAAGCGCAGAAAACAGTAATCATTACCGGCGAAGTGCCTTATCCGGGTGCTTATCCGATTCGTGATAAATCCGAGCGTATTACAGAATTGATCAATCGGGCTGGGGGGCTGCGGCCGGAAGCCTATCTAAAAGCAACCCGCTTCATTCGAAACCAGGAACTGGTTTCGGTAAACATCAGCGAAATTATTGCCAGGCCCTCCGATAGCGGAAATTTGCTGTTGCTGGCGGGCGATTCCATTCATATTCCCAGAAAAATCGAGCTGGTCAAAATTCGGGGCGAAGTGCTCAACCCATCAGTCGTAGATTTTAGTTACCGGAAGTCGATTAAATCATACGTAAGTGAATCAGGTGGTTTTAACTCGAAAGCTTTCCGGCGAAAACTCTACGTCATTTATGCCAACGGCAAGGCAAAGCACACCCGGGGATTTTTAGGCATTCGGGATTACCCCGACCCGGAACCGGGTATGGAAGTGGTCGTTCCGTCAAAACCGTCTAAAACAGAGAGCAAACTGTCGCCCGCTGAACGGGTTGCGGTCATGACGGGTATTACTTCACTGGCAGCTGTAGTGTTAGCTATTATCCGGTTGTTTTGATGAAAAAGTGGATAACGTTATCTCCCAAAGATACCGATAGCATCCGGTCATCTTCGCAGGTGGAGCCGCGGTGGGCGGTGGTTACGGTCTGGCGTCAGCGGAGCAATGTGCTGAAAATTGCTTTTCTATTTGCGGTTATTGGTATCGTGGTTGCTTTGTTGAGTCCCGTCGAATTTACGTCGGAAGTGCAGGTGATGCCGGAATTGCAGGCACGGTCGGCCATGAACCTGAAACGGTTCGGCGCTCTGGCCGAATTAGCCGGTATTAACCTGGAAGGTGTAGGGAATACGGAAGCGGTTCGACCCGATCTGTACCCGGATGTCCTGAAAAGTACGCCGTTTATTCTGCACATGCTGAACCAGCCGGTTAAAACCGTTGGTGGACAGCGTTATCCCACGTTAGCGGCTTTTTTAACGCAGGAGCCTTCGTGGTTGGATTGGTTTCAGGAGAAAAAAACGCTTATGGTTCCCAGGGCAGTTAATGATCGGCAAACGCTGCATCTGACGCGCGATCAGGAGTTGTTGGTGAAGGATACCAAAGAACGTATCTTGTCTGATCTGGATAAGCAATCCGGTGTTATCATCATCAAGATAAAAATGCCGGATGCTGAAGTGGCGGCCCAGGTGAGCCAGATTGCCATCGATTACCTGACGCGTTATGTCATTTCTTATCGAACCGAAAAAACGCGCGAAGACCTGAAGTTTCTCTCGGAACGGTTTCGGGAAGCCAAAAAACGGTATGACCGGGCTATGGTCAACGTGTCAGCTTACAAAGACCAGCATCGCTACATGGTGACGCAGCTTGGTACCATTGAGGAACGTCGATTACAGGCCGAATTTGAGCTGGCGCAGGGGCTATACAGCAACATCACGCAGCAGTATGAACAAACGCGAATTAAAATTCAGGAAGAAACGCCCATTCTGAAAATACTGGAACCGGCGCAGGTGCCCACGAAACGCAGCGAACCCCGTCGCACCATCATGGTTATTCTATATACCTTTGTCGGAGGAATCATCGGTATTATGATTGTACTGATAAGACACGTAGATTGGCGGCAGTAAAGCCCGATAATGATGAGCGAGAATAAGGAAATGAAGGCCACGCGCATTGCCGTTGTTGGCTTAGGCTATGTGGGATTGCCGCTGGCCGTTGAATTTGGTAAAAAATATGAGGTTGTAGGGTATGATATCGATGAACGAAGAGTCGCGGAGTTGAGAAGTGGCTATGATCGAACCCGCGAAACGGAAGAAACGGCGCTTCGGCAGGCAAATCGCTTGCAATTCGGTTCCAGTCTGGAAGCTATTGCCGACTGCACGGTGTATATTATTACGGTTCCAACGCCGGTTGATGCCTATAAAAAACCAGATTTACGGCCTTTGCTGGGCGCAACTCGTGCGATTGGTCAGGTTCTGAAAAAAGGCGATGTGGTTATTTATGAATCCACGGTTTATCCCGGCTGCACGGAGGAAGACTGCGTTCCGGTTCTCGAAAAAGAGTCGGGGCTGATCTTTAATGTTGATTTTTTTTGCGGGTATTCGCCGGAGCGAATCAATCCGGGCGACAAAGTTCATACCCTGACGACGATCCAGAAAGTAACGTCCGGATCAACGCCGGAAACCGCCCGGTTTGTTGATCAGCTCTATGCGTCGATTATTCAGGCCGGAACTCACCTGGCTTCGTCAATCAAAGTCGCCGAAGCCAGCAAGGCCATCGAAAATGCACAGCGGGATGTGAATATTTCCTTTGTCAATGAACTGGCTCTGATGTTCGATCGCATGGGAATCGATACGCTTGAGGTGCTGGAAGCGGCCGGAACCAAGTGGAATTTTTTGAAGTTCAAGCCGGGGCTGGTAGGAGGGCACTGTATTGGGGTCGACCCATATTACCTGGCCCACAAAGCCGAAAGCTTGGGCTATTATCCACAGGTTATTCTGTCGGGTCGGCGCATCAACGATGATATGGGTGTATTTGTCGCCAGCAAGCTCGTGAAGCTCATGATTCGGAAAGGCCATACCATCAAAGATACACGGGTGTTGCTGTTGGGAATCACCTTCAAAGAAAACTGCCCTGACATCCGGAATTCACGGGTGATCGATATTTACCGAGAGCTGACCGAATATGGCATAAACGTTGAGGTATATGATCCGTGGGCCAATGCGGATGAGGTAAAGAAAGAATATGGTTTCCGGCTCATTGATCAGCCTGCCGGACCTTACGACGGTATTATTATGGCGGTTGCTCATGAGCAGTTCCGACAACTGGATCACACGGTTTTACGCACCAACAAGACGGTTATTTATGATCTGAAAGGTTTGCTGGAGAAGAGCATTGTGGATAGCCGATTATAAACCTGAAATTTGTGTTGACCAGTAGTATACATAAAACATCTACAGCAAAGTTATATGCAACACCCGTTAAATTAATAGCCTTGACGGGTGTTAGCATTGTTATTACATTATTTATTAACTATCTATTAGCTGACCAGGTAAGTCCCGAACAATATGGCGCATGGCGTCTGTTTCTGATGTTTACGTCATTTTCTGGGTTATTTCATTTTGGCTTTACTGACGGTGTTACAATTCAATGGCTGTTTAAAGATAGCGTAGAGTGGAAAAAGTGTGCTAAACGTGACTTTTTATATCTTATTATTCAACAATTAGTCATGTATGGTCTTGTCATTGTTCTGGTAAGGAGTGGTATTTATCCGCAAGCGCGCACAAGTAGTGTAGCTGTATTGGTTGCCAATCAAATTATTTTGCAAAATGTATCGGGGTTGCTTCAATCCTTGTTTAACCGGAATCATAATTTCTACTATGGCCCTTTATTAACGCTATTTAGTCAGGCGGTTTTTTTGGTAGGCGTTATAGCTTACAGTATAGATTATACTAAATCGTTAGATCTTATTCTGCTGAGTAATATACAGCTCGTGGTCAGTATGATACCCATGTTATATCTAGCGTTCAAAGAGACAGAGGACTGGACGGCTATTCAACAAAAAGATCTTTACTTATCTAGTATATTAAAAAATATCAGAAGGTCTATTGGTTTTGGACTGCCTATTTTACTTGCTGGCTTACTTTTCCTGGGCTTCCAACATATCGACAAGTTGCTTATAGCTGGTTTATATCCAGCGCGTCAATTTGGATTCTATGCTTTTGCCGCCACTTTACTAAATGTTTGCTTAACGGTTATTTTTTCTGTGGCTAATTTCATGATGCAGACAATAGCGCCTTACCGTAGCACAGTTGAAATTTTTTATAACAAAGCCGTTTTTTTTATTTTACTGCTGATCACTCCTTTGCTGTTCAGCGTAGTTTTTCTGCAACTACTCATGCCCAGATTTTTACCCAACTATTTGGAATCGGTAGTTTACATCCGTTATCTGGCTGGTTTTATCGGCCCTTATGTATTAGTCCAACTAATTCAGTTTAGCGTCTTTAAATTATTAAATAAGCAACGGCTTTTCCTGACTCTGGCAGTTATCTTTTTTGTCCTAAGCCTGTCAGTGGAATATATACTGGCCAAAAGTCAGGTACCACTCACTGTCATAGCATTGTCCTCGGCCCTGATGGCTTACGGCTGGTTTGCTGCCGGAGATTGGTTGTTATGCAGGATAAAGCCTGAATGTAAGCCGAAACAAAAAAAAAGATACCTTTTTATGTTTGCTACTATTTGTTTGTACTTACTAATAAATTTGTTTTAATAGAAGATGATTACGCGAGTCATAATATTAAACTATAATACAGCTGATTTGACCCTTCAGTGTGTTGATTATGTTCTCCGGCAAAAGGATGTATTCACCCATATGGTGGTAGTCGATAACGGATCGACAAGAGAGCAATTTCAGCGTTTAAAAGGAAAGTTGCCTTCTTTCGTAAAGTTGATACGGCTTCAAGAGAACGTTGGTTTCTCGGCGGGAAATAATCGTGGATGTAGAGAGCTTGAGGGGTTACCTGACGCTGCCTATTATTTGTTCGTTAACAGTGATGCTTTTTTGACTCAGAGTGGCACAATTCGGGAGTTACGCAATGAATTAGCAAAAGATTCAGAAGCCGTTGCTATTTCGCCATTAATTCATACAGTTTCCAATCCTACCCCTGTTCGCTTTCAAATTCAGGTAAGGAGAATAGTTGCACCTGGCTGGTTAATAGTTTGCCAAAGTCCGATTTTACGGCGCCTGCCACTTATTAAACAACACTATTTGCGTTTTATTTATAATGATTTAGTTCCTTACCAGGAAAAAGTATACCGTACAGAGAGTATCAATGGCGCTGTATTTATGGTGAAGAGTGAGTTTCTGCACCGTATAAACTTACTGGATGAGGGCACCTTCTTATACCTTGAAGAATTAATATTAGGAGAACAAATTCGGAGATTACATAAAACTTGCCTGTTGCATGGGGGAGTACTTGCCTCTCATTTACACGCGGGTAGTTCAGTAAATAAACGAGGGAAAAGTAGTAGAAAAGCATTCTGTTTTTTTGTAGATAGCGAAGCGTACCTCCTGAGTAAATATCATAAGTTTTCAGCGTTTTCTCTTTCTATAATTAGAAAGGTACGTTTGTTTGAATTTGCACTTAAATCGCTTTTGTATTCTTATAAATAGATAAAGGTATGATTGTGCGGCTTGGGCTTAACCTCTTTTTTCTGGTATTCATTGTCCTACTCTTGTATATTATTAAAAAGAAAGTTAACAAGCCGGGTTATTTGGATATCTACTCATCCTTATGGTTTCTACTGCTGATAGGATCTCAATGGGCCGGTTCCCCTTATTCTGCTGATATCTTTACTTTATTTGTATTTTACCTTGCTTGGATTTCTTTTCTGGTTCCATCCCTATTGTTTTGCAACACAAACGATGAGGAGTGCTCCATTGACTATACTTATGGCCTTAATGCAAACCGGTTAAAGCTTACTTTATTTACGCTAATAATAATAAGCCTTATTGTTAATATAGCAGCTATGTATTCCCTTTCAGGGAGCTTGAATTTTTTCAAATTTGGATTAATCGCATTAAGGTTACAAGGCCGCAAATTGCTGGATGAACAATCAACCATCATTTATCAGCTATTTGCAAAATGCTTTATTGTTTATATTCCTTTAGCTATGATAGGGTATAGGTGTAAGCATATCAATAAGTTTACTTTATTTGTTGCTTGTGTTGTTGGCTTGCTTACCTGTATAATAACATTAACCAGAGCGCCTATACTGTCTTGGGCCATTACTATTATTACCGCTAGTAGTATATGTTTTAATGTTACAAAGAAGAGGTTTTATGCGTATATATTTTTTCTTGTATCGCCAGTTGTTATAACAACTATGTTGTTCGGGATGGACAACGAGGAATTGTTGGAAATGGCGAAGCTTTATATATTTGGCGGTATAAAAGCTTATGAAACGATATTGAATGGGCAATATCCTGATATATCGTTTTATGATGTTAAAATGTATAGTGTCGATTTTATAAATTATAATACTTAAGAAAGTCGGTCTGATTGATAAATACCCTCCGTTGGTGCGCGAATATACCTATGGCCCATCCACTAATGTCTATACATATTTGGATGCGGGTACTTTAGATTTTGGTGTATCGGGTGCTATTCTTTCGGCGTTCATATTAGGCGCTATCGCAGCGTATGTTCATAATAAGGCAAATGCTACAAGGGATATTTTATATGTCTCTTACTACTGCTTTATTAATTATGCTATTGCTATCTCTTTTATGAACAATGAATTGATCCGGATCAATGGATTTATCTTACTAGCACAGTTGCTAAATAAAGGCTAGGCCGGTTTCTTCTCCGGATTCGTGTAGTGTAATTAAGTCACATCAGGTTGTGTATGATCGTAGTTGAATTGATGGGCGGGCTGGGTAATCAGCTATTTCAGTATGCTGCTGGAAAAAGTTTAGCGTTACGAAATAATACGGAGCTGTTTGTAGATACGCAGTTTTTAATGAGTCGGAATGTTGAGAGCCGACATGTTACTTATCGAAATTATGATCTCGACATTTTTACAATAAAGCCGCCTTTAATTTCATCATCCGTTTCGGTACGGTATGGTAACGGCTCTTCGTTATTGATTCGGCATATAAAACGATGGGTTAATCGATTGCTAAAAGTGGGCCATTTGCAGTATATTTATGAGCGTACTCCTTATCAATATGATAGTCGGGTTGATAACCTTAGGGACAATGTATACCTAAGCGGTTATTGGCAAAGTATCCGGTATTTTCAATGTATTCAGCAACAGCTAAGGGAAGAGTTGCAATTCGCTGATCCGATTCCTGATTACGCAATTGGATTAGCTAAAGAGATCAGGAGTAATCCGTCAGCCGTTTTTGTTCATGTCAGACGGAGTGATTTTGTAAATAACAGGCGACATAATGTTGTTCCGCCAGTGTACTATCAGCAGGCGGAACGGTTAATTTCAGAACGAATAAAGACACCAGCTTTTTACGTATTTTCTGACGACATTGAATGGTGTCGAACTCATATCCGGTTTAATGCACCTACGGTATTTGTTGGCAACGAATGGGCAGGGAACCGGGCACAAACACACCTACAGTTAATGACGTTTTGCCACCATTTTATAATACCTAACAGTACATTTGGCTGGTGGGCGGCCTGGCTAAATCCCAGCGTAGATAAGGTGGTTGTGGCTCCCAAAAAGTGGGCTTATGTTAACCAGAACTTTATTAGTTCAGATGAATTGACCTATCCCGGGTGGCTTACTATTTAAAAAGCTATTGCTTATTTTGATATTTGTTTTACAAAGCAAATATTGAGACTTTTGTTTGCCTTCTTAAAGAAAGGGAATCAGCGTTTAGGAGAAGTTGCAATACCACACGAGATTTCAAACAGTGATGGATTCTTTGCCGCCCATAGATACGTGAAACTCATTCCAAGCAGCATATGGTACTTGTTACTGTTGGTTTACCAGTTTATAATGCAGAACCCTATCTGGCCGATGCGATCCAGTCCGTCATGAATCAGTCCCTGAAAGACTGGGAATTGCTGCTGATAGACGACGGCTCAAGTGACAATTCGCTCTCCGTGGCGCAGAGTTTTACCGATCCACGTATAAAAATTATTTCGGATGGAAAAAACCGGGGGGGCGCTGCCCGTCGCAACCAGATTAATCAACTGGCCCGGGGACGGTATATCGCCCTGTTCGACGCGGATGATATTATGACACCCAACCGGTTGCTGGACCAGGTGTCCTGGCTGGAACAGAATACGACGGTTGATATGGTCGGTTCGTATCTCTACACCATTACAGTCAGGAATACCGTCTACGGCATACGGGGAGCAACGTCTATTCCTGAAACCATCCGGGAAGCGATTCATAAAAATCCGATTGCTCAACCGACGGTGATGGCCCGTCGGGAATGGTTTCTGGCTAATCCTTACGACGAACAGATTGGACGCTGCCACGATTTTGAGCTTTGGCTGCGCACCATCGAGCATTCAAAATTTGCGATTATTGATAAACCGCTGATTTTTTACCGGGAAGCAGGTATTCCTTATCTGGAGAAATATACGCGGGGCATTGCAACCATACAGAGGCTTCTGAAGAACTACAGACAGCGGAAAAAGCTGGGGCTTACCTATTACCTCAGGGCGCGGCTTAGGTATTTCGCAAAGGGGCTGGTTTATCGGGTGCTAGCCGTGCTGGATGCCGAAAACTGGCTGTTAACGCTACGAAACCGCCAATTGGATGCGGATGAATTAACGCGTGCGCAATCACTGCTGGCCCGGGCAATTGCACGAAATCAGCCCGACCCCTCTGCTCATCTATGAAACAAGTACGTACGGTAATACAGACTTTTACAGTGCCGGTGTCGCTCGGCTTTATTGACGGGCAAATACCGTACTTAGAGCAAAAAGGAATAACCGTCCGGATTATCTGCTCCGACGGGGCTGCCCTACCGGTTTTTGCCCAGAAATACGGTATTGATTATGACGTTGTTCCGTTTAAACGGGCTATTACCCCCCTTCATGACCTGATTTGTCTTTGGCATATGTACCGAATCCTGCGGGGGGAGAAACCGGCTATTGTGCACGGAAACACACCCAAAGCTGGCTTGCTTTCCATGCTGGCGGCCTGGTTGGCGGGCGTGCCTGTTCGTGTATACGAGATTCATGGCTTTCCGTTTGAGAGCCGGAGGGGGCTCAGCCGTTGGTTGTTGATGAGCATGGAACGCTTGTCTTGCCGGGCCGCCACGCATGTACTGGCTGTTAGTGATTCTCTTCGGAATCAGTCCGTTAAGCTGTCGATTGCAAAGGCGGAAAAAGTCACGGTGCCGCACCACGGAAGCTGCAACGGGGTGGATGCCCTCAATAAGTTTAATCCGGAAAATCTGGATGCTCGAAAATTACAGCAGTTGAGGGAAAACTTAAACCTGAAAGGGACGGTGATCGGATTTGTAGGGCGGCTAACGCGCGATAAAGGTGTGGTGGAACTGGCATCGGCCTGGAAAATGCTCCGTGGCGACTACCCGGACGTTACGTTGCTGTTGATCGGTGCGTCGGAACTGGAGCCGTTTCCCGAAAAAGAAAAAGTGGATGAGATGCTTCAGGACTCCAGAGTCCGCCAGATCGGTTATGTGTCGGAGATGGCCTATTATTACGCCCTGCTGAATTTCATCCTGTTGCCTACGTATCGGGAGGGACTGCCGAATGTACTGCTCGAAGCCGGTGCGATGGAAGTGGCGGCCATTGCCAGCCGCGTGACGGGAACCGTTGATGCGCTGATTGAGGACCAAACTGGCTTGTTCTGTGAAGCGTATTCCGCCGAAAGTCTGGCCCGCCAGATGCGCCTTTACCTGGATAACCCCGACCTGGTGCGGCAACACGGCCAGAACGCCCGGCGGTGGGTGCTACGGGATTTCAACCCCGTCGACATCTGGCAAGCAAAGTTGGCGGTTTATCAACGGGCGTTGCAGTCGGCGGGAATACCGCTGGCCGACTCCGAAAAACCGAGTGTGCCGGTATGAGAATTTTGCTGTTACATCAATATTACCTCCCTCCACACGAAGCCGGTGGGAATCGTTGGAACGAATTGTGCCGGTTGTGGGCCGAACAAGGCCATCAGCTTACGGTGATTGCCGGCATGGTCCATTACAACCGGGGGCGCAAATACGAACATTGCTGGGGTAAGTGGCTGGTGGAAGAAAACGACATTCCGGGGGTGCGCGTCGTTCGGACGCATGTGTCGGAATGGCATAATGTGAACTGGGCCGGACGGTTGTGGGCGTATAGCACCTTCCTGTTTTCCGGCCTCTGGGCGGGGTTGTTCCGGGTGGGTACCGGCTATGATGTATTAATTGTTACCTCACCGCCTTTGCTGCTTGGTTTGCTGGGAGTTGTTCTGTCCCGGTGGAAACGACTGCCTTTAGTAACCGAAATTCGGGATTTGTGGCCAGATACACCCGTTCAAATGGGTATTTTAAAGCCGTCTTTTCTGATTCGGGCGGCTTATGCGTTGGAAAACTGGCTGTATAACTGCTCGGAAAAAGTGGTGGTCTTAACCCCGGCATTCAGGCAGGTGTTGCTGGAACGGAAGGGCGTTGCGGCCTCAAAGATCGGCGTCATTCCGAACGCAGCCGATTTTCAGCGGACCGACCAGCTAACGGCCCTGTTCGACCGAAACGGTTTTCGGAAGGAGCAGGGCATGGAAGGGTTTTTGTGGATCGTATATGCAGGAGCGCACGGTATAGCCAATCAACTGGACCTGCTCGTGGCAACGGCGGCTCTGTTGCAGGACCAACCCGTCCGATTTTTGCTGATTGGCGACGGCATGGCCAAAAAAACCATACGGACTGAAGCCGAACGGCGGTCGCTGCAAAACATCCGGTTTTTGGATGCGCTGCCCCGCGAAGTGGCTTTTCAATACATTCTGGCGTCAGACGTCGGAATTATGACCATGCAGCAGCTGGATATTTTCAAGACCATCTACGCCAACAAAATGTTCGAATACATGGCGGCCCGGCTCCCGATTCTGACGGCTATCGACGGTATTTCGCGCTCAGTAATAGAACGGGCAGATGCCGGGATGTTTGTCGAGCTTCGGAAGCCCGTTGAGGTGGCCGAAAAAATCAGGCTTTACCTAAACCAGCCCGAACTCCGCTGCCGACACGGCCGAAACGGATACGAATACGCCAAAACGCACTTTGACCGGAAACGATTAGCCGACGAGTACTTACAATGTCTTGCCGATGTACCGAAAAACCGGAAAGCGTCTGATTGACGTCAGCCTATCGTTAGTCGCTCTGTTGGTGGCTTTGCCCCTGATGCTGGTCCTGGTGCCTGCGTTGGCGCTGGCCAACCGGGGTACGCCCTTTTTCGTGCAGTCCCGACCCGGTCGGCACGGGCGCATCTTTCGGCTAATCAAGCTCAAAACCATGAACGACCGGCGGGACGCCAACGGTATTTTGCTGCCTGATGCCGAACGTCTGACGCCGGTTGGCCGTCTGATCCGTAAGACATCATTGGATGAGTTGCCACAATTGTGGAACGTCCTGAAAGGCGATATGAGTCTGATTGGTCCCCGTCCGCTGCTGGTCGAATACCTGCCGCTCTATAGCCCGCAGCAGCGCCGACGGCACGAAGTACGGCCCGGAATTACGGGCTGGGCGCAGGTCAATGGGCGGAATGCTTTATGCTGGGAGAAAAAATTTGAGTATGATGTCTGGTACGTCGATAACCTGTCTTTCAGTCTGGACTGCAAAATCATTCTGCTGACCCTTCAGAAAGTCCTGAAGTCGGAAGGGATTTCCTCGGCTTCGGCGGCTACCATGGAAAAATTTACGGGAACGACCTAAGATGTTACTATACGGAGCCAGCGGCCATGCGAAAGTGATAGCCAGTTGTTTGCAAGCGTCTCAAATCGCCGTGGACGCTATTTTTGACGATGACCCGGACAAAAAGATGCTCCTGGCGATCCCCGTAGTGGGCGGCTATCGCGCCGAGTATAAATCCGGCGAACCCTTGCTTATCGCTATCGGGGATAATCGAATTCGGTGCCGTCTGGCGGAGCAGATTCGCCATCCGTATGGAACCGCCGTGCATCCGTCGGCCCTGCTTGATTCGAGCGCACAACTCGGTGCAGGCACTGTCATCCTGCACGGTGCTATTGTTCAGGCCGACACCCGCATCGGAAGCCACGCCATTGTCAATACCGGCGCATCCGTCGATCATGATTGTACGGTGGCCGATTTTGTGCACGTTGCTCCGGGGGCCGTTGTATGCGGTGGCATCCGGATCGGTCCCGGAACACTCATTGGAGCCGGGGCCATTGTTTGTCCGAACCTGACCATTGGGCAATGGGCGATTATTGGAGCCGGGGCCGTTGTGACGCGCCCGGTTCCGGAGTATGCTGTGGTGGCCGGTAATCCGGCCCGAATTATAAAAATGAACCAACCGCTATGACACCAGAGATTTACCTTTCCTCTCCGCACCTAGGCGAACGGGAGCTTCAGTATGTTCAGGAAGCGTTTTCTTCCAACTGGATTGCCCCGCTTGGCCCGCACGTCGACGGCTTTGAGCAGGACCTGTG
Source organism: Larkinella arboricola (assembly GCF_003259745.1). Lineage (GTDB taxonomy): Bacteria > Bacteroidota > Bacteroidia > Cytophagales > Spirosomataceae > Larkinella > Larkinella arboricola. The sequence goes on along the minus strand of NZ_QLMC01000003.1, from coordinate 214,682 downwards.
CGCAACAACGGGGGCGAGTTACGCGGCCGCTTTGTCGTCTGGAACGGCGGCTTTACACCTGGCGCTGGTGCTGCTGGGCGTTAGCTCGGGCGATGAGGTGATGTGCCAGTCGTTTACGTTTGCGGCCAGTGCCAATCCGATTCTTTATCAGGGGGCTACCCCGATTTTCATCGACAGCGAAACCACGACCTGGAACATATGCCCGGATACGCTGGAAACGGCTCTGAAAGACCGTATTGCCCGGGGAAAACGCCCGAAAGCCGTTATTGTCGTTCACCTCTACGGAATGCCGGCCCGGATGGCGGAAATTCTGGACATCTGCCAGCGATACGAAATACCGTTGATCGAGGATGCTGCCGAAGCACTGGGTTCAGCTTATCAGGGAAAACCGTGCGGAACTTTGGGCAAACTGGCCGTCCTGTCCTTCAATGGCAATAAAATTATAACAACATCGGGCGGGGGCGCCTTGTTGTCAAACGACGAAGCCCTGATTAAAAAGGCCCGCTTTCTGGCGACGCAGGCTCGCGACCCGGCTCCGCACTATGAGCATTCGGTGGTCGGCTATAATTACCGGATGAGTAATGTCTGCGCAGCAATCGGGCGGGGGCAACTCGCGGTTCTGGAGACGCGCGTGGCGCAGCGACGGGCCAATTTTGAGCGTTATGTAAAGCGACTCAAGCCGTTGCCAGGTGTGGATTTCCAGCCGGAACCCGACGGCTTTTTTTCGAATCGCTGGCTAAGCTGCATCACGGTCGATCCGGAGTTGTCCGATGGCGTAACCCGCGAAGACATTCGGCTGGCCCTGGCCGAACAGCGGATTGAAGCACGGCCCTTATGGAAACCTATGCACCAGCAGCCGGTTTTTGCCCGCGCACCGTTTTACGGGTCCAGCGTGTCGGAGAGGCTTTTCGAAAACGGGCTCTGCATACCGTCGGGCTCCAACCTGACAACCGGGCAGCTTAACAAAATAATGGCCTGTATCGAGGAAACCTTTTCCCTGCCGCAGGACCAGCGTTTGCCGTCTCAAACCGCCTGAATACCGGCTAAAAAAGCAGACTCTATGCCGCGTCAACGGGTTTTACACATCAGCACCATACACCCCACCTACGATCCCCGGATTGTTTATAAATATTTTCCCACGCTGACCGGAACGTATGAGGTGTATTGTGCCCTGCCCCGGCCCGATGCTGAGGTGGCTCCGGCGGTGTGTTTTATCAGGCTGCCCTATTTCCGGCGGGTTCTATGGCGGTTTTTCATTACGGGGCCTGTTGTTCTCTGGAAAACCCTGCGGCTGCGTCCGGCCCTGATTCACGTATACTCGTCGGAGTTTCTGCCGTTTGCTTACGTATACCGGCTGTTGGGAGCCGCCGTTATTTACGAAGTGCAGGAAAATCTGTACAAGAAGATTCACCTCAAAAAGCAGAACCGGGGCTGGCTGCTGCAATGGGCGTTTCGGTTTTTCGACCGGCTGGCGTGGCGGCATTTTTCAGTGATTTTCACCGAACACGGTTACCTCACCACCTATACCCAACTGGCCAGACCGTATGCCGTTATTTATAATTACCCGGTTCTGCCCTTTATGGAAACCTTCCGACGGCCTTACCGGAAGCCGACCGACCCGATTGAATTTTTTTACATTGGTTTACTGAGTTTCGAGCGGGCCATCGAAACGTTGCTGGAAGGCTTGGCGCTGCTGAAAACCGACTATCCGGATTTCAAGGTACACCTGTTCGGGCGGTGTATGTGTACCCAGACGGAACTGGAGAGCATCCCGGCTTACCACAACCTGCGCGAAAACCTGATTTTTTACGGGTATACGGATCAGGCGAAAGCACTGGCGTACGCTGCAAAATCGGTCTGCGGGCTGGCCCTGCTGAAACCCGTTGGCGATTATCCGGAGTCTTACACCACGAAAATGTTTGAATACATGGCGCTCGGACTTCCCGTTATTACGGCTAATTTTCAACTATACCGCGATGTGGTGGAAAAACACCAGTGCGGTTTCTGCATTGATCCGACCGACCCACGGGTATTTGCCGACCGGATGCGGTATTTAATTGAACACCCGCAGGAAGCAGCGGAAATGGGACGGCGTGGACGACGAGCGACGGAACTGGATTACAACTGGCAGACGGAGGGGAAAAAGTTGTTGAATCTGTACCGGAAGGTGCTTCCCCGGTAAAAAAACAAAGCCGCAAACGGGTTGCGTTTGCGGCTTTAGGCACCAATAGACAAATTTTATTTACAAGGCCGACTGGCTTTTGACGCTTTTACCAATAGTCAGCAATTCTTCCGGCGATTGGTAACCCAGCACTGTCTTCACCACTTTTCCGTCGCCATCAATGAACAACAAGGTTGGGTAGCCTTCCAGCGGGTATTGCAGCGCCAGCTCCGGCCCTTCGCCTTTTTCCATGTCGATTTTCACGTTAATGAACTCCTTGTTGAAAAAGTCACCGACTTCTTTCTGGGTAAAGACGTTTTTCTGCAACAGCTTACAAGGGCCGCACCAACTGGTGTAGGCGTCCAGAAACACAAGTTTTTTCTCCGCTTTGGCTTTGGCTAACTGCGTTTTCCAGGTGGCATCCGAAAACTGAATACCCGGTTCGGTGCCGGTAGCGGTGGCGCTGACCTCGGGCACGGTATTTTCTTCTTCGCTCACGGCCTCGGTATTGTCCGCCGTGGTTTCAGTAGTGGCCGACTGATCGTCCGTTGATTTACTTTGGGAGTTGCAGGCGTTGAAAACCAGGGCAAACACCAGCAGCAGGGAGAGCAAACTTGTATTCTTCATAACTCTTAAATCGGTTCGTTCTGATAACAGGATAACGATGGAGGGGTTCTGTTTTGTTTCCTGGACTGGATTTTTCCGCCAAAGAACATACAATTTTAAGCAAAAAAATGGATTTGTAAACCCTGGTTCCGGCTTCAATTTCAGGATGTAATAGTACTCTTATCAATTCTTTACGAACTTTGCGGCCGGAGAACGGTTTTAAAACCGTCTTTCTGCATCACTATGGAAGTAAAACAAGCCGAGTTTGTCATGAGCAATTCCGACCCGTCCCGCTGCCCAAAGCCGGACCGGCCGGAGTATGCCTTCATTGGCCGCTCCAACGTCGGAAAGTCGTCGCTTATTAATATGCTGACGATCAAGCATAAACTAGCCAAGACCTCGCAGACACCCGGGAAAACGCAGTTGATTAACCATTTCCTGATCAACAATGATTGGTATCTGGTCGATTTGCCGGGCTACGGTTTTGCGAAAGCACCGCAGCGCGAACGCGAAAAGTGGGAGCGAATGATTGATAGCTACCTCAAAAACCGCTCGAACCTAATCTGCACGTTTGTACTGGTCGATAGCCGCATTGACCCGCAGCGCATCGACCTGGAGTTTATGGAAAAAATGGGCGAACGCGGATTGCCGTTTGCCATTATTTTTACAAAAACCGAAAAAAGTAATACAAACGCCGTTCAGCAGGCCGTAAAGCGGTATGAGCAAACCATGCGAAAAACCTGGGCCGAACTGCCGCCCATGTTTCTTTCTTCAGCGGTGAGCGGGCGGGGAAGAGAAGAAATTCTGGGGTATATCGACCAGCTGAATAAAGAGTTTCACGAGCAGGTCAACCCAAAAAAATAATTGATTGGTAGGCGGTTTTAATCGTAGTAAAACCGTCTGATCAGTACGATTGGCAGGGGATTCAACGTATCTTTGCCCTTCAGTTTTTAGAAATAGTGGCAATAACCAAATCAAATTGACCGTTACCCATTAAACAAGGCAGCATGGAAGCGCTGAAAGAAATTGCGAATATTGCCGGAAAAGGCGGCTTATACCGGATTGTAAAACCCAGCCGAACGGGTGTGATTGTGGAATCGCTCGACGAAAAGAAAGAAAAGTCGATGATTGGGCCCACCGCGCGCGTATCGGTATTGAAAGACATTTCAATTTATACGGATGACGATGAACAATCGAAGCCGCTGGGGGACGTGTTCATGGCCATTTATGAGAAATACAATGATGATTTGCCGATTGTAGCTAAGGCGGCTTCAAACGCCGAGCTGGCGGATTTCATGGCTGAAGTAGTGCCGGAATACGACCGCGACCGGGTGCATATGTCGGATGTAAAGAAAATGATCGGCTGGTATAACATTCTGCGGAAAAACCTGCCGGAAGCGTTTGAGAAAAAGGCCGAAGAAACAGCCGAAGCCGACGCAACATCAAACGAAACGTCCTCTGAAACTGCTGAAACGCAGGAAGAGAAAGCGTAGATTTTCCATTTTTCAGTAATTTAAAAAGCAGGAACTGGCCCTTGGCTTTCCTGCTTTTTTTAATTTTTGGGATGGGAGACAAAAGACAGGAGAGGTAAGACAAACGATACCAGAAGTCTTTTTTCTCTTGTCTTACCTCTTTTGTCTTTATAAAAACCGCTTCATGTTTTCCTCCGAAAACCCGGCGCTGGAGGTCATGCCCTTGCCGCCGATGCCCGTGACGATGTGAACGTTGTCGAGGTCGGCTTCGAAAATTTCCTGGGTGGTCTGGGCGTAAAATCCGGCCCAGGTTCGCTGGATACGGTCGACGGGAAAATCAACAATTCGGCGGGCTTCCTGAAGAATTAACTGATTGACGTAATCGTTCGTATCAAAGCCCAGATCATCGGTTTGCGTGGCCGTAGCGTATTCGTGCGAATCACCGATGATGATTGAACCGTCGAGTGCCTGCTTGAACAGGACGTGGATGCCCCATTTTTTCAACTCGGCCAGATGGTCCGGTGTTTGGAGGTTGGCGTACGACGGACATTCTTCAAACGATTCGTACCGCCGGATGGTCAAACCCGTCAGGATATTGCCGGGCAGCCTTATTTCCGGCATCGGAACCGTCTGCATCATCTGGAGTTTACTCACCACCAGACCACTCTGGGTGAATAAGTCGGGAAACAGGAGCCGGAATTCGCTGCCATTGCAGATCAGCACCTTACCCGCCTGAAACCGTTCGCCGTTTGCCAGTTGTACCGTAGCACCGTCTGCCGTTGAAGCACAACCGACAACCGCAGCGTTGTTTCGGTACGTGACATTTGGGAATTTCGTTGTTAGGTAACCGATGAGCCGGTAAATCATCTGATCGGGTTCTACGCTGATTTCTTCCGGAAAAACCAGTGCGCCCTGCACGTAATCTGGCCGTAAAACCGGATAAGTTGCCAGTGTCTGGGCCTTCGACCACAGTTCACACGGATAACCGTCGGCCCGCCGTCGGTCGTACAGTTCGTTTGCCAGCGCCCATTCATCGGCGTCCGAGGCTACATACACCGAGCCGTTTTGCCGAACGGTAATGTCATATTCCTGCTGAATTTCCCGGTATAATTCCAGGCTGCGCCGTCCGTACTGGTACCAGCGCCCGCCCAGACCAGACGGCACAACCTGACCAAAATTGCGGACGGTGGCGCTGACGGGCCGGTTGTCTTTTTCCAGTAGCAGTACTTTTTTTCCGGCGCGGGCTGCGTGCAGCGCATGAAACGTTCCCAGAATGCCCGAGCCAATGATAATAAAATCGAAAGAAGCCAAAAGAAGAAACGATTATGATTAAAGATTGGGCTGGTTGGTAAGCGCCTGAGCCGACGACATGGATAGCGTAGCCGGTAACTGGGCGAGCGATGCGAGCAGGTAATCGTGCGGATGCGGTTCCAGTTGGCTGGGGCTGTGGGTGCCGTTTACAACGCCCAGATTCAAGCCAACCCCGGCGGCCTGTCCCGACAGCAGGTCGGAAGGCGTGTCGCCGATGTTGACAACCCGTTTTGGATCGGAAATGTTGAGTAACTGCATGGCCTTTTGAATCATGAACGGATGCGGACGGCCCTGTTCGACCTCGTCGCTGGCAATGGATGCCTGAATCACGGTTTGGTCGTTGCCGATGTAATTTTCGTCCAGACCTTCAAGCCAGCCTAATTTCTCCAGAATAATGTCGGTCACTTTGCGGTAAAAACCGGTCGTTAAGGCGATTTTGATGCCGTTGTTGCGCAGAAATTCAAACGTTTCCAGGCATCCTTCGGTCGGTCGGATGGGTTGGGTGCGGTAATGGTTTTCCAGAATTTCGGTAAAGAGCTGGTAGGAGTGATCCACCTTTGCTTTTAGTTCATCCGGCGTGGTCGTACCCAGTTGCTCACTCCAGAGCGTTTCGAAAACAAAGCGTTTGGAAAGTCCCTGCATCGCCAGAATCCGCTCGTCGCTGACAATCAGATCGGTTTGTGAAGCGGCCTGGGCAAAACAGCGTTCTACTTCGTGCTGGTCCTGGACGGTCGTGCCAGCCATATCGAATACCACCAGTTGGAATGAGTTCATGGGTTAGAAATAAGGAGATGATCAAACGCCAAACTTACAAAAGCCCCGTTTATAAACTGTTATTGGCGTATTAAATTCCGGTAATCCTTGGGCTAATTCCAGCTTCTTTGTAGATTTCATTTTCCGGGATAAGTCCTTCTGTTGTTCCCATTTTCGTACAATCTTTTACGCATTTGTTACCACTATGGCGTACCGCTGTGCTGTTCGTAACGTAACCTACCGCTTCGACGACCTCAAGACTCTGCTGGCGAAAGCTACTCCGTTGCGTTCGGGTGATCAACTCGCGGGCGTAGCGGCCCGGACCGCCGAGGAACGGGTGGCGGCTCAGATGGCGCTGGCCGACCTGCCACTGACGACCTTTCTGACCGAAGCCGTTATTCCCTACGAAATCGACGAGATTACCCGGTTAATTCTGGATACGCACGATGCCGATGCGTTTGCCTCCATTCGTCACCTGACGGTTGGTGATCTGCGGAATTACCTGCTGTCGGATGAGGTCGACGCCCGAATGCTGACAAACCTGCAAGCGGGTCTGACGCCGGAGATGGTGGCCGCCGTGAGCAAGCTGATGCGAAATCAGGATTTGATTACCGTGGCCGCTAAGTGCGAAGTAGTGACGCGGTTTCGGAATACGATTGGCCTGAAAGGACGATTTTCGACCCGGCTGCAACCCAACCACCCGACCGACGATTTTCGGGGTGTGGCCGCCAGCATTGTCGATGGACTGTTTTACGGCAGTGGCGATGCGGTGATCGGTATTAATCCGGCTACTGACCACGTCCGGACGGTCATGCGGCTGGTCGATATGATGGATCAGATTCGGCAGCGGTTCGATATTCCCACGCAAACCTGCGTTTTGAGCCATATTACCACCACGCTCCAGGCCATTGAGCAGGGCGCACCGGTCGATCTGGTGTTTCAGTCCATTGGCGGGACCGAAGCCGTCAATACGTCGTTCGGGGTCAATCTGGCCCTGTTGCGGGAAGGTTTGGAAGCCGGTCGGTCGCTAAACCGGGGTACCGTTGGTCAGAATGTGATGTATTTCGAAACGGGGCAGGGGAGCGCCCTGTCGGCCAACGCCCACCACGGGGTTGATCAGCAAACCTGCGAGGTGCGGGCCTATGCCGTGGCCCGGCTTTTTGAACCGCTATTGGTCAATACCGTGGTGGGTTTCATCGGTCCGGAATACCTCTATAATGGCAAACAAATCATTCGCGCCGGGCTGGAAGATCATTGCTGCGGCAAACTGCTGGGGCTGCCGATGGGCGTTGATATTTGCTACACGAACCACGCCGAGGCCGATCAGGACGATATGGACACGCTACTGACACTGCTCGGTACGGCGGGTGTCAACTTTATTATGGGCATTCCCGGCGCCGACGATGTGATGCTGCATTACCAGAGTACGTCGTTCCACGATGCGCTGTACGTGCGGAATTTGTGCCGTCTGCGTCCCGCCCCGGAGTTTGAAGACTGGCTGCTCCGCATGGACCTGATCAACACTGAAGGCCGATTGTTACCGGTCAAAAATACCCACCGTTTATTACAAGCCGCCGGACTATGAACTCACTTCCCGACCAGCCCGATCCGTGGGCTTTCCTGCAAAGTCACACCTCCGCCCGCATTGCCCGCGGCCGCACCGGTCACAGCCTGCCCACCCGCGCCCTGCTGGATTTTCAGCTTGACCACGCCCGCGCCCGTGATGCCGTTTATTCGGAACTGGAGCGGGATCAACTGGTGCGTCAACTCAAAACCGTTCAGGAACCGGTTTTGCAGCTTCATAGCCGTGCTGCCGACCGCCAGCAGTATCTGCAACGTCCGGATTTGGGCCGAAAACTGGATGAGCAAAGCCGTGTCAAGTTGTCTGTTTCGGGCCGTTTTGACCTTTGCCTTGTTTTATCCGACGGGCTATCGGCAACGGCCATCAACCGTCACGCGCTGCCGGTGGTAACCCGACTGGTGGAGGAAGTTCGGAAACAGGGCTGGTCGCTGGCGCCTTTGTGTGTCGTGGAACAGGGCCGCGTGGCCGTTGGAGACGAAATTGCGTACGCGCTGAAGGCTGAAACGGTGGTCGTTCTGATTGGCGAGCGGCCTGGCCTGACCTCTCCTGACAGCCTGGGTGCTTACCTGACGTTCCGCCCGGAGCCGGGCCTGACCGATGAATCCCGCAATTGTATTTCCAACATTCGGCCCGAAGGCTTGCCGTACGAAGCTGCCGTGCAGAAACTCCTGTATTTACTGACGGAAATGAAAACCCGCAAGCTGTCGGGTGTCCAGCTAAAAGATGAATTTGACGATAACCTGCTGACGCACTAGCGGAGCGGTTGCAGGGTGGCTTTCAGGCGGGTGGTCAGAAAAACTTTTTTGCCGGAAATTCGCTCCAGCATGGGTTTGAGGATTTTGTCGGCATTCTGACGGGTTTGTTCCAGAATACCGCTGTTAAGAGCTGCCCGGCGGATTTGAGTTTCGGCCCGGCGGTAGGCTTCGCTGACCAGTTGGGCTTCTTCAAAAAAGGTGTATTCTGTGTTGAAAACGCGCGAGTTCCGGTGATCGATTTTATACGAACAGAGTTCCGGGTCGGGTAAGTGAACAATGAGGCTATCGCCCTGCGTAGTAATGTCCTCACTCGTGATTTTGGTCAGGTCCAGACAACCAACGGCTTCGCCCTCCACAATCAGGACGGCTTTCGGGTTGGGCAGCCACTCCCGGATCAGCTGATGTTCAACAATGTCTTTGAAACGGTATTTGACCAGTTCGAGCTTGCCCAACTCTGTTACTTCCTGCAAGACAACCGTTTGAACCGACGCTTCCTTTTTGGTCAAACCGCTGAAAACCGACCAGCCGCGTAGCTGTTCCCACAACACGACCAGGCCAACAACCAGCAAAAGAACAAGAAAGAAGCGGAGCAATGAGTTGATAAAACGGGTCATAAGCAGAGCGGCTATACTATAAACGAAAAATCCCAAACCAATTGCTTAGTTTGGGATCCCGGCAACTAATTCATCATAGGTTAGTGAAAGCTTTGGGAAGCATCGGTTGGTTGTTTTTCCAAATCGAACAAATCCGTCAACACATCGATCAGTGTGTCGGCTTCGCCCCGTTTGCAGGCAGCTTTCAGTTGCAAAACGGGTGCTTTCATTATTTTCTGCATGATGCTGCGCGTAATTTTCTCCACTTTCTCGGACTCTTCGGCAGTCATGTGTTTCAGATGGCGGGCAATTTCTTCTTTCCGAATCTGCTCCAGCGCATTTTTGAATTTGTTGATGGTCGGTGACACGATCATCTCGCGCGACCAGTCGTTAAAATCAGCAATCGACTGATCAATGATGGCTTCTACCTGTGGGATGGAAGCCATCCGGCGGCTCAGGGCTTCGTCGGCCCGGGTCCGGATCTGGTCGATGTTATACAGCAGTGCGCCCGGAACCTGTTCAACGTTGACGTCGATGCTCCGGGGAACGGATAAGTCAAAGAAATATTTAAACGTCAGGGAGTTCAAACCGGATAGCAATTCGGCGGTGATCAACGGTTTTTCCACCAGCACCGACGAAATAATCACATCCGCTTTCGCAATTTCCTGCGTCAGATCGGCAAAGTCGGCAACCCGGAAACCGTGTTTCTCTGCCAGTGCATCGGCTTTGGAGCGGGTGCGGTTGCAAAGGGTAATCCGGTTTAATTTGCGTGCGGCCAGGTTCTCGCAGATGTCCGCGCCAATTTCGCCCAGACCCACCACCAGAATTGACGGGGCCGCCGAGCCCTGTTCGGCCAGGTGCGGACAACCATTGTTGCCAACCAGTTCTTCAATTAATTCAACGGCGGCATACGAAACCGAAGCGGCTCCATCGCGGAAACTGGTTTCCTGCGCAACCCGTTTGTTGGTGAAGAAAATCGTGTGCATCAACCGGTGCAGAAAGGCCCCGGCCATGTCAAGGTCTGCCGACCACTGGTAAGCGTGTTTGACCTGATTCGGAATCTGCATATCGCCCACAACCTGGGAGTGCAGACCCGTACAAACTTCAAAAAGATGGCGAACAGCAGTAGCCTGGGTATCAAAAAAATGAAAATAAGGCAGGTATTCGTCGGAGGAGGTAATCCCTTTTTCAGCCAGCAGCAGGCGGGCAATTTCCTGATTCAGATTCTGACTGGAGGTATAATAAATCTCCGTACGGTTACAGGTGGAGAGAACCAGCGCTTCTGTAGCGCCGAAAAACTCCCGGAGTTTGATCAGAAACTGCTTGGACTCATCTTCGTTTAATGCAATTAGCTCTCTAACGGCCAGCGGGGCGGTTTTATAGGATAAACTAATTGATTTAAAGATCTCGTGCATTGCTACTATTCAAATAATGCCCAAAATTACAATACAATTCTTTCACTGAAAACACTATTGGAGCAGTTTCAGTTTACTCGACACTTATTTAGAACCTCTATAAACTACTGTAAAGTTCTCCCCTTTATATCCTATTTACAAGTTTATTCCGGTGAGATGGGAAATAAAGACATTGAATTGCCAAAATTCTGCGTTATGACGTAAATTCATGCTAAGTTACTACTCGAGAAGTCCGAATAGGATGACGTTGGTCAGTCGGCAACCTGATCATTTTCAGCAGATACGCAGAAAGCCGTAGTCGGGTTGCTTCAAAACGAGATTTATGTTAAAGTCACTGGAAATATACGGTCAGCGAAACACCCTTAAGATTGTTCTTGCCCTAAATTTACTACTGGTTGGTACGGCTTCGCTGCTTTACACCAACAGCCTGATTGCAAAGCTGGAAGAGCGGGAGGAAAATGACGTAAAATTATATGCCAGAGCCTTGGTCAATGTCTACGATGAGAACGCCGATGAAGACCTGACGTTTATTACGAACGAAATCATGTTCGTCAATCAGAAAAACCAGGTTCCGACGATTTATGTGGATGAGAACCACAAGATTCCTAAAATTCCGATTCACAACTACACCTTCCCGCCGGGTACATCCGACGAAGAAATACTCGGCATCCTGGAGGAGGAGTTGGCCGATATGAAAGAAGAACATCAACCCATTGTGGTTGAAGTGGACGGCAAAATAAACGGCTATATTTATTATCATAACTCGCTGTTACTTACCCAACTCCGGTTTTTTCCGTATGTCCTGCTGGCCGTGATGGTAACACTCGGTTTTCTGGCTTATCTGGCGTTTAGTTCGGCCCGCCGGGCGGAGCAAAACCGTGTCTGGGTGGGTTTGGCGAAAGAAACGGCGCACCAGCTGGGTACACCCCTGTCGTCGCTGATGGCCTGGGTGGAGTATCTGCGGAGCGATCCGTCCGTTGATCACTCTGTTGCGGATGAAATCGAAAAGGATGTCAAGCGGCTGGAGACGATTGCTACCCGGTTTTCAAGCATTGGCTCCGTGCCGACGTTGAAAAGTGAAAACATTTACGAAACGGTCAGTCAGTTTATAGCCTACCTTGAAAAGCGGATTTCAACGAAAGTAAAAATACACGTCGAGAATTTTCTGGTTGACGGCAAAGAGGTTAAAATCAACAAACTGCTGTTTGAGTGGGTGGTGGAAAACATTTGCAAAAATGCCGTCGATGCTATGGGCGGAATCGGAAAGCTGACCATTCGGCTCATGCCGTTGCCCCGCAATGAAATAGCTATCGATATCACCGACACCGGTAAAGGCATCAACAAGGCAAACCTGCAAAAGGTGTTTACGCCGGGCTACAGCACCAAGAAACGGGGTTGGGGATTGGGGCTTACACTGGCCAAGCGAATTATTGAAGAGTACCACGAAGGCCGGCTGTTTGTGAAAAGCTCCGAGGTTGGCAAGGGAACCACCTTCCGGATTCTGCTGAAAGAAAACGTGATGAGCGAAGGGCCGGTGGTGAAAGGCGAGAAAACCGTACGCAGTGCCTCCTGATCCCGGAAGCACTGCGCATCGGATATTAAAAACTCAATGGAATCGAGATTGTATCGGTTTCTACAACGTTGCTGACATTCATACCGCGGTCGCGAATGCGGATGGCAAACTTAACCGGCGTCATTTTGGCATTCCGCGAACGCAGAAAGCTTTGGGAAAAATCCAGCGTACCTTCCAGCGGACTGCCCTTATCGTCAGGTTTTAGACGCGGGAAAAACAGCTTATTTAAAACCGGCAAATCGACATACTCAAATCGTCCATTGACAAACTGATAGACTTTCAGTTCGTAGTTGCCCCATTCGGCGTATTTTATGGTGTCATTCCGGGCCTCCGGGTCTTCGCCCAGGTCGCCATCGCCATCCTGAAACTTTACTGTAATGACGACCGAGTCTTTGGGAATCTGCGAAAAATCGTCAAAAGCCGGGTAAGACGTAACCGATGGAGAACTGATGGAGGGCACATTACTGAAATCAGGCGGTTCGAGACACCCCACGAGCAGGGCCGCAATCCCGAAAAAAAACAGGCCGTGCCGAATAATTCGCGTAGACATTGTGTTAATAGACTATTGTTACCAGTTAGTGTTTACTCGGCTTACACACGCGTTGCAAGCTAATTTCTTTCATTACGTTGTCACCATCAAGCATTCGTCAGGACCTCCGCAACCAGATTGTCCGTTTACAACCGGCTGACCGGTCGGCATTTAACGCCACTGCGCTGGCCGTTTTCCGGTATCAGGCCCGGTTCAACCCGATTTATAGCCGCTACCTGGAATACCTTAAGGTTCAACCTGAAAAGATACAACGGATTGAGCAGATTCCGTTTCTGCCGATCGCTTTTTTCAAACATCACCCCATTCTGACCCGGTCGGAGACCCCGTTGGAAACCGGCCTGCTACCGTCGGTCGATAATTGGCTGACATTTGCCAGTAGCGGTACGACCGGAACCGTCACCAGCCGTCATTACGTGGCCGATCCGGCTTTGTATGATACTGTTAGTCAGCAGTTATTCGAGCACGTATACGGCCCGCTCGACCGCTTCCATATTCTGGCTTTACTACCGTCATACCTTGAACGAAATAACTCGTCGCTGGTGTATATGGTTCAGCGGTTTATTGAAAAAACCGGCTCCCCGGTTTCGGGTTTTTTTCTGCATAATACCGCCGACTTAACCGCAACGCTTCAGCAACTGGCCGAACAACGGGAACCGGAGCGTAAAGTTCTGCTCATTGGCGTTACGTTTGCGCTACTCGACTGGGCCGAGTCCGACACGGATTTCTTGTTTCTGCAAAAACTTCCCCAATTGATTGTGATGGAAACGGGCGGTATGAAAGGCCGTCGGCAGGAACTGCTCCGCGAAGAAGTCCACGAGGTGCTCATCCGGCGGCTGGGTGTTTCGGGCATTCACTCGGAATACGGGATGACGGAACTGCTCTCGCAGGCTTACTCCGTCGGTGGGGGCGTTTTCCGGATGTCGTCAACGCTACGCATTCTGCTTCGGGACGTGAATGATCCATTTTCGATTTATCCGGCACCCGATGAGCAGTCGTCAGGCAAACAAACCGTCCGGCTAACGGGGGGCATTAACGTCATCGATCTGGCCAACCTCGACTCCTGTAGTTTTATTGAAACGCAGGACCTGGGCCAGTATGAGAAAGAAATACCCGATGCGTTTCGTGTCATCGGGCGTTTCGATAATTCGGATATTCGAGGTTGTAATCTGATGGTACTTTAAGCGTACATTTCTACATCATAGCGCGTAATTTTATCACCACACAGAATCACCAGTCGTTCCACTACATTCCGGAGTTCGCGGACATTACCGGTCCAGGGCAGCGATTGCAGGTAGTCCATGGCATCCTTCGTGATTTCTTTGGGCGGTGCGCCGTATTCGTTGGCGATATCGTGCAGAAATTTTTCAGCCAGCAACGGTATGTCTTCGGGTCGTTCGGCCAGCGGAGGAACGTGGATGCGGATAACGCTCAACCGGTGAAATAAATCTTCACGGAAGTTTCCTTCCTGGATTTCCCGGCGAAGATCTTTATTGGTTGCGGCAATAACCCGGACGTTGATTTTAATCTCCTTGTCACCACCCACGCGGGTAATTTTGCTTTCCTGTAGCGCCCGCAGTACTTTGGCCTGCGCCGTCAGGCTCATATCACCGATTTCGTCCAGAAAAAGCGTGCCGCCGTCGGCCTGTTCAAACTTTCCGGCGCGTCGGCTGGTGGCGCCTGTAAATGCTCCTTTTTCGTGACCAAATAACTCACTTTCAATAAGTTCGCTCGGGATCGCTGCGCAGTTTACTTCAACCAGCGGCATGGAGGTCCGGTTGCCTTTTTCGTGGATTTGCTTGGCCACCATTTCTTTCCCGGCTCCGTTGGCACCCGTAATCAGTACGCGGGCTTCGGTGGGGGCTACGCGTTCAATGGTTTCTTTAACCCGGCGTATGGGTTCGGATTCGCCCACGATTTCATTGAGTTTATAAATCTTCCGCTTAAGTGTTTTGGTTTCCACAACCAGCTTCGATTTCTCAATGGCATTCCGTACAGTTACCAGCAGGCGATTCAGATCCGGGGGTTTAATGATGAAGTCAAAGGCTCCTCGTTTGGTGGCTTCTACAGCGTTTTCTACGTTTCCGTAGGCAGAAATCATGATGAATTGAGTCCCTTTCCCGATTTCGGCTGCTTTCAGAAGCAGTTCAAGACCATCCATCTTGGGCATTTTAATGTCACATAGTGCTACGTCATAGTTGTTCTGTTTAATAAGCTCCAACCCTTCCTCACCATCTTTGGCTTCGTCCACTTCGTAGCCCTCATACTCAAGAATATCGCGGAGCGCATCCCGGATGCTTTTTTCGTCGTCAATAATGACTAACCTAGCCATAAATCAAGATTTCTTTAAAAATAACCCGGTCGATTGTCCGGAAAATGACACGTACGAATCTGAATTTTAATGGAAAATAATAGAAACAGATGGCAATAAGCAAGCATACCTCTATTTTTTTAGTCCGTATGAAAGAAATACAGTCCTAAAGGGTTTTTGTTCTAAAACTAAGTAATTAAGTAAGACAAATAAACAGACATTTCTTGTATGATAATTTAATCTTTTAAAATTATTTACTCGTTAAACTGAAATCAGGTGGCAGAAAATATCTAAAAAAAGCCTTGTAATATCCTAAAAATTGCTACAAATTACAGTAATAGCTAATGGGTATCTGTTACGCTATACGTGCCTCCTTACCATCTTTATTTTTAAAACTCCATCTCTCTATGCGTTATTCTACCTTCCTACGCAGTCTGCTAACCTTATGGCTCGGAGCCTTATGGGTAGCAGGTGCTCAGGCGCAAGACCGGCGGGTCACCGGAACCATCCTCTCCGGGAAAGATCAACAGCCTATCGCCGGGGTATCTGTTGTCATTAAGAATACAACCCTGGGAACATCCTCCGACGCTGACGGTAAATTTAGTCTCAGCGCACCAGCCAATGCGGTACTGGTATTCAGTTCCATCGGTTTCCTGGGGCGGGAAGTCCCCATTGGCAATCAAACCGTTCTGACCGTTACGCTCGAAGAGGGCTCCCAGAATCTGAATGAGGTGGTTGTAACGGCCCTCGGTATTAAAAAAGAAGCCAAACGCCTGGGGTACGCTACCGCCAATGTAAGCTCCGAGCAAATTACCACTAACCGCACGGTGAACTTCATGAACGCCCTACAGGGCAAAGTGGCGGGGGTAAATATCTCCAGCCTGGGAACGGGCGCAGCCGGAACGAGTAAAATCCGGATTCGGGGCCAGTCGTCGTTTTCCGGTCAGAACAACCCGCTGATTGTTGTCAACGGCGTACCCATTGACAACACCAACTTTGGGCAGAACAACGGGAACACGGGCAGCGACGGTTCGGTCGGTAGCCGCGATCGGAACTATTCCGACGGCGGTGACGGGCTTTCGTCCATCAACCCGGACGACATCGAGGGCATGACTGTGCTGAAAGGCGGAACGGCTGCGGCTCTTTACGGGTCGCGGGCCAAAGACGGTGTGATCATGATCACCACCAAAACCAGAGGCAGCGGACAGGGCATCGGCGTTGTCTACAATACCAACTTTACTACCGACCAGCCGCTGGACTTTACGGATTATCAGTATGAGTACGGGCAGGGTGAATACGGTGTTCGGCCAACGGCTCCCAATCCGACTTCGGGCGTATGGAGTTTTGGGGAGAAATTCAACGGGCAGACGCAGGTGCTGTTCGGCGGAATAACCGTGCCGTATGAACCCATCCGAGGCCGCATCCGGAAGTTTTACCGTACCGGTTCGACCTGGACCAACTCGGTTTCGGTTTCGTCCGGCAGCGATCGGGGCGGCTTCAACCTATCCGTCTCCAATACCGACAACAAAGGCATTACGCCAAACAATACGTTCAATCGGAAAACCATCAACCTTGGTTTTAGCTACAATCTGTCGCCGAAATTAACGGTAACGGGAACGCTCAACTATTCCAACGAGTATAACAAAAACCCGCCCCAGATTGCGCAGCAGGACAACAGTACGCCGACGGTTATCTACACTATGGCGAATTCCATGCCGTTCGATGTGCTGGAAGCGAACCAGATCAACCCAACCACCGGCAACGAATACATCTGGACACGGTTTCAGAACCGGACCAATCCGTATTTTGTCCTGAGTCAGAAATTTGAAAATATCCGGCGCGACCGGCTCTTTGGCAACCTGACCGCCCGGTACAATTTCACTGACTGGCTGTATCTTCAGGGGCGGGTTGGTCAGGATTTCTGGTCGCGGGATCAGGACTATAACTTCCCGACGGGCCAGGCTTCGCTGGCAGCCGCCCCCGCCGGTTTTGTAAATGGGGCCTATGTGCAGGAAGCCCGGCGGTTCCGCGAACTCAACGCCGACTTCCTGATCGGCCTGAACCGGACATTCGGCAAGTTTGGGATCGATGTTACCGCCGGGGGCAACCAGTTATACCGCCGGAGCGATGTGAACAGTGTGCTGGTGACGGACTTCATTGTACGCGACCTTTATATTCCGCAAAATGGCCGCGTAAAAGATCCGACGTATGGTTTGAGCGAACGGAAAGTGAACTCGCTGTACGGGGCCGCCGAATTTTCATACAACGATTTCCTCTACCTGAACGTAACGGCGCGTAACGACTGGTTTTCGACGCTGGCACCGGGCAATCGCAGCATTCTGTATCCGTCGCTCACGGGAAGTTTCGTGTTCTCGCAGGCTTTCAACAACCTGCCGGGCTGGCTGAATTTCGGCAAAATCCGGGCGGCTTATGCCGAAGTGGGAAGCGATGGCGACGTAGCCCCGTATTCCAACAACCTGTTTTACAGTGTAGCGGCTAACCTGTTCCCGAATCCGTCGGGTCTGGGGCAGCCCGTTGGGAACATCACTTCCGGAACCGTTCCGAGTGCAACCCTGAAACCCAGCCGGACCGCCGAAGCCGAAGTGGGGCTGGAACTGAAGCTGTTCAATAACCGGGTGGGCGTTGATCTGGCTTATTACAACAAGATCACCAGCGACCAGATTGTGGCGGCTCAGTCGTCCGACGCTTCCGGGTATACAAACACGCTGATCAACAGTGGTAAAAGCCGGAACCGGGGCGTTGAAGTCCTGCTGACGGGATCGCCGGTTCGCACCAAGGGTTTTTCCTGGGATATTACGCTGAACGGTTCCTATAACGAAACCAAACTGCTCCGGCTGCTGACCGATACACCGGGCGAACAGATTGTTGTCGGGAACGGTATTTATGTCGGCGAGTTGCGCCACGTGGTCGGAATGCCGTTGGCGCAGCTCTATACATTTGGCTATCAACGCGATGCGCAGGGGCGGATTGTGCACGGCGGGGATGGGCTTGCGGTTCGAACCCCGACGGCGATTTCCTTTGGTTCGGCCTTGCCTAAATACGTTGGCGGTATTACCAACTCGTTTACGTACCGGGGAATCAACCTGTCGTTCCTGATTGATTTCAAACTGGGTGGTAAAATGATTTCGGGCACCAACCTTAATGCGTACCGGCACGGTTTGCACAAAGAGACGCTGGTGGGCCGGGGAGAAGCCGACAACAAGATGGTGGGCGTGGGCGTCAACGAACGGGGAGAAGCCAATACCGTCCGGGCCTTCGTGCAGGATTATTACTCCGTGGGCCGGTCGAAAAGCCTGGGTGAGCAGGTGGTCTACGACGCCGGTTTCTGGAAACTCCGTCAGATTTCGCTTGGCTACGATTTCACGAAAATGCTCCCCAGCAAACTGTTTATCAAAGGCATTCGCCTGAGCGCCGTGGCCAACAACGTCGCCATCCTGAAAAAATGGGTACCCAACATTGATCCCGAGCAATTTGGTTTCAGCTCCGACAACCTGGTCGGGCTTGAATCAACGGGCCTGCCCACCACCCGCAGCATCGGCTTCAACCTTAACGTTCGCTTCTAATCATGAAAAAGAAACTGATTTATATACCGTTAGTAGCCCTGTTGCTTGGTGTCAGCGGGTGTGAGAAGGGATTCGATGAATTAAATATTAACCCCACCGCAGCCACGTCGATCAATCCGCTGTTCACGTTTAACAATGCGATGATCAACAGCACCTTTCCGGGTCAGACTCTGATTTTTGAAACCGCCATTGTCCAACAGGTTTTTTCGCCCAATTCCGGAATTATTGCCGGTGGTAATTACAACGTCGATAACCGAGGGCCCACGGGCGCTAATACGGGCATCTGGCAACGGTATTACCGGGATGTCGTGCGCTATTTGGTGGATGTTATGGCTAAAACCAAAGACGATGTCAACCGGTCCAACCTGTACAACATGGCCCGCATCTGGAAAGCCTATGCGTCGATGGTTCTGACGGATAGCTATGGCGATATTCCGTATTCGCAGGCGGGTCTGGGCTTTTTGCAGGCTAATGTGACGCCCAAGTACGACACGCAGGAGAGTATTTACAATGATATTCTGAAAGAGTTGACGGAAGCAACGGCCGCTCTGGATGCCAGCAAGCCTACGGAAGCCGGGGAGATCATGTACGGTGGAAACATTGAAAAGTGGAAAAAGCTGGGTAACTCGTTGTTGTTGAGGGCCGGGATGCGGCTGGTCAAGGTAAATCCGACGCTGGCGCAGTCGACCGCTGCCAAGGCGTTTGCGGGCGGGGTCATGACGGCTAACGCCGACAATGCCCTGATTCGCAACAACCCCAACTACCAGAACCCCGTTGGCGGAACGCTCAACTCAACAGAAGCCGCCAATTTCTACCTCACCCGCACGTTTGTGGATTATCTGCGTGCCAACGAAGACCCCCGGCTGGCTTCCATTGCGGTGCGGTATGTTGGGGCCAAGAGTGGGGCCGAACAAACGGCGGCCAAGGCCAACCGCGATCCGTCGGTGCAGATCGGGATGCCGCTCGGCTTCGATAACGGGACGATTCCAGCGCAGGCTACAGCGGATAAACTGGCGAGTTTCTACGATTATTCGCAGGTGGATCGCACCCGGCTGGCCCGACTCGACGCACCGACGTTCCTGGTCACGACGGCTCAAACGCAGCTTCTCCTGGCCGAAGCCGCTCAACGGGGCTGGATTACCGGCAGCGCGGCAGATTTCTATGCAGCAGGCATCACGGCCCACATGCAGCAACTGGGCGACGCCGACGCTAATTCGGCGGTTCCGGCGGCTGCCATTACGAGTTACCTTCAGAAACATCCGTACGTGGCCGCAAACGGTCTGGAGCAGATCAACACGCAGTATTGGGTAGCATCGTTCCTGAACGGCCCGGAAGCCTTTGCCAACTTCCGGCGGAGTGATTACCCGAAACTGGCACCCAATCCGTATCCGGGCAAGGAGATCAAGGGCCAATTTATCAACCGCATCTCGTATCCGGACTCGGAGCTATCGGTAAATGCGGCTAACCTGAGTGAAGCCACCTCCCGGCAGGGGCCTGATAACCTCGATACCCGCGTCTGGTGGGATAAATAGTCCATAACAGAAAAGGGCGCTCCGGGCGCCCTTTTCTGTTATAAAACTTCTTCTTATTTCTTATACATCACTGCATCAACGGCTTCCAGCGTACGCTTCACGTTGGGCAGAATCACCTCAATCAGTGTTGGTGCATACGGCAGCGGCAGGTCCAGGCTGTTTACCCGAATAACCGGCGCGTCGAGGTAATCAAATGCCCGGCGCTGGATGGTATACGCCAGTTCGGATGAGATAGCGGCCAGCGGCCAGGCTTCTTCCACCACCACGCAGCGGTTGGTTTTCTTAACGGAATTGATGACGGTATCGTAATCGATTGGCCGGACTGAACGCAGGTCAATCACTTCGGCCGAAACGCCGTTTTTCGCCAGTTCTTCGGCGGCTTGCAGGGCCACTTTCATGAATTTGCCGAACGACACTATCGTTACGTCGTTGCCTTCGCGTTTGATGTCGGCTTTGCCAATCGGAATCAGGTATTCTTCTTCCGGAACCTGACCTTTATCGCCGTACATCAGTTCCGATTCCATAAAAATAACCGGATCGTCGTCGCGGATGGCCGATTTCAGCAGACCTTTGGCGTCGTACGGGTTCGACGGCACCACCACTTTCAGGCCGGATGTATTGGCGTACCAGTTTTCGAAGTTTTGCGAGTGTTGCGACGAGAGCATCCCGGCATTTCCGGTCGGTCCGCGGAACACAATGGGGTTGGAGTACTGCCCGCCCGACATCGACATGATTTTGGCCGAGCCGTTGATGATCTGGTCAATGGCAACCAGCGAGAAGTTAAACGTCATGAACTCGATAATAGGCCGCAAACCGTTCATGGCTGCACCGGCACCAATACCGGCAAAGCCCAATTCGGCAATGGGCGTATCGATGACCCGCTGAGGACCAAACTCGTCGAGCATACCCTGGCTGACTTTATACGCTCCGTTGTATTCGGCCACTTCTTCGCCCATCAGAAAGACCCTCTCATCCCGGCGCATTTCTTCGGACATCGCTTCACGGAGGGCTTCGCGGAATTGTATTTCTCTCATCGTATGTGAGTTAGTTATCGTCTGCTAGTAAAAAACGGTCAAAAATAGCGAAAACGGGCTAAAAGAACAATTCGGATTTGCGGCCGATATCGAACCCGCTGATGACCGTCGTTCAGGCTGCCAATCAGGGTGACGAATTTCATAAAGTTACAAACTCCTTTTCGATCAGAAGTCTCCGTTCCGAACCTTTCAATTATCTTTGTCCCATAATCCTCTGCTCAACTCTTTCGACTCCGCTCTACGCTGCGAAACAACTTTATAACTATTTCGCGGAGTTAAGCAGAGAACAGCCGGGTTCAGCCGAGAAAATCTTGTTTTTACATGTCGAAGACCATTCAATCAGCACTTATTTCGGTTTATTACAAAGACGGTCTGGAGCCGCTGGTCCGGCTGTTGCACCAAAACGGCGTTCTGTTGTATTCAACGGGCGGAACCCAGACGTTTATCGAACAACTGGGCATTCCGGTAACGGCCGTGGAAGACATCACCGGCTATCCGTCCATATTTGGCGGACGCGTTAAAACCCTGCATCCCGTGGTGTTTGGCGGCATTCTTTACCGCCGGAACCTGGCCGAAGACGTTGCCCAGGCCAGCCGTCACGATATCAACCCGATTGATCTGGTGGTCGTTGATTTATATCCTTTTGAAGAAACCGTTGCGTCGGGCGCTTCGGATGAAGACATTATCGAAAAAATCGATATTGGCGGTATTTCACTTATTCGGGCTGCGGCCAAGAATTACGAAGATGTGCTGATCGTGTCGTCGCGGAACCAGTATGCCGATGTGGTAAACCTGCTGACGGAGAAGCAGGGTGCCACCGATCTGGAAGACCGTCGCCGGTTTGCCAAAGAAGCGTTCGCCATGTCGTCGGGCTATGACCGCGCCATTCATAATTATTTTGCCGGATCAACCACGGATAGCAGCGATTTCCGCCAGCTTCCGGCCCAGTCGCTGCGCTACGGCGAAAACCCGCACCAGCAGGCTACGTTCTACGGCGATCTGAACGCCCTGTTCGACCAGCTAAACGGTAAAGAGTTGTCGTACAATAACCTGGTGGATGTGGATGCCTGCGTCAGCCTGATCGACGAGTTTACGGACACGACGTTTGCCATCATTAAACATACCAACGCCTGCGGGGTTGCCACGGCTCCGACGGCCCGGGAAGCGTACCTGAACGCGCTGGCCTGCGATCCGGTTTCGGCGTTTGGCGGGGTGATTATTACCAACGCGAAAGTTGATCTGGAAACGGCCGAAGAACTGAATAAACTCTTCATGGAGATCCTGATTGCGCCGGATTTCGACCCGGAAGCACTCACCCTGCTGAGTTCGAAGAAAAACCGTATCCTGTTGAAACGCAAACCGGTCGAATTCAGCCCGAAGATGTTCAAGACGCTGCTGAACGGTGTGCTGGAACAGGATAAAGATAACCAGACCGAAACCGCCGGCCAGTTTAAGGTGGTGACGGAAAAAGCCCCTTCCGACAGTGAACAACGAGCGCTGGAATTTGCGCTGAAAATCTGTAAGCACACCAAATCGAACACCATTGTGCTGGCCAACGATGGCGGTCCGTCGCACGGCCAGTTGCTGGCGAGTGGCGTCGGGCAGACCAGCCGGGTCGATGCGCTGAAACAGGCGATTGAAAAAGCCCGGACGTTCGGGTTCGATCTGAAAGGCGCGGTGATGGCGTCTGATGCGTTTTTTCCCTTCTCCGACTGCGTTGAGATTGCGGCAGAAGCCGGTATTACGGCGGTGGTGCAGCCCGGCGGTTCCATCCGTGATAAGGACAGCATTGACGCCTGCAACCAGCGTGGCATGGCTATGGTGACCACGGGCGTCCGCCATTTCAAGCATTAATGTATGGTCTACACGATTTGGTGCGGTTTCTGGTTTCTGGCGCTGTTTCTGGTGCTGTTTCCGTTTATGTTTCTTTTTCTGCAACGGGAAGAATGGAAACCGTACGCGCATAAACTTAATTACGTTTGGGGGCGGTTGTTCTTCTGGATTATCGGTATGCCGGTTCAGGTTGAATACCGGTACCGGCCCGACCCCCGGCAGACGTACGTTTTTTGCGCCAACCACTTCTCGTACCTCGACATTGCCGTGATGGGCGTCATCATCCGGAATTACTACGCGTTTGTCGGCAAAAGTGCCATCAAGCGCGCTCCGTTGTTCGGGTATATGTTTGCCAAACTGCACATTCAGGTCGACCGGAGCCATGCCAACAGCCGGGCCTACTCGCTGTCAAAGGGCATTCGGACGTTGAAAAGCGGACGGAGCATCATGATTTTTCCGGAAGGAGGAATCAGGGCTAAACATCCGCCCAAAATGTTCCATCCGTTTAAGGACGGGGCTTTTACGATGGCCGTTCAGCAGCAGGTACCGATTGTGCCGATTTCGCTTCTGAATAACCACGAGATTTTTCCGGATAAGAAAAAACTACGGATGTACTGGCGCCCCATTCGGGCGGTGGTGCATCCACCCATCGAAACCAGGGGCTTGACGCAGGCCGATATTGAGCGGTTAAAAGAGGAAACGTACCGGGTAATCGATGAGTCGTTGATGAATCAGTCGGCCCGGGTAGCGGTGAATTAAGAGTCAGATGTATGAAAGTTGATCACGAAACCTTGCACAAAATCGCGCACCTGGCCCGGCTTGACGTGCGGCCCGAAGAGGAACAGCCTCTCGTTGAAAGTCTGAACGAAGTACTGACCTGGATGGAGCAGCTCAACGAAATTGATACCACCGGGGTCGAACCGTTAACGCATATTTCAAGCGAGCTGAATGTTCTGCGCGAAGACGAGGTGGCGCACCAACTCCCACGGGAGCAGGCGCTTGTAAACGCTCCGGATAAGACCGAACAATACTTTCAGGTGCCGAAAGTAATTGAATGAAAATGAGTTTGTGGACGCCAGCAGCTACGGCGTCCACTTTCTTACTTCACCCGTATCCCGGCATTCGGCCAGCAACTGTTCCTGGGTCTTATGCAATACCGGGTGAACAAAGTCCGGGGCAATCTCCGCCAGCGGCACTAGTGTAAACCGCCGTTCGTGCAGAAACGGATGCGGAATCGTCAGCGTTTCCTGCTGCAAAATCAGATCATTTACGTACAGCAAATCGATGTCAATGACGCGGCTGCCCCATTTTTCGCGTCGGACCCGGCCCAGGCGGTTTTCAATTGCCTGCGTTTTTTGCAGAATCTCTTCGGGCGGAAAAACGCTTAAAACTTTCAGCACCTGATTTAAAAAAGCGGGTTGGTCGGTAACACCCCAGGCTGCGGTTTCGTAACGTGCCGATTGCTGCAAAACCGGCCCTACATCGACGTTTAGTTGCTCTATTGCCTGCTGCAAGGTAGCCGCCCGGTCGCCGAGGTTAGCGCCCAGCAGCAGAAAAACCGTGTAGGTGGTCATGCGTTAAAACGGATTGGCGGGCGTTTTCGGACGAAGTGGGTTGGCATCCGGATAAGACATATTGGTTTTCGATTAGCGGTTTCTGAGGCCGTTCAAAACGGTTGCAGAATGGCCCGCAAACCTGCAAAAAAACCGCTTAACCTGCAAGGCTTCTGATCTTGCAGGTTAAGCGGGTAACCAATTAGCTGAAAGAAGGGGTTGAGTGCGACGGTGATTTCGGCCGTTGAAAAAAGCTGAACAGAAGGACGGCCCCGGCAATAATCGCACCGATAACGGCTACCAGCGACACCGATCCGTTGCCTTGCTGCCCGGCTGCAATGGCGGAATAGGCCCAGACAAAAACCAGCAAATACGAAAAGCTTCGCAGTCGGCTAAACACAAAAAGCCCAATGGCCAAGCCGACGGCAATCAGGATTTGCGCCCAAACCGGCCCGCTAATACCCCAGCCGTTCCAGCCACTCGATTCAAGCCAGACGCAGACGTTAGCAATGGTGGCCACGGTTATCCAGCCGAAATAAAGCCCGAAGGGAACGCGGGCCAGCCAGCTTTCGGCCGTAGGAATCTGCGCTGTGTTCAGACGAAGGCCAACATTGATACCGTATAAGGTGTACAGGATACCGGCAATGAACAGAACGGAAATAAAAAGCCACTCATTCTGGAAAATCGGTAACCACAAGCTGTTGAACAAGCCGTTCAGCATAACCAGCGGACCAATGGCCCGGAATCGTGGATTGGTTCGTTGCGAGGGGAGTGCCTGATAGATGGCAAAACCCAGCAGGCCGAGATAGATAACGCCCCAGATTGAAAACGCGAAACCGGCCGGTGTGAAGTCGGTAAAATACTTGTCCGAAACCTGCGCGTTGGTTTGCCCTCCAAACGGTAGTGCGTTCGACAGGTAATTCATGATAATGGTTGAAATGACGATGAAGACAACCAGGAATTGTCGGATTTTATCGCTTTTCATAACAAAAAACGGGTTAAATAGCTACCTATCTAACCCGTTTGATGCGGTAAAGTTTAAAGCCTGGCCCGAATTTAGAAACTCAGAATCTTGAATTCCGTCCGGCGGTTGCGCTGGTGCTCATCTTCGGTTTTCGCATTTTTGACAATAAGCTGCGTTTCGCCGTAGCCTTTCGCAATCAACCGGTCGGCGGCAATCCCTTTCGAGACAATGTAATCAACAGCGGCCTTCGCCCGGTTTTGCGATAGACGTATGTTGTAGGCATCGGGGGCACGAACGTCGGTATGTGAACTCAGCTCAATTTTCAGCGTCGGATTATCCTTCAGGATCGTAACCAGTTTATCCAGTTCCTCGGCGGCATCGGGCCGGATGTTGTATTTATCCAGATCGTAGTAGATGTTTTCCAGCACGAACGTTTTACCCAATGATACCTTGTCGAGCAGAACCGGCACTTCAAACGTCGTGTCGGTTTCGGCTTTTTTCAGGAAAATCGGCGGAATACTCCGTCCCTGCATCGTAAACTGCTCCCGTTTGGTCAGGTAACCCGGCCGCTCAACCAGAATGGTGTAATCTTTTCCTTCTTTCAGGGGATACTTGCCAAACGTTCCCGGCTTACCGGTGAGGGCCTGAGCAATAGGCGTTTCAACACCGTCTTCGATGATCCGGACCGTTGCCGAATCCAGCGGAGCCTGCGGGGTGGCATTTTCCGAAACCGTACCCGCAATGAAATACCGGACCCGTTTCGGGGCTTCGGCTGGTGTGTTGCTCGCAATCGGCGGATTTTCCGTGGTGCCCTCCGAGTCGTCGAAGTAATAAATATCGTCGTCGCCTTTACCGCCATCACGGTTGGAGGCAAAATACCCTTTGTGGTTATTGATCAAAACCAGCCCGAAATCATCCGCTGGTGAATTGATCGGTACACCCAGGTTTTCAACCGAAATAATGCCCTGCGAGCGGGTAGCTACGAAAATATCGAGCTTGCCCAGACCCGGATGCCCGTCGGATGCAAAATACAGCTTGCCGTCTTCGGCCACGTACGGGAACATCTCATCACCCGGTGTATTGATGTCGCGGCCCATGTTGACAGGGCGGCTGAACCGGCCCGACGCGTCCATATTGGTCCGGTAAAGGTCAATGCCGCCCACGGAACCCGCGCGGTTTGAAGCAAAGTACAGCGTTTTGCCGTCGGCCGAGAAAGCCGGGCTGCCGTCCCAGGCCGTTGAGTCGCTGATGGGCAGGCGCTGCGGATCGCTCCAGGTATTGTCTGTTAAGCGACTGATGTACAGGTCAACGTCCAGCCCGCCTTTGCGTTTGCCGTTGTTGCCCCGCGCGAAAATCATAGTTTTGCCATCCTTCGAGAACGCGGGCGTTCCCTCATTGACGTCTTCCCTGAAGATATTGGGGCTGAACTTTTCCGGATTGTTACCGGTTTCGTCGGGTTTTTGCCCCAGCTTGATTTTATAAATACCGGACATCGGCAGCCCGTTATTCTTATAGATCTTTTCTTTCCGCGACGATGTAAAAACCAGTTCGTCTCCCCGAATCACCGGCGCATATTCCGAACCCGGCGAGTTCAGATTTCCGATGTTTTTAGGCTGAAAGGCAATTTTCTTCTGGCTGATTACGTCGATGGCCCGCAGGGTTTCGGCTTCGCGCCGGGCTTTTTCCAGGTTAACTTTGCTGGCCGGTTTGGAAGACACGTACTGCTCAAGCTGAGCCAGTGCTTCGGGGTAACGGGCCTGCGCCTTCAGGGCGTAGGCGTAGTGCATTTTGGCATTGGCCTCCGCCGTGCCGGATTCGATGGCTTTCTGGTAGAACGGTGCGGCCTGCGAAAAACGGTTCGACAGGCGGTACGATTCAGCCAGTAGGTAATTTAGCCGGGCTGCATCCTCCACACTTTTCCCGTTAGCGGCTTTCTGTAAACTTTCAATGGCCAGGTTGTATTCGCCCTGTTCGAACTGTCGAACGCCTTTTTTATACATCTGCATGGCGGAGTTGCATCCAGCCAGCCCAACGGCCAGCCCCAGCGCCACCAGCAGCGAATAGGAGGTACTGATTTTCATAGGGTTACTGTAATGGTATGCTGAGTTTACCGCCAAGTTAAGTATTTATCGCTTGGCTCTACATTTTAACGATAAGAAGTCCATTTTATTGGCGAAAAATCAGGTGGGAAACGGCATCGGCAGAAATAGTAAATCCCGCCGGATAGGGGCGGGATTTTTGAGAAAGACGCAATTATGTAGAAAACATTATACAAAGGCAAATAGTTTGCAGGTTGAAAAATAGTCTATTTATTTTTCAAAATAAATCCGCGTAAGAACCTTACTTTGGATTCTCTGGGGCTGGAACAGTTTTGTCGGGCAAATTGCCGTGGATTTGGCCGGAGTTAGTGGGATAAAACCCCGTTGGTTAATGCCGGAAAATCTATCTTTGTGTTAACGAAATGATATGAGCGGATTTAAGAAGTTAGCGAGCGATACGGCGCTTTACGGCATTAGCACGATACTGGGGCGAATGTTGTACTGGCTGATGGTACCGTTACACACGCGTGTGTTTCCCCGAACCGGCGAAATGGCCTCGAATGTGGAGTTGTTTTCGTACGTGCCGGTATTGCTGCTGGTGTATACCTTAAGTCTGGAAACGGCTTTTTTTCGGTACGCAAGCCGGCAAAAAGAAGATAAACAAAAGGTTTTCAATGAAACGCTGAGCATCGTTCTGGCCATAAGCGTCATTTCCACAGCCCTCATCATCCTGCTGGCCCCTCAAATTGCGGACTGGCTCGACTATCCGGGGCAGGAAACCTTTATTAGCTGGGTGGCCATGATTGCCGCCACGGATGCGATTGTTGCCATTCCGTTTGCCCGGCTTCGGGTTGAAAACAAAGCCCGGGAGTTTGTCAAGGCAAAACTGATCAATATTGTGATCAACGTGGCCCTGAACGTATTCTTCCTGGTCATTTGTCCGCAGATTTACAACGGCGACTACCTGCTTTTCCTGCAACCCGCCATTGATCTGTTCTACGATCCGTCCGTGGGGCCCGGCTATATCTTCCTGGCAAACCTGATCGCTAATCTGGTTTATTTCGTCCTGTTACGAAAAACGTTTGCCGGTTTCCGCTTCCAGCTCGACAAACCGCAGGTGAAGGTTCTGCTGGCGTACTCCTTTCCGTTGATGCTGACGGCGCTGGCCGGTAGCATCAATATGCTGACTGACCGCTGGTTTTTGCGTCCGCTGCTGCCGGAAGGCTTTTATCCGGGACTCACCTCGGAGGACGTTCTCGGGATTTATGGAAACTGCTACAAACTGTCGGTTTTTATGACGCTGGCTATTCAGTCGTTCAAGTTTGCGGCTGATCCGTTCTTTTTTTCCCGCGCAGAGGACAAAAATGCCCCCGGTTTGCTGGCCGAAGTCAATAAGTGGTTCATCATCATCTGCGTTATTATCTGGGTCGGTATCAGCCTGAATCTGGACTGGATTGGGTTGTTTATCGGGAAAACCTACCGGCAGGGGCTGGGGGTGGTGCCCATTTTGCTGCTGGCCAACCTCGTGCTGGGCGTTTATTACAACATTGCATTCTGGTTCAAGCTGAGCGATAAAACCGCCTACGGAACCGTCATTACGGTATTGGGTGCCGGAGTAACGGTTATCCTGAACGTGCTGCTTATTCCGATTATGGGCTACATGGGCTGCGCCGTTGCGTACCTGGTGTCGAGCGTCGTAATGTGCGTTACCTGTTACCTGTTGGGCGAAAAGCATTATCCCGTTCCTTACGATGTTTTTTCGGCCCTGATTTACGTGTTCAGTGGGGGCTTGCTCATCTACATGGCTTCCCAGATCGAAATTTCCAACCTCTGGGTTTCCATTCCATACCACATGCTGCTGTTCCTGCTGTACATCGGAACGATGCTGGTTATGGAGCGCAAAACCTTCGGGCCGTTGCTGGCAAGGGTGCGAAACCGGGGAAGCCGTAAAAACGTCGTTCCGGAATCAAACAACCGGTAAAACAAGAATAAACGCCGACCCCTGGCCGGGCTGACTTTCTACGGTCAGGCTTCCGCCGTGGCTTTTGGTGACAATATCGTAACTAAGCGACAGACCCAGGCCGGTGCCTTCGCCGGTGGGTTTGGTGGTGAAAAAAGGTTGGAACAGCTTGGCCTTTACGGCGTCGGTCATGCCCATACCGTTGTCGATCACGCGGATTTCGACCTGGCGGTCGGTAAATCTGGTCGCTACGGTAACGGCGGGTTGATAAGGCTCCGCTGTCCGTTTCTGCTTTTCCTGAACGGTATAAAAAGCGTTGTTGAACAAATTCAGCAACACCCGCCCGATTTCCTGTGGGATGATACGAACCAGCACCGGATTGGGGTCCAGATCGGTCACCAGTTCGCAATTGAACGTGTTGTCTTTGGCCCGCAAACCGTGGTAGGCCAGCCGCAGGTACTCATCGCAGAGTTGGTTCAGGTTGCTGGCCTGACGCTCACCCGTACTGTTGCGGGAATGCGCCAGCATACTCTGAACGATGTGGCTGGCCCGGTTGCCGTGGTGGGAAATTTTCTGAAGGTTGAGCTTCAGGTCGCCCAGAAGTTCCTTTTCCAGTTCCGGGTCACGCTCCGGCTTTTGCTGTTCTTCTTCAAGTTCGGTCAGTAGCTCGGTGCTGACTTCCGAGAAATTGTTGACGAAGTTGAGCGGGTTCTGAATCTCGTGGGCAATACCGGCGGTCAGTTCGCCCAGGGAGGCCAGTTTTTCTTTCTGAACCAGTTGATCCTGCGTGGCCCGCAGGTTTTCGAGGGAGGTCTGCAATTGAGACGTTCGTTCTTTTACCTGTTGCTCCAACCGTTCGTTCTGGCTGGCGATGATGCGGCTTCGCTCCATTTCCCGCTCTTTTTCGAGCTGTTCTTTTTCAATGGCCTGCTGCGCCACCCGTTTCCGGGCCAGGTTGTAGCGGTTGAGCAGTGCCCCGGAGAAGAAAACAATGAGCCAGGCAAAGCAGGCACTTTCGTAATAGCCAAAGTTATACCAGCCCCAGTTGGTTAGGTTAATAGAAAATAGTCTGAATACCAGGTGGGTAGCCAGCGTAAAAAGCCAGAATGTAAACAGGGGCGCCGTTGCAAGCAGCGCAAAACGGGCGTCGAGCGAGCCGTGCCGGATCATTTTTACCATGCTGATCGCCAGTAAAACATAGATAACCCGAATGACGATTTCCAGCACAGCGATGGTGATGACCGGTGAAACGAAGGAAAACCGGTACATGAAAAACTGGAGCACATTCGTCAATGCCAGCAACACCAGAAAAAACGTAATCGCCCTGTTTAAGTGGGATAGATCTGGTGTGGGCTGAATGAAGTTCCGGATGGCCTGAATAAAGAAGGTATAAAAAACGAGGAAGAAAAAGTTCTGGAGCGACTTATACAGGTACGGTTGTTCGGGAAAGAGCGCCAGTTGAAGATTGAAGCCGTTGCGATCCAGGTTGAAGAACAGCAGGCAAATGGCGAAATAGAGATAAACTTTGTCCTTGATCGAAAAATAGATATATAAATTGTAACACACCGCCAGGAAGAGCATTCCGATCATGATTCCTTCAAAGAAATACTCCTTCCATTGCTGATTAACCCGAAACGCTGTGTAAGTGGAATGGATCCGGTTTTCTTCGGTTTGCAGTTCGGGCGTAAGGTTGGTTAGGAAGGGGTACCAGAAAGGATTTTCCGAACGCTGGTAGAGCGTAATTTGCTCGCCGGGCCGGAGCGGGAGAAATAAACGGTATTGTTCGGTTCCGCCATTGTGAACCGGAAGCTGACTTCTGGGGATCAGCTCGCCCGTGCGCTGGTGGTGCCATCGCCCATCGGAAGCCTGCGTGTAGAGGTCAAAGTAAGTAGCCTTGAACTCGCAGAGATACAGCTTCATGTCATGGTCGAGCCCGTTTTTAATCTGCATCCGGAGCCAGCAGACGTGGGTTTGTCGCGTGGGATTATAGTGAGAATCGAAACGGAAGGCCGAACTGCGTTGAACCTGCTCGAAGGTAAGGTTGCCCGCCCGGTCTTCCAATACCTGAAAGTGAGCGGTATCAATGGGATATACGCCGGTATCTTTCCTGATTTCGTAGACCGGTGGCCAGGGCTGCTGGGCAAAACCGATGGAAAGAAAGCCCAGCCAGAGGGCCAAAATGGTTCCCGCTGTATTCCGTAAACGGACGCATAACTGGTTCGGCCCTGACTTACTGGTGGGAGTCTGAGTCGCGCAGTAGCTTATTGGCGTAAATAAACTCATTCAGTTCAGGGACGTTTGAATGCGTAATGGTAGCGCTGTTCCCCTCCCAGAGCTTTTTGCCTTTATAAAGGAACATGATTTTTTCGCCGATTTCCATCATGGAATTCATGTCGTGAGTAATCACAACGGTCGTAATCTTGAATTCGTCGGTAATTTCCCGAATCAGCTCGTCAATTTTGATGGACGTCAGCGGGTCAAGGCCGGAGTTGGGTTCGTCGCAAAACAGGTATTTGGGGTTCATCACGATGGCCCGGGCAATACCGACCCGTTTTTTCATCCCGCCACTGATTTCCGATGGCATTCGGTCGGCGGCTGCGTCCAGCCCCACCCGTTGCAAACAGAACCGGGCGCGTTCCCGCTTCTCAGCCGCCGACATTTGGGTGAGCATATCAAGCGGAAACCGGACATTTTCCAGCACGGTTTTGGAATCGAACAGGGCACCGCCCTGAAACAGAACGCCCATTTCGCGCCGGATGGCTTTCTGCGTGTCCTGGTCGCCGGTCAGGAAATCACGACCGCTGTACAGCACCTGACCGACTTCGGGTTTGACGAGGCCGATCATGCATTTCAGCAAAACGCTTTTCCCGGTCCCGCTGCCCCCAATGATCAGACTGGTATCACCGGGCTTAAACGTCCCGGAAACACCCGCCAGTACCGTGCGATCGCCGAAGGTTTTCTGTATATTTTTAATTTCGATCATGATGCTTGGGTTGTTACACAGAGTTAATCGGAGGATATCAAAGTATATCGGAGAAATCTCTGATTAACTCTGATTTTTCCTGATATACTCTGTGCAACCATCTCATTTTACAACAATAACTGCGCTAATAAAAAGTCCGCAGCCAGTACCGCAATACAGCTATTGGTTACGGCAGCCGTCGATGCCTGCCCCACTTCCAGTGCGCCCCCCGACGTGTAATAGCCTTTGAACGACGAAATGGTTGAAATCAGAAAGGCAAACACAATGGATTTGATGAGCGCAAATGTGATATTGAACGGGTTAAAGTCGGAACGCAGACCGTAAATATATTCTTCCGACGTAATGAGTTTGGCTAATGTCCCGGCAATGTAACCCCCGTAAATGGATAAGAATCCGGACAGAATTACCAGCATCGGAAAGGTGATCATGGAAGCCAGCACTTTGGGGAGGATTAAGTACGAACTGGAGTTGATGCCCATGACTTCCAGTGCGTCAATCTGTTCGGTGATGCGCATCGTGCCCAGACCGCTCGCAATGTTGGAACCGACTTTTCCTGATAACACCACGCAGGTAATGGTCGGAGCCAGTTCGAGCACCGTCATGTCCCGAACAATCAGCGAAATAATGTACGTCGGAACAAAGGGACTCACCATGTTATAAGCCGTCTGGACGCACGTTACCGCCCCGATGAAGGTAGAAACAATGGAGACAATAAAGACCGAGTTGATGCCGATTTGGATGCATTCGTCCAGAACCAGCTTGGTGTAAACCCCAAATTTTTCCCGGTTCCGGAATAGGGAGCCTAAGAAGATGAAATAACGTCCGAGATAATGCATGACCACAAATAACAACAAAACTACCGTAAAGATAGAACGGTTTTGTGCGTATCTTGCCAAAAAACATCAAAGAGTCAATAGTCATTCATGAACAATCTTTCGTACTTAGCAATAGATTGGAAGGGGCTAATGACCATTGGCTGATTGTATGAATCCATTATTAGTAGTTACGGGCGGTACAAAAGGCATTGGCCGGGCCGTAGTGGAACGGTTTTCAGAGGGCGGTTTTGATGTCGTCGTATGTGCACGCAACGAGCAGGATCTGCGGCAATTGAAACACGACATAGAGGGTTCGGTTGCGGAAGTGCTGGAAGGGTTCGACGATGCCGTTGTGCCAACTATTTTCCCATTTGCGGCTGATCTGGAGCAACGCACCGACGTTAACCGCCTGATTGAGTTTATCCAGAGTCTGGCCCGTCCGGTTAGTGCGCTGGTCAACAATGTCGGTATTTTTCTGCCGGGCCAGATTCATAGCGAACCCGAAGGAACGTTTGAAGCCACCATGAACCTCAACGTCGCCAGCGTCTATCACCTGACGCGCGGCCTCATCGGCGACATGATGAAACAGCGCAGCGGCCACATTTTTATGATGGGGTCAACGGCCAGCATCACGGCGTATCCTAATGGCGGTTCGTACTGCATTTCCAAGTTTGCCCTGCTGGGAATGGCCAGAGAACTCCGGGAGGAGATGAAACCGTATGGGGTGAAAGTTACAACGCTGATGCCCGGTGCTACCTATACCGATAGCTGGGCCGCATCCGGTTTGCCGGAAACGCGGTTTATGCAGGCGGCTGATATTGCCGAGGTGATCTGGTCGGCGTATCACCTATCGGCGGGAGCCGTTGTGGAAGAAATTCTGCTGCGGCCGCAATTGGGTGATATTAAATAGAACGAAAGAAGGAATTATAAATAGGTCATAATAACAGCACTGGTGTAACCTTACCGTAACCAACCAAGCTTCAATAGTTATTATACGTTACTGATTCCACGCTTCCTTCGTATCTTGCGGCCTCATCAGCAGAAATTAAACAGAAAAGTAGTCTTTTAAACATAAAACTCCAGTAATGGAATCTGTTCAATATTTGGGTATCGACGTCGGTGGTACCAATGTTAAAATGGGAATTGTCGACGCACAAACCGGCAATATTTCTAATTTTTACAGTCATGATACTGCCAGCTGGCGCGAATCAGGGCATTTTGTTGAGCGTTTTGCCGATGCCATTGCGCTTCAACTGTACGCACACAAAGAGATCAAAAAAGTCGGTATCGGTTTGCCTGGGATGATCAACCGGGAGCGAACCATTCCCCTCGAAATCACGGCTATTCCTGAATTAAACAGTGTCCCGCTGGTTGAAAAGCTGAATAAACGGTTTCCGGATGTTCAGTTTTTTTTGGAAAATGACGCCAATGCTGCCGCGCTTGGCGAATTTTATTTTGCCGACGAAAAAATTGACGAGAACTACATCTTCATCACGCTCGGTACGGGTGTTGGCGGAGCGGCCATTATCAATAAAAAAGTATTCGTCGGGGGAGATGGCAACGCCATGGAGCCAGGGCATATCCCCTCGCGTAATAACCGGGTGCTGGAACGCAACATCGGCAAAAAAGAACTGCTGGATTTAGCCATCCAGCGCCGGGAAGAATTTGAAGGCAACACCCAATTGCCCGCCGATGGCAGTATCTCGACAACCAGTCTGGTGGCCGCAGCCGCCGTGGGCGACGAGCTGGCCCTGCAAATCTGGACGGAAGTGGGAGAGATGCTTGGCGATGGCCTTGTTGCGCTTATCCGGGTGCTAGACATCAAGCAAGTTCTGATTGGGGGCGGTTTGTCAGCTTCCTACGACTACATTCTGCCCGCTGTTCAGAAGCAACTGGACTTCTGGCTGACGCCTTATTATCAGAACGGGCTCTCGCTCAAACGTGCCACCCTTGGCAACGACGCGGGTCTGCTGGGGGCCGCATCGCTGTGTTTTGAGTAACCAGTTAATTTGATGGCTGGATGATTTTCGGGGTTATATTAAGTAGAGAAACCATTGAAATCATCCAGCCATTTTGCTTTAAACCATATTCACTTCCGGATTCAGCCGGATACCAAATTTTTCTTCCACCGACTGCTGGACGTTCTGGGCGAGGTGGAGGATTTCGGCACCCGTGGCACCACCGAGGTTGACCAGCACGAGCGCCTGTTTGGAGTGGACGCCCGCATTGCCCATCTGTTTGCCTTTCCAGCCGCACTGTTCGATGAGCCAGCCCGCGGGTACTTTCACGGTCAGATCGCCGGTGGGATAACCGGGCATCATTGGGTGAACCGTTTTAAGGTCTTCAAACTGCCCTTTTGAAATTTCCGGATTTTTGAAGAAACTACCGGCATTCCCGATCTCGGCGGGATTGGGAAGCTTACTCTGCCGGATGCGGATAACAGCCTCGCTGACGGCTTTAATGCTCAGTTGCCCTTCCGATATGCCCATTTCGGCCAGCGTTTCCCGAATAGCGCCGTATTCGACATGAAACACGGCCTGTTTGTTCAGGCGCAGGGTGACGCTGCTGATGATGTATTGCCCTTTGGCTTCGTGCTTGAAAACGCTTTCGCGGTAACTAAATCGGCATTCGGCGTGGGTAAAAACCCGCGTTTCGCCCGTTTGAATGGCAACGGCTTCAAGCTGGTCGAAAACCTGCTCAATCTCAACTCCGTAAGCACCAATGTTCTGCATGGGAGCCGCACCGGTCGTGCCGGGAATGAGCGAAAGGTTTTCAATACCGGCGTACCCATTTTCGACGCAGTGCATCACCAGCTGGTGCCAGTTGACGCCTGCCCCGGCTTTTATGTAGACATGGGATTCGTCTTCGCGGACAACCTCAATGCCCTGGATCGCCATTTTAATGGCCAGACCGTCAAAATCCCGCGTAAAGACCAGGTTGCTGCCCCCGCCCAGCACGAGCTTTGGAACGGTTAAGAATTCGGTTAGTTGAAAGAGCGTTTTGAGTTGTTCTTCGGTTTGGATTTCAACCCAGTAACGAGCTTTGGCGTCGATGCCGAATGTGTTATATGGTTTTAGCGATACGTGGCTCTGAATATCTAACATGATTAGCTAAGAATGCTGCCTCAAAATAAGTAAAAAGAAGGGAAAACAGCGGTATGGCTCAACATCAGATCGGGCAGATTGTTGCATAACCAGATAGTTGCTAACTTTGTAAACACGGAATGAAAGCATACAGAGATAAGATTCAGTTGGATAACGCCGTTATCCTGGTCATTTTAATGGCCTTTTCGAGCTGGATGAGCTCGTGTGCCGCTATAAAAAAGGTGACATCCGGTAAGACGGCGGCTGGTTCGTCGACTTCTTCATCAGCAGATTATAATTCGTATACGTACGACCTGTCGGCTACCCGTCCGAAATACACGGCCTCGTTGCCAACAACGACAAATACCGCACCTTCAGCCCCGCCCGCCCGACCGGCTACCGAACCCCGTCGGACGATGCCGCTGGTCGAGCCGATGCACATCAATAAAAAACTGGACGCCGTTCTGGATACAATTTCCGTCCGAAATCATGCCATCCGTTATGCGCAGGGCTACCGGATTCAGATCTATGTTGGCAACGAACGGACCGAGGTTGATCGGCTTAAACGGTTTACGTATCAGAATTTTCCGGAACTGAACCCCTATACTACCTACCGGGCTCCCACGTACCGGTTAAAGGTGGGTGATTTTATGCGCCGGATGGACGCAGAACGGTATCTGGCGCAGCTTCGTCAGCAATTTCCATCGGCAACGCTGTTGTCGGATCGAATTGAGATCCGGAAGAGTCTGGCAGTTAACTAATAGAAAGTAAAATTTTATCGAATCACCATGAAAAAAGCACTTATTACCGGCATCACGGGGCAGGATGGTACGTACCTGGCCGAACTCCTTTTAGCAAAAGGGTATGAAGTTCACGGTATCAAACGCCGGAGTTCGCTTTTTAATACCCAGCGGATTGATCACATCTACGAGGATCCGCACGAAAAGCATGTTCGGTTCCGGTTGCATTATGGTGATTTGTCTGACTCAACCAATATTATCCGTATCATTCAGGAAGTGCAGCCCGACGAAATCTACAACCTGGGGGCAATGTCGCACGTGCGGGTAAGTTTTGAGGAACCGGAATACACGGCTCAGGTCGACGGTATCGGAACGCTCCGGGTTCTGGAAGCCGTTCGTCTGCTGGGCTTGACCCAAAAAACCCGTATTTATCAGGCTTCAACCTCCGAACTGTATGGCGGGGTGCAGGGCCACGCCCAATCCGAAGCGACGCCGTTCTACCCCCGGTCACCGTATGCCGTGGCGAAGTTGTACGGTTACTGGATTACGGTCAATTACCGGGAAGCGTACGGTATGTATGCCTGCAACGGGATTCTCTTTAACCACGAATCACCCCTGCGCGGTGAAACATTCGTAACCCGGAAAATTACGCGGGCTGTGGCCCGGATTGCGCTTGGGTTGCAGGATAAAGTGTATATGGGGAACCTGGACGCCCAGCGCGACTGGGGTCATGCTAAAGATTACGTGGAAGCCATGTGGCTGATGCTCCAGCAGGAAACCCCCGAAGATTTCGTGATTGCAACGGGGATCACTACCCCCATCCGCGAGTTTATCCGGATGGCCTTTGCCGAAGTCGGAATTGAACTGGAATTTAAAGGCGAAGGCGTCAATGAAACGGGTGTTATCGCCAAGGTAAATAATCCGGAGTATGCGCTGGAAGTTGGCCGGGAAGTGGTTTGCATCGACGAACGGTATTTCCGTCCAACAGAAGTGGATTTGCTCCTGGGCGATCCGACGAAAGCCATGACCAAACTGGGCTGGAAACCCAAATACGACCTGCCCGCCCTGGTGAAAGAGATGGTTGCCGCCGATATTGATCTGTTCCGGCGCGATCAGTTGCTGGAGAAGAGCGGCCACCGGGTGATGAATTACTTCGAGTAACTTCCGTTCGATCTCTAATCAAAAGAAAAGGGTATAAACGAAAAGCGGGCCACTTCTGGGAAGTGGCCCGCTTTTCGTTTATGGATTCGCTATGCCTTAGACGGGAACTGCATAGTAGTACATCCGTGAACTGTTCGGGTACATACCCACCAGCATCAGACCGTCACCTGCATTGGTAGAAGACAGGGCCGCTTGCAGATCTTTCACGGTGCGAACGTTTTTACCGTTTGCTTTCACGATGATAAAACCTTCTTCAATATCCGTTTCTGCCATTTTGCCATCCCGAACACGTTTGACACGAACACCGCCGGAAACGCCCAGGCGTTTGGCATCAGCAGCCGCCAGTTCTTCAAAGTCAGCACCCAATGAGCTCAGAGTTTTGGCGGCAGTGGATGCTGAAACGTTGTCGCTTTTCTTGATGATGTCGCGGCCACCGTTGCGGTTGCGCAGTTCAACGCGGAAGTCGCGCAGATCACCGTTGCGGTTTACGGTTACGGCAATCACATCACCCGGACGACGGCGACCGATGATTTCACGCATCTGGCCGTCAGAGTCTACAGGCTGACCTTCCATTTTCACGATCACATCACCTTTTTTCAGACCAGCCGCTGCGGAGGCACCTCCTTCAACTACTTCGTTGATGTAAATACCGCGTCCTATTTTAGAGCCCAGTTCCTGAGCACGCAGGCTGTTCAACTCAACTGGAATAATGCCCAGATAACCGCGTTGTACAGCACCGTATTTCACTAAATCAGCCGAAACTTTTTTCACCAGTGATACCGGTACGGCAAAACCGTAACCGCTGTAGTAGCCCGTTGCTGAAGCAATGGCCGAGTTAATACCGACCAGTTCACCACGCAGGTTTACCAGCGCACCACCTGAGTTACCCGGGTTGATGGCGGCATCCGTTTGGATAAATGCTTCAACCGGAGCTTCCGGTCTTTCTTCATTCCGGTTGATATTCTGGTCCAGAATACCGATCCGACGGCTTTTGGCGCTCACAATACCGGCAGTTACCGTCGATTCGAGGTCCAGCGGATAACCAACCGCCAGAACCCACTCACCCAGTTTCAGGGCATCTGAATCACCCAGGGTAATGGAAGGTAAGTTTTTGGCGTTTACCTGAATTACGGCCAGGTCAGTCAGTGGGTCGGTACCAATCACTTTCGCTTTGAAGCTGCGTTTGTCGGTCAGGATTACTTCTACTTCGTCGGCATTCTGCACAACGTGGTTGTTTGTAACAATATAACCGTCCTGGCTAATGATCACACCCGAACCGGAAGCCTGCCCGCGTTGGCGCTGTGGAGTACTGTTGCCACGGCCAAACTCATCACCGAAAAAGTCGCGGAAGATGTCCGGAATCTGTTGCTGACGAACGGTCCGCGTAATGGTTGTTTTAATGTGGACAACCGCCGGGGTAGAGGCTTCGGCAGCGTAGGCAAAATCACCCGGGGCCGATTGCGGGCCGGTCAGGGCAGCCAGTCGGCCAATGGGCTGAGAGGCTGGAGCCGATTCATTAAATATAACATCTTGCTTATTAAAGCCCAGAATGTTATAAGCGGCCAGCGTAACAAAGCTCGATAAAAGAGCGATAATCGCTAAAGTTTTCCAGTTGCTTTTCATGACTTGATTCTAAGATTCTAAAAGGGGTCGTTTACTGCTTTCGTATCAGTTCAAAGAGATAACGAAATCCGCTTTTCCAAAAATTCGCATTAATAACGCAATTAACAAATTTTAACGAACGAATGTTGATTGCACCGGTATTCAGAAAGTGTACGCTGAATAAATGAAAAAATCAGAATCCGATGCATAGCTTTCGGATCAGGATGTATAAACTATACTCCTTAAAAGACAACATCCGTACCAGTCGAATGTTTGTCCAGAATTATGTCATTATGGCTGGTTGTAGTAAGACTTTTGGCAGAATGCCTAGTCAATTTGACAGGCTATTCCACAAATAACCGTAAATCCTTTCGGGAAATGATGCTAAATCGGCAGATCGTTTGGAAGAGAGACACAGCAGTTACTTTCCGACCTTACGCAAAAAAATCGGCTGGAAATAAGGGAAGGTGGCTGTAGAAGGACCATTAACTCAGCAGAGGCACCCGCCTAATTGGAAACCGGCTTCATTTGCAACTGCTCACAGGCTTTTTCGGCGGCCGATTGCTCGGCTTTTTTCTTGCTATAGCCGCTGCCCTGCGCAAAAGGCTCATCGTCAACGGTTACCTGCGAAATAAACTCCCGGAAGTGGTTGTTGCCCCGTTCGGAGATGATGGTGAACTCCACTTTTTTTCCTTCGCGCTGCGCCCACTCAATCAGGCGGCTTTTGTAGTTGGCGTTGTTACTGATCAACGCTTCGAGGTCATAATGCCCCAGTAATTCTTTAAGGATAAACTGGCGTGTAAACCGGAAGCCTTTATCCAGATAGATGGCGCCAACCAGGGCTTCCAGCGCATCGCCGTACATGGACGTACGAGAAGGCACAATGCCCCGGCTGCGGCTGCCGTCGTATTCAATCAGGTTTTCCAGACCGATTTTGCGCGCAATACCGTTCAGGGTTTCGCGGTTGACAATCCGGGAGCGAATTTCGGTCAGGAAGCCTTCGTCCTTGTAGGGGAATTTTTTAAAAAGAAATTCCGCAATAACCATCCCTAACACCGCATCGCCCAGGTACTCAAGCCGTTCATTGGACTCTTTGAAGCCCTTAATGCCCGTTTCGCGCGATGCGGAAGTGTGTCGAAAAGCGAGTTGATATAAACCGATGTTGGAAGGAGTTTCACCAATGATGTGCTCGATGGAACGCTTGAATTTCTTGCGCTCACTGTTCCCCCGCAGCCGGAAAAAACTGAGGATAGGATCGAGGACGTTGTTGGATGAAGCGGCTTGCACGCGGCTAATGACAACTGTTAGGATTCAAGTTTACGAAATATAACAGAAAAATTATGACCACCAAAACCAAACGTGTTGCTGAGCGCAATAGAAATAGGGCGCTTCTGAGCTTCGTTGAACGTAAAGTTCAGATTCGGGTTAAATTGTTCGTCGTCGGTAAAGTGGTTGATTGTCGGTGGAACAACACCGTGGTGCATGGCCATCAGGCAGGCAATGGCTTCAATGGCGCCGGCTGCTCCCAACAGGTGACCCGTCATCGACTTGGTTGAGCTGATGTTCAGGTTGTAGGCATGCTCGCCAAAAACCTTCTCGATGGCGGTTGCTTCGCTAAAGTCACCCAGCGGGGTTGACGTTCCGTGAACATTGATGTAATCAACATCTTCCGGACCAATCTGGGCGTCGTTGAGCGCATCTTTCATGACGTTTACCGCGCCGAGTCCTTCGGGATGGGGAGCCGTAATGTGGTAGGCGTCAGACGACATACCTCCGCCGATCAGTTCGGCATAGATTTTAGCTCCGCGCGCTTTGGCATGTTCGTATTCTTCGAGAATAAGCGCCCCAGCCCCTTCGCCCAGCACAAAACCGTCGCGGTCTTTGTCGAAGGGCCGCGATGCCGTTTCCGGCGAATCGTTCCGCTCCGACAATGCCCGCAGGGCGTTAAACCCACCGACCCCGGCTTCCGTTACGGCAGCCTCCGAACCGCCTGAAATGGCGATGTTCAGCCGACCCAGCCGAATGAAGTTAAAGGCGTCAATCATGGCGTTGGTGGCCGATGCACAGGCCGATACCGTGACATAATTAACTCCGTAAAACCCGTAACGAATCGAGAGCATACCCGATGCGCTGTCGGCAATCATTTTCGGAATAAAGAAGGGGTTGTAGCGGGGGGTGCCATCGCCGGTTGCGTAGGTTTTTACTTCGTCTTCGAAGGTTTTAAGCCCTCCGATTCCGGAACCCCAGATCACACCGGCTTTGGTTAAATCGAGCTTGGTAAGATCAAGCCCGGCATCCTTCACCGCTTCGTCGGCCACGATGAGCGCGTATTGGGCGAAGGGGTCCATTTTACGAGCATCCTGACGAGGAATGAACTGGTTGACATCCAGGCCCTTGACTTCGCAGGCGAATTTTGTCCGAAACTTTTCGGCATTGAATTTAGTAATCGGACCGGCGCCACTTACACCGGCAGATAAGCCGTTCCAGAACTCTTGTACTGTATTACCAATCGGCGTAAGAGCGCCCAGGCCGGTGATTACTACTCGTTTAAAAGGCATAGAATAAACTCAAAAACAAACAAGGAAACGCTTATTTCACATTCTCTTCCAGATACGTCACGGCCTGGCCTACCGTACCAATATTTTCAGCCTGATCGTCCGGAATAGAGATGTTAAACTCTTTTTCAAATTCCATAATCAGTTCAACGGTGTCGAGCGAATCTGCGCCCAGGTCGTTGGTGAAGCTAGCTTCCATCGTGACCTCCGACTCCTCAACACCCAGTTTTTCAACAATGATTGCAATTACTTTTGATTTAATATCTGACATTTCTGTATGCGTTTGGGGTTCTAAAAACTGTGCAAAGAAAGAGATTTAAAATAGCATTGTCAAATAATTTTTTCGAACCGAAATCGTTTAAAAACCTTCCATTTTTTTTGTGAATGGTCAGATTAACAGCTTATTACGAAATAAAATTTTGTCTACTAAAGCTACTATGGTATGGAGAATAAGCCTAGCCGGGTATCACCAAAGTACGTGATTCACAGGCAGGGCAATGGTTAAATTAATCAACCAGTAACCCGAAAATCGCATCTCCAGCTGTCGGTAAACGGATCGATTCATTAACTAATGATGCTATGTAAAAGTTATAAGCGACGCCTGTTTAATAGTTTTCTGCCTTCCGAACGGGCAAATGTGTAATTTTGTCCGAAAAAATACTTGTGAACATTCCAAAACTAAAGCATAGCGATTCCGGCAACTTTTTCCTGATTGCCGGGCCGTGCGCCATCGAAAGCCGTGACATGGCCCTGCGCATTGCCGAAAAGTTGGTTGCGCTGACCGAACGGCTGAAAATACCGTATATATTTAAAGGGTCCTACCGCAAGGCAAACCGTACCAAGCTGGATTCTTTTACCGGAATCGGGGACATTCCGGCGCTGGAAATTCTAAAGGAAGTGGGCGAACGGTTTGATGTACCCACGATCACCGACTTTCACGAATCGCAGGAAGCCGCTATGGCTGCCAGTTACGTCGATGTGCTGCAAATTCCGGCTTTTCTGTGCCGACAAACGGATATGCTCACGGCGGCTGCTCAGACCGGTAAGGTGGTCAATATCAAGAAAGGGCAGTTTATGTCGGGCGATTCGATGGCGTTTGCCGTCGAAAAAGTGAAGTCCGTTAACCCGGCTGCGGAGGTTTTCCTGACCGACCGGGGCAATTCCTTCGGGTACGGCGATCTAATCGTCGATTACCGTAATTTGCCGGTGATGCAGGCTCACGGTGTGCCGGTGGTAATGGATTGCACCCATTCACTGCAACAGCCCAACCAATCGTCGGGCGTTACGGGTGGCAAACCGGCCCTGATTGCTACCATTGCCAGAGCCGCTATTGCGGTGGGTGCCGACGGCTTGTTTATTGAAACGCACCCCAAACCCTCGGAAGCCAAATCCGACGGGGCCAATATGCTGCCGCTCGATCAACTGGAAGGTTTGCTGGAAAAGTTACTCCGCATCCGGCAGGCCATTTCGTAGCGGTTCCTGTAAAACAGTTGTTTACTTTCTGCATCTTGTAACCCGATCTATCTTTATGCAAACCCGGTACACCACGAACCCGACGGATTTCAAACACTACGATACCGACCGTATCCGTCGCGAATTTCTGATTGAAAGCCTGTTTCAACCCGATTCGTTCGAGTTGGTGTATTCGCATTATGACCGCATGATTGTGGGGGGAATTATGCCGGTTCAGGGGCCGCAGACACTGCCAACGTACGACGAGCTGAAAGCTGATATTTTTCTGCAACGGCGCGAACTGGGCATCATTAATATTGGCGGTGACGGTACGGTAACGGTCGATGGGCAGGTGTTTGAGTTAGCCAAAAAGGATTGCTTATATGTGGGTTTAGGGAGCCAGGAGGTGGTTTTTGCCAGCCTTCAGGCCGACCAGCCGGCCCGGTTTGCGCTGCTCTCAACCCCGGCGCACCGGACTTGCCCGACGGCCAAACTGACCTCGGCGGACGCTTCGCCCAATGACCTGGGAGCACAGGAAACCGCTAATCAGCGCACGATCTACAAATACATTCATGCCGACGGTCTGCAAAGCTGTCAACTGGTGATGGGGCTGACGACGTTGAAACCCGGCAGCATCTGGAACACCATGCCGCCCCACGTACACGACCGCCGGATGGAAGCCTATATTTACTTCGACCTGGCGGACAACCAGCGTGTTTTCCACCTGATGGGTCATCCGCAGGAAACCCGTCACCTGCTGGTCGGCAATGAGCAGG
This sequence comes from Larkinella arboricola, assembly GCF_003259745.1. Classification (GTDB taxonomy): domain Bacteria; phylum Bacteroidota; class Bacteroidia; order Cytophagales; family Spirosomataceae; genus Larkinella; species Larkinella arboricola. Next base: position 169,937 of record NZ_QLMC01000003.1, on the reverse strand, counting down.
CTATTCTCTCTCCGCCCTGGTCGATTCACGCGGGAGCCGGAACCAGCCATTATTCGTTCATCTGGGCGATGGCAGGAGAAAATTATACGTTTACGGACATGGATTTTGTTCCATTGGGTGAGATCCGGTAGTTTGGAAACCCTTGCTCCGGAAACGCAAAAAAATGCCCTCTAAGCTTAGAGGGCATTTTTGATTCTACCAATCTATGTTGTAACTAATTTAAAATCAGCGGTCGGCACTTTTGATGGAACTGGCGCCGGACGTATTGGAGCGGAGGGATGCTGAACCGCGATAGGTCAGATTACTGGCTCCGCTGGCTTCTGCCTCCAGCCGGTCGGTCACGTGCATTCGGGCACTGCTGGCACCCGAAAGATCAACGGTTGCGCTGGCTACTTTCAGGTCGTAGGCTTTCAGCGTTGTGGCCCCGGAAACCTCGCCCTGGAGCCGTTTGGCCTGTCCGGTCAGGGTTACGCTCGATGCGCCGGAAAGATCGACCGTAACGCGTTCTGCATCCACTTCAATGGTGGACGAAGAGGCCCCTGAAATGCTGATGCCCAATTCCTTCACATTCCGAAAACCGGTTACGTCAGAACGCGAAGCACCCGAAAATTCCACACGGCTCAGTTCCGGCATCGTTATGTTGACCGTGACCCGCTGGCGATTCCGGTTCCAGCCCGTTTTGTTCTTGTAACGTATCTGGAGTTTGCCCCCACTGACGTTCGCTTCCAGGTCTTCCAGATCGGAACTCCGTCCGGAAGCCGTTACTTTGTAGCTACTGCCGCGTGAAACGTGAATGGTGAAGGCGCTGCCCAGGTCCAGTTTGTCGAAGTTGCTGACATTGAACGTACGGCTTTCTTCCTGCATGGTCAGGGTACTCATAATTTCCGCTAACTGGCTTCCCGAGGGGCTCACGGCCGCTACGGACACCATGACCGTAGACAGAAAAAGAGGGGTAAAGAGGGCAAGGGACCTTTTCATTATAAGTAATGAGTTGAAGATTTTGGGTAAAGATGCAGTCAGACACGAAAACGTTGCATCGGCTTGCCGGGTGCGTTACTGCTCGTTCGCTCTGTTCGTCGGGCCGTTGACACTGCTGGCTCCACTGGTTTTGGAAGTCAGGTCTTCAACCGTACCGAAGTCGGCATTGCTGGCACCGACCGCATTGACATTGGCCCGGCCCACCGTCATATTGGTTGCATCCAGTTTGCAGGCACCAGACAGTTGGGCGTCCAGCTGATTCGACCGGCCCCGCAGGGTAGCCTTCGACGCGCCCGTGAGGTCAATGTCAAGCTGGGCTGTTTTTACGTCCAGCAGCGATTTACAGGCCCCGCTCAGCGTTACATCCAGCTTGTCGATGTTTTCAAAACCGGTGATGATCGACTGGGTTGCGCCCGAAAAATGGATGGTTTCGACATCCGGCATGGTGACGGTAATGCCAATGCGTTTCCGGTTGCGCCACTGGAGAATCCCTTCGTTGCGGAAATCAACGTGCAGGGCGCCGTTGTCAACGCGAACCCGCAGATCGTCCATGTCTTCCTCGCGACCGTCAGCCACTACCTTGAAGGCCGCACCCTGTTTCACCCGTACGGCAAAAGCACCGCCAATATCAATTTTTGAGAAATTGGTTACTTCAAACTGGCGGGTATACTCGCCTTTGTTGAAGAAATCGTCACCCAACTCGTTCCGGAGTACCTCATCGATGGCGTCGTTCGTATTGAAGTCTTCCTGATAACGGTCTTCATTTAATTCCCGCGGATGGGTCAGGGAAACCAGACCGTCGGTGCGGCTAAACTTCCAGATGCTGGTTTTCATCCGTTCCAGTTCCTGATGGCCAAATTCATTGCGGATGTGGCGGGCAAACGCTTCCGTCATCCGAAACGGACGTTCATACGGAATATGAATCATCACATCCACATCCTGATCCCGGAACCGGGCTCCCGGCTTGATTTCGTAGCTATTGTCGAAACGAAGGGTCGAATCTTTGACGGTCCAGTTGTAAATGATGGTCCGGGCGTTCCGTTGGGCTATTTGGCGGGTTGGTCCCTTCGCTTCGAGCCGTTTGGTCAGCGTCCAGGCGGTTCCTTCAACGCCTTCCAGTTCAATCGAGGTATGAAAGTCAATACTTCCATCTTCAATGTCGTTGATGTCCAGCGTCGGAATGGGGGCCGGAAGCGTGATGGTTTGTGTTTCCTCAACATGGCTCTTGCTTCCGAATTCGCTCACCAGCGGAGGCACGGTGGCGGCCAGCCCAATAAGCCCCAGAAACCAGATCGACAGCAGCGTCAGGGCGATGCCCGTAGGCACCAGGGATTTTTGCGAAATAATCATCAGTCCCAGAATGGCCAGGGCTAGACCCGGCAGAAAAGCCGTGATGAAAGCCGACAACATCATCAACGGACTGATTTCACGCTGAATCATGTACGGAATTTCGCCCCCTCCGAAGTGGATGCCTTTTAGGCCGAAAACCGTTCCCAGTGCGCCGAGCGCAGCAATCATGACCCCAAATCCGACCACCACCAGAAATACCCCGGCCAGCACCCGAATGATCGACACGATGCCGCGGGCCAGTGGTCCAAGTGCACTGGCCAGTCCGTTAAAAATGGTGGCAATCAGCCGAAACGGAAACAGCAGAATTTTGGCCAGCGTACTTTCTTCGGCGGTTTCATTGATATCAAGGCTACGCTTGATATTGCTCTCGATGTTCGAGAGCGTAATGGGCTCCCCCTGCATTTCCATCTTTTCGGTCAGCGTATTGGCTTCGGGCGAAATAATCCAGAGAACGATATAAGCAAGCAGACCCGTACCGAACAGGAAGATCGTCAGCACAAACAGCAGCCGGACCACGCCGGAGTCAATACCAAAGTAGGCACCAATTCCCGAAGCAACCCCGCCCAGCACTTTGTCGTCCGGATTGCGGTAAAATTTCTTGACGCTCTTATCGTCTTCCAGCGTTGTCGAACCCGGAAACGCAATCCACATGGCGATGTACAGCACAACCGTAAAGCCGGAAAGACTACCGAAAAACTCCGTGCTACCACCGCCAACGGCCCCGCTAAACGGCGGCAGGGCCAGAATCAGGGTAACGAAAATGAGTCGGACCCAAACCGGGTCAATATTGAAGTAATTGGCAATCCCGGAGGCAACACCACCGACAATTTTCCGGCGCAGGTCGCGGTACAGTTTGCGGGGCGGGGCATTCGTCGGACGCGGAGGAACCGGACCACTGCCCGCAAAGTTGCCACCACCCGGGCCACGGCTTTCGCCAAGGGGCGGCACCGACTCGTATACGGGTTGGGGACGACTGGCACCCGCCGGGGCTGCGCCAATCACGTCTTCTTCTTCAATGGCTTCAAAATCAGCGACGGTACCCATCGACTGAATCAACTCGTTCACGTCCTCCAGGGTAACAACCTGGCGGGGATTGGCCTGCTTTTCGGCGGCTTTCAGCTTATTGAGCAGTTTCTCGGCAATCCGGTTTTCAATGTCGGTAATGATTTCCTGACTGTCTTCGTAGGTCGAAAAGTATTGTTGAATCGACGTGAGATAGCCTTTTAATTTCTCGTAGCCATCTTCCTCAATGTGGAAGATCACTCCGCTTATGTTTATACTAATGGTCTTTTTCATGGCAAAAAGCGTGTGAAGGAGTCGAGAGGGAGTTTAGGTCAGATTTCCGTTGCTGGCGTGTTCGGATCGCTACCAGCCGGTGCAACCGGCGTAAATCCGTTGGTAGCGGCTTTGTGTTGTTCGGTTTTGCTAACAATCGAGTTAACCGAGTCGGATAATTCCTGCCATGTATCGTTCATTCCCTTCAGCGACGCCCGGCCAATGTCGGTCAGCAGGTAATATTTACGCGGTGGGCCGGAGGTTGACTCTACCCACTTATAATCAAGCAACCCGGCATTTTTGAGCCGGGTGAGCAGGGGGTAAAGCGTGCCTTCCACAACCATGATGCGGGCCGCCGTCAGCTCCTCCAGCATGTCGGAAGCATACACTTCGCCCCGCGAAATGATGTGCAGGATGCAGAATTCCAGGATTCCCTTCCGCATTTGCACCTGAGCGTTTTCAATATTCATATCACTGCATGACGTTAAAAAAGTTGATGGAAGCAGGAGCTGATCGGTTTATCGAGCGTCTTAAGTTGTTGTTCATCAGTGGTTGTTTACGTAGTTTAAAGTGCCCAACCAGCTCCTGACCTTTTCCAGTTTTGTTGTCTCAAAGGTACAAAAAGGTACTATGCAATGCAAGGTACTTTGGTAATTGCCGGGCCATGAAGTGATGAACGGAAGAAATACGGAGATGAGTGGCGGCTTCTGGAGCAATACTTACCGGACAATCCATTGATCGGCCCGTATTTTGCTGTAAATTTCGACTATGAAACGAGCTGGCCTCTCCCTTGTATTTAGTTTTTTCATTTTTAATTTGCTTGCACAAGAAAACAATGTGGGCAATGAGTGGATCAATTTTGATCAGACGTATTACCGCATCCCGGTCACTCAGGCGGGGGTTTACCGGTTAACAACGAATGATTTGCAAAAAGCCGGTGTTCCGCTGGCGAGTATCAACCCCACCACCTTACAGCTTTTTCGCCGGGGCGTGGAGCTTTCCATTTACGTAGCGGGCGAATCGGATACCAAATTTGATCCGGATGATTACCTGGAATTTATCGGCGAACGAAACGACGGACAGCAGGACTCGCTGCTCTACCGGCCTTTGGGCACGCAGCCCCACCCGTATTACAGCATGTATTCGGACACGGCCGCTTACTTTCTGACCTGGCGGCTGGACGGTAAACCGGGTAAGCGCATGAACGTGGTGACCGATACCGACCCCAAAGGGCTGACGCCGGAACCGTATCACATGGCCGAACACCTCACGGTGCTGACCAGCGAAATTTCCAATAACCAGGCCAACGGCGGCCCGTCGCCTTTTCTGACGGCTTACGAATTGTATTTTGAAGAAGGTGAAGGATTTACCGGACCGATGCTGAAAAAAGATAGCCTGGTGAGTCAACCGTTCGGGCTGGCTGGGTGGGTACGTACCGCCCCGGTTCAGCCCGAAATGGAAATCCTGCTGAATGGCCGCGATAATACAACCCCCGTGGTCAATGTATTCTCCGGCAATACCGTTGCGGCACAACCGCTGGCCACTGCGCAGTTCGAGTGGTTCAGAACAGCCCGCCTGTCGTTCAAAATCCCGGTAACGGCGGTATCCGCGACCAACGAACTGGTGCTGACGCTGCAATCACAGGGCCCTTTTGATACCGACCGCTACTCGGTGAGTTATTACCGGCTTCGGTATCCGCAGGAATTTACCCTCAGGAACCTGACCCAGCAAACGCTGAACCTGCTGCCCAATCCGAAAAAACGGTCTTATCTCGAATTACCGAATGCCCCCGCCAGTCCGTTGCTTTACGACCTGACCGACCCCATTAATCCCCGCCGTCTGACAGCCGCCCGCGAAGGTGCCACGCTGAAGCTGGTGGTGCCCGATACCGAAACGTCGCGCCGGATTCTCGTCAGCGCCGGGGCCATGACGCCCGCCCGTCTGGAACGGACGGTTTTTCGGAAGATTGATCCAGATAAACACAATTACCTGATCGTCAGTCACGAGGCTTTGATGAAACCGGTTGGCAACGTAGCCAATCCCGTGAAAGAATACGCACGATACCGGGCTTCGGTGGCGGGTGGAAAATACGACACGCTGGTGGTTACCACAAAACAACTGCTCAACCAGTTTAGCTACGGCGAACGAACTCCGCTGGCCATTCGCCGGTTTGCCGCTTACATGCTGACCGGCAAACCGGCCTCTGCCGACTCGCCGAAATACATGCTGCTCATCGGGCGGGCTAACGCTTACTACCCCAACCGGACCCATCCCGACCAGTATTTCCGTGATCTGGTGCCGACCATTGGCAACGTGCCCGGTTCGGACCTGCTGCTGACCGAGGGATTGGCGGGCTTTCCGGCGAACGTACCGGCCATTCCGACCGGGCGGATCAATACACTCAATCCGCAGGAAGTCCTGACGTATCTGGCAAAAGTAAAGGAGTTTGAACAGACACCGGTCAACGAACCCTGGCGTAAGCAAGTGCTGCATCTGAGCGGGGGACGTTCCATTTCCGAGTTGTCGACGTTCCGGCGTATTCTGGATAAAGCGGGTGAAACCGCCCGGCAGCAATACGTGGGCGCCAGCATCACACTCAAAGGTAAGTTAACCGACGAGCCGGTGGAACGAATCGACGTGAGCGCCCTTGTAAATTCCGGGGTTTCGCTCATGACCTTTTTCGGGCACTCGTCGCCCATCGTGACGGACCTGGATTTTGGCTATGTGTCCAAACCGGCTTATGGCTATCATAACAAAGGGCGGTATCCGCTGATGTTCTTCAATGGGTGTGGGGTCGGTAATATCTTTTTCGGAGCCACCAATAACCTGTCTACCGACTGGCTGCTGACAGCCGAAAAAGGGGCTATTGCCATTCTGGCCCACAGCGGTTCCGGGTTTTCCGGTCCGCTCGAAACCTATACGCAGGAGTTTTACCATACGCTGTTTGCCGACAGTTCGTTCCTGAATAAATCAATTGGGCTGATCCAGCAGGAAACCACCCGGCGGGTGCTGGCAGCCTACAACGGCCCCTACGACATAACAAACGCGCAGCAAATGGTGTTGCAGGGCGACCCGGTGCTGCGGATGTACCCCATTCAAAAGCCGGATTTCAGCCTCACCTCGGCGGGTGTGTTTCAGACCGGGGCACAAAATGATTCGGTGCGGTTGGGCGTAGTCGCGACCAATGCGGGTCGTTTTGAAGCCAGTCAGCGGGTTGGGCTGGCGGTTCGGCAGCGGCTGGTCGATGGAAAAGTACGGTCGTACGGAACCCGGCTGCATAAGGCCGTTGCGTTCCGGGATACCCTTTATTATACCTATAAACCCGATGCCCGGCAGGACGCTAATACCGTTATGACACCCAATCGATTTGAAATTGTGGTCGATCCCGATGGGCTGATTGAGGAGGTGGACGAAACCAATAACGTCGTGGTGTTTGACCTGAAATCCGACGCGAACGGCTACACGGTTGTGTTACCGGATTCGGGGCAGCGCTACCCACCCGACCGTTTTAACCCGCTGCTGGACGTGACGTTCGACCGCCAGATCATTCGGAACGGGGCGCTGGTTTCGCCCAATCCGCTAATCCAGATTATTTTGCAGGACGAAGACCCATACCGCATTCGCCAGGATACCGCAGGCATTGACGTGTATCTGAAAAAACCGTGTGAAAGCTGCGCGCTCGAACGGGTCGCTCTGAGTGACCCGGACGTAAGCTGGAAACCCGCTGGCTCCGACAACCGGTTTATGATCGATTTTACACCCCGCAACCTGACCGACGGGGTGTATACCCTTCAGGTTCATGCGGCTGATGTGAGTGGAAACCGGGTTGGCCCCGTGCCCTACGAGATTGAGTTTCGGGTAAAAAGTCAGGATAGCTTGTCGGTCGTTCTGCCTACGCCCAATCCTTTTGCCCTGGTTTCGCGGTTTCGGTTTACGGTTTCTGGCAAGGATGCCCCGGGTGAGGGGCAAATCCAGATTCGAAACCTGAAGGGGCAACTGGTTCGGACCATTCGGCAGACCGTTCGGATTGGCGAAAACAACATTCTTTGGGACGGTACCGACCAGGGCGGGGTGCAACTGCCCAACGGTTTATACCTGTTCCGCCTGCTGCTGAACGACGGACGGGAAAAAAGCGGTAAAGTGGTGTTAAGTCGTTAACGGTAGTAGCCATTGCGTCGATTTGGTCGGCTAAAATTCGTTGGGGGCCACTGATTGCCGGGAGGATTTGTTTTCTTTGCCACGCCGTGAGCCTTGTCAAGACGGGGTGAATGCAGAGAGCTAATGAAATCTACACAACCAACGTTAACAAGTACCCAATACGGACTTTTTCTGGGACTGCTCGGGGTCATCTGTTTCAGCTTCACCGTCCCAATGACCAAGTTAGCCTTGCTGAGTATCAATCCCTGGCTGGTTAGTTTCGGGCGTCTGGCCGGGGCAGGTTTGATTTCGCTCGCCATTTTACAGCAGCAGAACAAACTCCACCTCATCCGGGCGCATTTTCGCCTGCTGGCGGGCGTATCGCTTGGTGTAGGGCTGGGGTTTCCGGTATTGATGAGCGTCGCGATGGCGTCAACGTCCTCTTCTCACGCGGGGATTGTGCTGGCCCTGTTGCCACTAACAACGGCTATTTTCGGTGCTATCATTCACCGTGAATCGCATAGCAAGCTGTTTTGGGCTATTTCGGCCAGTGGTTGCCTGACGGTACTAGGCTACGTATTGTTCCGCGATCAGGTGCAGTTTCAGGCGGCTGACCTGCTGTTGCTGGCTGCGGCTCTTTTTGCCAGTTTCGCCTATGCACTGGGGGCGCAGCTTAGTAAGCGGATTTCCGGACTGGATGTGATTTGTTGCGCCCTGGTCATTGTCTTGCCCCTGACGCTTCCGGCTGCGGTCGTGGCCTGGAATTACCAGCCTCCGCAAGCCGTGCAGGGCAGTGCGCTGGCCGGATTTATCTACGTAACCCTGTTCAGCCAGCTTTTTGGTTTCGTGCCGTGGTACAAAGGACTGGCAATGGGCGGGGTAGCGCTGGTTTCCCAGTTACAACTGCTCCAAACGTTTTTTACCCTGCTTATTTCCGCCTGGCTGCTGGATGAATCCATTGGCTGGCTCGAATACGGTATTGCGCTGCTGGTGATTGCCCAGATTTATATTGCCAAAAAAGTGGATTAGTCCCAGCACTCCATCAACAGCAGATCGCCGTTCCGATACTGGATTTTTACAAAACCGTCTTCGGCGGCTTCGTTGCTACTGCCGGTGCGGTAGCCCAGCGTCAGGGTTTCGTCGGCCAGGTTGTATTTTAGTCCTTCGGTAACAAGGCCATTAACCGCGCCCACCGGAATAAGCGAAATGGGCGTTCCTTTGGCGTACCATTTTTCGAACGAACCGCTGAGCGGAATTACCTTCGAATGGTCGTCGATCATCACGATCTTAATGCGGTCCTTGTACCGAATGATGTTGGTCAGATTCGTGATGGTATGGTCGGCCCGGCGCCCCGTGGCCCACACGATATTAACCGCCGGAAAACCCCGTTCGATCAGAAACTCGATGCCTTTGTCCAGATCGGTTTTGTCCTGATCGGGCGTATGGATGATTTCAATCGGGTATTGCCGTTGCCGGATCAATTCAAAATCGGGTGGGCTGTCGAAATCGCCGAGCAGCGCATCAACTTTAATTTCCAGATCCAGTACGCGCCAGATGGCATTATCCAGCACCACTACGAACGGGTTCCATTCGAGCAGTTGGCCCAGCAAGTCCGGATCGCAGCTTTCGCCGTTAGCAATTAGCAAAGCCGGTTCCTGTTTATCGCGTACAATATGATGAGAAGACATAGGTAGTGAAGCGTGAAGAATTAAGAGGTTAGAATTAAGGGTCAAAAGTTGGCTGACGCACTCCTAACTCTTCACTCCCGTTAGTAGTTGGTTTTGTCTGTTTTCGCTATCCACTCTTCAAACACCGTCCAGGCTTCGGGGCGGAGGAGTTGCTGCATCGGAATCCGGCGGATTTCGCGCGGTTTTTCGAGTTCCTGATAAATAAAATGGTCGTCGAAACCGGCCTGTGCTGCGTCGCTATGCAAACAGCCGTAAACAATGCGCTCGGGACGGGCCCAGTAAATGGCCCCCAGACACATCGGGCAGGGTTCGCAGGAGGTATACAAGACACAACCCGTTAATTGAAACGTATTCAGGGTTCGGCAGGCGTCGCGGATGGCCACAATTTCGGCGTGGGCCGTAGGGTCGTTGGTGGAGGTAACCTGATTGCAGCCGCGCCCGATGATCTGACCGTCTTTGACCACCACCGCTCCGAAAGGGCCGCCCTGCCCGGTGCGAATCCCTTCTTTCGCTAGTTGGATGGCTTCCCGTAAAAAAACTTCTTCTTGCTCATTCATAAAGTTAGAACGCTGTTAGTCTGCTTTCAGGTTTCGCTGAACCGTAGCTACCTGGTCGGGCGTATTTACATTGGTCAATTCGTTGATGTCGTCCATTTCCAGCAGATCGATGTCGTTGTGCATCAGAATTGTCCGTGGATACGGTTTTCCTTCGTCAATGGACCGGAGCATGGCCGGGTAAGCCGCCGGTTCCCAGATGCAAAGGGAGGGCTCCGGAAACTGATGATCGCTGTCCCAGAAAGCCGTCGCCATTTTCTCCGGATTGCGGTTTTGGACCAGCTTCCGGATTGACTGTTCGGAGAGCAACGGCAAGTCGCATACCACCACCAGCCAGGCATGATCGGCAGATTGCTGCTGAAAAGCCGTCAGAATACCGGCCAGCGGTCCGGCCACGGGCGACTGATCCACCAGGAGCTTAAACCGGCTGTTGGCTAACTGGTCCGCTTGTTCGGCGTTAACCGACAAAAAAACATCCTCACAATAGGTGGCCAGCAGATCATGCAGGTACTCAACCTGCGGTTTTCCGTGGTAATTGATCTGGCTTTTATCCGTACCCATGCGGGTGCTGCGGCCACCGGCCAGCACCAGACCCAGCAGGGGAGAAGTAGGCCGGTCAGGTTGTCTGGTGGAAGTCATGTTTGCCACCGGTTTTGTCGAGCAACCGGGTTTCTTTGATCACAATGTCGTGCGAAAAAGCCTTGCACATATCGTAAACCGTCAGGGCCGCTACCGACGCGCCAACCAGTGCTTCCATTTCGACGCCGGTTTTGGCTTCGAGGGCCGTTGTGCATTCGATGATTACCTCGTTTCCGGCGGTGGTGACGGAAAATTTGCAGCTATCCAGCCCCAGCGGGTGACAAAGCGGAATCAGATCGGAAGTCCGTTTGGCCGCCATCGTACCCGCAATAATTGCCGTCTGAAACACCGGCCCTTTCTTCGTCTGAATGTCCTGACCCTGCAAATGCTGCATGATTTCGTCGTTCAGGACCACAATACTCCGGGCGCGGGCTACCCGCCGGGTAACGGCTTTATCGCCAACGTCGACCATAGACGGATTACCCGTCGAATCTACATGAGAAAACATAAAGGAATGATGAGTTAAGAGTGACGAGTGATGAGTTGAAAGGAGAGCAAGCTCAAAAGCGCTGAAAACGGCAGCGCCTTAACTCTTAACTCATCACTCTTAACTCATAACGCTTCAAGGCCTGGTAGACGAGGTGGACGGGCAGGCCCATGACGGTATAGAACGAACCTTCGATGCGCTGAATGCCGATCATGCCGATGGGTTCCTGAACACCGTAGGCCCCGGCTTTGTCGAACGGGCGGTATTTTTCAACGTACGAGTTGATTTCGTAGTCGTCCAGTGGGTTGAAATAAACGTTCACCTCGTCGATAAACGAAACGGTTTCTTCCGCCGATAGCAGACAAACACCCGTTATGACCCGATGTGGCCGGCCCGACAGTCGGCGGAGCATCTGCACGGCTTCGTCGGCGTCGGCGGGTTTGTTGAGAATATCGGTATCGACCACCACAATGGTATCGGCGCATAATACGAGCTGGTCGCCCAGATCATCCCGGAAGCGGTCGGCTTTCTGGCGGGCCAGAAACGCCGGAACTTCGGTAACGGGCATTTCCGCCGGAAAAACTTCGTCGGTTGGCCGCACGTCGACACGGAATGTACAGCCCATTTCGCGCAGCAGTTGCTGCCGTCGGGGCGAATTGGATGCCAACACCAGTGGCCGGGTCAATTGCATGGATTTCTGAATTATTATTCGTATACTTTAAACTGTTTTGGGGAGAAATGCATCTATCCCATGCAAACTTAACAACTAAACGGTCTTGAAAACACCCTTTTCGATTCGAACCGGTGTGCCGGATGATGCTGCGGAACTGACCGATCTGGCAATCCGGACGATGCGCGAAGCCTTTGGGCCTCCGCATAATCCGGCGGAACTCGTCGAAGCGTATATCCAGGAAGCCTTTTCCAGTAACCAAATCCGGCAGGAATTGCTGGACCCCGGAAATACATTTTTACTGACCCTCGACCCTGATCAACAACTGGTGGGCTACGCCAAACTGCGTCAAAGTCGTCCGCCCCGGCAGCTAAAAGGCCAACATGCTATTGAGATTCAGCGTTTATACGTAGCCGAGGAGCAAACCGGGAAAGGGCTGGGGAAACAACTGATGGAATACTGCCTGAATCTGGCCCGGCGGCAAGGCTACGCAACCGTGTGGCTGGGCGTTTGGGAACGGAATGTGCGTGCCATTAACTTTTATACAAAAATAGGTTTTCAGCGGTGTGGCTGGCATTATTTTCAGTTTGGCTCCGAGCGACAACGGGATTACTGGATGAAAAAAGACCTGTGAAACCATTTCTGCGCCATGTGATCATTTCCGGCACCACCGTATTCTTCCGGATTGGGTGGCTGGTGGGCTGTTGGCTGCTGGTAACGGTTTCCGTGGCGCAGGCGCAGAAAATTAAAATTCCAGTTCCCGACACCCAAGCCGATTCGCTTACGCTGGCGGATTCACTGGCCCAGTCGGCCCGGGACAGTGCGTTGACAGTGCGGGACAGCGTGTTTTACACGAATCTGAAAAAGCGGATGTCCAAGCGCAAGATCACGCGCGAACTCCATAAACTGCTGTTTCACGATATGTATAACAGCCGGATCAAAACCGGTGATGCCAACCAGGATGTCAATCAGATCGAGATTAACCCGTTTGCGAGATACCGGGGCCGGATTATCAGTAACGTTTACATTCGGCGGCTGGAAGTGTTCGGGCCGAGTGTTTACGACACGCTGCGCCAGCCCCGGAGCTGGCTCGAACGGTTTGCCAACCGGCTCCATGCCGACACCCGCGAGGGCGTCATTCGGAAGTCGTTTCTGCTGTTTGAGGAAGGCGACCGCGTAAATCCCGACACCCTGCGCGACAACGAGCGTCTGCTCCGGAGTTCCAACGTTTTTCACGATGCCCGGATTATTGTGGTGCCCCACGCGAATAGCCGCGGATTTGTGGATGTGTATGTGATTACGCAGGATGTCTGGTCGCTGATACCGTCGGGGAGCGTCGGCGGTCTGGATCGGTTCGACCTGCGGCTGGATCAGCGAAACTTCCGCGGACTGGCGCACACGTTCAGCAATCAGGTATCTTATAACGCCCGAGATCCTTATCAGCAACTTGAGTATAGGGGGCGGTATCTAATTCCGTACATTGGGAAAACGTTTCTGACGGGGCAGGCTGACCTCATGCAGACCCGCGAATTAAAGCAGTATGCCGTTCGGGTGTATCGACCCTTTCTGACGCCGGATACCCGGTGGGCGGGCTCCGCCGAACTGAGTTATAACCGGTATCCCCGCTACCGGGTTTTTTCCGAAGACAGTCTTCAGTTGACCAACATCAGGTATTTTTATAATGATGTCTGGGCAGGTTATGCCTTCAAACCGTTTTTCAGCTTTCTGGGTGAGGGCGACGACCGGACGCGGCTGGTGGTGGCTGCCCGGTTTACACGAACGGCTTTTGACCGGCGGCCCGAAGTGCGGTCGGATACCAATCAATTTTTTCAGAATACCAATGCCACCTTGTTTACCATCGGTTTGTCGCGCCGTCGTTACACGCGGGATGTGTTGATCTACGGTTTTGGCCGGACCGAGGACGTTCCGTATGGGAGCCTGGCGTCCATTGTCTTTGGGTATGATAACGCGGAACTGGGCCAGCGCCAGTACCTCGGATTTAAGTATTCCAAAGCGCATTACCTGAAATCATTCGGGTATCTCTACGGTTCTCTGGACATTGGCGGTTTTATCCGGAATAAGAACGATCTGGAACAGGGCGTTCTGTCGGTCGAATCGAGTTATTTTACCCCACTGCGGACCACTACCTGGGGCAACTGGCGGCATTTTATCAACCTGCGGTACACCATGGGAGCGCAGCGATTCGATAATGAGTTTCTTACGCTCAGTGGGCGTGACCGGATTGGTATCAACAACGATAACATGCGCGGCACCAAGCTGTTGCTGACGAATATCGAAAACATCCTTTTTTCGCGCCTAAACATCGTTGGTTTCCGGGTAGCCATTGTCACCTTCGCCAACCTGGGGCTGGCCAGCTACCAGACCAGACGATTATGGCAGGGGCCCTTGTATCAGGGATACGGTGTTGCTTTCCGGTTGCGGAACGAAAACCTGACCTTTAACAGTTTCCAGATACGACTGGCCTGGTATCCCAACATTCCGGGCAATTCGGCGCCCCTGCGACCGGGATTTGAAGGCGTCCCTACGGCCCGGTTCCGTGACTTCGCTATTTCTGCGCCCGAAATAATTCCATTCCGCTGAAACTTTTTTACGATATAGTGTTGTTACATTAAATGTATAGACATTATATTTGCAACGGTAATAGAAAAGGATTGTTAACGGGTAAGTCATACTTTTGTTACACAAAACCAGTAGCAACCCTTCTTCCAGTACGGACGAACATGGCAATTGAAAATGACATAAAACAAACAACCTCGTTCCGATCGCCGTATCATCGGATGACTGTTAACCTGATGTATACCAACGGATGGGTTTGTGACGAGCAGATGTACTTGCTGAAACCCCACGGCTTAACCATCCAGCAATACAACGTGCTGCGGATTTTGCGCGGACAGTATCCGAACCCGGTTAAAGTGGCCGATATCACCGAGCGGATGCTGGACAAGATGTCGAACGCATCACGGCTGGTTGATAAGTTGCTGCTGAAAGAGTTGGTTCAGCGCACCGAATGCCCCAACGACCGGCGGGCCGTTGACGTGGTGATTACACAGAAAGGGCTCGATCTGCTGAAAGTCCTGGATCAGCATCAGAATCAGTGGGAAAAACGGTTTCATAACCTCACGGAAGCCGAAGCCAACGAACTAAACCGGCTGCTGGATAAACTTCGTGGCTCATCAGAATAGCATTTTAAATTCAGATAATAAGTTTCAGTTTACACCATCAATTAACCAAGCGTAAATCTCATGTACAAGCAAGTTTTAGTTGGATTTGTGGCCCTTGCACTGGCCGTTAGTAGCCCCGCTACTGCTATTGACCGGAATACCGACAACACAAAAAAAGCCGTTGCCAAAACGACGACTTACAACATCGACGTGGACAAGAGCGTCCTGACCTGGAATGGTAAAAAAGTAACCGGCGAGCACAGCGGGCCTGTAAAAGCTGAAAAAGGGTATTTGACGCTGAACGGCAATAAACTGACCGGCGGTGTGGTATCGATCGACCTGCGGACCATGACCAGCAGCGACCTGAAAGATAACAAGGAGTATCACGATAAGCTGATCAACCACCTGAAGTCGGATGATTTCTTCTCGGTTGCCAAATACCCGGTTTCTACCTTCAAAATCACGAAAGTAAAACAAGGAAGCGGCAACACGGCTGAAGTAACCGGCGATCTGACGATCAAAGGCATTACAAACCCGGTTACATTCCCGGTTACAGTGAGCGTTGCCGGTAACACACTGACCGCTACGGGTAAAGCAACCATCAACCGCGCCAAATACGATATCAAATACGGTTCGAAGTCGTTCTTTGATAACCTGGGTGACAAAGTGATTTACGATGATTTCACCGTCGATATGAACATTGTTGCCACGGCTGATAACGCTTCTTCTGCCAAAGCAAAATAAGTCTCCTCTCGTAACTTCATCAACGGCCGCGCTCTGCAATCAGGGCGCGGTTTTTTGTACGTACGGGCTCAGGCCGTAGGACGTTATATCACTCAAACCGGGGCAGATCGTCCAGAAAATTAACGGTATTGAGCTGATGGTCAACGCAGCAGCAGAAATGCGTCAGGCCGTTTGTAACCACCAGATAGGGAGCCTGATGGATGTGGTTATAGCGGGCGATCTGGTCGAACACCTGCTGGCTGACCGAAACCTGGGGCGCCTTGCACTCCACCAGCAAAAACGGTTTTCCGGAGCGGTCGAATACCAGAAGATCCGTCCGCTTACGGAGTTGATTTAGCTTTAGGCCGCCTTCGCTCCGGATAAGTGCTTTGGGGTAACCATACTGATTTAAAAGCAGGTGGACAACGTGCTGCCGCACCCATTCTTCGGGCGTAATCAAAACATACTTCTTTCGGAGCACATCGAAAATATAGGGTTTCCCGTCGATCTGCTTCGTATTGTAATCAAAAACCGGTAGGTTTAACGAGTCCATAGTCAAAAATAAGGATTGAAGGGGAGAAGGCGTGGGGGAGTAAAGAAAAAATTAGTCCTGCCACCCTTTGATCCGGCAATCTTCTACTCCTCATTTCTATGAAAACGAAAGACGAAATTGTCCAGAACTGGCTGCCCCGCTATACGGGTACGCCTATCGAGCAATTTGGTGAATATATCCTGCTAACGAATTTTATCAATTATGTTGAGCTGTTTGCGCAGAAGTTCGACGTAGAGATTCACGGGCTAGGTCGGGCCATGCAAACGGCTACCGCCGATAACATCACGATCATTAACTTTGGAATGGGCAGCGCCATGGCCGCAACGGTGATGGATTTGCTGAAGGCCGTCAACCCGAAAGCCGTCCTGTTTCTGGGGAAATGCGGTGGTTTGAAAAAAACGCTGGTTGGCGACCTGATTCTGCCGATTGCCGCCATCCGGGGTGAAGGAACGAGCAATGATTATTTGCGGCCCGAAATTCCGGCTTTACCGTCGTTTCGGTTGCAAAGGGCAGTATCGTCGATGATCAAAAAACACGAAATGGATTACTGGACCGGAACCGTGTACACGACCAACCGGCGTATCTGGGAGCACGACGAAAACTTCAAGAATTACCTGGTTGAAATCCGGGCGATGGCCATTGATATGGAAACCGCTACCATTTTCACCGTCGGTTTTGCCAATTCCATCCCGCACGGGGCGTTGCTGCTGGTATCCGACAATCCAATGGTGCCGGAGGGCGTTAAAACCGAAGAAAGCGATAAGCGCGTAACCAGCCTGTTTGTCGAAAAACACCTGCAAATCGGCATCGACGCCCTACAGGAACTGGCCACCTCCGGCGAATCCGTCAAACACTTACGGTTTGAATGAAGAATTAAGAATTAAGAGTTAAGAGTTGGCTCCGCCACTTTACAGGCAACGGCGGAGCCAACTCTTAACTCTTAATTCATCACTCAATTGCAGTAGTCGCTGATGGCCTTGTAGGACGGTGTGTAGCCGAGTTCGCCGGCTTTGCTGAGGTCGAGGCAGCCGCCGTTTTCGTCGCCCAGGCTGTGCCGGATGAGGCCCCGGACGTAATATACTTCGGCGTATTTAGGGTCAAGCTGGATGGCGTTGTTGCAGTCCAGAATGGCCCCTTTCTGGTCGCCTTGCTGCGAGCGAATCAGGCCCCGGGTGAAATACGCTTCGGAGTACGTCGGGTTCAGTTCGATGGCTTTGTTCAGGTCGGCGGTGGCACCTTTGATGTCGTTCATTTTGTTGCGGCTGATGGCCCGGTTGAAATAGGCTTCCGAGCGTTCGGATGTCAGTGCGTCGATTTTGTTGCGTTGATGCACGGCATTGCGTAACTCATCGAGTACCGCCCGGGATATTTTACCGTTATAAACCACCTTGGTTTCTACATTCGTGTTATTGATTTCAATAGCGGTATTAAAGTCCTGAACCGCCCCTTTCTGATCGCCCATCTTGCCACGGCTGAAACCACGGCCGTAATAGGCCCGGTAATGGGTTCCGTCAATGCCGATGGCCCGGTCGTAATCTCGCAGAGCACCCTTGTAATCTTCCAGCTTGCTTTTGGCAAACCCCCGGTTGTAAAATGATTCGCCGTCATCGGGGGCCAGTTCAAGTGCTTTCGTAAGGTCTTCAATGGCTTTCTGATACTGGGCCAACTGAATCAGGGAAGCACCTCGACCGGCATACGATTGAGCCCGTCTGGGATTGAGTTCGATGGCTTTTGAGAAGTCGGGCAGGCTACCTGCAAAATCATCCAGCTTTTGTTTGGTAATGCCGCGGGCGTAAAGCGCCGGAGCGTTGTTGGGGTCCAGTTCAATGGTTTTGGAGAAATCCTGCAAAGCTCCCCGGTGTTGTTCCAGACGGCTTCGGCTAATGCCGCGGTTGTAATACGCCTGAGCGTCTTCGGGAGCCAGCTCGATGGCCCGACTGAAATCCATCAGGGCCGCGCGGTAATCGTCCTGCTTGCTCTTGCTGACTCCCCGGCTCAGGTAGGCCAGCGCATCGTTCGCATTCAGTTCAATAGCCCGGTCATAGTCCAGAATGGCGCCCCGGTGGTCCTTCAGCATGGCCTTGGCAAGTCCCCGGTTGTAGTAGCTGGGGGCATTTTCCGGGTTGGCGCCAATAGCCATGCTAAACGCCTGTAGTGCGCCCATAAAATCGCCTGTTTTACTTTTTGTAATGCCAGCTTCAAAAAAGTTGGCTCCGGTCGATTGCGCCCGTAAGATCGTGGTACTTAGCGCGACGCATAGCAAAAAGGGGAGAGAACGGCGAAAATTATACATACGTGAGATTACGATTGAATAGAACGTATAAATAAAGATAAAGTTAATTATGTTTGCTTATACAACAAAAAGTAATCCAGTATATTTTTTCACGTTCCGAATGGACTATTTTTTTACAAATGGGAGACTGCTTACTCCTGAAAAATGAAAGCCGAAGCACTTGTTTAAAGTAGAGCAATGCCTGAATTATGACAGTTTGGAAGCCTGTTAAAGACAAAATGTCATAATAAATTGTAAATGCACCAAAATTAATGACATTTTGTCGTATTATTTTTTGTTTTTTGGATTGGTACACAAGTTGAATAAAGAGATACCGTCACCAAGAAATTAAAAACATAACCAACATAAAGTCATGAGAACCTTAGTCCAATACAACCACGTACCTTCATTATTTAATCATCTGGTAGCCCGTGAGTTCAATCGGCAATTCAGCGCGCCCGCTGTGGCTAAAACCGCTACACCGGTAGCCGCCAATATCAGCGAAGATGAAACGGCTTACCACATCGAACTGGCCGCTCCGGGGCTGAAAAAAGAAGATTTCAACATCAATCTGAACAACAACCAGTTGACCATCTCGGCCAAACAGGAACAGGCGGGCGAAGAAAAAACGGAAAACTACACGCGCAAAGAGTTTAGTTATACCTCTTTCGAACGGAGTTTCCGGTTACCGAAAAACGTAAACAACGAACAAATTCAAGCGGCCTATACGGACGGTATCTTGAAAATCGATCTGCCGAAAATTGAAAAAACGGTAGTTGAACCCAAACAAATTGCAGTAGCGTAAGGTTAGTAGACGCATAGAAAGAAACCCCGGTCCTCTCGGATCGGGGTTTTTGTGTTTCTATCCAGCCGGTTTTATTCCATGTTGTTGGGTTCTCTTAACTAAAAAAGGCGTAAAGCTCTAGGAATGAACCTGTGAGAAAAAGTTCTCCAACTTTTGCGGATCGAGTTTTCCGTTTGTCCGGACACTGCTGCAAAGGTCAAGACCGAACGGCTGTACGGTATCGATGGCTTCTCGGACGTTTTCCGGTTTCAACCCCCCGGCCAGAAAGACGGGTACACGGCTTTGCTCCACAATCCGGCGGCTCAGCTTCCAGTCGTGCCGCCGACCCGTACCGCCCAGTTCCTTCACCGCTAATTTCGGATTGCCCGAATCCAGTAACAGGGCATCAACCTCCTCCGCCGACGCGAGGGCTTCGTCGATGCTCAACTCGTCCAGAACGTGAATAACCTGCACCAGCTTAATGCCCGGCAGGGCCGCCCGCAAAACCCGGTAACTGCCCGTTGGGAGCGCATCGACAAGCTGGACGGTATTGGTCTGAACCCGGCGCTGGTGGTCAATCACGGCTTCGGCGGTGGGTTCGCTCGTTAGTAGAAAGGTAGCAATGGGCGGAGGAACGGTTTTGGCAATCGTTTGAATGAGTTCATCCCCAATGATACCCGGGCCACTCGGCATTTTCCCGACCAGCCCCAGAGCTGACGCTCCGGCGGCTACGGCCATGCGGGCTTCTTCGATGCTGCTGATGCAACAGATTTTAACGCGCATATCGAATTATTTTGACGGCTTGACTAGTTATAATGACAAATTAATGAACAAAGAAATCACCCCGGCGCTTTATAAAAAGCAGAATCCTGCTTGAACAGTTACTTTTGCGGTATGAATACACCAAATGACTCGTACGCTGCCCTTCGTTACCCCGAGTTTCGCTTTTTTGTCACCAATAGTTTTCTGATTACGGCTACCCTTCTGATTCAGGAGGTCATTCTGGGTTATGAGCTCTATAAAATGACGCACGACCCGCTGGCACTGGGTTTCGTGGGGCTGGCCGAAGCGCTGCCGTTTATTGCCATGTCGCTGTTTGGCGGTCACCTGGCCGACCGGCGGGAGAAGCGGTCCATCCTGCAAATCAGTTTGTCAGTCATCATTCTGGGGTCGGTTATTCTTTATCTTGTTTTTCAGCCATCGGTGGTAGCGCATTTGTCGCAAACGGCGCAGTTAACGGTTATTTACGGGGTTTTGGTATTGATTGGTACGGCCAAAGGGTTCTATTCGCCCACCAGTTCGTCGTTGAAACCGTTTCTGGTGCCGCGCGAATTGTACGCCAATTCTTCCACCTGGAGCGGTTCGTTTTATCAGGCGGGTGCCATTGCCGGGCCGGGTATGGCCGGGTTTCTGTACGTCTGGCTCGGACTGGATAATTCGCTGCTGGTGGTAATCGGGTTGTTGCTGGTATGTCTGGTTTTAATCTCAATGATCAAGAAAAAGCCGGTGCCGGTAATGGAAGGGCAGCAGGACAGTCTGTGGAACAGCCTGCGCGAAGGCATCCGGTTTGTCTTTCAAACCAAAATTATTCTTTATTCCATATCGCTGGATTTATTCTCGGTCTTATTCGGTGGGGTAGTGGCCATGTTGCCCATTTTTGCCGAAGATATTTTGAAAGTAGGAGCCGAAGGATTGGGCATTCTGCGGGCGGCTCCGGCTGTGGGCGCTATTGGCACCATGCTGCTCCTGACCCGGTTTCCGCCCACGCACAACGCCTGGCGGAATATGCTCATTGCGGTGCTGGGCTTCGGCATTTTTACCCTGATTTTTGCTTTTTCAACCCACTTCTGGCTGTCGGCAGTGGCCTTACTGGTGACAGGGGCGTTTGATAGCGTCAGCGTGGTGATCCGGAATACGATCCTGCAAATTTTTCCGCCCGACCATATGCGGGGCCGGGTGGCGGCTGTTAACGGTATTTTCGTCAGCTCGTCAAACGAGATTGGTGCGTTTGAATCGGGCGTAGCGGCCCGGTTTCTGGGCGTGGTGCCATCGGTTGCGCTGGGCGGAGTGGTTACGCTGTTGGTGGTCGCTTACGTCTACTACAATTCCAAAGAGCTCTTTGCCGTTCGGTTAAGCTAAAAAAGGCTCGTCGGTAACAAAGCGGGACAACGGTTGGAATAAAGCCGGGCATATTGTTACTTACGACAAAAAGCGTAAATCCATCTGCTATCGAATCATGCGTTTACTAAACTTCCTGCTGGGCGGCAGTATCCTACTGACCGTTACGCTATCGGCCTTTGAATCACCGAAAAAAGAAAAGAAACTTGTCAAGGTCTGGGAAACCGACTCCACGCTGAGCGTACCGGAATCGGTGTTGTACGACCCGAAAGGAAACGTGCTGTACGTGGCCAATATCGTCGGGAAATCCGATTCGCTGGATGGGGACGGTTTTATCTCGAAAGTGTCGCTCGACGGTAAAATCGAAAACCTCAAGTGGACCACGGGCCTGAACGCGCCCAAAGGCATGGGTATCTACAAAAACCGGTTGTATGTAACCGATGTGTACCGTCTGGTAGCTCTTAACCTGAGCAACGGTCAGGCCGAACAAACCTGGGATGCTACCGACAAAAAGGCGTTTCTGAACGATGTGACGGTTGATAAAAATGGTACCATCTATGTGTCGGACAACCGGAACAACAAAATTTACCGCCTGAAAGACGACAAATGGGAAATCTGGATGGACGGTGGCGACCTGAACAATCCGAACGGTTTGCTGGCCGTCGGCACCAAAACCATGATGGTGGGCAGCACCAAAATCGGAGCCTTGCAATCGCTCGATGTGGCCTCCAAAAAACTGACTAAAATCGCCGACGGTATGGCCAACACGGACGGTATTGTGGCCGTTGGCAAGGATTATATCGTTTCTGACTGGAACGGACGGCTTTTCTACATCACGGCCAACGGCCAGAAACAGCAGTTGCTCGATACCCGCAACGAAAAAGTCAATTCCGCCGATATCGACTATGTTCCCGGCAAAAAGCTGGTAGTGGTACCGACGTTTTTCAAGAATAAGCTGGTGGCCTATCGGGTCGAGTAAAAGGCGTTGGAACGCAGCCTTAAGGCTGCGTTCCAACCAATTGATGCAGGGCTTTCTGCACGTTCTCCGCGCCAAAACCCTGCAAAGCCGTAGTCATCTGCTTCACAATCTGGTCGTTGCCCAGGTTGCCAATGCTGCCTTCGTGCGTGTGCCTCAGCTCACGGGAAGCCGTATAACTCCCATCTTCAACCTCCGCTTTTACCTGCAAATACGCTTCCCGGAACGGAACGCCCTGCAAAACAAGCTCATTCACCCGCTCCACGCTGAACAGCGGATCATACTTCGGATCATCGAGCAGGTTGGTTTTAACCTGCAAGTGTTCGAGCATGAAATCGGTGATTTGCAGACAATCCAGCAGCTCTTCAAAAGCCGGCATCAGGATTTCCTTCAGAATCTGCATATCGCGGTGGTAGCCCGATGGCAGGTTGCTCATCACCAGCGTTACCTCCATCGGCAGGGCCTTCAGGCGGTTGGTTTTGGCCCGTAACAGTTCGGCAACGTCGGGGTTTTTCTTGTGCGGCATAATGCTGGAACCCGTCGTCAGGGCATCGGGCAGCGTCAGAAAACCGAAGTTCTGGCTATTGTACAGGCAGATGTCCATCGCCATCCGCGAGAGGGTAGCGGCCACGGCGGCCAAAGCCGTCAGGGCGGTTTGCTCAGTTTTACCCCGGCTCATCTGCGCGTACACTACGTTGACGTGCATACCTTCAAAACCCAGCAATTCGGTGGTCAGCGTGCGGTTGAGTGGGAACGACGACCCGTAGCCCGCGCCCGAACCCAGCGGATTGCGGTTGGCCAGCCGGTACGCGGTTTGTAGGGTCAGCATATCGTCGGACAGGGCTTCGGCGTAGGCACCAAACCACAACCCGAACGACGATGGCATGGCAATCTGTAAATGCGTGTACCCCGGTAGCAGGTCGGCTTTGTGCTGTTCCGAACGGATAATCAGCCGGTCGAAAACCCGTTGGACGGCTTCGGCTACCTGCCAGAGCCGGTCGCGGGTAAAGAGTTTCAGATCAACCAGTACCTGGTCGTTCCGCGACCGGCCGCTGTGAATTTTTTTGCCAACGTCGCCCAGTTTGCGGGTCAGCATCAGCTCTACCTGCGAGTGAACGTCTTCCACGCCCTCCTCAATCACAAACTGACCGGCCTGAATTTGTTGATAAATCGTTTTTAACTCTTCTTGCAGAACGCTTAATTCATCACTTGTCAGGAGGTTAATGCTTTCGAGCATGGTGGCGTGGGCGAGGTTGCCCAGCACATCGAAAGGGGCGAGGTAGAGGTCCATTTCGCGGTCGCGCCCAACCGTAAACCGTTCGATTTTGTCGGCGATCGCCTTGGAATTCGTATCCGTAGTTGCTTTTTGCCAGAGTTTCAAGACTGTAAGGGAGTCAGTGGAAAGGGCAAAATTAAGCGGTTCTTTCCGGACTATTAAGCCAAATCGTGAAAAACCGTTAGTCGGTAATCCGTAATAATCTTCCTAAGCCGCCAGCCCCAGGGATTTGACTGTGGATAACTCCGGGGTTATCCACAGTCAAGCCTTTCCAGCTTTAAAAAGCTGATTTTGTTACCGGTTCAGAAATGCGGAATACATCCAGACCAGTTTTTCCTGCTCCCGGATGTAATCGCTCATCAGGGCGTTGGTACCTTCGTCGTCGATTTCAGCCGATAGGGACAGCAGGTGCCGTTCCTTCTGGAGTAAAACCTTAAACGCATCCAGAATCTCGGCAATGGCTTTTCGTCCGTCCGAAACCTCGTTGCTTTCCTGAATAGTCGATAACTGGGCGTAGTCTGAATACTTATGGTTGGGGGTATGTCCTAGCGTCAGAATTCGCTCGGCGATTTCGTCGATTTTCAACAGCGAGCTGCTGTACAATTCCTCAAATTTCAGGTGCAGTTCAAAGAACTTGTCGCCTTTGATGTTCCAGTGATAGCCCCGGGTGTTCTGGTAAAATACCGAATAATTGGCCAGCAACTCGTTCAGCAGCGTGGCGAGTTCTTCGCTTTTTTCGGTATCCAGTCCAATTCGATTTAGCGTCTCCATGTTAGTGTGTTTGGGGTAAATGAGCAAATCGTTTACTGGCGGGAAAGTATAAAAATCTTCTCCCTAAGCCAGATAAGCGGTAAATAAGTAACACGGTATTTCCTTACACAGTTTCGGCAATAACCGGTTTTACTTTACCCGAAAACCACCTGCCGACACCAGACATAGCCCCATGACCAGCATCCAACCCGTTGCGGGCAACCCTCAGTTGTCTATTTCTTCGCCAGTTCCTGCAAACGAATGTTGCGCCAGCGGACTTCCATCGGGCGCTGAACTTTGGTGCCGTGAACTTGCAGGGCAATAAAGCCGCGTGTTTCGAGTGTATCGGTGTAATTGGTTGTCTGCACACCGTTCAGGAAGATTTTAACGGTTTTGCCAACGGCTTCGATGCGGTATTTGTTCCAATCGAATTTCTTGAACGCCTTTTGTCCTTCGGGGTTGTTTTTCAGATCGACCAGCCAGCCGCGCCGTGCTTCGTCGTACAAACCGCCACTCCAGGCCCGGGCCGACGGATCGATTTCGGCCTGATACCCGTGAACCCGCCCCTTCTTGTAATCCGGACGGCTTTCGCTGCGAAACTGAATGCCGGAGTTCATACCCGTATCCACTTTTACTTCCAGTTCCAGAATAAAATCGTCGTAATTTTTATCCGTACACAGAAAGGTGTTCTGCGAGTTGGGTTTCGAGGTGCCCACAACTTCGCCGTTTTCAATGCGGTAGTCGTTCTTCACCTGCTCCCCGCGAATGGTCCAGCCGGTAAAGTCCTTGCCGTTGAAGAGCTTGATCCACTTATCTTTCTGGAAGGAGCAGAACACGAGGGTGAATGAAAGAGCGAGGAGAAGGGTGGTTTTTTTCATGGGTTTGGGGATTGTTGTTACACAGAGCTAATCAGAGAATATCAGAGTTAATCAGGGTTTCTCTGTGTACCTCCGATTTTCTCTGATAAACTCTGTGTAACAAGAATTTTACTCACTCCGGATTCACAAAAATCTTCGGGTCGGTGATCAACTCGCGGTGTTCTTCCAGAAATTGCTTGAAAAGCCGGATTTCTTCGAGTTGTTTATCAATCGGATGCGTCAGCGAATAGCTCTCGACGTACACGTCCTTAAAATCCGTAATCAGGTATTCCATCAGCCGGATGCCGCGTTTCTTGAGCGCGTGCAGATAGAGGTTCTGGTGGTTAAATGTGTACCGCGGGTGCTGGTACGAAGCGGTGGTTTTGATGTCAACGGCTTTGAATTTGCCAATCAGATCGACATATCCATAAAACAGCACATCGTCGATTTCGTACTGACAATACACCTGGGTTTCGACGATGGGCCGGGGCAAATACCGTCGGAATTTTTCCAGAATATCCGGGTTAAACCGTTCCTCTTCTTCTCCTTTGACCACCGCATCTTCAAACCGTACCCCGCGCTCCTGAGCCGCTGTGGTGGGTGAGGGTACCCGGTTGATGGTGTCGAGTAACTGCTGCTGCGAGAAATTACCCCCGGCCAGATAGCGGGAGAAAACGTTTAACAGCGTCGGATAAAAACGGTATTTAATCATGATTTGCGTTAATTCTTCACCACCAGCACCACACCCAACACAATCAGCAGAACACCCGCCAGCCGCCACACGGTCAGGCCGTGTTCTTTAAATCCAAGCAAACCGTAATGGTCCAGAATCACAGCGGCCAGCAACTGACCGGCCACGCTCAGACTGAGCATATTTCCCGCTCCGATTCGCGGAACGGTAATAATAACCGTGGTTACATAAACCGCGCCCAGCAGTCCGCCGGTCCATTTCCACCAGCTGATTTCGCGCAGGGTTTCCCAGGCCGGTATCGGGGCGCGAAGGGCCAGACTGGCCACCCCCAAAATCAGAAAGCCGGACCCAAACGAAATCATGGCCGCCAGAATGGGATGCGCTACCAACTGCCGCAACTGCGAGTTTACGCCCGACTGCACGCTCGTAGCCACCCCAACCAGAAAGGCAAAAATAAAGTAAATAAAATTCATACAGGAGTGATGAGTGAAGAGTTAAGAGTGAAGAATGGAGAGTTATGAGTAGGCATGATGCACGCTATCTCCGGCGGAGCCAACTCTTCACTCTTCATTCATCACTCTTAACTCCTTTAGGGAACGTATGATTCCAGCACGGTCATGTCGCCGTCGGGAACCAGCGTTACTTGTTTGGTTGAAGCCGGAAGCAGCGCACACTGGCCCATTTTCAGCGGGATTCGGTAGCCTTCGCCGGTTTCGACGGTTAGCGAACCGCCGACGCAGACCAGAATGACGAACGAATCCAGATGGGTATAATCGTGCAGGACTTCCTGGTCGAAATTCAGGACGTTGGTTACAAAGTAGTCGCTGGTAACGGCATTGACGCTGTGGTTCGGCTGCTGATCGTACTGCGTTTTGTAGTGATCGTAGTGCTGGTAGTTGATTGCATCGACGGCCAGTTCGGTGTGCAGTTCGCGTTTCTGCCCTTTGTCGTCGGTGCGGTCGAAATCATAAATGCGGTACGTGATGTCGGAAGTTTGCTGAATTTCGGCCAGCAGAATCCCTTTTCCGATGTAGTGAACCCGTCCGGCGGGCAGAAAGAACACGTCACCAGCCTCGACTTTTTCGATGTTCAGAATGTCCATCAGCGTGTTGTCCGCAACGGCTTTCACGTATTCTTCTTTCGTCACTTCCCGGTTGAAACCCGAGTTCAGCGTGGCCCCCTGGTCGGCTTCAAGGATGTACCACATTTCGGTTTTACCGAAGCTATTGTGCCGCTCTTTCGCCAGTTTGTCGTCCGGGTGTACCTGAATCGAGAGGTCGTCGTTGGCGTCGATGAATTTGACCAGCAGCGGAAATTCGTTGCCAAACCGTTCGTATACGTGTTTGCCAACCAACTCTTCTTTATACTGTTCCAGCAGTTCCTGAAGGCTTTTTCCCTTAAGCGGCCCTTCGGCCACCACGGAA
The DNA here is from genome assembly GCF_003259745.1 of Larkinella arboricola. Taxonomy (GTDB): domain Bacteria; phylum Bacteroidota; class Bacteroidia; order Cytophagales; family Spirosomataceae; genus Larkinella; species Larkinella arboricola. Next base: position 142,613 of record NZ_QLMC01000003.1, on the reverse strand, counting down.
ATATTACCCGCAACACCGGAGATTTCCCACGTTTCTCCGCAGTTGGGTAGGGGTGAAAAGTCTTTGCCCAGAACGGTTTTTATTTTCTGGCCGCCCCAGATTTTATCTTTAAAAATGGTCTCAAATGTGAGTGGGTAGAGCATGGTTTACAGGATTTGTTCCAACATTCGAATATATAACTCGATTCCCTGTTCAACTTCCCGCAAATAAATAAATTCGTCGGCGGTGTGTGATCGTTCGGAATGACCGGGGCCGCATTTGAGCGAGGGGCAATCCAGCAGGGCCTGATCGGATGTAGTCGGTGACCCGTACGTTTCGCGGTTCATCAGGATACCGGCCCGCACAATCGGGTGATCGAGCGGAATACTCGACGGTTTTAGCCGAATGGAGCGCGGCTGTACCGTGGAGCGGATGTTCTGGCGGATGGTTTCGACAATTTCTTCCAGCGTGTATTGTTCCGTGACGCGCACATCGACTGTAAACGTGCAGGTGTCGGGCACGACATTGTGCTGCGAACCGGCGTTGATGACCGTCACCGACAGCTTCACCGGCCCCAGCGTCGGCGATATTTTCGGGAACGGGTTGCTCGTCAGCCACGCAATATCCTTGATGGCGTAGTAGATGGCGTTATCACCCTCGTCGCGGGCGGCATGACCGGATTTGCCCTTCGCCGTGCAATCCAGCACCAGCAGTCCTTTTTCGGCCACGGCCAGGTGCATTTGCGTCGGTTCGCCCACGATGGCAAAATCGATGGGTGGTAGTTCCGGCAGGATCAGTTCCAGACCATCACGCCCGGAAATCTCTTCCTCCGCCGTGGCCGCCATGACAATATTGTAGGCCAGGTCCTCTTTGTTATAGAAATGGCAAAAAGTTGCCATGAGCGACACCAGACTTCCCCCGGCGTCGTTGCTGCCCAGACCGTAAAGTTTGCCGTCGCGTTCGAGGGGCTGAAACGGGTCGAGCGTCCACGAAGCATTGGGTTTGACGGTATCGTGGTGCGAGTTAAGCAGCAGCGTGGGTTTGGCCGGGTCAAAATGGTGGTTATGCGTCCAGACGTTATTTTTGGTTCGCCGATAGGGGATGTTTTGCTCCCGGAAAAAATCTTCGATCACCAGGGCCGTGCGGTCCTCTTCTCGACTAAACGAAGGTGTTGCTATAAGACGTTTAAGCAAGTCAATCGCCGATTCAGTTTGTGTCTCCAACGAATACGCCGTTAATTGTGAAATCATTACGTGTTCAAGTTACGGTATAAGCACTCACCCGGTATTCAGGGCATTTTAGGAATAGAACGGGTCTATCCTTCATAAAATTTGATGTTCAGTTCCCGCAGAAACTTCTTGATAATATCAACATGAACACACTGCCCGACGTTCAGAAAGGGATAATTCGATACCCGGGTCAGGCGTCCGTTAACGATCACTTCACGGTCTTCAATGTCAAACCCGAGATGCAAATGCCGGGTTGAGCTCTGCATTCCGTAAATAATACCGTTGGTATCAAAAAGCGGGCCTCCGCTTTGGCCGCGCAAACCGGGGGTGCTCATTTCAACCCCTACAACCTCGTTGTTTTCGGCCCGCAGCCGGGTTACGATGCCGTCGATGGGAAACCGGGGGGTGCTGGTGCGCCCGTCGGTGGTCCATTCAATTTCGTCGCGTTCTGCGTTGTAGCGGTAGTTCGTAAATTCGGGGAAGGGATAGCCTAACCGGCACAGGCTCCGGCCCTGCCTGATTTTGCTGCTGTCGCGCAGGAACACCGCGCATGAATTGTATTTAAGCTGGTTATACCCTTCAAAATGAATCACCGCCAGATCCTGCGTGGGGTGCAGGTGGTAGGTAATTCGTGACGACTGATCGAACGAACTGCCGAATTGATTTTTGATCTGAATGATGCTTTCCTGCCGCAGGTTGTATTTTTTTTCCAGTTCTTCCAGCCGGCGTGCCGAATTGGGAGCCCGCATGATCGAACGGCGTTCGCCCTGAAACTTCAGATAATTCTGGTGGATGGTTTCCGACTGTATCAGTTGCTCGGCAACGTGTTTACAGGTAACGGCATACGCCTGCTCGTTGACGAAAAACATGGTCGAACAGGCCGGAATCACTTCGCTGCTGCCATACCGCCGGACGATCGATAAAATAGGACGCACGAAAGGGTCGACCCGCTCAATGGCTTCAACAAACATAATTTCGGTGGTAAAAACAGGGGCGCAAGATAATAAATCCACCGCTTGATTCGAGTCGAACGGGGTTCAATTGCTACCGCTTATTCATCAATAAGCTCGCCAGTTCAAGGCCAGGACGCCTTTAGCCGGAAGGTTATACTTCGGATCGGCGGTCGAGCAGGTTCAGAAAACCTTCAAACTTTTCACGGTAGGAGGCCCCCAGCGGTAGTTTTGCCGAACCGACAACGACACTCCGGTAATTGTAGCTGTTGATCTTCGCCAGATTTGTCAGGTAAGACTTATGAATTCGTAGAAATTTTTGCTTGGGAAGAATATTCTCCAGATGGGAAATGATTTCGTTGACAACCACGACCTTCTGATTGATAAATACTTTGCAGTAGGTACCGAAAGCCTGAATATAGTCGATGGCATCATAATCGAAACGCTGCATCGAATGCCCCACCTTTAAGAAGATGTATTTGTCCTCCGTCAGGCTGTTGGAAGCCAGTTGGACGCCCAATGCGCGGTTGAGGGCTCGCGTAAAGCGGCTAAATGTGAAAGGTTTCAGGAGATAGTCTGCCACCGAAAGGTCATAACATTCAACGGCAAATTCTGGATAGGCGGTTGTGACAATGACGGGTAACGGTTTTGGAAATAAGCGCAGAAGGTCGAGGCCCGACTGGCCGGGGAGCTTAATATCCAGAAAGATGAGGTCAAAATGCTGCCTTTGCAGGAGGGTTGAGGCTTCCAGTATGTTAGAGCAAACCTGAGGGGCCAAAAAAAAAGGCGTTTTAGCGATATATTCTTTAAGTACGTCCGCGTCAGGACCCGAATCTTCGATAATAAGACAGGAACGGTATTGCATAAGCGAGTTAATAAGGTATAATAGGCAGAGTTGTAATGGGCGGTTACCAATATATGACGACTAGTAAATGTACGTAAACGTTTTGTTCATACAAAGAATTGATTAAAAAGAATTGAGGCCGCTTAGTAAGATAGGAAATTCTATGTGCCCAGGACTCCTGAAAAGTTATTTATGTTCCATTTTTCATGAAATGGGTAACATACAACAGAAGTGATAGACGGTTTGGTTATAAGTACTTTTGTCTGAGTAGTGGCAATTAGGGCCAAAACGTGCTATTTGATATGGTTAAAATGCTGATTGATATGGTTATTATTTGTGTTTGGCTGATATAGAAAGGGCTCAGTACCTTAAAATCAAGCAAAATCTGTAACATAGCGGACAGTTAACGTCTGATAAAGCAGGCAGACAAGCTATTTTTTTCCCTGATTAACGCAGAGTAGTATCTATAATCCTAATTTTTTCTGTCCGATGAAATGTATGTTATGTGATGAGGAACTCATTGGTTCTTACTTGGTTAGCAATCGAACAGCTTGTCTATCTACTCTCTATAAGCGATACGCACAGAAGGTATATGGTAGTTGTCTGGCATTTACCCGTGATCCGATTAAAGCCGAAGATTATATGCACGACATTTTTCTTCAGGTTTTTGTAAAAATAGATCAGTTTCAGGGGCGCTCTGCTTTTTCAACCTGGTTATTCGCCATTTCTCAGAACTACTGTCGGCAAAGAGCCCGGGCTGCCAGTCGGATGGAGCTGGTGGCTATGGATGAAGTCGATGTTGAGAACGTTCAGGATACCGACGTGACAGATATCAAGCATCTGATGCTGAGTCAGCTGGCTGTAGTTTTAGAGGGGCTTGAACCGGATAAAAAGGCCCTGCTCCAGCTTAAGTATATAGAAAACATTGATATTGCCGACATCGCCCGGCAATACAATATCAACAACAGCGCGGTCAAGATGCGTCTGAAACGCACCCGTGACCAGATCGCTGAAGCGTATCAGAGACAGTTTGTTGCGGATTAATTAATCATCCATCCGGACAATTTTAGGCTGAAACCGCCCTACTACATCAACCAGGTCGCGCTGAAAACTCATTACCTGATTGATGTCTTTGTAAGCCATCGGCGCTTCGTCCAGGCCCCCGCCGAGCAACGTGATTCCATTTTGATTCAGCATATCCTGGACCTGCGACCACGTGAGGCTGTTTTTAGCCGCCGTGCGCGAGAGCCTGCGTCCGGCTCCGTGCGACGCCGAATCCAGAGAAGCGGCTTCGCCCCGTCCGCGCACAATAAAGCCGGGCTGTGTCATGGAACCGGGAATGATCCCGAGTACGCCTTTGCCTGCCGGAGTGGCTCCTTTGCGGTGAACAATCAGCTCCTGGGGTTCGGCACCCGGTCCGGCATGGCGTTCTTTCCAGGCAAAGTTGTGGTGATTTTCCACCATCGCCAGCGGTTTCTGACCCAGTGCCCGGGCAATTTTGTGGTGAATCTGGTGGTGACAGGCCGACGCATAATCGCCAGCCAGATTCATTGATAACCAGTATTCCTGTCCTGCCTCACTCTCTAACGACAACCAGGCCAAATGTTTGGCCTGGCTCGGTAGAGGGGTTTTCTCCATCGCCACCCGCGTAAAATGGTTAGCAATGCTGGCTCCCAACCCCCGCGAACCCGAGTGCGATAGCAAGGCCAGGTACGTGCCTGCCGGAACGCCAAATTCATTGTCCGGATCGGTGATTTCGGCAATGCCGAACTCCACAAAGTGGTTGCCCGACCCCGACGAACCGATTTGCCGGACGGCTTTGTCGTGCAGTCCACGCAGCAACGGGATTTGCCGGAACTCGGGCCGGTCGAGTACTTCGTCGTCCATCGGCTTGCTGAACTCCCGACCCGCGCCAAAAAGTGTTTCACGTTGCAGGATGTTTTTCAGCTTCTTGGTTTCGCCGTAAACGGTATTTTCGGGTAAGTCGTAAATACTCAGGCACATTCGGCAGCCAATATCAACACCCACCCCGTACGGTATGATGGCATTGTGGGCAGCCAGGACCCCGCCAATTGGCAGACCATATCCCTGATGAGCGTCGGGCATCAGCGCACCGGCCACCGTTACGGGCAACCGCATGGCAATCTCCATCTGGTTGATGGCACCGGCTTCGATGTGGTCGGCCCCGAAAACCGTATATTCTTTCCGTTCTTCGCTCAGCGGAATTTCGTCGGCGGGTTTAGGGGCGGGCTTTTCAATCAGTTCGGCGGCAATCGTTCCGAGTGTCTCGTTTTTCAGGTATTTCGTAGGGTTTTGCCGCACTTTCTCCAGCAGTTCTAGCGCTTCCTTGTGGGAAGTATGCTTAAACGAATGCTGCATGACACTAATGGCAATGCTGATGACTTTTCCTTCCGGATAGCCAATCTTGCGAAGATCCTTACCGGTTAGTTTTAATTTCATGGTTGTGGATACGATTAAGGTAGTGCCTTCTCAAATCGCTGATACACTTGCTGATACCGTCGGTGGCACTCGGCATCCGGTTCAAACGTCTGGCCGAACCCGACGTAGCGCATCGCTTCTCCCAAAGAGGTAACTCGTCCGGTAGCTTTCATGGTTAATAAAATTGCGCCAATGGACCCGCTTTCGTTGCTTTCGTTGAGTCGGACCGGAACGCCAAAGATGTCGGCCATCATCTGCACCCAAAATTCGGACTGGGCAAATCCGCCGTTGGCGTGAATCACCTGCGTTGGGCCGGTATGCCGGGATAAAATCCGCTCCGTGCGGAGCAGATTGAACAAAACACCCTCCAGAGCCGCCCGGACAAAGTGCGCCCGCCCGTGCTGCCAGTCGACGTTCAGATACGAACCGCGCACCCCGGCATCCCACAGTGGGGCCCGTTCACCCTGTAAGTAAGGTAAAAACAGCAGATCGTCGGAGCCGGCGGGTACCGTTTGCGCTTCGGCCAGCACCGCATCGGTTTCGGCCAGCATCAATTTCTCTGAGAGCCATTGCAACACGTTTGCACCGTTGTTGGTCGGGCCACCCACAACAAAATAATTTTTATCGGTCTTATCGTCAACATTCAGAATATAGCTGAACAACCGTCCGTGCTCGTCGCGAAGCGGTCGTTGAACCGTGCGCCGGATGGCTCCGCTGGTGCCGATCGTGATGGTGGTAATCCCGGCACCGATGGCCCCCGCGCCCAGATTGGCCAGGCAGCCGTCCGATGCACCGATGTATAAGGTGGCACCGGTCAGGCAGTCCGTAACGGTTTGGGGCAGATCGGGGTAGTTAAGCCTGCTGGCGTGGGTGGTCGGTACGGGTTCTGACAGTTGCTCAGGCCGAATGCCGGCATAGTCCAGCGCAACGGGGTACCACGCCTTTTGCTGGCTGTCAAACAGACCCGTGGCCGTAGCAATCGAATAATCGACCTGATACTGGCCCGTGAGTTTATGCCAGATGTATTCTTTGATCGAAAGCCAGCCGGTGGCCCGGCGCAGCAGCCGCAGATCATTTTCCCGAAACCACGCCAGTTTGCACAACGGAATCATGGGGTGCAGCGGGGTGCCGGTTTGCTGGTAAATGGTCTTGCCCAGATCAGCCTGCTCCTGCCGCAGCGCATCGGCCTGTTTCTCTGAGCGGTTGTCTGACCAGAGAATCGCGTTGGTGAGCGGTTTTCCGTGGTCATCAACCGCCAGAATGCTGTGCATGGCCGCGCTGAATCCCACGGCTTCGACGGTGCCCTGTTGCTGCCCCACTTCCCGGCACACCTCTTCCAGAACGTCCGTCAATTTCTTCCAGACCTCCTCCGGGTCTTGTTCCGCATAGCCGGGTTGCGGATTGAGGGTGGTCAGTGGAGCCGATGCGTGCGCAACAATCTCGCCGGATTCGGGATGGAAAGCGAGCGCTTTAACATTCGTGGTTCCGATGTCGACGCCGAGGATACAGTTCATTCGAGTAGGGTTAGTGCCGTGCAAAGAAAAAAGAAAAAGTGATAGTGATTTCGCAAAACTACCGTCAGCTTTTCTGGCCAGTTTGAAAACAGACGGTTTTGTGATAAGTTTGTTAAATGCCTTTTTTTATAAGATGTCTTTTAATAAATCAATTTCGTCTTTCGCCTTTTTGTTTTTTGTAAGCTGTTTATTTGCCTGTCAACAGAACCCAAAGTCGACCACACCCAAAGAGCCGTCGGGCTTAAGTGGACGGGAGCTTGCCCAGACCTATTGCAACAATTGCCACGCCGTTCCGACGCCGGATTTGCTGGAGAAACAAATCTGGAAGCACAAAGTCCTGCCGCACATGGCCCTTCGGATGGGCTTTATGGCGGACTCCTTATCGCCTTTTCGGCAGATGAGCGGGCCGGACGAAATTGAACGGGTTATGCATTCCAGCGCTTTTGCCGACGCACCCATGCTACACCCCGACGACTGGCAGAAAATCACGGATTACTACGTCACCAATGCGCCGGAAAAGCCGTTGCCCCAGGCTCCAAAGCCCGCAATCACTAGTCAGTTGCCGCTTTTTAAAGTCCGCCAGCCCGCCCAGCCGGTCGATAACCTGATTACGCTGCTGCAATACGAACCCCGCAGCCGCCGGATAGCCGTGGGCAGTCGGCGCGGGAAACTGTTTTTTCTGGACCAAGATCTGCAAAAAGTTGATTCGATGGTCACGTTCAATCCGCCGTCCAGCCTGCGTGTCCGCGCCGATGGGAGTCTGGATGTGCTGACGATGGGCACCATGGACCCCAATGATCGAATGAATGGCGAGCTGCTGCACCTAAACCCGGCAACGCAGAAACCGGAACGGACGGTATTGCTGCAAAAGCTGCAACGACCGGTCGAGGCCACGTATGCCGACCTGAACGGGGATGGCCGGGAAGACATTCTGGTATGCCAGTTTGGGTATTACCTGGGGCAGTTGAGCTGGTTTGAAAATACCGGAACGGCCTACATTGAACACATCCTGGAACCCGTGCCGGGGGCCATCCGAACCGTGGTGACCGATATGAACGGCGACGGCCGGGCCGACATTGTGGCGCTGTTGTCCCAGAGCGATGAGCAGGTGGCGATTTTTAACAACGAAGGCGGGGGGCGGTTCTGGAAAAAAACCGTGCTGCGTTTTCCGCCCGTATTCGGCTCGATTCACCTGGATGTTGTTGATTTTGACAAGGATGGTGATATGGACCTGCTGTATACCAACGGCGACAATGCCGATTTTTCCAGTTCCCCGAAGCGGTATCACGGTATTCGGCTGTTTCGCAACGACGGTAATTTCCGGTTTCGGCAGGTCTGGTTTTACCCCATGCACGGCGCGACGAAAGCCCTGGCCCGTGACTTCGATGGCGACGGGGATCTGGATGTGGCTGCTATCGCTTTCTTTCCGGATTTTTCGCGGAAACGGCTGGAAAACTTTGTCTATCTGGAAAACCGGGGCAAAAACCGTTTCCGGGCCGCCATGTTTCCGGAAGCCGATCGGGGAGCCTGGCTGACGATGGACGCTGCCGACGTTGATCAGGATGGGGATGAAGATATTCTGCTGGGGTCGTTTGCGTTACGCGTAACGCCCACCCCGAAAGAATTGCTGGAGCGGTGGCGAAAAACAAAAGCAGGGGTGATGCTCCTCGAAAATCAGACGAAAAAACAGGATTAGTTTTGCTGATAAAATGGCTTAGAACTTGGGAATCTACAAATAAATAAAAAAATTTTTAACTAATTGGGTTTTTAGTCTGCTAAGTGGTAACATTATCCCGATTTAGAAGGGTACTAAAAAAAGCAGGTGAAGCGTATTCATCGGCGAAGTGAAGCCAATGAAAAAAAGCTATTTGATTGGAAGATGCCAGGAATTGCTGGCGAAAGTGGACGAAATTGCCCGAAGGCAGCGCATGATCAATCAGCGCCTGAAGGAACTCAGCCTCCGGTTGGATGCTATTGAGCAGGATTTAGAAACGTGCCGCACACCTATCAATACCTGCATTGATTTTATCCCTTTCAAAACGCCACCTGCAAAAGTCAACTGGGCCATTCTGTACGTTTACGCCACCCGTTTCAAAGATGGTTACTACCTGTCGGCCAATTAACAAAAACGGCCGGTCCTGCCAACAATCAAATCGTGGTTTTGCCTGTTCCCATCTGTTTATTTACGGTTTCTGGTTGCCATTTGTCCGTACGGCATTGTGGCTGAGTTCTTTATAGGCTCCCCGTATCTAACCTCCGAACGAGCCGCTTCTGGAAATGCCTTCTAGAAGAAGCAGCCAAAGAATGATTGGATAAACAGTTTCTCTGGCAAACGATCTGAAAAATCAGCCGCTTATTACGATAAATTCATGCTGTATTAGTATACTTGTTGTTTAAATAATAACTGTTCGATTGTCCCCATAGCCATACGACGTTTTTTAGGCCATCTCTCCAGGTGATCCCTGCGCTGCTCATACCGGAATTTACAGGCATTGAAAGCTCACCACTTATTTTATATTAAAATTCAGCTTTGTAAGCGTATGAAACGAAGAGAAATACTGAAAGAATTAAGTCTTCTACCATTGGCGGGAAGTATGGTCGGCAGTGTAGAAGCTTTTGCAGAAAGCCGTCCGGCATCAAACTGGTTCCGGAAGGCCGCAGCTCAGGTAGCGCCCGCCATGGGACCGCTGAAAGCCGGGCCGCAGATTTACCAATCCATCGGAGTGGAGCCCATCATCAACTGCCGTGGCACGTTCACCATCATTGGTGCATCGATGGAACTCCCCGAAGTGAAGGAGGCTATGGAGTACGCCAGCCGGTACAACGTTCAGATTGACGAACTGGCCTTCGGGATCGGCAAACGGCTGTCTGAAATTACCGGAGCTGAATGGGGCATGGTGTCGTCGGGCTGCGCTGCGGGTCTCAACGAGGTGACGGCGGGCATTCTGGCGGGCGGCAATCCCGAAAAACTGATTCGTATTCCGAATCTGGAAGGTTTTGAAAAAACGGAAGTCATCATTCCCCGGTCATCCCGCAACGTGTACGATCACGCCATCCGGAACTGCGGAGTGAAAGTAATTACGGTTCATACCCTCGAAGAACTGGAAACGTCCATCAATCCGCGGACGGCCATGATTTATATGATGCCGGGTCAGGAGCCCTGGACGGTTGCCAACGTAGCCAAAATCGCCAAACCGAAAAATGTCCCCATCCTGGTCGACGCAGCCGCTGAACGGCTTACCATCCCGAATATCCACCTTCAGGCCGGAGCGTCGGTGGTGGGCTATAGCGGAGGGAAAGTGATCCGGGGGCCGCAGAGCGCCGGTCTGTTGCTTGGAAATAAAGATATTCTGATGTCGGCCTGGCAGGCCAGTGCCCCCCACCACGGGCCGTGTCGGAACAATAAGATTGGACGCGAGGAGCAAATCGGGATGCTGGCGGCCGTGGAAGCCTGGGCCGTTCGGGACCATAAGGCCGAAATGGACACCTGGGTATCCTGGCTGGAAACCATCTCGAAAAAGCTGTCCGGTATCAACGGGGTGCAGCTAAATGTGCGACGGCCGGAGGAAGGCGCGCTGGACAATGCAACCCCCATGCTGACCATTAGCTGGGACCCGACGAAACTGCACATCACCGGGCAGGAAGTGGCCGATGAACTGGCAACCACCAAGCCCCGGGTTGCGGTAGGGACTGGTTTTCGGCGGGGACAGCCTGCTTCCGGTTCCACTCCACCGACCACTTCCATTACGATTGCTGCCTACATGATGGGAGCGGGTAATGAGGTGATTGTAGCCAAACGGGTGCATGAAATCCTGACCCGCAAACGCAGTGCATCAGTCACACCAACCGAAATGAAAGCGCCCGCAGCCGATCTGAGTGGCCGGTGGGAGGTGAGCATTGATTTTTACACCAGCAAAAGCCAGCATACGTTCATCATTGAAAAACAGGATGGTAACTGGCTGACGGGAACGCACAAAGGCGAGTTTGCGGCCCGCGATCTGATTGGTTCGATTGAAGGAGACGAGGTACGGTTCCAGAGCCGGTATAGTGTACCGGGCGATAACCTGGTGATGACGTTTTACGGAAAACTTTCGGGCGATACCATTACCGGCGAGATTGACATGGTTGAGTACATCAACGCGAAATTTACGGCCAAACGATCGGCCGTTTCGTCCAGCCGCCAGCGGATCGTTGTGCCATCCGGCAGACCGTTTTCGACCTAGAACGAAGCGAGTGATTTTATAAAACGAAAGCCCGGTATGCATATCGGGCTTTCGTTTTATAGTACCTGGTTACTGGCGCGGAAGTACCTAATATGACGCTGCATACCAGCCGGAACAGCCCCAAAGCCGTCATGAAATGCATGAAATCGGACGGTTTGTTTACCAGGTAACGGCCTTGAGCCGCACACCCTGTGGATTTTCGGCATCCGAAAGCTTAATGGCGACTTTGCCCGATTCCACCTGATAATTCATGGTTTCCTGTTTCAGCTCGTCTTTGCGGGCGTCGCGGTTGATGTTGCTTTTGGGAGCGCAGGAATAAAAACCCCGGTAGTTGCCGCTGGTTGGCGTAATTGTAAAGGTCCGATTGGCTTCATTTACCTTCACGGTTCCTTTGAAAAACGTATAGGCTTCCGTCCGGCAGTTGTAACTCGTGGTGGAGTTAATGATGTATTCTTCGTACGTGCCGTTCGGGTGAAATTCGAATACCAGTGCCTGCTCGTAGGCGTTGCCGGAATACTTACCGTTATAGTCCCAGAAGTTAGTCGGAGAGAAAATGCCGTACGACCACTTACCGACCAGTTCAGACGGTATTTTGCCGGAACCGCCGGAGGGTTCACCCGTTTCCGGATCAATTTCACTGCCGCCTTTTTTGCAGGCGACTGAGAGGATAACCAGCGCCATAAGCGCCAGAAAACGCATTTTCATACTTGTTCAGTCGTTTTGTTGTTTGCTATTCTGATTGTCAGAATGAGTGCAAAGCAAGGTAAACGCATCCGTACACCCAAAAACCGGCTTTGCGAAAAGCCGGAACCGATGACTGAATTGCTGAAATAAACGACTGAATTGTTGTGGCTGAAATCGGAAAGAGGCATTTTGAATCCGAAAGGGAAGCGTCGGCTCTGCGGAGACGATGACCCTCCAGATTAAAATGGGCATTCACAGGTAGAAAAATCGCAACGTTGACTTAATTACTAAGATGAATAGTGTCCTATCCCATAACCTGCTTTAAACCAGTGGGTCGTTGAAATGAATTTGGTTTAAAAAGTTGGATTCTACTCGCAAAAAGCAAATGTCTAAACCCCGAAAAAGAAGCCTCATTGGATTGCTCACGGCAGTTGGATTGGCGCTGATCGCATTCAGTGCGTTTCAGGTTAATGAATCTAAAACGTTACAAATCAAAAAGGGAGCGCATATCGTGTTGCTTGGTAACAACCTGGGTTCGCGCATGATGAACTACGGGACCTTCGAAACCGAAATGCAGGTCCGGTATCCGGAAAGTGCTCTTTTCATCCGGAATATGTGCGACGGGGGCGACACGCCCGGCTTTCGGCCCCACGCCAGCCGCAACTCACCGTGGGCGTTTCCCGGCGCCGAAAAGTTTTTTGAAGGAACCGAGTTTGCGAACAATTCGCACAGTGAAGGGCATTTTGATACCCCCGAACAATGGCTCAACCGACTGAAAGCGGACATCATCGTGGCATTTTTTGGTTACAATGAATCATTTCAGGGAAAAAAAGGACTGGACCGGTACAAAGCCGAACTGGATGCGTTTGTAAAATGGACGCTAAATCAGAAATACAACGGGGTTTCGGCCCCGCAACTGGCCCTGGTGTCGCCCATCGCCTTTGAAGATTTGTCGGCCAAGTTTGACCTGCCAAATGGCAAAAAGGAAAACGAGAATCTGGCGCTGTACACCCAGGCCATGAAGGAAGTGGCCGGGCAAAATAACGTGCTATTTGTGGATGCCTTCACGCCGTCGCAGCAATGGTATGCCGCCAGCAAAGAAGATTTAACCATCGACGGTTCGCAATTGAACGAAGCGGGCTACCAGAAACTGGGCCTGTTGCTGGCCGATCAGGTGTTTGGCAAAGTGGCCCCCAAAGCCCAGGCCAACCGCAAACTGGTGCACGAGATGGTGATGGAGAAAAACTGGATGTGGCACAACGACTTCAAAATTCCGAACGGTGTGCACGTCTACGGTCGTCGGTATAACCCGTTTGGTCCGGACAACTACCCCGCCGAGATCGAGAAAATCCGGGAGATGACCGACATTCGGGATAAAGCCATCTGGCTGGCGGCATCGAAAGGCCAAAAAACGGACCTGGCTGCGGCTGATAAGAATACCCGCCCGCTGCCCCCTGTTAAAACCAACTTCAACCCCGAGAAAAACGGCAGCCTGACGTACCTCTACGGCAATGACGCGCTGGCGAAACTGAAAGTATCGCAGGGCTACAAAATCGACCTATTTGCTACCGAACAGGAGTTTCCGAATCTGGCCAAACCGATGCAGATGTCGTTCGACAGCAAAGGACGGCTTTGGGTAGCGTGTATGCCGAGTTATCCGCATTACAAGCCCGGCGACACCAGACCCAACGACAAGATTATTATTCTGGAAGATACCAACGGCGACAATAAAGCCGATAAGGAGACGGTTTTTGCCGATGGGTTACACCTGCCACTGGGCTTTGAAATCGCCAAGGAAGGCGTGTATGTTTCGCAGGGAACCAACCTGAAACTGTATACGGACACCAACGGCGACGACAAGGCCGACAAAGTAGAAGTTCTGCTGAGCGGTTTTGACGACCACGACACCCACCACAACAGCCACGCCTTTACGGTCGATCCGTCCGGGGCCATTTACTCGGGCGAGGGCGTGTTTCTGCATACCAACGTTGAAACATCCTACGGGCCGGTACGCGCCACCAATGGTGGTTTTTACCGGTACGCACCGCAACTCAAAAAGCTGGAACGGACGGCGCAGCTTTCCATTCCGAACCCCTGGGGCATTGCCTTTGATGACTGGGGGCAGCCTTTCTTTGCCGAAACCTCCAGCCCCGATGTACGCTGGATGATGCCGGGGTCGGTCTTTCCGCGGTACGGACAGGCCACGCACAAGTCGGCGCAATTGGTTGAGGAGGCCCACCGTGTGCGTCCTACGTCCGGTCTGGAGTTTGTATCGAGCCGCCATTTTCCCGACGAATTGCAGGGCGATTTCCTGATCAACAACACCATCGGTTTTTTGGGAACAAAAGAACACACGCTGGTGGATGACGGCACGGGGTATAAAAGCAAACACCGCATGGATCTGGTGGTGAGCGAAGACCGTAACTTCCGCCCGGTTGATATGGAGTTTGCACCCGACGGTTCGCTGTACCTCATCGACTGGCACAACATTCTGATTGGTCACATGCAGCACAACGCCCGCGACCCCCTGCGCGACCACTCGCACGGACGGGTTTACCGGATTACGTACCCATCGCGGCCGCTGGTGAAACCGGCCAAAATTGACGGCGCCAGTATTGACGAACTGCTGGATAACCTGAAGCTGCCCGAATACCGCACCCGTTACCGCACCCGGCGTGAACTGCGCGGACGGGATGCGAATCAGGTGCTGGCCAAACTCAAAACCTGGGTTGCGAAACTGGACAAAAACGATCCCCGCTACGAACACCACCTGCTGGAAGGGTTGTGGGTAAGCTGGGGGCTGAACAAAGTAGACCAGTCGTTGCTGCGCCAAATGCTGAAAGCCAAAGATTACCACGCCCGGGCCGCAGCCGTGCAGGTGGTCCGGTATACGGGGCATCAGGTGGCCGATCAGGCGGATCTGCTGATGCAGGCTGCCCGCGACGAAAACAGTCGGGTACGGTTGGCTGCCATTGTGGCCGCTTCCTGGATTAGTCCGGAAAAAGGGCTGCCCATTCTGGAGGAAGCCGCTAAAAAACCGCTGGACGAGTGGATGGTTCACGCCCACGCCACCGCCGTAGCGCACCTGAAAGACGAGAACGTGAAACCGATCAAAGAAAAAGTGGTGGCTTCCAGTCTGAAAGGAGCCGAACTGGCGCTCTACAACCAGGGCAAGGAGATTTACGGTCGGGAAGGCTACTGCGTTACCTGCCACCAGGCCGATGGTAAAGGTCTGGCGGCTTCCGGTTTCCCCCCGCTGACGGGCACCAACTGGGTGAACGGTAATCAGGATCGACTGATCAAACTGGCGCTGAAAGGTCTGCTGGGGCCGATTGAAGTACAGGGCAAGAACTACCCCGGTCAGGTTCCGATGACGCCCTTTGGTGGGCTGCTCAAGGACGATGAACTGGCTGCGGTGCTGACTTATGTGCGGAATTCGTTCGGCAACCAGGCCTCGGCTATTTCGCCGGAACAGGTTAAGAGGGTCAGAATGGCGACCGAAAACAAAAAAGATTTTTATTCTCCGGATCAACTGCTGAAAGAACATCCGATGGAGAAATAACAACGTCTGATCTGCAAAAAGAACTCGCTGGCCCGTTCTGGCGAGTTCTTTTTGTTTTATAACCGCTGGCAAAAGCCGGGTTGTCAGTAGCTTTCCCCGTTTTCCTTCTTTATTCCGCAGGAATTTAGCTA
This sequence comes from Larkinella arboricola, assembly GCF_003259745.1. Lineage (GTDB taxonomy): Bacteria > Bacteroidota > Bacteroidia > Cytophagales > Spirosomataceae > Larkinella > Larkinella arboricola. Next base: position 127,058 of record NZ_QLMC01000003.1, on the reverse strand, counting down.
TCCATGCATAGCGTTGGGTACCGACTTCGCTGGTTCTACGGTTTTTGTTAAGCGCTAGTACATACTGATTTATAACTATGCGATACGTCATACTGATCTGTCTCAATCTCTTTCTCATCGGCTCGACCCTTGCTCAGCAGCAGGTAGACATCTGCGTTTACGGCGGCACCTCGGGCGGTGTCATCGCGGCTTATACCGCCCGAAAAGCCGGTAAAACCGTACTCCTGATCGAACCCGGCAGGCACCTGGGCGGCATGACCTCCGGCGGTCTGGGCCTGACCGACATTGGCAACAAATACGCCATCACCGGCATCTCCCGCGACTATTACCGGCGCATCGGCCAGCACTACGGCAAGTTTGAACAATGGATTTTTGAACCCCACGTAGCCGAAAACCTCTTTAACGACTATGTTAAACGTGGTCAGGTGGATGTGCTGTTTTCACACCGGCTGGCCAGTGTCAGGAAAACCAAGGGCCGCATTCAGGAGATTGTACTCGAGAATTCGGATAAACCGTCGGCCAGACGCACGGTTCGGGCTAAAATGTTTATTGACTGCTCCTACGAAGGCGATCTGATGGCCAAAGCCGGTGTGTCGTACTTTGTGGGCCGGGAAGATAACGCAAGGTACAACGAGACGCTTAGCGGGGTGCAGCTAATGACAGGGCACCAACTGCCGGACGGCATTGATCCGTACAAAACACCGGGCCAGCCGCAATCCGGTCTGGTCTGGGGCGTCAGTCCGGCGAAGCTGGAACCCAACGGTACGGGCGACACCAAAGTCCAGGCTTACAATTACCGCATCTGTCTGACTTCCAATCCGGCCAACCAGGTGCCCATCACCCGCCCGGCTGGTTATGACTCCACCCAATTCGAATTGCTGGTGCGGCTGATCGCGGCTCAACCCCAGAAACGCGCTCTGAATGACTATTTTATCTGGAGCCATATGCCCAACCAGAAAACCGACATCAACAACCGCAACGGCTTTTCGACCGACATGATCGGTATGAATTATGAATACCCCGACGGAAGTTATCAGAAACGGGCGCAGATCATCCGCGATCACGAACTGTATACTAAAAGCCTGCTGTATTTCTTCGGTCACGATCCGCGCGTGCCGCAGGAGCTTCGGCAGGAAATGCTCAAATGGGGTTACCCCAAAGACGAGTACACCGACAACGGCCACTGGTCCCCGCAATTGTACGTGCGGGAAGCACGCCGGATGGTGGGAGCGTACGTGATGACGCAGGCCAACTGCCAGGGAAAAGAGGTGGTGACCGACGGGGTGGGAATGGCGGCTTACACAATGGATTCGCACAATATCCAGCGGATTGTCATTGAGAAAGACGGCAGGAAGATGGCCAAAAATGAAGGCAACGTGGAAGTAGGCGGTTTTGGGCCGTATCCGATCTCCTACCGGGCGCTGATTCCGAAAGAGAGCGAATGCCAGAATCTGCTGGTGCCGGTTTGCCTGTCGGCATCGCACATTGCCTACGGGTCGATTCGGATGGAGCCGGTGTTCATGGTGCTGGGCCAGTCGACGGCCCTGGCGGCTGTGATGGCGATTGATGGTAACACGAGTGTCCAGCAAATTGACGTACCAAAACTACAGCAGCGGCTGAAAGCCGATCCGCTGGCCGATGGCAGCACATCGGAAATTCTGGTGGATAATGAGAATCAGGCGCTGACGGCAACTACGGGTTCATGGCGACTGGAGAACAAGAGCAAAGCCGGGTATGGCCCCTCGTATCTGGTACACGAAGAACAGAACGGAGAGAAGGCGTCCGTGCGGTTTACGCCGGAAGTAGTCAAACCGGGTAAATACCGTCTTTACACCTATTTTCCGCGGCTGGCTAAAACGGCCTCTGAACTAACGATCACGGTGTTTGATGGCAAAACCAGCAAAGCCGTTCCGATCAAACCGGCGGATATTGTGGTGGTGGGCCAGACCTCGGGTGAGTGGGTTGCGCTGGGCGAATATGAGTTGCCAAAAGGCAAAGCCGCATCGGTTGAAATTGCCGCCCGGCAGGCCGACGGCCCGGTGGTAGCCGATGCCGTCCTGTTCGTACCGGCGTTTTGACAAACTGACGACGAATAGAAAGTAGCTAAAAATTAGCGTGTGCGTTTCCGGGGCCAAACGCTTTTTGCCAATCTGGTGTTACCTCCCCGATAAAACTTCTATTTTTGAAGTACGTTAACCTGAAACAAAAAAGCACAATGACTAAAATTCTGCCTCTACTTCTTGCCGGAAGTACGCTTGCTTTTTCTGCCTGCGGAAAAAATACGTCCGAAAGCTCGAACGTGGTGAAAACGGACACCACAGCGGCACCGGTCGAAACCAAAGCCGCCAATACGAACTACAAACCCGCCTATGCGGGGCAAACCCGGATTGGCGGGGTAAAATCGCGTACGGCTTACGAAGGAAAAGTCCTGACCAGCGAACTGAAAAATCCCTGGGGCATCACGAGCCTGCCCGATGGCCGGTTTATCATCACTGAAAAGTCCGGAACCATGCGCATCGCAAGCACAAACGGGGCCCTGGGCGCACCCATCGCCGGTATTCCCAAGGTGAATTCCGACGGGCAGGGCGGGCTGCTGGGTATTCGGCTTGACCCGAATTTTGAACAGAACCGAATGGTGTACTGGGTGTTTTCCGAGCCGCTCCCCGAAGGAAATCTGACGGCGGTTGCCAAAGGTAAACTTTCTGCCGACGAAAAAAGAATGGAGGGCGCTACGGTAATTTACCGGGCCACCCCGGCTTATAAAGGCACGCTGCACTATGGCGGACGGATTGTTTTTGACAAAGACGGCAACCTGATTATCAGCACCGGCGAACGCTCGGACAAAGTGACCCGGCCCCAGGCCCAGGCGTTAAACTCCAGTCTGGGAAAAGTGATCCGGATCACCAAAGATGGCAAACCGGTAGCCGGAAATCCATTCCAGGGCCAGGCTAATGCCAAACCGGAACTGTATTCGTACGGCCACCGGAATGTGCAGGGCCTTGCGTTTCACCCGGTAACCGGCGATCTGTGGGAAGTTGAATTTGGCCCACGGGGTGGCGACGAACTGAACCGGATTCAGCCGGGTAAGAATTACGGATGGCCTACCATTACGTACGGTATTGAATACAGTGGTGAAAAAATTGGGGCGCCCATTCAGCAGAAAGAAGGAATGGAGCAGCCAGTTTACTACTGGGATCCCGTTGTTTCGCCCAGCGGTATGACTTTTTACAGCAGCGACAACATCCCCGAGTGGAAAAACAATTTGTTTATCGGCGGTCTGAGCAGTATGCACATTGTACGGCTTGTGATTGAGAACAACAAGGTGGTCGGGGAAGAAAGATTGCTGGCGGATGAAGGCCAGCGTTTCCGGGATATAACCCAGGGTAAAGATGGCGCTTTATACGCCGTCACCGACCAGGGAAGATTGTACCGGATTGATAAGAAATAACGCCTGTTTCGTTATTCACGCTTAATAAAAAAGCGCACAGCAACTGCCGTGCGCTTTTTCTTTTTATGAACGCTACTCTTTCTGTAGTCCATTTAGTAAGGCTGGCCGAACCAGTAATAACCGTCGATGACGTGGGTTCCCTTGAGAGGATTTGTTAATTCGTAGGGGTGAATCAACTGTGCCCGCTCCAGCAGAAACCCGCCAGCGCTGGGTAAGCCGCCGGGCTACCGTAATAATCGTTTTCATGTGTATTCAATGGATTTGTCGTTGTCTTCTTTACGTCTCCGGATCGTCTTTCGTAAAACCCGTTCCGGCGCTGTTGCCGAAACCGGCAACGTCAGTTGAGGGAATGGAAGAATTGGTAAAGGGACGCCAGTTCTTTGTCGGTGTACTGAGCCGTCATCTTCCAGGGCATGTTGTCGTTGTTGATCTGGTGGCCGCTGGGTGTTTTACCGGTGCGAAGTGTGGCAATAAACTGGTCTTTGGTCCATTTGCCGGGGTTTCCGGTGAGGGTCAGGTCCGGCACGGGCGGAAAGCCGGGCGCTACCGGATCACCTCCTTTAAACGTAGGCCGGTGGCAACCGCTGCACGAAACCGCCAGGTACTTACCCTGTGCAATGCCCTCGGTCGAGTCAATCTGAGCGACCATCGGCCGGTTGTGGTCGATTTTCTCGACCGAAAGCAGCGGCATTTTGTCCAGATAGGTCATGACATTAACCACCGGGCCGAGATCATTTTCCGGTAATTCGTTGTCAACCCCGGGCACCTGCTGGCAGTACGCGATGATGGCGGCCATGTCCTGCCGGGAGAGCAGTGTCGTTTCGTGCGAGGGCATAAACAATAACGGTTTTCCGTCGCGGCCAACCCCGTGGCGCAGCGCCCGCAGCCAGTCGGTGGTGCTGTAGTCGGCAGGAACACCACCCCGGCCACGGGTCAGGTTAGTAGAAACCAGCCGCCCCAGCGCCGGATCGTCGATCATGATTTTTCCGCCCAGATTAGCACCGTGGCAGTCGGTGCAGCCTTTGATGACGGCCAGGTGTTCACCGCGATTGATGGTTGCCGTATCGGTCGGAATGGCTAGACTTTCGGCGGCAAACGAGTACGTTTTGTCGGTCCGGTTGGCGATGTTGCTGGCAATGAAAAGATAGCCAGTCAGGAGCAGGACAATCAGGGAACCCAGCACAATGCCGGTCCATTTCAAAATTTTGCGTAGCATGTTCAGTGTATTTGTTGTTGTGTGGTCGGCCTTGGTGTAATCCCGTAGCTTTTCGTTCACAAAAGTCCAAAGAAACCGGCGCTGCTTACCTACGCGGGACGGATAAAAACCTACGCCAGACGGATTCGTCGCGGGAAAAACCGCAGGGAGAAGGCCGAACGATGCGGGTAAAGCGCGGCATCCGTTACCTTTACCGTTCGTACGTTTAATGATGTTTTATGATCCTCGATTTATTCTCTCTTCAGGGTAAAACCGCACTGGTGACGGGTGCCAGACGCGGAATTGGGAAAGCGATGGCCGTGGCGCTGGCCGAAGCCGGTGCGGATGTAATTGGCGTGTCGGCTACGCTTGAACCGGGCAGCGAGGTAGAACAGGCCGTGACGGCTTTGGGGCGCAAGTTTTATCCGTTTCCCGTTGATTTTACCGACCGCGCGGCTGTTTACATGTTTCTGGAAACCGTTCGCGACGAATGCCCGCCGATTGATATTCTGATCAACAATGCCGGAAACATTCGTCGGAAACCAGCCGCCGAGCATCCTGACGAATACTGGGATGAAATCATGGATGTCAACCTGAACGCCCAGTTCCTGGTGAGTCGGGAAGTGGGCCGGGACATGCTGGCGCGGGACGTGGATTTCAATCGGAAAATCATTTTTACGGCTTCGCTGCTGACCTTTCAGGGTGGTGTAAACGTGCCGGGGTATGCCGCCAGCAAAGGAGCCATCGGGTCGCTGACGAAGGCGCTGGCCAACGAATGGGCTTCGCAGGGCATCAACGTAAATGCCATCGCGCCGGGCTACATTGCCACCGACAATACGGCGGCTCTTCGGGCGGACGTTGACCGCAACCCGGCCATTCTGTCCCGCATTCCGGCCGGGCGCTGGGGCGAAGCCGACGACCTGAAAGGAGCCGTTGTGTATCTGGCTTCGCAGGCTTCCAATTACGTACACGGCACTATTCTGACCGTCGATGGCGGCTGGATGGGACGATAATTTTCAAACACTTGCACCGATTTTCCAGTTATAGTAGAGAATCAACCCTCACCATACTATGGAAACGAACGAAGAAACAAATAATAGGGAGAAATTCGATCCGCAGGCGCGGGATGATAAATATTACTCCGGTAATCCCTATCAGCATGGTACCTCCGATTACGGAAAACCGAGTGAGGGGGTTGGAACCGAAGAACGCATGATAACCCCGGCCGATCAGGGCGATACCGCTTATGACCTGACAGTAGACCGGGAAGAAAAGTACCGGGGAAGCCACCAGCACGAAACCCGTCCGGACTCGCACGGCTCCTTCCAGGAATGGGATGTGGACCCAAACGTCATCGCCCAGAATCGGCGGGATGCGGCCAACGCACCGGACAGTGTAGAGAGCGGTTTACCCAGCAGTGTTGAAGGACTGCCGGACAATCCCTCGGATGAGGCTTTGTTTAACCGGAAGGGGGCCACATTTCTGGAAGAAGGCGATAATCCTTCGGAAGGGTACGACCCGCACAAGATGGGCTACGGAAAAGAAGATGATAACGAGAAGAATAGTAAGTCGTAAGTAAGTTGAACCATTGTGAAAAGGGCTTGTCATCTGGACAGGCCTTTTTCATTTTTACAAGTCGGACGGGGAACGTTGGGTGAGCTGACGGGAATTTTTCACGAAATGGGAAAAATCGGTATACCCGATTTCCTCAAATGAATAGCCGCTCCCGTGTCGTTTGTACAGGTGCAGCCCTTTCTTGAAACGAAGTAATTTCTGGCAGTATTTCGGCGAATACCCCAGCACTTCGGTAAAATACCGGTGCAGGGAAGGATACGAAACACCCAGTTCGCGGCAGATTTGGCTTAGATGAAAATTGTCGCCGGTGGTTTGTCCAAACCGATTCAAGGCTGTCTGTACAATAGCAAACCGGTAATCGGGGGTAAAACCGTATAACCGGTTCATTAACATCCGTTCCATCAGGCTCACCCGTTCGCGGAACGACGGAGCGGTTTGCAGGTGCTCCTCCAGTTCAGGCAGCGGAATGAAATTCATCAAATCAGCATTCGCGTTTTCGACCTCAGCGGGATTAATCCGGAAAAGCTTACCAAGCAGCCCCGGTTTGAATTTAACGTAAAACTCGTGAACGCTGGCCGGATAAATAGACAGGTGTAAATCGGTCAGATTGCCCAGAAACCGTGATCCTTTTACAGTGCTCAGCGCCCCACTTTTCTGGTTAATGGACAGCCAGCTTTGGGGGCGCAGGCTGACGCAAAGCAGGTTCGAAAGATTCGGCAGGGCATTTAAATACAGCGGGTTAGCTAGGGTAGCCGGTTGGTTTACTTCAAAATAATACTCCACAAAAGCCGTCAGGCCCGGATGCGGATAGGCCAGCCGGAAATGCGGTTCAGCTTCGTCTTCGTAAATAACCCGTCCTTTGTTCATGTTACCAACCGGAATAGCTGTTCGACGCCTAAACCGGTAATCAAAAACCGTTCTTTTTTATTTTGCAGTAATTGCTGCGTCCAGTCCACAAAACCGCCGTCTCCAATCTCGTATTCCTGCCCACCGACGGTTATCAGTATTTTGTATTGCAGTCCTTTATAATACGGGTTCTGCCGACCCGGCGCGGTATCGGTTTCGATGGACAAATCCTTCCGGAGTTGCCGAATGTGGGTTGCAACCCGGTCCAGTAACCGCCCCTGATCGACGCCAGCGCGTTGAATGAACCTGAACCGCAAGCTACTGATTTGTAAGGTGTCGCGCAAAACCGCCGTCATAACGGCCAGATGCTCGGCCAGGCTTTCGCACTCAAACTGAAAATTACCCGTGTCGCGCCCCGACGACACCAGACAGCCGATTTTGAAATGCTGCGTATGGCCCGCTACGGTCACCGGGGGCGTTCGGACGTGCCGCTGGATGGTGCTCAACCGGAGTTGATCGGTGGGCTGCGTCGGTTGCCACTGTCCGCTTTTTTTCAGATCAGCCGCGTGCAGTGCCAGGGCGTTGGTGGCGTCGGCCAGCACTTCCGTACCGCGCAGCGCCGACAGGACCTTCTTCTGGTCGGCCGTGGCTACGACCGAACACGAACCCAGCGGAGCGACCGGCGACAATTCGACCGGCCGAAACTGAAACGTTTCAAAAATCTGCAAAATCCGCGTTTCCAGTTCCCGAAGACGCATTACGTCGAGGTCGGCGGGTTTAACAAAACGGTTTTTCTGGTAGTGTTGCAGCAGGTTGGCCGGTGAAAGCCGTTGGATGCGCCGGTCAAAAACCTCCAGTAACAGCGAGTTCAGTTCCGAGGGCGTCAGTTCTTCGGATAAAGTTTGCAGCAAGTCCGGTCGGTTGATGCGGTGCAGAATTTTTTCGGCGATGGTCACGGCAGGAGAGCGGCTAATTTTTCTTCGTTAATCAGACTATAACGGTATTCGTCGAGCACTTTACCGGCCTTGTAAACGGCGGCCCGCTGAATAAGGTCCAGCGTAAAACCGTTCTTTTCCAACACCCGCATCGAGGCTTTATTGGGCGCCATGATACCCGCAAAAAGCCGGATCAGATCGGTGTTTTCAAAAGTATACTGCACCATATGGCGAATGGCAACCGTAGCAATGCCCCGTCCCCAGTACGGTTCGCCCAGCCAGTAGCCGATTTCGCCCGACAGCCGATGAATGTCAGTTTGCGGAACCACGCCTGTCACGCCGACCAGCGTTTTATCCAGATAAATACCGAAAACCAGCCCCAGCGCCCCCCGTTCGACGGTTTGAACAAACCAAACAGCGTCGGTCAGCGTGTACGGGTGCGGCAGGCTATCGCGCAGATTGAGACAGATGGCGCGGTTATTCGCCAGTTGGGCAATGGTTTCGGTGTCGGCCAGCGTGGGTGGTGCCAGCGTAATGCCGTCTCCGCAATTGATTTCGGTTCGGTGTTTCATCGCCGTAAAGTTGCCGGTAGCCGCCGGAAGTTTTGGTGTAAAAATCTATCAATCTTCTAAAAAACGTATTTTCTAGAAGCTTTTTACTAAAAAAGTTGCCGCAACCGTCCCCGTTTTCTAATATTGTTCTGCTGCAATGGTGCAGTGGATTAATCTTGACCTCAAGGACATTTTATGAAAATTTCGCTCAGCATGATGACCCGCGTGGTCTTGTTGGCTTTGGTTGTTAGCGTTGCGAGTGTACCCAGAACAATTGCATCGGGTCCCAAAAAAGGAAAATGGGTTAAACTTTTTGATGGAAAGACGTTGACGGGTTGGCATAACTACCTGAAACAGGGGCAACCCGTATCGGATAAGTGGCAGGTGGAAGACGGTGCCATTACGCTGACCGGCCGCGGTGGGGGCGACCTCGTTACCGACAAGGAATACACCAATTACGAATTGGAAATCGAGTGGAAAATTTCGGAGAAAGGCAACAGCGGTATTATTTACCGGGTGCACGAAGATCCGAAGTACCGGACGACGTATGCAACCGGCCCGGAAATGCAGGTGCTTGATAACGAGCGTCATCCGGATGCCAAAGCTGGTAAGAACGGAAACCGTACCTCCGGCTCCCTGTACGATATGCTGCCCCCGTCGGACTTCTCCGCCCAGAAAGTAGCGGGCGAATGGAACAAAGTGCGGCTGGTGGTGAACAACGGAAAAGTGGAGCACTACCTGAACGGCAAGAAAGTGGTGGAATACACAACCAGCGGCCCGGAATGGGAGAAAATGGTGAGCGAAAGCAAATTCAAAGGCTGGGAAGGTTTCAACAAATACGATACCGGCCGGATTGCTTTGCAGGACCACGGCGACAAAGTATGGTACCGGAATATCCGGATCCGCGAACTTTAAAACCAATTTTGAATGAGTGAATGATAAAAGGAGCGAACAGTGGCTATTCTATCATTCACTCATTTACTCATTCAAAATTATGAAATCACCATCCCGCCGTTCGGCCCTGAAAACACTCGCCGGAACCGCCCTGACCTTTTCTGTTCTTGACTCCTTCGCTACTCAGATGGACGCTACCGAAAAAACTGTTTATCCGCCCTTGAAAGGCCGGATCAATCATTCCGTATGCAAGTGGTGCTACAACAAAATTCCGCTGGAAGATTTTGCCAAAGCCGCCAAAGACATGGGCATTACGGGCATCGACCTGCTCGATCCTAACCAGTGGGACGTGGTGAAAAAATACGGTCTGACCTGTTCGATGGCGCAGGGAGCCGGAAAAGGCATCAACGACGGTTTCAACGACCCGAAATTCCACGATGAACTGATCGCCAGCTACGAAGCCATCTTCCCGAAACTGAAAAATGCCGGTTTGACGCAGGTGATCTGTTTCTCGGGCAATCGCCGGGGCATGGACGACGAAAAAGGGCTGGAAAACTGCGCCGTGGGTCTGAAAAAACTCATGAGCAGCGCCGAAAAACACGGTGTGACGATGGTGATGGAACTGCTCAACAGCAGAGTTGATCACAAGGATTATATGTGCGACAAGTCGGCCTGGGGCGTTGAGTTGTGCAAACGGGTGGGTTCTGAGCGGTTTAAGCTGCTGTACGACATCTACCACATGCAGATCATGGAAGGAGATATTATCCGCACCATCCGGCGCGATCACCAGTATTTTGCGCACTATCACACGGGCGGCAATCCGGGTCGGAATGAGATCGATAATGGGCAGGAGCTTTATTACCCAGCCATCATGCAGGCCATTGTTGATACCGGTTTCAAAGGCTTTGTTGCCCAGGAGTTTATTCCGAAGCGTGACCCGCTGACTTCACTGCGCGAGAGCATTCAAATCTGCGATGTATAACCGTACGGACGGACGTAAGCCTGTAAGGCTGGCGACGCCGTAAAGGGTAAAACAGCAAGTTGATAGGTACAAAAAAGGCTTCCTCCATACCGGGGAAGCCTTTTTTGCAGGGGTTTGGTGTGATTTAATTCGCGTAGCTGATAAACCGTTGCGTTTCGGTTGCGGGAATGGCCCCAACTTCAATCCGTCGAACCACAACCTGATCACCGTTGCTGATTTCCAGGTAGTAGGTTCCGGTTTTCATGCCTTCGAAATTGAATTTTCGCCAGTGGCTGGCCGGGATTTTGGTCAGCGATTCTTTGTACAGAACGGCATTGCGGGCATCTTTCAGCCGGATGGTCACGCGCCGGGGTTGCCGAACGGCCAGCATCAGGTTAATTTTCTCCCGCTGCCCCAGAAACAGGTTTACATCAAAAGCCTTTTGTTCAGTGCTGGCATTGCCGGTATGGGTCGGTTGGGCGTTGGATACCGGTACGATTAACCCCAGAAAAAGCGCCATTAGTAGTTGTTGTCCAATCGTTTTCATTGTACTATGTTGTTTAAGTGATGGGACAAAATTGCTGCCTTTTGGATTATTAACAAAACGAATTATTTTTGTCGAAATCATGAATTTTTCTCATCATGGAAATCCGGCATCTTCAGATGGTGAAAGAGGTGGCAGCTTGTGGTAACCTGACCAAAGCCGCCGACCGGCTCTACCTGACTCAATCGGCGTTAAGCCACCAGTTGAAAGAGATTGAAGGCTTTTTTAACACACAGTTGTTTATCCGTGACAAAAAGCAGATGCTGCTGACGGATGCCGGGGCGGTGGTTCTGGAAGCCGCCGAGAAGATTTTGCAGGAAGTGGCCGAAACCAGGGCGAAGGTTAAATGCCTGACCGAGAAAGATGCTGGTGAGGTACGGCTTTGCACGGAATGTTACACGTCGTATCACTGGCTGTCGGGTTTTTTGCGGGCCTACCGCGACGTATACCCGAAAGTGGATGTAAAAATTGATATTGAAGCCACGCATTTTGCCGAGCAACACCTGCTCGAAAATAAGATTGATGTGGCCATTCTGGAAGAAGCCGAAAACCCCAAGCTGAACTACACGCCCCTGTTTCAGGACGAATTCATGGTGATTGTGGCTCCGGATCACGAATGGGCCCACCGCAGTTGGGTTGAAATTGATGAGTTTGCCAACCAGAATTACATCATGTACAACATTCCGGATGAGCAAAGCACTAATTTTAAGATGCTCTACAAAAACTTTCGGCCTCCGCGGGTGTATAAAATGACGCTGACCGAAGCGATTCTGGAAATGGTAAAAGCCGGGATGGGCGTGGCCATGTTACCAAATTGGGTGGTTCGGCCCTATCTGCGGTCGGGCGAACTAGCGGCTGTTTCGCTGACCGAAAAACGCCTGCTGCGAACCTGGTATGCCGCCACCCTGAAAAACAAGCAACTCCCGCCGTATACCGACGCGTTCATTGAAAAATTGGCGTCTTACATGAAAGAACTCGACGGGTACGCTGTCATGTGTTCGGCCTAGGAAAACGGCGTCGAATGCATACGAACCCATTTATTCATTGTTTCTTAACTAACCTGAATTGTGTCTACTTCTACGGATTCTGCCCCGCTGCCCCGGCGACTGGGATTGTTACAAGCTACGGCCCTGAACATGATCGATATGGTTGGCATTGGGCCGTTTGTGGTCCTGCCGCTGGTGATTCAACTCATGGGTGGGCCGCATTTTCTGTGGGCGTGGATTCTGGGCGCGGTTATTTCGCTGATTGATGCGCTGGTCTGGTCGGAGCTGGGCGCGGCCTATCCGCAGGCGGGTGGGAGCTACAACTTCCTGAAAATTGCCTACGGCGAAAATCGCTGGGGAAAGCTCCTGTCGTTTCTGTACGTCTGGCAAACCATGATTCAGGCTCCGCTGGTAGTGGCGTCGGGAGCCATCGGTTTTGCGCAGTATGCGTCTTATCTGATTCCCTTTGACGAGTGGCAGCGTAAAGCCGTATCAGGCGGAGTGGTTATTCTGATTACCATGCTGTTATACCGTAAAATCGAATCCATTGGCCGCATCAGCATCCTGCTGTGGGTCTGTGTGCTGGCCACGCTCGGCTGGATTATCTGGGGCGGATTGACGGGTGGGCAACAAACGGTTTCACTGGCTATTCCCTCGGGTGAAGCCATCTCCGGACTGTTTGGGGCCGGTTTGGGCATTGCATCCGTTAAAACCATCTACTGTTACCTGGGCTATTATAACGTCTGCCACCTCGGCGGGGAAATCCGCAATCCGTCGCGGATCATTCCGATCAGTATGCTGATTTCAGTCATCGGCATTGCGGTGTTGTATCTGGCGATGAACTGGAGCGTGGTCAAGGTTATTCCCTGGCAGGAAGCGCAGCACAGCGAGTTCATCATCAGCGCGGTCATTGAGCGGCTGTACGGTACGCGGGCGGGTTCCATCGCCACCTTCATGGTGCTGATTGTGGCGTTTTCGTCCCTTTTTGCGGTATTGCTGGGGTATTCGCGGGTTCCATACGCGGCAGCGGCCGACGGGCAGTTTTTTCCTGTTTTCGCCAAGCTCCACCCAACCCGTCATTTTCCGTACATTTCGCTGCTGTTTCTGGGTGCACTCGGCTTCGGTTTTAGCTTGCTGTTCCGTTTATCCGACGTAATCACGGCGATTCTGGCGATGCGGATTGTGGTGCAGTTTATCGGTCAGGCCATCGGTTTACTGCTGTTACACCGGCGGAAACAGACCGGTTCGTTTCCGTTCAGAATGCCGCTTTATCCGTTACCGGTTTTGCTGGTTATCGGCATCTGGACGTTTATTTTTATTTCAACCGGTCAGGCATTTATGGTGTCGGGATTAACGGTTATTGGCCTGGGCATCGTGGTCTATCTGATTACCGCCCGAATTCGCAAACAATGGCCGTTTGATGCGGCCGACCAATCCGCTAGTCCGCTGGTGGACCCGGCAGAACCGTAGGCTTAGTCTCTATCCGGCCCCGCCAGTACTCGCGGCTGTAAATCCGCTGGAAGGGCCAGTTTTTCATCCGGAGCGCAAACGGCGTATAAGCGTGGGCGTCTTTCGGGCTGCTTTCGTAGTACAAATCATCGTCGGTTAGCAGCAGTCCGGCGTAGTGATCGGCCAGTTTTTTGGTCAGATCGGCAAAAGGCAACTCTTCAACCAGACCGGGCTGGGTATCTTTCAGTTCGTCTTTCAACAACCGTGCGCCCGGAATCCGGTCGGTCTGGCGGGGTTGCGGGCAGTACGCTCCTTCGGCCACCGACAGCGCATATTCCAGATACTGCTTCAAGGCTTTCGGCCCTTCGTTAGCGGTATTTTCGACGTTCAGTTGCTGCGGATAAATGCTGGTGACGACGTAAATCCGTTCCCGCGCCCGGGTCACGGCCACGTTCAGCCGGTTTTCGCCCCCTTTGGCGTTCAGGCTCCCAAACTGCGCCGATAGCCGTCCGCGCGGGTCGGGCGCGTAGCCGATGGAAAAAATAATTACGTCACGCTCGTCGCCCTGCACATTTTCAATGTTCTTGACGAACGTGGTTTCTGTAACGGATTCAGGGGAGGGCAAAACCGGCGACGAACCGGCTTGCAAACCTGCCAGCGTGCGTTCTTCCAGCAACTCCTGAATCAGTTGCTGCTGCTGAAAGTTAAACGTTACAACGCCGACGGAGCGACCCGGTAGTTCGGTCGCCAACTGGTCGATCAGGTCGGCCACGGCGCGGGCTTCGGTTTCGTTGGTGTTATTCTCCCAAACTCCTTTGACGTTCAGATACCGAATGGCGGGCTGCTGGCGGTTGAGCTGGTGGAAATCCGGGAGAAGTTGTAGCGAGTTTTTGTAGAAAAGCCGGTTTGAGAAATCAATCAGATCCATCGAGCGACTCCGGTAGTGACCGCGCAACTGGGTCTGCGGAAAATAGTGCGTGGTCAGGTCCAGAAGTGATTCCACTTCCAGTTCAACGGGCGTTTCTTCGTCGGGGGCGGTTTCGAACCGGATGCGGTACAGGTCGCTGGGTTGTAGCTGCTTGCTGTCGCCGGTAATAACCACCTGTTTGGCCCGGTACATGGCCGGAATACCGTTCTCGGCAAAGCACTGCGAGGCTTCGTCGAAAATCACCAGATCGAACAATTCCGGTTTCATCGGAAAAATAGCCGACACCGATTCCGGCGATGCCATCCAGCAGGGAACCAGTTGAAACACCTCCTCCGAAAACTGTTCCATCAGCTTCCGAACGGGCCAGATGTTGCGTTTTTTAGTTACCTGATGGTTTAAATCCCGGTACGTAACCAGATTATTCAGTCGGTTAAAGGCCAGGTTCTGATACGTCCGTTCGCGGAGTTTGACCAGCAGAATCTGACGGCTCAGCGCCTGTTTTTTCTGAACGCTTTCCTGAAGCGCCGTTTCCAACTGGCTCATTTTTAGGGAGGAAACACTGCGCAGAATCGGATAACGGGTTTCGAGGTGTTCAATCCAGGCCAGATGCAGACTGTTCAGAAACCGCTCAACGGATAAGGGCTCACCGAGTCGCTGCACAATTTCGCGTTCAGTGTCCGAAAACCGTTCTTTCAACCGGTCGGCTTCGATCAACAAATCCACATCCTGCTCCAGCGACCGCATAAGCGTCTCGGTTTGGGCCGGTTCCTGCCAGAGTCGCCCGATTTGCGATTCGCTTAAAAACAGCTGCCATTGGCTCAACTGAAGGGCCACATTCCGTCCGGTTTCCAAGAGGTGTCGGGCGGTTTTGGCAAACGCTTCGACGGTTTTCAGTGCAGATTCCGGAAGCTGACTCAGCCAGGGAACTGCTTTCATCCGGCGGACGATTTCGAGTGCCTGGCGGCCCAGCCGAACGGTTAGAAAGGCGTTTTCGGGCGTTACGTCCTGCTTGGTTTTCTGCTCAATCTGCTGGCGGAGCAGTTCAAACCGGATTCGGCGCTGTACGCGTTCGAGTAAAACCGGCAGCGTTTCGTCGGAAAGTGCAAAACCGTTGGCTTCGGCAAGGTGCTGCAAACCGGTTTTATCTTTGCTGAATAAACCCCAAACCGTCCGGCCAAGCAACGACGAACGGCTTTGAATGGCTTCCTGCAACCGTTGCGCGGTGTTGGGTAAATCGCTGACGGGTAGGCTTTTTTCAATACCGTTTCCGCTCAGACACTCGCTAATCTCCACTTCCAGACGTTCGAGTTCTTCCGGTTCGGTCCTGAAAAGCGGGTGGGTGGGCTCCTGCTGCAACCGGCGCACCCAGTGCCAGCGTTGTGCCGACGGCTCGGGTTTGAGCAGGGTTAACAGCGCCGAGGTTTCCCATTCATCTTCCTGCACGGTTTGCCAGTCGGACAGCGAAAACGGGCGGTTGGTCAATGCCTGGGCCTGTTCGCTGGTGGTCCGGACAAAACCGGGTAAGTCTTGGAGCAGCTTTTTGAGCGCCGGTAGCTGGTTAAACGAAAAGGGGGCAAACGAAAGCCGGTCGGCCCACGGATGGGTAGGGCCCAGACGGTTCAGGTACGCGCCGTATTCCCGGAGTCGTTCCACAAAATCCGTTACCGAATCGGGCCGAAACTGGGTGTAGATATCTTCCAGCGGAATGGTAGGCGCCGTGGGATCGCTGGTCAGGTACAATTGCTTGACGGATATACCCGCTTCGGTTTCATCAAACAGCGCATCCTTGAAGGCTTGCAGTTCCGTCAGTGTCTGATCAATCCGGCGGCTTTCCTGATCAAAATTCCGTTCGAGCAGAATGGCGTCCAGCCCGTAGTTCTGTTTCCGGTATTCTTCCACCCGCTCGACCTGCCCGGCAAGCTGATCGTAAAGCGCTTTGCGGTCGTTTTTAAAGTCGTGAATCAGGGCCGAAAAGGGCTGCATTCCCACCTGCCGCAGTCGTTCGTGGACCACGTCCAGAGCCGCCCGTTTCTGACAGACCAACAAAACCCGTTTTCCCTGCGCGGCAAAATCGGCCATGAGGTTCCCGATCAATTGCGATTTGCCGGTGCCGGGCGGTCCCTGCACCACCATCGACTCCCCGGTTTTGATGCGCCGAATGGCTTCCTCCTGGGAGGCATCAATGGCCAGGGGCGTATGGAGGTTTTCCTCCCGAATCAAAGGTTGGGTAGACGGGAGAGGGGCAAAGGGAAAGCCGTGTTCAATGTTCTGGGCATCAATTCCCTCAAGCCGGTGTCCTACATCATCGGCAGCGAGCAGCTCTTCATAATCCGGAACGAGGTACGAACCGGCCTGTGGGAAAATGCCCAGAACGGCCTCCGGATAAAGTTTTAGCTCGCCCGACCGTTCGAGCTTGTCCAGATCAGACTTTTTGAGCGCGTTGAACCATTGCAACTGATCGGTGAACAGGTCCTGATTGAAATTAATCTCCAGCGGACTTTCTTTCAGCCATTCGTACAATTGGGTCCGGAAAACCGTAGCGTCTTTGTCGTACTCATCCAGCGTGTGTTCCAGCACCGTGTCCGGCAGGATGTACTGGTTGTAGTAGGCATACGCCATCAGAAAACTGCGGTTGAGCGTAATCGGCTCGTCGGCCCGGCGCACCAGCAGCCACTTGTTACCCTGTTGCTGGAGGTGAACCGGGAAGAAAACCAGCGGCCCGTGAATCGCCGTACCGTCGGCCAGCTTGCCCCGCACAAATGGGTACCCGACGTATAAATCTTCGGACCCGCGTTCGGCTTCAATAAACCGGTCGGTCCGGGCAATTTTCCGGAGCTTTTTGCTGACCTCATTGGCCTTTTCCATCCGGGGGTCGAGTACGTCGCAGAGCGGAATCGTCGGACGGCGGGCCATCAACTGCCGGATGAGGTCAAAAGACGGTTTGTTATCCAGAAAATCCGTTTCGTGCAAATCCAGAAACTGCTCAACGGGCAGGCTTGTCAGCAACAGCGAACGGTTGCGGCTGCTGAGGTTGGTCAGGCGTTTGAGATAAGCTTTAAGAACGGTCTGGGATAATTGCATAGGGACGTACCCACGGACGAAAGGCCGTGCACCGATTTATAGCGTTACGTTTGACTACTTTAGTTGAACCCTGGGCCGGATCGGTCACCCGGCCCGGGGTTGGCTTATACCTGAATTTCCTCCGGCTCTTTTTTCTTTTCCGGAATCACCCAGGAGGCTACAATACTAACGCCCAGAATGGTCAGGATAACATACAGCGAGTAAACCGTTTCAAACCCAACGGATTCCAGCCAGCTGTGGAAGATCATTTTCAAACCGATGAACGTCAGCAGAACCGCCAGACCGGTTTTGAGGAACCGGAACTTGCTCATAATGCTCGACAGGAAGAAGAACATCGACCGCAGCCCCATGATGGCAAAGACGTTCGAGAAAAAGACGATATACGGGTCTTTCGTAATCGAGAAAATGGCCGGAATCGAGTCGACGGCAAACACTAGGTCGGTAAAGGCAACGACAATGACGACAATGAACAGGGGCGTTACAAACAGCTTGCGGTCGGTTTTCCGGCGGACGAAAAAGTGGTCGATCACGTTTCGGCGGTACACGTTCAGGTACTTGGCCGACAGTTTCACGGCGGGGTGGTTCTTGGGTTCCATCTGCTGATCTTCATCTTTTTCGAAGAACAGTTTAACACCGGTATAGACCAGAAACGCGCCGAAAATATAGATGATCCATTCAAAGCGCTGTAGCAGGGCCGCCCCCACGAAAATAAAGATAAACCGCAGAATGATGGCGCCGAGAATCCCCCAGACCAGAATCTTTTTGTAGAATTTCTCCCGCACGCCAAACGACGCGAAGATCATGATAAACACAAAGATATTGTCGGCAGAAAGGGAGTATTCGACCAGATAACCGGTGATGTATTCCAGCGCCATGTTGTTCTGGAAAATGGCCAGACTTTGCTCAAAATTGCCCGGAATCAGCGTGAGGTGATCGGCGTAGCGGTTGCGGATTTCTTCCAGCCGCGCCATGTCGGTAATACCATGAACGAGGTAGCCGTAGTTTTTGATAAAAAAGTAAAAAGCGATGGACAGGGCTACCCAGATGGCGCTCCAGGTTCCGGCTTCTTTAAAGCTCACAATGTGGCTTTTCTGCTTGGAGAATGCCCCCAGATCGAAGGCCATCACCAGCAGAACAAAGAGCGTAAAACAGGCGAAAAATATGGTTTCGTAACTCATGATATTCGTGAAAAAACGGAATAAAAGTGCAATATAACGCTATTCAAGTAACAGGCCGTGATTTCCGTTGATTCCTGAATTTACAATTTTAGGGACTTACGGAATGAATGCAGGATTAGCGGCTATCTGGTCGGTTACTTCGGTCGTTTGTACGGGGTGGGTAGCGGGGATTATTTCCAGAATCATCGATTCCAGCGTTAGGCCGGGGCCAAAGGCACAGCTTAAAATATTGCCCGTTTCGGGTGTTGATCGCAACTGCTTCTGAATTGCTTTCAGGACAAACAAAACCGTGGCCGACGACATATTGCCGTACTGCCGCAAGACCTCGTAAGCAAAGCGGTTTTCGTGAGAATCGATGCCTAGTTGCTGCTCAATGACCTCCAGAATTTTTCGGCCGCCGGGATGCATGGCATAGTGGGTAATGTCTTCAATGGCGAGTCCGCCGTGTTCCAGCAGCCGGGACAGGGCTTTTCCAATACCGTGCTGAATCACCGTCGGCACCGCCGAGGTGAGCGTCATTTCAAAACCGTGGTCGTTGATAATCCAGCCCATGTCCTCTTTTCCGTCCGGCCAGAGATCACAGAAAAACGTGCGCATTCGGAAGGAAGGGGCAGGCTGGTTAAGATTGGGTTGCGCTTCAACCAGTACAGCGGCCGCACCGTCGGCAAAGAGGGCGTTCGACAGAAGCTGATCTTCATCGGTTTTTTTCTGAAAATGGAGGGTACACAGTTCCAGACAAACCACCAGCACGCAGGCCGACGGATCGGCCCGGACGAAGGCATCGGCGGTTTTGAGTGCGTTGAATGCGCCGTAACAACCCATAAAATTGATGGCGGTGCGGTGCAGCGTCGTGGGCAGGTTCAAGGCTTCGATCAGGTCAATGTCCAGCCCCGGCGCGTACATCCCCGTGCAGCTGACCGTAATCAAGTGCGTCGGCTGAACGGTTTTTCCGTTCTGATGCAGATTCTCAATGGCGGCCAGTGCCAGGGGCAGCGCTTCCTTTCGGTAAATTTCCATCCGCCGACCGACCGTTGGAAAAGGTTCCAGATCCGATGTATTGGGGAAAAATGTATATTCACCCGGCGAAGTACCGTAGTCGGGCAGCACCGAGTGTCGTCGGTCAATCCGGGTCAGACGGTACAGGGTTTGTAACTTGCGCCGGTTGCGCTCGTCAAACTGGAGGGCTTCCGCCATAAACGAAGCAATTTGTGACTGCGAAAAGCCGTAGCGGGGTACGGCGGTGCCAATGGCGGTGATGTAGCTATCCATGTAGTCCAGGTCCTTGTTGCCGGCTCAGTCCGGTTCTTCCCATATTCCTTGCTATAACCAGCGCTTCTCATTAATGTTAGACTTTCAATAATTTGTATGACCTTCCGGACTGTCTGGCTCCATTTGCGGGTGCCGTTTTCATTTTTTCTCCTGCCGGTTTTTCTGTTTGCGCTATCGCAATCGGACGCGCTTCGGCTGGGAACGCTCGACTGGATTCGGGTGGCGGTGGTCTGGGTGGTCATTCATTTGCTGCTGTATCCGGCCAGTAATGCCTACAATAGTTATTTTGATAAAGACGAAGGCAGCATTGGTATTCTGGAAACGCCCCCACCGGTCGATAAAACGCTTTTTTACGTCGCCTGGGCGCTCGACTTGCTGGCGTTACTGCTCGGGATCTGGGTGGGCTGGCCGTTTGTCGCGTATCTGCTCATTTACGGTTTTATTTCGAAAGCATACAGTCACCCGGCGATTCGGCTGAAAAAGTATCCGGTTATGAGCTGGCTGATTGTCAGTTTGTTTCAGGGCGGGTTTACGTACCTGATGACGCTTCAGGCTATTGACCGGTTGCCGATTGCGGAATTGATGAAACCTCAGCCGTTGCTGGCGGCTCTGCTGTGTACGATGAATCTGCTGGCGGTTTATCCCATTACCCAGATTTATCAGCACGAAGAAGACAGCCGCCGGGGTGATCTGACCATGAGCCGGTTGCTGGGGGTTCGGGGCACGTTTCTGAACGCCGTGTTCTGGTTTGCGGTATCGTTGGTGGGGTTTTACCAGTATTTCAGAGGAGCGGCCCTGTTCTGGCTGTTGCCGGTTTGTCTGTTGCCGGGTGTTGTTTATTTTCTGCTCTGGTATTGGCGGGTAAATCGGGATGTGAGGCAGGCAGATTTTCGGTCGGCGATGACGATGACGCTGCTGTCGGGCACAGGGCTGAATTTTTTCTTTCTTTTTTTACTGATTTTAACCGGTTCATAATCAGAATAGAACTGCTGTGGTTGGCAATAAATTGAAAATTTTTTCAGAAAAGTGCTTGCCAAAAAAGGTAGACCCCTTATATTTGCATCCACAAAACGGCCGGTAACGGCGTGAAACGCGAAAGTAGCTCAGCTGGTAGAGCGCGACCTTGCCAAGGTCGAGGTCGCGGGTTCGAACCCCGTCTTTCGCTCAAAAGCACCTTCGGGGTGCTTTTTTTGTAAATGCGGTATTCCCGCGCCGGGATGGCGGAATAGGTAGACGCGCAGGACTTAAAATCCTGTGGGCAGTAATGTCCGTACGGGTTCGATTCCCGTTCCCGGTACTTGTGAAGAGTCATAGGTTGCTGTTTTTCAGTGGCTTATGACTTTTTTCGTTTTAAAGGGTGAAACAAATGCTTTTTGCGTATTCGGCTGGATCGGGTAGATTCTACGGAACCGTTTTATCCTGCGCAATGATTTCTTCGTAACTGAATCATTGGATCGCTCCGTTTCTTCACGTAAAGACCCGTTATCAAATCCGGTCGTTCCGGATTTCATTTCCACCGGATGTATTCTCCGAATCATGCGGTCTGCTAGTTGTAGTACGGGCTTAGAAGCCAGTTTTAGGCATAGATAAACAACGGGCGGATTCGGGTCTGGTTCTGAATAGGCTGTAGCGCGCGTCGATCATCAGCCGACAAATCGCAACTGACTGATTCTCTTCGTAGAAAAAGATAAGCTTTTCTTCTTGACTTTATAGATGGCTTGCTTACTTTGCCGAATAATAAATTATCTCCGCCAAATAGTAAGTTATTTTAACTAGCCCCATGAAAGTAAAAGCTGACAAAATCCGTTTCTTTTCCCCTCAGGAAAACCAGGAGAAAACTCCTAAAGCAACCCCTAAACCACCTGCGTTTACGACTACCGTTACCAAAACCGGGCGCCTGGCATTTCCTCAAAAACTGATGGAAGGACTCCAGATTGATCCGTCCAAACCGTACTATAAAGTTGGTACGGTAAACCGCCGGAAGGGCGTTAAGGCGCTGTATCTGTTCCCAACGCAGGAAGGCGACCCCGAAGCGTTTGAACTGGCTAAAACTGGCCGGAGCTATTCCATCCAATTGAAAGGAGTACTGCAAAAAATCGGGCTTGACTTTGAAAATCAGCAGTATGATTTTACGATTCAGCCCTACGAATTCGGCGGGGGCCTATCTGGCTTCGAACTGGTATCGGAGCGGGTGACACCTCGCATGGGTACCGAGGACGAGGTCGACGACTAAAGGGCCGTTGCCGTACGGTTTGCAGACCGTTTCGGCAACTGAAAAGCGTTTTATAGCCTTAGGTACTACGCCGGAAGTGCGAATAAAAAAGTCCGAATTCCAACTCTTTGGTTGGAATTCGGACTGTCATAACGTTGAGTTGAAAATACTGGATTTATCGTTAGGCTACTATACTGTAGCGAACACCTGAAAGTAAAGTTTACTTCCTTAGTGGCTGAAATTGTGCCAGTTTTAATGATTTTGTTTATAGTGTTTATTTACAGTGGTTTATCTTTTTGCTTCGTGAATACAACTAGGCAAAGTGTGGAGGTACGTCGCCACTTGTGCGGCTAAATTTAAACACAACGTAGTCAGATTTCCTTCATTTACCGGCCTACCTGTCTCTTGTCTTCGGTACTATTTCCAGATTGAATGGTAAAAATTTATTGGTTAGGGCAAGGGTATTCCCGCAAAAAATACTCTTTAATGAAAAGACTGTTTTTAAGCCCCTATGAATCGTTCGGTTAACTCGGAAGATGCCTTCCAGCTTTTCAACAATAAAGGCTTACCCGCTCATCCGGTGAGGCAGGAGGTGGAAGAGAATAAACCCGTTCCTGTAGATGCTGAATTATTCATCCGAAAGGCT
Organism: Larkinella arboricola; assembly: GCF_003259745.1. Classification (GTDB taxonomy): domain Bacteria; phylum Bacteroidota; class Bacteroidia; order Cytophagales; family Spirosomataceae; genus Larkinella; species Larkinella arboricola. Next base: position 104,360 of record NZ_QLMC01000003.1, on the reverse strand, counting down.
TTTGAAGAAAATCCTGAAACGGGCTATCAACTCTTATTCAAACGGTATTATCATCCCCTGTGCAGCCACGCAGTTCGGTTTGTGTATTCCAGGGAAGTGGCTGAGGATCTGGTTGTTGATATTTTTGCCCAGTTCTGGCAAAAGCAGTTGTACCGATCTGTAACGACTTCGTACCGGGCCTACCTGTTTACCTCCGTTCGGCATGCCGCCTTTGCCCATTTGCGCTCCGAACTGGGCCACGAAGCCATCACCGACGATCGCCTGGAACCGGATACCGTCAATACCCCGCAGCAACTGCTGCAATACAACGAATTAGCGTTAAAAATTGAGGAAATCGTCCGCTCCTTACCGCCCCAGAGCCAGAAGGTCTTTATGATGAGCCGGTTTGAAGGGAAAAAGAACGGCATGATTGCCCAGGAATTACAACTCTCCATCAAAACCGTGGAAGGGCATATCACGAAAGTTCTAACAATTTTACGGCGGGTTTTGCAGGAACACGGGTTATTGTCCGTGCTGGCGTGCGTCAGTTTGTGGGCAATTGAGCAAAAACTAACACTACTTTTTCAACTCATACCGTCAGCGATCTTTCTCAACGTATGAAACCAACATTATCGAGGCAGACTATCATCAATGTCTTTGAAGGAAAAGCTTCGCCATTGCAGAAAAGTCTGGTTCAGGAATGGCTGGAAGTGCCGGAAAATCAGGAACTCTACTTTCAATGGCTGGAGGAATGGGAACGGGACAATCCGCAGTTTTTTCCCGATCAGGAAACCGCTTACCGTAAATCGTTACAGCAGCGTCAAGGACCTGAAAATCCTCAAACTCCTTTCTCGGATGAAGTGTCTGCCTGGAAACCGGTGAAGAACCGGTGGTTTTTCTGGAGTCTGGCGGCTTCCGTACTCCTTCTGATAAGCAGCGGAACGGCTTTGTTTTTTAAGGAGGAGTTGTTGTATCGGCACTATAAAACCTCCTACGGTGAGGTCCGCACGTTTACCCTTCCGGACGAAAGCCGAGTGGTCCTGAATGCAAACACCACCCTGAAAATACCGCGTTTTGACCTGTACCAGACCGATCGGCGGGCCTGGCTGAGCGGGGAAGCCGAATTTTCGGTAAAGCACACAAAAGACCATCGGCGGTTTGTGGTGTATACGCCCGATAACCTGGAGGTTCAGGTGTTGGGCACCGAATTTATTGTCTACAGCCGCAACCGGGGCAGTAAGGTCGTTCTCAACAAAGGAAAGGTGCAGATTCGCCTGAAAGACCAGACGGATCCCCCGCTGGTGATCAGGCCGGGGGATATTGTCAATCTCTCGCAACAGGGCCGGTTGACGCTCCACCACCGCCAGCCGGTCAGTCAGCACGGTGCCTGGAAAGACCACCGGTTTATTTTTAAAAATACCGCCATGTTGGAAGTGGCCAACCAGCTTACCGAGCGGTTTGGCGTACGGTTTGTCATTCGGGACAGTATCCTGGCGCAGCGCACACTGGGCGGTACCTTCAGAGCCCGGACCGCCGACGAAATTCTGCCCATTCTGTGCGATATGCTCAACATGAAGGTCCGGTACGGGGAGGACGCCCCGGATACCTACGAACTCATTTCTTCCCAATAATCCGCTTATACCTTTGTCTCATTCCCTATGATAAAACCCTTACAGTTACCAGTTCTGGTGGCCGGAATCGCCTGGGGGCTGTCGATACCTGGCCCATCCTCGGCGCAATTGCTGGCCCATCATCCTTTCTCGCAGCGAACGGTGGAGAAACAGCAACCCCGGATATTGAGCCTTCGGGAAGCACTGATGGAGCTCAAAAAGCAGCACCGCATTGATCTTCTTTTTGAGGAGAAATTGCTGGAAGGCATCAGTATTCCCGCCGATCAGTTGAATACGAAAGGCTCCCTCGAACGCAGTCTGCTCCGGCTTTTGCAGCCCGTTGGCTTGCGGTATAAGAAAGTCGGTCGGGATGCCTACGTTATTTTTCCGGCAAAGAGTGGTTCCAAAATCGGTTTTGACGAGTCTTCATCGGCCAGCGTACCCGCAGCCGACCGTCTGGAACTGTCTTCCCTGACGCCCCTGCAAAGTCTGAACACGTTTGCGCAGCAGGCCGTCGATAAAACCATTACCGGCACCGTAACCAGCGAAACGGGCGAAGGGCTGCCGGGCGTTAGTGTCGTTATTCAAGGCACTACGCGGGGCACCACGACCGATGCCCAGGGGAGTTACCGGATCAACGTTCCCAACGACGAAACAACGCTGGTTTTTAGTTTTGTGGGCTACGTGAGTCAGGAGCAGATTGTTAGAGCCCGTTCCATCATCAATGTTCAGTTGGCGCCCGATACCAAATCCCTGAACGAAGTGGTGGTGGTGGGGTATGGTCAGGTGAAAAAGAGTGACCTGACCGGCGCGGTAGCGAGTGTGCCGGTGGAAGAAATCCGTAAAGTGGCCGTTACGTCACTCGATCAGGCCCTTCAGGGCCGGGCTGCCGGGGTGCAGATTACGCAGAACTCCGGCGCACCCGGCGGCAGCACAAGCATCCGCATCCGGGGCGGCAATTCCATTCAGGGCGATAATGAACCGCTTTACGTAATTGACGGGATTCCGTTTAAAAATGACGGCGCAGGGAGCGGTTCGAGCTTCAATGTGCTGAGTACGCTGAATCCGAGCGATATTGAGTCCATCTCCGTCCTGAAAGATGCTTCTTCCACGGCAATTTACGGATCGCGGGGGGCCAACGGTGTTGTGATCATTACGACCAAACGCGGGAAAGCGGGCAAATCGACCATTAGCCTGGAAACCTACTACGGTGTTCAGAACGTCCGCCGGAAGTACCCGGTATTGAACGCGCGCGAGTATGCCCAGTTTGTCAACGACGCCAACACCAACGAGGGGCGACCGGCGGTGTATACCCCGGCCCAGATTGACGCCTTTGGCGAAGGAACCGACTGGCAGGACGAAATCTTTCGGCAGGCCCCGATCCAGAATTACCAGCTATCCATCAGCGGGGGCGACGAAAAGACCCAGTATGCCATCAGCGGGGGGTATTTCAAGCAGAACGGTATTGTCGTTAACTCCGATTTTGACCGGTATTCGCTGCGGGTGAACCTGGATCGGAAGCTGACCAATAAAATAAAAATCGGCAACAGCCTGACTGTCAACCGAACCGTGACGAACCAGTCGCGTACCGACGGTGATCTGGGCAGTGCGGGCCTGGTAACGATGGCGGCTCTGCAATTTCCGCCCATTCTGCCCGTTCGTGCCGCCAGCGGGGCCTACCTGATGACCGATCCTGCCCTCACGTTTACGGCGGATAACCCGGTTGCGCTGGCCCGGGACAGCAAAAACCGCAATACGGCCTACCGGGTTTTCGGAAATGTTTTCGGGGAGTACCAGATCATTCCGGGGTTGGATCTGCGCATTTCGCTCGGTATGGACGGCGTGCTGCAAAAGCAGGATTCGTACCTGCCCCGCTCCGTCTCCAGTGGACTGGCGCAGGGCGGAAGTGCCGGCATCTACAATTCACAGGCCCTTACCTGGCTGAATGAAAACCTGCTGACCTACACTCGCAGCTTCGGGTCGGACCATAACCTAACGGCCCTGCTAGGCTTTACGCAGCAGGCGAGCCGAATCGAAACCAGCCGCGCTCAGGCCCGGAACTTCGTCAACGACAACCTGGGGTCGAGCAACCTGGCGTCGGGTTCGGTGCCGCTAACGCCCGAATCCGGTGTCGGTACCTGGGGGCTGCAATCGTATCTGGCGCGGGTCAACTACGGTTATAAAGAGAGATACCTGCTGACGGCTTCGTTCCGCGCCGATGGGTCTTCGCGCTTCGGGTCCAATAAGCGGTACGGTTATTTTCCTTCGGCGGCCCTCGCCTGGCGGATTTCGGAAGAATCGTTTATGAAAGATGTCCGGGTATTGAGTGATCTGAAAGTGCGGGCGACGTATGGCATGACCGGAAACCAGGACGGCATCGGCAACTACCCGGCGTACTCGCTGCTCGGTACGCAGAATTACGTTTTCGGGGGTACGGTTTCAACCGGTCTGGGACCAAACCAGATTGCCAATCCGGATTTATCCTGGGAAACAACCACGCAGGCTGACATTGGCGTTGACGTGGGCTTCCTGAATGACCGCATTACGCTGACCGCCGATGCTTACCTCAAACGCACCCGCGACCTGCTGCTGAACGTGACCATCCCGAGCACATCGGGGTATTCGAGCGCCATTAAAAACCTGGGGAAAGTACAGAATAAAGGCATTGAGCTGAGCGTGTCATCGCGCAACATCGACGGCGCGTTTCGCTGGAATACCGACATCAACTTTGCGCTCAACCGCAACAAAGTGCTCGACATTGGGGGCGTCTCCCAGATTTTTGCCGGGAGTGTGGCCAACATTGGACAGAACATCAATTCGGGCATTATCCGCGTGGGCGAACCACTGGGGTCGTTCTACGGCTATGTCACCAACGGCCTCTACCAGACAACCGACGAACTGGCAGCTCTGAGCGACCCTCAGGCCCGCAAACCCGGCGACCGCCGGTATCTGGATCTGAACGGTGATAAGAAAATCGACGATAATGACCGGGCCATTATCGGACGGGCGCAGCCCAAGTTTATTGGCGGTATCAGCAACACGTTCGCTTACAAAGGTTTTGAACTGACGGCCTTTTTTCAGGGCGTTTACGGAAATGACATCCTGAATGCCAACCGGTTTGAGCTCGAATACCTGAACGGCACCACCAATCAGGACCGCGACATGCTCAACCGCTGGACGCCGACCAACACCAATACCGATATTCCACGGGCTTCGACGGTGCGTCCGGCCAACCGGATTTCAACCCGGCAGATTGAAGATGGATCGTACCTCCGCCTGAAGAATCTGCAACTGGCGTACAACCTGCCCAATCCGGTATTGCAAAGCCTGAAAATCCAGTCGGTGCGGCTGTATGTAACGGCCCAGAATTTCCTGACCTGGACCAGCTACTCCGGTTTTGATCCCGAGGTAAACCGTTTTGGGCAGGATAGCCGCAGTCAGGGCTTCGACTACGCCAGCTACCCGGCTGCCAAGACGCTACTTTTTGGCTTAAACGTTGGTTTCTAAATCTTTACTGCGTATTTCGATGAAAAAAAATATTCCTTTATTTTTCCTGCTACTGGGGCTTTTATCGGCTTGTGAAGTGCTGGACCAGCGTCCCGAGTCCAACTTTTCGCCGGCCAATTTTTACAAAAATGCCGACGATGCCAAAGCCGCCGTCAGTTCGATATATGACCCCCTGAACAACGCGAACCTCTACGGTCAGGTGATGTGGATCATTCAGGATCAGGCCACCGACGATGCCGAATGGGGCAACGGGCGATCGACGGCCAACCAGCCTAAAAACGACCTCGATAAATACACCTTTACGCCCGCAACCGTCACCTTTCAGTCGCTCTGGTCAACCGTTTATACGGCCATTAACCGGGCCAATACCGTACTGGCCCGCGTACCGGCTATCGACATGGATAACGACCTGAAAAACCGGTATCTGGCCGAAGCCAAATTCATGCGCGGCTTCTATTATTTCACGCTTGTACGGCTGTTTGGGGGTGTACCTTTGATTACGACGGAAACCACCTCGCTCAGCAACCTGAACGTGGCGCGGGCGTCGGTTGATGAAGTGTACGCTCAAATCATTCAGGATTTTACCGACGCCGAAACCGTGCTGCCCACGACCTATTCCACCGCCGACCGGGGCCGGGCCACCAAGGGCGCTGCTAAAGCCTTTCTGGCTAAAGTGTACCTGACCCGCCAGGAATGGCCCAAAGCCTCCGCCAAAGCAAAGGAAGTAATCGACCTGGGCGTGTATGACCTGTGGGCCAACTTTGCCGATGCTTTTGCGATTGCCAACAAGAACGGTAAGGAAGCCGTCTTCGAAGTGCAGGCCCTCAGTGGCGGTTTTGGTGAAGGAAGCTGGATGCAGGGCTATATGCGGCCCACTTTTGACCGCGTCAACGGGGTGGCTGGCTTCGGTGATGATCCCCCGACCGAAAACCTGTACCATACCTACCGGGCTGACGACAAACGCCGGGACGTTACCCTGCGGCTGTATTCGGCAACCGGAACGCCTGCGGCTCCGGCCAGCGTCCTGTTCCCCTGTTACGTCAACAAATACCTGGACCCCACGGCGACCGGAAACGGCGACGGCGGCAATAATTACCCCATTATCCGGTATCCCGACGTGTTGTTGATGTATGCCGAAGCACTGAATGAGCAGTCGGCCAACAATGCCGACGCCTACGCGGTTGTTAACCGAATCCGGAACCGGGCAGGGCTGCCCAATCTGACCCCCAACCTGAGTCAGGCCCAGTTCCGCGATAGCCTGCTGCTGGAACGGCGTCTGGAACTGGCTTTTGAAGGGCATCGCTGGTATGATCTGGCCCGCACCAAACGGCTGGTTGCTGCCCTGAAAGCGCAGAATCCGGGTATTGCCGTGGGAGAACACCATTATCTGTTCCCGATTCCGCAAACCGAGCGGGATGTTAACCCGCTGTTGACGCAGAATCCCGGCTATTAATTTTTGAAAACAGGTCTTTATCGACAGCCCGGTCGGAACCACGGTTTGGATCGGGCTGTACCCCCTTTTCTTTGTATGCAACGTCGAACGTTTTTGCAACAGGCCCTGGTTGCTGCCCCGCTGGCCGGACAGTTGTATTCCGTTGGTTTGCCGTTTCCAGGGCAGGAGTCGGTTACGGTTATTAATGCCGGTATTGGTGGGAACAACACGGTTGATTTGCTGGTCCGGATGCAGAAGGATTGTCTGGCCCACCAGCCGGAGCTGACCATTCTGATGGTGGGTACCAACGATATGAACAGCAAAAAGTACGTGCCGCTGCCCGAGTACGAAAAGAACCTTCGGCAGATTGTGTCGGACTTGCTGGTCGCCCGGAGCCAGGTGATGCTGATGACCATTTTGCCGGTTTATGAACCGTATCTGATGACCCGGCACGACCCGGCGTTTTACCAGCCGCAGGGCCATGCCTCCCGAAAAGCCCGGCTGAATGACACAATCCGAAAGGTGGCGGATGACCACAAACTGCCTCTGCTCGATATGCACCACATTTTCGAGAAAATTGGCAACGTTGGTCTGGACGTCAGCAGTTTAATCAAAAACGAAGCGAACAGCCAGAAAACCGACGGTATTCATCCGACCGCCGAAGGCTACCGCACGATGGCCGTTGCTATTTATACCTTTCTAAGTCAGAACGGACTCCTGAAAAAACGGATCGTCTGCTTTGGCGACAGCATCACGATTGGCGACGGAAATGGGAAAAATTACCCGGCTTACCTGCAACAATTGACGAACGTTTGATTCTGGTTTCCGCTGGCCCCGGTAATTTTCGGAGGTCAGTTGCTTTTATACATTGACTCCTGTTTCCAACATGAAAAGAAGATCTGCCATTACCTTATTTGCTGGCCTGCTGGCCACGTTCACCAGTTTCACCCTCCCCCAGCATAAACCGTTGGCGGTTCGCAAAGCCGATGTCATCATCTACGGTGGCACTTCGGCCGCCGTCATTGCCGCTGTGCAGGTTAAAAAGATGGGAAAAACCGTTATCGTTGTCTCGCCCGACAAACACCTGGGCGGCCTGTCTTCCGGCGGACTCGGTTTTACCGATACCGGCAACAAAGAAGTGATTGGCGGGCTTTCCCGGGAGTTTTACCAGCGGCTCTACCAGCATTACCAGAAGCCCGAATCCTGGAAATGGCAGAAGCGCGAAGAATACGGCAACAAAGGTCAGGGGACACCGGCGCTTGACGGCACCAACCGCACCATGTGGATTTTCGAACCCCATGCCGCCGAGCAGGTGTTCGAGGATTTTGTCAAAGAATACAAACTGACGATTCACCGCGACGAATGGCTCGACCGTTCGCCCAAAGGCATCACCAAGAAAGACGGTAAAATTCAATCGTTCCGCACCCTGAGCGGTACTGTTTACCAAGGTGCCATGTTCATTGACGCCACCTACGAGGGCGACTTGATGGCAGCCGCCGGGGTCAGCTACCACGTGGGCCGGGAAGCCAATCAGGTCTATAACGAAACCTGGAATGGGGTACAAACGGAAGTGTTTCAGCACGGTCACTATTTCAAAGCCAATGTAAGCCCCTACAAAGTGCCTGGCGATCCCAGCAGCGGTCTTCTGCCCGAGGTATCGGCGGATCAACCCGGGGCGAAAGGCTCCGGCGACCACAAAATTCAGGCCTACTGCTTCCGGTTGTGCATGAGTAACCACCCCGACAACCGCGTGCCGTTTCCCAAACCAGAGGGCTACGACCCAGCCCGCTACGAACTGTTGGCCCGGGTGTTCGACTCGGGTTGGCGCGAAACTTTCCAGAAGTTTGACCCTATTCCCAATCGCAAAACCGATACCAACAACCACGGCCCGTTCAGTTCGGATTACATTGGTAAGAATTATGACTACCCCGAAGCTTCGTACGAACGCCGGAAGGAGATTATCAAAGACCACGAACGTTACCAGCAGGGCCTCTTGTATTTCATGGCCAACGACCCCCGGATGCCGAAAGATGTGCAGGAACAGGTCAAACAATGGGGGTTGGCCAAAGATGAGTTTACCGACAACGGCAACTGGCCCCACCAGCTCTATATCCGGGAAGCCCGGCGGATGAAAGGGGTTTTTGTGATGAAGGAAGCCGATGCACTCGGTAAGACCGAGGTTCCGAATCCGGTGGGAATGGGGTCGTATGCGCTGGATGCGCACAACTCGCAGCGGTATGTCAAAGCGGATGGGTTTGTGCAGAATGAAGGCGATATTGGCGTTCATCCCGATAAACCGTACTCCATTGCCTACGGGTCGATTTTGCCGAAAGAGGAGGAATGCCGTAACCTGCTGGTGCCGGTTTGTGTGTCGAGTTCGCACATTGCCTACGGTTCCATCCGGATGGAACCCGTGTTTATGATTCTGGGGCAGTCGGCGGCTACCGCTGCGGTGTTGTCGATTAACAATAAGATTTCTCCGCAACAGCTTCCGTATCAGAAACTAAAAGAGGTATTGCTCAAAGACAAACAGCGGCTCACGTTGTGATCGGGGCGGGGATGGGCTACGGGCGCCATCCGCCACCCAGCGAACGGTAGAGGTTAACGACCGATTGCAGCCGCTGTAGCCGGTCGTTAACACTGCCTAATTCGGCCTGGAGCAGACTCTGGCGGGCCGTAATGACTTCGGTATAGTTGGCAAAACCGTTGCGGAGTAACTCCTGTGAATAGTCCACCGACTTTCGGAGGGCGATCATCTGATTGGATCGGATGCGCATTTTTTCGAGCGCCCTTTCGTGCAGCGACAAAGCATCCGAGACTTCCTGCCCGGCCGTCAGCAGTGTGTTCTGAAAGTTGAGGGCGGCCTCCTGCTGCTGGGCCTGGGCAACGGCCAGACGGGTTCGGTTGAGCCGCTGGTTGAAAATCGGTTGCGCCAGACCGGCCCCAATGCTGGCGGCCGTGGAAATGGGGTTAAACAGATTTACAAACGAAAGCGACGTAAACCCCGCCGTTCCGGAAATGCTTAAGGCCGGATAAAAATAGGCCCGGGCCACATTGGTGAGTTCGAAATAATACCGGTAATTCTGTTCGGCCTGCTGCACATCCGGGCGGTTGGCCAAGAGTTGGGCGGGTACGCCGGTTTGTAACGTAGAATCGATCCGCTGGTCATCCAGTCTGCCCCGTGGAATGCCGGCGGGCGGAGCACCCAGCAGAATGCTCAGGGCGTTTTCCGTCTCCCGAATGCTTTGTCTCAAATCCGGGATGGTCACTTCGGCTACGTAACGCTGGGATTCGCTCTGAACAACTGCGGCTTCGGTAACCACGGCCGATTCTTTCAGCGCCCGCATGGTGGTGACGGTGGTGTCCCAGTTGAAAACCGTCTGCTGGGTAATGGCCACTTGCTCATCCAGCGCCAGCAGTCGATAGTAATAATTGGCAATGCTGGCGATCAGGCCGGTTTGTATGGCCCGGGCACCGGCTTCCGACTGCAACAGGCTGGCCAGACTGGCCCGGCGGTTGGCGCGTAACCGGCCCCAGATGTCGGCTTCCCAGGCGGTTGTTAATCCCAGCTGGTACTGCGTCGCGTTGTTTCGTATGCCAAAGCCCTGCGCTTCGGAAAGTTTTGATTCGGTGATTCCCACGTTGCCATTCAGCGCGGGATAAAAAACGGCCAGACTTTGCCGGTAATACGCTTCGGCCTGCTGAATTCGGGTATAAGCGATTTTCAGGTCCAGATTCCGGGCGATGCCTTCTCGAATGAGCTGCTGCAAAAGGGTGTCGGTGAAAAGCTCATGCCAGCGCAGAGTCGCCAGCGAGTTGGTGTCGGTTGCGGACACATCCCGGTACAGGCCATCCGTTCGGACGGGTGCGGACTGGTAAGGCTGCGTGACTTTACAGGAGGCTACGGCTAGCCCCAACAGGAAAACAAAGAGTCCGAATTTTCCTTTTTTTGGGTCCATAGTTGCTTTATTACACACCGTATCCGAACAATTCGGTAATTATTGATGGCTGGTCTGCGGCACCTCGGTCGGCCGGAGGTCGGTGCTGTTTGGCTGCGTCAGCGGCTTGGGCGGCCCTCCGCTGATCCGCTCCTGCAACGTCTGGAAAACGACGAACAAAACCGGGATGACGAATACGCCCAGAACCGTACCAATCAGCATACCGCCCACGGCCCCGGTACCAATGGAACGGTTGCCCACGGCTCCGGCCCCGGTCGCTATCATCAGCGGAACCAGTCCCAGAATGAAGGCAAACGATGTCATCAGAATGGGCCGCAACCGGGCTTCGGCGCCTTCGAGCGCGGACTCAACTACCGACATACCGTGTCGCCGACGCTCCACGGCAAATTCTACAATCAGAATCGCATTTTTAGCCAGCAGGCCGATCAGCATAATCAGCGTGATCTGGAGGTAGATGTTGTTGGTAATGCCGAAGATGTTGGCGAAAATCAGCGCCCCGGCCAGCCCGACCGGCACCGACAGCAGCACGGCGAAAGGTAACACGTAACTTCCGTACTGCGCACTCAGCAGCAGGTACACAAACAGCACCACGAGCAGGAAAATGTAAACGGTTTGCCCGCCCGCCGAAATCTCTTCCCGCGTGATGCCCGAAAACTCGTAGCCGTAACCGGCCGGCAGGATTTGAGTCGCCACTTCTTCGATGGCCCGAATGGCATCCCCGGAACTGTAACCGGCATTGGGGGAGCCGGTAATGCCCATTGACGTGTACAGGTTAAACCGCGAAATGGCCTGCGGACCATACACTCTTTTCAGGGTGATGAATTCGGTGATGGGGGCCATCGTTCCGTTGGCGTTTCGGACGTAAATGGAACTCAGTCCTTCGGGATTGGCCCGGAAAGCCGCTTCCGACTGGTACATAACCCGAAACTGCTTGCCAAACTGGTTGAAATTGGACGCATAAACCCCGCCGTAATAGCCCTGCATCGTGCCCAGAATGTCGTTGACGGTGATTCCGGCCACTTTGGCTTTGGCAACGTTCACATCAATCTGGTACTGCGGAAAGTTGACGTTAAAAGAGGTGGAGGCAAACTGAATTTCGGGGCGCTCGTTCAGGGCCGCAATAAAATCGTTGCCAATTTTCGAGAAGGTGGCAATATCGCGGCCGCTGCGGTCCTGCAACTGGAATTCAAACCCGCCGGAGGTTCCGAAGCCCTGGATGGTCGGCGGAGCGAAAAAGATAATCCGGGCGTCGCGAATACCGCTGGTTTTGGCAAATAGCTGGCCAATCAGTGACTGGACATCCTGCCCCTTGCCGCCCCGTTCGTCCCAGGGTTTGAGCCGCATGACCACCATCCCGTAATTGCTACCCGTCCCGCTAATCATGCCCCGGCCCGTGATTCGGAGAATGTTGGCAATTTCCGGAATGGTGCGGGCGATGGCTTCCACCTGATTGGCAATTACTTCCGTTCGTTCGGTAGAGGCCGAAGGAGGCAGGGAAATGTCGGCCATGATGGAGCCGATGTCTTCGTTGGGAACAAAGGCGGAGGGGGTGGTTTGCATTAAAAAGACAAACAGACCGGCAAATGCCGCAATCATTGCCCACGCCATCCATTTTCGGCCAATCAGAAAGGCCACTGACTGATGGTATTTCGCCTTTGTTTTGTCAAACGTTCGGTTAAACCAGCCGTAAAAACGTTGCAGGACGCCCTTTTTCTGATGCCCTTCGCCCTGGTGAGGTTTTAGGAAAAGAGCACACAGGGCCGGGCTGAGCGTCAGGGCATTGATGGCCGAAAGAATAATGGAAATGGCCAGCGTTAACCCGAATTGTTTAAAAAATACCCCCGCCGAGCCGGCAATAAAACTGACCGGAACAAACACGGCAGCCATGACCAGCGTAATGGAAATAATGGCTCCGGAAATTTCACCCATCGCGTCTTTCGTGGCATCCAGCGCCGAGGTGTAGCCCTCGTCGAGCTTGGCGTGTACGGCTTCCACGACCACAATGGCATCATCCACCACGATACCAATGGCCAGTACGAGAGCAAACAGGGTGAGCAGGTTGATGGTAAACCCAAACAGGCCGAGGAAGAAAAACGTCCCGACAATGGCAACGGGTACGGCAATGGCCGGAATGAGGGTAGACCTGAAATCCTGCAAAAACACGAAGACGACCAGAAACACCAGCACAAAGGCTTCAATCAGCGTGTGAATCACCTTCTCGATGGACGCATCCAGAAATTCATTGGCATTGACCAGCGTGACGTATTTAATGCCCCGGGGGAATGTACGGGACGCTTCTTCCAGAACCCGAAGGCTGCCTTCAATCACTTCCTTGGCGTTGGACCCGGCGGTTTGGCTGATGGCGACACCCACCGACGGTTTGCCGTTGGTGGTGCTGCTGCTGGCGTAACTCATGGCACCTAATTCAATGCGGGCAATGTCGCGAAGCCGTAAAATCTGCCCGTTGGCCGTAGCCTTAACAACCACATCGCCAAACTCCTGGGTGTCTTTCAGGCGACCGGTGTATTTAATGACGTACTGAAACGATTGCTGCCCCTGCTCGCCGAACTGGCCGGGTGCGGCTTCAATATTCTGTTCGGCCAGAGCCGCGCTAATGTCGGCCGGAACCAGTCCGTAGGTGGCCATCACGTCGGGGCGCAGCCAGATCCGCATCGAATAGTCCATCCGTCCGAAGGCGTTGGCTTCTCCCACGCCGGTTACCCGCCGGATCAGGGGAATCAGGTTGATTTCGGCGTAATTTTGCAGAAACGTCTGGTCGTAAGCCGGGCTATCGCTGTAGAGCGAAAAAATGACCAGGTTGCTGCTCTGGCTTTTGGCGGTGGTTACGCCGGATCGGGTTACTTCCTGGGGCAGTAGCGGAGTTGCGCGGGAAACACGGTTCTGGACGTTTACCGAAGCGAGGTCGGGGTCGGTGCCTAATTTAAAATTGACCGTAATCCGGGCGGTTCCGTCGTTCCCCGCCGAAGAAGTCATGTAGGTCATGTTCTCGACCCCGTTGATCTGTTCCTCCAGCGGAACCACCACGCTATTGAGTACCACATCGGCATTGGCCCCCTGGTACGAAGTCGAGACAACCACCGTCGGAGGAGCAATTTCGGGATATTGCGAAACAGGCAAGGAAATCAGCCCCAGCACGCCCAGGATGACGATCAGGATGGAGATGACGGTCGACAGTACCGGCTGGTCAATGAATCGGTTAAACATACTTCCTGCTTTGGCTAACGGATCTTACTTCATCCCATCGGTTGCTGGTAAACGCTATCGACCCGAACCGCCCGGGGTTTAATCGGGGCTCCTTCGCGCAGCGTAGCGACCCCTTCCACGACAATCTGATCACCGGGACGAAGTCCTTGCCGCACCACATAAAAGCGGCCGTCGTCATTTTCCATCACGTTGATGGCCACACTCTTTACCGTTCCATCTTTTTCGAGCCGGTACACAAACGTCTTTCCCTGAATTTCGTAGGTGGCTTTTTGCGGAATGACAATCGCCGAATCGACGGTGGTTGGAATACGGACCGTCCCGCTGCTGCCGCTGCGCACCAGACTATTGGGGTTGGGAAAAGTGGCCCGGACCCGGGACGACCCGGTTTCCGGATTAAAGGACCCGCTGGCGGCTTCAATTCGGCCTTTCTGGGGAAACTCCGTTCCGTTGGCCAGAATCAGCGAAACGGGCGGCATGGTCGCCAGTCGGTCGTGAATGGTGGCCCCTTTCACCCGATTGGTAAAGGCCAGTACCTGTTTTTCGTTAATGGAAAAGTAGGCATAGATTTTTCCAATGTTGGAAACCGTAGTGAGGGGCTGCGGGGTGTTGCTGTTGACCAGACTCCCAATTTTATACGGAATACTGCCGACAATGCCGTTTGCGGGACTGGTAATGAGGGTATAGCCGAGATTGGTTCGGGCATTGGCCAGCATTGCGTTCGCCTGCGCTAGGGCGGCCCGTTTGGACTGCAAATTGAATTCCGCCGACTGCAATTCGTACCGGCTGACAATGTTTTTTTCGACGAGCGGCCTGACTTTATTCACCTGCATCTGGGCCGCATTGACGTCGGCCTGAGCAATTTTTATGGTAGCTTCGGCGGTTCGGACCTCCTGTTCGTATTGGGGGGCGCTGATCCGGAATAGTGGCTGGCCACGTTTGACCGTGGCTCCTTCATCAACGAAAATCCGCTCGATATACCCGTCGATTTTCGGCCGGATTTCAATATCCTGCTGCCCTTCGATGGTGGCCGGATAATCGCTGTTCAGCGTTGTTGTCCGGGGAGTAAGGGTCAGAACCGGGTACTCCTTCGCCACATCGGCTGCTTGCCCGGCGGCCTGTTGTTTATTCCCGTCACATGAGAAAAAGCAGAGCGGGGCTGCCAATAAGGTGACCGACATGAACTGTGCTATCGAACGCATGTAAAAGGAGACAATAGGAGTGAAACCTTCGTTATTCGAGCTTAAACGGTTTACACAGAAGAGAGTAGTTCACTACTCAACGCGGGGCTACCAAAACGGCATACCACGAAAGAAATCGAAGGACACGATAAAACCAGCAGACAGAGGATACCCGTCTGCCCTTATCTGCAAATACCGTTGCCCCTTGTTGCAACCGATTTTCTCTCTGCCTGCTGGTCTCCTTTCCATACGTTAGAACGGCTGGTATTTGATAACTCTCAACCACTTTCTTTCAGGTAAGGCAACCAAGGAAGGAGAAAGTTAGGCAGTGGCCCTGATTGGTAGGAGGAAGGTGCCCGAAATTTCTTTATAACCCGTATACGTGGAGCTTGTACAAAAGGCTGTGTTTAATTGATTGGCTTCCAGTTCGGTAGAATTGTCCGGTCGAGTAGTTATAGTTCGTTTTTTTTGGCTTCTGCTACCAGAGAAAACACCAGTTTTATTTCAGTCTGGATGCGATCCACCAGTTCCTGAACGGCTTTTACATCGCTTGTTTGCAGCGTTTCCAGGGTATGAGCCAGTTGGCCCAGGTGGTTCATGCCTGCATTCCGGGCCATTCCCTTGAGCTTATGGCCGGCTGCTTTTAAGCCGTTGGAATCCAATTCTCTGGTTAGCTGGGTAAGGTCGGACGATGAGTTTGTTAACTCGGTTTCAAGAGCCTCTATTAATTCCTGCATAAACTCCGCATCGCCCTCCGTTAGCATTTTTAACATCTGGAAATCAAAATGATCCGTAGAGTCCGTGGTGGGAGCAACGTTCTGTGCGACCTCTTCCGCCGGGCTAAGCCATTTATGGAAGATGCCAAACAGCGTCTGTTCAACAATCGGTTTGGTGATGACATCATCCATTCCGACGGCCCGGCAGCGTTCCATCTCCTCCTTGACGGTCGTGGCCGTCAGGGCAATAATCGGCGTATGACTGCCCGATTCCAGTTGGCGGATTCGCTGGGTCGCTTCGTAGCCATTCATCACCGGCATCTGAATGTCCATCAGAATCAGGTCGGGCCGCTCCTGGGTATAGGCTTCCACCGCTTCCAGGCCATTGTTGGCGATTCGGAGCCTGGCATCCGGTACAATTCGGGAAATAATCGTTTTGGCCAGTAACTGGTTTACCTTGTTATCTTCGACCAGCAATACGTTCACGGAGGCCGACTGGAGTCGAATGGGTTCGGCGGCTACGACGGTATGCTTGGGCGGGAGGGTGTGGGTCAGAGAAGATACCGCCCGGTATAGCTCGGTCATTTTAACGGGCTTCAGCAAACGCTGGCTGATCGACAGGGCTTCGCAGGCTTTAATAATCCGGTGATCGTCCGATGAACTATGGAGTAAAATAATGGATTGATTTAGGGGCGATGACGGAAAGTGAGCCCGGATTTTTTCCACCGTTTCCAGACCATCCATGTAAGGCATGTGGTAATCCATCAGAATGACATCGTAGTCATCGTGCTGGCCAAGCTTTTGAAGTGCCTCAAACCCGTTATGAGCCTCCTCCACCTGAATGCTTTTCAGGCCAAACATCTGACGCAGGATCAGGCGGTTGTTTGCATTGTCATCGACAATCAGGACCTTTTTGATGAGGCTTAAATCCCGGCCCGGCAGCGGTTCACCGGCTTCCGATTCAAACCAGATGTCGAAGAAAAACCGGCTGCCCTGTCCGGGCGCACTGATCAGTTCCAGCCGGCTGCCCATCATACCCAGTAATTTATTGGAAATGGTGAGGCCCAGGCCGGTTCCGCCGTATTTTTTGGTGGTCGAAAGATCTTCCTGAGAAAAAGCCTCAAAAATACGTGACTGCATCTCCGGCTTAATGCCGATGCCGGTGTCTCTTACTTCAAACCGGTAGAGAATCAAACGCTGCGTTGGATCGGTTAAAGGACTGACTTTTAGTTCAATTTCTCCTTCTTCGGTGAATTTAACGGCATTGCTCAACAGGTTAACCAGCACCTGTTTAAGCCGCACGGAATCAACCTGAATAAACCGGGGCAGGTCGGCTGATAGGTTCAGGAGCATTTCAAGCCCCTTTTGCTGGGCCTGGTAGGTAATAATGTCAGCCGACTGCCCGCAGGTCTCATAGAGATCCACTTTTTCAATGGCGAGTTCGAGCTTACCGGCTTCAATTTTCGAGAAGTCCAGAATATCGTTGATAATGTTCAGCAGGGCATTGGCCGACTGATTGACCAGTGTCAAATACTGAAGCTGCGTTTCGTTGAGCGAGGTTTTCAGTACCAGATCCGTAAACCCGATCACGCCGTTCAAAGGTGTGCGGATTTCGTGGCTCATGTTGGCCAGAAATTCAGATTTGGCAATGCTGGCGTGTTCGGCCAGTTGCTTGGCTTTTTCCAGCTCCTGCTTCTGCAAACTGGCTTCCGTAATATCCTGGGTAAACATCACGATGCCCCCGATGGTCCCGTCATATTGATACCAGGGCCTTACTTCCCAGCGCAGGCATTGCTCCTGATCCCAGCCGGAAGGTTTCCACCACTCTTCCGCTCTCGATTTAACGGCTCCCTGTATACACTCGGTATGAATGGCTTTCCACTCCTCGGTTATGGTCGGGAAAACATCGTAATGCGACAAGCCCAGCACGCTCCCCGGTAAGCGGTAATCCTCCATCCAGCGACGGCTGACCGCAATATAACGCATCTCCCGGTCGAACATGGCCACCGCAGCCGGTGCGTGTTCCACAAAGGCGGTTAGTCTTAATTTTTCGTTAAGGAGGGTCTGCTCGGCAATTTTTCTCTCGTTAATGTCCTGAAATGTGCCATACACACGACGGCATATACCATCTTCAAATTCCGGGGTACCAATGGCGCGAACCCATACCGGTCGGCCTTTGGCCGTCACAATCTGTAATTCAATATCGTAGGTTTCTCCATAATGAAGAGCCCGGTTCAGGCACTCCTGAACCCGTTCCCGGTGAGTGCCTTTAAAAAAGACAATCGCTTTCTCCATGTTGGGAACATAGTCGCCGGGAACCTCATGGATGGCCTTGGTAACGGGCGACCAGTAAACCGTGTTTCGCAGCAGGTCAACATCCCAGATACCAATGCGGGCCACCTCATTGGTCTGGTCCAGCATCTGCTTCGTCCACTTCAGGTCCGCTTCCAGCTGATGACGGTCGGTGATATCAATGGCGTTGCTAATGACATACATCGAGCCGTCCAGATCCGTTTCGAGGGTGTTGTTAAATAAATAGGTCCGTACCGAGCCGTCCCGGTGGAGAAGATTAATTTGTCCGCTGGCTTTTCCGGTTTGGGGGATGGATTTCAGGTACGATTCCAGTCCCGGCTGCTGAGCCGGTGGTACCAGCGTACGCAAGGATTGGCCGATCAACTCCTGAGGTTCGTAGCCTAAAGCCTGGGCACCAGCCTTGCTGATGTTCAACAGGATTCCTGCCGGATCATGAATACTCATGCAGCCCTGGGAGTTCTCAAAAAAGGAGCGGAAACGGTTTTCGGAGTGAAAAAGCCGCACTTCGTTTCTCTTTTCCTCGGTCACATCCCGGCCAATGGCAAAGTGGAAGCCGGAGCCGGGTTCGGGGCTTATCACCCATTGAATGTGTCGGTAGGTACCGTCCTGACACTGGATGCGGTGCGAAAAATTAACCGTCGGTTCGCCAAGCGTTAACCGAGCCAATTCCTGGCGGGTCAGTTCAAGGTCATCCGGATGAACCAGCGCTAGAAACGAGGTTTGTAACAAACTGCTGGTGTTCCAGCCCAAAACCTTCGGAAAAGCGGGGTTTAGGCGCTGCAAGAAACCGTCGGCACTGATTACACAGATTAAATCTGCGGACTGGGAAAACAGTTTCTCCAGATACAGAAGCTCCTGCTTCTGCCGGTGATCGACAATCAGCTTGGTCGCCATTTCTCCCAACATCCGTAGGGCCTTCCGCTGGTCCGGATTCAGTTTTCTGGGCGTATGATCCAGCACACAGAGGGTTCCCAGCGCATACCCGTCGGGATCAATCAGGGGGTAGCCAGCATAGAACTGCACGTGAGGATCTTCCGTAACAAGCGGGTTGTGCTGAAAGCGCTGATCCTGGGTAGCATCTTCTACTTCCAGAATCTTATTTTCCAGGATAGTATGGTTGCAGAAAGCAATATTCCGACTGGTTTCGGTAACGCCAATCCCAACCCGTGATTTAAACCACTGACGTTGCTGGTCGAGCAGCGAAACCAGCGACATCGGCGTTTGGCAAATAACGGAAGCCAATTGCGTAAGATGATCAAAATCCTGTTCCGGTACGGTGTCCAGAATCTGGTAGCGATGCAGGGCTCTTAACCGCTCGTCTTCCTTGGGAGGTAAAGGCATTGGCTTTGTCTGATAACAGTTTCGTATGGAAAAGCTACCAAAAAAAGTACCAACATTGCTGGCAACCTTACCTTTAATAAAGTTTTTCAGGTCTGGAAATAAATGGGGACTAGTTTGGCAGTAGAAAGGCGCGGAGAACCGTATACATAACCACCGTCGGCTCGGGCGAAGTTCAGTTGAAAATTTTCCAGGCCAACAAAAAAGCACCAGCAGGGTGACCGCTGGGGCAGAAGAAACTTACTATCCTATGAAACGGTGATTCGGACGCTTTATTGTGTAACCTGAAACAGATGCATCATAATTTTTCATTTTTTTTCAGGCGTCAGTTTCCAGAAGGACGTTGAAGCCGTTAAACAATCAATTTTAAAATCCATCCGTTCCTTACAATTCCTGTCAATCACCCCGCTGGACAGCTAGGCGAGGGCTTTCCGGGCTTCGCGGTCGGGGTCGTTCACCAGCATCGGCGTGTCATCCAGAATCATCGTTTCGCCATTTTGAACTGTATACGGTTTCCAGGTTGGTAGGCCCCCTCCGTTTGGATTGCCGGTTTTTACAAAGTTCAGGAACGATTTCGCCATCTTTTCCGATAGCGCCCGGGGGCGTTTGCCTCCTCCCGTGTGGGTCAGCATCAGATCGGTATTGTAAAACCAGAAACAAATATCATTGCAGTGGAAAGCCCGCATCCGGCCATCGAACAGGGGCGGCTGCCAGCCAAACCAGGCCACATAGACGGGCGCTTTTTGCTGCGACACTTTTGCATCGGCGGTAGCAATAGCATTCTTTCGGTTAGACACAATCAGCGCCCAGATTTCAATGGGCCGCGCTTTCGGGAAGTTTTTAACATACGCATCCACGATTTCACCCGATTTCTCACCAAAGCGAGGTTTGATTTTTTCCTTCACTTCCGCCAGCGAAATGCTTTCTAACATGGCGTCGGTCCGGCTGGGGCTTTGTTCATGAAACGTCGAGCAGATCATCAGGGGAATGTCAGCCGAGAAGTGCCCCGGGTCTTTGAAAAACGGGTCCGCATTCAGTGCTACGCCGTCGGCAACCGGAGAGTAACCGCCCCGCTGAATAGAGAGCCGTTTGGCTTCGTCGGTCATTTTCTCCACCGCCCGATTCGCAATGTCGATGTACTGGCGCCAGGGAATCTGCTGGAGCTTGTCAATTTCGCCGGGTTTCAGGCCCGCTTCTTCCATTACTTTGAGCCCTAATTTTTCGGCATACTCTTTGTTAACGCCGGAAAGCGAACTGCCGCTCAGGGCCACCGCCTTATGGAATAATCCTTTCGCGGACGGCATATTCATCAGCGTTGTTACCTTGGCCCCTCCGCCGGACTGACCAATGATGGTTACGTTGCGGGGATCTCCGCCAAAGTTGGCAATGTTATTTTTAATCCATTCGAGGGCCGCTACCATGTCCAGATTCCCCACGTTGCCGGAAGCCGGATGGCCCCCGGCCGCTTTCAGGTGAGTATACCCCAGAGCGCCCAGGCGGTGATTAATTGAACAGAAAACGATGTTTCCCAGTCGGGCCAGGTTTTCGCCGTGATAGCCGTCCTGTTCAATTCCGTTACCATTCACGAATCCACCCCCATGCAGCCAGACCACGACCGGGCGTTTCTGCGTATCCGGAGCAGGTGTCCACACATTCAGTTTCAGGCAGTCCTCCGATACATCGTCGTAATTCCAGTGGTCCACAAACGATGCATAGGGATTGGCATACCGTTTTTCCATAATCTGCGGAGCCGAATTTCCCCACCAGAGGGCCGGACGAACATCCGCCCACGGAGTAGGTTTCTGAGGGGGCATAAAGCGGTTCCTACCCGAGGTGTCGGCCCCGTACGGAACCCCTAAAAAGTGATGAATGCCCCGAAGAATAAAACCACGGACTTTTCCATACTCGGTGTTGGCAATGGCAATGTTGTCGCCCACAAACAACACTTGCTCATCGTCGGCGGGTTTAACGGCTTTAGGCGGGCGCGAAGGAGCCGCAACCGATTCCTGTGAAAGACTCAAACCGGTCACGCCAACGCCCAGCGATTGTAAAAAATTCCGTCTTGAAGGCTTCATCGTATATTCGTTAGTAAAGGGTGAAGAAAAGGTGCCGCTATGTTATTGGCAAATAGCAATTTGTATAATTTATTGGAAATATATAATACAAAAAGTTATTTAAAAAGTACCGCCGGTGTGCTCGATGGATAACCTGGGTTGGCTATTCCGCTGCCGGGCCGAAACGTGCCAAAAGCCGGTTGTCGATCCGTTGGTACGGAATGATCTACTTTTCTTCACGGGTTTACGGTTACGTGGTAACCAGCAGGCCGGGCTTCTCGGTCATCAATGCGTTGATGTAACCCACGGCTAGCTGATTGGGCTGATATTGCTCAAACTCCCTGCTCAACTGCCGCGCCCGCTGGCGGTACGTATCATCTGTCCGTATTTTCGTTACCGCCCGGTATATCTGGGCCGGTTTGGGCGTTTCGGTATTGAGGTTTATACCAACCTGGTTAAACTGAACCCGGTCGGCGATGTCATCTTTCCCTTCATAAACGCCCGCAACTACAATCGGTAACTTGTGTTTAAGCGCGAGCATCACCCCCCCGTAGCCGCCGTTGGTGACATACACATTCACGTAAGGCATCACGGCGTCATAATCAATAAAGTCTTCGATCAGGAAATGGGACTGGGGGTAACGCCCGCGCAGGGCTTCGGTGCCCGATCCGCCCGTCGTGACAATAACCATTGTATCGGGGTCGTTTTTGTAGGCTTCTAGCGTTGGCACGATGATTTTCTCGACATCATTCTCAAATGTTCCCTGCGTCGCCAGCACCACGTGTTTGTAGGGAAGGGTACGCTCTGCCTGCCTAAACGGCGTTTTCTGGCCCGACCGGTGTGGCATCAGGGGCCCTACAAACCGAACGTTCGGGCTGAACTGCCGGTGCGGGTAATCGAAGCCCGGCACCCCGCTTTGCAGGTACAGATGGGCGTTCCGGAACACGGATTCAAACATAAAGCCTGACTCGGGCGGCAGGCCATATTGACCCCGGAGTTCATTGTAGAGCACGTTGCAGGGCTTCATCATCACCCGGAAGGTCAGATAAACTTTAGCCCGCTTTGCCCGGCGTACCAGCCAGCGTTTCAGCGGGAACTGATGCGGGTCGTCTGCGGGTGGGTTGGATTCGCTTTCAAACAGGGGCAGCACGCCAACGGCCACGCCTTTAATGGCGAGCAACTCCTGCACAAACAAGGCGCCCAGGCAGGCCAGATCGTACACAATCAGGTCGAAGGGCCAGTCGGCGTGGATAGCCATGAGGTCATCCACGTAGCCCGGAATCGGGTTGAGGAACGTTTGTTTGACATCGAACCGGGCGCGGCTGATGGGGTTTTTAATTTTCTTCCGTTCCGGAAACAGTTCGTCCATGTTCGTCTGGTTAATAACGCGGGCTTTTACAGTGGGGTAGTGGGGTAGCCCCAGGGCCCGGACGCGGTCGCCGTAATGCCCGCCAACATACCAGCGGACATCGTGGCCAAGCTGCTTAAGGTGAACGGCTAAACCAGTAAGAGGGCTAAAATGCCCGTCGAAGGGCACGGTTGCAAAAAGGATGCGCTGAGGGTTCATGTGTAGATGTTGTTGTTTAATTGATCGGGCTAAAATTGCCGGTAGGCGCCTGATTCCCCAACCTTTTTAACCATGAACCGTAAAAAGCGGCAGGTAAAGCAACTTTTTTCTATTTTCGTTGAACTTCAACTTCTTACGTTGTATGCACCTGATTTTACCCACTTACGATCAATGGATTTTACTGTTCGTTGGCGGCACGATGGTGATCATGGCGGCTAACCTGATCCAGTGGGTGATTCGCCGGGAACGGGTTTATGCGCTTTACAGTCTCTATATCTTCCTGTGGGTCATTGCCTTTGGTGGGGATGCGCTGGCGTTGGAACCGGCCATCATGGCGTTTGTCCGGACGGTTCCTTTCTACGTATTTTCTGTGCTGTATCTGGAACTGGCCCTGACGTTTATGAACCTGACCAGCTACCCCCGCCTGCTGCGCTGGTACCGGATCATGCAGGTTACCTGGTTGTTGTTTGCCCTGCCCGAAACGTATTTTAACCTGTTCTCGTCGCTGTGGCAAACCGGCTGGCACGCTATTGTGCTCGATATCGAACGGGGTATTGTGCTGGTTTTGACCAACCTGACCATCCTCTACACCTTCATCATGTACCTGAAGCGGACGGATGTGCTGGCCCGGTTCTTTTTTGTCGGTACTGTGGCGTTGTGGCTGGGTGAAATTTTCTCTACGGTGGTACTGAACCAGTACATTGACCAGGGGATTGAGGTTGTTGTTCGTTTGCCCTTACCCAGGCATCCGGCTTTTATCATGCAGGTGGGTATCCTGCTCGACCTGATCTGCGTGTCCCTCGGACTGTCGTACCGGCAACGGCAGCAGGCGCTCCAGCAAATCATGGCTGAACAGACACTGATTCGGGAACGCGAACAGTATCTGCGCCGGCAACTGGAAGCCGACCTCACGGTGCAGCAGCTTAAACAGCAATTTACCGAGGCTCAGATGCGAGCCTTACAAAGTCAGGTTAACCCGCATTTTCTGTTTAATTCGCTCAATACGCTTTCCGCCCTGATCGACGAAAATCCCCAACAGGCCACCGATTACGTCGATGAATTATCGAGTGTTTACCGGTACCTGCTCCGGGCAGGTGATTCGGAACTGACCTCATTAAGCGTAGAACTCAATTTCATCCGATCTTACCTGCATCTGCTTAAAACCCGGTATGGACAGAGTATCTGCACGGAAATTGCCGTAGCCGACACGTTTCAGGATGCCCTTCTTCCGCCCCTCACGCTGCAACTACTCGTCGAGAATGCCGTTAAGCATAACCGGGCGCTGCTGGAAGAACCACTGACAATCCGTATCGGCACGACGGAAGTGGGCCATCTGGTGGTCGAAAACAATATCCAGCGCCGGGCTGTGCGGGTCGAATCCAACGGGGTGGGCCTGTCCAACATCACCGACAAATACCGGCTCCTGAATCATCCAACTCCACGCATCGAAGAAGCGAATGGCTGGTTTCGGGTTACGTTACCCCTGCTGCTAACCAGTCCCGCTACGGTTCAGGAAGTTGACATGGAGTAGTGATTTGTCTGGCAGATTCTCCCTGTCTTCCCATAGATTGGCGTATTCTGACCTTGCTTTCTGTAGCCACTGGCGATAAGCAACGGGAACTCCCATTCGACAACCACGGTGTTGATGAATGGCTACGACTGGTTTTGTGTTTTGCCTGGTCAGGCAGCTAAATTAATGCCCGCTGACGGTGATTATTCTATCACTTCTACGTGAATATTTCGGGGAATTTTTGAATGAAACCTGCCCGGTATTTGTTATATTTAAGCAAGCAAATACTAACGAAATGGAACTCCAAAAATTAACGACACCCTTACAGGCAGAAGAGATTGAATGGCGGGTGCAGCAGGTAATTGAAGCGAAAAACGGCAAACCAGCCAAGCTGATTGTCGTACCATACATCACCAACCGTTCGGTCATGGAGCGATTCGATGAGCAATTTGGCTGGGCAAACTGGAGCAACGAAATCAGGGAAATTGACGGCGGTTTTCTGTGTACGATAACCGTTACCCTGCCTTCCGGTCAGGTAATCAGCAAAACCGACGGTGCCAGCCGGACGGCCATCGAACCCGTGAAAGGCGGTATTTCCGATGCCATGAAACGGGCCGCCGTGCAGTTCGGGCTTGGTCGGGGTTTATACAATTTTCCGAAGGTGTTTGTGGAAGTAGAAGGCAAATACATTCCGGAATGGGCCTATCGGCTTCTGGATGCGCTGGTCGATTCCATTAACAGCGGCAAACCGCAGCGGGATGTCATCGTTCTGAAAGAAGATCATGTCCGTCAACTGCAACGTCCTCAACCTCAGGTGCGGGCCGCAGCCTGATTCTGTTGATTTGATTCCGTTAAATTCTACGCCCGGTATTATCCGGGCTTTTTTGTATCTATAGTTGCCGGTATTCATACGTAGATTGTCCACATACGTATAGTAAGTACTTTCTGGTAATGCATTGATAGTCAATGTGTTATAAAGATTTAGTCCGTTTATTTTCCCATTAACTAATGTTGTACAGAAAGGCGCCTTAAAAAAGCAATATAATTTACTCTTCTGCGTACAAAGGGTAAAACATGATTACCCCGCACAATGAATGGAATCATAACCCCAAAGAGTAATCGATATTATGTTGTTCAGAAGGAGCCTGTTCTACTAACCGAGCAGCACCTGAGAAGTCTCTCGTCCGATGATCTCCAGCCCATCAGGCTGACCAAGCCCTGGTTGCAGGCCTTCGGCTTTCAACCCGATCCATCGGCGTATTCGTGGAGTTTTGAAAATGCGCGTCTGGTGGCAGGAATGAACTGCTGGCTGTGTATCAAGTCGCGTCGGTATATTCAGTATGTTCATGAATTGCAGGACTTGTTTGAGGAACACTTTCATGAAACCAACCTGGTTCTGACGTCGCACAGCTTTTACATCTAGCAACAGTTACCATGTTTTAAAACACAACCCCGGCACCGCCGGGGTTTATTCTGATTGTCCTACGTATGACAAATTTGGAGGGCGCGAGTTCATGCGCCGGTTCCTGTCGATCTGCGACGGGCACAAATCGGAATGCCGCCCTCATCCGAATAGAAAAAACAACTACCGGAACGGGTCAGATACACGGTATTAGATTGACTTCGAACCGATCTGCCGACGCACGTATTTTACCGGATACCGATACGTACTAGTACCGTATTTGTTGGTAAAGTATTGACAATGAGTATATAGCTGGTGTACATTTATTCTGTTAACCCGTATCGCTATGAAAACAGAAGATGCACCTGCTGCTGAAAAACTGACCGTCGGTAAAAACTATGTCCGCAACCGTGGCTTAATGGGGATTGCCCTTTTTTTAGGCTGGCTGATTTTATTTTTTATGGGGTTAAGCATCTCGTCATCGAAGCTGAAACCCCTTGATACGGATGGCCATGTCATCTGGGAGACGCTATGGTTGTACGCGCTGACGTTTACGCCGACCAATACCGCACTACTGGCGGCCCTGGCGGGTGTTATTGGGGGGCTGGCCAGTAACCTCAGTGCCATTAACGAAAAACCTCATATTGACATTGATGCGCTGGATCACGATTCGTTCGAATACCGGAGCCTGGTTTACATGACCGAACACCCAGTTGTTTCGATGTTTCGCGGGTTTCTGGCTTACCTGATCCTGGTGGCGGGTACGTACGTAGCGAGTTTTTCCGTGCCGGTCGATGCGAACGATATGTCTACGCCTATTCTCGGGATGTCGGCGGCTTCCTATTTTAAATTTGCCGTAACGGTTTCCCTGCTGTCTTATCTGGTGGGATATGATCCTACACAATTGCAGCGGTTGGTTAGCTCACTGAATGTTGGTGGAAGAAAAGCAACCGATTTTGCGGGCCATATGCGGATTAAAGACGGTCGGCGGCAACTTGAGGGCGACTTTCAGGGGAAAGCCGTTCCGGCCAGCCCGATGCCTGACTTGGCTCCGAAGGAAGAAAGTACGGTTATTGAAAAGAAAAAAAACGAGCTGAATGGCAAAGCAAAGGACTCCAAAGAACTGACAGAACCGTAGTGGACATTGGAGCTAACCCAGTTCTGAACCCGTTCGAAGCGGATAAAGCAACGCCCGTTGGCTTTCGCTCCAAAGAGCAGCCAACGGGCGTTAGTTTATTACCCCGGAAACGCTCTAATAGACTTCCATCTCCGGCTGGACATCCCGTGCCCAGCTATTAATGCCGCCCTGTAGGTTCATGAGGTTGGTAAAACCGAACTCCTTCTGAAGATAATCGATCACGTACTGGCTGCGAATACCGTGGTGGCAGTAGACGACTACCGGCCGATCAACCGGAATACGTTTGACGTTATTGGCGATGATATTGACCGGAATCAGAACCGCATTTTCCAGATGGCAGATGTTGTATTCGGGCCGTTCGCGAACGTCGAGCAGAAAAATATCTTCTTCCTTGGTCAGCCGTTCGGCCAGTTCCAGCGGGGTGATGCTCTGGCGGATTTCGGTTTTTGCGATGATACGCTGGCCTTCTTCCCAACCGTTCTGGGCGGCTGCTTCGGCATCAAGCCGTCGGCGAACCCGGATTTTCTGAAACGACATGGCCAGCAAATCCACCATCAGCAGTTCTTCGTTCAGCGAGTGGCCAATGCCCGTAATCAGTTTAATAACCTCGTTGGCCTGGTAGGTGCCAATCACGCCGGGCAGAACGCCCATAACGCCTGTGTCGGCGCAATTTGGAATTTCCATCTGATTCGGAAATTCCGGAAACAGACAGCGGTAGGTGGGGCCGCGCCGGATTTCTTCGGGCTGAAACTCCGAAGGGGCCAGCCGGGCATTCAACACCGCAACCTGGCCTTCAAAACGGTGGATGGCGCCGTAAACAAACGGCTTTCCCTGCATCACACAGACATCGTTGACCAGATAACGAACCGTAAAGTTGTCGGTACAGTCCACCACCAGATCGTATTCGTCGATGATCGTCCGGGCGTTGGAACGGTCGAGTGAATACGCGTAGGCGTTGAAGCTGATTTCTGGATTAATTTTTTTGAGTGAATTTACGGCTATGGTTGCCTTCGGTTTACCTACTTGTTCTGTAGTGTAAAGTACCTGTCTTTGCAGGTTACTAATAGCAACCGTATCGGGGTCAATAATACCAATGGTACCAACGCCAGCCGCGGTTAAATACAGCAAAACCGGGCAACCCAATCCACCGGCGCCTACCACCAGAACACGAGCCTGTTTTAACTTCAATTGTCCCTCCACGCCAATTTCTGGCAGGTTCAGGTGCTTTTCGTAGCGGGTGTATTCGGCGGGTAATAACATAGTTGATTTGTTGCTTGCTAAACTGATCTACATTTTAAACGAAAAAGCGATGCAAATTACATTTTCGTGTCGAATTTTATTTTACGCCCAATTTTGAGTAGAAATCCAGGGGAACGGGCTTGCAAACCTGGCTGCCAGATTTAACTTTGGTTCTCAAACCATTACCTTCTCGCTATGAAACAAAAACTTGCATTTACCGCCCTGACCCTGATGCTCTGGGTAACGTTCAGCGGCTTTTCGACCAAACTGACAACCGTTAGTCAGATTACGGCAGAATGGCAGCGCGCTAAAGAGTATACGAAGGAATACCTCGATGCAATGCCGGAAGAGGGCGTAAACTTCAAGCCAACACCCGAGGTCCGGAGCTTTGCCGAACAAATGCTTCACCTGGCCAACGCAAACTACAACTTTGCGTCGGGCGCTACCGGAAAAACCAATCCGATGCAGGGAAAGAAAATGGAAACCATGGAGGAGTTCAAGACCAAAGCCGGTCTGACGAAAGCCGTGATGGACAGTTATGACTTTGTGATCGATGGGGTGAAAGGACTGAGCGACGCGCAACTGGCCGAAAATGTAAAGATGGGCCCGCGCGAAATGTCCCGCGAAACGATGCTGGCCAAAGCGTTTGAACACCAGACGCACCACCGGGGACAGACAACTATTTATATCCGGATGAAAGGCATTAAGCCGCCGAACGAAAAACTGTTTTAACAAAAAAGGGCCGGCAATGCCGGCCCTTTTTTGTTATTTCTTTGCTACCGCAATCTGCAATTCGTCCAATTGCGCCGGCGAAATCGTAGCGGGCGAATCGATCATCACGTCGCGGCCCGAGTTATTTTTCGGGAAGGCAATGAAGTCGCGGATGGAGTCGGCACCGCCGAAGATAGAGCACAGCCGGTCGAAACCGAACGCGATGCCGCCGTGGGGAGGAGCGCCGTACTCGAACGCATCCAGCAAAAAGCCGAACTGCGCCTTGGCTTCTTCGGGCGTGAAACCCAGAAAATCAAACATCTTCGACTGCAACTCCCGCTGGAAAATCCGGATGGAACCCCCGCCGACTTCGGTACCGTTGATGACCATGTCGTAGGCGTTGGCCCGCACGTGACCGGGGTTGGTTTCCAGCAGCGGAATGTCTTCCGGCTTGGGCGAGGTAAACGGGTGGTGCATCGCAAACCAGCGGTTTTCGTCTTCGCCCCACTCCAGCAGCGGAAAATCCAACACCCACAGGGCACTGAACTGATTGGGATCGCGCAAACCCAGGCGGGTTCCCATTTCCAACCGCAACTCGTTTAATTGTTTCCGGGCTTTAGCCGCATCACCCGCCATAATAAGCAGCAGATCACCGGGTTCGGCCTGGAATTGCACGACCCATTGTTTCAGATCGTCTTCCGAGTAAAATTTATCAACCGATGATTTGACGGTTCCATCGGTATTGTAACGCACGTAAATCAGCCCTTTGGCGCCGATCTGCGGACGTTTCACGTATTCCGTTAATTCATCAATCTGCTTACGGGTATACTCCGCACAGCCTTTGGCGTTAATACCAATGACCAGTTCTGCCGAATCAAACACGACAAAGTTTTTGCCCGACGTCAGATCGACGGTATCGAATGCCCCTTTCAACTCGACGAACTCCATACCGAAGCGCGTATCGGGTTTGTCTGAACCGTACAGCCGCATGGCATCAGCGTAGGTCATGCGTGGCACTTCGGCCAGATCAATGCCTTTGACGGTTTTGAACAGGTGCCGAACCAGTCCTTCGAACATCTGGAGAATATCTTCCTGTGTAATAAACGACATTTCACAGTCGATCTGCGTAAACTCTGGCTGGCGGTCGGCGCGCAGGTCTTCGTCGCGGAAACACTTGACAATCTGGTAATACCGGTCAAAACCCGATACCATCAGCAGTTGCTTGAACGTCTGGGGCGATTGCGGCAGGGCGTAAAACTCGCCGGGGTTCATGCGGCTTGGTACCACAAAATCGCGGGCTCCTTCGGGCGTTGATTTGATCAGAACCGGCGTTTCTACCTCGATAAAGTCCTGGCCGTCCATGTAAATCCGCGTCTGCTGGGCCATTTTATGCCGCAGTTCGAGGTTTCTCCGAACGGGATTCCGGCGCAGGTCCAGGTACCGGTATTTCATCCGCAGGTCGTCGCCCCCGTCGGTTTCGTCTTCGATCAGGAAGGGTGGCAGCTTGGCCGGATTCAGGACTTCCAGCCCTTGCAGCCGGACCTCAATATCACCCGTGGGCAGGTTGGGGTTTTTGGATTTACGCTCGATCACTTCGCCGGTGGCTTTCACCACAAACTCACGGCCCAGCGAGCGGGCGGTCTCGATGATGGCCGGATCGGTCTGGCCTTCTTCGAGCAGCAGTTGGGTCAGGCCGTAGCGGTCGCGGAGGTCAATCCAGATCAAACCGCCTTTGTCGCGGATGCGTTGCACCCAGCCGCAGAGAATAACTTGGGTATTAACGTGTTCGATGCGGATTTCTCCGCAAGTGTGCGTTCGAAGCATACTCTTCAAAATGGTTCAATAAGCCGCAAAGGTAGCCAAAGTAAATCCAATACCGTAACCCGTTTACAACAAATCAGTATACAACTGCCAATATTGTTGGGCGGCTCGTTCCCAACTGAAGCGGGCAGCCTGCTGGCGGAGCCGGGTGGCCCGGAACGGATTGGCGCGGAAGTCGTTGAGGCCCGCAAAAACGGTTTCGGCCATTTCTTCCGGTTCCAGCGATTCAAAGTAATAGGCATCCGTACCGCCGATTTCGGGCAGGCTCGTCAGTCGTGACAGAAAAACCGGCTTGCCACAACTCATGGCTTCGACCACCGGCAGGCCAAAACCTTCGGAAAGGGACGGGAACAAAAAGGCGTCGCAGTGTTGGTAGAGCCAGCTTTTGACGGCTTCCGTGACCGTGCCCGGCATCACCAGCCGATCCGCAATTTCCAGGTGCTGCGCCTGTTCGCGCAGGTGGGCTGCGTAGGGATGGGTGTCGGGGCCGGCCAGCACGAGCTGCCATTCCGGGAAGGCTTCCAGCAGCGGCAGCAGCGTGTGCAGGTTTTTTTTGGGATGAATCACACCAACAAACAGGAAAAACGGATTCGAAACGGCGAGCGGCTGGGCAATGGCGCGGTTAAGCGAATTACCGTTGTAAATAACCGTCAGTGGAACGTTCGGAAGCGTCAGGTGCTGGCGAGCGACGGAGGCCGTGTATTCCGAGATGGTGGTGATCGCCGAGGCCCGGTCAACCTTGCGCTGTAAAGCCGTCAGGCGGTTTGCCTTTTTGGCGTCGTTATAATCCGTCCGTTCCAGAAAGTTCAGGTCGTGGATGGTTAAAACCGTTCGGGTCTGTCGGGATGCGGGCCAGAACCGCGAATCCTGGTGAGTACAGTGCCACAGATCGTAGGTGCCCGGATTATACCACTTCCGCCACCAGGCCGCTGTTTGGTAATGAACGTTCGTGCCGAAAACGCCTTCCTGTCCTTTCGGAACCAGAAACGTAAGCCGGGCCGACGGTGGTTTTTGCCGAACCAGTTCCTGACCCAATTGCAGGCAGAATTGCCCCAGGCCGCTGTTCAGATCCCGCAAACGTTCGGTATCAATAAAGATGTTCATGCGATTAGATCAGTTTTCCAAACCGTATTTTCCGAGCAAATTGCGTTAGGGTGTCGGTGCCGCGAATGTCGAGCCGCTGGAGTTCGTAGCGGTTGTTCACGGGGAAACGGTTCAGGCGGTTGCCAATCCGGAACGCCAGCCCGATACCCAACTGCTGCATGGCCCGCTGCATGGCCTGTTTGGTGGCTGCCTCTTTCGGGCGCCCCCCGTACGGATAGGCAAACGCCCGGATGTAGGGCAGGTTTAGGGTGTCAAAAGCCGTTATGTTCTCGGTCAAATCCTCCTCAATCACCGCTACGGTTTGGTGTTTATAATTCAAATGCTGGTGTGAATGTAGCGCCAGTTCGAACGTCGGGAGTAGTTGCCGGAGCTGGTTGGTGGCCATGAGTAGTTCCGTACAGCCGTCCCATTCGTTGCACCGACCTATAAAAGCCGTTGGAACAAACAGCACGGCGTTCATTCCAAACCGTTGCAGGATCGGTAGCGCATGAGTCAGGTTATTGACGTAGGCATCATCAAACGTAATCAATACCGATCGGTCGGGTAATGATTTTGGGTCTTGTAGCGACCTCATCAGTTGTTCAAGTGTAATGGTCTGGTAATTATGGTCTTGCAACCACTGCAATTGCCGCTCAAATTGGGGTATTGAAACCGTTAGTGTGTCTTGCAATTCTGGATGAATTTTGTGGAACATTAACACGGGGAATCCTTGCCTGGTGCGGAAAAAATGCCACACTCCATACACACTCAACAAAGTGGCAATTAGCCAGATCATAGATTATTTTATCATTTTTTCGGCCTAAAAATCAGGATTATTTGCGTTAAATAACAAATTACTGCCCAATTGGCAGGCTTTTTTAAAGTTGTTGGCTTTTAGCGGCCAATATGGCGTTAAAAAGCGGCATGGTAAATTAGGTACGTAATTTGAACAACAGTAACCATACAACCAATAAGTAGGCTTATGAAACCGATAGAAAATACGCTACAGGGAATGGGAGGACAGTTTGATTTGCTGAATACTCTGTATGGTGGATCGAGCATGACCCGAATGGAAACCGAGCAGGAATCAGACCGGTTGGTAATTAAATTATCCGCTCCCGGCGTTGGCCCCGATGCGTTTAATGTTTTGATCGACGGAAAAAAACTGGTTTTATATACATTACTCCAGCAAAAAAATATGTCGGAAGGCCAAAGCCTGGCCGTACCGATGTTTTTGAGGGTTATCGATATTCCGGATTTTGTTGATGCCGAGCATATCGAGGCCACGCAGGAAGAAGGCCACGTTCTGGTTCATCTGCCGTTTAAAGACGGGCAGCATTTCCAGCGCCGGGTAGAAATCCAGAACCTGTTCTAATTATTGGCCTGACTAACACACGAGCGGTTGGACAAACCAGACCGCTTTCCGGAAAAAGACCTGCAATCTGAAACCGTTCCGCTTCGGCGGCTCCACGGTGATTCGTTTGCAGGTCTTTTTCATTTTTTAAACGGAACCACGGATAAAATCTTCCAGGGCGTTGAGGTGTTCGGTGAAAGCCTGGCGACCGGTTGGCGTGGCCGAATAGGTAGTGTTGGGCTTACGGCCCACAAATTGTTTTTTTACGGAGACATAGCCCTGCTCCTCCAGCGCACGCAGGTGCGTCGCCAGATTCCCGTCGGTCATGTCCAGCAGTTCTTTAAGGGAATTGAAACTCAGGGTTTCATTCACAATCAAAACCGACATAATCCCTAATCGGGCCTTACTCTCAAACGCTTTATTAAAACCTATCAGGAACTCTCGCATCAGCGCTTTCGTTCGTCTCGTTCATACTTGAGGTACATTACGGTACCGTAAATAATGTGCAGCAGTCCAAATCCGACGGCCCACGTCAGGAGTGAATAGCCGGTCCAGAACAGGGCCAGTAAGCCCAGCAGAATTTCTGACAAACCGAGGTATTCAACGTCGCGGACGGTGTATTTACTGCCACTACAGAGGGCCATTCCGTAAAAAATAAGGGTTGCCGGGAATGTCAGCCAGATCAGGTTGAACCGGATCAGCGCCAGGCAAAAGATGCCACCCGCAACCAGCGGAACTGCCAGTGCCCAGAGTAGCCGTTTCGAGGTGCTGTTCCAGACACTCTGCCCCTGTCGTCGGCCCTTGCGAACCGTAAAAAAGATGCCCAGCAGCAAAGCCGCTACCAGAACGATGGTGCCATCCAGTATCAGAAAGTCAACCATTTCCCGACGGTCCGGCCCATTGAGTCGGCTCATGCGTTCGTAACTGAGCAACGTCAGGTGATCGTTCTGTAGTTTCACGTATGCTGCTCCGGCACCCAAAAGGGCTACAATTCCCGCTGAAACCCCCGATAGTCCACTTAACGACAGAAACTTCGAGGAGCGTTCCATCAAGCTCCGGATTTCCGTCAGGGTTTGTAAATGTTCGTGCGATTCGGACATCAAAAAGGAAATTGAATGGTTAAGATGGTTTGTTATGCTTTTTATGGTCTGCTCGTAGAGGATCTCAACGGTAAATGGCTACCATCAAAACCATCCCGTCCTTTCCAACCATTCCATTAATTTAGTACCAAAAATCAGAATACCGACGACAACCGCCAGAATAACCACCAGCAATACGGCCCCGGCTGCCAAATCCTTGACGGCTTTAATCTGCGGATGGCGTTCCGGCGAAACCACATCGGCGAGTTTTTCGATGGCCGTATTAAAGGCTTCAGCCGCCCACACCAGAGCCACCTGCGTCAGAATCATGGCCCATTCGATCCGGTCCAGCCGGAGCCAGATACCGGCAATCACAACGGCCACTGCTGCCAATAAGTGAATTTTAGCGTTATTTTCAAACCGGAACAGGGCGATGATACCGTCGGCTGCAAACCGAAAGCTCCGCAGGTTTTTCCGAACGTCAATCCAGCGACTCATGCGTACGGCGTTGAACGTACTGGGTGAAACCGATATAGAGCGTCACCAACGCAAAAGTATACGAAAGTGTGAGTTTCAGGGCAAAGGGATTAAACAGACTTTGAATAACCAGTTGTGCCAGATCGAGCGGATCCGTGAATAAATCCCAGCTATTAAGCCGAATGTAGCGGCCCAGATACACGCCAAAACTGGTCAGCATCAGGCACCCGATCATGATGATCCACGTTCGTGTATGCCCCAGGCGTTGGTTCAGCATCCGGTGGACCAGAATCTGGGAGTATAGACCCGCCAGCAGCCCCGTGAGGGCGCACATAAAAAACATCATGGTGTCAAACCAGAGGGTTTCTACCGGAACGTGCTGAATGTGAAACAGGTCCGTGATAATATACGGAGAATTTGGCAGAAACAAGAGCCAGAAGACCAATCCCGGC
Source organism: Larkinella arboricola (assembly GCF_003259745.1). Lineage (GTDB taxonomy): Bacteria > Bacteroidota > Bacteroidia > Cytophagales > Spirosomataceae > Larkinella > Larkinella arboricola. The sequence goes on along the minus strand of NZ_QLMC01000003.1, from coordinate 69,216 downwards.
CATAGGACCCAGTTAGGAAGCTGTCGGCTTTCCAGCCCTTCACGCAGCGCCAGGGCGACGACGAGAGGAATCCAGGCCAGAAACAAATTCCAGCTAAGCATTTTGATGTACCACGGGTGTAAACGCACAATGACCATGGCCATACTCATGACCGACAGCAGAATCAGCATCCGTAAGCCTTCGCCGGAGCGGTAAACGGCAAGTAGTTTGTTTAGCATGGTGCAAAAGAACTTTGAGTTGCAAAGTAGCGAAGGGAATTTGTCCGGAACAAGCAGATGGGCGAAAATATTTAACAAGGGCTCGGGCGGCCATTTCATTTGTATTTGATGGGGTGATCATCAAACGCTTTTTGGGGTGGTTAAAACGTGGTAACTTTGTAAAAAACACTTCTGATGCAGACCAACCTGAATCAACGACTCGAAACGATGCCCGCCCGGCGGCAGGAACAATTGCTGGCTTTTGACCGCCTGCTGACCATCATGGACGAACTGCGCGAACAGTGTCCCTGGGACCGTAAGCAAACGATGGATACCCTGCGGCACCTGACCATCGAAGAAACCTACGAACTCTCGGACGCTATTCTGGAAAAGGACCTGCCCGAAATCCGGAAAGAACTGGGCGACGTGATGCTGCACCTGGTTTTTTACGCCCGTATCGCTTCCGAACCGCAGTCCGGGGCCACCTTCGACATTGCCGATGTACTGAACGGAGTTTGTGACAAACTGATTTCCCGCCATCCCCATATTTACGGCGATGTAGTAGCCGATACGGAAGAAAAAGTAAAGCAGAACTGGGAGCAGCTGAAGCTGAAAGAAGGAAACAAATCCGTGCTGGCCGGGGTGCCGGGTTCGTTGCCCGCTCTGGTGAAAGCCATGCGGATTCAGGAAAAAGCCCGGGGTGCCGGATTCGATTGGGAAGAAAAACAGCAGGTTTGGGAGAAAGTAGAGGAAGAAATGCAGGAGTTTAAGGCCGAGTTCAACGCCGAAACCGACGAGAAAATCGATGCCGAGCGGGCGGAGAAAGAGTTTGGTGATGTGCTGTTTTCGCTGGTCAACTACGCGCGTTTTATTGACATCAACCCCGAAACGGCTCTGGAGCGTACAAACAAAAAGTTTATCCGGCGTTTTCAGTACCTGGAGGAACAGGCCCGCAAGACCGGCAAACAATTAAAAGACATGACGCTGGACGAAATGGAAGTTTACTGGCAGGAAGCCAAGCAGTTTGTTTGAACTAACCTGTGACTTTTAGAGCGTTACACGTCTTACGGTAAGTAAAAATTCACACCTTTATTTACCGTAACATGTACGTCCGTTTTCTACTTTCCGCCGGGCTGGCTGCCTTGTTGAGTTTTACTGCTTCTCTGGCCCAGGATCTTGATTTTAACACCACCGCTCCGCTTTATCCGGATGGGGCCCTGTCTCACTCCTATACCAGCATTGGTACACCAGCGGTTACTGTTGACATCAGCATCACCGGCCCCGGTTTGTTTTCGAATCTGTCTCCGCGCCGGGCCGGTACCGGGCTGAATACACCCAGCGTCAATTTTAGCAATGCGGGCGAAACGAAGAATTATAGTTTTACATTCAGTGATCCCGTTATGGGGTTAGAATTTCCGCTGCTTGCCCTTCAATATAAAACCGATTTTACAAACCAGAATCACAACTATCAGGACAAGATTATCATTCTGGCGACAGATGAAGCAGGCAATGCCGTCATGCCCGTCATTCCGGCCGGAGCAGGCTACAGCGTCAATGGAAACGAAATTCTGGCAACGTCCAGTACCCGGGCGGATGTCAATAAAGTGAGTTTCCCGGAAAAAGTAAAAAATGTGACGATTGTTTACGGAAACGGGCCGTTAGCCGGTCCTGATCCCAACCCGCAGGGATTTACCATCGGTGATATGGAGTGGGCGGGTGTAGTGCTGCCGGTTGAATTAGCCAATTTTCGGGCGAAACCCATTCGTAGTGTCATTCAGTTAGTATGGGAAACCACGTCCGAGCGCAATGCAAGCCATTTTATTGTTGAACACAGTATCGATGTAGCCGAGTTTAGGTCCATCGGTCGGGTAACGGCGTTTGGCGATGGCAGTCGGCGGCAATTGTATTCTTTCGTGGATGATCAGTCGCATCAGACGACGAATTATTACCGGTTGCAGCAGGTCGATAAAGATGGAGCAACGCACTATTCCAAAATCATTGCCGTGCGGCACGATGAACACTTGCCCGCACTTTCGGTTTACCCAAACCCCTCCGACGGCCGCTCCATCGGGGTGCAGATGAATGAACCTGATCGGTCGTCGCTGCGATTGACCGATTTGGGGGGTACTTACATCGCCTTTCGCGTCATCGAAAAAAATACCGGGCAAGTGACACTGGAGCCTTTAGCTCCGTTAAAACCCGGTTTTTATCTACTGCATGCCCAGGGCTGCAAAAGTGTTCGGGTGTTTGTTAAATAAATCAGTTAGCCGGTAACGATGGACTATAACTTATCTTGGGTGGCAGGGAACAGGGCAACTTTCTTTTTTGGTTGATAAAGGGAGAGCGGCACGCTCTGGTTAAACCGTTTGCCCGAGCGCACAGGTTTTCTTTTTCGAACTACCTTTTTCTTTTTTAACTTGCAGTATGAGTGAGAAACGCTGGATATACCGGCCGATACCGGAGTCACCCGAGGAGTTACTGGCGGTTGAAAACCTGACCCGTGATCTGAAAGTAAGTCCGTTCATGGCGATGCTGCTTGTGCAACGGGGGGTATATAACTTTGACCAGGCCCGAACGTATTTCCGCCCAGAACTCCCACATCTGCACGATCCATTTCAGATGAAAGACATGGACAAGGCGGTGCAACGGCTGCAAATGGCGATGGTCCGGGAGGAGAAAATCCTGATTTACGGTGATTATGACGTAGATGGTACTACTTCGGTGGCTTTGTTCTACGGTTTCATGAAAACCATTTATTCCAATCTGGATTATTACATTCCCGACCGGTATAAGGAAGGATACGGTATTTCGGCGCAGGGCATTGAATGGGCCGCTGAGAATGGTTTCTCGCTGATTGTTAGTCTCGATTGCGGTATCAAATCCATCGAGCGTGTCGAGGAGGCCTGGGAAAAAGGCATTGAATTCATTATTTGTGATCACCACCGTCCGGGGGCCGAACTCCCTAAAGCGGTGGCCGTGCTTGATCCCAAGCGTTCGGACTGTGAGTACCCCTGCAAAGACCTGACGGGTTGTGGCGTTGGCTTTAAGCTGTTGCAGGCGCTCTGTTTGTTCAGGGGAATTCCGCTCGAGCAATTATATGATTTTCTGGATTTACTGGCCATCAGCATCGCGTCAGATATTGTACCGATTACGGGCGAAAACCGTGTTCTGGCCTACTATGGTTTGAAAAAGCTGAACTCCACACCCGGTTTTGGGGTGCAGGCGCTCATCAAGATTGCCGGTTTTAATTCTACGCTGGACATTACCAATGTGGTTTTCGGGTTAGGTCCGCGGATTAATGCCGCCGGCCGAATTAAGCACGCTAAAGCCGCCGTGCAGTTGTTACTGGCCGAAAGCGAGCAGGAAGCCACCGATTTTGCGTTTGAAATTAACGAGCACAACAACAGCCGTCGGCAATACGATACCAGCATTACCGAGCAGGCCCTGGCCATGATTCAGAGTGATGAATGGCTCCTGAATGCCAAAAGCACGGTTCTGTTCAACAATACCTGGCACAAAGGCGTGATCGGTATTGTGGCATCGCGCTGCATTGAAAAATATCACCGGCCAACGATCATTTTGACCGAATCGCATAACCGGGCGGCTGGCTCGGCGCGGTCGGTGCCGGGCTTTGACGTCTACGAAGCCATTGAAGAATGCGCCGAATTACTCGAGCAGTTTGGTGGCCATACGTTCGCAGCCGGTTTGACGCTTAAGCTGGAAAATATCAAAGCATTTCAGCAGAAATTTGAGGAAGTGGTTACCCGGCGTATTCTGGAGGAACAGCTCATTCCGATGATCGAAATTGACATGGAGCTTGATCTGGATGCAATCGACCAGAAATTCTACAACGTTCTCAAACAGATGTCGCCTTTCGGCCCGCAAAACATGGCGCCCGTTTTTTCAACCAGCGATGTTTATCTGGTCGGAGAACCGTACATCATGAAGGAAAAGCACTTGAAAATAACCGTACAGCAGGCCGGGTCTTATAAACGGTTTACCGCGATTGGTTTCAACATGGCCCACCACGCCCTTTTTCTCCGGCGCGACCAGCCGTTTTCCATTTGTTACCAGATTGAGGAGAATAATTATAACGGGAATAAATCGTTGCAGTTATATTTGAAAGATATAAAGGCGACAGTAGGCGCTGAGCAGTAGGCAACATGATTCTCCGAACCGAAAACTTAATTAAAAAATACGGCTCCCGACTGGTGAACGATCACGTTTCGTACCAGGTCGAACAGGGCGAAATCGTTGGTTTGCTCGGTCCCAATGGGGCGGGCAAAACCACTTCTTTCTACATGGCCGTTGGCCTGATCAAGCCCAATAGCGGCAAGGTTTATATTGACGACCTGGATGTTACAGACCTGCCCATGTACAAGCGGGCGCGGCTGGGTGTCGGTTATCTGGCCCAGGAAGCGTCGGTGTTCCGGGATCTGACGGTGGAAGAAAACGTTCTGGCGGTACTGGAAATGACCAACATGTCGCGGCAGGAGCAGAAAAATAAGGTGGAACAATTGCTGGAAGAATTTAGTCTGACGCACGTTCGGAAAAACAAGGGGAAGGTCTTGTCGGGGGGGGAGCGTCGGCGTACCGAAATCGCCCGGAGTCTGGCCGTTGATCCGAAGTTTATTCTGCTGGACGAACCGTTCGCCGGGGTTGACCCCATTGCGGTGGAAGATATTCAAAGCATTGTGGCTCAGCTCAAATACAGAAACATTGGCATTCTCATTACCGACCACAACGTCAACGAGACTCTATCCATCACCGACCGGGCCTACCTGTTGTTTGAAGGTAAAATTCTGAAACAGGGAACGGCTGAAGATCTGGCTAACGATGAGCAGGTGCGTCGGGTCTATCTGGGACAAAATTTCGAATTGAAGCGAAAAGAGTTTAAGCAATATGCCCACCTTAATCCAAAAACCGACTCTCATTGAAGCCGCCGGGAACAAACCTAAGCGGATTGAAGAATACGCCGGGCGGGTCAACAGCCAGCATTCGGCCGTAAGCGTGGCCCGGATGGTATCGCCCGAAGGGTGGGAGGAACCCGGCCAGCGCCCGGAATTTGAGGAAATAACCGTTGTCCTGAACGGGATGGTTCGGGTGGACTACGAAGGCGGTTCGCTGGAAGTCCGGGCCGGTCAGGCGGTAGTGGCCCATCCGGGTGAGTGGGTTCGTTACAGCAGTCCCGAACCGGGCGGTGCCGAATACATTGCCGTTTGTTTGCCCGCGTTTGCGCCGGAAACCGTGCACCGGGATTCTTAACTCAGTACCTCCCGCAAAACCGCCAGTGACTTGATTTCGCCCAAACTGTCAATGTGAATTCGGTAAAACGCCACCAGCGCGTCCAGCAGTTCGGCCCGCGTTTGTCTGGAAACCTTGACAGGCGCTCCCAATCGTTGCCGCAGAAACGTATTCAGGGCTTTTTCAGTGTTCTCGTCGGGTAGAAACGGGTATTTCTGTTCCTGTAGCTGACCTTCGAACTCACGGGCGTTGCTCGGGCCAAATCCCAGAAAAAACGCCAGTTTCAGCAGAAAAGCAATGTGAAAATTCTCGTAGTCGGCTTCGGCTTCTTCCAGATACCGGACACTATCTTCCAGAAAGTGATACAACGTCAGGTTGCTGGCTTCTTCTTTCAGGGTTTTAGTCAGCATTTCGCTCACAAACAACGCCAGACTGGACTTGGCAATATCGAACGGGATATGCTGGAACGGATAATTAATTTTAACTTCAGAAAGCCGGTGCAGGTCTTTGTCCGGCTTGTAATACACCACCATGTCAAGCAGTGTTAACGGCTGAAAAAACGCAATCCGGTTGGTTTTACTCTTCGCTGAACGGACGCCGTTAACGAGGTAACTTTGCAGCCCGAATTCCTCGGTATAAACACGAACGATGATGGATGTCTCGCGGTAACGAAAATAACTCAGAACGATTCCCCGGGTTTTGTGAAGCATTTTATCGGTAAAAAATCTCAAAGGCCAGTAAAAAGCATCTGCTACAAGCGGCCAATTACTTACTAATTTAGCACTTTTTTCGCGGATAACCCAGGGCTGTGTCCCCCGTTATCCATGTTTTACCCCACTGGGTTACTTTCTGATTTACCGGGTTGACTGTGGATAACCGGGGGCGCGCCCTCGGGTGGGTCCAGACACAACGACACCAGTCATGTCTGGACCCACCGGATGGATCATGTACCTTTCACTGCTTACTCCTCCAGCGCCTTGGCCAGCAGCAGCTGGATTTCATGGTTTTCGTGCGAGTGCTCCAGCTTACCGACCCGGTCATTCAGGTCCTTCAGGAGTTTCTTCGCATCGTCTGTGCCAATGGCAGCAATCCGTTGAATGGTATAGGGCAACTGCTTTGGCAATTTCGATTTTTGAGCCATTTCCAGTGCCCGTTTCATATCAATGGCGGCCAGCGGTTCGGACGCATACCACACCATCAGCGGCAGGTTATGATCATCTTTATCCGCCGATTTCTGCACGAGGGCGTCCAGCACCTCCCACCGTTGGCTCGGTTCCAGCCGCATCATGGCCGATGTCAGGTAAAGCCGTACGAGCGCCGAATTATCGTTTTGGGCCAGAGCCGCAAACCGTTTCAGCGTTTCGCCCGAAACGGCCTTGTCTTCGGCCAGCAACTGAATGGCCCAACTTCTGACGTATTCGTTTTCATGGCCCAGTAAGTCTTCCAGTTCGTTCTCCGTCAGACCCTTCGTAACGTGAAGCGCCCAGAGCGCGCGGAGTTTACGGGTGGCATCCGGATTTTTAGCCAGAATTTCTTTCAGCGCCTTGTGCACCTTTTTGTTAGGGCCGCGTTCCTGCAAAATGGTTCGCGCCTGACGAACGTACCATTCGTTACCGCTCAACTGGTACGCAACCAGTTCTTTATCCGAAGCTTTCAACAGATCGACCTGTGCCCATTTGTCATTCTCGTGGGTGATCTTGAAAATCCGGCCCATCGTTTTGTTATGAACATCCGGGTTGGCGCTATGGCACTGGTTTTTGTCGTACCAGTCAATGGCCCAGACCGAGCCGCTGGCGTCGTATTTCATGTTGAGCCACTGTGACCAGGAGTCGTTCATGGACAGAAAATCCGGTTTGTGTGTGACCATGTAGCCCGACCCGGCGCGGTTTGGGTGGTCCTGGTTTAGCTTGGCACCGTTGATGTTGTTCATAAACACCTCGTTGCGGTATTCCTGCGGCCAGCTGTTCCCGAGATAAATCATGGCTCCGGAGTGAGCGTGTCCACCACCTGCCGACGCCGAGCGGAAATTACCGGCATGTGGTCCCCGCTCACCGACCCAGTGGACGTGGTCGGCGTGGGTTTTAATATCGTCGTACGTGTACGGGTTAAAGTGGTTGCCAGCCTGCCGCTGGTAGCGCCCGCCCTGAATCATGTGGTACATATGCGGAATCACGCAGGCCGTAATGAAAGCGTGGCCGTAGTCGTTGAAATCAAGTCCCCAGGGATTACTGGTTCCTTCGGCGAACACTTCAAACTGCCGGGTGGTCGGGTGGTAGCGCCAGACCCCGGCATTGAGTTTCGTCCGTTCCGAATCCGGCGCGCCCGGTTTGCCCACGTTCGAATGAGTAAACACCCCGTGGTTGCCGTAGAGCCAGCCGTCGGGGCCCCAGCGCAGGCTGTTCAGGGTTTCGTGGGTGTCGTGCGTACCCCAGCCGTCGAGCAGCTTCTGAATTGGTCCGGACGGTTTATCATTTTTAAAATCGGCGGGAATAAACAGTAGATAGGGGGCCGCACCGAGCCACACACCACCCATGCCGACCTCAATTCCGCTGACCAGATTCAGTCCTTCCGCAAAAACTTTCTTCTTGTCCAGCGTTCCGTCGCCGTTCGTGTCCTCAAAAATCAGGATACGGTCCCGGCCCTGTCCTTCCGGTGCCGGAACGGGATACGTGTGCGACTCCACCACCCAAAGCCGACTGCGGGCGTCGATGGTGAAAGCAATCGGTTTAATGATCTCCGGTTCGGCGGCTGCCAGCGTAATTTTAAATCCTTTCGGCAACGTCATCGCTTTGGCCGCTTCCACCCCCGAAAGACCGGCATTCAGGACGGGGTCCAGGGGCGGCAGGATAATAATGTCCTTCTGTTTCAGTTCATTGGGGAAGGTCGGGCGTGTGGCGTAAAACTGAAAATCGTCAAAATTGATGTGCGCCCATTTGTCGTTCGGGATATACGGTATTTGCGAAATGCCGGTTTCGTTATCAATAATCCGGATGAATATCTCCTGATTCAGATACGGTTGCAGTTCTACGACGGCGGGTTGCAGCGTGGCCCGACCTTGCCCGGTGATGTGGTAAATAACCTTGTTTGTTCCGGCCTGTACAATCTCCACGCGCGTATCCTGTAGAGCCCCGCCCGACACTTTGAAGGCGGCAAACGGCTGCGTGACCTTGAAAGGCACGGAGGTTAAGGTCCCGGTTTGTTTGTAGTGGGTGGTTCCGCCACTGCTCAGAAAATACTTGCCGTCGAAACCGATGTGCATGTCTTTCTCGTGAACGGGCGACGGGTCATCCTGCGCAAAAAGGGGATTGGTAAAGGCGTCACCGGTGGCAGCCCAGTCTTTCAACGTTCCGGTTTCGAAATTCAGGTTCAGAGGCTGCCCGTCTTTCGTGGGAATCTGCCCGGCCACCGTAGCGTCAGAAATCGACCCCTCGACCACTTCAAAATTTCCGACCATCCCGGCTGCGCGGTGGCCCGGAACCGAGCAGAAATAAGTGTCATTCTGGTCAGCGGTAAACACAATGCTGGTACTGGACCCCTTTTCGAGAATCGTTTTGCTTTTGAGCTTCAGCTTCTCGAGGGTAATATCGTGCGTCATTACCTCGCCGTTGGTGATGGTAATCCGGACGCGGTCGCCTTTGTTGGCTTTTAACGTTGGGTTGCGGGCGCCGTCTTTAGAAAAATAACCCAGCATGGTCGCTTCGAGCTTGTAGTCACGATCAAACCGGGCGGTATCCTGAACAGCTTTGGATTTGGTTTTGGAAGCCTGAGCCGCGCTGTCCCTGGGTAGCAGGAGGAGAAGGGCAAACAGCAGCGGTGTAAGCAAATGTAATTTACACATGGGTAAAATCGCGGGTTTCTTTAGCAATATTTATGTTAAAAGTAGGAGAAAATCAATCATGGTCAAAGTGGCACCTACCAAAAGCTACAGGCGAATAGGGAGAAGTTTGGGGCTTTAGGAGGGATAGATTTCTGCCGGTTACATTAATTATGGGTATGCTCTGAAATCCTGCGCAAAATTGACCATTTTTGCGGTCTTTATAGAAACCCTCAATACCTCATATCCTTCATGAAACTATACCGTACCCGCCAGGGCATCGTTGTTGAACACGAAAACCGCTTCCACCGCGCGCCCAGCGATGACTGGGACTATCTTGTTAATCAGGATGATCTGTTCAACTTTCTCCAGCAGGAAATACCGTCTACAGCCGCTTCCGACGAATACCGTAGCTGGACCGAAACGCAATTGTTACCGCCGATTAGTCAGCAGGAAATCTGGGCGTCGGGCGTAACGTACATGCGCAGCCGCAACGCCCGGATGGAAGAGTCGAAAGATGCCGGGGGCGGAGATTTCTACGAACGGGTTTACGACGCCGAACGCCCGGAACTGTTCTTTAAATCGACGGCCGCCCGCGCGGTAGGGCCGGGCGATGGCGTACGCATCCGGAAAGACTCTACCTGGAATGTGCCCGAACCGGAACTGACCCTGTTTATCACCTCGAACGGCAAAATTGTGGGGTATACCGTCGGCAACGACATGAGTTCGCGGAGCATTGAGGGCGAAAACCCGTTGTATCTGCCGCAGGCCAAAACCTACGACGGCTCGGCGGCCGTCGGACCGTGCCTCTACGTGCCGGGAGCGCCCATCTCGTCCGATACCGAAATCCGGCTCGAAATCCGGCGCGATAACCAGACGGTTTTTGACGAAAAAATTGCCATCAATCGCATGAAGCGGAAACACGACGAACTGGTTTCTTTCCTGTTTCGCGAAACCACTTTCCCGCACGGATGTTATTTAATGACCGGCACCGGTATTGTACCCGGCGATGATTTTACGCTGGAAGCCGGTGATGAAGTGCGTATTTCAATCGAAGGAATCGGTACATTGGTTAATACCGTACAACGTTAAAAGCATGAGTTTTCAAGCCATCAACCCCGCCACCGGCGAAGAATTAGCCGGTGTATTCGAAGAATCAACCCCGGAACAAGTTGCTCACGCCTGTTGGCAGGCCGCTGCGGCCTTTCACACGTATCGCAAACTCTCAGGCGAAGCCAAAGCCCAGTTTCTGGATCGCATCGCCGACGAAATCATGGCGCTGGGCGACGAGCTGCTCCAACGCGCCAACCAGGAAACGGCCCTGCCCATTGCCCGGCTGACGGGCGAACGGGGCCGGACCACCGGGCAGTTACGGCTGTTTGCGCAATACCTCCGCGAAGGCTCCTGGGTCGACGCCCGTATTGACACGGCGTTGCCGGATCGCCAGCCGTTGCCGCGTCCGGACCTGCGGCAGATGCTGATTCCGCTGGGACCAGTCGGCATTTTTGGCGCGAGCAACTTTCCGCTGGCGTTTTCGGTCGCGGGGGGTGACACGGCTTCGGCGCTGGCGGCTGGCTGTCCGGTAGTGGTTAAAGCGCATCCGGCTCACCCCGGTACATCGGATTTGGTTGGGAAAGCCATTCGGAAAGCCGTGGAAGCCTGCGGGTTGCCGGAAGGTGTTTTTCAGATGGTTCAGGGTCGGGGTGTGGAAGTCGGCATGGCGATTGTCGAAAGCCCGCTGATCAAAGCCATCGGTTTTACGGGTTCGTTTCAGGGGGGAAAGGCGATTTATGATGCTGCCGTCCGCCGTCCGGAACCGATTCCGGTGTATGCCGAAATGGGCAGCACCAACCCGGTGTTTTTTCTGCCCGCCATTCTGAAGGACAAGGGCCTGGATCTGGCAAAGGCGTATGTGGATTCGGTGACGCTGGGGGTGGGGCAATTTTGTACCAATCCCGGTCTGGCGATTATTAAGCAGTCAGACGGGGGCGATGCCTTCATCAGTCAGGCCCGGCTGGCAATGACGCAGACGCAGCCGACGCCCATGCTGACCAAAGGAATTTATCAGGCTTACACCTCCGGCATTGAGAAACTCAATTCCGTTTCGCGGGTTACAATCGCCAGCCAGTCCGAAGCCGTCGTGGAAAGTTATGCGTCGGGGCACCCAACGCTCCTGTCTACTACGGCGGATGTATTGCTGGAAAACCCCGAGCTGGCAGAAGAGGTGTTCGGGCCAAGCAGCCTGATGGTCACAGCTGACACAAAAGAAGAGATGCTGTCTGTGGCCAACGGCCTGGAAGGCCACCTGACGGCGACGGTTTTCGGCACGCCCGACGAACTGCCCGAATACGCCGATTTGCTGGAAATACTGGAACAAAAAGTGGGGCGGGTGCTGATCAACGGTTTTCCGACGGGGGTCGAAGTGAGCCACGCCATGAATCACGGCGGTCCGTATCCGGCCACAACGGACGTTCGCTCCACGTCGGTCGGTACAAACGCCATCCGACGGTTTGCCCGGCCGGTTTGTTACCAGAACTTCCCCGATGCACTGCTGCCGGATGCCCTGAAAGCGGATAACCCGCTGGGCATTTACCGGTTGGTAGATGGCGCGTGGAAAAAATAGAAGGCGTGTATCGCAAAGTTTAGCAGCGAGTCAGGAGAGAAGCGGTGTCTCCGCTCAACTCCGGTATTCTCTGCTAAACTCTGCGAAATAACGTTTTCCTTTCATGCGTTACACTTCCTTTTCTACCGCAATAAAATGCGTCAGTTCGCCCTGTTTCGTCCAGATGGGGTCGATTTCGATGTCGCAGAGGTAAGGCGTTCCTCCTTTACGGTAATTGATCAGTTGTTGTCGGATTGGGCGGGGCCGCGACCGTAGGTGCGCCTGCGCCAGATCGTCCGACAATTGACGAAGCCGCGCGGGGTCGGTATCCGGGCCCTGTAGAAAACGGGGTGTCCGGCCAATGGCTTCCTGCGGTTTGTAGCCCGTCATGGAAAAGAAACGGTTACTTACCCACAAAATCGATTTGGCCCTGTTGGAAATAACGAGGGTGTTCCCGGCAATCAACAGCTTTTCATAGTTTCGGGTCAGCTTCCAGTCAAATGTTCGGGCCAATTCCGCCAGTTGCTCCATTTCGCGCCGATGCCGACGCTCCTGGGCCTGAGCGAGCAGAAAAAACTCCAGGGAAGCCGCTGGGAATACCCGGGTCGAGACGGCGGTGTGCCGTAAATATTCCGCATAGGATTGATTGGACTGCATGGTTGTTGTCAACAAGTTGACGAGAAAGATAACACTTCGTTGTGCTACCAGGTCATAACAAATGGAACCGCTTTAGGATTTCATTTTTTAGCGAAACGGACGCGCTTCTTATTTTACTTCCAGCACAAGACCCATTGTCCACCGGAAATCGTTGTTTTTACGACCGACGGCCACTACGCTCTCGTAGGAGTTTTGAACCATTGTTCGGACGCTGATCAGCGCCGTCAGCCGCATCTGAAACGAGACGTTGCCGTTCCACCGCAGGTTAGGCTGGTTGAGGGCCGGTTGCAGAAACAAGGTATGGTTGACCGAATACCGTCCGTCGTCCCACTGGTATTCCCCGAACACCCGCGTCGAATTTCGCAGCACATTGACATCCTGAACTTCGGCAGTGTTGGAAATAAAATCCGTGTATTCGTACAGCAGCACGTTGGTGACGGACAGGTAGGCATTCTTCCGGCTGAGAAGTTTGTAGCCAACCCCCGCGCCACCGGTGAGCCGATTCCGGATTTTACGCAGGTTGCTGACTTCGGTAGCCCCAAAACCCAGGTAATAAAACCGTCGTTCGTGGAGGTAACTGGCCCGGAAATCGGCCAGAAATTCGCGTTCATTCAGTTGCTGGTTTTGCCGTCCATAGGCGAAAGTGGGGCTGCTGGCAAACCGGAAAATTTTGCTGACGGCCCAGTCGAACGAACCACCCACCTGAATTAGCGCCCGGTCAACGTTTCCGGCGGTAATGGTGCCGTCGGCGGTAATTTTGTAGTGAAAACCCGTCGGGTCGCTGGCGGCCACGGGCGCGGCCTTGGCGGCTTCTTCCTTTTTGAGACGGGCCGTTGAGTCGGCAATAGCCGCCGAGTCGGGCCGGGCGGCTTTTTTTAACGTATCCGGAACAACGGTTTGGGCTAGAACGCTGACCGGGAAGAGGAGGCAAAAAAGGAGGCTGATTTTAGAATAGGTCATCGGCAAAAATAGGATGGTTTCTTGTCTATAACGCCCGATGCCGTACATTTGACTTCGGATTGTTACCAAAATGATTCAATCGCCCCTAGAATCGTAAACCAGACCGATTATTATGAACAAGAAACTACTTGCCTGTTCACTCCTGACTGTCTTCTGCCATACGTGGGTAATGGCCCAATCCTGGGAAACCGTTGCGACCAAAAACGAGTGCGAAAAACGCCATGAAAATGCGGCTGCCCTGGTCGGTGACAGCCTGTACGCCATTGGTGGGCGGGGCATGAAACCGCTGGAAGCCCTTAATCTGAAAACCCTGATGTGGAAGAAACTGCCGACGCCACCGGTGGAAATGAACCACTTTCAGGCCATCAATTATAAGGGCGAAATCTACGTGATGGGTGCGTTTGAAGGCAAGTATCCGCACGAAACTCCCATTCCAAACATTTATATTTACAGCCCCAAAACCGGCGTATGGCGGAAAGGGCCGGAAATTCCGAAACCGCAACTGCGCGGCTCGGCGGGCGTGGTGGTCTATAAAGACAAGATTTATATGGTTTGCGGTATTATCGACGGCCATTATGACGGCCACGTGTCGCGCCTGGACGAGTATGATCCGAAAACCAATACCTGGAGACAACTGGCCGATGCGCCCCGCTCCCGCGATCACATTGCGGCTGCGGTCGTCGGTGATAAAATGTATCTGGCGGGCGGACGCCGGTCGTCGGCCAAAACCGGCAAGGTAATCGACACGACCCTGCCGGAAGTGGACGTGTACAATTTTAAAACCAATACATGGGAAACCCTGCCGTCGGAAAGCAACTTTCCAACCCTGCGGGCGGGTGGCACGGCGGTGACCAAAGATAACAAAGTGTGGATCATCGGTGGGGAAAGCGAGCAACTGAAAGCCCATAACCAGGCCGAGATTCTGGACCCGAAAACCAACCGCTGGACGTCGGGACCAAAACTCAACGAAGGCCGTCACGGTACACAGGCGGTGGTGTATAAAAACCGTATTTACATTGTGGCCGGATCGGCCAACCACGGCGGAGGACCGGAATTGAATAGCGTCGAAGTTTTGAAATAAATCAACCTGGTAACAAATAGTTATTAGGATACGGAAATGAGTCAACCAACTGATCGATACGCACAGCGCGGTGTTTCGGCTTCCAAGGAAGACGTTCACAAGGCCATTGCCAAGCTGGATAAGGGGCTGTTCCCCAAAGCGTTCTGTAAAATTGTGCCGGATGCGCTGGCGGGCGACCCGGATTATTGTACCATCATGCACGCCGACGGGGCCGGCACCAAGTCGTCGCTGGCGTACCTGTACTGGAAAGAAACCGGTGATTTGTCGGTCTGGCGGGGTATTGCGCAGGATGCCGTGGTCATGAATACCGACGACCTGATTTGTGTAGGCTCGGTGGGACCGATGCTGCTGTCGTCGACCATTGGCCGGAACAAAAACCTGATTCCGGGCGAAGTGATTGCCGAAATCATCGACGGTACTGAGGAAGTGCTGGAGATGCTGCGGCAGCACGGTATTGACATTGCCAGCACCGGGGGTGAAACCGCCGACGTGGGCGATCTGGTCCGGACAGTGATTGTCGATAGTACGGTGATTGCCCGGATGCGTCGGGCCGATGTGGTCAGCAACGACCGGATTCAGGCCGGGGATGTGATTGTTGGTCTGGCCTCGTTTGGGCAGGCAACCTACGAGAAAACGTACAACGGCGGCATGGGCAGCAACGGCCTGACCTCCGCCCGGCACGATGTGCTGGGTCATTATCTGGCCGACAAATATGCCGAAAGCTTCGACCCCGCCGTGGATCGCAGCCTGATTTACAGCGGTTCCAAAAATCTCACCGATCCCGTTGACGGAACGGGCTTGAACGTGGGTCAACTGATTCTTTCGCCCACGCGCACCTACGCGCCGGTTGCCAAAGTGCTGCTGGACGAACTCCGGAGTCAGATTCACGGCATGGTGCATTGCAGCGGGGGAGCACAGACGAAAGTCCTGCATTTTGTGGATAACCTGCACATTGTCAAGGATAATCTCTTCCCGATTCCGCCCCTGTTCGATCTGATTCAGAAGGAGAGCGGCACGCACTGGCAGGAAATGTACAAGGTGTTTAACATGGGGCACCGGCTCGAAATTTATCTCTCCGAAGAACACGCTCAACGGGTGATCGACCTTGCGGCCCAGTTTGGCATTGAGGGAAAAATTATCGGCCACGTCGAGGCATTCGAAGGCAAACGGGTGACGGTGCAGAGCGAAGTGGGGACGTTTGTTTACTAACTTGCAAAACCGTATTCTCTATTGTCTAAACTCTTTTGTCTCTGGTCTACAAAATGAGTCAGGTCAAAATCTACGGGGTTAAAGAGCCGTTGCGGGCGATTCGAAACCGTCTGTCGGACGTGATTCACGGCTGTGTGGTTGAGGCCCTGCAATTTCCGATAAACAAACGGGCGCACCGGTTTTTTTACCTTGAGCCGGATGATTTTTTCATGCCCGAAGGCCGTTCGGAAAATTACGTGATCATTGAACTGATGATGATGGAGGGCCGGACTGTGGAGACGAAAAAGAAGCTGATCAACCTGCTTTTTGAGCGCATCAGCCAGCAGATTGGTTTATCCGTGAATGACATTGAAATCTGTATTCTGGAAAGTCCGGCCCATAACTGGGGCTTCCGGGGCAAGACGGGCGATGAAGCCGCGATAACGTACCCGATTAATGTCTGAATCATGGTACTTTATGTGAAGGTCAAACCCGGCAGCAAAGTCGATAAACTCCTCTACGACGCTTCGGGTCAGTTGAATGCCAAGATCAGGGCTCCGGCGCAGGACGGAAAAGCGAACGCGTATCTGGTAGAATACCTGGCGCGGCAGTTCGGTATTGCCAAATCGTCGGTTGAAATCATTTCCGGGTTTACCAATCCGCACAAAAAGCTGGAAGTGACTGCCGACGAAGAAACCGTTGCGCGGGTGCTGGTGGGTCTGGAAGGATACCGTTAACTTACGGTTTCCACTGGCGGGGCAACCCAATCTGTCGGGCGTAAAATCCCGGGCCGTGGGTATGAATAAACTCCAGCACCTGGTTCATATCCATTTCGAATTCGATGTAATAATCCGGATCAATCTTCTGGAGTTTCTTTAGAATGGACTCCGCTTTCTTGCCGACAAACGCGCACGAGTTTTGGTTGTGGTGGTTCAAATGCGCGAACTGGCTCGGCTGCGTCGCAAAAAAAGCCGTCAGCAGGTACAGATTTAACTCAACTTCGCCGTATTTATCCTTCGTAATCTTGACGTGGTGCGTAATCGCCGACGCCAGCGAGCGCATGGCTTTCAGCATCCAGCCGTCGGGGTGGTTATAGTGCCCGTTGGCAGTTTGGGCAATCTTCTCTTTCAGGTCATGCCGCCGTTCTTCGGTCGTCGTTTCGCCTTCAATCAGGACAAAATGCAGCCGCTCGACCAGATCCTTGTCTTTGGCAACCAGCCGCAGCAGCAGCTTGTCCTTTTCATTTGACGGTAATTTTAGAATCTCTTTTTTGAGGTCTTTTTCGAGGGCGGGCATGTCCTAAGATTTCCAGATTTTACCAAAATTAGGAAATCTTAGGACATCATTCTATACGTCTACACCCGCTGGAACGCAACAATCGCGTTATGCCCGCCAAAACCGAAGGTATTGCTCATCACCACATCCACCGGTTTCTGAACGGCTACGTTGGGCGTCAGATTCAGATTGGGGCTGATGCGTTCGTCGCGGGTTTGCAAGTTAATCGTCGGCGGAATGGTATTGTGCTGGATCGCCAGAATACCAGCAACGGCTTCGATGGCCCCGGCGGCTCCGAGCAAATGGCCCGTCATCGACTTGGTGGCGCTCAGGTGCAGCCGTTCGGGATTTTCACCGAATATTTTCTGAATCGCCTGCGATTCGCTCAAATCACCGATGGGCGTGGAGGTCGCGTGAACGTTCAGGTAATCCACATCTTCCGGTTTTAGATTGGCTTCGCGTAGGGCTTCGGTCATGGCCAGCGTCGCACCCAATCCCTCGGGGTGGGTAGCCGTCATGTGGTAGGCATCCGCCGTAGCACCCGTTCCCACCAGTTCGGCGTAGATTTTGGCCCCCCGGGCTTTGGCATGTTCGTATTCTTCCAGCACAAGGGCGGCAGCCCCTTCGCCCAGTACAAAACCGTCGCGGTCGGCGTCGAACGGACGCGATGCCGTAGCCGGGTCGTCGTTGCGTTCCGACAGGGCTTTCATAGCGTTGAAACCGCCCACGGCCACCTCCGTCACCACGGCTTCCGAACCACCGGCAATGATGACTTCGGCTTTGCCCAGCCGGATGTAGTTGAACGCGTCAATCAGGGCGTGCGTGGCCGATGCACAGGCCGAAACCGGCGCGAAATTGACGCCCCGAAAACCGTACCGAATCGAAATCAGGCCGGACGCCATGTTGGCAATCATCTTGGTAATAAAGAACGGATTGAAGCGCGGATTACGATTATTGGCACCGTAGGCAATGACCTCTTCCTGAAAACTGTACATCCCGCCGATGCCCGACGCCCAGATGACGCCCACCCGGTTCGTATCTACTTTGTCGTCGACCAGCCCCGCATCCTTCACGGCTTCGTCGGCCACCACCAGCGCGTACTGGCTGTATTCGTCCATCTTGCGGGCTTCTTTCTTGTCGAAAAACTGGAGCGGATCGAAGCCTTTGACCTCGCAGGCAAATTTGGTTTTGAAGTGGGTAGTATCAAATTTAGTGATCAGTGCGGCACCGCTGCGGCCCTGCACCAACCCGTTCCAGTATTCTTCTACGGTATTTCCGATCGGCGTCAGGGCGCCTAATCCCGTTACGACAACTCTTTTCATTTGATAGAACGGCGTTTAAACCGTCATTGGGATATGGATAAAATGTAAGTCTTATAGCCGTTCGATGACCCGGTTTTGGCAATCAGTTAGCAATTGTTCATTCCCGAATAATTTGACCAGCAGCAGCGACCCCTGGATTTCGGCGGTTGCCTGCCGGGCCAGTTCCCGGGCCTTCTTCTCCGGGTGACGGGTTTGGTAAATATGCGCCAGCGCATTCATGGCATTATTGAAATGAACCCGCAACGGTTCTTTAAATTCCTCCGTCACGAAAGCCGTTTCCTGAACGGTATTGCCCATCAGACAACCCCCTTCCGACCGCATGATACCGTTGAACAGCGTTTCGAGCAAGTGTTCCAGCCGTTGCCCGGGTGGTTTGGTTTCGTCGTAGGCGATTGAAAAAAGGTGCTTTTCGTTCAGATCGTTGGCATACTGAAGCACCTCTTTCATCAGCACTTCCTTGCTGCGGAAGTAGTGGTAGAAACTGCCCTTCAACAGCCCACACGCCCGCGCCAGATCATCCATCGTAGTCCGGTGATAGCCCTGCCGTTTGAAAACCAGCATGGCCTTCTGCAAAATCTCATCCCGTGTGACTTTCTGAATTGGCATACGGCAAAGGTAGGTACCGGATGTGTGTTTACCAAACGTTTGTTTGATAAAATAGCTGAATTGAAATGACACGGCTTTACACGATGGACAGGCGATAAAGGATTGCGCGCAGCTAATCGTAGTTAATCCTTCAATCTGTGTAATCCCAGTTCAGACGGTATTATCTTTGCAGCATGACTTTACAAAATGACCTGTTGCTGCGGGCGGCCCGTGGCGAAAACGTAGAACGTGTTCCGATCTGGCTGATGCGGCAGGCCGGGCGGATTCTGGCCGAATACCGGGCCGTGCGCGAGAAGGCCGGTAGTTTTATTAAACTGGCGACCACGCCGGAACTGGCCGCCGAAGTAACCATTCAACCCGTTGATATTCTCGGTGTGGATGCGGCCATTATTTTCTCCGATATTCTGGTAGTGCCGGAAGCGATGGGTCTGCCCTACGAAATGGTCGAGCAGCGGGGGCCGGTATTTCCCAAAACCGTTCGAAATCCGCAGGAGTTGGAGCGCATCAAAGTCGCCGATGCCGAGAGCGATCTGGCCTACGTGCTGGAAGCTATCAAAATCGTGAAGAAAGAACTGAACGGTCGGGTGCCGCTGATTGGTTTTGCCGGAGCGCCGTTCACGATTTTCTGCTACATGACCGAGGGGCGGGGTTCAAAAACGTTCTCCATTGCTAAAAAACTGCTCTACGCCGATCCCGCGTTTTCGCACGCATTACTTCAGAAAATTACGGATAGTACCATCGAATACCTGAAAGCGCAGGTCCGCGCCGGGGTCGATCTGGTGCAGATTTTCGATTCCTGGGCCGGAATCCTGTCGCCCGATCAATACCGCACCTTTTCCCTGCCGTACATCAAACAGATTTGCGATGCTGTCGCGGAAGCGACGGGTGTGCCGATTACGGTTTTTGCCAAGGGCGCCTTCTTTGCCCGGCAGGAAATCGGGCAGCTGAATTGCTCGGTGGTAGGGCTCGACTGGAACATGGATGCCGCCGAATCGCGGCAGTTGATTCCCGGCAAAACGTTGCAGGGCAACCTTGATCCGTGCGTGCTGTACGCCGATTATGACCAGGTCAAAGCCGAAGTAAAGAAGATGTTGCAAGCCTTCGGAACACAGCGGTATATCGCCAATCTGGGCCACGGCGTGTACCCGGATACGGACCCGGAGAAGGTAAAATACTTTATTCAAACCGTCAAAGAGTATTCGGTATGAGCAATTCGGCCAAAAAAGTGGAAGCGATATTTAATCGGCATTCCGAAGCGGAAATTCAGTATTTCGATACGCCGGAAGAAGCGATTCAGTTTCTGGAAAATGGACTGAAAACAAAAGAGATTCAGCCCGTTGCGGTAATCTCAAATTATAAAGTCGTCTGGCGGCACCACAACAACCGGGGCAAGGCCTATACCGACGATTACATTAAAGAGAGCCGGGCGCGGGCGTTGTAACCGGTAGTACGCTTATTGCCGAATGGCACTGTCGTCGAATTTTTCCATAATGGTTTCCGGTTTGGCGAGTTCCGTAAAACCGAATTGCCGGTAAAGGCCGTGGGCGTCGCGGGTGGCCAGCAGCCAGCGCCGAATCACCTGTAGGTCGGGATGGCTCATGATGGTTGCCATGAGCCATTTCGACAACCCCTGCCCTCGGTATTCTTCGAGCACAAATACGTTGCCGAGGTAAGCAAACGAGGTATAGTTGGTAAGCACTTGTGCGTAGCCAATCTGCCGGTCGCCGTCGTACAGGCCAAAATGTAGCGTCGAATTGTCGATCTGTTTTTGCAGGGTTTCGCGGCTGATGCCGGTGGCCCAGTACGATTGATTGGCCAGAAAGTCGTGAATAACGTCGAACTGGAGCCGGGCCGGATCGGTTGAAATGGTGTAGCGGCCTCGTTGTACTTCCATACTCTTACAGCAGTTTTTTCTCAACGGCTTCCGCTTCCAGCCGCTGTTTATCAATGGGAACCACACCGAGCGACTCGCAGACCAGCCCCCCCGCGAGGTTCGACAAACCGGCAATGAAGCGGGGCGGCAAACCGAGGGCGACGCAACAGGCCGCCACACTGATAACCGTATCGCCCGCACCCGATACGTCGGAAATCTGCCGGATGTGCGCCGGGCAACGGTGGGTCTCGCCCTGAAAATCAATGAAAACGCCCCGTTCTGAAAGGGTAATCAAGGCACCCTGAATGTTCAACCGGGATTTTAACTGGTCAATAGCGTCCTGGAGGGCTCCGGCCTGAGTAACATCAAAATCAATTTTGAGCCCTTCTTTCAGTTCTTTCAGATTGGGTTTGAAAAGCGTAGTGTGGTGGTAAGCCAGAAAGTTGCGTTTTTTTGGATCAACTACCGTCGGCACGCCCTGCTCGTTGGCGAAAGCCGTAATGTCGGCAATGGCCTCCGGACTCAGAACGCCTTTGTCGTAGTCCTGAAAAATAACGGCCTGACACGTCGGAATCAACTCCTTCGCTTTATCAATGAGAAGGTTACGTTCCTGATCGGTAATATACTTATCGGTTTCGGTATCCACCCGGACCACCTGCTGCGAACCGGCCATGATCCGCTCCTTGATGGTGGTAATGCGCGAACTGCTCCGGATCAGACCGTCGCAGTTAAGGCCCCGACCTTCCAGTTGGCCCACCAGCCGGTCGCCGGGTTCGTCGGTACCGATTACGGAACAAACAATGGCTTCGGCCCCCAGTGCCTGAACGTTTAGGATGACATTACCGGCCCCGCCCAGCCGCACTTCCCGCCGTTGGACGGTTACGACGGGCACCGGTGCTTCCGGCGAAATCCGCTCAACCCGGCCCCAGACGTAGGAATCGAGCATAACGTCGCCAATAATCAGCACGCGGAGCGAATTGAACGCTTCAAAAATTTCTTGAATCGATGTGGGATTGACCGTTTGGGTCATATGAAATAAAGTTTTTGTAGAAACCGTCTATTTTAACAGCGGTTTAAGCTTTTCGGTCCAGACTTCGTATCCTTTGGGGTTCATGTGCAGGCTATCGGCCCGAAACAGTTCACCCCGGATTTGTCCGGTGGCATCGAGCATCGGCGTATAAATATCCAGATAGTCCGCCCGCGACTGTTTTGCCAGGTAATCTTTAATCAGTTTGTTTGCCTCTATCGTAATCGGCAGGTACTTCCGGCGCGACGGACTCGGCTTCATCGAAATAAAAACAATCGGCGTTTTAGGCAGTGATTTCCGGATTTTGGTAAACAGCGTAACAAAGCGGTCGTGTACTTCCTGAGCCGTTACGGTACCGGTGGCCACGTCGTTTTCGCCCACGTAGATGATAATCTGTTTGGGCTTGTAGGGAATGATGGCGCGGTCGGCAAAATGGATAACATCGGTGAGTTTGGAACCGCCGAAGCCCCGGTTAAGAACAACTTTGTCGGGAAAGTCGGTTTTGAGGCTTTGCCAGAGTTTGATGGACGAACTTCCTGTAAAAAGAATAGCATTTTTCGGGGGAGGAGTTGTTTTGTCCTGCTCCTCAAACGCTTTAATTTCATTTTCGTACGGAACGGCTTGCTGGGCAATGGCAACGAAATGGAGGGCGGTGGTAAGCAGCAAAAGAAACGAAAGTTTTTTCATGGGAAGTGGTAGGCGATTGGGCTGAGTTAGGATATAAGTTAGTAAAGCCAGTAAAACCGTGGGTTGCAGGGATCACAGAAACTGCACAACCGATTCGAGGCCCATACCGCGGGAGCCTTTAATCAGAATAGCCGTGTTTTCAAACGGGTGGTCCATGATCCAGTTGTGTAACGAAAATTTATCGGGGAAGTAGTACGCTTTGGGCAGCGAAGCCAGCGCGTAACGCATATCCTGCCCGGCCAGAATAACGGTGTCAAACCGGCCTTGCGCAATCAGTTCGCCCAGAGCCGCGTGTTCGGCGGGACTTTCGTCGCCCAACTCGTACATGTCGCCCAAAATGACCACTTTCCGGTCTGCTTCCAGCTTCATGAAGTTCTGAATGGCGGCCGCCATCGAACTTGGGTTGGCGTTGTAGGCGTCCATCAGAATGGTGTTGCTGCCTTTTTGAATGATCTGCGACCGGTTGTTGGTTGGGTTATAGGCGGCCACGGCTTCGTTGGCATCCGGGGCCGGAACGCCGAAAAACTTGCCGATGCAGAGGGCAGCCGCGATGTTGTCAAAATTATAACGACCGGTCAGATGCGTACGAATCACCTGTTTGGCTTCATCCCTGAAAACCACCACCGGGTTGTCGGCAATAATTTCGTACTGATCTTTCAGTTGATAAAAAATGGCTTCGCGGAAAAGCCGTTCTTTCTGCATCTCTACCAGCACCTCGCTCTGGGCGTTGACGAAAACCGTGCCGCCCGTTTGGGCCAGAAAATCAAACAGCTCGCCTTTGCCTTTCCGGACGCCCTCAATACCGCCAAAGCCTTCTAGGTGCGCCTTTCCAACGTTGGTAATCAACCCGTGGGTAGGCTGGGCAATCGAACACAGCAGCCGGATTTCGCCCTGATGATTGGCGCCCATTTCCACCACCGCCATTTCGTACTGGTTGTCAATTGCCAGCAACGTCAGCGGAACGCCAATGTGGTTGTTGAGGTTGCCTTGGGTTGCGTAGGTACGGTATTTTTTTGACAGAACGTTCAGAATCAGTTCCTTGGTGGTGGTTTTGCCGTTGGAGCCCGTCAGGCCGATGACGGGAATGGTCAATGTGCTGCGGTGGTAGCGGGCCAGTTCCTGCAAGGCCGTCAGTCCGTCGTCAACCAGTAAATACCGGCTGTCCGTAGCCACGTCGGGGTTATCAACGACGGCGTAACGCGCTCCTTTTTCGAGCGCATCATTGGCAAATAAATTTCCGTCGAACTTGTCACCCTTGAGCGCGACATACAGACAGCCTTCTGTAATTTTACGGGTATCGGTCGAAACACCCGCGCATTCGCGGTAACGATCGTATAAGTCAGGAATGGAAATAACCATTTTCCGGCAGCGAGTAAACCAACGTTATGAATCTGTTCGTTATCCATTAACCGGACGACACGGGGCCTGATTGGCCTGATGACGGGCAGTTAATTTGGCCAAAGTTACATGAAAAAGCTGTTTACCATACTTTGTTTTCTGATTCTTCAACGGGCGCAGACCCAGACCCCGACCGGTTCCTTCTCGTTTCGGTACGACTCCCAGGCGACGGTCAACATGGCGGGCCGTACCCTGCGCAACCCGTGGGCGGGCGGCCTCAACGGAGCCCAGTACTCGACCATTCATCTGGATACAGACACCATCCCGGATCTGGTCATTTACGACCGGCAGACCAACCGGATTATGACGTTTCTGGCGACCCGACAGACCAGCGGGAAATACGGCTGGCAGTATGCGCCCCAGTACGAAGAACAATTCCCGACGATTACCTACAGCACCTGGATGTTGCTGGTCGATTACGACCACGACGGAAAAAAAGATCTGTTTACGCACGCCAATGGCGGGCTGCGGATTCTGAAAAATACCGGCTCGAATGGCCGTCTGTCCTGGAAAACCATTGCCGATCCGGTGTATCACGAAGGGCTTTCGGGAACGCTGAATCTGTACATCAATTCGGTGGATATTCCGGCTATTCTGGATGCGGACGGCGACGGTGATATTGATATTCTGACCTACGACATCAACGGCGGAACGGCCAACCTGTACCAGAACATGAGCGTCGAACGGAAAAATGATCCGAACGGCCTGGATTTTAAACGCATCGGTTTTTGCTGGGGCGGTTTCAAAAGCGACGATGACTGTGACGAATTTTCGTTTGGACTTGACTGCGTGTACGTCGGCAACAGTGCCCCAATCGAGGGCGGGCATTCGAGCGCACGGGAGATGCACAACGGAAATTCCATGCTGCTGCTCGATGTGGACGGCGATGGAAAAAAAGATCTGCTAACCGCCCACGTCACCTGCCCCCACGTTTCGCTGCTGCCCAACGTCGGTGGCAACGGAGCAGCCGCCGTGTTTACACGTGCGACCAACAGCTTTCCGGCGGCCAACCCGATATCGTTTAACATTTATCCGGCTTTGTATTCCGAAGACCTTGATTTTGACGGTATCAAGGACCTGGTGGCTTCGTCGAACACGTATAGCAATGAAATTGACTTCCGGGCGTCGAACTGGTTTTACCGCAATGCCGGAACCAGCCAGCAGCCTATTTTTCAGCCTGTCACCAAAAGCTTTCTTCAGGAAGACATGATCGATTTTGGGGAAGGGGCCACGCCGGTCCTGGTGGATCTCGACGGCGACGGTGACATGGATTTGCTGGTGGGTAATATGGGCATACGGGGAGCAAACGGATACCGGGCCAGCATTGAGCATTTCGAAAACGTGGGAACCCGTAGCAAACCCGCCTTCGAATTGCGAGCTACGGATTACCTCAAATTATCTGAACGGTTTCAGTTGACCGACCTCAAACTCGCTATTGCCGATATTGATGGAAATAACAGCTTTGATCTGATTTTTACCGGCAATTCCATCAATCGTGCGCCCGAAATCCGGTATATTCTGAATCAGGGAGCGCGCGGAGCGGCTTTTCAACTTGACATAACCAAAGCGCAGCAAATTCCGACACCCGACCGGCTGGGCACCATTGATATGCCGACCTGGTTTGACGTGGACCGCGACGGAAAAACCGATTTGCTGATTGGTAAACAGAACGGTTCCATTGAGTATCACCGCAATACCGGCACATCCACCGCGCCCCGGTACGAGTTACAGCAGCAGAATTACGGGCAATTGACTGTGGCCACTGGCGCCAATAGCCCTTCGATCCTGATTGTCGATTTGAACGGCGACCAACGCCCGGAACTCCTGACCGGCACCCGCGACGGCTCCCTGAGGCTCTACGAACTGCCCGCTCAACCCACCGACAAAATGCAGGTGCTTGATTCAACACTGGTCATCAACGAATTAACGAAAATGGCGGATCACGCTACGCCCGGCGGCAATCTGGCCCTTACGGCCGCTGATCTGGACGGTGACGGGTTGGCTGACGTGCTGGCGGGCACCACCGCCGGCGGAATCCGGTACCTGAAAAATACGTCGGAAAAAGTAGTCGTGACGGGAACGGAGGAAGAGGAAATGAACAGGCCGTGGGTCTTTCCGAGTCCGACGAGCCGGTTTCTACGCGTCAAATCGTCCTATAAAGGGGAGGTTCAGGTTCTGAATCTGCACGGTCAACCCGTTACAGCCCGGCAGGCGGTGCAGGCCCATACGGAGGCTACCATTGATCTGGGCACCTTACCGATGGGCGTTTATCTGGTTCGGTTGCTGCGCGACGGCCAATCCGTTCGGCACCAGAAGGTAATATTGTCGAAATAGAAACGGGTGATTCATTATTTTTGCCGCAAACCCCTCCAAGCATGATTGTATTTGTTAATACTCCCTTATCCGATTCCAGTAAAGCCTATTTCCGCCAGCATTTGCCGACGGATTTTGAGGTGATCTTTAAGAAAGACCTTCCCGAGACGGAACAAGCTGCGGCTTTCCGGCGTGCCGATTTCGTGTTGGGCAATCCGCCCGCGGCCTGGTTTTCGGAAGGCCATAATCTAAAATGGTGGCAGCTGGATTCGGCGGGGTTCGACGCTTATAAAGCTGTTCAACTGAACGCTCCGGTTACGAATATGGGCGATTACTTCGCCTGGCCCTGCGCCGAAACCATTGTGGCCGGTATTATGGCGTTTTACCGGGATATTCACGAACTGGCGGTTTTGCAGACTCAGAAAAAGTGGGTGGGTGTGCCCCTGCGGTTTAAACTGCATCTGCTCAAGGACAAAAAAGTGATTATTCTGGGTGCGGGCACCATCGGGCAGGCCGTGCGGCAGATGCTGACCGGTTTTCAGTGTGCGGTGAAGATGCTGGCCCGAACGAATCCCGAAGCCGAACTGCACACGCCTGAAGAACTAAAAGCTGCGCTGCCCGAAACGGATCTGGTGATCAACTGCTTACCCGGTACGGCCAAAGGGTTTTTCTCGGCGGAGCTAATCAATGCCATGAAGCCCGGCAGTCTTTACGCCAACATTGGCCGGGGCAGCACCACCGACGAAAAAGCCCTGATCGAGGCCCTGCAACGCGGTCACCTGGCCGGGGCGGTGCTGGACGTGACGGAAGTGGAACCGTTACCGATTGACAATCCGCTCTGGGAAATGACCAACGTGATTCTGACCCAGCACACGGGCGGGGGACAGGCTACCGAAGATCAGGGCAAAATGGACCTGTTTCTGCAAAATCTGGAACGGTTCCGGACCGGGCAGCCGCTGGAAAATCAGGTTGAACTGTCGAAAGGATATTGATGTTGTGCCCCTCTTTTTTGCCATGAAAAAAGGACTCCTGTTTGTTTTTATATGCTGCACCTCGATTTGCTTCGGGCAGACGCTGACCAATCCGTTGCTGCCGTCCGGGGCCGATCCGTGGAGCATTCACAAAGACGGTTTTTATTACTACACACATACAACCGGCCGCAACCTGACGTTGTGGAAAACCCGTTCGCTGGCCGACCTGAAAACCGCCGAAAAGAAAGTGGTCTGGACGCCCCCCGAAACCGGTCCTTATTCCAAAGAGATCTGGGCACCTGAACTCCACTTTATTCGCGGGAAATGGTACCTGATTTTTGCGGCTGATGACGGACGGAACCGGAACCACCGGCTGTGGGTGCTGGAAAATGAATCCGCCGACCCGCTGGACGGTACCTGGACCATGAAAGGCCAGATCAAAACGCCCGACGATAAATGGGCCATCGACGGTTCTGTCTTTGAACACAAAGGTCGGCTTTACCTCGTCTGGTCGGGCTGGGAGGGCGACGAAAACGGTGAGCAGGATATTTACCTCTGCCAGATGGAAAACCCGTGGACGGCCACCGGCCAGCGGGTCAAAATTTCGTCGCCCACCTACGCCTGGGAGGTGGACGGTAAAATTCCGCGCCCCGGACCCGACGACAAACCCGTTGTACTGGTCAACGAGGGACCGCAGCCGCTCCAGCACGGCAACCGGCTGTTTGTAATCTTCTCTGCCAGCGGTTGCTGGACCGATAGCTACGCGCTGGGAATGCTGTACATCGACGGTGATAAAGACCTGATGAACGCCAGCAACTGGACCAAAACCCCGCAGCCGGTTTTTAAAGCCGTAAACGTTTCCGGCACGCATGCCGCCGGGCATAACTCTTTTTTCAAATCTCCCAACGGTACGGAGGACTGGATTCTGTACCACGCCAATTCGGAAGCGGGGCAGGGCTGCGGGCGAGAAAGGTCGCCCAGAGCGCAGAAGTTTACCTGGACCGCTGACGGAATGCCGCAGTTTGGCCAGCCGCTCCCGACGAACGTTACCATTCAAGTTCCAAAGTAACATACGCTGTACGCAGCCGCCGGTTCGCGCGATCGGTCAGGCTGAGTACGGTGTAATCAACTCATCGACGTAACACCATAGCCAGCTTTCGCCGGGTTCGGCCGAGGCTATAACCGGGTGGCCGGTATGGTGAAAATGCTTCGTAGCGTGCTGGTTGGGCGACGTATCGCAGCAGTGCGTTTTGCCGCAGGTCTGGCAGGTTCTCAGATGGACCCACGAATCACCGGTTTTAATGCACTCTTCACAGACCGCTGGCTGGTCGGGCAGCGTAATACGTTCAACTTCGTTGAGGTGGGAGCAGCTTTTTCGTTTCAGCATCGTAATTCTAGGTTTCTGCCAGGTATTTATGAACAAAACTAACCGCCATGGCACCCTCGCCCACGGCGGACGCTACGCGGTTCATGGCCCCGGCCCGCACGTCACCGGCTGCAAAAATACCGGCACTGCACGTTTCGAGCAGGTAAGGATCGCGGTCGAGTTTCCAGAACTCTTTATAATCCTCGTATTTGGCAAGGTCGCGGCCCGTTTCAATGAAGCCTTTGGCATCCTTGATGATGTTCATTTCAATCCAGTCGGTATACGGTTTGGTACCGATGAAAATGAACAGGGCGCTGGCGGGGACTTTTCGCTGTTCGTTGGTATTCAGGTCTTCCAGAACGAGGCATTCCAGGTGCGACTCACCCAGCCCCTCGGATACCGTTGTGCAGGGCAGCAGGTGAATATTTGGCGTTTTTTCAATCTGGTCGATCAGGTACTGCGACATGGTAGCGGTGAGGTCGGGTCGCCGGATGATAATATACACCTCCGAAGCCGTTCGGGAAAGATACATGGCACCCTGACCCGCCGAATTGCCTCCACCGACAACGTAAACCGGTTTGTCCTTAAACGCGTAGGCTTCCGTGGTTGCGGCTCCGTAATAAACCCCTGCACCGGTTAGTTTATCCAGACCCGGACAGTCGAGTTTGTGGTACGAAACCCCGGTGCTGAGTACAATGCTCCGGGTCACGACCTGACTGCCATCGCTGAACTGGATGTGTTTATACTGCCCCTGCGGTTTGATGGCGACGACTTCCTGCGGGGCCAGAAACTCCACGCCGAAGCGCGTGGCCTGGGTAATGGCCCGGCGCGTTAGCTCCGACCCGCTCAGGCCCGCCGGAAAACCGAGGTAATTCTCAATCCGTGAACTGGTACCGGCCTGACCACCCGGTGCCCGTTTATCAATCAGGAGCGTCCGGAGCCCTTCCGAACCGGCGTATACCGCAGCCGCCAGTCCCGCCGGACCCGCGCCAATAATGGCTAGGTCGTAAAGCGATTGGGTCGCCCGGGGTTGCAGGCCCAGTTTTTCGCCCACGGCCTGCATGGAGGGTTGTTTCAGAACGACGCCGTCCTGCATCACCACGGCGGGCAGTTCTTTGGCGTCGAGCTGGTGCAGTTGAGCGAGTTGTCGGGCTTCCGGATTGGTTTCCATATCCAGCCATTGGTACGGAAACAGGTTGCCCGCCAGAAAGTCCTTTAGCTCGTGGGTACGGGGCGAAAACTGGTAGCCGATGAGTTTCAACCCTTCAAACGGAGGTCGGTAATTGGACTGCCAGTCGTTCAGGAGTTCGTCCAGAACCGGATAAAGCTTTTCGGCGGGCGGGTCCCACGGTTTGTTCAGGTAGTAATCCAGCTGCACATCGTTGATGGCACGGATGGCGGCTTCAATGTCGGAGTAAGCCGTCAGCAGCACGGTTTTGGCGAGCGGATAGACCTTGCGGGCCTGGATCAGAAAATCGACGCCCAGCATATCCGGCATGCGCTGATCCGACAGAAACAAGGCGACTTCTTCGTTTTTCCTGCGGAGTTCGTTCAGCGTTTCCAGCACTTCGTTGGCGGATGTACTCGACAGAATCTTATAATTTTTCCGGTATTGCTGGCGCAAATCCCGTTGGATGGCCTGCAATACCGCCTGATCGTCGTCAACGGCAATGATGATGGGTGATTTCATACGGTACGTGTGAAAAGAAAATGGGAAAAAAGCGGCAAACGGGTTTGCTTATTCGTCTGCTTCGGTAACCTGTTCCGGGTGCTCTTCCCTTTCTCCGTTGTGAATCGGCAAACAAACTTTGAACTCGGTTCGGCCCGGTTGGGAATCGACGTAGATTCGGCCATTGTGATGCCGAATGATACCCTGCACAATATCCAGCCCCAGACCCGTTCCTTTACCGATGGGTTTGGTGGTGTAAAATGGGTCAAAAATGTGGTCGATACTGGCTGCCGGAATGCCTGAACCGTCATCGATGATGTGCGTTAGCAGAAATTCGTGGTCAATTTCGGTGGTGATCTGTAAATGGCCGCCATCGTTCATGGCGTCGATGGCGTTGTCGATCAGGTTCGTCCAGATCTGGTTTAATTCGCTGGGAAAGGCTTCAATCGGCGGTAAATCATCCGGAACGGCCAGTTCAACCTGAATATTTTTTTCTTTCAGTTTGTGTTTCAGCAAAACCAGCGTACTCTCGATGCCTTCCCGGATGTGAATGCATTCCTGGCCGGTGCCGCGGTCCATGTGCGTATAGGATTTAATGGCTTCGACCAGGACCGCAATGCGTTTGGAAGCTTGTTCAATATCGGTCACCAGCCGTTCTGTTACCAGGTTATTAACCAGCCAGTTCAGCACGGTGGTTCGGTTGTCCGGCGTGACATCTCCCAGCAGCGTATCCAGATCGTCGGTCGTAATGTCAAAATCAATCAGCGACTCGGTCAGATCTTCGCCATCCGATACGCCGTTGTCGTCGAACCAGTCGAGCAGTTCATCTTCCCGGTTGCTACGCTCCATCAGTGTCAGGCGCTGGCCCGCCGTCTGGTCGGCTACTTTGCGGAACAACAGATTACTCACCCGATCCACCATCTCGTCCGTGATCTGTAGCGCCATAATATCCTTGAACCGCTGGGGGGTATTCTGCAAATGGGTCTTCAGGGTATGCGAACTCCGAATGACCGCCGAAACCGGGTTGTTCAACTCGTGGGCTAAACCTGCCGACATCCGGCCCAGGGCCATCATCTTGTCGTTCTGCTGTAGCGTACGCGTGGTTTCGCGTACGCGGGAGGTCATTTCATGAACCAGTATTTGCGTCAGTTCAAACTGGGTCTGAATCATTTCACGAAAATGATCGCGGTGCAGTCTCAGCAAGGTGGTTGGCTCGGTGGTTTGCCAGCACGCCAATGATTCAACCATTCGCGAGAACGGCAGGACGCCCTCCAGCGCACCTTCTTCCGCAATGCGTATTTCCTGTTGCTGCCCCTGCTGAATGAGATAAAATCGAATCCGGCCCGCCAGTACCACCAGAAAATGATCCGTGGGATCGCCGGGTTTGTAGAGGATGGCCCCCGCCGGATGCTCGTGGCAGTCAGACCGGTCTACCAGCCAGCGGAGTTGCTCTTCCGGTACGGTCTGGAAATTCGGATTGTTTTTCAGCGAAGTCAGGCAATCCATGGAAGGTAATTGTTTTAAACTCAAAAGGTAAGGAATTGGCGGCTACTTGCAATGATTATCTGATCGTAAAACCTGGTTTATCAGGAGCAAT
Source organism: Larkinella arboricola (assembly GCF_003259745.1). Classification (GTDB taxonomy): domain Bacteria; phylum Bacteroidota; class Bacteroidia; order Cytophagales; family Spirosomataceae; genus Larkinella; species Larkinella arboricola. Next base: position 37,369 of record NZ_QLMC01000003.1, on the reverse strand, counting down.
ACCGCCTTTGTACGCTACTGAAATCGAAGCTTTGCTGACGTTTCATACCTGCTTTTCTGCATCTCGTTCCGCCATTATTACCGCTGATACAGAAGGCTTTGGTAAACAATCCGGTCCCTAAATATCTTTGTATCATAATTAGTAAACCGACTTATTCCATTCCATTTATCATGAGTGCTCGTATTAAGCCAACCGTTAATAACATCATCAGCCTGTGGTTCAGCGTGGATACGCCCCTTCGCCAGTACAAAATCAGACTGAATCCGGAAATCTGGGGTGCCTGTCAGACCATCAACCAGAATTTTAATCCTCCTTCCAAAAGGAAGCCTGTTGAGCAGTTTAAAAAAAACGATAAGGTCGCTTTTGCTAAGGCTGTTCAGGAGCAACTTGAGCGGGGCAAGGCGTACTAACCCGACCCATTCCCGATCCGCCAAGGTCTATGGGTGGTATCGCCTTTGTCCGGCTGATTCTTGGCTATTTATTTATACTACTGTTTGCCGCTGCACCAGGTCGGCCGGTGCAGCTATTGCGTTTTATAACGTATGGTACGAACACGGTGCCAACCGTCGGTAGTGCCATTTTGGATTCGATTGCGCAGAAGCACCGGAATCAGCGGTATAGTCAGCCCGTACACATCCAAATCGACGGAGATCTGCTCCGGAAGGAGCCACCGACTCTAAATCAGCTTCTGACCGACCAGCCCACAGCGGTAGGCAACCCATTCCGTTACGCGATTGAACAGGCATTTTTGTACAACCTGCCGCCGTTTATAGCTACCCAAAAATACCGTTAACTTACAAATTGGTCGGAATTATGCCCTGTTTGCTCTTTTCGGACGAAACTGGCACGATCAATGGTGTAGCTATAGCAGCAGGAGTTTATGCGCTGGCCAATTCCGCGGCTGATCCGTCCAGCGTCGTATCCAAAAGGCTATTTCAACTGACGGTTAACGAAACTCCGCCCATGATCAAGCGAACCGGTAACGTTGAGGGATACCTTGATGCTTACCATTGTGAGAGATACCTGAGGCTGGGTTTGGGATCGGCTAAATACCCTCTTGACTGTCGAACTATTTTTAGAATGGATTTAGTGAGTGCTGGCAAAGAAACAGGAAATCAAGCCTACTGTTTTACAACTCCGCCGAGTTTGAAAAAGAACAGACCGCGCGAGATCAGCGCCGGGGTTTTGAACCGTTCATATACATTTAAGGATGCACCCGGGATGCTGACTTGTCTGTTGTTGGCACGGTTGTCGGCGGAGTCGGCCGAAGCGAACGGGTGGACTTACCCGTTTCGCGATCAGCTGGAAAGCAGACTGCTGGCAACATCACCTGAACGGCTACGTTCTGCATCGAGTCACGATTCTTTCGGCATCCGGGCAACGACTGCCTATTTCGGATCCTAACCCGCCCGTTGGGGCTGAAAAAGCAGTCCTTTATATGCCATCATTGGGCTACCAGCCAGACGGTATCGACTGAAGATTCAACAGGGAGAAGAGCTGATGCGTACGCTGAAGATCATTAACCACTAATACTCTCGTAAGACAATAAATAACCTGGATTTATCGGAAAGCCTGCTTTCGTTGAGAGCAGGCTTTTTTGTGCCTATGCAGGCCAGATTTAAAATTTTTAGAATGGAATCTAAGCAGATTATAAGACAAGATTACTCAAAATTGATATGTTCTGAAATAGGAAAATATATTTGATGGTCTGGTAGAAATCCTTATTGCGGGCTGTTTTAGCGCTTTTTTTGTCAATAGCAAAAAGCCGTATACTAACATTGTTAAGTAGTATTACTTACTTAGTAATTTTGTTGCTATCTTTGAATTGTCCACCGTAACTGTACTTAATTTAATGAATGAAATCACAGAGGCTTCGGCCCTTATGGCACCTGTTCTGGCACGTAATCACTTGTCGTCATGTTGTTTTACGAGCTTGCCTCAAGCAATCAGTTGTGCTAATCAATTCTTTATGGAGGGCCTCAACGCACAGATTGTTGCCCGGGATAAAAGCGCATTTTTAGTTGTTTCGCCCGATATAGCTAGTCGGATGTTTACAAAAGGGTTTCAATTGATTTATGGTAACTAAATTCATATGTCTTTACCGGTCATACCGGAGGAATCAGGTTAGATAACAAGAAAAAACCAGTCAATTGACTGGTTTTTTTCTTAACTACCTTATCCATGTTACTTCTATTTTATCAGTATACGGTCGAAGTTTTATCCGCATAAGTTTTTGCTTATTGTAAGATGAGCCAACTCTGTGCATCCATCATACTTTAAGATTCCGTTACAAGCTCGTTTGCAGGAACTTGTTTTGTTCCATTATACGCAGTGTTTCAGGGAATAGCCGTTTTGCGTGCTGTTTACAGGAGCGTGCCTTGAGCACTTTTTTAACGGATCAGTGCAGAATCGAATAAGACCGGAGCAGACCGGTTATGTTCCAAAGGGGCAAACGAAAAGTAATCGTTATAAATAAGCAACACGCTATCTGGGAGAAGAAAAAATCTTACACCGTTTTTGAGACAGACCAGTTAACAAGCCATATACTGAAAGAAGGCAAGTGGCTAGTTGTGCATCCGCTCTAAACTAATTCAGTGAAGTTATTAATCCGAACATTTCATTTCTAATGCCATTCTGCTGGAATGGTTATGCGCTCTAAGCTTATGTTGAAGGCCCACTTGACCAGTTAAGGAAGCGTATCCTAGTCGTTAACCTGCATGGCCCGTTATTCAGCAACCTGAGAGAGGGGCGAAGTGAAAAACTTGGCCAGTAAGACAATAGATTTTACTCTTCGACGGCTAACCGGAAGTCGGGTGCTGTCTGATAATTCGACCCAGCTATTGTGCATGTCGTGTAAGTCCATGTGGACAATATGTTCCGGGTTGACCAAATAAGACCTTGAAATTCGCCAGAAGCTCGGATGGTACTCCTGCTGTTCTTTCAGCGTGTAACTTGAGACAAAACTAGTCTGTTTATTAAGAAAAATGCGGCTATAATTGCTCCATCCTTCAAAGAAAAGAATTTGTTTAGCCGAAATTGTAATCGCTCTCCCTCTTCGGTCCCGAACTTTAACGCTGGTACGTGTGCTATTCATAGAAAGTAATGTTGAATCATAACTTTCTTTACGGTAGCAAACTCTATGCCATTATGTTACTACTTTCACTCATTAGCAACGGCTCTTTTTGTCTGTTAATTATGCGGTCATCGTTTTAGCGGCCGGTTAGTCGCCACCAGCAGATTTTACTATCCAGGCCCAGCGAATACCGGTTCATGTACCAGTGATTGTAACGGATTTCATTTTTTATCTGATCGGAGTGAGGCCGTCGGGTGCGCAGTTGGGAAAGGCACAGGATTCCGGGCCGCATCCGATACCGGTCCCGGTAACCCGGTATGGCCCAGTGTTGAGCGTCGAATTGCAGTGTATGAGGGCGGGGGCCAACAATGCTCATATCGCCGGTCAGAACAGTGAAAAACAGCGGTAGTTGATCCAGGTGAGTCGTGCCAAGAAACCGACCCAAAGCCGTTACCTGCGTCGACTGATACGACATCATCGTAGAAAGCCCTGCTTCAGGTTTACAGGAAGTTGTACGAAATTTAAGATAGCGAAAAGGACGACCATGACGGCCTGTACGCAGCTGGACGAGAAAAATGGGGCCTTGAGAAGTAAGACGAATGGCCAGAGCAAGTAAGGGTACTGCCCAAACCAGAACCAATATCAGGGCCAGAAAGGTAACAGCAAGGTCAAACATCCGTTTCCCAACTTGCGACGGAAAGGCTTCTGGATTGTAATTGGTAGGAGACGGAAGCGTATAAACTCCCGAATCAAGGCTAATCATGCACGTTGAGCGTTAAGCGTAACTTAATGGATTCCGCCGGGGAATACCGTAGGCAATTGCTGTTTATGGGGTATTTAACCGACAGAAGGTTTCCGGAAACTCGAATTGAGAAAACTTCTATTTCTACGACAGAGCGGAAAATAAGTGTGGATATAGTCGATAAAAGCACCAGAAGCTGGCGATTGGTTGCTTCTGAAGACGCTCACTGTTAGCGTTCTTTGAGTCCTTTTATCAGACAATAATAGTCTTTGGGGCGTACGTTGACAACTAGTTATCTTAAAAGTGATTCAATGGTTATTTGTCGCTCGCACAGTTCTATTCTTCGCCTTATAGAATATAACGCTACTTTATTTTCCGACGTAGTTACACCGATGCCCCAAAATTTATACGGTTTATTGAGTAGTAGTAACTGGTATAGCTTCGTGCCTCGGTCAATAAACTATTGGTAATTTTTAGGCGAATTGGTCGGGTTATTGCTTGTTACGAAGTAATTATTTTTACGGTTACTGGTAAATTATCCTATTTTCATATGTAATATTATTGTGTGAATCAGATAGTTATGGGGTTCTTCGTATCCGTATAATAACTATGATCTCCAATACCTGGATTTTTTAGCGGTTAACAATAAATATGTCTGTCAATTTCACTTATATTGTGTTGAGTGAAATTGCTTATTCTCTGTCTTAATTTATACTTTGAAAAGAATTGCTACCCTTGCAGGCTTTGCGCTTGTGCTGGTATCTATTGCCGCGCATGCACAAGCTCCAGTGTTATTTTCGGGCTCAGTCAGGGAAATAACCACTCAGGAACCGCTCCAGGGCGTTCACGTTTATGTACGTGATCATCGGTTAGGTACGGTTACCAATAACGCCGGTTATTACACCCTGGCACTGCCAGCCAGGGATAGCCTCACCATTACCTTTTCCTCCGTCGGCTACCAGACCGTTACCCGCACAATCTCTTCGCATCGCCCGCAACCCCTGGATGTCTACCTGATACCGGGACAAACGCTGAACGAAGTGGCAATTAAAGCACAGGCACCCCTTCAGAAGGGTAGCGACCTGGCCCAGATGAGCCAGATCCAGCTGCCAATCGAACAGCTAAACAAAATACCGGCTTTGATGGGAGAAAAAGACGTGTTGAGAGTCCTCCAGTTAATGCCCGGTGTGCAGAAAGGCTCGGAAGGCAATGCGGGTGTTTATGTGCGGGGTGGAGGACCGGATCAGAACCTGATCACCGTCGATGAAGCCGTTGTGTACAACCCCAGCCACCTATTGGGTTTCTTCTCGGTTTTTAATGGCGATGCGCTGAAGCAGGTGGAGTTGACCAAAGGCGGTTTTCCGGCCCGTTTCGGGGGGCGTCTGTCGTCGGTGATCGAAATGAGCATGAAGGAAGGCGACAGGCATGACCTGCACGGCACGGGCAGTATTGGGTTGATTGCTTCGCGTTTTACGCTGGAAGGACCGTTGCAGAAAGGCAAATCTTCGTTTCTGCTCTCGGCCCGGCAGTGTTATCTGGGGGCACTGACCCAACTTTTATCACCGCGCCCGGTATCGGATCTGCCCTCCCGTTCGGGATTTGGGGATTACAACGCCAAACTCTCGTTTGATCTGGGCGCGCGCGATCATGTGTACGTAAGCGGTTATACGGGTTCGGATCAGTTTAGGAGCCAGCAGACTTATGACAAGCAGGTACTGGATGCCGGTCTTAACTGGGGCAATACCACGGGTACGCTGCGTTGGACCCACCGGTTTTCGAATCGTACATCGGCTCATACAGCTTTGATTTTCAGTCAATACCGTATGCGGGTTGTGAGCGAAGAGACGGTAACGGCGGAAGCTCCAGGCCAGCCGGGCGCGATTCTTCGTCTGGAGTATCTGTCGAGCATTCGGGATCTATCCCTCAAGCAGGATTGGGACCTGTATGCCGGTTCAGGACATCAGCTTCGTTTTGGTTTTCAGATAACCCCGCATCGGTTTACACCCAGCGCGGTTGTAACCGCCGAATCCCAAGCCGCCAGCCTGAGCCGGACTTCCGATCAGGCCATCCAGGTTGTTGAATCAGGTGCTTATGTGGAAGATTTCTGGCAGCCCACCGATCGCTGGCGGATCAACGCCGGACTGCGGCTGAGCTACTTCTGGCACAAACAGACTCAGTACGCGCGGCCCGAGCCCCGTTTGTCGGTTGGCTACAAACTGCCCGGCGACTGGACCCTCAAGGGAGCCTACGCCCAGATGAACCAGTATGTACACATGCTGTCAAATACGGGCGTTGGGTTGCCAACGGACCTCTGGGTGCCAACGACCGATCGCGTCAAGCCACAACAGTCGGAGCAGATAGCCCTGGGGGTCGTCAAAGACATTAACTCCGATATAACCCTGACGGTTGAGGGGTATCACAAGACCATGAAGAACAACATTAGCTACCGGGAAGGGGCCAATTTTCTGGTTACGGATATCACGGCAACCGGCGACAAGGCCCGTTGGGAAGACAACGTAACGGCTGGCCGGGGCTGGTCGTACGGAGGGGAAGTAATGCTTCAAAAGAAAACGGGTCGGTTATCGGGCTGGATTGGCTACACGCTGTCGTGGACGCAGTGGCAGTTTGCGGAATTGAACGGAGGACGCCGGTTTTTTCCCCGCTACGATCGTCGGCATGATCTGTCGCTGGTGGCGGTTTATGAGTTGAGCAAACGCATAAATGTGTCTGGTACCTGGGTCTACGGCACCGGTCAGGCTTTAACCGTGCCGTTGGCGCGCTATTACGCCAGCGCCAATAATCCGGAGCACACGACGACTCCTGCTGCCAACCCGTTTATCGACACCCGGAATGTGAAAGATTACGGCGAAAAAAACAGCTTCCGGGCCGAGCCCTATCACCGTATGGACGTCAGTCTACAGTTCCATACCCGGCGAAAGTCGTGGGAAAACATTTGGGAGTTAAGCGTTTATAATGCTTACAACCGGCGCAATCCGTTTTATTATTCGCTGGAAGGCAAAGGAGGCTCCGAAGGAATTGCGTCCAAATCGGTACTCTATCGGTATTCGCTCTTTCCGGTCATTCCCACCGTCAGTTATCGTTTTACGTTCTGAGTACGCGTTGATTGCTTTGTAGTACCTCATTCTCTGTCTTACTTTTTACATCATCATGAAACGGATTTACAGTGTATTTCTGCTCCTCATTCTCTTGTGCTCCGGTTGCGAAAGTATGCGTCAGGAAATTGATCCTGCCAGCCTGGGCGCTATTGAAAAAAAGCTGGTAATTATTGGGTTTATTTCCCCCCAGGACACGGTATTGGCTGTAAAAGTAAACATCACCCGACCGGTTACGGACGCTAACTACACCAAAAACTACGGTATTGCTAAGGATGCAACGGTGATTCTGTCCAGCGCAGACCGGTCCATTCAGCTTCGATACAGCGGGAAGTCCGAATATTTTCAGGCCGACCCGAAGAAGTTTCCGATTCGGGCGGGCGAAACCTACCGGATAACGGCCCAAACGCCCGCCGGTTTAAAAGCGTTGGGTACCTGTACGGTTCCACAGCCCGCCCGATTGCAGGAGGTACGACTTGATTCGGTCGAGGATGTGAATCGCCAGAAACAGTACTTTGTCCGGTATTACTGGCAGGATGAGTCCCGAACGACAAATTATTACCAGACCGCCGGCCTGTTTGCCTACGCCAAACCGTGCCCTGCCTGTAAAACGGACAGCAGGGCGAAACCTGAAGTCCAAACCGTTTCCGTACTTTTTGAATCTGCCGGTCATCGAAACACACTGCTATCCGATCAGGCCCGGGATGGTAAGCGGCTGGAGTCGTACCGGGGCCTTCTGAATCAGGCAAAAACGTCCGCAACCTTGTCCACTGAACGGAGTTTTGCGAGTCTTTATGAGAAAGCGACTGTAAAAGCCGCCTTGCTGAATGTGGATGAAGCCTACTACAAATACCATCAGGCGCTGGAATTACAGAAAAGGTCAGATAGCAACCCGTTTGCCGAGCCGGTTTTACTCACAAACACAATTCAGGGCGGCTTAGGGTGTTTTGCGGCTTACAATCAAACCTTTTTAACCGTGACCTTAAAATAACATTTAGTCCATTTCGGACGATGTAAATAATTTTATCAAAATTTGTTGCGTATAAATACCTAAAAGTTGTTAATATTGCCTATCGTTTCTCAAAACAATAAAAACTATGAATAATTACATCGCTGTTCACTACAATGGTACGACCTCCATTCTGACGTATACCAGCACCGAAGACGAAGCCCGGGAGCATCTGGCAAGTCTGATTACCAGCGGTCAAGTTCGTAAAAATCACACCTTATCCGTTGTGCGGGTGTGTGATGATTCGCTTGTTTACCACAGTAATCGCAACCATTCCCTCGATACGCTGCTGCAAAAAGAGCCTCAGCCTTCTCTGAACTGGACGGAGTTCTGGTTTGGTTCGGTGCAGGGATTACTTACTAAATTGAGCCATAAGTTAGGCAGCTTGGGTGTAGTTGCGGGAAGCCGTTAACGCGTCGGGGTATCGCTTTCTTTTCGGGCGGCTACTTTCTTTTTTACCACATCAACCGGGTATTTCAGGGCCAGACGCCGAATTTCGTAGCTAAACTCTTCGAATGTTTCGCGCCAAAGGTGAGCCTCTTCCGGTGTGTAGTCGTAGAAACCGTGGGCGTTCTGAACACCTTTGCCACCGCTTTTGACGAGGTCGTCGATGAGTTTGGGCACTTCTGTGCTCGTATTGAGGGTAGGAAACAGGTCCTTCATGACGGCATGATACGCCGGGACACCGGTTAGGTCCATCCACCGGAAAATTCCTACTAACGTCATCCAGTAGCCCGCATTGTTGCGGCACGCCCGGTCGACATCATCGATGGAAGCGTACCCATTTTCCACCAGATAAAAAGCCTCCCGGTAGAGGGCGTACATCAGCCGGTTGGTAATGAAACCCCGGATGTCTTTGCGCACCAGCGTAGGCTCTTTGCCCCAATGGTGCGATAGTTCATAAAGCCATTCGGCAAGCCGCTGGTCGCTGGCATCTCCGCAGATGATCTCCAGAAAACGGGTCGTATGCGACGGTTCGGCCCAGTGCAGCCCCAGAAACCGTTCCGGACGAGCCGTCTGCTGTTGTAATACACTGATCGGAATGGCCGATGTGTTGCTGGTGATAACCGTTTGGGGGGATACGGCGGCTTCAATTTTCTGGTAAACCTGTTTTTTAATGGAGAGGTCTTCCAGCGTGCATTCAATGACCAGCCGGGCGTTTTGCAGCAAACCATAGTCGTCGGTAACCGTCAGGTTTTTCAGGTAAAAGTCGGGTTGCTCCGGGCACAGTCCTTCGTCAAACGACTTGCGGAGGTGTTCGCGAACGCGGGGTTCGGCAGTTTCCAGATCAGACGGTATTGGAGCTACGGCCACCACCGGATGACCGGCCATCAGCAGACAGGTGGCAATGCTGCATCCCATTAGTCCCAGTCCTACAACGCCAGCCGTTACCTGGGCGGGGCCGGTTGAAAAGGGCTCGTTACTTTCTGTTGTCATTCTTTTAATTTAGCGTTCAGAACACGGTTTTCTACTGCCAGAAAGACGATAACGGCTTGGATTATACTTTCCCATCGTTCACATTTACCAAAAGAATGGGGCGGGTAAGGTTTCTTGAATTGGCAGCGGGAAAGCCGTAGTTTTAACGTTTAATTCACCTGCTGTATGCCCACCCGACTGCTCCTTTGTTTTCTTCTGGTTTCATTTTTCTCACCTGTCTGTGCCCAAAAACCGTCGGCAACGGCCTTTAAAGTGGTGCCGCTCGGTGTCAGGGGCGGTCTTGACGAGAGCAATCTCTCGGCTTATCTGCTGGCTGCGCAGGGGACAGACACGTACGTTTGTCTGGATGCCGGAACGCTTCATGCCGGAATACAGAAAGCCGTCCGGAACGGCGTCTTTTCTGTTAGCCCGGAAACGGTTCTGAAAGAATATATCAAAGCTTATCTGATCAGTCATGCCCACCTGGATCATCTGGCGGGTTTAATCATCAACTCGACGGACGATGCCCGTAAGCCAATTTATGCGATGGCCGGTTGCATTGATGTCCTGAAAAAGAATTATTTCAACTGGAAAAGCTGGCCGAATATGGCCAACGAAGGTGATCAGCCGGTGCTGAATAAATACCGTTATACGGTTGTAGCACCGGAAACTGAAGTGCCGCTCGAAGCGACCGGGATGAGCGTACGGGCGTTTCCGCTGAGTCACGGAGTTGCCTACCAGAGTGCGGCCTTTTTGGTGAAAAGCGGGGCGAATTACGCCTTATACCTGGGCGATACCGGCCCCGATCTCATCGAAAAATCGAAGAATATAGCCCAACTCTGGCAGGCGGTTGCTCCGTTGATTCAGTCAAAAAGCCTGAAAGCTGTTTTTATGGAAGTTTCGTACCCCAACGAACAACCCGACAACCAGCTTTACGGGCATCTAACACCCAACTGGCTGATGCATGAGTTAACGGCTCTCAGTAAATTGACCGGAGCCGACGCGCTGAACGGTTTTCCGGTGGTGATTACACACATAAAACCGACCGGCAACAACCAGGAACTGATCCAGAAGCAGCTTAGGGAGGCTAATAAACTAAATGTAAAACTGATCTTTCCAGAGCAGGGGAGGTTGCTGGAATTTTAACGTCGCGCGAATGCCTCCGTCAGGCGTCTGTAATCAACCTGTAGCCGGATAAAATTATTTTAGGCCGTATCCTTATTAAATCGCCTGTTTGATGGATACCCGCGTATCTTTAATGGATGGAGCGACGTTAGCCCCAAAAGCTTTCCGATGGATTCACGTATGATGCTTACCATAACGGCTATTGACCGGCAACGGCAGTGGCGACGTTTTTTCTGCCAGATCGATGAGTTCGAAACGGCGTTTGATATCCTGAATGGTATTGTTCGGCAGGGAGATCAACCCATCAGTGCCCTGGTAACCGACGAAGGTGGTCGCATCGAACTACCCACCGAGGTGTTTGACGAATCGCCTTTATCGGCACCGGTTCGGGCGCTGAAACAGGACTGGGAGTTAATTCTGGCCCAGCCCATCCGTGAGGTCAGTAAGGAGCGGGAACCGGACGCCGACTGGTTTCCCCGTTTGCTGGCCCTCCGACAAACGCGGGTGGAACAACTTCAGGACACGCTTAGCCAAATGCAGGAACTGCTCAGAACGACCAGAAAAGAAATGCCAAACGGGCCTTATAAGGCCCGTTTGATGGAACGTTATCAGAGGTTGGTTGACCGCTATACACACCTTTTAGCCCAGGCGCAGGCGGCTTACCAAACCGTACTTTTCCGGAAGGCTGACGTTTAGCTACCGGGCGGATTGCGATAAATCGGCATACGAATGCGGAATAACGTGCCCTGACCCCGTTGGGTTTCAATTTCCAGGCTGGCCCCCATTAATTCACACAATTGTTTGACGATTGATAAACCGATGCCTTCGCCCGAGGAAGCTGTTTTGGGGGCGTTGATGGTGGCGGCTTCCCGTACATCGACTTCCGGAGAGGAAAGGCCAAAAGCGGACGTAGATTCGACGGTGGGAGCTAAGACTTCCGCAAATGACCCGGGTTGCTGATTGACGAGGCCCGGTCCAGAGTCCTGTACGCTCATGATCCAGCGCTGGCCATCTTCGTTCGTCCACGATACGGAGATAAAACCGGATTTCGTATGGGTCAGTGCATTCAGGACGAGGTTCTGCACAATTCGCTGCAATTGAATGGGGTCACCATCAATCATCAGCTTCGCCGGTCCATTTGCCTGAAGCATCAGACCCCGTTCTTCGGCCATGGGCTGATACGTTTGTACCAGCGAATAAAGCAGTTCACTAACGTCAAATCGTTGCATCGTGATCGATTCCTGCCCTGCTTCCAGGCGGGCCAGATCCATCAACTGGATTACTAACTGATGAACACTGCTAAGGTTGCGGTTCAGCATCTCCAGCATTTCTTTTCGCTCCGCGTCCGATTTACCCCCCAGTTCCAGTAACGAAGCCGCTCCTTTAACAACCCCAAACCCACTGCGCAGGTCGTGCGAAGAGGTTCGTAATAAATCCCCCCGTTGCCGGGACAGGTGTTCCAGTTCGTTGAGGGTTTTCTGTAGGGCTTCCGTTCGACTGCTGGCCGCCATGCGCTGCAATTCGGTATACTGCTCGACACTGCCATTGATACTTTGCAGGCTAAACCAGGCCACCAGATCATAAGACTGGGCAATCAGGCCCATATCGGTTGTAGGAAACCGTTGCCAGTATTTGCGGAGTTCGTCCCGTACAAGCTGGCTCAGATGGTTCATTTCCGACAACAGTTCGTGTAATGTGTATCCCTTTTGCCAGCGGTGCAGGCCGTGCTCGCTGGCCATCAGCTTGATGTCGATGTCAGATGGCTTCTGGCACAGGCGCTGTTCGAGGCCATTGAGCATGAAAGGGGCCTTGTTGTTAAATTCTTCACGGCTCATGCCGCTAACGGTGTGAATACTTGTGTCTGTTTCGCAAATTGTCCGCCAATTATTCAGCAAGGCCTCCCGCCGGGCGGCCAGGTAAGCCGCTAAAGCCGTCAGGGAAGTGTTGTTTGAATTACTCATTGGAAAAGCGTAAATAAATTTCTAACTTTAACCAGATGTTTGTTAATGTCGATGAGGATAACATTCAAAATACCTCCTGTTGTTTTATAAAAAGCTTGGGGGACCCAAAATTATCTTGTTTTCGGCCAGTTTACCGGCTTTAGCTGATAAGAAAATAGCCTTTAGCATTATATTCAGGGCGTTCTATTAATTTAGTGCGGTTAAACACGAAAATGAGACCATGAGCCATTCCGAGACAGCGAAGACGGCGGCCAGTAAACCCAGAAAAGCCAGGATTCTGATCATTGAAGACAGTCTGGATCACTGGACTATTATTCAGAATGCCATTAACGAAAGCTTTGATTTGCCGGTCGCAGTTAGAGTCTCTAATGCAGAACAGGCTCTTTCGTATTTGCAGAACGCTCAGGATATGGGAACTCCGTTGCCACAGGTTGTTTTACTGGATTTGTACCTTCCTACGCGGCAACAGGGATGGCAGTTTCTGGAAAATGTCAAAAATCAGCCCGCACCGGTCAGCCTGATACCCGTAGTGGTGTTAAGTCATTCGTCGGACCCCGCCGATATTGTTGAATCTTATGACCGGGGAGCGTCTTCCTATCTGACCAAACCCACCGATTTAAGAGCCTGGCAGACTTGTTTTCAAACCCTGTCTGAATACTGGTGGGACGCCGTTCGGCTGCCCGAAAGCCGTTCGTTCCAGTAAGCATCGAACGGGCGTCAATAACCGTTTACAGGCGCTTCCGGAATAAGGCCGCCGAAACCCCATCAAAGGGCGACTGTGCGGGATGTAAAAAAGCTGCAAGAATAGCCGTAACCAGGGTTACTGATAAAGTGGCACTGGTTTTGCTCTGTTTAACATAACCGTATGTTACCTGAAACAAAGACGGCAAAACGATAAGGTCCAGGAGGTTAAGCTGGGTTTCGTTTTTGAACGTTTATCGACTGTTAGTTGTATTTACTAAGCTATGCAGTTCGATGTTGGGTAGTTGTCGTTGCAGCATTTTAAACAGTACTCACCTTATGTGGCTTTACTTTTCGGCTCTATCTTCAGAAGGCAATCTGGATTGCCATAGTTTCTGTTCTTCCCGGCTGGAACATCACCTGGATGTATTGAACGACTTTGTTGCTACGGGCTACCAACTGCTCTGCGCCTGGATGCAGGAGGATGACGGAAAACGGTTTGAGTTGCCGCTTGAGGCCTTTGACGGTAATCCGATTAGCAATCAGCTAAAGGAGTTACAAAATCAGTATCAGCAAATTCTGAATTCATAAAACCCACCGGATTACAGTCTAAACGCGACCCGATTGTTTCAGGTCGATCAGGGAGGCATTATTCCATCGTCAGCCAGAATCGGAAATCCTCCAGCGAAAGCCGTTCTGCCAGATAGGGCTCCAGCCGGTGTCCCCATTTCCGAAAACAATACCGTCGAAAAGCCAGCATGGACCGACACGTGTCCAGCCCCATCCATTGGTATAGCTCGCGTTCCGCCGGGGATATAGTTTGTAGCCATTCCGTAAAATCAGGCGGGGTCGGTTCAAAGGGGATAGATTGGTAATAGTCCAGAATGATCCGTTGAATCCGTTGTTTGGGGTCACTGGTTGTGGGAGGCACTGCTTCCCAACCGTTATCTGAGGGTAGTATTGTTATCACGGTTTTATTAATTCCGTTTTCTGTTTTTTGTTTTTTTAGGGCCGGTTTTCTTTTCCGTAACCTCCACAATCAGGGTTAGCAGACCCGCTGCCGCCGAGAGCACAAGTAAGGGCAGTACGACACCATCGGTTTTCTGATAATCAAAAAGTACCTGCTAAAACCGTCTGTCTGCGGATAGAGACGGTTTTAGGCCAGACGAATGAGAATCTGGCCCAGGTACAACCCCATAGTCTATATTTACCCGGAGAGGCTATTTTGTTTCGCCGAGACCGAATCCTCATTCTTTCCTGGCTTTTAGAGACTTACTTAAGTGAATGCACGTTAAGGGGATTATTCACTTTAAAATATTGTAGTTTCAATAGCGATGAAAAAGGTAGTAATGGTGGCAGCGATGATCGTAGCAATGACTACAATTCAGGCGCAAGCACAGTCAACATCCGGAACCGGAAGTAGTTCATCAACTTCCACTCAGCAACAGACCGGCACCAGCGGACAGACCGGAACAACGGGCACCAGCGAACAGACTGGAACGACCGGTACCAGCGGGCAGACCGGAACGGGAGTTCAATCGGGCACAAATAGCCAGAATACCTCGGGAACGATGGGTACATCCGGTACGGGTACAGGTACCACCGGTCAGCAAAGCCGCGATCAGCGTTCGGGTCAGCAGTCAGGACAGCAGTCGGATACGCAGCTAAACTCCGGTTCGACTACTTCTGGTACGAGCAGCCAGGGAACCATGTCGGGAACGGATACAAACAAAAAGACGAAGCGCGCTAATAAACGGGGAAATAAAACCCCGGACAGCGGTTCTCCGCAGTAAACAAATGGTTGATTGGTGATACGTAATGACCGCAGCCAGCCTATGGCTGCGGTCATTCTTTTACAGCCTGTAGAGGTCGTTGGAGGCCGTTAACTCACTGTTTTAGTTTTTATAGTCCTACGTATTTCGGTCTCTGTTTTTAAGGACAAATATAGGATCGACAACAGCTACGCGAAACGGCCGGGTTACTGACCCGGCCGTTTTTAATAAGCTCATTACTTACTAGGCTGAAAGCTAAATTGCGCCAGTTGGGAGATCAAGCAGGGCTTATTCCTTAATCAAATGCTGGTTGTAACCGGCGTTCACCAGGGTTTTGTACGCTTCCCAAACCTCCTGCGGTATTTCCTGCGGAATCTGGAATCCTTTTTCGGGATATTCCCGGATGCGCTGTAAGTCGCCTACCATGATATGGATGATCTGTTCCGGCGACAGATCCGGGTTTGAATAACTGTGCAGGTATTCTTCGTAGGAAACCTGCGGGGAGGTAACCCGGGCTAATTTTTCGGGCCAGACTTTTCGGAACGTGGCGTAACTCCGTCGCTCCATGTACGGTTTCTGAATCAGCAGGAAACTGGCCGGATCGAGGTTACGCTCTGCCAGAAGCTGCCGGGTGAAAATGACATTCTCGCCGGTATTGGTCGACTGGTTCTCAATGAGGATAGCCTCAGCCGGAACGCCCATGTTTAGTGCGATCTGGGCAAATTGATCGGCTTCGGGTTCGCTCCACAGGGCACGGGTAATAACGCCCAGACCACCGGAAAAAATAAGCAGCGGAGCCCATCCGTCGAGCCAAAGCTGAGCGGCCCGTTCGGCAACCCGTTTATCGTAGCTACACAGGACCAGAATGGCGTCGGCAGGTTCAAGGGGCTGATCAAGCCGGTGGTAATTCCATAAAATTTTAGCCAGGTTATGAATGGAAGCGGGAATCTGAGCCATACAGGAAAGGCAGCTTTGTGCGTTGCTGATTGTTATAAAGCCGTAAAAATAAGGAAAGGTTAGGACGGAACACAGGGCCAGGTGCCTGGTAGCGTCCATATAAAAAGAAAACCACTCATTCGCGAATGAGTGGTTTTGAAGAGCCTCCTACGGGAGTTGAACTTTAATGCGTAAGATGCTGTCTTATTGGATATTATAATGATATCAATATAGTGGGGGACGGAATAGGGGACGAATCAAAAAATATTTGCTTATTCCTTACGATAGGGTGTATATTTACTTTAGATCGAGTGCCATTATAGGTAACTTGGTTTGGTCAGGGTCGGGTGGGTGGTTCCTCCGACCCATTTTTTATAGTACACTATTAGATTTCATGACTTCTCAATAGCCTATTTCACCTATTTCTAATCGCCCCGCCACCAGTAGGTGAGTGTTATCCTAGGCCGGCAAAAGCCTCGCAGGCCATCCGTAGACCAGGCGTTACGGGACCGAATGCGTCATGTGGTTTTGCAGCTAACATAGCCTGAAGCTAGACCCCGGCGCGGGGTTATCAAGGTTTTTGGGCCTGCCACCGGGCTAAAATGGTTCAAATGAGCTAGAAATGGTTCAAATGTGTTAGCTATTGGCCCGACCAGCGATGAATTTTACCCGCCCACGATTACCACCCAGAGCCCCCTGGGCTAAACTCGCCAGGGGGCTCTGGACGGCTTCCTTGCCGGTATCTTTTTTCTCTCACCCTTTCCCTATTCTCTGTATGCTGATCACTACACTTCGTTCTGCTTTGTTAGCCCCCTCTTACCGGGTCATCCGCGGCTGGTTGGCCTTGGTGATAGCCCTGGGCGGCCTGTCCATGCCCTGCTGGGGCCAGTGCCCCTCGGGCGATGTAATCCTGGTTAGTCAGGCCGATGTCAACCAATTCCCCCCCGGCTGTTCGAATCTGCCCGGAGGCTTACTCATAAGGGGTGACGACATTGTTGACCTGAGTCCGCTTAGTAATTTGCAGACCATTGGTGGTTTCCTCGAAATCGGTTATAATGGGAACCTAGGCAGTCTAACGGGTCTGGATAACTTGACCGCTGTTGTGGGTTATTTGTCAATTTATTTCAATAATCATCTGAACAGTATCAGTGCCTTAAGCCAGCTGACGAGCATTAGCGGTGATCTCAACATTGTTTATAATCCGCTACTGGTCAGTCTAACGGGCCTGGATAACCTGACGGCTATTTCGGGTGTTCTGAAGATTAATTTAAATGACAAACTGACCGATATCAGTGCCTTAAGCAACCTGACCGGTATCGGTGGTGAGCTTCAAATTGTTTATAATCCCCAGTTGAGCCAATGTGCCATTCAGCCCATCTGTCAGTACCTGGCCAGTCACCCGGGCAGCGTCTTTGTTTCCAATAACGCAGCCGGCTGCAACTCCCCCCAGCAGATCGAGGGACAATGCAACCCAATTCCCATCCAGATCACCCACCAACCCCCCGCCAGCGCCGGGCGCTGCGCCGGCGACACGGTAAGCCTGTCGGTGATCGCCACCGGCACCGATCCTCACTACCAGTGGTACAAAGACGGCGCGGCCATCACCGATGTCTCCTCGGCCACCACCGCAACCCTGTTGTTAACGGACCTGCAGCCCGCCAGCAGTGGCCACTACACCGTTCAGGTCACCAACCTGGTCTCCGCCCAGACCTCCGATCCCTTTTCGCTGACGGTCCATCCCCGTCCAGCCGTCACGCTCACCTCCAACGGACCGCTATCGGCCAGCCAATCCACGGTGACGCTAACGGCTACCGAGATTGCGGGGGCTAGCTACAGCTTCAGCAGCGGGACCACCCCCGGCAGTACGCCTAACACGGCCACCGTTACGGCACCGGGCCTCTACTCGGTCACGGTGACGACCTCGGGTGGTTGTCAGGCCAGTGACCAAACGACCGTGGAAGCCCAAGCGGGCAGTACGACTAGCTTTGAGCTGATCAATGCCAACACCGATCAGGTGATTAAGACCCTCTCAGAAGGCGAGGTCATCAACCTGGCCCAACTGCCCACCAGCCGGCTGACCATCCGGGCCAACACCACGCCAGCTAATGTGGGCTCAGTGGTCTTCTCCCTCAGTGGCAGCATGACCTACTCAAAAATCGAAACCAGTGCGCCTTACAGCCTATTTGGCGACGACAACGGCAACTACGATCCCTGGAACCTAAAGATAGGTTCATACTCGCTGAGGGCCACCCCCTACCTGGGAGCGGGGGGAAGTGGGCTTATGGGTACGCCGATGACGCTGAACTTTACGCTGGTCAACCAAACCAACCAGCCACCCGTCGCTCGGGCAGGGGCCGATCAGACCATTACGCTTCCCACCAACAGCGTGACCTTGAACGGGTCCACTTCGAGTGATCCCGAGGGCGGGGCCTTGACCTACCTGTGGACCCAGCGCAGCGGACCCAACACGGCCAACCTGAGCAGTCCTACCTCGGTCAGCCTGACGGCGAGCAATCTGGCGGCTGGCACGTATGTCTTCCGGCTGACGGTGCGCGATCAGCCCGGTGCGACGGCCTACGATGACGTAACGGTACGGGTGGCTCCCGGCCCCAGCGCCGGGCCTTCGGTGGTGAGCTTTAGCTTGATGAATGCCGACACGGATCAGCCCATCCGGACCCTGATCAATAATGAAGTGATTAACCTGGCCACCCTACCCCGCAACCTGAACATTCGGGCCAACACCTCTCCGGCCACAGTCGGCTCGGTCAGGATGGTGCTCTCGGGTCAGCAGAAACACACGCAGACCGAGACGGGGGCACCCTATGCGCTTTGGGGGGATAAGGATGGAGACTACAACAACTGGACGCCGGCTTTAGGCACTTACACGCTGACAGGGACGGCTTACACGGGGGCCTCAGCCAGTGGACAGGCAGGTACGCCGTTAACGATCAGCTTCCGGGTGGTCAGACAGGCATCGCTGGCTAGAGTGAGCGTCCCGGCTAATGCTGAAGAGGTACTGGTATATCCCAATCCGTTCACCGACTCGTTTCGGATCAGGAATGCGGGTCAGCAGCCAGTAGTACTCTACGATCTCTCAGGCCGCACAGTCTTTGAGTCCGATGCTGTGCAAGATGAGCAGCTCATTGAGCCGAGTAGCCGGCTGGCTCCGGGTCTGTACCTGTTGCAAGTCGGCCAGGGCAAAGCCACACAGCACTTCAAGGTGATCAAAACCCAATAAGTAAAAGTGCCAAAGGATCACCATTAAACGGGCAGGGGCGTATCCTGCCCGTTTTTGTTAACAGTAACGGGGCTGGCTCCTGGCTCTTTTTTTTCCACCGGAAGTGATAATGAATACCCTGGATAGCCCAACGGGTTTGCAATGAAGCCATAAGTTCTGTTTTTACCAATCCTTAATTTCTAGTGCCACTATCCGTTGAATAGGCTCCGTAAACCTCGCCATTTTTAACTACTAAGGCGTTTGAACAAACATAGCTTCCCGCCTTAAATTGCCACTTAAGATGACCTCTAACTGCATCCAGGGCGTAGAAGTCCTCGGGGCCTCCAAAGTAAACCAGCCCATTGGCTACTACAGGACTGCATACAGTATCATATGGATTGGTAAACGTTCTCCATCTTCTCGTACCCGTGTTGATATTGATAGCCACCATACTTTGGCCGTCGTTGCGGCCTATATACAAGGTACTATCAACAATCACCGGACTAGAAGAAAAATCATTACGCAGATCCAACTCCCATTTTTTGGTTCCATTTGTGGCATCAACAGCTTGCACCATGATGTCTCCAGCCGTATACAAAACCCCGTTATAGATAATTGGACTTACTAGTCTGGATTTCGCGTATCTTTCTCTTACGTACTCCCATCTTTTTACGCCGGAAGCAGCATTGATGGAAAAGACTTTTCCAGTTATACCAGTAAGAATAGCGTCAACGTCCAGCGTACTGGAAATATACACCTGACCATTTTCAACCGTTGGACTCGAGTAAATAGCACTACCCGTATCAAACTCCCATTTTTTAACGCCTGACAAGGCATCCAGGGCGTACAACCTATTGTCCAGACTGCCAACATAAACCACTCCGTTAACGACTGCAGGGCTGGAGTAGACCCAGTCGCCTGTGGTATAAGCCCACCGTTTCTTCCCTGTGATCCCATCAATGGCATAGAGATTCTTGTCGTTGCTTCCTACATAGACAATTCCGTTGGCAACGGTGGGTGAAGAATGAATGGATGCCTCTGCTTTATATTCCCATTTCTTAGTGCCTGTCTTCGCATCCACGGCATATAGACTACCATTAGAATGGCCTACATAAAGGATTCCCTTTTCAAAGATCGGGGAGGAGATGTTCAAGTTAGGTATGTAGCCGCCCACGTTATAGACTGAGTCCAATAAGCATTTCCATCGCTGAGTTCCCGTCAACGCATCAAGCGCATACAAACTTCCTCCTCGGCTTGTGAAGTAAACGATAGTATCAGGCTCTTTTTCGATATCTGACTGTTTCTTGCAGCCTGTGAGTAAGTAGCCAAGCAGTAGAAATGAAAGTAATACGCGCATGCTATTTTATTCTTCTTTGTAGAGGTTTGTTAGACTCTGCTTTTTCTTTAAAGCTAATTACTGGTTATATGGGATTTAACCTTTCCACAATCACCGTACCAAGTGGGGATTACCGACTATCTATGTGTGATTTTAAGTCGAATGGTCTGGATGTGTCCGAGTAATAAAATGAGAGGCAGGTGAAAAAGTGGCGGTTCAGGCGGTGAGTTTGCATCCCCTGCGCTAGCTTTCATATATTCTGATTGACTAGCAGTATGCAGCCTTATCAATAAACTGCTCAATATTCGTAGAGAACTTGGCTGGCAACATCTTCGATCATGGTGTCATTGGGCCCTGGCTTGAAGACTTTGCGCTTGATAGGCAGGCTGTTCTCATATTCATACTCATAGCGGAATACGGTCTTGCCGTTACCCCGGTTAAACAGAACCAGTTGATTGTTTCGGGTAAAAACGTTGTAGTAGTCCTCTAAAAAGAGGCTGAGATAAACCTGGATTTTCAGCGGAAAGATAAAACCGTTGGCGGCATTCAGTTCGTATAGAGGGTTGGGATAGTCATCAAATTGAGTGATGATATAGCCATTCCTAGTTAGATTGCCTCCGCCAAGATCATATTCGTAGGTGGTCATGTTCTGACCCGTGTAGTAAAGTACAGACCCTGGTTGGCTATTAACAGAAGCGGTCTGAGCGGTTAGGTTTCCTTGTGAGTCATACCGATTGGTGAACAATAAATTACCCTTACGGATAATTTTGGTAATCCGCCCCTGGCTATCCGTCTCGAAAGAATGATCAAGGACCATAAACCCATTGCGATTAGCGGTTATTCTTAAAGGATGGCCATTCGGGGAGCGAGTAATGTTGATAATCCCATACTCATCGGCCTTGGTACATACCAGCGAAGAAAGTTTATTATCTTTATATGAGAATTCAAAGACGGCTCCGCTGACGGTAAGCTTCTTAAGTAATTTAGGAGTGGGGGCAGG
Source organism: Larkinella arboricola (assembly GCF_003259745.1). Lineage (GTDB taxonomy): Bacteria > Bacteroidota > Bacteroidia > Cytophagales > Spirosomataceae > Larkinella > Larkinella arboricola. Next base: position 15,988 of record NZ_QLMC01000003.1, on the reverse strand, counting down.
CTCTCGGTTGCATTGGCAGAGTAGTAGAACAAGCAACAGACTGTAAACGAACTTCATTCTAATCGATCTTTTTACAAATTTTGCTCTTTTTTTACTCTTTTCAAATCCAAGACTAAGGTGTAATTTTGAATAGCTAGTTCCTATCAAACCCTCAGAGGAATAGAATTATAGACAATGCTTTTAAATACCGTATTCTGAGAAGTTTTCCATTTGCCGTTCCATCGATACTTTTGATAGAAACCGGTTATACTGATGAGCCGAATCGTTCTTCATTTGTTTGTTGCTGCCTTTTATCTGCTGATGGTTCTGATGCCTGTTCCTGTTATCTCATTAGCTGAATCCAGCCCTGTTTTAATACTTTAGGCCGCTCGGGAGTATTTAAACTCTTGTAGGCTACCGTATACGTATAGACCATCGGCGGGTAAGCTTGTCCGCGATACTTTCCATCCCATTTTTGTTCTGGATCATTCGAAACAAAGATTACTTCACCCCATTGATTAAAAATCCGAAGTTCAAAATCCGTTATCGAATCAGTAAACACATCCAACAAATCATTCGTACCGTCTCCGTTAGGCGTAAAGGCGTCCGGCATCCGCACGAAGGTTTGACAACTCTCCTCCACGGTGGCGGTTTGCCTTACCCAGCAATTTTGATTGTCGCGCACTTCAATCTCATAGGTGCCCTGGGAAAGATCTTTGAAAATGGAATCCTTTTGGGCGGCCCTGCCGGTAATCGTATAGCTCAATTCCCCTTCACCCGTGGCTCGGACAAAAAGCCTACCGGTATTAACTTTGCAGTCCGTTGGCTCCGGCCAAATCTGAGTGATCTGCGGGGCAGTACTCGCCTGAATCTGAGCTGTACTGGTCACTACACAGCCTTTGTCGTCTTTGACGAAAACGGTATACAAAGCAGCTTTTAAGTCATTAAAAGCCGCACTGGACTGATAAACCAGGCTGTCGATGCTGTATTGTAGCGAACCGGACCTTGACTGGGCTGTCACCGTCAGACTGCCGTTGTCCTTTCCACAACTGGTATCTAGTACATCGACCTGTTGAATAGCTGGCGGGGACGATGGGCTAAGCGTTGCCTGATCCTGCGTCAGACACCCGTTAGGGTCTTTGACCAGAATGGAGTAAGTGCCCGGCGGCAGATTCTTGAAAAAGGAGCCGGTTTGAAACGTGTTGCCATCAATGGAGTACTGCAACGGTTCAGGATTACCCTGGGCCGTGATACTTAACTCGCCGTTGGGGCGTCCACAGGAGGGGTCAATGGCGGTAATCTTGCTGATTGTGGGCGCTCCCTGCTGAGCGACCACAATACTCGTATCCACCTGACAAAAATTCGCATCGCGAACCACCACCTGATAAGTACCCGCAGCCAAGTTGGCAACCTCGGCCAGCGACGAAACGGCCACTCCGTTAAGTTCGTACTGAAAAGGTTGTGTGCCGGTCACTTGCAGTGTGAATTTACCGTTGGCTTGCCCACAGGTAGCCGGTTGAATTGTCGTCTGAGTAATTTTGGGCCGTTCGGCAGAAGAAATGGTTACGGTTCGTGAGTCAGTGCAACCCGTCTGATCCTTAACCGAAGCTGTATAGCTGCCCACTTTGAGATTGTTAAAGACCCCGGTTGGTTGGTAATTGATTCCATCAATGGAATAGCTAAGCGTACCATTCCCTTCATAGCTTTTGATCTGCACACTGCCGTTGTCTTTTCCGCAAGCGGCTGGAATGACCACCAGTTCCCGCATTTGCAATTTGACGGTTTTATCCAGCGATATGGTTTGTGCTACTAAACACTGATTTTGATCTTTAACTGTTACGGTGTATTCTCCGCCCGGCAACTTGTCAAACTGATTAACCGTTTTATAATCCGTCCCATTCAGCGAATAGCTCAGCGTACCGGTGCCGCCCGCGGCCGAAACAATTAAAGTTCCGTTTGAATCACCGCACTGGGGTTGACTAGGCGTAATCGCGGTAATCTTTGGCGTCTCCTGCTGTTCAATTGTAATTTCTTTTTCGATAAAACAGCCTGGATCAGTTTGACTGAACGTCTTTACGTGGTAAACCGTCTTGGTAGTGACCGCGACCGTTACGGTATCCTGGGTGGACTGAGCAGTGGTGATTCCCGGGCCGCTCCATTGCACATGGCTGTTGGCATTGGCTGAAAGCAGGAAGGTGCTGCAGGTCTTCATTGCGCTGGCCGGATTCAGTTCGAGAAGTTTGATGTCCAATGTATTCGATTCGGCTTGCTGTGGCACACACTTCTTGGTTTCAATCTGCAGCCGGTATTGCCCGGATTCTGTTGGCTTCCAGGTTGGGCTTTGGGCGCCCGCTATTGCCTGATTATTTTTAAGCCATTGATAACGATATTCAGATGTATCCGCAGTGCTTGCTTGTAGCAGAATATCATTACAACCTAATGCATCAGACTTAGTGGAGATAGTGACAGTAAGGGGTTCAATAAAGTAACTGGTAATGAGATTGGGCAAACCAATGCCGCTTTTTTTCCCAGACAGAGAAACACCATTAGGCTCGTAACGGCATCCCAGCCCTTTTACACTTGGTTGATTAATTATCCCCAAGTGACCGTATTCGTCTAGGGCATGATAAATCTTCCCATCCGTTCCCATTTGTAACGCACCTACTTTGGGCACTCTTAATGGTCTTGCATCAAATAGTAAAACTTTTGAATCTGCTATTTGCTGCACGTTCGTTTGGGTAATATCAAGTTGGTACAATGTTCGCTCTTCTGCTACGCTTACATATAATAGCTTGTTGTCCTGCGAAAACTCTACCCCGTATGCATGACGAAAGTCACTGGATTGAAGTGTTCTTGAGTTCGAAATCTTGCCGGTAGTATTATCAAAATCGTATAATTCAAATATTCCCATTTCCCAAAATGCTTGAGCAAGTTTTTTTCCATCACTTGAGGCTTTTAAATACCCAATCCCTTTTTTATTATCAATAGTACCGATTGCAGTTTCGACATAGGAAGAATTTAAGCCGTTACTGTTGACCAGATAGGATCTGAATTTATCGGTACGCCATTCATGCATTATCACCCAAAAATCTTGGTTATTACAGTGCCTAACGGCCGTTAGTTTTTCGGTTGCTCTAGTTAGTAAAGAGTTGTTTTTGAAGACGACGCCTCCTAACCCAGCATTCAGGTTCATATCGATAAGTGCACATTGCACACCACCTGAATCACCTTCCTTATCGACTGAAAATACATAATAAAGATTTGACTTGCCTGGATAAGGAACAATGATTCCAGATTGGGAAGAAGAATTGTCCCCCCCTAATCTTACTGCACCTGGAATAATTTGATGGTTCTTATTCCAGGCAGATTGTCCGTCCGAATAGAATAGCAGACCTCCATTTTCATCACAAATGGATGCGCAACCTTCCCAATTACGCAATTTACCATCAGTCAAGGGTAGCGGTGAGCCACTGTTAAAGTTTAAACCTGCATTATAACCAAAGTACCAAATATTGGCCCTTTTTGAAGATTGGCCATGGGACAGAGATGATAGGAAAAGAAGAAAAAGAAGTAAAGACAAACGCATATATATTCTATTATGATTATGTATTAATTAACACGTATGTACTTCTATTATATCTCTTTATTTATATTGTATATTCAGCTTATATATTTACTTATGAGATTATAGTTTAAAGCTGTTATAGCAAAGCTCCACCCTATATTATTAACTATTATTTTAAGGATCAATGGGCAAACTCTCATTTATGTATTTAGAAGCTATGAATACCAGTCAAATAGTAGCATCCATAGCTTCTGAACGGCTTCTAAGCACTAGTAAAAATAGATATTGTAACTAATACCTCTCCCAGAACAGTACTAGAATCGGCTCATACGAAAAAGCAAAGGAAGCCGACAGGAGCACCGTAAACGATCAGGTAAATTATTAAAGCATGATTGTCGTTGCGGTCCACCCACTGGCAGAACCGGCAATAAATAGGTTTGAATCGCATGGCTGGATAAAGTTGGGGTGAAAGAAAAGGGACCCGGCCCGAAGCCGGGTTTTTACATTGCTGAAGAGTGGTACTTGAAATCACCCACTCAATCCGGATAGCGCGTAACCCGGCGTGCCACCGGAACGGCCTCACCCGTGGTTAAGTGCGCAAACCGACCCTGTGGTGACTTGCGAATCAGCCGAATATAATCCGGATTGACCAGGTGTGATTTATGCGCCCGCCAGAACTCGACTAAGCGTTCACCCACCTTCTGCAGCGTCACCGCAACCAGATACACCTGACCGCTTTGGGTATAGATGCGGCTGTAGTTGCCCGCTCCCTCCACCCGTACGATTTGATGAACGGGAATCCAGTCGGCATGTGCGCCAATTGTTAGCGTCAGCATCCCCAACCGAACGTGGTCAACAGAACGTTGATTAATAGAATTCATAAACTTGCTCATTTTGGCTTTGGACATTGTATACCACAAACTGGCACGGCCTCGGAGTAACCTTGTCAAGGCCCCGCTATTATTAGTGATCGTAGATTGGAGGGAAATTAGACTCCGCTGAAGCGGTTACCTGGCTTTACGTGCGTCGGCGGTATATTCAGCCCGGCGCCGGGCAACGGGAATTGCCTCACCCGTTGTCAATGTAGCCAAGCGTCCTTTGCTTTTGGTCCCTCTGACGTGCAAAATATGGTTAGGGTTGACCAGGTGGCTGTAATGCGCCCGCCAGAACTCGGACAGTCGCTTACCGGCTTTGCGCAGCGTAATGGCAATTCTGTATACCTGCCCGCTTGTCGTATAAACACGACAGTAGTTAGATAGCCCTTCTATCCGTACAATCTCATGAATCGGTATCCAGTTGCCCTGATCGTCAATTTTCAGGGTGAGTACGCCCAACCGAACAGGCCGGGACGTACTCGTATTTCGTACAGCTTCCATGTTTTAGGCAATTCCGGCGTAGACTTCCCGAATGGCTGCCTCTACCTGCACGTCTGCATAATGATTAATCATCGTGTCGGTCGAGTGACCCATTAACCGGCTGGCTGCTTTGCTAGACAATCCGGCCCGGTTGCGCCAGTAGTGCGCAAACGTCTTGCGGGCCACGTAGGAGGTCAGGTGTTTTTTAATTTTAACCATTTGAGCTACCCCCCGAACAAGAATGTTTACATCATTGAGGTCCATAAACTTGGGCATGTTGGACGCTCCGCCGTAGATGGTCAATAACCGCTGAGCCTCGGTTGAAATGGGCACGGCAAATTGAACCTTACTTTTCTTACGCATCCCGACCAGCCATTTTTCATTTAGGTTGACTTTGACCCGAATATCGAGCGGTAATTCCATTTCACCTAGTGGCTTAATCCAGTCGTTTTCCATACGTACATAATCACAGTAGGACATACCCGTCTCACACAGAAACAAAAAGATATCGACCGCTCTACGGATTTGTTCGTCCGTAATTTCGGCGCTACGAAATCGCTCTAACTCCTCCTGGGTTAAATAGGTTTTTTTGGGCTTCCAACTGGAGACATCGACCCGGTAGGCTATCGTTGGGTTCTGGCTGATGTAGTCGCGCTGCTGGGCGTAAACCATCACCGCCTTGATAAAGTCAATCTGCTGCTTGAGGGCCAGAATACCCAAACCCTTTCGCCCCCCCTTCTGAGTGATATACTCATCTCGGTAGTAGGATTCGGCATCCATTAAAAACCGATTATTGACCTCAAATGGCGTTACCGCGCTGTTTTTCAGCTTCTCAACCAAGTAGCGCTCCAGATTTCGATACCGGCAACAATAATGCCCATAGGTCCCTTTGGCTCCCTTTCCCTTTTTGCTTTTGACAAATTCGTCGGCAACCGTCAGCAGCAGGATTGCTTTCTGAGCTTTAGCAGTTAGGTCTTTGAGAATCATCGGACCGGTTGCGGTGATGTTGAGAAACTCAAAGCGGGCATTGATTTGGTTGACAGATTCCTCAATCCGCTGAATGCGCTGAGCCACATCGGAGGGGTGGGTATTGTGATCCCAGTCGTAAGGTAAGCAGTAGACCTCTGCTCGGCAGTCTTTGGATTTTACCCCGCTGGCGGTGATGTTAAACATAACGGGACATTTGCCTAACCGGGTGCTGTAGCGTTTGCAGGGGCGCTGACGGCGCAGCCAGAAGTTGACCTTGACCTCATTAAAGACTTTCATGGTTTCCTCCTTTCTGGACGGCCAGGGGCCCGATTTGACTTGTTTTCATAATCAGTGATCAAATGGATATAGTAGAAAATAGATTGGAAAGGCCGGTTCGGGCGGTTAAACAAGCCACGAAAAGCCTGTTCACCGCCGTAGGCCGGCAGAGGGTAGAGTGAGAAACCGTGCCCCGGCCGGCGAAGAACCGGGGCAAAGACGATTCGAATAGACGCGCAGAGGCTGCTTAAGAGTTCTCCGGTGCTGAATCAGGGATGAGCCCTTTGAGTTTGGCCAGCATCTTCCAACACTGCATCAGATCGGTGTTGATAGCTGCGAGTCGCTTGAGCGTGTCGTTTTCGGTCTCCCTATCCGTCTTCTGCATTGAAGCCGCCTTCTGCAGTTTATCTGCCAGCGTATTCTGTTTGTCCAACAGGTCTCGAATCTGGTCGAGGAAGGGCTCCGCATCTACGATGAATGGGCCCGACTCCGGGTTGTCTTCGGCTTGCTGATGCCGGGCATATGCTGGCTCCTGATACCAGTTCAGGTGCAGTTCCATCACTTGAGCCAGCCAGTAGTCCAGGACTTCATAGAAGTCGGAATTTTCCTCCAGGCCAGCCGAATTAAGTTGGTCATCGGGATATTCGAGGTAGCCCAGAAACCAGCTTCGTAACATGGTGCGGTAGCGGTGAACGGTCTGGGGGTCGCTTAAATTATCACGCAAGGGATCAGAGATGTGAATCTTAGACCGGTTGGCGTTGAAGAGAGTGGTTTTTTGGGGCGCAGTTGCGCCGGGGGCTACGTTTTCGTAGCTTTGCTCAGTGTTCATTTGATCTTCTCAGGTTAAATTGTAGCACATGTCCCTACGCTTGTATCCTGGCAGAGCAGCGTAGGGTTTTTATTTATTATTGGCTTGCTTCGTACAGTCCAGCGGGCAACCTCATCGGTTCTATATCGCTTTTTCTGATTTCAGCCGTTTTGGTAATACAAATGTAATTAAAGTTTGCAATATTGCAAACTTTTAAGACAAAAAAATAGAAGCTACTTTAGTATGATTTCTATTTTTAAATCAGCGTTAAATGCTTCTGCAAACCTGTTGAGCGTATCGACCGTAAAACCGTTTCTGCCTTTTTCATATAAAGCCACAGCTGACTTCTTGATTCCCATTTTTTCTCCAAGCTCTCCTTGGGTCAACCCCCTAGCTTTACGAAGCTGTTTAATCAATTGACCGATCTCTTCTGGGGTTTGGGGCATCTGGCTGATCATTTTGCTTCAAAGGTAAGATGTGAAGCCTAAACCTAGGCATAATGAGCCAAAAACAGCTTATAGGCTGATTAAACGGTAAAAAGACCGAGTGATCGGCACTCAGGCTCAACACAGACTTTCCTAAGCAGGTTGCTCAATCCGGGTACCTTTGATGAGAAGCCAACCCACAAAAACCACTTCAAACGCGCCAGTAATGAGAATCAGGGTCGAATTAATCACAAAATCTGGAACGACAAAGGGCCTTATGTTATCGATTAAATAGCCTAAACCTGCAATGGCCAGCAGGATCCCGAGCAAGCCCGGAATATAGTTTGACCGGAAAACCAGATAACCTAGCAGGCACAGGTAAATACCAAATAGATTGAACGTAAAGGACCAGCCGCTTCGAAAGCTCCGGAGCGAAAGCATCACCTGAGTTTGCAACTGCTCAGCATCTACGACGGTTACATAATCGGTCGGCGTCAACAAGCGTAAGACTGTCACCAGATTCAAAAGCACGGTAAGGTTAACGGCTGCATACACCACCCGTAACCATGCCGTCAGCAGAGAGAGTTGTTCATGGGCTGGTTTAAGAAAGAGGTAGAGTGCCCAGGCTGCCAGCACATCACAAAAAAAGGTGATCAAATAGCACAGGATACCGGTCCGAAACAGAGGCAGATTCGCCCGAATGTTTTGGATGGTTTCGGCGGGCTTCTGGGGCACAACCAGCTTTTGATACACCGCGAATTCCGCAAATGGGATAGCAAAGACCATGATCAGCACGGCAGACCCGGCGAGTAAGGCGGCCGTTTGGAGCGAGATTTGGGGAGCGGGCTTCGAGGTGTCGACCATGGGTTTGCTGGGGAATAGAGTTAGGAGTAATCGCTTGTCGGTTTTAAGGGCTACCAGATGACAGCCTATTGAGTAACCTCTACCAAGCTGTATCACGAGGATAAAAACCTTTCTAGTGCGGTCAAGCATTTTCTAAATAAAGCGAATTCAAACTGAAACACTATCCTTTTTTGTCAATACACAAAGCCTCTTCTAACATGTGCCTTTACTATCTACTGATTATGATAAGCCGGTAGAATTCCGCTTTCGCACCAGCGTCCCAATCAGTTCCGATCTGACAGGACGGCGCCGAACAAGAAAACACCTTTTTGGGCTTGATAGCTCGAACTAACCCCGGCGGAGCCGGAAGCTGAATGACTTTGAAAAGTAGAGGAGCCTTTTTAGCCATGAAGAGTGCGGGGATTTTTTATTAGATTGAAAGCCTAACCAAACCAATTATTATGCAAACTGTAGTCGTTACCAATCAACCTCAATTACTCGCTGATTTTGGCGCTGAGAACGTCTCTTTCATCGCTGAGGAATTGAGAGATATAGTAAAAGAAAAGGGCAATGCTTTGAAAAAAGTTAAGATGGACATAGAAATGACTGTGCCGTTTGTCGACAAAAGGACTGACAGGGAATTGACCGCAAGGTTTGCTTTTGTAAAGGAGCAGGACTCGCTTTTTTATTTTAAGTATCTGGGAGGTTTTTAAACAGATAAGTCACAGAAAAGCCGCTCTCAATATCAGAAAGCGGCTTTTTGCATAACAGAACGTCTTATTTAAACCTGGCAGGCAACTCCGCGATTTTGGTAGGCCTCACGGACAGCGGTCTTGATGTCCGGTGGATATCGAGGCAAAAACTTAAGGCATCGGTGCCCAGTCATATTCCCGGGAAAACACCTGGTAATTCAAGGGCAGCTCCAGCTCCTGTTTGGTCACAAACGAATCGATCTGTTGCGGCACCCAGTTTGAACCATCGACGTAGCTACAGTTCCGGTAGAAGAACGTAAACTCCTCCTGCTTTTTCTGCGAGCGGCCCACCAGCTCCCGGGCCGCAGCACTGACGAAAGTCCAGTTCGTGAGCGTTACCGTGAAAATCCGGCCGCCCACTTGCCGAACCACCTGGGTATCGGGCAGGTGTACTTTGACTTTGTAAAGGATCATGAAGAATAAGGTGGATAGGCTGGTAGGAAAACGGCGGCCAGTTTTGCCGGATCAGGCCTTACCTACCGCCGTTACGAAGAAAGATTATTTAGGAAAGCCGATGCTTTTTCTGTTGCTGAAGACGTCGATTGCTGCCTTCAACGATCGACCGGTTAAAACCGCGCTCATCAAATTCGATCTTATCAAAGGGCAGCTTTTGCAACTGGTCCGCCACGGATTTGCCGATGGCTTCCGCCGAGGGCAGTCCCTGCTGACTCATGGCCATCACCTGAGCCTGATAGCGCATTTTGTCTTCGCTGACCCGGCGCCAGTCAGCTTCTTGCCTTGCTACCTGATGCAAAACCGCCTGCGCTTCAAAGGCCCGATTATCCGAAAGTAGCTGCTCGGTCAATTGGTTAGGCAAAATCACATCATTTTTGCCCACATCAATCATCGTTGGACTACTCAGCAGGTTAACACCCCGGTTGTGAAACCACAACTCCCGGCCCGCTTCACCCGCCAGCGCCGGGCCTTCGTACCGGTCGAGCGTGCCAAGGTTCTTTCCGTCACGGTAGGCTGGAATCGGTCGGGCGGCAACAATGCCGGCCTGTATGGCTCCCAGCGCAATGATGCCCGGAATCAGCAGGGGTTTTTCAGCGGAGGCAACAATCGCCTGCGCGGTATCGACTGCAATCGAGAATAGGGCCTGAAGCTTCTCATCAATCGCCTGCTTACGCCGTAGTTGCTTCTGACGCTCTTCGTAACGTTTTTCAATGGCCTTCTTGGCTTCGTCGTTGTCACCGGCTATTTCCAACTCATGCTGCTTCTGGGCTTCCAGTTGAGCGAGTTCTTTTTCCCGACCGGCCTGAACCAGTTCAAAATAGCCATTGACGGCATCGCTGGCCATGCGGAAATACTGCTGCTCTACCTCTAATTTTTCGTCTTTGACCTTCTTCTTAGCGTCCGCATCATCTTCCTCTTTTTTTGTCCCTTCCTGAGCGATTTCAACTTTCGCATCAGCCAGCTCCTTTTTCCGCTTTTTCTCTTCCTCCTCCAGCTTCTTAAGCTTTTCCTGCTTGAGACGCTCAATCTCTACCTCTGCATCCGCTTTCTGCTGGACCGTTAGGGTGTGAGTATTCTTCCACTCTTCCAGCCGTTTAATCTGGTCATCGTAGGCTTTGGTGATGGCTGCGGTCTGATCCTGATAAATGGCTGCGGTCTGATCCTGATAAGATGATTCAATCGATTGGGTCAATTGATTCAAAAACCGTAGCCGGGCGTTGTGTAGCTGCTCGTTGCGCTGGGCCTCGGTTATCTTTCGACGGGCGTAATTGATGTTGATCTCTTTTTCCTCCTCAGCAAATTGCACCTCCATATCCTGAATCCGACTCTCCAGTGCGTCCGACTGAGCATCACCAACGTTTTTTAAGGCCTCCTTAGCCTGGTCAACCGTTTTCTTCCAGGCTTCACCCTCCAGCCGGTAGCGTTCCTCATGGTATTTGGCAGCAATGTCATTGAGCTTGATTTCGGTTTCGGCGTACTCGTCGGATTTCTGTTTACCGGCTGCAATCAGTAGCTTTTGAATCCGGTGCTGACCCTCCTGCTCAATTTTGGCCCGTCCTGCAATGTATTCGGCCTCGGTCATCTGGCCTTTTTTGTACGCCAATTCGAGTTCAGACAGTTGCTTTTCAGTCGCCGTTTTCTGCTTATCAATGTTGTCTTTTAACCGTTTTTCAGCCGCCTGCTTATCATTTTTCACCCGCTCCACTTCCAGCGCCAGCAACCGGTTATTAGCGTCCCGAATCTCGCCCTCTTTTTCCTTACCGCCTTTCTTCAAAATGGCAATCTCCCTATTGACCCCATCGACCTGTATTTTGTGCTTACGCTCATTGTACTGCTGCTCACTGATGACCCCTTTCTCAAACTGAAGCTCCAGCAGTTTTAATTTACGTTCCACCGCATCCCGGTTGCGGTCCAATTCCTGTTGCATCTCTTTACCCTTATCCGGCGCAGGTTTACTGGAGCCTGTACCCCCACCACCCAGTGACGGCGCGGGTGTGGCAGAGTTGGGCCGTGTAGGTGTTGTGGAGGTGCCCGCCCATACCTGATCAATGCGGGCGGCTGCCTTCTGGGCCTCCTTGACCAGATTATCCCATGTCGCACTGGTATCAATCTTAAAGTCGGCTCCGAAAAAGTTGGCCAGTTGTTTGGCCTTATTGAGCAGAATGTCATAGGCTCCGACCACCATGCGGATAGCCGTAATGGATGCAATCATGGATGAAGCGACCGCCTTAAAGACAAAGGTGAGAATGTCCATGATGCCAATGGTCTTGTTGGAATCTTCCCGTAGGAAAAGCATACTTTTGACCAGGTCGAAAATATCACCGATCAATTCCCCAATGGTGTCAACGACCAGCCCGAACGCTTCTCGGATGGGCAATGTCCCCTGCCAGACCTGAATAAAGGTTTCTATCAGAATGTTGGCCACGTTAATGATGTCGCTAAACACCCCTTTCAGATCACCGCCAATGGTAGATTTTAACCGGTCAAAGTTGTCGCCCAGGTTAGATACCTGCCCATCCAGTGTGCCGGAAATCTCGGCGGTCATACCCATTACCCCCGGCATCTCCCCAAAGGCCGTAATAGCCGACATGATTCCGGCCTCGGTCCTTTCAACCTCCTTAGTGACCCCTTTAAAGGTCATAGTCACCTTATCGCCGTTGGTTTTAACCTTGATACCAAACTCATTCCACCGCTCGGTATTGTTAATGTCGTTGATGGCCTCCACCAGATCACCCATCGGTTTACCGGTTGCGTTGGCGACGTCAGCCATTTTCATGAGCTCCGTCTGGCCCGGGCGCAGACCCCGGTTTGCCAGCTTGATGTACGAATCAGTCAGTTCATCGACGCCAAAGTTGGTTTTGGCCGCAAACTCCTGAATCATGGCAAAGGCAGCGGCCCCGGCTTCGGTGCTGCCCAGCGTCGTTTTCAGAATGGCGTTGTACTTTTCAAACTTGGCGGTGATTTCAAAAACGTCTTTACCAAACTCGATAATCCGTTCACCAACCTGCGTAACCACTTCCAGCGCAAACAGCCCTTTGACCATGCCGCCGATGCTGCTGGAAAAGCTCCCCATTTTTTCAGGATAGTTACCCACGTTGCGCCCAAACTGGCCCATTGTGGCATCCATTCCCTTTAGGGCTTTGTCGGCTTTGGCAATGTCCTTGCTCAGTTCGACCGCTTCCCGGTTAAACTCGTTTAATTCACCGGTAGCCTCGTTAAAAGCACCGGGCATGGACTTGAGCCGTGCCCGCATTTCGCTTAGATGCTTGGAGAGGGCATCATAGGAGCCAGCCGCAGCGTTGTTGGTCTGGGTTGCCCGCTGCGTGGCTTTCAGGAGTTGGTCAGACGCTTTAGTCGTCTGGATCAATTCGCGCTCGATTTCTTTCTTACGCTTAATGTCCTCCTTCTGGGTCAGGTCGAGCTTACGGTACTCATCGCCCAGCGCCTTCAGTCGTTTTTCCATCTCGGAAACGATCTGAATGTTATTCTGGGCAATGGCTTCATTCTGCTTGATAGCCGCGGTTTGTTCTTTGTAGGCGGTGGTCGTTCGGGTAACGAGGTCTTTTAGGCCCATCAGCTCCTGCTGGTCTTTCTTATGGGCGGCATTCAGACTTAAGACCTGCTCTTTGTAGGCGAGCAACTCTTCTTTTAGCTTCTGTTGAGATTTAGCAATCTGCTCATTGATGGCTACAGCGGATTTGCCATAGCTCTCGTTGGCATCTTTTAACTTGTTAATGCCGCCGAGGACGTCTTGAAAACCCGGCAACAGGTCCTCAAAGAGGGTTTGATTGGATTTAGCCATAAAGGGACTGAGACGCCAGAGTGCGCCGAGGGAGAAAGATGTGCGGTTTCCCAGTCCGGTAGGGAGGTAGGCGAAGATACAAAATAGCAGGAGGAGTTAAATCAAAATAAAGCAAAAGGTGGGTCGAAGGTAAATATTGTGTATTACCAGCTTCTTAAGCTATCAATGGTCGACAGAATCTAAGAGGCACTCTGTAATAAATTCTCACAAATTACGTCTTCCTTGCTGGCATATTTGATTATACGGGATAAATCCCCTACCATTAAAGGAAACACCCCTTTACTTTTGAGCCCATTAGCCACTCCCTTAAATCATAATCTATTTATGCCGGATTTTTTCTACAAGTGTGTAATAACTGGTGAGGGACCATTAGAGAATCCCAGTATTTCTTTAGAAGGCCGGGCTATTTCGTTGGTTTCTAGTGACGGGAAAAAAACTTGGCGAAATAAGGGTAAAAGTGTTAAGATTTCAGTTGCAGGGCTGCTTCAAATAGCAATGTCATGTCAAGCGCCAGGACGCGTCGACTATGTATTCAAAGTAGACAACTCCGACGGTAACGGAAAAATAAAATGTAATGTATTTACAGAGGATGGTTTTACAGGCGATTCTGGAGCTGGCTTCTCAGAGAAAAGCACCTCAGTAAAGCCGGATTGTAGCTCACTTGCACTATGAACAAATATGTTCTCACCCTACTCACTGTCATTGTCTCAGCAGTGTTTGGTTTTGCTCAGGGCCCAATCTTTCAGGATAAAGCAGGTGAAACATCTATACAAACAGGTGATAACGCTCTTTTTCTTAACTCTGGTGACGCAAGCATTGGTTTTCAGCTTTCAAAAGCCACTAGAAATGTTAAAGAAGTGAAAGGAGTCTCTGTCTATAAGCCACAAGTTGAGTTTGGAGGTAATATCAAAACAAAGGCAACAGAGGGGGTTAGTTCGGTACTGGATAATGGCAAATTAAAAATTGGTGTGGATATTACCGGATTTTACCGGCGAGCCTTTGTCGCCAACCCAAAACCTGATCAGAATACAACATGGTTTATAACTGGTAGATACAGCCGAGCGCAGCACAATATTCTCCAGAGAGCGGGTTTGACTGATTTCGATAGTAAAACTTTTAGCGTATTACAGTTCTCGGCTGGTATTAACGGATTTGCCTCTTCGCCATTTCTAAAAGGGCCCAACTCAAATGGAGATATTATAAACAGCACATTCATCTATGGCATATCGTTTGGAATCGGGGGATTTAGCAACTTTGAGAATTTATTGTCTGTTGAACAGTATACGATGGCGGCGTCCACTACATCTTCACCGCAGACATCAACTGTAATATTAAAAGACAAAAAGAAAGGCGTTGAAGGGAATTATATTGCTGGAGATGGATTTAAATTAAATGCTGATTTCTATTACTTTCCGCAAGTAGTCCTACAAGGAAGAGTAGGATTGGGGGGCAACTATAGACTATTCCATATGAATGATTATGAGGTATCGAATACATCGGTTGGGGTAATAGTTAATATGACTAAGGTATCGAATCAGATAGTACTAGGCTTATTTTATCAGATAAACGACGTCTTCTCTCAGGAGGGACGCTCCCTAAAGAATCAAGTTAACTTTGTCGCGGGTTATAAGTTTCAATAGGAAACTTATAACCTTAAATACAAAAAGTAAGATTGAAGTCGATTGTTGACTTCAATACTATTCCGCCCCAGCCTCTTTTTATTTATCTAAGTTGTGTCTTTGATTTTTGGCTGACTTGTAGTGTAACGCTCACAGGATACCTTGGCAAGGTATTCAGCCTGTTGACTGGTAGAATTGTACAGAACCTTATCGATTTCCGCCAACAGCAGTTGCCTAGCTTCCTCCAATCCTTCCGGACGGCCGTCATCCAGCAGGGTTTGTATATAGTCAAATCGGGTCATGGCAGGGGTGATAAGTGGTTTTCGATTAAATACGGTGGCGGTTAGTCCGTCTTTTCCGAAAAGAAGCGCCCCCGCTTGTTGTCGGGCAGGATCAGCAGGAAGCCTTTGTTTTTCTGGATGTGATCCTGAAACTGGGCATAAGACATTTCCTGACGAACGTTATTGCCGCTGCGGTAGCTGGTCGAGAGCGAAACGCGGTCATCCGGTGAAGGATTCCTAAAAGTGTCGGATCGAGCAATGGCCACCATACTCTGAATCTGGTTTTGAGCCTTTAAGGCTTTCAGCCCGTTGACCTGGCCATTTAAGACACTGGTCAGCAGGGTAATTTTGTCACTTCGTTTCATGGGTTTTCAGTTGAGGATAGATCGGAAGAGGATTCACTATCTTCCATAGATGCTTTCAGATGGTTAATCTGCTCCTGCGTTTCTTTTATATGCTGCCGAAGCTCCTCATCCGTTAGCTTGCTGATGTCATAATACGTGTATGTAGTCAAGTAAAAGTGGACAACTAAGGGGGAAAAGAGAGGAGACAAATGTTTAACTTGTTTCACTCAAACTTCCTTACTTATGTCCCATTCTGCTAAAGCCTCCTCGGCAAAACGTCCTCAGACACCTACCACTGCCGAGCGCAAACCAGCTCTCTCTATTATCAAAGACATTCAGCGACAAACCCGACGCCAGTATACGGCTGAAGAAAAAATCCGCATCGTTCTGGAAGGCCTGCAAGGCGAACAGTCGGTCGCTGAAATTTGTCGGCGAGAAGGGCTTAACACCAACGTTTATTACCGCTGGAGCAAGGAATTCTTGGAAGCAGGTAAAAAACGCTTAACAGGTGACA
>NZ_QLMC01000002.1:484271-1052218 GCF_003259745.1 Larkinella arboricola | reverse complement strand
AACCACATCACCTTTGCCGTCGACGGCATCAACATCGATGATACCCACGGGGGCGTCTTTGAGAACAACAAGATCTACCGCGATGGCTCGGCCCGTTACCCCACCACGCTGGTCAATCACGTGCTGGTGATGAACTTTGCCGACAACGTGGCCGTGCTCAACAATCTCTTCAAGGTCATCAACGGACCGGCTCAGAACAGCAACGATGGCGAGACGATCATCGCCGAAGGCGGAGGCAAGACCCGCCCCGATGAAGAGACGGGCACCGTCAGCGGGGCTTCGGCCACCACCCTGCGGGATGATAGTAAGAACTGGGGTAGTGTCAAGCAAAGTCCGGTAGTAGCCATTGTAAACGGCAAGGGCATGGGCCAGTGGCGCAAGATCGTCAGCCGCAGTGGTAACACGCTGACGCTGGACCGGGCCTGGGCGGTGGTGCCGGGGGCGGGCAGCCGGTATGCCATCTTCAACTGGGGTGCTCAGAACTGGCTCATCAAGGGCAACACCATGGAGGGTAACCGGCGGGGCATTACCTTGTATAAGAATGCCACTACGCAGGTGGCCATTGTCGACAACACGCTGCTCAACAGCGGCTCGATTGACCTGATGCCTTCCCAGCAGATGCGGGGCAGTATGCAGACGTTGATTCCTATGTATAACAACCAGATTGTGGGCAACAATGTCTCGAACACCGACCGCAGCAATGGCAACTTCATTGGGATTCACCCGGTGCAGCACTCTCAGGAGAAGACCTTTGGGACGACCTCGATCGGGTTGGAGATGCGCGGCAACCGGCTGACGGCGGGAGTTCCCAATGTGGGGGCGGTGGTGGATGGGGATCCGTATCCGGAGGGGTATTTGAACTATCTGGAGTATCACCCGCCGGGCAAGTTCTATGTTGATGAGCAGATTCCCTCGGTGCTGGGCAGTATCCTGGAGAACAACACGGCTATCAACTGTGATCATGCGATCCATCTCAACACGGGCACTTATAATACCTATGTATGTGGAACGAATGTAAGCAATGTCAAAAATTTAGTGAATGATGTGACCTTCGATAAGGTGAGCCACGGGGCGGTGCAGACGGGTTCGTGCACGCCGATAGCGGCTCAGCTGACGGCGGATGCAGGAGCGGACCGGACGCTGGTGCTGCCCACCAACAGTGTGGTGATTACGGGTGTGGCCACCAGCAGTCCTGCTGACAACATTGCCAGTGTGTCGTGGGTAAAGGTGTCGGGTCCGAACCCGGCCATCTCAGGACAGAGCACCTTGAATCTGGCCTTGAGCAAGATGCCGGTGGGTACTTATGTGTTCCGGCTGACGGTGAAGGATAAACAGAACCGGCAGGTGACCGATGAGGTAACGATTGTAGTGGCGTCTTCGGGTTCTCCTTCTCAAACGCCTGAGCCGTCAACTCCCTTAGCGCCTTCAACCCCACCATCGCCAAGTACGGATCAGCAATCGGTGGCCAGCTTTAGTTTGATGAATGCCGATACGGACAGGGAAATTGAAGTATTGTCTGATGGAGAGGTCTTAAACCTGGCGACGTTGCCGACGCGGAATCTGAACATCCGCGTCAACACCAACCCCACGCTGGTAGGGTCGGTCAAGATGGAACTGACGGGTAGACAGACCAAAACCCAGACGGAAACAGCCGCTCCTTACGCTTTGTTTGGCGATACGGATGGCGATTATAGAAACTGGACACCCACCACCGGTAGCTATACCTTAAAGGCAACACCGTATACAGAAGCAGGAGGAAAGGGAACCGCTGGTAAAGCTTTAACCATCAACTTTACGGTGGTGGACATGGTGGTTAACCGGGCTCCGGTGGCACCGGCATCCATTGCCGGGTTGTCGGCTCAGGTGGGCGTTTCGTTCACTTCGGGGGTACTGGCGGCTTTTACCGATCCGGAAGGCGGCTCATTGGCGTACACGGTCAGCGGCTTGCCACAGGGTCTGACATTCTCACCGCCCAGTCGGGTGATCAGCGGTACGCCCACGCTGGCGGGTAGCTTTACGCTGATTTATACGGCGACTGATCCGCAGGGCGCAACTGCCCAACAGAGCATGACACTCATCGTAAACCCCGCTGCTCCCGCCCTGGTAACCGGAAATTTTGAAGGTTTTCTGGATAAAGTGGAATGCGGCACAATCCGGGGCTGGGTGTGGGATAGAAACAAGCCCAATACCCCGGTTACCGTCGAGTTTTACACTGGCTCCACCGTCTGGGGGCGCACCGAGGCAAACATCTACCGGTCTGATTTAAAAACGGCAGGCAAAGGCGACGGAGCTCATGCCTACAGCTTCGAGGTGCCAGCGTCATTAAAAGGAACCGGTTCGAATGTGATTTATGCCCGGGTGCAGGGGAGTACGTATGTACTGAAAGAATCAGGTAAAACGCTCAACTGTCCTGTTCCGGCCCGGCTGTCGGCCGAAAGCCCCCAGAAGCTTCAGGTTGTCGTATTGGGCAATCCGGTTTCGGATCAGATACGGATGGAAGTGCTTGGCGCTGAAGGGAAACCCCTGCGGTTGCTGGTTACAGACCTGAGTGGCCGGCTCGTTGCCGAGTCGCAGGTTGATCAGGCCAGCGCCGTCGAACGTCCAGTGCTATCGGTTAGTAAAGCCACAACCGGTGTGCTGTTGCTCCAGGTCATCATTCCTGGGGAGTCCATAACTGTCAAAGTGCTGAAAGCGCAGTAAGAGAAGGCCACACCTACGCTATGTTAGGTTCTCCGGCAGATTCAGGCCAACAAAGTCCAAACGTTAAGTAATCGGCAGGTTTTTAGGTACCCACGTTATTAGCCAGCAGAAAATCGGCCAGCCCATACTCTCATGGGCTGGCCGATTGATTTATAGCTATTCCAGGCAAATTCAGGGTGCAAAGGGTCAGACAAATCCGCATCCGCAAGACAGATCCGTTTATGTTCTCGACTGATATTCAAATAAATAATACTGATAGGTCCACTTAAGGGATTAATGTAGAAAAAAACTCTTTTTCTGTAGAACGATCTACCCGCATCCCTCCTCCAGCATTTCTGTAAAGCGCTGGTTTTTAGTACTTCTTTCAACTTTCGGGCGCTGGCATAGATCTTGACAATTGGGGGTAACAACTTACTCGTGGGTCCAATATATATGATGCCGCAGCAACAACCCTCTGAAAACCAGCCTGTCGTGCAGAAGCAGACGATTCCAGTCATCGAAGAACAACCCGTGTTTGGTAAGCAGGTGGTTGAAACCGGGCGGGTGCGGGTTACCAAACGGGTCTACGAGGAAGAAAAAAACTTCGAACTTCCGATGCTAACTGAAGAGTTCGAAGTGGAACGGGTACCAATAAACCAATACATCGAATCGCCACCGCCAGCCGTCCGCTACGAAGGTGATACGATGATTGTACCGGTTCTGCAGGAGGTTATTGTGGTGGAAAAACGGCTGATGCTGGTCGAGGAGGTCCGCATCAATAAGCGGCAACGCATGTCCAAGGTGTCGAAATCGATAACGCTTCGCCGGGAAGAAGTAACCGTAGAGCGAACTGCCATTCCACCAGAAAATGAACAGCAAGTAAGTAGTTAATTATCTCAATTATTCAACGTTAAATTAGAAGAAATCATGGCACAAACAGTGATTGGCTTGTTCGACAATGAAATGGAAGCCAGAGAAGCCGTCGAGAAGCTGGTAAGCAAAGGGTTTACGTATGAGGATGTTGACCTGTCAACGCAGAACGCAGCGCTTTCAGAAACCGATCAGGCCACTTACCGCACCAGTAAAGACGACGAGGAAGGTTTTGGCGATAGCATTGGCAATTTCTTCGGGTCTTTGTTTGGCAGCAGTGATGAGGCCGATCGGTATAGCGAAGTAGCCCGTCGGTTAAAAGCGCTGGTCACGGTACATGCTCATTCCTCGGAGGAAGCCGAACGGGCAGCCGATATTCTGGACGATGCCGGTGCCGTGGATGTGAATGAACGCGCCAATCAATACGGCTATTCATCGGGCCTAAATACCACTGCAGGAACGGTATATCCGGAGTCGGATACGGCTTTGACCAATACAATGCGCACCGACATTGATATCGATAACCTGACTGACACAACCCGTGTTGATACGGATATGGATAAATCGATTCCGGTGATTGAGGAAAACCTTCAGATCGGTAAACGGGAAGTAACAACGGGGGGCGCCCGGTTGCGAAGCCGCATTGTGGAGCGCCCCGTGGAAGAGACGCTTCGGTTGCGTCAGGAGCGGGTAAGCGTTGAACGTCAATCGGTTAATCGGCCAGCTACGGCAGCAGATTTAGCGAACTTCCAGGATGCGGAAATTGAACTGACGGAACGGGCAGAAGTACCTGTGGTAAACAAAGAAGCACGGGTAGTGGAAGAAATTTCGCTAAGTAAAGAGGTAGACGAACGGGAAGAAACAATTCGCGATACGGTTCGTAAAACGGAAGTGGATGTTGAAAATCTGGATAAAGATCAATTCCGGGATCGAACCATTGATTAAAAATAGAATAACAAGTCAAGTAAAGAAAAAGAGATCGCTCATCATCAGCGATCTCTTTTTCTTTTAACAGCATCCTGACCAGAGGAGCGGACGTGACGAAATCATCAGGTTGTCTGCTGTATAGGCTGTGAAGTCACTTCGTGTAAAACCGTTAACTCACTTTTTTTCTAATACGTTTTTAATTTCTGGCCACGTTCTCTGCGATCCTGCCACCCCTGGCAACACCACTCTTTTCAAAACAGCATATGATCGGTTATGGTCTGAAGGGTAGGGCTTAATGTTCAAATAAATAGACAGATAACGTATAATAAAGTAACTGATTTTGCTTTCAATAACCGCTTGATTGTACGTTAGAAGAGGAGTTTAGTACGAAGTTTTGAACGCTATCCGGTTTGCTTCTTTTCTTGCGTTCTCTAATAAATTTTTAATATTTGCGTCCGTTACTTTCTTCATGTGATGATTTCTCCGGATTTCATCAAGGAGCTGGCTTGGCGACTGCTGTTTAACCACATAGCCAAGAAGCTGAGCCATATCCTCTCTTATGCCCAAACACGGTGCTGAACTTTAGCCCTGTAGGCGGCTGGGTTTGAGCATACAATTCCCTTGTCACACCAGGAATCTGTTGATAACGTTCAGGCTGCATAGGCGTGCCGTACACGGCTAATGGGTAGCGGTGGGCCTCTGTCTATTTGACGGAAAGACTTCATCCGTAAGTGCCTGTGCGCCCGATTCAATGCCTCTAATACATTTTAATACCTAACTCAACTTCGAATGAAACAAATCGTACGGAAACTCAAAGAACACTGGATTTTAGGGTGTTGCCTAAGCCTCCTGATTTTCGGTCAACGTCAGACGTATGCTGATAACCAGAACCGATTTAGCCGCATTAATCCCGCTCGACATGCGGAGCGGACTTCCAATAAAACAGAGGACCGGGCTAACACCCACCTGACAACCCTCGCCAAAAAAGCCCTTGCACTCGGGGCGGTAACTGTGCAGGGGGAGCTAAAGAAATGGCATAAAATCACCCTGCTGATTGAAGGTCCTACTACCTCCGAAACCAACGGCTCCAATCCCTTCCTCAACTACCGGCTCAACGTAACCTTCACCAACGGTTCTAAAAAATACGTGGTGCCGGGCTACTTTGCCGCCGATGGCAATGCGGGAAATACCGGGGCGACAGCAGGCAGTATCTGGAAAGTCCACTTCGCACCCGACCAAACCGGTACCTGGACGTACGCGATCTCCATGCGTAGCGGGACCAACATCGCCGTCAGCACGGATGCCGGTACGGCCGTATCCGCCCTCGATGGCAAAACGGGTTCTTTTACGGTATCAGCATCGGATAAAACCGGGTCGGACCTGCGGGCCAAAGGGCGGCTCAACTACGTCGGGGCACACTACCTGCAATTTGCCGAAACCGGCGAGTACTTTGTGAAAGGGGGCGTGGATTCGCCCGAGAATTTCCTGGCCTACGACGATTTTGACAACACCCCCGACAACGGAGGCAAACGCAAAAGCTGGAGCCCGCATGTGCAGGACTGGCGCTCGGGCGATCCCACCTGGAAATCGACCAAAGGCAAAGGTATCATTGGAGCCATCAACTACCTGGCCAGCGAAGGCCTGAATGCCTTTTCGTTTCTAACCATGAACATTGCCGGTGACGAAAAGAATGTTTTTCCGTACGTTTCTTCCAGCGACTACACCCGCTTTGACTGCTCGAAGCTGGATCAGTGGGAGGTGGTTTTCAATCATGCTGATAAGTTAGGTCTGTATCTGCACTTCAAATTGCAGGAGCGGGAGAACTGTAACCTGCTGGATGGGGGTAATCTGGGGGTGCAGCGGAAGGTGTATTTCCGGGAGTTGATTGCCCGCTTTGGTCACCACTTGGCCCTGAACTGGAATGTAGGGGAGGAAAACATCCAAACTGACCAGCAGCGCAAGGACATGGCGGCTTATCTGAATGCGACCGACCCTTATAAACACCCCATTGTGCTGCACACCAATATCAAAGAACACGATGCGGTTTATACTCCGTTGTTAGGCAGTAAGTCTGAGTATGTGGGCGTATCCAATCAGTCTAATTGGAATTATGTGTATGAAGAAACCCTGAAATGGGTTCAAAACTCGGCCAATGCAGGTAAGAAGTGGATTGTTGCCAACGACGAGCAAAACTCGATGGGCGTCGCCTGCGATGCCACCTATACCGGAGATCGGGGAACGGTAGCCGACAATCAGGACGATATCCGTAAGAAGTCACTCTGGGGATGCCTGATGGCCTCCGGGGCCGGGGTGGAGTATTATTTTGGTAATCTGACGGGCGAAACGGATTTGACTGCCGAAGACTTCCGGTCACGGGCGAAGATGTGGCGCTATAATCGCCACGCACTGAACTTCTTTAAGGCCCACGTGCCCGTAACGGAAGTCAAGCCGTTGGCGAGTGCAAGCCGGGGATGGTCGCTGGGCAAAGAGGGGCAGCTTTATGTCGTGTACTTACCCGATGGAGGCAGTGCCAACCTGAGCCTCAGCAGCAGTGGTACCTACACGGTAGACTGGTACGATCCCCGCAACGGAGGTGCGTTACAAAAAGGGTCGGTCAGGAGTTTATCGGGAAGTGGTACAAAATCGCTCGGCAATCCTCCTAATTCGGCGGGTCAGGATTGGGTGGTTCTGATCAAGGCGGAGGGCGAAACCGTTGCCTCTTCTTCCTACCGGATCAACGTGGGGGGCGGGAATTACACCACCTCGGATGGTAAAGCCTACAGCGCCGATAACTACGCCAGCGGAGGCAGCACCTATACGCGGGTGGGCGACATCACCAATACAACCCAGGATGCGCTCTACCAGACCGAACGCAACGGCGCCTTTTCATACAACTTTCCCATCAGCAACGGCACTTATACGGTCGTGCTACATTTTGCCGAGATTTATGCCACGGGCGTCAACCAGCGTAAGTTTAACGTCGATATCGAAGGCCAGCGCAAACTAACCGAGTATGACATTGCGGCCAAAGCGGGCGGGACCTGGAAAGCCGTCCAGGAAAGCTTTACGGTGGCCGTAACCGATGAGATGCTGACAATCAATTTTCTGAACGGTAGCATTAATAAAGCAAAGGTGTGCGCCATTGAGATTTTGAAAGGGGGGACGGCCGTCGTTACCACGCCGTTTAGAATTAATTCGGGTGGGGTCAGTTGCATCACCCCGGACGGCAAGGCTTTTGGGGCCGACAGTTACTTTAGCCGAGGGGATACCTATACCCGTGCGGGCGACATCACCAACACTACCCATGACGTGCTTTACCAGACCGAGCGCAACGGCGCCTTTTCGTATAATTTCCCCATCAGCAACGGCACTTATACGGTCGTGCTACATTTTGCCGAGATTTATGCCACGGGCGTTAATCAGCGCAAGTTTAACGTCGATATCGAAGGCCAGCGCAAACTAACCGAGTATGACATTGCGGCCAAAGCGGGTGGAGCCTGGAAAGCCGTGCAGGAAAGCTTTACGGTGGCCGTAACCGACGGCCTGCTGACGGTAAGCTTTTCGAATGGAAGCATCAATACGCCCAAGATATCCGCCGTTGAAGTGCTGGCTCCAACTACCAACACCGCACCGGTACTGGCGACGATTGGGGCTAAAACCGTCAACGAGGGCAGTGTGTTAAACGTCCCCTTATCGGCCACCGATGCGGATGGGGATGCGGTGACAATAACGGCCACGAACCTGCCTGCCTTTGCCAGTCTGAGCAACAATGTGCTGACGTTTGCTCCGGGCTCTCAGGCAGCGGGCAGCTACGCCATCACCGTACAGGCGACGGATAGCCGACAGGCCACCGATCAGGAAACGTTTACACTGGTGGTCAATGATGTACCAACGGCGGGTCCGGCGGTGGTTAACTTTACCCTGATGAATGCTGACAACGAGCAGGCAATTAAAGTACTGACCTCTGGTGAGCAACTGAACCTGGCGACGTTGCCGACGCGAAATCTGAACATCCGTGTCAATACCAACCCCACGACCGTAGGGTCGGTCAAGATGGTGTTGAGTGGTCAGCAGAAACGCACCCAGACCGAGACGGGCGCTCCCTACGCACTTTTTGGAGACAGCAACGGAAACTACAACAACTGGACACCAACCGTGGGCACATACAGCCTGACGGCTACGCCCTACAGCGGAGCCAGTGGCACAGGGACAGCAGGAACGGCGCTCACAATCAGCTTTCGGGTAATCAATCAGGCGGGTACGGCAAAAATAGGTGTAGAAGCCGATGCCGAAGAACTGCCGGTGGTTTACTACCCCAATCCGTTCCAAAACTCGTTTACTTTAAAAGTCCCAACCCGCCGGGAAGGGCCCTTGCCGGTACGGCTTTACGACGGCTACGGGCGGCTGGTGTATAAGCTGACGGATTTGTCGGACCATCAGCAGGTGATTGATCCGGGGCAAGGGCTGGCTGCCGGTTTGTATGTGCTACAGATCGGGGAGGGCCAAAGCGCCCGACGCTATAAGCTGATGAAAATCCACTGACAAAAATCCCTCCTGCCGAGCAGCAGGAGGGATTTTTGTATTACTACCGGGTAGTTTATGCTGCTCCGGTAGGCTTTGCGTTGTACCCAGCCACGTATACATATGAAGGTCCGTACAATAATATTTACAAATTCGTATGGGCGCAAAAGCTTGTATTTTTTAATCTCTTTTTAATTTGGTGCAGGCTTTTCCGGAAGCCGCTTTACCTGCTGTTTTAATTCGATCTGGCTACTTATGTAACCTCCTAGTTGATCGCACAGCCGTTAGCTGCCAGTCTCTAATCGTTAAAGGCCATTCCGGTCTACTAAAAAATCAAGTACAGAAAAATGCCTTTTCTTATCTTTTGTAATACACATAATACACAGTCAGGAACGAAAGAGCGGCTTACGTATAGCACAAAGGATGCTATGCACGTCGCTGTATATCCTATCGTTCCGAAGCATTTTTAACTTTTTTCCCGAGTATATGAACCTACTACGTTTACGTTTATCTGTCTACCTTTCCTGCCTGCTGATTTTGCTCAACCTCTGGTCGGGTTTTGCCCTCCAGGCCGCTCCGGCCCTCCAGGACCCTTTCTACCCGGTCTGGACACCCCGGACCCCCGGTCAGAACAAACGCGTTGAGGCTCCCAGCATTGTCTACAACAAAAAAATCTACGTCTTTGCCGGACTCAATCCGAAACTCGACATCAACAACTCCAACGAAGTCTACGACCCGGCCACCAACACCTGGACCTACATTGCCCCCATGCCCCTCGATGCCCAGGGCAAACCCCAGGCCCTCACTCATAACGGTATTGCCCTGGTCGACAACATCGTCTGGCTGGCCGGCGGACGCGTCGGTGACAACCCGGGGCCGGTTACCGATAAGGTCTGGCTCTACAACCTGACAACCAACACCTGGGCCGAAGGGCCGCGTCTGCCCGCACCCCGGGCGGCTGGTGGACTGGTGCGTCTGGGCCGTCGGCTGCACTTCTTTGGCGGCTTTGGTCCGGCCGTCTGCAACGACGACAGGGCCGATCATTTCGTCTACGACCTCGACCAGCCTGCGCTAGGCTGGCAGACGGGGCTGGCTCCCCTTCCCATACCCCGCAACCACTTCGGTACTGTTACGGTGGGCGGTCAGATCTACGCCATTGGTGGGCAGTACGGCCACGACTGTGGGGGCGGTCAGGATCAGAAAATGGTGCATGCGTATGACCCCGCCACCAACACCTGGACCCAGAAAAAGGATCTGCCCTATGCCAACTCCCACATTGAGCCGGGCAGCTTTGCGCTGGATGGTAAGATTCTGGTCACCGGTGGAGAACGCAATGGGCAGAATATCCTGCAATACGATCCGGCTACCAACAACTGGACGATCATCGACCAGATGCCCACGGCCCTGATTGCGCCTTCGGCGAAGGTGATCGATAACTACTACATTGTCTCACACGGCGGGGCACCGGGCAGTCAGCAAAGCCAGGAAGCCGCCTGGATCAAGAGCATCACCCGCAGCAAAAACACGCAGCTTGATTTCTGGCCTAATCAGTTGACGGCTTCGGCCGCGGCTGGTCAGCAGGTTACGGTAAAGGCCCTGTTAGGAACCTTCTCCGATCAGGCCACTTACACCATCAACACGGCCTCCTTACCGGGCTGGCTAAAGGTCAAGACGGCTTCCGGTACCACCGATGAGGCTGGTGCACCGGTGGAACTGACGCTGAATGCCGCGGGTTTACCGGCGGGTAATTACAGCTACACCCTGACGGCAACGGCAGCCGGTTACAGTCCGGCCAGTGTGGAGGTCCGCCTGACGGTGGAGGGCGGTTCAGGGGCGCCCACGCTGCTGGCGCGCATCAATGCGGGCGGTCCGGCGGTAACCAGTAACGGGGTGTCCTGGAGCGGCAGTGAGTATTTTTTTGGCGGTAAAACCTACACTAATTCCAAGGTGAAGGAGATTGCCGACACGCAGGATGATGTGCTCTACCAGACCGAGTACAGCGCCACCAGCAACCTGAGTGGTTTTGGGTTTGCCATGCCGGTTCCGGTTCCGGGTCAGTACACGGTGAAGCTGCACTTTGCCGAGATTTATTGGGATGCTACCGGCGGTCGGGCAGGTGGTGTAGGCCAGCGGGTATTCAGTGTGAACCTGGAGGGTGGCCCTGTCGAGCTGGCTAACTACGACATTTTGGCCGATGTGGGCAGCATGCGGGCAGTGGTCAAGACCTATACCGTGGAGGTCGGTGACGGGGTGTTAAACATTGACTTTTCAGCCTCGGCCAACCAGCCCAAAATTTCGGCCATTGAAGTGATGGGTCCGGCTCCGGCTTCTTCAGAAAGTGTCCGGTTAAACGCCGGGGGAGCGGCTTTTCTGGCTTCGGGCAGTCGGCAGTTTGCCGCAGACACGTACGTCACGGGCGGCAGTACGACAACGGTGGGGAACGTACAGATTGACAACACCGCCGATGATGCCCTCTATCAGACCGAACGCTATGGCACCTTCAGTTACAATGTCCCGGTAAGCAATGGTTCCTACAACGTAATCCTGCACTTTGCCGAGACGTATTCGAAGGTGATCAACGGAACCATCAGCCGCAAATTTCATGTGGATATCGAAGGCCAGCGCAAGCTGACCGAGTATGATATTCTGGCTAAAGCCGGTGGGGCCTGGAAAGCCGTGCAGGAAACGGTTGGTGTGACCGTCAACGATGGCGTTCTGACAGTAGCTTTCGTGCCGGGATCATCGCAGAATCCCAAGGTCTGCGCCATTGAAATTGTGCCGACCACGGTTTTGGCCAGTCCGTCACGAATGCTGTCAGCAACGGTAGCGAATCCTGAAACCACCGGGAAGGCTGACCTACAGGTTAAAATTCTGGGTAATCCCATTCAGCAGGATGGCCTGGACGTTGAGGTGCAGGGGGCAATGGGCCAGCCGTTGCGGTTTAAGTTGATCGACGCAAAAGGACAGGTTGTTGCCGAACATGAAGTCGCTAAAGCGGGTATTCGTGAGCAACACCGTTTGTCGGTTACCGGACAGGCTGCGGGTTTATTTTTCCTGCGGGTCAGTACCCCGGAGCAAAGCCGGACCCTGAAAGTACTAAAATCAGAATGATTATAACAAGCAGGCCCGTAATACGGTTTGTAGTTAAAAATATCCCACGTAGGGAAATTTGTCCAACGCCCTGATTCTATACCAGTTACTTGAATCGGGTAGAGGGTCGGTTACTTCCCCGCCAACAGGTACGGCGGGGAAGTGAAATGGCGGGGTAGCAGCCCTCCGGAGCCTGCCACACCAGATTTAAACAGTAAAGTTTTCCGGATTTATTATGTATGGTCGTACCGTTAAATGTCAACAATGGTAAGTTAAACGCTAAGTTCTTATGAAAAACGCTCTTTACTTATTACTAATCTGTTTACTGGTCCTTCGAACGGGGACATCGGTAATCGCACAGGGGACGACGTGTCCGGCTCCTTATGAGGAAAAAAACGGGATAGTCGTTATTGAAACCGAGAATCTGGGCCTGCCTTCGGGCTGGCAGAAAAAAACCGCTGTTGGCGGCTATACCGGCAGCGGATACATTGAATGGACGGGGGCTGAAAACTTTTCAAGAACCGGCGTGGGCCTGATCGAAACTACCGTCAAAATCAACCGAACCGGAAAGTACATCTTTCAGTGGCGCAACCGGGTAGGTAAAGGCAACTCGCTGACCGAACACAACGACACCTGGCTGCGCTTCCCCAACGCCAGTGACTTCTACGGCGAGAAAGGTTCCCGCAAGGTCTATCCGTATGGAACCGGAAAATCGCCCAACCCCAACGGTGCCGGGGGCGATGGCTGGTTTAAAGTCTATTTCAATGCCGGTGTCTGGGACTGGGCCTGGACAACCTGGGTTAGTGACCGCGATCCGATGCAGATTGTGGTTGAGTTCGATACCCCCGGCATCTACAAGCTACAGATCTCGGCCCGGTCAGCGGCCCATTTGCTCGACCGGATGGTGATGTTCCATTCCTCGGTGAGCGCTTCAACGGCTCAGGCGGCTGCCGAAACCAAATGTACCACCGGCAGCACACCCACCAACCAGCCCCCGGTGGTCTCTACACCGATTCCGGATCGTACTGCAACGGTGGGCGAAGCGTTTAACTACACCTTCCCGACCAACACGTTTAGTGATCCTAACTCAGACGCCCTGACGTACCGGGCTACCTTATCCAGCGGAGCTGCGCTGCCTTCCTGGCTAACGTTCAATGCCACTAACCGCACCTTCAGCGGGGTGCCCACCGGCACCGCCACGTTAACCGTTCGGGTAACGGCCAATGATGGCAAAGGAGGCCAGGTCAGTGACGATTTTTCCCTGCGCGTCAATGCCGCTCCAAGCAGTCCGGCTACGACCTACCGCATCAATGCCGGGGGCGGCAATTACACCACCTCGGACGGCAAAGCCTACAGCGCTGACAACTACGCCAGCGGAGGCACCGCCTATTCGCGTTCGGGCGACATCACCAACACCACCCAGGATGCGCTCTACCAGACCGAACGGTATGGTAACTTTACCTACAATTTCCCCATCAGCAACGGTACATATACGGTCATTCTGCACTTTGCCGAGATTTACGCCACGGGTGTCAACCAGCGCAAGTTTCATGTGGACATCGAAGGTCAGCGTAAGCTAACCGAGTATGACATTACGGCCAAAGCGGGTGGGACCTGGAAAGCCGTTCAGGAGAGCTTTACGGTGGCCGTCAGTGACGGTACGCTCAACGTGCGGTTTCTGAATGGGAGCGTCAACAACGCCAAAGTCTGTGCCATTGAGGTGGTGCCGGCTGGGTCGGGTATTGCCATTCCCTACCGCACGAATGCGGGCGGCAATAGCTTCACCACCTCGGACG
This sequence comes from Larkinella arboricola, assembly GCF_003259745.1. GTDB lineage: Bacteria > Bacteroidota > Bacteroidia > Cytophagales > Spirosomataceae > Larkinella > Larkinella arboricola. The sequence continues at coordinate 1,038,335 of NZ_QLMC01000002.1, read as the reverse complement.
GCAAAGCCTACAGCGCCGACAACTACGCCAGCGGAGGCACCGCCTATTCACGTTCGGGCGACATCACCAACACCACCCAGGATGCACTCTACCAGACCGAACGGTATGGCAATTTTTCGTATAACTTCCCCGTTGCCAATGGTACGTATACGGTCATTCTGCACTTTGCTGAGATTTATGCTACGGGTGTCAACCAACGCAAGTTCCATGTGGACATCGAAGGTCAGCGCAAGCTAACCGAGTATGACATTGTGGCCAAAGCGGGCGGGACCTGGAAAGCCGTCCAGGAGAGCTTTAGTGTCTCGGTCAGTGATGGCACCCTGAACGTACGGTTTCTGAACGGTAGCGTCAACAACGCTAAGGTCTGTGCCATCGAAATCCTGCCCGCCGGTTCGACGGCCCGGTTGGCCGATTCTTTGGCTCCGGCCAGCGCCGAAGGAGGGCCGGTGGTCCGGACGTATCCGAATCCTACGCCGGGAACGGTAACCATCGACGGAATCAATACAACCTGTTCCGATTTTCGGGTTACGGTAGTTCAGGGGCTTTCGGAGTCAGAGCCTCAGCAGGTAATCACCTCTGATTCTCAGGTACAGTTGCAACTGGGGAACTTGCCCACGGGATTGTATATACTGCGCATTCGTCAGTGCGGCAATTCACTCACGGAAAAAGTCATCGTTGCCCCATAACCGAGGGGTATTGCACGGACTAGAAACGTGCTTTTAAGGTATCATGAAATGGATTTTGGTCTGTAAGCGCCAAAATCCATTTTTTTTAAGACGAAACCCGACCCTGGCTCTGCTTTTTCAGCTTACGTTCAACCTATAACGTTACCGTAAAGAAACCGCGTTTGGGGGGCGGATGGCGGTAGTTTTGACAGAGCGGATGGGACTCAAAGCATAGAAAAGTACCCCCATGATGGTACCATAAAAAAGGATTGTTGACTTCCTGAAGAGGAATGCCGGGCTTCGTTGTTTAGTTTTTACTACCTTCATGGCCCTGTAAAAGTCATGTTGTATTCGCTTTTACCATGCTACCGAATTTCGAATTACTGCTTCAAAATATTCCTGAAGCCCTGTTTATACTCAATATCGATGGTTATATCACCTACGCTAACCCGGCGGCCAGTACGATTACCGGGTACGCCAGTGACGAGTTAATCAACCAGCCGCTTACCCGGTTTTACCCCAATGCGCATGATGCCATCAGGACGGAGTATGAACTGAGCCAGGTTCGTAAACATGGAAAACTGATCACCGAAGGGTGGAAGTTAAAAAAAGACCAGACCCCATTTTGGGCCGAAATGACGCTGGCGCCCATTTACGACAGGCAACAGACGCTCACGGGTTATAATTGCCTGCTACGGGATACGTCGGAAAAAAAACAGCGGGAGCTTGCGCTTCGGGAAAACGAAGAACGGTTTCGGCTGATGGTGGAAGGGGTACGGGATTATGCCATTTTTCTGCTGGATGTCAACGGCTATATAACCACCTGGAACGAAGGCGCTCAACGGACGAAAGGGTACAGCTCCGGGGAAATTATTGGCAAACACTTTTCCACGTTCTATACCCTCGAAGACCTCGAAGACCGAAAGCCGGAACGCGAACTGAAAATTGCCATTGCAACCGGCAAGTATGAGGAAGAAGGCTGGCGGGTCAAAAAGAACGGCTCGGTTTTCTGGGCCAATGTGGTGATTACGGCCCTGTTCAACAGCGAGAATAAGCACATTGGTTTCTCGAAAGTAACCCGCGATCTGACCGAACGAAAACAGGCTCAGGAGTTACTGCGCCTGAGCGAAGAACGGTATCGCTCCCTGGTCGAGCAGGTGACGGATTACGGAATTTTCATGCTGGATGATAAAGGGCGTATCATTAGCTGGAACGAAGGAGCCCGACGAATAAAGGGGTACAACGCCGAGGAAATCATCGGGAAATACTTTTCGATTTTTTATACCCAGGAAGACCTGTTTAACAATAAGCCAGCGAACGAATTAAGAATCGCCATAGAAGTTGGTAAATACGAAGAGGAAGGCTGGCGGCTTCGGAAAGACGGCAGCCTGTTCTGGGCGAATATCGTGATTACGGCGGTTTATAATACGGACGGAACACTCATTGGTTTTTCAAAAGTAACCCGCGACCTGACCGAACGAAAAGCGGCTGAAAAAGCCCTGCGGGAAAGCTACGATCAGCAACGGATCCTGGCGGAGCAGTTGAAAATGACCAACGAAGAACTGGCCGCCATCAACGAAGAACTGGCCGTAACGAATGATGATCTGGCCGAAACCAACCGACTGCTGCTGCGTTCCAATCAGAGCCTCCAGCAGTTTGCCTATGTCGCCAGCCATGACCTTCAGGAGCCGCTGCGCAAAATTATTTCGTTCAGTACACTCTTGCAGGAACAGTATGCGGAGCGGTTAGGAGAGGGAACCGATTACCTGGAGCGGATGCAGTCAGCGGCCAGCCGTATGTCGACGCTCATCCGGGATTTGCTGGCTTTTTCACGGCTTACGACCCGGAAGGATACCGCCGGTGTTGTCGCGTTAACGGAGGTCGTGAATCAGGTGCTAACGGACCTTGATTTGACCGTTCAGGAAACCGGGGCTACTGTGGAGGTCGAACCGTTGCCAACCGTATACGGCGATTCCTCGCAGTTGCGGCAACTTTTTCAAAACCTGATCAGTAATGCCCTTAAGTTTCGCCGGGCCCAGGTGACCCCTGTGATTCAGGTGACCACGCACCTGATGCCTTCGGTAGACCTTCCGCTTTCCGTAAAACCAGCCCGGGCCGCTGCGGCTTATCACCGGTTCGATGTGTCAGACAACGGCATTGGCTTTGAGGAGAAATACACCGAGCGCATCTTTGAAGTCTTCCAGCGGCTGCACGGGCGGAGTGAATATGCCGGAACCGGTATTGGTCTGGCCATCTGTGAGAAAGTAGTCATGAACCACGGCGGGGCCATTACGGCGGTCAGTAAGCCGGGTGTGGGCAGCACCTTTATTGTCTACCTGCCTGCCGAACCCAACTCCATGCCCGTTGCGCAGGCTGAATAAAAAGTCAGGGACGCTTTCGTGGGTTTGAAAAATAAAAACAGCCGCCCCGAAAAATGCTATTCAGGGCGGCTGTTTACCAGATAAGGCCGGTTTCCGGTTACAAATAACCAATTAATATCCGGGGTTCTGTTTGAGTTGGGGAGACACATTCAGGACGTTCTGACCGATGGGGAAAATGGCGGTATGATCGTCGGGATCGGGTTCCTTGTCCCACCACCGGCCGGTATTGAACACGCCCCAGCGAATCAGGTCGGTCCGTCGGCGTCCTTCAACCAGAAATTCGCGGCCCCACTCATCGAGCATTTCCTGATCGGTTAGCTGACTGCCATCGGGTTTGTATAAACTCGGCGAACCCGCCGGGTAGTTTCGCGCCCGCACTGTGTTGAGCAGCACCGCAGCCGCAGCCTTGTTGCCCGCCCGGTATCGGCACTCGGCCAGTGAATAATAAATTTCCGCCAACCGGATTTCGGCATAGGCCGAAGAAATCTTGTTCGGATCGTCGCTGGGGTAGAAGGGGTATTTAACCGGAAAGACGCCCGAGCTGTGATCGCCGTGGTTCATGTTCGATTCCTTGTCGGCGATTTTGGTGCCGGGCTTAGCCCCCAGGAACATACCGACCTGATCCCGGAAGAAAAGCGCGTACGGGCCCTTGCTGCCCCGGACGGTATCCACCCTGCCGCTCGAATTGACATAGGGCAGATAACCGTACAAAAACATACCTTCCCGTTTGCTGTTGCCCAGGTTTTTATACTTTTTAACCCGGTAATCATCCGCATATTTCTGGAACTTTATGAACGGCTTGCCCAGCGCAAAATTGTACTCTACGCTGTCGACATCCCGGCCCGGTTGCAGGGCATACTTCGGGTTGGAGTCGCCCCAGTCGGTAAAGCCGAAGTAGCGGGGGGCCTGAATGGGCATGGCCCACCAGTACATACCGCTGTCGTACTGCCAGTGGGTTAAGCCGAAGCTGCCGGGAAATCCGAAAATGGTTTCCGGCGAGTTGGCGTTGTTGTAATCAAACGGCGCATCCCAGCGTGTTTCCAGGGCATAATTACCGTATTTGCCCGCAATAATATCCTGGCATACGGTCGCGCAGTCCGCAAACCGGTCGGTGCCCGTATAGACTTTCGCGTTAAGGTACAACCGGACGAGCAAAGCGGCTGCTCCACCCTGGGTCCAGCGGCCAACGGCGTTTTCGCCCAGACTCTGGCGGGTGGGCAGTTTGGGCAGGGCGTCTTTCAGCTCCTGTTCAATGAAGGCCACGGCCTCCTGGGGTGGTACCTGCGGCCCGCCCTGGCTCTGGCCCTTTATTTGGGTCACCAGCACAATGTTGCGGTAAAGGTCCAGCAGACGGATGTTCAGCCAGGCCCGCAGCGTCCGGAGTTCGGCAATCATACCGTCCAGTTCGGCCTGGGTCATTTCAAATTTGGCCGGGTCGGTAATGCCCTGCAAATCTTCCAGCGAATTGGTAGCCAGGTTAACGCCCTGATAGAGTGCATTCCAGGCGTCGCTGGTATACCCGTCGTTGGGCGTCCAGGTGTGGTAGTGAACCCGCTGGAACTGCCCGCCGTCGTACCAGTCGCCCTGGCGGTTGATGGTCATCAGTTCGTCGCTGCTGTTTTCCTGAAGCATGAAGGTGTTACCGCCCTGAATACTCCAGTAGCAGTGTTCAAACGCCCGCAGAAAGTCCCGGGTTACGTCGGCCCGGGTTTGTAAAAAGTTTTCGGACGTAATCCGGTCATAGAGAACTTCGTCCAGATTGGTGCAACTGCTGACGACCAGGAGCAGTGACAGCGCCGTCCACCGGAGTATGGGAGCCATAAAAGGAATTCGTTTCATGGTTGGTAAGCAGATTAAAGAGTAAGTTGAAGACCAAGCAGCAGTTGGGTGGTCGATGGATAATACGACAGCGAATTGTTTACACCGGGATACAGACCGTTCACCTGAATCAGATCCGGATCGCCCCCGGTAAATTTGGTGAACGTGGCCAGGTTGCGGCTCGTCGCGTAAATTCGGACCGATTGCAGAAATTTAACCTTCAGCGGCTGGGTGTAACTCAGGGTTACGTTGTCGAGTTTGACGAAGCTGCCCGATTCCAGAAAATAATCCGACAGGGCCGAGTACGTGGCTGCGTTGGTTAGTCTGGCGTATTTGCCGCCGTCATACGCCGATTTGAGCGTGTTCGCATTTTCCTGGGTGGCCGGTGTTCCCAGGTAAAACGCGTAGGTATTGAACAGGTCATAGCCGAACGTACCCCGGAAGAAAAGGCTCAGATCCCACTGCTTGTATTTGAAGTTATTGCTCAGACTGCCCGTGAATTTCGGCAGACCGTTGCCCACAAACTGCCGGTCGTCGTTGGTGGCTTTGTTGGCCAGAATGACGTTGCCGTTTCGGTCGTATACCTGCAAGGCCCCGGTTTCGTCAACACCTGCCGATTTTAACGTGTAAAAGCTGCCGATTCGGGTGTTTTCCCGCAACCGCTGGATGTTGCCCGGACTGCCCGGCGCGGGCATTCCCACCACATCAATGTAGGTCTGGCCCTGGTAGGCATCGTTGGAGAACGACACAAACTTGTTGCTGTTGGTGGCCCCCACGAAGGCTAGATTATAACTGAAATCATTCCGGTTGACGACCGATGCGTTCAACTGGATTTCCAGCCCCGAGTTTTTCATCGTACCTACGTTGGCAAACGTGGTTCCCTGAATGTTGGGCGGGTTGGGCACCGAATAATCCCCGAGCAGGTCTTTGTTGGTGCGGATGTAGTAGTTCAGGCTACCCGAAAGCCGGCTGTTGAGCAGTTCAAAATCAAGACCGACGTTGAAGTTGATGGCTTTTTCCCAGCGGAGGTTGTAGTTCGTGTTCTGACTCGGCCCCCAGACCTGATACGAGACTCCGTTGTAGAGGTAATAACCGTATCCGCTGTAGGTATCCAGCGACAGGTAATTGCCAAAATCCTGGTTACCGGTTACCCCGTAATCCGCCCGGAGCTTCAACTCGTTCAGCCAGGGAATACCCTGCAAAAACGATTCCTGGGTGATGCGCCAGGCTGCCGAAGCCGCCGGGAAATTACCCCATTTGTTGTTGAAGCCGAATTTGGATGACCCTTCCCGCCGGAGACTGGCCGACAGGTAGTATTTCTGATCGTAATCGTAGTTCACCCGTCCGAAAAACGAAATCAGTTTCGAACTGTTCCGGTACGAACTTACGCCGTTGACGCCCGAGGTCAGGTTCCAGGTGCCCGAACCCAGGTTGTTGTAGGTCAGTACGTTGGACGGGAAAAGCTGGTTGGAAGCATCAAAACCGGATGAGGTAAACAACTGGTAGGAATAGCCGCCCAGGAGCTTAACGGAATGTTTCTGAACGTCCAGCGCGTAATTGCCGGTCCATTCAAAGCTTTTCTGGTCGTTTTCGTCCAGGTCCTGAGAGGCCGTATTCCGGCCACTGCCGTTGAGTACCGTCGTCAGGGTGGAGGGCGTAAAATTGTAATTTCGGAACGAGGAGTTTACCTGACCGATGGTCACCGTTGAATAGAGGTTATCGAGCAGATTCAGCCGGAACGACGCGTTGAGGTCCAGGTATTTGATTTCCTGCTCGGAGCGCACTTCCCGGGCCCGCTCCACCGGGTTGTTGGCGAAAAAACCGGTGGTGATGTACGCATACCGGCCGTTGTTGTCGTAGACCGGCTGTGTGGGGTTGAGCGTCAGGGCGTAGTTGAAACCGCTGTAATCGGCCAGATTGGTCCTGGCATACCGGGGGGCCGCGCTGAAGGTAATGGCGTACAGGTCGTTGGCTGAGGTATGGTTGATGTTGACCCGGCCGCCGTACTCTTCCTTCGAAGACCGCAGGTCAATACCGCCCGCGTTCCGGTAATCCACCGACGTGAAATAATTGGTTCGGGTGTTGCCGCCCGAAAATTGCAGGGTGTGTTTCTGCGAAAAAGCCGGGTTGTTGCTGACGGTTTTCATCCAGTCGGTATTGCCGCCCAGGTCCACGCCCCGCTTATTGGCCAGAAATTCATCCCGCGACAGCACCGAAAGTTGGTTGGTGATAAAGTCAAAGGCGGTGTAGCCGTCGTAAAATATGCGGGAGTCGGCGGTGCCTTTTTTGGTCGTGATGACAATGACCCCGTTGCTGCCGCGCGTTCCGTAAATAGCCGAAGCCGCCCCGCCCTTCAGCACGTCGATGGATTCAATCTCGTTCTGGTTGATGTTGTCCAGGTTACCGCCCGGAACCCCGTTGATGACAAACAGCGGCCCAAGCCCCGCACTCCGGGAAGAAACCCCGCGAAGCTGGATGTTGGGCGTGGAGTTGGGGTCGGCATTGGCGGTGTTGGTCACCGATAAACCGGCCACTTTTCCCTGAATGGCCATCAGCGGGCTGTTGCTTCCCACGCGGAGCAGGTCCTTGGCCGACAGGTGGGTAATGGCGCTGGAAACCTCTTTCCGATTGAGCGACCCGTAGCCCACGACGACGACTTCATTGAGGGTTTTATTGTCCTCCTGAAGCGTTACCTGCACAGACGAGCGGCCATTGAGCGTCACTTCCTGGGAGGTGAACCCCACGTACGAAAAAACGAGAATGTTGGCCGTTGTCGGCACCTGGAGTTGGAACGTGCCGTCGGGATTGGTGGTGGTTCCGGTGGTGGTTCCTTTCACGAGGATGGATACGCCCGGTAAGGCGCTGCCTTGTGAATCGACTACTTTTCCGGAAACCGTGCCGGGGTTTTGCGCGCGCCCCGTCAGCGTTCCCGCCAGGAGCAAAATCAAAAGAAACAGCGTCCTGGGCAGGAGCCGTAGACCGTGTTGGGATGGAAGCCTTCTGGACCTTCCACATGAATTGTTTAGGTCAGGATACATACTAAAGATTGGTTAATAGTTAATTGTTTAAATAAACAAAGACTTCTGGCTCTTGGGAAAGCGCTGGTGGACCCGCCAAATCCGCAGTCATCAAGCCAGTATGCCTGTCGGCCAATTCAAGCAGAAAGCCAGTGCGTTCAAAAAATATCGATTCCGGGTTGTAAGCCGATAAATAAGGAAAACGGGCTTCTGTTGACGGCCTATAGGCAGTACAATCGTAAAGTTTATTCGCGTTAATCTTTCGGGATTGTTGATAATCTTATCCTGTAGTCCGGCCTGTCTACGTCCGCTAATTATACGTTAAATAAAAACCCATTCGCGGCCCGGCTCTTTTTCAGTAATTTATGTTTGCCAAACCCTGAAAATCATGAGCAAGAAAATTATTGTCTGCGCCGACGGCACCTGGAATGAGCCCGAGCAACTGGACCGGGGCAGCCTGGTGCCCACCAATGTCGTTAAAATTGCCCGTGCCCTGGCACTGGCCAAGAAGCCCGATCAGGAAGATATTTATTACGACCTGGGTGTGGGCACCAGCGGCTGGCTGGACCGGCTGCTGGGGGGCTTAACCGGCAACGGGTTGATGACGAATATTTTTGACTGCTACCACTTCATTGCCGAACGCTACCAGCCCGGCGATAAAATCTACCTGTTTGGCTTTAGTCGGGGGGCTTACACGGTCCGTAGTCTGGCCGGATTGATCTGTAATTTTGGTCTGGATAAAGAACTGGTGAATCTGGATCTGATTCGCACCCGGCACGAGCAGCCCGCCATTACGACAGCCGCTAACCGACCCGTCGAGGAATCCCGGCAGAAGGCCAACGCTTCGCACAACACCCTGCGGGAATTGAAGGGGGCCTACCAGAAAATGAAAAGGCAGCAAAACCCGGCTGCGGTTGACGAGTACCAGCAAACCCACGATTGTTACCATCCCGGTATCGAAATGATTGGCGTCTGGGATACCGTCGGGGCGCTGGGAATACCGTTTCCCATTCCGAAAGAAGTCCTGCCGGATAAAGTGGCTACCTGGTTGACGAGTCGCCTGCTGGGTGTCTACCGGTTTCTGAACGCCGAGCTTAATCCCAAAGTAAAAGCGGCCTACCACGCCATTTCCATTGATGAAAACCGCCGGTCGTTTACGCCGACGCTCTGGAACGAAACCAGTCTCACCGGTGAGCAGACCGTGAAACAGGTCTGGTTTGCCGGTATTCACAGTAACATCGGCGGAGGGTATGCCGATGCGGGGCTGTCGGATAACGCCCTGCTCTGGATGATCCGGCAGGCCGAGAAGCACGGTTTGGAATTCAGTGAATCCTACCTGACCCGAAACCTCCATCCCGATGCCTTTTATGGCGAGTTGCGGGATGAGCGGTCCCGGCTGCTCAAACGGATTTTATTTCGGAAAGGGCTGCGGCAAATCGAGATCCTTTGCAAAGGGGCCGGGGCCAGACCCATTATTGCCGAAAGCGCCATTGAACGGCAGTCATCCACAATCTGCAAACAGAAATATAAACTGAACTTGCAGAAGGATTTTACGTATGAAGTTGAAAAAGGGTTTTAGCCTGATCCACGCGCTCCGTCGGCGGGGTGGTTTACGCCCGTTTCAGATGCCGGGCAAACGTTTCTTTTACGCGCTGCCACATGGCTTCCGTGAGTACATGGCCCTGCCCCTCCTCAATAAACGACGTGAAATTCTGGGCAGCACCGGCTTTCTGGTAGGCCGCAGCGATGCGCGGCAGGCTCGCCCGGACAAATTCAATCGGCGAACCGGTATCCTGGGCGCCGAAGTTGAGATGCAGAGCCCGGGGGGCAATGAGAGCCGCAATGTCGGGCGTATCGCCAAACTGAGTCCAGCCGGGAACAAAGTTCGGAAAGCAGTGCAGCAGGTGTTCGTGTTCAATGGCTGCGTAACTGGGCAGGCAGCAGTTTCCGACCAGGCACTTCAGCCGGGGTTCGAGCGGCCCGACCAGCCAGGAATGCGTCGAGCCCATCGAATGACCGTAACAACCGAGCTGACTCGCCAGCACGTCGGGGCGGCTCGCCAGGTAATCGACAGCCCGGCGCATTTCCAGAACGTTTTTCCAGGCCAGACTGCGGCCCCGCACCACCTGCCGCAAAAATTCGAAGCGTTCGTAATCACCCTTTTTTAATTTGCCGGTCGGGTCCTGCCGTTCCTCAAAACAGAGGGTATCCGGACACAGCACGACGTAGCCTTCCCGCACCAGGGCAACGGCGGTATGGTGCATGGGATTACCGGCCAGACCGGCGGGCTCCGACTTGCCCAGGTGGTATTCGCCGTTGTGCTGATGCCAGACCGCAATGCCGGGTGCTGGCTGCCGGGCCGTTGCCGAATCCGGAATCAGCAGCAGCGCCGGAACCCGTTCCTGCGGCTCCACTTCGTAAGTGATTGATTCAATGCGGTATCCCTCTTTCCGGATGGTTTCCCGAAGCTTTGGTTGCAGCGGAGTTGCTTGCGGAAACGGCCCGCCCAGGCAGGTCTGGTAGTGCTGGAGCAGGGTGTCGGCCAACGGTTCCGGCAAATCCGTTCCACCCGGAAGCTGACCGACGGTTGCCAGTGCGCCGAGGCTTCCCAAGAGCTGCGTTTTCATAAAATCCCGTCTATTGCTCGAAAAAGGTGTCTTTTCCATAGGTGCCCGCTTCATGATCTCAGGGTTTCATCTTAAAGCCCTGAAAATATCACAAAAAGCGGGTTTGACGAACTAATTTAGCACTTGCTGAAAAATAATTGTTACGGATGTTTCGCCCTCCGGGGTGCTCTGAATCGTCAGGGTGCTCTTTTTGAAATCCAGCAGCTTTTTAACGATTGACAACCCCAGGCCAGAACCCTGCTGTTCGTAGATTTTACGATCGAACTGGGTATAAGGGGCAATCCGGGCAATATCTTCCGCCTTAAAAAGCTGCCCCACATTCGAGATGCTCAGGTGGTAATTGATGCCTTCCGGCCAACCGCTGATCCGGATGGAACGGGCACCCTTCGAAAACTTGCAGGCGTTGTCGATCAACTCGTCTAAAATGATCCGCACACTGGTTTCCGAGCAGTCAACAACGGCGCTGACAACCTCAATCTGACAATCGATTTCCTCATCCTTCCGCTCCCTGACCTTGGCGATCTGTTGCTTCACAACGTCGGCATCAATTCGGGAAATACCGTTGGTGAAAAATTCAAAGGAAGAATCGGTAGGGTTGATTTGCTGAAGTTCCTCGATGAATCGCAGGTTATCCAGCGATCGTTTCAGGCGGAGCGCCGACGCTTTAATCATCGACAGCATCGACAGCGTATCTTCTTCGTTAAACTCCTGATAATGATCAAGTAGTAGGCTGGTGAAGCCCAGAATACCGCTGAGCGGAGTGTTGTATTCATGCGTGGAGACGCTGGTGAGGCTCCGGCGAAGCTCTTCCAGGCGGGCCTGCAGGCCGGCTTCCCGCAGGGCCTCACGCTGCAACCGGCTTTCGATGGTCCGCAGCAGGCTATCCAGCGTGAACGGTTTGGTCAGGTAGTCATCCGCCCCCGAAACCATTCCCCGGCGCACATCAATTTCTTCGGTTCGGGCCGTCAGAAAAATAAAAGGCACGGTAGCCAGTGAACGGTTATTCCGAATGGTATCCAGCACTTGATAGCCGTCCATCTCCGGCATCATAATATCACACAGGATAAGATCCGGCGGAGAGACCATCGCCTGACTAATCCCCTCGCGGCCATCCGGGGCGGTAGAAACCTCGTAGCCTTTCAGACTCAGTAAGGTGGCTACATTTTCCCGGATCTGAATCTCGTCCTCAATCAATAAAATTTGCGTTGCCATACAGTCCTTTTAAAAAATGTGGAAATGGGTTAACACGTTCGGGTGGTAGCCTTTATTGGGTTGGTTCAATGGGTAATCGGATGGTAAACGTTGTTCCTATTGATTCGGTACTCTGCACACCCAGCGTGCCGCCGTGAAGCTCCACAAATTGCCGGGCAATGACCAGCCCCAGCCCCGTGCCCTGAATGGCTTCGGTGTTGCGGGCCCGGAAAAACGTCTGGAACAAGGCCGGAATATCGCTGGCGGGGATGCCAATTCCTTTGTCGATGACCTTAATAACCAGCTCGTCCGGTTCAAACTGGATCACCAGATGCGGGTCTTCCTTTGAAAATTTAAAGGCATTGGACAGCAGGTTAGTCAGAATGTGCCGGATCAGCTTCTCGTCAAGGAATGCGTGGAAGGGCGTTCCTTCTACCGAAATCTGAACGGAGCGTCCGTCGGGCTGATGGCTAAAATAATCGCTGACCACCTCCTTACAAACCGACACAACATCCACATAACGGGGAATGAAGGCAATTTTACCCGCTTCGATTTTGCCGATACTCAGCAAATCCGAAAGCAGGCCGTTTACATTCTGAATCTGTTGCTGGATAATACCCAGTTTATCTTCAATGAAGGGCCGGGCGGTAGCGGGGGGCTGTTCCAGATACAACTGAATCAGATCGATACTGGTCTGGATGGCCGTCAGCGGGGTCCGGAACTCGTGCGAAGCCGTTGCCACAAACTGGGATTTGAGCTGGTTCAGTTCCTGCTCCCGTTGCAGGGATTTTTTCAGAATAAACTCGGTTTCCTTCTGACTGGAAATGTCACTGACGATGCCAATATAACGCGATGGATTGCCCCAGCAGTCTTTCGAGACAAACGTTCGGATCTGGAGCCAGCGGATCTCCGTGCGGTCGCCTTTCACCCGACACTGAATGCTGACCTCCTGTCCCTGACGGTATTTGGCAAACTCGGCCATCACCATCGGCCGGTCTTCCTGTAGAACCGTATCGAGGAACGACATATCTCCGTACGTAACCTGCTCAGGATCAATACCAAACACGCGTTCATAGGCCGAATTGATGTATAATAATTCAAACGGCTCGATGGAGTGAATCCAGAATACCTCGTCTACGTTCTCGGCAATCTCGCGAAACCGCTGTTCGCTTTCCCGCAAAGCCTCCTGGGCCTGCTGCCGTTCGGTGATGTCGCGGGCAGAACCATACACCAGGTTATCGATTCCGATGGCGTTCCATTCCACGATGCGGTATGTGCCGTCTTTTTTGCGAAACCGGTTAATCTGGTTACGAATAGGTTGGTGAAGAATATTGGTCAGCAGGTTCTGGAAAACAAATTTCTGCTCGTCGCGGTGCAGCAGATACAGAAACGGAATCGCCATCAGTTCGGCCTCCGAATAACCGAGTGCCAGTTGAAAGGCCCGGTTGGTTTTCAACAGATTGCCCTGCGTGTCGGAAATGCAGTGCATATCCAGCGCTCCGGTAAAAAAGGTGTTAAATTCCCGGTTTTTCTGCTGGAGGTTTGCTTCGGCGGCTTTCAGCGCGGAAATATCCGTGGCAATACCGACATACCCGATGACTACACCGTCTTCGTCCTGAAGGGGGGTTGTAACCAGAAGAACAGGAACATGCTGGCCATTTTTACCCATCACAACGCACTCGGTATTGAAAAAGCCATCGCCAGCGATTGTGGCTGCGAAGTAATTCGGCGTTTTGTTTCCATCTACCGGATGCTGGAAGGATACGAAAGGAACCGGGTTGTCGATGGGGCCGGGCTGAACGTACGTAACGCGTCCGATCAGTTCGTCGGCCTGATACCCTATTAGTTTTTCGCAGGCCCGATTCGCTGTACGGATCACACCGTTCTGATCGGTCGATAGAATGGCCTGACCGGCATGCCTGAGAATGGCTTGCTGGAGCGTCGATAATTCCGTAATGGTCCGGGTGCGGGCCGCCACCCGTTGTTCGAGTTCCTCGGTATAATTCCAGAGCTGCTCATCGAGCTGTTGCTGATACAAAGCGATGGCTAACTGGCTGGCCACTTCCTGGGCAATATCCAGGTACTCCTCCGTAAAGAAAGACGGCTTTGCCGAGGTCATGGTAAAAATACCGATACACTTCTGACGACTATGCAGCGGCATCACCAGCAGGGACTGGTATCCCTGCCCGTAAAAATTCAGCTCCGGCGGAATACCGGGCGTGTCCGGTTGCAGGTCAAATAAATATACCGGCTGATGGTCGGGAAAAAACGGACTCGTAAAGTAGTGGATTGGAAACGACAGGTTGGGCTTCGGTATGGTCAGTCCGTTTGCAATCCGGTATTCGGCGGTGGCCAGTCCCGTTCCCTGATCGATCCGGAACAGGGTTAACCGTTCGCAGGGAACCAGGGCGTTGATGTGCCGCATGGCCAGCAACAGGGAAGGGTATTCGGACGAACCGGGGCTGAGCAGGGCCTGATCGATGACGTGCAAGCCGGCCAGACGCTCGTTGATGCGCCGGGTGTCGCTTTCCTGTTTAAGCCGTTTTTGTACGGTGCCAATCAGTGAACTGAACGTTTGCAGCAGCGAAATGTCGTTCTCATCCCAGGTCTGGAATTGCCGGATGGCGTAAAATCCAATGTAGCTCGTCGTGTTTTCGTCCCGCGTCAACGGAAAGATCATCAACGACCGCATGGGGATAATATTAAAAAGAGCGCCTTCCGCAACGGCTTCGGGGGGCAGTTTGGAGCCGTCGAGCTGGAGAACGCGTTCAGTTGCCAACTGGTCGTGCAGCCAGTCCTGGTTGTTAACCGGCAGATTTTGCAGGTGTTCTTTTCGGGGGGTAATGCCGGGGGCACACCATTCGTGGGTGCAGTTCCCATATTTCCGGTCCGTCGAAAAGGTGAAAATCGAAGCCCGGTCGGCGCCGTTGTAGGTTGCCACCCGGCCCAGTGCTTCGACGAGATAGGTATCCAGATCGGCGGCATCGATGTTAATCAGCCGAGCCGAAATTGACGAAATGATGGACTCCATTTCCAGCCGCCGTTGCAGTTCCCGTTCGGTTTTTTTCTGCTCGGAAATGTCCTGTAACGTGATCATTACCTGATTATCCAGTGGGGTTAAGGTCACGTAGAGCCATGTACGATGACCTTTTGGGCGAAGCTCGACGGTAACCTGCTGCGGTTGTCCCGTTTGGAGGACATCCGCTATACGCACCAGAAAATGGTCTTCCGTTACCAGAAGAAACGCGTTTACGGGCTGGCCGATCAGTTTTTCTTCGGGTTGTCGGAGGATTTGCGAAAAAGCGCGGTTGACCATCCGGTACTGGAAATCAGTAATTTCCTGCTGGCCATTGCGAATAGGTTCAACAAAGGCTACACCCTGAGGAGAAGCACTAAATAAAACCTGCAATAGTTTGTCCATACTAAACCGGATAAAGGGTGTATTTCGTCAATACACGTGTTCAAATTAAGTTCCCTACAAGCGAGAGGGCTAAAAAAACATATCGTACACCGAACCATGGTTCCCGGTAACAAAGAGTTTACAAGTCAACCCGGACTTAATGGATGGATTTAAACGGGCGCTGGATACCCGCTGTACCGGGTTAGCGTCTGTCCATCTGCCTGTCTTTAACAGACACCGTTGAAAGAATGAGCCATCAGAACGCAGGAATCGAACTAAAAATGCTTCTCATGATGGGTTGGGATAACTCATTGTCTGATAAAAGAAACGGCATTTATGGTGATTTGTTCGTCTTTGTCAAGGCCGGTTACAGACAGAAACGGAATACAATATCTTTTCTAATGAGTAGGAAATGCAAATTCCGTACCTAAGCCGGAGCCGGAACCTAAAAAGTTACTATTTCATTTTCGGGGGTTACAAAAACGTTATCCGAATCAACTCCTATGAGCATCGGATGTATGGTGACTAATTACCGCTATTGCGTGATCGCACAAGTCTATACGTTTTATACGTTTATGTAGGTTTGTTTGGAGAATAGGAAGAAGCGAAGGGCGAAAATGAAAGGAGCTGTGATCTCGGAAAAATAGAATATAAATGAGAGCCAGTTATTCATTCGGGCCCGGGGCGAATGAATAACCTCTTCAACCATCCTCGGAAGGATCGTGACCGCCTACCGATCCCTACGCGCCGGATCATGAAAATTGAGAAAGGATGGTTTGTTTTGCAACCGGACCAACGGAAACGAATGCGTATAAAGGAGACCGGGCTGCAATTCATGAGCAATAGAATAAATGAAATGCTTTTCCGGGGCGGCATTTTAAAATCAAATGCGCCATCTACCGGCGCATTATGGCGGAATAGTCTGCTGAAACGGACGGATACCGGCTTGAAAATCAAATCCTGCTGTGCCAGAAACCAATCCTGCGGGACTGGCTTTCTCGGGTTTGTGAATATCTTGCTGACGAAGTGTTAGTGAGTGGTTATCAGGCATTCGTGAGATTGTCCGGATGGGTAGAGCGGTTTGACGGTGGCGTTCTGGACGTTGAAAAGTTGATTCCTTCCTGAGTGCGGACGATCAGGGGTAGCCATCCCGGAGGCTGCAAAACCGTTCGGTTAGAACGGTTTGTAAAGATTGCCTGGATGCGGAGCCGGGTCAGGCTGATTGAGTACTATACTAGTATGTACATTGATTGTCAACGCAACGAAATGGAAAACAAACCGTTAGTACTTCTTCACCTTGCGCTCTTCTTTGGCTTCAGTTTTCTGTCAATTGGCAGCCAGGCCGCTCCGGTCATGCCGACGGCCAGCCAACCCCATACCGTCTCCAGCGGGCTGGCTCCCGTCAACCAGAAGCGGTTTCTGGGCGTGACGATCTTTAATTTTGAAACCGATCCGAAAATAGACGACGAACGCATTGCCCATTCGGCTGCTGCGGGCTGTAATGCGGTTGAAATTACGATCAACTGGGATATGGTGTATCCGACCCGCCAGAGCACGCCCAACTGGACCGTGGTAGACTCCCACATTCAGACGGCGCAGCGGCTGGGCCTGAAAATCGCGCTGCGCCTTTTTGTAGGGCGGGAAAACTCGCGTCTGGGCGGTTTCTGGTCGGAAAACGAAACGATGGTGGCGTCCGATGGAACCCGGACAACCGGTATCGGAAACGTTCAGGTGAGTTTTGCCCACCAGCCCGCCATCGAATCGGCAAAAGACTTTGTGGAGGAATGTACCAAACGGTATCACTATTTACAGCAGCAGAATCAATTGCTGTTTATATCGGTGGTGTCCTCTCCGGCGCTGGAAGCCGAGTTTTCGCCCGTATATACCAAAGAAAATCTGAAAGGACCCATCGGGTTTGACTACAGCAATTCGATGAAAAACGCGTTCCGGGAGTGGCTGCGGGCGCGGTTTACGCTGACCCAGCTAAACAGCCGCTGGGGAACCCGTTATGGCGACTGGAATGCCGTTAACCCGCCAACCGGCAGTACCGGCGATCCGTTCAGCGTTTATATGGCCAATCGTCAGGGAAAAGACTGGTATATCTTTCGGCACCGGCTGCTCGAAACGTTTCTGAATGACATGACCCAGACAATCCGGTCGGTCGATGGTGCTATCCGGGTTGTGAATCAGCATGGAGCCGTTTGGGACCGGCTGAGTGGCCTGCGGGGAACGGCCGGATTTAAAAGCCTGAATCAGAACGCCGACGGTTTGAAGTTTAACGACGGCCCGGACTATAATCACCGGTTTTCGATGGATGTAGTCCGGAGCAACCTGAAACCGGGGGCCTTCATGATCAACGCCGTGGACGGTATGTTCCACAAGTCGGTATCCATTAACACGTATTTTGCGCAGGTACAGGAGTGTCTCGAACACGGTGCTTCGATGATTACGCTGGCCAATTTCGGCAGTGATGCGGCCCGGCCGGTGCTGACGGCTTTGGTCAGGAAGGTGCTGGATGCCGGTTTACTCGACAAACCGGTGACGCAGGTACAGACCGGCAGCACCATCAGCTATACACTTTCCGAAATACTCCGGGATTTCTACGCGCCCATCAGCATCCGCTGGACGGAGCAGTACAACAAATCAGGAAAAAAGCCCGTGAACGTAACCCTGGTTGAAGATCTGCTGGACGAAGAAGCCGATCCGTCGCAGCCGGTTGAAAACCAGCCCCCGACGGTTATACAGCCGTTTCCGGATATGAACATTCCGGTTGGCAAACCGTTCAGTCTGGCCCTGGGCAAACAACATTTTCAGGATTCGGACGGTACCATTGTCAAACTGGAAGTCAGTGGCCTGAAGGGTGGGTTAACCTATAATGGTACGACAAACCGCATTACCGGAACGCCAATGGCGGAGGTTCACATGGTTGTGGTGGCCACGGCAACGGATAACGACGGTGCTTCGGTGATCGATAAGTTTGCCATTCGAGTGAAGACGAGTCCGCAGCCGCAACCGGGTGGCGAAGAACCCGGGGAGCCGGGGCCGGTTGTTGTGACCGGCAATTTTGAGGGTTTTCTCGATAAGGTGGAGTGCGGAACCATTCGGGGGTGGGTCTGGGACCGTGATAAGCCCAATACGCCCCTGACCGTAGAATTCTTCGCCGACGGTCAGCCAATCGGCACAGCCGAGGCCAATATTAACCGGCCCGATCTGGTAGCGGCTGGCAAAGGAAATGGCAGTCATGCCTACCGTTTTACAACCCCGGAGAGCCTGAAAGACAACCGGCCCCATGAGATCAGCGCCAAAATTCTGAACAGCAACTACACCCTGAAATACGCGCCCAGGATGCTGACCTGTCCGTCGTCGGCCCGCCTGTCGGCTGAACAGAAGCCGCCATTGAAGGTAACGGTTTGGGGCAACCCGGTCGATGACCAGGTACAGGTGGGTCTACAGGGCGCCGAAGGCAAAGCCGTTCGCTACCAGCTCACCGACATCCGCGGTCGGGTGATTCATCACCGGCTGGTTGAAGCCGCCCGGGCTATTGAGAACCAGCAGTTCGGCGTTGGCAGCCAACCGGCCGGAATCCTGATTCTGCGGGTGGAGAGCGGGCAGCAGACCGTTACGGTGAACGTGCTGAAGAAATAGGGAGTATCTGATTTTCAGAAACAGCCCGAACTTTCGGACTGTTTCGGCCTTTTTAAACCGAAAAGGGCCAGAAGCTGATTTTAATCAATTTTTCATTTCCATCATTTGCGTCGATTAGCAACAGTTTCCATACTTTTGCGTGCCTGATTCAGAACATCAGGACCATCTTCTCTTCATCGACTTCGTACGCGTATCGACCGGCCTGCTTTGGTAAGGACGGTTTTTTTGTATCGATTAATTCGCAATCATTACCATTTCTATATTGATCGTATGACGCAATTATCGCAGCAGCTGGAAAGCTTGTTTCCGACCGAAGATCAGATTCCGGACGAATTCCGGATTACCCCCCTGCATCAGCGGGACTATTTGGTTGATGGCGAAATCCGTTCCTGGGACGGCCCCACGCAGGAAGTTCTCTCCCCCGTATATGTTCGGACGGCCGAAGGACTGGTCCGGAAAGTGATCGGCAGTTACCCGCTTCCGGCAGACGACCAGGAAGCCCTCGACGCCCTCGATGCCGCCGTGCGGGCGTATGACAACGGGCGGGGCGAATGGCCGACCATGTCGGTAACGGCCCGTATCCGGTGCATGGAACGCTTCGTGAGCAAAATGGTGGAGCAGAAAAAAGAAGTGGTTAACCTGTTGATGTGGGAAATTGGCAAAACGCTGGGCGATTCGATTAAGGAATTTGACCGCACCGTGCAGTACATTTCCGACACCATCGACGCCTTCAAGGACCTTGACCGGGCCGGTTCGCGGTTTCGGATTGAAGAAGGCATCATTGGGCAAATCCGGCGTTCTCCGCTGGGCGTGGTGCTGTGCATGGGGCCATTCAATTACCCGCTCAACGAAACCTACACGACCCTGATTCCGGCCATTCTGATGGGCAATACGGTATTGTTCAAGCCGCCGAAACACGGCACGCTGCTGCACCATCCGCTGCTCGAAGCCTTCCAGACTTCGTTTCCGAAGGGCGTTGTCAATACCGTCTACGGGCGGGGTGCCACCGTGGTACCAACCCTGATGAAGTCCGGGAAAATCAACGTGCTGGCCCTGATTGGCTCCAGCCGGGTGGCCGATAGCCTGAAGAAAATGCACCCCAAAAGCAACCGGCTGCGGGCCGTGCTGAGCCTCGATGCCAAAAACGCGGCCGTGATCCTGCCCGATGCCGACATTGAACTGACGGTTAAGGAATGCATGCTGGGCAGCATGTCGTTCAACGGGCAGCGGTGTACGGCCCTCAAAATTCTGTGGGTACATCGCTCGCTGGCGGATGCTTTCCTGCAACGGTTTGGCGAAGAACTGAACAAACTCAAACCCGGAATGCCCTGGGACAAAGGCGCTCAGGTGACACCACTGCCCGAACCCGGCAAACCGGCGTACCTGGACGAATGCCTGCGCGATGCCGCCGGGCAGGGCGCCCGCGTGCTGAACGAAGGGGGCGGCACCGCTGTCGAGTCGTTTGTTTTTCCGGCGCTGGTGTATCCGGTTAAAGAAGGTATGAAGCTCTACCGCGAGGAACAGTTTGGTCCCGTCGTGCCGGTGGTTCCGTTCGACGACATTGAGGAACCGATTCGGTATATCATCAACGCCGATCACGGCCAGCAGGTCAGCATTTTCGGGACGGAAACCGCGCAGATTGCCACCCTGGTCGATCAGCTGGTCAACCAGGTAAGCCGGGTCAACATCAACGCCCAGTGCCAGCGCGGGCCGGATACGTTCCCGTTCACGGGTCGGAAAGATTCGGCGGAAGGAACGCTGTCGGTGGAAGATGCCCTGCGTTCGTTCTCGATCCGGACCGTGGTGGCAACCAAGGATACTGACCCCAACAAAACGATCCTGAACACCATTGTGGAGCAGCATCAGTCCGAGTTTTTATCGACTCATTTCGTGTTCTGATCACCGACGCTCAGGTGCTGACCCTCAACCCGCTAGTCCACTGTCCGGTCATTTTCAGAGGCCGGATTTTGGGCAGCGGGTTCGTTTTTGTTTTTTGGATAGTTTTAACCTTGTTTTAATGCATTTCTAGTCATATTTTCCGCTACTTGTGTGAACCCTTAGGTAATTTTAGCGTGTTAACTGCTGTGAATTTTAGTTGTAAACCACACTGATTATCGATATGGCTATAGAATTATTACCGATCGATCGCGTTTCCAAAGTCGATAAGGGCCTTTTTCAACAGGAATACTTCAAAAAACACAAGCCCGCCGTCATTAAGGATTTTTGCCACGACTGGCCCGCCTACCAAAACTGGTCTTTCGAAAAACTGAAGGAACGGGCCGGACACCTGACCGTGGATTTATACAACAACAAACCCGCCGACCCCGACAAAAGCACCATGTTTGTGGATGAGCGCATGAATTTCGGGGAATACCTCGACAAGATTGCCTCCAACGAAAAAGTTGAACTGCGGATTTTCCTCTTCAATATTTTCAAGCACATTCCGTCGCTGAAGAACGACATTCTGAAGCCGGATCTCGTGGACGGGTTTATGATGAACCTGCCGTTTATGTTCTACGGCGGAGCCGGGTCCATTGTGCACATGCACTACGACATCGATATGTCGCACGTCTTTCTGACGCAGTTTGTGGGGCGTAAGCGCGTGGTTCTGTTTGCTCCCGAATACACACCTCTGTTGTACCGCTTGCCGTTTTCGGTGATTACGTATACAAACGTCAACAACCCCGATTACGAAAAATACCCGGGTTTGCAGCACGTCAAAGGCTACGAATGTACACTGGATTATGGCGAAACGATCTATATTCCAGCCGGTTACTGGCACTACATCGAGTACATCGACGGTGGGTACGCCCTGGCGCTCCGGGTGCTCAACGAGTCGTGGCTGAAACGGGCTCAGGGGGCCTGGAATCTGCTCGGCGAAATGCGAATCGACAACTTCATGAAGAAATACTTTACCAGGCCCTGGTTTGAATACAAAAACCGCAAGGCGTTTGAGAACGCGAACGAAGCCATCAGGCAGTTCAGCCGACCGGAGGAACTGGTGCTGTAGAAAGCAGGGGTGGAGCACATAGACAGAAAAATAAGGTACGCTGATAAACCGGGTAGGT
Organism: Larkinella arboricola; assembly: GCF_003259745.1. Taxonomy (GTDB): domain Bacteria; phylum Bacteroidota; class Bacteroidia; order Cytophagales; family Spirosomataceae; genus Larkinella; species Larkinella arboricola. Next base: position 1,016,523 of record NZ_QLMC01000002.1, on the reverse strand, counting down.
GGTTGAGCGTACCTTTTTTGTTGTCTTAACTCATAATTTATCCTGCCTGGTTGATAGAATTTCAAAAATCGCCTACCTTCAGGCCGACAATACTCTACTCTACTGTACTTGGTAAAAACGGTTACTTCCTACTCCCTTTATGAAACGCTGGATGATTCTGGCCGGTCTGCTGCTGGCAAATTGGCTCTCGTATGCCCAGAAACCTTTTTCGCACGGTCGTCTGCGGGTTTCCGACAACAAACGGTATCTGGTGCATCAGGACGGTACGCCGTTTTTCTGGCTGGGCGACACGGCCTGGGAGCTTTTTCACCGGCTGAACCGCGAAGATGCCGACCGGTATCTCAAACGCCGGGCCGAACAGGGCTTTACGGTTGTGCAGGCGGTGGCTCTGGCAGAACTCGATGGCTTGAATGATCCGAACGCGCTGGGGGAGAGGCCATTGCAGAACAACGATCCGGCCCAGCCTAACGAAGCCTATTTCAAACACGTCGATTACATCATCGGAAAAGCCGCCGAAAACGGTATGGTGGTGGCACTGCTGCCCACCTGGGGCGACAAGCTCAACAAATCGACCTGGGGAAAAGGCCCGGAAATTTTCAACACCGCCAATGCCCGCGCGTTTGGCCGCTGGATGGGTAACCGCTACAAAGACCGGGATAATATTGTCTGGGTGCTGGGCGGTGACCGCACCCCGCGCGAAAACTCAGACGATGTGGCCGTCTGGCGGGCGATGGCCGAGGGCGTGGCCGAAGGAGTGGGTGGGAACGACAAGGCCCTGATGAGTTTTCACCCGCAGCCCAACGCGCTGGAAATGGGCGGCTCGTCGCACTGGTTTCACAACGACAACTGGCTGGATTTTAACATGCTCCAGAACGGGCATTGCCGTGATACACCCACGCACGACAAGATCGCCTTTGTGTATAACCGAACACCGGCCAAACCCGTGATCGACGCCGAACCGATTTACGAAGACCACCCGGTTTGTTTCAATGTACAGGATCTGGGCACCTCCAACGCCTACGATGTGCGGAAATACGCGTACCTGGATTTATTTGCCGGAGCGCACGGCCACACGTACGGTTGCCACGACATCTGGCAGATGTATTCGCCGGGCAAAGAACCCGTCAACGGCCCGCATTTTGCCTGGTACGACGCCCTGAACCTGCCGGGAGCCAGCCAGATGCAGTTTGTCCGGCGGCTGATGGAATCGCGGCCGCTGCTGGACCGGGTGCCCGATCAGTCGCTGATTGCTGAGAATAATTACGTTCCGGCCGAGCGGATTCAGGCCACGCGGGGCAAGGATTACGCCTTTGTGTATACCGCAGCCGGAAAACCGTTTACACTGCAACTGGGCCGGATTTCCGGAAAAGAGGTGAAAACGTACTGGTTTGATCCACGCAAGGGGGAGGTAAAACCGGCGGGCACGTTTGCCAACCAGGGCCGTCAGTCGATGAAACCACCCACGACGGGCTATGGTCAGGATTGGGTACTGATTGTGGACGATGCCGCCAAAAACTTCGCCATGCCCGTGGCCGCCCAGTAACGGTTTTTATAACAGGCTATTCACGAATAGCCTGTCGATAAGAAACGGTTATTCAAATTTGTTTTGCGCCACTTTGTCGGGAGCCGCCGGGGCCTGATCGGGGTCTACGAGCACTTCAATGACGGCGGGCCGGTTCGACGCGAAGGCGCTGGTCAGCGTGGAGGTAACTTCGTCCTTTTGGGTGCAGCGGTATCCTTCCGCCCCACAGGCTTCGGCTACTTTGGCAAAATCAATGGAGGTCAGATCCGCGCCGTAGACGGGATAGCCGAGGGCTTCCTGTTCGTAGTAATCCATCGACAGGCTATTGTTCTTGAACACCACCACTTTTACGGGCAGGTTGTAGCGAACGGCGGTTACCATTTCGCCCATCAGCATCGTAAAGCCGCCGTCGCCCACCATCGCCACACACTGCCGACCGGGATACGCCAGTTGGGCCGCTATCGTGTACGGCAACCCCGGGGCCATTGTCGCCAGATTTCCCGAAACCGCCACTTTCTGATTCGGACGAATCTGCCAGTGCCGGGCCGTGAAGACCGTATGAGCGCCGGTATCGATGGCAATGACGGCATCGTCGTTCAGTAACCTGCTCACCTCCGCAACCAGAAACTGGGGCTTAATGAGCTTGGCGTCTTCGTTTTCCACCTGGGCGATGGTTTTCCGCCAGTCGGCCATGCGCTGCTGGGCCAGTTGCAGAAAACTCCGGTCGGTTTTAGCCTGAAGTTTCGGCAGAAGGGCTTTTAACGTGGCCTGCACGTCGCCGTTGATTCCGATTTCGACCGGATACCGGAGCCCGATGCGCTTGGGGTCGCGGTCAATCTGCACGGCCCGGGCGCGCCCGTCTTTGGGGTAAAAATCCACGTACGGCATGTTGCTGCCCAGAATCAGGAGCGTATCACACTCTTCCATCATCTGCTTGGAGGGTAGCGTTCCCAGATGACCAATGCCGCCGGTGGTGTAGGGCGAATCGTCGGGGAGCAGGGCTTTACCCAGCAGGGCCTTCGCCACGGGCGCCCCGAGTTTTTCGGCCACCTGTTCCACTTCGGCGCGGGCCGCCAGCGCCCCGCGTCCGGCCAGAATCATCACCTTGTTACCCGCGTTCAGCAGGGCAGCTGTCGCATCCAGTTCGCCCGTAACGGGTGTTTCGATGCGCGGCATGTAGGTTGAAGAGGCCCGCAGGTTTTCGCCGTCTTTGGACGCTTTGTCTTCCGACAACGGCTTTTTCTGGATATCCTTGGCAATTGCCAGATGCGCTACGCCGGGCGTAGTCAGGGCGGTTCGGCAGGCCAGGTCTACCACGGTCTGGGCCTGCTGCGGACCGTTGATCATGACGTTGTAGACGGCAATGTCTTTTACCATCGAAACCGTGTCTACTTCCTGGACGTACTGCGTACCCAGCAGGTCGTGAAACGGAGCGCCGGTAATGGCCAGCACGGGCGTATTTTCCATCGCAGCATCCCACAAGCCGTTCATCAGGTGGACCGCGCCGGGACCGGACGTGCCCAGGCAAACACCCAGCTTGCCGGTGTATTTGGCGTAGCCCGCGGCCATGAAGGCCCCTGCTTCTTCGTGTCGTACGGCAATGAATTTGATCTTGTCCTGCCGTTTGCGGAGGGCTTCCATGATGGGATTGATCCCGTCGCCGATTAAACCAAACACCACTTCGACCTGCCAGGCAATCAGCTTGTCGATCAGGATGTCGGCGGTGGTTTGGGCGGGATCGGCGGTTGTCATAACGCCAGTCTGGGCGGTTTGTACTAGCTGCTCTGTTTCCATAGAAAAATACGGGTTGCGGAAAATGCGACCGCGCCTGAACCGGCGGCCTTCTTCATAAACTCTCTGCGGGAGGATCGGTTGGCAGATTCTATTGAAAAAGAGGATAACGGGCAACGAAGACCGGTTTACTAAAAGAGGGATGGTATCGGTTAAAAAGAACTTGATAAGCCGTTGCTACGACCGAATGAAACGGATCAGGAGGGTTTGACAAACGTGCTGAAGGGGTCTTGCTCCGCCAGAAAAATAAGGATTTGGCCTGTGTGGAGGAGAGAGACAAACATACGGTTTTGAAAACGGTTCAGCGGGTATGGCATCAACAAAAACAGCAATCTACACGGCTTTGGGGGCGAATCTGGCCATTGCCGTTACTAAATTTATTGCCGCCGGTGTAACCGGTAGTTCGGCGATGGTTTCCGAAGGAATTCACTCGCTGGTCGATACGCTCAACGAAGTGCTGTTGCTGCTGGGGATGAACCGGAGTCAGAAACCCGCCGATGAGAAGCGGCCGTTTGGCTATGGCCGGGAGCTTTATTTCTGGTCGTATGTGGTTTCGGTGCTGATTTTTGCCGTTGGCGGGGGCGTCTCGTTCTACGAAGGCATCACTCATTGGCAACATCCCAACCCGATCGAAAATGCGCAGTGGAATTACATTGTGCTGGGTATCGCGATTGTGCTGGACACGACGTCGCTGGTGACGGCCGTGAAGGCCTTTAATGCGCAGCGGGGAAGTCAGCCGTTCTGGTCGGCGGTGAAAACCAGCAAGGACCCCGCAACGTTTGTGGTGCTGTTTGAGGATGCTTCCGACGTAATCGGGCTGGTTCTGGCGTTTCTGGGCGTATTTCTGGGGCATCAGCTGAATAACCCGTACCTCGACGGAGCGGCTTCGATTCTGATTGGCCTCCTGCTGACGGCGGTATCCATCTTACTGGCCCGCGAAAGCCGGAGTTTGCTGATGGGAGAGGGCGCTGACCCGGCGATTGTTCAAAAAACCGCTGCGCTGACGGAGGCTGACCCAGACGTTATGACGTTGTTGCAAACGTTAACCTTTCAGATGGGGCCGGAGCAGATTGTGCTGATTCAGCGGGTGGTTTTTCAGCCGGACCTGAAAACCGAAGCCATTGCGGAAGGCATCACCCGGCTTCGGCAAACCCTTCAGGCCGCCGAACCAACCATCCGGCAGGTTTTCATCGAACCGGCCCGTTTACCTGATCCGGTATAAAAAAATCCCTCAGCCCGGCGCGAATCCAGACTGAGGGATAAAAGGCATAGTTAACTTACTGCTTTACCACTTTCAGTATCACGGACCGGGAACCGCTGGTTGTTTTTAGCAACAGCAGACCGGCGGGCTGATGGCCGAGGGGCAATGTCTGGCGTTCAATAACGTGGGGTTGTTCGACCCGGCGCTCACTGATCACCCGGCCTTGTGCGTCGGTGAGTTGCAGGTGCATTGACTGACCGGCGGCTCCCCTCACTTCCACTTCCAGCGCATCCTTCAGAACGGGGTTGCCCAGCACCGTCACCGCCAGCTCCGTACCACGCTCGGCTGATAACCGGCCCGCGGTGGGGCTACAGGTCAGGGCTTTCCCCGACCATTTCAGCACGTAGCCCGAACCGGCTATCCGGGCGCTGATCAGGCGGGTCTGGTTGTCTTTCAGGACCGTAGGTACGTCAAAACTGTACGCATGAGCCCCGTTGCCTTTGGCCGCGTTCTTTAAATCATCGCGGTAAATATTGGCCACCGCACTGCCCCAAACCGTATTACCGGTATAAAACTCAATATGGACCGGCGCATTGGGTTTGTTGCGATCCCAGGCCCAGCCGCGAATGGTGCCGCACTCGACTTTGTCCAGATACCCGTCGAAGTCGCCCGTTACCGGCGTGGTGGCGGGGGCGTTCACCGTCAGGCTGACGCTCAGTCGGGTTGTCTGGTTCTGGTTATCGGTAGCCGCATACGTCAGCCCGAAGCTACCCGATTGCATAGGTGTGCCACTAAGCTGGCGGGTGGCCGTGTTGAAACTCAAACCGTTGGGCAAACCGCTTAGGCTATACGTTAGCGGACCGCCTTCGGGGTCGGTGAAAACGGGCAATACCGTCGAGAAAGCCGTACCCTGTTGGGCGGTTAAAGCGTTGACCGTCGGCGCTACCGGCGGCTGGTTGATGGGGGGCGTGGTGCCTCCCTGACACATGATGGTTTTGGCCCCGCCTTTGAGCAGGAAAGTGCCACCGGCTACACGGGCCGAAAGCGAGTGGGTTTTTCCATCTTTCAACGAAGCCGGAATGCTAAAGTAGAAAGCGTGTTGAGCATTGCCTTTGCCAGCACTGAGCAAATCCTGGCGAAAAGCATCGGCCAGGACCGTGGCGATAACCGTTGAGCCGTCGAGGATTTCAACAAGAATGGGCGTGTTGACTTTGTCGCGGTCCCAGACCCAGCCGTGGAAGGTTTCGCAAGTTGCGCCGTCGAGGTGACCATCAAAGTTGCCCGTTACGGGTGTGCCGGTAGTGGCATTGACCGTTAGGAGGATGCTCAGGCTTGTGGTGGCATTCTGGTTGTCAGTGGCCGCATACATCAGCCCGAAGTTGCCCGACTGCGTGGGCATACCGCTGATCTGGCGGGTGGCCATGTTGAAGCTCAAACCGTTGGGCAAACCGCTCAGGCTGTAGGTCAGCGGACCGCCTTCGGGGTCGGTGAAAACGGGCAATACCGTCGAGAAAGCCGTACCCTGTTGGGCGGTTAAAGCGTTGATCGTCGGTGCTACGGGTGGCTGGTTGGTGGGTGGCGTGGTGCCTCCCTGACATACGATGGTTTTGGCCCCGCCTTTGAGCAGGAAAGTGCCACCAGCCACACGGGCCGAAAGTGAGTGGGTTTTTCCATCTTTCAACGAAGCCGGAATGCTAAAGTAGAAAGCGTGTTGACCGTTGCCTTTGCCAGCACTGAGTAAATCCTGGCGAAAAGCATCGGCCAGGACCGTGGCGATAACCGTTGAGCCATCAAGAATTTCAACGGCAATGGGCGTATTGACTTTATCACGATCCCAGACCCAGCCGTGGAAGGTTTCGCAGTCGGCTCCGTCGAGGTGACCGTCGTAATTGCCTGCTGCGGGAGACGCTGCCACGGTGACGGCAAAGTTGGCCGGAGCGCTGGTGCAGCCGCCCGAGGTGCAGGTGGCCGAGTACACCACGTTACCGGGTGTGGTGGTAGCAACGGGAATGGTGCTGCCGCTGCCGCTGGTGTTGTTGGTAGCCGACCAGTTGATGGTACCGCCTTCGCAACCCGAAACCGTCAGGGAAACCGAAGCCGTATTTTGCGCAATAGGTTGGGTAACGCCGGATTTCAGCGTGAGGGAAGGGGATGGGACAGAGTTGCTGCCGGGTTCGTTTCGGCAGAATGCGTCAAAATTGCCTCCGCCGGGCAGACCGGGGTTGTTATAGAATTGGACGTTTTTGCCACATAATGCGCGTAGAGATTCGGGGAAGCAGCCGCTAAGATTGTTGTCGGATAACCAGATAGCTTTCAGATTTGACAGTTGTCCTAAGTCGGAAGGAATAGGTCCATTTAATTGATTTCCATGTAAATGGAGGTATTCTAATAAAGATAACTTCCCTAAGCTAGATGGAATCTTTCCACTCAGCTTGTTGTAAAATAATTGAAGAGATTCCAACTTCGATAAATTGCCCAATGCATCCGGAATTGGTCCAGCTAGTTCATTGAAGTTTAAGTAGATTTGTCTGAGGTTGGGTAAATTGCCTAAGCTTGCCGGAATCGTGCCGCTTAGTTTATTGTTATCCAGATAAATGCGGTCAAGTTTAACCAAATTTCCTATCTCGCTAGGAATGCTACCTGATAATTCATTTTCGTTTAGGACAAGCGCCTGTAGGTTAACTAAATTACCGATACCATTAGGGATTGATCCCGTTAGTTTGTTGTTACTTAGACCAAGTCCTAACAAGTTGACAAGTTTTCCTATACTATTAGGGATTGATCCGGTTAAGTTGTTGTAGCTCAAATTTAAGTTGAAAAGACTTGTAAGTTCGCCAAGATTATCAGGAATCGTTCCCGTTAACTGATTACCACCTAAAATAAGACTATTTAGATTCTTCAAATTAGCCAAGGTGAGTGGGATAGTACCCGTCAATTTATTGCCATAAAGTTCGAGCGTCATTAGATTCGAAAGATCTCCAAGGTAACTTGGAATTGTACCTTCTAGCTGATTATTATTTAACGAAAGTCTTATAATGTTCGTAAGCTTTCCTAAACTGGCCGGAATTGGACCTGTTAGTTGATTATTGTATAATAAAAGCGCATTCAGATGAGTCATATCACCCAGTTCACTTGGGATTGAACCAGTCAGTTTGTTGTTATTTAATCGGATTTCTGATAAAGTAGTTAACTTACTCAAACTTCCGGGAATGGACCCAGTTAATTCGTTATTATGTAATGAGAGGGACAGTATTTTAGGAAACTCTCCAAATGTATCGGGAATTGGTCCAGTCAGTTGGTTATTATTCAAATGTAGAGTATAAAGTCCTTCTAAATCTCCTAGACTGCTGGGAATGGAGCCCGTCAATTTGTTGTTGTTTAGCGTGAGTTGGAAGAGGTTCGTCAGATTGCCCAAGCTACTAGGAATATTACCACTTAGCTCGTTATTATCTAATGTAACGTTACTCATTCCAGTTAGCTTACCCAGACTTTCGGGGATCGAACCCGTGAATTTATTTTGTTCGAGATGGAGGGAAGTCAGGCTGGAAAGATCACCTATATTACCTGGAATTTCGCCACTTAACTGATTGATGGCTAAATTAAGGCTTTCGAGCTTTTGCATATTCAAGACACTCGAGGGGATGGGACCGGTTAATTGATTCTCGCGCAGAAGCAGCATTTTTAGATTAACTAAATTGCCTATGCTATTCGGAATTGACCCACTTAATTGATTGTGGATCAGAAAAAGCCCTTCTAATTTAGTCAGCTTTCCAATTTCTTCCGGAATCGTTCCGCTAATACCGTTGTTTCGAAGTTCGATTTTTTTTAAGTGGATCAGATTCCCGACGCTCTTAGGCAAGGAACCCGTTACGTTATTGTACATCATACTTAACTCCGTCACGCGCCCATCCGTGCAGCCAACCCCGTACCAGCCGCACGGGTTGTTGTCCTTTAGCCAGCCCGCCGAATTAATCCAGCCGGAACCGTTGGTAGAATTGTAGAAGTCCGTCAGCGCGGCATAATCCGGGTGCTGATCGGCGTTGGAAGCCGTGGACAGTAACGGGGTTAGCAGACAAAAACTAATCAGCAGGGAGGCCAGTCGAGTGGTTAACGGTTTGCTGTTGAGGTGCTTTCGTAATGTTTGCCAAATAGAAACGGGAACGGCAGCGTTCTGCCGGGAAGAAAAACGGGCGTAGAAATGGAGCATAAGCAGGTGAAACAAGTAACGGTCGGATCTATACGGTAAAGTTTAAGTTTACACAAAAGTACCAGCCTTCTGCTTTATTATTAGGTATTATTACTTATTAAATTTTGATAATTTATTAATTGGTACAAGCCGGTTTGGGAAAGGAGATTTAACCCGCTGGTTGTCAGGTTGCCTAGCTGTTCTGTGGTCTGGCGTTGCGCAACTCGTCAGAATCTTCCGCTTTTTGTCCGGCAAAATTGATAATGAGTCGGTTAACGCGGTCGGGGGCTTCGTGCTGCACCCAGTGGGTGGCTTCTTCGATGTAAACCAGCTTACCCCGGTCGCACAGTTCAATGCTGGGCTGGGCCAGTTCCCGGATTAATGCCTGATCGCGGGTACCCCAGATCAGCAGCAACGGCACCGTAACGCGCGGGTTGTCGGGCAGTTGCGGCCCCTGCTGCACCAACGCCCGGTACCAGTTGATCATGGTCTGGATGGCGGGCTGGCCAGTCGGGCCGGGTTGCGCCCAGGCTTGCCGGTATTGAACCAGATCGGCAGCTGAAAACGTGCCAGGTCGACTGGTTCCGCGGAGCGCCCGGGTTGCGCCCCACCAGTTGCCGAGCCGGACCAGCCATTCGGGCAGAACCGGTAGCTGGAAAAAACCGATGTACCAGCTTCTGAGCAATTGCTGAGGGTTTTTGCGCATCACCTGGGGCATCACCGACAGATGCGGCATATTCAGACAAACCACCCGATGAAGCCGTTCGGGATGGTTGATGGCCAGCCACCAGGCTACCCCGCCACCCCAATCGTGCCCGACCACCGTGGCCCGTTGCACCCCTGCGGCATCCATAAGGCCCAGAATGTCAGCGCCGAGTTTATCCAGCGTGTATGCCTTGATTTCCTGTGGTTTGTCGCTAAGGTTGTAGCCGCGCTGATCGGGTGCCCAGACCCGGAAACCGGCTGCGGCCAGGGCGTCGATCTGGTGCCGCCAGCCGTACCAGAACTCCGGAAAACCGTGCAGTAAAATCACCAGCGGTCCGTCGGTGGGACCCGCTTCTACGACGTGCAGCCGGATCTGGTTGGTTGAGATATAGCGTGATTGCATAAACTTCTAACGGGCGGTTTACGGCACGAGTTTATGAACATGATTGTATGGCCCGGATTTCATAAGCTTGATTTACCCGAAATTTTGTAAAATGAGCCCTGAAAAAAGCCTCTTGACGGCTGTGAAGCGTACGGAATTAAATCCTGATAACGAATGAACGAACGGCAATTAATCAAACACGTGCAACAGCAGTATAGCTGGCTTAAAGTGAATCTGGAGCAGGCTGAACGGATTTATAGATTTGAACAGGACAAAAATTTACCATCGAATACCCATTACTTTTCGGAATGGGAGGAATGGGACTTTGAAAGAGCCTCCTTTCAGGCTATTCTGACGAGCGAGCAATTTGCAAAATACGAAGAAAGACAAAAAGAAGTAATCCGAAACGCCCAAATCAGCCGGGTTGAAGAGGATAAAGCCAGGCAGAAGGAGATAGCGTATCACCAGCGGTTATTAGAGATTTATGACCAGATTCTGCCTGACTTTTTTAAAAATCCAAGGATAAACAACCCCATTTTCTTCGAAGCCACCAAAATCGACTTCCTGAAAGCGGAATACAGACGGTATTTAACCGAAACCAAGAAAGCGTTGCTGGTCGATCACTTCCGGTTCTGTCGGACGTTGATGCCTAGGACCTTGAAAATATCCTTGTTACAGCACCAGCTATCCTGTGTGTGGCCGGATTATTTTTCGTTTAAACGTCGAATGGACGAACCCACGAAGGCCACCGCACTGTATCTTGAAAAGAAACTTTCCTACATCGCTGATGAAACGTATGAGTTTGTGACCAAAAAAATGGATGAACTCAATTCATTGAATGAAGAGAATCACAGGGAAATCATGAAAACATTTCAGTGGACCCGTTATCACCTATGGTCCTGATACGCCCCAGGAGATACGGCAAACCCTGTTGATGAGCGTGTTGCTGCTGGACAAGGATCAATACGGCTGGCAGGACTAAGCCCCGTACGTCGCTCCGGGAATCAGGACGTTTAAGTCGGTTTCCGGGCCGTTTATAAAATTGAACGTCGGCGGGTTCGGTTTTTTTCCGTAGAATTAAGCCGTTAACCATCAAAACCCTCACGGTAACGGTTCCGCAAACCGTCGCCAACCGACATTATGGGACTTTTTGACTTTATCCGCAACGAATTCATCGAGGTCATCGACTGGGTCGATACGTCCAACGATACGGTCATCTGGAAATTTCCGGACAACGGCAACAACATCAAATACGGCGCCCAACTGACCGTGCGCGAATCGCAGGTGGCGGTATTCATCAACGAAGGCCGCATTGCCGACGTATACCAGCCCGGCCGCTACGAACTGACCACCCAGAACATGCCGATTATGACCACGCTGCGGTCGTGGAAAATGGGGTTTGAGTCGCCGTTCAAAGTGGATATCTACTTTGTTTCGACCAAACAGTTTACCAACCTCAAATGGGGCACGCAGAACCCGTTCATCGTGCGCGACCCCGAACTGAAGCAGGTGCGCGTGCGGGCCTTCGGCGTGTTCGCCCTGCGGGTGACCGACGCCGGAAAGTTTATCAAGGAATTTGCCGGAACCACACCCATTGTCCGGATTGGCGACGTGGAAGACCAGCTGCGGTCGGCCATCGTGACCAACTTTACGGACACCATCGGTGAAGCCGGGATTTCGGTATACGATCTGTCGCGGAACTACAAGGAAATTGGTGATAAGCTGCTGCCGCTGCTCCAGTCTGATTTTACGGGATACGGTCTGGAACTGACTAAATTTTACGTTGAAAACACCAGCCTGCCGCCCGAAGTTGAAGCCTTCCTTGACAAAACTACGCAGATGAACATGGTGGGGGATATGGCCCGGTTCCAGCAGTTTCAGGCCGGTATCGCCCTGGAAGATGCTGCCGAGAGTGGGGGAGCCGGGGGCGCTGCGGTGTTGCTGGGTGGTTTGGGTAATTTCATGCAGAACACCAATGCCGCTAACGCTCCGCAGCAGGCGGCCCCCAAAGAAGATAAAGCCGAGGTGATGAACCTGCTCAAGCAACTGGGCGAACTGAAAGCCGCCGGGATTCTGACGGAAGAAGAATTTGCCGCTAAGAAAGCAGAACTGCTAGCCCGACTGTAATCGCGCATCTTTTTCAACATGCAACAGTCTCCTTCCGAACTTTCCGACCTGGTTCGGGCTCCGTGTAAAACCTGCGGAGCCCAACTGAAATTTTCGGCTGAAAAACAGAAGCTAAGCTGCGACTATTGCGGCAATACCGAAGATATTCCGTTTACAAGAACCAATCTGCACGAAAATCCGCTCGCATTTCGGGTGGAGGATCGGCAGTTGCCCAACGCCCCAACGGAAGAAAAACGCCTGTTTACCTGCCAGAACTGCGGGGCCAAAACCACCGTCAACTACGACGCGCCGACGATTACCTGCGCTTTCTGCGGTTCTAAAAACGTTAACCCCGACGCCCAGAAAACCCGGCTGATCGAACCGGCGGGGGTGCTGCCGTTCCGCATCTCGAAAGAACAGGCGCTGCAACGGTTCAAGGGCTGGGTGGGCAATAGCTGGCTGGCACCGTCGGATTTGTCTGCCGGGGCCATGCTCGACAACCTGCACGGTATTTACATCCCGTTCTGGACGTTCGATGCTCAGGCGTATTCCGAATACGCGGGCGAAGCCGGATTTTATTACTACGTTCCGGTGCAGGTGCGTGATGCCAACGGGAAAATCGTGACGCAGCAGCAACAACGGGTTCGGTGGGAATACCGCAGCGGTTCGCATCAGGCGTTTTACGACGATATGCTCGAAATGGCCTCCCGAAAATTGTCGCAGCAGGAAAGCCAGGTGCAGGAAGCCAGTCGCTTCGGTTTGGAGGAGGTGGTCGATTACGACCCGCGGATTCTGCTGGGCTGGGAAGCCGAAGTCTACAGCATCGATCTGGAGGAAAGTGCCCGCAAAGCCGAAGAGACCATCCGAAACCGCGAAGTAGACGCCTGTGCCGCGCAGTTGGGCGGTGATACGCAGCGCAACCTCAACGTCGGGACAACCCTGACCAACCAGACGTTCAAGCACATTCTGCTGCCGCTCTGGATTTGCATGTACCACTACAACGGCAAACAATACCGCTTTCTGGTCAACGGGCAAACCGGCCAGATTGCGGGCGAACGGCCCACCTCAGCCTGGAAAATTGCCCTGCTGGTGGTTGCTTTTCTTCTACTGGTACTGTTTTTCTACTGGCTGGGAAAACGGTAAGGCAGAAGGTGAAGGCGCAGGTGTCAGACGGACCGACCGGAGCGCCTTCTTTTTAGATCCTTTATATAAAATCATGCGCATTTTTTCATTTAAATCATTTGAAACGACGGCGCAATTATTATTTTCAAAAGTATGGGTCTTATGGACCCGTTACTGTAATTTTACAGCTTCGGAAAAGACGGTTTTGGCTTCTTATAGAGTTAACGGCTTGCTGAACACTTCATTACACGCACGGAAAAGGTCATCATCAATTGCTTGAGTCAGTTCATCTTGTAAAAACCTTTGGGGACGTCACGGCCGTTCGGGATGTTTCGTTGGGTATAAAGCCGGGTGAAGTCGTGGGACTGATCGGGGCCAGCGGTTCCGGAAAAAGTACCCTGCTGAATCTGCTGGCGGGGCTGCTCGATTTGACCAGCGGCACGGTAACGCTCAACAACGAGCGCGTCAAAGGTCCGGCGGAGCAGTTGGTAGCGGGCCATCCGCACATCAAACTGGTGCATCAGGAATACCAACTGATGCCCAATGTCTCCCTGCGCGAAAATATTGCCTACGCCCTGCGGTTCTACGAAAAACGGTATCAGACGTATCGCGTCGAACAACTGATTCAACTGTGCCGGCTGGAAGCGATTCAGCACCGGCTACCCCGGCAGGCGTCCGGGGGCGAAAAACAGCGGACGGCCATCGCCCGCGCCATCGCCGAAAAACCCGCCGTGTTGCTGCTCGACGAACCGTTCAGCCACCTCGACCTGCCCAACCGGGAGTTGATTCGCGGCATGTTGCTGGATCTGGTGCGCAACGAAAAAACCGCCTGCCTGTTCGTGACCCACGACGCAACGGATGCCCTTTCCATCTCCAGCCGCATTGGCATTTTGCAGGACGGCCAACTGGTGCAGATGGGCGTACCCATGGAAATCTACCGTCGGCCTTACAACGCCTACACGGCCCAGATGACCGGTCCGGTTAACCTGATTCGGGCCAAATACCTGCCGTTGATGGGGATCATTCACGCCTACCCACCGAATGCGCTGGCCTGCGTGCGTCCCGAACAGATCCGCCTGACCGACCGCGGGCGTTTCGGCGGAACGGTCCGGAACATTTTCTTTAAAGGCGCTTTCATGGAAGTAGAGGTCGAAATAAACCGGTTTGTCAACCTGACGTTCCTGGCGTCGTCCACCGAAAAAATCAAGGTCGGGCAATTGGTCGGCCTGGAACTGTCGCCCGAGTCTGTTCATTGGATGCGCGGTTCGGCTTAGTCGTCCGATTTTTTCTCGTTGGAAATAACGGTTTGTGGATTGCCCCGGTGCGAAACATCGGCTCCCCCGCGCGTGTTTTTTTCCAGTCGTCTCGTTACCGTTACTGATGCATCACTGGCCCCGGATGCCCGGATGATTGCTTCTTCGGCCGTCAAATCATACGCCGACAGGTCGGAAGCGCCCGAGATTTCCACGTCCAGATGCTGCACCCGGCCCCGCAGTTTCGTATCCGATGCTCCGGAAGCTTTGATGCGAATCCGGTTGGCCGTGATGTCCTTCATGGATAGGTCAGCCGCTCCGGAAAGGTTGATTTCCAGTTCGTTGCTGTCAAAGGCGTCGTTTACATCGCCATCCGACGCCCCGGAAAGCGTGATGCCCCGCAAGGCTGGCATGGTGATCAGTAGCCGGGGCGACCGGCGGTTTTTGCCCGGAAGCCAGGCACCGGCGGGTCGATTAAAACGGGCCACCAGCACGCCATTTTCACTTTTCACCGACAGGTATTCGGTTTCGCCCGGCGACAGATTGGCCACAATGTCAAAGCTGCCTTTTCGTACTTCCACGTCAATGGCGTTGGCGACATCAATGCGGTCAAATGGCTTGATGCTGAATTGTTTGGTGACCGACTGTGCTTCCGAAAAGCCCGTTACCAGCGAAGCAATCAATAGAGATAGATACAATCGTTTGGTTTGCATGACTACGTGTCAAATTGGTATTTTTCTTAATGTAGATGCGGGATGGGGGCCGAAAGTTGCACCGGAATTAGTTTCTTTTTTGCCAGGGCACCGAACCGCTCTGGCGGATGTGGTCCATCAGCAAACGGGTTAGCTGGGCGGCTTTCGTTTTTTCCCGACCGGCCAGATCGGTCGTTTCCCTTGGATCGTCTTTGAGGTTGTACAGTTCGTAAGGCGAGAATGGGTTAGGTTGCAGCAACTTCCAGTCGCCCAGCCGGACGGCCTGTGTGGTAAGCCCTTTGTACGTATCGGTTCCTTCCCGCCGGATGAAAAAGAGCGGTCGCAGGTGAATGGGTTCTAGCGCCGAACTGGCTGGCTCATTGTCGGTTAACAGTGGTAGCATCGACTTTCCGTCGAGCGGGGCGGTGGCTTTCTGGCCGGTCAGTTCCAGAAACGTCGGCAGCCAGTCGATCAGTTGCAACCGCTCGTCCGATGTCCGGCCCGGCTGGATGTGACCCGTCCAGGCAACGCCCGCCGGAATGCGGATACCGCCCTCATACATCGTTCCCTTGAACGCCCGGACGGGGCCGTTGTTGGCCTTGCCCGGTCCCCAGCCGCCGTTATCACTCGTGAATACAATCAGGGTGTTTTTCAGTTGGCCGTTGGCTTTCAGCGTCGACAGCAGCCGTCCGACGTTGGCGTCCATGTGTTCGATCAGCGCCACAAGCTTCGCCCGGGTGGGGTCAATGCCCGGTTCGCGTTGCTGGACGCGTTCGAGCCAGTCGGCGGGGGGCTGCAACGGGTTGTGGGGGGCGTTGTAGGCGAGGTACAAAAAGAACGGTTTGGCGCGGCCCTTACGGGAAGTAACGTACCGAATGGCTCCGTCGGTAAACACATCCGTCGCGTGGCCGGGTGGATTGACCACCTGCCGGTTGTGGCGCATGAAGTTGTGTTTGTTGCGGAGTTTGGTATAATAATCGTCCATCATATCGCCCAGAAAACCGTCAAATTCCAGAAAACCGCGTTCGTTGGGGGTGTTGGGCGATTCCAGACCCAGATGCCATTTGCCGACCAAAGCCGTATGATAACCGGCTTTTTGCAAATAATCGGGCAGGAGTGGACCGGGGGCCAGGTAGCCCCAGCTATCGGTGGAATCGTCGCGGATGACGCCCGGAACCCCCATCCGTTCGGGCCAGCGCCCCGACAGCAGCGACGCCCGGCTGGGCGAACAAACCGGACTGTTGGCGTAGAAACTCGTGAAACGCAGTCCCGCCCGCATCAGGCTGTCGATGTGGGGCGTTTTCAAATCGGTTGCGCCGTAGCAGGAGAGGTCGCCCCAGCCGAGGTCGTCGGCGAGAATAAAAACAAGGTTGGGTTTCGGGCTTGGCGCAGGGGGCTGAGGAGGAATGGACGAAACACCGATGCCGGCCAGCAGCAGGACGGTCAGGGAGGTAAATAGACGGTATTTCATAAAGGCTGCGGAAAGCCGGGAGAATAGGTAAAGCATCGCCCGCAAATTCTGTAACTTTGTGGCATGAATCAAGTTCTGGAACAACAAACTGACACCGTACAACGGCTTCCGGTCATGGAATCGTTCTATACGCTGCAAGGCGAAGGGGCGCATACCGGCAGAGCCGCGTACTTTATCCGACTCGGCGGCTGCGATGTGGGGTGTCACTGGTGCGACGTGAAAGAGTCCTGGGATGCCGACGCCCATCCGAAATACCCCATCGTTGAGATTGTCGAAGGTGCCCTGCAACATCCGGGCCGGATGGCGGTTATTACCGGGGGCGAACCGCTGATGCACGACCTGACGGGGTTGACGCTGGCCTTAAAAAAAGCCGGTTTTCAAACAAATATCGAGACATCGGGCGTTTATCCCGTGAGTGGCGTGTGGGACTGGATTTGTTTTTCGCCCAAGAAATTCAAACAGCCGCACCCGGGCATTTTTGAACAGGCCAACGAGTTGAAAGTAATCATTTACAACAAAAGCGATTTTGCGTTTGCGGAGTCCTTTGTACCCCTGCTGCAACCGCATTGCAAATTGTTTTTACAACCCGAGTGGAGTCGTTCAAATGAAATGCTGCCTCTTATCGTTGAGTATGTAAAACAGCATCCGCAATGGCAAGTTTCGTTGCAAACACACAAGTACATGGATATTCCGTAGGGCCGGGACGACGTTCGCCGGCCCGGCGACGTTCGGAAAGGAAAAAGGGAGCAGGCAACATAAGGAAGTGCCTTTTTATTCTTTCGGTTCTTTTAGCGTTTCCTCCGTTTTTCCTTTCCTCTTTTGCCCAGAACAAAAAAGCCGTTGAGCTTTATAAGAAAGCCGTCGATGCCGTCGCACAACGGCAAATGCCCGAGGCTCTGGAGTTGTTTCATCAGGCCGTCGAACGGGATACCGGCTATACCGAAGCGTATCTGAAACTGGGGCAGGTCTACGAATTTATGCGCCAGCCCGATCAGGCATTGCAGGTCTATTTACGGGCCATTCGGCAGCAGCCCGACAAACCCGGTACGGGTCTGGCCTATCAGTTTGTCAGCGCCTATCAGCTCAAAAAAGGGAATTATCAGGTGGCCATCCCGTATATCCAGCAGTATCAGAAGCTGTTTCCGCCCAATTCGTTGCAGTGGAAAAGGGTGGACCGCCTGCTGCAAACGGCTCGCTTTGGCGCTCAGGCGGTGATCAACCCGCTGGCCGTGAAGCCCCAGCCGTTGTCGGCCACGGTCCAGGCGTTTCCCTCGCAGTATTTTCCGGTGCTGACCGCCGATGAACAGACCCTCGTCTACACGGTTCTGAAACCGGAGGGCGACGAAGACCTGATGGTGGCGACCCAGAAAGGCGAAACCTGGGGACCTCCCGAATCCATTTCGGCCCACATCAACACGCCCAACAACGAAGGTACGCCGTCGCTTTCGGCCGATGGCCGGACGCTGGTGTTTACGGCCTGTCAGGGGCGAACGGGTTACGGGAGTTGTGATCTGTATATCAGCCGCAAAACCGGTAACACCTGGTCGGAACCGCAGAACCTCGGCCCGGCGGTGAATACCCGCTCCTGGGAGTCGCAGCCCGCCCTGTCGGCGGATGGTCGGCGGTTGTATTTTGTCTCCGACCGGAAAGGGGGCGTTGGCCGGCGCGACATCTGGTGCAGCGAACTGGGCGAGGATGGCGAGTGGAAAACGCCTTACAACCTGAAAAGCATCAACACGCCGTTCGACGAAGCCTCGCCGTTTATTCACGCCAATGGCCTGAGCCTGTTTTTTGCGTCGGAAGGACACATGGGGATGGGGGGCTACGATCTGTTTGTGGCCGACAGTACGGCGTCCGGCTGGTCGAATCCGCAGAATCTGGGGTACCCCATCAACACCGCCGACGATCAGGCGGCCCTGTTTGTGTCGGCCAACGGCGCGCGGGCTTATTATTCGCAGGAACAATCCTCCGGTGACGGTAAACAACGGTCCAAACTCTACGTCTTTGATTTGCCCGAACCGCTGCGGCAGAAGGTCCGGCCGGTTAGCTACCTGAAGGGGCTGGTGGCCGAT
The DNA here is from genome assembly GCF_003259745.1 of Larkinella arboricola. GTDB lineage: Bacteria > Bacteroidota > Bacteroidia > Cytophagales > Spirosomataceae > Larkinella > Larkinella arboricola. The sequence continues at coordinate 998,020 of NZ_QLMC01000002.1, read as the reverse complement.
GCCCGCACGAAAAAACCGCTCCAGGCAACCATCGAGTTGATTGACCTGACGACCAATCAACTCGTAACCCGGGTGCAGTCTGACCCGCAGACGGGCCAGTATACGGCGGTGCTGCCCACGGGCGGAGAGTATGCCCTCTACGTGGTGGGGCCGGGCTATCTGTTCAAAAGCCTGTCGTTTGACTTTACCCAAAAGCGCGAAGGGGAGGGGCTGACAATGAGCGTGCCGCTCGAGCCAATCAAACCGGCGGATGGTAGCGCGCCCGCCAAAGAAACCCTGAACAATATTTTCTTTGAAACCGGACGGTATGATCTGGAAGAGAAGTCGCGGACGGAACTGGACCGGCTGGTGAAATTTCTGGAAGTGAATCAAACCGTAAAAATTGAGGTTTCCGGGCATACCGACAACCAGGGCGGAACGGCCAATAACCTGGAACTGTCGAAAAAACGGGCGCAGTCTGTGGTGGATTACCTGACCAAAGCGGGCATTGTACCAACCCGTATTAAATCAGCCGGTTACGGCGAAACCCGTCCGGTGGCACCCAATACAACCGACGACAACCGGAAGCTGAACCGACGGATTGAATGGCGGATTCTTTCCGTATAAGTAGGCATTAAGTCTGAAAACGAATCCGTAAAGTGACTTTAAGACGGATAAATGTTCATTATTCATGGTTCATTGTACAATAACCGTTAACTTGGTTTCGCCGGGAATTTTTTGCACCTTTGCGCTTGTTTTTTCAGTGTCTGGCCCGCTTTTACTGTGATTGCCGACCCGATAAAACACTCAATTCTTCGTCAGCCAATGACCACCGAACACGTCAACTGCCTTATTATTGGTTCCGGCCCGGCCGGATATACTGCCGCCATTTATGCCTCCCGCGCGGGCATGAAACCCGTTTTATACCAGGGAATGCAACCGGGCGGCCAACTTACCATCACCAACGAAGTCGATAATTTTCCGGGTTATCCCGAGGGCGTCAACGGCCCCCAACTCATGATGGACCTCGAGCAGCAGGCCCGCCGGTTTGGAGCCGATATTCGCTACGGGGTAGTAACCGCCGTTGATTTTTCCGGCCCGATGCACAAAGCCGTGGTCGACGATCAGCAGGAAATCAGTGCCAACGTCGTTATTATTTCAACCGGTGCGTCGGCCAAGTGGCTGGGGCTGCCGTCGGAAATGCGGCTGAACGGTCTGGGCGTTTCGGCCTGTGCCGTGTGTGACGGCTTTTTCTTCCGGGGTAAGGATGTGGCTATTGTCGGAGCCGGGGATACGGCGGCTGAAGAAGCCAGTTATCTGGCAAATTTGTGCCGGAAAGTATACATGATCGTCCGTCGGGGCGAAATGCGCGCGTCGAAGTTCATGCAAAACCGGGTAAAATCACTACCCAATATTGAGATTTTGTGGAACACCGAAACGCTGGAGGTTCTCGGTGAGGACGGCGTGACGGGGGCGCTGGTTAAAAATGCGGTAACGGGTGAAGAACGGGTACTGGATATTTCGGGCTTTTTCGTCGCGATCGGTCACCAGCCCAATACCGCTATTTTCAAAAATTACCTTGAACTGGACGAAACGGGATACATCATCACCGAAAAAGGCAGCACCCGCACCAATGTACCGGGCGTTTTTGCCTGTGGTGATGCCCAGGATAATATTTACCGCCAGGCGATTACGGCCGCCGGTACGGGTTGTATGGCCGCCCTGGATGCCGAACGGTATCTGGCCATGAAAGAAGTTGAAATGCACGCGGAAGCGTAAAAGAAATTTATAACCACCACAAAAGAGAATTAAAAGTTAAGAGTTAAAAGTTAAAAGTAGTCGCTCGTCGTATTGAACGCGTCAGCCTACTTTTAATTTTTAACTTTTAATTCTTAACTCCTTTTGGCAAACTTTACCCTTAAGGATGAGAAAACTGGCAGTCTGGTGGCTGTTCGCCAGCGTTTGCTGTCTGGCAAGCGTAACGACCGTGGAGGCTCAGGAGCGAGGCAAATTCAAGAAGAACCTGAGTATTAAGCCTAAGAAAACGGAAACCCAAACCCCGAATTCTCCCACGCAACAGCCCACCCAAGAACCGGAAGAGGAGTTTGAACAGGAAACATCCAATCTGCGCTTTAACAATCAGTTTGAACCCAAAAAAGAAGTCAACCCCGTTGTGGCCGAGGACACGTCTACGATCGACGAAGGCGAACCGGCAGTCGTGGAATACATCGACTCCGTTCAGGTGGGCGACGACTGGGTGAAAATTGCGGACTATTACGCCATCTGGGACCCCCACAACGTTGACCCCTACGGGATTGATCCCCTCCAGTTTGACGAAGTAATTGACCTGAAGTTATACGATCCGGCGCTCAACCGGTTCTGGTCGGCCCCGACGGTCGATGGGAAAGTGACCTCCATATTTGGCCCGCGCTGGGGACGGTGGCACAAAGGGATGGACCTCGATCTGGAAACCGGCGACCCGGTTTACGCGGCTTTCGACGGCATTGTGCGGATTGTGGGGTGGGACGGCAACGGCTTTGGGCGGTATCTGCTCGTGCGGCATTACAACGGTCTGGAAACCATTTACGGCCACTTGTCGAAAACGCTGGTTGAGTCCGGGCAACTGGTCAAAGCGGGCGATCAGATTGGTCTGGGCGGTAATACCGGGCGCAGTTTCGGTTCGCACCTGCACTTCGAAACCCGGTACGAGGGAAACCCGTTTAGTCCGACGCACATTTATAATTTCCCGACCAATTCGCTGATTTCGGACCATTTTATTCTGACGGCTTCCGTCTGGGATTACCTTCGGGGAAAAAGTGTGAACATGGCCGGGTTTAAGCCCCGTTACAAACGCACGGTATTACACCGCGTTCGTTCGGGGGAGACGCTCACCAGTATTGCCCGGCGGTATGGCCTGTCGGCTTCCACGCTGGCCCGGAAAAATCATATGTCAACCCGCTCACGGATTCGTCCGGGGCAGAAACTGCGGGTTCATTAACGTACTAAAAGCGTGGGGTCGTTTCTCAGGAATCTCTACGTATGGCTGATCTTTTGAACGAATGAAACTCGACTTACTCGTTATCGCTGTTCACCCCGACGACGCCGAACTGGGCAGCGCGGGAACGATTCTTTCCCTGGTTGCGCAGGGTAAAAAAGTTGGAATTGTTGACCTGACCCGTGGGGAACTGGGGACGCGGGGTACGCCCGAAATCCGGTTGCAGGAAGCCGCTGCCGCAGCCCATATTCTGGGATTGTCGGCCCGCGAAAACATGAATTTTCGCGACGGTTTTTTTCGGAACGATGAAGAACACCAGCGCGCGCTGATTGCCGCAATCCGTAAATACCAGCCGGAAATTGTCATTGCCAACGCCATCACCGACCGCCACCCCGACCACGGCCGGGCGTCGGCTCTGATCGTTGATGCGTGTTTCTATTCGGGTTTGCGCCAGATCAAAACCGTTGATAATGTGGGGGCTGATGCCAAAGGCGAAGCGCAGGAAGCCTGGCGTCCGAAGGTGGTTTATCACCTGATTCAGGACCGTTACATCAAGCCGGATTTTATCGTCGATATCACCGATTTTTACGAGAAAAAACAGGAATCGCTGCTGGCCTACAAGAGCCAGTTTTATGACCCCAACAGCACTGAACCCATGAGCTACATTGCCAGCAAGGAGTTTATGGAATTCCTGCGGGCCCGTGCCGAAGAATTTGGGCACGTTATCGGCGTCAAATACGGCGAAGGTTTCACCGTTGACCGCACGATTGGGGTGAAAAATATTTTTGACCTGATCTAGCCGGTTTCAAGTGAACCAGCGATCAGATCTATCCAATTAAAACGCCGATCAGGAACAGAACACTAACCCCCAACAGCCCGCCGATCCATGCCCAGGTCCTCGGAATCGCTTTCCGTTCCTGATAATTTTGGGCAGCTTTAACAAACAGCAGGCCGGGAAAACCGAAGATGACCCAGACCGCGCCCAGATTAAACCAGCCCGTCGCCGTCATGTTCCCCAATCCCTGAGCGGAATAGTCTACCCAACCCGCCAGGATCAGGAGTTTTACAACCAGTTCGGCGGTCGGATAAATGAGCTGGGCGCTGGCGGCTCCGCTCAAGCCGGACAAAATCATCCAGTGTGGAAGCTTCTCACCCCACGGCTGGATGCTTGCCAAGGCCATTAAAACCGTCAGGAGCCGCAGTATGCACGCCCCTAAAATGATCCAGCCCGTTTCGCCAATGATTTCACCGTTAATCAGGTGACTGTAAACCCACATGGCCAGGACTACCACAATAAACAGTCCGACGAACCCGGTAATTGTGTAAACCGGCCACCGGATGATGGGCTTTGGGGCAGCGCGCAAAATGTCGTAGAACATGAAGGAACGGTTATCGCAGTAAAAGAGCTTTAATTAACAGCTTGTCAAGCACTTTGACAAATCAAACACGTTCATTTCCGGCTATTACTGCCAGCCGCCACCCAACGCCCGGTATACGCTCACCATGGCACTCAACCGCTGCTGCCGGACCTCGGCCAGCGTGAGTTCGGCCTGTAACACATTGCTTTGGGCGGTAATGACTTCCAGGTAGTTAGCCAGGCCGCTTGCGAAAAGTAACCGGGCGTTGGCAATTGCTTTCTGCAACGTTGCTACCCGCGTAGCCGCAACCTGCTCCTGTTCCTTCAGCTTCTCGACCTGCACCAGCGCATCGGCTACTTCCCGGACGCCGTTGGTAACGGCCTGCCGGAACTGGATAACGGCCTGGTCGTGCTGAATCCGGGCCACTTCGATCTGCGTTTTGAGTTGACGCCGTTGGAAAACCGGTTGTGTCAGTCCACCCGCGACACTATAGAACAGCGATGCCGGAAACATAAACCAGTTGCTGGCCTGAAAAGCGTTGAACCCGCCACTGCCCGAAATCACCAGCGCCGGGTACAAGCTCGCTTCGGCTACTCCAATCCGCGCGTTGGCCGCTACCAGATTCAGTTCGCTGACGCGCACATCCGGACGGTTGGCCAGCAACTGCACCGGAACGCCTACCTGCAACGTGTCGGCCACCGGAACGTTTTCCAACCGGCTGGCGCGGGGAATACCGCCCGGCATATCGCCCAGCAACTGCCGAAGTCCGTTTTCTTCGATGACAATGGCCTGTTCCAGTCGGGAGCGGAGCAGGGCCGCCGTTTGCTGTTGTCCCCGGGCCTGATCGACGGCCAGTTCGGTCACATCGCCACTTTGTTTTTGCAGGCCGATCATGCGCACAATGGAATCGCTGAGCGCGAGGTTGCGCCGGGCAATGTCAAGTTGGGCGTCCAGGAATAACAGGTTGAAATATCCGTTGGCGACGTTGGCAACCAGCGCGGTACGGACGGCTTTGGCCGCTTCAAACGTTTGCAGATAATTGGCTTGCGTTACTTCGTTCTGTCGCCGGATTTTGCCCCAGATGTCCAGTTCCCAGGATACGCCGAGGTTTGCGGAATAATCCTCCAGATGCCGACTGCCGATGAAGTTTTCCAGACTCAACCCGTTCAGGCTGTTTCGGGATGGTGTAATGGTGGACGCTGTAACCTGGGCGTTGACCGAGGGCAGCAAGGCGTAGCGGGTCTGGCGGAGGTAGGCGCTGTTTTCTTCAATCCGCTTGACGGCGATTTGCAAATCGAAATTATTCGTCAGGGCCGTGCTGATGAGTTGCTGTAATTCGGCGTTCTGGAAAAACGTGCGCCAGGGTAGACGGGCGACGGTGTGGGTATCGGTATCGGTTGTTGACACCGAGCGAAACTGATCCGGCACCGCAAGCGTCGGACGCTGGTAGTTGCGTCCAACCTTGCAGGCGGAAAGAGAAAGGACGAGGAAGACAAAGCCCAGTAAGGTGTGCCCGCTCGAAATTCGTATGGATTGCATGGAGTTACTAAATTCGATCAATGATTGGTATACAGTTCTTCGTTAGCCGTCTCCGCTTGTGGAACCGGTTTGCGACCACTGATTTTCTCGTGTAATTTCTGGAAGATGACGTACAGAACCGGCACGATAAAAATGCCCAGCGCCACGCCCGTTAGCATGCCCCCGGCAGTACCGATGCTGATCGAGTGATTGCCTTTGGCCGAAGAACCCGTAGCACCCATCAGCGGAATCAGGCCCACGATGAAGGCAAACGAGGTCATCAGAATGGGACGTAGCCGCAGTTGGGCGGCTTCCAGCGCCGACGCCACCAGCGGCATACCCGCCCGGCGTCGCTGAACGGCGTACTCAACAATCAGGATGGCATTTTTAGCCAGCAAACCGATCAGCATGATCAAGCCGACCTGCACATAAATATTGTTGTCGATGTCCACCAGATTGATGGCCCAGAACACGCCCAGAACACCCGTCGGAACGGACAGGATTACGGCCAGTGGCAAGAGGTAACTTTCGTACTGGGCCGCCAGCAGGAAGTAGATAAACACCAGACTGAGTCCGAAAATAAGCCCGGATTGACTACCCGCCGAAATCTCTTCCCGGGTCATACCCGTCCATTCGTAGGTGAAACCCGTGGGCAGGTGTTTCTGCGCTACTTCCTCCACGGCTTTGATGGCGTCGCCGGAACTATAGCCCCGCCCGGCCTGACCGTTAATGATGACGGCGTTGAACAGGTTGTTGCGGGTTACGGCTTCAGGACCATACACGCGTTTCAGGGATGCAACCGTCGTAATGGGCACCATCTGGCCGGTCACATTTTTGACGTAAATACTGTTGAGCGACGCTGGATCGGTCCGGTACGGACTGTCGGCCTGGGCAATCACGCGGTAAAATTTGCCAAACCGGTTGAAGTCGGAGGCAAACGTGCTGCCGTAATACACCTGCATGGTTTGCAGAATATCGCTGGTCGATAGGCCGAGTTGCTTGGCTTTCTTGGTGTCAATTTCCAGCGAAAACTGGGGCGTTCCCGTATCGAACGTCGTGAAAGCCGCGCCGATTTCGGGGCGCTTGCCTAGCTCTTGGACAAACTTCGTGGCCGTGGCGCTGAGCTTGTCAAGCGGTCCGCCGGTACGGTCCTGCAACACCATCTCAAAACCGTCGACGTTCCCGAAACCCGGAACCGTTGGCAACGTGAAGACATCAATCCGGCCTTCGTTAAACCGTCCCAGTTCGCGGTTTACAGTATCGACTATTTGCGTCAGATCCTGAATAGTACCTCGTTCGGCGTACGGTTTCATATTGATGAACCCTGCTGCGTAGGACGGGCTGGCCGAGTTGGAAATGATGTTGAAACCGTTGATGGCAAAATGCCCCCCAACAGCCGGAATGCGGTGCAGGGCCGCGTCAACTTTGGCCGTTACTTTCTGGGTCCGCTGCAACGAGGCTCCAGCTGGTAGTTTGAGCGAATAAGCGATAAAGCCTTGATCTTCAGACGGAATAAAGCCGGTTGGCGTCGTGCGAATCAGCCAGACGGTGACGGCAATGACGAGCGCCAGCCCGCTGATACCGACCCATTTGTGCCGGATCAGCATCCGGATAACGCCCACATACCGGCCCGTTACGGCCGTAAAGCCCGCGTTGAAAGCCGTGAAAAAGCGGGCCAGGAAGCCCTTCTTTCCCGATGTTTCCTTGTCGTCTGCGTGTTTGTTGGTCAGCAGCAGGGCGCACAGGGCCGGGCTCAGCGTCAGGGCGTTGACCGCCGAAATCAGGATGGCGATGGCCATTGTGAACGCAAACTGCTGATAGAAAACGCCCGCCGGTCCGTCCATGAAACCAACCGGCACAAACACGGCGGCCATAATGAGGGTGATGGATACGATAGCCCCCGAAATTTCCTGCATGGAGCGCAGGGTGGCCGTCCGGGCCGAAACCCGTCCGTCGTTTTCCATCCGGGTATGCACGGCTTCCACCACCAGAATGGCGTCGTCCACCACAATACCGATGGCCAGCACCAATGCAAACAGTGTCAGCAGGTTGATGGTAAAACCGAACAACTGCATGAAAAAGAACGTGCCGACAATGGCAACCGGTACCGCAATGGCCGGAATGAGGGTCGAGCGGAAATCCTGCAAAAACAGGTACACGACGATGAACACCAGAATAAACGCTTCGATCAGCGTGTGCGTCACCTGGTCAATGGATTCGTCGAGGTAAGTTTTCGTGCTATATTCCACCGAGTAGTGAACGCCTTTCGGAAACGCTTTAGCGGCTTTGTTCATGATGCCCAGCATGGCAATCTGAATGTCGTTGGCGTTGGAACCCGCAGCCTGGTAAATGGCAATACCGATGCCCGGTTTCCCGTTGATTTTGGTGTCTCCGCTGTAGGTGAACGACCCAAATTCCAGCCGCGCGACATCTTTCAAAAGAATCGTTGAGCCGTCGGCGTTGGCTTTCAGGACAATCTCGTCGAACTCTTCGGGTTTGCTGAACTTACCCTTGTACTTGATCACGTATTCGAAGGCTTCGCGGCTGCTTTCGCCAATCCGACCGGGGGCGGCTTCCAGGTTTTGCTCCCGAATTGCATTCAGGACTTCCTGCGCCGACAAACCGTAGGCCACCAGTCGGTCGGGTTTCAGCCAGACGCGCATGGCGTAATCTTTTACTCCAAACACCATGACCTGACCCACGCCGTTGACCCGCTGCAATTCCGGGATGATGTTGATCTTGGCGTAATTTTGCAGAAACGTTTCGTCGTAAACGGCCGCATTGCTGGTCAGATCGAAGATCATGATCATGCTGTTCTGCTGCTTCTGGGTGGCAATACCGGCCTGCACCACTTCGGCAGGCAGCAGGCTCGTGGCCTTGGCCACGCGGTTCTGGACGTTGACGGCCGCCAGGTCGGGATTGGTGCCTAGTTTGAAAAAAACGTTGATTGCAACCGAGCCGTCGTTACCCGCCGACGAAGTCATGTAGGTCATGTTTTCGACCCCGTTGATGGATTCTTCCAGGGGTGTTGCTACCGAGCGGGCCACCACTTCGGCGTTGGCACCGGGGTAGGAGGCCGTAACCTGCACACTTGGCGGGGCGATGTCAGGAAACTGGGTGACTGGCATGGTCAGCAGGGAAATCAGGCCCAGAATGACCAATAGAATCGAGATGACCGTTGCCAGAACCGGTCGTTCAATAAATATTTTTAACATGGCGAGAAAGGATCTGTGACGAAAAAAAGTATGATAGGCGCGGAATCGGGCCTACAGGTTTTTCGTCAGTTCGTTCGTTGTTGTTTCTTGTTTCGGAACAATGGGGTCGCCATCCTGAAGCCGGTCCAGACCGTCGCGGACGATGCGCTCACCGGGCCGGACGCCCTCGCGGATCAGGTAAAAATTGCCGCTCTTGCCCAGCAGTTGAATCGGTCGGCTCTGCACTTTGTTGCTGTCGGACAGGGCAAACACAAAGACTTTATCCTGCCGCTCAAATGTCGCTTCCTGCGGGATGGCTACGGCCGACTCGTGTACCTGCGGAATCCGGATGCGGCCCGTAATGCCCGACCGCAACAGGCCGAGTTCGTTGGGGAAAATCGCCCGGAAACTGATGGCACCCATCGCCTTGTCGAACTGCCCGGAAACCAGCTCGATCCGGCCTTTCTGGCTGTACGGCTTATTGTCGGCCAGCAGGAGTTCAACCGGCGGAAGCTGCCGGATTTTGTCGGTCAGGCTGCGGCCCGCCGACTGTTGGGTAAATTGCAGGAAATCCACCTCGCTCATCGAAAAGTACGCAAACACATCCCCAACGTCCGATAGGGTGGTTAACGGCTGGGGTTCGGCCCGACCCACCAGACTGCCCGGTTTGTAGGGTAGCCGACCAATGTAGCCGTTGACGGGGGCTTTGATGACCGTACGGCTCAGGTTGGTTTTGGCCGTGCTGACCATCGCCCTTGCCTGTCCGACCGCGGCTTTGGCGGCTTCATAGACCGACTGGGCCGATTTGAGCTGCACATCCGAAACAACCTTGTTTTCGACCAGTGGACTCAGCCGGGCTACTTCCAGGGCGGCTTTGTCCTGGTTGGCGATGGCCATCATCAGATTGGCTTCGGCGTTGCTGAGTTGCTCGCGGTAGCTGCGTTCGTCGATGCGGAACAGCGGCTGGCCTTTGCGAACGGCGGCCCCCTCGTCTACGTAAATCTGCTCTAGATAGCCTTCTACCTGGGGCCGGATTTCGACGTTCACCTTGCCTTCGAGCGTGGCCGGAAATTCCTGGAAGGTGGTCATCGTGGCCGTTTTTACCTGCACAACAGGTAGGGTTGGTACCTCCGCGGTGGTGGCGGCTTGTTCCGTGGACGAACCACAACCCGCTAAAAGTATAATCGTTAGAATAGATAGCGTCCCGTTAGTCCAGACCTGCTGGCGAATACTCCATTTTTGGGAAACTGCTTGGAAGAGGTGGGGAAATACGTTAAAATGGTGTAGAAAATACCCGGAAAACATTGTTTGCATGACCTTGCCAAAGGGTAATTGGTTGCCTTTAGCCATGCAAAAGTGAAAGGCAATAATGGCCATGACAAGTATAGATGACGTATAAAGGCAAAAGCAGGACGAATGCAATTGGTCATCTATTGTTGTTGGTTTGGACTGGCCGCTGTTATTTTGTTTATCGATTAGTCAACTATGGTACAACGAATTCAGACGTGCCCCCACCAGCGCTGGTTACAGGAAGTCCTGCTGTTTCTGGGTTTTTTTACCCTCAACTCATTGACATCCTGGGAGCTTATCAACTCTAGTTCGCTGTTGGCCCGAGAGTTTTTATACTTCTGTCTGCTGTACGGTCATGCCCAGTTCCAACGGTTTTTTCTGTTACCTAAAGTGCTTGATAGCCAACAAGCCCGGCGGTACGGTTTTTGGGCGGTTGTAACCCTGCTGCTTTTTTCGGTTGTATTGATGTTTGTCAATGACTGGCTTTGTACAGAAGTGTTAAAACCAAATTTTACGCCCGGTCTGATTTACCTGTATACCGTGGCAAGTGCCACAGTAAGTTTACTGTTATTCAATGTCCCTCTATTAGTTAATCGGTTTTACCAGCAACGTCGGCAGCAGGAAGAATTCAAAATGTGTATGCAGGAGATGGAACTGAGTGTGCTGCGCTCTCAACTGAATCCTCATTTTCTGTTCAACACGCTCAATAATCTGTATGGCGTCAGTCTGCACGAACCCGCCCGCACGCCCGACATGATCATGCAGTTGTCTCAGTTGCTGCGGTATCAGCTCAACAGTACACGCCGGACCTGGGTGCCGCTGACCGACGAGCTGGAGTTTCTGACCAGTTACATTTCCCTGGAAACCGAACGCGTTGGCAGCCGTTGCCGGGTGCATTTCAACGGGCCAGATGATCAGGAAGCCACGGGTTATGTGGTGGCGCCGATGATGTTGATGCCCTTCGTTGAAAACGCGTTCAAGCACGGCACGGCGGGTATCAGGGCCTGCGAAGTGAAGGTAGATGTCAGCATCGAAAATGGTCGGCTACGGCTGTATGTGGTCAATACCGTACCAGCCCGGGCCAAAGCGTCAGTGTCAACGGGCGTGGGGCTCGAAAATACGCGCCAGCGGCTGGAAATGCTTTATCCCGGTACACACCAATTGACCATTGAGTCTTCCGCCGATCAGTATACCGTTGAGCTGATCCTGCCTTTGCAGGACCATTCCATCAACTATCCCTTAAATGCCGAACTGGCAGCCGTCTAAGCAACCCCCAACTCTATGGCCGAACCCATCCGCTGCCTGATTGTGGACGACGAAATTGCCGCCCATTACGTTCTGGAAAACTACATCGGACGCGTCGACCGGCTGGTGCTGGCCGGACAATGCTACAATGCGCTGGATGCCATTAATTTTCTGCACCGCGAGCCCGTCGATCTGCTGTTTCTAGATATCAATATGCCCGAACTAAGTGGTCTGGAACTGCTGGGCGCACTGAACCACACGCCCCGTACCATTCTGACGACGGCCTACACGGAGTTTGCGCTCCAGAGCTACGACTACGGCGTTACGGATTACCTGGTCAAACCGATACCGTTTCCCCGGTTTTTGAAAGCCGTTGATAAAGTGCTGAACCTTTCCATCCCGCTTACGGCGTTGCCAGCGGCTCCTGTGTTAACCCCCAAACCCCCGGTCGATTCCATCGTGGTCAAGGTCGATGCGGACTGGGTGCGCGTGCAGTTTGACGAATTGCTATATGCCCAGAGCTGGGGCAATTATGTCAAGCTGTTTTTGCCGGGCCGGATGCTGCTCACGCCCTTGACCACCTCCGAACTGGAAAGCCGTCTGCCCGCCGATCAGTTTATCCGCATTCACAAGTCTTACATTGTCGCCCTTAGCAAAATCGGGCGGCTGAGCGGCAACACGCTGCACATCGGCGAAACCGAATTGCCGGTGGGTATTACCTTCCGACGCGAATTAACCGAGCGGCTTCATAACTCTTAACTTCCTAGGGCGAAAGCCGTTCGATTACCCAGGCTTCGTTTTCTTTCCGGTACAAAACCCGGTCGTGCAGACGGCTGGGACGGCCCTGCCAGAACTCGATGCGGTCGGGGATGAGTCGGTAGCCCCCCCAGTGCGGAGGACGCGGAACGGGTTGATTTTCAAACTGCTGCTCCAGTTCCTGCTGCCGTTGTTCCAGTGCCGCGCGGCTTTCAACCACTGAGCTTTGGTGCGAAACCCAGGCGCCAATCTGGCTTCCCCGCGGACGGCTTTGAAAATAAGCATCGGATTCGTCGGCGGTTACCTTTTCAATGGTACCTTCAATGCGAATCTGCCGTTCCAGTTCCGGATAAAAAAAGGTGAGGCAGGCAAAAGGGTGAGCCGTCAGTTCGCCCCCTTTCCGGCTCTGGTAATTGGTGAAAAACGTAAAGCCTTCTTCATCAACGCCTTTCACCAGCACAATGCGGCCGGAAGGGCGGCCATCCGAGCCTACCGAAGCCAGGTGCATGGCGTTGGGTTCGAGGACGTCTGCACTGAGTGCTTCGGCAAACCAGCGCTGAAATTGAGCGAATGGGCTTGTTAAAACATCCGAGGGGTCTAAACCGTTAAGGGTGTACTCTTTTCGTAGTTCGGCCAGTGGTGACAGCATAAATAGGTGGTTTCGGACCGTTGGGGAATTTGTAAGGAAATATAATCCGCTTTTTTTAGTATTTTTGCAAAAGTAACGATTCCCAAAAATCGTATGGCTAGCGAAGAGCAAGAAATAACTGAACGCAAGGACCAGAATCCGACACCTTCTCCGGAAGTGAAACCGGATACTGAGCCGACTGATGCGGTTGATTCAACCGAAGAAACGACAGGTCAGGCTGAAGAAGAACCCACTGCCCAACCGGCTGATGCCGTGGAAGCGGCTACCGAACCGGAGCAGACGCAGGAACCTGCCGGTATGGTAGGTGCCGAACCGGAACCCGCTGTAGAAGCCGCCGGAGAGGAACCCACCCAAACCGTGGAAGCGGAACCGGTAGCGGAGGCAGAAGCGACGTCTGAACAACCGTCGGCGGTGGAAGAAACCACGCAGGAACCAACAGCCCGGGTGGAAACAGCCCCGGCAGAACCGGCTGGCGAACCCACAGCGGACCCATCGGTTGACCTGGAGATGCATCAGGATCCATCGGAAGCAACCGAAACCGAGCTGGAAGAAGCGGCCCCTTCGGTGGATTATAGTCAGTATACCAAAGCCGACATGGTGGGTGTGCTCGAAAAGCTGCTGGCTTCGCTCAAAAGTGAGACGGCTTCTCCCGCGGATTACCGTCGGGCCGATGAGGTGCTAAAGGAAATTCGTCCGTTGTTCGATCAATCGAAATCCGCCGACCGAACGGCCGCTTTGCAGCGGTATGTTCAGGAAACCGGTTCGGATGAAGGGTTTGAATACCGGCACGATGACGTGGTAAGCCGGTTCGAAAGTCTGTACAAGCAGATCAAGGACCAGAAGAACCAGTACTTCCAGCAACTGGAGAAGGCCAAAGACAATAACTTTAACGTTAAAACCGAACTGTTGCGCCGGTTGCGCGAACTGGTGGAAGCCGACGAAAATAATGCCGGTGACCCAAAAACCAGCTGGAGCGGCTTTAAGCAGATTCAGGACGAGTGGAAGGCGGCTGGCAACGTTTCCTCGCCCCATAACGCGACGCTGTGGGCCACATACCACGCGCTGGTGGATCGATATTACAGCAACCGCAACATCTATTTTGAATTAAAAGAACTCGACCGGAAAAGAAACCAGACCCTGAAAACCGAACTCTGTGAGAAGGTTGAAGCCCTGGTTCAGGCGAATGAAGGCAACCCGGTAACCAAAGCGGTTATCGACGAAGCCAACGCCCTCTTCGAGGAATATAAACACATCGGCCCGGCCCCCAAAGCGGAGCAGGAGGTCCTGTGGCAACGGTTTAAAAAGTCGCTCGATACCTTATATGACCGTCGGCGCGGCCAGAATGAAGAAATCCGGCGGGAAGGAGCCCAGTTGTACGAAGAGAAATCAAAACTGTACGAAGAACTGGTTCCGTTCACCTCGTTTACCTCGAACAGTATCAACGACTGGAACGAGAAAACCCGTGAGGTAATGGCGCTTCAGGATCGCTGGAACGTGATTCGGGGACCCATGCCCCGGGACGAAGGAAAAGAACTGAGCAAGAAGTTCTGGGCTGCCCTGAAGCAGTTTTTTCACCACAAAGGCGAGTTTTTCAAACAGCTTGAGAGCAAACGGGAGCAGAATCTGAAAGCCAAAACCCGGTTGTGCGAGGAGGTGGAAGCCATCCTGGAATCGGATGAAGAGTCGGCGGAGGCTACGCAGAAAGTGATTGAACTGCAACGGCAATGGAAAACCATCGGGCAGGTTCCGGAAAAGTTCAAAGACTCCATTTTTGAACGCTTTAAAGCGGCCTGCGACGGTTTCTTCAATAAAAAACGTTCGCGCAATCAGGCGGTTGAAAAAGAATTTGAGGAAAATCTGGCAAAGAAAATCAGCCTGTGTGAGCGGATTGAAGCCGCAGCAACCAGCGAAAACGCCGATCTGACCCTGCTGAACGAATTCAAGAAAGAGTGGTCACAAATCGGGTACGTGCCGAAAAAGGACATGCAGTCGATTCAGAAGCGCTACATCAATGCCGTCAATTCATTCGTTGGAGCGAGCGGTAAAATCTCATCCCGGGAAAAAGAACGGCTGACGCTCGAAAACGAAGCCGAGCTAATTCGGGAAACGGGTTCGACGCGCGATCTGTATAAAAAAGAGGGTGATATTCGCCGGAGAATGACGACGCTGGAAAACGATATTGCGGTGTATAACAACAATATCGAGTTCTTTAGCCGGTCGAAAGGAGCGGATAAACTGCGGGCTGATATTGACAAGAAAATTCAGGCGGCCCAGAAGCAACTGGATGATCTCAAGCACCAGCTTAAGGTGATTCGGGAAGCTCAGTAAGAAAAAAAATAGCGCTTTTTAGAAAAATAAAGGCGGCTTTGTTTGATTGAAAGGCTAAAAACGCTACCTTTGCACCAGCTTTTCGAAAAAGCCAAACGGAATTGCCTCCATAGCTCAGCTGGTAGAGCAACTGACTTGTAATCAGTAGGTCGTTGGTTCGATCCCGACTGGGGGCTCTTTAAAGCACTTGCGAGAAATCGTAAGTGCTTTTTTGTTTTGGCCCGGCAGCAGGCTTCCCGGTCTAGATCTGCCCCGGCGTGTTGCCTTTACTTCTCTCGTCGATTATCGCCGTATTTACAAGACCCTTCAGGCTGTGGTCAGGGACCATAGGATAAAAGAGACAGGGTTCACCGATTTATTTTGGAATGAATTTTGTGCAGAAAAGGGCAAACGGGATCAGAAGGGCCAATTCCGCATTTCGGATTGGCGTCCGTTATTTTCTTTTTCGCTTGTTCTGATTAGTTTGGTGTGTAAGCAACTGAATCTCAATAACCGATGTCGTTCAGGGATGTGAAGTCTGGGGTGTATGATGATCTTTTCGGCCGGTTTAGTAACAATTAGTGAACGGCCTTGGAAGCCGCTACTTTTGGGTAGTTCGGGGGTTAAGACAAAATACTCATCCGAAAACAGCCGACAAAGAATATTTATGCCTACGTTGCTTCGTCAAGAAATCTTCGATAACTTTCGCAAGTGAAACGCCCGGTATTTACGGTCCAACGAAAAGATTCGCCTGTTGAACAGACGGATTCATCGCATGAACCAGAAACTTTTTGTCCGACAATTGCCAGCTATAATTAGGTAGTACTCACACGGATACATTTATATAAAAAGGGGCTGCGGGGGTGGATTGGATGCTGATTCGTTTTACACCGTATAGTCCGTAAAATTGCTTAATGAAGTATCGGGTGCGTGTGGATGTGCTGGAGTGCTTAAAATCTGCGTGGACCATGACCCAAACCGCTTCTTGAACAATTCAACTAAATTATGCAGGCCATCTTGTACAAGCCTAAAACTAGTTGCCAGGTTGACAATACTCGCTCTAATTTCCGCAGCCGGCGGTCAACGCTGGTCATTCAGCGGTCTGATAATCAAGTGTATAACCATGTGTTGCTCAGTAGGTAGGCCAACGGTTGAAATCCGCCGGTTTCAGACCGTTGCGGGGTGTTTGGTCATCCAGGCCGAATATTGCCGAATTTGCACTAAATTATTAATCCGATACAGTTAACTTTAAACAACGTTAATGAAAAATTCAGTAACCGTACGCAGTTTTCGTTTTTAGCCTACCTGTCCTACTTTTAACCAGGTTTTTACTCTAATCAAAACTAATATGACCTCATCTTTTACCCGGGAACAGCAAATCAACTCGATTATTGGAAAACGACAGGCTTTAGCGAAAAAGTTAAATAACATCAGACAACAACTGACTTCTTTGAATGCGGCCATCGACGTGATGGAGCAGCGACGCGAAGAAATCTTTAACTCGACCAACAACGAAACCGTTCGATTTCGCTTATTAAGCATTGAGCTTGACCGGCTTCGGCAGAGTATCATTTCAGAAGAGCAGAACATTACCCGATACCACTCCCGTTTTGCCCGCAAAACGCTCAACATTGGCGTTGTTGGTTTGGCCCGACAGGGAAAAAGCCGACTCCTTCACAGCCTGTCCGGACTGGACAGTAACGCGATTCCTGCCGGTCCTTTCGGACATTGTACGGGCGCGCGCAGCACGATCGTGCACAATCCCGCCCTGGACCCGCGCGGAGAAATCTATTTTTATACGAAAGACGAATTTGTCCGTAACGTTATCGCTCCGTATTACAGTGAGTTACTGGACTCTTCGCCCCCTCCGGCAACGCTGGACGAGTTTGAAAGCCGGCCCCTGCCAACCCTGCCCATTGAGAAGCAGCAGAGTGTAAGCGCCCGCGTTAAATACGCCCAGCTGGAGCTATACAAAAACCACCTGGCGGATTATAAGCCACTCCTTTCGCAAACGTCGCCGAAATACGTGCCGATTGATACCGTGCGCGAGTATATCGCACAGGATGATTCGGCCGGGCAGCGCGTATTTTTCAATTACCTGGCCGTTCGGGAAGCGCGCGTCATCTGTACATTTCCGCACGAAAACGTTGGCGATATTGCATTCATTGACATGCCCGGGTTGGGTGATACGGGTCTGGTGGCGGAAAACTGGCTGCTTAGCGCCCTGAGCAATGATGTTGATATTGTTCTGTTTGTTAAAAAACCGTCCGGTCTGGGTGAAGTCTGGAAACCCCAGGAAATCGACCTGTACGACACCACACGGGGCGTATTCCCCGAATTACCGCTGGAAATGTGGTCGTTTCTGGTGATGAATCACGTTCGTTCCTCGTCACCGAACGAAGACAACCTGCGGAACTGCGAACGCTTGCTGGGTGAGAAATCCGAACAACTGAAGTTTGCCGGCTCGGTGATTGCCGACTGCTCCAGCCCCGATGAGGTGAAGGAACGGGTGCTTCAGAACGTGCTGGATTACCTGACGCAGAACATCGAGCGGATTGACCATTTATACGTAAATTCCCTGTATGATCGGTTAAGGGGGTTACAAAGCCAGGTGAAGGCCGAGATGCAGAAGGCCAAAGAGGCTCTCGGTACGGTTTCGGAATCGACGCCGTTTAACTTCAACAGCTTTAACCGCCTGTTCCGGGATGTCATCAAGCGAGTTTACAGCGGTTTTGAGCAGTTAATAAAAGAATTGCGCGATCAGCGTGAAATCCCGGATGCCTCGTTTCAGGAGTACGTCTCCAGAGCGCAGGAAAATGCGTATGCCGATTCGGGCATTCCCAGCATCGAGCAGATTGAAGATACCCGGAACTTACTCGGGGGGTATAAATCCGCCTGTGAATACTACCTTAACTACAACCGGACTCACCTGACCCAGCATTTTGAGAGCCTGGAAGAAGGGTTAAGCCGTTCGGTTGAATCGGTGAAAGTACAACTGGCGGAAGTATTGCGAAATGCCTACCAGGGGCGACTGAATCACCTGAGCTCCAACATCGGGACCTCATTTTTGCGGGATGTAACGACCCAGTTGGGGGATCAGTACCCGGCTCTGCATCCTGCTTTTGAAATGCTGATCGACTTTAAACTTTCGTACCAGGGCTTTTTCTACTACCGACTGCGCCGGCACCTCGATTACCTGACGCCCGATACCGGAATGGCGGAACTGAGCGTGAAGCCGACCGCCAAGGAAATCCAGGATCTGCTGATTGCAATGCACAAAATCGTACTGGAAAACCTGAAGGATGAGTTACTGTACTGGCCGATTGAAATCAATCACGCCATTTTTGCCATGATCGAACAATTTGTCGATAAAGTACTGCGGTCTGAAAATGCACTGGATGAGTGGCAATCTTTTTATATAGAAAACCGCGCCAAGGTGTGGCCAGAGAATTTTCAGGAGCTATCGGTTAATAATGGGTTAAGATGGCAATGGCTAGAAATCACTGAGCGTCTGAGTACCATAAACAAATCCATTTTAACATTCGAAAGTTAACGATTATGCTTACAGAATTTAACATCACCGTACTTGGATCAGCGCGCGCCGGTAAGACTAGTCTGCTTTCGTCGATATATAACCAGTTTTCGCAGGTTATTGGAGAAGAAAGCGATCTCGAAATCAAGCCGGTAGGTGAGGCCGATGCCCAGTTGGAAAAGCAGGTGGCCGATTTGCAGAGCGCGTTTAGCAGCGGTACGCAAATGCCGCTGAACAATGCCGATGTCGTTCCGGCAACCACAATCGTTGGTGAAAAAAGCATCACCAAAATCGATTATGACTATAACTTTGCCCGGAAAAATAACAAATACCGAAACGGGTCCAGTAAAAACGGCCTGCCCGATCTGAAGCAGCTTTTCAACCTGGGGCAGAAGAATAAAAAGCCAAAAGTTATTCTGGGTAAGAACGGGTCAACGGATATCGGTTACCGCTTCAACCTGGGGCAGAAGAATAAAAAACCGAAAGTGCAGCTGGTTCTCCGGGATTATCCCGGAGAGCAGATACTGGACAATTCCAAAGAAGTGATTTACCGCATTCGCGAATGCGCCGTCACGATGATTACCATCGATACCCCGGCCCTGATGGTGGAAGGGGAGCGGTCGCTTTCCTGGGCGTTTCATAAAGACCGGAATCTGCTCGAAAAAGGCAAAAACAGCAGCAGTATGCAGGCGATTTTTCAGGAAGCCTATAAGGGGCTGAAAGAAAAAAAGCTGGTGATTCTGGTGCCGGTGAAATGTGAAAAGTGGATGAAAGACGCGGCTTCTGCCAACCAGTTGCTGGACCGGATCAAAACCGGGTACAAAAGCCTGCTCGATCTGTTTGCCAGCGAGGAAATGCAGGACAATGTAGCGGTGGTGGTAACGCCCGTCGAAACCATGGGGAATGTGGTGTACGCGTACATGGATAAATCGGACAGCTACTCCCCACAGTTTATGAAACGCGGCATTGCGGCCCAGTTTGACCCCCGTTATTGCGATCAGCCGTTGCGGTATATCTTACGGTTTGTGCTCAAACGGTTTCTGGAAAGCCCGGGGTTCTGGTTTGAATGGTTTGGAAACGACAAGCCCTTTCTGAACGCCATTGACGACTTTGCCAGAGGCTGTAAGTCCGATCCGTCTCTGGGCATTCAAACCAACGGTTTTACGATCATTCAGGGCGGGCAGTTGTTATAACGTCGGGAAAACCGTCTTCATTTCCATTTGAATCAGCAGTAACTATGAATTAATGGTATACGTGGTCTGGACTGAAAAGAGAGATCGAATAGGTTTGTGGCGGCCCAAACTGAAACACAGGAGCGACGCTTTCGGTTTTCAGATTTGAAGGCTGGCCTGAATGGATCGCATTTTTCAGACCGTACTGATTATAACCGGGTAACGAACCGACCCGTCAGCGTTTCCGTCAGGCATCACTTTTTTTGTGAGTAGAGCTTGTTTGTATAGCTTAAAACAAGTTGAAGGTATCTTCGCTATATTGATACGTTTTTTCTGCCGCTTACGCCAACTACTTATCAATTTCCTACGAAGGAGGGGTCATCTACATGGGGTTCTTTAACTTTTTATCCAGTGACATTGCAATTGACCTCGGCACGGCCAATACATTAATTATTCATAACAACGAAATTGTTGTGGATGAACCGTCTATCATTGCTATCCATAAAGTGAGTGGCAGTGTGTTGGCAATCGGGCATAAAGCGATGCAGATGCACGAGAAGACCAACGAAAACATTAAGACGCTGCGTCCCTTAAAAGATGGCGTCATTGCCGACTTTACGGCGGCAGAATTGATGATTCGGGGACTGGTGAAAATGATTGGCAACGGCAGTAAATTATTTGCTCCGGCTCACCGCATGGTGGTTTCTGTTCCCTCGGGAATCACGGAAGTGGAAAAACGGGCGGTTAAGGATTCGTGCGAACACGCGGGGGCCAAAGAAGTTTTTATGGTGTATGAGCCCCTGGCCGCAGCCATCGGAATCGGAATTGATATTACCAAGCCCAATGGTACAATGGTGGTCGATATTGGCGGAGGAACCACTGAGATTGCCGTCGTGGCCCTGTCGGGCATTATCTGCGAACAATCCATCCGGACGGCGGGTGATGTTTTCACGAGCGACATTGTAGATTACATGCGCCGGGAGCATAATCTGCTGATTGGGGAGCGGTCGGCTGAGCAAATTAAAATAGGCGTGGGTTCGGCGTTGCCCGAACTGGACAATCCGCCACCGGATTATGAAGTACGGGGCCGGGATCTGATGACCGGTATTCCGAAAGAAATCAAGGTTACCTACAGCGAAATTGCCTATTCAATTGATAAGTCGGTTTCCAAAATTGAGGAAGCCGTGATGAAAGCCCTGGAAAATACCCCGCCGGAACTGGCGTCGGATATTTTTGCCAACGGGATTCATCTGACGGGCGGTGGGGCCATGCTGCACGGTCTGGACAAGCGCCTAAGCGCCAAAACGCAGCTCCCCATTCATGTAGCCAGCGATCCTCTGAAAGCGGTTGTGAAGGGCACGGGTGAGGTCATTAAAAATCTTGAGCTGTACAGATCCCTGCTGATGGGATAAATCAAACAAGCCCGCGCTTTAAAAAAGTTTTTCCAGAGAATACCGCCTTTTGCCCGTCAGGCGCTGAATCGGTTCGGCTGCAAATGGATGTAGGATAAACCGTCAGCTATCAAATTTGTGCTGCTCAAAGATGAAATTCCGGAGAACGTCAGACCGTTTACGGGTTTCTTTGGCTTTCGCAAAGTATTCCTGAGCCGTCTCGTTGTTTCCTTCCGACAGCACTTTGCCCGATTGCTCGAGCAGGATGATGGTTTCCTCCAGCGATTTTACCGACTTCCACAGATTTTCTTCGACGGTTTTACTTACTTCCGCCAAAAGCGAACTGGCCGTGAAGGCATGGCCGGTATGGCAACGATACCGGATAATCTTGCCTTCTTTAATGCTCACCAGGCTGCCATTGCATTCCGGGCAGGTGAGGGGCGTCAGGGCGCCCATGTCCAGGATTCCCATATTGAAAGCATTGTCTTGAGCCGCAATGTTAATCTCGGCTTCCAGTCGGCTGGCTTCTTCTTCTTCGATTACGGGTTGCTCGGGTGCCGGTTGTTGCGTCAGCTCAACCAGGAGTTCAGCCATTTCGGACATCGGGACGATATGATCGACTTCAACGTACTCCAGCACGCTGCGGGGCATACTGGCGTACAGAGCATCTTCGGGAGACTGAATGATTCCCAGCCCGCCCAACCGTTTCACGGTCCACAAGCCCGAGGTGCCGTCATCCAGGAGTCCCGTCAGAACGACTCCGATCACACGCGAGCCGTAGCGGTAAGCCGCCGAGCGGAACAGCGCATCAATCGAAGGCCGGAAGCGGTTTTCTTTCGGGCCTTTTTTGACAATAACCTGGTCGTATTCAATCAATAAGTGGTGATCGGGCGGAGCCACGTAAATATGTCCGGGCTGAACCAGTTCACCGTCTTCCGGATGGTGGACTGGCAGATAACCTACGTGTTCCAGAATTTTGGGCAGCAGGCTGGGAGCGTGGGGCGACACGTGCTGTACAATAAAGATCGACGCGCCGAAGTCGGCTGGTAAACCGGCCACGAGTTCTTTCAACGCATAAACGCCACCCGCCGATGCGCCAATAACAATAATATCCCGTTTTGCCATAGCTTTTTTATGATAACTCTGCCCGGCCGGTGATGTTTAATTTAGGGCAAATCAATCGGCTGAGCCAGCGCTGTACCGGCGCGGCCAGGTAATCCGGAAAACCGTCCCGGTTCCCAATTCGCTTTCCACCTCCAGTTGAGCCGACAGCAGATTACAAAGCTGCCGGACAATCGACAGACCAATGCCTTCTCCGGTATTGTCCGAAACCGCTTTGGAAGCGGGCCGGGAAGAATCGTCGGAAGGGCTACCGGAAGGCCGCCGGAACGATTCCAGCACGTCTTCAGGGATGCCCGGACCGGTATCCTCGACCATCAACGTCCATTGATTTTCCGAATCAGCGCCCTGCCAGCGAACCGTTATGCCCCCCTGCCGGGTGTACTTGATGGCATTGAGTACCAGATTCTGAACAATGCGCTCAATTTTCAGAGAATCACCTTCTACCAACAGCGGAGTGGTGCCTTCGGTCCGGAACCAGAGCCCTTTTTCGGTTACCAGCGGCTCTACGGTTTCGCTCTGGTTTTGAATCAGTTGAGCCACGTCGAAAGTGGTAAGCTGGACAGTTTCCTGACCGGATTCCAGCCGGGCGTAATCCAGGAGTTGGGTCAGCATCCGGGTGGCCTGGCGCATGTTCCGTTGCAGCATTTCGAACATTTTGGCGCGTTCTTCCTCCGAGGAAACCATCGTCAGCAGCGAAGCCGCGCCCGAAATCACGCCGAAGTTACCGCGCAGATCGTGGGAGGTTTCCCGCAGGAACTGCCCGCGCTGGCGAATATGTTGGCGCAGTTCTTCCAGCGTGTTCAGGGATTGGTTGGAGGCCCGGAGTTCTTCGAGCCAGTGGTCCTGCTGTCTTTCGGCTCGTTTGAGGGCGGTAATATCGAGGCCCGTCACCACAACGCCCCCGTCGAAGCGGGTAGCGGATACAGCCGTCCACCCCTCCGAATCGCCGGTGGGCGAATGCTCTTCGTAAAACGGTTCGCCGGTCAGCCGGATTTGTTTGAGCCGTTCCAGGGTCTGCTCCCGCCAGAGCAGGCTGGCGATCTGCTCCACCGGCAGGCCAATCAGTTCCTGGGCCGGTGCTTGCTGCAAATCGGCGAATTTATGGTTGCAGACGGCCAGCCGGAAGTCTACTACCTGATCGGGGTTGTCGTTCTCGAAAACGGCCTTAAGGTAGGCGATCCAGGCGGGGGAGCTATCGAGTATGGCTTGTAAATTTTCCGTCAGTTCCTGAAGCTGGGTAATGTCGCGGGCGATGGCCAGCACGCTTTGCACCGTGCCATCGCTGTCCGGTTCGGGCACCATGCGGGAAAAATACAGCGTTAAACCGTTGGGAGTCGGAAACGAGTTATAATGTTCCTGCGGTTTGCCGGTGGCGAAAACCTGTTTCAGCTTGTCCATGTAAGGGACCGCAATGGAGTCGGGCTGGCCCATTTCCTGATTGGTTTTGCCGAGCAGGTCTGAAAGCGGAGTGCCGGTTTTGGCCTCAAAAGCCGTGTTGGCAAAGAGCAGTTTTAACTCTTTATTCCAGCGGGTGATAATATCCGGGGTGTTTTCAACCAGGGTACGGAATTCTTCTCCGCTTTTACGCAATTTTTCCTGGGTCAGCATCACATCCGTAATATCCTGCTTGAAGCCCACCACTTTGAAAGGCTGGCCGTTTCCGTCCCGAATGATTTCGCCCCGGACGTACAGATAACGCATTTGCCCATCGGATCGGAAAATTCGGCGAACGTATTCAAACGGCAGGCCGTCCTGCATGGCCTGTTCAAGGTGCGCATGGGTGGGAGCCAGGTCATCCGGATGGGTATGCGCGTCAATAAAATTCAGGGTAAGCTCTACGCTATGGGGCTTATACCCAAACAGCCGGTACAGTTCGTCCGATGCCAGCATGGTTGGGCTGGCAAGTTCCCGTTCGTAACTGCCGATGCGGGCAATCATCTCGGTCTGATTGAGCAGGGTATTGGCTTCGGCCAACTCGTAGGTTCGTTGCTGCACCCGCCGATCCAGTTCCTGATTCAGTTCTTTTTGCAAATGAACGTCCGCGCAGGTGCCGATGTATCCGTTGAAAACCCCGTCGGGCGAAAACGTGGGCTGGGCCTGTTCAAGCATCCAGCGGTATTCGCCATCGCTGCGCAGCAGACGGTATTCGGTGGTGAACGGCTGGCGGTCGGCAAAGCGGGCGTGGTAGGTGGCCAGATACTGCACGCGGTCGTTGGGGTGAATGCCCTGGGCCCAGCCCTGTCCTACTTCCTCCTCCAGCGTACGGCCCGTGTAGTTGAGCCAGGCCCGATTCAGGTAGGTATACCGCCGGTCGACACTGGCTACCCAGGTCAGGGCGGGTGAATTGTCGACGATGGCGTGGAACCAGGCTTCGCGTTCCTGCGACAGCCGTTGGGCCCGGCGGTGCTCGGTAATTTCCTCAATGGCCATCAGAATGGCTTCCTTTCGCTGCTGACGGACCACCCGCCGGGCGTTGAGCAGCAGCACTTTCTCCTGACCGTTTGGTAAGACGTACATAAACTCAAACCCCTGAATCTGAATGTCCTGGGTTATGACACCCGCCAGCCGTTCGCGCAACCGGGCGCTGTCCCACTGCCGGCCATTTAGCTCGTACAGCAGACGGCCCTCAACATCCTCCCGCCGAACGTCAAACATTTCGTAAAAGGTCGAGTTGGCACTCCGCACGCGCAGGTCGGCGTCCAGCACAAGCGTGGCTTCGCGCAGGGTGGCAAAAATGGCTTCGGCAAACTCGTAGGCTTCCGAAAGCTGCTCGTTTCGGACCTGGAGTTCCTGGTTGATCGTCAGCAGTTCTTCATTGGTCGATTCGATTTCTTCCTTACTGGTTTCCAGTTCTTCATTAATGCTCTGCAATTCTTCGTTGCTGCTGACGATTTCTTCGTTGGCCGACTGCAACTCTTCGTTGCCCGCTTCCTGTTCCTCGATCAGCGAATGCATGTCGCGTCGGACGTTCGCCAGTTCCTCTTCCAGTTCTTTAATCCGGCGGTTGCGCGCCTTTACAGGGCCGGTTTCGGGAGCCACCGGTGCGCTGGTTTCCTGAAAAACAATCAGAAACAACCGGTCTTCGCTGTCGCTTTCGAGCGGAGCCGCTTCGATGGCAACGTAGTGCGTGGTGCCGCCTGCTTTCATTTCCAGCCCGTTTTTACGGACGGGTTGCCCCGATTTGAGCACCTTGTGAACGGCATTGCGCAACTCGAACGACAGCGAAGGCCGGGCCATTTTGAGCAGGTTCAGACTGGCCCGGCCTTGGGTATGCTCCAGGTACAAAGCCGTTGATCCGCGAAAGCTCAGAATGTCCAGATCCTGATTAACGACCACACTGGCCGGTACATACTGGTTAAGCAGCAGGGCATCAATCCGCTGTTCGAGGTCGTTGACGGGCAAAGCGGGCGGGCGGGCGGACGAAACCCGCCGGGATACCGGCGGGGCCGGGCTGACCTCGATGGTGCGGGGCTGGAGTTCAAAACTAGCCCGCCGGGCCACATCGTTTTTACGGGCAAAAATTTTATAGGCTTTTTCGACGGGTGTAAACAGGGAGGCCGACGAACCCACGGTTTCGGACTTGCCCAGCAACAAATACCCCCGCGGATTGAGTCCGTAATGGAACATGGTCAGAGCCCGGCGTTGCAGACTGCCGTTGAGATAAATCAGTAAATTCCGGCAACTCACCAGATCGACCCGCGAAAAGGGAGGGTCCTTGAAGATGTTGTGGGGCGCAAAGACGCAGAGGTCGCGGATGGATTTGTTGATCCGGTATTGGTCGTCCTGCTTGGTAAAAAAACGGTGGAGCCGCCGGGGCGATACGTCCATAATTTCCGAGCGGGAGTAGCTGCCCAGCCGGGCCTTGGCAATGGCGCTTTCGCTCAGATCCGTAGCAAAAATCTGAATAACCATCGACGAGGCCCGTTCGCCAAGGACTTCCATCAGCAGCATGGCCAGCGAATAAGCTTCCTGCCCCGTCGAGCAGGCCGGTACCCAGATGCGCAGGGGTTCACCTTCGTTGTTTTCGGCGATCATGCGCGGGAACAGGACCTTCTTGAGGTACTCCATTACTTCGGCATCGCGGAAAAACGAGGTTACATTGATCAGCAGGTCGCTATACAGCAGGTTGGCTTCCTGAGGTTGCTGCCGAAGGTACTGGGCATAATCTTTCAGGGTTTCCAGTTTGTAGAGTAACATCCGCCGGATGATCCGGCGCCGGATGGTGGTTACTTTATACTGACTGAAATCGACGCCGACAGCCTTCCGCAGAAAGGTCAGGATGGGTTTGAGTTCTTCATCGGGGGGCAGGCTTTCCTCACCCTCTTCGGCCTGAGCCGTCGACTGAAAAATATCCGGCTGCTGGCTGAGTCGCTCCAGCTCGCTGGCGATCTGATGGGGGGGCAGCACCAGATCCACCACGCCTTCGGCAATGGCCGAACGGGGCATACCCTGATAAAGGGCCGTATGGTCCTGCGCAATCGTAATGCCCCCGGCTTCTTTAATGGCTTTTAGCCCCTGCGTTCCGTCGCCATCCAGCCCGGATAGGATGACGCCGATGCCGGTAGCTTTCTGGCGGGTGGCCAGCGAAACAAAAAACCTGTCGACCGGCATGTGAGCCACTTCCTCTTCGATGCCCGTGCTTTGCTGCCGGGCGAAGTGCGTCAGCAGGCCGTCGATAATTTCCATGTCTTTACCGGGCGGGACAACGTAAAGATGGTTTGGGAGGATCCGTTCCAGATCCCCGGCTTCGACCACCGGAATCCGGCTTACCTCATTGAGAATATCACTAATCTTATGTTTTGCATTCGGGTCCGGGTGCTGCACATACACAAAAGCAAAACCCGTTGTGGGCGTTAATTCCGCCAATAGGACCGACAAAGCTTCGAGTCCCCCCATGGATGCTCCAATGGCCACGACTGGAACGGGTTGATCGAGAGTCTCCTGAAGCGATTTTCGTTTGGCCATAAGTTACTGCGTAAAGTTCATACACAAAAGGATTGCTTTTCCCGGCCGGACTTGACAAGTCCGCACGCGTGTCGGCCCATCAGGATGGCTAGCTACTGGCAAGACTTTATAAAACGGTTACCGTTGCTACTATACGATTCATTCAGGAACCGTAACGTTGGCCCACTGGCAAACGCGGTTCATGCTAAATAAACAAAAAACGACTCGAAGTTACCATTAAAATCAGTCTTTGGTCAAGTTGAAATTTTAGCGTCTGTGCACTTTGCGGGTGGAGTTTGTCATTGCGGCAGTCAATTTCAGGAAGGGCGTAGAGCGTCTGTGGTAGAACCCTTCAAACCGGTTCTAGCTATACAGCCAAAGCGAGCGTCCTGGTAACTATCTTGGAGAAAATAGAAACAATGATGGGTGCCGGATGGGAAAGGCGGTGTATGAACGGGTGAATTATTCTTCAGACATCTGTTCGTTACGGCACAAAAGTTGTGTATAGCTTCTCAACCGTAACTTTTTCACCTGGTACTCATGAACCACTGTATTGATTTTGTTCCTTTTAGCACGCCCATGAAGCAATATCCCTGGGCTATGCTGTTTGTTTTTGGCCCGACCTTTCGGTTCGGGTATTTTATCTCGGCCAACTGAGGTCCTGATGCTCCGTTAATACGGATTTAAAACCTGTTCATATTCCGTCTGAAGCTCCCGAATGGCCCCGTCGATGGGCATACCATCAAAAGCGTCCAGCGGCAGGCTCATTTGCTGTCCTTCCTGATCCGTCAGCGTAGCAGAGCAGAGTTGGTAGCCCGTCGCGACAAAGAAATTCAAGGCGTTGATGTGCGAATCCAGGTCAGCGGCATAGAAGCTGTGGTTGAAACGTTCGCCCGTAGGAGAGTCGATGGTGAAGTGTAGTAACATGCGAATAGCAGACAAAAGAATGATCTACCAATAGGGACAGCTATGCCGTCGTTGCAATAATACCAGAAGAAGTTTGCACCCGCAACCCGGTTAATAAGAAACCCGAAAACGGATTTTGCACGGCATCCCCGACTCCCGGAACCGATGGTAAAACAGTTTTTAGTCTGATAATTGAAAAAAAAGCCTTTATT
The DNA here is from genome assembly GCF_003259745.1 of Larkinella arboricola. Lineage (GTDB taxonomy): Bacteria > Bacteroidota > Bacteroidia > Cytophagales > Spirosomataceae > Larkinella > Larkinella arboricola. Next base: position 969,450 of record NZ_QLMC01000002.1, on the reverse strand, counting down.
AATTTTTATTTGTCCACATAATACCAAAGAAAACACCGTAAACCGGCTATATTAATTAAAAAATTGATAAACTATTTTTCATATTAAGCCGTTTACTCAATAAAAAACGCTCAATAAAAACTCCTGTTAATACAATCACGTTATAAATATCGGATTGCTGTCTTTCTCTTAATGAGTTTGGTGGAAGAACGATAGGATTGCCTGCATTACTGTTTAACCTACGTCAACCCATGAAAAAACAGAGCCTTATTTTAAATGTGCTGGCCTTCTTTTTTGCTTTGGTTACCACGGCCACGGGTGGTCTTTTGCAGATTGCCGGTGCAATGGTGGCGCTTGGCCTTTGTGCGGGGGCTTTGATGTTTTCTTCGGCCCATAAGGTGGACGAGAACAACAATCCGGTGTCGTCGGATTTATAAGGGCGTACTGTAGCTAGCGCCTGTTTCGAATGAAAAGGCCGTCCTGCTGTTTCTGTCGGCAGGAAACAGGAAAGAACGGACAACGAATCCGTCGTCGGTTCCGAGTGCGTTCAACCAGTTGAGACTTTATCCACTTGCCGCTTGCAGCCTTTTGACAAACCGGCGTAGGGTATCACGGCTGATGGGCACGGTAAGCGATGAGTTTACATACTTCAGGGCCAGATGCATATTGTTGGGATACAACGAAAAAGCCTGCTTAATGCGCTCCACCTGCTCCTTGCATTCCAGGCTTAATTTGGGCTTTACTCCCCGGCCCGGCTTATCTTTGAGCGCCTGAATTCTCCCTTCTTCCCACCGATCCATCCAGTTGTAAATGCTGCGACGATCCACATTAAAAAGGTCCATTAGTTCCCGCGCGCTCAGGCCGTAATAGCTGTAAAGAATACACTGACAGCGTTTTTGTAAGACGCTGCTTCCTTGCTGAAAAGCAAAATAACGAAGTTGCTTGATCTCTTCGGGAGATAAATTCTTTATGGCTCTCATAATAAACAAAGGTTGAACAGAGAATTTATACAGAGAAAAAGCACCCACTATAAAGTGAGTAATTGTAGTCTAATATTCTATTGTACAATCTGTTAGGTAGCAAATTTAGTGCGAGAATCATGACGTACCAACCCCACCGTTGCCCTCTATATAACGAATGTTGAAAAATTTATAAATTCAGGTAGGAGGGTGACCGTGAGCGTTTGGCCTAAGTAAGCAGTAGGAAATAGCGTTTCATCGCAAAGACGCTGGTTGCCAGACCGTATGGTTTAGACAAAAGCGGTATCAATATTCAATGCATTCTTGGACTCTGACTAGTAATTCCTTTAAAATTACAATGAGAAAAAAGTGGTTTCTGCCGGGAGGGCAAACCAGATAGCCGATTGGCTGACAGCCAGGGCGTCAGTTCTATGGATGACGAAGCCGTTTTTTGAAAATCACTCGACCGGTGAAAAAAACGGATGCTCACCCAGGCCATTAGCTCAACGACTTCTTCCGGGGCACCGCCGACACGATGGTATGTCCTTCCAGCGCCAGTGCTTTGGCCGACCGGGTACACACCACCCAAAAAAGTTCTTGCTGCTGGTGTTTGACAATGGAATAGTTTCTTCCCAGCACCCGGTATAACCGATTGCATTCGCGTAAGGCCTCGATATGGCTGTTGTATTGACGCTGTTGTGTTTCGTACAGGGCTTTGGCCAGCCGACTCAGCCGGAGGTAGGATCGAATCGATTCAAACATGATGTTCTTTTTCAGTTAACGGACTAACCCGTCCATATCGCTCTACAAGTACGGTGGTGCCAGCAGGCAGAAAGAGCGATAAGCAGCAAAACAAACTTTAAAAGAGAGCCTGGCCGGGGAGCCAGGGCTCTCGCATAACGTTGAGTAAACCAGATTCATGAAAGCAAATGCTATACCAGGGACCGAAAAGTGACGAAAATCAGGTCGTATTTGCGGGTTTATTAACCCGGTTAGGCAAAATTGTACTTTTGCGATATTAATAAGTAGAACAGAAAAACAAACCCGGCTTAAGCAAGCCGGGATGTAATCTTTTTCTCTGTCCTACCTATACTCCGGTAGTACCCTCTTCCAGGCAAAATTAGTGCCATGTTACTACGCTGCCTTTATAAGTTACATATATTCATTTAATATTCCCAGGGCGGTTCAAGCCGGACGGAGAACGGGCCTATTTGGGGTGAAGTGCTGTCTGGTAATATAGGGGCTTACTTTCCTGGCGTTTTACTAAAACCGCCTAAAAACGAAACCCCGGCGTTAACCGGGGCTTTATAGGCCACTGTTTTTGATGGCGGGATGGCCGGGGAGCCACTGCCTGATTTGTAAGGTGTCTGGTAAACCAGCCTGGTGTCCTCTACCGTCAGCGTATTTCGGAAATAGGCTTTAGCAGGGTTTCGATCTTTTGCAGCAGGTCCGGAATCTCAAACGGTTTCGGCAAAAACGCATCGGGCGTTGACTGGATAACGCCCTGCCGGGCAATGGGCAGTTCAGCCCCCGACATTAAAATGACAGGTATCTTACGGCGGGAGGCCTTTATGTTTTCCAGGACTTCAATCCCACTTTTCTGGGGCATCAGCAAATCCAGAAGAACTAAATCGGGTTGTTGCAGGGAGGAAACAAGCCAGTCAATAGCTTCCTGACCGTCTTTAGCAATCAGTACCTCGTAGCCGGCTTTGGTTAAATGGATGGTTAATAACTGCCTGTACGTGGCGTTATCATCAACGATGAGAATGGTTTGTTTGCGATTCATTTTTTCTTGTTACATCCTACGGTGTTAATGCGGATTCATTGGGCTTAACGATACGATCCTGACGACTCCAATCCGCCCCGGAAAAGATTCGCTAAATAGTATACAGTTGAAATATCAATTCCTGCTCTTGCTGTCGTTAGTTCGGAACCGAGACCTGGACGAAGAAATGGTACAATCTGATCAATACGAATTCAGTCGCCCAACACACCGTCGATCAGAGCCGGGAAACTAATGGAAGCACGGTCCTGATCGGGATGCTTTTCCTCCCCGGTATGAAATCCCATCAGCAGGGCCAGCCGCCACCCCGAACGCCAGGCTCGGTAGACTCCCCTGAAACCGATAACGTTGGCCAAATCCCGAATATCCAACTGAGCGGTCATACAAAGGTAGTGGAGGGCTGTCACGAAGATGACATATCTACTAACAATAGCTTAATTCAGACTCTTTTTGTTTGTTACTTTGAGAGCAATGTGTTTAAATATTTAGTTAACGGCACAAAGGCTGCCCGAAGCAACGCTGAAAACCGTTCTCTATCCTGATATCGCTCCATTAAAAGCCATGAACGACTCGTTGATCTGCACTACCTGCGGCACGCAGTATCCGCCCCATCAGCCGCTGCCCGATTTATGCCCCATCTGCAACGACGACCGACAGTATATTCCGGAAAACGGCCAGCACTGGACCCGGTTGTCGGCCCTGAAAGAAACCCACCGCGTGCGGATCAGTCCGCTAGCCGAACGGATCTGGAGCCTGAAAATGCAGCCGGATTTTGCCATCGCGAACCGGGCATTACTGGTCCAGTCGCCCGGCGGCAACATTCTGTGGGACTGTATGCCGCTCCCGGACGACCCAACGGTTGCCTTCATCCGGTCGGTCGGCGGGCTGAAAGCGATTGCTTTTTCGCACCCACATTATTATACGACCATGAACGAATGGGCCGCCCTGTTTTCCTGCCCGATTTACATTCATCAGCACGACCAGCCGTGGATCATGTACCCCGGCGAAGCCGTCCGGCTCTGGACCGGGGAACGTTACCAACTCTGGGACGGTATTCAGATTGTCCATACGGGCGGGCATTTTCCGGGTAGCTGCGTGCTGCACCTGCCGTCGGAAACCGACCGGGGAACGCTGCTGTGCGGAGACAGTCTGTTGCTGTCGCGCAGCAAACGCCATCTGGCGGTGATGTACAGTTACCCCAACCAGATTCTGCTGCCCCGGAATGAGTTTGCCGCTTTCGACCAGCGAACAGCCGGTCTAGCGTTTGATAACCTCTACGGGGCATTTGATCAGCAGGATCTGAGAGGAGACGCCATGACGGTTTTTACCACGTCCATGCAACGGTATCGGGACAGCTACGGCTTGTAAGTCCGTTCAGGGTACGGTTTCAACAGCCCATCCTTTCGCGGTCTGTCTACTCAATCAATCATTTTGTCTGACTTAAAAACGGGAAAACCGACGCCTTGGCGTCGGTTTTCCTTACTAACAGCACGACTACTTTCTCCGCTTATCGCCCCATAACCAGCCGCGTCTGGGCGGGAGCATTAGCGGCATCCTGTAATTGAAGGCTCAGGGAAGCGTCCTTGTAAGCAGCCCGGTCGACGGCCAGCGTCACAGTATGAACGCCCTGCGGCAGTTCGGCAACCATGCCCTGTTCGTTGAGTTTAGCCGGTTTCTGACCAATCCAGGCGGTAATTCCCGCCGTTGAATTAAACGTCAGATTTACATTTCCCGGACTAACCACCTCAATTTCGAACCGCACAAAGCTGTATCGTTTGTTGGCCGTGGCGTCTACCACCGGTAATTCATCCATCGGCAGGTCACCGGCTACTTTGCTGTAAACCGGCTGCCAGAACGCTTTTGCGTTGTCTTTGGCGAGGTAGCCAACGCCTTCCGTCTGAATCCTTTTTGACAAATCTTTACTGGCCGAAACGGTATTCCAGCGCCGGACAAACCGGGCCGTAGGCACGCGGAACTTACCGGATTCACCCATTTTGGAAAGAAAACCGATCAGGTCGATGAATTCCTGCTTGTCCAGTCCGGCCGTCAGACCGGCGGGCATCAGGGAGCCGGGTACGCGTTCGACGGTGCTGATCTGGCTTTTCGGCACGGAAACTTCCTGACCCGAAATGTCGCGCACCACAATGTCAGAGGTGCCGCTGCCGACGATGTACCCCATCATCTCGCTGCCGTCCTTTTTGGCGACCCGTTGTAATTCATACCCTTCTTTGATGGAGAGGTTCGGGTAAAGAATCGAGCGGGTAATGGTTTCGATGGGCGAGCTGGTTCCGAGGCTGCTCAGATCCGGTCCGATGCGTCCCCCGGCTCCGCCAATGGCGTGGCAGGTCTGGCAGGTCAGCGCGGCCCGGCGGAAAATCAGTTCACCTCTGGCCGGATCGGCGGTTTCCCGGACCAGTTGGGCCAGTCCGCTGATTTCCTGCGCCGACAGTTCCTGCGGCATTTTTTCGGGCGGCAACACCCCGCCGGACGCTTCCAGCGCGGTTGTCAGCAGTTTCACGTTTTCGGTATTACGCCGGTTGTAGGGCACCCGCTGCTGGAGCATTTGCCGTCCTTCTTTCGCCCGGTTTGCCGGAATCTTTTTCGCGGTCAGTTCATCGGCCAGTGCCTTTGCGCCCTGCCGGTTGGTCAGAAACGCGGTAAACAAATCAGAAACGTCGGTTTGGGCGGGTAACGTCCGCAACAGGTCCGCACCGACTTTGGCACCATCCGTCACGTTTACGGCCAGCAGTTGGGCAGCCGCCAGCACACGGAGTTCGGCGGGGTTTTTGGTCGTGGTCAGGTCGGTCAAAAGCTGCCGGGCTTTGTCCTGATCGAGGGAAGCCAGGGCGTTCAAAGCCGCTTTTCTTGTGTTTTTGTCGCCTTTCTGGGCCAGGTTGACCAACGTTCCCGTCAGGTCTTCCAGCCGCCACAAACCGATCAGCCGAATGGCGCTGGTGGCCACGGCATCGTCGTCATGCTGAATAAAACCGGTCAGGCGGTTCAGGTTCTGCGTCGGCTTCACACCCCGGCGGGCGGCTTCCTCCAGGGCACCAAGCTGGGCGGCTACGGCTTTGCTGTTGCGGGTGTTTTCCTGTACGGCTTTTTCGAAAATACCGTTCAGATCGGCTGATTTGCCGTATTTGGCGATAGAACTCAGGACGTCTTTCTGGTATTCATCCGGTATCTGGTCTTTCTGGTAAAGCTGCGTCAGGAGCGAAACCGCTTCGGGGCTGCTCACCGATTTGAGGGCAAATGCGGTGTTTTTGGCGTTGCCGAAAAAGCCCGGTTCTTCTTTCAGGCGGCTGGCCCACATCGGTTCCAGTTCCCGAACGGTTTGCCAGAGCGCGTAGTCCAGAAATTCGTCCATCGGTTTGTCCAGCACCGTCAGCGCCGTGCGGGCGGCTTCGGCCGAGGGTACGGTCCGCAGCGCAATCACGGCTTCCATCCGAACCTGCGGGTGGTTGTCGGCCACGGCTTTGGTCAGCAGGGCCGGAACGTCTTTGATCTGGTGGTGCCAGAGCGATAGCGCCCGTACCGCAGCCGCCCGCGCCTGGGGCGTTTTGGCGTTCAGCAGCGTCCGCAGAAGGGGGGCGTTGACCACTTCCAGCGTTTGGTAGGTCCAGAGTGCTTCGAGCAGGTGGTGTTCGTACTGGGCGTCGTTTTTATCAAGATCCTGCACCCATTTTTGCAGCGCCGGAACCACTTCTTTGGCTCCCCGGGCTTTCAGCACCTGTTTGGCCTGCGAACGGGTCCAGTCTTCCGGCAGTTTGAGGGCGTCCAGCAGTTCGGTGACCGAGGCTTTGGTCAACTGCGGTTTTTTCACCAGCGGACGGTTTTTAGCCACAATCCGCCAGATGCGTCCGTGCTGCTGGTCCCGGCGCGGATCGTGAAAATCCACTTCGCCGTGCTGAATGATCGGGTTGTACCAGTCGGCGACGTAAATCGCCCCGTCGGGCCCAACGGAAATATCCACCGGGCGGAAGGCCACGTGATCGGTCCACATCAAATCGTCCAGTTGCTTCGACGCGTAGCCGCTGCCCTGTTCTTCCAGCCGGAAGCGGTTGATCCGGTTGGCGCGGAAGTCGTTGGTAATCAACGTGCCCTGTAGGTCGTCGGGCAGGTGGCGGCCCGAGATGATGTCCAGGCCGCTGTGTTTGGGCTGCCCCGGATTCAGCCCGCGCAGAATGCGGGCGGCCCCCGGCGCGGTGACGAACGTTGCCCCCGGAAAGCCGTAGTTAATGCCCTCGCCCCCCGCACCGTCGGTCAGAAACGACTGACCCCAGCGGTTGAACTGAAGCCCCCACGGGTTGATCAGGCCCCGGACGTACACGTCCATGTTCAGTGATCGGGTATTCAACTGCCAGGCCCCACCGCCTTCGAGCCGTTTGGTGCCCTGGGGCGTTTCGACGTGGCTGTAGATGTAAATCGACTGGTTGAAATACATTAGCCCCTCCGGACCCCAGCGGAACGTGTGAATCAGGTGGTGCGTATCGCCCGTACCAAACCCGTTCAGGATCCGGCGTTTTTTATCGGCTTTGCCGTCGCCATCTGTGTCGGCAAAGTGCAGGATTTCGGTGGAGTTAGCCACGTACACCCCGCCATCGCCGGGCAGAATACCGGTGGGCGTAATGAGTCCTTCGGCAAAAACCGTCGATTTGTCGGCTTTGCCGTCGCCGTCCGTATCTTCCAGGACAAACACCTTGTCGTTGGCTTCCTCGCCGGTTTTCAGGTGCGGATAGGCCGTGCTGCTCACAACCCACAACCGACCGTCGGCGTCCCAGTTCATCTGAATGGGTTTGGCCACCAGCGGCTCGGCGGCAAATAGCGTAACTTCAAAGCCGTCGGCGATTTTAAAGGATTCCAGTTCCTTTTTTATATCTGGATTCGGAATGTCTTTGCGGTCGTCCTGGTGGAAGGCTGCGGTCATCACCAGCCCAACCGGCAGGATGATGGCGCGTAAAACTTTCGGAAACCGTCTTATTTTCAGGGATTTCATGCTACTTCAACAGGGTAAGAGAATAGACTTTTGATTGGGGCTGGCGGGTCAGGGCTATCTGACTTTCGAGCCACTTGATGAGGATATTCTGTTCTTCCAGCCCCTTCACGTGCCGTCCCTGCTCGTAGGAGCGGAAACCCAGAATGTAGGTCTGGTTGAGCGGGCGGTACTGGAAATAAAACAGTTCGTTCTTTTTCAGGATCATCTGGCGCAGTTGTTCGGCCTGGGTGTAGGAAGCGCCCTGCCGGATGGGAACGCCCTCGGCCCACTGTTTTGCCGAAGCCGTAACCACCTCGTCGTTGTCGGCTGTCAGGGTGTAAAATCCTTTTTTCAATCCGGTGATTTTAAGCGTCCGGCCATCGGACACCACCGTGCCGGTTTCCGGGTCCTGCTCGGGTAAGGGCAGCGGCAGGTAGCTTTCGTCCATCGTGAATTTTACGGTACTGTTTTCCTTGCCAGCATCAAGCACCCTGACCGGAGCCGCTGCTTCGGCACCGTTTTTACCCACGTTGATGGTAACGGTTTGGCCCGAGGGAGCCAGGCCGAGCCCTTTTTCGAGAATAGTAGCCAGGTGATAATAGCCGGTTTCGTTCAGGTGAACGCCGTTTTCCAGAATGGGCGCTTTCCGGCTGAGTTCCTGAATCGGTTTGTAGAGGTCGATAAACCGTTTGCCCCGTTCGGCTGCCGTTTTGGCGATTTCGGCCGCGTAACGTTCGAGCATGGCGTTGCGTTGGGTCACGTTCTGCGACGAATCAAAAGCGACCACCGGAATAGGGGAGAGCAGGATCGTCTGGGCGCCCAGTTGATCGATCTTGTCGAGCAGTTTGGTCAGGCCTTCCTTAAACCGGGGCAGACCGGCTTCCCCTTCCTGCGCTTCCACCCCGCCGTAGCCCAGAAAAACCAGCGTCGGTTTGGCCTGCGTCAGTTGATTCATCAGGTGTTCGTAGGCCGTCGGCGGGTTGGTGAACGTGCTGCGGGCGTCGCCAAACACGTTGTCGCCCGTCCAGCCGAGGTTACGGAACGTCACAAAGCGGTCGGGAAAGCGGGTAGTCAGGGCCAGTTCCAGGTAACCGTACTGAAAATCATTTTCAAACAGCGAATTTCCGAGAAAAACCACCCGGTCGCCATCTTTCAGCTCAAAGGGGGCGTTGGCAGTCTGGGCGGGTGACTGGGGTTTATTCTGGGCTAGCGCCCGTCCGTTCGGAAGCGTAAGGAGAATAAGTAAAATTGTACCAAGCGTGGCCGTAGCCTTAAGCTTTCTCATGCATTGTCAATTAAAGATAATCAAAGGGTTTTAGTTATTACAGAAAAAGGCAGTTCAGGGGCTATTTCTACTGACAGAAAGCCGTTTCAAAACCAACTTAGAGCCATTCCCAGGCACTTCGGTAGCCGTTGAGATTTTCGGAATAGGTAATAAAATCGGCGTAGAAAGGCAGCCCGGCCAGCGTCGCACTGTCGCCCACGATGATCAGTTTTTTGCGGGCGCGGGTCATGGCCACGTTCATCCGGCGAATGTCCGACAGAAAGCCGATGTCGCCCGCGGCATTGCTCCGGGTCATGGAAATATAAACAATGTCCCGTTCCTGTCCCTGAAAACTGTCGATGGTGTTGACCGAAATTTTCGGCAGGTAAGGCTGCAACTCCGGTGTGTGGAGCAATTGTTCGTTCAGGGCGACCAGTTGCTGCTTATACGGCGAAATGATGGCGATGGTCGGGAAGTTATGGGGCAGATAATGCGGACCCAGTTCGGCTGCCAGCTCAGTTAAGTGCTTCATCAACAGGGCCGCTTCCTCGGGGTTGGTGGAACTGGTGCCTTCGAGTTTTTCGTCAAAACCGCAGCCCGCCGTATCGATGAATTGCAGCGACGTATCGCCCGCAAACAGCGCATGAGCCGCCACCGATGGGTGCGCCTTGACCTGATTGGCGTAAAACACCTGCGACGAATAGCCCATAATGTGCTCGTGCATCCGGTATTGCTCCTCCAGCAGACTGACGGCTTCGGGGTGTAGGGCGACGCATTTTTCGAGCAGGGTGGTATTCAGTCCTTTGCGGGCCGCTTCCTGCGATTTGATGGTGGGCGGCAACTGGCAGTGGTCTCCGGCGAAAACCACCTTCTGGGCTTTCAGAATCGGAATCCAGCAGGCCGGTTCGAGCGCCTGCCCGGCTTCGTCGATGACGACGGTATGGAAGCGGAGATTGCGGATCATGTACTGGTTGGAGCCTACGAGCGTGGCCGTAATCACCTGCGCTTTGGCAACCAGATCATCAATGACGTACTGCTCAATATCCGTCACCTCCTTCATAATCCGGTGGGCTTCGTCAAACAGGGCTTTCCGCTGATCGCGTTCGGCTTTGCCGAAATTGCGCTTGTACTTATGCGCCATGTTTTTAAACTCACCCGCCTGTTTCTTCAACTTTTTGGTTTCCTTCATCTGGGGATGATCGGCCATTTTCTGGTCCAGGGTGAGGGCCATGAGCCGTTCCGACACGCGGGCCGGATTACCCACCCGCAGGACGTTCAGGCCCTGTTCGTGGAGTTTTTCGCTTAGCAGATCGACGGCCGTGTTGCTGGGTGCCACGACCAGGATTTGTTTATGATCCTGTTTGATCAGCGCCCGGATGGCCTGGACGAGCGTGGTGGTTTTGCCGGTGCCCGGAGGACCGTGGACGATGGCCAGTTCGTTGGCCGCCCGAATTTTATCGACCGCCCGTTGCTGGCTTTCGTTTAGTTGCGGTATTGGAAAAGGCGCAATATCGGCCTGAAATGTCGGGGACGCCTGGCCCGTTAAAATTTGCACCAGCCGGTTTTGCGGTTTGTCGCTCAGGGTGCTGGCCAGCTTGAGCGCGTCCTGCATTTCGTCGTAGCTCTTGTCGTCAAACAGCAGCTCAACGCCCAGTTTGCCATCCCGCGACCAGTCGGGCAACTCGTCGGTCAGCAGGGTAATTTTGAGCCTATTGCCGCTCTGGTAGGAAATGGTGCCTTCCACCCGGTCGGTTTTCGGGTCGTGATTGCTGAAAAACAGGGCGGGCATTCCGGCCCGGAACTGGTGCGAAATATCGTGGTGCGTGGTGCGTTCCACCTCCACCGTCAGGTAATCTCCCCGGCTGGGCTCGGAGCCCCGGATGGCAATGGGGTACCAGGTCAGACCGTTGGCCCGGCGCTCGGCAATGGAGGTGGTTTCGGTGAGTTTGCGGTATTGGGTACGGTCTTCTTCCCGTTCAATTTTTACTAACTCCAGCAACTGTTTAAAGTAATCCATTCACAAAGGTAACGCTTATTCCCGCGCTCCGGAAATGGATGAAAGCCCTGTTTTCGTTAAAACCGCTGTACGTAATACTGGCAAAGAAAGGTTTGCCCAAACTCCTCAATCGCCCGTTGGTAGGTCGGCTCAAAACCGTTGTGTTCGTAAAACCGCATCAGGGCCGGGCGGGTGGCATCGGTTTCGAGCTGAATTTCGTGAATGCCCCGTTTCAGGCACTCGCTGCGGCAGAATTCCAGGATCGGTACGAACAGGTTTTGCCCGGCAAAGAGCCGCCGAATCGCCAGCTTGTGAATGAAACCGGCGGTGTGGTCGGGCACGTCTCCGTAGTATAGCGGGTCTTTCCATTGCAGAATAAACGTAGCCGCCGGAACTCCATCGGCGTAGAGGACGTAGCAGTTGTCCCGCGTGTAGTCGTCAAACAGGTTTTCGGCGGTGAGCGTATCGGTTTGCCACAATTCCTGCCCGGATTCGGTGAGCCACTGGCCCACTTCGCGGACAATCGCCAGAAAATCGTCGGGCCGGTCATTACGAAACGTAAACGTCATGGTGTTGAGTCGCCTTTTGACAAGGGAAAGGTTTCACGGTTTGATCGGTTACAAGGTAACGCACAACGTTTTGAAAATTGTTCACCAGCGTAAAAATCCGGTTATTACATAAAGTTTTGTTGAAGCATTGTTAAACAATTGAGTTACCCGCGTGGTTAGCGATACGCCTTTCTCTGTCTGGCCGAATGTCTGGTCGGGTTGTTGGGCATAACCACAGACTGTATGCCCACGGCCCGGCCCACATTTCGTTACCCATTGATACTGAGTCAAAACCGTCTTTTGCGGTACGCCGTTTTTTTCTATCTGTACATGATGCAGGGCCTTCCGGCGGGTTTTTCCCTGACGGCGCTGGCCAATTACCTGACCGCCGAGGGCGTGAACCCGTCGGTGATTGGTTCATTTGCCGCCGTGGTCGGGTTGCCCTGGGCGTTTCAGTTTGTCTGGGGAACCGTCATTGACCGCTACCAGGGTTCGGCGCTGGGACGGCGGGAACCATGGGTCGTGGGGGCGCAGAGCCTGGCTTTTCTGGCCTCCCTGAGCCTGTTGCTGGTTCGCAATCCGGTGACGCAGGTACAGACGCTGGCCTGGCTGTTTTTTGCCCACAGCATTTTTGCGTCGGTGCAGGACGCGAGCGTTGATGCGATGGCCATTTCTGTCATTCGGGAAGAGGAGCGGGGGCGCGTCAACGCGTTCATGCGGGCGGGTTTTCTGCTGGGTACGGGGCTGGGCGCGGCCGTGTTTTCGCACCTCCTGCGCCGATACGGTTTTTTCAGTGCGGCCCTGACCTTATCGCTTAGTTTGCTGGTCCTGACACTGTTGACGTTTTTCATCCGCGAACGCCCGGAGGATCGGCTTTTGCCGTTCAGGCGGAAATCCCAGACGGCTTTTTCGGAACCGATTGTCCGCCCAACCGTCTGGCGTTCGCCCGATTTCCGGTGGCTGTTTTCGGAGTTGTTCAAAGGCTTGCTGGCCCGGCGGAGTCTGGTGTTGTTCGGGGCGGTGGTGGCCGCTTACCTAAGCGTGAGCCTGTTTGTGCGCGCTTACAATTACCACCTGATTCAGGTGCTGGGCTGGGCCGATACGTCGGTTTCGTTTCTGACGGGTACGTACGGAATGCTCGTGGCGACGGTTTCGGCGCTTGTGGGTGGCTACCTGGCCGACTGGCTGGGCAACCGCCGTTTTCTGCTGATTGTGCTGGCGCTCATTACCGGGTATCTGCTGATTTTTAACCTCATCGCTGAATCGTGGCGGTGGCCTTCGGTGGCCCAGGCCGGACTGATTGCCTTTTATTTCATGGACCCGTTTATCAGTGTGGCCGCCATGCCGATGCTGATGGCCGTCTGCCGTCCGGGCGTGGAAGGGTCTCAGTTCACCACGTATATGGCTTTCGTTAATTTGTCGGATATTGCCGGAACGTATCTGGCGGGGCAGGCGCTGCTGTACACCGGGGCGCCGGTGATCGGCTTGGTGGCGGGCGGTCTGGTCGCGCTGGCGTTGCTGGCGGTATTTTTTCTGGTGCGGCTTCCGACGGTTGTGGCCCGGTAGGCGGACCGTTGGCTTATTGAACAAAACGGCACCGGGTAGACCTGACTATTTTTTCTACTTTCGTGGAAAAACCGTGTCAGCACTTTCAATGAAAAGACGTCAATTTGTCAAATCATCCCTTTTAACCACTTCAGCGGCTGGCCTGCTGCATCCGCAGGAGCAGACCGCCAGTTCGCAGAACACCGCGCCGGAATTTTATGAACTCCGGATTTATACGCTCAAAAGCGGTAAACAGCAGAAGATGGTGGAGAATTACCTTCAGAATGCCGTGATTCCGGCGTATAACCGGCTGGGCAGCAAAACCATTGGCGTTTTTACCGAATACCTGCCGCAGAGCCAGAGCAAACTGGTGGTGGTGATTCCGTTTACGTCGCTGGATGAATACTTTAGCCGGGCCGAAAAATTAGGTAAAGATTCGGCGTATCAGCAGGCAGCAGCGGATTATCTGAATGCCGAAGCGACCAATCCACCGTACGAACGCATCGAAAGTTCGCTCATGCGGGCGTTTGCGGACATGCCCAAACTGGAAGCGCCCGAGAAGAAACCGCGCATTTTTGAACTGCGTCGCTACGAAAGCCACAATGAAACCGCTGGGAAAAAGAAGATTGAGATGTTCAACGAAGGCGGGGAAATCAAAATTTTCAAGCGGGTAGGGCTGACACCGGTTTTCTTCGGCGAAACGCTCATTGGCGCTTTCCGCCCGAATCTGACGTATATGCTGACGTTCGACAACATGGAGGAACACGACCGTAACTGGAAAACGTTCGGCGGTGATCCGGACTGGAAGAAGGTGAGCAGCCTGCCCGAATACGCCAACGACCGCATTCTGTCGAACATTACCCGGATGTTTCTGGTGCCGACGGCTTTCTCGCAGATTTAACAAAATTACTACCGGGAGCATTTCACGCTCCCGGTAGTAAAAATCCTACTGCGGACACGTCCATTCGTAGCCGTTGATTTGCAGCCGGATTCGCGGGTCGTCGGCATAGGAATACCGCTGGATCTGGTATTTGAGCCGTCTGGCGTTGTCATAGATATAGTACAGGTCGAACTCCATCTGGACACCCGGTATGATTACGTGCATATCGGTACGCAGGTTTCGATCCGATTTGCCAAAGAACGTAACCGGATCCGGGACGGGGTTCGGCCTGGTTAAATCATACTCGTAGAGGGTAATGTTTCCGCCTTCGTCGGCTCTGACCAGATTGCCGTTTTCAATCGTATACCGGCTGGGTCCCCGGCGGATGACATATCCCTCCGCATCGTAAGTAACGTTCCTGTCGATGACCATCCCCTGGCTGTTGAGAGTATACGAGTCGTTATACGATGGGGGAACCGGATAGTGGAAATAATTGGGGGTGTACTTCAGGTCGATTCGAGTCGGCGAGGTATAGGTATACTCGTTGGTAATGTCTGCTGTCGGCCTTTTCAATCGATTAACGGTTTTGATGACCCGTCCCTGGGCATCGTATTCATACGAGGTATTGCTTTCTTCGGCACCGATCCGGTACGTCTCATCTTTCCAGCCGATGGCGTAGGAAATTCCGTTAATTTCCTGAATGTCGCGCACGATGAATGGGGTAAAGTTCCAGCCTTCCACCTGTGCACCCAGCGTAACGGTTTCACCGGGTTGAATGGCGTGATAATTCAGGCTGGATAATCGTAAACTAATCCGGCAGGGACTTGATTCCGAAGGGGGTAAATGATCCTGGACGGTGCAGGAACCAAACAAAAGAATGAAGCAGGCGGGGAGAAAATAACGTATAAGGGTCTGCATGGTAGGAGGGGTTTAGGCTACTCACATAGACATTTTTTTCGGCCGGATCGTTGGAAGCTAGGTCTTTGAAATTTTTATCAAAATAGTTGAAATGTTATAATTCGGCAGGGCGTAAAAAGAAACCCCACCGATTAGCGGGTGGGGTTCTGGCAGAGAAACGGGAATGACTTTTACCGGGGCGGATACTGCGTCAGGTTTTTCATCAGATCCAGTTCCGCCGTCGGCACGGGCCAGAATTCGTGCTGACCCTTCACGAAGCCTTTTTTGCTCAGTTTTTCTTCGAGTTGTCCCCAGCGGGCCAGATCATAAAACCGGTGGCCTTCGTAGACCAGTTCCACCCGGCGTTCGTTCTGGATGATCGTGCGCAGACTGGCCTGGGCCGTTTGCGTAACGGGAGCCAGTCTGGCCCGCGCCCGGACCTCGTTGAGCGGTTTGAGCGCATCCGCCGAACGGCCCAGCTCGTTGAGGGCTTCGGCCTGGTTGAGCAGCACTTCCGCGTAGCGAATGATGGGGTAGTTCACGTCGAAGTTGTCCACCTGCGCCATGATTTTACCTTCGGGCAAAAATTTGCGGACGTTGGCGTTGTTGAAATACTGCGTGCGCATGGGCAGGCTCGGAAATGGTTTCGGGCCGGTTCCGTCCACGTCGATGGAGTCGGCGGGTGTGGCCCCGGCAATCAGCACGGATTTCCGGCGAATGTCGCCGGGGGCAAACAGTTTTTTGGATTCTTCACTGGGTGTGTACCAGTTGGCCCAGCCGATGGTCGGACTCCACATGGCCGCAATGGAGTTTTCGGAAGCATCCGTAAAGTAGCCCGGCGCGAAGCCCACCGATTGAAAATCCATCAGGGATTCGGAACTGTTTTCGGCCTGCCCGTTGAATATCGAAATGTAGCTGGGTACCAGCCGGTACTGGCCCAGTGCCACCACCTGCTGCGACGCGTCGGCGGCCTGTTGCCATTTTTTCTGGTAGAGGTACACCCGGCCCAGAAAGCCCAGCGCGGCCCCTTTGGTAACCCGGCCCACCGGGTTGCTGGCGGCTACCGGCAGGTCCGGAATGGCCGCGGTCAGGTCGGCTTCAATTTGCTGGTACACCGTGGCCTGAGGAGTTCGGGCCAGATCAGCGTATTCGGGCTGCGTCAGTACTTTCGTAAAAAAAGGAATGTCGCCAAAGGTAATCGTGAGGTTCCAGTAGTAGAGTGCCCGCAGAAATCTGGCTTCGGCCAGGTACTGCTTTTTAAGGTTCTCGTCCATGGTAACGGGCGGCACTTTTTCCAGAAAGGTGTTTGCCCGGAAAATGCCTTTATAGGCGTCGTACCAGCGCGCCCGCGAAAACGGGTTGTCGGGAAACCACCGGAAATCGCTGGCGTTTTTGAAGTGAAACCCGTAATCACCGGTGTCACCGGTTTTTTCGTCAATATCGTCGGACGGACAACTGCCCAGCACAAAAACGGCTTCGCGGTAAACACCCTTTTGGCCAATCACGTCGTAAACGGCCGTCAGGGACTGTTCTACGTCTTTAGCGTCTTTAAAAAAGTTGGATTCGGCAACGCCGTTGGTGAATTCCTTGGTAATAAAGTCTTCTTTACAGCCTGTCACCAGCGCAGCCGTCAGCAGAAGAGAAAGGATGCTGTATTTCATGGTTTCTTTCATTATCGAGTTGGTTATTTATGAGAGAAATGAGAGTAGACGAAAGACAAGAGAAGGCGGAAACCTTTATCTCATGTCTGTTATCTTATGTCTCATGTCTCCTATCTTTTGTCTCCCTTTAAAAATCAAGCCGGATACCGAGTGATGAGGTCCGGGCCTGCGGGTAGAGGTCGTTATAGATACCGGCCCGGGCGCTGTTGTTGTCGTCGAGTCCCACCTCCGGATCAACCCCGCTGAACCTGGTCAGGACGAACGCATTCTGAACCGCCAGGTAAACGCGCGCGGAGCTGACACCCAGCTTTTTAAGGCCCGCTCCGCTGATGGTGTAACCCAGTTGAATGTTTTTCAGGCGCAGGTACGAACCGTTCTCAACCAGGTGGCTGGCCACGCGGCTGTTCAGGTTGGGGTCCGACAGGATGGGGCGCGGAATGCTGTTGCTCGTACCCGGACCGCTCCAGGCTCCGGTAACAGTTTCGATTTTGTTCCAGGCCCGGCCCGAACTTTCCAGACTCGTGCGGTTCAGGTTCAGGATGTCGTTGCCGCTCACGCCGAAAAATTGCAGGCTCAGGTCGAATTTCTTGTAGCTTGCCTCCCCGCCGAAGCCGTAGGTAAACGAAGGCGTCGGGTTACCGATAATGGTTTTGTCAGATTCATCAATTTTGCCGTCGCCGTTCAGGTCTTTGTATTTAAAATCGCCGGGGGCGGTTCCGGCGGCCTGGTAGGGCGTGGCTTCGTTGCCGTCTAGGGCGTTGGCGGCTGCCACTTCAGCCGGTGTCTGGAACAACCCATCTGAAATCAAACCGTAATACACGCCCAGCGGCTGGCCTTCGCGGATGATCGTAATGGCGCCCGAACCCGGATAGGTTAAGCCAACAATGTCCCGGCTACCCCCCAGCGACACCACTTTGTTGTCGTAGGTTGTCAGGTTTCCGCTCAGGCTATACCGGAGTTCTCCCGCCGAACTACGATAACCCAGGTTAAACTCCATTCCTTTGTTGGTCAGACTCCCTACGTTGCGTACGGTTGACTGCAAACCCGAAACGCCCGGCAGCGTCAGCGTCAGCAACATATCCGTCCGGGTCCGGTTGAAGTATTCGGCCGAAAAATTCAGGCGGTTGTTGAACAGACCCGATTCCAGACCGATGTTGTATTCTGTCACGGTTTCCCATTTGATATCAGGGTTGCCGAGGTCGCTCAGGGCGGCTCCGATGGACGACTGCCCGGTCTGATTGCCGAACGCGTAGTTGAAACCACTGCCAACCCGGGCCAGGTACATGAAGTTACCGATGGCGTCCGAACCCACCTGTCCCCAGCCTGCCCGAATTTTCAGGTCGCTGACCACGGCATTCTTGGGAAAGAAACTTTCTTCCGAAATGCGCCATCCCCCGGAAATGGATGGGAAAATCCCATATTTTTTGTTGGCCCCGAACTTGGAAGAACCGTCCTGGCGGAGGTTGACCGTCAGCAAATAGCGGTCGGCGTAGCTGTAGGAAATCCGACCGAAAACCGACGCCAGCGATTCTTCACCCGAATTGGTGTTGGTATTGAGCGATTTGGCGCCCTGGCTGGCGATTTCCTGAAAGGCATCCGTATCATAGGAAGCATTTTGATTCGCCGAGCGGTATTTGGAGTCCAGTGCCGTGGTACCCAGCAAAAAATTCAGGTTGTGCTTTCCAAAATCGTGCGTATACGTCAGCGTATTTTCCCAAATCCAGGTGCGGCCCAGCGAGGAACCGACGTTCAGCGACGATAAACCCGCCGAGTTGAGCAAACCCGCTGTCCAGATACGGTTGAAGGTGTAGGAGGAGCCGGAACCGACGTTGCCCGAAAAACTGGTTCGGAAAATCAGGCGTTTAACCGGTTGGTATTCGGCGTATAAATTGCCAATCAGGTTGTAATCTTCATTGTCGATTTTCGGGCGAAGCTGATCGAAAACGGGGTTTGCCGGGCGCTCAAACCGGCTGTCGGTCGGTCCCGCAAAGGTCCCGTCGTCGTTGTAGACTGACATGGTGGGCAGGGTCTGGTAAATGTTCGTGAAAACCCCACCGATGAACTGCCGGTTGCCCGCGCCATTGTCCCGGCGGTTGATTCGGGCAATGGACAGGCTGTTGCCGATTTTGACCTTGTCGGAAATCTGGTTGTCGGTATTCACCCGCACCGACATCCGTTCAAACCAGGTCCGGATCATCATCCCGTCGTTGTTGAAGTAGTTGGCCGACACAAAGTACTTGTTTTTGGCTCCTCCACCCGCAATCGAAAACTGGTGTTCCTGAATCTGGCCGGTCTGCATCATTTCGTCGATCCAGTTGGTGCCTTGGCCCAGCGTGGTGGGGTCGGCATACGGCGCGGGTTGCCCGGCGGCCACGAAAGCCGCGTTCATGTTCTGGCCAAATTGTGTGGCATTCAGCGGATTTGGGAGTTTACGGGTCGGGTTCTGAAGGCCGTAATAACTACTCCAGCTCAGCCGCGGTGCCCCGGAGCTGCCGCGTTTGGTGGTGATGAGCACCACGCCGTTGGCCGCCCGCGTACCGTAGATAGCCGTCGAGGCCGCATCTTTCAGAATGTCAATGGATTCGATGTCGTTGGTGTTGATCGTCGCCAGCGGGTTGGAGTTTTCGCTGTCACCCCCGCCAATCTGCACGCCGTCAACGATGTAGAGCGGGTTACTGTTGTTGATGGCCCCAACTCCGCGAATCCGGACGCTGATACCGCCCCCGGGCTGGCCGCCGTTGGTGGTCACGTAGACGCCCGGAACTTTGCCCTGTAGGGCGTTGTCAAAACTTGGCGACTGTACTTTTGCAATTTCTGACGCTTTGACGGAAACAATCGAGCCGGTAACATTGCTTTTTTTCTGTTCGCCGTAACCCACCACCACCACTTCATCCAGGGATTTGTCACTGACCGACAAAACAAGATCAAGGGTGCTCCGTCCGCCAACGGCCAGTTCCTGCGAAGCGTATCCTACGTAGCTGAATACCAGCGTAGTGTTTGCATCCGGCACCACAATTCGGTACGCTCCGCTGGCGTCGGTGGTAGTGCCCCGGGAGGTGCCTTTAATGACGACGTTAACGCCCGGCAGCCCTTCGCCTTTCTCGTCGGTTACTTTCCCGCTGACGGCCTGGTCCGCTACGGCTTCGGCGGATGCCGGATCGGAAATGAAACCGGTATTCGGGCTATTGACGGTTTCTTTGCGGAGAATGATGGTTTTGCCGGATACTTCGTAGGTCGCCCGCAGCGGTTTGAGCAGGTCGTCCAGCACTTTCTCCAGATTCTGACCAGCGGCTTCATAGGTTATTTTCTGGTGCGACGGAATCAGCCGGGAACTGTAGACAAACTGGATGTCTGCCTGCTGCTCAATTTCCCGAAGCACGCGTTTAATTTCAAGTTGTTTAGCCCGCAGGGTTACTTTCCGGGCCAGCAGGTCCTGCGCCTTGCCGTCGAGGGCGAAAGCCGTTCCAACCGCCCAGGTCATCAGCAACAGGGGTAAAAGTCCAACGCGCATAAGTAACCGGAGGGAAAGGGTTCGGTAGAAAAAAAATTCTTTCATACATTTGAAGGGTTTTGTTTGGAATTAAAGGTTCGGCAAAATCATCCCCTTACCCGGCAAAACCGGGTCATGAGTTCGTTCAGGACGGGGCACTTCCGGTCATTCATGCTGCAACATGAATGACCTTTTACTACTCACTACAGCCTTTTACGTCGAGCATCAACTGACCGTTCTGCATGGAATAGCTGCCGTTGAGGGCCGTGCAGATAAACTGAAGCATTTCGTGCAGGGACTGGTCGGTAAACCGGGCCGTCAGCGGGCAATCGCTGACCTGATTTTCGTCGTAACGAATGCTGATTCCATACGCATCTTCCAGCGTTTTCAAGACTTCCGGCAAGGGCGTATCGTCGAACTCAAACCGGTAAAAAACGGGATCCCGTTCGGTTTGGGCCGCCCGCAGTGTGCTTTTCGTCATGCGGGCTTTTTTTCGGGAATACTCTACCTGCTGACGTGCTTTCAGCACCACTTCTTTCGTATTCGGCGATGCGGTCGTTTGTAAATGATCACGGTGAAAAACCGCCACCCGACCCGTTTTTACTTTTACCGAAATGCCGGGATCATTTTCAAAAGCCCGGACCGAGAAGCTGGTGCCCAACACCCTGGTGACGATTTCACCGGCATAGACCAGAAAAGGCCGTTTGGGGTCTTTGCGAACTTCAAAAAAAGCATCCCCGCTCAGGTGGACCTCCCGCTTATTGGCTTCAAAAACCGTCGGAAACCATAGCTTGCTTTGGGGCTGAAGCACGACCACACTACCGTCGTTGAGGTTCACCAGCATTGGTTTTTGGGTCAGGTTCTCGCGTTCGGTAAACCGGAATTGAGGTTGTTCTTGTACCGTCAGTGGCGGGTCGGTGAGGGGAGTTCCGTTCCGCTGCGTCCAGAACCAGCCGCCAACGGCGAGGAG
Source organism: Larkinella arboricola (assembly GCF_003259745.1). Classification (GTDB taxonomy): domain Bacteria; phylum Bacteroidota; class Bacteroidia; order Cytophagales; family Spirosomataceae; genus Larkinella; species Larkinella arboricola. The sequence goes on along the minus strand of NZ_QLMC01000002.1, from coordinate 948,503 downwards.
AAGTACAACAGAGGCTGCGGCCACCCAACGGGTACGGAATAACCAGACCGGACGAACTAGCCGACCTTCAGACCCCTGTTCCGTGGCCTGGGCCACAATTTGCCGTACCGATTCATTCAGCTCAAATTCATCCAGGGGCACTTCCCGGACCTGCAACGCCAGCACCAGCGCCCGGGCCTGCTGGACAACCGCCTTTTTCTCCGGGTTTTCGGCCAGCCACTGTTGCCAGATTGCATCGGATGCGGGAGTTGGGTGCAGCACCCAGTCCCGGAAAAGATCATCCCAGACAAATTGTTCAGCAGTGTAAGAAAGATACTGTTGCATTGGATTGCGTGACCGGTTTAAACGATGATAGACTGAAGGGTGGGCGGGATACTATCATTCCGCTAAAAAAAAATCCATTTCTTTTTTGACGGCCCAATCCTGAAAAGTCTGGGGGATTTTTGCGTTCGGTAGGGTATCTGGCGAGTGGTTTTGTCTACTAGGAAAAAGAAGCAGTCTGCTTCGTTCCTAAACCGTTTGTCTTTTTCTATGAAAGCCGTTCTGCCGCTGGTCGGCCTGCTGCTAGGATTGTGGGCCTGCCACTCCGCCGATGAGAAGCTGTTTACCCGAATGCCGTCGGACGAAACCGGGGTCTATTTTCAGAATAAAGTAGCTGAGGACGAGCGGCATAATCTTTTTGATTACCACCTGGTGTACAATGGCGCGGGCGTCGCGGTAGGTGATTTGAACAACGACGGTTTTGCCGATTTGTACTTTGCCGGGAATCAGTCGGGCGACAAACTGTACCTCAATAAAGGCAACGCCGACGGTGAATCGCTGCGCTTTGAAGAGGCTACGGAAACGGCCGGGATTCAGCCGCGGGGCTGGTCGGTAGGGGTGACGATGGTGGACATCAACGCCGACGGTTTACTGGACGTTTACGTCTGCAAGGCCGGGAATTATCCGGGAGCGGAACGGGCCAACCAGTTGTACATCAATCAGGGAGCAAAGAACGGTGGGGCGGTTCGGTTTAAAGAAAGTGCCGCGCAGTACGGTCTGGCCGATACCAGTTACACCACCCAGGCGGCTTTTTTCGATTACGACAAAGACGGCGATCTGGATGCGTATTTGCTCACCACCACCGGTCTGGTTCAGAACCCGAACAGGATCGAACCGGCGGTGACCGACGGCAGCGGTTTTTCGCCGGATAAACTCTACCGCAACAACGGCAACGGTACGTTCACGGACGTAAGCGGGCAGGCCGGAATCCGGCACGATGGTCTGGGGCTGGGCGTAGCCGTGGCCGATCTGAACGACGACGGCTGGGACGACCTGTATATCTCCAACGATTTTCTGAACAACGATTACCTGTACATCAACAACCAAGACGGCACCTTTCGAGAATCCGTCGGGCAGTATTTCAGGCACCAGAGCCGGTTTTCGATGGGCAACGACGTAGCGGATGTCAACAACGACGGGCGGCTGGATGTCATGACGCTCGATATGCTGCCTGCCGACAACCTGCAACGCAAAAAAATGACCGGCGCGGGGCACTTCGAGCAGTTCGAACTGGAGCTGCGGGCGGGGTATCAGCCCCAGTACATGCGGAATATGCTGCACGTCAATCAGGGAAAAACCCCGGACGGGCAGGTGTTGTTTTCCGAGATTGGGCAACTGGCCGGGGTACACGCAACAGACTGGAGCTGGGCACCCCTGTTTGCCGATCTGGACAACGACGGCCATAAGGACCTGTTTGTGACCAACGGCTATCTGCGCGACATTACCGATCTGGATTTTGTGGCTTATAACGTTACGTTCTGGCAAACCGGCAACACCAAAGCCGACTTCCGGCGCTCCACCATCGAACGGGCCGCTAAAATGCCGTCCTGGAACAACGTCAATTTCTTTTTCCGAAACCGGGGCGACCTCACCTTCGAAGACGCAACCGCCGATTGGTTTGGTGATAAAACCTCGCTCTCGAACGGGGCCGCCTACGCCGATCTGGACAACGACGGCGACCTGGATCTGGTCGTGAACAACATCAACGAAGATGCGTTCATTCTGCGGAATAACGCGCCCAAAACTCATTTCCTGGATGTGCGGCTGAAAGGTTCGGGCAAGAATACGTTTGGACTGGGCAGCACGGTGACGGTTTTTGCGGGCGGGCAGCGGCAAACGCAGGTGCAGGCCGTGACGCGGGGGTATGCTTCGTCGGTGGATTACCGGCTGCATTTTGGACTGGGAGCCTCTCAACGGGTTGACTCGCTGGCGGTGATCTGGCTCAACGGAAACCGGGAAGTCCTGCGAAATATACCGGCGAACCAAACCGTAACGCTGAATCAGGACGGGGCTAAACCGTATGCTAAACCGAAATCAGCACCCGAAAACCGTCTTTGGGTTGATGCAACGGCCCGGAGCGGTGTCCGTTACGTTCACCAGGAAGAACCCTTCATGGACTACAGCACCGAGGTTTTGCTGCCGCACAAATTTTCGCAACTGGGGCCGAAGCTGGCGGCTGGCGATGTCAACGGCGACGGGCTGGAGGATTTCTTCGTGGGTGGGGCCTACGGGCAGTACGGTAAACTGTTTATCCAGACTGCCAGTGGGTTTCGGCAGCAGGCTTATACCGACGAATCGCGGCCCAAGCAGGAGGAAGATACCGGAGCGGTGTTTTTTGATGCCGACGGCGATGGCGATGCCGATTTATACATTGTGAACGGTTCCAACGAGTTCGATGACCGTTCGGTGTATTTGCAGGACCGGCTTTATCTGAACGACGGAAAAGCCGCATTTAGCCCGGCTCCGCAACAATTGCCCGTTATCCGGCGGAGCGGGTCCTGCGTCCGGGCGGCTGATTTTGATAAAGACGGCGACCTGGATCTGTTCCGGGGTGGGCGGCTGGTACCGAGCCAGTACCCGTTGCCGGGCGAAAGCTTTCTGCTGCAAAACGACCGGGGACGGTTTACCGACGTGGCCGATGCCGTGGCTCCGGAACTCAAATCCATCGGCATGGTGACCGATGCGGTCTGGGCCGACCTCGACGCCGATTCCTGGCCGGACCTGATTGTGGTGGGCGAACTGATGCCGATAACGGTTTTCAGGAATAACCGGGGCCGTCTGACCAGACTCAATGCGTTTCCGCAGTCGGACGGTTTCTGGAACTGCGTCAAAAGCGGGGATTTCGACCACGATGGCGATCTGGATCTGGTGGTGGGCAACACGGGCCTGAACACGCGTTACCGTTGTTCACCGACGGAGCCGCTGAGCGTTTATGCGGCTGATTTTGACCAGAATGGCACGCTCGATGCGGTTTCGTCCTACTACCTGGCCGGGCGGGAGTACCCCATTCCACCGCGGGATTTATTGATGAAGCAAATGCCGTCGATGCGGAAGAAATTTGAGCAGTATGCTGATTACGCCCGGGCCGAACGGAAGGATGTACTGACCAGCGAACAGATTGAGAAAGCGCAAGTCAGACGAGCCTATATGCAGGAAAGTGTCTGGATTGAGAACCGGGGCAAGGGGCAGTTTCAGGTCAAACCGTTGCCACAAGCCGCTCAGTGGGCACCCGTGCAGGACTTTTGGGTGGAAGACTGCAACGACGACGGCCATCTGGATGTGGTGCTGGTGGGCAATGCGTACGATGTGGAACCCGTCGTTGGGCGACATGATGCGTTGGCCGGGCTGGTCCTGCTGGGGGATGGCAAGGGACATTTTACGCCCCAATCGTACGATAAAACCGGTTTTGTGGCCGATGGAGATTGCCGGTCCATCCTCGCGCTGAACGGAAAAGCCGGGCGGTGGCTGATCGTTTCGCAGAACAATGCCCCTCTAAAGGTCTACGCCCGTAGCCCGAAAGCGGGTAGGTCGTTAGCAGAAATACGGAAAGAGTAACAAAACGAGCAGGACTTTGGATTTCAGGCGGGACCTGAGCCATTTCAGCGCCAGTTGAATCAGGTTGGAAACCGATTGCGGAGAAATGTTCATGACCTCGGCCATCTGGTCGCGGCTGAGTTCCTGAAAATACTTCAGGTAAATGACTTCCTGCTGGCGTTTCGGCAGCGAATGCAGGAGCCGCAGGCACTGCCCGGCGGTTTCCAGCGTGGCCTCCTCACGAATAAAAGCTTCTTCCACCGAGAATTCAACTTCAAATTCCGGGTCAGCGCAGCGGTCATCGGGGTCCAGTACCAGGCGGTTGGCTAGAACAACCCGGTGAATTCGACGGCGTAAGGATGCCATCAGGTACGGTTTGGGCGGGATTTCAGAATCCAGCAACGCCCGTTTTTGCCAGACTTCCAGGAAAACATCCTGAATGCAGTCTTTAATCAGTTCCCGGTTGCGGGTAAACTTGCATCCATACAGGAACAGGGGCTGAAAAAACAAATGAACCAACCTTGCGTACGCGGTTGCATCGCCCGAAATTGCCTGCGTCCAGAGAAGGTAATGGTTATCCATCGTTTGTTGAAAAGCCGCCTTTCTATGTGACCTACTGTTTACTTTCGAGAAAAGGCAGTAGAGTATAGTAAAGTTAGCGTGGTAGCGAAGGTAAGGAATTGAAAAGAAAAGATTATGACGAAAGTATGATTTTTTTAGAGTTTACGGCGATGGATTTCCCGTTATCGGCTGGACTAGGATAAAACTGGACCGTTCACGCAAAAGAATAGGTTTTATTTGCGTGAAATAATACAACTCCATCCTTCCGGGTTGTAAAATGCGCGTTTATGATATAGATTTGTTATAAATACTAGCAGAACTTTATTACGATTAAGCGTATGCAACCCATCCAATCCCGAATCTGGGACGGCCAGAAGATGCACTACCTGGCCGGACTCCCCATGACCCCCGAACCTTATCTGACCATCTGGCTCCAGGAAGCCCTGGCCCTGGTCAGTCAACTACCACCCGCCGATGGGCAACCCCAGACAACGGCGTTCGCCTGGCGGCTGATGCGCACCATCGGGCAGTCGGACCGGCGGGGAATCCTGCTGTACGAAAGCGACCTGGTGGAGTGGGACGGACGGATTTTTGAGATTGGCTGGTCGAACCACCGCTGCGGGTACGCCCTGTTTCAACCCCTCGGAACCGGCGAATTCCCGGCTTTTTCACTCAGTGCGCTACACGCCCGCCAGCTTCGGGTACTGGGCAACCGCTACGAAAACCCGCACCTGCTGGAACAACGGTATACGGCGCAGTTGGCCGCCTGACCCTCCATTTCGAATGGACTCGTGATGGCCGTCCTGTGGAACAGGCTGCGGGGTGGCCATCGGCACTTCGCAGGCCGCGTTGAGTCCGTCCGGCCTGCGAAGTGCCAACTGTAAATTGGGTAGCGCATTGGTTGGACATTACCTAGGATGCCATCCAACGCATTGTTGTTTAAATGGTTAGAGCGACGAAGATGGCGTGCGTCTTCTCTTTGTCCTGGGCCGTTTCAAACGCCTGATTAATCTGATCGAGCGAAAAACTGTGGGTAATCAGCTTCCGGGCGTTTAATTTACCTTTAGCCAGCAGATCGAGGCAAATCCGCATTTCGGGATCGATGCCCCACCACGCGTAGCTGGCACTCGGAATAAGCTGAATCTGGGCCATCTGGATGCGTTGCCATTCCAGTTCAATGGCAGTTTTGCCCGGGTCAAAACCGCCAACAATCACCACTTTTCCGCCGATTCGGGCAAACGAGGTGGCTTGCGGCAGGGTAACGGGCATGGCGGGGCCACCGGCGCATTCAAAGGCGATATCCACTCCGCGACCGCCCGTAAACTCCATCACCTTCTGGTAACCGTCCTGCGTCTTGGTGTTCACGACGGCATCGGCACCCAACTCCAGGGCCAGCTGCAACGAAGAATCAACCACGTCGGTTACAATCACATCCGCCCCGTTTGCCTTGGCTAGCTGGAGCTGCCCCAATCCAATTGGTCCCGCTCCAATGACGGCTACCTTGTCGTTCAGTTTGAGGCCGCTAAGCTGAACGGCGTGCAGACAAACCGAAAACGTGTCCAGCAGCGTGGCTTCTTCAAAACTCACGTGATCGGGTAGTTTGTATAAATTCTTGGCGGGCGCGATGAGGTAGCCAGCAAAAGCCCGGGAGACGGTTTCCATGCGCACCTCATAGAGGTGGGGGCAGAGGTTATACTGCTGCGAGCGACACCAGGGGCAGGTCTCATCGCCCAGAAGGGTTTCGATGACAACCCGGTCGCCCGGTTTGACGTTGGTGACGGCATCTCCGATTTCGACGACCTCGCCGGCCAGTTCGTGCCCCATGATTTTGTGAGCCAGGTCCGATTCGGCGTGTTTCCAGTGCCGAAGGTCGGTTCCGCAGATGCCGGCTACCCGAACGCGGGCCAGCACCCAGTCGGGGCGGGGAATTTTAGGGGTTTGCACGTTGGTTACTTCAAAATCGCCCTGGGCTGTTTTCAGTGCAGCCTTCATCATACTTTCCATACGGTTTGGTTTAATTAAGAAAGTCAACGGCCTTGTCGGCTGTAAAAAGTAAGGTGTCGGTGACTAGTTTGTTTAAATAAACCGGCCTGGCTAAACTGTTCTCTCCGGCGCAGAACCGGTAGAATCAGCCAGTGGCCAGGCCGTTTAAGGGAAAGTCCTGATAGACGAAAAAAGTTAGTGCAGAAATGGCGTAAATGAGGCTATGGGATACATTTTGCGGCCTTCTGGAAATGATCCGAAAAAAGCCGCCTGTTGTCTTTCAAAACTTGAATCCAAGACTCGCACCCACCATCCGCAGTTTGGCATTTTCGGCCCTGTACACATCCCGGATGCCGTGGTGATACGAAATATCCAGTGTAATCGGCCCCAGATCAAAGCCAATGCCGCCCAGCAGATTAATTACCGTTTGGTTATAATCCTCGTCGGTTAGTTTAAAATCGTTTTTGTCGGCCTGGAGCAGATACGATAATTCAGCCCCCGCCTGAATCCGGATACCCGTCCGTCTGGATTGCGTCATCAGGGGGCGGTAACCGATCTGGAGCGGAACCTGAATGTAATGCGTATTAATGGTGCTGTTGAGTTGCTTGAGTGAGGTGCCTTTGTCGTCTTTGCTGTAACGTCTGGAGGAAATGCCGACGTATTCAGCGCCCAGCTGGCCAAACAGGCGGCCTCCTCCGCGCACGTATAAACCGAACTGATAGCCCACCCGGGCGCGGGAACCCAGACTATCCTGATCCGTTGAATAAGCAGAAAGATTCGGCCCCATATAAACCCCCACCGAAATGTTATCCCGTTTTGGGGCTTGGGATGGCGCTGCCGGGTGGTGCGGGTCTTGCGGTGCCATGACGGCCTGTTTCTGCCGGGCAATTTCCTGCCGGATGCTGTCGATTTTTTGCCCCTGCGCTTCAATCAGTCTGCGTAACTGCCGGATTTCGTCGGGGGCAGCGGTGGGTGCGGGATAAGCCGCCTGCGGGGCAAGGGCGGGGCCGGGCGGGGAACTGATGACCGGAACCGCAGGCTCCGGAACCGGTGTTGCCACGACAGCCGAAGAAGCGTTTTCTGAAACCGGCGGGCCGGGAAGATCGGGGTTGGCCACTCGTTTTTCGGTTACCCGCTTTTCGTAGATAATGGATTCGGTGCGTTCAATCAGGGGGGCGGGTTGCTGGGCCCGGGCAGAAAATTGAGCGATCAGAAACGACGCTGCCAAAAGAATTCGGTTCATGAGCTTACTGGTAAAGTGAAAAGACGTTATCTTATTGGAAGGATGCGGAGCAAAAAAGTCACATCCCGGAGCCGCCCCTCTGCCAAAAAAGCCCGTCAGAACATATTTTCCCCGAAAAACGGTAAGTCAGGGCCGGTTTTGTCTTATACGGGTAATTCCAAGGATTTTTCTCGTTTTCCGATTACCTGACCAATGATTCAAATCAACAACGCCCTCCAACCGGCTGACTTCACCACCCGACTTCAACAATTCTGGGACTTATCCGCCCAAAAAATCAAACTCATTGATACCCAGTACGATACCGCCAAAGGGTCCCCTGTTTTTACCGTACAGGGCCACTATACCACCCGCGGCTGGACCGAGTGGACCCAGGGGTTTCAGTTTGGCTCGGCCATTCTGCAATTCGATGCCACCGGCGACACCAGCTTTCTGGAAATGGGGCGTCAGAAAACCCTCACGGTCATGGCCCCGCACATCAGCCACATCGGCGTGCACGACCACGGTTTCAACAACGTGAGCACCTACGGTAACCTGCTGCGGCTCATGCGGGAAGGCAAAACGGAGTTCAACGAGTGGGAAAAGAATTTCTACGAACTGGCGCTCAAAATCTCGGGTGCGGTGCAGGCCAGCCGCTGGACGACCATGAAAACCGGCGGCTTTATTCACTCCTTCAACGGACCGCATTCGCTTTTTGTGGATACCATCCGTTCGTGCCGGGCGGTGGTGCTGAGCCACAGTCTGGGCCACGTTTTTCAGGGGGAAGGCGATGTGGTGATTAACCTGCTCGACCGCGCCCTGCAACACATGAAAGCCACCGCCGACTACTCGGTATTTTACGGCGAAGGGCGCGATACCTACGACCTCTGGGGCCGCACGGCGCACGAAAGCGTGTTTAATACCAAAGACGGTAATTTCCGCTGCCCCAACTCCCAGCAGGGCTACACCGGTTTCTCGACCTGGACGCGCGGCCTGGCCTGGGCCATGTGCGGTTTTGCCGAACAACTCGAATACCTGAATACGTTCGAGAAAACCGATCTGGAACCGTTCGGCGGCTGGACGGTGGTGGAAGCCTACTTGCTCAAAGCCGCCCGCGCCACCTGCGATTTTTACATCGAACACACGCCCGCCAACGGCATTCCGTACTGGGACACCGGCGCTCCCGGTCTGGCCAAAATGGGCGACTACCTGAACCGGCCCGCCGATCCGTACAACGATTTTGAGCCGGTGGATAGCTCCGCAGCCGCCATCGGGGCGCAGGGGCTGCTTCGGCTGGGCAAATACCTGTCCGAACGGGGCGACGTAGAAAACGGCTTACGGTACTGGCAGGCCGGGTTAACGGTGTTAGATACGTTGTTTGCCGAGCCCTACCTGAGTACCGACCCGAACCACCAGGGGCTGATTCTGCACTCGATTTACCACCGGCCCAACGGCTGGGATTACGTGCCCGAAGAGAGCAAAATACCCTACGGCGAGTCGAGCATGTGGGGCGATTACCACGCCCGCGAAGTGGCGCTCTACCTGCAACGCGTCCTGAACAACGAACCCTATTACACCTTCTTCGGAGCCCTGGCATGAACCTGACACCGCAACCGGAATCAGCGCCGGGAGAACCGGCGTTCCCGGAATCTCCATTCCGGGACTTTTCAAAACTTTGCGTCCATACCATTACGACTAAGCCGTGGTCGGTGGAGGAAGCCGCCGAGCATTTTGCCCTCTCCGGCATTGGCGGCATTACCGTCTGGCGGGATGCGCTCGCCAACCGCAACATCTACCAGACGGGCCAGCTTCTGCGGGATCATAACCTGACGGTGGTGTCGCTCTGCCGGGGCGGATTTTTTCCGCACCCCGAAGCGGCAGGTCGTCAGGCGGCCATTGACGAAAACCGCCGGGCCATCGACGAAGCCGCCGAACTGGGTGCCCCGCACGTGGTGCTGGTCTGCGGAGCCGTTCCCGGCCAGCCCCTGACCGAATCCCGCAAGCAGATTCGGGACGGTATTGCCGCCCTGCTGCCCCATGCCGAAGCCAGCGGGGTGAAGCTCGCCATTGAACCGCTGCACCCGATGTACGCCGATAACCGCTCGGCGATCAATACGTTAGGGCAGGCCAACGATATGGCCGAGGAACTCAACTCGCCCTTGGTGGGCGTAGCCGTTGATGTGTATCACCTCTGGTGGGATCCGAATCTGGAACAGGAAATCCAGCGGTGCGGTAAAAACGGCCATTTGTTCGCTTTTCACATCTGTGACTGGAAAACCCCGACGGAGGACCTGCTCAACGACCGGGGACTGATGGGGGAGGGCTGCATCAACGTCCGCCAGATTCGGTCGTGGGTCGAAGCGACGGGTTTCAACGGGTTCAACGAGGTCGAAATCTTTTCGAACCGCTACTGGGCCGAAGATCAGAAGGAGTTTCTCGAAAAAATCAAAAACGGCTATTTGTATCATTCATAAAAACCGTCAAACCATTTATTCAACAGTGAAAGAACACAAAGTCGGTATTATCATGAACGGCGTCACGGGCCGGATGGGTACCAATCAGCACCTGCTGCGCTCCATTGCCGCCATTATCAAACAGGGCGGGGTAAAGGTCGGACCGGACGAGGTGATTATGCCCGATCCGATTCTGGTGGGCCGTGATGTCAATAAACTCGAAAAACTGTGTCAGCAGTCGGGCGTAACCAAGATGACGACCAACGTCGATGAGGCCCTGGCTGATCCGCATAACATTATTTATTTCGACGCCCAGACCACGGGCCGTCGGGCTGAGGGTGTCCGCAAAGCCGTGGAAGCCGGAAAACACGTCTATTGTGAAAAACCAACGGCCGTCAGTACCGAAGTGGCGATGGAGCTTTACCATCTCTGCAAGGAAGCCGGACTGAAAAACGGGGTAGTGCAGGACAAACTCTGGCTGCCCGGTTTGCTGAAACTGAAGCGGCTGATTGAGAATGATTTCTTTGGTAAAATCCTTTCCGTTCGGGGCGAGTTTGGCTACTGGGTGTTTGAGGGCCACACCATTCCGGCGCAGCGGCCTTCGTGGAATTACCGCAAGGAAGACGACGGCGGTATTATCGTGGATATGCTGTGCCACTGGCGGTATGTGCTCGACAATGTATTTGGGAAAGTAAAATCCGTGTCCTGTCTGGGCGCCACCCACATTCCCGAACGGATCGACGAGCAGGGAAAACCGTATGTGGCAACCGCCGACGATGCGGCCTATGCGACGTTTGAACTCGAAGGGGGCGTTATTGCCCAATTTAATTCTTCCTGGACCACGCGGGTTCGGCGCGACGACCTGCTGACGCTGCACGTCGACGGCACGAAAGGCTCGGCGGTGGCGGGTCTGCGCGAGTGCTATATTCAGCATTACGGCAACACGCCCAAACCCGTCTGGAACCCCGATATTGAGCAGCCCATCAAGTTTTTTGAGGGTTGGGCCAAAGTACCGGAGCAGGAATTGTTTGACAACGCCTTCAAGGTGCAGTGGGAGCTTTTTCTGAAGCACGTCGTGAAGGACGAACCGTTTCCGTGGGATTTGCGGGAGGGGGCCAAGGGGGTTCAACTGGCCGAAAAAGGCATTGAAAGCTGGGAAAAACGGTGCTGGGTTGACATTCCGGAATTATGAAAAGAGTCGCGTTTGTAACCGGCGGTAGCCGGGGCATTGGCTACGGCGTTGCCGAACACCTGGCCAAAGCCGGTTTTGATCTGGCCATCAACGGTGTTCGGCCCGAAGAAGCCGTTGGCGAGGCTCTGGCCGGTTTGCGGGAACTGGGGGCCGATGTGCTGTATTGTCAGGGCGATATTGCTTCCAAAGAAGACCGCTCGCGAATGATGGAGCAGATCATGGCCCATTTCGGACGGTTGAACGTACTGGTTAATAATGCGGGCGTTGCCCCGAAGGAACGCCGGGACATTCTGGAAGCCACCGAGGAAAGCTTCGAACACGTTCTGTCGACCAACTTGCAGGGCGCTTATTTCCTGACCCAGGCCGCGGCCAACTGGATGATCCGGCAAAAGGCGGAGCAAACCGACTTTACGGGCAGCATCATCAACGTTTCGTCCATCTCGGCCACGGTCGTTTCCGTCAATCGGGGCGAATACTGCGTGGCCAAAGCGGGGTTGAGCATGGCAACGCAGTTGTTTGCCGCCCGGCTGGGCGAGTTCGATATTCCGGTGTTTGAAGTCAGGCCCGGCATCATCCGCACCGATATGACGGCGGGGGTGATCGGGAAATACGACAAACTGATCGACGAAGGCTTAACGGTCCAGAAACGCTGGGGCTTTCCCGACGATGTGGGCCGGGCGGTGGCCGCGCTGGCCCGGGGCGATTTCCCGTATTCAACCGGTCAGGTTATCATGGTCGACGGCGGGATGACGATACCGAGATTGTAAGTTGTAACACAGCGTTAATCAGAGGTTATCTGAGACGCTCTGATTAACCCTGATGTTATCTGATTAACGCTGTGTTACAACTAAATTATATTCTCCTAAACCTCGTAAAAAAATGCAAAACGACTCCCGACGTACCTTCCTCAAAACCGCAGCGACCGGCTCACTGGCCGTGCTGGGGTTGCCCACCATCATCCCGGCCCACGCGTTCGGGGCCAACGACCGCATCCGGGTGGCCGTCATCGGCGTCAACGGGCGCGGAAAGAACCACATTTCCGGCTTTTCCGGTTTGCCCAACGTCGAGGTGGTTACGCTCTGCGACGTAGACAACGTGGTGCTGGCTGAACGGGCCGCCGAGTTTGAGAAAGCCTATTCCCGCAAGGTGAAAACCGAGCCGGATCTGCGGAAAGTCTACGACGACAAAAACATTGATGCCGTTAGCATTGCCACCCCTAACCACTGGCACGCGCTGGCGGCCATCTGGGCCTGTCAGGCCGGGAAAGATGTGTACGTCGAAAAACCGGGGACGCACAACCTGAAGGAAGGCCGAAAGCTGATTGAAGCGGCTTCGAAATACAACCGCATGGTGCAGCACGGGGTGCAGTTGCGTAGTTCGACGGCCATTCAGGAAGCTATCAAGCACCTGCGCGACGGGTTGATCGGGAAGGTGTACATGGCGCGGGGGCTGGTGTATAAATGGCGGCCGGATATTGGCAATCAGGGCACCAGCGCAGTTCCGGCGGGGTTGAACTGGGATCTGTGGCAGGGGCCGGCCAAGGCGCGGGAGTTCAGCAAAAATTACGTACACTACAACTGGCACTGGTTCTGGGAGTACGGCAACGGCGATATTGGCAACCAGGGCATCCACGAAACCGACCTGGCGATGTGGGGGCTGGACGTGGGCCTGCCGGAAGAAATCAGTTCGATGGGCGGAAAGTACCTCTGGAACGACTGCAAGGAAACACCGGAAACGCTGATTTCGACCTACCGTTATCCCAAAGAAGGCAAGATTCTGCAATTTGAAGTACGGCCCTGGATGACCAATCGGGAAGACGGTATTGAGATCGGCAATCTTTTCTACGGCGATAAAGGGTACATGGTCATCAACGGTTACAACGATTACAAAACCTTTCTGGGCAAGGAGCGCACCCCCGGACCCGCCGGGCACGCGGGCGGTGATCACTACCTGAATTTCATTGAGGCCGTGCGCTCGCGCGACAAATCGAAGCTAAATGGCCCGGTTGAAACGGCCCACCTGGCTTCCGGGCTGGCTCATTTGGGCAACATTTCGTACCGGCTGGGCCGCCAGTTGAAATTTGATCCGAAAAAAGAAGAATTCATTGGTGATTCGGAAGCGAATGCCTACCTGAGCCGTCCGTACCGGGCGCCGTACACGCTGCCGAAGAACGTTTAATTGCTGGTTTAACGTGTGGGGTCTACAGCAAGGTGGCTGAACCCGCTTTTGATACCCCGACGTCGAACCTGACCTGTAGACCTTTAACCTTAACGATACAATGGTTGATCAACCGAAAACTGAAAAAAGCCTGAGTAGCCAATTGCTTCAACTGCCGGTAGTCGTAGCCGCATTGGGCTATCTGGTGGATATGTATGATCTGTTTCTGTTCAGTGTGGTGCGGGTGCCGAGTCTGAAAGCGCTGGGCGTAGAGGGCGATCAGCTTCTGCCCGAAGGAATTGCCCTGCTGAACTGGCAAATGGCCGGGATGCTGATCGGCGGTATTTTCTGGGGCATCATGGGCGATAAACGCGGGCGGCTTTCGGTGCTGTTCGGGTCGATTCTGATTTACTCCCTGGCCAACATCGGTAACGGACTGATTAACAGCCTGCCTATGTATGCCCTTCTCCGGTTTGTGGCCGGGGTGGGTCTGGCGGGCGAGCTTGGTGCCGGGGTAACGCTCGTCACGGAAGTGCTGCCCAAACAGATTCGCGGCTACGGAACCATGATTGTCGCCACGATGGGGGTGCTAGGGGCCATTCTGGCTTATTTTGTGGCCGATCTGTTCCAGTGGCGGATTTCTTATTTTGTCGGTGGTGGGCTTGGTCTGATGCTGCTGGTGCTGCGGATCAACGTGTTTGAATCCCGGATTTTTGAAAACGTCAAAGAACGTCAGGTCAAACGGGGCGATTTGCTGATGCTCTTTTCCAGCCGTGAACGGTTTTTAAAATACCTGCAATGCATTCTGGTTGGTTTGCCGATCTGGTTTGTCGTCGGGATTCTGATTACGTTTTCGCCGGAAATCGGGCAGGCCATCGGGCTTTCGGCTCCGGTCGTTGCGGGAAAAGCCGTGATGCTGTCGTTTTCCGGGCAGGTCGCGGGCGACATTGCCAGCGGGATGCTGAGTCAGTATTTCAGAAGCCGTAAAAAAGTCATCGGCGGTTTTATTGTCCTCTCACTGGTTTTCGTGCTGGTATACCTGCTGGCTCCGCTGAAGGATGTGAATACGTTTTACCTGGTGTGTGTGTTTCTGGGTTTTGCCAACGGCTACTGGGCGCTGTTTGTCACGATTGCCGCCGAACTGTTTGGCACCAACCTGCGGGCAACGGTAGCCACCACCGTTCCGAATTTTGTACGGGGCGCCGTCATTCCGCTGACCTCGCTGTTTGTGTACGGGAAAGCCCAGTTTGGTACCTTGAACAGCGCCCTCGCTGTCGGTTTACTGACGGCGGCACTGGCGTTCATGGCCTTGTATTTTATGGAAGAAACCTTCAAAAAAGACCTGAATTATGTGGAAACGGACTAGGCCGTAATCCGGGCGGTTTTCGCAACCGGTTAAGCCTGCGGGACGGCGGACGGTTTCAACAGCGGCAGCGTGACCGTAAAAAAGCCGTCCTGCTCCACAATGGTCGGTTCGGCTTGGCCCAGCAGGCGGTATTTGGCGACAATGTTGGTCAGCCCCACCCGGTTAGAGGCCACCCGGGTGGTTTTGCGTTGCAGGTTGTTGCGGACCCGGAGCCCGTGTTCGGGCGTGAGTTCAATCTGAATCTGCAACGGTTTCCCGGCCAGAATGCGGTTGTGTTTTACGGCATTTTCCACCAGCAGTTGCAGGCTGAGCGGAGGTAGTTGCCGGTCGTGGTAAGCGGGCGGCACATCGAGCGTGAGCGTCACGCCGGTTCCGTGCCGCATCTTCAGCAGGTGGTAGTACGACTGGATAAAGGTCAGCTCATTTTCCAGCGTCGTCAGCGTGTTTTCGTTGGTTTGCAGCAGATACCGGTAGCCTTTCGCCAGTTCATCGACGTATTCTTCCGCCTGTTTGGGTTCTTCACTGATCAGCGACGATAGGGCATTCAGGCTATTGAACAGAAAGTGCGGATTGATCTGGTTCTTCAGCACGTCCAGTTGGTTCAGCAACACCTCGCGCTTGTAGGCTTCGGCCTGCAAACTGTTTTCCTTCCATTTGGTCAGCGAATAAAGACCTTCATACAGTCCGATAAAAAGAATGATGGTGCAGGTTCCCAGCCATAGGTTGTTGGTGGCCAGCTTGTCCGGGTGGAAATTCAGATACGGAATAGCCTGGAAGGTGTAAAACGGAATCAGGGTGGAGGCTCCGATGGTGGTGAGAAAAACCAGAAACTCCAGGACGATACGCGTCAGGGTCTGCCGGATTTGGGGAAACCGCTTCATGATCCGGAAAATCAGGCTCTCCTGAACCACTAACAACGTCATGCAAACCGTGTAGGCAAATGCCGTGGTGGGTAACCAGATTCGCCAGTCGGACAGGTAGCGGTCGCCCATCCAGTTGTAAATTCCGATGGGGGCTGACCAGGAAACCAGGGCCACAAAAATCCAGATTCGTCGCTTCGAAAAGCGCAGCAGAGGATGTTGGAAAATCCGGCGAAATGGCATGAACGGTATGACAGAACTAGAGAACCTGACCGGTGAGCGACGGCGTAAGCTATTTTGTTGGCTAAGATATAATTTTTGCGGGACGGATGCAAAAGGCCCTGTTCATGGCCGAGGGAACAAAATAAAAGCCGAGCCACCGGAAAAGTGGCTCGGCTTAACTCCGGAATCGGGTCGCTTACCGTTTCTCGTTTGAGAATGAATAGGGAAAGGCCGAGGGCTGGGTGCCGCGCTGCTGGTTGGGCGTGGGGCGCATCGTAAACTCAACGGTTCCGCCCTGCAACAGCGCCTGATGGCTCAGCCAGTTGGCCGCATACGGTTTTCCGTTCACCTTGACGGCGTCCACGTAGCGGTTTTTCTCTGAGTTTGTCGGTGCGTTGATAATCAGCTTCTTGCCGTTTTCGAGTTGCAGCGTCGCCTTTTTGAACAGCGGAGCGCCCAGCACGTACTGATCGGTTCCGGGGCAAACCGGGTAAAAACCCAGGGCCGAGAATACGTACCAGGCCGAGGTCTGACCATTGTCTTCGTCGCCACAGTAGCCGTCGGGCGTGGGCAGATACAGGCGGTTCATGGTTTCGCGCACCCAGTACTGGGTTTTCCAGGGCGCCCCGGCGTAGTTGTAGAGGTAAATCATGTGCTGGATCGGCTGGTTGCCGTGGGCGTAATTCCCCATGTCGGCGATTTGCATTTCCCGGATTTCGTGGATCACGCTGCCGTAATAACTCTCATCGAAAACCGGCGGCAGGGTAAAGACCGAATCCAGTTTGGCAACGAAGTTTTTAGGTCCGCCCATCAGCCCGATCAAACCCTGCACGTCGTGGAAAACCGACCAGGTGTAGTGCCAGCTATTGCCCTCGGTAAACGCATCTCCCCATTTAAAAGGGTTAAACGGTTTTTGAAATGTTCCGTCCTGGTTCTTACCGCGCATCAGCCCCGTGGCCGGATCGAAGAGGTTGCGGTAATTCTGGCTGCGTTTGGCAAACCGGTCGATTTCGGCCTGTGGGCGTTTGAGGGCTTTGGCCAGTTGGTAAATCGTGAAGTCGGCGTAAGCGTATTCGAGTGTCCGGGCGGCATTTTCGTTGATTTTCACGTCGTACGGAACGTAGCCCAGCTTGTTGTAATACTGCACACCCCGCCGACCGACGGCATCCAGCGGTCCTTCGTTTTCGGAGTTTTTCAGCACGGCTTCGTACAGCGTGTTGATGTCGTAACCGCGCAAGCCTTTCAGATATGCATCGGCCACAATGGACGCCGAGTTGGAACCGATCATCGTGTTGCGCAGTCCCGGGCTGGCCCATTCGGGCAGCCAGCCGCCTTCCTTATAGGCGTTGACCAGCCCTTCCTGCATCTGGGCGTTGAGCGTAGGGTACATCAGGTTCAGAAACGGGAACAGCGAGCGGAAGGTATCCCAGAAACCGGTGTCGGTAAACAGATAACCCGGCAGCACCTTGCCGTTGTACGGGCTGTAGTGAACCACTTTTTTGCTGGCGTCGATTTCGTAGAATTTACGCGGAAACAGCAGTGAGCGGTACAGGCAGGAGTAGAACGTCCGGGTCTGGTCTACGGTGCCGCCTTCAATTTTAATCCGGCTCAGTTCCTTGTTCCAGGCGGCTTTGGCTTTCTGCGCAACGGTTTCAAACGGGTCCGAGCCGATTTCGTTCAGGTTTAACTCCGCCTGTTCGGGGCTGATGAACGAAGAAGCCACGCGGACGTTGACCACCTCGCCTTTGCGGGTTTTAAAACCAACTACCGCGCCGACATGATCGGCCTGCAATTCAAGAAGCTGACTTTCCGGTTGTTTGCCGCGAAAAACCGTGTGGTGCGCAAACGGCTTGTCGAAAATCAGGACGAAGTAGTTTTTGAAATTGTCGGGAACACCCCCGCTGTTTTTGGTCGTATACCCGATGATTTTGTTTTCGCCGGGAATGATTTTGATGAATGAACCCTTGTCGAGCGCGTCGATGACCACCGAGGCACTATCGGTTTGCGGGAACGTAAACCGGAAGCGGGCGGCCCGTTCGGTCGGCGCAATTTCGGTCGTCACGTTATGATCGGCCAGGTATACTTTATAATAATACGGTCTGGCGATTTCGGACTTGTGCGAAAACCAGCTGGCGCGTTCGTTTTCGTCGAAGCGGATTTTGCCGGTCACGGGCATGATGGCAAACTGGCCGTAATCGTTCATCCAGGGCGAGGGCTGGTGCGTTTGCTTGAAACCCCGGATTTTATCGGCGGCATAGGTATAGGCCCAGCCGTCGCCCATCCGGCCCGTTTGCGGCATCCAGAAATTCATGCCCCAGGGCAGGGCGATGGCCGGATAGGTGTTGCCGTTCGACAGGCTGGGTTTGGAGTCCGTACCCATCAGCACGTTGACGTACTCAACCGGATCGGTAACTTGACTGACGGTTTGGGCCGTCATCGTTTTGGTAAAAATAAGCAGGAAAAGCAACAGAGTTGAAGAAGTGCGCATGAGGCATCAATGGATCAGTACCGTAATATTGGGTGCAAAGGTAAAGACCCGTCCGTTGAAATCCCTATTTCTTATCCGGCTAACTTGAGGTGTTTGAGAATCACCCGCGCGAGGCTGCCGGGGTTATACGGTTTTACCAGAATTTCGTCCAGACCGGCATCGTTGACCCGGTCGCCCACTTCCTGGGCCAGACTGGCCGTGAGGGCAATGATGGGCAGGGTTTCGTTGCGTCGGCGGATGATGCGGGTGGCTTCGTAGCCGTCCATCACCGGCATCTGGAGATCCATCAGAATCAGGCGGTGTCTCGAAGAGTCGAGCATATCGACGGCTTCCTGACCGTTGTTGGCTACATCGACCGATGCCCCGAGCTTACTCAGAATGTTTTTGGCCAGCAAAACATTCATGGCATTGTCTTCGACCAGCAGGATCGTAATTCCGTGCAGGGGCTTGTCGCCGGAGATCAGTTTGTTTTCCTTCGGTTCGGGCCCGGGAGCGGCTGCGCGGGGAAAGCGTTGCGTGAAATAAAAGCGGGAGCCTTTTTTCGGTTCGCTCTGCAATTTGAGTTCTACCTGCTGGACTTGCAGGATTTTTCGGCTGATAGCCAGACCCATGCCCGTGCCGCCGTAGGTCCGCGACAGGGACGAATCAACCTGGGTAAACTGGTTAAAGATCAGTTGCTGTTTTTCGGGGGCAATTCCAATCCCGGTGTCTACAACCGCGAAGGTCAGGGTGCTGGTTTCGGGCTGCTGTTTATCAACGGTCAGGCTCACGGTTACCTGGCCCTGTTCCGTAAACTTGATGGCATTTTCGACCAGGTTGGAAACCACCTGCGCCAGCCGGTTGGGGTCGCCGATGACTTTCGGGGTAAACCGGGGGTCGATGGACAACTGGAGCGAGAGCGATTTTTCCCGGGCGACGGGCTGGAAGGTGGCCACCACATTTTGCAGGATGCGGGCTGGGTCCATCGGAACGGCTTCGAGCGTTATTTTTCCGGCTTCAAACCGGTTGAAATCCAGGATGTCATTAACAATATGAAGCAGGTTGTTGGCCGAAAAGAGCATCACATCCAGGTGTTGCCGCTGATCGGGGCGCGGATTGTCCTGAAGCATTAGGTGATTAAGCCCGATGATGGCATTGAGGGGCGTCCGGATTTCGTGGCTGATGGTACTCAGAAACTCGTTCTTGGCCCGAAGTCCTTCTTCGGCCTGTTCCTTGGCCTGCCGGAGCGTAAAGGCAAACCGGTACGACAGCACCAGGGACTGAAGAAAGAAAAAGCCGATATACCCCAGAAACAGTACGATATCCTCCGGAATGGCAATCTGGAAATATTTCAGAATAATAATAATAAATACCGCCAGTAAAACGCCCGTACTCATCAGTGAATAGTTGGCACCAGGCCGTTTTCGCCGGGCGGCTAGCCAATAAACGTGAAAAGCGTAACCGATGTAAATCGGCATCAGTCCCAGGAACGGATTGATCAGCCGGGTAAAGTAAACGGGCGGCAGCAGGAGGGTTGCTGCGGTAAATGCCAGACAGATACCGGTCAGCAGTCTGATGACGTGGCGGTTGACATCGGTGGGGTAGAGGGAGTTCGTGTAAAGGACAAAGACGGTAATGCTGATAAACAGCGACAGGTATTCCAGGTGGACCAGCAGCGACCAGCTGGCTGTTTCAAACAGGGCATGGAGGGCATAATCGTCGCTGCCCACGATGCGGTAACTATACAGCAGACAGAACAGCGAAAAATAGAGAAGGGAGGTTTCGTGCCGTCCGAATAAAAACAGACCCAGAAAAAACAGGCCGCCCATGAACAGGCAACCGGTGAGCAAATAGTCGAGGGCATACTCCCGGTCCGCAGCAACCTGTAGCACATCGGCGGAGCCTAGAAAGATGGTTTGGTTGGAGCCGCCTTTTGAATGGTGAAAATTGGCCACCTGTAAGAGCAGCCGCAGGGTGTCGGAGGTGGGTGGAATCGACTTGACCTGGGTTGACCAGAAAGGAGTTGTGGTTTCGGGTGTGGTGCCGGGTGTGCCGCTGCGGGTTAGTTCCCGGTCATTTACAAAAAGCCGGTAAGCCGTGAAAATGTCGGGTAGTTTCAACGCCAGCGGTGGCGCTGAGGGGGGGAGCAGAACGGTGAGCGAGTACGTTGCATAACCGTAGGAGGGAAGCGGTTGGTCGTTCCAGGTTTGTGTACTCCACAGTTCGGGGAAATTTCCGTATTCAAACCGGGGTGGGCGCTCGCCCGGATTGAGCAGGGTTTTCCAGTACCATTTCCAGCTTCCGTTTAGTGGAATCAGTTGCTGATTAAACTCGACTGCGCGCAGGTCCAGCACTCCCTGCTGCGCCAGGGGGTATTCCGGTTTCTGATTCTGTGGCGTATGAGCAGAGCAGCCCACCAATAGAATCGCCAGCAGGCTCAGGAGGTAATGGGAAAGGATTTTAAGGGTTTTATCCGAAAAACGGCGTTTCTGCATGATACTGTACTACTTCCTGCGTTGCGTTGTGAATCAGGTGCAATAAAACTTTACAGGTTGATTGACAGAGTTCCCTCAATTATTAGTCCAAAACGAAATGGGATGTATATAATTGTGCGGAAAGTACATCCGTAAAAATACGGAAAAATTTATTATTTGGTTGTCGTCTCCCCGGAATAGTATTATACGAATTTTCCCTGTTGTCCGGCTCTCTCCTGAATTGGACAATAGGGTGGTTGGAGTATACGGAACCGTTCGCAGAAATACGGAGTCGATCGGCTTCGTATCGACTGATCTGAGGGGGTTGACCGGGCCGTAGCGAAAGGATGGTGAACTTGGCCCGGAATTTGCCTCAAATTGCACTTGCTGCGGAAAATGCTTTTATTTGTGCCGATTTTTTTGCATATTTGTATGATAGGCACACCATTGAAAAGGCCTTTCTCCGTTCGGTAGATTTCCCGGAACGGTTCCATTTTTTAACCATCGCTTCGTCCGGATTATCGGACAGAGAATTAACTTCTTATGGCAGAAGAAACAGAAGAGAAAAACGACGCCACCAACATTATTCCCATCAACATTGAAGACGAAATGCGCGGGGCCTACATCGATTATTCGATGTCGGTTATCATCTCCCGCGCCTTGCCCGATGTGCGTGACGGTCTGAAGCCGGTGCACCGCCGGGTGTTATTTGGGATGGCTGAACTGGGTGTAAATTATAACAAACCGTACAAGAAGTCGGCCCGGATCGTCGGGGAGGTGTTGGGAAAATACCACCCGCACGGTGACGCTTCCGTGTACAGCACGATGGTGCGGATGGCCCAGGACTGGTCATTGCGGTATCCGCTCGTGGATGGGCAGGGAAACTTTGGTTCCATCGATGGCGATGCTCCGGCAGCTATGCGGTATACCGAAGCCCGTCTGAAGCGCATCGCGGAAGAAATACTAACTGACATTTACAAAGAAACGGTTGACTTTCAGCCCAACTTCGATGATTCGCTGGAAGAACCCAGTGTGATGCCGGCCAAACTGCCCAATCTGCTGCTGAATGGGTCGTCGGGAATTGCCGTCGGGATGGCCACCAACATGGCCCCCCATAACCTGACGGAGGTGGTGAACGGTATTGTTGCCTACATTGAAAATCATGATATTACCATCGATGAACTGATGGAGCATATCACCGCCCCGGACTTCCCGACCGGTGCTACGATTTACGGCATGGAAGGGGTGCGCAACGCATTCCGGACCGGTCAGGGACGGGTGGTGTTACGCGCACACGCGACCATTGAAGAAAATAAAGGAAAGACGCAGATTATTGTTACCGACGTTCCCTACATGGTTAACAAAGCCATGATGCTGGAGAAAACGGCGGACTTGATCAACGATAAGAAAATTGAAGGAATTTCGGCGTTCCGGGATGAGTCGGACCGCGATGGTCTGCGCGTGGTGTACGATCTGAAACGCGATGCTGTTCCGAACGTGGTGCTCAATAACCTCTATAAGTATACGCAGTTGCAGTCGTCTTTCAACATCAATAACGTGGCGCTGGTAAAAGGCCGCCCGGTGTTGCTGAATCTGAAAGACATGATCCGCTACTACGTGGAACACCGTCAGGAGGTGATTACCCGCCGGACGCAGTACGAACTGCGCGAAGCCGAGAAACGGGCGCATATCTTGGAAGGTTTGCTGATCGCGCTCGATAACCTTGATGCCGTGATTGAACTGATCCGGAGTTCGCGCGATCCGGATGTGGCGAAAAACGGTCTGATCGAGCGGTTCAAGTTGACGGAAGTACAGGCGAAAGCCATTCTGGAACTGCGTCTGCAACGATTGACGGGGCTGGAACGGGATAAAATCATCGCTGAATACGAGGAACTGGCCCGTCTGATTGCCGACCTGAAAGATATTCTGGCGAGCGAAGAACGGAAACTGAGCATTGTCCGGGACGAATTGCTGGAGCTGAAAGCCCGCTACGGCGATGAGCGCCGGACGGAGATCAACATGCTCGGGGATGGCAACATCAGCGACCTGTCGTTGATTGCCGACGAGGAAATGCTGATTACCATTTCCCACGAAGGTTATATCAAGCGGACCCCGTTGACCGAATACCGGGCGCAGAGTCGGGGAGGGGTTGGTTCGCGCGCGGCCAAGACCAAGGAAGATGACTTCACGGAGCATCTGTTCATGGCCACGATGCACAACACGCTGCTCATCTTTACGCAGAAAGGCCGTCTGTACTGGTTGCCGGTGTATGAATTGCCGGAAGGCGCGCGTGATTCGAAAGGGCGGCCGCTGGCCAACTTCATCAACATTGAGTCGGACGACAAGGTGCGGGCGGTAATCAATGTGACGGATCTGAAGAATGCCGACTACATTAATAATAATTATATTGTCATGTGTACCGAGCAGGGAACCATCAAGAAAACCCTGCTGGAAGCGTATTCGCGTCCGCGCCAGAACGGTATCATCGCCATTACGATTAATGAAGAGGAGGGCGACCGGTTGCTGAACGTGTGTATGACCAATGGTCAGAATGACATTATCATTGCGTCGAGCGAAGGAAAAGCCGTTCGTTTCAACGAAAGCCGGGTGCGTCCGATGGGCCGTACAGCCGCCGGGGTTCGCGGTATTGATCTGGAGCCGGGTGTAACAGCTGTCGGAATGGTCTGCATTGGCCGCGACGATGCGCAGTTGCTGGTTGTATCCGAAAAAGGGTTTGGCAAACGGTCTCCGCTCGATGAATACCGGGTGACCAACCGGGGCGCCAAAGGAGTCGGCACATTGAAAGTAACCGACAAAGTAGGTAATCTGGTGGGTATTCTGGAAGTGACCGATGCCGACGATCTGATGATTATTACCAAGGCGGGAACGGCCATCCGGATGCACGTGGATGAGGTTCGGGTCATTGGGCGGAATACCCAGGGTGTGCGGCTGATCAACCTGCGCGACGGTGACGAGATTTCGTCAGTAACCCGGATTGCCCGGGAAGAGGATGAAGAACTGGACGAAATGGACGGGGGGGCCGACGCATCCGCTGAAGGCCCGGAGGACCCAACCTCTGAGCAAATGGCTTGATAATCCCGTATTTTATTCAGTACTTTCCAAAATTATTCAGGTAACCAACGTTCAACCCCAAATTTAAGTCACATGAAAAGACTCTCGTTCTTTCTACTGGCGGGATTTTTATCAGTAGGAGCATACGCGCAGCAGCAAGGGCTCGATGCTCTGACCGAAAAAACTTTCCAGGCGGAGAAAGAAAAAAGCGACAAGGCAATCACGGACGAAAAGTCTTCTGTCAAGCCCAAAACTTGGCTGGATCGCGCTAAGACGTACGAAAACATCGCTACGCAGGCCATCAAACTTGATTCAAACGCTGCCAATGTTGCCTACGAAGCCTACCAGAAAGTTATCGAGCTAGATAAAGATAAGAAATCCGGTGGTCCAGGCAAAATGGCCAAAGAAGCGGAGGAAGCCCTGAAAGGCCAGCCTTTGTTTCAGGCTTTTATGAACTCTGGTATCTATAAGTATCAGGCTAAAAACTTCAAGGATGCGGCTACGCTGATGGCCAGAGCGGGTGAGATTAACCCGAAAGACACCACGGCGGCTTTGTACGCCGGTATCTTCTCGCAGAATGCCGAGAAACCGGCCGACGCGAAAGCCAGTTTCGAGCGTTATATCGCCAATGGTGGTAAGGACGTTTCGGTGTACACCACGCTGGTGAGTCTGTACTATCAGGATAAGGAAATCGAGAAAGCCATCGCCACGATTGACAAAGGCCTGACGGTGTTCCCGAACAACAAAGACCTGAACACCCAGCGGACGAGCATTCTGGTAACATCCGGCAAAATGGACGATGCCGTTGCGAGCCTCAAAGACCAGTTGACCAAAGATCCGAACAACATCAACAATCTGTTGACGCTGGCAGGGATCTATGACGGCAAACTCAGAGATCAGTCTGATGAACTGAAAAAGCTGAAAGGCGACGCGAAGAAAGGCCCGAATGCTACCAAGCAACTGGCGGAGGAGAAAGTGGTTTTGAAAGAGTCGCAAACGGAGCTGGCGCGGTTGACCGCCCGGCAGAAACGCGAACCAAAGAACGTCGATTTGAAAAATCAGATCACCCGCGTGAAGCAGATGATCGCTGATTCACAGACCAAAATTACCGGTCTGGAGAAAGAAGTGCAGGAGCAGGCTCAGCAAAGCCAGGCCGCCGGAAATCAGGAGCAGAAACTCGCGGAGTTGACCAAGTCTGTAGAGGAAACCCGGGGACTGGTGAAAGAGTATTACAACAAGGCGCTGCAAGTCGATCCGAATAACTTTGATGCGAACTTCAACCTGGGTGCGGCTTATTTCAACGAAGCCATCCAGATTCGTGAGCAACTGGGCGCGATGGATATGAAAGAGTACCAGGCCAAAGGAAAGGAAATCGAAGGTCAGGTATGTGGCAAGTTCAAACAGGCGCTGCCGTATTTTCAGAAAGCAAAAGCAGCAAAAGATACCGATCAGGATCTGAACGATAACCTGACGAACCTGCAAAATATTCTGAAGCAGTTCGAAGACAATAAAGTGGTTTGTATCGAAGCCAAATAATCAGGACTTCGTACATCGAGAAGGACAGCCTTTGCAGGCTGTCCTTTTTTTGTGTCTATATAATTAACAGATGAACCGGGAGAGTATGGTCTGGGGAGGAGTTTGGGTTGGCAGGATCCGTATTCTAAAACTCTAGTTAACATAATATAAATTATACAACAAACATTTTACGATCAAGTAAGCATTTAGAATGGCCTATAATAGATTGGTAGTAAGGGTGTTATCTAACAGAGTGTCGATCAATGGTTTAAGGATTCACGTGGAACAAATAGAGCCTTCAGGAGATGATAGAGCCGTAAATCTTTTCGATTTCGTACCAGATTTTGATTCGTATCCAGAATTTTTTCCAGCCCGTGGCCTGTCGGATTTGATCCTGGTACTGATAAGCCACCCGCCGAAGAATTCGCCGGTACGTAACATGCCGGTGCTGGTATTGCCAGCCTTTGCCGAAGATGAGTGATCCGTTCATGACTGCCTGCGTTGGTCAGTGAAAGATACTAAATCCTGAAATATAAATTCGGTATCCCACTGATCATCCGTTTGGGTTGAGGCCGCATACGACCGCCGGATTGTTTCGCCTTTCTGAAATTGAACCGGCCTGGTAAAGACCGGTCCGTCGTACACAAAGGAATGATATTCGCCATTCTCTCCACACGGATCTACCGATGACGGCAACTCAGGCAAAACCGTTTCGTCGAGCTCACGCCCTGCCCAGCTTTCCGGTAGCAGTTTCGCGTTGATACAGACTAGCACGGCTTTGAATCCGGATGCACAGAAATCCCGGATCAACGAAGCCGAATCCCGTTGCCAGAGCGGAAACACGCCCTGTAAACCGACCTCGCCCAGTTGTTGCTCCCGGTATTGCCGCAGGTCTTCCAGGAAAATGTCCCCGTAAATCACGTGCGTCACACCCTGTTTTCTGAATTCGGTCAGCGATTGCTGTACGGCGTTGTTATAGGTTTCCATCGAAACATCGCCCGAAAGTTTCAGCGTATATAACGGTATTCCCAGGGCTTCGGCCTGGGCTTCGATTAAATCCGTCCGGACACCGTGCATCGTAACCCGTCCGAGCGGCTCGTTCACGTTGGTCAGTAACCCGACAACCTCGTACCGGGCCAACTGCTGGCAAAAAAATAAAGCGAGGGCCGCATCCTTGCCCCCGCTCCAACTGATTATGGCTTTGTGCATTGTAGAGACAAACGGGAAAAGACCGCAGACAAAAGAATAAAGACCGTTGGTACGTTCTTCTATCTCCTGTCTTTTCCCGTTTCTGATTTCTATTTAAAATAAAATACCGTTGGAGCAATCTCGGCCTTCACGGAATCAATTAAGGTGCCGGTGGCCTGGTAACGATAGACATAACCCGCCTGTTTGAACGATGGCGTAATGCCCCCGTAGATAACGCCGGAATTGGGTTCAACGGCCATACCGCTGAACAAACGCTTAATAAATGGTGTGGTAGTCGGAACGCTGGTATCGGTTATGGCAAAGCGGTAAACCTCGCCTTTCTCTTTGTAATTATCGGCAGCATCGTAATAACTGTTCACGAAATAAAAATACTGCTTGTCGGCGCTTATCCGGAAACGACTTGCCGAGCGGGCCGGATCCGTACCAATTTTCAGGCGATTTTCAATGGCTTTGGTCTGGGCGTTGATCCGCACCATTTCGCCGGACGAGTACACCCAGAGTTTTCCGTTGGCATCCACCGCGACCGGATTCGGATTGGGGCCAATTTCAATTCCGGTTTTAAGCTGATCGTTGATGGCGTCGATCACCGTCAGTTGGGTAGCGTCACCGGCAGAACCGGCAAACACTTCGTTGCCAACCAGCAGAAGCGTCTCCACTCCTTTTATCGCCGGAATTTTCCGGGTTACGGTATTGGTTGTTAAATCCACCACGGCAATGTAACCGGGATCTTTAAAGAATGTGCCGGTTGATGCATTCCCGGAAACATCCCAGCAGCTTATGTAAACTTTATTGGCGCTCACCCGAATGGCCGACCGTGGGTTTTCGATTTCGGGGGATTTGAGCGTGGCCAGGGATTGAAACGTATTGGCATCGATGATTTCCACTTTATCCTGTCCGGCGGTTGTATTATCGACCAGAATCAAGCCTTTTCCGTCGGATTCCGTGTAATCCTGAAGACTCCCTGTCAGCGAACGCTTGTTAATCTGGTTGAAAATATCGTAGGTTGGTGTGGAGCCGTCGGGCGGTAAATACGTAATGGTTCCGTTGTTGTCCATGAAGTTGCCCTGATTGATCACCAGCACACCCGCGCCGTTTGGCAGCGGCATTGGATCGTCATTGTCTTTGGTACAGGACCAATTCAGGGCGACCAGCAGACTGAGTGCCAGTTTCAGCCGGACCGCCGAAGCGGTGGTTACTTTTTTGATCATTGTTTGGTATGCAGATTACAGATTAATTGAACGGTAAAATGGCGCCCCGGCATGGCGTTGCGCTTCACGTTGAGATAAACGGTATCGAACAGGTTGTTGACCTGCCCCTGAATCCGGGTTGCAACCGGTCCGAGTTTAACCTGGGTTTCGAGCAGTACGTTGGTCAGCACAAAACCTCGTAGAAACTGAATGTTGTCGAAGGTAATGTACTGCCGGGAATTCACCTGGTTCTGGATGGTCAGCCGGGTTTTCCCGTGGGCTACGTAGGCCGAAAGCCGACCCACGTGTTTGGGGACATACACAAGCTGTTTGCCAATGATGTCCTGGGCGTACGTAGAGTAAACGCGTTTCTGGCTGGAGTGCGTCAGGGCATAGTTCAGGCTAAGACCCGATTGCCAGAGCGGACCCGTGTAGGCCACGGAGCCGTTCCATTCCAGTCCGCGGGCGACAACTAACTGGAGGTTTTCGACCCGATAACCGTATTCGGGATTCCAGTACGACCAGTCGTCGATGCGATTGCGGAAAACCGTTGCTTCCGAGGAAAGGCTGATCCGATTGGCGGGAAGCCAGCGGGCCGATAAACCCGCTTCCAGATTAAACCCGTTTTCGGGTCTTAGATTCGGATTGCCTAATTCTTTCCAGTGCCGTTCGTTCAATGTTGGAACCCGATAACTGCGGCCCAGGGAGGCTTTGGCGGTCAGGTGGGTTGTAGCCGATTGAAGAACGGAATATTCGGCCCCTACCGACGGTGTAATCGGCGGATCGAAACGGCTTACGAACGCTTGCCGCAGATTAGCGGAGAAAAGCCACTTTGCTAATTGAATTCGCAGCAACGCAAATACATCCGCACGGTCTTCCTGAATAAGCGAAGAACCGTAACCGTCTACCTGCGTCCAGTAATGCGACCATTCGCCCCCTACCCGCAGCGTAGCGTTCTCCCATGAAAACGGTTTGGTAAACTCTTTTTCAATTCGACTGACTAGTCGATCAGTTTCGGAATGACTCGGTGTATCAAAATTTCCGCGGGCGTAATCGATGATGTCGCGGATATACCCCAGCCGAACTGTTAGCTTATCGGTTTCGTAGGATGAAAGAAACCGGTACGACTGCGAACGGGTTCGTTCCCGAACGGTGGTATCGTAGGGCGAGACAATCAGATCATTATCCGTGAGCCAGATGTTGAAGGAAAGCTGCTGGTTTTTCGCGTTTCGGAAAGATAAATCCTGAATCAGCCCCTTCTGGCGCGTCGTCGAATGCTCGACAAAATAATGGCCCCGTTCGCGGTATGGGAAATCGTTCTTATAATTAGTAAGATTCAGGAAGGTTTTGCCGGCCAGTTGCCAGCGTTTTCCCAGCGCGGTAACAAACCGGACCCCGGCCTGGGTGCCATTGTTCCGAAAACTACCGGTTTGCTGTCCAGCCGACGCCGAAAAACCGGGTTGTTGCCATTTCGGATTACTCATCAGGAGAATACTGCCGCCCACAGCATCCGAACCCACGCAGCTGGCGGAGGACCCGTACTGAACCGCCAGTTGATCAAAACCGGCAACGGGTAGCGTCGAAAAATCCGTTAGACCAACGGTAGGCTGGTTAATATTAATGCCGTTCCAGAGTACGGCGGTATGGTTTGCCGAGGTGCCACGAAACGAAGACGTAGCGAGTTGGCCCGCCCCGTACACCTTAAAAGCGATGGGCGTCGTATACGTCAGCACGTCCGTGAGCGTCTGAAACCGGAACTGTTCGAGCGTCACCGAGTCAATGCGCTGTATTTTCTGACCTACCGAAAACCGTTCGGGTGTGGTGCCCCGAACCGTCACCGTGGGCAACGTCTGGTCAGTATCGTTCGTCTGTCCGTTCGCAGCGAAAAACGAACCGATCAGGAAGGACAGGAAAACCCCGTCTCTACACCGCATACAATATCAATTAAGTAAAATAAAAGAATAGCCTGCGGTCCATTTTGGCGCAGACTCCGGTTGGTACGGTTTCCTTTTCACCCGAAAGAAACGGCGTACGCTAAAAGCTGACAAAGGCAGGTCTCCTGGCTCACCCGCTGATTTCAGCCTTCCCGTCCGGGTTAATGAGGACAGTGGCATGAAGAGGAAATCAGATTCTACGGGTTTACAGTTGCGGGGACAGCGCTGGTTTTGCACCAGCTTCCCTATTAAGCCCTCGCTGACCAACGTCAGGCGGCACCTTTATGGGGCAAAAGTAATGGATTGTGGAGGAATTCCAATCCGGCTGGAGGAAGATAGGAAAAGAAAACCGTTGGCAGGAGTCGATTTCCTGCCAACTCGGAACACAAAGAAGCGGGCGAATTACTTGTTTCGGACAAATCGCAGGTTAAACCGGTAACCTGGACCGGTCGTGCTGTAAAACGCCATGTTGTGCCCCTTTCCACCGGCGCTTTCCTGAATGCTGACGCTATTGCTGTCGGCCAGCCAGAATTCGCTGATATCGCCGTCCATGGGGGCTGATTTTTGATAACTATAACCCGCCGGTTGAGCGTTGAAGCCGGAGCTATTGGTGCCGGGTATGGTAAGCCAGTTGGTTTTCGATACCAATTTTTTGAGGGCATCCTGACCCGTTGCCCGGTTGCCGTTAAAAATAACGCCCTGACTTTCGGCCAGGGTTTTATAATCCTGTAGCGTTGGTATCCGCCAGTTATTGGGTAGAGGAACGGCTTTGGCTTCTTCAAAGGTATAGTAGCGGCCGTATTCGGGCTTTTCGTTTCCGGTCCGGTACGGCGATCCGCCCGGTCCCGCATAATTCTCCGCTGTCCAGAGTTGATTCCCGATGGCGACAACTGGATACGTTTTTCCATTTATTTGAACGGAGGTCGTCAGCGGAGCCGGAATTTCGTTTGGGTTGTTTTGCTCTTTCCTGCAACCCGGGAACGTCATCAGAACACTTAGGAAGAGAATAGACAAAAATGGTGTGGTTGGTTTGTTAATGCTGCGTTTCATTTGGCGATGGTAGCGATATAAAGAAAGACTTTTGATCTTGTCTAAATGATCCCTTCCATCCGGCTGGGGTTGTAATGGAATTTAAGATGATCCCCGAAAATAAACCAACGGTATTCCCGGCGTGATTACGACGGAGAATACTCGCGAAACGTACCATCAGTATAGAAGACCAGAATTCGCTCTATGGTTTTTTCTTCTTTTTGTGGGGCTACAGGCGATTGTGGAGCGGGTAAAGACACCGACGGAGGAGTTGAATTTTCGACAATTTCTGGTTGCTGAACGGTTTTCCGTGCAACAATTGTAGAGGATGCAGAAGACCGTGGATTTACATTTGTTAACGACGGCTGCTCATCTTCCAGAATCCAGTCGTAACCCAGTTCCGGAAAGCGTCGAATGATTTTCTGAATGATATCAAAGCTGGGCCGGTTGCGTCCCGAGAGAATGTGTGATATGCTAGACCGCTGAACACCAATCTCATCTGCAAAGTAGGAAGGGGTCATGTTTTTATCCTTCAACACCTGTTTAATTTTGTCATTTACATTCATAAACTGATATTTTTTACAAATATAAACTACCAATGTCAATAAACAAATGTTAATAGATTTATAATTGTAAATTGTATTAGAAATGTAAATTAATACAAATGTAAATAGGATGTAAATTAAAAAGGCCAACTCACAAATGTAAATTGGCCCGATAGGAAGTGTAAATATGGAATTTACATTTATACAGTTACATTATTTTCGCGCAGGGCATCATTCAGAGAGGTTTTCAAATCCGTGGATTCTTTCCGCTGGCCGATGATCAGGGCGCAGGGAACCTGGTATGATCCCGCCGGGAATTCTTTAGCAATGCTGCCCGGAATTACGACCGAATTCGCCGGTACATAGCCCCGGTATTCGACCGGAGAAGCGCCTGTTACATCGATAATTTTAGAGTTACCTGTAATGGTTACCCCGGCTCCGAGAACCGCTCGTTTACCAATATGAGCGCCTTCTACAACGATGCAACGGGAGCCAATAAAGGCACCGTCTTCAACGATTACGGGCGAAGCCTGGGGTGGCTCCAATACTCCGCCAATACCAACTCCCCCACTCAGGTGAACATCCTTTCCGATCTGGGCGCAACTCCCAACCGTAGCCCAGGTGTCTACCATCGTCCGTTCGTCTACATACGCACCAACGTTCACATAAGACGGCATCAGAATAGCCCCGGCTGCGATAAAAGAACCATAGCGCGCAACCGCTGGCGGCACAACGCGGACACCCTTACTTTTGTATTCCTTTTTCAGCGGAATTTTATCGTGGTATTCAAAAATACCCACTTCCTCCGTCTGCATGGTCTGTGAGACGAAGTACAGTAAGATCGCTTTTTTCACCCATTCATTGACGGTCCACTTCTCCCCTTCAGCACCTGGCTCCGCAACTCGTATTATACCTTTGTCGAGCTGGTCAATCACGGATTTAACAGCCTGGATGGTTTGTGGATCTTTTAATAATGAACGGTCATTCCAGCAATCTTCAATCAACTTATTGTACTCCATAATTCAAATTTTTAACTTTACGGGTGGTTTATTTTATATTAGGTAATTAACTCATTTCCACTAAGTTGCGACTTATCAAGCAATATTATTCTTACTGAATATTTAATATTCTTAATTACCGATCCATACCGATTCAGATCAGAATCATTTTTATGTGGCAAGAGCGTTTCCGAATGATATCCTTTATATCCCTTTTCCTCTAATAATAAATAAATATAATACGTCTGTATTATACGAGAACCTATCCTATCAGCCGGACTACGGATTTAAACAAATCCAGATGCTGGTAATAACGCCCAGTGAATACTGATCCGGCACCTGGGACTCCATATGTGTTCGGTATACGTTTTCAGGAATACGTACCGATAATGAATTGCGGTTGATCGGATTAGATTCTAAACTATTAACTAGTAGTTGGAGAAACTTGTTTTCCCGAGACTGGGATACGGAGTCTCGGCAGACCAGAGGTCTAAAGAAAGACTTTATCCAAAGAAAACTAAGAGGAGTCAAATCAAATTGACGTTAAAATTTGTGCTCTCCACTTCACGAATAAGAATGAAGGACGTGTCATAAAAATAATAAATTATCATCAATTC
The DNA here is from genome assembly GCF_003259745.1 of Larkinella arboricola. Lineage (GTDB taxonomy): Bacteria > Bacteroidota > Bacteroidia > Cytophagales > Spirosomataceae > Larkinella > Larkinella arboricola. The sequence continues at coordinate 915,588 of NZ_QLMC01000002.1, read as the reverse complement.
CCGTCTGTTTAGAAATGCTTTTTATAACTTATCTGTTAGAATTTGTCTCTTTTTCCGCTGCTAATTCCGGCTTTGTCTACTTTGGTCAGATTCTTTGTGGCCACTACTCGTTATGACCTATTCTTTTTCAATCTAGCTAAATACATCTATCAAGTATGCTATAAAAACAAACAATATACTATTATAATTAGTAAAAAACAGATGCATATTTAGTATTTTACTAAAATAAGTACTAAATATAGACATCTATGTTAGTAATTTGCTACTAAAGCCATTGCTATATACTAAACATTTAATCATTCTTTTCGTGCGTCTTTTCGATAAGTGTTTACCCTGCCCCTTTTCCTTTCAATTTGTATTGATATCTTTGCAGCGTTCTTGTTAACCAATTCTATACTATACAATGGGCAAAATCAAAGTCGCCATCAATGGGTTTGGCCGTATCGGCCGCCTGTCTTTCCGAAGACTTCTAGAAAAAGAAAATGTTGAAATTGTTGCTATCAATGACTTAACCGATAACGCAACACTGGCTCATTTGCTGAAATACGATTCTGTACACGGTAAATTCCAGGGCGAAATTGCGTCCGATAGCGATAGCCTGACCATCAATGGCACTCGTATTCACGCCTACGCTGAACGTGATCCGAAAGCATTACCCTGGGGTGACCTGGGTGTTGATGTCGTGCTGGAATCGACAGGACGTTTTGTGGATGAAGCGGGCGCAGGCCAGCACCTGACCGCCGGAGCGAAGAAAGTCGTTATTTCTGCTCCCGCAAAAGGCAACATCCCTACGGTTGTTCTGGGTGTGAATGAAGATACCCTGACGGGCACCGAAACGATTCTTTCCAACGCTTCCTGTACGACCAACTGCCTCGCTCCGATGGCCAAAGTACTCGACGATGTTTTCGGAATCGAAAAAGGGTACATGACTACGGTTCACGCTTACACCGCCGATCAGAACCTGCAGGACGCTCCTCACTCCGACTTGCGCCGGGCCCGGGCAGCTGCTCTGTCAATCGTACCGACGTCAACCGGTGCTGCTAAAGCGGTTGGTTTAGTATTGCCGCAGTTGAAAGGTAAACTGGACGGTTATGCACTCCGCGTACCCATCCCAGACGGTTCAGTTACCGATCTGACCGCCATTCTAAAACGCGAAGCAACGAAAGAAGAAATCAACGAAGCCATGAAAGCAGCCGCTGAAGGTCCGTTGAAAGGAATTCTGGAATACTGCGTGGACGAAATTGTTTCAACCGACATCGTAGGAAACCCTCACTCCTGCATTTTCGATTCAAAACTGACCTCCGCCAACGGTACGCTGGTGAAAATTGTAGGCTGGTACGATAACGAATTTGGTTACTCAAGCCGGATTGCCGATCTGATTGCCAAATTGTAATATTTAAAGGTGAGTCAACAAAAAAGGCGGGTTAATATCCCGCCTTTTTGCATTTTAGGTATTTTATCGAAAAGCCCTTTCGGGTGAATATCTCTTCATATTTGGTTTTGATCCCCAGATGCAGATGATTCATTTCCGAAGCGTACAGATCCCGGGTGGTGATCAGATCCGAGAAACCGTTTGTTGGCAGCGTCTGAACACTAAAATCGAAGAAATCATCGTGATCCGTTTTCAGGTGGAGTATTCCTTCATGGGCCAGGATTTCCCGGTAGAGCGTCAGATAACGGGGGTCGGTCAGCCGGTTTTTTACCTGACTGATGCGCGGCTGGGGATCCGGAAAGGTAATCCAGATTTCGTTTACCTCCTGCTTGCCAAAAAAGTCCAGCAGCTTAAACACATCTGTCCGCAGAAAAGCCACATTCGTTAAGCCTTCGTTGAGCGCCTGTTTACTTCCCTGCGCAATCCGGTCGCCCTTACGGTCAATGCCAATGAAATTCAGGTGCGGATAATGCCGCGCCAGCCCCACGGTATATTCGCCCCGTCCGCAGCCAATTTCAATCACAATGGGATTCGAATTCAGGAAATACCGTTCACGCCAGTTTCCCTTGATGGTTTCGTACAACTCTTTACCCGGTTCCAGCACGTTGGGGCTAACCCGGTTGTGCTCAAATCGGGGCAGTTTCTTTCTACTCACTTTTTACAATTGATTTAATTCGGCCACTACATACGTACTGCCCGTTACCAGAATACAGTCGTCGGGCTGCGCCCGGCTCAAAGCCGTTTTCAGCGCCTGATTCACATCTTTACTTACTTCACCGACCAGACCATGCGCGAGAAATTCCTCGGCAAGCAAATCCGCATCCAAAGCCCGGGGAAGGTCGGGTTGACAAAAATAATACCGGGCCTCTTTCGGAAACAACCGGATAAAGCGCGAAAGATCCTTATCCTTCACAAAGCCGACCACCAGATGCAATTGTCGATACGAAACCGTCTGTAAGGATTCCATCACACTACGAATCCCCGGCTCATTGTGTCCCGTATCGCAGATAACCGTCGGATTGCGCTGCAAAAATTGCCAGCGTCCTTTTAAACCCGTGCGTTCAACCACATGGGCCAAACCGTCCTCCACGGCAACACTGGGTATATGAAGTTTTTCAAAAGTCGGATTCGGATGAAAAGAGGAACTACTGAGCACCTTAAGAACACTCAACACGCCAGCCACGTTTTTTAGCTGGTAGGTACCCAGCAACCCCAGGGCCAGCGGGACCTCTTTTTCATCGAGCGTATCAACGGTGATCTCCCGCCCTCTCCCGCTGACGCCTAAATTATTCACCACGAATAAATCAGAACCAAACAAAAGCGGGCTTCCACACTCCTCCGCCCGGCTTCTGAACACAGCATCCGTCTCAGGATCATGTTCACTCACCACAACCGGCACACCGGGTTTAATGATCCCGGCTTTTTCGTAAGCGATCTGCTCAAGACTGTCGCCCAGGATATCGCTATGATCCCAGCCGATGTTGGTAATCAGCGAGACCAGCGGGGTGATGACATTCGTAGAATCGAGCCGCCCCCCCAGACCTACCTCTATAACGGCAATATCGACGTTCTGACGCGCGAAGTAGTCGAAAGCCATACCAACGGTTACTTCAAAGAAAGAAGGCTTTAAATCTTCGATAAACGCCCGGTGTCGGTCCACAAAATCTGCGACCCCCTTTTCGGGCATCGGCAGACCGTCAATCCGGATTCGTTCCGTAAAGGATTTGAGATGGGGAGACGTGTATAAACCGGTTTTATAACCAGCCGACTGGAGTACGGCCGCCAGCAAATGCGACGAACTGCCCTTGCCGTTGGTCCCTCCTACGTGGATACTCCGAAATGTGTCCTGAGGATTTCCTAAATAATCGCACAGCTTACGAATGTTGTCGAGCCCCGGTTTGATGGCCTTCGCTCCCACCCGGTGAAAAACCGGCAACTGCGCGTACAGATACTCAATGGTTTCCGAATACGTCATTCGGTACTAGTTAGAACGAATGTTGATGGTGTAGGTACCGGTTGAAATCGGCGGAGCCGATGATCCTTTCGGAACCAGTTGCAGTTTATACACCTGTTGTTTATAAAACTCGGTAACCGTCGGACTCAAACGGGTTTCCTTTACCCGAACGTAGGTTACATCGCCTTTATCATCTACTTTAATTTCGAAAACGATTTTACCGCTCTCGCCCGAATTATCCTGCGCAATGCGGGAAGTCGCCAGCCGCCAGCCAGCCATGTTCAGGGATACCCCCGACCCACTGCCACCGGGCGTGCCGTAAAACTGTTTGGCGTTGATATTTCCGTCGGGATTTCCTTTATCACCCACTCCAGAGGCATCATCACCGTTGTTGTTCCCCCCTGTACCCGAGGCTTTACCAACCGTTCCGTTCGAACCGCCCGAGCTGGAACGTTTGTAGAGGGCATTGGCATCCACCTTTTTGGGTTCGGCCACCGGCTCAGCTTTCGGCGGAGCGGGCGTCGGCTTGGGGGTGGTTGAGGTTACTTTCTTCGGTTCGGCTTTCTCCGGAACCGTTACCGGGCTCTCAATCTTACTGGCAATATCCGGTTTCTCGGTAACCACTTTATCGGGCTTGGCATCCACGATCTTCGGAACGGGCGAGGTCGGTGTTTTTTCCACCCGTGAAGTGGTTGTTACTTTCGGGTTGGGCCGGTCCTCTTCCTTCTTAACGTCCTCGGTGTTTTTCGAATCACTGGCTTTGTTATACGTCTGAATCGAGCCACTGCCAACCAGGTCCGTACCGAAGTTCACATCCACATACTGAATCGGCGGGGGCTCAGGAACCGATTGCCACAGCCGGATATACAGCAGCAGAAAGAATAGCAGGGCACACACAGCGAACGATCCGGCTAAAGCCGTAACCCGGTATTCGTTCTCATTTTCCAGCGATACGCGACTCATGGTTCAGATGTTTAGCCAATTAACGAGAAAACCGGTAGACGGTATTGTTCTCCTTGCGGCAAAATTAAAACGAATTAACGAATAGTTCGGTTCATCAACGCAAAAAGGCAGCTATCGGCTGCCTTTTTGACTATATCCTGTCTTAGAAAAATGACTTATTCTACCTTATGCACCCAGGCGCGTGCCCCCGATACCTTGCTTATCTGCTCAATGGCGGCCAGAATTTCATTTTTATCGGGCGAACCCAGGGCCGCAACCTTCACCAGTTCCCGGCTTCTCTTTGGCGGCAGAATATAAGCCGTTTCAAAACCCCGACGGTGTAACTGACGAACCAGCTTACGCGCATTCCCCCGGCTGGCAAAACTGCCGGCGATAGCCAGGTAATACACCTGCGACTTTTTCGGTTCAACCAGGGTCGTCGTCGTGGATACCGGCACGATGGGAGCCTTATTTTCTTCAACCGGAGCGACAGCGGCAGCAACCGGAAGCGTGGTTTCGGCAACGGGTTCCGTTTTAGGCGCAGCTACCGGCACTACAGTTTCCGTTGCGACAGATTCCACGGCGGGCGCAACATCCTCTTGCTCTTCGCCCCGTAATAATTCGAACGGGTTCAGACTACTGACCAGCTGCGAAGATGATTTATTGACGGTAACAATTCCCAGCGAGCAGATCAGCAGCACGGCAGCCGCCCAGGCCAGATACTGCCGACGGCTCTGGATAACGGGCATCTCCACTCCGTTTGCCGGAACTTCTTCGGCTTCCACCGCAATCGGAGCTTCCCGGGGCTGTTGAATCACCGCAGCCGGTTTTACCTCTTCTTCCTCTACAACGTGATTGACCAGCCGGGCCGCGACGGGTTGAAAACCGTACGATTCGCCCTGAAAGTTATGACGGATTTCGGGATCGAACTGGAGCTTACCTTCCTCATTTTCCGAGAATAAACCCAGCCCTTCTATGGCAAAGATTTGCTGCTGACGCACCTGCTGCCGGAGATCATCCACAAACTGCCGAATCACCGGAGCCACCTCATCGCGGCTACAGCCTTCGTGCAGCATCATGTAGTTGATCAGTAAGCCGTCGTCCAGTCTGAGAGCTTCGTTGAAAGCAATCTTCTTGCGGGGCGGCATGTATAACCCGGTATTCTCCACATACATGGCCGGAATATAATGCAGAATGAAGCCCCCCAGCTCGGGAACAACGATACAATCGTACTGGAAAAGCAGTTTTTTGAGATACTCCGAGACAGGTACCATGGACATTTCGGTTAAGCAGTGTCAGAAGCTATACGACAATCCTCCCAGAAAGTTAAGTCCTTGTTGCGGATAATACAAATACCGCTGATAATTACGGCCAATAATGTTATTCAACGAAACAAAAGCTGAAACCTGTTTCCCTAAAAAATAGTCAATTTTCAGGTTTACATCCCAGATCGGTTGCAGGGTGACAATCTGATTGGTAACGAAATTTTTACCCTGCATTCCCTGATAATGGTACAAATCAGCCGTGATAAATAATTTTTTGTTTACAATAAACGAGTTCGACCACGAGCCTGATACCGTCGGCCGGTGCCAGGCGGCTTCCATCCGGCTCAGCGTATAATCGTAGAAATCAGCCCGCAGGGTCGAGCGGAACACTTCTTTGTAGGTGTAGCCTATCTGACCCGTTACCGTCAGCACATGCGAGCGGTTGCCGTCGTAGACGACAAAAAACTTCGACGTATCCGGCCAGGTATTGTTAAAGCCGTAGAAATTGCGGTAACGGGCGTACGACACTTTCCCTTCGTAGGAAACGCTGCCCAGTTCACCCTTGCTTCCCGCGTACAAATCCCAGGTCTTTTCGGTGTTGGCCAGTACCACCTGTGGAGCAAGCCAGCGGTTTTCACTCAGAAAACTCCGCAGCGTATTCCGATTGATATCGCCGTCAACGCCCGCAAAAAAGTGAATATTCCCAGTTGGAACGACATCTACGTCAATCACAGGAAAAGCACGTGTCCGGTTCACATTCAGCCGCTTATCTGTTTCGCTAACAGCGTTAACCCCAAATGTAGCCGTCAAAAATGAATTGGAGTATTTAAAGGTGGGCTTCACCCGGAACAGATTCCGGTTATCCACCGGGCCGTCCGACCGCTGCGTGATGTAGGCATCGGCTGCCAGCAGGGCCACGAAATTATCCGAAATCCCCACGGAAGCTTTCAGGTTCGTTCCCCAGTCGAGTTCGGTGGCTTCGTAATTATCGGCCAGGTTGACAACTCCGGTTTTCAGCGAGTAGTCGATATTTTTATCGGGGTCCACATTTTCAATCCCAATCCGGAACTGGGTCGTGGTCAGTTTCTGGCGAATCGTTTCCCGATCCATTTCCTGCGGACGACGGTATCCGTAGAAATAAAAGGCTTCACGGTCGTACCCCAGGTTGGCCGACAGTTTGAAGGCGTCGGTCTGGTAGTCACCGTTCAGCTTGAGCCGGTTTTCGCTTGTGGCCGAGTTCTTGCCATCGACCGGTCCAATGGACGACGAAAGGTGTTTGAACGAACCGTCCACTGAAATATTATCCATCACCTGCCCGCTCCCGAAGGCTTCCCCGTAGAACGAACCGTAATTACCCGCCCCGGCCTTTACGTAATTGTTGAACAGATTCTGTTGCTCGGACTGAGCCGCCGGAAGCGGCAAAGCCGTTGGCGAAAGTTTGGGGTCGCCCACCGACAGGGGCCGGTCGTTAAACTCATACGTCAGCTTACGCTGGCCGGTCGACGGTTTTATAGACGGTATTTTATTGAAAAGCCGGTTGGCGGGGGGCATTTCAATTTTCCGATTCTTCTCAATGGTAATTTCCTGGTTATCGATCTCGCCTTCGCGCACGGGCGGAGCCGTCGGACGCTGGGGCTGTTGGGCCCAGGCGTTAACCGTGCCAAGCAACAAACTCCCCGTGACTACGGTAATCAGGGCGAGGTGATCAATGGAGGATTTTGATAAAGACATGCAGTTATTCGGGTTGAACCGGTGCGATTCGAATAAAAGTTAGTTGAACGAGATGATGAACTGATTTTAAGATCAGTTCTTATTGTCGATAGCCGCTAGTTTCTGTTTGGCTTCGTTGACGATCTCTGGATTCTCGGCGTTTTCAATGATGGAATTCAGAACGGCCTTGGCCTGCGCAAGTTCGTTCTGGGCCACGTTGTTGTCAGCGACCAGAATGAACCCTTTGCCTTTCCAGTATTCGTGTGTTGCAAAATCAGAATTGAACCTCAGCAGCACGTCGATGGATTCCTTATACTTTTTGGTCCGGTACAGAATGTCCGCAATCCAGTAATTGGCCTCCGCCCCCTGCTCATCTTTGGCCAGCGCAATGGTTTTTTCAAACTCGGTGGTTGCCTGTTTGTAATCGCCCTTCGCATACGCCACTTTACCCAGCGCCAGCTGCGCCCGGTTTTGCGCGCCCGGCACTACGTTGCCCATCGCCAGCACTTCCCGCGCCAGCACCTGCGTAGAGTCGTAATTGCCCGTTGCGTAATAGGTATCCATCAAACCCAGCACCGCCTGCGACTGCTCGTTCTTGCTTTTCGACTGGGCCAGCACCGTGCGGTAGTTCCGAACAGCGCGCGGATAGTTCTTCTGCTGCCGTTCAATATCAGCAGCCCGGGAAGCCGCCCGCGTCACAAAGTCGGACTTGTTATCGCTGATAACGGTGTAATAATACTTGAGTGCATTGGCCTGGTCATTGGTCCGGTAATACGAATCGGCCAGATAATACCGGGCTTCAAACACCAGCGGACTATTGGGATTATCGTCAATAAATTGCTGTAAAGTTGTGATAGCCTGCTGGTACTTCTCATTGAAATATAAACCCTTAGCATTCTCGAACTCAACCTTTTGTAGATCGGTGCTGCCGGGGTTGTTTTTCTTGTACGAGGACAGGGTACTGCTAAATTCATCCGCCCGCCCCGCATCGCTCAGGGCATTCTGTAAGCCGAGCAACGCACCGGAAGCCGACGGGCTACCGCCGTACTGATCCAGAATCCGCCGGTAATCCTGAATGGCGGGTTCGTACAATTGCAGGTTCGTACTGGCCGTTGCCCGCTTGAGCAGGGCCGCCGGAATCAGGTAGCTTTTCGGTTTGTCGTTGATCAACCGGCTAAAACCACGAATCGAAGCCTGATAGGCACCTTTCTCAAAATCGACGTTCGCCATCTGGAACAGGGCATCGTCGGCATACCGGGAGTTTGGAAACTGGGTCAGCACCTTTTCAAACTGCGCTTTGGCCTCGGTATCCCGCTCCATGAACGCCAGAATCATCCCTTTCTGGTAGGCGGCATAATCGCGGTCGATGCGGCCCTGGGCAATGGCGTTATCGTAATACCGCATGGCCTCGTTGTAATTCTTGGTCGCAAAGTAGCTATCGGCCACCCGAACCGTTGCATCTTCCAGCGCCTGCTTATCCGAGGTTCCCGATTTGGAAATAAAATCCCGGAAATACGTAATGGCCTGCGCGTAGTTTTTCTTGTTGTAAGCTGCATACCCCAGCGCATACAGGCTCTTGCCCTGCAATTCGGCGTTGGCGGCTCCGTTGCGGGTCACTTGCTGATACAGCGGAATGGCTTCGTCGTAATTCCGCTGGGCCGAGAACGTTTCAGCTTTCCAGAAAAGCGCGTTATTTTTCAGATCGGCATCAACGGGGTATTTCAGCGATTTATCAAAATTGGCCAGCGCCTGTTCATACCGCTCGGCATTGAAGTCGTTAACAGCCTGGTTGTAGGTGATCCGCTGGTAAGAGGCATTGATGCGCGGAGTCCGGCGTCTCAGCCCTTCGATGTAGGCAATGGCTGCGCCGTAATTGTTGGACGAAAAATACGCTTCGCTCAGCAGTTCGTTCGACTCGTTCTCGAATTTACTGTCGGGGTAGCGTTTCAGGAACTCGGTAAACTCCCTGACGGCATCGCCCCCGTTGTTCAGATCGAGTTGCAGCTTGGCGTGGTTGAACGCTGATTCTTCCTGAATGGCTTTGTTGAACGCCAGCCGCGCCGACTGATCAAATGCATTCAGGGCAAAATTAGCATTACCGGTTTGCAGGTAACTAATCCCCAGCCGATAGGCTGAATATTGAGCGAGGGTATCTTTTCCGGCGGCTACATTCTTGAGCGTCGCAATAGCACCCTGATAATCCCCGGTTTTAAACAGGGCATCGCCATGCCGGAACTGGACCGCCGGCGGAACGCTGCGTCCTTTGATATTGCTGTATTGTTTATAATACGGTATCGCCTTGGCGTAATCCCCTTTTTTATAGAAAACCTCCGCCGTAAACAGCGCCACTTCGGCCAGTTGGGCAGCATTCCCGCGGTTGCGTTGCAGCAGGGGTTGGGAATAGGCCAGCAAATCATCATACCGTCCGCCTTTGTACATCGACTGCACAATCCAGTTCGGCACCTCGTTCTGATAAGTCGGGTTTTTCTCAATCCGGCGGAAATCACCAATCGCTTCCTGGTAATTGCCCTGCCGGAAATTGATTACCCCGGCATAATACGAGGCCGCCGGTGCCTGCTCCAGCCCGGGGTCCTGCTTGATCTGGTTGAGCAGCGGCAACGCCTGCTGCAAATCCTGCTTGGAGTAGTAGGCCATCGCCAGCAGGTATTTGCTCTCGGCCTGTCCGTAGGCATTCTGGTTATTGCGGATGGCTTTCTCCAGAAAGGTAATCGCCCGGTCGTAGTCGCCCTTGTCGAAATAGTACTTGCCCAGATCGCCGTACAACAACCCGGCTTTGGGGTGTTCGCGGTGGTTTTTCACAAACCGGTCCACCTGCACCTCCGCTTCCGGAATGTCCAGATACAGTCCCGTCAGGGCAATGTAATATTCGGCGGATACGGCGTTTTGATCACTGATGTTGGTGATGGGCTTTTTCCGCTCCAGGTATTGCATGAATTCCTGACGGGCAGCCGCGTAATTATTTTTCTCAAACCACTCCAGTCCATTGCGGTACAGAGCATCGGGTTCGGTGTAACTAAGGGTTCTTTGGGCTGATACCGGGATTGATAACACCGAGCAGGTTACTAAAACCGATAATTGGAATGCCTTTCCAAACGGGTTCGGACGCATACGTTGGGGTTAAACAGATTTTATTTATCGTGGTTTCGTTTATACTTTTGAAAGTCGTAAGAACGGGTTTCCACCATCTGAAAACGAAAGTACACGCATTTCCGTATGAAAAAAAATCATTGGCTTTTCTTTTTGCTCTGTTTACCGTTCTGGGGGTTCGGGGCAAATACAACACTTCGATCAACCGAAACGTCTGCTGTTGCCGCTTCTCCCTCAATTACGTATATCCTGTCCATGCCCGAACCGCAAACGCACTATTTCGAAGTGGAAATGCGCCTGACGGGGGCAGCTTCGGGTTCAAAAACGGCGTCCAACGGCTACCTGGATATAAAAATGCCGGTCTGGACACCGGGTTCGTATCTGATTCGGGAATACGCCAAAAACGTGGAAGGCTTTCGGGCCACGGCGGGTAACCAACCCGTACGTTCGGAAAAAATCCGGAAGAACACCTGGCGGGTTTATTCCACCGCCGACCAGCTTTCCATCTTTTATAAGGTGTACGCGTACGAACTGAGCGTTCGAACCAGCTTTATCGATGCCTCCCACGGCTATCTGAACGGTGCCAGTATTTTTATGTACCTGGATCACCTCCGCCAGCAACCCCACCGGCTGGTGATTCAACCGTATAAAGACTGGAAGAAAATAGCAACCGGTTTGCCCGCCGTGCCGGGACAGACCAACACCTACGAAGCCGCCGATTATGACGTGCTGGTGGATAGTCCCGTCGAAATTGGCAATCACCACACCTTTTCGTTTACAGCCGCGGGCGTTCCGCATACCGTGGCGATCTACGGCGACAAGGTTTACGACGACGCCAAACTGGCCGACGACATGAAACGGGTTTGCGAGGAAACCTACCGCGTTATTGGCGAACACCCCTGCAAGGATTACACCTTTATTATTCACCAGACACCTGCGGGCGGGGGCGGTCTGGAACACGCCAACTCCACAACGCTACAGGTTACCCGCAACGCTTTTCTGAACGGAAAGCTCTACCAGGATTTTCTGAGTCTGGTGGCCCACGAATACTTTCACCTCTGGAACGTCAAGCGGATTCGGCCCAAAGCCCTCGGACCGTTCGATTACGAAAACGAAAATTATACGCATTTGCTGTGGGTCGCCGAAGGCATTACCAGTTTCTACCAGACCGCCCTTTTACAGCGCAGCGGTTTCATGAGTTCCGAAGCGTACCTGCGCTCGTTTGCGGGCGAGATTTCGGGAATCGAGAATTTGCCCGGCAACCGGGTTCAGTCCGTGGCCGAGTCGAGTCTGGATGCCTGGATCAAGTATTACCGCCCAAACGAAAACTCGGTCAACAGCACGGTTTCGTATTACAGCAAGGGCAGCGTGCTGGGCGGTTTGCTCAACCTGGCGATTCTGACCAGCACCAACGGCCAGAAAAAACTCGACGATGTACTGCGCCTATTATATAGTACGTATTATAAAAAGGAAAAACGCGGTTTTACGGACGAAGAATTTCAAGCCGCCGTGGAAAAGGTAGCGGGCCGAAAAATGGATGACTTTTTTCAGAAGTACGTATTCGGTACGGAAAAAATCGACTACAACGGTTTTCTGAATCCGGTGGGTTTACAGATGATCGACGCCAGCGCCAGCAAACAGGATGCCTACATCGGCGCCATGACCCGCTTTGCCGACGGCAAATTAACGGTTACGTCGGTCCGGCGCGACTCACCGGCCTGGAACAACGGCCTGAACGTCAACGATGAAATCATTTCCATCAACAACCTGCGAGTTGGCAACGATCTTGATCGAATTCTGGATCAGTACCATCCGGGCCAGACGGTTTCGGTGCAGGTCAACCGCAGCGGGCAGATCAAAACGCTGTCGATGCAACTAACCGGCAATCCGCTGGCTGCGTACCGGATTCAGCCCGTGACCAGTCCGACGCCGGAGCAGATGAATTTATATAAAAAGTGGCTGACGGTTACAGATCACTAATCGAACTCGTGCCGCTCGATGGTGTTCAGGAAATCTTCGTGCATCTGGGCAAACCGGTCGTTTACCCGTTGCAGGAAGGTTTCATCCACCAGCCGGATTACTTCGTCTTCGGAACTCACGTCCATTTCGCTGATCTTGTAGGTTTGTTCATACATTCCCGCTTCGATCTTGATCAGGTATTTGTTATTCCAGACGTACAGCCCCACCCGGAAAGCCGGATGCGGAATTTCTTTTATATACCGCATTTTATTGCAAGTTAACAGTGTTAGATTACGTATTGATTAGCATTTTCATAATCCAATGACCCGATTACTCCGCCATCGGCTTTATGTCTTTTCCGCCTTTATGGTTGGCTGTTCCCTGTTTCTGGCCTGTTCAGACGCGGACAACAGCGAAGCCGTCGTATTTTTTCAGCGGGCAAATTTAGCGCTCAAATCCGGTGAACACCGCCAGGCCATCAAGTTTTACAATGAATCCATCGAAAAAAATCCGGATTTTGCCGATGCCTACAACAACCGGGGTCTGGCCAAATACCGGCTGGGAAATCTGGAGGAAGCATTAACCGATTACAACCAGGCCATTGAAAAAGATGCCGAATTCTGGCAGGCGTATTTCAACCGGGCCGAAGTCCGGGCGGACCTGAACGATCTGAAGGGCAGTGCCGACGACTTAAAAAAGATCCAGACGGTTTATCAGGATTCTTCCTATTATTATGTGCGGCTGGGAAATCTTCAGGTGAAACAGAATGCGGAGCCCGCGGCTCAGGCTTCCTACGAGAAAGCCCTGCAACTGGACCCCAAAAATGCCGAAGCCCTGACCAACCGGGGCGTTTTGTATTTCAACCAGAAGCAGTACGATCTGGCCAAAGCTGATTTTCAGCAGGCCACCCAGCTTAATCCCAAACAGCATTTTGCGTTCAACAACCTGGGACTTATTCTGGGCCGGGAACAAAAATACGCCGAAGCCCTCCAACTGACAGACCGCGCACTGGCCCTGCAACCGACCCAACCGTATTATCTCAACAACAAAGGCTATCTGCTCCTCCGGTTAAATCGCCCGGACGATGCGCTGAAACTGATTCAGCAATCCCTGAAACTCGATGATCAAAACGGCTGGGCACACCGCAATCTTGGGCTGTATTATTTAACACAACAGGTAAGTAATCAAGCCGTTACGGCCTTAAAAGAAGCCGAACGGCTTGATCCGTCCATCGAAAATGTCTATGGCTATCTGGGCCAGGCTTACCAGCAGGCCGGTGATCCGGCGCAGGCGTGTCAGGCGTGGAAACGGGGCGTTACGGTGGGTGACCTGCTGGCAAAAGAAGAAGCAGCACGTCATTGCCGTTAAGCTAGTTGCTATTGAACTCCTGCACCCAGTGTTTGTAGCGGCTAAATTGCTCGGCGTTGGTGCGTCGGTCTGTTTCGATTTCCAGCAACTTAGGGCGATCACTTTCGGTAAAGAAATCCGGTAATGCGGCCTTCAATTCCGAATACGAGGTTACCTTACGGTAAATCATCCCCGCATCTTTGGCAGTATTTTCCGCGGAAAGTGGCTGGCTGGTTTCAAAATACGCATCCAGCTCCGGCTGCCGGGAAGGTCCGTCGATGATCCGAAAAATGTTACCGCCGTGGTTATTGAGTACAATGACGCGCAGATTGTTCGGCACCAGATTGTTCCAGAGAGCGTTCCGGTCGTAAAAGAAAGCCACGTCGCCAATCAGCGCCGTAACGGTTTTCAAGGTCGTCAATGCCGCGCCCACCGCCGTGCTTAAACAGCCGTCGATACCGCTGGTACCCCGGTTGGCAAACACCTCAACCCGCTGATTTTCATCCAGCCCGCTCAGGTTTACATACCGGACCGGCATGCTGTTGGCCACGTGAAGCTGGCTGTCGGTTGGGAGTGCATCCAGCAGCCGTTGCACGACGGCCCACTCGTGAAATACCGTCTCTTCGATGAGAAACCGTTTCACCAAACGCGTCGCTTTGCGGTCCAGGGTCTGCCATTTTTCCTGAAACGAATTATCCGAATCCGTTTCATCATCATTGCTCACAAACCGCTGGTAATCAATGTCCGAAAACAGTTTCTCGAAAAAAGCCGTCGGCTCATACGGTATCAGCCGGGTTAGCGACTGAAACGGATCGGCCAGCCGCGTGTGCGGCTGGATCTGCCAGTGCTGACGGGGCGGGTAACTGCGCAGGAAAAGTTTAAACTGCTTGGAAATAAACGACTGACCGCAGGTAATCAGCAGGTCCGGCCTTCGTTCTTCCCGGATTTTCGTATCCGAAACATTCAGAAAAACGTCGGGCTGGGTAATGAATTCGCCGTTGCGCGGCAGGTTGGAAATCACATCCCCCACGACCGGAATCCGCCATTCTTCGCTTATTTTTTTCAAAATTGCCAGCAAAGCCGGATCGTGCGGCCCTTGCCCAACGGCAATCAGTTTCCGTTCCGCCGACTCCCACTCATCCTGTAACCGGTGCCAGGTTTCCGGCGACAAGGCCGGAGTCGCCGACAGTTGCTCAATCACCCGGACGGGACCAAACTCAAACGTTTCATCGGCTGTCGGATACAAGGGCTCGCGCAGGGGCAGGTTGATGTGAACAGGACCGCGCGGTTCGGTGCGGGCCAGATTGATGGCTTCGTTCGAAACCCGTTCGGCAAACCAGCGGGCGTCGGGATGCACATAGTCGGCGGGGAGCTCGAAGGACTGCTTGACGTGTTTGCCAAAAATGTCGGTCTGGTAAATGGTCTGCCCATCCAGTTGGTGCGTCCACTCCTTCGGTCGGTCGGCAGTTAGCACCAGTAACGGTATTTCCTGAAAGTAGGCTTCGGCAACGGCGGGTGCCAGGTTGTATACCGCACTGCCCGACGTACACACCACAATAACCGGCTGCCGAATCTGCTGGGCAATGCCCACCGCGATAAAACCGGCGGACCGCTCATCGGCCACTACCCGGGTGGTGATCTCCGGATGACGCGCGAGGGCCAGCGTCAGGGGGGCGCTGCGCGAACCGGGTGAAATAACAGCTTGTCGGATTCCCTTCCGAACACATAATTCGACTAAATGAAGCAGGTGCTGATGAATCGCCACAACGGTCTACCGGTTAAAAAACCGGGGTCGCCCGAAAAACCGTGGTTGCAGATCAACTCGGCATTTTTCGGACGACCCCGGCCTATACTCTAAAAAAGAATTACTACCCTAAATAGGTTTTCAGCGCTTTGGAACGTGACGTGTGGCGCAGCCGGCGGATGGCTTTCTCCTTAATCTGCCGAACCCGCTCCCGCGTCAGGTTGAATTTCTCACCAATTTCTTCCAGCGTCATGGCGTGTTCACCATTCAGTCCGAAATACAGGGTGATCACATCCGCTTCCCGTTGCGTCAGGGTTGAAAGCGCCCGCTGCACTTCCTTCCGCAACGAGTCGTTGATCAGACCGGAATCCGGTTTATCTTCGCCGTCATTTTCGAGTACGTCGAGCAGGCTGTTTTCTTCACCCTGCACAAACGGTGCATCCATCGAAACGTGACGACCCGAAATTTTCAGGGTATCAACCACCTCAGCGGCCGAAATTTCAAGCACCGCAGCCAGTTCTTCCGGCGACGGCTCCCGCTCGAACTTCTGCTCCAGGTCGGAGAACGTTTTTGAAATCTTGTTCAGCGAACCTACCCGGTTGAGCGGCAGACGAACAATCCGCGACTGTTCGGCCAGCGCCTGCAGAATCGACTGACGAATCCACCAAACGGCGTAGGAAATAAATTTAAAACCACGGGTTTCATCAAACCGTTGGGCGGCTTTGATCAAACCCAGGTTTCCCTCGTTGATCAAATCACCCAGCGACAAACCCTGGTTCTGGTATTGTTTTGCCACGGAGACGACAAACCGCAGGTTGGCTTTGGTCAGACGTTCCAGCGACAACTGGTCGCCTTCGCGTATTTTCTGCGCCAACTGCACTTCCTCGTCCGGCGTTAGCAGGTCCACTTTACCAATCTCCTGCAAATACTTGTCAAGCGACTGGCTTTCGCGGTTGGTAATCTGTTTGGATATTTTTAGCTGTCTCATGTACGGAATACCGCCTTCCGGCGGTCCGGTTTTATTATCTATTTCATCAGGCGGGAAGCCGTCTCAGTCCAATTAGTAACGAAATCACAAGCTGATCCTGTACATTAAAAGTAACAAATCAGGCTGGATTTTTGTTCACTGGCTTGGGAAGCAAAATTTTGCGCGAGAGACGGTATTTTCCGGTCTTTTTGTCGATGTCGATCAATTTCACCCGGACTTCTTCGCCGACTTCCAGAACGCCTTCCATCGTTTCCAAACGATCCCACTTAATCTCGGAAATATGCAATAAACCATCTTTGCCCGGCAGGAATTCAACGAACGCGCCAAACGGCATGATGGTTTTTACTTTGCCATCGTAAATCTCGCCCACTTCCGGAACCGTGGCAATGCCTTTAATCCGGGAAACGGCTTTATCCATGCTGGTCTGGTTCGTCGCAAAAATATTGACGTAACCCGCATTGTCTTTCTCTTCGATAACAATGGTGGCTCCGGATTCTTTCTGGATTTCCTGAACCACTTTACCACCCGGCCCGATAACGGCACCGATGAATTCACGGTCGATCTTAATCGTAACCGCCCGGGGAGCGTGGGGTTTCAGATCCGGACGGGGAGCCGACAGCGTTTTGTTCATTTCGCCCAGAATGTGCAAACGGCCCGCCCGTGCCTGTTTCAGGGCTTCGGTCAGCACATCATACGACAAACCGTCTACCTTGATGTCCATCTGACAGGCCGTAATCCCTGCTTCCGTACCCGTTACCTTAAAGTCCATATCACCCAGATGATCTTCATCGCCCAGGATGTCAGACAGAACGGCGTACTTGCCGGCATTGTCGGTAATCAGTCCCATGGCAATTCCGGCCACGGGTGCTTTGATTTTTACCCCGGCATCCATCAGGGCCAGCGTTCCGGCGCAAACCGTCGCCATCGACGACGATCCGTTGGATTCCAGAATATCAGAAACGATGCGGATGGTGTACGGGTTATCCGCTTCCGGCGGCAGGACTTTTTTCAAGGCCCGGTGAGCCAGGTTTCCGTGACCGATTTCCCGGCGGCCCGCACCCCGGTTTGGTTTTACCTCACCCGTTGAAAAACCGGGGAAATTGTAATGGAGCAGGAACTTGGAAAAGCCCTGGAACATCGCCTGATCGACAATCTGCTCATCCATTTTCGTGCCAAGTGTTACAGTCGTCAGCGACTGGGTTTCACCGCGCGTAAAGACCGCCGAGCCGTGGGCTGAAGGCAGATAATCAACTTCCGACGTAATGGTACGAATTTCGTCCAGTTTACGTCCATCCAGCCGAATCCGCTCGTCGAGCACCAACCGGCGCGAAGCTTCCCACTGTACATCGTGGAAATAGGTTTTCGCCAGGGCCAGTTTGGCCGAATCTTCCTGGCCATCTGGGAACAGGGTGGCTTTGAATTCTTCGAAAACGGCTTTGAACGACTCGCTGCGAACTTTCTTGTTGTTATTGGCCAGTCGGGCTACGGCATACACCTTGTCGTAGGTCTGCTGATGCACCAACTGACGCAGTTCTTCATCATGCGTTTCGTGGCTGTACACCCGCTTCTGCTGTTTGCCAACGGAGGCTTCCAGTTCTTTCTGGATGGCGCACTGCGCTTTAATGACTTCGTGAGCGGCTTTCAGAGCCTCGACCACTTCCTCTTCCGAACATTCGTCCATATGGCCTTCCACCATACAAATGTCCTTACTGGTAGCCGCTACGATCAGATCCAGCGTCGCCCGTTCCAGATCGGACGTTTTGGGGTTGACCCGGTATTCACCGTCGATTTTTGCTACCCGCACTTCCGAAATCGGACCGTTAAACGGAATATCGGAAACGGCAAGCGCCGACGAAGCCGCCAGGGCGGCCAGCGCATCGGGCTGTACCTCGGGGTCCGCCGAAATCAGGGTAATCATAACCTGCGTATCGGCATGATAATCGTCGGGGAAAATCGGGCGCAGCGCCCGGTCAACCAGCCGGCTAATTAATATCTCGTGATCGCTCAACCGACCTTCCCGGCGCTGAAAGCTGCCCGGAATCCGTCCGGCTGATGCGAATTTTTCCTGATAATCGACGGAAAGTGGCAGAAAATCGACGCCTTCTTTCGCTTCTTTACTCGATACGACTGTTGCCAGCAACATGGTATCGCCCAGCCGAACCACGACGGCACCATCAGCCTGGCGGGCCAGTTTGCCCGTTTCGATGGTGATTGTACGTCCGTCAGGGAGGTTAATGGAGTGTGTGATGATTTGTGACATAACTTGAGAATAAAACGCACAACAGCCGCTTTTTGAACCGATTGCTTCTCCTCAAAGACCGCAATAATTTATACTACTCGCCGACCGCTTGTTCGGACCATCCGAACGGAAAGAACTCACTAAAATAAATCTACTCAACTACGTAAACATGAAATCAGGGAACCTGTTTGAAAGATTCCCTGACCAGTACTGAAGGTTTTACTTCCGAAGCCCTAATTCAGCAATGATGGCCCGGTAACGCGTTATGTCTTTTTTGATCAGATAATCCAGCAACCGCCGGCGCTTACCAACCAGTTTCAGCAGGCCCAGCCGGGTGCCATAATCGTGTTTGTGAGTTTTCAGGTGCTCTGTCAGGTGGTTAATCCGGAATGTGAACAGAGCGATCTGAGATTCAGCCGACCCAGAGTCTTCCGTGGTTCTTTTGAACCCCTGAGCAGCAAAGATTTCTTGCTTTTTTTCGGTATTTAAATACATCGTCAGACAGCTAAAAAGTAATAAAAATTTGAATGAAATGCAAAATTACGTTTTTTTTCGATAGGGTTGGAAATTCTACCGCAGATTTTTTCAGGCCATCTTGGTCTGCACGCGCCCCGCCCGCCAGTCCGAATACCGTTTTTTAATACGTCCCCACCAGATGATGTACACGTCTTTATCGAAAAGCCGGGAATCATTACGGGCCTGCTTCATCAGGTACAAACCGATTGGCAGCAAAATAACATTGGCCATCCAGGCACCGGCCGGCACCCAGATCAACCCATCTTTGGCGTATTTATCCCCCGTCAGGGTCAGGACGTACAGTAAAATAAAGAACAGAATGGAAACCAGCACCGGCACCCCAAAACCGCCTTTTTTGATAATGGCACCCAGCGGGGCACCGATCAGAAACATAATGAAGCAGGAAATGGCCTGCGTAAATTTATGGTGGCTCTCGAGTTCGTAGCGGTTTACGGTTTTGGCCTTCTCTTTCAGGTACGTCTGGTTCGACTCGGCGTACGACAGCATATTACGGGCCTGCGACAAGGCCATGTCCTGCATTTCGCTCTGAAACCGGGCATCGACGGGTCGGGCCAGCAGCGAATCGATCCACTTACCGGGCCGAACCGCAGGCGGAGTAGCCGGTGTTGCGGGGGCTGCGGTACCGGATGACGGAGCCGACACGATTGTGGGCGGAACCGCCGTTACGACGGGTTGTTTGAACTGGTAACTATAATACTGCCGGGACGTTGTGGCCGTATTCGCCAGGCTTGTTTTGAGTTCCTGCTTCAGCGAATCGGTCAGCACGGCCAGTTCGCTCAGGTTTTTCATGTACTCATGGTACTCGAACTGCTGCTCGTCGGTTCGTTTCAACCCGAATGACTCCAGGCTAATCCGAAGTTTGTAGTGCTGAAAACCGTTCCGCATAAACTTGCCCAACGGATTTTGCGTGCCGTTGCTGGCGTACGAAACAGTAGACGAATGATCGGTATACTCGGTATAATCGTTGCCGTTGTAAAGCTCAAAAATCAGGTACTGCTTATCGGGTGTGGTAAACATTCGCCCGGAATCCGCCAGAATAATTTCGCGGTTACCGGTTTCCAGCCCGTTTTCCTGGTGTTTGTAAATGACCAGACCACGCAGCGTTTCGCCGTCTTTCTTGTCGGCCTTGATGCTGTAGCCCGGCAGATCGTTGTAAAAAATCCCTTCCTTTATACTTAAGGTAGCTTTGGAAGATTTGATGTCCCAAAGTAGGCTATAGCCTTTCAGGTTGGCCCAGGGAGCTACGGTATTATTAAACCAGAAGGAAAAAATAGCAATACCCGTGGCCACAATCAGCAGGGGGCGCATGGCCCGGGTCAGAGAAATTCCGGCGCTTTTGAGGGCTGTCAACTCGAAGAACTCACCGAGGTTACCGTAGGTCATCAGGGAGGACAACAAGACGGCCAGCGGTAGCGCAATGGGAATGGTGATGAGGCTGAAATAAACGAGAATTTTACCAAAAACCGCAAATTCAACATCTTTTGACACAAACTGATCGATGTAAAACATCATCAGACGCATCAGGAAAATAAAAACAACTACACAAAGCGTCAATACAAAGGGCCCCCAGAACGACTTCAGTACGAGCTTGTCAATTTTTTTCATCAGCAATCAACTACCCACGATTTCTTTCAACTTTTCAATTAAACTGTTCCAAAGCGATTTAAGTTCGTCGGCATCGGTATTGGAAGAATAATCGATCACCCGCAAAAACGTCGATTGGGTCAGTTCGCTTACATCCACGCGGAAATCAATATAATTATGTTCATCAGCCGTCCCATTTCCGTTCAGAAACTCGAAACGGACGCTTTTATTCTGGCGGAGGGATACCTGCCGGGCCAGATGACTTTCATTATCCCAGAAAAAGTCGTACTGTTGATCCGGACGCACATTAACCTTGTTGGCAAACCATTGAGAAAGCCCGGAAGCGGTGCTGATATAGGGAAAAAGGACTTTCGGAGAGGCCCGAAGTTCATATTCCGCAACAAATTTATATTTTTCCATATCAGTGAGTTTTAATGGGTAACGGGGCAAAGTTAGCAGAATTTTAACACGGTCCTCACAAAGCTGATTTGGAGTACAATTTTTTTTTCTTACTTTTGTGGCACGAAAAATCTGGCGGGGTAGCTCAGTTGGTTAGAGCACAGGATTCATAACCCTGAGGCCACGAGTTCAAATCTCGTCCCCGCTACACGCTAAAAAAACCGCCTTCACCAGGGCGGTTTTTTGCATTTTAGACCAACAGGCACCTTCCGCATCCGGCCTGAAGCACCTGTCAAGCGATGGAAAAAGGCCGAAACGCTTAGTGAAGAATGTCGTACACGAGTTGTTTGAGGATAGCGCCTTCGTTCAGGGTCGGTGCGTCGATGCCTTTCGAAAGCGCGTCGGCCTGGCGAATGGACCGGATAATGTGGGCTACCTTCCACAACGGATACGCCCGGGCGGTTTGCAGGTAATCTTTAACAAAAAAGGTGTGAACGCCCAGTAACGCCGACAGTCCTTTGTCCGACTGGTCGCGGGATGCCTGTACCATCAGGACTTTCGTAAAAAACTGGTACAGGATAATGAGCATGGGCGGCAGCGGATTATCCTTCGGATTGCGGCTGAAATAATCGGCGATCCGGTTTGCTTTCAGCACATCCCGCAGCGTGAGGGCCTTCTGCAATTCAAACACGTTATATTCCTTGCTGATGCCCACCAGCCGCTCAACGGTATCGGCGCTGATTTCTTCACCGGCTTTGAGGTTGATCATTATTTTGTCGATCTCCCCAGACAGCCGCTTGAGATCGTTACCGATGTAATCAAACAGCATCTGAATGGCTTTCAGGCTGATTTTTACATTCTGCTGGCGGCAGTACTCCCCAATCCAGTCGGGCACCTTGTTGTCGTAGAGCTTTTTGGAATTGAGCAGAACGCCTTTCTGCCCGATGGCTTTCGCCAGAGCCTTGCGCTCGTCGAACGCACCGGTATGGCACAACACCAGCACTGTAGACGGCAAAGGCGCTTTGCTGTATTCCTCCAGTAGCGTCTGATTGGCTTTTTCGCCCAGACCGCCCAATTGCTGCGCTTCTTTTACGAGCACCAACTGGCGGTCGGCCATAAACGGATAACGCCGGGCCATGTTAATCACCGCGCCGACCTGCGTATCTTTCCCGAAAACCACAAACTGGTTGAAGCCCTTTTCGTGCTCCGGCACCACGGTTTTTTCGATTTCTTCGGCAATCAGATCGACAAAATACGGCTCCTCCCCGTGCAGCAAATACACCGGGGCGTAATTTTCCTTTCGAATATCCTTCAGAATTTGATCAACAGCCGGACTCATAACGATAGTAGATATACGTTAACAATAGCAAAGTAAAAACCCCTATAAAGCCGGTTCGTCAGCCGCCAGAAAATCAAGGACATGCTGCTGTAACAGGGGAAAAAACTGGCGAAAATACCGTTCAAAACTACGGTAATTGGTGTTTAAATCCTCAATAGCGGTGTCGAGATTCGAGGGGAAAGCCGTCCGGCGGGCAATGCCCTTCAGGCTTCGGTCGATACCGTCCAGCGATTGGTACCCCGTCAGCCAGTCATACTGAATCATGTAATCGCTCATCCGCCGGGCACCCTCCGGTAATTGATCTCGCTGGCTCTGTATAATGTTGTAAAACTGCCGCACGAATAGCGGCAGCGGCTGCCGGGCGATCTCCGAAAACTGAACCGCCAGGAAGTGATCCAGAAACACATCGATGGCGGCTCCGGCGTATTTGTGGCAGCGCGGACGAACCAGAATCCGCATTTCTTCCACCAGGGGGTGCTGATCGGTAAAGGTATCAATCTGCCGGTGCAGCCAGATACCCCGCTGTACCCCGGCGGATAAGCCATGCCGGGGGTGTTCGGGATTTCCTTTGATGAAATCGGCGATAAAATTCCCAATAATCAGGCCCTCGTCGTCGCCCGCCAGGTATGCATGTGCTAGAATATTCATTGATTCAACCGCCTACAGATGCGGGTCGCCCTGCACAAATGCCGCTTCGAACCCTTCGCTCGGCTGGTACTGGACCGTTTCAACACCGAATTTACGCAAAAACTCAACCCCCTCGTCGGTCGGAATACCCTTGTAGCGGGCGTAGGAATGCAGGAAAACCACTTTGGCGATTTTCATGCTGAAAATAATCCGGGCGCAGGCAATACAGGGCGATAGCGTGACAAAAATCGTTGCTCCTTCGACCACCGCCCCGTTTTTGGAGGCATACAAAATGGCATTCTGCTCCGCATGAAGCGCCAGCGAACAACTGCCTTTCGAATCGCGGGGGCAACCCACGCCCGGAAATTCCTCATCACAGTTGTGGGTGCCGGATGGCGGGCCGTTGTAACCGATGGAAATAATCCGGGTGTCTTTCGCCAGTACTGCGCCAACCTGCGCTTTGATGCAATGCGACCGTTTGGAAAGATTAACGGCCAGTTCCATAAAAATATCGTCAAAACGCGGTTTACTCATTGAGCTAGATGAAGCGGATGCAAGTTCAAAGGTAAACGAAAATACCGCATGATCCGCTTCATCTAGCCCGCGTTTTGCATTTCAAGCCGCAGTCTCCTGGAAATCAACCAGTCCGGCTTGTGCGTTACAACCTTGGCCTTCAGTTCGTTAAGCATCGAATACAGGCCAAAATACGTCCGGTTGATATATAAACCGTGCTGCGACCCCCGGGCCACTTTCGAGTTTTTCAACTCCTCGACGTTGGCCAGGTCCTCGGCAAAAGCGTAAACCGTGTCGAAATAGGTATTATCGCCAAAATCAAAGGTCTGCGTAGCGAACGGTTTGCCCAGCAGAACAATCATTTTCTTGAACAGATCGGCAAAAAACGCCTGCTCTTTGGGCGAATCCTCGGGCACAATAAACTCCAGATTCCGGAAAATTTCCATCGTGGCCCGGTCATCGTCGAGCGTGTCGAAATTAATCAGCCGAAAATAATTATCGTAGAAAAAATCCGGAATCACCTTCACACAGCCGAAATCGATCACGCCCAGGGTGCCGTCGGGGCGCATCAGGAAATTACCCGGGTGCGGGTCGGCATGAACCTGCCGCAGGTCGTGAATCTGGTAATTATAAAAGTCCCACAACGCCTGCCCGATGCGGTCACGAATTTCGGGCGACGGATTGGTTTTCAGAAAATCTTTCAGGTGAAAACCGTCCAGCCAGTCCATCGTCAGAATGCGTTTGCTCGATAGATCGGGGTAATACGTCGGAAAAACCAGGTTAGGAATCGACGCACACTGCTCCGAAATATACATCGAACGGGTTAGCTCCAGTTCATAGTCGGTTTCTTCCAGCAGCTTCGACTCGACCTCACCCATGTAGCGGTTGATGTCCTTTTCGTTCAGGTTCAGCAGCCGGATCGCCAGCGGTTTGGCAATCCGCAAATCTGAACTCACGCTGTCGGCCACGCCCGGATACTGCACCTTGACTGCCAGTTTTTTGCCGTCTTTCCAGGCCTGATGCACCTGCCCGATCGAAGCCGCGTTGACGGCGTTCATGTCGAACTGGTCGTAAATCTGCTGGGGTGTTTTACCGAAATACGTACGAAACAGCTTGACCACCAGCGGCCCCGACAGCGGGGGGGCCGAATACTGCGACATGGCAAACTGATCGATGTAAGCGCGTGGCAGAATACTCCGATCCATGCTCAGCATCTGGGCCATTTTCAGGGCGCTACCTTTCAGTTCGCTCAGGGCCTTGTAAATATCCGTTGCATTATCCTGGTGCAGTTCCTCCTTGGTTAATTCAGGGTCGAGCAATTTTTTGCCGTAATGCTTCAGGTAATTTCCGCCCACCTTCACCCCTGCTTTGACAAACTGACTGGCCCGGGCCACCTTGCTGGTCGGAATATGATTTTGCGTCTTCATCTCTAAAGTGATGAATAATGAGTTACAAACGATGCCTGAAAGCGGACAAACCGCCGTCCTTCATCGTTGCGGCTTCATCATTCCGTTACCGATTGTGATAAATAAATTTGGCCAGATCAAACAGGGAATCCAGCGGGGAGCGGCCAATCAGATCAAAAGCCGTGTTGACCGATTTTTCGATTGCCGTGTCGGTTTTCTCAAAGTTTTTGCTGACGTCGTTCACCCAGAACTGGAGAATAAACAGGGTTTGCGCCCACAACCCGTCGGCGTACCGGTCGGCCAGAAAAGGCCGCGGTTCAACTTCCTTGCTTTCCCGCCCTTCGGCCAGCAGGTCGCGAACGTACTCGTAATAGGCTTCTTTAAACGGTTGCAAAATCCGGGGCGACTGCCGGTTCATCCGCACCTTCGCCACGGGCGACACCGTAGCCATCCCCTCCCGAATCCGGTTGTAACTAAACACCGCAACACTGCGCTGGGCCTTGAGCACTTCAATCCAGGTGTAGTAAAAAGCGAGCAGCTTTTCGCGCACGGAATAAGTCTGGTAAACCGGATCGGCTTCCAGGGTGTCGAGCGCCTGTTTGAAAAAGCCCAGCCAGATGTCGGCTTCAATGGATTCGAAAGACGTGTATTCCTGGTAAAATTCGGCTTCCGAAAGCTTCAGTTTTTTCGCTAACTGAAAAATACTGGGTGGTGGGGTTCCGTTTTCCAGCACAAAATCGGTGTAGGCTTTACGGATTTTTTCCTGTTTGTCCATACCTGAAAAACGTAGGGTTCAGCAAAAAAGTTTAGCTTTTCATGTTTACAAACTGCAAAGAAATGTCCAGTTCGGCCCGGCGCAGCATGGCAATAACGGCCTGCAAATCATCGATTTTTTTGCTCGTCACCCGGACCTGGTCATCCATGGCCTGTGCCGTTATTTTAGGAAAGCTGTCTTTGATCAGTTTCAGAATCTTGCGCTGCTGGTCCTTGTCGAGTCCCTGCCGGACTTTCAGATCCCGGCGCAACCGGTTTCCCGACGGCTGGGGTTCGGCCGAAAAGTCCAGACTCCGCCCATCGACGCCCTGTTTGACCATCCGGGCCAGCAGAATATCCTCCACCGACTTGAGACTCATGTCGTTATCGGTTTCAATCCGGATGTTCAGGTCTTTTTTGTTCAGGTCAACGCTGGTTTTGCTGTTCCGCAAATCATACCGGTTCGCAATTTCCTTAACCGCTACATTGATGGCGTTGTCCAGGGTTTGCATATCTACTTTGCTGACAATATCGAAAGAAGCCATGACGTGTTTGTTGTAATTTCTGGAAATGTCGCAAATGTAAACGCATTTCCAGAACCAACAAGCAACGGCTCCCCGCCGAATCAGAATTTGAAGACATAGGCTCCCTGCTGCCGGACAGAATGGCACGGGATGCCCCGGTGCCGGGCTTCGGTCAGTAACCGATCCGTCAGCGGAGTTTTGCTCGAATCGTCAAAAATAATGTGCCGGGCGGCCACGCGTCCTTTCAGATCGTTCCACGACTGCACGGCATTGCGGCTGATGATGGCAAAATCCACCACGGCCGGTAAACGCCAGCCCTCTTTTTTCGGAATGCGATGAACCAGCAGAATGCTTTTCCCCTGCCACGATACCAACGACACGGCTTTATTCTGATAAAACGGCAGTTGCCTCGGCGTACGGTCGGGCTGCGCATAGGTGATCCGGCTCACGCCCAGACTATCCCAGGTGTTGCGGACGTAAAAGGTCACTTCCCGGCTGGTGTCATTGCGTGCTTCCGGGGTCAGAAACACCGCCGAAGTTCCTTCCACAAAACTGATGGCCGATGTATGCGGGACAAAATGCACGATCAGTAACCGCTGTTTTTTTCGTAAAATCGTGGTCCAGCCCACCGATGCCGTTAACAGCAGCGCACTGACCACCATCACCCACCCGTACCGCTTTTCGCGCCGGACCAGCCAAATAATCCCAAAAAGAATAAGCGCATAGAGCAACAGCAGTTCCCAGGGCGTGGCTGTAAGTGGTTTCAGGATGGAGAAAGGCAGTTTTTCCGTCCATAAAATAGCTTGATTCAGCAGCCACATCGCCCCGAACAATACCTTCCCTACGGCCAAACCAACGTACGGTATCCAGCCCACCACCAGCAGGCCCATCGCCAGAATCAGCACCAGCGAAGAAAGGGGAATCACCACCGGATTGGCCAGCCAGAAGTAGGTCGGGAACTGGTGAAAGTAAAACAACCCCAGCGGAAAAGTCAGCAGCTGGGCGACCAGCGCCACGGCGGTGAGCTGCCAGAGCCAGTCGGCCCAGCGGTACCGAAATGTAATGCTCTGATACAGACTGCGGTGCCACAGCAGTAAGCCGCCAACAGCCAGGTAAGAAAGCTGAAAACCGGCGGTGGTCAGGGCGTAAGGGTCCATCAGCAGGATCAGAAACGCCGAAGCCGCCAGCGTATTGAGCGGGTTGTTAGACCGTCCGATGGTTTGTCCGATCAGCAGCAGCGAAAACATAAAAGCCGACCCCAGCACCGGCGCCGAAAACCCCGTCATCAGCGCATAAAACCAGAGCAGCCCAAGCATGAGGGCGGCAAACAGAAACTTTCCGTGCCGGTTTCGTTTCAGAAAAGCCAGCACGAAACTCAGAGCCGCAAACAAAACGCCCACGTGTAGCCCCGAAACCGAGAGAACATGCACGGCTCCCGCGGCCGAATACGCCTGTTGCAAATCCGGATCAATACCGTCGCGGACGCCCAGAATCATGGC
Organism: Larkinella arboricola; assembly: GCF_003259745.1. Taxonomy (GTDB): domain Bacteria; phylum Bacteroidota; class Bacteroidia; order Cytophagales; family Spirosomataceae; genus Larkinella; species Larkinella arboricola. The sequence goes on along the minus strand of NZ_QLMC01000002.1, from coordinate 887,719 downwards.
CTTGACAATGGCAAATTCGGGACCGTGGCCCAGATGACCCGTAAAAACACTGTCGGCCCATTCGTTGATACCGTAGGCCAGGGCCGTCAGCCGGTTTTCAGGTTGATACCCCATGACGATGCGGTCCGTTGGCTGCAAGTACTGCTGGTGGTAAATGCCCCGATTGGCCAGGTGTCGTTTGTAATTGAATTCGCCGGGGTTCAGGGGTGGATCAATGGTGCGGGGAGCGCCCCGAACAAGCCAGATGTCGCCGTAACGCGGCTTTTTCGAAACGGTTTTAGCGATATACACAATCAGCCGACCGCTCGCCGGTTGCCAGGTGCTGTCGGTCAGCACGGTTTTCAGATCCAGTTCGAGCCGAAAAGTTTTGGCACGGTTTTCGGCCTGCGAACCCACCACGGCCCGGTAAGCGCGAATCGGCTTTTGAAGGTGAATAAGGTTATTCGTATGGGTTGAAGCCGTATGCAACGCGGTCACCAGCCAGCCCAGACAACCCAGCGCCAGCAATCCGCTCACCCCTTTTACAAGTCCGATTGCTGGTAACTTTAGCCAGAATGCGGCAAAAAATACTGTTGCATCGACAAGCAAATATAGAAGTATAAGTTTATCAATTCCCGGAAAAAAAAGATAGGCGATGATTCCGCCCATCAGGGCTATTCCGTAGCGAACAAACGGGAAAGCGTTCCAGCGAAGCATCAGGCAGGAAAAGAAGAAGGCGGCAAAACCATCTTGTAGTGCTGAATACCGCACTCATCAAACATCGGCCCAACGGCTTTAAAACCAAATTTGGCGTACAACGGCATGGCTGTAACCTGCGAATTCAGGTAGATGGATTCGATGGGTTCGGGCTGCTGACTGAACACATCGTCCAGCACGGCCTGCACCAGCGCCTGCCCTACTCCCTTTCCGCGAAACGGGGTCAGCACGGCAAACCGTTCCAGCTTGATCCCGTTCGAGGTTTTGCGCCACCGGGCGGTTCCGCAGGGGGTTCCGTCGCACAGGGCCATAAAATGGCGGCTAACCGGCTCGAATTCATCGTACTCATCTTCCGCTGGCACATTTTGCTCCTTGACAAACACTTCTTCCCGGATGGCAAAGATGTGCTTCATTTCAGCCGGGCTGGTTATCTGAATAACTTCAATCATACGGCAGGAATATTCGATTTTACTCTGTTCAGTTTACCGTTTCACATACGTTAACGCACATTCCCGTTTTTACCGGCAACCGCCTACCGAAAACAGTAAACTAAAACTATCTATTAATGAATCAGCAACCGTTGGGAAGCGGTTTCTTTATCGGTACGCACTTTCACAAAATAAATACCCCGGTTCAGCGTCTCCACCGGAAGCGTAATAGAGGAACTCGGATACTCGGTGTACTTCTGGGAGCGGATGATTCGTCCGGACGCATCCACCAAATCAACCTGAAACGATTGAAAACCGGTAAAAAGAACTTCGAGCGTTGATGACTTATCGGTCGGATTCGGAAATACGTTAACCGTTAGTTTTTCCGTTTGCGGCAGCGGATCGGTCGATTTTACCAACCGCTGACGCCGGGGACTGGCTTCAATCACGGCCCGCATCCGGGCTTTCTGATCCAGCGTGAACAGGTTCATGCAGGCGTCGGGCGTATAATCCAGGTAATTTTCGATCAGGTTGCGGGTTCGGGTCCCGTTGCAATTTGAGAACTTGTCCACACACTCGGTGGTCTGGTTGGCGCCCTCGGTCGGTGGCGTATCGTTGCAGTAATCATTCCCGCAATAATCATCCCCCCACGTGTGCAGCAATCCCAGCCAGTGGCCCACTTCGTGGGTGGTCGTCCGGCCATATCGGTAAATTGAACTGGTTACCGCGCCGATGTCACTGCCAAAGTACCGGTAATCAATGATCACACCGTCCGTCAGTTCGTTTTCCGTAGGATTTAAACCGGGAATATTTTCCGCTTCCGGAAACTGCGAATACCCCAGGTAATCATTCCGCAGCGAGGTCACCCAGATGTTCAGGTATTTATCGCTGGGCCAGTAGGCAATCTGCGAAAGCGCCACATCGTCTCCGCTGGTGCCATCGTAAACGTTAAACGTGCTTTTTTCCGAATAATGCCGGGTAATACCGTTGGTCTGGAAACCGTCGGGATCTACCCGGGCCAGAAAAAATTCGATTCCGGTATCGGCTCCAATCGGGTTGGTATTAAACCCCCGTGTTTTGGGCAACCGGCGGTAATCTTCGTTTAAAACCTGAATCTGGGAAGCAATCTGCTCATCGGAAATATTGGGGTTATTGGCCCCGCCGATAAATCCGGACGAGTTATTATGCACCACGTGTACCACCACCGGGATGCGGTAAATAACCTCACCGACCCGGGCCGTCTGGGCTTCCTTTTTCTGACGGCTGATGACCTCCTGAATCTGTTCGTTGAGTTTCTGACGCCGGGCCAGGCGTTGCGGATCGCGCTGTTGCAGAATGATTTCCCGCTGGTCGATCCCACAACGCTGGGGAAGTCCGGGCGTTTGCGCCCGGACTTCCCCCAGCCCTAAACTAAGCCAAAGCCCCACTGCCGCGAGCAGCGGTTTATTTTTCAGCCCGTTCATACGCTGTGATGATTTCTTTAACCAACCGGTGACGTACTACATCGCTGCCGTCGAGTTCAACGCACGCAATGCCTTTTATATCTCTCAGAAGATCAACGGCTTCAATCAAACCCGAACGCTGGTTTTTAGGCAAGTCGATCTGCGAACGGTCGCCTGTAATGATGGCTTGCGAGTTGGGGCCCATCCGCGTCAGAAACATTTTCATCTGCATCGGGGTCGTGTTCTGTGCTTCGTCCAGCAGAATAAAGGCATTGTTCAGCGTCCGACCGCGCATATACGCCAGCGGAGCAATTTCAATGGTCCGGTTTTCGATGTAGGTTTTCAGTTTTTCGGCCGGAATCATATCGTCCAGGGCGTCGTAAATGGGCCGCAGGTACGGGTCGATTTTCTCTTTCAGGTCGCCGGGTAAAAACCCTAGATTTTCGCCGGCTTCGACGGCCGGACGGGTTATAATAATTTTCTTAACTTCCTTGTTTTTGAGAGCCCGCACGGCAATGGCCACCGCCGTATAGGTTTTACCCGTTCCGGCCGGTCCAATGGCAAACACCAGATCAAACTTTTCGGACGCATCCACCAACTTTTGCTGATTGGCCGTTTTGGCCCGCACAATCACGCCTTTGGTGCCATACACCAGCACGTTGTCGTCCGGTTGCACAACCGCAGTCGCATCGCGTTCCGTATTCTTCAGAAAGCTTTTTACGTTTTCGTGCGTGAGTTTACCGTACCGCTGGTAGTGCTCGATGAGCGAATCCAGAATGTCAGTGATGCGGGTGATTTCCGGAGTCGTTCCTTTAATGCGGATTTCGTTGCCGCGGGAAATAATCCTGCTCATCGGAAAGGCGGCCGCGACTTCTTTAATATTGTTGTTTTCAACGCCCAAAAAGTCGATGAGCGATACGTTGTCAAGCGTTATTACTTTTTCTACCAAATCTTCGTGCATATTTTCAGGGTGAACAATCGAATTCCCTTCTAAATTTAGAGGTTCGTCCGTACTAAACAACAAAAATTATCAATAATTATCTCCCAAATATCTCAAATTTGTGCAAACACTTCATGGTTAATCACTTGCACTCTTTTCTGCCTTTCGAACAAAATACCACAGCGTAAAACAGACCTCTGGCTGACTGACTTTAACCGTAAGCTAAAACGACCATTTTTTTTTAATTTTTTTTCAGACGGGCCGTTAAGAATATGTACTTTAGAGCCAATAACTTACTATTCCAGTTGCCCGCCACACACCATTTCAGGACCGATCAGTTGCCTTTTCATTCTTCCAAGGATTGGCTATACTTGCAGTGCAATGGAGAACGAACGTCCTACCAACTCTAATTTCCGGAAGACCCCGTACATGGGCAATCGGCGCAGTATGTCCGATGGTGTAAACCACATGCTCACCCCCACGGGTCTGGGAAAATTGCCCCCGCAGGCCGTCGATCTGGAAGAGGCCGTACTGGGTGCCCTGATGATTGAGAAAGATGCTCTTTCCGCCGTTATCGACATCCTCAAGCCGGAAAGTTTTTACAAAGAAGCCAATCAACGAATTTATAACGCCATCGTCACCCTGTTTGGTAATGCCGAACCGGTTGATATGCTGACGGTTACGCAGCAGCTACGAAAAAATGGCGAAATTGAGATTGTCGGCGGTGGTGGCTACATTACCGACCTGACTACCCGGGTTACCTCCGCGGCCAACATTGAGTACCACGCCCGCGTTATTGCGGAAGCCTCCATCAAACGGGCGCTCATTACGGTAGCCAACGAGATTCAGCGGGATGCCTACGAAGACACCACCGACGTCTTTAACCTGCTCGACCGGATTGAACAGTCGATGTTCCGGATTTCGGAATCCAACATCCGGAAAAACTACGCCGACATGGGGACCATCATGCGGCAGGCGCTCGACGAACTGGAGCAGAAAAAGAATATGAAAGACGGCCTGACGGGCGTACCGTCCGGCTTCAGCGCCCTCGACCGGCTAACATCCGGCTGGCAACGCTCGGAACTGATCATTCTGGCCGCCCGGCCCGGTATGGGGAAAACCGCTTTCGTCGTCAGTGCGCTCCGCAATGCCGCCGTTGATTTCGGGCAGGCGGTTGCCATCTTCTCACTCGAAATGTCGTCGGTGCAGCTGGTCAACCGGCTTATATCGGCCGAAGCCGAAATCGACAGCGAAAAAATCAAGAAAGGAAACCTGGCCCCGCACGAGTGGGCGCAGCTTCACCATAAAATCCAGCGGCTCACCGAAGCGCCCATTTTCATCGACGACACCCCCGCCCTCTCGATTCTGGAAATGCGTGCCAAATGCCGCCGGTTGAAAGCCCAGCACGATATTCAGATGGTTGTAATCGACTACCTCCAGCTGATGTCGGGCGATACGTCCGGGCGCGCGGGCGGTAACCGGGAGCAGGAAATTGCCTCCATTTCGCGGGCGATGAAAAACCTCGCCAAAGAACTCAACGTGCCGGTCATTGCCCTCTCGCAGTTGAGCCGGGCCGTAGAAACCCGGGGTGGCGACAAAAAACCGCAGCTTTCCGACCTTCGGGAATCGGGTTCTATCGAGCAGGATGCCGATATGGTTATCTTCCTGTACCGCCCTGAATACTACGGCATTACGACCGACGAAAGCGGCAATTCGGTTTCGGGCGTGGGCGAAGTAATCATTGCCAAAAACCGGAGTGGTTCGCTCGATACCGTTCAGCTTCGCTTCGTGGGTAAATACACCAAGTTTGCCGACCTGGATTCGTTCTTCATGCCGCAGCAGTCACCGGCTCCGTTCAGCGGCCCGTCAGCGGGATTTGATTCGAAAATGTCCGGCGCTCAATCCTTCGAAAACCAGGGCGGTATCGTTAAAAGCAAAGCCAACAACCTCAATTCGCCCAATCCGGGCGGGGGCGGCCTCTCCAACTTCGGCTTCGTCGATCCCAATCAACAGGAAACACCGTTTTGAGTTATGAATTAAGAATGATGAGTGAAGAGTTGGCTGGCGCATTTAACTCTTCACTCATCATTCTTAACTCCTACATTCTTAACTTCTCTTTTCCAGCTTGACGATGTTCTCTACGTGATGCGTATGCGGGAACATATCGACCGGCTGAACGGCTTTTACTTCGTATTGTTCGTCTAGAATCGCCAGATCGCGGGCCTGCGTGGCGGTGTTGCAACTCACGTACACAATGCGCTGGGGAGCCGCCTGCAACAAATTTCGGGTCACGGCTTCGTCCATTCCGGCGCGGGGCGGGTCGGTAATCACTACATCCGGTTTTCCGTATTTCTGGAACAGTTCCGGCGTCAGGATTTTACCCATATCACCCGCCAGAAATTCCGCATTCTGAATACCGTTAATCGAGGCATTGACGCGGGCGTCTTCCACCGCCGACTCCACATACTCGATACCGAGTACCTGCCGGGCCTGCCGGGCCACAAACAAAGCAATGGTGCCCGTGCCGGTATACAAATCGTAAACCCGTTCGGAACCTGTCAATCCGGCCCACTCCCGGGTGATTTTGTAAAGCTCGAACGCCTGACTGCCGTTGGTCTGGTAGAACGATTTGGGACCGACCCGGAACGTCAGCGGCTGGCCAATGCCCGCGTCCATCTGCTCCTCAATGTACGGTTTGCCCCAGTACGGTATGACTTCCTGATCCTGGTACGAATCGTTCAGCTTCTGGTTCAGAATGTAATTCAGCGACGTAATCTGCGGAAAGGTCTGTCTGAGCATCTCCATCAACCCTTTGAGTTCCTCCGGGCGGTCTTCGCCCACCTGCACGTTCACCATCACCTGCCCCGTCGAAGCCGTGCGGATAATTACCGTGCGCAGAAAACCCACGTGCGTGTTCAGGTTGTACATGGTCAGCCCGTGCTGAAAGGCGTAGTCGGCCACCGCCAGCCGGATGGCATTCGACGGATCGGGCTGGAGGAAACAATGCACAATGGGCAGAATTTTGTCGAACCGCTTGGGGATGTGAAACCCCACGGCCCGCTTGTCAACCGACGTTCCGGAGCGAATTTCCTCATCGGTGATCCAGCGGCCATCGGCGCAGGTAAATTCCAGTTTATTGCGGTAATACGTCGTCGCTCCGGACGGCAGCGTCGGCAGAACCGGCGGCAGTTGCACCTTACCGATGCGGCTCAGGTGATCAGCGGCCTGCTGGCCTTTAAAACGCAGCTGTTCGTCGTACCGGATGTGCTGCCATTTGCAGCCCCCGCAGGTTCCGAAGTGCGGGCAGAACGGCTCGGCCCGGCTGGGGCCGTAACTGTGTATTTTTTCAACAACGGCTTCCCGGTACTGCTTTTTCTGTTTGACAATCCGCAGATCGACCACATCGCCCGGCGCGGGGACCGGCCCACCCAGGCGACCTTCTACAAATATGACTCCTTCTTCCGTACGAACCAGACACTTTCCCTCGGCGGCAACGTCGTCAATGCGTACCGATTGCAACCGTTGTGTCTTCTTTTGGGTCTTTCCTGACATAATAAACTCTAATAAATTCTGTAAATTAAGCACCGTATTTTCGTTTCAACAACCCTATTCGTATTTGAATGAAACAGTTTTATCGGAAGACAGTCTGGTGGAGTTGGTTACTATGGTGTTGGTTCGGGCTGGCTTTATCGGCTTCGGCCACGCACATCGTCGGTGGAGAATTGGAATTGAAAAGACTGACCAATCAAAACCCGTATACCCACCAGATCAATCTGAATCTGTATTTTGACGACTTAAACGGCAATCCGGGTGCCGAAGATCCCACCGTTTCCATTTTTATTTACCGCAAGGGCGACAACGCTTTTATCGGAGCGCTGGACCTGCCCCTGGTTTCCTCGCAGTTCGTCAATTACACCAAACCCGAATGCGCCCTGCCCTCGCTCCGTACCCGGTTGCTGAAGTATTCCGGGCTGGTCATTTTTAATTTAAACGCCTTCAACGATTCGCGCGGGTATTACATGGTCTGGGAGCGTTGTTGCCGGAACAACTCCATCAGTAACCTCCAGAACCCCGGAAATGCCGGTTCGACCTTCTACCTGGAATTTCCGGCCCAGCGCAGCGGCAATGGCGCGGATTTCATCAACTCCTCCCCTTCGTTCCGCACCGTGCAGGGCGATTACATCTGCATTAACCAACCTTTTTCGTTTGATTTCGGAGCAACCGATGCCGACGGCGACAGCCTGGCGTACCGGCTCGTAACGCCACTGAACGGTTTTAGCACAACGAACAATCCGCGCCCGCAGGTGGCCATGCCCAGTTCGGCGTATCCGGAAGTGCGCTGGACGAGCGGCCTCAGCCAGGACCGGGCCATTCCGGGGCCCGCACCGTTGCGGGTCAACGCCCGAACCGGAATGCTGACCGTCACGGCGGGCCAGGTGGGTCTGTTTGCCTTTTGTGTGCAGGTGGAAGAATACCGTAAAAATGCGTCGGGCGGCTGGCAGCGCATTGGACTGGTCCGGCGGGATTTCCAGTTAAAAGTCATTGACTGTCAGAAAAATAACCCGCCCTCCCTGGCCATGCGCCCAACCGGTCAGGTCAATTTTTACAAGGAAGGTACGGTGTTGAAAATAAACGATAAAAACGCCAACTGCCTCGACCTGTTTATCACCGATCTGGATCCCAACCAACGGGTTAAAATGACGGTATTGGACGGACCGGCGCAGGGCATTACGTTTTCGCCCGCCGAAGTCCTGATTCGGTTTCCGGGCGATACCGTCAAAACAAAAGTCTGTTTCGATCCATGCCTGGCCGACGGAAAACAGTTGAAACTCGCGCTGCTGGCTACCGATGAAGGCTGTCCGCAGGGATTAAAAGACACCTTGACGATAACGCTGGAAATGGCCCCGGAACTAAACCGGAAACCGGACGTACTGACCACGCTGCCGGGCAACCAGACCGCCGTACAGGCCGGGAAAACGCTCCAGTTTCGGGTAAACGGTACCGATCCGGACCAGGATATGATTACGCTGACGGCCGTTGGGCGGGGCTTTACTCTGGCGCAGGTGGGCATGAGTTTTGCCGCCGTTTCGGGACAGGGTTCAGTCAGTCAGCAGTTCAACTGGACCCCACAGTGCGATCAGGTCAAAAATACGGAGTACGTGGTTGATTTCATTGTGACAGACACCCGCTGCAACCGCAACCAGCGCGATACGGTAACGGTGCGGCTCCGGGCAACACCGGAAACCAGCCGCCCGCCCACGGTGAAAACCACGCTCGGTACGCCCACGGTGGAGCTTACAATTACCCACGGCGATTCGCTGCCGGCGGCCGTACGGTTTGACGTAATTGGGGAAGACCCCGATCCGGGGGTTCTGAAACTCTCCGCCGTCGGGAATAACTTTGACTGGAAAAGCCTGGGGATGCAGTTCGAGGAGAAAACCGGTCCAAGCCCGCTGACCTCCCCGTTCGTCTGGCAACCGACCTGCCCGGTTTTGCAGGGAAAAGAAAAAGCCACCTACGAACTGGATTTTATTTCGCAGGACAGCAGTTGCCCGACGCTGTACGATACGACCCGGGTTACGTTTGTGGTGAAGGATATTCCTGTTGATTACGACATCACGATTACCAACGTCATTACGCCCAACGAAGACGGCAAAAACGACTTCTTCAGCGTTCCGAATCTGCCGTTGGATAATTGCGCCGATCAGTTCCGCCGGGTTGACATCATGAATCGCTGGGGCAAAGCGGTTTTCTCCTCTACCGACCGGAATTTTCGATGGGATGCGGGCGACTATCCGCCGGGACAGTATTATTACCTGATCAAATACACGAACCGATCTTACAAAGGCATGGTAACGGTCCTGCGGTAATGGCTAAAACCAACCAAAAAAGCTACCCAGGTCGGGTAGCTTTTTTGTTCGTGCTCATCTGGATGGTTAAGATGTCCTCGTTAGCAGGGTTGAACCGTCCGTGAAATTTCGATTGAATGGCCCCGAATTAGTCGTTATTAATCGGAGCACGCATGATGTTACCGCGAATTTCGCCAGCGGGATATTGAGCAGTTCCCAGGGTTACGTACATCCGTCCTTCGATCAGTGCGTTTTCCTGCGTCTGCGTCATGTTGGAGATCGTTCCCGAAATTGGGTTCGTCAGGGACGTAAACGTAAGAATGCTAGAACCATTGGTTCCGGGGCCGCCGGGGGCGAGGTTAATGCTTCCACTGGTGGGTGTCAACCCTGTGTAATTAACGGTATAACTCAGTGACTTAGTAACTTTATTGTACGTGCCGGTAAAGGTTCCGGTCGCCGATGAACCGTTGCTGGGAAGTACCCAATTACCGGCTAAAGCTCCCTCAAACTCAACGGTGTCTTTCTTGTCAGGAGCATCTTTAATGGGTGAGCAGGATGTAACTGCCAGGGCCGTTGCCAGAAAAGCCGTCATCAGATACGCAAATGTTCTTTTCATAAATCGTGAATGTTGAATGGTCCAGATTGCACCGCAATAATACTAACTTTGCCGTAATTCTCTACAAAATCAGACAGGCAATAGGTAGATAACTTTTTTAGCAGGCAAGTTTCTTATTAAAAGTCACAAATATTCATCCAACGGTCTTTCCCGTTCTTAGCAAAGCATTTTTGTCGTTCATGAAAGGTAAAGTAGTACTAATTACCGGAGCCTCGTCGGGCATTGGCAGGGCGCTGGCTTTTGCGTTTGGTCGCCAGCAGGCCCGCATCGTCATCTGTGCCCGGCGCGTCGAATCGCTCGAAACGGTCAGCCAGGAATTAACCCGGAGCGGGATTGAGAATGTAGGCATTCAGGCCGACGTGAGCGTGGAAGAAGACGTCCGGAAGCTCATCGACGCCACCATTGAGCGGTACGGCCGACTGGACATTCTGATCAACAACGCGGGCATTACGATGCGGTCGATGGTGCTGGATATGGAACCCGACGTGATTCGCAAAGTTATGGATATCAACTTCATGGGAACGGTCTATGCGACCCGTTACGCCCTGCCCCATATCCTGAAAACCCGGGGGTCCATTGTCGGCATTTCGTCTATTGCGGGCTACCGGGGCTTGCCGGTCCGGAGCGGGTATTCGGCCTCCAAATTTGCCATGAACGGTTTTCTGGAAGCCCTCCGCACCGAGTTGCTGAATACGGGCGTTCACGTGCTGGTGGCCTGTCCGGGCTTCACCACGTCGAACATCCGGTACTCGGCGCTCAACAGCGAGGGCCAGGTTGCGGGCGAAACCGTCCGTGACGAGACGCAAATGATGAGCGCCGAAGAATGTGCCGATCACATTTTAAAAGCCGTCAAACGCCGGAAACGCGACCTCATTCTGACGGCTCAGGGAAAACTGGTGGTTTTCCTGAATAAACTCTTCCCCGCCTTCACCGACCGCATGGTGTACAAAACGCTGGCCCGGGAAAAAGATTCGCCCCTCAGCAAGTAACACGGGTTTCAATAGCTGGATGGTTGGATGGCTACGGCCTGCTCCCCCATCGAACCATCCAGTCGTTGTTCACGCGGTTAGGTCCGCGCCCCCCCCTTCCAGCTTCAAATCTCCCAGACGGCATCCTTTCGGATGTAATACAACCCATCGTTCCAGAACACGCGGAGCCAGATATCCTGACTGCCGAGAATGTTGAGCTTGTGCCCCCGGCTGATGACGTCGGCTACGGGCGCTGCGGCTGAGGGATCGCGCCGGAGAAAAACCCGGTCGCGGTTGACAATACCGGACTGATACCCTTCCGGCAGGTTCACCAGCAGCAGCAAAGCCGTCAGATACGCCAGAACAATGATCTTATGCCGCCGACGCGATGGTTCGCGGTTGCGGTGCTTCATCCAGAAAATTCCGAAAGCATACGTGCCCAGCAGGGCCAGACCGACGGTCAGGTAAAGCCCGTACTGTTTGTAAAAAAGATAGAAATAGTTCAGGTCGTCGGTTTCGTAGCCGCGCAGATTGTTTTGGATAGCCACCTCGTGCATCTTTTTCAGGACGGCTTCGTCGGGCCGGCGGTCAAAATAAACCTGCAAATAGTAGAGCATTTTGGCGACCTCACCCTGTTTTTCCCACCCGTAAGCCAGCTTCAGCAGCATCGGATCGGTTGGTTTATAGCCATGATTCAGATGAAATTCGTAGGCACTTACAGCGGCCTCATACCGACCGGCAGCAAACAGAGAATCAGCCTGATAGAGGCTCACTGAACCCGTCCCGGCGAAGCTATTTAGCCCCCCCAGCAGAAACACCATTGAAAAAAAATATGCCAATTTTGAACCAGAACCTTGCATTTTCGTATTAGAACAGGTACTTTTGCATCGCAATTTTGGGAAGCAGCTCAAAATTACAAAAGGTAAAAGTAGAAAGGTTACGGTATCCATCATTTCTTTTCATCTTCTCCTTTTTCGATCTGGTAGCTCAGCTGGTAGAGCAATACACTTTTAATGTATGGGTCCTGGGTTCGAATCCCAGCCGGATCACAAAAGATAAAAAATAACTGTCTGGCCTTATCTTTTGTCATGCGTTCATCACGCCTGATTTTGGCCCCGACAACCGATCTGGTAGCTCAGCTGGTAGAGCAATACACTTTTAATGTATGGGTCCTGGGTTCGAATCCCAGCCGGATCACAAAAATAAACGTCAACCTGTAGCGACGTTCCCGTTTCGAAATCTTCGCTACATCGACCAAGCATCAAACCCGCTGCCTTTCCAGGAGCGGGATTTTTGTTTTCAGGGCCCCTTGCCGTACCTCCTCCAACCTTTTGCCCCCAAAACCGTTGTTGTAACGAATCATCCACGGAAGCCACCCCTATGAAAATAATTCGCTATCTGAGCCTGGTGTGCCTGCTGCTGGCAACGGGTGCGTGCAGTTCGGTCCGGGTTGTCAAAACCGAACCTGCCACGAATTTTTCGCTAACCAATTACCGGACTTTTGCCTTTTCCGACATCGAATCGGCGGGCGACCTTCCCCAGAGCGGTTTTTACCGGTCACAGATTGATGCGCTCAAAAAAGCCATTGAAACCGAACTAAAGCAGAAGGGTCTGCGCCGGGTCGATACGCAGCCGGATTTGATGATGAACATCGGAATTGCCGTCGATGAAAAAACGCAAACCCGCGAAACCAACATCCGGACCGATCCGCCCTTTTACATTGGGCAACGGCGGTATAGCTGGCGCAGTCAGGAGGTTCCGGTTGGTAAATACCGGCAGGGAACGGTCGATGTTCACTTAATTGACCCTAAGCGGAATGAAATGGTCTGGCAGGGCGTTGTGGAGGGTATTCTTCCGAAAAAACCGGAGAAACTTCAGAAGCTAATCGATGAGGGCATGGCCAAGCTCTTTGCCCGGTTATAATCCGGGCGGTTGGTTCGGCTGAACAACCGCCCGAATGGGTATTCAGTTCTTAGAACGGTAAGGCATTATCATCTTCTTCGAAGGAAGTCAGCGGCTGGCTGCTGGCCGCCGGGCGGGGGGCTGCATCCGAACGACGTGGAGCCGCCGTTGGCGCCGGCATGGCTTCGGCACCATCAGCCGGTTCAATCCGCCAGGCCCGTACATCGGTATACCAGCGGTCGTTGTATTCCCGGGATTCGACGCTGATCGCGCAGCGCAGGGTGTCGCCAGGAGCAAACTGGGCCAGATCACCGGTTTTATCACCCCAGGCCATCAGACAGACCTGCTTGGGAAACTGATCGATGGTTTCAATTACAAATTGTTGTTTGGTCCAGGTCCCGTTCTTTCCCTGCCCCGACTGTTCGGGCAGAACTTTTACCAGCTTCCCTGTTAATTCCAGTGCCATATTACGATTTTGCTTTCTATTAAATTAGTGGTCCGGCGAATCAGTTTCGCCGAAACGAAGGTTGAAATGAATCGTTGAAGTTACAACTTTTTAGCTAAATTTCCCCCAAAAATCGCCGAATTAAGATCCCCGAATCCATGAAAATTGGAGTTTTGTTACACGGTAACGGTGTGTATGACGGAACCGAAATACACGAAGCCGTCCTGACCCTGCTGGCCCTGGCGGAAGTCGGTGCCGAAACGATTTGTTTTGCTCCGGACGTCGATCAGCACCATGTCATCAATCACCTGACGGGCGAAGAAATGCCCGAAACCCGCAATGTGCTGGTCGAATCGGCCCGGATTGCCCGCGGCAACATCCGGAATCTGGCCAGCCTGACCATCGACGAACTGGATGCACTGGTAATGCCGGGTGGTTTCGGAACGGCCAAGAACATCACCAAATGGGCCTTTGAAGGTCCGCAGGGCGACATTCTGGAACCCGTTAAACAACTGATTATTGACCTGGTTGCACAGAAAAAACCAATTGTGGGCTTGTGCATGAGCCCGACCACCATCGCCAAAGCCCTGGAAGGCAGCGGTATTGCCGCCACCCTGACCGTCGGAACCGATGCCGAGGATAGTCCGTACGAAATCAGCGGTATTTCCGCCGGAATCACCTCACTGGGTCAGCAGGCCGAAATGAGAACCGTTCGGGAGATTGCGGTCGACCGTGAGCACCGGATCATCACCGCCCCCTGTTACATGATGGAAGCTTCGATTCTGGATATCCGGAACAACATCCGGGCGGCCATCGACGAACTGATGGTATTGTTGCAGGAGGAGTGATACAAGGGCAGCAGTGAGCAGCAAGAGAAGCAGGGCAACAGAACGTCGCTTTGGGGACGAATATGAGTCTTCTTGCTCTTGTCTTTGCTCACACCAACAAAAAACCGGGCGTTTCTGTTGGGAGAAACGCCCGGTTCCAGACGAATCCTATGATGACCAACCCCGCCCGGCACGGCTGGCATCCTGCCTGAACTGCTGTATAACCAAGACGTTACGCATTGATGGACCCACCAGGCACTCAGGGGCCAAAGCCGCCAGCCCCAAAGCCCTCACGCACGGGTTTTGTCATTTTTTAGGGAATCTGATTTGCACCTTTGTTTTTTTCGGGCAAATCTCTACTTTTGCATCCACAAAAAACGCCGTATACTTGTCCATGTGGTGGAATTGGTAGACACGCCATCTTGAGGGGGTGGTGCCGTCAAGGTGTGAGGGTTCGAATCCCTCCGTGGACACAGAATAATTTTGAAACCGTCAAATTCGCAAAATTTGACGGTTTTTTCGTTTTAGAATGGTCCTTCTCTCCCAAAAGTAGTTCCCGGTTTCCAATTAGCTTCAACGTTTTCCGAACCTGGCGTTTGGCGCCTTCAGATAAACCTTCTGGGTACTTATGCCTGGAAGCGGTAACGCATCAGGACTATCCCAAAACAGCATGGCGCTTTGATTGGCTGGCAGAGTATAGCTCTACAGAAAACGAAGGGTTGTTAGCCTGTTCTTTTTAGGGAATATTCTTTCTATATTAGCCTACCATCATTCTAACTCCAGAAGCTATGCTATCCCTTCTTAAGCTTTCCGCTCTGAGTTGTATCCTGTCCTTCATTTATTCGACGGTTTCAGCCCAGCACTGTAGTGATCTGCTTGCCCGGCATGAAAACAAAAAGGAGGGCTATATCGGTTTTCAAACTACTTCACTCAATCAGCCGGTTGAAGTCTCTAAATCCATCGTGAAGGGCAATACCAGCTACCTGCTTCGACTGGAGGTGTTGGGCAAATCAAAGCTTCCTGACAATTTTTTGTTAACGCTTAAATTAGAAAATGGAGCTAAAATTGAAAAGAACCAGCAAGAATTGGCCAGCCACATAACAGAAGCCAACGTTCAAAATGACCCCGGAAAAGTCTATATGGTTTTTGTTAAATTGTCACAAAATGAGTTAGAACTCCTGGCTGCGAACCGCATGACCAACTA
This sequence comes from Larkinella arboricola, assembly GCF_003259745.1. GTDB lineage: Bacteria > Bacteroidota > Bacteroidia > Cytophagales > Spirosomataceae > Larkinella > Larkinella arboricola. Next base: position 872,402 of record NZ_QLMC01000002.1, on the reverse strand, counting down.
TAAATTACATCGGTTTGCGGTTTCATTCAAACCAGAAAATCAGGACATCTTTCAGGAATCCATCCAGTGTTTGATAGCGGCCAAATAAGAATGGGGCAGTTCAAACGGTGTAGCTGCCCGTAGTCCCGCTGATGTTTTTCATCAGCGGGGTTCGTTATATTAGTTGTATTTATACGGTTTATGGCGTCGGGCTGAGGCCTGTTCCAGGGCGATTTTCAACACATCCAGCCGAATGGGTTTGGAGATGTAATCATCCATTCCGGCGGCCAGGCATTCCTCCCGGTCTTCCGCCATGGCATTGGCGGTCATGGCGATGATAACGGGCTGGCGACCCGTTTGCCGACGAATGTGACGGGTGGCATCCAGGCCATTCATCTCCGGCATCTGCACATCCATCAGAATGGCGTCATACGATTGCTGGTTGAGCCGGGCAATAACTTCTGTACCATTCTGGGCAAGATCCGGCCGATACCCTAACCGGGTTAACACATTCAGAATCAGCTTTTGATTCGCTGGATAATCTTCGGCAATCAGAATGTCGAGCGGATGCTGGAGGGCAAACGTGTCACTCAACTGTTGCTGGGACGGCCGGGAAACGGTGACCGGATTTTCGTTGGGATGTTTGAGTTGCTGCTGCACCAGTTCCAGAAGCTGCTGCTGGTGGATGGGCTTGGTGATAATGGCCGAAAAGAGTCCCGCATGGGCTTTACGGGTTTCTTCTCCGATGGAACTCAGCAGGATAATCGGAAGCCAGGGATGCCGTTCGCGAATAGCGCGGGCCAGTTCCACGCCGTTCATCCCCGGCATCTGCATGTCGGTCATCACCAGCTGGAAGGGCGCACTCTCGGCCAGCAGGGTGAGTGCCTGCCGACCCGAAGAGGCCGTAACGGGTTGCAGTTTCCACTGCTCAAGCTGGTTTTTCAGAATCACCAGATTGGTTTGATTATCATCGACAACCAGCACCCGCTTGCCGTCATTATCGTTGGTATTGAGCAGGATGTAATGCCGTTTGGACTGCTGGCTGAGCTGGCAGCAGATGGTAAAGGTAAAACAGGTTCCCCAGCCTTCCTGGCTTTCAACGCTGATCTGCCCCCCCATCAGTTTGACCAGACGCTCGCTGATGGCCAGCCCCAGGCCGGTTCCGCCGTACTTCCGCGTCATGGACGAATCAACCTGCGAAAACGCTTTAAACAACCGCTGGATTTTATCTTCCGAAATCCCGATACCGGTATCCCGAACCTGAAAAACCAGTTCCAGTTCCTGCTCACTGATGCGCCGTTGAACGTCAACCCGGATAAACACCTCGCCTTTGTGCGTAAATTTGACCGCGTTGCCCACCAGGTTCACCAGAACCTGCCGAAGCCGTAATCCGTCGGTAATAATTTGCAGCGGAACCTGCGGTTCAAACTGATACACCAAATCCAGCCCATTCTCCGCGGCTTTGCTGGCAAACAGATCCAGCACATCTTCAATACAATGCCGCAGATCGACATCGTTCGACTCCAGTTCCATACTGCCGGATTCGATCTTCGAAAAATCGAGGATGTCATTGATCACCCCCAGCAAATTGACCCCACACTGGAGAATGGTATCAACGTATTCGACCTGATCGCCCTGCATTTCGGTTTCTTTCAGCAAATACGCCATGCCCAGCACCCCGTTCATCGGTGTCCGGATTTCGTGGCTCATCGTGGCCAGAAAAACGCTCTTGGCTTTATTGGCTTTTTCGGCTTCTTCGCGGGCTTTCTGTTCCTGAACGCGTTGCTCGTGGAGTTCTTCAATCAGGGCCTGCAAGTGCTCCGACTGGCTTTGTAACTCTTCTTTCTGGAGATGGACCTTCGCCGTCTGATCCCAGACAATTTTTTCGAGTTTCTCCTTCTGCGCTTTCAGTGTCTGGGTTCGCAGCCGGTACAGGGCGTAGATACCCGCCATGACCAGCACCCCGGCCGTGATCCGGAACCACCAGGTTTGCCAGAAAGGCGGTTTGATGATGATCCGGAAAACCGTTCCCTGCTCATTCCAGATACCGTCATTGTTGGAAGCCTTTACCCGGAAGCTGTACTCACCCGGATCCAGGTTGGTATACGTCACCGTCCGCTTGCGGGTCCGGCTGCTCCAATGCCGGTCAAATCCTTCCAGTTTCCAGGCATACTGGTTTTTTTCGGGCAGGGAATAGTTCAAAGCCGCAAATTCGAACGTCAGCGTCGATTGATCGTGTTCCAGCGTCATCTGGCTGGACCGCAGCAGCACCGGCTGATCGAAAACCTGTAAACTGGTGATGTATACCGGCGGCACAATCGGGTTGTCCAGAATCCGGTCGGGATGAAAATAGTTCAGACCATTGATGCCCCCGAAGTACAACATCCCACTGGAAGCTTTGAAAACGGCCATCCGGTTGAAAGCCCCTTCCTGGAGCCCATCGCCCGCGTTATAATTCCGGAACGTTTCTGTTTTCAGATTAAAACGTGACAAACCGTTGTTTGTACTGATCCAGAGGTTGCCGTGCCGGTCGCGGCTGATGGCCTGAATCACGTCGCTGGTCAGGCCATTTTTCTGACGATAGGTTTTAAACGACCGGGTTTTAAGGTCAAAGCGGTTGAGTCCGCCGTTGGTTCCGACCCACAACTGGCTCTGAGAGTCTTCGAAAAGGCAGTTAATAAAATTATGGCTTAAACTGTTCGGAGCGGCTGGATTTTGTTTATAGGCCGTGAACGTACCCGTTTCGGCGTGAAACTGGTTTAGGCCGCCCCCTTCGGTACCCACCCATAAAACCCCGTTATGATCGTAACACAGCGAACTAATGTATTGCTGGCTGATGCTGCCGGGACGCGAAGGGTCCGGGAGAAAGTGCGTAAACTGACCTGTTTTTTTGTCGTACCGGCTGATGCCCGCGCCCAGCGTTCCCAGCCAGATTTCCCCTTTTTTACCCTCCGTAATGGCGCAAACCGTTTCGTGGCTGAGTCCGTCGGCCCGGTCGGTTCGTTTGAAATTGGTGAATTGCCCGGTTGATTTTTTCCACCGGCTCAGCCCTCCTTTGTAGGTCCCGACCCAGATGTCCCCGTCGCTGTCCTGGTAAACACCCATGACAAAGTTGCTGCCCAGGCTGTTCGGATCAGTCCGTTTATTTTTGTAGCGCACAAACTGGCCCGTCGCTTTCTTCAGGACGTTTAGCCCGCCCCCGTCGGTGCCAATCCACAGATTGCCTTCCCGATCTTCCAGCATCGCCATGACATTGTTACTATTGAGGCTGTTGGGATTGGTGATTTCTCGCCTGTAAAGGCCAAATTCATCGGGTTGGCGGTCCAAAAAATTGATTCCCCGGTTAAACGTGCCAATCCACATATTACCGGTTCGGTCCCGGCAAATGGCGTAAATAGACGCGTCGTTGATACCGTGCGGATTGTTTTCGTCGTACAGATACCGCGTAAAGGTACCGTCTGCATGAAGCACACTGATTCCGCCGTTTTCGGTACCGACCCACAGGTTTCCGTAGGCATTTTCGCCCAGTGAGTTCAGATCATTATGGCTAATGGAAGTGGCTACCAGTGGATTATTGAGAAAACGGGTAAATGTTTTCTGATCGGGATTTAACCGGTTCAGACCGCCCCCTTCGGTTGCAATCCAGAGCTGGCCTTTTGAGTCCTCAAACAGCTTTTTAAGGTTATTATGACTGAGCGACGTCTTATCATCGGCCTGGTGGTCAAAGCACTGGAACGTCCGGGTTTTCGCATCAAACCGGTTAAGGCCGCCCCCAAACGTAGCCACCCACAGTTGCCCGGTATGGTCTACCAGAACATCCCGAATACTCCCATAGCTCAAGCGCCCGGGCGTGCCGGACTGAGGGCTATAATGCACAAACGTCCGATTGTCGGGATTAAACTGGTCCAGCCCCCGGTCGGTACCAATCCACAGATTGCCCTGATGATCTTCCGCAATCGCCGTAACGTTGTTACTGGCCAGACTCTGGTGGCGGGTTTTGTCATGCCTGAAAACGATGAAATTGCCGGTTGCTTTATTGAACATGCACAAGCCGCCATTATCGGTTCCGATCCAGAGCCGCCCCTTGCGATCTTCGTAAAGGGTCCGGACGTAATTATCACTTAAACTGGCGGGCCGGGCCGGGTCATTGCGATAAATGGTAAACGAATAGCCGTCGTAGCGGTTTAATCCATCGACGGTTCCAAACCACAAAAACCCCTGTCGATCCTGTACAATGCTCGTAACATTGCTTTGCGAAAGTCCTTCATTGGTGGTGATGTGTTTGAAGCGCACCGCACCGGTTTGAGCTTCGGCAACGTTATAAAAGAGCAATATGACCAGCAGCGTGGTAAAAAATAATTTCATGAAAGGCCCGACAATTCGTTTGACACAACTCGCAATCCGCTTCTTCCTAGAATGCGGATAATTACTTAAGTTATAGCTGCAAAAATTGGTCCTAACTCCTCTTTTTTTTGTATTTTAGTTTAGACAATCCCCTGATCCACATTATGTGCTATTCTGTAAAAATAATTTCTGAATTAGGCCAGCTGGCCAAAACGTTTAAGGTATCGAACAAAGCGCCGGAAAACGAAGACTATAACCCCTCCGAAAAAATTTCCGGATTTGCCCATCCGCTGCTGCCCGTCATTTCGCAGGAAAACCCGGGCGAAATTCAGCTTTTCAAATGGGGGCTGATCCCGTCGTGGGCGAAAGAAGACAAAGCCGATGAACTGGCGAATATGACGCTAAACGCCCGCGAAGAGTCGATTTTTGAAAAACCATCGTTTAAAGACAGCATCGGCTCCCGACGCTGCCTGCTGCTGGTGGACGGTTTTTACGAATGGCGGCACGAAAAGAAGGAGAAAATACCGTATTTTATCACGATGGCGGACGGCAAACCGTTTGCCCTGGGCTGTATTTACTCGGTCTGGAAAGGCCAGCCCACGTTCTCGATTGTGACTACCCGGGCCAATCCGCTGATGGAATACATTCACAACACCAAAAAGCGAATGCCGTTGATGCTCAGCCACCAGGAAGAACGGCGCTGGATCAATCCGGAACTGTCCAAAACCGAAATCCAGGAATTGATGCAGCCGCTGGACGAATCGGAGATGAAAGCGGAAATTCTGGCGTAAAGCGGCTCTGTCAACCATTGGCAGGCCCGACATAAACAGGTGTGAGGGTTCGAATTCCTCCGTGGACACAGCGATGATGGGCCTCATCATCGCTGTGTCGTTACCACTTTCTACAACACAAACCGATCCACCTCGGCAATCACCGATTTCAAATCAGCCGGCTTGTTGACGTAATCCAGCGTATTCACATCAATAATCAGCAATTTCCCGGCGGTGTAGTCGGCCACGAACGCTTCGTAATACCGGTTCAGATTGGCCAGGTAGTCAGGGCTGATGGATTGCTCATAGGCCCGGCCCCGCATCCGGATTCGTTCCTGGAGCCGGGGCAGTCCGGCGCGGAGGTAGATCATCAGGTCGGGTGGCCGCACCAGACTGAGCATGTTTTCAAACACCCGCCGGTAGGTCTGGTAGTCGCGCGGGCTCATCAGGCCGCTTTCGAACAGATTCCGGGCAAAAATATGGGCGTCTTCGTAGATCGTTCGGTCCTGCACCACCGACTTCCGGCCTTCGTTGATGACTAGCATCTGCTCAAACCGGCTGTTCAGAAAATAGATTTGCAGATTAAACGACCACCTAGCCATATCTTCGTAAAAATCAACCAGATACGGATTACCTTCAACGGCTTCCTTTAAAACATCCCAGCCGTAATGAGCGGCCAGGAAGGTGGCCAGCGTAGTTTTCCCGGCCCCGATATTACCCGTTATCGCAATGTGCATAAGCGCCTGATTTAATCCCAACGTGCTGGTCAGGGATACTTTTTGTATCTTTGTGTGTTTACCGAAGACAGGCATCCACTGAGTTATGAAGCCCTATCGCGTTTTATTATATTACTGCTATACAACCATTGAAAACCCCGAGCAGTTTCGGGATGAGCACCACCAACTCTGCATTCGCCTGAATCTGCTGGGCCGAATCATCGTTGCCGCCGAAGGATTGAACGGAACGGTGTCGGGTTCGCCCGCCGACTGCGAGGAATACATGCGGGTGGTCAAAGCCGATCCGCGCTTTGAAAGTCTGGAGTTTAAAGTGGACGAAGCCGACGAACACGCGTTTCAGAAACTGAACGTGCGGCTGAAAAGCGAGATCGTTAATTCGGACCTGCCGGTGGATCCGCTCGTCCGTACGGGCATTCACCTCGAACCCGAAGAATTTAAAAAAATGAAGGACGAGGAGGATGTCGTGCTGATCGATATGCGGTCCAATTACGAACACTCCGTCGGCAAATTCAAAGGGGCCATTACCTTCGACATGGAAAATCTGCGCGAACTGCCGCAGCATCTGGACGAAATCAGGCACCTGAAAAACAAGAAAGTCATTACGTACTGCACCGGCGGCATCAAGTGCGAAAAAGCCAGCGCCTACCTGCTGGAGCAGGGCTTTGAGAACGTTTACCAGTTGCACGGCGGCATCATCAAATACGGTATTGAAGCCGGTGGCGAGGATTTCGACGGCAAATGCTACGTGTTCGACAACCGGGTCGCGGTGGATATTAACCAGGTCAACCCGGTTGTCATTTCAACCTGTTACCGCTGCGGTTCGCATACTGACCGGATGATCAACTGCGCCAGCCCGGCCTGCAACAACCACGTAACGCTCTGCGAAAACTGCGGAAACGAGCACCAGGGCACCTGCCGGGACGAATGCAAAGCCGACCCCAACCTGCGCCCTTACGACGGAACCGGCTACTACGCCAAAGAAACCCGCGGGTATTCGCCGTTGCTGGGTTACCGGAGCCAGCAGGCGTCAATGAGCCACTAGTTCTTTTTCCAGCACAAAATCATTCATCCAGTACGGCCCGATGGGAATGTCTTCCTCCCGGACCATCTGAAAGCCCAGCCGTTCGTAGAACTGCCGGGCTTTATTGTATCGGTTTACGTTCAGGTACAGTCGGTTACCACCAGCTGTCAGACTCCGGCGAATCACTTCGTCCAGCAAAAGCCGTCCGGCACCCTTGCCCTGTTCGGCGGGCAGCACGTAAATTTTGTGCAGTTTAAACCGCTCGGGCTCGGCCGGATTTCGGGAAAAAGAAGCAAAACCGGTCAGTTGCCCCTCCTCATACACCAGCACAAATTCGTGCTGTTCCTTTATCATCTGGTCCAACAGTGCTTCTTTCGAATAGATGGTCTGGAACATGTAATTGATTTGTTCCTGATCAAGAATGGCGCGGTAGGTGGGCTCCCAGATTTTCTCCTGTAGGGCAATGATGGCATCAATATCGGCCACGGTGGCCGTCTTCAACTCATACGACATAAAATGAAGCAGTTAATTACACAAAAGTAGTTTACCAAGCGATAAAACCCGTAAACAAGCCTTTCCCATTTCATTATTGCTTACCTTTGACATTCAGTAAACACGCAAACATGATTACCATGTCGGAACAAAAACCGCTCATATTGGTCTCGAATGACGATGGCATCAACGCCCCCGGCATCCGGACCCTGGTGACTTTAATGAAACAACTGGGTGATGTTGTGGTGGTTGCTCCCAGTAGCCCGCAGTCGGGAATGGGACACGCCATTACCATTGCTTCGCCCCTTCGACTATACGAAGTTGACCTTTTTTCGGGTACGCCCGCTTACGAATGCTCCGGCACCCCCGCCGACTGCGTGAAACTGGCCAAACACTACGTGCTGAAAGAGCGCGTTCCGGATCTGGTTGTAAGCGGTATCAACCACGGCAGCAATACATCGATCAGTGTGCTGTATTCGGGCACTATGTCGGCGGCCATTGAAGCCGCCATCGAAGGCATTCCGGCCATCGGTTTTTCGCTATGCGATTATGCCCACAACGCCGATTTTACGCATACACACGATCATATCCTGAAAATCGCCGGTCACGCGCTTGAAAACGGTATTCCGAAAGGAGTGGCGCTGAATGTTAATTTCCCGGCCAAATCCGACCAGCCGTTGCAGGAAATCCGGGTTTGCCGGCAGGCCGACGCCCGCTGGCAGGAAGAGTTCGACGAACGCAAAGACCCCTACGGCCGGAATTATTTCTGGATGGCGGGCAAGTTCGTCAACAACGACACGGGCGAAGATACCGACGAATTTGCCCTGTCGCAGAATTGTACGTCTGTGGTTCCGTGTCAGCTCGATCTGACGGATTACAAGAACATGGAGACGCTGAAAGGCTGGAACCTCAACGCACGTACGCAGACTCTTCTGGATTCGCAAGCCACCGAACCCACCCCACAAACATCCTAAATCCACTGGACCGATGGCCTTTTTAGGAAGCTTATTGAAACGAGGGATTTCGTTGACCAACATAGTCAGACGGAAAAAGCTGAATCCTCTGAAATTACAGAAAAAAACGTTTATCAAGCTGATTGGTAAAGCCCGCTATACGCAGTTTGGCCAGGCCTTTCAGTTTGAAGACATTGAGAATGCCGCTTTTTTCGACGAGGGCAAGGAGTTTTACCGGAAGTACCAGGAGAACGTTCCTATTTACGATTACAACCGGATTTACAAAGAGTGGTGGCACCGCTCCATCAAGGGTGAAAAAAATGTTTGCTGGCCCGGACGGGTAACGTATTTTGCGCTGAGCTCCGGCACCTCGGAAGCGGCTTCGAAATCCATTCCGGTGACCAAAGCCATGACCAAAGCGATTCAGAAAACCAGCATTCGGCAAATTCTGAGTCTGAGCCGCTACCAGCACCTCCCCTCCCAGCTTTACGAAAAAGGCATGCTGATGCTCGGCGGAAGCACCCGGCTCAACTACCGCGACAACCACTTTGAAGGCGACCTGAGCGGGATTCAGGCCAAGCAGATTCCGTTCTGGTTTCAGAAGTTTTACAAACCCGGCAAAGAGATTGCGCAGGAACAGGACTGGGCGCTGAAACTGGACGAAATTACGGAGCAGGCTTCGCAGTGGGACATTGGCTTCGTCGTGGGCGTTCCGGCCTGGATTCAGTTGCTGATGGAGAAAATCATTGCCCATTATAAGGTCAAAACCATCCACGACATCTGGCCGAACCTGATGGTTTTCTGCCACGGCGGGGTTTCGTTTGAACCGTATCGGAAAGGCTTTGAACGGCTGCTGGCGCATCCCATCACCTACATTGAAACGTACCTGGCTTCGGAAGGCTTCATTGCCTACCAGAGTCACCCCGATGCGGAAGGGATGCAACTGGTGCTGGATAACGGCATTTTCTTTGAATTTATCCCTTTTAATGACGAGAACTTCAACGCCGAGGGTGAGGTGGTGGCCAAACCCCAGACGCTGATGATCGACGAGGTGGAAGAAGGCCGGGAATACGCCCTGTTGATTTCGACGGTTTCGGGTGCGTGGCGGTATCTGATTGGCGACACCATCCGGTTTGTTTCCAAAAAACGCTGCGAAATTGTCATTACCGGCCGGACCAAACACTTCCTGAGTCTGTGCGGAGAACACCTCTCAGTCGACAACATGAACAAAGCCGTCGAGCTGGCTTCACATGAACTGAAAATCAACGTTCGGGAGTTTACGGTGGCCGGTATTTCGCAGGATACCCTGTTTGCCCACCACTGGTATATCGGTACCGACGATCCGGTGGATGAAACGGTTTTAAAAAATTTAATCGACGCCAAACTGAAGGAGCTAAACGACGATTATGCCGTTGAACGGCGGCACGCCCTCAAGGATGTGTTTGTAACGGTGCTGCCTTCGGCAACTTTTTATAAATGGATGGAAGCGAAGGGCAAACTAGGTGGCCAGAACAAATTCCCGCGCGTTCTGAAGAACAACCTGATTTCGGACTGGGAAGGCTTCCTCAAAACGCAGGGCATCGAACCGCAATCGGTCCGCTAAACCAGGCAAGTGTAGTCCTGTCTGCTCACTCGGAATATCCCTTCCGTACACCGCGTGGGGCCGTGTCCAGGTAGCTTCCGGGAGCCCCTGCACAGAAGGTGGCTATTTTAACATAGCCACCAGCGGATCGTAAAGCCGGGTCCAGGCCAGTTGCAGGGCGATAAAAATAAAGACGATGCCAGTGACCCGGTTGAAGGTCAGGACCACTTTGGGCGTAAAAAACCGTTTCAGTTTGTGCGCAAAGATGGCCAGGGCCGACTCGGTGGCAAAAATACCGACCAGACTCGCCGTCATAAACACATAGCATTCAGCCGGGCTGTAATGCAGGGAGTTGGTCAGGTAAGCCGCCAGCGTTACCCAGGTGATAAAATTGATCGGATTGATAGCATTCAGGACAAAACCCGTCGAAAAATAATAGATAAAATTACCGAAACGGGTTTTCGGATACGCCAGACGGGGCGTTCCTTTAAAGAGATTGGCAATGCCCATTGCCATCAGCAGCACAACGCCAAATAAGGTCAGGTATAACTCAAAGCCGTCAATTTGGGGTAAAAAAGCCGTGCCGAACAGGGCGCAGACCACGAAAATGGCGTCGCAGACTACCACACCGAACGCAATCTTGATTCCGGAGCGATAGCCGTTGTCAACGCTGTTTTGCAGGAGTGAAAAAAATACGGTTCCAAACGTCAGACAAAGTAAAATTCCTGCAACTAAACCGTATAAAATCGCTAAAATCATTGTACTCTCAAATCTGTTTCAACCGCGCCACTTTCAGCAGGGCGCAGACACTGAGCGCGTCGGTTATCTGGTTATCCATTACCATTTGAACGGCATCTGACAGTAAAACCCGCCGGATTTGCAATTGTTCAGTTTCTTCCGGCTCATGCTCCCCCTGCTTCAGTTCTTCGGCGATGTAGAGAAATCCTTCTTCGTCGGTGGCCGAATTGGAAGTATGAATCCGGCCAATTGGGGTCCATTTCCCGGCTTCCAGACCGGTTTCTTCTTTCAGTTCCCGCTGAGCCGATTCAAGCATGTCCGTGCCGATGGGTGCCCCACCTTCCGGCACTTCCCAGGAATATTCTTCGAGTGGATACCGGTATTGACCGACCAGGTACGTATACCCGTCCTGATCAATGGGCACCACCACAACGGCTTTGTTCTTGAAACTGACCACGCCGTAGATTCCGGGTGTGTTTGACGGCGTTACGACCTCCTCATGCCTGATCTTCAGCCAGTTATTTTCGTACGCAATCGTTGAAGTAAGCGTTTTCCAGGGATTTTCGGTAAACTCCATGACGACAAAGGTAACGAGAAATCCTTTACACTTTGCTACCTTTGCAGGCTATTACCCACCATTGACTACATGCAACCCAGTCAGCGCACGAAATACAAATGGATGACCATCTCGCTGGTTCTGAGCGTTGCCCTGATGCTGCTCAAATTCGCGGCCTGGTGGCTGACCTCCTCAACGGCGGTGCTGACCGATGCCCTGGAATCCATTATCAACGTCATTGCCAGCGGGTTTGCTCTCTACAGTATTTACCTTTCGGGTTTGCCCCGCGACCGGAACCATCCCTATGGTCACGGCAAAATTGAGTTTTTTTCGTCCGGGTTTGAAGGCGCTCTGATTCTGTCGGCGGGCGGGTTTATTATTTTTCAGGCGATTGAATCGTTTTCCAATCCGCAGCCCATCACGTACTTGGGCTGGGGCGTCGCGTTAATTGGTCTGACCGCCGTTGCCAATGCTCTGGTGGGCTGGCTGCTCATCCGAAATGGGCGCTCTACGAACTCGATTACGCTTATGGCCGATGGCCGACACCTGCTGATTGATAGTTTGAGCAGCGTCATGGTTCTGGCGGGTCTGGGCTTCATTGAGTTAACCGGTCTGGCCTGGTTGGACGGCGTTCTGTCACTGATTCTGTCGGCGGTCATCATCTGGAACGGTTTTGGTCTGATCCGGCATTCGGTGGCGGGGTTGATGGACGAAACCGACCTATCCCTGCTCCAGCGCATTCTGACTATTCTTAACCAGCACAAACGCCGTAACTGGATTGACGTCCATAACATGCGCGCCCAGCGCTACGGCGCCGACCTGCACATCGACTGCCACCTGACGTTGCCGTATTACTGGACGCTGGCGCAGGTTCATCAGGAAGTTCATGAGTATGAGGGGCTTCTCAAACAGGAAATCGCTACAGAGGTTGAAATTTTCGTTCATGCGGACCCTTGCCTACCCGAATGCTGCTCCTATTGCCGCATCACTGATTGCCCGGTCCGGGCGCACACTTTTTCCGGCGACATTGTGTGGACAATCGCGAATATCTCTACCAATCAGAAGCACTTTGTTACCGAATCGGCGTAACGTTTAACCTTTCCGTTTTCAAAAAATTCATAAAATTCCTTTTAAAAAGCTTGGTGAATATATTCTTTTTTGTAATTTTCGGAGAGAATTTAGTGCTCAAACGAGATACTTAATTCAGGTTGTATTCATATCCCGGTTAAAAAGGGCCCCGCATTCGATGCTGAGGCCCTTTTTCCTTTCCAGGGGAATTCCAGGGGAATTTGCCATAAAACTGGGGAGGTTATTAAGCGGTATCAATACCCGGTTTAACGGTTTGTTCCTGAAAGGCGGCTTCGAGCCAGCCAGCATAGCGTGTTTGTTTGTGATGGTTCACAACATTCGCGACTGTTTGCCCATTTCTTAGCTAGTTATAAAGTACACTGGTTCAACTTATTAGTTGTCATCAATTTTTCGATTAGTAATATCGGTAGCGCATCTATAGGACTACTTTCATGGTATTCGTTTCCGGAACATGTATCAATTGAAGAAGCTAAGGATAAACTCAAAAAGTACGTAGTGGATATCGATCAATTTAAGATTCGCAGTTTCCACACGGACCCCAGATATTTTCCTGAACCACACCTTGTTCGGAATGACTGGAATAATATAAAAATAGTGGCTGTTACAAAAGTCGCTACCCACGCTAAGTGGCTCTAAAATCGGCGTTTTCAAGCTAATCCATAGCCAGTAAATAGCTAACAAACCCCACTTTCTGGCCCCTACCAGACTTTTGCCATAGCCACTGCTTATAGGGTAGCCTGTCTACAATTTATCGTAGATGATTCAGAACCACTTTCTCTTTATCACTGGCAGAAATTTCAACGACAGCATCTAAATTGCTTTTTGAAGTCATCTTGAAGCCCTTTTGGATAAAAGGATTTATCCCGCTTAGAAAACGATGGCCGGATTGCGGCTGTAGAACGAACTTTTGCATGGTTAAACCATTTTCGGAGGATCACTAAAGAGTGTGAACAGACGACCAGCCGTGCAGAATCATGGCTGATGTGGATAAACTGTGCGTTGATGTTGAACCGATTGACCAAACGACCGAATAATATTTCCCACCACATTCTTAAACCGATTCCCCAGTCTAGGTATGCCTAAGGCTGCCCAAAGGCTACTAATTTAACAATGCAACAAAGTCGAACAGAAGCAGAAACCAAAACAATTTTGGGGAAGAAAATTATATTAAAAATGGACAGTTCTATCAAAAAAAATGACACAGACTTATTTAAGAGCCTTACTGATAATGAGTTTCTTGAGATAAAAGACCTTTTTCAGTATAATAAATACAAAAAAGGAGATTTTATTATTACAGAAAACAGTATTGTTAAGCACGTTTATTTTATTCAATCGGGCTTAGTTAAACTCTCCTATTTTGATAATGATAATAAAGAATTTATTTTATCATTCGCTCATGAAAATTGGTGGGAAACAGACTTTTCTGCTTTTTACAACCAGACCAAATCATCATTAGCCCTTCAATGCATAGAAGACACAGAAACTTACGGTTTGAGTTTTGATGATTACCTCACGATATTGGTTAAATACAACTTGTCAAATTATTTCCTTGACAAATCCATAAAAGGGCATATCGCCAGTCAAAACAGGATTCTTTCCCTATTGAAAAGCAGTCCTAAAGAACGATACGAACAATTTCTGCAGTTATACCCGTCGCTTTTGCAAAGAATCCCAAAATCTGTTTTATCCTTATATCTTGGCGTTTCGAGAGAAACGCTAAGCCGATTGTATAAAAGAAGCCAAAGAAAGTGATTTCGGTCACACCTATATCACAAAAGATAGTGGGAATTTTGCATCAAATAAATTGATGTAAAATTTAAACAAATCAAGCAATGGAAAAAAACATTATCAATCCCTGGTCCTGGCAAGATGCAAGAAATTATGTACAAGCAGTAGAAGTAAAAAATATTGAAGCCACTTTATACGTTTCAGGACAAACAGCTATTAGTGATGAAGGTATTTCAAGTAACGAGAATATGCGTTCGCAATTAATCCAGACCATTCAAAATTTAGAAAAAGTTATTCGGAAAGCTGACTATGACTTGAAAAACATTGTAAGATTAAATATTTACACAATTTCAAACACTGAATTACTTGAAAATTTTGACATCATTCAAGATTGGATAACTAAAAACAATATCAAACAGACATCCACCGTATTGGAAGTAAAAAGTCTTTTTGAAACGCTAAAAGTTGAATTGGAAGCCACTGTAGTAAAATAAACGGCTTATATGTAGTGATCCTATAGATGCGCGACTGTAATGGTAGCTTTGAGCCCGAGATGGTTCCCAACCGTCAGCGTACCTTAGACATTAAAATTGACTAATGTTTCATATTGCACAATCACGCTATTTTCAATAGTTCACTTTTCAGAACGCACTTCAATCCTTTTTAATAAACGTTGTATACAACGTTTATTAAAAAGGATTGAAGTGCACATTAGCTTACTGTTTGGCCTTATGAACAGATGATTGAATAATAGTCAGACTATTAATTCCATTCCATTGTAAAAGTCTTAAATACGCCCTACAAAAAACAATACAAGAAAATGTCGTAAAGCGATCTAAAATCGCATAGAGAAATGACCCAGAGGATGCTCAACCGGCTTTTACAACAACCACGAAAGTTATAAAACAGAGTTGGGAGCAGTACGTTTCCGCAGATGGCCAGCTTCCTGAACTTTTTCTAGATGATCAGTAAAGCGTCATATAGGTATCTTCTTAATTTAATTTATTACCTGTTTTATCGATTGCATAGTTCTCCTCTATACTAATACTTAAATAATCAGTTTCTTCATTAACATCTTTAAACTTAGTAGCATTTGACTTATAAAGGATAGACTTATAGTTTTTATCAGAATATTCTAAAAACTGCCATTCTGCTTGTGCATTATTTTTTATTGTATACCTTTTTTGATTACTTTCTAAATTCCCTTCATCTCTGACTATTATTTTATAAGAGAGCTCCTTCTGATCCGAAAAATATAATGTTAAAAATTGCTTATTAATAGTTCTTATGTAACTTACAGTGGGATTATTATTAGTTTCATATCTACCAGGTATTATATATACTTCTCCATTTGCTCTTTTCCAGACAGTGATACATTTATCATCTGACAAGCAATAGAATGACTTTACACCATCAACTGTCAAGGCATTTATTACTGAATAAAAAACAAAACCTAATACCACTATTATTCCTGCTATTTTTAGCATTTTAGTCCTATTGGTCTCGGCTTTGTTACGTCTCTTCATTCTTTCTTAAATTCACCCTGTTTAACTACATTATACCCTTCTCTCGCAGATCTGTGAGTTGTCTATTCCTCTCTAACTCTGGCAAATGGACAAGCTCCATCAGCAAAAATAATGGCTAAGCGGAGACTATCATTTGAACAGTCTCTGAGTACCTCCAAATTTATCGTCTAACAGTGGTTGTTTCGTCTGAAAAGTAGCGAAAATCAACGCATTACGGGCCATAACTAATACTGCCCTCTGGAAACCTCCATCAAGCCAACCTTTTTCGTTATCTTGCCACACAATGCATCCCACGTTGGGAACCGCTAACCTCAACTTCTATGTTTTCACGTCGCAATTTTTTAAAACAACTCGGCGCGCTGACAGCCGCTTCGGCAGCCCTGCCCGTTCTGGCCGAAACCGCAGCAAAAAAATCGTTCTTCGAAATTTCGCTGGCCGAATGGTCACTTCACAAAGCCCTGTTTGCGAAACAATTCACGAATCTCGACTTTCCGGGGCTTGCCAAAAAAGAATTTGGTATTGAAATCGTTGAATACGTCAACCAGTTTTTCAAAGACAAAGCGCAGGATGCTACTTATCTTAAGGAGTTGATGATGCGCTGCAAAGACAACGGTGTTCGGAATCACCTGATTATGATTGATGGCGAGGGCTATCTGGGCGAAACCGATGCAGCCAAACGGAACGAAGCCGTTGAGAAACACAAACCCTGGGTTGAATGCGCCAAAACGCTGGGCTGTAAGACCATCCGGGTAAATGCGTTCGGAAAAGGGACGGAAGAAGAAGTTGCCAAAGCCGCCGTGGAAGGTCTGGGCAAGCTCGGCGAATTCGCTAAAACCATGAACATCAACGTCATTGTTGAAAACCACGGCAGCTATTCGTCGAACGGCCAGTGGCTAACGGGCGTAATGAAGCAGGTTAACATGAAAAACGTCGGTATTCTGCCCGATTTCGGCAATTTCTGCATCAAACGCAGCAGCGGTTCGGAATGGGGCGGCCAATGCGTGGAGGAATACGACCGCTACAAAGGCGTCTCTGAAATGATGGCCTATGCGAAAGGCGTCAGCGCCAAAACGCACGATTTCGACGCCAACGGCAATTGCACCGACATCGATTATATGCGCATGATGAAAATCGTGAAAGACAGCGGTTTCAAAGGCATTGCCGGAATCGAATACGAAGGCACCAACCTAAGCGAATTCGACGGCATCAAAAAAACAAAAGCGCTCCTGGAGCGCGTAGGAACAATGATTTAACAATTAAAAGTGAAGAGTTAAGAGTTTAGATGCGTTAGCCAACTCTTAACTCTTCATTCTTAACTTTTAACTTAAATAGCTGCGGTGGGTTCGCTGACGTGGCGCAGGAACTCCTGGCGGGTGGCTTCGTCGTCTTTGAATTTGCCGCCGTAGTGCGCCGTTACCGTCGAACTATTGACATCCTGCACACCGCGCATGGAAACGCACAGGTGCCGGGCGTCGATGATCACGGCTACGTCTTCCGTTTGCAGCACTTCTTTTAACTCATTGGCAATCTGCACCGTCAGCCGTTCCTGAACCTGCGGGCGTTTGGCAAAGTACTGCACAATCCGGTTCAGTTTCGACAGACCAATCACTTTTCCGCTCGAAATGTAGGCCACGTGAGCGCGGCCCAGGATGGGCACAAAGTGGTGTTCGCAGTGCGACTGAACGGTAATATTTTTTTCTACCAGCATTTCCTTGTACTGGTATTTATTTTCAAAAAGAGCCGCTTTCGGCTTATTATCCGGATTCAGACCACTGAAAATTTCCTTCACGTACATTTTAGCCACGCGTTTGGGCGTTCCCTTCAAACTATCGTCGGTCAGATCCAGCCCGAGAATATTCATGATCTCGCGGAAGTGTTCTTCGATACGTTCTATTTTGGCTTCGTCGGTCAGGGCAAACGCATCCTCACGCAACGGCGTTTCGAGGGAAGACGCCATGTGGTCATCACCGATCTCCTCGACCGTCAGCTCATTCAATACGTCAAAATTCAGGTGATGGCCGTTAGACCGGGTATTCAACGAAGTTCCGTTCGGTTTCATAGAGTCTGATTTTCAAATCCAGGGATGAATCAAGCTGGCTGCGCAGCGAATCGTAAATCACGATGGCAATGTTTTCGGCGGAGGGATTAAGGCTTTTAAATTCTTCGGTGTCCAGATTAAGATTTTTGTGATCAAATCGGTCCGTGACCTGAGATTTAATCAAATCGCTCAACACCTTCATATCCATCACGTAGCCCGTTACCGGGTTCACTTCGCCGATGACCTGAACGATCAGTTCGTAATTATGGCCGTGAAAATGAGGATTGTTGCACTTGCCAAACACCCGTTGGTTCTCCTCCTCCGACCACTCCGGATTATGGAGACGATGAGCCGCATTGAAGTGCTCTTTCCGGAACACCGCCACCCGTTTTTTATCCATTCTGTCAGCACCGGTTACCCGGATTTACGATTGTTAAACTTCTCGACCAAAATGTCGTCAGAAAGGTTGTCTGCAACACATTTAAGCCGTCAAGCGGTGGGACGATCCGCTTTCTGGAGAAATTTCAGTGAGTTTCGGCAATATAACATACCGGTTTCTGATTTGGTTCATACGGGCTGTTCAATGGCCCGATTTATCCAGAATCCGTATATAGGGTATGGGATAGGATAATACCGTCCCTTTAATAATCGGAGCATTTCTTGGCGCTACGAATATTTTCCGTTTTTTTTACAACCGAGTCTTATTCCAAATCCAGAAACCGATACCCTTGAAAACAAACCGCCGTCATTTCCTGCGTTCCGCAGCCGCTACCGTTTCCTCCGCCCATCTGTTTCCAACCGTTCTAACCGGCGCTCCGGCGCAGAACCAGAAAGTTCGGCTGGCTTTCATTGGGGTTGGCGGGCGCGGTCGCAGCCACGTTGAACAGGCGCTGTATCGGGATGATGTCCTGATCACGGCCATTTGCGACATTGACCCCGACGCGATCAACCGCACCAAAGCGATGATCCGGAAAGCCGGGCGTCCGGAAGCGGCCGTTTACGGCAAATCGGATGAGGACTTCCTGAACCTGCTCAAACGCGACGACATCGACGGTGTGGTCATTGCTACCCCCTGGGAATGGCACGTTCCGATGGCGGTTGCTACCATGAAAGCCGGAAAGTACGCGGGCGTGGAAGTATCGGCGACGGTCACACTCAAGGAATCGTGGCAGCTGATCGACGCATCCGAAAAAAGCGGAATGCCGTGCATGATTCTGGAAAACGTCTGCTACCGGCGCGATGTCATGGCCGTTCTGAACATGATTCGCCAGGGTATGTTTGGCGAAATGCTCTACGCCCACTGCGGTTACCAGCACGATTTGCGCAACGTCAAATTTAACGACGGAACCGTTAATCAGGGCGTTGGGGCCGAATTTGGAGCCAAAGGTTACTCGGAAGCCCGCTGGCGCACCCAGCACTCGGTAGACCGCAACGGCGATCTGTACCCCACCCACGGTCTGGGACCGGTAGCCCACTGGCTGGATATTAACCGCGGCAACCGCTTCACCCACCTTACCTCAACGGCTACCAAAGCCCGCGGTCTGCACAAGTACGTGGTTGATAAAGGCGGTCCGAATCACCCCAATGCGAAGGTCAATTTCAAGCTGGGCGATATTGTCACCACGGTTATCCAGTGTGCCAACGGCGAAAACATCGTCATCATGCACGACACCAACTCCCCCCGCCCCTATTCGCTCGGCTTCCGGGCGCAGGGAACGCAGGGCATCTGGATGGACGACGGCAAAACCATTTATATTGAAGGGACCAGCCCCAAACCGCACCAGTGGGAACCCTTCGGACCGTATCAGGAAAAATACGATCACCCGATCTGGAAACGCCACGCTTCAGCCGCCGAAAAAGCCGGGCACGGCGGTATCGACTTTTTCGTGATTCGGGCGTTCATTGAATCGGTAAAACGCAAAGTGCCGCCCCCCATCGACGTGTACGACACCGCCGTCTGGAGCGCCATCAGCCCCCTGTCGGAAGAATCCATCGCCAAAGGCAGTAAACCCATTGAAATTCCGGATTTCACGCGCGGCAAATGGAAAACCAACAAGCCGATTTTTGCCCTCACCGACGAGTATTAATACGGCAAATTTCACGGGAATCGAACGGAAATCCACATTAATAAAAAATTTTAAAATATCTTGTATGGCCGTTCTCACGTAACGGGCACAAATACTTTTTACAACCTCTTTACAATGACACCTACTGCAACCCAGAATTCTACCAAAAATTACCTCGGACCGCTGCTGATTGTCGGCATGTTATTCTTCATTTTCGGATTTGTTACCTGGGTAAACGGGGTTCTCATTGCCTTTTTTAAGCAGGCTTTCCAGCTCAGTACCGTCGGTTCGAACCTGGTTGCGTTTGCGTTCTTCATTTCTTATACGCTGATGGCCATTCCGTCGTCCTGGTTGCTGCGCAAAACCGGTTTTAAAAACGGGATGTCGGTGGGCCTGCTCATCATGGCGGTCGGAACGATGATCTTCATTCCGGCGGCCAAGGCAGTTTCCTACCCGCTGTTTCTGGTGGGTTTGTTTTTAATCGGTATCGGCCTGACGGTTTTGCAAACCGCATCCAACCCGTACGTGACCATTCTGGGCCCGCGTGAGAGTGCCGCTCAGCGGATCAGCTTCATGGGCGTTGCCAACAAAATGGCCGGTATCATCAGCCAGTTTATCTTCGGTGGTTTGCTGTTGACCGGCGCAAATACGCTTTCGGCCGCCGAAACCCTCGACAAAGTGGTGACCCCCTACATGATTCTGACGGGTATCCTGGTGGTGCTGGCCCTCCTGATCCGGTTTTCGACGCTGCCGGAAGTATCGGAGGAGCAGGATGATGATGCCACGGTAACAACCAAAGTAACGACAAACAGCATCTGGGAACACGCCAATCTGGTGCTGGGTGTCCTGGCCATCTTCTGCTACGTGGGGGTAGAAGTTATTTCGGGCGATACGATCATTAACTACGGTGTGGCGCTGGGCTTCTCAAACGACGAAGCGAAGTATTTTACGGCTTACACGCTTTACGGTATGTTAGCGGGTTATATCCTGTGTATCATCCTGATTCCGCGCTTTCTTTCCCAGCAAAAAGCCCTGATGCTGGGTACGGTTCTCGGTATCATTCTAACGGTGGGAGCCCTGCTCACGGACGGTTTTGCGTCGGTTCTCTGCATTGCTCTACTGGGCTTTGCCATCGCTCCTATCTGGGGGGCGCTCTGGCCGCTGTCGCTCAACCGACTGGGCCGTTTTACCAAATTAGGTTCGGCTTTGCTGATCATGGGGATTTCGGGTGGAGCCCTGATGCCCCTGCTGCACGGTTACCTGACCGATACCGTTAGCCCCAAAATGGCCTATGCTCTGATTTTGCCTCTTCTGGGTTACATCTTGTATTATGCCACCGTTGGTAGCAAAAAAACAAACTGGTAATGAGTCCAATCAGCGTTTCTACACCCGGCGGAATCTGTTTATTCGGCGAACACCTAGATTACCTGGGTTTACCGGTGATTGCGGCCGCTATCAACCGGCGCATCCGGATTACCGGCACCCAGCGAGCCGACAGCAAAGTCGTCATCAATCTGCCGGACATTAACGAGCGGGAAGAATTTGACCTGACGGGTTCGAGCCTGGCCTACACCAAACCGCGCGATTATTTCCGGAGTAGTTACAACGTGCTGGTCCGGCACGGCTACCGGTTTGCGAAAGGCGTCGAATGCGAAGTCCGCGGCAACATTCCCATTAATTCCGGAACCTCCAGTTCGTCGGCGCTGGTGGCGTCGTGGCTGCATTTCCTGATGCGCATGAGCGACCGTCCGCGGCTGCTCAGCCGGCAGGAAATCGGGCGGCTGGCCAACGAAGCCGAAACCGCCGAATTTGGCGAACCGGGCGGCATGATGGACCATTACTCCACGGCCATGGGTGACGTTATTTACCTGGAATCCGAACCGGAAATTGTCATTGAAGAACTACGCCCGAAACTGGGTGCGTTCGTGCTGGGCGATTCGCTGGAAGCTAAAGATACCCTGGACATTCTGGGACGGCTTCGTTCGGGCGTTACCGGCATTGTCGAGAAAGTTACAGCCGTAAACCCGGACTTTTCGCTGCAAACCGCCGATGTGCTGGAAATCGACGATTACCGGCCTTACTTATCCGGTGGTGAAAACACCCTGCTCGAAGGCACCATTTCCAACCGCGACATCCTGCGGGAAGCCCGGCAGGTGCTCGAATCGGCTGATCTGGATCACATCCGGCTGGGCGATCTGCTGAACCGTCACCACGCCAATCTGCGGGACGCCCAACGGATTTCAACCCCTAAAATTGACCGGATGCTGGAAGCCGCCCTGAATGCCGGAGCCCTGGGCGGCAAAATCAACGGTTCGGGCGGGGGCGGCTGCATGTTTGCCTACGCACCCGGTCATGCCGGAGCCGTTGCCGAAGCCATCGAACGTCAGGGCGGTCAGGCTTATATCATCCGGATCGACGAAGGCACCAAAGTTGAAGAATAAATAACACGCTGTTTTTCAGCACTTTTCAGTCTCCAGAACCCGCTTACCGAAATTGAACATTTTCGGCAAAAAGCGGGTTCTATCATTAGCGTTAGCGGGGATACCGCGTAGGTTTTGTACCTTTGCCTTTCTTCCGCACACGCTGTTTAGCTATGCTTGACTTCGCAACACCGTCTATCATCCCGTCTGCCGATCACCCGGCATCCTATTGCAATTCGCTGACCGATTACTCCCGTCGCACGACCATCACCGTTCCCATTGGTTCGGTTCCGCTGGGGTCTGATTATCCCATCCGGGTGCAGTCGATGACAACCATCGACACCATGGACACGCTGGGTTCGGTGGAACAGGCGATCCGCATGATCGAAGCCGGTTGTGAATACATCCGAATTACGGCGCCGAGCGTCAAGGAAGCCCAGAATCTGGAAAACATTCGCAAGGAATTGCGGGCACGGGGCTACGACACTCCGCTGGTAGCCGACATTCATTTTACGCCCAATGCCGCCGAACTGGCCGCCCGCATTGTCGAGAAAGTCCGGATTAATCCGGGCAACTACGCCGACCGCAAACGCTTCGAGGTGATTGACTATACGGACGCGTCCTATGCCGCTGAACTGGAGCGGATTCGGGATAAATTCCGGCCCCTCGTCCGAATCTGCAAGGAATACGGCACGGCCATGCGCATCGGTACCAACCACGGTTCGCTGTCCGACCGGATTTTGAGCCGGTACGGCGATACGCCCCTCGGCATGGTGGAATCGGCCCTGGAGTTTCTGCGCATTTGTGAAGACGAGAATTACTACAGCATCGTGCTGTCCATGAAATCCAGCAACCCGCAGGTAATGGTAGAAGCCTACCGCCTGCTGGTACACCGGCTGGATGCCGAAGGACTGAAACCATATCCGCTGCACCTGGGCGTAACCGAAGCCGGTGAAGCCGAGGATGGCCGGATTAAATCGGCAGTCGGCATCGGAACCCTGCTGGAAGACGGTCTGGGCGATACGGTTCGCGTGTCGCTGACGGAAGATCCGGAACTGGAAGCTCCCGTGGCCCAGGCCCTGATTGACCGGTACACCAAACGGGCGGGGCACGCTCCCATTCCAGCCATCCGGCACTATCCGATTGATCCTTTCCAATATACACGCCGGAAAACGCACGAAGTAGCCAATTTTGGTGGCATCAACGTGCCCCGTGTCATTGCCGATTATTCCGAAATACCGGTAACTGAGCACGAGCAGTTGCGGCCCATCGGGCATTTTTACCTGCCCGTTCCCGATAAATGGCGGATGAACGACCTGGGTGCCGATTACCTCTATACCGGCTCCCGTCCGGTGTCGTTCATGTTGCCGAACGGTTTAAAAGAAATTCTGGATTACAAAACCTGGCTCACAGCCGGTGATCGCGTCCATCAATTTCCGCTGCTCGATACCGCTACGTATCTGAATCTTCGGCAAACACCGGACGCCCTGCATCCGACGCTTAATTTTGTCGAAACCCGGTTAGGAGATTGGTCGGAGGAGCTGGCTCATGCCCTGGCTGCCGATCAGTCCGTGGTTCTGGTGGTTCGCACGGAAAACGCCCATGCAATGGCTGAACTCCGCCGGTTGTACGTAGATTTAATCAACAAAGATGTTACTTGTCCCGTGGTAACGCTGCGGGGCTTCGCTGACCGCCAGGGCGATACGTTGCAGTTGTATGCAGCCACGGATCTCGGCGGTTTGCTGGTCGATGGCTTAGGCGACGGCGTCTGGCTAGCCACCGACCAATTGCCCGATCTACCGATTGAGGAACGGCTGACGACAGCCAACCGGTACAATTCGATTGCGTTCGGTATTTTACAGGCCGCCCGCACCCGGATGTCGAAAACCGAGTACATCTCCTGCCCCTCCTGCGGACGCACGCTTTTTGATTTGCAGGAAACTACGGCCATGATCCGCAAACGGACTGATCACCTGAAAGGCATTAAAATCGGTATTATGGGCTGTATCGTGAACGGTCCGGGCGAAATGGCCGACGCCGATTATGGGTATGTGGGAATCGGAAAAGACAAAATTTCGTTATATAGAGGTCAGCAGGTGGTCAAAAAATCAGTTCACGCCGACCACGCCGTCAATGAATTGATCGAACTTATCAAAGAAGACGGTCGCTGGAATGAACCGGAAAATGAGGTATGAATGAAGAGTCAGGATGGATAAGCTGGCTCCGCACGGCTTATGACTCTTTTGAACTCTTACTTCTTCAGTCTTAACTTTTAACTCTTTATGTCTCGTATTGGAGATTATTTCAAACTGGGCGACGTGTTCCGGTATTTCTATCAGGTTTTTCAGAAACCCGATCCCAGCCGCCCCACAAATACAAACATCCGCATGATGCACGGAATTAACCGTATTTCGATCATCATGTTTCTGATTTGCGTTATTGTCATGATTGTCCGGGCGATTCTTCGATGAATATTGAAACCCTGCGGGACTATTGCCTGAGTAAACCCAGCGCGACGGAATCGATGCCTTTTGGTGACGAAACGCTGGTTTTTAAAGTGGGTGGAAAAATCTTTGCCCTGACTTCACTGGATGCCGAGCCGCTGACGGTTAACCTGAAATGCGATCCGGAGCTGGCGGTTGACCTGCGGGAACAATTCGACGCGGTGCGGCCCGGTTACCACATGAACAAAAAACACTGGAATACCGTCATCATCGACTCGTCGATCCGTGAAAGCGATCTAAAAAAATGGATTGATCACTCGTATGATCTGATTGTGAAAAGTTTGCCCAAAGCCGCCCGTCAGGAACTCGGAAAATAGGCAAACTATTGGAAAAACCGGTTTTTCCCGTTATTTTACGATAGCTTTTTGAAAGGCTTCAGACCATGGAAGTTGCGCTCATAGGATTCTGCTTTATCCTGTATCTGACCATCCGGTATTTTGTAATCGACCACGATACCCAGGCTGACAAAGACCGCCTTCGTTTTGCCCACGGTATTCGTCTCATTCACCTTCATCAGTACGATGAAGCCCTGGTTTATTTCGATAAAGCCGTCAAAACGTACCCCAAATCGGCCATTGCCTTTGCGTACCGTGCCAAGTGTCATCTCCGGAACCAGAACGCTCACTCCGCCCTGTTTGACCTAACCTGCGCCCTCAGCTTTGATAACACCATTGCCGACGCCTATCTGGACAAAGGCATTGCCCTGTTTGAGTTAAACCTGTACAGCGAAGCGTTTAAGGAATTCGATAAAGCCGTCTGGTACTTCCGGGGGCAGCAACCCGACGCCATCCGCTGGCGGGCCTTGTCGCGCATGAAGCTCGAACAATACAGTCAGGCGCAAAAAGACCTGATCCGCGCCATCGAGCTGGGCGACGAAAATTCGGCCTATCTGCTGAAGCAGCCGCCGTTCTCCAACGTGATTTACTCCTGATATTTTTCTATTACTTCATTCTCGCCAACTGGGCCGTATTCCGCTTCGTGTCCATTTTAGCGGTTTTTGCCAGCTCCAGCGATTTCTGGGCGGCTTTCAGGCCCTCTGCCGTTTTCCCCCCCCGACGGTATACTTCCGCCAGTTCGTAGTATAAATCGGCCTGCTCTGCGGGTGTTTTTGCCTGCGGAATGGCTTTATTGGCCCACCGCGCCACCGTCGGTGCATCGCTGGCGTCCGGGCTTTTCCGGTTAAACAACCGAATGACGTACAGGTACTCGGGCGTCGAAAACTGGCTCTGGGCAATGTGGTCGTCCATGCGGGAAGCGGCTTTGGCCGTTTGTCCCGTCCGGAAATAGGCGTTTACTTCCGGCAGCAGTGTGCGGTTGCTGGCCACCCGTCCGTCAATGCCGATTTGCTGAAGCTGGTTCCGGATGGTGATGATTTTGGTGGCTGGATACTGATTACCCCGGCCGCTGTACAGGGACGACATCAGAATGTTTTCCGCCACTTGCTTAACCTGCTCGGCACCGTGGGCTTTCACGAACGGGTCCAGGTGGCCGATCATGTATTGGAACAGGGGGTTGTCAACGTCCAGGATCAGGCGCTGCAAAACAAGCCAGTTGGTTGGGCTGTTGTAGGTGCTGGCGTTTTGCCGGGCGGCATACTCGTTCATCACCCGGATGTTGGTCACCGTGTCGCGCGTTACCCGGGCCAGCATGGCGTAGTCGATCAGGAAATTATCGGACCGCTCCCCGGCTTCGTACCGTTTTCGCATGGCCGACGAACGCATGTTCGGATTCAAAGCCGTCATTCCGTGCCGGATGACCTCATCCGCCGTATTATTGCTCATCGCCATGTGCATCATATTCCCCTGCCCGTCAAAGTAGAGAAACAACGGCAGCGACGGCACAAACAGGTGGTTCTTTTCCAGAAAGGCAACCGTTTCTTTGGAACCGATATCAACTTTGGTGTTGACGAAGCGGCTGTTGTAGTACTTCCCGACTCGCGCATCGGCAAACGTGGGGATAAAACTCTGGCAAACGTGACAGGTGGCCGAGTACACTTCGATAAACACAGGTTTCTTGGTCTTACGGGCCGCATCAAAAACCGTACTGAGCGCCCCCGACCGGAACTGAACCCCCTGCGCAGCCGCCGAACCAATCGTCAGCCAAACAATAATGACAAGCGAATGAAGAACTTTCATGGTAACAAGTTAGAATCATACACTGAGGGTGTATGTTATCGAGTAAACGGTTTGTGAGGTCATTCCTGCATCAACCGGCAACTCGATAGCATACACCCTACCCAAACAGCCAAAACGCTTACGATTGCTGCGCCTGTTCGCGGTACTCCTCTTCTACTTTTTTGCTCAGGGAACGACAAACGTTATCGATCTCATCGGCCATTTTCTGATCGCCCGTCGCGGTTACAATCGTATCGGCCAGACTGCCGAGCACTTCCACGCAAAAGCGCTTCATATCAGTAACGGGCATGTCTTTGGTCCACAGATTCAGCCGCAGCGTTCCCTGATTGTAATGATCCCACACCGACACCACCACGGCTTTGGCATCGCTCAGCCCCTCATTCGGATTGTCGGTGGCATTCCAGTAAATCTTTTCCGGAATATTCTGGTCGTCTAGTTCAACCGAAAAGTTGATGTCTGATTTTTTCATTGCTTTCTTCTCAATAAATAAAAACTCCGCTCATCCAACCGAAGCCGCAGACTAACGGTTCCGGTTTTTGCGGAGTTTTTCGACTTCAAAGGTAAACATTTGTCGGGTTGCAATCCTAAAGCCGCCCGTCAAATTCCGGTTACTGTTGACCAAACACTTTCTTCAGCAGGTCGTTTACGCGGGCGGCCGGGTTTTCCCGAATCCGGATTTCCTCCTGCTCAACCAGGGTAAAAATACCGTCGGTTGCCTTCGTAGCAGCATAATGAGTCAGGTCCGGGTCGATTTTTTTGGTCGCAATCGGCAGTTTATTGTAGGTACGAACCAGATCGCCGTAGTAGCGGGTTGCATTGTTTTTCTTCAGTGTGCTGTCGATGACCGGCGTAAAAGCCGCCAGAAGCTGATCGGAGGTGGTCCGTTTCAGATATTGCGTCGCGGCATTTTTCTCTCCGCGCAAAATTCCGACGGCATCCTGAATGGTCATCGACGTCAGGGCGTTCAGGAAGATCGGTTTGGCTTCTTTGGCCGCATCTTCCGCCGAACGATTGAGCGACAGGATAAACTGATCGACCTGCTTACCCAGTCCGACCTTGCGCAAAGCCGACTCCACTTTCTGCGCTTCGGGCGGCATCAGAATTTTGATGAGGGCATTTTTGTAATAACCGTCCTTGGCTGATGCCTGGTCGGACCCTTTACTGATCCCGATCCGCAGGGCTTCTTTTAGACCGCTGGCAATTTCGCTGTTGGTCAGTGAGCCACTGGTCGTGACCTCGCTCACTTTTTCCAGGATCTGTCCGAATACTGATTTCTTTCTGGGCTGTTCGGACTGACTTGAGTCGCTTTGGGCGCTGGCCACCCCCGCAAAGGCGGTCAGGAACAGGCCCAGAATTACCGTTTTTTTCATAGCAATTTCAGGTTAGTATTACTAGTGTAACGCTGGCCGACCGGCTACTGACAAAAGAAAAACCGTTTTTTTACGTACTTTTGGCGCCAAACACCGCATTCCGTTGTTGTTCTGTCAATCGGCCTTTTTTGATAAGACAGCAAATCTGGGCAAAAGTCAAAGGCTGAACCACAAAATTTTGTAATTCCTTTTCATGAAACCCATTCTGGCCGAAGTCATAACGATTGGTGACGAAATACTGTTTGGACAAATTACCGATACGAACACCCAATGGATCGGGGCCGAACTGACCAAGATCGGCATCCGAACGGTTCGCAAATCGTCGGTCGGCGACACGCGGGAAGCCATTCTGGCCGTGCTGGACGAAGCCACCCAACGCGCCGATCTGGTGATTCTGACCGGTGGGCTGGGTCCCACCAAAGACGACGTCACCAAAGTAACGCTCTGCGAATATTTCAACACCACACTCGAACGGAATCCCGAAGCCCTGGCATTTGTGACGAAGTTTTTTGAAAGCCGGGGCCGTCAGATCACTGAAATCAACGCCCGCCAGGCCGACCTGCCCCTCAACTGTACGTATGTAGCAAACGACTGGGGTACCGCGCCGGGGATGTGGTTTAACGAAAACGGGACGGTGTATGTATCGCTGCCGGGCGTACCGTTCGAAATGAAAAACCTGATGCAATACCGGATTATTCCGATGCTGCAAAAGCATTTTGAAACGCCGGTGATCGTGCATAAAATGATTCGGACGGTGGGCATTGGGGAGTCGTTTCTGGCCGAAACCATCGCCGACTGGGAAAATAACCTGCCTGCCCACATCAAACTGGCGTACCTCCCTCATTTTGGTCAGGTTCGTCTCCGGCTAACCGGCACCGGCACGGATTCCATTCACCTGAAAGAAGAAATTGATGCGCAGGTCCAGGCCGTTTTGCCCCTGATTCAGCCCTACGTATTCGGCTACGACGATGACGAACTGGAAACCGTTGTGGCCGGCTTGTTAGCCGAAAAAAACTGGATGCTGGCGACGGCCGAAAGCTGCACCGGCGGCTTTGTAGCCAGCCAGATCACGAAATATTCCGGCTCGTCATCTTACTTTGTTGGCGGGGTGGTCAGTTACAGCAATACCGTTAAGGTTAGTCAGTTGGGCGTTAAGCCCGAGACGCTGGCCCAGTTCGGTGCTGTCAGTGAACAAACCGTCCGGGAAATGGCCGAGGGCGTTCGCAAGGTGTTGGGCGCGAATGTTGGCATTGCCACCAGCGGCATTGCCGGACCCAATGGCGGAACGCCCGAAAAGCCGGTCGGCACGATCTGGATTGCCTGTTCTACGGAAAAGCAAACGGTAGCCCGCTTGCTGAAACTCGGTCCTTTTCGGGAGCAGAATATTCAGCAAACCAGTGTATATGTCTTCAATCTCCTGCGGCAAACGCTGCTGGACGAACTATAAATTACCCATCAATGGCACTCGTTGACATGGTTATGCCCAAAATGGGCGAAAGCATTATTGAATGTACGGTTATTTCCTGGCTCAAACAGCCCGGCGACCGCATCGAAGCCGACGATTCCATCCTGGAAGTGGCGACCGATAAAGTGGATACCGAAGTTCCGGCTTCGCACTCCGGCATTTTGAAGGAAGTGCTGGTGAAAGACGGTGATGTAGTTGCGATTGGCAGCCCGGTGGCCCGGATCGAAGTGGAGCAGGATGAAACCGTTTCGAAACCGCAACCAACGCCCCCGCAACCCGATGCGCCGGTTACCGGCCAAACGGAGGAACAGGATGTAGCCAGCGTTGCCGCCAAACTGGAATCGGATGTGGAACGGCTTTCGACGAGCAACCCGGCCATCCGCACCGATGCCGAAGCCACTCCCAACGCCAACAACGGTTTCCTCTCCCCCCTGGTCCAGAGTATTATCAAAGCAGAAGGCATTTCGGAAGCTGAACTGGCCACCATTACCGGGACCGGGGCCGAAAACCGCATCACCAAAAACGACATTCTGGCCTACGTTGAGAAGCGAAAAACCGAGCCAGTGGCCCCATCGATACCGCCCAAACCAGCGCCCCTGCCGGTTGCTCCTTCCGTTTCGGGACAGCAGGACATCATTCAGATGGACCGGATGCGGAAAATGATTGCCGATCGGATGGTCGAATCGAAGCGGATTTCGCCCCACGTTTCCTCGTTTGTGGAAACCGATATGACCGTGATTGTGCAGTGGCGGGAGCGCAACAAGAAATTGTTCCAGCAGCAATACGGCGAAAACATCACCTATACGCCGTTGCTGATCGAAGCCGTTGTCAAGGCTATTCGGGATTTTCCGCTCATCAACGTTTCGGTCGATGGCGACCGGATTCTGGTCAAAAAGAACATCAACGTGGGTATGGCCGTGGCCCTGCCAAGCGGGAATCTGATCGTGCCGGTCATTCACGACGCCGACCAGTATAACCTCGTCGGTCTGACCAAAAAAGTAAATGACCTGGGTCGACGCGCCCGCGAAAACAAACTGACCGCCGACGATCTGGCGAACGGCACCTACACGGTTTCCAACATCGGAATGTTTGGCAACATCATGGGAACGCCCATCATTGTTCAGCCCCAGGTAGCCATCATGGCATTCGGCACCATTGAGAAAAAACCGGCCGTCATCGAAACGCCCCAGGGCGATCTGATCGGCATCCGGCACAAAATGTTTATTTCCCACAGTTACGACCACCGGGTGGTGGATGGTTCGCTGGGCGGGCAGTTTGTCAAACGGGTTTCTGACTACCTGGAAAAGTTTGACCAGGAACGCAAGCTGGTTTAAAAACCGGCCCAGTGCGATTGAACAAGCCATTTGTTCACTTCATGGCAGAAAAAAAACAGCTCGTGGCGGGTCCGTTGAAACGGCTTCGTGAATGCACTAGCTTAGGGCTGTTTTTTTAACATATCAACTACTATGAACGTGAAGCAAAAGTTTGCCGGGCTTTTTTGTGCCTTCTTATCCGTTACCTCCGTTTTGGCGCAGAACCCCGCACGGGTCGAAAAAATTCAGGGCGTCGAGACCTACATCATGTGCGAACCGCTACAGGCGTACGAAACCGTGTTTGAAGTTGCGACGGGCGCCAAAGCGGCTTCGTTACTAACGGGCGGTGTTGTCAACGAAGGCGTATCCGACAAAGTTTCCCAGTTTGTCCGCCGGGCCACGAAAGATGCCAAGTCCAAGAACCAGGAGTTTGACGCGGTGGTGATTTCAGGCTCGAAAACCGCCATTGCCATTAAGTACAAAGACAACGCCAGCCGTGACAAAGGACTGGCGAAAGTGCGCAAAATCGACGGACTGGCGGTGTACGTGATGAACGAACCGGTGAAGGATTACAAAACCGTAGTTGATGCCTCGGGTGGAGTAAAGGCCAAGTCGTACTTTACCAGCGGTCTGGTCAATAACTCCATTGAGGAAGACATGGAGCAGTTTGTCCGTCGTGTGAAAAAAGAAGCCGAGGAAGCCAAAAAACCAATTGATGCCGTCGTATATTCAAGCGGAAAAAGAGCTATTGGCGTAAAATTTAACGAATGAAACCTCGCATTGCCATTGACATGGACGACGTGCTGGCGGACACCGTCGGCAAATTTATTGCAATCTATCGTCGCGATTTCGACACAAACGCCCTCCCCGACGTATTTCGGGAGAACTCCTTTCATGAGGTGCTGGAAAAAGACATTTCGCAGCGATTATCCGACTATGTGCATCAGCCGGGTTTCTTCGCTGACATTGAGGTGATGCCCGGCGCGCCGGAAATAACCCGGGAACTGTCCGAGAAATACGATCTCTACATCACCTCGGCGGCCATGGAGTTTCGCAATTCGCTGGCGGAAAAATACGACTGGCTGGATCGCCACTTTCCGCACATTCACTGGAAAAACCGGGTGTTCTGCGGAGACAAGAGCATCATCCGGGCCGATGTCATGATTGACGATATGCCGTATAATCTGGTTAGCTTTCAGGGAAAGGGGTTGTTGTTTGACGCTCCGCACAATCGCGATAACGAGATGTTCCAACGGGTATTCTCCTGGGAAGAGATTGCCAAGGTGTTGCTCTAACCCCGTCGTCGGAACGGCAACAATAAAAAAGCCCGCTAGTTTTGGCTAGCGGGCTTTTTATATGGTATTGAAAGCGTTTATTAAGCAGACATCTTCTCGTTGGTCTCTACCAGACGCTCGTGACCGGTTTCAAATTCGCCGGTGTTGACTTTAGCCGGACGCATTTTGATAATGCCCGTCCAGGCCAGAAACTTGATCACGGGATAGGTCGGGTCGACCTCCCACCATTTGGCACCGAAGTTGGCTGCATTCGGACGTTTGTGGTGGTTGTTCTGGAACAGCTCGCCCAGCATCAGCCAGTCGAAGAACAGCGAATTTTTCGACCGGTCGTGGTTATCGAAGTTGGCATAGCCGTATTTGTGACCGCTCCAGTTTACAATTGCGCCGTGGATGGGTCCCATCAGGAAGTGGACTGGCAGCAGGAAGAAAAACGCCCAGTGCATATCCAGATAAACGTATGCGAAAATATAGAACAGCGAGTAGGCGGTTCCCCAGCCGACGCGTGAAATCCAGGAATCCCCGATTTTCTCCAGCGTTTCCCAAACCGGGTAATTCCGGTCGAATTTGGCTTCAACGGGGCGCGTCCGGTTCAAAACGGCATTGTAAATATCTTTTGTTTTCCACATCATGGTAAATACGTTTTTCGTATGATGCGGGGAGTGCGGGTCTTTAGGCGTATCGCTGAACGCATGGTGCATACGGTGTAAAACCGCATAAGCCCGGGGGCTTAGATAGGAAGACCCTTGCGAAACGTAGGTCAGGAAATAAAAAAAGCGTTCCCAAACCTTGCTCATCGTGAACATCTTATGAGCCGAATACCGGTGCAGAAAGAAGGTCTGGCAGAAAAGTGACACGTACCAGTGAGCAACAAAGGCGACAAGAACTATTACCACAGGCGTAACATTGTTAAAAGTGAATGGCTAACAACCAACTACAGTGCAATTGATTTATACAAATCTACAACAATTAAGCCGATTGTTAACCGAATAAGACAAATTTTTATTTTTTTTATTTTTTTGCTTAATAAGCCGTTGTCGAGTACTGTAACAGGTTGGCACCCATGCGTAAAGCCTGTTGACGGGCTTCTTCCGGATCATTATAGACCGATTGGTCTTCCCACCCATTCCCTAAATCACACTCGTAACTGTAAAAACAAACCAGGCGGCCTTCCCAGATTAATCCAAATCCCTGCGGTGCCTTCCCTTCGTGTTCGTGCACCTTGGGCAAGCCGTTGGTGAAGTTAAATTTCTGGTGATAAACCGGATGGTTATATGGCAATTCAATAAACGTTAACTCCGGAAAAACCTTTTTCATCTCGCGCCGGATAAACTTATCCAGCCCGTAATTATCGTCGATGTGCAAAAATCCGCCCGACATTAAATACCGTCTCAGATTCTGGGCTTCGGCATCCGTAAACACCACGTTCCCGTGCCCGGTCATATGAACAAACGGATACGAAAATAATTCCGGGCTACCCACTTCCACAATATCTTCCTCCGGAAAAATGTTCATCCGCAGGTTGGTGTTGCAGAATTTGATCAGGTTCGGAATGGATGTTTTGTTGGCGTACCAGTCGCCCCCTCCATTGTATTTCAGTTTCGCAATTTTATAGGAGTACTGCGCCTGAACCGCCGTTGTCGTCAGCAATGTGAGAACAAAAATCGTTTGCAGAAGGTGCGTAAGCCGTCTCGTCATCATATTGTATTAATCAGGTGTATGGTATGACAGGCCGCCAGAGCCGCCGTTTCAGTACGCAGCCGCGTCGATCCCAGCGTCACCATGTTGAACCCGCTGGCAAGGGCCGATTCTATTTCCGGTTTGGCAAAGTCACCCTCCGGCCCGATCAGCACCAGCGTGGTTCCGCCCGGACGACCCGCCTTCCCCAACGGCGCAGCCGATGCGTCTTCCGGCAGATGAGCGATAAACCGCTGATCGGCCGGTTTTGTTAGCACGCTGGAAAAATCCAGCAGCGGATCAATCACCGGCATAAACAACTGCAACGACTGTTTCATGGCGGCCACGGCAATTTTTTCCAGTCGGTCGATCTTAAGCAAACGCCGTTCCGAATGTTTACTAACGAAAAAACTCAGGTGATCGATGCCCAGCTCCACGGTTTTTTCAACGAGCCATTCGATTCGGTCACTGTTTTTGGTGGGTGCTACGGCCAGATGAATCCGGTAAGGCCGGGGTGTTTGGACAAACGTTTCCTGAATT
Source organism: Larkinella arboricola (assembly GCF_003259745.1). Taxonomy (GTDB): domain Bacteria; phylum Bacteroidota; class Bacteroidia; order Cytophagales; family Spirosomataceae; genus Larkinella; species Larkinella arboricola. The sequence continues at coordinate 838,067 of NZ_QLMC01000002.1, read as the reverse complement.
CGAAATGTACACCGGCGCGGATCGGCGGTTTCAATGACGCTTTTGTAACGCTTTCCCTTCCCGTCCGTGACATCAATGGCATCTCCCTTCGTCAGACGCAGGGTTTTGACGCAATGCCGGGATTCTTCCTCACTCAGGAATGATTCCTGTTCTGCATCAGGCTGATAAAACAAGTGCATAGATACTGACGAATGAGCCCAAACCGGCCCCTCAACTGGCTACCTTAAACTGCTAACGAAAAAATTAACTTTCTGATTCATCATCGCTCGAGAATGAATACATCGTCTCGTCCAGTTCCAGGGTGTTCGACGTGAATCTGGCAATAAAATCCTCAATGACTTCCTCGGTAATTTCTTCCACGTTCAGGCAAACGTCGAGGCTGATACCGAATTCAAAATCCGGGTCAATTTCGATGTGTTCCTGCACTTTTACGGCTTCCGTTTCTTCGATTTCCTCAATCAGTTCGGTCAGGAACAACTCAATTTCTTCTTCCAGCTCCGGGTCGATCCGGTAATCGGCTTTCCGTTCTTCCACCGGCACATAGCTTGGAAAAGACTTCTTTACTTTGTCCATTGCCATTTCATACACCAGACTGCTGTGGTGCAGCCGAAGCGTGTAGATAATGGCATCATAGATTACTTCAGACTCCCGGTAGTTTCCTACGAATTGGACGTGAACACATTCACCCGAATTGAGCACGTCAGAATCATCATCTTCGTCCTCTACATAAATGAATGTGCTTCCTTCCTGCGTATATTGTTCCTTGAGACTTCGGATCACCGCCGGATCAAATCCTTCGTTTTTATACGTCCCCATTTAAATAATAATTAACTATGGCAATTTAGTTTCTTCGCTAAAATTTCACCGGCCTGGCGCTTCCGGGCCGCTCCATTCCGTTATAATCGCTCGGCCGTGACCTCAAACGTCTGGTAGGTACGAACGAGCGTCTGAATGGCAAAATCAACCGCTACCGGAATGGCTGATACATCGGTCAGTACCAGCTGATCTTCCAGGCGATGGATATTGGGCATACGGCCACTGGCATCCATCGCCGTCAAGGTCATGACCGGTATTTTCCGGCGAACAAACCATACACTGTCAAAATCGGCCATGTGCCAGCGGTCGGGCTTTACAACCCCGCGAAACGGCTTTTCTTCCAGCAGGCTCTCCGCCGTATTCATCAGTTCATTGGTATACTCAATAACTTCTATTGTGCCGGTATGTTTAATAACCCGCAGCGTTCCGTTACCCAGGGTGTCAAAGTTAACCACAAACGTCCGTCCTTTGGGCCAACTAGCGTGGTGTTTTTCCAGATACGCCCGCGAACCCATCATGCCGGCTTCTCCGGCCCCCGTCAGCACGACCTCAAGATCCATACCCGGCAAATAGACCTGTTGCAGCCGTTCGGCGGTGGCCAGGGCCGCAGCTACGCCGGTTGCATTGTCGCTGGCTCCGTTCGAATACCCGTAAAGCCAGTAGCCCAGCGTACCGAGCAGCGCCTGTAGAACGAAATAGGCAATTAAACCGTTCCGAAACAAGACCAGCCAGCGACTTCCGAACCCGGCCTGTTCAAAAATCATCAGAAAACCGGCGGCCACCATCAGGAACAGCGACACGGCAATCGACAGCCGGAAACTGCCGACCCGATCTTTGCGGTAGAGCAGTGAAATGGGCGCGGTATCGTAATGAGCCATTAAAATGAACTTCATGACGGGGGTATCGTGCTCTTTGCCACTCTCCTTTTCCGGCCAGCGCCCTATGACATTATGGGATGTCGCCTGCGGGGGAAGGCGGCTGGCCGGCGAAAAACGCCAGTTAAAAAACAGCCAGTTCAGGATGATCCAGCACCAGGTCCAGCCGACGGACACCCAGCCCAGCCAAGAGAACGTAACTAAACCGGCAATGATGCCGCCACTCAGCCAGTAAATAACCGGCACGTAGGTTCGGGGCGTCCGGAAGGGTTCGACCGATACCGTAGCCTGAAGTTCGCGCAGGGCGGTCATCAGCAATTCGATGGCCGGAGCTTCGTTGGCAGTAGCCGCACCCCGATGCGGTAAGCGGCATAAATCGCGCATGAAGGTTGCTACGCTAAAGGGCATTTTTGCTCAGATTTTTCGAGTCAATTCGTTGCTTTTTACGTCGGGACGCCAGTTTTCGCGTTCCCAAACAGAATTACAAATAAGCGTATTTTTAACTAAAAAATTGTGGTCATTGGCTAAACAAATCCTGGGGCCTCTGAAAAACAAAAGCCCACGCCAATCGGCGCGGGCTTTATGTAACGATATGGTTGGAAAAACTTTATTACTTGATAAAAAGCAGTTCGCGGTATTTCACCAGCGGCCAGTCTTCGTCGTCGATAATCAATTCCAGCTTATCAACTTCGTAGCGGATTACATCAAAGAAATCTTTCACTTCCGTTGCGTAAACTTTCGCCATTTCAGTGGCCGTCGGCAGCGCATTGGCCCGCTTACGGGTTTCGGTCATGTCTTCAACTCCTTTCTTGATGTTGCTGACACGGGCCGAAATTTCAGCGATCATCGCTTTGATCGGCTCAGCTTCGTTGTTCATACCCAGGTCAACCAGCGATTTTGCGGTTTCGGCCAGTTTGTTCAGGTATTTCAACGCCGTTGAGATAATGTGGTTCAGGGCCAGATCACCAATCACACGCGATTCGATCTGTACTTTCTTCACGTATTTTTCCAGTTCGATCTCATAGCGGGATTCTACCTCGGTGTGGCTCAGAACTCCCGTACGCTCGAACAGTTCCAGCGACTCGGGTTTCAGGTACACACCCAGGGCTTCCGGCGACGATTTGATATTCGACAAACCGCGTTTTGCCGCTTCTTCAATCCACTCATCCGAATACCCGTTTCCTTCAAACAGAATGCGTTTTGAATCGGCGTAGTAAGACTTCAGAATATCGACAATGGCGAGTTCTTTCTTCTCTCCGTTGGCCAGACGAGCATCCAGATCCTGCTTGAATTTGTTCAGCTGATCGGCCACAATGGCGTTCAATACCGTCATGGTTGAAGAGGAGTTGGCACCACCACCCACGGCCCGGAATTCAAATTTGTTACCCGTGAAGGCAAACGGTGAAGTCCGGTTACGGTCGGTATTGTCGCGGAGCAGCGACGGAATCCGGTTGATACCCAGTTTGTAATAGACGTTATCGCCTTTGTTGACGATTACCTCCGACTTGGTTTCGAGGTCTTCCAGTGCCTTCGTCAGCGACTCACCCAGGAAGATCGAAACGATGGCCGGGGGGGCTTCGTTGGCACCCAGACGGTATTCATTACCGGCTGAAGCGATGCTGGCCCGCAGCAGATCGGCATGATCATGCACGGCTTTCACCACGTTCACCAGGAAAGTCAGGAAGCGCAGGCTTTCTTTCGGTTTAGAGCTGGGAGCCAGCAGGTTCACACCGGTGTTGGTGCCGAGCGACCAGTTGTTGTGTTTCCCGCTACCGTTGATTCCGGCAAACGGTTTTTCGTGGAACAGGATTTTGAAGTTGTGTCTTTCGGCCACTTTTTCCATCAGGTCCATCAACAGGGCGTTGTGGTCGATGGCCAGGTTCACCTCTTCAAAGGTCGGGGCTACTTCAAACTGGCCCGGAGCTACCTCGTTGTGACGCGTGCGAACGGGCATACCGAGTTTCATGGCTTCGAATTCGAAATCGACCATGAACGCGTTTACGCGCGGAGGAATCGTACCGAAGTAGTGGTCTTCCAACTGCTGACCCCGGGCGGGCGAGTGCCCGAATACCGTGCGGCCGGACATCACCAGGTCCGGGCGGGCGTAGAACAGGGCCTTATCAACAACGAAGTACTCCTGCTCGGGTCCGAGCGTTGGGGTTACTTTCGTTACATTCCGATCAAAATATTGGCAAACCGCCGTAGCTGCTTTATCAACGGCCGAGAGGGCTTTCAGCAACGGGGTTTTGTAGTCAAGGGCTTCACCGGTATAGGAAATAAATACCGAAGGAATACAGAGCGTTTTACCACCCGCACCGTTGTCCATCAGGAACGCCGGTGAGCTGGGATCCCAACCCGTATACCCGCGTGCTTCAAACGTATTCCGCAGACCACCGTTGGGGAATGACGAAGCATCGGGCTCCTGCTGAACCAGGGCGCTTCCTTTAAACTTCTCGATGGCTTTGCCTTCTATCGTTACATCAAAGAAGGCATCGTGTTTTTCGGCCGTATCACCCGTCAGCGGCTGAAACCAGTGCGTGTAGTGGGTAGCTCCTTTGCCCAGCGCCCATGACTTCATGGCATTTGCCACTTCGTCAGCAATGTCGCGGTCGATTTTACCACCGGTTTCAATAGCCTGGGTAATTTTGAGATACGCTTCCGGCGACAGCAGGGAGCGCATCACTTCGTTATTAAAAGTGTAGGAGCCATAAAATTCCGACACCTTCTCGGCTGGAGGAGCTACGGACAACGCTTGCCGACTTTGTGCAATTTCGAGAGCTTTAAACCGAAAGTTAGACATGTTAGGTTTGAGGTGGTTTTTGAATTAAAAACAGCCAAAAATACTGACAATTTGTTTTCATTTCCAAAAATTCACCTCCATTTTAACCTTTTTTTCACGAAAAATTGTCAAAAAACTCAAAACTAGGTTTTAAGCAGAGTCGGAGGTGCGTTCTAAGAAAAGAACTATTTTTGAGCCATATTGCATCCTGCAAAGAATAAATTGTACAGACTACAGATACCCCTCCAGAACCTCCGGAATACCGTTTGCGCAGGAAGTCATTAAACCGATCAAAATTGGCCTTACCTTTGTTTCATGAGTGCTGATTCATACGTACGTAAATGAAGAGTCGTTTTCGTTTTCTTGTAACTTATTTGCTGGGCTGGACAGGCTGGCTGGCCCTAAATCGGATTTTGTTTCTCTGGTACCAACCACAAACCAGCCAACTGGATTCCTCTACCCTGCTGGGTGTTTTTGCCCACGGTCTTCGCATGGACTTATCGACGGCTGGTTACCTGACGGTGCTTCCGGCCCTGCTGATTACCCTTCTCCCGAATGGGCCACACCGGCAACTGGCAACGACCCTTCACCTGCTTACGTTTGTTGAGTTAGTTCTGGTTACGTTGATTGGTGTGGCGGACCTGGAAGTTTTTCGGACCTGGGGCTTTCATCTCGATATTACTCCGCTGCACTACCTGAAATCACCGCGCGAGGCCGCAGCTTCGGTCGCTTCTTCGCCAATCTTTCTGCTGATTACGGTCTTTCTGGCCCAGCTGCTTGTTGGCGGTTATGCTTTCCGGCGGCTCATTCAATGGAACGTCAGGCGGTTTCAGCCGGTCAGAAAATGGATCGCCATTCCGGCTCTGCTGATCGCTACCGTAGCGCTGATTATCCCCATCCGGGGCGGCACGCAACTGGCCCCCATGAACGTCAGTGCGGTTTATTTTTCACCGACTGCTTTTGCGAATTACGCAGCCGTTACCCCTCAGTGGAATTTTATTCATTCCTTTCTTGAACGCAACAAATTTGGCAGCAACCCATATACCTTCTTTCCGAAAGGACAGGCTAAACGTGCCTTACAGACACTTTACCATCCCGATACGAGCCATCAATCGTTGCTGAACACCCCACGCCCTAATGTTATTTTCATTATCTGGGAAAGCTTTACGGCCAAGTCGGTGGCGGCTTTGAACGGACGGCCAGGTGTTACGCCCGAATTTGAGAAATTAACCCGCGAGGGGCTCCTCTTCAACCAGATTTACGCCAGTGGCGACCGGAGCGAAAAGGGCCTCATTGCGTTGTTAAGCGGTTTTCCGGCCCAGGCCACGGCTTCGATTATGACGCTGCCCTCAAAATCGGCCAAGCTGCCTACCCTCGGGCAGGCGATGAAAAAAGCTGGGTATCAAACCGCATTCTATTACGGCGGAGAAACGGAATTTGCAAACATTAAATCGTACCTCTACCACAACCAGTTTGACCGGATTATAGCCAAAAGCGATTTTGAGCGCAAAGACTGGAATTCCAAGTGGGGGGCGCACGATCATATTGTTTACAACCGGATTCTATCGGATCTGGGCAAAACAAAACAGCCGTTTTTTACGACATTTTTTACCCTGAGCAGCCACGAACCGTTCGAGGTTCCGATGCCGACGGTATTCCCCGGCGATGACGAAGAATCCCTGTTTCTGAATGCGATGTATTATGCCGACCGTAGTCTGGGCGAGTTTATCACCCAGGCCCGAAAGCAACCCTGGTGGTCGAACACCCTAATTATCATTACCGCTGATCACGGTCACCGGCTGCCGGTGCTGGCTTCCGACAAAATGCGGGATTTCCACATTCCGATGCTGTGGCTGGGGGGCGCTTTAAAAACTCAACCGCACCGTATTGACCACATTGGTTCGCAAACCGATCTGGCAGCTACCCTGCTTCAGCAACTTCGTCTCGACGCATCGGCTTTCAGATGGAGCCGCGACCTGCTGAATTCCAACAACCAACCATTTGCCTATTTTGCTTTTAACAACGGTTTTGGCGTCGTTCAGCCCAACCGGCATTTCGTATACGACAACATCAGTCGCCGGCTGATTGCTTCGGAGGGAGCCGTCCATCAACAGGATATTGAACTGGGACAAGCCTACGAGGAAGAATCCTATCAGGATTTTCTGGATAAATAATGAGTGCCTCAACCTTCGTTCGTGACACCTTCACAGCGAGGCAGTTCCCTAGCAATCACGGACGAAAGTCCACGGGTACGTTTGGGATAGTTTTCGTACCTTTGCGGCTAATGAAAAAGATTGCGTTCTATACACTCGGCTGCAAGCTGAACTTCTCCGAAACATCAACCCTGTCCCGGATGCTGGAACAGAAGGGCTATGAGCGGGTGGAGTTTAACCAGAAGCCCGATATATTCATCATCAACACCTGCTCGGTGACGGACAATGCCGACAAAAAATGCCGGAAAATTGTGCGGGAAGCGCAACACATTAATCCGGACGGTTACGTGGCCATCGTCGGTTGTTACGCCCAGTTGAAACCGGAAGAGATCGCTTCCATACCGGGTGTTGATGCGGTGCTGGGAGCCGCCGAAAAATTCCGGCTGGCCGAACTCCTGGGCGGTTTTGTCAAGGAGTCATCCGGCAAAGCCGTGGTGTACAACTCGCCTATTGAGGAAGCCATCGACTACCATGCTTCCTATTCGCTTAACGACCGCACCCGCACATTTCTGAAAGTGCAGGACGGTTGTGATTATCCCTGCGCCTACTGCACCATTCCGCTCGCGCGCGGCAACAGCCGCAGCGATACCATCGAGAACGTGGTGCGGATGGCCCGCGAAATTGCCGACCGGGGCGTCAAGGAAATTGTCCTGACCGGCGTTAACATCGGAGATTTTGGTTTACGCCCCCAAACCGGTCAGCCGAACCAACGGAGAGAAACCTTTCTGCAACTGATCCAGGCGCTGGACGAGGTAGACGGTATTGAACGGTTCCGGATTTCTTCCATCGAGCCCAATTTGCTGACCGACGAAATCATTGCCTTCGTGGCTGCGTCCAAACGCTTTGTGCCACACTTCCACGTACCGCTGCAATCGGGTTCCAATTCGGTGCTGGCCTTCATGCGTCGCCGGTACAAGCGGGAACTTTACGCCGAACGGGTTGCTAAAATCAAGGAACTGATGCCCCATGCCTGCATTGGCGTTGACGTTATTGTGGGTCACCCCGGCGAAACAGACGAGGCATTTCTGGAAACCTTCCATTTCCTGAACGAGCTTCCGGTATCGTACCTGCACGTTTTTACGTATTCCGAACGTCCAAACACGCACGCCCTGAACATCAAGCCGGTGGTCAACCCTTCGAAGCGCGCCGAGCGGTCAAAGATGCTGCATAGTCTTTCGGATAAAAAAAGACGGTTTTTCTACGAGCAGCAGGTAGGTCGGCAAGCAACCGTGCTGTTTGAAGAAGCGATTGAAAATGGGCAGATGCAGGGTTTTACCGAAAATTACGTTCGGGTAACGGCCCAGTACGATCCGCTATTGATCAATGAAACCAAGCAGGTTCGGCTCCTGGCTCTGAACGCAGCCGGTTTAATGGAAGTTACCGAATCGGAACCGGAATTACAGCCACTGGTCCATCATTAATTGGAATTTGGATCTGGTTCATACCATAATCATCTTAGCCCACGGCCCTAACCGTGGGCTTTTTTGATGCTCACCGGCAACGTTCCCGAAAAAAAAGAAGGTATCCGTCAAAGACAGATACCTTCATCGAGTACAACAAAACCACAGGCAACCCCTGTGGCTCTGTCATAATATCTAGAACTAAGCGTCTACCAGGAATTCGTCGTGCTGGCTAACATCCAGACCCACTTTTTCGTCTTCCTCGCTGACACGAAGGGGCAGAATCGCGTTGGTGACAATCAGAAGCAGGTAAGAAGCGGCAAAGGCAAAGACCGATACGATCACCAGCGCCACCATATGCGTCAGGAACAGTTTGGTTTCGCCGAAAGCCAGACCTTCGTCGGCTACCGCTGCGTTAACGCCTTTGGAAGCGAAAATACCCGTCATAACCATACCGACCATCCCACCTACACCGTGGCAGGGAAACACATCGAGCGTATCATCCAGGGTTGATTTAGTACGCAGGTGAGCAACAAAGTTGCTGATCATACCCGCCACCGTTCCGATGAAGATCGACGAAGGAATGGTTACAAAACCAGCCGCCGGGGTGATGGCCACCAGACCGACAACAGCACCGATGGCGAAGCCCAGGGCCGAAACTTTTTTGCCTTTAGCGGCATCGAACAGCACCCAGCCCAAACCAGCCGCAGCCGCAGCCGTGTTCGTCGTTGCGAACGCGCTGGCCGCCAGCGCCGAAGCACCTACCGCCGAACCGGCGTTGAAGCCAAACCAGCCGAACCACAGCAGACCCGTACCCAACAGAACAAACGGAATGTTAGCCGGGGGGAAATAAGCCGCTTCGGCGTGCGATTTACGACGCTTCAGGTACAGCGCACCCGCCAGGGCTGCCCAGCCCGCCGACATGTGTACAACCGTACCACCCGCGAAGTCCAGAACGCCCATTTTGAACAGGTAACCATCCGGGTGCCAGGTCATGTGCGCCAGCGGGGTATACACAAACAGGCTGAACAGCACCATGAACAAAACGTAGGATTTGAAATTGATCCGCTCGGCCATCGAACCCGTTACCAGGGCCGGGGTGATCATGGCAAATTTCAGCTGGAAGAATGCAAACACAACCAGCGGAACGGTAGCCGCCAGCGGCCAGGGTTTGCCATCCAGGACGCCATTGAACATAAAGAACGTAGTTGGATTTCCGATGATGCCACCGATGTCATCGCCAAAAGCCAGACTGAAACCAACAACAACCCAGAGAATACTGATAACGCCCATGGCAATGAAGCTCTGCAACATCGTCGAAATGACGTTTTTGTTGTTCACCATACCGCCGTAGAAATACGCCAGACCGGGCGTCATCAACAGGACAAGAGCGGCTGCAACAAGCATCCAGGCTGTATCACCGGTATCGATACCTTCGGTAACAATGGTGGTCGGGACAGACGGGAAGGCGACTCCCAGCACACTGACAATCAGCAAGAGGGCAAGCGGTAAGTAAGATGGTTTTTGCATAGCACCAAAAAACGGTTTAGTTGTACAATTAGTCAAGTTCGGTCTTTAAAGACCGGTGTGGGGTTGCTTATTAAAACTTGTAGATAAGTGCGAGACCAAGGGTTGCCTGCGAAGATTTGGTGTAGTTGCCTTCGCTGTCTTCGAATTGCTGCGCTTCGGCCCCGCCAGTCGAAGGTTTGGCGTAACTATCGAGCCGGAACTCCGGTTTAATCAGCAGGTTGCCATCAGCGGCCGTGATGTTACCCGTTACGGTAATCGAGTTTACGCTCGTGCCTTCACCGAACGAGTTGCGCAGCCCCCGGGCACCGTCGCTGTTGTCAAAGTATTCGTACCGGGCACCCAGACCAAACTTGCTGGTAAGGGCATAATTGGTGTAGACCGCCACACCGCCCCATTTTGAAGTACCTTCTTTAAGCGGATAGGAGCCCTGCAAATCTTTCTTCTGCGAACCCATGGCCGCATTCAAACCCAGGTAAAATCGCTCGGTGATCTGGTAGGTAGTGGCCAGATCGAAGACCGAATACATTCCTTTTACCTGCGCCAGTGTAGCCGTATCCGGATTTGCTTCGTTGCTTACAATACCGTTCAGGTACACATTCCAGCCCGCTGCCGGTGAGAAGAAAAGCTGGCCGATGATGCCTTTTGCTTTGTTATTATCCTTCCAGCTATCAACGTTATTGACAACACCAAGCATCAAAGAAGCCCGGTCGCTGAAGGCGTAGGTACCCTTAACACCGGTATGGTAGAAAGGGCCGTTGTTAAAAAGATTTGAGAGAGAGTAGTTGTAGTTAACCGGAGCGTCAATGACTTCATACCCGATGTGCGTTCCGAACTGGCCCGCCATTACCGCAAATTTGTCCGATACTTTCCAGTTGATATAAGCCTGTTTGATGGCGGCCAGTGAGGTTCCGCCCCCCCCCAGCGGGCCGATGACGTTGCCGTAGTTTCCGAGATCAGCGTTTGGGCCGAAGGTCAGATCCAGCACGGCATCCACTTTGTCGGTGCTGTAGCCAATTTTCGTTTGAATAAGACCGAGAAGAATTTGGCCGGAACGTTGGTCGAATACGCGGGCGGTACCGGCAGCGCCGAGATTGCTGCTTGATCGGGGGTTATTGAAGTTACCGCTATAGTATGTATCAATGTAACCAGAGAACGTGAACTTACCTTTGTTTTCGCTTCCCGTCTCCATGGGGGTAGCCACAACCTGTGGCTTTGTAGACGTGCTATCCTGCGCTTTAGACAATAAGACAGAGAACGAACAACATATTAACAATAGAGTTTTCTTCATAATTTTCTTTGGTTTGTTCAAGGACTAGTGGGACAATTGAATAGTTTCACAAATATTAATGGCTAATATATTATTTGCAAGTTTTTACAAAAATTTAATGCTAATACTGTAAAAATACTCCTTTATTTCACCAATCTACCTTAAAACTAAACCTATTTACGAAGATTTAAGTAAATTTTCTCCAAAACTAGTATATTCTGTGATATGTAAATATCGTAAAATATTATAGAAGTTGACCCGAGAGTAGCCATTCAATTTATTATTGGAATAATACCATTCATTTTATTCGGGCGAAATGAATCGGACAAAAAAAATCCCGGATCGCTAAATCCGGGATTTTCACCAAGTGGGAAATGAGTTCGGCTAGACGGCCTCGGCGTGGAGCCAGGCTTTTTTAGCGAGTAATGTTTCTTCGTCTTCAACGACATCGGGGTCGGGTACGCAACAATCAACAGGACAAACGGCTGCACATTGTGGCTCCTCGTGGAAACCAACGCATTCCGTACATTTATCTGAAACGATATAATAAAACTCGTCGGATACCGGGTTTTGTTGATCTTTCCCGTTGACTACCGTACCATCACCAAAATCGACGACATCCAATTCCGTGCCTCCACCCCAGGTCCATTCCACACCGCCTTCGTAGATTGCCGTGTTGGGACATTCGGGTTCGCAGGCACCACAATTGATGCACTCGTCTGTGATCATGATTGCCATTTTGCAGGTAGAATTTAGTGGTTCACGTGCTGATCAGTCGCTGTGATTTGATCTGACACGATGAAACAGTTGCTTGTTAGAATGAAACGATAATTTAACAACAAATATAATTATTTAAAGGTTGGCGCCAAACTATAATTTATTTTTGGCGGTTCAATAGTAATATAAGTTACCACAGCTACGATGAATTTAACGGAACGAATTGCGACGTTTGTCCAGTTGGGAAATTTTCTGAAAAACCCCGAAAACGACGCAGAAATGCAGGAAATTGCCCAAAGAGCTTATGCTTCCAATCACTGGTTCACCCCCGAATATGCTACCAAAGCCCTGCTTGCCATTGCCGATGAATACCTGAATGAAGAAAAGTTATCGGCATGGATAAAAGGTTATAACGTCACGATTGAAAACCCTAAAAATGTGGGTGTTGTTATGGCCGGTAACATTCCAGCGGTTGGTTTCCACGATCTAATGTGCGTTCTGCTAAGCGGCCACCGACTCATGGCGAAGATAAGTACGCCTGATTTTGTACTAATCAATTATTTAATAAAAAAAATCATTGAAATCAACCCCGCATTTGACTCGTTCATTCAGATTAGTGAGCGTCTGAATCAGGCTGATGCTTACATTGCCACGGGCAGTTCCAACTCGGCCCGTTACTTTGAGTACTATTTTTCCAAAAAACCGCACATCATTCGCCGGAACCGTTCTTCGGTAGCCGTACTGACCGGTGAGGAAACCGACGAGGACCTGAATGCATTAGGAAATGATGCACTGGATTACTTTGGTCTGGGATGTCGCAACGTTTCTATGCTGTTTGTACCGCAGGAATACGATTTTATCCCCTTCCTGAGGGTGCTCGAAGCGCGGATTTTTCAGTTTACCAGCCACCACAAATACAACAATAATTACGATTACAACAAGTCAATCTACCTTATCAACGGCGTACCGCACTACGACAACGGTTTTCTGCTGCTTACGGAAAACGAGGGACTGGTTTCGCCCATTTCCACCCTGTACTACCAGCGGTATTTCGATCAGGATGACCTGACAGCGAAGTTATCGAAGCATTCAGAAAATATTCAGTGTGTGGCTTCCCTAAACGGCTTTTACCCCGGCAGTGTGGCCCTCGGACAGACCCAGCACCCCGGCCTGAGCGAATACGCCGACGGTGTGGACACAATGGCCTTCTTGCTTTCCCTGTAAGAACCGGCTAGCTGCCCTCCTGAAAGGTCCGAATGGTACAGCCACATTCGGACCTTTCTTTTTGACTTACTGATACACGCGCACGTAGTCGATCTCCATCCGCTGCGGCCAGATGGATTCATCCACCCCTTTCTGACCACCCCAGTTGCCGCCCACGGCCACGTTCAGAATGAGGTAAAACGGCTGATCGAGCGGCCATTCCTCGTAACTACCTCCGGTTTCCTGTTTGGTGATGGTAAAGTATTTTTCATTATCGATCAGAAAATCAATTTTTTCGGCGCTCCAGTCGATGGAATACAGGTGAAAATTCTGCGTAGCCCCCGGTACTTTCCGGATTCCGGTTTTCTCGGTGTGTTTCGTATGGTTATAAGCCTGCGTATGAATCGTTCCGTGAATCTGGTCTTCGTTAAAACCAACGTGTTCCATGATGTCGATTTCGCCATCGAGCGGCCATTTCAGGGGCGTTTTTGCACTCAGCATCCAGATGGCGGGCCACGTACCCCGGCCTTTGGGTAGTTTGGCCCGCACGTCAATCCGGCCGTACTGCCACTGGGCCAGCCCCCTGGTAATCAGTTTAGCGGACGTATACTCCCGGTTTTCGTGTTTTTCTTTCCGGGCTTCGATGATCAGAAAACCGTTCTCGACGCGGGCGTTTTCCTTCCGCGGACCGAGGTAATACTGCAATTCGTTATTCCCGAAGCCGTGTCCGCCCACGTCGTATTTCCATTTGGCCGGATCGGGCAAACCGGGTTTGTCGAATTCATCGGACCAGACCAGTTTGCGGTCGGTATCCTTTAGAGTGGGGAGGGCAAACCGGCAAGCCATCAGGACAGCCAGAGCCGTGAACGATACGAACGTGCGCATGGTATTGGGGATAAATAGTGATGACGAACAAGCTGATTTTTAATAGAAAATTCACGCTCGCGGAAACGCCCAGCTTAAAAACTGCGGCATCACCTGACTCCACGTCTCCGGCTCGTGCCGACCGTCTTTGACTTCAACGTACGTTACGTTCCGGCCCCAGCGAAAGCCCTTCCGTTCAAGTTCGGCAATGAGGTCAAGCGTATCGTCAATGGAGTCAATAATACCGTCGTTGTCGCGGTCGTCGGTTTCGTCCAGCGTCCCGGTTTGAAACCAGAAGGCCGAGCCTTTCGGCGGCTGGGTTTTCCGGACCTGCGCGTGCATGATCCGGTCGGCATCCGAATACCCCTCGTTCAGCCCGCGCTGCCGCCACCAGAACGAACCGGAAAAAACGCCCGCTTTCTGAAACCGATCCGGATGATTCCAGACCAGATCAAAAGCCGACAGGCCCCCGAGCGAAAACCCGGCAAATACCGCCTGTTCGGGCTGCTGGCTTACTCGGTAATGTTTCTGCACGTAGGGCAGCAGCTCATGGATTACAAAATCGGTATACGCCCCGGCTTTGGCCCCCCGATGCAGGTAATCGGCCTGCGCAGCCACACCATACTCCTGAATCCGGTCGCCCGCGTGAACGGCCACCAGCACAAAGGGCCGGACGGTTTGCTGCGCATACACCGAAGCCAGGACGTGCCTCATACGAAGCCGTTCCAGATCCTGACCGTCGTTCAGATACAGCACCGGCCACGGTTCGTCCGACGTTTCGTATTGCTTCGGAAAAATCAAATCCAGCCGAACCGGACGGTTTAGATAAACCGAAACCAGCCCGGTATCCGTCCGACTCACAACGCTGTCGATCGGGGTATTCGTCGTTGTACTACCGTTCATCATGAAAAATCTACAAAGTAAGCAGACCGCCGGATTTTTCCCTGTTTACCAACCCGGACAATCCGGCGGACCAGAGCCTGTGTTTTGTAAACCCGTCACGCCAACGTATGTTCTTATAAAAAGGTGCAGACAAGAAATTTCATTCTGTCCAAAATTACGGCAAGATTCCTTGGAATTTCGCAAATATGGCTATCTTTCCTGCGGAATCATCACCAAACAAACCGAAGAATATTTTGCGGGAAGATTATAGAAAATGGTATTCGCACCACCTGGGGCGCGACATCGAAATGCTGGTGTTTGGCGAGTGGGGGTATCCGGTTCTGCTGTTTCCGACCACGATGGGACGGTATTACGAAGCCAAGGATTTTGGGCTCATCGAATCCGCCCGCTGGTTTATCGAAAACCGGAAGATCAAAATTTACTGCATCGACAGCATCGACCGCGACAGCTGGTATGCCAAACACCTCCAGCCTTCCGTCCGGATTCAGAACCATACCTGGTACGACCGGATGGTAAACGAAGAACTGGTGCCCTGGATTCAGCACGAATGCCAGGTCGACAAAATCGGGGTTGGTGGCTGTAGTTTTGGTGGCTTTCAGGCGCTTAACTTTGCCTTTCGCCATCCCAACCGGGTGGCTTATCTCTGGTCGATGGGGGCCAAATTCGATATCCGGTCGTTTATGGACGGGTATTACGACGACAACGTTTATTTCAACAACCCGCCCGACTACATTCCCAACGCCCACAACGACCATTTTTACCGCATGAATATCGTGCTGGGTACATCGGAATATGATTTCTGCAAACCCGAAAATTACCGGATGTCGGAGATTCTGAACCGCAAAGGCATCCAGCACTGGCTCGATGTCCGGCCCTGGGGTGAACACGACTGGCCGGTCTGGCGCGAAATGTTTCCGCATTATTTATCAATGGTTTCGCCATGACGCCCACGAAGAAATACGGATATGAGGATTTACACCTCCCCTACGCCGATTCGATTCAGCAGCTACGGACCTACATCGATGAGTTGCCGGAACGGTTCGGACTCTTTTCGGCGGACGAATTGACGGCCCGCAAACCGGGCAAATGGTCGCGGAAGGAAATTCTGGGTCATCTGATCGATTCGGGCCTGAATAACCTCAAACGGTTTACGGATGCGCAGTTCATGCCCACGCCGTTTGTCGTTCAGCGCTACGACATGAATCAGTCCGTGCTTCACAACCGGTATCAGGACCTGCCCGTCGACCACCTGCTGACCTACTGGCAGTCGCTCAACCGGCAGATCGTCTACGTGACCGAAGCCATCCCGGAAACGGTGCTTCAAAACCCCGTGCGGCCGCCGGATACCGCCGAAACCGTCCCTCTTTCGTGGCTGATTATTGACTACGTAGCGCATATGACCCATCATTTCAAACAATTTGAGTTTAAATAACCTTATCCACTCATTCACCAAACCACAACCGCCGAGGTTGCGTCCGTGTAGCCATTATGAAGAAAATCGGAATCCTTTTTGGGCAGGAAAACTCCTTCCCGCAAGCCTTTGTCGACCGGGTTAACAGCAAAAATGAAAGCGGCATCAGCGCCGAATTTGTCAGCATTGATAAAGTGGTGCAGGGCGACCCCACGGAATACGCCGTGATCATCGACCGGATTTCGCAGGATGTACCGTTTTACCGTGCTTATCTGAAAAATGCGGCCCTCACCGGCACGGCTGTCATCAACAACCCGTTCTGGTGGAGTGCCGACGAGAAGTTTTTCAATAACTGTCTGGCCACCCGGCTGAATGTACCGGTACCCAAAACCGTACTGCTCCCTTCCAAAGAACGGCCCGACGACACCAACGAGAACTCGTTCCGGAACCTGAAGATGATGGATTGGGACTATATTTTCAACTACATCGGTTTTCCGGCTTACATGAAACCGCACTCGGGCGGTGGCTGGAAAAGTGTGTATAAAGTCTATAACGCCGACGATCTGTGGCAGAAATTCGGCGAAACCGGCCAACTGGTGATGATGTTGCAGGAAGAAATCGTGTTCGACGATTATTTCCGCTGTTACTGCATTGGCGGCACCGATGTCCGGATTATGCCCTACGAACCGCGCAACCCGCACCATCTGCGCTACGCAGCCGAGCCCAAAACGTCCGGCGAAGCCTACAAAAAACTGATGACGACGGTGAAAAACTACGTCATAGCCCTCAACCAGGCGCTCGGATATGATTTTAATACCGTGGAGTTTGCTGTCCGCGACGGTATTCCGTACGCCATTGATTTCTGCAACCCCGCCCCGGATGCGGATATCTACTCGGTGGGTCAGGAAAACTTTGAATGGGTAGTGGAAGCAGCCGCCAACATGGCCATTGCGCGGGCGAAAGCCCAGGTTCCGGGGAAAGACAACCTGACCTGGGGCTCCTACATCAAGAGTTCGGCGCACGGACGGGTGATGCCCTCCACCGATTCTTCGGATTCGGTGGAAACAAAGGCGGAACCGGTGAAATCGAAAAAAGCGGACGAAAAACCAAAGAAAAAGGAAGCGGCCAAAGCCGGAAAAGCCGACTCCAAAGAGACGCCGAAAGCTAAAAAAGAAAAGAAGGCCAAGTAATTCACGCTAGTCACTTAGCTCTGTCTCATGCCAGTTTACACCCTAGGAATCGAAGAAGAGTTTCAGACGATCGATCCCGTTACGCGGGAATTGCGGTCGCACATGTCGAAAATTGTGGAGGGTGGTCAGATCACGCTTCAGGAACGGGTCAAAGCCGAGATGCACCAGGCCGTGGTGGAAGTCGGCACCAACATCTGCACGAACATTCACGAAGCGCGCGAGGAAGTGACGTACCTGCGAAAAATGGTTCTCGATCTGGCCGAGAAACAGAATCTGAAAATCGCAGCCGCCGGAACGCACCCCATCTCCGACTGGCAGGATCAGCTCATTACCGACAACGAACGCTACGACAAGCTCATCGACGAGATGCGCGACGTGGCCCGCTCGAACCTGATTTTTGGTCTGCACGTACACGTCGGCATCGAAAACCGCAACGACGGCCTGCACATCATGAACGCCGTACGGTATTTTCTGCCCCACGTCTATGCGCTGTCGACCAACTCGCCGTTCTGGTGCGGCCGCAACACGGGATTCAAATCCTACCGCTCGAAGGTGTTCGACAAGTTTCCGCGCACCGGTATTCCCGACTTCTTTTCGTCGGCGGCCGAATACGACGATTACATCAACCTGCTGGTCAAGACCAATTGCATCGACAACGGCAAAAAAATCTGGTGGGACATCCGGCTGCACCCGTTCTTCAACACCATCGAATTCCGGATTTGCGATGTGCCGATGCGGGTCGATGAAACCATCTGTCTGGCGGCTGTGATGCAGGCGCTGGTGGCCAAGATTCATAAACTACACCGGCAAAACCTGAACTTCCGGCCCTACCGGAAAATTCTGATCAACGAAAACAAATGGCGGGCGGCCCGCTACGGCATCGAAGGCAAGCTGATTGATTTCGGCAAACAGGAGGAAGTTCCGTATCACACACTGGCCCGGGAATTGCTTGAATTCATCGACGATGTAGTGGACGAACTCGACAGCCGCAAGGAAATTGAATACGTTAAAACCATTCTTGAAATGGGTACTGGGGCCGACCGGCAACTGGCGGTTTTCCGGCAAACCAATGACCTGAAGCGCGTTGTGGATTACATCGTGGAGGAAACTTCTCACGGCTTGATCTAGTTAATCAAGTAGACGAGCCATCGTCTGACCCATAAACTGTAGCTTTGAATTTAACTGAATGGAATCAATGAACGTGGCGGTTCTGGACCTGTACAACAACGTCCCGAACGAAGGAATGCGCTGTATTCTGCAATTAATCCGGAATATGAGCGGTCAATTGGAAACGGAATTAACGCATACCATTTTCGATGTACGGGGCAAAAACGAGGTCCCCGGTCTGGAATACGATATCTATATTTCAACGGGTGGACCGGGCAGTCCGCTGCCGAGCAACGAGCCGTGGGAAGCCCCGTATTTTCGGTTGATCGATCAGATTTTTGAGCACAACCGGACGAGTGAACAAAAAAAATACCTGTTTCTGATTTGCCATTCGTTCCAGCTCGTGTCGCGGCATCTGGGCATCGGCACCATCAGCAAACGGAAATCAACGTCCTTTGGCATTTTTCCGATGCACAAAACCGACGACGGCATGACCGAACCGCTGTTTGAAGGGCTGCCCGACCCGTTTTTCGCGGTCGATTCGCGGGATTACCAACTCACGGAACCCGACTGGGACCGCATCAGTGAGCTGGGCGTTAAAGTGCTTTGTCTGGAAAAAATCCGCCCCCATGTTCCGCTGGAACGGGCCATTATGGCGGTGCGGTTTACAGACGAAATTTTCGGCACGCAGTTTCACCCGGAAGCCGACGGCGAAGGCATGTTGCGGTATTTTATGACCGATAAAAAGAAGGAGCAGATCGTTGAAAACCACGGCGAAGAGAAGTACAACGAAATGCTGGCGTACCTACAGGACCCGGACAAAATTGCACTGACCGAATCGGTGCTGATACCGGGCTTTCTGCGCCAGTCCAGTTTGGTTAAACTCTAACATAACGCCAAACCGGTCGCCTGAACCGGCCGGTTTGGCACCCCATTTTATGATTCAATCCATTCGACAGGCTTACAACCAAGCATTCAGCCCGGAGCAATACCGGGCTTTTTTGGATCAGATTCACCACGACTATCCCGGACAACTGGATTTTCGGGTGGCCGAAACACCGGTTTTTGTGCCCATCATGCTGAAAAACCGTATTCTGGAAGCCTGCGAATCGATTATTGACACCCTCACCCGGGAGGATTTCAAGGCGCTGTCCGAAGCCGCCATTCCGCCCGGCCAGCGGGTGCCGAACGAGAACGATCATACGTCTTTTCTGGCCATCGACTTTGCCATCTGCCGGGATGAAACCGGCGAACTGATGCCGCAGTTGATCGAGTTGCAGGGATTTCCGTCGCTGTTTGGGTTCCAGTCATACCTCTCCGAAAACTTCCGAAAATTCTATCCGCTTCCCGACGGTTTCAGCCACCTGTTCGACGTGGATTCGGACGAAACCTACCGCCAGCATCTCCGGCGGCTGCTTGTTGGACTTGAACCGCCCGAGCAGACGATTTTGCTGGAAATTTTCCCGGAAAAACAGAAAACCCGCATCGATTTTGCCATCACCCGGGAAATGCTGGGTATTGAAGCCGTTTGCCTGACCAGAATTCAGAAGGAAGGCCGGAAGCTGTTCTACGAAAAAGACGGCCAGCGGTATCACATCAAACGGATTTATAACCGGCTGATTTTCGACGAACTGGAAACCATACCGGACTTGCAAACCGATTTTCGGCTGACCGACGACGTAGACGTGGAATGGATCGGGCATCCCAACTGGTTTTTCCGCATCAGCAAACACACGCTGCCGCTTTTGGATAGTCCGTACGTCCCGGCGAGTTATTACCTGAATACGCTCGAAACCTATCCGCACGATCTGGAAAATTACGTACTCAAACCGTTGTTTTCCTTCGCCGGGAGCGGGGTTAAACTTTCCGTTACCAGAGACGATCTGGACGGTATTGTTGACAAAGAGAATTACCTGTTGCAGCGAAAAGTCCACTACGAACCGGTGATTCAGTCGCCCGACGGTTTGGTGAAGTGCGAAATCCGGATGCTTTACATCTGGCACGAAAAAGACCCGCGCCCAACCCTGCTCACCAATCTGGCCCGACTAAGCCGGGGCGAAATGATTGGCGTCCGCTTTAACAAAGATTTCGACTGGGTCGGCGGTACGATCTGTTTTTTTGAGGAATAGAATAAAGACAAGAGACATGAGAGTAAAGACACTCCCTTCGGTCTCCCCTCTTTTGTCTCTTGCATTCCTCATTTTCCAATCCGGACCTGGTAGCTCAGATACGGCAACGGGCTGGTACGCATCAGGCCCTTTTCATTGTAAACCGGCAGCAACAACGCCGTATCGAACGAGTGGCGACGACGGTTAAACCGGAAACCCGCCGAGGTCAATCCCGACAGATAAGTATATTGAGGTTCAATGGCTTCCCCGATCAGGATATTATTCTGGCTGATAAACGTAAGGTCCGGTGTGATTTTCCTGACATACCCGATCGTTACAACGCCCGACGATGCCAGTCCCTGGCGTGAAAACGTTACCCCCGCGCCCACAGTCACGTTCCGTTCTTCATCACCTACCGTAACCAGGCCCTGCGCCAGCCCCATTCGGGTTAACAGCCGTTCGTTCAGACGGATACCCATATACTGAACGCTCAGGGCAGCCCGGCTTCGGGCCGTCAGCCGGGTACCGAATTTGGTGGAAAACATATGAAGGTTCTGCGGACTCAGGGTTTGAAACGTGGTGCCAACACTCCAGTGTCTGGTTACACCCACATCGATGCGGCTGAACAGCACGTAACTATTTTGCAGGTAAAGGCTTCGTTTTTCGGGCATATACGCCGTCGGCATGAAATACAGCCGAAACGGAAAACCGTTGGGAAAATCGGGTCCGCTACGGAGCGTCCCGCCCACCAGATCGGCCCGGATAATGTCGCTTATTGCCAGCAACTGATCACCGTCTTTTTTTGTACGAATCAGGTAGGAAGCGCTATCCCGGCGGACAAACTGACCGCGTAGGACGGTACCGTTTTTAAGCACAAAATTGTAGGTGCCGGGAATGCGGGCGTGGCCGGGTTCGTAATAAACATCCTGCGCCCGCGCTTTCGTCACCAATAAAATTCCCAAACATACACACAGGTAGAGTAGCTTCATAGGCGCGAAAATTGAGTCACAACGAAAGTTAAGAAACTTACCGCTTCCACCCAAGCGTTAAATACGTGTATTTTTGTACCAATCAATAACGATCTGCTTGATAACCAACCCCATTTTAACGCACCGGCAACTTTTTTTTCAACACGTTGCCCAAACGTCTGACTTTCCACTGGCCCTCGAAGTTGAGCGGGCCGAAGGCGTTTATCTGTACAGCAAGGACACACGCTATCTGGATCTGATTTCCGGTATTGGTGTCAGCAACGTCGGCCACCGGCATCCGCGCGTGCTGGCGGCCATTCAGGAACAACTCGACAAATACCTGCATTTGATGGTGTACGGCGAATATGTGCAGTCGCCCCAGGTCGAACTGGCCCATGCGCTGGCCCAAACCCTGCCGCAGCCGCTGACCAACGTTTATTTTACCAATTCCGGCACGGAAGCCATTGAAGGCACCATGAAACTGGCGAAACGGTATACGGGCCGCACCGAGATTATTTCGTGTTTCAACGCCTACCACGGCGCAACGCAGGGGGCACTGTCGCTGTCGGGAAGTGAACATTTTAAGCGAAATTTCCGGCCGCTGCTGCCCGACGTCCGGCACATTCAGCACGGCGACTGGCAGCACCTGGAGCAGATTACGCCCCGAACGGCGGCTGTCATTATGGAAGTCGTACAGGGCGAAGCGGGCATTCGGGTACCGGAAGCGGCTTATCTGCAAGCCGTTCGGCAACGGTGTTCGGAAGTTGGTGCGCTGCTGGTCTTCGACGAAATTCAAACCGGTTTTGGCCGCACCGGTACGTTCTGGGCGTTCGAAGGGTTTGGCGTGGTGCCGGATGTGGTCGTCTGCGCCAAAGGCATGGGGGGCGGTATGCCCATCGGTGCCTTCATCAGTTCGGCCGAGATCATGGGCGTTTTCAAAAACAACCCGATTCTGGGCCATATCACCACGTTTGGCGGCCATCCGGTCAGTGCTGCGGCTTCGCTGGCCACCCTGCGCGTGATTCAGGACGAACAACTCTACCAACAGGTCGAGGCCAAAGGGCAGTTATTCCGGCAATTGCTCGTCCACCCGGCCATCCGGGAAATCCGGGGAAAGGGGCTGATGCTGGCGGCTGAGTTCGACTCCTTCGACCGGCTAAAACCCATCATCGACCGGGCCATTGTCAACGGCGTAATTACCGACTGGTTTCTGTTCTGCGATAATTCCATGCGGATTGCCCCGCCCCTGATTATTACCGAAGAACAAATCCGGGCCGCCTGTGCGGTGATTCTGGATGCGATTGCTTAAACCTGAAATCGGTGACTAACAAAAAAGCCCCCGGTTTATGCCGGGGGCTGATCCAGAAGTTGAAGCAAAAAACCGTTATGTAGTCTGCTTGACGGACCGGATGGGCGAACCGTTGCGGACTTCTTCGGTAGCCGTCGTAATAATCTGATCACCGTCTTTCAGGTCGCCGAACACTTCTATTTTCTCACCGTCCTCCATGCCCTTTTGCACGGCTACCCACTCGGCTTTCTGATTGACGACTTTAACGATGAAAACGCCCGTTGAAGAATTGATCACCGCTGACTTCGGCACCACGAAGGTATTGCTCTTGGTCGGCAGGGGCACGGTTACTTCGGCAATCATCCCCGGCAGCAGCTTGCGGTCGTTGTTGATCACATCCACTTCCGTCCGCTCCGAACGCAGCCGTTTATCGAGTGCTCCCGCCAGCCGCTGCACTTTGCCGTTAAACTTCCGATCCGGAAACGCCTTGACGGTAAAGCTCACCTCATCGCCCTGATCAACGTACCCCGTGTAGGCTTCGGGCACGGCCACCACCAGACGAAGCCGTTTCTGTTCGGTTAGCACGAAAAGCGGCAACTCCGACCCTTTCCCCGACGGACCGATGTAGGCCCCGGTGCTGACGTTCCGCAGGCTGATTACCCCGCTGAAGGGTGCGCGGATTTCCAGGTATTTGCGCATGTCGGAAACCTCTTTGTAGGAAGCTTTGGCCGCCTGCAACTGGGCGTAATCCGATTCTTTTTTAGCCAGTGTCTGCTCAATCATCGACTGCGCCACGGTTCCGGGCGTTTTGGCGGCATCCACATACCGGTCGTAGTTGGCTTTGCTGGCAATGTACAGGGCTTCCTGCGATTTCAGCCGCGACTCAGCCGCAGCCAGCTGGGCGTTCAGTTCGGGGGCTTCGGCCAGGGCCAGCAACTGCCCTTCCTTCACTTCGGTGCCCACATCGGCGTGGATAGACTTGATAAAACCGCTCACTTTGGCGTAAATATCCACATCCCGGTAAGCCACCAGTTCGCCGGGAATTCGCAGGCTGGATGACAATTTATCTTTACGAAGCGAAAATACTTCGGTAGGCTCAGGCTCTTCCGCCACCACCACTTTATCGGCTTTACTATCCGACGAGTGGCAACCATTCAGGGCACTCATCACCAGAAGGCTGGAAAAAACCGCCAGCAGCGGAGACGCTATACTATTAATTAACCGATTCATATACGCCGGGAATATAATGTTTACTTTCTTTATCTTCAGGATCAAGCGATACCGACTGCACCGACGCATTGCCTTGTACCCAGGCAAACACCAGCGGTAAAATATGCAAAGCCGCAAAGGTGGAAGCAATCAGCCCGCCAATCACCGCCCGTCCGAGCGGGGCCGTCTGCGAACCGCCTTCCCCAAAGCCCAGCGCCATCGGCAGCATCCCGACCACCATCGCCACGCTGGTCATGACGATAGGCCGCATCCGCAGGGCCGCCGACTCCTTGGCCGCCAGCAGGGCATTGTGATTTTTCATGCGTAACTGCTCGGCGTTGGTCACCAGCAGCACGGCATTGGAAATCGACACCCCGACCGACATGATCATGCCCATGTACGACTGCAAATTGAGCGTCGAACCCGTCAGCAGCAGCAGGCCCAGTGAACCCGCCAACACCGCCGGAACTGTACACAGCACCACCAGCGACACCTTGAACGACTGGAAGTTAGCCGCCAGCATCAGGAAGATCACGATGATGGCCGTCAGCAGACCCGTTTGCAGGCTATCCAGCGTTTCGGTCAGTACCTGCGTTAAACCGCGGGTTTCGATGGCTAAACCACGGGGCAGTTCGCCCAGTTCCGCAATGGCTTTGGTAACAGCGGTATTGGCCGTTCCCAAATCCATGTCAAACAGGTTGGCTGTCACCGACAACACCGGAACCGCCCCAATGTTGTCGTTTTCGCCGTAGGTTTTGCCGGTGCTAATCGTCGCTACATCGCTCAAAACCGGCCGGTTGGTGTTCGGCAGAACCGGAATTTCACCAATGTCGCTGATGGTCTTCATCTGGTTCTCCGGAACCTGCACCTGTACGCTGTACATCTGGGCGCTTTTGGGGTCAATCCAGACGCTTTTTTCCGTCAGACGGGACGAAGAAGTAGAAGCCGTTAACGAGCGTGAAATCGCCGAAATATCCGTACCCAATTGGGCCGCCCGCTGCCGGTCAATATCAATATTAATAGCGGGATAATTGATGGCCGACCCGAGCTGAACATCGCGCAGATACGGGATTTGTTTCAGCTTGGCAATGACCTTGTTGGCGTATTCTTCATTCTGTTGTTTGTTCTTGCCAATGATCTTTACTTCAATTGGTGTTGGCGAACCCTGACTCAGAATTTTATCCGTTAGTTCGAGCGGTTCAAACGAAAGTTTTACATCCGGTAAGGCTGCTTTCATTTTAGCCCGGTACTGGTCTTTTAACTGATCCAGATCGACATCGTAATCGTGTTTTAAACTCACCTGTAAAACGCCTTCGTGCGGCCCCGCCATGAACAGATAAATGGGGCTGGTCGAAAACTGCGAACCGTGCATCCCCACCATCGCCGAAGTAATTTCCACGTTTTCTTTACCGACCAATCCATGCAATACATCGAGGGCTTTTAGCATGGTGGTTTCGGTTTTTTCCAGCCGCGTACCGTCCGGAGCGCGAAGCCGTACCTGAAACTGTCCGCCATTCACGCGGGGCAACACGTCGCGACCAATGATGCTGATAAAGAAAGCCGTTAACCCAATAGCCACCACGAAATAAGCTAGCGTAATGACTTTTTTATGCGGAATGGTCATCTCGATAAACCGCACGAACGCCAGCCTAAACCGTTCAAACAAGCCAATTTTGCCGTCCCGATTCAAATCTGCCTGGTGCGCTAACTGGTGTTTTCCGTTCAGTATTTTTCCTTCTGATACCGTGCCGTTACCGTTTAACCCGGTGGTTTTATGCGTTACTACGTCGTGTTTACCACCCTTTCCATTGGATTTATGCGCGTGGCTTTTCATCAGCCAGTTGGCCAGAACCGGCACCAGCGTTTGCGCCATGATGTAGGAGGTTACCATCGAAAACGCAATGGCTAACGAGAGCGGTAAAAACAACGCGCCCGGAATCCCTTTCATCGTAAAGGCCGGAGCAAATACCGCCAGGATACAGAATAAAATCAGCAGTTTCGAGAACGCGATTTCTTTACAGGCGTCCCAGATTGCCAGCGCTTTGGGTTTCCCCATGTCGAAATGCTGGTGTATATTTTCAATCGTTACCGTCGATTCATCCACCAGAATACCGATGGCCAGCGACAGTCCGCTCAGCGTCATAATATTGATCGTCTGCCCGAATAACGAGAGAAATAAAACCCCGGAAATAATACAGATCGGGATAGTTATAATTACGATCAAGGCACCCCGCGCATCACCCAAGAAAAGCAAAACCATCAGACCCGTTAAAATGGCCCCAATGACGCCTTCTTCGATCAGACTTTCAACGGAATTAATCACATAAACCGACTGATCAAATTCGTAGGAAAGCTTCACATCTTCGGGCAACTGAGCCTGGAAGTTGGGCAGTTCTTTTTTTAGATTCTGAACCACCTCCCAGGTGGAGGCATCCGACGATTTGGTGATCGGCAAATACACCGACCGGCGACCGTTGACCAGCACATACCCCGATGTAATGTCGGCCCCGTCTTCTACCCGGGCCACATCCCGCAGGTAGATGTTCTGCACGGTTCCGGTAAAGATTGGAATATTTTCAAAATCCTTGACGGTTTTGATCGTCGTGTTGGCCGGGGTAAAATAATTCAGATCGCCCACCCGGACGTTCCCCGCCGGAGTCGCCTGGTTGTTGATCCGCAGGGCCGCCACCAACTGATCGGGCGTCAGGTTGTGTGATCGCAGCAGTTCCGGATCGGCCTTGATGACCACCGTCCGGGAGTTCCCGCCGAACGGTGCCGGAGCCACCAGACCGGGAATTGAGCTAAACCGCGACCGGACGTACACGTTTGCCAAATCCTGCAACTCGTTGTTGGTCCGGATGGGGCTGCTCAGGACCAGTTGCCCCACCGGCAGGGTCGACGCGTCGAACCGAAGAATGAAAGGCGGCTGCGACCCGGGCGGAAAAATAGCCTGCGCCCGGTTGGTGTACGACGACACTTCGGCGGCCGCCTGGGCCATGTTCGTGCCTTCGTAAAAGCTCAGCTTGATGAGCGTCAGGCCCTGAATGTTTTTGGTTTCAATGCTTTTGACACCCGATACATAAAGCAGCAGGTTGACGTATTGTTTCCCGAAAAACGACTCCATCTGGTTGGGCGTAAAGCCGCCGTACGGGTGGGAAATGTAAATAACGGGCAAATCCAGGTTCGGGAAGATATCGATCTTGATGGTGCGGATAGCGCCAATCCCGAAATAAAATAAGCCCGCAACCAATACCAGAACGGTAATGGGTTTGCGTAAGGCTGCGCGGATTAAATCCATAAGGGGTTACTCGGTTTGATTGAGTTTAGGCGGAACGGCGAAGCAACGGGTTACTGAATCTGCCCGGTGATCTTGGCCGCCCAATACCAGGCTTTTTTAGGATCGCGGTCTGCAACGCTCTGCAGAAGGGATGTGTGCATACTCTGCTTGCTCAGCAACGTTTCCGTTGTAATGAAAACCTCCATAAAGGATTTTTTCATCTTGTCGGCAATGATCTTGTACAAATCGGCCAGTACTTCGTTTTTGGACGCCATCGCCAGCCGGATATGAAACTGGATATCGGCCTCAATGCAGGCTTCGGGCTGGTTTTGCAGGGCGGCATCGTGCCGTTTTTGCAGCAGTACTCTCATCACCTCAATATCTTCCGGGGTTCGGTTCAGGGCGGCTTTTTCGGCGATTTTCAACTCAAGCAACTGCCGCACTTCGTTTACCTCGGCCCCCTCGGCCCGCAACAGACTTTGCTGAAAGGGGTCGATATTAGTTTGCTGCAACTGAACAAAGGTGCCCAGCCCCTGCTGGACCCGAATCAGTCCTTTGTTGACCAGAATCCGGATGGCTTCCCGAACGGTCGACCGACCGACGCCGAACTGCTGCATGAGCTCGGGTTCAGAAGGCAACTTTTCTCCAATTTTGTAATGGCTGGCTGCGATTTGCTCCTGGAGCTTGCTGACCACCGCATCGGCCAGGCTTTCGCGTTTGATGAGTATTGGTTCTGTAGTCATCATATCATCTGATGAGTAAAGATACAAATCTTCGCCGGCATACTCATGGACAGAAAAATATTTATAATTATTTTGGTAACGCTCTACGCACAACTGCACTTAACAGGAATTAATTTGTACTTTCTCCACGATTCACTCCAAATAGCCGGATACGATTAGTACGTTTAATGCAGCCATGCGCCAAATTGAGGCTGGTGTTCGGCTTTGTTTCTTCCTAATCCACGGAGGAAACTGCACAACTGCCGGTGATCGTTTCAAAATTTTAATCAGGAGTGATCTTTCCTTTCCGTACTTTGTTCTTTTTAGGAAAAGGAGAAGGACAGCACGGTTAATGTAACCCGCCCTTTAGACCTGCTAATTTGTTGTTACTTTATGCCCGCCATTGTTAACGAAAAGCTCCAACTGGCCCATGACTTTATTCTCCACACAAACCGCAATGTGTTTCTGACGGGGAAAGCCGGAACGGGAAAAACCACTTTTTTGCACCAGGTTAAACACGCGTCGTCCAAACGGCTGGCGGTGGTGGCCCCGACGGGTGTGGCCGCCATCAATGCCGGGGGCGTTACCATTCACTCGCTGTTTCAGTTGCCATTCGGGCCGCTGGTACCGGGCGCGCTGAATCGGGAAACCCGGAAATTTACCCGCGAGAAAATCAATCTGCTCCGCACGCTCGATCTGCTCATAGTAGACGAAATCAGTATGGTCCGGGCGGATGTGCTCGACGGCATCGACGCCGTCCTGCGCCGGTTCCGGAACCGCCCCGAACCATTCGGCGGGGTACAGTTACTGCTTATTGGCGACATGCAGCAGTTGCCGCCCGTAATCCGGGATGAGGATTGGGCGTTGCTCCGACCGTATTACGACACCGGCTATTTTTTCGGAAGCCGGGCCCTACAGAAAACACCGTACATCTCCATTGAACTGGATCACATCTACCGGCAGGCCGACCAGCGGTTTATCGAAATTCTGAACAGCGTTCGGGAAAAACGGATAACCCGTGCGCAACTCGACGACCTGAACCAGCGGTATATCCCCAATTTTACGCCCCGGGACGACGAAGGGTACATTACCCTGTCAACCCACAACCAGGCCGCCCTGCAACTCAACAGCCAGAAACTCCAGTCGCTGCGCACTAAACTGCACACGTTTGAAGCCACGATTGAAGGCGAATTTCCGGCCCACGCCTACCCGACCGAAGCCAGTCTGGAACTGAAAGTGGGCGCACAGGTGATGTTTAACAAGAATGATCTTTCGCGTGATAAACTGTTTTACAACGGCAAAATTGGTCAGATCACGGACATCGACGACGATGTGATTTACGTCAAATGCCCGAACGATCCGGACACGCTGGCCGTCAGCCCGATGGAATGGACAAACGTTCGGTACACGCTCGATCAGCAAACCAACGAAATCAGGGAAGAACCCATTGGCAAGTTCGTTCAGTATCCGCTGAAGCTGGCCTGGGCCATTACCATCCACAAAAGTCAGGGCCTGACGTTTGAAAAAGCCATCATCGACGCGGCTTCGGCTTTTGCCCACGGACAGGTGTATGTGGCCCTCAGCCGGTGTAAAACACTGGAAGGTTTGGTCTTACGCGAGCCAATACCGTCGCACAGCATCAAAACCGAGCTGCTGCTCGAAGAATTTCACGAGCAGGTACAGCAGCAAACCCCCGACGAACAGGAGTTGTGGCACTCGAAACAAACCAATCAGGAGCAGCTTCTGCTGGATTTGTTTTCCTTCGAACGGTCTTACTACCTGCTCAACAAATGCCGCCGAACCGTAGCCGAACACCTCGGTAGTCTGGACGAAGGACTCGAACCCGGTCTAAATCAGCTCAATACCGTCTTCAAGGAAAAGGCTCATGAAGTAACCGAACGGTTTCGCCAGCAGCTTCCACGGTATTTTGCCGGGAGTTTGTTGCCGGAAGAAAACCAGCCGTTGCAGGACCGCGTCCGCAAAGCGGGTGCCTACTTTAGGGATTTAATCACCCATGAATTACAGCCCCTGCTGGCTTCCTGCCCGACCGAAACGGACAATAAGCAGGTGCACGAAGCCTTGGATGAACTTGAAAAAGAGCTATTTATCAAGCTCCAGTGCTTCGAGGCTACTCTAGACGGTTTTCAGGCGCTGGCTTACCAGAAAACCCGGAACCATGCCGAACTGAATTTTCAGTCGAGCCGGAAGAAGGAAAGCCGGAAAAGCGACGAAGCACGGACCTCCAGCGAGAAACCCCGTACGCTCTACGACGCACTGGCAAAGTGGCGGCAGGATCAGGCCGGTGAGCTTGATACCGGCGCACACACCATTTTACCCCGCAAAACGCTGGCTGAACTAGCCCGCTCCAAACCTTCGACCCTTGAAGAGCTCATGCAAATAAAAGGGTTAGGCAAGATGAAAGCCCGCCTGATTGGCGATGACCTCTTAGCCATCATCCGGTCTTTTACCGAAAATGAATCAGCCGAAAAAACGGCAGCAACCGGGGAAAAGACAGCAAAAACTCCGTCGCCCGCCCTGAGTCTGGCGCTATTTCGGAGCGGCAAAACGATTGCCGACATTGCGCTGGAGCGGAATATTACCGTTTCGACGGTGGAAGGCCATCTGGCAAAGTTCGTCAGTTCCGGCCAACTATCCGTCTATGATGTCATTCCCGCCGAAAAAGTGGAAGCCATCCGTACCTACCTGGAAAAACACACGCCCAAAACCCTGACGGAAACCAAAGCCGGTCTGGGCGATGACGTAACCTTTAGCGAAATCCGGATGGTTTATAACTCCCTGCTGGCGGGTAAAACCGGTACAGACTGAACCGTGGCCCTATTCGCCCGGATGGTACGTCCGGGCGACGTGTTGCTGCACGTCTTCGGGATAAAACCAGATGTCTTTAAACTTTCCTTCGCTGAACAGTTTCGCCTGATCGTTGAAATGCGGGGAATTCGGGTCGCTGCTGTGGCCGCCGTTGACCACCGTTCGGGCCTTCACGCGGTCGCCAAACTCGACCACGGCCACAAAACTATTGCCCACGTACCCGTACCGTTTTTTGGTATTCGGATAGGTCCGCGCTCCAAAAGACGCCAGCGACCCCCAGGTTGAGGGCGTAAAGCCCACCGGAAAACTCGGTTTGGCATCGTCGTAGGTTTCCTTAATTTTTCCGGTCAGGCGCTGAAACCGGTTGATTTCGCCCCAGCCGGTTTTCCAGGTACCAAAATCCCGGTTTAACTCTTCGATCACTTCCGCCAGCAGTTTCACTTTTTCTTCCGGGCTGGTTTTCTCGATCACGAACGCCGTAAAGGTCAGAAAGTCGAACCGCTGGTCGCGCGGAAACCGGGTGCGGGCCAGCCGCTGAATTTTCTCACCCCAATGTACCGCCAGGGTTGTCGCCACTGAGTTGACGCCGTAGGTTTTATCCCAGCCCCGCAAGATATCAATGGCTTCGGCAACGGCCTGGGGTTGCGCTTCCGACGTCTTCCCGGCGGTTTCGTAGGCTTTGACCAGCGCCGGAATCAGGTCGTCAAAACCCGGCAGGTGCGGATCGTTGGCAGCCGCAATCAGCGTGTCGAGCGTAAAAATGGATTTTTTGCTCAGGGTACGAACGGCGTTGATGCCCCGGTAATTCTCGCCATCGGGTGCCATGTAAGCCGGAAACTTGTTGCGATCCGGACTATCCGCTCCCGAAACCGTGAACGGTGTTGAGTTGCAATTCTGAATCCAGCCAATCGCCGGGTTCTTCACCTGCACAATTTCATCAATACCGTGGAGTCCTTTCCAGTCGGTTTCCGGGTCGCTGCCGTCAACGGGTTGTTCCCAGTCGAATTTCGGGTTCCGCTTCGGGATGAAATTACCGTGCCAGTAGGCAATGGTGCCTTTCCGGTCGGCGTAAACCGTGTTGTTGGTGGCGTTCCCGTTCAGTTTCATCACGTTCCTGTAACTCTCGTAATCCTTCGCTTTCGTGCGCAGGTACGACTGGGCCAGGGCGTTCAGCGGATCGTTCATCATATTGATTGTGATCCATTTATCACCCAATTGCCCGGCCACGGGGCCGTGGTGCGTGCGGTAAAGAGTAAATTCTTTGAATTGAATACCGGTGGCGGTTTTATACGGAAATTTAACGGTTTCGGCCTGTACCGGTTTCCACGCATTGCCGTGTTTGTAAACATATTTCCCATCCCGTTTCTCAACGGTTTCCAGGTATTCGTCTACCGAGTCGGCATTGCCGGACGTGTGCATCCAGCCGCAATTTTCGTTAAATCCCTGATAAACAAAAAATTGACCCCAGGTAACGGCCCCGTACGCATTCAATCCTTTTTTGCTCACCAGGTGAACTTCCGACCGAAAGTAGAAAGACGTATGCGGATTGATCAGTAGCATGGCGTTTTTGCTGGCCGTTCGGGATGGGGCAATAGCAAAACCGTTTGAGCCGGTGGGTTCGCGTTCGTGCTTTTCAAAATCGTGCACCTGCGACGACCACTTCGAGTTGGTATAAAACGCCTTGATCCGTTCGGTGGAAATAACGCTGATGTTACCGCCAATGCTGCCTTCGCTGAACATCAACGGCATCCAGGGCTGAAACCGGGTCAGCAAACGGGGTTTGACATTCGGGTGCGTATAAAGGTAGTAATTGGTTCCGTCGGCAAAGGCGTCCATCAGCTCCCGCATCCAGGCTGGCGATTTTTTGTAGAGGGCAATGGCCTGCGTGGTGTCCATGAAAAGCCGGGCGCGAATATCGTGGTACAAAGCCTCTTCGCCCTCGACTTCGGCCATGCGTCCGATGGCGTCGATGTAGTTTTCCTCCACGCGCGCAAAATCATCTTCGCACTGGGTATACAACAGCCCGAAAACCACGTCGGCATCGGTTTTGCCGTAAATGTGCGGAATGTCCCAGGTGTCGCGGGTGATGGTGATGGTTCTCGCCCGTTTTTGCCAGCGGGCAATTTCATCCGGTGTAAACCGTTGCGCAAGGACCGGAAACGTACAGAGAAATGAAATCAGGAGGAAAAAGTATCTCATTTGGGGTTGTATTCGGTGTACGGAAAGATAAACCAAAAGCCCCAACCAGACAAGCTTCCCAAAGCAGTTTGCCGCAATAACCTGTTGCCCGAAAATAAGAAAAGCCAGACACACAGCCCGGCTTTTCTTTGCTAGTAGTAAACGCTTTATTACAATTGCGCAACTAATTTCTGCTCCAGAACAGCTTTCGGAACGGCACCGATTACTTTATCAACCATTTTACCGTTTTTGAAAACCATCAGGGTCGGGATGCTGCGGATACCAAATTGCGCCGGAACCTGAGCGTTCATATCAACGTCCATTTTAGCAACAACGGCTTTGCCTTCGTATTCACCAGCCAGTTGCTCAACAACCGGCCCGATCATTTTACAGGGTCCGCACCATTCGGCCCAGAAGTCAACTAAGACCGGTATATCAGAATTGATTATTTCTGCGAAGTTAGCGTCGGTTATTTCAATCGCTTTTGCCATGACTATGTCTCGGTTATTTATCTATTTTAACTCGTCTGTACGTACAATGTTTTGGATTTAAAAAAAGTTCACGGGATTAATTGAATCCCCCTCCCAATTGCCCGAAAACCGTTCCCTTTAAATTTTTCTGTGGCTCGACGACTTTTATACCATTCCCTAGTCACCTTCTGTCCAACCAGTTAACCATCCATCAAAAATCCATGCAATACCAGCTACTATGTTTTGCATAGTAGACTATTTGACTTTACTTTCAACCGTTCACCTTATTCCAACAACTACTTATGAAAAAGCTTCTTGTTCTTCCCCTGCTTCTGGCCGGTATTTTACCCGGCTTTGGCCAATGTGATAAACATCTAACCCTGGCTCTCTCCAAAACGCAATACCTCGACGGCAGCGGAGCCGTTCAGCGGACGGTTGAAGAAAACAGTACGGTCGAAATCAGTCCATCAGATGTGGTCATTACGCCCGGCGGTAAGACTGACCATAGAATGAATGGAAAAATTCAGTCCAACACCTGCTCCTGGAGCGTTCCGTATAAGGAAGGAAAGTCGGTCTACAAAGCACGGTTCGAAGACCCCGCCGGGAATCAGCAAAATACCACGTTGACCATTGAAGGGAAAGACGGGAACGTAACGTTTCTGCTGGAAATAGCTGAAAGGCCCGATCAGAAAATCCGGGTCAATGTCGATACATTCGAGGAGAAGAAGTAATGTATGCGGTAAGGGCCGTCGCTGCTTTTGACAAACGACAGCCCTTACCCGCTTTTAATTCAGCCGGTATCCCACGCCGTCCATCGCATCGAGCGCTTTCAGCAATTCATTGACGGGCGTAATTTTAAAAGGCCGTGATAACATGCTGACTTCCACCCGATCTTCGTCGTCCATCACCCGAAGCACCAGGTTGCAGGAACCCGGGTAGGTTTTCACCAAATCCGTAATCCGGGCCACAAACTCGTTGTTGATCAGCTTCAAATCCAATTGCACGCAGAGTTCCTTGCTGTATTTCGTCCGCACTTCGGTCAGCAACTGAATGAAATTCGGCCGGAACTCATAAGCGTCGGAGTTCCAGCGGGTTTGCAGCTTTCCTTTGACGTGCAGAAATAAACCCTCTTCGATGTAATTACCCATTCGGACAAAATCCTCCCCGAACAAACTCATCTCGACCGAGCCGTTGTAATCCTCCAACTTAAAGATGACGAAAGGGTTACCGTTTTTCGATTGACGAAGCTGCTTACTCGACACAATACCACCAACGGTTACCTCTTTCCCCTGATTGCATTCGTCAAACAGCCGGTCGAGCGTACAGGTACAGAAGCTTTCCAGTTCGATCCGGAATTCGTCCAGCGGGTGACCGGAGATGTAAAAACCGACCACTTCTTTTTCAAACTTGAGCTTTTCGATCTCGCTCCAGGGCTGCACATTGGGCGGTTTGGGCAGCGGAATGCTGGGTTCTCCGCCCGCGCCCCCAAACAGCGACTGCTGGGCCGCTGATTTCTCGGCGTGGTAGTTGTTGGCGTACCGGGTCAGCTTCTCGATGAATGTCGCCGTTTCGCCCGCCGGAATATCGAAATATTGTGCCCGGTGCATCTCGCCCAGGCTATCAAACGACCCCGCGTAGGCCAGCGATTCGAGCGTTTTCTTGTTTACCGTCCGCAGGTTAACCCGGATTACAAAATCAAAAATATCCTTGAACGGCCCGCCTTTTCTGCGTTCCTCAATTATCGATTCAACGGCGGCATCGCCCGTGCCTTTAATGGCGCCCAGCCCAAACCGGATTTCGCCCTTCTGGTTGACCCCGAAAAACCGCTCCGATTCGTTTACATCCGGCCCCAATACCGGGATACCGATGGCCTTACATTCCTCCATAAAGAACGTAATCTTTTCGATGTTGCCTAAGCAGCTCGTTAAGACGGCGGCCATGTATTCGGCTTTGTAGTGCGTTTTGAGGAAAGCCGTCTGGTAGGCCACAAAGGCGTAACAGGTCGAGTGGGATTTGTTGAAGGCGTAGGAAGCAAAGGCTTCCCAGTCGGTCCAGACTTTTTCGCAGGTCTTCAGGTTCAGGTTGTTTTTGCCGCAACCCTCCATAAACTTGCCTTTCATTTTGTCGAGCGTCGCGCGGTCTTTCTTCCCCATCGCCTTCCGCAACACGTCGGCGTCGCCTTTCGTAAAACCGGCCAGCTTCTGCGACAGAAGCATGATCTGCTCCTGGTAGACGTTAATCCCGTAGGTGTCCGCCAGGTATTCTTCCATCTCCGGAAGGTCGTACTTTACTTCCTCGCGTCCGTGTTTCCGGTTGATAAAGGTCGGGATGTAGGCAATCGGACCGGGTCGGTACAGGGCGTTCATGGCAATCAGGTCCTCGAAGCGGTCAGGCTTGAGGTCCTTCATGTACTTTTTCATCCCGTCGGATTCGAACTGGAAAATGGCGTTCGTTTCTCCGCGCTGGAAGAGTTCGTACGTCGCTTTATCGTCCAGCGGAATGTCGTCAATGTCGGTTTCAACGCCGTTGATAAAAAAGCCGCCGTAATTCTGCCGAATCAGCCGCAGACATTCCTTAATGATGGTCAGGTTTCGCAGACCCAGAAAGTCCATCTTGATGACGCCCGCATCCTCAATCACCCGGCCCTCATACTGCGTAATAATCAGGTCGGATTCTTTCGAAGTCGATACCGGAACGATGTTCGAGAGGTCCTCCGGCGCAATAATGATCCCGGCTGCGTGAATACCGGTATTCCGGATGTTTCCCTCCAGCTTGCGGGCCTGCTTCAGGACTTTGGCCTGCAAATCATTCCCGGCTTCAATCTGCCGCATCCGCTTCACGTTCTCGACCTCTTCCGGCTGAATCATCTGACCCAGCGAATCAATCGGCTCCTCAAAAATCTTTTTGAGGGTCATGTTATACGTCGGCTTATCGGGTACAAGTTTCGCCAGCGCGTTCGAATCGGGCAGCGGCAATTCCATCACACGGGCTACGTCTTTGATGGCCGATTTAGCCGCCATCGTACCGTACGTGACGATCTGCGCCACCTGCTGTTTACCGTATTTCTTGACCACGTAATCGATCACCTTCTGACGGCCTTCATCGTCAAAATCCGTATCAATATCGGGCATTGACTTCCGGTCGGGGTTCAAAAACCGCTCGAACAGCAGGTTGTACTTGATGGGGTCGATGTTGGTAATTCCGATGCAGTAGGCCACCGCCGAACCAGCCGCCGAGCCCCGGCCCGGCCCGACCATCACACCCAGATCGCGCCCGGCCTTGATGAAGTCGGAAACGATCAGGAAGTACCCCGCGAAGCCCATCTGCCGGATGACGCCCAGCTCAAACCGCAAGCGTTCGTCGGCTTCCGGCGTCAGAATTTTGTAGCGTTGCTTGGCCCCTTCGAAGGTCAAAAATTCGAGATAATCGTCCTGCGAGGCAAAGCCGTCGGGAATCACGAAGTTCGGCAGCAGAATGTCGCGCTTGAGCTTCAGCGTCTCGACCTTATCGACAATCTCGTTGGTGTTGTCAATCGCTTCCGGCAAATCGCTGAAGAGCGTCGACATTTCCTGCGTATTCTTGAAGTAAAACTGGTCGTTGTAGAACGCAAACCGGGTTCCTTTCTTGAAACCTTCTTCGTCGTTAAATTCTTTTTCGGAGGGCGTACTCAACTTTTCGTTGGTGTTGACACACAGCAGAATATCGTGGGCCACCCAATCTTCGCGATCCACATAATGGGAGTCGTTG
Source organism: Larkinella arboricola (assembly GCF_003259745.1). GTDB lineage: Bacteria > Bacteroidota > Bacteroidia > Cytophagales > Spirosomataceae > Larkinella > Larkinella arboricola. Next base: position 800,999 of record NZ_QLMC01000002.1, on the reverse strand, counting down.
GACGCAATAATTTTGACGTTGTATTTCCGGGCCAGCCGCACCAGCACCTCGTTGACCTTGATCTGGTCGGGGATGTCGTGGCGCTGTAATTCGACGTAATAGTCTTCGCCAAACCGTTCGAGCCACCACTGAAACTCTTTCTCTCCCGCTTCTTCGCCTTTTTTCAGAATGGTTTTCGGAACCGAGGCCCCGATGCAGCAGGTCGAAGCAATCAAGCCTTCCTTATACTGGTCGATGAGTTCCTTCGTGATCCGGGGATATTTACCGTACAACCCTTCCATATACCCCAGCGAGCAGAGCTTGATGAGGTTTTTGTAGCCCTGCGGATTTTTCGCCAGCAGCAGCTGGTGGTAGCGAATGTCTTTCTGTTCTTTGGTGAACTGCTTCTTGGTATGGTCTTCTACCACGTAAAACTCGCAGCCAACGACCGGCTTGATGCCCTGTTTGGCGGCTTCGGCCACAAATTCAAATACGCCGAACATATTACCGTGGTCGGTAATGGCTACGCCGGGCATATTATCGGCTTTCGCCTTCTTAATCAGCTTCTTGATTTCAGCCTGCCCGTCGAGCAGCGAGTACTGGGTATGGCAGTGGAGGTGGGAAAATTGCATTAGCAATAAACAGCTTTACGGTTTCCTAACTAGTATAGTCAGTAAGTAAAAATAGGAAGATTTGTCGGCTTTCCGGTAAAGTAACGGGCCACAAATTCCATAAAAATCGGTAACTACCTGATGGATGCTGTCTTACTTGAATGCATTCATGAGCAGATACGTAAGCGCTCGAAGCCGCTCAACGGTATTTTTCAGATCAAGGGTTCCATTCGAATACAGGCGATAATCACCATCCATCACCAAAACCGTCATATACCGACCATTCCCCATACGGGCGGGCCGCACAAATTTCATATCCGCATTTTGAGTAACTTCCAGCAACAAATCATACGCTTTTGCTCTCGCAGTCACCCGATTTTCCTCCAAAGGGACTTCAATCTTGAAGCACAATTTATTCTGCTCTAATTGCAGATAGGCACTGTAGTGTTGGTCTGTATCTACAAACCCCCACCAGAAACCGTAAAAGCCCCCGGCCGGATTAGCTACATAATTCCAGTTTGCACCCCGAAATTCGCTTAGCTCCGTGTATAAATTCATGTAAAAACCTATCCAGTCCGTCGCAATCCAATCATTGAATGGCTTTTGTACGTACTGATTCACGGCGCTCTCCAACCGTTCAAGATGGGCTAAAAAGTCATCATAAATCGCATTCGCAACGCCGTTTGCTTTGCCCTCCCGTAGCACATTCAGAAAGTCGCTTCTTAAATACAGTTGATACCTGCCAACGTCAAAATACGACTGATAGCCTGTTTTAAAGAAAATTGGAATAATCTGTTCCTCCCTGAACGCATATTTTTCGCCACTCACCAGCGAATAATACCGATCAAGCTGCCCCGAATGATGATTGGTATGCGTTTTATCTTCAATTAAGATCGCCAATCGATCGTCCTGTTCTTTATTGACAACGATTAGAACATCTATGCGGTCATCCTGACGTTGAACATCAATGGTATTAATTTCAGGAACTTCTCTTTTGCATTTCAAAATAAGAGAAGCAATAAACTGTTGAGCTGTCTGGTGTAACAAAGGATCGGTTTCCTTTAACTCCGGCTTTGCCCAGGAAGCCAGCCAGCAAATAAAGGCATCCTGTGAAAGCTCACTGGTTGCAAACGAAAAAAGATTCGGCTTTTGAACTTCCATATAACCTGTCATTTCCTGCGCTTGTGTTTTTGCTTCACCCACTCCTGCTGAAACGTAATCATTACCGACTCCTGCGCGGTCACCGGGAAATTAACCAGCATGTGCCTGGCATCCCGGCTCATTGGCAGATACACCAGACCGCGCACGGATTCGCCCGGTTGCAGCGTGGTGGGTTTCATGGATAATTCTTTCCAGCGGTAGGTTTCGTAATCGTAGCGCTGCATCCGGTCGGCAAACATACCGTGGTCAATGATTCGCTTGGCCTGAATGGCCGCGTAAATGTTGTCGTGGGTCACCCGGTTCTGCACCCAACGCTCGGGCCGCTGGTTGCTGCGGTTCGACGACGTGGCAACATCGCTGGCGATCGCGGCCACCATCAAAACCGTGTTGATTATCTTGGCGGTCTTCAGCCGTTTCACTTCCCGCTCCTGATTCACCGACGTTCGGTCGGCTTCCCGAACCGGATCGGCGGCCGAAAACATCAACGGCTTCTGGGACGCGTTGTTAGTAACAAACAGCGTCTTCTGTTCGTCATCCAGCGCCGTGTATTCAAAATCCGCCGGATTTACGTCAAAAGGGCGGTCGGTCCCGTTTTTTACCTCAATGTCCAGTGCGACATACTGCATATCCAGCCGCTCAAACGAAGCCACTACGGCAATACCGTCTGTTTCGGCTTTTGTCGTCGGGCGACCTTCAATCTGGGCCACCTCACCGGAAACGGGCGTGAGTTGATAAACTTTGGTAGCACAGCCGCTTAAACCCGTCAACGCCAGCAGACAAACCCATCCAATCCGTATCTGTTTTATCGTCTTCATACCGTCCTTCGTTAGCTAAATCGAAGGTACGCTTCTTCCTCCCCAAAATCAATGGACTTTGTGATGAGCGAACCCGAGCTTAGATGAACCGTCAGCGAAGCAGATTCTGCACGGCCAGCCAGACGTTCCAGCCGCCAAAAAGCAGCGAAACCGCCACCACCAAAAGCATTGCCGCATTTTGCCATAACGAGTTACGGTATTCTTCCGGAATAAGCTTCCGATCGTTAACGGCCAGAAACAGAAATACCGTCACGACGGGCAGCAGAATCCCATTAATGGCCTGAACGACCACAATGATGGTTACCGGGTTGTAATCCGACAGGCCAAACGCCAGACCGATACCCAGCACCAGCAGCCAGACCAGCCGGTATTTCCAGGATGTAGCCGGCCAGCCCAGCAGACTCCGGGCCGTTACCGCAGCCGCCAGCGGAGCCGTCAGTGAGGAAGCGAATCCGGCGGCAAACAACCCAAACGCAAAGAGCAATCCGCCCCAATTCCCCACCCGGTTGCTGAGAACGTCGGCCATGTTCGTAAAGGAAAATCCGCCCGTGACGAGTAAACCCGCCAGTAGCAGCACGACCGAAATCAAGCCGCCCAGCAGAACGGCAATCCAGATGCCCAGCCGCATTTCACTCAGCGTCTGCCCTGAGGTGATGCCCGAACCGAAAAACAGGTTATACGGCACAATGGTCGTACCAATCAGGCTGTTGATGAGGAGTAACGAACCCGCCGGAAACGACGGAATCACCAGCGCCCGGGTCACCTCTACCGCCGAAACGGGCGCTCCAAAGGCGACGTACACAAAAGCCCCACCCATCGCAAAAACAACGATTCCCAGAAAATTGGCAATCCACTGCGTCGAGCCAATGGCCAACAGGACCAGACAAACCAGTCCGATACAAACCGTTAGCCCTTTGATCGGCCAGCCGGTCAGGAGTGCCAGGCCGGAAACCGCCCCGAGGATGTTACCGGCCTGATAAGCCGCACAGCCCAGCCAGACGGCAAAAAACAGCAAAAGCGGTATGGTTTTGCCACGCTGCTGATTTGCCAGCGCGATTGTTTGGCCCAGATCCCGGCCAGTGGCAATGGTAATGCGCGAAGCCGCTTCCTGCAACCAGACCGTACCGAGCGTCGCAAACGTCAGTACCCACAGCAGGCTTACACCGTACTGCGCCCCGGCCATGGTACAGGCCGTAACGGAACCGGGCCCAATAAAAGCGGCCGAAATAACCGACCAGAACAGAATACTGCCAAGACCGGAGCGAAACGAGAGCGTTTTGATGCGTGAAGAGTTAGGAGTGAAGAATGAAGAGTTAAAATAGCGGCTTTTCGTAAACTCTTCACTCATAACTCTTAATTTTTAACTCTTTCCTCCCCAGCCGCCCCCGCCCGGGGTTTCAATCCGGATGCGTTCGCCCGGCTGCATGGGGCGGGTGAAAATTCCGGGTAGTACGGTTTCATTGCCGTTGCGGTCAATCAGGGTTTGCTGGCCGGTCTGGCCCGCTGCTCCACCGGCCAGTCCATAGGGGGCTTCGTTGCGGTGTTGGCTGAGCAACGTGGCCTGAACGGGTTCAAAAAATTCGATTTCGCGGATAATACCGTCTCCCCCGCGCCACGTTCCCGCGCCACCCGATCCTTCGCGAATAACAAATTGATGCAGGCGCACCGGATACCGTCGTTCCAGTTCTTCGGGGTCGGTCAGTTTGGTGTTGGTCATGTGCTGATGCACCGCTGAGCGCCCCGCAAAACCGTCGCCAGCCCCCGCACCACCGCCAATAGTTTCGTAGTAACCAAACTGACCGTTTCCGAACAGAAAATTGTTCATCGTTCCCTGACTGCAAGCCGCCAGGCCCAGGGCTTTCAGCAGGGTATCGACCAGCCGCTGGCTAACTTCGGTATTGCCGCCCACCACCGCCGGGCATTCGGCGGGATCGTCGGGAAAAACGGGGTTCAGAAAGCATTCCGGCAGGTGAAGCGCCACCGGAGCCATCAAGCCTTCGTTCAGCGGAATATCCGGTCCGACCAATCGTGGCCCGCACCAGAGCCGTAAGACGTATAAAATGGCGCTGTTCAGAATCGACACGTTGGCATTCAGATTAGTGGGGTGAACAGGTGACGTACCGCTAAAATCGAACGTAATCGTCTGGCTTTTCACTACAATTTTCGCGCAGATCCGGTGTCCGTCGTCCAGTCGTTCCTCCGCCGAAAAGGTCTGCCCTTCATAACGGCTCAAGACGGTTTTCAGAGCATCAGTTGCCGATTGCTGAAGCCGCTTCATATAGTGCTGGACCGTTGGCAAACCGTGCTGCCGAACCAGTTCCCGCAGGGCCGTTTCGCCCGTCCGCAACGAAGCCAGGGCGGCTTCGATATCGGCCCGGTTCTCGGCCAGCGAACGGGTTGGAAAAAGGGCTTCTTCAAACCGTTTCTGAACATCTTCCCACAGAAACTGGCCGTTTTTTACGATGTATTGCGGTTCCAGCACCACGCCTTCTTCCACCAGCCGCGTGGCATCGGGCGGCATCGAACCGGGCACTTTGCCACCAATTTCGGCGTGGTGGGCGCGGTTGATCACGTAGCCGATCAACGCCCCTTCGTCGGTATAAACCCCGGCCAGCAAGGTCACATCCGGCAAGTGCGAACCGCCGTATCTGGGGTGGTTGGTAATGACAACATCACCGGGTTTTAGCGGTAGTTTCTCCAGCACCAGCCGGGCGCAAACCCCTAAACTGCCCAGATGCACCGGAATATGGGGCGCGTTGACCAACAATTCGGCCTTCGCGTTGAGCAGGGCACAGGAGAAGTCCAACCGCTCTTTCACATTGACCGAAAAAGCCGTTCGCTGCAACTGCGCACCCATTTCTTCGGCAATGGCCACAAACCGCCGGGCAAACAACTCGGTTTGGGCGGCTTCCAGCAAAGGCACGTCAACGGTTTCCGCTTGACCGACAAACCGGGCTACGGCGTTGCGGTTCGAGCCAACCGTGACGTCCCAGCCCGCAGCCAGAAAACTCGACGAAGTGGTGTTCAGCAGCAGCGCCGGGCCGCTGAAATAGTTACCTTCCTGCAAGTGCATCCATTCGTACACGGGTATGTCTCCTGCGAAAAAAGACGGTTTGACGGGCACGACAACCGCCGTTGATGGCCCATTGGGTAAGCCCGGCTTTGCGCTGCTGACAATCACCCGAATGCTTTCGACCTCGATGGATCGATTGGCCGGAAAATGCCCGTAAAGCTGCTGGTAACGTTCCTGAAAAAGCCGTTCAACCGGGTATACAGCCCCGCTAGGTGTATGAATTTGAGCCTGTGGGTACGGGATTTCAAGCGTACTTTCCTGCCCCTGCAACCGCATGAACAGCAGGACATTACTTATTTCAACCGGCGTGGCTGTTCCAATGTCGCGCCGTAAATCGTCCGTGGCTTTCTGAATCAACTCATCAATCCGGCTCACCAGATTTGGAGCGGCTTCCGTCAAGGGTTGCAACACCTGCCCGGCGGCCATCCGCTCGATTCGCGCCTGACCAATACCGTAAGCACTCAGCAGACCGCCATCGAAGGGCAAAATCACTATTTGAATTCCGAGCAACTGCGCCACGGCACACCCGTGCAAACCGCCCGCGCCACCGAAGACCAGCAACGCATACTCTTTCGGGTCAAAGCCGCGGGCCACAGAAATCTTCCGGATTGCACCCGCCATTGTTTCGTTGGCAATCCGCTCAAAACCAAGCAGTAGTTGTTCTTCATCCACCGGCAGCCCGGTTTGCCGTTCCATCTGCTGCCGAACCGTCTCCAGCGCGGCCCGGGCCTTTTCGGGGGTAACCGGAATGCCAAACAGGGCCGGATGCAGCCGCCCCAGCAGCAGATTGATGTCGGTAATCGTCAGTGGCCCACCGGCCCCGTAACACGCCGGACCGGGTAAGGCTCCGGCACTTTGCGGCCCCACCCGCAACTGGCCGTCATACCAGCAAACCGAACCACCCCCGGCGGCTACGGTCTCCACGGCCAGCGAAGGCGATTGCAGTTCAAACGAACCGACTTTCGTGGTAAACTGGTAATCCACCCGGCCATCGAACCGGGCTACATCCGTGCTGGTGCCGCCCATGTCGAGCGTTAGCGTCCGGTTGACAGACAACTCGTTCGCGATGTGTCCCGCGCCGATGACCCCGCCCGCCGGACCGCTCAGCAGACTGTCTTTGGGCTGAAACAAGTCGGCTTTCACCAGGCCCCCTCCGCTGGTCATGACCCGAACGGGATGGCCGCCCAGTTGCCGGGTCAAATTGTTCAGGTACGCACGCAGAACCGGTTTTAGATACGCATCAACAACGGTGGTTTGTGTACGCGGAACGTACTGAATCGCCGTCGAAATTTCGTGTGAGAGGGTAACAGTGAAACCGGCCTTGCGCAAGGCGTCGCCCACCTGCTGTTCGTGAACCGGATTTCGGTAGGCATTCAGGAGCGAAACGGCCACCACGTCGGGATTAGCCAACGCGAGTTCATCCAGAAGTTGATTGATGGACTGATCGGACAGGGGCAAAACCGGCTTTCCGTCCGCAGCCATGCGTTCGTCCAGTTCCCGGACGGTTTCGTATACAACGTCGGCGGGCGGAATAGCCAGTTGAAAGAGATCCGGGCGTTGCTGGGTGCCAATTTTCAACAGATCGCGGAAACCTTTGGTAACGACCAGCGCCACCCGTCCGCCTTTTCGTTCGAGCAGGGCGTTGGTGCCCCGGGTGGTTCCCAGTCGCATTTCCAGCGGTGGAAACGGCTGATTTAACGGTGTTTGCGTTAGAAGACGGGCGGCCAGAACCGGCGCTTCTTCATCCGAATAAAGCTCAACGGTTACCGGAGACGGGAGTTGTAGCGTATTATCAAGTAACAGATTACCGCCTGAATCCAGATTGATAACCGTTGCCGTTTCACCGGTTTCTAAAACCCGCAAGCCATATCCATCAAAAATCGGTGCCTGAAGCCACGGTGCTTCGAGCCGAAATGCGTTGCCGGACGGCAGTAACCGCGCCCGGAGCCTACTGCTACTGAGCACTTTAGTACGGTGCAGATTCCCGTCGGGGTCGGTTGCCATGCCGTCCGTAAACGTCCCACCGGTATCAATCCAGATTTTCCACATGAATGATTGTCTAACTATCTCTCTGCAAAAATGACGCTATTTACGGTTTTAGCCATTATTTACTGACTTTTAAACACGCACAGGCTTTTTTTCGCACGTCCCAAAAAGCAGGAGCCGCCCGGCACAACCGGGCGGCTCCAATTCTTTTAATTTACCCGGGATCTAACGACACCGCCGGGCCAGTGAGGTTACTTGCCAACCGAAATCATGTTGGCAAACAGACGGTAGGCACCCGGCACACCCGCCGGCAACTCCCGGAAGAAAGACAGGCCGGTATACATAAAGTGTCCTTTTCCGTACTGGCAGTACAGTAAACTTCCTTCCTTCGGGGCTTCGTTGGTATCGTGGGCCGAAAAGATGGGTTGGTAGGCTTTGTCCCACTCCTGCGCAAAATAAAGTCCCCGCTCCTGAATCCAGCCATTAAAGTCCTGATCCGTAATTTTATTAGGCGCATTGAGCAATGGGTGCTGGGGCTTCAGGAAGGTCATTTTGGCGTCCTCCTCCGCTACACGGTCCCGGCCTACGGTGAACGGGTACGGCCCCATCTGACTCACTTTCAATCCGTTCTGAATAAACGAACTACCGGGTGTCACATACTGCACAATCATGCGTCCGCCGTTTTTGACGTAATCCATCAATTTGCTCTGGTAATACCGCAGCCAGTCTTCCGTGTTGTACGCCCGCACCCCCACCACAATGGCATCGAATCCGGCCAGTCCGGCGTTGATTTCGCGGGGGCCGAGGGGCGTTACCGTACACCCGATCTGTTGCAGAGCCGCCGGAATTTCGTCGCCAGCCCCGGCAATGTACCCGATGTTTTTGCTCTTTACTTTAATATCCAGCTTGACCAACCTGGCTTCGGCCGCCGGAAAGACCGTCTGCGTCGGAATGTGCTTATAGGCAATAACGCGCAGGCTGCTGACGTACGTGGCCTGGCTCGCCGGTGCTTCGCTGACCATGACGCGCAGTTTACCTTCGCTGTACGCAGCCGACGGAAACACCCGGAACGATAGGCGAACCTCCTGCGATTTTTGCTTGAAGTCATACGGTATCTGAGCCGGTTCGACCCGCCAGCCCGCCGGAACCTCCAGTTTCAGTGATCCCGAAACGCCCGACCGCCCCGCCCGGACCACCACATCGACGGTCTTGGGCGTATTGTCGGCAAAAACGTAAACCCGTTCGGCCAGGTTGGCCATCACGGCGGGCTGAACCACAAAAGGTCGGTAGATTTCGCCATCCACCGGATCGGTTTCCTTGTAGCTCCAGCCCCGGCTGAAGGTAAATTTTTCCCCGCCGATGTCAAATGTATACTGCGTGGTAAAAGCGGGCGGGTTTTCGGGCAGACCGATCAAGGTCTGGTCATTCACCTGAAACAAGCCTTTACTGACGGGCTTCTCCAGCCAGTACGGCTGGGTAATGGGCTGATTCGCCGGAATCGAAACCGTCGTTGTAAACTGCGCCACATCGTTGGGTTTCAGGATCAGGTTGGTCACGGTATCTTTCTCCACACCCGGCATATGCAAACCGATCAGTTTAACCGGGAGGTCGGACCGGTTAACGGCCGTGCTGGTCACCTGAATCCGGTCGCCCGGGGCAACCGCGTATTCCATCGGATTGGATTCAAACCACAACCCCAGGCACTGCTGAATCAGGATTTCAACTTCCAGCCGTTTGGCCTTCACATACGTATTGCTGGCATCCAGTTGATTCAACGCCTTATAAAGCTGCACCAGCACCGGCACGGAAGCCGCCGGTTCGTCGGGTTTGAAGGTCGTGATGGCCTGATTAACCAGTTGCTGCACTTTCTCGCTGCCCGAAACCCGTTTCCAGCTCAGATCAATACCGTCGAACGGATCGCTGGGGGCGGTATCTCCCCCCTTCAGCAACAGGTAATCAATTTTAACACCCCGGTTGGGCGTTGCGCCAAACCCCTGGCTTTTGTGCTGGCTACGGCTTTCGGCGGCCAGTTCTCCGTACGATTTACCGAATAAGGGGTTATACAAACCGGTTTCAACGGCAATCACCCCGGCTTCGTCGGGCCGCTTGTTGCTCATGAACGCGCCGGGAATAAACACATTCCAGAAGATGCGCCGGGGTTGCCAGGGCTTCACAAACGCAAGTTGGTCAGGGTATTTGGTGGGGTCATTGGCAATTTTGAAGGCTTCTTCGGCCAGGTAGCCCGACGCGCTGTGGTGGCCGTGTCCGGCGCGGGGGTCGGGCGGAAACCGCGTAATGATCACATCCGGCTGATACTTGCGAATCATCCAGACCACATCACCCAGCACCTGATCGCGTCCCCAGGTTTTCACGGCTTCGTCCGTCGATTTGGAAAAGCCAAAGTCATAGGCCCGGCTAAAAAACTGCTCGGGTCCGTCGATGCGCCGGGCGGCCAGCAATTCCTGCGTCCGGATGACGCCGATATATTCGCCCTGCTCCGGCCCGATCAGGTTCTGGCCCCCATCCCCCCGCGTCAGGGCCAGATAACCGGTTCGGAGCTTTCGCTCGTTGGCCAGATAAGTCAGCATCTGGGTATTTTCGTCATCCGGATGGGCGGCTACGTACAGCACCGTACCCACCACATTCAGTTTTTTCAGTCCTTGCAGAATGGTCCCGGATGCGGCTGGTTTATTCTGCCCCGAGCAAACCGTCTGGACACCCAGGAAACTCAGTATAAGATGAAATGCATAAAAGCAACGCAGTAGAAGTTGGTTCGTCATCGGAAGGAAGTGTTCGCGTGATTAACAAAAATAGTCAGGTCAGGATACCCAATTTGTTTCGTAAACACCGGCTTTTAGCCAGATAGTTCTGTTTTTTTGACGCCATAAAAAAAGCAAAACATTTTCCCTAAAAAATCTAGCAAATCTACCGTGTTCATTTTCAAATGCTAGCAATCCGTTTATATTTGCGACGTTCCAAAAGTATAACCCTTCAATCATTCAGTATGAATTTTAGCATTTATCTTGTTCCCATTCTGGGTCTGATCGGCCTGGCGGTGATGTACACCAAATTCATGTGGGTCTCGCGCCAGGATCCTGGCAACGACCGGATGCAGGAAATTGCATCCTACATCGCCGACGGTGCCATCGCCTTTCTCAAAGCCGAGTGGCGCGTTCTCATTGTATTCGGTATTGTGGTGGCGCTGCTGCTGGGCTTTGCCGGTACGCTGGTTGAAAATTCCGACTGGCCGATCGGAATTGCCTTTGCCATCGGTGCGTTTACCTCGGCCCTGGCGGGTTACATCGGCATGAAAATCGCCACCAAAGCCAACGTCCGCACCGCCCAGGCCGGTCGGACCAGCCTGACCCGCGCGCTGAATGTCTCCTTTACCGGCGGTTCGGTAATGGGTATCGGCGTAGCCAGTCTGGCCGTTATTGGGTTAAGTGTTCTTTTTATTCTCTTTCATTCTATTTACGTCGGCACCACCGGTGATGTGAACGGTATTCCGATGGAAAAAACGCTGGAAGTACTGGCTGGTTTTTCGCTGGGTGCCGAGTCGATTGCCCTGTTTGCCCGGGTTGGGGGCGGTATTTATACCAAAGCCGCTGACGTGGGTGCCGATTTGGTGGGGAAAGTGGAAGCCGGTATTCCGGAAGATGATCCGCGTAACCCCGCCACCATTGCCGACAACGTGGGCGATAACGTGGGTGATGTGGCCGGTATGGGTGCCGACCTGTTCGGGTCTTACGTGGCGACCATTCTGGCTACGATGGTGTTAGGCCGCGAAATCCGGATTCCGGAAGCCGACAATATTTTAGGCCACGCCCCCATCGTGTTGCCGATGCTCATCGCGGGTCTGGGCCTGATTTTCTCTATCGTTTCAACCTATTTTGTTCGGGTCAAAGACGATAAGGGCAACGTTCAGGCCGCGCTGAATATGGGGAACTGGGCTTCCATTCTACTGACCGTCATTGCTTCGTATTTTCTGGTTAACGCCGTTCTTCCTTCGGGAACGCTGGAAATCCGGGGGGTTGAATTCACCCGAATTGATGTCTTTTACGCCATTTTCACCGGTCTGGTGGTGGGTGCCCTGATGTCGATCATCACCGAATATTATACCGCTATGGGCCGCCGTCCGGTGATGACCATTGTGCGTCAGTCGTCGACCGGCCACGCAACCAACATCATCGGTGGGCTTTCCGTCGGGATGGAGTCAACGGTATTGCCAATCCTGACGCTGGCCGCCGGGATTTTCATTTCCTACAAATTTGCCGGTCTGTACGGTGTCGCCATTTCAGCGGCTGGAATGATGGCAACCACGGCCATGCAGCTCGCCATTGACGCCTTCGGACCGATTGCCGATAACGCGGGCGGGATTGCCGAAATGAGCGAACTGCCCGAGGAAGTACGCGGACGGACGGACATTCTGGATGCTGTGGGCAACACCACTGCGGCTACGGGTAAAGGCTTTGCCATTGCTTCGGCGGCCCTGACGTCGCTGGCGCTGCTGGCCGCATTTGTGGGTGTTTCGGGCATTACGGGGATTGATATTTACAAAGCCGACGTACTTTCGGGCTTGTTTGTGGGCGGTATGATTCCGTTTATTTTCTCGTCGCTGGCGATTGCTGCGGTGGGGCGGGCGGCCATGAAAATGGTGGAAGAAGTTCGGCGTCAGTTTCGCGAAATACCGGGCATTCTGGAAGGAACCGGCAAACCGGAATACGAAAAATGCGTCGCCATTTCCACCCAGGCTTCGATTCGGGAAATGATTCTGCCGGGGGCTATTGCGCTGATCTCTCCCGTGCTTGTCGGTTTTTTATTTGGACCGGAAGTACTGGGCGGTTTTCTGGCGGGCGTGACGGTTTCGGGCGTACTGATGGGTATTTTCCAGAGTAATGCCGGGGGGGCCTGGGACAACGCCAAAAAGTCGTTTGAGAAAGGTGTTGAAATCAACGGCCAAATCTATTATAAAAAATCAGAGCCGCACAAAGCCTCGGTAACGGGTGATACCGTCGGCGATCCGTTCAAGGATACGTCCGGTCCGTCGATGAACATCCTGATCAAGCTGATGTCCATTGTCTCGCTGGTTATTGCCCCGTATATCGCCGTACACTCCAACGAAACGGCGGGCTATGCGCAGGAAGGTGTGGTGGCTGAGGGCACAACCGACGGCGTTGATCTGGAGAAATCGACGGCGGCTGACAACGAAACGGTTTACACCCCCAACTTAGGTTCTTTTCAGGCTGTTAAGCTCACCAACGGGGTGGACCTGACGTTGCCCGAACGCGGGGTTGAAAACAAACTCCTGGCCTTTATTCAGGACGACAAGAAAGCCGTTGACAAGGAAACCTGGTTTGATTTCGACCGGCTGACCTTTGAAACCGGCAGCGCCACGCTGGTTTCTTCGTCGCAGGAGCAGTTGAAAAACATCGCGGAGATTCTGAAAGCGTATCCCGACGTAGAGATTAAACTGGGCGGCTATACCGATAATACGGGCAACCCGGCAGCCAACCAGAAACTGTCGGAAGCGCGGGCGACTTCGGTTCAGAACGAACTGGTAAAACTCGGTATTGATAAAGACCGGCTGGAAGCGGAAGGCTACGGTCAGGAGCACCCCGTGGCGTCGAACGACACGGAAGAAGGCCGGGCGCAAAACCGCCGGATTTCAATTCGGGTAACGGAAAAGTGATTTTTTAGACCAGAGAGGTTAGACCAGAGACAAAAGACCTGCACAGCTTCCTTTCTCTTTTGTCCTGAAAACAGAAAAACCCGTTCGTCTGAACGGGTTTTTCTGTTTAATCTATTAGCTGAATGACCGCAATTAAGCAGCCGTTTTACCCCGCATAGAGCGCGGAATTTCGATGCTGGCAATGGGAAGCAACGGACCGTCGAGGATCTCAACACCGTCCAACGTAACAGCACCCACTTTGATGGTTTTACCCAAATCCAGATCGGCGACATCCACATCCACGTAATCAGGAATGCGGTTTACCGCTCCGCGCAGTTTCAGTTTGCGAAGTTTCTGAATCAGTTTACCCCCTTTTTGCACACCCGGAGCCGTTCCAACGAAACGGATGGGTACTTCAACTTTGATATCTTTTCCTTCAACAATTTCCAGGAAATCCGCATGAAGCAGTTGGTCGTTGACCGGGTGGAACTGCGTATCCTGCAAAATCGCCGAGTATTCATCACCTTCGATGTTCAGCGTCACTTCGTACGCTTCGGGCGAAGTCAGCAACTGCCGGAACAAAATGGCCGGTGCATAAAAGTGAACCTGCGACTTACCGCCGTACAATACACCGGGGATATAGCCTTCGGCACGAAGAGCCTTCGACCCCGTCTTACCGAGATTCGCTCTGTTATACCCTACAATCTCGTGTTTTTTCATTTGATTTTAGAATTTTAGATGTTAGAAGAGAGATAAAGACTTGAAACAGTGAGTAAAAACAGCTTAACCGCATGTCTTTACTCTATTGTCTATCCTCTTTGTTCTCTCAGTACTTTATAAACAGTGAACTAATAGATTCGTGATCTCGAATGCGTCCGATGGCTTTGGCGAACAGATCCGCTACCGTCAGCACGCGTACTTTAGGGTTCGGCTGGCGCAGCGGCAGCGTGTCCGATACCACCAGTTCTTCCAATACCGAATTGGTAATATTTTCGTGGGCCTTACCCGACATAACCGGGTGCGTAGAAATGGCCCGCACCGATTTTGCTCCTTTTTCCAGAATGATTTCGGCCGCTTTGCACATGGTGCCGCCCGTATCAATCAGGTCATCAATCAGCACGACATTGGCGCCTTCCACGTCCCCGATGACCTGCATCGAGGCAATTTCATTGGCGCGTTTTCGGTGTTTGTCGCAGAGCACAATGTCGGCGTTGAAATGCTTGGCAAACGCCCGGGCCCGGGCCGCTCCGCCCACGTCCGGCGACGCAACCAGCAGGTTGTCCAGGTTCAGGCTCTGGATGTACGGTACAAAAACCGATGCTCCTTCCAGATGATCAACCGGGAAATCAAAGAATCCCTGAATCTGCCCCGCGTGCAGGTCAATCGTCATGAGCCGGTCCGCCCCGGCAGCCGCCAGCATGTTGGCCACCATCTTGGCCGCAATAGCCACGCGCGGTTTGTCCTTCCGATCCTGACGGGCATATCCGAAATACGGAATAACCACCGTTACGTAGTGGGCCGACGCCCGACGGGCTGCGTCGACCATCAGCAGCAATTCCATCAGGTTGTCAGCCGGCGGATTGGTTGACTGAATCAAAAATACGTCGCACCCCCGCACCGATTCTTCAAAACTTGGCGATAACTCGCCGTCGCTGAACCGTCGCAGGGTGTAACCGCCCAGATCCTTGCCGTACTGACGAGCTATTTTCTCTGCCAGATACGTTGATTGAGTGCCTGAAAAAATCTTAACCGTATTAAGGGATGCCATTCGGTGCCGAAAATTTCCGCAAAAATACGAATATTGTTCGACTCTTGTGAAGACTTGCCCTAAGTTTTCTGCAATTAGCTTTTCAATAAGACTTCTACTTTATTTTCTTGAACAATGTACAGAATTTTGCGTCTAGTGTGGGGCCGGGGCCAAGCTTTTTGACAGCTTCCTGTACAAAAAAACGCATCCAACCGCCATCAGAACCCCCACTCCGGCCCCGGCCAGCACGTCGAGCGGATAGTGTGCGCCCACATAAATCCGGCTGTAGGAAACCAGTAGTGCCCACAGAAAAATCCATTTCACCCACGCAAACCGTTGCCCAACCAGCAGCCACAACGCCATTGCCAGGGCAAACGTGTTGGCGGCATGGGACGACGCAAATCCGTAGGTTCCTCCGCATTCGAGCACGGGATGAATCAGCTTTTGCAGCGCCGGTTCGTGGCAGGGCCGCAGCCGCAGGGTCAACGGTTTCAGCACCGCCGAAGCCGTCTGATCACTCAGGGCAACGGCCGCCACCAGCGTCAGCACCAGACCGATGGCCTGCTTCCGGTATTGAAACCCGAGCCAGCCGATCAGCAGCGCATAAAACGGTATCCAGGTATTCCGCATCGTCGCCCACACCATCACTGTATCCAGCCAGGGCGCATACAGGCCGTTGAGCCAGAGAAACAGATCGGTATCGAGTTGGTTGAGGGTTTCCAATTTTGAATGAGTGAATGAGTGAATGATAGAATGACCGGGCCGGTGGCCCGGTCATTCTATCATTCACAATTAGTTATAGCCTAATTTCGTCCGGACGCGTTCGATGGTTTTGGAAGCCACGGCGCGGGCCTTTTCTTCGCCGATCCGGAGTTCTTTTTCCAGTTCGTTGTTGTTTTCCATGTAGAACGTAAACCGTTCGCGGGGACCGGAAAACTGGTCGATAATCAGTTCGTAGAGTTCCTTTTTGGCATGGCCATAGCCGTAACCGCCGTTGAGGTAGTTCTGGCGCATCGTATTGACCTGATCTTCGTTTGCCAGCAAGGCGTAGAGTTTGAACGTAATGTCGGTATCCGGATTTTTGGGTTCTTCCAGGGGCGTTGAGTCCGACACGATTTTCTTGATAACCTTGTAGAGATCGTTGGCGGGCTGGAAAATATCGATGTAGTTGTTGTACGACTTGCTCATTTTCTGGCCGTCGATGCCCGGAATGGTCATGATCCGCTCGTCGATCTTCGATTCCGGCAGCACAAAAATCTCTTCGCCTGCCTGGTTATTGACCGCGCTGGCCATATCCCGGGTCATCTCGACGTGCTGCTTCTGATCTTTCCCTACCGGCACAATGTCGGCATCGTACAGCAGGATGTCAGCCGCCATCAGGCACGGATAGGTAAACAAACCCGCATTCACGTCCGACAACCGTTCGGCTTTGTCCTTGAAGGAGTGGGCGTTGGCCAGCATCGGAAACGGCGTAAAGCAGTTCAGGTACCAGGCCAGTTCGGTATGCTCGGGCACGTGCGACTGCCGCCAGAACGTATTCTTTGTCGTATCCAGCCCGAACGCTAGCCAGGCCGATGCCACCGCCCGGATATACTCCCGACGCAGCGCCCCGTCCTTAATCGTGGTCAGCGAATGCAGGTCGGCAATAAAGAAAAAGGAATCATTGTCGGGTTGCTCTGAAAGTGTAATAGCGGGCTTAATGGCCCCCAGAATGTTTCCCAAATGCGGTCGCCCGCTGCTTTGAATACCGGTAAGAATGCGAGACATGTTTTTTTGAATGAGTGAATGATAGAATGATAGAATGACCGGCGGCCGGTGCGGTGAATAGTTGCCGCTGATAAACGCGTGATCTTCGATCCTATTCACTCATTCGCTCATTCACTCATTCACAATTAAACTTCGTGCAAACTTCGCTATTTCTGGTTAGCTTTGGAACAGTATGAAGACGAAAAACACGCCTAATTCACAGCTTACCGTTCAAACACTTGACTTTCTGCGCGATCTGGCCCAGAACAACAACCGGGAATGGTTTCAGGCCAACCGCCCCCGCTACGATGCCGCCAAAGCCGAATTCGAACACTTCGTTGGCCGGTTGTTGCAGGGAATCGAAACGTTTGAAAGCCTGCCCAATACGTCCGTAAAAGATTGCATTTTCCGGATCAACCGCGACATCCGGTTTTCCAAAGATAAAGCGCCGTACAAGAAACATTTCGCGGCTGCCGTGGGCCCGGGCGGACGCCATTCGGGCCGGATTGATTATTACCTGCACCTGCAACCCGACGGTGAATCGTTTCTGGGCGCGGGTATGTGGCAGCCCACGCCCGCGCATCTGGCCAAGTTTCGGCAGGAAGTAGACTACAACGTCGACGAACTGAAAGACATTATCGAAGCCCCCGAATTTCGCACCTATTTTCCGGAAATTTCGGGCGAAAGCATGAAAACCGCTCCCAAAGGCTATTCAGCCGACCACCCCGAAATCGACCTGCTGCGCCGGAAAGAACTGTTTTTTATGCACCGGTATTCGGATAAGGACGTACTCAAACCGGGCTTTGCCGACGAGGTGGTGAAAGGATGCCGCCTGATCAAACCGTACTGCGATTACCTGAATTACCTGTTTTACGACGAAAAGGACGAAACCATAAGCCTGTAACGGGAATCAAAACCCGATGGGTTCGTGTTCATTCAGTGAACCTTATAAAATCCCATCTGTTATGGCGACTATTGCTCTGCATGGTTTCGGGCGCATCGGACGGCAATTCCTGCGCATTGCGTTAAGTAAAAACCTTTTTGTACCGGTTTCAATTTCCGACATTCGTGATGAGGACACCCTGGCGGCTCTGTACGCCGTTGACACCAACTACGGCCGCTGGCACGAGCCGGTGTCGGGCACAGAAGGCAAACTAACCATCGGTGATCGGAACATTCTTTATATTAATTCGTCCAAAGAGATTCCGGACTGGGCCGCCCTGGGCGTCGATCTGGTGGTGGACTGTACGGGCCGGGCGACGGTTCGGGCGGGGGCGCAGGCTCACATCGACCGGGGCGCTAAATACGTGCTGATCAGCGCACCCAGCAAATCGCTGGCCGACTGCGACGCCGTGTTGCTGAAAGGAATCAACCTGGACACCTTCGATCCGGCCAGCCACCACATCATCAGCATGGGTAGCTGTACGACCAACGCCCTGGCCGCGCCGATCAAGGTGATTCTGGAAAATTTCGGCATCCAGTACGGTCTGTTTTCGACGGTTCACTCCTACACCAACACCCAGTCGCTGACCGACCAGCCGATGAAAGACCGGCGCGACTCGTGGGCCGCCACCGAAAACATCATTCCGTCGTCGTCAGGAGCCGCACGGGCTTTGCAGTTCATCTGGAAAGACCTCCAGATCACCGGAAAAGCGTACCGCGTACCGACCCGCACGGGCAGTATTGCCGAACTGAACCTGATTACGGAAAAAGACTGCACGGTGGAGGAAGTCAACAACGCGTTCCGCAAAGCCGCGAGCGAAGGCCCTCTGAAAGGCGTTATGGATGTGCTGGAAGGCGAATGGGCTTCTTCGCGCATTGTGGCCGATCCGCACACGTCGCTGATGGATTTACCTCTCACCACCAAACAAGGCAACCTGTTGTCGATTGCTTCCTGGTACGATAACGAGTGGGGTTTTGCCAACCGTCTGGCGGAAGTGGCCGCTTACCTGGCCGAACGGATTTGACGGTTTGGTATAACCGTTAGCGGCTCTGCGCCCAGACATCCTGATACCGTTCCGGATGCCGCTTGAACTGTGCGTGTACATACGGGCACAGGGGCACTACTTTCAACTGATGCTGGCGGGCGTACTCCACCATCGCGGTGAGCAGTTCGCCCGCTATTCCTTTTCCCTCTGCTTCCGGTACCACTTCGGTATGATACACGGTCAGGGCGGTATCCGATTTATCAAAAACCATCTCGGCAATGGTGCGTTCACCTTCGCGGATGTAAAACATTCCCTTCCCCTTGAGGAGCATTAACTGAACGGGTTCCATAACAAAATTATCTTTGCCTGAATAGCCGGATTCGTACCGGCCCAACGGTGCTCTCCAACAAGGTCACGATAAATTCCGTATTGCGCAACGGAGGGGCACAAGATTTTCCATTTAAACCCGCCCAAACGGCAATCCCTCACAGACGGTTTTCGGCTTCGCGTAGCAAAAAGTAAAAGGCCAGCACGTGAATGAGCTGAATGCTGACGGCGCCCCATTCTTCGCGCAGGGCGGAACCAAAAATCAGCGCTGCCATCGTCAGACCGCCCGCCAGACCGCCCCAGATCAGAAACCGCCCGCCCAGGAACAGCAAAATCCCGATGATCAGCTCGACAAACGGCAGCGTCAGGCCGAAGCCCCGGACCAGAAAATCCGGCAGGATGGTGGCCGAAAAATCGCCGACCATTTTATCGGCAAACTTCGTCAGTTTAGGAATGCGCACCAGACCGTGCATCGCCAGATCAACGCCCAGCCCGAGTTGCAGAATCAGAAAAGCAAATTGATTGTTATTCCGTGGAAAACTTCCTCTCGCCATTTTTTAAAAGTTTAGGGTATACGGTTCAGCGTTTACGAAACGAAAGCCGTTGGATGAAATCCGCCGTAAACGCTGAACCGCGCATTAATCACTGATTTACCATCTGACGGCCAGCTTGACACCGCCCGTCAGGTTCCGGCCCGGAGCCGCATTGTAATACCGTCCGCCAAAGGCGTTGAGGTCGTAGCCTAGGCTGTAGGTTTGATCCAGCAGGTTATCCCCGCTGAGGAACGCTTCCAGCGTCCAGCGGTTGGCCAGTGTTTTCCGGTAGCCAATGGTGGCATTCAGCATACGGGCTACGTCGGATTTGACGGTATTGGCATCGTCCAGCGGAAACTGGTCGATAAACTGATGCGTCAGGTGCGCGTACAGGCCCACTTTCGTTTCGGCGTCCAAACCCGTTACGACCACCGTTGGCGGAACGCCCGTTACCCGGTTGCCCGACACATTCACATCGCCCTGCTGGTAATTCCGGAACCGGTAGTTGGTCAGCGTCGTGCTGTTCCAGAGTCGAACGGTTTGCCAGAACTGGTCCGGTTTCGGGACAACAAATTGATACGACACCTGGGCTTCCAGTCCTTTCTGATTGGTGGCTCCGGCATTGATGAAATATTCGGCTCCGCTTTCTACCGACCGCCGGACAATCGTTTGCCGCAGCCGGAACTGGTAGGCCGTCAGGTCAAACTGGAACCGGCTCAACCGCCCGCGCACACCGGCTTCCAGGTTGGTACCGCGCTCGGGTTCCAGCGTCGGATTGAACGTTCCCTCCGAAGGCCGTACCTCCTGAATCGTCGGCGTGGAGTAACCGGTGCTGACGCTGGCAAAAGCCGACACGTTCTCCCCCAGTTTCTTCAACAGAGCCACACGGGGCAGCCAGACCGGCTCAAAACCGCGCGGCTGGGCCACGACCGGCTGCACCGAAAACCGGGTAAACTGGTAGGCCACTTCGTTGCGGCTGATTCCGGCGGTAGCAATGATGCCCAACGGCAGGGTGGCTTCGAGCTGAGCAAAAATAACCGATTGCGTGGCCCGGAGTTCGTCGTCGGCCTGTAGCGTGTCGGGTTGTCCGGCACGGTTTCCGTAGTTGCGGTTCACCGTAAAATTGTTCTGCCATTCGCCCCCGAAAACGAGTTTGGTCGGTACGCCCGCTTCAATCATCTGCCAGCGCGTAACGGTTCGCCCGCCGATTCCCTGATCTGCCC
This sequence comes from Larkinella arboricola, assembly GCF_003259745.1. Taxonomy (GTDB): domain Bacteria; phylum Bacteroidota; class Bacteroidia; order Cytophagales; family Spirosomataceae; genus Larkinella; species Larkinella arboricola. The sequence goes on along the minus strand of NZ_QLMC01000002.1, from coordinate 780,202 downwards.
GCTTTTCGTAGTTGGTAATGAACGGGTTGGCAAAATCGGTTAACGAGCCGTAGACAACGGTGGTGTTCTCGATCCGGTCGTTCCAGCGGTATTGGTGCGAGAAGCCCAGATAACCGGTTTTCTGGTAAATGGCCGCCCGCTGATCAACGCTACCCGGCGAAACCCGCGTGGCCGGACGAGCCTGCCGCCGATTGGCCAGGTACTGCGCCTGGGTCAGACCGCCCGGCGTCTGATACATCAGATCGGAATACAGACCGATAATGGAAATCGTCTGTTTGGGGTTGACGGCGAACGTCGCGTTGAGGTTCAGGTTGTCGCGGTACATCCGGCTGTTTTCGCGGTAGCCGCCAGACTGCAAATGGCCGTAACTGAGCGAAATCGCTGCGTTATTTTTACCGGTCTGGATCGTATAGGTCTGCCCGGCCAAACCGTACGACCCCATTGTTACACCAACTTCCGCGCGGCTGGCCTGCTGACCGGTCGAGCTGCTTTGTCCGCCCAGCAATACCGTACCGCCGGTTCCGGCGCCGTACAAACTTCCTGAAGGGCCCTTGATGACTTCGACCCGACCCACCGAGCGCACATCCAACGCATTCAGGTACGTGGTTCCGCCCGCGTCGGTCAGCGGCAGTTCGTTCCAGTAGATTTTAACATTGCGGACCCCAAACGGCGAGCGAATCAGACTGCCCCGGATGGAAAGCCGGTAGCTGCCCGGCGACCGTTCGTCCATGCGTACCCCGGGCAGGGTGTTGAAGGCGGGAACCAGGGTTGGCTGACCAAAACGCTGGTTAAGATCTCTGACATTCAATGTGTTGATGGAGGCTGCCGTTTCCATCAGGGAACGATTGGTTTCGTACCCCCTCACCGTCACCTCCGCCAGCTGAACCGTATCGGTTTCCAGACGGCTGGGTTGGGGTTGCTGAGCGGCTACGGCAATGGGAAATAGTAATAAAACGGAAAGGGATTTATTCATATCAATACGGACTACTTGGGTTTTTTACAAAGCTAACGCGTCCAAATGATATTTTACTCTTTAGCGTCCACTAACCTCAATTCAACCCCAAAAGTCGGCGTTTCAAACAAGTCTGTATTGAGCAAGCGGGGCGGGAACCTTTATTTTTACAAAAAATTAAATCCAAATTACAAAGTACGTGACAACGTTTGAAAGACCGAACGACCGATGGCTCCGCTGGATTGGCATCCCGCTGATTGTGCTGCTGGCGAATCTGCTCTACCTGAAAGATGATCAGCACAACCCGGTGTTGTACGCCGGTTGGGTATTTATCGGAATGGCGTATGTCACGCTGGCGTGGGAAGGCTCGGTCAGTTGGGTAGCGTATGTACGCAAACTTTTTCCCGACGCCCGGCATTCGTTCCGGCGCATTGTGATCACCTTTACCGGGTATTTTCTGCTGGCGGTGGTCTGCCAGTCGATGTTTGTGTTTCTGACCGACCTCAGCGGGCTGGCCATCATCCCCATTACGGCCCACGTTTACCGGGCGTACATCGGCATCGGCATTTTCTGCTCGCTGGTGCTGGGCATCACCTACGAAATCATTTATTACCTGCACCAATACCGTCAGGCCGTTGCCGAAGTCGAAGCCATCCAGAAATCCCGGATTCAGGGGCAGTTCGATAGCCTGAAAAGTCAGGTAAACCCCCATTTCCTGTTTAACTCGCTCAACTCCCTATCGGCCCTGATTGCCGAAGATAAGCAGCAGGCCAACCGGTTTCTGGAGGAAATGTCGAGTGTATACCGGTATCTGCTGCAATCGAACGACCGAAAACTGGTGACGCTCCAGACCGAAATCCGGTTTATTGAATCGTTTTTCTATCTGCTGAAAGCGCGCTACGGCCCGGCGATTGAACTGCATACGGCCATTGCTCCCGAACTGCTGGATCATTACCTGCCCCCGTTCAGTTTGCAGATGCTGATCGAAAATGCCATCCGCCATAACATCATCCTGGCCGACCGACCGCTGGTGATCATGCTCCAGGCCGATAGCAAAAAACAGACCGGGACGACGCGCTTGCAGGTCGCCAATAACATTCAGCGCAAAAACATACAGGTCAAGAAGCAGCCGGGCGGATTGACGCAACTCACGGAACGGTTCAAGCTCCTGCGGCTGCCCCGCCCGGTGATTCAGGACAACGGTCGTGAGTTTAGTGTGCACGTGCCACTCATCACGAAAGATGCTGATTTTTTAATAAATTTACCCTGATTTTTCCGTACCAATGTGGGCCTAACATTAAATCGGTATACCCAGAAAGATACCTGGATTGCCCTGGGTATCCTGCCGACTTACTACTTTTTTCTGAACTACATGCTGCTGGGGAAGATTTATCTTCAACGGCTGGATGTTTTTCTGCTTGCTACCCTCTTTACAGCCCTGGTCTGGACACCGGCTTTTTTCCTGCACGCCCTGCCCGCCGTTTACCTGCGCCAGCGCTATCCGCACATTCGTCAGACCTGGATGCGGCTGTGTCTGGCCCTGATCATCCACATGATTATGTCATCGGCGGTGATTACGCTTCTGTTTCATCTGTACGACTGGGTTGACTTTCCGGGGTTTGAATTCAACACGGGCCGGCTTCGGTGGGCGCTCGTTTTAGGCATTGTGGGTAATCTGGTGGCCAACATCGTCCATGAAAGTGTGTATACCTTTGAAAAGTGGTCGCAAACCATCAGCGAGACGGAAAAACTCAAGAAAGCCAATCTGCAAAGTCAGCTGGACAGCCTCAAACAGCAGGTCAATCCGCATTTTCTGTTCAACTCGCTGAACACACTCTCGTCGCTGATTGATGAAGATACCGAGAAAGCCGAACTGTTTATCGAAGAACTGTCGAGTGTGTACCGGTATCTGCTCCAGACCAACGAAAACGCCCTGACCAGCCTGCGCGACGAACTGGCCTTTATTGAGTCGTATTTTCACCTGCTGAAAACCCGGTACGGCAACGGTATTGAACTGGATGTCAGCATTGCCGACGGATACCGCGAAGCCCGGCTACCGCCCCTGACGCTCCAGATGCTGGTCGAAAATGCCGTTAAACACAACATCATCCTGTCGGAACAACCGCTGCAAATCCGGATTGAAACCACCCCGAACGGGCAGTTATCGGTTTCCAACAATGTGCAGCGCAAAAACGTCCGCGTGGCTTCCAACGGCGTCGGGCTTTCCAACATCGCGACGAAATACCAGTTACTCGGGCATAAAGGGCTGGAAATTGACAAGTCCGAAAGCTGTTTCCGGGTTACCCTGCCCCTGATTCCAGTCGAGTCGTAAAGGTATAGGTTCGATAACTTCCGCCGTCCTACCGAACCCAAACCACATCCGGCGCGGGCGGAAGCCCCGGTTCATGACTTACCTGTGCCGCTTCGCCCGGCCAATATGCGGTTTCAACCGGGAGCGATTTGGAAAAAACGGGCCTAATCTGCTATTTGTACAACAATTTAACCTGAACACACGCAAGCCATTTGCCCCTAAAAACAACCCAATTGTATGGATGTACTGGTCATTGAAGATGAAGAACTGGCGGTTCGCAAGCTAACGAAGCTTTTACAGGATGTCGATGATTCCATACGGATTGTTGGCACAGCCGCCAGCGTGCGCGCATCGGTGCAATGGTTGCAGAATAACACCTCGCCCGACTTGATTCTGATGGACATCGAACTGGCGGACGGACAGAGCTTTGAGATATTCGAACAAACCCACGTCGTGTCGCCGGTTATCTTTACCACCTCCTACGACGAATACGCCCTGCGGGCTTTTAAGGTAAATAGCATCGATTATCTGCTGAAACCCATCAAACGCCACGAGCTGGAGGCCAGTCTGGCTAAACACCGGAAACTGCATACCCAGGCCGAACCCGAAACCGGCGGGGGGCGCATGGCCATTGAAGCCCTGGTGCAGCAACTCCGGCAGCAGATTCAGCCGACGGAATACCGCAAACGGTTTCTGGTCAAACACCTGTCGCAATGGATGCCTATTGAAATCTCGGAAATTGCCTATTTTTATTCGGAGGAAGGGATCAGCCTGTTTCGGACCCGCAATAACCAGAAATTTTCGGTCGACTACACCCTCGACGAACTCGAAGCCATGCTGGACCCCACGCAGTTTTTCCGGGCCAACCGGCAGTTCATTGTCGATATCAACTGCGTCCAGCAGATTCATCCTTATTTCAACAACAAACTGAAGCTGACGCTGAAACCGGCGCCGGAAGAGGAAGTGCTGGTCAGCCGCGAACGGGCTACGGAGTTTAAGAAGTGGATGGGAAAATAACGAACGGTTTTACAGCAGTCGTTTGGGCAGTTCAATCAACGGGTTGGGGGTTTCTTCCAGCAGTTGTTTGACCCGTAGCAGGTCGTTGCGAAACTGGCGCTGTAACTGATGAATCAGCAACGGCGCCATCAGCCGCTGCCAGCCTTTCAGCTCCACGCTCAATTCGTAGGTTACCCGGGTTTCCTTGTGAACGCGTTCAAATAACCGCTGCTCCCACAAGTCGACCGGGCTGTTAACGCTTTCGTGGGCCGTCCGCCGGTTGGGTGCAGCCGCCGTCACCTCGGCCAGGATGGTCATCTGCTGGTCGAACAACCGCACTTCCTGGTGAAGTTTCATGCCCGACCGGGCCAACCCCGGCACATTCTGTTTTAATTCATGCAGGTTGCTCCGCCAAAGCAAGTCGTATTCATAACAGCCCAGCAACCCGTAGACTTCCGTTATCGGCAATCGGATCAATTCAGAATGTCGAACGGTAATCATGAATCACGTTAATGTTAGAATACGGGAGGTTGCTCAAGGAGAAAACGGTGTATAAAAGTAAAGAAAAACCGGTCTGTTGACAGTCACTTAGATTCCACGCTGGTACTGCTCACCGATAAACTGCTCGGCTTCGGCCAGCGTCTCGCACAACTGGGTTGGAATAACCGGGTTGCTCTGCTCAAACAAGGCTTCCGACGAGAGTTTTGAGAACAGATCGGGCGACAGAATACTGATGTTGTACCGCACGCCGAGTTCGTAAACCCGGGGGAAATACTCCTGAACAATCCAGTCGATGGCACCCGACCAAGCCACATCAAACTCTTTCGTGTCGTGAACGTGAAACCGGCACCCGCGCTGCTGCCCGACGGTCTGCTGCCAATCCAGCATCGTCAGTGTGGCTTCCATCAGTTCTTCGTCCGTACAGAAGCCAATCCACTTCATCAGGAGATAATTTTTCGCGGGTTCATCTGTGAGAATGGCGTAAACGGCCCCTTCGCTATTGTGTATTCTTTTCAGTTCATTCACGGCAACTTAACTCGTTGAAATCGGCACCTCACATCCCGTCATAACGAACCCGGCGGTACCCCTTGTTGATTACAAATATACGTTCAAATGGCTATACCCGCCCGGTAGCGCCCCAGGGTTTCGGGCGTAATGCCCAGGTAACTGGCGACAAACTCACCGGGAATGCGCTTCAGAACTTTCGGATGCTCCTGCAACAACCGGCGGTACCGGTCTTCGGGAGCATCTTTCAGCAGGGAAGCCTCCCGCCTTTCGACCCGCATCAACTGGTCCTGCAAGAGCAGCGTGGCAAAGCGTTGCCAGGTCGGATAGGTTCGGCACAGGTCCATGACATCGTCGTAATGCAATTCGAGCAGGTGCGTTTCTTCCAGCGTAGCCACATTCACATTGGACGGTTTCTGGGTAAAAAAACCGACGAAAGACCCCAGTAGTGCGTTTTCAAAAACAAATTCTTTGGATACTTCCCAGCCGTCGACTTCGTAGAACAGCCGCCCGCACCCTTTCTCAATGAAGGCAATGGTTCTGCAAAGGTCGCCCGCCCGGACGTAGAGTTCATTGGCAGCCAGCACACGGGGATGAATGATGCGTTCGAGGGCAGCTTTTTCTTCAGCGGTGGGTTTGGTAACTCGTTCAATGTTGAACAGGACGCGCTGCATACGGCTAATATCTTTCAATTTGGGGCTAAAATGGGGAAAACATTACGGAAAAGCAAACCGCTGGGCAGCATACAGCTCCGGTAGAAAGGATTCAAAATTACCGACTTCCTCCACGTTGTGTTTCAGCCAGGCCCATCCCATGTCGCGCGTAAACAGCAACCGGTGCATCAGCGGATTGAGCACCCACTTCCCTACCCGGTTTTCGGCCCCCACCTGCATCCGCGACCGGTACCGCGTTCCTCCCTCCACGGCGATGAAACGGTGGGCCAGCCGAAACACTTCCAGACCCAGAATCCGGCGAATGAGCGTGATGCCTTCCGAATCCAGCTTGATCACGTCCTCCACGCTGTCGATCAGGTGCTTTGGGTTGCCCCCGAAGGCTTCCACAATGCGAAACGATGCCCCGACGCCCGCTCCGCCACCGGGCGCGGGCCGGACCAGTTCCCAGTGAATATGATCAATGGGGTGCCAGACGAGGTAGCGGGGGTATTCGACACCGTTTACCTGCATTGTGCCCCCAATGTGATGAAACCACCAGTTCAGCATATCGGGCGTAACACCCCGGACAATATCGTGCTCAATCCGCAGTTCAAAGCTCCCGTATGGCAGCGTCCGGAACTGGGTGTGGGCGCTTTCGAGCGGTTTTCTTACCCAATTAATCTCCCGTTTGGGAGGCAGTTGCCAGGCCATAAGAGGAGGTTTAAAAATCTACCTTATACAGCGTCTCCAGCTGGCGTTCGTTCACGCTGGCGGGCAGCAGCCGGAACAAGCCGTTTCGGAGGGTGGCCAGCACGGTGTTCTGCCATTGAGCCACCTGCCCAATGCGCCGGGAGTTCTCGATGATGTAGTGCGTGCGTTTCAGGCGCCGTTGCTCAAAGCGTTTGAAGGCATCCGGAACGCGGTCGCTGGTTGCCAGTTCATCCGCCAGCACAACGGCATCTTCGATGGCCTGACAGGCACCCTGGCCCATGTTCGGGGTGGTGGCATGGGCCGCATCGCCGAGCAGTACCACGTTGCCGAAGGCGTAGCGAGACACCGGTTTCAGGTCCAGAATGTCGTTCCAGAGCAGGCTCTCGTCTTTGGTGCGGGAAATAATTTCCGGAATCGGGGCGTGGTAATCCCCAAACTGATCGACCAGATCACGAACCGTAAACGCCCGAAACCGGGGGTCTTTTTCCGGGGCGTTGGCGGTGGCAAACCAGTAAATTTTATGATCGGCCAGCGGCACAACGCCCACCCGTCCCTTCGGCCCCCAGGTTTCGGTGGCTTCCGTCAGGTTCAGACCCGTGCTGTCAACCACCGACCGCCAGGCCGTGTAACCCGCGTAGCGCGGCTGGGAGTCGGGCAGCAATTGCCTGCGGATGGCCGAGTGAATACCGTCGGCGACGATCAGGTAATCCGTCTGGTGAACGGTTCCGTCATCAAAATAAACCAGACTGCCTTTGTTGCTCTGGTCGATGGAGATGGCCCGTTTGCCCAGCACGATCGGGCTACCCGTCAACTGGTCGAGCAAAGCCTGGTGCAGCGCGGCCCGGTGAATGGCGAAGTTGTCGGTGCCGTATTTCCGGCTAACGGCCCGGCTGTCGGTGCGCGTGATGGTCCGGCCCCGTTCGTCAAGAATCACCAGGGCATCCAGTACACGACCGGCGGGCAGCACAGCCTCGGCGATGCCCAGTTTTTGAAAGGCCCGGACGGCATTGGCAGCCAGAGCCAGTCCGGCGCCAACGGCTTTGACGGCCGGAGCCGCTTCAAAGAGCGTGGCCCGAATGCCGATTTTTCGCAGGGCGATGGCGGTGGTCAGGCCCGCAATGCCGCCCCCAATGATGGCAAAACGGTGTTGATTTTTCATTTCAACTCAACGGTTTATGTAGTTGGTGGGTCAAAATTGGGTCAGGTAGCCCGCCGAAACCATGCCAAGTTCAATGAAACGGAAAAAGGCGGATGTGAAGCGGTTGTCTTATCGGATCAGAGGCAGGGTGACGATAAATTCGTCGGCGGTTTCCTGAACGGTAGGCGTCGGCTGCCCCAGCATTTTGTACTTCGTCAGGATATTGAGCAATCCTTTCTTGGTGGATTTCACCCGATCAATAGACTTACGCTGTAGATTATTCCGGACAATGAGCCAACCGTACTCCGTCGTAGAAATATAAATTTTCAGGGGTTCATCGCTCGATACAATGTTGTGCTTAACGGCATTTTCAATCAGCAACTGGAGCGTCAGGGGCGGCAACTGATCATTCAGAAAATCAGCCGCCACCTCGATGGTATACGTGATGCCCCGGCCATAGCGGGTTTGTAGCAGGTGCAGATACGAGTGGATAAAATTCAGCTCCCGGCTCAGGGTAGTCAGCTCAAAATCGTGCGTTTGCAGAATATAGCGGTAAACACTCGCCATTTCATCCACGAACTGCTCGGCTTTGGCGGGTTCATCGACAATCAGGGAAGATAATGAATTGAGTGAATTGAACAGGAAGTGCGGATTCAACTGGGACTGCAACGCCCGCATCTGCACCTCCGACATTTCCTGCCGAAGCTGCTGCACGGCCAGCTCGGCTTCCAGTTGTTTCCGTTCGTGTTTTTCCTGCTGTCGTTCGATTTTTTGTTCCAGCACCGCCGTTCGGATGGCGGCCTGCCGCTGCCGGTAGCCCAGCCCCAGCGAAAAACAGATCAGTTCGAGAATGATACCAATCTGCATGGGGGTGATGGGGGCCTGCCAGAAATACACAATATCGTCCGACCCGGCATCCAGGAACGTCAGGATCATGGCCAGCGTTGCTCCCAGCAGCAGAAACGCCGATCCTACCACGAAATACCGTGCGATGACGTCGTTCAGTTTGATGATTTTATAAATCGCATAGACCGCCAGCCCGATCATGGCAACCCGGATGACATCGTGCGCTATGTTGTACGTGCGCGGATAGGTACCCTCCGCCAGGTAGCAAATCCAGAACTGAAGCAGGCAGTAGGCAATAATGCAAAGGCGGGCGTAGTGCAGCAGCCGGTACAGACCCGGAAGCCGTTTTTGCAAACCAATAAAGGCGTCCGTAAAGCTAAAATAGACCAGATACGCCAGCATGGGCGCACAGACCCGGGCAAAATTCCAGTCGGTTGAGGTGAGGCCCAGCAAGTCGCGGATTTCGGGCACCCGGAAGACGAAATACATCAGCCAGGCCAGCATATACAGCGTATACAAACCATAAATCCGTTCCCGAAACGTCACCCACTGGACAACATTCAGCAGCAGGATCGAAACGACCATACCGATAAAAAGGGGCTGCCAGGTCTCATAGGTCATAGGGAGGACGGGACTTGTTCATTCGTATTCGTACAAACTTATCAAATCCAGACTAAAAAAACCGTCCGGTGACCGAACGGCTTAGTAATCGGACGGCTTCCCTTACCGCGACAGCGCGATCATTACCGCCCCGATTGCCATCAAAACGGCTCCAATAATGAGTTGGGCGTTTACTTTTTCCTTCAGAAACAGAACGGCCAGAATAATTGTAAACACCAGCGACACCTTGTCCAGCGGAGAAGCCCGGGCGGCATCGGTTAGTTTCAGCGCCCGGAACGAAAGTAAGGATGAGATGCAGGTAACCACGCCCCCTATAAGCAGGTATATCCAGACCTTGCGGTCAATGCGGCTGACATCCCCCAGCATTCCCTGCCCGATCACCACGCCCCAGGACACGATCAGGATACAAATTGACTGGATGGCAAAAGCAAGACTGGGATTTACATTTTTAATACCCACTTTCGAAAGCGTTACCACAACAGCCGATGCCAAAGCTGCCAGGAGAGAGAAAAGTACCCACATGTGCTTGATGATAAAATAGTCCCGCAGTAGTTAAGTACAGAAGCCGCCAAAATGATTTAAAATTTGATCGAAAGGAAAGATCTGCGGCAACTCCCTTCTTCATAGGCAACTCTTTAGCTCCTGATATAATACATCTAAAACACACCAAGTAAGTTTCTAAGTAGCTGTAAAACGTTCTGTTTCGATAGTAACTAGCTTTTGCAAAGAAATTTCTGAACAAACAACTCCTTTTAGAAGTTTATAATACAAATAAAATATATCGTTGTTATGAAAATAGCCGTAGAGAAAGGACAGGAAAAAACGGTATTGGCTGATGGCCGACAGCAGGTTACCATTACTGATATTCAGGAAGGGACGAGCGAACACAAAGGTATTCCATTTTTTGCGGTTCGCTTCGAGAACGAAGACGGGTATATATCCCACCGGTTTTACCAATCCTCGGCGGGTATGCCGGCCATCATCGGCTTGTTTGAGCAGGTAGGAATTGAAGCAAAGGAAGGGCAGGAACTGGATACGAAACAACTCCTGGGGAAGCAACTCACCATCGAAGTCGGTGAGCGGTCTTACACCGATCCGGAAACGCAAAACGAACGTACGCTGAAACAGGCCGTTAATTTTCTGGTGAGTTAAGCACTTGCCATGCATAAAAGCCGTTCGCATACGGTCCCCAAAAGCAGAAAGCCCGCAGAACGGTTCGTTCTGCGGGCTTTTCCGTGTAATAAAACAACTCAGCGCAGCTTAGACATTCTGCTTCTGCTTGATCAGGTTCAGCGCCGAACCGGCTTTAAACCACTCGATCTGCGTTTCGTTGTAGGTATGATTCACCTGGAACTCCTGAGTCGTTCCGTCGGCGTGGTTCAACCGAATCGTCAACTGGCCGTTTGGCGTGAAGTTTGTCAGACCCAGAATGTCGATGGTATCATCTTCGCGGATGTCTTCGTAATCGTCCGGATCGGCAAACGTCAGGGCCAGCATTCCCTGTTTTTTCAGGTTGGTTTCGTGAATCCGGGCGAATGATTTCACCAGAATGGCCCGAACACCCAGGAACCGGGGCTCCATGGCAGCGTGCTCCCGCGACGATCCTTCGCCGTAGTTCTCGTCACCCACCACGATTGAACCGATACCAGCCGCTTTGTAGGCCCGTTGAACCGCCGGTACTTCGCCGTACTCGCCCGTCAACTGGTTTTTCACGGTATTGGTTTTTTCGTTGAAGTAGTTGACCGCCCCGATCAGCATGTTGTTCGAGATGTTGTCGAGGTGACCCCGGTATTTCAGCCACGGACCTGCCATCGAGATGTGGTCGGTCGTACACTTGCCTTTTGCTTTGATCAGCACTTTCAGGCCGTTCAGGTCGGTACCTTCCCAGGCTTTGAAGGATTCCAGCAGTTGCAGACGGTCCGAAGTCGGACTAACCACTACCTGAACTCCGCTGCCATCTTCGGCAGGTGCCTGATAACCGGCATCTTCCACGGCAAAACCGCTAACCGGCAACTCGATACCCTGCGGTTCGTCGAGCATCACTTCTTCACCCGCTTCGTTGGTTAGTTTGTCCGTCATCGGGTTGAAGGTCAGGCTACCGGCAATCGCCATCGCCGTCACCAGTTCTGGCGACGCGACAAATGAGTGGGTATTGGCCAGACCGTCATTCCGCTTGGCGAAGTTCCGGTTAAACGAAGTAATAATGGAGTTTTTACGGTTCGGGTCGTCGATGTGCCGCGCCCACTGACCAATACAGGGTCCGCAGGCGTTGGCCAGCACCACCCCGCCAATTTGCTCGAAGGTATCCAGCAAACCGTCGCGCTCGGTCGTGTAACGAACCAGTTCAGAACCCGGCGTTACGGTATATTCCGAATGCGTTTTCAGGTTTTTCGTAATAGCCTGCTGCGCCACGGAAGCCGCCCGGGTCAAGTCTTCGTACGAAGAGTTAGTGCAGGATCCGATCAGACCCACATCCAGTTTTTCGGGCCAGCCGTTTTCTTTCACGGCCTGCGCGAATTTCGACAGCGGCCACGCCAAATCCGGCGTGTACGGACCGTTGATGTGCGGTTCGAGGTCCGACAGGTTGATTTCAATTACCTGATCGTAATACGTAGTCGGATCGGCGTATACTTCGTCATCCGAACGCAGGTACTGACGCACGGCATTGGCAGCTTCGGCTATATCGGCCCGCTCGGTAGAGCGCAGGTAATCGGCCATTTTGTCGTCGTAGGCAAAAATGGACGTTGTGGCCCCGATTTCAGCCCCCATGTTACAGATGGTGGCTTTACCCGTTGCCGACAGGCTATCGGCACCTTCGCCGAAGTATTCCACAATGCAGCCCGTTCCGCCTTTTACGGTCAGAATACCGGCCACCCGCAGAATCACATCTTTGGCCGAAGCCCAGCCCGATAATTTACCGGTCAGTTTTACCCCGATCAGTTTCGGCATTTTGAGCTCCCAGGGCAAACCGGCCATCACGTCGCAGGCATCAGCCCCACCGACCCCGATGGCAATCATACCCAGACCACCGGCATTCGGCGTGTGTGAGTCGGTACCGATCATCAAACCACCCGGGAAGGCGTAGTTTTCGAGCACTACCTGGTGGATAATTCCGGCGCCCGGTTTCCAGAAACCAATGCCGTATTTATTGGAGATTGACGCCAGGAAGTCGTATACTTCCCGGTTTTTATTATTGGCATTTTCAAGATCCTTCGCGGCACCCACTTCAGCCTGAATCAGGTGATCACAGTGAACCGTTGACGGTACAGCCACCTGCGGACGACCCGCCTGCATGAACTGCAACAGGGCCATCTGGGCCGTTGCGTCCTGCATTGCCACCCGGTCGGGAGCAAAGTCAACGTAGTCCTTACCCCGGTTGTACGCCTTTTGCGGAATACCGGCACTGAGGTGAGCATACAATATTTTTTCCGACAATGTGAGGGGACGACCCACCACTTGCCGGGCTGCTTCGACACGTTCGCCAAAACCGTCGTATACGCGCTGAATCATGTCAAAATCAAAAGCCATAGACAGGAGGAATTTAAGCAGTGAATAGAATCATATATCTAACTAGACAACACCCGTTACTGGAAAATGAGTTTCCAAACAAGCGTGTCAAAATTAGGTGATTTTCATTCTAAAATAAAATGAGCCGGCATTTTCGCGATAATTTGTAAACGTTATGAATATTCTGACGGAATTTTTCCCCGAAACACCAGCCGCGATCGGGCCCGACAAATTAGCATCCGGCCCGCGTCCGCTTTTGCCGCAGAAAAAGCCAATCACTCCTGAAACTCAAAGATTAGGCTTCGGTCATATAATACCGTTTTTTTCGGAACGTTTGCCGCCGAAAAATAGTTATCATACCATAAGCACTGCCCGCCGTAATCCGTATTCCCTCCGCTCGATTTGTAAGTATTATGTCTTTTGCTTCTATATTTGGCACGAGACGTGGAAGCCGATTGTCGGCGCAGTTTTAACATTCAACCTGAATTCATATGTCAAAAAACCTGGTTATCGTGGAATCACCCGCGAAGGCGAGGACCATTGAAGGGTATCTGGGTAAAGATTTCGTGGTGAAATCCAGTTACGGTCACGTTCGGGATTTACCCAAAGATGATATGGCGATTGACATCCCCAATGGCTTTCGACCCGTCTACGAAGTCTCTCCTGACAAACGTCAGGTTATCAGCGAATTGAAGAAATTAGCCAAGGAAGCCGAAGAAATCTGGCTGGCAACGGACGACGACCGTGAAGGCGAAGCCATTTCGTGGCACCTCAAAGAAGCGCTGGGTCTGAAAGAAGATACCAAACGGATTGTCTTTCACGAAATCACCAAGAACGCCATTCAGAACGCCATCCAGTCGCCCCGCCGGATCGACATCGACCTGGTAAATGCGCAGCAGGCCCGGCGTGTTCTCGACCGGCTGGTGGGTTTCGAGCTGTCGCCGGTTTTATGGCGCAAAATAAAATCGGGCAGCTCCATGGCGCTGTCGGCGGGTCGCGTTCAGTCGGTGGCTGTTCGGCTCATTGTGGAACGTGAACGTGAGGTAGACAACCACAACACCAAGTCCAGCTACAAGGTGACGGCCCAGTTTCTGGTCGATAACGGCCGGGTGCTGAATGCCGAATTGCCCAAAAGCTTCGCCACCCTGGAGGAAGCCCGGGCGTTTCTGGAAAAGTGCCGGGAAGCCGTTTTCTCCATTAAAAATCTGGAAACCCGGCCCGCCAAGAAATCCCCGGCCCCACCGTTTACGACCTCGACGCTGCAACAGGAAGCTTCCCGCAAGCTGTCGTTCTCGGTGTCGCAAACCATGACGCTGGCCCAGAAACTGTACGAAAGCGGTAAGATTTCGTATATGCGGACCGACTCGACCAACCTCTCGCAGGAAGCCATCGAGAAAGCGAAACGCGCCATCACGAGTGAGTTTGGCGAAAAATACGTGCATACCCGGCAGTACAAAACCAAGTCGGAATCGGCACAGGAAGCCCACGAAGCCATCCGGCCTACGGATTTTTCGGTGAAAGCCGCCGGGTCCGACCGCAACGAACAACGGCTGTACGACCTGATCTGGAAACGCTCGATTGCCTCGCAGATGGCCGACGCGCAACTGGAACGGACCACGGCTACCATCGGTATTTCGACCGCTTCGGAGGAACTGATCGCCCAAGGTGAGGTCATTAAATTCGACGGTTTTCTGAAGGTCTATCTGGAATCGACCGACGACGAGGACGAAGAGAGCAAGGGTATGTTGCCCCCACTGTCCATTGGTCAGGTGCTCAATATGGATCAGATGAAAGCCACCCAGAAGTTCAGCCGCCCGGCCCCGCGATACACGGAAGCCAGTCTGGTGAAGAAACTGGAAGAAATGGGCATTGGCCGTCCGTCCACCTACGCGCCGACCATATCGACAATCATCAAACGGCAGTACGTCGTTAAGGAAGACCGCCCGGGCAAAGAACGGGAATTCAAGGAGTTGACCCTCAAAAAAGGAGATATTCAGGAAAAAACCGGCAAGGAGAACTACGGTTCGGAGAAGGCCAAGCTCTTCCCGACCAACATGGGGCTGGTAGTCAACGACTTCCTGGTTGAATACTTCGAAGGCATCGTTGATTATAAATTTACGGCGAACGTCGAAAAAGAGTTTGACGAGATTGCCAGCGGCAAAATGGGCTGGCAGGACATGATTAAAAACTTCTACGGCGACTTCCACCGCAACGTCGAAACCGTACAGGGCGCGGCTCTGACGGGATCGAAACCGGGCATCCGCGAACTGGGCCTCGATCCGCGTTCGGGCAAGAAAGTTTCCGCCCGGCTGGGGCGCTACGGCGCCTACGTGCAGATCGGAGAAGCTACGGACGAAGATAAACCGTTGTTTGCCAACCTGAAAAAAGGTCAGTTGATCGAAACCATCACGCTGGAAGAAGCCCTTGATCTGTTTTCGCTGCCGCGCGAAGTCGGCTTTTTTGAAGACAAACCGATGGTGATCGGGATCGGAAAATTCGGCCCGTACGTCAAACACGACGATAAATACGTTTCGCTGACGAAAGATGATGACCCCTATACCGTGACGGCAGAACGGGCCATCGAACTGATTCAGCAGAAACGGGTCGAAAACATCAACGAATCCATTGGCGAATTTGAAGGCAAACTGATCACGACCGGCAAAGGCCGTTTTGGTCCGTACATCAAGCACGACGATAAATATATTTCACTGCCCAAAGGCGTGACGCCCGGTAGCCTGACTCCGGAACGGGCCATCGAACTGATTCAGCAGAAGCGGCAGGCCGAAAGCAATAAATACATCAAGGAGTTTCCCGAAAATTCGACGGTGAAAGTGGTCAACGGTATGTATGGCCCCTATATCTCCATCGGCAAACGGAATGTCAAAATCCCGAAAGATGTGGAACCGGCTTCGCTCACACTGGAAGATTGCCTGAAACTGGCGGGTGATACCGGCCCGGAAGAAAAACCCAAAGCCCGGAAGGCAACCAAAGCAGACGCAGCCAGCCCCGTAGCGGCCAAGAAGACACCTGCCAAAAAAACCGTTGCCAAGAAGAAGTAACGGGGTTGCACAGGCTATCGTTTGAAAACCGTTTATACGAATTACAGAAAACCACTCGCCCCGGGCGAGTGGTTTTTCCAATTAGAGCAAGATGAAAAAAGTAGTCGTTTTGTCCGGTGCAGGCATCAGTGCGGAAAGTGGGTTACGAACGTTTCGGGACTCCAACGGTTTGTGGGAAAATTACAAGGTTGAAGATGTCGCTACGCCCGAAGCCTGGGTCCGCAATCCGGACCTGGTGCTGGAGTTTTACAACCAGCGACGCAAACAGGCACTTGACGCTCAACCCAACGCCGGACACCGGGCTCTGAAGCAGCTGGAGCCGTATTTCGATGTCACTATTGTTACCCAGAACGTGGATAACCTGCACGAAAAAGCCGGATCAGCGAAGGTGATTCACCTGCACGGCGAACTGTTTAAATCGCGCAGCACCCGCGACCCCAGGCTCGTGTACGACATTGCGGGGTGGGAACTAAAAAAGGGCGATCACTGCGAAAAAGGTTCGCAGCTCCGCCCGCATATTGTCTGGTTTGGAGAAGCCGTACCGATGATGGATTCCGCCGTTGAAATTGTCCAGCAGGCCGATATTCTGATCATCGTCGGCACCTCGATGGTGGTGTATCCGGCGGCCGGACTGATTGATTTTGCGCGGCCCGGCATTCCTATCTACGTCGTCGATCCGAACGTTCCGGATATTCGCCCGCGTAAAAACCTGACTTTTATTCCGGAGCCAGCCACAACCGGTTTGTCGCGGCTGGCGGAACAATTGATTGCGGCTAATGCAACGGACGGTGTTTGATCATACCGCCCTTCACATCGGCGATACTGTGCTCAATCAAAAAGGCTTTTTCATCCACCTCGCTGATTTTATCTTTTAGGCGGGTAATCTCCAGACGGGTTACCACGGCATAGAGAATGTTGATGTCGTTCTCGCGCATCCCGCGTTTTCCGAAGCCCTTCTCCCCTTTCAGAACGGTTACTCCCCTTGCTAATTCTTCCGTAATGAGTTGCCGCACTTCCTCGTGCCGGTCGGAAACGATCATGACGGCAATGTATTCCTCAATACCGTGTATGATAAAATCAACGGTTTTCGACGCGGAGAGGTAAGTCAGCATGGCGTATAAAGCCGTTTCGACGTTGATAAAAATGGCCGCCGAACCAAAAATCAGGAGGTTGATAACCATAATCACATCACCTACCGACAAAAACGACCGGCGGCTAATGTAAATAGCCAGTACCTCGGTGCCATCGAGCACCCCGCCCCCCCGCATGGCGAGCCCGATACCGGCGCCGAGAAAAAATCCGCCGAAAACGGCAATCAACAGCTTGTCGGTCGTTACCATCGGATACGGAATAAACGCCAGACAGAGGGCCAGCAGGCCGATTCCCGCAGCGGTTTTAAGCGCAAACGTCCAGGAAACCTGCCGGAAACCCATCCAGATAAACGGAATGTTGACGACAACGACCAGAATGGCCAGATCAATACCGGTTTTTAACTGGAGCAGCAGCGAAATCCCGATGACGCCCCCGTCCAGAAAATCATTGGGCAACAGAAACCCTTTCAGGCCCATGCCCGCGCAGAGGACGCCTATAATGATAAAGAATGCTTCTTTTATTTCCCGGTAAACAGCCGAATTCTTCGCTCTTTGTATGCGTTTTTTTACCATGATTGTGTGTGGTTTGTGGACAAGTAGATGGCTTTGAATAAATTAAATAAGGATATAACTCACCTGTCGGGTTCAGTTCGCCGGGCCGCCAAGGGCGCCCGTACTCAATCTGCATCCGGTGAGTCTTACTTAACCGTCCTGAAGGTGACGGCTTTCGGTAATTAAAGGAGAATGGGGTTCAAACCCCGGCTTTTGCCCGCTTCAGGGAGCGTTAATAGCGATCTGATGGCCAAACAACCGCCGGAAATACGCAAAGAAATAGTACGGTGTGCTGGGCTGGCTCATCAGCCGGGGTTCGCGAATCAGTACCCAGATTGCAGGAATAATGGCGAAAAAAGACGGCGGAACCTGGTGCGAAACCACCGGGGTAACGATGGCTTCGTGTACGGTAGAGTGGGTAAACTCGTCGGTCAGATGATCCAGCCGGTCCCGCTCCGGGGAAGCTCCGATGGTGGCCACTTTCAGTTCCGTCCTTCTGTCAATACCGGCCGACGACCCGGCCCAATAGCCAAGCGCCCACCCGATCAGCAGGAGACAGAGAAATGAAAATATGGACCGATGAAACTTCATTAAAGAGTAATTCCGGGACTAAAAAATCGAGGGATACAATGCGGTTTTTACAAGTATAGTGAATTTTTGGGTAAAAAGCCAGTCTGATTCCAAATAATAGGCAAACCCGTATCAGGTCCGGACAAAACCGCTACCTTTGCGTTTTTATTCATTCGACGCATGCAACTCCTTGACGGCAAAGTCCTCTCCCAGCAAATCAAACAGGAACTCGCGGCTGAAGTAGCCGATATTAAAGCACAAGGCGGCAAGATTCCGCACCTGGTCGCCATTCTGGTCGGCACCGCCGGACGCAGCGAAACGTACGTAGCCAGCAAAATGAAAAGCTGCGAAGAAATCGGCATGAAATCGACGCTCATCCGGTTCGACGATTCGGTGTCGGAAGAAGAATTGATCAATGCCGTTCGGGACGTAAACGCAAATCCTGACATGGACGGCCTGATTGTCCAGTTACCTCTGCCCGCGCACGTCTCCGCCGATAAGGTCATGGAAACTATCGACCCGGCTAAGGACGTAGACGGTTTTCACCCGATCAACATTGGCCGGATGGCCAAGGGCTTACCGGCCTACATTTCGGCAACACCACAGGGCATACTGGAAATGCTGAAACGGTATGAGATCGAAACGGCGGGCAAGCATTGCGTGGTGGTGGGCCGCAGCCAGATT
The DNA here is from genome assembly GCF_003259745.1 of Larkinella arboricola. Classification (GTDB taxonomy): domain Bacteria; phylum Bacteroidota; class Bacteroidia; order Cytophagales; family Spirosomataceae; genus Larkinella; species Larkinella arboricola. The sequence continues at coordinate 761,506 of NZ_QLMC01000002.1, read as the reverse complement.
GTGGGGCTGCCGATGAGCATTCTGATGCAGCGCAACACCAACCCCGGGAACTGCACCGTTACGCTGACGCACAGCCGCACGCAAAATCTGGCCGAAATCTGCCAATCCGCCGATATTCTGATTGCCGCCCTCGGTCGTCCGGAATTTATCACCGCCGATATGGTGAAAGAAGGGGCCGTGGTGATCGACGTCGGTCTGGAACGCGTACCGGATGCCACCAAGAAAAGCGGCTTTTCGCTGAAAGGTGATGTAAAATTTGACGAGGTTGCCCCCAAAACCAGCTTCATCACGCCCGTACCGGGTGGAGTGGGCCTGATGACCATTTGCTCGCTGATGCAGAATACCCTGAAGGCGGCCCGGAAAGAAGTCTATCCATAACCGACTCCAGCGAACGGTTACACCAACCCGGGTTTCAGGCAGGAAATGCTAAAGATTGACGGTATTGAGAAGCCCCCGGTTCAGGCCGGGGGCTTTTTTGATCTCTTTAAATCCCAATTCCGATCACCAGCGGCTGCACCATCACTTCGCCGGATTTCAGATTGTAAATCGTCCGGACGCCCGCTTCGAGGGGTGTGCGGAGTCGCAGCACGTTGAATACAAACGATAGATCCAGCCCCGTGGTGTAATATTGATCGCCATAAGCAGCCAATGTTCCCGGCGTTCGGGAGCGGCTTTCTCCCCAGGCAAAATCGTAAAAACCGGCGGCTTTCACCCGTTGAATGTAGAGCCAGCGACCGATTGACCAGTGCGGATTGAGCAACGGCAGACGGTATTCGGCGCTGGTGGTCATCAACTGGTCGTGGCTGACGTAGGATTGACCGCGCGGAAAAAACACGGCGGCCGCAAACCGATATGTGCCGCGCATCTGCTCCTGATACCCCGCCCGTAGCCGCAGGGAATGATGTTTGCCAACACCGGGCAGATACAGACCTCCCTGCAACGCCCAGACCTCCCCGCGTAACGCCCCCCCAAACGGCGTGTTGCGCCATACCGCCGAAACGGTCTGCCCCCAACGCGGAGCCACATCCCGTTTGCTCAGTTTCAGCGTTCGGGAATACGATAGACCGTACGACAGACCGTTCAGCACCCGGCCAAACCCAACTTCCGTAATGGGCCGGACTGGCAAGTCATACCCACTCACCTGTTGCAGGTTATAATACGCGGATACGTAGGCACTCTGGTTGTATTTCGACGTGGTAAGCTGCAACGGAATCCGAAAACCGGCCGTCAACTGGTTGTAATTCCACGAATCACTCCGCAGGGAATCGAGCGGTGTACGTTGATCCACGTAAACGGATGTAGACCGACGGCCCCGCTCAAAGCCAACATCAAGGATGGGAAACCAGCCCTGATAACTCAAATTTCCGTAGTAATTAACGGTCCGTTCGGCCTGATTGTAGCCCACGCCCAGCCCAAGCTGGGTTGTACTGAGCAAATCCTGGGATTGCAGTCCGACGGTGCCGCTCTGCCCGTCGGAACTAACCACCGGTCCCCAGCTGTAGATGTTGACGGCATGAAGTAACCGGCTGAACCGGCTTTTGGGGTACTCAACCGACGCGACCAACGAATCGGTCAGGGCCGAACGGACATCGGCGGCTCCCGGTTCCTGAGCAACTAAAGGCCCAAAATACCGTACCGAACCGTCGCGGACCTGCTCTGTTGGCGTCCAGGCAGATGAATCAATCGGCATCTCGGCAATGCGGTAGCCGCCCGCGCGAAAATCGTGAAAACTCAGCTTCTGGCCATCACCGGAAACCGTCGGATGGTAGGCTCCCAAGGGCCGGGAGGTCACCTGATACGTCCGGCCGGTCCGGGTGTTCAGCACGTAAATATTATCAATGCCGGACTGGGGCGAGTTATAGAAAACATACCCTTTCCAGGGCTGCGGATGACTGATGTTCTGGCCCGAAACCGGCATCAAATCGCGCCGGACGCCGGTTTCTGAATCAATGATCTGGATGGTTTTCCCGGCTTTTTTGCGGGTCACGACTACCAGCGTCCGGTTGTCGTCCTGCCAGCGCGGCTGTCCGAAAAAATCGTTCTCGGGATTGTCCAGCACCCGCACTTCCCGCCCCGTTTCCGCATCCAGAATGACCAGCCGGGTCTGGTAGGCTTCGTCGTTCCGGACGGCCACCACCCGTGATCCGTCGGGCGAAAGTGAGGCTACCGAATACCGGCTGTGGTGGCTCAACCGGCGAAGTTTTTGGGTCGTAACATCGTATAGTTTGATTTCGGAATCGATTTTCTGCCCAAACCGTACATCGTACCGGTATTCGGTCCAGCATATTTTTCCGGCGGCCACCGACAGCATTTCGGGGTTGTTGAACAGACCGGGCACGAACACCTTTGTTTCCTTTCCGTTGCGATCCAGCCGCACAAACTGCGTGATGTCGCCCAGACCCGATTTGACGGCAATAACTTCGTGCTCAGAAACATACTGCGGATACTGGTAGTTGGTAAACACCTTCTCCGATGCCTTCACCGGATACGTTACCGCATCGGTCAATCGAAGTCCCTGCTGTTGTTTCCGCCAGGTTTCTTCCACATCGGCCATGGACCGGCGGTAAAGCTCCTCAACGCGGTACTGCGTTGTCTTTTTAATGCCGTTGGAAAACGAAAACGGATACAACGGAAACCGATAGTACCGATTCAGGACCTCACTCCAGGCATCGGCTCCGTACGTTCGTTTGAGATAGGTAGACATAAAGTAACCCAATACGTAATGGTTGGGCACATTATCCCGGTAGGAACCATTGACGGCTTTGGCGTAACTAAACCGCCGGCCAGCCAGCAGATTGGCCCGCATCCCCAGATCAAAATTTGGAATCCGGCCCCGGCCCTCCCCCGTCAAAACCGACTCTGTACCAACAGCATCGCCCTCCCAGAACCAGTCGGGAACGCCCAGTGTCAGGGCGGCCAACGCCGTATTTCCAAACAACGTATATGCAGTACGGGTAAGCCCCTGTAACGCCTTGTCGTACTGAACCACGTGCCGGAATTCATGCACCGCCAGCAGATCAAGCCAGCCAAGGGTACCCGCCAGAAAAGGGTCCTGCGGGGGCGTTGCAAAAAACTCCGACCGCCGGGGCAGCAGCGTCACAAAGCCGTTGCTCAGCATGGTCTGATTCTGTAGAATAACCGACAACCGGCGGGGTTCTTTTTTCAGCGATGCACTGACGGGTTCATACACCTGTTCCAGACGCCGGGCGGTTTGCTGGGCGGTCTGGTCGAACCCTTTCGGATATAAAACCCGAAAATGCGGGGTTCGTAACTGATACCACGGAAGAGAAGGCGGGTTCTGATCGAGAACAGGAAGAGTCTGGGCCGCAGCTGAAAAGGTAATTAGCAGAAAAACCGGCAACCAATAACGCATAAAAGAAGGATACCAAAATCAAAAAAATGTAACCATTAAGGTACTGTAAATAAGATAATCCATTGAATTTAGGCAAAATATGAAATAACAAGTTGGCAATCGTTACGAAAACCGCTATCTTCAATCGCTCAATCCGGGCGTTGTTCTGTGCCCACCGTTTTTTCTATGTTGCCAAATAGACCGTTTACCATTTTAGTTGCCGAGGATGATGAAGAAGATCGGCTGTTATTGGATGAAGCGCTGATGCAAAATGGATTATTCGACTGCGGCCGGTTTGTCGAAGACGGCGATCAGGTCATGGATTACCTCCTGAATTGCATTGGTCCGGATGCCGTCAATCCACTTCCCTCGCTGATTATTCTGGATATCAATATGCCACTCCGCAACGGCCTTGAAACCTTGCAGGCCATCCGGTCCAACAGTCAGTTAAAAAATATTCCGGTGCTGATCATGACTTCGTCGCGGCAGGAGGTTGAGAAAGCCTACCGGATGGGAGCCAATTCCTATCTGGTTAAACCCATTCTGTTTGACGACCTGATCCAGATGATGGGCGACGTTGCCACCTACTGGCGGGATACCGTCAACCTGCCCAATACGGAGTACTAACCGCCGGGTTAGCGCACCATATGGTATAAAACCGACGCCTTAAACCGTATCTCCCTGAAAAGCCGGCTTGGCAGCAGTCCGCCACCCGTATAATACCGGTGAATGATATTTTTGCTATTTCCCTGAAAGTGAAGGGTGTGCAACAGGATTTCTTTTTTCAGAAAGACATTGTAGGCCATCGGAAAACCGTCTTTCATCACAATCTTTTTACGCCCCAGACCAAATTCGTATTCGTCCAGGTTATAATTGGTTGCCATACAGATGTTATGGTCAAACGCCGAATTGTTCATGGATTCGGACAGGTTGCGGATGCGGGTGTGCTCCTCTTCGTAAAAAACGTACAAAGCCGTCATGTCCGAAATGCCGGCACGGTCGTTTTTGATAATCTTCTCGGCCCGAATCTGATCCATAAACGCCATCAGCCGGGGCTCGGTATACAGGTTTATCGCTAACTCGCAGAAAAGACTGATGCCTTCCCACGTCCAGTACGACGAATGACCGGAAGACGAACGAACCCACTGATAATCAGCCCCAACATTAAACCCTGCAATCGACTCATTCAAGCCGGTCTGATCGACGTATTTGGTCAGGTCCGAATAAATCATCACGTCCGAATCCGCCACAAAAACCTGCTGGTAGCCCTCCCGGCGCATGAGTTCCCTGACCAGAAACCAGCGAATAAAGCAGAACAGTTCGTAATTATAGTGGTTGGGCGACGAGTGTTTGTAGACTTGCTCAAACCGTTGGGCCTCTTCGTTCAGCAAGTCCCGAATGTTGTGGTGAATCAGAAACGGAAACCGGTTGTTATCTGCATCTCCCAGCAGGTGAATCGGGCTATCGGGGTTGGAACTTACCGCCTGCCGCAGCGTAAAGTCCAGATAATGACTATAGTTCTGATGAATAAAAACAATGGGAATGCCCGGGCGATCTCCGGCATTCTGGCTGGGTCGGGCGGTGGTTCCCGGGGTGGTACTATACTCAGTTGCAGTCGGAGACGTATTGGTCATAGAAATTTGTTGAGTAAAAGCCGTCACTAAGATAGGTATTCCCTGATACGGACCCAATAATTCAGGCAAACGTTTAAAGATATTTCACGAAAAAATTGATCAGTCTTTTTACCTTGTCTGAATAAGGCGGATAAATCAGATCCAGCACGCCAAACTGCCGGTGGACTACTCCGCGGGCGTTCGAGAACTCCTGAAATCCGTAAAAACCGTTCGATTTTCCGATACCGCTCTGATTGACACCGCCGACCGGCAACTCGGTATGCGCAAAATGAATGAGCGTATCGTTGATGACCGTATTACCCGCCGACGTGCGATCCAGCCAATGGTCTGTCGCCGACGCTGTCTGACTAAACAGGTACATGACCAACGGTTTATCCCGGCCGGTCAGGTACCGCAGCACTTCCTCGCGGGTGTCGTACGGAATGATGGGCAACAGCGGACCAAAAATTTCTTCCTGCATCACCCCCATATTTATACTCACATTTTCCAGCAGCGTCGGTTCAATAAAACGGTCGGCCGGGTCGGTCTGCGCCCCCATTGAAACCGTACAGCCTTTCTCCCGCGCATCGTCCAGCAGGGCCTTCAGACGATCAAAATGCCGGTTATTAATGATCCGCGCGTAGCTCTCCGATGCTTGAACGCCCTTCCCGTCGGCATTGTACATACGCTGGACGGCTTTCCGGATGGCTTCCACCAGCCGGTCTTTTACCAACCGCTGCACCAGCACGTAGTCTGGTGCCACACACGTCTGCCCGCTATTGACCCATTTGCCCCAGGCAATCCGCCGGGCCGTTGCTTCGATATCCGCCGTTTCGTCCACCAGGCAGGGCGATTTTCCGCCCAGTTCCAGCGTAACGGACGTCAGGTTACGGGCCGCAGCCGCCAGCACCTGTTTGCCAACGGCCGTACTGCCGGTAAAGAAAATATGGTCGAATGGCAATTCCAACAGCTTTTGAGCCACCGTGGCATCGCCTTCCACCACGGCCACCTCCTCCTCCGCAAACAGGCTCCGAATCATTTCCCGGATGAAAGCCGTGGTGGCCGGGGTCAGTTCCGACGGTTTCAGGATGGCGGTATTTCCGGCAGCGAGGGCCGAAATCAACGGTTTTATGATTAGATAAAACGGGTAATTCCAGGGGGCGATAATTAGCGTTACGCCTTTGGGCTCATACCGGACGTAACCCGACGTTCCCAGCATTGCCAAAGGAGTTGGCACCGGATGGGGTTTCATCCACTGTTTTAATTGCTGGATGGCCACATTCAGTTCGTTGTTGGTGGCAAATAGCTCCGTCAGTTCCGTTTCTGCCGGGGGTTTCCGAAAGTCGGTGTAGAGGGCCGTGGTCAGACCGGTGCGATTTTTTAGCAGATACGCCTGAATTTTCTTCAGTTTTCCAATTCGCTCCGGCGCTTTTGTCAACGCGACGATGCGGGCGTGCTGGCGTTGCGCATCGAATAACGGCCGGATTGGGGCCTCATTTTCAAGGTTATCCGTAACGATCTCCATCTGCTGACTTACGTTTTTATCAAAAATCAGGTAATAATACAGAAATACTAATATTTTTGTCAAAACACGGTTCCATGAGCATTGTCAGCAACAACATCAAGTACCTCCGTCGACTCAATGGATTAACCCAGGAACAATTTGCCCGGCGGATTGGCATCAAACGGTCGCTTCTGGGTGCTTACGAGGAAGCTCGGGCCAACCCGAATCTCGACAATCTGATGTCGATTGCCCGCGCCTTCAACACCACTGTTGACAACCTCCTGAAGAGTGATTTACGGAAAATACGGGAGACGCCGGACCTGTCTCTGCCTCTGGATCGGCCCGTCGGCCAGACCAGCTTTCCGCCACCGCCCCTGCCCAAAGAAATTCCGGAACCGCAAAATGCGGCTTCGGCTCCGAAAGCCTTAGCAACCGTTCTGGAAAAATATTACCAGTACCCAGCCGCCAAACCGGTTGTAAACGCGCCCAAACCACCCGAACATCCTCAGCAAATCAAACTGGTGTCGCAGCGCATCATTCCCCGACCGGTTTCGATGCATGAAGGGTTCTCCCCGTATCCCGCAAGTTTTAAACAGCCGGAAACCCAGCCGCCAACGTTCAACAACGTATACGAAAACAGCCGCCCCAACGGCCACTCACCCATTGAACGGCAAACCGCCAATGGCCTCGATTCGCACCACAACACGATTCCCTGGGTTCGCAAACGGCAGTTCAATGAATACCTGCAACGGTATCAGCAACCGGATTTTCTGAACCGACTGGCGGTTTTGCAACTGCCGTTCCTGCCGCCCGATCATTACCGGGCGTTTGAAACCGGCGAGGATTTTACGCTGCCCGGGGCGCACCTGATTGGCAAGTTTATTCGAAACTGGTACGAGATTGCCGATAGTAAACTTTATGTCTTGCTGATTCAGAATCAGGGGGTTTTGTGCCGCCGGGTTTTTAATCAGGTCAAGCTGAAAGGTACGCTGCTGCTGACCTCCGACCAACCCGCCATCGGCAGCCGGGAGGTGGCCATCCGCGATGTGCTCGAAGTTTGGGAAGTCACGGCTTTTGTCAGCCAGCAAATGCCCGAAGCGAGTCCATCCCTCGACGGAATCCGGAGTCTGGTTGAAGATCTACGGTATGAGCTGGATCGTATCCAGAAAAAATAAAATGCATTTTTAATTGCCGGTATTCGGGGTAATAAAATGCCATCCCGGAAAGAACGCTGGCATTGTCTTACTGAATTGGTGAACGCATTGCTTATTAATATCCCCCCGACTCAAAAACGCCGGGGGCAGACGGTACTGAACTGGATTACGGGCCTTGTAAGCGTTCTGATCATCAGTTTTTTTCTGTATTACATTGATGCTTATTCCGTTAATTTTCCGTTTCAGGACGACAATACCTTACTCGAACATATTTATCAAATCCGGAAAGAGCAAGGCTGGCAATACAATTTATACCAGTTTTTCCGGCCCGATAATGACCACCGTATTTTTGTTCCCCGGCTGATCAGTTACCTCAATTATCTGGCAACCGGCCACCTTAATTTTAAGCTCTTTATTCTGATTGCCTCCTTTAATCTGGTGCTGGTTACAGGTTTTATTTATCGGCTGTTCCGGCAGCTTGACCTTCCTTTCTATTACTTCCTGCCCATCCCCTTTCTGATTTTTCAACCCCAGTACCACGAAGTCAGCATCTGGGCCCTGACGGGCTTGCAGCACATCACCCTCCTGCTCCTGCTAAGCCTGTGCCTGATTTTACTACAAAAGCCAACCGGGGCCCGGATAGCCGTTGCGGTTGTTCTGGCAACGCTGGCGACCTTTACCCACGGCAACGGCATCCTGGTTTTTGCCACCGGCTGCTTTCTGCTCCTGCTCGAAAAACGCTACAAAACCCTCATTCCCTGGGGCTTTTTTATGCTGGCAGTCCTGGCATTTTATCTGGCAGATTATACACCTGGAAGTGGTGTCAGAAGCACCATTACCTGGTCGCTTTTACCGGCTGCCTTTGTTGCCCGGCTTGGGGCTAATTTCTCGGTCTTTCCCAATGTAGCTATCCCTGCCTCAATCACCTGGGGAACGGTGATTTGTTTGCTGGTTTTACCGGCCATGACAGGCTATTTTTTCACCTCGTTTAAAAGCCGTCGGCCCGTTGATTCCTTCCGCAATGTGTTGTATTCGTTTTTCTGTTTTATTTTCTTAACCTCCGCACTAATTACCGTTTTCCGGGCCTCTTCCGATCTGGTTCTCGAAAACCGTTTCAAGATTTATGCGGCTCTAAGTTCGTTGCTTCTGTACCTGTTTCTGCTCAACAGCTTTCCAATTCTGCGGAAAAGTATTCTGGTGATTTTCACGGGATTTGCTGCGCTTATTTTCGTCAATGCCTACGCGCTTAATACACCGGAAGTGGCCCATAAACACAGCCGACTGGTAGCTGATACGTACAACTGGCGCCAGCACCAGACGGAATTGAACAATTTCAGCACCATCGACAATAGTCTTTACTTTCTGGTGCCAGCCTATCAGCAGGGCTATTGGCAGGTGCCCGACTTAATCGGCGATTTTGACGCCTTACTGAAGACGACCCTACAGCAGAAAAATTTCCAACCGTATCATTTTGAAACGAAACGGTATTGGTACGAAGAAAACGAACATCCGCAGTTTTCCGTTGAAACGCAGTCGTTACCGATGGGGCGCCAGCACCTGCACGACATTTTAATGGTGGTTTTGTATAACGAAGCCCAGCAGAGAACCTATCTCACGGGTACGTCACCAAAATTTGCGGGCTGGCGACGTTTTTTGACCCAAGGCGTCTATTTTCATAGCAGTGCACGGGCCGTTTTGCCCCTAAAGGCCGTTCTGCCGGGAGAATACCGGCTGGGCTGCCTGCTGAAAAAAGCTGATGGCCAGCTGGAATTAATGATGACCCAACAGACCGTAACGCTCTAGTCGGATCAGGACTGGACCAGTCGGATCAGTAATTTGCGTAGTTTGCTGACGGCTCCCTCATCGCCAACCACCGATGCGCCCACGTCATACCATTCCGCCGTACCCAGGTTTAGATAGCGGCCCGGTTTGCGGGGCGGAGCCGACAGAGCTTCTTCGCTGTTGTAATCCACGCCGTAGAAAACCTCCATCATCGATTTGAGTTCTTTCCAGGGCAGGGTTGTCGAACGGTTCTGATTGTCGTGCCGGGTTTCCAGCCGAACTTCCCGTTGGCCGAACGAAGCCGTCAGACGGGCTTCGGTGCGCCCTCCGCTCTCTATTTCAACGTACGTTGCTTCAAACGGTTTTTCCCGGCCCGAAATTTCATACACCGCCTGAATCAGTTCCTGACTGAGAAACTGCCATTCGGTCCGCTGCGTAGGCGCTCCCGACCGGCTCCCCTGCGATTTCTGCTCGATGGCTACCAGAAAATACTCCTGATTATCCGTGAGTTTCTCCTCATCAAAAGCCTTCAACTGGGTTTTCCGCACCAGGTCGCCCACGGTTTGCGCCCAGATGGCCGGTAGCTGCCCCGACCACTGGTAATCATCGTTGAGCGTAAAACCTTCTCCAACAATTTCGTCCTCCTCCAGTTCGTCGCGGTCCGTGTAAGTCATCGTCAGCTCAATGGTAAGCCGTTTGTCCGCTGACGCGCGAAGAATAATCGTGAAAAAATGGGCATAGGGCGGTGGTACCACCATTGCCGTCTGATACCGGATTTCCAGTTTATCGAAAGTTGAATCAGTCATTCCAGGTAAAGAAATTTAAAAGGCGATTCGAAACCGCACTGCAAAAGTAGCACGGATTCCGTTAACCTTTCCGCATCCGGCTTTTCCGAATAAAATATACCGTGACGGCCTCCCTCAGAAGACTCAGGTATACCCCATCCACTCACTTGTAAAGTCCGTCAAAGCGGGTCAAGCGTGCGTACAGGCTGTGCATTGTCATTCGGGCTGGCGGATTTTACATACTCAAGAATATCGGCGGGTTGGCAATCAAGCACTTCGCAGATCTTTTCGAGCGTCGAAAAGCGAATCGCTCTGGCTTTACCGGTTTTCAGAATTGACAGATTCGACAGCGTAATATCCACCTGTTCGGCCAGTTCGGACAGCGACATTTTCCGGCGAGCCATCATGACATCCAGGTTTACAATAATCGGCATGAATTAGACTGTTAACGTGTTTTCTTCCTGAAGGACAATTCCTCGCTGGTAGACAATGGCAATGGCGTAAATGATCAGGCCGGTCATGAAACTGCCACCAACTTCGGTCACCAGATCGAAATTAGGGTTTGGGAGAGACTGATGAATCAACTGATTGAAAATGATGTAGTGGGCGAGCTTCAGAACATCCGAAACGCCAAACAAAATAGCCAGCGAAATCAGGTATTTAAAAATACGCTGTTTAAACGGTGTGGTAACGTTAACCTCACTGAAAATTCGTCTGAATAACCACAAAATGCCAATTGCCAACAAAAAATTGAAAAAGATTACCGAAAACGAATAATAGCCCAGGGCAGAATTAGGTTTCACTTCCAGGTGATAGCGATTGACAACGGGGCTGTAGCGAATCAGGCTATCGGGCGAAACGCTGGTTCCCGTATTCCTTCCGTTCAGATTAGCCCCGATAACCAGCGGGCTTTTCACATTAACGTTATACGTTTCCGTATACTTTTTATCCGCTACAAACGCCATCACCTCGTGGCTAAATTGAATACTTCCCGGCTCAGTCTTAATCCCCAGAAAGGTTAACGCAGCCATCAAGACCACACACCCCGCCAGGAAAATCATGATATAAAACAAAAAGCTGGTCACTATCCGGAGAAAGGAAAATACGGTCTGTGGTTTCATAGGAATTTCGCTGTTAAGTCCGTATCAAACATAAGCAAATTTCGCCTTACAACAACAATTATTTATCGAAAAACAATAAATAATTGTTGTAATACAACTAACACAAAACCAGATTATGCATTCTTGCCGGTTAGGAACGTGGCCACAATCCTTTTTTTGTCGATTTTTCCGGTCGGTGTTTCCTGAAATTCGCGAAGCGCAAGGATTTTTTTCGGCACGGCATACGGCCCCAGTTTCTGACGAATGGCATTTTTCAAGGCCTCCATGCGGCTTTCGGGCCACTCATTTTCTGCCTCCAGAAACAAAACAACCTGCTGCCCGAGCCGCTCATCCGGCACGCCATACACAAAAAACCGGCCCTGTATATGCTCCTGCGCCAGCACCCCGGCAACAACCTCCTCCACCCGCTCGGGCTGAATCTTTACCCCCCCGGTATTAATGATGGAATCAGCCCGACCGAGCAGCCGGAAATGCCCCTGATCCAGTAACTCCACCACATCATTGGTCTGGACCGTTTGATAATCGGTGGCTGCGGCTTTGATAAACAGGCAACTCCGGTTATCGACGCCAATCTCCACGCCTTCCAGCGCCCGGAATAGTTCGGTCTGATCCGGCCCGTTAATCCGGCGGACGGCGATGTGGGAGACGGTTTCGGTCATCCCGTAGGTGCTGAAAACCGGCGCTTCGATGGCCTGTAATCGACTGGCCAGCGCCTGATCAACGGCGGCCCCACCCACCAGAATGGCTTTCATCCGATTCAGGATCGGCAACGAATGCCCGCCCTGATCGAGCAGGGTTTGCATCTGCAAGGGGACAAAAGCCGCAAACGCAAACGAGTCTGCGTGGGCGTCAAACATCTGAAGCGGATTGGAAGCCGGTTCCACAACGGTCAATTCCAGCGCCAGTTCCAGCCCCCGCACCAGCATCATCACCCCGGCAATGTAATCGACGTTCAGACAGGCCAGTGCCCGGTCGCCCGCCTGAAGGCCGAACGTCTGGCCCGTCAGGCGGGCGCTGGCGGCCATCTGGCTGCGGCTTAAGGTAATGGGTTTGGGCGTACCGGTGGAGCCGGACGTGTGCAGGGTAAAGGATGATTGGCCCGAAAGCCAGGCCCGGCAAAAGCGGACGGCTTTGGCTTCGTAGTCAGATTGGGGCTCGGGTAAATAACCGGGGGCGATTCGCATGAGTTGTACAGAATGAATCGCAAAAATAAGCTACTTTTGCCCCGATTTGTTGTATTTACACCAAGCCTTTGAGCACAACGGTATTGAAGTAAAAAACGGCTTGTGATTGGCTCGGCCCTTTCGGAAAACAGCGCTTTCAGGATCAAAGCAACCTGCTGACCGAATGCCGTAGCCCGTGTAAAACCGACCACACACTAGCATGAAGGAGGAATTTGAAAATCCGATTTCGGTTGACAAAGTAACCGACAAACCCGGTCTGCTCGAATACGCGCACTCCGTCGGCAGCGCCATCATCAAACCCGAGGACAAGGGGAAAATAAAAGGCCGGTCGGTTACGGCCATGCGCGAACAAACCGATCTGCAACTGTCGCAATTGTACCGTCAGATGCAGTTGCTGGCGGAGCAGGCCACGGCCATCCGCAACCGCGTGGAAGTATCGGAACGGATCTACAACGCGCAGATGGGATTTGAGCCTATTGTTGGACACACCTATTATTTCTACGAGAAAAAAGACGGTACGGACGTGCTGTCGATGATTGCCCCGCACGAGTGGGGCCGCGTCAACCCGTTCCGGCGGTGTGTGGCCACCGTCCGCATGATGGCCGACCACACCTGGGATGTCCAGTATCACGACAGTGACTATTCGGAAGAATAAACCGGAGGGGTTGGTTTTAAAGCGCAGGACGGTGTCGTTTCTCCGCAAACTCGCCAGCCTTTAAACCGCAAAACCGATATCCAACCAATTTCATCATTAAACATTACTAGCACATGCAGAGTAAGTATCCCTGGGAAACCATCAAAGAATACCGCGAGATTCTGTTTCAATATTATGAGGGTGTTGCCAAAATCAGCATCAACCGGCCCGAGAAGCACAACGCCTTTACACCACTGACTGTCAAGGAAATGAGCGAAGCCATGGAACTGGCCCGGCAGGATGAGCGCGTGGGCGTGGTTATTCTGACCGGCGAAGGTGGCAAGGCGTTCTGTAGCGGGGGAGATCAATCGGTACGTGGACACGGGGGGTACGTGGGCGAAGACAGCGTACCGCGCCTGAACGTGCTTGATCTACAGATGCAGATCCGGCGCATTCCGAAGCCCGTCGTAGCGATGGTGGCTGGCTGGGCCATTGGCGGAGGACACGTGTTGCACGTGATCTGCGATTTAACGATTGCCGCCGAAAACGCCCGCTTCGGACAAACCGGTCCAAAAGTTGGTAGTTTTGACGGTGGTTTTGGCGCATCGTATCTGGCCCGGATTGTGGGGCAGAAAAAGGCCCGTGAAATCTGGTATCTGTGCGACCAGTACGACGCACAGGAAGCCCTGGACATGGGCCTGGTCAACAAAGTCGTTCCGCTGGAGCAACTGGAAGAAACGACGCTGGAGTGGTGCCGTAAAATGCTGGAGAAAAGCCCCATTGCGCTCCGGATGCTGAAAGCCGCCTTTAATGCCGAACTGGATGGTCAGGCGGGCATTCAGCAACTGGCGGGTGATGCCACCTTATTATATTATTTATCCGAAGAAGCCAAAGAGGGCAAAAATGCGTTTCTTGAAAAACGCAAACCCGATTTCGGCCAGTTTCCTAAATTCCCTTAAACCGTAACCATGATTGATCTGCACATTGAATCGCAGTCTAGTGTCCCCAAATACCGTCAGATTGTCAACGCGGTAATTAACGGCATTGAGATTGGCACCCTGAAACGGGACCAGCAGTTGCCGTCGATTAACGAATTGAGCGAGGAATACTACCTGGCCCGCGATACGGTCGAAAAAGCCTACAATTACCTCAAGAAGGAAGGCATTATTCAGGCCGTGCAGGGCAAAGGTTTTTTCATTCGGCGCGACGGGCCGGGGCAATTGCGCGTTTTGTTGCTGATCAACAAATTCAGCGCCTACAAAAAAATCATTTATTACGCGATGGTGAATGCGCTCGGCCCCAATGCCGTGGTCGATCTGCGCATTCACCACCACAGCGCCCAGCGGTTCAAAAAACTGCTGGAAGAAAATCTGGGGCAATACCATTATTATGTGGTGATGCCGCACTTCTACGAAGAAACCGAGCAGGTGAATGTTGTGAAGCTGCTGGAACAGATTCCCGCCAATGAACTGATTATTCTGGACCGGGAAATCCCGGAGCTAAAAGGCGATTATTCCGTTGTGTACCAGCAGTTTGACCGCGACATTTACGAAGCCCTGGAATCGGGTCTGGACGTCTTGGAGAAGTACCGGAAGCTCACGCTGGTTTTCCCGAGAGAAGTGTATTACCCGCGGGAAATTGTGCGGGGTTTCCGCAATTTCTGCGTCCATTACCACAAGGAATTTGAGCAGCTCGACACGCTGACAGGCCGCGAACTGCAACCGGGCACGGCTTATATTGTACTCGAAGACGGTGATCTGGTCGAACTGGTCCGGCAGGCCAAACAGCGCGGCTGGCAACTGGGCCACGATATTGGCGTACTGGCGTTCAACGAAACACCCCTGAAAGAAGTTCTGGCCGACGGGATTGCCGTGCTCTCAACGGACCACGAAAAGATGGGCGAAACAGCCGCCCGGTTTATTCTGGAGAAACGGCACGAAAAAGTTAAAAATCCGTTTCAGTTAATTCGACGGGCGTCGCTGTAAGCCATCGCGGGTGGTACCGTTTCTTTCAAACGGGCCACCCGGATGCCCGAAAACTGACGGTTCGCTTTGATGTAATCAACCAGCGGCTGCTCCGAGATGGCCACTTCGCCGTATTGCGACGAAGCGTGCAACAGATGCGCCCGACGGATACCGTCCTCGTCCGTTTGCCAGATCACCATGCCGACGTGTTTCATGTCCAGGCCCGGGCGCGCGGCTGTCAGCATAATGATATCGCCGTCCTGGAGGCATTTTTCAATTTTCGGGATCTGCTGTTTGGGAATAAACCAGTATTGCTGCTGACTGATTGCCAGCTCGACCTTCGCGATTTGCTTACGGATGGCAGGGTTCGAAAGCTGCGGGTATTTGTAGGTGTATTGGGTCATGTACGAGATCGGTTTCTTCACCCGGATACCACCAATCAGGCCGGTTACGTCTTGTACAATGCCTTTCTGCTCGTTGTCGATCAGCCATTCCGAGAAATAATGCAGGCGGCTGGCAAACCCGTCAATCTGGCCATTTCGATACCGGATGCGTGTCAGGTTTTCCCGGAAAAGCCGGGAAAACTGCGCGGTGTCCTTTTCATTGGTCAGCTGGTGCCGCGCCAGGGCAAGAGCCAGGGTCGTTTCCAGAAATGTTGTGCAGTCAAACGCCTGAAAATCCACGACTAGTTGCTCGGATTCGTTGCCGTCCAGCGTATTCCCCTCGTAGGGACGCCCCTGGAACGACTTACTAATGGCCACGGCGGTTTGGGCCGGGGTGGATGCGGGCGCTACCATTACCTGACGAAGCGATAAATCGGCAAAGGAATCCTGAGCAAACGAATGGGTAAACGGTATGACAGCAACCAGACAGGTAAACAGTTTCTTCATTCAGCTACGGTGGTTAAGAATGCCGTAAGATTGACCGTGAAAATACGAAAAAAACGTCAAAGGCTACTATTCTCTACTTTGTTACGACCCCAAAAGATGGCCAAAGTCACGTTGAATTTGCTATCAATTTAATTTTTTGAGTTTCTGACTCTGCTTACAATCAGGCTACCCTATTCAATGATCCTAAAATCGATCCGGGATAAAAATCCATTCATCAAAACCGCTGCTCCTTATTTGATTTCCAGCACAAGCACTCCTAACGGCGGCAAATCAACCGGCACTCCGGCCCGGGCGGCCACTTTCAGCTTTGTTTTGGTCCGGAAAATGTCCGTAAACGAATAGGTTTTTGCGTCGTCCAGCTTCATGGTTTTCCAGGCTTCCACGGGAATGCGAACCGTGGTTTTAGCCGGTTTTTCTCTATCAAAATTGCAGACGATCAGGAGCTTTTGCTTGCCTGAATGCCGCAGGTAACTATACAGGCGGTGCTGGTCGTAACCGGCGCTCTGGCCGTTGTTGTTCACGTACTGAAGGTCGTAGAAAGCGCCGGTCCGGATGGCGTGGCTGCCATTGACCAACTGGTTGAGCTGCTGGTAAAATTTTCGCAGTTCCTTCTGGTCGTCAGTCAGTTTGCCGCCGTTGAACAGGGCGGGTTTGCCTTCGCTGCCGTTGGTCCAGGCCTGGTATTCCGGAATTCCCCAGTAATCGAAAATGGTGGTGCGCCCGTCTTCACCCTGAAAACCCTCGGCCTGCGTGGAGTTTACGCCCACTTCCTGCCCGAAATAAATCATCAGCGGACCGGTGTGCAGGGTGGTCGACAAGGTCATGGCCGGAACCGCCGTCCACGGATCGTGGGCAAAAAACCGGGAAGCAATGCGCTGTTCGTCGTGGTTTTCCAGAAACCGCAGCATATGGTTGGCGTAGTCGCCCGATTCCTGCTGCCAGACGCGGATTATGTTCTCCACCGTGCCTTTGCCCTCCATCAGTTCCCGAAGGGCATCGTACAGACCTACTTTATCGTAGAGGTAATCGAATTTGCCGGTAAAAATATAGTTGCGGTATTGCTGCGGGTTATAGATTTCGGCAATGAAGATAACCCCCGGGTGGGCGGCTTTTACCTGCGGAATGGCCCAACCCCAGAACTCGACCGGCACCATCTCGGCCATGTCGCACCGGAAACCATCGACGCCTTTTGCGGCCCAGAACAGCAGAATATCCCGCATTTTCGTCCAGGTCGACGGCACAGGGTCGAAGTGGGGCTGGCGGTTGTTCAGGTAATCGACGCCGTAGTTGAGCTTGGTGGTTTCAAACCAGTCGTTAATGCTGGGTTGCGCGCTGAACACGTCGTTGCCGGTGGCTTTCGCCGGGTTTTCCAGGTAGGGAGCTTCCGGTGTTTCGGGCGTAACGACACCTGCCGGAACCTGAAACGACTGACCGGGCAGGTAATAGAAATTGTTCTGCGGATCAAACGCTTTGCCGGTATCGTCGCCCTCACCCAAATCCTGAACGCCCGCCGGTTTGGCATCCGAAAAATACTGCCGGGCCACGTGGTTGGGCACAAAATCAATGATGACTTTTAACTCATTTGCGTGCGAACGCTTCAGCAAATCCTCAAACTCCTGCATCCGGTTGGCCACATCAACGGCCAGATCGGGATTCACATCATAGTAATCCTTGATGGCATACGGCGATCCCGCCCGCCCTTTGACCACCGCCGGATGGTCTTTCCGGATGCCAAATCCGGAGTAATCGGTCATCAGGGCGTGTTCAATAATACCCGTATACCAGACGTGCGAGACGCCGAACTTCTTCAACTCCTGAAGGGCTTTCGCCGTAATATCGTTGAACTTCCCAACGCCGTTTTCGTCGCGGCTGCCCCAGGGCTTGTTGGTCGTCTTCTGATTCCCGAAGAGACGCGTAAAAATTTGGTAGATAATAAGCTTGTCCGATCTTTCTTCCTGCGGTTCAGAGGTATCCATGCGTAACAGAATGGGTTCGTGGGCAACGCTCGCAACGGTGTGCAGCAGGCCCGTGGCAACCAGCACGGAGGTAAACGTCCGGCGGTTCATTTTTAATACGTGATCGACCGATGTACGGGTCTTCATGGTCAAGATACGAATTTACATATGCCTCCCAGGCCCGTCCGGTCGGATTCAGTGGCAAATTCGTAAACTACTGGCAAAATGAAAAGAATTCCTTTATTTTGACATATTAATGGCAACTAAGCCGATACCTGCTAACCGTATGAATCGTTGCTTTACCGTCCTTTTCCTTCTTGCTCAATTTATCCTTGTTTCCAGCAGGGCGCAAACCGGCGCTATCCGGCGCATTGACCCGACAAACTGGTGGGTGGGCATGAAAAACCAAACCCTGCAATTGATGGTCTACGGCCCACAAGCCGGATCAATGACGTACACCATCACGTATCCAGGCGTCCGATTGCTGAAAACCCACAAGGCCGAGAATCCGGATTTTGCCTTTCTGGACCTGAGCATTTCGCCAGCGGCCAAACCCGGCCAGTTTCAGGTAGTCGGCAAAAACGGCTCACAAACCGTATCGCGGCCCTATGAACTAAAACCCCGGACCAGCGGCCCCAAAGCCCAGGGCGTTTCCTCCGCCGATTTCATCTACCTGATTATGCCCGACCGCTTTGCCAACGGCGACCCGTCCAACGATGCTTTTCCCGATATGCTCGACACAAAAGCCGATCGGTCTATCCCCCACCTGCGGCATGGTGGCGATTTGCAGGGCATTACGAACCACCTCGATTATTTGCAGGAACTGGGCGTAACGGCCATCTGGATGACCCCGGTGCTGGTCAACGACGAAACGTTGAAGCAGGAAGCACCCGACCGGATGCAGGCGGGGTATCACGGCTACCATTTTACGGATCACTACCAGATCGACAAACGGTTTGGAGGCAACGAAGGCTACCGGCAATTCGCGCAGACGCTCCACCGGCGGGGCATGAAACTCGTACAGGATGCGGTCTATAACCACGTCAGCGATGACCACTGGCTGTATAAAAATCAACCGTTTAAAGACTGGTTCAATCAGTGGCCCGGCTACACCGGCAGTTCGCACAAGGACCAGCCGCTGTATGACCCCTATGCTTCGGCTGCTGACCGGAAACGGCTGCTCGACGGCTGGTTTACCCCGTTTCTGCCCGACCTGAACCTGCGTAATCCGTTTCTGGCGACGTATCTGATTCAGCACGCCATTTGGTGTACGGAACAGTTTTCGCTGGATGCCTGGCGGGTGGACACCTACAAATACAACGACCTGAATTTCCTGAATCGCTGCAACCAGACGCTCCTGACGGAATTCCCGAAACTTCATATCTTCGGTGAATCGTGGGTGGGAAGTCCGGTGGCGCAGGCGTTTTTTGTCAAAAACAAAATCGATCAGCCGTTCAAATCCAATCAGCCGGGCGGGCTGGATTTTGTGCTATACGACGCCACGAACGCGGCCCTGCGCGAAGAGTTCGGCTGGGATACGGGCGTTAACCGGTTTTACCAGGCGCTGACCACCGACGGTTTGTACACCGATCCGCAAAAACTGGTTACATTTCTGGAAAACCACGATACGGACCGTTTTCTGTCGGTGATCGGTGACGATCTAGCCAAGTATAAAATGGGCGTTACCTGGTTGCTGACGACGCGGGGCATTCCGTCGTGGTACTACGGTACGGAGGTGTTGATGAAAAACACCAAGAATCCGTCGGATGCCGAGGTGCGCCGGGACTTCCCTGGCGGCTTTCCCGGTGACAAGGAAGACAAGTTTACCGCAGCCGGTCGGAGCAAACGGGAAAACGAAGCCTTCGATTTTGTAAAAAAACTGGCTAATTACCGCAAAAACACGCCCGTGCTACAATCCGGCAAACTGATGCAGTACGTTCCCCAGTTAGGCACCTACGTCTACTTCCGGTACGATAATGCCAAAACCGTGATGGTGGCGACCAATTCAACCGATCAGGAAATTGCACTGGACACCAAAAGGTTTGCCGAGCGGATGACCGGATTTACCCGGGCTAAAAATGTGCTGACCGATGAAACCATCAGCGGTCTTTCCCTGATAAAATTACCGCCCAAAACGGCGGTTGTGCTCGAATTAAGCCGGTGAGTGGGTGGTGATAAAACGCGCCAACGGTATCTATTAAGTCTATTTTTATCACTTTATTGCGGCATACAACCTGACCGAACCAAGCCCCAATGCCCATAAAAGCCCTATTGTTTGACCTCGACGGCGTTATTGTCGATACCGCCATTTTCCACTACCAGGCCTGGCGACGCATGGCCAATAGCCTCGGATTTGACATTTCTGAAGAATTCAACGAGCAGCTAAAAGGCGTCAGCCGGACCGAATCGCTGGACATTATTCTGGCGCACGGTGGTCTGACCCTGTCCGACGAAACGAAAGCCGAACTGGCCGCCCGGAAAAACGAATGGTACCTCGAACTGGTTTCGCAAATGACGCCCGCTAACATGCTGCCGGGCGTAACCGACTTCTTTGCGCAGGTGAAAGCCGCCGGACTGAAATCCGCTCTGGGTTCGGTCAGCAAAAACGCCCGGCTGATTCTGGAACGCATCGGAATGCTCGACGACTTCGACGCCATCATCGACGGAACGAAAATCAGCCGGGGCAAACCCGATCCGGAAGTATTTCTGAAAGGAGCCGCCGAACTAGGGGTTCAGCCGGACGAATGCGTGGTCATTGAAGATGCCGTAGCCGGTATTGAAGCCGCCAAACGGGGCGGTATGCTGGCCGTGGGAATTGGCGAACCGACGGTTCTGACGCGGGCCGACCTGGTGGCAGGCTCGCTGGCGGCATTAACGCTGAATCAGGTTTTATCGTTATCGGTAATGAATCGCTAACGGTATTTTAACAAAAGAAACCATGCAAAAAATAGAAACGGCTCAACGGCTTCAGGAGCGAATCCGGACCGTTCTGGCGACCGTCGAGCGCGAATTTCGGCCCCTGACCGACGAGCAACTGAACTGGAAGCCAGACACCCGGCAGTGGAGCATCACGCAGTGTTTGCAGCACCTTAATCTGGCCGAACGGTTTTACATCCGGAATCTCCAGAAGAAAGTAGACGACCTCGGGCTGATTCAAACCACGCCGACCGATCAGTCGCTGGAAGCCGGTATGGTGGGCCGGTTGCTGCGCTATGCCGTTGATCCTGACACCAAAATGAAGCTGCCGACGGTTTCGTTCATGAATCCCCGCCCCGATCTGAATGCCCGGGAAGTGATGCAGCAGTTTATCGAATTACAACAGCTCCTGCACGAGTTGCTCGACAAAGCCCCATACCTCGACTGGAACCGCGAAAAAATAATGACGCTGTTTGGTAACTGGATCAAAATCAGTGTGGGCGACGCCTTTCTGATGCTCGTGGCCCATACCGAACGGCACGTCAATCAGGCCCTTCGCGTGAAGCAGCAGGCCACCGGGGCCGTGTCAAACTAAACGTTTTCCTGAAACTGGCCGATAAATTGCTGAATACCGTCTACGGATGGCTTGTCCCCAACGATTCTAAAAAACGAGTATCGGATGAAACAGTATTTGAAGCACGACCCCTGGTTAATTGTTGAAGAAGATTTCCACCGCAACTACAACGAAATTACGGAAAGCGTCATGAGTCTGGGCAACGGACGCATGGGCCAGCGGGGTAATTTTGAAGAGCATTTCTCGGGTAAAACCTTGCAGGGCAACTACATTGCGGGCGTGTATTACCCCGATAAAACCCGCGTGGGCTGGTGGAAAAACGGGTATCCCGACTACTTCGCCAAAGTCCTGAACGCAGCCAACTGGATCGGCATCGACATTACAATCGAATACGAATCCCTCGATCTGAACACCTGCGAGGTGCGCGATTTTCGGCGGGTGCTGAACATGCGGGAAGGCTACCTTGAACGGTCTTTTGTCGCCGTTCTGAAAAGCGGAAAAGAGCTTCAGGTGAACACCAAACGGTTTTGCTCGATTGTTGACGACGAAGCCGGGGCCATCCGCTACAGCCTGACACCCCTGAATTTTGACGCCAAGATTACCGTTGAACCCTACATCGACGGCAACATCCGCAACCGGGATTCTAACTACGACGAAACGTTCTGGGACGAGGTGCGGAAAGAAACCGCCTACGGAGAAGGCTATATTGAACTGCGGACCCGCAAAACCGGATTTCACGTTTGCTCGGGTATGTGCGTCGAGATTGAGCAGAACGGTGTCCGGGTCGATTTTCAGTCGCAGCCCATCCGGCGGGAAAAATACGTGGCCAACCGCATGACGCTCGATTGTCAGCAGGGTCAGGAAACCGTCATTTATAAATACGCCGTCAACCTATCGTCGCTCAACCACGACCCGGATTTCATGGTTGGCGAAGCGCACAAATCCATTCAGCGCATCACCCGGAAAGGCTTCGACCGGATGCTACTCGATCAGCAGCAGGCCTGGGCCGACAAATGGAAGACGAACGACATCACGATTGAAGGCGATGCTGCGGCCCAGCAGGGCATCCGGTTCTGCATTTTCCAGCTTAACCAGACCTACACCGGCGAGGACGAGCGGCTGAACATCGGCCCGAAAGGATTTACCGGCGAAAAATACGGCGGCTCCACCTACTGGGATACCGAAGCCTACTGCCTGCCGTTTTACCTCTCCACCGCCGACCAGAAGGTGAGCCGAAACCTCCTGCGATACCGGTATAAACATCTGGAGAAGGCCATCGAAAATGCCCGGAAGCTGGGTTTCAAAGCCGGGGCCGCGCTTTATCCGATGGTGACGATGAACGGCGAGGAGTGCCACAATGAGTGGGAAATCACCTTTGAGGAAATCCACCGCAACGGGGCCATCGCCTACGCCATTTACGACTACATCCGGTATACGGGCGACGAAAATTACCTGGTCGAATACGGTCTGGAGGTACTGATTGCCATTAGCCGGTTCTGGAGTCAGCGCGTCAACTGGTCGGAGGCCAAGCAACAGTATGTGATGCTGGGCGTTACGGGACCAAACGAGTACGAAAACAACGTCAACAACAACTGGTACACCAATTACCTGGCTACCTGGACGTTGCGCTATACGATTGAAGCCGTCGGACGCGTGAAGGAGTTGAACCACGAGAAGTTTAATGAACTGTGCGACCGGATTCACTTCCGCGAAGAAAAGGAAATTGCGACCGCCCGGCACATTGTTGACCATATGTACTTTCCTTACGACGAAACCCGGCAGGTATTTCTGCAACAGGAATCGTTTCTGGACAAGGAATTGATGACGGTCAACGAGATTCCGAAAGGCCAGCGTCCGCTGAACCAGCACTGGTCGTGGGACCGGATTCTGCGTTCGTGCTTCATCAAACAGGCCGATGTGCTGCAAGGAATCTACTTTTTTGAAGACGATTTTGACGAAAATACCATTCGCCGGAACTTTGATTTCTACGAACCAATGACCGTCCACGAATCGTCGCTATCCCCCTGCGTCCACTCGGTGCTGGCGTCGAAACTGGGCATGAAAGACAAAGCGTACGAAATGTACCTGCGCACGGCCCGGCTGGACCTCGATGATTACAACAACGATACGGAAGACGGCTGCCACATCACCTCGATGGCCGGAAGCTGGCTGGCCGTCGTCAAGGGGTTCGGCGGGATGCGAATCAGGAACGATCAGGTGGTCTTAAACCCGTACTGCCCGGACAACTGGGAGTCGCTGGCCTTCAAAATCCGTTTCCGGGGTGCCTTGCTGGAAGTGAAAGTAACCCAAACGGATGTAACGGTTCAGAACTTCTCCGGCAAGCCTGTAGAAATTTTACTGTTCAATGAAACCGTATCCGTTGCCCCAAACAGCAAAAGCCGGATTGAAAAAACGGCTGAGGTAGATTAAGTCAGATTCCGGAGCGGTTTTACGATCGCTCCGGAAAACACCGTACTTTCGTTGTTGGCAAAACCGTACTATGCGTACCCTTTTTTTAGCAAGCCTGCTGGTTATAGGTCTACTTTCTGGTCCACTCCCCTCCTCCGCCCAATCGCCCGTACCGGTTATTCTGGATACGGACATGGATTCGGACGTGGACGATGTAGGGGCGCTGGCCATGCTCCACGCCTACGAACGGGCCGGAAAAGCCCAGATTCTGGGGGTGATCGTCACCAGCGACGAAGCCCATAGTGCCGCCTGTACCGACGCCATTAACACCTTCTTCGGACGGGGCAATCTGCCCATCGGGGTCAGCCAGCGGGATTCGCTGAGAAATTTTTCAAAATACACGCAGGCCGTTGCGCAGGAATTTCCGCATAAAGTAACGAACAGCACCGCCGAAGACGCCACAACGGTATACCGTCGCCTGCTGGCCGCCCAGGCCGACGGCAGTGTGGTCATCATCACGATTGGTCACCTGACCAGCCTGAGCCGGTTGCTCAATTCGGGCCCGGATGCCGCCAGTCCGCTGGATGGTCGGGCGTTGGTGGCCAGAAAAGTAAAACGCTGGTCATGTATGGGCGGCCAGTTTCCGAAGGGCAAAGAAGCCAACTTCTACCGCCCCGACCCCGCTTCGACTGTCAATTGCCTGCGGAAGTGGACGTTGCCTGTAACGTTTGCGGGGTGGGAAGTGGGCCAGCAGATTGTAACGGGTGGAGCGGCTTTC
Organism: Larkinella arboricola; assembly: GCF_003259745.1. Classification (GTDB taxonomy): domain Bacteria; phylum Bacteroidota; class Bacteroidia; order Cytophagales; family Spirosomataceae; genus Larkinella; species Larkinella arboricola. The sequence goes on along the minus strand of NZ_QLMC01000002.1, from coordinate 736,891 downwards.
CGGGAACGCTGCCCGCAGAAAAGTCCGGTTTACCGGGGGTACGAAAAATACAACGGTTTTCAGGGCCGGGCCAGTTGGGATCAGGTCGCCATACTGGAAGCAGTCGAAGGGATTGAGCCTTATTTTTCGGCCGAAAAAGGGCAGTGTATCGTGGCCGCAGACGGCAGCAACGAATGGCAGTCAACACCCCAAACCAACCACCAGTATCTGAAAATAAAGGGGTCGCCGGAGGTGGTTCAGCAACGAATCGAAACGCTGATGCTGGGGCGTTAGAGCTTACTTGCTGCGCGTGTCTTCCCAAACCAGCACCGGATTTCGGGCTTCCCGGGCAAAGTCCGGGCAGCGCCCATCTCCTTTTCCGGTAAAACCGCCGTCAGGGGCACAAAGCGTGTCGCAGCGGGCAATCACCACACTTGGAATATCGCAGCAACGGGGCGGGATATAATACACCTCCTGACCTTTAAATTCATACCGATACACCCGCGCCGGTGGATTCCAGACGGTTTCCTGCCTGATTTTTTCGATTACCTGCTGAATGCAATCCGGAACCGTCGCCGGGGCCGGATTTTTCTCCTGACAGCCGATAATTACCGTCAAAATGAGTATACTCACAAAGGTTTTCATGGCGCCTGTCGTTTATTGATTAAAGACTCAAAATGAAGCAGGAAAGTTGGAGCATACTCAGAATTAATGGGTTTATCTCTTTTGCAAGTCTATTCCTCCTGCTTTTCTTTTCCTGCGAAAAACCGGCTCCCAAACACCTAACGCCCGCTTTTTATTCCTGGCAGACTACCTACCAACCCGCTTCTTCCGATCTTCAACTCCTTCGTCAGCTTCACATTCAAAAACTTTATGTACGGTATTTTGATGTCGATTGGGACCCGGCCACGCAGTCGCCCCTGCCCAAAGCCGTCGTTAGGTTTGCCCACAAACCCGCTGGCCTGACGGTGGTGCCGGTAGTTTTTATCACCAATCAGACCCTGCTTCGTTGCCCGACTTCGGCGGTTCCGGTTCTGGCCGAAAATATCTTCCGGAAAATCAGCCAGCTTAGTCAACAGAACGACATTATCTTTCAGGAGCTTCAACTGGATTGCGACTGGACCGCCCGCAGCCGCGACCGGTATTTTCAGTTGCTTCGGGAAGTCAAAAACCGTTTTCGGGGTACGGTTTCGGCCACCATCCGGCTCCACCAGATCAAGTATGCCGACCAAACCGGTATTCCGCCCGTTGACCGGGGTATGCTGATGGTCTACAATATGGCCGACTGGAAACGGCCCGAAACCCGAAACTCCATCTTCGATCTGGCAGTTGCCGGGCGGTATCTGGACCAGCTCGAACACTATTCGCTGCCGCTGGACGTTGTCTTTCCGTTGTTCCGCTGGACGGTCGTTTACCGCAACAACCGGTTTCTGACCTTGCTCAACAATGTCGATCAGACAACGCTGGCGGCTTTTCCGGCCCTGCAACCGAAAGACGAAAACCGTTTCGTAGCGGTACGCGACACGACGGCACTGGGCTTATCCATCCGCCGGGGTGATGTCTTCCGAACCGAAGCGTGCCAGCCCGACGACCTGATGAGCGCAAAAGAATTGGTGTTATCAAAAATTAGTAACCAAAAACTTACATTTGCCCTCTATCATCTCGATTCTACCGTTCTTTCGCCGTATTCCCATGCGTTTCTCCAGTCTCTTTACCGGCCGTCTCCGTAGCCTCTTGTTGTCGCTTGCGATCCTGATCGGTTTCGCCTGCGGGCCGAGCACATCCGACATCAATGAGTTCATGAGCTTTTTCATGCCGGAAAGCAGCCAGGCATCGGTTCGCGATCAGGTATACCATTTTACTCCGCTGTTGTACCGGTATGCAGATTCCTTTGGTCCGGCAAAAGACTCCCTGCAACCCGACCCAAACGTGCTGGCCTGGGAAACGTATACGCAGAAAAAAGTAACCCAAACCGCAATCGTCAACGCGTTGTATAACCGCGACACCAAAGCGTCGAACGAACTGGTACGCTGGGCTACCGCATCCAATCCAGCGGCTTTAACGTACCTGAATCTGGCCTGGCGAGCCGAGGAAGCGGCCCCCAAACCGCGCAATAGCTGGGAAATGGATGCAACTCCGCAGGATACGTCGACGGTTCGGTTAACGGCTTTGCTGAACGAAGCCCGCGCCGGGTATGCAGCCACGCAGGATGGTTTTCTGAAAGAACGGTATGCCTTTCAGGCGGTTAAGCTGGCGGCTCTGGCGAAAAAATATGAGCAAAGCCGGGTTTTGTATGATGAACTGGTCCGCCCCTTGTCGAAAAAAACGTTTCTCAGCGATTGGGCGTATAGCCGTCACGCCGGGGCGACGATGGCAGTAGGCGATACGGCCCGGGCTATTTACGAATTTGCGCAGGTATTTGACCGCTGCCCCTCGCGTCGGCGCGAAGCCGAAGCCAGCCTGCGGATTTACGGGATCCGATTTCGGGAAAAAGCACTTGATTACTGTGCCAACAATCACGAAAAAGCTGCGGTGTATGCGCTCTGTGCCATTCAGCCAAAGCAGGATGCCCTGCCGTTTTTGAAGGAAATGGTTCGGTTGAATCCGGAAAACCCGCTGATCGAACTGGTCATGGCGCGGGAAATCAACCGCAATGAATATTATTTCTTTCAGGATGGTGCGCCCCTTTACGGCTACGACGAGACCAGCCGGGCCGACTCCCTCCGGTTTGTAAACCGCCAAAAAGAAGCGCCCGACTATTTTGAGCAGTTGAGGAGTTTCGCGCTGGAATCGGCAGAAACTAAAGCGTTGAAAAACCCGGCTTTCTGGTATACCGCCACCGCTTATCTGGACTACCTCGGCAAAGCGTATGCCGACGCCAAAAAGCACCTTGATCTGGCGAGTCAGCAACCAACCACAAACCCGGTCCTGAAAAAACAGATCGCCCTGCAACAGATGTTGCTACTGACGGCCCAGACCGAAACCATCACCCCCGAAGCTGAAAACCAACTTATTGGCTATCTTGAACAGTTTGGCAATTCGCTCAATTTCTACATGACGAACGCCTTTGTGGAAACCTGCAAGCAGTGGGCCGCTAAATACGGCTACGGAAAAGCTGCGGCAAAAGAATCGGGCGGTTTTCTGGCGGGTTGTTTCCGGTCAAAACCGGCGCAATCGAACGGCCCCAACACCGCCAAAGCATTTCTGCTGACAGCTTTGACCTCGTCCCAACTGAATAAAAACGAAATCTACTTTAACAGTCATTCGGATTTATACGACATTGAAGACACCACGTCGGCGGCAACCGTTCGGCAGGTAGTCGCTTTTGCCACCAATGCCAACCAAACCGATTTTGACAAACGCCTGCTTCGGTTAAGCGGTTTTACGTCCGATGCGCTGCACGTTCTTTTGGGAAGAAGATTGCTGGCGGAAAATAAGTACGCCGAAGCCGCCGAAGCCTTCGCCAACGTAAACGCTAACGTATGGCAAAACGAGCCTTTCAAAACGTACTTTAACGAAGACCCCTTTGCCGTTAACCTGATCGGCAAAAAAACCGGCACCAATACAACCAATCCGTATACGCCGGTGACGTTCCTGAAAAAGCTGGTGGAACTGGAAAGTCAGGCCAAAAACGCATCGGGAGACGCAGCCGCCCACCTTTATTACCAACTGGGCTGCGGAACATTCAATCTGAGCTGGTTTGGAAACGCCTGGATTCTGGAACGGGCCCGCTGGAGCCGGTCCGAACCCAATTTATACCAGTACACTTACCATCAGGTCCAGAATCCGCAACGGAACCAGGCCCTGGATTCGCTGAGTAAACAGGATTATTACACCACCGCAGCCGCAAAAGCTTATTTTGAAAAAGCCATTTCGGCGGCTCAAAATCCGGAACTGGCTGCAAAAGCCTGCTTCATGGCCGCCCGCTGCGAACAGAATGCCTTCTGGACCCGGCAGGAAACCGAACTCGCCAGGCGCGGTTACGCGACCGACCCCGAACCGTTTAACGCCGAAATGAAAAAGCTCCGCCGGTCGGAATACACCTCATTTCTGTCAAAATTAGCGCAGCAATACCGCCAGACCCAGTTCCACCGGGATATGATCCGGGAGTGTGCGACGTATGCGGATTTTGTAGCCGGGAAGTAAAGGACAGTCCGGGTTAGCGTTTCTTAAAGCGTTCGCCAAAGTAAAACGTCAGTCCAACCGCCATGTAACCCCATTTGTCCGTGCTGTTTTTTCCGTAATGATTGCCCTCCGTGTAGGCCAGACTGCCCGGTTTCATGATTTGATTGTTGCCGTCCAGCGTCGCATCCAGCTTGTCGGTCCGGACGAAGTTGAACCGGATATCACCGAATATGCTCATCTGTCTCGACAAAGCCGTTGCCACCCGAATGCCTGTCAGCCAGACCAGCTCGTGCGTGTTTCTGATTCCGGCTTTCCCGCGGGTTTCAATCCCGTCGCGGGTCCGGTGGCTGTTCTGGTTGTTGGTCAGCCGCTGCAAGGCTCCCGTCGTCAGGTTGTGAGCTTCGGCCCGGAAAAACAGCAGACCGGTTCCCACATAGGGCCGTACTTCCACCAGTCTTTGCTCCTGACGAAACCACGGCAAAACATCCACCGAAGCCGCCAGCGCGACCTGGGTAAACCGGGCGGAGGATGCGGAATGATAAAACTCATCCTGCTGGGCCTTCAACGTTCCGTAATCAACCGGGACCTCAACCGCGAGGATGTTGGTAATGGGCACCGTCAGGGAAGCGCCCAGAAAGGGCGTTGATTGCAGGTCTTTAAGATCACCAAATAATTGCGTCAAACCACCCCGAATGGCAAAGCTGGCAGGCTGCGAGTCCTCCCAGCGGCTTTGCGGACGGCGCTGAGCCGATGAAGTCAGCGTGGTCAGAATTGATAAGAAAAGACTAAACCCAAAGCGAAATTTCCTGTTCATTTGTCGTGCGGATATGAATTTCACCTTAGACGATGCGCTTTTGAAAAAGTCATTCTTTTAGCCTCATGACCAGCCCTACCCCCCCTGACAACGGTTTCGACGGCATTGCTCCTTTCTACGATGCGCTTTCCCGTCTCGTATTCGGGAATACGCTGCGGAAAGCACAGGCCCACTGGCTCGACCGGATTCCGCCCGGAGCCGATATTCTGGTGTTGGGGGGCGGTTCGGGCTGGTTGTTGTCGCGGCTTTTAGCGGTTTGCAAACCCCGTCAGGTTATTTATATCGATGCGTCGGCGGTTATGATTGAACTGGCCCGCCAAAAAGTCAATAACGACAGACGCGTTGACTTTCGGGCGGGTACGGAATTAGCGATCCAACCCACTGACCGGGTCGATGTGGTCATTACTCCTTTCGTGCTGGACTTATTCACCGAAGAACGCCTGAAAACCGTTGTTCTCCCCCGTTTATTCTCCAGTCTGCGCAACAACGGTTTGTGGCTCTGCTGCGATTTTCTGGAACCGCGCGTTTGGTGGCAACGGATATTGCTCTGGTGTGAATACCATTTTTTTCGTACCATCAGCCATATCGAAGCAGACCGGTTACCCAATTGGCCGCAATTATTGAGTACGCACCTCCCCCTGACGTTCTGCCAGATGAAACCCTTTTTTGGGGGAATGATCGGGAGCGGCTATTGGCAAAACCGCCCACCAGCCAGTGACTAATTCCTGGAACCCGTCAAACAGATGATGCTTTCTCAACTCTTTTAGTATATTTGGTTTTCCATCCGTGCTACCCAATTTTATTAGACCAATTCCGACGACACGTTGTCTAACCCATCCCCATGTGGAAAAATTACCTTAGAATAGTACTTCTGACGGGGCTGGTTGGTTCTGTCTGTTTTATTTCGCCCGGTTCTTTTTCTTTACCTATCCATCCAGCCCGTCCCGATTCCCTGAACTGGCCCAAAACATTTGGATTTGGCAAACCGGCAGCCGCCCAACAAATTGCACGCCTGGATACGGATGTACGACCGGATGGCAAAGGACTCCCCAGCGGAAGCGGCACCGCCCGGCGGGGAAAAACCATTTATGCCGCCAAATGTGCCAGTTGCCACGGTGCAACGGGTGTGGAAGGACCCAATGATCAACTTGTCATTGTCCAGGGATTAACAGATCCGGCCACGAAGGCCAAAAACAAAGTAATTGGCAATTACTGGCCCTACGCTACTACCGTTTTCGATTATATCAAGCGGGCAATGCCATTCAACCAGCCGGGTTCGCTGACGAATCAGGAGGTGTACAGCCTGACGGCTTTTCTGCTGCACGCCAACGGTTTAATCAAAGAAACTGACATCATAAACGCTCAGACATTGCCCAAAGTCCTCATGCCCAACCGCGACTCGTTTGTCCCGGATGATCGACTGAACACCCCGGCGGTTCGTTAAACGCAAAGCTTCCTATGATTGAACAGAATAAAGACGAAGGTGCTCCTGGCCCCAGAAAGATGCACCGGAGAACCCTGCTCGGTGGTATGGCAACGGCTGCGGTGGTGCTGGCCCAAACCGCTAACGGCAAGACGTTTCAGGCCGGTGTAACCCGTTCAGAGCTGGTGTATCCCGAAGACCCGACGAAGGTACCCGGCGTTCCACCTGGCACTGTAGGCACCCGGTCTCCGCACGTCAAACTGGCCAAGCTGCCATCGGAAACTTCATCCCGAACCCCCTTGCAGGATTTATTCGGCACCATTACCCCTTCCGACCTCCATTTTGAACGGCACCACAACGGTGTTCCGGCCATTGATCCGGCCCAGTATGAACTGGTTATTCACGGTATGGTTGCCCGACCGATGACGTTTACACTGGCTGATCTGAAACGTTTTCCTTCTGTTTCCCGCATTTGTTTTCTGGAATGTTCCGGCAATTACCGTAGTCAGGACGATGGTAAAATTGCTCCGCAGCAAATTTGCGGTCTGACCAGCCAGAGTGAGTGGACCGGCGTAAAACTTTCTACGTTGTTTCGGGAAGTTGGCGTTGATCCTAAATCCACCTGGTTTCTGGCCGAAGGCGGTGATTCGGCCGTAATGACCCGCAGCATTCTAACAAGCAAGGGTTGGGAAGATGCCATCCTGGCGTACGCTCAAAACGGGGAAGCCGTCCGTCCCGAACAGGGTTACCCGGTCCGGCTGCTGCTGCCGGGTTGGGAAGGCAATGCCAACGTGAAATGGCTGCGACGCCTTGAGTTATCCGATCAGCCGTACCACACCCGGCAGGAAACCTCTAAATACACGGAGGCCATTGGGGACGGAAAAGTCCGGCAGTTTAGTTTTGTGATGGACGCCCGGTCCATCATTACGTACCCGGCTTACCCGGCAAAAGTAGAGAAAGGCTGGATCGAAATTCGGGGCATTGCTTGGAGCGGCCGGGGCAAGATTGCCAGGGTGGAAGTCAGCGTTGATGCGGGCAAGACCTGGCAGCCCGCTGAACTCCAGGAACCGGTTCTGGACAAAGCCCACGTCGCCTTCCGGTATCTCTGGCAATGGAATGGCCAGCCGACTGAAATCATGAGCCGGGCCATAGACGAAACCGGTTACAGCCAGCCGACGTTGAAAGAGTTGATGGCCGCCCGGGGTGGAAACATGGGCTATCACCTTAACCCGATCACGGCCTGGTACCTGCAATCCGACGGCCAGGTGTTGTTCAAAGCCACTTAGCCGGATTGGTAGTGGCAACCTATGGCAAAAAAGAAGGCCGGAAGCGAATCGCTTCCGGCCTTCTGTCTTTTATGGTTTCGTACCGGTTATTTTACTTCTTCAAACGGTACGTCCGAAACGTTGTCCTGCTGACCGGCTGATTGACCGTTCTGACCATTGGCCGGGCCACCCTGACCCGCGAAACCGTCCGCCGGGTTGGGGCCTTGCTCACCGCCCGTGGCGTTATACAGTTCCTGCGAAGCAGCCGCCCAGGCAGCGTTCAGTTTTTCGATGCCAGCGTCAATCGCGGCTGCATCACGGCTGCTGTGGGCCGAGCGCAGTTCGCTCAGGGCACCTTCGATGGCCGTTTTGTTGCCTTCCGACAATTTATCGCCGTATTCTTTGAGTTGCTTCTCCGTTTGGAAAATCAACGAATCAGCCTGATTTACTTTCTCGACTTTCTCGCGTTCGGCTTTATCGGCGGCTTCGTTGGCTTTGGCTTCTTCGCGCATCCGGTTGATTTCGGCATCGCTCAAACCGCTTGACGCTTCAATCCGGATTTTTTGCTCTTTGCCGGTGCCTTTGTCACGGGCCGTTACGTGCAGAATACCGTTGGCATCGATATCGAACGTTACTTCAATCTGCGGCACACCGCGCGGAGCCGGTGGAATACCGTCGAGGTGGAAGCGACCGAGTGAACGGTTCTGAGTCGCCATCGGACGTTCGCCCTGCAAAATATGAATTTCTACGCTCGGCTGGTTGTCGGATGCCGTCGAGAACGTTTCCGATTTTTTGGTCGGAATCGTGGTGTTGGCATCGATCAGGCGGGTCAGAACACCACCCATCGTTTCAATACCCAGCGACAGCGGGATAACGTCCAGCAGCAGTACGTCTTTTACTTCACCCGTCAGGACACCACCCTGAATGGCGGCACCAATGGCCACGGCTTCGTCCGGGTTAACGTTTTTCGACGGTTTTTTGCCGAACAGTTTTTCTACTTCTTCCTGTACCCGCGGAATCCGGGTTGAACCACCCACCAGAATCACCTCGTCAATCTGGCTGGCTGACAAACCGGAGTTTTTCAGCGCCCGGCGGCAGGGTTCCAGACTCCGTTGAATCAGCGAGTCGGACAGTTGCTCAAATTTCGCACGGCTCAGCGTCCGAACCAGGTGTTTCGGAATACCGTTCACCGGCATGATGTACGGCAGGTTGATTTCCGTCGAGCTGGAGCTTGACAGTTCCACTTTGGCTTTTTCGGCGGCTTCTTTCAACCGTTGCAGTGCCATCGGGTCCTGACGCAGGTCAATGCCTTCGTCATTTTTAAACTCCTGCGCCAGCCAGTCGATGATTACCTGATCGAAGTCATCACCACCCAGGTGCGTATCACCGTCGGTTGATTTCACTTCAAACACGCCATCACCCAGTTCCAGAATCGAAATATCAAACGTACCACCACCCAGGTCAAATACGGCGATTTTCATATCCTGGTGGGTCTTATCCAACCCGTAGGCCAGGGCAGCCGCCGTCGGCTCGTTGATGATCCGTTTTACATCCAGACCCGCAATCTGACCCGCTTCTTTGGTGGCCTGACGTTCGGCGTCATTGAAGTAAGCCGGTACCGTAATAACGGCTTCCGTCACGGTTTGTCCCAGGTAATCTTCGGCGGTCTGCTTCATTTTTTGCAGAATCAGGGCCGAAATTTCCTGAGGTGTATATTGCCGATCGCCAATCCGGACGCGTGGGGTATCGTTGGGGCCACGTTCTACCGTATAAGCAACCGAGTTGATTTCATTCTGAACTTCGTTGTACCGTTTCCCCATGAACCGCTTGACCGACGAGATCGTGTGTTTAGGGTTGGTGATAGCCTGACGTTTTGCCGGATCACCGACTTTCCGCTCGCCGTTTCCGTTGTCCATGAAGGCCACAACCGATGGAGTAGTCCGACGGCCTTCGCTGTTGGCGATTACCACCGGCTCGTTTCCTTCCATGACGGCTACGCACGAGTTGGTTGTTCCTAAGTCAATTCCTATAATCTTTCCCATGATACTTTTTACGAATGTCTTGCTTTAGTCGTTTGACAAACTACAATGCTTATTAAACAACATCGGTGCCAGCTCCGAAAAAAGCTCAAAAATGTGACAGATTGACAGCTAAAGCTGACTGAATGGCCTTTCGAAATTCCTTTATTCCCCCATTTTCTGACACGATGTAAACTGCCGATCCGACACAGGGGTTGCCAACGGCCTTAAATCGCTGTGGACACCGGCAACAGTAAAAAGGCGGATTTCACAACCCGCCTTTCTTTCTAATTCCCAAATAAACCGCCGAGCATTCCGCCTAATCCGCCACTGCCAGACTGGTTTTGTTTGGTGCCACCTCCTCCACCCATAAAACCGCCCGCCACACGCATCAGATCACTCATATCCAGTTTGCCATCGGCCATTGCGGAACTGGCAGCCCCCATCCAGTCGACGCCCTGCTGACCGGTTGCCTGGCCCAGAATATCGTTTCCATTCACGCTTGAATCGTTCGAGTCCCGCGCTTTGTTCATGAATTTGTTCAGCACCATCGGCACCACCATCGTAGCAATTGACATGGCCACCTGGGGTGATATCCCCAGCCGCTCCATCAGGCTTTTCTGCACATTTTGTTGAACACCCTGCGTAACCGGACTCGTGCTCACGTTCGCGTCGCTTCCCTGCCCCGTCACCATGCTCAACAGACTGGCCAGGTTACCACCCTGCGCCTGCTGCTGCAACCCGCCCATGATACCACTCGAAATGGCCTGTACGGCGTCTTCATTCTGATGATTCGGAATAGCCGGGTTGTTAATGACTGCATCGCCCGATTGCTGGCGAATTAAGTTCATGAGGGTCTCCATCATGGTTGAAAAAAGTTTGATTGGTAAAAAATACCGTGAATAACAGGACAACCTGTTTCTTTGTAAGTGTAACTAACCGCAAAAGAATCAGTTTTATTAAGACGGAATTATTTACGGATTGTAACAGATGCCAAGCGAAGAACCGACTCCCGAATTTTCTTTTTCCGAATTGCTGAAGGATCTGTATTATCCCAGCGAGTCCGACGAACCCGTTGATTTTGTGAACGTTCCGGTTCAATTCGAACCGCCTTTAACAATAGGGCATGTGCGGGACCTGTTGCTGATTACACCAGAAATTTACGTGGAAGAAATACCGGAAGCGGCCTTCTGGGAGCCGGTCGTGATGGATCAGGACGGGTATGAAGAGGAGGAAAAAAGAAGAACGGTCCGTTTTGCTGAATTACGGCAACAGATCGAGTCGATTTTAATGAATCGGCAGGTTTTTCGGGTGGGCGAAGTGGAAGTTGCCCTGTATCTACTGGGGCGGAAAGCCGACGGCTTTTGGGCGGGACTAAAAACGACGGTCGTGGAAACAACCTAAAAAAGCAGGCAGCCCGTCGGGACTGCCTGCCGTATTATTTATTTCACAGTTTCAACAACGGCTTTGAAAGCCTCAGGGTGATTCATGGCCAGGTCAGCCAGAACCTTTCTGTTTAACTCAATACCGGATGCGTTGATTTTTCCCATCAATGCCGAATACGAAAGACCGTTTAGACGAGCACCGGCGTTGATCCGCTGAATCCAGAGGGCGCGGAAATCCCGTTTCTTCTGGCGACGGTCGCGGAACGAATAAACGAGTCCTTTTTCAACTGCGTTTTTCGCTACCGTCCAAACATTTTTACGACGACCAAAGTATCCTTTGGCCAATTTCATTACTTTCTTGCGACGTGCCCGAGAGGCAACGTGGTTCACTGAACGTGGCATTTTTTAAGTTGTTTGTTTTTGACGACAGGCGACAAAATCAGTGAAGAGTTAAAAGTTATGAGTGAAGAGTTAGCCTTGCGCTATTGAAAACTCTTAATTCTTAACTCTTAATTCTTAACTCCTTTGTGCTTTGGGCCTGTAATCGGGTTGAACATGAAACCGTGCGGAAAACCGCGAAGACCGGGCAATTACGCCAGGCCGAGCATTACCTGAATCCGACGCTCATCACCTTTGAACACCAGCGCATCGTGAACGAGGTTACGCTTGCGTTTGGTTGACTTTTTCGTCAGAATGTGGCTGTGGAAAGCGTGTTTCCGCTTAATTTTTCCGGTACCCGTCAGCTTGAACCGCTTCTTGGCGCCCGAGTTGGTTTTAATTTTTGGCATTGTTGTAAACAGAAAAGTTGCTGATTGTGAAACAGGCCGCAAAGATAGGAAAAATAAAGGAGAAAAGGAAAAATAACACAAGAGAGGAATAAAGCGGGAAAACGATCGCGATTAGGCCATCGTTCCGTCTCTATTCCTCTCCTGCGTTATTTCAGGTATATCTTACTTCTTCGGTGCAAGCACTTTCGGAGCCAGGAACATGGTCATCCGTTTGCCTTCCAGTTTGGGTTCAGATTCTACTTTTCCGATGTCTTCCAGTCCTTTGGCAAACCGCGCCAGCAGTTCGACACCGCGCTCTTTGAAAACAATCGAGCGGCCGACAAACTGTACGTAGGCTTTTACTTTGGAGCCTTCTTTCAGGAAGCTAATGGCGTGTTTGAGTTTGAATTCGAAATCGTGATCGTCGGTGTTCGGACCGAACCGGATCTCTTTAATAACGACTTTCTGAGCCTTCGCCTTGATTTCCTTTTGCTTTTTCTTCTGTTCGTATTTGAACTTCGAGTAGTCAACAATGCGGCAAACGGGCGGAACGGCATTCGGCGATATCTCGACAAGGTCCAGATTCTGGCCCTGAGCCAGGGCCAAGGCCTGCTGAATATCGTAAATGCCCTGTTCGACGTTTTCACCTACTACCCGAACCTGGCGGGCTTGAATACGGCCGTTGATCCGATACGGTTCTTCGACCACACGCGGGGGGCGCATGGGTCTGCGCTGTAATGCCATAGATAATGTTTAGAGTTGAAAATAAGTCCGCTAAAGCGGTTGATTACGTGGCTATAACGTAATGTTGTTTATAAAGTTTCCGGTAAAATAAAGATTTTGACTATCCGGAACAAATTTTTGACTCAACAAGGCAGAATGACCAATAAAAAACGGTTCTAACGGTGATCCAATTGCATTTTCATTGGTTATTCTGCCTTGTTCCTTCTTCTTAAACAACGGGCGCCGTTGTCGGTTTGATTTCGTTCTGAAAAAACTCAACAAACTCCGTCAGCGACATCGAACCAACATCTCCTTCGCCTTTGCGACGCACGGAAACCCGGCCTTCCGACTGCTCTTTGTCGCCCAGAATGAGCATGAACGGCACTTTGTTCAGCTCGGAATCCCGAATCTTGCGGCCAATCTTTTCGTCGCGGTGATCGACGTACCCGCGAATGTCGTTTTCCTGCAACAGCAGGAAGACCTCGTTGGCGTAGTCTTCGTACTTCTCCGAAATCGGTAATACCGCAATCTGATCCGGCGACAGCCAGAGCGGAAAATTCCCGGCGGTATTCTCGATCAGAATTGCAATAAACCGCTCCATTGAACCAAATGGTGCCCGGTGAATCATAACCGGACGGTATTTCTGGTTGTCCGAACCGGTGTACTCCAGTTCAAAGCGTTCCGGCAGGTTATAATCGACCTGTACGGTTCCCAACTGCCATTTCCGGCCCAGGGCGTCTTTGACCATGAAGTCGAGTTTAGGGCCGTAAAAAGCCGCTTCGCCCAGTTCCGTTACGGTACGCAGTCCTTTTTCGGCGGCTGCTTCCACAATAGCGGCTTCGGCTTTTTCCCACACTTCGTCCGATCCGATGTACTTCTGCTTGTTTTCCGGATCGCGCAGTGAAATCTGGGCCATGTAATCGTTGAAGCCGAGCGACCGGAACACATACAGCACCAGATCAATCACCTTCATGAATTCATCCTTCACCTGATCCGGCCGGCAGAAAATGTGGGCGTCGTCCTGCGTAAAACCGCGTACCCGGGTCAGGCCGTGCAGCTCCCCGCTTTGTTCGTAGCGGTATACCGTTCCGAATTCGGCCAGCCGCAGCGGCAGATCGCGGTACGAACGCGGCTTGGTTTTATAAATCTCGCAATGGTGCGGGCAGTTCATGGGTTTGAGCAGAAACTCCTCGCCCGCTTCCGGTGTCAGGATGGGCTTAAACGAATCTTCACCGTATTTATCCCAGTGGCCCGACGTTACGTACAACTGCTTGGAGCCGATGTGCGGAGTAACCACCGGTGAGTAGCCCGCCCGCACCTGGGCTTTTCGCAGGAAATTTTCCAGCCGCTCGCGCAGCATGGTTCCTTTCGGCAGCCAGAGGGGCAGCCCCGCTCCTACTTTCTCCGAGAACGCAAACAGTTCGAGTTCTTTGCCCAGCTTGCGGTGGTCGCGTTTTTTGGCTTCCTCCAGTACGTGCAGGTACTCGTCCAGTTCTTTCTGTTTCGGGAACGTTACGGCGTAGACCCGGGTCAGCATCTTGTTTTTTTCGTCACCGCGCCAGTAGGCTCCGGCCACGTTCATGAGCTTGACGGCTTTGATAAAACCGGTGTTCGGAATGTGTGGTCCGCGGCAGAGGTCCGTAAAATTCCCCTGCGTATAGAACGTGATGGTACCGTCGTCGAGTCCTTCCAGGAGGTCGAGTTTATAAGGGTCGCCTTTCTGCTCGAAATAGGCCACGGCTTCGGCCTTGCTGATGGGCTGACGCACAAACTCCTGTTTCTGGCGGGCCAGTTCGAGCATTTTATCCTCTACCTTCTTAAAATCTTCCTGCGAGAAATGCTGGCCGTTCAGATCAACATCATAGTAAAACCCTTTCTCGATCGGCGGACCAATACCAAATTTGATACCCGGATACAGCTCTTCGAGAGCTTCGGCCAGCAAGTGAGCTGAGGAGTGCCAGAATGTCGCTTTTCCTTCGGAATCGTTCCACGTCAACAGCGTAACCGTTGCATCCGTTGTGATGGGGCGCGTTGCGTCCTGAACCGTCCCATTTACTTTGGCGGCCAGTACGTTGCGCGCCAGCCCTTCGCTGATGCTTGTAGCAATTTCCAGACTGGTTACTCCGTTGGGGTATTCCCGGACACTGCCGTCGGGCAGCGTAATACGAATTTGGTCACTCATTTTAGTATTGATTTATGCATTGGTATTTCAAGTGGCAATTTTCCACAAAAGGACACTGAAAGCAAGGAAAGTGATTAATTTCTGGTTGAATCCCGCCCAAATCGGGACCGGGGCTGAATCATCTTCATGCGAACGCGCGTTGTGTCCAGCACCGTACCGGAGTTAGAGGTGCCGTTCGATGCATCCTCCGAGGATGGATCGGTTCCGTACCCATACTCGTTCCGCTTACGAACCCGCCAGTAGCCGTAGTAGGCCTGCTGATCGCCCGGGTTCTCCTGCATGGCTAACGCATAAAGGCTAACGGCTTGTTCCCACTGCCGCATCTGTTCGTAGCACATGGCCCGGTAGAAATTGATCCGGGGGTATTTCGGGTCCATTCTCAGAACCTGATCGAAATGAGCCAGCGCCTGGGGCATATTCCGTATCTTCATCATAACCAGCCCCGACTGCAACTGGGCCGACACCATCGTGGGCTGTAGTCTCAGCGCCTTCTGATAATATAGATAGGCACTGTCTTCCACCGACGTCTGCTGATAAATCCGGCCCAGAGCGTACATCAAACCCGGATCGTTCGGAAAATAAGCGGTTCCGCGCTTGTTGTAAGCAATGGCCGCGGGGTAGTTTCCCCGAATCGCGTGAATAACCGACAACTGAACGTAGGGTTCCAGAAAACGCGGTTTCAGCGTCAGCGCCCGGTTATAGAACGATACCGCCCGGGCCGTATCCCCCGATTTGGCGGCTACCAGTCCGTTCAGGTAGAACGCTTCGCCTTCATACGGAGCCATTTGCAGGGCTTTTACCAGGTAAAACCGGGCGCGATCCAGTTCCTTCTGCTGTTGCAGCAAATCCCCAATCACAATGTAAAGTTCCGGGGTGTTTACGCCCAACCCTTCGGCCCGCAGAGCGCTTTCCAGCCCGTCTTCGTACAACTGCCGTTTTCGCAGGACCTTGGCTTTGACAAAATGATACCGCCCTTCGTTCTCTTCCCGGTCCAGAGCCTCGTTGATGTCGGAAAGGGCTTCGTCGGTTTTTCCGAGATCCATATACAGCGCGGCCCGTTTGGCATAGGCCGATGCCGGACCGCTCTGGTTAATGGCCCGCGTCAGGGCTTCCAGAGCCGCCTGATTCCGGATGTCGGCCGAATTTTGCGGTACCGTCGGAATACGGGTATGCCGTTGATCCTCGTCGGAACAAGCCACCAGAAAACAACACCCCATCAACCACCAGAGGCCCAACAATCTGCCCATCCTTTTTTTCATGGAAACCGTCAATTCCCGCCCGTACCAATGCCACAAACCGGCATCAGCACGGCGGTATTTCCTACTGCAAATATAGTTTTTAGATGGAAGAAAACCGATAAAAGACGCCCAGCGGAAGGCGTTTCGCAAAACCGTCGATGAGGTACAATTCGCCAAATTCGGTGTTGGGGCGCTCGCCAAAATGAGCGCGCATCAGGTTTTCGAGAATCAGCGCCGAGAAGCCGAGCGAATACAGATTAATGATCAGAAAATAGTTTTGCCGATCCAGTAATTCCGCACAAGCCTGAAGCAGTTCGCTCAGGTGTTCTTCCAGCAGCCACTTTTCGCCCTCGGGTCCGCGACCGTACGCGGGCGGGTCCAGAATCAGACCGTTGTAGGTGTTGCCCCGCCGAACTTCGCGCCGGACAAACTTCAGGGCATCTTCCACCACCCAGCGAATGTTGTCGAGTCCGCTGGCTTCCATGTTTTCCCGCGACCAGGAAATGACCTGCCGCACCGCATCAACGTGGGTTACATCGGCCCCGGCCTGCCGGGCTGCCAGTGAAGCCGCTCCGGTATAGGCAAACAGATTCAGAACCCGTGGTTTTTCGACCGGCAACTGCTTTACCTTCTGATGAATATAGGGCCAGTTAACGGCCTGCTCCGGAAAAATTCCGACGTGTTTAAACGAAGAAAGCGACAGTTTGAAGTTCAGATCCAAACCGTTCGAGCGGTAGGGAATAAACCATTTTTCGTCCATTGCGGAACGCAGCACCCACTCGCCTTTTTCCTGCGATCCTTTGTCGCGTTTGAAAACGGCATGGGAACGGTGTTGCCAGTCGGCGTCGGGCAATGACTTGGGCCAGATGGCCTGCGGTTCGGGGCGGCTGAGCACAAACGAGCCAAACCGTTCCAGTTTTTCAAAACCACCGGTATCAATCAATTCGTAGGAAGACCAGCTTTCGGGAGTAAGTAGTTCGAGTTGGTTACGTTGCATGCGCCAGGGCTAAAATACACTCAAATTCATTGGGGCTAACGGGCACCACCGATAGCCGGGATTGCCGGATGAGGGCCAGATTTTGTAGCAGCGGTTCGGCTTTAAGCTGTTGCAGCGAAACCCGTTTTGGGAAAGCCGTGACGGGTTCCAGTTCAACAACCACCCAGCGCGGATCGTCCGGCACCGTCGGATCGGGATACGATTCGCAGCAGACCCGGGCCAGTCCGACCACTTCCTTGCCCGTTACACTGTGGTAGAACAGCACCTGATCACCCACCCGCATGGAAGCCAGGTTATTACGCGCCTGATAGTTTCGCACACCATCCCAGACGGCTTTTCCCTGTTTCACAAAATGATCCCACGAGTAGGCGTCCGGTTCCGACTTAACAAGCCAGTAATTCAATGGATTGGAGGATTGCAAGGATTGGATTGGTTAATGACGGCAAGGATTAATAATTATCGAAGTCGTCGCCGTAGCCCGAACCGTATTCGTCGCGCATGTGATCGTCGTCCAGTCCTTTGAATTTCAGTCCCTTTTTGATGAGCGAGATTTGCCCCGAGTGGTAGGTGTCGTGGTTGATCACCCCATGCAGCATATCATAATACGTATAATCGCGACCGGGAACGATGTCTTCCAGGAATTCGTCATCATCGCGCTTGTCGAGTTCGTTGATCAATTCTTCCTGGCTCAGACTCAGTTCCATCTGGAGGGCTTCCCACTCAAAATCGTCGATCGTCTGAAACGATCCGAAGTTTTTCTCCGGGGTTGTAATATCGAAATCTTTATCGCCCTGCATTTTCTTGACACAAAAAATGCGCCAGCTCGTCATGTGAAAAACCAGTTCCGCAATTGAGTGTGTGTTAGGCGTCAGGCGGTGGCCGGCCATTTCGGGCGAAACGCCACTCAATACTTCCACCAATGAGGGGCCATGCCAGGCTTCTTCGCCTTCGTAGGTTGTATTGAGCAAATCAATGATTCGTATTAATTCGTCGTTCTGTACCATTTTCTAATGGATATGATTTGGGGAGGAAGATACCTTCTTTCTCTTTTTTCAACAAAGGTAAGAGGGTTTGTTCATTATTCATTACATCCCTATTTAGTTTATCAAAACCGGTTAAATATAAATTATTAAAGAATCTTCATTAAAACATACGGTGCGTCTAGTTTACACAAATACACATCATTAGTTTTTCCTGATTCTTTTCTACGCCTTCATTTCCACTCGGTCAGATTCTTCTAAAAATAGAACATTACAAAGATGCTGACCGGAATATTACATTACGGCTTGACATTTGTATAAGCAAACAATAGATTTGAACTATTGAGCGGTAGCTCAGTATTACTACTCAAAGAGTCAGCCTCCTCTTTGTGTTCGATACATAGTTCACAAATCTCTGTAACTATTCATCTTATGAACACTAACCGTCACACCGACGAGGAGCTGGTCCAGTATTATCTAGCGACTCAACAAAGCGATTATTTTGGTCAGCTTTACAAACGTTATTCCAACAAGGTATACCGCCGATGTCTGACCATTACCAAGGACCCCACTGATGCAGAAGATTACATGCAGGATATTTTTATTCGGGTGATGTCGGGCTTACACAATTTCAAGGGAAAATCATCCTTTTCAACTTGGTTGTACACCGTATCAACAAACTACTGCATGGACCGTATGAAAATGGGCCGTCGTCAGACTGATTGTGTGGAGTTGGATGGTGAAATCATGAAAACCCTGGCCGAAAACAACGACCATGCCGGAATGGAAGAACGGTATGAAATGGTGGATCTAATCCTGAACAAAATTGCCCCTATTGAGTCGAAGTACCTGCGAATGAAGTATGAAGAAAACATGAACATCAAAGAAATGGCTATACTATTACAGGTAAAGGACAGCGCCGTAAAAATGCGGCTGAAACGGGTCCGTGATAAAGTCAAAGACATCCTGATTTTTTACCAGCGGTATTAATTTTACGAACGCGAATCCCGGTAGTCTGGCAATGATGGCGCATTTCCAGGCTGCCGGTGTTACATTTTCTCACAAACGCTGCTGCTACCGTTTCCTGCCAGATACCTCCTCTTTCTCTTTTTGATAAGGCTCGACTCCGTTTTTCCGCAGGAGCTGGCCCGTTTGCCCCAGGCAATCATTTCCAGAGCAGACGGGTTTGGTATAAAAACCGCCTGCCCGTCTGTTTCGAGAATCATTTCCAGGTTGTCCAGGTTATATAGGGTGCAAATACCGGGAAATAAAGCGCGTTTAGCCGTTCAAACCGAACCGGGTTTTGACAGTTTTTAATTTTCAACGTAACTTCACGCCATGAAGCGCATTCACATTCGTACGGTATCGTTGACCGCCATTATTTTGCTGACGGCCCTGAGTCGGCTGCTCCCGCATCCTTATAACTTTACGCCTGTTGCCGCCCTGGCCCTGTTTGGCGCGGCCACATTTGAGCGAAAATCACTCGGCCTGATCATTCCGCTGGCGGCAATGCTGCTGAGCGATGTGCTGATCGGTTTCCACAGCGGCATGGGTTCCGTCTACGGAACATTTGCCGCGATCTGGGCGCTGGGGCTGGTATTCTTACGGAACATTACCGTAACCCGGGTAGCCGGTGTCTCGCTGTTGTCGTCCGCCTTGTTCTTCCTGATTACCAACTTCGCCGTGTGGTACGGAAGTCCTTTTTATCCCCAGAATCCGCAGGGTTTGCTGGCCAGCTACGCGGCTGGTCTGGCATTTTACAACGGGCAATCGTTTTTCCTGAACGGTGTGCTGGGCGATCTGACATTTAGCGCTGTTCTATTCGGCAGTTATTATCTTCTCCAGCGGCAGTTCCCGGTTCTGAAAATGGCCCGGTAACCACGGTTACCCTACATCACAATAGATTACAGCGACCGTACCTTTTTAAGGTACGGTCTTTTTTTTACAGCTAACCTGCTTGGAATCAGGATGCGGTCACCATCCCAAAACGGCGGCTAACAATAAACGGGCGGATTTTTCAGTTTTATCGTCGAAGCGTTGAAGAATATGTGTCGCCGAATCCTGCCCATCGTTTTTGTTTTGTTTGTCAGTGTTGGACTAAAGCCCCCAACTACGGCATTTCTGCCCACCGATCATTACAGCCGGATTGATGCCTACGCCCGCAATACGCCGGACTCGTACGCCCGCAGTATCCCCGCATTATCGGATTACCTGACGGCTCCGGCCCGCACGGATATGGACAAAGTACGGGTGATTTACGCCTGGATGGTTTCCCATATTCGCTACGATATGGCTGCCGTCAATAACCGGAGTTCGCAACGGTATTACTCCGAATTTGAATATGCTAACCGGGTGTTGCGCCAACGCAAAGGGCTTTGTACGGGGTATGCCCTGCTCTTTAAATACCTGCTCAAACGGGCCGGTGTTGAAGCGATCACCATCCGGGGCTACGCCCGAACCGAAGACCGCGAAGCGGGCCATCCGGTCAAGATGATTGACCACGAATGGAATGCCGTCAAGATTGAGGATGAATGGTACTTGCTGGATCTGGCCTGGGCCGTCACCACGGCTTCAGAGGGTGCGGGCAGCAACGATTTTTACTTTCTGACCCCGCCGGAACTCTTTGTATCGCAGCATTTTCCGACCGACCCACGCTGGCAACTGCTCAGTCAGCCACTCAGCAAAAGCGAATTTGACCGGTTTCCCAAGCTCTATGATCCGTACTTTCAGTTAGGTTTCAGCCCCACTTTCCCGCGTGATGGGCAATTACGGGTGCAGGGAACCGCCGGGTTAACCCTACAAAATGAGCAATCGGTAGAGTACCTTTGCACCATCAGTCGATTCGGCCAATCGAAGGGAACCGAAGTTCCGGTGACGGTTTCGCGTTCGGGCGCCCTCCAGCATCTTCAGTTTCAGGTGCCCGTCCGGGGCTGGTCAACCCTCCACATTTTTGCCCGACCCCGCGGCTATTCCCGCGTTCGGAAATACGATTGCATTGCGTCGTTCTCCGTTTATAATTCGTAGAAAAGATAAAAGAGCAAAGACAAGAGACAAAAGACTTCCATCTCTTTCTTCTCTTGTCTCTTGTCTCTCCTCTTATGTCTCTTTTCACCGCATACTAATCCGCAGATTCCGGAAGGCGTCCATTCGGGCGTAGCTCTTTTCGCGCATGACAACGGTTGTTTCCGGGCCTTCGATAATGGCCGGTCCTGATAGTGTATCATCCGAGCGAATACCGGCGCGGTCGTAAATTGGGCATCCGCAGGGCGTCAGATCTTTTTCGTAATACACCGAGCGGTACCCTTTCAGGGCGTAAAAGTCGCCCAGTCGCCGGGTTGGGTTGTAGTAACCGGCCCGTTGCATGGCTTTGGGTATTTGCCAGTCGGGATCGTTTTCGGATAAAACCAGCAAGTAGCCCAGCGCTGACGATACGCCCGCTCCGACCGGAACAACCATCTGCGATATGCCCACCAGCCGGGCAATCTCGCAGGCATGGACCGGCCCCGCGCCCCCGAACGCCAGCAGGCTATACGATTCCAGATTCCGGGTATGAGCACCGGTCAGTTTACGGATGTGATCCGCAATGGTCGCATCAACTCCTGAGGAAACCCGCATGGCCGCTTCTTCCACCGAAATATTCAGGGGCGTTGCCAGGTGTTTGAGGATGGCTTTTTTCGCCAATTCGATCTTTAACGGGATGGCGCCATACAGAAAATAGTCTTTGTTCAGATACCCCAGCACCAGGTCGGCATCGGTCAGCGTGGGCAGATCGCCCCCCCGGTCAAAGCAGGCCGGGCCGGGGCCGGGCGTGGCGTGTTCAGGCTGTAAAACAGGTTCCCCCTTGTCGTTAAGCCCAATGTAACTGTTCCCTCCGATCGGAAGACTCAGGCCGTACTTCTCAAGCGACTGGTCGAGCGTATCCATCGACCGGGCCGACAGTTCTGTTTGCAACGATAAAAACGCAGAAGCGCCCCCGATCCGGAGAACCACCAGATTTTTCTGCTCCATCTGTTCGCCAAAATACCGTCCGGTCATCAGACCACCGATCCGGGGCGACATAATGGCTTCCGGGTTTTCGGCGGCTTCGTGGATTCGCAACAGTTGCCCGTGATTTGTCACCAGTTGCAGCGGACTGGGCCAGCCAGCGGCCAGCAGCTGCTGTTCCAGATCACGGGCGCAGTTGATGGCCCGATCCGGTGGCATCTGCACACTGATTCCCACCACCAACGCTTCAATGTCGGCAATTTCAATCTTACACTCCATCACGAAATACCTCAGGTCTTCCACCAGATTATGGATTGAGTCATGAATCGTGGTCGGTATTTTTTTGATGGACAACCGTCCGGTGTCATCCAGTATGACGAAATCTGTAAAAGTTTCTCCCAAATCAATGCTAAAACGGTATCGACTCATGATAATCGGACGGGGTTTACTTCGATGTTATACGCATTTCGGTTATCCGCCATTTACCGTCCGGGCCCTTACGGAGCTGGCTGGTAGCCGTAGCAGTTTTAGGCACCGCACCCGTTGTTCCGTCCGGCGCAATCGTATAGACTTCCACGGCCTGAGCCTGATTCTCATTAATTTCCAGCTTCCGGACCCGGTAATTCCGATAGCCCAGTTTGCCGGTGGAGGTCTGGTATTCTGTCGGCGTTTTCATATGACCGTCGATATCGGCAATGCGGGCCTCTTCGGTAAACCAGGCCGTCAGTTCGCTGGCCGCTCTTGTTCCGGGGTTTAAAACCGCCATTCGGTTTTTAAGCAATACCAGGATTGAATCGCGTTCGGGATACAGTTTGGTGGTCGTAGTGCGGGTTTCGATTCGGCGCAACCGTCGCTGGGTTTGTTCCGACGAAGCCTTCGACGAATCAGGCGAGGTCTGCTGGGCCAGAACCGGCCCTGTCGTGATCAGTCCAAGCAGCAGCGCTAAAAACTGTATTTTCATCGTTAATTCAGGTTGATTCGTTAAAAACAGGCCCTCCGTTCTGATCAACGAACGGCCTTAAAAGTAAAGTTTTTCAGCTAACCGAAACGTGTTGCAATGCGCTTCTACAATGTCCGCAATCCGGGGTGAATAGCCACCGCCCATCGATACCGTCACCGGCAAACCGTGCTGACGGGCCAGTTCAAATACAAAGGCATCGCGTTGTTTACAGCCTTCGCGGGAGATGTTCAGCTTCCCCAGCCGGTCGGACTCCAGTATATCGACGCCGGAAATATAAAACAGAAAATCGGGCTTTTGTTTTTTTATTACGTCCGGTAAAATAGCGAACAACCGGTTGAGGTAGGCTTCGTCGGTCATTCCGGTCGGTAATTCAACATCCAGATCCGAGTGTTCCTTGTGCAGCGGGTAGTTGTCTTTTCCGTGCATACTAAATGTAAAAACGCGGGGTTCGCGCTGAAAGATAATCGCCGTCCCATTGCCCTGGTGTACGTCCAGATCAATGATCAGAATTTTGCTGGCGAGCTGGTTGTCGAGCAGATACCGGGCCGCTACGGCCACATCGTTGAGCAGGCAGAAGCCCTCGCCCCGGTCCGGATACGCATGGTGGGTTCCGCCCGCGATGTTCAGCGCAACACCGTCTTTCAGGGCAATCCGGCTGCAATCAATGGTTCCCTGCGCAATGACCCATTCGCGGTGTACCAGCCCCTCTGATAGCGGAAACCCGATGCGACGCATCATCACCGCCGGTACGCTCAGCGTTTTCAGTTGCCGAACATACTCCGCCGTATGAACCGTCAGCACCCAGCGGTCATCGACCGGGTCCGGTGAAAAAAAATTATCCGGCTTACATGTCCCTTCGTACAGCAACTGATCGTGAATCAGTTCGTATTTTAGCATAGGAAACCGATGACCTTCGGGTAATTCGTGTCGGTAAATAGAATTATAAGCAATTTTCAACATCCGTCGGTAAGTTAGCGGGCAGTTAGATTTACGTATCCGCTTATGCAAACAGTTATTGTTACGGGAGGAGCGCAGGGAATTGGGCGCGTCACGACGCAGTACCTACTGACCCACGGCTACCAGGTCGCTGTCTGGGAGAACGACACGGAGGCCCTTGAGGAGTTTTCGGGAACTCTGAAGGCGTCGAACGCGAAAGCACAGGTTATTCATTGCGATATAACCTCCGAAACCGCCGTCAAAAACGCGGTCCGCGCTACCCTCGATCGGTTTAGGCAGATCAATCACCTGATCAACAATGCCGCCATTATGGTGGAGAAGCCGCTCGACCGGTTTTCGCTCGAAGACTGGAACAACGTGATTGGCACGAACCTGACCGGCCCCTTCCTCTGCGCCAAATATACCGCCCGGCACCTGACCGAACAACAGGGCAGTATCGTTAATCTTTGCTCCACCCGGGCTTTTCAATCCGAACCCGACACGTTTGCCTATTCCGCTTCGAAAGGCGGTATTTTTGCCCTGACCCATTCGCTGGCGATCAGTTTAGGCCCCGCCGTCCGGGTCAACTGCATCAGTCCGGGCTGGATCGATGTATCGGCCCTGAAGAAAAAAGGAAAAGCGCGGAATGAACCGTTACGCCCGGAAGATCATGCCCAACACCCGGCCGGGCGGGTTGGGCAGGCCGACGATATTGCCCGAATGATTTTATTCCTGCTGGATGACGCCAATTCGTTCATTACGGGCCAGAACTTTACTGTCGATGGCGGAATGACACGCAAAATGATTTATGTGCCCTGATGCGGTAACTTTTCTGGCAGGGCCCCGGGTAAATAGATCGGCAAGGTAGCGGAGACTAAAGATAGACCTTCACTTTCCTGCTGATATCAGCAGGAAGTTGAAGCGGAAAAAGAAAAGTTTAAACAGTTTCAATAAGCAGACGGTTTCTACAGGAAATTACGGAAGTTTTTCTAAAAAAATAAGTGCTGATACTTTTTATTGTAAAAATACCTATGTAGTTTTACGCAACAGTACATTCAATTAAGCTTTATCAATTGGATAGCTTTTCAAAAATGGTGCACAATAAGGATACCAATTTACCGAACTACACGGTTATCGAAAACCGTTGGTTGGCAATGGTGAATGAGATCCAGCAACAACATACGACCTTGCTCGATTTGATCGAAAAGCTGGAGCAAAACCCGACTGCTAACCCCAAGACGGTTTTTAAGCTGACCCGACTGCAACAACATGTACTGGATACCTTAAATGTCCTTTTAGCCGAATCTATTTCTGAAGGAGAATCCATTTCGCAATCGCAATTACCGGATCGGCTGCAACGAAAATATACCCACAGCCAAATTCTGGTGCAGCTCAAACAACAGATTGATCAGGAATTAGACCTTCTGAACGTTTAGATCGTACCGCAACACATTCCATTCCCTGGCATTTTCTCTGCTCTAATTATCTATAAATTTCTCTGTCCTACTAATTAAAAAGCCCGACTACCTAGTCGGGGTTTTATGTGTGTACAACAAATAAAAATCACTTTCAACGGGCTACACTTTTACCCGGCTGTTCTTTCCGTTGCAGGGTTTTCCCCTGGTCAATCAACTCCTGATACGTAAAATCTTCATTTCTTATATCATTGATTTCATTATCAACCATTGCCCGGTTGAAAGCCGAACGGCTTGCAGAATCGGCATGTTCAGCCATTACTTCCGAATACTGTTCCTTATTGTACTTTTTGTCCAGCGGATCACAGCTTACCAGCGAGAAAGAGGTAAAAACCGTTAGAAGGACGACAAGAAATCTTTTCATAATAACCAGCATTTTTAGAGTTTCCTTGGTGATTTATGTTGCTTAACCAGCCAACAACCGTTTTTGATTAAAAAACACCGTCTCTAGCCGATAAAACTTACCGCTGGTTTCGTGTTAAATTCCGCTTCACCCCATAAAACGCTGATTTAGGCAAAAAATAACCCCAGCATGTATATGCTGGGGTTCCTATCAAGTTGACTGTATACGTATAAGAAAATTCCGAACTCGTTACACAACCGTTACCAGAATGGTGTCCGGATTGTAGGCGGCTGGTGCGTGAACTTCCAGCCATTCATCAAACTGGATGCGGGCCCCCTCCTCTCCATACGCATAGAAATGGCGGCTTACCAGGGGAGTTCCATTTGCAGTAAAAGCCGTACACCGAAATTTTATTCGGTTGGGAGTACGACGGAGCCTTCGTTCAATTGGTGTCATTAAAAAAGTTAGTTTACGGTAGGTAGAGACTATTCAAAAAATGGAGAATGGGCCAGAGTAACCATTCCTCACGTACATAGCTAGTTCACTCGGCTCCAGCGTCGGATCAGGCCGTTTGTGAACTCCTATTTTCAGGGTCAGTATCTTCGGGGTCGAGGGCGCACTACAGTGCTATTAACTTGAGTCCAGAAGCTGGAAAACCGTCTTATATACGGGGTATTCATCCAGGAAAACGTAGTCATAACAATCTTACGGTAAGCAGTGACAGAGTTGGTTAATTGCTAGCAAAAACTAAACCAACTCCATATCCCACTACCGGTTATTTTACTCATAGCAAAGTACGCACTAGTAAAGTCCTGGAGCGATATCTTGTCTGACAAATACCCAACTTTTCGATTTATCCTTTTCAGGCTACAGCGTGTTAGCGGGCAATCCTATTCCGGTAACGTGAGCGTATACTGGCTGCCAGACGGCGCTGGCTCACCGGGGGCGGGGACCGGTTTTTTCTCGAAGACGGTATTGGCGGCCGAGTTCATCTTTTTTAACCCGGCGATCAGCGTATAGTACGTACCCGTGCCGAGCGAAACAGGCTTTTCGGCGTTCTGAACCGTACAATCCTGGATAATTGTACCCAGAATCAGGGGCACACCGTTGTCCTTGAAGTAAGTAGCAGGATTCGTGCCGGCAGATGTTTTCCGGAAGAACGTCATATACGCATTGAACGACGGGTAATAATTGTCCTCAACAATTACCAGTTGATTCGGAATTTGCTGCCGGAGCGTATTATTCTTCATCCGCAGACCAATGCAGGCGGTTCCCCAGGTTTCCGCAATCCGGTCCTGAATCACCTGTAAACCCATGGAGCAGCCCTGGTATTGATCGGAAACCGAAGACCCTTCATTCCCGACCAGACTGACGTCATACACGGGCGTAAACTGGAAGGTTTTACCGTGGTTGCGAATGTTTTGGGTAGGCTGTAAATCAATAGCTCCCGAATTGATCAGTGTATTCTTCACCAGATCGACCCGGGAAAGGGCCGTTTTGTATAGGGTAATGCCCCGCTGCTGGTTTTCAAATCGGTTGTTGTAATAGACAACATCCTGTAAACCAAAGCAGAAAGTAGCGTAAACGCTGGTCTGATCCGGCATAATATCCCAGGCCGTTGCCAGGCTTAGGGTGGTACCGGTTACCGCCGTGATTTTGCGCACCTGTCCCATGCCTTTGCCCCGTATAATGGATACGTAAGGTCTGTTTTCGATGGCTCCGAAGTGCTGATCGGCATCCGTCAGGGTTGTGGCGGTTGCACTGGTCACATTGCCTTTGTGGAGAAAAGGCGGCTTTGGCCCTCCGCCTTCACTAATAATACTTTCTCCATCGTTGTTCCGCACTTTGGTCCGGTGACCGTTGGGATCACGACCGGCAATGCGGGCATTGGCTCCATTCGCCACCAGAAACTGATTACCAGCCACCAGCGAATTCGACATAAATTCGTTGGTGATGATATGCACCGTCGTGGGCGGATTTTCGCTGACAGGAATGCCGTTATTCCGGATGAATTTATTATCCTCAATAAAACACCGGTCGGCGTTCACAAATTGCACGGCCTGCGCCAGCGAAAATTCCGACTCCTGAACAGTGGCATACCGACAACCGCTGACCCGTAAAGGCCCGCCCAAACCGGCTTTAGTCTCTGTCGCCTTTAGGTTCTGAATAACAACGTTATTGCTTCCCCGAATGAAAATTCTGTCACCAACGCCGACGTTCCAGCGGACATTCTTCAAAAAAAGTACGTCGTTATTAAAGATTGCAGCCGCTGACTTTTCGGCGGCATCTCCCCCCTCACTTTTGTTAACCAGCCGAATATTAGCCAGTCCGATGGTACGGTCGGATGCCTGACTGAACAAAAACCGGCTTTTAAAGCCCGCGTATTCAAGCGTGGTTTGGTCCTGTCCCGCTCCTTCCAGAATCACATTGGATTTTAGGGTAAGGCCGGTTCCGGTCGTGCCGGTACACTGATAGGTTCCTTTAGGTATTTTCACCACCCCGCCCCCATCGGCACTGGCCTGATCAATGGCCGCCTGAATCGCGTCCCGGTAGTTGGTTGTGGCATCCCCGGGCTTCATATGGGCCGCGAGCCGATTGTCGCGGGTCAGGTCGTAGACGTTGTTGACAATTGCCGCCGTGAAGCTGGCGTGGAAAGCAACTCTCAACTGGTAATAATCCGTGGCCGGGGCAATGGCCGTTAGCATGTCCTTAACCTGCGCTTCGCCGAATCCGTTGCTGACAAAAACCGTATACTTCTTTCCGGCTACCAGTTCCCGGGGTGCCTTAAATCTGAGCTTGAAACCGTAGCTTCCTTTCGGCTCGTAGGTTCCGTAGCTGACCGCGCCACTCCCCTGCTGAACAAACCGGATGGTGGGCGTTTGACCGGGCATAACCAGATCACGGCCTTTCACGACCATATCGGCCCCGCTATACACCTGAGGTGAATTAAAGCAATCGGCCACCGGATGGTTTATTAAAGCCGCCTTCGAACGGAGATTGCCGGTTTTTACAAAAATCTCGTACTGTCCAGGCGGCAGGTCGGGCGGGATACGGGTCTGGAAAATGCCGTTGCCCTGCTGAAGCGGCCGCAGCAGGAGGTAGTTCTTTCTGTTATTTATCCGTAAACCCACCTCTGCATCGGCGGGAAAATGGCCTTGCAGGGCGATGTAATCTCCGGGTACGGCCGACTCGGTATGGTGGAAAATAAACAGCGAGTTCGAAATTGTCAGCCCGGCAAAGGAAGCGCTGCCGGATTCTACGGCGGTCGGTCTATTCTGCCCCTGGTTTTTCCCGGCAACGGACCACAGGTTGGCGCGGTTAGCGATTCCGGTAGCCTTCAGCAAGGGGTTCTGCGCTTCTATTCCTGCCAGACTGCCCAGCAAAATCAGGAGTATTATCCAGTTATTTTTCATCCTATTGTCTTTAGCTACCCGGTACACCAATGATTTTGTAGAGTAGCTATACGGTTTGTTACGGTCTTTTTTAACTACTACAACTCGCTTTAGCGGTTCTGGTTTAATCTGCGTCTATTATCAGACAAGTCTCATGCTTTTACCAAGCAGGAATTAAAGGTATGCAATGCCGCGAATTCGAGCCAGGCCGTCTGACAGGCTGAATGAAAAAAGCCCGACGGGACCGCCGGGCTTTTTTAACTTTTTCGTAATGATCGCCAGCAAGGGCTTTTCAGGGCGCTTTCACCAGTTTATACCGTTTAGCGCTCGGGCCGGTTCCTACCTGTAACACATAAACGCCGTCGGCCAGACTGCGATCCAGGCTGACCCGCTGCTCGGTTTCTCCATCGGTTCCCTGCCACACCAGACACCCCAGCACATCATATAGCCGCACCGATTGAACGGTATTTTGGGGTCCTGTTGACCGGAACGTGAACGAATCGCGAAACGGATTGGGAAATACCCGTAAGGCACCTGCTTCCGGATCAGCGGCAGCCGCCAGCCGAGCCGCTGGAGTGGAGTTAACAAATTGAAAACCCAGGCTCAGGGGAATACCCACCGATCCCGTTCCGTTCGGATCGGAGTAGGGCGTAGCCGTTAGCTGATAACTCCCCACGGCGGGTTTCCAGGTTCGGTAATTACCGTTGCCGTCATCTTTAAACAACGCATACGGAGCGGCATTTTCGAGTTGGGTACGCGTCTGGGTTCCACTCAACTGCATCACGACCGAACCCACCGTTGCCGGACTGGTATTTGCCCGGATGTTGAAAACGTGGCCGGACAGTTTGGCCAGATCCAGTTCCTGACCCTCGGTAAGTTCCAGAATGGTTTGATCGGTAATCGCGTCAACGAGACTGAAACCCAGCACCTGCGGCTGATCCACGACTGTAAAATTGATGGAGAGCGGGGTTCCGGACGGACCATTTCCATCCGGGAAGGTGTGGGCTATAGCAAACAGAGCGTAGTTGCCCACGGCGGGCGTCCAGCGGTCATAGACGCCCATGTCGTCACTCAGCACCGAATAAGGGGGTACCATCTCGGTCCGGATCCGGTTCAGGGGGCCGCGCAATACGACAACGACCGAACCGACGGTGGTGATGGTGGTGTTAACCCGGATGTTCAGATGCCGGGTGGGCAGCGCGTTCAGGTTCAGCACCTCCCCGTTGGTCAGTTGCTTGATCTCCTGGTTAGTTTCCGCGTTGATTAAGCTGAAACTAGTTACTGCCAGTGGAATGGTCGTCTTCGTTATTTTGCGAATGCGTTGGTTATTTACATCGGCCACCAGGAGATTACCCTGCGCATCGATCTCTATCCCCCGAGGATCGAAGAATACTCCTTCGGTGGCGGGTCCGCCGTCGCCCCCAAAGCCGGAATGCCCCGTACCGGCAAACGTGCTGATGATCCCGTTCGGATCTACTTTCCGGACGACGTAATTTCCCCGGTCAACCATAAAGAGATTGCCCTCCGGATCAACCACTATACCCCCCGGCGAACTCAGGGTGGCACTGGTCGCCGGTCCACCATCGCCAGTATAGCCACGAGTACCACTTCCGGCCACCGTCGTAATAATACCGTTTGTATCGATTTTCCGGATGCGGTTATTCCCTGCATCGGCAATAAAAATATTTCCCTGCGCATCCACCGCCAGCCCGGCAGGAGAGTTTAAGGTGGCACTGGTCGCCGGACCGCCGTCACCACCATATCCGCCCCCGTTACCGCCTTGTCCGCCCGTATACTGACCGGCTACGGTAGTGATGATGCCATTCGCATCGATCTTACGCACGAGGCTGCCCCTGCTGCGGTTTGATTCAGTAATAAATATATTTCCCTGTGCATCCACCGCGATGGCACTAGGGTTTATGTAGGCACTGGTGGCGGGTCCGCCGTCGCCATCTTTTGTTTCGAAATTGCCTGGCCCTCCGCCCGCTATGGTAGAAATGATGCCATCGGGGGTTACTTTGCGAATGCGGTCATTACCCGAATCGATAATCAAAATATTCCCCTGTTGATCAATGGCCAGGTCGAGTGGTCCACTTATGGCGGCACTGGTAGCGGGTCCGCCATCGCCACTAAAGGCTCGTCTTCCGTTTCCGGCCACGGTGGTGATAATACCGTTGGAGTCTACTTTACGAACGCGGCTGCTGCCCGCATCCGCAATATATATATTCCCCTGCTGATCGACGGCGACGGATTGCGGATTAAACAGACTGGTATGGAGGGCGCTAACGTTGTCACCGCTGTACTCATCCTTACCGTTCCCGGCTACGGTGGTAATGGTTTGGGCCATTACGTGAGCAGTTACTAATCCGAAGGCCAGACTAAGCCAAGTGGTTAAAATACCGATAAACGGAATTCGAAAATAGCGTATAGGAGAAGTCATACACAGGTAGAGTTTTAGGTTGAAAATCAAGTTTAGTACTGGTTGCCTTATAAAAAGTTGCCCTTTTTCCGCTAAACCGCCGTTAGCTCGCTCATACGGTTAGAGACGGTACTTCTACCTCATTGTCTAGTTACAACAGGTGCCCTTCCATTAAAACGGCTTCCTGTGGCAACGCGCCCCTCCTATAACTTATCAAAGATCAAATTAAATTATAATAAGTATAGAAGAAAGCCTTTACGCTAAGATTATTGAAGTAAAAAAACGGATCAATTTGGAAGCTCGCCCTGAACTTTCCGACTGAGTATCAAGCCCGTTTTACTATAATGGTCCGCTGTTTCATAAGCTCGATTTGCGTACCAGCATAGATAAATCATTACAATACTGGCGATCCCCGCAAAGATAAAATAGGTATAAATACCCGATTATGGTATGGTATTTGTACGATACATATTTTCACACCTTTCACCATCGTAACGCAAGTGTCATTCGAAATTACCACCCAGGAGCAGTATTACAGCGCCAAACAGCGATTTAGCGAACTCGAAAAATGGATCGAGAAAATGGAAAATTTTTCCAAGTGGGGCGCACATCAGCAGGAAGCGATTGCCGAGTACAGTGATCTTAATACGGCATTAGCCCTGTATGAAGGAGATCAGTTCAAGAAGAATATGATCTGGTTCTAATGGAAGGGCCGCTAAGAAAAGGTAACTTTTCTGGAGTTAATATCTACTGGTAACTTGATCTGAATTAAGGCAAAGGCCGATCTTCCGGCCAACGGGAATTACGACGCCTGCCCCGTCGTTTGAACGGCACAAGGAAAAGAAGAACGGATCTCCAAAAACGTTGTGCATCTAATTCGAACACCGCTTCCCCAGTACCAGCTTCACCGGAAACGATCTTATCTAGTTTTATAAAAAACGAAACCCGGCCTAATAGGCCGGGTCGTAAGATCTTTTCTCTGTCCTTTCGTCTACACGTATGCAGACTTACCAATGATTAAGCAAATAGAATGCCAAAGTTACCGTACATTCATAACCAGTGACAAGTATCATCCCCTATTAGGCCGTATTCAATCCTGCAAGCCCATGCAGCGGTCACTTTTCATCCGGACATTTTTCAATCGAGGCAGAAACAAGGTCTTACTGAGTTGCCTTAGATAATATGCTCCTCTTTTCTCGTTGTTACCTTTTATCCGACCTCTACTTTTCTGGTATGCTTCCGCGGCCTTCCAGTTATACACATGTGCTCAATCCTTGTGGACAAATAGGGTTATTTGAGAAATTATTAAGCTATTTTTCTTTACCAACCACATACTCACAAAATAGCGTTGAAACAGAAGATTTTTTAGGTTTTTAAAGCTTTTCGACAGATCACCAATCAAGCTTTGGGTATCGGGTCTGTCCATATTAGCCTCTCCTCCTTATACACTTCGGCATACTATATTGTCTGATAAAAAGCAGGATTTGCAGTTTATGTAGCTTCGGGCATCTCAAACGTCTTTGGATTGGGTTGGGCACGATTATTGAATAATGAAAAGATAGTACTGTAAAAAGGTAATTTATACCCAAGTACGAAGATGATTACCCCCAGCCGTTAACGTATAATTTCTGATCCATGAGAAAATATAGCCTTTTGTTGGTAGCCCTTGCTTCTGCTTTTGCCTATTTGAGTCTATCTACTAGTGGTTTTGTAAGCATCCTTTGCGGTTTATTTACCTTTACGCTAGGGGTTTGCGCTGGGGTGACGCTCTCAAACGCTCAGGTAGATGCCGATTACAACCCTATTCGGAAAGAATCTGCCACCCAATCAACCCAATCAGCCAAACTAACGGAGTTGCCTGTTTAAGCATTTCGGCCAGGCATTTTTCATGCCACAGGCCAAAAATCCAAGTATTCGGTAAGCGGCCTCTGTGAAAGCCGGGCGGCTGACATTCGCATGAAAACCATATAATAAATAGACCTGAAAATTTTCGTTTTAACGCAAAACAGCCGGATTATTTAATCCGGCTGTTTTGCGTTAAAACGGCTCAGCATGATATGTGGATTTACCTGGTTTCAATCCCTGTTGAAGAGCGATGAAGGTCACGTCACCTCGGGCAGATTTCGTGAGCGGCAGATTGGCCTGAAATATTGGTAGGCTTTTCATGAATCCAGTATGAGTTTATACGTCTTTTCCAATGTAGAAAGCTGCTCTCTGATGGACGTTCCGTCAAAGGCTTCAATGGGTAGCCTGGTAACTTCGCCTTCGCTGCTGGCAAGTCGGGCCGATTTCACCGGAAAGCCGTTGGCGACAAATGTATTCAGGACCTCTAGCTGCTGCTCAAATTCATTTGCATAAATAGAAAATGTCCGCAGGTCACCGGTTGGGGTAAAGAAGGTTATATGAAGTAGCATGGCTTTCAAAAAGGTGTTGATAGATAGCTGCAATGCTAACGGCTCCGCATTAAGCCCCGCTTAAACCCTTATTAAAGTCCGATGCAGTCAGGCCGTTTTCATTAACCTAGATTAGCCTGGCATTAAAAGAATCGTTAAATCCTATCCCCATCCTGCCTGATGCAGCCTTTATACCCTGACCCTTTCGTAAAACCATAAACGTTGATTACAATAGTTATTCACCGTTATGAATGCCCGGCCCAGATAGTGCTTTTAAATTATAAACGCGTTAGTTGTAAATTATATGAACCGGTTTTGCAACGTTATCAGCGTCGTTAGGGTCTTTCAGGAAACGAACCCCTCTGCTTTAAACTACACGCATTAGGCAGGCTTCAGGGCAGGCAGTTGGAAAACATAATAGACAGAATATACAATACGTCAGTAATGCCCGGCGGCTTTGCATCCGGGCATTTTTGTTGGCTGGCCTGAGTAGATCCGTGCGGGCTACGTTTGAAGCTGTCCACTAGACCGAACCCTGAAAAGAAGTAGAAGGAAACATGTTATCCAATTCAATGGTCATGGCTTTTTTGTCCTCTTCGGTTAGCTTGCCTCCGCGTAATGCAGAATAATAGGTTTGCCCCACGGCTTCGGCATACTTTCGATCATTCCCTTTTAATGCTTTTTCATACTCTTCGGAGAGTAACCGGAGTTTATCACAATTTAAAAGTCTTTGGCTGGTATACTGAAAGGCTAGATAAGCCATAGCCCCCAGAAGTGCCACAATCAGCATGGCTTGTGTCATGAGTAATTTCTTAACGTGTTAGACAGAGAAACGGTTTGTAACTATTTGGTAAGTAATCCACCAATAGAACTTGGAAGCAAAAATACCTATAGATGTCCTTTCTATTTATAAATAAGTAGTTTTTTGATTATACGTTAGGGGGCAACGTTGGCGCTACGGCCCATAACTGATTATTTTATTTAATCTGGGGGTAAAGAGTCCGGGCCGACCGTTGTGGCCTTGCTTTCGATTTTAATAAAAGCAATTGGCACGGTCAGATACCATCTTCCCTGTAAAACCGTTTGTAGTACCCTGTTTATCCGCTATAGTAAGCTTTGACAAAGCAATGCCCGGATTTGGGGTCCGGGCAAGTGCAAGCCGATAAGTCAGAGAAATGGATTCACTATTAAAACAAAGGCAAGTATCGTACCATCAAAAAGCCGCACCCGAAAGATCCCGAGGTTTTGGGTAGCTCCAACAGAACCAGCGGATGGGTAGCCAGGAAACATCACAAACCGTGTCATTACTTAAAATATTACTCAAAAGCCCTCTGAACGGCCCCAGTGTTGGTTAATACGGAATGGAGGGAAGAGAAGTCTCATAAACCTGACTGTTTCATTGCAAAAACAACTAGTAAAAATTTATCCAGCGGTAACGGGCTATATAGTTGATAGACAGCCTACATACATGAACGTATGTTAGATATAGAGTTTTTAAAACAGGCATTTTTATAGGCTTGAGCCCCAAATAAACAGGAGCACATACCAAATAATCACATTCTGACAAATAACCTCTATCTTCTAATCCTTAGGGTAACTACAATACGTATATTGGTAACAAATACTCAATTGCAACTGGTAAAACGTTTAACGGTAAGCTATGAAAGAAAAACCTCAACCCAGATGGCCCGCCCTCATTACACCGGAGTTAACCCACCTATCCTCTTGCGATAACTACACCTACCTTCATTATAAGGATGGTAGTAAAAAGCTCATGTCCCGCACTCTGAAGGACTGGCAGCAACGCCTGCCGCATTTCCTGCGCATCGGCAGACGATTTCTGGTTGCCCCTGATCATATTACCGGCTGGTCGGACGATTACACTACCGGTTACATCAACCACCAGCCCTTTAAGGTGTCAAGACGAGCCGCCGGGATGCTGCGTAAGGAAGGGCCTACCTCTACGCTGTATCGATTTAAAAATCAACGCCTATGAAAAACGAATACCCAGGGGAGTTAGCATCAACAGGAAGCCGCAGCAAATTTACCCCTACGGCTTTTAATTTATTCGAGGTTTGGCCCGTTCGGGGGTAAAACAATGGCATTACTGCAGCACTGTCGGTCAACCTGACGCGATCGTTAACCTGGCCCCGCCCTCTTAACAAAAATCCCCGCATGATATCATGCGGGGATTTTAAACCACCGTAACTTGTATTAATTATATCTAATATACGAATATTCTGCGATATAAAATTTAAGACCGTAGTATACCTGACAGCCGGTTCGATTCAGGAAAAGCTCAAAAATAATTGTTTTAGCACGATTCCAGTGGCTAGTACAGGAAAGTACTATACGTACTTATACGAGACACCAGGATTACAAAATGGATAACCGCCCAGTGAAGGCCTATTTATACTGGGCGGTTATGAACTAGTGTAAGTAAGTTGGGTGCTAGCGGAAGCTAGATTCATCCATAGCTGCCAGATCGCTGGCAATTGTCTTTTCATCATCCTCCGTCAATAAGCCTTGGCGTAGAGCAGAATAATATTCGCGCCCGACCATCTGCGCGTATTCTTTATCGGTCCCCTTTAGTGCCTTGCTGTATTCTTCGGCATACAAAAGGATTTTTCTGTCTCTATTTACCAGACTATCGCTAGAGTAACGATATACTATGTACATCACCGCCCCTACAATCCCCAGACTAAGGATAACGGGTATCATCACTATATTTAATAAATGAATTAAGACGGTTTGTTGGACGTAGCCAGTCCTATAGGGAAGTTTATCAAACCGCGGCCGCAACCTCCGAATTTTTAGCGATTCTTTATAGCCGCAAAATAAACAACAGATAATTCATAACATTAATTCATCACTTTATTAACAGGAATGACTTTTATTTATATTAAAACATTATCATATTTAAAAGTTTTTAAAAACACTATAAAAGTATGGATAAAGCTCCGGGCTGCGTTGGTAACCCGTTTTATCATATTTAAAACGTCCTGAGCCAAATGGCTGATTGGCGAAATCAGTGTTTCTTATCGAGACGGAAGAACGTTTGGTGATAGACACCAAATGCTCAGAAAACGAGGGGCATACGTTATGCAACTACATTCGCAAACGCGATAATTTATATGTAAAAAGAAAAAACAACGGTTTAATTCCTACTTTTACTTCTGTGCCCTCCGTTCATTTATATGTCAACAACATCATCATCCCGGCTCACATTCATTGTTGATGATAATGCCGATTATCATACCATGCTAAAGACTACTTTTGAAGAAGTACGTCCTAATACCAGAACGAAATTTTTCTTCAGCGGTCAGGCCCTTCTCGACCAACTAAGCGATCCGGCCAACCAGCATCCTGACCTGATTATTCTGGACTTGTTTATGCCGGAAATGGACGGTTTAACAACCCTGAATCATATCAGGCAAAATCTCAAGCTGACAAAGATTCCAACCATTATCATGAGTGTATCGGACTCGAAAAGCGATCTGCTAAACAGCTACCAGGCTGGTGCTAACTCCTTCATTAAAAAGCCATCACGCCTTGACGAGTTTATGAAATTTATAGACATTACCTGCCGCTTCTGGCTTGAGATTGCCCAGGTACCTTCCTTGCGCCGGGTTGCATTCTAGATTTCAGCTTGCCGCGTAAACAGCGGTTTAATGGCGTTAATTGCAGCGTATAAAAACGGTCTTTTACGGTTTCCCATACCGTTCCAAGTAACTAGCGGGCGATTCGATCCCAATATAACGAACAGCGAAACATAACCGCTAGCTCAAAGGCAATCGCTTTTTCGTCCTCTCTGGTTAACCGGCCTCCGCGTAAAGCGGAATAATACGCTTCCCCTACTGCCTCGGCATAATCTCGATCATTCCCTAGCAGGGCTTGTTCATAGGCATACGATAGTAACTGAAATTTGTCGCGCGTTAAAAGCTTTCGTCTGCAATGCCGATAAGCCCGGTAAGCCATAGCGCCTGAAAGAGCCACGATAAAAATGGCTTGTGTCATGAAGAATTCTTTATGTGTTAGACAGAGAAACGGTTTGTAACGACTTAGTAACTAAACTTTCTAAGATGGTTACAAACCGTAAAAGTACATTAATTACTTTTTAAGGTTCATAGTTCAAAAGATTTTAATTAGCCGTTACAGGTTAAGTTTGACAAGTTACTTTTTGAGGTACACTCTTTTGGCGGATAACGCTACCGGTTTCAAGATCGCTCCATCCTTTCCCTATTACCCTCCATCTTAACCAACAACCACGAAGCGCTGTGAAGTAACCTGAAAGTATCTACCCACATCGCTCATTTATATAGGAAATTTTATTTGTCAACCGCAGCGTACCTCTTTGTTAATCAGCTTACCCGCAAACTAGCCACCGATGGTAAAAGTGAATAACGGCAGCCCAGAAGCCTTGCAGACAGCTATTTTCTGCCCAAAAAACCAAATAATCACATTCTCTTAAACGACTAAATGTACTTAAGTATATTATCAGACATAATCCGTAACTTAGTATCAAATACTCAGGTATAAACTAGTAAAATAATTTATAAACACTAAGACTTATGAATAAATCCAGATGGGAATCGCTTATTACATCTGACTTAACCCACCTCTCTTCTGAGAGTAATTACACGTACCTTCATTACAAGGATGGCAGCAAAAAGCTCATGTCCCGCACCCTGAAGGACTGGCAGGAGCGTCTGCCGCATTTCCTGCGCATCGGCAGACGATTTTTGGTCGCCCCTGACCATATTACCGGCTGGTCGAATGATTTTACTACCGGTTACATTAATCACCAGCCCTTTAAGGTGTCAAGACGGGCTGCCGGGGTGCTGCGTAAAGAAGGCCCAACTTCTACCTTACATCGATTTGACAAGCAATGCCTATGAGAAACTAATACCTCTTTCAATCAACCACTCTTTGCACGTTGATAAGTGCCAACAAAAAAGCCGTAGCGTCAATTTCGCTACGGCTTTTTTTGTCCCAAGTTGAAAAGGTAACCTCCTTCGTTTTTCCCATGAACAGGAATATCCAAGTAATAAAGTAAGGATAAGTCGGCCTTCTTCTAGAAAGAAAGTTGACCGCAACGAACGACCATCAATAAAAATTTACAATTTTGCGCCAAACTATTTCAAAGTAATATTATCACCTAATAAAGTCACAATATCTACTATATGGGCCATAATCAAAGAAACTACCGAACTACCCACTTAATAAATTTAAAAAATACTCAGTAATAAAACTTAAGTAATTTAGTAGATTTGCGAATCTAAATGATTGCTCTAATGATTATACTCTCTGTCCTACTTGTATTTATTATTCCGTCTTTCACACTAATCCAGCTTCGAAACCGGGCGCTTAAGCATCTCGCCCGCACCCAGGCTGTTACCGACTTTCGAAAATGGGTGATGGAGCTGGATAGCGAACGTTTCTACCGCACCGGTGAGCCGGGGCTTCCGTACCTCGAACGGCTGCCACCTTATGAAACGATGTTAATGGAAGAACTGCCCCTAAAGCTGGATGCCTATTTCCACGACAGCGAAATACGCAAGCTGCTGGGGGTACCAAAAAAGAGCGAAAGCTTGTAAAAAACATGCTTAGCGCCGATCATCTTAAACGAAGCCAGAAGCGGCTTTCCAATGCACTTCAGGAATTAAAAGGCCATCAGAAATGGCGGAGTAAAAACGACGATGGATGCAGCGTATCGGCGCTGCATCCATCTTTAACAGCGCTGGTAATCATGGAAAGAAAGGCTGTTTTATACGCAGAACTCGCTCATTGCAGCGCGCTTTATGACAGGCTTAAGTCTCTTCAATTGGCCGCAGCCCGTGCGTATTACGCCATGCAGGACACCTACGTAAAACACATTTGTAAGGTTGGGTTTGACGCAGTTTGTTTAGAATCCTATCGGGTAGCGGGCATGCGGTACCACAACCGGATAGAAAAGCTAAGTCAGCTTTATGTCGGAATTGAAGCCTGGAAGAAGCAAATCAGAGAGTGTCTGGAAGAAATGACATTCGAGTAGAGCCCTGGCCCGGTTAGCTCGTTTAGAAATACCGGTATAAAGGATCAAATATCCCCTCCTTCCTTTCAGGAATTTAATATTCGTTGAATATCCTTATGAAGTTCGCGCATGGTTAACCCTACGGGTGTTCCGTCAAAAGCCTCTACGGGCAGGTTAATTCGGGAGTCGGCTTCATCCCTTATAAAGGCATAAATTAGTTTAGAGCCGGAACGGACCACCTCGTTTAATACGTCCATGTGAGATTCAAACTGTTCCGAATAGAAATAGCGGGTGATCGATTCTCCGGTAAGGGAAATAATAGCAAAATGAAGCCACATTCCGTTAAACCACGTAAGAAGTCTCTCCTAATGCATCGAGCTTCGTCACACTTTTATAATTAGTTAGATTACTCCATTTAAATAAGGTAATTAACGACCCTCAATAAGCCTGCCAGAAGGTATCAATGAGTATACGCTTTATTATTATTCAAGGCTCCCAGAGAGCGGGTCTTCTTTAATTCGGCTATGATTTTGTAGTTTTCCTATAAGGGCAGGGTCGGGTATTATCACTCGGTTTTTTATAAATGGACAGGGCGTGCTGATAACCAGCGTAGCAGAACTATGGCAGATGCCCCATCCTACTACCGATTGTCATACTGATACCGCACTCATACCGTAGTTAAAAGCTGCCATCAGGCACGATCCAGAAAATGAGCCTTGTCAAGTCTCCAAAAAACAAAACCCAGCCTAGGAGGCTGGGTTGTTTTTTTATCTCTGTCCTACGTGCAATGACTGCACATGACCATAACTGGTAAATGAATTTACAGGTTCCCAGATTCCAGTTTTTGGTAACAAAAAGTAATCAGTTCGTTGAACCGAACCGCAACAACGAAAATCGGCTCATGAGCCGGCTTTAAGGGGAAGTTAAACACTTTGGTCGGCGGAATGTTCTTAAGTGACTAATCCCTATTAAGCCATGATTACCCATATTTACCAATCAAAAAGCCAGCCGGATTGGTATCTGGTCCTCCCCCATGACCGGGAAAATAATTTCTCCCAGGTCCCTGCTGATGTGTTAGATGCCCTCGGTGAACTCGTAAAAATGGAGTCTGCCGATCTGGGTCCGGGTTCGTTAGGTATTGATCTGTTGCAGGCAAAAAACGATTTTGATAGATTGGGTTATCATGTGGCGAAAACCCGGAACATCGAGTAAGCATTTATGGGCGAAATCGTGATTCAACATTACTGGCACAGCGTTAAACAGGCTGATGAATACCGGCAGATGAACCGCACGGGGGCCTTTGCCTGGCCCGTTTGCCGGTTTCGGGGCAAGCTCTACACCATCTGCACGGATAGTCCGGAGAAACCCACCAGCCAGGATGATTTTACCCTGGTGGGTATCGGAACCGATGCCGACACCGTTGTTGGCCCAGAACTGTGGTGAACGCCCAAAACGTCCGTCAGGGTCGATGGCTCCTTCCTGGAATAAGGTAGTGGTCTGCCTGGCCTGGTGCAGACTAACCGGAATTGAAACGTGTCAACCGAAGTCGTGCCACCAAAGTCAAAGACAATATGAACACGCTAAAAACGGGATTGATCGGCCTAGAGCTTCTGATCCTGCTTTTATCAGGTTGCCAACAAAAGCCCCCTTTCCCTCAGGATGAAAATTGCTTTAAGGGCAAAATCCTTAAGAAAGTCCGGGACCGGGAGGGAGTAATTGCTTTTAATTCCATTGAAAATAAATATTCTATCAACACGCATGTTGCAGGCACGTATGACTCCCAGGACATAGGGTTTCTGTGTAATTTACCCGACTCCCTAAAGCAGAATGGGCGGTTGGTGCACTTTGATGGTCACTATTACAAGTATGACGAAGGGCGCACACCCAATGTGGCAGGAGCCACCTATTATTACCTGAAAATTACCAATCTCAAAAAGTAACCCTTACGAACCCTCGTGCTATGGCCCAGGCTTCTACGCGGACCAGCAGACTCAAACGTTTCAGGGCAGGTTGGGGTGTCGATCCATACTGATCAGTTCGTGACGCGAACCGTTTTGCTGTCATCCCGCAAGGCCAGACGATTTAACTGGGGCTGAATTACCAATATACCAATGGGAGAAAGCAGCAAACTCGCAAAAACGGGAGCTGCGGGGCCGGAATAACGCTGGTCCAATTGCTGGGTTTTTAAGTAGCGTGTAACAAAAAAAGCTCGGTAAAAAATCGGCAGCAGGGTCAGAAGCAGGAGCCGATCCGTTAATCCAGCCAGGGGCACCCTGTTAAGCGTTGCGAATGGAAAAAACGCCTGTAGCAAGGCCAGCAGATCAAAGGATTCAAGGAGCACGATTCCAAGCAGGCTTATTCGAAACAGCAGCAGTTCCCAGGCTTTGGCCTTCCGGGATCGGCTGTAGAGGTAGTGCCCAACTTCCCAAAACCAGATGACCAGCCCCGTCTGAATCCAGAAACTTCTCAGAAATTGAAGAGTTGCAATCATTTTTTTATCCTCAATGACCCAGAAGCCGACGGCGAAGGCCATCGCCGGAGCGTAGATCAGCAGGATGATGTGCCAGTGTTTGAGGTAAAAGAGTTTAGGCATAGGTTGGTAGATGAATTCGATGGAAAGCACGACTGAGCCACTATGAATAAAAAAGCTGATTTGTGGAAGCTACAGTGCTTAATGTATTCTGCGCATTTCTTTCACAGTATCTTATGGTCAGGCTGGCAGATTCTTTCATTTTGAAAATACACACTTTTTAAAAACCGCTCACTATCCCATGTAAAATAGTGAATACTAAATAGGATCAGCTCCCCCTATGATCACTTCCGTGGAAAACTCTGACAAATCTGCCGGGTTAAAAAGCACCTGTGGCCGACGATCAGAGTCTGAAAAGCCGGGGTGGCAATGCCTTACCGGAAGTAGGTCCAAAGCCGAGCCAGATACGACTCGGCAGCCGATGAGACAAAGATAACAAGCAGCAGCCGGTTATTCGGCGGTGGGGCTGGCTCATTGACAAACCCGGTGCCAGGATGTTCCGTTTCTTTTGAAAAGCAGGTAAATCTTTCTTCTGATGGAGTTCCTTACTTGACTTAGTAAGAAAGGGCGATCAAGTGGAAAGGAGTAAGCAAACTTGGGATTATCAATTAATTACACGCTCAATATCTTTTGATATTCCTTTTCCAACGCCTGAAGGTGCGAGCCAATGGGTGTCCCATCAAACGCTTCCACTGACAAGTGTGTGCAGCTTTTATCGCTACTAATTAGATAAGCAGAAAGCAGTTGGTTGCCATAGATAACGCAAGTAGTTAACATGACCATGTGATCCTCAAACGTCGGAGAATAAAACGAGTGAGTGCTTCTTTCACCTTCCGGAGAACACATAGTAAAATAAAGCCACATAACCCTGACAAGTAAGCACATACAGATACATAACGATCCGTTTGCAACCAGGAGCATGGACCAGACAAATAGTTAGCTAACGGTCGCATAAAACCCTGATTTTCAAACCTCTCGTTAGATGGGTTCAGGCTGACTATCGGCCTTACACTTTATTCTTTAATTCCGCTCGTACCGGGGAACATTTCCATCAACCCCATCCGCTCGGCGCTAGCCCCTGCGCACCTGTTTTGAAATAACATACTGCACCTTGCCGTCTTAACTCGGTATTTAAGCCCATTGGGTAAAAAGGGTATTTTTCCCCTCCAGCGAATGGGAACGAGTATAGTAGTTAGTCTATAAATTAATAGCCTAGATCAGAACCCTCTATTAAAAACTAAAAATTTAGTCAATTATCCTTTCCTGATTCTATCTATGAAACACATCTTTACGTTTTGGCTGCTTTTTGCGGCCTGCTTTTCGACGCACGCTCAGAAGCTCTTATACCCGCCAGATACCTTCACCAACCCAGGGTTCTATATGATCTCCATCCCATGGCAAGGATACGGCGAAGACAGACCCTTCCTGGTCACCATCACCGCCAGAGGCGCCGACGGCGGTGGAGCTGGCGGGGAATACGGCACCAAAGGCGGTAGTGGGTCTACGGTTCAGGCCACCTTTCGAGCGCTACCGGATCCCGAAGGTTTTCTCTACATCATTGTGGGGCAGGCCGGGCGGTCGGGAGGGGGGTACTACGGGGACAGTTTTGGCGGCGGCGGCGGCGGATCGGCCGTGAGCCTGCAGGGCTATAATGCTACCCGAGCTTTGTTGATAGCCGCCGGTGGCGGTGGTGGCGGTGCCCCTGAATGGGCCGGTGGCGGGGGGCAGGGCCTGGGACCGCCCTATAGGGGCGGTGGTGGTTCGCCTTATTTCGGTGGTGACTCAGGGGGTGGTGGTGGCGGAGGCCTCAATGGGCCCGGCGAAATAGGCGGCTATTATGAAGTGGGCGAAAGTGGTCAACCCTGGCGAGCCGGTGGGGGCGGTGGACAGGCCCATTTATTTGAGATCAGTCCCGGTGGATACAGCTACAGCAATGTAGCCGACGGGGGGGCAGGTTTCGGTGGCGGCGGCGGCAGCGGTTTAAATGGCCAATCTGGTGGCGGCGGTGGCGGTGGCTACGGGGGTGGCCGTGGCGGTGGGGGCGAAACCCCAGAATACAGCAACAGCCAGGGAGGCTACTCCTTCATTAACCCTGGGGGCACGATGACAACCGTCACTCCGGGTACCACGCGCGGCACTCAGTTCCAGAATGGCTCGGTGATCATCGCCTTTTATGAACTAGAGCCTACGGCACTCACGACTTATAATCTAATTGACGCAGACACTGACCAGGCCATTGGATCACTTGAGGATGGCCAGCAGATCAACTTGTCAAACCTACCCAGCCGGAAGCTCAATATTCGGGTTAATACCAATACGGCTCTCCCTGGTTCGGTGGTCTTTGAGCTCAGTGGTGCACAGTCGCGGACTCACATTGAGAATTCGGCTCCCT
Organism: Larkinella arboricola; assembly: GCF_003259745.1. Classification (GTDB taxonomy): domain Bacteria; phylum Bacteroidota; class Bacteroidia; order Cytophagales; family Spirosomataceae; genus Larkinella; species Larkinella arboricola. The sequence continues at coordinate 692,157 of NZ_QLMC01000002.1, read as the reverse complement.
TCGCCTTATTTGAGGATAACAACGGGGACTTTAAGAACTGGACACCAGTACCGGGCGACTATACGCTGATTGCCACCCCCTACTCGGGTCCCAATGGCACGGGTACGGCCGGTGTACCCATTAAAACTAACTTTACCGTCGTGGATCAGCTTCTCATCGAAAGGTTGTGGTTGATGGACGCCGATCAGGATCGCTACATTGATGACATGCGCGACGGTGAAGTGATAGGACTCTACAGCTACTCCCCAAATTTTAACATTCAGGCTCTTACCAATTATTATTCGGGAGTCGGTTCAGTCGTCTTCCAGCTAGGTGGCACCCAGACGCTGACCCACATTGAAAATGAAGCACCTTTTGCCCTCTTTAAGGATGATGGTGGCGACTACCGCCCCTGGAAGCCCAAGCCTGGCTCCTATACGCTGACGGCTATCCCCTACTCGGGTCCCAACGGAACCGGTAAGGCGGGCGTTTCTAAAACCATCCACTTCCAGGTTATTTCACAAATGCCCCAAGCCCGGCTGGCTGCTGATGCCGAGACGGAATCGGGCTTGGTCCGGGTCTTCCCCAACCCGTTCACTGAGTCGTTTACGATTGAGTCAAAAGGAGCTCATTCCGGCCCGCAGACCGTGGAGTTGTATGATCTGCTGGGCCGCCGGGTATGGCAAGGCGTGACATCGGGCGACAAGCAGATGGTGCCCGTGGGCAGCCAGCTAGGCGCAGGTGCCTATATTTTACGGGTGGGCCAGGGTGCCAAGACTCAAAATATTAAGATGCTGAAAGTTCCCTAATGGCAAATCTCTAGATTTTGTTCGATCTCAGCAGTATCTAGCCAGCTTTGAATAACCTCGTAACATTATAGAACAGAACGTAAGCCAAACGCCCGGTGTAATCGTCGGGCGTTTGGCTTTTCTAGGCGCCTGGATCCCGTTGCCTAATTAGGGTGATTTTCCCGCCCCGTATATGCTAATAAATCAATAAAGTACTGAACAAAACCAGCAAAACAGGTAGTAAGCAATCTTTTTAGTTTTTCACCTTATCCTAGCTTTATTATGAAACACTTCTTTACGCTTTGGCTGCTTATGGTGGCCAGTTTTTCCGTGCACGCACAGGCAGTCACCACCATCGCCGGTGGTAGTTCCTGGGAAACCTACTTTAATGGCGATAATATACCGGCTACGGAGGCCCTCATTGACGACCCCTATAAAATTTTGTTCGACGCCCAGGGCAACATCTTGTTTTCTGACCGTAATCATTACCGCGTTCGCAAAATTGATTCAAATGGCATCATCACCACCGTTGCGGGCGCTGGGCCGGATGAAGTGGAAGAACAAACTCCCAATGGCGATGGCGTGCCAGCCACCCAAACCAATGTCTTTGCCCATGGTATTGCCTTAGACGCGCAGGGTAATCTTTACATTGTTGATTTCGACCGGGTGCGGAAAGTTGATCAGCAGGGCATCATCACTACCATCGCTGGCATTCGTGGTGTCGAAGGATTTAGTGGCGACGGCGGGCTTGCCACCAGTGCCGAACTGGATGATCCTAAAGATGTGGCCATCGATGCCCAAGGGAACATTTATATTTCGGATACGGACAATCGCCGCATTCGAAAAATTGCCCCTAATGGCATCATTACAACCATCGCCGGCACGGGCGGGGAAGGCTTCAATGGCGATGGCGGACCGGCTACCCAGGCCAGTTTATTTAGCCCCGGCTATCTGGAGCTCGACGCTCAGGGCAATTTGTATGTGTCCGACCTGAACCGCATTCGTAAGATCGACCGCCAGGGTATCATCACGACGGTAGTGGGTTCGGGCACAGAAGGTTTCAGTGGCGATGGCGGACCGGCTACCCAGGCCAATCTCCATTCACCACAGGGAATGAGCTTTGACCAGGAAGGAAATTTGTTTTTCTGTGATCGCTCAAACAAGCGCGTTCGGAAAGTGGATACCCAGGGCATTATTACGACCGTAGTGGGCACTGGACAGTTGAATGGCGCTTTCAATGGGGATGGGCGCGATCCGCTCAGCACTAATCTCTCCTTGCCGACTGATGTGGCCGTTGACGGGCAAGGTAACCTGTTGATTACCGATTTGTTGCACCACCGCATTCGTAAGGTCATCTCAACCGCTCAGCCCCTGGCCATCGGCAGTTTGTTTCTCATTGATGCCGACCAGGATACGGCCCTTCGCGATCTGGTTCCAGTTCGGAATTATCCCACCGAACTGGAATTTAACCTGATGGGCCTGCCGACCCGCAAACTCAACATCCAGGCGACCACCGACCCATCCAGCATTGGCTCGGTAGTGTTCAAATTGAGCGGTCAACAGACGCTGACACACATTGAGAATGCAGCTCCCTATGCACTCTTTAAGGATGACGGCGGTAACTTCCGGGGCTGGACCCCAGCTGTAGGTAGCTATACGCTGACGGCCACACCCTATTCCGGCCCTAATGGCACCGGCACGGCGGGCGATTCCGTAACCATAAGCTTCACAGTAGTCGACCACATCCGGGTAGATCATTTTGATTTAATCAATCCGATTACGAATCAAGCCGGCCTACGGATCAACGATGCCGAAAGAATTACCCTTGATCACTCCGGAGAAGCCTACAATATTCAGGCCGTGACCAGCCCAGCAACCGTTGGCTCGGTTATCTTTACGTTGAGTGGCCAGCAGACCCACTCCCAGCTTGAGAATGGCGCTCCTTACGCGTTGTTTGGTGACACCAACGGTGACTACAAGGACCGCCGGCGGGAAGTGGGCCACTACACGGTGACGGCCACCCCCTACTCGGGGCCCAACGGAACCGGCGCGGCCGGCATCTCGAAAACAGTTCATTTTGAGTTTTACTTTCGCCAAACTCCCTGGCGGCTATCGGCAGAGCAAGTGCCGGACGGCGTGGAGGTCTTCCCCAACCCGTTCACTGAGTCGTTTACGATTGAGTCAAAAGGAGCTCATTCCGGCCCGCAGACCGTGGAGTTGTATGATCTGCTGGGCCGCCGGGTATGGCAGGGCGTGACATCGGGCGACAAGCAGATGGTGCCCGTGGGCAGCCAGCTAGGCGCAGGTGCCTATATTTTACGAGTTGGTGAGGGGACCAGGACCCAACACATCAAGCTGCTAAAACAACCTTAAGGAAGAATCTTTTTGTTCAGGTCCGCTTCAGACGGCTTTCGGGTTGGAAAGCCGTCTGAAGCGGACCTGAACATTGGTATGATTAGATTGGCGCTGGCGGGCCTTTTTAAGCGCATTATACAATTCGGACTAGGCCGAATACCGGAACGGCGACCATTTCTGTTTTGAGCAGGACAATACGGCTTTTGTTTTTTACGAGAGGCCAGAGGTACGATGGAATGCGAAATAATCCGTAACACAGCGGATCATTCGTTTGCCGGGCCGCTGTGTTACGGATTAAAGCATCATACGGTCACAGTCGGTAGGTCACGTTGACTAAAAGCAAGGCTGTCGGCATTCAGCTATTGAAACCGTATAAGAGAAATATATAACCGTCACCAATCCATAAAATTTTTGTAACGTAGTTACCCAGGAAGGTTATCAATATCGTTCGTTTGATCTCGACCTGAAAAATCAGTGCTTTGATAAAGTATTCTTCAAACGGGTTCGATGAGTTTGCTGTGCGGGTCAAAAAAGATGCAGAAAAAATAAAATATTTCAGTAGGTACAACAAAAAAGCGCTGCAAGCTTTTGGCTTACAGCGCTTATGTGAATTTGACCGTGACCGATACGGGAATCGAACCCGTGTTTCAGCCGTGAAAGGGCCGCGTCCTAACCGCTAGACGAATCGGCCAAATTCAGCTTACTTTCGAGTGGCTTTCTGTGTTGGCCAACCTTTATCTGAAACCGTGGTGCAAAGATACAGACAAGATTGACACGTGCAAATCTTCTGATCAAAAAAGCGCTGCAAGCTTTTGGCTTACAGCGCTTTATGTGAATTTGACCGTGACCGATACGGGAATCGAACCCGTGTTTCAGCCGTGAAAGGGCCGCGTCCTAACCGCTAGACGAATCGGCCAAATTCAGCTTAATTTCGAGTGGCTTTCTGTGTTGGCCAACCCTTTGTCTGAAATCGTGGTGCAAAGGTACGGACAAGATTGACACGTGCAAATCTTCGATCAAAAAAAATTGAAATTTCTTTAAATAAACGGGTTTTGACGCTTTCAGATTACCTTTGGGAATTGCCTGATTCATTCCCTAATTTTTCTGCATGAAACGACTTTTTCTGGTTGGACTTTGTCTGCTAACAACCTTCATCAGCCTTTCACAGAGCACCTTACAACACCCGGACCAATTCCTGGGCTATACCGTCGGCAAGCGTTTTACTCCCCATCACCGCGTACTGGCCTACGCTGAAGCCGTCGCAAAAAATTTTTCGAACCGCGTTAAATTATTGCCTTACGGTACCACGTTCGAAGGCCGTCCACTGATGGCGGTGGTGGTAGCGTCCGAAAAAAACATGACCCGACTGGAAGAAATCCGGACCACGCACCTCCAGCAAATCGGTCTGGGCGCTGCTCCAACGGCAACTTCCTCATCGAACAATACCGCCCTGCCGCCCATTGCCTGGATGAGTTACAATGTTCACGGCAACGAAGCCATCAGTTCCGAAGCCTTCATGCTCGTGCTGCATGACCTGCTGGACCCCGCCAATTCGGTGTCCCAGAAAATTCTGGCCAATACCGTGGTCATCCTTGATCCCGATCTGAACCCCGACGGCCACGACCGCTACGTAAACTGGTACAACCAGATGAGCGGCACAAACCCCGACCCCAGCCCGCTCGCGCGTGAACACAGCGAACCGTGGCCAAGTGGCCGCTACACCCACTACCTGTTCGATCCAAACCGCGACTGGGCCTGGCAAACGCAGGAAATCACGCAGCAGCGCATGGCCCTCTATCAGCAGTGGATGCCGCACCTGCACGCCGACTTCCACGAAATGGGACCGGAAAGCCCGTATTATTTTGCACCATCGGCCAAACCGTACCACGAAGACATTACGCCCTGGCAGCGGGAATTTCAGCAGATTATCGGCCAGTATAGCTCCCGGTATTTTGATAAAAACGGCTGGCTGTATTTCACCCGCGAAAATTTCGATCTTTTTTACCCGAGCTACGGCGACACCTGGCCTACCTACAACGGAGCCATCGGCATGACCTTCGAACAGGGCGGTGGCGGACGCGCCGGTCTGGCTTACCAGAAAAGAGACGGCGATACGCTCACCCTCCGCGAACGCATCGACCACCACTATGCGGCCAGTTTTGCTACCCTCGAATCCGTGGCCGACCGCCCGGCGGACGTGGTGAAGAACTTCAACAGCTTTTTCCAGAAAGCCCAAAACAACCCGGTGGGCGAGTTCAAAAGCTACGTGATCAAAACCGCCAACGACGAAGGCCGGATCAAGGCCCTGCGGAAATTGCTCGACAACAACCTGATTCGCTACGGTGTGGCCGGAAAATCGCAGAAACTGACGGGCTTCAGTTACCAGTCACAGAAAAACGAAGCCGTCACGGTGGAAACCAACGATCTGGTCATCAGCGCCTACCAGCCCAAATCGACACTCCTGAAAATCCTGTTTGAACCCCAGTCGACGCTGGAGGATTCGGTGACCTACGACATTACGTCCTGGTGCATTCCGTATGCCTACGGCCTGAAAGCCTACGGGTTCAGGGAACGGCTTACCCCTACTCCCTACCCCACTGCGGCAGCCGCTTCACCCACCAGCCTGCCCGCCAATGGTCCAAAGCCGTATGCCTACCTCGTCCGCTGGCAATCGGCGCAGGATGTGCAGTTTCTGGCCGGTCTGCTGAAAAACAAAGTACGGGTTCGGGTGGCCGAACGAACGTTTAAACAGGACAATCAGAGTTTTGATCCCGGAACGCTCATTGTAACCCGCGCCGGCAACGAACGGCTGGGCGAGCGGTTTCACCAGATTGTGCAGCAGGAAGCCGCCAAACGCGGTATTCGGCTGATTCCGGCCACCACGGGTTTTGTTGCCGAAGGGGCCGACTTTGGCTCCGGCAGTGTTTTCTCGCTGAAAAATCCGCGGGTTGCCGTCATTGCCGGAGATGTTACCACCCCTACCTCGCTGGGCGAAGTCTGGCATTATTTTGATCAGGATCTCGATTATCCGGTGACCCTGCTCGATGGCAATGCGCTGCCCGGTAGCTCGCTGGCCGGCATTGATGTCCTGATTATGCCGCAGGGCTATAATTACGGAAAAATCATGAACGACCGGACACTAACCAAACTGAAAGACTGGGTTCAGGCTGGCGGCAAACTGATTGTAATGGAACGGGCTACGGGCTTTTTTGTGGACAAACCGGATTTTGGCCTGAAACGGAAAGAGGAAAAGCCGGAAGCCAAAAAGGAAAAAACGGACCGAAAAGCGGACACTGACGAAACCCTGCGCCAATACGGCGAACGCGAACGGGAAGCCATTTCCGAAGAAACACCGGGCAGCGTCTACCGCGTCGATCTCGACCGTACCCATCCCCTGGCATTTGGTTACCCCAACGGCTACAACGCCCTGGTTCAGAACGTGTATGATTACGATTTCCTGAAAGATGGCTGGAATGTCGGCTATCTGCGGAAAGACAACTACCTGGCCGGTTTTGTAGGCCGGAATGCCAAAGTAAAGCTCAACAACACCCTGCTGTACGGCGTACAGGATATGGGCAAAGGCAGTGTGGTTTACATCATGGACGATCCGCTGTTTCGGGGCTTTTGGTACAACGGCAAGCTCCTGTTTGGCAATGCGGTTTTTATGGTAGGTAACTAATCTGCCCGTACTGAATTCGGAGAAGAACGGTTAATCGTCCTATACGGTTAACCGTTCGCTTTTTATTGAGGACGGTTCTGTAAACAACCGTTCCCCGAAAGGTGTTAGTAGTGCAATTATTTCAGTACGTCCTCTCCCTGGTATGAAAAAAAAATTGCGCGATAACGGCCTTTCATTAATCCTATTGCTCATTACACTCTTAACCCTCGGCGGCAACTTATGGATGGGCTGGCACGATTTCAATGGCGAACTAAACGATTATGGCCGAATATCGATTACGTTTGCGGAGTACCTGACCAGCGGGCACTGCATCGAATCTGTTTTCGAAAACTGGGAAAGTGAGTTTCTGCAAATGGGCCTGTATGTGCTCTTTACGGTTTTTCTCTACCAGAAAGGCTCCTCCGAATCGAAAGACCCTGATAAGGAAGAAGAAGTCGACCGCGAACCTTCGCCGAGCCGTCCGGGTGCGCCCTGGCCCGTTCGTCGGGGTGGCTGGGTGCTCAAAATTTATCAGAACTCCCTGAGTCTGGGTTTCTTCCTGCTGTTCATTATCTCCTTTTTCCTGCACGCCCTGGGCGGAACCAGCCAGTACAATACCGAACAGCTGCTCAAAGGCAAAAGCGAAACGCTAACGATGTGGCAATTTATGGGAACCAGTGAGTTCTGGTTTCAGTCGCTGCAAAACTGGCAGAGTGAGTTCCTGTCGGTGCTTTCCATCGTCGTGTTATCCATTTTTCTGCGGCAAAAAGGCTCGCCCGAATCCAAGCCGGTCGATGCGCCTGATTCGCAAACCGGCGAATAAATTCCTGCGCCACACCGGCTGAATACCGGATCTGCCAGCCTCCATACACCAGGTTGCCGGATGCCGAGTGATCGTTTGCCGTTGCAGAACAAAAGATTTCGATGGTACTGCTCCACCTAATGAGTGGCAGAATTCTTTCTGGTACCGTTCCCTTATTTTTTCATATGTAAACGGTACGTATAGACGTACTGAAGGTTATAAGTTGATTTAAAATACCAACCAATTGACGATGCGTACTGAGACGTATAACAGTCCTACCTACTGGCAGCCCTTTACCAGAACGCAAAATACATCGCAGTGGGTAACCGGACTTGATGAACAATTTAAAAACGCCACACACCGGGACACGCTTCCTTTTGCCTTTAAAACCGGCTCGGTAGAAGTTTGCCTGACAACAAACTCCCTGTGGTTGATCACGGAATGGGGTGGAGCCGGAAAGCTGGCGATCCGTACCTGTTTTGACCCGCAGCTCATTCAGAAAGTCGAGCAGATCCGGGCCACCCGTAACCGTGTCGAATACCGGGTTGAGGGTGCGCTGGGAACCTTTCGAATCAAGATCGAAAGGCCCCATTCCGACCAGTCCCTGCTGCATTACACCACCTCGCTGAAACCCGCCCAGCCGTTTACGGTCCAGTCTTTCCCCCGTGACCTGTATCTGCTGGACACGGATTACAACCCTCTTACGACCGAGGGCATGGTATATGTCACCCAGAGCGGGCCGACCTCCGGGCTGGCTTATCTGTCCGTCACCCAGCCCTCTGAAGGGTCCGTCTTCTATTTTCAGAACTTCACAGCCTTAACGGACTATTGCCAAACCACCCAAACCGAACCATCGGATACCGTTACGGTACAATGGCCCGAAGTTGGTTTTGCACTTCCTTCGTCCGATCAGCCTCTGGAAGCGGGTAAGGAAGTCGTCCTGTCGGATGCGTTTATATACCTGTCGCCAATGGTCCCTAAAACCGAATTTCAGGCGGCTGATCAGTTTCTGGAAGCACTCGGTCAAATTTACCGGCTGCTGCCCAAACCCGAAACGGCCTACTACGACTGGCCCAAGGCTTCGGAACGAACCATCCAGGCCCTGACCGACTCTCCCCATTGCGGCCGCCAGATCGAGAAACGCTACCACGTCAACGCCTACGTCGATGCTACGCAAAAACCGCCCGAAAGCATGGTCCAACTGGCCATTCTGGTACCACTATGGGAATATCAGGAATGGCTCGGCAAGCCTATTGCGCTCGTCGACCAGCTTCAGCGGAATTTGACTGCGTACTACGATAGTAAGCACGAAACCTTCATGCGCTGGTTGCCGGGCGGTGTCTTTAAAGAAGAAGAACGCAGTGAGGAACAGGACCCTAACAAAATCGACTCCTGGTATTTGCTGCATACGCTCATGAATCTGGGACGACTGGCCGAAAAGGGCAATACCGATGCCAAAGACCTGTTGTTTCGCTCCATAGAATTTGTCATTAAAGCCGGACACCACTTCAATTACAACTGGCCGGTATTCTACGACATCCGGACGCTGGAAGTGCTCAAGGCCGAAACAGCCGAAGGCAAAGGCGGAGAGCTTGATGTGGCCGGGCTGTACAGCCACGTTATGGTTCAGGCTTATGAGCTCACCCATGATCCGCGTTATCTGAACGAAGCGGTGGCCTCGGCTGAGCGGCTGTGCGGCAAGGGCTTCGAACTGCTCTATCAGACCAACATCACCATCATGAGTTCGCTGACACTGGCCAAGCTCTGGAAGATTACCGGCAACCGGTTGTATTTCGACCTGAGTCGACTAGGGCTTGCCAATGTTCTGGCCCGGCTGTGGATCTGGGAGTGTAATTTCGGATTCGGTCAGGCGCGTAGCACGTTTATGGGAGTGGCTCCGCTGAAAGACGCCCCCTACCTGGCGGCTTACGAAGAAGCAGAAATTTTTGCTACCATGCTGAATTACCTCAAGGAAGTTGGCCAGGATGTGCCCGAAACCGTCCGGCTGATGTTCTCGGAGTACTTCAAATACCTTTTGCACCGGGGGCGTTTTTATTTCCCTTCGGAACTGCCGGTGGAGATGCTTTGTCAACAACCCCGCGAAGGCCGGCTCATCCGGGAACTGCCCATACCGCTGGAAGATATCTCAACGGGCTGGAAACAGGCCGGGGAAGTGGGTCAGGAGGTATACGGCGGAGCTCTGCCGTACATTCTGACCACCTATGCCTACAAACAGTTTGATAAAATCCCGGTTATTATTTTTTCAGATTATCCGATCTACCACGCCGAGTACGAATTTACGGGCCGAAATGAGGGCTATGTCGTTGTGCGACTGGCGGGTACCTCCGACTTCCAGTGTCAGGTACGGCTTATTGCCAAAAGCCGTACGTTGCCCACCGTGCAGCTTTTCGACGAAGATGCTCCGGGAAGCCCTGCGCTCCAACCCGTAGAAAAAGAGGAACGGTATTACGAGTACCGGGTAAAGGGAAACCAGCGCCTGCGCATGGAATGGGGACCAAACAAAAAGGCTTAATATATTCTGATTTACAGTTAATTATACGCTAACTCCTAACAACGTTATGGCAAGCATACACACCGCCACTGAATCGCTTACTGGAAAACGGATCATTATTTCGGGTGGAACCACCGGCATCGGCCGCGCCATCGCCATCCTGCTGGGCTCTTACGGCGCCCATATCTTCACCTTCGGGCGAAATCAGGAACCCCTCGACGAAACGCTCACCGCCATCCGTGAAGCCGGGGGACAGGCCGACGGCATCATCGCCGACAGCTCGAAGCCGGAAGACATTCAACGCGTTTTTCAGCAGGCCGAAGAGAAGCTGGGAGGTCTGGATATCCTCATCAACAGCGCGGCTCTGGCCGCCGGATCAATCAGTGAAATGGAAGACGCCGACTGGCGGTATGTCATCGAAACCAATCTGGCCGGTTACCTGGCAACGACCAAAGAAGCCCTCAACCGGATGCAGCCGCAGAAACGGGGCCATATTGTACTGATCGGCTCTATGAGCGCCGACGTGCGGGAAGAAGGCAGTTCGGTTTATGTAGCCACCAAAGCCGCTATTCAGGGATTCGCGGAAAGCCTGCGGAAAGAAGTTAACAAAGATGGCATTAAAGTCAGTCTGGTGGAACCCGGGGCGGTGGGTTCGGATATGCAGCCCACGACGACGGAGGAAGAACGCGAAAACGAGAAAACCGGCGAAATGCTGCGGGCCGAGGATATTGCCGTCTGCGTACACTACATCCTGACCCAACCCCAACGCTGTGATGTGGTTTCCATCCAGATTCGTCCTCATCTTCAGTTGATTTAACCTTTCGATAGAAGATATGGCTTTCCCGACGGACTTGCTCATTTTTTCACCCAACGACATTGATTTATCATTTTCACCCCTGCGTCAGACGCTGCGGGCCGACACCTACATCCTGGGTGCTTTCAACCCCGGACTTGCCCGCCTGCCTAACGGTAATTTACTGATCATGATCCGGGTTGCCGAAGCACTTCGGCAACCCATCGTGGGCGAGCAGATTCACGCCATCCGGTGGGATGAGGAACGGGGTTACGTACTGGATGCCTACCCGCTGGCCGGTGTCAACGCGGCTGATCCCCGCAAATTTCAGGTGCTGGGCTACCCCTACCGGGTGATGGCCCTCACCTCCTTATCCTGGTTGCTGCCGGTCGAACTAAGCCCCGACGGTACGCAGGTGGTGACGGTGCATTACGACAAAATCATTGCGCCCCAGCGGGCCTACCAGGAATACGGGGTGGAAGATGCACGAATCACAAAAATCGACGGCACCTACTACATGACGACCTGTTCGGTTAGTTCGGAACGGCATTCCACCACGCTCTACACGTCCACCGACGGGTTGAATTACACCTTGCATGGCATTATCCTCGATCACCAGAACAAGGATATGGTTTTCTTTGAAGGAAAGATCGACGGGAAATTTTACGCCCTCACCCGGCCGCTGGGCGATCTGTATTTTGCGGCCCGGCCCGGCAGCGACTATTTCCCCGGCCCTTCCATTAACCTGGCCTCCTCCCCCGACGGACTGCACTGGAAACCGTCCGATGAACCGTTTATCCGCGCCCGAAAAGGGTCGGCATCGACCATGAAAATCGGCGGAGGAACCCAGCCCATTCTGACCGATCAGGGCTGGTTGCTGCTGTACCACGGAGTCGAACTAAAAGGATTAGTGGGAATTTACCGGACCTTCTGGGCCTTGCTCGATGCCAATGACCCCCGTAAAATCCTGAAAATAGAAGACGTAACGCCCATTCTGGAAGCCAGCCCTTCGCTGATTGAGCCGCTCCAGGATCAGCTTTACCTGTCGGATGTGGTTTTCACGACCGGGATTGTCGATGCCGGTGATGATTACATCGTAGCTTCGGGCGAAGATGACCTGGCCTGCCGGATTACGCACATTCCCAAAACGGCTTTCCGATTGGACTAACCCGCCGACGGCTTAGTGCGAGTGACCGGGAATGGGCTGCTTGTCGTCACTTACTTTCAGTTGGCGGACTTCACCCTTTTCCCAGGCATTAGCGCCCGGCTGTACGGCGGGCGATGGAATATCGGCCCGGTTCTGGCGCTTCTCGGCGGTCGAGATGTTAAACCGCTGATCGCGCTGAGTTACCAGACTGTCGGCCAGCTGACCGTCTTTGGTGAATCCCATCATGATCATCGGGTGGCCCAGTGGCAGTTTCAGGTCCCGGTCAGTATGCCACGTATGGTACGTTTTGCCGTAGGTCGATACGAGCTTTTCCATGAGTTCGTGCTCGGCCACCTGCGGCAGTCCCGGCGCAATCAGGGTTCCGGATTTTACTTCGTGGACATGGCTATGCCAGAGCTTTCTTTCTTCCGCAGGCAGGGTTTTAAACAGCTTTCCGGACACGATGTACTCCACGCCCATCACCTTGGCATCTTTGCCGTTACCGTCAAAAATCACGCACTGAACCACGTCTTCGTTCAATTGCGTACAATAGTGATGCGCTTCCATCTGCCCTTTCATGTCTCCGTTGTAGAAGTGAAAGCCGTCGAGGTACATACTCATGGCCTGAAGGGGCGCTTTGTTCTGGATAACATCCGCGCCGGTTTCCAGCACTTCGGTTTTCGTTGTTTTTTCGCCCCCTGGCGACTCGACGTTGGATGACGTGTTTTTTCCACCGCAGCCGGTGAGCAGCAGGGCGAGCAGACCACTCACTGTCCATTTCACATTCATAGCACGTTGCATTAAGTTTCTAAAAAGTGCTGTCGGAACGCAGCAAATCTGCTATTGGTAAGCCGGCAACCGCCCGGTTTGTTTGCCGCCCACCCCTCAAATAAGCAAATGGTCTCGAATCAGGAGCAGACCGAATTGGAGCGAACCACAGGCTCGGTAAGCCCGTCCGATTGAAACAAACCCGTTTGCTGGGGGTTAGAATCAAAATCAACGTTATAAACCATGCAACAACAAGACCCACGCCATCAGTATCCGGCCCCTCCCTACGAGCAGGAACCCCAGCCCCATCCCGGTTCCGATCAGAAAATGGCCCCGAAAGCCGATCACGGCGAAACGTCGTACAAAGGCAGCGGACGACTCGCTGGACGGAAAGCCCTCATTACCGGTGCAGATAGCGGTATTGGCCGGGCCATTGCCCTGACCTTTGCCCGCGAAGGAGCCGATGTGCTGATTGCCTACCTGAGCGAAGAACAGGATGCGCAGGAAACCGTACGGCTGGTGGAAGAAACCGGCCAGAAAGCCATTGCCGTCGGGGGCGATATTCAGGACGAAGCCCACTGTCAGGCGCTGGTTAAACGGGCCGTGGATGCGTTCGGCCAACTGGACATTCTGGTGAACAACGCGGCTTTCCAGATGAGTCACACGTCGATTGACGAACTCTCCACCGAAGAGTTTGACAAGACATTCCGCACCAATGTCTACGCCATGTTCTACCTCTGCAAGGCCGCCTTGCCGCTGCTGAAACCGGGCGGCTCCATTATCAACACCACGTCCATTCAGGCTTACATGCCCGACCCGTCGCTGCTGGCCTATGCCGCTACCAAAGCCGCCATTGCCAACTTCACGAAGGCCCTGGCGAAAGAAGCCATTGAAAAGGGCATCCGCGTCAATGCCGTGGCTCCCGGCCCGGTCTGGACTCCGCTGATTCCGTCGACCATGCCGGAAGAGAAAACCAAAACGTTTGGTCAGGATACGCTTTTTGGCCGGGCGGCTCAACCCATCGAACTGGCCCCCATTTATGTTCTGCTGGCGGCTCAGGAAGGCAGTTTCATAACCGGCGAGATTTACGGCGCTACCGGCGGACGGCCAATTGCCTGACCCAGTGCCCAAAACCGGGTGTTTTTTTCATCAACTATCGCTTTAAATGTAGAACGTACGAATGAATACCGATCAAAAACCGGGCGCCCGAACGTCGGGTGAACACCTGAGCTTTTGGATCGACACGGTTGATCCGATCCAATTTTCACCCCTGAACGAAGACCGTACGGCGGATGTCGTCGTTGTTGGTGCCGGTATTTCCGGCTTGTCTGTGGCTTATAACCTGGCGAAAGCGGGCAAAAAAGTGATTGTGCTGGAAGACGGCTTCGTGGGCAGCGGGGAAACCGGACGCACCACGGCCCATTTGTCGAATGCACTGGACGACAGCTACACGGAAATTGAACACTACCACGGCGAGGAAGGCGCCCGCATAGCCGCCGAAAGCCATACCGAAGCGATCAATTTCATCGAGCGGACGGTGCAGGAAGAGGGCATCGACTGCGATTTTGAACGCCTGAACGGCTACCTGTTTCTCCACCCTACCGACCAGCCGGAAACCCTGAATCAGGAATTTGCGGCTTCTCACCGGGCCGGTATCGACACCCACCGACTGGCGCAGGTACCCGGCTTTGCCAAAGACGAAGGCCAGTGCCTGCAATTCCCCAATCAGGCGCAGTTTCACCCCATGAAATACCTGAAAGGACTGACGGACGCTTTTGTGCGGCTCGGGGGCGAGATTTTCACCGAAACACGGGTTACGGAAGTGCGGGAAGACGGTGTTAAAACCGATCAGTATACCGTAACGGCTGCCGATGTGGTGGTAGCAACCAACACGCCGATCAACGATCTGTTTACGATGCACACCAAACAGTGGCCGTACCGGACCTACGTGGTGGGCGTCAAGATTCCGAAAGGCAGCGTGCCGACGGCGTTGTGGTGGGATACGGGCGATCAGGAGTCCGAATGGGTCAGCCAGCCCTACACCTACGTCCGGTTGCAGCGCCTGGATGCCGAAAGCGACCTGGTGATTTGCGGGGGACACGACCATAAAACCGGTCAGGCGGATGAGGAAGATGTTCCGGAAACGGACCGCTATCCGTTGCTGATCGACTGGATTCGCGAGCATTTCCCGATGGCAACGGAGGTCGTATACCGCTGGTCGGGGCAGGTGATGGAACCGCTGGATGCGATGGCTTTCATCGGCAAAAATCCGGGTAACGACCACATTTACATCGTCACCGGCGACTCAGGCAACGGCATGACACACGGCACCATTGCCGGTTTGCTGATTCCGGACCTGATTCTGGGCCGCGAAAACCCCTGGGCCAAACTCTACGATCCGTCGCGGATTTCGCTGAAAGTAACCGGCGATTACCTGAAGGAAACCGGCAATTTCACGAAGCAGCTGGCCGATTTTTTCATGGGCAGCCAGGTGGATGACGTCAACGACTTAACCAACGGACAGGGGGCGATTATTAATTCCGGGTTGCAGAAAATTGCCGCTTACCGCGACGAGCAGGGTGAACTCCATACGCACTCGGCCCTCTGCCCGCATATGGGCTGCGTGGTGCAGTGGAACGCCGACGAAAAATCGTTCGATTGCCCCTGCCACGGTTCCCGGTTTACGGGCAAAGGGGTGGTTGTCAACGGACCAGCCGCAAGCGATCTGAAAGCCGTCACGATCAGCGCCTGATTCTATCAACGGACGCATGAAAAAACCTTCCGGTTTTAGCGAAAAGGCTTTAACCGGAAGGTTTTGTTTTTTAGCCAGGCTTTACGGCATTGCTGTTCTCACAAAAGGACCGGCAATGGCCAGCACCTCTTCCCTCGTCAGCGGCTCATCAAAGCTTTCCCGGACAATCCGCTCAGCCGGTGTCTGGTCACCCCCGGCCATTTCCAGCAGTTTGTTATAGGTCAGCGAAATTAAATCCACCGCGTCGTGGTGGTGAATGTTATTTTCTCCTTTGTACACCGCAGCCGGAGCGCCCCCCGTTTCCTGTTCGGAAGCCCACACCCGCAAACCACGCACAAGCCGGATTTCAGCCGCGTGACGGGCTTCCGTCGAGTGGATTCTCAGGGCGCCAAGCAGCACATCCCGGTGGCTGAACAGTTTGGGAGCCTGTCCTTTGTAGGCCCGCACACCCAGGTCCTCAAAAGCCTGCGATAACGTCAGAAAGACATCAAAATTGGAGAAAGGGTTTGGAAACATACCGCCGGCTGTAAAATCAAACTCCGGCTTGCCGATAGCCTGACCACCCACCCATGCGATGGACGCTTTCAGGAAATCGACGTGTTCTTTTTCGTGTTTGCCAATTTCTTCAAAAAGGGCTCTCTTGTTGCCAAAAGGAAGCCCCGACATAAGACCTTTTTCGTAAAAATCGGCTTCCAGATACTCCAGCAGCAGGGCAAAATTCAGTACGCTCACAATATCGCCGTTGTCGGCGTACGCTTTGTTAATAACAGAGGCCACAAAAATCGGCGAAGCGGCTGCTGCAATGGAGGTCGTTTTCAGCATTTTCCGGCGCGTAAACGCAAAGCGGGCTTCGGCTTCAGGATCGATTTTTTCAATGTCGGAGAATATATTGAATAGATTCATACGGCTGTGACGGTTTACATGATGGGGGCTGGTAACTTGGATCCGCTCAGTTTCTGTTTAATGAAGGGCTGGGCCTTCATCAGCACCTCGTCCGGAAAGTAGGCTACGTCCAGCCCTCCGTTGTCAATCAGCTCATGCGCAACGGCAAACCGGCTTTCGGGCTGAATCATATGCCGGGCCAGTGTCGCGTGCCGGGCTTCAATTGAAACAATTTTGCCAGCCAGTTTGAGAAGCTCCAGGTCCTGAACAAACTTGCTGGAACCATTGTAGGCTCCGGTTCCGACGGTTTCAAACTTTTGAGCCGCATCAAAAACGGCATTGCGGTTGTTGAAATCGACCGTACTGAAATTAAATTCCAGTTCCGGAATGGCATACGGCCCCAGCAGCGCTTTGAGCAGCTCCCTGTGGACCAGTTCATGATCGCGCAGTTCCCGGATTACCCGGCGGTCCATTTCCGACCACCCGGCCGACCGGTCGTACGCCATTGTGTAATACGCTACTTCAAGTTGCTCCAGAGCGTAGGCCATATTGGTGATGCCAATATCGCCGTCTCCCAGATCAATGGAACCATCGGGCAGCACTGTGGCTCCAACCCGGGCTCCCGAACGACGCAGACCGCCCTGGGGTACCGCCAGATCTTCCTTCGCGCAGGAAGTCAACACCGCAAGGGCCGAAGCCGAGGCCAGCCCCAGGTTACGCAGAAACATTCGCCGTTCAACCGAAGGAATCGCCGGAACCGACGGCCCTTTTTTCGTGTCTGGTAAAGTGTTCAGTTTTTCCATTAGTTAACCATTTTTTAGCGATAAAACCGTTGCCATACAGGCATGACAATCGGTTATAAAAAACAAGGATATTTGCGTTTTGTTTTTGCGGGAATTTCACCTAAGTAACCAAAGTGAGAATACGGTCTGGCGAATAGAGATACACCCGGAATCGGCATCGAAATCAAGGGATTAGGAACAGCAATCCAGAGGGCCATTGCCTCATTTACCAGAACATACATTCCTCGTCATTTAACCTTTCAAGTAAGCGACGGTTCCACTTCCATCTGACAACAACGATCCGAATGTACTCGGACCCTTAGTTGGCGGCACGTCACGCAATGAATCAAAAACTAACCTTAATAAGCGAGCACGCTTCTCCGTTGGCTGTGGTCGGAGGAGTCGATGCCGGAGGCATACCTTACAGGCTCGTGCGCTCCGGAGTGTCCATCAGGAATTTACGTGGTTGCAGGTAGCGCAGACAACCGCCCTTATGTATCAGCAACTGGGTATCTCCCGACCTGCAACGCTGGGGATTGAAAAAGCGCTGCGGGATGCCATACCGACGGCTCAACTGAGTCGATCAGCCTAACCTATGAAAAGAACAGTTTTTATTGATAAAGATGGCACGCTGATCTATGACGTGCCGTTTAATGTTGATCCTAAAGCGATTACGCTCTACCCTGACGCGGGCCGGGCGTTACATCTATTACAGCAGGCGGGGTTTCGGCTGCTGGTTGTTTCCAATCAATCGGGTGTTGCTCAGGGTTACTTTCAGGAAAATGCCCTGGAAGCCGTAACAAATCGCCTGCAACACTTGCTCAGACCCTTTGGGGTTCATCTCGACGGTTTTTACTATTGTCCTCATCATCCCGATGGCCGGGTTCCGGCGTATGCGGTTTCGTGTTCGTGCCGAAAGCCACAACCGGGTATGTTGCAGCAGGCGGCCCGTGAACACGGTATTGACCTGACGGCTTCGTGGATGATTAGGGATATTCTCAACGATGTGGAAGCGGGCAACCGGGCCGGTTGCCGAACGATTTTGCTCGACAATGGCCACGAAACCGAGTGGCAGTCGGGTCCGTACCGGGAGCCAACGCATACGGTCAGCACCTGGACGGAAGCAGTTGAATTCTTTGAGAACCCAACGGTTAAAGGGCTTACCCTAACCCTCTGAAGCAGCATAACGTGTATGAACCCCTCACCAATAGCAAACAGTCTGACAACGACTGTCAGGGCCGACCTTGCGACTTTTGATACCGCCATCTGGCAGAAATGCAGGAATATACTCTGTTTTCGTCCCGACAACATGGGCGATGTCTTAATGACCTCTCCGGCATTTCGGGCCTTAAAAGAATCGGTTCCCGACCGGAAACTGACGTTGCTGACCTCTTCGGCGGGCGCGGCTATCGCTCCGTTTATTCCGGAGATTGACGCTGTGATTCCGTTTGATGTCCCCTGGGTTCAGCCCGTCAATCGCCAGAAACGGGATGAACTGCCGCAACTGGTCCGCCAGCTGAAAGACCACGCATTTGATGCCGCCATCCTGTTCAATGTGCAGAGCCAGAATCCGCTGCCCTCGGCGCTGATATGTTACGTGGCCGGTATTCCGCGCGTACTGGGGTATTGCCGCGAAAACCCCTACGAACTAATCAGCGACTGGGTTCCGGACCCCGAAATTCTGGTCGCTACACAGCACGAAGTGGAGCGACAGCTTGGTCTGGTTGCCACCATAGGCAGTACCACCACCCAAAAACGTTTATCCATTACCGTTAGTAATCAAGCCCGCTTTCGGGCCCTGGAGATGTTGACAAACTGGGGAGTGCATACGTCCGAACCGTGGCTGATTCTGCACGCGGGCGTCAGCGAAGCCAAACGGCGCTTTGGAGCGGATCAGTATGTTCAGGCGGCCCGGCAGCTTCGGGCAAAAAGTGATTATCAGATTCTGTTAACCGGCAGTAAGTCGGAGTGGAATTACGTCGAAACGATCCGGAAGGGCATTGGCGAAAAAGCTTATAATCTGGCGGGGGCTTTGCCACTGGAAAACTTCATTGGCCTTGTGGCCGAAGCCCCGGTATTAATTTCCAACAATACCGGCCCCGTTCATATCGCGGCAGCCCTCGGAACGCCGGTTGTGGTGCTCTACGCCATGACCAATCCGCAACACACGCCCTGGATGGTGCCCAGCCGAGTGTTGTATTTCGAGGTGCCCCGGTCGCTTCGTTCGCGAAACCGTCTGCTGCAACACTTTCCGGAACCCGCCCAACCCCGGGCCTCCCCCGAAGGAATTGTGCAGGCGGTTCATGAACTGGTGGGTCAGAAAACAATGGTCACCTCTTAACAATCATTCACTCATTCACTGATAGACCATAAGGTATGTACACATTAGGTATCAATGCCGCCTTTCACGATCCGGCGGCCGTGCTGGTAAAGACGGCGTTGTGCTGGCGGCTGCCGAAGAAGAGCGTTTTACGCACATCAAACACAGCAAACGCCCAATCCCCTTTTCTACCTACGAATTACCGTATAATGCCATCGACTTTTGTCTGAAAACCGCGAACATTCAGCTCACCTAGATCGACCACATTGCCTATTCCTTCGACCCGGAAGCGTTTCGGACGTTGCACGTAACCGGATGGACAACGTGGCGGAAGAAGTGGCCGGCTACCTGGCCGAAGGCAACGGCCTGGCCGGTTCCACTGTCCAGATGTTGTTTTTAGTGAATCAGGGCCATATTCTCATTAATCTCTCCTTTTCGGTTCACTCTTTCCGGAGCTGAGTTAGAGCGTATAAAACAAACTATATACGATTATGGGAGTTGGTCTTGAAATGATTTTTTTTCTGGTGGTGCTGGTGGCTGGCGGCTACCTCATTTACCGGGTCGCCTTCCGTAAAAAAACCGGAGACCCAGACTTTGGCCGTCCGGCTTCCCGAACCATGCGGCTGGCAACGATTAGCGCGGTAGTTGGCCTGATTATCGTGATTGCCCTTACCCTGGAATTTTGTCATAATCAGGGGGATCGGATGGACAAAAATACCCACGAAGACAATTCGCTTGACAACACTGGAAAAGGAGAAAACGAAGATGACCACCGGGATGATGGGGACGAGACGCAGCGGTAATTGCAGTTTATCAATTTTCTACGTATCTTTTTATTAAATCAACTGCACTTCCAAAATCAACCGCTCCTTCAATGGATGTTTTACCGCATCAGCGTCTTGTCGTACCGGATCCCAGCGTTTCTAATCCTTTTCGGTCCTTCTGGATGGCTGGCTATGAATGCACCGATAAACTCAATGCCTGGGGAAACCGGGTTGATTTTCTTTACACCACCGGGCACTTGCAGTGCCTGGATGATGACTACCAGGATTTGGAACCGTTTGGTATCCGAACGGTTCGGGAAGGCATTCGCTGGAGCCAGGTCGAGAAGCGGCCCTACCAGTACGACTGGCACGTTGTTCAGCACATGATGGAACGGGGCCGGGCCAACGGCATCCAGCAGGTGTGGGATCTCTGTCACTTTGGTTTTCCGGACGATCTGACGCCCCTGCACCCGCTGTTTGCCCGCCGGTTTGCGGCTCTGTGCCGGTCGTTTGTCCAGTTTTACCGTTCGATTAACCCCGACAGCACGCTGATTGTGACCCCGATCAACGAGGTCAGCTTTCTGTCGTGGCTGGGGGGCGATGCCCGGGGTACCTCGCCCTATTGCGTTGGGCAGGGCTGGGAAGTCAAGTACGGTTTGATGCGCGCCTACATTGAAGGAGTGGCCGCCCTGCGGGAAATAGACCCCAGCGTCCGTATTCTGACCACCGAACCGCTGGTCAACATGGTGCCCCCGATGAACGCAACCGCCGAGCAGATTGGTCAGGCTGCGCTGGCGCATAACGATCAGTATCAGGCAACTGACATGCTCTGTGGCCGAATGTGCCCCGAACTGGGCGGTCGTCCGGAATACCTGGATATGGTCGGGCTGAATTTCTACTACAATAATCAGTGGATTGTCGGGTCCGGGGCGTTTCTGCCGTGGGTAAACGACTCGCTCGACCCCCGCTGGCGTCCCCTGCGCGATCTGTTCATGCAGGTTTATAATCGCTACCAACGGCCCATTGTGTTGTCGGAAACCAGCCATCCCGGCGAAGACCGGCCGTTCTGGATTCGGTTTGTAGCCAGAGAAAGTGCGGCTGTGTTGAAACAGGGTGTTCCGCTCTGGGGCATCTGCCTGTACCCCATCATCGACCGCCCGGACTGGGACCATCTGACGCCCTGGCATCGGTCCGGCTTGTGGGATGCGGAGGTGGATGCCAACGGCCTGGTTAGCCAGCAGCCTCCGCGCCGGGTGCTGTACCAACCGTATGCCGACGCTTTACGCGACGCCCAGGCGCTGATAGCCAACACGAATGCCCAGCCAGCCATCAGCCAGTTTCGGTTATAAGTTCACTTACAAGCCCTTCGCCAAAACGAGGATTTTATAAAAAAAGCAGCCCAGCCAATCTGGCTGGGCTTTGCAGTAGTAGTCGGTGCATATCAATTAAACAGTGACGGCTTTTGTAGCTGAAAACCGCGACCGGTCAGAAATCTGTAACTGCTCATCCATCAGCTCATGCATCTGTTTCCAGGTCTGCTGCCAGGAGCACTGCGCTAGTTGGGCATCAATCCGGCTCCAGCATAAGGCCGAGGGGTTCTGCAATGCCGCTTCTATCGACCGCTCAAACTCCTCAACCCCGTCGGCAATCCATACCGTGCCACACTCCCCATAGGTGCTGACCACATCCCGGATCGGCGTCGATACCACCGGCAGGCCAGCGGCCAGGTACTCCGGCGTCTTGGTGGGGCTGATGAAACGCGTCGACTCGTTGAGCGCAAAAGGTAACCAGGCCACCTGCCAGTTGCTGAAATAAGCCGGTAGCTGCTCGTAGGCCTTCATGCCCAGGTAGTGCAGGTTAGGGCCCTGAGGCAAAGAGGCCGGATCAATCTTGACCACCGGACCCAGCAGCACAAACTGCCAGTCGGGACGACGCCGGGCCAGCTCGCCCAACAACTGGATATCCAGCCGTTCATCAATGACGCCACTAAAGCCAATGCGCGGGTAAGCCAGCGCCTGCTGATCGGCCGGATCGTCCAGTCCCAGCCGGGCTTGTCCAAAGTGGTGGTTGTCGATGCTGCTGGGGAAAGCATGCACCGAGGGGTGCAGGTTTTTCTTGGCTTCGTAGAGGCTCTGTCCGCCGGTAAACATGAGTTGGGCCTGCTGCATGAGTTGTTTTTCCCGCTCACGCAGTTGGGGTGGAGCACCTCGGAAAGCCGATAACTCGTCCATGCAGTCGTAGACGGTAAGCCGGGGCTGGATATGTTCGGTAAAGTTGAGGGCCATGGGGGTGTAATACCAGGCCACAAAGTCGGTGATTTGCTGCTGGGTCAAGAGGTCGTTTAGCCATTTACGCTGCAAATCATGTTGAGCTTCGGCGGGGGTCCCATGTGGTACGTGGGGCACCAGAATGTGCATTTGTGCATCAATAGGACGGACTTCCAGCCAGGCTTGATGATCCCAGACGGGCTCTTCCCAGAACCAGACGCGGAAGTGGCGACTGGCGCGGCTGAGCAGATGCTGGGGGCGCTGGTAGACGAAGTTCCAGCGCAGGTGTGAAAAACAGATTAAATCCTGAATTGAGTGCGCCCCCGGAATCAATCCGAGTGATTTGGCCGCTTGCTGAGGTGTCGCCTGAGTGCCGGTTACCGTTTGATGATTAGACATACGTTGCTGTTTGATAGATGATTTTATTGCCTGCTGCGTCGGCAAACCCTTGGGTTAAGGTAGCGGTAATAGCCCTGCATTACCATTCAAACCAGATTTAGCAGGCTATAGCTGTTAGAAGTTTCTACAAGTGAGGAAGTGGTCCAAAAAAGCCACGCTGGACGCTGATTACCCTCGTTTTTCCCCGAAACACCCCCGGTGGGCCAAATTCTTTTTTTACTTTTTATTAAAAACCCTTCCGAAGTAAGGCAGTTACCCCTATGGCATCCGGTTTCTGAACACTACCAGGAACGGATGAGTGCAGAGTGTAGAGAAGCGCTACGGAGCCTAATTTTTTACCAGACGTTTACTTTCATGAAAAACCAGCTACTCCAGCGTGGGCCCATTCGGCGGCTCACGCAAATCGGCCTGTTACAAACTTTCCTGCTTTTCTGGGCCGCAGTTAATACCATTGCCCAAACGGTATCGGGTAAAGTAACCAGTGACAATGGCGAAGCCTTACCCGGTGTTAGCATTCTGCTGAAAGGCACCACCACCGGCACCACCACCGACCCCAACGGCACCTACTCGCTGACCCTTCCGGGCACGACGGGAACGCTGGTGTTTAGTTACATCGGGTTTCAGTCGCAGGAAGTGCCGATCAACAACCGCTCGACCATCGACGTGACCCTGGCGACCGACATTCAGGCCCTTTCGGAAGTGGTGGTGGTCGGCTACGGCACACAGCGTCGGCAGGAACTGACCACCGCCGTTACCTCGGTGGGGGCACAGGCCATCCAGCGGCAACCCGTTGCCGGTTTCGATCAGGCCCTACAGGGACAGGCCCCCGGTATTCAGGTAACGGCTCCGACGGGTGCGCCCGGGGCCGGTATCAACATCCGGATTCGGGGAAACAACTCCATCAGTCTGACCAATTCGCCCCTGTATGTCATCGACGGGGTACCGGTTTTGCCGACCTATGATCAGGAACTCGGCATTGGCAACCAGCGCCCCAACCCGCTCAACACCCTGAATCCGAACGACATTGAATCCATTGACGTGCTGAAGGATGCAGCGGCTGCGGCTATCTACGGGCTACGGGCCTCGAACGGGGTCGTGGTGATAACGACCAAACGGGGCAAAACCGGAAAACCACAGGTGAGCCTGAACGTGTACTACGGAAGCCAGCGGTTGCGCCGGAAAATTGATATGCTCAACGCCCGCCAGTTTGCCGAGTATTTCAACGAAGCCAACACAGCCGCCGGAAATCCACCCGCCTTCACCGACCTCAACAACCTCCCTTACAACACCGACTGGCAGGACGCCGTGTACCGCACCGGCCCGATTCAGAACTACCAGATCAGCCTGAGTGGCGGTACGGAGACGACGAAATACTACGTCTCGGGCGGGTATTTCAAACAGAACGGGATTCTGCTCAACTCGGGTTTTGACCGGTATAATTTTAAACTCAACCTCGACCAGCAGATGGGCGAACGCTTCCGGATGGGTACCAGCCTGAACCTGAGCCGGACCAACAACAACACCAGCGTTCGGAGCGAACTCGGACTACAGAATTCGGGGACGGTATTGGGGGCGCTGGCCCAGATTCCGACCATTCCGGTGCGCAACCCGGACGGCAGCTACGGTATTAACCCGTTCCAGCAGCTCGACAACCCGGTAGGAAACCTGCTCGAAACGAATAACCGCGCCATCATCTACCAGGTCATCGGGAATGTCTACGGGGAACTCGACATTTTATCCAATCTGTCGCTTCGTAGTTCGCTCGGTATTGACTTCCGCACCCAGAACGAAAACCAGTTTATCACCCGCGATTACCCCGGCACCCAGAACGCCAGTCCGGCCACGCGCGGCAGCGCCAGCACGGCCACCAACCAGCAGGTGGTCTGGTTGTGGGAAAATACGCTGACCTACAACCCCGAACTGGGAAATAACCATAACCTGACGCTGCTGGCCGGGCAATCCGTTCAGGCGTCGGACCGGTTTACGTCGCGGGCTTCGGTTACCGGCTTTCCGTCGAATGCCGTTCCGTACCTGAGCGCCGGAACGCAGTTTACGGCCCCTTCCAGTTACCAGGATCAGTGGGGCTTGTTAAGCTTTTTTGCCCGCGCCATTTATAATTACCAGGAACGGTATCTGGCCTCGCTCAGCTTGCGGGCCGACGGCTCCAGCCGGTTTGGAACGAACAACCGCTTCGGGTATTTCCCGGCCCTGTCGCTCGGCTGGCGGGTTTCGCGCGAAAGCTTTTTCCCCCAGTCTAAGGTGGTCAACGACCTGAAACTGCGGCTGAGTTACGGGGCAAACGGGAACCAGGAAATTGGCGCGTACCAGCGGTTTAGTACCTACGCGTCGGGAGCGAACTACGCCGGAACGGGCGGTATTCAGGGCGGCATTGCCCCCCAGCAGATCGGAAACGCAGATTTGCGCTGGGAAACCACCAAGCAGTTTAACGCAGGGGTAGACATCGGCTTGTTCAACAACCGGGTGACGGCCACGGTGGATGCCTACCTCAAACGCACCACCGACCTGCTGACGAACGTGCCGCTGCCTTTCAATGCCGGGGCGCAGAATCCGCAGATTATTCAGAACATCGGCGACATTCAGAACAAGGGCATTGAACTGGGCATCAACAGCACCAACATCGAAAGTCAGGGCAATGGCCTGAACTGGACTACCAACTTCAACATCAGCCTGAACCGCAATCAGGTGCTGGACATCGGTACGCTCCGCAACGAACTGGGGCAGGAAGTGGATCGGCAGATCATTGGCGATTTCACCATCACCCGCAAAGGCGAGCCGCTGGGTGCTTTTTACGGCTACGTGGTTCAGGGCATTTTTCAATCGCAGCAGGACATTACCGGTGCAGCCACCCAACCCAATAACCCGCAGCCAGGCGACATCCGGTTTGCCGACCTGAACGGCGACGGGGTGATCGACGCCAATGACCGGACCGTTATCGGGAACCCCAACCCGGGCTTCTTCGCCGGTCTGACCAACACGCTTACCTACAAGGGGTTTGAACTGAGCTTTCTGTTTCAGGGCAGTTTTGGAAACGACATCTATAACCAGAACCGGGTCAGCATCGAGGGCATGGCGGACCCCTTCAACCAGACGGCGCGGGTGCTCAACCGCTGGCGTCCCGACAACATGAATACCGACATTCCGCGGGCCGTTCGCTACGACCCCAACCAGAATAACCGGTTTTCGACGCGGTTTGTGGAAAGCGGCACGTACACCCGGCTGAAAAACCTGACCATCGCCTACAACCTGCCGGTCAAACCCTTGCAGCGGGCCCGCATCAGCAACGCCCGGGTTTACCTGACTGGCCAGAACCTGCTCACCTTCACCAGGTATACCGGCTACGACCCGGAAGTGAGCGCCGACCCGTTCTCGTCCGTGGGTTTTGGACGCGACTACGGCGTTTATCCGCAGGCCCGAACCTTTACCGCAGGCATCACCGTCAACTTTTAATACCACCCGTCATGAAGAAAATCACGATTCTCCTTCTCCCCTTTCTGTTCCTGGCGGGCTGCCAGGTGCTGGAAAAAAACCCGTTGCCCAGCATTACGCCGGAAAACTTTTTCCAGAATGCCGACGATGCCGAATCGGCACTGACGGCGGCTTATGATGCCCTGCAACAAACCGGTACGTATGGCCAGGACCTGAATGTGGTAGGCGAAATGCCGTCCGATAACGTGACCAGTACCAACGGCGACGTCAACGCTATGGAACGGATTTTGTGGACGCCCCAGACCAGCCAGGTCAATAACGTATTCCAGGCTTCTTACATCGGTATTAACCGGGTCAATGCGGTATTAAACTACGTCCCGGGCATCCAGATGGATACCGCCCGCCGAAATCAGATTCTGGGCGAAGCCAGCTTTTTGCGGGCGCTTCATTACTTCAATCTGGTGCGTTTGTACAGCGGGGTTCCGTTACGGCTTACGCCAACCGAGTCGGGCGACAACAGCGTGGTAAACCTGGCGCGGTCTACCGAGGAACAGGTCTATGCCCAGATTGTGAGCGATCTGCAACAAGCCGAACAATGGACAGCCGCCGGGTCGAACTCGCCGATCCGGGTCAGCAAAACGGCGGTCAATGCCCTTCAGGCGAAGGTGTTCCTGACCCAGCGGCAATGGGCGCAGGCTGCAACGGCCGCCAATAAAGTCATCAGCAGCGGTCTGTATCAGTTGATGCCCAGCTTTAACGCGCTGTTTCCGCCCGAAAACAAACCGGAGTCCATCTTTGAAGTGCAGTTTGCGGGGAATGCCGACGGCGGTTTTATCCTGCCCGACCTGCTGCTGCCCTCGCCACCGGCTACGTATTCGTTTCCGAAATTCAATATTCCGACGAACGAACTGATTCAATCCGCCGACACGATCAACGATCAGCGCTGGAAGTTCACGGGAGAGAGCATACCGGCGGGCCGGAATCACGCCAGCTTCGTGCTGTCCCGTTCTTCTAACCCCAACGATAACGGCTATTTCGTTTACAAATGGCGCAGCAATCCCAACGGGTTCAACAGTCCGGACAATTATTACGTACTGCGGCTGGCGGATGTGATGCTGATGTATGCCGAAGCCCTGAATGAGCAGAACGGTCCGTCGCAGGCAGCCCTGACGGCCCTGAATGCGGTTCGGACGCGGGCGGGCTTACCGGCTCTGACGCTGGCAAATGTAGCGACGCAGCAGGCGTTCCGCAATGAGGTAGACCGTCAGCGCCGACTCGAACTGGCCTTTGAGGGAGAACGCTGGTTTGACCTGCTGCGGTATGCCCGGCACGAACAGGCGCAGCAGGGCGTTATGCATACGGTCACGGCGCTGGATATTATTCAGCAGCAGCGCGGTACGCCGAATGTAAATTACCTGCTGTTTCCGTTTCCGCAGACCGAGATTAACAACAACGCGTTGCTGCAGCAGAATCCGGGGTATTAATCCGGGTTGATTGATTCATAAAAGCCGTTTTCAGGTTGGTACGTTTTTATACGCCGAACCCGAAAACGGCTTTTTTACAAGAAGACTTAATGGCTGGTTCGTCCGAGGGCCTGCCGCACCTTCCGGATCCACTGCGGTTCTTTTACTTCGTTTTCCAGCAGAAAGCCGTACGGTTTCAGGGCCGGAACGTGGTCGCAGATAATTTTGACAATGGCAAATAAGGGTTCGAACAGGATCATGCCGGGAATGCCCCAGAGCAATTCGCCGAGGATAATGGCAATAATGGTGAACAACGGGCTGAGGTTTAGTTCGGCCCCCATCACCAGGGGTTCAATGATGTTGTTATCTATTGCCTGGGCTACCACCAGAATAGCCGCCGTCGGAAGAACCAGATCGGAAGAACCGCTGACCAACGCCATCGTCAGCGGAAAGGTGGACCCAATAAAAGCACCCACGTACGGAATTAGCGTAGGGATGACCGCAATCCAGCTCATCAGCAGGGCGTTTTTAAGACCGATAATCGACAGGCCAATCATGTAGAAAACCGCCAGAAAGATCATCGAAAATAACCGCCCCATCATGTATTGAGCCGACACTTTTGCAATTTTTGACAGAGCCGACTGAACCGCCGGGTGGTGTTCAACGGCGAATAACTTCAGGATAAACTCCGGGTATTTCTCCCGCTTCCACATCAGGAAAAAGATATACAGCAGCACCAGCACAAAGGAAGTTACCATACCGCCGATACCGCCCAGAACCGTATTCAGCAATTTTCCGGACGATGAAGACTGCTTTTCCAACTGCGCTTTGACGGCCTGAATCTGCTGCTGCGGTGAAAGGCCAATCTCCTGCTGCACCCACGCCTGAACGGTATTCAGCAACTTCAGAAGTTTTGGCTGAATCTGGGGCCAGTCCTGCACCAGCCGGGTGCCCTGCGCGTAAATCACTCCGCAGAAACCGGCGATGAACAGCAACAGCAGCAAGATGGAAAGCAGCGTTGCCCCAATCCGGCCAATGCCCCAGTTTTCGAGCTTCTGGCTAACCGGAAGCAACAGCAGCGACAGTATGAAGGCGAAAAACAGCGGTATCAAAAACGGTTGCCCGAAATACAGGGCCACCACCAGTAAAATTCCAAAGAGCAATACCGCGTCGGCGCGGTAAATCAGAGCGCGTTTTATCATTTGACTCATCGACGGGCCCACGGCTTTAACCGGGGTTTACAGAATGGCTGGATAATCTGAACCGTTTTGACGCGGTAACAACCGCTGGTTCAGGTCATAACGTTAGCGTAAGCGTGGACACCTCACTCGTGAAGCGTCCTGCTACCGGCAAAAATAGGTTTATCCATCAAAAAAGCTCCTGCCGAGCGCCCGGTTTTGTTAACCAGATCACTTTGCCGGAGCTTATTATGACTTAAAAAGCGGATTAGCCCCCTTTCGGTTGTCTGTAACGAATACTGGCTTTGGCAGTATCCTGCGTGTTTTCCGCCGGTAGCCGACGCCCCCTGTTCTACTCCGCCAGATTGAGCAAATAGCTTAAACTTCCAGCCCGAAACCACCGGTAACCGTAGGACGATAGCCGGATCTGATGGACACCTTTCTCGTCGGCCTCGCTTTGCTCATTGGCCAGCAGATCAACCAGCCGGGTTTCGTTTTCCGGCTTCAGGCTCAGGTGAATTTCCTGCGGATGCGGATCGAAATTATGGATAACAAGCACCGTATTTCCCCGCCAACTGTAGTGAATGGCCAGGACCTTCGGGTTGCCCGTCGGCAAAATCCGCCACTGCCCCCACCCGATTTCGGGACATTCCTTCCGTAGCCGGATCAGCGCCGTGATCCAGTTTAAGAAGGAATCCGGATCACGACGCTGCGCTTCCACATTGACGTGCTTGTAACCAAACGGCCCTTCGTCAATGACCGGATGAACCAGTTTTTCGGCCATCGAAAAGCCCGATTGGGGGTCTGCGCACCACTGCATGGGCGTCCGCACGGCATCCCGTTCTTTCAGGTCCAGGTTTTCACCCATACCAATTTCGTCGCCGTAACGAAGCACGGGGGTGCCGGGCATGGAGAACATCAGGCTGTACGCCAGTTCGATTTGTGGCCGGTTACCAATCATGGAGGCCACCCGACGCCGAATCCCCCGCTCATAAATCTGCATGGAGGGTTCCGGACCGAAACGGGCAAACACAGCCTGACGCTGTTCATCGGTCAGCCGGCCCAGATCCAGTTCATCGTGATTCCGCAGAAAATGGGCCCACTGACTAACCGGGGCAATGTTGCGGGTGGCTTCCAGGGCGTCGATCAGCGGCTGGACATCGGCGCTTGCCAGGGTGTAGAACAGGTGCTGGTTGACGTAAAAATTAAACAGCAGATGCGAGCCGTCCCCCTCTTTTCCGAAATACTGATCAATCTCTTCCGGCAGTACATTGGCCTCCCCGAGCAGAATGGCGTCTCCCTGCCGCCATTGCAGAAACCGCCGAAACTCCCTGATGTATTCAAACCGCATGACCGGTTTAGTATGATCCGGACCAGCCGATTCCAGCACAAAAGGCAGCGCATCGACCCGAAAACCGGCCACACCCAACTGGAGCCAGTACCCCAGAATCCGGCGAATCTCGGCCCGAACCTCCGGGTTATCTATGTTCAGATCAGGCTGAAATTCAAAAAAACGGTGGAAATAATACGCCTTTGCCTGTTTGTCGTAGGTCCAGGTGGTTTCCTGAACGCCCGGAAAAACAACGCCGTCCTCCGAGTTCTCCGGTTTTTCCTTCGACCAGATGTACCAGTCGCGGTGCTCGGATTTTTCGGAACGCCGGGCGTCCTCAAACCAGGGATGTTTGCTGGAAGTATGGTTGACGACCAGATCAATCAGTACCTTGATGCCCCGTTTGTTAGCCTGGTACATGAATTCGACAAAATCACCGCTGGAGCCGTGCCGCCGGTCAACCCCGTAGTAATCTTCAATATCATACCCGTTGTCCCGATTGGGTGTCGGCTGAAAGGGGGCCAGCCAGATCACATCCACACCCAGGGCCTGAAGGTAATCCAACCGCCGGCTTAGTCCGGCAAAATCACCCACCCCGTCGCCATTGGCGTCCATAAACGTTTCCAGATCGAGGCTGTAAATAACGGCATTCTTGTACCAGAGATCTTCAATCATATGAAATTAAGCTGTTCATAGAGTTTGAACGCATTCCCGGCCCGGCCTGTTTCAGATTCTTATTCTGTCACCGTTGACGCTTTGTTCCCAATCAAAACCATTTAGTGACTTATCGGTTTAAAAAAGAAAGTGAGCCGGAATAATCCCATACCATAATGTTACCATGAAAGCACCCCTTTTCTCCAGTGATCCCGAAGGGAATGGGTCTCCCAAACGGGAAGATCGTTTGAACCCCGATCAGGATGAACCCCTCACCCACGACCTGACCGACGATGAAACCGTCTACCAGGAGCGGGGCGATATTCGCCGGGGTATTCCGGGTGAAGAGGACCCGACCGATGACGGGCTGATGAACGATATCCGGACCAGTGACGATGAAAACGTAACGCCCGGTTCTTAAGCAAAATCGGCTTACTCCCCGGACCCGGTATGGAGGACCCGGTACGGAGGAGTAAGCCGAAAAAGAAACATTTAAGCAGGTTCGTCTGGCCCGCGTTATTTATTGACTCAAAATACCGGATTGGTTTTCTGAATGGTCCGTTTGATCCGGTTCTGAAGTTCTTCGTCCAAGGCTTTTGCGTAGTGAATCCACTCCTCTTCCAGCGCAACGGCTTTGTGGGCCTCCTGCTGATGTTCGGCATGAGCTTGCTCCTTCGCATCTTTGGCATAACCCGCGGCCAGGTCGAGGGCATATTCCCGCATCTGCTTAATTTCCTGAAAAGTAAGATCTTCCAATGTTCTCATTGTTTCAATTGGTTGGGCTATTGTTCTTTTTAGTCCCTGCTTACGGTTCGACCGATCGCTGATACCCGGCGTTGGCAACGGCGCAGGGGCATGTCCGTAATAGAACCAGAAAACCACCTCAAGAGTTATGACCTTCCCGAATTTAGAACGGACCCGCTGGCAGATTTCCGGTCATCTCAAGGAAACGCAACGCCGGTTTGTGGCTCATTTCGCCGGTTCTTCGTCCGAATTGGCGGTTTCATCCACGTTCCGTTTCGATTACCCCGGTATCCTCGTAGCTTGCTCTCCTGTTGAATACCTTTCAACAAAATGTTAATCAGATTACCGGTTTATGGATTGTGTTGCCAATGCGTGGAGAAAATACCTTATCGGATAACCATTTTCAAGCCCAGTTTACGGCCTTAAAAGACCAGATCAGTCCGCATTTTTTGTTCAATAGCCTGAGTGTTCTGTCGTCGCTGGTGCGAAAAGACCCCGACCTGTCGGAGCGGTTTATCGATCACCTGGCCAAAGTATACCGCTATCTGCTCGAACACCGCGATGATGACTACCTGACGCTGGCAACCGAACTGGATTTTGCCCGTTCGTATGCGTTTTTGCTCGAAGTACGGTTTGTGCGCAAGTTTCGGGTCGATTTTCCGGAAGCGGTGTCGGCGGATGACTTCACGTTGCTGCCGTTTACGCTCCAGTTACTGATCGAAAACGCAATCCGGCACAACCGTATGTCGGCCAGCGAGCCGCTGATTGTCACGGTCGCAAGGGAAGAAAATGACTACCTGCGCGTTTCGAACAACCGGCAACTGCGCAGCCAGCCCGACACGTTATCTGCGGGAACCGGAACCCGTAGTCTGGCCGGTGTACAACAACGGTACGCGATGCTGACGGGCCGGACGGTACAGGTTGAGGAGACGGAGCTTGCTTTTTCGGTGCGCATCCCGTTGCAAAAATCAGGTCGGTAAGTCTCCCGAATAGAAAATAAAAGCAAACGGTTTCCTTATTTTTGGCCGACGTTTATGCGAACTCGTTCACCTGTATCACGTTTAAGCAAAAGGAGTTTTTGTATGGAAGAAGCAACTCCGCCGGACGCCCCCAAACCGGTAGAAGAAGCTCTGCAAAGCCAGCTGGCCATCTTTCGGGCGCTGATCGAACACAGTTCGGATGTCATCATTATCTCGGATGAAAACGGGATTGAGCGATACGTCAGCCCGTCAATCAAAAATGTATTGGGATACGAGCCCGAAGAAATGCTGTTGCGCTCCCAGTACCTGCTGCACCATCCCGACGACCGCGACCGGGTCCGCGACATCTTTTTCGGGCTGGTCAAAAGCCGCAGCAAAACGCCCATTTCATTTACCTGGCGGTTTCTGCACAAAGACGGCACCTGGCGGTGGATCGAAGCCACGGCAACCAACCAGCTTGACAACCCGCTGATTCAGGGCATCATTCTCAATTTTCGGGATGTTACCGAGCGGAAGGAACTCCAGGCCCGCATCGAACACGACACCAAGCGGTTCCGGGCCATCATGGATGCCATTCAGGATCAGATTCAGATTTTTGATACAAACGGTAAAATGCTGTTTGCCAATAAGATTCCGGATTTTATGGAGCATCCGGAAAAGGTCAACGAACGCGACGATCTGCTGTGGTGGATTCACGAAGACGACCGGCAGCGGGTTATTACCGAATTCACAAAGCTGGTTACCGGCGAAACATCCGCCGTGCTGACCGAATACCGTATAGCCAACCCGAACGGCCCCGACTGCTACCTGGAAACGTTTGCCTCCAATCAGATCGAAAACGAAGCCATTGGCGGTATTCTGGCGAACGTGCGCGACATTACCCAGCGAAAGGAGTTTGAAGAAGCCCTGCGGCTGGCCAAAGAAAAAGCCGAATCCGACGCGCTTGAAATTGAGCGCAGCAACCTGGAAATCCGCCTGAAAAACCGGGAACTCAAGAAACTCAACGAGGAAAAAAACGAGCTGCTCCAGATTGTTTCGCACGATTTGAAGAACCCGCTCTACAACCTCCAGCACGAAGCCCGGGCCATTCTGACATCGCCCGAAACCGCCCGGCTGCACACCCATCGGGTGTTGCAGTGTGCCGATACCATGCTGAGCCTGATCAACAATTTCCTGAGCATCCACGCCATCGAGTCGGGTCGGATTCTGGAACATGCCGAGCCACTGAACCTGCAAGACCTGTTGCAACGGGTGCTGGCGAGCTACCGGGAAACGCTCCGAAACAAAGCAATAACCGTTACGACCAACCTGCCCCACCAACCCGTGCGGGTGCTGGCGGATGTCAACTCGCTTACCCAGATTCTCGACAACCTGATATCCAACGCCATCAAGTATTCGCCCGGGGGCGGGCAGGTTTCGGTCGGCATGACGGTATCGACCGGGGCGGTGGCGGTCCGGGTGCAGGATCAGGGCGTGGGCGTTCCGCTCGACGAGGTGGAACGGCTTTTTCAGAAGTTCACCAAACTGTCCACCAAACCCACGGCGGGCGAAAGTTCCAACGGACTCGGTCTGGCCATTGCCCGAAAACTGGTCAAACGGCTCCAGGGCGACATCTGGTACGAACACCATCCCGGCAAGGGCGCCACCTTTGTCGTTGAATTACCGACTCTTACCGACTCACAACCATGAACGTACTGATTATAGAAGACGAAGACCTCACCGCCGACCGGCTGGAGGACCTGGTGCACCAATACGACCCCACCATTACCGTGCTGGCCAAATTGCCTTCGGTTCGCGATTCGGTTCAGTGGCTGAAACTCAATCTGTCGTCTGGCCGCCCGCAGCCGGATCTGATTTTTATGGATATTCACCTGGAAGACGACCTCTGCTTCCGGATTTTTGAACAGGTGCATCTGCCAGTTCCAGTTATTTTTACGACGGCTTTCGACGAGTACATGATCAGGGCGTTTCGGGTCAACAGCATCGATTACCTGCTCAAACCCGTTAGTTACGACAGCCTGCTGGCGGCTTTGCAGAAATACCAGTCCATGAAGCGGCAATTTACGCAGACCGACCTCGAAACACTTAGAGAAGCGATGGGCCTGCGCCGGGTTGACTACAAAACCCGTTTTCTGATCAACGTCGGTACCCGGCTCCGTACCATCGAAACCGCCGATATTGCGTACTTTTACAGCGAGGAGAAAATCACGTTTCTGGTGACGAAAGACAACCAGCGGATGCCGATTGACTACAGTCTGGATAAACTGGCACCCATTCTGAACCCGGCGGATTTTTTCCGGGCCAACCGCCAGTTTCTGCTGTCGCTGCCCGCCATTCGCAACATTCATACGTACTCCAACAGCAAATTAAAACTCGAATTGCAGCCCGACCCGAAAACGGAGGTCTTTATCAGCAAAGAAAAAGTATCGCCTTTTAAAGAGTGGCTTGATGCCTGAACCGATGAACTACAAACTGGTCATTTTCGATTTTGACGGAACGCTCGCCGATTCGTTTCCTTACTTTCTCAAAACGCTCAACGTTCTGGCGGAGATGTACCAGTTTAAGAAAGTGGAGCCGGATCAGGTTGATGAGCTGCGGGGAATGCACGTGCGTCAGATGATGAAGCTGTCGGGTTTGCCCGCCTGGAAAATGCCGATTGTGGCCAGTACATTCATCAAAATGATGAGCCGCGACATTGACCAGATCAGCCTCTTCGACGGTATTTCGGAGTTGCTACAGCAGTTGTCGGCGCACGGGGTTCAGCTGGCCATTGTCAGTTCCAATTCGGAGAGCAACATCCGGCGGGTGCTGGGCGCTGACAACGCCCCCCTGATTAACTACTACAGTTGCGGTACGTCCGTTTTCGGCAAGCAGTCGAAATTCCGGAAAGTGATAAAAAAAAGCGGTTTCCGACCCGGCGAAATCCTCTGCATCGGCGACGAAGTTCGGGACATCGAAGCCGCCCAGTCCGAAGCCCTGCCGTTTGGGGCCGTCACCTGGGGCTATACCCGAACCGACGCCCTGACCGCTTATTCGGGCATCACGGTTTTCCATACCGTCGCCGATATTCTTCATACGGTTCTGCCCGGAAGTCAGCCTTTCCAGGCGTGAATCACTGGTCCGGCCGGAAACCAGCTACACTTTTCGGGCGATTTTCAAACCCTCCCGCCCTCCGCCCGGTTACTCCATCAGTAATCAACAACGGTTACCGTAATAATTTGACTGTTATGGCTGACAAGGATTTGAAAGAGTATGAGGAGATGCTGGGCGGTGGAGAGAAAGGTGCCGCACAAAACAACGGCCCCCAGCACGGTTCGACCGGCGGACGAAGAGGTACGTCTAAAACCAACAGCAGCAAGGGTAGTCACAGCGGTGGCGGCTCGACCGGAGGCACCAAAGGCGGACACAGTAGTTAATAGAAACCTAACTTTTTGAGACAGGCCGGAAATGTTCGTTTCCGGCCTGTTTATTTTTATACCGTCAACTCCGCCATCAGCTTGAGCAGTTTTTCGGCTGTTTCGGGGGTTCGTCGGCCCAGCCCGCAGGAGGTTGCGACATTCACCGCCTGCCCCCGCTCCGTTTCGATGGAATCCCGAATCTGTTTATTCTCTTCCAGCGTCCGCCCTTCGTGGACAAAACCGGCCACCAACCGCGTGGCCGACGGCAATCGCAGGTTTTTCAACGGCGCATAATAGCCATCGTTGAGGGGCGGGGGCACCAACCCCTCGGCCAGCGGGTAATGAACATACGCCAGTGTGTGCTGCGACGGCCATTCGTCGACCAGTTTATTGGAAAACGCCACCATCTTGCCGAGCGTTTTGGGATGAATCAGGGCGTGGTTGTGAAAATCGCCCAGACACAAATGCATCCCAATCTGCGCACCGGGTTTAATTTTCGACAGCAAATCTTTAATCGGTTTCAGGGCCAAACCAAGCAACGGTGTGGGCAGCATATAAGCCGCGTATAATTCCGGGGGCACTTCGAGCTGAACAATCACGTCGTTTCCGGCTTCGTCCAGCGCGGCATTGACTTCGCGGGCAATGACGGTATTGAACGCGTACGTATAACGCAGCCACTGAAGCTGACTGGCAAACGCGAATCCCATCGCAAAACCGGTGGGCACACCCAACTGAAATTTCAGATCGGGGCGGTTGTACTGCTCCCGCAGCCGTTTAAAAATCGGGTAGCTGCTCCGGAAAAAATCATCGTAACCCAGCCGGACGTGCTGCGGCATTTCGGCGGGCGACCGCAACGGTCTGAGCTTCTGAATGTGATCGTAGCTGGTGGCCATGCCGTCTTCCCCCCGAACGGGCGGCTTCACGACTTCCCAATTGGTTTGGTCTTCGGTCATTTTCTCGATGGCGTACACCACCCAGGCAATCCGGTTGCCTTTCGGGAAAGCCGGGGATTTTTCGCCGATCTCCCCGTCGGGCAGGCAAAACAACACCGGGGCCAGCGCATCGAGGGCGCGGGTCATGCATTCTTCTTCGTTGGAAAACGGCAGGCTGCCAACGAGCAGGGCCGAGCGGACAGACGGTTTTTGGGCAGAAACCGGCCCCGGCTGTGCGGAAGTAGCGGTCTGATTCAAAGGTAGTTTGAGATTGGGTGAAGGAAGTCATTAAATTACAAATACTATTTTAGTATTCCCGTCAAGACTTGCCTTATCTTTGCCTATCGAGTCATAAAGCCCATTATAATTTCGCCTGTTTGTGAAACTTTTCCGAATTCTATTCCCTTGCCTCTTCATTTGTACTGCCCTTTTCGCCCAAAAGAAAAACGAAGCGTACCAATACCACATCCGCCAGACGCAGCCAACCGACCGGACGCCCCACATTAAAATCGACGGGGTGATGGACGAACAAGCCTGGCTGGAGGCTGAAACGGCAACCGATTTTTTCATGGCGCTGCCGATGGACACCAGCTTTGCCAAGCTCCGGACGGACGTAAAAATGACCTACGACCAGCAAAATTTTTACATCATCGCCGTCTGTTACTACCCCCGCCGACCGGACAGTTCGTGGGCCAACCGGCCGTTTGTGCAGTCGCTCCGGCGGGATTGGGAGTTTCAGAAAAACGATAACTTCATCTTTTTCCTGGACCCCTTCGACGACCAGACCAACGGTTTTACGTTTGGTGCCAACGCCGTTGGGGCGCAGTGGGACGGGTTGCTGTACGATGGTGGCCGGGCCAATCTGAGCTGGGACAACAAATGGTATTCGGTGGTGAAGCAATATGAAGACCGGTACGTGTTCGAAGCCGCCATTCCTTTCAAATCCATTCGGTACAAAAAAGGCATTACGCGCTGGGGCATTAACTTCAGCCGGAACGACCTGCTAACCACCGAAAAATCAAGCTGGGCTCCGGTTCCCCGGCAATTTCCCACGGCTTCGCTGGCGTATACCGGCTCCATCATCTGGGATCAGGCCCCTCCGCAGGTCGGCCCGAATATTTCCGTGATTCCATACGTATTGGGTGGATTAAGCCGCGACTATCAATCCGAAAAACCGACTGCGTTCCGGGGCGATGCCGGGGTGGATGCCAAAGTGGCCGTTACCTCATCGCTCAACCTGGATTTAACCGTCAACCCGGATTTCTCGCAGGTGGATGTTGACCAGCAGGTGACCAACCTCGACCGGTTTGAGTTGTTTTTCCCGGAACGGCGGCAGTTTTTTCTGGAAAACGGCGACCAGATTTCCAATTTCGGCTACGCCAACATTCGGCCCTTTTTCTCCCGGCGCATCGGTCTGGGCGTTCCCATCCGGTTTGGGGCGCGGCTCAGCGGCAAGCTCAACAAAGACTGGCGGATTGGCCTGATGGATATGCAGACCGGCAAGGTAGACGAAACCGGTTTGCCCGCCCAGAACTTTGCCGTTATGGCGCTCCAGCGCCGGGTGTTCTCCCGCTCCAACATCGGGGTGATACTCATCAACAAAGAATCGCTCAATTACGAGCCGGAGTTGGGCAAACCGACGTATTCGAAATACAACCGGAATTTTGGTCTGGAATACAACCTGGCCTCTTCCAACAACGTCTGGACCGGGAAAGTCCTCCTGCTGAAGTCGTTCGATCCGCAAAACTCCAACCGCAGCCTGGTTCACGCGGCCAACCTGCTGTATACCACCCGGAAATGGATTATTGGCTGGCAACACGAATACGTCGGCCAGAACTATTCGGCGGAGGTGGGTTACGTACCGCGCCGGGGGTATGTCAAATTCAACCCGACGGCCAGTTACCTGATACTTCCCAAAGGCGGCTCGGTGTTAAGCCACGGCCCGCAACTTTCGTCGGTTCACATTTATGATGAATCGTTCCGGAAAACCGATAGCGAAACCATGGCGCTGTATACCACCACATTCCGGTCCAAAAGCGTCTTTTCCGTTTGGGCCAGCCAATCGTACATCCGTCTGCTAGCCCCGTTTGACCCGACCAACACCGGGCGTGATACGCTGGCGCGCGGCACCGAACACCGCTGGAAAACCATCGGCGCCGATTATATTTCGAAGCCGCAAAGTTTGTTTACCTACTCGTTTTCAGCGCGGTACGGCGGTTATTATGCCGATGGCACCCGCCTGAACCTCGCTACTTCTCTGGGGTATCGGTTTCAGCCGTATGTGAGTCTGGCGATGAGTGCCAACTACAACGAAATCCGGCTGCCCGAACCGCTGAGTACGGCCAAATTCTGGCTCGTGGGTCCACGTATTGACCTGACTATGACCAACAGCCTGTTCTTCACCACGTTTGTCCAATATAATGAACAGGCCAAGAACGTGAACCTCAACACCCGTCTTCAGTGGCGCTATGCCCCGGTTTCCGATTTGTTCATTGTTTACACGGACAACTACTTACCCGGCTCGCTGAGCGTCAAAAACCGGGCGTTGGTGCTGAAACTGACGTACTGGTGGAATGTATAAACGGTCTGAAATAAACAAAGCGACGACGTTGGTAGTTTGATTTAAAAACTTTAACCCATCACGTCATGCGTAATTTCACTCATTTTCTATACACGCTGGCCATGTCGCTCTTTCTGCTGGTTGGGATGACCAGTTGCGAAATAGTCGGTGGTATTTTCAAAGCCGGTGCCTGGACCGGAGCGATTCTGGTCATTGCCGTTATTGTACTCGTCATCTGGGGCTTTTCCCGATTATTTGGTGGCCGAAGAAGCGATTGAATTTCAACCCATACGGTCATAAAAAAGCCGTCACCTTTGCAAAGGTGACGGCTTTTTTATGACTATCTATTCAGCGATCAGGCAACCAGTTCGACCAGTTTGTCCTGCTGGATAACGGCCCGCATCCGGTCGCCCAGATCATCGGCCGCCGGATAGAGCGGCAGACGCACGTTGGACGAAATAAGACCCAGGATTTCCAGGATTTTCTTGATGCCCACCGGGTTGCCTTCTTCATACAGCAACGGGTCAATGCGCAGGAAATGGCCCAGTTCTTTTTGTGCAAAGGCAAAATCTCCGCGCAGGGCCGCGTGAATCATGCCCGAAAACTTCGCCGGGAAAGCATTGGCAATGACCGACATGACACCGACCCCGCCGATGCTGATGATGGGAACGCCCTGCACATCGTCGCCCGAAATCAAGAGAAAATCCTCCGGTTTATCACGGACAATTTCCATGCACTGCTCAATGATGCAGGATGCTTCTTTGACGCCGATGATGTTCGGGTGCTGGGCCAGCGTACAAATTGTTTCCGCCGACATATTGATGCCCGTCCGGGGCGGAATGTTATACAGAATCACCGGCACCGGGCTGGCGTCGGCAATGCGCGTAAAGTGTTCGATCACCCCGCGTTTTCCGGGTTTATTGTAGTAGGGGCAAACCGACAGAATGGCATCAACGCCCTCGAAATCGGTATCCTTAATGGACGCAACCACATCGGGCGTTACATTGCCACCCATGCCGTAGACGATCGGTAATTTCTTCGGGTTATTTTCCTTTAAATACTGAAGTAGCTGTTTCTTTTCCGTTTTTGTCACCGTGGGCGATTCGCCGGTGGTACCTTGCAGCACAACATAATCGACACCGCCGTCGGTAATGTGCTGAACGACCCGACCAAAACCGTCGAAATCAACGGTCATGTCGTCGTTAAACGGGGTTACAATGGCGACCCCAACGCCGTGGAAACGAGTATTCATCTACTTGTTTTCTGGATTAGAAGGAATAAGTAAAACGGAAATTAGGCAAAGGTACGGTTTTTCCGTCATTACTAAATACCTACCATCGCCAGAAACTCATCTTCGCCGATCATGGTGACACCCATCTTCTGCGCTTTTTCGACTTTCGACGGACCAGCGTTTTCGCCCACGATCAGGTAATTTAGCTTTTTGGAAACGCCACTCAGCAGTTTGCCGCCGTGGGCCTCGATCTCGCTTTCAAGTTCTTCGCGCGAAAAATTGGCGAACGTGCCCGTATACAGGAACGTCTTCCCCAATAACGACTCCCCTTTCTTCTCCACCGCTACGCGGTCAGTTTCCATCTGCAAACCCGCCAGCCGCAGCCGCTCGACAAATACCTGATTTTCGGAATCGGCAAACCAGGCTACGACGCTCTGGGCAATCCGGTCGCCCACTTCGGGCACCCCCAGCAAGGCTTCGTACGAGGCCGTCCGCAGCGCGTCCATGTTGCCGAAATAATCGGCCAGCTTCTCGGCCGTAGTGTTGCCGACGTAGCGGATGCCGAGCGCGAACAGCACATTGGCAAACGGCTGCGCTTTCGACCGCTCAATGGCCGTCAGGATGTTGTCAACAGACTTTTGCCGCAAACTGACCACCCGCGTTTTGCCGGTTTCAGAATCGGTATATGTTTTCTCCAGCCCGAGTAACTTTTCGTAGGTCAGTTCGTACAAATCCGCCGGGCTGCGTACCAGCCCCCGGTCGATCAGCAGCTCAATTTTGCCTTCGCCCAGGCTCTCAATGTTCATGGCCCGGCGCTGGATGAAATGCTCGAAACGGGCCTGTTGCTGCGGTGGGCAGCCTTTTTCGTTCGGGCAGTAAAAATGCGCTTCACCCTCTTTCCGAACCAACGGGGTCTGGCAGGCCGGGCAAACCGTGGGGTACACAATGGGTTCGACGGCATCGGTTCGCTGGGTCAGGTCAACCCCGGTTATTTTGGGAATAATCTCCCCGCCCTTTTCCACAAAAACCGTGTCGTGCAGCATCACGCCCAGCCGCTGAATCTCGTTGGCATTGTGCAGCGACGCCCGCTTGACCACCGTTCCCGCCAGCAGCACCGGTTTCAGGTTGGCAACCGGTGTAACGGCTCCGGTACGACCCACCTGGTATGAAACGCTGT
This sequence comes from Larkinella arboricola, assembly GCF_003259745.1. Lineage (GTDB taxonomy): Bacteria > Bacteroidota > Bacteroidia > Cytophagales > Spirosomataceae > Larkinella > Larkinella arboricola. The sequence goes on along the minus strand of NZ_QLMC01000002.1, from coordinate 650,095 downwards.
TGAGCGTCGTGCTGGCCGCTAACGCCTTGTATTTAAAGGCAATGGCCCAGCGCGGGCTTTTTGCCGTATACCCCAGCTCACGCTGCTGATCGTAGCGGTTGATTTTGATCACAATACCGTCGGTTGCCAGCGGCAGTTCATACCGCCGGGTTTCCCACTCGTTGATGAAGGCAAACACCTCCTGAATGCTGGCACATTTGCGCCAGGTCTGCGACACATTGAAGCCCCAGTTTTTCATGGCCATCAGGCTTTCTTCGTGCGTCTGAAACACTTCCGGCTCCGACAGAAATGAGTAGAGATAGCAATCCAGCCGCCGTTTGGCCACCGCAGCCGAATCCTGCTGCTTGAAGGTGCCGGAGGCCGCGTTGCGCGGATTGGCCAGCAACGGTTCGCCAATGTCCTCGCGCTCTTTGTTGATTCGCTCAAACTCGGCCAGCGGCAAAAATCCTTCTCCGCGCACCTCAAACAAGGCCGGTACGCCCGGATCGGTTACTTTCAGGGGCAGCGTTCGGATGGTTCGGACGTTAAACGTAATGTCATCGCCCCGAACGCCATCGCCCCGGGTTGCGCCCTGCACCAGCACCCCGTTTTCGTATGTCATGCTCAGGGCAACACCGTCAAATTTTAACTCACAGATGTATTCATACGGCGCATTGTTGAGCCCTCTGCGCACCCGGTTGTCAAACTCCGTCAGGTCCGATTCGGAGTACGTATTGCCCAGCGACATCATCGGGAAGCGGTGATACACCGTGGCAAATTCCTTGCTGACGGTGCCGCCCACGCGGTGCGTCGGGGAATCGGGCCGGCTGAATTCCGGGTGTTGCTTTTCTAAAGCCGTGAGTTCCTCCAGCAGTTTATCGAAGGTAAAATCATCGACCTCCGAAATACTGTTCTGGTAATATTGGTAGTTATAATAGTTGAGCCGATCCGTCAGTTCGACGATTCTTTCCTGTGGATTCATGTATTTTTAAGCTGGTCCGATGCCGGGTTTGTCGGGCTAAATTAGAGTACAATCCAGACAAATCCTTTACTAAGTCTGACATGAGTACCGAATTGTTCCAACAAAAAAGACTAATTTTGGTGTCACCTTTGCCTATTCGGACCTATAATTTAACTGATACGTACGTTTCATGACGCCACCCCTGATTGCGCCATCCATACTGGCCGCTGATTTTGCGAACCTGCAACGCGATGTGGAATTGCTCAACCACTCGGAAGCCGACTGGATTCACGTAGACGTCATGGACGGCCTGTTCGTTCCGAATATTTCCTTTGGCATTCCGGTCTGCGAAGCCATTAACCGCCACGCTACCAAGCCGCTGGACGTTCACCTGATGATTGTTCAGCCGGAACGGTATATCGATGCGTTTGCCAAAGCGGGCGCGGCTCATCCCGACCGACCGGGCACCATTACGGTTCACCTGGAAGCCTGTACGCACCTGCACCGTACGCTGACGCAGATTCGGGAAACGGGCTGTAAGGCGGGCGTGGCCCTCAATCCGCATTCTCCGGTCGAATTGCTGGCCGACGTGCTGGACAACCTTGATCTGGTTTTAATTATGTCGGTCAATCCGGGTTTTGGCGGACAATCCTTTATTCCCCAAACGTTGCAGAAAATCCGGAAGCTGCGCAAACTGCTGGCCGGAGCCAGCCACTCGCCCATCATCGAAGTTGACGGTGGCGTGGGCACTGAAAATGTGGCGGCTTTGGTAGAAGCCGGTGCGGATGCGCTGGTTGCCGGTAGCTCGGTTTTCCGGGCCAGCGACCCCACGGAGGCCATTCGTGCGTTAAAGCATTTTACGCCCACGGCCCGGCAGGAGGCCCGGCTAGCCTAAACTAATTTCATCTGAGCTTAACATCTTGGCATGCAAAAGAAAATAGTTTATAGTTTACTGGCAGGAACGCTGCTGTGTGTTTCCGTTCTCTCCTGTAAACAAAACCCCACCAACGGGAACGAACTGACCCAAACCAACGATTCCACGGGGGCGCGTCCCCGGATTCCAAGCCCCGAATGGACCCGAAACGCCACCATTTACGAGGTCAACGTGCGGCAGTTTTCCGAAGAAGGCACCTTCAAAGCCGTTGAACAGCAACTGACCCGCCTGCGGGAAATGGGCGTCGATATTCTCTGGCTGATGCCGATTCACCCCATCAGCAAGGAAAATGTGCAGGGTACATTGGGCAATCCCTACGCGGTGGAAGATTACAAGGCCGTTAATCCGGAATACGGCACGATGGCCGATTTTAAGGCGTTTGTCAAGCAGGCGCACGACCTGGGTATGCACGTGATTCTCGACTGGGTACCCAACCATACCGGCCGCAGCCACTCCTGGGTGAAACTGCATCCGGACTGGTACACCCAGATTAACGGCAAATTTACCGCGCCCATCGACAACCAGGGCCAGGTGACCGACCGCCCCGACGTGGTAGACCTGAACTACGAGAACCCCCAGCTGCGGGCCGCCATGATCGACGCCATGCAGTTCTGGGTGCGCGAATGCGACGTGGACGGATACCGGTGTGAGGTGGCGGGTTTTGTGCCCGATGATTTCTGGGCCGAACTGCGCCCCAAACTCGATAGCATCAAACCGGTTTTCATGCTGGCCGAATGGGAAGACAAGCCCGAGCATTTTAAGGACTGCTTCAACATGAATTACGGCTGGAGTACCTTCCACCTCATGCAGCAGATTGCCAAAGGCAAGCGTCCGGCCACTGCCCTCGACTCACTGCTGGCCCACAACAAGCAACGGTTTCCACCCTGGTATTACCAGATGCAGTTTACGCAGAACCACGACGAAAACGCCTGGACCGGTACCGGATCGGAGTTGTTCGGAAACGGCATCGACGCTTTTACGGTGCTGGCCTTTACCTTCAACGGGATGCCGCTGCTGTATAACGGGATGGAATCCAACCTGAGCAAACGTCTTAAATTTTACGAAAAAGACCCGATTTACTGGGGTAACTATGCCAAAGCAGACTTTTACAAAACCCTGCTGACGCTCAAACACCGCAACCGCGCCCTCTGGAACGGTCAGGCGGGGGGCGAACTCGTGAAAATTCCGACCGAAAAAGACGATAAAGTTTATGCCTTCTACCGGAAACAGGACAACGATCTGGTGGTGGTCATCGTCAATCTCAGCCCGACGCCCCAGACCATCCGGCTCAACGGCGACGGCTTTGAGGGCGTCTTCACCGAAGTTTTCAGCCGCGAATCCGCCGAACTACGAAATTCCATGACGTTTGCCCTCAAACCCTGGGAATACAGAGTCTATACGAATTAATTGGAATGATGAGTTGGGAATGATGCGGTATGAATGATAAATTACGTATAAAATGAACGGTCCCCTTCATCGTTCATCATTTATAATTCATCATTAGCAAACTTGTTGGCATGATTCGGGGTGTTTTAATCGTGTTGGGATGGGTTCTTTTCTTTTCACCGAAGGCTGCGGGGCAAACCGTCCTGTGGGCCAGCTCGGTGGTAGGCTACTCCTCCGACGGACGCGGTGAAGCGTATACCCAGCAGTACCGGTCCAGCCAGATTCTGGGCAAACCCAACCGCCTGCCCCAGGTCGGCGACAACCCCTGCGCCTGGGCTCCCCTCTACCCCGACGGTCCGAACGACGAATGGATTACGGTCCGGTTCAACGAAACCATTCCCATCCGGCAGATCGCCATTTTTCAGAGCGGAAATCCGGGTGCCATTACGCAGGTGGTGGTCATCGACGGTTCGGGAGCCGAAAATCTGGTCTACAAACATACCGGCGCGGGTTCGGAAACCGGGCAGGGACCGCTGCTGCGAATTGCGCTTACGGAACAATCCCTGGTAGCCAATACCGTTAAAGTCGTCATGCGGCCCAGCCTTGTCAAAGGCCCCAACCAGATCGACGCTATCGGGATTTCGGACAGTTCTGAACCCATCAACGTCACCATCAATGTTTCAAAAGACGCACCCAAAGAACTGGTGAAGGAAAGCCTGGGGCCGCAGATAAACTCGCGGGGACAGGAAGTAGCGCCGGTGATCGCGCCGGATGGTAAAACCCTGTATTTCACGCGCGGTCAGCACGAAAGCAATACCGGCGACCCGCGGAGTCAAGACGTCTGGTATTCGACCCTTCAGCCCAACGGCGAGTGGGGAAAAGCCGTCAACATTGGCCCGCCTATTAACACCACCGCCGATAACGCCGTCAGCGGCATGTCGCCGGATGGCCGGACGCTTTATCTGATCAATGTTTACAAACCCGACGGTACGGTAACCTACGGTTTATCCCAATCCACGCTGGGTAAAAACGGCTGGTCATTCCCGACCGAAGTGGTCATTGCGAACAACCACAATCTGCACAAAAACGCCTATACCGAATACGCCATCGTTCCCGACGGCAAGACGATTGTGCTCTCGGTTCAGCGCCGGAACTCGCTGGGAAACAAAGACCTGTACGTTTCGTTCCGGCAACCCGACCAAACCTGGAGCGAGCCGGTGAGCATGGGACCGGTGCTGAATACGGCGGATTACGAAGGCGCTCCGTTTGTCGCATCGGATTCCAGAACGCTGTATTTTACCTCCGCCGGGCGGCCCGAATACGGCAACGGTGACATTTTTGTGAGTCGGCGGCTGGACGACACCTGGACGAACTGGTCGGAACCCGAAAACCTGGGACCAAACATCAACACCCCCGAGTGGGATGGCTATTTCACGATTCCGGCCACCGGCGATTATGCGTACCTCAGTTCCATTCAAAACTCGATGGGCGGGGAAGATATTTTCCGGCTGAAACTTTATCCGGCCATCAAACCCGACCCCGTTGCCATCGTGTCCGGGCAGGTGATCGACGGACTAACCCGCAAACCAATTGCCGCCGAAGTGCGATCGACGGTAATGCCCGATAACAAGGAACAAAGCCGGATAAAGTACAACCCCGAAACGGGCGATTTCAAACTCCTGCTGCCTACGCAGAGCAGCTACAACCTGACGGCCAGCCGCGACGGTTATTTCCCGACCACCGAACCGCTCGACCTGAGCAAGGACAAACGGTTTCGGGACATTCGGAAAAATCTCGTGCTGACACCCATCAAAACCGGCCAGCGGGTGGTGCTGCATGAGGTGCTGTTCGAGCAGAGCAAAGCCGTGCTGCTGAGCGGTTCCAGCGCCGAACTGGACCGGGTGGCCCAGATGCTGAAAGACTTCCCGACGATGGAAATTCAGGTAGACGGACATACTGATAATCAGGGCCAATGGGACCTCAACATGAAACTATCGCAGGATCGGGTGCGGGTGGTGAAAGAGTACCTGATCGGTCAGGGCATTGCGGACAATCGGATTCAGACCAAAGCCTGGGGGCCCAGCAAACCCATTGCCAGCAACGAAACCGAAGAAAAGCGCCGACTCAACCGCCGGGTTGAATTTACGATCCTCAAAATGTGAAAGTCCGGCAAAATGGCCTTATTTTTGCCCGCAAAAAGCTATTCACACTCATTTATTAATGTCTCAGCACCGTCGAACGTCTGTCCTCATCCTATCTGGAATAGTCCTGTTGGCGTTTGTTCTTCGTCTCTACCGTGCCGACGCCTACGGTCTTTTTTTCGACGAAAAAGCAACAATCCTCATTAGCCAGGGCATTCCGATGGAGGGTGCCAATCAGCACGACGTATTCGACAAGCCGGATTCTCCTTATTTCACGCCCAAAGAATTCTGGCGACCCAAGACGCTGGCCGATTTCAACGAAGCGGTTTCCCGGAGTGATATTGGCCACAGCCCGGCCTATTACGCCATGCTCTGGACCTGGATTAAAGCCTTTGGCCTGAGCGATTTATCTCTCCGCTTTCCGTCCATTTTGTTCGGTACGCTAACGGTTTTGCTGGTTTATTTTTTTGTCAAACGCCACCTCCGGCTTACACCCGAAACCACCGACCGGCTGGCTCTGATCAGTGCTTTTATTGCCACCATCGAGCCTCTTTTCATCGCTCACAGCCATATTGCCCGCAATTATACGATGTCGTTTTTCCTGACACTGCTGGCAACGCACGTCTTTCTGATCATTATCGAAAAAGAAAAGGCCCGTAAAGCGTCCGTTGGGCTTTACATCGGGTATTGTGCGCTCGTATCCCTTTCGATTCTTTCCCATTACCTGACCGTTACGGTCTTTTTAAGCCACGGCTTGTACGTGCTGTTTTTTGTCAGAAAATGGCCCGTCTGGTACAAACTGGGCGTTTCTTTTGCCGTAGCCCTTGGTTTCGTTTCCTTATGGATGTTGTTTGGCGGTGGACAATCCACCTTCGGAACGTTAAAATATCAGGCTGAATTTTACCGCATGCTGGCCGAAACGAACCCCGTCAACAACGGTTTTGGCCTGATCTTACCCGCTACGGTTCCGAACGTTTTCTGGCGGGCCATACCGGTTTTCGCAGACCTGGTTATTTTCACCAACGGGCTGGCTACCATGATTGTGGGCTACCGGAATGCCGTAGTGGCCTTCCTGATTGGCCTGCTCTGCATTTTCATTATTCATCGATACCGGAATCAGCGTCAGACGCCCCAGTGGGTTAAATTTGCCATCCCCACGCTGCTTTTGGCAGGAATGTTGTACTACAGCATTCATCCATTGCAACACCTGGTTCTGTCCGCCATGCTACCGTTTTTCTACCTGCTCGGTCTTTCGCTGATGGAAGACTTCCGGCCGGGCGACCGTCCGCTGCTTCTTTTCCTGATCATGCTGTCGCTGATTCCTACGTTGTTTCTGCTGCTGATGGCTTTCCGCTCCGGGCACACCTACGGCGTCACCCAACGGTATTCGGGCTTCTCGTTTCCGTATGTCTGCATTCTGGTGGCGCTCATGATTCAGAAACTTTTTGCACAACGGCTCTGGATCAGCCTGCCACTGGCTGCGGTGCTGTTCATTCAGGCCGGTTTTGTTGCCCTGCTATTGCAGCAGATTTATAACGACATGGCTCCGAAATACACTTCGTATGGCGTTCCGCGTACGAAGAACCCATTCTGGTACTCAGCAAAGAAAATTCAGGAGCTATACACCCCCGGCGATACGGTTTTGTACCCGACGCTGAAACGCAAGGAATATACCGAAATTGACAAAAGTGGCCGCCCTTATGACATCCTGGATGCTCAGTTGGTAAACATCTATCTGCCCCGCGATGCCACCTATTATCAGCGTATCGACACAACTGAACAGGATAAGATTGTACTCGTCAAAGGCAAGACCGGTCAGAAAATCACTATCTTTGACCTCGAAGGAACGAAATACCGTTACTAAAATGACTTCACCGGCAACAACTACGAACGATCTAACAACCCTCAGTGGCCAACTCCGGCTGAAGGTACTGGAATTGTACAATATGGCCCATGCCGGGCACATCGGCTGTTCGCTGAGTTGCCTGGATCTGATGATTGCAACGCTGATTCTTCGCAAACAGCCAGACGATACGTTTATTCTGTCGAAAGGCCACGCTGCCGGGGCATTGTACGTCTGTCTTAATCACCTGGGCGAAATCTCGGACGACCAATTGCAAACGTTTTATAAAAACGGAACCACATTGCCCGCCCATCCCGCCCCCAACCAGCACAAGGGAATCCCGTTTGCCACCGGTTCGCTCGGCCACGGTCTGCCCATTGCTGCGGGCATCGCCCACGCGAATAAATTACTGGGCAACCAACAAGCGGTGTATGTCCTGCTTTCGGATGGCGAAACCAACGAAGGGACCACCTGGGAAGCCGCCCACTACGCCATTCAGCAGGGGCTGGACAATCTGGTGATGCTGATCGACAAAAACGGTTTGCAGGGATTCGGGCCCACCGCCGATGTGTTTGGCGACACCGCCGACGTGGCTAAATGGCAGGCGATTGGCTTCGAGGTTGTGGAGGCCGACGGGCATGACATCGAAGCGTTAGCGGCTACCGTTGACACCCTGCGGCTGCAAACCAACGGCAAACCCAAAGTGATCATTGCGCATACCGTGAAAGGCAAAGGCGTTTCGTACATGGAAAACCGGCTCGAATGGCATTACCTGCCCATGAACGCCGACCTCTACGAGCAGGCCAAAGCCGACATCCACGACCGGTATCTTACCGCTTAGCCGACCGCCAAGGTCCGATTCACACTATTTAATAACGAATGTCTAACCAGATCCTACCGTACCGGGATAGCATCCTGCAACTCAAAGGCCCCATTTTTGTTTTCGGAGCCAGCGGCTTTATCGGTGCCAATTTATTCAATCAGATTTTCCAGCTTCGGAAAGATTGTTACGCGCTGACCCACGACGCCACCAAAGCCTGGCGACTAAAACTGCTGAACGTTCCGGCCGAAAACATCATCCACTGCGATATTCTTTCCCATAAATCGGTACAGGAAGTTTTTGCTCGCCACCAGCCCCGCACGATTTTCAACCTGGCGGCTTACGGTGCCTACAGCAAGCAGAAAAACGTCAACCTGACCTACGAAACCAACGTCAACGGCACGGTTAACATTCTGGAAAACTGCACTTCCGAAACCGTGTACATCCACGCCGGAAGCAGTTCGGAATACGGTTTTAACTGCACAGCGCCCAAAGAAACCGACCGCGTCGAGCCCAATAGCCACTACGCCGTATCGAAAGTTTCGGCGGCTTATCTGCTCGAATTTTACGCCCGCGTTCACGGCCTAAAAACCCTGAATTTGCGGCTTTACTCGATCTACGGCGGCTGGGAAGAACCCGACCGGCTCATTCCCCGGCTGGTGGAAGAAGCCCAAAAAGGAACGCTCCCCCCGCTGGTTTCGCCCGACATCAGCCGCGATTTTGTCTACATCGACGACTGCGTGGAAGCGTTCGTGCAGGCGGCTCTGAAAGTCGATAAAACCATCAGCGGACGGTCGTACAACATTGCCACGGGTCGGAAAACCACCATGCGCGAACTGGTAGACGAAACCCGTACCACTTTCAATCTGGCGGTAGAGCCGGTCTGGGGCAGCATGGGCAACCGCCAGTGGGACCTCAGCGACTGGTATGGCGACCCCGTAGCGGCCAACGCCGACCTCGATTGGCAGGCCCGCACACCCCTGACGGTAGGGTTGCAGAAAACCGCCGACTGGCAGGTTGAGCATCAGTACGCCGAGCGCGTGCTTCCGGCTTTTGCTAACCCGACGCTCAACCCCGTCATTACGGCCATCATTGCCTGTTACAAGGACGCGCAGGCCATCCCCATCATGTACGAACGGCTGGTCAAAACGTTCAACGAGATGAAGGTCCGGTACGAGATTATTTTTGTTAATGACAACTCGCCGGACAACCAGGAGGAAGTGATCGACGGTATTTGCGCGAAAGATCCGAACGTCATCGGAATCACACATTCGCGGAATTTCGGGTCGCAGTCGGCGTTTCTGAGCGGGATGGAAATCTCGACGGGCGATGCCGTGGTGCTGATGGACGGCGATTTGCAGGACCCGCCCGAAATTATTCCGCAGTTTTACGAAAAATGGCAGCAGGGGTACGATGTAACGTACGGCGTGCGGGTGCAGCGCGAAATGCCGGCCCACGTCCATTTCTTTTACCGGACGTTCTACCGGTTGTTCAAGAAAATGTCGTACATCAACATCCCGGTCGATGCGGGTGACTTTTCGATGATCGATCAGAAGGTGGTGCGCGAACTGGTGGCCCTGCCCGAAACCGAGCAATTCCTGCGCGGACTGCGGGCCTGGGTTGGTTTCAAGCAAACCGGGGTGGATTACGTCCGCCCGGAACGGATGTTCGGCGTTTCGACCAACAACTGGACCAAAAACATCTGGTGGGCCAAGAAGGCCATTTTCTCCTTCAGCTTTGCTCCGCTCGAACTGATGTCCTACGCGGGCTTTATTCTGACGGGTTTATCGCTGCTGGGCATTGTCTGGCAGATCCTGGCCAAATTCCTGATTTTCCCGAACACGCCCGCCGGTTTGTCAACGGTTATCGTTCTGGTGATGCTGTTTGGCGGTATTAACCTGCTGGGCATTTCGTTTTTGGGGGAATACATCAGCAAGATTTTCGAAGAAACCAAGAAACGACCCAAGTTCATCCGAACCAAAGTCCGCAAGGGCGAGCAGCTCTATAAAACCGCATCCGAAATCCGGGCGCTGGTGGAAGCGAGAAAAACGAAATAAGGGTTGTCTGGAGTTATAGCACAGAGGGCATCAGAGTTTATCAGGGTTTATCAGAGCGTCTTTGATTAACTCTGATGCCCTCTGATAAACCCTGTGTTACAACTCTTAAAAACAAAACACACCGAAGAATTCATGCGTAAAGAATTTTCAGCTGCCATTGAACGCATTGCCGCGCAGGATGAGCGCATCATCTTCATCACGGGCGATCTGGGCTACAACGCCCTCGAAAACGTAGCCACCATCATGGGGCCACGCTTCATCAACGCGGGCGTCGCCGAACAGAACATGGTCGGGGTGGCTGCGGGGATGGCCTACAAAGGATATAAAGTGTTCTGTTACAGCATCGCACCGTTTGCGGTCTACCGCTGTCTGGAGCAGTTTCGCAATGACGTTTGTCTGCACAACCTGCCGGTTTTCATGGTCGGAAACGGCGGTGGCTACGGGTACGGCATTATGGGGTCCACCCACCACGCTATCGAAGACCTGGCCTGCCTGAGTGGTTTGCAGAACGTCAAAACCTGGATTCCGGCCTTTGCCGACGAAATCGATCCGTTTGTCGATGCTATCGTAGCGGAAGGTCGTCCGGCGTACCTGCGGCTGGGGGCCGGTCCGAAAACCCCGGAAGGCAGCGAAACCAGCGGTTCATTCAAGAAAGTGGTTAGCAGCGCCAATCCGAAAGGAACCGTCGTGGCACTGGGGCCGGTCGCAGCCAACGTCCTGAAAGCCCTGCAAACCTCCGACGTGCTCGGCAATCAATTTGATGTTTACACGGCTTTAAACCTGCCACTCGACCTGCCCGCGAGCCTGGGTAAGCAGTGGGCCGAATCGCAGAATCTACTGGTGGTGGAAGAACACGTCAGCATCGGCGGACTGGCGCAGCAGCTTTCGGTTAAACTGCTGGAAAACGGGCTGTCGTTCCGGCAGTTCGTGAGTTTGTCGGCCCAGGGGTATCCCGGCGGAGTGTATGGCGATCAGAGTTTTCACCAGCAGCTATCGGGGCTGGATGCGGCTTCCATTCAGGAAAAACTGACGGCTTTTTTGTAGAAAAGGCTCGTTGAGGAGAAGCGTTATTTCGCGGAGATAAACAGAGAAATTTAGAGGTAAGCGGAGTCATATGGACTCGAAAACAGCGTCAGTTTCGGTTACGGATAGTGAATCAACAGTAACTTCCCGACGGTCGATCGTGTTGGGTGGGCTGGTGTTGCTTGTCCCGATTCTGGTCTATGGCTGGGTGTTTAGTCGCTACGCCATCAACATTCCAAAATTCGAAGATCATACCTTAAAAGCTTTTTTGCTTAATCTGGAGAAAGCCGGATCGGTTCACGAGTGGGTATACGAATTTTTCCGGCAGCACAACGAACACCGCATCGTTTACGACCGAATCATCACCTGGCTGGATTACAACCTGACCGGTAAGCTCAACTACATTCACCTGATGGTGGTAGGCAATCTGAGCCTGGTTTTGCTGTTAGCGGTTTTCGTCAGGGCGTTACAAAAAACGGGGGCAGCGGTTTGGATGGCCTTGCCGGTCGCGCTGTTGCTGTTTAACCTCTCGCAGTGGGAGAATATGTTCTGGGCGATGGCGTCCCTGCAAAACTTTACCGTCGTGGCGCTGGCCCTGGCCACCTTTTACGCCCTGGCGTTTAAAAACCGGGTGGGCTGGACGGCCATTGGTCTGGCGGTAGTTGCCACCATCACCAGCGGCAACGGGTTGCTGATCTGGCCCGTTGGGCTGATGCTGCTCTTCTTGCGGCAGGATTACGCGGGTGTCATGCGCTGGCTGGCGGCTCTGGCCGTTTCCTTCCGGCTTTACTTTCTGTACTACGAAAAACCGCCGGGCAACCCGGTCGATTCGGGAACGCTGCTGCAAAAGTTTCACGGCTGGCTACTGTTTAACGGAGCAGCAGCCGAGGCCCTCCCGTTTCAAAACTTCCTGCTGAGTTGTACGGTATTGGGCGCTGTGCTACTTGGGGTTACGGCCCTGCTCAGCATCCTTTTTCTGAAGCAGCACCTGTTTGGTCCTAAACTTTCCGGCTGGCAGATCTTCTTTCTCGGAACAGCCGCCTTCGTGGTCGGGTCGGGATTGGTTGTTGCATTAAACCGCGTTGGCTTCGGTCTGGCGACCCTGACCACCAGCCGCTACAAAATCTATTCGCTCACGCTGCTGTCGTTGCTATTCACGTACTGGATTTCCCAAAGCCGTCCTTCGCAGCGCCGGATTCGGGCGGGTCTGGCGTCGGGTTTCAGTTTTCTGCTTGCTTTTTTCTCGTATACCACCTACCTCGACGAATCCGTCTACCTGCGGAAGTACCTAACCACCAGCCAGTTTAACTGGTCCTACACGCAACCCACACCGGTTTCTACGGTTGATGCACAGACCCGGAAACTGATCAACAACGCCCCGGCTTTTTACGACGCATCCGTGTCGCGCCTGTATCAGATTCCGCAAAGCCTGCCAACGGCCCGGCTGGATACGGTATTTAAAGCCAACGACGAGTACGTGGCCCGCCTGGATTCATTTCCGGTACTCGGTATTCGCGACGAAGGGGCGTATCTGGTGGCGCGGTCGCCCCGCCGGACGTACCTGTTTGCCACCCGCCAGAACCTGTCCGGAAGCCGTCGGCGCTGGCTGCAACCCCGGCACACGTTTGGCCCCGGTTTTACGGCCCAGATTCCCGAGAATGAACTGGATGCCGGAACCTACGACCTGCTGCTGCTGGCCATCAAACCCGGTAATGAGTGGCAGTTTTATTCCACCGGTCGGCAGGTAACGGCATCGGGCCAGACCGCCACCCCGTTTAAAAAGAATTGGTAGTATGCTCGCAACCGAAACAATTCATAAAGAAAAAAATTACCTGGTTCAGTTGGACGGCCTGCGTTTTCTGGCCGTCACGCTGGTGATGATCGACCACTGGATGGGCGAACGGGTTCATCTGCCGCTGGGGTACTTTGGCGTTAACCTGTTTTTTGTCCTGAGCGGCTTTCTGATCACCCGCATCCTGATTCACAGTAAATTAACCGACGACCGGCTACAGCGTTCGCACGGTCATTCACTGCGGCAGTTTTACATCCGCCGGAGTCTGCGCATTTTCCCCATTTATTACCTAACGTTAGTGGTGCTGGCTCTGATCGGTTTTCAGGCCGCCCGCGAATACCTCCCCTGGTTTCTGACCTACACCCAGAATTTCTGGATCATTATTCATCAAACGTGGTTTGGGGCGCTGGATCACCTCTGGTCGCTGGCCGTCGAGGAGCAGTATTACATTTTTTTCCCGTTTCTGATTCTCTTTATCCCGACCCGCCGGATTCCGGCACTGCTCATTACACTGATTGTTATTTCGTTTCTGGTCCGGCTGTACCTGTATGCAACCCAGGCACCCTGGATGGTACAGTTCGTGCTGATGCCTACCTGTCTGGATGCCTTCGGGCTGGGCGGGGTGCTGGCTTATCTGATGGTTTTTCGGCGGGAGCAGTTTACAAAAGTGGCCGGAAACACGGGTCTGCTGCTGGTCAGTCTGGGGCTATACGCCCTGAACGTTTACCTGATGATGACGACCTCACCGGCTCGCAATGTTTTCACGGACGTTTTCGACCGCTTTTTCACCTCCCTGTTCTGCTTTTTTGTCATCGGCAAAGGGGTTATTGGCTACCAGGGCTTTATGAAATACATCCTGGAACACCCCATCAGCAGTTACCTGGGCCGCATTAGCTACGGTTTGTATTTATTTCATAACCTGGTTTTCAATTTTTACCACACGCCCGCCAATTACATCACCGTTCGGGCCTGGAACCGGCTGCTGCGGGAACTGCCTTTTCTGGCCGACACCGCTCTGGAACCGTTAAGCATGGTTCTGTTTTTCTACGGCATTACGGTGGCCGTCGCAACCGTCTCCTGGTATGTGATCGAGAAGCCCATTAATGGTCTGAAAGAGCGGTTTGCGTACTAGCTTCAGGCACCGGCGGCCCATTGAATAAATGAAAATGAGAGGTCCGAAAAATCATTACCCCGATTTTTGTATCTTTGTCAACAAAGAAGTTGTCGAACCGGCAATACGAACAATCTTCTGTACTTCAACGTTATTGCCTTTATCCACCTCCTACTGATCAATGAGTCTGTTACTATCGATTGTCATGCCGGCCTACAACGAGGAAGAATGCATCCACGAGGTTGTAGAAAACTGGGTCGACCTGCTGAACCGGCAATTTCCTACTGAAAGCACCCGCCTGATCGTTATCAACGACGGTTCCAAAGACCGTACGGGCGCGATTTTAGACTCATTGAAGCCTAAATACCCCAACAAACTGGAGGTGGTACATACGCCGAATGGTGGTCACGGTAATGCGGTGGTACGGGGTTACCGCCACGCCGTCACGCTGGGTTCCGAATACGTTTTCCAAACCGACAGCGACGACCAGTTTATTACCGACGACTTCGCCAAATTGTGGGCCAAACGGCACGAATCGAACTTTATTCTGGGTTACCGGCAGATTCGTTTCGATGCGCCCGCCCGCCTGGTAATCACCCGAATTTTGAAATACAGCCTGTTCCTGATTTACGGAACGTATATTAAAGACAGCAACATTCCTTTCCGGCTTATCAACGGGATTTACCTCAAGAAGCTTCTGGAGCAACTCCCCGATCCGGCGCCCTTTGCCCCGAATATTTTTCTGGCGGTCATGGCCCGCAAAGCCGGTCAGAAAACCTTCGATATTCCCATTGTTCACAAGGAACGCCAGACCGGCACGGTTTCCATTCTGAAATGGAAGCTGCTGAAAGTCTGTATGCAAAGCTTCCAGGAACTGGTCGAATTCCGGATGGCGCTGGGCTCCAAGGTCAAAGCCCTCAAAACCGTGCATGTAAACCAACCCGTCAAACTATAAAGTTGACCGTACGGTATTGTTGATGACGCAGATTGAACGGATTTCTACAGATTTTATCTGCGAAAATCCGGCCGGTCGGCGTCATTGACGTTTTATTTTTGCGCATATTACCGCACCGAATTCAAGTACATGACCAAAAAGCAGCTCTGGATTGGCCTTGGCGTTTTAGCACTTATTCTCGGCGGCTACCTCGCCTACCGCTGGTCGAAAGCGCCCGCCCGCTCGGCCTGGATGCTGATTCCGTCGGATGCCTTGCTGGTGCTGGAAAGCTCGAATCTCCAGGACACCCTTTCCAGACAGGCCCAGCTCAACGAAATGGCCCTGCGGACAACCCCGATTTTCCAGGAAGCCCTGCGGAGCCTCGAAAAATTGGTCTGGGCCCCGCTCGATACGGCCAGCGCCGTTCAGTTTCTGCACGAAAAACCGGTCTGGTATTCCCTGCATCCTACGTCCAAAGACCGACTCGGCTTTGTTTTTTACATCCCTATTCAATCCCTTCAGGACCAAGCGTTTCTGAACCGAATCCAGAATCCGGATGCTGACCGGTTTCGGGTTCTTAGCCATCCCTACGAAGGCACTAAAATTCACGAACTGCTCACGGTCCGGAACGAATCGCTCGGGTCGTTTGTCGTGCTGGACGATTATCTGGTGGGCAGTCCCTCAACCATTTTGATGGAGAGCGTGGTCCGGCGCATGAATCAGCCGTTCAGTGAAACCCCGCTGCAACGGGCCGATGTGTCGCTGATCCGACCGGGCACGCTGGCGGGTATTTACGTGCGCAGTTCGGTTCTGTCGGCGGTATTGTCCCCGAACGAATCGAGTACCGATTACCAGTCGAAATACATCAAGGCGCTGTTGCCCACCGAACTGCTGACCCGTTTTCGGCAATCGCCCACCCGAACCCACCTTATCGGCCTTTCGACGGACGACATTGGAGCCAAAGGAGCACTGGCCCATTTGTTCGACCGGCAAACCCCTTTCCGGATCAGTTGCGCCAACCTGATTCCCGACCAGACCACCACGCTGTTTCATTTTAGCCTGAGCAACGGGCCGCGTTTTGGAAAGGCACTGACGGCTTTTATCAATGCCGAGGACGAAGCCGATACGCGCGAGGGCCGCCGGAAACTTCGCCCCCTGCTCCAGAACGAAGACAACGGTATTTATCGCTACGTGGGCAACGAAATTGCCCTGCTGCGGCTGGATGCGCCCTCATCGGACCGGCGACTGGTGATGCTGATTCACTCCCCCAACATTGAACGCCTGTGGGACCGGTACCAACTGGCAGCCCTGCTGACAACCGGAACCGATCGGATTTCGGCCTCCAAACCCTTTCTGCGGTACCGGATTTCGTCCCTCCAAGCGCCCAATTTACCGGCTTTTCTGTTTGGTGGACTGTTTCGCGGATTTGACCAGAACTGGCTGACGCAGGTTGGCGATTACCTGGTCGTTGCCAACGGACAGGGCGTTTTGCAGGAATACCTTCAGGCGGTAGAGCAACGAACGGTTTGGTCGGAATCGACCCGGCAACGGGATTTAGTGACGCAAACCATGCGCCCCGCCAATTTTACGGCGTACACACGCTTTAACCGCGCTGGCGAGTCGATGGCATCCAACTGGCCGCAATCCTGGCAGCAACTGTTAAACCACGACGAGACGGCACTGGATAATGTCGAAAACCTGATCTACCAGAGCACGTACGGTCGCGAACGGATTTACTCCTCCCTGATTCTGGGCCGCACCACGCGCCGGGCGAGCGAAGCCGTTCTGAACCGGGTTTTTCTGCAACGGAAAATCACGCTCGACGCACCGCTGGTGAGCCAGCCGATGGTGCTTGACGATTTTGTGGGTAGCTCCGGCGTGATGTGGGCGGTGGACAATGCCCAGCAGTTTATCCTGATTACCCCCGAAGGCGAAAAGCACAGGCTGGGTTCAGTCAACGGCCCGGTGCTGAGTTCGCTGGTGCCGGTCGATTTCCTGAGTAACGGGCGTCTGCAATACGCGTTTACGACGGCCCGGTCGCTCTACATCGCCGATCCGGTCAACGGTTTGGCCAAACTCCAGTCTATCCCGCTACCGGACGGTATCGACCCGGCGACCCTGATGGCTCCCCGACGGGACCAAAACCGCAACCTGATTCTGCTGATGCTTCACCGCAACGGCAGCGTCTACGGATACGACCGGCAGCAGAAACGATTTGTTTCGGTGCTTTCCGTCAATAATCCTGCCGGAGAAGGTGTAGCGGCTTTTCATGCGCCCGTGCGGAATCAGGCGCTTTCGGTGGTGTCGGTGCAGAAAGATGGGCGGCTTTTTTACTGGAACGAACATGACGGTCCGATCCGTGGTTTTCCCGTTGATCTGAAGTCCGAAATGATCGGTCCGGCCTGGCTGGAAACCGGCAATCCGTCCACCATTACAACGCTGACCCGGCAGGGCGAATTGATTCATATTGGAGCCGACGGGCAGATTACCGAACGGAATCAGTTGTACCGTCCCGTCCGCCGGGGTTCGTTCAGGCTGCTTCCGGACGTGAATCAGAACGGTTATGTCCTGGTCCGGGCTTCGGACACGGAAGTGGCCATTCTGGACCGGAACGGCAAACAGCTTTTTGAAGTTCGGGGCCTGCGACCGGGGCAAACCAGCATCCGTTACCACGTTTTAGGGTCCGGCATCAATCTAATCAGCGTTAAATCCGGTAATTTTACGAGCCTGTATGACTTGGCGGGTCGCCCCGTCGGCGACCGCCCCATTCCGGGTAATTATCCGGTAGAACTGCAATTTTCGCCGACCCGGAATAAATTATTTGTGTACAGTACCGACAACAAAGCCGTTCAGATCTGGTCGGTGAAGTTGCGCTAACGAGCATCCTATGAAAATTGGCGTTATCGTCCGTTATATCGTTTTACTGCTTTCCATTTTGATTTACATCGGCAGTTGTTCGACCGATGTGCTGAATACCGCCCAGCGGGAACGGATTGTTCCGGATGATTACCGGTTTGGCGACCTTTACCGGCTGGCGAATTTGCCGCAGTTTAAAAGCCGACAGATTCCCTGCCCACCGGCTTACCCGGCCGATGGTCCGCGCAAACCCATTCATTTTTACATCATCGGCGATAGTTTCTCCGAACCGCCCCGCGTTACCCTGGCCGATCTGCCGGTTCAGCATTTTCACCGGACGAAATGGGCGTTTCCCCGGCGCGTTCAACTGGATACAACCAAAACAAATGTGCTGGTGATTGAAACCGTCGAGCGGCATTTCCGCGACCAGTTTGGCAAGCACATTAACGAATTGCAGGTGGTGGCCGATACCACCCAACCCGCTCCGGAACCCGAAACCCGCTGGAACTGGCAGGCTCTCACGAAGGAAATGGAAGACTTATTTTCCCGCGATGCCGTTGAAGGTCGCCTGGAAACCATTCTGTTTTTTACAGATTGGGCGCTCTGGTTCAAGGAGTTGAAAGCCTGGCTAACGCTGGCCTGGTTTGACCGGGTTAATACCAAAACGTCGCTCTCGCCCGACCGAAAGCACCTGCTGTATTACATGGATACGGACACCTCCCGAATCAACTCGTCGTTTACTCCCCTCCCCGACTCGTTGCTCAACCGCTACATTGATACGATTAACGTGGTGGCCGATCGGTATAAGAAACTCGGCTTTGATCAGGTCTATCTTTCCATCATTCCCAACAAAACCAGCATCAATGCGCCCGACATGGGGCCGCTGCCCTACAATCATCTGATCGAACGCGTTCAGCAAAGCCCGCGGCTGGCAATCCCGGCCATTGACATTTACACGCCGTATAAGGCCAGCCAGCTGCCGTTGTACGAAATCAGCGATGCGCACTGGAACTGCGCCGGACGGGCCATCTGGATGCGGGAAGTAACAGAGAAACTGGATTCACTGCCCTGAAAACAAAAAAGCTTACCACCAATGAGTGATAAGCCTTGTAGGATGTAGCGGGCTCGAACCGCTGACCTCCGCCCTGTCAAGACGGCGCTCTGAACCAACTGAGCTAACATCCTGTTGTGTTTCGGGTCACAAAATTAGGAGATTTCTTCAGTTTCCAAATGCACCCGGTAAACTTTTTGTGAAGGAATTCGCCACAACAGCAGCAAACCGACCACAAACAGGGCCAGTAACGCCAGCACACTGTTCCGCATACTGCCCGTAACCTGCTCAATCAGACCGTACATGAGTGTTCCGATAACGATGGACAGTTTTTCGGTAACATCGTAAAAACTAAAGTACGAAGCCGTCTCCTGCGTATCGCCCGGAATCAGTTTGGAGTATGTCGCCCGCGAAAGCGCTTGAATACCGCCCATCACCAGTCCCACCAATACCGCCAGCGCGTAAAACTGGTACTCCGTCTGGACGTAATACGCACCCACGCAAATGCCAATCCAGACCGTTACCGCCATCATCAGCGCGTAGACATTACCAAACCGCCCCGACAGCCGCGCAAAAAGAATAGCCCCCGGAATGGCAATCAACTGAATGAGCAGGATGGTGATGATCAGACTCTGAGCGGGCAGTTTCAATTCGTCGCTGCCAAATATGGTGGCAATGTACATTACCGTCTGAACGGCCATGTTGTAGACAAAAAATGCCAGCAGAAACTTTTTCAGCAAGGCTTGTTTCTGCACCTGCGCATAGACTTTTTTCAGTTCCCGAAACCCGTTGAAAAGCCAGTTACCGGAAGTTTCGGCGGCTCGGCGTCGTTCGGCGTCGGGCAAATACCGGAACGAAAGCTGGGAAAAACCCAGCCACCAGATTCCGACCGTCAGAAAGGAAATGCGCGAAGCCATCGCGCCGGACATACCGCCGTACCACTGCGGAAACAGAATCATGGTCAGGTTAAAAACCATCAGCAGTACACTACCGATGTAACCCATTGTGAAACCGCGCGCACTCACCCGGTCGATCTGGTCCTCCGTGACAATTTCGGGTAGGTAGGAGTTGTAAAAAACGATGCTGCCCCCCCAGCCGACCAGACTCAGGATAAAACAGAAAACCGCAAACGTGGTCGTCTCCTGCGTAAAAAAATACAGCAGGGAGCAACTGACCGACCCCAGTAGGCAGAAGAATTGCATGAAAGACTTCTTGCGTCCGCTGTAATCGGCCAGCGCCGACGAAAACGGACTCAATAGCGCAATCAGTAGAAAAGATACCGAAACCGCGTAGGAGAAAAGCACCGAATTTTTGACCGAAAACCCCAGAAAGTCAATCACATTACCCCCCGTATTGTTCAGGGCCGTGGCGCTGAAATAAACCGGAAAAATGCTGGAAACGATCACCAGCGAGTGCACGGAGTTTGCCCAGTCGTACAGGCACCAGGCGTTAATGACACGGGGATTGTTTTTCATGGAAAGCTGAAGCAACCTTGGTAAAAAACCGTCCGTTTACTGTTTTTTATAATACCGGACGTAATCGATGGTAAAGGTAAACGGAAATTTCGAGTAATCGATTTCGCCCCCGCTGGTACCGCCCAGGGCCAGATTCAGCAGCAGAAAATGCGGTTTGGTAAACGGCTGCCATTCGATTGCCGGCATATCACTGGCCCGGTAGATGGCGTAATTGAAATCGTCGACATACATCCGGATTTCCTTTTCATCCCATTCGAGGACATACGTATGAAAGGCGTCCGACAGATCCGGTATGGCGGGCGAAATGCTGATTTGCGCGGCATCTTTGCCGTTGGCGTCGGCTTTGTGCAAACTTCCAAATACATACTGCGGAGCAAAACCCAGCCACTCCATGATATCAATTTCACCGCTGGCCGGCCACCCTACTTCATACCGGTTTGTGCCCAGGGTCCAGATGGCGGGCCAGGCGCCTTTGCCCATCGGCAGTTTGGCCCGGACCTCGATTTTGCCGTAATGAAAATCCGCTTTGCCCAGCGTAACCAGACACGCCGAACTGACGGGATGGGCTTCGGTCGTATCGCGCAGTGCCGTGATGATGAGATTGCCGTTCTCAACCCGGCTGTTTTTCAATCGTTTAGACTGATAATATTGCACTTCCTGGTTTCGGATATAGCCTTCCTGATAGGTCCAGCGCGTAGAGTCAGGCAATCCGGTATAGTTAAATTCATCCGACCACACCAGTTGATAGGTCGGTTCGGGCGGGGGTTCCGGTTTGCGTTTACAGGATACAAAAAGAAAACTAAATAGACTGGCAACGATTAAAAAATACTTCATACGGTTTATCACTTGAGGATTTCAAACAACAGTTCGGGTTCGTCGGTCGTGATAAAATCCACGTACTGATCCACAAACCATTGCATACTGATTCGGTCATTCACCGTCCAGACGGTAACAGCCAGTTTTCTTTCCTTTGCGTCCCGAATCCAGTCCGGTTTCAGGGTCAGAATGGCATAGTTGTAGGACAGGCCCGAAAATTTGTCGGCAACCAACTGCCCGGGCGGTTGATCGCCGTTCAGGTACGACACACGAGCGGCTGGGTCCAGCGTCAGGATGTGTTTGCACACCTCATAATCAAAGCTGCTGTAATCGACCAGTGCCTGAGCCTTCAGAGCTTTCACCAGTTCAACGGCTTTCCGGGCCGTGGCCAGGGAGCGCTCTTTGCTCACGCGGGACCCTTTAATTTCCAGCATCAGCCGGGTTTTTGTCTGTTTGAGCCCTTCCGTCAAAAAAGCCGCCAGAGTAGGCAACGCTTCTCCATTGCTTAGTTTTACGCCGGAAAGCCGGGCCGACGGGGTTGTTTCGATGGGTATTCCGTTCACAGAATTGTCGTGGTGAATCAACAAAACCGAATCGGCAGCCATCTGAACATCAAACTCGCTGCCGGAACAGCCCAGTTGAATGGCCCGCCGGAGCGAAGCCAGCGAATTTTCGGGAACACCGGCGGCTTTCCAGGCTCCGCGGTGCGCAATTACTTTGGTTACATAGTCAGGAGTAGAAACGGGATCTTTTCGGCAACTGCTTACGGTAATCAGAATAAGGGGAAACAAATAAGTCAGCCAATTGCGCATATATGTTCAGACTTTCCTGTTGAAAGCCATTGAGTTTCTAAGATACAAACGTTTCCGTAGGCTTATTCTGCGAACTAAAATAAATACAAAGCTAAACTTCTATCCGGAAAACTCGGTTAAACAGGGAATCCTTCCGCTTAATAGGCACTTTACTTCATGAATCGACTAGCCCAAGAAAGTAGTCCTTATCTGCTGCAACACGCCCACAATCCGGTCGACTGGTATCCCTGGGGACCGGAAGCCCTGCAAAAAGCACAGCAGGAAAATAAACCGATTCTGGTCAGCATTGGTTATTCGGCCTGCCACTGGTGCCACGTGATGGAACGTGAATCCTTTGAAAACGAGCAGGTTGCCCAGGTCATGAATCAACATTTTGTCTGCATCAAAGTAGACCGGGAAGAACGCCCCGATGTGGATGCCATCTACATGGATGCCGTGCAGGCAATGGGCGTGCAGGGCGGCTGGCCGCTGAACGTTTTCCTGATGCCCGACGCCAAACCGTTTTACGGTCTGACGTATCTCCCACCCCGTCAGTGGGTTAATCTGCTGACGAGTGTGCGCTCGGCCTTCAACGAGCACCCCGACCAGTTGGCCGATTCGGCGGAAGGGTTTGCGCGTCACCTGAACATGAGCGTCTCCGAGCAGTACTACCTGACCGATACCACGCCGAAGTTTAGCCAGGAACTGCTTGACACGATGTATCAGAAACTGGCCGATTCGTTTGATTCCGTGAAGGGCGGCCCCCGGAAAGCACCCAAATTTCCGATGCCGAGCATTTACGGTTTTCTGTTGCGGTATTACCACGTCACCCAGAACGAAGAGGCTCTGAACCATCTTCAGCGGACGCTCGACTTCATGGCCCTCGGCGGTATTTACGACCAGATTGGGGGCGGCTTTGCACGGTATTCGGTGGATGATCAGTGGTTTGCCCCACACTTCGAAAAAATGCTGTACGACAACGGCCAGTTGCTCACGCTTTATTCCGAAGCCTACAGCCTGACTCAACGGTCGTTGTATCAGAAAACCGTTTTTCAAACCATCGACTTTCTGAAACGCGAACTGACCAGTCCCGACGGCGGTTTTTACTCGGCGCTGGATGCCGACAGCGAAGGCGTGGAAGGCAAGTTTTACACCTGGACGACCCCGGAACTGCAAACGGTTTTAGGAGACGATTTCAACTGGTTTAGTGAACTTTACCACATTGCGCCTGAGGGCAACTGGGAAGAACACGACGGTGTGGGGCGTAACATCCTGCACCGGGTGGTATCGGACGAAGATTTTGCCCGGCAGCAGGGGTTAACACAGGCCGAATTGGCTGAGAAACTAACTACAACTCACCAGAAACTGATGGCCGTTCGCGACACCCGCATCCGGCCCGGTCTGGACGATAAAATTCTGTGTTCCTGGAACGGTCTGATGTTGAAGGGACTCGTAACCGCCTACCGGGTTTTCGGAGAAGCCTCTTTTCTGGAACTGGCCGAGCAGAACGCCCGCTTCATTCAGGAAAAACTTACCCGGTCCGAAACCGGCCAACTCTGGCATAGTTACAAAACCGGCGTCAACGGCGCACCGGGCGTGGCTTCCATTACGGCCTATCTGGAGGATTACGCAGCGGTGATCGACGGCTATCTGGCTCTCTATCAGGCAACGTTTAAGGAAGCTTATCTGCGGGAAGCCGACCGACTTACCCGGTATACGCTCGATCATTTCTGGGACGAAGAAGATCACCTGTTCTTTTTTACCGACCAGGCTGGCGAAACCCTGATTGCCCGAAAGAAGGAGGTGTTTGACAATGTAATTCCGGCGTCCAACTCCATGATGGCTCACAACCTCTACACGCTCAGTCTGTTGCTGGAACAACCAGTCGAGGGGTTACCGGCCTATACGGCCTTGCTTGACGCAATGATGGGACGAGTACAGTCGCTGCTTCAGCAAAACGCCGAGTATCTGACGCACTGGGCCGCGCTGTATGCAATGCGGGTGAAGCCCACCGCCGAAATTGCGCTGGTTGGGCCGGACGTTCACCAGTTCCGGCGGGAAATTGACCAACGGTTTTATCCGAATAAGGTATTGGCCGGTACCGAGACGGAAAGCCTGCTACCGTTGCTGGAAAACCGGACCGCTATTAACGGGCAAACCGCTATTTATGTGTGTTATAACCGGGCCTGCCAGCTCCCCGTAACCAGCGTGGAAGCCGCTTTCAACAATCTGGAGAAGTAATAAAAAGAGCGTTAACGAGCCACTTCAACGCCGAGAAACTGCATTTTTGGACAGGAAGATGTAGTTTCCCGGCTGAAGGTAATTTTCCCCTCCACCACATTCATCAGCCTGGTACGGACCTGAGCCCGACCCAGCGCGCTCATGGCGATACCAATGACCAGATAAATTCCGACAAGCATCAAACGGTGACCCAAAATTCTTCTCATGACTTCACAGGTAGGTAATGTGGTGGCAAAAGTAGCGCTTCCCTATGAAAGTATGATGCGTAGTTTCCCCTGTTTTACGCTGTATAAAACTACGTATTTACCAACCGGCGGACGCCTTAGGAGATGCGGCCAGGGTTTTCGTTGATAAAAGCTGACCAGGCCCCTTTTTTGGCTTTTTTCCCGGTTGATTTGTTTCCCGGCAGGGCGTCTTTGTGGAAATAGTGACAGATGGCAATGGCCAGCGCATCGGTGGCATCAAAAAACTCGGGGTCCAGTTCAACCCTCAATAAATGCCCCACCATGTGCGAAACCTGCTCTTTGGCGGCATTTCCGTTGCCCGTTACCGACTGTTTCACCCGGCGCGGAGCGTACTCCACAATCGGAATCCCTCTTGAAAGGGCCGCGGCCATGACAACGCCCTGCGCCCGACCCAGTTTCAGCATGGCCTGCACGTTTTTCCCGAAAAACGGGTCCTCAATCGCCATCTCGTCGGGCAGGTATTCTTCAATGAGCTGGATCATCCGCTCAAAGAGTTTCTTTAATTTCAGTTCGTGGGTGCTATATTTGCTCAGGTGAATGACACCGTATTGCAACATATCCATCTGGGTTTTCCGTATGCCGATGACCCCATAGCCCGCAATCTGAGTGCCGGGATCGACCCCCAGAATAATCTTATCGTACACGTCCTGTTCGGTAGCGGGAATTGAATTGGGCATGGAATTTTGTACGGTGTTTTAGCAGTGATGATATGCAAAGTAACGGTTTCGTCCCTCAAAGATCGTATCCCCGAACCAAAAAAATCGTTTTTTGGGCAAAAATCGGTATCCTTCTTCTGATTGTCAGTTATATTTTCATAACCGTAACCCGTCAGCAACACGACTTTCAATCGGCCTGGGGATATTGGCAAAACGCCAACTGGCTTAGTTTCTCCGCCTTTTTGCTGCTGCTGCTCACACCCGTCAACTGGTTGCTGGAAGCCTTGAAATGGCAGATTCTGGTCCGCCGGGTCGAACCCATTACTCTGGGGGAAGCCACGCAGGGCGTCCTGGCCGGGCTGGCGATGGGGTTTGCCCTGCCGGCCCAGTTGGGCGATACCGCCGGTCGGCTGCTGTCGCTGCGCTCCGACCAACGCTGGGAGGGCATTGGGGCCGCGCTGGTGTCGGGCGGAATGCAGTTTTTTGCGGCCCTGTTTTTCGGAACCGTCGCCCTGTTTGTTCAATTGCAGGTCGGAGCAAAGGAGATGCCAATGGCCCAATGGGCCTTGTTCTGGCTCCTGCTCCTAACGCTCCTGCTGGGCGGGCTGGCGGGCTGGTTTCGCCACCGGCTGGCCCATCTTCCGTTCCGGTGGATGCAGCGCTGGGAAAAATACTGGGCCGTGGCTGCGCACTACACCACCGCCGAACTCTGGCTGGCCTTCGGGGCCGCTTCACTGCGCTACCTGACCTTCTCGCTGCAATTTTATCTGGCGATGACCTTATTTGAAATTCACCTGCCCGCCCGCGAAACCGCAACAGGCATCGGGCTGGTGTACCTGGGCAAAACGATTATTCCGGCGTTCAATCTGCTGAGCGATCTGGGCGTACGGGAAGCTACGTCGATGTGGGTGTTTGGCCAGTGGCAAGTCCCCGCAACGCAGATTCTGTCGGCCACGCTGACGCTCTGGCTCATTAACATTCTGGCCCCGGTTTTGGTCGGTTTGTTCTGGGTCTGGAAATTAAAATTAACAAACCGTTCATCCTGAATGATTTACATCCTGATCAGTATATCTCTTCTTTATGCGTTATTTACCTTAATCCTGGCCGTTACCTGGTGGCGAATGCCGGTATTCGTGGCTCCGGATGCAGGCAGCCAAGACGGTTTGCCTAAAATCAGCGTCATCATACCGGTTCGCAATGAAGAATTTACCTTACCCCTTTTGTTAGCGGATTTAAAAGCTCAGACATATTCGCCCGGCCTTTTTGAAGTCATCGTTGCCGACGACTCTTCCACCGACAACACCCTGACCATCACGCGGGAACTGATTAAAACCGTGCCTTACCTTCTGCGCCCGCTGTCCCTCGCCAACGAGCCAACCACCTCGCCCAAGAAGCGGGCCATCCGCCAGAGCATTACCATCGCCACCGGCGATCTGATTGTTACCACCGACGGCGACTGCCGCGTGGGTCCGCACTGGCTCGAAACCATTGCGGCTTTTTATAAGCAAACCGGTGCCCGGCTGATCAGCGGCCCCATCAGTTTCAACTCCGACCATACGGTTTTCGGCAACCTGCAAACCGTGGAGAGCAGCAGCCTGATCGGCGCGGGGGCCTGCACGATGGCCCTGGGTTCGCCAACGATGTGTAACGGGGCCAACCTGACCTACGAAAAACGGGTTTTCGAAGCCGTGGGCGGTTTTGACGGCATCGACCACGTGGCTTCCGGCGACGATGAACTGCTGATGCACAAGATCGCCAGCCGGTATCCTGACGGTGTTAAGTTTTTAAAAAGCCCGGACGCCATCGTCCATACGGCTCCGCAACCGAGCCTGCGGGCGTTCTACCATCAGCGGAAACGCTGGGCCAGCAAATGGCGGGCTTACCAGAGTATGTTGCCGTCGCTGCTGGCTGTTTTCATTTTTGCCAGCAACCTGGCCGTTCCGCTGGCGGTGGCCGGCTATTGGAGTTTTGGGGTAACCGGTTACCAACTTATCAGCCTGATTGCCTTGAAAGCTGTGCCGGAGTGGCTATTTTTGGGCTCCGTGCTGATGTTTCTGAAAAAGAAGCGCGTACTCCTCTGGATTCCGGTCACGCAACTGGTGTATCCGCTGTACGTTGTTTTCTTCGGCTTAGCGGCTCAGCAGAAGGGCTTTCGGTGGAAGGGCCGGAACCTGCATTAACGGCATCAAACCGTCTGACGAACCAATCGTATGTTTCTGCATAAAACGAATTTTCTCCTGCGGGCCTTGTTTCCCCGGTATACCTGGCGGGTTCCAACGCGGGAAAAGGTCATTTACCTGACGTTCGACGACGGCCCGATTCCGGAAGTGACCGAATTTGTGCTGGACACCCTGAAACAGCATCAGGCCAAGGCGACGTTTTTCTGCATCGGCGACAACGTCCGGAAGCACCCCGGTATTTTTGAAATGGTGCAGAACGGCGGCCACTCCATCGGCAATCATACGTTCAACCACCTCAACGGCTGGAAAACCGAAGATCAGCCCTATCTGGAAAATTTCCGGCAATGCCAGCAGCAACTGGGCGTCGCGACCCGGTTGTTTCGCCCTCCCTACGGCCGGATGAAACGCAGCCAGGGAACCCAAGTGCTGAAAACCCACGACGTTATCATGTGGGATGTGCTGACGGGCGATTTTTCTCCGTCGCTAACGCCGGAAGTTATTTTGCAGAAAACCCTGAAATACACCGAACCGGGTTCAATCATTTTATTCCACGACAGCATCAAAGCCTGGCCCCGAATGAGTTACGCCCTGCCGCGCGTACTGACGCACTTCTCCGAACAGGGGTACCGCTTTGATCGTTTACCCCAAACCACCCCGGTTTCGTGAGCATCGACGCCAGCATTCTGATTGCCGCCCGCAACGAAGAAGCCACCATTCTGCGCTGTCTAGAGGCCGTCGAACGCCTTCACTACCCGAAGGAGCGTTACGAAGTGCTGATTGGCAATGACCAGTCGGAGGACCAGACCGGCCCGCTTATCGCCCATTTTATTCGAGACAAACCTCATTTCCACCTGTTTACCATTACCGAACGAGTGGGGCAACAGGCCGGAAAGGCCAATGTGCTGGCCCAGTTGGCCCGCCATGCCCGGGGGCCGGTTCTGCTGTTTACCGACGCGGACTGTGAAGTGCCCCCTGACTGGATTCAGGGTATGTTAAAACCGTTTCAGGACGAAAAAACCGGTATTCTGACGGGTTGTACGCAGATCATCGGTCAGAGCATTTTTGAAAAACTCCAGGCTGTTGACTGGTTTTACGGGCAATACCTGATTAAGCAACTAACCGATCTGAATATTCCGGTTACGGCGATGGGCAATAACATGGCGGTTCGCCGGACGGCTTACGATGCGGTGGGCGGCTACGAACGTCTGCCGTTTTCGATTGTGGAAGATTATCAACTCTTTACCGAGATTGTCCGGCGACGGTTTTCCTTCGCGCAGCGGTTCGAACCGACGGTTTTGGCAAACACCCTCCCATTACCAACGATTCGGAGCTGGTTACACCAACGCAAACGCTGGATGACGGGCGCCCTGCAATTGCCGGTCTATTTCATGCTCTTGTTTGTGCTGCAACTGCTTTTTTACCCGGCTCTGATTTTGCTGGCCTTTTGGCATCCGGTTGCGGCTGCAATCGTCTGGGGTGTTAAATTTGGGGTGCAATCGGCACAACTGCTCTGGATTCTGAACCGGTTTCGCCGGTGGGATTTGTTACCCTATCTGATCAGCTACGAGATTTACCTGCACCTTGGGTATTTCGTATCGCTGGTTTACTATTTGTTACCAACTCAAGTGGTCTGGAAAGGCCGAACGTACTCATGATTG
Source organism: Larkinella arboricola (assembly GCF_003259745.1). Lineage (GTDB taxonomy): Bacteria > Bacteroidota > Bacteroidia > Cytophagales > Spirosomataceae > Larkinella > Larkinella arboricola. The sequence goes on along the minus strand of NZ_QLMC01000002.1, from coordinate 621,145 downwards.
ACACCCACGCCCATATTTACGACCTTCAGTTCGAAGACAAAGACGCCATGCTGATGGCGGCTCAGGATCAGAATGTCTCTCAGATTTGGATGCCCAACTGCGCCCGCGAAACCATAGACGCCATGATGGCGCTGGCCGAACGGTATCCCGACCGCTGCCTGCCTATGATGGGGTTACACCCTTGTTATGTTACCGAAACCGTCGAGGAGGAACTGGCTGCCGTCGAAAGCTGGCTCAACCGCTATCCGTTTTTTGCCATCGGTGAAATTGGCCTGGATTTTTACTGGGACCTGACCCACATCGACCGCCAGTTTGAAGCGTTTACGGTTCAGTTACAATGGGCCTCGCAGCGCAACCTGCCCATTTCGATCCACAGCCGATCGGCCAAAGACGGCAGCCGCAATGCCTTTGCCGAAGCCGCCGACCTGATCGAAAAGCTGGCCCTGCCCAACCTAACCGGCATTTTTCACTGCTTTGTCGGAACCGTCGATGAAGCCCGGCGCGCCATTGATCTGGGTTTTAAGCTGGGCATTGGCGGGGTTTCGACCTTTAAAAACGGCGGCCTGGACACCGTGATTCCGCACATCGATCTGGAACACCTGGTGCTCGAAACTGACGCGCCATACTTAGCCCCCGTTCCGTACCGGGGCAAACGGAATGAACCGGCCTACCTGAAACTGATTGCCCAGCGGGTGGCCGATCTGAAGCAACTGCCGCTGGAACAGGTGGCCGAACAAACCACCCGAACCTCCCGACAACTCCTTGATCGTTAAGCATGTACCGCACCATTCACATTAACCCGGCCCGGCCCGGACGCCGCGTTCGTCGGTTCTGGTGATTTACACCGGCGGTACGCTCGGTATGATTTATGACCGGCAGAACGACCAGCTGGTTCCGTTCGACTTTGAACAGATTCTGGACCGCGTGCCCGAAATCCGGCGGCTGGATTTCGAACTGACGGTAGTGGTGCTGAACGAACTCCTTGACTCGTCGAACATGAAACCGGCCAACTGGCTGCATATGGCCCGGATCATTGGGGAAAATTACGACGCCTACGATAGCTTTGTGATTCTGCACGGAACCGACACGATGGCCTACACAGCGTCGGCGCTTAGTTTTCTGCTGGAAGGGCTGACTAAACCGGTAATTCTGACCGGGGCGCAGTTGCCAATTGGGGTGGCCCGCTCCGACGCGCGTGAGAATTTCATTACGGCGCTGGAAATTGCGGCTGCACAGGAAAACGGGCGTCCGCTGGTTCCCGAAGTATGTATCTATTTTAACTCGTTGTTACTTCGGGGAAATCGGGCGAAAAAGAAAGAAAGCGTCCATTTCAATGCCTTTCATTCCGAAAATTACCCGCATCTGGCGATGGCCGGGGTGAATATTGAATATAACACGCCATTTATTCGTCCGTATTCCGCCGAGTCGCGGTTGAAGGTATACGAAGCCATGGAGACGCAGGTGATCGTTATGCCCCTGTTTCCGGGTATCAGTTCGCCGATTGTCAGCGGTATTCTGGGGATTCCGGGCCTGCGGGGCCTGGTGCTGGAAAGTTACGGAGCCGGAAATGCGCCCACCGAAACCTGGTTCCTGAATGCCCTGGCGAATGCCATCGACCGGGGGCTGGTGATTGTCAATGTTTCGCAGTGCGACGGCGGCCGGGTGACCCAGGGGCGTTACCAGACCAGCAAGCAGCTGGATTCGATCGGAGTAGTAAGTGGCAGTGACCTGACTGTGGAAGCCGCCATTACCAAGCTGATGTTCCTGCTGGCGAATGAACCCGACCCGGATTTGCTAAAAAACCGCCTGGCCGAACCGATTTGTGGCGAAATGAGTCGATGAAGTTCCGTAAGAGATTGTAAATTTCAGGAATAACCATCATCTTTGCATCCCGTTTCAACCCAGAGAGGTGTCCGAGTGGTTGAAGGAGCACGCCTGGAAAGTGTGTATACGTCTAAAGCGTATCGAGGGTTCGAATCCCTTCCTCTCTGCATGATACTTTGATAACTCGCTCATTTTGGGCGAGTTATTTTATTTTAGAACAATTGAGTGAAATTGAGGTGAAATCCTTTCATTATTGTAAGATACTATTTATTCAACATACATGGCCAAGACAGAATTGCTTGTAGGAAAGATTCTGTTACCCTCCTCCAAAACTTCTTGAACTGGAGAAATGGGCGAAGCCCCGGAAGTGGGTATTCCGGGGCTTCATCTTATTCTTAAATGGTTACTTGAAAAGTTTGCCACGTATTCAGCCCGCCCTGAATCAAAATTATTATCCGGAAGATCGTGATTAGAAGAACGACGGGGGTGTTGCGAGAACACCCCCGTCGTCTGCGGACCGTTGCCTCACTTCGTTGGTCCTCTGTTGCGAAAGCGGTGGGTTCGATTGTAGTTTGTCTGCTTTCCAAAAGAAAAATCACCCTGGCACCAGGTTGCCTCATCGGCACACCCCACCTCCGATGGAGTCCAACAACCGGTTGCTGCTTCTTACTTCGACCCCATTATGGCTACGCTTTCCGCCGATCAGCACCCCATTCAAGCCTTAGTTTCCTTCCTCTTCAGTCGACGCGAAACCTTGTTAAATAACTGGCGGGCAGCTTGTGAAGCCGACCCCCAACTGCCCCAGATTGCCCTCCTGGGCCGTGAGGAGTTTAACAACCTCATCCCTTTGATGCTCGACATTATTGAACAACACCTGCTGCAACAGCCGCCAAAGGATGATCTCATGGCAACCGCCTTGTCCCACGGCTTACACCGCTGGCAGAAAGCCAACGGCTTAGCCGATCTAATCCGGGAGTTTAATCACCTTGCCGCCATGATTGAGCAGGAAGTACTGCTGTTTGGGCAACTCTACCCACAGCAGGATGCCAAATGGGCTCTACAGGCGCAGGCGCAGATCAACACCCTGCTGAGGACGGCCGTTTTGGGCAGCATCAGCAAATACGATGAACTGCAACGGCTGGAAGCCAGCAGCCGGGCGGCCAGCCTGCAACACGCTCTGGAGCAGATGAATGCTCTGTCCCGGCAGCGGGGTGATGTTTTGCGTACGTCTTCCCATGATCTGCGCGGAGGTTTGGGCATCATTCGTAGTGCGGCCCAGCTCATCAACCTGGAAACGATCAGTGACCAGGAACGACAGCAATACCAGGAGATGTTAAACCGCAATCTGGGCAATGTCCAGTCCATGCTGAGTCAGTTGATGGATTTAGCCCGCCTGGAGGCCGGGTTGGACCCCTTGCAGATCGAAGCCTTTGATGCGGCTGAATTGCTCCAGGAACTGGTCACCGGCGCTCAACCGCTGGCTCTGGAGCGGGGGCTGATTCTAAGGGCTGACGGTCCGGCTTCCTTACGGGTTGAAACCGACCGGGTAAAAATCTACCGAATTGCCCAGAATCTGATTATCAATGCCCTGAAGTATACCACAACAGGCATTGTGTCGGTGACCTGGTCGGTGGAGAGTGACTGGCGATGGAACTTCAGTGTGCAGGATTCGGGGCCAGGCTTACCCGGCGGCCTGATCGAGCTGTTTCATCAGCAACTCAAGCCCACCGTCGAGCCAACCAGCGTGCTCTCGCCGGAAGAAGGACAGCCCACGCCGGTTCATCCCGACCAAGCCCATACCGTTCCAGCCGGTGTGTCGCCGGCCAGCCGTGCCGGAACGGGTGAGGGTGTAGGATTGCACATCGTCAAACGGTTGTGTGAGCAGCTTCGCGCCAGTCTGGAAGTAGAAAGTATCAGCGGCCGAGGCACGGTTTTCCGTCTTCGGATGCTGGTCCATACGCAATCCCGCTGATAGACTCCCAACCGCCCAGCCGGGTCAGAACCGTAATACCAGACAACCGATATGCTTTTGAACGACGATACAGCGGTGCGGATTTCTTGTGAAAATCTTAGATTAATTTTAATAAAATCACCTTCAGCACTAAGGGTAAATCCCAGAATTTGTGTCATCCGACTACTTAACCGGCTTACCAATGACCCAAACGACAGGTTACCCGTTCTTACCTTCCAACGATACTCCCCGCCCACGGCCCTTACCAGCCCCCGCGGCAACTGTAACCGTGGTCGATCATGAGCATCTGATACGGCTGGCATTTGCGGATTCGCCCGAGAAAGGTTTTAAAGCCCTCTACCGACTGTATTACAGCGCCCTTTGCAGCCATGCCATCCGGTTTGTATACACCCGGGAGATTGCCGAAGACATTGTGGGGGAGGTATTTTATCAGCTTTGGAAAACCGGCTCGTACAACTCGGTTGAACTGACCTTCCGGACGTATCTATACGCAGCCGTCCGGCATCGGGCGTATAACTACCTGCGGGATGAACTGACCGGAAAAAAGGCCCCCGCTTCCCTGGATGACATGGACCTAGCGGGCGGTGACGAATCCCCCCAGACCCTGATTGAATACGACGAAACGTTTCAGCGGCTGGAGAAAGTAATTCAAGAACTGCCCTCGCAATGCCAGCGGGTTTTTCTGATGAGTCGTTTTGAAAACCGTAAAAATCAGGAAATCGCCAACGAACTGGGCATTGCCCTCAAAACCGTTGAGGCCCATCTGACCCGGGCCTTGCGGCAGATGCGCCAGATTCTTCTGCTGATCCCGTTGCTGCTGGAGCTATACTGACCCCAATCCGCCCGGTTCCTTCTACTCCATTCCTCTTTTATTATGGACGAACTCATCACGAAAGCGCGCTTTTTCGAGTATTTCTCCGGAAAGGCGACCCCCCTACAGAAAAAAAACATCGAAGCCTGGCTAGTGGATCCCGCAAACCGGGACCTTTATTACCAGTGGCTGCACGAGTGGGAGGAAAACAACCCTCAACTGATAACCGATTGGGAGACCGCTTTCGATACGGCCCGGCAACGCATAAACCAACCCGACCCGTCCGACCAGCCGGATACGTCCGCCCGGTTACGCTGGTGGCAGCAACGGCTTTTTCTGGCCTGGACGCTGGCGGCTTCCGTCGTTCTTCTCCTGGGTCTTGTTGGCTGGCTGTTCTCCGATGCAATCCGGTATAAAACCCTGGAAAGCGGCTTTGGCGAAACCAAACGCAACATTCTGCCCGATGGATCGGAGGTCGTACTGAATGCCAATTCCCGGATTCGTTACCCCCGATTTGGCTTTGCATCCGACCATTTCCTCGGTTTTTTGACCAATACGCCAGCCGAACGGCGGGTTGAACTGACGGGAGAGGCTGACTTTTCGGTCCGGCACCTGCCCAGCCACCGACGGTTTGTGGTGCTGACGGAGAAAGGGGTATCGGTTCAGGTGCTCGGCACGCAGTTTACCGTTCTCAGCCGCGGAGAACGAACCCGGGTCGTGCTGCGGTCGGGAAAGGTGGAACTGACGACCAAACAGGCCAGCCGCCCGCCCCTGATCATGAAGCCCGGCGATTGGGTGACGCTCGATGCGCAGGGTAAACTGGCCGTCCGCAAAACGGCTCATCCCGAACACGTTGCGGCCTGGAAGCATCACCGGTTTGTATTTGACCGCACTCCCCTGCACGACATTGCCCAACTGCTTCAGGATAATTACGGCCTGACTATTACGATAGATGACCAGGAACTCGCCACCCGGACCATTTCCGGGGCCTTTCCGGCCCAGGATGCCAACGATTTGATCAAGCTGGTCGCCGAGATCCTGCAAATCAACTACTTCCGCGATAACACCAACGTTACGTTTACAAATTAACCATACACCCTTTATGCAACGTGCTATACGTCTTCCTGTTGCGCTGTCCATCGGCTTGCTGCTGAATGGCTACTCCGGTGAAGCTCAGGTTATGGCCGCCAACTGGGCGGCACCCGCGTCGGTTAAACCTTCCCCAACGGCTTTCCAGACGCTGCAACTCCGCGATGTGCTTAACCAGTTTAAGACCCGCTACGGGGTTGATATTCTGTATGAAGACCGGATGATTAACGATCAGACCATTCAGCCAACGGCCATTGAACCCGGTGCCACGCTGGAGAAAAATCTGGAAAATGTGCTTCGCCCGCAGGGCCTGCGGTTTCGGAAAGTGAAACACGGTGTTTATGTAATCATCCCCGACAGAAAGCGACCGGGAACTTCCCCCAACGACCCAAACCGTTCTCAGACATCGCTTGATTTCAGTTCCGGAATGGCCGACCCCACTGCCGCCAACCTCCATACCTCCATCGAGTCTGGCCGGGAACGTAGTACCGGCAAAGAATCGGTAGACAAGGCCATTAGCGGCACCGTCAAAAGCGAAACCGGCGAAGGTTTACCGGGTGTAAGTGTCGTGGTCAAAAACACCACGCGCGGTACCACCACCGACGCCGACGGGAGGTTTCGATTGAACGTTCCTGACGAAACGACCACGCTGGTATTCTCGTTTGTCGGCTATCAGAATCAGGAAATTGCCATCGGTAATCGCACCACCATTGACGTGCAGCTGGCCCTCAGCGACCGGTCGCTCGACGAAGTGGTGGTGGTCGGATACGGGAGCGTGAGAAAAAGCGACCTGACCGGTTCGGTGGCGTCGGTCAAATCCGAACAATTGACCGCCTATCCATCCATTGGAGCCGTACAGGCCCTCCAGGGCCGGGCCGCCGGGGTGCAGATTCAGGCCAATAACGGGGAACCAGGTGCCACCTTTAAAGTCAGAATCCGGGGTGGAAACTCCATCAACGCCAGCAGTGACCCAATTTTTGTGGTCGACGGGTTTGTGGGCGGCACCATGCCCCCGCCAGAAGACATCGAATCCGTAGAAGTGCTGAAAGATGCGTCGGCCACGGCCATCTACGGTTCGCGGGGTGCCAACGGGGTAGTGATGGTCACGACCAAACGCGGGAAAAGTGGCAAGGCCCGCATCGATTTCAACGCTTCCTATTCCGGACAGAAGGAAATCAGCCGGCTGAAACTGCTCAACGGCGAACAATTTGTCAATTACATTCATGACATCAACCCCAACTACGTATCGCGGGGGCAAAATACCGACTGGCAGGATCTGGTTTTCCGGCCCGGCAACATCCAGAACTACCAATTATCGCTTTCCGGGGGTACCGATAACGTCAAATATTACCTGTCAGGAGCGTACTTTAACCAGAAAGGAGTTGTGATGAATTCGGACTACAACCGGTTTTCCGTGACCAGCAACATCGACGTAAAAGCCAGCGAGAAGCTGCGCGTGGGGCTGAACATCTTCGCCCAGCGGAGCAACAAAGCCGGGGTCATCAGTCAGGAACTATCGGGCGGCCCCAGCAGCACCGGGGTGATTGCATCGGCTTTTAAGTTTGGTCCCGACCAGGGCATTTACGGCACCAACGGACGGTTTTCGGTAGCCGCCATTAATGACCCCATCGACAACCCCTACGCCCTGGCGACCCAGCGGCAGAACGATAACGTGACCGATCAGGTGCAGGGCAACCTCTTTGCCGAGTACCAGTTGTGGAAAGACCTGAAGTTCCGGACTACCCTGGGCGCTACCACCAACAGCGGCCGTACGGGCACCTTTGTTCCCACAACGATCATGGCCGGGGCATCCGTCGGCGGAGCAGGTTCCATGACCGGAAGCCGAAATACGCTGTTTCAAAACGAAAACTACCTGTCGTATGATCGGACGATTGGCACCGCGCACCGGCTGAGCGCACTGGCCGGTTTTTCCTACCAGAGTTCGCGCAACGAAAACTGGGGCGGCAGTGGCCAATCGTTCATCAGCGACGCCCTCTCCTACTGGAGCCTGGGAAGCTCGTCCGTCTGGCAGGCCCCCTCATCCTCGCTGACCGACTGGAAACTGGCTTCCTGGTACGGGCGGATCAATTACGCCCTGAACGACCGGTATCTGTTTACAGTCAACGGGCGGTACGATGGTTCGTCAACGTTCAGCCGCAACCACAAATGGGCGTTCTTTCCCTCCGGGGCCTTCGCCTGGAACATGAGCAACGAGCCCTTTATGTCCGGTGTCAACTGGGTAACGCAATGGAAATGGCGGGCCAGCTACGGTCTGACCGGTAATCAGGCCATTTCTCCCTACCAAACGCTCGCCCGGTTTTCCACGGTATTTGCGGCCATCAACGGTGTAGCGGTCAACGCCATCGTGCCCTCTTCCATTGCCAACGACGATCTGACCTGGGAAACCACGGCCCAATTCGACCTGGGAACGGACATCAGTCTCTTTAACAACCGGATTAACCTGACGCTGGATTATTACCGCACCGTTACGTCTGATTTGCTGTTCAGCGTGCCGCTGCCCCAGTATTCGGGTTATTCGAGCCAGTTGAAAAACGTCGGCAAAGTGCAGAACAAAGGCTTTGAAATTACGCTTGGTACGCGTAACCTGACCGGCCCGCTGCGGTGGGACATGGACATCAACGTCTCGTTCAACCGCAACAAAGTTCTGAGTCTGCCCAACGGCAACGATATTTTCTACAATTCCGCACCGGGCCACATGGTGGGTCTGGACCAGACGCAGGTGCTGCGGGTGGGCTCACCGGTCGGCAGCATCTACGGCTGGGTGTACGAGGGGGTTTATCAAAACGGCGATGCCTTTCTGGCCGGTTCGGGCTTCGAGCAGGTTGCGGGCGGGGAGAAATTCCGGGATCTGGACGGCAACGGTTCGCTTAACAGCAACGACCGCACCCTCATCGGCAACCCCAACCCGGACTTTATCTGGGGCTGGACCAACGAGCTGAAGTGGAACAACTTTGATCTGAACCTGTTTTTTCAGGGCTCACAGGGCAACGACCTGCTGAGTTACACGCTGATGGAACTTGATCTGCTTTCGGGGATCAACAACGCCACGACCAATGCGCTCAACCGCTGGACGCCTACGAACACAAACACGGACGTTCCGAAAGCGTCCGGCACCCGGACCCGCCGGGTTTCGACCCGCTGGATTTACGACGGAAGCTACATTCGACTGAAAAACCTGGCGGTGGGCTACACCTTCCCCAGCTCCGTTACGAATAAGCTGAAAATTAACCGTCTGCGGCTCTACGCCAGCGCCCAGAACATCCTGACTTTTACAAACTACCCCGGCTATGACCCCGAAGTCAACTACAATTCATCCGGTTCGGTAAACGGCAACCGGAATCTGGGTCTTGACTACGGCAGCTACCCCAATGCCAAGTCGTACACCATCGGATTGAACATCGGGTTATAATCGGTTTTAAAAACGCTTTGATCAATGAAAAATAAACTCCATTCTCTTCTGTTTTCCACCCTCGTCGGTCTTCTGGGTTTTTCCTGCACCGACCTGGAAGAAAAACCCATTGGCGTGCTGGCCCCCGAGGGCTTATTCAAAACCGTGACGGATGTTCAGACGGCCATCAACGGCGCTTACGGTCACATTGCCTCGGAGCCGCTGTATGGCCGGAACTTCGTGCTGGCCCTGATGCTGAAAAGCGACATGGCCGACATCGGCGACCGAACCACGGCTGCGGCCCGCCAGCAGGTCAATGATTTTAACATGGATGCCAGCAACGGCCTGGTGGCTTCGTTCTGGCCCCGCTGGTATATTGTGATCAGTTCCGTCAATGCCGCTATCCGCGGGGGCGAGTCGCTGGGACTTCCGCAGGAGCAAATTAACCCGACGCTGGCTGAAGCGCGTTTTGTGCGGGCTTTTTCTTACTTCCACCTGGTCCAGAACTTCGGCGCCATCCCGTACATTGACGCGTTTGTCACCGACCCCGAATCCGTGAAGTCGATCAGCAAAACACCGGAGGAAGAGGTCTACGCCCGCATCATTGCCGACCTGGAATTTGCTAAACAATGGCTCCCTGACCAGCAGCCCGCCGACGTCCGCACCCGGCCCACCAAAGGATCAGCGGCTACCTGCCTGGCGTCGGTGTACCTGACGCAGGGTAATTACCAGAAAGCATACACGGAGGCCAAATGGATCATTGATAACAAGGACAAGTTTGGCTACCGGCTGGAAGCTGATTTTCAGGACCTTTACATTTCCACCAAAGCCGATCAAATCAAGGAAACCATCTTCGCCGTCGATTTCATTGGTCAAAAAGTGGGGAACGATGCCACGAACGACGACCTGATGGGGGCCATCACCGGCATCCGGGGTACCGATCAGAATGGCTGGAGCGTGGCCGTGCCAACCATGAAAGTGTATACCAGCTGGGATTCGCGCGATTACCGGAAAAAAGTCAGCTTTGAAGATTCCATGAAAATCGGCGGGGTGGTGAAACCGTACACGGCTTTCCCGACCGCAGCCCGGCCCCACATTGCCAAGTTTGCCCGTTACCCCGGCAATGCCAATTCGGAAGGCCGCTATTCCGACCACAACTATTTCTGTTTCCGCTACGCCGAGGTGCTGCTGATTGCCGCCGAGGCTCTGGCCGAAGTAAACGGCGGACCCAATGAGGAAGCGATGGGGTACATCAACCAGATCCGGGCGAGGGCGCGCAACTGGGCCGGGAAGCAAACGGCCTTTCCGGCCAACGTAACAGCGGGTCTCAGCAAGCAGGCTTTTATTGACCTGGTGCTGGAAGAACGACGGCTGGAACTGGCCTTTGAGTTCAAGCGCTGGTACGACATTAAGCGGAGAAAACTGGGAGATATGGTGTTCAAGGGAGCTAATTCGCTGGAACCACACGCCAACTTTACAGCCGACCGTGATTACCTGATGCCATTTCTGAGTACCGAAATGACCATCAATCCGGCACTCGCCCAAAACCCGGGGTATTGATCGGTCGACGGCTGCGAGTAACGTATAAACAGTATGAGTTCAGGATAAAATGGAGAAGAGGCCCGGCAGTTCTGCCGGGCCTCTTCTCCATTTTATCCAACTATTCAATAAAATAATTCACAATACAGTAGTCATTATCAACCCATTACAAATAGGAAAATTCGTTTTAATACCTTTTTAACGTCCTTTTAACATCCTCTTAAGGATAAGATGCGCTTTTTGCATATAATTTGTTCGATTTCAGATAAAGACTCAGCCCAAACCGCGATTCGTACATTTTATATTGAATAAAGATACGGGTAAGCCCGTCACAAACCCTGGCACGCTATAACTTACAACGAGTCTGATGCACCAGCGGACAGATTAAGTTTAACATCCAAGATGATAAAAGCAGTAAAGAAATATCTCCTGACGCTAGGCATATTTTTGTTGAGCGGATATGGCTTTATCTATGCATTTTCATCTGATACGTCTTATTCTTACTCTTCTATCCGGATTACTGAACAGGCGGCCCTTAACCACTTTAGCGTCACCCTAAAAAACCATACCCTAACGCTCAAGTGCCCAGCCGTATCGGATGTAAAGGAAAAAGATACGTGTAAGGTTTTTTCCGAAAAAAGTGAAGAAGAAGATAAAATTTCCCGGTTTATCTCTCTTAAAAAAACCGTAGAAATCAGCCATCATCTTCCTTCGCTTTATACCCGCCTGCTTGCCAGTTTATATTACCAGGTACAAAAGCATTTTCTTGCCTGCCATTATTACGTCTTTACTTCGTTAAGCCGGTATATTATTCTCAGGGTTATCCTGCTATGATGCCTTATTCAAGAGAAAGCCGCGACTTACCTTCTCCTGTTTTACTCCCCTCTTTGCTGTACAAACGACCAAGTCGTATAGCCCAAAAGAAAATACAAGTAAGCTATTCCAGTCCAATCTTATAAGTACCATAAACCTGAATTAAGCAATAAAATTCTCATGAAGAAAATTGTCATGCTCATGAGCTTGTGTGCGCTGTTATTCCACGCAGGCTGTGAATCCAAACACGAAGAAAAAGAAGAAGAAACCGAGTTTCGGGTCACCAGCCCCTTGGAAAAAGATACCTTAATTACCCGGGAGTACGTAAGTCAAATCCGCTCCATCAGCCACATCGAGCTGAGGGCGCTGGAAAAAGGCTATTTACAGAAGATTTTTGTCGATGAAGGCCAGTTTGTCAGGAAAGGCCAGCTTATGTTTCAAATCATGCCGATGCTGTACCAGGCTGAACAGCAAAAGGCGGAGGCTGAAGCCAACTTTGCCGAAATTGAGTATAAAAATACCAAGTCGCTGGCCGATAGCAATGTCGTATCCAAGAACGAACTGGCCCTGGCCAGGGCCAAATTTGACAAGGCCAAAGCTGAATTATCACTCGCCAAAGTTCACGTAGGTTTTACCGAAATCCGGGCTCCGTTTGACGGCATTATGGACCGCTTTCAGGTGCGGTTGGGAAGCCTCCTCGATGAAGGTGATTTGCTGACTACGCTCTCCGATAACAGCAAAATGTGGGTGTATTTCAACGTGCCGGAAGCGGAATACCTGGACTATAAAACCAAGGCTGAAAAAGACAAGCAGACCAAAGTAAACCTGCTGATGGCGAACAATAAACGGTTCAAGTATCCGGGCGTGGTGGAAACGATTGAAGCCGACTTTAACAATGAAACCGGAAACATTGCCTTCCGGGCGACATTCCCGAATCCGGAGGGCCTGTTAAGACATGGCGAAACGGGTAATATCCAGATGACATTACCGCTTACTAATGCCATGATTATTCCACAGAAAGCCACGTTTGAAGTACTCGAAAAAAAGTATGTCTATGTGGTGGATAAAGAAGATAAAGTTCGGTCCAGAGAAGTGACCGTAGCCGCCGAAATGCCCCACATTTTTGTGGTTAGCTCCGGTCTGAAAAAAGATGACCGAATTCTTCTGGAAGGCTTGCGGCAGGTCAAGGAGAACGAAAAAATCCATTGCAAGTTCGAAAAACCGGAGTCTGTCATCGCCCACCTGGGGCTGTATGCCGAATAATCCGCTATCCTAAAAGCAGAAGATATGTTTAATAAATTCATACGCCGACCGGTATTTGCGATAGTTCTATCGGTCATGATCGTCTTTATCGGTGTACTGGCTATCAAGAAATTACCGATTTCGCAGTTCCCGGATATTGCCCCCACAACCGTCAATATATTCATTGCGTACCCCGGAGCCAGTGCCGACGTGCTGGTAAAATCCACGCTCATTACGCTGGAGCAGGCCATCAACGGGGTGCAGGATATGCGGTATATCGCCACCGATGCCACCAGCGCCGGTGAGGCCACCCTCCGCATTATCTTTGAACCCGGAACCGACCCGAACGATGCCGTTATCCGGGTGAAAACCCGGGTAGACCAGGTGATGCCGCTTCTGCCCGAACTCGTTCAGCGTGAAGGAGTTATCATTACACCGATCCAGCCCAGTATGCTGATGTACGTCAACCTCTATTCCGAGGACAAGAGCATTGACGAAAAATTCCTGTTCAACTACGCTACCGTTAAAATGATCCCCGAAATCCAGCGGACCAAAGGGGTCGCCCGGGCGCAGATTCTGGGTAGTCGGCGGTACGCGATGCGCGTCTGGCTGAACCCTGACCGGATGCGGGCCTACAACATTTCTACCGAGGAGGTCATGAAGGCGTTAGGCGAGCAAAGCATCATTGGCCGACCCGGTCGGCTGGGGCAAAGCTCCGGTATTGCAGCCCAGTCGCTGGAATATGTGCTTACCTACAAAGGACGTTACAGCGAGCCGAAAGAGTACGAGGATATCATTATCCGGGCTAATGCCGAAGGGGAGAGCATTCACCTGAAAGACATCGCCAAAGTTGAATTGGGAAGTGAATTTTTCGATATCTATTCCAACCTCGACGGCCACGCTTCGGCGGCCATTGTCCTGCGGCAAAATTACGGCAGTAACGCCAGTGAAGTGATCGAAGAGGTAAAAGAGAAGCTTGCGGTCATGAAAGCTTCTTTTCCGCCGGGGGTAGATTACAAAATCAGCTATGACGTGTCGCAGTTTCTGGATGCGTCCATCGAACAGGTTGTTCACACCCTGCGCGACGCCTTTATCCTGGTTGCCCTGGTGGTGTTTATCTTCCTGGGTGACTGGCGTTCGACGCTGATCCCGATTCTTGCGGTGCCGGTTTCTCTGATTGGGGCGTTTTTCGTCATTCAGGCGTTTGGCCTTTCCATCAACCTGATTACGCTTTTTGCGCTGGTACTGGCCATTGGTATTGTGGTCGATGACGCGATTGTGGTGGTGGAAGCCGTACACGCCAAAATGGAGGAAGAGCCGCATCTAACCCCATTCAGTGCGGTTAAGAAAGTGCTGGGTGAAATTAGCGGGGCTATCATCGCCATCACGGCCGTCATGGTATCGGTATTCCTGCCCATTTCGTTTATGTCGGGTCCGGTCGGTACGTTCTATCGGCAGTTCTCAATTACGATGGCCAGCTCCATTGTGATTTCAGCCCTGATCGCTCTGACGCTGACGCCTGTGTTATGCGCCATGCTCCTGAAAAACCATCACGGACACGCCAGAAAGAAAAACCTGCTGACCCGGGCGCTCGACAGCTTCAACCGTGGGTTTGATAAAATGACCGGCCGGTATGTGGGTCTGTTACAGCTCATCGTCAACCGCCGGGTCCTGACGTGGGTAATTCTGGCGGCTTTCTGTCTGGGCATCGCGTACGAAAATCAGATTCTGCCTGCCGGTTTTATTCCGAATGAAGACCAGAGTACGGTTTATGCCATTATCCAGACGCCCCCGGGTTCTACGCTGGAAAAGACCAACGAGGTTTCGCAACGGCTTCAGAAAATCTGCGAAGAAGTGCCCGGTATCGAGTCGGTATCGTCACTGGCCGGTTACGAGATCATGACCGAAGGCCGGGGCTCCAACGCCGGTACCTGTCTGATTAACCTGAAACCGTGGTCGGAGCGCGACCAAAACGTGAAGGAAATCATGGAAGAACTGGAGGCAAAATCGAAAGGGCTTGGGGCCACGGTCGAGTTTTTCGAACCACCAGCCATCCCCGGTTTTGGTACTTCGGGCGGTTTTTCGATGCGTCTGCTGGATAAAAATACCGATACGGACTACCATGAGTTTGACGAGGTAAACAAGGAATTTCTGGAGAATCTGGCCAAACGGAAAGAGCTGACGGGCCTGTTTACCTTCTTTGCCGCGAATTATCCGCAGTACGAACTGGAAATTGACAACAAGCGGGCCATGCAAAAGGGCGTATCGATCGGCAAAGCGATGGACAACCTCAACATCATGATCGGTAGTACCTACGAACAAGGCTTTATCAAGTTCAACCAGTTCTTTAAAGTCTACGTACAGTCTGACCCGAGTTTCCGGAGGCTGCCGTCCGATCTGCTGAACCTGTTTGTGAAAAACGAAGCGGGCGAAATGGTCCCTTACTCGGCTTTCATGACGCTGAAAAAAGGCCAGGGTCCGAATGAGATTACCCGTTTCAACCTGTACAATTCAGCCGCCATTCAGGGGCTTCCGGCCAAGGGCTACACTACGGCTGACGCCATCCAGGCCATTCGGGAAGTGGCCGCCAAGACGTTGCCCAAAGGGTACGACATCGCTTTTGAAGGTCTTTCGTACGACGAATCGATCCGGGGCAATGAGTCGCTGTATGTGTTCCTGATTGTGGTGGCCTTTGTCTACATGGTGCTAGCTGCGCAGTACGAAAGTTTCATTATCCCGTTAGCGGTATTGTTCTCGCTGCCAGTCGGGATTTTTGGTTCGTTCCTGACGCTGAAGCTCATGGGACTGGAAAACAATATCTACGCCCAGATCGGGCTCATCATGCTGGTGGGTCTGCTGGGGAAAAACGCCGTGCTGATCGTCGAGTTTGCGGTGCAGAAGCGCCAGCAGGGCGCCACCATTCTGGCCGCAGCCATCGAAGGGGCCAAAGTCCGTTTCCGCCCGATCCTGATGACCTCCTTCGCCTTTGTTGCCGGATTGATCCCATTGATTATTGCAACCGGTGCGGGCGCAATCGGAAACCGTACCATTGGGGCTTCCGCTCTGGGTGGTATGTTATTCGGAACCATTTTCGGCGTCATCATCATCCCCGGTCTGTACTACATCTTTGGTCATCTGGCCGATGGCCGGAAGCTGATTAAAGATGAAGAGGCTGATCCGCTATCAGAAAACTTTGTCCATACCATCGACGCTTTTCCCCAACCTGAAGAAAGTGAAATCAATGAGCATTAAAAGAATAGGACATTGCTTAGGGACCATGGCACTCATTACCCTACTCAATTCCGCCTGCCAGACACCGGCTTTAGTGACCCGAACCGAAAACAGAACCGTACCCGCGAGCTACACCGATTCGCAAGACTCGGCCAACACGGCGAAGGTTAGATGGAGGGATTTCTTTACGGACCCCTATCTGAACGACCTGATTGATCTGGCCCTGAAAAACAACCAGGAACTGAATATTACCCTACAGGAGATCGAGATTTCCCGCAACGAAATCAAAGCCCGGCAGGGGGAGTATTTGCCCTTTGTCAGTGTGGGCGGTGGAGCCGGTATTGAAAAAACGCCCCGCTACACCAGACTGGGCGCCCTCGAAGCCACGACGGATATCAAACCCGAACGGGAAATGCCTGATCCGCTGCCGGATTTTCGGGTGGGCGCGTTTGCCCGGTGGGAAGTGGATATCTGGCACAAACTGCGGAATGCCAAAAAAGCCGCCATTTCCCGGTATCTGGCTTCGATGGAAGGACGAAACTTCATGGTCACCAACCTGATTGCCGAAATTGCCAACTCGTACTACGAATTGCTGGCCCTCGACAATCAACTGGCGATTATCAGACAGAATATTGACATTCAGAGCAATGCGTTGAAAATTGTCAGGATGGAGAAAGAAGCCACCCGGGTGACCGAACTGGCCGTCCGCCGGTTTCAGGCCCAGGTGCTGAACACGCAAAATCTCCAGTATGATATCCAGCAACGGATTATCGAGGCCGAAAACCGGATTAATTTTCTGGTAGGCCGGTATCCGCAGCCGGTTCAGCGCAACAATCAGGGTTTTGAGAGCCTGGTTCCGGCGGTGATTCAGGCCGGTTTGCCGTCCCAGTTGCTGGAAAACCGTCCGGACGTCCGGCAGGCCGAGCATGATCTGGCTGCCGCCCGACTGGATGTGCAGGTGGCAAAAGCTAACTTTTACCCGTCGCTGGGCCTTTCTGCCGGGCTGGGCATTCAGTCATTCAACCCCGTCTACCTGGCGACGTTACCGGAATCCCTGCTGGCATCGCTGGTCGGTGACCTGGCCGGACCCGTTGTCAACAAAAACGCGATCAAAGCCGCCTATGTCAGCGCAAACGCCCGGCAGATCCAGGCGGTTTACAATTACGAACGGACGCTCCTGAACGCGTACATCGAGGTGGTCAATCAGTTGTCGAAGATCAGCAATCTGGAAAAAAGCTACGGGGTCAAGTCGAATGAAGTGCAGGCACTGACCGAATCGATCACGATTTCAAACCGTCTGTTTAGCTCCGCCCGGGCCGACTACATGGAAGTGCTGCTGACCCAACGGGATGCCCTGGAATCACGATTCGACCTGATTGAAACCAAAATGCAGCAGCTTAATGCCGTGGTAAACGTTTACCGGGCGTTGGGTGGCGGCTGGAATTAGCAGAAAGCCACTCCATTAAGAACGATCCAATATGCCCCTCCTGATGAGCCTGCCCGGCTTGATGAGGAGGGGCATATTCATTCCCTGATCTGACAGTTACTGGAATTTGTAAGGCATCAGACCTGAAAGGTCGTTGTCTCATTTCCGGTTCCACCAGTAGCGCAGACAAACGACCCGGATGCTCACTAAAACGGTCCGCACAGCGGGATTTTAAACTTTCTCCTTGCCGACGGGTTCAACCAGCAAGCTCATCACCATTATTTAAACCGTTTTACACGTATGGAAAATCAAAATCCACAACCGCAGGAAACCACGCTCGACCAGACTAATTACGATTCCATCGACTTCGACCGGGCAACCAACGACAATGAAGCAGCCGCTATGGAGTCGGGGGCTGATCTGGACGATGAAGACAACATTCGCGGGGAATCCGATTAGGCAACCTATCTCCTGCCCCCTGTCAATTCGCCTGTCGAAAACCGACGGGCGTTTTTTTGTTTTGGCATTCAATACGTTGGTAAAATGCGCTGGGTGACCAGGCTCGCCGGCAAGTTCGCGACATAGATTCTTCCGTGCTCCCAACCCGTAGTTCAGTCGTTTCAGGTGATTGCCTTCCCGGGTAGATTTGCCCATATCCGTACGCAACACATCCTAAAACTGGTTGCAGTACTTCAACAACCTCTCCAGCTTAGTGAGCTAAACCGTATGGGTTGCATCCCGACGCGCTACCCCTACTCCCGTTGAATCCTGGCATTCGATGCTGGTCCTTTTCCGCCCTCGAAATATGCCGCTTCGTGGGGGATCAACCTCCTGTTCAGTCATGAAAAAGCCGTGCGGTTTGTGGTTCAGCACCGGAAGAGGCTCTGGTGACCAGAACGGTTTTTGCCATCAAAAAGCGGATTGGAAGTTACCTGAACAAAGGCAAAAGGTCTTGTGAATACCTAATTATGATTAAAATCATATAAAAAAATCCGAAATCCTGACAAAAATCATACAGAATCGGGCCTGACAAATGATGTTTGAATCATTACTTACAACGGAGTTACACGAGCTTGTTCAGGTTCCTGCTCTAAACAAGGCCATAAAACAGCGAATATGAATTACTGTATTGATTTTATTGCGTTTAACGTTCCACCCACCAAAGTACCCTGGGCTATGCTTTATGTATACCATGAGAATTTCAAGCAGGGCTTTTTTATATCGGCCAACTGAAAGACACTCCCCGATCCTTCGTTAGTCAATACCGGTATATAGGCTAAGCTTTCCGATCTTTACGGCATGAAGCAAGCCTTAGTTCTTTTGTTGATTCTATACGGTTTTAGCACCTCGGCCCAGGTTCTGCGGAAACGAACGGTCAAATTGATGGGTAGCCGGTTTGACATCATCCTTGTCGCGCCCGACTCCCTGACGGCCGAATCGCATATCGATACCGTCATCGCTGAAGTAACGCGGATTGAAAATTTAATTTCCGACTGGAAAGAGGACTCCCAGATTTCACAGGTTAATAAAAATGCCGGGATCGCTCCGGTCCGGGTGGACCCCAAAGTATTTGCCCTGACCGAACGGGCCCTCCATTTTTCCCGAATTACCAGGGGCGCTTTTGACATCAGTTTTGCCGCCATGGACCGGATCTGGAAGTTTGATGGCTCCATGACAGAAATGCCCGATCCGGAAACCGTTAAAAAATCGGTGGAAAAAGTAGGCTATCGGGATATTCTTCTGGACCGGGCACATTCCACCATTTTTCTCAAACGCAAAGGCATGAAGATCGGCTTCGGGGCGCTGGGAGAAGGATATGCTGCCGACCGGTGCCGCGACCTCATGCTGGCCAAAGGGATAAAAGCCGGGATTGTCAACGGTTCGGGTGACATGAGCACCTGGGGGAAACAACCGGACGGCAGTGACTGGACGGTTGGAATTACCAATCCGCTCCGCAAAGACACCGTTTTTGCGGTCCTGCCTCTGCGGCAAAGCGCCGTTGTCACTTCCGGAAGCTACGAAAAGTTTGTGGTGTTCAACGGCAGACGGTATTCGCACATCATCAACCCCCGTACGGGTTATCCGGCCACCGGCGTGAGCAGTGTGACGGTCTTTGGCCCCAGCGCCGAAACGGCCAATGGTTTCAGCACGTCGCTGATGGTGCTGGGCCAGGAAGCTGGATTGAAATTAATCAAAAAACACCCCGACTACAGCTACATTCTGATTACCGATAACGGCCGGATTTTCTCCGCCCCCGGTCTGGACATCAAAAAGGACAATCTATAGTAAATAGTAGGCAAAAAACCGCTGAGCTTCCAGAAAACCGGGTTTTGCTAACCGGGCCGTGCGTCTGCATCGGGTCTACCCGTGTGTCTACTTACCTGCCGTCCTTCGCCCCGTTTTAGCGAAGAAACACTATTCTTTCAAATATTTATACAAAATTGTTTGTTATATAATTTACTTACATATATTTGATCGTAAATCAAATAGACCGATAAGCCTATGACGACAGCGCATCAGGAGTTTCTATGGAGAACTCTAAAAACGATTATCATGCAGGTTCTGAACCAGCACGGGCGTATGTACGGATATGAAATCAACCGGGCAGTCCAGAACCGCACGGATGGCAACCTAACGCTAACGTTTGGAATGGTTTATCCGCTGCTGCATCAACTGGAACGCGAGGGAGCCTTGCTGACTCAAACGGAAGAAGTGGATGGGCGCCTGCGTAAATATTATTGCCCACGGCCCTCCACCGAGCTACCCACTTCCCGCCAACCGACTGATCACAACCGCCTTATCCGCATGACACAGCCATTTCTGAAGCCCTCATCTACCTGGGCGGTGTGTCAATAAAGCGGCCCCATCGTTCTATTCTTATTCCTTTTATCCCTGTATAGCCATGATAAAATTAACCGCATTACACCTTCAGCAACTGGATCAGGCGCTGGTCCGAAGCGGACTGCCCCAGGTCCTGCATCTTGAATTACTGGACCATCTTGCCATCGACATCGAGCATGCCATGGTGGATGGACAGGACTTTTCAGCCGCTCTGCATCAGGTTATGCAGCAGGTCAATGCAGAGGCAATTGCCCAGTTGAAGCAAATCGACCAACAGATGCAGGATCGGGCGGTTGTGCCAGCCTTCGCAAACCGTGTGTCCGTGCGACGGTACCGCAAACGCCATCGGGCGACCGACCAATTCAAAATCTGGCGGCAAACCAGTGTCCTGGCCTTTGTTACCCTGATGATCTGCCTGTTCTGGATGAGTCCGGTTTTCAGCATCCCGCTGACGGCGTTCGGGAGCGTCTGTATAGTCGCCCTAACCAGCCTGCTGGGTGCGCTGGGCGCCCGGTTATTTACCCCTCGCCGATCCCGCAAAATCCGGCTTCAGGGGGCCTAGCGGGTCTGTCCTGTCTTATCAATCTCCATCCTTTTCTACCCTCCCTTCCCTCCGATATGCTTACGCACTACCTGACGCTGACCTGGCGTCACTTCTGGCAAAACCGTTCTGTTAACCTCATCAGCATCGGCGGTCTGGCGGTGGGACTGACCAGCGGTTTGATCATTTTTCTGGTCGTCAACTATCTATTTAGCTTCGACCGTTACCATCCCCATCTGGACCGGTCGTACTGGATTGTTACCGACGTGAAGGGTGAGCGCACGACCCCAACCGATGCAGCGCCCCGCCCGCTGGCCGAAGTGCTCCGGCGAGACTATCCGTTTGTGGAAAGTGCCACCCGGCTGGAAACCTTCTTTGGACGTACAATCAGCGTTCCGGATGGCAAAGGCGGCTGGGCCAAGAAGTTTAACGAAGCCCGAAACATATGCTTCGCCGAACCACAGTATTTTGACTTATTCGGGATTGAATGGGTGAGCGGCCATCCTGAAACGGCTCTGAATGCCCCCAATACCATTGTGATCAGCGAACGATACGCCCGTAAGTATTTTGATTCGGCGCCCGCGATTGGTCGCACGTTGCGGTTGGATAACCGTATCAACCTCATCGTAACCGGGGTTATTAAAAATCCGCCAGCCAATACCCAGCTTCGTTACGATGCGCTGGTATCCTACGCTACCATTCCAATGCAGGAAGGAGCGGCTGCTCTTGAGGACTGGGTAGGGCTTCAGGCTATGTGTTTTGTGCGTTTGCGGGAAGGTGCCGACCCGCAGCAGTTGCAGCGGGCCTTACCGGCCATCGGTCAGAAGTACCTGACCGCCAATGACCGCGCTCATTTTGCTTACCAGATGCTGCCCCTGGAAGACCTCAACCACGAGCGGAGCGGAACGGCTCCCCGGCCAGTGCTATACGCCCTGATTGCCGTGGGACTGCTGCTGGTTCTGGCTGCCTGCGTCAATTACATCAATCTGGCTACGGCCCGGGCGTTACGACGATCCCGGGAAGTTGGGGTTCGCAAGGTGGTTGGCAGCACCCGCTGGCAATTGATGGGACAATTGCTGCTGGAAACGGCCCTGATTACGCTGGCGGCTGTGCTGCTGGCTCTGCTGCTGACGCAACTGGCCCTGCCGGTGGTCAATCAGACACTGGCGAGTCAGATCGAAATGCTCAGTCCGGAAATTTCTATTGGTGATTTGCTCGAACCCAGGGCTGCTCTCTGGTTTGTCAGCCTGATTATTGTCGTTATTCTGTCAGCGGGTTTTTATCCTGCACTAGTGCTGGCAGGTTTTGATGTCACCAAGGCTCTGGCCGGTCTTCTGGCCACCCGGCGCACGGGTCGTTTTTCAGCCAGACAAGGACTGATTGTTGGGCAATTTATTCTAGCTCAGTTATTTTTAATGGCTGTACTGGTCATTACCGCGCAGATGCACCATATGCAAACCGCCGAATGGGGCTTCCGCCAGGACAACATACTGTCCGTCTGGCTACCCCGGGAAGGTACACTGCCTTTAACCCAACTAAAAGAAAGCTGGCTTCAGCAACCGGGCGTGACGGCGGTTACTTTCGGCAGCGATCCGCCTGCTTCCCCTTACAACCGCCCCAGTCCCTTCAGCTATCACACAGCTACCGAGCCGGAACCCTTCGAAACCCGTATCCGGGCTGCCGACGAAAACTACCTACCGGTTTTTGGCCTGTCGCTGGTGGCCGGACGAAACTTTCGGGCTGCCGACACAACCGGCCAGGAAGTGCTGGTTAATCAGACGCTCGTCAGGCAGTTGGGTACGACCCCACAGGCCGTCGTGGGGAAACGGATGCGGGTGAAAGATGCCGACCGCACCATTGTGGGCGTGATACGGGATTTTCGTAGTGGCGATTTGCACCAGCCAATCTTACCCGTTACGCTGATTCACGATGTCCCCCACAGCCGGATGGCCATGCTGAGTCTGGCCCCGGACCCATCGGCTACCACCCTGAAGGCCATCCAACAGGTTTGGGATAAAACGCTGCCGGATCAGGTGTACCGAGCTGATTTTCTGAGCGATTTATTCAAGACCTTTACCGGGGCAGAGCGACTGATTGCGGCTTTGGTTCAGGTGTTTGCGGGTATTGCTATCAGTATGAGCTGCCTGGGGTTGTACGGTCTGGTCACCTTCATGGCCGAAGTGCGATCCAAGGAAATCGGCGTTCGGCGGGTGTTGGGTGCCCGGACCGGGCAATTGCTCTGGTTGTTTGGCCGGGAGTTCGGCAAACTGCTGGCACTCGGTTTTATAATAGCCGCCCCGCTTGGGTGGTGGTTAATGACGGGATGGCTGCAACAGTACGCCCACCGCATCCCCATGAGCGGCTGGCTATTGGTGGCTACGTTGGTACTGACCGTTCTGATCACCGGTCTGACCGTCTTCCGGCAAGCCCTGCGGGCCACCCTGGCTAATCCGGTTCACTACCTGCGCGTTGACTGAAATCTACGTACACCAAAGCGCATCCCGATACCCGCAGGGTCGTGTTCCCTCCATTTCGATAATGGAGGGAACATTTGTCTGGGGTTTATGGGATCTCAGCGGATGACCGTAACGCGTAAGAAAGTGGCCGCAATAGACGTGCTGTACTGGTCGGAACTGGTGTTTTGGCTCTCAAACAGGGCGTTTAAGTCTTGCTGTAGCTCCCGGGCTTTACCATTCCTTTCAGCGGCTTCAAAAGCATTCATGGTCGGACCGTAATAGTTTTTGAACTGATTGACAAACTCGGAAGGTGAGTAAGGGGCGTTAAACGTAAACGTATCCCGCAGAAAAGAGATATTTTCTCGGACCACGCCAGCTTGTTCAAACCGCTCAATCACGTGGCTCTCCACTCCCCACAACATAGGACTTATAAAACCTTCGGGCGGTGGGGGTGTATAGGCCGAACTGATTCGTAAGAGTTGCGCCACCAGGGTAGGATCACCCGGTATCCAGTTTCCCATCACGATCCGTCCGCCCGGCCGGGTGACCCGAACCATTTCTTTGGCTACTTCAACGGGCTTGGGAGCAAACATGGCACCAAATATACTGATGACCAGATCAAAGCTTGCCTCCTTTAACTCGTGCAGATCGGTTGCATCCCCCTCCTGAAAAGTACAGTTGGTCAGTCCCTGAGCGCTTGCCCGTCGGTTACCGGCTTCGACCAGATTACGGGCGATATCGACTCCCAGTACCCTCGCGCCCCTTTCGGCGACCGGTATGGCTGTCGTACCATCCCCACAACCCAGGTCAAGGACGTTAAGATCGTTGGTAATGCCTAGCTGGGCAACTAACGCTTCTCCGCTTTGCCGCATGGTTTGGGCAATCTGGGTGAAGTCGCCTTTTTCCCATAATGCTTTGTTTGGATTCATCGTCATGTTCATACTCGAGAGGTAGCGTTTAAGTCTTCATTCTTAACGTTTTGCCAATTAAGCGCCCTGTCCCTTCAGGCCGCCGGAAGGAGCCTCCTGGACCCCAGCAAGGATTTTCAGGAAAAGCCCGCTTTGGCTGGATGCCTGAACCAGGTAATAGCAACCGAATCACCGCCCCGAAAATCCGATAACACACTGAAGATAAGCCCTTTCCGCCAACAAACCACACCTTATTGAGCCAACGGCAAAAGTAGAAAGGCTATTTCGGCGTACTACACGCTCACTGATACGATGTTCATTTTACTATTTCCCAACTGGACCGCATAAACCCAACGTGAGAATAGAAGGTTATTGTTATGCCTTCGTAGGGCAGCGCCTATGGTTTCGAGCGGCATACCGGTCACCCCTTCTTTAATCCGGAAGAGGGCTAAAGCTCAGCCTTGACCTGGTCAGCACCCTGTGGAAGGTCCATTAAAAGGCAAACGAGCTAAAAACAGAACCGCTTTATCACATCAAACCGCAACCCATGGCACACTTTGAAACCGTCATCTTTATTCTAGCCATATTGCTCGGTTTGTCGGCTATGGCCGACAAAATACGACTGCCTTACCCCATCCTACTGGTTGCCAGTGGATTATTGATCGGGTTCGTGCCTTTTTTGCCCAATCTGGCTCTGGATCCTGACGTAGCACTGGTGATCTTCCTTCCCCCACTGCTCTACGATGCAGCCTCCAAAACCTCCTGGCAGGAGTTTACGCATTCCATTCGGCCAATCACTACGCTGGCCGTTACCCTGGTGTTTTTCACCACAACGGCTGTAGCCATTGCTGCCTACTACGTGATTCCGGGTTTTAGCTGGCCGCTCGCTTTCGTGCTGGGGGCCATTGTTTCGCCCCCGGACGCGGTGGCCGCTAACAGCATCATTAAGGGGCTTGGGCTAAACAAACGGGTTATTGCCATTCTGGAAGGCGAAAGTCTGCTCAACGATGCCTCCGCCCTGATCGCCTACCGGTATGCCGTAGCCGCCGTGATGACCGGCAGCTTTGTGCTTTGGCAGGCCAGTCTGCAATTTCTGTTCGTGGCCGGGGGCGGTATGCTGATCGGCGGTGTACTGGGTTGGTTGCTGGCGCTGGTGCTGCGAAGAATATCGAGTGCCACCATCCAAACCAGCCTGACCTTACTGGCTCCTTATCTGGCCTTCTTAGCCGCAGAACATGTACACACATCCGGCATTCTGGCCGTTGTCTGCACCGGTCTGCTGATTACCCGGCGTGCACCGGAAGTGTTTTCTCCCCAGGCCCGCCTGGAATCCAGAGCCGTCTGGGACACTACCATTTTTTTGCTCGAAGGGATCGTTTTTATCCTGATCGGATTGCAGCTCCCGGCGATTGTGGAGGGTTTGCGCGGTTACACGGTTGAGCAACTGGCGCTGTATAGTGTTGCCGTCAGCGTCGTCACCATTGTCATTCGGATTTTGTGGGTGTTTTTCAGCACGTACTATCCTCGTCTACTGGGAAGGTCGGCTTCGACGAACGGCACGGCGTCAGACCCCAATAAGCAACCGAATGAAATCGACTGGCGTAACGTGCTGATTGTCGCCTGGACCGGAACCCGGGGGGTCATCTCACTGGCCACCGCACTGGCTCTGCCGCTCACGCTGGCCAATGGTCAGTTGTTTCCGCAACGTCCACTGATTCTGTTTCTGGCCTTCGTGGTAATCCTGGTTACGCTGGTGCTCCAGGGGCTGACCTTACCGCTGCTCGTGCGGCTGCTGGGTGTAAAGCCCCAGAACGAACAGGCACGGGAGGCCCAATCGCTTGAATTATTGCTGGCCAGCCGGGCGCTGAAGTACCTGGAACATGACTTTCCAATGCCCTTGTCCGGCGGGCATAAACAAGCCCTTATCCGACGGTATCAACTGCTGGTTAACGAACTCGGCGCTACGCTCAACGAAGCAGAACCGGCCTCAAACCCCGCTGGAGACCATTCTTCGGTTAACGAAATGCGGACGGCTGAGCGCACCCTGAGTGAATACCAGCAGGCCCTTCTTGTCGAGTTGGCCAGAGAAAACCGCTTCAGTGATGATGTGTTGCGGGCGGCAGAACGTCGCCTGGATCTGGAAATGGCTCGGCTCGACGCCTGGGACCAATCCGCCGGTGAGTAGAAGCCGTATCCGATGAATCCTTTACAGGCACGGAATAGCGATAAACAAACGGTATTGCTTTGTAGTATTGCCGGCAACCGCAGGTATTGAAAGGATAACGCCCGGGAAGGCATAATGGGGAATTTTGTTACGGGTCGAAGGTAATCAGGCTATGAATACGTCAGTCATGGGTTTAATCCGCCAGGAGGTAAAAATACTGTTTGAATTAAAGAAAACGGAGCGTCTGTGGCATATCCCCTTGCTGGTTTGTCTGGGTTCTGGCATTCCCTTACTGGTGGGATGGTACCTCGGTAATATGGCTTACGGAGCCTTATCGAGCTTAGGCGGACTCGTAATCCTCCACATGCCCCCCTCTTCGCTGGCTAACCGGATGATTACGCTGCTGGCGTGTTCCTTTGGCTTCATGATTTCGTTCGCCATTGGGGTTTGCTTTAGTTTTAACCCATACGTGTCCGCGTTCGTATTTGGCGTTTTTTCCTTTTGCGTTCATTGGGTGGTTACGAGTATCCGGCTCAAACCGCCCAGAAGTTTCTTTTTTATCATGATCGCGTCGATGGCGAGCTGTATGCCTTTTCATCTGGAAACCATCCCCGAACGAATTGGCCTGCTGGGGATCGGAACGATGATTGCCTGTTTTCTGGCTTTTGTCTATAGCCTTCTATTAACGTACAAAAAAACCGCCCAAACGCAATTGAGCCTAGGCCCTATCTCCACAAAAATTCAACATACCGACCTGATCGAATCGGGTATTGTTGGTATTTTTCTGCTGCTGTCGCTGCTGATTGGTCACTGGCTTGAGTTAAAAAACCCCTACTGGATTCCCGTCTCCTGTGCGGCTGTTATGCAGGGCGTAAGCCTGCGCCATGTCTGGCAACGAAGTTTTCATCGCATTCTGGGCACCTTAATCGGATTAGGACTCTGCTGGGGGTTGCTGCTGGTCAGTTTGACACCCCTGATTCTTTGCATAAGTATTATTGTACTCCAGTTCGTTATCGAGATGTTAGTGCTCCGTCATTATACGCTGGCCGTGATCTTCATTACCCCTATGACGATACTGTTAACGGAAGCAGGCAGTGTGCTTTCCTATACCCCCTCGGAGTTGATCTTTGCCCGGTTCATCGATATTACCCTGGGAAGTCTGCTTGGGTCATTAGGGGGCTGGTTTATTTACCACGAGCAATTACGCGCAAAAGCCGACCGCCAGCTTCGAAAAGCAAGGGTATTGCTCAAACGGTGGTAAGTTTTTTGTTCCTACGCCTGCGGGAATAATCAGGTTTTCAGACAGATCATGTCTATATTACGGACTCTTCTTGTTGTTCCATCAGTCAACCTTTAAACCGCATCCGTCATGGAAAGAAGCCTCAGTCAGTACGCTCCTTATTTCTACGCTTTGCTACGTATCGTAGCCGGTTTGTTGTTTGCCATGCACGGCAGCCAAAAGCTTTTTGGGATTCCCGGCGGGGGTGACCCCGTACCGCTGGTTTCGCTCATGGGCTTTGCCGGCATCGTTGAATTGGTAGGTGGCCTGCTGATTGCCTTCGGCCTGTTTACCCGCGCAGCGGCTTTTGTAGCCAGTGGTCAGATGGCCGTAGCCTATTTCATGGCTCACATTCCGCAAGGCCCTGTTCCGCTGCTCAACAAAGGTGAGTTAGCTTTAATGTTCTGCTTCTTGTTTTTGTACATCGTCACCCAGGGCCCCGGCATCTGGAGTCTGGATGCCAGCCGCCAGAAACGAGGCTAACTAGTACCCCGTCAGCACGGTTGCAATTCGGCGGGCAGACTGGCCAACTCCTCAATGATCTGGCGAATCATTTCGTCCGTCATCGTACCGACCTCGGCTTTCGGAAAATACAGGGTGGTTAGCTGGTCCGGACCAATCTTGATGTCGAGCGAAAAAACCTGACCGTAATAGGGCAGATCAGCAAAAAGAAAATCCTTGAAATAAAACGACTGTTTTATCAACCAATTGATCTGGGCATGGGTCAGGTTTTCCCAGACCAGACGAACAGAATGGTCAAGAAGACGGTATTTTTCCGGAGGGGGTAACGGCTGGTAGTTCATTATTGACTGGTTTTGGCCCGCAAAGTTCCGAAAACAAGTCGTGAATGGCTAGATTATTTTTCAGATCAAAGTAAAACCGGGTTAAAAGAGAGTCTCTTCTAACCCGGTTTTGTTCGGTGTTGAAGCGTTACGCCTGGAGCGGTTCAGCAAAACCGGTGGATAGCGACACGGCTTTCCACTGTGCCATATCATCCTGCAACGCCTTGATTTTCAGATCAGCCAGATGATAGGCATCCTGTCCCAGCAACAGGTGCAGGGGCGGGTTTGGCTCGGCCACTATCCGAATCAGGGCCGCTGCTGCCTTCACCGGGTCACCCGGCTGGCTGCCATCCTGTTGCAATTGATGATGATAAGCCTCCGATTCCCGCACCAGACGGTATTCATCCAGCTTGTTTTCGGCGAGTTTTATGGAACCCGACTTCAGAAAATTGGTTCGGAAATAACCCGGTGCTACGATCGTTACCTTAATCCCAAACGGTGCCACTTCTGCCGCCAGCGATTCGGATAAGCCTTCGACGGCAAATTTGGTGGCACAATAGATGCCCCAGCCCGGAAAACTGCCCATAATACCGGCAATGGAAGAGAAATTAAGGATATGCCCCGACTGCTGCCTGCGCAACTGCGGCATCACCTGCCGGATGACGTTCAGCGTACCGAACACATTGACCTCAAAATTGGCCCGAGCCTCCTCGTCGGTTAGTTCTTCCAGACTACCCAACTGACCATAGCCCGCATTATTGACCACCACATCAATCCGTCCGAATTGCTCTGTCGTATCCTGAATGGCCTGAGCAACGCTCGTTTCGTCCGTCAAATCGACGGCCAACGGCAAAAAATCGGCGGTTTCGGCCCCCACGGCCCGGCGCAGTTCAGCCACGTTCCGGGAGGTAGCCGCTACCCGATGACCTTTTTGCAATAACTGACCGACTAATTCAAGTCCGAAGCCTTTGGAAGCTCCCGTGATAAACCACACTGGTTGATTGTCCATGATTGTTAATTGTCTAAAACGATGCTTGTTTGTCGCTGGCAAAGGTAGACGTACATTCAGGGGACGGGTTTACCAAATTCAAGCCGATACTTACCAAATTCAAACATGCCGAAAAGCCGACGGAGGCAGGCCGGTTCTTTTCTTGAAGAAATAGGTAAAATGGGCCGGTTCGTCAAAACCGAGGCTGTAGCCAATCTCAGCAATGTTCCAGTCTGTATGGCGGAGCAGGGCTTTGGCTTCACTGGCCAGCCGGTTGGCAATGTGGTCGGTGGTGGTTTTGCCCGTCGTGTCGCGCACGCAGCGGTTGAGGTGGTTGACGTGGACCGAAAGCTGGCGGGCAAAATCATTCGCCGAGCGAAGAACAAACCGCCGGGTGGGCGATTCAATGGGAAACTGCCGCTCGAGGAGTTCGAGAAACACGGCTGTCAGCCTGGACCGCGCATCGGGGTGTTGGTGAGGAGCATCGGAGGGCCGCAGCTTCAGGGCATAATGGATCAGTTCGGATACATAATTCCGAATTAGGTCATATTTCAGGGCGTAGTCGGAGTCTATCTCGGCCAGCATTTTCTCATAAAGTCCACTTACCTCCCTGTCCTGAGCGGCATCCAGGGCGTAGGCCGGTTTACCGCCGGGCCTGAACAGGGGCAGGTCGATTAGGCCGGTGTTAAACCTGCCACTAAAGAAGGATTCACGAAAAATGCAGAAAAATCCGGTTGTATCGTTCGACAGGGGCTCCCAGGTATAAGGCACCTGAGGGTTAAAAAACACCAGGGTCGGCCCATTGATCTCGATGCTTTTATCGGCGTAGTGATAGGCATTCCGCCCACGGATGAGGGTAATCTTATAAAAATCCCGTCGGCTATATTGAACCGGGCTGGCATTGGGTGTCAACGAGTCTTCCATGCGAAACACATTGACCTGTCCCATCGCCGGTTGTACCGTATGGGGTTTTTCCTGAAAGTTGTGCTGGTAAAACTCTTCGAGGCTTTCGGGCTTTTGCATGAAGTAAAATTACCAAATTCAATCAGAATTTGATCTTTCTTTTATTCTGCTTGTCTCCTACCGACCGGCCGAAAGTTCCTTTCAGAAAACGATACCGAAATCCTATTCTTCCAGTAATCGAATCAGCGCCCCCATGTCAACGGGTTTAAGCAGATGCTCATTAAAACCGGCTTCTTTGGCGCGCCGTTTGTCGTCTTCCTGCCCATAACCGGTAACAGCGATGATCAGCACGTCCTGCCCCCAGGGCTGTTGGCGAATCAGCTGGCAGGTTTCGTACCCATCCAGCTCGGGCATACCAATATCGCACAGAATGACGGTTGGACGAAGCTCTTCAGCGGCTTTGATCCCCTCCCGTCCACTATGCTGGGTATGGACCTCATACCCTCTCATCTTGAGCGTTTGCGACAACATAAAAGCCAGCCCCGGATTATCGTCGATCACCAGAATCCGATGGCGGGAGGGCTTTGAAGCCGTCGTAGCCGTGGCTGCGTCCCTGTTTTGCTGGGGCTTTTCCAGAAGCGGCAGGTACACCACAAACTCACTGCCCTGACCTAAGCCCGGGCTACGGGCTTCCACCCGCCCCCCGTGCATTTCCACCAGCCGCTTAACCAGCGTTAAGCCAATGCCCAGCCCACCCTGCGAACGAGCCAGGGACACATCCACCTGGACAAATAATTCAAAAATAGCCGTTAACTGGTCCGGGGCTAACCCAATGCCGTTGTCGGCCACCCGCAGAACCGCTTCCTGCCCTTTGGCCCTCAAGCTTATCCACACCTGCCCGTGCAAACCCGTATACCGCAGCCCATTGGTCAACAGATTGGTTACCACCTGCGCCAGTCGGGTCGGATCACCCTGCACAAAGAGCGGTAGCGGACAAGGCGTCAGATGGAGCGGTTTGTCCAGGGCTTCATACTGCGGCCGAATGGCTTCTACCGCACTCTTCACCAGAGCACCCAGCTCAACGCGCTCGGGCTTGAGTTCTATTTTACCCCGGCTGATTCGGCTCACATCCAGCAGCTCATCGACCAGCCGGACCAGGTGATCGACCTGCTGATTGATCAGCCCCACGGTTTGCTCCAGTACCGGATCGGTTTCGTCCGTCCAGCTCAGCAGCCCCATGCCCAGGCGGATGCTGGCCAAAGGGTTGCGCAGTTCATGGGCCAGCATGGCCAGAAACTCGTCCTTGCGTCGGCTGGCTTCTTTCAGGGCCTCTTCCGCCTGTTTTAGCTCACTAATATCGGTGATGATGCCTACCTGCCCGTTGAGTCGGCCCTCACCGTCCCAGATCGGCACGGCGGCCACGCGGGTCCAGATGGGAGGTCCCTCATCCGGGGTATAAAGCATCTCAATACCGGGCACCACCCGCTCACCCCGCAGTGCCCGGGCACCGGGGTATTCCTCCGGCTCCAACCGGCGGCCATCCGGGTGATACGCCTGCCAACGGTCTTGCCGGTCGGCATCTCGGGAGGGCATGATTCCTGTCGGTATAAAGCGATGCAACTCACGATTGGAAAGAATAAACTTGCCTGTATTATCTACGACCCCCACCCCTACGGGCAGGCTTTCGAATACGGCTGTCAACCGGGCTTCGCTGGCTTTGAGGGCTTCCTCGGCCTGGGCGCGTTCGATGCGTGGCAGCAGCCGGTTCATCACATCGGTCAGCAGGGCAATCTGGTCGGGCCGCCAGTCGTAGGCGACGGGCGAAAAGATGGCCAGCATCGAACTCCAGCTTACCTCCCGACGGTATGGCAGGCCTACATACGAGCCGATGTTCAGGGCTTTGAAAGCCTCGGCGTTGGCCCGTGGATCGGTTTGAGTATCGGTAATGACAAAGTCTTCGCCCCGGCGCAGGTGCCGGATTGAATCCTGGTTGAGGAATGCGGCAAGATTCGCTTTCTCCAGAAATGGCAGGGCATCTTTTGACCACCAGAAGCGCCGATAGACATCATCGTCCTCAGGCCGGATGTTCCAGACACTAAAGGAGGAAATGGGAAAAAAGGCCGTGAGTTTTTCTCCGACAACGTTCAGGATTGTATCGCTATCGGCCAGATTCATGATGGCTTCACTGATATCGGTTAACAGCGCCTGATGGGCCTGCTGGCGTTTGCGTTGGGTTATATCGTTGAACAGCAGACCGACGGTATGCTCACGGGGCGATCCGACCCGAAAAGCGTATACGTCATACCAGCGTCCCAGGGCCTCAGCCTGGGCCTCAAAGCGCCGGTCCTGGCCCGTTCTGGCCACCTCGCCGTAGATATCAAACCAGTGCTGCTCAATCCGGGGCTCAATGTCCCGCATCCAGCGCCCTACGCCATTATAAATACCGGTTAACTTCTCAAACGAATGATTCATGTCCAGGAAACGGTAATCAACCGCCTGCCCCTGGTCGTCAAAACGGAGCTTGATCAGGCAGAATCCTTCACCGATGGAGCGAAACAGTAAGCGGTATTTCTCCTCCGATTGACGCAGGGCCTGGTCTATCTGCCTACGCTCCGTGATATCCATGACTAAACCGGTACTCCGGTAGGCTGCTCCGGTTTTATCATAAAGCAACCGGCCCGTTCCGCGTAACCAGCGCACCTGTCCATCGTCATGCACAACCCGGTATTCACAATCAAATTCTTTGCGCTGGGTTACCATTTCGTCAGCCTCGGCTTCCACTTTGGGGCGGTCTTCGGGATGAACCCTGCTCAACCAGCTTTCAACGGTATGGGCCTCTTCACTGGCGGTTAAACCGATGATTTCTTTGGCTTCGGCACTCCATTCGATATTACCGGTTACCAGGTCCCAGCTGCCCCACCCGGCTCCCGCACTGCGCATGGCCAGGGTCAGCCAGAGATGGTTAAGCTGCAACGTTTCTTCGGCTTTTTTGCGTTCGGTAATGTTATCAAACCGCACCGCAATCCGGGGCAGTTCATAGCCCTCCAGCCGAACTACCTGAGCATCCATCCAGGTGTCGAGCGAAGCAACATACCCCTGAAACTGAATCGGCTGTCCCGTGAGAGCCACCTGATCAAAGTAAGCCACGATGCGCTCTTCAACCTCCGATATGACCTGCCGAATGGTTTTACCGACGATTCCCCGAAGCTCAAACTGTTGCTCAAAGGCCGGATTGGTCAGCAGATAGCGAAAATCACTGGGGGTATCCGCCGGGGTAGGCACTTTTTCCAGTATGCAAAAGCCCTGGCTCATGGTCTCAAAGGCGGTGCGGTACATGGATAGCAATGTATCGGTTTGCAGTTCAGGCTTTGCCATACGGAAGATTGAAAATGATGCTTCACTAAAGCAAACTAACCAATTTCCAATGAGTTTATGAGCAAGGCAACGAAGTGATCTTAAATTCTTTTCCGCACGGAGCCGACGCTTTGCGTTGGAAAAGGCTTGCCTGTACTCGGCCTTATTTAGCCCAACGAGCCACAAAAACAACAAAGAAGCGCGATAACACTCTCACTACCAAAAAACTAGTAACAATCCATCAGAATCTGACCATGCGACTGGTAAACGCTTAGACTCTTCCCCAATTTCGTCTGACAGGTGGTTCCAAGCAACTCCAGTACGTCTTTCTGCATGGCCAAGGAACCGCAAATCATCAGAACGCCATTGGTATTCAGAACCTCCATGATAAAGTCGGCATCCCGAGCAATCAGGTCGCTGACATATTGCTTTTTATCCTCGCGGGAAAACGCAACGTGCAGGTCGGTCAACTTCCGGTCCGACTTGCTTTCGTCCAGAAACCGCTGATAGATTTCCAGTGAGGCCCGCTGCCGGAAACCGCAATACAGGTGGCAGGGCGTTCGCGGGTTATTCTGGCTAATCATCCCCAGAAACGGCGCAATACCGGTTCCATTGGAAATCATAACCACAACGGGTGCCTTCTGGGGAAAATGAAAATGCCCGTTGTCGATGATGCGGGCCTGAATCGTATCGCCGGACGTTAGCCGGTGCAAAAAGCCAGACCCCAGCCCATCCGGGTGCAGTCGGACACTCAACTGGAGTTCATTGTCCAGAACGCCAATCGAATAAAGCCGTTCGCGGTGGTCGTTCTGGGGGTAGATCGCCAGCAAATCGCCCGACGTAACGTTCAGGTTGTGCTTAGGCTGCAAACGGATTAAAAAAGTGCCGTCGGTCTGAGCAGTCTGGGTGATACCGGTTACGGTTAACGCTTCGAGAGGATGTTCCGGCGTCTTGAGGTGTTCGGATGAAGCCGTAATGAGAATGTCGGCCTGCTGCGACCAGGCTTCCGCCCATAAGCTAAAGTCGTCCGGCGACTTGTCATTGATGGTATGAACATCGACGAGTGGTACTGCCCACTTCTGCCCGGCAAGCAGTTGGTTTACCTCGAAGGCAAACTTACAGAAATCGGGGTAGGCATGGGAGCCAAAACCGAGTACGGAATAACGAACGGGATGCGGCTGGGGGTGTTTTTCGACCAGCGTAGCAAACCGTCGGGCGTTGGTCGGCGCATCACCGAGCCCGTAAGTGGCCGTCAGGGCGATCAGGTATTCGGCTTTTGGAAAAACGGTGTAGTTATTCAGTTCCGTCAGAAATGATTTTTCACCCTGCCGGATCAACTGCTGGTGAATGGCCTGCGCAAAACGAAACGTACTGCCGTTTTCCGACCCAACCAGGATAATAAACCGGCTGTCGTCGGCGGAGTATTTGTTTTTGACGCGGTTGCCCCTTCGTTTCCAGGTAATCGCAAAACCGGAGTAGATAAAAAACAGGATATTGCCCGCAGCCACGGCCAGGATGATGGCCCATACGGCGCTGGTCCGTCCGGTATGCAGATTCAGACTCAGGGTGGTCAGCAAAACGGCGGTCGGGTAGCGGACTTCACTGAGAATATCGCCGGTAATCTGGTTTACCGCCATTTCGCGGTCGCTGAGCTTCAGCGTGTAGTAATCTTCGGGGTCTTCCGAAAACGGAAACTCAATGCTCTGCACCTCCGAAAGCCGTGTATTCTGAAACACGGTGAAATCGGCCAGTTTGCGTTCCGGGCGGGATTGGATGGCGTCGAAATCAATATCCGGGGAAATCTTTTCGGTTTTAATCAATTCGAATCGGGCCAGCGAAAGATACGTTCCCGAAAGGGCAACGATGAGGATCGGAACGAGCGACAAACGCCCCAGCACCACGTGGTAATACTGGGCAAAATTATCCCTGACAATGCGGGTAAAAAACCGTTTCACCCCCCGTTGCCGCTGGAGAATCAGCATGGTTCCGGAAACGGTAATCAGCAGCAGCAGAAAGGCCGTCAGTCCCACGAAAAACCGGCCTGCCTCGTGCAGAAACAGCGAACGGTGCAGGGCGGTGACCCACTGAAAAAATTCACTTTGTCGGGCGGGCGTACCCAGGATTTTGCCCGTCTGCGGATCGACATAGACCGTCAGGCTTTTTCCGTCGGCATCGCTCCCCTTGATCTGTACAAACTGGTTGGCATCGACGCTCAGTTCGCTGATTTCGGCATAATTTTTCTTCAGAACCGGCAGCGTCTGGGCCAGGGTAAGCTCATCAAAATTTGCTGCGCGGTAGGGTTGAATTTTCTGCGATACGGGTTCGAATGCCAGAATAACACCCGTGATCGAGGCCAGGGCCAGCAACAGAAAAGAAGATACAGCCAGGGCTAAGTGGCTGTATCTCCATACAGAAATGGTCATAAGGGGCCGCTGTTAATTGGGGCTAAAGCGCACGTAGCGGATGTAGCCCGTGCCCTCGTTTTTGGCGGAAAGCGCTTCGGTGGTCAGGGGTATTTCGAGGTCTTTCACGTGATACTGTTTGTCCTCTACCGCACTCTCAAACCGAATTTTGTAATCCTTATTAAGCTTTGAATTGTCGATTTCCAGCACCGTAACGCTGCGATCTCCGCCCGCTACCGACGCCCCGGTAATGGCGCTGATGTTGGGCGTTTTTTTTGCCATCGCCTTATGCCATTCCTTAACGTCGGGGTACCATTTTTTGTCCGATCCCAGCACGTACAGGGTTTTCTCGTAGGCCCCTTTCCCGTTAATCAGCGAGATCACAATGTAGGCCCCCTCCCCCATGTAATTGGTCATCTGAATCATACACTTGTACGAGGTGGTACCGGGCTGTTGAGCAAACGATGACGTAGTAATGGCCAGCGAAAGGGCCATGACCACCACACTAATCTTATTCCAGAAAGACTTCATTTATTTCAGAAAATTAACGGATACTTGGCTTTTGGCGAGCGATTCGTTTTCGCTGGCTAAGTCAAAAGCGGTTTCTTTAAAACTGGTTGGAATGTCCTTTTTGGCCCCTATCGACAACAGGTATTTCAGCATGGTATCGTCTTTTGCGACCATGGCTGCCTTATGCAGGGCGGTAAGGCCCTCTTTGTTGCGGGCGTTCACATCAATCTGGAGAGATTCCAGCCGCTTCAGCAGCGACAGATCATTTTTGGCAACGGCCAGATGGTAGAGGGTATTACCATTCTTCTGCGGAGCTTTCACGTCAAATCCTTTTTCCTGGAGCATTTTCAGTTTTGCCTCAAAGTCTTCCGGCTTAGCGCCCGGTCCTCCCGGTCGGCCTTCACCGGAGCCGCTGCTATACGATTGGACCAGATAAGCCGCCAGGTTATCGCCGTTTTTATCCGTCACCTTCACGTCGGCCCCTTTGCTCAGGAGATAACCCACGGCCTCGGGGGAGTTGCCTTTCACGGCCAGCGCCAGCGCCGTTACCCCTTTCTGGTTGGCCTGATTGATGTCTTTCACCTTCGGCATCAGCATTTCCAGCACGGAAATATCCCGGTTGGAGGCAGCTGCATTCATAAATACCGTATTCCCTTCGTCATCGGCCTGATTGACATCCACCCCCTTGCTCAGAAAATACTGGATGATCTCGTTTTGCCGGGGACGGCGAACAATTGCGTGCAGAACGTTTTCGCCGTTCTTGCCCCTGACGGTTGGTTTGAGGTTGAGGCTTTCCAGGTATTGATACACCTCCAGGGTGTTGGCTCCCCGGCGGCTTCCCTGACTGGCCATGAGCATTGCGTTATCGTTGGCGGAGACACCCCGTTGCAGCAGAACTTTCATGGTATTGATGTTACCGCTCCGGGCCGCATAGCTGAATACATTGTTACCGGCCGCATCGGTACTTTTCAGATCCAGCCCTTTCGATACAAAGTAGTCGGTCAGCTTCAGGTCCTTATCGTTGGCGACAGCCAGCAGCAGGGCATTGGCGCCGTCGTGGTTCAGGTCTTTTTTGAGATTAGCCCCGTTCCGCAGACAGATTTCATACACCTGCGTGTTTTGCTGACCACCGGTAGCGGCAAAATTCAACACCGTCATGCCGTGGTTGTCTTCCTGATTAGCTTTGGAGCCTTTCGAAATCAAATAGTCCATGATCTCTACATTGCCCCGGCTTGCGGCCCAGTGCAGGTAAATACGACCATCGTGGGTCAGCTTGTTTACGTCGTTACCGGGTTGCGCCAACAAATAGGTAATGGCTTCATTGGAGGCCCCGGCATTGATTGCCATCACCACCGGATCAAACCCCGCCGGGTTGAGTTGCGAAGGATTATTTCCTTTCTCCACTTCGGCTTTAATCAGGCTGACATCGGGCTTGTTTTGCCAGAACGACTGGTCCAGCAGGGTGTTTTTCTGCGCCTGAGCGGAGAGGGAAAATACCGTTATAAAGGCAATAAGTAGCTTTTTCATAGGATACACGAGATTGAATCCTTTCTGTCGCAGGTTAAGTCGATAAAATTAGACCCCGCAACTTAATAAGATTAATTCTAAATAAAAAACCGATTTTCGTTTTGAACGGTACAATCGGGCGGTTGGTCCAGATGATAAGCCACTGGCTGGCAAACGGAACTGGACAAAATAAACGCAGCATTGTATAAAAATTATTTTCCAAGATTTGCCCGAATCATATCGCCATCGCCAGAGGAACGTCGGTTGCCATTTCGGGTGCGAGAACCCCCATTCATACGGTTCTCTCCGCTTTATTCCTGCTCCGCGACGGCCCTCCTCCTGACCATTGGCCGGGCTGCAATCCTTACCATTTTTAGTACAATCCGGAGCCGCTGGAACTAGGTATTCAAATCCCGGCATACAAATTGTAGACAACGTATACTGGGTACCCCCGCTAACGCTATTTATTTATTACTCACACGTTATGAAGAACTACATTTACCTTTTACTCATCAGCTTATCTGTATTTCTGTCCGGTTTTTCTGCCTCTGCCGCTGGGCGCGATGGTTCTACAGTTGATTCGCCAACCACAACCAGTACCGCCCCTCTTCGGGTAGCGACCTGCCCGGCGGCCTACGAGGAACAGAATGGGATTGTGGTAATCGAAACCGAATCCCTGAACCTGCCCTCCGGCTGGCAGAAGAAAACGTCCGCCGGGGGCCATACCGGCAGCGCCTACATTGACTGGACGGGGGCCGAAAACTTCTCAAAAACCGGTATTGGCCTTATTGAAACCACCATTAAAATCAACAAAACGGGTAAGTACATCTTTCAGTGGCGCAACCGGGTTGGCCTGGGTACGTCCCTGACCGACCATAACGACACCTGGCTGCGCTTCCCGGATGCCAGCGATTTTTATGGCGAACGGACCACCCGCAAGGTCTATCCGTACGGAACGGGCAAAACCCCCAATCCGAACGGAGCCGGCAGCGATGGCTGGTTCAAGGTGTACTTTAACGCCGGTGTGTGGAACTGGGCCTGGGCTACCTACGTCAGCGACCGTGATGCCATGCAGGTGGTGGTTGAGTTCGATAAACCCGGGGTGTACAAATTACAGATTTCGGCGCGTTCGAAGGGTCATTTGCTCGACCGGATCGTGATGTTCCACTCCTCGGTCAGTCCTTCTTCCGCCCAAACGTTAACACGCACCGAAACCAAGTGTCTGGGCGAGACGCCCGCCAACCAGGCTCCGGTTGTATCGAATCCCATACCGGATCAGGTAGCAACCGCCGGAACCAATCTTACCTATACCGTCCCCAGCAATACCTTCAGCGATCCCAATGCCGATGCACTGAGCTACTCGGCCAGCCTGTCAACCGGCGCTTCGCTCCCTTCCTGGTTAACGTTCAATGCCGCCAGCCGGACCTTCAGCGGGACGTCCCCAGCCAGCACGACGTTAACGCTGCGCGTAACGGCCAGCGACGGGCAGGGTGGGCAGACCAGCGATGATTTTGCCCTGCGCATTAACGCCCCAGCGCCCAATCCGGTCCCGACGGTCAATGCCGGTGCCGACAAGCAACTCAGCTTACCGACGACACAGGTGAGCCTCTCGGGTAGTGCCAGTGATAATGGACGCCTTGTCAGCACGGTTTGGACCAAAGTATCGGGACCAGCCGCTACCCTGACCGCAGCTAACTCATTAACCCTGACGGCCAGCAGCTTAACCGCCGGCACGTATGTATTCCGACTAACGGCAACCGACGATCAGGGCGCTACGGCGTTTGATGAGGCAACTGTCACCGTTAATCCAGCAACGGTAACTGCTCAGCAAGTGGTCAGCCTCAGTTTAATGAATGCCGATACCGATCAGGAGATCAAACTGCTCGTGCCGGGCGAACAGATTAACCTGGCGACCTTGCCGACAAAGAACCTGAACATCCGGGCTACTACAAACCCGGTAAAGGTGGGATCGGTGAAGATGGTACTCAGCGGTAAACAGAGCCATACGCAAACGGAAACGGGCTTTCCTTATGCGCTGTTTGGCGACACCGGCGGAGATTACAAAAACTGGACACCAGCGGAAGGCAGTTATACGCTGACCGTCACACCCTACACGGGAGCGGGCGCAACCGGAACGGCGGGTACTCCTTTGACAATGAACTTTACGGTAATTGATCAGGCAGCGCCGGTCAATCAGGCTCCTGTACTGGCTTCCATTGGCAATAAAACCATGACGCTGGGGCAAACCCTGGGTTTTACGGCTCAGGCCACCGATGCGGATGTACCCGCTCAGGCACTGACGTATAGCACAACCGGCCCCGTTTCGAGCGGCATCAACGCCAGCACGGGCAGCTTCACCTGGACACCGACCACCACCGGTACGTTCAGCCTGACCATTAAGGTAACCGATAACGGATCACCCGCTCAGTTCGCGCAAGAGGTTATTGCCGTGACGGTTAACCCGGCCAGTCCGCAGCAGGAAGTCATCAGCTTTAGTCTGATCAATGCTACGACCGATCAGGTAATTAAGGTACTGACCAACGGTGAACAAATTAACCTGGCCACGCTGGCATCACGCAGTATCAACATCCGGGCCAATACCAATCCCGGCACGGTAGGCTCGGTCAAGATGGTGTTGAGTGGCAAACAAAGCCGTACGCAGACCGACAATGGAGCACCGTACGCCTTATTTGGAGACAAAGATGGAAATTATAACAACTGGACACCGTCCACAGGCAGTTACAGCCTGACGGGAACGCCTTACACGGCTTCAGCAGCGGGCGGTACGGCGGGCGGCTCCCTGACGATCAGCTTTACAGTCGTGGATCAACCCGCAGGAGCGCGGTTGTCGGCAGAAGAGGCTGACGGTCTTCAGGTCGTGCTGTTAGGCAACCCGATCGCTAACGACGAGGTGACGGTCAGCATTCAGGGAGCAGGTGGTCTGCCGTTACGAATGCAGGTGCTGAATATGCAGGGAAAAACGGTAAGTGAGCGCCAGCTTGGCAAAGCCGGTTCGCACGAGCAACACCAGTTGTCGGTAGCGGGTCAACCGGCAGGCCTTTTGCTACTTCGCGTGAGTACTCCAACACAAACCCGCACCATTAAGGTGATGAAGATAAAATAAGAGAGGACGTGTCCTGGAAAAAAGAACAGCACCTACTTCGCCAGTAGGTGCTGTTCTTTTTTCTGGTTTCCTGCCACAACTCTATACCGGTTTTGTGCTCATAGCCCAGCGGTATCATCGGCCCGAATGAATGTACCAACCAGCCGGTTTGGTATTCAATTTATGCCTACGATGACGGTCAGAAGCAACGTTGCTTTAGACCCGTCCTGCTTAAATTACATCTATACTTTACAAGCGTACAACGGTAACTCAAGGTTACCCGAGAGCACTTTTTAGGGACATTAAATAATTTCTTGGCCTTTTTGCCGCTCCAGCAGGCCTGTCACTTTGGACAATCCCCATTTTTTTGTATGTTTATTGGCCGAAATCACTCCTTTGGCATAGTGGCAAAACCGCTATTCTGAGCAAGCAGAAGCCTTTTACAATAAAATAGCTCCTGCCCATACAGTGACTTCCTCTCCTACCATTCGTCTGATAATACGCAACGCAAAAGCCAGTTTGCACGTATCTGCTTTGGTTCGCTCCAGTTACCGGGCGACTGCCAGATAATAAAACCGTAAAGATTCGGCAAAGCCGATTTTTAATTCACCGATTACTATGAAAAAGCGCCAGGCTCATTCGGAGCCTTTTGATAAAGAGTTTTTATTAACAATGATCAATGGGCAACTGGAAAGCTGGGCATCCTTCCTGCTCATTGGGAAAAAGGTGAAGGTTCTACTATTTGACAGCCAGTGTACCCCTACCGTAATCCAGAAGTTTCGCAGCGAAGGCTGGCGAGTCGATTTCTCCCACCGCAGCAACAAACTCCCTTCAAGGACCTATTACTTCTTTAGCCTTCCCGTATCCCGATAAGGCCCCGCGTCAGGTAGCGCGAATAGTCATTGAAAACCAAAAACGCCGGGCCGTTTGCTCCGCGTTTTTGGTTGCCACTCAAACCTGCCCCCACCAGACGGCTAGCCAATCCGGGCCGGAAAAGCCATCGAAGTCATGACCAAACACGGACAGCTCCTGAAAAGTCAGTACGGCTTTTTGCTGCCCACCGCCTTTAACGTAACGAAAAACCGGCTTATCTACGCCATCCCGTTTTTCAACCTGTCTCTATCCCTCTCTCCTCCCTGCACCCGGTTTCCGGCGATTTCAGGCAATCAGTCCGCTGGCGGTCAGCCGGGCGCGGGCGGCACTCCCTAATTATTCAGGGAGGAACTAGCCTTTTGTCAAATTGAAGTCTTATTTTTCGCCGACTGACTCTGGACACGATGCGTATTAAATCCCTCGCCCTGCTTCGGCAGGAGGCCGCCGAAAGCGGGCAAACCACCCTGAAACGTTCCCTGGGGGCTCTTAATCTGGTCGCTATTGGCATTGGTGTTATCATCGGAGCGGGTTTGTTTTCTCTAACGGGCCTTGCAGCCGCCAACCACGCCGGACCCGCCGTTACCCTTTCTTTCCTGGTAGCTGCGGTGGGCTGTGCCTTCAGCGCCTTGTGCTACGCCGAATTTGCGGCCCTGGTTCCGGTATCGGGCAGTGCCTACACCTATGCCTATGCGACGCTGGGCGAGTTATTTGCCTGGATCATCGGCTGGGATCTGGTGCTGGAATATTCCGTAGGTGCCGCCACGGTGGCCATTAGCTGGTCGCAGTATCTGAACCGTTTTCTCAGCGCGTACGGGTTGTACTTACCCCCTCAGCTTACCCTTTCCCCGTTCGAAACCGCCACCGGGGCCGACGGGGCCGTTGTGTCCGGCTACCTAAATTTACCGGCGGTTCTGATTGTGGTGCTGGTAACGGCCATCATCATCCGGGGCACGTCGGGTTCGGCCCTGCTCAACGCTATTGTAGTCGCGCTGAAGGTGCTGGTGGTGCTGGTATTTATTGCCCTGGGCTGGCAATACATCGACCCGGCCAACTATCAGCCGTATATTCCGGCCAATACCGGAGTGTTCGGGGAGTACGGCTGGAGCGGGGTGCTGCGCGGGGCCGGGGTTGTTTTTTTTGTGTTTATCGGATTTGACATTGTGGCAACCATGGCCCAGGAAGCCCGTAACCCGCAACGGGATATGCCCATCGGCATCATCGGCTCCCTACTCGTCTGCACCTTCCTCTTTGTGCTTTTCGGCTACGTCATGACGGGAATGGCCCATTACACCGAATTCAAAGACAGTGCCGCCCCGGTGGCAATTGCCATCGATAAAACCCCGTACCGCTGGCTCGGTCAACTCATCATCGGCGCCATTCTGATCGGCTATATTTCCGTCATACTGGTTGACCTGCTGGGGCAATCGCGGGTGTTTTTTTCGATGAGCCGCGACGGATTGCTGCCCCGCGTTTTCTCGGAGGTGCATCCCCGGTTTCGCACGCCCTACAAAGCCAACCTGTTGTTGTGTGTGTTTATCGGCCTCTTTGCCGGGTTCGTCCCGATTCGGGTCGTGGGCGAAATGACAAGCATTGGTACGCTGCTGGCGTTTGTGATGGTTTGTCTGGGGGTGATCATTCTGCGCAAAAAGCAGCCGGATGCCCCCCGCGCGTTCCGGACGCCCTGGGTGCCGGTTGTGCCGATTCTGGGGATTCTGACCTGCGCCGTCATGATGTTTTCCCTGCCGGGTGATACCTGGCTGCGGCTGATCATCTGGCTGGCCCTGGGATTGGCGATCTACTTTTTGTACGGCAAAAAACGGAGTAAATTACGCGAAACGCCTTCAAGCCAGCACCAGGAGTAGCCCGTAGCCAGAACGTACG
Organism: Larkinella arboricola; assembly: GCF_003259745.1. Classification (GTDB taxonomy): domain Bacteria; phylum Bacteroidota; class Bacteroidia; order Cytophagales; family Spirosomataceae; genus Larkinella; species Larkinella arboricola. The sequence goes on along the minus strand of NZ_QLMC01000002.1, from coordinate 577,298 downwards.
TTCTTCAACTTTCTTCATGTGTTATGTCTTGTTTTTGCACCGGAGCCTAAGATTGTTAGGGAGCTGTTCACAACATTTCTTACTTTACCACCTTAAACTCTAATTCACCCATAACTATGGAAATTAAACGCAATGCCACCGCCCGGTGGGAAGGAGCAGGCAAAGATGGCAAAGGTACGCTGAGCACCGCCAGCACCGTTCTGAAAGACACACAGTATTCGTTCAATACGCGCTTTGCCGATGGTGTCGGTACCAATCCGGAGGAACTGGTAGCAGCCGCCCATGCCGGTTGTTTTTCGATGAAACTGGCTTTCAATCTTCAGGAAGCCGGCTTTACTGCCACGTCCATCGACACCAAAGCGGTTGTTAGCCTGGATACCAACAGCGGCAGCATCAGCAGTTCCAGACTGACCGTTACGGCCAGCGTTCCGGACATCAGCAAAGAAAAATTTGATGAGCTGGTAGCGGATGCCGAGAAAAACTGCCCCATTTCCAAGCTCTTCAATACCGCCATCAGCGTGGACGCCACGCTGGCCTAAGTCAACCCGATACACCCAATGCCCACCGGCCCGGAAATACGGTTTTCCACGGGTTCGGTGGGCTATTTTTGTTTAAATAGCCGTTTTTGGCGTATCCTTTGCTGCTGAATATATAATTTCAGGGCGCGTTTTCGTTTTTATGGCGAGAATGACCCTATCAACATTTCAACTTTGAAAAATTTCACTGGCACAATGAGACGCATCGCCATCCTTTTTATCCTTGTATTGAGTATTGCATCCTGTAAAAAAGGCGGCTCTTCGGGTGAAGACGTTGACCCGCGGGAACAGTACATCGGTGTGTATGACATTGACTATACGTCACAAACCAAGGTCACTCCCGGGTTTCCCAATTACAGCGAAGACAGTGGCAAAGGAACCATTACCCTGGCCAAAGGTGAGGCCGCGAATGAAATGAAGCTCACGTCAGAATTTCCCGGTGTTACGACCACGGATGTCGTTAAATTAAATGGCACGCAATTTACGGTCACCAGGACCCGTAACAATTTGACATTTGGCAATAAAGTATACGATGGCGAATACACCAGCAGTGGGTCATTCGAAGGCAAGAATCTGACGTTAACGGCTGTTACGAAAGTAAACCAGAATGGCACGCTGGTTGAATGGACCCAGTCTTATAAAGGCACAAAACGTTAAGCCCTGATCATCCTCCCCAAAGTCCATCCGGTCCGATCAGTTACCGGATGGACTTTTTGTTTGCCGCCGTTTTTAGCGGTAATTTTACTCCTGACACCATCTTAACATCCGTACTCAGTGGCCGTATACCCCGATCATATCCGATTACTTTTTGGACTGAAACTCAAACAGATCCGGCTGGACAAAGGATTGTCGATCAGTGAACTGGCCCAGACATCGGGGCTTTCCGTATCGTACCTCACCGAAATTGAAAAGGGGCGCAAATACCCCAAAACCGATAAGATTGCCGCCCTCGCCAGGGCTATGGACGTAGACTACGACACGCTGGTTTCGCTGAAATTAAACAAGAAGCTTGAGCCCATATCCGACCTGCTGCGCTCACGGTTTCTGACCGAAATTCCGCTTGAACTGCTGGGCATCGACCCCGCCGACCTGCTCGAACTGCTGGCGGAAGCCCCGGCCAAAGTCAGCGCCATGATCTCGACCGTCATGAACATCGGGCGCAGTTACCACGTCAGCGTCGAACGGCTCTACATGTCGGTGCTGCGGTCGTACCAGGAAATGCACGACAATTACTTCGGGGACATCGAAGAAGAAAGCGACCGGTTCCTGACGGAGTTTGCCTCGGGCCACGCCCTGGTCGACGACACCCTGTTAAGCAGCCTGTTACGAACGCACTACAATTACACCATCCAGTATTTTGACCGGGAAAGCAATCCCGAACTGGCCGGTCTGCGCTCGGTTTTCCGCCCCGAATCCGGAACGCTCTACCTCAACAGCCACCTGTCTGCGGAACAGAAAACGTTTATTCTGGCGCGGGAAGTCGGTTTCCAGTACCTGAACCTGAAAAATCGTCCGTACACGTATTCATACGTGGAGGTGGAAACGTTTGAGCAGATTCTGAACAATTACAAGGCGTCGTATTTTGCCGGTGCCATTCTGATTCGCCGGGATGACCTCATACCGCGTTTGCAGAAAATCTTCGACCAGCCAACCTGGAGCAATGAAAACTTTCTCGCACTTATTCAGTCGTTTCAGGCCACGCCCGAACGGTTCTTTTACCGCCTGAGCAACCTCCTGCCCAAACATTTCGGCATTGACCAGTTGTTTTTTTACCGCTTCAACAACACCGCCGGACAAACGGATTTCCACCTAACGAAGGAGATGCACCTGACCCGGCAGCAGGGCCCCAAAAGCATGATGGATGAGCATTACTGCCGTCGCTGGGTAGCCCTGACAATCCTTCAGGAACTGGCTTTTCTGCAAAAAAACAGGAACTATACCGGAGCCCTGTGTCAGGCCCAGCTGTCAACCTACGCCGATACGGGTAACACCTTCTTTATTGTGTCGGTGGCCCAGTCGTACCAGCCCCACCAGCAGCAGAACATGAGCGTGTCGATGTGTTTTAAAATGAACGACACCCTGCGCGACAAACTCCGGTTTCTCAACCCGGTATCGCCCGGTATCCCGCAACGGATTGTCAACGAAGCCTGCGAACGCTGCGGAATTTTCGACTGCCGCGAACGGGTGGCGGCCCCAACGGTTTTGCAGAAAAAGCGCCAAATTGAAGCCATGAAAAAGTCGCTGGAAGAATTGAAGTAACGCCCTGCGCCATTCATAAACACGAACCCCATCATGACAAAAGCCGAAAATCCCGGACGAAGAGAATTTGTCAGTAACCTCACCAAAGCCTCGGTGCTGCTGACGGTATCGGGCTTGGCTCCCCTGGAATCAGCCGGGCAGACCGCCCAACCCGTCACGGTGGGACAGGTGATGGATATGATTCTGAAAACCATCCCCAACGCCCCCTTTCCGAAAACCGTCGATACGTTGAAATCCGGCAGCCGCGACCAGAACGTAACCGGCATTGTTTCGGCCATGTTTGCCACGACGGAGGTGATCGAAAAAGCCGTACAACTGGGCGCCAACTTCATCATTGTCCACGAACCGACGTTTTATAACCACGCCGACGAAACCGACTGGCTGAAAAACGACGAAGTGTTCAAGAAAAAATACGGTTTGCTGGAGAAAAACGGGATTGCCGTCTGGCGGTTTCACGACTACTGGCACTCGCACCGCCCCGACGGTATTTATAAAGGCGTGCTGGACGCGCTGGGATGGCAGACATACACGGATTCGAATAACCCGAAGCTGGTGACGCTCCCCTCGCCTATGCCGCTGAAACAGCTTATTGCCCACGCGAAGGAGAAACTGGGCATTCCGATGATGCGGGTGGTGGGCGATCCGGCCCAATCCTGCCAGCGGGTGCTGCTGATGCCGGGAGCCTCAGGCGGTCGCAGCCACATTCTGGCGCTCGGGCAGGTCAAACCCGATGTGATTCTGTGTGGGGAAATCAGCGAGTGGGAAACCGCCGAATACGTCAGGGATGCCCGTCAGCAGGGCCAGAAATTGTCGTTGGGTGTTCTGGGCCACATCATGAGCGAAGCCCCCGGTATGCAGTGGCTGGTGCCCTGGCTGCAACCCAAGTTACCGGACGTAAAGATTACCTACGTGGATTCGAAAAACCCGTTTACGTATCTTTAGATAAAACTATCGTCGAGTTCTTCGGCCACGGTCAGGTCCGTTACGTCGAACCACTCTTCCGAGTCGTCGTCCAGTCGGCAGAGCGCCTGGGTGTCGTCTTCGTTCATGCTCGAAACCGTCATGGGGTGGCCGTTGTTGACGCTGGCATCCGTGTGTTTTACCGTATCTCCGTAGTGCATGGGGATCAAAATAAGTATTGTAATAATAAGTATTGTAATAAAAAGTCGGGAAAGAACGGTTTTGTTTTCATTTCACCGTTTCTTCCCGACCCAATGCCATTTCTTATAGCCGTTCCGCTTATCAATAACTTTTTTAAGGCTTTACAACCGGCATTACTCCCAGATCCCACGCATCCGTCCGGAACGGAATAACCGGCAACCCTTCCTTGCTGAACAGGTTCGGCACCGGCGCATCGCGGAACGCAAACCGGACGGCAACGGGATTTTTCACGGCCTCCGACCACACTTCCAGCGTATTGCCTTTGATGCGGGCCTGGGCTTTCGAGAACACCCCGTCGGCCCCGGCAATTTCCAGCTCCGTCACCTCGCTCCCTTTCACAACCAGACCGTTGGGCGCGTTATCGAACGTGAGCCGTATTTTGGCCCCCTCTACCACCATCGAACGGTATTGCGGACTCTTGTACAGCCCGACTTTCTGCCCATAGGTTTCGGCTAGCGCCCAGTTGGCCAGCCGGTTACCGACTTCTTTTTTGTATGCCGGGTGAATATCCTTGAGGTTATCCACCAGATCGGTCGTCACGATCATGCCGGATTTGGGAATGTCCATCGCCCGGGTCTGGCTTTCGCGGGTGGCCGCGGTCTGGAATTTGTCGCCGTAGGTAAAGGGGGCAATCTGTACGTAGTAAAACGGCAACTCCTTCTGCCAGAGACCCCGCCAGGCATCCACCAGCGTGTGCGTCAGTTTGTAATACGCCGGGGCATCATGCCGGTTGGCTTCGCCCTGGTACCAGATCACCCCAGCAATCGGGAAAGCCGTCAGGGGCGCAATCATGCCGTTGTAGAGCACTCCGGCCTTGTTGGGTGCCCAGGGCGCTTTGGGCATTGCCAGCGCCGACCGCCGGGTTTCGGGATACAGCATGGCAAGCGTCTCGGGCACCCACGAATCCATGAACGAACCGCCCCACGACGCATCAATCAGACCGATGGGCACATTCAGGGTGTTCTGCAATTTCTTCCCGAAAAAATAACCCACCGCGCTGATATGCTTCATTGTCGCCGAATCGCAAACCGTCCAGTTGCCGCGCACATCGACCTGCGCTGTTTCCGCAGCCCGTCTGGAGACTTTGAAAAACCGGATGTTTGGATAATTGGCCGTCGGTGCTTCGGCCAGCGCGTCTTTCACGCCCCCGGCCGCCGTCATTTCCATGTTCGACTGCCCCGAACAGAGCCAGACTTCGCCGATCAGGATGTTGGTCAGTTCAATTTTGTTGTGTCCCTGAATCGTGATCGTATACGGACCTCCGGCTTTGGGCGTTTGCAGACTCACTTTCCAGACGGCATCGTTGGCGCAGGTGGTACTTACGGGGGCGCTGGCCCAACTCGCCGACACGGTTATCTTCTCCGTCGGATCGGCCCAGCCCCAGAGCACCAACTCGGTTTGCTGCTGCAACACCATGTTGGAATTGAGAATGGACGGCAGCGAAACATTGGCAAAAGCCGATACCGAACAGAAAAGCAGCAACAGAATTTTTTTCATAGCTATACGAAGCGATTGGGGAAAATCAAAAGTCGGAAATTTCGGCTATTATTCCACAATGGCGTCCAGCAGGGGTTCAACGGCCACCACGCCCGCCCGGTGTTTTTCAAACGCTTTTCTCAGGTCTTCAATCACGTCCGGGTGTTTTTTGCCCACTTCATACCGTTCGCCGGGGTCCACCTCCAGGTTGTAGAGCAACGGCGGATCGTGCGGCACGGGCGCTTCGGGTGAGTACGACGGATGGGTCGTAAAGTGCGCTTTCCACGGTCCTTTCCGAATGGCGTACAGACGGTCTGCATCGTAGTAATACACCACCTCCGCGCCTTTGTCCTTCCTGCCGTTGAGTACATCCGTGATGTCCTGCCCATCAAGCGGTCGGTCGGTCGGCAGCGGTATTTTGGCCAGGTTCAGAAAGGTCGGCAGAATATCCATCGACGTCGCCACCGCCGTCGAAACCGTGTTGGCTTTCACCAGACCGGGTCCCCAGAAAATGGCCGGCACGCGCATCCCGCCTTCGTACGTCGAGCCTTTCGCTTCGTAGAGCGGCCCCGCCGAACCGCCAACCTCTTCCAGCCGGTTTTTCATCAGCCACGGCCCGTTATCGCTCAGGAAAACCACCACCGTATTTTTGTCCAGTTTCAACTCCTTCAATTTCTTCAGAATCTGCCCGACGCTCCAGTCCAGTTCTTCCACCACATCGCCGTATAACCCGCGCTTGCTTTTTCCGCTAAACTGCTCCGATGCATACAGCGGCACGTGCGGAAACGGGCTGGCGTAGTACATAAAAAACGGTTTCGACCGGTTGGCCGTGATGAATTTCAGTACTTCGTCGGTGTAGCGTTTGGTTAGTTGCCGCTGATCGGGCTCGGTTTCCACCACCTCATTGTTGCGGTACAATGGCAGGGGTGGGTTGGTATTGACCCGAGCCGCCTGGTCCGAAGCCGTTGGCCCGAAAGAGCCCACCTTGCCCATGTCGTTGGAATACGGCAGACCAAAGTACGAATCAAAACCGTAGCTGAGCGGCAGGTATTCCTTTTTGGAACCCAGGTGCCATTTGCCGACCAAACCCGTTGCGTACCCTTTCGTTTTCAGGGCTTTGGCGATGGTTATTTCACTGTGCGGCAGACCGTTGGCGGAATTCGGGAAGAACACCACGCGTTTGCCAAAAATACCGTTCCGAATGGGCAACCGTCCCGTCAGCAGGGCCGCCCGGCTGGGGGTGCAGACGTTGGCCCCCACGTAAAACTGCGTAAACCGCTTTCCTTCGGTAGCCATCTGGTCCAGAAACGGTGTACGGATGGTCGGGTGGCCGTAACAACCCAGATCACCGTAGCCCAGATCGTCGGCCAGAATGACAATAAAATTCGGCTGACGATTAGATTGCGCTCTAGACTCATATAAAGCCGATAGAAATAGTAGGAAAAATAAAAGCAGAAGTTTGAAACGTGGAATCATGAACAGGAACGTTTTGGTTGCGAACTGCAAATAAACGGCTTTCCCGCAAATGACACCATTTTTTTGTTATTTTAGCACGATCCTAAAACCCTTTCTGTAATGCGTTCTTCGTTTCTTTCCGTTTGCCTATGGTCCCTCCTGCCCCTGGCCACGCTCGCCCAACCGAATCCCGACCGTCCCGACTTACGTCAGGGAAAATATTTCAGCGAAGCCGACGGCGCCAAAGCCCTCGAACAATGCGGTCAGGCATACACCGACCGGGCTTCCTGGGAAAAACGGGCGGCCCTGATCCGGCAAGGCATCCGCGACGGCATGAAGCTCCCGGCCAAACCGGCTTTTGCTCCCCTGAAACCGATTCGGCACAGCCTGCGAAAAATGGACGGCTATACCGTTGAAAACGTCGCTTTTGAAAGCCTGCCCGGCTTTTATATTACCGGCAATCTCTATAAACCAGTGGGCGTTTCCGGCAAAACCGCTGCAGTGCTGTGCCCCCACGGCCACACGCCCAATCAGGACGCCCGGTTTGTGGAGCAGACCCAGCAACGCTGCATCTCGATGGCGCGGATGGGGGCCGTTGTCTTTGTGTACGACATGCTCGGCTACGGCGATTCGAAGCAGTGTGATCACAAGATTCCGGAAGCGGCCAAGCTCCAGACTCTCAACAGCATCCGGGCTCTGGACTTTCTGACGAGTTTGCCGGAAGTTGATCCGGAGCGGGTGGCGGTGTCGGGTGAATCTGGCGGGGGTACGCAAACCTTTCTGCTGACCGCTCTGGACACGCGGGTAAAGGTATCGGTGCCGGTGGTGATGGTGTCGGCCCACTTCTTTGGCGGCTGTGTGTGCGAGAGCGGGATGCCCATTCACAAGCGCCCGACGCACGAAACCAACAACGTGGAGATTGCGGCCCTGGCGGCTCCCCGGCCCATGATCATGATTTCGGACGGGGGCGACTGGACCCTCAACACGCCGAATGTGGAGTATCCCCACATCCGGCGTATCTACGGTTTTTACGGTGCGCAGGACCGGATTGAAAACGTCCACCTTGCTAACGAAAAACACGATTACGGTCCGTCGAAGCGGGCGGCAGCGTACCGGTTTCTGGCCAAACACCTGAAACTCGATCTGAACCGGATTCAGAAAAACGGACAGATTGACGAAAGCCCGAATGTGCTGCTAAAACCGGCTGACTTACAGGTATTCAACGACGCACACCCGCGTCCGGCCAATGCCGTTGTGGGCGACGATGCCGTGATGGCCCTGCTGAAATAATCAAGCGGCACTGGCCGAATTGAGCGTTTGCAAATCCGATTCGTCCAGGGTTAATGCCGTGGCTTTAATCAGGTCCTGCAACTGTTCGATGCGGGTGGCGCTGGCAATGGGCGCGGTGATGGTCGGCTGCGCAATCAGCCAGGCGATAGCCGCCTGCGTCGGATTGGCGTCATACCGGTTGGCAACTTCATCCAGCGCGCTCAGAATGGCAAAACCCCGGTCGTTCAGGTATTTTTTCATGCCCTGCCCGCGCTGACTTTTCGAAAAATCAGCTTCGGAACGGTATTTCCCGCTCAGAAAACCGCTGGCGAGTGAATAGTACGGAATCACCCCGAGATGGTGTTGGCGGGCCAGCGCTTCGTACTCCTGCTCGTACCCGGCGCGGTCGTAGAGGTTGTATTCCGGCTGCAAACTTTCATAGCGGGGAAAACCGTTCTGCTGGCTGATTTCCAGCGACTGGATGATCCGGTCGCCCGACAGGTTGGACGCGCCGATGGCCCGCACTTTTCCTTCCCTGACCAGTTCGGCGTAGGTCGCCAGCGTTTCCTCAATGGGCGTTTCCAGATCGTCGTAGTGCGACTGGTAAAGGTCGATGTAATCCGTCTGCAACCGGCGCAGCGAATCCTCAACCGACTTCCGGATGTGGGCGCTGGACAGGTCTTTTTTCCCGGACCCCATATCCGAACCCACCTTGGTGGCAATCACCACCCGATCCCGGTTGCCGCGCTGTTTCAGCCAGTTGCCAATAATCGTTTCCGACTCCCCGCCCTGATTGCCCGGCACCCAGCGGGAATACGAATCAGCCGTATCGATGAGGTTGAATCCGGCATCGACGAAAGCATCCAGGAGTTGAAACGAGGTGGCTTCATCAACAGTCCAGCCGAACACGTTGCCGCCAAAAGCGAGCGGGGCCACTTGCAGGCCCGAATTTCCAATATTGCGCTTATTCATACTATTTTGGGTTGTATTTCTGCGACGCAGCCAGTTTTTGCTGCCGCTTACTGACTAACCCCGTTCACGCGCTGAAAGTTGAACAGAAATACGAACAAGACCCCGGTTAGTTACATAATTCCAATCCACCTTCGTTGCCAAATTGGCCTTATCGAAAAACAAATAGGACATATTCTCTAATAACACCATACTATATTTTGTCTTATAAAAAATTCCTCTAGATTTATTCCGGCCGCTTACTTATTCCCGCGACTGCCTTTTCTGGCTTTCGTTCAATACCTACTTAACCACTTTCTCAAAACCGGATCGTTGGATCCGGTATGCGACTATGAACCGTCGAAACTTTCTGCAAACGGCTGGCGTGGGTTCGCTGGCCCTTGCCTCCGGCCTGACCTCCTGCGCCCCCCGCTACCACAACCTTGCCGGACAACCCATGCACCGCGTTCCCAAACTGAAGCTGTCGCTGGACCGGATCGTCAAGGAAACCGTCGGCCTGCGGCCTTTCCGGGCGTCCGGGCCGCGCATCGCCAAGGAAGCCCTGGGCAACAAAACCATCGTCCACAACTACGGTCACGGCGGCAGCGGCTGGTCGCTGTCGTGGGGAACCGGCAATCTGGCCCGCGAACTGGTGATGACTACCGGCGAAAAAAAGGTGGCCGTGCTGGGTTCCGGAACGGTCGGTCTGGCAACGGCCCGGCTGCTTCAGGAAAAAGGCTGCGAAGTAACCATTTACACGAAAGATTTACCTCCAAATGTAACCAGCAACCTGGCCACCGGAACCTGGTCACCGGCCTCGCGCGTCTGCGATCCGAAGGTGGCCACCCCGGAATTTCAGGCGTTATGGGAAAATGCGACCCGGTTTTCGTTCCGGCGGTTTCAATTTATGCTCGGTCTTGACGATATTGCCGCCTGGGTGGATGAGTACAACGTTTTTCCGACCAAACCCACGAACGTCTCGAACCCGGCGATGGGCGGAGAAGTCTACCACCTCGACGGTCTGATTCCCGAACGGCAGGAAATCAGCCGCAGGGACCATTCGTTCGGGGCTGAGTATGTCACCTGGCGTTCCAACATGATGTTTAACATTCCCAGTTACCTGCACCATCAGATGAATATGTTTATCATGCTGGGCGGTAAACTCAATGTTCACGAAATCAAACGGCTGGAAGACATCGACGCCCTGCCCGAACGGTGCGTGGTCAACTGCATGGGGCTGGGGGCCAAAGAGATTTTCAACGACGCCGAACTGACGCCGGTTTCGGGTCAGCTGGCCTGTCTGATTCCGCAGTCGGAGGTGACCTACAAGCTCATTATCAAAGGAGCTAACATCATCGCCCGGAAAGACGGTATTTACCTCGGCGGGAACGGTCTGGTCGGCAACTGGGATACAACGCCCAAACGGGAATACACCCAGGAGTGGGTCGAGATTCTCCAGCAGGTGATGAAAGAAATGAGAAGCTAATTAATTTATTTATAAACCATTATCTAACCAAACCCTATTCTCTTGTGAAGAAATTTTGTACGGCTTTCGCCATCGGTTGTTTTTTGTCTGCGGGAGTTTCCTTTGGTCAATCGGTGGAAGCCAAGCTGAAAGAACAAGGTATTACGCTCGACAAACCCACGGCTTCGCTGGCCAACTACGTAAAAGCCGTCCGGACGGGCAACCTCGTTTTTCTGTCCGGTCACGTTTCCAACCGCGCCGACGGCACGGGCATCAAAGGCAAGCTGGGCAAGGAGTTATCGGTTGAACAGGGCTACGAAGCCGCCAAGCTCGCGGCCATCGGTCTGCTGTCATCCCTGAAAGCTGAAATCGGCAATCTCGACAAAGTTAAACGGGTAGTTAAAGTACTCGGTATGGTCAACTCCACGCCCGAATTTGCCGATCAACCGAAAGTAGTCAATGGCTGTTCTGACCTGATGGTCAAGGCATTTGGCGACAAAGGCAAGCACGCCCGATCAGCGGTGGGTGTGGCCGCCCTGCCCTCCGACTATGCCGTTGAAGTGGAAATGATTGTCGAAGTCGAATAAGGCATCCGTAATCAGGCAAGCCCGCCGTAGACCGATTCTGGTCTACGGCGGGCTTTTTTATTGCTATACGACCCCCTACCGTTCAATCAAAAACAATCAATTACGATCATTATCAAACAAAAATTGTCTTAACTTTTGCCCTGGATTTAAAAACAAGACAGGAGTTACACCATGAAAAAAATGATTTTAGTAGCGGGTCCGTACCGCTCCGGCACCAACGATGAGCCCGAAAAAATTGCCGCCAACGTCCAGCAGATGACCGACGTGGCTCTACAACTCTTCGAACGGGGTCATCTGCCCATGCTGGGCGAATGGGTTGCGCTGCCGCTGATTGAAACGGCGGGATCCACGGGTATCGGCGACCCGGTATTCAACCAGATTTTCCACCCGGTTGCCGTTGACCTGCTGGCTCATTGCGATGCCGTTCTGCGGATTGGCGGACCGTCGCAGGGGGCGGACGAAATGGTGGCTCAGGGCCGTAAGCTGGGTAAAGCCGTTTTCACCTCATTAGACGAAATTAGATTTGCCTGAACCGCAGCCGATGACGGTTTTCGGACCGGGTTGCGGGGTCGTGAATCACCATAGCGCTTTCTTTCTTAGCTTTGTAATCGTTAACCGAACCCGGCATGATACGATTCACGATTTTACTTTTTGCTTCCCTCTTATTTTCAACAACCGCCTTCCCGACAGCGCCCGGCGACACGCATATTGCGATTGAAACCCAGCACACGGCCCTGGTCATTCGTGTGGATAAAGACGGTGATCCAACGGTTGTTCACCTCGGCAAACGGCTTCGAAATGCGGGCGACTACGGTTTACTGCCCGAAAACAGCAAACGCGGTGAAGATTACACCCGAATTTACAATTCCGCTTACACACCCGCCGGGGGCCGCAACCTGCTCGAACCGGCGCTTCAGGTGGCTCACGCCGATGGCAACCCGTCGTCGGACCTGCGGTATGTTCGGCACGAAACCAAAAACGTGGCCGATGGCGTGGTGCTGACCACGGTTTATCTGAAAGATCCGCAGTATCCGTTTGAGGTCAGTCTGCACTACAAGGCGTACCAGAAGGAGGATGTCATCGAGCAGTGGTCGAGCATCCGGCACACGGAGAAAAAGGCCGTCCGTTTGCAGAAATACGCGTCGGCCAACCTGTACATTCCGGCGCAGAAGTATTACCTGACCCACTTCCACGGCGATTGGGCGAAGGAAATGAACCCCGAAGAAATTCAGTTGACGGCGGGCCTGAAGGTGCTTGATACCAAGCTTGGTACGCGGGCCGACCTGTTTCAGCCACCCTCCTTTCTGCTGGCGCTGAACCAACCCGCCGAAGAAGAAACCGGGGAGGTTATTGCCGGAACGCTGGCCTGGTCGGGAAATTACAAAATCGAGTTTGAGGTTGATCCGCTGCGAAACCTGCGGCTGCTTGCGGGCATCAACCCGTACGCATCGGAATACACGCTGGCCCCCGGCAAGGAGTTTGTCACCCCGGCTTTTCTGTTTACCTACTCCGGCGCGGGCAAGGGTCAGGCCAGCCGGAACCTGCACCGCTGGGCGCGTAAACACCGCATTCCGCAGGGCGAAGGCAACCGCCTGACCCTGCTGAACAACTGGGAAGCGACGTATTTCGACTTCAACGAGGAAAAACTGACGGCGTTGTTTAAAGACGGCAAGAAGCTGGGCGTTGATCTGTTTCTGCTGGACGACGGCTGGTTTGCCAACAAATACCCCCGCAACGACGACCACACGGGCCTCGGCGACTGGCAGGAAAACAAGCAGAAACTGCCGCACGGCCTGGGGTATCTGGTGAAAGAGGCCGAAAGCGCGGGCATCAAATTTGGTATCTGGCTGGAGCCGGAAATGGTCAGCCCGAAAAGCGAACTGTACGAAAAACACCCGGATTGGGTCATCAAACTCCCGAACCGGGCCGAATATTACTTCCGGAATCAACTGGTGCTGGACCTCTCTAATCCGAAAGTGCAGGATTTTGTCTACGGTGTAGTAGACGGTATTCTGGCCAAAAATCCGACGCTGGGCTACATCAAATGGGACTGCAATGCCGTCATTTATAACGCTTATTCGGCCACAAACCCCAACCAGTCGCACCTTTATGTCGATTATGTGCAGGGGCTTTACAAAGTGCTGGAACAGTTACGAGCCAAATACCCGACCTTGCCGCTGATGCTGTGTTCGGGCGGGGGTGGCCGCGTGGATTACGGGGCACTGAAATACTTTACGGAGTTCTGGCCCAGCGACAATACCGACGGTCTGGAGCGGATTTTCATCCAGTGGAATTATTCTTACTTCTATCCGTCCATCGCCACGTGTAACCACATCACCGACTGGGGCAAACAACCTATTAAATTCCGGACAGACGTGGCCATGATGGGAAAAATGGGGTACGACATTGTGGTGAGCAAGCTTGACGAAAAAGAACTCGCTTTTAGTCAGGATGCTCTGAAAACCTACAGCCGGGTAAAAGATGTGATCTGGCAGGGCGATCTGTTCCGGCTGGTGTCACCCCAAACGAGCGACATGGCCTCACTGATGTATGTCAGCGAGAAGCAGGATCGGGCAATCTGGTTTAACTACCTGGTTGGCAACCGGTATCGCGAAGGCAGCCAGGCTCCGATTCGGCTGAAAGGACTGGACCCGGCCAGAAAATACACGATTCAGGAATTGAACGTTTTTCCGGGTACCAACTCCCCCATCAACCGCAACCAGACGGTTTATTCGGGCGATTACCTGATGACGGTCGGTTTTAATCCCCAGGTGGATGCCCGTCGTGCCAGCGTGGTTTTGGAAGTAACGGAAAGTAAATAAAACTTGCACCATAAGTAACTAAAAGTTTACAAATAACTTGAAACATAATCCGGGCTTTTGTAGTATTGTCAAAATCCAGGTTATTTTCCAGGAAACGATGAAAAAGCCCGCCTTTTTCATCGTTAAGAATCCCCGCCCAAAACGGGGATTCTTTTATTTTCACCCGGATATCCAACGGCGTAATCCGCGAACCCGGCTGTCAGCCGAACAAAACCGTCAGCCTGCATAAAACCCTGATTATCATAGCCATTTTACAACTACTTTTTTCCGGTTGAACGAATAAGTTTTCCGTTTAAAACCATCCATCCACGGTTTCCAATAAACAGCAGTCAAACTTTGGGGAAGTAAACAACAACTGCTGATGAAAACTATCTTTCTCTCAATCCTGGCATTGGCCACGATGGCGCTTTCCTCGTGCTCGAAAACCAAAGACCCCGTTGAACCCGGCCCAACCGATCCCCTCCGGCCGGGCTATGTTTCCGGAAAGGTTGTCGACGCGCATGGCAACCCGATTGCCAAAGCCAACATTGTGGCCAACAACACCCAGTTCTACAACAGCAACATCCTGGGCCAGACCGACGCCAACGGGAATTATCAATTACAGCTATCGCCGGGGTCCTGGTACGTCCGGGGCTCGGTTAAAGTCAAGTACGAAAACCAGAACTATGTCCTCGACCTCTTTACGGAAGACGACGGCGCTTTTGCCGGAACCGAGGGCGCGGTAAAGAATCTGAAGCTCAGAATTTCGGGCGAACGAACCGGCAACTTCGGCGATGACGGTTTTTACGGCGGACAGATCGAGGTGTTTGGCTACCTTAATTTTTTCGACACGGATAACGTTGAACTGACGCTGGAACCCGTAGGGCCGCTCGTCGACAGCAATACGGGCCAGAAGCTGACGCGCAAAGTATCGGGAATGTACATTGAGGATGTCCCCCTCGGCAAATACAACGTGAAGGCCCGGTATGTACCCGAAAATAAACCGCTGAAGGTTCGCGTTCGCAACGTCGGAACCTTCCAGAATACCGTGACGGCCCTATTTGAACCGTCGTATCCAGGCGCTACGGGGCGGTATAAACTCAACATCGAAGTTTCCGAATAATTCTTTTTCTACACCATTTTTCAGCAAGCCAGCGCGGTTCTCTGCGCTGGCTTCTGTTTGCTTTCCGCTCTCCAAAAATTATTTTACATACATATAGTGAATTTACTATTCTATTTTACATACATTTGCTGAATTAATAACCCGCATTTCTGAACCCATGAAAGGAACCAACCTGGGCGAATTTGAAGAACTGGTCTTGCTGACCATTGCGGCCCTGATCAACGATGCCTACAGCGTCGCCATTTGTGACGAACTGGAAAAGCATACCGGTCGGTCGGCCAAACTGGGGGTGGTCCATGCCGTTCTGAACCGGCTGGAAGAAAAGGGGCTGGTAAAAAGCCGGATGGGCGAAGCAACCAGCACCCGGGGCGGCAAACGCAAACGGTATTACGAGGTAACGCAGGCCGGAAAAGTCGCGCTGACGCAGGCCCGGGATGTACGCGAATCCCTCTGGCGCATCATTCCCGGCTTTAATCTGGAAGGATCGCTATGAAAATCGCCCCGAACTCCCGTCCGGCCAGCCCTCCCCGCTGGGCGCAGAAGCTGCTCCGCTGGTATTGCCGCCCCGATCTGCTCGAAGATCTGGAAGGCGACTTCAACGAATATTTTGAGCGCAACCTCAAAACCAAAGGGGCCCGGCGCGCCCGATTCATTTATGTCCTCGACGTGCTGAAATTCTTCCGGCCCTATACCGTTCGCAAACCTTCCTTCCTCACCTTCTTCATCCATTGGCTTATGCTCGGCAGCTACTTCAAAACCTCCCGGCGCAGTCTGGTGCGCAACAAACTGTTTTCGGCCATCAACATCATTGGCCTGGCCGTTAGTATGTCGGTGGGCCTGCTGGTCATCGCTTTTCTAGCGGACCTGTTTGCCTACGATCAGTTTCACGAAAAGAAACACCGGACCTACCGTCTGCTGACCCGCAACGAGTTGGCAGACAAAACCGTTATGAATTTTGCGTCTACGTCGCTGAAAGCGGGTTTCAAACTCCGGGAGACGATTCCGGGCGTGGAAGACGTAGCCCTGATCCGTCGGGGGTTTTACAGCGATGCCCGAGTGAACGACGAAACCGTCATTCCGCTTGAGGCTACCTGGGCGGACGGGTCGTTTTTTAAGGTGTTTACCTTCCCGCTGCTCAAAGGCAATCCGGCCACGGCCCTGAACGAACCGTATTCACTGGTGGTGACGGAAAAAACCGCCCGGAAATTGTTTGGCGATGCGGACGCGCTGGGCAAAACGGTCCGGTTCGACACGCTCAACTACACGGTTACCGGCGTTCTAAAAGACATCCCCAAACTATCGCATCTACGATTTGAAGCCCTGGTTTCGCTGCCGTCGGTGCTCGGGCAAAAAGCCGATTCCGACGGGGGCATCCTGGACTGGGGGAATATCTATCAAAACTACGTGTATCTGACGGTTCCCGAAAATGCCAACCTCCAGGCCATTCAGGCCGGTCTGGACCAGCTGAGTAGGGCCGAAAACGCCCGGCTTGACCGGCAGAAAATCACCCTTTCGCTGCAACCGATGGATGACATTGTTTTCGGAGGGCGGTTGTCCAATGAGATCGGCGTCTCCATTCCCACACCCGTAGCCTGGGTGCTGGTGGGGCTGGCGCTGGTCGTGATCCTGTCTGCCTGTTTTAATTACACCAACCTGTCGATTGCCCGGTCGATACGCCGGTCGCGCGAGGTCGGGATTCGTAAAATCGTCGGCGCCCTGAAAACCCACGTCCTTGGGCAATTCATGGCCGAGTCGGTTATCATTTCGGTGATGGCCCTGGTCCTTTCGTTTTTACTGTTTCTGCTCCTGCGCACCCAGTTTATGGCGCTTGCGCCCCAATTAGCAGACGTTGTTTCGCTCGAACTGTCCCCCTGGTTATTGCTTTATTTCCTGCTCCTGGCCATCGGGGTGGGGCTGGCCGCCGGTTTTCTGCCCGCGCTGTTTTTTTCCCGCCTTCAGGCGGTTCAGGTGCTGAAAGATGCGTCCTCGCTCCGGGTATTCCGGCACGTGAATATGCGTAAAACGCTCATTTTTACCCAGTACACTTTTTCACTGATCTTTATTACCACGACGCTGATCGGCTATAAGCAGTACCGGGGCTTTCTGTCGTTTGACCTGGGCTTTACCACCGAAAACATCCTGAACATCCGGATGCAGGGCAATAAAAGCACGCTGCTGAAAAAGGAACTGGCCGAAATTCCGGCGGTGAGCCAAATCGCAACCTCCCGGATGATCACCAGTCTGGGGAGCCTTTACGGAGCTACCCTGAAATATAAAGAGAAGGACAAGCAGGATTCGGCGAAGGTCTGGATCAATTTCGTCGATGAGAACTACCTCCCTCTCCATCGGCATCGTTTTTTGGCCGGAACAAACTTTAAAAACCGTCCGACCAGCGGTAACGAAACGGAAGTCATTGTAAACGAGCAGGTTTTGAAGCGCTTCAACCTTGCGGACCGCAACCCGTCCAAAGCCGTCGGCAAACAGGTGATCATGGACGACAAACCGTTGACAATCGTGGGCGTTTTAAAAGATTTTCATTACGGAACGATGGATCAGAAAATTGAGCCGACGGTTTTCCGGTATTCGGCGGAGGAATCGGGTGGGTATCTGAACGTGGGCATCCAATCCGACGATTACCCGGCGGCTTTGGCCAGCATCGAAAGTGCCTGGCAGAAAATCGACCGGGTCCATCCGCTCGATGCCAAATTCTACGATGACCAGATTGAAGACGCCTACCGCCAGTTTGAAGTGATGGTGAAAGTGATCGGTTTTATTACCTTTCTGGCGATCTGTATTGCGTCGATGGGCCTGTTTGGGATGGTGGTGTTTACGACCGAAACCCGTTTGAAGGAGATCAGCATCCGCAAGGTGATGGGTGCCAGCGAAGGCAGTTTGATTTTCCAGTTGAGCAAAGGTTTCCTGCTGCTGCTCGTGATGGCCGCTCTGGTGGCCCTGCCCGTAACCTATTTCTTCTTCGACCAGTTTGTCCTGACAAAATTTGTGTATCACCAGCCGATTGGCGTGAGCGAATTAGTAATCAGTGTGCTGGTGGTGATGGCGCTGGCCTTTTTGCTGATCGGCTCGCAGACGCTGAAAGCCGCGAGGAGCAACCCGGCGAAGGTGTTGAAAAATGAGTGAGCAAGTGGGTTATTTCGCTGAGTTGAGAAGAGTAAAAAGGAGGTAAGCAGAGAAGCTCCGCTGGACTCTATTCTCCTCCGCTCAACTCTGCGTTACAACCCTTTTACTTCTTATACTTGCATTTTGAATTATCCGCCACCCGATAATAGGATTTGTAGTTGAGCGCACCCGGCACCATGCAGCCTTTCAAATTCAGGACCTCCACGTTCCGGAAGTCAATGGCGTGGCTTTCGCTTTGCAGCGCAATGTATCCCTCCTTCAACGGCGTATTATCCAGCTTCAGCCAGTAATCGGCATTGTCGACGTGGCCCGAAGCGAAACCGTTCTGCGGACTGATGTACCCCCCGCCAATCTTCGGTTTTTCGTAGGTCAATACCGTATCGCCCTCGATGATGTGGTGAATAATCGAGTCGCCGAGCACCACCGCCGTTATGCTGACCCACTGATCGCCGTCGTAGGTTTTGGACTTCGAGTCGATGCAGTGCGCCGGAATCACCTTACCGCCCATTTCGACGATGGTGCCCGGCGTGCAAAGGTTGGCCGTATGCCGCACGCCCCCCTTGCCCAAACCGCCCAGCGTCTGAATCTCCAGCGAAATCGGGAAATCCTGGTTTTTGGTCAGGCTCTGGGCCGACTGTGAGTGGATCATCACCCCGCTGTTGCGCACATTCCACGATGCCCCGCCCGGCACCTGATCGCCCAGAAAGCGGTAATCAAACTTCAGGATGTAATACGAAAACGGTTCTTTATAGTAAATGTGGCCGTATTTGTTGTCGAACGTTTTGTACTGATCGTACATGATCCGGAGCATCCCGTTCTCGGCCCGGAAGGTATTTTTATAATTGCTGTTCAGGTCTTCCCCGGCAATCTTGATATCCCAGCCGCTCAGGTCCTTGCCGTTGAACAGCTTGATCCATTCTTCTTTTTTCGGGTCGTTTTTCTTCTGAGCAAAAGCGGGTTGGAGGAAGAGGAGTAAAAGACTGTATCGCAGCGTTGAGCGGAGAAGCGCAGCGTGAAGCGGAGTTTCTCTGCTCTTCTCGGTTAAACTCCGCTTCACGCTGCGATATAACTTTTTCATAAAACCGGTCATAATTTCTGATTCTTTGTATTGGCTTCCGCAATAAGAAAAAACGGGATTGAGTCTACTCACCGGGGTTGTTTTTGCAGCAGTTTGGTTGGTCCCAGGGCCTCCACGGCGGGCAACCCGTTGCGGTAACTGCGGTGCAGCGTGTTTTCCACCAGCGTCGGATACGGCTTGAAGGTTATCCAGCGCAACGGTATTTTACGGAGCCATAACGCCCCTTCGAGCAGTCCGCAAAACCAGCCCGGGGGCCGCTCGTAGCCGAACGCTTCCCGCAGTTTGTCGTTGATCAGAGCCGCAAAAACCGGTTGAACCCCAAAACGCAGCGGTTTGGGCAGCCAGCCTTCCACGATCCGGACAGTGGCGTCGGCCAGTCGACGGTTAACCTCGTCGTACCGAAAATGCTCGGCTTCGTAGGCATCCGTGAAGGTGCGCAGTTCTTCCAGACTCTGGGGAATATTCGTCAGGTTCATGCGCTGGCCCACTTCCCGGAAAAACAGGAAAAACGCCCGTTCTTCGGCGGGGGTGAGCGTGCGCCAGCCGTAGCGGTTTATCCAGTTGATCGGGTAAAAAATAAAGGTGGAAAGAACAATCAGAAAGTCGTCGTTCAGAATCCGGTAATGGCCGTGAATCCGGTTCATCTGCGTAATAGCCCGCAGACCCGTTTCGGTGTTTAGCCCGTACTGCATAAACCAGGAAATCAGGATGGCCGTATCGTCGTAGCGTTTCTGGCCGTGCCGCTCAAACTCGCCGGTTCGCACGAGCAGGGCCGAGGTGCGCGGGTTGGCGTAGGTGTGAAAAAGCGCCAGTTCGAGCGCCCGCTGGGTATCAAACGGAAATTCGTAGCCCACCAGCAACTGCACCATCCGCTGAAAATCCAGCTCCGGGTCAAGCTGCTGCAATTCGCGCCGAACCGCCGGGTTGCGGAACAGGCCCATTCGTTTGGCATACACCGGCCATTCCCCGGTCGTATCCTGTTCTGATCTGTTGTTATTCACTGTTCTAGTCTGATTTAGGCCAGCTTCTTTTCCATGCAGACGCTGGCTGCTAAACCAACGTACGGACCGTAGTTTTCAATTCGGCAGTACCCCACTTTTTCGTATAAGGCAACGGCTTCGGGCTGCCTGTCGCCGGTTTCGAGCCGGGTACTGTGGTAGCCTTCCTCGGCGGCCCAGCGTTCCAGTTCCTGCAACACCTGCTTGGCGAAGCCCCGCCCCCGGAAAGCCGGATCGACAAACATCCGCTTGATTTCGACGTATCCCGCATCCGTCATGGGCCTGAAACACCCACACCCTACCGGCTGATCGTCCTGAAACGCCATCACCACGCGCGCCGACTCATCTACTTTATTAAACCCGTCGTACATCGCCTGATAGGGCTGATAGCGGGTCCGCAAATCCTTATCCAGCTCCGTGATTAAGGTTCCAAAACCCGGGTCAAAAGCTGTGGTGCGGATCAGAGTCACGGCATTCATTATATTTCGACGGTGTGCTGTTTTAGTCTGCAAATTCCGTTTAAATTTACGGCTAAAGGTGGTTATTTTTTTGTAATTTAGCCCACCTTCAAACTCACTTCCTTCACTATGGCCTTATTTAAGCTACAAATCAACGGCAAAAGCTACCAGACTGAAGCCGAAGCCGACACCCCGCTGCTGTGGGTGCTGCGCGACAACCTGGGGCTGTTTGGCACCAAATACGGCTGCGGTATTGCCCAGTGTGGTGCCTGTACCGTCCACCTGAACGGCGAAGCCACCCGTTCCTGCGTCCTGCCGGTATCGGCCGTTGGCACGTCGAAAGTGACCACCATCGAAGGGTTATCGAAAAACGGGGATCACCCGGTGCAGAAAGCCTGGGATGAGGTCGATGTGGCCCAGTGCGGATACTGTCAGGCCGGTCAGATCATGACGGCCGCCGCCCTGCTCAAACGCAAACCCAAACCGACCGACGAAGAAATTGAAGCCACCATGTCCGGCAACATCTGCCGCTGCGGAACCTACCACCGCATTCGTGAAGCCGTGAAAGTAGCCGCTACCAAAACCAAATAACCATGCAGACGCTATCGAACCCCAGCCGCCGGAATTTTCTGAAAATTGCCGCGGCCACCAGTGGCGGTCTGCTCCTGGGCTTCAACTGGACTGAATCGGAAGCCGCCGTAGCCAGCGCGCCCCTGAAAGGGGTTGCCGTGCCCGGTGTAGACTTCAACAGCTATTTGTCGATCAACCCGCAGGGGATGATTACCATTCTGTCGCCCAACCCGGAAGTCGGGCAGGGCATCAAAACCGCCTTCCCGATCATCGTCGCCGAAGAACTCGATGCCGACTGGAAAAACGTCATCGTTGAACAGGCTCCGCTCGATACCACCAAATTCGAACGGCAGGTTGCGGGCGGTAGCGGATCCATTCCGCACTCCTGGAAACGCCTGCGCGTGGCCGGTGCCACCGCCCGCCAGATGCTGATGGAAGCAGCCGCCAAACGCTGGAAGGTGCCGGTTTCGGAATGCTCGACGAGCAACGGCTTTGTGCTGCACACCGGCAGCAACCGCAAACTGGGCTACGGCGACCTGGCCAACGATGCGGCCAAAATCCCCGTTCCGGAGGATGTAAAACTGAAAGAAATCAAGGATTTCAAGCTGATCGGGCAAACGATCCGGAACGTCGACAACCCCGGCATTATTACCGGAAAACCGTTGTTCGGGCTGGATTTCCACCGCGAAGGCATGTTGATCGGCATGATGCAACGTCCGGCGTTCGGTTACAAACTGAAGTCGGTGGATTCGGCAGCCGCTAAAGCCATGCCCGGTATTGTCAACGTGGTTACCATCGACAACAGCGTGGCTGTGGTGGGCAAGTCAACCTGGCAGGTTAAGAAAGCCAAGGATGCGCTCAAGATTGAGTGGGAAAAAGCCGACAACCTGGAAAGCACCGACGACCACAACCGGTTGTTTAAAGAAATGCTGGACAGCTCCAGCACGACCGTTCGGCGGAAAGACGGTGATGTAGAGACGGCGTTTAAAAATGCCGCCAAGGTCGTAAAAGCCGAGTATCAGTGCCCGTTCCTGCCGCACAGCCCGCTGGAACCCATGAACTTCTTTGCGCACGTCAAAGCCGACAGCGCGGAGCTGGTTGGCCCCAGCCAGACACCGGAAGCGGCCCGCAATCAGACGGCGAAACTGCTCAACCTGCCCCCCGAAAAAGTAACCGTGCAACTGACGCGCATGGGCGGTGGTTTTGGTCGGCGGCTCAACACCGACTTTGTTATCGAAGCCGCAAAAGTGTCGAAAGCCGTCAACGCACCCGTGAAACTGATGTGGACGCGCGAAGACGACATGACCGGCGGTATTTACCGTCCGGCGGTGCGCTACCGCTTTGAAGCGGCTCTGGATGCACAGGGCAACATGATTGGTTACAAACTGCGGGGCGCCAGCATCAACGCCGGAAACGCCACCCGCGAGGACAACTTCCCGTCTGGTGCCGTCGACCACCTGTTGATTGACAGCATCGACCATAAATCCCCCATCACGACCGGTCCCTGGCGCGCGCCGATCACCAACTTCCTGGCGTTTGCCGAACAGGCGTTTCTGGACGAAGTGGCCCACGCTGCGGGCAAAGACCCGGTGCAGTTCCGGCTGGAGTTGCTCGACAAAGCCAAGAAAAATCCGGTTGGCAAAATCACCTACGACATCGACCGGATGCGGGGCGTCATTGAACTGGCCGCCGAAAAATCGGGCTGGGGCAAAAAGAAAGGGGTTGCGCAGGGTTTCAGCGTGTACTTCTCCCACCGCTCCTACGTGGCGCAGGTCGGCGAGGTGGTGGTAGAAAAAGGTAAACCCGTGCTGAAAAAAGTGTATTCTGCCGCCGACTGCGGGGTGGTTATCAACCAGAGCGGGGCACAGCAGCAGGTACGTGGCTGCGTGGTCGACGGGATCGGTCACGCCATGTACGGTAACATCACGTTTAAAGACGGTATTCCGCAGCAGAAAAACTTCAACGAATACAAGCTGATCCGGATGAACGAGATTCCGGAAATTGACGTGCATTTCGTGAAGAACGAGATTGAGCCAACCGGTCTGGGCGAACCTTCCCTCCCACCGGCGGGTGCCGCCGTTGCCAACGCCATTTTTAAAGCCACCGGCAAACGGTTATACAACCAGCCGTTTGTGCAGACGGAAGTGTTCAAAGGCGTTTCGTAACGGTTTTAGACCAGAGTTTTCGTACCCCACGGTTGAGGCCGTGGGGTATTTTTTTGAGTAGAGCCAAACCCCTGGAAATTTCCTGCTATCGAACGGTATCTACCGCACGTGATGACTTTGTACCGGAACGGGCACCCTTACCGGAACAATTCGTTTTTCTGGTGGTTTTGATAGAGATTAGATCACCGTTGTCTGGACATCAATCCGCAAACCATGAGCAGTGCTTTTTTGAAAAATGAAACCGCCGACGCCCCGGTTGTCATTCCGGCCCGGGCGCCCCTGCCACCGGGCACGCCCAATTACGTGACACCCCGCGGACTGGCCCTGCTGCGGGCCGAACTGACCGAACTCGAAGCCGAACACGCTCAGTTACAGGCAGCGGATGCGAGCGACGAAAACGACCGGACCCGGCAACTGGCTCTGCTCAACGGACGGATTGCCAACCTGAATCAACGCATTTCAAGCGCCAAAGTGGTAGTGTCGCAAAACCTGGATGAAGTACGCTTTGGCGCAACCGTGGTGTTGCAAACCCGGACGGGGCCGCTGGCCGGAACGGAGCGCCGGTTTACGATTGTGGGCGTGGATGAAGCCAACGCCACACAGGGCCTCATTGCATTCACGGCACCTGTCGCCCGGGCCATGCAGGGTAAACGTATAGGCGACACGGTATCCTTTCGGGCGGCTCAACGGGAGGAAGTACTGGAAATTAAGGACATTTCGTATCAAACCGACTAGTACAATGGACCAAAGCGAATGCATCAGAAAGGGTTTTATAATCCCGTTTTCTGAAACATCCGGAAACCGTCACGGGTTATGCCTACAGACTCCTCTACTACGGCATATCCCTGGATGACCACAGCTACTTATTTCCGCTTAACAATGGGTCTGGCGCTCCTTCTTTCTTTGACCAATTGCCAGAAAACAACCACGCAGGCCCCGCAGGCTACCGGTTTTGATCCGGCCATCGCTCCCGCAACCTCTTACCTGGCTGGCTCTGTTACCTTCACCATTAAGGAATTAGAAAAGAAAATTAACCAGGAGCTTGACCCCGTGCTGGTGGGTAAAGGGTCATCCGGCGGCAAAAAAGGCGGGGTGTTTCCGTTTCGGGTGGTGCGTTCGGGACCCGTCCGGATTCAGTATACGAATAACCAGATCAAACTTTCGGCCCCATTGAACCTGTATGTCAGTTCGCCGTTTGGGGCCGCTGAAAAAACGGACGAAAAACCGTTCTGTTCGCTACAGGTCAATTTTCAAAGCCCGCTGACCGTTACCCCCAACTGGCGGCTGGCCAGCAAAATCCAGTTTACCGATTATAACTGGATTGTGGAACCCGAAATCCGGCTGCTCGGCAACAACATTTCGCTGACCAATTTTGCCAAAAAAGCCCTCGACACCTATCAGGCGGCCATTGAATCGGCCATTGATTCGGCAATCTACAACGAACTACGGCTCGATCAGATTGTCATGCCGATCTGGCAGGGCATCCAGCAACCGCTGCTGCTCGACAAACAATATGGTCTCTGGCTCCTGACCAAACCCGTCGGGGTAGAATCCAGCCCCATTGAAGGAAATGCGGAACAGATTACAACCCATCTGCGGATCACCCTGGAAACCCACACCAAACTGCAACCGCAAAAACCAGCCCCGTTTGCGGTTGGCTTACCCCCGTTGCAGAAAAAGGAGCAGATAGCCCGGATGACGGATTTGCGGATCATGAATTTCATACCCTACACCGACATCAACCGGATGCTGGCCCGTTCGCTGAAGCAGGAGAAGAAACTGCTGCTGGGGGCGCTCACCATCAAAAAGGTGTCGGTATACGGCGGGCAGCGGTCTTTAATCGTCAAAACCGACGTGAGCGGACTGCTGAACGGAACGCTCTACCTGCGCGGTCGCCCGACGTTCGACACCACCAGCAATACCCTGCGTGTCAGAAATCTGGATTTCGATGCCGGAACGGTAAGCGAAATTCCCCGTATTTCCAGTTCGCTGGTTCACGATGGTTTAATTAAGGTTCTGGAAAGCTTCCTGACGTTTCCGCTGGGCGGAGAGATCGAGCGATTACCCCAGCAAATCAGTAAATCTTTTGAAGAGGGTCCGCCCGGAAAAAAGACCAATCTCAACATCGGGTCGTTCCGGCTGACGCCCCAGCAAATGGCCATCCGCCCCGACGGTATTCAGGCCCTCATCCGGGTCGAATCGAAGGTGGCGGTAAAAGTCGAGCAGTTGTAAGGTTCACTGAAAACTCTGGCTGATAAACGCCAGGGCATCCGGCAAACCCGTCCGCCAGTATTCCCAGGTGTGACCGCCGTCGCGCACCCGGTATTCGTGCGGGATGTTCAGGTTGCGCATCAGCGTGTGCAGGTTGGCATTGCCTTCGTACAGCAATTGATCATCATCCCCGCAATCGAGGTAAAACCGAACGGCTTTTTTCTGCGCTTCGGGCAGGTTCTTTACCAGATACAGAATGCTGTTCTGGTTCCAGAAATCGGTGATGCGGTTATCGCCCTCTTTCAGTTCCCCCATCGCCGAACGATACCGGCGCAGATACTCCGGGTGCGGCATTTCCCGGATCTGCTGGTCGGTGCGGACAGCCGCGCTCAAAGCCGCGCAGGAGCCAAACAGATCGGGATGGTGGAGGGCATAGAGCAGCGACCCAAAGCCGCCCATCGACAACCCCGCCACGGCCCGAAACCGTTTTTCCGTCCGGCAGCGGTATGTTTTCTCAATGTGCGGAATCAGTTCCTTGATGAAAAAGTCTTCATACTGGTATTTCCCGGCGGCATTGTTCATATAAAACGTCATTTCCGCATCCGGCATCACCACAATCATTGGCGGTATTTTTCCCGCCCGAATGGCCTCATCAACAAGGTGCTGCATATTGCCCGACTGAATCCAGGCCGTCTGCGTATCGCCCCCGCCGTGCAGCAGATACACCACCGGATAGGCCCGCTGGGAGCTTTCATACCCGGCGGGCAGGTAGAGCGCAAACTTTTTGTCTTTTTTGAGAATGGCACTTTTAACGGTTAATTCTTCAAACACCTTGCTATCCTGGGCAGCGGCAATCAGCGGAAAAAGAACACAGAAGACGAGCAGTCGGAACATGGGAAAAGCAGAAAAACGGATTCGGGCAAAGTTGTAAAAATTACGGAAACAAACCCATCCGAAAGCCGGTTTTTCGGAGATAAACCCCACAACATGACCTACCTACTCCTAGGCCTGACCGTTTTGCTGCTCGGCTGGCTGATCTGGAAATACCGGCGACGGAACCAACCCGTCAGCCCAGCTACCCCGACCACCCCTTACCGCGATTTATTGCAGCAGCACGTTGCCTATTACCGCGCCCTGAGCGACGAAGACAAGCAGCGGTTTGAAGCCCGCATTCAGCATTTTTTAAGCCAGACCCGCATTGAAGGCATTGGCACAACCATCGACGACCTCGACCGGGTGCTGGTGGCCAGCAGTGCCGTGATCACCATTTTCGGGTTCAAAAACTGGTCGTTCTACCGGCTGACGACCGTGGTGCTGTACGAAGACCGGTTCAACGCCGACTTCCAGACCACGGGCAACGAGCGGAACATTCTGGGCATGGTGGGCGAAGGCGGGGCGCTGCAAAGTACGATGGTCCTCTCCAAACCGGCGCTGCACGAGGGTTTTGCCAACGAAAGCAGCAAGGAAAATACCGGTATTCACGAGTTTGTCCACCTGCTCGACCAGATTGACGGCTCCACCGACGGCGCGCCCGAATACCTGCTCGAACGCGGTCACATCAAGCCCTGGCTGCAACTGATTCACGCCAGCATCGGCGACATCAAAGCCAACCACTCGGACATCGATCCCTACGCCATGACCAACGAAGCCGAATTTTTCGCCGTGGTTTCCGAATATTTTTTCAAGCGTCCGGATTTATTACAGGAAAAGCACCCGGCGCTGTATGCCCGGCTGGAGGAGATTTTTCAGCAGCGTCCGCTGGAGGGTGGAGCATCACAGGAAAGGGGCTGACAGTCCAACCATCTATACAGCATCTGGCAACACACCAGAATTGAACCGTTGTCGCAGATTTTCGAACCAATCGGTTCATGCGAGAAAATTAAAAAGAATTACTATACCATTCACAAAACAGCACCGCCCGTTTCATCGGCTTGAAACGGGCGGTGGCCTTTTTTTTCCGGCCCGGTTATAATTCCGGACTGGGATTATGTCGCAACAATCACGGCATGGAAGTCGAATACAACTGATTGAACAGCAGCTTAAACGTCCCGTGAGCCTGCGCCCGGAAGGTGATTTCCGGCCCGAAAGCGTAGAGTTTGCCGGAACCGACGGGTGCCATAAAAGCCGCCACACCATCCTGCAAATACGCCTGCCCCCAGGCCCAGCCGCTGCGCAACGGCTTGTCGGTGGCAAACCAGGCCAGCGGTTTTACAAGCCCTCTCGACACGGCATCCGGGGCCAGTCTGAACACCGGGTTGGCATCAAAATACACGTCGGTTTGCTGCGGAAGCCCCCAGGTGGCCTGCTGGGCCGAGTCGAGACTTACGCGGAGGATGCTGCCCGGAATGTAATATTTTTCGTTGGGCAACGGCCGCTCCATACCGTTGCCAGCCATTTCAATCAGGGCGTTTCTCACCGGCAATCCCAGGTGGTAGGCCAGGTTGGTACTGCTGCCGATGGTTACAATGTTACCGCCCGCTTCCAGAAACTTCTTTAACTCCGGAATGGATTTCTCGGCGGTAATCCGGCCCAGCCACGGACGGTATTCGGCAGGTAACTCTTCGGCTTTGGGTCCCTGACCCGTCGAACCGCCCGTTCCGCTGCCTCCCCCTGCGCCGACGGGCGGAATGGCCCGGGTCACAAAAACAATCACGTCGTATTTTTTCCGCAGATCCCCGGCGTCGATGTCCGACGCGTAAACCACCTGCATCGGAAAGCGGTATTGCTCCATCAGCCAGCGCACCCAGCCCGATGCCATCGACCCGCCGTAGGTATCCCACAGGGCAATCCGCATCGGCGCTACTTTCACCATCGCCCCCGCCGGACGTTTCGACAGACCCGCAACGTGGAGCCCCAGTTCCTTCGCCGACTTATCCAGCAGTGATTTCGCCTTGCCCGATGCCGGAACGAAAAACGTGCCCGCTCCAAGCTCCGGTTTCCCGCTCACGCCATTCGGTAGACGGTATACGTCCACCCCCGACCGGAGCAAATCGTTGACGGCCAGGAAAGCGTTGTTGGTTTGCGCACTCAGCGTATAACCGGCGACATTCCCCGCGTCCATCTTTCCTTTCGGTGCTTGCAATTCGCCATAGGGCAACTTCTTAAATGGCCCATCGAAACCGTCAAGTACACGGTCCACCTTAACGCCCATCTGGTAGGCCAGCGTCCAGCCCGCGGCATCGTAGGGCCGAACCGGCGGACCACCGGGGTACTGAAAATCGTTTGGATGATCCTGCGGCTCAAACATATCCAGCACGTGCGGCCGGAACGACTGATCGGTTTTTACCACATATGAACCCGCCGGATACTTCTTGCCCGCAACCGTAAAATCCGCCGTGGCTTCCTGAATCTGAATACCGGTTTTGATCAGCGCATTGATGAACTTTACCGCCGTCGGAAAATCCGGCTGGTCGGCGGGAATGATAAAACCACGCGGATCGCGCAGGGCCGGATTTTTCAGTACGGCATCGTAATACTTGGCCGGAATTTCTCCGCCCCCGCGCGAGGGCGTTCCCGACGTATTATTCTTTAAATCAGCCTGATGCGCCTGATTGATCGCATCAATGCGCTTCGGCGAAAGGGTCCAGTAATCGGTGCTGCCGTGCTCGATGGCGTTTTTACCCATCCTGTAAATGTTGTACAGCAACTGGTCGCTGTGCCGGGCGGCATAATCGAGCGTTGCGTAGTTAAGCGAAAGCGAATAATCGATAGACTGCTTAAAATGCCATTTCTGGGGTGTCACCGGAAACGGCGTGTTGCCGTTGGGAATCAGACGCTGCGGAACCAGCGGCACGGTTTCGGGCGTCGGGCTGCCAATAATTTCCGTCAGCAAACCAATCATGTTGTGAAAGTGGGTCGTCGTGCGCAACCCGCCGTTGTACCAGGTCGAGAACACCGAGCCACCCAACCGCGTAAAACCGGGTTTGTTTTCGGCATTCAGCCGGTTGACCATTGCGGCCCCGAGCGCGTCAATGCCCGTAATCATCAGCGGCTCAAATACGTAATTGAACGGGTCGCGGTACGGCGGTCCGGCCAGCACCGACCCCGCCGGTCCGCGCTGGTGGTGGTTGTACATAATCTGCGGAATCCATTCAACAAACAACTGACGCCCAATATTCTGCGACTCTTTCAGGTTCATCATGAAAAAATCGCGGTTGTTGTCGTGTCCGGCGTATTTCTGGTACAGCCGGGGAATGTTTTCGAGCGCCCGCTTCTCGGGTTTGGGCTCCCGCATATACCAGCTACTGACCAGTTCCTGCCCGTCGGGATTGGCGTGGGTGAGCAGGATAATCACGTTGTCCAGAATCCGCAGCGTTTCGGGGTCTTTGCGGCTCACCAGTTGCCAGGCGGTTTCGATCAGCTGCATGGTGCCGACGGTTTCGGTGGCGTGTAACCCGCCGTCGATCCAGACCACGGCTTTCCCTTCGGCGGCCAGCGCCCGGGCCTGTTCGTCGGTCAGCCCTTCGGCGCGGGCCATTTTAGTCGAAATTTCCTTGTACCGATCGAGTTTTTTAAGGTTTTCGGGCGACGACACAATGATCATGTACTGATGACGGCCTTCTTCCGTCAGGCCAATATCCACCAGCTTGGTGCGATCCGAAGCCGCCAGCTTTTTGAAATACGCTTCGGTCTGGGTGTAGGTAGCAAGCTGGTAATCATCGCCGATAGCAAACCCGAAGTGCTCCCTGGGCGAGGGAATGGCCGGGGTCGACTGGGCCTGAACGGCGGCCATGCGAATGGAAAACAGGGCAATGAATACAGGTAAGAGAAGTTTCTTCATTGAAATCAGGGCTAGTCTGTCGAAAAGCGAATTAACTCATTTTCTTTTCATACCGCACAAACAGCAAAATATTATTTTACCATCTATAAGGATAACCACATATTTTATTGAAAACCGCAGAAAACAAGCCCAAACCTAAGTGAAGGTATTCCGCCAGCATCCGGCTTTCATTCAAGGCAGACGCTGGCGGAAGGTAAGGTTACCGCTTGGGTCCAACCGAATCATAAACGACAACCTTTTCCCACAGGGCCGAGTACTCTTCGACAAACTTGAGGTGGATTGGGTGGGTCTGGTAAATTTCTTCATCCATCAGGTTGTTGAAAAAGCACAGCCACGAAACCGCGTACGACCGCTCAATCACCGAACGGGTGGTGGGTGCGGGTTCGCCGATGTGAACCAGTTTGATGGTCGGCACTTTCGCCAGTTTGTTCAGTCCTTCAATCAGTTTGGCTTTGTCGGCG
Organism: Larkinella arboricola; assembly: GCF_003259745.1. Lineage (GTDB taxonomy): Bacteria > Bacteroidota > Bacteroidia > Cytophagales > Spirosomataceae > Larkinella > Larkinella arboricola. Next base: position 546,359 of record NZ_QLMC01000002.1, on the reverse strand, counting down.
GCACTGTCCGGATTTTTCAGGTAGAAATAAACGTGGTGAACAAACAGTTCTTTGGGGGCGCTGTTGGTGGCGGGCAAACTCAGGCCCAAACCGGCCCCAATACTACTTTTGACAAATTTTCTACGGGATTGTTCTTTCATAGAAGTAAGATGAATCTCAGATCATTTCGTTGGTTGAACAGCAAAAATGGGTAAGAATCGCCGAATTAACCAACATACCGTACCTTTACCGCATGGAAAGTCAAAATACCCCCACTTCTATTCTGTCAAATCTGGGCATCGCGGCCCTCAATCCCATGCAGCAGGAAGCACGGGAGGTGATTTTGCGCGACCCGGACGTTTTGTTACTGGCCCCTACCGGCTCGGGCAAAACGCTCGGTTTTTTGCTCCCCGTGCTGCACCTGCTCAAAACCGACCAGCCAACCGTTCAGTGCCTTATTCTGACTCCAACGCGTGAACTGGCCCTGCAAATCGAAACGGTCTGGAAAAAAATGGGGACAGGTTTTAAATCCAGCGTCTGCTACGGCGGCCACCCGATGGCTACCGAAATTCAGAACCTGACGCAGCCGCCCGCCGTACTGATCGGTACGCCGGGCCGTATCGCCGACCACCTCTCCCGCCACACCTTCGACCCGAACGGTATTCACACGCTGGTGCTCGACGAGTTTGATAAATCGCTGGAACTGGGCTTTCACGACCAGATGGCGTTCATCATCAAGCCATTGCGAAATCTAAAAAAACGGGTGCTGGTTTCGGCTACTTCCGGGCTAGCCATTCCGGACTTTACGGGCGTTCGGTCGCCCACCCGGGTGGACTTCATTCCCAAAGAAGAACAGGACAACGGCTTAACGATCAGGCGGGTTGTTTCGCCCGAAACCGATAAACTGGATACGCTGGTTCGGCTGATCGGGTCGCTCAATTCAGAATCGGCCCTGATTTTCTGCAACCTGCGCGAAACCGCCGAACAACTCAGTACGTTCCTGAACAGACAGGGCATTCGGACGGCTTTTTACCACGGCGGTCTGGAGCAGGACGACCGCGAACGGGCACTGATTCTGTTCCGCAACGGCAGCGTCCGGTACCTGATTACCACGGATCTGGCCGCCCGCGGACTGGACATTCCGGAAATGAAGCACGTCATTCACTACCAGTTGCCGCTGCATGAACACGAGTTTGTACACCGCAACGGCCGCACCGCCCGGATGCACGCGACCGGCACGGCTTACCTGCTCCTGAACCCGAACGAAGACCAGCCCCGCTACGTCTCCGATTCGCTTGAGGAATTACCGCTCGCCGACCACTACCCCTTGCCCGAACCACCCGATTTTCAGACCATTTACGTCAGTGGCGGCAAGAAAAACAAGCTCAACAAAGTAGACATCGTCGGCTTTTTCTCGCAGAAAGGCGGCCTCGAAAAAGGCGATCTGGGTCTGATCGAAGTCAAGGATTTCAGTTCGTTTGCTGCCGTTCGGACCACCAAAGTAGCCGGGTTGCTGGCGCGGGTGAAAGATGAGAAAATGAAAGGCAAAAAGTACAAAATCGAACTCGCCCGCTAAGTGTCGTTTACTTTTCGGCCACTTTCGTAAAATCCAGATCGTGGAAGTCGTAGCTGAAGTCGGTCAGGGGTGAAACGGCTTTCATTTTCATGGAAACCGGCTTTCCTTCGTAATCCAGCCCGAACATGACAAAGGCGTCGGCTTCCAGGCTCCGGTCGTTCCATTTGACCACGAACGTGTTGCCCTTGTAAAAAAACAATTCGCCGGTCAGCCGGGGTGAGCGTTTGGCGGTAAACAGGAGTTTGTTGTTTTCGGCCCTGATGGATACATCCCCGAGCCAGTTGTCGCGGTAGGTGCCGGTGTAAAAATAAATCGGCGGTCTGGCCACGGTTTTCTGTTGTTCGGCGGCCACGGTTTTCCAGACCTCGGCGGTTACCTGATCGGCATCAGCGACATTTGCGCGCATCCGGTCGCTGTACTCCTTCACCCGGTCGGTGCCGGTCATGCCGAAATAGCTGTCTTTGATCTGGTTGGTAATGGCCGAAAAAGCCGCTCCAGCCTGCTGATTAGTCAGCACAATGATGCCCAGTTTCAATTCCGGCAAAAGCGTTACCTGCGTCACCATGCCCGGCAAACCGCCCGTGTGGGTCGCCTGCTTGTAGCCCTTCACATCACTCAGCCCCCAGCCCAGTCCTTAGGAACTGAAGTGGGTGTTATACGGGCCGGGATTGCGCACCGGAATGATCGTCTGCGGGGTCCACATTTCGTCCTGGACGGTTTTGCTGAACAGCGTTTTGGACAACCCATCGCCGTATTTACCGCCGTTGAGTTGCATAATCACCCACTTGCTCAGGTCGTTGATGCTGCTGTAAATACCCCCGGCGGAGTTGCCCACATCAAGCGTTCCCCGCTTGATCACCTGCAATTTACCGTCGATGACGGCGTGAGCGTCGATGAGGTTCGACTGACTTTTCGGTAAGCGCGAAAACGAACCCCGGCTGGCTTCCATCTGGAGCGGCTGCATGATGCGGGTTTCCACAAACTCCTCCCAGCTTTGGCCCGAAACCCGTTTCACGACCTCACCGGCCACCATGTAGAGCAAATTGTCGTAGTCGTACTTGGTGCGAAAACCCGATACCTGTTTCAGATACCGCAGGTTATGAATAACATCCTTCAGCGTAAAATCGCTGGAATCGGGAAAGAACATGAGGTCGCCCGCACCCAAGCCCAGACCGCTGCGGTGGGTCAGCAGGTCGCGGACGGTAAACTCTTCGGTTACGTAGGCGTTGTAGAGCCGAAACTCCGGGATGTAGTCAATGACTTTATCATCCCAGGTCATTTTTCCCTCGTCGATCAGGATGCCCAGAGCGGCCGCCGTAAACGCCTTGCTGTTGGAAGCAATGCCGAACAGCGTGTTGCCATCGACCTTCTGATTCGACTTCAGCGACCGAACCCCGTATCCCTTAGCGTGAATCACTTTCCCATCCTTCACCACGGCCACCGCAAGGCCCGGCACCTGAAACGCTTTTAAGGTTCGGTCCGCCAACTGATCAATCTGGGCGGAAGTAATGGGCTGGGCCGAAACCGGATTAAAAAAGCAAAACTGGATAAGCCAAAAAGCGAGGAGAAGTAGCCGTGAGTTCATAGCGGACGATTTGACAACCGCTAAAGATAACGGATTTGCCGAAATCCCCACACCTCCAACGGACTTGACCCTGGACAATCCCGGGTTGCCCCGGAGTTCCGGGATGGTCTGACCTTCCGATACGAACACACGACGACCTCTGCGCCGTACGCCTTACTTGCCGCCGGGTCGGGTGGGGCGCACCTCAATTTTGCTGGGCAGCGTCCGGGCGGGCATATGAATCAGGTCGGCAACGATCTGGCCAATGTCTTCGGGCTGGATTTTCCAGGCGTCTTTTTCGCTCGGTTCGTGGTTGTTGAAGTACGAGGCCACGGAGCCGGGCATGATCGTAGTCACTTTGATGCCCTCGCTGCGCAGATCGAGCATCAGCGCCTGCGTAAACCCAACCAGCCCAAACTTGCTGGCGTTATAGGCCGTGCCGTTTTCAAAAAAGTTGGTACCGGCCAGACTCGCAATGGTAATAAAATACCCCTCCGACTTTTTCAGTTCGTCCAGCGTGGCCTTGATGGAATAAAACACGCCGGTCAGGTTAATGTCGATGGTTTCGGACCACTGCTCAGGCGTCAGTTCCTGAACGGGCGCAAAATGACCGACACCCGCGTTGGCGATGACGTAATCCAGACGGCCCCACTTCTGCACGATGGCATCGACGGCCCGCTGCTGCGACACCAGATCGCGCACGTCGGCGGCAATACCGAGGGCATACCCGTCCTTGAGTTGATTGAGCGAAGCCGCAGCCTCTTCGGCACTTTCCTGCGAGCGGCTGGTGATGGCCACCCGAATACCGTCTTTGATCAGCACTTCAGCAATGCCGTATCCAATACCTTTCGATCCGCCGGTGATGAGGGCGGTTTTAATCGTTTCTGCCATGATTCTGTAAAAGATGATGCTTGGGTGCTTTTTTTAGAGCTACTGAGTTAACCCGGTGTCCCGTTCGAAAGTTTGCGCCTGAGCAATCGCTTCGTAAAAACGCGCATTTATCGGCAGTCTAAATGGCTCAGCCCATATTTCGAAAAGAACGCAACCAATTAATATTCTATTCAAAATCAGGAGTATCACCCAAATATTATTGCATCATTATCCAATACTCCAAAATTTTTCCACAAACCGTCTAGGGATTTATTCGACTTAATCGCCTATTGGCAAAAGCAGCAGGTCAGGGCTCATGTACAAGCGCAATACGGACGAACAGTTGGTGGATCTTCTCCAGAAAGGCGACGAAAAAGCCTTTGAGGAAATCTATCATCGCTACTGGTATCGACTTTATAAAATGGCCTTTTACGAAACCGGCACCCGCGAAGAAGCCGAAGAACTGGTGCACGATGTTTTTGAAGACCTGTGGCAGAAACGCCGGGCCTCCCCGATTCGGCACCTGAGCGCCTACCTGGCGGTTTCGGTCAAACACCGGGTGACGGATTACATCAAATCCTGCATCACCCAGCGTAAATACCGCGAATACCTGATTCTGCACGAACTACAGCAGTCCAACGCCACCGACGATACCGTACAGTTTTCGGATCTGGCCCGGCTGGTGGACGATGCGCTGAAAAACCTGCCGGAGAAAACGTCGGAAGTGTTCCGGCTTAGCCGATTCGAGAACCAGTCGGTCCGGGACATTGCCCAGAAGCTGAACCTCTCGGAAAAAGGCGTTGAATATCACATCACGCAGTCGCTGAAAGTGCTCAAACACCATCTCAAAATTTATCAGTCCAATAATTGAGTTGTCCCTCACACCGCGATGAATCAGTACGATTTTGATCAATTGTTAAAGAAATACCTGGCCGGCCACTGCAGCCCGGAGGAGGAAGAGCAGGTGCTGAAGTGGTCGGCCCACGTGCTGAATGACGAACGGGAACCACTCAATACGGTCGAACAAAAAGAAACCCGGAAGCGGCTCTGGAAACAACTGAACACGTCGGCGCTGGCGAAAAAATACCGCATCGGCTGGCGGCAACTGGCATTGGCGGCTGTCGTCGTGCTGGTTTCGGGACTGGGTTACTTTTTTTACCGTTCAGCAACCATTCCCTCATCCACTCCAACCGTGGTTCGTTCGTCCAGCGAACCAGCAACCAAACCGTTTGAGCCGAGCGGTTATGTGGTCACGAAAAACACCTCATCCTCGCCCCTCGATGTAACGCTGGAAGACGGCACGGTGATTTCTCTCAAAAGAAACAGCATACTGAGTTACCCACGGCATTTCGACGCAAAAACCCGGAAGGTGATGCTGGAGGGCGGAGCGTTTTTCAGCGTCAAACGGGATGTAACGCGGCCTTTTCTGGTCTACACCGGCGAACTGGTCACACAGGTGCTGGGAACGAGCTTTACGATTGAGTCGTACCGAAATGCCAAGACCATTGAGGTGCAGGTGGTGTCGGGCCGGGTGTCGGTATACGAAAACCAACGGCAGTCGCACCAAAACCGCAACGGCATGATTCTGAACCCCAACCAGAAAATTACTTTCGACAAAACCGCCAAAAAGCTGGTAGCCGGGCTAGTAGCCGCGCCCCTTATCATTGAACAGCCCCGTGAAAAAAGCGAGCTGGTTTTCGAAGAAATGCCGTTGCCACGCGTGCTGGAAGCCCTGCAAAAAGCGTATCAAATCGAAATCATCGTCGAAACGCCCGCGCTCGAAACCTGCGTGTTCACCGGCAACCTCAACGATTTACCGCTCCACACCCAACTCCTGTTCATTTGCAAATCCGTCAATGCCAGCTACGAACTCCGGGGAACGACCTTCTTCGTGCGGGGCGATGGCTGTCTGACGAATTAATTCTTTTCTACGCAGTGCCTATGTAAAAACCAAAACCAGCCCACAAAAAAAGCCAATCATGCTGCTAACATCATTGGCTCGTTGCGGTCCGGCCCGAACGCCAATTCAACGCCGGATTCGCCTTGTTTCTGAGTCTGTTAACGTCAAAAACCCTTAAAATTATGCAAAAAAGTTTATCCCTACGTCATTTAGTGATGAAGAGTATGCAGATCGCTGTTGCCCAGGTGCTGCTGTCGGCCCTGTTCTGTAGCCTGTCGTTTGCATACGACAGCCACGCGCAGGAAATCCTGCGGAAAGAGGTTTCGCTCAAAATGGAGGCCGTGGAGGTGAAGCAGATCCTGAACCAGATCGAGAAACAGACCAAAATCAAGTTTGTTTACAGCTCCAACAGCATCCGCTCCCACCAGAAAACGTCCATCAACGTGTCGAAAAGTCAGCTCTCCAAAGTACTCGACGACCTGCTGACGCCCCTCAACATTGCCTACGATGTGGTCGATTCACACATTTTGCTGCACCGGAAAGCCGCCGAAAAAGCACCGGCACCCAACCGGGCGGGCCTGCTGCTGAACCTGAAAGGTCGGGTTACTGACGAGAAAGGCGGGGCCATGCCGGGCGTGAGCATTGTGGTGAAAGGCACCCAAACCGGTACGACCACCAACGCCGAAGGACGGTATACCCTCGACCTGCCCGACGGCAATGCCGTCCTGATTTTCAGCTTCGTGGGCTACAAGGCGCAGGAAGTTCAGGTGGGTGGCCGGACGGATATTACCGTGCAACTCGAACCGGAAGCGATGGCGCTGAACGAGGTCGTGGTGACGGCTCTGGGGATTGCTAAAGACAAAAAAGCCCTGACTTACGCCGTCACCGAAGTCAAAGGTAGTGATTTTACGCAGGCCCGCGAAGTCAACCTGGGCAACGCGCTGTCGGGCCGGATTGCCGGGGTCAACGCCACCAGCACGGCCAACGGAGCCGCGGGGTCCAGCCGGGTCATCATCCGGGGAAACGGCTCCCTGAGTGGTGACAATCAACCCCTTTACGTCGTCAACGGCATTCCGATCAACAACGCCAACCAGGGATCACCGGGCACGTACGGCGGTACGGACAAAGGCGACGGCCTGCTCAGCATCAACCCCGACGACATTGAAAGCATCTCGGTCCTGAAAGGCGGAACGGCTGCGGCCTTATACGGTTCGCGGGCGGCCAACGGGGTGATCATCATTACGACCAAGTCCGGCAAAGGCCAGAAAGGGCTGGGCGTCGAGCTGGCTTCTACTTATACCGCCGAGCGGCCCCTCTCCTTCCCCGACTGGCAGTACGAATACGGTTCGGGTTCGCGGGGTGTCAAACCAACGACGCAGGCCGAAGCCATTGCCAATGGCCGAACCTCGTGGGGGGCCAAGCTGGACGGTTCATCGGCCATGCAGCCCGATGGCGTGTCCCGGCCCTACGTAGCCCAGCGCCATAACATCAAAAACTTTTACCAAACCGGCAGCACATTCAGCAACACCCTTGCCATCAACGGCGGCAACGAAACCACCAATTTCCGGTTTTCGGCGTCCAACATGGATAACCAGGGCATTGTCGAAAATTCGTCCGTCAACCGGAAAACATTTAGTCTGAGCGCTAATTCGACGCTGGCCAAGAAAGTGGTGTTTGAGGGCAATGTGCAGTACAACCTCGAAAACGTGAAAAACCGGACCTACGTGGCCGACTTCACCAAGAACCCCAATGCCTCGGTGCAGCTGGCCGCTACGAGCCTCGACATTCGCACTCTGGCGCCGGGCTACGATGAGCGGGGATACGAAACGCTCTGGAACGATTACGTCTTTGTAGCCAACCCCTATTTTGTGGTTAACAAAGTCCGCAACCAGGACGACCGGCGTCGGGTGATTGGCTCGTTCAGCACCCGCTACAACCTCACGGATTTCCTGTACATCCGGGGTCGGCTGGGCATCGACCAGTTTACGATCGAAGGCAACGACATTACGCCCACCGGTACGGCCTACAACAACCAGGGGGAGATGAGCACCCGGCGCATCAACACGTCCGAAAGCAACGCCGAAGCCATTCTGGGCTTCAATAAAGAGTTTGGTACCTTTTCAGTGAATGCGCTGGTTGGTGGCAACAAAATGGTGAATACGTCGAGCGGGGTAACGGCTTCGAGTGGCCGGTTCAACGTGCCGTTCAACTACTTCATCACCAACGGGAGCAGCCAGCAGTACACCGAAAGCTTCCGAAAATTCGGCATCAATTCAGTATTTGGCTCTGCCGATATTGGTTACAACAACCTGCTGTACCTGACACTAACGGGTCGGCAGGACTGGTTTTCAACGCTTTCCGCCGACAACAACACGCTGTTTTATCCGTCTGTGGGCCTGAGCTACGTGCTCTCCGACGCCCTGAAAGCCAAACCGTCCTGGATGGACTACGCCAAAATCCGGGCATCGTGGGCCAAAGTGGGCGGTGGCGCACCTGATCCGTACGGCCTGACGCTAACCTATGCCGCGCCATCGCAGTCGCACCTGGGTCAGCCGCTCATGCTCATCAGCGGAAATACCATCCCCAACAGTGCCCTGAAACCGTATACGTCCACCACCACTGAACTTGGTATTGAAACCAAGCTGTTTCGCAACCAACTGGGCGTGGACCTGACGGTGTACGACCGCACCACCACCGACGACATCGTGCGGGCGACGGTTCCGTTTTCGTCGAGCTACACCAACGTTTCACTGAACGTCGGCAAGGTGCGCAACCGGGGTATCGAGTTGCTGCTGACGGGTACGCCCATCCGGCTGTCGAACGGTTTTCGGTGGGATGTCAGTTACAACATGGCGTACAACGAGAATACCGTCGTTAAAATCGCGGATGGGTTGACAAGCCTGGCCCTGCCCGGTGCCACCGCCCGAACGCAGAACGGTTTTATCTACCACTTCGAAGGAATGCCGTTTGGGATGATTGCGGGCTACCGGGCTAAAACCGACGCCAACGGCAATGTGGTTTACAACGCGGCCAGCGGACTACCGCTTCAGAGTACGTTCATGCCGCTGGGCCGGGGCGTTCCGCCCCTGACGCTGGGTCTGACCAACACGTTCAGCTACAAGAATTTCTCGCTTAACTTCCTGCTCGACGGCAAATTCGGCTCGAAGCTTTACGTTTCGACCAACGCCTACGCGACCAATTATGGGTTGCACAAACGGACGGTGGAGAATGGAATACGGGAAACCGGCGTAACCGTTACGGGCGTCGATCCGGAAGGCAACCCGCTGACCAAAACCATCGACGCGCAAACGTATTTTCAGGGAACGGCTTTTTCGATTACCGACGATTTCGTGTCCGATGCCGGGTTTGTCAAGTTCCGCCAGTTGATTCTGGGCTACTCGCTGCCCCGGACCATGCTGGCCAGAACACCGTTCCAGTCGGCCAGTCTGTCGTTCGTAGCCCGCAATTTATTCCTGCTCTACAGCCAGGTCCAGAACGTCGATCCCGAGTCGAACTACAGCAGTTCCAACGCTCAGGGGCTGGAAAACTTCGGGGTGCCGCCCACCCGCAGTTTTGGTTTGAACCTGATGGTCCGGTTCTGATTTCCGCAGGCTGTTCATTCACTTAATCCCAGAAACCACCATGAATTCCCTAACGAAACTTCTGAAAAACCATACGCTGAAATTTACCTTCGTGAGCGCCCTGGCCCTGTCGTCCTGCGACCAGGGATTCGAAGAAATGAACACGAATCCCTACGCCTTCACAGAACCGGTAATCAGTAGTTTATTTTCCAATAGCCTGATCAAAACCGCCGGCGATGGTGACAATAACACACTCTATGCCAACTCCAAACTGTCTGGCTGTTTCGTGCAGTACTTTTCCTCGCTGAATCCCTGGCAGTGGACCGGCGACAAATACCTCTACAAACAGGAGTACAACAAAGGGCTTTTCGAAACGGCCTACAGCAGCGAACTGAAAGAAACCGCCCAGATTATCGACCTGGTAAAAGACAAGCCGGAGCTTTCCAACTACCTCGCTGTGGCCCGCATCTGGCGGGTGTACATCCTGCACCGCGTCACAGATATGTACGGCGACATTCCGTATACGCAGGCGGGTCAGGGTTACATTGGGGCGATGTACAAGCCGGGTTACGACAGCCAATCGGACATTTACCCCATGATGCTGAAGGAGCTCGAAGAAACCGCCCTGGCGCTGGACGCGGCCAAAACCACCTTCGGGAACGCCGATTTTATTTACAAAGGCGACGTAACCAAATGGAAACGGTTTGCCTATTCGCTGATGCTCCGGCTCGGAATGCGGCTCACCAAAGTAGATCCGGCGCTGGCCGAAACCTGGGTCAAAAAAGCCATTGCGGGCGGGGTTATGCAAAGCAATGCCGACATTGCCAAGCTAGATCACACGGGTGGTTCGGCCAACAACTGGAACGTGGACGCCTATCTGTTGCAGGGCGGTGAAGGGGTGCCCCCTTCAGCACAGGGCAAAGGCTATTCCAAGCTGAGCAAAACGTTTATCGATTACCTGAAAGCAACCAAAGACCCCCGGCTGCCCTTCTACGCCACGCTCTGGCAGGGCAACGCCGACGCGTCGAAACTGCCGCAAACCACGGCCCCGGAAGTGCAGAAAGGCTTGCCCAGCGGGTATGATTACACAACGATCAAAACGCTGATTCCGAACTGGACCGACAACATGCAGGCCGAATACTCCGAAATCAATATCCACACCATTGCCAGTTTATCAACGCCGACGATGTTCCAGTCATACGCCGAAGTGTCGCTCCTGCTGGCCGAAGCAGCCCTGCGGGGCTGGAGTACCGACGACGTAAAAACCCGCTACGAAAATGCCGTCCGGGCATCGATGGAATCCGAAACGCTGTATCCGGGCGGCATGAGCATTTCACCGGCCACCATTACCGCCTACCTGACCGCCAACCCGTTCACCGGGGGTAGCTTTGAGAAGCAGATGGAGCAGATTCACAACCAGTTCTGGGTGTCGATGTTCATGACCAACGTGGAAGCCTACGCCAACTGGCGCCGGACCGGCTATCCCAAACTGACGCCCACCAACTACACAGGCAACGAAACCGGCGGCACCATTCCCCGGCGGTTGCGCTACCCCGAATCAGAAGCCAGCCTGAACACCGATGCCTACAATGCCGCCGTGCAGAAACAAGGCCCGGATTTGTTCACGACCCGCGTCTGGTGGGACAAGTAATTGATCTCCCGCCCGCCCGTTCATTGGTCAGTATTCACGAGGATACTGACCTTTTTTTTAGCTAGTTTTGAACCGTTGTTAGCTTTTACCATTGCTACCCGCCCGAACCCATGAAACCGTTCCTGCTGCTGATTTTGCTCGGTGTTTTTGCCCAATCGGCTTTGGCCCAAACCCTTCCTTCAAAGGTTTATTCCTGGAACAAAGCGCCGGTTGTCAAATACACAGGCTACGAAGACCGGACACTGGTAGAAGGCACCACGCGGGATTTCAACGACTTCAGCGTCCACGGCATCACACTTTTTGCCGACCAGCCGGAGCTACCCACCCAAATCGTGGACGACGAAATTCTGGTGATTGTCAAGGAAGGTGAGTTAACGGTCACGCTGGGCGAGAAAACCAAAACGCTGGGACCCGGCAGCGTGGTGCTGGTGATGCCCGGCGATGCGCACCGGTTTGCCAACAAAAGCCGTAAATCCGTTACGTACTTCGTTATGCGCTATACCTCCAAGGAAGTGCCGGACCTGGACCTGACCCAACTGGCGGGCCAGTCGTTTTGGGTGGACTGGAAAGAGGTGCCCTACAAACCCCACGACAAAGGCGGTATCCGGCGCATTTTCGACCAGGCGACGGTCATGTGCAAACGCTTCGAAATGCACGTCACGACGCTGAATCCGGGCCTGTGGAGCCACCCACCCCACACGCACCGGGCCGCTGAAATCCTGCTCCTGATCGAAAATACGGCCCAGGAAAGCATCGACGGTGTGCTGCATCCGGCGGAAGTCGGCGACATTATTTTCCTGGAAGCCAACGTACCCCACGGCATTCAGAACACCGGTTCCAAACCGTGTACCTACTTTGCGTTTCAGTTCGAGTAGCGGCTTTTGCTCAGCCCCGCGTCAACTTCCGCAGCACCGCGACGCTTTGCTCCAGCTCGGTTTCCGTACTCGACGCAAACCCCAGACGCGTGCTGTTGAGCCATTGTCCGGGTGGGTTATGGGCCAATCCATCGGCAAACGTCAGCCCTTCCCGGCGGGCCTTCCCGGCTAGTTGGTTTAAGTCAAACTGCCGGTCAAAACGCGCCCATACGGCCAGCCCGCCCTCCGGTTTGGCAAATTGCACCACGTCCGGCAACTCCTCTTTCAATAAGGAACAGAAATGCTGACACCGCGCTTCGTAGGTGAGATGCGCCTTTTTCAGATGCCGTCGCAGATCGCCGTTGCGAAACAACTGCCCTACCGCAAATTCGAGCATCGTGTCACCCTGCCGGTCGATGATCCGGCGCAGACGAGCCAGTTCGTCAATGACGGTTTCCGGGGCCACCACGTACCCAATCCGAAAAGCCGGTGCCACCGACTTCGACAGCGAGCCGACGTAAATCACCATGTTGTGCGGATCGGCGCTGGCCAGCGGCAGAATGGGTCGGCGGAGGTAATGAAATTCATAATCATAATCGTCTTCCAGAATCACAAAACCGTACTGCTGACTCAGTTGCAGGAGCCGCAGTCGGCGGTCGGGCGGCATCGTTACCGTGGTCGGATAATGGTGGTGGGGCGTCACATACACCAGCCGAACGGGCCGATGCCGACAAAGTTCGGCCAGGGCTTCCACATCCAAACCGTGCCCATCAACCGCGACGGTCAGCAGGTCGGCGCCGGTTTGCAGGAAATTCATGTTCGCGCCCGACCAGTTGGTTTCACCCACCACGGCGGTCTGGCCCGGTTCCAGCAGCAGCGTACTCGCCAGATGAATGCCCATGATGCTGCCCCGCACCACCAGAATATTGTCCGGCGTGGTTCGGAGCGCCCGGGTTTCGTTGAGAAAAACCGATAGTTCTTCGCGCAGCAGCCGGTTGCCTTTCGGGTCGCCATAACCAAAATGCTGCTGCGGATTGCCCCAGCGAAAATACGAGCGGTAGGCCCGGGCCAGTTCGTCCATCGGCGCAATCCGAATATCCGGAAAACCGTCGTCCAGCCGCAAACCGTCGTTCATCAGCAACAGGGGCCGGGCCAGATGCGGCTTTCGAACAAATTGAAAACCGGGTTCACCTCTACCCTTTTGCGAATCAGCCGCTTTCTCAATCGGTTTCGGCAACACCACCGGAAGGTGGCCGGCCACAAACGTACCGCTGCCCGCCCGCGCTTCAAGCCAGCCTTCCGCCAGCAGTTCGTCGTAAGCCGCAATGACGGTTTTTCGGTGAAGCCGGAGCAGTTCGGCTAGCTGGCGCGTACCCGGCAATTTCTGTCCCGTTGGCAATAGGCCCTCGCTAATCAGTTGCCGGATTTGCCCGGCCAGTTGCAAAAACACCGCCATTTCGGCCGATTTATCAAGAACGATCAGGGATTTAAACGGAAGCATACCGGACTACGGGTTTTTCAAAAACTGGACGATTTGACTAGTCCGGCAAAATAGCACTTTTGTCTTACGAACAGAAACAACAACTACTAAAACCGTCTAGCAACAACCGCCATGCAAACACCACGAACCACGCCCAGCCGTACGGCCAAACGCGCCCATTACGACACCGAATCCATTTATGCTATTCTCGACGAAGCCCTGTTCTGTACCATCAGTTACGCCATCGACGGCCAGCCCTGGTCGCTGCCCACGGCTTTTGCCCGCGACGGCGACCGGCTGCTGATTCACGGTTCGGTGGGCAGTCATTTTATTCGGGAGGTCGAAAAAGGTATTCCGGTTTGCATCTCGGTGACGCTCCTCGACGGGCTGGTGCTGGCTAAATCGGGATTCAGCCACTCGGTCAATTACCGCTCCGTGATTGTTTTTGCCCAGGCCGAAAAAGTGGAGGACTACGACCAGAAAGTCCGGGCGCTGGCCCTGATTACGGACCAACTGATTCCGAACCGCTGGGCGGATTTACGCCCCGAAACCGTCAGCGAGATTCGGAAGACCACGGTATTATCGTTTTCGCTGGACGAAGCCTCCGCCAAAATCCGGACGGGTGGCCCCAACGATGAACCCGAAGACCAGGAACTGCCGATCTGGTCGGGCGTCATTCCGCTCGAAACCGTGCGCCGGGCGGCCATTCCGGATACGTCGAGCCAGTCGCTGCCGTTGCCGGCGTATCTGCGGTAAGCATCGTAAAAATGAGTAGGAATCATCCGTTATCGTGTTTTTTAAAGGTTCCGGCCTTTCGGATCGGATGCCTAAACCGTTGTTACTGATGATCAACCGTCGCGAATTTCTTCACCAAACTCCGTCGCTGCTTGGGCTGCTAATGAGCCTGCCAGCCCTGGCCCAAACCGGTCGGGCGGCTAAAAAATCCATTATTCTGCGGTCGTCGTGGCAGACGGTCAACATCGGCGACATTGGTCATACGCCCGGCGTGATTACGCTGCTGGAGAAGTATCTGCCCGAGGTGGAGGTGCGGCTCTGGCCGTCGAGCGTGGAGAACGGGGTGGCGGAACTACTGCAAAGACGGTTTCCCAACGTACCGATCATTCAGACGCCGGACGAAATCAGCCGGGAGTTCAGCGAATGCAGCTTTCTGCTTCATGGCTCCGGGCCGTCGCTGGTGGCCCGCAACGATGTGAAACGCTGGAGTCAGGATACCGGCAAACCATACGGTATTTACGGCATTACGTTCCCCGGTGTGTATGCGCCGGGTGCAGCCGCCAGTAAGATTAACCCACTGGATATTGACCTGCTCAACAAAGCTCAGTTCACGTTTTTCCGCGACTCGGTTTCGCTCGGCATCGCCAAAGAAGCCGGTATTTCCTGCCCGATTATGGAATTTGCACCGGACGGGGCGTTTGCCGTCGATTTCCGGAACGATCAGGCAGCTACCGATTTTCTAGGTAAAAATGGACTCGAAGAAGGGAAATTTATGTGTGTCATTCCGCGGTCTCGCTTTACGCCGTATTGGGAAATCCCGAGCAAGAAAACGCCGTTCGACCCGGAACGCAACGCCCGCAATGAAGCCATGCGCGAACACGACCACGCGCCCCTGCGGGAAGCGATCATTGCAGTGGTTCGGCAGACGCCGATGAAGATTCTGATTGTGCCGGAAGACGAAACGCAGGTGAAACTCGGCAAGCAGATTTTGCTGGATAAGCTGCCCGATGACGTGAAGAAAAAAGTTGTTTGGCGCGACCGCTACTGGCTCACCGACGAAGCCGTTAGCACGTACATTCGGTCGGCGGGGATGTTTGGGCTGGAAATGCACTCGCCCATCATGTGCGTCGGCCATGGTATTCCGGCCATCGTCTGCCGGTTTTCCGAACAGACCAGTAAAGGCTTTATGTGGCGCGATATTGGCCTGGATGACTGGCTGTTCGACGTGGATAAACCCGACGAAGTGGCCCGCATTGTTCCGGCGGTGCTGGCGATGGCGAAAGACCCGAAAGCGGCCCGGGCCAAAGCCGCCAAAGGCCGGGCGTTCGTAGAAAAACGACAGCGCGAAACGATGGCGGTACTGGCGAAAACGTTGATGGTCTGACCATTACAACTCCTTATTACTTTAAGAAAGCAACCAGTTTTCCGGGTACGGACGCTGTAAACCGCACGTTATCTTCTGAAAATCCGGCGGGCGTTTCCAGCGGAAATACTTCGTAGACGATCAGACCATCCCGCGTAAAAATTTCTTTTTTCAACCGGGTTGATGCACCCTGGCAATTCATAATTTGGACAGCGGGTTTCGTGGCAAGGTGTTCGCTGGGGATGAAATAATAGAGGCTTAACGTCTGCGACCGCCGTTTCGGGTCAAACTTCATGGTAAAAGCCGTTTGGGCTTCCCGGGCTTGGGTAAAGCGTTGGGCTTTCAGTCTTTTGAAATCCGTTTCCTGAATGGATTTCCAGAGTTTCCGTTCAGCTTCCGTCAGGGATTCCTGATAGCCGCCATTCCCGGAAGGTGTCAATAAAGAATGTAGATTTTGGCCGCAGAGCTGATTCGCCGACAGGCATACGCCAAGCGCCGTTAAGACCAGGCAAATTTGTAGTGTTCTCATACCGCTAAAGGTTACACGTATTCTACCTCCTTAAAACTACAAAAGTTTTATATCATTGTTTCTTATATATAAAAATAAAAAAGATGGCCCGGATTATCTTTCCGGGCCATTTACATCTATTAAAAAGCAATCGTGCGCCTATTGCGACAAGGCCGAAGCCGCTGGTTCGTCCAGAAACCAGTGAACCTCGCCTTCCGCAGCCCGAATAAGTTGGGCGGGATGGTTTTCGATGTCCTCCGGGCCGTTCAGCACGGCTTCCACCGCTTCGGCTTTACCTTTTCCGTACACCAGAAACGCCAGACGATGCCCCAGGTTGATCAGCGGGGCCGTCATCGTGATGCGATAGACGTTCTGATCTTCCAGAAAAACGGCTTTTACCGAAACGGACTGGTCGTGCAGAACCGGCGTGTGCGGAAACAGCGAAGCCGTGTGCGAATTGTCACCCAACCCCAACAGAATCAGATCAAACCGAACGTGTTCGGCCTGATACCGGTTCTGAATCGTTTCGGCGTACCGCTGGGCGGCTTCGTCGGGCGGCAGGCTCGTATCGACGGCAAAAATATTTTCGGCCGGAATCCGCAGCGGGTCGAATAGAGCCTTCCTGACCATCAAGGCGTTGTTGTCCGGGTGGTCGGCGGGTACATTCCGTTCGTCGCCAAAAAAGAAATCCACCTTGTCCCAGTCAATCCGGCTGCTGTACTCTGGGGTTGCCAGCAGTTCGTACAGCTTTTTGGGCGAACTACCCCCCGAGAGGGAGACGGAAAACCGTCCGTTGTCGATGATCGATTGCTTCGCGGTTTCGATAAAGAAGTCGGCCAGCGCCACCAGCGTCTGGTCGGCCGTTTCGTGAATATGCAGAATGGGCTCGCTCATCCGTGTTTTCCGTTCATGGGGAGTGTAAACCAGTGAAAACCGTCCTGTGCAATGAGGGCTTCGGCGTTTTCGGGACCCCACGACCCCGCCGAGTAATTCGGGAAGCTCAGGCTTTTTTTGTTGCCCCAGGCGTGCAGGATCGGCATAATCAGTTCCCAGGCGGCTTCTACCTGATCGCTGCGCATAAACAGCGTCTGGTCGCCCAGCATCGTGTCGAGCAGCAGGGTTTCGTAGGCTTCCGGCGGTTTACCGGCGTAGGTGCCGCTGTAATCGAACACCAGGTCCACGGGGTTGAGCGTCATTTCCAGACCGGGCCGTTTGGCCTGCATCTGCAAGCGGATACTCATTTCGGGCTGAATACTGAAAATCAGGCGGTTCTGCTGCCAGTTTTCGGCGGATTCGGCCGGAAAAATCGAATGCGGAACGTTCTTGAACTGAATCGAAATCACCGATGCCGACTGGCTTAGGTGCTTGCCGGTTCGGACATAGAAAGGCACACCCTGCCAGCGCCAGTTATCGACGAAGAACTTCACGGCGGCAAACGTCTCGGTGTTGGATTCCGGGTTTACCTCGGGTTCCTGCCGGTAGCCCGGTACTTCCTTGCCTTCAATCCAGCCGTGGCCGTATTGACCGCGAACTGCCCCGAACCGAATGGCATCGGCATCAAACCGTCGCATCGACCGCAGCACGTCCACCCGGCGGTTGCGGATTTCGTCGGCGTCCAGATTAACCGGTGGTTCCATCGCAATCAGACACAACAATTGCAGAATGTGGTTCTGAATCATGTCGCGCATGGCTCCGGCTCCGTCGTAATAGCCACCCCGGTCTTCGACGCCCAGTTGCTCGGTCACCGAAATCTGGACGTGGTCGATGTAGTTCCGGTTCCAGATCGGTTCGAGCAGCGAGTTGGCAAACCGGAACGCCATGATGTTCTGCACGGTTTCTTTGCCCAGGTAGTGGTCGATCCGGTAAATCTGCTTCTCATCGAAGATGTTCTGCAACTGCGCGTTCAGGGCTTTGGCCGATTCCAGATCGTGCCCAAACGGTTTTTCAATGACAATGCGGGTGCGGTCCAGTCCTTCTGAGGGGCATTTTTTGGCGATGTTCTCGGCAATGATCGGGAAGAAATTGGGGGCCACCGCCAGATAATAAATGAGGTCGGCTTTCTGGTTCCATTCGGCTTCGTACGATTCAATGCGCGAACCCAGTTCCAGATACGTTTTTTCGTTTTTTAAGTCCGAAACCTGGTAGTAAATATTCTTACTGAAGGTTTCCCATTGCTCGGCTTTTGCTTTGCCGCTGCGCGAAAATTTATTGATGCCTTCCAGCAGTTTTTCGCGGAACTGCTCGTCGCTGAGCTGCGTACGACCGGTGCCGATGATCGAAAAATGTTCGGGCATCCAGCCGTCCAGATACAGATTATACAGAGCCGGGGCCAGTTTGCGCCAGGCCAGGTCGCCGGTGCCGCCAAAAATAATGAATACCGTTGGCTGCGGTGTGAGAGTTGATTTCATGGTTTACTAGGTAATGGCATCCAGTGGGTGTGGAAAACGCCTTCTTTACCGATGAGTTCGTAGGTGTGAGCACCAAAATAATCGCGTTGGGCCTGAATCAGGTTCGACGGCATGTTTTCGCTCCGGAACGAATCAAAAAACGTCAGCGAAGCCGCATAAGCCGGAATGGCCAGGCCCGCCGTGATGGCCGAGGTAACCACCGCCCGCATACCGCCCAGGCTCCGCGCCACGTGCTCCCGGATGCATTCGTCGAGCAGCAGGTGTTCCAGACTCGGGGCTTTGGAGTAGGCGTCGAAAATATCATTGAGCAGTTCCGCCCGGATGATACAGCCGCCCCGCCAGATTTTGGCAATTTCGGCCAGATTGAGGGTATACCCGTAGGCGATGGACGAGCGGTACAGCAGGTCCAGCCCCTGCGCGTAGGTCATGACGGTACTGAAATACAGGGCCTCTTCCAGCGACTGTAAAAACTCCTCCTTATCGACGTTCAGGGCTGCCGGTTCGCCACCGTACACGCCCGCAGCCTTGACCCGCAGGACTTTGTACTTCGACAGGTCGCGCATGGCTACCGCCATATCGATGGTCGGAATGGGCACTTCCAGATCCATTGCCACCTGCGAGGTCCACTTGCCGGTTCCTTTCGATTTGGCCTGATCTTTAATCAGATCGAGCAGATACTGCTCCGACCCGTTTTCTTTGAAATTGAAGATGTCGCGCGTTACCTCAACCAGAAACGACTGCAAGCGGCCTTCGTTCCAGCCCTTGAACAGTTGATACATCTCCTGATTGTCAAGCAGTAGCCCTTTGCGCAGCATTTCGTAAGTCTCGGCGATGAGCTGCATCAGACCGTATTCAATACCGTTGTGAACCATCTTGACAAAGTGGCCCGAAGCGCCCGGCCCGATGTAAGTCACGCAGGGTTCGCCGTTTACTTTGGCGGCAATGGCATCGAAGATCGGTTTCAGCGTCAGATACGCCTGTTTATCCCCGCCCGGCATCAGGCTCGGTCCTTTGCGGGCGCCTTCCTCCCCACCCGAAATACCCATCCCGAAAAAGTGCAATCCTTTTTGGTCCAGATACTTATCCCGAATTACGGTATCGGTAAAATGAGAGTTACCACCATCAATGATGATGTCGCCGGATTCGAGCAGCGGCAACAGGTTTTCGATGACGTTATCGACCGGCTTACCGGCGGGTACCAGCATCATAATGGCCCGGGGGGTACTCAGGCTCTGCGTCATGGCGGCCAGGTCGGTGAAGCCTTTCACGGGTTTGCCCTCGCCTTCCTTTTCAAAACCGGCTATCTGATCGGGGTTGATGTCGTAACCGGCCACCGGAATGCCGTGGTCGGCCATGTTGAGCAGCAAATTGCGGCCCATCGTTCCCAGGCCGATCATTCCAAAATTATACTTCGTTTCTGCCATTGAACTCGTGCAAGTTTATCGGTTCTTGATTCAGCTTTTCCAGGATGGCTTTGGTCGCTTCAAACGTTTGATGATGCAGGGCCTGAATGCCCAGTCGGCGGGCGGCCCCCACCAGCATCAGGCGGTCGTCGAAGTACAGACACTCCTCCGGACGCACCTGCGCCAGGCCCATTGCCAGCCGGAAAATACCGGGGTCTGGTTTGCGCATGCCCACTTCGCAGGACGAAATGAAGGCATCGAAACAGCGGTGCAGCTTAAATTTTTTGATGCGGTATTCGTTCAGTTCGCGGCCCTCGTTGTTGATGGACATGATCCGGATGTGCGGGTTGGCTTTTTTCCACTCAACCAGCCATTCCAGTATCTGGGGCAATTCCAGCGACTGCGCAAACATAAACGATTTAAAGTCCTCCCGGGTAAAATCGCGCGGCCTGTTGAAAACGACGGTGTTCAGGTATTCATCAAGCGTGATGCGACCCATCTCGTAGGTATCGAAGATAAAGTCGTGCAACACGTCCATTTCCGAATAGTCGAACCCGAACGTTTCGGCCGCCCGCTGCCGGGATTCGTGCCCCCACCCGTTGGTGAGGAGCACACCCCCGACATCCAGAAAGAGAAATTTGATTGGAGTTAACTCCATAATCAGGCGTGTTCGAGTGCTTTTTTCTGCGTATCGATGGCCGCCAGCAGTTTGTCGTACGGCTTGTTGAATTTATCGATGCCTTCGTCTTCCAGCTTCTGGGTAATTTCGTTGATGTCGATTCCCGCCGTTTTCAGTTTTTCCAGAATCTCGGTCGATTTGTCCAGCTCATTTTCCAGCCGATTTTCGGCCACACCATGATCGCGGAAGGCTTCCAGCGTTTCCATCGGCACGGTATCCACCGTTTCCGGTCCGATCAGTTCCTCAACGTATTTAGTATCCGGAATAGCCGGGTTCTTGCTGCTGGTGCTGGCCCACAACAACCGCTGGGGTTTGGCTCCTTTTTCTTTCAGTTTGGCAAACCGTTCGCTGTTGAACACGCGCTTGTAGATTTCGTAGGCTTTGCGGGCCGACGCAATGGCTACCTGGCCTTTCAGGTCGCCCAGTCCTTTTTCGTCCAGCATCGGGTCCACCATCACGTCGATCCGGCTCAGGAAGAAACTGGCAACCGAAGCAATGTGATCAATCGGCTGACCAGCCGCCACGCGGGCTTCCAGACCCGAAATGTAAGCATCCGTTACAGCTTCGTAGCGATCCAGCCCAAACAGCAGCGTTACGTTGACGTTGATGCCTTCGCTAATGGCGGTCTGGATGGCGGGCAGACCGGGAGCGGTTCCCGGAATCTTGATCATCACGTTTTCGCGGTCCACGGCTTTCCAGAGCTGGCGGGCCTGCTGGATGGTGCCTTCCGTATCCAGCGCCAGATGCGGAGATACTTCCAGACTTACGTAACCGTCGGCACCCCGGACTTCCTCTTCGTAGACGGGTTTAAACAAATCAGCCGCCCGCTGAATGTCGCTGACGGCCAGACCGTAAAATATATCTTCGTTGCTTTTGTCTTCTTTTGCCCCTTTTTTGATGTCCTCATCGTAGTCGGAACTGCTGCTTATGGCTTTCTCGAAAATAGCCGGATTCGACGTAATGCCGCGAACGCCGTCTTCGTCGATCAGTTTTTGCAATTCGCCGGAATCCATGATTTTCCGGTCGATGAAATCAAGCCAGATGCTCTGACCAAACTCGTGAATCTGTTTTACTCGATTGGCTGCCATTGATGTATGGGTTGTAGTTAATGGTTTGAATGGTTGAAAGTCGGGCTGGTTTCCGGTTTGATGGCTAATGAATCAAATCCCTCACTTCTCCAGGTCTATCACCTTGTTTAACCGGCGCAGGTGTCGTTCGGCACCGCTGAACCGGGCTTCCAGGAACGCCTGAACGAACTCTTCGGCCACCCGGTTTCCTGTAATACGTCCGCCGAGGCAAATTAAGTTCATATCATCGTCTTCTACACCCTGATGAGCCGAAAAATGATCGTTAATCAGGGCCGCCCGCACGCCCGGTATCTTGTTGGCAACAATGGCCGCCCCGACGCCACTGCCGCAAACGGCCACGCCCCGCTCGATTTCTTTCCGGGAAACGGCTTTCGCCAGCGGGATAATTTTATCGGGATAGTCGTCCGTGCTTTCGTACGCGTGGGCACCAAAATCAACCACTTCGTGGCCTAAGTTGGTCAGGAACGTGCGCAGCGTTTCTTTCAGTTCGAACCCGCCATGATCGGCGGCAATACCTACTTTCATTGGTTCTTGGTTTATCGTTTGAGGAATGCGGCTTTCGGTGTTCCTGGTCACGCCTTCCGGGGCATTCACCAGTCTCCCGAAAAAACCGGGCGCTGGAATACCGTTAACCAACCAGCTTCCTGACCCGCTTCACGATGTTGTCCACCGTGAAACCGAATTTTTTGAACAGGTCGGCAGCCGGTGCGGATTCGCCAAACGAGGTCATACCCAGAATATCGCCTTCGTCGGTGATGTATTTGTACCAGCCCAGCACCGCCCCGGCTTCCACGGCCAGCCGTTTTTTGACGGCTTTCGGGAAGACTTTTTCCTTATAAGAATCATCCTGCCGGTCGAACAGTTCCCAGGACGGCATACTCACAACCCGGGTGGCAATCGATTCCTTTTTCAGTTCCTCCTGCGCCTGCAATAACAACGAAACTTCCGAACCGGTGCCCATCAGAATCACATCGGGCTCTTTTTCCGAATCGGACAGGATGTAAGCGCCTTTTTCCAGCTCGGTCGCTTTGGTGTATTTTTCCTGATCAATAACCGGCAAACCCTGCCGGGTCAGGATGAGCGCAACGGGTCCGCCCGGGTGCCCGATGGCGACGCGCCAGGCCTGGGCCGTTTCGTTAGCGTCGGCCGGTCGAATGACCACCAGATTCGGGATAGCCCGCAGCGACATAAGGTGTTCGATGGGCTGGTGCGTGGTACCGTCTTCACCCAGGCCGATGCTGTCGTGCGTAAAGATAAAAATAGGGCGGATTTTCATAATTGCCGCCAGCCGTATCGTGGGTCGCATATAATCGGAAAACACCAGGAAGGTGGCCCCGTAGGGTATGATGCCCTTCGAAACCGCCAGCCCGTTCAGGATGGCTCCCATAGCGTGTTCCCGAATCCCGAAATGGAAGATGCGCCCTTCCCGGTTGTCGGCCGTAAACGACTTATAGTTTTTCAGGTCCGTATCCGTCGAGGGCGACAAATCCGCCGAGCCGCCGATCAGGTGCGGCAGGTTGTCGGCAATGGCGTTCAGGACTTTACCCGACGCTTTCCGGGTGGCTATTTTCTCTTCCCCCGCCGGAAAAACCGGTATCTTTTCTTCCCAGCCCTGCGGTAGTTGTCCGTTGCTCACCAACTCGTATTCTTCCGCCAGTTCGGGATATTTAGCCTTGTAAGCCTTATACAGATCATTCCACTGTTCTTCTTTTTTCGCCCGCTCCTTGCCGATTTCGCGGTAATAATGCAGCACATCTTCGGGCACCACGAACGACTGGTCGGGATCAAAACCAAAGTTTTCTTTCACCAGCCGGAGTTCATCCTCTCCCAACGGCGAACCGTGGGCGTCGGCGGTATCGGCCTTGTTGGGGCTTCCGTAGCCGATGTGTGTCCGTACCTTGATCAGCGAGGGGCGGGTGGTTTCTTCCTGCGCGGCTTTGACAGCCTGATACAAGGCTTCCAAGTCGTTGCCGTCCGGAACCACCTGCACGTGCCAGCCGTATGCCTGAAACCGTTGGGCGACGTCTTCCGTAAAGGTCAGATCGGTGCTGCCTTCGATGGAAATGTGGTTGTCGTCGTAGAAATAAATCAGGTTGCCCAGCTTCAGGTGAGCCGCCAGCGAAGCCGCTTCGGAGGTGATGCCTTCCATCATATCGCCGTCGCTGCACAGGGCGTATATTTTATAGTCGAACAACGGAAAATCCGGCTTGTTGTAGCGGGCCGCCAGGTGATACTGCCCAATGGCAAAACCGACGCCGTTGGCAAAACCCTGTCCCAGCGGCCCGGTCGTGATCTCAATGCCCTTCGATAAACCGTATTCGGGGTGGCCGGGCGTCTGGCTGTCCAATTGCCGAAACTGCTTTAAATCGTCCAGGCTCAGGTCGTACCCCGTCAGGTACATGAAACAGTACTGCAACATACACCCGTGCCCCGCCGACAGAATAAAGCGGTCGCGGTTGGGCCAGTCGGGGTTTTGCGGATTGTAATTCAGGGCTTCCGTCCAAAGGATGTGACCAATCGGAGCCGCACCCATTGGTAGGCCAGGGTGGCCGGAATTAGCTTTCTGCACGGCATCGGCCGCCAATACCCGAACGGTATTGATGCTTAACTGCTCAATGGATTGGGTTGTGGTTTTCATTGAAGATGGAGGGAATTGATGATACTCGTGGTACAGTCTTTAGTAAACCCGCGGCCAAAAGGTTTGTTTGTTATCAATGAGTTATAAACGTTATTTCGCCGACGGAGCCGCGGGCGGCAGAGACTCCGCGTAACGCTGATCATTTCGGATGAACGCTGTGCTATACCCTTTTCTTAACTTTCAGGTGCCAGTGCGCAGAAAACAGGCCAGACCACGGTGGTTTTTACCAACAAAAGCATTAAACCGTGAAAAATGAAGCGGCTACCCTATTTTATGCATAGCCTTACAACGGATCTTCCCGAAAACAGGTCTACGGAATAGGTTACGCCGACAAATACACTGTTTATGAATCGTTTTCTCTATTTTTTTGCCCTGGGTTTTATGCTCCTGTCTGCCGGTTGTGATAAGGACGATTTGAAACCGGAAACTATTACCTTATGGGTGGGCGACCATCAGGTGGACTGCACGGGCGTGGGTCCGCAGAAGTGCCTGCTGGTCAAGATGGAAGGTGACACCTCCTGGACCTATCATTACACCGGTATTGAAGAGTTTACCTACGAGGCAGGCTACGAATACCGGCTTACGGTCAAACGGAAAAGGGTTAAAAATCCGCCCGCCGACGGCTCCAACATCCGCTACATTCTGGTGAGCATTGACGAGAAAACAAAGAAATAAACCATCGGAAACGCGAAAGAAAAAGCTCAATTTCTGACCCGGTACCAGCAGACCATTGCGCAGGACTTTCCGAACGGGACGGTCCTGCTGCCTTCTCCGTATTTATTCCTCCTAGCGACCCGCAACGGCTGAAAAGCCGGCTGCCCTCCCGACACGCTTCGTGCGCACCTTCCATCCTGAACAGTCCGACGGGATTTAGACACCAAAATCCTTCATTCCAGCCCGGCCAGCCTATAAATAACAGACAACCAGGGTAGCTTCTCTACGGTACGTAAAAATTATTTTATCATTTTTCTCTAAGAAGTTTTTAATTTCTCTCTAAGATTTTTTTAATTTCGTCCTGGCGTAAGAGAGCAGCCTTGCAGTTTATGCTCCTTATAATCTGATAAATAGGCTTTCCATTCACATTAAAAGGCAAATCGGTAGCCCGGGAGAACCTTCCAAGGTTTCATCTACTTAATCTTTTTAATCGCTAGAACAGGAAGGTTTTCTGCTGTCTTACGATAGTCCAGGCGTACCCATGATTACAAACCCTGGCTCCCTCCCGAGAGGGGGTGTTTAGAAGTCTTTATTTACCAATCAAATCCCTTTTTATCCACCTATGCACTAACCTTATTTTACAACCGTACACAAAACCAATCTGATTACTCATTATGAAAAACTACATTTCCTATCTACTCCTTGTTCTCCTCCTTTCACCAGCGAAGTTATTCGCACAAACCTGCCCGGCCGTCTATGAAGATAAAAACGGTCTGGTTGTCATTGAAACCGAAAACCTAAACCTGCCCAGCGGCTGGCAGCGCAAAACGGCCGCCAGCAATTATACCGGCTCAGGCTACATCGACTGGACTGGTGCCGAAAACTTCAACAAGACCGGTGTTGGTCTGATCGAAACCACCATCCGAATCAACAAGGCGGGCCGGTACACATTCCAGTGGCGCAACAAAGTTGGTATTGGCACGGTCCTGACTGAACACAACGACACCTGGCTGCGCTTTCCCGACGCCAGTGATTTCTACGGCCAGGCTGGTCGCACGGTATACCCCTACGGCAGCGGCAAAACGCCCAACCCCAACGGAGCCGGAAGCGGTGGCTGGTTTAAGGTTTACTTTAATGCGGGTACAACAACCTGGGCTTGGGCCACGCGCGTAAGTGACCGCGAAAGCCTGCCGGTTTTCGTCGAGTTTGATAAACCGGGTGTTTACAAACTTCAGATTTCGGCCCGCTCGAAGGGGCACCTGCTGGACCGGATTGTGATGTTCCACTCTTCGGTATCTGCCTCGACGGCCCAAAACCTGAGCACGGGCGAAACGAAGTGTTCGGGCGGCACCACGCCGACGCCCAACCGGGCCCCGGTAGTTGCCAACGCCATTCCCAACCAGAGCGCCACGGTAGGAATCAACGTTAATTACACCTTCCCGAGCAACACTTTCACGGATGCCGACGGCGATGCCCTCACATACCGGGCCAGCCTGACCAGTGGTTCGGCTCTGCCCTCCTGGTTATCGTTCAATACCGGCAGCCGCACCTTCAGCGGAACACCGCCCAGCACCGGTACCTTCAACATTCGGGTAACGGCCACCGACGGCCGGGGCGGACAGGCCACCGACGACTTCACGCTGACGGTCAACCAACCGTCTACCTCCCAGCAGGCGGTGGTGAGCTTCACGCTTATGAATGCCGCGACCAATCAGGAAATCAAAACCTTAACCAACGGCGAGCAGCTCAACCTGTCCACGCTGCCCACGCGCAGCCTGAGCATCCGGGCCAACACCAATCCGGGCCGGGTGGGATCGGTCGTGATGGTGCTGAGCGGCACGCTAAACAGAACGCAAAAGGAGACGGGCTTCCCGTATTCCCTGTTCGGGGACGAAGCTGGCAACTACAACGGCTGGACGCCCGCTGCCGGTAATTACACGTTACGGGGCACGCCCTACACCGGTTCAGGAGGTAGCGGCACGGCGGGTACGGCTTATTCGATCAACTTTAGTGTAGTCGATCAGACTTCGACGAGTCCGCGGGTGGTTAGCTACAGCCTAATAAATGCCGTAACAAATCAGCAGATCAAAGAATTAACAGCTGGCGAGCAGATCAACCTAGCTACTTTGCCCACGCGCAACCTGAATATTCGCGCCAATACAAGTCCGGCCACAGTAGGATCGGTCGTGATGCGACTGACTGGTACCCAAACTCACAGTCGTACCGAGACGGGGGCTCCCTACGCCCTGTTTGGCGACAACAACGGTGACTACCATAACTGGACACCCAAGGTAGGCAACTACACGCTGACCGGTACTACATACAGTGGAGCAGGCGGGCAGGGAACAGCGGGCACGCCCTATGCCCTTCAATTTACCGTCATTGATAGATCCAATGCCCGGTTTGGTATCGAAGACAACGCCGAAACGGCTGGCCTGACGGTTACCACCTATCCGAACCCGTTTGTGGAGTCGTTTACTATACAGGTGAAGGGCCGGGAGGAAGACAAGCTACCGGTGACCATTTATGACGCACAGGGCCGGCAGGTGCTGCAACTGTCGGATGTCAAGCCCGACCAGTTAATTCGCCTGGACAAAAACGCGCCGGGCCTGTATTTACTGCAAGTCGGCGAAGGCCACCGGACCAAACGCCATAAACTGATGAAAACGCAGTAAAGCAACCTGCGCTGGACCCCTCCCAGCGGTATGCAATGGGGTAATTAAAAAGGCTGACCGGAATATCCGGTCAGCCTTTTTAATGCTTCATCTAAAACGGGAATCGTTCAGGCAAAACCGATTAATACCTCGCCTTTCGTTTGGTCAGCGGAAATTCCGGGTGTTCGGTGCGCGTTTCGGTCATCACGGCTTTCAGTCTGGCAACCACCTCGGGATGCTGGTCGGCCAGGTTCGCGGTTTCACCGGGGTCAGTCCGGAGGTTGTACAGCTCAAACGGTTTTTCGTAAAACCGGATGCCTTTCCACGCCCCCATCACCACGGCCTGAATGGGGCCTTCCCGCTCGTTGATTTCCCAGTAAAAAAAGTCGTGCCGCTTCTGCGCTTTCGGTTTACCCAGCAGCGTCGGCAGGTACGAAATACCGTCGATCGTGGCCGACGGCCTGACGCCCGCCAGTTCGCAGACCGTCGGCAGAAAATCCCAGAAGGCGCAGGCATGACTGGTTACGCTTCCGGCTTTTATCGTACCCGGCCAGCGGGCCACAAACGGAACCCGGATACCGCCCTCGTAGAGTTGAAATTTCTTGCCCCGAAACGGCCCGTTGCTGTCAAAAAAGCCGTCGTCGAAACCGGGGCCGTTGTCGCTCGTAAACATAATCAGCGTGTTTTCGTCCAGCTTTTGCTTTTTCAGTTCGGCCATGATCTGCCCGACGTACCGATCCAGCCGGGACACCATGCCCGCGTAGGCCAGATTACCGTCCGGGTCGTGGTGGTAGTGAGCCACTTTCATCGGGCGTTCGGGCCAGCCCAGCGTCTGGTACGGTTGTTTGGAGTCGTCCGGCACGGTCAGTTCGTTGTGGGGCAGCGTAAACGGCAGATAGAGAAAAAACGGTCCGTCCCGGTGCTTCTGAATAAACGTCAGTGCCTGACTGGCAAAGGTGTCGTTGGAATACGTACCGATTTTCCGGGCGCAGTCGTTGCCCGGCAGCAGCACCTTTTCGTTGTTTTGCCAGAGGTATTCCGGGTAATAATGGTGGGCTTCGCGGTGGGTCTTAAAACCGTAAAAATAATCGAAGCCCTGCGCCAGCGCGTTCCCGGTGGTTCCGCCCTCGTCCAGCCCCCATTTACCAATCATCCCGGTTTGGTAACCCGCCCGTTTCAGCTCCTCGGCAACGGTTACATCCGACGGCAGCAAATCGGCGGGTTTACCGTTCAGACTCCACTCCGACAGCTCGCGCACGGTAGCGTGGGCGGTATGGATGCCCGTCAGCAGGGCCGCGCGGGACGGACCGCAAACCGCCGTACCCGCATACTGCTGCCGAAACACCAGGCCCTCGGCGGCCATCCGGTCCAGATTCGGCGTTTGTATCTTGGTTTGCCCGTTGAATCCGACATCCCCGTAACCCAGATCGTCGGACACGATCAGAATAATGTTGGGCTTGCGGGCAACCGGTGCCCTTTCCGGTTTAAACGACCAACTGCCCATCAGCAGCACAATCAGCCCGGCGACGGGCAGGAATACGGCTTTTAGCTTCATGTTATCGAAAATAAAGAGCTTTGGAAGAAGTCCGGTTTTGCAAAGGTTTCAGGGCCGTACCCGCTTCAATGGCCAGATCGGCTTCGATGATATCGGCTCCGCTGTCAATGATGCTCAGGTACTTCCGGTTCAGTTCGTCCACCGATTTGATTTCTCCTTTGGCGTACTGCATGTCGTAGTTGCGCGAACTGCCCACCATGCACATGGCCCCCCGCTGGTGAATTTCCCGGAAAACCGCCGGATCAATACCGAGGTTGTGACTGACAAAAACCACCACGTTCTGCCAGGGTACGCCCGTCTGATCAAACGCCCGAACCTTCTCCAAGGTGCCAAACATCACCTCCATCAGCATCTTCTTATTCAGCCGGTAACAGGTTTTGGCTTCTTCAAAACTGTAGGCCATTACAATGGCATGGGCCTCGGCGCGGTGCTGCTCGATCTTCCGAACACGGGCTTCAATCGGCACGTCTTTTTTATCCAGTACCAGAATGGTTTTGCCCTTCGCCCAGTCCAGCGCTTCGTCGAGCGTCGGGATGCCGTAGGGCGTTACGTTGCCCTCGGTATCTTTCAGTTTGAATGCCTGCAACTCCTTCAGGGTATAATCCGCCACTTTGCCGTGGCCGGTACTGGTGCGGTCGAGCGTGGCGTCGTGCATGAGCACAATGGCGCTGTCTCTGGTGTAATGCGGGTCTATTTCCAGGATGGCGTGGACCTGCCCGAGCGTGTTTTCGAACGTTGCCAGACAATTTTCCGGAAACCCCTTCCGCGCCCCGCCCCGGTGGGCGCTCACAAACGGCAGCCGGTCGGGCGAGTACGCAAAAAACGTTTTCAGATGCTGAGCGTCTCTGGCCCGGATGGTCCTGAGCTGCGGTTTTGGAGCCATGCCGCTAAAACCACAAAGCAGGGCTGCACCGAGCAGCCCTGCGAAAAGGAAAGGGTATTTCATCGAACAAGTCGTTTAAACCGTCTTTCAAACCGTTTCTATGCAGCGGATAATTTCCCAAAAAGAGGGTTCGATTCCCGGTGGAACCGAACCCGGCTACTCAGGGCTGAAACCAGCGGGCTTTGTAAACTTTCATGTTCGGGAAGCTCAGGGCGTGAGTCGGGTGCTGGAACCGGACGTGGAAAGTCCACCAGCTCTCTTCCGGCACCGTGTAGATAAACTGCCCGGACCGGTCGCGGCCAACGCTTTTGGTGTGGGGAGCGTCCGTAAAACCGGGAATCTTCGTGAACGTGTGCTTCTTCAGATCAAACTGCCAGGCCCCGCCCGTTTCGGTCAGATACAGAAAATTACCATCCAGCGTCGGTTGCAGGTCGTGGCCGCTGTTGCCCGGAATTTTCCATTCCTGCACGAGTTTCAGCGAGGGCGAACCCGTCCGAACCAGTTTGTATTCCCGCAAAGCCGTCATGCCCAGCGCATACAAACTCTGCCGTTTCTGATCCCATACCACGCCGTGGGCCGAATACAGGCTGTCGCTGAACAACGGTTTGTCAGGCTGCTTCCGGTCGAACAGCATAATCCGGTTGCCGGTCGGATTGGTCGAAGCAGCCGCAGCAATCAGGTCATTGGGCAACAGTTCGATGGAATGGGCGTTGGGTACGCTGGCGTGAAAAAGTACTTTTTTGTCCTTCCGGTTGATAATGGCAATGGCCCCGCTGGACGAAGAAACCAGAATCTGCTCGCCGTTCTGGATGGCTTTGCAGTCGTCCATTGTGTTGAATTTCCGGGTGCGAAATTCGGCGGGCAGGTCCATCGCTTCGTGCGCGTCCCAGGTCCAGACCACCGCCGGAATCGTATCTTTTCCATTTTGATAATCCACCAGCAATACCTTGCTATCTCCGCACACCAGCAACAGTTTTTCTTTCGGCGACTGGGCAACACTGGCAAACGAAATAGCCATCAAACTAAGCAATACACTAATTTTTTTCATGACAAACAGGGAATGGAAATAGGGTTTCTTTCATACGGTTTAATAACCGGTGTTCTGGCTCAGGGCCGGGTTCAGGTCGAGTTGTGTCTGCGGTAGCGGCCACCAGTAATCCCGCTGGGCGTTAAAGGTACGGGTCATAATCGGTTTGTTGTCGTAATTGGTGATTGGCCCTTTCAACACCTGTTCGGCCAGCTTCCAGCGCCGGATGTCGTTGTAGTAGAAACCCTCGCCCGCAAACTCGATTCGCCGTTCCAGCCGGATCAGATCGCGTAACTGTTCTTTGGTTTTTCCGGCGGCAATCGTCGGCATTCCGGCCCGCACCCGCACTTTGTTGATGGCATCGTAGACGGACGCATCCGGCGTGGCACCGGCTTCATTCTGCGCTTCGGCGTACATCAGCAGCACGTCGGCGTAGCGAATCACCATGTAATTGATTTCCGACCGACCGCCCTGCAAATTGACCGGGTTGGCTTCCTTGTCGTAAATCGTGTATTTCTTAATGCCGTAGCCCGTAACCACAAACCGCGAAGGAGTTACGGCTTCGCCCTGAAACACATCGCCGGGATACACCACGGTCTGGTACAGACGCGGATCGCGGTTTTCGTACGGTTTGGCGGGGTTGTACAGCGGTGACTGGCTGATCGGCAAACCGTCTTTCATCAGGTAGGCATCAATCAGATTCTGAACGGGCGCGTTGGTATTGTACTGACGGCCAATCAGATCAAACGAACTTCCCTGCTCCGGGCTCTTGTACTGCACGTCAAAAATGGATTCAACGCTGTTGTCGTTGGCGGGCAAAAACAAATTGCGGTAATTGGGAAACAGCGCGTACCCCGCTCCCGGCAGGTCCATCACGGCTTTGGCGGCATCAGCGGCCGCTTTCCACCTGGCCGCATCGCCCGAAGGGTTATTGAGCGGGCTCGCTTCGAACAGCAACACGCGGGCTTTCAGCGCCAGCGCGGCCCCACGGGTAGCCCGGCCCAGATCACTGCTCTGGCTGTATTTAACCGGCAATACGGCGGCTGCGGCATCCAGGTCTTTCAGAATCTGGGCCACCACGTCGGCTCGGGGTGTGCGTGGCAGGTTGGCCTGCGTGGTCGGGTCAGGCTCGTCCAGAATCAGCGGAACGTCGCCGTAATACATTTCCAGCATTGTGTAATACAGCGCCCGCAGAAACGTCGCTTCGGCTTTGGTCCGGTTTTTCAGCGTTTCGTCCATGCCGACCTGATCAATGCGGGCCAGCAGCGTGTTGCAACGACCAATGCCCCGGTAAGCATCATTCCAGCGGGCCGAGATGATCGTGGAATTCGTCGCGGTCTGCGTACCAGCGGCAATGACGTTCCAGCCGCCGGAATTGTCATAATTATACGCATTCGGCGTGGCGGTTTCTTCCCAGAGGGGCGTCGCGGTTCCGCCAAACAGGCCCTCATTTCGGAGCACGGTATAACAGCCGATCATGGCAGCCGCCACGTTGGTTTCTGATTTCCAGAAGCTTTCTTCGGTGTAGCGGTCCTGCGGTTGCGTTTCCAGAATGTCGTTGCCGCAGCCCGACAACAGCAGTCCGGTTACGACTATATAGATTATTTTTTTCATGGTTGAAGAGTTGGAAGGTGGAACTAGAACCCGAGATTCAGGCCAAAGCTGACGGTTTTCAGCAGCGGATAATCATAGAGCGTATCCAGCTTGATGTCGCGCTCGGGGTCAGAGTCCTTATAGTTCGAGAACGTGAGCAGGTTCTGGCCGTTGGCAAACAGATTGAGTTTGCTGATGCGGGCTTTCGAGAGCCACTTGTCCGGCACGGCAAACGTCAACTGCACCGTCTGCATCCGCAGGTACGAACCGTCGCGCAGCCAGAACGTCGAGTTCTGATAGTTTTCCGACGCACCCTGCGGTGTGGTCAGGATGGGCAGCCGGGCGCCGGTATTTTGCGGAGTCCACGAATCCGTTGCCCATACGTTCGTCAGCCCCGCGCCGTTGTTGACCGGGTACGCCAGGTTGGCCGTCGGGTAAATGCTGATGCCCTGCACACCCTGAAAGTACGTATTCAGGCTAAACGCGCCGTAGCCAATATTCAGCCCGAAGCTGTAATTCCATTTCGGAATCGAGTTGCCCGTAATGATGCGGTCGTCGCCATTGATGACCTTATCGCCGTTGATATCCCGGTATTTGAGATAACCCGGTCGCACCGCCGAACTTACCTTGGCGCTCCCGTCAATTTCTTCCTGAGTCTGGTAAATACCGTCGGCCTGGAGCACGTAATACGCATCAATCGGGTAGCCTTCCTTCAGAATCCGCCGACCGCTGATGACGGTTTCGCCGTTCAGGTCCACGATCTCGTTCTTGACGTAGCTGATTTCCGTCCGGACATCATACCGGAATTGTCCCAGCCGGTTGCGGTGCGTCAGGCCCACTTCAAAGCCGGTATTATCGACCACGCCGATGTTTCGCTGCGGACCGCCCAGCGCCCCGACCTGCGACGGTATGGCCACCTGCCGCAGAATCCCGGAGGTCCGGCGTTTGAACACGTCTACATTGGCGGCCAGTTTTCCCGACCAGGCTTCGGCGTCAATTCCGGCGTTGTAGCTCGTGGTGGTTTCCCAGCTAATGCTCGGATCGTTATACGTCGTGACGGCGGCCCCGGGCTGGATTGTGTTTCCGAAGTTGTAATCCGCACCGAGGTTCACCACGTTCAGGTAGCTGTAGAGCGGCACGGCCTGGTTCCCGAGTTTGCCGTACGACGCCCGCAGTTTGAGCAGGCTGATAAACCGCGAATCAAAAAACGCTTCCTGATCGATCCGCCAGCCCGCCGACAGACCTGGGAAGAAGCCCCAGCGGTTGGCCCGGGCAAAACGCGACGAACCGTCGTAGCGGAGGATGGCTTCGAGCAGGTATTTTTCGCTGAAGCTGTAGTTGACCCGGCCAAAATACGACGCCAGCCGGTCGCGGGTAACGGTTCCGTCGGCGGTCGGGTTAATCGAACCGGCTCTGATGTCGGTAAGCGTATTATCCAGATAGCCTTCAATCCGGGCGCTGAAGAAGCTGTTGCCAAAGTCGTTGTAACTGGTTCCGAGCATGGCCGAAACCTGATGTTTATCGGCAAACCGTTTGTCCCAGTTCAGGGTCTGGTAAAACGTCAGCGTCAGGTTATCGGTGTTGTAGTTAGAGGCATACCCGGCTGCGTAGGTCATCGGAGCCAGCGTCAGCGGGTGGTACGTATTGACGCTCGGGTTGAACACCTTGTCGTATGAATCCAGTTTATCGAAGCCCAGGTTAACGTTGTAGGTCAGGCCGAACGGCAACTCGTAATTGGCGAAAATTTTGGTCAGAATCCGTTGGTCGGACCGGTTGCGGAAGCCTTCCTGAATCAGCTTCATCGGGTTTTCGATGGAATTTCGGCCCGGTGTCCGAAACACCACATTGCCGTAACGACCGTCTTCGACGTACGGGGTGAAAATCGGCAGCACCCGCATCAGCGAGTTGAAATAACCGCCGGTTCCGCCCGGTGGCTCGGAGTATTTGCGGTAATTGCCCGTCAGGTTGGCCCCCACACGCAGCCCCTTCGCCACCTGCGCCGACAGATTCAGGTCCAGCGAATACCGGTTAGCGTGGTCGGCGTTGATCAGAACCCCGTCTTGATCCATGTAACCGAGGGCGAAATTATACTGAATTTTTTCGGTACCGCCCGAAAACCGGAGGTGGTGTTGTTGCAGCGTCCCGTTCTTCATCACCAGATCGAACCAGTTGATGTTCGGGTAGGCATACGGGTTGGTCGCCATGCCCTGACGGTATTCTTCGATCTGGGCGTCGGTGTAATCGACCACGGTTTTGCCTTCGTTGCGCAGGGCCTGATTCTTGAGCTGCATATACTGAATCGGGTCCCAGATCACGTCCGGCATCATCGTCGGCTGCTGAATACCGTAGGAAAAGTTGTAGTTAATCTGCGTCTTGCCTTCTTTCCCCTGCTTGGTCGTCACCAGAATAACACCGTTGGCCGCCCGCGATCCGTAAATGGCCGCCGACGCATCTTTCAGAACCGTAATACTCTCAATATCATTCGGGTTCACCTCGTTCATGTCGTACTCAATACCGTTGACCAGCACAAGCGGGTTGCTGTTGTTGGTGGTGCCGACGCCCCGGATGCGGATGGTGGCGTTGTCGCGACCCGGCTTGGAACCCGCCTGATTAACCCAGAGTCCGGAAACCCCGTGCAGCGCCTGACTGGCGTTCGTAACGGGCGTATTCTCGCGGGTTTTCATGTCGAGTACGGACAGCGCCCCCGTCAGGTTGACTTTCTTCTGCGTACCATACCCCACCACCACCACTTCCTGCAACGCCCGGCTATCGGCCTGCAAGGTTACATCGACCCGGTTTTGCGAACCAACGGGCAGTTCCTGCGACAGGTAACCCAGAAAACTAAAGATCAGGACCGCCCGATTGTCGGCCACCCGGACTTCGTAATTGCCCGATGCGTCGGTGGTAGCACCCCGGTTGGTGCCTTTGACAACGACGCTCACACCGGGCAGCGGTTCTTTCGTGTCGGAAGCCCGAACAGTGCCCTGAATAACAATTTCCTGAGCGGTTGCGGTTTGGGAAGCGGCTGGGACAGCGGCCAGCAGGTTTTCGGAGTAAACCGCGCGTCCGAAAAGCAACGCGGTCATCAGCAGGCCCGTACGAACCGGATGTCCGTAGAAGGATCGTCCGATAAAAGGCCCAATGGGTAAATCATGGTTCATACAATACAGGGTTATAGGGTAAGTAGTTAAATTTTAGCGCCTTATCCGGGCAGGTAGAGATGGGCAATACGGCTTGAATTTCATTTTTTCCCGGGGCAAAATTATTCTTAGGGCCAGAATTGGGTATAAAGCGATTATTACCGAATCATTATTTTATCTAAAACGGAAGTTCCTATCCAGCCCGGCACAGTGATTCGCTTCGCTTTCATATCGCATACCTTTTCGTGGCTCCCCGGTTTTGTACCGCCTGCTGGATTACCGTTCGATTAATTGCTTGGATTGCAGGCCCGAAAAACCGTCGAAACAGACCGACGGCAGAAAGCCGAGACAGGGCCATACAATCAGTTTTTTGGCCGGACTGGGTAACGGAAGGCAGGCGCCATCGGAAGCTCGCCAATAAACCTTCATTGCAACGTGTATTTGCCTTTTTTTCTCCAGCGGTCCGGCTTTAATTAACCGATACGTATAGTGGTTGAAAAGGATGAAAGAAGATGTATCTACTGATCAACTTTCGGACATATATAAAGGGATTTTAGTTTAAAAAGCAGTTCTTTGCCGCTTCGAAAATTACTTATGCGCCTTTTTGGTTACAACCTTTGCCAGACTATGCGGGTCTAGCGGGTAGTGTTTTTTGTTCTTTTTCTCTTTCCAAAAAAATCCTATTACGGTTATGTATCTGATTTTTGTCCTGACCGGATTCGCTTTGGTCTTTTTTACCCTGCCGTTTCTCTTTTACCGGCCAGCATTTGGTCCCGGCTGTCCGTACTGTAAACACACCCACGCGCTGGAACGACAGCCCAGACCCGCGCTGATGAAAGTTTTGTTTTTCTATATGCCCACCCGCTATTATAAATGCCTGTACTGCCTGAAGCGGTTTGTGCAGTTTCGACTGGTGACCGTTCACTGACCTCAACCGGCTTTTTGGAAGAAGGGCTCCGGCTATAGTCGGGTTGACGCGTTTACCGGATTCAACAAGAAAACTTTCGCTGCGGCTGTCATTCCGGTTCCTAACCAGCGGCTGGCCGTTTGGCAATTCGCGGGCAACCTGTATTTTTGTCTGTATGCCCATAAGCAGGGTTAACCTCCTGGCCCACTGCATGTCAGACAGCACGATTCTTCTCCAAAACGACACGCTGGAACTCGTCGTCAAACCCGTGGCCGACGTTGCCGTTGCGGATTTGCTTGCAACCATTGTTTACGGTGCCCACGGAATCCGGTACCGTCACTCTGGCCGGGAACTGAAAATCGGGCAGTTTCAGAACCCGCTTTATTTCCATTTGTACGTCAGCGGAACCCTCCAGGGATTTTACTGCCTCGACCGGCGAACCGTAACGGGGCCGTGGGGGCCGATCGACGGCTTTTATGGCCGCTACCTGGCCGTGTCGGAAGCATTTCAGGGGCGCGGCTACGGTCGGTTACTGAAATCGGAAGCCGTCCGGTACGTCGAACGCCAGTTTACCCCGCCCTATCTCTTCTATTCCTACATCGAAGAAAAAAACGTCCGTTCTATGCGGCTTTCCAACGAGCGGGGATTTGCGTCGTACGGGCAGTTAAAGACCTTTGTGTTCCGCCGGTTACGCCCACGGCCTGATCCGCGCGTTGCCCGGATTCCGCCCGCGGAGCTGACGGCTTTTTTACCCCGGCTCCAGGCCGCTTACCAAACCTATGCGTTGAAAACCGATGCCCGGATCGGGTATCAGGGAAATTATTTCGGACTCAAAGAAGGAAACGAATGGGTGGCGGGGGTTCAGGCCAATCCCGTCTCCTGGCAATTCCTAACCATGCCCGGCACCAGCGGCTGGCTGATGATGTACGTGTTACCGCACTTACCGTTGCTGAACCGGCTGTTCTCCCCCTCTTACCGGTTTCTCGCCCTCGAAGGCCCGTATCTCCAGCCGGGCCGGGAAGCCCTGTTACCGACTTTGCTGGAAAGTGTCCTGGCCCACTTTCAACTCAGCAGCGCCCTGATTCAAATCGACAGCCAGGACCCGCTGCTCCCCACCGTCACCACCAATATGGGGCTGTTCAGCGGTTTTGAGTCGGTCAACACGCACGTCATGATCAAAGCCCACGGCCTGACGCCCGACCAGTTGGAGCGGCTTCAGCACGCACCCTTCTATTGTTCTTCATTCGACTATACCTAGTGCCGACCGCACCGGAGGGAACTGGAATGGGCCGTGTTTTGTCTTTTTTACAGGGACGATACAGGGCCCGGGCGGTGTTGCGCGTCAATTCTTTTCCGGAATTGTGACATACCAACAAATACGAGAAGATTTTTGAGCAAAGTCAATCCGTCCTTTTTTTATTCCTGATCCTGTCCCAACTTGCCATTTCTAACTCAAATTCTACAATGTCAACTCCAACTTCTTCGGTGCGGGTACTCGTGGTCGGTTGCGGCAACATGGGTGCTTCGCACGCAATAGCGTACTCTACTATCGACGGTTTTGAAATCTGCGGCATTGTTTCCACCGGCAAAAGCAAGGAAGTTCTGAACGAACGGCTTGGTGGGGGCTATCCGCTGTTTAACGACCTGACGACGGCTTTGCAGGAAACCAAACCCGATGCCGTCTGTATTTCAACCTACCCCGACACACACGAAGCCTTCGCCATTCAGTCGCTCGAAAGTGGCTGCCACGTTTTCATCGAAAAACCGCTGGCCGACACCGTTGAGGGTGCCGAACGCGTGGTCGCAGCCGCCGAGAAAGCCGGTAAAAAAGTGGTCGTTGGGTACATCCTGCGTCAGCATCCTTCCTGGGAAAAATTCATCGAAGTGGCCCAGGGCCTGGGTCGCCCGCTGGTGATGCGGATGAACCTCAACCAGCAGAGCCACGGCTATATGTGGACGGTTCACCGGAACCTGATGAAAAGCCTCAGCCCGATTGTCGACTGCGGGGTTCACTACATCGACGTGATGTGCCAGATGACCCGTACCAAACCCGTACAGGTCAACGCCATCGGCGCCCGGCTGACCGAGGAAATTCCGGCGGGCAACTACAATTACGGCCAGTTGCAAATCCGGTTTGAAGATGGTTCGGTCGGCTGGTACGAAGCCGGTTGGGGACCGATGATCAGCGAAACCGCTTTTTTTGTGAAGGACGTAATCGGGCCGAAAGGCTGTGTTTCCATCGTTGCCAAAAACGCCGGAGCCGCCGGAAAATCGGACAACGTGGATTCGCATACCAAAACCGAGTCCCTGCGGGTGCATTACGCCCCCCTCGACGAAAACGACCAGTTTGTGCAGGAAGATACCTGGATCGACATGCAGGACGAGCCGGATCACCAGGAACTGTGCAACCGCGAACAACGGTATTTCCTGAAGGCCATCCGCGAAAACGTCGATTTGACCGATCATTTGCAGGATGCCGTCAACAGCCTCCGCATTGCCTTCGCCTGCGATGAATCCGTGCGGACGGGCCAGCCGGTGATGCTGTAAAAACTTCACCCGAAAGACGTTGCTGGTCAATCAGAACAGGTTAATCGGCAACGTCTTTTTTAATTTTCGTCAACCATGAAAACCATTCTCTTTGCCTTCATCCTTTTGCTTGGAACGCTCCCGGAACTGAAAGCGCAGGAAGGGGCCAACCCCGAAAAGCCCCGCATCTACAACCCGACAGCCGACGCCCAGCAGGACATTAAAAACGCGGTTGCCAAAGCCGGTAAAGAGGGGAAACACGTGCTGCTGCAAATCGGCGGTAACTGGTGCGTCTGGTGCATCCGGTTTCATAACCTGACCCATTCCGATACCACCCTGAGCCGCCTGCTGACCGACCATTACGAGGTGCTGCGGGTCAACTATAGTCCGGAAAACAGGAACGAAGCCACGCTGGCACAATTAGGCTATCCGCAACGGTTTGGGTTCCCGGTTTTTGTGATTCTGGACGGGAAGGGCAACCGGCTCCACACCCAGAATTCGGCGTACCTGGAAGAAGGGAAAGGACACAGTCCGAAACTCGTTGCGGAGTTTTTGCAGCACTGGTCGCCCAAAGCCCTTGACCCGAAATCGTACCTTCCGAAAAAAAGAAACTGACCCGACCATGCGGTTTACGACCCTCCTTTTACTGACGGCGCTCCTGCTGTTCAAATCCGGTTTTGCCCAGCAAGCAAAGGAAACCCGACGGTTTCAGTTGAAAGAAGTAAAGCAGGGCGTGGCGGTGGATGCAACGCATTTTTACGTTATTAACAATACCTCGCTGACCAAACACACCAAGACCGACGGCAGGCAGGTAGCCAACTGGAAAGACACCACCGGTCTGCTCAAACACCTGAACAGTGGCGTCGTGCTGGATGGAAAGCTTTATTGCGTACACTCCAATTATCCGGACGTTCCGATGCTCAGTTCCATCGAGATTTTCGATACGGGAACACTTCGGCACATTGGCACCCACAGCTTCGGACTGTATCCCGGCTCGGCGACCTGGGCCGATTTCTACCGGGGTTTCTGGTGGGTAGCCTTCGCCAATTATTCGGATAAAGCATCGGCGGAAGGGCGTGATAACCGCTGGACGATGCTGGTGAAGTTCAGCGAAAAATGGGAACGGCTGGAATCCTGGGCCTTCCCGGCGAACGTACTCCAGGCGTTTGCCTCCAAAAGCTCTTCGGGCGGCACCTGGGGCAAAGACGGACTCCTTTACTGCACCGGCCACGACAAACCCGAACTTTACGTGCTGAAGCTGCCGGATCGCGGTTCGACGCTGCAATACGTCAAAACCATTCCGACCGTGAGCGAAGGGCAGGCGTTTGCCATCGACCGGAGCGCAAAGAACAAACTGGTCCTCTACGGGATTACCCGCCACGACAATTACGTAATTGTGTCGGAAGTAGAATAAAAAACGGTATTCGCTGGCCGACGCCTGTTTCAGATAAACGCGCCAGCCATTCTCAGCTTCTTTCCAAATCAGGCGGTTATTTCCGCAGTTCATACACGGCTTGTTGCTTCCCATTCCGGTGGGCCTTGAACCGAACGTCCTGAAAAGGCTAGTTTTGTTTCATCCAAACAACAAACCACCTAATGAACGCTCTACACGCCTTTAAGCATTTCACCTTCGCGGCCCTCGTCCTGACGGGCTGCGCTCTGACTTCCTGCAAATCAGATGGTTCGGAACCGGGGCCGGATAGTTCGGACACCGGCACCAAAGGGCAGGCCGGGGCCGTGACGGGCCTGGTGACAGACCCGCAGGGCAAACCGCTGCCCCGCGCCACGGTGTATATTGCCAATACCGTGATAAAAGACCGGGGTGCCGAAGTCAATACCGGCTCGAATGGCACCTACAAAATCCAGTTGGTGAAAGACCTCGGCCAGTGGGTAGCCAAAGGCTACATTCTGAAACAGTACAACGACCGGGTGTATAAAATTCTGCTCGACCCCGAAAACCCCGACAGCTTTTCGGAAGATGAAAAACCCGTTCGCAATTTTCAGTGGAAACTAACCGGCCACATCCCGGACCTGAGTCTGGATTTGTATTACGGCGGCACCGCTGAATTACACCGCGACCCGAATGCCTATGCGTTAGAGCATGATAAAGTCGAGTTTACGTTTAAACCCGTTGGCCCGCTAATTGACGGTTCAGCCGGCAAAACACTGAAACTCCAGACCAAGAAGCGTTATGATGATTTTATCCGGGATATTCCCATTGGCCGCTACACGGTTTCGGCCATTTATAAGCCCACCGGCGAACAATTGCTTGTAACCGATGCCTTCGACGGCGATCTGGACTACAAAGAATCCGTTACGCTCGATTTCCTGGGTACCGAATCAGCCGTCCGCTCGAACACCCTGGGCATTGGTTACACGAACCGTCATTAATGCTTCTCAACAGACTTTTCCCGGCCGCTGCGTCATTCGACGGGCGGCTTTTTCTTTAGGTTCACGGCTCCCCACTGTAAGGCGATAGGCTGAGCGGGGCCATCAATCGGCGTCGGACTTCTCAATGATTTCTTCGGTTTCCTGCAAATCGTCCCGCTCGGGTTCGGGGGTTTCCTGATCAACGGGTTCGGGACTGTAAACCAGCGCAATCAGCATCGGAAAATGGTCGGAACCGCAATTGGGCAGCCGCCGGATTTTGCGCAATTTAAAGTGGTGAGAAACAAAAAAATGGTCGAGGGGCCAGCGCATGAAAAAATACCGGGCATGGAAGGTGTTGTACAACCCCCGCCCCACGCGCGGATCCAGCAACCCGCTGATGCGCTGGAAAAGCCGGGTGGTGTGCGACCAGGCCACATCATTCAGATCACCCGCCACAATCACCGGCCCCTTCTGATTCCGGACTTCCTTGCCCACCACCAGCAACTCCGCATCGCGCTCGGTCGAACGGTAATGCTCGGTCGGGCTGGGCGGCATGGGGTGAATCCCGTAAAAATGCACCAACTGCCCCGATTCCATTTCCAGTTGCGCGTAAATGGACGGAATGTCGTCCTGCACCAGAAACCGGACTTCGTGATGCCGCAGGGGCAG
This sequence comes from Larkinella arboricola, assembly GCF_003259745.1. Lineage (GTDB taxonomy): Bacteria > Bacteroidota > Bacteroidia > Cytophagales > Spirosomataceae > Larkinella > Larkinella arboricola. Next base: position 504,104 of record NZ_QLMC01000002.1, on the reverse strand, counting down.
TCGGGAATAAAACAACAGGCCGTAGGTGTTTTCGAGCGGATGCAGAATCTGGTACGGATAGGTGGCTTCGAGCGGTTGCAGGGCCTCCTTCCAACGCTGATTGGCTTCCAGAATCATAACGACATCGGGCTCGTGTTTTTGCACCAGCTTCAGGACATCCGGGCAGTGGGTGTTTTCCATGTAGATGTTGGCGTTCAGAATCCGGATCAGATTCTGTTCCTTTCCCCCTTCCTTCCGTTCACGCAGGTATTTGACCTGCTTGCGGTGCAGGGGCGTAAAGGGATAAATCAGCCAGGCTTCATAAAGCATGGCCGCCAGCAACCCACCTACCGCCAGCATCATCAGCCAGTCGGTGCTTCTGCTCAACCCCAGCCAGCCCAGCAGTCCCAGGGCCGACAGCAAGGTCAGTTGCAGGTGCGGAAAATCCCAGATGCGAATCCACCAGGCATCAACCCGAATGAGGTGTATGAATGAGATGGTAGTAATAAAAAAAGCGTAACCAATCAAAAAATACTCGATGTTGCTCATTTAAGATGTCACAAACAGGACCGACGAAAATTCGTGGGCAAGATAGAGTTTTCCGCGTGAACTTTACTTCCCACTTAATAACACGGGCCGCTGTACATAAAAAGTTAATTCTCCCGGGCGTGAAAAAATGAAACGGCCCGCCGGTTGGGCGGAAACGGGTTTGCCCGCTTTGACAAGAAGCGTTCGGCGCAACCGGCGTTTGAGTGGCTGTGCGTTTTCGTGGCCGACCAGCATTATTCCGAGAAAGGTCAGGCTGGTAAACAGAAACCGGCGGAATTGAAAAGGAATGGGCATTAACATTCGAGTGGCCGATTTAGTAATCATGGCAGTATTTGCTGTTGTGGACGATTCTGTCGAGTGGCTTCCCGACGGCACAAAGGTAGCGTGAAGGTCGGCGATGGGCTAGCGCGGGTGTAACATCGTTTAGCACGGAGGTAACCTTTACCGGAACATGGCGGACGATGAAAGTCGTTTTTCAGCGTTTCTGCCGTTCCGCGTAGTAATCGCAGTACTCCCGCAGCACACACTGGTGGCATTTGGGATAACTCCAGGTGCAAACCCGCTGGCCGTGCCAGTAGAAGTGTTTGTGAAAATTGTACAGCACCAGGGCGTCCTGCGGCAGGTACGCCAGCAAAATGGCGTGGGCTTTTTCGGGGCTGACCTTCGGGCCGATGATGCCCAGCCGCTGCGTCACCCGGTGAACGTGCGTATCGACGGGCAGCACCGGCTTCCGGAAATTAAAAAGCAGCAACAGCGTGGAGGTTTTAGGCCCCACACCCGGCAGGGCCGTCAGCCAGGCCAGGGCGTCTTCGGTGCTCATGTCGCGCAGAAAATCGATGTTGGCTTCTCCGCGCTCGGCGATGATGCGGGTCAGGATTTGCTGGATATAGGGGGCTTTTACTTCCGGGTAATTGGCGGTCTGGATAGCGTCGATCAATTCGTCAACCGGCGCGTCCCGGATGGCTTCCCAGGAACCAAACCGCTCCCGCATCCGGCGAAATGCCGCGACCTCGTTGGCGTGCGTCGTCCGGTGCGATAATACCGTGGCAATCAGTTCGTGCATCGGGTCGAGCCGCGCATAAATTTCCTGAATACCGTAGTGCTGGTTCAAAATCTCATGCACCAAAACCGTCTTCTGGGTCGCATCCAACGTTGTCATTGAAAAATGATTTTTGTCAGAACAACTGAATGTGTACCAACTTGGTTAAATGTCGTCGTATTTTTATGGTTTCATTTCGTACATGATCAGATGACGACATCTATATTTTCCAGAACCCTCTCCTTTTTGCTTCTCTGTCTGCTGGCGCTGGCCGGTCGGGCCCAGACGCTGACCCAAACCCTTCGCGGAACCGTCACGGATGCCAGCCAGGGCCGCCCGCTGGCCGGTGCATCGGTTCAGTTACTGAACGCCAACACGGGAACCATTACCGACGAACAAGGTCGTTTTCGCTTGACCAACGTTCCGGTGGGCCGTCAGCAACTTAGCGTTTCGTTTGTGGGCTACGAGCCAATGATCATCAACGAAGTGCTGGTTGAATCGGGCAAGGAGCAGGTGCTGGACATTCAACTCCAACCGGGCGTTCAGCAATTGGGCGAGGCCACGGCCATCGGAACCCGCACCGACCGGACCATCAGCGCCGAATACATTACCACCGAACAAGTGCTGCGGTTTCCGGCCAGCTACCTCGACCCGGCCCGGCTGGCAACGGCTTACGCGGGCGTGGTTAATGCCTACGACGGCACCAACAACATTTCCGTACGGGGCAACTCCCCCAACAGCCTCATCTGGCGGCTGGAAGGCGTTGAAATCGTCAATCCCAATCACCAGAGCAACGCCGGAACCATCGGCGACCGCCCGACGGCTGCGGGTGGAGGGGTGAATATGCTGAGTGCGCAACTGCTCGGTACCACACGTTTTCTAACCGGTGCCTTTACGGCTGAATACGGCAACACCGTCGGGGGTGTGATGGACATGAGCCTGCGCCCGGGCAACAACGAACGCCATGAATTTATCGCCCAGGCGGGGTTGATTGGCCTGGATCTGGCGGCTGAAGGACCGATTTCGAAGCAGAAAGGTTCGTCGTATCTGGTCAATTACCGGTATTCGTTTACGGGTTTGCTGGGCGCGATGGGCGTTTCGTTCGGGGGTGAAGACATCCGGTTTCAGGACCTGTCGTTTAATCTAACCTTCCCAAACCGCAAAGGGGGCCGGTTGACGGTTTTCGGCGTCGCCGGAAACAGCAGCAACGATTTTGTGGCCAAAGCCACCGAGGAACAGGAAGAAGACAAAGACCGCAACAACATTTCCTTTACCACCCGCATGGCCGCCGGTGGCCTGACGCTGACCCAGCCGCTCGGCACCCGGCTGTTGTGGAAAACCGCCCTGGTGCTGTCGGCCAACAACAGCAGCCGGGAACAAAGCTTTCCGGGCGACACCCGCTTCCGGGCCAATTACGAAAACGATGACCAGAATGGCACCCGGTATACCCTGACAACCTCGCTGAACTACCGGATTAATGCCCGAAACAGCCTTAAAGCCGGCATTTATGTCACCCGTGCAGAAAACTCCCTGGAACTCTGGCGGGCGGATCGCCCAATGCTTATCAGCTCCTCCATTACCCCCCTATTCACCAGCTCACTGGCGGGCTGGATGATTCAGCCATACGTCAACTACCAGTGGTTACCGGCTGACAATCTGACCGTTAACGCCGGTTTGTTTTACAACAGCTTTATGTACAACAAGAGCCAGTCGCTCGAACCGCGGGCTTCGGTACGCTGGGAACTGCTGCCGGGTAAAGCCGTAACGCTGGCGTATGGGTTGCACAGCCAGCAGCAATTGCCGCAGGTTTATTTATCCAACAACCGAAAACCAACCACGCCGGGGGGCCTGCTTTATGACAATAAATCGCTTGGGTTTACCAAAGCGCACCACCTCGTGCTGGGGTACACCCACCAGTTCGGGCCAGACAGTTACGGCAAAATTGAAGCCTATTCCCAGATGCTGTTCGACGTGCCGGTTAGTCAGCTACCGGGCCGCACATTTTCGGCCCTGAATGTGATGGAAGCGTACGTTAATGAGCCGCTGGTCAATGCCGGGAAGGGCCGCAACCGGGGCATCGAGCTAACGTTTCAGAAATACCTCGCCAAAACCTATTACCTGCTGGCTTCCGGTTCCGTATACGACTCGCAGTATCAGGCCACCGACGGCATCTGGCGCGACACCCGGTTCAACGGGAAATTCACCAGTAACCTGACCGCCGGAAAGGAATGGACCCGAAGCCGCGAAAACCGCAGCCGCATCTGGGGCCTGAACGGACGGCTTACCTACGCCGGTGGTTTCCGCGACCGCACGATTGATCTCACGGCATCCCGGCAGTTGAGCACCACGGTATACACCAGCGACGATTTTAATGTGCAGCTTCCGGCCTATTTCCGGACCGATGTGCGGATTTACTGGAAAAAGAGCAAAACCCGTTACAGCCGCACGCTCTCGCTCGATCTGCAAAACCTGACCGGTGCCCAGAATGCGGCTTACAGTTATTTCGACGCGTATCAGGGAAAAGTGGTTAAAAAATACCAGTTGGGCCTGATTCCGATTCTGAATTACCGCTGGGAGTTTTAAACCATATTGCTGGCCGTTGGCGGGCACCAAACGCACTTGCAACCTGTACGGCAGTCCGGATGTATGGAGCCGGCTGCAAGAGCAATACATTGTATTTTGCCGTAGCCAAAATGAAGAATTGCATCATCGAAATGAGGCTGAACTTCTTTCTGTTCATCACGGCCGTCTTTCTGGCTTCGTTACCTTAGAGGCATTCAAACAGGTTTTTTAAATGACTGATTTCATCCGATACTGTAATCAATTATCCCCCCTGGACGAACAGGCACAGGCTGACCTATTGCTAAGTATTAAAACGAAGACGTACGCCAAAGGAGACTATTTACTGCGAGAGGGGGATGTTTGTAATTATATCTTTTTCATCAACAGCGGGCTGGCAAAGATCTGGTCTTACCGGGAAGACAAAGAGTTTGTTCATTGCTTTTTCGCCGAAGACATCCTGTTCTCCGTTTTCGACAGTTTCCATAGCCGGACGCCATCGAAATTTATAATCACGGCTTTGGAAAACACCTCGGCCACGCTCATCCATTTTGATACTATGGAAAGCCTCAGCAAAAAACACCATTGCATCGAAACCTTGTTCCGAAAGGTGACCGACAATGCCACAGCGAGTATGATCAAACGAATCAGTGGGATACTGGAAGAAAATGCTGTTGACCGTTACCACCAGTTTATAGCGGAGAACCCTTCGATTGCCCAACGCTTATCCCTGGGCGACGTCGCGAAATTCCTGGGTATTACGCAACCTTCCTTAAGCCGTATCAGGAATCTAAAGTGATTATTTACCCTAGGTGAAAAAAGAGCCGATACCGTGCGAATAGCTTTGCCTGAAACTTCAAACCAGGCAAACCATGAATCATTCTTCCAGTACTAAGGGCTGCGGTTATGCAAGAATGCTCAGGTACCGGAAAGCAATCGTCCACCCGCGTCCAGAGCATTTCTCTTTGGACGCGGGTGGATTTTTCATTGATCATGGACTGGCCATTTTTTTAACTTTTTAATCACTAACAACATGATTTTAATCACAGGATCTTCGGGAAACATCGGTAAAGAACTGGCTAAACTTCTGGCCCAGTCCACGAGTAAGGTAAGGGCCATGTGCCGTACCCAAGACGAACTGGAGCAGTTTACAAAACTGGGTATAGAAGCGGTAATAGGCGATTTTAACGACGCAGAAAGCTTAAGACAGGCCATGCAGGGTTGTGAACGTCTGTTTCTACTGGCTGCGGCCGTACCGGAGCAATCCCAACACTACCGCCTAGCCATTGATATGGCCGTAGAAGCCGGCATCAAACAAATCGTCAAAATATCAACGGGAGACAGCAATCTGGATTCGCACATCGCCTGGGCCAAAGCAAGTGCTGAAAGTGACCACTATTTGAGAAGCAAACCGGTTAACTGGACCCTGCTTCGTGCCACGGGTTTCATGCTGAATATCGCTGGAATTGAAAAACACGATTTCGCAGGGCTTTCTGCTCAATCCAACCGGCGAGGGCAAAGTAAGCTGGATTGACCATCGGGATATTGCCCTGGTGGCCAAACATATTCTGACGGAAGATACCCACCACCGGGCCACGTATTTTCTGACGGGTCCCGAAGCTTTATCGACCAACGATGTAGCCCGCAAGTTTACCAAGGTTTTAGGCTTTGAGGTGAACAGTGTGCCCATCGCGATGGAAGATATGCGAAACCAGCTTGTTCATACCGGCCTGGATGAATGGCGTATCCATTCCTTTATGGCCCAGTATGACATGGTGAAAGGGGCTTACGGAGTGGATGTTACGGAAGATGTAAAACGGATAACGGGTCAAAATCCCCGCACGCTCGAGCAGTTTATAGAAGAGTTTAAAGGGGAGTTTAGCCGGGGCAGGGAGGTTGCCGTGGCATAAAAGTGGTCGAGACCCTTGCCTTCATTTGGTGTACTGTTACTGGTTGAAACCCAGGGTTTGCTTCCGCGAAAAGGCCCTGGGTTTCACCTTTATTGAAACAGGTTGCCCATCCGGGTTTAGTCATCAAGGTCATCTTCAATAAAACGCGTAGTATGAAAGAGCAGCTGATTTCACCTTTTAAGATTCAAATCCCCGACGAACGGCTGGCGGCCATTATGGCCAAGGTCAAGGCATACGACTGGACTCAGCTTCCCGATACAGGCGGGTGGCAATCGGGCGTCGGGATTGACGATCAGAAGCGGCTGATGGACTACTAGCAGACCCGCTTCGACTGGCGTACAGTCGAGCGACGCCTGAATGAACTGCCCCAGTTTACGACGGACATAGAGGGCGAGCGTATCCATTTCATCCATAGAAAGCCGCATACATGGTACGTCATTGCCTTTCCAATAATGCAACATTGTTGCAAATATAGAAAAACCCTTATACCTTTGTTAAACATTTATCAATGCCCCGCGAGACCGTACAAAGGTCGGTTTGGGATTGATAAACATGTAGAAGTACAGATTTGAGAAGATAAAACCTGACAACAATGCCGGAATTCTGGGAAACGAACTTTATTGAAAAGCAAGCCATGTGGGGTTTTCAGCCCGCTAAATCTGCGGTGCTGACCAGGGATTTTTTTCTCGAGAAAACCGTAAAAACCGTCCTGATACCGGGCATTGGTTATGGCAGGAACGCACAGGCTTTCAGAGAGAAGGGCATGACGGTAACGGGCATCGAGATTTCGGAAACGGCCATCGAGCTGGCCCGAAAACACTACGGTACCGATATAACTATTTACCACGGCTCGGTGAGCGATATGCCATTTGACAATACGCAGTATGACGGCATTTTTGCTTACGCCCTTATTCATCTTCTGGCCCCCAAGGCAAGACAAAAGCTGATTCAGGATTGTTATAATCAACTGTCAGAGGGCGGTTATATGGTTTTTACAGCCATTTCCAAACAGGCCCCTACCTACGGCAAAGGCAAATTCATCAGCAAAGATTGTTACGAAATACACGACGGTCTACCCATGTTTTTTTACGATACGGAATCGATTGAGGAAGAATTTGGTCACGTTGGTTTAGTGGAGATTACCGAGGTTCAGGAAAACTTCCCCTTTTTTCTAATCAAATGCCGCAAGGGTAATCCGCTGAGGTAGTCCGTTGCGGGCCAGTATATGCGTGGAACCGGCCTTGCTGGTCCATCCCGATTTTCTGCGGAATTATCCGCTGGATACCAAAATCAAAAACTACGGTTTTTTCTCGTATTCGGTCACCGAATCGCTGCACCTTCCCGATAAGGAAAAGACGATTATTACGTCTATCGTTAAAAACATAGGCGAGGAGTTGGAAACGGCTATCGATGACATCAGCCAGTCAGATCTGCTGCTACATCACTATTTCAACGACGAAAGGGCCTTGATGAACGGATTGCCAACGGTTCCGTATCTTGTTCAGCAAATTTTTTCAAGTCGAAAACCAGTTTGTCTCCGCTGGAATTCAGAGCGAGTTTTAATTAATGCTATCGAAACGAATGGTTTGCCTTACTCTAGGTGACCTTATCAGGGGTATTGACAGTCACTGTCAACACCCCTGAAATTTATTGCTGATAACCGAGCCAGGTCGTTCAGTGCGTTTCAGGATGCTCCAACACAATTCGGCCATTCTTTTTGTGGCCTGGCTTATTGGGCTTTGCCAGTAAAGCATTCCAGCCCTCAGCGGTTTGCGCCAAAGGAAACACCTCGCCAACATTAACGCTCAGTTTGCCTTCCTCAATCAGCGTGGCGATCCGGGCTAAACTCTGTTGAGAAGGCTGCAACTGGGCAAACGTGGCTTGAATGGCAAATTTGGCGGCTAAATCGGCGGAAACCGGCTGGGTGGTTGATACCAGATAACCACCGGCTTTGATGAGGGAGTAAGATCGCTGTAATACATCACCCCCGACCAGATCAATTACAACATCCACGGGGTCGACCACGGATTCAAAGGAGGTGGTGTGGTAATCGATAAACCCATCAGCCCCCAACCCGCTTACGTAGTCCTTATCAGCGGAAGCCGCTGCGACAATCACCTTTGCCCCCGCCTGATGCGCAAACTGAACGGCATAAGCCCCGACCGCGCCCGCTCCACCATGAATGAGAACTGTTTGACCGCTTTTCAGGTGCGCATCGTTAACTAAAACCTGCCATGCCGTTTGGGCGGCTACGGGGACGGAAGCGGCTTCAACGAACGTCAACGAACGAGGCTTTAGGGCGATTACTTGCGGGCTTATGGCTATGTATCCGGCATTGGCTCCCCCGGGCAGACTCGCTCCGTACACTTCATCGCCTATGCTAAAGCCCTGTACCTGCGGGCCGACGGCTTCAATGACCCCGGCAAAATCGATGCCCGGAATCCACGGTAGTGCTATCGGGAAAACCGCCTGCATGGCTCCGGATGCTTTTAGTAGATCCAGCTTATTCACTGCCGAAGCCTGAAGGCGAATCAGTACTTCATCTGCCGCGGGCGTCGGCGTGGTCACTTCCCGAAAAGCCAGATTTTCGGCTGCACCAAAGTTGGTTAAAACAATTGCTTTCATGTCAGTTTAGTCAATGGTTGATTCGGTTAGTAGGGGGTAATCCGTGTAGCCCTGAGCCCCGGGGGTGTAAAGAGTGGTATAATCCGGCTGGTTCAGCTCAGCTTGCCGGGCAATACGTTCGGCCAGATCCGGGTTGGCTAAAAAAGACCGGCCAAAGGCAACCAGGTCGGCAAAGCCGTTGTGTAAGGCGATTTCGGCGGTCTGGGGCGTTAAGCCATTACACAGGATGATTGTGCCGTGGAAGCTGCTGCGGATCGCATCCAGCGTTTTTTGCGGAATGGGCACGTTGACGGCAATATGGATATAGGCAATAGCAAGTTTGTCAAGTTCCTGAGCCAGATACGCGTACGTTTCATGAACGTCATCGTCGGCATAGGAAGGCAGATCACCAAGCGTTGAATAAGGCGAAAAACGAATGCCTACCTTTTCGGGACCAATCGTATCGGCTATGGCTTTGGCCATTTCGACAATTAACCGGCTCCGCCCCCGAATGCTGCCTCCGTATTCATCTGTTCGGTTGTTGATAACCGGGTTTAGGAATTGTTCGAGTAAGTAGCCATTGGCGCCATGCAGCTCAATCCCGTCAAACCCGGCTTTGAGCGCATTTTGAGCCGCGACGACATGGCTATGGATCACCCCGGCAACCCCGCTGGTAGTCAAGGCCTGCGGTTGCGAATAATCCTGTAGCCCCGCCGTATCGGTGAAGATTTGCCCGGTTGCTTTTATAGCGGAAGCACCTACCAAGGTAGCCCCATCGGGAAGGTTGTCCTGATGTCCGATGCGGCCGGTGTGCATCAACTGCACAAAGATTTTAGTGCCAGCCGCATGAACAGCCGACGTTATAGTCTGCCAGCCTTCAATCTGATCCTCGGAAAAAATACCGGGGATGCGTGGATACCCCAACGCTTCGGGCGTGGGCGCTGTCCCTTCGGTAATGATTAAACCGGCTCCCGTACGCTGGGCGTAGTAGCTGGCCATCAACGCATTGGGCAGGTTGTTGATGGCTCGGCTGCGGGTCATGGGAGCCATCACTAAATGATTTTTGAGGCTTAGCCCCCGCCTTGAAAATGGCGTCAGAATTTTGTTCATCATTTGCGGATGTTAGTACACCACAAATGTCCGCCCTGCTTCCGGGCTTAAATAGCCGGAGTAGGCGTATAAATAGTCCTATCCGCCCAGTGCATACTTCTTCGGTTTAACGCCGAAATGTTTTTCGAACAACCGGCTGAAATGACTCAGATTGGTGAAGCCTAATTGATTACCGACGTCCGTAACGGAGTAGCCGCCCTGCTTCAACAGGAAGGCCGCTTCTTCCATGCGGGCTACCTGGAAATAGTTATAAATGCTGTCGCCGAAAACCTGCTTAAAAAGGTCTTTTAATTTGGTTTCACTCATGCCGACGAGTTTGGCCAGATGCGCCAGGTGGGGCGGCTGGCTTAAATCGGCTAACACGGCGGATCGAACGATGAACAGTTTGTCCATATCGTCCTTGTGGATGGGACTGTGGCGGGTCGTGTCCCGCTTGAGGAGCTGTTGAAAGACCAGCAGCAGTAGTTCCTGTACTTTGATGCGGTAATACAGGGCGCTCAGTTCGCCGTTCTGGTGGGCATTGGTTAACTGTTTCAGCGTTTTGTACACATCGGGACCCATGCTTTCGTAATACAGAAAACCCGGCGATCCGCTCAGAATCGTCTGGATTACCTGATTGGGCTGTTGCAGGTCCAGCAAGCTTTTCAGCCGGGTGGCCGTAACGCCAATGACAGTAAAATTAATGGCGGTATTGGCCGGAAAACGAATGACCGATTCGAGGTCCGACGAGGCAATCTGGATGGCAAACTCGGTGCTTTTGGCGAGACGAACCGGCTGTTCCTGAATAGAGGTGGACAGGTTGGCAAGTTCGTCGTTGCTATGAAAGATGATGCTCACAAGATCATAGGGCGAGTCGGCGGGCAGGCGTTTCAGGACAAATTCTTCATTAAACGTATAGTGGTGAACGAGCAGCTTAAAATCCGAGGCCAGGTCGATCTTTCGCACGTATCCACTGCCCAGTCTGGAAGGGATGTTTAAGGTGTCGCCGTAGACAGGAATGCCGTATTTTTCGCCAAAACTGGTTAAAAAGTTAAAGTCCGAATTCGCTATAAACTCAAACTCCATAGATGATGAGCGGAATAAATGCATTGATTGACAGGCAAAGTAAGCGGCTATTGGTTAACTTACAACCAGATGCTCCTTACTGGAACCAATCGGTTGAGGTATGGTTTTGGCAAAGGTGGAAAGCACGTACCGTGGTCGGGTTAATACCGTTGAAACCGGCCCTGCTCCTGCGGCAGTCCATCCAGGAAGGGGCGCTCACCATTTTGACTACAAGATTCTCCAGTTTCACTACAAGCCGAAAGCGTCGGCATATGAGCTTTGTCTTTCGAAAATATCAAACGAAAACAAATGACAAAGACCATTTTTATTACGGGCGCTTCGGCAGGAATCGGCAAGGCAACGGCAAAATTATTTGCGGCCAAAGGCTGGAAGGTGATTGCTACCATGCGCAAGCCGGAAAACGAAAAAGAACTGAATCGGCTGGACAATGTAACCCTGCTGCCACTGGATGTAACCAACCGGGAGCAGATTGAAGAAACCACCCAGAAAGCCCTGGCGCTGGGCCATGTCGATGTGGTGTTTAACAATGCCGGTTACGCGCTGCTGGGTGCCCTCGAAGCCACTACTGACGAACAGCTGGTTAGCCAGATGGAAACCAATTTTCTGGGTGTGGTTCGGGTGACGCAGGCGTTTATTCCTTATTTCCGGGAGAAGAAAGCCGGGCTTTTTATTACCACGGGTTCTTCGGCTGGTTTGATGGGTTTTCCCGTCAGTTCGATGTACGATGCCAGCAAATGGGCGCTGGAAGGCTGGAGCGAAAGCCTTTCGTTTGAATTGAACCAATTCGGTATTGGCATCAAGACCATCGAACCCGGTATGGTGGCTACCGAAATAGCGACTCGATCCGTGATCATTTCGCATCCGGCTTACGAAACGATGTTGGGGAAGTTTCTGTCGGTCATCGATCTTACTAAAAACCTACCGAATGGAAACGCATCTACGGCCGAGCAGATTGCCGAAGTCGTCTACGAAGCCGCTACGGATGGTAAGGATACGTTGCGCTATGTATGCGGTGAAGATGCAAAAAACTTGTATGCCCAGCGCCTTGCCGTAGGTGATGAGGCTTTCCGGGCCGGTATGAAGCAACTGTTGGCTGAAGCATAACCGGAACGTTAGGAATTACTTGGCCGGCACGTAGCGTTATTACTATGTGCCGGCAATAACGTTAGATAGGAATGAAAGCGGAACTTAGAAGCAAACCACGCATCTACCAGTCGATTACTGAAATACAACGGGCTTTCAGCTTACCGCAGCCTCTGCACCCACTGATAAGCCTGCTGGATTACAGCAAAGTAACAATTACCAGAGAGATGCTGGCACCCACGTTTGTCATGGACTTCTACAATATTTCGTACAAGGAATCGACGGGTTGCAGCATGAGATATGGCCAGACAACGTACGACTTCGATGGTGGCGGCATGTTTTTCACCTCGCCGGGACAGCCGTTAGCAGGAATTCATAGTTTAGAGTCCGATTTAGGTTTCACTTTGCTGATCCATCCCGATTTTCTGCGGAGTTATCCGCTGGACACTAAAATCAAAAACTATGGTTTTTTCTCGTATTCGGTCACCGAATCACTGCATCTATCGGATAAGGAAAAGGCAATCATTATGGCTATTGGTAAAAACATAGCCGACGAGCTGGAAACGGCTATCGATGACATCAGCCAGGATGTATTGATCTCGCAACTGGAACTGCTGCTGAGCTACAGCCAACGCTTTTACAAGCGCCAGTTCATTACCCGCAAGCCCATTAATAATGCGTTGCTGGAAAAATTAGACCTGTTGCTGCATCACTATTTTAATGATGAAACCGCTCTGATGAAAGGATTGCCAACGGTTCAGTATCTTGCCGACGAATTGAAGGTGTCGCCGAGGTATTTAGGCGATATGCTGCGGTCACTGACGGGGCACAACACCCAGCAGCACATTCATCAAAAACTCATTGAAAAAGCCAAGGAAGTTCTGACGATCAGCAACCTGACGGTGGGTGAAGTCGCCTATCAACTGGGTTTCGAGCACCCCCAATCGTTCAGCAAATTTTTCAAGTCGAAAACGAATTTGTCTCCGCTGGAATTCAGAGCGAGTTTTAATTGACTCTGCGAAATAAATTTGGACTCTTACACGCTGACTGCCCAAACGGACCAACCACCCCGAACCTAGAGCAGCCGCTTAGTAAATTAGGGTTGTCCGTTAGCCGGACTTCATTAAATTTAACTTAAGTCAAGTGGGATGACGATTGCTTAGCTCCATCCAGAGAAGACGTCAGCACCCTACCTGGCTTACAAACCGTCAGCGGTGCCCTCCACACATCAGCCGTAACCCGAATTGGAGCAGCCGCATGAACAGGTGAACCGAATCAATCCGTTTATTTTCCCAGAAACGAGCCGAATGCCTGCACAAAGGTCCAGACTGCCTGCCAGACCCGCTTTTTGTTATGAGCGGAACAAATAACGGCAGCCCCCGCCAGCCTACAATTCCGTCCTGGCGGATGTACTCCAACGGACCAACGCCCCTAGCCACTACCCTTCCTGTTATGAAACCACCCCGTTCTTCGAGTCTCCTGACGTATCTGCTGGTCTTCTGCTCGTTGCTCTGCTCCGTTGTCCGTGCCCAGAGCCCACGAATTGATAGTTTGAACCGGTTGATTAACCAGGCCACCACCGACACGGCCCGCATCAATTTAATCACCCAGAAAATCGCATTGCTTAGTGAAATCAATATTGATTCGGCCCTGGCGCTCAGCCTGAAAACCATTCGCTGGGCGCATACGATTGGCCATTCCCCCGGCGAAGCTTTTGCGCGGGTTCTGGCGGCCCAGAGTTACAACTATAAAGGTCAGTATGCGACAGCGCGGGCCCATTTAAGCGCAGCTGAAAAGATTTACACCGCTCTCAACGACTCCAGGAAGCTCATCAAGGTGTACAACAGCTACGGAACCCTCTACGGTATGCAGAGCAAGTACGACAGTTCTATCGTTTTTTTCAAGAAAAGCGCAGCCCTGGCCAAACGTCATAAAGACCAGTCCATGCTGGGTACAATTTATACCAACCTCGGTATTTCGTATCAAATGATGTCGGACCTGCCTCAGGCATTACAGTATCAGCACCTCTCGTTGAGCACGGCCGAAGCCAACGGCGACCGGACCACGCAGGCGTATTGCCTGGTTAACCTGGCAAACACGTATAAACTAATGGGCGATAACCAGGGCGCCCAGCAACGGTACCAGCAGGCCATCAGCCTGGCGAAACGCATAGGGATTAAAAACGTCGAATTGTATGCCTACACCAACCTGGCATCCATGTACAGTCAGGGCCCTACGGATCAGAGAGCATATGAGTTTGCGATGAAAGCGGCCCGCTTAGCCCGCCAGATGGGTGATCCGGGCATCGAAGCCACCAGTTTATCCCGGGCGGCTGTGTATTTAGCGCAGGTAAACCGGTTTAAACAAGCCCAGCAAGTCAACAAACGGGCCATGCAACTGGCCGATGCCTCCGGGCAACCGCTCAATATCCATCAGACCTATTCGTCAATGGGCACCATTCTCAAGATGCAGACCAACTGCGCCGAGGCCATCCCGTATTACGAAAAGAGCTTTACCGCCCTGAAAGACGCCGACATCTACGACGAACAGACCGCGCTCATGTATGGCGAGTTATCAGACTGTTACCAGGCCACCGGAGACTATCGCCAGGCACTGGCCACCTATAAAACAGCCACTTCAATCGGGGATTCAATCCGCAACAAAGAAAACGTTCGCAGAGCCACCGAGTTAAAGATGACCTACGAATTTGATAAACAGCAGCAGATTGCCCGGGCCGAGCAACAAAAACAGAACGAACTGGTCCAGACCCGGCAACTGGCCCTGCTGGTTGGACTCGTTTTGATGCTCGTGGTAACAGTTGTCTGTTTATATGCCTTCCGCACCAAGCAAAAAGCCAATCGTTCGCTCGAGCAGCAGAAGCAGGAGCTTCAACAAACGCTGACCCAACTGCGAGTCACCCAGCAGCAACTCATCCAGTCTGAAAAGATGGCCTCGCTGGGGGAGCTGACAGCCGGTATTGCCCACGAGATCCAGAACCCCCTAAACTTCGTCAACAACTTCTCGGAGCTAAGTGTGGAATTAGTGGAGGAACTGAAAGAAAATTCGTTTCAGCAATTGCCTGATTCGGAAAAACCGTATGCCGCCGAAATTCTGGGTGATCTGACCCAGAACCTGGCAAAAATTAACCACCACGGCAAACGGGCCGACAGCATTGTGAAGGGGATGCTCGAGCACAGCCGGACCAGCAGTGGCCAGCGGCAGATGACCAATCTCAACGCCCTGGCCGAGGAGTATCTCAAGCTGGCCTACCACGGTCTAAAGGCCAAAGAGAAAGACTTTACCTGTGAATTGGTGACGGAATTTGATCCGGGTTTAGGCCCGATCAACCTGGCGCCCCAGGACATCGGGCGGGTGCTGCTGAACCTCTACAACAATGCGTTTTATGCGGTTCAGGAAAAACTCAAAATCGCCCCTGAAGAGTACCAGCCCACGGTTACCGTAACCACCCGCCGTAGCAACGGAGCGGTGGAGATTCGGGTTCAGGATAATGGTACCGGTATTCCTGACTCGGTAAAGCAAAAGATTTTTCAGCCCTTCTTTACAACCAAACCCACCGGGCAGGGAACCGGGCTGGGCCTGTCGCTTAGTTATGACATCGTTACCAAAGGGCATGGGGGCAGTCTGGAAGTTGAAACGCAGGCAGGAAAGGGTACCCAGATGGTGATTCAACTACCGGCCTGAAGGCGTGTCTGTAAACAGAACCTGGGCACGGCTACCGAAGGCATCAAAGACCATGATCAACCAGCCTATCGGTCGATTGCCTGATGTTGAATACCGTTCATGGTTTTCGAGCAAGGGCTTTCGGGCCGTTTTGCCGTTCATCCTAACATATTACCATAAAATCGTGTCGTGCGCAACACAAATAGAATAAAATCGGGTTTACCGCAATACCGGTTACCTTTGGCCGCATAAGGTCCGTCTACGGATTAATGAGAAGAAAACAAGCATACACTTCATTGCTCTACCGGCTATTTGGCCTGCTGATGGCTTTTTACGTCATCAACCTCAGCATCGACGCACCGGATTACAGCCGGGCCGATGTGTACGGTCAGTACCACGACGACTTATCCATCAACGAGATGGAAAGCGTGGGTGAACTGGTGCTGGAAAAATGGCTCGGGCTGGCCGATGTCATTCCGGAACACGACGAACCCGATGAGGATAGTACCATCAGCAAATCCTTTTTCGTCTGGCTGCTGTCGGCTCCTCCGGTTCACTATCCGTTCCGATCAGTCATCCGCGACTTTCTACCGGTTTTCAGCCCGTTCAGAGCCGTGTTTTACCGCTCCATGTCGGCCGACGTCATTGCGCTGCCACCCGAACCAAACCGTATCTTCTGACTGCATCCGGTCAGCCATTGCTCCCGGACATCCGTCGTGCCTGAACGGTTCGGGCGCGTTAACGGCCCCTGACAAACTGATTTTCCAAACGCTGGTTACGTTCGCAAATCGTCTTTACGGTTTGCCTCACTATCTCTTTTTTATGCTTATCAATGTTCTGATTACGCTCCTGCTGGTTGCGTTGAACGGTTTTTTTGTGGCGGCCGAATTCGCCATTGTTAAAGTGCGGGCTTCGCAGCTGGAGCTAAAAGCGCAGGGAGGCAGTCCCGCAGCCCGGCTTGCGGTCCAAATTGTGGCGAATCTGGACGGTTATCTGGCGGCAACCCAACTCGGTATTACGCTGGCGAGTCTGGGGCTGGGCTGGATTGGCGAACCGGTCGTGGGCGAATTGCTCTCGGCCCTGTTCGACCTGGTTGGTCTGCAACTGAGCGAAGAAACCGCCCACCAGATTTCGCTCCCGGTGGCTTTTACCCTGATTACGATTCTCCACATTGTTTTCGGAGAACTGGCCCCCAAATCGCTGGCCATTCAGCGGACGGAAACCACCACGCTCGTCATCGCTTACCCCCTACAGGCTTTTTATTTTCTGTTTCGCCCGTTTATCTGGGTTCTTAACAACATTGCAGCCCTGCTGCTCCGCGGATTTGGCATTGAAGCCGCCCACAGCAGCGAGGTTCACAGCGCCGATGAGTTGAAATACCTGGTTCACCAGAGTACCGAAGAAGGCCACATTGAAGACAGCAACGACTCGACGGACCTGACGCTGGTGGAACGGGCATTTGAATTCTCGGAAAAAACCGTGCGGCAGATTATGGTGCCCCGCACGCAGATGTTTGGCATTGATATCGATACGTTTAGCGAAGAAATTCTGTACGAGCTATTGCAGGAACGATATTCGCGGGTGCCCTGCTACCAGGACGATTTTGATACCATTCTGGGCGTGATTCACCTCAAAGAGTTGCTGATTGCCCTACACCAGTCGCCCACGGTGGATATTCATCAGTTTATCAAACCGGTTATGTTTGTCCCCGAAACCCGCCGGATTCGGCCTCTGCTCAAGGATTTTCAGCGGCAGCGCCGACAGATGGCGATTGTGGTCAACGAGTACGGCGGAACCGAAGGACTCATTACGATGGAGGATATTCTGGAAGAACTGGTGGGCGAAATTCAGGATGAGTCCGACGAGGAAATCCCGTTTGTTGAACAAAAGTCACCGGATACGTACATTGTTCAGGCCGCGCATCCACTGGATGAAATCAATGAGTTTTTGCCCCGGCCCTTGCAGAAAGCGGGCGACTACGAGACGCTGGCCGGTTTGCTGCTCCACGAATTTGGCCGTTTGCCCGACGTGGGAGAAGCCGCCGTTCTGAACCAGTATGAAATAACCATCCTCTCCAAGCGGGGACCGGCCATCGAGCGGGTGCAACTCGTCGACCGGGCAAAATAACCCGCTGTCAATCAGCCTGTGTTGATTGAATAGCTACAAAAACAAACAGCGGCATTGATAGTGCCGCTGTTTGTTTTTGGGTAAGCTTTTAGCCCGAGTTTACCGGGTTCGTACGAGGTTATATTGTTTGACAAACTCTCCCACCCGAACCTCCAGCCTATACACACCATTACCCACTTCATTCAAGCGGACGACCTGTTCGGCGGCTCCCTCGCTACTCTGCCACACCCGCCGACCCGACAGATCGTAGAGCGTCAGCGAAACCGGCCCGGTCAGTGGGCCCTTTACCCGAACCGTAAAGGAGTCGGTAAAAGGATTGGGGAAATAATCCACCTGAATACGGCCCGCTTCCGGTTGGTCCTGGGTAGACAAGCGTCCTTCGGCAATCGGAACAATTTCGATACGCTGCTCGTCGGCACCAACGGTTTTACCGGCCTCATCCGACACTTGGGATGCCGTACTAACGGCATTTGCGACGCCCTGACCAGTGAGTGCGACCGAGACAGTTCCCCCACCACTCCCCGAGTGCGAGAAGGTCAGCGTTGCGGTTTTACTGCCGACGGACGCAGGTTTGAAGCTGACCGGAATCGTCACGCTTTTGCCAACCGGAATCACAAAAGGCAGCGCAAAAGGAGCCTGGAACGTAAACTCCGTACTTCCGGTGAGGGCAATGTTTGACAGCAGAATGGCCTGGTTGCCGCTTCGGTTAGTCACGGTCACCCCCGCTTCTTTGGTCGTTTTTGTCGTGACCTGACCAACCGCTACACTGGCAGGTGCATTCAGTTGGCTTTGGGTCAGCGGTGTCCGCGTCGGGGTTGTAGGGGTTATTCTAAAAAACACCTCCTGCGAGGACAGGGCCGGATTACCGCCCTGGGCTCCTGAACCCGCCACCACGTAAATCGTCCCGTTGTTGGCAATGGCCTGGGTTGCGTGTCGGGCTTGCTGCAAGTTTGCCACCCGGCGCCACACGCCCGTCGAAGGATTCAATGCTTCGGATTCTATATGAGCCTGCGGCTGGACACTTTCTCCGCCAATAACCACCAGTTCGTTATTCCAGACCACGCTCGTTGCCCCCGCCCGCGGGGTTGGAATCGGCTCGACCAGGGTTGTCCACTGACCCGATTTGAAATCATACACATCCACTTCCGGTACGGTAAACATAAAGGTCTGGCCCGTATTAGCAGAAGAACGTCTGCCCCCAGCCGCATAGAGTTTGTCGCCCATGATGACGGCCTGAAAATGATCCCGCGAATGGGGCGCATCGGGCAAGGTTCGCCAGGTGTTGGTAGCCGGATTGAATTCATCGAACCAGGCAACGTAACCGTTATTGTGTCCTTTGGTATTGCCACCTACCAGGTACAGTTTATTGTCGTAAACAGCAAGGGCCGCACTTCCGCGCCGTCTGGCAGCCGGTATTTCGGGGCCGTCCAGCCATTTGTTTGCTTTCGGATCGTATAGGTAAATCCGGGGGAGAGACGGTTCGGCGGGGTAACTACCGGTGAGCGCTCCGGCCACATAAACAAGTCCCTCGAGCGTAACAGCCTGAAAATGGTGCATATCAACCGGCGGAGCAGCCGCGTTGGTCCAGTTCCGGGCAACCGGGTCGTAGGCCTGCACGGGTTTAATTCCGCGTCCTCCCATCAGATAAAACCGGTCTCCAGCCTGTACGTAGGCGTTTTCAAGCCGCGCCGATGGGTTTCCGGACCTGGGCGTAATCGTCCGCCAGTCACCCGTCCCCGTGGCCCGGGCAATCAGAATCATGAAACGGTCACTGGTGCTACCGCCCCGTCCGTCGCTGGCCGTCACCTTAACGGTGAGCGTAAGCGGACTGTTGGTGGGCGGCATTCCCCGGAAACGACGGGTTGCTCCATCAAAGCTGAGCCAATCGGGCAAATCCGAGTTGTCCCACAGTGTAGCAGAATAGGTCAGCGGATCATTGTTAGGATCCCGAAACGTGTTGGCATCAAAGTCATACCTAAACGTTGACCAGACCGTAGCCCGCTGATCGCGTAGCCGTGAAGACAGCACGGGGGCCTGATTGGGGGGCGGTGTGGTAGCCACCACTTCAATGGCATTGACCTTGGGATTCTGTGCACTACCCGCACTGAAGACCACATTCAACGTGCC
>NZ_QLMC01000002.1:0-483096 GCF_003259745.1 Larkinella arboricola | reverse complement strand
CCCGTGCTGGCGTTGATGCTGGCACCGGCTGGACCACTGACACTGTAGCTCAGCGTTTGGGCCGGTGCATCCTTATCGGTCGCCTGAGCCGTGAACGTCAGCGCCTGACCCAGCGACACCGTTTTATTGCCCGGTGAGGTTAGCACCGGAGCGGTATTGGATTGGGCGTCTTTCGTAACCCGAATCCGGTCCCAGGTGGCCGTAAACGGAGTAGAAGCCAGGCTGGTTGAGAGAATACCCACAGCCAGAGCAGGCGGCCCCTGGATGGCCTCCAGCAGCTTTCCGCCCACCAGAATCGGCGACCCCAGATTCGTCACCGGTCCGCCATCTTTGGCATATTTAGGCTGCACCATTCCGGTCACCGGGTTAACCGCCAGGTATAAATCCAGGGTACTGCTGGGCAAACTGCCCGGTAGCGAATAGCGGGTGCTAGTTTCCAGGCCATTGTTCTCGTAGAGCACTTCGATGAACGCCGTACCACCATTACCCCCCAGCACCACTTTCAGGTAGTTATCCTGATCGCCGATTCCGATAAATAAGCCCAACGCCTGCCAGTATGCAGGGGGTTGATTGTTGAAGAAAGGACCCAACAACCGGGTCTGCACCGTGAAGGGGCCCGTACTCTGATCGGTGTTGATGCCGAACTGAAACCCGTTCTCCTGGGTATTCAGGGCTTGATAGGGATCGCCGGGTGTGGTGTTAACCACCGAAAAAGCACCGACGGCTCCTCCGGCAATCAGATTGTCCTCATCGAACAGATCCATGTAATTAATTCCCGTCTGCATGGGCAGCATCAACCCCGTGAAGCCCAACCCAAACAAACCCGTGCCCGGATCGTTATTAAATAATTCGTAGTTGATCGGCAGCGTGGTATTCATGCCATTGCTGGCATCCAGCGCAAAGTAGTCCACCTCATCGGCCAGCCCATCGTTGTCATCATCCGGATCGTTTAAGTCCGATATCTTATCGCCATCGGCATCACCGGGCAGGCTGGATGAGGAACACGGATTACTACCGTTATCAATCTCATCGGCGTTGCTGTAGCCGTCCCCATCATCATCAAACGCCGTGCTATAAGCCGCCGAACAATTCGCCCCTCCCCCTTCGGGTTCAAAGACATAAATCTGATTTTGCAAATAGCACACCACCCAGACCGTTCCCGGAAAAATATCATTATCGCCCTGAGCGGTGATGTCCAGTGGCTGCGAGCCAAAGTTGGAAGCAAACGGCAGGTCCAGATTCTTTTTCTTCGCACCACGGCTGTTGGTTACATCGGTGCCGGACTCATTGAGGGTGATCTTCTGAATGGTCCCATCAAAGGAAGCCACCAGCAGATGCCCCTTCAGGCCGTTGTTGAAACCTGAAGCCGTGTACTCCACAATCCCGTTGGTCGAAGACACAAAAGTTAGCAGGGCATTATTGGTTTCACCCGGATTCTGAAAGTCCCCTTCAATCGGGTGGGCCATGCTGACCGGCACTGGCGGCCAGTCCGAAGGCAGCGGATTAGGACCGCTCGTGCTGGTACGCCATACCCCACTCGTACCGTTGTGGGTGTACAAACCCGCCCCCGCCGGATTGGCCCGGATCGGGTGCGGATGGCCCCCATAATAACTGCCGGGAACGTAGGAACGAAGGTCACCAACATAGTGAAAATGATCCAGATTATTGACTTTCGGGTCGTTTGGCCCGGGACCGGTCGAACCCGGCTCTCCCGCCACATAGTTGTTGGTGGCTGTTCCCACCCCCTCACTGGCCGGATGACCGCCCCAACCCGGGTTGGCACCGTTGTCAGTCACATACATCTTGCGGGACCGGGTGATCACCAGATCAAACGCATTGCGAAACCCTGTGGCAAACACCTGCACCGGACCACCCGCCACCAGCTTGGCCTGGTTCAAGCCGTCGTTGCCCCCAAAGGGATCATTGGCATCGGGGTTGCCCGCCCGGTCGGGGTCATCCAGGGTGGGCAGGTCATACTTGTAAGCCGTGTTGCCACTGCCCCGGGTGGGCAGTGCTTCAATCACCGCCAGGTCAATCGAGAGCACACAGGCCGCCAGGGCATACTCGGGTGTATAGGCAAAGTTGGTCGAAGGGCTACCCGCATTGGTATGCCCCCCCACCACCAGGTAGAGCTTGTTGCCATCCAGTTGCAGACCGTTGGTGGCATGGTTCTCCTCCGAGCGGGGCAGCCCCCGGACCAGGTCCACTTTCTGCCAGCCGGTGGGGGTTTTGGTCAGTTTGGAGACGATGCCCGAGTTGGTGTCCAGGTTCAGATCACCCTCGGGTCCGCCGATGCGGCTGTCGCTGGAGCTGACGTAGAGGATGGGGTTGGTGGCGGTACCGGTGACCAGCAGACCAGTGACCTGTCGGGTGGTGACGGAGGGAGCCAGGGAGCCATCGTCGTTGTGGTTGGGGATGGTGTTGATGAGGCTGATGGTTTCCTGGCTGGCGATGGAGTAGTCGTTGGGGGCGTTTTTGACGATGGTCAGCACCTTGATCAGGCCGTTCTGCTGGGCCACGTAGAGTTTTCCATCGGGCCCGAATTGCAGGGAGGTGGGGTTTTTCAGACCGGCGGTGATGTCGAGCCGGCCGTTGGGGTTGTCTTTGAGCCGGCTGGACTTAAAGTTAAAGCTACCGTTACGGACCTGCTCCCGGGAAGGTTTGGTTTTGACCAACTTTTTAGTGAGCTTATACAGGCCCTTAAATAAATTTTTGTCCGGACCCCTGCTCTGACTCCAGGCATTTGTAGAAAGTAAAAGGCTACTGACCAGAAGCCCCAGGCAGATCTGTCGGATCACCAGATTCACGTGCGTAAACGTATGTTTCATACTTTTTTTGATAGATGGGATAGGGAAATGGAAAATTGAGATGCAGATAATAAGGAATTTCGTGCTGGCTAAAGAGCACAAAACTAGGTTTTTATGACCCTTACCTTAGAGGGTCGGTATTTGCGGTAAACTGTTGAGGTAATCGGGTTGGCACTGCTCTCCTGCTTACTGGCTTATGGACTTAATGGCTTGTTATCCAGGACATTAGAGAGCAACAAGAGATTAATTGCGGTCAAAATATCGGCAAGGGATTTTAATTTGCCAAAAAATGAAAGGTTATTTTATGGATAGGCCCTTTCGGTTACTTGTCATACAAATGAAAAAAGCAGAACCAGGGTATGGTTCTGCTTTCTCGTAAATTAGTGTTTTTCGAATGAAAAAAGGTTCGATTTAATGCATTCTGATTTTTTGCATCCGTAACAATCCGTGGTCAGCGGACCTTGATTAATTTATACCGTTTAGCCTTCGGACCGTCGCCAACCTGCAACACATACATCCCCGCTCCCACCTTTTGGTCCAGGTCAATGCGCTGTTCTGCCGGACTGTCCGTTCGCTGATACACCAGTCGGCCACTGAGGTCGTAGATCCGCACGGGTTGCTGCTGCACTCCCTGTATCTTCAGGGTAAACGATTCCTGGAAGGGGTTGGGATAGTAGAGCACCTGAGAGTCGAGCAATTCAGCATTGGTTTCCGATCCCCGTCTGGCCATCGGAGCTACGTCAACAACGGTAAAGTTCAGCATAAAAGGCGTTCCCGCCGTACCCGAACCGCCCGCTCCGGCATACGGAGTCGCCTTTAGCTGGTAACTACCGGCCTTCGGTATCCAGCTCCGGTAACTGCCACCGGTATTGCCAGCCAGGGTGTAAGGCGCTTTGGATTCGATATGGGATAAAATTTCCTGCCCACTCAACTCCAGCATCATTGATCCGCCCGTAGCCGGACCGGTGTTGACCAGAATGTTGAGATTTCGGGTTGGCAAACTAGTTAAATCCACAACATCGCCCTCGTGGAGTTCGCCCAGAATCTCCCCGGTTTCACAATTAACCCATTTGAATCCTAAAACGCGTGGCAGCTCAACGACGGTAAAGGTTAGGGACAGGGGCGCTCCCGCCGTTGCCACTCCCGACAAACTGGTATACGGCGTGGCCGTTAGCTGATAACTGCCTACCGACGGCGTCCAGCTCCGATAAATACCGTTCGTATCTTTAAACAGGGAGTAGGGCGCTTCCCGCTCGGTTTGCGTCAGATTTTGCCGGCCAGCCAGAACAAAGACAACCGAGTCGACGGCGGTTGGGCTGGTTATCGCCTGAATATTAAGCTGGCGAGTCAGCAGGGTGGTCAGATTCAGTTCCGTTCCGTCGGTGAGTTGCTGCATGGGCAGGCCCGTTTCGGCGTTCATCAACCAGAAACTCATCATATTTGACTGAGGGTCACACCGACCAACGCCCTTGCTGCAAAAGGCTCCAAAATCTCCGCCATCCGCCAGATCCGGATTGCCGCTCAGCACCACCGTTACGCCCCGGCCACATAAACCAGCCAGGGCAGCGGGCAGGCAACCGCTCAGTTGATTGTTGTTTAACTCACAACTCCGCAACCGAAGCATTGCTCCCAGACTCGCCGGAATAGAACCACTAAACTGATTGTAGGAAAAATCCATGTATTCCAGGTTCGTCAGCGCCGACAGGTTGTCGGGAATCGAGCCGCTCAACTGATTGTTGTTCAGGTTAAACGTATTCAGCTTACTCAAAACCAAAAGCGTATCGGGAATCGAGCCACTAAATTGATTATAGGCTAAGTGGAGGTATTCCAGATTGGGAAGTGTGGCCAGACTCGCCGGGAGAGAGCCACTCAATTGGTTATAGAATAAGGCCAGTCGTTTCAGACTACGCAGGCCCGATAGATTGTCGGGAAGTGGACCGCTCAACTGATTTTCGCTCAGGTCCAGGGCCTGTAAGTTTGTCAGAGCGGAGAGCGACGACGGTATTGAACCACTTAACTGGTTGCTGCCCAGATAAAGGTTAATCAGGTTCGTCAGCGCCGACAGGTTGTCGGGAATCGAGCCGCTTAGCTGGTTGTGGCTCAGATACACAAACTCCAGGTTCTTCAGAACGGAGAGCGACGACGGTATTGAACCACTCAATTGGTTATAAATCAAAACCAATCGCTTCAGGTTCTTGAGCGCCGAGAAGCTGTCCGGGATTGAGCCGTTTAACTGGTTGTCACTTAAATCCAGCAACTGTAAACTGGTTAGTGCCGCCAGGCTGGACGGAATCGGGCCAATCAGTTGGTTCCGGGGTAGCTGGAGCTGAACAACCTGTCCGCTGTCGTTACAGGTAACCCCGTACCAGCCGCAGGGTGAATCGCCCGTCAGCCAGTTGTCTTTCTGAACCCAGCCAATCCCGTTTGTGCTTTTATAGAGATCCGCTAAGGCCTGGTATTCTGAGTTGGGTTCCTTTTCTGTCGCTGTTAATGAGTCCTGGTTTGATTCCGTGCGAGTAGTGATTTTTCCATATTCCTTTAAAGATGTTGTACCCCCATTGGTACCGGCATAAGTTTGAACAGAGAACTGTGGGAAAAGTAGTCCCAGAGCTAGGCTAAGGCATGCGCTTAAGGTAACACTTTTGTAGCGCAGAAAGTGGAACATTAGAAATAAAATGGTTAGTGTTGAAAACAGATTACTCTTTCGGCACCGCAATTGTTTTTCACCGGTCGCCGGACTTAAAAATTCACCATACGCACAAGTTGTTTACGTGCTAACTTCTACTGTCATTAGGGTGGGGATTGTTTGATAGCAGAACGTCGAGGATCGTTAGCGGCTCTAATGTGCATATTTTGTGGAATGGCAGTCAAGGGGAAATTTCCCGTATTTTGCAAAACCTGACCAAGAATGAGCAAACGGTCCATCATCCTGAAAAAATTCTTTTAAAAAGCCACGAATTAAGCAGAAATTTCCGTAGCGCAATTAGAATTATCCTGACTTTTATCTTTGAAGATCGTGCATGAAAAATCAGTCTTCCGTGTAACAGACTCCTCCAACTTATACGGGCGGGGCCGTCGCCGGGGCATCTTTCACCTGCTTCAAGCCGTCCAGGTTTAAAAAAGTACTCCGGATAATCTTCAGCGAACACACGTTAAAGAAGGGTTGGGACTTAACTTGCATTCAGATTACGCATTATTTCTATGAAAAAAAAGGAACTGCAGGGGGTGAAAGAGATTGCCCGCCGGGCCAATGTGGCCATTGCAACGGTTGACCGGGTGATTCATAACCGCCCCGGCGTTTCGGAGAAAACCCGGGAGAAGATCAACAAGATTATTGCGGAACTTAACTACCAGCCTAATTTACTGGCGAGTCGGCTGGCTTCGGGCAAGATCATCACCCTCGGCGTCTTAATTCCGTCCGTCACCGAAGAAACCGATTTCTGGGAAGCGCCCCTGCGGGGTATTCAACGGGCCGAAAACGAGATCAGGCAGTACGGCATTAAAGTGGAGCTTTTCTTTTTTGACCTGCGGGACCCCGCTTCGTTCGTTGCCCAGGCCAACCGGCTGCTGAATGCTTCCGTCGATGGCATTGTGCTGGCACCGGCCTTTATTGATGAGGCCCGTAAAGTTGTCAGCGCCTGCCAGCAAACCGGCACACCCTGCATCTTCATTGACTCCAACCTGCCCGACCAGCCCAGCCTGTCGTACATCGGCCCTCCCCTTTTCCAGAGCGGTTATCTGGCGGCCAAATTGTGTACGTACGTACTCCAGGAGAGCAGCAAGCTGATGGTTGTACATATCGCCACGGCTATGGACAGCTACACCTACAAAGAGATTGAAGAAGGATTCCGAACGTATTTTACCGACCACCGGCAACACTACCCGATCATCCGGGCGGATATTCGCCAGACGGATTTTTCCTCGGTGGCCCATCAGCTTCAGGAACAGTTCGACGCCAACCCGTCCATCGACGCCATTTTCGTCAGCAATTCCCGGGCGTTCTCGGTCGCCCGGTTTCTGGAAAGCGCCAGCCTGCCCCGAAAACCGTTGCTGATCGGCTACGACTTTGTTAGCGAAAACACCCGTTACCTGGCCAGCGGAATCATCGACTTTTTAATCTGCCACCAGCCCGAAGACCAGGGTTACCGCAGCATTATGACGCTATATCAATTCTTGGTGTTCTCAACGCCCGTAGCCAAAGACTATTATATGCCTATTGATATCGTTACCCGCGAGAATCAGGCTTTTTACCGAAACTAAGGCATAACTGCCCCACCGCGCCCATCAGCCGTATATTCTATCACCAAGACGCTAAACCTCGAAATTTTATACAAGTTTTGAACACACCCGCTTGACATTTAAAAAAAGTTAGTATATTTACGGGTACGTACCCGAAACCCTCATCAAACCTGCTCTCTTTTAGGGGCCAAACGACTGTTCCGATGACTAACCTGAATAATGACCGTAGAAGTTTTCTAAAAAAGGCAGCTCTGGGAAGCTTGGCCCTTAGCGTCCCGGAGCCTGCCTGGTCATGGTCCTCCGCCCCAACTGTGGCGGCTGGCAAACGTGTCGGTATTATCGGGCTGGACACTTCCCATAGCACGGCGTTTACCAAGGTACTTAATGCCGCCGATGCCAGCGCCGAATACGCGGGCTATAAGGTCGTGGCGGCTTATCCCTACGGCAGCAAAGACATCGAAAGCAGCACCAAGCGCATCCCCGGCTACATTGAAGACGTTAAAAAGCTGAATGTCGAAATTGTGGATTCCATCGCGGATCTACTTAAGAAAGTCGATGTGGTGCTGCTGGAAACAAACGACGGGCGGCTGCACCGCGAACAGGCCGCTCAGGTCATGAAAGCGGGCAAACGCGTGTTTATCGACAAGCCCATTGCGGCTTCGCTGGCCGATGTGGTCGGTATTTTTGCCGATTCCAAGAAATACCGGATTCCGGTTTTTTCGGCTTCGTCCCTGCGTTACATCAAAGGCATCGAAGGACTCGACAAAAGCCAGGTGGTAGGCGCCGACACCTTTAGCCCCGCCGTCCTGGAAAAAACGCATCCGGACCTCTTCTGGTACGGTATCCACGGCGTTGAAACGCTCTTTACCGTCATGGGAACCGGCTGCCGGCAGGTGGTACGGGTTTCCAACAAAGATACCGACATCGTGGTTGGAACCTGGGCCGACGGACGCGTTGGAACCTTCCGCGGAACCCGGTCGGGCAAACACGATTACGGCGGAACGGTATTTACGCAAACCGGAAACGTTCGGCTGGGGCCTTACGCGGGCTATGAGCCATTATTGAAAGATATTATCAAGTATTTCGAAACCGGAAATGTGCCGGTTACCCCCGAAGAAACCATCGAGATTTTTGCCTTTATGGAAGCCGCCGACGAGAGCAAACGCCGGAATGGTGCCCCTGTGAGCCTGGAAAGTGTCCTGAAAAACCTCAAACAGTAATCTTGCATTTTGTCGTAGCCTGAATACGCAGGTCTGCTACCGGGTACGTACCCGGTAGCTTCTTACATCTGAATTGCCAGTACGCGTTTTTCTCATTTTCATTTCTTACTGAACCATAATCATGGAGAAAAATCTACGATTGGGGCTCATCGTGGCCCTATTGATGACGCTTTTTTACCTGAAAACCGGAGACGCATTTGCGCAGGCTCCCCGGGAAGTAAAGGGCAAAGTAACGGATGCCCGGACGCAGGAAGGCATACCGGGCACCAACGTGGTGATTAAGGGCACGACCAAAGGCGTGGTCACCGATGCCGAAGGAGCGTTCATCATTCAGGCCCAGCCAAGCGATGTGCTGGTTTTCACCTTTATCGGCTACGAGAGCCTGGAAGAAACCGTGGGCAACCGAACCGCCCTGAACGTGGAACTGAAAGCCAGTGCCTCCAACCTCGACGAAGTGGTGGTGATTGGTTACGGTACGGCCAAAAAAAGCGATCTGACCGGCTCAGTGGTGCGGATCAACGCCGAGACGTTTAAAAACCAGCCCATGACCCAGCTCACGGATATGCTGACGGGTACCATCGCCGGATTTCAATCCAACCAAAGTGCATCGGCTGCGGGCGGAGGTTCCATGGAAATCCGGGGGCCGAATTCCCTGAATGCCTCAACGGACCCACTCGTGGTGCTGGACGGTGTGATTTTCAACGGCAGCATCCGGGATATAAACCCGTCGGACATTGAAGCGATTGACGTGCTGAAAGACGCCAGTTCGGCGGCCGTATACGGTGCCCGGGCCGCTTCCGGCGTCATCATCGTTACGACCAAGAAAGGCAAATCCGGCAAACCGACCATCAATCTATCAACGAAAATCGGCGTAGCCGGGGTAACCAATCACTACAAACCGTACGATGCCGCCGGTTATCTGAACTTCCGCCGGGATGTGCTGCAACAGGCCAACCCAACCCTGCCCAGTTTTTATTTTTACGATCCCAAAAACCTGCCGTCCGGGGTAACGCTCGAACAATGGCGGGCCGCCAGCAACAACCCCCAGGCCGACAATACCAACGAATGGCTCGGACGCCTGCGCCTGTTCCCGGTGGAAACGGAGAACTACCTGGCCGGCAGAACCGTCGACTGGTATGACATGGTCATTAACCCGGGGCTGCGGCAGAGCCACGACGTGAGCATCGGCGGAGGAGCGGAACGCGTCAGCTACTACTGGTCGCTGGGCTACGACAACAACGAAGGTGTGATTAAGGGCGATAAATTTGCCACAATACGCAGCCGCCTGAACGTTGATTTTCAGGTAACCAACTGGCTGCACGCGGGGGTCAACGCCCAGTTTGCCGACCGGGACGAAAGCACTGTCCCCGCCGATACCATCGGGATGTACCGCACCAGCCCCTACGGTTCTGAGTATGAAACCAATGGCAGTTTGAAATGGTATCCGCACGACTACGCGGGCGGGGGTGCCCAGCATCCCTTTATCAACTACTACGGTCAGGACCGGTTTCGGAAAATAAACAGCCTGTTTGCGTCGATCTATGCCAAGATCAACCTGCCGTTCGGAATTGATTACAAGCTATCGTTCCAGCCGCGCTACGAATTTGCCAAAGACTACAACTTCTGGTCGTCACAAACCATTGCGGGTGGAGCTACCCGCTCCAACGGCTACGGTACGCGGCAGGAAACCTCCCTGTATGAACGGTTTATCGACAACCTGCTGCACTGGAATCAGAAGTTTGGCGCACACCAGTTCGACGTAACGCTGCTCTACAGCACCGAGCAAAACCGTACGTGGCTGTCGTACATCACCAACCAGACCTTCGTGCCGAACCAGAACCTGGGTTACCACGCCCTGCAATTCGGTTCGAACCCGTCGCTGAACAACGACGACACCCAGATCAACGGCGATGCGGCTATGGGACGGATCAATTATACGCTGCTGGACAAGTACCTGTTTACGGCTTCGGTCCGGCGGGACGGTTATTCGGCCTTCGGGCAGAAAAATCCGCGCGCCATTTTCCCGGCAGCGGCTTTTGGGTGGGTAATCTCGGACGAAAAATTCTTTAAAGTGCAGGCCATCAACCGGCTAAAACTACGGCTTTCCTGGGGGGTAAACGGCAACCGGTCCATCGGAGCCTACGCGGCTCTGGCGCAACTGTCGTCGAATCTGTACTACAACGGTTCCAACGTCCAGGTCGGCGTATATAACAACACGTTATCGAACCCGGATCTGGTCTGGGAGAAAACCGAGTCCGTCAACGTAGGGTTTGACATGGGCCTGCTCAACAACCGGATTGATGTGAGCGCCGATTATTACAACACCAACACAACGGACCTGCTCATGAACCGCCTGCTGCCCGAACTGACGGGTTTTAAAAGCATCGTCTCCAACCTGGGCCGACTTGGCAACAAGGGTATCGAACTGACCATCAACACCGTCAATGTGAACCAGCGGAACCTGAACTGGAAAACAAACCTGGTTTTTTCGCTGAACCGGAACAAGATTAAAAACCTCTTCGGCGATTACGAGGAAGTGGAAGTAAACGGCCAGACCGTTCGGCGGGAAGTACCGGATTACGTCAACCAATGGTTCCCCGGCCAGGCCGTTGACCGGGTCTGGAACTACGACGTGACGGGCATCTGGCAAACTACGGAAGCCGCCGAAGCCGCCAAATACCGGATGATACCCGGCGATTTCAAAGCCACCGACCTGGACAACAACGGCCTGTATGAAGCCTTGAAAGACAAAACGTTTATCGGCTACACCCAGCCCCGCTACCGGCTCGGCCTGCGCAACGACCTCACATTCTTCCGAAACTTCACGGCTTCGGTGTTTGTCCGGGCCGACCTGGGTCATATTGGTCCGTTTCAGGATGCGCTGCACAACAGCTCGGAGACCTACGACCGCCGGAACAGCTACGCCCTGCCCTACTGGACGCCCGAAAACCAGAACAACGAATGGGCTCGCCCGATGGTCAACTACAACGCCTACGGGGGCGGTATCATGATCTACAAATCCCGTTCGTTTGTGCGCGTTCAGGATGTGTCACTGGCGTATAACCTGCCCCCTTCCCTGTCGAAGCGGCTGAAGCTGAACAACGCCCGCGCGTTTATATCGGCCCGCAACCTGCTCACCTTCAGCAAATGGCCCGGCTGGGACCCCGAATCGGGTTTTGCGCCCATGCCCCGGATTACGACCGTCGGTATAGATTTCTCCCTGTAAGCTCCAACGAAAACGAATCAAGAACAAAACCATGAAACGGATCATCACCTTATGTTCGGCTTTATTCGTGCTGCTGTCGCTTTCGTCCTGCAAGGAAGAATGGCTGAAGCCCAGGCCGCTTTCGTTTTTCGCGCCCGAAAATGTCTACGTTGACAAGGCCGGATTTGAGTCGTTGCTGATTACGATGCGCAAAGACCTCAAAAATGAAAATACGGGTCCTATCAATTTCCTGATCAACGAGTTTGCGGCTTCGGATCTGGCCGTTGCCAGCGTCCAACTCGACTTTTACAAACTGACGCCCAACACAGATCGGTATTATAAATACCTGGCGATGTTTACGTCGGCCTACGCGTCCATCAAAAACGCGAACGTGCTGATTTCCCGCATCGACGACATTCAGTGGAGCAACCCCGGCGAGCGCAACGCCATTCTGTCCGAAGCCCTCTGGCACCGCGCCTACTGGTATTACCGGCTGGTGAACTCGTACGGCGACGTGCCGTTTATCGGGGAAGAACTTACCGGGGCCAAACTCGATTTTGCCACCCACAGCCGCTGGGCGATCCTTAAAAAGATTCAGACTGATCTGGAATTTTCCATTCAGCACCTGCCCGTTAAAGCCAGTCCCGGCGTGATTTCGAAGGGTGCGGGCGATCATCTGCTGTCGAAAGTGTATCTGGCCAACCTGGAATTCGACAAAGCCATCGAAGCCTCCACGCGGGTTATCAATGGGCCGTACGCCCTGATGAAAAGCCGGTTTGGCGTGTCGGCGGGCGATACCAAACGCGATTTGATCTGGGATTTGCACCGCCCCAAAAACTTCAATCTGGCAACCAACACCGAAACCATTCTGGCGATTGTCGACCGGTTTGAAGCTCCTCCGGGCGCCCGGTCGGCGGGGCTGTACACGATGCGGCATTACAACTCGGCCTGGTGGAATACCGTTGTCCTGGATAGTCAGGGCAAACAGGGAATGGTGGCCAGCGGGCCGATGTATGATTCGCTGGGACGCGGTAACGGCAACGTCCGGCTGGATGCGTTCTACCAATATTCGCTCTGGAACTATAAAAACACCAACTGGCGCAACACCCCCGACCTGCGCCGGAGCAACAGCAACTGGGTGGACCTGAACGAAATCCTGTACAACAATCCGGCATCGGTCGATTACGGAAAACCGGTTCGGATCGCCAATTTGGCAACACCAGCCGATACGTTTTACACCCTGTACGCCATGCCCCATTACATCATGTTTGTTCCGCAGGACGACGCCAAAGCCCTGCCGATGGGCGGCAACGGCGACTGGTATGTGTTCCGGCTGGCCGAAACCTACCTGATCCGGGCCGAAGCGCAGTACTGGAAAGGCAACCTGGCCGCAGCCGCCGAGGACCTGAATGTGGTACGCGAACGGGCCAAAGCCTTGCCGGTAACGGCGGGCGAAGTGACCCTTGACTTTATTTTCGACGAACGCGCCCGCGAACTGTTTGCGGAAGAACCCCGGCATTCCGAACTGGTCCGGGTTTCGTACATCCTGGCCAAACAGAACAAGTCCGGGTACTCACTGGACAATTTCAGCCAGAAAAATTATTACTACGACCGCGTGCGGAAGCTTAACAACTTCTACGACCGGAAGGTCCAGTACATCGGCAACACCGCCGACATTGCACCCTTCCACGTGCTGTGGCCGATTCCGTCGAGCGTCATCACGGCGAATACGCTGGGTGTCATCAACCAGAACAAGGGCTACGACGGAGCCGAGCGGAACGTTCCACCGCTGGAAACAATCGAATAATGACCAAAAAGAGTAACCCGACTCCCTCTTGATGCTTTAGGCTATGGGTACGCACCCGGCCGGTATTCAGGTAGGGTCGGAAAGAGGAATTAACGCGTTAGGCTAAAAAACCGTAAGAGCATGAAAAAGAACGTTTCAAGACGTGAGTTCATCAAACGGAATTCATTGACCGGACTCGGCGCTGTCATAACGCCGTCGCTGCTGGCAGCCGGTATCGATTCACAAGCGGCTTCCCTGACGGATTCGGCCCCGACGGTGCTGCCCAGTTCATCGGGCCAGGCCGCGCTGCTGGGCGGGAATCCGATCCGGACGAAAGCCTGGCCGACCTGGCCCATCTGGAAACCCGAAACCGACGAACAGCAATTGCTGGAGGTCATCCGGAGTGGCGTCTGGTCGCGGGCTAAGGTTGCAACCGAATTTGAGCAGAAATGGGCGCAGGCGCTGGGCGCAAAACGGAGTCTGCTGGTGGTCAACGGCACCAACGCCCTGATCATTGCCCTGAACCAGTTGAACGTCCGGGCCGGTGATGAAGTCATTGTGCCCCCGTATACCTTCATTGCCACGGTTTCGGCGGTGCTGGCCACGGGTGCCATGCCGGTTTTTGTGGATGTTGACCCCGAAACCTTCCAGATCGACCCGGCAAAAATCGAAGCCAAAATAACGCCCCGAACCAAAGCCATCATTCCGGTTCACATTCTGGGCCTGCCCGCCGACATGAACCGGATTATGCCCATTGCCAAAAAGCACAATCTGGTCGTGATCGAAGATACCTGCCAGGCCCACCTGGCCGAAATCAACCACCAGAAAGTGGGTACCATCGGCAACGCCGGATGCTTCAGTTTCCAGAACTCGAAGAACCTCGCCATCGGCGAAGGCGGGGCCGTGGTCAGCAACGACGACAGCTTTATGGACCGGTGTTTCTCGTACCAGAACTACGGAAATCCGTACGGCACGGCGGTCGGGTCGGTGAGCACCGGCAGCGTCATGCAGGGTACCAAACTCCGCACTACCGAATACCAGGCCGCCATCGGTCTGGCCCTGCTGAAACGGCTGGACGGCGAAACCACGACGCGTAACGAGAACGCGGCTTACCTGAAATCAAAAATCAAGGACATTCCGGGTATTGTTCCGTACAAACTTTACGACAACGTGACGCGGGCGGCTTTTCACCTGTTCCCGTTCCGCTACCAGAAGGAAGGTTTCAAAGGATTGTCGCGGGCCGGTTTTCTGAAAGCGTTGCAGGCTGAGGGCATTCCGTGTTCGAGCGGATACGCCACGCTGAACAACCAGCAGTTCCTCAACGACGCTTTTCAGTCCAAAAACTTCCGGAAGATGTATCCGAAGGAAATGCTCGATTTCAAGCAGTACGTCGCCCAAAACCACTGTCCGCAGAACGATAAACTGTGCAACGAAGAAGCCGTCTGGTTTACGCAGAATATGCTGCTCGGCCCAAAATCGGACATGGACGAAATTGCTGCGGCCATTGAAAAAATCCATAAAAACGCGGATCAGCTGGTTAAGTTGAGTCAAAAATGAAACAAACGAGTTGCTATTTACTGATTGCCTGCCTGCTCCTGACGGTCTTCGGCGCAAAAGCCAGCGGAAAACCGTCGGGGCTGGCGACAGGCTGGAAAGCCGGGGTTGCCCGAACCGTCATTACGCCTAAACCCGGCCTGTGGATGGCCGGGTTTGCCGCCCGCACCCGCCCGTCAGACGGTACGCTGCACGACCTGTGGGCCAAGGCGCTGGTGCTGGAAGATGAAAGCGGCAAGCAGGCCGTACTGGTCACCACCGACCTGCTCGGTTTTCCCAAAAAACTCTCCGACCGCATTCGGGAGCAGTTGAGAGCCAGATACAATTTATCGAAGGCGCAGATTATTCTCAACGGTTCGCATACGCATTCGGGGCCGGTTTTGCAGGATGCCCTGACGGATATTTACCCGTTTGAAAGCGATCAGGTGGCTAAGATTGCTCAGTATTCCGCCACGCTGGAAACCCAGATTGTGGAGTTGGTCGGCAACGCCCTGAAAAACCGGGAAGCTGTCACGCTGCACGCGCAGAACGGCGTCACCCGGTTTCAGGTCAACCGGCGCAACAACAGCGCGGCCGTGCTGCACCGGCTGCCCGAACTCCAGGGGCCGAACGAGTACGCCGTGCCGGTCATCAAAGTGCTGAACAGCAAAGGCGACCTGAAAGCCGTGGCCTTTGGGTATGCCTGCCACCCGACGGTATTGGATGGGTACCAGTGGTCGGGCGACTACGCGGGGTTTGCCCAGTTGGAACTGGAAAAAGCCCATCCGGGCGTAATAGCCCTGTTTTTTCAGGGTGCCGGTGCCGACCAGAACGCCCTGCCCCGGCATTCGGTGCCGCTGGCGCAGCAGTACGGCCGTGAACTGGCGGCTGCGGTGGAACGGGTGCTGGCCGAACCCATGCGCAACCTGTCAGCCCGGCTGACCACGGCTTACTCCGAGGTGGATCTGGACTTTGCCAAGTCACCCACGGAAACTGATTTACGCAACGTGATGAAATCCGATGTACCCTACCAGAAACGGTATGCCGAACGGATGCTGGCCCAGCTCAAACGGGGCGAACCGTTTCCGAAATCCTACGCCTACCCGGTTCAGGTCTGGCAACTGGGCGCCCAGCCGCTGATTAGTCTGGGGGGCGAAGTGGTGATTGAATACGCCATCAAGCTGAAGCAGATTTTTGGTCCGGATGCGTTTGTGGCCGCTTATTCGAACGATGTGATGGGCTACATTCCGTCGACCACGGTGTTGCGGGAAGGCGGTTACGAAGGCGATTCCTCCCAGATGGTCTACGGTTTGCCGAGTGTCTGGTCGTCCACCATCGAAGCCACCATTTTGTCGGAAGTCATTAAAGTGGCCCGGCAGGCGGGATTGCCCACGCCCTGACCCAGTCCTCAAATTAAAAGAACGAAGTACAAGATG
Organism: Larkinella arboricola; assembly: GCF_003259745.1. Taxonomy (GTDB): domain Bacteria; phylum Bacteroidota; class Bacteroidia; order Cytophagales; family Spirosomataceae; genus Larkinella; species Larkinella arboricola. Next base: position 466,870 of record NZ_QLMC01000002.1, on the reverse strand, counting down.
AACACCACCGCTACTGATACAACCGCCATTGCCGAAAGCCGTTTTCTGGAAGGAAAGCCGTATTTCTCCGGTTTTGAACTGGCGCACGATACCTATAATGCAATTTCGGCGGCCAGCGACGGCAAAATTTACTACGTTCTCTCCTCCGAATCCTACGATGTGGGCGGTCAGCTCTATGCGTATGATCCGCAAACCGATACCATCCAGTTTCTTGCGGACCTGACGGAGGTGTGCGGAGAGAAAGGTAAAAAGCTGATTCCGCAGGGAAAAAGCCACGTCCGGTTTTATGAACACAACGGCAAGCTCTATTTTGCGACGCACGTGGGCGTGTACGAAATGATTGACGGCATGGAGCGCCTGCACCAGAACGCCCCGGAAGGCTACGGTCTGTACCCCGGCGGTCACCTGCTGTCGTACGATCTGGCCAGCGGAACAGTTGAAGACCTGGCCCTGGCCCCCGACGGCGAAGGCATCCTGACGATGACCATCGACCGCGACCGGAACCATATCTACGCCCTCACCTGGCCGCTGGGGAACCTGCTGCATTACGACCTGAACACGGGCCAGCTCGTGAACGCGGGCCTGACCTGCGGACGCGGGGAAGCGGGCACCGTAGGCGACGATTACCGGGTGATCTGCCGGTCGATGTTTGTGGATGAGGGAGACGGGACGCTGTATCTGTCCACGGCGGAAGGCGACATTCTGACCTATCAGCCCGAAACCGCCACGCTCGGCAAGCTCGACGGGGTGGATTTACGGCTGGATTATTTCGGCAAATACGACCCAACCCGTCCCGGCAGCATGGGGTACAACTGGCGGAAAATTTTCTGGTACGCGCCTGAAGGCGTGGCCTACGGGGTTCACGGCAATTCGGGGTATCTGTTCCGCTTCGATCCGCGCACGCCCAAACTCGAACTTGTGGAGCGCATTGCCTCGGAGCCGTCGAAGCGCAGCGGTATGTTCGATCAGTTCAGCTACGGCTACCTCGGGTTTCAACCCGGCCCGGACGGCGAAACCATCTATTATCTGACCGGCGGCCCGATTTACATCGACGGAAAACGACTGAAAGGGGCCGACCAGATTGCCAAGGGAGCCGCCAAAGGACTCGAAAACCTGCACCTGATTACGTTCCACATTCCCACCGGAACGTACCAGGATCACGGACCGATCTTTTACGCCGACGGTTCGCGCCCAACCTACGTAAATTCCATCGCCATCGGTACCGACGGCACGGTTTACACGTTGGCCCGGTTTGAACACCAGGGGAAAGAAATTCAGGATTTAGTAAAAATTCCGAACCCTTTCGCCTAACTTGATAGCTTTTGAGGGTTCGAAACCCTCTCCAATTAGAACTCTTTTATCAACTGTATTGCGATGAAAAATACCAAAGGCAACCCATCCCACGAAGACCGTAGAGACTTTATCCGAAAAACCGTTGCCGGTACCGCCGTCCTGTGGGCGGGCGGTGTTTTACCCGGTTTCACTCCGAAAAGCTACGCCCGCATCCTGGGGGCCAACGAAAAGGTCCGGGTCGGCATGATGGGCGTCAACAGCCGGGGACTGGCCCTGGCGAGCAATTACGCCCTCCAACCCAATTGTGAAGTCATTTCGGTTTCGGACGTCGATACGCGAGCCGCCGAAAAATGCATCACCACGGTGGAAGGAATTCAGAAGTCGAAGCCGAAAAACCAGCCGGACTTCCGGAAAGCCCTGGAAGACAAAGACCTGGATGCGCTGGTGGTGGCCGCTCCCGACCACTGGCACGCTCCGGCGGCCATTCTGGCGTCGAAAGCCGGCAAGCACGTTTACCTCGAAAAGCCGTGCAGCCACAACCCAAACGAGGGTGAACTGCTGATGGCCGTTCAAAAAAAGTACAAAAATGTGATTCAGATGGGCAATCAGCGCCGGTCGTGGCCCAACGTGGTGCAGGCCATCAAGGAATTGCAAAGCGGCATCATTGGTCGGCCCTACTTCGCCAAAGGCTGGTACACCAACAACCGGGCGTCGATTGGCGTCGGCAAGGAAGCGCCCGTTCCGTCGTGGCTGAACTACGATTTGTGGCAGGGACCCGCGCCCCGTCGGCCGTACAAAGACAACCTGATTCACTACAACTGGCACTGGCTCTGGAACTGGGGCACCGGCGAAGCCCTCAACAACGGCACCCACATGGTGGACCTGATGCGCTGGGGTCTGGGCGTCGATTATCCCACGCAGGTAACCTCATCGGGCGGTCGCTACCGGTATAAAGACGACTGGGAAACGCCGGATACGCAGGTGATTAACTGGGACTTCGCCAACAATACCGGCATGACCTGGGAGGGCCGTAGCTGCAACGGGAAAGCCGTTGAAGGCACCAGCACGGGCGTCCTGTTTTACGGCGACACCGGTTCGTTGCTGATCGACAGCGGCAACTCCTACAAAGTGTTTGACCTGGAAAACAAACTGGTGAAGGACGTTAAAAACGACATCACCATCAACGCCCGCGACCGCATGAATCCCTCACAGGCCCTGGATGCGATTCATATTCAGAACTTTTTCGACGGTATCAAGAAAGGGGCTCCCCTGGCTTCCAACATCGAAAGCGGCCACCAAAGTACGCTGCTGGTTCAGTTGGGTAACATCGCCCTGCGTTCGGGTGGTGCCCTGCAAACCGATCCGGCCAACGGCCGCATCAAAAACAACAAGGAAGCCCAGAAACTGTGGAAACGGGAGTATGAGAAAGGCTGGGAGCCAACGGTTTAATTAGAAAAACTAACCAACGAACGGATGAAATCGAATACCATCGCCATCGACGTCAGCAGCCTCGATAAGCGGGATACCACCATTTCCATTTTTCTGATCGGGTTGATGTTTTTTATCTTCGGATTCATTTCCTGGGTAAACTCCATCCTGATTCCATACTTCAAAATTGCCTGCGAACTCACGAGTTTTCAGGCGTATCTGGTGGCCTTTGCTTTTTACATTGCCTATTTCATTATGTCGGTACCGGCATCCTATCTGCTGAAAGTGGCCGGTTTCAAGAAGGGCATGATGGTTGGCTTCTGGGCGATGGCGCTGGGAGCGTTTATCTTTATTCCGGCGGCTCTCACCCGGACCTACGGTATTTTTCTGATGGGCCTGTTTACCATCGGAATCGGGCTGGCCATTCTGCAAACGGCTTCCAACCCGTACATTACCATTCTGGGGCCGAAAGAACGGGCTGCACAGCGCATCAGCATCATGGGTATCTGCAACAAAGCCGCCGGTATTCTGTCGCCGATTGTTTTTGCCGCGGTAATTTTGCGCCCGACGGATACCGACCTGTTTGCCCAACTCGGCAGCATGACCGATGTGCAGCGGAGCGCGGCTCTGGATGAACTGATTCGCCGGGTGATTCCGCCGTATGCCGTGCTGGGCACGTTCCTGTTCATACTGGGGTATCTGGTCTACCGCTCTCCCCTGCCCGAACTCAACACGGAACACGAAACTCCCGAAGTGGCCACAGCCAACGCCAGCAAAACCAGCATTTTTCAGTTTCCGCACCTGATTCTGGGCGCGGTAGCCATTTTCCTGCACGTCGGTACGCAGGTAATCGCTATTGACACCATCATCAGTTACGCCGATTCGATGGGCATTGACCTGCTGGAAGCCAAGGTATTTCCTTCGTACACGCTGTTCTGCACCATCTGCGGTTATCTGATCGGCATTGTTACCATTCCCCGCTTCATTAGCCAGGTCAATGCGTTGCGGATCTGTACGGTTTTGGGCGCAATTTTTACGCTCCTCATCATCTTTGCTCAGGGTTCGTTTACCTTTTTAGGACACCAAACCGATGTTTCCATCTGGTTCGTGGTGCTGCTGGGTCTGGCCAATTCGCTGGTCTGGGCGGGCATCTGGCCACTGGCGCTGGACGGTCTGGGACGGTTTACGAAACTGGGTGCTTCCATCCTGATTATGGGGCTGTGCGGGAACGCCATCATGCCGCTGATCTACGGTTATCTGGCCGACTTATACGACCTGCGTGTAGCCTACTGGGTTCTATTTCCCTGTTACCTCTATCTCGTGTTTTACGCCGTAAAAGGCCATCAACTGCGCAAATGGGGCTTCTGAAAATAACGAATGGCATCCTGATTACCCCATACCGCTACATCCGGGGCGGCACCGTCGTGATCGAAGATGGTATCATCCGGGGCATTCACGAACGGGATGTGGAGGTGCCGGATGCCGTAGAAATTGATGCGGGGGGCCAGTACGTCGCGCCCGGATTTATCGACATTCACGTCCACGGGGGCGGGGGCTACGACTTCATGGACGGCACGGAAGAAGCTTTCCTGAAAATCGCCGAACTCCACGCCCGCTACGGCACGACCGCGCTGGTACCCACCACCCTGACCGCCGAGAAAGAAGACCTGCTGCAAACGCTGGATGCCTACAAAGCGGCCAACCGGACCAACCGCCGGGGCGCGGCTTTCCTGGGTATCCATCTGGAGGGGCCTTACTTCGCGCTGAGTCAGCGGGGGGCGCAGGACCCGCGCTACATCCGCAACCCGGACCCGCAGGAGTACGAAGAAATTCTGGCCTATTCGTCGTCTATCGTTCGCTGGAGTGCCGCGCCGGAGCTGGAGGGTGCCATACCGTTCGGGCGACGGCTGCGCGAAAAAGGCATTCTGGCGGCTGTGGCCCATACCGATGCCATTTACGAAGACGTGCTGGAAGCGTACGAGAACGGCTATTCGCTGGCGACGCACCTGTACTCGGCCATGTCGGGCGTCACGCGCCGGAATGCTTTCCGGTATGCGGGTGTGATTGAAAGCGCCTACCTGCTGGATATGGACGTAGAGATCATTACGGACGGGGTTCACCTGCCGCCACCCCTGCTCAAACTGGTGTACAAAATCAAAGGCGCCGACCGCACGGCCCTGATTACCGATGCCATGCGGGCCGCCGGGATGCCCGAAGGCGAAAGCACGCTCGGGTCGCTGAAAAACGGCCTGAAAGTCATCGTGGAAGACGGCGTTGCCAAATTGCCGGACCGCAGTTCGTTTGCGGGCAGCGTAGCGACTACTAATCAGCTCGTGCGCAACATGGTTCAACTGGCCGACGTGCCGCTGCTGGATGCCGTCCGGATGGCCAGCACTACCCCCGCACGCATTATGGGCGTCGAATCCCGCAAAGGTTCGCTGACACCGGGCAAGGACGCCGATCTGGTCATTTTTAACGAAAATGTAGACATTTCGGCCACGCTTGTCAACGGAAATCTTGTCTACTCTAATCAACTTTTAATAAACGCATGACGACTTCGCTAACGTCTCCCAACCACATATTTAACGTCGACCAGCTTCAGGTTAACTTATTTGAAAACCGGCAGCAACTGGGCCTGAGTGCCGCCCGGGCCGTCGCCGAAAAAATCAAAGAACTACAGCAGAATCAGGACTTTATCAATATCATATTTGCTTCGGCTCCCTCGCAGAATGAATTTCTGGCAACGCTGGCGCAGGAATCCGGCATCGACTGGACCCGCATCCGGGCGTTCCACATGGACGAATACATTGGTCTGCCCACCGATGCCCCCCAGAGTTTCGGGCTGTTTCTGAAACAGCAGCTTTTCGATCAGGTTGGCATCCGGGAGGTGTATTATCTGGACGGCAATGCCGCCGATCCGGAACAGGAATGCCAACGGTATGCCGCGCTGCTGGAGCAATACCCGACGGATATTGTCTGCCTGGGGATTGGTGAGAACTGCCACATTGCCTTCAACGACCCGCACGTTGCCAACTTCAACGATCCGGTGCTGGTCAAACAGGTGCAGCTTGATCTGACCAGCCGTATGCAACAGGTTCACGATGAATGCTTTGAATCGCTGGACCAGGTACCCGAATACGCCCTGACCCTGACAATTCCGGCCCTGCTGCGCGGCAAACACCTGTTCTGCATGGTTCCGGCGGCCCACAAAGCCGAAGCGATTTATCACACGCTGGTCGATGCGGTTACGGAAGAATTTCCTTCGACCATTTTGCGGTCGCACCCCAGCACCCAGCTCTTTATCGATCAGGACAGTGCCAGAAAATTCTTCCAGGAAACGGCCTAGAATGGCTTTTACGGTTATGGACGGAAAACGCGGATTGGGTGGGTATTCAATCCGCGTTTTTCGTTACCGGTTTCACAAAACAGACCCACTTGCGTTAATTCCCCGGCAATCAAAGGCTACGACAGCGTACCGCTCACTCATACCGATGCATTGGGACGACTGGCGTATTCGGTCGGCAGCACGCCAAACTGCTCGCGGAAAGCTTTGGAGAAGTAGGAAAGCGAATTAAAGCCGACTTCATAGGCAATTTCGGATACCGTAGCGGCCTGACCTTCCAGCAATTGGGCCGCCCGTTTCAGACGCATCACACGGATGAAATCACCCGCCGACTGCCCGGTTAACGCTGTCAGTTTGCGGTGTAACTGCATCCGGCTCAGGCCCGCTTCCCGGCCAAATTCCTCCACGCTGAATTCCGATTTGCCCAGGTTATCTTCCACAATTTTCATGACGCGCATCAGAAATTTTTCGTCGGCGGAAGTTACGGCAATGTCCGTGGGACCAATCCGGAGTTCGCGGCCAAACCGTTCGCGGAGCTTCCGGCGGCTTTCGATCAGATTCTGCACCCGCACCAGCAACTCCCGCGAGTCGAACGGCTTGGTCAGGTAATCGTCGGCACCGGTTTCCAGACCGGTCAGTTTGTTGTCCTGCGTGGCTAAAGCCGTCAGCAGGATGACGGGAATGTGGCTGGTTCGTTCGTCGGTTTTGATGCACCGACAGAGTTCGGCCCCGTCCATTTCGGGCATCATCCAGTCGCTGATAATCAGATCGGGTGCCTGCTCAATGGCCGCTTCCAGCCCCCGAACACCGTTCTCGGACTCCAGAACCCGGTAATGCCGTCGCAACTGGTTTCGGATAAACATCCGCAGGTCATCGTTATCCTCCACAATCAGCAAGGCGGGTCGCTGGTCGGATTCTTCCGCCCCGTTTTCCGGTTCGTCCGGAACGGTATTGTCCGCGACAAAGCGCGCTTCATCCGCCCGACTTTTGATCGAGGTGCCCTCACTGATGGGGTCTGCCCACTCCACAAGCGGCAATTCCACCACGAACCGCGCCCCCGGCCCGGCTTTTGTTTCGACGCGGATGGTACCGTTATGCAGTTGAATTACCTCCTTGACCAGCGAAAGGCCGATGCCCGTACCGGGCTGGTCGCCCACCAGCGAAGTAGTTCCCTGATAAAACCGTTCAAAAACCCGTTCGAACTGCTCGGGGGCAATACCAATACCGTTGTCGTCGACGGATAGCTGCACATACGGTTTTTCGTGCTTCAGAATCCGCTGCGCGGTGAGCGTAACCGAACCTCCGTTGGGCGTAAACTTGAACGCATTCGACAGCAGGTTGGTCACCACTTTCTCAAACTGGTCGGCGTGATAGCGCACCGAAAGCCGTTCGGTCGGTATATGGACGGTGTACTGAATATGCCGCTGCTCGGCCATGGACGAAAAGGAAGCCGCCGTTACCGTCAGCAGGTCGTTGATGGGGCCCGGCTGAAGCCGGAGTTCCATTTTTCCGGATTCAATCTTCGACAAATCGAGCAACTGGTTGATGAGCTGCAAAAGCCGCTGGGCGTTCCGGTGCATGACGGCCACCTCGTTCCAGCGGAAATCGACATCGGTGGAGTCGGTCATGGAGCGCATTTTTTCGGCCAGCGGACCGATGATCAGCGTCAGTGGGGTCCGGAATTCGTGGGAGATATTGGCAAAAAACCGCGACTTCACCTCGTCCAGTTCCTGAAGCTGGCGGGCCTGTGTGGCCAGCGTCTGGGCCTGCCCTTCCAGTTGGAGCGTCTGGCGCTGGAGTTGTTCGTTCTTTTGGGCCACCAACCGGCTTTGCTCCAGCAACGCCTGATTTTTCTGGATTTTCAACCGCTGACGGCTCACGACCAGCGCCCCGACGAGGAGCGTCAGCAGCAAACCGGCCCCGATGGTATTGCGCCACAACACCGATACTTCCTGCTCCTTTTTCAGTAGTTCAATTTCGGCCTGTTTTTTTTCAGACTGGTATCCGGCCTGTACGCTGGCAATCTTTTTGGCGCTCTCCTCATTGAATACCGAATCGTTCAGGGCCACCCATTTCGACTGAAAACCGTAGGCTTTTGCGAAATTGCCGGTGGCAGCATAGGCAGCCGCCAGTCCCTTGTAGGCCGATAGCCGGTCTTCCCGCTGGTGCAGTTGTTCGGCCAGCTGCCGGGCTTCTTCGTAATAGTCGAGGCTCCGGGCGTCCTGACCGGTTTCCGAACGCACCCTGCCCAGCCCGAGCAGACTCGTCAGGATGCTCGACTGGTAATTTTTCTGCTCGCCCAGTTGCAACGCCCGACGATAGTGGTTTTCGGCCCGGTCGAGCTGCTTCATTTTCAGGTACACTTCGCCCAGATGGTTCAGGCTCATCGCGATTCCAATGGGTTCCTTCATCGTTTCGAAACCGCTACGGGCCTGATTCAGATAGAAAACCGCTTTGCGCAAATCGCCTTTTAGCTGGTAAACCGTACCGATGTTAATCAATACCCCCATCTGTCCGCGCAGATCGGTACCGGCATTTTTTCGGTATGACTGCCAGTAGTATTTCAACGCCTGATCGTAATTTTGCTGGTGTTCAAAGATAACGCCGATGGCATTATACGTGCTCGCTGCCTGCGCCTGTGTGCCAGCGCCCATTCCCTCGTAAACTTTCAGTGCTTTGAAGTAATAGTCAATCGCCTGTGGAAAATCGCTCAGGGCGGCATAGTTCATGCCCATATTGTGATAGGCAGCCGAGATCGCCCGGTTGTTCTTCCCCGCTTCCAGATACGGCAAACCCGCTTTGACCGATTCAATCGCCTTCTGGTAGTTGCCCTTCGCCCAGTGATAGATTCCCATACTGACGTAGCTTCGACCCATCCCGACGCCATCATCCAGTTGCCGGGAAAGCTGCATGGCTTCTTCGGCGTAGCGTTTTAGCTTTTCCGGATCACTGCTCCAGTAGATAGCGGCCGCATCGTTCAGCAGCCGGACCCGGTTGGTATCTGGCCCCGCCTTTTGCAGGAGGGCTTCCAGACTATCGCGCTTGCTTGGCTGCGCTACCGCACAAAACCCGATGGCACAAAAAAGAAGTAAAATTTTTCCCATCAACGCACCGATTTTACTCCGGCAATTTACGCGTATCGTCGAATATGTTACCTAACGAATTGATTGAATGGCCCCTATTTTTTACCTGAATTACCCATAAAATCCAAAACAAATTTTGTTTTTATCATTATTCCTGCAAATTAACTTCCTGTTGCGACCGGGCTAAATGAACTTACGACTGTGTTAATGCCGTCCCGCCCGCTCAATTCGCTGTGCTCCTGTACTTATTTCTGCTCAAACCGCTCCTCAAACCGACATGCTCATGCCTAAATCTGTAGGACGATTCCTGATTTTCCCGCCAATGGTAATCTGACCGGCAGCCGCTTTATATTTTCTTCATGGTAAAAAGCCCCGCCAACAATCCCTAGGATAAGTAATTGTCCACCTTATGATCTTGCTCACCCGCTCCAAGCCACTTAGACTGTAGATTTGCCAAAAATCAAACCACGCTAGTCATCCCTTTCCACGCATGAATAATCTGGTGCCCATTGTCAGCCCGGAGCAGGCCGTACAGGTCATTCAGTCCGGCAACCGCGTTTTTATCCACAGCGTCGCCCAGACGCCCCACCGGCTTATCAGGGCGATGGTCGAACGGGCCGCTGGGGAGCAACTTCGCGATATTGAGGTATGCCACATGCATACCGAAGGCCATCTGCCGTATTGTGAAGAGCAGTATGCGGCCCAGTTTAATCCCAATGCTTTCTTTATCGGGGCCAACATGCGCAAGCAGGTCAACGCCGGTATGGCCGACTACGTTCCGATTTTTCTGAGTGAAATACCGTTGCTGTTTCAACGGAATATTCTGCCGCTGGATGTGGCGCTGATTCAGGTTTCCCCGCCGGATCAACACGGTTTCTGTTCGCTCGGCCCGTCGGTTGATATTTCGCTGAGTGCCGTCAAAACCGCCAAATACGTCATTGCCCAGATCAACCCCAACGTACCGCGTACGCACGGAGACGGTATTATTCACGTTAGAACCCTGCACGCTGCCGTCGAATGCGACGATCCGTTGTACGAAATGCCGTTAAAATCCGCTACGCCCACCGAACAGAAAATTGGCCGCTTCGTGGCCGAACTGGTTGAAGACGGCGCGACGCTGCAAATGGGCATCGGCGGGATTCCGAATGCGGTGCTGGCCGAACTGGTTCACCACCAGAAGCTGGGTATTCATACCGAAATGTTTTCCGACGGCGTGATTGATCTGGTCGAACGGGGGGTTATCACCAACGAAAAAAAGAAAGCCATTCCCTACAAACTCGTTTCCTGTTTTGCGATGGGCACCCGTCGGCTGTACGACTTTATCAACGATAACCCCAGCGTGGTGATGAAGGAAGTGACCTATACCAACGACACGGCCATTATCCGGCGCAATCCGAAAGTGACGGCCATCAACAGCGCCATTGAAGTGGATCTGACGGGTCAGGTCTGCGCCGACACCATCGGAACATTCCAGTATTCGGGCGTGGGCGGACAGATGGATTTTGTGCGGGGTGCTTCGCTCTCGGAGGGCGGCAAACCGATCATTGCCCTGCCGTCGGTTACCAAATACGGCGACAGCAAGATTGTCCCTTTCCTGAAAGAAGGAGCCGGTGTAACCACTACCCGCGCCCATGTTCACTATATCGTAACGGAATACGGTGTTGCGTATCTGTACGGTAAAAACCTCCGCCAACGCGCCCAGGCCCTGATCAATATTGCCCACCCCGACCACCGCGAAACGCTGGAACGGCAGGCCCACGAACGGTTTAAGATATTTGAGTAAGGTCCAGACTGGATAGAAAATGGCCCTTTATGGGCCATTTATTCTGTTTAACCATCTCGAAAAGCCATCCATCATCGTTCGGGCAGTGCATCCATTCAGGCATGTAATTTTGCCGACGCATTTTCATCAGCACGACTTCAACCCATTTGCGCATGAGATTCAGGGGTACGTACCGGATCGTTTTTTTCTTTTTACTATCATTTCTGTTCGGAACAAAAACCGCTTTCGCCCAGCAAACCGAGCCGGTTGAAATCCTGTTTCTCGGCTTCGACCACCTGAACCAACTGGCAAACGGCACGCCCCAGGCCGAGGTTTTCAGCTCGAAAAAGCAGGCTGAACTAGCCAAACTCAACGCGGCCCTGAAGCGGTTCGCGCCGGATATGATTATGGTGGAAGTGGAACCCAGGGAGCAAGCGCGGCTGGATAGTTTGTTTCGTTTGTACCGCTCGGGTTCGCTCAGATTAACCGATCTGGACGGTGGGCGGAGCGAAACGTATCAGGTGGGTTTTGCGCTCGGCAAACTTCTGAACCACCCGCGGATTTACGGCATTGATCATTACGAGGCCACGTCGCAGTCGCTGCTGAGCAAAGGCAAGAACATCGAACTCTTCCGGCAGGGCTTGCAGAAACTCCAGAATACCGCCCGGCCGCTCAAAAAAGCTGTGCAACAGGACAGCCTTTCGCTGTACGATTACGTGGTGGCCATCAACCGGCCCGCGATGATTCAATTGACCCACCGGCTGTTCTACAACACGCCCGCCCTGGTCATCAACGGCGATTTCTCGGAGTCGGGCGTTCACAGCACCGACCTGAGCAAGCTCGATAAAGCCTACATCGGTGCTGAATTCATCAGTCTGTTTTACAACCGGAACCTCAAAATCTATTCGAATATTCTAACGGCGCAACTCAAAAACCGGGGCCGGAAGTTGCTCGTGATCATGGGTCAGACGCACGTTGGTGTGTTGCAGGACCTGGTCGAAGACAATCCGGCTTATAAAATTGTCTCACCCCTATCCTATCTGGAACCGAAGAAGTAAACGATGGCTATTATTTTGAGTCCGTAAGGTTTTATTCCCCCGTTGGCAATTCTGTGGTTTCCCGCTGGATGATTTTCTTCCGGTGGCCCGTCCCCCATTCGTGCAGCGCCTTGATCACGTTATCCAACGAACAGGCGTAAGGTTCCGGCGTGTATAAAACTGCCACCGGGATGGTATCGTGCACGGTCCGCTTAATGAGCTGGTGTTCTTCCAGATCCTTAAGCTCTTTAGCCAATACTTTGGAAGTAATGCCGGGAATGCTCCGCTCAATTTCCCGAAACCGCTGATTGCCGGTTGAGATCGAAATAATGATCTGTAGCTTCCATTTTCCACTCAGCACCTCCAGCGCATCCCGAATCGGCAGGAGCGCACTCTGGCACTCCGAATGTGGTCTTTGCTTCATCTTTCCTAAATACCATCTGGTTACCTTCAGGTAACTGCTATACTTTGGATAGCAAATGTACGTAATTTTGTCGCAGCAAGTTACGTACGGACCAAAAATACCGACCGCTTTTTTGTTGGCTCAGTCCCACGCTTTGACTCTTATGTTTTTAACACGTTTACCGCTATGAATCCTAAAATCAAACGAATTGCAACCATCCTCTTCACGGTATTAGCCGCCGGAATGACCATCTTCAGTGGGATTATGAAACTAACCGCATCTCCGGAGATGGTGGCAACCCTCAATAAAATGGGCGTAGCTCCTTATGTTACGTTGTTGGGGATGATGGAGATTGTCTTTGCGCTGTTGTACCTGTATCCCAAAACCATGAAACTGGGCTTTATTCTATTGTCCTGCTACTTCGCTGGTGCGCTGGCTACGGAGCTTTCCCACGGTACTCCCTTCAATGCCGTTCTGCCAATGGTATTGATCTGGATTTCGGCTTTCCTGCGCGATCAAACCATTTTTCTTTCTTCCGGCAAGCTGGCCTAAACGACGAGAGAAACATTGCTGAAAAGCCGCACGAGCAGTTAACCGGTGCGGCTTTTGCTTTTGATCCACTATCAGTACCCTGCTCAGGGAGCCTGCCAGGCGTAATCACCAATGGTCAGGGTCGGCGGGCCCAGTTCTGCCCAGGTCGGTTCGGCTTCGAAGCGTTCGGGGTAGTTGTTCAGCGCTTCTACAATGTGCGCGCCGTAGTTAATCGTCGGGTTGAAGCGTCCCAGCAATTTCAGAACGCCCAGGGGTGCATTTACAATGGCCAGTTTTCGTTTGGCATACTGCTGGACAAACAGCCTTGCCCCCGCTTCGTAGGTGTATGCTTCCGGCCCTTGAACAACGTATTCGCGGTTTTGATTGCCCGGCAGTTGCAGCGCCCGCGCCACCTGCCGCCCGTAATCCTGCCCGGCCACAAACCACATGGGCGCGACGGATTTTCCGGCCAATGGCAGCAGCGGCCCCTGCGTCTGCATCGAGAAACTTTCCATGAACGTGGACGGATAAAAAATCGTGGTCGGAATACCCGATTCGTTCAACAGGCGCACGGCTTCGTGCTTCACGTCGAACACCCACCAGCGAAACCCGTTCAGGCCCTGATACCGCATGACCAGCGACGACAAATAACCAATGCGCTGGATGCCCGCCCGCCGGGCTTCGGCCAGCAGGATTTTCAGGCCGTCAGTTTCGGTGTGAAATTCATTCGGCTTCTCGTTTTGCCGGACCGACAGATTCAGGTAAACCGCCTGCTGGTGTTGCAGTCCGGTTCGCAGGCTTTCCGGATTCCGCAAATCAGCACGGACGATCCGCGCAGTAGGAAACCGGGCCTGCACTTTTTCGGGATTACGCGCCAGAATCGTGACGGTATAACCAGCCGCAATCAGTTGTTCCGTAACGGGTTTTCCGATCAGACCCGTAGCACCCAGAACGGCGATTTTCATGCCGGTAGCGTATTAGCGTTCACATCCGGAGTATCAAACAAAACCGTCAGCATCCGGCTGAATTCGGCCTGCCAGGGCGCTGTGATGGCAATTTCCTCGTCGGTCAGCGGGTGCCGGAACCGGATGCGCTCGGCGTGCAGCAGCATCGTTTCCATACCAAACTGCTCCTTGAACAACCGGTTTTGCTTGTTGCAGCCGTGGGGCCGGTCGCCGATGATCGGGTGAAAAATGTGCGCCATGTGCTTCCGGAGCTGGTGGAGCCGGCCGGTGGTGGGCGTCAGTTCCACGAGCGAATACCGGGAAGTGGCGTGTTTGCCAAACGGCAACGAAATTTCGGTGCGCCGGAGGGTTTTCAAGTGCGTAAACGCATCCTGTACAGTGCCCACTTTGGCGTTTGCCGACCCCGCCGAACGTTCATCGACCCGGAGCGGATAATCAATGTCGAGTTCGTGGGGGGTGTACCCGCGTACGATAGCCAGGTAGGTCTTGTCCACCTTGCCGTCGGCAAACTGCTGCTGCATGAGCGAATTCATTGTTTCATCCAGCGCAAACAACAGAACGCCCCCGGTTTTGCGGTCGAGCCGGTGAACGGGATAGACGCGCTGCCCCAACTGATCGCGCAGCAACTGCACGGCAAACTCGCTGGCGTCGCTGGCGATAATCGAGCGGTGCACCAGCAAACCGTGCGGTTTATTGACCGCGACCAGATCACTGGATTGATACAGAATTTCCAGCTCCTTCTGTGAATGAATAACGCCAACTTCCGGCTGCTCCTCTCCCATCAATATTTTGCCATCAGATTCAACAACTTCCGGTCCAGCTTATGGCCGTGCCAGTTTTCGTAGGCCACGTCGGCCCGGTCGGAATCCAGCACGCCAAACGAACCACTGAATTCCCAAAGCGCAAAGCCAATGCCGTTGCTACTCAGAATATCGAGTACGTCGCCAAACCAGGCCAGAAACACGTCGTGGGGTGTTTTATTCCAGCAGCCGCATTCGCCACAGTGTACGCCCACGCCCTGGTTGACCAGCCCGATCCACGGTTTATAAAATTCTTCCAGCATGGCGCGGCTGAGGTATTTGTTGCCCACCTGTCCGGGCCATTTCGGCATCGGCAGGTTCTCCGGGTCTTTGTTGGCCCAGGGTGCTTTATAATGCGAAATAATGCCCGGATGATAGCCCCGGCAGCTCTGCCCGATGTTCAGGTCGGTAATCTCCGGAATGACGGTCGAACCGCCACTGTTACCGTCGGCAATGACCAGATGGTCCGGGTTTTCTTTCCGAATGGCTTCCGCAGCGGCTTTGGCCACTTTGCGGTACACCTCGCCGGGCACCGGCCCGCTTTTGGAATGCTGGTCGTTCATGTCCTCCCGCATACTCGGCTCGTTCACCAGATCAAAGCTGATTTTCTTGGACGACGTGTTTTTGTAGCGTTTGGCCCACATATTCCAGTGGAAATTGAAAGCATCCTGCGCCTGCTGATCGCGCCAGAGGTTATACGGTTCGTGGAAACCGGCATTGATGCAGTAGCCGGGCGCACGGTGCAGGTTCAGGCTGACGTGCAAACCGTGTTTGTGGGCCATTGCCACCAGCCTGTCAATGCGTTCCACAGCCTGCTCGTCGATCTGGTAGACCTCTTCGGGCGTGATGTTCCGGCTACGGTCAAATTTGAGGTACGACGGATAAGCAATAGGAATCCGGACAAAATCAAAACCCCAGTCGCGCATCCACTTGAAATAGTCTTCCTGGGTGGCCGGACGGCTCTGGGCCGGATTGGGCGAAAAGAAATCCAACAGATTGAACCCCTTCCATTTAGGCAGTTTATTCTTGGCCGCTGGAGCCGGGGTAGACGCCAAAACTGCGGGGCCGGATGTATGAACGGCAGCCGCCAGCAGGCCGGTATGTTGGAGAAATGTTCTGCGTTGCATACAGAGACGGGTATAGTGGAACTACAAACTTACTCAAAAACCACTTTAGTGTTGTTTTTGCGCAATTGATTCCGGGCCTTTGGCAATTGGCGCATAAGTTTCTTCAATCCGCCCCGATCCGTACCCAATTTTGTACTACCCGAACGCGTTTGGGGCCAACAACAAATACAGAAGAACCAAGATGAAGTCCGTACAACGTTTGCTGTCAAAAGCGGCTTTACTGGCCCTGGTGGTCAGCACCCTGACGAGTTGCAACAAGGAACCCGTGGCCCCCGTTGAGGGGGGCGGTGGCAACGAAGAGATGCCCAACACGCCGTACACCTCCATTCCCGACGACCTGGTCGGTACGTGGTATGCCAGCCACAACAACGGCCCGCTGACGAAAAACTGGGAAAACAAGACTTTTCAGGGCGAAGCGGGTTTTCGTGAATTCCGCACCATGATCTTTACCAAAGACGGTAAAAACGCCGTCGAATACACATCGGAAGTGTACAGCGGCAGCGGTGGAGAAGAAAAGCAATACCTGTACAAAATCACCGGAACGCTCGAATACCAGGCCAAGCCCGCCCAGCTGACATTCCACGCCCAGTCCGGTGTTATGCGGATTTTCAGCAATCAATCACCGGGTTACAAGGAATCGCCCATCAAAGCCGACGACCTGAAAAACTACTTCAGCGTCTTGCGCAATCCGCAGGGCACCACGTTTCCCAACGAGACTAACTACCTGAAAGCCCAGCGGTTCGACGGTGGCAACCAGTATTCGGTGGAATACACCAAAGTAGGCAACGACGTTCCGAACTCGCCGGGCGGCAACGGCAGCTACTCGAAACCGCCGACCTCCGGCAGCTACGTCCAGATCGGAAAGCAGTATTACCCGACGGTAACCATTGGCTCGCAGGAATGGATGTCGGTAAACTACGACGGGGGCGTGGGCGGTCTGAAAGACGGTAACAAACCGCAGTACGGCACCTATTGCAAATACGCTGATTTACCCAACGTGATCAAGATCCCGGCAGGATGGCGCTTGCCGTCCCGGCAGGATTTCGTTAAACTGCTCGAATCGCAGGGTCTGGCGCTGAACGACTGGGGTTCGACAGACGGTTCGGATCTGGCTTCCAAGAAAAAGCTGGGTCAGTTGATGGCGGCAACGGGCTGGAAAAAACAGGATGGTTACGCCAACAACAAATCGGGTTTCAACGCCGTGCCCGGCAACCTGCGGGTGTTAAACGGCAACCCCAACGGCGAAGGCACCAACTGCCTGCTCTGGACCTCCGATCTGAACGAAGAGGAGATTCCGATTGCCTTCGAACTCATTCAGTTGCCGAGCGACACCTACGCCAAATTCGGTGCGTACCCGGTTGGCTACAACCCGCCCTACCTTCCCATCCGGCTGGTGCGCGACAAGTAACCGCCAGCTTTGGCGGTAGTTAAAAAACGGTTTTCGGTGACACCAGCCACCGAAAACCGTTTTTAGTTTACTCCGGCTTATGCCCCCAGTTTTTAAGCGAATATTCCCAGTTGCTGCCTTTCACTTCTTTGGGCCGCTGGGCGCTGTGGCGTTTGATGTAGCCCACCACCTTGCGCATGTGTTCAAAATCGCGGTCGGTCAGGTCGGCCTGTTTTTTCTGCTTGATCTGGATGATTTTTTCACCCGATTTATGGCCGACCGATTCGCCGTCGCCACTGTCCCAGCCCACAGATTTCGACTCGTCCGTTTTCAGCCATTTTTCCAACTCCGACGGGCTCATGTTCACCAGGTCGTTAAACGCGTCGAGCACCTCCTTTTTTTCTTCCTCGTTCATGACGTTTTCTCTTATGGGTGGACCTTTTCCACTTCGCTTTCCAGCTTTAAAACCAGATCGTTATCGTCCTGCTCAATAATCAGCGCCGGGTCATCCGCCGAGCCATTGCGTTTTACCTTCGACCCCTTGATGGTTTTTTCGACCGCTTCTTTGTGGATTTCCACCACCTTCCCTTCGGCGTGGCCACTGGCGTATTTCCAGCGCACCGAATCTCCTTTTTTAATCATAACCGTTGCCTGATTTGGTTGAAAAGCGCTTAACGGCCTGTCGAAAAGAAATGTTTCGCCAGCCGCTCCCTCCCGGTTCCGGACGGCTTTCCGACAGGCCAAACCGATCCCGTAGCCTAAGACTCGCAAACTTCACCCCTGGCATTTGGGTTAAAGGAGCATCCATTATTTGACTCAACTCATGAAAGCTGCAACGATTCACCAATACGGTGCTAACCACGAACTACACGTCGAGGAGATGCCCAAACCCATTGTCGATCGGATTGACAACCCGCATCAGGTTTTGATCCGCGTTTATGCCGCCGGTATTAACCCGATGGACACCAAGGCGCGCGATGGCTCTATGAAGCTCGTTCTGTCGGGTAAGTTTCCGAAGGTTCTTGGCGGGGAATGCGCGGGGATTGTGGAAGCAGTGGGCCTGATGGTGAAAAACCTCCAGCCCGGCGACCGGGTCGTGGCGTCACTGGGGCCGGAAGGGGGCGGTTATGCCGAATATGCTGTTGCCAAAGATACCCAGGTGGTCAAACTGCCCGATGCTGTGAGCTTTGTTCAGGCGGCCGCTCTTCCCATAGCCGCCGGAACGGCATTGCAGGCCCTGCTCGACAAAGGTGAGGTGCGCCCCGACGACCGGGTACTCATCAACGGCGCCACGGGGGGCGTCGGCACGTTTGCCATCCAGATTGCCAAAATCCTGGGCGCTCATGTTACGGCGGTTTGCAGCACGGAGGGGGCCGCCCTGGCCCGCCAGCTCGGGGCCGATCAGGTGATTGATTACAATGCCCACGACTTTACGAAAGGGATTGAAAAATACGACCTGGTTTTCGACGCCATCGGCAAAAGCTCCTTCGACGACTGCCAGAATGTCCTGAAAGAAGATGGGATGTACATCACAACGCTTCCGTCGGCCAAACAGGTGTTAAACCAGGCCATCACGACATTTACCAGCAAAAAAGCGGAGTCGCTGCTATTTACCTTCAAACCGGAGCAAATAAACTGGCTGTTGAAGCAGGTGACAGACGGTAAGCTGGTTCCGGTAATCGAACGGACCTACCGTCTGGACGAACTGGCCCAGGCCCACGCCGAAAGCGAAACCGGGCACGTCAAGGGCAAACTGGTGGTTGAAGTCGAGAGCGAACCCAAATCCGAAAAATCATGAAAGCACTCGTCGCCGGTTTGTTGTTGGTGGTGAGCCTGTCAGCCGCAGCCCAGACCAAACCCGCAGCCACTACGCCCCCGGCGGTTGTTTCGGCCATCGAGGGCATTACTGCCAAACACTTTCAGCCCGACACGGTGTATGCGGCCTTGTCGGAGGAAGACCAGAAGGTGCTGGCCAACGAACCGATTGCCAACTGGGGACTCGCGCAGGAATCCGGCGGAATGACGTATTATAACCTGATTGTGGGCACCCGTTCGTACCAGTTGCTGATTACCAAAGCGCCCAAGGAGGAATTCCCCAAAGCGACACTGCTCCGGTATGCAGACCCCAAATCAAAACCAGAGCCTATTGCCCGCGGTATGCTCAAGCCCAAAGAGGAAAAAGCCAAATAAGACCGTTTTTCGGCACAAGGGAAAGCCGGACATCACCCCGTAAGATAAGCTCCGAAGGAGCGTCCTCAGATATAGATCAGGACGTTCCTTCGGAGCTTATATGTTTTACATCCCTGTTTTTCCGGAAACAGAACGCTTGACGGGAGACCACTTTTCCGAATTCCCCTTAACTTACGAGCTGATTTGTACTTTCACCTACTAATGACACTCGTTTCCCGTTTTTTCCTGATTTTAACTTTCTTGTGCGTGTATACCGTATCCGGCTTTTCCAAACCGGGCAAACCCGGCCAGAAACTCGTTGACCCGAATGCCACCGAAGAAACCGTTGCCCTTCACAAAAATTTAAAGAAACTCGCTAAAAAACACACCCTCTTCGGCCACCAGCACGCAACGGAATACGGCCACGGCTGGGCGGGTGACGCCAACCGCTCGGACGTAAAATCGGTAACGGGTTCGCATCCGGCCGTCATTGGCGTCGATTTCAGCGGTTTGTCGGGTCGCCCTGCCGAAGCCATCGAAAAAACAAAGGAAGCACTGCGCCAAAACATCGCCGACACCTACAACCGGGGCGGAGTAACGACCGTGGCCTGGCACTTTTCCAACCCGGTATCCAAAGGCGGTTTTTACTGGGTTGATTCGGTGTCGGCTCCGGCGGTATCGATGATCATTCCGGGCGGCTCCCACCACGAAACGTACAAGCAGATTCTGCGCACGGTGGGTGAGTTTGCCAATTCCGTCCGGGGCAGCGACGGCAAGCTTGTGCCGATGATTTTCCGCCCTTACCACGAGTTCGACGGGGGGTGGTTCTGGTGGGGCAAACCGCACTGCACCCGCGAAGAGTTTATCCAGCTCTGGCAATTTACGGTTTCGTACCTGCGCGACAGTCTGGGCGTTCACAACTTTCTCTACGCTTTTTCGCCCGATTGTCTGTTCAAAACCGAAGCCGAGTACCTGGAACGCTATCCAGGCGACGCGTGGGTCGATCTGGTCGGCATGGACAACTACACCGATTTTGGCCGCAACGGTCGCTACAACGTTGAAGCCGGGATTCAGAAATTGAAAATCGTTTCCGACTACGCCCGCAAAGCCGGGAAGCTGGCGGCTTTTACCGAAACCGGTCTGGAATCCATTCCCGACACAACCTGGTGGACCTCCACCCTGCTCCGCGCCATGCGGGCCGAAAAAATGCGGCTCTGTTACGTGCTGGTCTGGCGCAACGACACGCGCTCCCCAACGCACTACTACGCCCCGTTTCCCGGACAGGCCAGTGCGCCCGACTTCATGAAATTTTACCAGGACCCGTACACACTCTTCGAAAACGACCTGCCGAGGCTGTACCGGTAGTTTCGTAAGTTATGACACGGCATTATTCAGGGAATAACGGAGGGAAGCCGGGAGACTCTGATTAGTGCTGATGTCCACTGATCAACCCTGTGTAACAACCCACCTACGTTATTATTCTGTTAACCAGAGGCCCTTTTTTGAAAAAACGGAGTAAAGATAAAGTATCTTTACCAACCCACTTTTCATCCTCCGACATGACCGATACCCGCAGAGAATTCCTCAAGAAAGCCGCCCTGCTCGCCGGTGGCACCAGCCTTTTTCAGGTCTTACCCGACTCGATCCAGAAAGCCCTTGCCATCGACCCGAAGCCGGGCAGCACGGTGTTTGATGCCGAGCACGTGGTTATTCTGATGCAGGAAAACCGTTCGTTCGACCACTGCTACGGCACGCTTCAGGGCGTTCGGGGGTTCAACGACCCGCGGGCCATTACGCTGCCCAACCAGAACCCGGTCTGGCTCCAGACCAACGGCGGGGGCGAGACGTATGCGCCCTTCCGGCTGAACCTGAAAGATACCAAAGCCACCTGGATGAGTTCGCTGCCCCACTCGTGGACCAATCAGGTGGACGCCCGCAACAACGGCAAATACGATAAATGGCTGGATTCCAAACGCTCCGGCCATAAGGAATACGCCAAAATGCCCCTGACAATGGGCTATTACAACCGCGACGACATTCCGTTTTACTACGCCCTGGCCGACGCCTTCACGGTTTGCGATCAGAATTTCTGTTCGTCACTGACCGGCACCACACCCAACCGGCTGTATCTCTGGACCGGCACCATCCGCGAAAAGCCCGACCGCTCGGCCAAAGCCAACGTACGCAACGAAGACGTCGATTACGGCGATAACGCCCGCTGGACCACCTTCCCCGAACAGCTGGAAGATCACGGCATTTCCTGGAAAATCTACCAGAACGAACTAAGCCTGCCCGTGGGCTTCGAGGGTGAACAGGCCGACTGGCTGGCCAATTTTACGGACAACCCCATCGAGTGGTTCGAGCAATACAATGTCGGTTTTTCGGAAGCGTACCAGCGGTATCTGGCCAAACGTCTGCCCGGCCTTCCAACGGAAATTCAGGAACTGAAGGCCCGAATCCAGGCCCTTCCGGCAACCGGTGCGGAGACCGAAAAGCTAAAAAAAGACCTGGCCCGCAGGGAAGCCGAACTAAAAATTGGTCAGGAACACCGGGAGAAATACAGTCGGGAGAAGTTCGAGCAGCTATCGCAGCGGTCCAAAAACCTGCACGAGAAAGCATTCACCACGAATAAAAACGACCCAAATTATCACTCGCTGACCAAGCTGAAATACCACGACGGCAACACGGAGCGGGAAGTGCAAATTCCGAAAGGCGACGTATTGCACCAGTTCCGGGCGGACGTAAAAAACAACTCACTGCCGACGGTTTCGTGGGTGGTGGCCCCGGAAAACTTCTCGGACCACCCCGGCGCAGCCTGGTACGGAGCCTGGTATATTTCGGAAATGCTCGACATTCTGACGCAAAACCCGGAAGTCTGGAAAAAGACGGTTTTCATTCTGTGCTACGACGAAAACGACGGTTATTTCGACCACGTGCCGCCGTTTGTGGCCCCGCACCCCGACAAACCCGAAACCGGCCTGGTATCAAAAGGCATCGATACGAGCGTGGAGCACGTTTACATGGAACAGGAACTCCAGCGGAACGTAAGCGACCCCAAAAAAGACGGTCGGGCCAGTGCGATTGGTCTGGGTTACCGGGTGCCGCTGGTGATTGCCTCGCCCTGGAGTCGGGGCGGTATGGTATCGTCGGAGGTGTTCGATCACACGTCCATTCTGCAATTTCTGGAGGTATTTTTGAGTAAAAAAACCGGCAAAAAAGTCGAAGAGCCGAACATCAGCGCCTGGCGCCGGACGGTTTGCGGGGATTTGACGTCGGTATTCCGGCCCTACAACGGCGAGAAAATACCACTGCCCGCGTTCGTAGCCAAGAACGAATTTGTCGAAAGCATCCACAAAGCGCAGTTTAAGGAATTGCCGTCGGGGTACAAAAAACTGACGAAGGAGGAAATTGAACAGACCCGACGGGGGGCGTCGTCGGTGGTTCCACGGCAGGAAAAAGGCATCCGGGCGGCCTGTGCGCTCCCCTATCAGCTATACGCTGACGGTAAACTGAGCGCCGATAAAAAGTCGTTTGACATCACGTTGCAGGCTAAAAACCAGATCTTCGGTGCCCGGTCTGCCGGTTCGCCGTTCACGGTTTATGCCTTGAACAATTATGTGTCGGCCGCCCAAAAACCGGAACGCGATCTCATTGTCCGGGATTATGCCGTATCCGCCGGTGACAGCCTGACCGACCGCTGGAACCTTGCTGATTTCGAACAGGAAACCTACCAGTTCCGGGTCAACGGTCCCAACGGTTTTTTCCGCGAATTCATCGGCAATGCTAACGATCCGCAACTCACCATCCAGTGTGAATACCAGCGCAAAACGCCCCAGTCGAACGTTTTGACGGGTTCGGTTGAATTGAAAATCAGCAACCTGAACAAAGCCAATCCGATTACCATCGAGGTCAAAGACAACGCCTACAAGGCCGCCCCGAAAACCAGGGTGATTCCGAAAGGTGGTCAGGCCAGTCTGGTGCTGGATTTGAGCAAGAGTTTTGGCTGGTACGATTTCAGCGTCCGGGTTGCCGGAAATTCGGTGTTTGAGAAACGCTACGCCGGGCGCGTCGAAACCGGCAAAGCAAGCTTCACCGACCCGGTGATGGGCGGAGAAATCGTGTAAAGATTCGCTGAAACCAATAAAGAAGCCCGGGTAGAAACGATCCGGGCTTCTGCGTTTTTACGTGTACTGTCAACCCACTCCCCCTTTTCAATAGTCTTTTCCGGCTGCTTAACCGTAAGGTTAGAGAACCTATCCTATTCACTTATCATCAGGAAGTATGAACTATAAAGCGTTGTTGTTAGTCTTGGGAGTAGCCGGGTATTTGGCCTTGTCGGCCAGGGGCCGTTTTGAGGAGGAAGACCCCTCCTCGCTCTCCTTTCGGTATCCGCATCACATTTCCATCTCCTGGGAAACCGCACCGGTTTCGAGCCAGAGTATTTCCTGGCGTACGCATGATACCGTTCGGGTCAGTTTTGTGGAGTACCTGGAAACGACCGCAACGCCCTTTTTCAAGGATCAGGTGAAGCGCTTACCGGCGAAGACGGAGCGGCATACGGCCGACGATGGCACTTGGAACCACCATAGTGCAAACATTCAGGGACTGAAGCCCAATACGACCTACAGTTACCGGGTCGGAAATCATACGTATTGGTCGGAATGGGCGGAATTCACAACCGCTTCCGGTACTCGTGAACCCTTTTCATTTATCTATTTTGGGGATGTCCAACGCGACATTTACTCGCTGGGAAGCCGGACGATCCGCAAAGCGATTATGGATAAACCGGATGCCAAATTCCTGCTTTTCGGGGGCGACCTGGTCCACCGGGGGGCCGAAAACCTGGGCAACTGGAACGAATTTTTTCCGACGGGCGGTTGGGTCTACCAAAGTTATCCGCTGCTGGCAACGCCGGGAAACCACGAGTATGCCAATGCCGCATCGCCCGACTACCTGACGAAACACTGGCGGCTGAATTTTACCTTCCCCCAGAACGGTCCCGCGGGTCAGGAAGAAGAAACCTACTTTGTCGATTACAACAACATCCGGCTTATTTCCCTGAACCTTATCCGGTATCCGATTGACAAACCCGGCACCCAGAAAATGCTGGTCTGGCTGGAAGAACGGCTGAAGGAATTCAAAGGCGACTGGGTAATTATTGTGCACCATTATTCGATGGAGCAACTGGCCCGCAACCGGGAGGCCGGTGTGCGTTTCCCGGAATTCAAAGCCCTCTACGAGCGGTATCAGGTGCCGCTGGTTTTAACCGGTCATGAACACGTGTATGCCCGCGGACGGATGAATGGAACGCTACCCGTGTACGTGGTGAGCGTTTCGGGGCCGTATCAAAATGCCATTCGCTTTCCCGACTGGATCGAGCGGGCGGGCTCGTCGCTGCAACTCTACCAACTCATTGACATTACGCCAACCCGTATTCAGTATACCTCCAAAACCGTTCGGGGCGATGTATACGACGCGTTTTCGATTGAGAAAGATAAAAAAGGACGCCTGAAATTTGCCGCCAGCCCGTCGCTCGGGCCGGAGTCGTTACTGCCACCCGATAAATTTGAGACGCGGTATAAAAAAGAGCAGGTCGATAGCTACGCAAAAGACCGCGATAACTACCTGAATAGAAAAAAGTAAACCCGGCTTTTTGAAAAGTACCCCGGGAAGCACCGGAGCACCAGGAATCCGGTGCTTCCCTATTCCTCCACGGTAACGGGAGGATGTTGCCTGCCTTCTTTTAGAATCCGGACCAATAGCGGTAAACTCAGGCCCTGCACAACCAAGGTGATCAGCACAACCACCACCGAAACAAAGATCAAGGTGTTTCGCTCCGGGAACTCACTCCCATCGTCCAGCGTCAAAGGCAGGGCCAGGGCCGACGCCAATGATACGATGCCGCGCATCCCCGACCAGCCGATAATCAGTGCATCACGCCAGTCAATTTTTTCGTCCACATAAAACCGGAACCGTCGGTGCTCCGGAAAGCCGTTGCGACGGGCAATGGATTTTTTCAGATTATTGTTGTGTCCGAAAATCCACAAAATCCGGATAATCAGCATAATGAAACTAATCAGAAAGCTGTAGCCAATCAGTGGTAGAATCATTTCGTGGTCGATCCTGTTGACCACCTGCGGAAACTCGAGCCCAATCAGGATGAAAACCAGCCCATTGAGCAGAAATATAATCACATCCCAGAAAGATTTGTTCTGCGTTTTGACGGATGATGGAAACAGTTTTCGGGTATAAAACGACAGGGTAATCCCCAGAACCACTACGGCCAGCACCCCCGACACGTGCACTTCTTCCGCCAGCAGATAGGCCACAAACGGCGCCAGCGCCATGGCACTGATGGCGATCAAACTATTGCCATAAATTCGCCGGAGAAAGTACACCAGCACCCGGCCAAACACCAAACCGACGGCACAACCACCGATTAGTACAATTAGAAATTGCCCGTATGCTTTCCAGAGCGTAAAACCGGCTCCCGAAACGGCCGCCACCGCAAACCGGTAAGCCGTTAGTCCGGAAGCATCGTTCACCAGACTTTCGCCTTCCAGAATGGTCAGGGTCCGGTGCGAAAGCCCCAGTCCCTTGGTGACGTTGGTAGCCGCCACCGCATCGGGGGGCGACAAAATGGCCCCCAGGGCAAACGCCAGTGGCCAGTTCATGCCGGGAATCAGGTAATAGCCCACCACCGCAATGGCCGTGGTGGTCAGAAACACCAGCGAAATGGCCAGCGAACTAACTGTCGGCCAGTTGCTTTTTAATTCTTTAAACGAGATGTTAAACGACGCATCGTATAAAAGGGGCGGCAGAAAAAGCAGAAAAATCACTTCCGGATTCAGGGTGATCAATGGGATACCGGGCAGGTAACCAATACCGATTCCGGCCAGCACCAGCAGAATGGGATACGGTAATTTGATCCGGTTGGCGACAGCGGATAAAACAATCATGATCGCCATGATGAATAACACAATGCTGTAATTTTCCACGCCTGATTCTTTTGTTGATGCCCCAGCTATAACAACAGCCCGGATGCAAATCCGGGCTGTTGGCTATTTTCAGAAAATCCAGGTCAGCTTCTTACGCTTTTTTCGTGACCGCCGTAACGGCTTTCTTCGCCGGGATTGACTTTTTGGTACCGGAACCAGCCGGTTTGCTTTTAGCAGCACCGGGGTTCTTCTGGGTCATCGTAACGGGGTCCCAATGCACCACCTTATTCTCGAAATAGCTTTCGTTGCAGGCCAGTACGGGAGCAGCCGCGCGGAAACCGAATACGGGGTCTTCAATGGTGCCCTGGCTACCGTTCCGAACGTTCGTAAAGAAATCGGCAAAGTGTTTGGCGTGGGCGTCGTCGTCTTTCGGCGCTTCAAACTTCACTTCCTTCACCGGTTCGGCGGTCCGGGTTTCGGGCGGATATTTGGCGTCGTATTCCTCCACAAACTTCTTCTGCACGTCTTCCGTGAACGTAAAGAAGCTGTCGTAGTTACCGTAACCCGGCG
The DNA here is from genome assembly GCF_003259745.1 of Larkinella arboricola. GTDB lineage: Bacteria > Bacteroidota > Bacteroidia > Cytophagales > Spirosomataceae > Larkinella > Larkinella arboricola. The sequence goes on along the minus strand of NZ_QLMC01000002.1, from coordinate 440,034 downwards.
CGATGGGCAGCTTTTTCTTGGTCAGAATCAGGTTATTTTCCGAAAACTCCACGGTTCCTTCGTTACCGATAATCCGGGTTACGTTACTGATCTTTCCGGCATTGGCAAAGTTCACCCGCAGTACCATCTGGAACGCGTCGTGCTGCTCGGTTTTCGGATAATCCATGATGCTGGTCATCACATCGGGCACATCCCGGTGTTCTTTCCAGTAGGCCAGGTTGCCCGACGAGTAAATACGGGTGGGTCCCAGGGTATTGGTTACGTAGTGAACACCCGTAATCAGGTGGACGAACAGGTCACCGGCCACACCCGTACCATAATCCTTGAAATTCCGCCAGCGGAAAAACCGGATCGGATCGAATGGCCGCTTGGGCGCATCGCCCAGGAAGCGGTCCCAATCAACGGTTTGGGGCGACGCATCCGGTGGTACGGAGTAGTTCCAGGCCCCAATGGCGTTAAACCGGTCGTTGTTGGACTCAATGTAGTTGATAGCCCCGATTTCTCCGGCCTGAATCAGCCGTTTGGCTTCCTGAAAAGCCGCGCTGCTGATGCGCTGGCTTCCGACCTGCATGGTTTTTCCCGACTTTTTCCAGGCATCAATCACGGCTTTGCCTTCGTTCAGGTGCTGCACCATCGGTTTTTCGCAGTACACGTGCTTACCGGCTTTCAGGGCCGCAATGGTGATATGGTCATGCCAGTGGTCGGGCGTTACAACCAGCACGGCATCCACGTCCGGCCGGGCCAGAATCTCGCGGTAATCGCGGGTCGTGAACAGTTGCTGACCAAAAGCCGTGCGCGCATGTTCCAGACGCCCGGAATACAGGTCGGCTACGGCCACCAGTTCCACATCGGGGTTGCGCAGGGCCGCCTGGGTATCGTAGTTACCCTGAATACCCATACCGATGGTGGCAATCCGAATTTTGTCGTTGGGGCTGATTTTCTTCAGATCCTTTATGATAGTAAAGGGTTGGGCCACAAAAGGCTTGGCGACGCTCTGGGTAGCCGCCAGCGCCGAAGCGGCTGTCAGTCCCTTGATAAAGTCGCGACGGTTGGATTGCATAAGGTTACTTTTGGGTAAGTTAAAACGGACGTTTAAGTTTATGGTAAAGTTAGAATTTTACGGACTAAATACCTACTTCCTGTTTCCCATGTTATTTGGCAAACGCCAACATTTACCTTTCAAAAATTAGGCAAAGCCGTGTAAAATAGAAGCCTCAAGGCCGATTGTTCGCAGCCCCCATTTTTAATATCCTGTTCAGCCAGCATTCAGTCTACACAAAAAAGTACCTTTACACAGCGTGTGTAAAGGTACCCATCTATCCAACCTGAATTTACCCCTACCTTGTATACAAGGCTCCTCTGGCAATGGTCGATTCATATTCGCCACTGATGGTTTCCAGAAATTTGCCCGTTACCCAGCCAATGTCGGAGTTGCGAATAAACACAAACCGTTTCGGAACGGAGGGTGTCGAGTAGGCTTTCATAATCGCTTCGAGCCACAACACCCCGGCAATAAGCTGTTTTTCTCCCACCTGATTCCGGACGATCCGAATCTCCTGCTCTGCCTTTGTTCGCGTGAGCGCATCCGCAATCTCCTTCACGTCCGGGTGCGTCAGCGCCTGATAATCGTCCATCACCCGTTTTTTAAACTGGTCAATATCCTCCATCGAAATGGCAACAGCCGTGGTGCCGCTTTTTTCGGGATGCAGGTATGTCACCAGCGCCCAGGCTACGTCACCACCCAGCCCCACCGTCCGACGGTTTTGCAGCCCCGTATCCCTGGTTTTAAAGCGGGGCCCCAAAGCCGTATCGGCCACCGCTTTTACCACCCGCTGCGCTTCCCGCTTAAAGGCATCAGTGCTCAGTGACCGCTTGTTTTCGATCCGGCTCACCAGCGTATTCACGCCCACCGGCAATTCAACCGGGTGAAAGGTCCTATTAGGATCGAAATAACCACCTGCGGTTGCATCACTGCCGATGTTGAGCGCCGAGGTGATCGGCCAGACTTTGCGGGGAATCGAGCCGACGGTAAACAGTTCGGCTTCGCGGTGGGTCGAAAGCGTGGTATCAATGCGCAAACTGCTGTTGGACAAGGCGCGGGATAACTGGTCGTACAGCATCTTTTTTGTCGCCGGGGTTCGGGCAAGTCCTTCCTTCATTTCATTGCTGAACACAATAAAAATCCGTTCGGCCGGAATGTTGTAATGACGGATCGAATCCAGGCATACCTTCAGCGCATCCTGACCGGCTTTCAGCGAGTTGGTGGCATCGGCCACAAAGCTGACATTCGGAACCTGAATCCGGGCTTTGATATCTTTTTCGTAAAAATCGCTTTCGTAGCGGGTTTTAAAAATGGCCAGTTTCACATCTGACGCACCGAACTGAATCCCGGCGTACAAATTCTTTCCGGACAGTTCCCGAATCAGCTCGTTGACACCCCAGGCACTGGCTACATACCGCAGCTTTTCATACCGACTGCGAGCCAGCTTAAGGTAATAATCGGCGTTCTCGGTGTTGTTATTTTCGTAGTAAGCCAGTCCAAGCAGCTCGTAGGTTACGGCTTCCCAATAGCGATCTTTTCCGCGGACCGCCGGTAACGCCCGCTCCAGCAGACTGATGGCATCCTGCGGTTTGTCCAGCGCCCGCAACGTGTTAGCGAGCTTGATGTACTGAATGGCTTGTCCGGTGCTGACCGCTTTCTGAGCCAGCACCGGACAAGCCGTTGTTACTGCCAGAAAAAGTGAAAGATAGGACAGAGAGAAAAATCGTTTCATATGTATGCGGACAGATCCACGAAACCTGGATTTTCGGCATCATACATACGTGAAAAGTCAGAAAAGCGATTGAACGGACGAAAAATAAGGTAGACCGCTTCCAATGCCTTACCCTTATCCCAACACCCAGCTTAGCGCCATCACGCCCAGCAAACCCGTCACCGAAACCAGCGTTTCCATCACCGACCAGGTTTTAAGCGTGTCGGCCATCGACAACTGGAAGTATTCCCGAAACAGCCAGAAACCGGTGTCGTTGACGTGCGAGAACATCATGCTTCCGGCACCGATGCTCAGCACCATCAGGTTGGGTTCCACACCCGTCGTTGCCAGCATGGGGGCCACAAACCCGGCCGTCGTGATGCCCGAAACCGTTGACGAACCCGTACAGACCCGGATGAGCGCGGCCATGCCCCAGGCCAGCACGTAAGGGTGCAGGGTCGAATCTTCCATCATCCCGGCTATGGATTCACTTACTCCGCCGTCGGTCAGCACCTGCTTCAAGGCCCCCGCCCCGCCAAAAATCAGGAACAGCATGGCCACATCCTTGATGGCATCACCGAACAGAATCGTTACTTCGGGTACGGTTTTTCCCCGCCGAACGCCCAGCGTATAAGTAGCCACCAGCACCGACAGAAACATGCTCACAACGGGTTCGCCCGCAAAAACGATAATCTGCTGCCCTAGTGAACCCGCTGGCAAAAAGGGACTCAGGAAGGTACTGAGGCCAATCAGCAAAATAGGCAGCAAAACCGTCAGAAAGCTGTTGGCGGTGGAGGGCATCTGATCTTCGCGCAGGTCGGGCGCAATGAAAGCCGGATTCGCCAGGGTCGTGTAGCGTTTCACGGTGGAGCCAAACAACGCACCCGAAATCAGAATGGCCGGAATGGAAACGATGATGCCGTAAAAAAGCGTCAGGCCCATGTCGGCGTTAAACTGTTTCAGAATCGCCAGCGGAGCCGGATGGGGCGGTAAATACCCCTGTGTGACCGACAGCGACGCCAGCATGGGCAACCCAATGTACAGGGCGGGCAGTTTATACCGGTACGAAACCGTGATGACCAGCGGGGCCAGCAGCAAAAATCCAACCGAATAAAACAGCGGTAACCCAACAATAAAACCCGTCACCAGAAACGCCCAGCGGGCATGGCGCGTACCCACCAGGTCCATGAGTTGGGTGGCAATGCGCTGGGCGGCCCCGCTCTGGGCCACCAGTTTGCCCAGCATGGCCCCAAGCGCAATGATGGCCGTGATGGAACCGAGCGTGCCGCCGATGCCCTTCTGGATGGAATCAAGAATCGCCAGCGGCTGAAGCCCCAGCGCCAGACCCGCCCCCAGCGAAACCGCCAGAAAAGCCAGAAACGTGTGTAAACGAACAACTGAAATTAACCCGATCAGGGCCAGAATGGCGAGGAAGGTGATGGTTAGGAGCATCACCAAACATAAAAATTATTACTATTTAATCGAAGAATGCGCACAAAGTTTTGCCTCGGCGGCCACCCGCTGCGCCTGCAAAACGTGTCGTTGCTCATGGGCAATCAAAAATCGAAACGTGTCGCCCACCGATAGTCGGATGAACCGGGCAATGGAAATGGGCACCCGAAACCGCTCAATATTCACCCGCCGGGCGCGTTCCAGCAGATTCAGAAGGTCGCGCTGCTGATCGAGAAAGGTAGTCAACACCGCCCTTGCATCCAGTCTGGCAGCGGGCGTATGGGCTTTCACGGCTTTGGCTTTCAGGCCAATCGAACCGTCGGCTTTGGGCCGCATGGAAGTGGCAAAGTAGTTGCCCAACAAGCCACTGCGGAAGCTCGTGGAAGCCGCTATCTGCTCCTGTTCGCCCCGATAAACTGCCTTTTCGAGCTGCGGGAGGTAATAATGCCCGTAACTGTTCAGGTGTTCCAGGCATTGCAGGATGCTCCAGCGCTCCGGGGCTGGCTGCCAGTTCAGGGTGTCGTTCGGGAGTGAACTAAACTCGTTTTCAACAAGCTGGATCAACGCATGGGTTTCGGCGGTCAACTGATCTAGCAAGACATTGGCGGTAAAAGTCGGCATGGCAGTAGCGGTTTGACGGCAAACGTAACAGGGTTTTTAGCGAATAATCTTGGTCTGGGCCAAGATTTTCAACGCCGTTATAATCTGACGGACGCCAGCAGTTTACTGAAAGTCGTCGGGTCCAGACCCAGATACGACGCCAGGTATTTGTGCGGAATCAGTTGCAGGACGTGCGGACTGCGTGTCAGCAAAATCCGGAATTTCTCTTCGGCGCTGAACGTCATCAGTTCGATGTACCGTTCCATCAGACCCGACATCGCGGCCGCCGTACCGATGCGCCCCCAGCGTTCCAGAGCCGGGTAGGTCGCCAGCAGCCGGTCAAAGTCGGTGAAGGAAAGCCGGAGCAACTGACTGGCAGTCAGCGTTTCGAGGTAATAACGCGAAGGTTGCTGCAATTGAAACGAGTCGATGATGCCCGACATGGAACCGGTATAAGAGAAAATCAGCGTGGCATCCCGTTTCCTGTCGCCCAGATAATAGGCCCGCTGAACACCGTCGACCACAAAATACAGATACCGTTCCACCTCACCCGCCGACGTTAAGATTGTTTTGCGTTTGTACTCGACCCAATGCCAGCAGGCCGCAAAAGCCTTCCACTCCTCATCGGACAGCTTCGTAACCTGAAAAACCACCTTTTTTAGCTGTTCCAAAGCCGTCGATTGCTCATTCATATCCCTGTCCGACCGGCCGGGCTGCCTGGGTTTCCGGCATTTTCAACAATGTCAGAATCACCTGAAACCAGCCATCGGCTTCGCCAACCAGGGGCGCGGGCTGGTTCAGCAGCCGGTATTTTGTGTCAATGTTCGACAGCCCAACCCCATTGGATTCAATCCGCAGGTTTTTGCGTTGCAGGTTGTTTTCAACAATCAATAAATCCTGGGTGTTGGTCCGAATCCGGATCGTAAGCGGCTGTTCGGGCATCACCACATTGTGTTTGACGGCATTTTCCACCAGCAGTTGAAGCGTTAACGGGGGGAGCAGGGCTTTCTGGTAATGATCGGCTACCGAAACCTGCAAGTCGATGCTTTTGCCGAAACGGGTTTGCAGCAGGTGAAAATACGACCGGATAAACCGCAGTTCGTCACTGAGCGTCACCAGTTCGTTTTCGTTACTCCGCAGCAGATACCGGTACACGTTGGAAAGCTCATCGACGAATTTGCTGGCCTGATCGGGGCTCTCGTCGATCAGCGAAGAAAGCGTATTGAGTCCATTGAACAGAAAGTGCGGGTTGACCTGACTCTGCAAGGCCCGCATCTGCACCTCGGTTTTTTCGTGCTGCATCCGCTGAATTGCCAGGTCGGCCTCCAGATTCTCGCGGTGGCGCTGATCGCGTTCGCGCTCCAGGTCTTTTTCCACCACGGCTTTCCGAACGGCTTCCCGCCGGTGCCGGTACGAAATGCCCAGCGAAAAGAAAATCAGGTCCAGCACCACGCCAATCTGAAGAAACAAATCAGGGTGCCGCCAGAAAGGCAACGACAGGCTCAGGTCCAGCGAATGAATCAGCAGAGCCGCCGTAATGGCGTGGTTGATGAGCAGCGAAGCCGTTCCGGCCACAAAAAAACGGGCCACCACATCTTTGGATCGGAAAAACGAGAAGACAATGTAGCCCCCCACGGCCAGCATGGCAAACCGGATGGGTTGCAGCAGCAGGGTATGCAGCGTCGACTGCCAGAGATCCGTAAAGAGATAAATGTACGTTTTGACGGCACAATAAAAGACCAGCATCCACTGCACCACGACCACCCAGCGCAGAAACCGGGGCCGGTCGCGCAGGTTCAGGAAGATTTTAGCCAGCTCCAGATACAGGATGTAACCGATGTATGAGGAAAGCTTATAAAAATTACCCAGATTCGTCGGTAACTCCAGGTGATTGATCACAAAATAGAAGGCCCAGATCAGCGTGTAGATCGTGTATAACCCATAAATCCGCTCACGGTACATAAACCACTGGATGGAATTGGCCAGAAACATGGCCATCACCATACCCCAGAAGAACGGCGACAGGGCTTCGTACGTCATTTGGATGGGAAAGTCGGCTACTCGCTAAAAATCAATAATACGCTGTAAATGTACAAAAAAGGAATAAAAGACGTACGACTTGATCACCGGGTAGCCAGAGGGCAATTGAAGCGGATCGGGTCGAACCCCGCATCACCCGTACCGACGGTTTCCAACGTCCCGTTTTTTTTGTCTGACAACCGGAAAGCCCCCGCCCACCTGAACCAATTCGGGATTCAAATCCTTATCAGAATGTATCAACACGAAAGCGGAAAACGAGCGTTATGGCCCGTTTTCAATGAATGGAATCCCACGTTTTCTGAATAGACCATACGAATATGAAAGTAGAAATCTGGTCGGACGTAATGTGTCCGTTTTGCTACATCGGCAAACGTAAGTTTGAAGCCGCTCTGGAGCAGTTTGCCCATAAAGAAGCCGTTGAAGTGGTCTGGAAAAGCTTCCAGCTCAACCCGGCGATGGAAACGCAGCCGGACAGGAATATTTCCGAATACCTGGCTGAAACCAAAGGCTGGACCGTCGGCTACGCCCGGCAAATGAACGATTACGTTACCCAAATGGCCGCTGAAGTGGGCCTGCATTACGATTTCGACAAAGCCGTGGTGGCCAATTCGTTCGATGCACACCGGCTCGTGCAACTGGCCAAAAAATACGGCAAAGGTGACGCAATGGAAGAACGGCTTTTCAAAGCGTACTTCACCGAAGGGCTCAATACCGCCGACCACGCAACCCTGCTGAAACTGGGTACCGACATCGGCCTGGATGCCGACGAGGTAAAACAGGTGCTCACCAGCGACCAGTATACGGGCGAGGTAAAACGCGACATCAGCGAATCCCGCCAGATTGGCGTTACCGGCGTGCCATTTTTTGTCTTCAACCACAAATATGCCGTTTCCGGAGCCCAGGCCCCCGAAACCTTCCTGGGTGCGCTGAACAAATCCTTCGGCGAATGGGAAGCCGCCAGCAACCCCGCCGAAGCCGTTACCCTTGACGGTCCAGCCTGTACACCGGACGGCGAATGTGCGTAATTTTGTAATTTAGCTCAACTAAAGAAGAAAGAGGTAAGACAAGAGAGAGGAGACAAATACACCTGTAATCGTTTGTCTCTTGTCTCATTTCTTTCTTCTCCGAAAAACTTGGACGTTCGACTCACCTCTCCCACCAGGTCACCCGGAAAAATCCGGTGGTCGGTGGCCGGTTTTTTCTTTATTTCCGGCTTTGGCTTTGCTACCTGGGCTTCCCGCATTCCGTCGCTGCAACACCAGTTGCGGCTGAACGAAGCCGAGTTAGGGGCCGTTTTGTTTGCGCTGCCGATGGGCCTCATCCTGACCCTTCCGCTGACGGGTGCGCTCATTGGCCGGTTCAGCAGCCGCACGATGATGCTGGTCGGGGCCGTTCTGCTGAATGTGATTCTGGTGGTGCTGGGGCAGGTCAATCAGACCTGGCAACTGGCGGTGGTGCTGTTCTGCTTCGGGGCTGCCCGCAACCAACTGAGCATTTCCGTCAACGCACAATCCATTGGCGTTCAGGCGCTCTACGAGCGGTCGATTCTGACCTCTTTTCACGGTATCTGGAGCATTGCGGGCTTTGCCGGGGCGGCTCTGGGTTCACTGATGATTTCGGCCAACATTTTACCAGCCTGGCATTTTGTCATCGTCAGTGTTTCCCTGACGGCACTGGCCCTTGTTCTGTTTCCCAATTCCATTGCCGAACCGGCCACGCAGTCAACGGCCCGCAGCGGTTTTGTCCTGCCCGACCGGTCGCTGCTGAAATTCGGGATGATGTCGTTTACCTCAATGGCTTTTGAGGGCATTCTGTACGACTGGAGCGGAATTTACTTCCAGAAAGTGGTCCACGCCCCCAGGGCGCTCATTGCATCCGGCTTTGTCGTTTTCATGATTGCCATGACCCTCGGACGGTTTTCCGGCGACTGGCTCGTTAATCGGTTCAGCAAGAAAACCGTCCTGACGTTCAGCGGCCTCTTTATGACCGCTGGCCTGCTGCTGGCGGTGCTGCTGCCCACGGTTATCGGAGCCGGTTTAGGCTTTATTCTGGTCGGTCTGGGGTCCTCTTGCGTCGTTCCGCTGGTGATGAGTCTGGCCAGTCAGTCCAAACTGGCGGGCACGGGTTCGGTCATTGCCGCCGTGTCCACGATTGCCTATTTCGGTTTTCTGATTGTGCCGCCGGTAGTGGGCTTCATTGCCGAATCGTTCAACCTGCGCTGGTCGTTTGGCCTGATGTCGCTGCTGGGCGTGATGATGGTCTGGCTCGTCAGCCGGTTGCCCAACGAGCCAGATTGATTGGCTAAAACCGTTACCGCAAGGGCTGCGCCTTTACCCCTTCTACGGTTATTTTCACCGGTTTGATGAATCCTTTTTCGTCAAATTCCATCCGGTCGATGCAGGTTTCGCGGTGGTTACCATCGGTTTCTGTCAGCGGACGGCGGTGGTAGACAATGTACCACTGATCTTTACCCGGCACCTGAATAACCGAATGGTGGCCCGCACCTCGGGCTACGGTTGGATCCTGTTGCAGAATTTTATCGATGCGCTCAAAGGGTCCAAACGGCGAGTCGGCAATGGCGTAGGCCACCGAATAATTGGGGCCGGTCCAGCCGCCTTCCGACCACATAAAGTAATATTTGCCGTTGCGCATGAACATGATTGGCCCTTCCACGTAGCCCTGGGGTGTGATTTCCTTGAAAGTCGTACCGTCCTCGAACGGAACAAAACCCGTGAAATCGTCTTTCAGTTTGGCGATGTTGCAATGCCGCCAGCCGCCGTAAATCAGGTAATACTGGCCGTCTTTATCCTTGAAAACATACTGATCAATGGGCTGCGCACCGTTGATAATCTTGTCCACCAGCGGTTTACCGAGGTAATCCCTGAACGGTCCGGCGGGGTTGTCAGCAACGCCGATGCCGATACCGCCCACGTCTTTTTTATCGTCCTGAATATCGTTGGCGCCAAAAAACAGATAATACTTTCCGCCTTTCTCGACGATGGCGGGTGCCCACATGGCCCGCCAGGCCCACTTGATGGCCGTCGTGTCGATGATGCGCGGGTGCTTGGTCCAGTTTACCAGGTCGGGCGACGAAAACGCGTCCATAAACACCTGCTGGTTATAGGGTGCCGAGTAGGTGGGATAAATCCAGTATTTTTTGCCAAAAATTACCGCTTCCGGATCGGCATACCAGCCCGGAAATACCGGATTCCCCGACAGGGTTTTCTTCCCCGATTTCCGGGACGAAGCCGCTGGATTTTGTGAAAAAGCCGTCAGCGCAGAACTCAGAAGGACGGCAATCAGAAGTGTTTTTTTCATGAAGGATGGTTTTACTGCGGTTGATTCCGCTAAGGTATGGATGACTCTCGCTTAATCCCGCTTTTCCAAACCCGAAAATCAGCATCAATGACGGGTATCTGCCACCAGAAGCAGCGTAGTCGGGCGGTAGCCGGGTACGTATGTGATCGTTTTTACGGTCCTTTTTACCGGAAGTTACTCCGATAACAGGTATTGGTTCAGGCTGACAGAAGAATTGTTGTAAGACACGATCCCTTTCCATTTACCCTTCAGGGAATACCGCTGGCCCGTAGTTTTATTTTCTATCAGGCCGCTGAACGAACAAACCAGATGATACGCATCAATTTGCCGGTCAACAACGATGGTAGAGTTGGGTGGAATATTAATAGCCAGCCTCTCCTTCTTATACACCCCATACGGCTTTTGCTGTTCAGCAGAACTTAGGGGGAATTTTTCGGAAAAATATCCGTAAGAGCCCTCCCCATACCATCTTTCGGGAACTTGTACTTCAAACCGGTCCAGCTTTACGTCGGCGGGAACCGTGCTCTTATCCACTTCAAACTGTGAGGTTTTTACCAGTTCTTCATAATTGTCGTCAAACTGATGGGTGGAGAGTATAGTCGTGGAATTCTGGAGCTTCATTCCTTCCCGTTTCACGGTAACGGTATCCAATCGATCACCAGCATCCATAAAATAGCGCACGTCTTTAAGTTCGTACTCAGCAGGCGTTTCGACGACTTCCGGTTCAATCTTATGCGGCTTAGAACAGGAATAAAAGATGGATACGGCCAGGCCCAGAGCTAATAAATCCGCACGGCCTATTTTAATCATATTTCTGAGGTTTAACGGCAAGAGCAAGGTAAAACAAGTGTAAAATTAGTGACAGCGATGGCTTCATAACGCATGAACATACTTTATATTTTTAGTACAAAAGCCGGAAAGCTGTTTGTTCAAGTCGTTAGTAAAGTCTGGTAGCAGGTACTTTTTAGTACAATTAGCTGCCCTGAACGGGCTGACTTCGTGGGGCCTGACTTTACCACAATTAGGTTTACTGTCAATTATTTATCAAGGCTGGTAGTCGCTTCTGGTCTAAATTTTTCAATCATACGTCGCAGCCTTGGACGCGTGTAGCGTTGCAGTAAAACAGGATAAAGATTCAAAAAGATATTTGACAGGATCAACCACAGGGCAGCCCCGGCTGAATGAGTCAGCGAAACGTAGCCCGTGACGATTAAGACAAGACCTCCCACCACGATATGTCCCACTTCGGCCACACGCGTTGCCCGCTCGTAGGCTACCATACCACGAAGATCTTTTTTAATAGGCGTCTGCTGTTGTCTGATCTTTTCCCAGCCGCTTTTGATTAAAATAGCCCGGTACCACTCTACGCCCAGTATCCGATACAGCTTTCCCTGCTTCTCAAAAGGACGGGGGTTAAAGTAGGGAGAATTCAGCGATGGCTTAAGCAGGGATTCAAGGATGGTGAACCACATCATCAGGATAAAGTTGAAGGCTATACTAAACGCTGCGGAGGTACTATCCAGATAAAGAAACATGAGGCTGGTCGTTAGCGTCGCCAGACAGACTACCAGCAGTATTTTCACCCATTTAAGAACCATAAGAAAACCCTTTGTTTCTACTGTGTTTGCTGTTGATGCGGGCAGCACATCGACCCGCCACCTTATTTACCGTTACTGATCAACCCGGCCCGCTGGCAGAAAAACCTTCACCTCCGGGTGCATGGTGTAAAGCCGGTATTGCCCACCGTCAGGCACCACGATACCGCTGGACGTGTTGTTGCCCATAATGGGATTATTCCGGTATTTCTTCCAGTGAATGAGGTCTCTGGAAACCGCGATATTGGTCGACCACTCACGCCAGTCTTTAAATGCCGATGCGTGGTAGTACATATAATACAGCCCCTTGTGCCGGATAATCTGGTTGGTAGCCACCGCAAACTGGTCGTACGTTTCCGGGCCGCATTTCAGCACGGGTTCGTCCTGCACGTTTGTCCACGTTTTCAGGTCTTTGGAAGTTGCCAGCCAGACGGCGGCATCGTTCCGCTCGTAAAACAGATACCAGGTGGTACCCTCCTTCCAGATCGCGGGGGTGCCATACGGTCCCGGACTGAGCGGTTTGCCGTTGGTGTAGCGAATCGTAATCGGCCCCTGCTCCTGCCAGTTGATGCGGTCGGTCGATGTTAGCAAATGGGCAATATCGTCTTTGCCTTCCGCAAACATATAGTAGGTTTTGCCGACTTTCAGCACCGACATATCTTCTACCCAGTGGCCTTTGTGAATCGGGTTGCGTTCGTACCGTTTCCAGGTCAACCCGTCCGACGAGGTGGCATAACCGAGGTATTTGGTCCTGTCTTCGCTCTTCCGGTAGCCCGTATACCACATAAACCACTCCTTGCCCTCCTTCAGAATGTAGCCCCGCTCCCGGATTCGCTCGTCCCAGGTTGCCGTGCCGGTTCCGGTAAAAACCGGGTTGTGGACATACGGTTTAAACCGGATGAGTTCCGCCGGAAATTCGGGGTCCGGAGCGTTTCGTTCGGAACGAGTCCCGGCGAAGAAAAAGGAAATACTCAGAAGGATCAGGAGGGCTTTTTTCATAAGGGTTTGGAGTCATGCGTGGCCGTTTGCAACTGTTTCGTTCAGGACGTATCAGGCTGAATACCGGGTTGATTTACGGTTTCGCTATTGTTCGGAGGTACAGTTCTTCGACTTTCTGCCGCGCCCAGGGCGTTTTTCGTAAAAACGTCAGGCTGGATTTAATGCTCGGATCGTTCGTAAAACAGCGGACGGGAATGCTCTGCCCGAGCCGCTCCCAGCCGTACCGGTCGACCAGTTCCGTCAGAATGAATTCGAGGGTTTTACCGTGCAGCGGATTATTGGGTTGAGAGGTGTTCATTGTTAGCTGGATTAACCGGGCATAAAGATAGCTCAAGTTGTGGTACAGGACTTTTCTGCCGCCAATCTTCTTTTAATCGGATGGTTTATTCTTTATCTCACCTAATAACCGTATCTTAACCTCCCAACCATAACCCTTATCATCATGGCTCAGCAAAAAGCACCCACAAAAGGCAGCGCAAAAAAGGAAGCAACCAAGACGCTGAAGGAGAAGCGGGCCGACAAACAGGCCAAACGCGACAACAAAAAGGATTATTGATGTTAAACGATCAGCAGTCCGTTCTGCCGCAGGGTTCGCCCAACGGCCGACTGCATAAACGTCCCGAAACTCCCCAGACCGGCGGCTTCGAAGTCCGCTTTGAAGCCGCCGAGGGAGTAGGGTTCGTGCTGCCCGATCACCAGTTCTGGCATTATTTTCTCCAGCCACTCGCCCAGCGCCAAATCGGTTTCCAGCACCCATTCGCTTTTCTTTGAATAAAAAACCAGTTCGGCTACTTCTACACTTTTCTTGCCCTTTCTCACTTCCAGCACCGAAACCGTCGGCAAACTTCCCAGCCAGATCACCACGGCATTGGGCCGAAACTCATTGTCGGGCACCTGCCGAATGCTTTTCTCGATGTAATTCGGCGGAATGGTGGTCGGGGGCGTCCGGAAATCAAACCAGCTTTTAAGCGAAAATTCAAACCCCACGCCGTGCATATAATTAAACAGCGACTTGCGCAGCCCCTCCGAAAACTGGCCGTGATCGCAGCCCAGCGGATCGTCGTGGTCCAGGTCGTTGTCGGCAAACAAGCCGGTTTCGGGGCCAATCCGCATCACATCAAACCCCGCCGGATGCAGGCCAACGGGGCTGTGGGCCGTCATCGCAAACCGGTGCCAGAAACCCGACTGCACCACGCCGGTTTCGAATAGTTGCCGCACCATTTCCAGCGAATCAATCGTTTCCTGAGCCGTCTGCGTCGGAAAACCGTACATCAGGTACGCGTGAACCATAATACCGGCCTGCGTAAAACCGTCGGCCACGCGAGCCACCTGCGCCACCGTCACCCCCTTTTTCATGCGCTCAAGCAGCCGGTCCGACGCCACCTCCAGACCGCCCGAAACGGCAATGCAACCCGAGGCCTTCAGCAACAGGCAGAGGTCGGGCGTAAAGTTTTTTTCAAACCGGATGTTGGTCCACCAGGTCACCGTCAGCTTCCTCCGAATGATTTCCAGCGCCAGATCGCGCATCAGGGCGGGCGGGGCGGCTTCGTCCACAAAGTGAAAACCGTTCTGGCCGGTTTGCTCAATGATTTCCTCGATGCGGTCGCAGAGCAGGGCCGCCGTCAGTGGTTCGTAGCGTTTGATGTAATCCAGCGTTACGTCGCAGAACGAACATTTGCCCCAATAGCAGCCGTGCGCCAGCGTCAGCTTGTTCCAGCGGCCGTCGCTCCAGAGCCGGTGCATCGGATTGACCAGTTCGATCACCGACAGGTACTCGTCCAGCCGCAGATCGCGGTAATCGGGTGTGCCGGTATCGCGCTGGGCCACATCCCGCTCGCGGTTCTGGTTGTGGTACGTCACCACCCCTTCTATACGGGCGTATACCCGTTTCAGGCCATCGCGACCGCGTTTTCCGGCCAGGTAATCCAGCAGCGACAGCAACGGCGCTTCGCCGTCGTCGAGGCAGATGTAATCTACGTAATCAAAAACGCGCGGCTCTTTCAGCGAGCGGAGTTCGGTATTGGCGTAGCCTCCGCCCATGACCACGGCAATATCCGGATGGTGTTTTTTGAGGTACTGACCGCACTTCAGCGCCCCGTACAGGTTCCCCGGAAACGGCACCGTCAGACAAACAACCGACGGTTTCCATTGTTCAAGCCGTTGTTCGAGCCGGTCGGTCAAAGTCCGCGAAATCCGGGTTTCGGGGGCCAGCAAAGCCGCGTGCAGTTCGTCGAAATGCGTGGCCGAGCGCCCCAGCCGTTCGGCGTAGCGGCTGAACCCAAAATGCGAATCGACGGCTTCGGTAATTAGATCGCCCAGGTCTTCGAGGTACAGCGTGGCCAGGTGCCGGGCTTTATCGTGAATGCCCATCGTGCCAAACGCCCATTCCAGATCGTCCAGTTCGGCAAACCGCCCGGCTTCGGGCAAATACGAACGGTCGCAGATGCTATGGGCCAGCGTCGGGTTTTTGTTTTGCAGAAACCGGATCACCGGGTCGATGGTGCTGATGTAATCATCGCGGAGCGCGAAAATCCGGTAACTGTTTTCGGACAGTTCAGCGTCGGAAGCCTCCAGTTCGGCAAACAATTCACGCAGGCCCTTCCGGGAAAATAGCTCCAGAATCACGTCAATGCCCAGATCGGCCTGGTACGAACGGAATCCCTTCGTGTTCAGGAACCCTTTCAGGTAAGCCGTGGCCGGATACGGCGTGTTAAGCTGCGTGAAGGGAGGGGTAATAAAAAGAATCGTTGGTTCCAAAATACTGCCGGAGCTTCGTTTCCTGCAAAGGTACTTCTTGTTTGTCAGAAATAGTTCTTTTCAGAATTGCACCCTATTTTAGCGTATCTGAATACACCCATGAAGAAACATCTCCTTCCTCTCGCCCTCGTTCTTGCCTCAACAGCTTACAGCCAGCCCAGACCCGCAACGAACGACCGTTTACCGCTAACGTACTCGACGACCTACCAGACTCCGGTTTTTGCGGATTCGCAGCGGCTGGAAAAAATCAGGAAGGTTTTTCCGATCATCGATAGTCTGTACCGCAGCCACGCCGTCAAAAATCGTTTTCCGGGAATTGCGTTCGGAGTGGTGGTTGACGGGCAACTGGTTCATGCCGGAGGATTTGGCTATACCGATGTGGCAAAGAAAACCGCCGTAACGCCTAAATCGCTGTTCCGGATTGCGTCGATGAGCAAGAGCGTGACGACGATGGCGATTCTGAAACTGCGCGACGAAGGCAAACTGCGGCTCGACGATCCGGCGAATCGCTACATTCCGGAACTAAAAAAACTGCCGTACCTCACCGCCGACTCCCCGCTCATTACCGTCCGTCACCTGATGACGCATTCGGCGGGTTTCCCGGAAGACAACCCCTGGGGCGACCGGCAACTGGACGACAGCCCCGCCGACCTGACCAACCTGATTGCGGGCGGCCTTTCGCTGTCCAATGTGCCGGGCGTAACCTACGAATACAGCAACCTCGGCTTTGCCATGCTCGGGGCAATTATCACGAAGGTTTCCGGAAAACCGTATCAGCAATACATCAACGACGCCATTTTTAAACCGCTGGGCATGACGCATACGGTCTGGGAATACGCCAACGTACCCGCCGATCAACTGGCGCACGGCTACCGCTGGCTGGACAATGCGTGGCAGGAAGAATCCCTGCTGCACGACGGCTCATACGGCGCTATGGGCGGACTGATTACGTCCATCGAAGATTTTGGAAAATACATGGCCTTTCATGAATCGGCCTGGCCGCCCCGCAGCAATGCCGAAACGGGGCCGGTGAAGCGAAGCTCGGTGCGCGAAATGCAACAACCGTGGACGTTTAACAACCTGTCGGCCAGCTTTAAATACCCCAGTGGCCGGGCCTGCCCGATGGTCAGCAGCTACGGTTATGGGTTGCGCTGGAGCCGCGATTGTGAGGGGCGCGTGTACGTCGGACACACGGGCGGCTTGCCCGGTTTTGGCAGCCAGTGGTGGATTATGCCCGACTACGGTATTGGTGTGGTGGCCTATGGTAACCTGACGTACGCCGGTATGGCGCCAGTCAACTGGACGGTGCTGGACACCCTGATTACGACGGCGGGGCTAAAACCGCGTTCTGTGCCGGTTTCCAACATCCTGGCGCAGCGCAAGGCGGAGTTGGTGCAATTGCTTCCCAACTGGACAAACACGGCCCAAAACACGATTTTTGCGGAGAATTTCTTTCCGGACCAATCCCTCGAAAACCGCCGGAAAGTCGTTCAGCAGCTATACGCCAAAGCGGGAAAAATTGTTCGCGTTGGCGACCTGGTGGCCGAAAACCAGTTGCGGGGCCGGTTTCTGATTGAAGGCGAAAAGGCCACTATCGATGTGTTCTTTACGCTGACCCCCGAAATTCCGGCCCGGATTCAGCAACTGGATTTTAAAGAAGTCAGCAACTAATTCTGAGTCAGCTTCCGGAAACGGGGTTCGATCATTAAAAAGAGTCTCCCTACCATTTAACGTACATGAATATCGAGGATCGAACACTACCCGTATTTCTCTCCGGTGGCGGTGAAGTCGGCACATTGATACGGTCTTATGACTGGTCGGCAACCCCGCTTGGCCCGCCGGAGCAGTGGCCCCAGAGTTTAAAAACCGCCGTCAGCATTGTGCTTCGCTCCAGCTATCCGATGTTTATCTGGTGGGGACCGGAATTGGTTACGATCTACAACGACGCTTATGTGCCGTTGATGGGCAACAAACACCCGGCTTTTCTGGGCAAACCGGCAAATGAGCTTTGGTCTGAAATCTGGGAAACCAGTTTGTTGCCGATGAAAAACCGGGTGTTTGAGCAGCAGGAGTCGATCTACGGTCAGGATTTAATGTTGCTGCTGGAGCGCAAGGAATTTCCGGAAGAAGCCTATTTCAATTTTTCATACAGCCCGATTATCGACGAAAGCGGTCAGGTAGGCGGCTTATTCTGCGCCTGCCACGAAGAAACCGATCGGGTACTACAGCAACGGCGTTTGCAGACGCTCCACGAACTGAATCGTCGTTTACTGCTTGAAAAAACGGTTCAGACAGCAGGGCAGGTGGCCGTTGAAACGCTGGGAACAAACGTCAGGGACATTCCTTTTGCGGCTTTTTATTTACTGGATTCCACCGGAGAAAAAGCCCGGTTGGTCAGCCAGTCGGGAATTGTGCCGGGCGACCATCCGTTCCGGGAAACCGTTTCACTGACCGATGACACCGCCGACGATTTCTGGAAACTCCCAACCGTTGCCAAAACCCGGCAGCCGCTGATTGTGGAGGTCGTTTCAAAAAAGCGCTCGGGATTGGCTCAATCGCTGACCAACCAGCGGCCCAACTGCGCCTACATTCTCCCGGTTCAGAAAACCGGACCGGAAAATCCCGTGGGCATCCTGATCGTCGGGCTGAGTCCGTACCGCGACTTCGACGCCAATTACCGCAACTTTCTGGAACTGACCAGTACGCAGATGGCTACGGCACTCGGCGCTATTGAAGCCTACGAATCCGAACTCAAACGCGCTAAAGAAGTGGCGGAGATTGACCAGAAGGCCCAAATTCAGGTGATCCAAAGCCGTCAGCAGGCCGAAGAACACATTCGCAGCATCATCGAACAGGCTCCCGTCGGCATTGCCGTTCTGCAAGGGGACCGCTTTGTGTTTGAAGCCGCCAACGCAGCCTATTTAATGCTGATCGATAAAAGCCACCACGATGTGATTGGGAGGACTATACAGGAAGTGCTGCCGGAACTACAGAATCAGGGAATTTTTGAACTCCTGGATCAGGTGATACAAACCGGCGAGTCTTTCGTTGGCAACGAACTTCCAGTGATACTCAACCGGTTTGGCAAAGATGAAAATGTTTATTTCAATTTTGTTTACCAGCCGTTGCGGGAAGCCAACCAGTCGGTGAGCGGCATTATCGTGGTTGCCCACGAGGTCACTTCCCTGGTAAAATCCAGACTCGACATTGAGCGTCAGTTCCGGGATCTGGTTATCAAGTCGCCCATTGCAATGTCTATCTTCCGCGGCCCCGAGTACATCATTGAAATTGCCAATGAGACGCTGCTGAAAACACTCTGGAAGCGCGAGTTGCCGGACGTGCAGGGGAAGAAACTGCTGGATATTTTTCCGGAACTGAACGATCAGCAATATCCCCAGCTTCTGGCCCGTGTTCTTCAGACGGGCGTTCCCCATATTGAGAAAGAAGCCTTTGCCTACATCAATTCGAAGGAGGGTCTGAACAAGTATTATCTGGATTTCGAGTACTCGCCTTTGTTTGAAACCGACGGCAGCGTGTCCGGGGTCATGGTAACGGTCAGTGATGTCACCGAAAAAGTGTCGGCCCGGATTCAGATCAACGAAGCCGAGCAGCGGTCGCGGCTGGCGATTGAAGCCGCCGAAATGGGCACATACGACTGGGATCTGGTCACGCATATCTTTATCCACAACGACCGGCTGTCCACTATTTTTGGTCTGGAACCCGGCCAGCGGCATTTGCAAAGCGCGTTCAGGGATGTCATCCATCCCGATGATAAACCCATCCGGGCCCAGGCCCACCAAGATATGCTGACGACAGGGCGCCTGATGTATGAAGTCCGGCTGGTCTGGCCCGACAAGTCGGTTCACTGGGTACGGGTGGTCGGTAAAATCATCTTAGATGCTAATCAAAACCCGGCCCGGTTGCTGGGCACGGCCATCGACATTAGCCAGCAGGTTGAAGCCCGTAAAAACCTGGAGGAAACCGCTGAGGAGCTGGAAAAACGGGTGACGGAACGAACGCTGGAACTCCAGAATATGAACCGGGAATTGATCCGCACCAACCACGAACTGGAGCAATTCGCGTATATCGCCAGCCATGATTTGCAGGAGCCGCTGCGAAAAATTCAGACCTTCACCGAATTACTTCAGGATAGCCTGACGGATGAACAGAAAACAAAAATCCTCCTGCAAAAAGTTAATTCATCGGCACAGCGGATGTCAACATTGATCCGTGACGTCCTGAATTATTCGCGCCTTTCACGAACCGATGAACAATTCGTTGAAACGGATTTAAGTCAGATTCTGGAGAATATTAAAACGGACTTTGAACTGTTGATAGAGCAGAACGGGGCCCTGATTATACACCCTAAGCTCCCGGTTATCAGCGCTATTCCACTCCAATTAAGTCAATTGTTTTCCAATCTGATCGGCAACTCACTCAAATTTTCGGAACGCGCACCCATTATTCAGATTTCCTCCGAAATACTTACCCCGGAAGTTGCCAAACAGCACCTTAATTTATCCGTCGCTAAAGCGTTTATAATGCTAACGTTTAAAGATAACGGCATTGGCTTTGAACAGCAGTATGCCGAACAGATATTTACCATTTTTCACCGGTTAAATGGTCAGAAATCCTACAGCGGAACCGGTATTGGGCTGGCTTTATGCAAGAAAATCGTTGAAAACCATAAAGGGTTTATCGTCGCGCAGAGTGCGCCCGGACAGGGTGCATCCTTCACCATTTATTTACCTGTTTGACGCACCCTGCATCGCTGCCTTTCAGCCAAATTATAGATTTTATACTCCAAAAAGTATGCTTTATTTCGTCAAGAATAAGCTTATTATACCCTTTTTCCTCTTCTTTCTAATCGCTTCCGGTAGCCAGGCTCAACAGCGTGCGCCCCGTTTTAAAGTGATTGCTTTTTACACAGGAAAAAATGATAAGGCCCATATCAGCTATGTTCACGAAGCCAACCGATGGTTTCCCAAAATGGCCGCACAATACAACTTTACGTATGATTCAACGTCCGACTGGAGCAATCTGAATGCCGCGTTTCTGAAAAATTATCAGGTTGTCCTGTTTCTCGACACCCGCCCCGAAGCCCCCGAACAACGGGAAGCTTTTCGGACGTATATGGAAAATGGAGGGGCCTGGATGGGCTTTCACTTTGCCGCTTTTGCGCTGACGCCCTCCGCCTATCCGCAAAACTGGGACTGGTATCACAACGAATTTGTGGGGGCAGGTTCGTATAAAAGCAATACCTGGCGGCCCACATCAGCGATTTTGCGGGTGGAGGACCGTCAGCACCCGGCCACAAAGAATCTACCCATTACGTTTAAATCGTCACCGAACGAATGGTACCGATGGACCAATGATTTGAAAGCGAACCCGGACATAAAAATCCTTTTATCCATCGACTCTACCAGCTTTCCGCTCGGAACCGGACCGAAGCTACACGAAATCTGGCATAGTGGTTATTACCCGGTTGTATGGACCAATAAAAAGTATAAAATGCTCTATATTAATATGGGTCATAATGACATTGATTACGATAATAAAACAAACAAAGAATTGTCCTTTACCTTCGATAACGAAATACAGAATAAGCTTATACTGGATGGGTTAGTATGGCTGGGCACTGGAAAGAAATAACCGTTACCTAAAGATAGCCACCGCTTACTAACAATAGCTCGGATTAGGGTCGGGTAACTTCTATTTTGGCTGTCAACGGAAACACACGAGATGGCACATCAAGGAAAAGAAATTTACAACCCAAAAACCGGGCAGCTTATTCAATTTATAAAAACCAGGGGCGATACAAACGGAGAATTTCTTGAATTAATTTCTACCTACGAACCCGGTTCTAAAGAGCCGCTTCCGCATTATCATCCTCATCAGGACGAGTATTTCGATGTGTTGCAGGGCGAATTATCAGTGCGCTTAAACGGCAATCTTCAGATCCTTAAGCCCGGTGATCAGATCCACATTCAGAAAAATACCGTCCATGCCATGTGGAATGCCACAAACGATAAAAGCGTGGTCCGCTGGCGTACGGTACCGGCCCTTGATACTGAACATTTACTGGAATTAAACGCCGGGCTGGTCAACGACGGCAAAACCAACAAGGATGGGGTTCCGAACCTGTTGCAGGTGGCGTTAATGATGATGCATTACAATCACGTATTCCGGTTGGCCCAGCCCCCCTATCCGGTTCAGCGGGTCATTTTTATGCTTTTGACACCGGTTGCCCGTCTGATGGGTTACAAACCGTATTATAAGAAGTACCTCGATTAACAAAAAAAGCCCCGATTGGGGCCTTTTTCCGGATCTCTTTTCTCCTTACACCAACTCTACCGTTTCGAGTTGCTGGCGAATAAAAGCCGTTTCCTCGGCAGTCAGCCGAACATCAATGGCTTTGGCGTTCTGCACGGCCTGCTCCGCGTTGCGGGCTCCCACCAGAGCAACGGTAATACCGGGTTGGTCGATGGTCCAGCGGATCACCAACTGCCCCAGCGACACCTGTTTCTGCTCGGCCATCGGCTTGATTTTTTCCAGAAAACTCCACACCCGCTCCAGATTACCATCCTTAAAGGCTTTGTAAGTAGTCCGGTGATCGCCCTCCGCAAACTGGTGCCCCGGCTTGATTTTGCCCGTCAGCAAACCGCGTTCCATCGGGCTGTAGGCCAGAATGGCCTTATGGTGTTCCAGACAGTAGGGTACCAGATCGGCTTCGATGTCGCGTTTAACCATGCTGTACGGAACCTGGTTCGAAGCCAGTTTCAGTGTCTGCTCGGCTTCTTTCATCTGCGCCAGATTGTAATTAGACACCCCGGCGGCCCGCACTTTCCCCTGCTCGATCAACCGGCCAACGGCTTCCATCGTTTCCGAAATTGGCGTGGTTACGTCCGGCCAGTGAATCTGATACAGGTCGATGTAATCGGTTCCCAGCCGTTTCAGGCTGTCTTCGCACTCCTTGATGATGCTTTCTTTACCGGCGTATTTGTACACGTCGATGGCATTCCCAGCGTTGTCTTTACTGGGAAAGGCCAGCGTTCCTTTCGCCAGATCCCAGCGCATACCGTATTTTGTCAGAATCTGCACCCGGTCGCGCGGCAGGTCTTTGATGGCTTCTCCCACAATTTCTTCACTGGTTCCCTGGCCGTAAATCGGGGCGGTATCAATCGAGGTTACGCCCAGGTCATACGACGCCCGGATCGCTTCTAAGGCCTCTTTCCGCTCGGTTCCGCCCCACATCCAGCCACCAGCCGCCCACGCGCCAAACGTAATAGCCGAAAGCATTACCTCCGACTCACCAACTTTGCGATATTCCATTTATAATATGTTAGTTATACAGTTACTTTAAAGCGCTGAATCTGGCTGCCCGACCAGTTAATCTGTTTTTCGGCTTCCACCAGATCGACAAATTCGTAATTCAGCAACAGCTGTTTCAATTTGCCCCAGCAGCCGCCCAGACCGTAATACGATTTAAACTGGCGCATCCGGCTCAGGCCCGGCACCATCGGCTGGCCGGGGTCAAAATCGCGGGGATGAAAATACGTCATCACGTAGGGGGATTGCTGCATGAAATACTGCAGCACCGGCAAGGGAAACAGCCTGAAATATCCACCCCCCGAAAAAATAAGGTCTTTGCCCAGCATCCCCACGGTATTGATCGGAAATTCTTTCAGCAACGAGCCGTTTACGTCAATGTAACAGGGTTCGGCAATTCCAAACGTCGAATCCCCTCCGTGCGCCCGACGGGCCGGAAACATGGAACAGTCAATTTCAACTCCTAATTCTAGTAACAACGGAAACACCCAACGGTTTTGCTCTTTGATCGAAAATCCGGGCGCGCGGTACGACCGGACTTTCTTGCCCGTCACGTCCTGCAACGATTTAATCGACCGTTCGAGGTCGGCGCGGTATTCGGTCGGAGACTGCTCGTAGGCTAACTGGTGAAGGTCCGAGTGCGTGGCGACTTCATACCCGGCTTCGTCGATCCGGCGAATGACCTCGGGGTATTTTCGGGCCACCCAGCCGAGACAGAAAAACGTCGCGCGGGAATTTGTTTCGTCCAACAACTGAAAAATCCGGTCCATGTTGTGATGGATGCGGGATTCGTACCGGCCCCAGTCCTGCTCGGACTTGGTGGAAGGATTGTCGAGCAGATGAAACCACTCTTCAATATCAAAGGTTAGAATATTCATCAGTAAAAGCGCTTTCCCGCGGCCAGAAATGCTTTCACATCCTCGCGGGTCGGAAATGAGAAGTACGTCATCTGCGACGCATCGTTTTCAATCAATTCATAATTTCCCGCATGAATTTTCTCAATACTTTCAATAATGCAATCCATCCCGATCTGCTTGGTATATTCGATCAGTTCCGCCTGTGAGCGGTTGCCGATTTCCACTTTTTTCTGCACCAGAATCGGGCCGCTGTCAATGCCTTCATCGACAAAAAAAACCGACACGCCCGTGTACTTTTCATTGTACCGCATCACCCAGAACGACGGCATCAAGCCCCGGTATTTAGGTAGTAACGCCGTGTGCAGGTTCAGGCAACCCAGGGGAGCCAGATCCAGCAGGGGCCGCTTGAAAATCTGGTTTCCGAGAATGGAAATAAGCAAATCCGGCTTGTAGGCACCAATCTTCTCCAGGCTCTCCGGTTTGTTGATGTTGGTTTCCAGATGAATCAGCGGAATCTGGTATCGTTCCAGCAGGTGTTTGACACTGTTCTGCCTGTTGAGTTTGGATGTCACGAATTTCAGACCGTAGCGCAAAAAGAAAGGCAGCCCAAAGATGTCGTAGGTCTTTTTAGCCTTTTCGGTCATCGTTTCTTTTTTCCCAAACGGCGAAACATCGGCCACAACCGTACCGACTACCTTAGCATAAGGTGGTAGCTTTTTTAGCAGATAATCCAGATTCTTTGCCAGATAAAAAGGCTCGTCCTGCGTAATAAATACGATTCTCATGCTGATTATGCTTGCGGGTTTAATATACTAATTTTTACGGTTATCGGTACGGCCTTCGGATTTTAGTTGCGTTACGAAAGGTTTTCTTTGAAAGAATGGAAACCACGTTCACTTTTATGAATCCAGAGCCTCGCTCCTACCCTGCAACCCGCCCGTATGAAGGGCAACAACGGCCGCACCGGGCTTAAAAAAACCATGCCGCGCCAGGTCATAAATACCGTATAACATCTTGCCGGTATACACCTGCTCCAGACGAACGCCGGTTTGCTGCTCAAAACGACGGATGAATGCCAGTAAGTCCGGGGTGGTTTTGGCATAACCCCCAAAATGGTAAGCCGTTACGAGTTGGGCGCGGGGGTGTTTGTCGGAAACGAATCCTTTCAGGGCCGGAAAACCCAGGATGCTGACGCCATCCGGCGCGGAACGCTCCAGACCGGCCAGCGTACCGCCCGTTCCGACGGGGCAGCAAACCGCATCCGGCCACGGGTCAAGTTGCCCGAGAATTTCGGGGATAATTTCCGCCGTTCCCTGAATGGCCAGTTCATTGGTTCCTCCTTCCGGCAATTCATAATACGGTCCAAAGAGAAGTTGAAGCTCCTGCTGAAATACCGGGTCCGTTGGGTTTCGGTATTGCTGGCGGGTGATAAAATGGAGGTGCATTCCCTGCTGACGGGCAAACGCCAGCGTTGGTGTGTCGCGCTCGCGGTGGTCCTGACCCCGAATAACGCCGATGGTCGAAAAGCCAAACTCCTTCCCGGCGGCTGCAACGGCGTAAATGTGGTTCGACCAGGCGCCCCCGTACGTCAGCAGGGTCTGGTGGCCCAGTCGCCGGGCTTCAGCTAGGTTATACTTTAGCTTACGCCATTTGTTACCGGAAATGGCAGGGTGCAGTTCGTCGTCCCGCTTCAGATACAACTGAATCGGCACGGGGTCCGGAAACGGATCGGGCAGAAACTGGAGTCGGGAGGGCGTCGAAACCGTCAGCAAAGGCGTCACAGTGCGTTATTGACCACTCATCTGATTCGTGCCACCTGCCTGCTTTTTCGCATAAACGGCTCCGCTGTAGCCATTGTAGCCTTTGATTGTGTAATGCAACGTCAGCACATTGTCTATGATTTTACCGTCGCCCGAAATGGTGTATTGCGCACCCAAGTTGTTGGTAAAGGCTTGTTCTGCAATGAATAACCTGTTGCCTGAGGTTCGGGCTTCGAGTGGGCTTTTCACCAGATTCGCCAGATTTTCAAGGGTTATCGTGTTGGGCTTATCGGCTTTTTTGTGCAGCACCAGCAGGTAATTGTCTTCGGGTCTGGTTTCCTGAACTGCGTACATACCGTCGAAATCTGTGGTGGCCGGATTGACGATCTTGGCGGTTTCACAACTACTCAATGCCAGAAAAAAAGCGGACAAAAGAATACTATTTTTTGAATAGGCAGCCTTACCGAGCCGCCGGTTTGGGAGGATATAGTTTTTCATACTTTCAGGTAGTACAGCTACAGAGTTCATTTTCGCATACAAATATACGCAGGGTCTGCCAATATTTTGACAAAAACGAGTGACCGTTCACTAAAAACGTCCGATTCTTGGTACTTTTGCAAGATGTTACCACCTGAACATTTAGATCAGCCGGACGAAGAACCCCTGCTGTCGGACCCGGACGACGACGAACTTTACGAGCATTACCGCATCAGCGTTGATCCCGGTCAGAATCTGATGCGCATCGACCGCTTTCTGACCGAACGGCTGCCGAACGCAACCCGTACAAAGGTGCAGAATGCCATCGATACGGAATCCGTCAAGGTCAACGGGAATGCCGTCAAGGCCAGTTATAAAATCAAACCGCGGGATATGATCACGGTTTCCCTGCCGCATCCGCCCCGCGAAACCGATATTTTACCGGAAAATATTCCGCTCAACATTGTTTATGAGGACGATGAACTGCTGGTGCTGAACAAACCGGCGGGCATGGTGGTGCATCCGGCTTACAGCAACTGGTCGGGTACGCTGGTCAACGCCCTGGTGTATCACTTCCAGAATCTGCCCACCTCGCGCAACGGCGCCATTCGCCCGGGTCTGGTACACCGCATCGACAAGGACACGTCGGGGTTGATGGTTATTGCCAAAACAGAATTTGCCATGACGCACCTGGCCCGGCAGTTTTTCGAACACACCATCGAGCGGACCTACAACGCGCTGGTCTGGGGCGAACCCAAAGAACCCGCCGGAACCATTCGGGGCCACATTGGCCGCAGCCTCCGCGACCGCAAGGTGCAGGCGGTTTTTCCCGACGGAAGCCAGGGCAAACATGCCGTTACGCATTACAGGGTGCTGAAACAGCTCCATTACGTTTCGCTGGTGGAATGCAAGCTCGAAACCGGCCGGACACACCAGATCCGGGCGCATATGCAGTACCTGGGCCACCCCCTTTTCAACGACGCCACGTATGGCGGTGACCGTATTCTACGCGGTAATTCCGTTGGCTCCTACAAGTCCTTCGTTCAGAACTGTTTTGCCCTGATCCCCCGGCAGGCGCTGCACGCTAAATCGCTCGGTTTTGAACACCCGCGTACCCGCCAGTGGCTCCAGTTCGACTCCGAATTTCCGGACGATTTTCGGGCGGTATTAACCAAATGGGAAAACTATCTGGATAAACGGTAAACCAATCACCAAAACGCTAAACATACGACGAATGATCATCCGCAAAGGTGTCGCCACCGACGTTCCGCAGTTGTTTGAACTGGTTCAGGAACTGGCTTTATACGAAAAAGCGCCCCAGGAAGTAACCAACACCCCCGAGCAAATGCTGAGAGACGGTTTTGGCGACCAGCCACTTTTTGGCGTGCTCGTGACCGAAATCGAAAACAAGATCGTAGCCATGTCGTTATATTATTTCCGGTATTCGACCTGGAAAGGCAAGCGGCTGTATCTGGAGGACATTATTGTGAAGGAGGCCTATCGGGGTCGGGGACTGGGAAAGGCGCTGTTCGATGCCACCATTGAAGAAGCGCGCCAAACCAACTGTACGGGGATGATGTGGCAGGTACTCGACTGGAACGAGCCCGCCATCAACTTTTACAAACAGTTTGGCACCCGCTTCGACACGGAATGGTGGAATTGCCACCTGGATTTTGATAAATAGCCTTAAATTCGCACCTCACGAGAAAGTGCCGACCGATCGGACACTTTATAGGACACAATGCAAGTCGACAAAAAACGTATACTGATTATTTCAGGTTGGGTATTACTGGGAATCATGGTGCTGGGTGGTATCGGTGCCGGTATTGCTTACACAAAGCGGGAAGCCCTGTTGAAAGAAGGACTTGAACGAGCCATCCGGAAAGCCAAACGGGATTACGGCCTGAATGTTACCATCGGAAGCGCCCAGTTCACCGGATTGTCGACAGTTGCCTTTTCGGATGTTGCCGTTGTACCGCAGGACCGTGATAGCCTGTTCCGGGTTGAAAAAACCGAGGTGGGCGTCAGCATCTGGCCCCTGCTTATCGGACGGGTGGCCGTTTCGTCGCTTACCTTGCAGAACGGACTGGCCCACGTGGTCCGGCGCGATAGCACCACCAACGTCGATTTTCTGACCAAATCGCAAAAGAAAGATTCGACGGCTGCGACGCAGACCACCGAAAGCAGCAGTCGCCGGGTGGATCTGGCGGTGGTAGCCGAAAATCTGGTTGATAACCTACTGGCGAAGATTCCGGACAACATGGACATCCAGAACCTGGAACTCCGCCTGACCGACAACGAACGCAAACTCCGCTTCCTGACCGAAACCGCCACCATTGACGACGAAGAACTGACTTCGACCATCCGCGTGAACGGCGACGAGTCAGTCTGGCACCTGACAGGTACGGTCGATGCCTCCGATCAGGAAGCCAACGTTTCGCTGTATGCTGACGGCAAGCCGCTCGAATTGCCTTATCTGGAAGAACGTTTCAAGCTAAAACTTCAGGCCGATACCCTGCGGGCCGAGCTGAGGGATGTGGCCAGCTCGGGCGGAGAATTCAGGATGGAAGGAACCGGAGCCGTCCGGAACCTGCGCATCAATCACCCCGCCGTGGCCCTGGGCGAAGTGCTGGTGCCCAATGCGGCTATGGACGCCAACCTGTTTGTGGGCGAAAACTACGTCGGTATTGACAGTTCCTCAACGATTTATCTGGGGAAAGTAAAAGCCCGGCCTTTCATCAAATACACACTGTCGCCCGACAAAATCTACGACGTTCAACTGCATACCGACCCGCTCGTAGCTCAGGATCTGTTCAATTCATTTCCGCAGGGGCTTTTTGAGTCGCTGGAGGGAATGAAAGTAGCCGGTACACTCAAGTATGATATGGCCTTTCACCTGGATAGCTCGATGCCGGATTCGGTGCAGTTCTACTCGGGTTTGACGCCAGACGGGTTCAAAATTCTAAAATTTGGCAAGGAAGATTTCAGTCGGGTCAACCAGCCGTTTGAGCACGAAGTCTACGAAAAAGACAAGCTGGTTCGCAAGTTTATTGTTGGCCCGGCCAACCCGGATTTCACTCCGCTGAACGCCATCTCTCCGAACCTGCGTAATGCGGTGCTGACGGCGGAAGACTATAACTTCTTCACCCACAAGGGCTTTAATGAGAAGGCATTTCGGGTTTCTATCGCGACCAACTTCAAAACCAAGAAATTTACGCGGGGAGCCAGCACCATTTCAATGCAATTTGTCAAGAATGCATTCCTGAATCGGAATAAAACCTTATCCCGGAAAGTTGAAGAGATTCTGATTGTGTGGTTAATTGAAAACCAGCGGATTATCAGCAAGGAGCGGATGTACGAGATTTACCTCAACTTCATCGAATGGGGACGTAATATCTACGGTATTGGGGAAGCCTCCCGGTATTATTTTGCCAAAAGCCCGGCCAATCTGACCATTGGCGAGAGCATTCTGCTGTCGTACGTTGTTCCGTCGCCGAAATTGACACTCAGCCGCTTTTACCCCGATGGTTCGGTTAAAACGTATATACGCGGTTATTTCAGGTTGATTGGCCGCATCATGGCCTCCCGCGGTTTGACACCCTACGACACCACGGCCTACGGTTTTTACGGGGTTCGGCTCCGCGAGGGCCTGCGGCAGGAAATTGCACCGGTGGATTCCATCGAGATCGACTCCCTGATGATGCCGGATGACAACCAGCCGGAAGACGGCGTTAACGGTATTAATGATTTCTTCCGGCGCGTCTTTGGGCGGGATCGGACAGAACCGGAGGTGGTGACGCCCCAGCAGGAGCCCGCCAACGGTGCGGTCATCCAAACGGATTCAGTTCCCAAAACCCGCCGTCAACTGCGCCGGGAGCGACGCGAACAGCGCCGTCGTGAACGGGAACAGCAGGAAAATAGCTCTACGCAATAAGCCGGAAACGAACCCGTCAGGACAACAGGTCCGGTCGCCGTTGGCGGGTTCGTTCCAATGCTTTTTCAAACCGCCACTCATTGATTTTGGCTTCGTGGCCCGACAGCAGAATGTCGGGAACGGCGTGACCTTCATAGTCGGCAGGCCGGGTATACACCGGCGGAGCCAGTAAATCGTCCTGAAAAGAATCGGTCAGGGCAGACGTTTCGTCGTTCAGCACACCCGGTAACAACCGGATAATGGCATCAGAAATGATGGCCGCGGGCAGTTCGCCCCCGGACAGGACGTAATCGCCCACGCTGATTTCTTTCGTTACAAATAGCTCCCGAACCCGCTCATCAACGCCTTTGTAGTGGCCGCAGAGAATAATCAGGTTCTGGGCTAGTGAAAGCCGGTTAGCCGTTCGCTGCTCAAACCGTTCGCCATCCGGTGTGACGTAAATGATCTCATCGTAGGTACGGTCGGCTTGCAAAGCGCGGATACAGCGGGCGATTGGCTCGATAGACATGACCATTCCGGCCCCGCCCCCAAACGCATAATCATCCACCCTACGGTGTTTGTCGAGCGAATAATCGCGCAGATCGTGAACCACCACCTCCACAAAACCGCCCTGTTGCGCCCGTTGTAATATGGAGTGCGCAAAAAAACTGTCCAGCAGCCGGGGCAGACAGGTTAAAATATCAATCCTCATCCAGTGCGTTCTCTTCGTCGTCCTCGTCCGTATCTTTCCCAGTTCTGGCCGACGGTTCGTTCAGATAAACATCAACCAGACCCTCCGGTAAGCGAACGTGCAGAATTTTCTGCTCTTTATCCGCCGAGGGCGTCAGTTCATCATTGATCGGAATCAGGATTTCCTTCCCCTGATAATCCATAGCGATCAAATCCTGGGGCGGCACGCTGTAGATCGTCCGAACCGTGCCCAGATCACCCAGTTTTTCATCCCGCACCTGATAACCAACAATATCGTGGAAATAGAACTGACCTTCTTCCAGTTCGTCCAGGTTATCAAGCGGCAGGTACAAATCACAGTTGACCAGTTTCTGCGCTTCCTCAATCGTCTCAACGCCTTCCAGCGCAACGATGCCCCGGTTGCGGTTTACCGATATGGATTCAATGAAATAGGGCACCAGATCGCCTTTTATTTCGATCAGGACCGAATCCATCGTTTCGTACAGCTCCGGCGAATCGGCATCCAGGAAGAAAACCACTTCTCCCTGAACGCCATGCGTTTTGGTTATTTTTCCTAACTGGAAGCAGTCGTCTTTCGTCACAATTTTAGCTATTTACATCCCGAAGCAACGTCGGGAAAGGTCCGTATAAAAGAACAACTGATAGCAATCTGTTTCAAGAAACAAACCCCCATCAGTTGTTCATTCAAGCCGTTACTAACGGATTACGCCTGTGCCTCGCCTTCTTCAGCGGCTGGTGCTTCAGCTGCATCTTCAGCTGGTGCTTCAGCAACGGGTTCTTCAACCACGTTTTTCTTCGCAATAGCCTGAGCACGCGCTTCGTTTACTTTTTTCTCAGCATCCAGACGGGCCTGTTTAGCCTCAGCCTGCTGCTGCGATTTAACGTCGGCAGTTCCCTGCTTCCGGCCTTCTTTACCTTGTTTCCAGTCTTCGAACTTGGCATCGGCCTGTTCCTGCGTGATAGCACCTTTCAGTACACCAACTTGCAGGTGTTTTTTCAACATAATGCCTTCATGCGACAGAATGGAGCGGGCCGTATCAGTCGGTTGCGCCCCGTTCAACAGCCATTCAACGGCGCGGTCGTTTTTCAGTACCACCGTTGATGGGTCCGTGTTTGGGTTGTATGAACCGATCTTTTCAATAAAGCGACCATCCCGTGGTGCTCTGGCATCGGCTATTACGATGTCGTAGATAGCCAGTTTTTTGCGTCCCCGACGCGATAAACGGATTTTAACTGCCATTTTATTGGTTTGTTTTTCGTGAAGGTCCCGGCATACCGTGTTGTATAGCCGCCCTTCAATGGAATTAGGGGGCAAAGGTACAACTTTTTTTGTAAAGAAACTTCATGCCGTCCCAGAGAAAACAGCTTTCAAGCCGTTTTTTAACACCGTTTCTGAAACACTCCGACCCCATTGCCCTTAAACGACAAAACCCCGGCGTCGGCCGGGGTTTTGTACCTAACTCTTTGTTTATCGGTCGAAACGCTGACCCGACTGGTAGGGCGACCGAAGCATGTTCATCGGAACAATTTTCAGCTCTACCCGACGGTTCCGCTGGAGATTATCGCCGGTGGTATTTGGCGCAATCGGGCGGTACTCACCGTAGTATTCGATCGTTACACGGCTGGGGTCGGTCAGACCGGCGCGGGTCAGGAAGCGTTTAGCCGCATCAACCCGACGCTTCGACAATTGCAGGTTGTAACCATAAGAAGCCCGGTGATCGGCGTGGCCAACCAGAATCAGACCGCAGTTGGTTTTCACATTCAACAGTTCGATAACTTTCCGCAGGATGTCCTGAGAAGCCGGACGAATCGTGGCTTTGTCGGTATCAAATTCAATGTTGCTGAACAGCGCTTCGCACTCAGGAGCAAATTTGCCGCGCAGAATGGAGCTGATGATGCTGTCGAGGTTCATGGCTACCCCGGCACCCGAAACAACGCTACCGGCAGGGGTGTTGGCTTCTTTGTCAAACAGGTCGGCTACACCGTCGTTGTCAGAGTCGGTATACAGGCGAGGATCAACCGGCTTCGGCATGTTGGCTTTGGCAATCGAATCCGCGTCGTTCATCGTCGGGTTGTACGGTTCCTTGATCAGGTCTTTCGGATCAGCCCAACGCAGGTGGTAACGGCCTTTTGCCGGATCGTAAACACCATCTTTTCCTACCTTGACGGCGCTCTTACCGATTTTGTAGGTGATCGACAGACCAAGCCGTGCCCATTTGTCCAGCCCTGAATCACCGCGTCTCCAGCCGTATACGTTAGCCGGGTTGGTGTTGTCAACCCCACCTACTGTCATATCCAGTTTCTCGGTATTGACATTGTACAGGGTAGCATCAATACCCAGATCCAGACGGGGCGTCAGTTCGTAGTGCAGTGACGTTCCAACCGGGAACACAAACTCGCGGGTATACACCGAACCGTCGGCTTCCCATTTCCCCTGCGTAACGGAGCTGTAGTCGCGCCGGTCGTTGGAGTAGCGGATCATCTCGTCGGTTGTCAGGTCATACACCCGGGTATCGAACCACATCAAACCGGCTCCGGCCTGAATGTCCCATTTCCAGCGTTTCAGCTTGCGTGTTCCGAACAAGAGCGATTTCATGTTGACGTTGGCGTTCAGGGTTCCCTGCAGGAAGTTGGAGCGGAACCAGGCATTGTAAAGCGCCTGTTTCGACCCACGCAGCGAACCAATATTAAACTCCGCCGACGCGCCAAAAAGGTGCGATACTTGTTTATTGATCGACACGCCAACGGCGCCAGTTATTTTTGAACGGGGCCCTTTTTCCGGAAAAGCCTTATAAAAACCGTAATTATCCAGGTCGCCAAAGAAACGCGTGAGCGCGGGTGTGACGGTCACTGACCAGGTATTCATCTTGTAATCGCCTTCGTAAGACCGGTTACGGGTCGATGTTCCGGACGTGGAACTGGTGGTGGTGGTGTCAGTTTGGGCATACCCGACGGCCTGCGTTAGTAACAGAAGCGTCAGAGAAGCGAAAATGGAAATTTTCTTCATGAGAACTCAGGTTTAATTCATAAGCCTTTTACGTTGAACAATCGCCCGGTCGACCGCCGGTTCGGCAGACCTTGCTAAACTATTCCTTTAGCGGCATCCTCCGCGAAGTAAATCTATAAGCCGGATTCTGTTTCCGATCCGATGGCCGAAGCCGTCTTTTCGGACTCTTATCATTTATCTCGATTCCGGATCACTCCGGAACTCCATCGATCTACCCGCATCGGCGTCATTGCGGCTTTCGCCGAAACTACAGGAACGAGTCGCCCCCATTCCGATGCCTATTTGATCTTTCAGCCCATAAGGTTTACCCTGCCCCGTCTGTCACCAGCCGGGCGGTAGGCTCTTACCCTACCTTTTCACCCTTACCGCAAACTGTTTATCCAACGGTCTACGGCGGTATATTTTCTGTGGCACTTTCTGTCAACGAGTCGTACGACGCCGGGCGTCTCCCACTCGCTGCCTTCCCGTTAGGAAGTATGGTACTCTGTGCTGTCCGGACTTTCCTCCCCGGTTCGATTAACCGCCCCGGAGCGATAAGACAATTTACCTCGCGTCGGTTGCCATGCCGTGATTACCGCAAATCTATAAATACTTAGGTTCTTTAAAAACCTGGTATCGAAAAACTGCAAATTTTTCGAGCCTGTTGTCTAAAAAAATAGGCAAATGGGGCTCTAACTACAATCCTTCGACCTTTAAATTGATTTTTCCGGAGGCATAAACCACCGCCAGCATCGACTCCCGTGTCAGATAAACCTGATCGGGCGTCACTTGTTCAAGTTTACCGTTGATTACAACTCCTTTTGTTATCTGATTGTTCGTTAATCGATCCTGAAGCGATTTTCGTGCTTCGTCGATCTGATTACCCACCGGAATTGTCAGCTGTTTTTCCAACGTGCGCGCAAAGCTACCTTGCAATAACCAATTCGCCGTTTTATACAGAATATTTTTTGTATCCAGATCATAATGCAAGTCCCGCAGCGAAATGGTACGGGCCTGGGCATCGTAATACGGCTGTCCCCGCAGATAAACCGTTCCGTTCAGGCTCCCCTTCAGATCGGCTTTGACAATCAGGGTGTTGTTCTGTCCGTACAAATCAATTCCGGCAATGGTGATCTTATACCGGCCTTCCCGAAACTCGTAGGATTTGCCCACAAACTCTTCGGAAACAATCCGGGCGGCTTCGCCGTAGGTGGCTTCGCTCAGCAAACCAATGCGGAACTGATCAGAAATAACATTGGAAACCATCAACTCCGGAACGGCAGTAGCCGGGCGCACCTCGGGTTTAGCCCCGGTTTGAGTCAGCGTATAGCCTTCGATGCCGATGGTGGAACGAATGGCCCCTTTTTCAAAGCGAAAGGGCGTGATCAGAATCCGCTTGGGTACCACCAGCAGCCAGGTACGGTATTTTTCCGAAACCAGATACGGTTGCCGAATGGTATTCCAGGCTTGCAATACCGGCGTTCGCAGATCAACCTGTTTCTGAACCTGCTCGTCGAGCGCCTGGCTGATTTTGCCCAGATTTTTGTCGATCTGGCGGCCTACGATGCTCGCGACCGGGATTTCGATACCAGCAATTCTCAGGGCGGGTTTTTTCACCCAGTCGTAGCCTTCGGCGGTGGTCTGGGTATGGGCTGTCCAGTCTTTGCCGATGGCAAAACGCGTGGCAAACCGGAGGTTCATTTCAAATTCCGTTTCCTGAAACTGCGTAAACCCCAGCACCTTCACACCGGCTTTGGCCCAGATTTTCAGCGGAACCTGAAAGCGAAAAAGACTGTCCTGAGCGGTGACATGAATGGGAGCGCGTTTCCAGACTTTGGTCATAAACAGATCATCGTCATTATCAGTCAGGCTGTTGTCTTCGTAAATCAGCCCATTGACCTGACTATTGATCTGACGCTCGACATCGGCCAGCGCAATGGATAGGGGAACGTTTACAGTGGATAAAAATTTGTCGTTCTGTACTTCCATTTTAGTTACCTGATAGGCCGCTTTCGGAGCCTTCGGATTGGTCGTGGCCGTGGGTTTACATGCCTGAACCAGCAGCAGGGCCAGCAACAGGCATCGGAACGGGGTCAATGTAGTGAAAATATTTTTATTTGATCTTAACCTTGGTCGCGCCATAACCAAATTTTTCCTTCTGGGCATCTTCAAAATAGGCAACGTTTGGATTTTTGCCCAGCCGCCGGTGCAACTCGTTTCGCAAAACCCCGTTGCCCACTCCGTGAATGAAGGTAATATCATCCATGCCGCTGGCAATGGCATTTTCCAGATTTTTCTCAAACGCCTGAAGCTGGATTTGCAGCAGGTCGGCACTCGTCCGCTCCCCAAATCCGTTGGGCAATAATTTTTCAATGTGTAAATCGACCTGCGCCGACGGCCGCTCGACCGGCGTGGGCAGCGTTTTATCGGTCATGCCCATCAAACTCTCCCGCAGGGCCGCTGCATTGATGGGTTTCTCGGCTTTGGGCTTGGCGGGCGCTGGCTCAACGGTGTCTTCCACATCCAGTTGAAACACGTGGCCGGTCTGGTTTACCACCGGAATGGTCCCGCTATTGGCCTGGAAGGTCTGCGCCCGGCACTTGATCCGTTTGACCAGCGGAGGGCGCAGGGTCGTTCCACCGCTCCGGTGCCAGAGCGCCTGAATCAGAAACGTCGGCCAGCTTTCAAACGTCGCCAGCGAATACCGTTGCCCCAGCCTTGCGAAAGACCGTGCTCTCAGGACCTGCGACAGTAAACCGGTATAGCGCGTTTCCCGCTCCTCCCCGATGGTAAACGGGAGTTCCCAGTCCGTATTGTTGACCAGCAAAACCTCTACTTCCCGCACGCCCCCGCGTTCGCTCGTCGGAACAAAAGCCAGGTAAATACCGACATTACCGATGATTTCTGTTTTGGCCGGTTTTTTCGGGTCAACCGTCGGTTCGGGTTTAAACCGGGTGGCCTCCATGGGCGACACCACCACTATCTCCGACCGCAGGACGGGTATTCGAAAACCGTCTTCAATTTCAATTTCTACCTGATTGCCGGGCAGAAACCGGGTCACAATGCCCTGCTCCTTGGCCCGCAGCATTCGTACTTTATCTCCAATATTCATAGTTAATGGTCATGTACCTACCTTACATCGTACGTACGTCAGTAATATAACGTGTGAAAACGAAAACCGTTCCGACCGTTGTATTCCAGCGTCGGCGCGGGCATTTTCAGGGTGTTCAACAGAAAAAACACGGTTTTTAACGTCTTGTTCCGGGTTTTTATCCGGGTAAAATCCACATCGAGGGAGAGGTAACACTGCCGGTACGGCCGAAAACCGCGCTCAATGCTTCCGGCAACTTCGGCTGATACCATGTCGTGAATGCCATAACCAACGGCTACATTCAACCACTTGGGGAATTTGGACTCCCGCCCGGCAAACGACGACGGATTGACTGAAAGCCAATAGGTTTGCCCGTTATAATCTTTCAACCATCGATCATTCCAGTGTTTTCCCAGCAAATTCGGGCGTTCTTTCGCTAACCGTGTGTAATGAAACGAGAATTTCGGCTGAATCCGCAATTCGCCCCAGGCCAGATATTGGCCCGTATATAGGGCTGGTCCGGCCACATTGGCAATCATATCGCCTACCGAAAAACCGTATTCGGGAGAAAAACCGTCCAGAATTTCAATCGGTGTTTGGAAAATCACGCCCGTAAGACCGGCATAAAGAGCGGCTTTTCGGTCCGAGACACCGGCCCAGCGGTAAGCCTGCGCCGAAACCCGGGCTATCTGGTAGGCCGTCACCATATGGCCGATTTTATCAAGTTGCAGCCACTCACGGTTGTCGTTGAAGAATTTGAAATTCGTCAGGGGGTTATTATACCACGCCCGGCTTAAACTGTAGAGTGTTCCGGCATACACAACAGACTCGCCAATGAGTAAACCCCGAAGCCGACAGCGGTAACAGGGCTCCTCAACCCGGCTGGTAGAATCCTGCGCAATGACCGCTGGTGCGCCGGTATGCAGAAGTAAAAAAAGCAAAACGACCTTCCATACGGTTTTTCCTTTGACGCTGCTCACTTCACTTCTATTAATACGCTCCATGGTACTTTCGCAGACCCCACTCGGCACTGATTAACAGGAGAATCAGGAAGAATATCCACCGTAAGCTGATGAGTTCATTCAGGGATTCGTTGCTGCTCAGGCGTCCGGCGGGTTTGCGGCTTGCCAGATCGTCGGCCAGCGATGCCAGGGTGGCGGCATTGTAAAAACGGCCACCGGTTTGCTGCGACAACTGCCGCAACATCAGGTGGTCGGCGGTGGTATTGATGGCTTCCAGTTGCTGCTCGCGCACGATAAACTCACCCGTTGCCGTCTCGGTTCGTCCGTTGAGCGATGCGGTTGCCCGGAAACGGTACACGCCTTCGGGCAGGCTGCTGACTTCGAAGCGGGAATTGCTGGCGGTTGGGGTGTAATTAAAACTCCGTGGTACATCCCGCTCGTTCGTAATTTCCAGCCGCACCGGCCGGTCGTACAGCTTCTCGTAAATATCGTTGTACATCTCCGTCTCGAAGACTACTTTCTCACCGGCCAGAAATTCGTTGCGGGTCGGATAAACCCGAAGCTTCCGACGGTCCTCCTTGATCGACACCAGTTGCATGACTTTCTGAAGCAGTTCGTCGATTACAGCCTGGTTATCGGTCAGGGCAAATTCTTCCAGACGCCACTCCCACAGGCCCTCGCCCGCCAGCACGGCAGCTTTGCGCTGGGAGGAAATATTCAGCGCTAGCAACGGTTTGCTCGTCCGCACGCTCCCGACCTGCTGCCACAGCACCACCTCGCTGCCCGGCGACAGTTTGAAATCGCCAAACGGTACGAGCAGGGGCGGCAACCGATCCAGCAGGGTCAGCTTTTGGGCATCCAGATTCAGTTGGCGGAAATCGGGGTTAAACCGTCCGGTCACTTTGTCAGTCTGCCCGCCCCCGGCTACGATCTGCATCACCGGGTTCAACCCGTTGAACGACTGCAAGCCGGACTGGTTGCCCAGCACAAAAAGCACCGGTCTATTTTTTTGCAGCGCCTTCTGAACCACCGCAGCCCCGGCATTCTGATTATCGGGCAACTGGTGCAGAATGACCAGATCATAGGCTTTGTCCGGAATCTCGGCGGTGCCGCCGTTCAGGATGCGGATGTCAAGTTCGTAGTTCTGATTTCGCTCGATGATGTTGCGTAGGGCCTTAATGTCTGGGTGCGGACTCAGGGCCAGCAGCAGAATCTTCTCCTTGCCGTCAATAATGTCGATGTAAACGTCCCGGCGGTTATTTCGGGGCGAAAATTCACCGCTCAGCGGCAACACCTCCACCACATAATGCTGCATTCCCTTCTGGCTGGACGAGGTCTGAAACGTCAGTTGCTGAAACGTTTCGGGCCGGTTGAAAGCAACGGTCTGCCGACCCAGTTCCCGGCCGTTCTGCCGCAAAACCACCGTACCGTTCTGGCCCTGAAAACCGTAGCTGGCCACATCCACCTGAATCGGAAACTGGTTGCCCAGGTACGCAATTTTGTTGGCAACGGCGTCTTTCAGCTGCACATCCCGTTTCGGAATGGTATCCCCCACACCAACGGTATGCACCGCAAAGTTGTAGCGCCCGAACGTCGGTGACAGGCCCTGATTGGCAATACCGTCCGAAATCAAAACCACATCGGTCAGGTTACGGCCTTCGTAAGCCGTCCGGATACCGCCCAGCAGGTTCGACAGGTCCGTAGTCCGTCGGTTGAAGGCCACGGTTTTCAGATCGCCCGCAACTAGGCTGTCGCCCAGCGTTTGCACCGACACATCAATATCTTCGCTCGTCAGCCGTTCGCGCAGTTGGCTGGCGGCTTCCAGCGCCCGGTCAAGCTGCGCCCGGCCACCCGCCGTCATCGACTCCGAATTATCAATCGCCAGCACCACCTTCGGCTTTTCGGTGACGGTCTGAATGCTGCGTATCAGCGGATTGAGCAGCAGAAAACACACCACGCTGACGACCACAAACCGGAACGCAGCCAGCGACAGATTCATCCGCTGGCTCCACCCCGAATTGGGTTGATACAACGCAAACGCATAAGCCGCACCCACCGCCAGACAAACCAGCAGCCACCAGGGCGACGATTGAAAATACAGTTCGGAGCGCATCTTTTTCAGTTAAGAGTGAAGAGTGAAGAATTATGAGTTGGCTGACGCATTAAACTCTTAATTCTTAACTCTTCACTCATCATTACTACGTAAGCATTCCCCCGTCGACCTGCAGCACCTGGCCGGTGATGTAGCGCGACAGGTCGGAAGCCAGGAACAGGGCGCAGTCGGCGACCTCTTCCGGTTGTCCACCGCGCTTGAGCGGGATCGACTGCTTCCATTCTTCCATGGCTTTCTCGTTGATTTCGCCGGTCATTTCGGTTTCGATAAAACCCGGAGCAATGGCGTTCGAACGAATGTTGCGGGAGCCCAGTTCCAGCGCCACCGACTTGGTAAAGCCGATGATCCCCGCTTTGGAAGCCGCATAATTGGCCTGACCAGCATTGCCCCGCAAACCAACGACCGATGTCAGGTTGATGATCGAACCGCTTTTGGCTTTCATCATCGGTTTGATGACGGCTTTGGTCAGGTTAAAGACCGACTTTAAGTTAACGTTAATAACGGCATCCCATTGTTCTTCACTCATCCGCATCAGCAGACCGTCGCGGGTAATACCGGCGTTGTTGATCACCGTATCGATGGTACCGAAATCGGCAATGACCTGATTAACCAGTTCTTCGGCGGCTTTGAAATCCGAAGCATCGGAGCGGTAGCCTTTCACTTTGCCCCCAAAAGCCGACAGTTCGGCTTCCAGCGCCTGTCCTTTTTCAACGCTTGAGAGGTACGTGAACGCAATATGGGCGCCTTCCTGAGCAAAACGCGTGGCAATGGCCCGGCCGATGCCGCGTGAGGCTCCGGTAATCAGCGCAACTTTTCCTTGAAGTAAACTCATGGAGTAGATTTGAGAGTAACGAAGGTTTATAAGATTGGCCGCAAAAATAGTAGTATATATTCGATCATCCGACTACTTTTGCCCGAAACCTTATAAAGAGTTACGCGACTTTTTTCGTGGTTCTTCCTTCGAAATGCGTAGTTTCAGGCGCATCGTCCGGAGATGCCCGAAAATTTTCCGTTGCCAAACAACCCTTGCTTTCTTCACTGTCATTCCA
Source organism: Larkinella arboricola (assembly GCF_003259745.1). Lineage (GTDB taxonomy): Bacteria > Bacteroidota > Bacteroidia > Cytophagales > Spirosomataceae > Larkinella > Larkinella arboricola. Next base: position 399,272 of record NZ_QLMC01000002.1, on the reverse strand, counting down.
TCCATAACCATGTTACGTTTTGCTCTGCTCGGTTTGATCGTTTGTTGCAGCCTGCAAAGTATCGCCCAGCAAATTCACGCCCATAACGATTACGAAAAACCGGAACCGCTCACCAACGCCATTCGTCACCGCGCCGGGTCCATCGAAGCCGACGTATTTCTGGTTGACGGTAAGTTAGTGGTTGCCCATGAGAAATCCCAAATAAAGCCCGGCCGTACGCTGGATTCGCTCTATCTGAAGCCGATTGCCGATCTGTTTGCCAGGCACAAAAACCGGTATTCGGCTGGTGCCGTCAGTGACGACCGGAAATACACCTTTCAGTTGATGATCGACATGAAGGACAATGGCGTGGAAGGCATCAAGCTCCTGGAAAAAGCCGTGGCCCCCTACCGCACCTGCTTCGACCGGTCGATGAACCCGATGGCAATTCAACTGGTAATCAGCGGCAACCGTCCGCCCATTGCCGACTGGATTGATTATCCGGCCTACATTCTGTTCGACGGACGGCCCAGCGAGCAGTACGACGACGAAACGATCAAGCACGTGGCGCTGTTCAGCGATTCCTTTCAGAACTACTCCCGCTGGAACGGTGAGGGTGACATGCCGGAAAAAGATCGTGAAACGCTGAAACGGTTTATCAAACGGGCGCACAGCCAGAATAAACCCATCCGGTTTTGGGCCACCCCCGACAACGCCAACACCTGGAAGCAACTCGACAAAATCGGCGTCGATTTCATCAACACCGACAAAGTCGAGGAATGCGCCAAGGTGATCAAGTGATCAGTCAAACACGTAATTGATGGTGAAGCTGGGTTGCAGGGTAGCCGATAAGCCGCCGTTCCAGGCAGTAGAACCGGTACTTTGCCGATAAAATGGTTTATTAAAATAGACTCCGCCCAGTTCCGCTTCTACAATAAACCGGTCGCCCAGAAGATACGCTAAACCGGCTCCTACAGCTAAGCCCGCCTGATGGGTGGTGTTCTTTGTCTCATTTACGTTGGACTTATTGCGAGTAGCTGCGTATGATAAATCGCCGGAAACATAAGGACGCAGACGGTTATCCGAAATATATTTCTTTATGTAAGGGTTGATACCGTAAACAAAAGTAGAACCGTCGTCCGAGCTGCTTAAGGCTAGCGGCACGGCTACACCCAATAAAAGATTCTTTTTTACAAACCATCCAATTGATGGTGATAGTGTAAACGTATTCGAGCGGTCCGTTTCGGCTCCGGGTCGGTTGATCGTCTCACCCATGGTCTCTACTTGAAAAGTTCCACCCACAACCCAACGGCCTTTTGTCGTTTGGGGGGCTTCGTACGATTCTACATTGCTGGTCGAGTTGACGCCCGTTAAAATGACCAGACCTATTCCTACCCCACTTACTGAAAATGGAAAGGAGCTAGACGTAGTCGACGCTTCCAGCCCAATACGGTCAGTTAGATAGTAGTTGGCACCTGCCTGAAACATCGGTGCAGCGCTAACTCTATTCTGGTCCTTAACTTGTCCTATGTTTACGTCATTCCCCTCATAATTGCTTCTGGTATAGTTTACCGAAAGACCACCTCCGAGGAAAACCCGCCACTTTCCCTGGCCCCAATATCGCCTAACGAACCCACTTATTCCAGGGTATATAGTCTGATAGTCAATAGTATTGGGCGGATTATAATACGAAGACTTCGAATAGTTGGTTCCGTATCCAATGTTTAAAGTCCCCCCAATCAGCCAATTGTCCCTGAAAAATACTCCTCTGCTAATCCTCAGGTTACTCTGCGATATACTATTTCTAAATCCGCTTTGATTATTCTTTTGCGAAGAATAGGAAAATGACAAGCTTCCGGACCAGAGGCCCTGGCCTTTTTCGGTTTGTGCCTGTGCAAGTGTGGAGACAGCAGCCAGGCTGGCTAAGAATAGTAGTTTTTTCATGATGCAGACAGTTAATCCGCTAAAAATATAGCGGATGCTACCCACATATGTATACTATTTCTTGTTAAAATTCCTTAAGTAGTCTCAAAAACTATCGATAACTTATTAGAAGGAATTGACCGGCAAGCGTATTGTCATGGAATGTCAACCCTAAAAGGGTCAGACTAGCCCGAATTCGTCAGCGGGAAGCTTTAAAATACGTATTGAACCGAAAAAGCCGGTGAGGTGGTCAGGTGCAATCCTTCAAGCCATGATCCGTTTTTTAACTGATTATGCTGCGTTTGCTTACTAACACTTAAATTGAGCAGGTTGGCTTCGGCAATGAAGTTTTTGCCCAGCAGGTAGGCCAGACCGCCGTTAAGCGTTCCGCCCACGGTATGACTAATCCGTTCGCGCGGATACGGGTCCTGTTTAAATGAGTAGGTCGAATAGGTGAACGTCGCTCCGGCGTAGGGCCGGAGCCGGGTGCTGGACAGGTACGCCCGCACGTAAGGGGCAAAACTGAGGTCCGTTTCGGCTGTTTTAGTGGTTCCGTTAGCCGTGTTCCAGGTAATCGGTACCGAAATACCGACCAGAAAATTATTGGCGACAAAAAAACCGACAGCGGGGGCGGCCCTCAGGCTGTGCGCGTTGGCCGTCTGGTTGTTTACCTCTTCATTGCGGCTTGAAAACACGATGCTCGCGCCGACCGTAAACCGCCCCGCCCGGGTTTGAGAACCCACCGTCGGCGGGGTGGCCGCCAGAATAGGGCGTTCCGATTGCGTCGAACCGGTCATGTACACCAGCCCGGCAGTCAGACCGCTGAACGTAAACGGAAAAACCGTGCTGCTGGTGGCCACTTCCAGGCCCCAGCGGCTGTTCAGGAAGTAGATACCGCCAACCTGGGTAAACGGGGCAACCTGATACGTATGGGTACGGTTTTCACTCCGGACGCTCGTGCTGGTGTTGTATACCTCCTGCCGAAGCTGATCGAGACTGCCCCCAATCCCGCCCCCGGCAAAAATCCGCCAGTTGCTGGCTCCCCAGTATTTCCGGGCAAATACCGACAAACCGCCCTGCCAGTAGTTCTGGTCCAGTGGAATAGTACTGGCGTTCCGTTGTTTATAATACGAACCGTTGACGGCCAGCCCCATCAGCCAGTTATTCTGCAAAAACACGCCATGATGAACGGAAAGATTAAGCTGCGGACTTCGGCGGGTATAGCCGTTTGGATATTCACCCGCCAGTTGGGTGGTGTTGATTTGCAGGTTGCCGCTCCACAGCGCCCGGCCCGGCTCAGTCTGGGCAAAGGCGGAAAAGGCAAGCAGAAAAGCAAGACTTAGGGTCGTGGTCGCTTTCATAGTCGTTGAGAGACAGCAGAGGGACGGTATTTCGTCAACCTGCTTCTTTTGATACCCCTAAGTAAAAAAAAATAGGCTGAACTTTCGTCCAGCCTATCGGTATTGATTTATTCAGAAGTTATTCTGATTCGGTTACCGGCTCCGATTTTCTCACCGTAATGGTCAGGTTTTCACCGTTATCATCGTAGTCGGCCTGAATCACATCGCCTTCTTTCAGATCACCCTTCAGGATTTCTTCCGCAACGGGATCCTCCAGGTATTTCTGAATGGCGCGGCTCAGCGGACGAGCACCGTACTGCGGATCGTAGCCTTTTTCTGACAGGAAGTCTTTCGCTTTTTCGGTCAGCTCGACTTTGTATCCCAGGCTTGTTACCCGGCCCAGCAGTTTGCCCAGCATCAGGTCGATGATCTTGTGGATGTCTTCGCGTTGCAGCGAGTTGAACACAATCACATCGTCCAGACGGTTGAGGAACTCCGGTGAGAAGGCTTTCCGCAGCGCGTTCTGAATCGTGCTCTTCATGATCTCGTCCTGATTCTCAGTCTTGCCACGGGTGGCGAAACCGATACCGGTACCGAAATCTTTGAGGTCACGAACCCCGATGTTCGAGGTCATGATGATGATGGTGTTCCGGAAGTCAACCCGGCGACCCAGACCGTCGGTCAGGATACCATCGTCCAGCACTTGCAGCAGGATGTTGAACACATCCGGGTGCGCTTTTTCGATCTCATCCAGCAGAACGACAGAGTACGGTTTCCGGCGGATTTTTTCCGTCAACTGACCACCTTCTTCGTAACCCACGTAGCCCGGAGGAGCTCCGACCAGACGGCTTACGCTGAATTTCTCCATGTATTCCGACATATCGATCCGCACCAGCGCATCTTCTTTGTCGAACAGATACGAAGCCAGTACCTTCGCCAGCTCGGTTTTACCAACCCCGGTCGGGCCGAGGAAAATAAACGAACCGATCGGCTTTTTCGGATCTTTCAAACCAACGCGGGTCCGTTGAATGGCTTTCACCAGTTTCTGAACGGCTTTGTCCTGACCAATCACACGACCGGTTAGCTGATCGGCCATGTTCAACAGCTTGGCACCTTCGTTGGTGGCTACGCGGTTGGTCGGGATACCGGTCATCATGGCGACAACTTCGGCCACATTCTCTTCCGTTACCGTATAGCGTTTTTTCTTGGTTTCTTCTTCCCAGGCCAGTTTAGCGCGGTCCAACTGATCGATCAGGCGTTTTTCCTTGTCGCGCAGTTGAGCGGCTTCTTCGTATTTCTGGCTTTTCACCACCTGGTTTTTCTCCTTCTTGATATTCTCGATGCTTTCTTCCAGCTTCAGAATATCTTCAGGAACCGAGATGTTGGAAATGTGTACGCGGGCACCTACTTCATCCAGAACGTCGATGGCTTTGTCGGGCAGGAACCGGTCAGAGATGTAACGCTCCGACAGCTTCACGGCCGCTTCCACCGCTTCCTGGGTGTAGTTGACGTGGTGGTGATCTTCGTACTTATCTTTGATGTTGTTCAGGATTTCGATGGTTTCTTCTACCGAGGTAGCGTCCACCATAACCACCTGGAACCGACGGGCCAGCGCACCGTCTTTCTCGATATACTGACGGTATTCGTCCAGCGTTGTGGCACCAATACATTGGATGTCACCGCGAGCCAGCGCCGGTTTGAACATATTGGAGGCATCGAGTGAACCCGAAGCACCACCCGCGCCCACGATGGTATGCAACTCATCGATGAACAGAATCACTTCCGGTGATTTTTCCAGTTCGTTCATGACCGCTTTCATGCGTTCTTCAAACTGGCCGCGGTATTTGGTACCGGCCACTAACGAAGCCAGGTCCAGTGTCACCACGCGTTTGCCAAACAGCACCCGCGATACTTTTTTCTGAACGATCCGCAGCGCCAGACCTTCCGCAATGGCGGTTTTACCAACGCCCGGTTCACCAATCAGGATCGGGTTGTTCTTTTTCCGGCGGCTCAGGATTTGGGCCACCCGTTCAATTTCTTTTTCACGACCCACAATCGGATCGAGTTTGCCGAGTTCGGCCAGTTTGGTCAGGTCACGTCCGAAGTTGTCCAAAACCGGCGTCCGCGACTTCTCAGACCCTTTCGGATCTTTTCCCGAGCCGGAGCTGCTGCCTCCAAACATACCGCGGTCGTTGTCGTCGTCGTCAGTTTCGGGGCCCATATGCGGACGTGTACCAGAAGATTGATATTCCAGCATCTCCTTGATTACCTCGTAGTTGACGTTAAATTTGTTTAGGATCTGGGTGGCTACGTTATCTTCATCGCGCAGGATTGACAACAGCAGGTGCTCGGTGCCGATCAGCGGGCTTTTAAAGATTTTGGCTTCCAGGTACGTAATTTTCAGGACTTTCTCAGACTGGCGGGTCAGTGGAATATTGGCCAGATTTTTGACATTGTTGGTTGCGGTTCCTTTGGTCGCCTGTTCGATTGTTACACGGAGTTCGTCCAATGAAATGCCCAATTTTTTCAATAACCCAACGGCTACCCCTTCTCCTTCCCGAATCATACCCAGCAGCAGGTGCTCTGTACCTATGTAATCATGACCCAGACGCAGGGCTTCCTCTCTGCTGAGCGAGATAACTTCTTTAACTCGGTTCGAAAATTTAGCTTCCATTCGCTTAGGGTTGTATTGTAATTGCGTCTTATCTAACTAACGAAAATTTTTTCGGTATTGTTCACTTGATTAATGACTGCCGTAAAACATTAGAGGCTTCGGTCCCCTGGCAGAAAATCAAATCCAGAATGCTTAAGTCCGGTACAAATACGTTGCCAAAGTTTTGCTGGTACGCAACCGGTCGATAAAACCTGCCATTTTGTGTATTCCCCCGGGCGTTAATCTGCGAATGAGCGTCTACGAGTTCGCTACCAAGCTGCTTTTCAAAGGATTCCGTCAAGACGACTTTTTTTTGCCAGCCCAGCCATTTCAGACATAATGTCAGCAGTTCAAGGTTTAGCTCGAACAGATAAACCCATTTCCGGTGAAATACCGATTCCAATTCATCAGCGTAGAACTCAAAAAAAGGAGCTTTGCTGTAAGCCGTTACCAAACACCGCCAGTGACGGTCGGGCCAGGCTTGCCGGTCGTCGATCCGAACCTCGCGAATCAACTGCTTATGCGTCCCATTCAGTACCGGAACCGTCAGGCGGTCGATGCCATTTGCCGTCAGGACATAACACCGATTTCTGTAACTTTGCTTTCCATAATGCTCGGCTGCTTCCAGCCAAACGGTATCGAAGGGTAAAAGTGCGGTGAAATAAGTCAGGCTCGGTAGATAGTGTGCTTCAATCCGAATGCCCTGAGTGACACGATCAACGTGGTACTTTTCCAATATACTCGACCTATTGATGGTATCAAATAAATGAATTTCGCCTTGAACAAGCAAACGGTTTAGCAAAATTTTAATTTGCGGTATGGTTTTGCCGACCAGATTCCCAATTTTACAATGACACTTTATTTTTTTCGCATTCTTTCCCGATTACCGCTTCCTGTATTTTACGCGATTGCCAACGTGCTGTATTACCTGCTGGCGTATGTGATTGGTTACCGAAAAGAGGTTATCCTTACGAACTTAAAACGTTCTTTCCCCGAAAAATCGGATGCCGAGCATCGCCGGATCGCCAAAAAATTTTACCGCAACTTTGCCGACGTGCTGGTCGAAACGGTCAAACTGCCGGGATTGTCTCCCAGCGCGCTGAAAAAACGGGTGCAGTTTACCAATAAACATATCGTGCTGGACAAACTGGCCGCGGGTCAGCCGGTGCTGATTATGGCGTCTCATCAGTGCAACTGGGAATGGGCGCCCTCGGCGTCGGTTGTAAACGGTATGCCCGCGGATGCTGTTTACAAAAAATTAAACAACGAGCTTTCCGAACACCTGGTTCGGTACATCCGCGCCCGGTTCGGCGCCAAACCGGTTCCGATGAAGTCTCTGCTGCGGGAAATGGCCAGCCGTCGGCACGAGCCCCGCTTAATTGCGCTGGTGGCCGACCAGATTCCCGATCAGCCAGAGTACGGGTACTGGACCCCTTTTCTGCACCAGGAAACGCCTTTTTACCCCGGCACGGAGCGGTTGGCCCGCACGTTTAAAATTCCGGTTTTTTACATTGAAATGGAACGCACCCACCGGGGCCATTATTCAATGACCTTCCACCCCATTGCCGAACCGCCGTACGACCATCTCCCAAACGGCGAAGTGATAAACCGTTACCGGGATTTACTGGAAAAAACCATCCAGAAAGCCCCGTCCGACTGGCTCTGGTCGCACAAACGCTGGAAGCATCAACGAAGTCAGTACGAGAAAACACAGGTAAAATGGTAGCACCCTTCTATTCCTCGAAGACTTGAGGAATAGAAGGGTGCGGCTATGCGTTACTGATACTATTGATACTGAATGTACAAGGGCTTGGGGTCAAGCGCCAGGACTTCTTCAGGTTCCATCAGGTGCGGAACTTTGTGTTTGGAGCGTTTATCGACTTTCTTCAGATCGTTCTTGTAGAAGAGTTTGAAACCCGTATACTGAACCGGTTCTTTGACGATGTAATCCCGGTACGAATCGATTTTCAGGGAAGGCGGGCCCCAACCGTCCATGTCAATGACCACGGCCACCCGCGGGTCGAGTTTGATGTTCTGGTAGTTGGTAACCATCCGTTGGGTAAACCGGTGGACTACAAGCACTTTGGGCGGCAGGTTATTTTCTTTCGCCACCCGGCTTAAAAACTGGATCGCCTTATTGATATCAGCGGCATCATAGGTGCCGATCTTGGTACCCGGTTTGGCGCCCGATTTCATCGAAAACTCCGGATCAATGCCCAGGTGAACATACGGCAGTTTCAGATATTTTTCGAGGTATTCCATTTCTCCTTTCAAGTCGGCCAGCCCCACCTGAATATCCAGAAACACAATGGCCCCGTGTTGCGCCCCCCAGCTAATCACTTTCCGGATGGTTTTGTCGCTCATCCGCAGCCGGTATTTGCCGTCTTTCTGCGGGCTACCCTGTGCCGAAATGGCCACCAGATGAAGGGCTTTCTGAATCGGTTTCGACGGATCAGCCTTTTGCCACCGGGCCGCTTCCTGGTCCAGCCGCCGAAGCATTTCCTTGCGGGGATACTCGCCCAGAATGCCCATACGGGTTGAATGCGGATTGCCGTAATACGCTAAAATCCGGTGATTAGGCAGAAGCGTATCGGGTAAGGTGCCCGAAAATTTCAGGGTGTCGGCCTTCAGCGGGTCGGCTTCCGTCGCGGTATCGGCTACTGCCGTTGGGGCTGAAGATTCTTTCCGGACGGAGTCGGCTACCGGAGCCGCGGCCTGCGTGGCAGCACTGTCGGTGGTCGTACTGGCCTTGCTGTCTCCATTACTGGACGAACAACCTGTTAACGCGTTAAATTGAATAAGAATTGAAGCGACTGCAACCATTTTCCATGCCGCCAGGCACGACTTACTCCCTCCGTTTACCACAGTGTTCTTGTTCTTTTTATGAATGTGAATAGAATGGACGCTCCCACAGAAAGGGGTACGTTCTGCCAAAAATAGAAACTCTCTTGTAAATCAAAACAGGAATCGAGAAATAATGAGTGGGTGGGATTCCCCTTCCATCCATCGTCTACTCCTCGAAGCCCCCCAACCCCTGACGCACAATTTCAAAGTCATCCGTGGTGGCATTGATAATCGTAGAGGGCACGTTGCCGCCCATGCCGCCATCGATTACCAGATCGACCTGATGCTGAAACCGTTCGAAAATAATTTCCGGGTCGGTAATGTACGGATCGAAGTCGTCTTCGATGTCCTTGATGGTGGTTGTGATGATGGGGTTGCCCAGTTCTTTGACAATCTCGCGCGGAATGGCGTGATCAGGAATCCGGATGCCCACCGTCCGTTTGCTGGTATGCAGAATTTTGGGTACCCGGTGGCTGACGTCCAGAATAAACGTATACGGCCCGGGCAGCAGCCGCTTCATGGTCTTGAACGCCTGATTGCCTACCCGCGCATAATCGGCGATGTGGCTGAGATCGTGGCAGATAAACGAAAAATCATTTTTCTGCGGCTTAATGCCCTTGATCCGGGCAATCCGCTCAATGGCCCGCGTGTTGTGAATGTCGCAACCAAGACCGTAAATCGTGTCGGTCGGGTAGATAATAACTCCGCCATTGCGCAGGACATCGACAACGTGATGGATTTTCCGCTCCTCGGGCGTATCGGGATGAATTCGCAAAAATTCGGCTGGCATAGTCTTCGGTTAATTACTTTATTAACTAACCGACGGCCATTTGGTTCCAAACAGGCGGTTTTCTACCCTTGCGGTACGGCATGAGTGCCGACTCAACCGTCTACATCAGGGGTTGAACAGTCCCCCGGCGGAGCTGTCGGTTCTGCTGCCACCGAGCATACCGTTGGTACAAACCGTTGACGGGAATATGCCATTTACAGAACCGTAAAACCAGGGCGGTTTGCCAGTCGGGCTTTTCCATATACTCCAGCAGTTCTTTAAACTGAAAGGCCAGTTCAAATTGCTCGGTGTAAAAACACTGCCGGATAAACCAGCGAATGCGGCCCGCCAGCGCCCGGTACTCTTCCTCAGTCTGGCACTGGTCGAAGGCTTTGTAACACACTTTCAGGGTGGAAGCGAGCAACGCACTGTTGCGGTTCTGAAACTGGGAGGAAAGGGATTGCTGGACGATGCGTTTGCTGGTCAGTACTTCGTCCTGGTAATAATAGCGGTAGTTCCGCGCCGACCGGACCCAGAAATCAAAATCTTCGTAGCTCAGCGATTCGTCGTAGCCGCCCAGGCTTTCCAGCACATCCTTGCGCATCATCATGGTGGGCGTTGACACAAAATAAGATGCCAGAATATCCTTGAATACCCAACCCGACGGTACGGGCCGGGTGGTCATTCCGGTTGGGGTGATCGGAAAGTGATAGCCGGTCAGCTGATCGTTTTCGTCGATGTAAGCCGCGTTGCTGAAAATGACGGCGTAATCGCCCGCCAGCCGCTCAAAACCGGCCACCTGCCGGGCAATCCGCTCCCGGTGCATCACGTCGTCGGCCGACAAATCGATGACATACCGCCCCCGTGCCAGTTTCAGACCCTGATTGAACGCCCGACAGATGCCAACATTCTCACTATTTCGGATGAACTGAATAGCCGGGTGCTGCTGCCTTAGTGCCTCCACCCGCGCCACTGACCCATCGGTGCTGTTGTTGTCAATTACAAGTAACTCAACCGCCGGATAGGTCTGATCCAGCACGGACTGTAAGGCAGCGGTAATAAAACGTTCATGGTTATAACTGATACAAATTACGGATACCAGCGGCCTGATCGACGACAGATAGTCTGCCAGCAAGCCGGAGGGTACGGTTCCAGGAGTTGCAGCCATACAGAATGATGAAGAAGAATACGCGGTTATCGGACATAGAGACTGTAACGCTCCCTAGACAATACTAAAAACTATTGGACAGATAAGTACCATAGTATTTAGCAAACGGTGAGCATAAATCAGACCAAACCGGAAAAATACCTTTTAAAGCCAATTTATTTTTGGCACGGTTTTCGTTACTATTCTTAATCAAGAAACAGTCTGAGCCTCTTGCGAGAGCTAGGCTTGTGATTTTTTGGGTTAGGGTTATCGTAAATGCTCTCTAAGCGGTTTGGGGAGCATTTATTGTTTTATCAGCTACCTGCGGATTTTTGTCGCCTTCCAGCTTATACAGAGCGACGTTCATGTCAAATCCGAGAATCAACAGTAAACAGACCAGGTTGATCCAGATCATCAGGACAATCAACGTACCGATGGAGCCGTAAAGTTTGTTGTAGGAACCGAAATTGGAGACGTAATAGGAGAAACCGTAAGTTGTTATAACCACCAGCACGGAAGCAATAATACCGCCCGGATTGACAAATTTCCACTTCATATCCATGTCCGGCCCAAATTTGTAAATTACCGAAATGGCCCCGACAAATACCGCAAATACCACCAGATAACGGGAAATACTCAACAGCGTAGTCACCACGATATTGTCCAGAATCCGGATCTGCTGGAGGTAATCCATAATGACGCCCCCAATTACCAGCACCGCAATCGCCAGAAACAGAGCAAAAGCCAGCATCAGCGTCAGACCGAAAGCAATCAGCCGGGTTTTCAGAAAACCGCGCCCCTCGTCGGTTCGGTGCGACGAGTTAAACGCCATCATCAGCGACAGAATACCGTTTGTTGCGGCATACATGGCCAGCACAAAACCCAGAGACAGGACGCCCCCCCGCGGACGGCTGATGATGTCGAAAATGGTTGTTTTAACGGTATCGTACGTGGATGCGGGCAATACCCGGGCAAAAAAATCCATTACCTGATTTTCCATATTCGGAATTGGAATGAGCGGAATCAGGGTAAACAGGAAAATGATGGATGGAAATACCGCCAGAATCAGGCTGTAGGCTACCGAAGCGGCCCGTTCGCTGGTGTCGTTGTCGGTTACTTTCGGAAGGAATTTCCGAAGAAAATCAAACCAGTTCTGTTTCGAATCAAAAGCCCGGTGCTTTTGCAGGAATATAATAACGCGCTGAACAGCGTTATACTGCATCAGTTTTTCCATCATACGTGTTGCGCATCATTTCTGGACAGAAATTAAACCGCTGGCTCGAAAAAAGGTTTGAGCCGGGTTGTCAGATCGGTGGGTGCTTTGGTGATCCGCCCCGTGCCCGACTGCATGAACACCAGCGTGGTTTCGCCGGTATTCAGATGCTCGCCGTTCTGGTTGTAAATGTCGTAGTGAAACACAATCCGGACGCCGGGCATCTCCCGAATCGTCACCCGGATGGTCAGCAGATCGTCATAACGGGCCGGGCGCAGGTAGCGCGAACGGTTTTCATATACCGGCATCATCACGCCCGACGCTTCCATTTCCTTGTAATGAAACCCCAGGCTTCGCAGGGCTTCGACCCGCCCGATTTCGTAGTAGCGGGCGTAATTGCCGTAATACACATAACCCATCTGGTCGGTGTCGGCATAGCGAACCCGAACGGGCGGCACATCGTAAGTAAACATTTGTTTTCAGACAAGAGAAGTGAGACGCGGGAAGATGGACAAGAGCGAGGAGACAAAATGCGTTTATCTTTCTTCTCTTGTCTATCCTCTCCTGTCTTATTTCATGATTCCTCTTTTAGTCAGTTCAGCCTGATAAATCCGGGCGTTGTTCAGGTGTTCTTCGTACGTTTTGGCGAAGGTATGGTAGCCGGAAAAATCGGCCCGGGCCACAAAATACAGGTAGTCGTGGTTTTCGTGGTTCAGAACGGCATCAATGGAACTCAGCGTCGGCAGGTTGATCGGTCCGGGCGGCAGACCTTTGAACCGGTACGTGTTGTAAGGCGAGTCGATCTGTTTATGAACGTTCAGCACCCGGCGGATCGTGAAATCACGATGGGCAAACACCAGCGTCGGGTCGGCTTCCAGCAACATACCCCGTTGCAGACGGTTGAGGTAGACCTCGGCCACGCGCGGTTTTTCGTCGTTCTTTTTGCTTTCGGCTTCCACGATGGATGCCAGCGTCTGTACCTGCGTTTGGGTCAGGCCCAGTTCCTTTGCTTTCTGCTGGCGTTCGGGCGTCCAGAATTTCTTGTATTCCTTGCCCATACGATCCAGAAAGTTGTCGGCGCTGGTGGTCCAGAAAAACTCATAGGTGTTCGGCAGAAACATGCACATGATGGTGGTCGTATCAAAACCGTACCGTGCACAAACCGCCGGATCTTTCAGCAGCGAATCCAGTTTCCGAGGCCCAAATTCAAACTTATTACCGAGTTTGGCGATCAGTTCGTCTTTTAGCCGGATGTTGTTGAACGTCAGGTTCATCGGGTCCTGGTCACCCGACCGCAGTTTGCGAATGGCGTCCTGGTTGGTCATCCCTTTCTCAATAACATACCGGCCGTGCTTTACGTGATCGGTGTATTTCATGAAACGGGCCAGAAACCGGAACGACATTTTATCATTCACCACCTCGTGCTTCTGGAGCGAATCCATGACGGTTTCGAAGGTAGCCCCGCGCGGAATCAGCAACGCAAAGTCTTTATCCCCATCCCCAACCTGGAGATTCGGCGTTTTAAAAATTTGCCACGCGTAAAACGAAAGCGTAGCCAATAACATGGAAACGGTAATCAGAATACCAGCAACAAGCTTACGAGACATAGAATGAGTAGTCGATGTACAGGATACGGTTTGCTCTCCTATAAACGATTAACGTTTAGATTAATTGGGACTGCAAAGGTAGCAACCACAGCGGTTCTCCACCAAGTAAATTAAATAGTTGCCTCCGACGACTTAGCCACCGCCCGGTACTTCGGCAGATTGACCAGCAGCACACCCACCAGAATCACCGCCAGTGCCAGCAGTTGCCGCCCCGAAAGCGATTCATTGGCAAACAGCCAGCCCAGCAAAACGGCAATCACCGGATTTACGTACGCATACGTGCTGACAATGGCGGGCGGACGGACTTTCAACAGCCACAGATAAGCCAGATACGTAAGGATAGACCCCATCAGGATCATATACGCCAGGGCCAGCCAGGATTTCAGCGTGACCTCCTCAAACCGAAAACCGGCCAGTTCGCCGGAAACCAGGCTGGTTAAGCCGCTGAAACTGCCCGCAGCCAGCAACTGAAGGCTGCCGTTGAGCGTGTTGGAGGCCGACGAAGTCCTGTATTTGGCGTACAGCGAACCCACCGTCCAGAAGATACCGCCCAGCAGCAACACGCCGATACTGAGCCAGTATGGACCGGTTGGCGGCCTCATCGGCACGGTCTGTCCCGGCTGCGCCAGCAATAAAATCACCCCGATAAACCCGATGATCAAACCGCCGGGAATCAGCCAGCTGGCAAAATAAACAGACCACTGCCGCCGGTCCAGCAGCACAAACCAGAAGGGCATGGTCGTCACCAGAATAGCCGCCAGACCGGACGGAATAAACTGCTCGGCCCAGATGACCGAAACCGTTCCGCCAAACAGCATCAGAATACCGCTCAGGGCATTCCGGCCCACCGTCTGCGCCGTTAGCTTCGCTTCACCTTTCATCAGACACCAGCCGTACAGCAGCAATCCGGCCAGCAGAAACCGCATCGACGCCATCAGAAAGGGTGGAATGCTCTCCAAACCCAGCAAAGCCGCCAGGTAGGTAGACCCCCAGATGATATAAACGGCCGCGAAGGCCAGCAAAACCGCCAACGGTTTCGGGGATGTCTCGTTCATTCGTTCGTTAGGCTCATTCGACGTCCCATTGCAGGTCAAACCGTTCGGCCAGTTCGCGCAGATTCTGAACAACCGGCTCAATTAAGGGCAATCCGTTCTGTTCGCGCTCGGCTTCCATCCCGCGCTCCGGATCGCCGGGAATCAGGACCTGTTTCCCTTCTACGGCGCGGGCGTTGCGGAAAGCCCCAATCCAGTTGTCCATGTGCTGCTTGAACTCATCGGCGGGTCGGAACGCATCCACCCGCATTGCCCCGAAGAAGTGACCCGTTCCGGCCCCAACGCCTTCCTGAGCGGCCATAAAACCCGCTGTGGCAAAGGGCGGCACCCACGGCCCGTAGTTGGCCCCCGACAACACGCCGGAAAAAATATCGACAATGGCCCCTAAACCGTATCCTTTGTGGCTACCGTGTTCGCGGTCAGAGCCCAGCGGCAGCAAAGCTCCGCCGTTCCGGATTGGGTTCGAATCGGTTGATGGCTGGCCCTGCGCGTCCTGCGCCCAGCCCAGCGGAGCCGCCTGCCCTTTCCGTTGCAGGATTTCCATCTTGCCGTAAGCCACCGCCGTAGAAGCAAAATCGGCCACAAAAGGCGGTTGGGTCAGCGCCGGAACGGCGACGGCAATCGGATTGGTTCCCAATAATTTATCGAGCGAAAACGTGGGGGCCACAAGCGGAGCCGCGTTGGTCATCGTCATCCCGATCATATCGTGTTCGAGGGCCAGCATGGCGTGGTAACCCGCAATCCCGAAATGGTTGGAATTCCGGACGGCCACCCAGCCCGTTCCGGCGACCCGTGCTTTTTCGATGGCAATCTGCATGGCTTTCGGCCCCACGACTAACCCCACACCCCGGTCGCCATCGACCACCGCCGTAGACGGCGTTTCGTGCACCACCCGAATGTCCGGCGTCGGGTTCAACCGACCGTGGTCGTACAGACGAACGTAACCCGCCAGCCGGGCCACCCCGTGCGAATCAACCCCGCGCAGATCGGCCTGCACCAAAACCGTCGTGGCTAAGTCGGCATCGGCTTCCGAAAAGCCGATTTTGAGAAAAACTTGTTTCGTAAACGCTTTAACTTGCTGAACTGAAATCATTTGCTTGGAGCTACAGACCGGAACGTTACATTCAGTCCGGCGGTTTTCACGACAAATTCAGGAATCGAATCCGAAAACGGTTTCGCTTTTTTCTGCAAAAATAGGGGTCAGATTAAACGAAACTGCCCCCGATCGTATCTATATTCTCGATGTACCATTTTCCACCACTGCTTACATGAAAACAATCCACATCTTTATAGCCGCCTGCCTGTCCATTACGACCACGCTGGCTCAGGACGACGAACAACGGGTTTCGTCATCGGTTCAGCACGTTACGGTCTTTCTGAACCGCGCCCAGATCAACGCCCAGGCCCGGACCACCATCGGCCCCGGTGTTACCCGGCTAATCATCGACAACGCTTCGGCCCAGACCGATCCGCAGAGTATTCAGGTCAGTGGCAAGGGCGACGCCATGATTCAGGGCGTTCAGTTCCGGACCAATTTTCTGACCCAGGTAACCAAACCCGTTTCCCTGCAACGGCTCGAAGATTCCCTGCGCCTGTCCCGCGAGACGTTCGACGGGTTAAGCCTCCAGAAAGATGTGCTGGAAAATGAAAAGAAAATGGTGCTGGCCAATCAGAAAGTAGGCTCCGAAAAAGGCACTTCCGTCAAAGAGGTGTCCGACATGGCCGACTTTTTCCGTCAGCGCCTGACCGACGTGGGCAAAAAACTGCTGGCACTCGAAAAGGACCTCAAGGAACAGAAAAAGAAAGTAGACCGGCTGGAGGGGCAGGTGAAAGAACAGAATGCCAAGCGCGAACGCCCCGTGGGCGAAATTGAAGTGACGCTGACGGCCAAAAACCGTACCGCCGTCGATCTGACGTTGAGTTACGTGGTGAATGACGCGGGCTGGACACCTTTCTACGATATTCGGGTGCGCGATACCAAAAGTCCAGCTACGCTGGCTTACAAAGCCAATGTGTACCAGAACACCGGTTTCGACTGGCAGAACGTCCGCCTGACGCTTTCGACCTCCAACCCCGCCCTGCCCGGCACCCAACCGCAATTGGAGACGCAGTTTGTCGGTTTTTACGAACCGCGCCCGGCGGTGCTCGTCCAGCCGCTCCGGGCCAAATCGGCCATGCGCCAACCGGAATTTGCGGGAGCGGCCAGTGAAGCCGCCCCGGCCGCCGACCTGGCCACGACGGCCAATTTTACGCAGGTTGTTGAGCAGCCAACGAGTGTTATTTTTGACATTTCAGTTCCCTATACGGTCCTGTCCAACAACCGCCCGCAGGTGGTGGATATCCAGACCGGCGAGCTACCGGCCACGTACCGCTATACCGCAACGCCCAAAATGGACACCGATGCGTTTCTGGTGGCCACCCTGAGCGGCTGGGAAAAGCTTAACTTGCTGAACGGCACCGCCCGGACGTATTTTGAGGGCACCTACGTGGGTGAATCGCAGGTGAGTCTGCAACAGGCGGGCGACACGCTGGCACTCGGGCTTGGCCGGGATAAGAAAATTGTGGTGAAGCGGGAAAAAACGGAGGATTTCAGCAGCCGCAAAAGCCTGAGTTCGTCGGTGCGTGACAGTTATCGGTACAAAATCACGGTTCGGAACACCAAGTCGGAAGCCGTCAATCTGACGCTTTTTGACCAGATTCCGGTATCGACCGACAGCCGGATTGAGGTGGAACTGGACGAAAGCTCCGGAGCCGAACGCAACGCCGAAACGGGCCGTCTGACCTGGAATCTGGCCCTCAAACCCGGCGAAAGCCGCGATCTGGTTTTTCGGTACACGGTTAAATACCCCAAAGGCAAACAACTCGTGAACGCCCAGTAATTCTGTTAAACACCGGCCAGCCTATCAGCGTCTGGCCGGTGTTTAACAGAATTTAAGTAAAAAACTGGCCTACCCAATTGGCTATTTTCTGGTTATTACCTTGATTTGGTGTTTGCTTCCAGGCAACCACCTGAACGCCATTAAAGGTATATTTATCCACTTCGCCGTTTTTATAGCGTATGATCCATCGCCTGCTTAGTACGGTTTTCCTGCTGTTCCTTGTTCAAACGCTTCAGGCTCAAAGCGACACCCTTTCGGTTGACTCGCTGATGATCAGGCAGAAATCACCGTATGCGGCCATGATTATACCGGGTCAGAAATACCTGGCGCTGGACGTGATGGGACGACTGGGCAGTTTCCGGCGGCACCGTTTTTTTCCAAATGAAGAAATCAAATTCCGCTACAACGGTCGAAAATACCGAGAAAAGATTTATCAGGTAACGGATTCGTCGCTGGTGCTGATTCTGGAAGATTCCAATACGTTTCTGGATGAAGCGGTTCATTTCCGGATCGACCGAATCGAAAAAATCTACGTCAATCGCCAGATTCCGTTTATCTCACAGGGAACCTATCTGTTCCCCATTGCGGGAACGCTTTTTTTCGTGGCCGACGTGGTTAATGTGTCCCGCCGGGAGAAACAACTAACCGCCGATACCCGCGCCCTGAAGGCTCCAGCCGTCCTGTATGCCCTTAGTTTTGTTTGCTACAAACTGAGCTTCCCCCGCTACCGAATCAATGAAAGTCACCGGCTTAAGGTCCTGGAAACCTATTAATTTTTAAGGATGAATAATGAACGATGGACCATAAACAGGGTTCACAACAGGCAATTCATTACTGAACGTTCATCATTCATCATTCACTTATCCGTTTCTCTCCTTAGTTTTGCGGAAAAATTAACTAATTCGTTTCCGATTTGAACGCTGTACGTCTGACCCCACCTGCCGGTCCCATTCGGGCTACCATCCCACTGGCTTCTTCTAAAAGTGAAAGCAACCGCGCCCTGATCATCAACGCACTAACCGGTTTTCGCGGTACGCTGCACAACGTTTCGGCGGCCCGCGACTCACAAACCATGATCCGGTTGTTGAAATCAGAAGACCCCGTAGCCGACGTACTGGATGCCGGAACAACCATGCGGTTTCTGACGGCGTATTTTGCCGTAACCGGCCAGCACAAAACCCTGACCGGAACCCCCCGAATGTGCGAACGGCCCATCGGTATTCTGGTGGATGCGCTGCGTACATTGGGAGCCGATATTCAATACCTGAAAAATGAAGGCTTTCCGCCCCTGAAAACCAACGGTTTTACGGCTGACGGCACCAACCGGCTGGCTATCCGGGGCGACGTAAGCAGCCAGTACATCTCGGCCCTGCTGATGATAGCCCCCACCCTGCCCGACGGCCTGACGCTCGAACTGACCGGCGAAGTGGGATCACGCCCGTACATCGAAATGACGCTGCGGCAGATGGAACACTTTGGGGTAACGAGCGTAGCCGACTGGACTGCCAAAACCATTACCGTGCCGCCAACACCGTATACCGCAACCGATTACGCCGTTGAATCCGACTGGTCGGGAGCGAGCTACTGGTTCAGCATGGTGGCGCTGGCAGAAGATGAATCCTCGGAAATTGAATTGTTGGGCTTGAAAGAAAATTCGTTGCAGGGCGACAGCGCCATTGTCCAGATCATGCGGCCCCTGGGTGTGGAAAGTACCTTCACCGATCAGGGCGTTAAGCTGACTAAAATACCGGCTCAAACGTCGCTGGCCTGGGACTTTACGGACTGCCCCGATCTGGCCCAGACCGTGGCCGTTTGCTGCGCCGTCAAAAACATCCCGCTCACGCTGACGGGCATCGAAAGCCTGAAAATCAAAGAAACCGACCGCGTTCTGGCCCTCCAGACCGAGCTTAAGAAAGTCGGTGCCGAATTGGTAGAGGTCGAGAAAAATACCCGTTACGAAGTCCGGCAGCTTGCAGAAATAACCGAAATCCCAACGTTTGCGACCTACGACGATCACCGGATGGCAATGGCCTTTGCGCCGATAGCCATGCGCCGGGAGGTCGTGATCGAAGAACCCGGCGTGGTGGCCAAGTCGTATCCTTCCTTCTGGGACGATATGGCGAAAGTTACTGGTATTCAATTCGTAGGCTAACAACCGTCCCGAAGCCCACAGGGCTTGCGATGATTTGTGAATGGTAGGGATGATTTTCGTTTTTCGTCATTCCGATTTCATTTCTGGTCATCTCCCCGCCGGTGCCCTCTCCCGACCTTTGTGCTATACCTAACGAAACCAGCACATGCAAACGATTCTGGGCGCCGGCGGAACCATTGGCCGCGATTTAGCAAAAGAACTTTCTTCGTATACCGACCGCATCCGGCTTGTCAGCCGTACTCCCCAAAAAGTCAATCCAGCCGACGAGCTGTTCCCCGCCGACCTCACCGACCGCGCTCAGGTGTTCAAAGCCGTCGAAGGCTCCGAGGTGGTTTACCTGACCGTCGGCTTTGAGTACAACATCAGCATCTGGCGCAAAAACTGGCCGTCCCTCATGCGGAACGTGATTGATGCCTGCAAGCAGTACAAGGCCAAACTCGTATTTTTCGATAATGTGTACCTGTATGACGCCAACTCCGTGGGGCACATGACCGAAGAAAGTCCCATCAATCCGAGCAGTAAGAAAGGCAAAGTACGGGCGGAAATTGCCGGAATGCTGATGGACGAAGTGAAGCAGGGCACCTTGACCGCCCTCATTGCCCGGGCCGCCGACTTCTACGGTCCGAACAACGACAAGAGCCTGATGGTACAAACCGTTGTGCAGAATTTTCGGAAAGGCAAAGCCGCCAACTGGTTCGCCCGGACCGACAAGGTGCATTCGTTTACCTACACCCCCGATGCCGCCAAAGCCACGGCCCTGCTCGGCAACACGGCCAGTGCCTACAACCAGGTCTGGCACCTCCCTACCGATCCTACGCGCCTGACCGGCCAACAATGGATTGAACGGGTGGCCAAAGAAATGAATGTAAAGCCTAAATCAATGGCGCTGCCCACCTGGCTGCTCCGACTGATGGGCATTTTCGTGCCCATCATGGGTGAGTTTCCGGAAATGGCCTACCAGTACGACCGCGACTACTTTTTTGACAGCAGCAAATTCGAGAAGGCGTTTAACGTTCGGCCAACCACCCCCACCGAGGGGGTGAAGCGGATGGTGGAGGGGAATTAAGCTTCTACCGGAACGAAAAGACATCGAAGGACGGGCCGCAGCGTAAATTACGGGCACTACACCGACCGTTCCGTCAATAGTTAGCGGCCTAAACCCGTATAAACGAATAAATTAACAGTATCTCCCGATGCTGTTATGGACAACCTGACGAAAGCAAATTCCTGGTGTTGCCCGAAATAAACTGTCGGTGAAGGGTGATTTTGACGATCCGGAATTAGTAATGAGCGCTGGGGCCGTCCCGCTGACGGCGCTGGCGTATTCCAGCGGTTTTTCGGGCCTGCGTCTTTAATTATCCGAATTTTAAAAATACCGGTTTTATCCTGCTCTCATTGCCCAACACACTAACTGACCCATTCAAACTTAATTCTCTTTCATGATGAATCGTTCACCCGCGTTTACCAATCTCTTTTATGGGAAATCTCCTATCCATGTATCTCCGGCAGGGTTCAACCCATGCGGCCGCTCCCTTCATGGCCTTTTGCGGGCTATTGATCTCCATCCTCACCAGCAGCGCTAGCTGGGGGCAGTGTTTTCAGCCGACCACGGTCGCGTTAAACTATGTCTCGTTCCCGGCGGGAAATTTTCCGTTTTCCGTGGCAAAAGGTGACTTCAACGACGATGGCAGGCTCGATGTGGTCACCGCCAACAGCCGCGCCAGCGATGTGTCCGTGTTATTAAATAACGGCGATGAGAGCTTCGGCCCACCAACCCAATTCAAGGTGGGGGATGCTCCTTTTGCCGTCGTCGTCGGCGATTTTAACACCGATGGCAAGCCCGATCTGGCTACGGCCAATCTGAGTTCCAATACCGTCACGATCCTGTCGGGCAACGGCAACGGCAGCTTTGCCCTCTCTACCACGGTTGCTGTCGGTGAACGACCCGTTGCCCTGACGGTCGGTGACATCAATCAGGACGGTAAACCGGACCTGGCGGTGGCCAATTCGATTTCCAGTATGGTTTCCATCCTCCTGAACCAGGGCAATGGCAGCTTCACAGTTACCCATATTGATGTCGGAAACAGGCCCGTATCGGTTGTCATCGGCGATTTTAATGACGATGACAAACCGGACCTGGCTGCTGCCATCAATGAATCCGGAGCTGTTTCCGTACTGTTAGGTGATGGCACGGGCGGATTCGGGTCAGGAACCTTTGTCGCCAGCATCACCAATATTGGCTTTCTGGCTACCGGCGATTTTAACGGCGATAGCAAGCTCGATCTGGCCGTAACCGCCCCGGATGAGGTTCAGATCCTGCTGGGCACGGGTTTTGGCAGTTTCAACTACGGAGCTTCCAGTTCCGGGAGCGGATTTCGGGAAATCGTGGTTGAGGATATGAACGGCGATAGCAAGCTCGATCTGGTCTTTACCCGAAGCGATACCCAGGAAGTGATGGTGTGGTTCGCCCAAAATGATGGCACCTTCACGCAAACTGCTCTTTATCCATTTAGGACTGGTGCGGGTCCGGCCTCCGTCGTTGCTGGTGATTTTACGGGTGACGGCAAGCTGGATCTCGTTACGGCCAGCGCCCTTTCCAACACCGTCTCACTGCTCAAGGCCCAGCCTAATGGTTCTTTTGGATCCGACGCCAGGAGCCCCCGCGCAGTGACAACCGGTGACTTCAACGGCGATGGAAAGCTGGATCTGGTAACGGCAAACTACACTTCACGTAATGTTACAGTGTTGCTAAGGAAAAGCACAGGTGGCTTTAGCCCACCCGTTAGCTTTAGGGTAAGGCTTAATCCCGTAGCCATCCAGACGGCTGACTTTACAGGCGATGGGAAGCTGGATCTGGCCACCGCCAATAGTGGTTCGAATGATGTCTCGATCCTGACCGGAAATGGCAATGGGACCTTTGACCAGATCGTCAATATTCCCACGGGTGGATCGCCGTCCGATCTGGTCGCAGGCGATTTCAACGGCGATAACAAACCCGATCTGGCCGTGGCCAATTCCAATTCAGACACCGTCTCGGTGCTGCTCAATAACGGCAGTGGCGGCTTTAACCCGGTTACGAATTTTGCCGTAGGTTCCCGCCCCATTGCAATCGTCATGGGGGACTTCAACGGAGACTCCTATCTGGATCTGGTCACCGCCAACGGCAAGAGTTACAGTCTATCGGTCTTACTGGGGAATGGCGATGGTGGCTTTAGCACTAAAGCCACCATCGCCCTAAACGACGGCCCTAAATCCCTGGCGGTTGGCGATGTAGATGGAGATGGCTACCTCGATCTGGCAGCAGGAACAGTGAATGTCAACATATTTTGGGGAGATGGCACTGGCAATTTTACTCCCGGCAACATTTATGCACCCACGAACCAGTACATTGATGCTCTTCTAACCAGCGACTTTAACAACGACAATCAGCTCGACATGGCCGTAGTAAATACAGTCGACCATACGATATCAGTGAGTCTGGGTGGTATCAATGGCACTTATAACCAGTGGACGAACTTCAATGTCGGTGCTTTTCCTACTTCAATCGCCCTGGGGGACTTCAACAGTGACGGTACACCTGATCTGGTCACGGCTAACCGTGGCCTGGATGACGTTACCATCCTGCTTAACTGTACAATTCCGGCAACCAACAACACCGCGCCGACGGTGGTCAATCCCGTTCCGGCTCAAGTCGCCACCCTGGGGCAGGGCTTTACCCTGAACTTAGCCAGCACCTTTACCGATGCCCAGACGCCGAACGATCTCAAATTGTCTGCCGCAGGTCTGCCAGCCGGACTGAGTTTGTCGGGTAAGTCCATCAGTGGTACGCCCTCGGTAGCTGGTGTTTCGACGGTCACCGTGACGGCTACGGACCCCGGCGCGTTGTCGGTCAACGTTACTTTTACCATTACCGTCACTTCGGTTCCAACACCCGCCGGTGCATTTGAAGGTTTTCTGGATAAGGTCGAATGCGAAAGCATCCGGGGCTGGGCCTGGGATGCCAACCAGCCCAACAGTCCCGTCACCCTCGAATTCTTTGCCGACGGAACCAGGCTCGGTACGGCACCGGCCGACATTTTTCGGCCGGATCTGCAAGAGGCCAGAAAGGGTAATGGTGCCCATGCCTACCGGTTTGAAACACCGCAAAGCCTGAAAGACGGAAAAGTGCACGTCATCAGCGCCAGGATTAAAGACACCGATTACGTGCTGAAATGGGCTCCCAAAACGCTGGCCTGCGGTAACGCCAATCCGGACCCGGGCAACCCCGGTGAACCACCGGTCGGCAACGGCTATTACGACGGCTATCTGGACAAGGTGGAGTGCGGCACCATGCGGGGCTGGGCCTGGGATGCCAGTCTCCCCAATAATCCGGTAACCGTGGAATTTCTGGCGGATGGTCAGCCCATCGGTACGGCACCGGCCAACATTTACCGCCCGGATTTGAAGAATGCGAACAAAGGCAACGGAGCCCACGCTTACAGTTTCCCGACACCCGCCAGCCTGAAAGATGGTCAGCCTCACCAGATCAGTGCCCGGATTGCCAACTCTTCGTATACACTTCGCTGGGCCCCCAAAACGCTGACCTGCTCGCCCGGCAGCCGTCTCGCGTTTGATTCACCGGAGAGAAGTACGCTCTGGACGGTAGCGGTTGCGGGCAATCCGGTCGAAGAGGATCAGGTAAACGTCGAAATCCGCCACGCGCAGGGGCAAACCCTACGGCTGGACCTTCTGGACCAGAAAGGCCGGGTGATGACGGGGCGGTGGCTCGACGTACAAACAGCCCGTCAGCAAGCCAGCCTGTCGTTGTTCGGGCAGGCTTCGGGGCTATATCTGTTGCGGGTTTACACGGCGCAGCGGCAGCAGGTGGTCAAAGTGCTTAAGAAATAAAATCAATGCCCCTTCCTGCCTTGCCAGCGCGTAAGGCAGGAAGGGGCATTGACTACCACCGGGGTAACCTACAAGTTGGCCGAAAAACCGCTAATCTGAACTATCGTTTCGTAACCAAACTATGAATCTCACCGATAAACCCAGAGTAAATTATGACGACTTCCGGGATGGAATAAAGCTATTTTTGCGAAATAAGGAGAATATTTTGTAAAATAGCTCTTATTTCATACCGGATTCTGCTTTATGAAAATCTGCGTCGCCCAAACCCGCCCCGTGAAAGGCGATATTTCTCAGAATATCGAAAATCATAAACGATTTATTGACCGGGCCGCTGCTCACAGCGCCGACATCCTCGTTTTCCCCGAACTCTCCATCACCGGCTACGAACCGACACTTGCCAGCGAGCTGGCCACCACACCGGACGATAGCCGGTTTGCGGTTTTTCAGCAACGGAGCGACGCCCATAATCTGACGATTGGCATCGGCGTTCCAACCCGTAACGAAGCGGGTGTCTGCATCACGATGGTGCTATTTCACCCCAGCCAGCCCTGGCAAACGTATTCCAAGCAATACCTCCACGCCGACGAGGAACCCTTTTTTGTCAGTGGGCAGAACGCGTCGGTGGTCATTCGCAACAAACCCGAGGTGGCCCTCGCCATCTGCTACGAACTATCCATTTCCGAGCACGCGGAAACCGCCCACCGAAACGGCGCAACCATTTATCTCGCCAGCGTTGCCAAAACCGCCAGCGGGGTTGAAAAAGCCGCGCAATCGTTGGCGGCTATCGCCCAAACCTATTCCATGACGGTATTGATGGCCAACAGCGTGGGACCAAGTGATGATTTTATTTCGGGCGGAAAAACCGCCATCTGGAACACACGGGGCGACTTGCTCGGCCAGCTTAACGATACCGTTGAAGGAATCCTGCTGCTCGACACCGACACGCAGGAAGTCGTTGTTCAAACACTTTAACCTATCTTCTGCCATGAAACTATCCGCCCGCATCGAAAGCACGTTGAATCAACACGGCATTACCGTCCAGACCAACGGCGCGTCCAAAACCGTCGAGATTGCGCCTAAACCGTCGGGGTACGGCTCGTCCATCAACGGCGGGGAGCTGCTGCTGCTGGCACTGGCGACCTGCTTCTGCAACGACATTTACCGGGAAGCCGCCAAACGCAACCTCACGGTATCGGGCGTAACGGTGGAAGTTACCGGCGAATTCGGGGCCGATGGCGAACCCGGTTCCAACTTTCAGTACAAAGCCCGCGTTACATCGGACGCCCCACCCGCCGAAATCGACGCCCTGATTCGCCATACCGACCAGATCGCCGAAGTCCACAATACGCTTCGTAATGGCCTGAACATCACACTGACGGCGTAAAGTCCACCGGCTTTTAAAACCGGTGGGCAGTCCGTGCACTAATTCGTTTTTCGTCACTATGATTTTCATGTTTGGTCACCCCGGCTCCGGCTTTTTCGGCGGACCTTTGTGTTACACAAAAACACAGATATTGCCATGAAATCGCTTTTAAAACTTGAAGAAGCCGCCCAGTTTGCCCTCGCCCTCGTTCTGTTCAACCAACTGCCTTTTGCCTGGTGGTGGTTTCCGGCCCTGCTTCTGCTGCCCGATCTGAGTATGCTCGGCTACCTCATTAATCCGCGAATCGGGGCTTATGCGTATAATTTTTTCCACCACAAAGCCGTCGCCGTGGCCGTTGGCGTTGTAGGTTTTTTGCTGGCCAGTCAGGTACTCATGCTGACGGGCGTGATGCTGTTCGGACATTCAGCGATGGATCGGCTGTTTGGCTACGGACTGAAATACCCCGACGGGTTTGCCAGCACACATCTGGGCCGCATCGGCAAAAATACCGTCAAGCCGACAGACGAAGAACTTCGGTCCGGTACGCACCGGGTGTCGAGCCCGTCCATTTCTTGAAGGTGCGGTAGAATACGCTGGGTTCGGAGAAGCCCAGCAGGTAGGCAATATCGGTGGTGCTGAAATGCGGTTCGCGGAGGTGGCGGATGGCCAGGTCGTGCCGGACTTCATCCAGCAGTTGCTGGTAGGTAACCCCCTCCTCTTTCAGGTGCAGTTGCAGGGTTCGGACGCCCATCGCCAGCCGGTCGGCCACGGTCGCCAGGGTGGGTTCTTCTCCTTTCAGCAGGGCCACAATTTCGCCCTTCACGCGCCCCACCAGCGCCTGCTCCTGGAGTTTTCGAAGCAGTTCGGCTGCGTGTTGTTCAAAGAGCGGAAACAAGCCGGGGTTAGCGTTTAACACCGGCGCATCCAGCCACGCTATGTCCAGCGCCAACACCGTTTCTTCGGCATCGAACACGGGTTTGACCGGCGCAAAAACCCGTTCGTGTTCGGTGGTGTCGAGTGGTCGCGGATACGCAAACGAAACCGCCGTGGGCGTCAGATGGTGGCCCGTCAGCGCCCGCATAGCCGCCAGATACATCACCATCTCGGAGTTCAGCGCGTGTTCGGGGTAGATAATATCCTCGCAGGTGATGTGCAGTGAAAACCGAAACCGATCTCCCTCCCGCTGCCCCACGGTTTTGATTCCTTCGCAGACAATGGCCTGATACTGACACACTTTCTCAAGAGCTTCGCCCAACGTCGGGCAGTGCATCATGACGTACGCCAGCACCCCCACCGCCGTCGGATTGATCATTTCACCGATGCGAAGGGAGAGGTACGGATCATTGGTTACGGCAATGATTTCGCGCCAGAGTGCCTGCACCGTCCGGATCGGAATCCGCCCGTCGGGGTTGCGCAGAACGGCCGGATCAACGCCTACGGCGCGGCACAAAGCGGCAGAATCAGCGCCTTTCTGCTGAGCCGCAAACAAAACCAGGTTAAAGGACCCGACCGAGAGTGTGTTATTGGTAGCCATCACCACAAAGATACAAGCAAAAACACGGATGTCATAAACTAAAAAAACTAAGTATTTCTCGCTAACTATTTTTTGCCAATTATATTTGCTCACAAAATCAAACATATGAAACACCTTTTACCTATCATTGCGCTTCTCCCCCTCGCCGTAACTGCACAGAAAGTTGACAAAACCGTTTCCGTTCAGTATGCCGATTTTTTAAAAACAGCCCATAAGCCCACCGTTGCCGCGGTTAGCTTTGATCCAGCGACCCAACTTGTTCAGCTATACGGCTGGCACCCCCTGGTAGGCCGACTGAAGGAGATAACCCCAAAGGGCGATAAAAAACCAGTGGCAGTCAGGAACCCAAAAAGAAAGGCGGAGGACTGCTGGGTGCCTTGAACAGGGCGACTGAAGCGAGCAATAAGCTCAGTGACGCCATAGGTATTAGTACGCTTGAAGGAAAACACGAATATTACGGTGCGCCACTGCTTAGCGCCCGGACTGTGGACCTGAAAACCGGACAAGTTACCAACGGCCCTCGCGAAATGATCTCCCAAAACGCTCTGGAGCAAGGCAAAACGTACGAATGGGAAAGTGTTGGGATGCTGGATCAGGGTGTACCCGCCAAAATGGCCGTCACGCTTGACATTAACCAAGTGAGCCAGAAATACCCGTCCCTGTCGTTTAAACAGGGCGCCATGCCCATAGCGCCCACGGAGTACGATATCGTTTTGGAAAGCGACGGATTACTTAGTTATAAAAACGCACGGTGCTACCTGACGACAAACCAACTTTCCCTGATGACCGAAGCCAACCTGGGTAAGTTGGGGGTCAGTACGGCAACGCAGCCGTTGCGGAAAGAGGAAGCCGTTCAGCAGTTACCCAAAATGTTGCCAACGCACGTGAAGGTCCTTGAATTGCCCAATGTCCTGCTGGGGCTGGTAGCGGGTCTGGACGAAAACGACAAGTGGAGCGAGAACAAACAGTTCAAATTAATTCAGTTTGACCCGACCGGCAAAGTCCTGAAGAAAACCGACCTGACCTTTGAGTTTGTACGGAATGTGGCGTTTGCCGATGTGGTCCGGGACCGGGATGGTCAACCGAAAGGGGCCTTGTACATTTTTTCAGGGCTGCTTTCCACGGCGGGCAAGAAACACCGC
This sequence comes from Larkinella arboricola, assembly GCF_003259745.1. Lineage (GTDB taxonomy): Bacteria > Bacteroidota > Bacteroidia > Cytophagales > Spirosomataceae > Larkinella > Larkinella arboricola. Next base: position 370,788 of record NZ_QLMC01000002.1, on the reverse strand, counting down.
GATCCGGTCGAAAACCGGTTCAACGTCGTTTACGTCGGTCTGGATGGCGACGTTCAATACCGCTATGATCTGGAGTACGGCGATCCCGATAATCGGCGGGGTCTGAACCCTATTTTGGCGCTGGAAGAGAATGGTCAGGTGAACCTGCTTTCCGTCAATCTCAATAAGAACCTCAAGCCGGTTATTGAAAAAATAACGCTTAATGAAAAAGGAAAAGTGGCAGCGGTGCCGGTGACGATGCCGTTAAAAGGCAACAGCATGGATTATTTTATAGGTATGAATCCGAACCGTCAGTTGACCCGGATCAACGGCAACATCTGCTACATCACCCAGAAAGCCGAATCGCACGAAACCCCATCCCCAACCGGTATTGGCAAGCTGACCACATGGACGTACGGTCCTGTTCATGTCCTGCTTCTGAAACCGGACTTTTCGCTGCTGTCGGCTGGCATGATTCCCCTGGCGCCTTCGGCCAGCCCGGCCCAAATTGAGGCCATCCCTTCCGCCGATGGCGCTCCCCGCCTGCTGGTGACCACCGCCCACGGCAACCAGTTTGTCACCCTGAGCGAAACGCCCGTCGTCACGAACGTAACCCCCAAAGGCGGTATTGTCCCGGCAACGATGACGCAGCGGCCCAACTACGTGTGGAATGCAAGTGAGCAGAAGTATATCTTCGTCTACGAAACCACCAAGCTGGGTGAAGCCAGGCTTGTGGAGGTGTCCCTTTAACGAGTCAAAAGCCAAAGCAATAAAAAGGGCCTGTAATTTTGCAGGCCCTTTTTATTGGCATAAACACTATACCCTAACCCTCATGGCGGGGTGATGGTCAGGTTGGCAAAATCGCCCCCAGACGTTGCACCGACCCATAATCCGACGTTCCCTTCCCGGTGGTCGCTCAGCTTCCTGACGGTCAGACTGGGCGTGGCGTTATCGTTGACAAACACCCGAATGGTTTCGTTGTCGACCACAATTCGGGCGTGAAACCAGTCGTTCGGGTCGGGGGCCGGGTCAATGCCTTTTTCGTATTGGTCGGGAAACTCCTTGCGCAAAACGGGCCAGTCGTGTTTCGGCAGCGAAATATACTGCACGGCATGAACCCGCCGAACCGGATCAGCAGACCGGAAATTGAATGGCCGGAAGTAAACCGCGTCGTAATTCCGTTCGCCGGAACCGTGAAAGGCAATTCCGACAAAACTCCGCTGCAAAATATCTCTGCCCCGTATATCCACGTCAATCGTTCCCTGACTGAAGGTCGTGTTGGGCAGCCAGGCCACGCCTTCATTTGCATCCGGTTTTTCGTCCAGCCGAACGCCCTGCCGGTTTCCGTCCGTCAGCACCTGCAACGTCCGGTTTTCGAGTCGGAAGCCGTTTTGTTTCGCTAACGCGACGAGATTGATCACGCTATCTTTTTTCTGAGCACTAGCCAGTGGGAGGCTGAGCAGTGTAACCGCCCATAAAGCGAGTATGTATTTGTTGTTACGGTTTTTCATTGTAAAGAATTGGATCATTAACCAGCCTACAGAGTTCTGTCTGCCCACTGGCACTGGCCGACGATGGCCACCCGCCTGAACAGCGAAAAAGAAGGCTGTGGCGACAGGGTTCGGTTTGACTGAAACGGTTACTTCACGTTAAAATCAACTTTTGTATCGGCCCAGGCCAGCGAAACAACGCCATTCGGTGTGATATCGATGGTGAATTTTTCCTGAAAAGCGGGTGCTTTTCGGGCCGGAACCGTCACACGCAGAACGTCCTCATTCTGCTTGTAGCTGAAGGCACCCCACTTGATGGTTTTGTTTAGAATGATCGTCCAGTCTTTTTCGCCGGGAATGGTAAACAGGGCGTATTTGCCTTTCGCCACCGGCTTGCCTTCCAGTGTAACGTCGTCGGAAAACTCGATGGTCGTCGTTTCGTTTGCACCGGTTCGCCAGACCTGCCCGGCGGGGGCTACCTTGCCGGCGGGGTCCCAGACGTTCCGGCCTTTTACCGACGGCTGGCTGTAGTCGATTGTGACGGTTTTGCCGCCCACGGTTTGCCGGGCCTGCGCGGGCGGGCTGGGCCGTTTGGACTTGTCATCCTGCGCAAACGTCACTTGAGCAATCAGCAGTAATGTTGTGAAAATGAGCATTTTTTTCATGATGGTTTACGTAACTTTGGTTGAAAGGAATAATGGACCGGACAAAGGTGCAGAAAACCGCTAAAAGTTGAAACGTCGGCCCTTGTTCAAATCTGTTCAAGTTGATTCACGCTGATTATCAATGCACTCGGAAGACGACAATTTGCAGCAGTGCCGGTCGCTGATCGAAGAAAAATTAGGCTGGGGCGCTGGCCAGCAGTGGCAGAACGGGGATTTCGAAGCCCTGAGCGAACGCATTTTTGCCGAAACGGGCGTTTCCCTCAGCGTCAGCACCCTGAAACGAATCTGGGGCAAAGTCCGCTACGACAGTGCGCCCACGGCCACGACGCTCAACACCCTGGCGCAGTTTGTGGGCTACCAGAACTGGCGGTCGTTTAGGCAACCGGCTCCGGCCGTCCATACCGTCGAACCCGTTCGTTCCGCTCCCGAACCACCCGTTCGGGTTGCGCCAAACCGTTTGCCCGCCAGCCGCTGGCCGTGGGTGATCGGGCTATTGTTCGTGGCGGGACTAGTCGGCATCTGGGCCTTTCAGAACCGGGTCAAACCGTTAGAATACGGCGCCATTTCGTTTAGCAGCCGACCGGTGACCCGGGGACTCCCCAACACGGTTTTGTTTGATTATGACGCGGGCGATTCCAATGCCGACAGTGTTTTTATTCAGCAGAGCTGGAATCCGAAGTTGCGGTTTCGGGTCGAAAAAGGCGGTCACCATTACGCCAGCACGTATTATTACCCCGGTTATTTTCGCGCCAAACTCGTGATGAACGATTCCATTGTAAAGGAACACGACCTTTACATCACGACCGACGGCTGGCTTGGCACAATCAACTACGACTCGATTCCGGTTTACTTTCCGCACCAACAGATTTACCGCCATAAAACCGTCGCCCTGACCGAAGCCGACCTGAGCGGGCAGGGCATCAACCTCCAGCAAACCGTTCCTTCGGTCAGCCTGCATTACGTTCAGCCGCTGGGCGACGTATCGGGCCGTAATTTTGTGTTTGAAACCGAATTGAAAAGCACCTTCAACCGCAACGAAGCCGTGTGTCAGCAGACCGGCATTATGCTGTTGTGCTCTAACGGTATGCACTTTATTCCTCTCTCCGTCAAGGGCTGCGTAGGCCAGCTGACGCTGTCGTTTGCCGGAACTTCGGTTTCGGGCAAAACCAACGACCTCTCCGGTTTCGGCGTCGATTTCTCGGATTGGGTGCGGATGCGCTGCGAAGTAAAAGACAAACGGGTGACGGTTTTGGTAAACGGCCAGCGGGCGTACGAAGGGCCAGTTGATGGCAATCCGGGCAAGATTGTCGGCGTTCGCTATTATTTTCAGGGAACGGGAGCCATTAAATCTGCCCGCATCTCCGATGGCAAAACCCGGACGGTTTTACTGTAAACCAAGTTTTTGCCGCAATTTCAGCATGTAGTCAGCGGCTTTCAGCATCCGGCTGCCGTACCAGCTAAACAACTCGCCATCAACGAGCAGCACCCGCGCCGTCGGGCAGATTTGCTTTAATTCGCTCTGGTGTTTCTCCGCAAAGGGGTACGGTTCTGACGACAGAAAAATCAGGTCGGGCCGGGCGGTTTGCAGATCGGTTTCGGAAATTTCGGGATAGCGACTCCGTTCGGCAAACGCATTCCGAAAACCGGCCATTTCCAGCATGGAATGAATAAAGGTATCATTGGCCGCCACCATATACGGTTTTCGCCAGATAAAATAGGCCACGGTTGGCCCGGAACGGTTATCCGCCGGACGAAAACCATGGAACGAAGCGGCAATCTGCTCCGCCATCCGCCCGGCTTCCGACCCACGCCCCACCCGATTCCCCACCTCCCGAATCATCGCCAGCGCGTCGGTAACGGTCTGCATATCGGTGATGTGAACAGGGTAATGCCGCTGCAATTCTTCCATTTGTTCGCGGGTATTTTCTTCCTTGTTGGCGAGGATAAAATCCGGTTTCAGGGCATGAATCCGGTCGAGGTGCAGCGTTTTGGTGCCGCCCACAACGGTTTTACGCTTGACTTTATCGCCCGGATGAACGCAGAACTTCGTAACGCCCACAATTTCCTGATCCAGTCCCAGATCAAAGAGCAGTTCGGTTTGGGAGGGCACCACGGAAATGATGCGCTGGGGCGGTTTGTTTTGTATATCCTGCACTTTTTTACCAGACGAAAAATCATGAAACCCGCCTTTCTCAGCGTAATGCCAGCCAACGACACGCGTTTATAAACCTGAAAACGGATTGAACAAGCCAAAATTACGTTCTATTCTAATATGAGGGTTCCTTTTGTCCGAATGCCTATATTTGTCCATAGAATCGAATGTAAACAACACGATGCGTATTCAATCGGACAGCAACCCATCGCAGCCGTCGGCGCTGACGGAATTAGGACGAATTGCCGTAGGGGAGAAAGTGGAGCGGTCAGGTCAGGTTGTCCCCAGCAGCATTGACAGTTTTCGGATCCGCGGGGATCATGCGGAAGTTGTCCATAAAATGTACGGCGAAACCATCAACGAACTTCCCATTCTGTTTTATTCCGATCAGGAGGAAATTGTTTGTAACGAACGGCTGGAAATTCGGACCATCGATGGCAAGCTCTTCGGCTACGGCGACAACCATACCTTTCATATCTGGAACGACGAACTGAAAAAATACGCCGTCACTACTACCGAACGACGTCCGCAGATCAAGGACGAAACCGTTGCATTTTTGCAGAAGAACCTGCATCCGTCCAAAGCCAAACTCATCCGGTGGTTGCCGGTGCTGACCCTGCGGTTTGTGATTCGGGAAATACCGCTGCTGGGCTACTGGCAATTCAGCACCCGGGCCGTCCAGACAACCATTCCGAACCTGCGTAATAAATTCGATGAATACAAAAAACTATTCGGCAGTGTGCAGTATCTGCCGTTTCTGCTGAAAGTCAAGAAGGTAAAATCCAATAAACCAGGCATGGTGTATCAGTATCCGATTGTGGATCTGGTGCCGCAGTTTTCGTTTGAAACCGCCCACCGTCTGGCCCGTTACCTCCGCGAAAACCCGAATGCCGACGCCAGCCACTGGTTGAGCGAACAGGGTGCCTCATCCCAACTCCCTTCGGCGGAGGAAGGGGCCTGAAACTTCACACAATCAGCTTATACCCAATTCCCCGCACATTCACAATCTGCACCTGCGGGTCGTCTTTCAGATACCGACGCAAACGGGTGATAAACACGTCGAGGCTCCGGCCATTGAAAAAACTGTCGTCACCCCACAGGTCGAGCAGCACGGCGGAGCGTTCCAGCACCTGATTGCGTTGCTCATAAAGCCGCTTCAACAGCTCGGCTTCGCGGTGCGACATCGGTATTTCCTTTCCGTCCAACGCCAGTTTCTGTTTGGGATAATCGAACTGGTACTTTCCAATCGGCAAGCGATCCGGTGCAGCCGGGCGGACCGTCCGGTTGCGGTTCAGGAGGGCTTTGATCCGGACAATCAGCTCGTCGATGCTGAACGGTTTTTTGAGGTAATCGTTGCCGCCCAACTCAAAACCGCGCACTACATCGGCGGTCTGCGAACGGGCCGTCAGGAAGATAATCGGAACGTCGGGGTCGGTTTGTCGGATGCGCCCGGCCAGCGAAAAACCGTCGAGTCTGGGCATCATCACGTCGGCCACCACCGCATCGGGCTGGTGTTCCCGAAACAACGTATATCCCTCCTCGCCATCGGCGGCATACAGGACCGTAAAACCCCGGGCTTCCAGGCTGTCGCGGACAATCATGCCCAGGGAGAGTTCATCTTCGATTAAAAGTAGGGTTGGCATATTTTCAGGAGAGCTATTTCGCGAAGTTTAGCGGAGGTTTTTCAGAGGAAAGCGGAGTCTACCTAGCTCTTTTACGCTCCGCTCAACGCTGCGAAATGCCCTTAAATTGCTAATTCGGAATCCAGATCACAAATTCACTCCCGCGCCCCGGTTCGCTCGACACCTCAATGCGCCCGCCGTGTTTCTCAACCACTTGCCGGACATACGAGAGCCCCAGTCCAAACCCCTTGACCGGATGCAGGTTCCCGGTTGGAACCCGGAAAAACCGGTCGAAGATGGCTTCGTGGTAGGCTTTCGGAATGCCGTTACCGTTGTCCTGCACCGATAGTTGCCAGCCCTGCGCATCAATGCGGCTCCTGATCTGAATCCGAACCGAATCCGGCGAATAGTTGATGGCATTATCAATCAGGTTGTTGATCGCGTTGCCGATGTGCAGCCGGTCGGCCCGGACGGGAGCGTTTTCCGGCTCACCCGACACGTCAATCTCCACAGACTTGGCCGAAACGCCGGACCGCGCTTTCAATTGATGATTTTCAACCACTTCCTGAATCAGTTCGGCGGGGTTGAGCCATTCGCGGTGCAGTTCCAGTTCCTTCTTTTCCTCAACCGCCATGTTCAGCACCTTCTCCACCAGATCGGATAGCCGTTGCAGTTCATTTCTCGAAATACCCAGATACGCCTGCGTTTTTGCCGCATCGTTCAGTGCGCCAAAATGCTGGAGGGCTTCCACAGCCGCTGATACCGTGGCGATAGGCGTTTTTAGCTCGTGGGTCATGTTGTTGATGAAATCGTTCTTGATTTCCGACAGCTTTTTCTGCCTCAGAATCGTCGAAAGCATGTAAAGGAAGCACCAGGTTGTCAGGGCCAGCAACAATGCCGACCCCACCAGCGGCCAACTCATCTTTCGCAGAATATAACCCGCCGGACTGGCAAACGACGCTTGCAGAAACTGATTTTTAACCGGATTAATCGGCATGGGCGGGGTTTTGACGGGCCATTCGGGGCTCGCCTGAGTTTCCATCTGCTTCCGGAACAGCTCCGGTTTCAACTGAATCGTGTCCAGTTGGTAAACCACGTCCACATCCCGCAGCCGCAGATCCGCCCGGTAGGTTGAATCAAACTTTTTCAGGTCGAAACGGTGTCCGCCCATCCAGTCGACGATGAGCCGGTCGGAAATTTTCCGGGCCAGGGTGTCAATGAAAATTCGGTTGCCGGATTGCCGCAGCACCCGCACGTTTATTCTGGACCCGTTCGTCCGCACGTAAATACTGTCTCTCAGATGGTTAACAACAAGGCGTTCTTCCGCGGCATCGTCCGGCTCCCGCTCCCGAAAACGGAACCGCCAACGCTTTTTGCCATCCGGCGTTTCGCCCTGAAACAACTGCTGGGCGTCGTTAAACTGCTGTTTTTCGACGGCCGAGATAAACGCCCCCCGAACCGCCCGCCGAAACTGCTGTTCATGAAGCTGATAGCTGGTATAAAGCCAATACCCCTGAAAAGCCACGACGCCCAGGATACAAACCGTCATCAGAACAAAGATCGACCGAATGCGCTGTTTCATATCCGTCAAAAATACCAGCTTTTCCGGTGGCTTCCCAAAGCCGTTAACACTACTTAACACTAAATAACAGTGCTTTACAAGCCCGCCCTGCATCTTTGCTTCGTCCTTTTTGTAACCCAGTTTTCCATCTAATTTCGTATGAAACCGTTTCAATTCGTCGTTAGTGTTCTCACGGGCCTGAGTCTGGTCGGCCAGACGGCTTTTGCCCAGCCCCAATCCGGCCGGATTACGTATGAAGTCATGCAAAAGGTTGACCTTTCGCAACTGCGGATTGTAATCAATGGGCAGGAAATCCGGCCCGGTAGCGCCGACGCCCCCGCCGTTGACATCCCCGAAACCCGGTCGTTTACGCAGTATTTTATTTTTTCCGGTAACTACGGCAAGGAAGAACAGGACCGCAACACGGGCGGAATGGTGGTCCGGCAGTTTAGGCAGGATGGCGGACCGGGTGGCCCTGGCGGTCCGGAAGGGCGCGAAAACCGGAATGTCAATGGCCGCCCCTTTGAGCGGACGGTCTTTCTGGACCTCGCTGCGCAAAAAACCGTTGAAGTAGTAACCATCCGAAAAGATTCGGTAACGAAACAGTACCAGACCGAACTCCCCCTGAAACGGGAAACCGGCTGGCAGCCATCCGGCAAAACAAAAAAAATTGCGGGTTATACCTGCCAGAAAGCAACGGTTCCGTTCCGAAACCTGACTTATACAGTATGGTACACCACCGAATTGCCGTTTACGTACTCGCCCATCCCGGGTCTGACGCCCGAAAAGGGTGTGGTCCTGCAAATTGAGAGCGATAATGAAGCGTACAAAGCAACAAAAATTGCGGAGGGGAGCGTTACGGAAAGAGACGTAATGCCGCCCAAAGACGCTCAGGTGGTAACATCCGATGAACTGAACACGATCCGGCAGAAAGCCATGGCCGACATGCGCCAGAAAATGATGAACGAATTTCAGAACCGTAACTAATTAACCGAAATCCATTCCCTCGTATGCGTCCACTTCTCTCCCTCCTCCTGCTGCTGGTCGGCTTCACAACTGCGGTTGCCCAATCGCAGGTGCGGGGCGTCGTGGTAGATTCGGCCACCCGCAAACCCCTGATGGAAGCCACGGTTTCGCTGCTGTCGGCGCGGGATTCATCGGTGGTTACCTTTATGATTACCAACGGAGACGGGGCGTTCGCGTTCAGCAAGGTGGCCGTCGGCACGTACCGGATTCTGATCTCTTACGTCGGCTACCGCAGTCAGTCAAAGCGCATTTCGGTCACTGCCGACAAGCCGACGCTCGACGCCGGAACGTTTGAACTGACCGCTCAGGCCGTTAATCTGAACGAAGTCATTGTGAAGCAGGAAGGTCCGCCGATTACGATTAAGCAGGATACCGTCGAGTTCAACGCCGGGTCGTTCAAAACCCAGCCGAATGCGATGGTGGAGAACATGCTGAAAAAACTGCCGGGCGTGGAGGTAGACCGCGACGGCACGATCAAGGCGCAGGGGCAGGAAGTGAAAAAAGTGCTGGTGGACGGCAAACCGTTCTTCGGCGACGACCCCAAAATGGCGACCCGCAACCTGCCAGCCGACATCATCGACAAGATTCAGCTCTACGATCAGCAGTCCGATCAGGCCCAGTTTACGGGCATCGACGACGGCGACCGGAACAAAACCATCAACCTGGTTACGAAAAAAAACAAACGCAAGGGGTATTTTGGGCAGCAGTCGATTGGTGCCGGACCCAACGAAACCAGCGATGCCATCCGGTATGGCGCCCGGCTGAACCTGAACCGCTTTAACGGTGAGCAACAGATTTCGCTGGTCGGTCAGGCCAACAACGTCAATTCGCAGGGCTTTACCGGGCAGAGCATTTTCGGCGGTGGGGCCGGGCTGGGCGCTAATTTTGGCGGGGGCGGTATCATCGCAGCGGGTGGGCGTGGTGGAAGAAGCGGAGGTGGTTTTGGAGGCAGCTCGAATGCCATTACCCGGACGCTGGCCGGTGGTCTGAACTACCGCGACGCCTGGGGCAAGAAAGCCGACCTGTCTGCCAGCTATTTTCTGAACGATCTCAACACCATCACCGATCAGCAAAGCCGCCGGCAGTATGCCCTGCCCGACACCTCCTATCAGGTCAATCAGAACAGCACCTCGCGCAACCAGACCACCAGCCACCGGTTTAACATGCGGTTTACCTACCGGATTGACTCGATGACGACGCTGCGGATTGAGCCGGGTTTTACGGTACAGAACTCCTTGTTCCAGAGCCTTAACCAATCCCGGACGCTGACCAGTGACGCCATCGGTACGGGCGGCCCGGTGGATTCGACGAACCTGATTAACACGAGTAATACACGGTATAACTCGACCGGCAACGGTATTTCGGGCAACAACAACGCCCTGCTGATGCGGAAATTCAACCGCAAAGGCCGCACCCTGTCACTCAACTGGAACATGGTTATTAACAATCAGAACACGGACGGTATTAACCAATCAACCAACGCGTTTTTCGGGGAAACCGGCGGGAGGAACCAGAACATCAATCAGCGCAATGAGCAGAGCCGTCGGTCGGTTACCAATACCGTGAATCTGGCTTACACCGAACCGTTGTCGCTGAGCAAATCGCTGGAATTTCACTACAATTATTCCCTTAACCGCAACACTTCCGACCGAACGGTAAACAACTACGATGAATCCACCGGCACCTACACGGTTTTCAACCCGGCCCTGAGTAATAACTTTGTCAATACCTACCAGACCAACCGCCTGGGGTCGACGCTACAAACGAAGCGATTGAAATATACCTACGCCGTCGGTTTCGACGTACAACAGGCGAACCTCCGAAGCAATAATCAGACAACGGATACAGAATTACGCAAAAGCTTCACGAACGTGCTGCCCAACGCGATGGTTACGTATACCTTCAGCAAAAGCCGTACGCTCCGGTTTATGTATCGCAGCCGGACCAACGCACCGTCCGTCTCGCAGCTACAACCCGTGCCGGATAACACCAACCCGCTGAACATCCGGCTGGGCAATCCGAATCTGAAACAGGAGTTTACCCATACCGTTTCGCTCAATTACAACAACTTCCAGCAGACCACCTTCCGCTCGGTATTTGCAATGCTGAACGCCAGCCAGACAAACAACAAAATCGTCAACGCCACTTCATTTAACAACCAGGGGGCGCAAACCACCCAGCCGGTCAACACCAACGGCTATTACAACATGAACGCGTTTCTGGCGCTCGGTCGGCGGATTCAGCCGTTGAAAGCCAATGTTAACCTGACGAGTAATGTTAATTTCAACCGGGGTGTCAGTCTGGTCAACAACCAGACCAACCGCTCGCATCACTGGACACTCAGCCAGGGTGCCCGGATCAACTCGAACTTTGACGAAAAACTGGAGTTTGGCCTCAGCGGAAACATTAGTTATCAGACAGCATTATACTCGCTCCAGTCGTCGCAGAACACCGAGTTTTTCAACAAATCGCTGAGCGGTGATCTGTATTATCAATTACCGTTTCGGCTGGTTTTTACGACCGATATAACCTACAATAATTATTCGGGTAAATCGGCGGGGTCGGTGCAGAACTTTGCGCTCTGGAACGTGGCCTTAACGCGGCAGTTCTTCAAAAATAAACAGGGCGAATTACGGTTACAGGTATACGACCTGCTGAATCAGAACCGGAGCATCAACCGCAATGTCACGGAAACCTACACCGAAGAAATGACCAGCCGGGTGCTGAACCGGTATTTCATGCTTAGTTTTACGTATAACCTGCGCCGGTTTGGCAGCGGTCCGCAAGGGCGTTCAAACCGGCAGGAACGCGGCCAGTATGATCCGCAACGAGGCATGCCGCGTCCGGGAAGACGGAATTGATCAGTCGGTCTGCGACGGCAGTTTACTGGACGAACCGGTATTTTTGCCCTGCCCGATCCGGTACGTCAGTGACAGCAGAATGTTGTTTTTTCCGGCGGCCGACTGGGGCGAAAAAACGCCTTTCTCGAAACTCGCCGGGCTGTAGTTGGTCTGGTTGACCCACCCCGCCTGCACAATCCAGTGTTTATCGACCTGGTAGCCAATACCGGCATACACCCGGTTACGCTCGAAGGTCGGCCCTTTGGGGTTAATGAAAATCTCGTCGAAAAGCGACAGAAAAGCCGTTTTGGCCGTGATGGTAGGTTTGTTGAGCGGCACGAACGCATTCAGCCGGTACCGAATCCGGTTGCGGAACGGCGTGGAACCGTCGCGGTAGGTAAACCAGCGTTGTTCGATGCGATACCGCTGCTCGAACTTGATCCGGGAAAGATGCTGATTGATTACCAGTTGCTGCCAAAGTCGTTTTTCGGTGTTGAGCGGACCGTCCGAAAGCTGGCGGTAATCGTAGGTGGCGTAGTGACCACCCGCCAGTGTAAAGGTAAAATACGGGCTTGCATCGTAACTGAGCCCCCCCTTTAATTCGCGGTAAAAAAACTGCCGCATGACGGAATTTCCCCGCGTCTGCACTTCGGCGAAACCGCCCCATTTGTCACTGCCGCCCGGCACCTGAACGGTACCGATAAACCAGGTTCCCCAAGGCGATGATGGCGTGAGCGAAGTTTGAGCAAAAGATGTCGAACGGGAAATTAAAAACAGACTGATAGTCAAACCAATAACGACGAAAAGCCGCTTCATACAAACGATTAAATTGAGTGTTCAAATTTACAATGGCGTAATGAAACGGCCCTCATCTTTACTTAATCTTAACAATTTGATAATAATGGCGTAATGCCTTAAACAGTAGCTGAACGTTACCGCCGGGGCACCCGTGAAATTCCGGCAGCGCCCGGTATGAAACAATACCGGACCGTCGAATCATTTATGCGGCCGGAACGGACTCGTTTTGGACCTTTCCTTCAAAATCTCCCGGGCTTATCGTAATTTTGCTTCAGATGCAGACAACGCCCGTTAAATTTTTAATTCTCCGGTTTTCTTCCATTGGTGACATTGTGTTGACAACACCGGTTATTCGGTGCCTGAAACAACAGGTGCCGGGGGCGGAAGTCCATTTTTGCACGAAGCGGGCCTATCAGTCGGTTGTTGAATCCAATCCGTATATCGACAAACGGATTTACCTGGGCGATAAGCTGGCCGACCTCATCGGCGAGCTGCGGGCCGAACGCTACGATTACATCATCGACCTGCACAATAACCTGCGCACCCGGATCATTAAACTCCGGCTGGGCCGACCGTCGAACAGTTTTGACAAACTAAACTGGGAAAAGTGGCTGTATGTCCGCTTCAAGTTGAAAACCATGCCAAACCTGCACGTCGTGGACCGGTATCTGAAAACCGTTGAACCGTTCGGTGTGGTTAACGACCTGAAAGGGCTGGATTATTTCATCCCCTACCGCGACATTGTGGAGCGGGAATGGCTTCCGGCGTCGCACCGGCAACGGTTTGTTGCCTACGCCATTGGCGGTCAGCACAATACCAAAAAACTGCCTGTTGCCCGGATGATTGAACTGTGCCAGAAAATTAACTTCCCGATTGTGCTGCTGGGCGGTAAAGAAGATGCGCAGGCCGGGGAAGAAATCCGTCAGGCGCTGGGCAACGATCTGATTTACAACGCCTGCGGCAAATATAACCTCAACCAGTCGGCTTCACTGCTGGAGCAGTCGGTGCTGGTGTTCAGCCATGATACGGGCCTGATGCACATTGCGGCTGCCCTGCAAAAAAAGGTGTATTCAATCTGGGGGAGTACCACGCCCCAACTGGGCATGTATCCCTACAAAACGCAATTTGTTACCCTCGAAAATAAACCCTTAGGCTGCCGTCCGTGTTCTAAAATTGGATACGAACGTTGCCCTTTAGGCCATTTCAAATGCATGAACGAACTTCCGTTTGACTTCGATCTTACCGAGTTGAAGCGGGGCGCCGGCCCCTCGACCCGGCGAACGGGTCCGGAACGTTAATCACTTATTCAGATGTCAAAAAAAGTAAACATTGGCCTGGTGCAGATGTCCTGCACGGCCGACCTGGAGGCTAATCTCGAAAAAGCCATCAACGGCATCCGGGAAGCTGCCGCCAAAGGAGCGCACATTGTGTGTTTGCAGGAACTGTTTCGCTCGCTGTATTTCTGCGATGTCGAAGATCACCATAATTTCAGTCTGGCCGAAGCCATTCCCGGTCCGACGACCGACCGGTTAGCAAAAGTAGCCCGGGAAACCAATACCGTTATCATTGCGTCGTTATTTGAAAAACGGACGGCCGGTTTGTACCACAACACCACGGCGGTGCTGGATGCCGACGGCACGTATCTGGGCAAATACCGGAAGATGCACATTCCGGACGATCCGGGTTACTACGAGAAGTTTTACTTTACGCCCGGCGACCTTGGGTACAAGGTTTTCGAAACCCGGTACGCCAAAATTGGCGTCCTGATCTGCTGGGATCAATGGTATCCCGAACCCGCCCGGATTACGTCCCTGATGGGTGCGGAAGTCCTGTTTTACCCCACGGCCATTGGCTGGGATACGGAAGAAACGGACCCCAAAGTGGATGAGGAGCAATACAGCGCCTGGCAAACCATCCAGCGCAGCCACGCCATCGCCAACGGGGTTCACGTCGTTTCGGTGAACCGGGTCGGCACGGAAGGCGGGCAGAAATTCTGGGGTGGATCATTCGTAGCCAATCCGCACGGATCGCTACTGTATCTGGCCCCGCACGACCAGGAGGTGGTTCACGTTCAGGAGGTTGATCTGGACCTCACGGACCGTTACCGTACAACCTGGCCTTATTTCCGTGATCGGCGGATTGATTCGTACCAGCCGATCACCAAACGTTACATTGACGAATGACCAACCGCATGAAGTTTTTTTTGATTTCATTAGTAGCCGGAACGATGGGCGCCGGGTTGTGGTACCTCAATTACGTACGCGGCCCGGAACCCATCGTTGTCGTTCATCAGGGAGCCCTTCCGCCTTCTACCGCCCTTGCGCCGACGCCCCGGCAACCCTTTACCCCCACCACCCGCAAAGGCTACTGGAATCCGGATGTGGTCGGTGATTTTACCCTTCCCGCCACCAAAACCCTCACATTTCATGCCGCCGGTCGAAACCTGCACGTCGATCAGGACTGGTCGAAACTGTTCCGCCGGGGGTTTTCAGCCATCGACAAAAGCCGGATGGTCCCGGACGAGTTCCGCAGTCCGTGGAATCCCAAACCAGAAGGCTGGACCAGTCGCCTGAAACCGTCCCAACGGGCTTTAACCATCGGGCAGGGCTACATGGCCGATCCGCCTTTCAACATCAGCTGGTCGCGGGCGGGCGACAACGCCCCCGGCACCTGGTACATTCGCCCCTGGGGTGACCAGAATTTCAAAAACAGCATCGCAGTGGCCATGCAGGAACTGAACGGCGAATGCGAAAACTTTGGCGACTGCCCGCCCGACAAACGCCTGAACACCTACGGCAAGATTTTCTTCGACATTGAGAACGAAGGCGTCAACAACCCAATGAACCGTCAGGAACAGGCTAACTTGTACGTCTTTATGATGAAGACGCTCCGGCAATGGATCAGTCCGTATACCGAAGTGGGTTCCATTGCGCCGGTTCCGCACAACAGCTATGGCTACTCCCGCGCCCGCGACTACAACGCGTCGCCCGACTGGCTTTGGGACATGCCCGCCAAGCAAACGGATATTTCCCGCCAGCGGGGTATGCCCGACGATATTGTTGGTAAAACCTTTGCGGATTACGCGGATTTTCAGATGCCCGGCACCTATTATCTGTATCCGGAATTTGATTACTCCATTCCGCACAACGACGACGGCGCACGTCACTGGCTGGCGGCTTTGCTGGGGGAGCAGGAAGTAAACATGAAGTTGTCACCGAAAAAACGGATTGCGTGGCACTGGCTGTTCAACACCCAGAGCAGCGATTTCCCGAATAGCGAAAAAGCCAAAAATGCCGCCCCGCCCGCCATTGCCGAAGGAATGGCAATCTTTTACTGGTTTACGGGTGCTTACGGGGCGCTTTTCTGGGATGACGCCAATGAGCTAAAACCCGACCAGCCCACCCCCGCTGATGTCAACCTTCAGGGCCTCGGCAACGACCGGGTGTATGCCTGTTACGAGCACTACATCCACGGTTTGTGGCGCCTGTTCAAACACCACGGCGACCTGTTCAACGGTCGGGAGAAATACCTGAACGAACAAACCGAGTGCTCGGTCGATGGTGGCAAAACCTGGTACAAATTCAACGCCAACCAACTCAAAACCAACGACCTGCCCTTCGTGCGGGCCCTTGTCAACGGCAACCAGATTCTGGTGGCGGCCACCCAGCCGTACGGCAAAGCGGGCGAACGCAAAGAGGTGATGATGCGGTATGTGGAGGACGGCTACCAGTTTTATACGACCATCAACCTGACCGGTGACGAAATTTACCTGGGCCGGGCCACCCTGCGAAAAGCCGCCGGAGCCCGCAAAAAAGCGTAATTGAGTAAGACCATCTATAGCCATTTTGACGCTAAAAGCCGGTTTTTCCGGCTTTTGGTGCGTTAATACAGTTCGGCCCGGTTTTCATCCTTACAGGCCATCAGGGAACCGTTTGGCTTAAAACAGTTATAGTATCATCTGGCGGCTTTCTAGTATTGTACCGTCTTTCATCCGCGAGAGCGAACGTTTTAACGAAAACACGATGGCAGAACAAGAAACAAGTCCCGGGCTGGAGGGCTTCGGAAAGAAACTTCTGAGTCTCTTTATCAAAGACGTACCGGAAAATAGGCCGCGACCGGTCGTCCCTCAAGCCCCAAACAATCCGGTTATCCCCCCGGCCGTACAGGCCAACCCGGTTTCGACCCCGTTGGCCCCGGTCACCCCATCTGCGGAGGGGTCGGTGGATACCAAATTTGTGGATCACTTTGCGTCGGTGCTGTCGAAAGCCAATCAGCCGGGACCCGATTATTTTGAGTTTCGGGAGACGCTGAAAAACCTGTCGAACCTCAATCTGAGCGAGGACCAGCAGTATCAGGCGGCCTGGGCCAGTTTCCGGGCAATGGGCGGCCCGGCAGACGTTTCGTCGCTGATCAACTCGGCCAATCAGTACCTGACGGCCCTGAACAACGACCAGCAGGCTTTTTCCCGAACCGTAGACGCGGCCCTGAACGAAAAAGTCGGCGGCTTGTCCAACGAGCAGAAGCAACTACAGGCGGAAAACGAGCAACTCGCCAAACAGATTCTGGAGCTTCAGCGCAAGATCGACGCCAACAACGGTCGGCTGGCCCAGATCGGGGGCGAAATTGACGAACAAAGCCGGAAAATTGCCCAGAACAAGAGCAACTACGAAGCCACACTGGCCGTATTCGTTGGGCAAATCAAACGGGATTTATTAAAACTTGGAGAATACATAAAGCAGTAATCAACGGTTTATAGTTTTTCGTATACTTGGTTGCCGGAAGACGTACATCACCGGCCCAACGAAACTGAAAATACCGTACACGTCATACTATCTTAAAACAACGCAATAACAAATGGCATCAACACCTGATTTTTCACAAGTGGGTGGCCGAACCGACGACGGCGACAAGCGCTCGTTCTGGAGCCGCCCGGAAGGCATCACCGGCATGTTTTTTCTGGCCGCCATTGGTGCGCTGGGACTGGTTTATTTCAACCGGATTGTCGAATTTCTCATTCGCGTGACCGAAAATACGCTGTATCTGGCGGGGTTGCTGGCCGTTCTGGGCTTTCTGATCTTCCTGTTTACCAGCAAGGACGTTCGGACGGCGGTTTTCTTCCTGTACAAAACCCTGATGCGTAAACTGACGGGAGTTGTCATCCAGCTTGATCCCATTGCGATCATGAAGATTTACGTGGACGATCTGAAGGATAAGCGCCGGAAGATGCAGGGGCAAATCGACACACTGGCCGGGCAACTGGTGAAGCTAAACCGGAAGATTGCCGAAAACAACGAAAACATCAAGCAGAAGTTTGCCGAAGCCAACAAGGCCAACACCATGGTCGACCGCCCCGGTATGCGCGAAGCCGCCCAACTGGCCACCATCGAAGGCGCTGGTTTGCAGGAGATGAACGAAAAACTGCAACCGCTTCAACGGAATATGCGGACGGTCCTGGAGTTTATGGAAAAAGTAAACAAAAGCGCCGATTATATTATCAAGGAAACCGAAATCAAGGTTAAACTCAAAGAGGCCGAATACCAGATTGTTAAGGAAAGCTCCAACGCCCTGCGAACCGCCATCAGCATCTTTAAGGGTAACCCGGACAAGAAGTTCTACTTCGACGAGTCGATGGAGTACATTCAGGACGACATGAGCAAAAAACTGGGCGAAATGAAGCGGGCGATGGATATGTCAATGGACTTCATCAACTCGGTGGACATCCAGAACGGTATTCTGTCGGACAAAGGGCAGGCGCTGCTGGAAGCCTACAACCACGGCGAATTTAAGATTATCCAGACCAGCGACACGACTCCGCCCCCGGTGCCGAACCGCCAGATTAATCCTCCGAAAGACGAAGGATACCGGAGTCTGCTCGACTAATCAATTGTGAATGAGCGAATGACAGAATGGGTGAATAAATAGCTTGATCTGTCATACGCTCATCATTCCGGTTTTTTGTTCCTATTCACTCATTTTATCATTCAAAATTAAATCTATGCAACGCTTAACCGTAGCCGGAAGGCTCCTGATTACGGCCCTGATTTTAGCCGCTATTTACTTTGGTTTCAAATACATTGGCGGAGTTGACTTGCTGAAGAAACTCGCGCCGAAAAATAATACCGAACAGGCTGCCGACTCGCCTTCCATGCCGTCGGGGTCGTCGGAATCGGAAGAACAGGCTTCGACCGAATCTACGGCCAGCACGGACACGGAAGCTACCGACGAAGCGGGCTCCCGGCCTACGTTTAGCTACTCCCCTCCCGCGCCGGAGAACGGCAAGCTGAAAGGCGTGGTTGAACTGGGGGCCAGCGGCTTTAACTCGTTCATCATAACCGTTGATCCACAGAAAAACTGGAAGCTGGAAAAATCGGAATTCGGCAACAGCCTGGTGCTGGAGAACATGGCGACCGATCAGGATATCCGCGAGGGTCTGAAAAAATACATTGCGCAGATGCTGAACTTCGGTGTAGCCGGGCGCGATATTCACTTCGTGGTTAGTTCGGGGGCCGTAAAAGCCGAGAATACGCAGAAAATCATCAAAGCGCTGAAATCGCTGAACTACGTGGTCAACACCGTTACGCCCGAGCAGGAAGGAAAGCTGGCGCTGCGGTCGGTGTTGCCGAAGGATTTTGAAAGCAACGCCTTTGTGGTTGACATCGGCTCCGGAAACACCAAGATTTCGTGGAAAGAAGGCGGCAAAACCTCGGCCCTCGAAAGCTACGGCGCCAAGTATTTCCAGAACGGTGATGACGATTCGAAGGTGTATAACGAAGTCAAAGCCAAAGCGGCTGAGATTCCGTCGGCCAACCGTAAAACCTGCTTCATCATCGGCGGGGTACCGTTCGAGTTAGCCAAAGAAGTTCGTAAAGGCAAAGAACGTTACACGGTTTTGAACGCTCCCTCGGCTTACAAATCGACGGAAGCCAAAACCAAAGCCGGGGTCAACATCTACAAAGCCATCGCCGACGGCACCAACTGCAACCAGTTTGTCTTCGACTGGGATGCCAACTTTACCATTGGTTACTTGCTGACCTTGTAAGATTTTAATTGTTACACAGAGTTTATCAGAGAACATCAGAGGTAATCGGAGAAACTCTGATAAACTCTGTGTAACAATTCACTCCCCCACATGACGCTACAGGATTTCTTCCAGTCGGTTTCTTCCAATCCCGCTCTGCTGACGGTTTTGCTGTTGTCCATTCCGGCGCTGGCCTTTCTTGTCAATTTGTGGTCGGGCGAGCAGGCAGCAGAAATCTGGCGATGGCGGTTTGTATACGCAACACTGGTGTATCTGGCCTGCATCCCCGGTATTTTCGCCGTCACGCTCAACATCTATTTATTCCTCTTCGAACGCCAGAGCATCTGGCAAATGAACCTGATCACGCAGGTCCTGCCGGTGATCACGATGGTGGCGACGCTGATGCTCATCAAACGCAAGCTTCCCTTTGCCTACATTCCCGGCTTTGGCAAACTGTCGGGTTTCATGACGCTGATTACGGCCGTGATCGGTATTTTGTGGTTTATCGACCGCACCCGTATCTACGCCGTTACCTACATCCCGTTTGCCTACATCGCTATGGGATTTGTGGGAGTGCTGCTGCTCATCCGGTTTGCCTGGAGCAAGCTCTTTTGATCGTGAGGTTTTCCAATCGCTGCCGTGAAGCCGCCAGAATTTTGTAGTTTTGCATCAGGAATCGCAATTGCTTGAGAATGGCTACACACACCCAACCGCAACCACACAATACCCATTTCATCCCCGCCCAGCACGGATTTTTCTTCCCGGCCGAGTGGCACCCCCACGTCGCTACCTGGCTGAGCTGGCCGCATACCGAAGCCTCGTGGTCCAGCGAGCGGCAGGAAAAAATGTTTCCGGCTTACATTGATTTCATTCGGACCATCAGCGAAAGCGAGCAGGTTTGCATCAACGCCCACAACGAAACCGTCATCCAGACCGCCAAAATGCGGCTCCTGATGGCCGGGGTCGATCTGTCGAAAGTTACGCTGCTGCCCAACCCCACCAACGATTCGTGGTGCCGCGATCACGGCCCGGCGTTTTTGATCAACCCGACGTCGAAGGAACGACTGATCGTCAACTGGGAATACAACGCCTGGGGTGGCAAATACCCACCCTACGACCGTGACAGCCTGATTCCGGTCGAAATTGCGCACTACCGGAAACTTCCCTACGTCAATCCGGGCATCATTATGGAAGGGGGCGCGGTGGAATTCAACGGCAAGGGAACCGTACTGACCAGCCGGGCCTGTCTGCTGAATCAGAACCGCAATTCGCACCTGACCCAGGCCCAGATCGAGCAGTATCTGTGCGATTATTACGGTGTTCAGCAGGTTCTATGGGTGGAAGAAGGCATTGTGGGCGACGATACCGACGGACACATCGACGACACCGTACGGTTTGTCAACGAAGATACCGTCGTGGTAGCGACTGAACCGAATCCCAACGACGACAACTATCCGTTTTTACAGGAAATCCGCCAGGAACTGAACGAAATGCGGCTGGTCAATGGCAAGCAACTGAACATCATTGAACTGCCCATGCCCGACCCCGTAATCAGCGAAGGCCAGCGGTTACCGGCTTCGTACGCCAATTTCTACATCAGCAACGGCGCGGTTATTGTACCGACGTTCCGGTGCGCCAAAGATCAGACGGCCATCGACATTCTCGAAAGCTGTTTCCCGGACCGGAAAGTGGTGGGTATCGACGCAACGGATATCGTCTGGGGGCTGGGAACATTCCACTGTCTGAGTCAACAGGAACCCGCCATCGACTGATGAACTACGATAAAAAGATTTTTCGCTCGGTAGCCAATACCGACAACGGCGAGGTAAGCGCAGCCACCACCTTCTGGTACCAGCAGGACGGCGAGGTCGTTTGGGCCGAATACCGGGGCGGCTCGGTAGTCAAAGGATTTCTGATTGCCAAAGTGCTGGCTAACGGCACGCTGGATATGTCCTACCAGCACCTGAACACGGACGGCCAGTTTCGCACCGGCGTTTGTCATTCGACGCCCGAAGTGCTGGCCGACGGTCGCATTCGTCTGCACGAACGCTGGCGGTGGACCAACGGCGACGGCTCGGAGGGCGCGTCGGTTATTGAAGAAGTTGTCTGATTGCGTATGAAACCGTATCTTTTGCTGTTGCTTCTGGTCCTTTCAGCCTGTTCGAGCCTGAAACCGCTGACGGCGGAAATGAAGCCAACCAGCCTGAAAGCCATCAATCTGGAAGAAACCCTCAGCCGCAGGGATGAACTGATGATGACCTGGTCGCTGACGGCTTTCGATAGCCGCAATAACCTGGTGGGGGCCGCTTCCAGCGCCTGGGGTGTCGAAACCGTAAAAAAGGGCGCAACGCTGTCGTTTGACAAGCAGGCTCCGGTTCAGGTAACCATACCCAAAGGCGGCAAAGTGGTCGCTTCGCTCGTGCTGATTGAAGTGGATGATTACAGCCAGACGCAGCAGTTGATCAAGCGCATCCGCGACGTCAACGGCTGGATTCAGGTACCGGTTGGTTTTTTTGCCCTGGGCGTCGAATTACTCACACCGTTGAAGTATGTCACAACCGCCCTGACAGCCGCCGGTTTGGGAATCCAGTTCACCGACCGGCTGGACAAAGACGATGTGCTGGGCCAAAGCAGCGTGGAGCTGCGCGACACCCCAGAAAGCCGCAAAAAGCCGGAATCGGTCATGCATATACCGGCCCGGTTTACGGGACGCCACCTGCGTGATTCGTTTGAATACGTGGTTGAGTATGATATTCAACTCAAACGAATGAAAATAAAGCCGGTTTCCGGTCGTTAAAAACGTAACGTTTTCCGGCAAATATCTGTTTCCGAATAGAATCTTATCCAACTACCATTCATGCGTCTGGATCGCCGAAAAAACTATTCACCGCAATTCATACCTGTTTTGACATCAACTCCTTTCATTAAAAAAGCGTCGGGCATTTTGATTATTGGTGGCTTGCTGACGGGCTGTAAGCCCTCGGCTCCGGTTGTTACCAAGGCCCCCGAACCGGTTATTTTAAAACTGGGCAATAAATCGTTTACCACCGACGAGTTTTTTCAGTCGTTTACCAAAAATCAGATCAACGGCGACTCAACCCGCCGGACGGATCTCCGGGAATACGTTGACTTATACACCAATCTGAAGCTTAAAGTGCTGGCTGCCGAACAGGAAGGCCGCGACACGACGGAAGGCTTCCGGGAGGAAATTGCCAGTTACCGCAAACAACTGGCGCAGTCGTATCTCAATGATAAAGAAGTCATTGAACACCTGACGGCCGAAGCCTACGAACGGCTAAAGGAAGAAATTAACGTTTCCCATATCCTGTTTCCTGTTACCGACGATGCTGCCCCGGCTGATACGCTGGCCGCTTACCAGGCTGCGCTCGATGTTCGCAAACAGTTACTCGACGGAACCGATTTTTCGACGGCGGCCCGGCAGTATTCCAAAGACCCGACGGCGGCCACGAACGGCGGTAATCTGGGGTACCTGACGGCTTTTCAGGTGGTTTATCCCATCGAAACCGCTGCGTATACCACTCCAATGGGCAGCGTTTCGATGCCGGTTCGTTCGCGTTCGGGCTATCATCTGGTGAAAGTGCTCGACAAACGGCCCAGCCGGGGTAAAGTGCAGGTGGCGCATATTCTGGTGCGGGTAAGTCCCAGCGCGGCCGCTTCCGGGAGTGGCGATGAAGGGCAGAAAGCCGCCAAAACCCGGATCGACGAAGTGTATAACCGTCTTGAAAAAGGCGAACCGTTCGATTTACTGGCGAAAGAATTTTCGGACGACCGCGAGTCGCGCAACGCCGGGGGTGTTTTGCCGGTCTTTGGAGTTGGGCAGATGGTGCAGCCGTTTGAGGAAGCCGCGTACAGCCTGACCAAACCCGGCAGTTATTCGAAACCCTTCCAGAGCAACTACGGCTGGCACATTGTCCGGTTGATTGAACGCCAGCCGCTGGAACCGTTTGAATCGCTGACGGCCACCATCCGGCAGAAAGTGGTGACCGATACGCGGGGCGAAATTGTCCGGAAGGCGCTGGTGGAACGGCTTCGTAAAACGTATACCGTGACGGAATCGCCGGACGTGCTGGCCAAAACGCTGGCCCTAGCCGATAGCAACTTACTGGCGGGCAAATGGAAATTACCCGCGACGCTTGACCCGGCCATTGATAAAAAACCGATTGTACTTGTCAACAAGCAACCCTACACGGCCAACGAATTTCTGGAAACCGTGGTCCGGCGGCAGCAACCGCGTCGGGGACCGACCTCATCCGCTACGGTCCAGATGGAGCGGCTGTTCCGGCGGTTTGTCGATGATAAACTGATTGAGCAGGAAGAAGCCGGTCTGGAAAAGAAATACCCGGAATTCCGGGGGCTGATGAACGATATTCGGGATGGTGTGCTGCTTTCGCAGGTGATGGAAACCAACGTCTGGGAAAAATCGCTGACGGATTCGCTCGGCCAACGGGCCTATTACGAAGCCAACAAAGAAAAATTCCGCTACGATCAGCGGGCTGTGGCTTCCGTGCTGGTAACACCCAACGACGAGACGCTGAAACAGGCATCGGAGATGCTGGCCAAAAGCCCGTACCAACTCCGGCGGTCGGTTGCCGAACTGACTTATGGGGCCAATCAAAGCGCCCTGACGGCGCAGCAGCGCGAATCGCTGTTTGACCTGCTGGTGCTGATGATTAAAAATCCGGACTACATCGTGGAAGTGTCGGGATCGGCCGATGGCACGGAGCGGGACACGGTTTCGGCCAGCCGGGTACGGACGGTGGTTAATTTTCTGACGACAAACCGCATCCCGATTGTCCGGATTATGGAAAAAGACTACGGTAAGTTTCGGCCCGGTGCATTGGGCGGTAAGGGCAAAAATGATAAAGCCCGTCGGGTGACTTTTCAGTTATTCTCGACTTCTAAACAGGATGTTGAGAAAATACTGAATTCGAAAGAGCCGGGAGCCGTTAAACTCACGGAAGGGATTTTTGCCAAAGGAGCTAACCCGTATCTGGATGCCGTCGAATGGAAGCCCGGCACGACTACGGTTCGGCGCGACGGCAAGGTGGTGCTGGTGAAAATTGACCGGATTGACCCGCCCCGCATCAAAACCTTTGAAGAAGCCCGTGGTGCGGTGATTAACGATTACCAGGCCATTCTGGAAAAGCAGTGGCTCGACCGGCTCAAACAACAGTATCCGGTGCAGCTGAACGAAGAAGAAGTGCGCAAACTTGCTAAATAAGTCCCTGATTAACATCATTTAACAGATTCGCTTCTTCGGCATATCAATAAATCCTGCCGAAATACGTAATATTGAATAATAAACCTGAATAAAGTTTTAATGAAATCAACCATTCTCTCCTCCTTTGCGCTGACGGTGTTGCTGGCTCTGGTAACGTCGACCGGTTTTTCGCAGGGAAAAGGGGTCAGTTTGAACAAGATCATTGCGAAAATTGACAACTATTACGTGCTGAAATCGGATCTTGAGCAAACCCGCCAGTCGTACGCGCAGCAAAACCAGAAGGCCCCGGCCGACTGCCAGCTTCTGGAAAGTCTGGTGGTTCAGAAAGTGCTGCTGGCGAAAGCCGAAATTGATTCCGTTATGGTCGATGACAAGATTATCGACAACCAGATGGACAGCCGGATGTCGTACATGATTCAGCAGTTTGGTTCGGAGAAAAACATCGTGGAAGCCTACGGTAAAAGCATCGAATCCCTGAAAAGTGAATTGCGCGCGGAAGTGAAGGAGCAAATGCTCGGCCAGCGGATGCAGACCAAGATCACGGACGACGTGAAGGTGAGCCCCAACGAAGTCCGGAAGTTTTTCAACAGCATTCCCAGAGACAGTTTGCCGTACATTCCGGCGGAAGTCGAAATCGGGCACATTGTCCGGTTGGCAAAAGTAACCAAGGAACAACGCGAAGACCTGCGCAAACGCCTGCTGGCGCTGAAAGAACGCGTTGTAAAAGGCGAAGAGTTTGCCAAGTTAGCCACCGAATTTTCGGAAGACGTAGGTTCGGCCCAGAAAGGCGGGGACCTGGGTTTTGCTAAACGGGGTCAGATGGTTCCCGAATTTGAAGGAGCCGCCCTGAAGTTGAAGCCCAACGAAATGTCGGAAATTGTTGAGTCAGAATTTGGTCTTCACCTGATCCAGCTCATCGAGGTGCGCGGGGCCGAATACCACGCCCGGCATATCCTGCTCCGGCCCGACTATAACCGGCTCGACCTAACCGAACCCCGGCGGTTTCTGGACAGCCTGCGCACGCTGATCCAGGCCGATAGTATCAAATTTGAAAAAGCCGCCAAAGACTTTTCGGAAGATAAAGCCACCGCCGACGCGGGCGGTATCATCCGCGATCCGCAGACCAACAGCTCACTCCAGCCGCTGGATCAGACCATGGATTATACGTTGTTCATGACGCTTGATACCATGAAAGTGGGCACCATCAGCCCGCCGATGGACTATCGTCTGGAGGATGGCAAAACGGCGGTACGGCTTCTGTATTTCAAACGGAAAGTTCCTCCGCACACGGCTAGTTTGAAGGACGATTATGAGAAGATCGCCAACATCGTGATGGTTAACAAAAAGAATAAAGCCATTGACGAATGGTTCAAAAAAGCCGTCAGCGATGTTTACATCAACGTGGATCCGGAATACGAAAGCTGTCAAATCTTCGGCTCAGTCAAAACCGAAGGACCGTAAAAGAAGTAAACGTTAAAAATTAAAAGTTAAGAGTTAGATGAAGCGATCTAACTCTTAACTTTTAACCCACAACTCATAACTCTTAACCCCTCTGCTTGTGGTACAGTATAACTCTGACGTTGAAGCTGCTGAAGCACTGAATGAAGCGTATAAAAAATTAACCGGAGAAATTTCGAAAGTGGTTATCGGACAGGAAGAAACCGTGCGGCTTCTACTGACGGCAATCTTTTGTCAGGGGCACTGTCTGCTGGTAGGGGTTCCGGGGCTGGCCAAAACCCTGCTGATTCAAACCATCGCCGGGGCGCTCGATCTGAGTTTTAACCGGATTCAGTTTACGCCGGACCTCATGCCGTCGGATATTCTGGGTTCCGAGACACTGGACCAGGACCGCCGGTTCAAGTTTATTCAGGGGCCGGTATTTGCCAACATCATCCTGGCCGACGAGATTAACCGGACTCCGCCCAAAACGCAGTCGGCCTTGCTGGAAGCCATGCAGGAATATGCCGTGACCATTGCCGGTCAGAAATACCCGCTCAGCCGCCCGTTCTTCGTACTCGCTACCCAGAACCCCATTGAACAGGAAGGAACCTACCCCCTACCCGAAGCGCAGCTGGACCGGTTTATGTTTAACGTCTTTCTGGATTATCCGTCGTACCAGTCGGAGCTGGATATTGTTAAATCAACGACCAGCGACGAACGGTATCAGGTTAAGAAAGTAATCTCGGGCGACGAAATTATGTCTTTCCAGCACCTCGTACGCCGGGTGCCGGTGGTCGATAATGTGGTTGAATACGCCGTAAAACTGGTGCATAAAACCCGCCCGAATACCGAACTGGCGTCTCCGGATGCCAATACGTATCTGGAATGGGGAGCCGGTCCGCGGGCATCGCAGTCCCTGATTCTGGCGGCCAAATGCAATGCCTTGCTGAATGGTAAATACTCACCCGATATTGAAGATGTGCGGGCAGTGGCGTATCCGATTCTTCGTCACCGGGTGGTCCGGAACTTCAAGGCCGAAGCCGAAGGGATTACGGTGGATCAGCTCATCAAACGACTAATGTAAGACCGGTTTACGGTTTTCAGCACACGGTTTTAGGGATGGTCAACCCGGTTTGGCTACGCTGAACACCGTAATCTGAATACCGTAAACCGGACTCTTTCCTACCGCTCAGTAAATCGATTCTATTTTTCCCGGATTGTAACAAAATAGTAGCAAACTTGATGGATGGATACTGACCTATCCATTGCTTCGAACGTGGCAATGGTCATGAAGAGGCCCGTTTGGTATTCACTGTCAATCCATGGTTACAAGCCCTCTTACGGCTTTTGCAAGCCGACACCAACACTTTGCCCGGGGACTGATCGTCCTCTCGGAACTCTGGAATGCCACCATTGGTCTGGTTATCGGCAGCGCCCTGCTGGCCGATCAACCGGGCTGGTACTTGTCGGTACTGCTGGCTGGGCTGGTTCTGATCCGCTTTTTGCTGACACGTTACATCACCCTCCGGCTTCCTGATCTGAAATCCCGCGAGCGGTTCTGGTTTCAGAAACATGGCTATTCCCTGCTGTTCCTGATTAACTTTCTGGCGTATACCATTGCCGGTGGAATCAGCGGGCGGACCATTCTGCATCCGGAGCCGATGGGGAGTGTTGCCAGTGAACGGTATGAATTCTATGCGGGAAGAAGTGAAAAAGACACCCTGGTGTCACCCCCACCAACCGCAAGCCCAGCTTCTGCCCGGAACACCGAATCGCGGTCCGGGACCCGAATTGCGTACATTTTGCTCTTTCTAGCCAGCATTCCGACGTCCATTCTGTCCGCCCGCCTGGCGTGCAGCCTCGCGTGTGCCGATCAGGGAATTGCGGCCGCTCTGGTCATTTTGCTTGGGTTCGGCGTGTTGGTTGGCGGTGTTTATTTCCTGGGACGAGCCCTGAGCAAAGACCTGAAACCGTATCGGGATATGACCAAAAGCGAACGCAAACGCGAAGGCCGACGATTCCTGCGCGCCTTACTCATAACCGTGGCCGGCCTGACGGTTGCAGGGGTCATTCTTTCTTTGATTATCAAGTAGCCGAACCCTTTGACACATTCTATGAAGTACCTATATGGCCTGTTGTTGTCTACAGGAATTCTAACCACCGCCTTTTCACAAACACCTTTTACCCAAACCGTTCGCGGACGGATTCTCGATAAAGAATCCAAATATCCATTAAGCAACGTCACAGTTCAGCTTCTGGAAGGTAATACATCCGGCACCCTCACCGATTCGCTGGGTCGTTACCGCCTGCCGAACGTTCCGGTGGGTCGGCGCACCATCCGGATCTCACGGATCGGCTACAGGGAAGCCCTGCTGAATAACATCATCGTTGACGCCGGGCGCGAAACCATTCTGGACGTGGAGCTGGAAGAATCCATCACGGAACTCAATACCATCACCGTCAAGGCGCAACGAACCGGCGACGCCCGCAACGAAATGGCAGTAGTATCGGCCCGGCAGTTTACCGTCGATGAAGCCGACCGCTACGCCGGAAGCCGGGGCGAACCCGCCCGCATGGCATCCAACTTCGCCGGGGTGCAGGGGGCCGACGATTCCCGCAACGACATCGTCATCCGGGGCAACTCGCCCAGCGGGGTTCTGTGGCGGGTTGAGGGTGTTACGATTCCGAACCCCAACCACTTCGCCATTGCCGGAACAACCGGCGGTCCCGTGAGCATTATCAGCAACAAAATGCTGGCTAACTCCGACTTTTTTACGGGTGCTTTTCCGGCGGAATTCGGGAACGGTATTGCCGGGGTGTTCGACCTGCGGCTGCGCAACGGTAATAACGAAAAGCACCAACGGATGCTTCAGTTTGGTTTTTTAGGAACCGAGGGTGCACTGGAGGGACCAATTTCCCGTAAAACCGGTTCGTCGTATTTTGTCACCTACCGTTATGCCAACCTCTGGCTGTTTAACAAAGCGGGAATCGACATCGGTACACAGGCCGTTCCGACTTATCAGGATGCGGCCTTCCGGCTGAACTTTCCGCTGAAAAATAACGCCCGAATTGCCCTCTGGGGTTTCGGGGGCACCAGCACCATCGACCTGCTAATCAGCAAACAGGAGGTGTCGGACCGGAACATTTTCGGGCAGAACGACCGCGATCAGTATTACACGTCCCGCATGGGCGTTGTCGGGGCGACCTACGAAAAACCGTTCAGCCGCCAGACGTTCCTGAAAACCACGCTGGCCGTTTCGGGCAATGCGCAGGATGCTAACCACGATTACCTGTTCTTCCAGTACGATGCCAACGGCCTGCCGGTGGTGGAAAATAACCGCTACAAAATTTTGAGCAAAGCGTCCATTCTGGATTACCGCTTTTCCGAAATTAAGACTTCGCTGGCCGCGTCGGTCAACCATAAATTCAGTTCCCGCAGCATCCTGAAAGCCGGACTGAATACCGATGTGCTTTTCTTCAACTTCCTCGACAGCGCGCGGGTCGTTACGACATTCCCCACCGCTCCGGCCCAGCTTGGCCCCTGGCAATACCGCTGGGATTCGCGGCAGACGGCTTTGCTGGTGCAGCCTTACGTACAATGGCGGGTCAACTTGTCCGACCGGCTTACCCTGAGCGCGGGCCTGACAAGCCTCTATTTCTCGCTGAATACCAACAGCTTCTCCCCCATCGAACCCCGCGCCGGGCTGGCCTGGGACTTGGGCAACCGTCAGAAACTGAGTGTTGCCGCCGGGCTTCACAGCCAGATTCAGCCGACGTATGTTTATTTCTACGGCGACGATCTGCGCAATCCGACCAAAAACCGTCAACTACTGAATCAGGCGGTTGGTTTGACCAAAAGCTGGCATTACGTCACCTCCTACGACCGGCTGCTGGGCCGCAACCTCCGGCTGAAACTGGAAGCGTATTACCAGAAGCTGTTCAACGTGCCGGTGGAAGAACAGCGCAGCTCGTTTTCGATCCTGAACACCGGCTCCGGTTTTACACGGGTATTTCCGGACAAACTGGTCAACACCGGCACGGGGCGAAATTACGGGGCCGAGCTGACCCTGGAAAAGTTTTTCAGCGACGGCTATTACTTTCTAGTGACCGGTTCGCTGTTCGATGCCAAATACCGGGGTTCCGACGGCGTACTGCGCAACACAGATTTCAACGGCCGCTATGCCTTCAATACGGTTTTCGCCAAAGAATTTACATTCCGGAAAACCAGCCTGAACGTCGGCGCGAAGTTTACGGCGGTTGGCGGACGGTGGTATGGCCCGGTAGACGAAGCTCGGTCGCAGGCCACGCAGGAGATTATTTACCAGAGCGCGGGACGCAATACGCTCCAGTTTCCGGACTACCGGCGGTTTGACCTGAAAGTCGATTATAAAATCAACCGCAACCGGCTGACGCATACCATTGCCGTTGATTTCGTCAATATCCTGGGCATTCAGAATATCCTGACCCTGAGCTACGCGCCCCAGCCCGACGGCACATTCATCAAGCGCGAATACCAGTTGGGCTTCCTGCCGGTTTTTTATTACCGGGTTGATTTTTAATTTCGGCCATGAATAACGTTATCGGCTTTCTGGCGGCCTGTTTCATTACGACGACCGTTTACGCCCAGCCCCGAACAGACACTTTTCTAACCGATCTGTTTTCCAGCAACCAGCACCCGGTTTTTCAGGAAGTGATCCACCACCCGGAAACGTACCGGCTGCAAATCATCTACACCCGCATTGACCGCGACAAACGCAACGTTCCGACGTTCACCCACTATTATTTTCATGTTGACAGCACGGACTATTTCAACCCGGCTTCGACCGTGAAATTGCCGCTGGCTTTGTTGTCACTCGAAAAACTGAACGGTTTGAAAAAGCCGGACGTAACCAAATTCACGGCCATGCAGTTCGACAGCGCCTTTCGGGGCCAGACGAAAGAGTGGCACGATAATACGTCCGAAACCGGTTTTCCGTCGATTGCTCACTTTATCAAAAAAGCCTTTCTGGTGAGCGATAATGACGCCTACAGCCGGATGTACGAGTTTGTCGGGCAGCAGACTACCAATCGCTCGCTGCATGCCAAAGGGTACGCCGATACCCGCATTACGCACCGGTTTGTCCGGATGACGCCCGAAGAAAACCGTCATACGAACCCGGTCCGGTTTATTCGCCCGGATGGAACGCTGATTTACGGCCAGCCAGCCGCTTACAACCCGGACGCCTTCGATTTTCGCCGAACCGCCAAAATTGGGAAAGGTTATCTGACCGCCAGCGACAGTCTGGTCAACGAACCGTTCGATTTTACAACGCGCAACAAGTATCCGCTGGAAGCCTTTCAGCAAACGCTGCAATCGGTGCTGTTTCCGCTTTCGGTTCCGGCCAGACAACGGTTTAATTTAACGGAGAACGATTACGCGTTCGTACGCCAGTACCTCTCACAGTTTCCCGGCGAAACCAATTATCCGAAATACGATGCGGAGCAGTATTACGACAGTTACGTGAAGTTCTTTTTCCGCGATAGCCTGCACCGCACGCTGCCCGAAGGGGTACGGGTGTTTAATAAAGTTGGGTGGGCCTACGGTTTTATGACTGATGCGTCGTACGTGGCCGATTTCAAAAACCGGGTGGAATACATGCTTTCGGCTACAATTTATGTGAACCGGGATGAGATTTTGAACGACAACAACTACGAGTACGACAGCGTGGCCCACCCGTTTCTGTACCAGTTGGGGCAAACGATTTACCAGTACGAATTGAAGCGGCCCCGGAAATACCGCCCGGATTTGAAGGCGTTTCAGCTACCGTACGAAAAGCGCCGGAACGACAGCCGGGCGGTGATTAAAGATGTCGATAACTAATGCGGGAGGGGAAATACCGATGATAAAAGCCGTATCCGCCGGGATGGGCATTCAACCAGACCCAGGAAGAAAAATGAATAACAACAGCTACGGAAAACTGAAACCGTGAATTACGTCTTCAACTATGTTATCCTGTTCGTTCTGATCGGCCCGCTCTACGGGCAATCAACCCTGCACGGCCTGGAGCCGTTTGTGATTGGCATCACGACGCCCGATTCGTTAAACCGGTTTACCTTTCAGGAACAGGAGCTGGTTGTTCTGAAAGGTACGCTCGCCTTACCCTGCACGGATATTCGCATCTTTCAAACCCAGACGGTTCGGACTCAGAACACTACGATTTCCAATTTATCGCTGGTTTTTTATGAAAACCGTTTATTTCGGATCACCTGCGACTACGACGAAGCCTTGCAAAACGCGTTCATTCGGCAACACGGACAAGGGGAAGCCACAACCACCACCCTGACCTTGTGCCATGAAGGGGGGCCATCGAAACGGCTGGTACTGAAAAGCAGGAACTGGCAGCAAGGCCGCATTCAGGCGTTGGCAATTAGCGCCACGGGTTACAACGACCGTTGCCAGCCAGAGCGGGTTTCCCGGCTGACGATAGCCAGTCAGCCGGTTACGGCCATCACGTCAGAATGTGATCTGGACCAGCTGGACCCGTATGTTGACAAAATCTGGAAGAACCGCTAAAGACGCTAACGCCCTGTCACTTACTGGTCACCGCTTTGCGGCCCCAGAAAGTGCGCAACATCCTGACGGGTATCCAGATCAATGCTGCCCAGGGCGAAATGAACGTCTACGCAGTCATCCGGGTGGTTCATGATCACTTTTTTTGCGCCCGCATCACCTTCCAGGCTCAACAATTCATGAATGTATTTCCGGTCAAACAAGGCCGGAACGCCCAGACTACCGGCGTAGCTGGCGGCCACAATGCCCTTTCCGCTTTCCTGGTACACCTGCACCAACTGTTGCAGCAAACCACTGTCAACGTGGGGTTGATCCGTCAGTAAGAACAGCACGGCATCAATGTCTTTTTGCGTCAGATAGACGGCCGCCAGACCCGTTTTCACGGAGGTTGCCAACCCCTGCTGCCAGTGCTGATTGTCGATAATCGTCACCGGCAAACCGTCCAGTTCGGAAGCAATCTGTTTTTTATGGGCACCCAGCACCACCACCACCGGCCGGAACGTCGTGTCCAGAGCCGTATCGACCACCCGGCGGAGCAGCGTACGGCCCTCCCACTGGATGAGTTGTTTGGGTTGGTGATCCATCCGCGACGAGGAACCGGCGGCTAAAATGATAATCGCAATATTCATACGGTATTAGGGTCAATTCAGATCGACCGGCGCACTAATCGACTGCACGGGCTGATGAATCGGTGCGTTTTTAAACTTCAGCGGTTGTGCCGTTGCTTTGCGGAATACGGCCTGAATTTCGGCCAGAATCGACAGGGCAATTTCCTGCGGGTTATCGGCCCCCACATCCAGCCCCACCGGCCAGAAAAGCCGGTTTTCATCCGGCGGGCTCACCAAATCCGCAACCTCATTAAGCAAGGCATCGCCCCGTTTTTTGGGGCCTAAAAGCCCGATATAGGGAATATCAGTTTGCAGCAATTCGCGCAAAACCGCTTTGTCGTACTTAAAATTATGGGAAATCAGCACGGCCGCCGAGTAAGCGTCAATCGGAACCTGCCGCCGGATATCATCGCGTTGCACGGCCAGCATTTCGTCGGCCTCACCAAACCGCCGGGGTTGCAGGTGGGCCACGCAATCGTCGGTTACAACCACCCGCCAGCCAATCTGCTTGGCCAGTTTCACCAGCGGTACGGCGTCGTAACCACCGCCAAAAACCAGCAGTTGAATATCGGGTTTGAGTTCTTCCACAAAAACACCCGCCCCGTCGGGCAAGGTCGTTTCAAACGTCAGGGGCCGCCGTTCCTGCATCACGCGGTCGAGCGTTTCGAGGGGATTGTTCGGGTCGTTGGGGTCAATGGCCTGAATCAGCACATCCAGAATACCGTTGCAACCCAGACCAATGCCAAAATTTTCGCCCTCCGGGTCGGTAGTGTCGTAGGTCACCAGCCGGGCCTGCCGGGTCTGCATCACTTCGCGGGCTTTGCGCAGGGCGTCACCTTCCAGACAACCGCCACTGATGGCCCCCATCCACTGCCCATCGTCGGTAATGTACATACGAGCACCCGGTCGGCGGTAGCCCGAACCACTGAGCCCCACCACGGTTGCCAAAGCGGCTTTACGCTGACTAAAGTCGGTTTTTCGATACGCCCGAATAAGTTCTTGAAATTCGTTAATCACGTTAGTGGATCGATGAATGCGAAACGGTGAACATGTTTACACCTAATTTACTTTAATTCGGCGTTGGTTGTTCATTGTTTGTCATTTTCTTCGTGAACAACCCCGGCGGATAGGCTACTTCGACCAGAAACAGGCCACTGGCGGGCGCCGACCGACCCGCGCTGGTACGGTCTTTCGCCAGAATGATCTGTTCAAATTCGGCAACCGTCATGCGCCCCTGCCCCACTTCCAGCATCGTGCCC
Source organism: Larkinella arboricola (assembly GCF_003259745.1). GTDB lineage: Bacteria > Bacteroidota > Bacteroidia > Cytophagales > Spirosomataceae > Larkinella > Larkinella arboricola. The sequence continues at coordinate 336,538 of NZ_QLMC01000002.1, read as the reverse complement.
ACCAGCGTGCGAACCATTCCGTACAGAAACCGATTGGCCTTAATATGGAACGTCAGTTGGTTGCCCTCCATCACCCACTCGGCCCGGTGAATGTCGCAGCGGAAGTGTGAAACCTTCGTCCGAACTTTGCTGAAACTCTCAAAATCGTCGTATTTGAACAATAAAGCAGCCGCTTCGTTCATCCGGTCAACGTCCAGCTCGTGCCGGAAAACATAGAGCAGCATATCCAGAAACGGACTTTTCTGTTTCCGAATGCGGTATTGATAGTAGCGCGAGACGGCTGAGAACCGGGCGTGTACGCGCGGTTCGACCGGAAAAATGGTTTGCACCGCAATGTCGGGCGGCAGAATGCAGTTCAGGGCGTGCAGAAAGCCGTCCGTCAGTTCAAGCGAGCGATCGATTTCAAAATGAGCAAATTGCTGCTCGGCATGAACGCCCGTATCGGTCCGTCCGCTGCCAATAATGGAAATCGGCTCCCGCAGCAGGGTACTCAATTTCTGTTCAAGCACTTCCTGTACCGTAATGCCGTTGGGCTGAATCTGCCAGCCGTTGTAGGCCGTGCCCCGGTACGAAAGTTGGATAAAATAGCGCATAGGATACAAAAATAACGCGTCAGTGCGCAAAACCGTCATTCAGAAACGCCCTCTGGCAACGGCTAAATGATTTTACAACAAAAACCCGTTCGCCAGGACCAAGCGTACCAAGTCCTAGTGAACGGGTTTGTAATGAACCAGCTAAAATCAGACTTCCAGCTTCCGGCTTAAGGCATTGTCATAGAGATCTTTTGCCGCAGCGACCGCCAGCAGAGGCTGACCATCAATCACAAAATTCGTATCGTTTACGGCTCCCAAACGGCTGAACGCAACCCCACTTTTCGTAAGCGCGTCTTCAAACTCCGTTTGTTTTTCGCGGGCAACCGACACCACCACCCGGCTCTGGCTTTCACCGAACAGGAAGGCATCTTTCCGGAAACGGCTATCGGTTTCAATGGTAAAACCAAGATTTCCCCCCATGGCGGATTCAGACAGCGTGACAAACAAACCACCGTCGGAAACGTCATGCGCTGACACAACCAGTTTATTGATAATTAGCTCTTTTATCGCCTGTTGCAGTGCATATTCCACCTCCATATCGAAAGCCGGTGCCGGAGACGCCTTCACGCCCCGATACGAATACAGGTATTCCGACGAAGCAATATCGTCTTTCGACTCACCAACCAGATAAATCAGATCACCAGCCTGCCGGAAACGGAGCGTCATGCGGTTTTCGGGGTTTTCCATCAAACCGAGCATCCCGATTGTCGGCGTCGGGAAAACCGGGCCTTCGTCGGAGCTTTGGTTGTAGAAACTGACGTTTCCGCCCGTAACCGGCGTTGCAAACCGTAGACAAGCCTCGCCCATGCCCTTTACGGCCTGAACAAACTGCCAGTACACTTCCGGCACGTACGGGTTTCCAAAGTTCAGGTTGTTGGTCACGGCCAGCGGTTCGCCACCCGTACAAACGATGTTGCGGGCGGCTTCGGCTACGGCAATTTTCGCCCCGGTGTTCGGGTCAGCGTTGACGTAGCGGCTATTGCAATCCACGGTAATGACAATGGATTTGTCGGTTCCTTTGATGTTCACAACGGCGGCATCCGACGGCACGTTCGTAGTCCGATTGGCCGTACCAACCATCGAATCATATTGTTCATACACCCACCGGCGCGAACAGATGTTCGGGTGCGTCAGCAGATGTTCAACTACTTTCTGAATTTCAGCCGCTTCTACGTCCGAAACGTCCGAAATCTGGAATTTCTTGAACTCCTGGAAGTAAGCCGGTTCGCGGTATTCGCGGTGGTACTGCGGAGCGCCCCCGCCCAGCACGAGGTCGTGCGCCGGAACGTCGGCCACCAGTTCACCGTGGCGGTAGAAATGCAAACGACCGGTATCCGTCACGGTTCCGATCTGCTCGCAATTCAAATCCCATTTATCAAAAATTTGCTGAATAACGTCTTCTTTTCCTTTTTCAATGACTACCAGCATCCGCTCCTGCGATTCCGACAGCAGGATTTCAAACGGGTCCATATTGGGCTGGCGCGTCGGCACTTTATCGAGGTCGATGATCATGCCGTGTTCGCCCTTGGCGCTCATTTCGGAGGTCGAGCAGATGATACCGGCGGCTCCCATGTCCTGAATACCAATCACATAGCCCGTTCCGATAATTTCCAGCGAGGCTTCCAGCAGCAGTTTTTCCATGAACGGATCGCCCACCTGAACCGCCGGGAGTTTCTCGGTCGATTTGTCCGAAATATCTTCCGATGCAAACGTAGCGCCGTGAATACCGTCCTTGCCCGTAGCCGAACCGACGATAAACACCGGATTACCCACGCCGTACGACGTTGCTTTGGCCACCTTATCCACTTCGACAATTCCCGCCGAGAAGGCATTCACCAGGGGGTTGACGTTGTAGCAGTCGTCGAAATAAATTTCACCGCCCACGGTCGGAATCCCGAACGCGTTGCCGTAATCACCGATGCCTTTCACGACGCCTTTCAGCAGCCGCTGGGTTTTGGGTAAATCCAGATTGCCAAACCGCAGGGAGTTTAGTTGGGCAATGGGCCGGGCACCCATCGTAAAAATATCGCGGTTAATCCCGCCGACCCCGGTGGCCGCACCCTGGTAGGGTTCGATGGCCGAAGGGTGGTTGTGCGACTCGATCTTGAAACTACAGGCCAGCCCGTCGCCAATATCGACCAGACCGGCATTTTCTTCTCCGGCTTTGGCCAGCATCCGCTCCGAATCGCGCGGCAGGGTTTTAAGCCAGACAATCGAATTTTTATACGAGCAGTGCTCCGACCACATCACCGAAAAGATACTCAATTCGGTAAAATTGGGCTTGCGGCCCAGAATGGCAATTATTCGGTCGTATTCGTCGGGAAGAAGGCCCAGTTTGCGGGCAGTTTCGAGCGTTGGTAATTGATCGGTCGTTTCGGCAGACATGCGTTTTTGCAGAATGTTCGTTGGCGCAAAGGTAAGGCTTTTCACGCATCCTGACGGAACGATTCGGCAATTCGCGCCCGTTTTCTCGAAAAATTGGCCTAAATTTCCCGCCAGTCCCGTTGGAACCCGGAAATTTGTTTTCTGTACGAAGCAAATTTCGATAATCGAAAACGCCTTGTGAGTACCCGCGAACCCCAACTCCGAACGGTCGAAGTGATCCGTTACGTCACGCCCCTGCGCGAAGGCGGCTCGTTGCCCGCCATTGTCGAAGCCGACGACGATTTCCTGTACGTCCTGAAATTTCGGGGTGCCGGTCAGGGCGTCAAAGCACTCATTGCCGAAGTGATTGCCGGTGAACTGGCCCGTGCGCTGGGTCTTAAAATCCCCGAAATCGTGTTCGCAACGCTCGACCCGGCTATGGCCCGAACGGAGCCAGACGAAGAAATTCAGGATTTGCTGCGGGCCAGCGGAGGGTTGAATCTGGGGTTGCATTTTCTGTCCCGCGCCACGACGTTCGATCCGGTTTTGAATACCGTCAGCGCGCGACTGGCCTCGCAGATTGTCTGGCTGGACTGCTTTATTACGAATGTTGACCGCACGGCCCGCAACACCAATATGCTGATGTGGCACCGGGAACTGTGGCTGATCGATCACGGCGCTTCGCTGTATTTTCATCACGCGGGGCAAAACTGGGAGGAGCAGGCCAAAAAGCCGTTCGGGGCCATCAAAGATCATGTGCTGTTACCCTGGGCTACGGAACTCGAAACCGTCGATGCCGAATTTCGCCAGATTCTGACGCCGGAGTTGATCCGGTCCATTGTCGATCTGGTGCCCGATGCGTGGCTCATCAGCGAAGAATCGACGGACTCCGTTGCCGAACGACGCCAGATGTATACCGGTTTTTTAGAAACCCGACTCGCCCATTCTGAGATTTTTGTTAAGGAAGCGCAGCATGCCAAAACACGTATTTGAGTACGCCGTCATCCGCGTCGTACCGCGCGTCGAACGCGAAGAATTCATGAATGTCGGCGTTATTGTTTATTGCCCGGCGCAGGGTTTTTTGCAAACGGTATTTGAACTGAACGAAGACCGGCTGCGGGCTTTTTGCTCTGAGATCGACCTGCCGGACCTGCGGGAACGACTGCGGGTTTTTCAGAAAATCTGCGCCGGTCGGCGGGAAGGCGGTCCCATTGGCCAACTGCCGATTGCCGCCCGGTTTCGCTGGCTGGCCGCCAACCGCAGCACTATCGTACAGACCTCGCCGATGCACACCGGTCTGTGCGAGGATGCCTCCCAGACGCTGGAACGGCTTTTTGAGCGGTTGGTCCGCTGACGAATCCTGAACCATGATTTCCAACACGCTTATTATTTTCTGGATTTTTACGCTACTCGCTACAGGAAAAGCCGCTTTGGCTCAACCGCAGATAACCGTCCAATTCACTGTCGTCAGCAGGCAAGCCAGTCAGGACGCGCGTCATGATGCAGGGCTTTTGATCGATGTAAAGAATTTAACCGATCGGGATGTAGCATTATATACTCCGTTGGGCTTGCTGGTTAATTACATCAAGTATTATAAACGCAATCCCAAAACGCAGCAATATCAGGAAATCGTTCATCCTCTGGTTCAAGAGCTGGCTGCTGAGCGAGCTTACAAAGACAGCCTATATGCAGCGACTCAAATCATTGCCGATTTTTTCGGTGCTAACAATTACAATACTAAATCAACTCTTTACCTCGAATTTAACGAGCGTGATTCCCTCTGGTTTGATTATATCGTTCGAAGTGCGCAGTATGAAAAGCAAATTAAGGATACGGAGCTTCAACAGTTTAAAACAGCGAGCGGTATAAGCACCAAATCTCTTTTTACCCTCCTGAAAGGGCGGGAGCATTACCAGGATTTTTTCAACATTGCTTTCCTTTACAAGGAAAAAGGTGACTACAAAATTGTTCTGGATTTACCCCCAATACATTTGCAAAAAGCCGTTTATCTGGCGGATACCTTTGCGGTTACGGAAATTCCGGTTGTGAGCTGCCATCCGGTTTATTTATCCATTCGGTAGTTATAGGCATGATCAAAGCAATCCTCATTTTCATTCTGGCCGGATTATGCGAAATCGGGGGCGGTTATCTGATCTGGCTCTGGCTTAAAGAAGATAAGCCCATCGTTTACGGCATGGCGGGCGGAATTGTTCTGATTCTTTACGGGGTTGTTGCCACCCTTCAACCCGCCGGATTCGGACGGGTGTATGCAGCATACGGCGGTATTTTCATTGGGTTATCCGTGCTGTGGGCCTGGTGGATCGACGGTTTTAAGCCCGACCGCTACGATTTGCTGGGCGCCCTCCTTGCACTAATCGGTGCCGGAATCATTTTCTTTGCTCCTCGGCACTAGTATCTGTGAAATTCACCGCTTCAAGCCCTTTCAGTCTGGTAATTATAAATCGAACGAGCCCTATTTTCGGGTAACACCCGCGATCATCGGCCCGAAAAGTTGATTTTCAACGCTTTTCCTGAAATCGATTTTTTATTTTCTTCCCCAAATTACAGCCCGTTCTGATAACTTTTTTCTGATAATTCAGTTTAGAATCAAGAAACGTTTGCAGAGCGTTATTGCAGCCTCCAGGTTATTACTTAACGGCTATACACATGATTCTTATTGTTGAAGGAACCCTCCGCGGAGTGGGTTGGACCAGTTTTACGTGTCCGGTTGCGGATGCTATCGCTGCCTTTGATTTAATTACCAGTTATGTCGCTCGCGGGTTCCAGATCAACCACGCCAAAATGTTCGAGCGCGGCCTCCAGATCGATCTGCCAGCAGAAATTTTCAGTCCTCATTCGGAAGGCTGTCCGTTTGAAAGCCTGCGGTAGGAATGGGAACAAGTCCTGCGCGAACGCCCTGTCTGCCCGTCCAAACTGCACAAACAAGTTTATATTAACTGGAACCGGCGCCTGGTTCGGTATTATGACCGTCAGATTAATCAGGTTATCGAAGGGATTTTGCGTCTGGAATACAAAATTCGGCAAAGCAATCCCCAACCAGCTGCCAATGCGCCAACGGCAGGTACAGAACGACAAAAATTTGTTTTGCAAAGCCGTTACGCCCGGGTCCAGGCCCTGGAAAGCCTACGCCAGAATACGGTCAGAAAGCTCAAAAGCCTGGAGGCCTCTTTCGGGTAAGAATCCGCCACTAATCCATAAATAACAATCCGTAAATCAGGCGGTTGCAGGCTAAAACGAGTTTGATCGCACGTTTATAGCAACCGTCCGATTTACGGACCAGGAAGTGACGCAATTAAGCCAGGGCAGGCTGATAAGCGTCCCTGAGATTTAAATTATCAATTTCGGCAAAGAGCGAATCCAGGACAATCTGCCTGTCGAACTGATGCACAAACCCGAAAGCATTTACTTCATACTTCTTAAATTCCTCCTTATTAGTTAAATAATCCGTCAGCAGTTTTTTCATGTGGTCAAGATCCTCAATATCCGAGGACATTCCCAGCGCATTATCGGTAACCACTTTATAGATTTCAGAATTTTTACAGGCGGCAACAAACGTCAGTTTATTCTTGGCCATTATCCCCAGTAATTTAGACGGGAAATAAGCATCGCCAGAGTCTTTTTTCTGCGAGAGATAGACAATATCGGCATCATTGAGGAAGTTGTAATAATCGTCCTGCGATAAAAAGTCAATAAAATGGAGATTTCCAGTTGCTTTTTTCTCCGCATATGCCTTTAAATTATCCCGATCGCCCCCCGAACCGATAATCAGGAAAACAAGGTCATCCCGACCTTTAAACTGCTCACTCAGGTCCACCAGCGACGAGAGGCTTTGTTTAACACCAACGTTTCCGGCATAACCAATAATAGTTTTCCCCTTGTATTGCGGATATTTATCGTTAAAGTTGCCTTTGACTCCTTTTATGCTGGCATCTTTTACATCAATCCAGTTAGGCCACAGATAGACTTTATCATCCAGGGCGCCTTTCTGCTTGATGATATTTACCATAGCGTGCGATATGGAGGTTACCAGGTCGGCTTTTTGATAGCTATACCGTTCGGCTTTCTCCATGACTTTAACAATGGGCAGTTTCCCCAGCATCCCCAGCGATTGTGCAGCTTCCAGTTGCAAGTCCTGCACATTTATGATCAGTTTGGCTTTCCAAAGTTTCTGAAAAAGAACCCCAATCAGGCCCAGGTTAATGGGGGTCGTAAAAAGAACAATGACATCCTGCCGACCGGCACGGATAAAATTAAAAAATACAAAGATCAGGAACGTAATCTCCTGAAGCATCCGGGTTACAGACGTAACTTTTTTAGGCACATATAAGTACCCTCGCAATACCTTGACGCCTTTATAAAAATCCGTTTGAAACAGCTTCCCCTTGTCCTCTGGCCGTTTCTTCCAGTTGGGATACCATGAAAAGCCTGTTACTACAGTTACTTCATGGCCTACTTCTGACGCATAGGTAGCAAAATCGGTAGAATACAAAGAAATGCCACTATGATCAGGGGCAAAGGTCATACTACTAACAAGTATTTTCATTTAATGAAAAGATTAGAGTAAATGTTTTTGTTCATAAAAGTTCTATCGGATAGGATTTATAAAAGGGGATAAAGAAAAATTATGGCAATTTAAAATAAGTTTATAAGCTTCGGATTAAACTCTTTTATTTCCAGTCATTGATAAACCTGAAGCTTCTTCAGTGAAGCACCACTCTTAATATTTTTTTCATATTTTTCTGAAATATAGGTCCCTGATGCTAGCCAGTCAATACTTAGAATAGATAATTCCCTAAATTATTACATTTGCTTATTAACCGGATAAGTCACTAAAACGAAACACACCTTTGTTATTTGACGATCACAATCTGGTCAGTTAGATGGCTATTTAAATCGTGTTGAAGCTGCTTTTACAACTTTTTTATTTTCTTCCGTAGCACCTATTTTTATTTACCAGACAACTGTTTTATTGAAAATATATTCCGATTCTCATGTGGTTTACTCTTGCTCCTTATCACCTCAATTATAAATGAAAAATCAGTCGTAATTATCCTACTTAATTGTCAGACAATAAAAATAATCCCTAACCGCCACAGAGGTTATTTCAGTAAAAAATGGGCAGTACATCTTTATAATTATCAGATTCGTGTACGCAGTATTTCCGAATCAAATGGAGTCACTTTGATGGAGTGTATAGGCATGGTCGGATTGCCTTTTTACCGCGCGGCCTCATAAAACCGACGCTAAAGGCAGAATTAATCACTTGTTAAACCGCTTGTCAAAAGCCACTCATCAGGCGGTTACGTTTTTTTATTTCTGATTAACGCTGGAAGGATAATTCAGAAAAAACGCTTGCGGCTATTTGAAACGCTCGTACTTTCTACTAACAATGAGGGGATGCTGTTTACTCTGTCTAATAAATACAAAAAAAGTCTGTGTTCAGCACAGACTTTAAATAGACAAGATAATTCAACTTGCAAGGGAAGCCCTACTCCCCTGCCTACACCACAGCGACAGGCAGCAGTAAGGCTTCAATTTTCGCTACCAGTTTTTCAACATTAAAAGGTTTAGAAAGAAACGCGTCCGGTTTGGACAACGTAACGCCTTCGTTGGCAATTGGCCATTCAGCGGCTGACATTAAAATAACAGGCAATTTAGAAGCAGATGCCTTTAGCTTACGCAAAACGTCCAGACCACTAAAACGCGGCATCAGCAGATCCAGCAAGATCAAATCCGGTTGTTGGCCGGGGACCCGCAACCAGTCCAGGGCTTCCAGTCCGTCGCTGGCGATTAATACCTGGTAACCGTTTTTAGTTAATTGGTAAGTCAATAATTTTCGATGCAACGCATCATCGTCAACGACCAAGATTTTGGATACTTTCTTCATCATTTTTGCGCCACCTGGTTTATACCAGTGACAAGTTACGGTGGTTTCTTTAATGTTCAGTTATAGGACAGAAGACAGCATTTCGTAAAAGAGTAGCATTGTGACACGCCAGTCAATAAACAACTTGTTCCGGGATGATTTGAATTGCCAGCCGGGAGCAGAATCTAGTGGATAGGAGCCGGAGCAAACCACAGTTTTTTCGAATTTTCACATCCGGATATGCGGTAACCCTGTCCATACAAATAGCCATAATAATGCCAGAACCCGGCATTTTCCTATAAAACTGAGTTATCGGTAAGTACCCGACCATCACTCCCGTACGTCTATTTTGAAACCCTTCTGAAAATCATCAAACTGGGCTCATCAGCTTCGGCTTTATCTGATTAATTAATAGACAAACTTTCCCATACTCAAAACCTAACAAATATCCTCATTTTCAAAAACTGGACGGTTTGGCCCGTTCAAGGCCCATCAATCCCGGTATTCAACCGACTTTTGGCTCCCGTGCGGTTGCAATTTGTCCGGCTGCCTAATGGAACAAAGGACGCTGATAAGCGAAGCCAGCCGACCGCTACGGAAATCTGGCAGACGGTTTTGACTTGTTTTTACAACTATATGCTCACCAACCAAACAATATCGAAGGATTACCGACCGTTTCTGAAATGGGAATGCCGTTGCATAGCGCGAAAAGTGATAGGTTTGCTCTTCGGCCCTACCCCAGTAACTGATGAAGGTTTACGTATCGCTGCTCGTTTTTTTACTTTATTCGTTGGCTTCTCTTGGGCAGGTGGATACCGTCAGCCGTTCGCCCTACCGGATTTACCGGACATACGAACTCCCGGCTTCATTGGCGGTGTTGGGCACTTCCATTTTTGGCTTTCGGCAATTGGATCGCCACGCCAGTCTGACTGCGGAGGAGGTTATCAAACTCAATCCGGCTCATCTCAATGCTTTCGACCGACCGGTTGCGCACCTTAATCCGGCCCGCTTTGGCCTGGCCCAGACAAGATCCGACCAATTTCTCAATCTTTCCATTGCCAGCCCGCTCCTGCTCATGCTGAGCAAAGATCTTCGAAAAGAAGCACTGGATTTGTTGACGCTATACACGACGGCCCACGCCGTCAACAACCTGATTTACTTCGCAACGACGTTCCCGATCCGGCGCGCCCGGCCCCTGACCTATAACCCGGCGGTTCCGTTGCAGGATAAAATCGGTCATGCGAAAAGCAACTCCTTTTACAGCGGGCACGTGTCGTTCAGCACGACGGCAACCTTCTTCGGCGCTAAAGTTCTGACGGACTACTACCAGATAAAAGGCTGGAAACGAGTCGCCATTTTTACGGCAGCCGCTGTACCGCCCGTTTTGGTCGGGATCAACCGGATGCAGGCTGGCAAACACTTTCGAACCGATGTGCTGACGGGCTTTGTGGTGGGTGCAGCCTGCGGAATCGGCATTCCCGAATTGCATAAATTTCGCCAGAAAACCCGCAACCTCTCGTTCCGCCCCGAAATGACAGGCACCGGCGAGCGCGGGTTTGCCCTGACCTATGCCTTCTGATGAATGGCAGTCAAAACAAACCCGCCCCGGCGTTTCTACAAAAGACCGTCTGACCACTGCCGGTCTGCGCAAACCGCCTACCGCACTTTTACCAGCTTGTACCGTTTGGCCTTCGGACCCGTGCCTACCTGTAGTATGTATACACCCGCTTCCAACTCGCTGCCCAGGTTAATGGCCTGGCCGGATTGTACATCGGCAAGCGGCATCACCGACCGCCCATACGAATCGTAAAGCGCCACCGGCACCGCACCCTGTTCTTCGGTCTGTATGGTTAAAGAATGAGAAAAAGGATTCGGATAATAGCGAATCGGCCGCTCGCCCTTTTCGAATATATCGTCCGGGTTCAGCGCATCAAAACGCAGCGAGGGGTCCCGGCTATCCGGGGCTGACAGCGCACTGGCACTTACCGCCGTTGCCACACCCGAACCGTTGAGGGCTACGGCGGTGCTTCCACCAGCGCCCGAATGCTGGATCGTTAATGTCGCGGTTTTACTGCCCGACGACAACGGTTTAAACTTAACCGTAATGGCTGCATTTTTACCGGGTGGTACCACAAACGGCAGCGTATACGGCGATTGAACCGTAAATTCCGTACTGCCCGAAACCGCAATCGATGAGAGCAGAATGGCCTGGTTGCCGCTGCTGTTGGAAACCGTAACGACGGCATTTTTGGTTGTATTGATCTGTACCTGTCCCAACGCGGCACTGGCCGGTGCGGTCAACTGGCTTTGTGCAACCGGCACTCCCGTTGGCGTTGTCGGGGCTGACTTGTAAAATACTTCCTGCGAAGAGAGCACCGGACTACCGCCCTGCGCACCGGATCCCGCCGTAATATAAATGGAGCCGTTATTGACAATCGCCTGGGTAGCATGGCGGCCTTGTTGCAGATCGGCGAGCCGACGCCAGACGCCCGTTGTAACGTTGAGGGCTTCGGTTTCCTTATGCGCCGTGGGCTGGGAACTTTCCCCGCCAATCACAATCACTTCATTGTCCAGCACCACCGTTGTCGTGCCTCCCCGCTGGGTCGGAATAGGGTTTGAGAGGGTAGACCACTGGCCCGTGGTAAAATCATAGACATCCACCTCCGGCACCGTCAGCGTAAACGTCTGACCGGTATTGTATGAACTGCGCCGACCACCTGCTGCGTATAACTTTGTGCCCACCACGGCGGCCTGGAAGTGGTCCCGGGCGTGGGGCGCATTCGGTAAAACTTTCCAGGTGTTTGTCGCCGGATCGTATTCGTCAAACCAGTTGACGTATCCCCCACTATGTCCTTTGGTATTGCCGCCAACCAGATAAAACTTGTTGTTGTACAGCGCCAATCCAACCGATCCGCGCAGCCGGGCTACCGGTATTTCGGGACCAACCAGCCATTTATTGGCTCTCGGATCATAAATGTAGATTTGGGGAACAGACGGTTCGGCGGGATAATTACCGGTCATCGCACCAATGGCATAGATAAGGCCATCGAGGGTAACGGCCTGGAAATGGTGTAAGTTAATCGGCGTAGCAGCCGCATTCACCCAGGTCCGGTTGACGGGATCATAAACCTGTACGGGTTTAATGCCACGCCCCCCCATCAGGTAAAACCGGTCTCCGGCCTGCACATAAGCCCCTTCCTGCCGGGCCGTTGGCTGTCCCGAAGTAGGCGCAATGGTCTGCCAGGTACCGATGCCCGTGCTGGTGCCAATGGTAATGATAAAGCTGTCACTGGCAGTTCCGCCTTTTCCATCACTGGCCGTCACTTTTACGGCAATACTGGCCGGGCTTCCTGCGGGTGGCGTTCCGCTGAAGGTGCGGGTGGCACTCGTGAAGGTCAGCCAGCCGGGCAGTGCCGTGTTATTGTCCAGCGTAGCCGAGTAGGAAAGAGCATCTCCATTGGCATCCGTAAAAGTCGATGCTCCGAAGCTAAACGAAAAAGCCGTGCCCACGCTTGTGCTCTGGTCGGGTATCGGTGTTGCCAGCGTCGGCGGCTGATTGCCCACCGGCTGATTCACGACGGAAAAATTGATGGTTAAGACCGGCCCGGCTGTGCCCGTCGCTCCGGACCCGGTATAAGGCGTTCCTTTTAAGGTATAACTGCCCAGAGTGGGCGTCCAGTTGTTATAATTGCCGTTGGAGTCACCAAACAGGGCATACGGCGCTCCGGTTTCGGTTTGCGTGCGGCTCTGCTGCCCACTCAGGACCATTTTGACACTTCCAATGAGGGACGGACTGGTATTGGCCCGGATGTTCAGATTGGAGGTTGGCAGCGTAGCCAGGTTAATCACTTCGTTGTTCGCCAGGGTACGGATTTCCTGATCCGTGGCCGCATTGATCAGCGTAAAATGGGTAATAGTCACGCCCGTCGTCGGCACGTCATTGACCACCAGTGTAAACGTTTTCTGATCACTGGCCTGTTTGCTGTCCGTAGCCCGCACGGTAATGGTATAACTGCCAGCGGCCTGAAAACCAGGGCTAAACGTCAGCACATTGTTGTTCAGGCTGGCAAATGAAGGCAGATTCGTGGCCGTTATGGTCACGGCATCCCCGTCGGCATCGGTGGCCGACAAAGGTACGTTTAACACACTGCCCTCGTTGACGGTTTTGTTGCCGATTGTCGCCAGCACCGGAGGGGTGTTGGCCGTGGTGGCCGGAGCAAATACCTCGATGGCCGAGATTTTGGGCTGGTTGGCCGAGGCCGAAAAGTCAATGTTCAGTGTACCATCACTAACACCCACTGTAAATGTTTTGACCACCGCCGTCATGCTGCCGACCTCCGCCAGAATATCGTAGTTGGCCAGTTCAACCGGCCCTCCTTCCAGGTTCGCACTAAATACCCGCTGACCCGGCCCACCCGCTTTTCCGCCGGTGGCTCCCCAGTAAATTTCGGCAAAGTGCAGTTTCACCGTATACTGACCACTGGTCGGAACCGGCATGGCAAACGTGAAACCCGCCAGGTTGGTTCCGGCGCTGTATTCGGTCAGGTAGATGGCATCGTTATCCGTGCCGGCAATGGCCGTTACCTTCGAGTTGGTGTACGGTTTGCCCCCCGAGAAGTACTGGCTGGCGCTCCAGGCCACCCCGTTCGTGGTCACTGCCGACCCACCGGCATTGATGCGGGCCAGCACCGGGCCCGGCTGCGATTGCAGAACAGCATGGCGTTCCGCCGTTGCTTTAGCAGACCAGCTTTTTGTATGGCTAAAGCAAACACAGCAGAAGAAAGAGAGCAGAAAAGCCACTGTCTGAGAAAAGAATGGTAAACATTTCCGGCGCATACACATTGGGCTTATGGATTAAATAACTCTGGAGTAATACTGCGTACAACAGCATAAAGTTATAACTGTTTACCGCATCATGGTCCAGAAAGCGGATTGTTCTTTTATACGGCCCACGAACACCCGCGTTCAAACCGCTACCTACAGAGCGGTTAGCACCCTTAAATCCGGCATATTTAAGACCCTGTATTATAGATATTTGTCAGAAGAAGCAATATGATTCAGGTCGATTTATCCGACCGAATTTATAATCAGGATTTCCGGCTGGCCAGCACCGGGAGATCGAAAACCGTCAGGTCTGCCTATTCCCGAAGGGGGGCATTCATAAAGTACCAGAAAACCGTTTACCGAAGCTCGAACAGCAGCGTCACCTCCCCTCCCAGTTCGATCTGGTCACCGTGCTGAAGCGGATACGTCACTCCCAGAATATCCGCCCGCTCGATGGTGTCGTCCGGGTGCATGATTTTGGTTTTGTTGCCGTTGGCGGGAAGGCCACCCGGATCGACCAGCAGCGCGTATTTCCGTTGCGCCGGATTGTACTGAATCGTTGCGTGCGCCCGGCTTACCGCCCCATTTCCGGCTCCTTTTTGCGGGTCAAAACCGGGGTCATCGTCGTTCAGAACCACAATGTCATTGATTCGGACCCGGCCCGACGCCGTCTGGGTGGAATGCCCCCGCCCAATGTGAAACAGGACCTTCTGAGCCGGATTGAGCCCGTACTCGTCCTGTTCGGTCTGACCCACTAACGTTTTAACCGTCGCCAGAACAACCGGCCCGTCGGACTTTTTCGGGTCCAGTACAACCAGGCCCAGGTTTCCTTCGCGGTATATACCGTTTGGCAACTGATCCTGGACGAACTCCACTTCAAAAATCCAGTCTTTCGCCAGTGTGATGTAATTGTCGGCTAACTGCCGACTGAGTTCGCTCCGGAATTTTTCGGGCTGGTTAACCCACAGCGCAACCCGAAATACATCCTCTTCTTCGGCGCTCTCACACAACACAAACAGCCGCAGGCCGATGGGTGCATTTTCGGGTTCATTCTGGTAGGCCCGCAACTTATCGATCACAAACCGGATGATCTGGTTGCGTCGCTGGGCGGCTGGCGGAGGTCCCGAGGCTTTCGGTTTGGGCGGAGTAGGCGCGGGCAAGCTTTGCTCCGGGGGAGTGTTCGACGGAGTGGAAGGCGCCGACGTGAAGCCAAACAGATTCTTAACGGTTTCCAGAATACCCATGATGTGTGACGGTTGATTAAAAACTTCCTAAATAACCCCGTTTTTGTAAGATCGGTGCCACAACGGTATTGGCCAGTTGCACGGCATCGGCCGACGAGTTTCCCAGTTCAATCCGGACGCAAACCACGGTTTTGGATCGCCGGTCGGGCGTGGGGGCAAAGAACACGTACCAGCCATCGTTGATTTTTTCGCCGAGCACAATCCGTTCGGGCGTTCCGGTTTTTCCGGCCACCCGAACCGCGCTGATCTTGCTGCGGCCTCCCCTCGGATTCGACTGCTCCACCATAAACTCTTCAAGCTGCCCAGCATACGCGGGCTGACCTACGGGTTCACCCGCCGGAATCGGCTGTGGTTTACCGGCCTGATTTAACACATACCGCGAAGGTTGCAAAACGCCCCGGTTGGCAATCGCTGCGGCCATCCGGGCCATAGACGCGGGCGTAGCCGTCAGTTGCCCCTGCCCCCAGGCCAAACCCGAAAACTCACTCCGGTAACGCCGGGGATAGCGGTTACTCTGGTACAATTGCCGACGGACTACGAAAGATGAATCCCGCCAGTGCTGGCGAATCTGCTTTTGCTCCGGCTCGGTATGTGTGTCCGTATACGAATAACCCCCGATTAAATCGACATTCATCCCCGTTTTCAGGTACAAATCGGCCAATTGATCGTCCAGCTTGTTATCGTTCGCCAGTCGAATAAAATACACGTTGCTCGACCGGACAATGGCCCGTTTCATGTCTACCGATTCCCCGCAGGGTTCCGACTCACGGACACCTCGCCGGATAATCTCCTGACAGGTAATGGGGTAACTGACGCCCGAAGCCGAAGCGCCCAGCTTGTTAAACGCGGCCATCGCCGTCAAAATCTTAGCCGTTGACCCCGGTGCCGTTGCATACGTCATGCCCAAATCCCGTTCGGTTACCAGATACGGTAATTTCAGCCGGTCCCGGTCACCCAGCAGCATGGGTTCGGGCGTTTTCAGGTTAGGAAGCGGGTGCAGCGCCGACGCCATGACATCGCCCGAAGCGGCATCCATGACCACGACCGAAAGCCGGTGATCACGGTAATCCGACGTGGCCAGAGCCTTCTGTAGCGCCACCTGCAATTCGGCATTGACGCTCAGTTGCAGATCCCGGTTTTTAGCCTTGCGCTCTTCCACCTCACGGCTGTCAATTCCGGCCCGCAGCGCCGGAGCCAGTTCCCGGTAGTCGTACACCGTCAGCGTCCGGGTTTGCTCCACCGGCTGACTGAACCGGTCGGCACGGTATTTTGTAGTCACGAGATCGGTTTTACGCGGGCGGCTGTTGAAACCGCGTAACTCACTGAAATGGGTGGCCTCGGCGTAGTACCCGTTGCTTTGCCCCCAGAACAGTTGCGTATTCAGGTCACCGACCCAGAAAAACAGGTGTTCTCCGAACGGATAATACCGTCGCAGTCGTTTCTGAACCAGCGTATTCACATCCTCTGATTTGAGGCCGCTTTGCCTCAGCTTCCCCGCCTGTTGAGCTACTACCTCCGGCTCGCTGGTCGCCAGGACCAGACCGTTGCGGTCATAAATGGTGCCCGAGGCCAGTTTGCGGGTCAGACGCTCGATGCGGGGGTTGTAGCTATACACCGGATCACCGAAGCGCGTCACCACCCGCACGGGTCGCACAATATACTCCTCTCCGCGCCAGCCAATCACCGGCAGCAACCGCCCGATCAGGATCACAACCCCGATCAGAAAGCCCGAAATTCCGGCCATCAGAACCGCATCGTAATGTTTTTCCAGATACTCCCGCTGAGCAAGCTGCCCGGGCCGGTGCGCCACACTGAAAACCGCCCCCATCGCGGTCAAGTTAAAGATAAGCGAAATCTTGCCGTAACTCAGAAATGGTACACTGATTCCCGTCAGCGGCAGCAGGCCAATGGAACCGCCCGCAATAATCAGAAACTGGACACCCGTGGCAATGGCTATACCGGCTACCAGAAAAAAGCTAAACGGCTGCCCCGCCCGCCGGGCCTGGAGGAAAACCCGGTGTAACAGAATGCCAAACAGCAGAAATACGGAAATAACGCCCAGACCACCTAACTCTTCGCCCACACTCGGCAGAATCATGTCGGTATGGGCTGCGGGCATGGCAGCCGCAAAGCCTTTGCCCAGTCCCTGCCCGGTCCAGCCGCCGGAAGCCAGGGTCCAGAAACCGTGCGCCAGGTGATCACCGCCGTACACATCGTTGTTCCAGGGACTCAGCCACATGGCTTTCCGGTCGGCCAGGCGGCTCCCGACGTAGGGCAGCAGATCACCGAAGGAAAACATCGCCATCACCAGCAGCAGCAGCACGGGGGCTTCTGTCAGTAAAGCCGCCCAACCCAGCCCCGTAGTCGAACGGGCATCACCCCGCCAGAACAGGTAGCCCAGCAGCACACCGAAACTAAGCAGCAAGGCCAGCCAGCCGGGCAGCAGCCAGAGAGCCAGGCTGTAGCCAACCCCCGTTGCCAGCGTAACCCCTAAATTTCCGCGGGCGATGCTGTAGAACAGCAGGAATGTAAAGCAAACGACAAGAGCCGGGCCCATATCACCCAACAGCAGGTACAGCAACATCAATAAACCGGCCCCCGCCAGCGCCCCAAAACTAACCGTAAACCGCCAGCGCAAATCGGGCAACTCCCGGATTTGCTGCTCGTTGGCCGCAAAGAAACCGGCAAAGAACAGCAGCAGCAGGTATTTGGTTATTTCGCTGGGCTGAAACGTCAGACCAAGCAGCGACAGGTTTACCCGAACGCCACTCCCCTCCGGCCCCGTACCGATGAGCAGAGTCAAAACCGCCAGGCCGATGGCCAGCACCAGCCAGGTCCAGCCCGAGAGCCGGACCGAAGAGCGATTCCGGAACGCAAACAGCCAGTCGAACCGCCAGTTGGCGTAAAAACGGCCAATGTTCAGTTGGGACAAAACCGTCATCCCGAGCAGGCCCATCGCAACACCCTGCAACGTTTGCCAGGCATAGAGCGTATCCTGCAAGGGGTCCTGAATTGCCAGCAGGGTCAGAACGGAAATGCCGGTCAATAGCATCAGCACCGCCAACAGCAGTGGGTCGGCCTGAAACCGTCGGAGCGCCCAGAAGCCCTGCACCGCCCAGAAGGAAAGAATAAATAAGCTGACAATGGTCCAGAATTGCCACGTAAAAGTCGCTGGCGTCCGAACCACCAGCGCCTGATCGGCTTTCAGTTGACCGTACACCACGGAGCCGATGAGCCGGAGCTGATGAGGCCGGGCCGAAAAGGAATAGGATTGATCGCCCGTTAGCTGACTCGTTCCCCGGCGGGTTCCGAATTCAAAACCGGGTTTGAGGGGAACTACACTGTAGGCTGAATCCGCTTTCAGGCCGGTAAACGAGAACTGTCCATTGGCGTCGGTACGGGTGTAGAAAAACCGGTCTTCCAGCGTATCCGGCTGGGCCGTGGGCGGGTGGCGTTTCAGTTGCACCAGCACACCGGGCATGGGCGCATCCTCCCGGGTCACGCGCCCCGAAATCGAACGGTTTCCACCACCGATGGCCAGTGTGGGCGCATAGGCTTTCGGACTTGTGCGCTCCCGGACGTACAGTACCGAGTCGAAACCCATCTGTTGCCGGGACAGTTGCAGCCGGTTTTGAAACTCGGCCCCGCCCACGGAACTGCGCCAGGGCAGCGGAGCGAATACCGAAAATTGCCGTTTGTTGATGGCTCCCAGATTTTCCGGTGCGCCATTCAGGGCCAGTTTAGCAGCCAGCGAATCAGCGACCAGCGCCCGATCCTTCTCGTCGGAGTAGTAATTACCCAGGGTGAGAAGCCGCTGGAGAGCCGCCGATTTGACGCCCGAGGTGAGCGTCAGGGCCCGCCCGCTGTCGAGCGCCTGCCGGGCCTGCTCCAGATTGGGCAGCAGGTTGACGTACAGCCGAATAAACAGCAAAAGCAACATAACCGTTGCCCCGGCCAGATACAACCGGCCGGACGAAACAGGAGCTGATTTCATTCGTTAGTGACTAGCTTAAAAAACCATTAGTTGGCGGTTCGGGTCGTATCCGTAACCATTTTCGTCGAATCCGGCGTCGAGACAGGTGGAGCAGGCGTCTGCTTTACCGTATCGGCAGGAGCCGCCCGGCTGGTGTCCGTTGCGGTAGAATCCACGGCGGGTTCCTCCTTCGGGGCCTCCTCCGTATCCGCTGAATCCGAATCAACCGGCATAAGCCCCGAATTCAGGGAATCCGCTGCCACCCCGGTCGAGTCCGCAGCCGAGCCAAAACCCGTCGTTGCCTGCTGGCTTCGGTAGAAAAAGTATACGCCAATCAGGGCAATGACCACAGCCGCCCCCAACGCCACCCACGACCAATTGACACCGGGGCGTCTTTCCTCCTCGTATTCATACGGCTCAAGCTCGGCGGGTGGAGCAACGGGGGCCGGAGCCATCATCGTCCGCTTCGGCGCCGGGGCCGACCGAACACCGGAGCGGCTGGCCTGCAACTGCTCCACATTCGCCTGTCCCAGCAGTAACCGCAATTCGTTGCCGTCGCTCAGGCGCTGGGCCGGATCTTTGGTCAACATCCAGTTGATGAGCGTTTCCAGGCTGGGCGGCAGATACGGTTCTGAAGTGATCAAAGCGGGCGGGTCGGTGCGCAGAACCTGATTCATAAAGGAAGCAATGCCCGCACTATCAGTCATGGCAAACGGCACCCGGCCCGCCAGGCACTCGTAAAGCACTACCCCCAGCGAGTAATAATCCGTTGAAACATCAACCCCCCGGGGATTGTCAAACTGCTCCGGCGATGCGTATTCGTAGGTCATCAGCGACTGCCCCGTCATGGTCTGGGTTTGTTCGCGCAGCCGGGCCACGCCAAAATCCGTCAGCAGAAAATGGTATTCCCCACTCGGCAGAAGCCGGTACAGAATATTTTCGGGCTTGATGTCACGGTGAATAATACCCTGTGGATGAATGGCTTTAAACGCTTCGGCCATTTGCAGTCCCAGCCGGATGGTTCCCGCAACGTCCAGATGGCCTTTTTCCTTCAGGAGCGTCCGCAAACTGCCCCCCTCCACCCATTCCATCACAATAAAAGGCATGGCCAGATCCAGCGCCACCTCCCGAACGCTAACCACGTTGGGGTGCCGGATGTTGGTCATCAGTTCGGATTCGAGCCGGAACCGCCGGAGCGTTTCGGCGTCGGTATTAAGCGCAAAGTGTTTGATGGCGACCAATTCACCCGATGCCAGGTGTCGGGCCTTGAGGACACGCGCGTTGGAGCGGCCTATTTCGCCGATGATTTCGTAGCCTGGAAAATGAGTGTTAACGCTTACAGTTGGCATGGGCCACATTAGTTTATCGAATCGATCGGTACCATATTCATCGCCGAATCCAGTTCCTTGGGCAAATCATATTTCAGAATCTTGCAGGTAACTCGCGTGCCCCGGTCGCTGGACGGAGCATTCCGAACGGGTGATGAATTGGGCTTCACGTTGTTAAAAAAAATCTTTTCCGTTTTATAAAGCCCGCCCTTGTCTTTGTAATAGCTAATCTGAACGGCAATGGACGGGAATGTAATGTCGCTGGGATTGTTAAGCTGCACCCGCACGTTTCGAATGCCGCCGAGCAGCCCCACGCTGTAGTCAGTGACCTCCGCATTCAGTGCCCTCGCAGCGGCCTGGGCTTGCGCCCGTAACTGCTCCCGCCGTTTGGCTTCAGCCTCCAGCCGTAGCCGCATCGTATCAACCGGCGGAACAGCCGACGTAACCGTATCCTCCTCAGCATCCGGCACGACGGCCTGGGCGGTTTCGGTTGACGAAGCGGTGGAGTCGGCGGTTGTCCGCACAGTTTCGGATGGCGGAGTTCCGGCGCCGGTTTCCGGTTTGGTAAAAGCGTAGTACAGCCCGGCGCCCGCCAGCAGGATGGCCCCAGCCAATACCGCCCATTTCCAGCCACCCCCGGATGATGGCCCCGGCGGTACGGGGGCGGGGGTCGGTGTTTCGGCGCGAACCTCGGACGGCAACGGAGCCGTCACGTTCGGCTTGGGCGCTTCCATATTCACGACCGGAACGTTCGGCGTGGGTACCGTGGTCCGGGGGGCATAACCCGTCCGGCTCACCTGTAGGTAATTCAGTTCAGCCTGCTTTAACTGCCACGTCAGCTCATCCGGATCACTTAAGCGCTCACTGGCCCTTTTTTGCAGTAAGTTCTGGAGCAATCCGGTAAACGGAATCAGCGTTTGGTCCTGGTTAGACACAATCAGGGCGGGGGGTGGATCGTTCAGCACTTTGTTCATGAACGTCACAATGCCCGAATGATCGGATAGCGCGAACGGAACGCTGCCGTGCAGGCATTCGTAAAGCACCACGCCCAGCGAGTAGTAATCTGTAGCGGTATTGACCGCTTTGGGATCGTTAAACTGCTCGGGCGACGCGTACTCGTAAGTCATCAGCGACTGTCCCGTGAGCGTACTCGATTGCTCGTGCAGCCGGGCCACACCAAAATCCGTCAGCAGAAAGTGCAGTTCGCCACTCGCCAGCGGTCGAAACAGGATGTTTTCCGGCTTGATGTCGCGGTGAACAATGCCCTGCGGGTGAATGGCCTTGAAGGCTTCGGCCATTTGCAGCCCCAGCCGGATGACCGTCGGAATGTTCAGCCGGTTCTGACCCGTAATGAGACTTTTCAGGCTCCCCCCCTCGATCAGTTCCATGACAATGTACGGCAATTCGGCTTCCAGTTGCACCTCCCGGACCTTCACAATATTGGGATGGGCGATGCTGGTCATAATGGCCGATTCCCGCTGAAACCGCCGGAGCGTTTCGGCGTCGGTATTGAGCGCAAAATGTTTGATGGCTACCAGATCGCCCGTGGCCAGGTGACGTGCCTTGAGAATGCGGGCGTTGCTGCGCCCCAATTCACTGAGCACTTCATAACCGGGGAAACGTGTATCAAATCGAATGGTAGCCATTAACGACGAGTGGGTTGGGTAGATTCAAGTAGGTTCTGGACAGAAACTCCCAGGACGGCGTTGCGGAACGTATCCTGCCGAACAGCCGCACTAACGGGAATTTCCACGTTACGAAAGTACACATTTGAAAGTTGTATCCGGGCTTCCTGCGTGGTCTCAATGCCTTTTTTGAAACCGCTGATCAGCATATTCTGGAGCTGCACGGGTCCCGACCGCGTGATTTGCAGGGCCACCTGCGCCCGGGCCGTGTCGGCGGGCAGCAACACCGTGAGCGGATTACCGCCCATAATTCGCTGTAACGAATCCGTCAGCACCAGCGGTTCCGTAAGCCGGAAGGTATCCGCCGGAAGCGTCAACTGATGGTTGGGGCTCCGGTGGGCCTGCTGCACCAGCGAATCCAGCCGCGCATCCGATTCGGCTACCAGCGTGTCGGGTTGTGGGGTGACGGTGTTCAAACTATCTACCCTTGCCTCCTGGTGTACGCTGGAAGGCTGGTATTGGTACCACCAGATTCCGGCCCCGGCCCCGATGAGCAACAGGAACAGCAAAATCCATAAGCCAGACGCTCCCCGTTTGGCCGGTTTCGGGTCGGCCGGAACGGTTTTTTCTGTAGCCCTGACGGGCGGAACCGGTTGGGTTACGGTATGGACGGTTTTGTCCGTTACGGCGCTGGCCGGACTAGCGGGCGTGCTGTTCTGGGCCAGAACGACGGTAATGTTATCCTTGCCGCCCTGCTGATTGGCCACCCGGATCAATTCGGTGGCCTGCGCATCGAGCGGCAGCTTGCGCCCCAGCACCGCCCGGATTTGAGCCTGCGTAATCATATCCGTCAGGCCGTCGCTGCACAGCAGCAGCACGTCGCCCGGTTCAAAATCGGTTTCGCCCGACTCCAGAAAATCCCGATCATCGACCCGGTGCGGCAGGGAACCCACATCGCGCAGAATCTCGTTCCGGCGCGGGTGCTGCATAGCTTCAGCTTCGGTCAGTTCGTTGGCGTCCTCCCGAATCCCGACCAGCGAATGATCGCGGGTTATTTTTTCGAGAACGCCCCCGCGAAACCGGTACATCCGGGTATCGCCCACGTGCACATAATACACTTTCCGCAACCGGCTATCGGCCACGGCGGTAGTCAATACGCAGGCCATCTGTGCCAGTTGTGGCGTCTGCTGCCGTTCCTGGTTGATCTGGTTGTTGGCAAAAACCACGGCTTCCCGCAGCATGGAAAGCGGGTCGCCGTTGGGTGTGGCCATGTATTTTTCGATGGACTCCCGGGCAATGGCCGCGGCCCGGTCGCCCCCGGCATAACCGCCCACACCGTCAATGGCCGCCAGCAAAACGCTGTCGTCCGACCAGATCGGTGTGCAGATAAAGGTATCCTGATTATCCTGTCGGCGCTGGCCAACATCGGTCTTTCCGGCGATTAGTAACGAACTCATTTTAGCTAAGAAACGGGTTTAACACATTGAATTGCCTTTAAAAAGCAACTCGCAGAAACGATTGTTGTTTCCTTACCGGGGCAAATCCTGAAAATGCCGGATCACCAGAAAGGCGACAAACAGAAGCAGTAAAATGACAAGCAGGGCGTCGATCATGGCACTTATAAACGGCTTTGAAAGTGTAAGGTAACCATGCTGTTGAGCAGAATCTGGGCCTTGTCCGGGAGTGTATGCCACTGCGGATTGGCAGGCTCACTGCGGGGGATAAGCTGCTCGTTGACCCGGGTTTCGTTGCGGCTGAACGAAGCAATCTGAAAAGCCTGTAACGTGTCGTTGTAGCGAATCCGGGCGTGGGGGTTGGACACGTACGCCGATTCGACCAGCAGGTAATTCGGGAAATGCTGGTTGTCGATTTCCTTGCGGGCCACCACAATCTCCCGGTCGCGCATCTGATACACCGCTTCTTTGTTCAATTCGGCAATGTAATAATCAATCTGGGCCAGTCCGGCATGGGTGTTAATGCTTCGGGGCACATCCGGCGCGTTTCGACTGTTGGCCGAAGCAGCGGGCGCGGGTTTAGCGGGGGGCGCAACGGGTTCAAAGGCAAACTTGACCACAAAAGCGCCCGGTTCGCGGAAGTCGATGTGCTGAAAGGTATGCGGATCAACGTCCATTTTCTCATACCGGTTCGTTTGCTTGACCCGGCGCGTCACCTTCACGCTTTCCTGCGACTGGACCGGATTATTGCCCGGCAGAATGCCCGTCAGTGCCCCCACCACTTTCACATCTTCCGGATTGACGGTTTCCCCGCCAAATTCCCGACCACCGCCAAACTTAAAATACCAGCTTGAAGCCACGGGCGCAATATGCTTAAACTGCTCTTTCTGCGATTTAATGATGGTGTGGAAGGTATTCACCGCTTCATTGACAATCACCGGAAAGGCATTTTCGCGTTCCTCGTAGACATCCGGGTGCAGGATTATCAGGAAGTGTGCATTGAACAACATACTGGAGCCGACCGACTCCCGGGGAATCGATTCCTCGAACGAAGCCACCAGTTCGTTCAGAATCTGGGTGTTGGTTGCCTTGGTATCGACAGGGATTTGGGGCCGACTCGCGGGAACCAAAAAGTTACTTAATTTACTTAACCAGCCGGTGGGTTGATCTGCCATGTGTGAACGCCATTGGGATGATTCCTGCCTTTTTTAACGAAAATTTCACGGTTTTTCGTTTGACACCCGCAAAGATGTTACTTGACGGCGCTTACAAGTTATACGCGCGGTACTTTTCCGATGTTATCCAAAGCAGGATGTTGTTACGTAGAGAAACAAACCCCAAAAATAAAGGTTCTTTTTGGCAACCTGGGCGGACGGTATTCTTTCTTACAATCGTAAACTCATTTCCAAAGTGTTACAAAACCACCGTATGGTCGATAAAAGCCGTCAGCATCCGCAGCATATCGGATTTAAATTTTGCAAACCGGAATTTTTTCAGATAAGCCGTCTGGCGACGGTTTAGTTCGTCCGGTGGGGTATTCCAGAAATAGGTATCGTAGCAATAATCAAAAAACAACCGGATCTGGGGCATTCGGTGCAGTCTGACCAGGAAATCGTCGTCCAGCGGGTAGGCATAATCGCCAAATAAATTGATAAAATTGATCAGTTCATTCGTCAGATTCGGATTGTTCAGAATCTGTTCCTGCCGCAGGTTGCTCTGTAAAATGGAGCCCATGTAATCCAGATCATAAACGGTATAGGGCGTAAAATCCGTGAGCGAGCGGACCCAGGCCGTCAGGTTGTCTGCATCAAATAGCCGTGCTCCTCCCTGAGTAATACAGGGCGCAATCTGCTCGCCCGCGGTAAACAGCAGAATACGCTGCTCGTGGTCAAGCAAAAGCTGGTCCTCCTGCTCCGGATCGCTCATATCCGTTCCCCATATGCCGTAATAGAGAGTCCCATTCAGGCGTAGCTGAATGAGGTATTTCCGGTAAACCTCGCTCTGGTCATGCGTAGTGGAGGTAGTAGAAGTGGCCATCGTTTCCG
The DNA here is from genome assembly GCF_003259745.1 of Larkinella arboricola. Taxonomy (GTDB): domain Bacteria; phylum Bacteroidota; class Bacteroidia; order Cytophagales; family Spirosomataceae; genus Larkinella; species Larkinella arboricola. The sequence continues at coordinate 311,201 of NZ_QLMC01000002.1, read as the reverse complement.
GGCGGATAAGTGCGGCTCCGGTCTGCCAACTGGCCGAACCAGACGCCTGGTGTAAATGTAACGCTATCCTGAACGAATTTACGAATGATATTTCGTAAACGGATGGCGGTCCGTTGTAAACCAATAAACCGGAAACGGTTACGCAGGCGGTTTCAGTTACCCGCCAGAACGGCTTCGTAGAACTTGTCCAGCGCAAGGCTCCGCAGGTTCAGGGCGGGTTTACCGTACGTTTTCCCATCATCCGGATACACCCGGTTGGTCAGGCAGATGTAGACCATATTATACTGGGGATCGACCCAGACGTAGGTGCCCGTATAACCGCTATGGCCGTAGGCCTGGGCCGACGGATACGGTTTGGTAAGGGGCTTCGTGGCGCGGGCAAAACCGTATCCCCGGCCGCTTGCCGCCGACTGCTCCGACGTAAACAGCGTAACCGTCGCGGGTTCGATGTATCTGATGCCACCGTATGTTCCCTTGTTCAGGTACATCTGGTACAGAATGGCCAGATCGTTGGCATTACCGAAAAGTCCGGCATGGCCTTCGACGCCCCCGGCCATAGCCGCGCCCGGATCATTGACATAGCCCTGCACGCGCATGTTCCGAAACCAGTTATCGTTTTCGGTTGTGGGCACAATGCGCGAACGGGGAAACCGGTGGCGAGGCAGAAAACCGGTGGCCTGTAACCCCAGCGGCCGGTATAGTTCGTTCAGAACAAAGTCGTCCAGTTTTTGATGCGAAGCGGTTTCAATAACTTCCTTCATCATGTACATGCTAACGTCACTGTACACAAACCGCCCCCGGGTTTCTACCTTCGATTTCAGGGTTACCGGCCACATCACCTCCTCGAAATAATTTTTCCGCAGAAAATAACGATCCGCTACTTTGGTCGGGAAGTCAGCAGAGGAGTCGGCGCTCAAATCCAGCGGTTTCAGTTGCTCATAAAACTTAATATAGGGCGTAAAACCGGCTTCGTGGAGCAGGGCCTCGCGGACGGTCAGGGTCGCTTTATCGGGAATCAGGCGGGTTTGGGCCACGTACCGGCTGATGAGCGCGTTCAGATCGACCCGTTTCTGATCCACCAGCCGCATGATGGCCGGTGTGGTGGCGCTGACTTTCGTGACCGAGGCCAGGTCAAAAATGTCGTCCAGTTTGGTGACTTCTTCTTTCGAATAGGTGTGATGGCCGTAGGCTTTGTGAAAGATCACCTGTCCGTCTTTGGCCAGCAGGATAACCGCTCCGGGCGTAACGTGCCGGGCAATACTGATCTTTACCAGCGAATCAATGGCCGTCAATCGGTCGCTGTTCACCGCAACGGCTTCCGGAACCGAATACCCCAGCCGCGTTTTTTGGGTGGTGAATCCGCTGCCCTGCTTAAACTGTTTGCTGTAAGTGGCCGGTAGTCGGCTGGAGCACCCTATTCCTCCAAAGATTACCTGGGCCGCAGCCGAAGCCCCTTCCGCCGTGTTAACCGGCGACCAGATAACGGGCACCGTCAAGGGGTCGAGAAAAGCCAGGTTTTTGCCGCTGCCGGTCAAAACCACCAGCACCCGGTTGGTGGCCTGTTGTTCTTTGATAAAATTCAGCAGACCGGGACTGAAGGGCGACGAATCCGATAGGGTAATCAGAATCAGGTTATACAATTTCAGCCGGTCATGGAGGGCAAAAAAAGCCGAATCGTCCGGTGCCGGACCCGGCGAAAAACCCGTAGCCGGAGCATAGTTTGACGCAATGCTATCAAAAACCGCCGGGAAACCATAGCCGCAATGAACGCTGGCAATCCGGACCTCCCGGAGATCTGACAGGGGAACCAACCCGGATTGATTATTGAGCAGAACAAGCTGCTTCTCAGCCTCTTTGATGGCCGCCAGGGTACGCAGATTCCCGGTATGATTTTGGGCAAAAACAAGGCTGCCCGTCAGCAGCCACAGCAGACTCCACCAATACACTTTCATAGGCTGGCAAGAAAGGAAATAGCCGCTGAAAATTCAATGCCGGGCTGCATAAATGTTGCTTTCAGCCGTCGGTTGTCCACCCGCGTTCCGGGGTTATTTCACCTCCGGCAGATCAGCCGGGTCGATCAGCAGAAAACCGGGATTGATGCAGGCACCGTGCCAGCGAACACCAAAATGCAGGTGCGGTCCCGTCACCCGGCCGGTCTGTCCGACCCGCCCGATTTCCTGCCCTTTTTCGACCGTCTGGTTGGGCTTCACCGAGAAGCTTTTCAGGTGAAAATACTCCGAAATCAAGCCATTCCCGTGGTCAATATAAACGGCATTGCCGCTGTAAAACTGATTGGCCGCCAGCACCACCCGGCCATTGGCCACACTTAGCACGGATTTGCTCTCGGCGAGCGGATAATCCTGGCCGGTATGCCGGTCGCGGGCCTGGCCGTTAAAGGTGCGGCAGGCGCCAAAATTTCCTTCTCCCTTTGGCAGCGGATTGGCCGGTTTTCCGATGGGCAGGTCAAAAACAGCCGGTCGAACACGGGTCTGGTAGCCGATCAGCGGTTTCACCTCGGCGGCTTCGCGGGCAGCTCTTTTCTGATTCTCGGGCGAAACGTTGATGTACTCTTTCTTTGGGAAATCGGGAAAATCTTCCGGTCGGCAGGGTTTTTCGGTGACAATTAACTGGGCCGTTTCGAGTTTGCCCCCGGTTGTCCGGCGGGAAATGGTATAACTACCGGCTTTCATCTCCATGTCAATCGGGTAATAGCAGGTGCCATTGACCGCTGGCCAGGCCCTTTTTTCCAGACTGCACCGGCGGCAGTTGCCCGCCCACCGGCCCACCTCACCCTGCGCCACCCGTACGGTTTTTGGGGCTGCCGCCGAAGGTGTCGGGGAAGTCTGAAAAGCCGACAAACCAAGCAAGCTACTGACTGCGAACACATTTAGAAAAGGATTCATGGTCTGCAAACGTTTGCGTTTCCGTTACAACCCAACTTGAGGGACCACTGTTTTCGCGAACGTTACGTCCTGCTCCTTTTCCGGTTCTCTACCTTCTAAAGCCGCTGCGGGCTGCAACACCCTTTACACGGTTATCGGTATAAAAGCCGTCGTTCTGACCCTAAAAATGGCCTGTGGAGACACAGGCCATTCCAGTAGCAATACCATCAACACGGTTTAATTTCGGATCAGCCGATATGTGCTCCGCTGCTGATTGACTTCTACCGACAACAGGTACGTGCCCGCCGGAAGGGATGCCAGACTCAGCCAGGTGGGAGCCGTTTTGACCTGTTTGGCCAGCAACGTTCTGCCGCTCAGATCCGTTACCTGAAGTGTCATAAATCTGGGTGCCGACGGCAGATTAATATGCACCTGATCGCGGGTTGGATTGGGGCCGACGCTGACGCGCAGGGCCGGATCAACCGCCGTCAGTAATTCAACCTTCACCGAAGACGGAGTCCCAACGACGCCGTTGCCACATAGGGCATTGCCCACGCTGATCAGCGTGTACAGGTTTGACTCTATGGGTGGAATAATAAGCAGCGGATTGCTTGTAGCGGCACCATAAAACGTACCGGGATTGCCGCTGATGGTATAATACCACGGTCCCGGCCCCTCAAAACGGAGCGTCAGGCTGACAGGCTGTCCGGGCTGGCGAACCACACTTGCCGAATCAAAAGCCGCCCTGACGCGCTGATAAATCTGGAAGGGATTGGGTCCGGCTCCGCTGCTGGTATTGGCATCGCTGGCCGTCACGCGCCACCGGTAGCCTCCGCCAGCGGGTAGATCATCGGGCAGCGTAACCTGCAACGGGCTGACCGTGGAGGAGGATGGCAGCGTACTGACCAGATGCCCCGTGGAGTCAAGGAGCTGCACCTGAAACTGATTTGTAGCGCTGAACGTCCCGCTGGTGGTGTACGGAACCGACACCTGCTCACCGGTACAGAACTGCCACTTGGCGGCATCTGCGGTATTGACACTCCGCTCCTGTTTGGGGTTCACCGTCACCGTGGCCGATCCGCGGGCCTGCCCTGCTCCGCAGACTCCCGAGACGGTCTTTATCGTGTAGGTTGTGGTCTGGGTTGGATTTACGGCCAAAGACGTCGGTTGAGAGCCGACCATAAGCACCCGGCCGCTCGTTCCGTCGGAAAGTTGGTAGGTAACCTGTTCGCCCTGATACACATCATTATTCGCTTCATTACGCAGGGAAAGGTAAACAGATTGCCCGGCGTTGATGGTAGTCGAACCGGTCAACGTGACACGGGGCGGTGTCTTTATGGACAATTGAACAGGCGACGAAGCCAACAGAGACGTCGTGCTGGCCTGTAGGTTGATCTGATAACTTCCGGCAGATAAATCCGTAGGCAGACTGAACCGTAGCTGCCCAATCAGGCCGGTTGGCTGTCCCAGGTCGCGAATCAACTTTCCCTGATTATCTCTCAATTGAATGGTCAGTTTAGTACCTGCATCAAAATCACCCAGAGCCCGGTACGACACGGTTATCGTTTCACCGGCACACGCATCCGAACGGTATTGCGGATTAACGCGCTCGATGAACAGCATCGGTTGTACCCGAACACTCGCTTCGCCAGAAACTTGGCCGTAGCCACACGCGTTGGTAACGGCTCTAATGGAATAGGTTGTTGCCCGGGTTGGTGTAAGAGCGAGCGTGTAGAGGGAGTAATAATATTGCCCCACCGTGTTGTCGCTAAACAAGACATTCCAGGGGGCCGTACCGGTTAAGGATACTGTGGGCCGAAACGTCTCACCGGGGTTAATAATAGAAGCTCCGTTTGCCGGAGAGCGCAGGATGGCGCTGGGCAGTTGCTGCACCTTAACAACCACAGGCTCAGTCCGGGCTTCGGTTCCTTTTGCCACAATACGCAGCCAGTAAAAGCCAGCCTCCAGACTGGTCGGGAACTGAGCTACCAGCGGACTGCCGGTGCCGGTGACCAGATCGCTATACACAGAATCTTTCTGGGAAGCCAGCTGCAAGGCAAAGATTGTTCCCGCCGGGGGCGTGACATCTGTCAAAAACGGAATGTTTAAGCTACCGGCTTCGCAAACCGCATAGGAATAATTCTGCCCGTTCTCATACTGCAGCACGGGGACCGGCATACTGATGCGGAACGGAACAACCGTAAAGGTAGCCTCGCCGTCAATTGTGCCGAGGCCGCACACATTGGAAATGCCCACCAGCCGGTAGGTAGTTGTCTGGAGCGGTTTCAGACCCCGCTGGCTCGCTGGCCATTCGGAGCCTTCGTACGTATAATTCCGGGTTCCGTCGGTATAGGTCAGGGAGTAGGGTCCTGTCCAAGCGGGTGAGTTAACTTCAATCGGCAAGGTCACGGTTTCGCCGGGCAGAATGCTGCGAGGCAATACGGCTTTGCTTTCAGCCATCGTATACGGACTGTAGTACGATCGTTGAATGTTCGCCCGGAGCCGGTAGCCCGTGAGCGCATCTTCCTCATTACTAACGACTACCGGATTCGTGGAAATGATGCGAATTTTTGAAGAAGACGGCACTTTGATACGGATCGGGCTTTGGGTGCCGCTCCCCACCGCGTCCCCATTGGTCCAGTAGCCGTAGCCCAGACTATTGTTGCTGGCCTGCACCCGAAATTCGTTCCCTGGCAGAAACTCTCCGGTTGTTTCAAACGTGACCGTAATGCTGTCCGTTTCGCAATGGTATTCAGTCATCGGACGGAGGTAAATCTGGGCCGGAGTCGATTTTTTAACGGTAACCGTTGCCATCGCTCCGGGGTTTTCCAGGGTTCCGCAGGTATTGGCAACGGACCGGACGGTAAAGGTTGTGTTCGTAAAAACCGTGGCTGTAACGTTAGGCCATCCTAATTCTGTGGTATAATCCCGCACGCCGTCGTTCGAGATGATCCGGTATGGACCTCCCCCGTTGGTTTCCATGTATAAACTAACAACACCCGGCTCTTCCAGCATCAGGTTCCGGGAGTAGTCGTTGAAACGGGCAAAGGTCGGCTTGCTATTGACCTGCAAATTCCACCGACTATTGGGCAGACTACGCAGGGAGGGCACTGTCGTCTGAAGGGTTACACTGTAGTACCGGGATTCGCTGCTGGTGCCGGGTTCCATCGCCGGAATTTCAAACGTCAGATAGTCATCGCTCTCTCGCCGGACCGGTATAGGGTTGCTGGTCCAAGCGTTGTTCATACCCGTCAGAATAACCGAAAATTGCGTATTGCTACTCAGTTCCGCGTTGGTGCTGAATTTGATCCGGACCGTCTCACCTTCGCAAAATGGCTTCAGAATGCCAGGAATTGAGTCGATGGCAATGCCCGGTTTCACATGCACAGCGGTACTGGTGGGAGGTATTTCGCTGCTGGAACATCCCGACTCAAACCGTTCAATGCGGTAGGTTGTTGATTTTTTAGGATAAACATTGGTGCTGTACCCACTCGAGGTTGGAGTGTATGCCATGGTGCCATTGTTCAATGTCGCATAAAAGGGTTCCTGACCTTGAAATTTTACATTCAGATTGACCCATTCTCCATATTCAATCGTTGTGCTGGGCGTTGTGAGTTCAGCCGTTGCCCGCGGGCGCAGTTCCACGTAGACCTGGTTTGAATAACCGACAGTAACCGGGTCAGTGGTGACAACGGCTACACTAAAAAAGGCATTGCCGTTCGCGCCGTTGGAGAGCGTCTCGGGGATAACAGCCTGGAGCAGACCGTTTTCTTCTTTCGCATCGAGCGTGTGAACAACGGGATTGGTAGGCTGATCGGAATAACGGCTGTATTCCGTAAGCCTGATTTTAAAGCGGTTGGATGCTCCGAACGTACCGTGAGTCCTGGAATAGGATACGGTTAATATACCCCCGCGGCAAATGACAGCGGGCGTTGCGGATACGGTACGCAGTGAAACCGGATTTACGGTCAGGGTCACCTCGCCACTGGCCTTGCCCATGCCGCATCCATTCTGGACTGATACCAGCCGAACAGTACCGCTGGTCGAGGCATAAAATGGAATGGTCCCGTTGTTCTCACCACCGTAGTACGAGAGGGCGACCCGGGAACTATCCGACAGAGTGGCTGTTACGGGACCTGTCCCAGTGGCTTCATACTTTAGCCAAAAAGGCTCGGTGCGGTTTGACACGGCGGGTGTTACTCCGGTAAGCCTGACCTCAGCGGGCACGATAATTTCCGCACTACCGACCCACTCACTCTCCAGCGCCGGGGCGGTACTGATGACTCGGAAAGCAAGCCATCGGTTGTTGCCCTGGATCAGCGAAGCCGGAACCTGAAACGTCAGGACATTTCCCGACTGGGTAAATGGAAGGCTGGTATACTGATCGCTGTAATTGTTGCGGATTTGCAGCGAGAGTTTGTTCGTTGCCTCAAAAGTTGCGTTTGTCGTTAATGTCAGCGAAACAGGCGTTGCGGTACAGATGGAGTTCGGAGGGTAACTCAGCGTGAGGTTTTGGGAGTAGCTGTATAGAGACTGAACAAGTAAAAAACAGGCAATTAAAACACGGTAAAGTTTCTTCATACAGGCACGGTGGTAACAATTGTACAAAGAAACAAATGTTAATTTGAAGGAGATAATTTTTTGAGTAGAAACTTCAATAGAAACGATCCGACATCTATAACATAAAATACAGAAGCATACATTATATATGCCAGTATATCAGCATTTTAAGACGAATATTACCCAATTTAAAGACTAAGGATATTTAGTTATCGGTTTTACAAGCAAAAGGTTGTGCTAAGATCCGGCCGCAGCTCCTGACATGAAAGAGCATCCACTCCGGGAGTTTTACAGATCGCTGGTGGACCACTGAGTTGTATTTAACCCGGCTCAAGCAGATTGACAAGGCCCTGCCCCATGTCCGCAAATACCGCTGGACCAGCTTCCTTCCTCCAAAGCTTTACTTCTCGCTCGAATATTACCAACAGCAAAAACAAAATGGGCAAAAAGGCTCCTTCTGGTTTTCCTACGAATGGCTCCAGCAGGATGTAAAACAGGCGCAACAGCTTGATATAAAGACCGCGCTCTGCAAAAGCACTGTACAGCCTGATCAACGAACGAGCTCCCCAGGGCCTGAAAGGCGGCAAGCAAATGAACTGCATCGAGCTCTACACCTACTGGCGCAATCGAATTTGCAAACTGGGCGATGCCAGCCTGATAGATCGTTTCGATGCCGCCGTGGCCACAACAACCCAATTTCCGAAACAAAACGATAAGTGGCTATATCTCTAACCAAACAGCAGTATGACGATATGATTCGTCTGAAAGCCTGGATTCGCCACACCGATGGCTCTATCAATCAAACCGTGGGAGTGTTCAAATGGCACACCGAAGGCCAGTGGATGACTGGCATCCGGGCATTTTTAAATAAAGTGGTTAATAATTACCGGGGTGGCAAGATCCATGAAATTCGGTTTTTCGATAAAGAACAAGGGGGCGCATGGGTAGCTACCTGGTCGAATGGTACCTTTACTGACCATAAGTGATAAAGGTTAAAAGCTGAAACCGCTAATTCATGAAGATTTCATTATACCCCGGAGAATTTTTTGGAATGGTTGAATTTCTCAGATTCCGAGTGGAAAGTGCCCTACCCTTATCCATGCAGGAACGGACCATTTATGATCAAGTCCTGATTGAGTACTGGGAGAAAGGCAACATCACCAGAAACGCTGTTGCCTGGGGCCTGCGTAACATTCGTCAACGCTACCGCATTCCCATACCGATTAGCGTCATGCGAATCTTGCATCAGGAGATGCAGCACCATGATCTGTCCGTTTATGGCCAGGCTTTTCTGGCCCGGCTAGATCAGGAGCTTGTCAACAATTCGGATCGCCAATACCAGGTTATCCGAGGCAAAACCCGAATCAAATAAACCCGTGATAAATAACAGGCTTGAGCTTACAAGATAGTCGTGCTTAACACAAGTCAAGAAATCCCGCCGGGTTGCCGGTGCAATCAATTAACACACGTTTGCTGGACGCAGATTTCTTGACCGCCCGGCGGCCCGGCGGCATTCTTTACTGAATACGCTCTCTTGAAGAATTGATGAGTTTCTTGACTAGAAACCCCTCGTTTTATGGACGTTTTTAAAGTAAGCTTAGATCCTTAAGAACCGTCGTTACTGCTTTACGCTCTTAATAAGAGATCGAGTAATTCTATTATTATTTGTGTAGAAAAGAAGAACCCCATTCTTCGCTTGAGGCCCGTATTTAGCTTTTAGATCATTTACATTATTTGCTTTATCATCTGGCATTAGGATATAAAGCTTTCCATATTTTGATGATATCTGAGGTGGTTGCGATTTAGTGCCCGGTGGGATAATAACATCGTCAATAACTAAAACGGGCGGATTCGTCTTCCAAGAACTTGAAATTGACGGAGCAGCCGGAGCCACATCATGCATTTTCGAGCTACAGCCCGATAGAAACCCCGCAATGATTGTCACCACAAGAAAAGCCGAGATAGTTTTCATCGATTTCATAAAAAGAATTGAAGGTGAAATACAGAAGGAGATATTCCAAACAACGCTTGACAATGAATGACTTATATAGCCATTGGAAATTATTTATTAAGGAAGTATTTGGAATACAGACCCTAAATAAATCTCTATTGATTTTAGTCCAACAAACCTTCGTATGATAACCCCTCGTTTTATGGACTTTATTCCTTTATAATTTGAGTGGGTACAAGTAGAGGAATAGGAAGAGCCAAGGTCTTTGCTCCGGGAGGAATACAACTCGCTTTTAGTTGCCCACTAATTGTATAGTTGAATTTTGCAGTATCAGGCTGCCAATTTGGGTCTAACAAAGTGTCTTCACAAAGTCGGAAGGAATTAAGAGCTTGATCTTTTTGAGGGATCTTATATACAAAAGATCTACCCCCAACATAAGATGCTTTTACATTGGTAAGTACTTGATAGGCTTTACCATCGCATCTGCAATCGGGCGTGATGTCTTTTTTTGTACATGATAGCAAAGAAGCTACTATCAATATGGTGAAAGTTGAAGATTTCATCGTGTTAAGGATTTAATCTTCAAGATCCACAAAGGATTGAATACGTTGTAATTCGAATGAATCTTAAGCAGTTATGGCCGGTCTAAAAAACCTGCGTATGATAACCCCTCGTTTGGCAACCTATCTATTAAACTCTATCACATCGGCTGTCACTGTACACCTCTGTACAATGACAAAGAAAACAAGAGAGGTTTTAAAATCGACAGCCACATTAGCCAGGGCTTGACGATCAGTTACTCCCGCTTTTTGAACAAGGTCTTTCTTCGCTTCTGCGACCAAAGCGGTCTTCATCAGCCCACCAAATCCCAAGATTTTTGTGGTTTTTGAGCTACCTGAAACACTTTGCTGGGTAACACGAAAGTTGGGCTGGCTTAAACTAGCGCTACCTGTCATGACGCCCGAGTGGAATGCACACGAAGAAAAACACAGCGAGAGGAGAAGAAAAAAAGCAAGGTATTTCATACTTGTTGTTGTTTAAGAGCTAGACTACTAAAGCTATTCAGATAGGCAGTATACTATATAAAGTATGAAAATATGAGTCAAGAAAACCTCCGTTTTCCATACCCTTACCCTATACTAGTTCCTGAAATTTGAATTTCCTAAACTGGTTATTTTAAGTTGGGGGGGACCTCCTCCTTGTATTTCACTGTGAGGATAGGTTAACTCCCAATAGCGGTTATCTTCTGGATCTTTATAGAGCTTGCTCCATCCACTTTCATCTTGTCCGATCTCGATTAAATAGTTCTCTATAAGCCATTCTATTCTCTCACTTACAGAATCACTTATTATTGACCCACAACTAAGTATCCATTGACCAGTCAGTATTGTCTCTTCAGAGCTTAATTTTCTCATATCATTGGTAAAGTGTCCACCTAAGTCGTTCACGACTTAAGGAACCTATTTGAGCGGAGTCACTGATACCAGGTGGCAATCTTTCATAGTAGGAAAATGGTTATAACCTATGTATTCGCCAAATAAGATAACAGATGTGTTCTCCGATAGTATGGATAGTTTTTCTCGATCTATATTATTAGTTAAATGGCATAGAATCAGTTCAGTGTTATACTTTTGGTGGGCTCTTAATTGAACATATTCTAGCCGGTCCTTCCACTCTTTATCTGGTATTTTGATTCTTCCTTTGATATAAAATTTTTTACCCTTTAGCATACGCTGGGCCTCCTTTTCCTTGTCTAGAGCTAAACTATGGAGATAATACTCAAATAGATCAGTCGCCTGGATCGTATCCCGGCTTGAAATTCGGAGTGTTTTTTTAGATGATGCCTTCTCAGCTTTTGATGCTTGTTTCTTGGCGTCACAACTTATCAAGCCAATGGAAAGGATAAGAAGAAACCAGATTGTTTCTTTCGGTAACAGGATATTAGCTATCATAGCTCGATAAAAGATGGTGATAGTTCTATTTACATTTTGTATACAATTTCAATACGCTATGCATCAACACGTTAAAGACAATTCTAATGGCAATTCTCCTTACCTATTCAGGTGAAAAACTTTTTATGTGGTGTGTTAATCACAACTTCAGCAAATAATATATTTAATCTTTCCGAGTAGGATCACTAATTACCGCTGGGCACTAGAAAGCTTCCATTTGCCATCTAGGGTTTGATTACCTTCTGTTGTCAGGGTTTCCTAAACTGGGGGTTTCGATCCGTATGTTTATTCAACTTTGCCCACGTCAGTACATTCTTGATGATCTGACTATGTTTTGAGACGTAACTATCGGCATGCCCGGTCTTGTTGCCGGGTAATTCAACCGACTTCATCCATTTCCAGTAGTTCTTCAGCCAGGTTAAATCAAATTCATCAACGGGTAAATCGGCCGCTTTCTGGGTGAGCAGAAAGTCAATAACCTTTTTTCGGCAGTTGTCGTAAACCACTAAGGGAGGCTTTGGACAGATCCCGTTCTTTATCTTTTTTGGAATCTTTCAGGTATAAATCGAAGGCGGAGAGCAGCGAGATGGATTGCCCTCCTTTTTTTGGTAAAGCCGCCTCACCTTACCAGCGGTAATGGTTTCCTGCGCCCGAAATAAATCGTTGAAAATAGCAGAAAGGTGCAGTTTGATGGTCAGTAGCTTGTCGTTCTTAAAATGTGCTTCCGGATCCCGGTCCAGTACTTTCTCACCTGCAGAATCCAGTCCTCAAACCGGATTTTGACACCCGTCGAGCCGATGTCGGCCCGTTCGCCTGCAATTGAAATCCGACAATACAATGTGGCATCCCCAGCACTTTTGCCCAAATCGCCGGGTGATTCTTACTGACCGGGGTGCCACCAGCGAAAATAGGGTGTCACCGGTTTTGCCTTGTGCAGTTATAAATGAGGAATTTGGCGGGAAAAGGCACAAAAAAACCCTGACGGGCTTTCCAGTCAGGGTTTCCATTGGTCACTTTAAGAGTTTTGCAGAGGGAGAGGGATTCGAACCCCCGGACCTGTTACAGTCAACAGTTTTCAAGACTGCCGCGATCGACCACTCCGCCATCCCTCTATTGGTCACTTATTGTGGGTGCAAAAGTAAGAGAGTTTTTGATTCTTGTCAATACTCTGGCAAATTTTCCTCAAATTTTTCGTTTCCATCCCCTAACTTGCCACCATACAAACCAGCCGGGGGCAACCCGTTACAACCGTTATGTGGCAGGAAGAAAACAACCAGCTTACCCGAACCTTCGAGTTTCGGGACTTCAGCGAAGCCTTCGCGTTCATGACCCGCGTGGCCTTCGTTGCCGAAAAAATGAACCACCACCCCACCTGGACCAACACCTATAACAAAGTCTGGTTCCGGCTCAGCACCCACGATGCGGGCAACACCGTCACGGACAAAGACTGGAAGCTGGCGGAAGCGATTAGCTCAATTTTGAATGAGCGATTGAGTGAATGAGTGAATGGCTTCGCCGGAGTTTGCGCTAGCAGTGCTATTTACTCATTCGCTCAATCACTCATCCACTCATTCGAAAACTATGAAACTTTACCTCGTACCCACCCCCATTGGCAACCTGGACGATATTACGCTGCGGGCGGTCAAGGTGCTGAAGTCGGTGGACGGTATTCTGGCGGAAGATACCCGCACGTCGGGCATCCTGCTGAAACACCTCGAAATCAGCAAACCGCTCCACAGCTACCATATCTTCAATGAACACCAGACCGTACAGCGCGTCATCGCCCAATTAAAAGCGGGCAAAACGCTGGCGCTGGTGTCGGATGCCGGTACGCCCGCCATCTCTGACCCCGGTTTTCTGCTGGTGCGCGAGTGCCTCAAAAATGAGATTCCGGTGGAATGTCTGCCCGGTGCAACGGCTTTTGTGCCCGCGCTGGTCAACTCCGGCCTGCCCGCCGACCGCTTTACGTTCGAAGGGTTTCTGCCCCACAAAAAAGGCCGCCAGACCCGCCTGACCGAACTGGCTGAAGAAGAACGGACAATGATTTTCTACGAATCGCCCCACCGGCTGCTCAAAACCCTGACGCAGTTCGGCGAGGTCTTCGGCCCCGACCGGCCCGCCAGCGTCTCGCGCGAACTCACCAAATTATTTGAAGAAACCGTTCGCGGTTCAATCCAGGAAATAATTGCGTACTTTGCCGAAAAAACGATTAAAGGTGAAATTGTCATTGTTGTTCAGGGCAAATAGAAAAAGACTCGCCCAGGCGGTTCTGCTTCTCCATTGTTTCGTAGTAACGGTTCATTCTGCTTTCTCCCAAACGCTTTCTCCGCAGGCTAAAATCAGCCTGATTACAGTGGCACCGGGCGACGAACTTTACACCTCCTTCGGGCATACGGCATTCTGGGTGAGCGACCCGATGTACGGTATTGATAAGGTATACAACTACGGCACCTTCGACTTCCGGACGGGCAACTTCTACCTCAAATTTCTGCGCAGCACATTACCGTACTACGTTTCGGTGTATCCGATGCCGCACCAGCTTTACGCTTCGCAGATCGAAAACCGCAGTGTAAAAGAGCAGATTCTGAATCTGTCGGCCACTCAGCGCCAGCGTCTCTACACCTTACTGGAAACCAACGCCCTGCCCGAAAACCGGGAATACCGCTATAAATTTTTCTACGACAACTGCGCCACCCGCCCGCGCGATATGCTCGTAAAAGCCTGCGGGGATAGTCTGCGGTACGGCAATGTGGTCGACTCCACGAAGTCGTACCGTGACTGGATGAACGAGCATATTATGCAGCATCCCTGGGCGCGGATGGGCATGAATCTCGGCATCGGTTACCCGGCCGATATCACGGCATCGTCGTGGCAGGCCATGTATCTGCCCGAAAACCTCTATCACGAAGCCGAACGGGCGCAACTCAAAACGCCCGAAGGTCGCCCAACGCCCCTGGTAGCCAATAGCCTGTTTCTGTTCCGGGCCGTTACGGTCGAAGAATCCAATGCCTTTCTGCGGTACCTGCTGTCGCCGGATTTTGTCTTTGCCGGCCTGCTGGTGGCCGTTTTTCTGATCACGCGCCGGCAGCAGAAACGGCAGTCGCGGGGTTTCTGGCTCGACCGCTGGCTGTTCGGTTTTTCGGGCGTCTGGGGATGGTTTCTGCTCTTTCTGTGGTTCTTCACCGACCACGGTGTCACGGCCTGGAACCCGGCGGTACTGTTTCTGATGCCGCTGCACATCCCGCTGATTTTCTGGATAACTCGTCAGAACAATCCGCAAACCATCCGCACCTATTTCCTGTTGACGATGGTGGGGCTGGTGGCCTTCTTTTTGTACGCGTTTTACCAGGATTACCTCTATGGGTTTAACTTTTTTCTGCTGACGTTACTGTACCGCGCGTATTATCAGTACCGTTTTGCTTCCACCCAAACCGAAAAATTAACGTATGCCAGGTCGTGATCTTCAATTGGTACAAATTAGTGAACAGATAACAAAAATTGCCCGCCAGACCGGTGATTTTATCCGGCAGCAAAACCGTTCGTTTACGCGGGAACAGATTGAGTATAAAGGCTATAACAACCTGGTTTCGTATGTCGACAAGGAAGCCGAAAAGCAACTCGTCGAAGCCCTGCACAACCTCCTGCCCGAAGCCGGTTTTATTACCGAAGAAGGCACTACGGGCCAGAATGCCGACCGCACAGCCCTGAACTGGATCA
This sequence comes from Larkinella arboricola, assembly GCF_003259745.1. GTDB lineage: Bacteria > Bacteroidota > Bacteroidia > Cytophagales > Spirosomataceae > Larkinella > Larkinella arboricola. Next base: position 296,139 of record NZ_QLMC01000002.1, on the reverse strand, counting down.
TTGACCCCCTCGACGGCACGGCCAACTTTATGCACAAACTGCCCGTTTTTTCGGTCAGCATCGGTCTGGCGGAAGGCAAAACGCCGATTGCCGGGGTGGTTTACGACATCATGCGCGACGAGTGTTTTTACGCCAGCGCGGGCGGTGGATCGTGGTGTACCGGCTCCAGCGGAACCGCCGAACGCATCCGGGTTTCGCCCGCAACCCAGCTTCAGGAAAGCATGGTGGCTACGGGTTTTCCGTACGCGAGCATGGACCGCATTGAACGGTATCTGGCCATTCTGGCGTCGCTCATGCTGCGTACCCACGGCCTGCGCCGGATGGGTTCTGCCGCCATCGACCTGTCGTACGTGGCCTGCGGACGGTTTGAAGCCTATTACGAATTCAACCTCAACAGCTGGGATATGGCCGCCGGGGTGCTGCTGGTGCGCGAAGCGGGCGGCATCGTGACGGACTTCAACGGCGGGGACGAATTTCTATTTCGGGGCGATATTCTGGCCGGTTGCGCCATGCAACCCGAATTGCTGGCCATTATTGAACAATACTGGAACAACGAAGGCCCGTTGCCAATACCGTCTCCCATCCGATAGAGTCATACCTTAAACAACTGACCCAATGAACGAACAGGAAAATCTCCAGTATCCCATTGGCCGGTTTCAAGCCGCTGCCAGCTACCCCTTCGAACAAACCAAAGAACACCTTGCCGCCATTGCGATTTTCCCGCACAACCTGACCGAACTGGTTGGCAAGTGGGGCGACGACCGGCTCGATACCCCCTACCGCCCCGGCGGCTGGACCGTCCGGCAACTGGTACACCACGTGGCCGACAGCCATATGAACGCTTACATCCGCACCAAACTGGCCCTGACGGAAGACGTTCCGACCATCAAACCATACGACCAGAACACCTGGTCGCAACTGCCGGACTATAGCCTGTCGGTTGCGCCTTCGCTGGTCATTCTGAGCAATATGCACCAGCGTTGGGTAACGGTATTGGACGCCCTTTCTGAAGAACAGCTCCAACGGCCCTATTTCCACCCGGAAAATCAGCAACGGGTTTCCCTCGCCGAAGTGCTGGCCCACTACGCCTGGCACGGCGAACACCACTACCAGCACATCTACCAGCTCGCCCTCCGGAACCAATGGGTGTAATTAAAAGTTAAAAATGAAAAGTTAAAAGTAATGGCTCCGCCGGGAGGAATGCGCCAGCCTATTTTTAACTTTTCATTTTTAACTTTTAATTTTTATGGCTCAGGAACTCATCATCGGACTGCTCTTTGTTGCTGCGCTGGCGTATCTGGGCGGGCGGGCCTGGAAGAGTCTGTTCCGGAAAAAAGCCGGTTGTGATAAGGGGTGCGGTTGCGCGACGGATGTAAAAAGCCCGTCGGCCAACAAATCAGGGCGGTTACCGGTTTAATAAACGGATCGTAATTCCTGCCCTAACTAATATGCGTGAAGAGAGTGAGCATAACCGCCTTCTTTATTATTTAATCTGTACTACTTTTCTTGCCTTCATTCTGGCGGGTGTCTTTGCCTGCAACCGAGTGAATCCCGAACCGCCATCCGCCCAGAATTTTGACGATTCCCTGACGGCCGATAGTTCCTACGTCAGCGCCCCGGTTCTGTTTGAAATCACGGAACTCGAAGAAAAAGTCAACAAGGCGCTGGGGAAGGTTCTGGTCCAGAATGCCACGATTAAAAACGGTATTGCCCGTCCGCTGAATCTGCGCATTGAGCGTTCGGGTCCTATCCGACTGGCGTTTAACGGTCAGAAACTGTCATTCAGCGCATCCCTCCGCATCTGGCTGAGTAATCCGTTCCGACTCAGTGGGCAAGACAGCTCCGACCGCGTTTACTGTGCGCTCCACGTCCGATTCCGCAGCCCGCTGACGGTTCGGGAAGACTGGCGGATGCAAACCAATGTCGAACTTGAAAATTACCGCTGGATCACCGAACCTGAGATTCGGGTGCTGGGAATGCGGATTCCCGTTACCCGGCTGGCCGATCAGATTCTGGAAAAACGCGAGAACGGCATTGAAAACGCCATCGACCGCGCCATTTTTAACGGACTCCGGCTCGACCGCGAAATAGCCAGAATCTGGCAGAATATCCAGAAACCGCTGCTGATCAACCGCAATTTTCAGGAGGTATGGCTCCGGCCTAAACCGTTTGCCGTGCTGGTCGGACCGATTCGCGGCAACCCGACGGAACTTGTCATTCCGATGCGGATCAAACTCCGGATGGAATCCCTGTTTGGCCCCAAACCGGATTATGCCCTGAATTTGCCGCTGCCACGACTCCAGAAAGTGGCCTCTCTCCCGATGAATTCCCACGTCAGTCTGCTGAGCCGCGTTCCTTACAGCCAGCTTAGTACGGTCCTGAATTCGTTTATGTCCGGCACCAAACTCAACGTGATTAACCATCTGGTCGACATCAAAAAGATCCGTGTGTATGGGGGTGAGCATTCCCTGATTGTGCAGGCTGACATCAAAGGGGCCATTGGCGGCAGCCTGTATTTCCGGGGACGACCGGTCTTCGACACCGTCCGGAAGGAACTGGTGATGCGCAACCTCGACTACGACATTCACACGGAACAGTCACTGGCGAAAGTGGCCGACTGGCTGCTGCACGATACCCTGAAAGACACGTTGCAGTCTACGCTGCGCATCCCGCTGGAGGAACACTTTACGCTGCTGCCTGATAAAATAGAGGGTGCTTTTGCACGGGCGAAGGCAGGTAAGAAGGCGCGCATCAACATTCCCAAGTTTGAGTTGAGTCCCAAAGCCATTGCCGTCCGGCCCGACGGTTTGCAGATTCTGCTGCACGCCGATGCGGCCATGATGCTGGAAGTGGTTAATTTGTAACGCAGTCGTTTAACCGGAAACCGTGGTGCCGAAAACGGCTTTCGCCTATTCGCCCATTCACGGTTTTACCTTCACGTGTTGATGAAAACAGAAAAAAGAGAACCGGAGCAGTACGTCGATTTAGGCCATTCGGAGCTGGAAAACCACCTCAAAACGCAGGTGGCCCTGTACGAAAAACGGCTTAAGGAAGGCACAGCCGCCAACAAAGTGGCCGCGTTTTTTGCCACCAACCTTTTCGGGTTTGCCTATCACTACCTCAAAAGCCGTTTTGGCCCCAAAGCCGAATACCAGTTTTACCCCCGCAACGGCGACGACGGTATTTATCCGATGCACACTTACAGCGATGCCGTGACCCTTGCGCTGGTATCGGACTGGGCCACCGACACGCCGGAATCCGACCGGATTGGTTACCTCATCCGCGATTACGATCCGGACTATACGATTCACCTCGGCGATGTGTATTTTGTTGGAACGCCCGAGGAAATCGCGACCAATTTCACCGATCCGGACGCATCCTGGCATTTTGGCAAGCACGGCAGCCTCGCCCTGTCGGGCAATCACGAGATGTATTCCAACGGAACCGCTTTTTTCAAGAAGCTGCTGCCCGCCATGAAAATCCGGAAGGGCGATCAGGTGGCTACGCAGCAGGCCGGTTTCTTTTGTCTGGAAAATAGCCACTGGCGAATCATCGGTCTTGATACCGGCTACAACTCGACCAACCGGCCTTTGCTGGAAGTCCTGTTCAAACCCGACTGCAACCTGCGCGACGAACACCTGAAGTGGCTCACGGAGGTGGTTAAACTGAACGACCCCAACGATAAACGGGGCATTATTTTCCTGAGTCATCATCCTTACTTTTCGTCGTTCCGCGACGATCATCCCGTAGTGGGCCGGCAATTGAAAAAGGCGTTTGGCGCAGCCGAGCGACCGGTTTTATGGTTCTGGGGCCACGAACACCGGCTTTCGTTTTACAACAAATACGGTTTTTCGGACGGTATTCAGGCCTGGGGCCGCTGCGTGGGCCACGGCGGTATGCCCGTCGAAACCAACCCGCCCGACCGCGGCCACACGGGGCAACTGCTCTTTTACGACCAGCGAATTCGGGAACGCATCCGTCGTCGTGATGTGGGTTACAACGGTTTTGCCCTGCTTTCGGTCCAGGGTGCCGCCATCGACATCAAATACATCGACCAGAACAACCACACCGTCATCGCTGAACGCTGGACCGTAGACGAAGCGGGTAGTCTGTCCATGGAACTCCTGGAACTCCACCCGGAAGTAACCAAATACTAGAGGAATTAAGAGTTAAGAATGAAAAGTTATGAGTTAAAATACCATCGAGAAAAACTCCTCATTCTTAATTCATAACTCTTCACTCACAACTCCTTCGGGTTTCCAGCGCCACAGGTAGCGGGATGCCAGGGTGCGGTGGGGACGCCAGCGTTCGGCGATTTCGTGCAGGCGTTTGTAGAGCGCCCGACCCGTTTCAGTCAGACCATAGGCACGAACCATTTTCTGGCGAATCACCAGATCGTCGATTGGGAACACGTCGGGACGGTCCAGTACAAACATCAGCAGCATTTCAACCGTCCAGCGACCTACGCCCCGGATCGGCAGCAGGTATTGAACAATCTCCTCGTCGGTCATGGGGCGGAGGTGGGCGTTGGTCATGGGGTTTTGCAGGGCAAACTCCGCCACGCTTTGCAGATACCGCGCCTTCTGACCCGAAAGCCCGGCGGTTCGCAGTTCCTCGGGCGTTTTGGTCAGGAGTTGTTCCGGATGCGGATAACCGTCGGGAAACAGGGCCAGGAAACGGGCAAAAATGGACTCGGCGGCTTTTACGGAAATTTGCTGCGACACAATGCTCTCCAGCAGCGCCAGATAAATCCGGTTCCGGGCCGGATCGTCGTCATACGCAAAGGCGAGTTTAGGGGCGGGTGTAGACGCTATAATCTGTTTCAGGACCGCGTCCTGAGAGAGGTGCTCAATCGACATAGGAAACGCTCTTTCTGTTTATTCGTTGGATACGAAAGATCGGAAGGAAAAAGCATTCCTGCCCGGTTTTCTGCCATAATTGATCTCCCCTACTCTTCTTAAACCGGCTCCCCTTTTTCATTTTCCAAATGTGACACTTCATGACGAAGTTGTTACGTTTCAATGAGTTGTAGGTTGAATTCAGGCAGCGAGGAACGGTATTTTTGTTTCCGTCAGATGCACTAATCGCTGGCTGACCAGCTCCACTTACGCGTATCCATACCAACTCTCCACTCTACTCATTCATGAAAAAAGCCCTAAAAATTGTCGGTTTTTGCTTCGGCGGTATGCTGCTGTTGCTCGCCGGATTCTGTGCTTACGTAGTCGCCGTGGGCGTTCCGACCTACGACCCGCCCACGATTCCCGACGTGACGGTTGAACGAACTCCGGCCCGGATTGCCCGGGGCGAGGTGATCGCCCAGATTCAGTGCATGGCCTGCCACGCCGACAACCAAAACCGGCTGACCGGCAAGTACATGGCCGAAGCCCCGCCCATCTTCGGAAAGTTGTACTCCAAAAACATCACTCAAGACAAGGAAAAGGGCATCGGTAGCTGGACCGACGGCGAAATAATGTACTTCCTGCGCACCGGCATCCGACGCGACGGATCCTATGCTCCCGTTATGCCGCAGTACCCCAACATGGCCGACGAAGACCTGAAATCGGTTGTCGCCTGGCTGCGGTCCGACCGTTTCCCTGTGCAACCCACCAGAGAAGAAGCGCCCCCGACTGAACTGAGTTTTGTATCGCTGCTGCTGACGCACACGCTCATGAAACCGCTCGCCTATTCGCCAAAACTGATTGCCCTGCCCGACACCACCGATCCGGTGGCCCTGGGCCGGTACACCGCCGACGCCATTGGCGACTGCTACGGCTGTCATTCCGGTGACATGATCGACCAGAGTAAAACAGAGCCGGAAAAGAGTAAAGGCTATTACGGTGGGGGCATTGAAATGAAGGACGAAGCGGGCAAATCGGTCCTTACAGCCAACCTGACATTTGATCAACAAACCGGTATTGCCCGGAAATACACAAAAGAGCAGTTTATTCGGGTTGTCAAGCTCGGTGTCCGGCCCGACGGCTCGATTCTCAGACAGCCGATGTTTCCACGGCCCATGCTGTCGGACAACGAAGTTGGAGCGATTTACGAGTACCTGAAAACCGTTCCGAAGATTAAGAACGACATTGCTCAAAAGACGGCCGAAGTACAATTGGCCGAGAAATAAGCTTTAGGGGTAAGCCGGTCGCTGGTTTGAAAGCCACCGGCTTACCCCAAGAAGCAGAAAGGCAACGAGGATGCGCCGCTCTCCATTTCAGCAATTTTCGATTATCGTTCACTACAGGCCGCTTCCCAGCCCAGCAAAGCCACTTTCCGGGTTGCGCCCCAGCGGTAATTCCCGAACAATCCGGTTTTCCGAATCACACGGTGGCAGGGAATTAGGTAGCCCACCGGATTGGAGCCAATGGCCGTTCCGACCGCCCGCGACGCCGACGGCATCCCGATGGCTGCGGCAATCTGATCGTAGCTCATCACCTGCCCTTCCGGAATCCGCAACAGAGCTTCCCAGACTTTTAACTGGAAAGCCGACGCCTTTACGGCCACCCGCAACGGCCTGCGCCCGGTATTGGTAAAAATCCCATCGGCCAGTGATTGAAGGGAGTCAGCATCGTAAATCAATCGGGCTTCGGGCCATTCGGCGGCAAAACGGACGGCCAGGCCCGCTTTGTTAGTGGGTTCCACTTCATCCAGAAACTCCAGTTTGCAGATTTTATCGCCGATTGCACCGAGCAGATACGATCCAAACGGACTTTCGAATACCGCATACCGGATTGTGACGCCCTCGCCCCCCTGCTTAAACTGCCCCGGCGTGATGCCTTCGATCACCACAAACAGATCGTGGAGTCGGCCCGTCCCCGAAAGTCCGGCTGCGTCGGCGGCTTCGGCCAGCGTCAGGCCCCTGCGTAGCCGTTCTTTGGCAAAATCGAGGGTCAGATATTGCAAAAACTTCTTGGGACTAACCCCGGCCCAGTCTGAGAATAACCGCTGAAAATGGTACTCGCTCAGGTTGACGCGGTCGGCCACCTCGGCCAGCGACGGTTGTTGCTGAAAGTTTTCGGTTAAAAACTCAATCGACCGGGCAATCTGCTGGTACGTGGGATGGATTTCCGCTGCGTTCATGGCTTTTGTCGTTTGCATCGTGCAAAGTTACCCCGCGCCACCTACTCCGGAAACCCGAAACTTGCGAACTTTTCGGTTATTGTTTGACAAACCGTCGGGTGTAGGTCTGATGTTCCGTGCGGAACCGGATGATGTAAATTCCCTGAGCGAGCGTCGACACATCCCACTCGTGTTGCTTTCCGGATTCCAGTTCCCGGGTTTGTAGCGTCTGGCCAGTGGTTGTAATGATCTGGGCCAAAATGGTCGGTTGACGTAAAGCTGGCACCTTGACCGTCAAGAGTTTATCAACCACCGGGCTGGGATAAACCCGGGCCATATCCGGACGGTTTTTATCCAGAATTCTTTCCAGTTCGCGGTAAAATTGCCTGCTGGACATTTCCTTATCCGACGCGGTAATGCGGCCTGTAATGCTTTTATCCTCCCGCAGCACATAGGTTCCGCAGCCGTTGAGCGAATAATCTCCGTTGCGCTCGTCCTCGTAGTACGCGTTGTCAATCCGGTGCAGAATCAGGACCAGTTTGTCGCCTTTTTTAAAGCCGTTGGTATACAACCGGCACATGAAACCCGGGTCGCCCCAGACGCGAATGACAGATTTTTCTTCGCTTCCGTTCAGCACCTCCAGCACTTTCACATCCATACCGTGCGCTTCGTGGTCTCTGACCTCCGCCCGCACCATCAGCGTGCCGGGTGTCCAGGCGGCTTTTTCGGCGATAGTCAGAAAAGCTCCGCCATCCATGCAACTGCACGCCCGGGCGGTGGTGGACCCACCCAGCCACAGCATGGCTATCATCCCAATCAGTAAGAATTGTTTCATATCCGCTTTTTTGACAAGGATTCGTATTTGAGCGGATTCGTTGGAACGAAAAAGCCAAACTAGACTACAAATTTTCTATTTTTAGAACCTTATTCGCCCTGCCTTTTTATGATTGATACCCTGGTTAAGTATGTCAAGCGCAAGCTGGAAAGACGCCGTTTAAAAAGTACGTTTAAAGAATATGACTATCAGGTTATCCGTCTGGAACTGCCTCAATATGGTCAGATTGAAGTTGCGCAGTGGCTTAATCCGCTCCTGGAAAAACCCTACGTAGTTTCCATTGCGGATGTTAACTTTTATAAAGAGTTTACAAAAGAAGGGGACTTTATCATCGATATTGGCGCTCACATGGGCGATATGACCCTGCCAATGGCCCTGGCGGTCGGAAAATCTGGACTGGTACTGGCATTTGACCCCAATCCGATTGTCTATAAGATACTGGAAAAGAATGCTTCGCTTAACCGGGACAAAACCAATATTGATCCCTACCGTCTGGCCATCGCGACTAACGAAGGTGAATACTTTTACAACTCTTCGGAAGCCACATTTAGCAACGGTGGTATTTCGGCCGTTGAAAACAGTCCGCACGGGAAATACGGCTTGAAAGAAAAGATTCAGGCGGTTAATCTGGAACGGTTTTTAAACGAAAAATATCAGGATCGCCTTTCCCATTTATCGCTCATTAAAATTGACACAGAAGGACTGGATATTGAGATTATTAAATCCATCGAAACGGTATTAACCACCTACAAACCAACAGTTATCTTTGAGTGTTTTAAACGGCTGCCGGCAAAAGATCGCTACGAGTTATACGATTCTATTCAAAAGAAGGGATATTATTTATATTACATCGAAAAATTCGAAGCAGATACCCACAAAGTTCGTTTAAAGCGCGAGGACATGACCAACTGGAAGCATTTTGACATTGTAGCTACGCCGTTTAAATGGCGGGAGTAGATCAAAAAGCCCTGTAGCTAAACGTTCAGAGAACGTTTAGCTACAGGGCTTTCTTAAAACAGACGGTTACTTAACGCCAATCAATGCGCCATTCTTGATTTCCTCCACTATGCCCGGATCGAGCAGCGTCGAGGTATCGCCCAGATTGGCGGTTTCGCCTTCGGCAATTTTGCGCAGAATCCGGCGCATGATCTTGCCGGAACGGGTTTTGGGTAACCCGCTGACGAACTGAATCTTGTCGGGTTTGGCAATCGGACCAATAATCCGGCTGACGGTAGCCAGAATGTCGCGCTTCATCAGGTCGCCATCTTCGTGCGTTACCGTACTTTCGGCGATCACATAGGCGTAAATCCCCTGCCCTTTGATGTCGTGCGGATAGCCCACCACCGCGCTCTCGACCACGCCCGTGTGCATGTTGATGGCGTTTTCAACTTCGGCGGTTCCGATCCGGTGGCCCGACACGTTCAGGACGTCATCAACCCGGCCCGTGATGCGGTAATAACCGTCTTCGTCGCGCAGACAGCCGTCACCCGTGAAATACAGGTTTTTGTACGTGCTGAAATACGTTTGACGGCATCGTTCGTGATCACCGTATGTGGTGCGGATAATGCCCGGCCACGGGAACTTCATGCACAGGTTGCCGCTCACACCGTTGCCTTCAATCTCCTGCCCGTTTTCGTCCACCAGCACCGGCTGAACACCCGGCAAAGGCAGCGTTGCGTACGTCGGTTTGGTTTTGGTCACACCGGCAATCGGCGAAATCAGAATACCGCCCGTTTCAGTCTGCCACCACGTATCAACAATCGGACAACGGTTTTTGCCGATGTGATCGTCGTACCAGTGCCAGGCTTCCTCGTTAATCGGTTCGCCCACCGAGCCCAGCACTTTCAGCGAACTCAGGTCGTGGCTTTCCACTTTTTCAAGGCCAAAGCCCATCAGCGAGCGGATGGCCGTCGGAGCCGTGTACAGAATGTCTACTTTGTACTTATCGACAATGTCCCAGAACCGTCCGCAATCCGGCCAGGTCGGAACGCCCTCAAACAACAGGCTGGTGGCTCCGCAAGCCAGCGGTCCGTAGACGATGTAGCTGTGACCGGTAATCCAGCCGATGTCGGCGGTACAGAAATGCACCTGACCCGGTTCGTACTGAAATACGTTCTGGAAGGTATAAGCCGCATAAATCATGTAGCCCCCGCAGGTATGCACCACACCCTTGGGTTTGCCCGTCGAGCCGGAAGTATACAGGATAAAGAGCATATCTTCCGAATCCATTTCTTCGGCAGGGCACTCGGCTGTCACCAGTTTCAGTTCCTGCTCCATCCACACATCCCGGCCTTTAATCATCGATACCGGTGTGCGCGTCCGCGTCAGCACAATCACCTTCTCGACGCTGGGGCACTGCACAAGCGCGTCATCGACGGTTTCCTTCATCGGAATTTCCTTGTTTCCGCGGTAAGCCCCATCGGACGTAATGACCAGACGGCATTGGGCGTCGTTGATCCGGTCGGCAATGGAGCGGGCCGAGAAACCGCCAAATACAACCGAATGGATGGCACCGATACGGGCGCAGGCCAGCACCGCAATCGCCAGTTCGGGAACCATCGGCAGGTAAATACAAACCCGGTCGCCTTTGCCAACGCCGTTACGTTTTAATACATTGGCCATCCGGCACACCTGATCGTGCAGCATCCGGTAGGTTAACGTAACCCCGGCTTCGTGCGGATCGTTGGGTTCCCAGATGATGGCGGGTTGGTCGCCCCGCTCGGCCAGATGCCGGTCGAGGCAGTTTTCGGTGATGTTCAGTGTACCACCGACAAACCACTGAACGTTGGGTTCTTCAAAATTCCACTGGAGGGTTTTCTTCCACGGCTTGCGCCACTGAAAGTTCTGGGCAATTTCGGCCCAAAAGCCTTCGGGGTCCTCAACACTATAGCGGTAGGTCTCCTGATATTCTTCAAAGGTTCGGATTCGAAAATTCATTGTATTGAAAAACTATAGTTCAGGCCGCTAAGCTACGATTATTTGTTTTATGCCGTTATTTTTTAGACGGAAAACCGGCAAAAACAACGGTAAATGGTCGCTTTCGCCGAACAAACAAGCCCGCTCATTACTCATTTTTATCGTATTCGCCCTGCCAGGCGTACTGGCCAAATAAGGCCAGCCCAATGGTAATCGGCAAAAAAATAACAACAATCACGAGCCAGAAAACATAGTCTTCCGCCGTGGCGGTTTCCAACAAAAGTTGCCGTACGGTTTGATACGGTAAGCCCACTGTCAGGGCGATTCCGGCCAGCATCCAGACCAGACCGAGCGTTTTTTTCAGTGCGTTCATGTGGGGTACGGGCTTAGTCTTCTACGGTTTTATACTGTTTTTTGTCAATGTACAGAGCGCCGATTATCAGGCAAACCGCGGCAATACCGATTGGGTACCACAGCCCCTGCAAATACGAATCGAGCGAACCGGTTTTATTCGCCGTTTCCACCAGGCTGGTTGCAATGAACGGTGTCAAACCGCCAAAAACACCGTTACCGATGTGGTAGGGCAGCGACATGGACGTGTACCGAATCCGCGTCGGAAACAGCTCGACCAGAAAAGCCGCAATCGGGCCGTACACCATCGTAACATACAATACCTGCACCAGCACCAGCACCGTCATGAGCCAGAATGCTTCGTTGCCCAGCGTCACTTCCTTACTCACGGCGGTCAACGCCGAACCGGGCTGGGGTTGGATTTCCCGGTAAACCGTGCCATCGTCGTAGTAGCGAACGGCCGAAGTGGTCGTTTTAAATTCGTCCGTCCCCTCGACGCGTTCCTTCTTGGTTTCGATGCTCTGGCGGAAGGTCAATTCCGTCTTCTGAGTGGTATCGGCCAGGCTGTACATGGCGCGGTAGATGGGCCGGTAGGTTAACACGCCCAGCAACATCCCGGCCAGCATGATGTTCCGGCGACCGATACGGTCGGACAACCCGCCAAAAATCACGAAGAAGGGCGTGGCCACCAGCAGGGCCAGCGCAATGATGTAGTTCGATTGGGCAAACTCGACGTTGCAGATTTTCTGAATAAACGAAAGAGCGTAGAACTGGCCGGTGTACCAGATCACACCCTGACCCGCCGTTGCTCCAAACAGGGCCAGCAGAACCATCTTCAGGTTGGCTTTTTTACCAAAGCTTTCCTTTAACGGGTTGGTCGAAATCTTGCCTTCTGCTTTGATTTTCTGAAAGATGGGCGACTCCGACATGCGCAGCCGGATGTAGATGGATACGCCCACCAGAATAGCAGATAAAATGAACGGTACCCGCCAGCCCCAGGCATTAAAAACATCCGTGCCCAGCGTCTGCCGGGTCAGCAGAATAACGCCCAGCGAAACAAACAGCCCCAGCGTAGCCGTTGTCTGGATAAAACTCGTGAAGTAGCCCCGTTTGCCTTCGGGCGAGTGTTCGGCGACGTAGGTGGCTGCCCCGCCGTATTCACCGCCCAGCGCCAACCCCTGAATCAACCGAAGCAGCAGCACCAGAGCCGGAGCCAGCATCCCGATGGATTCGTAGCCGGGCACGCAGCCAATCAGGAACGTAGAACCACCCATCAGCACGAGCGTGAGCAGAAACGTATATTTTCGGCCCACCAGATCGCCCAGCCGCCCGAACACCAGCGCCCCGAACGGTCGTACGATAAACCCGGCGGCAAAAGTGGCCAGCGTCGATAAAAACCCGGCGGTAGGATTGTCTTTTGGAAAAAACTGAGCGGAAAGAATGGTGGCTAAGCTGCCGAAGATGTAAAAGTCGTACCATTCGATGAGGGTTCCGACCGAGGAAGCGGTGATGACCCGCCAGACACCGCTTGTTTCGGTGGTGGCGTGAGACACAGGTTTTGTAGTCATGTACTATGTAGGGTTTTGGAATACGCCATAAAAAAGCAACATAAACCGCTTTTTTCCTACAAATACACGGAAAATGGCATGGCCGCCCGTGCGGGCGGCCATGCCGTAACCAGTCATTTAACTCATTTTTCCGGGATCAGCCGGATGTCGGTGGTCAGGGCTTTGGCCAGGCCGCCTTCGGCACCCAGCTCCTTCACCAGATCAACATCGGCCTGATCTTCCGACGATAAATCGACAACCTTATTCAACTGCCCGTTGTGCATATTGAAAACCCAGCCGTGAATCCACAGTTCCTGCTTGCGGTTCCAGGCCTCCTGGATAATGGAGGTATGCCCTAGGTTATAGACCTGCTCCCGCGTGCTCAGTTCCACCAGCCGGTTGAAGCGTTCGTGCTCGTTGGTGATGGCATTGAGTTCCGTTGCATATTTCTGCTTGACGATCTGGATATTTTGCAACCAGTTGTCAATCAAACCGTAGCGTTTGTCGAGCAGGGCGGCTTTAACCCCACCGCACTCGTAGTGACCGCAGACAATAATGTGCCGGACTTTCAGCACCTCAACGGCGTATTGCAAAACGCTGAGCAGGTTCAGATCCGAGGAAATGACCTGATTGGCGATGTTCCGATGGACAAACATTTCGCCCGGCATCGTACCCGTGATTTCCTCGGCCGATACCCGACTGTCGGAACAGCCAATCCACAGAAACTGCGGTTTCTGGTCGGCCGCCAGATCCTCGAAATAATGCTCGTTTAATTCGAGCTTATCGAGGGCCCAGGCTTTATTCGCTAATAACATCTTCTCGTGTGCGTGCATGGCGTAGGCTGCGTTTTTTTAATGATACGTTCTTCAGTTCATACTTAATATTCTGCGTATGGGCGGTTTCCTGAAAATCCTGCAAAATATTGTAGATATCGTGATCGATAAACGATGCGTACGTTCCATCCACCAGAACCTGATCGCCCGGCTGCAAATCGCGCAGGGTTTGCTTTAGTTGCGGTTTCACCAGGAAATACAGGTCTTTCTGGAATTTAATCAGAACCTTGTTGCCATCCCGTACCACCCGGAAAGCCGTCTGGAAGTTGGTAAACAGCACAAACAGAATACCGACCACCAGACCAATGCCAATACCGATCAGCAAATCAGTAAACACAATTCCGAGTACAGTAACAATAAAGGGAATAAACTGGTAAATACCTTCCTGATACGTTTTTTTGAAAATCTCCGGTTTCGCCAGTTTGTAACCAACCGTGATGAGCAGCGCAGCCAGACACGACAGCGGAATCAGGTTCAGCAAAGGAGCTCCCAGAAAGACCGCCACCAGCAGGAAAATACCGTGAATGATGGCCGAAACCCGTGTTTTATTGCCGCCGTAAACGTTGGCCGAGGTCCGGACAATCACCGACGTAACGGGTAAGCCACCGATCAAACCGGAGAACATATTACCAATCCCCTGCGCCACCATCTCCTGATCGGGCGAGGAAACCCGTTTTTCCGGATCTAGTTTGTCGGCGGCTTCCAGGTTCAGCAGGGTTTCCAGACTGGCAACAATCGCAATGGTGATGGCCGTCACGTAGACTTTCGGGTTAGTTAACGCCCCGAAATCCGGAAAGTAAAAAACGGAAAAAATGCCTTTGTCGGGCTCAATTTCCGGAATCTGCACCATGTGCTGGTGAGCCGACGTGCCCAGGTACCAGTCCGGCATAACCATCCGAAAAAGCTCGTTCAGGCCAATACCTAAAATCACGACGGCCAGTGCGCCGGGGAAATTTTTAAAGAACCCGATTCCTTTCTTGGACGCTTTTTCCCAGAAAAACAGCAGAAAAAAGGACGCAAGGCTGATGATGACAGCACCGGTACTGGCGGTAACGACGGCCCGGTAAATTTCAGAGATGGTATTTTCACCGTCAGCCAGTTGCTGAAATGCAAACTCACCTTCAAAATCGTTATCACGGCCCAGTGCGTGCGGAATCTGCTTCAGAATAATTACCAGACCAATGGCAACGAGCAACCCACGGATAACGCTGTCGGGAAAATAACCGCTAAATTTACCTGCTTTTAGCAGACCCAGAACAAACTGAATGATACCGGCTATAACTACTGCCGTCAGAAACACCTCAAACGCACCCAGGTTATTGATGCTATCGGCTACAATCACGGCCAGACCCGCAGCCGGACCACTCACGCTGACTTCCGAACCCGATAAAAAACCAATCACCAGACCGCCGATCATGCCGGCGACCAGGCCAGAAAACAAAGGTGCACCGGATGCCAGCGCAATTCCCAGACAAAGTGGTAAGGCGACTAGAAAAACGGATAAGCCCGCTGGCAAATCGGCTCGAAAGGTAGCGAGAGAGTATTTGGATAGTGTCTTTAGAGGACTAAAGATTTTCATAAGAATTTAATTAAGTAAAACTTTGTGTGATAGGAGTAAATCGAAATTTACAACTGCAAATTCGTAAAAAAATTTAATCCTTTTTTAATCTTCTCCAATATTTCTACAATTTATTAGCTTGAATGACCGATCTAACCCCCAATGAGCAACGGTTTGTCCAGAAAAATTTAAACGCTGATCCGCACGCGTTACTGCTTCGTCAGACGGACTCAGACGACGTGCGGCTTAAGGTGGTGGCGGCTCAACTGGTCGCCCGGCAAAAAGCCCGTTTTAAATTACCCAGCTGGTACGCCAATCCGGAACTGGTGTTCCCCCCCGCCCTCTCGGTCGAGCAGGCATCGTCGGAGCGGACAGCCGCTTACAAAGCGTCTCTTTTGTCGCAACATGGCGGAAAATCGGCCCTGGTCATTGACCTGACGGGCGGTATGGGCGTTGATTCATGGGCTTTTTCGCAACAGGCTGATCGTGTTATCTATGTGGAACAACAACCTGATCTGGCTGACCTGGCGGCTTTCAACCTCCCCAAACTGGGCGGCACCAACATTGATTTTCCGCATCAACTAGCGCCACATACCAATGCAGAAAGCTTTCTGACCCATTTTACGGGTTTGGCCGACTGGCTGTACCTCGACCCGGCCCGGCGCGACCGCCAGGGAGGAAAAGTGGTGCGGCTGGAAGATTGTGAACCCAACGTGCTGGACTGGTACCGGCCTGCGCACCCGGCTGGTTTACGGCAGAAGGCAACGTCGGTACTGCTCAAAACGTCCCCCCTGATTGACATTGAAACGGTTATCCGGCAACTCCCCGATGTGGCCGCCGTTCATGTGGTGTCGGTTGACAACGAATGCAAAGAAGTCCTGTTTGTTTTGACGGCAAACCCTTATCCGGACGTTACCATACAAACGGTTAATCTTCGTTCTACGGGTAGTGACGAACGGTTTACATTCCGCCGAACCGAAGAACGGGCCGCCCAGGTCAACTTCCACGATCCGATGCGTTACTTATACGAACCCAATACGTCTTTACTAAAAGCGGGAGCATTCCGGATTGTGGCCGAACGGTTCGGTCTGTTTAAACTGGCCCCGAACAGCCATCTGTACACCAGCGATGAGCTGCTGCCCGACTTTCCGGGTCGCTCATTTGAAGTCATAGGCAATTGCAAACCGGACCGAAAAGAGGTTCACTCTTTTTTACCGGATCGTAAAGCAAACCTGAGTGTCCGGAACTTTCCGGAAGCAACTGAAACACTGCGTAAAAAGCTGGGAATTGCCACGGGCGGGGACCTGTACCTGTTCGCAACGACCCTTTTTGACAATAAGAAAAGAATAATTATTACAAGAAAATCCTTTTATCCATCGTTACTTTCATGAAAACATCAGCATTTCACTCGTTCTTATCCATCTTGTTTTGCTCATGCCTGTTTAGTCTGGCCGCAGCATTTTCCCCGCTTCAAGCGCAAACGGTATCGTCGGTTACGCAAAATGTCGATAAGATATCGCTGGCGGGACTTAGCATCGACGTTCCCATTGAGGGGAAATTCGTTGAGAAAGAATGGGAAGCCCTGATAAAATCGTACGGAAAAGTGGCGACTGGCCGCAACGGAGTGTACAAAATACCAGCGGCTAAAGTTGCGGTTCTTTCGTCGGAACCGCTAAATGTTGCCAGTAAGGTTTCCACGGACAAAAACAAGGCAACAATTTTTCTGGCCGTTGATCAGGGCAGTGGCAATTACGTCACGCCGGGCAACGAGATGTACGGCGATGTGGAAGCGCTGCTGAAAAGCTTTGCGGAACGGACCCAGATTAATTACGACATCAAGCTCGCCAACGATTCATACACGGAAGCCCAGAAAAAGCAGGACCGGCTGACGAAACAGAGTGAAAAGCTGGTGCGTGATATCGAACGAAACAAAAAAGAAAAAGAGAACCTGGCGAAACGGCTGGAGGAAAACGCCCGTGAACTGGAGCAGTTACAGCGCGACACAGAAACCACCAAAACCGATCTGGAAAGCTCGGGTAAAGACCTGGAAACCAAAAAACTGGCGCTCGAAGAAGCCAAAGCCAGAATGCCAAAATAAACCATCGAAGCGAGGCATCAGACAAGAACTACGGAACGTAAAATTGTTACTTCCTTGTCTAACGTCTTTCTTCTAAAAAGAAAAAAGAGTGACGTTGGTGATTCGTTCACCAACCGTGAAGAACCCTGTGAGAGCGGTTTGTGGGGACAGATGAAGCCCGTCAGTTGGTTTCCGACTGGCGGGCTTTTGTAATTTATTCCCGGTAGAAAACCCGCTTCACGCGCTCGCTGACACCCGTCAGAATTTCGTACGGTATCGTTCCGATGCGGTTTGCCAGATCAGAAATAGGCACCTGAGGCCCAAACAGGATGGCTTCGTCCCCTTCCTGCGCCGAAGCCGCCGTTACGTCAATCATCGTCATGTCCATGCAAACACTCCCAACCGTCGGACAAAGCACCCCGTTGACCCAAACCTGCCCAACCCCATTGCCCAGTCGGCGGTCGTAGCCGTCGGCATACCCAATGGCCAGGGTAGCAATACGGGCGTTGTGGTCCAGCACACCCCGGCGGCTGTAGCCCACAGTTTCTCCGGCTTTCAGTTCTTTAATCTGGCTAATAACGGTTTTTAACGTGCCAATGGGTTGCACCTGCTGCGGTTCCAGTTTACTGGATTCCACGCCGTAGAGACCGATACCGAGCCGGACCATATCCAGTTTGAATTCCGGCAAGCGCACAATACCCGCCGAATTAAGCAGATGCCGGAGCGGTCGGTAGCCTAAATAGGATTCCAGTTGCGCGGCTCCGTCGATCAGCAGCCGGTATTGCTCCTGCGAAAAAGCCGTGTGTTCCGCTTCGTCGGACCCAACCAGGTGACTGAAAACCGATGCCACCCGCAAGGCCGGATTTTCTTTCAGCAGTTGACCCAGAGCCGCTACTTCGCCCGGTAAAAATCCCAGCCGGTGCATCCCCGTATCCAGTTTGAGGTGAATGGGCGGAATGGCCATCGACGGCTTTTCCTGCTTCAGAAACTGTAGCCACTCATCCAGAATCCGGAAGCTGTAAAGTTCGGGTTCCAGTTGGTAATCAATCAGTTGACGGAAAGCCTGCGGTGACGGGTTCATAACCATGATCGGCAGTTGGATTCCGTTTTCGCGAAGTCCTACGCCCTCGTCGGCATACGCTACGGCCAGGTAATCGACCCGGTGATACTGGAGGAGGCTGGCCACTTCGGCGCTTCCGCTTCCGTACGCAAATGCCTTGACCATCACCATAATTTTGGTTTGTGAACCCACCCGGTTGCGGTAGAAATTCAGGTTGTGCGTCAGCGCATCGAGGTTGATTTCCAATACCGTACGGTGCGATTTCTGTACGAAACGATTGATCACGGTTTCGAACGAGAACCGCCGGGCTCCTTTCACCAGAATTACCGAATCCGTCAGGCCGTTCAAATAGCCCGATTGCAATAATTCATTCGTGGTTGCATAAAACCGGCTCGGAACCGTAAAAACAGATTGAAACCGGCTGATTTCCGGCCCAACGCCGATCAGTTGACCAACCGCTTTTTCGGTTATCATCCGGGCAATGGCTGGGTAGAGATCGTCGGCAGCCATACCGGTTTCGAGCAAATCCGACAGCACCAGCACTTTCTGGCGGGTAGCATCCTGCTGACTCAGAAAATCCAGCGCAATCGACAAACCGGCTAGGTCATTATTGTAGGTGTCGTCGATCAGCAGGTTGCGGTGAATGCCTTCTTTCAGTTCCAGCCGCATCGACACTGGCCGCAGTCGCGCAAAACGGTCCTGCAAAACGGCTTCGTCGGTAACACCCAGCACCAGCGCAGCCAGCAGTACGTGCGTCGCATTCTCGAGAGAAGCCGGGTCGGAAAACGGAACCCGGATGTGGTACGGACGGTCCTCCCATTCCAGCCGGATCAGCATTCCGTTGGTATGATGTGTAAACGAAACGACCACCTCGGCGGGCTGCCCGGTCGACCAGCTAATCAGGCGAATGGTGGGGTTGACAGCTTTGAGCAGCAGGTGCGTTTCTTCATCAATTTCAGCGTACGACTTCCGGTAAATCAGCGTACCGGTCTGCCGGAACAGGCGAAGTTTTTCGGCTACTTTCTGCTTCTGGGACCGGAATCCTTCGTTATGCGCCGAACCAATGTTGGTAAAAATACCGATAGTCGGTTTGATAATGGTCTGAAGCGCCTGCATTTCTGCTGGTTTGGAAATACCGGCTTCAAAAATCCCCAGCGTGTGCTGCTCATTCAGCGGCCAGACCGACAACGGAACACCTACCTGCGAGTTGTAGCTTTTCGGGCTTTTCTGAGTCCGAAAATCGGGCGCGAGAATCTGCGCCAGCCACTCCTTCACAATGGTTTTGCCGTTGCTGCCGGTAATACCCACGACGGGAATATCGAATTGAGAGCGGTGCCGGGCGGCCCACTCCTGCAAGGTTCTCAGGCTGCTGCCCACTTCCCAGATTCGGGCGTCGGGCAATTGCGCCAGTTCGTGCCGGAGTTCGGGCGTCAGAGCCGCCGTCTCAACCACAAACTGCCGCACGTTTTTGCGGTAGAGTTCTGTAATGAACCGATGCCCGTCGTGGTGTTCGCCCTGAATGGCAAAGAATATGGCTTTAGCCGCTCCGCCCGGCGTTGGCGACAATAATTGCCGACTGTCGGTTAGTGGATAAACGTCCGACGTATTAATATCAAATTCCTGAATTGTCATAAACCCGTATACTTAAAACCACCTTCGCCGTCGGAAGTAAATGATCATTAAAACCGTTAAAACGGCCATAACGCCCAGCACGACAAAATAACCGCTGCGGGTATGCAGCTCCGGCATATTGTCAAAATTCATTCCGTAGACGCCCACAATGAAGGTTAGGGGCATAAAAATAGCGGAAAAAATTGTGAGTGTTTTCATGACCGAGTTCATCCGGTTGCTGAGCGTCGAGAGATAGACATCGAGCAGCCCCGTGGCCAGTTCGCGGTAGGAGTCGATGCTGTCCAGCACCTGCACAACATGGTCGTAGAGATCACGCAGAAAAGGGATGGTGGTGGGGCGAATCAGCTCACTTTCTTCCAGCAACAGGCGGCTCAGCATCTCCCGCACGGGCCAGACGGCTTTGCGCATCAGGGTCAGTTCGCGTTTGAGGGTATACAGGTGCGTCAACGTATCCTGCCCGGCTGCCTGCTGAATAATGCAGTCCTCCAACCCTTCCAGTTTCTCGGCAATGTTGTCCAGCACCACAAAATAGTGATCGACCACCAAATCCATCAGGGCGTACAGGAGGTAATCGGGGCCGTTGCGCCGGGTTTTGCCCGCCGATGCCTGAATACGGTCCAGAACCGGCTGAAACAGGTCTGCTTTTCGTTCTTCCTGGAAGGAAATCAGGTAATTTTTGCCCAGCACAAAACTGAGGTGTTCGCTGTCGAGTTCCTCGCTCGCCGGCTTAAAATACAGCATTTTGAGCGTCGCAAACAGGTAGGAGCCATCGTATTCCTCCACCTTTGGTTTCTGCTGCGAGTTCATCACATCTTCGAGCAGCAGCGAATGCAACTGGTATTGCTGCCCGATTCGTTCGATCACGCTGGGCTCGTGAATGCCGTCTACATTGACCCAGGATACAATGTCAGAAGCGTCGTCCGGGCGGCTGCACGAAGCCAGTCGTTTGATGTTTTCGACGGTATAAGCCGCTTCATTGTAGTCAATCCGGCGAATTTTGGTTTTGTAGTCAATCTCCTGACCAACATAAATCAGGGTTCCCGGTGAGGCCCCTACTTTTTTCTCCGAATGTTTATACCGGCGTCTCCTCATAACGTACCTACGGGCTCCGTGGCTCCCCGTATTGACTTTCATTAACTGCGGATTGGGAAATTAGTCCGTATAAATCAATAATACGGACTAAAGACTGCACGCCCAGGGCCGGTATCCGGTTGCGGGTACGTGTCAGTAGTTTTCCTCCGCGTGATAGACCAGCACCGGCACGTCGGAGTTCAATACCATACGCTTGGTCAGGCTCGGATTCAGCAGTTTACTCAGGAAATCCCGTTCGCGGGTTGCCATCACCAATAAATCAACCTGATGGGTTTGGGTGTATTTCGTCAGTCCTTCAATCACGTTGTCGGCATCAACGGTATCTTCCACAAACCGCTGCTGACCAAATTCCGCCTGAATCTGCGTCAGATATTGCCGGTCGTCGCGAACATTCGGCTGATTCAGCGCCTGGATTTTGACCAGCCGCAGGTTGGACTGAAACGTGCGGGCGAGTTGCACCACCGGCCGCAAAATGTGATTTTCGTCAAACTCCAGTTGGGTAGCGTAGGCAATGTTCTGCAACTGAACGGGGTAATTCCGACTGGGATCGGGCGTAGGAACAACCAGCACCGGGCAATGAGCCGTCATGGCCACATCGGCCGCCGAGCTTCCCGCCAGCCAGTCAAAAAAGGAGTCGATATGGCTCCGGCCCATCACAATTAGGTCCGGTTTCAGCTCATCGGCAACATCGACAATCTCGCTGTCAATGGAACCCACCCGGCTTTCGATGCGGGTCTTGAATCCCTCCCTTTCGAGCTGATCGGCGATTTCCTGCAAATTTAATTCCCCGACGTCTTCCATTTCCTGTACGGCCATCATCCCGATGCCAACCTCACCCGTTGGCAGCGTAGAATCCGGAATATAGGGTTGGGTAACATGGGCGAGCGTCAGCAGCGTCTCCTGACCGTCCTGGCTGTAATGCTTCGCCAGAAATTTTGCCCAGGCGAGGGCTCGTTCAGAAGTACCGGTAAAGTCCGTGGGAACCAGTATGTTTTTCATTTTGCGAGGGATTAGTGATTCTATACTAACAAAAAAACAAGGCGTCCTTCCCGAAAACCCTGTTAATTCTTTGTTATGAACACTTCTGTAGCGAAGAAAAGCTGTATCGCGGAGGTAAGCAGAGATACTCCGCTCAACTCCGCGATAGAACGTTTCTTTGAACTCAATGCGCATCGAGCCAGTTGACGCCCACGCCGATTCCGGTTTCCATCTTGACGGCCAGCGGAATGGCGTTTGCCATCAAATGCGCCACATTCTCCCTCAGCAAATCCAGTTCGTCCTTGTGCGCATCGAAAACCAATTCGTCATGAACCGTCAGAATCATGCGCGATTTCAGACGGTTTTCGCGGATAAATTCATCGATTTTGATCATGGCAATTTTGATCATATCAGCCGCCGACCCCTGAATGGGTGCGTTGATGGCGTTGCGCTCGGCAAAACTCCGGTCGGTCATGTTCCGCGAGTTGATGTCGCGCAGATACCGGCGTCGGCCCAGAATGGTTTCTGCGTATTCACACTCCCGCGCTTTCTCAATCGACTTATCCATATACTGTTTGATAGCCGGAAATCCCGCAAAATATTCCTGAATAATCTCGGACGCTTCCTTGCGCGGAATCCGCAGCCGACGGGCCAGACCAAACGCTGAAATACCGTAGATAATGCCAAAATTGACCATTTTGGCTTTCCGGCGCATGTCCGAATCCACCTGATCCAGCGGTACTTTAAACACCTTGCTGGCCGTCTGCATGTGAATGTCAATCCCGTTGTTGAACGCATCGAGCATGGTCTGATCCCCGCTGAAAGCCGCCATAATCCGCAGTTCGATCTGCGAATAATCCGCCGACATAATCAGGAACTCATCGCTGTGCGGCACAAACGCTTTCCGGATTTCACGGCCCCGGGGTGTCCGGATCGGAATGTTTTGCAGGTTCGGGTTGGTCGAACTCAAGCGGCCGGTAGCGGCCACCGCCTGGTTGAACGAGGTATGAATCCGACCATCGCGCGGACTAATCAGCAGCGGCAGTGCGTCGACGTACGTATTTTTCAGCTTCACCAACTCCCGGTAATCCAGAATCTTACGAGCAATTTCGTGATCGGCTTCCAGTTCGGTCAGCACCTCCTCACCCGTGGCATACTGGCCGGTTTTGGTTTTTTTCGCTTTGTTGTCAAGCTTCAGTTTATCAAACAGGACTTCGCCGAGTTGCTTTGGCGAACCGATGTTGAACGGGCCGCCCGCGAGTTCGAAAATTTCGCTCTGGACCTGCCGCATATCGGTTTCCAGCGTGGCCGAAAGTTCGTTCAGGGCGTTTTCGTCCACTTTGACACCGCCCAGTTCCATCTCACTCAGCACGCGCACCAGCGGCATTTCCACCTCATCGAACAGCTTGTTGAGCTGGTTCTTCTCCAGCATCGGCATAAAGATGTCTTTCAGTTGCAGCGTAATGTCGGCATCCTCCCCGGCATATTCAACCACTTTCTGAACGTCCACATCGCGCATTGACAACTGTTTCGGACCTTTTTTACCGATCAGCGTTTCAATCGAAACCGGGTCGTAATTCAGGTAGGTCATCGCCATGATGTCCATGTTGTGCCGCTGCTCTGGTTCGATCAGGTAATGCGCCACCATCGTATCGAACAGCTTGCCCTGAACCTCAATACCGTATTTTTTCAGCATCAGCATGTCGTACTTGAGGTTCTGGCCCACCTTGACGATGGCCGGATTCTCGAATACGCTCCGAAACTCCTCGACAATGGCCTGCGCTCCCTCACGGTCGGACGGTACGGGCACGTAGAACGCTTCGCCCTTGCGGTAGGCAAACGACAGGCCCACCAGATCGGCCTCCACAGGGTCGGTTGAGGTGGTTTCCGAATCGAAACAGATGGTTTCCTGCTGGTTCAGATAATACACCAGACTTTCTCGCAATTCAGGCGTATCGACCAGCCGGTAGTCATGGACCACCGAGTAAATCGTGCGCCGGGGCTCGTGTTTTCGCTCGTCGGGTTCGGTTTCCGTCCAATCCGGCTGGATATCCGGCGTATTTCCTACCACCGCCGGGCGGGCGTTTTTTTCAAAAGCCGCAATAGACGCATCACGGGCAGGTTGCGGCTCCTCTATAAAAGGCAGATCAGCCGTACCGGACGGTTTTTCGGTACCGGGCAGAGCGGCAGGAGCCAGAACGGTTTCCTCATCGAACAAATTCATCTGTCCTTTCGGAGCCGGACGGGGTACAACCGGGAACGGAATCGGGTCCGCGTCATCATCCCCTACCAGCCGACGACGCAGTTGCCGAAACTCAAGCTCATCCAGCAGCGCCGATAATTTGGGTTTATCCGGATCGGTATACAGCAGGGCGTTTTCGTTGAAATCAAGCGGTACATCCAGGTGAATCGTCGCCAGTTGCTTCGACAACAGGCCCTGTTGCGCAAATTGCACGACGTTTTCTTTCAGCTTGCCTTTCAGCTTGTCGGTATTGGCAATCAGATTTTCGACGGTTCCGAACTCGGCAACCAGTTTTTGGGCGGTTTTTTCGCCCACGCCCGGAATCCCCGGAATGTTATCGACCGAATCGCCCATCAACCCCAGCATATCGGTCACCTGACTGATTTCCTGAATCTGCCAGCGGTCCAGCACTTCTTTTACGCCCAGCTTTTCGGCGGCCTTGCCCATGAAAGCCGGACGGTATACGTAAATATGATCTTCCACCAACTGGCCATAGTCCTTATCCGGAGTCATCATAAACACCTCAAAATCAGCCCTGGCGGCCCGTTTGGCGAGCGTTCCGATGATGTCGTCCGCTTCATAACCATCCAGAATCAGGATGGGAATATTCATAGCCTCGACCAGCCTTTTCACGTACGGAATGGCGATGCTGATGTCCTCGGGCATGGCCTGACGGTTGGCCTTGTAATCGACAAACGTGTCGTGCCGGAAGGTTTTTTTACTGCTATCGAACGCAACGCCGATGTGAGTCGGCTTTTCTTTCTGAAGAATTTCCAGCAGCGCATTCGTAAAGCCGAACACGCAACTGGTATTCAGGCCCCGCGAGTTAATTCGGGGTGACTTACTAAAGGCAAAATGGGCGCGGTAGATCAGAGCCAGCGCGTCCAGTAAGAAGAGTTTCTTTTGTGGTTTTGTCATTGAATGCAGAATAACGGAAGAGGCCGTCAAGAAACACAAATCCCGTCAATTGTACAACTTGGTAACAACCTTCGTACGGGTTCTGGTTTCGATTTCGGCCTGCGTTCCACAAAAAAACCGTCCGGTTAGCCGGACGGTTTTTAACCACGCACGTACAGTCCTACGGTTGATTCACACTTGTTTTGGCGTTGGTTTCCGACGGTTCGGCTGCGGGTTCAATCCGAATGGGCCGGACCAGCTCTTCGCCGTATTTACCGATTGTCACCACCGATTTGAGCGACGCATCGCCCACGCTGGCCTGGAAAACGGCTCCCGACTGGACGGCAAAACCGGGTAGCAGAACAATGGAGCGCTGAGCCTGCTCTGTTTTCACTTCTTTAGCGTTTACGGTGCTGTTCAGCTTCAGGTGATCGTTGGCGTTGGTATGGGCTGCCGTCAGGGTCATCAGACCGGTGAAGGCCAGCAGCATTGCGATTGTTTTCATGGCTTTGAGGACGAACCTTTATTTTTTATTCGCTACGACCAGGGAAAGCTGCTCCTGCAAATGCTCGATCTGCTTTTTCTGCTGCAACAGATACAGGGTCAACTCTTCGACTTTTTCCAGCAGTTTGGCGTCCATCTTGCCAATATCAATGCCTTTCTCTACCACTTCGCGCGCCGATGGTACCCCGGGCAGATAACCGTGTTTCTGGATGTGCTGCTCCACTTCGTCCAGAGTCCGCAATTTATAATCCTTCTCGAACACCCGGTCCGACCAGTCGTTGGTGGTTTTGATGGCCACCTTTACTTTCTCGGTTAAAATACCATCGGAGACGTAGAGCCGGTAGCCCGCCGGGGTCTGGCTGATGCCGTCGCCGATGATCAGACCGCCTTTGTGCGTCGATTGGAGGTGATCGCCCACCGGTTTCCACAACGCCGTTTCCTCCTCAGCGCCCAGACGGGCTGTGCTGCGGGTTGTGCCCATCACGATGTTACCCTGCTCGTCAACCGTCAGGAATTTGCTCTGATTAAGACGGGTAGCCGGGCTGTTGCTGGTCAGGTTTTCCAGCCGCACACCTGATTTATTGGTCTGATTGCTTTTGACGTGCAGGCGAACCGTGGGGGCCGAGGTTCCAATGCCCACCACGGCATCAGTGCTTCCCAGCACCACCCCGTTGGGAACTTCGACCCGGGCATTGTAACCAATGGCCGTCGCGTTCACCGTACCTATATAACCGCCCGACTGGCCTAGAGACGTTTTCGGTCCGATCAAGGTGTTATTCATGCTTTTGGTAACGTCTTTTCCGGAGCTTGATCCAATAAATATATTGTCTGTTCCCTTCTCAAGATAATAGCCTGCTCCCGCCCCTAAAAAGGTATTACCGTCTCCCAAAGTCATACTATGCCCCGATGTAATTCCCAGGAAGATATTGTATTGGCCAGTTGTATTCTTTTGTCCGGCCCCCGTTCCGATTGCTACGTTACTCCAACCCGTGGTGTTAAAAGCCCCTGCCGTATTGCCGATGAATACATTGCTCGAGCCCGTGGTGCTGTTTTGTCCCGCTCCGTAGCCCATAATGACATTGTTCTCACCTTTCATAACCGTACTGTTATTGCGGCCCGCAACAATGTTGCCCACGCCGGGGGTGACCGAATTAGGTTTAAGAACAATGTTGGTTTGGGCCTGCAGGCTCTGGCTGGCCGCAATCAGGGCCAGGGAAAGAATGATCTTTCTCATGATTGTTTGAAATGGATTTGTGTGGATGGATTACGAATTACTCGGCCTGTAAATTAGACCGTTTTATTTTAGCAGTTTCAAACCGCAGGGGCGTCGACCACGCCACCGTTTTCTGCCCCTTCAGGATTGCCACTGCATCGAGCGTGTAGCTGCCCTGGGGCCGTTCGATACGCAGCACCGTGTTGGACATGGACGACTCCGGAACTTCCCGGTGGCCCGAAGCCACAAAGGGAGCCGTCAGCCTTCCGACCATTGTGCCGTTCACTTTCAGCTCCAGCTGGTCAAATTTCAGGGTGGGTAACGTGGTGTAAATGAGGTACGAGCCAGTACTGACTGGCTGCGGTTGAAGCTCCTCGGTTGCGTCTTTACAACCGGCCATTGCCAGCAGAACCGCGGCAAAGAGGGTAATCTTTTTCATGAGCGTGATTAGAATTTGTTGTCTGTTTGGCGTCGATTCGTCCGACGATGCAAACCTACAACCGACCTGCCCGAAGCCGTTAGCACGGTCGTAACATTTCATGACGCTGGTGTAACACCTTCAAACAAAATCTAATAAATCCAATACAATCGCACCAAAATCCTAAAAATGGCCATTTTTCTTTCAAATTTCTTTTTCTTTCTCCGGAGAAAATGCAAAAAAAGGGCAGCCAGTGGCTGCCCTTCGATAAAACTGTATGCCCTGAGGAATTTTACAACTCCCGAACCCAAATGTTCCGAAAGCTGATTGGTTCGCTGGGGTCGCCGTGAGCCTGAAGCTTGATCGGCGCACTGTCGTATTTTTTGTACTGCGGCTGGCCGATGTAAACCGTTTCGCCTTTCAGCTCAAAGTTATTTTGTACGACGGCTCCATTATGAATTACCGTAACGTGGGCGGGTGTCTGCACCGAACCGTCGGCGTTGAACGTCGGGGCCGTCCAGATCACGTCGTACACCTGCCACTCACCCGGTTTTTTGCTGGCGTTGGCCAGGGGAATTCCCTGCTTGTAAATGCTACCGGCCTGGCCGTTCGAGTAAGTTTTGTTCTCGTATGAATCCAGCACCTGCAACTCGTAACCCGCATCACCGGGGCCGGTTGATGCCAGGAAGATACCGCTGTTGCCCCGGCTTTGGCCCGTCAGCGTAATTTTTTCCGGGATTTTCCACTCGATGTGAAGCTGGTAATTCTTGAACGCACGCTTGGTTTCGATGTTGCCAACGGCTTTGTTGACGGTCAGCACACCGTTTTTCACCGTCCACTGTGCGGGCGATTTGTCTTTCACCGACACCCATTGATCCAGGTTTTTGCCGTCGAACAGAATGATGGCGTCGGAGGGCGCATCCAGGGGCGTTTTGCCCGGGGTAATCACTTTCGGCACGGGGTTCCAGGCTTCTGTATCTTCCGGTTTCATTTTTCGTTCCGGGGCGCTGGCTGTAGCCGAACCGCCCTGTTTGGTGAAGGTACCGGTCAGTTCCGTACCGTTGTAATCGACGGATAAATACAGCTTTTCGCCTTCTACACGCCCCTTAACCGGAAGCTTATTGCCCTGGTATTCCGTAGTAAACGAAAATTCGTTGCCATTTACTTTACCGTCATTAATGGGCAGATCGCCATCGTTGTTACCGATGGTTCCCGTTAATTTGTTGCCTTCGGCCTTCAGGTTCAGAACCAACGCGTAATCATCCGCAATTTTTCCGGTCCATTTCCCATCAATCGGCCCGGCCAGCAGGGTTGTGATGCCTAGAAAGGCAATAAAAATGGAAGTGATGAGGGTTTTCTTCATAGGTATTGTAGGAGTTTGTTGGGTAATTTTATGTTTAAAAATCTTTGAACTGCTCGTACATCTCTTTCAATTTCGGATCGCGCTCACTCAGGCGGATGTCCTTGCGCATGGATTTGACGCCCTCAATGTCCTGCAACAAACCCAGCACCTGATAGGCTCCGAACCGGACAAAATAGGCCGGACTCGTGCGGGCCATCACTTCCAGCATCGGAATGGCCTGCCGCTGCATATCGGCGCCGGAGCGAATGAGGTATTTGCCAAAAACCTGCAAAAAGTTATACAAGTCCTGCGGTTTCATGGTATTCATCTTGTTGATGAACCAATTGTAGCGGCTCGTGTCGGGAGAACTGGCGTAGTAATTGGCAACCGCCGTCACAATCTCCCCGTTGGGTACGTTCTCAAACCGGGTGGCTATTTCACTGGCATCACCCGGCTTTGACAGCAGGTACGAATCCAGCGCCGACGACACCACGGCGTACGACGTATCGTTCAGGGCCTCCCGGAAAAGCGGATCGTTGACGTTATCGGCGTACGATGCCAGCGTGTTGATAGCCTCCTGCCGTACCAGCGACTTGGCATCGTTTCGGGCTTTGCTCTGGACAATCCGCTCTACGTCCGCAAATTCCTGACCGTCGTATTCCGCAAAATTGCCGGTAGCCACCTGCCGAATCCGCCAGAATTTGTCGTTCATGGCGTCCATCATCATGTGCCGAACCGTCGAGTCGATCAGGTTGCTTTTGTCTTCCAGCCGCGTGATGGACTCGTACTTGTCGAGGTAATTGTCGGTATGATAGAACTGAAAAACCAGCTCCGGTTTATTTTTTTCCTGCTCAACGGTGCCCACAATCCGGTGATCAGCGTCGAACAGAACCAGGTCTGGGCGTTGTTCCACCTGAAAATTCAGGACCTGTTTGGCCTTATCAACCACCACGTCGTAGCTTTTCTTCTGGCCTTTCACCCAGATATCGACCTTCACCGGCAGTCGGTAAATCGGCGTGCGGGTCGAATCCTGCTGCTGCAAAACCGTTAGCTGCACCCCACCCTGCCGGTATTCTTTCTCGACTTTGATCACCGCATGGCCCGGTTTCAGAAACCACTGGTTGAAAAACCAGTTCAGGTCCTGCCCCGTCACCTCCTCGAACGCTTCGCGGAGGTCGCTCAGTTCGGCGGTTTTGAAGCGGTGGCGTTTCAGGTACAGCGTCAGGGATTCGAAGAATGCTTCATCTCCCACGGTTTTCCGCAGCAGGTGCAGCACCCGCCCACCCTTAGCGTACGAATGGCTGTCGAACATCTGCTCCCGGTCGGTGTAATGATACCGGATCAGGGGTTCCTGCTTGGTTTCGGCTTCGGCAATGTACTGATTGAGGTCATCCAGACCGTGCATGTCGGCGGAGTAAACGCCCTCCTTGTGTTCGCGCCAGAGGTACTCGGCGTAGGTGGCAAAGGCTTCGTTCAGCGGCAGGTTGGCCCACGATTCGGCAGTAGTCAAATTTCCGAACCAGTGGTGCGCCAGTTCGTGGGCAATCACGTCGTCGGAATTACCGTCTACCAGTTGCCGCTCGTCCATCTGCACGGTTTCGCCGTGGACAGTTGCCGTGGTGTTCTCCATCGCCCCGGTTACAAAATCGCGCACGGCAATCTGGCTGTATTTTTCCCAGACGTAGGGAACGCCAAATTTTTTCTCGAAAAATTCGACCATCTCCGGCGTCCGGCCAAAGATAGCCCGGGCTGACGATTCGTAAGCCGGTTCTACGTAATAGCTCACTTCCAGCGGTCCGCGTTCGGGTGTAGCAGGCAGCGAGTCCTTTACATAGGCAAATTCGCCCACGGCCACCATCGCCAGATACGGCGCGTGGGGCAGCGTCTGCCGCCAGTAGTCGGTGCGCGAGCTATCGGGGTTGAGGGTCGATGAAATCAGTTGGCCGTTGGAGAGCGTCCGGTACCGGTTTTCGACGGTCAGGTAGATTTCCTGCGTCATCTTCTCGTTCGGCGTGTCGATGGTCGGAAACCAGCACGAGTTGGCTTCGGTTTCGCCCTGCGTCCAGATCTGGCGGGGTTTATTGGGTTCGGCGCCGTCGTGGTTGATAAAATACAGCCCTTTATCCTGCGAAATGGCCGCACTGCCGCCCATAGGCCGTTCGTTCGGTTTGGCGGTATACGCAATCTGGATGTCGAAGGTATCGGCGCGGGTGTACGTCCGGGGCAGCAGGATGTGAATCTTCTGCCGGTCGTTATACGTATAATTCAGCGTGTCGAATACCGTTTCGCCGGTTTTCAGGGTATCGAGCAGAAAAATACCTTTAATGTCGAAGCCTTTGGCGTCAACATCGAGCGTGTTCTGGGGATAAAAATGCGGTTTAAACCGGAGTTGAGCCTTACCGTGTACCCACTGCCGCACCCAGTCGAACCGCAGATCGAGCCGCGTATGGATCAGATCGTGTTGCAGCGTCCGGCTTGGATTATAGGGTCCCTGAGCCGATAGGGATACGTTTTTTTTATCAGCCTCGGCCGAACGGCTGGCTTGCCCCAGCGCCCTGTCACTGCTGATTAAAAAAACAAGGAGAAGAACACTATTTAGGAAATGTTTAAACATACTGTTAATCACTTAGCCTTGTTCACAACGACGCAATTCGTTTTTTAGTAAGTTGTTTTGTTCGTTACTGTACACTGTCAACGGCTTTTGATACGGCGGCCGCTTTTTGGGCCGGAAACCAGGACACCACAATGGTTACGGTAATGACAATGAACGTAGTAATGATCAAATCATTTGCCTGTAATTTGACCGGATAGGCGTCGATCAGCGAGCCTTCAATGCCCATTGAAACAAAACCAAACCGTTGCTGCAACAGGCACAGCACAATGCCCAGCACCAGGCCGACAATGGCCCCGATAAACGCCACAATCGATCCTTCAAACAGAAAAATCCGCCGGACCAGCGAAGGCGACGCGCCCATGGCATAGAGAATGGCCACATCGTCTTTCTTCTCAATCGCCAGCATCGACAGCGAAAAAAAGATGTTGATCGACGCCACCAGCACCAGAAACGCCAGCGTAACGGTAACAAACAGTTTCTCAACACGAATGGCCCGAAACAAATCCGGATTCAGATCGTCGCGGTCTTTAATCACGACCGTACCACCCAGTTGCTGTTGCAGCGTTTTTTTCAGTTGGGCAATCTCTACCCCCGCTTTTATCTGCAATTCCAGCGAAGATAACTGATTTTGTTCATAGCCAACCAATTCACGCACCACGTTTAAGGGTGCCAGCACGTAATCATTGAAATTATCCTCAATAAAGAATACCCCCGATACGGCCAGATCGGCCCGGTTAAACGCATCCGCCGACAGAACCGTGTAGGATTTACGGTTTTGCGGATACCAGAGTTCAAGCAGCGTCAGCGGGTCTTCGGGCGAAATGAGCAGGGCATTCCGGACGCCTTCGGCCACCAGCGCATACGCCATGCCGTCCTCCTGCAAACGCAGTCTTCCTTCCACCAAAGCCGTATCCAGTTGCCGCCGTTGCAGGTACGAATTGTCGATTCCCTTCAGTTTGACCACGGTTTGCCCGTCGCGGTAGCGGGCCAGGGCGTTGTCTTCAATGACCTGCGTTATGAGATGAACCTGACCGGTTTTCTGAATGGTCTGCAACAAGCCGGGCGAAACCGTCAGCCGTTTGCCTTGCGCGGGACTGATGGTAAGATCAGCCTCGAAGGTCTTGAAGATCATCCGGTTTAGCTCCTCCATCCCGTTGAAAACCGACAGAACAACCACCAGCGCCATCGTACCTACGCCCACACCGAGCATGGATACCAGCGAAATCAGGTTAATGAAACTACGCTTGCGTTTCGAGAAGAAATACCGTCGGGCAATCCAGAGAGGAAGGTTCATGGGTTGGAAAGCGCCTTATTCTTCATCATCCTCTTCCGGGGCAGGCGGAATATCCAGGTTAGAAAAAATAGCATCCATTTTAGCCGCGTATTCGGCGGTATCATCCAGGAAAAAGTTGAGTTCCGGAATGATCCGGAGCTGGTGGCGCACCCGGTCGGCCAGTTGCTGGCGGATGGACCGTCCCCTTTCCTTGATCATATCCAGCAGCATTTCCTTATTGGGTGTGGCCAGAAAGCTCAGGTACACCCGTGCAATGCTCAGGTCGGGCGACACACGTACGTTCGTCACGGTGATGAACGCCCCGTTGAACAGGTGTCGGCTATCGCGCTGAAAGATTTCGCTCAGATCTTTCTGCAATAACCTCGCTACTTTCTGTTGTCGTTTCGATTCCATTTTTTAAAAATTAATGCATCATGAATCCTGACAGTGAACCGAATCTATTGTTCGAATGCCGTGACTCATCATTACATAGGGCGGCCACTCGCGCAGCCATCATTCCCTGGTTTACTCCCGCAAATATCCGCCTTTTATTCGACTTCTTTCATGGAAACCGCTAATTTCGTCGTTCCATTTGCGGATATTTACGGTAAAACTACTAATCACTTGTTAAGTTTTTTTCGGGTTAACTCCACCCTTCAGATCGTCGGCCTGCTGCTGTTGCTCGGTTTAATTCGCCTGCCGTTTCTGTTGTCTCCGCCCCCTCTGCTCATTCCGGAACTGAACTGGATGCTGGTGGGTGAACAAATAAATAACGGAAATCTGCTTTATCGCGACATCTGGGACAGTGTCAGTCCGCTGTCGGCCCTGGTGTACTGGCTGCTCGATCTGGCCTTCGGGCGGTCGCATCTGGCCTACCACGTGGCCGGTACGGCGGTGGCGGCTTTCCAGGTGTTTTATTTCAACTGGGTGATGAACGTGCGCGACATCTACCCCGACCGCAACTGGATTCCGGGCCTGATTTACGCCCTGTTTCTGAACATGTCATTCGATTGCAGCACCCTGTCGCCGACGCTGCTCTCGACCACCTTTCTGCTCCTGGCCTTCGGAACGCTCGTCAAACAGATGGACCGGCGCGGAGCCACGGATGAAGTCTTTGAAGTCGGCTTTTACATCAGTCTGTCGGCCCTGTTCTACCTGCCTTCAGCCCTGTTCCTGATCTGGGCGCTGATGTCGCTGCTGCTGTATACGGGTGCCAGTTTCCGGCAGCATTCTCTGCTGCTGTTCGGTTTTGCCTTCCCGATTCTGCTGACGGTATTGTACTACTATCTGGCCGACAGTCTGGACGATTTCAACCGCAACCTGCTGTCGTCCGTGTTTCGGGTCCGGCAGTATGATCTAACCGACTTTCAGACGCTGGCGGCTTCGTTGTTTCTTCCCTTTGCGATGGGAACGCTGGGGCTGCTGAGCCTGTTCCGGCAGACGACGCGGTATGTTAACTTTCAGCAGCGGTGTCAGCAAATTATGATGATCTGGGGGCTGACGGCGCTGGTATCCGTGGGGCTAATGCCGTTTCTGGCCCCGATGCTATTTATCATATTTGTACCGGCGCTGGCTTTTTTTGCCGCTTATTACTTCCAGGGCATCCGTCGGGAGTTTATTGCAGAACTGATTTTTACGGGCGTTTTTGTGTTCACCCTGCTCATTCTCTACCAGGGCGCACTGCCCCTGGTCCGGAACTGGGAACTGGGTCGGCTCAGTGCATTACAGGTCAAACCTTCGCCCATCGACCGGCTTGTTCAAAAGCAGAAAATTCTGGTCATTGGCGAAGATATCAGCGCGTACCGAAACAACCAGGTCGCCACCCCATACCTGAACTGGGACCTGGCTAAATATGATTTACGGAGTCTGGACAATTACGAGAATGTCATCAGCGTGTACGACCATTTACACAAGGACCCACCCAGCTACATCATCGACAAGGAAAATGTGATTAAGAAGCTCTTCCTGCGCGCACCTTCCCTGGCGGCTTTGTACGAAAAAACCGGGCAGGATGGTATTTACCGCCGGAAAGAAGCCCTCAGCAACTGATTTTACCAACCCGCTTCTGGTGCCGCCCCCCCTCAAAGTCGGTCGCTAAAAACCGTTTGACGCACTCCAGGGCTTCGTCCGCCGAAATATACCGTTCGGGCAGGCAGAGAACGTTGGCGTTGTTGTGCTGCCGGGCCAGTTCGGCCAGTTCCGGAAGCCAGCAAAGAGCCGCCCGGATACCCTGGTGTTTGTTGGCCGTGATGGCAACCCCGTTGCCGCTGCCGCAAACCAGAATCCCCCAGTTATACTGCCCGGTTTCAACGGCTATCGCAACCGGATGCGCAAAATCAGGGTAATCGGCGGACGTTTCCGAGTACGTACCAAAGTCCTTCGTCGGATAGCCTTCTTTTTCCAGCCAGGCTACAATTTCCTGTTTATACGCAAAGCCGGCATGATCGGCACCAACAGCAATGGAGGGTTTCATAGGATTTTCTTAGGAAATGAAACTAAAAATAGAATATTGCGTTATTATGTTCCGGTTCGGCCCAAAGCCGCTACCGGGTCGAGCAATTCGTCGGAATTCGTGACAAATTAAGTAATCAATTACGCAGTATTTACGCTGTTTAAAACAGAAATTTTACAGAAACACCGGAGACAAGTAGCAATTTTCCGGCAAATAGATCACAAACACTCCCACCATCAGCGAGTTAGAAGGCTGACCGGATTTAAAAGGCTACCGTTTGCGACGGACTTTAAAATTTCATCAAGGTTCTAACTCCTTAACGAAAATTATATGGACGCAGAAAAAACCGTACAGCGGTCGGAAACACAGAATGTTTCTCAAATTAAAAAAGATCTCCCCAAACGCGACGAATTACTCCTCACCCCGGACGAACAACGCATCAAGGAAGCTTTTCAGGACCGGAACTGGAGCGAAATAAAAATTGCCGACTCCTGGGTCATTTTCAAAGTAATGGCCGAGTTCGTTGAAGGCTTCGATAAACTGGCTAAAATTGGCCCATGCGTGTCGATATTCGGTTCGGCCCGAACCAAACCCGACAATCCGTATTACCAGATGGCCGAAGACATTGCGGCCAAACTGGTGAAGCACGGCTACGGCGTTATTACCGGTGGTGGCCCCGGTATTATGGAAGCCGGTAACAAAGGCGCTTTTGAACAGGGCGGCAAATCCGTCGGTCTGAACATTCACCTTCCGTTTGAGCAGGAAAGCAACATTTACATCGATCCGGATAAGAACATCAATTTCGATTTCTTCTTTGTCCGCAAGGTGATGTTTGTCAAATACGCCCAGGGCTTTATTGTGCTGCCGGGCGGCTTTGGTACGCTCGACGAACTGTTTGAATCGCTCACGCTTATTCAGACCAAAAAAATTGCCCGCTTCCCCATTGTGCTGGTGGGCACTTCGTTCTGGAAAGGTCTGGTCGGCTGGATTGAGGAAGTCATGCTCGAGCAGGAAGGGAACATCAGCCCCGGCGACATGAAACTGTTTTCGCTGGTCGATACGGCGGAAGAAGCCGTGCAGGCCATTGATGATTTTTACCTGAAGTATTTACTGAAACCAAACTTTTAAAATTCCAGGTATGGCTTGAGCCGTTCGATGGTTCTGGCATCCAGAATCCGGATGTTGCGCAGTGATTCGGGCGACGTAAACGGCCCGTGCTGCGTTCGGTAATTGACTATAATTTCAGCCTGTCGTTTGGAGAGGTAAACGTGTCGGTCGAGTTCTTCGGCGGTGGCGGTATTGATCGCCAGCTTTTTAACCGGCGATTGAACCCGACCGTATTTTGTTAGTTCCTCCAGCGCCAGCGAGTCCAGGCCGAACACTTCGGTATATTGATCCGCCGACACAAAACCGCCCAAACCCTCCCGGAACTTGATAATCCGGCCCGCCAGTTTCGAGCCAATGCCGCGCAGCTTTTTCAAATCGGTCGTATCGGCGGTGTTGATGTCGAACGGTTGCAGAACCGGTTTACTAAAGCGGTTGGAAACAGAAGCCGGTTTGCGGGCCGTAAACGGTCTATCGTCCAATGCCTCCTTCGCGGCATACCGTTCGCGGTGTTCATACGGCCTGTCTGTCCGGCTTTCGGTAGTAAGCTGAATATACGGTTTAAGCTCGGCGTAGAAGTCCGGCGAGAAGTCGTATATTTTCAGTAAATCTTCTCTTTTGCGAAATCGTCCGCCCTTGGAGCGGTAGCGGACAATGCGTTCGGCCAGCCAGCGGGGTGCACCCAACCGCTGCCAGCTTCCGGCGTCGATGGCATTGGGGTCGAAGGCAAACCGTTCGGCTTTTCTGGACACACTGGCGGGTTCGAAGCGCCCCGGCCTGTTTTCGTAGCGGTCTTCCGACCCGGTTTTATCGGCTTCCAGCAGCGCCACCAGACTATCAAGCTGGCGCCGGTCGGCTTCCGACGTGTCGGGAATCTGATCCGGCACCCACAGACGGTAGACGACCGGCAGCAGCAACAGCAAACCAGTGAACAACAGCAGAACAAACAGTCCCCTGGCTTCCCGCTGCGACATACCGAAATAATCGCGCAGCAGCGCTACGACGTTCTTCATAAAAGAAACCGGGATGGGCTAAAAAAATGGTGTGGATATGCTAAACTCCCCGGTACTTAATTTTTAGACGATTGAAACCAGAAAAGGTAACCGCACTGTTTCTACTTTGCGGATGAGCCCAAATGAGCCCACCGAACAAATCAACCGAGTGTGCGTTTCAGTACAGTAATTACCGCCGAACTTCCGGAATTTAGTTTTATACCGCCATGGCGTTCATTGATTACTACCAGGTCCTGGGCCTCAACAAAGGCGCTTCGACAGAAGACATCAAGAAGGCATATCGTAAGCTGGCCCGGCAATACCATCCGGACCTGAACCCCAACGATCAGGAAGCCAACACGCGATTCCAGCAGATTAACGAAGCCAACGAGGTTCTGAGCGATCCCGAAAAGCGGAAAAAATACGACCAGTACGGTGAAAACTGGCGCCACGCCGACGAGTTTGAGCAAGCCCGTCAGTCGGGGCAATACGCAAACCGGGGCGGAGAACAGCGGTATGCCGGTGATCCGTTTTCGAGCCCTGATTTTTCTGATTTCTACGAGTCGTTCTTTGGCGAGCGGCCCCGGGGTGGACGGCAAACACCCTTCCGCGGGCAGGATTATACCGCCGAACTGCACATCAGCCTGCGCGAAGCCTACCAGACCCACCAGCATACGCTGACTGTCAACGGCAAAAACATCCGGATTACCGTTCCGGCCGGGATTGCCGACGGGCAGGTAATCAAGCTCAAAGGTCAGGGCGGCCCCGGCACCAACGGCGGCCCGAATGGCGATCTGTACATTACATTTGTGATGGCCGACGATCCCACGCTCAAGCGGCTCAACGACGACCTGTACATGACGGTTGAACTGGACCTTTACACGGCGGTTCTGGGCGGAGACATCACCATTGACACCCTGAGCGGCAAAGTAAAGCTGAAAGTAAGCCCTGAAACCCAGAGCGGTACGAAAGTCCGGCTGAAAGGCAAAGGCTTTCCGGTGTACAAACAGGACGGTAAATTCGGCGATTTGTACATCACGTATTCAGTCAAAATTCCGACCGGACTGAGCGAGAAGCAAAAGGAATTATTCAGAGAATTGTCCCAATTATAAACGAAAAGGTATGTTACCGGACGAGGTTATTCTTGTGGAGGATTATTGCCAGAAATACACAATCGACCAGACATTTGTGCTTTCGCTGGCCGAATACGGGTTGATTGAACTGGTGGTGGTGGAGGAACAGCAATGCATTCCGTTTAATCAGTTGCAGGCCGTCGAGAAGTTTAGTAACCTGCATTATGATCTGAACGTTAACCTGGACGGTATTGATGTGATCAACCACCTGTTGCAGCGGATCAAGTTCATGCAGGAAGAAATCAGGCAGTTGAAAACCCAGCTGGCAGCGTTTCAGTAAACCGTACCCCGGCCTCCTTCATGCTTTTATCGGAACTGACTGCGTTTCTCGCGGCATTTTTCAACACCGCAGCCTATCCGCCCGACGAACAGGGCGGTATATATTTCCGGCCTGATCCTGAAGATTACTCGATTCACCGCCTGGGGCTGGCACTCGAACCGGGGCCTGACTTCGCTGACTGGCTCTCGGACAACCCGATTAACACACTCTGGCTGCACCGCCCCTGGCAACTCGACCCAACGGCTTTGCCGACCGGGGTGACGGTATTATTTCACCACCTGCCCTTTGACGAACACCTGACAATTGGCCACAACCGACCGCTGGCCGACGCGCTGGGGTTGACGTGGACAGACACCACCGTTCCGGAAATTCTGGGCACCAAACAGCCCCCTGGTTTTCCGGTGCGGCCTATTGGCATGATCGGGCCGGTTCCGGCGCTTGACTTTACCGCCTGGTGCCGCCGGATTTCGGAACACTTTGGCGGGTATGACGAAGCCAGACCGGGTACTCACGACCGACCGGAACGACTGGCTGTTGTCGGGGCCATGAACGACGCGCTGGTGCGGGAAGCGGCTGATCGGGGTGCGGGTCTGTACCTGACGGGGCAGTACCGCAAAGGTGCGCAGAAAGCCGTTGACGAAACCGGCATGGCCGTGATTGCCATCGGACACCGACGAAGCGAAGAATGGGGCCTGCGAATGCTGGAGAAGGAATTGCGGAATCAGGGATTGGTGGCCCGGATCAAACCGTAACCTGTTAACGGTATTCTAATGGAGTAGCCCTCTGTAAGCTATCTGTTCAAAAAGATAAAAATTTTGTCAGGCGATGGTCTAAATCTGTATTTTTGCGGCATCATGGAAGAAGCAAAACCAACGCAGGCTCCGGCCACCTCGCTGCAAGACATTATTTCCCACGCCAAAGAATACGGTTTCGTGTTCCCGTCCAGTGAAATTTACGACGGGTTACAGGCCGTT
The DNA here is from genome assembly GCF_003259745.1 of Larkinella arboricola. Classification (GTDB taxonomy): domain Bacteria; phylum Bacteroidota; class Bacteroidia; order Cytophagales; family Spirosomataceae; genus Larkinella; species Larkinella arboricola. The sequence goes on along the minus strand of NZ_QLMC01000002.1, from coordinate 256,766 downwards.
TACGACTACGGTCAGAACGGCGTGGAACTGAAAAATAACCTCAAGACGGTCTGGTGGAAAGCCATGACCCAGGTACACGATAATGTGGTGGGCATTGATGCCTCCATTTTCATGCACCCGCTGACGTGGAAAGCGTCGGGACACGTTGATTCGTTCAACGACCCGATGATCGACAACAAAGATTCCAAAAAACGCTACCGCGCCGACCAGTTGCTCGAACTGAAAGCGGAAGAATATGCGGCCAACGGTCAGCCCGAAAAAGGCCACGAACTGCTGCTCGAAATGGGCCGTCTGCTCGACGCGGGTGACCTCAACGGCGTTCGGGAGCTGATCATCAGCGAAGGCATTGTGGACCCGGTTTCCAAAACCGCCAACTGGACCGAAGTGCGGCAGTTTAACCTGATGTTCTCGACGCAGGTGGGTTCGGTGGCCGAAGACGCCAGCCTGATTTACCTCCGCCCCGAAACCGCGCAGGGTATTTTCGTCAACTTCCTGAACGTGCAGAAAACCGGCCGGATGAAGATTCCGTTCGGAATTGCCCAGATCGGTAAAGCGTTCCGCAACGAGATTGTGGCCCGGCAGTTTACGTTCCGGATGCGGGAATTTGAACAGATGGAAATGCAGTTTTTCGTGCGCCCCGGCACCGAAATGGAGTGGTACGAAAAATGGCGCGATACCCGACTGAAGTTCCACAAAGCCGTGGGTCTGCCCGCCGAAAAACTTAAATTCCACATTCACGAAAAGCTGGCTCACTACGCCAACGCGGCCGTGGATATTGAATACCAGTTCCCGTTTGGTTTCCGCGAAATCGAGGGCATTCACTCCCGCACCGATTTTGACCTGAAAAGCCACCAGGAACTGAGCCGCAAAAAACAGCAGTATTTCGACAACGACCTCGACGAAAACGGCAAACCGTACGGTAACTACATTCCGTACGTGGTCGAAACGTCCGTTGGTGCCGACCGGCTGTTTCTGGCGGTATTCTGCAACGCCTACACGGAAGAAGTCGTTGGTGAGGGCGAAAACCAGAAAACCCGCACGTACCTGAAACTGCACCCGGCGCTGGCCCCGATAAAAGCCGCCGTTTTCCCTCTGATGCGGAAAGACGGTCTGCCCGAAAAAGCGCAGGAAATTGTCAAACAACTCCGCAGTGAATTCCGGGTGATTTACGAAGAGCGCGACGCCATCGGCAAACGTTACACCCGCCAGGATCTGATTGGCACACCGTTCTGTATTGCCGTTGATTACCAGACGCTGGAAGATGATACCGTCACGATCCGGTACCGCGACACCACCGAGCAGATTCGCGTGCCGATCAGCGAATTGAAAAGCCGCATCGGTCAGGAAGTTTCCATCGAGCGGATTCTGGAGCAATTATAATAAACCCAACCCGTTTGCGGTCTTCTGCTGAACGGTTTAGGCAACCTTTAAAAATCGGAGCCAGATGGCTCCGATTTTTTAGTTGATACCGCTCGGTCCTATCAGAACGTATTCAGTATTTTTTTGCTAATAAGTCCGTTTTTCGTCAAAAGCTGGAGAATTATCAACCTGTTGGGCGTTGGAGAAAGGTGGAGATGATACCGGTTTTGATCTACTTTTTCAACACGGCTCAGTAGCGGCAGACCGGCAACGGAGATTACCCGAAAATCAGGGTTTGGCTCACTGGTTTCGGCCAGAACAACCTGGGGAGCAGCCAAATACGCATTCCAGTACGTTCCATCGGGGCGATACTCAACCGCAATCGGCTTCGTTTTTTCAAACCGCCCGTCAAAATCGACCTGACGTAACCGGTAATAGTTCGTGCCGGACTGAGGGTGTTCGTCAGTGAACGTATAAAGCTGTCGTCTGTGGGTGGTTCCGGCGGCTGGCTGCTGGCCAATCCGTTCAAAACTCAGGGCATCCCGGCTGCGCTCGATCTCGAAGCGTTCGCTGTTTTCCTCGAAAACCGTCTCCCAGCTCAACACAATCCGGTCCTTACCCGGAAAGCCGCGAAAGGAAACCAGACGCACGGGCAACGGAGCCGCTTCCCACGAAACATCACCGATCGTAATACCCTGATTACCAGGGTTAGCAATAACGTTGGGGCCGTTGCAGTACTGAATCACCACCTGCGTAACAACACCGCTGAACGAAATCGCATTCACGGGTGACACGTTGTTGTTGGCACCGGTAATGACGTTGCCGACCACGGTATTGGCCCCCGCCACCGAAGGTGCGCCGATGGCTGGCGCCAGGGCGGTAGCCCCATTCTGGCCGGTAACCGTCACCTGATCAACATAATTATAAGCCCCACTCCCGCCAGCCGCCAGCGCACCCCGGTCTACGTCACGGATTAAAAACGAAACATTGCTGACACTGGGCGAGAACGTAATGGTGGTGGTAATGCACTGCGCGTTGCTGGTAAAATTCATGTTTTGCCCCAATCCATTGGCGTTATCGTTCGGCTGATTGGCCTGAAACCCGCTGGTGGTGCCGGTGATAACCACCGATACGCTGGTTGCCGGAGAGCCAATACCGGTGTAGGTTTTTGATAACGCGCCGGGTTCCCATCCTCCGTCGGCGGTGGCAAAATCCAGGTCCTGCGCTATCATCTTGCCAGCACTCGCCAGGACAAGCACGCAGATCACTAATAAATGACGCATACCTTTTTAGATTAAATTTGTATGTGCAATTTAATAGTTATACTGGATTCTCGTCCGTCTTCCCAAACAAGACTGCGAATTTTGTCCAAATCCGTGTAAACAATAACCTTGAAGGAACTCTTTACTACGCATTAGCAACAACTTCTTTGTTCCGGCTTTATGCAGGTTATCATTCAAACACGGGTTGAACAGCCCATGCACCGGGTGTGGGACGGTTTTACGCTGCACTTGTTTAACCAATTGAGTCCGCCGTTTCCGCCCGTAAACGTCGTCCGGTTTGATGGTTGCCTGAAGGGCGACACCGTGCATCTGCAACTCAACTTTCTCCTGTTCAAACAGGATTGGATCAGCGCGATTACTGAGCAGCAGGAAACCGATCAGGAAATTTATTTTATCGACAGGGGCACCAAATTGCCATTCTTCCTGGCTTACTGGCAACACAAACACCGCCTTATCCGCGAAGGAACTCATACTCGCATTGCCGACGAAGTGACGTTCCGGACCCCTACGCGACTAACGGATTTTCTGATGTACCCTATCATGTACGGCTTATTTGCGTACCGGAAACCGATTTACAAACGGTATTTTAGGATTCAGACGGACGTATAAACGACAAGTCAGGTAGTTAATCAACCCTGACGAAAGGCAGCACGGCCTCCACCATCTCGTTTTTCGGCGCGTCGCAGGTGGAACAGCCATAATCGGCGGGCAACGCTTCGAACGGGACACCCGCCGGAATGCCGTTGCGCTCATCGCCGTACTGCGGATCGTACACGGTAAAGCAATGCGGACACTGACGCACCCGGTTGTCCGCATCAACAGGCGTTTCCGCCGGTTCCGCTTCCAGCCGGACGGTTTTCCCGGTTTCCTGCGACCGCCGGTTGTTGAACTTCCGGCATAATCGGTCAATCTGGTTGGGCAGAAACGCTTTCAGCAGTCCTTTCTCAAAACGGAAATACGTGCGGCTGTTGGGGTTGAAATTTTCGATAAAATACAGATCATATACGCTGAACAGGGCCAGTTGTCCGATCTTCAGCAAAGGCCGTTTACGAATCAGAATGGAACCAAACACCTCGGATTTGGGCCGCGTCTGAACGCCAAAACAAAGCCCGAATGTGCGCGTATCGTGTTTTCCGAAATACCGGATTACCGCATTTTTCAATTGACGTCCTTCGTCGGTATGGTCTTCGGTCTGCCAGGCGAGTTCGTTGGCCGCGTGCCGCACGTTGATGTTGTGCCTGCCCAATACATACGACCACAACGAACGATCTTTTTCCTCAATCCCTTTCACGATCAGCGACTTCCAGGGCGTCACGCAGATTTCGCCAATACGGGTTTTCAGGCATAAAGCGCACACGTCCAGCAGAAAATCAACCAAAAACTGCTCATCCCGCCGGTAAATTCCCAGCCACGACCGCTGCCCATACCGGTTAAATCCTTCGTAATACGGCAATGAAAACTCCGGCAACTCAACCTCCTGCGTCGCGGGCTGCGTAATGAATGCTTTTCGGTGCGCAACCAGATCATACAAGGTTTCTTCGTTCAGCGGTGCGCCCGCGTTCCAGCCCTCCAGCAATGCGGTTTCAACGGCTTTGGCCAGCCGCCCCAGATCATTGGTATAAATCAAATCCGGCCAGCGAAATACCGTATTGCTCTGCTTCGGACGAACATACAGATACCAGAAATGCGGCTCGGGCGAGGCAATGAAGTTCAGATTACCCGTAAAAAAAGGCGTAAAGCTCTGGTTGGAATCCGACAGGTTGACTTTCAGGCGGGGCGGCTCGTCAAACTGATCCAAAACCGTGTGGTACTCGCTTTCCCGCAGCCACGCCCCCGTCCGAAACACGTCTTCCCCGCAGTACGAACTGATGATGTTGGGATGCTGATCGGTGTTTATTTCGTACCGCACCGCCTGCTGTTTCAGGGCCTTTTCCAGCGCCCGCAGGTCTTCGTAATGCACCGTCATCAGCAACTGCTGCCGTGCCCCAAACCGCACCTGCCGAACATTGGCGCTGCGGGCCGCCGTCAGCACCTGCTGCAACGCACCGGGCGAAACAATCCCCGCCGGAATGTTTATTTTCAAGGTATAATAGTCACGCATAGTCAGTTATGAGTTAAGAATGAAGAGTTAGCTGACGCATTCTTTTAACGCACTCCTTTTAACTCTTCACTCATAACTCTTAATTCTTCACTCCTCAACAGGATGCTTCGCACTTCGGGTCGGCAGGAGCCGCAGCCGGTTCCGGCGCCGGTTTTCTGGCAGAGTTGCTGGAAATCGGTGCATCCGGCTGCGATGGCGCGTTCGAGGTTTCCCAGGCCGACGCTGTTGCAGGAACAAACCAGCTTGCCCTCCACCGGATCGACGGTTTTGCTGGCCCGGAGCAGTTGCAGCCGTTTTTCGGACAGTTCGAGCCCGTTGGCAATCAGGTTCTGGAACTCCCGAAACTCGTTTTTATCGCCGACCAGGATAGCCCCCACCAGTTTATCGCCGTGAACGATACATTTTTTGTAATACCGTTTGGCTTTGTCGATAAAGACAATTTCCTCGTAATCACCGCTATTGGCCGGCGCTTCGGGCAATCCGATGCTGCACAGATGCAGCCCTTCCATTTTCAGAATATTCATGGAAAGGCTGCCCCGGTACGGCCTGGATACATCGCCAGCAATAAACCGGGCGGCTACTTCGGCCTGTTGTTCGGCGGCCAGCGTAATGCCCCACATCTGGCCATTCCACTGCGCCAGTTCGCCCGCGGCAAAAATGTCGGGGTCTGAGGTTTGCAGGTAATCATTGACCACCACGCCCCGGTTGCATTCCAGCCCGGCTTCGCGCGCCAGCTCGATAGTTGGCTCAGTTCCGATGGCCAGCACCACCACCTGACACGGCAGTTTGCGCCCCGATTTCAATTGAATGCCTTCCACCCGCTGCGTTCCGGCAAACGTCTGGACTTCCTCGTTGAAATAAACCTCGATTCCCCGGTCTCTTAATTCCAGATTGAGCAGTTCGCTGGCCAGCGGATCGAGTTGGCGCTCCATAAACCGCCCCGCCCGCTGAATAACCGTCACCCGAACGGCCATCTGACGCAGTGAAGCCGCCAGTTCCAGCCCCAGCAAACCGCCCCCGACAATGACCGCGTGCGGCTCGGCGCCGTCCGGTCCGGGCTTCAGAAACGGCAGCAGCGAATCGGCATCCAGCCGCGATCGCATGTTGAAAATTCCCGGCAGTCGGGGAACGCCTTTGGGCATAAACGCGCGGCTTCCGGTGCCCAGCAGGAGCTTGTCGTAATGATGTTCAACACCGTTGCTGTCGGTCAGTACGTTCGCTTTTCGGTCAATGTGAACGATGCTGACGCCTTTATGCACCACAATCCGGTTTTCGGCAAACTGGTCTTCGCGCAGCTTCACGAGTTGTTCCCAGGATTGCGCCCCACTGATGTAATCGGGCAGCAGCACCCGGTTGTAGAACGGATAAATTTCTTTGGAAAAAACGTGGATTTCGTCGTCTGTTTCTAAAGCCCGGTAGGCGTTGATAAAACCCAGCCCCGCCGAACCCGCGCCGATGATGACGATTTTCTCAGCCGGTTTCCGGTACGGTTTCACCTCCACCGCCGTAAACTTAAAATCCGGCTCCTTCGAGCGGGGATCGACTAAAGAAGAGGTTAAATTATTAGCCCGTACCTGATTGTTATTCAAAACCTTACCCCAGTGCATGGGCAGAAAACACAGGCCGGGACGCACATCTTCGGTCAGTTGCGCTTTCACCCGAACCTCACCGCGCCGGCCCTGCACCACCACTAGTTGCCCTTCACGAATGCCGCGCGGGCTGGCGTCGGCGGGGTGAATTTGCAACAACGGCTCCGGACTATGCTGCCCCAGTTTGGCCACCCGACCGGTTTTGGTCATAGTGTGCCATTGGTCACGGATACGGCCCGTGGTCAGCACCAGCGGAAAATCCTCGTCTGTCGGCTCCGACGCATTCCCATCCGGAACCGCGTGAATCTGCGCCCGCCCATTGGCCGTATAAAACCGGTGATCGGTGAAAAGCCGCTTTGTGCCAGCTCCGTTCCCCTGCGCCCCTTCCGGAAACGGCCACTGAATGGTGCGGTATTTTTTCAGCAATTCGTAGCTGACGCCGGTAACGTCCACGTTCGTACCGGCAGTCAGGCGCGTATATTCCTGATATACGTCGGAAGCATTGGCGTAGTTGAACGATTCGCCAAAGCCCATTTTCTGCGCAAACCGCCAGATGATTTCGGCATCCGGTAAGGCTTCGCCGGGTGCGTCGAGGATTTTGGGCAAATAGGAAATCCGGCGTTCAGCGTTGGTCATGGTGCCTTCTTTTTCGAGCCAGGCGGCTGCGGGCAGCACCACATCGGCAAAAGACACGGTATCGGCCCGGTTCGAAACATCCTGCACCACCACAAACCGGGCGGTTTTCAGGGCTTTTTCAACGGCATTCGCATCCGGCATACTCACCATCGGATTCGTGTTAATGATCCAGATGGCTTTCAGCGAAGCGTCGCCCGATTGATCATTTGCCAGCGCATCGAACATTTCCGTAGCCGTCAGCCCCGGTTTGGGAGCGATATTGACCGGCCCCTGCCAGAACGCTTCGACTTCGGCGCGGTGGGCGGCATTGGTCACCTCCCGGTGGGCAGGCAGGCTATTGGCCAGACCGCCCACTTCCCGGCCTCCCATTGCGTTGGGCTGGCCCGTCAGCGAAAACGGGCCGTTACCGGGTTTGCCAATCTTGCCCGTAATCAGGTGTAAATTAATGAGTGACAGATTCTTGTTAACACCCACCACCGACTGGTTCAGGCCCATTGTCCAGAGCGACAGAAAACCGTTGGAGCGCCCAATCCACGCAGCCGCCTGCTGAATGGCTTCGGCATCAATACCGCAGAGATCAGCCGCTTCGTCCACCGTCCGCTGCATCACCTGCTCGCGGTAGGCCGCAAAACCGTCCGTATGGTCCAGAATAAAATCGGAATGGACAAAGCCGTTTTCGATCAGCAACCGGCCAATGGCGTTGTTAAGCACAATGTCGGTGCCGGGGCGAATGGGCAGGTGCAGGTCCGACGAGCGGGCGGTATCGGTTCGGCGGGGGTCAACGCAGATGATTTTGACGTGCGGATTGGCGGTTTTGTGCGCTTCGATGCGTCGCCAGAGAATGGGATGGCACCAGGCCGGATTGGCCCCCTGCACGTAAAATACGTCGGCTTCCTCGATGTCGTCGTAACAGACCGGCACCGAATCCTCCCCCAGCGAAAGCTTGTAGCCAACCACCGCCGAACTCATGCAAAGCCGGGAATTCGTGTCGATGTTGTTGGAGCCAATAAACCCTTTGATGAGCTTGTTGACCAGATAATATTCTTCCGTCAGGCACTGGCCCGACACGTAAAACGCCACCGAATCGGGGCCGTATTTCTGAATAAATGTTTTAAAAACCGCAGCGGTTCGTTCCAGCGCGGCATCCCAGCTTACCCGTTGCAGCGGCATTGATCGCCCCAACCGCATCTGCGGATACAGCAGTCGGTCCGACTGATCCATCACCGTATAGTGCAGATTCATCCCCTTGGAGCACAGCATCCCGCGATTGGACGGATGTTCTTTGTCGCCCTCCACCGTCAGGCGGCCATTCGGCTCCTGTCTGACCACGATGCCGCAGCCCACTCCACAATAGCAACAAGTCGTTTGATGAACCACCATTTTAGTGATGAGTTATGAGTGAAGAGTTACTTCGCAACTACTTTGTAGACTGGCGGAGCCAACTCTTCATTCTTCATTCTTAATTCCTTATGCCGTTTGCAATTCGGCTTCGACGGGTTGAGCGACAGTAGCGTTGCCGAAATTGACCAGGAACAGCAGTAACCCGGCAATGGTGACAAGGCCGCCGATGGACAGAAATGCCTCACCGTAGCTGATCGATTGCGATTTGAAGAGAAAGCCCATCAGCATCCCGCCGATGTTGCCACCCGCCCCCACGACGCCCGAAATGACGCCCACGGCTTTGGGGTTGACAAAGGGCACGATGGCGTAGGTACTGCCGTTGGCCATTTTCAGAAACAGCGCAAAGGTGATCATGGACACAATCGCCAGCGGCAGGCTTCCGGCATTCGCAAAGAGCATGATGCCAAGCCCCTCCAGCAGCAGCATACTCGCCAGCAGAACGCCTTTGCCGCGCATCCCGTAGCTGACACCCACTTTATCGGCCACCATACCGCCCAGCGCCCGGGCAAAAATGTTCATGAAGCCAAACAGCATGGCCCAGAAACCCGCTTCGGTTTCGTCCATTTGAAAGTTGTCGAAGAAGTAGAGCGACGCCACCCCGTCGAAGGTAATTTCCATGCCGAAGCAGCAACCGTAGGCCAGCGCCAGCGCCCACACGCGAATGTCGGCGCAGGCTTTCCAGAAGCTCACTCGCTCGCCTTTCACGGTCGTTCGTTGAATCTGTTGGTAGTTGCCGTTGGGCGTATCGCTCGTAAACCGGTAATAGATATACGCCATCAAGAGCATTAGCACACCCGGCACAACCATCGCCAGTCGCCAGGCTTCCGGTTTGGTGTAGCCAAAGCCGACAATCGTTGCCATAATCAGGGGCATCGCCAGTTGCGTAATGCCTCCGCCGAGGTTTCCCCAGCCACCCGCGACGGCGTTGGCCGTTCCTTTGATTTTCGGCGCAAACATCATCGACGTGTGAAACTGCGTGATGACAAACGACGCCCCGATGACGCCAATCGCCAGCCGGAACAGCAGGAAGGTGGTGTAATCGTGCGCCAGACCAACCAGCATGACCGGAAATGCCCCCAGCACCAGCAAAGCCGTGTAGGTGTTGCGCGGCCCCCAGGTATCGCACAATTTGCCGACGATCAGCCGGGCAAAAATGGTGGCCGACACGGCGGCAATGATCGTATTGCCCACCTGGGGTTTGGTCAGCCCAAGGTCGGCGCGGATGACGGGCATCAGCGGAGCCAGTCCAAACCAGCCAAAAAAGCAGACAAAGAACGTCAGCCAGGTGATGTGAAACGTCCGCATTTGAATACCGCTAAAACGGAATATAGGCAGGGTTTCCAGCGGTTTATTGACGCGTGAATTCATGATGGTTCGTGTTAGTTTCCGAAAATTAACCGGGGACGTTGCGAAACCGGCACCCGGACTTACGTAGGGAGAAGCGTCAGCAGAAGGCATAGCACAGCCAGCCGCCCGCAGGAAACGTTCATGGCATACGCGGAAAGAAAAGCGCGGTCAGCACAAAAACCGATACATTACCACAAGGGCGTGACAGGCAACAGCCTGTGAAGACAGGACTTAGGAGCGATAGAGGGCTTCAACCGATGATCGGCTCCCGGCTAGACAACAGCAGTGAGATTTGCTTTACGTCAGTTTTTTCATTTTCTTTGAACTGTTTGTGTTTTACATAGACAAACCCGTTTAGCCGATCCAAAGGTGCCCCCACACCGGATCGGCTTTTTTAGTTATACAGTCACCGACAAGCCTCGCAGGCATTCGGCCAGATAGGACGGATGCAATTTGACGACTTCGCCGATGACCAGCACAGCCGGCGCCCCCACGCCCTGCTCTGCTACCAGATGCGGCATTTTCCAGACCTGACCCACAACGCACTGCTCGTTGAGCCGGGTTCCGTTCTGGACCACCGCCATCGGCACATGACCCCGCCCCGCCTGGCAATACATGGCGCAGATTTCGGCCAGTTTGTTCATGCCCATCAGCACAACCACCGTGGCCTTTGACTGAACCGCCAGCCGCAGATCGTCGGACAGTTCGCCGTGGCGGGTAGTGCCGGTAATGACCCAGAAACTTTCGCTCACCCCCCGGGCCGTGACCGGAATTCCCTGCGATGCCGGAACGGCAATGCAACTGGAAACGCCCGGCACGACTTCGCACGCAATACCGTACTGCCGAACGTGTTCGTATTCTTCGTACCCGCGTCCGAATACGTAGGAATCGCCCCCTTTCAGCCGAACGACGTGGCCGTGTTCCTGCGCCAGCCGCACAATCAGAACATTGATTTCTTCCTGCGAAAACGACGCTTTGCCGGCCCGCTTGCCTACGTAGGTTTTCAGCGCGTGTTCCGGCGCAAAATCCAGCAGGCTGTCGTTGGCCAGATCGTCGTACAGCACAACATCGGCTTGTTGAAGCGCCCTGATCCCTTTCAAGGTGATCAATTCGCCGTCGCCGGGACCCGCCCCCACGAGTGTAAGCTTTGGCTGCATGGTTATAGTGTTTTAGTTACCCGTTATAGTCAAAATCTACTATTACTACTATTTACTAATTCTGGAATTATTGCTTCAAATTTAGAGTCGAAATTTTGAAAAACAAGACATATCAATAAAAACAAGATTAAAATTTAAGTTATTCAGAATAAAAATATAGGAATTAGCAAAAAGTCAGTTTACTTTTGAACCATAGTATTCTAATACTAATTGGGGAATTTTGTTAGAATATTACAATAAATAAACGGGTTTGTTTTATTGATATAGTCACTATTAACTATGAACACAGGCAACATGCAGCGCGTCGTTGTGATTGGCAATGGCATGGTCGGCTACAAATTCTGCGAAAAGCTGGTAGCCAAACAAAAAAACGGGCAACGGTTCAGTCTGACGGTTTTCGGGGAAGAGCCGCGCGTTGCCTATGACCGCGTTCATCTGAGCGCGTATTTTGCGGATAAAACAGCCGACGAACTGACACTGGCGCCCGAAAGCTGGTATGCCGAAAACGGTATTCAGCTTTACCTGACCGATCCGGTGGTTGACATCGACCGCGAGCGCCGGGAAGTCCGCTCGCACCACGGTTTGGTTGTGCCGTATGACTATCTGGTGCTGGCAACGGGTTCGGGTGCGTTTGTGCCGCCCGTGGCCGGGGTCGAAAAAGATGGCGTGTTTGTCTACCGCACCATCGAAGACCTGGACCTGATTCAATCGTACGCACGCAGGGCCCGAAAGGGAGCCGTCATGGGGGGCGGTTTACTCGGTCTGGAAGCGGCCAAAGCCCTGCTCGACCTCGGCCTGGAAGAAGCCCACATCATTGAATTTGCACCCCGGCTCATGCCCCGGCAAATCGACGATGCCGGTTCCGGTGTTCTGCAACGTCAGCTCGAATCCCTGGGCCTGACGATTCATCTTTCTAAAAATACACAGCAGATCACGGGCGAGGATACCATCCGGGGCATTCAGTTTGCCGACGGCAGTATTTTAGACGTTGATATGCTGATTATTTCCGCCGGGATTCGCCCGCGCGACGAACTGGCCAAAGCCAGCGGTCTGGACACCCACCCGCGCGGGGGTATTCTGGTCGACAATTTCCTGCAAACCTCCGACCCCACGGTTTTTGCCATTGGCGAATGTGCGGTTGCCCACCACATGATTTACGGTCTGGTAGCGCCGGGTTACGACATGGCCGAAGTGGTAGCCGCCCGGCTGATGGGTGAAGAAAAGGAATTCAAGCCATACGATATGTCGACCAAACTGAAGCTGATCGGCACCGACGTGGGCAGTTTTGGCGACCCGTTCATCAGCGAGCCAACCGGGCGAACGATTACCTACGAAAACAAAGCCAAAGGCATTTATAAACGCATCAACATCACGCCGGACGGCAAAACGCTGCTGGGCGGTATTCTGGTGGGCGATGCCGAGCAGTACCACATGCTGCTGCAAACCTGCAAGAACAAAACCGTCTTGCCCCCCAACCCCGAGGACCTGATTCTGGGCTCACGCGGGGGCGAAGCAACATCCGCTGGGGGCGTCATGGGATTGCCCGACGACGCGCTGATCTGTTCCTGTGAAGCCCTTACCAAAGCGCAGCTTTGCCACGAAATCGGCGAAAACGGCCACACGAGCATCGATGCACTTAAGAAAGCGACCAAAGCCTGTACGGGTTGCGGAGGTTGTACCCCCCTGGTGAAAGACCTGATTCAGGGTGTGCTGAAACAGCAGGGCCACTACATCCGGAACGTCCTCTGCGAACACCTCGACTACACCCGCCAGGAACTGCTCGATCTGGTGAAAATCAATCACCTGAAAACCTTCGACGAGGTGCTGGACAAATTCGGCCAGGGCGACGGCTGCGAAGTCTGCAAACCCGCCGTAGCCTCACTGCTGGCGAGTTTGTGGAACGAAAACATTCTGGAACAGGGCCGCGCCACCATTCAGGATTCCAACGACCGGTTTCTGGCCAACATTCAGAAAGGCGGCACCTACTCGGTGGTGCCGCGCATTCCGGGGGGTGAGATTACGCCCGACAAACTGATTGTGATTGGTCAGGTAGCGAAGAAATACGGTTTGTACACCAAGATTACCGGCGGTCAGCGCATCGACCTCTTCGGCGCACACGTCGGCGACCTGCCCCTGATCTGGGAGGAACTGATTAACGCCGGTTTTGAAAGCGGACACGCCTACGGCAAATCGTTGCGGACGGTGAAAAGCTGCGTAGGCAACACCTGGTGCCGGTTTGGAGTGCAGGATTCGGTGTCGTTTGCCATCGAAGTGGAAGACCGTTATAAAGGGGTTCGGTCCCCGCACAAGCTCAAATCGGGCGTGTCGGGCTGCATCCGCGAGTGTGCCGAAGCGCAGAGCAAGGATTTTGGCATCATTGCCACCGAAAAAGGCTGGAACCTGTACGTGGGCGGCAACGGCGGCTCCAAACCGCAACACGCCCAACTGCTGGCGTCGGACGTTGACAAGGAAACCTGCATTCGCTACATCGACCGCTTCCTGATGTTTTACATCAAAACCGCCGATCCGCTGACCCGCACGGCCACCTGGCTCAACAAAATGGAGGGCGGCATGACCTACCTGAAAGCCGTGGTGGTGGACGATGTGCTGGGCATCGGGGCCGATCTGGAGCGCGAAATGCAACTACTGGTCGATACGTTCAAGTGCGAGTGGAAAGAGGTGGTCGACAACCCGGAACTGCGCAAACGGTTTACCCACTTCGTAAACGTCCCCGAACTGAAAGATCCGACCGTGGAATTTGCCACCCTGCGCGACCAGAAACGGGCCAAAGAGTGGAAATAACCATCGGTATTCTCAGCGCCATTCGCCCCGGTGTTACACTGTGGGCATAAATCCTTGTTTTCACGCATTAACCGATTCAGAATCATGGAAGCACTTATTGCTGACAAAGACGAAATTACGTGGTTTTTGGCCTGCCGGGTTGAGGATGTACCCGCCGACGGGGGTGCCTGCGTTTTGCTCAACGGCCACCAGATCGCCATTTATAACTTTGCCCGCCGGGGCGAGTGGTACGCTACCGACAATGAATGTCCGCACCGCCAGCAGATGGCCCTGTCGCGGGGCATGATCGGCAGTCAGGGCGACGAACCCAAGGTGGCCTGTCCGTTTCACAAAAAGACGTTTTCGCTCCGGAGCGGGCAGTGCCTCAACGACGAAAGCTACCAGATTACCACCTTCCCGGTTAAAGTAACCGACGGAATGGTGTATATTGGGCTGGAATAAGCAAAAATGGCCCAACTCGAACAGCAGGTTGCCCGGCGGTTAACCCGGTTTTATATTCTGGCGCTCACGGTACTTGCCGTGCTGGCGCTGAGTGGCCTGCTGTTCATTCGGCAAACCCTGAACGATCATGACGACGACAGCCGGGTGGTCAATGTGGCCGGTCGGCAACGGATGCTGAGCCAGCGACTTACGAAACTGGCCCTGCTGCAAACAACCGAAATTCCGACACCGGACACGGCTTCGTTTACTGCCCTGCTGAACACCTGGAGCCAAATCCAACGGCAGTTGCGCGACGGTACGCTGCGGATGGAAAAGGACTATCTGGTGCGCAAAAGCCGCCGGATTGACCAGATGCTGGCGCAGATCGAGCCGGTTTTTCAGTCCATGTACCAGAATCTGGTCCGGATCAATACGGCATCCACAACGCCGGAAGAGAAAAAAGCCGCCCTGCAAGCCGTGTTACAGGCCGAACCTCTGTTTCTGGAACAGATGAACGCCATCGTTTTCCAGTTCGATCAGGAAAGCTTTGAACGGGTCCGGGCACTCGAACGGATTGAATGGGTGCTGACCATAGCGACCCTGCTGACGCTGCTGATCGAAGGTCTGTTGATTTTTAGGCCCGTGGTTAAGCACACCAAAGACGTTATCCGTAAACTGACGGAGTCGGATGAGGCCCTGCGCCAGACCAACGCCCAGTTGAATATGGCCAATTACGACCTGGAAAATGCTAATCGGCAACTGGTCATTACGCAGCGCGAACTTCTGTGGGCAACCGAGGAAAAATACCGCCTGCAAATGGCGGAAGAGAAGATTCGCTCGGCGGGGCTGCTGGAAGGTCAGGAAGAAGAACGGCGTCGGTTTGCGCGCGAACTGCACGACGGTATTGGCCAGATGCTGACCGGGTTGAAACTTCACGCCGAAAAGCTAAAAGCCGTACCGTTTGCGGAGCCAAAGCACCGCGAACGGTTTGAAGAACTGTGCAACCTGATTTACGACGTGATTCAGACGACCCGCCAGACCTCCCACAACCTGATGCCGTCGGTGCTGAACGACTTTGGGCTGGGAGCGGCTTTGCAGTTTCTGGCGGAACAAACCACCCGGTCTTCCGGCATTCCGGTCACTTATGAGGGCGAAACGGAGGGGAAACGATTGACGCCAGCCCAGGAAATTGGTCTCTACCGGATTGCGCAGGAAGCCCTCAACAACGCCATGAAACACGCGGAAGCCCGGCAGATCATCATTCGCTGGCAACACGACGGCAATAGCCCGACGCTGACCGTGGAGGACGACGGGAAAGGCTTTGTACAAAAGGCCGCCCCCGAAAAAGACGGTCTGCCCCAACCGACTCACGGCCTGGAGAATATGCGCACCCGCGCCCGTCTGCTGAACGGTGAGCTGACCATTGCATCAAAACGCAAAAAAGGAACGAAAGTCACGGTTTGTTTAACCGATACCCGCAACGCATGACACCAATACGAATTATGGTTGCCGACGACCACTCGGTGGTCCGAAAGGGCGTCCGGCTGTTGCTGGAAGATGAGGCTGATCTTGAGATTGTTGGAGAAGCACCCGACGGCGATGAGGCCATTGATCTGATTCCGGTCCTCAAACCCGATGTGCTTTTTCTGGACATCACCATGCCGCGGCTGTCGGGCATTGAGGCCCTGCAAATCATTACGCAGCAATTCCCGAATGTCCGGATTCTGATGTTCAGCATGCACAACAACAAGGATTATATTCTGAAATCGGTGCAGTATGGCGCGGCTGGCTATTTACAGAAAGACACCGACCGGGAAGAAATTCTGCGGGCGATCCGGGCCGTGGTTAGTGGTGATTTGTACTATCCACCCAGTGCCTCATCGGTCATCATTCGCCATCTGGTCCTGCCGAATACGTCGGGCACCAAAGAGAAAATGAGCCAGCCGCCGGCAAAAAAATCGTCAATCTGGAACAAGGTCAGCTCGCGCGAAGCCCAGATTCTGACCTGTCTGATCGAAGGCATGAGCAGCCAGGAAATTGCAAACCGTTTCGACATCAGCGCCAATACCGTCGCCAACCAGCGCGCCAGTATCCTGCGAAAAGCAGGCGTAAAAAATACCGTCGAGCTGATTCGGCTGGCGCTGGATGAAAAGCGTTCCGGCGGCAATGCCTAAAAAACGGAGCCGGTATTTCGACAATCAACGTCTGTTTCCCAGCGCGGGCGTGAACCGCTGGTCAATAAACCCCATACAACGGTTTCAAGGACGATCAGAAACGTCCGTCTGAACAGGAAATGGAATCGGATGAAGTGCCGCAAAGCGTCATTTTCAGAGTTGCCGCCTATTTTTAGTAAAAACATACACCCTTTCGGTATTCCTGTAATAACCCATCATACCATCAGTCAATAGCTATCCTATCACCTTCTGCCTCACTTTCAGACAGCATTTGGATTGTTTTCCAGCGAGGTTTGTGCATTTCGGAGCTTATCCGGCCCATTTTGCCCGAATTCAGATTTTTATCCTATTTTTGTTTTTGGTCAACCGGCTGCTTGTCCCGCATTTATTCACTATTCTTCATCTGAATGAAACTAAACATCACTACTAAAATCGTTATCGGCTTTGCACTGGGGGTTCTTATTGGTCAAATCCTGCATAGTACCTCCGACCCGGAAACGGCCGCTGCGATTGGCAATAAATTCCAACTGATAAGTAAGGTTTTTCTGAAACTGATCAAGATGATTGTTGGCCCGCTGGTGTTTTCGACGCTGGTGGTCGGCATTGCCAAGCTGGGTGATTTTAAAGTGGTTGGCCGCATCGGCATCAAAACCCTCGGTTATTTTTATTTTGCCACCATTCTGTCGCTGCTCGTAGGGCTGGTGGTGGTAAACATCACGCGCCCCGGTACGATCCAGAGCTGGCCCCGTCCGGCGGCAGGCACGAGTATCGGGATTGAGGGCAAGAAACTGAACAGCGTTGAAGATTTCATTCTGCACATCTTCCCCGACAGTGCGTTCCGGGCGCTGGCCGAGAATGAAATCCTGCAAATCGTCGTCTTTTCGCTGTTTTTCGGTATTGCCCTGGGAGCCATTGGCGAGAAGGGAAAAGGTTTGATGAAAGCCCTCGACGCCCTGAGCGAACTGGTTTTCAAGATGGTTGGCTACGTGATGCAACTGGCTCCGTACGCGGTTTTGGGAGCCATGACGGCGGTTGTGGCCGCCAAGGGGCTTGGCATTCTGATTTCGTACGCCTATCTGCTGATCTGTTTCTACGGCGGTTTGCTGTTTTTTATCTTCGTGATTCTGGCTGGTATCTGCGCTTTCATGCGCATTCCGTTCTTCAAACTGCTGAAACAGATGAAAGAATCGCTGCTGCTGTCGTTCAGTACGGCCAGCTCGGAAGCCTCTCTCCCCCAGCAGATCAAAGCGCTCGAAAACTTCGGCATTTCGCCCCGCATCATCGGCTTTGTGCTGCCGCTCGGCTATTCGTTTAACCTCGACGGTTCGATGATGTACATGACGTTTGCCACGGGTTTTCTGGCCCAGGCTTACGGCGTTACACTCTCGCTTGAGCAACAGGTTATCATGCTGCTGACACTGATGGTGACCTCAAAAGGCATTGCGGGTGTGCCCCGGGCGTCGCTGGTGGTCATTGCCGGAACGATGGCGATGTTCGATCTGCCCCCCGAAGGACTGGCCCTGATTCTGGGCATTGACCCCTTTCTGGACATGGGCCGGTCGGCAACGAGTGTGGCCGGAAATGCCGTGGCAACCTGCGTGATTTCCAAGTGGGAAGGCGATTTTGTCAAACCCGGAGAAGAGGTTGCGCTGGAAGAATAAAACCGTTCTGACCAGAAACAAGGGATTTTTGCCGTTTACACAATAGTCTTTCTCCGGCCTGCTTTAAGTGTGTAAGTTCGCATCTTCATATAAACAACATCTACTTAGTTTCGAACATGACACAACAAGCAGTTTTAGAAGCGGAACTGGCTCCTTACTTTACCGAGAAGGCTCCTTTTCAGGTTCCATTCGGTTTCCGGGAAGGATTTGTCAAGTACTGGCCCATCGTATCCCTTATTTTTCTGATCATCGCCATTCCCGCCATTCTGGTTTTTCTGGGATTGGGAACAGCCCTGCTTCCCGTCTCATTTCTGGGCGGTGTTGGCCTGGGTTTGCAGTACAACATCTCCATGATTCTAGCGATTGCCGGAACCGTGCTGAGCATTGCCGCTCTGCCGGGTTTGTTCAACCGCAGGCGCCAGGGCTGGGTGTTCAGTTATTATGCCCAACTCATCAGTATTCTATCCAGTCTGATCACCCTGAGCATCTTTTCGGTTCTGATCGGATTACTCTGGCTGCTCCTGCTCTTTCAGGTACGGTCTTATTACCGATAAAAATCTAATTCGGTCTCTTTTCATCTTCAGGCTACCGACAGCACGCTGTCTGGTAGCTTGTTTATTTTATACCGTTTGTGTAGAATTAAGTTTCTTTGTCATAAACCTGTACGGTACTTTTGACCAATCTCTACTTTTGGTGTATAGCCAGCCGCGAAGCCCCAATTGGAATACGCATCTTAACCACAATTGAATGAATATTCTGGAAACCCATCACATTGTCAAACAATACGCTCAGCACCGGGCTTTGGACGACGTTAGCATCAACATCCCGCGCGGCCAGATTTTCGGTCTGCTGGGACCCAATGGCGCCGGCAAAACCTCCCTTATCCGAATCATCAACCAGATTACCGGCCCCGACCAGGGCGAAGTGTTCTTCGACGGCCAACCGCTGGGTCCGCAGCACATCGGCCGCATCGGCTACCTGCCCGAAGAACGCGGACTGTATAAAAAGATGAAAGTGGGCGAACAACTGCTGTACCTGGCCCAGTTGAAAGGGCTTAGCGAACGACAGGCCCTGGATAAACTCAAAGACTGGTTTGTTAAATTCGACATTAAAACGTGGTGGACCAAAAACGTGGAGGATTTGTCGAAGGGAATGCAGCAGAAAATTCAGTTTGTAGCCACGGTAATGCACGAACCGGATCTGATCATCCTCGACGAACCCTTTTCCGGCTTCGACCCGATCAACGCCAACCTCATCAAAGACGAAATTCTGGAACTGCGGCAGAAAGGCAGCACCATTATTTTCTCGACCCACCGGATGGAATCGGTCGAGGAGCTTTGCGACCACATTGCCCTGATCAACCGCTCGAAAAAAGTGCTCGACGGCCCCAAGAAAGCCATCAAGGAACAATTTAAAACAAACACCTACCACGTTGAATACCAGGGCATTTTAAACGATTTAAATCCAACGTATACGGTTCTGGATAAAAAACCGCTGGAGGACGGTTATCAGCGGGCCAACATCCGGATTCCGCCCGATGCCGCTGTCAATGATCTGGTCCGCGACCTGATCGACCACGTAACCGTACGCTCGTTTGGCGAGAACATCCCCTCCATGAACGACATTTTTATCAAAGCCGTCGGCGAAGTTCCAACTACCTAACTAATTGTGAATGAGCGAATGACAGAATGAGTGAATAGCTCCGCCATTTCCTGCTTCCAGCGAAGCTATTCACTCATTCTGTCATTCAGTCATTCTATCATTAAATCATGCGAACCATATTTTTGATTCTCAAACGTGAATACCTGGTCCGGGTCAAGAAGAAGTCGTTTCTGATCATGACCTTTGTCACGCCCCTGCTGGTTTCCTGTCTCTGGCTGGTTCCGATCTTTTTCGCCATGCGCGATATTGATCAGAAGAAAGTTGAGGTGATTGACGAAAACGGCAAGTTTGCCCGGACCTTTAAAAACACGAGCCAACTGGTTTTCACGCCGGTAAAGCTCCCGGTCGAACTGGCTAAAAAAGATTTTGCCCAAAGCGGTTATGACGTGCTGGTTCACATTCCGAAAGACATTCTGGAAAACCCCAAAAGCCTGAAAATCTACGCCGAAAAGAATGTCAGTCTCGAAGTGAAGAATGGCATCGAGAACGCCGTGGAACAGGAGATTGAAAACATCCGGCTGCTGGAAGCGGGGATTGACCGGAAAGTCCTGGAAAGCACCAAAGCCAACGTTTCGTCGGACACCTACAGCCTGAGCGAAGAAGGCGAAAAAGACAGTAGTTCGGGTGCGGCAACGGGCATTGGTTACTTTTGTGCCTTTGTAATCTACATGGCCATTTTCATCTACGGTGTGCAGGTCATGCGGGGTGTTATGGAGGAAAAAACCAACCGGATTGTCGAGGTAATTATCTCATCGGTCAAACCGTTTCAGTTGATGGCGGGTAAAATTACCGGTGTTGCCCTCGTGGGGCTGACGCAGTTTATGCTCTGGATTCTGCTTACGTTTGGCATGTCCTCCGTTCTTTCCAGTTTTCTGGGTCAACGTGTAGGACCACAGAATCGCGTGGAGATGATGACCCAACCGCCCGCTCAGAACCAGACCGCACCCGCCGAAAAACCCAAGTCCGAGCAGCAAAACAATCCGGTCAATTCGGTTTTAAAAGCCATCAGTACGCTCGACATTCCGCTGATTATCGGCTGTTTTCTGATCTACTTCATTGGCGGGTACCTGATTTACAGCGCCTTATTTGCCGCCGTTGGTTCCGCCGTCGATAGCGACACCGACGTGCAGCAGTTTATGTTTCCCGTTACCATGCCGCTGGTCCTCTCGTTCATCATGGCGCAGTTTGTCATTCGCGAGCCCGACGGGGCGGTGGCCTTCTGGATGTCGATGATTCCGTTTACCTCCCCCATCATCATGATGGTGCGGATACCGTTTGGGGTGCCCTTCTGGGAAATTGCCGCATCCGTGGTAGCCTTGATAATCGGTTTTCTCGGTACGGCCTGGCTGGCAGCCCGCATCTACCGCGTCGGCATTCTGATGTACGGCAAAAAACCGTCGTACAAAGAACTGGCGAAATGGCTGTTCTATAAAGTCTAAAAAGCGAAGAGTTAAGAATGATGAGTGAAGCCCGGCAGTAAACGGACTCATCATTCTTAACTCTTAATTCTTCACTCTCCTAAGTGTTCAGCCAGGTTTTGAAGGAATCGGCGCGCTCACGGCTGACGGACACTTCTTCTTCGGAGGGGCGGTGTTTCAGCCAGATTCGGAGCCGACCGTTGAAGTAGGGTTCGATGCGCTCGATGGCCGATAAATGGGTGATGTACTTGCGGTTGACCCGGAAAAAAAGCCGGGGGTCCAGTTTGCTCTCCAGTTCGTCGAGCGTTTCATCGACGACGTATTTACGGTTTTGGTTCGTAATCAGAAAAACTACTTTGTCGTCGGCGTAGAGGTACATGATGTCCGCCGTTTCGACCACATCGAACCGCCCCCCCTGCTTGATCAGGAAACGGTTTTTGTACGTAATCGGCTTAATGCCAAACTCTTCAAGCATTTTTGCCAGATTTTCGGAAGCTCCCGACTGCAAGCTCGCGTCCTGCCGCTGATTCCGGAATTTCTGAATGGCCTTCGCCAGTTCTTCCTGTTCAATGGGTTTGAGCAGGTAATCAACGCTGTTGACCTTGAAAGCCCGCAGGGCATATTCATCGTAGGCGGTCGTAAAAATAACCGGCGTTTTGACATCAACCTGCTGAAAAATTTCGAAACTCAGACCGTCGGCCAGTTGAATGTCCATCAGCAGCAAATCCGGGGCCGGATGCGTCTGCCACCAGCGCACAAAAGCCCGTACGGTATCAATTTTCCCTAAAATTTCGGCATCGGGTGCCACTTCCCGAATCAACCCCTCCATTCGTTTGACGGCCAGCGGCTCGTCTTCCACAATTAAGATTTTCATTCCTGTCATCAATTTCCAACCGTACGGTGGGCCGCCGGTTCCAGTAAAGGTAATTTAACCACAAACTCCCGCTCCGTCTGCGCAATGACCACCGGGCGGTCGGCGGCCAACTGTACGTAACGGTTTTTCAAATTTTTCAGGCCAATGCCCGTTGAATCGGTCCGCAGCCGGCTTTTAGGCTGATAGGAGTTCGACACCACCAGACAATCCTTTTCGGTATAAATCCGGATTACCAGCGGTTTTTCCAGCGAACACTCGTTGTGCTTGACCACGTTTTCCAGCAGCGTCAGCAAGCCCTGCGTAACAATCTGACGGCTTCGGTCGGTTTCCGACAGGTCCACGGCATACTGAAAGCTTTCCCCAAACCGCATCTGATTGATAAACAGGTACGATTCCGCAATTTTCAGTTCCGTAGCCAGTTCGATGGTGTTCTGTTCGGAATGTTGCAGGCTGTAGCGAAAAACCTTCGAAAGCCGTTCGACAAACTGCACCGATTTGCCGGTATCTTCCGGAATTAGGGCGCTCAGGATGTTGAGCGAATTAAACAGAAAGTGGGGATTGACCTGGTTTTTGAGGGATTCGAACTCGGCTTTCAACACGGCCTGTTTCAA
Source organism: Larkinella arboricola (assembly GCF_003259745.1). Taxonomy (GTDB): domain Bacteria; phylum Bacteroidota; class Bacteroidia; order Cytophagales; family Spirosomataceae; genus Larkinella; species Larkinella arboricola. The sequence goes on along the minus strand of NZ_QLMC01000002.1, from coordinate 234,271 downwards.
CCCTTCTTCCATCAGCAGCAGGGCCTTCCAGCGTTGCACGAACGATTTCAGCGAATAAACCGCCGTGATGCCCGCCGTGATGATGGCAAACAATCCGCAGATGGAGCAGTAATCCGTAGTCCGGAAATCGACATTACCGAAGCAATCCAGGCTCAAGGTGGCAACAAAACCGGTTATGGCGGCCAGAATACCGCTCGATGTAACCGTTAGCGAAACCAGCTTCTGGGGGGATAACTGTTCCGCCGAGTGATTCAGAATATACGGTATAAACCAGGATAAAGCCGTGTAAATCAACAAGCCACTACCAATGACAATGCCAATAATGGTCCACTTTAACGGAATCGGAATGGTCGATTCCGTCATCATTAACGCATAAATCAGCAACGCCAGCAGACTCAGCAGAATACACAGTCTTAATTTATTTCTCATCGGTGGTATTTTCTATACTTTCTTAATGGACCCGGCGCCGGAGCTTTCAAAATGCACACTCGGCTCGCCCTGGTAATGTACTTTACTGGCGCCGGTTGCTTCGGCCTTCAGGATGCGGGTGGCGTAAATCTGGGCAGTGCAGGCTCCCGTGACCTCCACGGTGGCTTCCTCAACCGGATATTGCAGGGCGTGGAGCGTCGACGCACCGGTCAGGTCAGCGGCCAGGATGCTGCCGCGACCAATGAGCGACAGGCGGGATGCACCCGTGATGTCGATGTTCAGCAGTTGGGCCTCTCCTTCCAGCGACACATTGGACGCACCGGTAATGTCGATGTCCAGCGCCGGAAGTTCACGGAATCCACTGAGTTGGACAGTGCAGGCCCCCGACACGTCCAGCTTGCTCAGGTTGGGTGTGGTCAATGTCAGCAACAGATCGTACTGCCGGTGCCAGAAGAAAAACCCCGAGCCCATTTTCAGCCATTTGCCCCGCTGCCGCACCTTCACATTCTGAATGGCCTGACGCGAGCCCCGGGCCGTTAGCGAATAAGTAGGCCCGTCGGACACCAGCACGTTGAGCATACCCCAGACTTCCAGCTTTTCGAAAGCCGTGATGGGCAGTTCCTCGGTTACTTCCTCGTACGATTCCTTGTCGGTCTGCCACCAGATCGTTGTCACCAGCGCCAGCAGACCCATTGTCAGCAGGGTGAGGTGCAGGTAGTTTTTAACCGGTTCGACCGGCATGGCATCGGCAATCAGCAATACATCCAGTAAGTTACTCATTTCTAGGGCGACTGATTTTTTGACAAAGATGGCGCGGGCGATGCGGAGACTACAAATGTCCACCGACGAACTAACTAAAAAGTCGGATGAGCCGTCGAAGCTACCGAAAGTTCTGTATTTTTGAGTTATGGGTTCCTACACAGAGTGGATCAGAGATACGCGGATAATTACCCTTATCTACTTCCAGTTTCTCTGATCGGTACGGTGTTGCAACCCCATAAAACTTATAATCCAACGCGTTATGCCAAGCTGGTATCAGGGAAAAATTCGCTATCAATTACAGGATCCAACCGGAAAATTCAAAACCATCAACGAAGCTTACTTGATCGACGCCGTTTCGTATACCGACGCCGAAGCCCGCTTGTACAAGGAAGTAGCCGCCAACACGCCCGATTTTACGGTGACGGCTCTCAGCCGGATGCGTCTGGCCGATCTGTTCCATTTCGAAGAGGGCGGGGAGACCTGGTATAAATGCAAGGTCGTGTACATCACCGAGGATGATAAAGGCCGCGAAAAACGCATTGTAAACCAGATGCTGGTGAACGCCGAGAATGTGAAGCAAGCCTACGAACGAATTGAAGAAAGCCTGCGCACGATGCTGATTCCCTTCGAAACGACCGACATCAACACCACAAAAATTCTGGATATTTTCCCGTACGTGGAAGAAGAACGGTTACCCGCCAACCTGCGCCCCCTGAGCGAGGTGATGGAACGGGATGAAAATTAACGGTTTCCGGTCTTCGCCTTATCGTCAAAAACGAACCCTACTAAGGCGAAGACCGTTTTTTATTTCCGCGCCAGCGGCTGCAACGAAACCACCCGCTTTTGGCCTTTTGAGTCGGTTATTTCCAGCGATTTAACGGCTCCCCCAATGGCCACTTCCCGCGCCGACTGCGAGAGAAACGACTGCCCGTAGTAAAACTCCAGCTTCTGTTTTTTACCGTCTGCATACACGAAGGTGCCCGTTACATCGGTCGGATTTAACCGGACGGTTTGCTGTGCGCTGGCATGACGAAAGACTTTGAGCGGGCCCCGGTTCTGGGTAGCGACGACCCAGGATGTCCCCCGGCTGGCACCCGACAACTGCACCACACCTTTGGCATTACCGGGAACATAAAACCCGCTGGCAGCCGGCGTGAGCGCCTTGAATCCGCCTTTGCCGTCGCCTTTCAGGAGCAGACCATTCAGGGCGTCGAGCCATCCAACCAGTAATTCGTTGCTGAAATCGTTGCCCACCAGCAGAACATCCGGGTTGCCGTCGTGATCGAAGTCGCCGGCCAGCATACCAAAAACCGGCGCCGTCTGCGCCTGAATCGGCAAATCGTGTACCTCAAAACGGCCATCGCCTTTGTTTTCCACGTAAGCCGATTTCATGTAGTTGGCTTCCAGTACAATCGCATCCTTCAGTTCCTCTTCTTTCAGCAGTTTGTCGATGGTGGCTACGGCAAAGTCTTTATGCAGCGGAAACCGGGCCCGCATGGCGATGACCTGTCGAATCATATCTTCCCGCCCATTGAAGGGGTATTCCCGGCGTTTGCCCTCGGCATCCGGAAAAAATACCGTCGGAATCGCGTCGTAAAAACCGTTGTTATCAAAATCCTTGGCGTACACCCGAACCGGCTCGGCTTCACTGGCCTGGGCTAATGTATTCAGCCCCAGATTACCGGCCACATAGTCCATATCGCCATCCCGGTCGAAATCTGCCGCCACCAGGGAGTTCCACCAGCCGGTCGGAACGGTGTTTGAGTTGGCGAGTTTAGGGGTCTGGAACGGTGTTCCGTCGCGTTTATCAACCAGCAGCTTACCCCGGGCATTTTTCAGAATGGTCAGCGGCATCCATTCACCCGCCAGCATCAGGTCAGGCCAGCCATCGTTGTTGGTATCCGTCCAGAGCGCATCGCAGACCAGACCGATGTTCTGCAATTCGGGCGCTACGGTTTTGGTTACATCCGTGAACTTCGGCTGCCCCGGCCGGGAGTCGTTGCGCAGGATAAAACTGGAAACCGGGCGGGGGTATTGATGCGGTACGACGCGCCCGCCCACGAACAGATCCAGATCGCCGTCGCGGTCGTAATCAGCCGCTTTGACGCACGATTTACTGATATGATTTTGCGGCAACGCCTGAGCCGACAGCGTAAACCGGCCTTTCCCGTCGTTTACATAAAGCCGATCCTGATAAGCCGCCGAGTTGGGTTCGCCCTCGAAGCCCCCGCTGGCAATGTAGAGGTCCAGATCGCCGTCGCCATCGGCATCCAGGAGCAAAGCCCCCATGTCTTCTTCCGGTTTGGCCTCGCCCGCCGTTCCGGGCAGTAAATCCTGCTCGACCAGTTTTCCGGCCGCCGTCTGGATCAGAAAGGTACCTTTCTGCGTACGCGAACCACCCACAAACAAATCGTCCAGACCGTCGCCGTTGACATCGCCCACCGCCACCGCCGGGCCGTATTGCGACAATTTATGCGGCAGGAGCTTTTGTTGATTAAAATCGATGTATTCCGGCTCCTGATGCACCCATTTCACCTGGAGCGAATCGGTAACATCCCGAAGCAGGGTTCCGGCGGGCGGGGTAGGCGGCAGCGTAGCGGTTTCGGTCGCGTTTTTCACATCCACCGTCAGCACCTGGTTGGCTTTCACATTCCGCAGGGTTTGTGCTTTGCCGGGCTTGCCGTCCTGTGCGGGCCAGCTAATCCGCACCTCGTCAATCATATTCGTGGCTCCTAACCCAAAATGGGCGGCATTTTCGACCGTTGAAAGATACCCCCGGTAAATGGTGTGTTCGTAGACCTGCTGCTGGCCGTTTCCGTATTTCAGTTCCACAAAGGCCCCGAGCCCCATCCGGTTTTGCTCACTGCCCTTAAACCGGATGCGGAGGTAGTTGGCCTGCTGCGGCTTCTGCTCAACCAGGTTGTTGCGGTACACAAAGGCAGAATCGTTGATGTTATTGATCACCATGTCCAGATCACCGTCGTTGTCCAGATCACCGTAAGCGGCCCCGCCCGAAAACGCGGGTGTCTGTAACCCCCACTCGCGGGAAACATCCGAGAACGTCAGGTTACCGCCATTGTTTTTGAAAGCGTAATTGCTGATTTTAATTACGGGAATCTGGCTTAGCAAATATTCTTTCGTAGCGACCGACGAATTATCGGCATAGTACTGCATGAAATCCCGGTCGGTAATGTCTTTGGGAAAGCCGTTGGTCACCACAATATCCCGAAAGCCGTCGTGGTCGAAGTCCACGGCCAGTGGTGTCCAGCTCCAGTCGGTGGCGGCTATTCCGGCCATCAGGCTGATTTCACTAAAAATCGGGTCACGCGTACCGGGCCGGAAGCCCTGATTCAGTTGCAGGGTATTCCGCATATACTGGTGCGTATAGTTAAATTCTTCGTTGTTGAGGTAGGTCTGGTAGTTGTTCGGCGGAATAAACATTTTCTTCCGCTGGTTATCCTCCGGCAGCATATCCAGTACAACGACATCCATCAGACCGTCGTTATTCAGGTCCGCAATGTCGCTGCCCATCGCCGTATTGCTGGTGTGTTTGAAGAACTGCCCGGCGCGGTCCGTAAAAGCCGGTTTACCAAACCCGCCGTTTTGATTATTGATAAAGAAGTGATCTTCGCTTAGAAAGTCGTTGGTAATGTATAGATCTTTCCAGCCGTCGCGGTTGATATCACAGATGTTCAGCCCCAGGCCATACCCTTCCAACTGAATACCGGCTTCTTTGGACACATCGGTAAATACCGGATGTCCGAGTTTAGGGTCAAAGTCATTACGATATAACTTATCGGTGGTAGGTGACGACCCGTCCGCTACTTTTTTACGGTATGCGTTGGGGTACTTCTCGGCCATATTGGTCAGAACAAAAAGGTCCAGATCACCGTCGTTGTCGTAATCAAAGAAAGCCGCATTTGTGGTATAGCTATCGTCGGCAATACCGTATTCTTTAGCCATTTCCTTAAAAACGGGCACCCCATCTTTCTGCCCCTGCCAGCCCTGATTGACAAACAGCATATTCTCCCGATCATGGGCTGATTTCCGGATGGTTGCGCCAACGTATATATCCAAGAGTCCATCGTTGTTAATATCCACCAGCGCCACCCCCGAACACCATTTGCCGGCCCCGCCGACACCCGCCTGTTCAGTAACGTCTGTGAACTTAAAGTCACCCCGATTCAGGTAAAGTTTGTTAGCCACCAGATTGCCCGTAAAGTAGACATCCTGCAAACCGTCGTTGTTGAAATCACCGATTGCTACGCCCCCGCCATTGTAGAAGTAATCCACATCGAGAATGCTCAGCGTATCCTTCTCAGGCATTTGATTCGAGAACTGAATACCTGTCTCATTAGCAGGCAATAAGCTAAAAAGCGAAGACGTAGTAAATTGGCAGGAACCAAGAAAGTAACCGAAAAGAATAAACAGGCAAAGGCGAACGGCTGGGCGAAACATACCTAAAGAATAATATACAAAATTCATAAAATACAAAAACCAAACAATTTACTCTCAGGAAGATGGAAAGCAAAAATCCATTTTTGCGAAGCGAGGAGGAACCTACAGAAACACACTCTTTCGCTGACAAAATAAAACAAAATACCAGAAATCCTTTGCTATCGCTCTAATAATCAATCCATACCCTAAAATATTGAGAATTTAGTACAGCTTATAACCAAGTTATAATTTGTTAACATTCAAGATAATACAATTAAATAGTATCAACTTATAATAAAATGTTACGACACGTTTTATTATAATATTATTGAGAATGTTTTGAAGTATGTCTAAAGTAATCTTACTTTAGTACGAAAATAAAACCAATTATTACAAAACCTATTATGAAAGCACAATTCTACAGATTGTTTCAATCTGCGTGCGTGGGCGTGTTCGTGCTGCTATGGAGCATAAACGTTATGGCTCAGGAACGCAGAATCTCAGGAAAAGTAACCGGCGCTGATGGTCCCGTACCCGGTGCCAACGTTGTTATCAAAGGCACAACCACGGGTTCATCCACCGATGCCAACGGCGAGTATTCTTTAGTATTACGCGGCACCAATCCAACGTTAGTGATCTCTGCAATCGGTTTCAAATCCAAGGAAGTGGTGGTTGGCAATCGAAGCACCGTTGATATTGCGCTGGAAGATGACGTGACTGCCTTGAGTGAAGTCGTCGTAACGGGGTATACCACCGACAACCGGCGCGAAACGACCGGTGCCGTTTCAACGGTCAAATCCAAAGATTTAACGGCCGTTCCATCGGGTAACGTCGAGCAGCAGTTGCAGGGCCGCGTACCGGGGGTAACGGTTATCACCAACGGTCAGCCCGGTACGGCCAGCCAGGTGCGGGTACGGGGTTTTGGAGCCTTCGGTGGTAACAGCCCGCTGATCATTCTCGACGGGGTTCCGGTGGGTTCATCGGACATCATCGCGCCGGACGATATCGAGTCGACGACGGTGCTGAAAGATGCGGCTGCCGCTTCCATCTACGGAGCCCGGGCCGCCAGCGGTGTGATTGTCTACACGACGAAAAAAGGAGGCAAAACACCCCGCAAATTATCCGTCTCGTATGATGGCCAGTACGGCGTAACAACACCGGGAAAAGGCCAGGAAATGATGAACCCCACCGACTTTGCCACCTGGACCTGGAATGCGTTCCGGAACTCCGGCTGGAAACCGGGCGATGATCAATGGACCCACCCGCAGTTTGGAAATGGCCCCACCCCCGTTATTCCGGATTACCTCATTGTGGGCGGCCGTTATGGTGTTGTGGGTTCAGTTGACCTGGAAGCCGAGCGCGCCAAATACAACATCGACCCATCGCGCGGCTCTATTTATCAGGTTGTAAAGGCGAACAAAGAAGGAACCGACTGGTATAAAGCCATCACCCGTACGGCTCCGCTGACCCGTCACACACTCGGTTTTTCGGGTAGTTCGGAAAGCGCCCGGTATTACGTGAGCTTAACCGCCCAGACGCAGGCCGGGATTCTGAAATACAACAATTTCAATCGTTACACCTTCCGGACGAATACCGAATTTGACCTGTCTCCCAAAGTACGGATCGGTGAAAACCTGCAATTCACCTACCGTTCCGTCGTGGGGCAAATGGGTGGTAACGGTGGACAAGGGGTAGCCGCTGACGAAAACCCGATTCTGGGTGCTTTCCGGATGGCTTCCATCATCCCGATCTATGATGAATTTGGAGGGTATGCCGGAACAGCCGCCAAAGGCTTTAACAACCCGCGGAACCCGGTGGCCGAGCGCGATAACCTGAAAAACAACCGGGCCTTTAACGCCAACGGTTTCGGAAACATATACATTGAATACGATCCGATTCCGGGCCTGACGCTCCGCAGCTCACTGGGTGGTCAGTACGATAACTTCTACAACGTGGGGTACAGTCGTTCCCAGTACGAGAACTCGGAAAACAACGGTAGCTTTGGCTACAACGAAGGCAGCGGGTATGTGTTCCGCTGGACCTTTACCAACACGGCCAGCTACAAGAAGAAGTTTGGCTTACATGGACTTGATCTCCTCGTTGGTCAGGAAGCCCTCAACGACGGTGCAGGCCGGAACATGGCCGGTAACGGTTTGAATCCCTTCTCGACCAATCCGGATTACATCACGCTGACTACGACCTCCTCTTCGGGACGGATCGTGAACAGTGGCTATTTCAAGGGGGTTAATTTCTACTCACTTTTTGGCCGGGCGGTGTATAACTACAATGATAAATACATCCTCACGGGCGTACTTCGCCGGGATGGTTCCTCGCGGTTTGGTGCCAACAACCGGTACGGGGTATTCCCGGCTTTCTCGGCAGCCTGGCGGCTTTCGGCCGAAGAGTTCATGAAGAGTGTTACCTGGATTACCGACCTGAAAATACGCGGGGGCTACGGAACCATGGGGAACTCCAACAACGTTGACCCCAACAACCAGTATAGCCTGTACGCTGCCAACGTGGGACTGTCGGCCTATGACCTCAACGGTACCAACACCAGCACGCTCGAAGGATATTACCGCTCCCGGATTGGCAACGCCGATGCTCGCTGGGAAACCAGTGTTACCAAAAACCTTGGGATTGACGGTACATTCTTTAACGGCAAACTGGACGTCGTCCTCGATTTATGGCAGAAAGATACGCGAGACCTGCTGTATCAGATTCCAACACCGGCAACCGTTGGTTTCCGGGCTTCAGCACCTTTCGTGAACATCGGTAAAATGTCAAACAAGGGGATTGACCTGCAAATCATTACCCGGGGCCGGATTTCCAGTGACCTGAGCTATGAAGTCAACCTGACGGGCGGTATTCTGGAGAACAAGATTGTGGCGCTCGCCGGGGATCAAACCTACATTCCGTATGTTAATCCGGGCTTCCGGGGCATCAACCCCATTCGTAACCAGCTTGGCTACTCCATTTCTTCGTTCTACGGCTATAAAGTTATTGGCCTCTTCCAGAATCAGGAAGAAGTTACCGCTTCGCCCGAACAGGCTGGAAAAGGGGTTGGCCGCTTCCGGTATGCTGACCTGAACGGCGACAACGTTATCAACGATGCCGACCGGACGTACCTGGGCAGCCCGGTTCCGAAGTTTAGCGGAGGCTTGAACCTGCGGTTGAACTACAAAAACTTCGAGTTGGAAACGTACCTGAACGCGTTCCTGGGCAACAAGATTTTCAATGTCTCGAAGCTGTTTACGGATTTTTACCCGACCTTCTCGGGAGCCGCCATCAGCGAACGGGTGAAAAACTCCTGGACGCCAACGAACACCAATACGGACATCCCCATCTTCGAAAGTGCCTCAAACTTCAGTACCAACTCACAGTCGAATTCGTACTTTGTTGAGGATGGTTCGTATATGCGGATGCAGAACATCACCCTAGGATACAAGTTACCAGCCGCACTGCTCGGCAGGCTGAAACTGCAACGGGTTCGGGTGTTCTTTTCTACCAACAACCTGTTTACCGTTACCAAATACCAGGGCCTGGATCCGGGCGTCGGTGGGAATGCTGATACCAACTTCGGGATCGACGTAGGTAACTACCCCGTGACAAGAAGCTTCACGGGTGGTTTGAGCATCGGTCTTTAATTCATGCATTACCCCAATTTTCTTATTTTTGTAAAAGCAATTATTAAAAATGAAAAGTATATATAACAAATGGACGGTTACCACCGCCGTTACGCTAACGCTGACGTTCCTTGGTTACTCCTGCAAGGATTCTTTTCTGGAGGTTCTTCCGACGGGTCAGATTACGGGTGCACAGCTGGCAACCAAAAAAGGAATTGACGGGTCTTTGGTGGCGGTATATGGTCAGCTTAATGGCCGCGATCAGCGGATGGCCAGCCCCTCCAACTGGGTTTGGGGTAGTATCCGCGGAGGTGACGCCAATAAAGGCACAGACCCGGGCGACTTCAGCGATATCAACCCGATTCAACGGTTCGAGTACCTGCCGAGTCAGGGGGTCATTTCCGACAAATGGCAGGGAAATTACGAAGGGGTGGCTCGCGCCAATTCCGTGCTGCGCCTACTGCCCCAGACTACGGACATGAATGAGACCGAGAAGAAACTGGCCGAGGCTGAAACCCGGTTTCTGCGTTCGCACTTCTACTTTGAACTGAAACGGGCTTTCAACAATGTGCCTTACGTAGACGAAACGGTCGACTACAACGAGGGCATTGAACAGGTGAAGAACGATCAGGATATCTGGCCGAAAATTGAATCCGACATGAAGTTTGCTTACGAAAATCTGCCGGAAACGCAGGCTTCCGTAGGTCGGGCCAATAAATGGGCTGCTGCTGCTTACCTGGCGAAGATTTACATGTATCAGAAAAAATTCACCGAAGCCAAAGCCTTATACGATCTGATCATCCCCAACGGGAAAACGTCCAACGGCAAGAAATACGGTCTGTTACCCCGCTACGCTGATCTGTATCGCCCCGCTAGCGATAACAATGAGGAGTCGGTCTTTGCTGTTCAGTCGGCTTCCGGAACCGGAAGCGTCAACAACGCCAACCCGGAGTTTGACCTGAACTATCCGTACAACACGGGTCCGAACGGTCCGGCGGGCTGCTGCGGTTTCTTTGCGCCAAGCTTCGAACTGGCCAACTCATACCGTACCAACGCGAACGGTTTACCGCTGCTGGACAAGTCGTATAACCTGCCGGCTAACGCGCTGAAAAACGACATGGGGATTAAGTCGGATGTAGCCTTTACGCCGGACGCCGGTAACGTCGATCCGCGTCTCGACCACACAATCGGTCGGCGGGGCATTCCGTTCCTGGACTGGATTGTGATGCCGGGCTACGACTGGATCCGGAACCAGCCCAACGCCGGTCCGTACATTACGAAAAAATACGTCTGGTATAAGGCCGACGAATCACTGGTTGACAAAAGCTCCTGGACCCCCGCTTACACGGCCATGAACTACACCATCATCCGGTACGCTGACGTGCTGCTGATGGCGGCTGAAGCAGAAATCGAAGTGGGTTCCTTAACGAAAGCGCTCGAATACACGAATATCGTTCGCAAGCGGGCGGCTAATCCGGAGGGCTTCGTCGTCAATGCGGGCAAACCGGCAGCGAAGTATGTCATCAGTGAGTATCCGGCTTCGGCTTTCGCAACAAAGGATGCAGCCCGGGCCGCCGTTCGGTTTGAACGGAAACTGGAGCTGGCTATGGAAGGACACCGGTTTTATGACCTGGTTCGCTGGGGCACGGCTGATAAAGAAGTCAATGACTATCTGAAATACGACAGCCAGTTCCTGCCGGGTGCGCTGGGTGGTGCGAAGTTTACGCCAAACAAACACGAATTCCTACCGATTCCGCAAGGACAAATCGATATTCTTGGGTCTGACGTTCTGAAACAGAACCCCGGCTATTAAAATTCGTCACGTACTAATTATAGAATTTATAAAGAGGTGGGACAGTTGTTCCACCTCTTTTTTTATCGATAACCTGCCCGGTACTACGGGCGAGCGGCCCAAATCACAAAATCCTGTACGGTATCGCAAAATCCTGCACTTGCTTTTGCAAACAGGAAGCTCTACTTTTGAACCGTCATGAAACACACGCTTTTCCGATACGTCAACCTCCTGATGGCCTGCATCGTACTACTGAGCAGTACGGGCTTTGGCCTGATTGAGCACACGTGCCAGATGCGCGGAAAGAAAGTGTCCATGACCATCAAACGGGAAGCAAAAGCCGGTTGCCCGGTCCACAGTAAAAAAGCGTTTTCTGTTTCAAAAAGCGCTTCCGTCGGCCCGGTCGTTAAACGCACCGACTGCTGCAAGGAAGAGCATCGGTACGAGAACGTCGATTTTTCGTCGTCCATTACCCAACTCGTTGCCAAGTTCCTTAAATCAATAGCCGATGTGGCCGGACTGGGCGCGACGGCCCTGATTAGCTGGCTGATTAATGACCTCCTCCCGGCTGAAACCGTCTCGGCAGCGATCCGGACTGACTCACCTCCTCTCCCCTACGGGCGCGCTCTGCTCTCGTTTGTCCAGAGTTTTTTACTATAGAGAAGTCTTTTTGTGCTGGATAAGGGTCAATGCCGTTGAGGCAGAGGCTGTTGTTTATTTCATCATCACATTTTGACTTGTTATGCATCCACATTCCATCTATAAAAATGGAGTAGCCGCCCTTGTGCTCTCCATGATCACATTCTTTTATACCAACGCACAAACCGTTACCGGTACGGTTTCCGAGCGCGTCAATACCCAAACCGTTCCGCTGGTGGGCGCCACTATTTACTGGGCCGGTACTACGGTTTCTACCACATCCAACGCGGAAGGGAAATTTGAGCTTCCCCGCTCTGGTGTTACCAACCAACTGGTGTTCAGCTTTGTGGGCTTCAAAGCGGATACCGTTGCCGTCACCGACCAGACCGTGCTGGAGGTTATTCTGACTCCCCAGAATACCTTGCAGGAAGTTACTGTTCAGGGCGCTTCGTCGCAGATTGACCGGATATCGCCCATTCAGAACGAGATCATCACGACCCGAACGCTGGCCAAAGCCGCCTGTTGCAACCTCTCGGAGTCGTTCGAAACCAACGCGTCCGTCAACGTGTCGTATAGTGATGCCGTGACGGGAGCCAAGCAAATCCAGATGCTGGGCCTGAGCGGGAATTACGTGCAAACCAACGTCGAGAACATCCCCACCATCCGCGGGCTGGCGTCCACCTTCGGCCTGAATTACATACCCGGCACCTGGATTTCGTCAATCGACATCGGCAAGGGCGCGGGGTCGGTGGTGAACGGTTACGAAAGCATGTCGGGGGCCATGAACGTGGAACTTCAGAAGCCCGATGCGCAGGAACGCGTGCTGGCCAATGCCTACGTCAACAGCTTCGGGCGCGTGGAAGGCAACCTGAATCTATCCAAACCGCTGACGGAAAAATGGAGCGTCGGCTTTCTGGGACACGCCAGCACCCTGCAAAACCGCATCGATCAGAACGGCGACAACTTTCTGGACCTGCCACTCTATAACCAGTATAACGGGATGGTTCGGGCCAAGTACGGCACCGAACGGTTTATGACCCAGTTTGGCGTCAGAGCGCTCTACGAAGACCGTACCGGCGGGCAAGCCACCGAGAACCGCAGCAGCAGCCCAACCTACCGGTTTACCAACACCACCAAACGGCTTGAAGCCTTTTCGAAAACCGCCCGCTTATATCCCGAAAAACCGTATCGCGGCCTGGGCCTGATTCTGAATGCCGTGCATCACGAACAGAACTCGGCTTTCGGCTTCACGCCCTACGACGGTCGGCAACAAACGCTGTACGGCAATCTAATTTACCAGTCGATTATCGACAACACCAACCATTCGTTTAAGGTGGGCGCGAGTTATCTGCTCGACGATTACCGCGAAAAATACCGGGATACCCTCATGACCAGAACCGAGTCGGTACCGGGTGTTTTCGGGGAATACACCTACAAATATCTGGATAAGCTGACGCTCGTGGCCGGGGCCCGGCTGGATTTCCACAACCTGTTCGGCACGCAGTTTACGCCCCGTGTCCACGCCAAATACGACCTGAATCCAAACCTGACGCTGCGGGCGTCGGCGGGCCGGGGTTTCCGGACACCCAATGCGCTGGCCGAAAATTACGGCTACCTGGTGAGTTCGCGGACGGTTTACTTTGACGGCAAACCCCAGGCCGAGGTGTCATGGAATTACGGAACCAGTCTGGCGCAGGAGTTTACGCTGTTCGGGCAAAAAGCGTCGCTGGTGCTGGATTACTACCGCACGGATTTTCAAAACCAGTTGATTGCCGATCTGGAACACCCGCGCGAGCTTCATTTCTATTACCTATCGAGCCGGTCGACGCCGGGAGCGAAAGCCCGGTCTTTTTCCAACAGCTTTCAGGCCGAGCTTAACTACCAGCCCATCAAACGTATGGAAGTCAAACTGGCGTACCGGCTTTTCGACGTTCGGCAGTCGATGGGCATGGCGTTTGGCGAAACGCTATTGCTGCCGCGCATGATGGTGAGCCGCGACCGGGTACTGTTCAACGCCGGGTATGCGCTGCCCTACGACAAATGGAAGTTTGATTTCACGGTACAGTGGAACGGCCCGCGCCGGATTCCGTACCTACGCGAAGGCTACGAGCACACGAGCTACCAGAACATGCCCCGCGAAAATGCGCCCGGTTTTTATAACATCAATGCTCAGGTCAGCAAATCGTTCCGGCTGTGGGAGATCTATCTGGGCGGTGAAAACCTCGGCAATTTCCGCCAGTCTAACCCGATTGTCGGCGCCAACGATCCGTTCGGACGCGATTTCGACGCAGCGGCCCGTGTCTGGGGCCCAATCACGGGCCGCATGATTTACGCCGGATTTCGGTACAAACTTAAAATCTAGTGTCTGAACTGGAATTACGTATGAAACTATACATCAAACACATGGTTTGCGGACGGTGCAAGCGCGCGGTCCGGGAGATTCTGGAAGAATTTGGTATTGACGTTCAGAAGGTTGAACTGGGCGAGGTCGAAGTGGGCGAACTGCCCCCGACGGTTTCGCTGGATCAGATTCGGCAGGCGCTGGCCGAAAACGACTTTGAGCTGCTGGAAGACCGGAAAGCCGTGCTGGTGGAGCAAATTAAAACCATCATTGTCAACGAAATACACCACGATCGGCGCGAGCGCCCGGAGCACCAGAACCTGTCGGATTTCCTGACGCAGAAAATCGGTTACGACTATTCATACCTGAGTCACCTGTTCTCGGCGGTGGAAGCCATGACCATTGAGAAGTACGTCATTGCTCAGAAAATTGAGAAAGTGAAAGAATATTTGCGCTATGGCGAGTTAACCCTTAGTGAGATAGCGTGGCGGCTGGGTTACAGCAGTACACAACACCTGTCGAATCAATTCAAGCAACTGGTGGGGCTGACCCCGAGTGATTTCAAGCGAACGGAAACCGCTTACCGCACGGAGATCGACCGAATAGGTCAGCCAAAATGATGTACAACCGCACCCGGTTTATGTACGTTTGAAGCCGGACCGCCATTCTACTTTTGCATTACCGACCGTAACATAAGAAGATGTAAATCAACTGTTCACTTATATAAACTTACACGGTATGGAAAGTATGCAACGCCACGCAGAGCACGTTCAGATTTGTTTTGATTGCGCAGCCGCCTGCGAACAGTGTGTCACCGCCTGTTTACAGGAAGAACACGTTATGATGATGCGGGACTGCATCCGACTCTGTCGCGACTGTGCCGATTTCTGTAAAATGTGTGCGAGCCTCACCGCCCGCAATTCTGAGTACATGATGGACTTTATGGTACTCTGTGCCGAAGTGTGCGACGCCTGTGCGGAAGAATGCAGCAAACACGACGATGAACATTGCCGGGCCTGCGCCGAAGCCTGCCGCCGGTGCGCCGACGATTGCCGGAAACATTCGGCCAACGCCTGAGGCCCGCCTAATTAACGCGCTATTATCATGAATACAACCTTAAAACCGTTACTCGTACTTTTTTTGTGCAGCATCATCGGGTCAGCCCGGGCAGATGGCTTTCCGGCAGACACCAGCCGGAAGGTCAAGATGCCGCCCGCCAGAAAGATGATGCGGCAGGATAGCATGGACCGTGCCGCCATGAACCACGCCATGCACAACATGATGCAGATGCAACAGGGGATGTCGATGATGTCGCACCTGTATTCGCGGAACCTGCCCATGAACCGGAACGCGTCCGGCACGGCCTGGCACCCCGACCAGACGCCGATGTATATGTACATGGCGCACCCAACCGGCCCGTCTGGCCGCCCGTGGATGACCATGATCCACTACAGCCTTTTCATTCGCCACACCAACCAGAATTTCAACAACCCCGGCAAAAGGGGCCGGGCGACGGCTTTTGACGCCCCCAACTATGTGATGGGCATGGCGCAGCGTCCCGTTGGCCGGCGGGGTTTACTGGCCCTCAAAGCCATGCTTTCGCTCGACCCGTTCACCGTGGGCAACAACGGGTATCCGCTGCTGTTTCAGTCGGGCGAAACCTACAAAGGCCAGCGGCTGGTTGACCGCCAGCACCAGCACGACTTATTCTCGGAACTGTCGGTTGGGTATTCCTACGCGCTTTCGCCCAACGCGGATGTGTTTGGTTACATCGGTTACCCCGGCGAACCGGCACTGGGACCACCGGCTTTTATGCACCGGATTTCGTCGTTCAACAACCCGGACTCTCCCCTGGGACACCACTGGACCGACGCCACCCACATCACCTACGGGGTGGCCACGGCGGGGTTTCGTTACAAAATCGCCAAGCTGGAAGTGTCGAGCTTTACGGGCCGCGAACCGAACGAAAACCGGTATGGCTTCGACCGTCCGCGCTTCGACAGTTATTCGTACCGGCTTTCGGTCAACCCGTCGCCTTCGCTGGCCCTCCAATTTTCGCAGGGATTCCTCAAAAGCCCGGAAGCCATTGACCCGGATCATAACGTGACCCGCACGACGGCATCACTTTTGCACAGTAAATTGCTGGGACGGCCCGACCGCTACGTTTCCTCGGCGCTGGTCTGGGGGATGAATTCGCACGACGGTGTCAATGAAAACGCGTACCTGGCCGAAAGCAGTTTGCAACTGGGCCGAACGGCTTTGTACGGACGGTATGAAAACATCACCAAATCCGTTGACGAACTGGGGCTGCACGATTATTTTTTCGACTATAAAACGGAAGAAACTTTCCCGGTTACCATCAACAGCCTGACACTGGGAATGAACCACCGGCTTTTGCAGTTGGCCCGGACGGATCTGGTGCTGGGTGCGCAACTAACCGGTCATCTCCCCGGAAAATCGCTGGAACCGATTTATGGTAAAATACCGTTATCAGGACAGATTTACCTACGAATTACACCGTCGCTCATGACCATGATGATGCCGGGCGGCCCAATGAACCATTAAACCGATACGCTTTAACAAAAACTCACGATAGCAATGAAAAATTACTTAGCCGGACTTCTTACCCTGTTGTTTCTGGTTGTTGGTATCACCGTTCAGGCGGGCGACGACAACGAAAAGGAAGTCAAAATCAAAACCTCGGCCATCTGTTCCATGTGCAAGGAGCGCATCGAGCGAAATCTGGCGTTTGAAAAAGGCGTCAAGGAATCAAGCCTGAACCTGAAGGACAAAGTTGTGACGGTGAAATACAACCCGAAGAAAACCGACGTGACCCGGATCAAAGCCAACATTTCCAAAACCGGCTACGATGCCGATGAGGTAACCGCCGACGAAAAAGGCTACGCCAAACTCCCCTCCTGCTGCAAAAAAGGCGGACATCATTGAAGGAGGAGTTAAGAATGATGAGTTATGAGTGAAGTGCGTCAGCCAACTCATAACTCATCATTCTTAACTCTTCACTAAAAAGCTATGCTTTTTGAGAATTCTTTAGCGTTTGCCCGGCGGCTTGATCAGGCCGATCCGCTTCGGTCGTACCGTGATCGGTTTCATATTCCCGAGCGCAACGGGGAGCCGCTGATTTATTTGTGTGGCAATTCGCTGGGGTTACAACCCAAAACCGTGCGGCAGGCGCTGGATCGGGAGTTGGGCATCTGGCAGCAGCACGGGGTGGAAGGCTGGTTTGAAGGAGAAAATCCGTGGCTGACCGTTCACCAACGCTGCAAGCAGCCGCTGGCGCAGATTGTGGGCGCTCTGCCGTCGGAAGTTTGTCCGATGAACAACCTGACGGTCAACCTGCACCTGCTGCTGACCTCGTTTTACCGGCCCCAGGCCGGGCGCACCCGGATTCTGACCATTGGCGGAGATTTTCCGTCCGATCAATACGCCCTCGAAACGCATCTGCAAACCCGTGGTCTGAATCCTGCCGATGCCCTCATTGAAGTTTTTCCCCGAACAGACGAACATACCTGGCGCACGGAGGATATGCTGGCGGCCATCGAAGAGCATCGGGATTCGCTGGCGCTGGTCCTGATGAGCGGCTTGCATTACTACACCGGTCAGGTGTTTGATATGGCGGCTATTGCGCGAAAAGCCCGTGCGCACGGTATTCTGGTGGGTTTTGACCTGGCCCATGCCGTCGGCAACGTGCCGCTGCAACTGCACGACTGGGGTGTCGATTTTGCCTTCTGGTGTTCCTATAAATACCTCAACTCCGGACCGGGGGGCGTATCCGGTATTTTTGTTCACGAAAAACATCACCGTGCCGCCCTGCCCCGACTGGCGGGCTGGTGGGGCTACGACGAAACCCGGCGGTTCGATATGACCAAAGGGTTTAGTCCGATGGCCGGGGCCGACGGCTGGCAGCTTAGTACGCCAACCGTTCTGGCAATGGCCGTCCACCACACGGCTTTGCAGATTACCGACGAAGCCGGAATGGAAGCCCTGCGGCAGAAAAGCGAACGCCTGACGGGTTTTCTGGAATTTGTGTTAAAGCAATCCGGCCATCCGCTCAAAATCATGACGCCCGTCAACCCGGCAGAACGCGGCTGCCAATTGTCGCTCCTGATCGAAAACGACGGGAAAGCCGTCTTTAACCGACTTACCGAACAGGGCATCATCGGCGACTGGCGCGAACCCAACTGCATCCGGCTGGCACCAGCCCCGCTGTATAACACGTTTGAGGAGGTCTGGCGGGTTGGGCAGGTATTTCGGGAGGCTTAAAGAGGGTCTTCAAACCGCATCGGGTCCTGGGTAAATGAGCCACCATACCCATCAATTACAACCGTTTTTTTAGCCAGGTCCGGTAGTTGCTTCGTCTGTTCACGAGCCCATGGACAGCTCCTCTGCCCCGGATCCAGCACATACCGCTGACCGGTTTCCAGATCGTCAATTGCTATGCCGACGATAAACCTGCGGTCTTCATTTATCCTTAACAGATGCACGTCGGCTTTCCTGATATTTTTTGTTAGTAGTTGCTGCGGTTTTTCGCGGTCCAGAATATATTCAAACTGCTCTGCGCCTTTCGAATAGACTTTTGCCCGGATGCTACCGTGCGGTTCCAGCCGAATCCGGACGGACCCCGACAGGCTCGAAAGCTGGTCCAGCGGCTGATACGTATTCCACTTTGGAAATCCGTCTTTAGGCCATCCCTCGGGTTCTTCCAAAACCTCGCTAGTGGACTGGCATTGCATCATCGTTAACAGAGTCATCAGAGCAACGGCTCTGCTCAACAAACTGGATTTTCGAAACGTTTTCTTAGTCGGTTTCATGGAAAAAAATGGTTAGACGTTGGCTATTCACATACTGTCTTGAAATTTATACGGTACTATAATGGCTAAAAATAATACATAAACTATAAATATCGTTGAATTTTAGAAAAATATAATTTAACTTACTACTTCACTGCAAATGAGAACGATATGCGTCTGTTTACGCTATTTGCCGCCCTTTTGCTGGCCGAAGCCGCTTTTGCTCAGGCGCCTGCCGCCCGGTATTCCATCAAAGGGTATTTGACCAACCTGAAAGGGCGTACGGTTTATCTGCTGACCCAGTTCCAGTCGGCCAGCGCTCCGTTCGGTTCTAAGGCCGATTCGTGTGTTTCGGCCGATGGTCATTTCTCGTTTCGGGGAGTTCTGGGCGAAGCAAATTATTATACCGTTGCTTTTAAGGATGATGGGAGTGCACAGTCTAAATCCTTCCTTTTGGATTCGAACCCAATTACCGTTATCGGCCATACCGACTCACTCAACCAGTTGTCAATTGTAGGATCACCGGCTTTACGTGATCAGTTGTTGTGGGATAAGATGCTCGAAACACCTTTAAAAAGACAAAATGAACTCAGGCGGTTAATCATCAAATCCGCCCAGAAAGGAGATACCGCGAATACACGTATTTACAGACAGGAATACGAATCTCTATTGCAGGAGATAAGGGCTATAAAGGCAGATTTTATCGATTATCATCCCGGTTCGCTGGTCAGTCTTTTTGAATTAAACTCAATCATCCCGGACATTCCTAACGAAAAAGCCAGGCACTTGTGGAATCATCTGGATTTCTCACTCCAGCAGCATTCGGTCGGGATTAGAATTCACAATCGGATATTTTTTAACCCTGAGCGCAAGCCTGAACCCCGGCAATATATTCCTGACCTGATTCTGGCCGATAAACAGGATAGACCCGTTAGTCTGCTCAACTATAAGGGCAACGTCGTCCTGATTGATTTCTGGGCGAGCTGGTGCGATCACTGCCGCCAGGAACACAACCGGCTTAAATCTCTTTACAAGCAATACAAGGACAAAGGACTCCAGATTATCAGCATTTCGGTGGACGAAGACACGGATGCCTGGAAAAAAGCCCTGCAAAAAGCGGGTTTACCCTGGACCCAGCTCACCGACCGGGTCGGCTCCCGCAACATGGTCGGTACGCAATACGGAAACGGTTCCCTTCCCATCAACCTGCTGATTGATAAAGAAGGCTATGTAATCCGTAAAGGGCTGCACGGCTCCGAACTGGAGAAACATCTGGCGGTAGTCTTCAACCAATAACGTCCGATCCGAAAGTTCCATCGGAACTCATGCCGGGAGCTGCTGATTAGGCGCAGTATTTACGGAATGGTTACCCGCGAAACCGTAAAAGGTAAGACCGGTTGGTTTGGCCCCGTTCGACGGTTCAGCTGACCGTTGACCACCAGAAAATAAGGACCGGCCTTGGCCATCGTGGTGTTAAACAGCAGATTGTCGCCAAAACCGGAGCCGACGCTTCCCTGCGAATAATTATTGATGAGGGTCACGGGAAAAATCCTGTTCACGGCATTTCTCGAAACGTACAGAATACCGTTCTCCAGCCACAAGCCGTCACCGGCATTCACGGGTGCATCCAACTGAATTTCACTAATGGTTTTGTGCTGAATGTCAATACGGTATAATTTACCGAAGGAGGATACCACCACGATCAGGTACCCGCCTTCCGGAGTAATGACAATACCGTTGGCGTTGACGGCATTGGGTGTATACGGAATCTGCTGGTCGGTAAAGGTGAGCCACTGTTCCATATCCCCCGGCTGGGCGGGGGCCACACTGGTTCGGTAGATGTGCTTATTCCACGAATCCGTGAAGTAGACATATTGCCCGTCCAGCACGCAGTCGTTGATAAAGCCGGTGGGCGCAAAAGCCGTCAGGTCCCAGCTTTTCAGTAACGAACCGTCGGGGTTGAGAACCTGAATTTTATTCTGGGTGCCCCCGCAAACCCATAAACGCCCCTGAGCGTCCAGCTTCAGACCATTACAGGTGGGTCGGCCCTGAGCCGCACCGGAAGCAAACAAACTGCTGGCACCGGTTTGAACATCCACTTTCAGAATGTCTCCGTTGCCAATACTGCCCGTATAAAAAACGCCCTGTTTGTCGTCGTAGGCGATTCCTTCCGGAAAAAAGGTGTTTCCCGGAATAATATAGCTTTCCTGCTGAACATCAATCGGATCAATAATATGGTCTTTTAAGCAAGCACTGCAAACGGCAAAAACCAGCCCCAGAAAGAGCAGAGAACGATTCATAGGTTGTGGAGTTAATAACAAGTAACTACCTATGTAACCGTAAACTGACCAAAGCGTTTGGCCGTTAAAGCGATTTTATCAACAAAAGAAGCCCGCCGTCGGTGCTAAGCGGGCAAATAAAGGCTAAACGTTGCCCCTTCGCCCGGCTGGCTCCGGGCGGCAATAGCGCCCCCGTGGTTGTCAACCACTTTCTGGCAGATGGCCAGCCCAATACCGGTGCCCTCGTACTGGCTTCTGCCGTGTAGCCGCTGGAAAACCTGAAAAATCTGATTGGCGTACTTTTCGTCAAAACCAATACCGTTGTCCGACACCTCCAGACAGTGATAGCGGGCCGCTGCCCGGGTGGGTCGAAGGCCAGTGGGAAGATCGTTGGCTGCTACCGCCCGGTAACGAATCCTGATTTGAGGTGACCGACCCGTCTGGTGAAACTTCAGGGCATTACTCAGCAGATTCTGAAATAACTGCCCCAACTGGAGAGAATCTCCGTGAATCGTCGGCAACCGATCGACGTCGATGATGGCCCCCGTCTCTCCGATGGTCAATTCCAGATCCGTCAGCACGGAATCAATAACCCGGTTTAACGACACGGCATCCATCGACTCCTTCTGGGTGGAGATTCGGGAAAAGGTCAGCAAATCCCGGATGAGCGCCGACATCCGGCTGGCCGCAGACCGCATACGATCCAGGTACGCAACCCCCGCCCCCAACTGGCTGGCATACTGACTTTTGAGCACATCACCGAACTGCTGGACCTTGCGCAGGGGTTCCTGCAAGTCGTGGGAGGCCACATAGGCAAACTGTTCCAGATTCAGGTTGATAGTACTCAGGAGCTGGTTCGATTCGGCCAGATTATCGTTTGTTGCCGCCAGTTCCTGGGTTCGTTCCTGCACCTGCTGCTCCAACTGGGCCGACAGCGTCCGATACCGTTCTTCGCTTTCTTCCAGCTTCTGGCGGTTGATCATCTCTTCGGTAACATCCTGAACCACCCCGGCAAACCGCACAACCTGTCCTGCTTCGTTGAAATAGCTCCGGCCCGTCGACCGAATCCACCGGATTGCGCCGTCTTCCCGAATCGTACGGTAAATAACTTTATAAATTCCCCCCGATTCCGGCTTCATGGCCTGCTGGACGGCCTGCTCGATCCGGCTTACATCGTCCGGGTAAACGTAATTCAGGGTTTCATCAAAAGCAAACTGGTTGGCCTTGCTGATGCCAAACAGCTCCCGACAGCGATCGTCCCACTGAACCCGGTTCGTAACGGGGTCTACTTCCCAGACACCCAGACCGGCCGCCTGCAACGCAAAATCTATATCTAACCGTTCGGTAAGCCCTTTCCTATCAAAGGGTTTGCTAGCTTCACTCATCTTGAAGTTGAAGTTGATACCGCAAGTTAAAAACTTGCTTCAAACTCCACGGATCCCCGCCTGAAATTTCAGGTTCAGGTTCGCTACCGATACGAGTGTTTTTTGAAAGTCCTGTTCAAGCCCGAAAAAAAACAGAAACAGTGCCATTAAAGGATGGGTCACTGGCGGATAAAAATTGACTCACTACACCGACAGTTGAAGCGGGCGGAAGGGCATCGGTCCTGCCCGAAATGACCAGAAATTAGTTGGTGCAAAAAGTGATTAAAACGGCCCATTGAAAGACGTTTTATTTTCTTTATCTTGTAGGCACGAAAGCCCAGCATCAGGAAACTTCTCAGCCTACGATCTGTGTTGATTACTTATACTTCACCTAACTAAACTGTACCAGAAAACCAGTCAATGATTATGGCACTGGGGGCTGCTTTCAACCTATATAGCCCCGCTACTACCTTAACATGCCGTCAGCCCTACTCCATTGAACAGGCTCAGGCCGCCAACGAGGCTTTTGATGCCGCCGTTAAAGATTTTCTTCGTGCCTGGATTGAACACGGAACGGTGTCTCCCAAAAGCCTTGAAGGAAGCGCCGATACAGAAGATTTTATTGAACACGGCGCGCTGCGCAGTTTTTTCAAACACCGGGATGACGCATTTGAACGCATTCTCGCTCAGGAAAATCTGGCCCGGCACCTGCTTCGGCCCATTGATGAGGTCTACTTCCAGGGCGATGCCTACGAGCCGCTGCTGGCCAAATTTGAGCGACGTATATACAATATAGCCGCTTCCCGTGAGCACCTGGCGGTTCCGTTCCGGTATAGCCCCGTCAGCCGTCAGGGAGATTATGGCGATACCATCCAGCTCACCGACGCAACCGGCCAGGTGGCCCCGGAGGATATCGGTGTGTATTTTGGAACCCGCCGGGCGGATAATACGGCCCTAACGATTCTGGCGCATCAACTGCGCTGGGAGGCACTGGCCCCTTCCCAGTTGGCCGTTCACGTCATCACGGAAGGGTACATGGAGGATTCGCTTCGGCGGGTGAGAACCCTCACCGAGCAATTCCGTGAACAGGGAATCGATGAATCCCAGTGTTTTGTCATTCAGCGACGCCATGCAGTCGATGATCGCCATCTGGGAACGGCCCTGCTGGTTATGAATCCGCACAGGCCGACCCTGCCCCAGCGAATCATTTTCTGCGATACCCTGCGAACAGGACCACAGCCGCCCTGGTGGGACAAGTTCAAGGCCAAAATTGATACGGTCTTTCCGCAGCCGACGGGTCATCCACCGGCCTCCGACAAACTGGAGGATGGCGGGGTGAAACTCCAGCGACTGCACGACGGTGTGCCCGTTCGCCATCAGGATATTGATTGTGCTTTCTATACAGCCTCTATGGGCCGTGCCCTGATCCAGTTGGCCAAAGCGGAGCCTGAGCTGATTCTGCACGGGTCCATTGAAGCCGTCATCAGCCAGATGACGGCCCGGATGCCGGAATATTACGAGCAGCCTGACCAGCCCAAAGAACCGGCCCTGGTGCGTGAATTCAACGTAATTCAACGGTGGAATACCGGCTGGCACGCGCTGAAAAATATGATGCAGCATCAGTTAACCGGTTTGGCAGAACAGTTCGCGATGCCCATCGAACGCCCTTTGGAGTTCTCCTAATACGCTTTTGCCCGTTTACGGAAAGCACTGAAAAGCCAGACGGATACACACGGTTCTGGCTTTTCCGGCTTTTCAGATTTATAGCCCTGGATTTCGCGCGATCCGTACCTTTGACGCACTTTATCTTCGTTTAGTATTCCATGTCCGGAGAGGCCGTATTATTTGTTTACCTGGGGTCGGTGGGCGCCATCTTCCTGCTGAACGCCGTCCAGTGGAGCTTTTTCCGGGACTGGGTATATGGGTTATTTACCCTGCAAACCCTGATCTGGTTCGCGCATTCGGCCTTTAATCGCCTTTCCGGAGAAGACATCCCCCTTAGCGAGTCGCAGAACATGGCCGTCTACGCGGCTGAATATGGCCTGGTCAGAATTTTCTACGTTGGGTTAATTTACCGCCTGTTTACGATACCGCATCTTCCGCTAACGCAGTGGCTTCGCCGGGGGCAGTTGGGGATGGGTATCTTTTTACTGGTCGAAGTGGGTATGATGCTGCTACAGGAACACTGGCACGTGTCTCCATCCGGGCGGATTCTATCAACGGTCTACTGGTGTCTGCTCATGAGTACCAGCGTTATCGGAAGCTGGGTAGCCGCCCAACGGCGCGACGCAGTTGGCATCCTGTTTCTGATTGGCAGTGTGCTCCTGCTCGTCAATGAAACCAACCACCTGTTTTACTACACCGGTTATCCGTGGACGTTATCCCGGGAGCCATCGACGATTCAGTGGCACATCCGCATCCTGGGTGGGTCGCGCATTCTTCAACTGCTCTGTTTTTCGCTTTGTCTGATGTTTCGCCAGCGTCAGCTTGCGGTGGCCGAGGCCGTCGAGCAGACCCGCCGGGAACAGCAATTGGTTCAGCAACGTCTGCAAACGCAGCTGGCCTTTCAGCGACTGGAGCAGGAAAAGACCCAGGTTCAGCTCCGGGCGCTACAGGCCCAGGTCAACCCGCACTTTCTGTTCAATAGCCTCAACTCCCTGTCGTCGCTCATCGACGACAATCCCGAACAGGCCAGCCAGTTTGTTGATCGGTTGAGTCAGGTATACCGGTATCTCCTCAAAGCCAACGAACAGCCGCTGACCACCCTGGCCCGTGAGCTGGATTTTATCCAGTCGTATTACCATTTATTGAAAACCCGCTACGAAAGGGGATTAACGGTATCCGTACAGGTTGATCCGGCCTTTACCTCCTGGCAACTCCCTCCCATGACGCTGCAACTACTGGTCGAGAATGCCGTCAAACATAACGTCATCCTGGCCGCCCAGCCTCTACAGATTGCGATTCAGACCGATCACCCGGGCCATTTAGTGATCCGCAACAATCTTCAGCGCAAACGAACCCGCGTGCTGTCGAACGGCGTCGGGTTATCGACCATCCTGGCGCAATACCAGAAGCTTGGTCATGCCGTTCCCGAAGTCATTGAGAGTACGGATGCGTTTACGGTACGAATCCCGTTGATTCAGCCGGTAGCCGAGCCGGTTTAGAAATGCGCCTTATTCATCGTGACCAGCACGGGCTTACGTTCCTAAAAAAGTCCCGACAAACGCCTGCATCCGCCGGAAATGGGTTCCCTCCCAATAGATTTTGCCGCAGTTCGAACACCGGAAGAACGTTTGCTGCGATTCCTGAACAAGCGGAGGAAGCTGGTCAAAAACCGTTTCTTTGTCCACCGATTGCAGGAGTCCGTTGCAGCTCATACACCGTTGAAAAGGAGTCAGATGCTGGTCCAGCCCAAACCGTTGCACCACCTCACGAAGCTGCTGCCGGGGTTGTGTATGCCGGACGAAATAACCGTACTCGACGCTAGTACGCATCAATAATCCCCGATCCCGGGTCAACAGAATCCGGCTTTCTCCGGCAGCGATGTGCGCCAGTTCCGGATCGGCATAGTCATTCCGGTAAAGCGTATCGAAGCCGAGCATTCGTAAATAGCCCGCCAGTTTACCCAGATGACAATCGAGTACAAACCGGAACCTGGACAAGAGCCTGGGCAGGACCCGCGACAACGACGCCACATCCACGGTTGCAAACGTAGCGGGATAAACGCTTACATAATCACTGTCCTCCACCACATACGAAAAATCAACCGACTGACTGTTGACCAGCAGCAGGCCCACTTCCGGATGCGGAACCCCGAACGATTCGATGGTATCTTTCACCGACATTCGGTGCAGAAATGACCATTCAAATGCCGTTTGTTTCCGGCCTGTCGGCAGGAAGTCGTTCAGAGAACCGTAAAACCGGAACGTAGCGGTATACATGGAAAATTGCGTTCGATTTAAGGCGTTCCGTTCATTCGGTTAAACGCGTTGCGTAACTCATCCGGCGTTGCCTTCACCATGGTTTCGCTGAACCCAAAGGAAATCTCGGTTTTACCCTGTTTTAGCTGATCAAACACGGCATTGATAAAATCGCTGACCGGCGGGGCCTGGTCGTGCAACCCCTTGCCGCCCAAGTCGGTATTGAGCGCGGGCGGAATCAGTTCGATCACTTCGATGTCCCTGGATTTTACCAGCGCCCTGAGCGACAGCGTGAACGAATGGAAAAAGGCTTTTGTCGCCGAATAAACCGGCACTTTCGTCAGCGGTACAAACGCCAGTCCGGAGGTCACATTCAGGATCGACGTTAGCGAGGGCAGATTCAGAAAAAGGGAAGTCAGTTGCAGCGGGGCTTCGATGTTAATCCGGATTTCGTCGGTCGCCCGCTGAAAAAAATCCGCATCCGAGACGTTCATCCATTGCTGGATTCCGGCGTTATTGACCAATACCGTCAGGTCGGGGTGTTCCTTTGCTACCCACTGGTAGAGTTCCTGCCGCTCCTCCGCCCTCGACAAATCGCAGACGCGGGTAATCACGGACGGCAACTGCTCCGAAACCTCCCGGAGCGCGGCTTTTCGTCGTCCGCAAATGATCACGGTATTCTTCTCCTGAACAAAGCGCCGGGCCAGCCCCAGGCCAATGCCCGACGCCCCGCCCGTAATAAGAATTTTATGGTTTGAAATATGCATACCGCTGGTTACTGGGTTAACGGAGTGGTAACCTTCTGCCGGTTTAATAAGTTTTGAGGTCAGGCGTATCCGGCTGACGAACTGTTGGCTTTTTCGGTAGCAGAAGATCCGAACATTTACCTTTCCTGCGGGTTAACGCCTATATCATTCTTCCAGCATCGTTTGCAAATCCATTCCAACTCCGTTATGAAATCTCCTTTTTTTTCACGTCGCCATTTTATTCATCAGTTAGGCACGGCTGCCTTCATGGCGCCCACCCTAAGCACATTCGCTTTACAGAGCTGTCAGAGCAAAAGCGGTGAATCAAAGGCTGAAGAAGCCAGTTCGGAAACAACCAAAACCGGCTCGGCGCGTAAACTAGGCATTGCGCTGGTCGGGCTCGGCCAATACAGCGAAGGGGAACTGGCTCCGGCTCTGGAAAAAACCGAGAATTGCCGCCTGGCCGGAATCGTGACCGGGACCCCCGAAAAGGCCGAAACGTGGAAAAAGAAATACAACATTCCCGATAAGAACGTCTACGATTACAAGACGTTCGACCAGATTGCCGACAACCCCGATATTGACATCGTTTACGTGGTGCTGCCCAATAGTCTCCACGCCGAATATACCATCCGGGCCGCAAAAGCCGGCAAGCACGTCATTTGTGAAAAGCCGATGGCCATGAACGCCGAAGAATGCCAGCAGATGATTGACGCCTGCAAGAAAGCCAACCGGCAGTTGTCGATTGGGTACCGGCTCCATTTCGAACCGCACCACCAGGAAATGATGCGGCTGGGTCAGAAAGAGACTTTCGGCAAGGTTAATCGGATTATTGCCCACAACGGCCAGGTACAGGATGCCAAAAACCTCTGGCGGCTCGGAAAAGGCATCGGTGGCGGGGGACCGCTGCGCGATGTCGGGGTGTACTGTTTGCAGGGAGCCATTTACACCAAAGGGCAGCTTCCCATTGCTGTTTCGGCCAAACTGCATCCGGTTACGGACCCGGAGAAATTCAGCAACGTAGAGGAAGGCATCGATTTCACCCTGTATTTCGCCGATGATACCACCGCCGAATGCCGGGCCAGCTTCAACGACAAGTATAATCAACTGCGGGCCGAAGCCGCCAATGGCTGGTTTGAACTGTCTCCGGCCTATGGCTATTCCGGACTGGAAGGTAAAACCAGCAAAGGCAAGATGGACATTGAAAACGTACCGCAGCAGGCCCGCCAGATGGACGCCTTTGCCAATTGCATTCTGACGAATACGCCGACAACCGTTCCCGGCGAAATGGGAATGCGGGATGTGCAGTTGATCGAAGCCGTTTTCAAAGCCGCCCGGACCGGTCAGAAGGTACCGACCCCGAATCTTGTTGAGATACTGGACAAATCGGCCATTCCGAGCTAAAACCGTTGTTTCCCCAAAAGGCATACGCCAGGACCGGACTGTTCCTGGCGTATTCTTTTTGGGACTTTTCACGTCCGGTTATAACGCGCCCGATAGACGCGACTGGCCTTCATTTGCCCCCTTCTGGTCTGATTTCAGGCTGTAGCGAACGCCCGACCAGACAAACAGATAGACGGTTTCATAGTTACCAGCATCTGCCGATCCAGGTAATTGAGCAGCGCCACAAACCACAGCAAACCAACCACCACCCAGGGGTTATCGTTCTGCCCTTCGTTTTTATATCCTCCATACCTTAACAGGATTAGTGAACATCCGGGATGGTCAGCCGCCAGACCGCGGGCGTCCGAACTCCCGGTGATACTTCGCCGGACGGCAACACCAACCCGTTCTCCCAGCCGACGACGGGCGTGGTGACTGGCACCGGAAACGCCAGCGTGTCGAGCTTTGACCAGCGGCCCTGCTCCAATCGGTATTGCCAAACCGTCCGGACAAAGCCGGGGTGATTGCGTTGCAGTTCGTTGCGCTGGCGGGTCAGGCTTTCGGCTTCCGAACCGTCCGGCAACGTTTTCAATCGGTTATTGAGAGCCTCAATCTGTTTGAGCCGCTGGCCGTTGTCTCCGCCAATAACCCACAGTGAACGCCCGTCCGAACCGGCGCCATGAGCGGCCAACGGCTGGGGCAGGTCGGGAAGCCCGTGCCAGCGATTCTGGTCTAGCCGGTATTCATAAGCATCCGCAAAAACCGTGGTGACGCCCGAACGGGTCTGCCGCCCACCCACAACATACAGCGAACGATTCATAGCAACCAGTGTGGTATAAGCCCGGCCCGGACCCGGCAGGTTCGCCCTTTTCTGCCAGCCTTTTGCCGGATTCCGTAAATTCAGCGTATACACCTGGTTTTCCGCGCCGTGTTCCGATTCGCCACCCACCACAACGAGTTGATAGTCCAGCACAGCAGCGGCCAGATTCGCAAGCGGTTTGGGCAACGGCGGTAATGAATCCCGCTGAATGGTTTCGGTAGCGGGGTTCCAGGTCAGGCTAAACACGTCGGCATACGACCGTTCCGCATCATTCCCGCCAATACCGATCAGCCGATTGTTCCAGCTCACCGAAGTGCCATACCCCAGTGGCCGGGGCAATTGGCCACCCATTTTCCAGGAACCGTCTGGTTTGTTCAGCACATACACCGTCGCGTGCCAGACTTTTTTGCCGTTCTGCCAGGGATAGCCGTTTGGAAAATTCGCCCCTCCTGCCACCAGCAAAGCGCCGTTGCTCACTCCGGCAAACGCCCCGGCTACACCCGGATTCGGGCGACCCTGCACATTTGGCAGATCGGGCAGGCGGTCCACCGAAAGCCGTCCCTGGCTTTGACCGGGCAGCGACAGCAGGATAAACACAGCTATGAAGAGGGGAATCAACGGCATTTTGAAAAGCAAATCGTGATTAGTGCGATGCGGAAGCGGGCAAGGGGGTCGCGTATGGATAAAAACCGATGCGGTCCAGATCCTGTAGAAACGCTTTGTACTGCTCCGGCGTCGGGTTGCGAATGGGCGAACGGAATTCCCCGCAATCCAGCCCAATGGCCCGCATGTAGGCTTTACCCGTGGCAATGCCGCCGTATTTACCCAGCAGTTCCACAATGGCGATTGATTGATCCTGCAACTGCCGTGCGCGGTTGATGTCGCCCGCATCAAAAGCCGCAATGAGGGCCTGATACAGCGGAGCCGCGTAATTGTAGGTACTGCCCACGGCCCCACGCGCGCCCATCGCCAGAGCCGCCAGAAACACCTCATCCCAGCCCCACAGCATATCATACTGCCCGTTGTTAAACAGCAGACACTGCCGGTATTCCATCAGATTGTTGTGGGTGTACTTAATGCCCCGGAAGTTCGGCAGCCGACCGTCCATCTCGCTCAGGAAATCGAGCATCGACAAATGAACGTTCGTTAACGCCGGGATGTGGTAGAAATACAGCCCGAGTTCCGGAACGGCTTCGCCCACCTGCACACAGAAGTCGGCCAGCGCCTGCGGAGTAGCGGGTTTGAAATAAAACGGTGCGATCACGGCCACGGCCTGAAAACCGTGTTGGGCGGCTTCTTTCGCCACCAGAATGCATTCGGCCAGGGATGTACCACCCACCAGCATGATTTTGTGGAGATCAGGCAGATCCACCGCACCCCAGGCCCGAAGCAGATCAAGCTTTTCGGTGAGAGTCAGGGAAACGCCCTCGCCCGTCGAACCGGCGATAAAGGCCCCCTTAACCCCGCTCTGCACCAGCATCCGGGCGTAAGGCTCAATGATCGAAAGATTCAGCGACCCGTTGGCGTGCATTGGGGTAAACGGGGCGGCAATCAGGCCCTCAATTTTCGGTATAGCAACCATGTATGCGTTAATGAATCCGGCTTTGTAAGTTGAAATGTATTGAAAGCATCCGCTTGTCCTATCAGGAAAAATAAAAATTGACGACGCATCGAAGGGTCCGTTCCGATCGAGGCCGCACCACCAATGAGCCTATAGTCCGTATGACGGAACGGGCGCTCAAGAATACCTGCTGGAAACTCGCTGCCTTTTATCGCATCGTTCTCATCCGGTATGATTTTACAAAGCTATCAGGTCTAACTTAATCTTCAAAATAGTATACAAACTTTAAACTATACCGCTATATTTTGTCTTTAACCAAGACATTCCTACTTTTGCCTTTTATTAAATACTACATAATGTGAGTTTGGTCGATAAAGAGGATGGGCTGCGACTTCAGGAGCAGACTTCGCTGGTGGATAAAGTGGAGTCGGACCTATTGGACTTTTTTCTGGCCCGGCAGTATAAAACCGGGGACGTAATTCCAAAGGAGGTTGAGCTGGCGGTGCAGTTGGGCGTCAGCCGGACGGTAATTCGGGAGGCCATGCAACGGCTTCGGATGCGGGGTATGATCGATACCAAAAAGAAACGCGGTACGGTTATCACCCACCCCGACCTGCTATCACTGCTTGAAAAAACAATGCATCCGGGCATTCTCGACGAAGAAACCCTGCGCGACGTTTTCGAACTCCGGATGGTGCTCGAAATTGGCATGGGCGACCTGCTGTTCGAGCGCATCACCCAGCGCGATATCGACGAACTCTACGCCATTGTGGCCGAAGAACCCGCCAACACCGAGGATATGATTTTCGACGTGGATATGGAAATCCGGTTCCACGGCAAACTCTATGAAATCACGGGCAACCGCACGCTCAAACGGTTTCAACGGATGTTACTACCCGCGTTTGACTATGTACATAAGAGTGGTATTCTGAAAAAAAACGTGTACCACAAGAAATTTGTATCACACCGGGGACTGGTAGATATTCTTCAGCACGGCACGCCCGAGACGTTCCGCAACGCGATGCGCAACCATTTTGAAAATCATTTCCAACGTTTATTTTAACGCCGATGACGTTTTTGTCTTTTTTATCGGTTTGGGGCCTGCTCATGGCTTCCCCTACCGAAACTGTTCCACAAAGAACCACTCCGCCGAGCGAAGTAACCGTGTTTCGTAATGGCGATAACGGTTACCAGTGTTACCGCATTCCGGCCATCGTGAAAGCCCCGGATGGCAGTCTGCTGGCGTTTGCCGAAGGCCGCCGGACCAACTGTGGCGATTTTGGCGATGTGGATATTGTCCTGCGGAAAAGCCGCGACGGTGGCAAAACCTGGAGTTCGCAAACCCAGGTTGTGGATTTTGGAACCAATCAGGCGGGCAATCCGGCACCGGTTTTCGACCTGACCGACCCCCGCTATCCGAACGGACGGCTGTTTTTGATTTACAACACCGGCACCGCTTCCGAAGACGCCGTTCGCAACGGGAAAGCCATCCGGGAAGTGTGGTACAAAATCAGTACCGACGGCGGCCAAACCTGGTCCGAAGCCGTGAACATCACCACGCAGGTCAACCGCCCGAACAAGCCGGAGGTTAACCCGGCCTACCGATTTTCGGAAGACTGGCGCTCCTACGCCAACACACCGGGCCACGCCCTGCAACTCAGTCAGGGCCGTTACCGGGGCCGGATTTTTGTGGCCGCCAACCATTCCGCCGGACCGCCCAAGCAGGAGTTCCGGGATTATCAGGCCCACGGTTTTTACTCCGACGATCACGGGCAGACCTGGAAACTGAGCCCCAGTGTCGATTACCCCGGTGGCAACGAGAGCACCGCAGCCGAAACCACCGATGGCGGTTTGCTGATGAACATCCGGAACCAATCGGGCGATGTCAAAAACCGGCTGCTGGCCTACTCGCCCAACGCGGGCGAAAGCTGGAAACCAACGGTTGTTGCCACGGCCCTGCCCGACCCGGTTTGTCAGGGATCGATGATTAACTACCGGACCCCGGCGGGCAAACCCGTGCTGCTGTTTGCCAACCCCAATAGCCCGGCCAAACGCGAGAAGCTAACCGTGCGCGTCAGCACCGACGACGGCAAAACCTGGTCGGCGGGCAAGGAAATCTATAGCGGCTCGTCGGCTTATTCGGATCTGGTTGTGCTTTCGGATAATATGATAGGGATTTTATATGAAAGGAATGACTATACTCTGATTAATTTTGCGTACTTTTCGCACGACTGGCTGGCACGCTAGAACCGTAACCTAACTTGAATGACCCCTGCTAATACTTACGCTTCGCTGTACCGGGACACGCTGCTCAACGACGTGATTCCCTTTTGGCAAAACCACTCCCTTGACCGCGAAATGGGCGGTTTTTATACCTGCCTCGACCGCACCGGTCAAGTCTACGATACCGATAAATTCATCTGGCTACAGGCCCGGCAGGTCTGGACCTTCGCCATGCTTTACAACCGCGTGGAACAGCGACCCGACTGGCTGGACGTATCCCGGCACGGTGCGGATTTCCTGCAACGGTTTGGCCGGGCCGACGACGGAAGCTGGTATTTTTCCCTGACGCGCGACGGAAATCCTCTGATCCAGCCCTACAATATCTTCTCCGACTGCTTTGCCACGATGGCTTTCGGCCAACTTTCGCTGGCAACCGGGAGCGACGAGCAGGCGAATCTGGCCGAATCGACGTTCCGGCAGATTCTGGCCCGGCGCGACAATCCGAAAGGTCACTGGAACAAAGCCGTGGCCGGTACGCGCCCGCTGAAGAATTTCGCCCTGCCGATGATTCTCTGCAACCTGGCGCTGGAAATTGAACATCTGCTGGATAAGAGTCTCGTTGAGCAAACGATCGACGAATGTATTCACGAAGTGATGGACGTGTTCTACGACCCGGCGCTCGGCCTGATTCGGGAGAATGTCACACCAGACGGCCAGGTTTCGGATTCGTTTGAAGGACGGCTTCTGAACCCCGGCCACGCCATTGAAGCCATGTGGTTCATCATGGACCTGGCCGTTCGGCGCAACGACCGCTCGCTGCTCGACCGGGCTGTTCAGCTCACGCTTCAGACGCTGGAGTATGCGTGGGATGCGGATTTCGGCGGTCTGCTGTATTTTATGGACGCCAACGGCCACCCGCCCCAGCAACTCGAGTGGGACCAGAAGCTCTGGTGGGTCCACGTCGAAACGCTCATCAGTCTGCTGAAAGGCTACCAGCACACGGGTGACGAACGTTGCTGGCAGTGGTTTGAAAAAGTACACGACTACACCTGGAAACACTTTCCGGACCCGGAAAACGGCGAATGGTTTGGGTACCTCAACCGCCGGGGCGAGGTGCTGCTGCCGTTGAAAGGCGGTAAATGGAAAGGATGTTTTCACATTCCGCGCGGGCTTTACCAGGGCTGGAAAACGCTGGATGCCATTGCTCGTAATCAAACCGTACGCCAATAACGCAGGAAACAAGGACGAACCTAATGGCAAACTTACCGCTACAAAGTGTCAGCCTGGAAGAAACAGACGAAGGCGCACGGCCCAACTATACGCCCGCACTGGCATCGCTGGCGGTGCTGTATTTCATGATGGGATTTATCACCTGCCTGAATGACACGCTGGTGCCTTTTTTCAAAAAAGGTTTCAGCCTGAATTACACCCAGTCGTCGCTGGTGCAGTTTTACTTTTTTCTGACCTACGGTATTATGTCGATTCCGGCCGGAAAAATTGTGGAGCGCGTGGGGTATAAAACGGGCATGGTGCTGGGGTTTTCCATTGCGGCTCTGGGGGCGGTCCTGTTTTATCCGGCTTCGGCCCTGCACCAGTACGCCCTGTTTCTGGCGGCCCTGTTCGTTATTGCCATCGGGATTGTGCTGCTTCAGGTGGCAGCCAACCCGTACGTGACCATTCTGGGCCCGGCCCAAACGGCTTCTGCCCGGCTGACGCTCATTCAGGGGGTAGGCTCGATGGGAACAACGGTTGCCCCGCTGTTTGGGGCGGCTTTCATTCTGGCCCCGCTGGCCGATGCCTCCAGCGATGCCGTCCGGTATCCGTACCTCGGCATTGCCGCCTTACTGGCCGCAATTGCGCTGGTGGTTGGACGGCTCCGGCTGCCGGTGCTAAAAGCCGGATCGACTACCGAACTTGCCCCGGAGCCGACCACGAACCGGGTGTTTAGCTTCCGAAATCTGCGGTTTGGTGTCTGGGGAATCTTTTGTTACGTGGGGGCCGAAGTAGCCATCGGTACGTTCCTCACCAATTACATTGCCGACACCCTGCATACCACCGAACAGGAAGCCAACCAATTCGTCGCTTTTTACTGGGCCAGTATGCTGGTCGGGCGTTTTCTGGGCGCTTTCCTGCTGAAATCAATCAAAGCCTCCACCATGCTGACGGCATGTGCCCTGCTGGCGATGGTGCTCGTTACGGTTTCGATTCTTTCGACGGGTTATCTGGCGGTCTGGTCAATGATCGCCGTGGGTTTGTGCAATTCCGTGATGTTCGCGATCTTATTTTCGCTGTCGGTTCAGGGTCTGGGGCGGCTAACCGATCAGGCGTCGGGCTGGCTGGCCACGGCCATTACCGGCGGAGCCATGGTTCCGTTTTGTCAGGGTCTGCTGATCGATCGGTTTAGCTGGCCGGTGGCATTTTTGTTGCCGCTTGTCTGCTACGCATACATTCTGTTCTACGGTCTGAATGGCTACAAAAGCGTTAAGAATTAAGAATGAAGAGTTAAGAATTAAGAGTTATGAATGCATCAGCCAACTCTTAATTCTTAACTCATAACTCTTAACTCATCCTCCTATTTGCTTTTTGGCATCAGGACCGTGTCGATGGAGTGAATGACGCCATTGGTGGCTTCCAGGTCGGCCCGGTTGACGGTGGCGGTGTTGCCCTGCTCATCGGTGATGGTGATGGCATCGTCCTGTTTGCTGACCGTAAGCGTTCCGCCTGTAACGGTTTTCAGTTTCTGCCCATCCTGTAGCTGATCGGAGGCATAATTGCCTTTTACGACATGATACGATAGCAGTTTCACCAGCTTCGATTTGGCGGCAGGCTGCCATAAGCCGTCGAGCGTTCCGGCAGGCAGTTTCTCAAACGCTTCATTCGTCGGTGCAAAAACCGTATAGGGACCTTTTCCGGCGGCCTGTTCCGACAGACCCGATACGCGTAACGCCCGGAAAAGCACGGTATGTTCAGCCGATTTGGCCGCGCTGATGGCCAGATCACGGCCCGTCGATCCACCGGATTTCATTCCACCCCGCGATTCGCGACCGGCTCCCATCGGACCATAGGCGTTGGCATTGCTTTGGGTAGAAACCGAGGTGCTGCTCCCCAGAATGCCCGATTGCGGGGTCGTTGCGGAGGGGCTCGCTGTTGAATTGCTGCGCGAAGTAGAGTCCTGGACGGTTTGCGCCCGAACGGTTTCGTTGGCTCCCACCAGCAACCCCACTGCCAGAGCAAGGGCAAAAACTGCTTGCTTCTTCATACTTACGAATGGTTAGGTAGATAAAAACGTTGAGATAATTCCGACATCTTTTAACACAATTCATCCTGAATTGTTGTCATGATGTTGAGGGACTAACGGGAGGGGCTCGAGGAATATTTTATTCCAGTTGAAAACAGACCGGTAAACTTAGTGTAGACCGGACAAGCCATTGCATCCTTTAAAAAAAGTGTCACCTTTGTTCTTTATTCAATTTTATTACCATGCAAATTTCCAAACACAAAGTTGCCGGCATCCACTACACCCTGCGCGACAACGACGGCAATGTTCTCGACTCCAGCGAAGGCCGTGATCCACTATATTATCTACACGGCGAGGGCAATCTCATTCCGGGGATGGAAAACGGTCTGGACGGTAAATCGCCCGGCGATAAGTTCCAGATCAAAGTTTCGCCCGAAGAAGGCTACGGCGTCCGCGACCCGCAGATGATTCAGGATGTTCCCAAAAGTGCATTCGGCGGCCAGCCCGTTCAGGTTGGTATGCAATTCCAGACCAATCAGGGTCAGGTTGTAACGGTTACAGAAGTAGGGGCCGATCAGGTTACGATCGACGCCAACCACCCGCTGGCCGGTCAGGAACTGAACTTCGACGTAGAAGTTGTTGACGTTCGGGATGCTACTCAGGAAGAAGTTACGCACAAACACGTACACGGACCCGGTGGTCATCACCATTAATCCGTTTCTGAATAAACCGTTGGTTGATCATCTATTTTTCCTACATTTAGGACGAAGACGGATGACCAGCCAACGGTTTTCCATTTCCCTTCCCCCTAACCGATGAAAAATTTCATGCTTCTGCTTCTGGCCGGTTGCTGCGCCACGCAGGTCTTGGCCCAAACCACGGCTCCTACGCCTGAACTCCAGATTAAAACGGCGGTACTGGCCGCTCCGGCCGACAAACGGGATGGTGCCACCATCTACGGTTATTCCGGTAAAAATGAGTTTATTATCCTGCGAAAAGGCACCAATGAATACGTCTGTCTGGCGGATGATCCAACCCAGAAAGGACTGAATGTGTCGTGCTACCACAAGGACCTGGAACCGTTCATGGCCCGCGGTCGGGAGTTGAAAAAGCAGGGTAAAACAACGGCTGAAATTATGAAGCTTCGGGAGGAGGAAGAAAAAGCCGGAAAGTGGAAAATGCCGAAGCAGCCATCAACGCTATTTGTTTATACCGCGCCCGATTCCAGTTACAATGCAACAACGGGTGACGTAAAAAACGGTTATCTGCGCTACGTGGTGTATATCCCCTACGCCACCGCCGAGAGCACCGGTCTGCCCTTAAAGCCCGAAGCACCGGGTATGCCCTGGATTATGGACCCCGGCACCCACCGTGCCCATATCATGATCAATCCACCATCGGGCAAGTAATAGACCACGTTTTCGCGGCTACCTGTTTTTGGTATAAAAATGAGCAGGTCAGGAATCGTTCGGATTCCTGACCTGCTCATTTAACCGGGTGATCTGCTCTTAATTCATCTTCAGTTCGCGCGCTTCCACCCACCGCATCCGGTAGGCATTCATAGCGGTTTTGCCCAGAGCGTCCATCAGGCGGTAATTGACCACCAGCCCGACGGCAGCCCCGATGCCGGGCAGTAGCTGCGCCATTTTGGCCAGGTCAATATAATCTCGGTATTCCTGCTGAAACGTCCGCCAGTCGAACTGGTTGATGTCGTCCGGAAACAACTGACTTTTGGCCTGCCAGTGGGTCATTTGCTCGTACACAGCCTGCCGCCGTTCCTGGCTCGAAAACGCAAGCTGAAAGATGTGCATGATATAAAGTCGCTCCCGGTAATCGTTGATAGGATAGCCGTAAATGGCCGCAATTTCAAACAGCAGCTTCATCTTCAGGGCCAGCAGAATCGGAAAATCGGCCATAGCGAGCAGAAAACCGCCCGCACCGGTCACACCGCCTTCTGCGGCTCCGGCTGTCTTGTAGAAAGCAATTCGTGCCCGAACCCGGTCTTCGCGTTCTTCCAGTGACAGATGATGCAGCACGGGCTGGCGGGTCAGAGATTCGGCCCCAAACAGCACGGCCCGCGTCATTTGCTTGATGGCGGAGGTGATGGCCTGATGAATTTTTTCGGGAATGATGCGGTTTAGCCGGACTTGCAGGCTTTTGGAAAGCCGGTTGACCACCGATGGACGACGCATCATCTTCTGACGCCAGGTGTTTAGTTCGCGCACAACGGCGTCTTCGTACGGAGACATGGCTGGTTTGGTTTTAGGATTAGCGCGGCCCCTGCCGCCGGTTGGTTTGCCGCACGCCCGTTCCCAGCCGGGCATTGTTCGACACCTTGTTATACCCTTCAAACGTTGTATTCTCAACGGTTGTATTGTAGGAGTCGAGATTTAGTTGAATGGCGGTTTTCGTGCTGTCAGTGGTAACAAACCGGCTTCCGTCCGTAATCCGGCTTTGCTTGATACGCGCCCCCACAATTCCGCTGTTGATAAACTGGCTGTTTTTTACCAGCAATTCGGTGAGCTGGCCGTTGTAATACCGGATGTTGCCGCCCCGGAACGTCGCCCCGTTGACCGTAATCCGGCGTGAACCGGAGTTTTCGTAACTAATATACGCATCTTTGTCAAACTCACAACCGGGGCCAATGATGGTTTCTTCGTTGGTGGACGCCTTTCCCCCGTAATTGGAAAACGAGTTGCGGGATACGGTGTTGACGGTTTTTACATTGGTCAGCGTCACCGGACCGCTAAACGTCAGGGCGCCGTCGGTATCCGTGGCTTCCAGTCCCTTTCCACAGTTCCGGGCGGTAAAATTGGTGACCCGGATGCGGTATTGGTAATGCAATCCCTTGATGGCATTCACGCAGTTTTCAGCTTCTCCGTTCAGGATGGTCGCTTTGACCCGCTCCGAAACGCCAAATCCGACGCGGTAGCCGCTGACTTTGCAATGATTCCAGGTAGCCCGGTGGTCTGAATCGGTTTGCTCCCCCTCCGACCAGAACCCAGCGTAGGGACTCGTCCCTCTGGTGTTGCGGGCCACGCAGTAGCTAAACACACTGCCGGGCGCGTTGTCGCTGTCGAAGGCATCTCCTACGCAATCCGTAACGGTGCAGTACTCAAAACGGGTATTTCGGGCGTAGCCACCCGCAATGAACGGCGACTTCCCGCCCACGTCATGATACCGTTTCTGGCCGGAAGCCCGGCAGTTGCGAAACACATTGCGATCCGAGACGGCTTTCTGCCCTCCCCCGTTCAGCAGTTCATTTTCCACGACAAACGTTGAGGCATCGGCATTTGAAATGGCAACCCGGTCGGCACCGCTATCCGTGCAGCCGCCGAAGTAAATACCGCCTTCAATGGGGCTTTTGTCACAGTCGATACTCAGGTCCCGGATAAAAACCCTCTTTTTTTGGTTGGCCCAGAAGGCATAACCGCGTTGCGTATTCCGGATGATGACGGTTCTTCCGATACCGGCTCCCTGAATACTGATCAATGAACCCGTTATCTCAACCGGTCCCTGCACAAACCGACCCGCCGGGTATTTCAATGTGCCTCCACCCCGTTTTTTCAAATCCGCAATAGCCCGGTTTGCCGCTGGTGTCAACTCCGTTTCACCCGGTTTTTTGTACGTTAACACCGAAACAACAGGCAGCCCAAAAGCTACTGATCCCCAAAACATTAGCACGCAAAACGGTATGAAAGTTGTACGAGTCATGCAGAAATTAGTTTGGTTAACGAATTATTACCGGCCTTTCAGCGTTAATTATTTACATCCCTTTTTACATACTAGACACACTTTCAACGTTTTATGAAAAAAGCGCTGCTATTCCTTTTTGCCATTTTGCCCCTTAGCCTTGCCAGCATCGGCACCACCGTGAAACACACTCCTCACTCGACGCTCAACCGAACC
This sequence comes from Larkinella arboricola, assembly GCF_003259745.1. Lineage (GTDB taxonomy): Bacteria > Bacteroidota > Bacteroidia > Cytophagales > Spirosomataceae > Larkinella > Larkinella arboricola. The sequence continues at coordinate 193,994 of NZ_QLMC01000002.1, read as the reverse complement.
AGCCTCTGGTCGGGGGTGTACGATGACCTGAAGCTTGACAGCAATGGACTTCGGCGGGAAGTGTTCGAGTATGCACTCCGCGGCTTGCAGAAAACCAATTTTCCTAAATCTGTTCTCAGTATTGTCGATCTCAGCCAGCCATCAAGCAAAAAACGGCTGTACGTAATTGATCTTAATTCGCGCAAGCTGCTGTTTCAAACTTACGTGGCCCACGGTCGTAATTCGGGCGAGTTAATGGCGGCTTCATTTTCCAACACGCATTCGTCGTACCAGTCCAGTCTGGGCTTTTACCAGACACTCGGCACCTACCAGGGTAAACACGGTTTGTCGCTCCAGCTGAAGGGCCTCGAACGGGGTTTTAATGATAACGCCTTCAGCCGCGCCATTGTGATACACGGGGCCGATTATGTCTGCGAAGATTTTATCCGGCGGACCGGCCGACTGGGTCGCAGTCAGGGCTGCCCGGCCATTGAAAACGCCATCAGCAAAGACATTATTCAGGCCATCAAAGGCGGTTCCTGCCTGTTTGTGTATTCGCCCAACAAGGATTATCTGCAAAAATCAACCTTTCTGCTCTGATCGCTTAAATCGGTCGGCCACCGTCCAGTCCGTAGACATCGTTATAACCCCGTAAATTGCCTTTTTCATCCACATCGACTCGGTTGTAGACCACAAAAACCGGGAACGGTTTGGGCAATTTCAGCGTCTGCGGTTTCTGATCAACCATGCAACGGTTCATGAAGCCTTCGTCCAATACCGGCTTTTCCATCAGGTAGTTGGCCAGTTCGACGGGTTTCTGAACCCTCATACAGCCGTGGCTCCGCCAGCGGTCGGATGTCTGGTCAAACAGGTCACGGGCGTTGGTATCGTGCAGGTAAATCGCTCCCGGTCCCGTCAGATTGAACTTGATCAGTCCCAGCGAGTTGCTGCACCCGGATGCCTGACGAAACCGGTACGGAAAGTTTTCGGCGGACAGGGAGGCCCAGTCAATCAGGTAGGGGTCCACTACCTGCTCTTTTTCATCCAGCACTTCCATGTTTTGATTGTCCAGATACTGAATGTTGGCCTGCACTTTTGGCAGAATTTCCTTGATGCCAATGCCGCGCGGCACGTTCCAGTACGGATACGTAATAATGTCGGTCAGGTAGGTGGTAAAAAACGGCGTTTTGGTATCTTTTTTACCGGCAATCACGTCCATCGGCAGCAGGCATTTGCCGCTCCGGTCGTAGATGTTCAACTGAGCCGCCGGAATATTGACCACCAGAAACCGGTCAAATTCGAAGCGGTTCAGATACCGGTAAAAGTTCAGCGTTTGCCGGACGTACTTGGCCGTATCGTAGACACCGGCTTTCCGCAAACGGGTGTAATGATTAACCAGTGTGGTATAATGCCCAAAAATCGGCGTTTTCTTCAGCGAATCGAGTGCTGACCGACCTTCATCTTTTTTCAGCATCGAAATAGCCCAGACCGTATCGATTTTTTCGGGAAGTTTGTTGTAGGTAATTCGCGACGGTTTCAGCCCATACCGGAGTTCGAGCAGTAAGCCGGTAAACTTCTCGCCAAACTCTTTTTTCGTATCGGTTGCCTGAAACGAATACCGGTTGGTATCAATCCCGACCGAATCAGCAGCCCGGCATAATTGCCGCATCACCACCTCTGCCTGCTCCCGGTTCCAGCCCTCCGCCGGCACATCGTTCTTATTCAACAATCCAAAATGTTTCAGCGCAAACCATCCCACAAATAAAACAACAACAGCGCTGGCAATTAATATAATGATCGTACGGCGTTCCATGATTCAAAACTCACATAGGTTTAACTCTCTTTCTTATAAAACAAGCCGTAACCCGTTGCTGTTTGAAAAAACGCGTTTTTTGACGATTTAAGCGTTCACTAGTTGTAACCGATGAACTCTGGTTGGGATCATCTTTGCTCAACCGGGCAAGTTGCAAACCGGACCTTTTTATACGACTCATACAATGCAAAAAGCCCCAAAGACGCTGATGCAATCAACCTCTTTGGGGCCATAGGATTAATCCGGTTCTTATCTTTTGCGGCCGCTTCCAAACAGGAATAAAACCGTTCCAACGATCAGACCAATGCCGAGGGCCCGGGCTACGTGGAATGAAACCGGGGGTGGCATATCGACAATGCCCTGCTCGTCCGTATGCGCCGGTTGTTTGACATATCGACCCCCTTTGGGAACCTCCCGTTTTTCAAAATTATGGATCAGATCTTCCAGTAATTGCGGCAACTGAATCCCATGGATGGCTTTCCCATGACCGGTTCCGGCGGCTGTTGGATTGAGAGCCGCCAGCTTCTGAATCGAGCGTTTGGAAGCTTCCCAGTCGAAGGTAAAATAAGCCGGAGGGCCGTGCAATTCTTCCTTCTGGGTCATGACGGCCACAGCCGAATTCTGGTTAGTGTTCGTAAACGCATCACCCGCAATCAGCGCCCGATCACTTTCGCGGAACAGCGAAATGTGCCCCGGCGCGTGGCCCGGCGTGTGGATCACCCGCCAGTCGGGCAGTTCCGGTATCGTATCGTTCTCGGAAATAGCGCGAACCCGATCACCAAAATTGTAGGGACTGGTTGGAAACATCCACGACATATACGCCATCGCCCCCCCGCCAACGGCCGGGTCTGGTGGCGGATAGTGTGACTTACCCTGCAAATACGGCAACTCTAACGGGTGCGCATATATCGGAACATCGCCCCACTCTTTCAGCAGGCTTTCCAGTGATCCGGCGTGGTCGAAGTGCCCGTGAGTCAGCACAATAGCCTGGGGCGGGTTGTTTTCACCGAACAGTTCGCGGGCTTTCTGACGAATCGGATCGGCTCCGCTCGGTGTTCCGGCATCCACCAGTACCCACTTGCCCCCGGGTTGGGCCTCTCCAATGAAGAAGATATTCACAAAAATGTTCTTGATTCCCCGCACGTCTTCAGCAATATCGTACGGTCCCAATTCAACGCTGGTTCCCAGGTTTGCAGTCATTTGGCTTTCCATACCCTGTTTTGGTTTGTTTCCTGTTTAACCGCAATGTTTCCGGATTGTTGGTTTTCGTTACGAGTTTAAAGCCAATGGCCTACGGTTTTCGGTTTCCTTTTCGGGTAATAGCCTTTGTTACTTTATACGGCATTTAGTAACCGAAACGGAATCGTATACAGCGTTAAAGAAAAAGTCAATATTAGTTCCTGGTTACAAATTTGTGTATCTTTACGGTCGAAAACCGCCGTTAAGAATGCGAGTTCTGAAAGTGACTAAATACAGCCCGATTCTGCATGAACTGCGGGCTTCGTGGGGTGTGCTTCAGGCCGGAAAATACCTCCTGACTGAGTCCATGCAAAACCAGCCCCCGCACGAAGATTTTTTCGCCTACCAAAATGCTATTGCTGAAATCGGGCGGATTGAACGGAAGCTGGACATCTTATACGATGAGATTCAGGCCGTTGAATTGCTGCACCAGGCCGCCATCCTGATTGGGAACTACGAAGATATGTCGAACCGCAAACGTTCCGGCGACAACTCCCCTCTGAATTAATTCATCACCCGAACGCCCTGTTCGCGGTATAATGCCAGAATCTCCGGTCGGGCATCCGGGTCAGTCACCAGGGTCTGGACCAAACTTAACGGCGCAAACTGCATATACTTATCTTTTTCGAGCTTCGTCGAGTCGCAAAGCAGGTAGGTTTCCTCTGCCTGACCCGCCATTGCCAGCGTCATCCCGGCTTCGGTTTCACTGTGCGCCGATAAACCGTTGGCCGCTGAAATACCGTCTACCCCCAGAAAAGCTTTATGAGCCCGGTAGCGGGCAATGTGTTCATGGGCAATCAATCCGTGAACGGCCTGCCGCTTCGCATCAACCTCCCCACCCACCAGATTAACCGTCACCTCCGACTGCAACAACTCATTGACCACCGGCAGCGAATTGGTAATCACCTGAATGCGTTTATTCCGGATAAACTGGCACAACCGAAAAACCGTACTGCCGCAATCCATAAAAATAACATCTCCTTCCTGAATCTGCTGAGCAGCCAGCCGGCAGATGTAATCTTTGTTTTCGGAATTAACGGCGGTTTTGTTCACAAACTGCACCGGATTTTTCGCCAGACTGACCTTCATGGCGCCCCCGTGCGTACGGTAGATCAGGCCGTCGGTCGCCATCTGGGTCAAATCCCGACGAACGGTAATTTCCGACGTTTGCAGAAGGTCGGCCAGTTCTTTCACTTCTACTGAGCCCTTCTCTTCTACCGTTTGTAAAATAATCCGCTTGCGATTTGGAAAGCTCATCACTTTAAAATTCTTTTGTTCGATCAAAATTAATCAATTACAATCAAAATCAAACAAATACTACCATGAATAATGCCCGGGTTCACCTACTGAAAGACGAAGTCTTGTCTGACAATTGGTATACATTACGGAAAGTTACCTTTAATTACCAGCGAAAAAACGGCGTTTGGGAAACGCAGTCGCGGGAAGCCTACGACCGCGGAAATGGCGCTACGATTCTGCTCCACAACCCGGAAAAGAATACCGTTATTCTCACCCGACAGTTTCGGATGCCCACCTACGTGAACGGAAACAGCAGCGGTTTGCTGATTGAAGCCTGTGCCGGTTTGCTGGATAATGACAATCCAGAAGATGCCATCCGGCGGGAAACTGAAGAAGAAACCGGCTTTGTGGTGACCAACATCCGGAAAGTGTTTGAAGCCTACATGAGCCCGGGATCGGTTACGGAGAAGCTCTATTTTTTTACGGCCGACTATACGGATACCACCGAAAAGCGGGCCGGGGGCGGTATTGAAGAAGAAGAAATTGATGTACTCGAACTTCCCTTACCGCAGGCCATGCAGATGATTGTCCGGGGCGAAATCGTGGACGGAAAAACCATCATGCTCCTTCAGCACCTGTGTCTGCAACAGCACCAGGCGGCCTGAAATAAATTTCGGCCCCAACCTCCCTCTTCGCAGTCTTCTCACTGGAGGGTTGGGGCCGACGTTCAAGTGTACGGTGAAAAACGGAATCGGACAGCAACTAAATAAAACTACGTCTCGCATTTCGGCGAATCACCGGCGGCAAACCGCTTAAGTAGAAATCATCAATCGGTTGATTCCAGACCTGCTTGAAACGCTCTTCCAGCACCCTGACATCAGGATGCGTTGTATTGGTATCTTTTAATTTGTATAATTCATCGCCCATTAAACAAGAGAGCAAAAAGAACGGATCGTAGTGCATGTCGATAGGATAATTTGTACCACAAAGTACCCCCGCCCTCATTAAAACCGTATGTAATTCAAATTAAACCCCACTTAAAAGGGCCGCTATAACGTTGTAAGGGGTTAAATTGAGATTAAAACCTGACAAAATCTCTGTTGACATATCCAGCAAAAATATTAAATCGTCAGGAACAGGCAAAAGGGAGTGGTAATTGGAAAAATGGTTTTGCGGAAAAATTTGTTATACGTGTAGAAACCAACAGTTGTACCATGACAACGCTGACTGAAACCTACACGGACATGCTCCGGTCGCTGATTGCCCTTCGGAAATATGTCAAGATTTTTTATACTACCGACCTGAATGAACTGCTCTCGGTCACTGCTATTATGACGGATTTCAAACCCGGGCCTGATGGCGATTATGTTCAGCTGGCGTCGGGCGAATTGATCCGGACCGACCGTTTGGTAAATGTCAACGGTGTGTATGCCCCGGGCCACGAAGACTATGAGAGTTGTCTGGATTGCCGGATCTGATCCGATTTCAGCTAAAGAGTGTCCCTTTTTATTCAGAAAGCAGGCCGTCCGGCTTGCTTTTTTTGGCGGCTGACCCAGAAACATATACCGGTGCAGACTGACATTTCTGCCAATTATTTATTGACAAACCGGCCTTTCCTGCTTTTTTTGTGGCTGAAATTCAGTAAACCGAATACATGAGCTTAACCCATGAATCTGGCACTGTGCCCGCGCGCATTGCTGCATTGCTCAATCTGACGACCCGCCAGGTTGCCAATACCGTTCAGTTACTCGATGAGGGCGCAACCGTTCCCTTCATTGCCCGCTACCGCAAAGAAGCCACCTCGCAACTGGACGAAGTTCAGATTGGAGCCATTAAAGATACTTACCAAAAGCTGGTAGAACTCGACAAACGCCGGGAAGCCATCCTGAAATCCATCGGAGATCAGGGCAAACTCACCGCCGAACTTCGCCAGAAAATTGAAGCTGCCGACTCGGTGACCGAACTGGAAGACTTGTATTTACCCTACAAGCCCAAACGGAAAACCCGGGCCAGCATTGCCATTGAAAAAGGACTGGAACCGTTGGCAAAACTCATCTTCAGCCAGCGTGAAAATACCATCGAACGAAAAGCCGCAACGTACCTCAACGATCAGGTCGGTAGCGTGGAAGAAGCCTTGCAGGGTGCCCGCGACATCATGGCCGAGTGGATCAGCGAAAACGCCGACGCCCGCCAGCGCATCCGGAATCTGTTTGAACGTGAAGCCATCATCCGGTCGGTCGTCAAGAAAGATAAAGCGACGGTCGGCATCAAATACAAAGATTATTTCGATTTTGCCGAACCGCTCCGCCGGGTTCCCTCCCACCGGCTGCTGGCCATCCGGCGCGGAGAAGCCGAGGGCATTTTGTCGGTCAGTATCTCGCCCGATGAGGATGCCGCCCTGGAAAGGCTGGACCGGCAATTCCTGCGCTCCGGCTCCTCAGAAAGCATCGATCAGGTTGCCATTGCCGTTAAGGATAGTTACAAACGATTGATCAAACCGTCCATTGAAACCGAGTTTGACAACGCATCCAAGCAGAAGGCCGACCAGGAAGCCATCAAGATTTTTGCCGATAACTTACGCCAGTTGCTGCTTTCGCCCCCGCTGGGTCAAAAACGCGTGCTGGCCATCGACCCCGGTTTCCGGACCGGCTGTAAAGTGGTTTGTCTGGATGCGCAGGGCAATTTGCTGACCAACGACGTAATCTACCCGGACAGCCGCCGGGACCAGGCGCAGCAAACTTTATTAAAGCTGGTTTCCCAGTATCAAATCGACGCCATTACCATCGGCAACGGTACGGCCGGACGCGAAACAGAAGAATTTGTCCGAGGACTGGACTTTGGCAAAACCGTTCCGGTCTTTATGGTCAGTGAACAGGGGGCTTCCATTTATTCGGCATCGGAAGTGGCCCGTCAGGAGTTTCCCAATCACGACGTTACCGTTCGGGGGGCTGTCTCCATCGGTCGGCGGCTGATGGACCCATTGGCCGAACTCGTCAAAATTGACCCGAAATCCATTGGTGTGGGGCAGTACCAGCACGATGTTGATCAGTCGGAATTAAAAAACAGCCTGGACCGGGTGGTCGAAAGCTGCGTCAACCAGGTGGGTGTGTCGCTTAATACGGCCAGCAGCCACCTTCTGCGCTACGTCTCCGGCCTGGGGCCGCAACTGGCGAATAATATTGTGGAATTCCGGGCTCAGAACGGGCCGTTCCAGTCGCGCGACCAGTTGAAGAAGGTGCCCCGGCTGGGCAATAAAGCCTACGAGCAGTGCGCCGGTTTCCTCCGGATTGATGCGGGCAAAAACCCGCTTGACAACAGCGCCGTCCACCCGGAAAGTTACCCTGTGGTGGAGCGGATGGCCCGCGATCTAAGCTGCACCGTTTCGGATTTGATAAAAAAACCCGACCTCCGAAAACAGATTAAGCCCGAACGGTACGTTACCGAAACAGTGGGTCTGCCCACTTTGCGCGATATTCTGGCCGAACTCGAGAAACCGGGCCGCGATCCGCGTGAACTGCTGACGGTGTTTGCATACGACGAGCGGGTTCGAAAACCGGAGGATCTGCGCGAAGGTATGCAGTTACCCGGCATTGTCACCAACGTGACGGCTTTCGGCGCGTTTGTCGATATTGGCGTCAAGCAGGATGGGCTGGTTCATATTTCCCAGCTTTCCAATCAGTATGTTTCCGATCCGCGTCAGGTCGTTAGCGTTCATCAGAAGGTGCAGGTGAAGGTGCTGGAAGTCGATTTACAGCGCAAGCGTATTGCCTTAACGATGAAATTTTGATAGCTTGATCTGGTTATTCCGACGTCAGGAGGGTTATTTCCGTATCCTTCTGGCATCCCGATGGCCGAATTGTAACCATCCATGCAAAACAACAGAACCCTACTAATGAGGACTTTATTTCGCCCTTTTTGGCCTACGGCCCTTCTGGTGCTGACATTGTCGTCCTGTTCTTTTTTCAAGACCTCCCATTATACCCCGCCCGCCCAGCGGAGAACCGCGGTAGCCAATCGCAAGCCCGCCGTTTCGAAACCGTTGAAAACCGTCGATACGCGAACCTACCAGAAAGGCTACGTCCCCCAGGTCGTTAAGATTGCCCGGACGTACACCGGAACCCCCTACCGGCTGGGCGGTACTAGCTCGGACGGTATCGATTGCTCGGGACTGATTTTTGCCGCTTTCAATACCGTCGGTCTGCAAATGCCACGGGTTTCCTGGCAACAGTCGGAAGTAGGTTATGAAGTGGACGTTCCGCAAATTCAGCCGGGTGACCTGCTGTTTTTTGTACCGGACGACGGAAAATCCGGTTACGTTTCGCATACCGGTATTGTTACGGAGGTACTCGGCCCTTCCAACATTCGGTTTATTCACGCATCGTCCTCGCGCGGGGTGCGGGAAGACAACCTGTTTTCGAACTACTTCAAAGGGCGGTTTGTCAAAGCCGTCCGCCCGTTTTAACCGTTATTTTTCAGGAAAGCGGCCGCCATTTCGAGCGTCTTCAGATACGAATAGTGCGGTGGTGTGTAATCCAGGGAGTTTTTCCCGGACCGGAATTCTTCCAGAACCGTAGCCAGCGGGACAAATTGCAGCGCGGCAACTTCGTCGGGCTGCATCACAAACCCGTCGATGGTCCGGTTGGTCTGGAACAGGTACACCGCAGCGTGTTCCCGGTCGTATAACGAAACGCTTTCGTCGATAGCAACCACGTCCACGTTGCCCAGGTACTGAAGTTCGCTGCTCTGCGGCCGTACGCCAATTTCCTCCTCCACCTCCCGAATGGCGCATTGTTCGTATGTCTCGCCTGGGTCGAGGTGGCCGCCCACGCACACATCCCAGAAGTTAGGCAGGTAGCGTTTATCCGGATGACGCAGGCTCAGCAACACTTCATTCTGATGATTCAGGACAACAATTTCGGAGGTACGGTGCCAGTCGCCGTCACGGTGGGCATCAATTTTCGGTTTGGTAAAGCCCAGCGGTTGGTTTTGGGCATCAAAGATTTCGAGTAGGTCCATAAAAAAAGCCGCATTCCTGCGGCTGTTGGGTTCATTAACGTTATTACGACGCCGTAACGCAAAGATGGTCGTTTTTAGGCATCGGCTCCTCATGGTTTGCTAAAAATCGACAACGACACGGGATTAAACCCGCTGCAACACGTCGTCAATAAAACCGTATTCCCGGGCTTCCTCGGCTTTCATCCAGTAGTCGCGGTCGGCATTGCGCTCCAGTTCTTCGACGGAACGACCCGTATGACGCGCCATGATTTCGTACAGTTCCTGCCGCAGAATCACAATTTGCCGGGCCGTAATTTCAATATCGACCGACTGCCCCTGAGCCCCACCGTGCGGCTGGTGAATCATCACGCGGGCGTGCGGCAACGCCGATCGTTTTCCGGGTGCTCCGGCGCAGAGCAGAACCGCCCCAAACGAAAGCGCCACGCTGGTGCAGATGGTGGCGACGTCGGGCCGGACGTACTGCATGGTGTCGTAAATGCCCAGACCGGCATAAACCGAGCCGCCGGGGCTGTTGATGTACAGCAGAATGTCTTTTTTGGGATCGGCCGATTCCAGAAACAACAACTGGGCAATAATGACATTGGCAATGTTGTCGTCCACGGCGGTGCCGAGGAAAACGATCCGGTCGGCCATGAGTCGGGAAAACACATCGACCTCCCGGAAGTTCATGGGCCGCTCCTCAATGACGGCCCGGGTCATGTTTTCGACCTGATGCAGATACCGGTCGACCGTAAGGCCGTTCAGATGTTGTCCGTGCACGGCAAATTTACGGAACTCACTTTTGCTAAGTTCGGGATAATACATGGCGTTAAAAAGGGTTACAGATGATCAGCTGAGCAACGGCAATACGAAGCCGCCCGGCCCGTAAAAGCCGTTATTGAAAGGGGTTAAGCGGTGATTATGTGGAATTTAACGGGCGAAACTACCCGAATAACCGGACGTATAGGGCATCCAGTTCACGACGCAATTGCTGCCGTCCGGCCAGCCGAAGCGCCTGGTACGCCCGTTTCTGAGCCGCCAGCTTCTGTTGCCAGTCCTGATCCCAGAGCAACCGAACCGCTACATCAAGCTGCTGTTCTTCGGTCAGGCGACCTTGCAGGTACGCTTCCAGCAATTGTACTTCTTTCAGTTCGGGGCGCATGGCGGTCAGGGTTTGAAGTTCTCGATGGAAAGATGGCCGACGGCTTTCCGGAGCCGCTCCAAACACTTGTATTTCTGTACGGTAGCCGTCCGAATGTTCTGGTAACCATGCTGGGCCGCAATCTGCTCCAGTCGCTGGCCGAAGTAGTAGAAGCTGACCAGGATGGATTTACAGGTGTCGCCCAGTTGCTCCACAAACGTCATGAGTTTCAGCGGAGCGGGTTCTTCCCCCCCGGTGGGCGGTTCCCAGACGGTTTCGGCCTGGCTTTCGGTCAGCGGTAGCTGGCGCGTCCGTTTATCCAGTTCCTGCCGCCAGAGGTTCTTGCAAATGCCCATCAGGTAGGTACTGACGGAAGAGGTCAGGGTGAGCTGCTCCTGAACGGTTTTTTCGTAGAACAGGATCATGGCTTCGTGGAAGATATCTTTCGCATCCTCGGTTGTCCCACCCCGTTCTTTCACGTAATGCCGTACCATCGGAAACGTTTTGGCGTAAATCCGTTCCAATGTTCGATCCCGGTCAGTGATCAGGGCGACGTCCATCGACAAACTTGGGGTTGCATTCATACGCTTTTTTAGGGGTTTATCGGCATAACGTCGAAGTATCACCCAAGGGTACGAAAAAAAAGTTTGTAGAGAAACCCGTAACAACAAAGAAGCCCCAAATCCGGTGGATTGGGGCTTCCTGAGAAATCTGGTGGAGATAGTCGGATTCGAACCGACGGCCTCTACAATGCCATTGTAGCGCTCTAGCCAACTGAGCTATACCCCCTTTTTTCGTGGTGCAAAGATCAGAAAAATCTGAAATAATGCAAGGGGGCCTGAAAATATTTCGTTTAGCCAGAAAAAATCTTTGTGCGAATCCCTTACTGCGCCACCATTTCGGCGTCAGCAATAATGTAATTCAGTTCGTAGATGTTATCGGCATTCAGCTTGAGCGTTCCGCGGAACGTCCGGCGCTCATCGGTTTTGAACTTCATACCCGGTTTCTTGAATTTCAGCGATACCACCGACTCCGGCCCGGCTCCTCCGCAGAAGAAACACGCGCTGTACGGGAAAGCTGAAAGCACATAGGTATTCGATTCGATATCAACCGGAAGCACATACCCGGTCAGTTCAACCGGCTTGCCACTCAGTTTCTGGATACCGGCTCCGAAGGTTGGATACAGCATATACACCGATTCTTCCGGATACCATTTTTTCTTAAAAGTCACATCGCGCAGGATTTCCCACGACAGTTTAACCGGCTCGGCAACCGTCGTGACCGGACGCTCACCCCGTTCTCTGGCCGGGGTAAACGATGCGAAAGTCAGCAGTCCTAAAAGAGCGATGAAGCAGCTAGTTTTTTTCATGATCAGGCCGTGTTCAGATAAACACAAATCTACGTCGTTTTACGATTTAAAAACAACACTATTTTTCGTTTGGTTCGGGTTCTCAGACTCATAAATCACGAAGTTACGGGTTCATTCCTCTAATTATCATAATTTTTTTTACCTTTACCTTAATCAACGTTCGTTGCATCATATAAACTGTGTCGGAAGTAGATAACGTTACACCCCAGACCACCCAGCCTTCGGCCCGCCATTTCAACCGTTTATTTTTGATCACACTGGTATTTATTGCCGTGTTGATAACGGTGGCTGAAGTTGTGACCCAGCTTCAAACCCGACGCGAAGCCGAACGGGTTATGATCATTGGGATGGCTTCGGCCCAGCGCCACCATAGCCAGCGCATTGTCAATAAGATTCTGCAACTCAGTCGCCCCAGCGAACACGCTCGTTTTCAAAACAATCTGACCGAAATTAAAAACCTGTTTGCGGAGTTTGAAACCAATCACCTGCACATCGAGCAGGGGACGGTGCCGGGCTACCCGATCATGCTGCAAAACAGCGACAGCGTTAAAATTCGCTTCCAGTTTCTGAAACCGTATTACTTCGGGTTCCGGGAATCGGTGCAGCGCATCATTCAGGAAGCAGAACAGGTCAGCAGTCCGGAAGAATTTACGTCTACAGCCGATCTGACGGCCCTGCTGGCCAACGAAACGCCATTTCTGGAAAATATGGACGCGGTTGTTCAGCAGTACACCCGCGAAACGCTCGACAATGTGGATACCACCCGCCTGATCGAGTTTACCATTTATCTTTTCACGCTGCTCGCGCTGGTATTTGCGGGCTGGTATATTTTACGACCGGCAATCAATAAATTTGAGGCCGTTATCGTTCAACTGGTTGAAGCTGAAACCCGAACGGCCACGACCAACCGGAAGCTGCTCTCGCTGAACCGGGCGCTGAAAGAAACCCGGCAGCAACTCTTCGATGCCACCCGTCAGCAGTACCAGCAACAGATGGATGAGCAGAAACTTCGGACCTCGTATCTGGTGGCGGGTCAGGAAGAAGAACGCAAGCGGCTTTCGCGCGAACTGCACGACGGTATTGGACAAATGCTGACGGCTATTAAATTGCAGGTCGAAAGTTTCGAACGGAGTTTAAACGGCAAGGAAAAGGAAACCAAAAGCTTTGTGGTTTTGAAAGACCTCATTGCCCAAACCATTCAGGAAACCCGTAATGTATCAAATAACCTGATGCCAACGGTTCTGAGTGATTTTGGCCTGATCCCGGCGGTAAAAATGCTGGCGGATTCGCACGATAAAAACAGCAAAACAGACATTACATTTCACACCAACCTGTCGAATGTTCGTTTGGATAAAAGCGTTGAAATTGGCGTTTACCGCATTGCGCAGGAAGCCGTCAGTAATGCGCTTCGCCATGCCGAGCCAACGCAGATAACCATTGATTTATTCGAAAAAGATAATTACTTGCATTTGATTGTCAACGACGACGGAAAAGGGTTTCGAATCCACCGCAGTAAGAAAGAAGACACCAAGCGGCCGTCGCAGGGCATTCACAACATGCACGAACGGGCCGCCCTGATAAACGGTAAATTTAAAATCTCATCTGCGCCCGATAAAGGCACAAAAGTTCAGGTAAGTATACCTTTTAAACTTGTACAGCAAGAATATGAGTACACTAAAGTTAATGCTGGTTGATGACCATTCTATTGTCAGAAACGGAATTCGCTCACTCCTCGAGCAAAATGACGAATTTGAAATTATTGACGAAGCCGGCGACGGAGAAGAAGCCCTTGAAAAGCTGAAAACGCAGCAACCGGACGTGGTGCTGATGGACATTTCGCTGCCCGGCATGTCGGGAATCCAAACGACCCAGATTATTTCACGGCTGTACAAGAACATCAAGACGCTGATGCTTTCGATGCACAACAACGAAGATTACATTCTTCGGTCGGTCGAAGCCGGTGCCTTTGGTTACATTCTGAAAGATTCGTCGAGCGACGAAATGATGAAAGCGCTCCGGACCATCGCCAGTGGCGAAAAATACTTCAGCTCGCCCGTAGCCACGATCATCCTCAACGGGTATATGCACCAGTTGAAGAAAACGGAACGCACCAGCAAAGTCCGGCGTTCGAAGCTATCGAAGAAGGAAAAAGAAATTCTGCAATTTCTGGTGGATGGTATGAGCAGCCGCGAAATTGCCGAAAAACTACAGCTTTCGGTTCGCACCGTCGATAACCACCGTGCCAACATGATGCGCCGTCTTCAGGTGAAAAATGCTGCCGAACTGGTTAAAATGGCCGTAGAAGAAAAGCTGATCTAATAAACTATTTCGAGTAGCGGTCGTGTTATACCGTCGTAGTCTATTTCAACACATACCGTGTGTTGCACGCGTTGTCTACATTTGCGTAACAAAGACTATAGTATAAGTATAGTATCGTAACTCTAACCAAAACGAATCTACGTATGGCACTCCGATTAGGTGACATTGCTCCGGATTTCACAGCCGAAACCACCGAGGGCACCATCAATTTCCACGAATGGCTGGGCAATTCCTGGGGAATGATCTTTTCCCACCCCGCCGATTTTACCCCCGTCTGCACTACTGAGCTGGGCCGGACCGCTCAACTCAAAGACGAGTTCGAAAAGCGCGGAGTAAAGGTTATTGCGGTGAGTGTTGATCCGCTTGACTCCCACCGGGAATGGGTGAAAGACATCAATGAAACGCAGAACACTACCGTTGATTTTCCGCTCATTGCCGACCACGACCGCAAAGTGGCCGAACTCTATGACATGATTCACCCGAACGCTTCGGAAAAAGCGACGGTTCGCTCGGTGTTCATTATTGGTCCCGACAAAAAAATCAAACTGACGCTGACCTACCCGGCATCGACAGGCCGTAACTTCTTCGAAATTCTGCGGGTTATTGATTCGCTGCAACTAACGGCTAACTACCAGGTGGCTACGCCCGCCGACTGGCAGGAAGGCCAGGACGTGATTGTGGTTCCTGCCGTGAGTACCGAGGATGCCGTGAAGAAATTCCCGAAAGGCGTCAACATTGTGAAGCCGTATCTGCGGACGACTCCGCAGCCGAATAAATAAGGTTTCGACCTGAACCAAAAGCGGGTACTGGTTGGTTTTCAAGCCATCGGTACCCGTTTTTATTTCGGAGCCGCCCGGAATTTGCCTCATTTTTTTCGAACATTCCTGAAGTCTCCTGGTTTGGTTTGTGTAATCACTATTAAACAAACGTTATGAACGTCTTAGAACGCAATCCAACCAAAGGATCGGTGAAAAACCCGAATCCATCGCACAAAGAGGGACCTGTGGCCGAGGCCATTGAAGAGCAAACTGCCAAACTTCCATCTGACCTTTTTCTGTGGGCATCCATAGCTTCGATGGGCGTTTCCCTTTTCTATAAGTTTCAAAATGAAAACGACAAGGCTTTGTTCGTGGGTCAGTGGGCAGCACCCTTTTTGCTGCTGGGCCTTTACAACAAAATTGTGAAGCTGGAAGGCCACGATTAATTTAAAATGCCCTGAAGAAGAGAGGCAGAACGGAAGAAGGTGATGGCAACATTCCTTCCTCTATTCTTCCTCTCTTCTTTTTTCTCCTTATTTTTGCCCGGTATGAGCCAGATTGTTCTGTATCTATATCGGAAAAGAAAGTACTTCCGCTGGCCATTTCTGGCGCTGTGTCTGCTGCTGGTCGGCCTCTGGTGGTACCGTTCCCTTGAAAACGTCAACGAATTACAGTGGCAATATGTAAACGGCTACGGGATTCGGATGCCGCTGAAGTATACCATTCACGGTATTGACGTTTCGCACCACAATAGTCGGATCAACTGGAAACGCGTTTGCCAAGCGCAGGCTAATGGGGTAAGTCTCCAATTTGTTTTTGTAAAAGCTACAGAGGGGGCCACGCTGGTTGACCGCCGGTTTAAACACAACTGGAAAGAAGCCGGTAAAGTGGGCTTAAAACGAGGAGCCTACCATTTTTACCATCCAAAACGCGATCCGGCCAAACAGGCCCGGAACTTCATCAAAACCGTTACGCTAAAACCCGGCGACTTTGCCCCCGTGCTGGACATCGAACGCAACGATAAAGGCCGGGTGCCCGCCGATAAATTAATTGCCGACATCCGCATCTGGCTGCGTCTGGTGGAAGACCATTACGGGATGAAACCGATTATTTATGTCAACCGGCATTTCTATTTGCTCTACATTGCCGGTAACTTTGACGATTATCCGCTCTGGCTTGCCGATTATTCCAGCGACCATCCCGACCAGTTTAAGGCCGACCGCTTGTATATTTGGCAGCATAATGAAAAAGGCTCCGTGGATGGGATTCGCGGAAAAGTCGATTTTAACGTGTTCGTTTGCGAACCCGAGCGATTGAAAGAAATTTGTCTTTGACCCCAAATCCAATGTTACCTACCCATTCTTTCCTCCAACTTCCTGCTTATCAGCAGTTGAAGAGCCATTATGAACAAATAAAAGACCGTCATCTGCGGGATTTGTTTGCCGAAAATCCAAAACGGTTTGATCACTTCTCGCTGCGGTTTGAAGATATACTGGTCGATTTTTCCAAAAACCGGATCGACAACGAAACGCTGACCCTGCTGCGCCGACTGGCCGGTGAAGCCGGTTTAGAGGAAGCCATTGAAAAAATGTTTTCCGGCGACCCCATCAATGTGACCGAAAACCGGTCCGTACTCCACATTGCCCTGCGGAACCGCTCCAACACACCCATTGAGGTGGATGGCAAGGATGTGATGCCGGACGTAAACGCGGTGCTGGACAAAATGAAAGGCTTTTCGGAACGCCTGGCTTCGGGCGACTGGAAAGGTTATACCGGCAAACCGATCACGCAACTGGTCAATATCGGTATTGGTGGTTCGGACTTGGGCCCGGTGATGGTCACATCCGCCCTGAAACCTTACGCCGTTCAGAAAGACGGAAAACCGCAATTTGGTGTGCATTTCGTTTCAAACGTCGATGGTGTGCATATCTACGAAACGCTGCAAAACCTTGATCCGGAAACCACGCTGTTCATGATCGCGTCGAAGACCTTCACGACGCAGGAAACAATGGCCAACGCCCACTCGGCCCGCGACTGGTTTCTCCAGCACGCCCAGGACGAATCGGCGGTGGCGAAACATTTTGTTGCTATTTCCACGAATAAACCGGAGGTTGAAAAATTCGGCATCGACCCCGAGAACATGTTTGTTTTCTGGGATTGGGTCGGCGGACGGTATTCGCTCTGGTCGGCCATTGGGTTGTCGATTGCCTGTTACATCGGCTTCGAAAATTTTGCGGAATTGCTGGAGGGGGGCCACGCGATGGATCAGCACTTTAAAAATACCCCGCTGGAAGAAAATATTCCGGTTACACTGGCCCTGATCGGCATCTGGTACAACAACTTTTTTGGGGCCGAATCGCACGCAATTTTACCGTACGATCAATATATGAGCCGGTTTGCCGCCTATTTTCAGCAGGGCGACATGGAAAGCAACGGAAAATCCGTCGACCGGAACGGCCAGCCCACGGCTTACCAGACCGGCCCGGTAATCTGGGGCGAACCCGGCACCAACGGCCAGCACGCCTTTTACCAGTTGATTCACCAGGGCACCAAGCTGATTCCGTGCGACTTCATCGCTCCGGCAATTAGCCAACGGCCCCTCGGCGACCATCATAAAATGCTGCTTTCCAACTTCTTTGCCCAAACCGAAGCCCTGATGAACGGAAAATCCGGTGAAGAGGTAGTAGCCGAGTTGGTAAAGTCCGGAAAGAACCGGGAAGAAGTTGAACTCCTGATGCCGTTTAAGGTATTTTCGGGCAACCGACCTACGAATTCCATTCTGGTCAAGCAAATTACGCCCCGCACACTCGGCAGTCTGATTGCCATGTACGAACACAAAATCTTTACGCAGGGCGTCATCTGGAACATCTTTAGTTTTGACCAGTGGGGCGTTGAATTGGGCAAGCAACTGGCCAACCGCATCCTGCCGGAACTAGCCGACGACCAGCCGGTTTCTTCGCACGACAGCTCAACGAATGGCCTGATCAATTATTTTAAAGAATTACGCAAGTCGTAAACAATCCAAAATTTCCCTAGTTATAGAGGTGTATGTGATAGCATACACCTTTTTTTATACAACTTCAACAACGTTATAATCATGAAACGCAACAGTACAATGCTTGCGCTTTGCCTTTTGGGAACGTGGAGCGCATTTGCTCAGAACATTTCGTCCGATACGACCAGAACGACGACCACGACGATTACTTCAACTTCCAGCCAAACTGATACCACCTATCGTTCGAACTCGGCTAACTCGACCAGCTCTACCACCGACAATTCGTCAAGCACGACAACGCCGACGAATAGTTCTTCGTATTCATCGACGCCTAGTAACAGCAGTTCGTCTATGTCAAGCTCGGCCACGGATTACAGCAGCCGGGAATCGCGCACCAAACGCGAAAAAGCGGAGAAACCTTACAAAGCATTTACCGGCGGCTTTTACGTGGGGGCTAACACCACGCGTTATAAAGGTGAAGACATTGACGGTGATAACCCGTCGGGCCGTCTTGGCTACCAGATCGGGGCTTTTGTACGGGGTGGTGGCCGGTTATACGGTCAGTTAGGGGTTGAGTATTTTGCTTCCAGCTCCAACTATTTCCGGCCCGGCGACGGTTCTTCGCTCTCGGATATTTCTGGACGAATCAATACGAAATGGCTGCAAATTCCGGTACTGGTTGGGGTAAAACTGGCTCAGTCAGAGCGTGGTATCTCAGCGGTGCGTCTGGGTGTGGGTGCTGAATATGCCAACCGGTTAAGCGGCAGCAACACCATTGACATTGACGATGATGAAATTAAAAGCGGTACTTTCCTGGGTCTGGTCAATCTGGGCTTTGATATCGGTCCCGTCCTGATCGACCTGATGTATCACCACGGTTTCTCCGACGCAATTAGCGGATTCAATGATTCACAACGTCGGTCACTGGGTGTAAACTTCGGCTTTAAGTTCTAAGTAAGTAGCGTGCTGTTTCCAAGTTGAACGGTGCCACGGCTCAAATTCGTGGCACCGTTTTTTTATTATAAAAGGGCCGCTTCCTGCCTTAATTTTTCCACAATCTGGTCGGCCGCCAGCTTCTGCTGTTCACCCGTCACCATATTTTTCAACGTCAGTTGCCCCGTCTGAATTTCCTCCGAACCAATCAGAACCACGTACGGAATCCGCTTGGCGTTGGCATAATCCAACTGTTTTTTCACTTTGGCCGCATCCGGATAGGCTTCGGCCGAAATGTTATGGGCCCGCAACTGGCTCAGCAACGGCAATCCAACCGAACGCCCTTCGGCATCCAGATGCACCACCAGCACCTGCGTTGACTGCAAACCGGTTTCCGGAAACAACTTCAATTCCTCCATCACGTCGTAAATCCGGTCAACACCCAGAGAAATCCCTACGCCCGACAGGCCCGGCATCCCAAACGCCCCGGTCAGGTTGTCGTAGCGCCCGCCCCCGCTGATGCTGCCAATCTGCACGCCGTTGGCCTTCACCTCAAAAATGGCCCCGGTATAATAGGACAGCCCACGCGCCAGCGTCACGTCCAGTTGTATCCGGGCATCCGCCAGCCCATATTGCCCCACCAGCGACCAGACTTCTTCCAGCTCGGCAACGCCTTTCAAGCCTACTTCCGAACCTGCCAGCCAGGTTTTCAATTGCGCAAAAGCCGCCTGGGTTTCATTCGAAAACTGAAACATGGGTTCCAGCTTTTCGATGGATTCATCCGAAAAGCCGCGTTGTTTCAGTTCCTCCACCACTTTTTCTTTCCCGATTTTATCGAGTTTGTCAATGGCAACGGCCAGCGGTCCCTCCTGCCCTTCGGCACCAACCACCTCCGAGATCCCGGTCAGAATTTTCCGGTTATTGATTTTTACGGTAAAATCCTGAATGCCCAGATTCCGTAAACTTTCGTGCAGCATCAGGACTATTTCGGCTTCACACAGCAGCGAATCTGTTCCCACCACGTCGGCGTCACACTGCACAAACTCCCGGTAACGGCCTTTCTGGGGCCGGTCGGCCCGCCAGACCGGCTGGATCTGATACCGTTTGAACGGCATCGCCAGGGCGTGCCGGTTCATGACCACGTAGCGGGCGAACGGAACCGTCAGGTCGTAACGCAGACCTTTTTCTGAAATTTTAAGAGTCAGTTTTCGGGCATTTTCCTGCCAGTCGGCCTGGGTTAAACCGTTGGCAAAATCGCCGGAATTAAGGATTTTAAACAACAACTGATCCCCTTCCTCGCCGTATTTTCCCATCAGGACCGACAGGTTTTCGAGGGCGGGCGTTTCGATGGGTTGAAAGCCGTAACGCCGGAACGTCTGCCGGATGGTTTCCAGCAGAAAAAGCCGTTTGCTCATCTGTTCCGGCCCAAAGTCGCGGGTTCCGCGGGGTACACTCGGTTTTTGCATGGCGCAAAAATAGCAAGCCCGGCGGATAGATTATTGGTTTTGTGCAGCTTTTCCGCTAATTTTGCGGACCATTTGGAATCAACTTATTAATTTATACAATCATGGGAGTTACCGAACTGAAACGGAAGGACAAAAAAAATAAAGCACGGGCTAATAATAAAATTGCACGCATCAAGCAATTGCTGCGCCGTCCGGAAATTAAGAACGTGGATGTAGAAGCCATTAAAGCTTCTTTCGCCGAAAAGAAAAATCAAACGGCTGAAGCCTAAGCGGTTTGATTTGGGCAGTCAACTTGCTGAAAACTGCTCACGCTCATTCGATTACCTCGTTACGCTCGACGGACGGGGTTTTCTTTTTTTTGCCGCTCCCGAAGCATCTTTTTCAGGTACCGACGAATAATCCTACGGTTTTCGATCCGCATCCGG
Source organism: Larkinella arboricola (assembly GCF_003259745.1). Classification (GTDB taxonomy): domain Bacteria; phylum Bacteroidota; class Bacteroidia; order Cytophagales; family Spirosomataceae; genus Larkinella; species Larkinella arboricola. The sequence goes on along the minus strand of NZ_QLMC01000002.1, from coordinate 173,323 downwards.
AAAATGACGGCTTGACCAAACAGGGAGATTCCGGCATTGATGACGACCAGGCTATACGTCCCGAGCAGAAACCAGCGGCTGAACGATTCGCCGGTATGTTTCAGGTGAGCAGCCTGGCTAAACACGCATAAGCCGTACCCAATCAGTATCAGACTGAAAGGAGCCAGCAAGAGCCATTTGGTACGTGTACTCATTCGCTTGAGAAGGCGCCGACCGGGAGGTTTGGAAGGAGCTATGGCCATCGTGTTTACTTTCTACATTGATTAAAGCTCTAATTTAACAGACTAAATCTCATTTTACCCTTAAATCTGTTAATAATTGCGTATTCGGACTCCACGGCGGTTGGTAACGGTCGGCTGGGAGCCGCTTTTTAGGTGGTATGAAACAGCTCATCAGCTTTATTTTACGAAACGTACCGCGCCCGGCCTTGCAGCGCGTCAGCCATTACGCCATGAAAGTGATGATGGTGTTTTACCGGGGAAACAATGTAGAGTGTACGGTTTGCAGCAAACATTTCCGGGAATTCATGCCATTTGGGCGAACCAACCCACGCCCAAACGCCTTATGCCCCAACTGTCTGGCCCTGGAACGCCACCGGCTGATGAATCTTTACCTCGAGCGAAAAACCAACTTTTACCGGGATAAACTGAAAGTGCTGCACGTGGCCCCGGAATACTGCTTTATCGACCGGTTTGATAAATTACCCAACCTGGATTACATCACCGCCGATATTGAGTCGCCACTGGCAAAGGTGAAGATGGACATTCACCAGATTCCGTTTCCCGACAATACGTTCGATGTAGCGTTTTGCAACCACGTCATGGAACACGTTGAAGACGACGTGAAGGCCAGTAGCGAACTGCACCGCGTTCTGAAACCCGGCGGCTGGGCCATCATCCAGTCCCCGATTGACTACAACCGCCCCACTACCTTTGAAGACCCGACGGTTACGGACCCCAAAGAACGCGAACGGCTTTTCTGGCAGAGCGACCACCTGCGGCTTTTTGGCCGGGATTATGCGCAGCGGCTGGCCAAAGGCGGCTTCACCGTCATCGAAGACCGGTTTGTGTTTGAATTACCCCGGGAAGAAGTCAAACGGTTTTCGCTGCCTGCGGGTGAGGTCATTTACCTCTGTAAAAAATAGCGTAAGTTTTCCTGCACGTTTACTCCACCGGATACGGCCCTTCCGAAAAAGTATCGGCATGATAGTCTTTTGATCCGATCTGTTTGGCCAGCGGACTTTTCAATTCTTCGCCCGCTTCCAGCCGGTTAATGACGGCTTTAAAATCATGCCGGGGCTGCCAGCCCAGTTCGGTTCTGGCCCGCTCGTTGACGTATACCCGGTCAATATTTGGAAACATCCGCCAGCCCCGACGCTGGTAAGCGGCTTTGTATTCCGGCACCAGTCGTTCCACCACCCCGGTTGCGTTTACCCGAAGTTCCGCCGTGTCGTCCGGAGAGAACGGTGTTGTGGCGCTGATGATGTACGTTCCGAAGCCGATGGATTGCGCCCGTGCAGCCGCCACCAGATGGGCGCTTACTGCATCTTCAATGTCCACGCGTCGGAACAGATATTCGTTCGCTTTGACATTATCATCCGCAAACGCATCCCGCACGCCCTTGTTGTCATCGTCTTCGGGAAAAAACCGGGAGGTTCGCAGGACCAGGCACGGCAGGCCGTAATTTCGGTAAAAAAGCTGGCAAAGGTTTTCAGCGGCCGCTTTGGTAACTCCGTAGATATTTTTGGAAACAGGCGTCACGTCCTCCGTAATCCAGGCCGCGGGGGCTCCGGGCGGTGGCACGAGCGCGTCCCCAAAAACGCTGGTGGTGCTGGTAAAAATAAACCGTTGTACACCGGCAGCGAGGGCTTCCTGCAACAGATTGAGCGTACCGGTAATGTTGGTATCAATAAAATCCTGATGACTATGGGTAGCAACGTGCGGTTTATGCAGCGTTGCGGTATGAAAAACCGTTCCTACACCGTCCAGACAGCCTTGCACAAAGGTAGGATCGGTAATTGAACCAACGTGCGTTGTGAAAGGAGATGCCCGTTTATCCAGCCCCACAACCTCGTAATCCATACCTTTCAACGTGCGGGCCAGGGCTTCACCAAGATGTCCGGCACTACCTGTAACCAAGACTTTCATGCGGTAATTGTACTGAATATATCCTTAATTAATGGCATTCCGTTACGAAGGGTATTCCAGATTAGCCCCGGTTTCCTGATGGCCTTTGGGTTCACGCAGCCGTTTCCAGCCCTCTGTTAAAAAGCCGATTCCGTATCCGATCAGCTGAACAAAAGCCGCTCCCACACTCAGAAAAGCCACTTGCCAGCGTTTTTCTTTCCCGTAGGCATCCAGCAGAATCAGCACGGAGAACAACAACAACACCGATACCGCCAGCCCAAACAGAACCGGATGAATCAGCAACCAGATGGGTAGCGAAAAAACGAAGAGGGTGAAAAGCGCGGGAAACGTATGCACCAGCCGAAGTTCCGAGGGATAGAACCGGGCGATATTGATGCGGGCGCGGCCAAAAAACCGGAGCTGGCGGTAAAACTGCCCCAGACTCGTCCGGCGCTTGTGATAAATGAACGCTTCGGGCAGCAAGCCGGTTTTAAAGCCGGTTTCAATAATTCGAATGGCGAATTCGATATCCTCCCCCATCCGGCTGATTTTGTAACCGCCAATCGTCTCATAAACCTTCCGCGAAAACCCCATGTTGAAGCTGCGCGGATGGTATTTCCCACCCAGGTTTTTCTTGCTTCCCCGAATACCGCCCGTTGTAAAGGGAGAAGTCATCGAATAGCTGATGGCTTTCTGAATAGGCGTAAAACTCGGATGGGCCGCATCCGGACCGCCATAGGCATCGAGCCAATCCGTTTGCAGGTGTCGTTCAACGGCTTCAAAATAATGGGCAGGCACCAGCGCATCAGAATCAAAAATCACGAAATAGTTGCCGGTAGCCCGCTCAAAACCGTAGTTTCGGGTAAAGCCCTGCCCGCTATTGGGCTTAGAATAATAGTGAATAGTCAGCCGGTTCTTAAACGACTCCACCACGCCGTCCGCCCGGTTTACCGAACCGTCTTCAACCACCACAATTTCATCCGGAATACGGGTTTGCTGACAGAGCGTATCGAGCAGTTCGCGCAGTTCGTCCGGGCGGTTATAAACGGGAATGATAACAGAAAATCGGAGGGTCATTGACGAACAGGTTAATGAAAACACCACATTTAAGGCCAGAAAGTCAGTTTGCCAGCTTCGCTTCCAGCCAGTGCCGCAAATCCGACACCGAGAAAAGGAGCGCGTCCGGTTCCATCGAACGCAGCAGGTCCGGTTCGGCCGTTGCGGCCCAGGCCGCCGAGACAATGGGAACCCCGGCTTCCCGGCAGGCCGTTATGTCGCTGGGGGCATCGCCCACATAAACGACCTCATCGGGGGTAAGATTCCACTCGTTCAGAATGCGCTGGATGTTCTTTGCCTTATGCCCTTTCGTTAAATCGCCGTGGCCGATCTGCTCAAAGCAGTCGCGAATCTGGTAAAAATCCAGCGAAATGAGCGCACTCTTGAGGGCCTTACCGGTAACGAGCGCCAACCGGACATTCCGCTGCTTCAAAAACGCCAGCAGTTCTTCAACCCCTTCAAAAAGCGTCGGAACCTCGGAATGAAAGGCCACGTAATGCTCGTGGTAAGCAGCCAGCCCCTCGTCAAACCGGTCGGGAATCAGGACCTTGATGGTACCCTCTTCCGATGGTCCGAACGTTGCAATGATCTCTTCATCACTCAGCGTACGGCTCAGGTGCGGCTCAATTGCCATTCGGAACGCTTTGATACACAACGGCAGCGTATCAGCCAGGGTACCATCAAAGTCAAGTATAACGGCTTTTAACATGCACTCTAATTGATTACGCCCGCTCCACTACTTCTTTTAAGGATTCCTCATTCGCCCAGACAATCTGATCGACCAGTTGATCGGTCAGGGCAACCGACAGGAACAGACTTTCGAACTGGGAGGGAGCCAGGTAAACACCCCGCTTGAGCATGGCCTGAAAATACCGTCCAAACAGGGGCAGATCAGCGGTTTTGGCATCAACAAAATTGGCAACCGGGCGCTCGGTCATGAACAGCGTATACATGGAACCAATGTGGTTGATCGTAAAATTCAACCCCAGCTTGAGCAGGCTGTTTCGGAAACCGTCGGTGAGTTTGGCACCAGTTGCTTCCAGTTGCGTATAAACCTCCGGATGCTCGTTCAGATACCGCAACATCGCCAGTCCGGCCGACATAGCAATGGGATTCCCCGACAAGGTTCCGGCCTGATAGACGGGTCCAGCGGGTGAAACCATATCCATAATCTCCTTCCGACCGCCGTAGGCGCCCACCGGCATCCCGCCACCGATGATTTTACCCATCGTCGTCAGATCGGGCGTAACACCAAACCGTTCCTGCGCACCGCCTTTGGCCAGTCGAAAGCCGGTCATTACCTCATCAAAAATCAGGAGAATATCATTTTTATCGCACAAATCGCGTAAGCCTTGCAGGAAACCCGGATCGGGCAGGACACAACCCATGTTGCCCACAACCGGCTCCAGAATGACAGCCGCAATCTGATTCGCGTTGGCATTTATCAGTTTTTCGACGGCTCCCAGATCGTTGTAGGGAGCAGTCAAAGTATCCAGAGCCGTTGCTCTGGTAACCCCGGGGCTATCGGGCGTGCCCATCGTAATGGCCCCGCTACCGGCGGCAATCAGAAACGAGTCGCCATGCCCGTGGTAACACCCTTCAAATTTGATTAGTTTGTCGCGTCCCGTAAAACCACGGGCCACCCGAATAGCCGCCATTGTGGCTTCCGTTCCGGAATTAACCATCCGCACTTTCTCGACGGACGGCACCATTTCGACGATCAGTTCGGCCATTTCCACTTCTTTGCGGGTGGGGGCACCAAACGAAAAAGAATGCTGAATGGCTTCCCGGACGGCTTCTTCCACCGGCTCAAACGCGTGGCCCAGAATCATCGGACCCCACGAATTGATTAGTTCGATATACCGATTTCCATCCTCGTCGAACAGGTAAGCCCCATTCGCGGATTTAATAAACAGCGGATTGCCACCCACGGCCCGAAAGGCCCGGACCGGTGAGTTTACCCCGCCGGGAATCAATGTTTTTGCTTTCTCGAAAAGTTGTTCGCTCTTTGTCATATTTCAATGAGTGAATGAATGAATGAGTGAATGAGTGAATAGCTGCGCAGAAAGTAACTAATCAGCAACGCTATTCACTCATTCACCACTCCGGCGGTCCGGGTCATTCGCTCATTCACAATTAGGTTCAGTTCACTCATTTAGCCAGTACAAACCGGGTTCCGTCGAATTTGATGATGGGCACAACCTGGTTTTCATTGCTGACCGTATAGTCGTAGCCCGACAGCAGATAACCATCTTCCGGCTCGGCCCGGAGTTGAGACCGGTTGGTCAATTCCCCCCGGGTGCGGGCCAGCGCTCGGCCAAAAAACAGCAGCATGTCGTACCCCTGATAGGCGTAGGTCGACGGAATCAGGTTTCGTTGCTCCAGGTATTGTTCCTCAAACTCGGTCGTCTGCGGACGCTGCGGATCGACAAACTCAGGATATACCAGATACAGATCGTTTTTTATAAACGTTGACAACGGATCTTTCACAAAATCGAACGCCGAGGACGTAGCAATCACCGGCGCACTCACTTTTCGCTGGGCCAGAACCCGGAGTAGTTTCGGTCCCGCATTTTCATCGCTGCTAACCAGAAAAATATGGCCCGGCTTGCTGGTTTCAGTGATCCGAATGGCCTCCGGATCGTTCCCGATTTTCCGAAAATCCATCACTGCAAAGCCCAGCCGCTTCATTTCATTTTGGTACAGAACGGCCAGTGTGGAGTCCTTTCGGCTTGTTCCAAAATAAATGGCCGTTTTCTTAACCGTCGACAGCGTTCGGGCAAAATTGGCCGTTTTGAGTGCCTGCTGGTTTAGCGAAGGCGCAGCCAGGAAAGCCAGCGGCTGATTGGCCACCAGTTCACTGCTCGTCGAAATGGGGTTGACGAGCAAAATATTGTTTTTATTAGCGAACTCGGTGGCGATACGGTTCGGTTCGGCGTAGAGCGGACCAATCAGCAGATCATTCTGTACAAAAGCCGGATTGTTTACCAGAGCCGTCATTTTGGACGCGTCATTATCTACATCGTAGGCAAACAGATTAACCGTTATTCCCTCCGACTGTAGTTTACTTTTTGCCAGCTTCATGCCATTATACAAATCCAGCGCGTACTGATTCGAACGCCCTGTGGCTCCGGGATCAATCTCGTTGACGCGGAACGGAAACAGCACCGCCACGTTGTAATAGCCTTTGTTACGGTTTTTTTCCGGCTTTGAAGCCGTGCTTGTGCTTGCCGTCGGTTCGGTCGTAACAGGCCGCGTAACGGTCGGTACGCCAAACCGGTTGGATAGACGGTCCGACAGTTCCAGATCAGCCGTGGCCGTCGATGTGCGTTGAATCAGGCCGATCAGGGCCAGCGCCAGATTGCGATTGTCCGGAAACTCCTTCTGCATCTGCTTCAGACGATTCAGGTCGTTGATCTGGCTGAAATGATGGGTTTCGAGCTTACCGGCTTCCGTCTTCAGGGCCGAATCACCAATGCGGCTGAGGCTTTCCGTTCCTTCCTCATATTGCCCCCCTTCAAAATAAGCGGCACCCATCAGGTAGTGAGCATCGTCCATCATTTTCCAGTCTGGAAACCGATCCATCAACTGCTTCAGCATCATCCGGGATTCCGAAAACCGCTTTTGCCTAAAGTCAGCCAGCGCGTGGTAATAATAGGCAAACGGCACAATACCACCAGAACGCAGTTGGGTTAACGGTATTAACTCCGCTTTGGCCTTCACATACTCTTTTTGCTCAATGAAACGCACCGCCAACCGGAACCGTCGCTCGTTCGCATCGGTTTGCGCCAGTGCCGCGTGCATAGCCATCCACAAAAGAAGGCCTAAACTGAACGATCGTAAACGTGTCTGAGAGCGAGAAAATGGTTTCATCGATTTGGATACGGAAGCTGTACAAAACTAACAAAACCAACGCAGACGCGTTGGTTTTGGTTATTAATGATACCAAATTTCGGTTAACTTACTGCTTTTTGGCCCGTTTCTTGGCTTCTTCAGCTTGTTTCTTAGCATCTTCGGCCTGTTGAAGCGAACGTTGCAGCATCTCCTGGAATTTCGACTTCTTCACATCGCCCTTGGCAAACTTCTTCCGGTTTTCTTCCAGAACAGCCTTGATTTTATCTTCGTCGACAAACTTCCGGATCAGCAATTGCTGCGCGATCGTAACGACGTTGGACACGAAATAGTAGAAGGTCAAACCAGCCGGGAAAGAGTTCAGCACAAACATGAACATCAGCGGAAATACGTAGCTCATGGCCTTCATATTCACCGGACTGTTGGGCTGGGCGGGCGTCATCTGGTTGTTATAATACGCGTACGCCAAACTCGAAGCCGTCATGAAGATGGTAAACAAACTCAGGTGAGAGCCTAAGAACGGAATCGTGAACGGGAATTTGATAAACGAATCGTAGGTCGACAAGTCATTCGACCACAGGAACGTCTTCTGCCGAAGCTCAATCAGGTTCGGAAACAGGAAGAACAGCGACATCAGGATGGGCATTGTTGCCAGCACCGGAATACAACCGCTCAGCGGACTAACACCCACCTGCTGGTACAGCTTCATGGTTTCCTGCTGTTGCTTGGCCATGTCGTCGCCCACTTTCTCGCGAATCTCATTTACTTCCGGAGCCAGCACGCGCATTTTCGCCATGCTGACATACGAACGGTAGGTCAACGGTGTCAGCAGCAGTTTTACAAAAACCACCAGCACAATGATCAGCACACCGTAGTTCGAGATAAACTGCTCCAGGAAGTTGAACACCGGCACAAAAAAGTACTTATTAACCGGCTTCAGTATAGCGTACCCCAGGTAAACGTTGCGGTCAAATTCGGGTGCCACTTCGTCGAGCAACTGGTAGTCGTTCGGCCCGAAGAAAAACCGAAAATTCCCTTTGCCGCTTTTTACATCGGCCATCGGAATCATCACATCGGCAATGGCGGTTTTGACCGTAATGGGGTCGTTGGGATTTACCTGCGTTTTGAAAACGGCATTTTTGAATGGGCTGCCTTCGGAAATAAATCCGGCCAGAAAATACTTGTGCTTGATGGTAAACCACTTAACGGGTTCCTCCAGTGTGGCCTCCTGATCGCTGGTTCCTTCCGATAGACCATCAAAATTCTCGTCGGCCGACAGGTAGTTAATGGTAGCCGATTTGCGGTTTTCGGTCATGTCATTCTCGAACTGCCGCATCTTATCCTGCCACAGGAACCGGATATCATTGTTATTCACGATATTATCCAGCCCGTTCAGCTTCAGATCATAGTCCACCACGTAGCCTTTGGCCGGAATGGTATACGTCTGTTCGACGGTCTGGGTGGGCGACAGTGCCAGTCTGAACGTGATGGTTTGGGCATTTCCCTGAACCGTGGACTGGGCTGGCGTTGTTGTTTCAAAATACAGCTTTTCGACGTTGACCTTGCCGCGGTTGGTGGGCAATTCCAGCGCCATCTGGCTGCTCTGTTCGTTGATCAGGACCAGCGGTTTCTGGTCGTAGGTCTTATAATTTTTCAGCAGAACCTCCTTCACGCGTCCGCCCTGCGTACTGAACGTTACCCGAATGTCGGGGTTTTCAACAACAATATCGCGGCTTTGACCGCTGGCAGCCGCGGCAAAATCACCGTACAGGCGACGGGAAGCAACCGAATCCAGGGGTTGTTCGGCGGGGCCACTAGTGGCTTTCTGGGCAGTTTGTTGGGAAGGAGCAGAAGTGGTTTTTTCCTGTTCGGGTTTGAGTTCCGGAGCGGGCTTCGGCATCAGCAGTTGGTAGCCCAGCAACATCCCCAGAATCAATACAATACCAATAATTTGATTACGATCCATTTTTTTCGATTAATGCCTAAAGCTCAAGGTTTAATCCGCACAGCAGACGCAGAGGGACGGCAGCACGGGTTAAACCTCAAACTTTAAACCAATTTTAGTCCGCAAAAGTACGGATAAGCCTATGCTTAACCAACATTTGCCGTTGTGTCAACCATGCGTTTTTCCTGAGAGTGCCCCAGCGACGCCCGCACGAACTGCACAAACAACGGATGCGGGTCCATCACCGTACTCCGGAGTTCGGGGTGAAACTGCACGCCCACGAACCAGGGATGGTTTTTCAGCTCCACAATTTCAACCAGACCGGTTTCCGGATTGATTCCCGTCGCGGCCATCCCGGCTTTCTCAAACTGACCGATATACTCGTTATTAAATTCGTACCGATGACGGTGACGCTCACTGATTTGCGTCTTTCCGTAGATCTTATACGCCAGCGAATCTTTCTTGATTTTGCAGGGATACGCGCCCAGCCGCATCGTGCCCCCTTTGTTGGTCACCTTTTTCTGGCTTTCCATCATGTCGATAACCCGGTGTGACGCATTTGGGTTCATTTCAGCCGAGTGCGATTCGGTCCAGCCCAGCACGTTCCGCGCAAACTCGATGCAGGCACACTGCATACCGAGGCAAATACCGAGGAAAGGCACGCCGTTTTCGCGGGCACACCGGATGGCATTAATTTTTCCCTCAATACCGCGTTCGCCAAAACCGGGTGCTACCAGAATACCGTCGAGATCGCGCAGACGCTCGGCCACCTGGTCAAAATCGCCCAGCGTTTCCGATTGAATCCACTCGATGTTGACCTTGCACTCGTTCTCGGCACCGGCGTGAATAAACGCTTCGGCAATGGATTTGTAGGCATCACGCAGTTCGACGTATTTCCCGATCAAACCAATCGTAACGCTATCCGTCGGATTTTTCAGATGCCCCAGAAACTCCTTCCAGCTATCGAGGTCGGCGTCCTGATCGTTGTAAAGGTCGAGCATATACAACACCCGCTGATCAAGTTTCTCTTTCTTCATCAGCAGCGGAACGTCATAGATGGTTTCGGCGTCGATGGCTTCGATAACCGAATTAACCTGCACGTTGCAGAAGAGGGCAATTTTCCGGCGGATGTCGTTGGGCAGCGGATGTTCGGTGCGGCAGACGATGATGTCGGGCTGAACCCCGTTTTCGAGCAGCATCCGAACCGAGTGCTGCGTCGGTTTGGTTTTCAGCTCACCCGCCGACGCCAGATACGGCACCAGGGTCAGGTGAACCACCAGCGTGTCGTGCTCGCCCAGCTCAAATTTCAACTGCCGGACAGCCTCCACAAACGGAAGCGATTCGATGTCACCCACACAACCACCAATTTCGGTAATCACGATGTCGTATTCACCGGTTTCGCCCAGCAGGCGGATGTTGCGTTTGATTTCGTCGGTAATGTGGGGTACGACCTGTACCGTCCGCCCGAGGAAATCGCCCTTGCGTTCGCGGGTGATGACGTTGTTGTAAATCCGGCCCGTGGTAACGTTGTTGGCCTGTGAGGTGCGAATATTCAGAAAACGTTCGTAGTGCCCCAGATCGAGGTCGGTTTCTGCGCCGTCGTCGGTGACGTAGCATTCGCCGTGTTCGTAGGGATTGAGCGTACCGGGATCAATATTTATATATGGATCGAATTTTTGAATCGTGACCGACAGGCCGCGAGACTGAAGTAATTTTGCCAGCGAAGAAGCAATAATGCCCTTGCCTAATGATGAAGTTACACCGCCCGTAACGAAAATGTACTTAGCGGTTTTCTGACCGGATGAAGCCATGTCTGAAAACGAATTGGGATTGTTACGGGATATAAAGGTACGGAAATTTCCGGAGAAAAGGCGGACCTGGTCCGATAAAAAGTTAAGAAATACCAGTAACCGGCTGACGGTCAGCGGAACGGCGGGTTAGGCAACAGCCGCCATCTTATTGTATTTGTTCCGGTATTCGATCGGCGACAGTCCCGTGATTTTTTTAAAGATCGTCCGGAACGCTTTTGTGTCTGAATACCCGACGTCGTACATGATTTCGTTAATGTTCTTCCGGCTGATTTCCAGATTCTTCTTGGCCGCTTCGATTTTCACGCGCTGAATGTATTCGGCTACGGTATTGGAGGTGGCTTTCTTAAACCGGCGCTCCAGATTCCGCCGGCCCAGGGCGTGCATCTCGGCCAGTTGATCAATGGTTATCTTGTCCTGAAAGTTGTTTTCGATAAACTCCTGCGCCTTTCTGACCGGCTCATCCTCGTGTTCCTTCTGCCCCCGGAAAATCGTAAACGGCGACTGCGTGTCCCGGTCAAGCTCAATGGCAAACACCTTGGCCAACAGCACGGCGAGATCGCGACCGGCGTATTTTTCGATCAGGTACAAGATCAGGTTGAGGTACGAGAAGGCCCCTCCGCTGGAATAAATACCGAATTCGTCGGTAATGATTTTCTCCGTCACCAAGTTTACATCCGGGAACCACTTCCGGAAGTCGTTGGCGGCCATCCAGTGCGTAGCGCAACTCCGTCCCTTCAGCAAACCGGTCGAAGCCAGCAGAAAAGCGCCCAGACATAAACTGGCCACCTCCGCTCCGCTTTTGTAATGATGGGTAATCCAGGGTATGAAATCCTGATTTTTTTCAACGGCCAGCCGCAGATCACCATCGAGGGCAGGAATGATAATTAAATCGGTTTTTTTTACTTCATCGATCAGAACATCGGTATGGGCCGTAAATAAACCGCCACTCAGCGGGGTCTCTTTGGAAAGCCCCACCAACTGAACCTGAAACATGGGAGGAGCGCCTTTCGCGACAGCGAACTGATTGACCTGCGTAAACAGCTGGCGGGTTCCTTCCAGACTACCTAAAATAGCCCCGTTAGGGACTAAAATCGATATATGTTTCATAGTTCCAAAAGTATACAAAAAGGCCTATTCTCTTTATTCACCGTGCTGGGATCCCAAAGGCTGGCCTACTAACGAGTTTGTCTTGCAAACCGACCTGTCGGGACTTACCCAGCGTCCGCAGATCGTTCTGTACCATAAGCATGATGCTGTCATGCTATTCTCTCATTGGACCATTGTGCAGGTTAATGCCGCAGCCTACGGCTCGTGAGCTGGACACTTATGGAAATCTCTTTGAGAAGGCTGCCCGGAATACGACACTAATACAAGGCAAATATAAAGAAAAACAACTATCAAACACTTGTATTATATCGATAAAATTTAAACCTATTTGCGCATCTCGCTATTTAAATTTCAAACGTTGGTAATTTAGCTAATCCTACGGAGCAACCGATTATGGGAACACGCGTCTGCCTGCGCCCCGCGACCTTATCAGATCGCCAATCGATTTATGAGTGGCTGGCCCACTCGGATCTAACCGCCCTCATGCTGGGTCCGCCCACTTTTCCGGAGAATCCGGCCAACTTGGAATGAACTTGTGAGCGACTATGTCGAGCATTATTTTGACGGTTCCCAGCCGCTACTGGGCCGCTGCTTCGTCATCGAAGTGAATAACCAGCCTATCGGACAAATCAACTACAACGCAATCAATACCAGCGACCTATCGACCGAACTGGACATCTGGCTGGCGGGTAGCCAGTACACCAATAAAGGCTACGGAACCAACGCCCTGCTTACACTCTGTAACTATGTACATAACGAGTTTGGCTGCACAAAATTTATGATTGCGCCATCCCGACGAAATCCCTGGGCAATCAAATCCTATCAAAAAGCCAGCTTTGTCGAATCAGCGTTTCATTCAGGGCATTGTTCGACCGAGTATGAGGATACCGTCGTAATGATCAAGACAATGGTAAAACAGTGAGATCAACGGGAGGGCTTCCTGGTCTTAACCGCTATAGCAATTCCAAAGACGCCGAAAATCCCAGCGTTACCTTAACTCAACCGGTCTTTGAAGCTTTCGTAGCCGTAGGTTTTCACCAGCCGGAAGGTTTTGTCTTCCTGCCAGATACCGATGGCGGGCAGATTAACCCCGTTAAAGGTGGTGGTTTTCACCATCGTATAGTGAATCATGTCGTCAAAAATCACCCGGTCGCCAACGTTCAGCGGCTCATCGAAGCTGTAGTCGCCCATGAAGTCGCCGGCCAGACAGGTCATGCCGCCGAGCCGGTAGGTAGGCTTTCCGGCCACGGGTTCGTGGTACGAATTCAGAATACGGGGTTTGTACGGCATTTCGAGCGTATCGGGCATGTGTGCGGCAAAAGACGTATCCAGAATAGCCACCTCAATTCCCTGGCTGTTCACAAGGTCCAGCACGGTCGAAACCAGGACGCCCGTTTGCCAGGCGATGGCCGAACCGGGTTCCAGAATCACCTGTACATCGTACTTCTGCCGGAAAGCCGTCAGCAACTGAACCAGGTGGTCGGTGTTGTAGCCTTCTCGCGTCATGAGGTGCCCTCCGCCCATATTCACCCATTTAGCCTGATGCAGTAAATCGGCAAAGCGGCTTTCCAGAGCTTCGAGCGTCCGTTCGAGCGTGAACGAATCGTTTTCGCAGAGCGTATGAAAATGAATTCCTTCAATGCCGTCGGGCAGCGTATCCCCGATCAAATCCCGGGTAATGCCCAGCCGGGAACCCGGTACGCAGGGATTGTACATATCCGTACCTACTTCCGAATACTGCGGATTCACGCGGATTCCGCAGGAAACGCCCGAATTCATTGCGCGGTCCTTATACCGCTCCCACTGGCTCAGCGAGTTAAAAGTAAGGTGGCTGCTGCGTTCCAGAATTTCGTCGAACTCATCGTCGCGGATGGCCGGGATGTACGTATGCGCCTTTACGCCCATGTACTCGTTCACTAGCTTGATCTCGTTTAGGGAACTGGCGGTAGCTCCGGGTAAATACTGCTTGACCAGCGGAAAGGCGCTATACATCGAAAAGCCCTTGAGGGCCAGAATAATTTGAATACCCGCCCGCTGCTGAACGGAATTGATGAGTTCCAGATTGGCGCGGAGCCTGGCTTCTTCCAGGACAAAACAGGGCGAGGGAATATGGCTATAGTCAATCATCAGATCGTGCAAACTTGGTTTTTCAAACCGCAAAAGTAGAGAAAACCGTCGTTTGCTAACCACAAAAAATCCCCGCCGGTTCCAGACCGGCGGGGTAACCCAACCATCGGGTCCGTTATTCCAGCGTAAACACCACCGGCAACGTAAACTTAACCCGCACCGGGCGACCTCCCTGCTTGCCCGGTTGCCAGGGCGGCATTTTCCGGACTACCCGAAGGGCTTCTTCATCGCAACCAAACCCAATTCCTTTTACCACCGACACATCGACAATACTGCCGTCGGTATTGACGACAAATTGCAGATAAACCCGACCGGAAATATTGGTCCGGGCGGCTGCGGGCGGATAATTCAGGTTTTTTTGCAGAAAATTAGCCATTGCCTTCGGGCCACCCGGAAACTGCGGCTGCTGTTCGACGGTAACGAAAACTTCATCCGGTTTGCGCTCCACCTCGAGTGCCTGCTCCACTGGCGCGGGGCCAACGGTTTCTGCCGGAGCCTCGATGGCGTCAAGCGCGTTTGGATCACCCTCCACCGTTTTGTCGCTGGCTACCCTGTCTTTCAAATCATCGACTGTCGGAACCGTCACCTCATCGGGCGCATCCGTTACCACTTCGGGCGGTAAGCTGCGAATGGTAGGAACCTTTGGCGCAAGTTGTTTCGGAGGAGGTACCACAACGGGCGGTTCTTCTTTCGGTAGTGTTTTAATATCCGTCAGTGTCACGGGCGTCATATACGGCTCCGGCGCTTTCTCTGGCTTCAGCCGGTCATAGAGCGTTGGCGTGACTAAAGTGGCCACAAACAGGGCAATCCCCAACCACAGCGCCCGGTTGGTAATGCGGTTATAAGACCGTCGCAGGTCGTATGCGCCGTACAATTTGTTGCGGTTTTCAAACACAATGTCGTCAAGCGACGCAACCTGAAGCTGTTCGGATGTCATAGCGGTTAAGATTTAATAGTTGATTCAAATATATATAAATAAATTATATATAAAATATACAGCTAATATATTTTGTTATCTAAACTTTATCTTTCGGTACGACTCCGCTTAACCATCAGGTAATCATGCGTTTCAATGGGTTAAAAAAATGGCACGCTGGCCTTTCATTCCGCTTTATGCTCCGAGTGGGGCTATTTATGCTGCTGTTCATTCCTTTTCAACCAGCTGCACAAGCCCAGTTGCGCGGAATTTCCTACTCGAAACGGTTCCTGGACTCCCTGCAACGCGATACGTTTCGTTATTTCTGGGAACTGGGCGACAACCCGCACGGCCTGATTCCAGACCGCCACCCAACCCCTTCTTTTGCGAGCATTGCCGCCACTGGTTTTGGCCTGACGGCTTATCTGGTAGGCGTTGAACGGGGGTATATCAGCCGTCAGCAAGCGGCTGAACGGACTTTAAAAACACTACGGTTTTTTAATTCTGCTCCGCAGTCAGCACAGGAGAAAGGCACAACGGGATACCGCGGTTTTTTCTACCATTTTCTGGACATGAAAACCGGGCATCGCTACAAACAGGTGGAATTATCGACTATCGATACGGCTTTACTGCTGGCCGGTATGCTGAGCAGCCAGTCGTATTTTAATCAGAATACGGCGATGGAAAAAGAAATCCGAACGCTCGTCGACCGGATTTACCGCCGGGTCGACTGGCAGTGGATGCAAGTCCGCAAACCGCTGGTGTCGATGGGCTGGCATCCCGAAAACGGGTTTATCCAATCCGACTGGAAAGGCTACAATGAAGCGATGATTCTGTACATTCTGGCTCTGGCGTCGCCCACTCATCCGGTCAGTTCCGACGCCTGGACCGAGTGGACTTCTACGTACGAATGGCGCGAGTTTCAGCGATTCCCGCACGT
The DNA here is from genome assembly GCF_003259745.1 of Larkinella arboricola. GTDB lineage: Bacteria > Bacteroidota > Bacteroidia > Cytophagales > Spirosomataceae > Larkinella > Larkinella arboricola. The sequence goes on along the minus strand of NZ_QLMC01000002.1, from coordinate 157,443 downwards.
CAATTTCGACCCGCTGTTCGGGCATCAGTATTCACACATCTGGATTGATTTTCGGGGCATTCAGGACGCCTACATGCGTCAGAAGGGCATTGATTACTTTGAAAACAGCCGCCGGGCAACACTCGCCAATCGGGCCTACTGCATGGAAAATCCGGGAAAATTCGAGGGGTACGAAGCCGACCTGTGGGGTTTAACCGCCTGCGACGGCCCGAAGGATACCGTCATCAACGGCCAGACTTTCTATTCATACCGTGCGCGTGGGGCCGCAGCAACGCAGGTTGTCGACGACGGCACGATTGCTCCCACCGCAGCCGGGGGCTCCATACCGTTTACGCCGGAAGAAAGCATCCGGACGCTTCAACTGATGAAACACCGGTACGGCAAAAAACTCTACGGTCCTTACGGTTTCAGGGATGCCTTTAACCTCTCCTACCCGGGTCAGTGGTTCGACAACGACTACCTGGGCATCGACAGTGGCCCCATCCTGCTCATGACCGAAAATTACCGCACCAACCTGATCTGGAACCTCATGATGCACAACGCCATCCTTCGTAAAGGCTTGCTGCGCGCCGGATTCCGGGGAGGCTGGTTGAGGAGTTAGGAGTTATTAATTAAGAGTTAAGAGTTGGCTACCGCAGCACAACTCTTAACTCTTAACTCTTAATTCTCAACTGTTAAAGGCTGGTTGACCTGATCCTGAACCGGGAGGCCCTGCTTATTCATTTGTTCGATGAACGGGTCGGGGTCCAGTTGTTCGCAGTTCCAGACACCGGGCTGCATCCAGACGCCTTTCAGCATCAGCATGGCACCGATCATGGCCGGAACGCCTGTGGTGTAGCTAACGGCCTGTCCGCGAACCTCCTTGTAGGTTTCGGCGTGGTCGCAGTTATTCCAGATGAAGTACGTTTTTTCCTGTCCGTCCTTAATCCCCTTAATCTGGCAGCCAATGGAGGTCTGGCCGGTGTAGTTTTCGCCGAGCGTGTCGGGCGCGGGCAATACGGCTTTCAGAAACTCCAGCGGCACAATTTCGGTACCCTGAAATTTAATGGGTTTGATGCTGGTCATGCCGACATTTTCCAGCACCTGCAAATGGGTAATGTACTGCTGCCCGAAGGTCATCCAGAACCGCGCCCGCTTCAGGGTCGGGAAGTGTTTGACCAGTGATTCCAGTTCTTCATGGTAAAGCACGTACGATTCTTTCGGGCCAATACCGGGGTATTCAATCGGTTTATGAATCGACATGGGTTCAATCTCGACCCATTCGCCGTTTTCCCAATACCGTCCGGGCTGGGTTATCTCGCGGATGTTGATTTCGGGATTGAAGTTGGTGGCAAATGCCTTGCCGTGATTCCCGGCGTTGCAGTCAACAATGTCCAGGTAATGCATCTCGTCAAAGTGATGCTTGGCGGCATAGGCCGTAAAAACCTGCGTGGCGCCGGGGTCGAAACCGCAGCCGAGCAGGGCCATCAGACCGGCTTCCTTAAACCGTTCCTGATACGCCCATTGCCAGCTATACTCGAATTTGGCCACATCCTTGGGTTCGTAGTTGGCCGTGTCGAGGTAGTGGACTTTGGTTTCCAGACAAGCCTCCATGATGGTCAAATCCTGGTACGGCAGGGCAACGTTGATCACCAGTTCGGGCTTGAATTGCTTGATCAGGATCACCAGTTCGGCCACAATGTCGGCATCGACCTGCGCCGTTTTGATTTCCACACCGTGCATATCCCGGATTTCGGCGGCAATCTTTTCGCATTTGGAAACCGTCCGGCTCGCCAGCATAATCTCCGTAAAGGTGTCTGCATTCATCGCGCATTTGTGCGCTACGACACTGCCGACTCCACCGGCACCAATAATTAGCACTTTAGCCATTGCGTATGTTCGCGATTTAAGGTTGCCATTCATCAGTCTGATAACACAACTGAATAATGGCAAGAGAGGTTAAACAAATTCGCGCAAAGATAGACAGCCGGGTCACGTCGCGCTAGAAAATAAAAAAAAGATTGTGGGCGGGTCATTTGCTAAAGATTTCCCATAACAGCTAGGACTTCTCCAGGCTAAATCCTATATTTGGTTATTAAGCAGCTAGTTATCTCTCAACTCAACCCTCCCGCAACGTTATGAAACTCAACAGTACAACCGGCTCATTCGAACTCCTCATCAAAGGATACGGCCTCAAGGCCACCAACTGGCGGGAACGCAACAGTCTCCTGTGCGAGCTGTCGACCGAACGCCAGCACGAACGCTGCAAACGTTCGGCTCCGCTGCAAACCTATGAAATCCGGCAGTTGATCAATAACCTGAAACAGCTCTGGAACCGCGCCAGCAACCACGTAACGGTTTCGTTTGCCGAACCGGGTCTGAATATGGAAGCCTCCTCGCTCCCGAACGGAAATTACCATCTGCAAATTCAACTGGATCATTCCCTGACACCGACCTGGCATCCGTATCCCGATTTTCCGTTGCAACTGAATGTGACCCTAACCCGTTTTCAACTACGCGAAGCCATCAGGGATCTGGCCAGACAACTTTCTCTTTTTCCCGAACGGTAAACCGCCTGCAAAAAATGACGGATTGGTCGTTTTGGCATTCCTTCTGCCAGGGGAGTGCTGAAACGACCAATTCCATTTATAAGACAACCGGGATACGGAATTAGTAAGGTTTCATATGTTACCACTTGCTATTTTTTTTTAACTTATTGTAAACTGTTTCTTATTTACTGGCGATTTTTTCACGAATATATGCCTACATTTGTCCAGCTTTAGACACATAAACTACCCAAAATGAACTGTTAACGGGCTTTACCGCCGGTATACGGTTTACGAACAGACGAATGACAGAAGTACGGAAAAGAAATCGTACGCAGACGATGGCACGTTTACTTCAGGCCGTCGGTGAGGTAATTTCAGAACGAGGAGTCAACCGGGTTGGGATTAACGCAGTAGCTGAAAAAGCGGGCGTCAACAAAGTGCTTATTTACCGGTATTTTGGCGGTTGGGAAGGTCTTCTGCAACAGTTTTTGACGGAGGGCAATTTCCTGACTGATTATAATAAGCAGTTTCTGGACACGAATACAGAGGCAGCACCGAGCCCCTGTCAGATCCGGATTGATTACCTGAAGGGTCTGCTTCGCCAATTGAAGAACCACCCACCCGCCCAGGAGATGCTGAAATGGGAAATTAGTAGCCCCAGTTCAGCATTAAGCCAGCAATTGGTGCTCAGTCGCAACGAATCGTACCAAAAGGTCCTCGATAAATTCTTCCAGTCTGATCAGGAAGACCTTAACGCCGTTACTGCCCTCCTGACTTCCGGTATTGCCATGCTCCTTTTGATTGCACCCAGTCAGAAACAATTCATGGACCTCAACTTACAATCCGAAGAAAGTTGGAAACGAATTGAACACGCCATTGGCCGCATTTACAATTCATTGCAGTAACATTCTGTTTTGATTGTCGAAGATAAACGATTGAACTTACCCAGACCATTCAACCGCTTATCTTCGACAATCAAAAATACTATTGTTTATTCATCAGGTCCTCGATTTCTTCGATTTCCACCGGAATGGAAGCCATGAGATCGATGTTGCCGTCTTCCGTAATCAGGATGTTGTTTTCGAGCCGGATGCCCAGTCCCTCCTGGCGTATATAGATTCCCGGTTCGCACGTAAAAACCATGCCTGGTTCAAATTTCCGGTATTTGTTTCCAACATCGTGCACATCCAGCCCCAGGAAGTGCGAGGTGCCGTGCATGAAATACTTCCGGTACAAGGGGGCATCGGGGTCCTGTTTTGCTACTTCGTTGCGGTCGAGCAGGCCCAGGCCGATCAGTTCGGATTCCATAATCTTCCCCACTTCCTTGTGGTACTCATCCCACAGGTTGCCCGGCACCAGCATCTTTTTTGCCTCTTTCATAACGTTCAGGACGGCCTGGTACACGGCTTTCTGCCGCTCCGTAAACCGTCCGCTCACGGGCAGACTGCGGGTCAGGTCGGCGTTGTAATTACCGTATTCGGCTGCTACATCCAGCAGAATCACCTGTCCATCCTGGCATTGCTGGTTGTTCTGAAGGTAGTGTAGCACGCAGGCGTTGGCTCCTGTGGCAATGATGGGTTCGTAGGCAAACCCGCGCGACCGCTGCCGGACAAATTCATGCAGCAATTCGGCTTCAATTTCGTACTCCCAAACGCCCGGTTTGATAAAGCCCAGCAACCGCCGAAAACCGTCTTCCGTAATCCGGATGGCTTCCTTCAGCAGCGTCACTTCTTCCGGTTGTTTGATGGCGCGCAGGTAGTGCATCAGGGGCGCCAGCCGTTCGTAGCGGTGCAGCGGGTACTTCTCCTTAAACTGCCGGATGTTGCGAACGTCGCGCGTTTCAACCTCCGACGAATTGCGGGTGTGTTCGTTGGTATTCAGATAAATATGTTCTGCTTCAAACACCATCTGAATAAAAATCCGCTCGAACTCGTGGGTCCAGAAAATCGTTTTCCGGGAAATGCCCGACGTTTGTTCGGCTTCTTCTTTGGTGAGTTTATGGCCCTCCCAGATTTCAATCAGTTCGCTGGTTTCGCGCAGAAACAGGACTTCCCGAAACCGTTCGTCCGGATGATCAGGAAAAAGCACCAGAATGGTTTCCTCCTGATCGACGCCAGACAGGTAGAAAAGGTCGTTGTTCTGCCGGAATCCCATTGTGCCGTCGGCATTCGTCGGCATACTATCGTTGGCATGCAGCACCACCACCGATTTGGGCTTCAGTAATTCCGCCAGTCGCCGGCGGTTTCGGATAAACAATTCGTTGCTAATGGACGTATACTTCATAGGGTTACTATTTCAAAAGCCGTGCGGTAATCTGACGATCATTTAGTACTTTAATGCCTAAAATTGACGCTTTCGTTTCAATGAAAAAAATTGTTTTGCTTCTTTTTGGGATAATAATCGGCTGGGCCGGTACCGCAAACGCCCAATCCAAGTACTGGATCACGCTGAAGGACAAGCCGTCTGCCGGTCAACCCTCCCTTTCTCTCCGCACCCTTGCCAATCGACAGTCGCTGGGCCTCTCCATTGACGAAACCGACCTGCCCCTCAATCCGGCTTACCTGCAAGCCCTGGCGACGGAAGGCATTCGTCCTTTGCACCAGTCGCGCTGGCTCAATGCCGTCTCGGCCCAACTGACACCCGCGCAAATGCAGCAGGTCAAAGCCTTACCGTTTGTGAAAGAACTGGTTCCGCTTGATCAAAATATTGTCATTAACAGCATCGACCACGATGTAACCAAAACCCTGATGGCGCCGGTCATGTCGCAGATTCAGGCAGATGTTTTCGGTCGAGCGGGTATCTCGGCCAAAAATGTAACCATCGGCGTCATTGATGCCGGTTATTTCGGGGCCGATTCAGCCAGCGCTCTGAAGCATATTTTTCAGCGCAACGGAATTAAAGCCATTCGGGATTATGTCAATCCGGGTCGGGCACGCGACGCTTTTTTTGGTTCGCTCGAAACCCTCTCCGACTTCCACGGTACCGAAGTAATGGCAGCTATTGCGGGCCACGATCCAAACGAAAATATTCAGTACGGTCTGGCAACCGAAGCGACCTTTTACCTGGCCCGCACCGACCACGGTGCCCGCGAATTCCGGGGCGAAGAAGACAACTGGGTGGCTGCGATGGAGTGGCTGGATAGTCTGGGCGTGCGCATCATCAACACCTCACTCGGTTACGCCAAAGGCTTTACGAACCCGAAAGAAAACTACCAGCCCAGCCAGATGGACGGCCACACGAGCCTGATCAGCAAAGCCGCGCAACTGGCCGCCGATAAAAAAGGCATTCTGGTGATTGTGTCGGCCGGTAATGAGGGTGACGACCGTTCGTGGCGCATCATCTCCACCCCCGCCGACGCGCAGGGCGTGCTGGCCGTTGGCGCTACCAACCATAAAATCTGGAACCGCATTGGTTACAGCAGCATTGGCCCCGAATTTTTGCCCTACCTGAAGCCCAATGTCTCCTGCTTCTCGTTGTATGGCACGTCGCTTTCTGCGCCCGTAATCACCGGTTTTGCGGCCTGTCTGATGCAGGCGAATCCGAATCTGACCAACAAAGAGCTAATCAGCATCATCGAAAAATCCTCGCATCTGTATCCGTACGGTAATAATTACATCGGCTACGGTGTGCCTCAGGCTTCGCGGGCGCTGGCAATGGCGAAAGGTCAGTCGACGGCTTCAACGGCTCGGTCCATTAAAGTTTCCGGCAAGACCTACTCCTTACCCTTGGCCGAGTATGCCGATGCCTCGGTATCGGTTTTTCACAAGAAAGACGAATTTCGGGTGTTGCAGCAGGAAGCCATGCGGGTTCAGAATGGCGCGCTAGTCCTGCGTCGAAACCACGACGAAAAGCGCACGACGGTCGATTTAAAGAAAGAAGTAATCGAAATTATCTGGCAATAAGGATTTCCCAAAAACGTCTAGCCCGTTTGTCTTTGCCTAAGACAAACGGGCTAGACGTTTTTAATACGGTATATTACAGGTACTTGCCCGGAACCAGGTAGTTTTTCACGTAATCGGTGATGCCTTCTTCCAGCGACTGAAACGATTGCGTATAACCGATGGAACGCAGTTTGCTCATGGAAGCCTGCGTATAGTACTGGTACTTGTCACGGATATCTTCGGGGGTGTCGACGAATTCGATCTGGGGCGTTACGCCCATCGCCACAAACGTATTATTGGCCAGATCCAGAAAGGTGCGGGCTTTGCCGCTGCCAAGGTTATAGATGCCCGAATTCCGGCGGTGATGCATCAAAAACAGACAAACGTCCACCACATCCTTTACGTAGATAAAATCGCGCATCTGTTCGCCATCTGCAAAATTAGGATTATGTGACCGAAACAGCTTCATGGTGCCTTTTACCTTGATCTGGCAGTAGGCGTGGTAAATGACCGATGCCATGCGGCTTTTGTGGTATTCGTTCGGACCGTAAACATTGAAGAATTTCAGCCCGGCCCAGAAAAACGGATGCCGCTCCTGCTCCAGCACCCATTTATCAAAATCATTTTTTGAATCGCCGTACGGATTGAGCGGTTTCAGCTGCGGAATCAACGATTCATTGTCATCATACCCCAGTTCGCCCAGGCCGTAGGTAGCCGCCGAAGAAGCGTACACCAGCGGAATCTGGTAGTCGATGCACTTTTGCCAGATTTTTTTCGAATATTCGACATTAAGGTGTTCGAAGATACTCCGGTCGAACTCGGTCGTATCAGTCCGGGCACCAATATGGAATAAAAATTCAATCTCGTGGTAATTGTCATCGAGCCAACTGAAAAACTCCTCGCGGTCGACCCGTTCCAGGATGCGTTTCCCTTCCAGGTTAGCCTGCTTTTCTTCCCTTGAAAAATCATCAACGGCAATGATGGCATTGAAGTTTTCCTGATTCAATCGTGAGATCAGACAGCTTCCAATGAAGCCGGTTGCGCCCGTAACAATTATCATATTTGGTAGAAATTGAACAACGATTCTTTTAGGTTAGATCAATTTTGTATAATCTTTCTTATAAACTGGTTGTAAAGTTAGACTATTTCGTTACACCAACCTATCCACCATTTAATGAAAAAATAGGATTATTTTCATTTTAACTTCGCAGACGGCTACTTAAAACAAGCCGTCCGTATATCTGGTCGGACCTTATAATCCCGTTGAATTTGGATTTTTATTAACGCTCCGAAGACCGTAATTTTGTAATCAGACAAGAGCAGGCAACGGCCTGCCGAAAATGATGCATCGCTCCGGCGGTGGTATGTAATGGTATACGTTAGCAGAAAAGAACACTTCAACGCGGCTCACCGGCTCTTCAACCCGGCCTGGTCGGACGAAAAGAATAAAGAAGTTTTTGGCGCCTGCGCCAATGTAAACGGCCACGGCCATAATTTTGAATTGATTGTAACCGTCAAGGGGCAGCCCCATCCGGACACGGGTTTTGTGATCGACCTCAAAGTACTGGGCGATCTGGTAAAAGAGGAAATTATCGATAAAGTCGATCATAAGAATCTCAACGTAGATGTCGACTTTATGCAGGGAAAAATGGCCAGTTGCGAGGTATTTATCGTCCAGATCTGGAACATCTTGGAACGCGCGCTCGCCAGAATTTCCGACGCCCGGCTGCACCAGGTTCGACTCTACGAAACCCCTAAAAACTACGTGGATTATTACGGGGAATAAACGATGATGTATTACCTGATTGCCGGTGAACGCTCCGGCGACCTCCACGGCGGAAACCTGATTAAAGCCATTCGGCAGCACGACTCCGATGCCCGCTTTCGGGCCTGGGGCGGTGAGCAGATGGAAGAAGCCGGGGCCACGCTGGTCCGCCATTACCGCGAAATGGCGTTTATGGGTTTTCTGGAGGTTGTTCAGAACCTGGGAACCATCCGGCGGAATCTGCGCGACTGCCAGCAGGACCTGCTCGCCACCCGGCCCGACGTGCTGATTCTGATCGACTATGCCGGTTTTAATCTGCGCATGGCCCGGTTTGCCAAAAAACACGGTATTCAGGTTTTCTACTACATCTCGCCCAAAGTCTGGGCCTGGAATCAGAAAAGGGCGCTGAAAATTAAGGCGGTGGTGGATCGGATGTTCGTTATTTTCCCGTTTGAGGTCGGGTTTTACACCCAATTCGATTACAACGTCGATTACGTGGGCAATCCGTTGATGGACGCCATTGCCGCTTTCCGGCCCGACCCGGGTTTTCGTGAAAAATACCGGCTGAGCGATAAACCCGTCATTGCGCTCCTGCCCGGCAGCCGTCGGCAGGAAGTGGTCCAGATGCTGCCCGCCATGCTGGAAACCGTTCGCCATTTCCCGGATTACCAGTTCGTCGTTTCTGGCGTCAGCAACCTGCCGGAATCGCTGTACAAAACGGCCATGACCACCAGCCCCGATCTACCCATCGTGGTTGACGATGCCTATAACCTTCTGGCCGTTGCCGATGCGGCCTTGGTCACCTCTGGTACGGCTACGCTGGAAACCGCCTTATTGAACACGCCGGAAGTGGTGTGCTATAAAACGTCGTGGATATCGTTCGAGGTCGCCAAACGCCTGATTGCCGTTTCTTACATTTCGCTGGTCAATCTGATTCTGGACCGGGAGGCCGTGAAGGAACTGACACAGCACCTGTTGACAACGGAGAACCTTATTCGTGAATTGGGTAAAATCCTACCGGGAGGCTCCAGCCACGCGCGTCAGCAGGCCGACTATGCCGAATTGCGGGAAAAAGTAGGCGGGCCGGGGGCATCCGACCGGGCGGGCCAGCTGATGGTCCAGTATCTCCGTACCGGCAAACGGTAGCCCACACGACTCCATCATTGAAGTGCTTTCTGAAGCATCTCACTGACCTTCATCCGCAGGTATTACATCAGGAGATTAAACCCGTTTGCTCATACCGTTTCAGCCACGTTTTCTTCTTGCCCTGAAGCTGGCTGAAAAACTCGTAAATGGGGCGCATATCTTCCTCGTAATTACCGGTAACATACACGGGGTCACTCAGAAAAATCGTTTTACGCGGATAATCGAACCCCGTCAGAATGAGCGGCACGTTGGCTTTCAGGGCAATGTAGTAAAAGCCGGTTTTGAGTCGTTCGACATCGGAGCGGGTGCCTTCGGGCAGAATACAGACGTGCAGGTATTCATTTTGATTAAGCACATCGGCCATCGCATCGACGAGGTTATTGGAACGGCTGCGATCGACCGGTTTGCCGCCCAGAATCCGGAACAGCCAACCGGCATACCAGGTAAAAAGCTCTTTCTTCGCCAGATACTGAATCCAGATACGGGTTGTGGCCCTTCCACCCAGCCCCACCGGAAAATCCCAGTTGGTCATATGCGGAGCCAGTACCCAAATGGCTTTAGGCACCGTCGGAACCGGGCCAACGAGTTTCCAGCCAGCCAGTTTATAAAGCCACCGGGCGATTGCATTGAACATACGCGTCAGTAACAGGTTAGCCTATCGGCTTCGGGGTTAGGAAAAAATAAACGGTTTCGGGCTGAAACAGAGAACAAAAATAAGCAGTGCGAGCCAGCCGAGAATAACCCGCCCGGTGCCCAGTGGCTCATCATCTTCTGTTTCAGGATGATAAACACCCAGAAATCGGCCCAGAATCAGGACAAATAACAAAAATCCGGGGTAGCCTTCCACCGTTGGAAAAAAGAACGATACCAGAAACTGCCCGGCCACCACACTCAATGCCAGTATCAGCGTGGTCATGCGGTTGTCACTGATGCTCCGGAAGCTGGTAAACAACCCGAGTACGTACAAACCGAGATAGCCCAGTTCATTGACAAAATCACGGTCCTTGGGAACCATAAAATCCGTCGGCTTGATGAAGCCCAAACCCGCATAAAACGCGAAAGCGACGAACAGAACCGGCGCTACCGTCCGAAAAGCCCGACGACCGATGAGGCTATAGAGCACGTGGCCGCCGTCCAGTTGTCCAATCGGAATCAGGTTAAGCGCCGTGAAAAACAGGGCGAAATAACCCGCCATCAGATACGGGTAATGAATCATCTCGTAAGGATGCGGCAGCCGGGCCGGATCGGCTACGTAGGTCTTGAAAAACCAGAAAATCAGGTTGTCGCCCAGACTCATTACACTATCCGGCGGCAGATTCTTGTAGACATTCTCGCCAAATGCCAGACCGTATTGCCGGTATTCGGGGTGGATTGTAAAGATATGCTCCGGGGGTGGCAGATGCGTAAAACCGTACCACAGTACGATCAGGGCCAGCACAAACCCCGCCAGCGGCCCCGCAATGCCGATGTCGAAAAACTTTTTACGGCTGTTGATGAAATCCTGAATCCGGATAAATGCCCCCAGCGTACCGAGCGTTTGCCCGATTCCGAACCAGAGCGGGATGTAATACGGCAAGGTAACCCGGACGTGATGGTAACGGGCCGTAAGGAAATGCCCGAATTCGTGCACCGTCAGAATCGCCAGAAAGGGAATGGAATAATGCAGTCCATCCCAGAATTCGGGCCAGCCAATACCGTGTTCCAGATCCAGAAAAAAACGACCGTACATCCATTCCGCACCAGCCGCGGTCGTCGAAAACAGGGTAAGGACAAAAAGGCTAGCTTGAATGAGGTACGTCCTCGTTTGTGGATTCATCGCGCAGATAATCAAGAATCGTCAGGGGCGGCTGCACCTGCACCGCCTGAATACCTAACTCGGCAGCCGCCCGGATGTTATGCGGATTGTCGTCCAGAAACAGGGTTTCTTCCGCTTTCAGCCCTGACGTATTTAGCACGTACTGGTAAATTTCCGGCGACGGTTTAGCCAGTTTTACCTCGTACGAATAATATACCCGCTCGAACAGGTCCTCGAGCACTGGCTGTCCGAGTTCGGCAAAAATTTTATTGACTTTGGCAATGTGAATGGCGCTGGTATTACTCAGCAAAAACAGCCGGTATTGGCCATGAAGCTCCTGGATGCGCTGGACCCGTTCGATGGGCAAATCGAGCAATACGGTATTCCAGGCGGTGTCGATCACCTCGTCGGCCCAGGTATCATTTTTCAGTAGTTGGCGAACGTGCTGTCGAAAACCAGCGTCGTCGATCAGGCCCGTTTCGTATTGCAGCGTCAGGCCGTGTTCGCGCCAGAGTGATTCCACTTCGTCTTCGCTCAAGCCCGAAAGCACCGCAAAATTTCGGATGGGACCCCGTAGATCAATGGGAATGATTACGTCGCCGAGGTCGAAAATAATGTTTTTAATACCGGATTTTAAGACACCTGCCATCGATTATTCATTATTCAAGTACGACACCCATTGCGCAGAATTTCTCGATCCGCTGATCGATCCGTTCTTCGGGCGTTAATTTAGTTAACTCAGCGAGTGTGTCGATGATGGTCTTTTTAATCCGTTGGGCCATTTCAGCATGATCGGTATGCGCACCGCCCTGAGGTTCTTCAATAATACCGTCCACGAGTTTGTTTTTCTCCATATCGCGGGCCGTTACTTTCATGGCTTCGGCAGCCTGTTCCTTATAATCCCAGCTACGCCAGAGAATGGTCGAACAGTTTTCGGGCGAAATCACCGAGTACCAGGTATTTTCGAGCATCAGGACCCGGTCACCGATTCCGATGCCGAGCGCACCGCCCGACGCCCCTTCGCCAATCACTATGCAGATAACCGGCACCTGAAGCATGAACATCTCTTTCAGGTTACGGGCAATAGCCTCACCCTGACCACGTTCTTCGGCTTCCAGACCCGGATACGCACCCGGCGTGTCGATCATCGTCACGATGGGCTTGTTGAATTTTTCGGCCAGTTTCATTAACCGCAGTGCCTTCCGGTAGCCTTCCGGATTGGCCATCCCGAAGTTACGCTGCTGGCGTTGCTTGGTATTGCGCCCCTTCTGCTGACCGATCAGCATCACCGTCTGACCGTCCATTTCCACAAAACCACCCACCATCGCCGGATCATCCCGAACGGTGCGGTCGCCGTGGAGTTCAATAAACTGTTCGCTCATCAAGGCGATATAATCGAGCGTGTAGGGCCGGTCGGGGTGGCGGGAAAGCTGTACGCGCTGCCAGCGGGTAAGATTGTCAAAAATCTCCTTGCGGAGTTTTTCAATGCTGACTTCCAGCGACGCAACAGCTTCAGTAACATCTACGTTACTGGTTTCGGCCAGTTTTTTCATTTCGACCAGTCGTACTTCTAAATCAGCGATGGGTTTTTCGAAATCCAAATACGTCCTCATCCAAAGTTAGGTTGAGTTACCAATGATTTGACGTGAAATCCGCTCCCTTCCAAAAGTGAATGTAAGCGAAAACCGACGACTGGTAACTTTTTTCAGTTGGCAAAGTTAGCGGAAAATCCGGTTCAGCAACCTTCTCAGGTTATAACTCGTACTGCTGACCCTTCGCCGGGATCTCTACCTGATTAAATCCTTCTTCCTGTAAGGTCTGCTGAAAAGCCACCATACTCGGATAATCTCCATGGACCAGAAAGATTTTTTTAAGTCGGTCGGGCGACTGGTGTTTCACAAAACGGACCAGGTCATCGCGGTCGCCGTGTCCGCTGAACACGTCGGTGCGTTCGACTTTGGCCAGAACCGGTTCTTCCTTATCCTTGATCGAGATCGTTGGCTGACCGTTCAGCAGCCGCCACCCCAGCGTACCCTCGGCGCAGTAGCCGATAATCAGAATGGTACAGTACGGATTGCTGATGTTGGCCGCTACGTGCTGTTCGACGCGCCCGCCTTGTACCATACCCGACGACGAGATGATGATGCAGGGCTGGTTGTAATTGGAAACCTCCCGACTGGCTTTTGAACTTTCCAGGTATTCGAAATTGGCAAAGTCGAACAACGACTCGTTTTCGTCGTAATATTCCTTGGCTTCCCGGTTCAGCATCCGCAGATTTTTCTGGTAAACCTTCGTGCTTTCCAGCGCCAGCGGACTGTCGGAGAATACTTTAATATTCGGGAAGCCCTGTTCGGTATACAGCCGATTGAGCGTATACAGCAGCGCCTGCGTACGGCCTACCGAAAATGACGGGATAATCAGCCGCCCCGGAATGTCGATGCACGTCCGTTTGATCACGTCAGCCAGCACAGATTCCGGCGTTTGTGTATCAATGTGCAGCCGGTTGCCGTACGTTGATTCGCAAATCAGGTAATCGACCGGCGGCATGGGTTCGGGATCGGTCAGCAGCGGGTAATTGCGCCGTCCGATGTCGCCCGAAAAACCAATGCTTTTTTTCTCGCCGTTTTCGTACACGTTGATCACAATGTGGGCCGCCCCGAGTAAATGCCCGGCCGGAATAAACGTGACATCCACGCCGTCGGCCAGCTTAAACTTCCGGTTGTATTGAATCGGCACCACATTGTCCATCGATTCGCGGACTTGTTTTTCCAGAAACAAGTCTTTTTGCAACGAGACAAATTTCTTCTGGACCTTCTGCTTTTTGCTTTTCCCCATCTCGCTGAGTCGCCGGGAATTGAGCGAAGCCGCGTCCTGCAACAGCAGGTTGGTAAGCGAAAAGGTAGGGTCGGTACACAAAACCTGACCTTCGTAGCCTTCCCGGTACAGATTCGGAATATTACCGCTATGGTCGATGTGGGCGTGGGTCAGCAGAACAACATTGATCGTGGATGCCTCGAACGGGAAAAAACCGGTATCCAATTTAGGAGATTCGTCCTCCTGGCCGTTCGAGCCGGCTTTTTTATCCATATCTGCCCCGCAATCAATCAGAATCCGGTAATTATCCTCGGTTTCTAACAGAAACATACTACCGGTTACCTGACGGCTTGCCCCCCAAAATGTTAACTTCATTCGATTCAGTTATGCCTAAAATACCTGATTATCACGATTCTGTAGCTTCAAAGGACGCTACAAATCTTTATTATTTTGTTAGAACAACAGAAAAGGGCTTTAAATTCTATCTATTTTTGCAAAGCTACAAATCCGCTTTCATATTCTATCAGTACTTTTCGTACTTCCATGCACCGGTCCTTCACCTGTCTGTTAAGTTGTTTTTTACTAATTGCTCAGGTTAGTCACTCCCGTCCCTGTACGGATTCGCTGGCGCTGCAACGGCTCCAAAATACCGTTCATCAATTGCAGACGAGTCCGTTGGTTCGCAACGGAACGGCGGCTCTCTCGGTACGACGCGTGCGGGATGGCGTGGTCCTGCTGGATTATAACGCCCAGATGAGCCTCCCCTCGGCCTCAACGCTGAAACTGGCTACCACCGCCACCGCCCTGGCCGTGGTGGGCGACAATTACACGTACCGCACGACGCTGGAATACGACGGAACAATCCGGGATAGTGTGCTGAACGGGAATCTATACATCCGGGGTTCGGGTGACCCCTCACTGGGAAGCAACCGCTTCGCCGAGTTTGCCGACGCCCCCACCCTGCTCCGGACCTGGACAGAAATGGTGCAAAGTGCCGGTATCAAACAAATTGGCGGGGCGGTGATTGGGGATGCCACGGCCATCCGGTCGCTGCCGGTGCCCGATACCTGGGTTTGGGGCGATATGGGCAACTACTACGGCGCGGGTGTTTCCGGCCTGAACTTCAACGAAAACCTATACCGGGCGGTGTTTAAACCCGCCAGAATCGTGGGCCAACCCGCTCCGCTGCTCCGCACGGAACCCGCTACGCCGTTTCTCCGGCTTCAGAATAATGTTCGAACCGGCCCCAGGGGCTCGGGCGATGAAGTGATTATTTACAATGCGCCTTTCACGACGCAGGTATTTCTGGAAGGAACCGTTCCGACCGGGGTGAGCGAATTCGGAGTAAAAGGCTCACTGCCGGACCCGTCTTTTTTTACGGCATTCGCCCTGCACGAACAACTCGCCAGGGTGGGCATTACGGTCAGTAATCCACCCCAGGCCATCGGACCGGGCCGAAATCCGGAAATTGCCATTGCGCCGGGCGGCAAACGTACGCAACTTCACCTGCATACGTCGGTTCCGCTGGCCGAACTGGCCCGGCTGACCAATCACCAGAGCATCAATTTATACGCGGAGTCGCTGCTGCTGCTGGCCGGTAACGCACTGGCCCAGGCGCCGGTAACCACCGAACAGGCCATTCAGCACCTGGTGCGGTTCTGGCAGAGCAAAGGAGTTGATCTGAGCGGTTTCCGGCCTAAAGACGGCAGCGGTCTGTCGCCCATTGGAGCCGTGACAGCGGCCAGTTTGTCGGGTATTCTGGCGGCCATGTCAAAGGAGAAAAGCTTCCTCCCGTTTTACGACAGCATTCCGGTCGTGGGCGAATCCGGCACGGTGAAAAGTCTGGGACGCGGTACGGCAGCAGCAGGAAATGTTCGGGCCAAAAGCGGCACCATTGAGGGCGTTCGGGCGTATGCCGGTTATGCTACGTCGGTCGACGGTGAGCTCCTGAGCTTTACCCTGCTGGTCAATAAATACCAGCCGGGTTCGCTAAAAGGCGTCATGAGTTACCTGGAACAACTCATGGCGGAACTAACCGCCCTGAAAGCCAACGACTAAATGTTCCGCCAGGTTGAGTACGGGCGACCGCTTACTTTAACGACGTTGAACCAGTATTCACCGATCGTTTGCGTAATATCCATCAGTTTTTTAAACGATGCCGGTTTGGTAATGAAGCTGTTGGCACCCCACAGGTACGAATTATCGATGTCGATGCTGGCGTCGGACGTCGTTAGTACCACTACAGGAATATGCCGCAGGTCGCGATCGGCTTTAATTTCCTGCAGGGCTTCACGGCCGTCTTTGCGCGGCATGTTCAGATCCAGCAGAATCAACTCCGGCAGAGGATGCTCAGCACGCTCGTAACGGCCTGTACGACGCAGAAACTCCATGAGTTCCTCGCCATCCTCCACCACATTCATTTCGGTTACAGGAAATTGCTGGCGAAAGGCTTCACGCGTCAGGAAGCGGTCGTCTTCGTCGTCATCAGCCAAGAGAATATGTACTGGTTTCGTGGATTGCTGCATTGTCATGAACAGATAGGGTCTGTTTTTCGGGTAAAATAATAATAAAGGTTGTACCGACACCGGGTTGGCTCTGGGCCGTAATCAGGCCTTTATGATAGCTGACAATCCGCTTGCAGATGGCCAGTCCGATGCCCGTTCCTTCGTAGGTGTTCTTGCCGTGTAGGCGTTGAAAAATCTTAAAAATATGGTCAATGTACTTTTCATTGAAACCAATTCCATTATCCCTGACGGTTATCTTATAATATTTTTTACCGGGAATTAGTTCTTCATACCCCTCTCCCTCCATGGTCTCTCCGGTAATTTTTATCAACGGTACCTGATCCGGTTTGGTAAACTTCAGGGCGTTCGAGATTAGGTTCGAAAAAAGATGATCCATCTGACTCTGGACCGCTTCAATTTCGGCTAACGTATCCATCTCAAACGCAGCGCCGACCGCCTTAATGGTAATCTCCTGATCACTCAGCACTCCCTCCAGAACCTCCGACAACCGAACCCGCTGGAACGGCTCCTTCTTGCTGGAAATTCGCGAAAAATTAAGCAAATCCTTGATCATTTTCGACATTCGCTCGGCCGACTGGAGGATTTTACTGAGATAAACCGTCGCTTCGGGCCGAAGGTCACTGCCATACCGGTCGCGCAGCAGATAACCAAACGACTGGATTTTTCGGAGCGGTTCCTGCATGTCATGCGAGGCCACAAAGGCAAACCGCTCGAGTTCTTCGTTGGATATTTCCAGCAACTGAATCTTCTCCCGCAACTCATCTTCATAAGCCCGCAGCTGATCTTCGGTTGACTGCCTCGTATTCAATTCATTCTCAAGAACATTGTAAGAAAGAATGAGCGTAACAGCCATTAAAAGCGTTACCGTAAAAATGCCGACAAGCGTGTTCCAGAAGTAGGCGGTAGCAGACTTTGAATAAATATTGAACCGGTTCTGCTCCAGTTTGTTCATCGCTCTGAGTTGGTCGCGTACACGGTCCATCCGGCTTATTCCGAGCATCATGTACGTCCGGGCGATGGAAAGGGGCAGCTTCTTTTTAACGGCATCGACCTGCTGGCTGGCCATCTCAATCTTCATATCGATTCGTTTCGATAGCGAATCGAGGTTCCGGAGTTGATCCGGCCTGTCGGCTAGCAATTTGTTGAGCGAATCCAGTTCGGTTGGAAACTGAGGCAACGCATTTTCATACGCTTTCAGATAAATAGGGTCGCCCGAAGAAGCTAAAAAGCCCCGCTCCCCGGTTTCGACCTCTGTAATAAGCGACAAAATACGCCCCAGCCGGTTAATCACCTCCTGACTGTGCTTGATCTGATCGCTCGCTTTCCGGTACTGATTATAGGTGTATAACGTCAGTCCAAGCGCCACGACAATCAAGGCCAAAGCCACTCCAAATCCAATAATAATCCGCTTTTTAACGGTTTTTGGTAAAACTGATCGCAAACCCTTCATATAAAACAGCTGGCCAGTTTCTAAAGCATGGTTTCGGTTTCTACGCTGCCGTATTTCGGCAACAATAGTGTGCCCCGCCGGATCCTGAAAACTAAAACAAAATAGGATTAATCGCTACCGAATGGTTTCAACCACCAGGTTATGGTTGGTATAGATGCAAATATCAGCCGCAATATGCAAACTTTCCCGCACCATTTCTTCCGCCGTTAATTGGGGAGCGTGCTTTTTTAAGGCAACGGCCGCCGACTGCGCGAACATACTGCCCGACCCGATAGCCGCAATCTGATGGTCGGGTTCGAGCACATCGCCCGTACCGGAAATCACCAGCAAATCTTCTTTGGAGGCCACAATCAGCATCGCTTCGAGCCGGCGCAGATACCGGTCCGTCCGCCATTCTTTAGCCAGTTCAATAGCCGCCCGTTTCAGGTTTCCGCCGTAGGCGTTGAGTTTTTCTTCAAACCGTTCGATCAGCGTGAAGGCATCGGCGGTGGATCCGGCGAAACCCGCCAGCACTTTGCCGTTCATCAGGCTCCTGACTTTCCGTACATTACTTTTTGCAATCGTATTGCCCATGGTGGCCTGTCCATCGGCACCAAGCGCAATTTCGCCGTTGTGCAGAATACCAACGACGGTCGTGGCGTGAATTTTTTGCATTCGTTCTATTATCAATGGATAAGGTTTAACACCTGACAGCCAAAAACCGAAATTCGATCTCCGGGTCTGTCAGGCATTAAACCTTAAACGAAAAAAACTAGCTTTTTATACCAGCATACCGAATGGATTTTCCAGCAAGCCCTTGAAGGTTTGCAGGAAAGCCGCACCCGTAGCGCCGTCAACCGTCCGGTGGTCGCACGAAAGCGTCACCTTCATTACATTCGTCGGCTTGGCTACATCGCCTTCAAACTTAACGGTCTGTTTAATCGCGCCCACGGCCATGATACACGAATCCGGCGGGTTGATGATGGCCGTAAATTCGTCGATGCCAAACATACCAAGGTTTGAGATCGAGAACGTGCTGCCTTCCCAGTCTTTCGGCTGGAGCTTTTTATCTTTCGCTTTTCCAGCCAGGTCTTTCACTTCGGCCGAAATGGTCGACAACGTTTTCTGGTCAGCGTTCCGAATCACCGGCACGAGCAGCCCTTCGTCAACGGCCACGGCCACACCGATGTTGACGTAGCTGTACCGCCGGATTTTGTCGCCCAGCCATGAGGAGTTCACCGCCGGGTGTTTTTTCAGCGCCAAGGCTGCGGCTTTCAGTACAAAATCGTTAAACGATACTTTTACCGAACTGACTTCGTTGACTTTGCCACGCAGTTCCATTGCCTTGTCCATGTTGATTTCCATGGTCAGGTAGAAATGCGGAGCGGTAAACAGGCTTTCCGACAGACGGCGGGCAATGGTTTTCCGCATCTGGCTGACCGGAATATCTTCGTAGTCGCCGTAGGTGGCCGGTGCGGGTTGAGCCGCTGGCGCTGCGGGTGCCGGAGCAGCCGGTTTTTCGGCGGGAGCGGATGCCGGAGCCGGTTTGGCCGCAGGCTGGAAGGTTTCCACATCCCGTTTCACAATCCGTCCTTCAGGACCGGAGCCCTGCACCTCGGCCAGATTCACCCCTTTTTCTTTGGCAATCTGTTTCGCCAACGGAGAGGCCAGCACCCGGTCGTGGCCGTTGGTGCCTGCGGTTTCTGCCGGAGCCGATTGGGCGGCCGGTTGAGCCTCCGCCGGGGCGGCTTCAGCCTGTGGAGCCGCTGCGGATTGGCCTCCGCCTTGCAGTAACACTTTGAAATCGGTGCCTTTTTCGCCCACCACCGCGATGACTTCATCCACGGCGACGGCGCTGCCTTCTTTCACACCGATGTAGAGCAAGGTTCCTTCCTCATACGCTTCCAGGTCCATCGTGGCTTTGTCGGTTTCGACTTCGGCCAGTACATCGCCGGACTTAACGGTGTCGCCTTCTTTTTTATGCCAGGCCACAATGGTGCCTTCGGTCATCGTATCGCTCATTTTCGGCATCCGAATCACCGTCGCGTTGACGTTGGCAGCCGGAGCGGCCGAAACAGCTTTCGGATCGGGCGTCTGGCTGGTTGCCTGTCCGGGTTGCGCACCGTTCGGGCTGGGAGCCGGAGCGGCCGGTTTTTCGGCGGGAGCAGATGCCTGGGATTCAGAAGACCCGTTGGAGGAATCACCGCCCTCCAGCAAACCCTTATAATCTTCGCCAGCTTTCCCGACCACAGCAATAATGCCGTCGATGGGTACAGCCTGGCCTTTCTCAACACCAATGTATAACAACGTCCCTTCGTCGTACGCTTCCAGATCCATTGTCGCCTTATCGGTTTCGACCTCGGCCAGCACGTCGCCCGACTTGACGGTGTCGCCCACTTTCTTATGCCATTCAGCGATGACACCTTCGGTCATGGTGTCGCTCATCTTGGGCATTCGGATTAATTCTGCCATATGCGGTTTTGTGCAAGTATATCAGTAGTTCTACTTCGAGTGTCCAAAATTAGAAGAAAGCGGGGAAAGTTGGTTAACCTGACGCGAAGTTTCCACTTATCCGCTTTGATTTGCAAATTGCCGCCGAATCATCACCCACCCTTTATTTTCCGGTATTGACCGTATGAATCGAAGAAATTTTCTTGAATCCGTTACCCTGGGCAGTGCAGCTGCCTCCGCTTTCTCACCAGTTTTCTCAAGTCCGGCCCAGGCCGAATCCCGTTGGGTTGCTCCGTCTAAAGGTAGTAACGAATTTTCGGCGGATGTGGTTATTGCGGGCGGTGGACTAGGCGGGTGCGCTGCGGCTCTGGCGGCTTTACGGTCTGGCTTACGGGTTATTTTAACGGAAGAAACCGACTGGATTGGCGGACAAATCAGCCAGCAGGGCGTTCCGCCCGACGAACATCAATGGATTGAAACCCACGGCGCCACCCGGCTCTACCGGACGTATCGCACGGCGGTTCGGGAGTACTACATCCGGAATTATCCGCTCACCGACGAAGCCCGAAACCGTCAGTACCTGAATCCCGGCGACGGGGCGGTTTCGCGCCTGTGTCACGAACCCTGCGTGGCCGTGGCGGTTTTGCAGGATATGCTCGGCCCTTACCAGAGTTCGCAGCAGTTGACGGTATTGCTTGAACACAAGGTGATCAGCGCCGATACAACCGGCGACCGCGTACGGGCCCTGAAAGCCGTCAGTTTTCGCAGCGGCAAAGAAATCGTGCTGACGGCCCCCTATTTTGTGGATGCGACCGAACTGGGCGATCTGCTGCCCCTGACCAAAACCGAGTTTGTCACCGGCACGGAATCCAAAAAAGAAACCGGCGAACTACACGCGCCCGACCAGGCCGATCCGACTAACCAGCAGTCGTTTACGATGTGCTTTGCAATGGATTACGTGCCGACTCTCCGGAACAAACCCGTTCAGCATCTGATCGAAAAACCAAAAGAATACGATTTCTGGCGCAATCTGGTCCCGAAACTTACCCCGGCCTGGTCCGGCAAGCTGCTCGACCTTTCCTACTCGAATCCATCAACGCTGGAACCCAAAAAGCTCGGTTTTCACCCGGAAGGCATCGCCACCGGATCCATGCTCAACCTGTGGAATTACCGGCGGCTGATCAGCAAGAACAACTTTAAACCCGGTACTTTCCTCAGCGATATTACCGTTGTCAACTGGCCGCAGAACGATTACATGCTGGGCAATCTGGTGGGTGTCAGCGAGAAGGAATTCAAAAAACACGTCGAACGGGCCAAACAGCTCAGCCTGTCGCTGTTCTACTGGCTCCAAACCGAAGCGCCCCGCCCGGATGGGGGTCAGGGCTGGCCCGGTCTGCGGCTACGCCCCGATATTATGGGCACGGAAGACGGGATGGCCAAATATCCGTACGTTCGGGAGTCGCGCCGGATCAAGGCGGTTTTTACGGTTTTGGAAGAACACGTTGGGGCGGCCAACCGGGCCATGATCACGGGCCAGCAGTCGGGCAACAAAGCCGCCGATTTTTACGACAGCGTGGGCACCGGCTATTACCACATTGATTTACACCCGAGCAGTGGCGGCAACAATTATATCGACTTTGCCTCCCTGCCTTTTCAAATCCCGCTGGGGGCCTTGCTCCCCAAACGAATGGAAAATCTGCTCCCCGCCAACAAAAACATCGGTACCACCCATATTACCAACGGCTGTTACCGTCTGCATCCGGTCGAATGGAGCATTGGCGAAGCCGTTGGCCAACTGGTTGCTTTTGCGCTCGACAAAAACGTGATCCCGCGCGCCGTTCGGGAGAAAAAACCGTTGCTGGAAGAATTTCAGAACCTGGTTCGCAAACACGGCATCGAAACCCAGTGGCCGAAGTAAAAAGCAAGTCCGGGTAACGAAATCCGACCTGTTCCACCTTCCTAAACACTTTAACCTTTTAAAATCTATGATTTCAAGACGTCAATTGCTGCAATCGGGATTGGTGTTATCGACGATCCAGCCAGCGACAGCAAAACAATCTGACAGTTTGTTGCAATCTTTTTCCGTTGATCAGCAACGGGTTCGGTTGTATAGCAAGTCTGTAAATCAGCCGGTTAAACTCCTGTTTGTTTCTGACACCCACCTTTGGCGCGATGATGCCCGGGGAACGTCTTTTGCAGAGTACAGCGGACGCATGGCAAAAGCCTACAACGCGACCAAACATTTTTTAACTCAGGAACCGACCAACCCGGAAAAAGAATTTCAGGCGGCCCTGACGCTGGCGAAAAAAGAAAACGTGGACCTGCTGGCCCTGATTGGCGACATCGTTAGCTTCCCATCCGAGGCTGCCATAAACTGGGTGCAGGAGCAACTGAAAGATTTTCCCATTCCTTATGTCTACACGGCCGGGAATCACGACTGGCATTATGAAGGGATGGAAGGAAGTCTGCGGACCTTACGCGCTAGCTGGATTGAAAAACGGCTCAAACCGCTTTATCAGGGGCGTAATCCCCTCCTGGATGTTCAGAATGTGCAGGGCGTGCAGATCATCACCCTGGACAACTCTATTTATGAGATCGAAGAACAACAATTGGCCGGGGTAGAGAAGGCACTGGCTACGGGCAAACCGTGCGTGCTGATGATGCACATCCCGCTCTATGCGCCTGGCCGAAGCATAGGCTACGGGTGCGGACATCCGCAATGGGGATGGGAAACCGACAAAAATTATACGATTGAGCGCCGGGAGCGCTGGCCCAAAACAGGCCATACCAGGGTGACGCAACGCTTCTATCAAAAGGTCATTGACGCGCCCAATCTGCTCGGGGTTTTTGCCGGTCATGTTCACCGTCCGGGCGTGGATGCCATCCAGGGGAAGCCCCAGGTTGTTAGCGAAGCCAATGCCACGGGAGGTTATCTGGTAATCGAAATCCTGCCAACTGTGTAAGAGCAAACGGCTTCGGATGCTCAACCTTCGTAATCATTCAGAAGCGGTTTTTCCGGATCATCCCAGGGTTTTATCCAGTTCCCGTATCTGCTGAAGGTAGGCCGTGGGCAACAGAATTCGTTGCGTCAGAGCCCGCAACTGAAGCCGTTCCAGCACTTTATAAAGCCACATCATCGACGCCAGCAGCGGTCGGTTGGGTAAGTTCAACCGGCTGCTAACGGCTTCGGGCACCAGCAGAGACTGGGCCTGCAACAACAAACCGTAGCGCCAGTTGCCTAATTCCTCCCGATACCGCGTAAACAGCTTATCGGTAAACGGACTGTGTACCAAATCCCGGTCCAGGTGAGCCTGCCGATCCACTTTCCATTCCTGATAGGTTTGCGGTAACTCCGGAATTCCCATTCCCTCGCCTACCCGCCGGAACGTATCAAAAACCTCCTCCCGTTCCGGGGCTGTCAGGGGGCGATGCAACAGTTGAAAGGCCCGTTCCGAGTAATCAATCAGCATATATAATACGTCGCGATAGGCCCAATCCGGAATTCGGGAACCCCGGCTTTTTTCCACCCCCCCGTGAATGGCCCGCATCCGGTTAATACTCCCTACGGCTTTTTCGTAGGGCATGAACACAATCTCCTGGGCATACTTGACGGTCGAAAACAAACGACCAATGGGATCGGCGGGCAGTTTGCCGGTGAAAAACAGCCAGTCAACGGCCCGGTTCAAGGCAAACTCAGCCGCTCCGCCCGCAAAAATGAGCAAAATCACATCGGCATCCCCCCATATTTTCCGCACAATGGAATCTTCACGAACAAAATAACGCATACCCAAATTCTTGAATTTTAAGTCAACAGACGGTATTGCTGGCCAATACCCAATTGGAAAACAACCCCTTAGCACTTTTCGATCAGTCTACAGGATAAGAAAGCCTGAACTCCCCCAGGTCTATGTTGAGAAGCTGACCGCTTTCATTTTATTTTGCGTCTTTACTGCATCAACACCTAACCATTCTATTGGAATGAAAAACTACTTACTTATTATTTTCCTTTTCTGCACTTCGTCAACATTTGCTCAGAAGCTTACGGTATCGGGAAAAGTGACCGATCCCAAAGGTGATGTGCTTCCGGGTGCTACCGTGCTCGAAAAAGGAACCAATAATGGCGTTAGTTCCGATGCCGCCGGGACCTATACGATAACGTGCCGAGCCGACAATCCGGTATTAGTTATTTCGTTTGTTGGTTTTCAGAATGCGGAAATTCCCGTAAACGGCCAGACAACGATTAATGTAACGCTGGAAAACGCTACGGAACTTCAGGAGGTGAACATTGTCGGTTCGCGCAACTTGAACCGCTCGGTAACGGATTCGCCCTCCCCCATTGACCTGATCGACATTAAGGATGTGACGACTAAAACCGGGCAACTCGACCTAAACCAGTTGTTGCAGTTTGCGGCCCCGTCGTTCAACTCCAACCGTCAGACCGGTTCGGACGGTGCCGACCACGTTGATCCGGCTACCCTCCGGGGGTTGGGGCCTGACCAGACGCTGGTGCTGATTAACGGCAAACGACGGCATCAATCGGCGCTCATCAATTTATTCGGTACGCGCGGACGGGGTAATACCGGTACCGACCTGAATGCCATTCCGGCTGCGGCCATCGAACGCATCGAAATTCTGCGCGACGGAGCGGCTGCCCAATACGGTTCTGACGCCATCGCGGGCGTAATCAACATCGTCCTGAAAACCAGCGCCAATGAGTTTACCGGCAATATAAACTACGGCGCTTATTCGGCCAAATACCGCTTTGACGACCAAAAATTTGACGGTGGCAATTTCAACATAAACGGCAACTACGGTTTCCGAATCGGTAAGGGCGGCTTTCTGAATCTAACGGCCGATTACAATTACCGGGGGCACACGCAGCGGGCCAACGTAGCAACGAACGTCGAGGAGCTGTCGCGCCGGGAATTTGGCGACCCACAGGTACAGAACACGTCCTTTTACGCCAATTCGAAAATACCGGTCAGTCCGAACGCGCACGTCTACGTATTTGGCGGCCTGAATCTGCGCAAGGGTGACGCCTACGCCTGGACCCGCTTTGCCGACAGCCCGCGAAACATTCCGAGCCTGTACCCCAACGGCTTCGACCCGATCATTACCAGCGACATTACCGACGGTTCGGTTGCCGCCGGAATCCGGGGCAAATGGAAAGGCTGGGATGTGGATTTAGGCAGTGTTTTCGGCAGCAATACATTTCACTACGGCGTCAGAAACACGCTGAACACCTCCTTGGGGCCGCAGTCGCCCACGTCGTTCGATGCGGGCGGTTTTCAGTTGCAGCAAAATGTTACCGGACTGCATTTCTCCCGGCTTTTTCAGGAGACACTTCAGGGGCTGAACATTGCATTCGGGGCCGAATTCCGGTCTGAAAATTACCAGATTTTTGCGGGGGAAGAAGCTTCCTACCGCAACTATGACCCAACCAGACCGGGCGGATCACAAGGCTTTCCGGGCTATCAGCCGGGCGACGTGGTGAATGAGGGCCGTACTAACCTCGGGATTTATTTCGATACCGAAGCCGACATTACGAAAGCGTTTATGATCGGGGCCGCCCTGCGTTTTGAGAACTACAGCGACTTTGGCAGCACCCTGAACGGCAAAATTTCGTCGCGGCTGAAACTGGGCAACAATTTTACCGTCCGTGGCACGGTCAGCACGGGTTTCCGCGCCCCTTCACTGGCCCAGATTTACTTCAACTCTACGTTCACGAACTTCGTGGAAGGGCAGCCCGTCGAAGTGTTACTGTCCCGGAACGAGAGCCCGGTGACCCGAAAGCTGGGCATTCCGAAGCTAAAACAGGAGACCTCCCGCAACGCTAGCCTGGGTTTTACGGGTCGGTTTGGCAGCGGTTTTTCGCTGACCGTAGACGGGTATTACGTCAAGATACAGGATCGGGTGGTTCTGACGGGCGCCTTCACCGCCGATGATCCGGATATTGGGGCGGATTTGCAGGAACTGAACGTGGGTCAGGCGCAATTTTTTACGAATGCCGTCACCACCTCTACCCGAGGGGTTGACATCATTCTGGCGAATGGTTCGGCGGTCGGGCGGGGCCGGTTAAACACGACGCTCGCGGCAAATTTCAACAAACTAACCGTCGATGAAGTCAAAACCAACGCTCGGCTGGCCGGTAAAGAAGATACGTATTTTGACCTGCGCGAACGGAAATTCGTGGAAGCTTCGGCCCCGCCATCCAAAATTAACCTGACGCTTGATTACGGCCTTGATCGCTGGAACTTCGTAGTCCGCGCCGTCCGGTTTGGAGAAATCACGCTGGCCGATTACGATTATCAACTGAATGTCTACAAACCCCGCGTAACCACCGACTTCTCGGTAGGCTACAAAATTGCCAAAAACGTAAACCTGATTGTGGGCGGCTCCAACATTTTCAACGTGTACCCGAACCGTTTCAACCCGACGCTCACCGAGTCCGGTGGAGCCTGGGATCCGGTCCAGATGGGCACCAACGGGGCCTACTGGTACGGTAAGCTGAACCTGCGGTTTTAAGGAATTAAGAATGAAGAGTTAAGAGTGATGAGTTAAATGGGCGGCAGCCAACTCTTAATTCATCACTCTTAACTCTTAACTCATCACTCAATTTGCCAGTACGGTAAACTCGACGCGCCGGTTTTTCTTTTTGTTGGCTTCATTGTCGTTGGGAGCCGCCGGGCGCGTATCACCGTAGCCCTGGTATTGCAACCGGCGGGCGGCAACGCCCCGCTGGATGAGGTAATTGGTAATGACGCGGGCCCGGTTTTCGGAAAGGGATTGGTTCAGTCGGCGGTCGCCGACGTTATCGGTATGACCGGCAATTTCGATGACCAGTTTTGGGTAACTGTTAAGGGTATTCAGTAACTTATCGAGCTGCGGATACGATTCTTTCCGCAGGACGTAACTGCTCTGATCAAAATAGACGTTATCGAGCCGGATTTTGTCGTTTACCTTTAGGTTACGGAATATGCTGTCGGGTTGGGCGGCCTTTTCCGATTCGATTTTTTCCATCAACGCCAGATGCTCGTAGTTGGCGCAGGTATCACACGGCACCAGCAGCACTTCCTCCATCGGGTAATAACCCTCCGCCGTTGTATTGATAATCAATGTATCGGTTTTTCCGAGGGAAAACACAAAGGGCCGTCCCGGCGAACTCTGCCCATTGAACTCCCTTTTCGACCGAGTTACCTTGATTCGATACGTAGCCGATAGTTCCGCTTTGGTCTGTTCATCCAGTGCCTTCAGAACAAATTCCGTCACGTGAGTTCTTACCAGCCGGGGGCCTGATTGGGCCAGCGCTGAATGCGCGGCAAACATAGTTAGCCAAACAACAACTAGTGCGTTACGCATCAGAAGATTATCGAAAATACACGTTTAAAATACGGCTGGTTCGTTTACGGGACGTTGCCGTAAACGAACCAGCCGTTTCAATTAGTTAATCTTCAGGACGGCCATAAAAGCTTCCTGCGGAATCTCGACGTTACCAACCTGGCGCATCCGCTTCTTCCCTTTTTTCTGCTTTTCGAGCAGTTTCCGTTTCCGGCTAATGTCACCACCGTAACACT
The DNA here is from genome assembly GCF_003259745.1 of Larkinella arboricola. Taxonomy (GTDB): domain Bacteria; phylum Bacteroidota; class Bacteroidia; order Cytophagales; family Spirosomataceae; genus Larkinella; species Larkinella arboricola. Next base: position 129,535 of record NZ_QLMC01000002.1, on the reverse strand, counting down.
TGGCCAAAACGTCTTTGCGAAGGGCTTTTACGGTTTCGCGGGCAATAATCTTCTGCCCGATAGCCGCCTGGATGGCAATTTCAAACTGCTGACGGGGCAGCAACTCGCGCAATTTTTCGCAGAGCTTTTTCCCCCACTCATACGCTTTATCCCGGTGCACAATGGCCGAAAGCGCATCGACGCCTTCGCCGTTGAGCATGATATCGAGCTTCACCATGGTCGATTCGCGGTTGCCCAGAAACTCGTAGTCGAGCGACGCATAGCCGCGTGAGATGGTTTTCAGCTTGTCAAAGAAGTCAAAAACAACTTCCGCCAGCGGCATTTCAAACTGAAGTTCAACGCGGTCGGCGGTCAGGTAAAGCTGGTTTTTGAACACCGAGCGTTTATCCATACAAAGGCCGATGATGGCCCCGACGTATTCCGCTTTGGAGATGATCTGCGCTTTAATGAACGGTTCTTCAATCCAGTCGATGCTGCTGGGATCGGGCATTTCGGCCGGGGCACTGACCTGAAGCGTCTCACCCTTGGTCGTAATAACTTCAAACCGTACGGACGGCACGGTTGTAATAACTGTCATGTCGAACTCCCGTTCGAGCCTTTCCTGCACAATTTCCATGTGCAGCATTCCGAGGAAACCGCAACGGAAACCGAAGCCCAGAGCCGCCGACGTTTCCGGCTCCCAAACAAGCGACGCATCGTTCAGCTGGAGTTTCTCCATCGCTTCCCGAAGCTCTTCAAACTCGCTGGTATCCACCGGATAAATACCGGCAAAAACCATCGGTTTCACTTCCTCAAAACCCTGAATGGCCGAGGAAGCTGGATTTGCCAGGTGGGTGATGGTATCGCCGACCTTCACCTCCTTCGCCACTTTGATTCCCGAAATCAGGTAGCCTACGTCACCACATTCGATGACATCCTTCGGCTCCTGCGTCAATTTAAGCGTACCGATTTCGTCGGCAAAATATTCTTTCCCGGTTGCCATAAACTTGACCTTGTCACCCTTGCGGATGCGGCCGTTTTTAACCCGGAAAATAACCTCGATACCGCGGTAGGAGTTGAACTGCGAATCAAAAATCAGGGCCTGCAATTCGCCGTCCGGATCACCTTTCGGGGGCGGAATCCGCTCGACAATGGCGTTCAGAATGGCTTCAATACCGATGCCCTCTTTTCCGCTGGCCGGAATAATGTCGTCGCGTTCGCAGCCAATCAGGTCAACCATCTCGTCCTTTACCTCTTCCGGCATGGCGCCGGGCAGGTCGATTTTATTCAGGACCGGAATGATCACCAGATCATTATTCATCGCCAGATACAGGTTCGAAATCGTCTGGGCTTCCGTTCCCTGTGACGCATCGACCAGCAGCAGGGCGCCTTCGCAGGCGGCAATGGAACGGGATACTTCATAGGAAAAGTCGACGTGGCCCGGCGTGTCGATCAGGTTGAGCGTATAGCTTTCCCCTTTGTACAGATAATTCATCTGAATGGCGTGGCTCTTGATGGTAATGCCGCGCTCCCGCTCCAGATCCATATCGTCCAGCAATTGGGCCTGCATATCGCGTGACCCAACGGTTTTGGTAAATTCCAGCAATCGGTCGGCAAGAGTACTTTTGCCGTGGTCGATATGGGCAATAATGCAAAAATTACGAATATGCTTCACGCTGTGAAAACGGTTGTCTATCTCGGTGTAAATACAAAATTACTTAAAAAAGCGCAGATTGTCGTCGAACTCTGCCGGCTGTCCGCACAGACCCGGTTTCTTTTTGTCCAAACGGCGTTTTTTGCCGGAAAATCAGGGCGAAACCAGTTGCATCAGGATACCGCAAACGTACCCCATGTAAGTACCGACGGCATACCCCAGAATAGCCATCAGCACGCCCACCGGGGCCAGAACCGGGTGAAAAGCAGCCGCAATAATCGGCGCGGTGGCCGGGCCTCCAATACAAGCCTGACTGCCTACGGCCAGGAAGAAATACGGCGCCCGGATTAACCGACTGAAACCGATCATTAACAGCACATGAAAAAGCATCCAGACCAGTCCTACCAGAATCAGACCGGGATGATCGGCAATAGCCAGAATGTTCATTTTCAACCCAATGGTAGCAATCATCAGGTAAAGAAAAACCGTGGCCACTTTTGATGCACCGGCCCCTTCCAGATTGCGGGCCTTTGTAAACGACAGACCAATACCGATGGCGGTAGCCAGCCCCACAATCCAGAAAAACGGCGCATTCAGGCTGAATTGGCTTAACAAAGGCGAATGCTGATCGATATAGGGTGCAATCACTCCGGCCAGCGCGTGAGCCACCGCCGTAGCGCCAAACCCAATGGCCAGAATGACCATCAGATCGGTAGACGACGGTATTCTTCGAATAGCTTCCACCTGATGACGAACCCGGTCTTTGACTTCCTCCACCGCACTGGCGTCGGCCCGAAGCCAGCGGTCGATGGTGGTTGCCTGACCGGTCCCGTACAGCAAAACGCCCAGCCAGAGGTTGGAAATAAATACATCGACGGTTACAATGGCCGAAAACAGGTTGCTGCTGGGCTGAAAAACTTCCTTCAACGCCGTTTGGTTGGCCCCTCCGCCAATCCAGGTTCCGGCCAGCGTGGCCAGTCCGCGCCAGACGGCATCCGGCCCCTGCCCTCCTACCAGCTCCGGAGCAAGCTGTGCAATCAGCCAAACCGCCAGCGGCCCGCCCAGCATGATGCTGACGGCCGAAGCCGCAAACATCAGCATAGACTTTCGGCCCAGCCGCCGAAACGCCTTAAAATCGACACTGAGCGTAAAAAGCACCAGCGAAGCAGGCAGCAAAACACGCGAAACGATCGGGTACAAAGCCGTGTTGTCGGCATCGACCCAGCCAAACGTATTTAATAAGGAAGGCAGAAAGTAACAAAGTAAGGTGGCCGGAACATAGTGGTAAAACCGTTGCCAGAATGGCCGCGGGCTATCCGCCGTGGAAAGAACAACCGCAAGAATAAGGAAGAGAACGCCAAGCGTAACGGGGTCGGACATCGGAATTGTTCATTTCGGCGGAGGAAAATCAGGTCCGCCGTCAGAATGGCAAAGAAAGCGCAAATGGCTTAAAAACAAACAACGCCGGCCTCAACCTGAGCCGGCGTGTTAAGATTACACTTCATCAACAAACTAAAAACCAATCGGAATGCAGCTACAGAATTGAGCTGCCGAAGCCATTAATTTTGTTGCGGCATTTAAGCCAGTGCTGTAGGAGGGGGACTCGAACCACCCACGGTGCGGTTAGCTACAGTACAACTTCTGGTGGTCAACCCCAGTCGCTTTTGCAAGCGGCATTATGCTGCGTTTATCCCGAACTCACCACCCCCGAGACAGGAGGGCACGTCTGCCAATTTCGACACCCTACAGTGTAGTAGAACTTTGTCAAATCATCACCGCTTGACCTGCCTGCTTTGATTTAACAATACAAAGTTAATACAAAACGCCACTCATTTGCAAATCTTTTATAAAAATTTTGTAAAAATTTCTGTTTTTTCAAAATATGGCGTATTTTGTTGATGAAATTAAAATTTTCTCAACTTAGATGGAAAAAAATTTAGAGATTGATAATGTTGATCTCAAAATCCTGACCCTGTTAATGGAAGATGCCAATATGGCTTACACCGAAATAGGAAAACGGATTTTCGTCTCAGGAGGGACTGTGCACGTCCGGATGAAGAAAATGGAACAGATGGGGATCGTGCGGGGTTCGCAACTGGTGATTGACCACACCAAACTGGGGTGGGACATCAGCGGTTTTCTGGGCATTTATCTCGACAAAAGCTCCCTGTACGAAACCGTCGCGACCGAATTGCTGAAAATTCCGGAAGTGGTTAACATTCACTACACTACCGGTATTTACAGCATTTTTGCCAAAATAGTCTGCCGCGACACCCAGCACCTGCGCGAAGTGCTGCACGATAAAATTCAGAAAGTAGCCGGGATTCAGCGGACCGAAACCTTTATTTCGCTGGAAGAACGGATTTCGCGTCCCATTCCTTTCGGCGTCAACGTACCGATGGACAAAGACTGACGGCCCACCAAACCAGTTGAAGACCACCGGATTCTAGACATTTATACGAAGTAACGGGAAACTTTCCGATATTTGCCTATCCTGAGCGGAACAGACCTCCCATCCGTTTTGTTTATCCTATAGACTTTTGCGTGTATTAGTCCGCAACCAATCATGAGCAAAGACGTTGAAATTTTAGAAAGTATTACCAATTCCGAATACAAGTACGGTTTCGAAACATTAATCGAAGCGGATGAAGCACCGATGGGTCTGAATGAAGACATTGTTCGGTTCATCTCCGCCAAGAAAAACGAGCCGGAATGGTTATTGGAATGGCGGTTGAAAGCATATCGGTATTGGGAAACTTTGAAAGAACCACACTGGTCAAACTTGAAGTATCCTCCAATTGACTATCAGGCACTTAAATATTATTCCGCTCCAAAGCAAAAGAAAACCGTAAACAGTCTGGACGAGATCGATCCGGAACTGCGGGCTACTTTTGAGCGGCTTGGTATCTCCCTACAGGAACAGGAACGCCTGTCGGGTGTTGCAGTGGATGCCGTTATCGACTCGGTTTCCATTGCCACTACGTTTAAAGATAAACTGAAAGATCTGGGCATTATTTTCTGCTCGATGACCGAAGCCGTTCAGGAACACCCTGAACTGGTCCGCAAATACCTGGGTTCGGTGGTTCCACCCCGCGACAACTATTTTGCGGCCCTTAACTCGGCGGTCTTCTCCGACGGTTCATTCTGTTACATTCCGAAAGGCGTTCGGTGTCCGATGGAATTATCGACCTATTTCCGGATTAATGCCGCCGGAACCGGGCAGTTTGAACGGACACTGATCGTGGCCGACGAAGGTTCGTATGTAAGTTATCTGGAAGGCTGTACGGCCCCGATGCGCGACGAAAACCAGTTGCATGCGGCTGTGGTTGAGCTGGTGGCGGCTAAGGAAGCCGAAATCAAGTACTCGACGGTTCAGAACTGGTATCCGGGCGACAAAGAAGGCCGGGGCGGTATTTACAACTTCGTTACCAAACGCGGTATTTGTGAAGGAGCGCACTCGAAAATCTCCTGGACGCAGGTGGAAACCGGTTCGGCTATCACCTGGAAATATCCGTCGGTGATTCTGAAAGGCGACTACTCGATCGGGGAGTTCTACTCCGTAGCCGTTACAAACAACTTCCAGCAGGCCGATACCGGAACCAAGATGATCCACGTCGGTAAAAACACCAAAAGCCGGATTGTATCGAAAGGAATTTCGGCGGGTCGGAGCCAGAACGCTTACCGGGGGCTGGTGCAGGTGTTTAAACGGGCCGAAAACGCCCGTAACTACTCCCAGTGTGACTCCCTCCTGCTGGGCGACCGCTGCGGAGCGCACACGTTCCCGTATATCGAAGTAAACAACCAGACCGCGACCGTCGAGCACGAAGCCACGACGTCCAAAATCGGTGAAGATCAGTTGTTCTACTGCAACCAGCGGGGTATTCCGACGGAGCAGGCTGTGGCCCTGATCATCAACGGATACGCCAAGGAAGTCCTGAATCAACTGCCGATGGAGTTTGCCGTAGAGGCTCAGAAGCTCCTCGAAATCAGTCTGGAAGGCAGCGTTGGTTAATCCCGTACTTCCCTGTTAATAAATCTTGAAAAGGCAGGCTCCGGCTTGCCTTTTTTAGTATCGGATTTTAGACGTGTCAATACCGTCTCATCGTTTCCATTAATTTAGCGAACCCTCGCTATCTTTGTCATATCCATCGCTAACTGTACTATGTCACTTTCGCTTAAATCGTCGCTCGGTCGTTTTCGTATGATCGGTATTCTGGAAGGTATCTCCTACCTGGTTCTGCTTGGAATTGCCATGCCGTTAAAATATTGGGCGAACCTCCCAATGGCCGTCAAACTGGTGGGCTGGGCTCACGGTGTTCTGTTTGTAGCCTATATGCTTTCTCTTGTTTCCGTTACGTTTGACCGTCGCTGGTCCTTCGGCCGGGTTCTGGTTGCCTTTGTTGCCTCGCTGGTTCCGTTCGGTACGTTCTGGCTGGATGCCCGGTTGAAAAAAGAAGACCAGCAATCCGCAGTATAATCCATTTGCCAGGCCGGAAAATCGTTTTTAATTTTTCTACAGCCTGATTGTCAACTGGTAACAATTCCACCAATTTTCGCATCACTTCAGAAGTGACCTTTTCTGTATATTGCCCGGGAATGAGTTCAATTTACCATCTTGTTGTCTGGATTAACGATGATTTTCAAAGGCCGTCTCTTCTTACCCATTCTGATTTCATCACTTACTGCTGGGCCGTTCTTTTCCTGCACACAACAACAGGCTTCGACCAGCACACTGGAAGCCAGTGCCGCTTCGGTTGAAGACCCAAAGGAAAAAACCGCTCCGGAATCAAAGCCCGAACCCACTGCCAACATCGATCCAGCGAGCATTCCGGCCAGCAAGATTGCCGATGCCGCCACCATTTTAGGTCGTAAACAGGTACCGATTTTGTGTTACCACCAGATCCGCGAATGGCGTCCGAAGGATTCCGAAAACGCCCGCAGTTACATCATGCCGGTGCAGGTGTTCAAGGATCAGATCAAGATGCTGGCCGACAGCGGCTACCAGTCTATTTCGCCCGATCAGCTTTACGCCTATCTGGCCACTGGGGCACCTTTACCCGAAAAACCGGTGATGATCACTTTCGACGACGGTGATCTTGAACAATACGAACTGGCCGCGCCCGAACTGGAAAAACACGGTTTTAAAGGAGCTTTTTTCATCATGACAGCCTCCATCGGCCGCCGGGGTTATCAGCATTACATGGATAAACAGCAGATCAAGGACCTGGCCGACCGGGGACATACCATCGGCTGCCATACCTGGGACCATCATAATGTCAAGAAATACCAGGGCCAAGACTGGGTGACGCAAATCGAGGAACCCACCAAAAAGCTGGAAACGATTACGGGCAAACCCGTTCGACATTTCGCTTATCCGTTCGGGCTCTGGAATCACGAAGCTACCGTTGAATTAAAGAAGCGGGGTTATCTGGGCGCTTATCAGCTAGCCGAAAAGAAACGCGACGAGGAAAATCCGTTATTGAGTGTCCGCCGGATTATTGCCAGCGGGTACTGGAGCCCCCGAACCCTGCACAACAGCATGATTAATAGTTTTAAATAAGCGATTCGCCCACGACTCAAACCGTGGGCGAATTGCTTAAAGGGAGTACGTATTTCGCATACGGAATCTCATCCTTAAAAAACACCTCCCCTTCCGGTTCCATGCCAAATCGCTGGTAAAAAGCAGCCGCCGAAAGCCGGGCATCGCACCAGAGTTTGTCGGCCCCGAGTTGTCGGGCTTTGTCGATCACCTGATTTAACAAATGAGAGCCAATGCCTTGCCGCTGGGCGTCCGGGCGGGTGGCAAACTTTCGGAAGCGGGCAATACCGTCTTTCTCAAACAGGGAAATAACCGCTAACAGCTCGTTCTCGCGAAAAGCACCGAAATGATACCCGTCGGCATCCTCGGCCAGCATTACATACGCAAACGGTTTGTCGGGCCACAAAACTTCGTGACGAAGTGGGTACGTCTCTTCGGGTCTGATAGGTCGAATCGTTATCACTACATTGCCTTTTTCGGCGAAGGTACGGTTTCAACCCATTCCGGATGGCGAAAACCGTCCTTATTTTCCCGTTATTTCGGGGTTACTCCGCTGCACCGTTACAATCTTGAATTCGGTTCGGCGGTTTTGCTGATGTTTGCTTTCAGGACAGGCAATCTGATCCGTGCAACCGTTCAGAATCTCGCTTTCGCCGTAGCCCTGGGCGCTCAGACGGTTTGGCTCGATTCCCCGGTTAACGAGGTAATCAACGGCGGCCCGGGCGCGGTAGGTTGATAGTTGCAGGTTGTAGGCGTCGCTGGCTCGGCTGTCGGTGTGTGAGCGCAACTCAATTTTCATTTCCGGGTATTTCCGCAGCAGCGCCACCAGATGATCCAGTTCGCGGGCAGCATCCGGCCGAATAAAAAATTTGTTATAATCGTAATAGATGTTTTTCAGTTCAAACACATCCCCCTCGCCGTAAATGCCCTGCTGTTTTTCAATCAGTTTAGGATTTTTACCCGCTTTCATTTTGGGAAGTTTCTCCCGGTTGGCCGTATACCGGTTTTTCTCGGTCGTGAGCGTATAAGGTGCGCCGGGCTTCATTTCAAATTCGTACTTACCGTCCGATCCAGTCACCACCCGCTGCTCCGACTTGTCCTTATCGTTTCGCAGGGTGACGGTCACGCCCGGCGCCGGTTGCTGGTTTACTTCGGTTTTTACCGTGCCTTTTACCAGCGTATTTTCGCTTTTTTCCAGATAAATCGACACGTTCAGGACGGGCCGTTCCGATTGCGTCATGGTTGAAAACCGAACGCTGTTGGTGGCGTAGCCCTCCTTGATGGCCTTAAACTCATAGTCGACGTTGGCGTCCACGCAAAAACCGGTTTTGCCGTCGGTTCCTGTAAAACGCAAATCCTGATTTACACCCGCTTTAATCACCCGTACATCGGCTACGGCAATGGGTTCGTTGGTTTTTGCGTCATACACAAAAATGTTGAGTTGTTTACAGGTGCGCCGGAAGCTGTAAATATTATCATCACTGACACCGCGTTTCCGGTTACTGCTGAAGTAACCGGTCGAACGGTTCTGGCTCGTAATCAGCCCAAAATCATCTTTCTCAGAATTAAGCGGATACCCCAGATTCTGGACACCCTTGAAGGCCACTCCGTCGCGCAGTTCGGCATAGAACAAATCCAGTCCCCCCAGGCCTTCGTGGCCATCGGACGAGAAGTACAGGTTATTATTTTCGTCAACAAACGGAAACATCTCGTTGCCCTCGGTATTAATTTCCTTGCCCATATTTACCGGCGACGACCACTGCCCATCCTTGTATTCAACCACATACAGGTCCGTTCCGCCATATCCACCCGGCATATCGGACACAAAAAACAGTTTGGTATCATCCGCCGACAGGGCCGGATGCCCTACCGAATAATCGTTGCTACAGAAGGGCAGTTCTTCGATGTTCTGCCAGCTTCCGCCGTTATTTTGGGCGATGTACAGTTTCAGCTTCCGGATTCCGTCGGCACTCTTCCCATTTTTCCCTTTAGCCGTGTTGTTGCGGGTAAAAATAATCCGGCTCTGATCCTTGAAAAAAGTCATGGGGCCTTCGTGGTACTTGGTGTTGAGCGTTCGGCTAAACACTTCGGTCTTCGAAAGCGGCCTATCATTCCCCGGCATCACTTCCGTACTTTCCGTTATAACGTCTCCTCCTCCCAGCGAAGCAGCCTGAACGCCAGGATTGGGAGTCGTCCGCAGTTCGGTCGTATCGGGAAACAGGTATAAATCCAGAAACGGAGTCTGATTCCAGCCGAAAATTCGTTTGACGGGTCCGGATTCGTTGCGGGCCGATACAAACGCCAGACCGTTCTGGTAATACATCGGGCTAAAATCAGCCTGCGGTGAGTTGATGGGCAAATAATCGACCCGGTATGCGGAAGAATCCTGAAAAAACCGACTCATGTCCATGTACGAAACCGTAAATTTCCGGCCACGCAGATCTTCCTTCTGCCGCTCACCGTACTTGCTGTACATCTTTTGGGAATCACGGTATTTTCCGTTGGCAGCCAGGGCCTGTGCGTAATACAGGTAATTTTTTGCGTCGGTTTCCGGAAACTCTTTAATCAAATCGGCATAAATCCGCTCGGCGTTTTTCGTGTCCTGTAGCGCCCGGTAGCTGTAAGCCAGCTTCGTATAGGCTTCCTGGGTCTCGGCGGGATCTTTCCGTTTATCAACCCGCAAAAAGTCTTCGTATGCCTGTGCGGCATGGGCATACGCCAGGTTCTCAAACTGTTTATTGGCCGCTTTCAGGCGTGTGCTCTGGCCCTGAACCGCCAATGCCACTACCGAAAAAATAACACTCAATAGTAAACGTAAATAGTTCATAATGAATCTAGTGGTTCGTGAATCATATGGAACCTAACTTTAAATTGCTTGTACATCGCACAATTATAAGGGTATTTTCTGATAATGCCAGCAGACAAGGGAGAAAAACAAAAAGATGAAAACGAATGCGTTAACGGCTTTTGGTCAGCGTTGGGCCGGAAAGCGTCGTTCGATCTTTAGAATGGTCCGGGTTTGATCGGTAATGCGAAAATAATCATCGGGCCGGTAACCGACCAGCCAGGCAATCCGGTCGCCCGACACCAGCACCCGGGCCGACTGTCGCTCGGCAATGGTTACTTTCCGGTTCGTCAGAAAATTTCCGACGGTCTGGTGTCCTTTTACGCCCAGGGGTCGGAAGCGATCACCGTTTTGCCAGATCCGGATTGTCAGGGGCCATTGAATTCGTTCGGCATCCAGGCAGGCGATGTTCGAATCCACTGGAATCTGAAAATCACCCGATCGCGGAATTAACTCAAAATAAAGTTCGTACTGCCCGAAAACGTTCAGCGTAGTGGCCGGTATCGCATCCAGAATAAGGGTTTGTGCCGGAGCCGCCTGCCGGGGTTTGATCATCAGGTAGTCGCGATCCCGAATGAGCAGGTGGGTTGCGGAATAAAACTGCTGACCAAAGCCGTCTGCCCGCACGGTCTCTGCCATATCCCCCAGTTGCGCGTATTGAAAACCGTACGGTTTCAACCACTCCGCCAGACGGTACTCCCATTCCTCCAGCAGCAGCAGTTGCTCAATGGAAAGAAAGATGCCTTCCGGACGCATTTCGGCCAGCTTTTCCCACGACCGGCGAATCTCGGCATCGACCAGGGCATCCGCCGACCGCAACCGGGCCACCGTCGTCTGCAACGTTTCGAGCAGGTTCGGATTGATCTCCTTCAGGACCGGAACGACCTGGTGGCGCAGCCGGTTTCGGTGGTATTTATCAGACGCGTTGGAACTATCTTCTCGCCAGCGTATCCCCCCGTTTTGGGCGTAGGCTTCAATCATCGTCCGATCAGCAAACCACAGGGGGCGGATGATTCGGCCCTGACGGACGGGCACCCCTTTTAGCCCAGTCAACCCAGTTCCGCGCACCAGATTCAACAGAATGGTTTCCAGGACGTCATCCTGATGGTGAGCCGTTGCAATACGGGCGTAATCAAACTCCTCAGCTACCTGCTCAAACCAGTCATACCGCAATTTCCGGGCGGCCATCTGGGTCGAAATGCCCTGCGCTTCGGACTCGTTTTTAGCGGCCAGCCGGACGGTATGAAACCGGACACCGTGTTGTTCTGCCAACTCCTTCACAAACGCTTCATCACCCTCCGACTCCGCACCACGAAGCTGAAAATTTACGTGTGCCATTCCGTACCGCAACCCCGCCGACCGGAACAACTCCGCCATTACCACCGAATCCAGTCCTCCGCTAATTGTCAGCAGAATGCAATCAGTTTGGTCAAAAAGTTGTTCTCTGTTAATAAAGCTTAAAAACCGGCGTTCCAGCGCCCCGTTTTGCAGTAAAGCCATACTTTTGCACTTGAATGTCGAAACCGATTCCGCAGGCCGTTAGGATTAACCGGGATTCCATAGACCGCGAAGCATCATAGTTAATCCTTTAATCCACGGAATCCAAGTTTAGACGGTTCAGAAGATTTTTTTTCATGTTTAGCAACCCTTTGAATAAAAAGAGCGTCTATAATAACAAAATGATTCACAGGCTACTGGTTTGGATACTGGTTTTGCTGGCGGGTACGGCAAGCGCTCAAATCGGCAGCCCTTCGGCTGGCGGTACGAACGATCTTGTGATTTTGAAACGCGCCGACCAACTGGAAGGCTTGCAGTCGGGAACGGAGGAGATCCGGAAATTGATTGGCAATGTGCAGCTTCAGCAGAAAAATGTACTGATGTACTGCGACTTAGCTATTCAGAACCTCTCCACCAATGTCATTGAAGCCTACGGAAACGTGCGCATGACCCAGGGGGATACACTGAGCGTTCGGGGTGATACCATGTTCTATTACGGAGGAACGCGGCAGGCCAAGGTGACAGGCCGGACGGTGGTTCTGAAAGACCGAAAAATGACGCTTACCACCCGCCGTCTGGACTATGACCTGAATACCGGCATCGCCTATTATCCCGTAAAGGGACGGATTGTAGACCGGGAAAATATTCTGACTAGTCGGGAAGGGTATTACGACACGCGGACCAAGCTGTTTACATTTCGTCAGGATGTTCGGCTGGTTAACCCGAAGTATACGCTAACGGCTGATTCGTTGCTGTACAACTCGCTGAGTAAGATTGCCACGTTTCAGGGGCCGACCAAAATTGTAAGCAAGGAAGGGACGCTGATTGCCAAAGACGGTGATTACAACACCGTATCCCGTTTGTCGAACTTTCAGCGCCGGGCAACCATCGAAACCGAAAAGTACACCCTGACGGGCGATACGTTATTTGGCAATAACGCCAGTGATTTTTACACCGCCCGCGGTAACGTGGTGTTGGTTTCCAAGAACGACCGAACGACATTGACGGGTGATTTCGGGCGGTATAACCGAAAAGCCGGCGTAGCCCGGATGACGGGTCACGCGCTTGTCAAGAGTATAACGAAAGCCGATACGTTGTTTATGCGGGCCGATACGCTCTGGTCGTTTGAACTGCCAAACCCGAAACTGGTGAAAGGCAGCAAGACGGCAGATTCAACGTATCGAAGACTGATCGGGCATAAAAATGTCCAGGTTTTTAAAAATGATTTGCAAAGTAAATGTGATTCCATTGTGTACGAAACCGTTGATTCAACGATCTATTTTTTCCGGGATCCCATCGTGTGGAGTACAAATTATCAGATGGAAGGCGATTCCATAACGGCCTTGTTAAAGAACAACCGGATTTATAGGATGTTACTTCGGGGCCATTCTTTCGTCATATCACAGGATACTTTGCAGAACTTTAACCAGGTAAAAGGCCGGACGCTGACCGCTTTTTTTGCTTATGACCAGCAGAAAGACCGCTCGGATATTGACCGGGTGATTGTGGAAGGCAATGGCGAAAGTCTCTATTTTGCCGTTGACGAGCAGAATAAAATGATCGGAATGAACCGGGTGTTGTGTAGTAAAATGACCATCCGGTTTGCCGATCGCAAAGTGAAAAAGATTAGCTTTTACGGACAACCCGATTCGAAACTGGTTCCTCCGAAAGAACTGAAAGACACCGATAAAAAACTCGACGGTTTTAACTGGCGGATAGCGGAACGACCGACAAGGGCGCGGCTGCTGGGTTTACCGGAACAGTCGTCGGGCCAGCCCGTTAGCTCCGGCACCAAACCGGGTAAAAATAACCCGGCACCAGCCCAGGCTTCGGCCACACTAAAGCGGGAGGTGCCCGTTGGTGAGCAAAAGTTCAAGGGGATGCTTCAAAAAAATGCAACCAGTCCAGCCGAAAAGGCAGTGGGCAGCCCCGGCACGAATCCCGTGCGTTCGTCGACTACGGAGAGCGACCTGGAACGTGAATTAAATAAAAAGCCGGTTCGTAAAACCGGTAATTAAAAGGTAGTCTGGGATTTATAAATATTTTTTTGAGACTCTTTTAAACCTTTAGGTTACTCTAAGGTTCTAATTGACAAAAAAGGGGGTATCACCAGCAATTTTTCGAGTTTGTGGTCGTTGACTTTCCCGCTTTTATTAAATATGTTTGTGATGGGGTAATATATCCACCCAAAAGCTGAATGAATTTTTATGAAACAACCTGTACGTTTATATGCCTGGCTGACCGGACTGGCCTTACTGTTATCGCAGAGCCTGATGGCTCAAACCGATAGCAGCAAGCCTAAGAGTCGGCTGGAGTTGGGACAAAAACCCACTCCGACCGGCCGTGTTATCCATTCCCGTAATTTCCCGTTTCTGAAACACCCTACCGTTGCCAGTCTGGACCGGGGTGTAACGATCCAGAAAAATGCCGCGATTAATCAGTATTACCGAAATCAGTTATTAAATTCCGCTAATAAAACGCCGGCTCGTACAACCAGTGCAGAAGCTGGAAATTTAGCATCTCTCGAAAACCGTCCGCCAACGGCAGAGGAAAACCGGAAAAATGATAATCAGATTATGTATTCGAATGACCAGATTACGGTATCGAATATCTACCCTAATCCGGCCAACGAATTTGCCGAAATTGATTACCAGATTTCAGGTAACGTCAAAGATGCAAAGCTTACATTATACAACGTGTTGGGAGCCCAGGTAGCGGATCACACCCTAGATCGAAACGAACGAAAAGTCCGGATTATTACCCGGGATATGAACTCCGGCCTGTATTTCTATCAGCTATCACTCGACGGCAAAAAGATTGTCACGAAAAAGCTGATGGTTAGTCACCAATAAAAAGATTACCTTTACAACAAGCAGTAGACAGGGCTCTGTTTACTGCTTCTTTTTTGCACACGATCTTCCGCTGATTCTGCACTATTTAAGCGTAGTAATCGTTACTCTTAGAGAGATTTTTATTAATTTTGCAATCTATGCAGTATAGTTGGAAAGCAGGTCTTTGGGTAGTTGCGTTGCTGATGTTTTTTGCATCATGCAGTCCGTTTCAGAAATTACAGAAAACGGGCACGGACGAACAAAAATACCAGGCGGCCGTAGCCTATTTCAAGAAAGGTGAATTTTACAAGGCAGGCTTGTTGTTTGAAGAGTTGATTCCTATTCTGAAAGGAAGTACAGAGTCTGAAATGGCCCAGTTCTACCGGGCTCACTGCGAATACCAGCAGCAGAACTATCAGCTTTCGGCGTTTCATTTCAAGCAATTTTACGAAACTTTTGCGCGGAGCGATTATGCCCACGAAGCGATGTATTTTTATGCGCTTTCCCTGTATAAGGATTCGCCCAACTATAACTTAGATCAGTCCAATACGCTGACGGCGATGGCCGCCCTTCAAGATTTTATCAATGCCAACCCGCAGAGCCCTTTCCGTCAGGAATGTACGCAGTATATTACCGACCTGCGCAACAAACTCGAACTGAAGGCATACGACAAGGCGAAACTGTATTACAAAACCAGCGCAGCCAACATTGCCAATTACCGTTCTTCGGTGGTGTCGATTACCAACTTCCTGCGCGAATACCCAGACTCGAAATTCAATCAGGAACTGGCCTATCTCCGGGTTGATGCTCAATATAATCTGGCCAAAAACAGTTTTGCAGATAAGTTAAAGGAACGCCACCAGGAAGTGGTCACGTATTACCTAGCGTTGGTCGATAAATTCCCGCAAAGTCCGGACATTAAAAAAGCCGAACGGATGTATGAAGACAGCCGGAAAGAGCTGGAAAAAATCGCCGAGCAGGAAAAAGAAAAACAAAATCAACAACAAAAGCCCGCAAAAGTTACTGCAACAGCCGCTAACTAAACAATCTGTACAGCTAGCAGGCGCGTCTGTAACGAACGGCATTCGTTCATAAAACAAAGAAAACTATGGCAAGTAATCCTTCTCTCATCACCCGCGATACCGATAAGATTGCGGCAGCAACGGGTAATCTGTATGAATCCGTGTCGATTATTTCGAAGCGGGCCCGGCAGATTTCGAGTAAAATGAAAGAAGAACTCAGCAATAAATTATCGGAATTTGCTTCGGCAGTCGACAATTTAGAAGAAGTGTTTGAAAACCGGGAGCAGATCGAAATTTCGAAGTATTACGAGCGTCTTCCCAAACCGACAACCGTAGCTACGGACGAGTTTCTGGAGGGTAAACTGCAATGGCGGACGGTCGACGAAGAGGCCTCTAACACCCTGTAATTCTATCGTAATACCAGGAACCGGGGAAGCACAGAGCTCACGGAGAAACGCCATCAGCGCCCTCTCTTTGTGATCTTTGCGCTTCCCCGGTTCGTTTTGTGTCTCTATCGATCGAAAGGATGTCTACTTTAAGCGGAAAAAAAATTCTTCTGGGTGTTACCGGAAGTATTGCGGCTTACAAATCGGCCTTGTTAATCCGATTGTTAGTCAAACTCGGAGCGGAGGTTCAGGTCGTCATGACCCCGGCCGCCAGGGATTTTATTACTCCGCTGACACTGGCAACCTTATCAAAACGGCCGGTTTATTCAAACTTTTTTAACACCGGTTCGAGTAGCCAGGGCGACGGCCAGTGGAACAACCATGTCGAACTGGCCCTTTGGGCCGATTTGATCGTAATCGCCCCCGCATCGGCGCATACACTGGCCAAACTGGCCCACGGTTTTTGCGATGATCTGTTGTCAGCCGTTTACCTATCGGCCAAATGCCCGGTTTTTCTGGCTCCGGCGATGGACCTGGATATGTACCGCCATCCCACTACACTGGAAAATCTTCGCCGGCTTGAATCGTTCGGCAACCAGCTTATTCAGGCCGAACACGGCGAATTGGCAAGCGGTCTGGTGGGAGAAGGACGATTGGCTGAGCCGGAGCATATTATCCAGGATTTAGAACGGCATTTGTCCCAGCGCCCTCTCTTCAGGCATAAGCGTGTACTCATCACCGCTGGTCCGACGCAGGAAGCCATTGACCCCGTTCGGTTTATTAGCAATCATTCCAGTGGTAAAATGGGCTACGCAATTGCCCGCGCATTTGCTCACGCTGGCGCTGAAGTGACGCTTGTAAGCGGTCCTACGGTATTGCCCCTCCCCGACCCAACCGTTCGGCGGGTTTCGGTGCGCTCGGCCCAGGAAATGTACGAAGCAACCGCGAAGGAATTTAGCCGGGCCCATGTGGTCATTCTGGCTGCTGCCGTGGCCGACTACACGCCCTTGCGCCCGGCCAACCAGAAAATAAAAAAGAAAGAAACGGCTTTTGCGCTGGAAATGACCCGGACGGTTGATATTGCCGCTACACTGGGACACCAGAAACGACCAGACCAGATTACGGTGGGTTTCGCCCTGGAAACCAATGATGAGTTGGCCAATGCTACGGCAAAACTTCAGGCGAAGAACTTCGATTTTATTGTTCTGAATTCTTTGCGTGATCAGGGGGCTGGGTTCGGACACGATACCAACAAAATTACCGTTATTGATAAAGAGGAACGGGTTTATGAGTTTGATCTGAAATCCAAGGACAAAGTGGCCGAAGATTTGCTAAACCTCGTTCAGGAACAGCTCTCGATGGTATGAAATTTCGAATAATAATTCTGATTTTGGTGGTTATAAGCGGCTTCTCGCCCCGGGTCGGTCTGGCGCAGGAACTCAACTGCCAGGTAACCGTTAATTTTAACCAGGCCCAGTCGACCCAGGTAACCGACCGCCAGATTTTTCCGCAGCTCCAGGCGTTTATTACTGATTTTTTGAATAACCGGCGCTGGACCAGTGACGCCTTTAATCCGGAAGAACGCATCAACTGCAAACTGATCATTGATATTCTGAAAGTACCCGCTCAGAATTATTATGAAGGACGCGCTCAGGTAATCGTTACCCGCCCGGTTTACGGCAGTAATTATGAGACGGTTACGCTTCGATACATTGATAATGCCTTTAATTTCCCGTATCGGCTGAGTGACCCCATGTATTTCAATGAGAACTCGTATTCAAACGAACTCACTTCGCTGCTGGCTTTCCACGCGCTGATTATGCTGGGCGTCGATTACGATTCGTTTAGCAAACAGGGCGGCAAGCTCTTTTTCCAGCGAGCCTACAACATCATGTCGCTGGCGAATCAGAGCGCCGTTGGTGGGGGCGCCTGGGGGGCGCAGGGAGACATCCGGAATCGATACTGGTTGATTGAGAATCTTCAAAGTCAGCAATTTGTTCCTTATCACGAAGCGTTGTATACTTACCACCGTCAGGCGCTGGATAACTTTACGGCCAATCCCGCCAACTCGCGGCAACAGGTTCTGGACGTTTTGACGACGATCCGGCAGGTCAGCCAACAGCGGCCTAATTCGGTGGTTATCAATACTTTTTTTGACGCGAAAGGAGAAGAATTGTTCAACATCATGAACGAAGGCTCCCGCGAAGATCGGCAAAAGGCCTTCACCCTGTTGTCGACACTTGATCCGGCTAAAACCGAAGTGTATCGAAAGCTACTCCGATAACTCATGGGGAAACGTTTAATTCGCGTTCGGGCGACGGAAATTCTAAACGATCGGTTGGCCGAACGAGTTACCAAATTAGTAAATGCCGAAGTAGATGTTGTTTTCATCGACGGCCGGACGCTCCACGGTCGACTCCTCGGTATTCAGGGCGTTGAGTTGTCGGTGCGTGACAATCGAGGGCACGGGCATACCGTTCCGATTGAAACCGTCGACGAAGTCATTCTGGACGAAAAAGCTCCTTTTTAGAACGTTGTTATGCTTTCGCATTTATTGATAAAAAATTACGCCCTGATCGAGCAGCTGGAAATGGATCCCGATACCGCGTTGAACATCATCACAGGTGAGACGGGGGCCGGAAAGTCCATTATGCTCGGCGCCATTGGTTTGCTGATGGGGAATCGGGCGGATACCAAAGTACTGTATAACCCGGCTGAAAAATGCGTTATCGAAGGCATGTTCGACGTGTCGGGCTACGTTATTGAAAATTTATTTGAGGAGATTGACCTCGATTACGATACAACCTGCGTGGTCCGGCGGGAAATCAGTCCCAGTGGCAAATCCCGCTCATTCGTCAATGATACCCCCGTCACGCTCGATCTTCTCCGGCGGGTTACGAGTCAGTTGATGGATATTCACTCGCAGCACGATACTATTTTGCTGGGTTCTAACGAGTACCAGTTACAAATTGTTGACACCTACGCCCAGAACGACAACCTGCTGCGTCAATACCGTACCGATTACCGGGAATACCGGCTTCAGCAGGAAACGTATGAGCAACTGCTGAAGGAGACAGCCAGCATGAAAAAGGAGTTTGACTACAACAGCTTTCTGTATGAAGAACTTCATAAACTCGAATTGCAGGCCGACGAACAGGAGTTACTGGAGCAGGAACTGACGATTCTGGAGAATGCCGAGGACATTAAAGAACGACTCCAGTTGTCGTCAGATTACCTGGACAACGCCGAACAGTCGGTGGTAGTGTACCTCAAGAACGTCGTTAATAATCTGAATTACGTCACGCGTCTGGCCGAACGATTTAATCAGCTTCGTGACCGGGCTCAGAGTTCCCTCATCGAATTGCGGGACCTAGCCAATGAAATCAGTAGTGAAGAAGATAGCATCGAGACCAACGATTTGCGGGCCGAAACCATCCGCGAACGCTTGAACCTGATCTATCAGCTTCAGACCAAACACGCCGTCAAAACCGTTGCCGAATTGCTGGAGATTCAGGCAGACCTGGAGAAGAAAGTCAGTAAAATCCTGAACTCGGACGAAGAACTGGCCACGGCCAAAGCCGCCAGCGAAGCCGCCCTGCAACAACTGATGCAAAGCGCTCAGGCCCTGTCGGAGTCTCGTCAGACCGTGCTTGTCCAGATCGAAAAACAAATCGACGGGTTACTGACCGACCTCGGTATGCCCAATGCTTCACTGAAAATTAACCTGGAGACTGGCAAGCCCACGAGCACCGGCATTGACACGGTGTCATTCCTGTTCAGCGCCAACAAGGGTGTGAAGCCGCAGCAGTTGAAAAATGTTGCTTCGGGGGGTGAGTTTTCCCGTCTGATGATGGCGATCAAATACATTCTGGCCAGCAAGCGCTCGCTACCCACAATCATTTTTGATGAAATCGATACGGGCGTTTCGGGCGAAATCGCGATTAAGATGGGAAATATGATGCGAGACATGGCTCATAATCACCAGATTATCGCCATTACGCACCTCCACCAGATTGCTGCCCAGGGTAAGGCCCACTATTTTGTTTACAAAGACCACTCGGGCAACCGTACCGTCAGCCGGGTTAAAAAGCTTAGCCAAAGCGAGCGGATTCAGGAAATTGCCCAGATGATTGGCGGTAACAACCCGTCGGCCAGCGTACTGAAAAACGCGAAAGAGCTTCTGTCGCAGAAAGCCTAGTAAAGAATAAGATCAATGTAGTATTGCCTATTTCCACAAACATTCATGAAAAGCAACCTCCTCTCCACCGTACTAGTTAGTTTACTTGTTACTGCCTGCCAGCAGTCCGACGACAAAAAGGAAATCCAGCAGATTCAGGATCAGGTGATGGCTGTTCACGACGAAGTGATGCCCCATTCGGACGAATTGATGGACTTGAAAGAGAAGATAAGCAAACAAATTGATAGTCTGTCGAAGGTTACGCCCGCAACGGCCAGCCTGAAAAGCCGTCAGCAGGAAGGAATCGCTATTAATCAATCACTGACCGAAGCGGATAGTCTGATGTACGACTGGATGAATCACTACCGGGCTGATACCTTAACCGGGATGGATGCCGCACAGGCGAAAATATACCTGGATCGGGAGCTGGCAAAAATTACCGTCGTGAAAGAGAAAATAAACAGCGGAATTACAGAAGCCAAGAAATTCTTAGGCCGGTAGGCGTGTTGAATACGTAGAAGAAACTATTCAATAAACGCGTTTCAATTCTTTGATTTCCTCTTAAAAAGTATGCATTCCGTTCTTAAAAATAGTGTTTGGGTCACGGTACTGGCCCTTTTTGCCGCTTGTTCTTCATCCGAAAACCGCTTGCCCATTTTCGGCGAACGCGACACCGTAACCAAAGTCGTCGACGGAAAAACCGTAACCGACACGGTTTACTATAAAATACCGCCATTTCAGTTTGTCAATCAGGATAGTTTGCCCGTTAGCGACAAAACCTACGACGGTAAAATTTATGTAACCGACTTCTTTTTCGTTACCTGCCCGACAATTTGTCCAAAAATGAAAACCCAGATGAAACGGGTTTACGATAAATTCAAGGGCAATCCAGATGTAATGTTTCTGTCTCACACGATTGATCCCCGGCACGATACGCCCGCCGTTCTAAAAGAATTTGCGAGCAGTCTGGGCGTTACTGGCACCCAATGGCAGTTTGCCACCGGCCCCAAGGAAGAAGTCTTCAAGACCGGAAAAAGCTACATGGTGGTTGCGCAGGAAGATGCCGGTGCGCCGGGCGGATTGCTCCATAGCGGGCACTTTGTTCTGGTGGACAAGGAAAAGCACGTCCGGGGTATGTACGACGGCACAACGGAAGAAGGAGCGGATAAACTCATGGCCGACATTGACCGGCTGCTGGCTGAATATAAAAAGCAATGAAAAGAGTATTGATCGGACTGGCGGTATTGTTTCTGTTTTTTCAGACGGCCTGCCAGAGCCAGGAAGAGCTAAAAAAGGAGAAGTATTTTGTAGAAGGATATCAGCTTTACACCGAACACTGCGCGAATTGTCATCAAACCGACGGTAAAGGACTTGAAGCGCTTTATCCACCGATCAACGGTTCTGACTACCTGAAGAATAAAGAAAAAGTGATTTGTCTGATTCGCTTTGGGCAGAACGAACCCATTACCGTAAATGGAAAACGGTTTTCACGGCCCATGCCGGCCAACCCCCAACTGACGGATATTGACGTGGCCGCCATTACGACGTACATTTACAACAAATGGGGTGACGAAACCGTCATTTCTGACGTGAAAGAAGTCAGCAGAGTGCTGGACGTGTGCCGGGATCAGCAGAAACCGTAACGCTTACGGATTCCCTTCAGCCAGACGGAAAATGCCCGTAGGCTTACGAATGAAATAGTGTGAGAACGACTGATCGGTATCCAGTCCGATTCCTTCCAACCGCTCGTTGGTGGCTTTGCTAAGGATTTTAACCGGCTTTTCGGTATAAACCTTCTTGGTAGTCGGGTTCCAGTTAAGTTCCGGCGTGTATAGGTCCTGATTCTTTTTCTTGTTCACTACGACCACATTGCCCATTACGCGGTAGAAGTTCTGGGCGTGCACGTAGCGTCCGGAGTCCGCCCGTAATGTAGTTTCCACCTGACCGTCAGGCCCGTAAAACTCAATGTTGACGGTTTTGGGATAAACCCGGTCGTTGGTCTGGTATTTATACTGCAACGGCGTGGTCATTCGGACCTTCAACTGAGCCGCTTCGCTGTACAGCACCTGCACGTCGTTGATTTCCTCTAATGGACCGGTATACGGTTGTGAGTTTTTAGCCGCTGGCTCATCCTTACAACCGCTCAAGCCTATGCTGATCAAGCCAAGGCATAAAACCGCAGTAATACGCTTACGAATCATTGTTTTGTTGTGTACCATTCTGACGTTAGAACACCAGTCTAAACGACCTGGTTCACCCGTTTGAGTAAACGGTAACGAAATGGGCCAGCCAGCACTAATCAACCTTGTACCGTACGAACCATTGCTGATTGAGCGAAAAGCCAAGTCCTATTTTAAAATACCGCTCACGAATTTGCCCTTCCGTGACGGTTCCACGCTGTCCGCCGATCAGGGAGAGTGTCATTGAATTAACAAATTGTCCAACGGGCAGAGAAAGACCAAGACTGACATTCATATCGGTCGGCTGTTTCCCACCAATTGAGTACGGCAACGTAGCGTAGTTAAAACCCAGCCGGTAAGGAATCAAATCAATATAGCGGCTCGAACGGATTTTTGGCGTATACTCCAGCCCCGCCCCAATGGAATAACTGTCTTTCAAACCGCCCGACGTGCCACCCAGATTGGTAAACTTTGACCAGGGTTGGTAGCCGAATTCAACTCCGACAGCCAGCTTTTGTGATTTTTCAAGCACGATACCACCCCGGAACTGCGTCGGCAAGGTAATCGAACCCTTACTCTGGGTACTCACCGTGTCCGGGTTTGAGATCAGGGTGCCCCCCGCGTCGATTTGCTGATACGTATCGACCGAACTTCCGCTGAGCTTCGTCATGGGATCGATCGTTGCACCAATGTTGAGGAACCAGTCTTTGTTTAGTTTAGGCCGCCAGGCTGCTCCCAGGCGCCATAGAACGTCGCCATAACTATTCAGCGTCGAACGCTTGACCGTAATATCGTCGCCACCAATCAGCAAGCGCGAGTCCGAATCGTTGGTGATGTTACCGAAAATAAAAGAGGCATCCACACCGACAAAAAGGTTTTTGGTCAGGCTAAACCCGTTCGTCAATGTTGCTTTGTTGAGCCCACCCCGTCCGTGGTAGATGTATTCAGCTTCATAAATTGTACCGGGTATACGCTGATACTGCGTCGTCTGGTAGTCAACGTAGCTATAAGGCCGTAAGCCGATGCCCGCCGACCAGAATTTCGTAACCGGAAACGCCAGCGTCAGGTAACTCAGGTTTCCACCGAAATCCTGCTGGTTCTGGCCACGGTTATCCGACAGCTTTTTGCTTTGTCCCAACAAGCCCACTTCAAAAATGGTAAACCGGTTCCGAACCAGTAAGGCCGGGTTGGCGCTGTTGAGAAAAAAACCGTTGGCATAGGCTGTTCCCAGTCCCCCCATCCCCAGGTTGGTGATATTATTGTTTCCGTGGACTTCGCCAATACCGAGCGACGAATAAGGAGAATTGCCTAAACCCTGTGCCTGAGCAGTTAATTGGGCTACGCCCAGGAGTAAAAGGCCGGTAAATAAGACGGATTTGAGTCCGTTACGAGAGGTAGACATTATGTTGTAAAATACGATTCAATCCAATCAGCACTAGTTCCGGAACTACAAAGATGGGAGGTTTCAGGCTACTTTCAAAAAAAGGAGCGTCCCCCCCACATATTAACACCTTTATGTTGGGGCGTTCCCGGCGGTGTGCGTCGATAATTCCGTTTAACTCAGCCAGTAATCCGTTGATAACTCCCGATTGCATGGCCTGTCGGGTATTTTTCCCTAACAACGTGGGCCGGGGTTCTTCGGGTTCAACCAACGGTAGTCTTTCTGTAAACGAATGCATGGCCCGGAATCGCATACGAAAGCCGGGAGAAATCATCCCGCCGTGAAAAACGGAATCCGCATCGACGTAATCGTAGGTCACGCAGGTACCCATGTCAATCACCAGACAATCTTCCACCGGAAAACGAACCGTGGCTCCTACCGCAGCCGCAATCCGGTCCGTACCGAGGGTATGGGGGGTATCATACCGTTTTTCCATCGGCAGCGGAGTATAGCCATCCACCGTCAGCCAATAGGTTTCGGGCTTCAGCGGAAGCTGGTCCCGCAGCTGCTCTGCCGGGCGGCTGGTCGACGAAATGACGACGGCGTCGGGCGGTTGTTTCCGGACCCGGTCATGCAGGGCCTCAATGGATAGATGGGCGTGCACTTCGATCAACGCCCCGTTTTCAAAAAATCCGGCTTTAATCGCGCTATTACCCCAGTCGATAGCGATGTTCATTAATGCAAAAATTGCAAATAGAGGCCAGATTCCTCAATTTTGGGTGTTAAAAATGCTTAAAATGCAGCATGGAATCATTGGAACGATGGCTTAAGCAGGAATTATTGGGTAATTCTGTGGGTAATCTGATTGCTTTCGCCATCCTTATTTTATTGGCGTTAATGCTCAAACGGGTGTTATCGATGGTGCTGAGCCGGTTCTTTTACCGACTGGTAAAACCCGACTCCGGTTCTATACCCGTCGGCGACTTTATTCGGCTGATGCGGCAACCCATCGAGTTTCTGATCCTGCTGCTCATGCTCTTTCTGGCCTTCGACCGCCTGAATGTACCCAAAGAATGGGGGCTGACTCCGCCTACCGAATTTGGCTACCGTTTTATCCTGATCCGGCTGTACCAGACCATTCTGATGATTACGCTGGCCTGGATCGCCATTCGGTTCGTGAAATTTATTGGGCTGATCTTCCAGAAGCGGGCCGAATTGACCGAAACCAAACTCGACGACCAACTGGTACCGTTCGTTCGGGACCTGATGATCATGGCCGTGTCTGCCATCGCTTTTTTTGCTACCCTGAGTATAGTCTTCGACATTAACGTCATTGCCCTGGTAACCAGCCTGGGGATCGGCGGTCTGGCCATTGCCCTGGCGGCTCGCGAAACCCTGGAAAATTTGTTTGCCTCCTTTGCGATTCTGCTCGACCGTCCATTTATCACGGGCGATACCGTTACCGCCGGAACCGGCCCCAACCAGGTCACGGGAACGGTCGAAAAAATCGGTTTTCGCAGCACCCGACTTCGGACCGACGACGGTAGTCAGATTGCCGTCCCGAACCGGTTGATGATTTCGCAGTCGCTCGATAACATGACCCAGCGCAGCCAGCGACGGGCGAAATTTTTCCTCCGTCTCACGCTCGACACACCCGCGGAAACGCTCCGGGCCATTGTGGACGATATCCGGCAGTATCTTGACAGCCAGCCCGAAACCAGTCAAAGCCCGGCCCTCATTCAGTTTGATGCGTTCGGAGAAAGTTCGCTCGACATTCTGGTTCAGTTTTACGTGGCGACCGGCGACTGGCGGGAGTACAATAAGATTAAAGAAACGGTGAACTATCGGTTGCTGGAGATTGTTAAAACTCATAGCGGGGAATTCGCTTTCCCTTCAAGAACGTTGTATGTAAGATCGCCGACTGCGTATCCATTGGATAGATAAAAAGAAAAATACTCAGTATTTTCGATTATTTATCAAAACATTTGCAGGTTTTGCGCGTTCTTATTGACAAAACGGGATTAATAGCTTAACATTGTGGTCACAATAGGTTCTGACACCGGTTCTCGGGTGCTCTGCCTTTTATCCATGTAATCTGAGGCTGCCAGCCAAATTCACCTGATCAGACTGTCCTGTTAAACCGCACACGCATTCGCGTTGTTGTGTCTGTATACCGAAACAGTTGCGGCAAGTGTATAGGTCAAGCAATTCATCTGACTTGTAGTTATCGAAAACATTTAAGCACGATTTTCCCCGTTTTGATTCATTCACCCCCGTTCACCGTAACGACGGTTCAACTAGCGACATTATCTCACACTTATCAAGTAAAGCCCTCTTTGCTTACTCTGGCTTTTTATGTATAATAAGGAAGAACTCGAACTGAAACTCTTATCAGAATTGAGAGTGATTGCTGAATCATTCAGCATTCGCGACATTGGTAAATTAAACAAAAAGGATCTGGTTTACAAGATATTAGGCCAGCAAGCCTTACAACCGGACCCGGTACTGGATGCTGCTGCTGAAAACGGCGTATCAGAAGCCGCCCCGGCGGCCCGTCGTGGCCGCCGTACCCGCCAGGAACCGGCAGAACCAACCCCGGCGGTAGCCGTAGCTGAACCAGCACCGGCGGCTGCCGAGGAGATTACACCATCTGCCCCTGCCCTGGCTCCTGAACAGCCGGAAGCGCAGGCTCCTGTCCAACTCAACCGGCCCGAAGAACGCCGAACTCCGGCCAACCGCCCTACCCGGGAAAATGCACCGAGAAACGGACGGGCCACCGAAATGACGAATAACCGCCCGCAAAACCGGCGCGGACCCGAACAGACTGGCCCCCGTCCGGCCCGTAATGAACAGGCTGATACGCAGGACGCCCGCCGGGTTCGGCAGCGCATCCGCAAAGATGATGGCATGACGGAAGAAACCCCTGCGGCATCGGCCAATTTAAACCCGATTGATAGAAAACCCGGCCCAGACCGGATGGCTCGCCCGGAGCAACCACGAAATCGGAAGAACGAACTCGAACAACCGGCGCTGGATCTGTCCATCGAACCGGATGTAGATGATTTCTACACCGCTCCGGTCGAAACACCGGCTGGTGAACCCGAAATTCCGACGGTCAGCCCCGAGGTTTCGGAAGCACCCGCTCAGGTTGCTCAGCCCGAACCAACGGTTTCTGCTCCTCAGCCTTCGGTGCAGGCCGAACGCCAGCAGCGCGACCTGACGCGCCCGGATGATTATACCAACCGCATTCGCCGGCAGTATAATCAGCACGTCCGGGAGTTCGACGGAATTATCGAAAACGAAGGCGTTCTGGAAATTATGTCCGACGGCGGCTACGGCTTCCTACGGTCGGCGGATTACAACTACCTCGCCAGCCCGGACGACATATATGTATCACCGTCACAAATTAAACTCTTCGGTCTGAAAACCGGAGACACGGTACGGGGACAGATTCGGCCACCGAAAGAAGGAGAAAAATACTTCGCCCTGCTGCGCGTGTCGTCAGTGAATGGTAAAACTACCGAGGAAATCCGTGACCGGATTCCGTTTGAGTACCTGACTCCGCTGTTCCCGGAAGAAAAACTGAACCTGAGCTACCGTGCCGATCAGTATTCTACCCGGATTGTTGACCTGTTTGCCCCCATCGGTAAAGGCCAGCGCGGAATGATTGTGGCCCAGCCAAAAACCGGTAAAACGGTGTTGCTGAAGGACATCGCCAACGCCATTACGAAAAACCACCCGGAAGTATACCTGATCATTCTGCTGATTGACGAACGTCCGGAAGAGGTAACCGATATGGCCCGCAGCGTTAACGCGGAGGTTATTTCGTCTACGTTCGACGAACAAGCCGAACGACACGTAAAAGTATCGTCGATGGTTCTGGAAAAAGCCAAACGGATGGTCGAATGTGGTCATGATGTAGTGATTTTGCTCGACTCGATTACGCGTTTGGCGCGTGCCTACAATACCGTTGTACCGTCGTCGGGTAAAATCCTGTCGGGTGGTGTTGATGCCAATGCGCTGCACAAACCCAAACGGTTCTTCGGGGCAGCCCGCAACGTTGAAAACGGCGGTTCTCTGACCATCATTGCCACGGCTCTGATTGATACGGGTTCTAAAATGGACGAAGTGATCTTTGAAGAATTCAAGGGAACGGGTAACATGGAACTTCAGCTCGACCGGAAACTGTCCAACAAACGTGTTTACCCGGCTGTCGATGTGCAGGCTTCCGGTACGCGTCGCGAGGATCTGCTGCTCGACAAAGAAAGCTTGCAACGTATCTGGATTCTTCGCAAACACATGGCCGATATGAACCCGATGGAGTCAATGGATTTCCTGCTCGACCGGATGCGCGGCACCCGCAACAACGACGAGTTTCTGGTTTCCATGAATCGTTAAAATCGGTTTATTCGCTTAAATCCAATTAAAAAGCCCTATCAGCGTTTACATAGACGCTGGTAGGGCTTTTTGGTAGGTGTTGACAAAAAGGGAGGAATTTGAATGACTTTCCGCAACCTCATCCGTCATAAGGATAGAATGGAACCTTCAAAGCCTCCTTTATTTCATGCTCACCACAAAAACTCCCTGGGTTGTCTTACTCCTTCTTTGGATGGGTGGTTCAACCTACTGGCACGTTTGCCGCATTAAACAGTTATGCCTGGACGATGCCACGCCTTCCACACCGGTGTCCGTTGCTACTCCAACCCGGCCTTTTACGGTTCCCGGATTACAATTTAGCGATGGCACTTCCACCACTTTTCGTTCACCCGGCCATTTAGCCTTTGCAAAATCTGGCGCTGATGCCAACCTCAACGGTATTCGTCCCTTACTCGACTCCCTGGCGTTATACCTGAAATCGAATCCCGATAAGCAACTGCAATTGACAGGCTTTTACGATGTCAACGAGCAAAATTCGTCGTCTGAATCCAATCTGGGTGTGGGCCGGGCCAACAGCATCCGCGCTTATTTAATGAGCCTGGGAATTCCCGAAGGCCAGTTTCAGGTCGTTGGCGCAGAGAAACCCGATCTGTCATTTACGCCCGCTGGCGACTCGTTGTACGGAGGTGTCCAGTTTGCTTTTTTAGACGAAGTTCTGGTAAAAGAGCAAAAGTCGACCGAAGAGGAGTTGGCCAACGGCGAAACGTTTGCATCCATCTTCGAGCCGATGGACCTTTACTTTAACACCGGAAAGATTGACTACATCAGGACCGCCGAAACTGTGAAGTTTCTTGAAAAAACAAAGGCTTACCTGAAGGAGCATCCAGAGCAGAAACTGCTGGTTACCGGCCATACCGATAATAGCGGCCCTGACGCACTTAACCTAACTCTCTCCAGAAAGCGGGCGGACGCCGTAAAAATGCAATTTGTCAAAGCCGGTATTGCCGCCAGCCAGATTGAAGTCGAAGGCAAAGGCGAAATCCTGCCGATTGCCTCGAACAACACCGAAGAGGGTCGTCGGGCCAATCGCCGAACCTCCGTCGTCGTGAAAAAGTAACCACACCCATTTCGTTCACCTTAATTTGTTACCACCATGTTTGAAATGAATCCCTATCAACTGCCGGATGCCGACTTACAGCACTGGATCATGTTGCTGGTTGCTGGCGTGCTGGGTTTTATCATCGGTTACATTATCCGGCAAGCAACGATTCGTCAACTCGAAGCGCAGCTTTATACAACGGAAAACCTTGTAGAAGACTGCCTAAAAGCCAACTTGAATAGAGAGGAAACTGTCATTCTGCAACGAATTTCCGCCCGGGCTCACGAATTAAATTTCACCCGGATTGGCCTGGCGACCCGCGCCGAAGCCGACGATCTCAAGGAAATCAACGGCATCGGTCCGTTTTTCGAGAAAAAACTGCACAGCCTGCGCATTTATACCTTTCGCCAACTGGCCAGTTTCACAACGGAAGATGTGCAGAAACTCAGTGATATTATTGAGCTTTTCCCCGATCGCATCGAACGCGAAAACTGGATTGGTCAGGCTCGAGCTTTGTACCGCCAGAAATACAGCGTCTAAACACTACCGTTTGACTTAAAACTTCTCATACTATGTTTAATCTGGATCCTTTCAGCCGGGGCGTCGCCATTTCTGAAATACTGCTTTTGTTAGCCTTTGCCGCTCTGGTTGGGTATCTACTGGCCCGGTTGCTAACCAACGGCCGCATTCATAACGTACGGGCTCAAATAGCCGAACAGGAAGCGGCTTTGGCCGAATGCCAGCGTAACCGGAGTGCAACCGCTTGGGCACATTCTCCCCTACTAACCCCAAAACCGGTTGGTGAAAAAGGGGTGACTGGTGAAGACGCTACGTTGCGAAAAATTGCATTCCGGGCGTCGGAATTAAACTTTAACCGCATCGGTTACGCTACATTAGATGAGGCCGATGACTTAAAAGAGATTGTAGGCGTTGGGCCTTTCTTTGAACGTCAGTTAAACACACTAGGCATCTACAGCTTCCGGCAACTGGCCAACTTCACAGCCGAAGATGTGGAAAAGCTTAGCGACATCATCGAATTCTTCCCCGACCGCATCGAACGGGAGGACTGGGTCGGACAGTCTAAAAAACTGTATATGACCAAATACGGACGGCCTGTTCAGTAAACGGTTTAAATAAAAACGGACGGCCTCGGAAAGGCCGTCCGTTTTTATTTAAACCGTTTACACAACGGCCATGCCTTACAGCGTCTCAACCGTCCGGCGGATAAACGCCGTCAGGTCAGTACCGGAAAGCATTCCCTGCGACAGTTTCGCCAGATCCAGGCTTTGCTTGATTAGCACTTTCTGCTCGTCGGTATCGCTTACTTTCAGAATGCGGTCGGCCAGCGGGTGATTGGCGTTTACGGCCACGTTATAGCTATCCGGCATCGGGCCAAACATGCTGCGTTCTCCGCTCAGGGCCGACATATCTTTCATTCGACGGAAAAATTCCGGCAACGTAATGATGACCGGTAGCTCGTCGGTCGGCATGGCTTCGACAGAAACCGCTGCGGTTTTATTGTCCAGCACTTCTTCAAACAACGATTTCAGTTTGTTCCGGTCGTCTTCCGATAAAACACTTTCGTTGCTCAGTCCTTTATCAATCAGCTTGTCGAACGTATCGGAGTCGACCCGCTTCAAACTGGTTTTTTCGAGCTTGTATTCCAGCGTATTAATAAAGTGGCTATCGATGACGGTATCAAACAGCAGGACTTCGTACCCCCGCTTTTTGGCCGAATCGATAAAACCATCCTGTTTCTGACGATCGTTTGTATACAGCCAGACAGCGGTACCATTTTTGTCCGTCTGATTTTCTTTAACGGCTTCGCTAAATTCGTCAAACGTAAAATACTTGCCGTCTACGTTTTTCACCAGACAGAAATCCTTCGCTTTTTCGTAGAATTTGTCATCGCTGATGATACCGTATTTTATAAACAGTCCGATGTCATCGAATTTCTGCTCAAAGCCAGCGCGGTCATTCCGGAAAATCTCGGAGAGCTTATCCGCCACCTTGCGTGTAATGTAACCGTTGATTTTTTTAACGTTGCTGTCGGCTTGCAGGAAGCTCCGGGAAACGTTGAGCGGAATGTCCGGCGAGTCAATCACGCCGTGCAGCATCATCAGGAAGTCGGGCACGATGTCTTTTACTTCGTCGGTAATAAACACCTGACGGCTGTACAACTGAATTTTTTCGCGCCGGATCTGGAAATCGTTTTTAAGCCGTGGGAAGTAAAGTACACCTGTCAGGTTGAACGGATAATCAACGTTCAGGTGAATCCAGAACAACGGCTCTTCCGACATCGGATAGAGTTCTTTGTAGAAATTCTGGTAATCCTCATCCGTCAGTTCGGACGGTGACTTGGTCCAGATGGGGGCGGTATTGTTGATCGTCGTGCCGTCAAATTCGATGGACACTGGCAGGAAACGACCGTATTTTTCAAGAATGGTCCGCAGCCGGTTTTTATCCAGAAACTCTTCTGAATCCGGGGCAATGTGCAGAATCACGTCAGTACCGTGTTCGGCACGCTCGGCTTCCGTAATTTCAAATTCGGTGGAGCCGTCGCAAATCCAGCGGGCAGCCGCCGAACCTTCGCGGTAGGATTTGGTAATGATTTCAACCTGTTGCGCCACCATGAAAGCCGAGTAGAACCCTAAGCCAAAATGTCCGATGATGGCACCCTTTTCGTCGAGTTTATCCTTGTATTTCTCCAGAAATTCCGAAGCTCCCGAAAAGGCAATCTGGTTGATATACTTTTTAATTTCTTCCGCCGTCATCCCGATACCCCGGTCACTGACGGTAATCGTTTTAGCTTCTTCGTTAAGGGTTACGGTTACTTTCTGCTCGCCCAACTCCCCGTTAAACTCACCGAAACCGGCCAGTTTTTTCAGTTTCTGGGAAGCATCAACGGCATTGGAAACCAGTTCTCGCAGAAAAATCTCGTGATCAGAATAAAGAAACTTTTTAATGATCGGAAAGATGTTTTCCGTATGAATCGAAATTTGACCTTTTTCCTGAATGGTCGAGTTCATGACAATAGAAATTAGTATGATTGACGGAAATAATCTGACGTCGACACGACACCAAGAACTGTTCCAGAGCCGTCGGATGTGACAAGTTGGCAGATTTTTTGACGGAACCTTTACTATATGGTTTCCGTTGCCAACCATTAGGCAACTGGTTTTACTACGACCCGAAAATGCTTATATAGCCCGACCATAATTCTCAGACACAGCTAAACACCCTCCGCATTTTTTGTGTTACTTAATTCAGTAAGTCGGATAATCTACATCAATCCTGATACCGTGAGCCAGAAAACGTATACCGACATTACAACGGAAGAAATGGAGTCGTTAGTGATGCAGCCGGAAACCGTCATTGTCGATGTCCGTGATGAGTGGGAGTTTGAAGAGTTTAATATCGGTGGGCTAAACATTCCGCTGGCCGAAATCCGAGACAAACGGCATTATCTGCTCCCCTACGACAATGTCATTGTCGTCTGCACAAACGGAATCCGAAGCCGGGTGGCTGCCAAGGATTTCTGCCGCCACCCCGAACTGGAAGCCAAAAATATGTATCACCTGAAAGGCGGCATCCTGGGCGTGGACGAATAAAACCGTCAGGCGTCAATGGAACCGCTATAAACCCGAACGGCGGGACCAATCAGATAAAGTTCGCTGAAATGATCCTGGTCGTGGGCTACAAAGGAAACGCGCAGATTTCCGCCCAGCGTCCGGATCGACACGGGACTCTGCATACCGAGCTGGCGGTGTGCCACCAGGGCCGATGCCGTCACCCCTGTTCCGCAGGAATACGTTTCGTCCTCCACACCCCGTTCATACGTCCGGACAAACAGGGCGTTCTCTCCAATCGGTTCAATGAAGTTGGCGTTGGTTCCTCCGGGAGCAAACCGTTCGCTGTACCGAACCGGGCGGCCTTCAGCAACAACATCCATCGACTCGACATCCTCCACCACTTTCACATAGTGCGGAGAACCCGTGTTCAGGAACGCATAATCAGCGTGCTGATCAATCCCGGAAATCTCGTTCATCTTCAGCGAAACCTCTCCGCCATTGACCACGGCCCGGTGTTCGCCATCGACGGCCAGAAAACGCGTTTCTTTTTCAAACAGTCCCAGATCGTGCGCAAACCGGACGATGCACCGCCCACCGTTGCCGCACATACTGCCCTCTGCCCCGTCGGAGTTGAAATAAATCATCTGAAAATCGAACTCCGGATGATTACGGAGCAGAATCAGACCGTCAGCACCAATTCCAAACCGCCGGTGACAAAGCCGGGCGATACGTTCCTGGGAGATGGGAAACGTTTCGGCGCGGTCGTCGATGAGAATAAAATCGTTGCCGGTTCCCTGGTATTTGAAGAAATCGATCATGGTCAGGAAGTGAGCGTGATGAGTTACGAAGTCTGAATTAAGAGTCGCTTCGCGAGTAGAATGCGTCAGTCAATTCATACTTTTTAATACATCACTCCTAATTTTTTGGTACAAAAAAAGCCGTCTTTCCAGACAGCTTCTTATTCGTAAGTCATACAGTGCTTATGCCTGTGGCTGCCGACTTTTTGCTTTCCGCTCCTTAATACGTGCAGCTTTGCCCTGACGGCCACGTAGATAGAACAGACGAGCGCGACGAACTTTACCCAGACGAACCACTTCAACTTTGTCGATGTTTGGTGACAGAACCGGGAAAATCCGCTCTACACCCACACCGTTTGAAATTTTACGTACCGTAAATGTCTCTCCATTGGTGTTCGGATTCCGGCGTTGAATCACCGTACCCGAGTAAACCTGAATCCGCTCTTTGTTTCCTTCGCGGATTTTAACGTGTACATTGACTGTGTCGCCTGATTGAAAGACCGGAAAACCTTCCCGGCGGCTTGCGTTGTCAGCTTCGACCAGTTTAATTAATTCACTCATGACCGTAGATATCTTCGGGGGTATGAAATTTCTTTATAAGCCGCAAATGTAGGAATTAATTTCCGTTTTATAAAGGGCTAGGCTGAAATAAATTGATGGACGAACGGTTGGATGCTGACGAGGTTTTTAGCTATTTCGCCACCACAACCCCTTATCCCGTCAATTTCTCGCTGATGAAGATTCTCAACGTTGAACAAACCCGCGCGCTCGATCAATATACCATCGAACATGAACCCGTTGCCCCCATTAACCTCATGGAGAGGGCTGCACAGGCGTTTACGGACTGGTATACGGCCCGTTTTGACAAAGATCGTCCGGTTCGGGTCTTCTGCGGGTTGGGCAACAACGGTGGCGACGGTCTGGCCATTGCCCGGCTGTTGACACAACTGGAATACAAGGTTCAGACGTATGTGGTCCGGTACGCCCCCCGCGAATCGGAAGACTTCATGCATAATCACCGGCGCCTGAAACTAATTGCCCCCATTAGTTACATCGAAAACGAACGCGACATCCCGGTCATCCGCAACCGCGAGGTTGTTATTGACGCCATTCTGGGTTCCGGTTTGTCGCGAACGACGGAGGGCATTGTGCAGTCAGCCATCGACGCCATCAACCACAGCCCGGCCACGGTGGTCGCCGTTGACATTGCCAGCGGCCTTTTTGCCGACGCGGCTAACGGCCCCAACGCGACGATTATCCAGCCCGATTATACCGTTACCTTCCAATTGCCCAAGCTGGCCTTTATGCTCCCTTCTCAAAGCCAGTACGTGGGAGAATGGCATGTGGTAGACATTAACCTGAGCCGAACCTTTATGGACCGGACGCCCACCACGTATTTTTACACGACCGAAAGAGAGATCCGGCATCTGCTCCGTCCCCGAAACCGCTTTTCCCACAAAGGCTCGTTTGGGCATGCCCTGCTGTTTGCGGGTAGTTATGGGAAAATGGGGGCTGCCGTGCTGGCTTCGCGGGCGTGCCTGCGGTCGGGCGTTGGCCTGCTGTCGGTTCAGGTGCCCCGCTGCGGCTATGATATCATCCAGACCACGGTTCCGGAAGCCATGTGCCAGCCCGACGGGCATCAGCATATCCTGACGGGTCAGTCGGAACTGGAAGAGATTGACCTGAGCAAATACGCAGCTATCGGGGTTGGTCCCGGTATTGGCACGGCACCCGAAACCCTTGCGATGCTCACCAAACTGCTTTCCGATGCCCAGAAACCGCTGGTCATTGACGCGGATGCTCTTAACCTGATCGCGCAAAACCGTGAGTTAATTGCCAAAATCCCCAAGAACAGTATTCTGACTCCGCATCCGAAAGAGTTTGAACGACTAACCCGGCGCTGGACCAGCGACTATGATAAACTGGGCCTTCTGCGCGATTTCGCCCAGCGAAACCGTTTAGTGGTGGTTTTAAAAGGCGCTCACTCTGCCATCGCCACCGCCGACGGAACCACCCACTTTAATTCTACGGGTAACCCCGGCATGAGTACAGGCGGTACTGGCGATGTGCTGACGGGCATCCTGACGGGTTTGCTGGCACAGGGATATGATCCGGTGGAAGCCGCCGTGCTGGGTGTCTTCGAACACGGACGCGCAGGCGACCGGGTGGCCAACCAACGTGGGCAAATCGGCCTGACGGCACAGGACATTATTGAGTCGCTGCGCTGGGATTAACTCTCCTTTTCTTGCTACAGCACCGGCTTTTTCTGACGGTTTAGCCCGCCAGAACCAGATAGATAGCCGTTATTCCAGAAAATATTTTCTTACTCCATTCAAGCTACTTCCAACTCCCATACACAATACGGGGTCATTAGTTGTGTAAGGGATTCCCGGGGAGTGTAGAAACTATTCCACAAACAAGCTCTGTCCCGCATTGGTGACATAGTATGACGATGGGATTTTACGCATATGTCAAAATGTAACTACTTAATAGCCAGTAGTATACTTATTGACTCCCGGCAGACCGGTTATTGAAACCAAAATGGAATAGAATTTGAAAATAGTTAAGTAAATCAGCATAAACCGAGACGGGAAAACTACTTGAATTTAAAATCACGTAGTTGTACGTATAACCGAATCAGGCTGATTGTTCAAATTTGCACTATATCCAACACCGAAGTATACCACACCATAATTTGTAAGTTACCATGAGAAACAGTGTCCCCAAAGAATGGAAAGTAAGTCGCCCAGGGCGTCGGGTCCGTTTTGAAATCGATCAGATCTCATTACTTGGCGTATTGACAGTCATGATCTTTGCCTACATTCTTTTTCACTTTGTCTATCCGATCATATCGAAAGGGTTGCTCTGGTAACGGACAAAACCGTAAAGAATTAATACCTAAGAAACAGATTTCATGTAGAGATGCAGCCGTAAAAGCCTGCTGCTCTTTTTGAAATCTGTTTTTTTTATTTCATCAATTGGTACACCAGGAAAGCGGAAACATAAGCCAGTACACTCATATACCCCAATTGGATCAGCGGCCACTTCCAGCCTTTTGTTTCGCGGTACACGGTGGCAATGGTGCTCATACACATCATCGCAAAGACATAAAACACCAGCAGCGAAAAAGCCACCGCCGGGGTATACATGGGCCCGCCCGTCTCCGGATTTACCTCCGTTGCCAGTTTCTCCCGAACCGTGCTGTCATCTTCCCCGTCGGCACTGCCAATGCTGTAAATCGTCGCAATCGTTCCGACAAACACTTCGCGGGCGGCAAACGAACTGATGAGCGCAATGCCAATTTTCCAGTCGTAGCCCAGCGGCTTAATAGCGGGTTCGAGAATTTTCCCAAACCGTCCGGCATACGATGCTTCCAGCCGTTCGGAAGCCACCCGGTTTTCGATCTGTTCCGTCGGTATATTGGCCGATTGATGTCTCACCCGGTTCTCGGCCTGCTCCATGTCATCACCGGGGCCGTAGGAAGCCAGCACCCATAGCACAATAGAAATAGCAACAATAACCCGCCCGGCCTGCCAGACAAATGATTTGACGCTATCCCAAACCGTAATACCGACGTGATTCCAGCGAGGCCATTTGTACGTTGGCAACTCCATGATGAATAAGCCTTTATCGCGCGCTTTCACCAGTTTTTTAAAGACGTAAGCCGCAACCAGTGCAGCCGCCAGCCCCAGCAGATACAGGGCCATCATCACCAGTCCCTGCATATTGAGAAAACCCAGTATGGTTTTTTCCGGCACGACCAGGGCAATCAGAATGGTATAAATGGGCAAGCGGGCCGAGCAGCTCATCAGTGGTGTCACCAGAATGGTAATCAGCCGTTCGCGCCAGGAACCGATGCTGCGGGTCGCCATAATGGCCGGAACCGCGCAGGCTACGCCCGAAATCAACGGCACAACGCTCCGCCCGTTCAGACCAAATTGCCGCATGATGCGGTCCATCAGAACCATCACGCGCGACATATAACCCGATTCTTCCAGCAGCGAAATCAGAAAAAACAGAAAGGCGATCTGCGGAATAAATACCACCACGCCCCCGATACCGGCCAGAATACCGTCGGTCAGCAAATCCGTCAGCGGACCTTCGGGCAGCCGTTCGTGCAGGGTGTTGTTAATCCAGGTAACGCCTTCGTCAATCCCATCGACGAACGGTTGCGCCCAGGCAAAAATGGCCTGGAAGATCAGCAGCAGGATGGTCAGAAAGATGGCGTATCCCCAGAACGGGTGCAGCAGGATCCGGTCGATGCGCTGGCTCCAGGTAGGCTGGTCGAGCGGGCGGTTATTGGTTACCGCTTCCCGGGCCACTTCACCGATCCGTTGGTAGCGTCCGATGGTTTCTTTCGTCTGGAAATCCAGTTCGTTAAAACCGTATTTATCGATCAGGCCGTCCAGCCGGACCCGTTGCGGCTGGTCCAGAAACGTAAAACCGTCGTGTTGAATGAGGTATTGCAGGGCAACGTAGTTGTTGTCGAGCCGGTAGTTTTCCCGAACGTCCGAAATAAGGCCCTTCATATCCAGTCCGGCAGAAGCGCCTGCCAGCGCCGGATCAAAAAAAAGTTTGTCGGCCACCACCGGTTCGCTCAGTTGCTGTTCAACGGCTTTTTTCAGCCGGTCGAGCCCCTCGCCCACCCGCGCATTGATTTTCACGACCGGTACGCCCAGCTGCATCGACAACCGGACGGCATTGATTTCCACCTGCTGCTGCCGGGCAATGTCCAGCATGTTCAGCGCCATGATTACGGGTACGCCCAGATCCTGAATCTGGCTAAAAAGCAGGAGATTCCGGTTCAGGTTGGAGGCATCCACCACCACAATGGCCACGTCGGGGTAATCCGGATGGTCAGGATTGGCCAGAATATCGGTGACCACCTGCTCATCCAGCGATTTGGGATAAATGCTGTAAACACCCGGCAGATCGACCACCACCACTTCGGTGGTCTCGTTCAGAAAAGCCGTACCCGACTTTTTATCGACCGTCACACCGGGGAAGTTGCCCACTTTCTGGCGCAGACCGGTCAATTGGTTAAACAGCGATGATTTTCCGGAATTCGGATTGCCCACCAGGGCGATAACGGGTTTTGATTTCAATGATTCAGTAAAATATTAATAGTCGATACCGGCGGGCCGTTCCAACTATATAGTTCCTATTAGTCGACCAATATGGTAGCGGCTTCGACCTTCCGCATCGAGAGACAGTACCCGGAAACGTTCAGGCAAATCGGATCGCCCAGGGGTGCTTTGCAATGCAACGAAACTTCTGTACCGGGCAAACATCCCATTTCCAGCAATTTCAATGACATCCACTGGTCACGAAACGACCGAATCACGGCTTTTTCTCCGATTTTCAAATCTGCGACGCTCCGTGTATTCTCTTTCGGCTGGTCCATAGACGCTCCAAAATTATTTAGAATTATTAAAAATTAACGAAAGTTAAGCCTTATCCATTCGCTTTCATAAAGAATTCTTGAAAAAATACTGGCTACAGGAACGGCAAAGCTGAAACGACAAAAATAGTTAAAACAGACAGAATCCTAAAACTTGGTCAGTGAATACCGGCTTCTGGCAGAGTTCTTGAAAAAACCGGGTTTCTTATCAAGCGGAACTGGGGTTTGTGTTGTAATTTTGTAGAATCTGGTATAAATAACTAGTAGTACGTAAACCAAAAACCAACTCATTGATGGGCTGACGCCCGAGGCTAGTCATGCAACAGATTGGTGTCCTGATCGGCAAAGAATTTCGGCTGGAGTGGCGGCAACGCTACGCCCTGAACGGGATGCTGCTTTATATCGTAAGTACGGTTTTCGTTTGTTTTTTGAGCTTTAGTCTACGCCGGAACCAACTGACCCCAATGGTCTGGAACGCCCTGTTCTGGATTATTCTGCTCTTTACGGCCATCAATGCCATTGCAAAGAGTTTTGTGCAGGAACGGTCCGGACGGCTTTTGTACTATTATACACTGATCAGTCCGCAGAAAATTATCCTGTCCAAAATTCTGTACAATACGCTGCTGATGCTGGTACTGGCCGGACTGGGGTTCGGCATTTATACGCTGGTGATGGGCGTACCCGGGCAGGACATGGATATGCCGCTGTTTTTGCTCAACCTGCTTTTGGGAGCTATCGGGTTTGCGGCTTCGCTGACGCTGGTGGCCGGTATTGCATCAAAAGCCGAGAACAGCGCAACCCTGATGGCGGTGCTGAGCTTCCCGGTGGTGCTTCCGCTGCTGCTGATGCTGATTCGTGTCTCAAAAAATGCACTTGATGGATTAGACCGTAGCGTTAGTCTGGACGAAATCGGTACTTTACTGGCAATCGACGCCATTGTTCTGGCGTTATCGGTGATGTTATTTCCCTACTTGTGGAGAAGTTAAAAAGACTATGAAAAAACATTGGTGGAAAGCCTTAGCCGTCGTCATCATGACGTACGTGATCTGGGTCGGCCTGATGGGCGACGTTCCCCGGCAACCCATTCTGAACGAGAGCATTCGCAACGTTTACTTCCACGTACCGCTGTGGTTTTCGATGGTGATTCTGATGCTGACTTCTATGATCTTTGCCATTCGCTACCTGCGGAAAGGCCGTCTGAACGATGATCATGTTTCGGTAGAATTTGCCAACACCGCCATCCTGTACGGTATTCTGGGCTGCGCCACCGGCTCACTCTGGGCCAGCGTGACCTGGGGCGACCCCTGGCCCAACGACCCCAAGCTGAACAGCGTGGCCGTGGGGATGCTGATGTATTTCGCCTACCTGATTCTCCGGAATTCGTTTGACGATGAACTCCGGCGCGCCCGGGTTTCGGCGATTTATAACATTTTTGCCTTTGCGGTTTTTGTGCCGCTCATCTTTGTCCTGCCCCGCCTGACCGACTCCCTGCACCCCGGCAACGGCGGTAACCCGGCTTTCGGGCAGTATGACATGGACAACGGGATGCGGCTGGTCCTGTATCCGAGCGTGATCGGAATGACGCTGATCGGGGTCTGGATTACCCAGTTACGCGTCCGGCTCCGTCGGC
The DNA here is from genome assembly GCF_003259745.1 of Larkinella arboricola. Classification (GTDB taxonomy): domain Bacteria; phylum Bacteroidota; class Bacteroidia; order Cytophagales; family Spirosomataceae; genus Larkinella; species Larkinella arboricola. The sequence continues at coordinate 89,168 of NZ_QLMC01000002.1, read as the reverse complement.
TGCGCGACCGGCTCGACAATGTCAACGATTCCCTGCCTAAAGCCCATTCCACTGCGGAATGATTACCGGTTCAAACTTGTTATCACTTTACACTACTCACTGTATGCTACATAGATTTCTGGTTCTTTGCTTTTTACTGTTGCTGTCGTTCAGCAGTCAGGCTCAGGAGATTGAGATGGCCGACCGGCTGCGGGCCGACGGTAAAATCTGGGTTGTGGTGGCCGTATTTCTGGTCACGTTTGCGGGGGTAATTATTTACCTCATCCGACTGGACACGAAGATCAGTAAGCTGGAAAAAGAGATTAAGTAAAGCCCTGACAAACGAAAAAGGAGAAACAAAATCGGAAAAGCTGACATTCGTCATTCGCATTTCAGCGATTATTTCCAATCTTTCTCCCTCTTATTACACGAATGTATCATCATGAAAAAAACACATATTTTCGGGATTATCATCATTGCACTGGCGATCGGTATTATTATCTCAACAGCCGGTGATGCCAGTTCGTACGTTTCCTTCACCCAGGCAGCCGAAATGGCCCAGAGTGGTGAAAAAGACGGTGTTCACGTGGTTGGTAAGCTGACCAAAGACGCTCAGGGGCAAATTACGAACATGGTGTATCAACCCCAGATTGACCCCAATCACTTTGAGTTTACGCTGGTCGATAATGAAAACCGGACACAGAAAGTGGTGTACAACGCCCCGAAACCGCAGGATTTTGATCGTTCGGAGCAGGTGGTCGTTATCGGCACCATGAACGGTGATCATTTTCAGGCCGACAAAATTCTCTTGAAATGCCCGTCGAAATACCAGGAAAACAAACTGGAAACAAAGGAGTACGAAGCGAAAAAAGCAACTATCTAAGATGGCTGTAATGGCTGCATGGCTAATTGGGTAGATAGCTGCACAGCGGTTGGATGGTTTTCGGGCCATTTACCCCGACAGCGATCTGACCACTTAGCCATTCAAACCATCAAGTTCACCCCTCTAGTCATTCAATCATGATTCATACGACTGTTGGTCAAATCGGCCACCTTTTTGTTATTCTTTCTTTTGTAACCGCCCTGATGGCGACGGTTGCCTACCTGCGGATTTCGCTGGCGGGTAACGATCTTCTCCAGAACAAACGCGAGCTTACGCAATGGCGCTGGCTGGCCCGGGGGGCATTCTACGTCCACGGTCTGACCATTCTGGGAGTTGTCGGCAGCCTTTTCTATATCATTTTTAACAACTACTACGAATACCACTACGCCTGGAATTACTCGTCACGGGCCTTACCGGCGGAATACGTGATTTCGAGCTTCTGGCACGGGCAGGAAGGTAGCTTTCTGCTCTGGCTGTTCTGGAATGCAATTTTAGGCGTTGTTCTGATCCAGACCAACCGGGATGATCGCACCAACGGCACCCGCCAGTGGGAAGCGCCCATGATGACGGTTTTTGCGCTCGTACAGGCGTTTCTGGCTTCCATGATTCTGGGCGTTGTCTTTGGCGACACGTTCAAGATCGGGAGTTCGCCGTTTCTGCTGCTGCGGGAGGCTATGCCCGATGCCCCGATTTTTACCAGCAATCCCAATTACGTTCCGGAAGATGGCAAGGGGATGAACCCCCTGTTGCAGAACTACTGGATGGTGATTCACCCGCCAACCCTCTTCCTGGGTTATGCCACTACACTGATTCCCTTTGCGTTCTGTATTGCCGGTTTGTGGAAAAACGAGCCGAAAGAATGGATGCGTCCCGCCCTGCCCTGGGCCCTGTTCTCAGCGATGGTGTTGGGCGTCGGCATTCTGATGGGCGGCTACTGGGCTTACGAAACCCTCAACTTTGGTGGTTACTGGAACTGGGATCCGGTCGAAAACTCGGTATTGGTTCCCTGGCTGGTGCTGGTAGCGGCCATCCACGCCATGCTCATTGGCAAAAAAAGCTCAACGGGTTTAAAAACAGCCATTATTCTCTCGGTTTCCTCGTTCCTGCTGATTCTGTATTCGACCTTCCTGACCCGTAGCGGTATTCTGGGCAATTCATCGGTCCACTCGTTCACCGATCTGGGATTATCCGGCCAGTTGCTGATTTACATGCTGGCTTTTATGGCCATCGCCATTGTGCTGATCGCAGCAAAGTGGAAACTGATCGAAAAAGACGAGGAAGAAACCTCCGTTTACTCGAAGGAATTCTGGGTTTTTATTGGTGCAATTGTGCTTTGCCTGGCCAGTTTTCAGGTGTTAAACACAACCTCATTCCCGGTTTACAACAAAATTGGCGAAGCGTTTGGCTTCAACCCCAATATTGCGATGCCCGCCGATCAGGTAGCGCACTTCAACAAATTCCAGGTCTGGTTTTTCGCGGTAATTGCGGTTCTGACGGGAATTGGGCAATACATCTGGTGGCGTAAAACCGCTAAAAATAACCTGAACGCCCTGATTACCCCCGCCATCATTTCGCTCGTCATCAGCGGTGCGCTGATTGCCTACGGTAACATCACCAAACCGGCGTTTATGGCGCTGCTGACCGCTTCCGTCTTTGCAATCGTGGCCAATTCGAGCATTCTGATAGGGGTTGTCCGGGGTAATTACAAGCTTTCTGGCGGTGCCGTAACGCACATTGGGGCGGCCCTGATGCTGCTCGGCGTTCTGTTTTCGTCGGGTTATTCGAAAATCGTGTCCATCAACAACACCGGTCTGCTGATTTCGAAAAGCGAGGATTTCACGAAAAACGATAACAAGGAAAATAAAGAAAACGTCATTCTGTGGCTGAATCAACCCCAGAAAATGAGCGGCTATCTGCTGACGTACCGTGGAAAACGGATTGAGATCCGGGGTGTGCCCGATTACGTTCCCCGCGACTGGGTTGAACCGCTCGTAGGAGCCAGCCCGGAATTCAGCTATCACGGTATTGCCCTGCACGACATTGAACAGAACGGAAAGCTTTATCATAAAAAAGGCGATACCGTGGCGCTGCATCCCGAAAACACCTATTACGAAGTTGAATACCGTGAACCGGGAGGAAAAGTCTTTACCCTGTTCCCGCGCGGTCAGATCAACGAGCAGATGGGTGAAGGCGGTTTTCTGCCATCGCCGGACATTCGCCGGATGCCGGGGAAAGACCTCTATACTTACGTAGCCACGGTTCCGGATCCGAACAGCGAAGGCACCTGGAGCCCCGCCGAAACGTACCGGATTGCTCCGCGTGATACGTTCTTTGTCAACGATTACGTAGCTGTTTTTGACAACATTGAGCAAACCCGCGAGATTGATGGGACTCCGCTCGGCCCCAACGATGCGGCTGTAAAGGCCGTGGTTCGGGTACTGGATAAAGAACGGGAATATGTTCTGAAACCGGCGTTCATTATTAAAGACCGGCTGGTGGGCCGAAAAGCCGAAACAAACGACGAACTCGGTCTGCGGCTTCAACTGGATGAAATTGATCCGCGCACGGGCTTGTTTACCTTCTCGGCCAACACCACCCAGCGCGACTACATTGTGATGAAAGCGAAAGAAATGCCGCTCATCAACCTGCTCTGGATCGGGACGTTTGTGCTGGTGATTGGCTTTTCGATGGCCGCCGTCCGGCGTTACCGGGAGTTTACCAAGATGCGGGATAAGGATAAAAAGAAACCGGTCGTGGTTGCGAAACAGCCTACCGTAAACCGCATATGAAGATTTCTGAAACCGTTCTTGGTGCTCTCTCCCTCGGCTGTCTCATTCTCTGGGTGCTGGAGTTCCGGCGGACGGGCACGTTTGGCGAACATTACTGGCTCTTGATGCTATGTCTGGCCTTTTTGCTTGCTTTTATGTATGTTCGTGGGGTACACCTGAACCGGCCCGAACAAAAACCGCCGGTTGCAGTTAAAGCGAACAAACGAAAAAAAAAGAAGTCCTGAACGGGGCTGTTTAAACCGGGATTCCACGGACGAAGCGATTTACTACGATTATAGGCGGGTAAATTCGTTCATCCGTGGAATCCTGGTTCAAGACGGTTTTGCTTCAGATGATCGTGTATGGAATCATACAGTATTCTGCTCGGTGCTTTAATCGCCCTCATACTGGCCGGGTTTTTCTCGGCGGTCGAGATGGCCTACCAATCCGTCAACCGGCTTTATTTTGATCTGCACAGCAAACAGGGGCCCCTGGGTGAGAAACTGGTTTCGGCTTTTCTGAAACAACCCATTCTGTTTGTGGGTACGACCCTGACGGGCAATACGCTGTTTCTGGTCTTATACGGTGTTCTGGGCGTAACGGTTCTGAACCCTTTTCTGGCCACGTACCTCCCCGAATCCCTCCGGCATCCGGTTACACTCATTGTAATCGAAACCTTCATCCTTACGCTGCTATTCATGCCGTTCGGCGATTATGTGCCCAAAAGTCTGGCACTGATTCATCCCGACGCTCTCATGGAACGGCTGGCGATTCCAATATGGATTATTTACAAGGCCATTGCTCCCATCGTCCGGCTGATGGTCTGGCTGACCAAGGGCATCGTTAAAATTATTCCGGGCAGCAAATATTCCGAGATTCGGCCGGTTTTTGGGTTGATCGACCTGAACCACTACCTCCAGCAATTCAACCAGCAGAAACAACCCGACCAGAACGACAACGAAGAGATTGATATCGATACCGAAATCCTGAACAATGCCATCGACTTTCGGAACGTGTCGGTACGCGACTGCATGATTCCCCGGACGGATATTACGGCCATTGAGGTAGATGACAGCATCGAGAAACTCAAACATTGTTTCCAGGAGAGCGGCCACTCCAAAATTGTGGTCTACCGCGACAACATCGACGATGTGATTGGCTACTGCCACGCCCTGTCGCTGTTTCAAAAACCGCAGACCATCGAGAGCATTCTGACCCCCATCCGGGTGGTTCCGGATAGTATGCCAGCCCGGCTCCTGCTTGAAAAATTCCTGGCCGAACGTAAAAGTCTGGCGCTGGTGGTCGATGAGTTTGGCGGCACCTCGGGGCTGGTCAGTGTGGAAGATCTGGTCGAACAAATTTTTGGTGAGATTCAGGATGAATATGACACCAACGAAGACTGGGATGAACGCCAGCTTGACGATAACACCTGGCTGCTAAGTGCCCGGCACGAAATCGAAAATCTAAACGAGAAATACGACTGGAATATTCCTGAAGGCGATTATGATACGCTGGGCGGCCTGATTTTAGCCGTTAATGGCGAAATCCCGAACGTAAACGACGTGATCCAAATGCCGCCCTTCCGGTTCACCATCCTGTCGATGGACGAAGCGCGGATTAACCTGGTCAAGGTATCGACGAACGCCGATGATACAGATCAGCAGAACGATCAGGACGAAGCGTAAACCAGCCTTATTTGTGTAGTTCACTCGGCGGCCTATTAAAATACCGCTTATAAGCCGCCGTAGAATGAGCGTGATTTTGTAGCCGATCGGATGCGCAACCCCTCCGAGCTTCCTGAATTTTCCCGAAATCTTTTCAGGGCAATGGCCTGAAAACCGTCCGAATTGATCTGTTCAAGCTGGAGCATCAGCAATTCAATTACTTTCGCTTCCAGAAACAACTTTTTCAGATCACCGCTCCGCTGACACATCCGGATATCCTCAATAATACCCTTCATGACCGGTGTTACTGGCCATGTCTTTTTTATACGTACTCACCCCATCAAATCGCCGAAACGGGGTAAACATTTGTCCGAAAGATCCGTTTTAAAAACAAACCTTAAACCCCATAAAGATGATTTCGAACGAAGAAATCGTTGACTCGCTCAACGAGCTGGTTAAAATTAATAACGACCGCATTCAGGGATACGAGAAAGCCGTTGAAGACACTAAAGATGCCAACCTCGACGACATTTTTCGCCACAACGTCATTCAGAGCCAGCAGTTTCGGAGCGAACTGGCCGACCACATCGTCCGGATTGATGGCTCGGCGGTATCCAACGCCACCTCAACCGACGTTTCGAGTAAAATTCACCGTGCCTGGATTGACATCAAAGCAGCCCTAACCGGTAAAGACGAGCAGACGGTGTTAAGCTCCGTCGAATTTGGCGAAAATGCCGCCGTCGAAGCGTACGAAGAGGCTATCGAGAAAGACCACATACCGGCCTATATTCGTGAGGTACTGCAAAAGCAACTCGAGCAGTTGAAAATTGCCCGCGATCGCGTGGTTGCTCTGCATAAATAATTGATTAGTAACGAAAATGAGTTGAAAACAGGTGGAGTGCGCTTGTTTTCTTTATGCGAATACGTCTTACTTCCCAATCACCATGACAAACGACGAAATTGTTGATTCTTTAAATGACCTGGTCAAAATTAACAACGACCGCATTAATGGATTTGAAAAAGCGGCCGCCGATATTGAAGACTCCGAACTGGCTTCTTTATTCAAGAATCTGACATCGCAAAGCCGGAAATTCCGGAGCGAACTGGCCGACAGCATCGTCCGCATGGGCGGTGAAGTGCCGGGCATCGAAGAAACCAGCACGGGCAGCAAAATTCACCGCGCCTGGATTGACATCAAATCGGCCTTTACGGGCAAAGACCGTCATACGGTTCTTGAATCCTGCGTTTTTGGCGAAAATGTCGCCGTTGAAGAATACGAAGAAGTACTGGAAGACGAAGAAATTCCGGCTTACATCCGCCAGACCCTCAGTACGCAACTCGATGAACTCCGCCAGACCCGCGATCAGATCGTAACCCTGCGCAACGTGACCGAGTGATTACTACATTATGGACCATACCCGCTGTACAGATGTTGCGGGTATGATCCATTTCGTTTATTTTCCCTTTCTTCCCAAGCTCGTCGACAGCGTGTCCAGCGTATCGGCCAGTTCCTGTAACTTGTCCTTTACGCCATCAGCGGCACCGTCCAGACTTTTGCGGGTTAGTTTAGCGAGCGAATGCAACGACTCGGCAATCTGGAGATTTTTTCCCGCTGCCAGAGCCGCCTTCAACTGCTCCAGTTCATCCGAGATGTCGTCCAGTACCAGGTGGCCCGATCCGAGCGCCCGAACCCATTGATCAATAAAACTGTTCGCCATCGGCTGCAAATGAACCGGATCGGTGGTCAGCTGCCGAACGGTGATGTCCAGAAGCTGGTCTGCATTGTTTGCTTGGGTCATAGCATTTTGAATGATTGTTGAACAGCCACAAGGTACAACGATTGCCTATTACTTTCACTTTTAAGGGTTCATTTTTCACTAAGCCAAGGAAAGCCGCCCGCGAAACAGCCCATCACCCTCTATTTGTCACCCGGTCCTGTCATTCCGGCCAGCGTTTCAGGAAGTGGGTTGTAACAAAAAAGGCAATCCAAGCTGGATTACCTTTTCAACTATCATTTCATAGTAAGCAATTAGTATTCATACCGTACGACGCCCGCGACCATTGCACACAACAGCGGATTGATCACCTTGGTTTCTTCGGTCGAAAGCCGTCCTTTCTTGTCATACGTTTTTTCGATCAGCGCCACCTGTTCCTCGTTCCTGGGCATCCGTTCACTGATTTGCCGACGGTTTCCCGCGAAGGAGTGAGCAAAATACCGGGACATTTTATCGGTGCTCGAATACCAGGTTTCCCGTATCAGCACATCACCTTTGTATTCATAAACCACCCGATAGCTCAACTGGTGATTGGTGTCATATCCCCTCTCCTCTATTTTTTTTCCGTTCTTAAACTCGTATTCCACCGTACCCGTCAGCACGCGCTGCTCCGGATCGCGCTGGTTAAAATAATTCCGCTCGGCTTTCAGCACTCCGTTTTCGTAGTCGTATTCCGACTCGTTATAAGCCGTCCAACCCGCACCATTGCCGTACCGACCGTAACGGATTTTGCCAACCAGGTTACCGTGCTTATTGTACACCTGCTCCACATAAGACTGAAGCTCCAGCTTTCCGCCCGCAACCAGGCCCAGGTAATCAATCCGGATCAGCTTCCCGTCTTTGTTGTAGGTATACTGCTCCGTATTTGTTGGATTTTCGCAGTTACCCGAAAAGCAGAACACTTTCCGGAGCGGAGACGCATCATCATTGTAGGTGTTCCCGCCCGGCTCAATACCAAATTCAGAAGATTCGTTCTGGCAGGCAAACCAGACTAACGCAGAAAACAAAAGGAGTAATCGGTTCTTCATAGATGCACAGGATTTAGTCGTCAGCAAACTAGACTCCAATCCCGCCCAAACCGTTGGAACCGTCAATCCATCAAATCAAAAAATAACAAATCAACAACTCGATTTAACCGATAATGGAATTTCCGTAAACATTTCGCCTATTATTTATCTATACTTGACGACAAGAATCGCTTTTTACCATGAGTCAACCCCTGCAATCCCAGCTCAGCGACGTTCTTCAGAAACTGGAGTCTCTGCTGGAGCGTGTTCCCGAAACCGTAGCGAAAGAAGTCCGTCAGCAAATCCGCGAATTCCGTCAGATTCTGGTCGATACCCGTGCTCCGCGTTTTGCGCTCGTCGGTCGGCGGGGTAGCGGAAAATCGTCGCTGATCAACGCTATTTTTGGTCAGAAAGTGGCCGAAGTGGGGCACGAAAAAGCGCAAACCGGTGAAGCAACCTGGTGGCCATACTCCGGTGAACTGGGCTCCATCGACATCCTGGATACGCGCGGATTGCAGGAAGGCTCGCGCCCCAGTGAAGCGGATACCGCCACCTCTCCCGTTGAATCGATTCTGGCGGCCTTACGCGAAAAAGCGCCGGACATAATGCTGTTTCTGATCAAAGCCACGGAAGCCGATGCCGGAATCGACAACGACCTCGATGCCCTGAAAACAATCAGTCAAACCATTGAGCAAGTCCATAATTACCGTCCGCCAGTCATGGTGGTGGCAACCCACTGCGACACGCTCGAACCCAAAAATGTCCGCTTGCACAAACCGGAGGAAGAAAATCCGGACGATGTGCAGGAGAAACTGGAACGTGTGACCGTAATCGAAAACCTCTTGCGGGCGAAATTCGAAGCGGACCCGTATCTGAAAGAATCCCTGATTACGGTATTGGGGGTGTCGTCGTACCAATCCTGGAAAAACGACCGGCTCCGCTCCGACGAACGCTGGCGCATCGACACGCTGCTGGATTACATTTTCAATGAATTGCCGAAAGAAGGGAAACTGGCCTTTGCCCGATTGAGCCAGATCCAAACCCTGCAGGAGTCGATTGCCAACCGCCTGACACAGATTGTGGCGGCTATTTGCGGGGGCATTGCCGCCGTGCCCATTCCGTTTGGCGACATTGTGCCCATCACGGCCTTGCAGATTTCCCTCATTAGCGCCATTGCCTACGTGGCCGGGCGGCAACTGAGCCCGGAAACCGCCCGGGAATTTCTGACGGCCATTGGGGCCACCATCAGCGCCGGGCTGGTGCTGCGGGAAGTCGCCCGGGCTTCAATCAAGTTTCTGTTTCCGGGCGGGGGCAGCGTGATCTCCGCCGGAATTGCCACCTCCGCGACACTGGGTATCGGCAAAGCCGCCACGGCATATTTCATTCAAAACCTCAGTCTAGAAAAAGCCCGGCAGATTTTTGAGGGCGAACGAAAAAAAGCGAAGTCGTAAGAAGGCCGAAACAGTTTCAGACCGGATGGACTGACAAAACCCCATCCGGTCTGAACGTTTATTTCCGGTCAATTCCCTCCAACACCCGCCGAATCTGGTTGGCGCGGGCCATAAACTCCGAGGAATCTTTCAGGTTCTGCTCATCGATCAGGACTTTAAACTGCTTCAGAAACTCGATATAATCGCCCAGCGCCTGCGAAACGTTCGTTCGGTTCTGGTCGAAAATGGGCGCCCACATCTGCGGAGAACTTTTTGCCAGCCGGACCGTCGAACTGAAACCCGTACTCGCCATGTCGAAAATCGCCTGTTCGTCTTTTTCCTTTTCCAACACCGTCAAACCCAGCGCAAAAGAGCTGATGTGACTCAGGTGCGACACGTAAGCCAGGTGCAGATCGTGCTCCTGCGGATTCATGTAGAACAGCTTCATACCGATGTCGCTAAACAGGGCTTCGACCAGTTTCAGGCTGTCAGGACGGCTTTTTTCCCGGTCGCAGATAATGAGGTTTTTGCCGGGCAGCAACTCCCGGAAAGCCGCCCCCGGACCGGAGTTCTCAGTACCCGCCATCGGGTGAACGGCCACAAACTGCGCCCGTTTCGGATGGGCATCGGCCAGTTGACAGATCAACCCTTTCGTCGAGCCTAAATCCGTTACCGTGGCCCCTTCCGGCAGGTGGTCCAGCACCCGCGGTAGTAAATCCAGAATGGTATTGACCGGCGTGGCCAGGACCACCAGCGTACTGACGGCCACGGCTTCGTCCAGCGGTTTCATCTGGTCAACGATGCCTTTGGCGAGCGCCAGTTGCCCGTGGACGGGGGAAGCATCGACGCCCACAAACGTCGCCTTCGGGTATTTTTCCCGAACGGCCAGGGCAAACGACCCACCTAATAACCCAACTCCTACAATCGTAATGGTCATATCTTTCTTCTCTGATTACCTCTGATTATCCCTGATTAGCTCTGATTTACAGCTATTAATCAGGGTTGATCAGAGAACATCAGAGCTAATCAGAGGTTATTTTGAGATTCGGTGTACGGCTTCCCAGATGCGTTCTTTCGGCATACAGAGCGACAACCGGATGTAGCGGTTGCCTTTCGGGCCGAAGATAAAACCGGGGGCAATGAAAATGTGCTTGTTGTAGAGCAGATCGTCCACCAGTTGCTCGGCAGACTGGACCTCATCGGGCAATTTAGCCCAGAAGAACATGCCTTCCTGGTCGTCGGCGTAGGTGCAATCCAGCGCGTCCAGAAAAGCCGTTGCGGCTTCCAGCCGGCCTTCATAAACGGCGTTTCGCTCCTGGTGCCAGGCGTCGGGATTCCCCAGTGCTTCGGCAGCCGCGTCCATAACGGGTTTGAACATGCCGGAATCCACGTTGCTTTTGATCGACAAAACTGCATCGATGTACGGTTTCGACGAAGCCATCCAGCCAACCCGCCAACCCGCCATGTTGTGCGACTTGCTCATTGAGTTCAATTCAATCGCTACGTCTTTTGCGCCGTCGATGGAAAGCAGACTAAGGGGCGGTTTCTTGTTCAGAATCAGGCTGTACGGATTGTCGTGGCAAAGCAGAATCCGGTGATCGTTGGCAAACCGGACGGCTTTTTCAAACAATTCGCGCGTAGCCGGGGCACCCGTCGGCATGTGGGGATAATTGAGCCAGATGATTTTGGTTCGGTCGGAAACCAGCCCTTTCATCGCCTGCCAGTCCGGTTGCCAGCCCTGATTTTCGAGCAGTGGATATTCCTTCACATTGGCCCCCACCATCTTGCTCACGGCGCGGTAGGCCGGGTAGCCCAGTTCTGGCACCAGTACCTCGTCACCGTCGTTCAGAAACGTCAGTGAAATGTGCGTAATGCCTTCTTTGGAGCCCAGCAGCGGCAGAACTTCCGTTTCAGGATCGAGCGAAACCTGGTACATATGCGCGTAATATCGAGCAATGGCATTCCGGAGGTCGGGCGTGCCTTTATAATTTTGATAACCGTGGGCGTTGGCTTGCGCAGCCGATTGGCTTAACGCCTGAAGGGTGTTGGCAGACGGCATCATGTCGGGATTGCCGATGCCCATGTTAATCACGTCGTGCCCGGCCGCCAGCAGTTTACGCACTTCGGCCAGCTTGACCGAAAAGTAGTATTCCTGCGTTTGTCCGGCGCGGTGAGCTACTGGAATTATCATTGCTTGATCGAGTCGCCGAAGCGACGAATTACACGGATTAAATAACGGAGCCGCAAAGGTACGGTATTTCCGTGTAATTCGTTTTGAACTGGGATTACGCCGATTCAAAGATTACGGAGATGGCTGCCGCAATGCTTTTTTCTTTTAATCCCTTCATCCGCGGAATCCCGATTCAGGACAATTCATTCACTCCGCAAGCTCTTCACCGGATCCAGCAAAGCCGCACGGATACTCTGGAAACTGATGGTAACGAGTGCAATGCCAATAGCCAGCAAACCCGCCAGCGCAAACACCCACCACTCGATATCGACTTTGTAGGCAAAGTCTTTCAGCCATTCGGTCATGGCCCACCACGCAATGGGAGCCGCCAGCAACAGGGCGATAAAAACCAGTTTCAGGAAATCTCTGGACAAAAGGGCGACAATTCCGGCCACCGACGCGCCCAGCACTTTCCGGATGCTGATTTCTTTGGTGCGCTGTTCCGCCGTAAAGGTGGCCAGCCCAAACAGACCCATGCACGAAATCAGGATGGCAACAGCCGTGGCAATAGTGACCAGTCGGCTGGTTTTCTGTTCTTTTTCGTACAGGTTGGCAATCCGCTCGTCCAGAAAATCGTAAGTAAATTTTTTGTCGGGGTGTACGGCTTTCCATTGTTCCTCGATGCGGGCCAGGGTCGCTTTCAGCTCCTCCGCCGATTTGCCCTGCAACTTGACGCCGAGGTTGCGGGCCTGCGGTAGTATTCCGATAAAGGCCGGATCAATTTTGGAGTGGAAAGACTGTTCGTGAAAATCGGCCACGACGCCCACAATCGGGTATTTCGTCCCGTCAAATTCTACCATCTTATTCAGCGCATCCGCCGGTTTCCGGAAACCCAGGCGTTTGGCGAAGGTTGAATTGATGACCAGTTCCCGAAGTGAATCGCTCTTCTGAAAATTCCGACCGGCCAGCAAACGAATGTTGTAAAGCGGAATAAAATGCTCGTCGCCCACTTTCGCCGATACGTCGAGTTCAATCTCCTTTTTGCCGTAATACTTCATTTTGGTCATCATGTAGCTCATGCCCATCGGCGGAAACCATTGTTTAGCAACCCGTTCGACGCCGGATAGCTGTTTAATTTTCTCGGCCAGAAGCTCGGTTTTCCCGGCTCGCCCGGAGTGAACTTCAATAATGGCATCGGTCGTAAAACCCAGGTCTTTGTTCCGGATGTAATTGAGTTGCCGCTCCACGATCAGCGTTCCAATAATAAAAATGAGGGACACCGTAAACTGAAACACAATCAGGGCCTTGCGCAGATACCCTTTCTGTCCACCCAGCAGCGTGCTCTGGCCTTTGAGCGTCAGAGCGGGCAGGTACGACGACAGCACCAGGGAGGGATAAAAACCGGCCAGCAAAGCCGTACAGACCGTTAAGCCCAGCAGAAACAGACCGGTTTCGACGCTAAACAAATTAAACGTTAAACCTGTGGGAGTCAGCGATTGAGATGCCGAGAGGATAGGATTAACCAGCATCAGCGCCACACTAACCGCCAGCAATGTCAGCAGAGCCGTTTCGCTCAGGAACTGAAAAACCAGACTTTTCCGACTGCTGCCCAGCACTTTCCGCACGCCCACCTCTTTAGCCCGCTGTACCGATTGGGCCGTCGACAGATTGACGAAGTTAATGGCCGCAATCAGCAGGATAAACACTGCTACGCCCATCATACCGTATAGCGTCGGCAGGTGGGCTTTTCGGGAATAGTTATCCACGTAATCGCCGTCGAAATGCAGATCGGCCAGGGGTTGCAGCCCCGGCGTAAACTTAAATTCTTTCTGAAAATGCTTCCGGGAAAACTGCTGAAAAGCCGCGTTGAACTGCTCGGGTTTGGCCCCCTCCGGCAACTTGACAAACGCCTGCGACGACGACCAGATATCATCCCACTGATCGAGATTAATGCTTTGTTTCATCCGGCTGCTGCGGACCGTCGCTATCGAAATAAAGTCGGTAAACGTCAAATCCGTTGGCTTGCCCCACTCTTTCACAATACCGCTCACACTGACCTGAACGGAATCCCAGTAAATGACCTGTTTGCCCAGGATTTGCACGAGCGGCAGATTACCAAAGTATTTACGGGCCTTGCGCTCCGACAGCACCAGTTGAAACGGTTCGTTCAGGGCGGTTTTCGGATTTCCGGCCAGCCACTGGTACTGAAAAATATCAAAATACTGGGGATCGGCTACGATGATTTCTTCACTTCGGATATCACTTTCTTCAAACCGCTCCGGTTTTTCCGAACCGTTGGGAATCAATACCGTCGAACGGATATTGTGAAAAGCCGCTACGGTGCCCAGCCCGGCCACCTCCTCCCGAACAGCCGCCGGAACGGCATTGGGAACAAAACCGGCGGGATGGCTGTCAGCCCTCGGATTGAATTTTTCGATGCCCACCAGCCGGTAAATCCGTTCCCGATCCGGATGAAAGGTATCAAAACTCAGCTCGTAGTTCGTAATCAGGTAGATCACCAGACAGGCCGTTACACCCAGACTCAGCCCAAAAAGGTTGATCAGCGCACTGACCTTGTATTTAGTCAGGTTTCGAAACGAGGTTTTGAGGTAATTGCGAATCATGACAGGATGCAGAAAAGAAGGGGTTGAATCGTCCGCTGTCCGGCGTTTCAGCGCAAACGGCTTTATAAATTTCAGTACATTCAGCAGGTAACGGCGATTGGCTCCGGCCACACCGGCCCGCAGCACATCCCGCCCGTAGCGTTCGTGCAAATCACCCAGGATTTCCTCCCGCAAGTGCGGAGCGCAGAACAGTTCCAGCAGACGGACGGCCCAGCGGGGCGGATTTTTCATAGTGAAGCGTGAAGAATTACGAGTGATGAGCTAAACGTAATGGCGAACCAGGCTGAACAATAGGGCGATGACTTCATACGCTACGTTGATTTCTTTTTAACTCATCATTCGCTCCGCAGCGACTTCACCGGGTTCATCAGGGCGGCTTTGATGCTCTGGAAACTGATGGTGAGCAGGGCAATCCCGATGGCCAGCAAACCCGCCAGCGCGAACACCCACCATTCCATGCCGATCTTATAAACGTATGTCTGCAACCACCGGCTCATCGTATACCAGGCAATGGGTGAGGAAACGACGATGGCCAGCAGCACCAGTTTGAGAAAATCCTGGGAAAGCAGACCGACAATGCTCGGAACCGATGCACCCAGCACCTTCCGAACCCCGATCTCTTTCGTGCGTTGCTCAGCCGTGAAAGCCGCCAGCCCGAACAAACCCAGACAGGAGATAAAAATCGCCAGAAATGCAAAGTAATTAGCCAGCGTCCCGACCACCGTTTCGCTGTGGTAAAGTTTCTGAAAGGCATCATCTCCAAACGTGTAGGAAAACGGGAACTTCGGGTTCAGTTGCTTCCAGACGGTTTCCAGACTCGCCAGCGCCTGCCGGGTCTGGCCGGGCTGCGTACGGACAATGATGTTTTTCCTGGCCGCGTTCGGACTTAGCTTGGCAATGAACGGTTCGATGGCGATGTGCATCGAACTCTGGTGGAAGTCCTCCACCACGCCGATGATGGTACCGGCTTTACCCCACATCGTCAGCGGTTTACCGATCGGTTGCTGGTAGCCAATCCGGCGGGCCGCCGTTTCGTTGATCAGGTAACTAACCGAATCCGTGCTGAACTCTTTCGAGAAATCCCGGCCAGACACCTTCACTTTCAGCGTCTTTGTAAAATCGTAATCGACCTGCGAAAACTGAAACTGGATGCTGGTGCTGGGGTCTTTGCCCGGCCACTGCACGTTGCCGGTGCTGCCAAAGCTGGCCGTTGGCGTGCCGTCCATGAAGGTCATGGTCTGAATACCGGGCATTCGGAGCACTTCCTGTTTGAAGGTCGCGTATTTTTCGGCCAGATCTCCTTCGGCTGACAAATAAATCAGGCCCTCCCGGTCGAAACCCAGGTTTTTGGTCTGGATAAAATCAATTTGCCGGTACACCACGATGGTGCCGATGATGAGCAGCATGGATAAAACAAATTGAAATACCACCAGTCCCTGCCGGAACAGCCGGGCACCGGAGCCAAACCGGATGCTCCCTTTCAGGACCCGAATCGGATTAAGCGACGACAGAAAGAGCGCGGGGTAACTTCCGGCAATGAGGCCCGTAACGAGCGTCATGCCCAGCAACGTGAGCCAGAACGAAAGCCGCGTGAACTGAAACGTAATATGCTTGTCGGTCAGTTCGTTGAAAAGGGGCAGCAGCAGCCAGACCACCAGCACGGCCCCGATCAGGGCCATTGATGCCAGCACCAGCGCTTCGCCGATAAACTGCCCGATGAGCAGGCTCCGCCCGGCCCCGACCACTTTCCGAACCCCTACCTCGCGGGCCCGTTTGACCGAGCGTGCCGTGGCCAGATTCATGAAATTGATGCAGGCAATCAGCAGAATAAATACCGCTACGATGCCAAACAACCGGACGTATTCGATGCGGCCGCCGTCCTGATACCCGTGTTTGAAATTCGAATACAGATACGCTTCCTGAAACGGTTGCAGAAAGAGCTGAATGTCCAGTCCTTTTTGCACCATACCGGGATTCCGGCTTTTCAGGAACGACTTCATTTTGGCTTCCAGCCGGGCCGGATCGGCCGGTACCCCGTTGCGGTCGGTGCGGAGCATGATGCGGGTTTCCGGAGCGTTGGTGCCCCAGTCTTTCAGCCACTTATTGCGTTTCAGAAAGTCCTGCCAGGCCAGCAGGTAATCGTATTGATCGGAACTGTTTCGGGGAATATCTTCAAAAACCGCACTGACCTGATAATCGTCTTTGTTGTCGAGCCGGATGCTTTTGCCAAGGGCTTCCTGCGGGCTGCCAAAATAGTTTTGGGCCATCTTTCGCGAAATGGCGATGTGGGTGGGTCCGCTCAATGCCGTTTCGGCGGTTCCGGCCAGCAGCGGCAGGCTGTACATTCTGAACCAGTCGGCGCCGACAAAACGCCCTTTTTCTTTGTTCAGCTTGTCGCCCACTGCGAACGTATGCTGATCCTCCCACGAATACCCCGCAGCATAGGCAATCTCCGGAAACTCTTTTTTGAGTTCATCGGCCAGCAAACCGGGCGTTCCGGAACCGGCTTCCACTTTCCCGTCGTAGAACTGGCGCTCCATGACATTGTACAACTGCGGCCCGTTGGCGTGGTAGGCATCCACGCTGAGTTCATCCTGAATCCAGAGGCCGATGAGCAGGCTACACGCCATGCCGAGGGACAGACCGAGGATGTTGATCGTTGAAAACGATTTGTTGTGTGCGATGTTCCGCCAGGCGATTTTCAGGTAATTCCGAATCATACTCGTGTTCATCAGATAAGTTGTTGGAAAGTTTTCGGATTGGCGTTTGAAGAAGAACGGCCCTCCAGCCCGGGGCTTCAAAAAACTCAGGACTTCGCGCCCATACTGCCGCCGGGCATACGGTATTCCGAACAGCCGCGCATTCCGCAGAAACCGTTCGTACAGATCGCCCTGCACCTCCTCCAGCAAGTGCGGAGCGCAAAACCACTCCAGCAATCGGGCGGCCCAGCGGGGCGGCAGAACGGTTTTCATAAACTAACAGCGGGTAATCCATTCGGGGCAATCGAATCCCAGAGTTGCTTGCGAACCGCCCGGATGTCGTGCAGCGTGCGGCTGCCCAGCACCGTAACCGTAAAAAGCCGTTTGCGCCGACCACCCCGTTCGGCGGTGGCCTCGCCCAGGTGTGACTTCAGCATCCCCTTTTCTTCGAGTCGGTGTAAAGCCGCGTGAACCGCGCTGATGCTGACCGACCGGCCCGTTTGCCGCTCCAGTTCGTCGGTGATGGCAACACCGTAGGCTCCCTCGGCCAGAACCGCCACGGTGAGCAGCACTACTTCTTCAAATTCACCAAGGTATGATCGTCTCATGGCCGGGAGATATAATTAACTTCTGTAGAACAAATCTGCTGCCAGAAACAAAAAATAGCCATTCCAGCCCATTTAGCGGAGTTTCACAAAAAATGCTGTCCGAATTCGTACAGTTTGAATGTCCGAACGCGAACAGCAAAAATCGTTTTTACGGATTTACTCACCGGGTTTCAGGGCATACTGCCGGTTAGGTTTGTCACGATCACGAACGCCTTAAGAGACACCTGCTATCCGTAACCGTACCCCATACCGCCGGAGTCTGTCATCGGATTGCCCGAAGCTGGTAGGAACGGGGATTGTCTTGAATGATCAACTGGTAGGTATGGTCTTTCTGGGAGCCGTCGACCTCCAGCCGGAACCGGCCCTCCGGTAGTTGCGTCAGATTCAGCGTTCGATTGAAGTTCAGCAGCGATGTTTTTTCTTTATAAACATACCGCCCCTGATCGTCCTGCAACGTTACCAGAATAGGTTCTTCCCGTATGTTCAACGTATGGATTTTCAATCTGCCGATGTTGCTGAGCGCCACATCCGAACGCAACGGGCTAAGTCCCGCTGGCTTTTCTGGGTAATCCAGGATGAAGGAGGTGGATACCGGCCTTTCCAAATACGTTGAAACCGCCTGCCGGGGCACATTGGTACTGCTGGCAACTAACTCGTGGCTTTTTACCTGTGCCGACACCAACTGGTTGGTAACCAACCGTTGCAGCATTTGATCAAACAGGCGGATGTTGCGCGGAGTCAGTTTTACATACCGGCCCGATAAGGTTTCCTGATAGACCGGTTCGTGGCGGTGGTTAAAAAAACGGATCAGCGTTTTCTGACTCGCGGCATCGGTCTGAAGTTTCCAGTAGGCTTTCGTCGAGTCGGTTCGGGCGTAATAATCGGATTGGGCGCTGGCCGCCAGACTGGTCATGACCAAACAGGCGATCAGCAGGCGTTGCAGACCGTGAAAGAAGGGCTGGGGAAGCGTTTTGATGTCCATTGTGCTTGTTGTTTACGAAAGTTGGATATAGAAATAAATTAGTTCAACCTTTGCAGAACAAATGTTCTGCCAAATTCAGAAACTGGGGCGTTTAGGTTGAAATCGGGGATTTTGCGCTTAGGTTACCAAGAATTCGTCCATTACTGGACACCGGACGTCCCGGAATGGACAGTGCAGCAACTCAACGGGGCTGATGCTGAGAAGATGCTTAATTGACAAGACCTGACCTGCCAATGTTGCATCCGCTGGACAAAAAATCTGGAAACTAAAAATCGGTCGAAAACTGGCAGGAAACGTACAACCGGTCGATCCGGATAGGAAAGCCGGAAAACCGTTTGCCCACGATCAGGTTTAGGCAGACAGGAGACTGTCGGAGCCCCATCTGCCCGGTTTTTCTCTTTTTCGGAGTTATGTTTACGGTATGAAAATTTTGTCACTGACTGAGCTGGATTCAGAACAGCAACTAGCCGCCCAGGCTCTGGAAATCCTCTGTAAATCCGAAGGTGGGTTGAAAGGCAGTATGCACTGGGACAAATCCATGAACTTTTTCCCGACCATGCGCCACTGGTTTCTGCTGTACAACGATGGGGTGCTGATCGCCGTTCTGTCGGCCTTTGCTCCCTCCACCAGCCAGGTCGAATACAGTGGGTACACCCTCCCCAAAGCCCGGCGTAAAGGCTGTTTTTCGCTGCTGCTCGACGTGGCCGCCGAGGAAGTCCGCACGTTTGGCTACCAGCACGCCCTGCTGATTACCGAGCGGGCGTCGGAGTCCGGCCAGGCGTTTGTCCGACACCTGGGCGCCGTTTACTCCAATACCGAATACCAACTGGTCTGGCAGCCTTCAACCTGGCTTCCGTCGGCCCCTATCCCCTCACTCAAACTCACCGAAGCCACGCTGGACGAACTGGAACCTCTAATCGAACTAAGCCGTTCTATTTTTGGAGGCACCACCGACGAAGCCCGCCAGATACTGGAAACGACCATTTATACGCCCCACCTGACGCAATACATTGCCACGCTCGACGGTCAGACGGTGGGCATGGTAGCCGTTAATTTTGAACGGACAACGGCCTGGATCATCGGTCTGGGCGTGTGTCCTGATCAGCAGGGCAAAGGTTTTGGGAAACGCATTCTGCATCAGACGCTGGAGCTGCTCCGGCACGACACCCGGGCCGAAACCATCATGATCGAAGTGGATTCCTCCAACGAAGTGGCCCTGCACCTCTATGAGAAAGCCGGGTTCGTTATTCAGATGGGACAAGATTATTTTAAATTACCGTTGTGAAGACGTTGTAGCGCGGAGCAATAATGAGTTAAGCGGAGCCACCGCTACCTTCTTTTTACGCTGCGAAACAATTCTTTTCAGATTTACCCAACATGGAAGAACCTATTAAACCGCATCAGGCCGAACGGGGGCAAAAAACCACCCTGGTCGGCATTGCGGTCAATGTCGGGCTGGTACTGATTAAAGGAATGGCCGGCTGGCTGGGCAACTCCTACGCGCTGATTGCGGATGCGATGGAGTCGGCCACCGACATTATAACGTCTGTTTTTGTCTGGGTCGGTCTGCGGACAGCCGCCCGGGCTCCGGACCAAAACCACCCTTTCGGCCACGGCAAAGCCGAACCGCTGGCGGCCCTGGTGGTGTCGATGGCGCTGCTGGCTGCCGCCATTCTGATTGCTATACAAAGCATTGAAAATATCCGGACTCCCCACGAAACCCCGGCTCCGTTTACGCTGATTGTACTGGCGGTGGTCGTTATTGTGAAGGAAATACTATTTCGGCGCGTGGCGCAGGTCGGTGCCGAAGTAGAAAGCAGTGCTGTAAAAGCCGACGCCTGGCATCACCGCAGCGACGCCATCACCTCCCTGACGGCTTTTGTGGGCATTAGCATTGCCTTGATTGGCGGTCCGGGTTACGAGAGTGCCGACGACTGGGCTGCCCTGCTGGCGTCCGCATTTATCGTTTACAACGCTTACCACATTTTCCGGCCCTCATTCGGAGAAATCATGGACGAAGCGCCCGCTGGCGACTGGAAACGCGAACTGGAAACCGTAGCGATGGCTGTTCCGGGCGTCAAAGGAATTGAAAAATACCGGGTTCGTAAAACCGGTTTTGAATATTTTATTGATCTGCACGTACAAGTTGCCGGCGAATTAACCGTCAGCCAGGGCCACGACATTGCACACGCTGTCAAAGACGCCATTCTGGAAGCCAAACCAGCGGTGTATGATGTACTGGTACATATTGAACCGGTCTAAGAGGTTAGTTATTTCGCGGAGTTGAGCGGAGTAAAAGAGAGTTAAGCGGAACCTCTGCTAAGCTCTGAAAACTCCGCTCAACTCCGCGAAATAACATTTCTAAATTTCATTCCAGTGCCTGCCGCTCGACCAGCCGCCCGGCCATGGGGAGCAGCGTTTCTTCCAGCGGCAGACGACGTTTCGACTCTACCATGTATGTGGCCGGATTAGGTAAGTAAGGTCGCTGGCGAATCAGCTCGAGCTTCAGGGTTTCATACGTCGTTCCGATTCCTTTCCGCACGGAGTCGATGTAGCGCGTCCGGATGGTCTGCGACTGGCTCAACGTCAAACCCGGCAGGGCCAGCCCAGGCCAGTTCACGGTGAAATAATAAATATGCGTTTGCGCGTGCGAAGTCCAGTGCAGAAATAGATAGCCTTCATTCCGGCGCAGCGGCAGCATCCCGATGGGTGTCAGCGTCAGGGCCGCTTCGAGCTCCTCAACCATTTGCTGTCCTTTCGTCAGCATCTGGCCAAATTGGGGCAGCGCAAAATTGATAATGGAATCAATTTCGGTCATCAGCTCATCATCTTCCTGCCGGGGCTGGTACCGTACCGTAAGACTTTCGGGGTTAATACCGGTAGCGTCCTTGGGAAACGAGGCCGAAAGCTTACCTTTATGATTCTGAAACCGCAGTCCCGACTCATAATGCTCGCGTAATTCCGGCAAATCCGGGTAAAACTTTTTGTCAGAGAAGTGCCGCTGAACGTGTTGCAGATATGCCAGAACGACAAACTTTTTGTACTCGAAATCAATCAAACCTTGCGTTAACCAGTCCTTCTGAAGTTTTTTCATAGCCACTCTATCAAGAAAAACACTCAAACTTGTTATCTAGTAAGTTAATGAAAAATCAAAATCTGCCAAATAGTGTTTGGTAGATTTTTGCAGGAACAAAAAGGTCTACGCTATAACGTATTGATTTCCAAACTGACACCTAAAACCGGAAATTTTGTCAGTCTTTTTGGAAAAAGAGCTTCTGGCACAATAAGTGACCAGTGACGTGCGTCAGTTCGACAATAAACGGTTCGCCGTTGGGATCGAGCCTTTATTAACCAAAACACAATTTAAACTTCTTAAACACAAGCCCAATTATGGAAGCAGTAACGGAAAGTAAAGTAAACGTAAGACCGTTGGCTGACCGGGTGCTGGTTGAACCAGCTCCTGCTGAAGAAAAAACCGCATTTGGTATCATCATCCCTGATACGGCCAAAGAAAAACCCCAGCGCGGAACGATTGTAGCCGTTGGTACGGGTAAAAAGGATGAGCCGCTGACCGTTCAGGTAGGCGACACGGTGCTGTACGGCAAATATGCCGGTACGGAAATCACCGTGGAAGGCAAAGAATACCTCATTATGCGTGAGTCAGACATTTTTGCCATTGTTTAATGGCAAACCGTCATCCGTTGCCACCACAAACCGGCAACCGGCTGACTGTTAAACCGTTTACTCTTATTACGTTAACTCATTAATTCATTAAAGAAATGGCTAAGAAAATATTTTTCGACACCGAAGCCCGCGATAAGATCAAGAAGGGCGTCGATACGCTGGCGGATGCCGTGAAAGTAACGTTGGGTCCTAAGGGCCGGAACGTTATTCTGGATAAAAAATTTGGCTCACCGGCCATCACCAAAGATGGTGTAACGGTAGCGAAAGAAATTGAACTGAAAGACGCCATGGAAAACATGGGCGCTCAATTGGTGAAAGAAGTTGCTTCCAAAACGGCCGATTCAGCCGGTGACGGTACGACGACTGCTACGGTTCTGGCCCAGGCGATCTACTCAATCGGGGTGAAAAACGTAGCTGCCGGTGCTAACCCGATGGACCTCAAACGCGGTATCGACAAAGCCGTAACGGTTGTGGTTGAAAACCTGCGTCAACAATCCCGCGCCATCGAAACGTCGAAAGAAATCGCTCAGGTAGCGACGATCTCGGCCAACAGCGACGAAGAAATCGGTAACATGATTGCCGACGCCATGGAAAAAGTTGGTAAAGAAGGTGTGATCACGGTTGAAGAAGCACGTGGTACCGAAACGGAAGTTAAAACCGTAGAAGGTATGCAGTTCGACCGCGGTTACCTGTCACCGTACTTTGTAACCAACACCGAGAAAATGGAAGCTGAACTGGAGCGTCCGTTCATCCTGATCTCGGAGAAAAAGGTTTCGTCGATGAAAGAACTGCTGCCGGTGCTGGAGCAGGTGGCTCAGACGGGCCGTCCGCTGCTGATCATCGCAGAAGACGTTGATGGAGAAGCCCTGGCTACGCTGGTGGTGAACAAAATCCGGGGTGCGCTGAAAGTAGCCGCCGTAAAAGCTCCGGGCTTTGGTGATCGCCGGAAAGCCATGCTGGAAGATATCGCCATCCTGACAGGCGGACAGGTTATTAGTGAAGAGCGTGGTTTCAAACTGGAAAACACCTCGATCGAATTCCTGGGTCAGGCTGAAAAAATCATCATCGACAAAGACAACACAACTGTTGTCAACGGTGTTGGACAGAAAGAAGACATTATGGGTCGTGTGAACCAGATCAAATCGCAGATCGAAAACACGACTTCAGACTACGACCGTGAGAAACTCCAGGAGCGTCTGGCCAAACTGTCAGGTGGTGTTGCCATCCTGTACATCGGTGCCGCTACGGAAGTAGAAATGAAAGAGAAGAAAGACCGCGTTGACGATGCGCTGCACGCAACCCGCGCTGCCGTTGAAGAAGGTATCGTTGCCGGTGGTGGTGTTGCCCTGATCCGGGCCATCCAGTCGCTGGAAAGCGTTAACACGATCAACGAAGACGAGAAAACGGGTGTACAAATCATCCGGACTGCGCTGGAATCTCCGCTGCGCACGATCGTTGCCAACGCCGGTGGTGAAGGTTCGGTGATCGTTAACAAAGTAAAAGAAGGCGAAGCCGATTTCGGTTACAACGCCCGCGAAGACAAGTTCGAAAACATGATCGGTGTGGGTATTATCGACCCGACGAAAGTAACGCGTCTGGCGCTGGAAAATGCCGCTTCAATTGCTGGTCTGTTGCTGACAACCGAGTGTGTTGTTGCCGACGAACCGGAAGAAGCACCTGCTGGTGGTGCCGGACACGGCCACCCCGGCGGCATGGGCGGCATGATGTAATCATCAACCGCTTCACTTCGAATCAAAAGCCCCGGCCATACGTCCGGGGCTTTTATTTTTGTTACCACATGGGAAATATTTTCCACAATTGGGAACTGGATTGTCCCATCTTTCGGTACAACTTTTTTCATAAAACTACTATTTTAGCCTAAAAACGACCCTTTTGGGCTTTGGCACGCATTTTTCTCTATATCTGGACGTACACAAGTATCATTCACCAAAACTAGGAAACGTCATGGGAAATTTGCTTTATGTCATTGCGGTGGTCTTGATCATCCTTTGGTTAGTCGGATTGTTAGGTTTTAGCAGCTTTGGTATGGGCAACATCATTCACGTTCTGTTAGTGATTGCCGTTATTGCCATTATCTTACGATTGATTCGAGGAGATCGGGTTGTATAGCCGGACGTAATCAACTACTATAATTAAAAAGCCCCCGGACCTTCCGGGGGCTTTTTAATTATGTTTTAGGTCAATTTTCGGGTTGTCGTTAAACCTTTGCTCCGACGAGTGATCCAAAACACATCAACCAACAATGGATACGAACATGAAAAAGATAATGATTCTGGTAGCGGCTACGGGCCTGATGATTGGCGGCTGTACCACGCAGAAGGCCACAACCAGTGATCGGTATGACCGGCGCGATAATCGCTACGGCCGGTACGACAATCCTAACGTCCGGGAAATTCCGCTGGAGAACAAGCTGGAACGCTGGCAGAACGAACTGAAATTAACCAACCGCCAGAAACGCCAGATCAGAGATATTCAGGAACGGTACGAACGCCGGGGCCTGACCCGTACGGAACGCAGTGACCGCCGGGAATTTCGGGAACTACAAAGACAAAAACGGCGCGACCTGCTTTCCGTCCTGACATCACGCCAGCGCGACCGGCTTCAGGAACTGGAGCGCAGCCGGGGCTACAACGACCGGCGAAGCTAATGAACACAGGGCACCCACAAGGTGCCTTTTTTCTTTCTTTCGGGAAATGAATACCTTGTCAGCCAAAGCCTATTCCCGAACCATCATGATCCTGTATCGCTCGCTTCTGCTGACCCTGCTCACCGGTTTCCTGTTTTTTCATTCCACGGTTTACGGGCAAAAAATAAAACCGCCCAGGCGAAAAACGACGGTTTCCATCGTGGGCGATCAGTTCTACATCAACGGAAAACCGACGTTTCAGGGCCGTAGCTGGAACGGCTACAGGATTGAGGGTTTACTGCCTAATGCGCGTCTGGTGCAGGGGATTTTCGATGACCAAAACACCGAAAGCCGTTCCCGGTGGGCGTATCCCGACACCAAAACCTGGGACGCCAACCGCAATACCGACGAATTCATAGCCGCCATGCCCGTCTGGAAAGCCCACGGTTTGCTGGCCTTTACCCTCAACTTGCAGGGTGGCAGTCCGGAAGGCTATTCTGTCGAACACCAACCGTGGGTCAACTCCATGTTTAACCCCGATGGCACCTGGAATCCACATTATTATAATCGGTTGAAAAAGATTCTGGACAAAGCCGACGAACTGGGCATGGTCGTAATCGTAGGGCTGTTTTATTTCGGGCAGGATCAATACCTGAAAAACGAAGCCGCTATCATCCGCTCCGTTGACAATATTATCGAAACGCTGGCCGACCTAGGTTACCGCAATGTCCTGATCGAAATTAACAACGAGTGCGACATCCGGTACGACCACGACATTCTGAAACCGGAGCGCGTACACGAACTCATTCAACGGGTGAAAGCCAAAAAAATCCGGGGCCACCGGTTTCTGGTCAGTACCAGCTATAGCGGAGGCAAGATTCCTCGGGAGAACGTCGTGCACGAAGCCGACTTTCTGCTCCTCCACGGTAATGGCGTGAAAGATCCGGCCCGGATTGCGGAAATGGTGCAGCAGACCCGCGCCGTAGCCGGTTACCGCCCCATGCCCATTGTGTTTAACGAAGACGACCATTTCGACTTCGACAAACCGGCTAACAACTTTCAGGCTGCCACCAGTGCCTACGCATCCTGGGGCCTTTTCGATTACCGCATGAAGGACGAAGGCTTCAACGACGGTTATCAATCCCCGCCGATCAACTGGCAGATCAGCTCCCCGCGCAAAAAAGCCTTCTTCGATTACCTGAAGGAAATAACCGGTGGCTTGCCCTGAAAACCGGTTTACTCATACCGTAAATCAACCGACCGCACCGAGCCGCTACCTTGCTGTTCGCCCGAAACACTCAGGCCCACCCGCGGAGCCCGGTCCCAGCGGGGCAGAAAAGCCCCATCGACCGGCGAGGAGGTGAATGGTTTGGGTTTGTCTCCTCCCAGTATCCAGTAAAAATCGTAAAACTGGCCGAAACGGCTTTTGAGTTGCAGCGTAACCGGAGCCGAAGTAGCGGGCAACGGCTGGGATTTCAGCACCTGCCGCACCCCGTCCTTCACCTGCCAGAGTTCCAGCGTTCCCTCGCGGACACCCAGCCCCAGGGCGTTTTTGGCGTCGCCGTACAAACTGACGCTTTGCAGCACATCGGGTTTGGGGTCCACCGTAGCCGAGAGTAAATACGTGCCGTTTTTGATTACCAGCCCCAGAAAACTCCCGGCGGGTTGTGAGCCGGTATTTTGCAGTTGTAGCGCCCCGGATTCGACAGCAAATGCTGGTTTCGGCTGGCTAACGTCCCACACCCAGGGCACGTCCGTCGTCTGGTTGGCAAAATCGACGGTTACATCCCGTTTGTTTTTCTGAACGGTTTTGGCGGGCGATTCGGCCTGGGCGGGCGTGGCGGTTCCGTAGCGAAAAACTGGCCAGCCTGTCTGGTTGTTCCAGACCAGTTCACTTAAAACGCCCTGCCGACCAGTCTGGGTAAAATCAACCCCGTTGTAGGCGTGATGCAGGTAAAAATAGCGGTTATCGGGCGTGGAAACCACGGTTCCGTGGCCGGGGCATTTCCAGGTATCGTCGCCGACCAGCACCGGATTCCCGGCAAATTTCTCCCACGGTCCCTGAAGCTTTTCGGCCCGCGCCAGCCCGACCTGATAATTACAGTTGGCTCCGCAACACGCGTTGCCCGAATACGTCATATAAAAATACCGGCCCCGTTTAAAAATAGCCTGTCCTTCGGCTCCGCCCGCTTCCCAATTGTTCGGTTCGGCGGTCAGCAGGGTAAAGGCTTTGCCGGTCACCTTCAGACCATCGGGCGACAACTCGGCCCCCAGCAGTTCAATAGCCTTGCCTTTGTCCAGGCCGTAGGCTTTCCAGGTGATGTACAGTTTGCCCTGATCTTCAATGATAAAAGCGTCAATGGCTTCCGATGTCCATTCGAGCAGCAAACCGTGGTCCGTGAAGCCTTTACGCAGGTCGCGTGTGGTGGCTACGCCGATGTACGAACGTTTGTCCGACTTTCGGCGGGCCGTATAATAAACATAAAAAATACCGTTGCGGTGGAATAGCTCCGGCGCCCAGTAACTTCCCATCGTCCACTCGGGCAGCGAGGCAAAAACCGGCCCGACATACGACCAGTTCACCAGATCGGTCGAGGTATAAATCGGGTAGGCCGGTCCCCACTCAGAAGAGGTTCCCACCGCATAATACGTAGTTCCGACACGAATCACCGACGGATCGGCAAAATCGCCCGCAATAACCGGATTGCGGTACGTAACCGTTGGGGCTTGCGGCTTAGAAGGCTGGGCCATGCACGGCGGCAGCAACAAGCTCAGAAGCAAACCAATGTAGACAAACTTCATGCGTTTTTTAAGGTTCGGTAACGTGAACAAAAGTAGTAGCTGTGAAGTATATTCGTATAGAAGAAACGTAAATGGGACGGGTTGACGACATTTTACCCCGACCCGGAAAGAGAAAAGTCCGTTTTCGGCTTCTGTACCTAAATCCGTTACTAAGATGAGCAGCTTTTATCTGATCTGCCTGGCGGGTGTCCTGCTGGTTTCTCCCGGCGATGAAACGAAGAAAAGCCGTCGATTAAAAAAACGCTTTGAACGGCAGGAATACCTTAATTCCGTTCAGGAAATTACGTACCACGACCGCTGGAAAAAAATGGCGACCGTGCAGACGTTCGACAAAGCCAACCGGCGGCTGTCGGAAGAGCATTACCGGGATTATCAGCAGCGCATCCGGCACGGACGCACCCGGGCCTGGTTTCCAAACGGACAACTCCACTGGACCTGCGATTTCAAGGATAATCACATTAACGGCGCCTTTTTCTCGTATTACGAAGACGGTACGCTCAAACGGCGGGAACTCTACCGGCTGGGGCAGGTCCGGAAGGGGGGTGAATGCTTCACACCGGACGGCGATCCGACTCCCTGCCAGCCCCTCGTGCAGCAGGCGGAATTTGAGGGCGGGCCCAAGAAATTCGTGCAGTTTCTGCGAGGGCGGCTTCAGCAGCTTCAATCGCCCGAACCATCGGTGTTTATTACACTGGAAGGCTCCTTGTCAGAGAACGGTATTCTGTATAATCTCCGGCCAATGGCTTATATAAAAAACCGTCCGGAACCGGAACAGAAATTAGCTCGACAACTCATTGAATCCCTGCGGGATATGCCCCCGTGGCGGCCGCTTGTGATCGACGATAAGGCTACCCGCAGCGATCTGCTCATCAGTATTCACCTCAACGGCGGCCGGGTCTACAGCGCGAATTACGGCTACTCGACAATGTAACGCGTTTTCTTAATACGTTTTCTCCAGCAGAACGTCCACTTTTCTGGCGTCCTTCATGAACTGGTTGTACGAAATGCCCAACTGCGGCAGGGGCTGACCGGCACAATTAAAAATGTTGCTCATGGGCGATGACAGGGTAGGATTTGCAAAGACCAGATACTCCTCACCCTGGTAGGCATATACCACAACACTCAGCGGACCCGCTTTTGGTCGTTGAAAACCCGACAAATGTTGCTTTACCCAGGGTGTACTTTCCAGCGAAGTCTTTGTAAAGCACCGTTCTTTCAGGTCTGATTTTTCGCAGGAAATAAACAGCCACAGACTGGTCATGAGCCAGCCCGCACGTAGGGCGTGAATGGTTCTCGAAAACGATTTCATACCGGTGTCGCTCAATGGTTTATCAATTGATTCAGAAAAGACCCAAACGGTTGGAATCTAGCGTTGTCGAAGGCGGGTTTGCGGAAATATTTACAAAACGGCCTATCTTCCGGGGCCTTTCGCTGGTTAGTAGAGAATGAATCTCAAAAAGCTTAGCTGGCTTACGGTATTCGGGCTGGTGTCGCTCTCCGGCTTTGGGCAGCAAAAACGCATTCTGGACCACAACCGGATTGGCTGGTTTGTCTACAACGGCGATCATGAACTGAGCAAAAAGTGGTCGCTGCACACGGAATACCAATGGCGACGGATCGATTACATCCGCACCTGGCAGCAGTCGCTGGCCCGGCTGGGCGTCAAGTACAAACTAACGGAGAAGGTCCAGCTCGGCGGAGGGTATACCTATTTCGTGACGTTTCCGTACGGCGATCATCCCGTGGCCGACCAGGGCGTTCCGACGCCGGAACACCGGTTGTATCAGGACCTGGAACTGGCCGATACCGCCGGTCGGTTTGTGCTCAGTCACCGGTTTCGGCTGGAGGAACGCTGGCTCAGCGAACAAACTCCGGGAGACCCGCGCCGAATCAGCGGCTGGTCGTACGAAAACCGGGTGCGGTACCAGATCACCGTCAATTATCCGTTGAAGGGCGCTACCATCGACAATGGCGAGTTTTACCTGACCTTTTTCGATGAACTGTTTATCAGCTTTGGAAAAAATGCGGGCGCGAACATCTACAATCAGAACCGGATTCTGGGCGGTTTGGGCTACCAGTTTCGGGACAATTTTCAGCTTGAACTTGGGTTCCTAAACCAGATCACGCAGCACGCTGAGACCGATCCCACGACGGGCAACCCGGTTTTTGAGTTCAATAACGGTTTTCGGTTAAATGTCGCCTTTGGATTTTAAAACCATTTGGTAGAGTTGAGCAGGGTCTCCGCTCAACTCCACCAAATAGCTCTGTATTCTATATTACTTAACTGGAGCAGAAATTACGCCCAGATACCGTCCCAGCCAGTAGGGCAGCAGCCAGATGTCGCCCGCGCTATGCTCCGAGCCGCCATTTCGTCCCTTCCGGTCGAGGTTGAACATATTGCCGTTATGCCGCTGGATGGGCCGTTCGTCGGGCGGCAGGACCTCCCTGGTCGTTTGACGGCGGAAGTTTTCCGGCAACCGTTCAATGTCTTTGCGGTGGCTGTTCTGGATATTCCAGTCGATCAGGTCGAGCGGGTGTTCCTGCAAATACCAGACGGCTTCTTTCAAGTCAAAGTCTTTCACCCCGGTTATGGCCGTAAACAGGTTCCAGGCTCCCTCCTTCTCGGGGCGCTCGGCCTGCCAGTGGTCCAGAATCTGCTGCTTGTAGCGGGTTTTCAGGGTATCATTGAAGGCATAGCGGTAGAGGCCCCAGTAGCCCACAAAGTACATCTCGTCGTCGGAGTGGTTCCAGCCATCCGACATATGCTTGCTGTGCTCGTCGGCATCCTCGCCAGCCCGTCCGATCTCCTTCATGGACCGCATCATGTTGGCGTAATAACCGTGTTTCTGCATCAGTTCAAACGCCTTCTTCTTGTACTTTTCCTTTTTGGTGAAGTGATACGCGGTTTGCAGCATGGCCACAATGTTCGACGAGTTCAGTTTTCGGTCGCCCACGTTCGTCGGAAATGAGTTGACGTAAGACGGGTGCCACTTGCCCCATTGCGTCGGTTTTCCGTCAAAATCAATCAGGTACATATCGTTTTTGACGATGTGACTCATCAGCGTATCCATCAGCATAATGGCCCGGCTTTTCAGGTCTTTATCGGGAATCAGTTCGGCCATGGCGCCAAAGGCAAAGATGTGTCCGATGGCTTCGTCGCTACTCGTGGTCGATTTCCAGTCCCACTCCGGATTACTGGCGTGCTGCCAGCGTTCAGGATCAGAAAGTTCTTTTATATGGCCGCTGCGCTCAAACGACCGGGCCGGAAAACCGGGGACCGGATTGATGGTATACAACCGTTCCATCGCATCCAGCGATTCGCGGCAGTTTTGCAGGGCTTCAGGGTCTTTCGTTACGGCATACCGGAAAATCTCCCCGCCCAGGTACATGGAAGTCCACAGACCGTCATTGTCCGAATCGTCCAGATAGCCGGTCGAAATATCGCCCTTGTCCATTCCACTCAAGGTAGCGTTAAACCCAACCCGAATGTGGCGGCTGCGCACCTGTTTGTCGAAAAAGACGGCTTTATCGTGCAGCGTCATCTGCTTGAAAACGATCTGGCCCAAACCGGCTTTGGTCAGAATCAGGACCGATTTTTTGGGCCCTTCCGCGATGTGAACCACCTCGTCGCCGGGTAGCCAGCGTTCGCCGTTGTAGTAATCAAATTTACCATCCGGGCGCAGGGCAAACGCGCCTTTCGTAGAGCCAAACCAGAGCTTGCCGTCTACCTCGGCCACTGCCGTGATCTCGGTCCAGGGAAGCTTTCTGCGCACCTCGCCCACTTGCTTTTTCGCAGCTACGTCGAATTCCAGGTAGCCGTCAGTCGTTCCGACCACTACTTTTTTGCCCTGAGCCGCCAGATCAAAAGCCGTAAAGTTGGCACCGTCCAACACTTTGGTCAGTTTAGGACCCGTCACCGAAACCGTCGATAACGATTTTTTACCCAGCACCCAAAACTGATTGGCGCCGGGTTGGTACCGGATTCCGATTACCTCATCGTTGGGCAAACTACCCGTCCAGAGGCTTTTGGAATCTTTCAGCAACGTCAGCGATGAACCGTCCGAAACCAAAAACGTAAACCCCGGCGCACCGGCAAAAAACCGGGCTTTCGGCAGCGAATGTGCCGAGAAGAGCTTGCCCGCCCAGGCGTTGCTGAACACTACTTTATCGGTGAGGTACACCAGTTGCTGGTCGTACAGGCCCAAAGCCGTCAGGTTTTTATCCTTCGTAAACCGGTAATACTGGTCGGGTTTCAGCGTACCGGGGTGCAAAAACTGTCCGTCATGCGGGTGTAATAAATCGCCATTGGTATTAATAATCTGAATGGCCCCGTTGCGGTCGGTATAGGCGGACTGGAGTGTCCCACTGAATTTATCGGCGTAGTATTTAATACTGTAGTCCTGCCAGAACGGCTTGTCCTGATACACGGACTGGGCGTACGTTCGGCAAAAAATAAAGGCAATAAGGATGCAGTAACGAAATGTTCGCATAATCAATTGGGGTTGTATAAGTAAATGAAACCGCTCAGGGTTTGTGAGCAGTGACGGCTTGGGACGCAACGGCCACCGGATCAACCACGACGTGTCGAATCGACTTCTCGCCTTTTTCCAGGTGGTGCGAATACGTCATGTGCAGCAATCCGTCGGGCGTCTGAATTAGCGAGGGGTACGAAAACGCCCCCTGATTTTTCTGTTTGTCCTCAATCCGGATTTTCCATTTCCAGGTCTGGGCCTCGTCGTCCGACAGATACAGACTCAGCCGGTGACGGCCATTGTCGATGTCGTTGCCCAGAAAAGCCCACTTTCCATCCCGCAGCCGGAGCAGCTCGACGCTGGCGGTATTTGGAATCTCGGACTTGACAGTAGCCTTCCAGCTTTCGCCGTTGTCGGTTGATTCGCTAACGTGGACCCGGCTGGGCATATCGCCACTGTCGCGCATGTAAGCGATGATGGTTCCGTTGTTCCGGCGGGCCAAAGCCGGTTGAATGGGGCCGCGCCCCACAATCGGCAGGCTGGGCCGCCAGGTGGCCCCGTCGTCGTCGGAAATGGCAACCAGCGACATGTTCAACCCGTCGGAGTAGAGCGGCAGCAGAATCCGGCCGTTTTCCAGCAACAGCGGTTTGATGCGCGTCATCCAGCCCGTGCTGCGTTTCCGCAAATCCTGGCTGGCTTCCTGAATCATATCGTCGTATTGGGGGGCGTATTCGGCCCAGCCCGATGTATTTTTCGGCAAATCCTTGAACCGCTTCTCAACCTCCTCAGCAAACCGTTTGTCCGGCTTCAGCAGAATA
The DNA here is from genome assembly GCF_003259745.1 of Larkinella arboricola. Classification (GTDB taxonomy): domain Bacteria; phylum Bacteroidota; class Bacteroidia; order Cytophagales; family Spirosomataceae; genus Larkinella; species Larkinella arboricola. The sequence continues at coordinate 56,156 of NZ_QLMC01000002.1, read as the reverse complement.
TTGTCCTGCCAGCTCCAGACCGGCGCACCCGGTTTGGTATAATCCGTAGCCGTTTTAAATCGAAGGATAGAGTTTTCCCAACGGTTGGCCACAACGGCAATCCAGACCAGAAACAGCTTCCCCTGACGGTTCAGAAACAGGACGGGATTGCAGTCGGGCAGGTTGGGCGTATCGGCCATGACAAAAGGTTCGCTCCAGGTGGTCTGGCCTTTACGCTGCCGGGCACCCATAATTTTCACATCGTCGGCCGAGCGTTCTCCGGTGCCCTCAAACCAGGCCGCCAGCAAATCACCATTGGGCAGGGCTACCAGGCTGCTGCCGTGAACATGGTGCTGCGTTTGATAAGGAAAGATAATCTCCCCCCGAACAACTGCCGATTTCGACTGCGCCAGTACGCTGGTCGTTAACAGAAACAATACTCCAAAAACTGTATACAACTTTTTCATTTTTTATTTAATAGATTTCCGACGTGCCATTAATTCACGCCAGGTGGTCAGCACGATGCCTTCCGATTGGATAAATGCTTTGAGTTCCGGGTCCATCATCGACAGCATATCGGCATACCGCGAACCGCCCGACCCGCTGATGTACTTAAATGTTTCATTCTGATCGTTGCTGTGAATGATTATCATGGCAACACCCGGTTTCATCTTGGTCAGAATTTCCTTAAACCGCTGCGTTTTGTATTTCCCCCAGGCTTCCGGGCTGGGGTTCGGATTGTCTTTCGGTTTCCAGCCACCGGTATCGGCATAGAGGTCATCCAGCACGGGCAGACCAGCTTTCCAGATTTTTTCGCCGATGGCCGGAGCTTGTTTGATGGCTTCGGGAATGGGCAGATTCATCCCTTCTTTCCATTTGCCCTCCGCTTTCAGCTTGTCGATCACCGGCTGAATTTCGCTATCGACCAGCAGGGTGTTGTTGCCACCGGGAAACATAACCGGAATACCGTACTCCACGCCCACTTTGATGTACCGTTCCAGAAAAGCCGGGGTAGCAAACAGGGTACCCATGTGCGAATCGAGGTGCGTCGGTTTTAAACCCATGTTCAGCGCCCGGTCAATCTGCGCCCGCATTTCCTGCTCCAGTTCGTCCGGACTCGCATTTTTCACCACTTCTGCCACCGACGGCCACAACGCGCCTTCTTTGTCGGTCAGGGTCGGCACCTGTTTGATTCCGGCCAGGGGCGCCCAGCGGTAATCTTTCCACTCGGAGGTCAGCGTCAGGTGAATACCGGCATCAATCGTCGGGTTTTTCAGCACATAGTTGACAAAACTGGCCGCCCAGGCGCAGGGCATCATGATGCTGGTGGACGTTGCGACCCCCTGCTCAATGGATTTGATCGTGCCCTGATTGGCGGTCAGGTACATTCCGGCGTCGTCGACGTGAAAAATGACAATCTTTTTGCCCTTCGGATAACCGAGTTGCTCGGCGTAGGTGGTTTTTGGCTGCGTGTGTCCGGTGAACGCTCCGGCTGAAAGCGACAGGAAAAGGGCCAGCGTCTTTAGTTTCTTCATCTTAATATATATCCGTAAGTTGTTTCGCGGAGGTAAGCAGAGGTTAATCAAGAGGTTAGCGGAGTCTCTGCTTAACGTTAAAAACTCCGGTTATCTCCGTGAAATAGCCCTTATTACCTCATTCAATCATTTTTAAATACCGTCTCATCCAGTATGGCAGGAGCCAGAAAACCGGCTCGCGTTCGATGCTGGGATCGCCGTTAATGGCCGCCCACGGGTTTTTATCCCAACGCACTACGGTTCGGATACTGGCAGGAGGCAATTCGTTAATCTGTAATTCGTCCAGAACCGGCGAACGGCTTATTTTCACATCTTCCCGCTGCGTGTGATCCACCACCCAGTTCACCAGATCGAGGGGCGTATCGACCAGAAAATCCACCGACGCAGGAAGGTCGGTTTGCTTATTCCGGCTGTAACAGTAAAAGAAATTGACCAGCGGATTGTGGTCGTTCCGGCGCCGGTCCATCCACGCATCCATGTGCTTTTCGTAAAACCCGCGCAGTTTCGGGTCTTTTTCGCATTGGATCAAAATCGGATAGACATAGGCTTGCAGCATTACGTCGAAATAAATAAACCAGGCCGGGTTCTGCTGCGGAATGGCGGCCATGTTGTCGAGGTAATGTTCCTGGTCGATCAGCCGACGGTATTCTTTCTCGTACTTTGGCTGACCGGTCATGTGGTAGGCCAGTTTCAGAAACGCCAGCATCTCCATCGAATTCTGGCTTTTGTCGGGAGCCCATTCCGGATCGCGGTTCAACTGCTCCGGCGACCACACTGCCCAGCGCGTTGGCCTGCCATCCACATCCACAAAATTGTAATTGTGCTTCATCAGGTAATCGACCAGCCGGGCCACGTGCTGCCGAACAATCGGCTTCTCGGCTTCGTCGGCCACCAGTTCGTAGTACAGAAAATAGCCAATCATGTGGCCGCACATTTCGTCGCTGCTTGTGTCGCCTTTCCAGAGCCACTTGCCGTCTTTCGACCTCCGCCAGCGTACTTCAACGGGTTTAAAGCGCGGTTCTTTCACCAGTTCGTCGGCCAGCTGGCGGGATGTGAAGGTCCGGTTTCCATCGTCCACTTCGGTCCAGTTGGCAGGCACGATGGTACGAGCAAAAAAACCGTCGGTGTCCGTCACTTCCTGCAATAATTTCAGAAACCGGAATGCTTTGGCGGCTTTTTCTCTGGCATCCGGATTTTTCGTAGCAGCGTACCGGAAACACTCCATGGCCAGGTAATTGCCCGTGTATTCGCCGTCGTTGTCGTCATCGTCGGGCGCAAAGGTCGTTGTATCGCCGGGCACATTCAGCTTGCACTGGCCCGCAATCCAGGGGTCTCGGATGTGCCGCTTCATCAATACCGTATAGAAATAATCATTCTTCTGGGCCAGGTTCATCTTCCGCTTTTTGATAGCGCTCACCCCCCGGGGAGTGGCAATCCAGGCGGTTCCGGCGGCATCGAACGCAATGGCATTCACTTTATCATCCAACAGCCACCGCCGACTGAACCGCAGCGAGTGATTGCCATTGGGCAGGTAGCGAACCACGCCCACTTCGGTGCCCACCCATATGGTGCTGTCCGGCGCGCGCTCGACGCAGGTGACGTAAATGGACGACAGGCCGTTTTCGGGTTTCAGCGTTTTTTCCAGTTGATACCCGTTCAGCACGCTGACGCCACCCAATCCGCCCGCCCACAGTTTTTGCTGCGAATCAAACGCCAGCCCTTTCACATAGGCGCTGATCAAATGATCGGTTTTATAAAAGTAATCGGTTAAATCGGCTTTGTAATGATACAAGCCCACATCGGTTCCAAGCCATAAACCGCCCCGACCGTCCGAGACGGCTTTTCGGATGGAACGGACATTGGGCAATTTCACCCGTTTCCAGCCGGATGCTTCCTGTCGCCAGACACCTTTGGGCCCACAGGCATAAACGCCTTCTGCGGCTACGCAAAGCGCCGAAATAGGCGCTTCCGGTCCATTTATACGTTCGAGTTCTCCGGCCCGATGCCGGTAGAGGCCGTTCCAGGCCCCCAGCCAGATGGCCGATTCCCGATCAACAGCCACGGCAAAAGCGGGTCCGCTGTCGGCTTCCGGCAGGACGGCTTCCCAGGTCCGCCCACCGGCTTTTTTCCGAAAAACACCGGTGGCAGTGGCCGCCCAGACGGTATTTTTCCCATCGACGGCCAGGCTCCGAACCTGGTTTTCTTCCGGATTCGGGCCAATCGGATACGGTTCGTGGTACTCCTGCCAGAAGGCGGTATCCTGATAAACCGTCTGCTGGCCCGCTACCTTGTCTGACTGGCGACAGGACCAGCCGGACAAGGCAAGCAGGCAGCAAACAACAAGCAGGTGGGTTAACCGGAATTCCCTCATCAAATCAACTTCAATTTCCTATTATACTCAACGGGCAGGTTTCCGGGCTATCCGAAAGTCTGAGCAATTTTACGGTTTTGTTAAATTGAAAAGTTTCATCGGGACACAATAGTCCTTTTACTGGGTTGGTCAGTACTTTTGATAGTCCTCATAAATAGTCCCTATGCGCGTCCGATTTAGCACTTTTTCTTGTTGGCTCCTTCTTCTGGCATCCAGCTTTCCGGCCCTGGCCCAAACACATAAAGACTATCTGCCCTCACCGTATCCGGACCGGCTGACGCTGGGCTGGCAGGACAATCCGGCTACGTCACAGTCGGTCAACTGGCGGACGGATTCGACGGTAACCAACGCCGTAGGGGCCATTGCCGAAGCCGACCCCTCGCCGGACGTGGAAAAGAAAGCCACGATTGTTAACGCCACAACGCAACGGGTTCAGCTCGACGGCACGACCAAGCTCTACCATACCGTTCAATTCAAGAACCTGAAACCGGGCACAAAATACAATTACCGCGTGGGTAATGGCACGATCTGGACCGAATGGTTTCAGTTTACAACCGCCAGCGACAAACCCGCTCCGTTTTCATTTATTTATTTCGGCGACGCCCAGAACGACATCCGGTCCCTGTGGTCACGGGCCATTCGGGGGGCGTATTCGACCATGCCCAGGGCGGCTTTCATGATTCACGCGGGCGACCTGATCACCACCTCTAATGCCGACTGGCAGTGGGGCGAGTGGTTCGAAGCGGGCGGCTGGGTAAACGGGATGGTGCCGACCCTGGCGACGCCCGGCAACCACGAGTATTTTAAGGACGATGACAATCGGCGGAAAGTATCGCGGCATTGGCGGCCCTCGTTCGTGCTGCCGGAAAACGGTCCCGAGAAACTGAAAGAAACCGCGTATTATATTGACTACCAGGGCACCCGGTTTATCTCACTGGATTCGCAGGGTGCTTTGCTCGATTCCACGGTGCTGGATCAACAGGCCGACTGGCTGGTGCAGGTGCTGACCAACAATCCGAACCGGTGGACCGTCGTGACGCACCATCACCCGATTTACTCCACCAAAAGCGGACGCGACAATGAGGAATGGCGGGCCAGAATGGAGCCGATTTACAAAAAGTATAAAGTAGACCTGGTGTTGCAGGGGCACGACCATACCTACGGTCGCGGGTTGAACATGCCGTTGGGCAAAGCCCGCAAATACCCCGATGGTCCAATTTACGTCGTCTCCGTCAGCGGTCCAAAAATGTACGACATTGGTTTGCAGGACTGGATGGACCGGGCGGCATCCAATACGCAGCTTTACCAGATTGTTTCCATCGACGGCGGCAAACTTTCCTACCAATCCTTTACGGTAACGGGTGAGTTGTACGACGCCTTCGATCTGACCAAAAACGCCAAAGGGCAAAACCAGTTGACCGATCGGGCACCGGCCCAAACCGCCGAACGGCTTGATCTGCCCTCGGAGTATCTAAAACGGTTTAAGCCAGAGCAATTAGAAGAATACAACCGTCGGTATAAGGAATACAAAGCCCGCAGAAAGCAGTAATAATCCGAATAACGCCCGTTGCGCAAATCGAGGATAGATTTACGCATTTTGCGACGCAGTTATTTTCCTAAATAATCTATATTAGCTTATCAGAAGTCTACACAACTGGTCAATCCATACCTAAGAAGAAGTACGAGTACCCAACGCCCGTAATTTTAACGATTCCTAATCACCCATTACAATGGATTGTCTTGATGAACGTATTCTCCGCAAAGTGATCCAGGGCGATCAGGCTGCGTTTGCGGAGTTATATAAGTACTACCGGACGCCCGCCCTTAAATTCTGCACGGCCCTTCTGAAGGATGAAGAAGAGGCCGAGAACATCATTCACGAAGTATTTATTAAACTCTGGGATCGTCGGAGCCAGATTAACCCAAGCCTGAACTTTACCTCTTACTTATTTACCTGTCTGCGGAATATGGCGTTCGACCATCTCAAGAAGATGGAGAAAAATAACCAGCTTAAGCAGGTGTATCTGGAGAAAATGGCAGCCGCCCGCGAGGAAGAAGTAGACGACAAGGAAGTTAAATTCCAGCTTCTTTACAGTGCCGTCAGTTTGTTGTCTGAAAAGCGCAAGCAGATTCTGTATCTGAACATTGAAGAGGGCAAATCGTACCAGGAAATTGCCGAAATGCTGATGATTTCCAAGAATACCGTTAAAAACCAACTGGTAAAAGCAAAACAATTCCTACGGGAAAAAGTCGATATGGCCACCCTGTAACTTGTCTTATTCCCTGTCCCGAACGCCATTCCAGCCCTGCGCCGGAATGGCGTTCACTTTATAAGCGACCGCAAAAACCTTTTCAGTTTTTTATAAAAATATTTCATTGAACAATAGCCTTTTAAAGAGAGCGGGCAGTATTATAGTCAGCTTACCAAACTCAACTGGAATGGTACGGTCCCGCGCCGAATATTTGATTAACAAGCTAATCAGCAACACATTGTCTGAGAAAGAACTGGACGAGTTGTTGGAAGGATTAGGTAAGGATGACGTGCTGAATGAATACTCACCGATTCTCGAACGCTATTTCAATGAATTAATTGAAGAAGAAAACCAGACTTATAAACCCGAATGGCGAATCAATCCGGACAATAAAACAACTTCGGCCAAACCTGTATCAACGGCCAGACACTTTCAAAATTTTTACGCTGATTACCGTCGGGTAGCCGCTTTTGTCGCCCTGCTGTTTTGTCTCGGCACGGCGTATTATTTCATCTCCGGCGACCGCATAAACCGGTTGCAGACGCTGCTTGAGTCTAACCGGGGCAGCCAATCCAGAGCGGGTCTTATCACGCAGGAGGAAATTGCTCCGCGCGGAATCCGGAGAAGTGTACAGCTCAGTGACGGGAGCCTGGTCAAGCTCAATTCAGACACCAAAATGAGCTTTCCGCAGACGTTTAACGGGAGCAAACGGACGGTTGCGCTCAAAGGAGAAGCCTTCTTTAACGTGGAGCGTGACGAGTCGAAACCCTTTATTATCTCGCTGGAAGGCGTTACGATTAAAGTGCTCGGAACTTCTTTTAATGTCAAGAATTATACCGACGAACAGGAGGTCGAAGTAACCGTCCGATCGGGCCGGGTTAGCGTGAGTCTGGAATCAGATTCCAGCGCATCAATAATCCTTGAAAAAGACCAGAAATTAACCTTCAATAAAAACACCGATACGTTCCATATAACGGGCGTTAACGCCGAACAGGAAAGTAGCTGGATAAACGGATCGCTTCAATTTAATAAAACACCGCTGCGCAATGTAGAACACACGCTTGAAAAGTGGTATAATGTTGATATTATAATCCAGGACGAATCGCTTTACAAGGCCTCATTAACAGGTAGCCACTTAAATGAAAGCCTTGTTTCCATGCTTGAATCAGTCACCTATGCGATTGGTGCTCAGTACAAAATACAAGGGCGAACCATTGTTATAGGAAATTAACAAATTCTTAAATGATAAAACAATGAATCCAATCGCTAACTCCTCGTAATTTGATGTGGAAAGTAGATGAATTGACCATACAAAATCCAACCTATCTACAAATATAATTCCCTTTTTACATCCCTTATGAACTCAAACTTTATCTTCCACCGAATGCTAAGGCACCTCTTTGCAGTAGCCTTACTCGCGGGGATTTGTTGCTCCGCAGCCTGGGCCGACCGACCGGAAATCGACCTGGAAAACGTCAAAATAAACCTATCCCAAGAGGAAGGAAAAATCAGTACTATTATTGATAAGATAACCAAAGTTACCGGGTATGTTTTCCTCTACGAAGACAACCTGAAAACGGATCTTGACAAACGCGTTCGTATCGAAAATGGAACAACTCTACAAACTATCTTAAACAGCATTTCCCAGCAGTCGGGACTGGAATTTAAAGCCGTCAACAAAAACATTGTTATCCGAAAAAAGGGCGGTTCGGGCCTCGAGCCCGGCGACGCGAAACAAAGCCGTAAAGTAAGCGGACGCGTCACTTCCAAAACCGATGGTGCGGCCCTGCCCGGCGTCAACGTCGTCCTGAAAGGCACCCAGACGGGTGCTAATACCGACGGAGATGGCCGGTACTCAATCGACGTGAGTGGCTCAAGCCCGGTGCTTGTTTTTTCCTACATCGGTTTTGAAACCCAGGAAATAGCGGTTGGCAGCCGCAGCACCATTGATCTGGTGTTGAACGAAAGCGCCGAAACCCTCCAGGAAGCGGTGGTAACGGCTCTCGGTATCAAACGCGAAAAACGCTCGCTGGGGTATGCCGTGTCTGATGTCAAAGGCGATGCCATCACGGCGGTTGCCCAGGAGAACGTCATGAACTCCCTGGCAGCCCGCGTGCCGGGGGTTGCCATCAACCAGACCAGCGGAGCCGGTTCGTCCATCAGCGTCGTGATCCGGGGGGCCAAATCCCTCACCGGCGACAACCAGCCGCTGTTCGTCATCGACGGCGTTCCGGTAGCCAACAGCTTGAACAACCTTCGCTCGATGGGGGATCGGAACAACGTTGACTACGGTAACGCCATCTCCGACCTGAACCCGGAAGATATCGAAAGCATTTCGGTACTGAAAGGCCCCAGCGCAGCCGCCCTGTACGGATCACGGGCCGGTAACGGGGTTATTCTGGTAACAACCAAAAAAGGCGTCAAAGGCAAAGGCGTCGGCATTACGTTTTCGACCAGCAACGTCTTCGAACAGCCCTACCGCTACCTGGATTTTCACTACAAGTACGCCAACGGTGACCGCAACAACCGGCTCGACGAAAGCTCGGCCTACTGGGGTGGACCGGCCCTGGATGCGGGCAACACTGCCGTTCAGTGGAACAGCCCGGTAGGACCCGACGGCAACAAGATTGCCACTCCGCTCCTGTCGTACAGAGACAACATGAAGAACTTCCTGGAAACCGGTATTACCTCGACCAACAACCTTGCGTTGGCGGGCTCAGGGGAAAAAACCACCTACCGGATTTCGTTCAACAACATGACCAATAAAGGCCCCATTCCGAACTCCGATCTAAACCGGAACTCACTGGCCTCGGCGGTAACGTTCGACATCAGCAAAAATTTCAAGCTGAACACGAACCTGAACTTTGTTCGCTCGAACTCCAACAACCGTCCGTCGACCAACAACCGGGGTGCTAACCCGCTGGAGGCCGTTTACCTGTATCCGCACGTGGATGTTCGCGCGTTGAAGGACTACTGGATTCCGGGAAGTGAAGGAATCCAGCAACTGACTCCGTCATCGAATGGCGATAACCCGTATTTCCTGGCCTATGCCCTCACCAACGGATTTAAGCGGGACCGCGTTTTTGGAAACCTCAAGCTGGACTGGACCATCACGCCGGAACTGACGGCTTACGTCCGGGGCGCACTCGACAACTTTGTTGAAAACCGTGAAACCAAAATTCCCTGGAGCTACTCACGGGGTAAAAATGGTGGGTACTACCTGCAGGACATCTCCCGTACGGAAACCAACGTTGACGCTATGGTCACCTACCGCAAGAAAATCAACGATTTCGACTGGAGCATCTCCGGGGGCGGTAACGTAATGAACCAGAACTACCGCGATTCGTACATGGGTGGTGCGCAGTTGACAATTCCGAACCTGTATCGGATCTCCAACGTGCCGAATACTGCCCTTGGGTTTACCAACAGCACCGCCCAGAAAGCCATTTACAGCTTGATGGGAACGGCCAATCTGGGTTATAAGGATCAGGTCTATCTGGATCTGACCGCTCGGAACGACTGGTCAAGTACCCTGCCGGCCGCGAACCGTTCGTACTTCTACCCCTCCGCGTCGTTGAGCTGGTTGGCCAACTACACCTTCAACCTGCCGCAGGAAATCTCCCTGCTGAAACTTCGCGCCAACTGGGCACAGGTGGGTAACGATACCGATCCGTACCGGCTGGTGCCGGCGCTGGGAACAGGAACCTGGGGTAGCCTGATCACCACCAACTACCCCGGAACGCTGTTGAACCCGCAATTGAAACCAGAAATTCAAACCTCGACCGAATTTGGGGTAGAACTGAATCTGTTTAGCAACCGGATCCGGTTAGACGCTACGTATTATAACGCCGAAAACCGCAACCAGATTCTGTCGGTTACCACCCCGACCTCTTCCGGTTATGGCAGCAAGCTGATCAACGCCGGGGCGCTGGTGAGCAAAGGCTGGGAAATCATGATTGGGGGTACGCCCATCAAGGATGCCAACGGCTGGAACCTCGATCTGAACATGAACCTTACCCGCAACCGCACCACCATCAAGGAACTGGCTCCGGGTATCGACTTCTACCAACTGTGGGACGACAACAACGGGGGATCGTTCTCCTTTGTGGGCGAAGAACTTGGCAACCTGTATAGTCGCGGTTTTGCGACCGTAAAAGACCCGAATTCTCCGTACTACCGCTGGCCCATCCTGAGCCAGAATGGCGAATGGATTGCCCAGAACAACCGCGAAGACCGCGTGAAAGTGGGTAACTTCAACCCCCGGTTTATCATGGGTATGCAGGCTTCGCTTTCGTACAAACGCTTTACGCTGAATGCCAGCTTCGACTGGCGGAGTGGCGGTAACTTCCAGTCGTATACGTACCGCTACGGAGAGTCTGACTGGCGGTCACAACGGCAATTGGACAACCTGATTCAGGGCGGAAATTACTCCGCAGCGGAGCTGGCGGCCCTGCTGAAATCAGATCCGGAAAAATACATCATTCCGCAAAACGGAAACTTCCCCCGCGTTGGCGGCCACACGAAAGAAACGGGTGGTATGGGCTTCGACTCCAACGGCGACGGTGTGCTGGAATACGACGGCGGTTTTATCCCGGGTGTCATTCAGAATGCCGATGGCTCGTACACCGAACACCTGGGCGGCCCCGGCACGAAAGTCTATCCGATCACCGACACGTACCCCTGGAGCTACAACCAGCAGATTACCTTCGACGCGTCGTTTATTAAACTGCGGGAACTCTCTTTTGGCTATAGCGTCCCTAAATTGTTTGGTCTGCGCAACGCTAACATCTCCGTTTACACGCGGAACATCATGCTGTGGACGGCCTCTAAAATTGGTATCGACCCCGAGCGCGCCTTCCAGGCCGATGGCGGCCGGTTCCGTCAGGGCATCGAATTGCAGAACGTAATGCCCTGGATGATTCCGGTTGGCTTTAAACTTGGTTTCAGCCTGTAATCGTTAAGTTACCAGAAACGAAAGAACATGAAACGAATTACCTTTTTTTCCAAAGCACTTTTCGTAATGGCTCTGCTAACGTTCTCGTCCTGCGAGGACAAACTCACGGAGCTGAACGAAAACCCCAACGTGGTTGCCCCTTCCTCAGCCAACCCGAATATGCTCATGCCGACGGTCATGGCTGAAGCGGCAAAAAAATACCTCGACTGGGGATACGGTGATGCCGCCGGTATCGTACAGCACACCCAGAAAGATGGCTGGTTCTCGGGTCACAACCACTACGACTGGTCGCCGACCGACTGGAGTGACTACTACAACCAGTTGCGGAACAATGATTTCCTGTATAAGCGTGCGGTAGCCCTCAACTATAAATTCCACCAGGGTGTCGCCCTGACGATGAGAGCTTTCCTGTTTGGTAACATCACCGATCTCTGGGGTGACGCGCCGTACACCGAAGCCCTGAAAGGCGACGTTTCGGATGACATGATTCGTCCGAAATACGACAGCCAGGAAGTGATTTACAAAGGCATTATCGAAGACCTGAAAGCCGCTTCATCCCTGTTTGCTTCCGGTGATGTAACCGGTTATCGGACGGGATACGATGTGTATTACAACGGAGATCCCGCCAAGTGGCAAAAATTTGCCAACTCGCTCCTGCTCCGGTATTACATGCGAGTTTCGGCGAAACTGCCGGATGTCGCCAAAGCCGGTATCGAGAGCATCTACTCATCCGGTATTTACATCAAAGCGGCCAGCGAAGATGCCGCGATGGACTATGCTGGCGGTGTAGCAGGCAACTCCTGGCCCGGTGCTGCCGAGTTCAATACCGATCCTTCAGAGTTCCGTCGGCGCAAGCCCGCCAAATTATTGATGGATCAACTCATTGCCACCGAAGATCCGCGGTTGAAAGTGTGGTTTCAACCAGTCTACGTTCGCTGGGTAGCTGATCCGACGCTGGCAACGCCCGTTGATCAATTCATTCGCAAAAACGGTGTTATCCAGACGGGAACGGTTTCCTTAACGGATGCTCAGTTCTTAACGGAAACGAAAGCGGGCAACAAGTTCACGCGCCACTATAATCCGAACACCTTCACGGTAGCCGTTGACACCCGCGAGTATGTGGGGGTTCCGGCGGGTCTGATTGATCCGAGCTCGTTCAACTACAACCCAACGCCGGGTCAGGTGGTACAGAACCAGCACGTTTCCCAGTTGTCGGAAACCTACCGGGGCACCAGAGGTGGTTTGTTGAAAGCCCGTCTGATCTCAGCGGCCGAAGTTTCGTTCATTCTGGCCGAAGCCGCTCAGAAAGGCTGGTCGGTTGGTGCTGCTGAAACGCACTACAATAACGGGGTCAAAAACTCGCTCGATACCTGGGGAGCCAGCAGTTCCTACGCTACCTTTATCGAGAAAAACGGCGTGAAATTCAACAACACGCTGGCGCAGATCATGGAGCAGAAATGGATCGCCAGCTGGACCTCGGCCATCGAAGCCTGGATGGACTACCGTCGGACCGGTCTGCCTGCGTTCAAAGCAGGTCCGGCAGCTCCTGAAAGTGTGTTGCCGGTTCGGTTTATCTACGGTGATAATGAAACCAACTTCAACAATGCGAATTCGGTGAGTGCGCTGGGCAAACTGGAAGAAAATACCCACACCAAAATCCGGGGTAAAAACAGCCAGTGGGCCAAACCCTGGGTTATTCAGGGAACCGGCAAACCCTGGTAATTGGGTAGCTGGCACATAGTAGTACGCAACATACGAAAAAGGGTGGATTTGCGTCCACCCTTTTTTTCGCGCAAATTATTTATATTATAGCGTCATATCCTTATAGTTTACCTCCTTATCTCTTTTTCGAATCGCCGTACACCTACATTTCTAAACCTCTACACAGAAAACCTATGAATCAAACTTCTATTCATCCGCAAAGGCTTCGGTGTTTGCTGGTTGGCCTGTGGTTACTGGCGCTGGGTCTGTCTTCCGCCTGGGCACAGACGGCCCGTCGGGTAACCGGAACCGTCCGGTTAGGCACCGACAACTCCCCCATTCCCGGCGTCAACGTACTGATCAAAGGCACCCAGACCGGTACCACCTCCGACCAGAACGGTCGGTACACGCTGGATGTCAGCGGAGCCAGTCCGGTACTGGTGTATTCGTACATTGGCTACAAAACCGAGGAAGTACCCGTTGGAAACCGAAATATCATTGACATTACCATGACCGAAACGACGGAAACCTTGCAGGAAGCCGTCGTAACAGCCCTTGGTATTAAACGCGAGGAGCGTTCGCTCGGTTACTCGGTCGGCAAAATTGAGGGCAAAGACCTGACCCGCGTGGTGCAGGAAAACGTACTCAACGGCCTGGCCGGAAGGGTAGCCGGAGTCAACATTAGCGCCACTGGCGGTACGGGTTCGTCGGTCAGCATGGTGATTCGGGGAGCCAAATCACTCAGCAACGACAACCAGCCGCTGTTTGTGGTCGATGGTGTTCCGATTGCCAATACGCTCAACAACGTCAGTCAGATCGGTACCGACAACCGGGTGGATTACGGCAATGCCATCTCCGGCCTGAACCCCGACGATATCGAAAACATTTCCATCCTGAAAGGACCGAGTGCAGCCGCGCTCTACGGAACCCGGGCCGGTAACGGAGTGGTCCTCATCACCACCAAAAGTGGCTCCAGAGTTAAAAAACTGACGGTTAACATTACCTCGAATACCGTTCTGGACCAGCCGTATAAATTTCTGAAATGGCAGACCGGCTTCGGTTCGGGGCAGTTTTCGGCCATCCCGGTTTCGGTCAGCAACAACCCGCTCACCAATCCGTTTGGCAAACTGGTTCAGGAAGAAATTGGCGCTACGTACGGCGCAGAACTGGACAAAGGGTACGAGGAAGTGCAGTGGAACAGTCCGCTGGACGCCAATGGCAAACCCATTCCGATGCCGCTGGTTTCGCACAAAAACAACGTCCGGAATTTCGTGCAGACCGGTATTACCACCACCAACGGAATTTCCATTGCCAACAACACCGACCAGATCACGTACCGGATTTCGTACTCCAACATGCAGAACCGGGGCATTATCCCGAACACCGACCTGTTCAAAAATACCTTAAACCTGAGTTCTTCCCTGAAGCTGAACGATAAACTCCGGCTAAGCACCAACCTCGACGTAAGCCGCAACAACTCCAACAACCGCCCCGCCGGAAACCGGGGTGGCAACCCGCTGCAAGCCGCCTACAACACCTCACCCCATATCGACATCCGGGATATGCGGGATTACTGGATGCCCGGTCAGGAGGGATTGCAGCAGCGCACCCAATACAACGGGGTTTATAACAACGCCTACTTTCTGGCGCACGAGATCAACAACAGCTTCACGCGCGACCGGATTTTTGGCAACCTGCGCGCCGACTGGCAGATTACGAAGGATTTCAGCTTCATGGGCCGGTATTCGCTCGACACCTACCAGGAGCAGCGCGAAACCAAAATTGCCAACAGCTACGTCAACGATCCGCGCGGAGCCTACGGTCTGATTAACATCGGCTCGTTTGAAAGCAACGCCGACTTTCTGGCGACCTACAAAAAAGACATAAGCAACTTCGGACTGTCGGTATCGGCGGGCGGAAATTACCGCTACCAGACCGGCTCGAACATCACCAATGCCACCCGCAACGGCACCGGCCTGATTGTTCCGGGCGTATTCACCATCCAGAACATCGCCCCCGACAACCTCGATTACAACAGCAACAAGTTTTACCGGGGCATTTACAGCCTGTACGGTCTGGCCAACCTGAGTTTCAAAGACATGGTGTACCTCGATCTGACGGCCCGCAACGACTGGTCGAGTACGCTGCCGGCCAACAACCGTTCCTACTTCTACCCGTCGGCGTCGCTGAGTGTGCTGCTGAACGAAATCCTGCCGGTTTCCAACACCATCAGTTTACTCAAACTGCGGGGTGGGGTCGCGCAGGTGGGCAACGACGCCAATCCGTACATGCTCCTGAGCACACTGACCAACGCCGGGACCTGGGACGGTATTCCGCGCCTGAACGTACCGGGAACGCTGCTGCTGTCGGGCCTGAAACCGGAAATTGCCACCTCCTCGGAGTTTGGCCTTGACCTGAACCTCTTCCGAAACCGGCTGCGGGCCAGTGCCACGTATTACGTCTCGGAAAACCGAAACCAGATTCTAAGCACCAAATTACCGCCTTCTTCGGGGTACACGACCAAAAACATCAACGCGGGTCTGCTCGTCAGCCGGGGTGTAGAACTGACGCTCGGCGGCACACCCATCGAGAAAAACGGCTGGCGGCTGGACGTGAACGCCAATCTGACCCGCAACCGCACCACCATTGAAAAGCTCTCCGACGACCTCCCCTACTTCACGCTCTGGACCGACGCCAGGGGCGGGGCCTGGACGTACGTGGGTGACGAAATCGGTGATATTTACGACTCGAAAGTGGTGACGGTAGAAGATAAAAATTCCCCCTACTTTGGCTATCCGATTCTGGACCAGACCGGTAAATGGCAGTACATCGACGCCATCGATACAAAGAACAAAATCGGCAATTTCAACCCCCGGTTTCTGCTCGGTCTGCAAACTTCGCTCACCTACCGGGGTTTCAGCCTGAACATGACCTTCGACTGGCGGAACGGCGGAGATTTTGTTTCCCAAACCTACCGCTACGGGGAGGAAGATGGCCGCTCGCAACTGTTCTACGACAAGCTGATTAACCCCAACGGCCTGACCGGCGACGCCCTCCGCAATTATCTGGTGGAGAATCAGGACCGAATGATTCTGATCAGCGGCAACAACTTCCCGCTGGTGGGTGGCCCGACACCCGAATACGGCAGTTTCCCATTTAAGTACGGTCCGTACACACTACCCCACGGCGGGGTGTTCATTCCGGGTGTCATTGCCACCGGCTACGACGAAACCGGTAATCCAACGGGTTACAAGGAAAATCTGGGCGGCCCCGGTACGATGATGCTGCCCTTCGCCGGAGCAACCACCTGGTCGTTTACACGGGCCAACCTGTTTGATGCGTCGTTCCTGAAACTCCGCGAAGTATCGCTGGGCTACGATTTGCCGCAGGGACTGGTCAAACGAATCGGTTTGCAAAATGCGAACGTGTCGGTCTACAGCCGGAACATCATCCTCTGGACGGCGGCCAAAATCGGTATCGACCCCGAAATGGCGTTTCAGATCGAGTCGGGTGTGCAGGGTTCGGGTATTCAGTTCAAACAGGGTATCGAGCGGTATAACGTCATGCCCTGGGTTATTCCGGTGGGCTTTCGGCTTGGTTTAACGTTTTAACCGGTTTTCTTCATCATCATGAAAATCATATCTCTTCAATTTATCAGTCTCGTTGTTTTATTAACACTGACAGTATCGTCCTGTAAGAATCTGGCCGATCTGAACGTGAATCCGAACGGGGTCAATCCGGCCACGGCTCACCCCAATCTGGTGCTTTCGACGGTGTTAACCGAAACCGGCAGAGCGTTTGTCAACCTGGGGTATCAGGACATTGCCGGGGTGATGCAGCACACGCAGAAAGACGGCTGGAGCGGTGCCCACAACGATTACGAATGGGGCGGCAGCCAGAGCTGGAGTGAATACTACGACATCCTGCGCAACAACCAGTACGTCTACGACCGCGCCGTGGCACTGGACTTCGAACTGCACCAGGGCATTGCGCTGGTCATGAAATCCATGCTCTTTGGCCTAGTTACGGATCTCTGGGGCGATGCGCCCTACAGCCAGGCGCTGAAAGGTGAACTGGGCGGGGGCGAAAATACCTTCCCGGTTTTTGATACGCAGGAAGCCATTTACACGGGCATTTTGGCCGATCTGGAAAAGGCCAATACCCTGTTGTCGAAAGCCAAAAGCGCCTACAACAGCAACGCCGAGTCCGCCGACGTGTACTACAAAGGGGATCCGGCCAAATGGCGGAAGCTGGCCAACTCGCTGGCCCTGCGGTATTATATGCGGATTTCGTCGAAAAAGCCCGATGTGGCCAAAGCCGGTATCGAAAAAATTGTGGCCAATGCCGCCCAGTACCCAATCATAACGGCTTCGGCCGACGATGCCGCCATGCCGTTTGCGGGCAATAGCAACGCCGATTCCTGGCCCGCCAACACGACCTACGACGCCACCGAAAGCAATTATCGCCGACTCAAAATGGCCGACACCTTCGTCAAAGCCCTGCTGGCGATCAACGACCCACGGCTGGCGGTCTGGGCCAATAAGGTGCAGATTCCGCTGGTGGTCGACGCAACGCTTCCGGCTAAAACCGACAAAATTGTGGATGGGAAACGGTATCTCTCGCCCGATCAGGTGGCCGGAAAGGAAGTCAATACCGACCCGAACTATGTGGGTTTACCCACGGCCATTGTGGGTGGATCCACCTACAACCTCAGCCAGACCGGCGAACAGGCCGCCAAAAACCCGCACGTTTCCTGGCTGAACGACATTTACAGAGCCGCCAAAGGTCCACTCCTGAAAGCCCGGCTGATGTCGGCATCGGAGGTCAATTTCATTCTGGCCGAAGCCGCCCAGAAAGGCTGGGCCGCCGGCGATGCCAAAAGCCGGTACGAAGCCGCCATCAAGAATTCGCTGGAAACCTGGGGCGTCGGCGGGGCCTATGCCGCTTACATCGCTCAGAAAGACGTGGCTTACAACGGCACTCAGAAGCAGATTATCGAGCAGAAATGGATTGCGAGCTGGACAGCCGCCACCGAAGCCTGGTTTGATTACCGCCGAACGGGTTTCCCGCAGCTGATCGCCGGTCCGAATGCCAAACGGAAGGTGCTGCCCGTCCGGTTTTACTACATGCTCGACGAACGGAACCTCAACAAAGCCAACACCGATGCAGCCCTGAACCGATTGGAACTAACACCGTATTCGGAAGCGGACGGCAAGAACAGCGCCTGGTCAAAACCGTGGGTATTGCAAAGCACGGGTACACCCTGGTAAGTTTCTAAAAGGCACAACACAACACCGTACCGGTCCACCCATCATCACAAAAACAACACCATGCAAAAACGACTGTTCACTCCTTTCCTGTTGCTTGTTACTCTGGTCCTGGGGTCGTTCGATACGCCGAAGAAAGAACCCGTAACGCCGGAAACCGCCCTCCAGCATTACCTGAATAACGACGATAAAACCTTCCGGTGGGAAGTAAAAGAAACCTTTGAAGCAGGTCCGGCCAGGGGTTATCACCTGCTGCTGACCTCGCAGAAATGGCGCGAACACACATGGCGGCACCAGCTAACGGTTCTGGTTCCGAAAGAAAACCAGTACGACGGCGCGTTGCTGTTCGTTACCGGCGGCTCGAACAAAAGCGAACAACCGAACTGGAAAGCCGGTGCCAACGATCAGGTGTTGCAGGCTTTGGCCGGGATTGCGGCTAAAAACAAAGCCATTGTTTCCATTCTGCGGCAAACGCCCAACCAGCCGCTTTACAACAACCTGACCGAAGATGCGCTGATTTCCTTCACGCTCCACAACTTTAAAAAAGACCACGATTACACCTGGCCGCTGCTGTTTCCGATGGTTAAAAGCGCCGTTCGGGCGATGGATGCCGTGCAGGAATTTTCGAAGCAGACGCTGAAACGCGACATCAACCGGTTTGTGGTTTCGGGGGCGTCCAAACGCGGCTGGACCACCTGGCTGACGGGTGCCAATGATAACCGCGTAACGGCCATTGCCCCGATGGTTATCGACATTCTCAACATGCCCATCAACCTGGATTACCAGATCAAGTCCTGGAATAAATACAGCGTTGAAATTGAGGATTACGTCAATCTGGGCATTCCGCAGACGGCCCGCACCGCAGACGGCAATGCGATTACCCAAATGGTGGACCCCTACTCCTACCGGAAAAAGCTCACCATGCCCAAGATGATTTTCATGGGAACCAACGACCCCTACTGGACCGTGGACGCGATCAAGAACTATTACGACGACATTCCCGGCGAAAACCTGATTCATTACGTGCCCAACGCCGGCCACAACCTGGGCGACGGCAAACAGGCGTTCGAGGGATTAAGTGCGTTTTTCGGTATGACGATGGCTAAAAAGCCGTATCCGGTTTGTAAATGGGACGCTTCCGGCACCAAAACCGGCGTTAAACTGACCATCCAAACCACCGCCGATGCGCTGGTCGATGCCGTGGTCTGGTCGGCGGATTCGGAAGACCGGATTTTTCAGGACGAGAAATGGTTTGGCAAAAATCTGGGTGTCAAGGGAAAGTCTAAAATTGAACTCACCCAACCCTATCCGGCATCGGGCTACCGGGCTTTTTACGTCGATCTGAAATACAAAGACCCCAACGGCGGAGAATACACGGAAAGCACCCGGATGTTTCTGACCGATAACGACGAAGTATTCTTAAAACAAAACTCAATTTAATTGCTGATAGCGTTGCCCCAGTCCGACCGGATTGGGGCGACCTGAACACCCAATACCCACTGATGAAGTACACGCTTAAACTACCCCTGTTTTTTCTTTCTTCCGGTTTATTTCTTGCCTGCCAACACGAATCACAACCCGACACCCAATCCGTCAAAGCCGTCATGGACGGAGCCGTTACCCGGCTTTACGAAACGCTCAAACCCGAGCAGCTCGACACGATCAGCCAGCCGTATGTCCTTCAGTTTCTGTCCGAACCGGAGAAGAACGTCCTGGCTACGCAGTATGTAACGTTCAATGTCGATAAGCCGGTAACGGTTTCGCTGATGCGGCATCAGGATCAGAAAACTCTGCCATTCTGGCTGGAAAGCAGCGGCTTTAAAAAGACCGATCTGCTTGTCAGGAACGAAGAATTTACCTACGAAGTCTGGCAAAAACCGTTCGACGCCGGAAAAGTGGAACTGGGTATCAACGGTTTTGACAAACACCGGCCCGTTTATTTCATCAGCGTCGGCGCTCAGAAACCCGGCGACAAGGTAACGATCAGCAACGTGTATCCGGCTCATCAAACCCTCGATACCATGCGATTGGGCGCGTTCACGTACCACGACTGGAGCGATCTCACCCTAACCGAAATACCGGAATCGCTGCGCGGACAAACCCTGTTTCAGACCATCCGGGGCCGGGCGCGGGAAGCCCATCTGATCGGTGCATTCCGCACAACCAGTACCCCCGCTTCGAGCCAGCCCGACCAAATTCTGCAAACGTGGAGCGGTAACCCGGCCACAACGCAGGATATTCAATGGCGGGCAGCCGCAACAGTTTCGGACGGTTTGGTGCAGTACTGGCCCCTGGGCACGACGGATACGCTGTCGGCCCCGGCTACGGCATTTAAATTGGAAGACCGGCTGTTGCAGAACGATCGGTATGTAAACCGGTTTACGGCCCAGCTTTCCGGACTTAAGCCCGGGAGTATGTATGCGTACCGGGTTGGCTCCAAAACCGGAAGCTGGTCGAAACCCGCAACGTTTAAAACCCAGTCATCCGCTCCCGAAGGCTTTTCGTTTATCTGGTTTGGCGACACCCACAAATCGCCGGACTGGGGCGCAATGGCCCGGCAGACCCTCAGCCGCCACCCCGAAATTGCCTTTTATTCCATCGCGGGCGATCTGGTCAGCACGGGTTTACACCGCGATGAATGGGACCAGCTCTGGCAGCATTCAGGCGGTATTTTCAGCCAGAAACCGCTGATGCCCATTCCCGGCAACCACGACAGCCAGGATGGTCTGGGCGCGTGGATGTATCAGGAAATGTTCAGTCTACCGAAAAACGGCCCCAAATCGGCAGACGTTCCGACCGAGCAAACCTACGCATTTACGTATCAGAACGCACTTTTCCTGATGATCGACGCGACCTCGCCCATTGAAGCGCAAACCGCCTGGATTAAAGAGCAGCTCGCCAACTCCAAAGCCGACTGGAAGTTTGCGTTCTTTCATTTTCCGCCCTACAACTTTGAGGAAGATTACGCCGACATTCGCCGGGAATGGGGCAGTCTCTTCGATCAGTATCACGTTGATATGGTCATGAGCGGTCACGTTCATTATTACCTCCGCACCAGGCCCATGTTTGCCGGAAAACCGGTTGCGTCCCCGTCCAAGGGCACGATTTACACCATTTCCATCGGTATTCCGAGCCACCACGAAGAGTGGCCCGATGAACCTTACGCGCAGGTTCGGTATAACGACGGCCCTTTTTACCAGCATCTGAAAATGGATGGAAAAACGCTGATCTATACGGTTTACGACAAGGATGGCAAGGTTCAGGACTCGCTAACCATTAAAAAATGAAGTCAGTACGGCTTCCTTTCCTGCTTTTAGGCTGGGCGGTTTTCCAGTTTCAGGCTGCCGCCCAGCCCGTCCTTTCCGCCCACCGGGGTTCGTCTCTGGTGGCTCCGGAAAACACGCTGGCGACGTTCCGGGCGGTGTTGACCATGCCGATCCGTTACATCGAAATCGACGTTCGGACCACCAAAGACGGACAGTTGGTGATTCTGCACGACGGCAAACTCGACCGTACCACGAACGGTTCGGGGCCGGTGGAAAACCAGACATTGGCCGAGGTGAAGCAACTTTCCGCCGGAAAAGGCTTCGGTGAGAAATTCAAGGATGAGCGGATTCCGACGCTGAAAGAAGTAGGACAGCTCCTGCGCAACTGGAATCAGACGAGTGCCCGGAAGGTCAGTTTATACGTCGATTGTAAAGCCGTGCAGCCTCAGCCGCTGGTCGATGAACTGGCCGAACTTGGTCTGCTGGCCGATGCCGTTTTTTACGGTTCGGATGGGTTTCTATTGTCGCTGAAACAGGTGTTTCCCAGGGCGAAAGTCATGCCTTCGCTGCGGAGCGCGGATGAGCTACCCGCCAAGATTCAGCAATTGCAGCCGTATGCCTTTGATGTGCGCTGGACGTCGCTGACAGCCGAACTCGTCGGGCAGATTCACGCCCACGGTATTCGGGTGTTTTCCGACGCGCTGGGCTTTTTTGAAACACCGGAACACTACCGAAAAGCCGCCCAAATGGGTGTGGATGTGATCCAGACGGATTATGTAGAGCGGGTAAGCCAGGCGGTGCGCAACTAAATTTGTCGATTATTTTTTCAGTGCCTAACCCATCCGGAACAATCCTGGGCACCATAAGCAGGCACGACCCGTTGTGTTCCGAACGTGAACCGATTCAAAAATTCTGCTACCTTTATTGGAGGCAACCCGTGTTTGCGCTGCCACCAACCGTTACCGACTATTCTCAATCACCCAACCAAGGTAAATTCATGGAAAACAACCAAACCCGGCGCCGGTTTCTAGGTGCCACAACGGCCCTGATTTCGGGTCTGGTACTTAGCAAAAGTCCGGTTTTTGGCGCTCCGGCCCTGATCCGTACGCTGGGCGACAAACCCAATTCGCTGATCGACGGGGTGCAGATCGGCCTCATTACCTATTCGTTCCGGGAAATGCCCGACCAGAGCGCCGAAGCCACCTTACAATATGTCTTGGACAGCGGGGTGAGCGCCATCGAACTGATGGGCGATCCGGCCGAAACATTTGCGGGTGCGCCAAAAAGCAAGGTTGATATGCGGGCCATCGGGCCACTCATGCGCAAGCGACGCGAGAACCAGACCCTGACGGACGATGAGCAGAAGACCCTGACAGAGTTTGAAGCGCAACGGAAGGCGTATCAGCAGGAACTGGCCAAATGGCGGCTTTCGGCCCCGATGAACAAGTTTGAGCAGGTCCGCAAAATGTTCAATCAGGCCGGGGTGCAGATTTACGGCTTCAAGCCCTCTACCTTCGGTCTGCAAAGCTCGGACGCCGAAATTGATTACGGGATGCGGGCGGCCAAATTGCTGGGTGCCAACCAGGTAACACTCGAACACCCGGCCAATGATGCGCACACGCTCAAGCTCGGCCAGATGGCCCAAAAACACGGTCTTCGTGTGGGATACCACGGCCATGAGCAGCAAACACCGACCTTCTGGGATACGGCCCTCGCGCAATCACCAGCCAACGCGCTTAACTTTGACCTGGGGCATTATGTGGCCGCCGGTAATCCGGACCCGCTGGTGCTTATCAAACAAAAGCACAACCGCATTGCCAGCATGCACATCAAAGACCGTCAAACCGCCGAACATGGCAAAGGCAACCTGCCGTGGGGACAGGGCGATACGCCGTTAACGCAGGTTCTGAAGCTGATGCGCGATCAGAAGTATAAATTTCCGGCAACGGTGGAGCTGGAATACCAGATACCCGCGGGTTCCAATTCGGTGGCTGAAGTCAAAAAATGCGTCAATTTCTGCCGGAATATCCTGGTAAGCTGACCAAAAGGGGTGGGCACTCCACCCCTTACTCAAACCGCCTGTTCATGCCCCCCAGTTCGCCGTGGCTGTTGATGGCCACCAGCGTAATCAGCGCCATGAAAATCAGTACCAGCGCAACCCCCATCGCCCACCGCCCCGCATACAGTCCACGCTGCGAAAAATCCGGTTTTGTCCGACCCATCAGGAGCGCAATAACCACCAGATTGACCAGATAGAGATACTGCTCGATTCGATGGGTGCTGATGATGGCCCCGGTAATGAGCAAGCTTAAGGCGGTATACAACCCCAGGTGAACCAGAAAAAACGTCCGAACTTCGTTGTATTCGTAGCGTACCCATTCGGTGGTTTTATTCCAGTAATACCGGATAAACCAGACTCCGCCCGTGGCCAGCACAGCGGCCAGTGCCCCCAGCCGAACACTCCAGATCAGGCCCAAATCATCGCCGGCGCCCACTTTGTCGTACTTGTCTATCACACGTTTCAGCCCAAAGCTTTGCTCCCAGACCACCAGCGGAATCACCAGTGCTACCATAAGCAGTGGGAACCAGATGCCCCGTTTGGGAGAGCGATCTTCAACCGGTTCCCAGGAGGACGTAAAGGTTCCGTAGGCCATTCCGGCGCCCCCAAAAAATCCCAGCGAGTATTCCATCACGTTCCAGAAATTAAACGAAATGCCGGACACATTCCCCATCACTTGCAGGAAATTCCCGAATGCAAAACCGAAGCCCCCACCGAGCCCGGCAAAAACCGCTACCCGTAGAGCGGAATACTGTTCGGTCCGGTACATAAACCAGGTCAGGGCCAATGCCATACCCAGACAGGCCGCCCACATTTCCGAGCGGGGCGGAGTCATGAGCCAGCCCCATTGCTCGATGAATAGAAAGTAGATAACAACGGCCCCGGCCAGCATTTCTACCAGAATTTGATGCCAGCGGACGGGTTTTTGGGAGGAATCGGCCAGGGCCAGACCAAACAGACCGCCCCCGATAAAACCGTACAGACCGCCGATCACGAACAGCATCATCAGGCCGTAATACACATTCACAAAATCAGTCCCGCGACCGTAGCCCACCACCACACCGTAGCTCATGATGCCGCCAATGCCCCAGCCGACGGCTCCTGCCAGTGCCACCTGAAACATCCGGGCGTACCAGTCGGCGCGCTTGGCCACCAGCAGAACACTCAGCGCACCAATACCACCCGCCCAGGCCGCGCCATGCTCATGCCCAAACTGACCGCGAATAGCCCAGGCCGTGCCCATCGACAGCCCCGCAACGAGCAGGCTATAAGAAAGTGCTTTTGCATTCATTTTAATTCGGATAAGGGTTTGCGGTAATACGTCATCCCCCGCCAAACAGGCTATTTCTCTAAAAATATATTCAGTAACCATAGCCCGAAACCCGGTGAGCCGCGTATTTTAGAATGAGTACCGACCCTATGGAAAAGACGACAACCCTGGCCTTTGACGGTGGCAAAAAAGCCGTCCAAACGACGTTCCCCTGGCCCCTCTTTGACGAAACCGACGTGCAGGCCGTGGCCGAAATCGTTCGAAGCGGTCGTTGGGGTAATCCGGATTGTGGTGATTCGGTGGAGGCATTCGAACAAGCGTTTGCAGCTTACTGCGGCACAAAATACGCCGTCACCTGCGTCAACGGTTCGGTGTCGCTCCGGCTGGCGCTGATGGCCTGCGGAGTGCGGCCCGGCGACGAAGTAATCGTTCCGCCGTACACGTTTATCGCAACGGCTTCGACAGTGCTCGAGGTCAACTGCGTACCGGTTTTTGTGGACATCGACCCCGATACGTATAACCTCGATCCGAAAGCTATCGAAGCGGCCATTACGGAACGAACCAGAGCGATTATTCCCGTTCATTTTGCCGGTCTGGCCTGCGACATGGACGCTATCATGGACATTGCCCGCCGTAACAACTTAAAAGTCATCGAAGACGCGGCCCACGCCCACGGTGCCGAGTACAAAGGCCGTAAACTCGGCTCCATCGGCGATGTGGGCAGCTTCAGTTTTCAGTCGTCCAAAAACCTGACCAGTGGCGAAGGCGGTATTGTGGTCACCAACGACGAAAGTCTGTACCGCATGATGGCGTCGCTGCGCAACGTGGGCCGGATGGAAGGCCACCAGTGGTACGACCATTTTAACCCCGGCTGCAATTACCGCATCACCCAGATGCAGGCCGTGCTGCTATCGCAGCAGCTCAAACGCTTGGAAGAACAGACGATTCTGCGCAACACCAACGGGTTGTACCTCAATGAATTGCTTACCAAAATCGACGGTATTACGCCCCTGAGCCGGGGTTCTGAAGAAAACCGGCACTGTTACCATCTGTATATTTTTAAATACGATCCGTCGGCGTTTGGAGGGCTTTCCCGCCAGGATTTTGTGGCCCGGCTGGCGGCTGAGGGTGTGCCTTGTTCGACGGGGTATCCGCATCCGCTGTACAAACAGCCGCTGTTTCAAAACAAAAATTTCATGTGTTATGCCATTCCCGAATCGGTGGATTATTCGGCGGTGAGTTGTCCCGTGGCCGAGCGAGCCTGTCGCGACGAAGCCGTCTGGATTTTTCAGCACGCCATGTTGGGCAGCCGCGAAGACATGCAAGCCTTCGCCGAAGCCATCCGGAAGATTCAACGGGTTGTCATACAGCCGGGGCCGACCGTCGGTTAATTCGAATCCGGCACAGAAAACGGCGATTCGCCCCGTGTCATAAGCTATTTTTACGAACTCCAAATGAAAGTCTACCCCCTTTTCCTTTTCCTGCTTACTGCTTTTGAGCTTATTGCCCAGCCCATCAACCTGAAAAATGCGGCTATTCTGGTTTCGCCGTCCGTTCCTGCTCCCATGCGGACCACGGCCCCCCAGATGCTGACGGAAGAAATTGCAAAACGCACCAATACCACTCTGAAACAGGTGCAGAACTGGCCCGGCAGCCGGAGCATAACCATTGCACTGGCCCTGTCTTCCGAAAAAGAAGTGGCCGGAAAAGCCGTTCCGAACCGAACCGGCACCGAACTGGCGGAGCAGAAACCGGAAGGCTTCCGGGTGGTTAGCGAAGGTAATACGCTCTGGATTCTGGGGTCCGACGCCCGGGGCATTCTGTTCGGGTCTGGCTGGTTGCTGCGGAATCTGAAAATGGATGCCAAACGGCTGGAACTGGCCGGACCGGTCGATGTGGCCAGTGCGCCCGCTTACCCGATTCGTGGGCACCAGTTGGGCTACCGCACTACAGCCAACTCCTACGATGCCTGGACCATAGCCCAGTTTGAGCAGTATTACCGCGACCTCGCCATTTTCGGCACCAACGCCATTGAAGGCATCCCCTTCCACGAAGGCGAAATACCGAGCGCCCTGTTTCCAATACCGCCGAAAGAAATGCAGATACGCATGAGTGAACTGTGTCAGAAGTACGACATGGACTACTGGGTCTGGACCCCGGCCACATTCGACCTGACCGACGGCGTAAAACGGAAGGCCGAAATTGAAAGACACGAAGCCTTTTACCGCGCCTGCCCACGGCTCGACCACATTTTTTTCCCCGGCGGTGATCCCGGCCATAACCACCCGCGCGAGGTGATGGCGTTCCTGAAAGACCTGCACGGTAAACTAATCCAGTACCATCCGAAAGCGAAAATCTGGATCTCCCTGCAAGGCTTTAACACCGAACAGATTGATTACTTTTACAAGTACCTTGCGCAAAACCAGCCCGACTGGTTGCAGGGGCTGGTATCGGGACCGAGCAGCCCGCCAATGGCCGAAACCCGCTACCGACTGCCCAAAAAATACCGGCACCGCCAATACCCGGACCTGACGCACAACGTCCGCTGCGAATTTCCGGTTGAGCGCTGGGATCAGGCGTATGCCCTGACGCTGGGCCGCGAAGCCATCAACCCCCGCCCGTTTTTCTTCGCCCGGATTCACGGCAAATACGCGCCCTTCACCGACGGTTTTGTGTCGTATTCCGATGGGTGTCACGATGATATCAACAAAGTCATCTGGAGTATGCGGGGCTGGAACCCGGACAAGAATGTAAACGAAATTCTGGCCGAATACAGCCGGTTTTTCTTTGGCTGGCAACTGGCAAACCAGGCCGCCGACGGTATTCTGGCACTGGAAAACAACTGGCAGGGGCCGCTGGCCCAGAACGGCGGTGTGGAAGCCACGTTTGCGTTCTGGAAAAATCTGGAAACGGCTCATCCCGAATTGAAAACCAACTGGCGCTGGCAGATGCTGCTCCTGCGCGCCAACTACGATACCTACACCCGTCGGCGGTTGCTCTACGAAGAAGGGCTTGAAAAAACAGCCAATGCGATCCTGACCCGGGCAACCGAAACCGATCTGTCTAAAACGCTTGATCAGGCACTCGCAACCGTGAACCGTGCCGATACGGAGCCCATTGCGCCCGAATTACGGCAGAAAATAGAAACGCTGTGCGCGGATTTGTTTGCTTCCATTGGCCTGCAAACCAGTGTTCCGAAATACAAGGCGAAGGGGCCGGAACGGGGCTGTCTGCTCGATTTTGTGGATTATCCGCTCAATAACCGCTGGTGGCTGGCCGACGAATGCCAGAAAATCCTGGCCTTGAAAACACCCGCCGAACAACTCGCCCGCATCCATGTGATTGCCAACTGGGAATCCCCCGGCATCGGCAGTTACTACGACGACGTATCGAGCGGCAGCAAAAGTCCGCGCGTCAAAACGATTTCGGACGATGCCACCGACATCGCCTGGTGGGACAACGGCCTGAGCCGCACCCGACTTTCTACCCAGACATTCCAGGCTAGTCCGGCGCTGGACTACAGCAACCTCGACCCCGGCGCTCGCTATGTCATCCGGGTGGCGGGGGCTGGCGATGCGCTGCTGCGGGTTGATGGCAAACGTCTGCATCCGACGGTTTACCACAAAGACCTGGAAACATTCAAAGAGTGGATTGTGCCGCTCTCGCTCACGCAGGATGGCCAGATTTCCGTGAGCTTCGACCAACCGGAAGAATCGCACCTGAACTGGCGGCAACGTTCAAAGATTTCGGATATCTGGCTCCTGAAGCAGTAAGAACGGGTTATAACGCCCGAATCCGGATGTTGCGAAAAGCGGCTTCGTCGCCGTGGTCCTGCAACAGCAGATGGCCTTCTTTGATCGTGCCGAAATCGTCCACGGCTTTGAATTTGCTTTGGGCTTTAGCGGCCATAAACCGGGCGTCACCGCGTTCGTATTCCAGAACTTTTGTGCCGTTCAGCCAGTGTTCAACGTGCGTTCCGTTCACCACAATCCGGCCTTCGTTCCACTGTCCGATCGGTTTCAGCTTCCGTTGCGAGGGCGCAAACAACTCATAAAGTCCGGCGGTTCGGCGTTTGTCGTCCTTGTCGGCGGCAATATCTTTGTTGCCCATATCATCAATAAGCTGGTATTCACACCCCAGCAGGGCCCCGTCCGGGTATTTTTTGACGAAATACTTCAAGCCCGTATTGGCGCCGGGCGTCAGTTTAAATTCAAACCGTAAATCGAAGTTGGCAAATTTCCGGCGGGAAAGAAGGTCACCGCCCCGCTTGCCTCCTTTGTTGGTAATGAGCACCTTGTTTTCAACGGCCCATCCTTCCTTCGGAAACTGATCGGATTTGGCGCTCACCCACTGATCGGTCGTTGTGCCGTTAAACAGCCAGATCCAGTCCGACGGGGTCTTTTCTGTGGTCCAGATAGTGATGAAGAGAAGGAGGGTGATCAGGGTTTTCATGGTTGGGTCGTTTTTAAAAGGTTGTTACACAGGGTTATCAGAGCCAATCAGAGCTTATCACAGGCTCCGCTTAACGCTAATAAGCTCCGCGAAACTCTGCGATATAACTCTTCAGACTCTACTTGCCCGCCAGGTATTTATTTCGAAATTCAATCGGCGTACAGCCCTTCACCTGCCGGAACTGCCGGGCGATGTTCTTACTGTCTGTCAGCCCCATATCGAGGGCGATTTCAAACACCGTCATGTCCGTTTCGAGCAGCTTCTGCGTGAATTTTTCGATGCGCAGGTTAAAGATATACTTGTAAATCGGATAGCCGGTAATGGTCAAAAATCGTTTTTCCAGGGCGCGTCTCGACATGGGCACCTGTCTGACCACTTCGTCCACCTGTAGGTTTTTATCGATATTCTGGTGAATATACTTCAGCGAAGACGCGATGTAATCATCGTCGGTCGCGTAAATATCGGTCGAATGGCGCGTCACGATCTGCATGGGTTTGACCACAATGTCGTAAAAATTAGTGGCTCCCGTCCGGATCATGTGGTCGAGCAGTTTGGCCGAGTCATAACCGCCTTTTTCGGCATCCAGCGCGATGCTCGACAGCGGTGGGTCCGACAGTTCGCAGATCATTTCGTCGTTATCGACGCCCAGCACGGCCACCTCTTCGGGTATCCGGATGCCGGTTTGCCGACAGGCTTCCGTGATGTGCTGCCCCTGCCGGTCGTCGCAAGCCATGATGGCAATGGGTTTGGGCAACGATTGCAGCCACTGGCTCAGCGCACTGGGTTTGTAATACCACAACTCGCTGGACTGCGCCTTGGTGTGTTCAAACGTATGGACTGTATACCCGGCTTTTCTGATGTGGGCTTCAAACCCTTCCGACCGCTCCCGCGACCAGACAATGTCCCGAAAACCGTAAAACGCGAACTGGGTAAATCCTTTTTTGAGGAAATAGTCGGCCGCCATCGCCCCGGCTTCGTGGTAGGCGCCGGTAATGTTCGGGATGTCGTCAAACCGTTCCCTGAAGTCCTGGGCAATTACCGCAATACCGGCCTGAATGAATTCCGACACCTCGTTGTCGTTGTAAAACTGGCCAATGATACCGTCGGCTTCCCACTCCTTCGCCCACTGCAAAATGCCCTTAATACCGATGGTTTCGCGGTAGAACAGCGGCATCCGGCAAAACACCCAGGGACCGTGTTCCCGCGAGTATTTCGTCACGCCTTTCAACAGGCTTTTGCTGTAATCTTCCGCAAAGTCGATGAGCAGGATGATTTTGTACATAAAGTTGTTACACAGGGTTAATCAGAGCGCGTCAGAGAAAATCAGAGAAACTCTGGTATGCTCTGATTAACCCTGTGCATAACTCCCTCCTACGCAAATAGCTCTTTCAAACTTTTCACCGTCGCGTTGTTCACCAGGGGCCGGGCCCAGACGCCGATGCTGAAAATATAGCCCAGCGTCAGCAACAGAAACAACATCGCAAACCGTAGTCCGACCAGTTCGGCCAGCCCACCGACGATCAGCGGCACGACGGCTCCCCCGGCAATACCGGTACACAGAATACCGGAGAACGTACCGTGGTGGTGCGGCACCGAGTTCAGCGCCAGCGAAACGATGATTGACCACATCACGGAAGCAAAAAAGCCCGCCATCGGAAAAGCGTAAATGGCCGCGTCTACCGGGCCAAACAAACCCGTCAGCAGCGACACAATGGCCCCAGCCGCAAACAGCATCAGCACCCGCCGACTGTCGAAAATTTTCAGGAGCAGCAAGCCGAGCAGGCAGCCAATCGTCAGCAGGCCCCAGAAATAGGCGATGACGGACGCACCCGTGGTGGCCGGATCAACCCCGTGGTAGGTTTGCAGAAACTGCGACGTCCAGTTGGCAATCCCTTGTTCGGTACCGACATAGGCAAAAATTCCGCAGAAAAACAGCAGGACGGTTTTGTTGCCCAGCAGGTCTTTAAACGCTTTTTCGGTATCAATCCGCTCATCGTCTTTCAGTTCGACCTTCGGAAACCGCACAAAATAAATGATAACCACCATCAACAATGCCGTCACCGCAAAAACCCAGTACAGTGAAACCCACTTCAGGTTTTCGGGAACGAGCTGGTCAAAAACGGCCAGCAAGCCGGTGTTGCTTCCCGAATGCACACGGCTGACCAGATAGCTGTACAACTGCGGACTCAGGAACGAAGCGGCCCCAAAAAACAATTGGGCCAGCACCGAATTGAAGGCAAACTGGGCCTCGCCACCCGCTACCCGCAGCAACGGATTAATCACGACCTGAAGCATCGCCATGCCCAAACCGATCAGGAACAGCGACAGCAGGGCCACGGAGAAACCCGGAATCAGCGCAAACAGCAACGCACCGGCAAACGCCAGAAAAAACGCCACCAGCAACACCGGTTTTTCACGGTATTTCTCGACCAGAATCCCCGACGGAATGGACATGACCCCGTAGGCCACAAAGAAGGCAAACGGCAGAAAACCGGCCAGCCCGATGCTGAGCTGAAAACTCGTGATAATGTCCGGGATGATTGGTCCCAGAATGTTGGTCAGAAACGAAATAACAAAAAATATGAGCAGAATCAGAATGACAATCAGGGCGTTGTTCTTCATGGTTTCAACGGTTTTGGTGGCTTTCCGGCCAGTTGGCCGACGTACTTAAACGGCTAAACGAATCAGAACCGATCCGTTAGAGCTGCGTTCCATCCACCACCGCCGTCCGGCTCGACCGACCGGACGCATCGAAACTTTTCAGCTTAACCGACCCCGACACTTTCACCGGAGCCGTGTACAGCGCCGACTGAGCCGTTGGCTCCGACCCGTCGGTGGTGTAGCGGATGCTCAAACCCGGGTATTCGACGTTGGCTTTCAGCGTTCCGTTTTCGAGAACCACCCCCGGCATCGGCAGCCGGTAATTGTAACCGCCGTTGATCGTAGCCAGCCGGGGCAACTCCCGTTGGGCCAGCGTATTGGCAAAAATATTCCAGCCTGCCTGAATAGCCTTTTCGCGTGCGTCTCGGTTTTCGATGGTTTCCCAGGGGCGTTCGGCCGCCCAGGCACTTTCGGCAAAACCCAGCAGTTTGGGCAGCGAATAATACTCCATCATATCCCGCCCTTTGACAGTTTCGCACCAGAGCTGCGATTCCAGACCGATCACGTTTTTGCGGGCTTCCGGCTTCATTTTTTCCAAACCGGCGAAATTCAGCGGTTGGCCCATCGAGGTCCGGTACGTGGTTTTAAACATATCGAAGGGCGCAAACGTCCAGTTGGCCCGCACATCTACAAAACCGCCCCAGTACAGCCCCGGCTCCTGCGGATCGTTGTTGTAGGCCAGGTCGAAATAAAAGTTTGTCACATTACACAGTACCACCGGATAACCCGCGTTGGCTAGTCGGTTGCCCAGATCGAGGTCGTAGATGTTATTCCAGACGTAGGGCACCAGCTTTTTACCCACAAACTCCGGATTCGGCAGGTATTTGCCTTCCGGCGATTTGGTCAGGGCCACTTCCTCCCAGCCATGAATGGTCAGATTGCGTTTTTCGAGCCGTTTCAGGAGCTTACCAACAAAATACGACTGCAAGTTTTTAGGATCTTTGATGGCCGGATTTTCTTTCAGCAACTGGGCCGCCATTGGTGATTGGGTCCAGACCCCTTCGGGCACTTCGTCGCCACCCGCGTGGAACGTATCGAGCTTTAACCCGGCCTCGGCGTACATTTTGGCAATTTCGTCCACCACTTTTTCATAAAAATGGTACGTCGATTCACGGGCTACGCTCACCACGTTATCCTTGTAAGCCTGCGCCGACAGGTACACCGATTTGTCGTCGGGATCGATCAGGCGGTATTCGTTGGCTTCCTTCTCCTTGCCTTCCTTCATCAGCCGTTCGTACCGCGCTTCCATCGACTTAATGGCCGCCCGCGCGTGGCCGGGAAAATTCAGTTCCGGAATCACTTTGATGTGCCGCTCGTTAGCGTATTTCAGGATTTCGATGAAATCGGCTTTGGTATAAAAACCGCTGCCGTGTTTGCCTTCGTCGTAGGCTTTCGGTCCCGAACCGTACGACGGATGCAGCACCGGGGCGGCCATGCCTCCGGCGGTGTGTTCGCGCTGGGCACCCACTTTCGTTAGCTCCGGCAAACCGTCAATTTCGATCCGCCAGCCTTCGTCTTCAGTGGTATAAAACAGAAAATGGTTGATCTTGTAGACGGCCAGCAGGTCGAGCCAGCGCAGCACGGTTTCCTTGGTCTGGAAATTCCGGCTCACATCCAGATGCATGCTCCGAAACGGAAACCGGGGCGCATCTTCCACCTGCACAAAACCCAGGGCCACGCTGGCAGTCGGTTTCAAATAGGCTTCGGTCGGCATGAGGGCCAGCAAACTTTGCACGCCATAAAACACACCGGCGGCATCGCTTCCCGTAATGGCCACCCCGTTGGCGTCGATACCGAGTTTGTACGCTTCTTTACTCACCCCGTTGACCGAAACCGCGCCGGTCGTCAGGACAATGCCTTTTCCGGCTGTTCCGCTCTGCACCGGAAACTCCGTCCCCGTCAGGTCTTTCAGTTTTTTGCTTAGAAAACGGGCTTCGTTTTCCAGCCCGGCACCGTAATAAATGGGCAGTTTGCTATCCAGCGTTAATGTACCCGTGCCCGTTGTCATCTTCACCGGCGACGGAACGATTTTCTGCAACTGATTGGCACCAACCAGACTGAGCGCCAGATTGTCCTGATACCGTTTGGCTGCCGTATGGAGCGGCATCTGATCGTCTTTTCCACGTAGTTGCTGCTCTTTTTTCGCGAATGGTAAGACACGGTAATTGGCGACCTCCACCACATTTTCCTCTTTGCCGTCTTTGTCGTAGAAAACAAAATAAAGGCCCATTGGCGCGTCGGTCAGTTTGATCACCCCTTCCGTTCCCAAATACCGGATTTCGGCGGATTGGCCGGGGGCCAGCGAAAATCCGGCGTTGGGCATCATTTTGTACCAGTCGCCGTTGATGTGCTGAACCGTAGCCGGTTGCGGAGTTTTGTTCGCCAGAATAGGCCGGGGCGACATATTGAAGAACAGCGCCCAGTTTTTCTCATCAAGCGCCAGATCGCTGTTGTTCACCAAGTTGAAGCGGGCTTCAAAGCCGTGTTCCACCTCGGTAAAATTGCTTACCAGTTCCCAGGTAACGGCGATTTCGCGGGCTTCGTTTTCGGAAGATTTGCAACTATTCAACAGAAATAAAACAGCCAGAATGGCCGTAAAGCAAAAAAAGTTACGCATTGAGGGGTCAGTTAAGTAGCCTTAATAATACGGAATCGAGTAGTAAAAATACCACTGGTTCCAAAGACTTTTTCAACAACCGCTTCGATGATTGCCCCAACGACCCCGTCAGCCTTCTCGACCGGCTCCCTGGAATTCAGCCCAACCCGGCTGATTTCGCTTGATGCTCTGCGGGGCTTCACGATTGCGGCCATGCTGCTGGTCAACTTCCCCGGCGACGGCGACCATGTGTATCATCCGTTGCAGCACACGAAGTGGAACGGCCTGTCATTCACCGACCTGATTGCCCCATTTTTTCTGTTCATCATCGGTGTTTCCATTGTGTTTGCCTACTCGAAACGGCTGGAAAGCGGAGCGCCGAAAAAGGTATTGTACCGCAAGATCATCGTCCGCTCCGTCAGGATTTTCGCCGTCGGCATGTTCCTGAACCTGCTGCCGACCTTCGATTTTGCCACCATTCGCTGGACCGGCACGCTTCACCGCATTGCCTTTGTCTTTCTGATCTGCTCCGTTATTTTCCTGAATACCAACTGGAAACAGCAAGCCTGGATCGGTATGCTGACGCTAGTTGTGTACTGGCTGGCCCTGACGCAGATTCCGACGCCGGGTTACGGCAAAGTCATGCTCGAACCGGGTGCCAATCTGGTGGCCTGGTTCGACAATCTGTATTTGCCGGGCCGGATGTGGCAGGGTACCTGGGACCCCGAAAGCATCCTCAGCACCTTCCCGTCGGTGGTTTCGGGCCTCACTGGTATGCTGGCCGGACGCCTGATGGTCAGCCCCATCCCCCGGCTTGAAAAAGTAGCTTACCTGATGACGGCGGGGCTCTTTACGGCCACAGCCGGTTACTTCTGGAACCTGACGTTTCCGAGCAACGAAAACCTCTGGACCAGCTCGTTCGTATTGATTACGTCTGGTTTTGCAGCCCTTTTGTTCGGGGCGGTGTATTTTCTGGTCGATATCCTGGGGCGTACCAAAGGCACCCGGCCGGGCATCATCTTCGGCGCAAACGCCATTGCGGTCTACGTCATGGGCGATTTGCTTTCCATCCTCTTTTACTACCTGAAACTGGGCGGACATTCGCTCAATGAATACGGTGTTTCCGCCCTGACCGGTCTGGGTTTCGACCCACGGTTTGGGAGCATGGTCTACGCCCTGTTTTTTGTGGCCGTCAACTTCATTCCGGCGTATATTCTCTACCGGAACAAAATCTTTATCAAGCTGTAAGGTTTCGTTATGAGAAGATTATTGCTTTTTCCCATTACCTGCTTTATCCCTACGACTGACCCGAAATCCGGGAACGAATCCTGCGATTTTCGCCCGTGTATCCCTAGTATAGTATGACGTTCTTAAACCCGACCCTCTTTACCTTAAGTTTGCTTTTGGCGGGACTTACCGCCCAGTCCCAAACCGGCAGCCCCGCCGAACCGGTTCGCTACGTAGGTGGCGAAACCGTCGATCCGACGGTTCACGAAGGTCGCCTGCGGTACGCCATCGGTACGGAAAGCCGACAAACCGTTCGGGTAAACCGTACGCATCCGGAATTGGCCGACGATCACGGCTGGACGTACAACCACGCCCCTAATCTCTGCTACTGGAACAACACCTTTTACCAGCAATACCTCAGCAACCCCGTCGACGAACACATTGCGCCGGGACAAACCCTGATCACGACCTCGAAAGACGGACGGCAATGGTCCAAACCAACGGTCGTTTTTCCGCCTTATGTACCACCAGCAGGCGTCACGATTCCGGACAGTTCCAACGGCTATATGATGCACCAGCGCATGGGTTTCTACGTCGCGCCAAACGGCCGACTGCTCGTGCTGGCGTTTTACGGTCATGCCGAAGACCCGTTCAAGGAAGGCGGGATTGGGCGCGTGGTGCGGGAAGCCTACAAAGACGGTTCATACGGCCCGATTTACTTTATCCGCTACACCAGCCACAAAACCATCAACGGTGTGCAGTGGAACGAGCGCAATACAAGTTATCCATTCTATAAAAAATCCCCGGACGCCGGTTTTATCGAAGCCTGCGATGCCCTGCTGGCCGACAAACTCATGACGTTTCAGTGGTGGGATGAAGACCGCGGACTCGACGGTTTTTACGGCGTAAAGGAGGAAGCCCGGGAAGCCCTGTCGTATTACCACCGTAAAGACGGCAACGTGGTGGCATTGTGGAAATGGTCGCACAGTGGGTTATCATCCGACAACGGGCAAACGTTTTCCAAACCGGTCAAGGTGCCGAGCTTTGTGATGGCGGGCGGAAAGCAGTGGGGTCAGCGGACAGACGATGGTCGCTACGCCATTTGCTATAACCCGACCGAATACAATGAGCACCGGTTTCCGCTGGTTGTCGTTTCCGGCGATGATGGCATTCTCTACGACAATATGCTGATTGTGCAGGGAGAAGTGCCGCCCCGGCGTTTTTTCGGTCGCTGGAAGGATTTCGGCCCCTGCTACGTGCGCGGTATTGAAGAAGGCAACGGCAACCCGCCCGGCCACGACCTGTGGCTTTCCTACAGCATGAACAAGGAAGACATCTGGGTGAGCCGGATTCCGACGCCCATCCGGTATTCGGTCAAAGGGCCGGTGGCCGACAATTTTGACGGTTTGACCCTGAATGCTGCCGTGACGGACTGGAACATTTACGCGCCGAAATGGGCGCCGGTGACGGTGGTGAACAGCCCGAACGGAACCGGCAAATGTCTCGAGTTATCCGACAAAGATCCGTACGATTACGCCCGCGCCATCCGGGTTTTCGAAGAAGGAAGCCGTGTACAAACCCGTTTGAAAGTCCGGCCCGGCCAGCAGAACACCGGTACGCTGGAAATTGACCTGACGGATCGGTACGGCAACCGTCCGGTGCGGATACGGTTTGACGAAAAAGGAGCCATTGTTGCCACCGATGGCAGTCAGGAAAAAGTGCTGCAACCCTACCGCGCCGGGCAGTGGTACGAACTGACGATCAGCGCAAACGCCCGTTTGAACGGTAGTTATGACCTGCGGATCGACGGAAAAACCGTCCTGGAAAAAGCCGCGCTGGCCGAAGCCGTCAAGTCCGTCGAACGCCTGTCCATCCGAACCGGGCCGTACCGGAATTTGCCCAATCGAAAGACGCCCAACGAAGACCCGGAACCTCCCCTACCGGGAGCTGACGAGCCGGTAACGCCCGCCGTGTTTTACGTGGATGATGTGCGGGTCAACGCCATCAACTAACCCGTATACCGACGGTTTGCCCCGCGTCGGCGGTACGTATGATGAACCCGTGCGCTACGAATTCCTAACCCTTACTATGCATTTTTCATGTATCGATTTCCTCCCATCCTTCTTTGCCTGATCAGCTTTTTTGTTTTAACCGCAACTTCTGTCTTTTCCAGTCCCATCGATTTATCCAGGGCTCAGATTTTCTGCCCGATCAAAGACAAAAACAGCCTGCGCCGAAGTCTGGACGTCTTGCAGCAGGAAGTGGAAAAACGGACCCGGATTCGGTTACCGCTGGCCCGGAAATTACCGGCTAGCGGAAAACCCGTTATCGCCCTGACACTGGAAACTGATCTGGCTTCCTTTCCGGTCACCATTCAGACGGCCCTGCGCGCCCTGCCCGCCATTCAGAGCGAAGGGTTCAAACTGCTGGTGCAGGATGACAATTCGGTCTGGATTGTGGGGAAAGACGCGCGGGGACTCCTCTACGGTGTGGGGCAATTACTCCGGAAAGCCGAGATGCGACCCGGCCAGATAACTATTTCCACTGAAGCCACAATTGCCAGCAGCCCCCGGTATCCGATTCGCGGGCATCAGCTCGGTTATCGTCCCAAAACGAATGCGTACGATGCCTTTACGGTGGCACAGTTCGACCAGTACATCCGCGATCTAGCCCTGTTTGGCGCGAACAGCATCGAAATCATGCCGCCACGCACGGACGACGATTTTACGAGTCGGCACATGAAACTACCGGCCATCCGGATGATTGGTGAACAATCGCGTATCTGTCAGGAGTACGGTCTGGACGTCTGGATGTGGTACCCGAATATGGGGAAAGATTACGAGCATCCCGATTCGATTCAGCGGGAATTGAAAGAACGGCATGAAGTGTTTGCCGCCGTGCCAAAGCTGGACGCGGTGTTTGTTCCGGGTGGTGATCCCGGCGACCTCGAACCCGACGTGATGTTTGCCTGGCTTGCAAAAGAAGCGCAGGTGTTACAGAAGTACCACCCAAAAGCCAAAATCTGGGTTTCTCCGCAGGTGTTCCGGCCCACCCAGGCCTGGTTCGATGCGTTTTTCAAACACGTCAATGCCGACTATCCGTGGTTTGGTGGCGTGGTGTTCGGACCGTGGGTGAAAATACCGGTGCAGGAGATTCGCAAACTGGTCAAACCGTCGATTCCGATTCGGCATTACCCCGACATTACGCACAATTATAGCTCGCAGTACCCCGTGCCGCATTGGGATCTGGCCTGGTCGATGACGCTGGGCCGGGAGAGCATTAACCCGCGACCGCACGACGAAAAAGCCATCCACAATGCGCTCGATGAGTTCGGCGTGGGCAGCATCAGCTACTCGGAAGGCACCAACGACGACGTGAATAAATTCGTCTGGAGCGATCAGGACTGGAATCCCGAAACGCCGGTGATCGAAACCCTGCGCGACTTTGCCCGGCTGTTCATCGGTCCGGATTATACCGAAACCGTTGCCCGCGCCCTGATTTCGCTGGAAGACAACTGGCGCGGCAATCTGCTCACCAATCAGGCCATCGGTCAGTCGCTGCGGCAGTGGCAGGCGCTGGAGAAACAGGTTCCGCCCACGGTTTTGCAGAACCCTCGCTTTCAGATGGGCCAGATTCGGGCGTACTACGATGCGTACATCCAGCGACGGCTGTTGTATGAAACCGAACTGGAGCAGCAGGCCCGCGATGTGCTGGCAAACGCCGAAAAAACCGGTACCCTTCCCGCGATCCAGCAGGCCCGGGCCATTCTGGAAAAAGCCTGGAAAAACCGCATCTGGCCCGAATACCGGGCGAAATGCTTCGCGCTGGCCGATTCTCTGTTTAAGTCGATTGGTGCGCAGTTGACGATGGAAAAACACGGAGCCATGTCGGGGCGGGGCAATTTTGTGGACAACATCGACATTCCGCTGAACGATTCGCCCTGGCTGATGGACCAGTTGGAAACCATTGAGAAACGGCCCGATGAAAAAGAAAGGGTGGCAAAAATCAACGAACTGCTGCACCGCACCGACCCCGGCCCCGGTGGTTTTTACGACCATTTTGGCGCTCCCGAAAGTTGGTACCGGGTGGTTCCGGGCGAAAGTTGGGAGAAAGACCCCGGCAGTCTGCGGTCCCCGCGCATTGGGTTTGGCGTGGGCCTGGTGGGCGAAGAGTGGGTGGACGAAATCAAGGCGACCGGGTTTAAAGGGCAGATTACGCCCCGCGTCTGGATGAAACAAGCCAAAACGCTGTACGACCAGCCGTTAAAGATTCAATACAACGAGCTTGACCCGACAGCATCGTACCGGATGCGGATTGCCTACACGGGCCGGTTTCGTTCCCGCATGAAACTGATGACGGACGACGGTTCGGTTATTCACGATTTCATTCAAACCGGCGAGCAACCGATTTTTGAGTTCGACCTCCCTAAAGTAGCTTCTTCTGATGGAAAAGTAACGTTCATCTGGACCTGCGGTGAAGGGGAACGCGGCTCGCAGGTAACGGAAATCTGGCTGATCCGGAAGTGAGGGGATTAGACAAGCGAGGTGAGACAAAAGACAAGAGACGTTACCAATCCGACTCTCTTGTCCCTTGTCTCACCTCGCTTGTCCAACTGCTATTTCGCTGTAATCCAGTCCATGATCAGGTTGGAGCGCGCGCCGGATTCGCCCGTGCTGGGCGATTTTCCTTCACCCCGCAATTCGTTCACAATCGCTTCAATAATGGGCTGCTGAACGTGTTGAGGATAGGGAATGGTGTATGTTTCCGTACCGGCTGCGGTTTCGACCTTGATGTCGAATTTCTCGAAGAATGAGAACGTAATTTTACCCTGGGAACCAAGCAGATAGGCTTCGTCGATACGCTGTTCTTTGCTGACGGTAAAACACCAGCTTCCGAGTCCGAGCACGCCGGATTCAAACTCGAAGTTAGCCACCACGATGTCGTCGGCCTGATAGAGTCCGGCCTGATTGCGGGCCAAGCCGTGGGCGGTTTTGATCGGTCCGAGGGCAAATTCGAGGAAATCGAACTGATGGGCCGCCAGATCGTGGAAATGGCCCCCGCCAGAGATTTCCGGAAAAACCCGCCAGCGCGGTCGCGCATCCTCCCCTACCTCCTCGGCATAGGGTTGCGTATGCAGGTGAATATCGACAAACCGGATGTCCCCGATCACTTTCTGGTCGATCAACTCTTTTACTTTCAGGAAATAATCGAGCGACCGGCGGTAATAGGCCACAAATAACGGCACCCCGGTTTCGCGGCTCACCTGATTCATGGCTTCGCATTCGGCGGCATTCCGCGCCATCGGTTTTTCCACGTAAACGGGTTTGCCCGCCCGCAGCGCCCGAATCGCGTAGTCGGTGTGCGAACCGGGCGGAGTAGCAATGTACACCGCGTTTACGTCGGGGTCGTTGATTAAGGCGTCCGCATCGTCATACCACCTGGGCACCCCGTGTCGGTGAGCGTAATCGGCAGCCAGTTCGCCATCCCGGCGCATGACAGCCACGAGTCTGGAATTCGGTACTTTGTTGAAAGCCGGGCCGCTTTTGACTTCGGTTACATTCCCGCAACCGATAATGCCCCATTTGATCTCATCCATCATAACCGGGTAAGCGGCAGCCGCCCCCATTCTACTTGCTAAATGACAAACGACGCCCCTTCATCGGTGGGCAACAGGTCGCCGACGGCCTTTCTGATGCTACCGATATCGTTGCGTAACCGCTGTCCGAACAGGGCGACATCAAAACTATGAACGATGATGTTGACCCCCTGCCGTACCCAGTGAATCTGGCGCTCCGGCGACTGTGAAAAGTGAATACCGACCGAAAGCCCTTTGCTGCGGGTGGTCTGGATGATTTTCAGGACAGCCGCTTCAAAATCTGGATGATCATACTGCTCAGGAAGCCCCAGACTAACCGAGAGATCGTGTGGCCCAATGAAAACCGCATCCAGACCGGGCACCGACAGCAGATCGTCCAGCCGTTCCAGAGCCGGTACGCTTTCAATGTTGGCAATGCAGAGGTTTCCGGCGTTGTGGGCTTCAAGGTACTGCCGCAGATCGTCCGGCATTTGCTCTTTTCCGCTCAGGTAACGGGCCAGCCGTTCGCCTTTTAGCGGACGGTATTTGGTAGCACCCACCAGATCCGTGATCTGATCGACGGATTCGAGGTAGGGAGCAATGACGCCCACGGCCCCGCCATCAATGGCCATACAGGCCAGAAACGGATCGGGTTTCGGCACCCGCACAATGGGCGCAATGCCGTAAGCGCGAAAAATCTGGCACAACCGGGCGAGCTCGGACCGGTCCAGCGGAATATGTTCGGTATCGAGGAATACAAAATCCAGCCCCGCCCGTTGCAGGGAAACCGGCCACATGGGGGCCGTGGAGGTAATGCAGGTTCCGTACACATTGTGACCATTCTTCAGCTTCTGAAGCAGGGTCGATTTGGGCGCTATGGCCATTTTTTTAACGGGTTAAGGGCAACCAGCCCGACACATCAGGTACTCAAAACCATAGTACTCCATTCGCACTCATTCCGGCTATCCTGAAAAGAATTATTTGGACACGCGTGGCCTTATTTATAAAAAACGAGTATTTATTGACAGTAAAATGCTATTGGATTAAAAACCGTTATTCAGGTCCCATTCACCTATATTCCATTCTCTTGATGAAACCCATCGTTCAAATTTCCCTTGATCTGACCAACATTGATGAAGCGCTCGAAACGGCGGCTCTGGCCATGCGGGCCGGGGTTGACTGGCTCGAAGCGGGTACGCCCCTGATTCTGGCCGAGGGCTTGCACGGTGTCCGGAAGCTACGCGAAGCCTTCCCGAATGTACCGATTGTTGCCGACCTGAAAACCATGGACGGTGGTTATCTCGAAGCGGAAATGATGGCAAAAGCCGGTGCGACCCACGTGGTGGTGATGGCCCGCGCCCACGCCGAAACGATTAAGTGTGTTGTGCAGGCCGGACGTGATTTTGGCGTTAAAGTGATGGGCGATAACATGGTTTGCCCGGATATGGTGGAGGGCGCGAAATGGCTCGAGGACCTGGGGTGTGATTACATTATCCACCACACTGGCTACGACGAGCGCCGGGGTATTGCCGCTCAGGGCCACCGGATGCCCAGCCCGCTCGATCAACTGCGTGAAGTGGTGCAGGCCGTTAGCGTACCGGTGCAGGCCGTGGGTGGTCTTACGCTCGAACAGGCCATCCGCTGCCCCGAGTACGGCGCTCCGCTCGTGGTGCTGGGCGCTCCACTGACGATTGACGCCGACGCCTTCAAAACCGCCGACGGTGATCTGGAAAGCTCCCTGCGGCTGATCTGCGAAAAAATCCACGCGTACGGCGACGTGGCCGTAGGAGTGCATTAAACCAAGTGAGATTCCGAAGATGACGTCAACGAAGGTCATCTTACTTTTAACCCTTACACACCCAGGAATGAATTCTGCTGCTGTTGTCAATTTTGCCCCCGAGAAAGGCTCGGTGGAAATCCGTGAAATCCCCAGACCGTCGATTGGTGAAGAAGATGTATTGCTGGAAGTCGCCAATGTCGGCGTTTGCGGCAGCGATCTCCACCAGTGGACCGCCGACCATAGCTGGCCCGTTAATTACCCCGTTGTGCTCGGCCACGAGTTTGGCGGGCATATTGTCGAACTAGGCAGCCGCGTGGTGGGCTGGAAAGAAGGTGACCGCGTGGTGAGCGAAACCGCAGCCGTGATCGACCCCAACAACCCGATGTCGCGCCAGGGGCTGTATAATCTGGACCCTACCCGCAAAGGCTTTGGCTACGGTGTCAACGGGGCTATGACCCGCTACGTTCGGGTGCCGATGCGCTGCCTGCACCGGGTGCCGGACGAACTGGCTTTTGAGCAGGCCTGCCTGACCGAGCCTTGTTGTGTGGCCTTCAATGCTGTCGTGGAAAATTCCCGTCTGAAACCCGGCGACCGCGTCGTGGTATTAGGGCCGGGCACAATCGGGATTCTGTGCGCGGCTATGGCGCGGCTGTGCGGAGCCGAGGTGGCTGTGGTGGGTCTGGAAGCCGACCGGCACCGGCTTGCCATTGCTCAGCAAT
Source organism: Larkinella arboricola (assembly GCF_003259745.1). Taxonomy (GTDB): domain Bacteria; phylum Bacteroidota; class Bacteroidia; order Cytophagales; family Spirosomataceae; genus Larkinella; species Larkinella arboricola. The sequence goes on along the minus strand of NZ_QLMC01000002.1, from coordinate 12,492 downwards.
ACGGCTGCGAGACCATCATCGGTGATGCTACCGAATGGGCTAAAAAACGCGACGGTATGGGTGCCGACTGCGTGATCGATGCCGCCGGAGCGAGTATAACGCTTAAAATCGCCCTGCAACTGGTGCGCCCCAACGGCCATATCACCAAAGTAGGCTGGGGACCGCAACCGCTCGGTTTCTCCCTCGATCCGCTCGTGCAGAAAAACGTGACGCTTCAGGGCAGCTTCAGCCATAACTGGCCTATTTGGGAGCGCGTTCTGGCGTTGCTCGCCAGCGGACAACTGGACGTAAAACCCATCATCGGGGGGGTATGGTCCATTACCGACTGGCACGAAGCGTTTGAAAAAATGCACCTCGGCGAAGTAATCAAGAGCGTTTTAAAACCGGTATAGATCGTATATTAAGAGGAAAGACAAGAGGGAAAAGACGTTTCGTTTATCTCTCCTGTCTCTTCTTTCCTCTCTTGTCTTAGCCATGCGCTTAAACCAGAAAGTTATTATCGTGACCGGCAGTTGCACCGGTATCGGAAAAGCCATTGCCAGGCAGTGCATGGCGGAAGGAGCCCGGGTTGTTGTACACGGTCTGGAACCCGATCTGGGGCAGAAAGTCGTGCAGGAACTCGGTGCGGATAATGCCGTACTGCATATTGAAGATCTGGCGACGGAAGGCGTTGCCCAACGACTGGTTGATCTGGCGGTAAACACATTCGGTCGGCTGGATGCCGTGGTCAACAACGCAGCTTTGGTTCTTTCGTCGAACCTCCACACAACGGATCTGGCGTTTTTCCGGCGAATGCTCGAAGTAAACACCCTCGCTCCGTTTGCGCTGATCAAAGCCGCCCTGCCACACCTCAAACAAAAACGCGGTTGTGTGCTGAACATCGGCTCGGTGAATGGATGGAGTGGCGAACCGGACCTGATGGCTTACAGCGTGTCGAAAGGCGCCCTGATGACCCTGACCCGCAACCTCGGCGATACGCTCCACCGGGAAGATGGCGTGCGGGTGAACCAGATCAATCCGGGCTGGGTCATCACCGAAAACGAAGCCCGGCGCAAACACGAACAGGGATTACCGGAAGATTGGTACAAAGATATTTCGCCGGTTTTTGCGCCATCCGGCCGGATTCTGTGGCCCGCCGAGATCGCAACGGCAGCGGTCTACTGGCTGGCGGATGAAAGCGGCCCCATCAGCGGCCAAATCGTTGATCTGGAACAATATCCGCTCATTGGCCGAAACCCGCCCAAAAATTAATGTATGCCCGGGCTACCCGTTGGGCGTACGCAAAACCGTATTATTTATTTACGATCAAAACCAAATCACGGACTAACACCCGCTTGGCCCGTATAGATAGTCATGCCAAAATTAGCTGCTTTTCCCAAAGCCTTTATGCAGGCCCTCTGCAAAGACGGTTCCATGACGGTTTCCGAATGGATTGAACTCGCCGTCCAACTCGACATCGACGGACTGGAGTGGTACGCCGGTTTTCTTGAAATGGCCGACGAATCCAACTGGAAACGGTTTCGTCAGCAGGTTGAAAGCCACGGCAAGGTGATTCCGATGATGTGCTGCTCGCCGGATTTCACGCATCCCGACCCGGCTTTCCGCGCCAACGAAATTGCCAAACAGAAACGCTGGATCGACATGACCTACGCCCTGGGCGGGTCGTACTGCCGCGTGCTATCCGGCCAGCGTCGTCCGGAACTGACCATTGAAGAAGGCGTCAAACTGGCTGCGGAGTCGATTGAAGCGTGTTTGCCCTACGCCCGCGAACACGGTATTACGCTCATCATCGAGAATCATTACAAAGACGATTTCTGGGAATATCCGGAATTTGCGCAGAAAATGGATGTGTTCTGCCAGCTCGTCGACCGGATTCACGACCCGAATTTTGGCGTCAACTACGACCCGAGCAATACCTTTCTGGCGGGAGAAGAACCGCTGGAACTACTCGACCGGGTGGTTAACCGCGTGGTGACGATGCACGCCAGCGACCGGTACCTGCTTTCGGGTACTATTGAAGACCTGCGCCGGGAAGAAGGTGGGGCCGTTGGGTACGCTAAACGCCTGAGCCACGGCGAAATTGGTAAAGGGCTCAACGATTACGATGCTATTTTTACCAAATTAAAAACCGTTGGCTTCGATGGCTGGATCAGTATTGAAGACGGTGTGGACGGCATGGCCCAACTGGAGCGCAGCGTGGCGTTTCTCCGGCGCAAAATGGCGGAATACTGGCCCGCCGTGCCGGTTTAATATCCATCAACCTCCGTTGTTTCTGTACTCCACAAGCCTTTCTGGATACCCTTGTACGCAGTGCAGGGGTATCCACAGTCAAAGGTTGAGATACTCTACCACCCTTCCGTTTTAACGAAGGCAATATTTCGTTTCAGCCCTTCCAGTTTTGTTCGTTTCACGGCGGATCGGCGGAAGATCTCCTGAAAAACTTCCTGCGTGATTTCCTCCCAATCGTTTTTGCTTAATTCACTAAGGCCCGGATTTGGATCAAACGCGGGGGTGCGGTGCGGGCGGGCAAAGCGGTTCCAGGGGCATACGTCCTGACAAATGTCACAGCCGAAAATCCAGTTTTCAAACTTCCCCTTCACTTCGTCGGGAATGGCGTCTTTCAGTTCAATGGTAAAGTAGGAGATGCACTTGCTGCCATCGACCACGTAAGGCTCCGTGATGGCGTCGGTCGGGCAGGCATCCAGACAGCGGGTGCAGGTACCGCAATAGTCGGCCACGGGACCGTCGGCTTCCAGTTCCAGGTCCAGAATCATTTCAGCGATAAACACAAAGCTGCCCATCTCGCGGGTAATCAGATTGGTGTGTTTACCTACCCAGCCCAGACCGCTGCGTTTGGCCCAGACCTTGTCCATGACCGGTGCCGAATCGACAAAAACCCGGCCATTGACCTCGCCGATTTCTTCGTGAACCAGGGCCAGCAGGTCTTTCAGTTTATCCTTGATGACAAAGTGGTAATCCGTGCCGTACGCGTATTTCGAGATTTTATAGCCGTCGCCCTCCTGGGCAATGGTTTTTTCAGGATAATAATTCAGCAACACCGTCACCACCGATTTGGCACCCTCAACCAGCAACCGGGGGTCGAGCCGTTTGTCGAAATGGTTGGCCATATAGCCCATCTGACCGTGCCGATTCTGCCGGAGCCACGTTTCCAGCCGGGGAGCTTCCTCTTCCAGAAATTCGGCTTTGGAAACCCCGCAGAAATCGAAGCCCAGTTCGGCGGCTTTCGACTTGATCAATTGGGTATGTTTTTTGATTAAATCAACCATCATTCTGTCACAAACAGCACGTAACCTTCTTTCTAGTAACCCGAACCGAACCTGACACGTTCCGTGTTAAAATCAAAAGTTAACCGTCGTGTAGGGTGAATAAAAATGTCATCTTGTCAGTATTCCGGAAATTGGCAGTTAATTTGCATTTTTTAAATCACTATGTGGTGGCGACGAAATACAAGCAAGCGTATGGAAAATAAGGAAACTTTGAACACCGAAGAACAAGAAAACGTGCAGCAACCTGACAATACCGTCAACGAATCAACAACTGATATCCCTGCGGCTGACAATACGTCGGAAGAACCCGTTGCGGAGACCGCTGAAGATCAGGGCGTACTTTCCGAGTTTGATAAAGTAAGTGGCGAACTGACCGATTTGAAAGATAAATACCTGCGGCTCTACGCCGATTTTGAAAATTTCCGCCGGAGGACCGCCAAAGAAAAAGTAGATCTGATTTCGAACGCGAATGAAGGACTGCTGGTGAAACTGCTTCCGGTACTGGACGACTTCGAGCGGGCACTGAAGTCAGCCGAAACGTCTTCGGACGCCGAGGCCCTCAAAGAAGGCGTACAGCTGATCTATAATAAATTCTATAAAGTTCTGGAATCCAAAGGGGTTAAATCAATGGAATCGGTTGGTCAGGCTTTCAACCCCGACCTGCACGAAGCCATTACCCAGTTTCCCGCACCCAGCGATGATCTGAAGGGGAAAGTCATCGACGAAACCGAGAAAGGTTATTTCCTGAATGACAAAGTAATCCGGTTTGCAAAAGTAATTCTGGGTGCCTGAACGATGCGATACGGATGATTAGACGGAACGGATGGTAGGCGCCAATCCGTTCCGTCTAATCGTTTTTTCAACCAACTTATACATGGCTACGAAACGAGATTATTACGAAGTGTTAGGGGTCGATAAGAACGCTTCGCCGGACGACATCAAGAAGGCGTACCGGAAAATGGCGATTAAATACCACCCCGATAAAAACCCGGACGACCCCTCCGCCGAAGACAAATTCAAGGAAGCCGCCGAAGCCTACGATGTGCTGAGCGATCCGCAGAAAAAGGCCCGCTACGATCAGTTCGGCCACGCAGGCATGGGCGGTGCAGCGGGAGGTGGTCAGTCTATGGACGACATTTTCTCGCAGTTTGGCGATATTTTTGGCGACGAAAGCCCCTTTGGCAGTTTCTTTGGCCGGGGTGGTCAGCAGCAGGGTCGGCGCGTCCGGCGGGGTTCCGATCTGCGGATCAAACTGAAACTGAACCTCCAGGAAGTCGCTAACGGTGTTGAAAAGAAAATTAAAGTAAAACGGCACGTTGCCTGTACGACCTGTGGTGGCAACGGTTCCAAGAACGGTATGGCGGTCACGACCTGTAGCAGCTGTAACGGTACGGGTCAGGTCCGGAAAGTAGTCAATACCATGCTGGGTCAAATGGTTTCCACCAGCACCTGTCCAACCTGTAATGGTGAAGGCAAAATGGTTACGGAACGCTGCGATGCCTGCTTTGGAGAAGGCCGCGTGCTCCAGGAAGACGTCATTCCGATCAAGATTCCGGCCGGAGTGGCCGAAGGTATTCAGCTTTCTGTAACGGGCAAAGGAAACGTTCCTCCGCGCGGGGGTGTGGCCGGCGACCTGCTGATTGTGATCGAAGAAGAGGAAGATGAGAACCTGAAACGCGACGGAAATAACGTCGTTTACGATCTGCACATCAACTTTGTCGATGCGGCTTTGGGAACTTCCGTCGAAGTGCCCACCATCGATGGCCGGGCGCGGATCACGCTTGAACCCGGTACGCAGGGCGGCCGAATTCTCCGGCTGAAAGGCAAAGGCATCAAGGAACTGAACGGTTATGGCCGGGGAGATCAGCTCATTCACATCAATATCTGGACTCCCAAAATACTTAGCTCCGAAGAGCGTGGTATTCTGGAACGGCTCCGTCACTCACCGAATTTTCAACCCAAACCGGGTAAGAACGAAAAAGGGTTCTTCGACAAAATGAAGGACTTTTTTCACTGACTGATTAGCTAACAAAACAAAGCAGCCCGACCAATTGGCCGGGCTGCTTTGTTTTACGGTTTACCCTTCTGCCGGGTTGAATCCTCAGAAATTGATCCTTCCTGCGGTAGCTGCATTGAACGCAGCCGAGTTCCTGAGTTGGGCATCGGTATCGTTTTGCTTTCGTCGTGCTTATGAACGGGCATGTCCGGCTTAAACGAAGGCTTCGCGTTGGGCATAACGTCCACCTGTTTCTCTTCAGGAATTCCCGTAATTTCCGGCAGATTCTTCGGCAAACGGCTGGTGTCGGCTGGTGTGCTGACACTCAGCAAGAAATAACACAGCATCGTTACCATAGCAAGATCGATTAGAGATTTGTGAAACTCAACTCGTACTTACTAAATTGGTCGTCGGCCAGTAAACGCGTTTACTGGCCGACGCTTTTACGATCATCCTAACGCGTTCAGGTGTTTCTGGAAGATGGCTTCGTACTTCTTAGCCAGAGCCTCCTGCTTTGTCTCCCGGAACGCATTCACAATGGTTTGCAGGTTGTATAGATCGAAGTTGGCATCATTGCCTCCCCCACCGGTTTGTTTAATATACGTCAGGCTCTGGTCGGCCCGCGTCGCAATAACATCGGCCATTTCCTGCGCGGTTTTGAGGTCACCGACCGTCAGCAGAATCTGGATGTAATTGGTCGAAATCTGGTCGTACGGAATGCTCTTATCCGGAATCACCTGCAACGAACGGTGCAGTACTTCCTTCGCCTGGGCGTTTTTGCCCTCACGCATCAGCTGATCGGCCAACCGCAGGAACGCAATCCGGGCCGAAACCACCGGCGAACCGCGGTATGTATCGTCATAATACGAATCCGGGTTGTTCATCTCCCGCCAGAAGGTTTTCGTCATCATGGTTTTATACATGAGATCGGTATTCACAAAACCGTCTGACGCACCCGGCACCTGCACCGGCAACAACCGATAGGCATAGCCTTCCAGTTGCATATGATCTTTCAGGTTCAGGTAGTTCGACTGTCCCAGCGTGGTTGAGAAGTAAATGGGCCGCTGCCAGTTGTTGGTCGCAATAATATCGAGCATGATCAGGTCCGGCTTATAGATGTCCTGCTTGCCAAAATTCCACACCAGCGTATCTTTCACCATCGGCTGAAACTTCGGCGACACAATACCCAGCTGCTGGACCGCTGCTTTATCAACCGGCAGGAAGAACGTCGTCGACGGCAGGATGTTGGTCATTTCGCCCGTCGTCAGCGGCACCTGAATAGCCGGATTGTTTTGTTTGATCAGTCCGATATACTCTTTCAGGTTAATACCGTTTTTTACCGCCGGAATCTCATAGAACGGAATTACGTCGTTTTTCCCCTTGTTGAACTGGGCAAACTCCAGCGAAATCGGCAAGGCTTCCGACTCGTATGTTTTGCGTTTCATCTGCTGGATATACCACTCGGTTCCGAGCAGGCTCAGGTTACAAACCCGTACGTCGGTCCGGAAGCCTTCCACCTCCTGCACATACCATAACGGGAACGTATCGTTGTCACCGCCCACAAACAGGATGGCATTGGGTGCGCAGGAGTTCAGCAGATTTTTGGCAAAATCAACAGAATGGTAACGGTTGGAGCGGTCGTGGTTATCCCAGCTTTTAGCCGCCATCATCACCGGAACGAGCAGGCACAAACCCGCTACCAGTCCGACGCGCAGCTTCTCGTTTTTCAGATAAGCGGATACGCCATCAATCAGCGCCACCACGCCCAGGCCAATCCAGATGGCAAAGAAATAGAACGACCCCACGTAGATGTAATCCCGTTCGCGCGGTTCGGAGGGCGGAGAGTTCAGGAAGATTTGCAGGGCGATACCGGTAAAGAAAAACAGCAGCCCCACAATCAGCAGATCCCTCGACCGCCGGAAATATTGAATAACGACACCAAACAAACCCAGCAAAAAGGGCAGCATGTAGAAGTTATCCCGCGCCTTGTTGTTCTTGATCAAATCCGGAAGCCCCTGGTCGCTCGTCCAGGGCAACAGATACCCGGAGCCTTCCTGGTCGCCCGCGCGTCCGGCAAAGTTCCACATCAGATACCGCCAGTACATATGTCCCAGTTGATACTGGAAGAAGAATTGCAGGTTGTCGCCCATCGTCACTTTCCGCGTCGGCTGCCCCGACTGATCGAGCGGAATATTAAGCATTTGCGAATAAAGCTGCGCGTGGCCCGGCTGGTTGCTGTAAATACGGGGAAACAGCATCTGCTTGTCGCCATCATAGACATATTCCGGCGCGTGGTCAAACACTACGTATTTTCCATCCCGCTTTTCATACTGCGGAGCGCCTTTTTTCTGATCAACAGGCCGGGAAAAAAACAGCGGGCCGTAGCTCAGCGAGCGGCTACCGTATTGTTCGCGTTTGAGGTACGACACGAAATTGATCACGTCGCTCGGGTTGTTTTCGTTGATCGGCGTATTGAAATCCGACCGAATCAGCACCTGAATGTACGACGCGTAGCCGATCAGCACGAACGCCAGCCCCAGCAAGGCGGTATTCAACATCGGGCGGTTTTTGCGGGCCGACCAGATAATACCGTAGATCAGCACGCCAAGAAAGAGCGCTGCGAAGACGTAAATACCCGTTGTGTAGGGCATTCCAAAGGTGTTCACAAAAAACCGTTCAACGGCGAAAGCAGCCGATGGCAGACCCGGGATAATTCCTGAGTTGATGATGCCCAGAATGACCATCCCAACTCCGAATGCGGCCACACCACCCCAGAGAGACACTTTTTGGGTTTTCTTGAAGTAGTAAATCAGCGCCATAGCGGGCAGCGTCACCAGGTTCAGCAAGTGGACGCCAATGGAAAGACCGATCAGATAGGCGATAAAAATCAGCCAGCGATTGCCCGCAGCTTCATCCTCAATCAGCTCCCAGCGGAAAGCCGCCCAGACCACAATGGCCGTAAAGAACGACGACATCCCGTACACCTCCGCTTCGACCGCCGAGAACCAGAACGTGTCCGAAAACGTATACGCCAGCGCACCCACGGCTCCCGCGCCAAATACCGTCCACATTTCAGTCTGCGTCAACGCCCCAAACTGTTTGTTGAGCAGTTTGCGGGCCAGCATGGTGATGGTCCAGAACAGGAACAGGATGGAGAAGGCACTCGCCAGCACCGACATCATATTCACCCAGTAGGCCACCTGGCTTACATCGCCCAGCGACAACAGGGAGAAAAGCCGCCCCAACAGCAGAAAGAACGGCGCACCCGGTGGGTGAGGCACCTGAAGTTTATAGGCACAGGCAATGAATTCTCCACAGTCCCAGAAGCTGGCGGTCCGCTCAACCGTTGCCGTGTAGGTGAACAGGGCAATGGCAAAAAGCACCCATCCAATAATGTTATTCAGGCGTTTATACGAAGACTGGGACGCTTGCAAGGACGTCCCGGAAGTAACGTTAGATTCTGTTCCTTTGAAGGTTTGCATTGGGTAACAGCCTTAAGCCGAAAAATATTTTCTCCAAAATTACGAAAATAAACCCCGCTTCATGCCGGTTTTTGTCGTTAAAGTTTGTTAAAGCCGTCTTAATAGCTTCGGAAACACAATAAAAAAGAGTTATACCACAGAGTTTATCAGAGAATACCAGAGCTTAGCGGAGCCTCTGATTAACTCTTTTTACACTGATAAACTCTGTGGTATAACTCTTCAAATTCACTTCTTAAAGCGTCAGGCCGCTCCGGCGAAGCATGGCCTGTGGTGACGGTTCGCGGCCCCGGAACTTCTTGTAAAGCTCCATCGGTTTTTCCGTACCGCCTTTTTCCAGCACATTCTTACGGAATTTATCCGCGGCTTCGCGGTTTGAAAGTCCTTTTTCCTTGAAGAACTCAAACGCATCAGCGTCCAGCACTTCCGACCATTTGTAGCTGTAATACCCGGCTGAATAACCGCCCGCAAAAATGTGCGAGAATGCCGGACTAAACGCCGTACCGGGTACTTTCGGAAACAGGTTTACCAGCGAATCCACGTGCGATTCCACCTGCTCGACGGTTTCCCCTTTCGGCTCGTTGCCGTGCCAGTACATATCCAACAGACCGTACCGTAACTGGGTCAGGTTCGACATCCCGGCCATGAAATTCTGGCTGGCCCGGATTTTCTCGATCAAATCGTTTGGAATTACTTCGCCGGTCTGATAGTGCTTGGCAAACAGTTTCAGAGCTTCGGGGTCGTAGCACCAGTTCTCCATGACCTGCGAGGGCAGTTCGACAAAATCACGGTAAACGTTTGTGCCCGACAGGCGTTTGTATTTGCCATTGGCCAGCATCCCGTGCAAACCGTGCCCAAACTCGTGGAAGAGCGTGACTACTTCGTTGAAAGTCAGCAGCGACGGTTTGGTTTCGGTAGGGCGCGTGAAGTTGCAGACGTTGACAATGTGCGGACGAACGTTCACGCCGTTTTCAATCTTCTGGCCCTGAAGGTCGTTCATCCAGGCTCCGCTACGCTTGCCTTCCCGTGGGAAATAGTCACCGTAGAAAACCGCCAGAAACTTGCCGTCCTGATCGAACACATCGTAGGTTTTCACCTCCGGATTGTACACCGGAATGTCTTTCCGCTCCTTGAACGTCAGGCCGTAAAGTTTGTTGGCAATCGTGAAAACGCCTTCAATCACATTTTCCAGCTTGAAATACGGTTTCAGGATTTCGTCGTCCAGCGCGTATTTCTCTTTTTTCAGTTTTTCGGAGTAATAACCGAAATCCCAGCGTTCCAGCCGTTCCTCCTTAAAGCCGTTTTCTTTGGCGTAGCGCGTCAGTTCGGCCAGTTGTTTTTCGGCAACGGGTTTGGCGTAGCCCGCGAGTTCACTCAGAAACTGCTTTACCTTTTCCGGCGAACCGGCCATGCTTTCTTCCAGAATAAAATCGGCGTGGGTTTTATAGCCCAGCAGTTTGGCGCGGTCGTAGCGCAACTGCACCATTTTTCCGATCAGTTGCTGGTTGTCGTTTTTATCACTCTGGAAGCCACGCGAGTTGTAGGCAACAAACAGCTTTTTCCGCAAATCACGGTTATCGGCATACGTCATAAACGGCTGGTAGCTCGGGGCTTGCAGGGTAAACACCCAGCCGGATTTTCCTTTCTGCTTGGCCGTCGCTTTGGCGGCTTCCCGGGCAAATTCCGGCAAACCGGCCAGGTCTTTCTCGTCCGTAATTTCCAGGATGTACTCGTTTGTCTCGTTGAGCACATTCTCACCAAACTGCAACGACGCCTGCGACAACTCTTTGTTGATGGTCCGGAACTTCTCTTTATCGGCGGCTTTCAGATTGGCCCCGTTGCGGGCAAAGCTCTTATACGTTTTTTCAAGCAGCATCCGGTCTTCGCCGTCCAGCTTCAGTTTCGCCCGCTGGTCGTAGACGGTTTTGATGCGTTTGAAAAGTTGCTCGTTCAGCGTAATGTCGTTGCCGTATTCAGTCAGCAAGGGCGACGCTTCCCGCACAATTTTCTGCAAGTCGGGGCTGGTTTCTGCGCTGTTCAGATTGAACATCACCGACGACACCCGGCTCACCATCTGTCCGGCGCGTTCGAGGGCCACCACGGTGTTCTCAAACGTCGGGGCGGCTGAATTGCTGACAATGGCATCGATTTCCTTGCGGCCCATCGCCATGGCGTCTTTCAGGGCAGGCAGGTAATACTCGTTTTTAATCTGGTCAAAAGGCACCGTTTCGTGCGGTGTCTTGAACGGTTGCAATAGCGGATTAACACTCATTTTTGCTTTTTCAGGAGAGGGCTGGGCGTGTAATGCCGGGCTTAAAGCCATCAGCAGCGCAGCCGTTTGGGTCATTTGTCGAAGTGTAAACATTTTAGTTTGCTCATAGGGTTTCCCACAGTTTACAAAAATACGGTAAAAAAAGAAACCGTATTCTAAATGAGCGGCAATTCCGGCAAATAACTGGTAATCAGTTCCCGAACCCTTGTGTGCATTATCCTTCCGGTCACCGTTTTCTGACCATCCCATTTCCGGCCAGCTTCGTATCCTTTACGGCCCCGTTGCTCTAAAACCGAAAACTCACAATTAAGATACCATTCTGCAAAAACAAAAAACTACTTATTTACGTATACCGTAAAAACACCTATGTTTGCAACTTCATGTTAACCTCTTTTCACTTTTATTAAACTTCTTTGTCCAATGTTCAAGAATTTACTGTTTGCTTTTTTCACCTTCATTACCCTCTCTGCAACCGCCCAGGAATTCAAACCGTTTAAAGTCAATGTTTCGTTGGGCTATGCCCGCCCTGCCGGTTCTGGCGTATCCGCCGGACTCCTGACGTCATTGGAACCTAAATACGGCATTACAGACAATCTGGACTTAGGACTGAGAGCCGAAATAGCCGTTATGGCCCGGGCCATAACCGTCAACGGTCAGGACGGCGATGTGAGTGCCAAAGGGATGGGCTCTTACCTGTTAACCGGTACGTACTACTTTTCCCAAAATAATTTCCGCCCTTACGTCGGTCTGGGGGCTGGTCTTTACAGCATCGCCGGTACGTCGGTAACCATCACGGATGGGCAGATTGAAGGTGAAAATCCCGATGACTATACGGTGGAAGCGACTAATAAATTCGGAGCCATGGCCCGGATCGGTTTTAAAGCCAGCCATTTTAACCTGGGGGTTGAATACAACATCGTTCCTACGTCAAAATCGGATGTTCTCGGGCAGGCCATCAACAGCCAGAACGCCTATCTGGGGATTAAACTGGGCGTTGACATCGGCGGTGGTCGAAAATAAGCTACCCACGTAGAGGAGTCGGTGGCGATGGTGTATCTTGCGGGTAATTTTTATCAATCTACATGCACACCGATTTTTCGCCACCGCTCACCCGCGCTCAGGAGTCCCGCCTGGCTATCGAACGGCTTTATATCACCATGCGTCACCTGTTCAACCGGGGTTTTTATAAACCGTCGGGCGTATCGGGTGAAGAAATCCGGCAGGCGCTGCTAACGCTCCGGCCCGAGATTTACGGGTCGGTCAACGATCCGCAACGGGTTGAACTCGACGGGCTGGTTTACGTAATGGACCGCCTGCCGAAAGGCATCGAAGCCTGCCGGGTCATTACGCTGGTCTCGCGCGAAGGGTTCGAACATTCGCGGTTTCCGGTACTGATACCCGCCAAACGCCGTCGGAACTGCTACCGGGTCGATCAGGAACAGATGGTGATTGAGGTCA
>NZ_QLMC01000001.1 GCF_003259745.1 Larkinella arboricola | reverse complement strand
TCGACTTGCATGTATTAGGCCTGCCGCTAGCGTTCATCCTGAGCCAGGATCAAACTCTCCATTGTAAATAACTAACTAACAATTGTACTTGTCAGGTCGTCGCTTGTTGTGCTGTTGTACTTCTGTCCACTACGTCAAAGAACTTCTTTTCCTCGTCTGGAAAATGGGTGATTGGCTGGCGAAAATCGTTGCTCAATCGGTTATTTTGTTTCCCTTAATATTGGGACTGCAAAGGTAGCGGTTGGTTTTGAGATTTCAAAAGAAAAGTGAAAATTTATTTTTTATTTTTCTTTCTCTTTTTTCTCGTCAACTAGTTGGTAACCAAAAGGTTAGCCCGCTTAGCCGTCCTTGTTTTCCCTCATTTGGGACTGCAAAGTACCGCATTTTTTTCCCCCTTGTCAAGTCCTATTTTGAAAAAAGTTGGGTAACTTCTTTTCGACTTTAAGTATCCCTTTCGTTTTCAAGAAGTTACCCAGCAAAAAAAATTCAAAAATTTTAATCAAGTCGAATCAAATGGCTTTTTTTACCCTTTGAAACAACCAGATACCGGTTTTGAAGCCATTCCAAATCCGATAAAGCCGTTGTCTCATTACTTTTCTGTTTGTTAATACTTACCGCATTTTGCGCCAACGCCCGTCGTGCTTCCCCTTTGGAGGAGTAGATTTCGCCCCGGGTCGCTACGGCTAACAGATCGATCAGGTCTTTGGCTGCCTCAAGATCAGTGCGGCTGACATTCGTTTGCGGAACACCTTCGAAGATTACATCGAATTCATTTTCCTGGATGGTCCGTAAGGTATCAATGGTAGCTTTTCCGAAGAGAACTTCAGAGGCTTTTACGGCCAGATCATAGCCCGTTTGCGAATGAACCCTGATGGTAACGTCTTTGGCAATCGCTTTCTGCAAAATCCTTAAATGGGGCGCTTCGTTGTGCTGCCGTTCGAGTTCCTCGATTTCTTCACGCGATAAAAGCGTGAACACCCGAATTAGCCGGGGGCAGTCGGCGTCGGCGGCATTAAGCCAGAATTGGTAAAACTGGTACGGTGACGTCATGGCCGGATCAAGCCAAATGTTGCTACCGGCTGATTTACCAAACTTAGTTCCGTCTGCTTTTGTGATCAGGGGCGTTGTCAGCGCAAACGCCTGATACTCCTCCCGGCCTTCTTTACGCCGAATCAACTCCGTACCGGTGGTAATGTTGCCCCACTGATCCGAACCACCCATTTGCAGCCGGACACCCTTGTTTTTATAGAGCCAGTAGAAATCGTATCCCTGCAACAACTGGTACGAAAATTCGGTAAAAGAAAGTCCTGTCTCCAGACGCTTCTTTACGGAATCTTTCGCTACCATATAATTAACGGTTAAGTGCGTACCGGCCTCCCGCAGAAAACCCAGAAATGTTATTCCCTTAAACCAGTCGTAGTTATTAACCATCTCGGCCGAGTTGGCGCTGTCGTCGAACGTAAGAAACCGGGTCAGTTGTGCCCGAATCCCCTCCTGATTATGCCGCAAGGTTTCCTCCGACAGGAAATCGCGCTCGGTTGACCGGCCGCTGGGGTCGCCAATCATCCCCGTAGCACCACCCACGAGCGCATACGGTTTGTGGCCTGCCCGCTGAAAGTGCACCAGCAGCATGATGGTCGCCAGGTTGCCAATGTGCAACGAAGCTGCCGTTGGGTCAAAGCCAATATATCCAGCGGTTGGTTCTTTGCGGAGTTGTTCTTCAGTACCGGGCATCATGTCCTGCAACATGCCCCGCCAGCGGAGTTCTTCAATAAAATCAATCATCGATTCAGCTAAATGAGTAAACAAGTAAATTTCGACCTGTTACCAGGGCGTTTGGCTTCACTCTCAATGAAATAAAATCGGGGCAAAGATACGGTTTCAGGGTAAAAGCAGCGAGGAGTCGCCGTAACTTAAAAAACGATAACCGTTTTGCAGCGCTTCGTTATATATAGTGCGCCACTGTTCGCCCACGAAAGCCGCTACTAATAGAATTAAGGTAGAACCGGGTTGGTGGAAATTGGTAACCAGCCCGTTTGTAATCCGAAACCGATAGCCCGGCATACAATAAATACCGGTATGAGCCACAACCTGCGGCTGACCGGTTTCCTGAAGGTAATTCAAAACCGCTCGAATGGCGTCCTTCCTATCCGGCAAGTCGGCTTCCTGCAACGAATAGGCGTAGTGCTGATCGAGCAGAAACGGCTCCGGTTCGTCTTTTAAAAGCCGTACGCCGAACCAGTATAAACTTTCCAGCGAACGCATGGAGGTGGTCCCAACGGCAATCACGGGTCCCCGGTGGTCGACCAGGTTTTCCAGATTTTGCCGGGAATAAACTACCTGCTCGGTGTGCATCATGTGCTGACGGACATCCGTTGCCTTAATGGGCTGAAACGTTCCGGCTCCGACATGCAGGGTCAGGTAATCGGTTCTGATGCCTTTTTCTTCCAGACGAGCCAGCACGGCGGGCGTAAAATGCAGGCCCGCCGTTGGAGCCGCCACCGCCCCCTCGATGCGGGAATAAACGGTCTGGTAGTTTTCCTGATCAGCGTCCGTCACGTCGCGGTTCAGATAAGGCGGCAACGGTATTTTGCCCGCTTCGTGCAGAATGGACGCAAAGGCTTCGTTGCCCGTCCATTCAAACCGGATGCTGGACCGATCCGCATCGTGCCAGTAGGCTCGTAGCAAAACCGTCTGCTCCCCAATCCGGATTTCTTTCGATAGGGTTTCATCGGGTTTCCAGCGTTTGCGGTTACCAATCATGCACTGCCAGATGCTTTGCTGATGGTCCTGCATGGCTTCCGTGACAAGTCGGTCGGCAGGCAGCGGATTGAGCAGAAACAACTCAATCACGGCACCGGTCGCCCGCTGAAAATGCAGCCGCGCCGGAATTACCTTTGTATTATTAAAGATCAGCAAACTGTCGGCAGGCAACCGGTCAGGCAGTTCAAAAAACGAACGATGTTCGATTACGCCCCGACGGTATTCCAGCAGTTTCGACTGATCGCGCTGGGCCAGCGGAAACCGGGCAATGCGCTCGTCGGCGAGATGGTACTGAAAATCGTTGAGCTGCAACTCCTCCATCCTAGTCTTCTGCATCGGGTTTCATGGCCAGACGAATCGGCAATGAGATAACTACTAGTAAAATAATAGCCACGCAAACCGGTAACAGCCACTGATGACCAACCAGCTGCGTCGATCCCAATTGGTTGTTTAATTGCCTTAACACCGCCAGCGCCAGCGCCATAACGGTATTGACGGCGGCCATCAGGCAGTAGAACCAGTTCTTGAAAATCTCGTTTAACTGGCTGCGGTGCTGGAGCCAGCGCTGCTGGTTCGGGATGGGCAAAGCCGTGCCCGAAACTTTCGGAAACAGTTTGGTCAGCGTGTTGATCAGCGTATTATTAATCAGAAAAATAGCGACACAGCCGTAAAACAGATAATCCCGGCTAATAAAAACATCCGGACGGCTATCGGCCGTAAACCCCACAGCAACAGTGGCTTCCAGGGACGTATACGTATAAATCAGCATGGAGGCAAACCCAATCAGGGAGGCCAGCCGCCATAAACGAATAGCAAAAGTGGTAACTTTCATGAATTTGATTGGTTGACCTGATAACAGGCTTTGGGCCGCAAAGGTACGGGCTACGGCGGTGTGTTCCCACATCGGCTTCAAAGTAGAACCAAGAATTCTTTCTTAAACGCTCATTTTCACGACGGGTCTGGCCAGACCAGCCCTTTGTTATCCAATGAAAATTTACACCAAAACTGGCGATACAGGCCAGACATCCCTCATCGGCGGACGGCGGGTGAGTAAGGCTCATCACCGGATTGATGCCTACGGAACCGTTGATGAACTGAACTCGTGGATCGGTCTGGTGCGGGATCAGCCGGTGAATGAGAGCCGCAAAGAACTATTAAAGGAAATTCAGGACCGGCTTTTTACGATTGGGGCCGAACTGGCGACAGACCCGGAAAAAACCGTTAAAAAGCCGCTGCCCGCCATTTTGGAAGCGGATGTTCAGTTACTGGAAAAGGCAATGGACGAGATGGATGCCTGCCTGCCCGACCTGCGGGCGTTTGTATTGCCGGGCGGTCATCAGGCCGTTTCCTTCTGCCACCTGGCCCGCACGGTTTGCCGCCGGGCCGAACGGCTGACGATTGCTTTGAGTGAGCAAGAACCCGTTGATCCGCTCGTGATTCAATACCTGAATCGGCTTTCGGATTATTTATTTGTTCTGGGCCGAAAAATGACTCTCGAACTCGGAGCGGAGGAAATTAGCTGGAAACCGCGCGTGTAGCCGGAGAACCGTTCGTCACGGTATTGTACGGGTTGAGCTTGCCGATAAAAAAATAATTAGCATAACAACTATTTTTCACTGGACACTTCCTGAAGTTTTCTCTACATTTGCTGACTATCAACCCCTGACGACTTTTTTAGTTGCTCAGATTTGCCATCTACCATTATGACTACCGACTTAGTAAGCATTGAGCTAAGGAAAGCAGAACGCTCCCGGATTGCGGAGGTCGACTTTAACAACCTGCCGTTTGGCAAGCATTTTTGTGACCACATGTTTGTGGCCGATTTTGTGGACGGACAATGGCAAAACCTGCAAGTGGTGCCATTTAGCGATTTCACGTTCAGCCCGGCGCTGTCGTCTCTGCACTACGGACAGTCGATTTTTGAAGGCATGAAAGCCTATAAAAATGAAGCAGGGCAGGTGCAGTTGTTCCGTCCGTTGGAAAACTGGAAACGGATGAACGAGTCGGCCCGGCGGATGTGCATGGCCACAATTCCGGAAGAGGTGTTTATGGGCGGCCTGGAAGCCCTCATGCGGATTGATGCCGACTGGGTGCCGAATACGCCCGACAGTTCGCTGTACATCCGGCCTTTTCTGTTTGGGACAGACACCTATCTGGGTGTTGCTCCGTCGAAAACGTACCGGTTCTGCATATTCACCTGTCCGGTGGGTGCCTATTACACCAAACCGCCGAAGCTGAAAGTCGAAACGGAATACATTCGCTCAGCACCGGGCGGGGTGGGTTACGCCAAATGCGCAGGCAACTACGCCGGATCAATGTATCCGACGCTGCTGGCACAACAGGAAGGTTACGACCAGTTGATGTGGACCGACGCCGTCGAGCATAAATACATTGAAGAATCGGGCACGATGAACATCATGTTCGTGATCAATGGCAAGCTGGTAACCCCCGCAACCTCGGATTCGATTCTGAAAGGCGTTACCCGCGACAGCATCGTTCAGGTGGTACGGAGCTGGGGTATCGAGGTTGAAGAGCGGAAAGTATCCATTCAGGAAGTGATCGACGGTATTGAAAACGGCAATCTGACCGAAGCCTTCGGAGCCGGAACCGCCGTGGTGGTTTCCCCCTACTCGCTGATCGGTTACCAGGGCAAAGATTATATGCTGCCCGAAGTGGCCCAGGACAATTCTCTGGCCACTCGTATTTATAATTACCTCAGCGATCTGCGTACCGGTAAGATCGAAGATACCTTTGGCTGGATGCACAAAATTTAAATTCAGCCACTTATACAACCGGGGCGGCAATGGGTTTTAGACTCCGTTGCCGCCCCGGTTTTTTATAGCTGCCGCTTAAGCGCGGGCGCGTGCTCCAAATACCAGTTTCAATCCAAAATCTTTGCCTTTCGACACATCAGTGAGCGTGACCTGCTGGTTGCCCGCCACTTTCCAGCCCTGCTGCGTTGGGCTGCCAAACCGCCGATTGAAATAAGCCGTTAGCTCCTTTTTGTGATGATCCACCGATTGCCGGTTGTTGAGGTAGATATCCACCTCAATCCGCTCCACCTTTTTGCCCTTATCCAGAAAATACTGCACATCGAACGACTCCAGATTTTCATATTCAATAGTATATCCGATATGACTGGCATCTTCTTCAAACGGCTCCGCACTTTCTTTGGTCTTAACGGTCGTAACCGGATCGCCCAGATTAATACCGCGGAACATACCGTCTTCCGGCCCGACGAGTTTTTCCAGCCAGTCGCTGGGCACTTCCTGATCCGCACCAGACTGGTTTGCCAAAATTTCGGTTGTGTCGGCGGGTGAAGTGGCCTCCGACGCTTGTTGTTTATTCTGACAGGCGTTAAAAAAAAGCGCTAACACCAGAAGCGCACCGTACGTAAACGCTTGCTTCATATAGCTTAGGTTGGTTATTGATCGGGAAAAGACAAAAGAACAACTAGGTAACCAACGGTAATGTCTTTTGTCTTTCACCTCTTGTTTACGACGAAAATCCCCGCGACCGCCCACCACCGAAGAAACCACTCCGACCGCCCGATGGACGGCTAATCCGCGAATTATTGACATTACTGCCGATTGAATTGGCCCGCTGGAAGGTTTGGGGGTTGTTGTAAACGCCGGACCGATACTGGTGTTCGTTGGCAAAGCCGGAATTATTCGAACGCCCCAGCATGTAACCCAGGCTCCCCCACAACAGCACGTTCGATAACCCGCTGCTGTGGTGATAGCCCGACGGATTGTTGAAATACTGGCTGGTTGACGGGTCAGACTGGACCAGTCGGCGGGCGGCTTCCACACTCAGTGTGTCGCGATGGCCGTCGGCGTAGTTGACAATGGCCCCGGCCTGTTTGGGATCCACCTCCGTCTCGTCCGTAATTTTGAAGTTGCCGGGACTGGTTTCAGTGATGTATGTCCGAACGCCTTTTCCAAACCGCTCCGACGATACTGCCCTATCGACCTGCTCGGTTTCCGAATCGTTTGAACTGCCGCAGCTTTGCAATACCGCCGTACCGTTCAGCAGGGCGAGGCCCAGCGTGGCGCTCAACGTAATGTCTTTTACCCGACGCAAAATGGTGTGTTTTCGAACTGGTGTCATAGGCTTGAAAATCATTTCATAAAGACGAAACTACGGAGAAGGCCGGGTGGTTGCAAGAAGTTAGCGGATGAAAGGAAAAAAGCCCCATGAAAAGTCTGGATTCGGGCTTATGAGCACCACTCGGCTGCCTCATTGGCAAAGTTGGCGGCAGATGCCGTATTTTTGGCGCTTATGCCAGACAGTAGCTCTTTCATACAAACATTACTCCAGCGGATTGCGGCCCTTCAATCCGAGGACACAATCCATTTTCCGGCGGGTTTGATGCCCTCCTACCGCATGAATC
Organism: Larkinella arboricola; assembly: GCF_003259745.1. GTDB lineage: Bacteria > Bacteroidota > Bacteroidia > Cytophagales > Spirosomataceae > Larkinella > Larkinella arboricola. Next base: position 1,775,949 of record NZ_QLMC01000001.1, on the reverse strand, counting down.
CGCTCGTGCTGGGGTATCACCGCCCGGATACCAATATTTTTTTTACCGCCATTACGGTTTTTGCCCTGCAACAAATCCGCAATAAACTTCCGCCGACTTTACAGGAAATGGTGGATAAGATCAGCAGCAAAGCCGTTCGGCACTATCCTGACTTTCAGAACAAAGACAGTTTAAAGACCTATAATTTTTACCGGACTCCAAAAGCCGGGCGCCCGTCGGGTCATTTTCCCAACGGTCGTTTTCTGAACCGCATTGAACATTTCCGGCTGCCCGACGATGCCGATGACACGGCCATGATTTACCTGACCAGCCAACCCACGCGTGAGGATTTGCTTTGGCTCAAACATAAACTAACGTTGCACGCCAACCTGGCGACGCGGCAGGTGGAGGACACGTTTCCCGAATACGTCAATCTGCGGGCCTACTCTACCTGGTTTGGCAAGAATATGCCGGTTGAATTTGATGTCAGCGTGTTGTGTAACCTACTGTTTTGTATTTTTCATTACCAGCTGCCGCTCAACGAGCACGATCACGACAGCCTTGAATTCATCCGGTCGGTGGTTGAAAAAGGACAGTATATCCGGGAGCCGTTTCGGTGTTCGCATTCGTACCCCCGCGCTCCACTTATTCTCTACCACATCGCCGGGTTACTGGCGGCTTTCCTGCCCGAACCGCTGGAATCAATTCGGAGGCAACTGGTTCGGGATGCGTATCAACTGCTGGCCGACGGGTTGTCCGTGATGGATCGGGTGATTGTTTCCACCTCCCTGCTGCAACTGGGCGAAAAACCGCCCCGAATTGACGTACGGGCTATTCCTGATAAAGAAATCGAGGACTACTCCTTTTTTATCGCCGGGATGCTCACGGCTTCGCAAAACCCGTTGCTCAACCGCATGGCCCAATCCCGGCTGGTCAGGATGGACTGGACCTGCGAAGCGCATTCCCGGGCCTTGCTGGTTGAATATATGGTATATGCGGATGCAGTATAAACGCATTCTATTCTTTAACCGGAAACCCGTTCGGCCCCGGTTTTATCACGCGGCCAAACGGGTTTTCATTTAAGAACGGTATTGATTACCAGCCGGGATTTTGCTTGATGGCCGGATTCTGCGCCAGCGTATTTAGCGGAATCGGCCACAGATAGTGCTTATTCTCGTCGAAAACCGGGTTGGCCCAGTCGGTGCCCTGATACACATCGATGTAGGTTTTGCCGGAAACCGGGTCCACCGCCGTTTTGACGTTCGCTTTCGGGTACCGGGCAATGGCGGCCGCATCCCACCGGATTCCCAGCGTCGGCGTGAGCAGTTTTTTACCCTGCTTCCAGCGTTTCAAGTCGTTGTACCGGAAGCCTTCCATGAACAGTTCGATACGCCGTTCGCGCCGAATCTCGGCGATGAGCGGGGAAACACCGTCTGCCGTATAGCGCGGATCGACCGGTATTTTTCCCAACTCCAGATGCGGCATGGCCACGCGGTCGCGGAGTTTGTTGATGCTGATGTCGAGGTCGGCCTGGGTGATTTTTCCCAGTTCGGCCTGGGCCTCGGCGTAATTCAGAAGAGCCTCACCAAAGCGCAGAATAATGGCCGGTGATTCCGCCGTATCGTACGCTTTCCCGATCATGTCATCGGCGTTGTAGTGCTTGATGATGTGGTAGCCCGTTGTTGACAGATAACCGCCTTCCATGCCTTGAATGCGCGGATAGGGCCGCCCATCGCCCACATGGTATTTATAAAAAGCAGCATCTTCCGGGTGCAAAACCGTCTGGCGCAACCGGGGGTCCCGGTTTTCGAAAACATCCTCAATTTTGGCGTCGCCTTTGTAGAGCGGAGACAGCGAGATGGGCAACCCGTCGGTGCACAGGTAATCTTCCACCAGGCTTTTTGTGGCCCCACCTGCGTATTCGAAATAAGACTGAACGTGGTTGGTAAATACGCCCAACTGGTATTTCCGCCAATACATCACCTCCGGATTTCCGGCCAGATTGAGTACACGGTGGTAGGCATTGTAATCCGTCTTGGGGTTGCCGGTGCTGTAAAGCCGATACGGTCCTTTATCCATCAACTCTTTGGCGGCACTGGCGGCTTCTTCCAGCCACATCGTCGCGTTGGTGCCACCGTGGTATTTGCGCCAGGTACCTTCAAACAAACAAACCCGCGACTTCACCAGCAAGGCACACCAGCGGTTCAATCGGCCCGGCGCGTTGCCGTCGTTCCAGCTATCGGGCAATTTGGTAGCCGCAAAATTAAGGTCTTCCAGCACCTTCGTCATGGCTTCTTCGCGGGGGGTACGGGCCGCGTACAACTCGGGCGAATCGACGTTCAGTTCTTTATCCACAAACGGCACATCCCCGAACTTCTGCACTTTTTCGGCGTAAAACCATCCCCGGAACAGCCGCGCTTCGCCAATATACCGGTCTTTAACCTCCTGAGCGACATTGGCCTTGCCGTAATTGGCCAGCCCTACGTTGATGGCCCGCACAAAATTCCAGCCTTTGTAGCCAAACTGCTGAGGATCTGTCGGAACGGTGTATTTTCCCGAACGAACCTGCTGAAAGAAAAGATGCCGGGCGTTGGTGGGGGCCATGTTGTCGGCAAACTCATCCTGAAACCAGATGCTGCCCCAGTTGCTTTCAAAGCCGTTGTAGTGCCCGTGCAGAATAGGCACGTTATCGTCGTTGCGGGCCATGTCGTAGAGGCTGTTGTTGTACACTCGCAGATCATTTTCGGTATTCCAGAAGGTCTGGTTGGTGATGCGGTCGAGCGGATAACGTTCCAGAAATTCATCGTTGCAGCCACTCACTAAAAAGGCCGTTGCGAAGACCGCTCCAAAAAAGAGATTATATTTTTTCATGGTCATTGTCAGGGTGTAAGGTCAGAAGGAAACATTGAGGCCCAGGGTGGAAATGCGCTGCATGGGGTATTCGATAGCCGCCGACTGAATGGTTTCGGGGTCCAGCGGTTTGCGCATTTTGGTGTATTCCCACAGGTTCATGCCGGTGGCGAAGACCTGCACCCTTCCAATACCTACTTTCTGAAGCAGTTTCTGGGGAAGATCGTAGCTCAACGTAATGTTTTTCAGACGGATATAGGCCGCGTTCTGTAAATAGCGCGACTGTACCTGAAGGTTTTTCTTGTCGTTGGTCGATATGTGAGCCGCCGGAAAATAGGCATCCCGGTTATCCTCGGTCCAGGTATCGGTGATATAATATTTCTCTACGTGGCCCGCGTTGTAGGGGAAAAACCAGGTCCAGTTGTCCGACGTGGGCCAATGGTCTTTTTTACCGATTCCCTGAAAGAAAACCGTCAGGCGCAGGTTCTTGTAGCCCAGTCCGCCGTTGATCCCGAACGAATACCGGGGGGTGCTGTTCCCGATTACTTTGCGGTCGCCCGGATTTGCCAGTGTATTGTTCCCGAAACTAATGATCCCGTCGCCGTTCAGGTCAGTATACCGGATATCACCGGGTCGCCAGTTGGCCCCAACGTTGGTTTGTTTGGGAGCCTGGGCCACCTCATCCGTAGTCTGGAAAATACCGGCCGTTTCGAACCCCCAGATTTCGCCCAGCTTCTGGCCTACGTAATAGATATTGCTGTTATTGGGCAGTGCCCCGGTCGGGTTGTTAAACCGGGTAATCTCGGCGGTCCAGTCCGACAGCGCCAGGGTCAGGTCATAATTCCAGTCACGCCGGAATTTGTCCCGCCAGGTCAGCGACAGTTCCCAGCCTTTGGTCCGCAGGTCAGCCGCGTTTTCTTTCGGGGCGGTTGTTCCCAGAATGGCCGGATACGATACGTCCATCAACATATTTTTTGTGTCGCGCGTGTATACGTCCAGCGAAGCGTCGAGCCGATTCCGGAGCATGGTTATATCCAGCCCAATGTTTTTGGAAATAACCGTTTCCCAGGTCAGCGACGGACTCACCAAACCAGCTGCCGAAACGTAGGGAATCAGCGCATTCGTAAACATATAGGGCGACTGACCGGTGCCCATTGTGGCCACATACGGGTAATAAATCTGGTTGCGGTTACCGTCCAGCAGAATCTGGTTGCCCAGCGTTCCGTACGACGCTCTCAGTTTCAGGTTATCCAGCCAGGAGCCGGTTCCGGCCATAAAATTTTCGTTGCTGATCCGCCAGCCCGCCGATACCGAAGGAAAAAAGCCAAACCGGCTCTCTTTCGGAAACCGCGACGTACCATCGTACCGCCCGTTGAATTCAATTAAATACCGCTGTTTGTAATTGTAATTCAGTCGGTAAAAAGCGCCCCGCAGTGCTGTGTGGGCCTTGCTCCCGAAGGTTTGCTGCGTACCCGTCGTCGCGTTGATGTCGGTCACCTGGGGAGTAATGAGCGCCCGGGCCTGCGCGCCCGTATACCGGTATTGGCCCCGTTCCTGATTAAACCCGATCATGGCGCTCAGGTTATGGTTCGTTGGCAAGGGTACGTTGTATTCTGCAAAGGCATTTAAAACGTAATACTGGTTGTAATTATTCTCGTTCCGAATCCAGTCGTCGCCACTAAAACCGTTGCTCACCAGATTGGCTGCCAGCAGGTTCGCGTCCACAATATCGACCTTGCTCTGTACGTCCTGATACATCCGGTTGAAGATGTTATAGGAGAAATCCGAGCGAATTTTCAAGCCTTTCAACGGGGTCAGGGTGACACCCTGGGTCAGCCAGATGTCGTTGTTGGTATACGTGGTCCGGCCACCGTCCATCAGGTACGGAAAGAAGTTGGTGCCGCCGAAATATTTGCCGATGTAGGGGGCATATTTTTCGCGGTCGCCCGGGGTGACGTAATAGTCGAGGTCGGGAAACTGCACCGGCATGATCGGGCTAACCCGCGCCAGCGAATTGATGTTCACATCCCAGTTATAAAAGTGCGGTTTGTCGCTGTTCTGCGAATTAAAAATCACCTTTTCGTCAAGACTCAACCACTTGTTGATCTGAAAATCGGCTTTCATCATGATGTTATACCGCTTGAATTTCTCATTGTTGTACCGCAGATACCCGTCTTTGGAGAAATAACCCAGCGAAACCAGATACCGGGACTTTTCCGTTCCACCGGATATGGAAAGATCGTGCTGACTGGTTGGAGCGTAATTGGTCATGATGCTATTCTGGTAGTCGTTATAGCCATAATACCGGAGCACGCCGTTCACCACTTTCCACTGCGGAGCCGTCGCCGGATTCTCGGAATAGGCTTTGGTTCCGGCCACCATATCATCATCGAAAGCCGGTATTCCGCTGGTGCGGATGTTAGCCTGATTACGGGCCATCACAAACTGGTACGGGTCCGTCACCACGTCCATGTTGAAAATGGGTTTGGCCAGCGAAAACTGCGTATTGAGCGAGACGTTGATCTTCCCGCTTTTGCCGCTTTTGGTCGTTACCAATACCACCCCAAAGGCCGCCCGGGCACCATATACCGCCGAAGCCGACGCATCTTTCAGCACGCTGATGCTTTCAATATCATTCGGATTAACCCGGTTCAGATCCATCGGAACGTTATCGACCAGAATCAGGGGCGCCCCGCCGTTGATCGACTCATAGCCCCGGATGTTGAATGTGATCGGCTGGGCCGGGTCGCCGTTTCGAACATTGATGTTCAGGTTGGGAATCACGCCCTGCAAGCCTTCGCCCACCGAGGCAATCGGGCGGTTCTGAAGTCGTTTGCTGTCGGCCACGCCCACTGCGCCGGTCAGGTTTACCTTTTCTTGCGTTCCGTACCCGACTACTACCACTTCCTCCAGCGATTTGGTATCCACCTCCAGCCTTATGTCCACCGCCGAACGCCCGTTGACGGCCACCTCCTGCCGCAGATACCCGATAAAACTGACCACGAGCGTTGCGTTGGGACTTGGTAACCGGATGGTGTATTTGCCGGAATTATCGGTATTGGTTCCCTGCGTGGTACCCTTGATGACCACACTCACCCCCGGAAGCGCTTCACCGCTTTCTGCCGCCGTGATGCGGCCTGATATGGTCTGGCCCTGGGCTGTAACCGCCAGACAGCCGGCCAATAAGCCACTCATAAGCAGAGCCTTATAAAAGACCCGCCAACCTGACTGTAAACGCTTTTTCATAGGAAAAGGAGTTAGAGATGATAAATTATTGATAGAGAATTGGTAAGCACTATGTAATTAAAGCGGGGAAAGCAGGGAACAGGACGCGTAATCTGTACTTTGCAAATTCAGGTTGTCTGTAATCGGCAGTCAGGTACTAATTTACCCGGAGTCATAAAGCACTAATTCAAATCTACTTACTTATAAAATCTTAAAATAAATCTAATTAAATCACTATATTATCATACTTTAAAGATTCAAACGGGCGGAAGATCGATCCCGGGCAGTACTCCTCTGGTTAATTTGAAGAAGGTTACGCAACGCTTGCCCAGGATCGCGCAGAATCTTGTAGTTTCGTACCTGAAAAGACGCATTTGCATTCTGTTAACCCCGTTTAACTTTCATTTCGCATGAAGACGTATTTACGCCTGGTAGCAAAATTTCTGGTCATTGGTTGTTTAGCGATTAGCGCCTGTCAGAGCATGGAGGGACCGGCAGGGCCACAGGGTCCGCAAGGACCGCAAGGACCGGCGGGGGCCACCGGACCAAAAGGAGACAAGGGTGATCCGGGCGCAAAAGGGGCCGACGGCACGGCCAATGTGCAGCAGGTTAATTACACGGGGCGCAGCCACGAAGGATTGACGGATTTGCTGCTGCCGCTGCCGCAGGCCATCAACCGGGATGTGGTGGAAAAAAGTGCGTTCTACGTCTACGTGAAACAGTCGGTCCCGAAAGGTAACGGGGCAGAAGACTCCTACTGGTTTTCAATTCCGGGCGAAACCCTGAAAGGAAACGCCTATACCCACTTTGTATTTCCCGGAAACAACCAGACGCTGGCCGGACTCTTTCTGCGCCGGACGGTCAACTACCAATCCGGAAATGAGTATTTCGAAGCCATCCGCGTGGTAATCGTCACGGCCAATGCCGTCAGCAACGGTCGTCGGGCGGCTATTGATTACAGCGATTACGAAGCCGTTCGGAAAGCGTACGGTTTGCCGGAGTGATTAAATGAATCACGGAACATCCTGCCAATTGCTGGATGCTCCGTGAAATAGTTCATAGACTGCCTGTCATCGGCGACACGGCAAACGCTTTATTTGGCAATGACAACTGAGTTTGCTACACGGTCATGTATGGCTCTTCTCATAGTATCAGAATGAATGGTTAAAAATGAAATCCATCCTAACACTACTTTGACTACAAATCGAATCAAGGCTCTACGAAAAGGTAGTTTTTGGGCTGGATTTGCCGCATCTTTTACCCGAAACTTAAAAATAAAAGCACCGAATGTGTAGCCTAATGTGGTATTGCAAATTGGCTCATAAAGAAGGGCCAATGCAAAAATGACTAATCGTAGTTTATCGGCAATTGATTCTGGCAAAATAACGATCAGTACATAGGCCAGCATAAAAATAAAATAGAGGTCGATTACATAGGCTCCAAATCGTTTCCAGAGCGGTGGAAATACGAGGCTTGTAGAGGTACTTGCTTCCATAGAGATTATTTAAATTGTTACGGTTTTATCTAGTCCTAATTACCGGGACGTTTCCTGTCTCTGGCTCTCACCCCAGCTCCGCCAGCAGATCATCGGGCAGCAGCGGCAGGTAAGGGGCCAGCGGCTCGGTAGAGGTGAACGCCGACAAGCGAAGCAGCTTGCTTCCTATTGCGTCGTACTGCAACTCAACATAAAATACATCCAGAGCGTAAAGGAGAAAAATAGAGGCATCCTCGTAACGATTGGCCAGCACCGAGCCGCGAAACCAGAGTTGTTCCTGTTGATGATGGAGCGGCAGGGTTAGAAAATCTTCGAGCTTCATGAGGTTGATTACACTTTCAGTTAAATATCTGTATTTTTCCGACCGGTTCAAGCATTTTTACCCAATTCATTTTTCCTAAACCCGTTCGTATGTTTTCCAAATTTCGTTATGCCACCGCTATCGGCCTGTTGCTGATGGCGGTGCAGGCGTGGGCAGATGTCCGCTTACCGAAAGTATTCGGTTCTCACATGGTCTTGCAGCGTCAAAAAACCGTGCCGGTCTGGGGCTGGTCCGACCCCGGTGAGAAGGTAACGGTTCAGTTCAATAACCAGACCAAAACCGTAAAAGCTGACAAATCGGGCAAATGGCTGGTCCGGCTGGAACCGCTCGAAGCTGGTGGGCCTTATGTAATGACAGTGCGCGGCAAAAAAAATACCGTCACCTTCGACGATGTGCTGGTTGGTGAGGTCTGGGTCTGCTCGGGCCAGTCGAACATGGAATGGCCGGTCAGCGCATCGGCCAATGCGGCCCAGGAAATCCAGCAGGCCAATTATCCGCTCATCCGTCATTTTAAAGTACCGCACGACCTGAGCCTAACGCCCAAAGACGACATTCTGGGTGGCGAATGGCAAGCCTGCACACCCGAAAACGCCGGTAAGTTTACGGCTGTCGGTTATTTTTTCGCGCGGGAGTTGCAGAAAGAATTCCCGAACGTGCCGATCGGTCTGCTCAACACCTCCTGGGGCGGTACGCAATCGGAATCGTGGACGAGTCGGGAGGCTATGGAAAGTTTCGACGAGTTCAGACCTGCGCTGGCGGCCATGCCGAAAAACCTCGACGATGTTGCCAACCAGCGGATCGAGCAGTTGCGGGCTCAAATTACAAAATTACAGGGCGGTTTGCCGGATGCGGCCGAAATCAAGCAATGGTCGTCGGCTGATTTGAACGACGGCAACTGGCCTACACTCCGCCTGCCCGACCTCTTCGACCGTAAAGCCGTGCCGAATTTCGACGGTGTGGTGTGGTTCCGCCGTGAAATCACCCTGCCTGACGATTTGGCCGGAAAAGAAATGAAACTAAGCCTGGGGCAGATTGACGATAAGGACGAAACCTACGTCAACGGTGTTAAGGTCGGTTCGACCGATCAACACAACGCGGAACGGCATTACACCCTTCCGGCCGGAACCCTGAAACCGGGCCGGAACGTGATCGTGGTGCGGGTGGAAGATACCGGGGGCGGAGGTGGTTTTACGGCCCGGGAAGATCAGTTCCAACTAGCGGGCAACGGCAAAATCATTTCGCTGGTCGGCGACTGGAAGTTTCGGGTGGCCGATTTCAACCGTACAGTCGCCCTGAGCAACCCCAACCTGACGGGTACCATTCTGTACAATTCCATGATTAACCCGTTGATTCCCTACGCCATGCAGGGTGTTATCTGGTACCAGGGCGAAACCAACGCAGGCCGGGCGTATCAATACCGCAAAACGTTTCCGCTCATGATTAACGACTGGCGCAAACGCTGGGGTCAGGGGGATTTTCCATTTCTGTTCGTTCAGTTAGCGAGTTTCAACGCGGCCAACGGCAACAGTACCAACGGCAGCACCTGGGCCGAACTTCGCGAAGCGCAAACCCAGACCCTCGCTCTGCCCCATACCGGAATGGCCGTCACGTCGGATATTGGCGAGTCTCAAGATATTCACCCGAAAACAAGCAGGACGTAGGCAAACGCCTGGCCGTTAACGCCCTAAAAACCGTATACGGTCTTGATCGCGTAGCTTCAGGGCCGGTTTTCAAGTCAATGGAAATCAGCGGAAACAAAGCCGTGCTGACGTTTGATAACGTGGGGGGCGGGTTGACAACAACCGATAAATACGGATATTTGAAAGGCTTTGAAGTGGCCGGGGCCGATCATAAATTTTACTGGGCCAAAGCCGAAATTCAAGGCGACAAAGTGGTGGTATATGCCAGCGAAGTAGCCACACCCGTATCGGTCCACTACGGCTGGGCCGACGATAATGGAGAAGTCAATCTGTATAATAAAGAAGGGTTGCCAGCAGTTCCGTTCCGGACCGACACCTGGAAAGGCATCACCGAAGCCGCAACGTTTAAATGAAAAATACCGGGGAGTCCCTCGGTTTGGGCGCTCCCCGGTATTTCTTATTGCTTTTTGGCTTCTTCTTTCCGCATCGGCATGCTGTCGATCAGACCAAACAGCTCGCCGGTTTCAATTGGTTTTTTGAACGTGTGCTTCACCCCGCCGTCTTTGCCGATCAGCCAGCCCTGAAAATTTTCAGAGGGAATCAGCCCGAACGGTTCCTGCATCAGAAACTGCCGGTCCGGTTCGGGTAAGTCATAGCTCAACAGCACAATGACATCCAGATCCCGTTCAGCCAGTTGATCCCGTTCAGCGTGCAGCGCTTCCTGCTGTTCAATTAATAAGTGCTGGGCGTCCTCTCGGCCATACAATACCAACACACGACGGTGGTCCTGTTTTTCCGCCAGAAGAGCTTTCAGCGATTTTTTTAGCGTTCCGTTACTTTCCATTGCTCCAAAAAGGGTTATACTCATTAGTATACCCATCAACCAGCCCGTGCGCATAGTGTTTAAAAAAGAAGTGTAAGAATAGGATTCTCAAGCCCTTACGCTTCTTTCTATAACCCGCATTATTCGAAGAGGTTTTCGGAGCGTTCCAGCAGCAGAATGGCCGACTGCGGAACAATAAGGTATTTTTCGCCTTCGTATTCCAGTTCAACCGCATTCCGTTGCAGATAAATGGCCAGATCGCCCTCCTGAGCCTGCAACGGCATATATTTAACTTTTTCTTCCGTTTCTTTCCAGGGTTCGTCTTCCACCGGTGCCGGAATCGGGTATCCCGGTCCTACTTTGATGACATACCCACTCTGAACCTGCTCTTTTTCGTGAACGGTGGGCGGTAAATACAAACCGCTGTTGGTGCGATCACTCGGATTTTTGGGTTTCACCAGCACCCGGTCGCCCACCACGATCAATCTTCTCAATCGATTATCTGCCGTTATTTCCATGTTGTCAATCTATCATCCGGTTTTCTCCCATCGGACTCAGTAGGCACGCCCCAACAAGAATCAGGCAATATCGACGGTTTGCCCCTCAACCCGACAAATTGTCAGCTTACCCGGCAATCAGGGAACCGGGTCGTAGCCGCTCCCACCCCACGGATGACAGCGGGCAATCCGTTTCAATCCCAGTTGCCCGCCTTTGACCGGGCCGTATTTCTGAATGGCTTCAATCATGTACTGCGAACAGGTGGGTGTATACCGGCAGGCATTGGGCAGGTAGGGCGAAATGGCCCCCTGGTAAAAACGGACAAAACCTATCAGGACGGTTTTCATAAGCGGTAACAACTCCTTCGTTAAATCTTTTCTATCTTTGCTTTTCCGGGCCGACCCGGTTTGCAGGTAGTCGGTTCGGGCAGGAACGATTCAAACCCTAAGCCGCCGATGCGGGTCTATTTTTCAACACCTCACTAAATCGAATGCTTTCCTACATCATCTGGGATGTTAATCCCGAATTGTTTTCCATCGGTTCCTTTTCCGTTCGCTGGTACGGTCTTCTGTTCGCGCTCGGCTTTCTGCTCGGCCAGCAAATCATGCTGTACGTTTTCAAGCGCGAAGGAAAACCAATCAGCGACATCGACGCCCTGACCATTTACATGGTCGTAGCAACCGTATTAGGGGCACGAATTGGTCATTTCCTCTTTTACGAACCGGAAGTCCTGTTCAAAAATCCGCTGGAGGTCATTCTACCCCCGTATCGCGGACTGGCCAGCCACGGTGCGACCATCGGTATTTTAACCGGTTTGTGGCTTTATTCCCGCCGGAAATCCAGTCAGGCCACCAACCAGACGTTTCTCTGGGTCACCGACCGCATTGTCATTGCCGTTGCGCTGGGCGGCTGTTTCATTCGCCTGGGCAACCTGATGAACTCCGAGATCGTGGGTCGTCCGACGGATGTGCCCTGGGGATTCGTTTTTGTTAACAATACGGAGTACCTACAGATTCCCCGCCACCCGGCGCAGTTGTACGAAGCCCTCTCGTGTCTGGTGATTTGCCTGTTTCTGTTCTGGTTCTGGAGCCGCTATAAAGAGAATACGCCCCGCGGCAGTCTGCTCGGCATTTTCCTGATCGGCGTGTTTGGGCTGCGGTTTGTCTATGAATTCCTGAAAGAAAACCAGGTGGAATTTGAAAACACCCTGGCGCTGAACATGGGGCAGATTTTGAGCATTCCGGCCGTGCTGGCCGGTATTTACCTGCTGGTCACCAGCTTCCGAAAAAACACGGCCACCCTGAATTCCGGCAAGGTTCGGTAAACCACTTCATACCGTCACGGATACAGCCAAAACCTGCTTTTAGTGGGTTTTGGCTTTTTTGTTGCCATTGGCCCCCGGCCTAAAGAAGTCTGTCGTGCTACGAGAGCCGCTTTTGCGGTTTGAAAACCAAGTTCCAGAGGAAAACCAGAAACAGAAACCAGAAGAACGCCGGGAGGATATAGTGCCCCGTATTTCCTGAATACGTAGCCGACATGGAATCATCCAGCAACGCGTCGTACAAAACCGCCAGCCGGTCGTTTGGTTTCAGGGTTTCGTATTCGTCTTCGGTAATCGGGATGGTCCGTTCGCCTTTTGCAAAACGGCAGGTGGCGTCATACCGGTAACTCCTGAACACCGTATTGCTAGTACTTCGTCCAAGCCGGTGCCGGTCCGTCGCCAACACCGTCACCTCCAGCGGACGACCGTTTGTTTTAACATGCTGATAATACCGGTAATAAGCAACGGCATCGTACGTAAAAAACACCGCGACGGCTCCCAGGACAACAATCAGCACCATTCGGGCGATGCTTCTGATCAAGGTAAATTCCGGAAAAATAGACACGACCAGCCCGCTCACCAGAAAAAATAAAAACGTAGCCAGCACCAGCACACCACCCAGCAATTTGTACTCCTGGATAAAATCATTCGCCGAACTCCACCGGATCAGCCGCGAAACCGTGTGGTCGGGTTTTGGTTCTGTGTGCGGCTGTCGAAATTCGTCGCGCCCCGGATGGTAAAGCAGTTGGACCCGATCTCCAGCGCCGACCCAGGTGGAATCCATCACATAACGGGTTTCGTAGGCTTTCTGCCCATACGAAAATCTGATGTAACACGCATTGCTAACCCCATCCAGCCAGGAACGCTGCCCAAAATCGACATCGGCCACCGACACCCGTATAAGCTGGCCTTCTTTCAAAAAAAGATTCTGAATTCGTTCCTCCTGGTAGAAAAAAACCATCAACCAGGTAGCTCCGCCAATTACCGCAATTAAAATTAGGGTAACAACCAGGCTATACAGACGCCCTAAAAAATTGAACAGGTCTTGCAGCATACCCTTCAACGGTTAAACGATAGGCTACTAAAAATAAAGAAGTTAGCAGACATTAAGCACAAGTTTGGGCGCTCAAATCGAAATTTATGGGTGGGTTTTGTGTGAACGGTCGGATGGGCTGGTTCTTTAAAAAGCCGTTCTGAATCCGAACAGAGTGCCGCCAGCATTTGAAATCCGGCAAAGTGGAAGCTATCTTTGCCAAACTTTTCCTCCTCATTCGCGCCATGCAACAACTCAGCGTCCGACACCTGCTGGGCATTAAGAACCTGACCGAGAACGACATTCAATTAATTCTGGAAACGGCTCGTGAGTTCAAAGACGTCATAAACCGACCGATCAAAAAAGTGCCGTCGCTGCGCGACATTACCATTGCCAATGTTTTTTTCGAAAATTCGACCCGGACCCGGCTTTCGTTTGAGCTGGCCGAAAAACGGCTATCCGCCGATGTGGTCAACTTTTCGGCTTCGGGCAGTTCCGTCAAAAAGGGCGAGACCCTGCTGGACACCGTCAACAACATTCTGGCGATGAAGGTCGATATGATTGTCATGCGCCACGCCAGTCCCGGCGCTCCGCATTACCTCTCCGACCGCATCATGGCCAACGTGGTCAACGCGGGCGACGGTACGCACGAACACCCCACGCAGGCCCTGCTGGACTCGTTTTCCATTCAGGACAAGCTGGGCGACGTAGCGGGCAAACGGGTGGCCATCATTGGCGACATTCTGCACTCGCGGGTGGCGCTGTCGAACATTTTCTGTCTGCAAAAGCAGGGCGCTGAAGTAATGGTTTGCGGCCCTACCACCTTGATTCCCAAACACATCAACGAGCTGGGCGTCAAGGTTAGCCACGACGTGCGCGAAGCCCTCAACTGGTGTGACGTAGCCAACGTGCTGCGGATTCAACTGGAGCGGCAGCAGATCAAGTATTTTCCGTCGCTGCGGGAATACTCGCTCTATTACGGTATTACGAAAAAGATGCTGGACGAACTGGACCGGCCCATCGTGCTGATGCACCCCGGCCCGATTAACCGGGGCGTCGAGCTAACCTCCGACGCGGCTGATTCGCACCACAGCATTATTCTGGATCAGGTCGAGAACGGGGTGGCGGTTCGGATGGCGGTTTTGTATTTGCTGGCGCAGATGTAACGGACGGCAAAGCTGAGTTAGGTGATGTTCGTTCGTTTTTGATTAGCTTACCTATGCGCACGGATGGGCTTTCGTGTGCATTACTCCTTCCTAACCCTAAATTTAACCCGATGAAAAAACGATTACGCGTGCTCGTTTATTCGGTTTTCTTTACCCTTCCGCTTTCCCTTTTTGCCCAGCCCGCCCAAACCTTCACTACGGCAAAATCACCCGCGGAAGCCGGTTTTTCTGCCGAGCGACTGAAGCGCCTTGATACGTACCTGCAAGGTTTTGTCGATCAGGGACTAGCACCCAATGCCGTTACGTTTGTGGCCCGGAACGGGAAAATTGTCCATTACAAAGCGTTCGGCTACAGCAATCTGGAAAAGAAGACGCCCCTCAAACGCGACGACATTTACCGCATTGCCTCCCAATCGAAAGCCGTGGTGTCGGTGGCGCTCATGACGTTGTACGAAGAACAAAAGTTTCTGCTCGACGATCCGATTTCCCGGTACATTCCAGCGTTCAAAAATCCGAAAGTGCTGGTCAGTGTCGATAAGGAAAAAGGCACTTACGAAACCCGTCCGGCCAAACGCGAAATCACGATCCGGCACCTGCTGAGTCACAATGCCGGTATCCCCTACGACCACCCGCTCGACCAGAGCCCGGAATTTAAAGTGCCGTTTTTTAATTCCCTGCAACCCGACAAACTGGAAGAAGTGGTTAACCGGATTGCCGCCCGACCGCTGACCAAAGACCCCGGCGAAGCGTTTGTTTACGGGTTAAATACCGATATCATTGGCCGTCTGGTCGAAATTCTGGCCCAGAAACCGCTGGATGTGGCCCTGCGCGAACGCGTCCTGGACCCCATCGGCATGAACGACACCTATTTTTACCTGCCCGCCAGCAAAACGGACCGACTGGTAGAACTCTATTCGAAAGGGAGCGCCGAAAAGCCGTTGACACGCCACGAAAACAATGCCTACCGGCACTTTGCGGTGGAAGGAGCCAAAACGTATTTTTCGGGCGGAGCCGGACTGGTTAGCACGGTGGAAGATTACGCCAAATTCTGCCAGATGATGCTTAACGGCGGCACGTTCAACAACAAACGGATTCTGGGTCGGAAAATCGTGGACATGATGCTCCGAAATCAGATCGGGGATGCGACCACCAGTTCGTACAAAGACAAATTCGGGCTTGGCTTCCAGCTTGTTACCGAGGAAAGTAGTTATGGCAACGAAATAAGCCCAGGCTCCTTTACGTGGGGCGGCATGTATTGCTCCGAATACACCATTGACCCGCGCGAGAACCTGGTTTTGCTGATTTTCACGAATGTGCAGCCCTACGCCCACTCCACCGAATTCCGGCGCAAGTTTCGCATTGCGGTGTATCAGGCGCTCGAATAACCGGACCCGCCCTCTGAAAGTTGTCTACACCCCCTTCGGTTGCCGGTTGGCTAAACCTACAAAGGGTCCAAACCGCTATAATCGACTGACGCTACTTTTCTATCCGGACGAATTTGCATAGCTTTAACATTCCACCCTTTTAACAACAAACTGTAAAAGCCATGAACCCAACCAAAACGGCCCTGATTCTGATCGAGTACCAGAACGACTTTACCTCACCCGGCGGCACCCTGCACAATGCCGTCAAGGGCGTAATGGAATCCACTAACATGCTGGAAAACACCAAGGATGTGGTCCGAAAAGCGCGGGAAGCCGGTGTTACGGTTATCCATTCACCGATTAGCTTTCACGATGGATACTACGAAATTACGGCCCACCCGTACGGTATTCTGAAAGGAGTTGTCGATAGCCAGTCGTTCCGAAAAGGCACTTGGGGCGTCGAAATTATTGATGATCTGAAACCCGAATCGGGCGACATTGTGCTGGAAGGCAAGCGCGGTCTGGACGCGTTCGCCAGCACCAACCTGGATTTTATTCTCCGCAGCAAAGGCATTGAAACCATTGCGCTGGGCGGTTTTCTGACCAATTGCTGCGTAGAATCGACCATGCGTTCGGGCTACGAAAAAGGCTTTGAGGTAATTACACTTACCGACTGCACGGCCACCCTGAGCGAAGAAGAACAGCAGTTTGCCTGCGCCAAAAACTTTCCGATGTTCTCCAAACCCATGACCCACGATCAGTTCAGCGAAGAACTTTCGGGAGAAACGATTTCGGAAATCGCCGGACGCGGCTATTCAGCCTGAGAAACATACACCCCTCAACAGCCTGGTATCGGCTGGGCTGTTGAGGGATTCCCGTTGTTAGACAAACGCTACCGCATCCATCTCAAGCAGAAAATCCGGATTGCCTAGCCCGGCAACCATGACGACGGAGATCGTCGGTGGCGCTGTTATAAATTTCTGGGCCGCCCCAAAACCAATCCGCGGGTCCTGCCCCTGCACCAGATAAATGGTCATCTTCACGACGTGGTCAAACGTGGCCCCGCAAGCTTCTAAAGCGGTTTGAATATTCGTTAGAACCTGCTCGGTTTGAGCCGCTAAATCTCCTTTTCCAATCAGCTCGTTTTTCTGATTAACGGCATTTTGTCCGCCGATATAAATTGTTTTGCCGCTGCCTTCGGTAATAATGGCTTGTGCAAAGGCCGGACTGCTCATCATACCATCCGGATTCACGCGCTGAATCTTGCTCATGGAAGTAATGGATTAAGATTGAGTAAACAATTTTCCATCAGTGGGTTACCCGACTGAAAAGCTACACGATTGATAAGACTTTTGATTCTTATAGAAATTATCGATCGCTTATAGATAGATTCCTTCTATAATCCATAAAAACAATTGATTTTTTCTACAAATGCCTTCTCTTTACCTTGCAGCACCAAAAACAAAACGACTCACATCATGAGCAACGAAACAAAAAAGTTGACCACTGCCTCCGGACGTCCCTATTTCGAAAACGAAAATACCCAATCGGCGGGTCCGCGTGGTCCGCTGTTGTTGCAGGATTATATTCTGCACGAAAAAATGGCGCATTTTAACCGGGAACGGATTCCGGAGCGGGTTGTTCATGCCAAAGGTTCGGGTGCTTTCGGAACGTTTACCGTTACGCACGACATTACAAAATACACTAAAGCGAAACTATTCAGTAAAATCGGTAACCAATGCCAGGTCTTACTCCGGTTTTCAACGGTTGGTGGTGAGAAAGGCTCAGCCGATACCGAACGCGATCCGCGCGGTTTTGCCGTAAAATTTTATACCGAAGACGGCAACTGGGATCTGGTCGGAAACAATACGCCGGTTTTCTTTGTCAAAGACCCCAAAAAATTCAGTGATTTTATCCACACCCAGAAACGCGATCCGCGCACGAACTGCAAATCGGCCACAATGATGTGGGATTTCTGGTCGCTGAATCCCGAAAGTCTGCACCAGGTTCTGTTGCTGATGAGCGACCGCGGAACACCGTTCAGCTACCGGCATCTGAACGGCTACGGCAGCCACACGTTCAGCCTGATTAATGCTGACAATGAGCGGGTTTACGTCAAATTCCACTTTAAGACGCAACAGGGCATCAAAAATTTCACGGATCAGGAAGCCGGTGAAATGCGCGGCAAGGACCCCGACCATGCCCAGCGTGATCTGGTGGAAGCCATTGACCGGGGTGATTTTCCGCGCTGGACGATGAAAATTCAGGTGATGACCGAGCAACAGGCCCGCGAGTTCCGCTTTAACCCGTTCGACCTGACCAAAATCTGGCCTCATGCCGAATACCCGTTGATCGACGTTGGCGTCCTGGAACTAAACGAAGTACCGAATAACTACTTTGCGCAGGTTGAACAGGCGGCTTTTGCCCCGGCCCATATTGTGGACGGCATTGGCTATTCGCCCGACAAAATGCTCCAGGGGCGTCTGCTCTCCTACCCCGACGCACACCGTTACCGGCTGGGGGCCAATTACGAACAGATTCCGGTAAACCGTTGCCCGTTTGCGGTAAACAACTACCAGCGCGACGGTGCCATGCGCGTAGACGGCAACGGCGGCAGCGCACCCAACTACTGGCCTAATTCATTCGACAACATTGTGGCCGATCCCTCCTACAAAGAGCCGGGTCTGACACTGGAATCGACGCTGGCCGACTGGTACGACCGCAACGCGCCGGGTGAAGACGATCACTACACCCAGCCGGGCTGGTTCTATACGAAGGCACTGAACGATACAGATCGGGTGAATTTGATTCACAACATCATTGCCAGCATGAAAGGCATTGAAGGACCGAAGAAAGATGAGATCATCAATCGGCAGTTGTGCCACTTCTTCCGGGCCAACATCCAGTTAGGTCTGGCCATTGCGCAGGGTCTTGGCACGGATATTTCCGCCTTCATGCCGGGCACACCGGTACAAGCCACAAAGGCTTAATTCTGAGTATTCTACAACCAAAAACCACGGGCGGCCTGTCCGTGGTTTTTCGTGTTTATACGACGTAATTTGGTAGAAACCAGAACTGTATACTGGCGTAGAAACCCTTTTAAACTACCGCACTTCAACCATCCGCTCATACGTTTCGCTTAGCGACAGCTTACCGGTTTCCGGATTTTTCACCTGAAGCTTTACCTCATATCGGCCAGCCGGAATTGAATCGGGTAGGATAAAATACGCGGGCGAATTGAAGTCTTGATACAGATTGATGGGAATATTGTAT
Source organism: Larkinella arboricola (assembly GCF_003259745.1). GTDB lineage: Bacteria > Bacteroidota > Bacteroidia > Cytophagales > Spirosomataceae > Larkinella > Larkinella arboricola. The sequence continues at coordinate 1,756,960 of NZ_QLMC01000001.1, read as the reverse complement.
GTTCCCGGTACCGCTCCAATACGTGTAAATTGCAAAAGTTCATCAAGGCGAACCGGATTGGGTTGCCGACCAGCCGTCGCAGGGGTATAATTAACAAACACTTTTGTTCCCCGGCTAAGCGGGAAGGCTTCAAAGTTCATGCAAAGTGAAGTCTCACTAATACTCATCAATACGGGTTGTCCTTTATGCCGCAATACATTTACTTTTAAGCACGCTACCTCATCCCCATTTTTCTTGTTCACTTTTACAAAATAATTACCGGGCGCGAGATCAGGTGTGATCACACGAAACTCAGTACCTGTGTTAGAGAAATCGGTTAACGTAGGTTGATATGTCTTATCTTTCCCTTTAATCGTTAAGGAAATATCCTCCTCGAACAAGTTGTATCCTACCACTTGGAACGGCTCGTTCGGTAATACGCCCCATCTCCATAAATTGGCTCTCAGTGATGGGATGCCCTTTTTTACTAACAACGGCTGCGGCACTGGCACCACGGTTCCGTTAGCCTGAACCAGTTCCAGCGTATACCGCCCCGGTTGCAGTTGTCGGGATGTTAAAATATCAATCTGATTAGCGGTACTACCCGTCGTAAACCAGCCGCAACTGACCGGAGATGGTTCCCGCAAAAGGCTTATTTTCTCCGAACTTCCTTCGCGGGTTACAAGTGCATCTACTACGGTTTCGCTACCATATAGATTTTCGACCGGAATGCTTATAGTCGTCACATCTGTCTGTTCATGTTCGATAGGTGTCTTTAGGGTAGCTGTTAATTTCCCGCTGGTAACCGCAACTACCGAATACTCAATGATTGGAACGTCGGAGGTAGAATCAGCTTTAGTCAAGCCAATACGTGGTGCGTCAAAACATTTGTTTAACATCCTGATGTCGAAAAACCCGTTTTCAGCACCACGGACCAGCCGGGCATTCCGGCCCAATTTATAAGTCGCTTTCAGGTTAATGGATGGAAGCATCGGCGGCATTTGAATCGTAATCAGCCGCTTTGCATGATCAATGCTAATGTTTTTATCTGCAATTCCCGCCAGGTGCAGTTCCAGAATCTTAAGTTCTGTTTCAGGCGCGATTTCTTTGTCTGACGTTCGTTTGCAGGTAATTAGAAACCCGGCCAAAACAAACAACACCAGGAGAAAGCGTACAGCATGGAGCATGATTAACAGAAATTTAGGCAATCGGGTACATTCTATGATTCAATTTTAATTTAACTCGTTGTAATTTATCAATACATCTCGAAATAATAGCAGCCAAATTTTTGCTCACCTGTTCAAACCCGCACAACCCGTGCGAAACCGCACACTTTCGCACATACACTTGCGAGCCAACTACCTAAAAGACAATATATTACCTATTGGCACAGCGTTTGGAACGTCCATTAGCGTAGAACAACAAGCTAATGGACAGAGAACTTGCCCCCGAAATCGTTAGACGAAGCCGTACCAAAACCTACTCCTTCGTACTGGTAGGATTGTTGGCCGCAGCCCTCGCGATCTTCCTCTTTCGGAATGTATTGAAAACCTCCGTCGAAGCCGCCCGCATCCGGACGGCGACGGCGGAGATTGGCCCCGTCGAAAACTCCATCAACGCGACGGGTGAAGTCATCCCGGCTTACGAGCAGATCGTCACCAGCCCCATCCGCGCCAGCATCCGGCGGGTTTTGCTCACGCCCGGCACGCAGGTCCGCCCCGGTCAGGCCATTCTGGACCTCGACAAATCGCTGACGATTATCGACTACGAGAAAATGCAGGATCAACTGGCTCTCAAACGCAACAGCATTGAGCAACTGCGGATGAAGCTGAATAAAAACCTGTTCGACGCCGAAGCCGACGATCAGATCAAGTCCCTCAACATCAACCGTCTGCAAGCCGAGCTGGAGGACACCCGACGGCTTTTAAAAGTGGGTGGCCGGACGCAGGAAGACGTGACCCGCGCCGAAAACAACCTCCGCATTGCCCAACTGGAAAAAAAGAAACTCGAAAACGACCTCGCCTACAACCGCCAGTCGATGAGCGCCAGCCTGAAAGAAACCACCTTGCAGGCCCAGATTGAGGAAAAGAACCTGAAAGAACTGGACCACAAACTAAACCAGGCTAACATTATTGCCGACCGGCCCGGTGTGTTGACGTGGGTAAACGAGAACATTGGCTCGGCGGTCAACGAGGGCGAAATGCTGGTCAAACTGGCCGATCTGGGCAGCTTCCGGGTAGAAGGCTCGTGTTCGGATGTTTACGCCGATCAGGTAAAAACGGGGTTACCGGTGATTGTGAAAGTCAACGAAATCAACCTGCGCGGCACAATTACGCAGGTAAAACCATCGGTAAAAAACGGCGTGGTGCAGTTTGTCGTGCAACTGGATGATAATCGCCATGCGTCGCTGCGGCCCAACATGAAAGTCGAGCTGTTTGTTGTAACCAACCATACCGCCAAAGCCGTGCGGGTGGCCAACGGCCCGGCCTTCAAAGGGAAAAAGCGGCAGTTTGTGTACGTGCTCAAAGACAAAGGCGTAGCCGAGCGCCGGGAGGTCGAAACCGGCCTGTCGAACTTCGATTATGTCGAAATAAAAAGCGGAATTCAGGCGGGCGAAAAAGTGATTATCACCGACCTGAGCGAATACGAACACGTGCAGGAAATTACCATCGACAACCGTCCCGAATAAGCCCAATCAGCCATGAATATTGAAAAATTACTTCTGCTGGCTGGTTTACTGCTCCGGTTCCTGCTGGAGCCCACACGCGCTGTTGCACAACCACAGCACGTAACGCTGGAGGACGTGGTGCAGATGGCCCGGGCACAGTCGATTGCGGCCAAACAGGCGGCCACGCAAAAGTTGACCAACTACTGGCAGTACCGCACGTTTCAGGCGGGTTTCAAACCGCAATTGAGCCTCGACGGCTACCTGCCCAGTTTTGAAAGGTCGTTTACTGAAGTTACCCAGCCGGACGGAACCATCAGTTTTCAGCCGATTTCCAACAACAATTCCGTGCTGAATCTGGCCCTGAGTCAAAATATCGCGCTGACAGGCGGGTCGGTTTTTGTGCAGAAACAGCTGCAACGGTTCGACGATTTTCAGCGCAACAACCGGCTTTACAACGGGATACCATTTGCGGTCGGTCTGCGGCAACCCCTGTTTCAGTTCAATGCCATGAAGTGGGACCGGAAGATTGAACCGCTGAAATTTGAGGAAAGTAACCAGCAGTTTATCGAATCACTGGAACAGGTAACGGTGGATGCCACGGGTCTGTATTTTGAATTGCTGGTTGCCCAAGTGAACCTCCAGATTGCCGAAAAAAACCTGAGCAACAACGACACGCTCTACAAGATTGCGCAACACAAGCTGGAACTGGGCAAGATTTCGCAAAACGATCTGCTGCAACTGCAACTCAGTGTGCTGACGGCCAAAAAAGATTATGCGTCGGCCCGGCAAAATGCCGAAATTGCTTCCCTGCGGCTGCGGTCGTACATGGGCTACCGAAACGAGCAGGCGCTGGAACTGGCCGTGCCGACGCAAATTATTGAATTGACTATCGACGTAAAAAAAGCCCTTCAGGAAGCGTTTAACAACCGATCGGATGCCATCGCGTTCCGGCGGAAAATGCTGGAAGCACAGCGCGACGTGGACAAGGCCCGCAAGGACAATGGCCTGAATGCCACCCTGAACGCATCGTTCGGTCTGTCGAACCGGGGCACTCATCTGGGCGATGTCTACATCCGTCCGCAGGATCGGGAATACTTCGAAATTCAGTTTGTGCTGCCCATTATGACGTGGGGACGCGCCCAGGCCCGCACCGAAACCGCCAAAGCCAACCAGCAACTGACGACGCAATCGGTGGAACAGGACAAGCTGACGTTTGAGCAGGCGATTTATACGCAGGTGACGTTGCTGCAAATGCTGCAACAGCAGGTGAAACTCACCGCCGAAGCCGACCGCATTGGACAGGACCGGTATCAGATTGCCCAGAACCGCTTCATCCTGAGCGACCTGAGCGTTACGGACCTCGGTATTGCGATGCAGGAAAAAGACCGCGCCCGGCGCGACGCTATTCTGGCCCTGCGCGATTACTGGACGGCTTTTTACACCATCCGCCTGTTGACTTTGTACGATTTTGAACGAAACGAAAAGATAAAATAGCCGACAAATACAATGATCACCCTCACAAACATCGAAAAAGTGTACCGCACCAGCAGCATCGAGACGCTGGCGCTGAACAACATCAACCTCAACATCCGCAAGGGTGAGTTCGTCTCCATCATGGGGCCGTCGGGCTGCGGGAAGTCTACGCTGCTTAACATCATGGGTTTGCTGGACGAACCATCGCAGGGAACCGTGGAACTGGACGGCCAGCGGGTTGCATCGTACCGCGATAAGGAACTGGCGCACCTGCGGAATCAGAAGATCGGGTTCATCTTTCAGAGCTTTCACCTGATCAACGACTTATCGGTAGTCGATAACGTGGAAATACCGCTGCTCTACCGTTCGACCAACGGCAAACCGCGCCAGACCTACGCCAAAGAAGCACTCGAAAAAGTGGGGCTCAGCAACCGCATCAAGCACTTTCCAAAGCAGTTGTCGGGCGGACAGAAACAGCGCGTCGCCATCGCCCGCGCCATTGTTGGCAACCCTGAAATCATTCTGGCCGACGAACCCACCGGTAACCTCGACAGCGCGATGGGCAACGAAATCATGAACATCCTGCAAGGACTGAACAGCGAAGGCGCCACCATCGTGATGGTTACCCACGACGAGAGCATGGCCAAACGCACACACCGACTTATCCGGCTTTTCGACGGGACACAGGTACAGTGAATTTTGAATTTTGAATGAGTGAATGATAGAATAAAAAACTGTCACCTCATTCTCTATTCACTTATTCTATCATTCACTCATTCAAAATTATGCTATTAAACTACATAAAAATCGCCTGGAAGGTGCTGCTGCGGCATCCGTTTTACACCTTCATCACACTTTTCGGCATCAGCCTGACCCTGACGGTATTGATGGTGTTGACCTCGTTTCTGGACCACCTGTTCGGAACGCACTACCCCGAAACCCGGCGCGACCGTTCGCTGTACATCATGCAGATGATACAACGCGATACCGCTCAGTCAGGCAGAAGTACGGGACCGATGAGTTTCCGGTTCCTGACAGATTTTGTTAAAACGCTGAAAACGCCCGAACGCGTTACGATTTGCACCATGTACAATACCTCCAACGCGTACGTTGGCTCGCAGAAAATCAAGCTCAATACCAAGTATACCGATGCTGATTTCTGGCGTATTATGGAGTTCGAATTTCTGGAAGGAAAACCGTACAACGAGCAGAATATCACCAATGGGGAGAACGTAGTAGTCATCAACGATGATTTGAAAAAGCAGTATTTCGACCATCCGGACGAGCCGGTTGTGGGCAAAACCATCGACATCGAAAATATCAACTACCGGGTGATCGGTGTTATCAAAGGCAGCCCGGTGACCCGCCCGTTTACCTACGCTGACGTTTATTTTCCGTACACCGCCCCCAAGAGCAATTACCAGCAAAGTGGTATGCGAGGCCGTTTTGTGAGTATCATACTCGCCAAACAGAAGTCCGACATTCCCGCCATTCAGGAAGAATTCCAAAGCCGGATCGGTCGGATTCCGCTGCCGGGAATCCAGGATGGGTGGAAGTACAATGCGCTGGAAGTAAAGGCTGAGCCTTACGCTCAAAATTTCCTTGGAACCATCCTGGATGGGGGCCCCGGTCTGAGAACGATTTTCTTCGGGATCATTTTTTTCATCCTCTTTATGCTACTGGGTTTACCGGCCCTTAATCTAGTCAACGTCAACGTCAGCCGGATTATGGAACGGGCTTCGGAAATTGGCATCCGGAAAGCCTTCGGGGCACCCATCCGTACGCTGGTCTGGCAGTTTATCGTCGAAAACATTTTCATTACGTTCATCGGCGGAGCCATTGCTCTGATACTGACCCTGATCATGATTCAGTTGATCAACCACAGTGGCTGGATTGCCTACGCCGACCTGACCATCAACTTCAATGTCTTTGCCGTCAGCATGCTGGTCTGCTTGATTTTCGGCCTTCTCTCCGGTGTCGCTCCCGCCTTCCGAATGTCCAAACTCAGCATCGCCGAAGCGCTAAAATCTTAATTTTCAATGAGTAAATGATAGAATGAGTGAGTCAAACACGTACCACTATTCACTTTTATCATTTACTCACTCTATCATTCACTCATTCAACATGGAACCATGATCCGTCATCTTTTTAAACTCATCTGGAACAAGAAAAAAGCCCATATACTGCTGATCGTTGAGATCTGGGCTTCATTTATGGTCTTGTTTGGCCTGGCCACCCTGCTGGTGGTGAATGTCGGGAATTACCGCGAGCCGCTGGGCTTTTCCTATGAAAACGTTTGGGCAATTAGTCTGAGCAACAATCAGGATACCACGGAAGTAGCCCAGAAATTACAGCAGATCGTGCAGCGCCTGAAAGCCTATTCAGAAGTCGAATCCGTTTCGCGGATGGGCGGTAATTTTCCGTTTTCGGCGACTCAAATGAACGAAGGTATCGGGTACAACAAACAGCATATACTGGCCGATCACTACGTAACCGACGAAGATTTCGCAAAAACTCTCGCGATAGCCGTAGTGAGTGGAAAGTGGTACCAGAGTGCGGATAGTGTGGGAAAGTACCGGCCTATTGTCATCAACCAGAAAGCCAGGGAAGATCTGTTTGGCGGTCAAAATGCCCTGGGAAAAGTGATTAGTGATAAGTACAAAGTAGTGGGGACCATTGCTAATTTTAAGGCAAAGGGAGAATTTATGGCCAACAAACCCGCCTATTTTGAATTGGTGGGCGCCAACGATGCCTGGAATAGCACCATGCTTATCAAAGTAAAGCCCGGAACGGATGCCGTGTTCGAAGCTAAAGTGGTGAAGGATGTTGCCAGGATGGTGAAGGGCTGGAGTGTGGAGGTCGATTATCTGACGGACTCGCGCAAAACCCAGCATAATCTGGTTCTGGTCCCCATCATCATTGCCGCCATTATATCGGGGTTTCTGCTCATCAACGTGGCTCTCGGCCTGTTCGGCGTCCTGAACCTGAGCATTGCCAGACGCCGGGGCGAAATCGGTTTACGCCGGGCACTGGGCGCAACCGGCAACGGTATTTCCCGGCAATTCATCGGCGAAATCTGGGTACTGGCCACATTCGGGCTGCTGATCGGCCTGCTCTTCGCAGCCCAGTTTCCCTTATTGAACGTCTTCAATATGGAAGCGGGTGTGTACGTAACGGCTATCGTGGTGTCCGTTCTGGTCATTTACGGTATTGTTACGCTCTGTGCCCTCTTCCCCAGCCGACAGGCGGCTTACATTCAACCGGCGGTGGCGCTGCATGAGGAATAACAATTTGAGTTATTACACAGAGTAAATCGGAGATCATCAGAGCGAATCAGAGAAACCCCGATAAACTCTGATGTTCTCTGATTCACTCTGTGTAACAACTTTTAGTATCTTCCCGCCCCCATGCTTCTGATTATCGACGACGACATTGCGGTTCAAACCTCGCTCTCGCTTCTTTTGCGACGAGACGGCTTTACCGTGCAGACGGCCGCCGACCCTGCCCAGGCCCTAAACGCACTCGAAGCCGAAACGCCCGAACTGATTTTGCTGGACATGAATTTTTCCATCGAAACCTCCGGCGAAGAAGGCTTAAAACTGCTGAAGGTTATCCGGACGGGTTACCCATCGGTTCCGGTTATTCTGATTACGGGTTGGGGAACCATTGATCTGGCGGTGCAGGGCATGAAAGCCGGCGCGAAGGATTTTATTACCAAACCGTGGCAGAACGAATACGTACTGCAATCGGTCCGGACCCTGCTGAATCTGAATCAGCAATCGGCGGAAGCGAGCCAAACCCGGTCGCCAAACCGCCAGAAACTGGATCGGCACTATCAGTTTGGCCACATCGTCGGCGACGATCCGAAACTGCTCGATATTCTGGAAACCATCGGGCGCGTGGCGCCAACCGACGCCCCGGTTTTGATTACGGGCGAAAGCGGAACGGGCAAGGAACTGATTGCCGAAGCCATTCACCAGAACAGCCGACGCCGGAGCAAACCGTTCGTCAAGGTCAATCTGGGCGGTATTTCGTCCACCTTATTTGAAAGCGAGCTGTTCGGGCACCTGCGGGGTGCGTTCACGGACGCCAAAACCGACCGCGTCGGGCGGTTTGAACTGGCTAACAAAGGCAGCATTTTCCTGGACGAAATCGGCGATCTGGACCTGTCGAGCCAGGTGAAACTGCTGCGGGTTTTGCAGGACCGGACGTTTGAACCGCTGGGCAGCAGCCGAAGCAAAACCGTCGATGTGCGGGTGATCTGCGCCACCAACCGCAACCTGGAGGAAATGGTCGCCCGGGGTACCTTCCGCGAAGATTTGTTTTACCGCATCAACCTCATTACCGTCAAGCTCCCGGCCCTGCGTGAACGGCCCGACGACATTCCGCCCCTGGTTAACTACTTTGTTAATAACCTGAAAACCATTTACGACCGACCAAAACTAAACGTAACCTCAGCAGCCCTGAAGTGGGTTAAAACGCTGGCCTTGCCGGGCAACATCCGCCAATTGAAGAACATTGTCGAACGCACGGTTCTTTTATCGACGAAAGATGATCTGGAAGTTGGCGACTTTCAGAAGCACATTCCGTTAACCCCAGCGGCCCAGCCCCTCCGCCCCCTGCCCGAAGTCGGAACCATTACGCTTGACGAACTGGAATACCAGATGATTCGGCGGGCGATGGAGTTTTATAACAACAAGGTTTCCAAAGTAGCCCGGGCGCTGGGTATCACCCGCTTTGCCCTCTACCGACGGCTGGAGAAGTATGGCATACCGTATACCACCGATTCCTGAAGGCAAAACTTGGATTACAGAGATTTAAAGATTAACTAAGAGGGCTACCGCAGTAAAAAATCTCCCTGATAATCATTAAATCATCGTTAATCCCTTAATCCGTGTAATCCAAGTTCAAGATGCTTTCCCTGCGCACCAAGTACCTACTGTACATCATCGCCGTTCACGCGGCTCTGGTCTTTCTAATTTTCAAATGGCTTCAGGAAAACAAACTGCTGTTTATCGTTTCAGAAGTGCTGGTGCTGGTTTCGGTGGGAATTGCCATTCAGATTTATCAGGCCTTCGGGCAGCCATCACAGTTTATTTCAGCGGGAATTGAAGCCATTAAGGATAAAGATTTTACGATCAAGTTTGTGCCAACCGGCAACCGCGAAGTCGATGGACTCATCGACGTGTATAACCTGATGATCGACCAGCTTCGGCAGGAACGCACCAAACAAATGGAACAGCAGTTTTTTCTGGAAAAGCTCATCGAAGCCTCCCCCATTGCCACCCTTATTTTTGACTTTGACCAGCGGATTGCCTCGGCCAACCCCAAAGCTACGGCTTTGCTCCAACGTCCGGATGACCAGCTTACGGGCCGGTTTTTATCCGAAATTGATCACCCCTTGCTCAATCAGTTGACGGAATTCGACGATCAGGAAACCCGTACCCTGAAAGGCAACGGTATTGAAACATACCGGGTGCAACGTTCGCACTTTATGGACCGGGGGTTCCGGCGTGATTTCATGCTCATCGAAGAACTGACGAGCGAAATTCTGGAATCGGAGAAAAAAGCCTACAGCAAGGTAATCCGGATGATGGCCCACGAAGTAAACAACTCCATTGGTGCCATCAACTCCATTCTGAATGTGACGAAAACCTACGTGGACGCCCCCGAACAACAGGATGTGAATCACGCACTCCAGATTGCCATCGAACGCAACGACCGCCTGAACCTTTTCATGCGCCGGTTTGCCGATGTCGTCCGGCTGCCGCAGCCGCAGAAAGTCCCCACCAACCTGACCGAAATGGCCCGCAACGTGGGACGATTGATGCAGCCGCAGGCCGACGCAAAAGGGGTAACGCTGCAATATGACCTGAAATTGGATACGGTTTGGGTACCGGTCGATTCCGTACAGATGGAACAGGTGCTGGTCAACGTCATCAAAAATGCGATTGAAGCCTGTGCGCCGGGTCAGCTTGTCGAAGTGGTCGTGGACAGCGCCCACCTCATCGTGCGTGACAATGGCAAACCGATCAGCCCCGATCTGGAAACGAATCTGTTCAACCCATTCTTCAGCACCAAACCCGACGGCCAGGGCATCGGTCTGACCCTGACCCGCGACATTCTGGTGAACCACGGCTTTCCGTTCTCGCTGAAAACCAATCCGGACGGCTGGACCGCGTTTACCATTGTGTGGTGACGCCCGCTGACCGTTCGCTCAGTTATCCGTTTAGCCGGTCTTTTCAGACCGCAACCGCCCGTTTTCGTCTCCTGTTCAGCCGCTCATCCGTCCGGTGTGGCCATACCCGATAGTTTTGTGGGGTCACTTACAATCAAACCTCACAACAAATCATTTAATGGACATGAAACGGATACCTTTTCGGCTATTCATCGTTGCCCTTCTCTCAGTTACCCTATCCAGTTGCCTGAAAGACCACGTCGATCCGACGGACTCCGGTGCCGATCCGGATGCGGCCTATTATATGCCCGCCGAATTTGAGCCGTTGGCGTCCATCTGGTTATCGGCCCCAACAGTCGATTACAAAAACGGCCTTTCGATGCTCGCTGTTCAGGCCGAAATGATTAAAGAAATTCTGCCCACGACGACCAAAGTGGATTATGCCGTCAATTCGCCGGAAGACCGGGAAGCTTTAAAAACGGCGCTCATCAGCCGGGGCGTCTCGCAGGCAGCCATTGACACGGCCATTCACTTTCATACGGTTTCGCACGGCGACCTATGGATTCGGGATACCGGCGGCACCTTCATGAAGAATAAAAAAGGCGGTTATCAGGTCGTAGATTTCGATTTCGACGCCTATCGGACAAAAGATTATATTCCCGACGCCAGTTACGCCATTTACCAGCTTGACAACGATGTTTCGTTGGGCACAGGCGCGGCCAAGGGGGCCCGTGTTCTCCGCTCCACATTGATTACCGAAGGCGGCAACCTGCATTTCAACGGCAAAGGAACGGTTATTGCCGTTAAGAAATCCCTGCTGGCCAGTAACCCTACCCTAACGCTGTCGCAGATCGAAGCCGAATTGAAGCGGGTGTTTAACGTAAAGAAGGTTATTTTCCTGAATGAAAATACCGCAGCGGATTCCCACCCGGTTCTGGAATCACCCAAGCTGTTTAACGGACAGGCGTATTTCAATTTTGGCGTGTGGCATGCCGACGAAATGGTGTCTTGGATTGACGACCATACCGTACTGCTTCCGGAGGTACCCGCTTCTGAGCTTGCCAGTGGAAACCCGTTTACCCTGACCTCCTACAAGGCACTGGAAGATGCCTACCAGATTTTATCCCACGAAACGAATCAGGATGGGAAGCCGCTCACCATCATCCGTGCGCCGGAGCCCAGCCCGATTGTGGAAGAACTGCGGCCCGGTGATGTCATGTACGAGTCGCTAAAGGAAATGAAAGGGCTTCAGCACTTTCCGATGGACGGAAGCCCGGTTAAGTTTGTCATGGCCGCCGGTTATATGAATTACGTGGTCACCAATAACGTGGTACTGATTCCCAAATTTTACAAAGCCGGGCGGGATATCGGGTTACAGCAAAAAGACGAAGCCTTCAAACAACTGATCAAACGTTTATACCCCAACCGGAAAGTAACACAAATTGATGCCGATGCCATCACGGTAGGCGGGGGCGGTATGCACTGCATTACCCAGCAGGTTCCCGCCCTTCATTGATAATTCAAATCAGCGTTTTAAGTAGAGTTTGCTCCAATCATTGCCCGGTCACTTGATCGGGCAATATTTTTATTAGTTCACTGGCCGCTTCCACCTGTAAGTTTTTTTTCAAAAAGCCAGATCCAGCTCTAGCATTGCTCAAATGAAAGTGTACCTTTGCTTAAATTATAATCAGTCTTAATAAAAATAACTATTAAGTCTACCTATAAAAAGGTGCGCTGTAATGAGACACTTCTTCCTCTTGATTAGCTGTTTTCTATTACCTCATACGCTGGTTTTTGGGCAGGTATCTACCGGAAAAATTCGGGGAACTACGCATTCGGCGGATGGCAAACCGGTGATTGCAGCAACTATACTATTAAAAGACACGCGGTATGGCGCTTCCTCGGAAGCGGACGGCTCCTACTCTTTGGAGGCCCCCGAAGGCCGTTATACGCTGGTGGTTCAGTTACTCGGTCTGGAAACGCAGACGCTCCCCATACGGGTCAGGGCGGGCGAAACCGTTACGATTCCTCCGCTCACGCTCCGGGAAACCAGCCGGCAACTGGACGATGTGGTTGTAACCGGCCAGTACGAACCGCAGTCCATGCGCCAGTCGGTTTATCAGATCCGGACCATTGACCGCGAACGGATTCAGTTACGGGGCGCCACCAACCTGATCGGCGTGCTGAACAACGAACTCGGCATCCGGTTTTCCAACGATCTGGTCCTGGGAACCTCAGACATTCAGTTGATGGGAATGTCGGGCCGGAATGTGAAGATTCTGCTCGACGGCGTTCCGATGGTCGACCGGGGTGACACCCGCGAAAGCCTGAACCAGATTGATATTAATACCATTGAGCGGGTCGAGATTGTCGAAGGCCCCATGTCGGTTTCGTACGGGACGGATGCGCTGGCCGGAATTATTAACGTCATCACCAAAAAACCGGGTAACGAACGGCTGTTGGTAACGGCCCGTATTCAGGAAGAAACCGCCCATACCGAATACCGCCCGTTGACCGGCAAAGGCGTTCATAATCAGAACCTGGGCGTCACCTGGCAGCGGAAAGGCTGGAATGCGTACGTCGGCGGTACCCACAACGGGTTTGGCGGCTGGCAGGGCCTTTCCACCACCCGCGCCAAAGACTGGCACCCGAAAGAGCAGTGGCTGGGAAACGTGAAGTTGGGTTACCGAACGGATCACTTCAACATCTGGTACCGGCTGGATGCGTTAGACGAAACAATCAATGCGATGGATCCGGTCAACATCAACACCAACCAGGCCCGCGATCAGAAGTACCTCACCAACCGGTTTACGCACCAGCTCCAGAGCGACTGGAAAGCCAGTGAACACCTGCACATTAATGCGATTTTGTCGTATACCGATTACAGCCGCAAAACCCAGACGACCAACATCGACCTGAACACGGGCCGCCGGACGCTCTCGCTGGGCGCGGGTGAGCAGGATTTGTCGCTGTTCGACACCCGGGTATTTCGAGCAACGGCCCAGTATAAGCTTTCAAACACGGTTTCGTTCCAGCCGGGCGTTGATATTAACCTGGATGCCGCATCGGGCGCACGGATTTTGGGTTCGCCGTCCATCCATGATTACGCCTTCTTTGTCTCCTCGGAGTTAAAGCCGACTTCGGTGCTGACCATCCGGCCCGGTTTACGGTTTATCAAAAACTCGGTATACGATGCCCCTCCGGTGATTCCGTCGCTGAATGCCAAACTTACGTTACACAAAAACGCGGATTTCCGCTTTGCCTACGCCCGCGGTTTCCGGTCTCCGGCCTTGCGGGAACTGTATTTTAATTTCTTCGACGCCAGCCACTCCATTAAGGGTAACCCGAATCTGAAAGCCGAATACTCCAACAGTTTCAACGGTTCGCTGACCTGGCGTTTCATTACCTCCCCGGCGCTCCGGCTGACTTCTACCGTAACCGGCTTTTACAACGATTTTCATAACCTGATCGACTACGGCAATGATCCGGCCAATCCCGGTGCTATGATGATGGTGAATATCAATCGGTTTAAAACTACGGGTGGCACGCTGAACCATACACTCAACGCCAGAAATATTCAGGTAACGCTGGGTTTTTCGCATATCGGTCGTTACAACAGCCTGACCAAGAATGACACAGACTTACCGGAGTTTGTCTGGTCGCCCGAAGTAAACTCAAACATCACGTATCACCTGCAAAAACTCGACACAAAGGTCAGCTTCTTTTACAAATACACCGGCAAAAGGCCCGTTTACGAATCGGTAGCGGGCAGCGATGGCACCACAACCGTTCATCTAGCCGAAACAGCGGCTTACCACTGGGCTGACTTCACGATCAATAAATCGATCGTCAAATCCGTCACGCTGAATACCGGGGTGAAGAACCTTTTCAACGTTACCCGCCTGACCAACACCTCGGGCGATGTAGAGCGCGCTCATAGCACGGGCGGGGCCGTTCCGCTGAGTTACGGACGTTCGTATTTCCTTGGCCTCAGTTTTCAGTGGAGCAACTAATTCCTCTTTCAACCAATATCCTTTTCATCCAATACACAACCCATGAAGAACGTACGCTCGTTATTCGTCATGCTGGCTTTGGCCACCGTTTTTAATGCCTGCAAGCAGGACGATCCCCCGCTCCCTGATAACCTGGTCCAGTTTGAAGCCGCTGAACAGGGCTTTGAATCCGATAAAGCCGATACCGAAGTAAAATTAACCCTGACCCGGGCCGCCGAAGCCAATACCGTCATCACGGTCGATCTGGCCCCAACCGGTATTGCCTACGGGACGCAGTTCTCCACCGCTCCGGCTGCGACGAACAACAGCCTGACGGTTACGATTCCGGCGGGCAGCAGCACGGGTTCGTTTAAAGTAACCAAAGGTGCCAATCTGTTTCTGAACGGTACAGAGTCGATCAGATTTAGCATCAAGTCGGCAGCCAGCCCGGTATTGGTTGGTGAGAAAAAAGCCCTGACACTGAAGTTCTCTTCCATTGTATCAGCGGGTTCGCAGATGAAACTGGAAGGTGGCGAAGGCGGAGCATCGGCGGTCAACTCGGTTTTTGTCGATTTCAGCAACAACTTGCAGAAGGCGGTGGCCCGCGCGAGTTGGGACCTGGGCTTCTACAACGGTACGGATTTCCGGGTCATTATCAACGGAACGACGGGCGCAACGGCCCAGGAACTGACCAAGACGGATTTGAGTCAGGTTACACCCGCCGACACCGCCGGATTACGCAATGTCCTGATTCTGAGCCAGGGGACCGGCAGTTTTGAAAACGTCGATGATGTAGACGGTGATCTTACCAAAACCGTCATCAAAGCCATTTCGGCCACCGACGCGGAAAACAAAGTGTATATCATCAACCCGGGCACCTCCGGAGCGGCTTCCAGACCCTGGTATAAAGTACGGATCATCCGGAAAGGTACGGGCTACACGTTACAATACGCCCAAATTGCCGAAACGACGTTTAAAACACTGGATATCAGCAAAGACGCTAACCTGAACTTCAGCTACGTTTCCTTTGAAAAAGGGCTGACGGAGGTGGAACCGGCCAAAGCCAACTGGGATATTGAGTGGACGCTGGCCACTTACAAAGCCACTCTGAGTGCAACGGCTTCGGTTCCTTATACGTATGCCGATTATGTATTCATTAATCACCTGGCCGGTGTTGAAGCCGCCGAGGTGCTGACCAGTACCGTCGCGTATGACGCTTACGCCGAGAGCAACGTGGCCACTACTCCCTTCAAGAAAGACCGGAACCTGATCGGCAGCAACTGGCGGACATCAGCCGGTCCCAATGGTGTTCCGGCGGGCGTTCGAACGGATCGGTTCTACGTCATAAAAGATGCCGCCGGAAATGTTTACAAACTAAAATTCCTGAATTACACCGCATCGGACGGCGGATTGCGAGGCTATCCGAATATTGAATACAAACTGGTTAAGAAAGCGTAATTCCGTATAATCACAAGCGGGCAATCGGTGTTACGTGATTGCCCGCTTTTGGATTTTACCGTCCCTGATCCGCTACGTAGTTCCGGCGGAAACTTTCAACCTCCTCGTTCGTAAACCCGTAAATTCCCTGAATTTTCCCGACGGCTTCCATCAACTTTGGCAATTCTTCGCCCGGATTGGTAACAAAACGATAAACCGCGGCCGACCGGTCGTAGGGCACATTCAGCAATTCCAGCAATTCGTCGATTTGACCGTCGGTTATTTTCTTGTGTCTGCCCTCAATTGTCCGCCAGCCGTGTAAAAATCCGGCGGCTTCGCTGATCAGGTGCATCACTTCGGACCGCTGCGCATCATTCAGGTCGCCGGAGTTCAGGCGTAAAACCGCTTCATGCAGGTCATGGATCACCGTTGCCGCGTTGATCTTCTCCCAGTTGAGTTTGATGGCGGCCAGTGCTTCGTCGCGGTAGGCATTGTAATCCTCGCCTTCGTTCAGTGCGGCTTTCAGTTTAATAAATTCCTGACGGGTCTGGCTGTATAAACCCGTACCGCTGCCATTGTCGCGCTGGGCCGCATAAGCCGCTATCCGCCGGTCCGCATTCGCATAGAAGGTAGTGTTATCGCTGTTGTAAAACATAGGATCGGCACCGAACAAAAACAGAAGCTGATCGGCCGTAGCCGGCGTCAGGTTGGCTTCCGTCAGTGACATGGCGTAGTTATAGAGGGTCGCGCCGTACAGACCTTTTTCAATCAACTGACCCGTTTCCAGACCGTATTCATCAAACAGGAGTGAGTTATAAACCCCACCCTCCCAATTTCG
Source organism: Larkinella arboricola (assembly GCF_003259745.1). GTDB lineage: Bacteria > Bacteroidota > Bacteroidia > Cytophagales > Spirosomataceae > Larkinella > Larkinella arboricola. Next base: position 1,740,395 of record NZ_QLMC01000001.1, on the reverse strand, counting down.
GCTGAAGGGATTAAAATAAGAGCCGCTGGATTTCGACAGCTCGGCAAAATAACCGTTGTTCTGGGCCAGCAGACGGCTCTGGTAATACGGTGTTGTAACCGATTGCAAACTAAACGGGCCCTGCGTAAAGGCGGCATTCAGCGATTCTTCCGAAACATAAACGCCCCCCTGGTTTCCATTTTTTACTTCCTGGGTCAACACCGCCCATTGATCAATGAAGGGTTTTAACGGTTGGCTGTGGAACTGATAACCGACACTATCGTATACTAACGGAATGGAAAATGATGGTTTGAGATTCTCGTCCTGTGGTTCTGCACAGGACGCCAGCACAAGGGCGAAGCCGGTGGTGAGTAACAAAGCCGTTCGCCGGAATACATACAGTTGACTCATATTTTTTTTAGCTGTTAAGACGATAGCCCACGCTGAAAGCCACATTCCGAAATTTAACGCCAGTAACGGGCCTGTTGTCGCTTGTCTACCTCCTCTTTCTTCTATTAACTCGTCTGCACAAAGTTTTGATGTATTATTGATAAAAAAAAGCAGCGTCAGAGACACTGCTTTTTCCATCCTACTCACTATAGCTTTTACTGTATTATCGGTAGCTGCCGGCAATGGCTGTCCACCAGACCCGTAAACGGTATTAATTCAGATCCGTCCAGGCTTTTTCCAGCGTATTTAGCCGCGTCATGGCGGTATGCAACATACTCCGCAGCGTTTCCAGCTCCGGACGGGTAAAGCAGAAATAAAGAGGTTCGACGGTTGTGCCGAGGTAAAGCCGCCGGGGTTCTCCACTGGAATCGGGCATCGGCAGGCTAAAAAAACCGTCGATATCGATGGATTCCACGTGCAGAAACAGTTGCCTGAACTCGTCGGGCGACATAATCTGGAAGATGTTATGAAACCGGAAACTAAGGTTGGCTTTGCAACCCCGGCAAAGATAAATTTCGCCGTGTTCGTTCTGGGTCAGGGTAATAAAACAAGTGTCGCGGTTGATCATAAAAGGTGTGGATATAAATCGGTTAGTCCAGTTTTCGGCTACCGTCGGGCTGGTAGGCATACCGGAAGGTATAATACCGGCTTTCGCTGCCCGGCCCATCGGGTCCGCCTTTGTAGTAGCCCAGTACTTCCAGCTTGGCGTATTTTCCGTCGGCGGTCCGGATCACGAGTACCTTTTCGGGCGTAGGAGCAATCACTCCGCCCCCGTACGTATACCAGCCATTACCCGAACCAGCCGGAATGGCCAGTTGAGTCAGGCTTTGATCGACGCTGAAGGCGGCATTTTCGGGCACGGCAGTCAGGCTTTCAAACGTTCCGTTGTGGATGTAAGCGCCCCCCTTCCCCGCCCGACCCGTGCCACCGTTGACAATGATGGTCGTCGACCGAAAGCCGATGTCCCAGTTGGCCGTAGCCGAATCACTGTTGGGGACCTGCTTCCCGTCTTTCAGGCTGAAAAACGTAAACCGGTTGGTGGCTCCCAGCGGTCGGCCCGATTGCGGGTCGTTGTTAGCCGGATCAGCGGGCAAGTCGTGGACGGTTTCCACTTTTACCGCCTGTGCCCGAACAGGCTGATACGTTACTGACACGCCAGCGATCAGGCTAATTAGAAGTATAGAAAATGTCTTCACGGTTTACAGGCTTGCTCAATAGGTTTTATAGTAATGCTTCGCATTGCAGTCCGGCCCGGGTTAATAAGCGGATGATGGACTGCTCGGTATAGGGATTCGTCAAATCCGTCGGTGTTTCAATCCGTAATACACAATCCCGGTCTTCCATATCGACGCTCCAGCGGCAAATGCCCCGCAGTTTGCACAACCGACAGGCCGCTTTATGGAGCCGTTGTCCGGAGTTGATGTTCGTTCGAAAGACCAGTACGTTCACGGTGTTGAGGTTCAGGCAAGAGCGCAATTCATATATTATTACAGAAAAGCCAGTTGTCCTACGTCTATTTTATTCGTTACTTTTCGCTGCTGGCTCCAGTGTATCACTGGAGCCAGCGACCAGAACATTACTCATTTATGATTAAAGCCGTCTGGGCAACAACCTCGCGCCATTCGGTTTTTTCCGGGATTCCGGGTTTCCGTTTACCAAAAATCAGGGCAATCTGATTGCCGTCCGCATCAAAAAGCTCCAGGCTGGTGACCACCCCGTCGGTCGTCGGTTTCTTCACCACCCAGGCCGACGCTACATGGTCTTCGCGTAAATGCATATTGAACTGCGGGTCCAGCACGTTGAACCACGGTCCCATGGGCACCAGCTTGCGCACTTCACCGGTATGAATCTGAATACAGCCCTTGTTGCCGACAAAAATCATGATGGGCAAACCGCTTTTAGAGACTTCGGCAAACACATTTTTTACCGCTTCCATCGTGGTCGGTAAGGCATACCCTTCCGGCGCCAGGTGCATGGCCTGCAAGCGCGAGACTTTGTACTTCCGCAACATTCCAAAAAATTCGTGGGTATCTTTCAGATCCAGCCAGGCCTGCTGAAAAGCCGCCACGTCGATCTCAGAATCCGGCGTCGTCACCGGTGCTTCCGGCTTCGGCTCGATGTCGAGCACGCCATCCTGCTTTGCCGCCCGGTAGCTGGCAACGATGGCGTCGTAGGCCGATTCATTGCTTTTGTCGGTCAGGTAAATTTTATGAACAGCTTCGCCGTCGGCGGCAAAAAACTGAAGGCTCTTCCGGTCGTTTTCGTGAACGGCAAAACCAAACTTCCAACTGCTCATAAATAACCGCAGGTCAATGTCTTCGCCCAGCACCAGCCCCACATGGCCGTTGAACGAAACATCTTTGTACTCCCCTTTGCGCTCGTGAACCACGCTTTCGTTGCGGGTCAGGGCCATTACGTACCCGAGCGTCGGAATCTCTTTCAGCAGTTCCCGAAAATCGCCTTCCAGTTGGGTAACGGTTTCGCCAACACCCGTGGCCAGCAGTTCGGCTTCGCTCACGCCTAGTTGCTGAGCTGCATCGCGGATGCGAACCTTCGGATTTTCGGCCCTGAAAGCCTCATATTGTTTTTTTAGATCGAGAACAGTGGTTGTCATTGTTATAAAGGGCTAAAGATGAGGAGCCGAAGAAGCAGGAACAGTCTGCCGGTGGTGAACAATCAACGGATAATCGAGTTCCGGCTGGTGAATAATCTGAACCGATAAGTGAAACGCGCTGAAAATGGCTTCCGTTGTCAGCACGGAGATCGGTTTGCCAAAGGCCAGCGCCCGACCTTCCTTCAGCAGTAAAACGTTATCGGCGTACTGCATAACCAGATTCAGGTCGTGCAAAATAGCCACGACGCCGTAGTTCCGTCGGGTTAATTCGCTGGCTACATCGAGCAGGCTATGCTGATAATAGAGATCCAGTCCCGTCGTCGGTTCGTCGAGCAGTAAATACTTGGGTTGTTGAATCAACGCGTGGGGCTGCTGAATTTCATCTAGAGTCATCAGTTGGGCCAGCACCTTGGCGAGATGAACCCGCTGTTGCTCTCCACCCGATAAGGTCGGCACCGCCCGTCCGGTTAGATGGGTAATACCGGTGCGTACCAGCGCAAAATCGACAATCGCCATATCTTCCGGTCGTGGGTGGCCTTCAAAATGCGGATACCGCCCCATCATCACCAATTCATAAACCGTAAACTCGAAAGCCAGCGGATTTTGCTGCGCCAGTACCGCCCGCTGCCGGGCCAGTTCCAGAGCCGAAAACCGGTTAATGGGTTTATTATCCAGCACAACCTGCCCCTGCGTGGGGGTCAATTCACGGCTAAAGGTCTTCAACAACGTCGATTTTCCCGCCCCATTGGCTCCGACCACCGCCACCAGTTCGCCCGGCCTGACTGCCAGCGACACGTCGTCCAGCAAAGTTTTCCGGCCGATCTGGTGAGTTATGTGCTGTGCTTCCAACATTGTTCGTATGGGTTAAGGTTCTTTTAAACCGTCTGCAAATTCCCTAAATCAACCCCGGTTTCCTGCCCCCCGCAGGAGCATAAACAGGAAGGTGGGTGCCCCAATCATTCCAGTAATAATGCCAAGCGGTAATTCGGCGGGCGCCACGACCGTTCGGGTTACCAGATCCGATAAGGTCAGCACAATGGCACCAAACAGGGCCGAACCGGGCAATACCGTCCGGTGATTGGCCCCGGCAATGAGCCGGATCACGTGCGGAATTACCAACCCGATGAAACCGATAACGCCCGCAACCGCAACCGCCACACCAACCCCCATCGTCGCCAGAATCACGACATTTCGTTTTAATTTCGACACATCCACGCCCAGATGCCCGGCCTGACTTTCGCCCAGCGCGAAGGCATTCATGGGTTTGCTCAGTCGTGGCATCAGCAAAATGGGAATCAGCAAAAACGGCGTGGCTACCTGTAGTATTTCCCAACTTGCGCCACCCAGACTCCCCAGGCTCCAGAACGAAATGGCCCGAAGCTGAGCGTCATCGGCCAGGTACATCACCAGCCCACGCAGGGCTTCACACAGCACATTGATGGCGATTCCAACCAGCAACATTGTTGAAACCACCGTTCGCCCGTCACGGCGCGCCAGTGAATAAACCAGGAGGGTCGTGGCTACTGCTCCGGCAAAAGCCGCCAGCGATAGGGCGTATAAACCGGATAGAGACGATAATTGCTGAAAGACTTTTAGTTGCAGGACAATCATCAGAACCGCCATCACCGAAGCTCCCGACGAAATTCCGATCAGGCTCGGATCGGCCAAGGGATTGCGAAACAGGCCCTGAATGGCCGCGCCCGAAATGCCCAGCACCCCGCCAACCAGTACCCCCAGCAGAATACGCGGCAATCGAATGACGGTTAATACCGTTTCGTGCTGCGCTTCAACGGTTCCGATTTCCCACCCAATTTGTTTGAGCAGAATGGCCAGAACATCCGGAATGGGAATAGACACCGCTCCGATTCCTACGGACCAGACCATAACCATCAGTAGCACAACCACGAGCGTCCCGTTCAGCCACCAGCCCCGGCTGCGCGACGGTCCAGTGGGCGAAGCCGTTCGGGCGGGTGTCGCTGTCAGGGTAGGTTGCAGGTCCGTTTGCATAAGCGTTCGTTGGTGTAGGCTATTTTAGGGTTAGTTCCTGGTTCAGTTTTCGGCTCAGCTCCTGCACCGCCAAACCCAGTCGGGGTCCAAAACCGGTGAGCAACTGGCCGTCCATCTCGATTACCCGGCGGTTTTTACCCGCGTTCGTTTGGGCTACACCCTGCACGTTCAGCAGGCCGTCGATCCCGCCCAAACTTTCTAAACCGCTCGTAAACAGCAAGATATCGTCCGGATTGCCAACCACTAATGCTTCGGGAGTCAGCGGTTTGAAATTATCAAAATCGTTGAAGGCATTCTGGGCGCCCGCCAGTTGGACAATCTTTTCGATGGGCGTATTCCGGCCCGAAACCATCATGGTGCCGGTGCCGCGGGCGTAGATAAACAAGACTTTCTGGGCTTTGGCAGGTTTGCGGACTTTGGCCAGATCCGCGTCCAGTTTACGGATGATGGCTGCGGCTTTGCCCGACGCATTAAATTCTTTGGCGACCTCGGTAATCAACTTTTTCGTACCCGCCACGCTCAACTCCTGATCAAAAATCAGTGTTTTCACCCCGGCACTTCTGAATTGCTGAAATAGTTCCGGCTTAATATCCATACTACCGTTGGACCGGACCGCGATCACGACCGTCGGGCGCAGGGCCAGCACGGCTTCTGCACTAATGTTACGGTTGTGGCCGACTTTCGGCACCTTCGCCATAGTGGCCGGGTATGTACTTGTTACGTCGGTGCCCACAATCTGGTTTTGCAGGCCCAGATCGCAGACAATTTCGGTCAGGGTTCCACTCAGCGAAACGATGCGTTCGGTTTTTGAGCCTTGAGCGTATGCAGCTAAGCTGACAATGATTAGGAAGGCACTCCAATAAATTTTCTTTGCCATTTCACTCGGGTCGTTGGTGACCACAAATTAATTAGACTATTTCTAAATAAACAAGATGAGATGCTGATTATTTTTTATTAGTCTAATTTAAAATGGTATAAAAAAAGAAAGCCGCTCATAGTTGAGCGGCTTTCGTACGTTATAAGATGGTAGTCTTATTGAGCAGAGTCACCAGCAGCGCTATCCGTTGCCATCGTCGTGTCAGACATCATCGTTGAGTCAGAAGACATCGTAGCCGTTGAGTCGGTCGTTGACGTAGTATCTTCAGTTTTTTTGCCTTGGCAAGCAGCTGCCAGAGAAACCACAGTTGCAACGAACAATACAGATTTTACAATACGTTTCATGAAAATAGTCAGTTTATGTTTACAGATCTCGTCCTTAATACCGGAAAGGCCATTAGGTAACCCATCTTTTTTGAAAAAAATTAAACTTTATTTTTGGGTTACATTTGACCCCAAATCGTATTAAGTATACAAGGAACCAATGACAAATCCCTACCGTTTGCATTTATCTGACGACCAACTGCTTGCGGGCTTGGCCAACGGTTCGGACACGGTATTGGAAGAGCTGTACCGACGGTATTTTCCAATGGTGTTGCACCTGATTCTCAATAACAATGGCTCGGAAGACGACGCCAAAGATGTGTATCAGGAAACGCTGATTGTCCTGTACGAAAAAGTAACAACGGATTCGCTGGCGCTGCATTGTCAGCTCAAAACATACCTTTATTCCGTTAGTCGACGGCTCTGGCTCAAGCAGTTATCGCTGCGTAATCGGAACGGGATTTCACTGATGGATACCGAAGACGTTGCGAGTGTCGATGATGATTTGATCAATCACGAAGCCCGCGACCGGCAGTTTGAGCTGATGGCAGAGTCTCTGGACCGGCTGGGCGAACCCTGCCGGACGTTGCTGGAAGATTTTTATATGCGTCATCTGTCCATGCAGGACATTACCGAAAAATTTGGCTATACGAACGCCGATAATGCCAAAACGCAGAAGTATAAATGCCTGATGCGGCTGAAACGGTTGTTTTTCGCGGTTTTTAAAGAAGAGTAAAATGAATGACCACCAAAAATTCACCGATTGGACTGACAAATGGCTCCGCAATGAGCTGACGGAAGCCGAACGGCTGGAGTTTGAAGCCCTCCGCCGGTCAGACCCTGTTCTGGCGCAGCAGGCCCGCGAACAACAGCAGTTGGCGCAGGCCATGCAGCAGTACGGCCAGCGCATTGACTTCCGCAAGCGGTTGGACCGGGTTCATGCGAGTCTGGACATGGACGCCATTCGGCAAGAAGCCGGACAGGAAGCGCCAGTGCGCCCCCTGCACCGGAACGGCGGAACGGTCCGCCAGTTGTGGCAAACCTACCGACCTATCCTGGCGGTGGCCGCTACGGTTGCCCTCATCACGACGTTCGGAACGCTGATGCTGGTTCGGCAGTACCAGTCGAGCCACAAGCAACAGGAACAATATACCATGATGCGCCGGGATTTGCAGGCCATCCGTCGTTCGCAGAACGCCATTTTGCAGGATCTGAACGCCCGCGAACGCGCCTTGCAGATGAACCCCGGTCAGGTGGCCGGTTCCGGATTTCTGCTCTCACCGGACGGTTATCTGGTCACCAATACCCACATTATTCGGGATGCAGACTCGGTTTACATCCAGAGCACAAAGGGGGATATTTATAAGGCAAAGGTTGTGTATGCCGATCAAAAATACGATCTGGCTATTTTACAGGTTCGCGACGACAGCACGTTCCGGAGTAAAACGGCCCTGCCTTACGGTTTTGAAGCCGGTCCGTCGGACCTCGGCGAGCGCGTTTTTACCCTGGGCTTTCCGCGCGAAGAAATTGTGTACGGAGAAGGGTATCTGAGTTCCAAAACCGGCTTCCGGGGTGATTCAACCGCTTATCAAGTCGCCATCAGTGTAAACCCGGGTAACTCCGGTGGCCCGCTGCTGGACGAAAAAGGCAACGTAATTGGTATCATCAGCGGCAAGCAAACCGCTACGGAAGGCGCTACATTCGCCATCAAAACCAATTATCTGTTCCGGGCCATTTCCGCCATTCCGACGGATTCGCTCAAAAACAATTCCATCCGGATGAGTCGTAAAAACGGGCTGGCCAAGCTTTCCCGTAAGGATCAGATCAAGAAGATTCAGGAGAACGTTTACCTGGTAAAGGTTTTCAAACACGAAAAGTAACCGATTAGTACGAGTGCTAAACAGAAAGCCAGCCTTAAACGGGTTGGCTTTTTTGTTGGCCGCGATTTATCAAATTAAAATTAAGCGTACCTTGTCCCATCAATTTATTTCGTTTCATAACCATAGCTAATCGACAGTAACGAATTCTCTACCCATGCAATCAACTGTAAGTTCCCGAAAGCCAGCGGCTTTCACCGAAAAGAAATACCTCATCACGCTGGTATTCGTCACTTCGTTGTTCATGTTCTGGGGCATTGCCATTACGATGGGCGATGTGCTCAACAAACACTTTCAGCATGTGCTGAGCCTGACCAAAACCCAGTCGGCTTTCGTTCAGTTCGCCATCTTTGGGGCCTATTTTGTGATGGGCATCCCCGCCGGTCTGTTCATGAAACGGTTTGGTTATAAAATGGGGGTTTTGCTGGGGTTAGGGCTTTTTGCGACCGGTGCCTTTCTGTTCGTACCCGCAGCTAACGCGGCTTCCTTTCCGTATTTCGGACTGGCGCTGTTTATTCTGGGCTGCGGTCTTTCAACGCTGGAAACCGTAGCCCACCCGTTTGTGGCTTCCCTCGGCGACCAGCGCACCAGCGATCAGCGCATTAACTTTGCGCAGGCTTTCAACGCGCTCGGGGCCATTACGGGTCCGGCCATTGGCTCGTACTTCCTGTTACGGAACAATGTCGAAGGAAGCACCGACCTGACTTCGGTTAAAACGCTGTATATCGCCATCGGGAGTGTGATTGCCGGGATTGCGGTGCTATTCTCGCTTGTGAAAGTGCCTGCGCTGACCGATCCGCACGCTGCCGCCGACGTTGATCCGGAGGCCGTGAATGTCGATAGCGAACCGGGCAAGAGCCTTTTCCAGCACCGGCATTTCGTCTGGGCGGTCATTGCGCAGTTTTTCAACGTAGCGGCCCAAGGCGGCACGTGGGCGTTTTTCATCAACTACGGCCACGAAAAAATGGGCTTTTCGGACGCCGTTGCCGGTAATTACATGGTTATGTTTATGGCGCTGATGCTGGCCGGGCGGTTTGTGGGTACGTTCCTAATGCGCTTTATCGCCCCCAATACGCTGCTCGCCATTTTTGCCGCCTGCAACATTGTGATGTGTCTCATTGTGGCGCAGAGCTGGGGCTGGCCTTCCTTCATTGCCCTGATGATGCTGAATTTCTTTTTTAGTATCATGTTCCCGACGATTTTCAGTCTGGGCCTGAAAAACCTGGGCCACCACACCCAGCAGGCTTCTTCTTTTATTTCGATGGGCGTCTGCGGGGGTGCTTTTTTCCCGTTTGCGATGGGTGCCGTAGCCGACTACGACGTGGCCGCGGCCTATTATCTGCCCATCATCTGCTATGCGGTTATCTTCCTGTTCGGCGCTAAATTCTCCAAAGCACACTAATTGCTGACAACTCGATGGACTAAAAACGACGGCTTAGGCCGTCGTTTTTAGTTTAGTATCATTTGCTTGTATAAGCGACAATATTTTATCTTAGTGGCATGAAAAACTTTATTTGTCTGACGATTTTTCTCCCGTTGTTAAGCAATACCGTATTCGCCCAGGGGTTGACCATGCGCGAACTGATCGACATTACCTGTATGAAAACCGCTCAGTTTGACTCCTGCATGTTCATGAAAGGTTTTCACCTAAAAGCCCGGTCGGAAAGCGTGGCAAATCAGGCGTCGATTTACGAATTTCAACCTTATATGTGAGTGAGCTGACCCGAACCGTTACATTGATTCAATACATCTGCAACGGCCAGTTGGGTCTGTTGAATTTTCAGCAACCGTCGAAAGCCGTGCAGACGGCCCTACGGAATGAACTGATTGCGCTGGGCTTTAAACCCGTCGAAACGGTAGCGGGTTCGGAGTTTACGGAACGACAGATTTTCTACCAAGGCAACGTCGTGATCAGTTTTAAACCGGCTGATGCCGGCAACGGGATTGCTGGTAATTATAGCGGCTACAGCATTGCCATTCACCACGAACGCCGGTTGCCATCCGGCCTACAGACCCGATAACAACCGGCGTTTTGTTGTCATAACGCTATCTTATTTCTTCTTCGCACTTGCCGTTCCGGCCCCTTTCCACTGGTCCATGTAATCCACGGTCAGATGACTGAGCGCCTTGACCCCCAAACCAAAACCGCTTTCGTCGATATGAAAATCCGGCGTGTGGTGCGGGGCGGCATTTTCTATCTTCTGTCCTTTCGGCATACCGCCCAGGAAAAAGAAAAAGCCGGGGACCTTTTGCTGGAAAAACGAAAAGTCTTCGGCCCCCGTGTCGAGCGGACGAATAATCACGTTGTTTTTTCCGGCCACGGCTTCGATCGTAGGCACCATCTGATCGGTCAGGGCCGGGTCGTTGTAGGTAACTGGATACATTACGTCGATTTTCACGTCGGCTTTGGCTCCGGCACTTTCCGAAACATTCGTAGCAATTTCGTTGATCCGGCGGTGAATAGTCTTCTGCATTTCCGGGGTAAACGAACGGATGGTCCCGATCATGTCCACTTCTTCCGGAATGATATTCTGCCGAATTCCGCCGTGTACCGCCCCCACTGTCACCACGGCCGGGTATTCCGTAATGGGTAAGTTCCGGCTGACGATGGTTTGCAGGCCCATTACAATCTGCGACGATGTTACGATCGGATCGACTCCCGACCACGGAGCGGCCCCGTGGGTTTGTTTGCCTTTGACCTTGATGCTGTAAAAATCAACAGCGGCCATGGTTGCGCCCGGACGGTATTTTATGGTTCCGACTTCGGTTTGCGAGTTAATGTGCAAACCAAAAATGGCGTCGACTTTCGGATTTTCCAGCACACCTTCTTTGACCATCAGTTGCGCCCCTCCTTCTTCCCCCACCGGAGCGCCTTCCTCGGCAGGCTGGAAAATAAACTTGACGGTTCCTTTGAGGTCATTCTTTACGCTGGCTAGTACTTCGGCAACCCCCATCATAATGGCAACGTGCGAATCATGTCCGCAGGCATGCATAACCCCCGTTTTCTGGCCGTTGTATTCTGTCGTGGCGGTTGATTTAAAAGGCAGATTACCGCGCTCGGTGACCGGCAAACCGTCCATATCGGCCCGCAGCGCAACCACCGGCCCGGGCTTCCCCCCCTTCAGAATACCTACTACGCCGGTTTTGGCTACATTGGTTTTCACTTCCATTCCCAGCGCATGAAGGTGAGCCGCCACCTTGGCCGAGGTTTGAAACTCCCGGTTTCCCAACTCCGGATTCTGGTGAATCTCGCGTCGCCAGGTGACAACCTTTTTCTCCACACCGTCTGCCAGCTTGTTCAACTGAGGCTTCAGGGATGATTGCGCCTTGACCGAACCGAACGCAAGAGAGACAATACTGAAAAAAGAAAGTGCTGATCTCGTAGCTGTTTTCATAAACTGTTTAGCGGTAACTTCTATGCTATTCTTAATTTCCTACAAAAGAAACGGATAAAATTTTACCGAATCAGAACTCAGCCATTATTTTATAACTGCTTTTTGCAAATAGGCCAATTTTATAAACTGTATTGTCAAAAATAGCTTACTACTTTTGACCGCCATTTTGCAGTTGTATACTCCTATCAACTTCCTGACCAAATTCTAAAAAAATTTCTCTACAAAGACCCCTCACCGCTCCTTCGGACTTTGCTCAGAAAGTGCTTACAGGATTCAAAATAAGGCCATTTCCTCTGTAACCCCGCTCAGAGAAACTACCGTAAACTGCTTTACCGGTATCTTTAATAAAGAACCCTCAAACTTATTCAACGGCCTGCTAGTTAGGAATTAAGGCTTACTTTTACCAACCATTACTGTATTATCGTTCATCTCCTTAATAACCTATCTATGAGCAAATGTCTAACTGCATTCTGGCTTGTGTGCGTGCTTTTTGCCCTGCCCGCTCTGGCCCAGGATCGGACGGTGACCGGCAAGGTTACCTCGGCCGACGATGGCTCTGCTCTCCCCGGCGTGAGCATCCAACTGAAAGGTACCAACCGTGGTACCACCACCGATTCCGAAGGAAACTACAGCTTGCCGAACGTTCCGGCCAATGCCCGGCTGGTTTTTAGCTTTATCGGAACTGCCACGCAGGAAATCGAAGCGGGAAATCAGTCCACCATCAATGTACAACTGAAATCGGACGCCAGCCAGTTGACTGAAGTCGTGGTGACGGCACAGGGCATCGAACGGGACCGACGCTCCCTGGGGTATTCAACCCAGGATGTACGGGGTGACGCCATTGCCCAGCGTTCGGAACCCAACGTGCTGAATGCGCTTCAGGGGAAACTGGCCGGTGTCAACATTACCAGCGCCAGCGGAGCACCGGGGGCTTCTACCAACATCAACATCCGCGGTATTACGTCTTTCAACGGCAGCAACCAGCCGCTGATTGTGGTAGACGGTATTATTTTCAGCAATGATCTCAACCAGACCGAAAACACACTTTTCGGCTCCCAACCGGCCAACCGCCTGGCCGATATCAACCCCGAAAGCATCGAATCGATCAACGTCCTGAAAGGCCCGGCTGCTGCGGTTTTGTACGGTTCGCGGGCGTCGGCGGGCGCCATCGTCATCACAACCAAAACGGGCCGGAACATGAGAGGAAAGACCGAAGTAACGGTTAATTCTTCGTTTAACGTCCAGAACGTCTACGGTTTGGCGGAACTCCAAAACGATTATGGTCAGGGAACGCAGAATAACTTCGTGAACACCAGCGCAAACTCCTGGGGGCCCAAATTCGGTGGGCCGTTAACGCAGGTCACGACGCTGCAGGGTGAGACGGTTCCGTACCAGGCCTATCCCAATAACGTCCGGGATTTTTTCCGGCAAGGCAGCATCTGGCAGAACTCGTTCAACATCGCGTCGGGCGACGAACGGCGGAATTTCATTCTGGCCGTGGGCAACACCCTCCAGAAAGGCGTTATACCCAACACCAAATTCAACCGGACCAACGTCCAGGTTGGCGGTGAATCGCGGTTGAACAACGGAATCAAGATCAACGGTACCGTTACCTATGTGCAAACCGTTCAGCAGGGTACGCCGGGCGGAAACGGCGGCAGTGCCTTCGGTCAATTGACCCGGATTCCGCGCAGTTATGACCTGATGGGACGCCCCTACCAGAACGCACTGGGCGAAAGCATTTACTACAACCCGACTCAGAACCACCCCCTGTGGAGCGTCTACAACGAAACGCTGAACGGCCAGGTCGACCGGGTTTTCGGCAACATCCAGATCGGTTATGATGTCACAAAATGGCTGAACATTTCGTACCGGGCCACGGCAGATACCTACACCGACCGCCGGAAATTTGTGGCCGCTATTGGTGCCGCCCGTTCACCAGCGGGTGAACTTCGCGAGGATATTTTCTTCCGGTCGGAATTGAACGGTGATCTTATCATTACCGCCCAGAAAGACAATCTATTCCTGGAAGGTCTGAACGCCAACCTTTTGCTGGGCAATAACATCAACCAGCGCAAAACCCAGAACCCGACGATTATTAGTCAGGAGCTATCCATTCCGGGTTTTGAGAACGTCAGCAACGGAGCTGTATTCTCGGCCAGTACTGAAGCCAACACGCTGCGCCGGTTAGTTGGTTACTACGGCCAGCTTTCGCTTGCCTATCAGAACTACCTCTTTCTGGAACTGACGGGCCGGGTCGATCAATCGTCAACGTTGCCCAAGGCCAACAATACGTACTTTTACCCATCGGCGGCTGTTAGTTTTGTGCCAACGGATGCGTTCAAACTAAATTCGGATGTGCTGTCCTACGCGAAAGTTCGGGCCAGTATTGCCCGGGTTGGCCGGGACGCTGATCCGTACCTGCTCAATTCGGTGTACGTACCGGCCAGTTACGGCAACAACTCCGCGAGCATTACCTTCCCCATTTCGGTTGGCGCCAGTTTGCCGGGTTTTGCCATTAGCGAGCGAATCGGCAATCCCAATCTAACCCCCGAGTTTGTGCGTTCGTACGAAGTAGGTCTTAATCTGGGCTTATTCCGCAACCGGGCCAGCATCGACTTTGCTTATTTCGACAGCCGCAGCACCAACCAGATTTTTAACGTATCGGTCTCCAACTCCAGCGGTTACGACACCCGGACGACCAACGTGGGGTCCATGCGCAACCGGGGTATTGAACTGGTGCTGAACACCACGCCCATCCGGCTGGCCAACGGTTTTAAATGGGATCTGGTCCTGAACTTCACCCGCATTCGGAACAAAGTAGAAGAAATCGCACCGGGCGTTACGCAATCGCCCATTACCGGCGACGCGTTCATCGGCATCAACCCGTCCATCGTACTAGGACAACCCTACGGTGTCATTGTCGGAACGGCAAACGCCCGCAGCCCCCAGGGCGATTACCTGATCAATCCGACAACGGGTTTGTTTGTTCCGGGTATTGCCGGGCAGGTGATCGCTAACCCGAATCCGAAGTGGACTGCCGGTTTAACAAATACCTTCAGTTACAAAGGCTTGTCACTTTCCGTGCTGGTGGATACGCGTCAGGGCGGTCAACTATACTCCTTCGGGGCGGTTGATTTACGGGGCCAGGGACACCTGAAAGTAACGGGTGTTGATCGGGAGCAGCCGCGTATTTTGCCGGGTGTCATTGAAACCACCAATGCCGACGGTTCCAAATCATACACACCCAACAACATTCAGGTGAGTGCCCAAACCTACTGGGCAAACCTCGGTGGCCTGGCTTCGGAAGCCGCCGTATTCGATGCAACGGTTTACCGGCTTCGGGAAGTAGCCCTGAATTACAGCCTACCGGCCAGCCTGATTGGTAAAACCCCGTTTGGCGGCATTTCCGTAGGTGTCAGTGGCCGGAACTTGTTGTTCTATGCCCCGAACTACTTCATGGACCCGGAAGTAAATACGCAGGGAGCCGGTAATATTCAGGGCCTTGATCTGAACGGCGCGCCCAACACCCGGAATTACGGCGTTAACCTGCGCTTTACATTTTAATGAACATTCACACGATACTGACGATGAACTTTTCCAAGTATAAAAAACTCCTGATGGTTCCCATCCTGTTGCTGATGGGATCCTGTGGCGGCTTCGTTGAAGACATCAACGTCTCGCCCAACAACTCGGCCACGGCCACCCCTTCCGTTCTGCTGCCCAACGTGCTGGCCGGAGCGGGTTTTGCCAACAACGGCGAGTTAAACCGGTTTGCCTCCGTACTGATGAATTACCTGGCCGGGGCCGGTGGTAGCCCGGCGGCTTATGACATTTTCAATACCAACGGCGCTGATTTCGGAAACCAATGGCGTTTTGACCTCTACGGAGGAACGTTGATTAATGCGCAAAAGCTGATTGAGGTGGCTGACCAGTCAGAGTCGAAAATGTATACCGGTATTGGTAAAATTATGAAAGCCTATGCCTTCAGTATGGCCACGGATATTTGGGGTGATGTGCCGTACTCGCAGGCGCTTCAGGGCGAAGCCATGCTGCAACCCCGGCTGGATAAACAGGAAGACATCTACAAAGGCAACCAAAGTCTCGGTATTCAAAGTTTATTTGATCTGGTGCGTGAAGGACTAACCGACCTGGAAGCGGCATCGGCCCTCAAACCCACCACCGACGACATCATTTACGGTGGGAACCTCGACAACTGGAAACGGGCCGGAAATACGATGCTGCTGAAATTCGCGAACACCATCAGCAGACGGGAACCCGAACTGGCCAAGCAGGTGATCACTGAAGTTCTGACCAAAAACATGTACATCACCAGCAACGCGCAGGACATGAACGTAAAATTTGGGAGCAGCGTGGGCAGCACCAGTGCCATCTGGAACTTGGCCGTCTTTGGTTCGTTTAGTAATGAACTGATTATGAGCACCCGCTTTCTGGAGGTTTTACGTCCGGATCCCGCGAATCCGGCCAAAACCGACCCACGGCTGCCGGTGTTTTTTACCAAACCAGCGGCTGATTACGTAACCATCGACAACGGCTACCGGGGAGCATTACCAACCCCAACCAACACCTGGTCACGCTACGCGCCGTATGTCACGGGCCAACAGGGCGAAGGTCCGGTTCGGCTCCTGACCAATTTTCAGCGGGCGTTCATTCTGGCAGAATCGGCCCTGACGCTGGGCACCCCGGGTGATCCGCAAACTCTTTATACCGAAGGCATCACGGCTTCTATGAAACTGGCCGGGATTTCAGACGCGGACATTGCGGCTTATCTGGCAGCGAACCCAAACGTGGCGACGCTCACCGGAACCACCCAGCAAAAACTGGAGCAGATTATTACGCAGAAGTGGATTGCCTGGACGGGCAACGGCCTGGAATCCTGGAATGACTGGCGCCGAACGGGTTACCCCAGACTGACGGCTTCGCAGAATGCAGTCGGCATCAACGGTACACGTCCGGTTCGGGCCGCCTACGTCACGCAGGAAATCGAGCGGAACCCCGGCTTTCCAAACCCTGGCCCTCAGTCCAACGAACGCGTGTGGTGGGATGTTGATTAATAGGTCATTTGTTAACGAACTACAATCATGAAAAAAATAGCTTTTCGATTCCTGCTGCTGGTCGTAGTAGCACTGGCCGGTATTTCCTGCAAAGACGATTATGTATATAGCGATCTGGTACAGGATAACCTCCCAGCGGTTCCGGTCACGTACTCCGGAGCAACGACGTACGGTTTTGACCCTTACTACGAAACGTCGATAGCGGGTGGGGGTAACATCAAAATCACGCTATCCATTCCCACTTCCAGCGGACGGACCATCAAGGAAATTACCCGGGTAGCCGCGGGGGCCACCAGTATAAACGCCGGAACCCTGAACACCGCCGGTAATTACAATACGGGGCCCATTGCCGGCAATGGAACGACGGCCGAATTCACGACCACTATCAAGGATTTCAACACCAAGCGGCCCGCGGTTCCCACCACTCCGACAACGCCCCCAACAGGAGTTCGGGAGATTGCCTTTATTTTTCTGGTAACCCTGGATGACGGTACTGAGATTAGAACCATGCCGGTGCGCATTCGGGTTTTGCCTTAACACATACGCTTACCAATAAAAAGCCGTTCCTGTGCAGGAACGGCTTTTTGTTGACCTTTTCTACAGGCTCTCCTACTCTACTCCTTTCACCTGCATAGCAAGCGTATAGACCGACTCCGAAGCCGTAATAAACAACGTTTTACGGTCTTTTCCGCCAAAACAGATGTTGCCGACCCAGCGTGAAGGCACCGGAATGGTTTGCAGCTTTTCGCCGTTGGGGCTATAAATCGTAACGCCTTTGCCACTCAGGTAAAGATTTCCCTGTTCGTCGAGCGTCATGCCATCGGACCCCTGCGGTACAAAAAGCTGCCGGTTGGTCAGCGAGCCGTCGTTGTTGATCTGGTATTTGTAGGTTTTATTGTCACGAATGTCGGCGACGTACAGAAATTTCCCGTCGGGCGTACCAACAATTCCGTTCGGCTGCATCAGCTTGTCATCCACAATAACCGGTTGCTTTTTGCCTTTTGGCAGGTAATAAACCTTCTGGCCGTCGAGATCCGGTTTGGTCCGCTGCCAATAGTCACGCTGGTAGTACGGATCGGTGAAATAAATACCGCCTTTCGGATCAATCCATAAATCATTGGGGCCATTGAGCCGTTTCCCCTCAAAATCAGCCAGCAAAACCGTTACTTTTCCTTTCGGGCTGATTGACCACAGCTCGTCCTTTTCATCAGCGCAGGCAATCAGATTGCCTTTCTGATCAAAGTAAAGCCCGTTGGAACGCCCCGTTTTATCCATGTACAACGACAGGTTTCCGTCGGTGTCATATTTCCAGATTTTATCGTTGGGCTGATCGGTGAAATAAATATCGCCTTTCTTGTTGACGGCTGGACCTTCCGTAAATTTAAACTGGCTGGAAATCTGCTTCGGCGTAGCGCCGGGTGCCGTCACTTTTACCGAATCGGCTCGCCCGGTTTCCGATCCGCGGCTAAAACTCGTTACACCGCATAGCAACAGAGCCGCAAGAAGGAATCCGGCTTTTTGACCAAACTGCATGGGAATCTTGTTAAGGGTACAGGAATACACAAATATAGCATATTCCGATTACCAGGGCACTTCGCGCTTGTCTTTCCAGAATTTACCGGTTTCCTGAAGGGGTGCTTCGGTAGCCAGCCAGACGGGGGTCTGGGCTCCATTTTCGAGTGATCGGTTGGCATTTGGGCCACCCATGCGGGTCTGCACCCAACCGGGATTAACGCAGTTGACGGCAATATTTTTACCCACCAGCCCAGCCGCAAACTGCCGGGTCATGGCGTGAAGGGCGGTTTTGGAAAGACTATAGGCCGGATAGCTGTCCTTCATGTGAGCAAGCGCCCCCAGATCACTCGTCATGTTGATGATTCGCCCCCCCTCTTTGCTTTTTTCCAGAAACGGCAGAAAGTCCTGAACCACTATAATGGGACCTATCAGATTGGTTTTCAGGGTTCGTTCCAGCGATTCGATGCTGAGCCTGACAATGGAAACGGACCGATCCGTTTCTTCCAGGACGGCCGCGTTATTGATCAGGACATCCAGGTGATCGGCTTTTTGGGAGAAGGCGCCGTAGGCGTTTTTGATGCTGACCGGATCGGTCACATCCATATGGAGAAAAATGGCTTCATAGCCCTGGTCACACAGTTTCTGAGCGGCTTCCCGGCCCGTTTCAATATCCCGGGAGGCCATGAAAACCGCATACCCCTTAGCACACAACTGTTTTGAAATTTCTTTTCCAAGGCCCCGGTTTGCACCGGTTACCAAAGCAACTTTCTCGTGGTTGGTGTTCATACGTTCGACGATTGAATTATAGAATTGAACAACGTTTCCGCTTCCGCCCGTTTAATCACTTCAATTCTACAATTCAATCACCGAAATTGTTTAAAAAAGCCATACTGCGCTCTGGACGACTACCATCCATGATTGCGCAATCAATACACCGTTTCGTGCAAAACAGGAATCAGGCGTCCTTTCCTAGTGCTTTAACGGCTCCGTACAGCATGTCTGTCATCTTCCGGGAACTTTCATCACCCAGAATCTCGGCGTAGCGACGCATCAGATTATCCCAGGCTTTTTTGATATCCGGCAACATGGTGATTCCTTTTTCGGTGGCATAAACCAACGTATGCTTTCCTTCGATTTTCCGCTCAACGAGTTTTTTCAGTTCAAGTTTCTCGATCAGGCGGGTAATGGTCGACGGTGTTAAGTGCAATTCTCCGCTAAGCTCCTTGGGCTGAATGCCAGGATTCTCAATCGCTTCTTTTAATACAAAGGCGTGTGAAGCCGTCAGGCCCAGGCGGCCAAATTCTTCATCGGAAATGTTCGTCATCACACGGGCTAAGGCGTTTGCCGTAAAATTCAGGCAATTACTGTACTTTGAAATCCGTTGTTTCTCTGCGATCATGATTGCTAGGGTTAATGTAAGTCAATAAAACTCTTGTTACTGATTTACAAATTAAACAAACTTAATAAAGATTAGTTTGTAAAAACAATTATTTAACGACCAATCTTTACCACTTATTGAAACAAATGACAGAAGTTGTTTTCAAATTCAAAAATCTACAATAGTTGTATCAACAATTATGTTATTAAACGGTAGCGAGAATTCAAAAAAATATATAAAATATCCTATTATTAGAACTAGGAAAATATTTTTGCGGATTTTACCTGCATTGCGGCTTACCCGAGAGGTAATTATTTAAGAGGCAGATGGATCTCCGCCATCATACAACGCGCCGATCCGCCCCCGAGTCCTTCAATTGTCGATAGGTCGAAATGGAACAGGGTAGCAAAATCGTCCAATTCATCGCGCTGCCGGGCCGAGAGCGAATGAAAAGCCTGGCTTGACATAATGAGTAGTTTTTGCCCCTTTTTGGTGACAGTCAGCAGCATGTTCCCGGCAAAATGGGCCATCTGTTCAAGGGTAATATCGATGACGTGTTTCCCGCTATTGACGAGCGACTGCCGCACCATTAGACGCTCGTCGGGGTCTGAAATGGCCGTTAGACAAACCACGGCAAAAACATCACCGATGCACATCAGCACGTTGGTGTGATACACCGGAATTCCGTTGGCATCAGCCGCCGAAAACGTAATAACCTGGTAGCCCGTACGCTTGCTGAACTCGGCCAGAACACGGGTATCGGTGCGTGGTGACAGGCAGGCGTAAGCCACCCGCTTCATCCGGTCCAAAACCATGCTGCCCGTCCCTTCCAGATACTTTCCTTCCTGCTCAAAATGGGTCAGGTCAACAATTTTGGCCACCTGATATTCTTTTGCCAGATCATCAATAATGTCCAGCCGCCGTTCGAACCGCCGGTTAGGGGCCTGCATGGGATACAGAACAACCGTGCCGCTGTAGTGGAAAGACACCCAGTTATTCGGAAAAATGGAATCCGGCGTATGCGGTTCCGTCGTATCGTCGTAGATAATCACATTAACTCCGGCTGCGATCAGTTGGTGGGTCATCTCATCGAACTCACGCAGTGCTTGGGCCTGTGTAGCTTCCGGATTATGGGTTGCCAGATCGGCGTTCTGAAATGCGTTGCTCTCGGCGGTTTGGCTGTTGAACCCAAACCGGGTGGGCCGGATCATGAGGATGTTGGACGTTGCCTGTGATTGCATGGATAGGATAAATGTTATAAGTCAGCGCGTAATAAGGGTAAACTCATACAGTGAGAACCGCCCCTTGCCCTTGATAATTCCGCAGATGGTAACATGATAAACGTATTTTCCAGCGTATCAGGATCGGCTTCACCGCGCTCAAACCGGTCCAGTAATTCGGCGGCCCCAACGGTTTCGAATCCGGCCTCCCGAAACGCTTCCAGGGTTTTGTCATTCCGGTCGTACCCGATCACCACCCCATCTTTCAGGGCCAGCAAGTTACACGAATCCGTCCACTGTTCGCGGGCACCAAACGGAAATTCGTTATTACCCGAATAAATAAACTGAACCGGCTCATGGCATCCCAGATCATCCCGGCTGATGGACGTCAGCAAATCTTCCAGGTTTTCAATCTCAACGGGTTTCTGCTCGGCTCCCTTCGTAAACTGAATAATTCGCAAATCTTCCGACACGTCTTTGGGGGCCAGAAAATGCAGCAAATCCCGTTTTTTGGCTTCATCCCCCAGCCGCCCCAGCGATCCCAGCAGCACCCAGACGTTGCGTTTGACCTGCGTAAAAATGGTATCGATGTGCATGTAATCCCGTTTTTTCGGAATCTGGACAATCGTTACTTTCTGAACTACATTCTTGTCAAATAGCAACCGAATCACTTGCTGGGCCGCGTACAGGGTGGTGCGTTCGCTGCAACCGATGAGCAGGTGGTCTGGAGAAACCGTCATGACATCCCCCCCTTCGAGTGTCGAACGGGAATAGGTATGCGTCAGGTCATTGTCAGGCAGCAGAAAATGGTGTTCGTTGTCCGGAATTTCAATGATCTTATCCCGGTAGCTGCTGAATAAAGGGTGATAAAAAAAGATATACTGAGCCAGAAAGGCTTCGCGGGTGCGGGCCAGTTTAGCGGGTTTGTTGAGCAGAATGTGGTTGTTGATAACAATGCCAATATCGCGCGTAAAAATGAAGTTGGGCAGGGGCGCAAACAACATGGTCCGGTCGGGGAGCGAGCCCGAAATCAGAATTTTGGCCAGTTCCACCGGATCGTAGGTATATAACTGATTCTGAATGGCGAAGCTACACCGTTCAACGGCGCAGATGCCCGCAAGTAGGCGGGTCCGAATGACTTCATCCGCCAGAATGTCGGTCAGCAGTAGTTGAATATCAATAACGGCATTGGAGCGAAAATACTCGGGATGATCGGGTTTATAAAAATTCCGTTGGGTATCGGCATCAATCTGGGCCAGCTTCCCGCGGACTTTATCCGGATCGAGAAAATAGAGCAGAATTTTTACGTAATAATCATATTCATCCCGGCGCATCGTTTCCAGATGCACAATGTCTTCGAAAAGCCAGTCCTGCGCCTTGGACGGAATAACTTTGCCCAGGCCACGGTCGGGGCTATGAATCAGCAGCCGTTTCAGCGTTCCAACCTCAGAGGTTACGTTGATTTCCTGCCTGGCGATCTGTTGTTTACCGTTTTGTATTGTACTCATTGCCAAAAAGAAATGATAAACTTCAAGATGCAAGGTACGGCTTTGGGTACTGAAAAAAAAAGCAGGTTCTCCGCGGCTAACGAAATGCGGTGAGCGTCAACTTTTAACGACTCTAATTTGTTACAATATCGTGTAGCTATCGCTTCATGCATTACCTTTGCAGTTTAATTAAGTAGCAATCAAACTTCCATTATGCTAACTATTAGCAATTTACAAGCATCCATTGGCAGTAAAGAAATATTGAAGGGTATTAACCTGGACGTCAAAGCCGGTGAAGTACACGCAATCATGGGGCCCAACGGTTCCGGCAAGAGTACGCTGGCATCGGTATTATCGGGCCGTGAGGATTACGATGTGACGGGCGGAAGCGTGACCTTCGAAGGAAAGGACCTGCTGGAAATGGCACCGGAAGAACGGGCCGCCGAAGGCATTTTCCTGGCTTTCCAGTATCCCGTCGAGATTCCGGGCGTCAGCACGACCAACTTCCTGAAAACGGCTATGAACGAAATCCGGAAATACCGTGGTCAGGATCCGCTGGACGCTGTTCAGTTTCTGAAGTTGATGAAGGAAAAAATGAAGCTGGTGAACATCGACCAATCCCTGCTGAGCCGGTCGCTGAACGAAGGTTTCTCGGGTGGAGAGAAAAAACGGAACGAGATTTTCCAGATGGCCATGCTGGAACCCAAACTGGCGATTCTGGACGAAACCGACTCGGGTCTGGACATCGACGCTCTGCGGATTGTGGCTGAAGGCGTCAATCAACTGCGGTCGCCGGAACGGGCTACTATCGTGGTGACGCACTACCAGCGTCTGCTGGATTACATCGTTCCCGACTACGTTCACGTCCTGTACAAAGGCCGCATCGTCAAATCCGGTCCGAAAGAACTGGCTTTTGAACTCGAAGAAAAAGGCTACGACTGGATCAAAGCGGAAGTGGAAACGGTTTAATTTCAGTTAAAAATTAAAAGTTAAAAATCAAACATCCCATGAAGCAGGCCAAAACTCCTCGTTTCAAACAGCGTCGATGCCTGAATTTTTAACTCTTAATTTTTAATTCTTAACTCCTTAAGAATGACTCCTTCTAATCAGAATAACGACCTGAAAGCTAAACTACTGGCGGATTTCAGAAGCCTGGAAGAGCGGCTGAATGGCGCCAGTAAAACGGCTTTGCACCAAACTCGACGGGAAGCACTCCATCAGTTTGACCGGCTGGGTTTTCCAACGATCAAACATGAAGAGTGGAAATATACCAATGTCAGTAGTTTAATTAAAGAGGTATTCGAATTCAATGCGGCTTCGCAGGTGACGGCCGACGATCTGGTACAACTGGAATCTTCCCGCCTGGAAGGTAACGTGCTGTACTTCGTCAATGGCCGGTACCAGCCCGAGCTGTCGAAAATCGTGAGCCCGGCTGAGCAGCTTACGATTACTACGCTGGACGAAGCCATAAAAAATACTCCGGATTTACTGGCTCAGTATTTTGCCCAGTACGCTGACTACCGGCAGGATGCCTTTACGGCTTTGAACACGGCGTTTGCGCAGGAAGGTGTGTTTATTCACGTTCCGGCCAATACGACTGTGGAAGCCCCGACGATTCTTCGGTTTCTTTCTGACGCCCGCGCGGTAAACGTGGCTTCACAGCCCCGGAACCTGTTTGTTGTCGAAAAAAATGCGGAAGTAAAAGTGGCCGAATCGTTCCGCACCCTGGGCGACCAGGCCAGTTTCACCAACGTCGTAACCGAAATTGTGCTGGCCGAAGACGCCCGCATGGAGTATTATAAAGTTCAGAACGAGTCGGATATGGCCTACCATATCGGCACCACCCAGGTCGATCAGAAAGACCGCAGTTATTTCTACTCGGCCACGGTAACGCTCGACGGCGGTTTTATCCGCAACAACCTGAACATCGCCCTCGACGGGTCGGAATGCGAAGCCCATATGTACGGGTTGTACTTCCCGAACGGTCGCCAGCACATCGATAACCATACGCTGGTGGACCACCGCCAACCGAATTCCCACAGCAACGAATTGTACAAAGGGATTCTGGAAGACCGGTCAACGGGCGTATTCAACGGCAAAATTTTTGTGCGGCAGGCTGCCCAGAAGACCAATGCCTATCAGTCGTGTAAAAACGTGGTGCTTTCAAACGACGCCACGATGAATACCAAGCCGCAACTGGAGATTTTTGCCGATGACGTGAAATGTTCGCACGGTACCACGACCGGTAAACTGAACGAAGAGGCTCTGTTTTACATGCGTTCGCGCGGTATTCCGAAAGACGAAGCGCAGTCGCTGCTGATGTACGCATTTGCCGAAGATGTCATTGCAAAAATCAAGATCGACCCGCTGCGTGAGCAGATCGAACGTCGTATTCAGGCTAAATTGGCACGATAAGGAAGAGTTATGGGTTAAGAATTAAGAGTTAAGTATCAACCTTAGTTTTTACTCATAACTCTTAACTTTTAATCTTTACTTCCAATGGAGATTGCACCACACGAAATTCTTGATATAGAAGCCATTCGCCGGGACTTTCCGATTCTGGATCAGGTCGTAAATGGTCGGCAACTGGTTTATTTTGATAACGCGGCTACCACGCAAAAACCGTTGCCGGTACTCAAGGCGCTGGCCGGGTATTACGAGGGGTATAATGCCAATATTCACCGCGGAATCCACGCGCTGGCCGAGAAAGCCACCTCCGCCTTTGAGTTGTCGCGCCGGGCTATTCAGCAGTTTCTGAATGCGGCCCATGTGGAAGAAATCATTTTTACCTACGGCACAACAGACGGTATTAACCTGGTGGCTCAAACCTACGGCCGACGGTTTCTGAACACGGGCGATGAAATCATCATCACGACGATGGAGCACCACTCCAACATCGTTCCCTGGCAGATGTTGTGCGAGGAAAAAGGTTGTGTGCTGAAAGTCATTCCTATCGACGACAACGGTGATCTGATTCTGGAAGAATACGAGAAACTGCTTTCCGAACGGACCAAATTTGTCTCGGTGGTGCACGTTTCCAACGCGATGGGAATCATCAACCCGGTGAAAACCATTATTGAGAAAGCCCATGCCGTGGGTGCGAAAGTGCTCATTGACGGTGCGCAGGCCAGCTCACACATCGATATTGACGTCCAGGATCTGGACACGGATTTCTACGTTTTCTCGGCGCATAAGCTCTACGGCCCGACGGGCATGGGGGCGCTCTACGGCAAACGGGATGTGCTGGATTCGATGCCGCCCTGGCGCGGAGGTGGTGAGATGATCAAGGAGGTTACGTTTGAAAAAACAACCTACAACGATCTGCCCTATAAATTCGAAGCCGGAACACCCAACATTGCCGACGTTATTGCGACCTACACCGCTCTGGAATACATCAACAACCTCGGCAAGAAAAACCTGGCGGCTTACGAACACAGCCTGCTCGAATACGCTACCGAAGCCCTGAAAGACATTGAAGGGTTGCGAATCATCGGTCAGGGCGCCGAAAAAATCAGCGTTGTTTCATTTGTCATAGACGGTATTCACCATCAGGATACCGGTGTGATTCTTGATCAGCAGGGCATTGCCGTCCGGACGGGTCACCACTGCACCCAGCCGCTGATGCGCCGGTTTAATATTACGGGAACCACCCGGGCTTCCTTTGCGGTTTACAACACAAAAGAAGAAATCGACCGGCTGGTGCAGGGCTTACACCGCGTCCGGAAGATGATGCTGTAAATAGACGTTGACAAAGTCAGGTAGCTGTTGCAGTTCCTTCCATGAGCAGACTTTTGTGTTACGAATCAATATGACAATTAACGAGAAACAGGACGAGATTATCGAAGAATTTGATCTGTTTGACGATCAACTCGATAAGACCCAATACATCATTGATCTGGGCAAAAAATTGCCGCCCATGCCGGAACAGTACCAGACGGATGACAACCTGATCCGGGGCTGCCAGTCGAAGGTGTGGCTGCATTCCGAAATGCAGGGTACCAACGTTCATTTTGAAGCGGACAGCGAACCGACGGCCCAGATCAGTAAAGGATTGGTCAGCTTACTCATCCGGATTCTGTCGGATGAAAAGCCCGAAGCCGTGGCCAGTGCCGATCTGTATTTTATTGATCGAATTGGTTTGAGCAGCCTCGTAACGTCGCGACGCGCGGGTGGTCTGGCTTCCATGATTCAACAAATGAAACAATTTGCTACGCAGCAGGCAGCCAAAAACCAAACGGCGGCACAGTCAACTCTTTAATGCATATGGTCATGAGCGAATCTGAACTTAAAGAAGAAGTCATAAAAGCCCTCAAAGACGTTTATGACCCGGAAATTCCGGTGGATGTCTACGAACTGGGCCTGATTTACGAAATCAAGATATTCCCGATCAACAACATCTATATTCTGATGACGCTGACCTCGCCTTCCTGTCCTTCGGCGGGCACGATACCCGCGGAGATCGAAGCCAAAGTACGGGCCATCGAAGGCGTTAACGACGTAAGCGTCGAGCTGACGTTCGATCCGCCTTACAGCACCGAAATGATGTCGGAAGTAGCCAAACTGGAATTAGGCTTTATGTAAAGGAACGGTTAGACGGTTGTTATGGTTAAGGGGTTAAAATGGCTTAGATGGCTACCTGGTTAACTTCTTTGACTTTTCAACCGGTTGCCCACTCCTGATCGCATACCCATTTACATAACAATCATTACAATAAACTTTTAAACGTAATACAATGTATCCTCCACATTTAGTTGCCCCGATGAAGGATGACCTCCTGAGCGCCGGGTTTGATGACCTGAGCACAGCCCAGAAAGTCGATGAGGTGATGCAAAACGCCGAAGGCACCATGCTGGTGGTTGTCAACTCGGTTTGCGGATGTGCGGCTGGTGCGGCCCGTCCGGGCGTGAAAGCGGCTTTGGCCCAGAGCGGCATTAAACCCGATAAACTCGTAACGGTTTTTGCCGGCGTCGATCTGGAAGCAACGGCGCGGATGCGCGAATACCTGCTGCCTTATCCTCCTTCTTCACCGTCCATCGGTATTTTCAAAGACGGCGAACTGGTGCATTTTATTGAGCGTCACCACATTGAAGGCCGTTCGGCGCAGATGATTGCCCAACACCTGGAAATGGCGTTCGAAGAATTCTGCGAAAAAGCGTAAGGATAGACAAAAGAGAAAAGACGTGAGAGGAAAGAAGGAAAGCTGGCTAAACCAGATTCCGGATCTTTCTTCTTACGTCTTTTGTCTATCAGGCTACTGCGCCACCTTTGCCTGACCCAGCACCCGCAATAAATTACCGCCCCAGATTTTAGCAATATCCCCTTCGGAGTAGCCTTTACGCACCAGTTCCAGCGTCAGGGCTTCAATCTGACTTACATCTTCCAGACCGTTGACGCCCCCGCCCCCGTCGAAATCACTGCCAATACCGACGTGATCAATACCGACCAGCCGGACAATATAATCAATGTGTTTAACGATATCGGCTACGCTCGCCCGTTCGTAAGCATACCGTTTCTGAATGGAATCGGCCTTCGCATCAAGCTGGGCCTGAAGTTGCGGGGTCACGGCCCTTCCCACGCTGGACATCCGGACGGCATTTAACGCCTGCCGGTGTTCATCCGACGGTTTACGCAGGTAATCGCTCACAAAATTCACCTGAATCACCCCACCCTTAGCCGCCAGTGCTTTAATCATATCATCGGTCATGTTACGGGGGAAATCGCAAAGCGCCCGAACATTGGAATGGGATGCAATCAGGGGCGCTTTTGACAATGCCAGCGCGTCATAAAACGATTTGTCGGAAACGTGCGAAACGTCAATTAAAATCCCTAACCGGTTCATTTCCTGCACGACCTGCCGCCCGAACGGACTTAAACCGTTGTGAATCGGCCCATCGGGATCGGTAGCCGAATCACAGATGGCGTTGTTGGCGAAGTGCGAAAGCGTGATATAGCGGCAACCTAAGTCATAGTACATTTTCAGCAACGACAGGTCTTCGCCCACCGGATAACCATTTTCCATGCCGATAAAAACCGCCCGCTTCCCGGCTTTTTCAATCCGGTACGCATCGGCCGGGGTCGTTGCCAGTTCGGCCTGGTCGGGATGTTTTTTCAGCGCGTCGTGGATGCTTTGAAAAATTTCGAGGGCCCTGGCTTTGGCGTTGGCGTGGCCTTCCGGAGTGCGTGGTCCCTGGGCCATATACACCGCAAAAAACATGGCATCCATACCGCCCTCCTTCATGCGCGGGAAATCGATTTGCGATTTGTCACGCACCCAATCGTGCCGTTCGCCCACGTCAAATCCTTTTTTGACCATCATGATCGGGGCATCGGCGTGGGTATCGAGAGTCAGGACGCGCTGGTGAATTTTGTGGGCCTTCCGGCTGAGCCGATCCGAAGACAAAAAGAAAAGAGCCGAAACTAAAAAGAAGGAAAAAAGTGCGTTCATTAACAAGCGGTCTAGCTCCCAAGTTAGAAAAGAATCGCTAAAATATTGCTATACTAGCCGCTTAAACCGTCTGCAAAGCCGTTCTGGCTTTGATTTATCCAATTGGTATTTTTTCGTTAATCATGACCCATATGACCCCTACAGCACTCATTACCGGAGCAACATCCGGCATCGGCCTTGCCATCGCTATGGCTTTTTCTAACCTAAACTACCGGCTGATTCTCTGCGGACGACGTCAGGAACGACTCGACGAATTAAAGCAATCGCTGAGTGAGACGTCCGACTGTTATACCCTCAACTTCGATGTCCGCGACCGGGCCGCCGTCGAAGCCGCCATTTCGTCGCTTCCCGATGACTGGAAAACCATTGATATTCTGATCAATAACGCCGGAAACGCACACGGAATGGGTCCAATTCACGAAGGCAACGTGGACGACTGGGATGCGATGATAGACGGTAATGTAAAGGGCCTGCTCTACGTTACCAAAGCCGTATCACCGGGTATGGTCGAACGCGGACGGGGGCATATTGTAAACATTAGCTCCATTGCCGGAAAGCAAACCTACGCCAACGGCGGGGTCTATTGTGCCTCGAAAGCCGCCGTCGAAGCCCTGAGCGAAGGAATGCGGCTGGATTTGACGCAGTACGGTATTAAAATAACGAATATTGCTCCCGGCGCCGTCGAAACGGAATTCTCGCTGGTACGGTTCAAAGGAGACGAAGCGCGGGCGTCCAAAGTATACGAAGGATTCAAACCCCTGACCGCCAGCGATATTGCAGATACCGTCGTCTACGCCGTTACCGCTCCGCCCCATGTTACCATCGCCGACCTGACCATTCTGGCATCGGCGCAGGCAGCCGCCACAACAATTTACCGAAAGTAGCGTGAATAGCTTTTTGATGGCTAAAATGCTGAATGGCTATTCGTCAGCCAGCATTTTAGCCGTCAAATCTCCGGGCCTATCTCACTTACTGAAAAATCATGCAGGTTGAGGTAGCGTGTGCGTAGAGTTTACCCTGCTCATCTTCCACCCGGGCTTCGGCGGTGGCCACACTGCGACCAACGTGGATGACGGTTCCGGTGCAGACCAATCGGCCCGTTTTGGCCGTCACCGGTCGTACCAGATTTACTTTCAATTCCAGGGTGGTATAGCCTACGCCAGCCGCTAGCTTCGTATGAATGGCACACCCCATAGACGAATCACAGAGCGTACTTAACAAACCGCCGTGCACCACGCCAATTGGATTGTAATGGAATTCGGAAGGAATGACGGCAAAAACCGCTTTCCCGTCTTCCACGGCTACCGGGTCAAAATCCAGCGTCTGGCAGATGGGAGGCAGCGGGTTGGCACCGTCCAGAATGCTTTGTAAATAGTCCAGTCCAGACATGGTTTTGGCGGCCTGTGCGCCCAGCATCGGATCTTCCCAGTTATAGGAACGTTCTCTTTCTTCAGCCATTCGTATAATGTAGTATTAGAATGAAGTACTTGATTTTAAGTCAAAAATCGATTGCGAAACCCGGCCCCGCGACTGGACGGTTTCAGGCCCAAAGGTAACACCTTCAACCGCAAAGGCTTCGTTGCAGAACGAACTAATTACCGCGAAAGCATCCTGCATCAAACCGACCCGTTTTTATCGGGAAGCCCATCTGCCAGCACCCCTTCTTTCAGCGAATAGGTTGAAACCCGAATCTGCCGAATCCCGTAGGTTCGCAGCAGATAGTCGATCAGACACACGCCAACGACAATCATATCGACCCGCAGTTCGATCATGCCCGGCAGTTGCATCCGTTCGTCGTGGTTTCGGGTTAGCAGCAATTCATAAAACCGGTAAAACGCGTCGAGGGGCAGTTCAGAAGCCGTCTGATCTTCAGCGGGCCAATGTCCTTTTTCCTGCACAAACAGCATGTCGATCAGCGTATCGAAAGACCCCGACGAACCCACCAGCGCCACAGGCGGGTATTGATGAATTGCATTGGTAAGCGGCAGTAACTGCTCCTGAAAATACCGGTTCATCCGGCTGACAGCCGACGGGCTGATCGGGTCGGTTTCCATAAACCGTTCCAGCAACCGTTGCCCCCCAATTTCAAAGCTTTGTTTCCAGTAAATCCGCTGCTGCGTACACAGGATAAATTCAACGCTGCCGCCCCCAATGTCCACCACCAGCGCCATTTGGTCATCCAGCGTTCCGGCAGCCCGTACACCGGCATAAATGTAACCAGCCTCTTCGTCGCCCGAAATGGAACGAATCCGGATACCGGTTTCCTGCCGCACCCGGTCAATGAATTCGGTTTGATTCCCGGCGTTCCGGATGGCGCTGGTGCCGATGGCAACGGCCTGTTCTACCGGAACCTGATGCTGGTTGAGCACATCACGGAAATACCGCAAAACGACCAGCGCCCGTTCGGTAGCCTCTTCGGTAATAATTCCCTGATTAATACCGGCTTTACCAATCTTAGCCGGTCGGCTTTCCCGGAAAAGCGTTTGCCCGCCGTCCGTAATCATGAGGTGAAAGGTATTCGTTCCAAGGTCAATAACGGCCTGTTTCATTCAAAGCGTTGGATCATAAAAAAGTTAAACGGCAGAATGGTTAAAATGGTTGAAAAATGGCGGGTTCGCTAATAAACCCGTACGCGTCTGATCGTATCCTTACATTCAGGGCCATTTTTAAGCATTCGACTGCTAATGATTTCGCACAAAACTATTGGTTTTTTCCTTTCAGAGGTCTATCTTTGCAATCCGTTTGTTATCAGAAAATTAACGAATAGCAGCATATGCTTATCATAAACGTCAAAGAAAACGAGTCCATTGACAAAGCCCTCAAGCGCTTTAAGAAGAAATTTGAAAAAACCGGCGTATTGCGTTCTTTACGTTCCCGGACAGCTTTCCAGAAACCGTCGATCAAACGTCGTCAGGAAATTCTGAAAGCCGTTTACCGCGAAAAAATGTACGGCAATAACAGCGAAGCATAGTTTGTAAGGCATATCAGCAACAGCATGGGTTGGCAGTAGGCGTAGGCTTACTGCTTTTTTTATTTTATCTTGTCGTATCATTCCGCCGGTTTGCCCTTATGGTTTCGCTTTTTCTTGAACACATCCGTTACGAAAAACGCCTGAGTCATCATACGCTCACAGCCTACGGAACTGATATCGAGCAGTTTCAGCTATACCTGAAAATCCAGTATGAACTGGAACTGGCCGAAAACGCAACCTTTCCGCAAATCCGGTCCTGGATTGCCAGCCTGGTCGAAACGGGTCTGGATAAAACGTCCGTAAATCGAAAAATTGCCACCCTGCGGGCTTTTTACGGTTTTCTGCTCCGCCGGAAAACCATCGTGATCGACCCGATGCTAAAAATATCGGCCCTGAAAACCAGCAAGAAGGTGCCGGTTTTCGTGGAAGAAAAACCGATGGAAACGCTGCTGGACAACGTGGATTTTCCGGACGATTTCAAAGGACTGCGGGACAAACTCGTCCTCGAACTCCTGTACGGCACCGGCATCCGGCTGGCGGAACTGGTGGGTCTGAAAATGGCCGATGTCAATCTGTACGAAAAAACCATTCTGGTGCTGGGCAAACGCAATAAGCACCGGATCATTCCTGTACCCAACCCGTTGTTTACGCTGATTCAGCAATACCAGCAGGCCCGGGAAACCGAGTTTGGACTCCAGGCGGACCCTGTTTACCTTATCCTGAGCGATCAGGGCGTGCGGGCTTATCCCGTGCTGATTCAACGGATTGTAAAACGGTATCTTGAATTGGTGACAACGCTGGAAAAGAAAAGTCCGCACGTGCTGCGCCATACCTACGCCACGCACCTGCTCAACCGGGGCGCCGACCTGAACGCCATCAAGGATTTGCTGGGTCACAGCAGCCTGGCCGCGACGCAGATTTACACCCACACGACCATCGACAAACTGAAGAAAGCCTACAACCAGGCGCATCCGAAAGCGGGATAAGTTGCCAGTCGTTAATCTGCTTGTTACCTTTACGGCATGAATTCATCTGCACTTTCCGACGCCCTGCTCGACCTAATTCAACGGCAACCGAACGCCGAAAAAGCCGTTACATACCTGATCCAACAAGCCGACGCTTACCGCAAAACGCCCACGCAACCCATCTTTTACCGGGTTTTTACCGCCATGCCGCGCGTTGTCGGCAAACAGGTCATTACGGTTCCACCAGCGACCGCCGACGAAATTCAGAATCTGCGCAACGGTTTTACGGTGGAGGGCTGGACGCTCGACCGGCTAGCGCGGGTGTGGTGGCTGCTGCACTTGTCGCCCGACGATCAATCCGCCTATATAAGCACCCTTGAGAATCTGTTCAAAGCGGCTGAGATGAACGAACTGGTTGCTCTGTATTCAGCCCTGCCGGTGCTGCACTACCCCGAACACTGGCGTTTTCTGGCGACAGAAGCCGTACGGAGCAACATCGGCCCCGTTCAGGAAGCCCTCATGCTGCACAATCCGTATCCGGCCGAACAACTGGACGAACCGGCCTGGAACCAGCTCATTATGAAAGCCTTCTTCAGCGATAAAGCCGTCGAACAGATTACCGGTTTTCAGGAGCGTACCAACGAACGGCTGGCGCGCATTGCCATTGATTACGCCCAGGAGCGTCGGGCCGCCGGACGCACCATTCACCCCGAACTCTGGACGCTGGTGAAACCGTTTGTTACCGAAGGCAACCGGACCGAACTGGAAGCATTGTTTGGTACCCACGGAACAGCAGGCGCACCCGCTTAGTCCGTGGGTCCGTTCCTCTAGAGCCAGCGATACGACAGGCCAACCGACAGCAGGAGATTATTGCTGTTGTTCAGCTCATTGTATTTAAAAAACACGTTCTGATACTGCGCCTGAACCTCACCGCCGAAGTTGTTTCCTTTACCAAACTGAAACTTCGCTCCAACGGCTGGAGCCAGTGCCGCCCGAATTCCCGTTTTCTGATCGCTCAGCGTACCGTAATACTTCGTATAATCGACGTAAGCGCCCCCTGCGCCAATTTGCAGATAAGGCCGGAATGTTGAATTGATATCGTTCAGATAAACCGACCCAATGGCCAGCAGCGGTATGGTCGTTAACGTACGGGTCTGAACCGCAGAGACGTCGGAGCCGTCGTCAAAGGAATAAACCTGACGGGGCAACCGCTGGCTGAAGTAGTTCTGACCGATGCGGCCACCTACCGAAAAACGGCCCGGAAACATGGCTTCCACGGCCACCGAGAAATTACGGTTCCCCACCTTGTCAATGTAATTCTGCTGGCTGCCCATAGGCAAGGCCGCCCCGTAAAAAACCGTAACGCGACCGGACACAAACCGGTCAAACAGCGTGTTGTCAAAATTCCTTCGTGATTGCGATTCTTCGGGATCGGCACCAATCTGGGCAACGGCGCCCAGGGCCCAGAAAAGCCCCAAAATGCTCAATATGACTTTCTTATTCATGGCTTTTAGTGGATTTAGAGGTACAAGAGGTGCAACAACAGACTTACCAATCAAATCCTGATTCAAGCCGGCTGCGCTCTCTGACTTCGTTCTCTCCTGTTCATTGGTTCGCCCGCAGATAAGACGATTGTTCAAAAACGCGGGTGATGATGGCATCAATCGAATTGGCGTCGAAAATACCGCTGCCGCGAATCTGCGCCTGCCAGATTACGTTCAGTTCCTGATCGGCGGTATTCGGGTTCTTCAAATCAATCAGCTGAATCATCCAGTACGTATCGCTTACCTGATAAAAGGAGTAATAGCTTGGATAATACGGCCTGTAGCCACCCCAGCCGCCCAAACCGCCGTAGCCCCAGTAATCAAGGTAATACGACGAATACGGCATCGACGAAACGCCCACATAGCTGTTATTAATCCGCATGACGGCAACGCCTAAATCCGAATCAGCCCTCCGGTTCACCCGTTGATACCCCCGACTGGTTAGCTCCTGCGCCAGCCGGTTCAGGAACGTGGGTTCCAGACCCGTCATGGAAATCTGAGCCTGATCGTTGGAAATCTCGAGTACCGAATCCGGCAAACTGAACGTTTTGTAAGTGGCGAAATTGACCGAACGGTCGCGGTTGGTAATAAATACCTGGCTCTCTTCCGGCGACAGGCCATCGAGTGCGTCGGGACGGCAGGAACTGATTCCACTTCCTATCCCCGCACAAATACCCGCCCACAGCAGAATCTGAAATGTGATCTTCATGGTTAGTTAACTCAAAATGGTGCAACGTAACTTTCTTCGTAAACGACAATCGGATTATCGTCTCTTATGTAACTAACGTTTTTCGCTTCGGTTTTGATAAAAAGGCAACGGTTCTTAATCATTTTCTAATGGTTGCCGGTATGAAATCCGCTTGCAACTCGCAGACGGGTCAACTACCTTTGTTTTTTTCGACAAGTCAGCTAAACCATGAGTTTTTTAGATACCGTACGGGGCATGAAGTTCTTCGACATGCACGTTCATATGACCTCCCGCACTACCGATGATTATCAGGCGATGGCCGACGCCGGTATTGTGGCCCTCATCGAACCCGCCTTCTGGCTCGGTCAGCCGCGCACCGGGGTTGATTCCTTCCGCGATTATTTTGCCAGTCTGGTCGGCTGGGAACGGTTTCGGGCGTCGCAGTTCGGTATCCGGCATTATTGCACCATCGGCCTGAATTCCAAGGAGTCCAACAACGAGGCTCTGGCGGAGCAGGTCATGGAAATTCTGCCGCTGTTCATTTACAAAGAAGGCGTTGTCGGCGTGGGCGAGATTGGTTTTGACGACCAGACTCCGGCTGAAGAAAAATACTACCGCGCGCAGTTGGAACTGGCGAAAGAAGCCGGTTTGCCGGTTCAGATTCACACGCCCCACCGCGACAAAAAACAGGGTACCAGCCGCAGCATGGACATTGCCCTCGAACACGGTCTGGACCCGGGTATGGTGATTGTCGACCACAACAATGAAGAAACCGTTAAGGAAGTCCTGGATCGGGGTTTCTGGGCGGGCTTTACCATCTATCCATTCACCAAAATGGGCAACGAGCGCATGGTGGAAGTTGTGAAACAATACGGTCCGGAGCGCATCATGATCAACTCGGCGGCCGACTGGGGTATCAGCGATCCGCTGGCGCTGCCCAAAACCGCAGCCCTGATGAAAGAACGCGGTATCGCCGACGAAACCATCCGACTTGTAACGTTCCAGAATGCGGTGACGGCTTTCGCCCAGAGCGGCCAGCTCAGTATTGAAGAACTGGAACAACCCATCGACATCGACCAGAGCCAGCGTTACAACGGCAGCTCCGTGCTCCGTGGGGGCCAGGCACCGCGGGTAGACAAGTCCTCGACAATCATTAAATAAACGATTCATGCGGAATGGTAAACAATAAAGGCGTATTACCGGTAAAATAGACACCGGTATTCCTTGTTCACCATTCCGCATTTCCGATATGCTTCTTCCGCTTCTCCGCCTAACCCGTCCTGCGAACCTGGTTACCGCCGTTGCCGATGTGATGGCTGGAATGGCCATTGCCGGTTATTACGTCATTCCCGATGCCGATCCGGTGCCGGTGGGCTGGCTATGTCTGTCAACGGTGGGGCTGTATGGCGGAGGGGTGGTCTTCAACGACGTTTTCGACGCCGAACTGGATGCCGTTGAACGGCCGGAGCGCCCCATTCCGAGCGGCCAGGTGAGTTTGGGAGCGGCCACGTCGCTGGCCCTCATTTTGTTGGCCATCGGTATTCTGGCGGCCTGGATGGTCAACCCGACGGCGGGCTGGCTGGCCATTGCCATCGCCGTCGCGTCGGTGGTTTACGACAAATTTGGAAAACACAGC
The DNA here is from genome assembly GCF_003259745.1 of Larkinella arboricola. Lineage (GTDB taxonomy): Bacteria > Bacteroidota > Bacteroidia > Cytophagales > Spirosomataceae > Larkinella > Larkinella arboricola. Next base: position 1,703,949 of record NZ_QLMC01000001.1, on the reverse strand, counting down.
GCAATTCTGGGACCGCTGAACATGGGTTTGTGCCGGGGTCTTAATCTGGCGCTGGGCATCAGTATTCTGCCCGATCAGGTTCCGGTCTGGTCGTCGCTGGGCCTGATTCCGATTATCTACATAGCCGCCATTACCATGATCAGCCGGGGCGAAGTGCACGGCGGAAATACCGGCACGCTGCGTATTGCGGGTTTGCTGTACGGTTTGGTAATCGGCTGCATCGGCGCCATTGCCCAGCGTCAGCTCCAGCTAGGAACCGCCTTTCCGTTCCTTCTCTTATTTGGCTACTTTATTTTTCCGCCCCTGTGGCGCGCCGTCCGCGAACCCGCTGGCCGTAATATTGGCATGGCCGTCCAGGCAGGGGTCCTTTCCTTAATTGTGATGAATGCCGCCTGGGTCGCTGCTTTTGCGTCATTTCCGCTGGCGATGCTGGTTGTGTGCCTCCTGCCATTGTCGCGGCTGCTGGCGAAAGTATTTGCGGTAACCTAACCGAACGGATCCCACCAATTGTGTGTTCTAAAAGACGAAGCCCGTGTTGTTTTTTAGTAACTTTACATTTTTACAAATCCCCATTGCAAGGAATGAATACCCTTCACCAAAGCTTTAGCGTTCGGTTTACATACGATGTTTATTTTTCCGACCGTCTATTCGAAACCAGTAACCCGACCTTTCTTAATTTTCTGAAAAAAAACCATTCAGAAGGCTTTCGTAAAAAGTTATTATTTATTCTGGATGAAGGAGTTACTATAGGCCATCCCGATTTGCTGGATGAGATCAAAGCGTATTTCGCGAACCTGTCCATCGTTGATCTTGTACCGGATCTGATCGTCATCCCGGGTGGTGAAGGCGCCAAAAACGATCCGGCGCTGGTTGAACAGCTCGTTGACGCGATAGACCGGCACGGTATTGACCGGCATTCGTATGTGGTAGCCGTTGGTGGCGGTTCTGTATTGGATTTGGTGGGCTATGTGGCCGCCATCTCACACCGGGGCATTCGGCACATCCGGATTCCGACCACGGTCTTGTCGCAGAACGACTCGGGTATCGGCGTCAAAAATGGCGTCAATTACCGGGGCAAGAAGAACTTTCTGGGTTCGTTTGCTCCACCGACCGCAGTTTTTAACGACCCGAAATTTCTGACGACCCTCGACGACCGCGACTGGCGGGCGGGTATTTCGGAAGCCATTAAAGTCGCCCTGATTAAAGACCAGGCTTTTTTTGAGTGGATGGAAGCCAACGCCGAAAAGCTGGCCACCCGTGATCTGAACGCGATGCAGTACCTGATTCATCGCTGCGCCGAGTTGCACCTGAATCACATTGCCAGCGGAGATCCGTTCGAAATGGGTTCTTCACGACCACTGGATTTCGGGCACTGGAGCGCCCACAAACTCGAACAACTCACTGATTTTGAGGTGCGTCACGGCGAAGCCGTTGCCATTGGCATTGCCCTCGACAGTTTATATTCGCAGCGGCTAGGCTGGCTCAGCGAAGCCGACGCCAACCGTATCCTGAATCTGGAACGTGCCCTCGGCTTTTCCCTCTTCCACCCCGCACTGGAGGGCGACGGTGTGCTGAAAGGCTTGAATGAATTCCGGGAGCATTTGGGCGGCCAGTTGACCATCATGCTTTTGACCGCGCTCGGCAAAGGACAGGAAGTGCACGAAATGGACCTGAGCCGGATTCGCGAAGTGATTGGTATTCTGAAAGAAAACGAAATTCAGCCCGCATGAAAACTCCGCTTGGCCATTTAGGGTATTGTACCAACATCCACGCCGGTGAACATTGGGCGGAGCATTTTATTGCGCTGCAAGAGGCCATTCCAGCCCTCAAACAGAAGCTCTCCCCCGACGCGCCGTTTGGCATTGGCTTACGGCTGTCGAACATCGCCAGTGAGGAACTGACCCAGCCCGAACGGTTACAGGAATTTAAACAATGGCTGGCTGACAACGATTGCTACATCTATACGATGAACGGCTTTCCATACGGCGGCTTTCACCGGACGCGCGTAAAGGATCAGGTTCACGCACCCGACTGGCGGACCTCCGAACGGGTCGAATACACCATCCGTCTTTTTCATTTGCTGGCGGCTTTGGTCAGAGCAAACCCGGCGGTTCGGCTTACGGAAGCGGGCATTTCGACCTCACCCCTCTCCTACCGCTACTGGTTTCAGTGGGGAAACCGGGACGAACGCGATCTGGCTTTTGAAGCCACGACGCAACGGATGCTGACGGTGGTGGAAGAACTGGTTCGGATCAAGCAACAGGAAGGCATCAGCCTCCACCTCGATATTGAGCCCGAACCCGACGGTTTACTCGAAACGGGCGACGAGTTTATTGAATGGTTTAACCTCTATCTGCTGCCTATCGGCATTGAGCGGCTGAACGACGAGTTTGGCTGGTCGGCGGGAGAGTGCGAAGCGGCACTGCGCGAACACGTGCAGTTGTGCTACGACGTTTGCCACTTTGCCGTGGGGTACGAACGCCCGGACGAGGTGCTGAAAAAACTGGAGGACAACGATCTGAAAGTTGGTAAGATCCAGATCAGTGCGGCCCTGAAAGCAACGTTTCCGGTTGAAAAAAACAGCCGCGAAGCCGTACTCGATCAGTTCAGGCAGTTCAACGAACCGACGTATTTGCATCAGGTCGTCGCTCAGAATGCCGAGGGTGATCTACTGCGATATCCGGATTTGCCGGAGGCTCTGCTGGCTTTTGATAACAATCATGTCGAATGGCGGTCTCACTTTCACGTACCGCTGTTTGTAGCCGATTATGGATTGCTGCAATCGACGCAGGACGATATTACAGAAGTGCTTCGGTTGCAGCGCGAAAAGCCGTTTACGACGCAACTGGAAGTGGAAACCTATACGTGGGAAGTTCTGCCCGAAGATTTGAAAATGCGGCTGAATGATTCGATTGGCCGGGAACTGGAGTGGGTTTTAAAGAAACTATCATGAAAAAAACCGTAGTCATCGACGTTGTGGGCCTGTCGGCTTCGCTGATCGGCGAGCACACACCTTTTCTGAAACAATGGGTAGCGGATAAGCAGCTTTCCTCCATCGAACCCATGCTGCCCGCCGTCACCACCGCCGTTCAATCCACCTACGTAACGGGGAAATGGCCCACCGAAACCGGCATCGTTGCCAATGGCTGGTATGACCGGATCGATTGCGAAATCAAATTCTGGAAGCAGTCAAACAAGCTGGTTAATGGCGAAAAAATCTGGGAGCGCGCCCGGCAACTCGATCCATCATTTACGGTTTCCAAGATGTTCTGGTGGTACAACATGTATTCATCCGCCGACTTCTCGGTAACACCGCGCCCGCAATACCACGCCGACGGTGTTAAAGCGCCCGACTGCTACAGCCACCCTTCCGACCTGCGCGACCGCCTTCAGGATGCGCTCGGCACGTTTCCGCTGTTTAACTTCTGGGGCCCCAACGCCAACATCAAATCGACCCGCTGGATTGCCGATGCGTCACTGCTGGTGGACCGGTGGCATAATCCGACGTTGACGCTGATTTACCTGCCGCACCTGGATTACTGTCTGCAAAAATTCGGACAGGACCTGGGAAAAATCTCGAAGGAGCTGCACGAAATCGACGACGTACTCAAGGATTTGATTCAGCACTATGAACGGCAGGACACCGAAATCATCATTTTGTCGGAATACGGCATTACCAATGTAAGCAAACCGATTCACCTGAACCGGCTGCTGCGGGAAGCCGGACTGATCAACGTTCGGGTTGAACAGGGGCTGGAATTGCTGGATGCGGGCGCATCACGGGCCTTTGCCGTATCCGATCACCAGGTAGCTCACATCTACATCAACGACCCGTCGTGTGCCGCGCAGGTTCGTTCAATTCTGGAGAAAACGCCCGGTATTGAACTGATTCTGGACAAGGCCGGCAAACAGAAATACCACATTGACCACGAGCGTTCGGGCGATCTGGTGCTGATGGCCGACGCCGATAGCTGGTTTACCTACTATTACTGGAACGACGACGCGAAAGCCCCGGATTACGCCCGGCTGGTCGATATTCACCGCAAGCCCGGTTACGACCCCGTGGAGATGTTTATGGACCCGGCCAATCCGCTGATTAAGCTGAAAGCCGGTTATACCCTGATCCGTAAAAAACTAGGCTTCCGTTACCTGATGAGCGTTATTCCGCTGGATGCCACGCTCATTAAAGGCTCCCACGGCCGCGTCGGAACCCAACCCGCGTATCATCCGGTTTTTGTCTCCTCCCGCAAAGGACAATCCAGCGCAACGCCAATCCCGGCGGTTGAGGTTTACGACAAAATCTGGGAAGCCCTGACGGCGGAAATACCGCAGAAAATTGCATGACATAATCCTCTATAGTTGGCTGGAAGCCGGATGTTTGCAAACATCCGGCTTTTTTCTTTTCCCGTTTAATAATAGAATTCAATCAATACCGTAGAATCCGAGTTGTTTAAAACAGACAAAAGAGGTGAGAAGTGGACGAGATATGTGAAGGAAGCTTACTGCGGAAATCATCATTTTGTCTGTGCCCCTTCTCCTTTCCTCGCTTGTTCAATCAGCTTTCTGATTTACTCAACACACTGTTAGAACGTTATGGAAATGAAGATTCCGCCCCAACACCAGGACGTACAACCGGGTTTGGAAAGCGAATTGGATCCGCAGCCAAAGGTGATTCGCTACACCTACGTCGGTTCCGGAAAATTACAGGGAAAAGTGGCTTTGATTACGGGTGGCGACAGCGGGATTGGTCGGGCGGTGGCGGTTCATTTTGCCCGCGAAGGCGCCGATGTCGCCATTGCCTACACCCCGCGTGAAGAAGGCGATGCCCAGCGCACCCGCCAACTGGTGGAGCAGGAAGGACAGCAATGCCTGCTGCTGCCCGGCGACCTGCGCGACGCGTCGTACTGCGAACGGCTTCCGGGAGACACTGTCCGGCGGTTTGGCAAACTAAACATTCTGGTCAACAACGCCGGGCTGCAACTGGCCCACGAGCGGTTTGAAGACATTACTGACGAGGATCTGGTCAATACCTTCGAAATCAATATCTATTCGTTTTTCCGGGTCACGCGGGCGTCGCTCAACTACCTGCACGAAGGTGACTGCATCATCAATACCACATCGGTAACGGCTTATCAGGGCCGGGCCGATCTGCCGGAATATTCGGCAACCAAAGGAGCCATCATGAGCTTTACGCGGGCCTTGTCGTCAAATCTGGCAGAGAAAAAAATTCGGGTAAACGGTGTAGCTCCGGGGCCGATCTGGACCCCGCTCAACCCGGCTTCGGTGGATGCCGAACAGGTGGCCCAATTCGGTAAGGACGTGCCAATGAAGCGTCCGGGCCAACCCAGCGAAGTGGCTCCGGCCTACGTGTATCTGGCCTCAGCCGATGCCAGTTATGTTACCGGTCAGACGCTTCACCCCAACGGCGGAACGATTATCAACGCCTGATTTAACCGAATCTCACGCATGGATCTGAAACTTGAAACCCCTCCCCAGCATCAGGATGCCCAGCCGGGCCTGGAAAGCGAGATGCATCCGCAGCCGATTTACATCCGGGATGATTACAAGGGCAGCGGAAAATTACAGGATAAAATTGCCCTGATTACGGGCGGTGACAGCGGAATTGGAAGGGCGGTATCGGTGCATTTTGCCCGCGAAGGGGCCGATCTGGCCATCGTTCACCACCCCCGCGAAATTGAGGATGCGCAGAAAACCAAGAGCCTGGTTGAAGCCGAAGGAAGACGCTGTCTGCTCATCGCCGGTGATCTACGAAACCCGTCATTTATCAGACAGGTAGTTGCCCAGGTGATTGATCAATACCACCACATCAACATCCTGGTGAACAATGCGGCCAACCACGTCGAACAGCACGAGTTTACGGACATTACCGATCAGCAACTGATCGAAACGTTTGAACTCAATATTCTGGCGATGTTCCGGCTGGTCAAGCTGGCTTTGCCCCACATGGGCGCATATGATTGCATCATCAATACCACCTCCGTTGTTTCGTACCGGGGCAGCAAAGCCCTGATCGATTACGCATCGACAAAAGGCGCTGTAACGGCCTTTACACGGTCGTTATCACAACATCTGGTCGAACGCAGCATCCGGGTTAATGCCGTAGCGCCCGGCCCGATCTGGACCCCGCTGATTGTCGCAACCAAAACGGAAGAAGAAGTGGCCAAATTCGGCCAGGGAACACCCCTGGAGCGCGTTGGACAACCAGCCGAAGTGGCTCCTGCCTTTGTTTTTCTGGCCTCCGAAGATGCCTCCTACATGACCGGTCAGGTGATGCATGTCAACGGTGGAGAGGTCGTCAATACCTGAAATTTATAAAAAACGCTGCCGTAAATCAGCGTTTTTCCTGATTTATCAGATTGGCGAATTAGACAATAAGAAGAATCTTTGCTGCAACCAGATGGGTACTTCGCACGATAAACAAAGCGTTTCGAACCGTGCGATGATATTCGTACCCATCTATATAATACCCTAAGTTGGATATTTCTGTCAGCCTCTTGATTCTATCAATTGGATTTCCAAACTTAGGTAGTTCGTAGGTCCTTTGTTTAACTTAAACCATGCGACACGTATGAGAATTCAGATTCATTGCGTCCATTTTACAGCAGATCAAAGCTTGCTGGATTTTGTTCAGAGAAAACTGAACAAGTTGGATACCTTCAACGACCGGATTGTGAGCGGTGAAGTTTATTTGAGGTTGGAGGGAAGTGAAACCAGCAGAATTAAACACAAAATTGTCGAAGTTAAACTCTTGTTACCGGGTGACTCCATCTTCGTTCAGCAACAGGGAACGACGTTCGAAGAAGCGACGGATATGGTACTGGATACGCTAAAAAATAAACTGAAACGCCATAAAGATAAGCAGCGTAACATCTCTGCGCAGCAGATCAAAGAGTCGAAAGAACTGGTAGAAGTGGGTGTAGTCAACGACGACATCGATTTTTAACCAGGAAGCACTCCAACAAAAAAGCCGTCTCTTCGAGACGGCTTTTTTGTTTTAATACGGCTTAAACCCGTAGGGACCTTACAGGCCAAAAGCTTCCTTAACCTTGTCAACGTAGTCAAGCTTTTCCCAGGTAAACAGTTCGACTTCCACCTCTTTGGTGGTGCCGTTTGTGCCAAATACTTTCTTCACGACCTGATTCTGACGGCCCATATGACCGTAAGCGGCCGTTTCCGAATAAATTGGGTTGCGGAGTTTCAGACGCTGCTCAATGGCGTACGGACGCATATCAAACAGTTCTTCGATCTTGGTTGCAATTTCGCCGTCAGTCATATCGACTTTGGCCGAGTTGTAGGTATCGACGTACAAACCGCACGGTTTAGCTACCCCAATGGCGTAGGAGACCTGAACGAGCACCTGATCGCACAAACCAGCCGCAACCAGGTTTTTGGCGATGTGCCGCGTAGCATAAGCCGCCGAACGGTCCACCTTTGAAGGATCTTTGCCGGAGAATGCGCCCCCGCCATGTGCTCCTTTGCCACCGTACGTATCAACGATGATTTTACGGCCCGTCAGACCGGTATCGCCGTGTGGCCCGCCGATCACAAACTTGCCCGTCGGGTTGATGTAATAGGTAATGTTATCAGTAAACAGGGTCTGCAACTCCGGTTTCAACTGAGCCTTCACCCGCGGAATCACCACATTAATGATGTCTTCCCGAATACGTTCCAGCATGACCGCATCCGTTCCAAAATCGTCGTGCTGGGTCGAAACGACAATCGTATCAATCCGGATAGGCTTATGATCGTCGCTGTACTCAATCGTCACCTGTGACTTGGCATCCGGCCGCAGGTAGGTTAAAATATCCTTTTCGTGATTCCGGATGTACGACAGTTCCTGCAAAATCTTGTGGGCCAGATCGAGCGGCAACGGCATGTAGTTATCCGTTTCGTTGGTGGCATACCCAAACATCATTCCCTGATCGCCCGCACCCTGATCTTCCGGATTCGAGCGCTCAACACCCTGATTAATGTCAGCCGACTGGTCGTGAATCGCCGACAATATACCGCAGGAGTTGGCTTCGAACATGTATTCACTCTTGGTGTACCCGATCCGCTTGATTACCTCCCGGGCAATTTTCTGCACATCGAGGTACGTATTCGTTTTTACTTCTCCCGCCAATACCACCTGCCCGGTTGTAACCAGGGTCTCACAGGCAACTTTACTGGAGGGATCGTACGCTAGAAAGTGATCGATCAATGCATCGGAAATCTGATCCGCAACTTTATCGGGATGTCCTTCAGAAACTGACTCTGAGGTGAATAGATAGGGCATTGTACGTTAGATTTAAAGCTAAAACCAGCCACAAAGCTACTGGAATTTTACAAGAGGTCAAATGTTAAATTTAGGTTCAATCCAAAGCGCCGTCAGACAGCCAAGCACCAGCAACAACCACACCCAGCCGGGGATTTCAACGGCCATCCAGCGCTGTCTGGCCGGTTTTGTGCCCGTGTCATCGGTTGAACGGGTCTGAACGTAGGCGCTTGTCAGGTGACTCCCGAAGCCTATTTTATTATCCGGCTGATCCACATAGACTTCCATCGAGTCCTGAACCGACTGCCAGCCCGACCCGCCAAACCGATACGCAGCCTCCGCCGACCAGCCATTGACGGGCGAATAATCCAGCCGGACGGTATCGCTTCCTATTCGAACGGAAGACGGTTTAATGGCCCAGTTATTCAGGCGAATGACAGACCGGATTCCGCTAAAAACCGGAGCATCAACCTGCACATTGTTTTTTAAAACCGGTTGCAGTTCGTTCAGAATTCCCGTCCAGATGCGGTCGTACGTCAGACTGTCACCACTCAATTTCAGAGGAAACGTTTCGTTTAGCAGACTGAACCCGATTTTGGCGGTGGTTTTCTGAACAGCAACTGGGTAACCCGTTATCGGAAACTGGTTTATTGCCTCCCGGAATTGATACGGTAATGCCTGAATACCGTTACCGAGCGTAACCGTGACTTCGTTTGAAATTTTCTTCACCTGCCAGGTTGTTCCCAACGCCCGATTGATGGTTTTGCAATCCGTTTCCGGGTCCGTTCCGTTCATGAATAACACGGGTTTTCCCTGCGCCACGGCCTTTTTAACAACCGGGTTGATGGCGTTGGCCGGATCGGTTATAATCACATCCGGGGTAGCAACGCGGTTGATCGACACCCGGTTGGTAATGTCTTTTGATATGGTCGAGGTGAGCTGGACAGAGTAACCTTTCTTGCCCAGCCAGTCCGCCAGTGTCTTGCTTTCAAAATCAGGGCTATCCAGAATAAACTGATAGGCAACGGGGGCGGGTTTTCGGGCAAAAAAATGAAGTGTAGCTATGGTTTTCTGATTCAACACCAATTCAACGGCGGTGCGTCCCTGCGAAAAAACCGGAAACCGAAGTTTGAACGCCGTATGGCCCGGCTTCAACGGCAAACTGTCCAGCGTCTGGTCACCAAACCGTAGTGTAAGCGCCTGTTTCCAGGATGATTGAATCGTGCCGCTGACGGTCTGTAGCTCACCTTTTCGAAGTACGGCTTTCCACCGAATCAGGTGTACCTGATCGGGCTGATGATACGGAATCCAGTGAACGGTTTGACGGCTTACCTGTCCTAAGACGTCCGGCAAAAAGTCAGATCCCACCAGAATAACCGAATCAATTCTACCTTCCAACAGCCTGGTTTTAAAGGATTTTTTAAAATTGGCGGCTCGAACGGTTTCCTGAAGATGAAGGCTATCCATCAGATGCGTTATATACCCGGCAGGCACCTTGTTATCCGCAATCAATACCGGTTTTGCATCGACCGGAATGCGCCATTCGATTTGAAGAAAGTAAGCCAGCAGGACACCCGAAAACAGGACATGCAAGGCGGCTCGAATCCATTTTCTTCGTAACGAAAGTGCGTCATTTCTAACGATCAGCGTGATGGGCAGAAACAGCATGACCGTTAACACGCTTGCTATAATCCAGTTGAGGGGATCTAACGGGTTAAATCGGATAATAAAACGGTCAAACTCTATCATTTTAAATGCTGCCAAAAGGATTGCTCCAGTTTACGTTCGCTGGCGTACGATCCAGCCCGCACAGGCTGTCGTTTATCAGCGTTCCCGCCAGCCAGCGCATAAAGCTTGGTCTTCAAACGCTGTTCTTCCTGCTTCGTCAGTGGTTTCCCCGCTCCCAGTTTCTGCAAGGCCGTAATAATCGACCAATTCGATAAACGGCTGTTGATAATATCGTTTGTCAGGGCAGCGCCCAGCCGTTGTATAGTCGCTTTCTGAGACGAACTTAAACGCTCCAGTTCCAGAAAACCCAGTACTTCGCTTACCAGTCGTTCCACCCGCTCCTGGTCATACATACGCTCCTGCTTAAAGTCGGTATTCACTTTTGTTAATTCGCCCGTTAAGCGGATTTCTTTTTCTTTAATGGGCGGTGGATCATAGCCGCTTTTTCTGACAAAAGCTCGGGCTTTCTGCTGCGCGGCTTTCAGATAAACCAGGGCTTTGTTTTCAAATGGCAAGGCCTTTTCGGGTTCGTATAAGCGTAAATGAAGCTCCGATTGCCACATTTGTTCTAGGGCCATTTTCAATAAACTGCGGGTCGATTGCTCGTAAAAGGTGTTGGCTTCACCGTCGTCGTGGGAATGGATATACTGCTCCATTAAAGCTGCCAGCGGGTCTTTATTTTCGCTCTCTGACGGGTTAGCTCCGTGATCATGTCCATGCTGATCGGGGGCGGGCAACTCCTTTTTCTGAGACTCCTCCGCTTTCTCAATCATCTTAAAAGCAAACGATTTCGGCGCGTCTTTTTCGCCCTCCGTATCGTGTTTATGAATGAAGCCTTCCAGCACATTTCCTTCGGGCAATAATTCGTGTCCACCAATCGAATTTTCGAACTCTTCGCCCAGGTATTGACCATACCGTAAACGCAGCACTTTTTGATCAAACCCGATTTCGTTAGAGGAACTTTTAAACTCTTTAGCTGCCAGTTTTTTCCGTCGGGCAATGAGCTTTTCAGTATCAATAATAATCTGCCGCTGGCTGCGGAAATATTCCGGCATCATGTTGACCGCCATCGTTGCCAGTTCGGCTTCTTCTACCCTGGCCGTATCTCTATAAACGACAAAATACGTGTCCGACTTGGCAAAATTGGCTTCTGGCTGCTTGTTATCAACGGCTGCCCAGTAGTAATACAACTCATCGCCGGGCGCAAAACCGAGTGCTTTCAAATCAATGATTTGACGTAACTGCCCTTCTTTAAAATTGGTCTGTGGCAATGGAAATTTCACTTCCCTGAACTTTACATTCTCACCCGAACCGCGCGCTAAAGTGGCTACAATAAAAGCCTGACGAACCTTAAAATCATCCGAAACCCGGGCCGAAATGCGCAGGTTCTTGTCGTCTTTCAGAACGTGAAAACGATATAACTCTTTGGAATCCGGCTGGATTTTCGGTGCCAGATCGGGTTGGGCTTCGAGTCGGTAAAAATCAGATTGATACACCACGGAATCCTTACCCAACGGCGTTTTCCAGGACGCTTTCAGCGCATAAATTCCGGAGCTAACCAGTTGATCACGGTATTCAAAGGTATCATTCACTTTTTGAAAGGCCCGTTCTTCACCCCGGCTATTCACCAGGCGCACGGAAAGACGGTCTTGCTGACTGAACTTCACCTGCCATTTCAACCGCGAACCGCTGATGGCAACGGCGTTTAAATCATTCGATGTTTGCACCGGCAATTCCGTATAACCAGGCGGTGTAATTTGCAAGGAAGCCGATTGAAAGAAAGGTACAATCTGACGATCCACGTTAGCGACAACAGGCAGCCTAAGCAACTCTTTCTGAATCGTTTGACTGGATTTAAGCAATGGATAACCATAATAAACCACCAGTAATACGGCAACCAGCAAACCGTATAAACCCGTTTTTGAAAAGACAACCGCAGCCACTTGCTTCGCCGGAATATGAACTGATTGAACACGCTCATTCAACCTGGCTACCTGAAGTTGTTCCGCTATATTTAGTTCCGGTTTATCCAGCAACGACAGGCTGTATTCAGCGTCGCCAACGGTTTGATGCAGATGGGCAATAGCCTGTGTTTTTTTATCCTGAAAAAGTCGGGTTAACCACGCCCCGGCCAGGAAGCCAAGGACGCCTGAAATAGCGCCTACTCCCTGTGAAAACCCCACCGCCCGGGCTGCTAAATAGGCGGCAACACCAATCAGCAGACTGTTGATGAAAGCATTGGCAATCAACTGATAAATAAGGACCGATACCGTGCGTTTCAGTTCGTTCATGCGTTTTTCCTCAAAGCGATCCAGCGTTCCACTCCCGCCAGCATAATCAATAGTAAAAACAACGCATTGCGAATCCCTTCCGGTTGGTTAGCATCGGGATCCGCCGTTGTGATAAATAACCTGTCGATCTGTTTCTGACTCAACGGAAACAGGTTAGCATCCAGTTTAAAGTGTCGAATAAAAAGTTCACCCAGCCATTCGGGTAACTGGCCGGATTTCACAATTTCGGCAGCTTGTGGAATAAGCGGCTCATCGGTATAAATCACATTGGAAACCGTTGGTAATTTCAGCTTGCCCGAAACTACATATAGCGTCTGAGAAAGTATCTTTTCAGGTTCCCGATCGGTCAGAATCCAATCATAGTTATTGTCCGAATCCGGCTTTTTATCAATCCGAAAAACCAGTGAATAGACTTCCGACAAAGCGTTAAGAGCAGCCAATACCGTCTGTTGTTCTAGTGCATTCCGAAAATCAAGGAGAACTTTTATAGGCCCCTGATGCACAGGAGCCGATTGAAACGGAACGGTTTTGTCTAATGCTAAGCTAGTGGTCAGTTGATTGAACGGATTTACAAAAACTTTTTTACCCGCCGGCAACTCCAGATAATTCCGAACAAACTCGCTTTTAGAATTGGCCGCCAGGTGTAACTTGTAAGTAGCCGGAACCCGAATAAACGGAGCATACGCCAATCGCTGATCATTCAGTAAATAAAGGTTTAATTCCGTATGATCTTTGCTTAACGCATTAATTGACGACTGCAATGTCGTTGAAATAACCGTTCGTCCATCAGGCCGCTCCTCCAGGCTTTTTACGGGTTCTGGCGATGCATTTATCCAGTAAATCGGTTCACCTTTTTTCATTGCATCTTCCAGTTCAAACCGGAAGTTATCAAGCAGAAATTTGTCGGGCTGCACCAGGTGTATTTTCTGAACCGCAGGTGAATTCACCAGCCAATTGATGACCGGCTGACTTAATAAAAAAGCCAGTACAATAACAAGAAGACACCGCAGAATCAGGAGCAGTAAATTATCCAGTTTAATGCCCCGTTGTTGCTGCTGGTCCTTTTCCTGGAGCCAGCGCGTAGCCGCCCACGCCAGGGTTTGCCCCTTTTTCTGATGCCAGAAATGGATAATCACCGGAATGACAACGGCCCCGGCTCCCCACATCATCCATGGTTGTAATAACTCCATTAAACTCTCCTTCTTGACAGAAAATCTTTCAACGCTCCGGCAATGGATTCGCTCAGCTTTATGCGAATCAAATGAACGTGCGGAAGCCGTAGTTCTTCCTCCAACTTTTCTAAATACGTCAAAACCGATTGTCGAAAACGCTCCTGAACAGTTTCGGCCTGCACCTCCACTTCCCGGCCCGTTTCAAGGTCCTTAAACCGGTAAAAACCGCTCAATTTAAAATCCGTTTCCTGATCGCCCAGCAGTTGAAAAATCACAACCTCCCGACGCAGACTTGCCACGGTTTTAATCAATTCCAGCCACTCGTTATTTACCTGAAGCAGATCAGAAACCAGCACAAGAAGCTCCTTTTGTTTTTGCTGAAACTCCGGAAAACGCGCCTGATTGGGCAGCCATTGTCCGGCGGCTTCGGCTTTTTGCAGGGAAAATAAAATGCGTTGAAAAGCCTGCTTCCCCGCCGGAACCAGCGTTTGCAAAGTGCCGTTTTGCAGGGCGTATAAACTCATCTGATCGTTCTGACGGTAGCCCAGATAAGCCAGCGACGCCAGCAGAATTTTAGCATAATTGAGTCGGCTCACCCCATTTTCACTGTAATTCATGGACCCCGACAAATCCAGCAAAAACCGGATTTGCAGGTTACTTTCCGTGGCCGATTCGCGCACCAGGTGTTTATCGGTCCGGGCAAACAGTTTCCAGTCAATGCGTTTCGGGTCGTCGCCGGGCTGGTAATGGCGGTATTGCTCAAACTCCGTCCCCGAACCGGAGCGTTTGCTGGCGTGAATACCAAGCAGCAACTCATCACTAACCAGTTTCCCGGCCAGTTGCAGGTTGTTGAGCTTGATCAGGTCCGTGGTCAGTTGCATGGTTTGAAAGGGTTATTTCGCGGAGTTAAGCAGAGTTTAAAAGAGTTTAGCGGAGCCTCTGCGTAACTCCAACGTCCTCTGCTTGACTCTGCGAAACAACTCTACTTTACTAATTCTTTTATCACCTGATCCGTGGTCACATTTTCGGCTTCGGCGCGGAAATTCAGGGCAATCCGGTGGCGCAAAATCGGATAAGCCAGCGTCTGGATATCCTCCGGAATCACCGAAAACCGTTCGTGCAACACCGCCCGCGCTTTCGAACACAGCACCAGTGCCTGCCCGGCCCGTGGCCCCGCGCCCCAGTCGCACCACTGTTTGACGAAGGCCGACGAACTGCTTTCGGGGCGCGTCGCCCGCACGAGCTTGTTGATGTAGCCAATCAGGTCGTCGCTGATGTGGACCTGCCGCGTCAGGTTCTGCAAATCCATAATTTCCTGATCGGTCAATACGGTTTGCAGCGTCGGGCGCGCAGTTCCGGTGGTGCTTTTCAGGACGTTCAGTTCTTCCTGTTCGGACGGGTAACTCAGTTTAATGTAGAGCAAAAACCGGTCAAGCTGGGCTTCGGGCAGCGGATAGGTTCCGGCCTGTTCAATGGGGTTTTGGGTGGCAATGATCAGAAAGGGTCGGGGCAGTTCGTAGTCGGTACCGGCGTAGGTGACCTTGTATTCCTGCATGGCTTCCAGCAAAGCCGCCTGGGTTTTGGGGGGTGTCCGGTTGATTTCATCGGCCAGCACCACGTTGGCAAAGATAGGCCCGCGGTTGAATTTAAAGAATTTCCTGCCGGTTTCGTGGTCTTCTTCCAGAATTTCCGTGCCAACAATATCGCCCGGCATGAGGTCCGGCGTAAACTGGATGCGCTTGAAATTCATCTCCAGCGCATCCGCCATCGTCTTCACCATCAGCGTCTTCGCCAGCCCCGGCACTCCTTCCAGCAGACAGTGGCCGCCCGCCAGCAGGGCAATCAGGATTTCATCAATAGCCTCCTGCTGACCGACAATCACTTTCCCGATCTCTTTTTTTAGGTGCGGAAGCTTGGCAACGAGTGTTTTATAATGCGTCAGTTCCTTGGTTTCCAATAGCTATGCGGTTAATGCGTAGGTAACAATATTGACCCCAAATTTGGTGTTATCTTCGGCCAGAAAGCGTTTGTTGCGAAAGTCATAATCCCATTCACAACCGTAATCCTTGTTGCTGTAGAGAACGCCGATGCGTCCGTTGATTGAGATGGCTTTGAGGTAATCGTGCACCAAGTCGTCGCCCCAGCCGTTCAGTTCAAACGTCGTGGTGGGCGGCCCTTCGTTAAATTGAAAAAAACTTCGGTAAATCGGGTGCGTATTTGGAATTTTCTGCAACGCCTTCGCCCCGAACGTGCGGGCCATTTCCTGCTCAAACGATTTGGCAAACAGGCCGTCGATGTCGTGGTTGCAATCGTCAACGAACACAAAACCGCCGTTTTGCACATACCGCCTGAAATGCTCCCGTTCCTGCGCCGAGAATTCGACCAGCTTATGCCCACTCAGGTAACAGAACGGGCTTTTAAAGATTTCGTTGCTGGTCAGTTGTACAATCCGTTCTTTCTCATCAACCGGTATGGTGGTGTACTGAACCAGAGAATGCAGCAGGTTGGAGGGCATTCGCTGGTCGGTATCCCAATCGCCGGAGGTATACTGGATGCGCGTGAAAAAGAACGGCTTCAAAATGAGTTGATGAAGTTAATAAGTTGTTACACAGAGCTAATCAGAGAATATCAGAGTAACCAGAGAAAGCCCCGATAACCTCTGATGTTCTCTGATTAACCCTGTGTAATAGCAAATTTAAACCGCGTCTGAAAGACTACTAAACGTAAATTCCCGGATTTTCATTGGCGGAATCAGGTAATTGGAATCCGATTCGGTGCTGACCACGCGCTCCGGTTTGCCCAGCGCTTCGAGGTTGTTGAGCATGATGACCGGGCTTTCGTTGAACCGGAAGTTCTTGACCGGGTGCTTGATTTTACCGTTTTCGATGTAAAACGTCCCGTCGCGGGTCAGGCCCGTCAGCAGCAGCGTTTGCGGATCAACGGAACGGATGTACCAGAGTTTGGTCACCAGAATACCCCGTTGTGTATTTTTGATCATATCGGCCAGCGAGGCTGTTCCGCCTGCCATAATGACGTTGTTGGGATACGGCACGGCTTTGACGCCCTTTTTCTGCGCCCAATACCGTGAATACGCCATATTTTTCACCACGCCTTTTTCAATCCAGTTAACTTTTTCCTGCGCCCGACCGTCGCCCGACCAGGGGGAAGCCGGTAATTCGGGGTGCGTCGGGTCGGAATAAATCGTGACGCGCTCGTCCACAATCTTTTCACCCAGTTTGGTTTTGCCACCGGGTTTGCTCAGGAACGAACGGCCTTCGTCGGCGCTGCGGGCGTCCAGGTTGAAAAAGAGATTTTCGAGCAAAACGGCGGCTGCCGTCGGCTCCAGAATAACGGTATATTTTCCCGGCTCCAGCGCCTTCGCCCCCACCGAACCGAGGCATTTCTGAACAGCGATTTTGCTGGCCGCTGCGGTATCCAGTTTCGCAAAATCACTGTAGCCACGCGTCACGTAGCCCGACCCCGTCCCGTCTTCGGTACGGACCGTCAGCGAAAAATTCACGTTCGTACTCGGGTAATACGCAAACAAGCCTTTGGAGTTCATCATGGCCGAATAGCCCCGATAATCGTCCAGAAAACCGGCGGCTGCCAGCTTCTGGTTGCCCGATGTCTCCAGACTTTTGGCCACGGCTTCGGCCCGGATGGCGGGTGTAATCTTGGCCGTTGACTCAAAATAACCGTTTGTTTTCAGGTATTGCTGCGGCCCCAGCACACCCATGTGCTCCGGATTTTCGGGCGCTAACTGGGCCAGTTCTTCGGCCCGGCGCACCACTTTTTCCAGTGAGGCATCGTCAAACTCGTCTATGGTGGCAACGCCCACTTTCTTGCCAAACGACGACTGAACCTGCAAATTCTGGTTAATCGTTGCGCCACTCGTCGAGACTTCGTTCCGGGCGTAACGGATGTTACCCCGCTCCTCGCCCGACAGATTGACCTCGCACTCGTCGGCTTTCGAATAACTTAGTACCTTCTGAAGCAAAGCCTTCGCTTCGGCTTCGGTTAATATAACTGCCATTTGGATTCGCTTTAAATCTTACGTGCGGTGTTGATGACGTTAACCCCATTGAAACGCGTAGTCGAACTACCGTGGGATACAGCGCTGACCTGCATCGGCTGGCCTTTGCCGTCGAAGAACGAACCACCCAGCCGGTAATCCTTCTCGTCGCAAATCTGAACGCACGAATTCCAGAACTCCTGCGTATTGGACTGATAAGCAACGTCTTTCAGCATACCCGCAATCTTACCATCCTTGATTTCGTAGAACAACTGTCCGCCGAACTGGAAGTTGTAGCGCTGCTGATCGATTGAGAACGAGCCGTCGCCGATGATGTAAATGCCTTTCTTGACATCCTTGATCATGTTTTCCACCGACAGCGGTGTTTTGCCCGGCGCCAGCGAGACGTTGGCCATCCGCTGAAACTGCACCGAACCCCAACTATCGGCGTAGCAGCAACCCTGCGATTCGTTTTCGCCGATAATGTGCGCCTGATCACGAATGGCCTGATAGTTCACCAGCGTACCGTCTTTGACCAGATCCCACTGCTTGGTTTTCACGCCTTCATCATCCCAACCTACAGCGCCCAGCGAACCTTCCTGCGTTTTATCCGCAAAAAGATTAACTTCCTTGCTGCCATAATTGAAGTTTTTCGATTTCCACTTATCCAGCGTGGCAAAAGACGTTCCGGCAAAGTTGGCTTCGTAGCCCAATACCCGGTCCAGTTCCAGCGGGTGCCCGACGGATTCGTGAATCGTCAGCCAGAGGTGCGACGGGTCCAGAATGAGGTCGTATTTCCCGGCTTCTACGGACTTGGCGGTGAGCTTTTCTTTGGCTTGTCGGGCCGCTGCTGTCACGTCTTCCAGCATGTCGTACCCCTTGTTGTAACGGGTAGTAATGCCGGTTATTTTATCATTTGGGTTGACTTGCAGGTAGTCGTAGCCCATGCCCATCGGCGCACTCAGTTCGCCCCGGGTTTCAAACTTACCGCTTTTCGGATCAATGGCCGTGACGGTAAAGGTGGGCCAGATGCGGTGAACATCCTGATCGATGTAGGAGCCATCCGTCGAAGCAAAATACTTCTGTTCGTTAACCATGAACAGGACCGAATTAACGTAGTTAGCCCCGTTTTTCATGGCCGCGTCGTTGACCGACAACAGCAAATCCACCTTTTCCTTAATGGGCACTTCAAAGGCGTTTTTTTTGATCGGCGCTTTCCAGCTTACCTCCCCAAATCCCTTTTGCGGAGCCAGTTGCACCGGTTGTTTCATCAGTCGGGCGTTGGCTTTGGCAATGGCCACGGCTTCTTCGGCGGCTTTAGCGGTTTGGGCTTCGCTTTTGGCATCCACCACGGAGGCAAACCCCCAGCATCCATCCACAATAACCCGCACACCCACCCCGTAGGATTCGGTATTGACAATGTTCTGCACCTTGTCTTCACGCGTAACCACGAACTGCCGCAAATACCGGCCAATCCGGACATCGGTATAACTCGCCCCTTTGGCCTTAGCGGCATTCAGGGCCGCATCGGCCAGGCGTTTTTTAACGGCCACATCCACACCGGGCTCCAGCAAAGCCTCCGGTGCTACTGAGCGACCAAAAACCGTATTGTTGGGAAACAGGAAAGCCCCTGCGCCCAGGCCGGTCCATTGAAGAAAATCTCGACGGTTCAAGTTTGTTTGTTAATAAAGTTACCAGTTAAAAGTAAACGAAATGCAGGACTGCTGACGTATGGCGGCTGAAAATCACCGTTAAATAAAAAATATTCTGGTTTTTATCCGAGTAATCGGCGTCGCCACCGACAACGTTCCGTTTGTAGCTAAGATGCAAGATAACGGTCTGGAAATCGTCCCCCAAATTGTGGGATATTAAAAAACGAGCCATCCGCCAACCGGCGAACGGCTCGTTCTGAAAAGGCCGAAGATTGATTCTCCTAACGTTTTTTTATAACCACCGGCTCGCCCAGCGACCGGATTTCCATCTTCGCCGTTGTGGCTTTGGAGCCCTGAAAATTTCCGTCCAGCCGGATCGTGTTCAGACCGTTATTAAGTTTAGGAAGCCCGCCTGCCAGCGGAACGGTTTTGAGCACCTGCCACTGCTTATCCAGCAGGTTGATGGCTTTCCCATCACACTGCACAATCTGGCTTTCTTCGAGCGTAAACGGAAGCTCAATGCGGTGGTGGCTGTTGATCTCGATCACCGGATTGTCCAGCGTAGACCGAACTCCCTTTTCGCCGGAAGTCAGTTGCAGCGTAAACCGTAAGGCTTGTTCGGCATTCGGATTGTTGAATTCAAACGTGGAGGCAACGGGTTCGCCGGGCTGCCGGACTTTCTGTTCATGAACCAGATACGCCTGATGCACGGGTGTCAGCAGCCAGCTTCCTTCAGCGGTATTTTCCAGATGAAACTCCCGGTTGATGTCGCGCAACTGCACCTTCTGTTCAGCCGAAAAAGCACCCGACAGGCGGGCCGTTTCCCAGGTCCTGATGGTAGTTAGAAGCGTTTCGCTGAAACCGTGTTTCTGAAGCGCGTCAATCGAAGTGGCCAGTCCGAAACCCGCGTCGAAACCCGCAGACCGGGCCAGCATCCACTCCAGATCTTCCAGACTGGTTCCGGGCCCGATGCTGAACCAGCCCAGCATTCCCGGCATCAGATTTCGCCGGAAATAATCCTGATTTTTCAAGCGGTACTGCGTCTGACTTTCCCGAAAACCCGCATACCAGGGCTCGCCCCAGTTCATGCGGGTGAAGGTGTGCCAGAAATAATGGCCCGGCGTACTGGCATCGTTAATTACCGCGCCTTTCAGCTCCGGTTTCAACTGGTCGTACCAGGTTTTGACAAACAGTTGCAGACCGTACTGCCCCAGCCCCGTCGCCCAGCAGCCTTCCAGCCCGTCGAAAGAAATCTGGCGCAGACCGGTTTCGTTGTAGAGCCTGGCCAGCGTGCTCGCCATTTCGGTTTGCAACGCATAGTCGGCCAGAAAAACCTGATAGCCGTGGTCCATCAGTTTGCTGATCGTATCCCCGGCCTGATGTGGTTGCGGACTGGTTTTAAACGCTCCCCGGGTGCAATCCAGCAGGGTCCACGGCGCACTTTCCGACACCGCCCGGTAGCGGATAATTTCCTTACCCACCATCACGGCTTTGAGGTTGTTGTTCTTCATCTGGTTGAAAAACTCCGGCGATTGAATGACCAGTTGCGTTGCCTTTTCATCCACCGGGGCCGCCAGAACGCTTCGGCCCACTTTAGCCAGCCGCTGATCGGGCACCGGCGTTACGTAGGGGTCATTGGTGGTGATAAAGTTGGATAAGGTGTGAAGCCCCACCCGCAGACCAGCCGCTTCGGCTTTTTCGACGCAGGCCCGCATACTGGCCCAGTTGTTTGGAAACTCCCGCTTTTTCAACTGAAAATGCCCCCAGTTTTCGAACGGACCGCCGTGGTAGAAATACCGTAAACCGGCTTTTTGCGTCAACGCAATGGCTTGCGAAACGTTTTCCTCGCCAAAATCCATAATCAGATAGGAAGCCGAAGCCGCCGGATTTTGCTTGCCCCAAACCCCGTCGATCATCGGGTGCGGTAACCCCTCGGCCAGTTCAATTTTCCCGATAACGGTCAGCAGTTCCGCTTCGGGCGCCCCCCACAAGGCAATCTTGGAACCGATCACCCCACCATCTTTAAAAGCCGGAGCCACGTACTTCGGGTGTTCCCAGTTGGCAATAACCCGGTCGCTGAACCGGTTGCGGCAGTAGGCCTGAATCACGCTCCCGAAAGACGCGGGTTTGGCGGTCTGGCCCCGGTAAAGCACCTTCTGATCGCTGGCTACGTCCACCAGACTGCCGGTTTGAAAAATATCATAGGCCGGGTCGATATCGTTTTCGTAGGTCGGATAACCGCCCAGCGTTTTGATGTTCAGCGCCTGAATGCCGATACCAAACGAGCCGTCATGCACCACGCCCACGGTTTCACCAATCTGCTCCCGGATGGTAGTCGGATACGGTCCCCACAAAACCAGTTTGATGTCGTTGCGGGGAGTAAGGGAAAGCAGTTCAAAACGCAGGTAACTTCCTTTGTTTTCGGCGGCAACGGTAGCCGTATATCCGCCCGGATAGCGAAGAATGATTCTTTTTTTACCGGCACTGTACTCCATCGATGACGGTTTGATGGCCACCGAATCTTTCATCAGCGAAAGCAGCGGAGCCGACTCGCCTTTCGGAACATACTCTCTGGCAGTCGCCTTGTCCATCAGGCTGTACAGATGGCCCGACCGATCGAAACTGAACCGGAGGTAATCGGTGGTAAATACCGTCGGAGCCGGGGCCCGAAATGCGGAAAGTCCGGCCAGCAAAACGGCGAAAAGGGCAATTCGATACGTATAGGAAAGAAGGGAGGTCATCAGGCAATGGGAATGGTGAAGAAACGCTTTTGCCGAACCGTAGTGGTTGACTACGGTTCGACGTAAAATCAAGTCTTACTGGAGAGTCGGGTCAAACGTGCCGCCCCAGTCTTTGTTTTGTTTCAGCTTGGGATTCTTTTCAATTTCGCCCTGCGCGATTGGGAAGAAATAGTACGACTCGGGCAAAACCATCTGCCGGGGTCCGTTGATAATCAGCTCCCGGACGGTATAGGTAAAGTCGGTCGGTACAAACACTTTGGAGCGGTCGTTGGGGTCCAGGCCGGGTTTCAACTGAGCTTGCAGACCCGATTTGGCTTTACCGTTCAGCTCGGACATTCTCCGGAGCCTCCGCATATCCCAGAATCGCTTGCCTTCAAACGCAAACTCGATAAAGCGTTCCTGATAAATAGCGTCGCGCATTTCCAGACGGGTCATGCCGTTTTTCAGACCGTACAGGCCGTCGGTTCCGGCTTCGATTCCGGCCCGCTGCCGGATTTGCTTTAATACCGCCAGTGCTTCGTCCGAATGCCCGGTTTCGTTGGCAGCTTCGGCAAAGTTCAGCAGGACTTCCGCAAACCGAATCTCAACCCAATCGACGGCGTTTAGAGCCACCTGGGCCTGGGACAACGAGTTATCGACACCTTTACGGGTATAAAAACCGGATCGGTTGAATTGCTGACCGGGCCCGAAACCATCAACCAGACCACCCAGTTGTAGGTCCGTATACTGTCGGTAATCGGCCCGAACACCCAACGGAAAGATGGAACCGTTATAAGCAATGGTGGCGTCGAAACGCGGGTCACGGTTTTGCCAGAAGGTCTGGACATTGTAGGGATATTTGGTCGAAGTGCCCGGTTGTTTGCCATCTTTCATTGGATACTGTGACACCAGATCCCAAACCGGATTGTCGGCCCCGGTGCAGTCCTTCGACTGTCCGAGCGGCCGGATGCAGTGTTCCATCCGACCGTTTATTTTCCCGGGATTCTGGTAAATCACCGTCATAATATCCTCCCGGTTT
The DNA here is from genome assembly GCF_003259745.1 of Larkinella arboricola. Lineage (GTDB taxonomy): Bacteria > Bacteroidota > Bacteroidia > Cytophagales > Spirosomataceae > Larkinella > Larkinella arboricola. Next base: position 1,681,060 of record NZ_QLMC01000001.1, on the reverse strand, counting down.
CCTTCGTTCATCCAGATGCCTGCGTAGTCGGGATACAGACCGTAGCCGAGTCCTTCCAGAAACTCCCTGGCGGTTTTGTTGGTCGTGTATGCATCCGCCCAGTAGCTATTGCTGTACGGATTAGCCGGATTGAACTGCGGACTGGCCTTGTAGAGCATCACCCGACCTTTGAAAGCCGTAGCCGCGGCCTTGTCCATCCGGCCAAAATCAGCACCGGTGTATTTGTCGGGCAGCATCTTGATGGCGTTGTCCAGGTCCTGCAAAATGAAAGCAAAACACTCGGCGGTGGAATTACGGGCCACGCTCAGCGAATCCGTTAACAGCTGCGGCTTGTCCAGAATCGGGACACCCCCGTGGTAGACGACGGCTTTGAAATAATGAAACGCCCGTAAAAAATGGGCCTGCCCCTTGAGGCTGTTCTTGAACGCTTCCGGCAGGGTTCCGCCGTCGATTTCCGTCAGCAGAATATTGATTTTTCGGATGGTATTATAGGGCCAGTACTTAAAATTATTATTGGAGGTCGTCACGTAATCGGGGCCGAGAACGTTGGCGCTTTCGTCGGCATAATCGCCCTGATTGACCGGCCAGCCCGGCAGCGACGCGTAAATATCCACCAGGTAGGCATTGGCCAGATTCTGGTCCCGCCAGACCTCGCTGGGGTTATAAGCCTGCGGGTTTTGCAGATTGAGCAGCTCGTCGTTTTTACAACTCTGAATGAAAGCCGTTCCGGTTAGCAGGCAGCAGACGATGGATAGTATCTTTTTCATACGGTTTCAGGGTTAGAAGTTGACGGTCAGGCCCGCCGAGAAAGTCTTCATGAGGGGGTACGAATCCAGCGTGTTTTGCTCAGGGTCCATGACTTTGATTGGCGAAATCACAAACAGATTACCGCCGTTGAGGTACACCCGGCAGGATTGCATCTTAAGCGTACTGATCCATTTCAGCGGCAGATTATAGGCCAGCGTAATATTGCGAAGCCGCATATAGGCCCCGTTTTTCAGCCAGAACGTAGACGGTGCCGGACCAAACTCCTCCGACCACTGGCCCGCGCGCGGATAGGGGGCATCGGGGTTGTCGGGCGTCCAGTGATCGGTCCACAGGGCAAAATACGGACGGTCGCCGGTCTGGAAAACGCCCCCGCCGTTGAGCGTGCTGATCATCCGGTCGTAGGCACCCACGCCCTGAAAAAGCACGTCGAGCGACAAACCTTTCCACTCGCCAAACAGCGTAATGCCGTAATTGAGCCGGGGAATACCGTTGTCGGACAGATAAACCTGATCGTATTCCGTGATTTTTCCGTCGGGCGTGTCGCTGCTCCAGTCTGTTCCGCGAATGTCCTTGTAAAGAATGGTGCCCAGCATCGGTTTACGGCCAAACTGCGTAAAACTGGCGGGCAACGCTTCCAAGGTGGCCTGATCGCGGATAATCCCGTCGGAAACGTACCCCATCACCCGGTTTCTGGGGTGTCCGATGGCCGAGCGCCAGGGATCCAGACCGGCGGCTTCATCGAGCAAAACTACCTTGTCGCGGGCGTACCCCATGTTCGCACCAACCGAATACCGGACGTTGCCAACCCGGTTGTTGTAGGTCAGGGCGGCCTCAAATCCTTTGACATCCATCTGGGCGTAGTTTTCCGAGCTTAAGTTAGCGCCGTATGTCCCCGGAATCACCCGGATGCGCTGGCCCAGAATGTCGTAAGTATGCCGGTAAAAATAATCCACCTCGCCGGTCAGTTTCCCGTTCAGCAGACCAAAGTCAATTCCGGCATTGTAGCTTAGGGCCTTTTCCCAGGTAATGTTTAAGTTGGGTGGCGTTCCGGCCTGAATACCGTTGTAGACCGAGGTCCCAAATACGTAGGGCAAACCCGCCCTGTAGTTGGTCTGGGCCTGATAGGCTGCAATTAAGCCCGCGCCGTCGTCGCCGAGCAGACCAACCGAACCGCGCACTTTCAGGAACGAAATGACGGGCACTTTAAAGAATTTCTCCTCCGACAACACCCAGGCCGCCGAGCCGGAAGGAAAGAATCCCCAGCGCGAATTTTCCGGAAAAATGTAGGAACCGTCGTACCGGAACGAAAACTCCGCGATGTATTTATTGCGGTATTCGTAGTGCGCCCGGCCCACCCACGACGCCCGGGCATTGTGGTATTCGTTGCCATCGAAGGTGCGCTTGGTGCGGTCGGTGGAGGCATTAAAAATCTGATCAACCTCGCGGCTCAATAAATCCTGGGCACTGCCGCTCAGTGCATTACCAACGGCTTTCTGCTGTTCGTAGGCCAGCAGCCCGGTAACGTGATGGGCGCCAAACGTCCGGGCGTAATTCAGAAACCAGTTTAACTGATACGCCTTGTCGAACGAGGCATTCTGCACCACCTGATCGTAGGAACTCGACAGGTTGTGTACGTTCACCTGACCGGGATCAATCGGGCCCGGCAGGTAGCGGTTGGTAGTCGAACCTGGCAGAAACTTGTAGCTTTTGTTGAACAGGATAAAATCCTTGGCGTTTCGGTCGCTGGCCGTGTAGTTATACTGAAAGCTGGTACTCAGGCCATCGATGAACGGTATTTTCAGATCAAACCGGCCAATGGCGTTCAGGGTCCGGTACGTCAGCCGCCGGTAGCCGCCGTTCTGCACCAGTTCCACGGGGTTCCAGCCACCGTTGCTGACGGGAAACCCGTTTCTGTAATCGTCGGTCGGCTTGCCCTGCGCATCGACGTAAAACGGATACAGCCGCGTCCAGTTGAACGTCGCCCGGTAAAAATCGGCGATGGTATACGATTCGGGCTCATCATACGGCCAGTAAAACCGGTCCGACTCCCGCTGCGTACCGCTGACGTTCAGGTTGACACTCATGTAATCGTTAATCTTGGCCGTTACATTCGAGCGAAAATTATAGCGTCCGTAATCCGTATTCTTGAACGAACCCATCGACTTGTTAAAACCCGTCAGCATGTAATAGGAGATGTTTTCGCTGCCGCCGTTGACGCTGAAATCGTGCTGCTGCGAGGTCGGATTCTGCCAGATCTGGTCCAGAATGCTGTAGCTCTTATCCTTGAAATAGTCGAAAATTTCCTGCGTAATGGGTTTCGGATTTCCGAAGGTTTCGGCCTGGTCGTTGATGTACTGCAACTCTTCTGTAGCCGAGTAACTTTGCAGCGGGCGGGTGGTCCGCTGGGCCGAAAATACCGTTGAGTAGCTGAATACCGGTTTCTGGGCCTTGCCGGATTTGGTTTTCACCAGGACCACCCCGTTGGCCCCCCGCGCCCCGTAGATCGAAGCGGTGGCCGCGTCTTTCAGAATACTGATGCTTTCCACCTCGTTGGGCGCCAGCGCGTCGAACAACGCTTTGGACTGCACAATACCGTCGATGACGTACAACGGCGCCGTGTTATTAAACGACCCGACACCCCGAATCTGAATTGTCGAGGGGGCGCCCACAAAGCCCGAATTACCCACCACATTGACGCCCGGCACCCGCCCCGCCAGTGTATTCGACAGGGCCGCCGTCGGAATCGACGCAATGGCCTCTCCTTTCACCGAACCAACGGCTCCGGTCAGGCTCGCTTTGCTTTGTGTACCATACCCCACCACCACAATTTCGCTCAGGGACTGCGCATCGGGCGCGAGTGAAATGCTTAGGGACGTTTCGTTACCCACCGCTACCTCCTGCTTCACGTACCCGACAAAACTAAAAACCAGCGTAGCTCCCTCGTTTGGAATCGTCAGCCGAAACGTTCCTGCGCCGTCCGTTGTGGTCCCGCGCGACGTTCCCTTGAGCACCACACTGACGCCCGGCAAAGCCGCCCCTTTTTCATCGGTAATCTTGCCGGTAACATCCCGGTCCACCGATTGGGCCGGAGCCTGCGCACCGTCGCCCGAATGATCCGGGGCCGGTTTCGGCGGCAGGTTGATAAGGATAATCTGCCGACCCGCAACGTTGTAGGTGATCTGCAACGGTTTCAGGAGCTGATCCAGCACTTCGCCCAGCGTAGCATTCTGGACATTGAGGGTCACCGTCCGGTTCGACCGGATGATCTGGGGGCTGTACGAAAACCGAACGTCCGTGGCCTTCTCGATGTCGCCCAGCACGGCTTTTATTTTCTTCTGGGACGCCTGAATACTTAGCCGGCGGTTAAGCAATTCCTGTGCGGACAGATCATTGGCCCAAGACATCCCGAAAAAGAGACAGGCCAGAAAGATTTGTACCAACGATAGCTTCATAAATTGGGTTAGTAAATGTTTTGCACGCTTCATACGTTTGGTTGTTTTGTTCGAAATCGTGAAAAATCTGGCAAATAGATTCCCTGCACAGTCCGGAAGGCTGTGTCAGTAGAGAGTTTGGGCCAGCGATGCGTGCACACATCGCCCGCTCTTTTCGGAAGAAACTAGGAGTGTACGTTTAGAATCATAGAGGCAGCAAGTTTAGTTGAACACGCATTGAATGAACAATCTTAATCTGACTCTCAGGGCTGTTTCGATTAATCAGCCTTACAACCCGGCGAAGTAATAATTATCTGAGCTTCAACGATTTCGTAGGTGGCACCGATGGACTGACAGATGACGTTTATTTTCTCCGCCAATGTTTCATCCGTCAGCGATGCGGTAAGCTGGCAATTTTCCACGGCTTCTTTATCTACCACGATCTCAATGCCGTACGCTCTTTCGAGTTGCTGAAAAACCTCCGTCACCGGCGTTTCGTCATAGACAAAGCTGGGCCGGCGTTCCCGCTGGGGCAAAATCACAACGGGATTGTCAACAAGATCTTTTTTGAACTGCTCGTTCTGCCGGGTAAAAACCACCTGCTGGTTGGGTAACAGTAGCACGCCCGCCAGTTGCCCGGTCGACGGCTTCTCGGTAGCTCTATATCGATATACGGTCACACGCCCCCTTTGTACCCGTACCGTAACCGCTTTATTTTTCGCAAAGGCATTAACCTCAAAGCGAGTCCCCAACACGCGCGTGACAACGTCGTCGGCATACACCAGAAAAGGTTTCTGCGGCTGGCTGATCACGTCAAATATGGCTTTCCCGGACAGATAAATGGTTCGGTTGATTTTGCCAAAATCCTTTGTGTAACTCAACCGGCTGTTCGGAAACAACAGAACGGTTGTTTGGTCGGGTAGACGGACGGTTTGAACGCTGGTATCTAAATTTACCTTTTCAATCACTGGTTCCTGAACCGCAGCTAGTTGCTGTTCATAGCTCGATGCGGGAGCGTTCTTCGGCGTTTTTGTCCATATAAACACACCCGCCACCACCAGGAAACAAGCAGCTACGGCATATGAAATCCAGTTTTTCCGCCAGAGCGGAGTAACGGACACCGCATCGTTGTGCAGAGAATTGGTAGCCTGAATCCGTGCCAGCAAACGGGATTCGGCTTCTTCGGATAAATAAGTGCGGGTATAGTCGCTAAATCCTAACTGAACGGCTTCGAGGAGCTTTTGGGCCTGCCGCCAATCCGCTTCCTGATCGGGATTGGCCACGAGCCAGTTTTGCCAGAATTGAACCGATTGGGCCGTCGGCTGTAATTGATGTTGCAAAAACGCATCGTCAGTTACAAAATCGGTAATGCTGAAATGTTTGTAAGGGTTCTGCACGGAATAGCCGGTCATTTGCAGTAGATGACATTGGCTTATCGTTCATACTCAGCGGAAAGGAATTTTTATGAAAAATTTAAAAAAGCAGCCAGCCACGCATTTTCTCCACGGCCCTAAACACCAGATTCTGGGCCGATTGCCGGTTTAGGAGCATCATTTCGGCAATTTGGCCATAGTCCATGTTTTCGACAAACCGCAACCGGATGGCTTCCTGCTGCCGATGCGGCAACTGGCTAATCAGTCTCTTGACCAGTTCCTGCCGGTTCAGAACGTCTTCAGTAAGGGCCATTACGTCTTCTGCCGACGGTTCGATCCAGAGGTCATCAAATTCTTCCGCCGTAAGCGATTGGTGCGGTCGGTCACCACGTTTGAGCAGGTGCAGAATGCGGACTTTCAGTGACTTGAGCAAATAATACCGAACATTATCCGGGACCGATAAGCGCGTTTTCCTGGCCCAGATTTCGGTAAATACATCATGAATGCAGTCAAAAACGAACGCTTCAGAAACGGGAACCAGGCTCATGCCGTAGCGGTACATCGCTTTTACATGCAGGCGGTAAAGCTGCGTGTACGCGTCCTCATCGCCCTGCTGAAAGTCCTCCCATAACCGGCGTTCGCCCTGACTGTCATTCATGAAATCTAGCTCTATTAATAACCGCTTTACACCGCGTCCGACAGGCTGCTGAACGTGAAATCCCGGATTTTCATCGGCGGAATCAGCACGCCCCCGGTGCGGACGGGTTTGCCCAGCGCTTCGACGTTGTTGAGCATAATGACCGGACTTTCGTTGAACCGGAAGTTTTTGACCGGGTATTTAATCTGGCCATTTTCCACGTAGAACGTACCGTCACGGGTCAGGCCGGTATACAGCAGCGTTTGCGGATCGACGGCGCGGATGTACCAGAACCGGGTTACCAAAATGCCCTTCTGGGTACTTTTAATTAAATCGGCCAGCGACTGACTGCCGCCCTGCATGATGAATCCGCTCGGGGGCGGGGTGGCTTTTACGCCCTTGCTCTGCGCCCAATACCGCGAATAACTCATGTTTTTGATGATGCCATTCTCAACCCAGAGCGTTTTTTCCTGCGGACGGCCATCTACTCCGCCCCCACCGCCAAACCGGCCACCGCCCCCCCCGACAAACGGCGAACCCGGAATCTCAACATTTGCCGGGTCGGAATAAATCGTAATCCGCTCGTCGAAAAACTTCTCGCCCAACCGGGTTCCTCCGCCTTTTCGGCTCAGGAAACTCCGGCCTTCTTCGGCATTACGGGCATCTAAGCTATTCATCATCAAACCGATCAGATCACCCGCGGCCGTTGGCTCCAGAATAACGGTATATTTTCCCGGCTCCAGGGCCCGCGCTTTAGTAGACGCCAGGGCTTTCTGCATGGCAATCTGAGTGGTTTCCTTCGTACTGAGTTTCGACACATCATTATAATCGCGGGATGCGTAACCGGAACCCGTGCCGTCAGCCGTCCGGGTCGTTACGGAGAAATCGACGGACGTATACGGATTGTACCCAAACAAGCCTTTGCTGTTGGCAATGGCCGTAAAACCGGTTGTATCTTCCATGTAACCGGCCGCCGTCAGATTCTTTTTGCTGCACGGATCAATGCTGTCAAAAGCCGCCTGCGCCCGAAAAGCCGGGTCCATTTTGGCCGTACTTTCGGCGTAGGAAGCGGTTTCGATGTACTTCTGCGGCCCCAGCATCGGCACGTACTCCGGGTTTTCGGGGGCCAGCCGCGCAATTTCTTCGGCTCGCCGGACGGTTTTTTCCAGCGACTGATCGTCAAATTCGTTGATGGTAGCCGAGCCGACTTTTTTGCCAAACACCGACGTAACCGCCAGCGCCAGGTTGTCGGTTTCGCCACTCGTGGACACGGTATTGCGGGCGTAGCGGATGTTACCGGTGCGGTTGCCGCTCAGACTGACGCTCGTTTCGTCGGCTTTGGCATAGCTCAGCACCTTGTCCAGTATCTTTTTTGCTTCTTCTTTCGTCAGAATCGCCATGTCAGTTTGTTGATTTACGGTTTCAAATCTTCCGTCCGGTGTTGATGACGTTCACGCCGTTGAAGCGCGTCGTGGGGCAACCGTGCGACACGGCGCTGATCTGCGAAGGCTGACCTTTGCCGTCGAAAAACGAACCGAACGTCCGGTAATCGTCCTGGTCGCAAAGCTGTGCGCACGAATTCCAGAACTCCTGGGTGTTGGACTGATAGGCTACGTCGTCCAGCATGCCGGCGATTTCCCCATTTTTGATTTCGTAAAATAGCTGTCCGCCAAATTGAAAGTTATACCGTTGCTGATCAATTGAATACGAGCCCCGACCGAGAATATAAATCCCTTTATCGACGCCCTTGACCATGTCGGAAGCCGAGCGTTTTTCGGTAGCGGGTTTCAGGGAAACATTCGGCATTCGCTGAAACTGGATCGAATCCCAGTTGTCGGCGTAACTACAGCCGTTCGACTCCGTACCGCCCAGAATTTTGACCTGATCGCGCGTCGCCTGGTAATTGACCAGAATACCGTCCTTGATCAGATCCCACTCCTTGGTAGGCACTCCTTCATCGTCGTAACCCACGGTTCCGAGGGTGTAGGGCTGCGTTTTGTCGGCAACGATGTTGACCAGTTTGCTGCCATACTGAAAGTTTTTCGATTTCCATTTATCGAGCGTCGCGAAACTGGTCCCGGCGTAATTGGCTTCGTAGCCCAGCACCCGGTCCAGCTCCGTGGCGTGGCCAATCGATTCGTGGATGGTCAGACCGAGGTGGTTCGGGTCCAGCACCAAATCATATTTGCCGGGCTGCACGGTTTTGGCCGTAAGCTTTTCCCGGGCCTGTTTGGCCGCAACGGTGGCATCCTCCACCATATCGTAGGAGTTGCGGTAACCGATCAGACCATTTGGACCGGCAATTTTATCCGTTGCTAGACCGTCCAGGTATTCGTAGCCCATGCCCATCGGCGAGCTAAGCGCGTCGCGGGTCTTGAATTTTCCAGCCTGCCGATCCACCGCCGTGACGGTAAACGTGGGCCAGATGCGGTGAATATCCTGATCGATGTAGGAGCCGTCCGTTGAAGCAAAGTATTTTTGTTCGTTGATAAAGAACAGGTTGGAGGTCACAAAACCGGCCCCGTTTTTCATGGCGGCATCGTTTACCTTCATCAGCAGATCGATCTTCTCCTGCACCGGCACCTCAAACGCATTTTTCTTCAGGGGCGTTTTCCAGCTTACTTCCCCAACGCCTTTCTGCGGGGCCAGATCAACGGGTTCTTTCTGAATTTTGGCGTTGGCTTTGGCGATGGCCACGGCGGTTTCGGCGCAGCGGGCGATGGCGTCGGGCCGAACATCGCTGGTGGCGGCAAAACCCCAGGTGCCATCGACAATCACCCGAATGCCCACCCCGTACGATTCGGCATTGGTGATGTTCTGCACTTTCATTTCCCGCGTAAACAGGAACTGCTGTAAATACCGCCCAATCCGCACATCGGCGTAGGTGGCTCCCTTACTTTTGGCGGCATTCAGGGCAACATCAGCCAGCTTCTTTTTCTGGGCCGCATCGGCACGGGGTTCCAGGAGTCGCCCCACCGGAACGGCTTCACCCAGTACGGGAACTGATGCGCCCATGAGTGCCCCCAAGCCCAGGCCAGAGAGCTGGATAAAATCCCTTCGTCTCATTTTGTTGATGGATTAGTAAAGTCGAAAGTTAGGAAAGCCTGTGAATTTGAAGGCTATTTTCTGCAAAAAACCAAAATCAGTTGCCCAAATAGCCTATTATAAACTTACTAAATTGCCTAAAAGTAGGCAGAAAGCCAAACAATCGTTGGTTTTCTGCCTACTAAAACTATCACCGTGAAACGTCTCTCTCCTCGTCCACTCAGCCTTTCCGGCCTGGGGAACGAGAACAAGGCGAGTTGGGGGTTACTTTGCAAGTTGGCCGATAATCAGAAGCTGGCTGGCATAGACGGCATTTTCGGTGTACCGTCGCGGATCGGTGATGGTCTTATTACGTTTCTGGAGAATGGCGGCTTTGTCCAGCGGTTCGGGCGAGACCGTCAGCGTAATGGTATGCAGCTGATTGGGTAACGTAGGCAGAAAGAAATAGTGCGAACGGTAATACGTCGCGTAACTGTCAAAGCGCGGGTAAAGCGCAGCGGGGGCGTCGTCGACGGTAACCGCATATTGTCCGCAACCGGGCCCGATGACATCGTAAAGCCCCGCAACGGTTCCTTTGAACTTCACCTGAATAGCGGCCCCCGGCTGGCTAGATTTCACCAGGTACGGAAAGCGGTTTTTCAACTGACGGGCCACGGTATCATCATCCGGGTTGAGTTCCAGCCAGTTGCCCTGTTTGGTCAGTGACTGAACGGAAATCATCTGCGCATCTTCCCAGTTGTCGGCCACAAACGGTTTGGGAACGGTATGCGCACCGGGCCGCCCAACGGTAGCGATCTGTTGCATGGCTTTGCTCAGCGCTTCGGTATACAGCCGGTGGCCGGTATCGGAATACGGGTGCGTTCGATCCGGCGCAAAAACCGTCTTGTCGGGATAGTCTTCTTTTTTACCCCCCCACACCAGTTTTCCCTGCCGGTCGAGCCGAATCACTTCCAGGCCCATGTGTACCGACGGAATGCCGTAATGGTTGGCAATCTGCTCCATCGCCCGCACGGAATTGGGCATCCGACGAGCCAGCAAAACCGGCGCCATCGGTGCGTTCAGGGTGTACACGAAACAAATGTCGGTTTTGCGGTTTTGTCGCCAGATTTGCCGCACGATTCCTTCCATTGCCTTGTGAATCTTTTCGGGCTGCTGACCACTGTCGTTTACCGCAAATTCGACAAACACCAGATCCGGTTTATGGACCAGTACGTGCTGCTGAAGCCGAAAAACGCCCAGATCAGAGCCGGTCCCGCCAATGGCCGCGTTGATGTGCGTCAGGGTTGCTTTGGGATATTGCTGCTGCAACCATCCTAGCGACTGCTCGCGCCAACCGTTTTTAGCCTCGGTAATGCTGCCGCCAAAGTACGCAATGGAAACCGGGCCGCCTTTTCGAAGTTTCTGAAAGAAATTGGGCAAACCGTCCCGAATCAGAAACTCCCGGCTTTCTGACAACGTATCGGTTTGGGCCTGAACAAACCCGGTCAGGCTACATAAAAAAAGCGAAAAAAAGACGATGAAATTGACGCGCATAAACAGGGTATATTGAAAAAAAGGTTATACCACCGGTTTTTTACTCCGTGGAATAACCTTTTCATAATTAATAACTTTAAAACGAATACAATGGATTAATAACCCGGATTCTGTTTCATGCCGGGGTTGGTGTTGGTTTCAAACTCGAGCGGAGGAATCGGCATGGCGTAATGTTCGTCGCGCCAGACAATCTTCCGGCCAGCCGCTACGGTTTTGAAAAACGCGGCTTCTTTTGGGCCCAGTTTCAACCGGCGGACATCTTCCCACCATTTGGCTTCACCAAAAAACTCGGCCCAGCGTTCGTACAAAATCGGATCGTTGGCCAGGTGATCATCGGCGGGGGCTTTCGTGCGGGCGCTCAGGCTGGGGTAGTCCACGGGCGAAGCCGCATTCGGATTATACCCATAAGCCCGTCTTTTCACTTTATTGACGTACTCGAGCGCCAGCGCCGGATCAGTCGCCTTCATCACTTCGGCATACATCAGATAAATATCAGCCAGCCGGATGAAGTAAAAATTAGCACCGGCTACGTTCTTGGTTTCTTCCAGTTTGCCATCGAGGTACTGGTTTTTCCGCAGCGGCCATCCGTAAAAATCATTGGCAGACAAGCCCGTTGCTGGATCAAGTGTGTACCATTTTCCGAATTCGGCCTGTGCCACCTTGTAAAACTTACCATACACCTTTACCGAGTCGATAAAGGGCTGCAAAGCCGCCACGTACAGCCGGGGGTCCGGGCCGTCGGCCTGTTTTCCGGCCTGTGCGCGCCGTTGCCGTTGTTGCGTCAGGTAATCGTCTTTCAGCTTCCAGGTGCCGTTTACGGACTCCATCGCCCGAAATGGCGGCACATCGGTGTACCCAAACCGCACCAGGTTCCGGTCGTGCATGAACTGGTTGCTATACCCCATCGCTTTGCGCTCATTATCAACGTTATCGATATAAAAAGGCGTATACAGCAATGAAACCGTTGAACCCGTATTCTGCGAGCGGGAACCGTTATTATGGGTCAATTCGGGAGACGCCCGGTTGCCCACTTCGTAGAACGATTCACTATTGTATTCAAATTTGGTGTCGCCGTTGAACATGTTTCTGTAATGATCGAACGTCACCAGCGACTTACCGCTGTTTTTGATGCAGTCTTCCAGGTAAATTTTGGCACTATCCGGTTTTTCGGCGAACAGATACGTCTTTGCCAAAGCCGCTTTGGCCGACCACTTGGTGGCACGGCGGTTGCTGTTCTGACCCTCCAGCAACTTCTCAGCCTTCTTAAAATCCTCAATCATAGCCTGATACGAGTCCCGCGTCGTCGCCCGCGGAACGGACATGGCTTTGAGTTCTTTCGGAACGGATCGAATGATGGGTACGCCCATGCCGTCCAGATTCGGCTGGCCGTACAGGGTCTGCAAATGCCAGAGGTAAAAACCGCGCAGGAACAGCGCCTGGCCTTCAATGTTGTCAATGGCCTGTTTTTCGGAAACCGGGGCGATGGCGCGGTATTGCTGAATGGCTTCGAGCGTGCTGTTGGCGAAGTAAATTCCTTTCTGAATATCCCGCCACTGCTGTTGCACTTTGTTTTCACCCAGCCTCGCCGTACCGATGCATATACCAATCCAGGATTCGTCACCCCGCCATTGCAGATCAACCGTATGGTCGAGGCAGAAAACGGAATAACCATGCCAGTAATGGCCCAGAAAACCCCACTCGTGCTGAACGCCGTAGACCGAAACAAGCATCAGATCGAGGTGAGATAGCGAGGTCGGAAAGTCGGCGGGAGAAATCGAGCCGGTGTCCTTTAAGTCCAGATAAGTTTCTTTGCAGCCGCTCAGGCAAAAAGTCGAGAGCGCTACGGTTATTGCTGCGAGTATTTTTTTCATCATCTTGAAGAATTAAGAATAAGGGCGATTAAAAACCAAGCTCCAGACCCGCCGAAAACAGCTTGGTTTGCGGGTACATAGTAATTCCGTATAGCCCGTGATTTTTTACATCATTCGAAAATTCCGGATCAAGACCGGTGAATTTTGTAAACGTAATCAGGTTCTGGCCGGTCACGTAAACCCGGATGCGGTTCATTTTAATCCGGTTGGCCAGGCTGGCCGGAACCGTATAACCAATTGCCAGATTTTTGATTTTCACGTATGACCCATCCTCAACATAATAAGAAGAATACCACGAATAATTTCGGCTGGGATCGAGAATAAACTTTTTCGGATTGGCAGGATCGGTCAAGCCTAACCGTGGTTGGTCCGTCAGGCCATTGCCGAGAAAATAAGACGCATTAAAAATGTCATACGTCGACTGATAATCCTGTTGAAAAGACCGCTCAAAAATCGACGAACCGTTAATCACATCGCGACCGGCAACACCGATAATCTGTGCCATCACATCAAAGCCTTTCCAGCCCAGTTGCAGGTTAAAACCGTATTGAAACTTCGGCCAGGGATTGCCAATGAATGTGCGGTCGTTGTCGTTAATCTTCCCATCGCCGTTCAAGTCTTTGTATTTAAAATCACCCGCTCCGGTATATTGATGGTTGTAATACGCTACCTGTCCGGGTTTGATATCACCGGCTGCCAGCGCCTTCTGTGTGGCTGTTCCGTTTAAGGCATCCATCTCGGACTGGCTTTGAATCAGTCCCTCGGTAATCAACCCATAAATCTGACCAATTGGCTGACCATTAACCGTTTTAAAGGGCGAGTTTCCGCTCATAAAATCCAGGCTACCGCTGTAGATATAAGCAGTTGGCAAACCCAGATCGACTACGTTATTCCGGTTGTGCGACACATTGCCGGATACATTATACGTAAAACCGCCTTTGGTATCCCGGAAAGTTGCGCTCAATTCCCACCCCTTATTCGAGATTTTCCCGATGTTTACCGGCATCGTACTGGTAGCAGAATTAAAGTTGGCAATACCGGACGAAAGCGGGGTTGGCAAGTTGTATAACATATTGCGCGTATCGCGGCTATAATAATCGGCCGAGAACGAAAGTTTATCCCGGAATAAGTTGACATCTAACCCCACATTAATGGTATGTATTTCTTCCCACTTGATTTTTTCATTCACTACTTTAGTGGAATTAAAACCGCCAATAATGTTGGTTTCATCAAAGCTGTGTTGCTGAACTAACTGGTACGAAGGCAGGTAGGCAAAGTTGCCAATGGCCGCATCATTACCCAGAATCCCCCAGCTCACACGCGGTTTCAGAAGCGTGATCACATTCCCGTTCAGGTTCTGAAAAAAAGCTTCTTCGTTGATTTTCCAACCAGCCGAAACCGACGGAAAAACACCCCAGCGGTTAGCCGGAGCAAACTTGGGTGAACCATCGCGACGCACGTTGGCCGTAAACAGGTATTTGTCGTTAAAAACGTAGTTAATCCGTCCGAACTGCGAGAGCAAACCGCCATACCCAAGCGAACCACCCGCCGTTTTATTCGGGTTGGTCGATAAGCCAAACGACTCGGCGACCTTCACCGGGAAACCCGATGCCGTTGCGTTCAGACCGGAGCTAAAGGAGTTCCGGATTTCGTACCCGGCCATCACCTTGACATCGTGTTTTCCGCCAAAAACCCGTCCATACGTCAACTGGCTGGACAACACGTAACTTTCGCTGTAGCTGGATGATTTCGAATAACTTTCGACCGTTGCGGTTCGTTTCAAGTCATTTCGTTCGGTAAAACTATCTTCGAAGCTAGCGCCTAAACCGGCTCCGGCGGTGGTCCGAAAGGTGAGTCCGTTGATGATTTCCCAATCAAAATAAAGGTTGGCATCCAGGCCGATACCACCGTTTTTCCGGTGCATATACGCCAGCGCGGCTACATCGTTATCGCCCGAAAACTCCACCTCGGATGGCACTCTGGCAAAGGTGCCATCCTCATTCCGAATGGCCATATACGGCAGTGTACGCCAGGGAATGTTCCGGGTAGCGGGGTTCTCCCGCACCTTGGATAAATACAACTGATGACCGAACGTAAACCGCTTGCTCAACTTGTAATCGGCATTGATTCGCAACGAATACCGTTCCCAGTAATTCTGTTTCTGAATCCCGTCTTCGCGTTCATACCCGCCAGACAGGTAATACTTGGCCTTGCTGGTTCCCCCACTCACCGACAGCATGTACGTTTGCTCCATGCCGTTCTGAAACAATTCATCGAACCAGTTGGTATTCGGCAAGTTCTGATTATTCCAAAGCCCGTAGTCCTGCCCGATGCCGCGCCGGGCGCGGATGTAATCCGGTGTCTGGAGCATTTCATACGTCCGCGCAATCTGCCGAACACCGGTATTCGAACTAAAATTGATGTTCGTTTTCTGATCGTATGAACCGCGCTTGGTTGTAATCAACACAACGCCACCCGCAGCTTGGGCCCCGTAAATGGCAGCCGCACTGGCATCTTTGATAATTTCAATTGACTCGACATCGCGCGGGTTGAACGACGTGGAGTTTCCGCGGGGTACACCGTCGATCACGAACAGCGGATTCAGACCGTTGATCGAGCCGACACCCCGAATAATGATCTGGGAGCCAGAACCGGGTCGGCCACTATCTTTATTGACCATAACCCCGGCAGCCCGGCCCTGCAAGGCTTCCACCACGGAGCGAACCGGCAAATTCTTGATTTCGTCCGCTTTAACAGATGAAATGGAACCGGTCAGATCCGATTTTTTCTGCGTACCGTAGCCCACCACCACGACCTCTGAGAGCGATTTAACGTCGGGCACCAAGCTCACACTGATCGTTGAATTCGACCCTACGGTTTTCTCCTGGGAAACATATCCTAAAAAACTGAATACCAGAACACTACCAGCCCCAACTACAGAAAGTTTGTAGTTTCCGTCCGCATCGGTGGTGGTACCATTGGCCGTTCCTTTTTCGGTTACATTGACCCCTGGCAGCCCCTGATCATTTTCATCTTTGATCTGTCCGCTAACCTGTATCCGAACGGCCTGAATACTCACCGGGCTGCTAATGCTCATTGGCGCGAGCGAAGCAAATGAGTTTTGCCTGGCCACTTGACCGGGTAAAGCCGGTAAGGAGACTTCGGTGCGATCGGCTTCTTTGCCGGGCAGAATGAGGTAAGTGTCCTTCTTCGTTTTCTCAAGCCGTAAACCGCTGTTTTTCAACAGTATATTTAATTTCTGAGAGAGGCCCGTATTACGGTTCATGAGCTGTTTATCAACCGTAATACCTTCCAGCGCTTTTTCATCGAAGACGATGTTGACGCGGTATTGGTTCTGTAATTCCAGCAACACATCCCGCAGCCGGACCTGCGACGGACGACTGGGTACTTCCTGCCGCGGAACCGTGTGGTAAGCTAGCGTCTGGCTGTGCGATACCGTGGGGTAAAGCGCCAGCAACGCCAGGCCAACGGTCCACGAAGCCATAAAATGTAGGGGTTGGTTCATACTAATTAAGGTTTAGGAAACTATTACAGGACAATTGAAAAGCAAACCGGTCTACTGATCCCGTGAAAGAACCAGCGTATCGTTCTGATGCTGAAGTCGTAAGTTGAGCAATCGGGTCATCATCTCGAGCAGGTCGTTGGCATTCTGCGCCGGGTAATTCCCCGACAACTGATGAGCGGCCAGCTCGGCATCCGGAATCAATACCGTAACCCCAAACTGTTCGTGAATCTGACGGACAATGTCGGCCAGCGGTGTTCGGTTAAAAACAAACCGGTGTTCTTTCCAGGCCGTATGTTCGGCAACGGCTTGTTGACGCTGTAAATTGAACGTGCCTTGTTTAGTAACGATCACTACGTCGCCGGGGCGGATTGCCAACGGTTTCTGCCGCTTGTCTTTCAGAGACCGTAGCTTTACTTTTCCCCGGTTCAGAACAACTTTGGAACCCCGGTTTCGGCTGTAAACAATGAATTCGGTTCCTAGCACTTCCACTTCCAGTTGATCGGGCGTGTGCACCAGAAAGCGTCGATTATCATGCGTATGAACCACCGAGAACTCCGCTTCACCCGCCAGCTTCACTTCCCGTGTATCCTTGAAAACCGCAAAGCGCGGAACCTTCAGCGTCGAGTTGGCATTGAGCGTCACCCGGCTGCTGTCCGGCAAATAGATGGTTTGAATCTGGCCATACGCTGTTGAATAAGTTCGGTATAAAAGCCGTTCCCGTTGCCACCAGCTGAGTAATACCACCAATCCGACGGAAGCAGCCGCCAGCCAGTAACTCAGAAACGGACGCCGGACAACAGGTGTCTCAAGAGTCTCGCCAGCGGTTTCTTCGGGGTTTCTACCTTGCTCCATCTGGGCCCTTAATCGTTGAAAATCGCTCATCACGTCCGGCAAAAACTGGGCATTTTCCTTCTCCCACTCGTGCAGGGCGCGGTAGAACGTTTCACGGTTGGCCTCCTCCCGCAGAAACTCAGCAACAAGCTGTTTCTGGAGGGGAGTAGCCCGCCCGGCAAAATACGCCCGCAATATGCTTTTGGAAATTTTAGACTCCATTGGGTCATTGTCTTCTGATGGGAAGACCCAAAATAAATCCTTTACCCTAATACCGTTTGCTTTATTTTTTTAGAAAACCGGGTAGTAACGTCTTTGGGAACCAGTGTTATTTTTTGAAGATTTTTTTTCAGAAAAATCTGATTTGCCATTAGGGTAGATTCCGGAATTTGGGTCTTAGTAGGTAGAAAGGGTAAAGCAAAACTCCCGCGTGAACACAGACCTTCTCCATACGGTTTCCTTTTCCGGCCCCCAGTTGGTGAAACCGTCCGATACGGATTTGCCGGACGAGCCCGTAGCGATGTCCAATGAGGAGCTTTTCATTCGAAAAGCATTCGAGCAGGACCCCAGCAAGGGGTGCGAATTGCTGTTTCGGGAGTATTACGGGCCGTTGTGCAGCCATGCCATCCGCTTCGTCTATTCACGGGAAGTAGCGCGTGACCTGGTCAGTGATGTTTTTTATACCTTCTGGCAAAAGGAGCTTCACCGGCACATCACGACCTCATACCGGGCCTACCTTTATACCACCGTCCGGCACCGCAGCCTGAACTATTTACAACGCGAGTTTTGCCATGAAGCCAATCTAACCAATCTGGAATCGGCGGAGTTGGATCAGGGAGCTTTTTCAACGGCTTCGCAAACCCCGGAAGACATCATGAATTACGATGAACTGCTCCATAAAGTGGAGGAAGTCATTTGCCGGATGTCGCCCCAGAACCAGAAAGTGTTTATGATGAACCGCTTCGAAGGAAAAAAATACCAGTTGATTGCCGAGGAACTTCAGATTACGCTCAAAACCGTGGAAGCCCACATGAGCAAGGCGCTGGCATCGTTGCGGAAGGCACTCCGACAGGACACCATTTGGGGAATGTTGCTAAGCTACTGGTTTTTATAACAGTCCCCTCGCCTTATTTTTTCTCGTGCCGGGCCACCATTTCATCAAATTCCTGGGCGACCGCCGAATCCATCACCGCCTTGTTTTTCCAGGCAATGGAGCCATAAACGCCCGCCTTGCTGTAATCAAACGGTTTGAAACCAATCTTTTGAACCACCTCGGTATTGGTTAACCGGAAATCATGGGCCGCCGGATTGGCAAAACCCGGATCGGCCACAATCGAGCGCTGATCCTTACCGGCCTGCTGCCACTCCTGCACGGTCAGTTTGCCAAATGCCGGCTCTTTCGTCCGGGCATCCCAGTAACAGTTCAGGTCCGATGTCAGGTTAAATTTATGCCAGTTACTACTCAGCAGTGTACCTTTATCGAAATACACAATGTTATTGGTAAACGAAAACGACCGGTGCGGTTCGACGCGCGTGCCCTGAAGCTGCGCCTTGATATTGTCGGCAAAAATGTTGTTGCGAATGATGTTTTCCCGGCCGTAGTGCTGGTGAAAACCCGAACTTTTGCAGGCATACACCAGATTATTTTCCATCACAATTCCCGTCGAACCTTCATCGGTATACAGCCCCCAGCCGCCGTAATCGAACGCGTAAATGTGGTGAATGACGTTGTTGGACACTACCGTACCCTCCGACATGCCGAGCGTATAGACCCCGCCCATATCGCTCAGAACACCCCAGCCCAGGTGGTGGATGTGGTTGTATTCGACCCGGTTGCGTTTGGACGGGCTAAATGCATAGCCCCACACCCATCCGACCGATACGCCGGAATACCGGAAATCGGCCACTTCGTTGTGCGTCAGAGCATTATCCCGACCGTTAAAAATGATCAGCGCCACGGCGCAGGGAAACACGTGCCCACCTGAATGCAGAATGTTGTTATCGACGGTAATGTGGTGCGTCAGTTCCGACGAATCGGGCCGGATGACGGTTTCGCCAATCTTGACCCCACTCGCCCCCAGATCGTGCAGGTAACACCGTTCGACCCGCCCGTTGGCGCAGGCCCGCCGGAACCAGATGGCACTGCCGCCGGTATGGGCAATTTCGCAGTTGATGAAGCTAATCTGGTCAGCAAAATCCAGTTGCACCGTGGCTTCGATGGAGGCAGCCGCCTGCTCGGGTTCCACGCCAGAAACCGGCATCCGGTACCCGGCCACCTGAAACGACAGGTTTTCAAACCGAACATTTCTGACCCGTTTTCCTTCTTTTTCGTCGCCCTTGACAATCACGAATTTCTCGTTAACTGGCGCAAAACACGTTGTTTTGGCGATGGTTTCGCCGGGTCGTGGGCGGTAATACAGCGTACCGGTGGGTTCGAGAAACCACTCGCCGGGCGCATCCAGCGCAGCTTTCAGGTTCTCGATTTCAAACAGCGAATGGCGGGTTATGGGGTTCCAGGGCTTCATCCCCCCGCCGGTCATGTAGATCGCCGTATCGGCCTGACTAACCGAAAGAATCGGTTTGCGGGTGTTGTCCCAATGGTGATAGAACGTCACAACGGCGCGGTTCAGCTCGGCTTCCGACAGGCTGGTCAGCCAGGGCAGTACTTCGAGCGGAACGGTAACTTTCTGAGCGGCCAGTTCGGGAGCTCGGCCCTTTCCTTTATGCAAGATCGTTTCGGTGACGGCTTTCGGCTGAAAAAAACCGTCGTTGGGCGTTTTAGCCCGCACAGCCCGCTGACCGTTGACGTACAATTGTTCAAATACCCAGCCAAACCGCCGAACTTCCGGCACCTCGGTTTTCCAGAGACTATCCGACACTTTCTCGAAGCCTTTCAGCCGAATGCCGCCGTAAAAAATCGGCATACTCCCCGCTTCACCTTTAAACACCAGCGGAGCCTTTTCCGAACCCGAATCCTCAGCCGTCAGCATCAGCGGTTCATCCAGCAGATACTCTCCTTTCCGCACCACAATTTCCACCGGTTTAACGGGCGGTTTCTGCCGTCGCAACAGCCGGGCGCGGTTGCGGGCAGCGGTCAGGGTGGCCAGCGGCTTCTGAAGCGTGCCGGGGTTCCGGTCGTTACCCGACGGAGCTACGTAAATCGTTTGGGCGAACGAGTCAATCAGCCACAGGCTGGCCAATAAAAAAAGAGGGACGGTTTTACGCATGGTTCAGGAGTAGACTAGGTTCAAAAGCGCCTTGAAGTGCTTTCTTACTATTCGTACACCATAAACTCACTATACGGCCTCGATATATTTCCATTTCGTCCCGGCTTGTTGTTCCTCCGAATCACCAGCGGCTCCAGCCGGATAACACTCAAGGTATTTCGCCAGTAAAACCAATGTCTGCTGAAACCGACAACCTGAGTAAACATCAGGTTGTCGGCTAGCTGAATTGATGGCGTTATTTCAGGAATTTTTCAGTTCGTAATGAAGCACAACAATGCCGCAGTCAAAAGCCGTCGATTTTACCAGTGTCAGCGGTTGTTTGCCGTTCAGTTCCCGGAAAATGGGCATTCCGGAACCAATCGCCGTCGGATTAATGAATAGATGATATTCGTCAATCAGACCCTGTTTGATGAGTGCCGATACGAACGTCGCCCCGCCATACACGATGATATCCTGACCGTCCTGCTTTTTCAGCGTGGTAATTTCGTCCGCAAGGTCGCCTTTTGCCAGAACGGTATGGTCCCATTCCGACTGGTCAAGCCCTTTGGTAAAAACGACTTTCTCTGTGCTGTTGAATTTATCGGCGCCCTCCAGTTCGGGGTGAGACGCCCAATGGGGGATGAAACCCTGAGCCAGTTTTCGCCCCAGTACGATGCAGTCAACCGGTTCGGTTAGTTGGGTTACATACTTTTTCAGTTCCTCATCCCAATCGTAAATCAGCCAGTCCATTTCGCCATTGGGTCCGGCTATGTATCCATCAACGGTCATCTGTACTTGAAGTTTTAGCTTTCTCATGGTCGCATTGTTTTTGACAAAAATAGCCGGTGTGCGTCTTCGGAATGGGTTATTTTTATGCCTTTGATGGGGGGTAATTGCGACAGTTCAGGGTATGATTTCAGCCTCCCGACGCACCTGTTCCCTTCAGACGGTTTTCAAAACCGGATGCGTTGATTTGCGAATGACCAGCGTGGTATCCAGCGTCTGGGTTTCGGGCACAAAAGCCGCGCCTTCTTCAATTTGCCGCAGCAGCAACCGGGCGGCCACCCGGCCAATTTCGTTTGTTGGCTGCACCACCGCCGTCATCGGGGGCGTCACAAAAGCACTGTGGGGCGCGTTGGAAAACCCCACCAGCGAAATATCATCCGGAATCGACAAACCATTTTCCTGAATGCAAACCAGGGCCCCAATGGCCGTGGGGTCATTGACGGCAAACAACGCATCGGGTCGATTGGGCCCATCCAGCAACTGCTGCGTACAGGCGCGGGCGCGGCCCTCAATAAAATCGCAGGGCATAATAATCGACTCATCGACCGGAAACTGGTGCGCTTTCAGCGCATCGATGTACCCATTCAGCCGGTTGCGGCTCATCGTCAGGTTTTCGGGGCCGGCCAGGTGGGCAATCCGCCGACAGCCCGTCTGGATCAGGTGTTCCACCGCCCGAAACGCCCCCCGGTAATCATCGACCAGCACTTTCGAACCGGGCAGTTCATCGACAATCCGGTTGAAAAATACCACCGGCAAGCCTTTCCGCTGGGCGGCCAGAATGTGCTCATACTCATTCGTTTCCCGCGTAATGGCCATAATTACGCCATCCACCCGGCTCGACAGCATGGCCTGTAAATTATGTTTCTCAATTTCCAGCGACTCGTTCGACTGCCCAATCATGACCTTGTATCCGGCGGCATTGGCCACCTCCTGCACCCCCAAAATGACGCTCGGGAAATAAGCGTGCACAAACTCCGGTACCAGTACGCCGATGATGTCGGTTTTATTTTTCCGCAGACTGGTGGCAATGGTGTTGGGTTGATAATCCAGTTCGTGCGCCAGATCCAGCACGGCTTTTTTTGTATCCGGATTGATATCCGGCGCATTCCGTAACGCCCGCGAAACGGTCGAGATAGAAACGTTCAGTTTGATGGCAATATCCCAGATGGTTGGTTGTTTACTTCGCATACGGTTTCGGGCTTCTTCACTTTCTTAAAGATAAACCTCCCGGAAGCTACTCACGCCGGTTTCACCGGTTTTTCTCCTGCCTACCGTTTCTTCTTTACTCTGGTCACTTCTGAATAGCGCACTGGACGCCAACGAATTTATAACTTTTCCTATTTTCTCCTGGGGCAGTCGGGTTTCAGCCATTCCAAACGGTGTTTCGAAGCAAAGGCTCTATTTTTCTTTTCCGGCAACGTTTCCGGAAACGTTTTTTCCAAAGCAAGACCACTCCCCATTTCCACCTCTCGAATTTATTCATATAAATTCAGAAATAATTCAACAAAAGACGGATTAGCAAGGCGGTTTTATTGAAATCAACTGTTCAGCCCTGACTCTAATGACCAGGCAGATAATTGAACTATCCTAACTCTTTACCATTATGAAAATAAATCTAAATAAGGTACGATGGCTACCCCTGCTGCTGCTCGCGTTTAGCCCCATCAGCCATCCACTGCTGGCCCGTAATCCGACGTTGCGGTTCAGCAAGCCGTCGGTCAAACCAATCGCCATTTCCATCAAAGGAACCGTGACTGCCGAAAATGGCGAAACATTGCCGGGTGTCACAGTGGCCGTCAAAGGAACCACGCTCGGCACCACAACCAGCGAATCCGGTCAGTTCAGCATCAGCGTTCCCGACGGCAATGCCGTTCTGGTATTCAGTTCGGTTGGTTACGAGAAGCAGGAAATGCCGGTCGGCAATCGCACCACCATTAATGTGTCGCTAAAAGCGGATACCAAAGCGCTCGGCGAGGTGGTGGTCGTTGGCTACGGTACCCAGCAGCGCCGGGAACTGACGGGATCCGTCGCTTCCGTGAAAGGCAAAGAGCTTGAAAATCTGCCCGTTCC
This sequence comes from Larkinella arboricola, assembly GCF_003259745.1. Classification (GTDB taxonomy): domain Bacteria; phylum Bacteroidota; class Bacteroidia; order Cytophagales; family Spirosomataceae; genus Larkinella; species Larkinella arboricola. The sequence continues at coordinate 1,657,983 of NZ_QLMC01000001.1, read as the reverse complement.
CGGACCGATTGAAGCGTTGCAGGGCCGGGTCGCTGGGGTCGAAATTGTGCAGAATAGCGGATCACCAGGCGGTAGCCCAACCGTCAAAATCCGGGGCATTACGTCGCTCAACGCGGGCAACAGCCCACTTTATATTGTTGACGGTGTTCCGATTACGGGCAACATCAACGTCGTGAACCCCAACGACATCCAGTCGATGGAGGTGCTGAAAGACGCGTCGGCGTCGGCCATATACGGAGCGCGGGGTGCCAACGGCGTTATTATCATTACGACCAAACGCGGCAAAGCGGGCAAAACTTCCGTCAACTTCAGCGCCTACACCGGTTTTGCGGAAGTCCGCAAGCAGATTCCGATGCTCAATGCCGTGCAGGAGCGGGATTACATCCTGAATGCCGTGCAAAACGCGGGTGTGCCCGAAGTACGGCTGGGCCTGGATACCCTGTTCAACGGCGACACCCCGGTTTACGACACCAACTGGCAGAATGAACTGTTCCGGACCGCCCCGGTTTCCAATTACGAACTGTCGCTACGGGGTGGTAACGACAAAACGACCTACGCGGCTAGCCTGGGGCTGTACGACCAGAAAGGCGTCGTGATCAGCTCGGGTTACCGAACCTACCGCGGGCGGTTCAGCATCGACCATCAGGCGTCTTCCCGCTTCAAAACCGGGGCAAATATCCTGCTGTCTACGGCCAAGCGCGACCGTGTTCCGGAAGGCGACGACAACAATGCCGTGCTGACCAACGCGCTCCGGATGCTGCCGTTTTCACCGGTTTATAACCCCGATGGCTCCTACACTTTTGTCGATCAGATTCAACGCCCGAATCCGGTGGCGCTGGCGACGCAGAGCGTTTCGTTTGCAGTCGTGAACCGGCTGCTGGGCAATGTTTACGCCGACTATGAAATCCTGAAAAACCTGACATTCCGCTCGACGCTAAACATCGACTACTCGGGCACCCGCGACGAAAATTTCATTCCCAGCACCATCCAGGGCGGAGGAGCCCGGCCCGCAACGGCTTCCTATGCCGACGTGTCAAGCTGGATCAGCGAAAACACGCTCAACTATAACCGGTCGTTCGGTTCGCACAACCTGTCGGGCCTGTTGGGGTATAGTGTGCAGGAAACGCGCCTGTTCAACCTGTCGGCAGCTGCCAATCAGGGGGCAACCGACAACATTCCGACCCTGAACGCAGCGGCTACGGCAACGGGGGCATCGAGCAGCAAATCAGCCTGGGGGCTGGCTTCGTACTTTGCCCGTGTCAATTACAGTTACAACGACAAGTACCTGCTGGCTGCTACCCTGCGCCGGGACGGTTCTTCGCGGTTCGGGGCCGACAACAAGTGGGGCTGGTTTCCGGCGGTATCAGCAGGCTGGCGGCTTTCGCAGGAACCGTTCATGCAGGGCCTTCCGTTTATTAACGACCTGAAACTGAGGGCCAGCGTCGGCGTCGTCGGCAATCAGTCCATCAGTGATTACGGCGCGCAGGGCCTGTACAGTACCGGACGCAACTACATCGGCAAATCCGGTATTGCGCTCTCGGCAGTGCCCAACCCGTCGTTGAGTTGGGAATCGACCACGCAGTCGGATATCGGGCTTGACATTTCGTTTTTGAACGACCGCATTGCTTTCACCGCCGACGCGTATCTGAAAAAGACGAACGACCTGCTCCTGTCCGTCAATTTACCCACCACGTCGGGTTTCAGTTCTGCCTTGCAAAATGTGGGCAACACCCAAAACAAAGGACTTGAATTCAGCATTTTCAGCCAGAATCTTACCGGCTCGGGCGCGACGGGTGGTTTTAAATGGAGCACCAGCTTTAATCTTTCGTTCAACCGGAACAAGATCATTAAACTTTCCAATAACAACGCCGACATCATCCAGAGCAGCGCCGATGCCGTGTATTTCAGCGAACGGCCCGTTGGTATCGGTCGGGTGGGCGAACCCATCGGGGTTTTCTACGGCCTGCTCTACACCGGGCGGGTGTATGCGACCTCGGAAGAAGCGAAAGCCGCCAATCTGCGGGATGGCAGCAAAACCGGTCCGCTCTACGAAGCGGGTGACATGATTTACGTGGACCTGAACGGCGATGGCGTCATCAATGCTGACGACCGGACGCTCATTGGCAATGCCAACCCCAAGTTTACGGGCGGTTTGACCAATAACTTCTCGTTCAAAGGGTTCGATCTGTCGGTTTTCATGCAGTGGTCCTACGGCAACGACATTTACAACCAGACCCGGCAGTCATCAAACCGGAGTTTTGTCTATAATGCGGCTACGACCGAAGTGCTCCGGAGCTGGCGCAAACAGGGCGACATCACCGACGTACCGCGCGGCACCCCCAGCACCATCGCCCGCAACGGGGTTCCGTCTACCCGCTGGATTGAAGACGGTTCGTACCTGCGTATAAAAACCGCTACGCTCGGCTATACCGTTCCGCCGACCATCCTGAAACGCATCAAAGCGGAAAGCCTGCGGGTGTATGTTTCCGGCCAGAACCTGTTCACGTTCACGAAATACCTCGGTCTTGATCCCGAAGTCAATTTCCGGAGCAGTCTTCCGCTCCTGCAAGGCATCGACCTCGGTACTTACCCGCAGGTTCGCACCTTCACCTTTGGCTTAAACCTCGGCTTCTAACCTGACCTTGACCATGAAAAATTTTCTTAATACCCTATTGACCGTCATCCTGCTGAGTCTGGCCAGCGGGTGTACCGACGTACTCGACCAGGTACCGCCAAGCGCCCTGACGCAGGGGTCATTTTTTCAGAATGCCGCCGATGCCGAAGCAGCCATTATTGCCGCCTACGATGCCTTGCAGGGCGACGATACGCGCCGGGTGGTCTGGGGCGACGCCCGCGCCGATAACCTCAAAGTGCCCGTCGAAACGATTGGTGTGACGGACCCCGGTGTGCTTGATTTTCAAAACGACAACATCAGCAACAGCAGCGGTTTTGCCACTTGGGGCAGCTTTTATTCGGGCATCAACCGGGTGAACAACGTGCTGGCGCAGGTTCCCAACATCAAGAGTCCCACCATTGCCAGCATTCGCGACCGGATTATGGGAGAAGCCTATTTTTTGCGGGCGTTCAATTATTTCTTTCTGGTCCGGCTCTGGGGCGCCGTGCCGCTCGTGCTGGAACCGACCACGTCGCTGGACAAAGACTTGCATTTGCCAAGAACCCCCGCCGACAAGATTCAGGAGCAGATTCTGGCCGACCTGAAAGAAGCCGAAAAGCTCCTGCCGGTTACGTACGCATCGACCATCGAAACCCGGGGCCGGGCCACGAAGGGAGCCGCTCAGGCATTACTGAGCAAAGTCTACCTCTGGCGGAGTTCGTATAATCAGACCAATGAATGGCAATTAGCCGCCGATTATGCCGCCAACGTCATTGCCAACCCCACTTATTCGCTGGTATCCGGCGCGAATTACGGCACCCTTTTTACGGCCAAAAATACCACTGAATCCATCTTTGAACTCCAGTACAACAATGCCAATCAGGAAACCAACGGTCTTTCGGCCTACTTCATGCCCCGCAGCAGTAAAGTACAAACCGGTGGAAATCAGACGCTGATCCCGTCGCCGAAACTGGTAGAAGCCTTTGAACCGGGCGATTTGCGCAAGGCGGCTACCTTTTACCTGAGTAATCCGCAGACCGATCAGTTTCCGAACCTGCCCACGGTTGCCAAATACCAGGGAACCGTAATCGGCAACGCTCGTTTTAGCGACAGCAATTACATCTTCCTGCGGCTGGCGGACGTCATTCTGATGCAGGCTGAGGCCCTGGCGCAGTTGGGCAAAACCACCGAAGCCGCCCGGCTGGTGAACCAGATTCGCAACCGGGCCGGACTTGCCAATACAAGCGCAACCACCAAAGAAGCCCTCCTGCTGGCCATCGAACAGGAACGCTTTGTGGAACTGTGTTTTGAAGGCCACCGCTGGTATGACCTGCTCCGGACGGGTCGGGCCAAAGCCGTACTGGGGGTTGACAAAAAACCGTTGCTGCCGGTGCCGATCACCGAAATCATGCTCAACCCGAATCTTTTACCCCAAAATCCGGGCTATTGATTTTAAGCCAGCCGTTCATCGGTAGTCCGGCGGAGCGGCTGGCTTTTACCCTTAAACCGTCGAAACAATGCACGTAAAGCTAAAAAGGACCCTCCTCTATCTCGCGTTAATTCTGGCTGCTGCCACCCCGCTGCTGGCCCAGCAGGACTGGCGGGATATTAAAACCGGAACGGTTATTCCCGACGAAACCTACAGCGATCAGCCCTACATTGTTAAAACCAACGACGGAGCCTGGCTGTGTGTACTGACCACCGGCACCGGCCACGAAGGCGCTTCGGGCCAGCACATCATTACCCAGCGGAGTCTCGATCAGGGCAAAACCTGGATCGACAAACGCGACGTGGAACCCGGCGATGGTCCGGAAGCGTCGTATGCCGTGCTGCTCAAAGCGCCGTCGGGCCGGATTTTTGTTTTCTATAACCACAATACCGACAACATTCGGGCGGTGAAAGGCGACGATCCGCCGTATAAAGACGGTCTGGTAAAACGTGTTGATAGCCAGGGCTATTTTGTCTTTAAATATTCCGATGATCACGGTAAAACCTGGTCGGCCAACCGGATTACGATTCCGATCCGGAATTTCCAGATTGATAAGAAAAACCCGTATCAGGGCAAAATTCAATACTTCTGGAACGTGGGACGGGCGTTCGCGTATAAGCAATCCGCGTATGTGCCCGTTCACAAAGTGGGCGGTTTTGGCGACGGTTTTTTCACCTCCAGCGAAGGCGCTTTGCTGCAAAGTCCCGATTTGCTGACCGCAAAAGATCCCGCGAAAGCAAAATGGAATACCCTGCCCGATGGCGAAATCGGGCTGCGAACGCCCACCAAAGACGGTGGCCCCATTGCCGAAGAACAAAGTTTTACCATCCTGAGCGACGGTTCGTTTTATTGTGTCTACCGGACCATCGACGGGCATCCGGCGTATACCTATAGCCGCGACGCCGGGCATACCTGGGAGCCACCCCAATATCTGCGCTACGCCAACGGCCAGTTGGTCAAGCACCCCCGGGCGGCTAATTTTGTCTGGAAATGTGAAAACGGAAAATACCTTTACTGGTTTCATAACCACGGCGGACGGTTTATCCGGGAACACGCCCGACGCCGGAGCATCGCCTATGAGGACCGCAATCCGGCCTGGGTGATGGGCGGAGTGGAAGTTGATTCGCCCAAAGGGAAAATCATCAAATGGACCCAGCCCGAAGTTCTGCTGTACGACGAAGACCCGCTGATTCGGATGAGCTACCCCGATCTGGTGGAAGATAAAGGTGCCTATTACATTACGGAAACCCAGAAGGATATTGCCCGCGTCCATAAAATCGACGAAAAACTGCTGACGAATTTGTGGAATCAGTTTGACAACCGGAAGAAAACGGAAGATGGTCTGGTCACCAACTGGACGTACCAATCGGGAAATTTCCCGCAAACCGTCGCGGCTCCAACGCTGCCCGAATTTTACAAACGCGACACCAAAAAGCTGGAGCAACCGGGCGTGAACGTCCCCAACGGTTTTACGGTCGATCTGGCTTTCAACCTCGCCAATCTGTCCGAAAACCAGATTCTGCTCGACGCCCGCGACTCCACCGGTAAAGGCTGGTTTGTGCGAACGACGGACAAAAAAACCGTTGAACTCGCCATGAACGACGGGCGGACGCAGGCAACCTGGGCCTGTGATGAAGGATTACTCAAACCCAATCAGAACCACCATGTCAGCCTGATTGTCGATGGTGGACCGCACATCATCGCGTTTGTGGTTGATGGCGTTCTGAACGACGGGGGTGACACCCGGCAATTTGGCTGGGGCCGGTTCAATGCGTATTTGAAATCGGTGGCCGGGGCTTCGCAAATCCGCATTGGCGCATCGATTAGCGGACAGGTCAGCCAGTTGTCGATCTACAACCGTGCCCTGACGGTATCGGAAGCCGTCGGGAACTTCAACGCCCGGAAGAAAACGCCGTAAAGCGGCTCCCCATTTATTCTCTCCTGCGCACTCCCGAACTGGGAGTCAGGCATCGCTTTTTCAAAAATCAAACGAACGAAACTATTCTCATGAAATTAACACGCTCCATCGTGAACGCCAGCATTGCTACGGCCCAGGAAGTCATCGCCCATTTTGGTATGCAACTCCCTCCTTTCGCCCACTGGACAGTTGACCACTGGCGTCGGGCCGGTCCCGAATACAACGAAATCCGCGATTGTATGCTGGGTTGGGATGTCACCGATTTTGGCAGCAAAGATTTCCACAACATTGGCCGAACCCTGTTTACAGTTCGCAACGGGCGGACCAACCACCCGGATTACCCGAAACAATACGCCGAAAAGTGGCTGATCGACCCGGAAAACCAGCGCGCTCCGGCCCACTTCCACCTGTCGAAACGCGAAGACATTATCTGCCGGGCGGGCGGCAACGTGCTGGTGCAACTCACCAAAGCCGACGCAGCAGGAAACCCGTCGAACGAGACGTTTCTGACGCAGGTGGATGGCTGTACCCGGCGGCTGGGACCGGGCGAGATTGTGCGCTTACGACCGGGCGAAAGCCTGACCATTCATCCGCGCACCATTCACCAGTTCTGGGGCGAAGAAGGCACGGGCTGGCAGATCGACGGCGTTGGCTACACACTCAGCGCCGAGATTTCCAGCGTCTGCGATGATCTGAACGACAACGTTTTTCTAGTCGATTACGGCGTACGGTTTCCGGAAATCGAGGAGGACGAACCCCGAAAGTATTTCCTCTGCCATGAGTATCCAGCGGCTACCGCCGAACTTCTTACTGCATAAATTCCTATCGGTTGCTCAAACCGCGCTCCGGTAAACCCTTAAACTGAACCCATCATGCCCCGTCGTTTATCTGTTCTCCTGCTGGCGTTGTCAGGCCTGGCTTTTTCTGGTTCGGCGATTTCGCATTATTCCGATAACCAAACCGCAACGGGCCCGGTCCTGATGCTCGCGCTGGTGCTGCTGGCGCTGGGTTTTCACGGATTTGCCCAGCTCAAAGGATTTTCCTACACGGTCTGGATTCTGGCGGCTGTGACGGTGGCGATGTTTTACCCCGGTTATTTCTTCACCGTTGGCAATTTCGAACTGAAACGGCTGATTGTCCCTTTTGTGCAACTGACCATGTTCGGCATGGGATCGCACATGAGTTTCGATGATTTCAGGGGCGTCGTTAAAATGCCCAAAGGCGTACTCATCGGCATTTGCTGTCATTTCATGGTTATGCCGCTGGTGGGTTTCGGCCTGTCACACCTATTTGATTTTGAGCCCGAAATTGCCGGGGGCGTCATCCTGATCGGCTGCGTTTCCAGTGCGATGGCGTCCAATGTCATGTCGTATCTGTCGGGTGCCAACCTGGCGCTGGCCGTCACCATCGGTGCGTGTTCTACCCTGCTGTCGCCGTTTATTACGCCATTTCTGATGAAGTGGCTGGGCGGTCAGTACGTCGAAATCGACATTGCACACATGATGATCGACATCACCAACATGATTATCATCCCGGTCGTGGCCGGTTTCATTTTCAACCTCTTTTACTTCGGCAATGAAACCAAACGCGCCAAAACCATTCAGTTACTGGCTTTTGCCGGAGTTATTCTGGTGACGAATGTAATCATGATGTTCGTGACCAACGCCGACTTGACCGGTTTTCTGACGGCTTTGCTCACGTCCGCATTCTGGTTCTACCTGCTTCCCATGATCAGTGCGATTCTCCTGAAAAACGCCCGGAATATCTACCGGCCCATGATCGAAAGCGCGCTGTCGTTTGTCGCCATGCTTGGCATTGTCATCAATACCGTGATCATCACGGCATCGGGCCGCGACAATCTGCTGCAAGTGGGCGGTTTGCTGATTATCACTTGCCTTTTGCACAACGTCATCGGTCTGAGCGTCGGTTATTTCACGGCTTTTCTGTTCGGCTTACCCGAGCGTGACCGCCGGACCATCGCGTTTGAAGTGGGGATGCAAAACGGCGGAGTTGCCACCGGTCTGGCGCTGAAAATGGGCAAGGTAGCCACCCTCGGCCTGGCATCTGCCATCTTCGGCCCGTTGCAGAATGTGACCGGTTCGGCGCTGGCAAACTGGTTCCGGAAACGGCCCGTCGGCCCCCATGTCGGTGCCGACTCGTCCATTTTGCCTAAAACCGTAAATGAACTGGAAAAAGAAAGCCGGTAAGTTGCGTTCTACCCACAATAGCCTTCAGACTTGTTGGGATGTACTAGGGAATGAAGACGAGCGTAGCCACAACGCCGAGTAGCCAATTGCCGCCTGAAAGCGACCTTTGATCACAATCGTTTATCGGAGATTCTGGATATAACCACCCAGATGGTCGAAGCCACCTACGAAATGCAAGGCGACAACATTGTAATCAATGGCGAAGGCTGTCGTAATGCAGAGTAAATCAGAAACCAGTAGTATTCCAAAACCCTCTAAACTCCCTCTATGCAGCAACAAAAATCTCTGAAAAACGATCACTCTCAAGGCTGACAATATACCGTTGCAAAAGGCACTTACCGAGATCGAAAGCCGGACAAAAGTACGCTTTGCCTACAGCCGTAATATGATTCCGGTTAACGAAAAAATAAGTCCTCGGACTTATTCGTTCAGGAGTTCATTCAGTGCATATTCGGTCAACATCTCGTGATTGCCTTCGAAAATGGTTAAGGTCAGATTACCGGACCGTTTTTTCAAACAGATCGGCCGGTCGGCAATCGTTCCGAGTTTTCCCAGGGGTTGCCGCAATTCGAGCAGGTGTAGCTTTTCCTGATCCGATACATACCGGGAACGGTCCGAAACCGCCAGATCCGTCAGCAGCTTATTGTAAAAATTGATGGAATGCGTAATCGGCACACTGCCCTGTAGACCGTCGTAAATACCCGCATAAATGGAAAGCTGAGCGGTTTTTAAGCGTTTCACGGGCGTTTTCATGTACAGGGGCGACCTTCGACGGGCACTCTCCCGGTTCAGGGCCTCCCCGGAATCCGTGCAGGCGATGACGTCCGCAGCATACTTGTTCCTGAGAATGGTACTTTCCCGGTGCCAGGCTTCCAGGTCCGCAATAGACGCCCAGGCGGAGAATTTCCGAACCGGGTGCTTCGATTTCATGAACGTACTCAGGGTGGCATAACCGCCCCCGCTGACGCCAATCACGTAGATTTTGCTGGTATCAACCTGGGCGTGCTTCCGCGCAAACGCAATGGCATCATCAATGTCGGCCAGAGCCAGCTCGCTGCAACAGGCACTCGGCGATTTATTGGCCCCGCGAAAATCCGGATGAATGTAATTCAGATCGCGTTGCTGACAAAGAGCCGCGAGATCATCCTTTTGTGCATAATCCCCGCTCCAGGTGTGCAGCGAAATGATCAGGGGTTCCGGGCGCCCCGATCGGGTCTTGTAGAAATACGCTTTCTGAACCTGCCCATCCGCCGTAGACGGAATGCCGACCACTTCAAAGTCGGAAGGCCAGGTAACATTCCGGGTGTCGTCGAACCGGATATAGGGTTCTGCACTCTCCGGTTTTTGGGCGAACGAAGTGTGACAATAACCTAGCAGGAGGAAACTCGTGATGACTCGGCAGAAAACCTTCATACGGAAACAAAATGAATGGAAAACGTTGCGATCGGGTCAGCCTTGCACGGGCAGGAAACCGGTTTTTAACCCGTATGCAAGAAACACCAGTGCTGGTAAAATCCCAAGTTCTTACGGCCTCCAAAAGCCAATCCGCAGAAATATTATTACCCCGCGGGTAGTGGGCCAGCCGCGACGGCTTTTAACGTCACGGAGCGGGATTTACTGTACCCGATTCCCATCAGCGAAATCATCATCAATCCGGAGCTGAAGCAAAATCCGGGCTATTAAGTATCATTAACCCCTCCCCAATTGGTCATTGGGGAGGTTCCTTTAACCCGATATACGCATGGACTTTTTCCCAACCGCCGACAACGGTTTTCGTTGCTCCCTTTTACATCCGTTGCTCGCGCTCTTTTTCGGACTGACGGTTTTTGTTAGCCACGCACAGCCCCGGGTTGACAAAACGTTCTTCAACGGCCGGGATCTAACCGGCTGGTCGGCTGCGGACATGAAATACTGGTCGGTAAAAAACGGGGCCATTGTGGGCCACGCAACGCAGAAAGTCGAGAAGAACAAATTCCTGTGGTCGTCGGTCAAAGTAGCGGATTTTTACCTCAGTATCGACGTTAAACTCGAACCGGACGACTGCAATGCCGGGATTCAGTTTCGCTCCCGGAAAGCCGATGCATCCGGTCAGGCGCTGGGCTACCAGGCCGATATGGGCAAGGACGTCTGGGGGCGGCTGTACCACGAACATGGGCGGCAGAAACTGGACTGGTCGGACCGGGGCGAAAAAGCCGTCAAACGCGGTCAGTGGAATCACTACGAGATTCTGGCCGTCGGCGACCGGATCTGGACGGCCATCAACGGCAAACTGGCGGTGGCTATCAAAGACCCCGGCGGGGATGCGTCGGGCTACATTGCACTCCAGATTCACAGCGGAGAACCTCAAACCGTGATGTATAAGATCAACAAGCTGGTCCACAACCCCAAGGTAGAGCTGGCCGGTCTGACCGAAGCCCAGTTGAACAAACAGTTGAAACTACCGCTGGACAAACGCCAAGGCAATGCCATCCCGATATTCCGGTCGGGCGACATCATCGCGTTTGCGGGGGGAGCCAACATAGCCGCCATGCGCAAAGACGGTATTCTGGAAACGTTGCTGTACGCAGCCCACCCCACCACCCAACTCCGCATCTGGAATCTGGGATGGGATGGCGACACGGTTTTTGAACAATTCCGTGATGTTGGTTTTGGCAGCTGGAGCAAAAATCTGGACAGCTTGGGCGCTAACGTCGTATTTGCGCAATTTGGACAAATGGAGTCGCTGGGGGGTGAAAAGTCGCTCCCGAAATTCATCGACGAATACCGGCAACTGCTCGACAGCATTCGAAAACCAGATCGGCAGATCATTCTACTTTCGCCCGTTCCGTTTGAACCCAGGCTTTTATACCAGACCCGGCTGGAACAACCGGCAAACCCGCTGGCAACCGCGCCCGTCGAACAGTATGCCAATGCCATTAAACAACTGGCCGAAACCGAAGGCTACTTTTACATTGATCTGTTTCATCCCCTTCAGGCTTTAGCGGCAACCGTGATCCGAACGGACGATGGCAAACGCCTGAGCCGGTCGGGAACCCTGGAAATCGATGGGATAAAGTTATTCATGATTAGCCCGCTCACTCACGACGGTATTCACCTGAGTTTTACCGGCCAGGATCTGGTAGCAACCCTGATTATGAAAGCATTGAACCGCCCCGGACGGCTCCTCAACCCCTTGAACCCGTTGCGCCAGGAAGTCTTGACGAAAAACGAGCTGTGGTTCAACTACTGGCGGCCCAGCAACTGGGCCTTTCTGAACGGTGACCGAACAACGCAGCCCTTCAGCCACGACTGGCAGGATAAAACCCGCCGGATTTTTCCCGAAGAAATGAAAACCTTCGAACCGCTGATCCGAGAAGCCGAACAGCGCATTGTGGACGAACAGAAGAAGCTGGCACCGGTTCGATAAAGCGGCTTTTTTTATCCAAAGACCTATTTCCTACTCCCTGAATTTTGTATCTGATGACTCTTGTTCCTAAAACCGTTACGTTCCCGTTAGCCATCCTCCTTTTTGTCGGCCAAATCAACTGGGGTCTGGCTCAGAACATCAATCCGATGTCAGTTTCTCCGGCGGAAAGCGATAACTCGGTGGCCGCCGAACTCAAATCCTTCCAGCTTGCCGACGGCTATAAAATCGAGCTATTTGCGTCCGAAGAACTCGGTATTGCCGATCCCTGCGCCATGCGGTGGGATGAAAAAGGCCGCTTGTGGGTACTGACCATTCCCTCCTATCCGCAACTGGAACCCGGCAAAAAACCGTTTGACAAGCTGATCATCCTCGAAGACCGTAACCGCGATGGGAAGGCCGACACGTCGTACGTTTTTGCGGACAATCTGATGATGCCCCTCGGTTTTGAACTCGGTCACGGCGGGGTCTATCTGGGCGAACAAACCGAACTGGTTTTCCTGAAAGATACCGACGGCGATGGCAAAGCCGACACGCAGGAGGTGCTGATGTCGGGTTTTGGGACGCATGATTCCCACCAGACCATCAATTCGTTCCTCTGGAGTCCGGGCGGTGAGCTGTTCTTTTCGCAGGGCCACAGCATTTACAGCCGGGTCGAAACGGCCTGGGGTGTCCAGAAAGCCGACCGGGCGGCCATCTGGCGGTATCGGCCACTACGCCGTCAGCTCGACAATTTTCTGGACGGCTCCACAGCCAGTGTCAATCCGTGGGGTATGAACTTCGGCGAGTGGGGCGAAATGTTCCACAAAGCCAACGACCCCGAATTGTTTTATACGGTTCCGGGTCTGGTCAAAACCGCCCACCGCGCCCTCCTCCCTCCCATCGGTAAGCTGGTGATCAAAGGCTCCATCATCGAAATGATCCGCACCAAACACTTGCCAGACGATCTGAAAGGGGATTTCATTCTGGCCGGTTATTACAACAACAAGATCGAGCGCATGCGGATAACGGACGATTCGTCGGGGTATGTGGCCCGGCAACTCGATCCCATCCTGAGTTCAAGCAGCCGCAGTTTTCGTCCTATCGACATTAAAATCGGTCCCGACGGGGCGCTTTATGTCCTGGACTGGTACAACCCCATTATCGGCCACTACCAGGCTTCCATGCGCCACCCGGACCGGGATAAAATGCACGGACGCATCTGGCGCATCACGGCCACCGGTCGCCCGTTGGTTCAACCGCCGAAACTGGCCGGACAACCCGCTGCGGCTTTGCTGGACTACCTGAAATCTGACGAGCATTGGATACGGTATCAGGTGAAGCGGTTGCTGGCCGAAAAACCGCTCACGGAAGTTCGACCGGCTTTAGCCGAATGGGTTGAAAAACTAAACCGGAATGAGCCGAATTACGAGCATCATCTGATGGAAGCGCTCGGCGTTTTTGAAAGCCACGAACTGGTCTATGAAGATCTGCTTCAGCAGTTGGCAACCGGAAAAGAACCGGGCGCACGGGCCTATGCCGCCCACGTCGCCGGGCGCTGGGCCGACCGACTACCAAACCCGCTGGCCGTGCTGGAACCGTTGATTCAGGACGAAAACGCGCGGGTTCGGCTGGAAGCTCTGGTGGCCGTCAGCAACGTACCCAAACCGGAAGCGATGGCGCTGGCGACGCAGGTATTATACCGTCCGATGGACAAATTCCTGCGGTATGCACTTACCAAAACCGCTTATGCGTTGCAGGAAGCCTGGGAACCGGCGTTAAAAACCGGCAGGCTTACATTCAAAAAACCGTTGCATCAGGCCTGGCTCGTGAGCGTCTTGCCCCCTTCGTGGTACATACCGGAGCAATACCGGAAGCTGGCCGGTATTAATAACCTGCAACCGGAGGTTCGGCGGAATTTACTGCTTAGTCTGGCCACAATTGGCAAAACACCTGATATCGAGTTTGTGCTGAGCCAGCCTTCGGCTCAGGCCGATGCGAGGCTGCTCGAAAACCTGAGCAAACTGGAAGCCCAAACCGTAACGCCCTTAGCCGCCAGTTATCTCCAGAAAAGTCTTTCGTCAAAAACCGCCGACGTCACGATAGCTGCCATTCAGCTCGTAAAAGCATGGAAAATTCAATCCGCCACGCCAACCATTAACACGCTGACGATGAACAGTCAGCAAAATCCGCGCGTCCGGGCCGAGGGTTTGAAGGCGCTGGTTGAACTGAAAGGTCGCCCGGTTTTGCCTTTGCTGCAAAAGCTGGTTGCTACATCCGAAACCCCTACCATGATCCGACTGGCCGCCTTACAGGGCATGAGCGAACTGGATGTGACGCAAGCCGCCGTAGCGACGGTGAAAGAAATGCAGGGCGCTGGCCTGACCGCGAACACCATGCGGGATGTCATCACGCCACTTATCGATCAGCGGGGCGGGATTAAAGCACTAACGGCTCAACTGAGCAAAACTGCGCTTTCCAAACCGCAGGCCCGACTGGCACTGGAAGCCCTGGCGATCAAGGGCATCGACGCGCCCGAACTCAGCAACCGGCTGAATAAAATGGCCGAAGAACGAACGATCCTTTCCCGGCAATACAGTCCGGAATACGTCGAAAAGCTGGCCAAAGCCGTTCAGGAACGGGGCGATGCCAAACGCGGGGAATTGATCTACCGCGCAAATCCAAGCTGTGCAGCCTGCCACGCGCTCAACGGTCAGGGCGGCACCATCGGCCCGAACCTGTCGGCGGTGGGCCGGGGATTGTCGTCGCGGGAGTTGATTACGGAAGTACTGTGGCCGAACCAGAACATCAAGGAAGGCTACAACCGGGTGCAGGTCGAAACGAAAAAAGGCGAACTGATTCAGGGCATCAAGGTATTCGAAACGCCGGAAGTGGTGCATATCAAAACCACGGATTCACCCAAAACCCGGATCATTCCAAAGAAAGAGATGGCGAAACAAACCGAAACCGGTTCGCTGATGCCCACGGGGTTGCTGGATGCCTATTCGGAGGACGATGTACGGGATTTGATCCGGTATCTGAGCGAGTTGGGGAATAAATAAGACCTGTTAAGACAGGTCTTATTTATCATCGGGTGTCTGGGGAGGGCCTTGAACGGTTTAAACCGTTCATACTAGTACCTGGAATAGTGGTCTACGTAGATTTTACTGACCTTACCACCCTGAAAATGAACCTGAATCTGATCCATCTGGTCGGTGCCGGTTGAATATCCGAAATACCATTGTGGGGATTGACTCATACCCGCATCGTAACCCGTGGCGAGGTTCTTGGTCAGCAGCGAAATCCACTGAAATTTGTTCCGATAAGTACTGATAGTACTGATCTTGGATAGCTTTTGGTACAACGATGCAACAGAGTCGCCAATTCGCACGGACGAGCTTGCATTGCCTTTTTCGGGCCATTGACTCAGCTTCTTGCCATCGTTCAGATAAATGGCTTTAACCACCTGTGCTTCGGTGGTTATCTGCACGCCCGAACCCGTGCCCGGTTTCTCGTCGAGCAGAATGTACTGGTAGAGTGGAAGCCGTTTTTCAAGGATGCGAAGATCCGAAAAGATATTGCTGACGACATGAAGACCCGCAATGTCTTTGGCGGTTTGCAGAGCCTGGATTTTGGCATAGACCGAAGCCGCATCTTCGTTGATGGCAATGTCTAAATACATACCTGTCAGGATGCTGTCCCGGACAATTTTATACGGTTCGGGTTCCGGGCCTGTTGTTAGCGGGTTTTCCGGTGATTCGAATTGACAGCCAGCCAGGGTGAGTAATAAGAGCAGGAATCCAATAAGGTTTACTTTCATGGGTTAATTGGGGTTTGTATTCTATAGATCGGACCCGGCCTCTACGGATTAGGTTGTAACTGGCCGAAGGAAAATAGACGACAAACCCCGCCGGTCAGGCCATTGGAACACTGCCCTACCCGTCATAAATGGTGGCCGCAGTACTTACAGAAAACCGCATCGGCATCGTGCCCTTCCTGTCCGCACGAGGGGCAGGACTGGGCCGACACCTTCTGAAACTTCTGGGCAGCCTGCGAAATCTCGACCGTGACAATACCGGTAGGAACCGCAATGACCCCGTAGCCAATGATCATCACCAGCGAAGCCAGCGCCTTGCCCGCCGGGGTCTGCGGAGAGAGATCGCCGTAGCCGACGGTTGTTAGCGTCACAATGGCCCAGTAAATGCTGGTCGGGATGCTGTCGAAACCGTGTTCTTCGCCTTCAATGATGTACATGATGGAGCCGATGATGGTCACCAGTGTCAGAACCGTTAGAATGAACACGCTGATTTTTCGGCGGCTGGCCTTTAACGCCGTAACAATGATGGAAGCCTCCGACAGGTATTCGGAAAGCTTCAGGATTCGGAAAATTCGCAGTAAACGCAGAATCCGGATCGTGAACAGATACTGCGTACCCGGTATAAAAAGACTCAGGTAGGTCGGCAGAATAGCCAGAATATCGATTATGCCCAGAAAACTGGTTGCGTAATGTAATGGCCGTTTCACGCTCAATAACCGCAACAGATATTCGATGGTGAACAATACCGTAAATAGCCATTCCACCTGGATCAGCAGGGTGCCATACCGCGCCCGTACGTTCGCCATGCTCTCCAGCATCACCACGGTGACACTCACCAGAATACTCCCGATCAACGCAATATCAAACGCTTTCCCGGCGGGTGTATCTGATTCGAAAATAACCTCGTGTAAACGACTGCGCCACGGAGTACGCGGACGTTTGGTATCTGTTGACGGCATACGACTGTTCGTTTGTCAAAATGATTCGGATTTCCGAAAACACATACAACAATCGTACAAGTTAGGGATAAAAGGAATCGGGGCGGTTATTTCCTCTTTCTGATTCGCGGCAAAAGAAAAACCGTATCCGGACTGATCGAACGATCAATACGTGGCCCGCCCGCCCGAAATGTCGTAAATAAAACCGGTCGAAAAGCTGTTTTCCGGCGAGACAATGAACGTGGACATAGCGGCAACTTCGTCAGGTTCGCCCAGTCGCCCCATCGGAATTTTGGCGGTCATATACGCCAGTTGTTCGGGCGCGGTATCGGCATTCATGGCGGTTTTGATCACCGCCGGAGCCAGACCGTTGACGGTAATGCCGGCAGTAGCGTACTCTTTGGCAATGGCTTTGACCAGACCAATTACGCCTGCTTTGCTGGTCGAATACCCCACCATGCCCGGATTGCCTTCTTTGCCCGCAATGGAAGCAATCAGCAGAATCCGGCCGTAGCCGCGTTCGGCCATGTGAGAAACCGTGTATTTGGTCATCAAAAAACTGCCAAACAGATTAATCGCGAGGACTTTGGCAAAATCAGCGGTTTCGTACGCCGTGATGTTTGTACTGGTCGGCCCGACAATCCCCGCCGAATGAACCAGCACGTCGATTTTACCAAAATCCGCCACGGTTTGCGCCACCGCAGTTTTTACGGCTTCTTCCTCAGAAATATCTACGGTATACGTCCGAACGGGAATATTCAGGGCCGTCAGCTCCTGCTGCGTTTGTTCCAGTAAGGACGCATTCCGATCAAACAGCGCCAGCGACGCGCCTTCGGCGCCCAACCGCCCGGCAATGGATTTCCCCAACCCGTCGGCACCGCCGGTAATAATAGCGACCTGACCTTTAAACCGGTCAGGAAAATAAATGGTATTGCTCATATTTTACGTAGAGGAAACAGACAAGAGAGGACAGACCAAAGACAATAGACGCGAGAAGAAAGATGGCCTCACGGTTTCGCCTTCTCCTGTCAATTTGCCCTGTCTACCCTCTCCTGTCCATTATCTCCTGTCTCTTGTCTAATGTCTATTATCTCTTATCTATCTTGTCCCACTCACCCCCTCCGCTCAATTTTGCCAACCAGAAAAATATAGGAACAGGCTCCCACCAAGCCCAATGCCCCGATAAAGACCAGCGCCGGTTTAAAATCGCCGTCTTTCGCCAGATAGCCAATGACAATCGGAACAATGATTGACGCCAGGTTGCCCATAAAATTGAAAACGCCACCGGTCAGCCCAATCAGGTGTCTGGGTGCCAGTAAGGATACGAAAACCCAGGAGATTAAGGCCATTCCGGCACCGAAAAAGGAGAAAGCCATGAAGAAAATGATAAACGCTGTATCGTTGGTGTAGTTGGCTCCGACAATACTGACCGATAGAATCAGGCCAACGATGATCGGCATTTTGCGGGCGGCACTTACGCTCCAGCCCTTTTTCACCAGATTATCGGATAGAAAACCGGACAGCAGCACCCCGGCACAGGCGGCTAAAAACGGAATGGAAGCCAAGTAACCGGATTTGATAAAATCTAGCCCCCGGTATTTGACCAGATAGGTCGGAAACCAGGTCAGGAAAAACCAGAGCGTGGCGTTAACCGCGAATTGGGCCAGATAAACACCCCACAATGTCCGGCCACTGAGAACCAGTTTGAGGTTTGCCGCACTCCACACTTTAGCGGCTGTAGCTCCTCTTTTTTGCCCCCGGAACAAACCGCCCCCTTCTTCAATGTATTCCAGTTCGGCCTGATTGACACCCGGATGTTCCAACGGGTCGCGGTACAAAAAATACCAGATAACACCCCAGATTAACCCCACCAGACCGGTGATAAAAAACAACCCTTTCCAGCCCGCGTAATATTGAATGGTTACCAAAACCGGGGTTAGAAAGGCTAAACCAATGAACTGCCCCGACACATACATGGCCGTAGCGGCAGCCCGTTCATTGTCCGGAAACCAGCTGGTTACAATCCGGTTATTGATCGGATACGAAGGCGCTTCGAACGCGCCGGTTGCCAGCCGAAGCCCAAACAGACTGACAAAACCGCGCGCAAACCCCTGAAATACCGTAGCCAGCGACCAGGTAATCAGGCAGAAAGCGTATAACACACGGGGTCCAAACCGGTCAGCCACCAACCCGCCCGGCACCTGTAAGATCGCATACGTCCAGCCGAATGCCGAAAAAATGTAGCCCATTTCAACAGACGACAGTTGCAAATCCTTGCTGAGCGACGACGCAGCCACGGCCAGATTGCTCCGGTCGAGGTAGTTGATGACGACGTTGACGAACACAAGCGCCAGCATTCCGTAGCGTACCCGGCTTCGTGGGGCACTGACAACGACTTGTTCCATTTCAGTTTTCGGTTTAGGATTGTACGGTATTCGCTTTACACCGGATTACGGGCCCGGTGTAAAGCACGCAAACTATCTCGCCGTCCAGCCGCCGTCGACGGTCAGCATCGAGCCAACCATGTAGGTAGCGGCATCACTGGCCAGGAAAATGGCGGCTCCCTGAATTTCGCGCAGCTGGCCCCAGCGTCCCAGTGCCGTGGCTCCCACCACAAATTTCTTACCCTCATCGGTGTCGGCAATCGGCACGTTCATATCCGTCAGGAACGGTCCCGGACAAATGGCGTTGACGTTGATGTTGAATGGGGCCAGTTCCAGCGCCAGCGCCCGGGTCATCTGCACCACCGCGCCTTTGCTGGACGTGTAGGGCGTCCGGTTTGACAACCCCACGAGCCCCAGCGTACTGGCCAGATTGATGATGCTGCCCCGCCCGGCTTCTTTCATGAACGGCGTAACAGCCCGGCAGCAGAGCCACGTGCCGGTTACATTGACCTCCATCACTTTGTTGAAATCGGCCAGCGCCACCTCGTCAATCGGCCCCCGAATGTTGATTCCGGCGCTGTTGATCAGGATGTCAATTCGTCCGAACGCATCCAGGGCCGCTTTCGCCATCGTTTCGGTTTGTTTCTGATCCGTAATATCAGCGCTGAACGATAGCGCAGAAATGCCAAAATCCTTGCTGAGTTCCTCGGCGGCTCTGGCCCCCTCTTCCGCCGTTCGGTTGACCAACAACAGGTTAGCACCTGCCGAAGCAAGTCCGGCGGCCATCGCCAGCCCCAATCCTTTCGACCCGCCCGTGATGATGGCGGCTTTTCCGGTTAAATCAAATTGCTTAATTCCAGGTAGTATTTCTTTTGTCATTCCAGGGTTTACTTAAGTCCGAGCTTATTGCTGCTGTATGAAAGGCAGGAAACGATATTTTTCTCCTCAGCCGCCAGCCGATCTTCGGCCGGAAGCTGGGCAAACCGGGGCAGACCGGCTTTGTAGGAATGCTGTCTGACCATGCGCAATGTCCGGTCCATATCCGCTTTGGGAATACCGTCAAACGTGGCCCAGTAGGCTTCCTTCCGACACGGTATTTCGAGCGGATCGCGGGTAATCATCTCCAGGTTGAACGTCACGGCCGGATTGTGTTTTTTGCAAACCGCCACCATCTTTGGCAGATCAAGAATACCGTAACCAAGCGGCACTTCCGACAGCAGAAAACCGTCCGGGTATTCCTGAACGCCCATGTCTTTGACGTGTGTGCTGACGACGTAAGGGGCCAGCGTTTCCACCAGTTGCATGGGGTCTTCCAGCAGCGCAATGTTGTTGCCAAAGTCGATGGTTACGCCAATCCACTCGCTGTTGATCTGCTTTAGAATGCCCACCAGTTCGTTAGCCCGCCAGTCCTTGTGGTTTTCCACCGCCAGTTTGACCTTGTGCTTACGCAGCACGGGTTCGGCCAGTTGCAGGGAGGTCAGGGCGTTTTTTTTCAGCGTCTGCCATTCCTCCGGTGAATGGTAGGTTTCGTAGCGTCGACCCGTCGAGCAAACCGTTCGCAACACCGTGGCTCCGGCTTCTCTGGCGTTGATCACTTCCTGCTCAAAAGCCGCCACCTGCCCGGTATGTTTGGGTACGCCAATGGAGCCTTCCAGATACAAACCCGTCTTTTCCCGTTCCTCGCGCACTTTTCTGGCAAAATCCGCCGACCAGTCCTTCACAATGGTCTGCACCCCGCCCGCACCAATGGCCTTGCAGTGATCAATCAGTTCCAGCGCGTTCGTAAAACCGGGGTATTTCTGGCTTTCGGTCTTCGCATTCCAGCGACTGGCGTAGGAATGAACCACCACACCCATCGGTACACCCTTCAGAAAAGCAGGCATTTCCGGCAGCGAGAGCGCCAAAGCACCGACGGCGGACCGTTGTAAAAATTCTCGTCTGTCCATACAGGTATCGGGTTGGAATAGTTCTTGAACGGGTATGTTGCCTTTACTTTCCGTCGGGCGCTTTGGTTTCCAGCATATAGGCATTCAACTCTTTAGCCGTCCACGGCACCACCCGGCCCTGCGAGGTTACGCGCGTCATGCCCACGGTTCGGCGACCAATCGGGCCGGCATTGTTGCCCCACTCGTTGCGGATGTACGTCAAAATGGCGGTAATGGAAGTATCGTCCATCGTTGAATGCGACGGCATAACAGGCAGAATATCGGGCGCGTTATACACCTTTTTGGCAACCTCCACCGGCCCTTCCATACCGTGCAACAGAATGAGTACCAGCCGTTTTTCGTCGCCCAGCACCCAATCAGACCCCACCAGCGGTGGCCCAAACCGATTTAGTCCGCCCCCGTCGGTCCCGTGGCAGCCCGAGCAGGTATTCAGGTAGAGTTGCCGCCCCGACGCAAACAGTTTCTGTTCTTCGTCACTCAGCAAGCTTTTCTTCTGAGCGTTGGCCTTGACGGCTACATGACCGGGCCATTCGAACAGCGCGGACAGGGAGGCCAGTCGGGTTGGGTCAATGCCCAAATCGGTACGTGTTAAGATGGTAGGTGCCGACGCCAGTTGGATCGGCTTCTTGGTTGTGCCTCCCTGTATGGCCATGCTCGTCAGCACGGCTTTTTCCTGCCAGCCCAGCGATTCCCGGTTCAGCAACGTCAGCAGGGCGGTGAGTTCGGCGGGATTCCGTTTCCGGACGATGGACGTGGTGAGCATTTCCAGAAAAATCTCCTTCGACGGTTCGTGCGCCTGCCAATCCGGATTCTTGAGCAGGGTTTGCAGGAAAGCAAACTCCTGATTCTGAAGGCTGCTCAGGGCTGCATCCCGAATCAGCGCCATTCCTCCATACAGGTTGACAATACCGGCCAGCAACGGGTGCGCAGCCCTAGCATCCAGCGTTCCGGCGGTGAACGTGATCTGGAGGATCTGCTCAATCGGCGCGGTTTGCCAACTCTTCAGCAGTTGTGTTTCCAGCTGGGCCCGAACGGCTTTATCCGCTTTCGCCATCGGTTCCAGCAGCCGCAGGGCCGTTGTTTTGATAAGCGGGTTCTGATCCGACAACAAGCCGAAGAGAAGCGTTGCGTCGCTTAGTTTCAGACCATCCAGCGTCCAGAGCGCGTGAAACCGGCCCAATGGATTTTCCCCGTTCCGGGCCAGTTTGATTAGCGCCGGGCGCACGGTTTTGTCGTTTCGTTCCACCAACAGCCGCTGGGCCATGTCCCGGTGCCAGCCGTCGGAGTGCGACAGTTCCCGAATCAGGTCCTTGGAGGAAGCCTTCGACAGTTTAACCGGTTTGGTGGGCGTCCAGTTTTCGGGCACAATCCGCCAGATACGGCCCCGGTTGACCGGCAAGACCAGTCCGCGGTTGATGGTCTGTTCGCGCAGGTAGGGCGTTACATAAGCTTTGTGCTGAATCAGGCCCCGGTACATATCGGCCACGTACAGCGCCCCATCCGGTCCCGTGGTCTGGTGAACGGGCCGAAACCGTTCGTCGGTCGAAGCCAGAAATTCCCGACCGGGGTGCGGGTCCTGCGCCGACGCCATAATACCGTTTTTCTCCACCCGATTGCGTTTAATCAGATTTCCGGCCGGTTCGCAGACAAACACATTGCCGTAATATTCTTTGGGTAAGGCCGTTCCCCGATACACCAGGGGTGAACAGGCCGCCGTAAATTCCTGCAACCGCCCTTCTTTATCGAGCGTTCCGGGAATATAGCCCCGATTCACCGCGGGCGTTGGCCGAAGCGGATAGACGCGCCGGTCGAGGGTTAAACCGTGGTCGATGCCGGTGGTGGGTGTATGATTTTTGTTGCGGGTCAGGTAGTTGGGCGGCACCAGATCGGCGTGGAGCTGCGACCAGTTGTAGTTGTAATAAAGCCGCCCTTCGTCGTCGTGACTGATGCCCCACTGCCCGCGAAATTCGGTGCTGTCGCGCTCCCACTTTCCGTTGTTCAGCCGGTAGCGAAGCCGCGATTTGGCGTTGTAATACCAGTTGTCCATGCTGCGCCAGAGGCCATTGGGGGCGTGTTCGGGCAGCCCGTTTCCGGCGTATTGCGGATCAATCAGAGTTTTGGTATCGGCTTTTCCGTCACCGTCGCGGTCGCTGGTCATCCACAACTTGTTGTTTTCCACCACCAGCACTCCGCCCGGCACCAGCGCCAGGGCGCGGGGCAGCACCAAACTATCGAGGTAAACGCGGCTGGCGTCCATCTGCCCGTCGCCGTTGGTGTCTTCCAGTACCGAAATGCGGCCAATGGGCTGCTCTTCGCCGGTGCCGTCCATGTTGGGCATGAATCCGCGCATTTCGACCACCCACAGCCGACCGTCCTCATCGAACGTGATCACGACCGGGTCCTGCACCATCGGTTCGGAGGCAACGAGCTGAATTTTCAGCCCCGGTTCCAGTTGAAAGGTAGCCAGTTCTTCGGCGGGTGTCCGAACCGGCGAAGGGCCGTCTTCCCGCATTGTCACAAAGCCTAACAGGCCCAGAAGGCCAACTCCAAGCAAATAGATTAAGTTAACGCGCCGACGCATGAGAAATCGTTTGTCAGTATTACATAATAAAGATTCATTTATAAATTACTACTCATGCGAATTTCATAAAGCCGCCGTAATTGTTGCCTCACCTGATTTTGGAAATAGTGTCAACTGACGCTTGCGGTCTATTAAGCAGGAAGAAAAACGGTAATTCCGTCTCTAATCAGGGTTAAGTTCAGCGTACTCACTAAAGATCTATGAGTACCGGCGTTTGCCTGCATTTTATGCTTTCCCCGGCAACCAGTGTTTATTTCGGGGCCGGATTCCGTCCGGGTAAGCGCGGATCACCCGCTTCCGGATAACGTCGAAAGCCGCAATGGTGAAGGCCCCCATCGGCACGGTAGTCATGATTTTAAGGTCTTCGGCAAAGGTAGTGTCCTCGTCCAGGAACCGGAAAATCTGCGCGGGCGCGTTGTTTTGATACAGCCGGGTAAATACATCATCGGCGGGGTGACGGTGGTATTGCAGTACATTCAGCAGGACGCTGTCCATATACATTTTGAAACCCTGACGGAACCACGATTTCCGGCGTTTGGGTTTGCCATTCCGGACCAGATTCTGAACAATTTCGTGCAGATACCGCTGCGTTCGCTGGAACGTATAGCCGGTAGACGGTTTGGTGTAACCACCGGACGTGCCAATCCGGACGACATGCCTGCCGGCCCGCTCGGTGGTGGGTTCGTCGGACATCGGAATGACGCCGAACTCTTTTTCCTGAATGGTGTAGGTTCCGGTATCCAGAAACCGGTCGATATAGCCGCGCAAGGCCGTTTCGTACTCTTCGTCCGAAAGAAGCTGATCGTTAAAAATGGTGTATTCGACCAAAGCCGTCCGCTCATCGAACGGAAGGATGTAAACAAACCGGCAGTCGTTGTGCTGCTCCACCCGAAAATCCATCATACAGGGCCGGGTGGGGTCGAAACACGGCTTTTCCGTTGTAATGGTCCAGCCTTTGAAATGCTGTAAAAGGTTGTGGTTTTCGGGTTGATCAAGCTTTAGCGCGTGGGTACTGTCGAATACATAATCGGCCATATACGGCTCGTCGTCGGCAATGACGAAGCCACCCTGGGGCGTGTCTTTCACGCGGTTGACGGTGGCCTGCCGGATCTCGATGGACGGAAACTGGGCCAGATGGTGCTTGAGGTGATCGTAAAAATCAATTCCCCGCAGCATTTTGTACTGGTACGTACCGATGTCGAGCAGGCCCTGGTAGGTGGTTCCAAAAAACTCGACGGTATTCCACTTTCGGTACAGAATCGGTTCAAAAGGCCCCGGCTGCTCTTCCCAGAAACACCAGGTCCGGTCGTTACGGGATTTATTTTCCTTGTCAAGAATCAGAATGGAACGGTCACGAAGGGGCGACTGGCTCAGGTAGTAAGCCAGACTCAACCCGGCCATTCCGCCCCCGGCAATGATGAAGTCGTATCGTTTCATTCAGAACAAGAAAGGGAAAAAGCCGCAAACGAAAAAGGGAGGAACCGAAAAAGGACGTAAAATCCTCTTTTCTGTTCCTCCCTGTCTGTTTATCCCCTTTGCGGGTTACTTACACATTGACGTGCCGTTCGGCATGGTACGACGAACGCACCAGCGGACCTGATTCAACGTATTTCAGACCCCGCTTCAGCCCTTCTTCGCGGTACATGGCAAACTTTTCGGGATGAATCCACTCAATAACCTCGTGGTGCATCTTGGTCGGTTGCAGGTACTGGCCCAGCGTCAGAATGTCCAGACCGTTCTCCACCAGATCGTCCATGGCCTTCAGCACTTCGTCGGCGGTTTCGCCCAGACCAAGCATAATGCCCGATTTGGTGCGCTGACCAAATTCTTTCGTCCGGCGAATCTGCTCCAGGCTGCGTTCGTAGCGAGCCTGCGGACGCACCCGGCGGTAGAGCCGTTCGACGGTTTCCATATTGTGCGAAACCACTTCCTGACCGGCTTCGATCATCCGGGTCAGAGCCTCCCAGTTTCCTTTCGTATCCGGAATCAGCGTTTCAATGGTCGTGGTGGGCGATACTTCTTTTACAGCTTTTACGGTTTGGTACCAGATTTCGGCACCCCGGTCTTTGAGTTCATCGCGGTTTACCGACGTAATAACGGCGTGTTTAACCTTCATCAGCAGAATGGCTTCGGCCACCCGGCGGGGTTCGTCGGTATCGTATTCGTTCGGGCGGCCCGTTGCCACGGCGCAGAAGGTACAGCTCCGCGTGCAGACATTGCCCAGAATCATGAAAGTAGCCGTGCCTGCGCCCCAGCACTCGCCCATGTTCGGACAGTTACCGCTTTCGCAAATGGTGTGCAATTTATAGGTATCAACGAGCTTGCGAACCTTGGCGTATTCGGGGCCAATGGGCAGTTTTACCCGCAGCCAGTCGGGACGTTTTTTTCGCTGTTGTTCGGAGGGTATTACGGGAAGTTCGATCATAGCAAAACCTCAATCCAGTTTACTACACAATGGATTTTCGGGGAGTAAAGTTCGGGAAAAAGCCGGAAAGGAAAAAGGAAGCGGGAGAACGGCCCGAAAGGTCTTTTCAGAACGGTTTTTCTCCTGCTTCCTATTCGTTATTTTTTGTTCCCGAAGTACAGCGTAATGAATCCGGACGTATAAACGCTGCGGTTGTTGGCGTTATTCATAATGACGACCTCTTTTGGAAAGGCTTCCGCCAGAAATCCGATTTCCAGCCCCGTCATGTTGTTGCGGAACGCGCTCAGTTCAAATGAAACAGCGGCTTTGAAGTTCAGGCCCACGGTCAGTTTTGACTCGGAAAAGCCCTGAAAGAAACTGCCGGAACCCACAATCAGTTCGGGTTGCAGTGTCGGATCGAACGGGCGGGTATCGACCTGGCCCGGGCTGGTTGAATACTGAACGTAATACGGTTTGATGATACCGATGGAAGGCCCGACGGCCAGAATACCGTTGATGGCAACGCCTTCGTCGGCATTGCGCGTAAAGAGCGACACTTCCCGACCATACTGGGGCCGAACAACGAACAGATAATTCTGCTTGTTATACACATACCGTTGTCCGGAATAGGGCGTCTGCGACTGCACTTCCTTCGGGTGCTTTACGTTGACAATCTCCAGAGCCATATAGCGAAACTGCCGTTTGCCCTGAAACAGATTGGGCAGCACTTTCGAATGGCGAAAAACAAACCCGCCCAGAATCCCGGAGTTCGTATTCGTTGTGACGCCATAGGTGGTCACGGTTGAATATTTATCCTCGTCGGTATCGGTGTTCTGAGCCCGCGCGCTGCTCACCGACAGCACCAGACTCATTAAAAAAAATATCGGTAGAATTCGTGACACGGTCGTAGTAGAAACTTTTGTAAGGATAAAAATAACAGTTTACTTTGACACTAGGAAATTATCGGTTCCGACAATTCCAACTCGCTGCACGATTGAGTAACGGGCTGAGCTATTGGATGGTTGCGTGAATCAATATATATTTTTCCATTTCCATTCATTCACTAACAGGAATTTAGTTTCTGGTATCATGCCCACGGTTCATACGACGTATTTAGGCGACTTACGCACGGAAGCCACCCACCTGCAATCCGGCACGCGGATTCTGACCGACGCCCCCACCGACAATACCGGTAAGGGTGAAGCCTTCTCTCCTACTGATCTGGTAGCCACGGCCTTAGGCAGCTGCATCATTACCACCATGGGCATTGTGGCCCGGCGCGACGGGATTGAATTGCCCACCAGCGATCTGACCATCACCAAGGTAATGTCGAAAGACACGCCCCGCCGGATTGTCCGGATTGAAATTGATATTGTAATGGGATCATCGGATCACTTCACGGAAGAATACCGCGCCAAGATGGAAAACATCGCCCACACCTGCCCGGTAGCCATCAGCCTGCATCCGGATCTGGAGCAGGTAGTCCGGTTTGAGTGGAAAGAAGTAGAAAAAGTCAGCGCCTGATTCACGGCCTTCCTGGTGCAAAAGCCGGTTTTATCTCCTCGATGTTTTCTTTGCAGGAAGCACCAACCGGACTGTTAACCCCGCCGACGGTGATTTCGCTCCGGAATATTTTTTCGATGTTCCGGAGCGAAATGCGGTAGAAAAGCCGTGACACAGATGACTTGGCTCAGCCGTCTGAATCGGATGTCATCCGCGCCGTTTTTTCCGCATTACGTAAATGAACTGGCTGGATGAACCCGAGCCAGCGTGCGTCACCTGAAAGGAAACAACCTCCCATCCCTGTTTCCCAACAAAATTAACGGCCTGCATCACCGTCAGGAACCGCTCCGTTGGCTCTCCTTCTGCGTTGAGGCTACGTAGTTCGCTGTTCAGGCCCTCCCGAAAATCCGCCTGTCCGTAATCGACATAAATTCTGGCCTTACCACCTAAACCGGGGTATTCGCAAATCAACTGACAGTATTCAATATCCAGTTGATTAATATCGACGCGATTGACAATCAGCTGGGCAACGGTTTGGAAGGATAAGGTACAAAAGAAAATGAGTGCGGAAAGTCTTTTCATGGTGTCCGGATTTTCCTCCATAACGAAGGAAACCCAACAACCGTGATACCTTGATCAGCTCTTCTTTTGTTTACCGGCCAGTCCCTGTTTGCCCGCCAGTTCGGTGATAGCCACCACCAGCCGGTCGAGGTCCTTGGGCGTTGTGTATACGTGGGGCGTCACGCGCACGCCGTTGATGTCGCCCAGCGAAATCGGAGTCGTGTGCAGCTTGTAGGTGCCCAACAGTTGACTTTCCAGCTCGGGCCCCTTGATCCCGTCGATACCGACCACGGCCAGCGCACCCGCGAACTCGGGTTTCAGGGACGTGTATAACCGGACGCCGGGAACGTCTTTGACCTTCTCAGCCCAGTAATTTTTCAGGTAATGTAATCGCGCAAATTTCCGGGCCGCGCCGATACCGAGGTGAAAATCAACCGCCGTACCAATGGCCATTTCCGCAGCAAAAGAACGGGTTCCGAGCGATTCAAATTTCCGGATGTCGGCCCCGTCGGGGTCGGTATTGGAGAGCAGCGCCCAGACATTTTTAATCTTGTCCTTTTTAATATACATCATTCCGCTGCCAAAGGGCGCGCAAAGCCACTTGTGCAGGCTGGTGGCCCAGTAGTCGCAGCCCAGATCGGGCACTTTGTAATCGAGGTGTGCAAAGCTGTGGGCGCCGTCGCAGATGACTTCAATTCCCTTTTTGTGGGCGGCATCGGCAATTTTGCGAACCGGCATGATCTGGCCTGTCCAGTTGATGACGTGGGTGACGTGCACCACTTTAGTTTTGCTGGTAAACGCACTGGTAAACTGTTTCACCAGATCATCATCGTTCTCGGAAGGCAGTTTCAGATCGAGCCACACGAGTTTAATACCGTCGCGTTTCTCGCGCTGTTTCCAGGCGTTCATCATGTTTGGGTAATCCTGTTTGGAGAGGACCACCTCATCGCCCGGTTTTAACGTCAGACCGAAAATAATGGTATTGAGTCCTTCCGTGGCATTCCGGTTGATGGCAAGTTCGTCCGGCGAGGTACCCGCCAGATCGGCCAGCTTCGCCCGCAGCGACTCCCGGCCCTGATCCAGAATACGCCACATGTAGTAGCTGGGCGCTTCGTTGCTGTACTGATAGAACCGGATGTGCGCATCCTGCACCGATTTGGGCTGCGGACTAACGCCCCCGTTGTTCAGGTTCAGAATGTTAGGCGAAACGGTATATTCAGCTTTGATCCACGACCAGAAATCTTCGTCCTGCGCGATTTGCTGCGGACTGCCCGTGGTTTCCAGCCGTTGCAGCAGCGTGCGGTTGGTTTCGGTCATAAAGTCCGGTAAAACAAAGGGAGCAGCAGCGGCTGTGCTGAGCTGACGAAAGAAAGTACGACGACTGGTCATGGTTTGGGGAATATGGCGATCGGGGCACAAGGTACAAATAAAATCGGCACGCGCCTACTATAACCAAATAATCTAAAGGCAAAAAATGCAATAATAGAGCCTTTGTTTTGCGCCACAACCGTTCAGTAAAGCAAAAAGGAATAATCATCTACTTACGTACTTGTGGCAAAAGACACGGGGAAACTACGCATTTTTCAAAAAGCGTAGTTGTGCGCTAAAAGCCCCGGCCCGACCAGCCTAATTTTGTAGGGTCAAATCTGACATATCCACACCATTCCTATAATTCTAGTATCAACAAACGAATGAAAACGGCCTTGATTTTCAGTACGCTTTGCCTGGCCCTGGCGATTACCTTACGGGCTTCGAATCACAAGAAGATCACACTCAAACAGACCCTGGAACAGCAGATTGCCGCCTACGCTTTGTATCCGGAAATCTTACAACAAGTCGATCACGAAGATTTTGTTGTCATTAAATTCCGGGTCGATGCCCAGCAACGGCTAGCTGACCTGCGCATCTCCGACGGTGACAACAAAACATTGAACGCAACCCTGATCAAGCAATTGATGGGCAAGAAAGTGTTCCTGACGGAACCGAACGCCAACGAAAATCAGGAGTATCAGGCGAAGGTTCGCTTCCGGCTGGTTTGACGTATTATCAACCTATCCTCTACCAGAACGGGTTCGGCCCCGGAGTTTTCCGGGGCCGAACCCGTTTTTTATGGCTGACCAACAGCTTACGGCTTTGATCGCAAACTAAGTTTCTACAGAACAAAAAAGCCGCCCCGATCAGACCGGGGCGGCTTTTTCTATGCTAGTTCGTAACAAATTCTTACTGCGGATTTTTGATAAAGGCAATGTAGTCAGCCAGTACTTTACCGCATTCGTCCAGATACAAATCCTTTTTCGGAGCTTTGGGATCTTTCGGATCTTTAGCCGGTACGGAAGAGTCATTGGTTGCTACGGGTTCACCAGCCGCCTGAGTAATCGACTTCCGGCGTTTTTCCGCTTCGTCACGCTCTTTTTTCCGTTTGGCCTCCTGAAGCGATACCACGGTTTTTTCCTTGGCCCGTTTCAGTTCCGCAAAGTCGGCCATCAATTGCTTCATTTCCGTATCCGATTTCAGACGTTGTTCGTACCGATCCCGGAGTTTGGCGATCAGCTTGTCGTCTACGTTCCGGGTAGCGTCAAACCGCGCTGAGGGAATCTGATCCCAGGGCAGGGCGCTGGGTTGTGAGCTTTCGCCATACTCCTCTGCACTGAAAGCCGACGGTAATTCAATATCCGGCGTTACCCCTTTGTGCTGGGTGCTGCTACCGTTGATCCGATAGAATTTAGCAATCGTCATTTTTACCTGACCCACTTTTTCCGACTCTTTCAGCCAGGTATTCAGGTCGACCATTGTTTGCACGGTGCCTTTACCGTACGTCTGGCTACCGATGATGATACCGCGTTTGTAATCCTGAATGGCCGCTGCGAAAATCTCCGAAGCCGAGGCACTAAAGCGGTTTACCAGCACGGCCAGCGGGCCATCATACAACACCGACGGATCGGGGTCCGTCTGCACTTCAATATCACCCGTGGCTTCCTTCACCTGCACTACCGGCCCCCGCGAGATAAACAGACCGGTCAGCGTAATGGCTTCGGTCAGTGAACCACCGCCATTGTCGCGCAAGTCGACAACAACACCGTCCACTTTCTCGGTTTTCAACTCGTTAAGAAACCGTTGAACATCGCCGGTTGTGCTGGCGAAACCTTCTTCCCGCTTGCGGGCGCCCTCAAAGTCGCGATAGAACACCGGAATTGTAATAACCCCGAGCTTGAATTTCTTATTGTTCTGCGAAATCTCAATGACTTCCTTCTTGGCGCGCTGTTCTTCCAGTTTGATTTTTTCGCGCACCAGACGGATTTCTTTCGGCGGAGCACCGGCAACGGCATCCATCGACTTGATTTGCAACCGGACGGTTGTGCCTTTGGGGCCTTTGATCAGCTTAACGGCATCATCCACTTGATAGCCGACAATGTTCACCATATGGCCTTCGCCCTGAGCAACGCCCAGAATCTTATCGCCTTTTGTCAGCAGCTTGCTTTTGAAAGCCGGGCCACCGGGAACAATGTCCGAAATCTTGATGTA
The DNA here is from genome assembly GCF_003259745.1 of Larkinella arboricola. GTDB lineage: Bacteria > Bacteroidota > Bacteroidia > Cytophagales > Spirosomataceae > Larkinella > Larkinella arboricola. The sequence continues at coordinate 1,626,717 of NZ_QLMC01000001.1, read as the reverse complement.
GTCGCCATCTTCCTGCAACAGAGCCCCGATTCCTTCCAGCGACGCGCTCATCTCCTGGTTGAAACGGTCGGCCGAGCGGGGCGACATATAGTTAGTGTGCGGATCGAGCGATTCGGCAAACGCGTTCAGGTAAATCTGGAACACGTCTTCGGCTTTAATCCGGCTCATGTAGCGGTCGAGGTTTTTATACCGCGACTTCATGCTGTTGACCACCGACGTATCGGCTTTACCGGTCAGTTTCAGTTCGAGCGACTGGTTTTTCAGCAGCTTACGCCACAGATCGTTTTGTTCTTCGATGCTTTTGGGCCAGCTGGCTTTTTCGCGATCGGTGTTAAAGGTTTCGTCGACCGTGAAATCAAACGGCTTTACGAAATTCTCCTGCACAAACTTGTTGCGCTCCTGATACCGTTTCCGGAAAACATTGTAGATATCATAAGCGGCTGTGAGCTCACCGTTGATCAGCTGGTCGTCAATGTTATTACGGTATTTTTCAAACGAACTGATATCGGACGCCAGGAAATAGGCTTTGTTGCCATCCAGTTCCTTCAGGTAGTTTTCGAAAACTACCGACGACAGCGAATCGTTTAATTTCACCTTGCGGTAGTGGTGCGTCGTCAGCAGGCGGGCCACCAACTGTTCGACGTGTTCCTGCGAAACCGAAGGCTTTAAGTCATCAGCATTTGAAGGCGACAGCGGTACGGCCGACATCCCGGCATGTGGACCCGGCTGAAGGCTCAGCATCAGCACTGGTACTAATGTAATGAGGTACTTTCTCATACTTCCCTTTCTATGATTAATGTAGCACCAACTCTTACTCTTTACGACTGGCGGGTAAAATGGTTTTATAATTCGACGGCTGAAGTGATTTTATGGTCAAAAACCGTCAGCAGCACCAACAATCTAACCTTTTTACCCCTTAAACCATTCACCAATGTACCGATTTAACAATTTTTAACCATCCAGCCTTCTGCTATTACTTCTTCACAATATCCAGCAATTCAATATCGAAAACCAGCGTGGAGTTTGGCCCAATCTGCGGACCGGCTCCCTGCGAACCATACGCCAGCGTCGACGGAATAAACAGTTTCCACTTGGAGCCAACCGGCATCAACTGAAGCGCTTCGCTCCAGCCCTGAATAACCTGATTAACCGGAATTTCGAGCGGCTGTCCGCGTTCAACCGAACTGTCAAAGACCGTTCCGTCGATCAGCCGCCCGGTATAATGTGCCTTAACAGTGTCGGTAGCTGCGGGTTTAGGGCCGGTACCGGCTTTCACAATTTCGTACTGCAAGCCGCTGGCGGTTGTCATGATGCCGGGCTTCTTTTTATTTTCTTCGAGATACTGCTCCCCTACTTTCTTATTGGCTTCAGCTTTGACCGATCGTTCGCGCTGGAAAAATTCGCCGATGATGCGGTTGGCCTGTTCAGGCTCGATCTGCGTAGTAGAGGATTGCAGCGCATCCTGTAAGGCTTTTGTCAGGGCTTTCAGGTTGGCATTCCCCAGATTTTGCTGTTTTAACCCAAGGCCAACATTCACACCAATGCTGTAGCTAACGGAATCGATGGCGTTGTTGAGTTTAATTGGGGCAGAAGTTCCTGCGGCAGCGGTAGCCGGGGCTTTGGGTTTAGGCTTGGCGGCCGGTTTTTTCGTTTGAGCCATTGCCTGACCCGTTACCAGTACAGCCGAAAAAAGACCGGCTAACGTCCATTGTTTAATCGTCATGTGTAAGATACAAAAGTTGTATTCAAAAAGTACTTATGCTGAAAACGTAAAGTTGCGGGTCAAAAGTTTGGCAATAGCGGGATTTTATAAAACAAATAATTGATGAGTGGTGATGGGTAAGGGTTGACGGCCAGTTCAATCCGGCGTTTCGTTATCAGACGCGAAAGTAACCGGATCCGGATGGCTCACAACTCACTAAAGTAAAAAACAATTGCTAGTATCTCAACCGAGCGTGAGCAAATATCGTTATTTTTTTGATTCACAAATGATTCACGGGTTAAAAGCCGTCTATTACACCGAATCAAAACGAATCCGTCCCATTCTTAGAAAAATCTAAACTCCGGCGAGGATTTTCCGTGATAACGTCTGTTTTAGTGAAATTTAGTGCGTAACTTTGCACCCAAATTCTTAGAACCATCATAAAACGATTCTTCCACTCATATGGTATCAGTTAGACCCGACGAGGTTTCGGCCATTCTCCGGGAACAGCTATCGAACTCCAGAACCACCGCCGAACTCGAGGAAGTCGGTACGGTCCTGCAAATCGGTGACGGAGTAGCCCGCATTTACGGACTGTCAAAAGTACAGGCCGGTGAATTGCTGGTGTTTGAAAACGGCTTGCAGGCCCTGGCTCTTAACCTCGAAGAAGACAACGTCGGAACGGTATTGCTGGGTGACTACAGCGAGATAAAAGAAGGCGACACGGTAAAACGCACGAATCAGATTGCTTACATCAACGTTGGTGAAGGCATCCTGGGTCGCGTTGTGAACACGCTGGGCCAGCCGATCGACGGTTTAGGTCCGATCGCGGGCGAAACGTACGCGATGCCGCTGGAGCGGAAAGCACCGGGCGTAATCTACCGCCAGCCGGTAACTGAACCGCTGCAAACCGGTATTAAATCCATCGACGCCATGATCCCCATCGGACGGGGTCAGCGCGAGTTGATCATTGGCGACCGCCAGACGGGTAAAACCGCCGTAGCGATCGATACAATCATTAACCAGAAAGAATTTTACGATAAAGGCCAGCCCGTTTACTGTATCTACGTAGCCTGCGGTCAGAAAGCATCAACCATCAAACAGGTGGAAGCGACGCTGCGCCGGGCAGGTGCCATGGATTACACGGTCATCGTAGCGGCACCAGCGGCCGATCCGTCGCCGATGCAGTTCTACGCACCGTTTACGGGAGCCGCCATCGGTGAATACTTCCGCGATACGGGTCGTCCGGCCCTGGTTGTTTATGACGATTTGTCGAAACAAGCCGTAGCCTACCGCGAAGTATCGCTGCTGCTGCGTCGTCCGCCGGGCCGCGAAGCCTATCCGGGAGACGTATTCTACCTGCACAGCCGTCTGCTGGAGCGGGCCGCCAAAATCATCAGCAACGACGAAATTGCGGCCACAATGAACGACCTGCCGCCTTCGCTGCAAGGCAAGGTGAAAGGAGGAGGTTCGCTGACGGCTCTGCCGCTCATCGAAACGCAGGCTGGTGACGTATCCGCCTACATTCCGACGAACGTAATTTCGATTACCGACGGCCAGATCTTCCTGGAAACCAACCTCTTCAACTCCGGTATCCGTCCGGCCATCAACGTAGGTATCTCGGTATCGCGCGTGGGTGGTAACGCCCAGATCAAGTCGATGAAGAAGGTGGCCGGTACGCTGAAACTGGATCAGGCACAGTTCCGTGAACTGGAAGCCTTCGCCAAGTTCGGTTCGGATCTGGATGCTTCGACGAAACTGACCATCGAACGGGGCCGCCGGAACCAGGAAATTCTGAAGCAGCCGCAGTATTCGCCGGTTCAGGTGGAACAGCAGGTGGCTATCATCCTGGCATCGACCAACGGTTTCCTCGATAAGGTACCGGTTAACAAGGTAAAAGAATTTGAAAACGAATTCGCACTGCAAATGAGTACGCAACACCAGGCTACCCTCGATCAGCTTCGGGCTGGTAAACTGGATGACAACATCATTGCGGTTGTGAAAAAAGTGGCCACGGAATTAGCCGGTCGGTACGCATAACGTTTAGAATCTGGACATTCAGGAGGTACGGTATTGGGAAATGGGGAATGCAGGGTTCCTAATCAGGCCCTTCCTTCCCCGCTTCCCGAATCCATCTCTCCATAACCAAAAACATGGCCTCATTAAAAGAAGTACGAAGCCGGATAACTTCTATCATCTCAACGCAGCAGATCACTAAAGCCATGAAAATGGTGGCTGCGGCTAAATTACGCCGGGCACAGGACAACATCATACAGATGCGTCCGTACGCCCAGAAGCTCAATGAGATGCTCAGCACCGTTTCCGCCGGTGCCGAACTCGCAGCCGAAAGCCCTTACAATCAGGTTCGTCCGGTCGAACGGGTACTGCTGATCGTCGTCACGTCGGATCGCGGGCTGGCGGGTGCATTCAACACCAACGTCGTTAAGGAAGCCATGTCGCTGATTAATCAGCGGTATGCGGCCCAGGCCCGTCGGGGGAATGTTGAAATTCTGGCAATCGGTAAAAAGGGAGCAGAAGCGTTCCAGCGCCGGGGTTTCAAGGTCAATACCAATTACACAGATACGTTTCTGTCACTGAGCTTTGCCAAAGTTCGGTCGGCGGCCGAAGAAGTTATGAACGCTTTTACGGCCGGTCAGTACGATCAGGTCGAAGTGGTTTATAACGAATTCAAAAATGTGGCGACGCAGATCATCCGGTCAGAGCAGTTTCTGCCTATCGTTGCTGCGCCAACCCATTCGGATACGAAAGCGTCCAATGTCAATTATATTTTTGAGCCTTCGGAAGAAGAAATCATTACCGAACTGATTCCGAAAACGCTGAAAATCCAGTTGTACAAAGCCGTGCTGGAGTCTAATGCATCCGAACACGGCGCACGGATGACGGCGATGGATAAAGCTACTGATAACGCCGGTGAACTGCTGAAAGAACTGAAGCTGGTTTACAACCGGACGCGTCAGGCAGCCATTACCAAAGAAATTCTCGAAATTGTTGGCGGAGCTGAAGCACTCGCACAAAAATAAAACGTTTCCTTTACTTGCTGAAAACCGCCACCTTCGAAGGTGGCGGTTTTTTGTTTTACTAGCTTCAAACCCGATTCGGCTTACTGCCTGACTGGAATTTTGAACGGTACTCAGCGGCTTTTCAGGTCTGGTCCTTTTTTTCATTTTTTTTTATGATCTTGAAACGATTTTAAAAAATTAAATGTACTAACATTAAATGTCACTACATTATTAACCAAAAATAGCAACACAATTATGGCAACTACTGCTCAGGAAACCAAAGTTTGGACGATTGACCCTACTCACTCCGAAATTCAATTCAAAGTACGTCACCTGATGGTGTCTAACGTAACCGGCAAATTCAACTCGTTTGAAGGACAAGTGGAAACGGCTGGCGACGATTTTTCAAACGCATCGGTTTCTTTCTCCGCTGATATCGACAGCATTACGACAGGAAACGAACAACGGGATGGCCACCTGAAGTCGGCAGATTTCTTCGACGCAGCCAACCACCCGAAACTGACATTCCAATCGACGGATGTAAAGAAAATCAGCGATGATGAATACGAAATCAAAGGAGATCTGACCATTCGCGGTACGACCAAGCCGGTTACGCTGAAAGCAGAATACGGCGGACAGATGGGCGATTTCTACGGCAACACAAAAGCAGGTTTCGAACTGACCGGTACCATCAAACGGAAAGAATTTGGCTTATCGTGGGATGCCGTCACCGAAGCCGGTGGTGTAGTGGTCAGCGATGATGTAAAGCTGCTTCTAAACGTTCAGGTGGCTCGTCAATAACCCCCAATCTTTTTAACATTTTTTAACCACCAGTCCCCTAAGGCTGGTGGTTTTTTATTGCCATCACACCAACAAATCATCATCGAATAAATCGCTATATATCAACTACTTACGGTCAAAATAAGTAGAAACGGATACCTATATATCTTCCGTAAGAAAACGAACTAAGTTTGTAAGAAATTAGTTATTTAACTGAGCAAATACTAATAAGAAAATATCCAGCGTTAACAAGTAGTTCGCTCAATTTTTCGAACTCATACGATAGTAACCCAGTCCACTTTCAACATTAAACAACCTATGAATATCAAGAGCATAATTGCCAGTCTTTTCATGGTGGGTCTGTTAGCAAGTTGTGCGCCATCCATTAACGTCAAACATGACTACGACCCGAAAGTAAACGTTCGTCAGTTTAGTACCTTCCGGGTAGAAGCCGACCAACGTCGTAACGCTGACCCGATTGCGGGCAGCAACCTGAACCAGCGCCGGATTGCGGATGCCATTGAAAAATCGATGCAGGCGAAAGGGTACAAACCCGTTGTAGGGGGCGAAGCTGATCTGGTGATTCGTTTCTTCTCTGACTCGAAAGACCGTCAGCAAGTGCAGTCAAACAACACCTGGTCGCCGTACTGGATGTGGTATAACCCCGGTTATAACAACGTCTATACGCGCCAGTATGAAGAAAACCGGGTGGTGATTAATGTATATGATGCCCGCACGAATGACATCATCTGGCAGGGCTGGGCAACCGGTCAATTGAACCAAAGCAAGAAAGACCGCAACCGTGATGTGGCCTACCGGACTACGGTTGACAGTATCATGAAACAGCTTCCCGAAAGCGCCGGTTCTGACTACAGCTCAGTCAAAGAAAAATAAGCAGATCGCACAAGCCAACGCTTGAACCGATTTGATCAAAGCCGCCTGCTTCCAACGAAGCGGGCGGCTTTTTGATGTTAGGGGGTTTGCGAAAGCCAGCCGGTCAGCCCGGTCGCGTGGCGCACCAACTGGTATGAACCAAAGACACCCAGCACTTCAACGACGGTTCCGGCCGACAGGGTTTCGATCACGGCGGCTCTCGTACCGGCGGCTTCCAGCAAATCCATACCGGTTGGCAACGGAGCCCGGCGCAACGCCCGACGCGCGGGTTCGACAACCCCGCTCGAAACGTATCCCTTGGTTCCATCCGGCAATTCAACCCGCAGCCAGGTGGCAGTTCCGCCTGCAATAGCAAACGCCGAAGACCGTGGTAGGGTCCGTAAAATGGGGGCATCGCCGTCGGGCGACTGTCGGATCACCGCCCGGGTGGCCGAAATTCGGACGGAATCGCCCAGGGTTTCAGTCGCTACCAGCGTCTGGCGGGCCGGACCCGTTCCGCGCCGGACAAAGGGCAGGGGATCAACGGCCCCGGAATTAAATGAGTAAATGCCAAAATGCAGGTGCGGAGCCGTTGTGCGGGCGTTGCCGGTATTACCGATAAAGCCCACGGTATCACCCACCGACACCCGCCGTCCCTGTTGAACCGCCTGAGAATCGAGGTGGGCGTAATAAAGCGTCTGATTTCGCCGGGAATCGGACAGATATACCACGTTTCCGCCCAGATTATTCGTTCCGACGCCGGAAATATAGCCGTCGGAAGCGGCCAGCGCGGGCGTTCCCCGGGGCGCAAAAATGTCGATGCCTTCATGCCGCCGACGGCCCGCATCGCGCGAGGCTCCGAAATAACTGCTGATCTGGCGGCTGTCGCGCCCCTGCACCGGAAAGCCCAGAATGGGTTCGCGCGTAATGGAAATAGTGTACCGGCCACTGCGTAACAGTTCGGGCTGAATCCGGATCAGGTGTGTCCGGGTGCGGAGCACTTCAAACGTCAGTTGGTTGGTATCGGCTTTGGCTGACGTGAGCCGGTTGGGATTCCGGTTGGCTTCATTCAGTTCAAAAATATCGATGAAAAGCTGTACGGGTTCCTGCCCCTCCACATCCACTTTGACAATGAATTTATCGCCCCGCTGCCCGTTCAGACGGTATCCGAGCGCAAAAGGCCGGTTGGCCGCGAAATAACCGCTTTCCCGATACGGCGCGTTAATCATCACCGAATCTTTCAGGGCCCGGTCAGCGGTGTTCAGCCAGTCGGTTCCCAGGGCCGTGCGTTCCAGCCGGGCGTCCCGAAGCGACTTGGCATACTGTTCATGCGGTGAAGCAGGCCGGAATAACTTTGTTGGCCCAACACTGGTACAGGCACTCAATACGCCCGCCAGAAGGATGAAAAGAAGACGGTTGAGGAATACGATGCGGTTCATTGGCAGGTAGTCGTTTGAGTACTAAACGACTACCCAAGCCGCAAGGTTTTGGCAACTGATGTACGCTGGAAATTCCGGAAGAGATGAGAGAACGTCTTATTTTCCCATCCAGATTTTAAAATCGCTAACTTTCTCGCGGCTCACAATGGCTTCTTTTTCAAAAACGGGTTTGAGTGTCAGCGAAAGCCGGTTTCCGAAATAGGGCTGGATTTGCTCAACGGTGTTGTGCGTCACAATAACACCCCGGTTGATACGGAAGAACATCGACGGGTCCAGGGCATCCTCCAGTTCGTCGAGCGTGTAGTCGATCAGGTATTTCTGGTTGTTCCAGGTTTTAAAAAAGCTAAACCGTTCGTCGGTAAAGAAGAAGGCAATGTCCTGCACTTCTACCGACAGAAGCCGCTGCCCCAGACGAACCAGAAACCGTCGGCGGTATTCTTTCGGCTGCTGCAATTGCAGTTCGCGCAGTAATTTATCAAGGTTTATCGTCTGATTTGGCGGCTCATTGACTTCGGTCCGGCGCTGCTGCAAATCCCGGAATTTCTTCAGACTTCGCTGTAAATCATCCTTTTGAATGGGCTTGAGCAGATAGTCGATGCTGTTGACCTTGAAAGCCTGCAGGGCGTATTCATCGTACGAGGTTGTAAAAATAACGGTGCTGCTGACCTCAATCTGTTCAAAGATCTCAAAACTCTGTCCGTCGGCCAGTTCTATATCCATGAAAATCAGGTCAGGCGACGGGTTACTTTTCAACCAGTTTACGGTATCTTCAATACTAGCCGTTACGCCCGCGATCTGGAGCGAGGGGTCTACCTCCTGCACCAATTTCCGCAGCTTCCGCACCGCCAGATCTTCGTCTTCAACAATCAATACATTCATTGGAATATCTTTTCAGCAAATGCCAGCAAGTAATTTCATTTCCCGAAATTTCAGAAGAGAATAATGCCCGAATTGCTTTTTCCTGCGCGTGTATTGCGCAAAGGTGTGCAGGAATTGCAAACGGTATTCGCTCACTCTCCCCTATTTTCGGGCCCGTGACGTCATAAAATAAATCGGAACGCCCAACCCGGCAATCAACAGGCCCATGCCGGTATTGAACGTTTTTTCTTTCAACAGAATCAGGCAGATCGTTACCCCGGCGATGATATACAGCGCCGGAATTATCGGATACCCGAACGCTCTGTAGGGCCGTTCGGCGTCGGGTTCCTTACGCCGGAGCAGAAAAAGCCCACCGATGGTAACAATGTAAAACACCAGAGAAGCAAACGTACAATAGTCCAGTAAATCACCGTACTTCCCCGATAAGCACAGGGCCGACGCCCAGATGCACTGCAACCAGAGGGCTTTGCCCGGAACCGAATTTTTATTCAGATGGGCCGCCGTTTTCAGAAATAGACCGTCTTTGGCCATTGCGTAGTAAAGCCGGGCACCCGACAGAATCAGACCGTTGTTGCAGCCAAACGTCGACACCATGATCAGGACGGCCATAATCGCAACGGCCACATCGCCGAATATGAGGGAAACAGCCGCCGTCGCCACCCGATCGTACTCGGCAAACTGAATGCCACGGCCCAGCACATCCGGTGCCGTCGGCGACCCTTGCAGGGGCAGTAACGACAGGTAAGCAATGTTAGCCAGGGCGTAAATGGTCGTTACCAGCAGGGTGCCGGTAAAAAGACTCAGCGGAATATTCCGGCGCGGGTCGCGGATTTCACCGGCAATAAACGTTACGTTGTTCCACGAATCGGCCGAAAAAAGCGACCCAATCATCGACACGCCCAGGGCCAGCAGCAGGGCCATTCCGGTGATCGGAAAAACCGTTCCGTCGGCAGCGGTCTGCGTAGCCGCCCACGCATTCTGAAAATTGACCGAGAGCGTCCCGGTATTCGACCCGACCACAATACCGACGACGATCAGCCCCAGCAAGGCCACCAGCTTGGCCGAAGTAAACACGTTCTGAATCAGCTTGCCGCTCTGAATCCCCTGACTGTTGATCCAGGTCAGAAGCACGATGCTCCCAATCGCAAACAGCGACGATGCCTTGATGGGAAAGGATGCAATGCTGAACAGAATATTTTCCGGATTCAAAGCCGGTACAAAAACCGCCGTAAACTTGGTAAAGGCCACCGCCACGGCGGCAATGGTTCCGGTCTGAATCACCGCAAATACCGTCCAGCCGTAGACGAACCCCAGCAACGAACCGTACGCCCGCTGAATGTACACAAACTGCCCGCCCGCCTTGGGCATCATACCCGCCAGCTCGCCGTAGCTCAGGGCCGCCGTCACGGTAATAACCCCCGTCAATACCCAGAGCAACAGCAACCAACCCGCCGACCCGACGTTGCGGGACATATCGGCGCTGACAATAAAAATCCCGGAGCCAATCATGGAACCCGACACCAGCAGGGTTGCATCCAGAAAGCCCAGGGAGCGTTTCAGTTCGGTTTTTTCTTCGGTTAAGAGTTCGGTGGAATCAGCCATGAGCAGAATAAATCGTGAGCAGATGAAAGCGGAAGATAAAGAAAATTCTTACGCTTCGGTAAAACCGCCCCTAAAAACCAATCTCTTTTAGTCGACGGTAATCTCATCGGCCACGATCCAGGCAGACTGTCCGGCCTTGGGCATTCCGGCGGGCACCTTGCCCACATTGCGGGCAATGATCCGCACATACCGACCGCGTACCGGTTCGAAGGTGAGCGTCTGGCGAATGATGGCCTGTTTGCCCCGCTCGGTCGGGTTCATCGACACGGTTTTAACGGTTCGAAAGGCTTGTCCGTCGTCCGAAACCGCCACTTCCACCGCTCTGGGAAGTAAAATACTACCAGCCGTTGCCCTCACCAGGCCAATCGTCACGGTCTGGATGGACTGCGGTTCTGTCAGGTCAATCGTAGCGTTCAGATCGGCGGTTTTCACTCCGGCAACACCCTGCATTTCCTGCAAATAGCCAACCGTGGTCCCGTATTGTCCGTCGATCAGGATGGCCGGGTCGGCGTCGCGGGGCTTCATAGTCGGCGTGGCCAGCCGGATGGTTTTGCCGGTCGCTTTGGAAACTGCAACGTTCCACCGCTGTACAGCCCCAATCACCTGACCGTTTTTGACCGTAACGGCTTTAAGAGAAGTCGGTTTATCCAGCCGCAGCGGACGGTCGTAACGGACGGATTGGCTGCCGGGCTCCGAACCGTCTGTCGTATAGCGAATCTCGGCGGCTTTTTCGTTGGTAAACAAGGCAAGCTGTACATGCCCATCCGACTGCGGCATTGATTCGATCCGAACGGCGTAATAAGCCCGGGAATAAGTTGTCTGAAGGTAATCCAGCCGACGAAACAAATCTGGAAGGCGTTGGGTAAAATCCGGCCAGCTCTTTTGCGTAGCGGGTGTCCAGGCAATTTCGGCCACCGCAGCGGCCCGCGGCCAGACCATGTACTCAACCTGACCGGGCGTTTTGAGGTATTCCGTCCAGACATTGGCCTGAATGCCCATCATATGCTTTTGAACACGGTCGGGCAACTCTGCCGGAGTCGGGTTGTAGGAGTACGTTTCTTCCAACGGTGTCAACCGCCCAAACGCCAGCGGCTCCTGCGCCCGATCACCCTGATAATGATCCAGGTACACAAAATTCTCGGGCGTCATAATCACATCATGGCCCAGCCGGGCCGCCCGAATACCGCCTTCAACACCCCGCCAGCTCATCACCGTGGCACTTGGTGAAACCTGAATCGGCGGTGCGTTACCATCCATGATCTCGTCCCAGCCAATCATTTTACGACCTTTTGACGTGATGAATTTGTCGATGCGGGCGGTAAAATAGCTTTGTAACTGATTTTCGTTTTTCAGTTTCAGTTTTTTGATCAGTTGCTGGCAATACGGGCTTCTCTTCCAGGCTACTTTCGGGCATTCATCCCCGCCGATGTGAATATAGGGGCCGGGAAACAGGTCCATCACTTCGCTCAGAATGTCCTGCAAAAAGGTAAAAGTCTTTTCGTACGGGCAGAAAACATCAGTAAAAATCCCCCATTTGGTGGCGGTTTCGTAGGGGCCGTCAGAACAGCCGTACTCCGGATAAGCCGCCAGAGCCGCCAGCGCGTGACCCGGCATTTCAATCTCCGGAATTACCGTAACGTATCTGGATTGGGCATACCGCACCACCTCGCGCACTTCCTCCTGGGTATAAAAACCGCCGTACGGTTTTCCGTCAAACTGCTGCGGATCAGACTCATAATAATGACCGATCAGGGTTTCCTGACGCTGGCTACCCACCTGCGTGAGCTTGGGGTACTTTTTAATTTCGATTCGCCAGCCCTGATCGTCGGTCAGGTGCCAGTGAAACGTGTTGAACTTGTGCAGGGCCAGCAGGTCAATGTATTTTTTGATAAACGAAACCGGGAAGAAATGCCGGGCTACGTCCAGATGCAGTCCACGGTATGAGTAACGCGGCTGATCCTCGATCCGGCAAGCGGGAACGGACCAGTTTACAGCCGTTGAAACTCGGGTCGAACTAAAAATTTCGGGCGGCAGAAGCTGATACAGCGATTGAATCGCGTAAAAAAATCCCGCTGGCTGGGCCGCTTCAATCGTTATTGTCCTGGTAGTAACATCCATTCGGTAGCCTTCCGCACCCAGACCCGTATCCCCGACGGAACGGAACGTCAGCACACTTTCGGCGGCCCCGGATTCGTTAGCAGACTGAATGCCAAGAGTCAGGCCACTGGCGGTATTGACCTGCCGGATGAAATTTTCGGCCAGCGTTCGCAGTTCCGGGTTTGCAGCCGGAATCCGGACAATGGTGGTGTTACTCAGCACAAAACGGCCTTCACGGGTTTCAAGATGGGCTGGCCGGGGAATAATCGGACACCGGTTTTCCGACTGACCCAGACAGGTAAAAGACAGGAGAATACCCAACCACAAAAAACCTTTTTTAAACATAAAGACAAGCTGTTGAGTTTTTGACGATTCAAAACCATAGAAACAAACCCAACCCCAACGTGCTACAATTCGTTCTGATTTTCGGCTTGCTGATGCTGACTTGTACACGCAGTTTCTGCCAGACCATCACCCAAAAATACGACATCGAAATTGCCGGCATTACCATCGGTCACATGACCGTCGCGCAGGTTACCAGTCCAGCTTCCGTGGTTTATGATCAAACCTGCAACGTGGAGTTCTGGTTTTTCGGGAAAATACGCATCGCCTACAAAACCCTTTCCCGCTTCGACCCCAATACCAGCCAGCTCCTGCGCTCCGACATTGATGCCCATAGCAACCGGGGTGATTACCTGTCGGATGTTATCTGGCAGAAAGACCATTATGATATTAACGTAAAACAGTACAAATACGAGCGAAAAGCCGTGGAGACCCAGCCCATTGATTTCACGGCCATGCAGCTATATTTTGAGGAACCCGTGGGCCGCAGCCGGGTTTTTGCCGAATATTTTGGCGACTACGCCACCATCGAACCCACCCGAAAAGGCAGTTACCGCATCCGGATCGACGACCGGGAAGACGAGTATTTTTACGAGAATGGCAAGCTGATCAAAATTATCAAGAAGAATCCGATCAAGAATTTTGTTATCCGCCTGAGCAATTCTTAACGCTGCGCACACGCCTGATTTAGCCCCATTTTCAGTTTGACAGGCCGCTACTTTAAAAGTAAAACAATACAAATATTTAATTTTAACAAACCAAGATTACTCATTAACAAATTCCGTCTTTTTAAATAATATCAAAATTATATTTGCGCTTTAACTACAAGTACCTATAATTGCATCGGCGGTAGAAGCAAACAATTATAAAATCTACTGGCATAAGCCATCTCGGGCAAACGTTCCGGTTTGCTGCTTCATATCCCTTGGTTTCAGTCTTGAATTTACCTCCTCAATTTGGGGAGTGTTGTCATTTGTATTGCCTTTTCACACCACCTCCTTGATTATTCTTACACAACAACCCAATTAAGAATGAAGCAATTCTATGCATTTCTGCTCGTCTGGCTCGTAGTCGGCGGCCTGGGGAGAGTCTGGGCGCAGGACCGAACGCTGTCCGGAAAAATTACCAGTTCGACCGACGGCTCTCCCCTGCCCGGCGTCAACGTGGTCGCCAAAGGTTCATCGAAAGGCAGCGTCTCGGACGCCGACGGTAATTACACCCTGGCCGCCCCCGCCGGTACCAAAACCCTGGTTTTCTCCTACATCGGTTTTCTCACGCAGGAAGCCCCCGTGCCCGCATCCTCCAACACCGTCAACATCGCCATGACGGAAGCGGCCCAGAGCCTGGACGAAGTGATTGTTTCGGGTCTGGCCACGAGCGTTAAACGCAGCAATGCCGCCAATGCCGTCGCCCGGATTACTGCCGACGAACTGGTGGGTAAAACCCGCCCGGTTACGCTGGATGCGGCTATGAGCGGCAAAATCGTCGGGGCCAATATTGTGCAGAACAGTGGCGCCCCCGGTGGTGGTATTTCCGTTAAACTACGCGGTATTTCGTCCATCAACGGCAGTTCCGAACCGTTGTATGTGGTGGATGGCGTATTTGTGAACAACTCCCAGTTTGCTACCGGCGCGGGTTCGGGTTCATTCAGCGGAGCGGGAACCAACCAGGATCAGGCACCCAACCGGATTTCGGACATCAACCCCGCCGACATTGAATCAATGGAAATCCTGAAAGGCCCCAGCGCGGCCGCCATTTACGGAACGCGCGCCAATGCCGGAGTTATCATCATCACCACCAAAAAAGGCAAAGCGGGCAAAACAAAGGTGAGCTTCGGGCAGGATATCGGCTTTTCGTCGGCCATCCGGCTGCTGGGTTCGGAGGGCTGGAGCCTGGACCCCATCGGCCCCGAGGGACAAAACAAATTTGATTACGTGTTCGGAAACGGCACACCCGGCAGCGGCAGCAAAACCGAAATAGAACTCTGGCAGAAAGCCACCGCCGAAGGCAAAATCTACGATTATGAGAAATACATTTACGGCAATACCGGCCACATTAGCAACACGCGCCTGAGCGTTTCGGGTGGAAACGACAAAACCAAGTTCTACTTCGCAGCGGGCCTGAACGACGAAACCGGCATTCAGAAAGGAACGGGTTTTCAGCGCAAATCCATCCGCCTGAACGTGGATCACAAGCTTGCAAAGTGGATCGATTTCTCGATTGGTTCGAACTATATGCGTACCGGTGCGCAGCGGAGCTTCAGCGGAAACGACAACCGCGGGGTTTCAATCGGTTATACGCTGGCCTACACGCCCAACTACGCCCAGCTTTTCCCCGTCAACGGCGTCTATCCGCTCTCCCGCTATACCGGCGACAGCCCGATTGCCATTGCCGAGCGGACCATCAATGACGAGATGACCAACCGGTTTATCCAGTCGTTCACCAGCAACGTGTATTTCCTGCAAAAGCCGAACAGCACCCTCAAGCTGGCGCTCCAGGGCGGTCTGGATTACGTCAACACCGAAGCTGAAGTCTATTTTCCGGAAGATTTGCAGTCACAACTCACGCGGGCGACGCCGGGTGCTTCCCGCTATTCGAAAAACCGGAGTTTCAACACCAACCTTCAGGCTTTCCTGATCTACAACTGGCAGTTGGCGGGGGGCAAAATTGACCTCACGTCGCAGGTGGGTGCCGTTCGGCTGACGACGGACAACGACTTTAGCTGGATTCAGGGCGACGGTCTGCTGCCGAAGCAGAAAAACCCCAACACCGGCAGCGTCCGGACGTTCAACGAAACCTGGCAGGCGTGGCAGGATGTGGGTCTGGTAGCCCAGCAGGAGGCCAATTACCAGGATAAAATCATCGGTACGCTGGGCATCCGGTTCGACAAATCGAGCCTGAACGGCGATAATCAGAAATGGTATAGTTTTCCACGGGCATCGCTGGCCGTTAACGTTGCCAAGTTTGATTTCTGGTCTTATGACCCCATCAGCCAGTTGAAATTGCGGGCGGCTTTCGGACGCACCGGCGGGGTCCCGGCTTACGGCAATATTTTCACCTCACTGGGCACCACCATCATCGACGGTCAGCTCGGTTCGGTGGTTCCAACAACCGTGGGCAACCCGACCATCGAACCCGAAACCGCGCAGGAAATCGAATGGGGAATCGATCTGGGATTTCTTAAAAACCGTATTGGGCTGGAAGCGACTTATTACGACAAACAGATATTCAACCTGCTGAATCCCTACACCTTATCGTCCGGAACGGGGGTAACACAATTCAATGCCTATCCAGTCGGCGATTTGCAAAACCGGGGGATTGAACTGGGCCTGAACCTGGTGCCGGTTGAGATGTCAAATTTTACCTGGACCTCTTCCGTTCAATACTGGTTTAACCGCAGCAAGATCACGCGGCTGGAAATTCCGAACACGACGGTTGGCTCAGGTTTCAGCATCTACGGACGGAATCAGTTGCGGCTGGGCGAATCGCCGACGCGCTGGTTTGGCTCCCCGAACGTGCCGGACGAAAACGGTGTCGCTCAGGCCACGCGGTATGAAGACGCCCAACCCCGCTACCAGATTTCGTTTTCGAACCAGATTAAACTCTTCCAGCATTTTGATTTTGGCTTCCTGCTGCACACCAGTCAGGGCAATTTCAACTCCA
The DNA here is from genome assembly GCF_003259745.1 of Larkinella arboricola. GTDB lineage: Bacteria > Bacteroidota > Bacteroidia > Cytophagales > Spirosomataceae > Larkinella > Larkinella arboricola. Next base: position 1,610,320 of record NZ_QLMC01000001.1, on the reverse strand, counting down.
ACCTGACCACCAAGCAAAAAGATACGGGAGGTACGACGGTAGACTGGAGCCAGGTTGATAACCTGTACGGCAACGTGGGGCTGCCCAACGGCCGCGCCCGGCTGCCAACCAACCCCAACGTAACGGCCCGGGAGTTTATTCAGGATGCCAGCTACGTGCGTTTGCGGGAAGTATCGCTGTACTACACCCTGCCGAAAACCCTGCTGACCAGAGCCTTCAATAATGTGGTATCGAACATCCGCGTGGGTGCATCGGCCCAGAACCCGCTGACCTGGACCAACTACCAGGGGTATGATCCGGAGGCTTCCAACTTCGGTAATCAGTCGGTGGGCGCAAGCGTCGATAATGCCGCGTTCCCGAACAGCAAACGGTTATTTTTCCACCTGGCGGTCGATTTTTAATAATCCTGGTCTATCCCAAATCATCCCTTCATGAAATTCTCTTTCAAACATATGGTGCTGCTGGCCGGACTTACCCTGTCCATGCCGTCCTGTAGCTTTTTCGAGGTCGAAGACACCATCGACCCCAACAATCCCACGCTGGAATCCATCCTGACCAATGCGTCGCGGATTCAGATCAACCAGCTCGGTATCGGTATTCAGTCGGCCCTGCGCAACGGTCGGTCGAACTTCGTACTGGTCGCCGGTTCGATTGGCCGCGAGATTTACAACCTGGCTTCAACCGAGTTGACCTGGACAACCGAACTACTCGGAAGCACCAACGGCGGTTTTAGCGCAACCACCTTATTCAACGGCTATTACGCCGATTTCTCACAAACCCGTCGCCGGGCGGAATTCTTCAAAATGGCCGCTGAAAATTCGGCTCCGGGTGCGCTGACCGACGCCGAGAAAGACGGCATTCGGGGGTTTGTCAATACCGTGGAAGCCTACACGATGCTGAATATGCTCAACATGCAGTATAAAAACGGCATCCGCATCAAGTACACCGACCTGTACAGCCCCGGCGATTTGCTCAAACCTGGTCCGTTTGTTTCGTACGAAGAGGGGTTGAAGGAAATCCGGCGACTGCTGGACGAAGGGGCAACGCAACTGGCCGCGGGCGGGGCCACCTTCGGGTTCACGATGACGAGCGGTTACGCCGGATTCAACACCCCCGCGACGTTCCGGAAAGTAAACCGGGCGCTGGCGGCCCGCACGGCCATGTACCAGCAGGACTGGACCGGTATGCTGACGCTGCTCAACGACTCGTTTCTGGATCTGAACGGCCCCATGACAACCGGCCCCAACTTTACGTACTCAACCACATCGGGCGACATTACCAACCCGCAGTTTCAGCAAATGAACACGACGGCTTCGCCGGTTGTGGCCCAGTCGCTCTTTATCACGGAAGCCGAACCGGGTGATACGCGGGTAGCGAAGAAAGTCACCAAGCGGAGCTCGGTCCGGGCGATGAACGGTATTATTGGCGAGTATGACGTGTCGTTGTATCCCACCAGCACCTTGCCCATTTCGATCATCCGGAACGAAGAACTAATTCTGATGTACGCCGAAGCAATGATGCAAACCGGCAAACTGGCCGAAGCGGTCACGGCGCTGGACAAAGTTCGGGTAGCCGCCGGTTTGAAGGAACTGGCCGTTGCGAAGCCGACGGTTGTTAACAACAAAGCCGCCCTGATCGACGAGTTGCTGAATCAACGGCGGTATTCGCTGTTTTACGAGGGTTTCCGGTGGTTCGACATGCGCCGGTACGGGCGTCTGGATCAGTTGCCGAACGATCAGCCCAACCACAAGGTCTACGAGCAGTTGATCCGGCCATTTGCCGAAGTACAGTGGGATGCCAAGAATCCGCAATAATTAAACCCCTGAACCTTCATGAAAAAAGTTTTTTCAAATTCAATATTTCGCTGGGCGCTGGTTATTCTGGCGGTTTTCAGTTCGGGCGGCAGTTTTGCCCAGACGAAGCTCCGGTTTGAGATTTCGTACCCGGCTTCGATCAGTTCGGCCCCGCTCACGGGCCGGATGTTTCTGATCATCTCCCGCAAGGACAGCACCGAACCGCGTTTGCAGGTGGGCCGCTATGGTACGCAGTTCTGGGGGGCTGATTTCGAGAAACTGGCTTCGGGCAAAACCGTCACCATCGACGGTTCGACGCTCGGTTATCCCATCAACGCGCTGAAAGACGTGCCGAAAGGCGAGTATTTTGTGCAGGCCGTACTGAACAAATACACCGAATTCAAGCGGTCGGACGGGCACACGGTCTGGATGCACATGGACCAGTGGGAAGGCCAGCAGTGGACGCGGTCGCCGGGAAACGTGTACAGCGAAGTCCGGAAAATCACAATCGACCCGGCGAAAAGCGAAACCGTTAAGCTGGAGGTTACGAAAGTGATTCCGCCGATTTCGGTGCCCGCCGATACCAAATGGGTGAAACGCATCAAAATCCAGAGCCAGAAACTGACTAAATTCTGGGGTCATCCCATTTACATCGGCGCAACGATTCTGCTGCCCAAAGGCTACGACGATGAACCGGGCCGGATGTACCCGACGGTGTATCAGCAGGGCCACTTTTCCATTGCGCCCCCGTTCCGTTTTGCCGAAAATCCGGCCAACGAATTCTACAAAGACTGGACCGCCGACGATGCGCCCCGGTTTATTGCCGTCACGCTCCAGCATCCGTCGCCGTATTTCGATGACTCCTACGCGGTCAATTCGGCCAACAACGGTCCGTACGGCGATGCGATTCACGAAGAATTGATTCCGGAAATCGAGAAGAAATTCCGCTGCATCCGTGAAAGTTACGCCCGCTTGCTGACGGGCGGCTCTACCGGCGGCTGGGAATCGTTTGCGTTGCAGGTCTGGTACCCGGATTTTTACGGCGGCACCTGGTCGTTTGCGCCCGATCCGCTCGACTTCTGGAACGTGGAAGGCATCGACATTTACAAGGACAAAAACGCGTTTTATAAGGAATACGAGTGGTATAAGGTTCCCACGCCAAACACCCGCATCCCGGCCACGGGCGAAACCCGGCTCACGTCCGAACAACGCAACACGATGGAACTGGTCAACGGAACCAAAGGCCGGTCGGGTGGTCAGCTCGACGTCTGGAGTTCGGTGTTTGGGCCGGTCGGTGCCGATGGGTATTTTAAACCGTTGTTCGACAAAAAAACCGGTGTGATTGACCCCAGCGTAGCGCAGTACTGGAAGGAACATTACGACTTACGGTATTATCTGGAAAAAAACTGGGCGACCGTTGGGCCCAAACTCGTTGGCAAACTCCACGTGATCTGCGGGCGGATGGACGATTTCTTCCTTAACTTTGGGGTGTACAAAATGGAAGAGTTTTTGAGCAAAACCACCAGCCCGGCCTACGGCGGTTCGTTTACGTACGGCGACCGGGGTGGGCATAGCTGGCGGCCCTATTCCAACGGCGAGCTGCTCAAAATCATGGACGCGCACATCAAAAAGATGGCCCCGGCCAAAAGCACGACCAGCAAAGCCAACTAGTCAACACACTAAACTGTATGAAAATGAACCTGAAAATACCGTCCGTTCGTCGGCTTCTGTCGCTGGCCTTCGGAACGGTTTTGGCAAGCCCGTTGCTGGCACAGCCGGTGGTCAACAAAGCCGATTCGCTGTATATCGTCCAGAATTACACCAAGATGGAACGGATGGTGCCGATGCGCGACGGGGCAAAGCTGTTTACCTCCATTTATGTTCCGAAAAACACGTCGCAGAAATATCCGATCATGTTCGACCGGACGCCCTACAGCGTGGCTCCGTACGGGGAAGATAAGTATAAAACGTCGCTGGGTCCTTCAATGGCGTTTGCCAGAGACGGCTATATTTTTGTTTATCAGGATGTTCGTGGACGCTGGATGTCGGAGGGCGAGTTTGTGGCCGTTCGGCCGCATAACCCCGATAAGAAGAAAAAAACCGATGTGGACGAGAGTTCGGACACGTATGATTCCATCGACTGGCTCATCAAAAACATTCCGAACAACAACGGCCGGGTAGGCACCTGGGGGATTTCGGCCCCCGGTTTTTACACGACCATGACGGCCATCGACGCCCACCCGGCCCTGAAAGCCGTATCGCCCCAGGCTCCCGTAACCGACTGGTATATGGGCGACGACCGGCACCACAACGGCGCGTTTTTCCTGATGGGGACGTTTGCCTTTCTGTCGTCGTACGGTAAGCCCCGGCCTGTTCCAACGTCCAAACCGTCGCCCGGTTTCTCAGCCTACGGAACGCCCGATTCGTACAAGTTCTACATGAATGTCGGACCGCTCTCGAAAATAAACGAACGGTTTTTCAACAACCAGAACAAAGTCTGGCAGGAGATGATCGACCACCCGAATTACGATGAATTCTGGCAGGCCCGGACGCCCGTGCCGCACCTGAAAAACATCAAACCGGCGGTGATGACGGTGGGCGGCTGGTTCGATCAGGAAGATTTGTACGGTCCGCTGAAGACCTACGCCGGCATCGAGAGCAAAAACCCGAAGACCAAAAACATTCTGGTGATGGGTCCGTGGATTCACGGCGGCTGGGCGCGCAGCAACGGTGATGTGCTGGGCAATATTACATTTGGTGCTAAAACCGCACCGTATTACCGGGAGAAAATCGAACTGGCGTTTTTCAATCATTACCTGAAAGACGGCCCCGATCCGCAACTGCCGGAAGCGTCGATTTTTCTGACGGGTTCCAACGAGTGGAAACAGTACAGCCAGTGGCCGCCCAAGGAGTCGCAGGAACGCAACATTTACCTGCACACCAACGGTAAGCTGTCGTTTGAAGCACCAAAAGAAACCGAACCGGTGTTTGATGAATACCTCAGCGATCCGAAAAAACCGGTTCCGTATACCAACGAAGTCCGGATTATCCGGGGCAGCGATTTCATGTACGAGGACCAGCGGTTTGCGGCTGCGCGCCCCGACGTGCTGGTATACGAGTCGGAACCGTTAACCGAGGACGTGACCATTACCGGCAACGTCATGGCGAACCTCTTTGTCTCGACCACCGGCACGGATGCCGATTTTGTAGTCAAACTTATCGACGTATATCCCGACACCACCAAAGCCACCAGCCCGATTCCGACGACTAAAATGGCCGGTTTTCAGCTCATGGTGCGGGGCGAGGTCATGCGGGCTAAATTCCGGAACAGCTTTTCGAAGCCAGAACCGCTGAAGCCTGGCGAGATTGCGGAGGTAAAGTTCGATATGCAGGACGCGGCCCACACGTTCAAAAAAGGCCACAAAATGATGGTGCAGGTGCAAAGTTCGTGGTTTCCGCTGGTAGACCGCAATCCGCAGAAATTCATGAATATTTACGACGCAACAGAAGCCGATTACCAGAAGGCTACCCACCGGGTTTACTTCTCCAACAAAAACCCGTCGCACGTCAAAGTGCGGGTGCTGAACAAAGGAATTTAACGTTTTAGAATTGCCGGAAAGCCGTAGGGGATTGTCTCTTACGGCTTTCTGCTTTTTATTTAGAGCATAAAACCAATACCTTTGACCCTACTTCCTAACCCTCCAACTACGCATGAAAACCACAGTGATTATTCTTTTGCTGGGCCTGTTGCCCGGCTTTCTGGCCGCTCAGCAAACCAGCGGTATCGTCACCTCCGAATTCATTTACGAGCAGGCACCCTTCCCCTCCTGCCATGCCTCCACCCTAGCCGAAACGCCAGACGGTATTGTGGCGTCCTGGTTTGGCGGTACGCGTGAAAAACATCCCGACGTTGGCATCTGGGTCAGCCGCCGGACTAAAAAGGGCTGGACGGCCCCGGTCGAAGTCGCCAACGGTGTTCAGCCTGACGGTAGCCGACACCCAACCTGGAACCCGGTCTTGTTTCAAATGCCCAAAGGCCCGCTGCTGCTGTTTTACAAAGTCGGGCCCGATCCGGAAACCTGGTGGGGCATGAAAATCACCTCGTCCGATGGCGGTAAAACCTGGTCGAAACCCGAGCGACTACCCGACAACATCGTGGGGCCGATTAAAAACAAACCCGTCCTGCTGGCATCCGGCACGTTGCTCAGTCCGTCGAGCAGCGAAGACAACGGCTGGCGGCTCCACATGGAAAGTTCTGCGGACGGCGGCAAAACCTGGCAGAAAACTCCGGCGCTCAACGACGGTAAAGAATTCAGCGCCATTCAACCCAGCGTATTGTTCCATCCGGGCGGCCGGTTGCAGTTGCTTTGCCGAAGCAAAAATAAGCATGTACTGGAAGCCTGGTCGGAGGATGGCGGCAAGACCTGGTCGGCCTTGAAAGCGACGGAACTGCCCAATCCCAATTCCGGAACGGATGCCGTCACCCTGCGCGACGGTCGGCAGTTGCTGGTGTATAACCACACGCCAAAGGGCCGCTCCCCGCTGAACGTGGCCCTGTCGCCCGACGGAAAACAATGGCAGGCGGGTGTAGTGCTGGAGAAGGAACCCGGCGGTGAGTTTTCGTATCCGGCCGTTATTCAAACGCGCGACGGACGGGTGCATATTACGTACACCCATCACCGGAAAAAGATAAAATATGTGGTGGTTGACCCCGCTAAATTAAAACTGGCCGATATAAAAGAAGGACAATGGCCAAACCTGTAACGGGTTTGGCCGGGATGATTAACGAACGGTTTGCTGTCGCTCGATGACGGTTTTAAGCCGTTCGATTTCCTGCTGCTGGCTGTCGGCTTTGAAATAATAGTATAAACCGGCGATCAGGAAAATCTTTGACAGAATAAAAACAATCAGAAAAGCAAGCCGCCAGAGCCTGTGGACCCGGATGAAGGAATCGCTTACTTCGACTTCCAGATACGCTGGTTTGTCGGCTTTTGGCTCGTCGTTTTTCTGCTGCTCCTGCCCGTTCAGATCGCGTTTTTTGATCTCCTTGCCGGTCGTCCGGGCCTGAATGAGTTCCCAGGTTCCGGGCGGTGGCGGAACCGCATTATCCAGACAATATTGTTCAATTACAATTTCAAGCTCATTTAAAGCCGCAGAAACTTCCGGATAAAGAACCTTCATTTGCTGAACGTCCTGCTCTTCCTCCTCCGAGGCTAGCCCCAGCAAATAAGCTTCTAAAACTCCGCTACTTATGTAATTCTGAATATCCAACTTCCTGTGTAATTACGAACGACGAAACAGATGTATGTAATTCCGGACGGCTTTTAAGATCTCCGGTTTTGAAATATCCAATTGTTCGGAAATCGCATCAAATGAATATCCCTGGCGAAATGACAGATCAAAAATAAACTCCGGGGAGAAACGGCCCGCCGACGAACTGGGCTCGGCACTGGCAGCGTCCGGTTCGCTCGTTCGGGCTTTACGTTCAAGCGCCTTCAAACGGGCCAGCCTGATGATAGCAAGGGCGGGACTGGTTGAACTGGTCGAAAAAGAAGACAACGATAAGGAAGTGAATACGTCCAGCAGTGCCTCCTGCGCCAAATGCGTTTGGGGGAGTATCTGTAAAATAACCCCATAAGCCATCGCGCCAAAACGATCGAACAAAGCCCGCTGATCCGTAGGGGTTCGGAGGTGCTGCCATTGGGAAGCGTTTCCTGCCGATCGTTCCAATTCATTCATGCCATACCATCCTTAAAAAGAACCTGAATTACCGGCAATACGGTTAACATAATTGCTATACCGGTAAGCTTGCGGCTGTTTCAGTATAGGCTTCGTTTCAAATTGAATCAGAACAAAATACGACCAACTACCAGTAAAAGTGCAAAGAAAGCGTCTAACATCCTAATAGCGTACCGGATACAGAACCACTTGGAAAAGCGTTGCAGCAACAACCAGTCGGAAACCTTGCTCCGCCGTGAGCCTGAAAGCCGTCAATCACGCTAATCGGGTCTAAACAATTCTACTTTGGGGGATTGTCCGCTACTCACCTTAAAAATCCGTATCTTTGCACCTGATTTCAAATCCAGCAATACCGTGAGTTACAAAGAATACAAAAACCTGAATTACGCACAGGTAACCAACGATATTTTAGCGTTCTGGAAAGCCAATCGCGTCTTCGAACAATCGGTTGAAACGCGCGAAGGACAGCCTACGTTTACGTTTTACGAAGGACCGCCGTCGGCCAACGGAAAACCGGGTATTCACCACGTCATGGCGCGGTCGATCAAGGATATTTTCTGCCGGTATAAAACCCTACAGGGCTTTCAGGTGAAGCGCAAGGGCGGCTGGGATACGCACGGGCTGCCCATTGAGTTGCAGGTTGAAAAAGAACTGGGTATCAACAAAGACCATATCGGCAAACCCGAATCGGAAGGCGGTATCAGCATCGAAGCCTACAACCAGAAGTGCCGCGAAGCCGTGATGAAGTTTACGGATATGTGGAACGACCTGACCGAAAAAATGGGCTACTGGGTCGACCTCGACAGTCCGTACGTTACCTATCATACCGAATACATCGAATCCATCTGGTATCTGCTCAAGGAGCTGTATCAGAAGGGTTTACTATACAAAGGATACACGATTCAGCCGTATTCGCCCAAAGCCGGAACGGGTCTGTCGTCGCACGAACTGAACATGCCCGGCACGTACAAAGACGTGAAGGACACGACGATTGTGGCGATGTTTAAAACCAAACCGTCGGAGCAAACCGCCCGCGTCTTTGGCGACCTGTCAGGAACAACGCCCTACATCCTGGCCTGGACGACAACCCCCTGGACGCTGCCCGCCAACGCGGCCCTGACCGTTGGGAAAGACATTGACTATGTGCTGGTGAAAACGTTCAACCCGTACACCCACGAACCTGTACACGTGGTGCTGGCGAAAGCGCTGGTAGGGCGATGGTTCAACGAAAAAGGCAAGGACGGCGATCTGGAAGGCTACGCGGCTTCGGACAAAAAACTGCTGCCGTGGACGATTGTGGGCGAATTCAAAGGCGCGGATCTGGCCGGTATCGAATACGAGCAGCTTCTGCCCTACGTCCAGCCCGACCGACCGGCCTTCCGCGTTATCCTCGGCGATTTCGTGACGACCGAAGATGGTACGGGCGTAGTCCACACGGCTCCGACCTTCGGGGCTGACGACTTCCGGGTTGCCCAGCAGAACGGTATCCCGGCCATCATGGTGAAGGACGAAAACGGTAAAGAAGTACCGATTGTCGATAAACAGGGCCGGTTTGTGAAGGAAATCGGTGAGTTTGGCGGCCGGTATGTGAAAGAGCAATATTACTCGGACGAGGAGCAGGACGCACCGGAGTTCAAGCCTACCGACGTGCTGATTGCCATCAAGCTCAAGAGCGAGGGCAAAGCCTTCAACGTGGAGAAATACGAACACCCCTACCCGCACTGCTGGCGGACCGACAAACCCGTGTTGTACTACCCGCTCGATAGCTGGTTTATCCGCACGACGGCGGTGAAGGACAAACTGGTCGAACTGAACAAAACCATCAACTGGAACCCCGAAAGCACCGGAACCGGACGGTTTGGCAACTGGCTCGAAAACCTCGTTGACTGGAACCTGAGCCGCAGCCGGTTCTGGGGAACACCGTTGCCCATCTGGCGCAACGATACCGGTGAAGAAGTCTGCATTGGCTCGGTAGCCGAACTGAAAGCGGAAGTCCAAAAAGCCGTGGCGTCGGGTGTGTTGTCGGAAGAGCAAAAAGCCAAAAACGAAGCCTATCTACAAAAACTGGCGTCGGGCGATTATGACCTGCACCGGCCTTTTGTTGATGAACTGTACCTGCTTTCCGAGTCCGGCAAGGTGCTGCAACGCGAACCGGACCTGATCGACGTGTGGTTTGACTCCGGGGCTATGCCGTACGCGCAGTGGCATTATCCGTTCGAGAACAAGGATATTTTCGACAAAGCGTACCCGGCGGATTTCATTTCGGAAGGGGTCGATCAAACGCGCGGGTGGTTCTTCACGCTTCACGCCATTTCGGGGATGCTGGGCACGCTGGACGGTAAAGCCGATTCGTCGGTGGCCTTTAAAAACGTGGTTTCAACAGGTCTGGTGCTCGACAAAAACGGCAACAAAATGTCGAAGCGGCTGGGCAATGCCATCGATCCGTTTACGACGCTGGAAACGTACGGCGCCGATGCAACGCGCTGGTACATGATCACCAACGCCGAGCCCTGGGACAACCTGAAGTTCAACCTCGACGGTATTGCCGAGGTTCAGCGCCGGTTTTTCGGAACGCTCTATAATACGTATTCGTTCTTCGCGCTGTATGCCAACCTCGACCAGTTCGATTTCGACGGTGTGCGGACCATTCCGGTTGAACAACGCCCGGAACTGGATCGCTGGATTCTGTCGAAATTGCAGTCGCTGGTATTGGAAGTCGAGCAGCAGTTCGAGAATTACAACCCGACGAAAGCAGGCCGGGCCATTCAGGATTTTGTCAACGATCAGTTGTCGAACTGGTACGTACGGCTGTCGCGTCGGCGGTTCTGGACGGGTTCGGCGCAGGGCAGTTCGGCGGAAGATAAACAGGCGGCTTACGAAACGCTGCACGAGTGTCTGACGACGGTTTCAAAACTGATGTCGCCCATCGCGCCGTTCTTCGCCGACTGGCTATACCGCAACCTGACGAAAGAACAAGAGTTGTCGGTTCACCTGTCGTCGTTCCCGAAAGCCGAAACCACCCTGATCGACAGCGATCTGGAAACGTCGATGCAACTCGGTCAGGATATCTGTTCGCTGGTTCACTCGCTGCGGAAAGGCCACAAAATCAAGGTGCGCCAGCCTTTGACGAAGGTGCTGATCCCGGTTCTGAACGAAACCACACGTCGGCAAATCGAACACGTTTCGCCGATTATCCAGTCGGAAGTAAACGTCAAAGCCGTGGAATTCATCGACGATGCATCCGGTATTCTGAAAAAGAAAATCAAGCCGAATTTCAAGACGCTCGGGCCGAAATTTGGGCCAATGATGAAAGATATCGCTACGACGATCAACGCCATGACCGAGGACGACATCCGCAAGCTGGAAGCCGCCGGAAGCCTGCAACTGGCGCTTGGCGAGATTACGCTGGCCGACGTGGATATCCGGACGGAGGATGTGCCGGGCTGGATTGTCGCCAGCCAGAACGGTTTGACGGTGGCGCTGGACGTTACCATCACGGCTGAACTGCGGCAGGAAGGCATCGCCCGCGACTTTATCAACCGCATCCAGAACCTGCGCAAAGACCAGAATTTCGACGTGACCGATAAAATCCGGATCGAACTGGAGGAAGGTACCGGCGAAGGCCCGAATGAGGTGCTGAACACGGCCATCCAGACGCATAAGGACTACATCTGTCAGGAAGTGCAGGCGCTGTCGCTCGACCTGGTTACGGACCTGAACGGCAACGCGACGGAAATTGAAATGGACGAGTTCCGTCTCCGTTTAAAAGTAGCCGTCGCCTAACAAGCCAGGCGGTTAAAAGAAAGTCCGTGTTTCTGGAAGATACTAGCTTTCAGAAACACGGACTTTTAGTTATGGTCAATTCTATTTTACAAACTGTTCTTTTACAATCTGTCTTCTTAAACGAATTGATGGAGGTGGCATAACGGCATCAAGAATCAATTCCTGCAACAATTTGTCTGATAACTACCCGTCTAAGAAGGCGATAAAAAGAAAAGATGGTGAACACCTTCCGCACAATCCTATCATCTCCGCGTCCACCATCTTACTGGTTTTAACACGTTATGACGTGAATTGTTTGAAATATGTTTATCCGGCAATTGAAATTTTGGCCAAGCTAAAGTTAACGGCTGCCAGCGCATGAAGCGTTGTCGTGTCGAACAAAGGGACGGCGGTATGGCGGGACTGTACCAGCAACGGAATTTCAGTGCATCCCAGAATAACGCCTTGCGCGCCGTCCTGAGCCAGTTTCTCAATGATGGACACGAATCGCTCACGCGTGCTTTCACTGAAAACGCCCTGACTGAACTCGGTATAAATCTTCTGGTGGATATACTGCTGGTCTTCTGGGTTCGGCAACGTGACGTCGATACCGAAGCGCTCCCTGAGTCGGCCACGAATAAACTGGCGTTCCATCGTGTAACGGGTTCCGAGCAAACCTACTTTCTGAAAACCCGCCCTCTGAATGGCTTCTGCCGTCACATCAGCAATATGAATCAGCGGAACCGGTAATCGTTCGGCCACAGCGTCGGCCACTTCGTGCTGGGTATTGCAGGCAATCACCACGCAGTCGGCTCCGGCGCGGACCAGGCTCTGGGCCATATCATCAACGGCGGTTTCGATGGCCTGCCAATCGTCGGCGCGTTGCCATTGGTCAAACTCCTCAAAATTGGCACTCGACAGAATAATTTTTGCCGAATAATTACCACCCAGCCGCTTCCCAACTTCCTGATTCATAAGACGGTAATAAGCCGCTGTACTTTCCCAGGTCATCCCTCCGATAATGCCGATCGTTTTCATGCTTCCGAGAAGTAGGGTTGTTAACTAACCAGCGCCACGCCCCACAACACCACAAACAGTAAGGTCGACATCGCCAGTTGGCCCAGTCGTGGATTCAGTTCGCCCGGTTGCCGGTGATTGGCCACCGCCCGACCATTCAGCACAAACAGCGGAAAGGCCAGCAGGTACAGCCAGTTCAGCCAGTGGTAGCCGGTGGTCAGCGTATAAAACACCGCGCACAACATTCCGCCCAGCAGCAGCAGCCAGTGGTACCGAATGGCACGCTGACGCCCCAGCCGCACCGGAATGGAGTTTTTGCCGGTTTTAGCATCCGTTTCAATATCCCGGATGTTGTTGATATTCAGCACGCCCGTTGCCAGCAGACCCACGCTGGTGGCTGGCAGAAGAAGCCCCGGATCAAACGATAACGTATGCAAAAAGTAAGTTCCCAATACGCCCACCCAACCGAAAAAAAGCAACACGGCAATGTCGCCAAAACCACTGTAGCCATAGGGCCGTTTGCCGTTGGTATAGGCAATGGCCGCACCGATGCAGAGGAATCCTAGTCCCAGAAAAATCCAGAACACCTGCGCCGACGCGTTTTTCAGCGACTCAAACAACAGCCAGACGCCCGAAATCAGCGACAGAACCGCCGTAACGATAATCCCGCGCAGCATAGCTTCTTTGGTAATCAAGCCCGTAGCTACGGCCCGGCGGGGGCCTACGCGCTCGGCGGTATCTTTCCCCGACACCGCGTCGCCGTAATCATTGGCGAAGTTGGAAAGGATTTGTAGAAAAATAGTAGTGAGAGAAGCCAGAATAAAGATTTTCCAGCTAAACCGGCCTGCTGAGGAGGCCAGAAAGCTCCCCAGAATAATGCTGGCCAACGACAAGGGTAAGGTACGCGGCCGGGCAGCCGCAAGCCAACTTTTCATAGTGATGAGTTAAAAGTTAAGAGTTAAGAGTTAGCTGACGCATTCAACTCTTAACTCTTAACTCTTCATTCTTAACTCTTAAATGCCGACGGCTTTTTTGAACTCTTCGTCGGTCGGTAATACTTTGGAAGCGAAGAAGTGCGTCAGTTCGCCTTTCTCGTTGATGACGTATTTGCAGAAGTTCCAGGTCGGAACTTTGTCGTTCCAGCCGTTCGCCGACTTGTCAGACAGCCACTTGTAGAGCGGAGCCTGGCTTTCGCCAATCACGTCAACTTTCTCGAACATCGGGAAGGATACACCGTAGTTCTTTTTGCAAAATTCGGCAATCTCGGCGTTCGAGCCGGGGTCCTGGCTTTTAAAGTTGTTGGACGGGAAGCCCAGTACCACCACTTTGTCGCCGTGTTCTTTGTAAAACGCTTCCCAATCGGCAAACTGTTTGGTAAAACCGCACTTGGAAGCCGTGTTCAGGATGACGACTTTCTTACCCCGATACTGCTTGAGGGGCACGGTTTTTCCTTCGATGGAATTAACGGTAAAGTCGTACAGAGACTTGGCCGGAGCCGTTGCCGACGCCGGACGAACGGCCACTTCGCTTTTATCGCTCAGCAGAAAATTGATAACGGTTTTTACAGACATAAAGCTGGATAAGGTTACAGCCACAACACCAACGGTTACTACAAGGAGCAGCTTTTTCATATGAATCGGGAAAAGGTTACATTTTAGTTGGCACTTCGATTCCTAATAACTCCATTGATTTCCGGATAGTTTCCGCTACTGCTTTCGACAGCGCCACCCGGAATTTCAGCTTGTCGGCGTTGGGCTCCGACAGGATCGACAACTCCCCGTAAAACTGGTTATACGCCTTGGCCAATTCAAAGGCATACTGGGCCAGATACGAGGGTGCGTAATCGGTGCCTGCTTCCGTAATCCGCTGCGCAAACTGCGTCAGTAAATATACAAGTTGTTGCTCACTATCAGCCAATTCGACCGTAACTAATTCCGCTGCGGGCTGGACGCCCAATTGGTCGGCTTTCCGCAATACGGAGCAGATTCGGGCGTGTGTATACTGCACAAACGGACCGGTATGGCCCTGAAAATCGATTGACTCTTCGGGGTTGAACGTCATCCGTTTTTTCGGATCCACTTTCAGCAGGTAATATTTTAACGCCCCCATGGCCAGCATATGGTACAGGCGGGCCGCTTCTTCACTCTCGAAATCGTCGATCTTGCCCAAATCCCGGGTCCGGTTGCGGGCGGTTTCCACCATTTCGCCAATCAGATCGTCGGCATCCACCACGGTTCCTTCGCGTGATTTCATCTTGCCACTCGGCAAATCGACCATCCCGTACGACAGGTGGAACAACCCGTCGGCATACGAACGGCCCAACCGGCGCAGAATAGCAAACAACACCGCAAAATGATAATCCTGCTCGTTGCCCACTACCCAGATGCCTCGCCTGATCGGAAAGTCCTGAAACTTCAGGTCCGTCGTTCCCAGATCCTGCGTGATATACACCGACGTACCATCCGAGCGCAGCACCAGTTTGTGATCGAGTCCCTCGTCGGTCAGGTCAATCCATACGGAGCCGTCGGCTTTGCGGTAGAAAACGTTCTGCTGCAAACCGTCTTCGATCACGTCCTTGCCCAATACATACGTCTCCGATTCGTAATACGTTTTATCGAACCGGACGCCAATCTGGAAATACGTTTCGGCAAACCCTTCGTACACCCAGGCATTCATTTTTTTCCAGAGTTCGACGGTTTCGGGGTCGCCCTGCTCCCACTTCCGCAGCATTTCCTGCACTTTCAGCAGCAACGGCGCTTTTTTCTCGGCTTCTTCTTTGGGCAGTCCTTCCTCAATCAGTTCCTCAATCTGCTGCTTATAGGCCTTGTCGAACCAGACGTAATATTTTCCGATCAGGTGGTCGCCTTTCATGCCCGTCGATTCGGGTGTTTCGCCATTGCCAAACTCCTGATACGCCAGCATCGACTTACAGATGTGAATCCCCCGGTCGTTGACCAGACAGGCTTTAACCACATCGTAGCCATTCGCCACCAGAATCCGGCTGACCGAATCGCCCAGGAAATTGTTGCGCAGGTGGCCCAGGTGCAGCGGTTTGTTGGTATTCGGCGACGAAAACTCGACCATCACCGATTCATTTTTGGCGGGTAACTGTCCCAGCTTCGGATTGTCCAGAATGCCGTTTAACTCCTCCACCCAGACCGCATCGGCAATGCTCAGGTTCAAAAAGCCCTGAACTACGTTGTATTTGCTGATCAGCGTTGTATTTTCCTGGATGTATTGACCAATAGCCTGCCCGATTTCGACCGGCGGTTTTCGGGTGGTTTTGGTCAGCGGGAAGGTCACGAAGGTATACAGCCCTTCAAATTCTTTCTTAGTCGGTTGTAGTAAAACGTTGTCAACGGGCGTCTCATACAACGATTGAATCGCTTCCGAAATAGCCTGTTTGAGTTGTGCCTGAATATCCATTCAATAAAAGCAAGTGGTTGGTGGAATCAACCATGAAAGGTACGGCTGATTCACGCACAAAGCTACGGCAAAAATTACTTTTCGAATCGTGTTCCGGGCCGGTTTTAGCGGCTTCTTTTCCGGGTAACAAAAAAACTTCGGCATTTTGCCAGCGTTTATGCCCACTTTGTCGTCTAGAGGGCATTGCCCTGTTTACCAATCTCTATCTTTCCTTACTACCTTGTCCGATGAAAACGACCACCCGATTTCTGCTGCTTATCTTCGGCTCTGGAATCCTCACCGGTTGTGACCCCAGCCGCCCCAAAGAAGCCGCCCGCCAGTCAGCCTGTCGCATTCAGAAGATTATGGCAACGGCCCAATCGGATGTGTACAGCCAACAGGAGGAAACGAATTTCACGTACAACGCCGACGGCAATCTGACCCAGAAAGCGTTTAAGCGCACCCTGTCCTATCCGAACGGTATTGGCAACCAGCTCTACACGGTTATGGATACGTACACGTACGACGCCAACGGCTTCCTGACGACCTCTGCGTCCCAGACTTCCGAACAAACGACCCGCCCCAACAACACCATCCATTTGCAGCAACGCTCGTCAACCACCACCTATTCGTATACAGACGAACGGTTAACAGGTTACGAAGCCCGGGATCAGAACCCGTATGGAGTTGTCACCCGTTCTACGGTTGTATTGAATTATGATGTGAAAGGCGAATTATTGACCAAAACCGACACCCGAACCCCCGAAACCGTTCCTGCCGACGCTCCCGAGAAACCGTCTGGTCCGGTTCAGCGCATCTGGACGTACAAAAGTGGACAGGTAATTGACTACGTCGAAAAAAACGAAACCACCGAAAGCCGCCCTTTAACCTTGCAGAACGGTTTAGTGACGAAGATGGCCCTGCCCGGCGGTTATACCCAGCAAAACACGTACGATAACCAGCAACGGCTTATTAAAACCGAGGAATTTGTAAATAACCAGTTAACGGGTTATTATACACAGGAATGGAGTAATGCCAAACCGGCCATAAGCACCTTACCGGCTTTCAAAGGCCACCCGCCAATGCTGCCGGAATTTGGTGTAACCGGCGTCCTGAGCAAATACAGTCCGTATGCCATTAATTCACAAACCAATGCCATACAGCACATTTCGGAAAAAACCAGTACGCCAACCGTGAATGCGCAGGGTCTGGTGGAAAGTACCACCGGGGAAATCCGGCTGCTGCATCCCAATGCGCTTCCGCAGCGAACGGCTTTGACTGAAACATACACCTATTCAAACTGCCAGTAATAGCCTGACACCACGCACATTACCAGAGCTGATTGAAAGCTGTCGACGGGGAAGCGAGACGGCTATGAAAGCGTTCTACGAACGGTTTTATAGCTATGCCCTATCGGTATGCCTAGCGTATG
Source organism: Larkinella arboricola (assembly GCF_003259745.1). Lineage (GTDB taxonomy): Bacteria > Bacteroidota > Bacteroidia > Cytophagales > Spirosomataceae > Larkinella > Larkinella arboricola. The sequence goes on along the minus strand of NZ_QLMC01000001.1, from coordinate 1,593,172 downwards.
CCGACAGCCGCGAAGATGCCTGCGAAATGCTGAACGACGGTTTTCTGAAAGCCTTCCGCAGCCTGAACCAACTCAAAAATCCGGAAGCCGTTCTGCCGTGGCTACGGCGGATTATGGTTAACACGGCCATTGATTACTACCGTAAACGGCCCCAAAAAGCCGTCGAAATTTCTGCTGAAACCGTTGGTAATCAATTGGCAGAACCGCATCTGAACGACGAAGCCATCCTGGCCCAGCTTTCGGCCGAGCATATTCTGGCGGCTTTGCACCGGCTTCCGCTTCCTTACCGGCTTGTTTTCAGCCTGTACGTGCTGGAAGGCTATTCTCACCGCGAAATTGCCGACTGGCTACACCTGGCCGAAAGCACGTCGCGGGCGCATCTGACCGAAGCCAACCGCCTGCTCCGGCTGGCGCTGAACGCTCAAACCACCGACCGCCATGAGCGAACCAAACGATAAAATGCTGCACGACTGGGTCCGCCAGACGCTGGACGCTCACCGGCCCGACTACGACCCGGCGGGCTGGGAACAACTGCGGCCAAGGCTGTGCCGACGGCGGTTCCGGCCCTGGCCGATCCTGGCGCTGATTGTCTTTCTGGTCGGCAGTTTGCTGATGTGGTTAGGCCGGAATACCGTACCGAATCACCCTGTTGGGATCAGCCCATCGCTTCGTCTGCCGAAAAACAACGTTTCCCTTCCCAGCCAAACGGAGGGTTTTCCCGGCTCTATCCATCAAAACACGGTTAGCACTTCGCTTCCCAAAAAAACGGAAGTGCCGTCCCGAAACACCGAACTATACAATGATGAGCTTCGCCCCCCCATGTCGTTTCGTGAAAAGTACATGGAAAGCCGGTCGGTTTTGCCGCCTGCCGACTGGTGGAAAAAAACGGCTGTTTTGCCGATTCGCGTTGCTCCGGTACCAGAAATACGGATTCAGCAGCAGATGCTGAGCGGCTTGTTTGGAACGGATTCGACTACGTATCGGGTGCTGACCCGTAACAGTCAGACCTGGCCAAATGCCGTGGTGGTTTGTGATTTTACCACCAGCATGACGCCCTACAGCACGCAACTTTATGCCTGGTTGAAGAAAAACGCCCAAAATTCGGCTATCAAAGGCACGGTTTTATTTACCGATTGCGACAGCCTGGGCCGGGAAACCCGGGCGGGCGGACCAGCCGGGCAACTATTTGCTACGACCGAGCGTGACCCGGCCCGGGCCTTACCTACCTTTCTGGCAGCCTACCGCAATACCCTCCATAATGCCAACGAGGCCGAAAACGATATAGAAGCGCTGCTTTTTGCACAAAACCGCTTTCCGAACGCCGATCATTTAATTCTGATTGCCGACATTGATAACCCCGTAAAAGATATGGCGTTGCTCAATCAGATCACTAAACCGGTACACGTTGTACTCTGCGGTCGTGACTGGGATTCAACCCAGGCTTTTCATCCGGATTTTTACACCATTGCCCGCCGGACCAAAGGCTCGCTGCATACACTGGAAGACGATATTGATCCGGCGCAACTACACTCCCGCACCTGGTTACAGGTAGGAAACCATTACTATCGTTATCACCGTGGCAAAGACCGGTTTGTGTTGACGCGCTTCCGGCACCGGCCCAAACGTTTGGCAGGCTTGTTTTGGTGGTAAGTTAATGCGTTTCGCTTTGCAGAAACTGAGCGGATTGCTTAACTTTAATCAGTATTTAATTATAATGCTGATGATCAGACGTCTCGCGATTGGATTGTGGTGCTGGATGGTAGTAGCTGTTGTTCCCGCGCTGGCCCAGTTTGAGCCTTCCGTCCGGCTAGAATTACCCATTAGCCAGAACTCGGAGGATGTGTTCGACGTAACGCCCCTGGGCGACCGGGGGGTGCTGGTCAACGTTCGGCAGGGCGATTATTACTCGTCGGCCCCCACCAAATTCTTGTTCAAACGCTACGACACAAATCTCAAGCAACTCTGGACGGCTGAATATAAAATTGAGTCCTATTACGAACCCGTCCGCTCCTGCCGTACCGAACATTATCTGTACTGGCTCATGAAGGAAGACGAGAACGAGAAAATATCGGTTCTCCGCCTGAATCTGGAAGACGGCTCAATGGAGTCGTTCAAGGGCGATCTGGTTACGCCGATGGAGATTTTTCACTTTAAAGTGCTCGACAACATCGCTTACCTCGGCGGCTATTACCGTTCGCGTCCGGTCGTGGTGTCGTTTTCATTTTTCGACCTGACTTCCAAGGTTTTACCGGGCCTTTATACCAATCACATTCAGCTCAACAACATTGAAGTAGACGAGTACCGGCGGCTGGTGCACGTCATGACCGACGCTACCCACCAGCGCAATTGCGAATTTACGGTCCGGACCTATTCCTACGAAGGCAAACTACTGCGGACAGTGAATCTGGACGGCAATGAACACAGCCTGATTTCGGGGAAACTGCTGCCCCTTAACGACGAAGAATCGCTGCTCGTCGGGAATTATTCCAACGACTGTACCCCCTATTCGCAGGGTGTTTACATTTCGCGCATCCGCAACGCCGTTGCCCCGCTGGACGTGGACAAGGAAGGAAACAATATGGTGGTTACCACCACGGAGGAAACCCGTTACATTGACTTTTCGGAACTCCAGAATTTTTTCAATTACATGAAACCCAAGCGGCAGCAGAAAATGCTGGAACGGCTGGCTCGGCGGAAAGACCAGGGCAAGGATACCAAGTTCCGGTACCGGCTGCTGGTGCATGACCTGATCCCGACGGAAGAGGGCCTGATGCTGGTGGCAGAAGTCTATTACCCGCAATACCGGGGCAGTTCGTATCCGTTCATTGGCAGCACCCGCTCGTTCGACCGGTATCAGGAAGGTTACCGGTATACCCATGCTTTCATGTGTGGTTTTGACAAAAAAGGGCGGCTATTGTGGGACAATTCGCTTCCCATTCCGGATTTGACCAGCTACGATCTGCATCCGATGGTGCAGGTACTGCGTACGGGAAATGCCACGGTGCTGGCTTACCCACACGAGGGCGAAATCAACTCGGAAGTAATCGAGGGCGGAAAAGTGGTGCGGGAACGGGAGAAATACTCGCTGAAAAAACTGGCTGAAAACGAAAAAGTAGTGTATTCCGAAAACGATCAGCTGGAAGCCTGGTACGACGGTCATTTCCTGGCCTGTGGTTTTCAGAAAATCTCAACCGATCGCTCGCTGGCTCCCCCCCGCGAGGTATTTTACATCAACAAAGTTACCTGCAACCTTTCAGAACCGAACCACAATCCGTCAAGCCGCTCCGAAGCACCGGACAAGACTACCCAAAAAACTTCCGGATCAAAACAACGATAAGGTTCAGCAAAATGCTGACGACAATGCACGTAACAATTGGAAAGTAAAACCCGCCGTTTTTGCCTTCAATACGAATGTCGCCCGGCAGCCGGCCCAGCCAGTTCAGCTTATCGCCAAAAAAGTAAACGACAACACCGGCCAGGACAACGATTATCCCAATCCCGATCAAATATTTTCCAACGCCCGGATTCATAACCTAATAACGGTATTCTTCTTTCTTTTGTAACGCAACGGCAGTTCAAACCGTGCGGCAAAGCGTCCTATTTCTTTAATCCGAAACCCGCAAAGGGTGCTCTGGCGTCGTCCAGCACCAGCACCCAGTCTGTGGTTGGACCCGCAAAAGGCGGTTTAAACTCCTGCGGAGCGGTATTCGGAAATTCGCCAATTTTCAGGCTTTTCCCATCACGCGGGTTATACCAGTAGGCCAGAACTTTGGGTGCGGCACTCAGCCGGAGCAGGTCAATTTTCAACGGGCTGCCGTTGGGCGTGTAAGCAATCAGAAAATTATCATCTTCCGAAATAGCCGCTACCTGATGATTACCGTCGTCGGGGTTGGTGTTCTGAATCAGCCGGTCGTCAGGCATCAGGCGCGTCCACGGGTGTGACTCGAATAACCGGCGCATAATTCCCATCTGAAACGCCCCGGCATGATCGAGCGCCCGCTTCCAGTATGTACGGGCCGACGAAACCGGCGGGTTCCGGTCGATATCAAAAAACTGCCAGATGTTATGATTGCCGTACGTATGCCCGCAACCGCCCGACAGCATGGCCCACCAGGCCGCCTGCCGTACGTCAAAATCGTCAAAATAGCCCTGTTCCGGTTTATGCGCCACCGGATGATCTTCATAACGTGGCTCGCCATCCAGCGTCGGTTTTGGGGGAAACATGGCGTAATTCTGCCGTTGCAGCACGTAATTTTTCTTGTTCCTGGCGCTATGGCCCGACTGAAACATATTGATGTTAAGCCATTTGTCGCTGTGAAAAAATCCCGCCGAATTGCTGTCGCCCTGCGGGTGGTAGGTCATCAGTTTAGTACCGCCGTCGCCTTTTTTGAGTCCTTCGGCCATCGCCCGGATCAGGGCCAGTCGCTGTTCACCCTCCGGATTGCGATCTCCGCCCAGAATCCAGATGACCGGTTTACCACGGTACCGCTTCCCAATGAATTCGCCGTACGTGCGGGCGTTGGCCGTATTGAAAATCTCCGGTCCTTTCCCCCATTTTTTGTTGAATTTATCGCCCCAGGTCGGCAGCATACCGACCACCAGACCCAGTTCAGCCGCCCGGTTAACCACCCAGTCGACGTGCTGAAAATAGGCTTCGTTTGGTTTTGTGGGGTCGTTATTGACGAGCGGTAATTGTCCATACTGATTAGGCTGCGTCAAACCGTCCAGTTCGGCCAGCACCACGGCCTGAATGACCGTAAACCCTTTGGCCGCCCGGTTTTTCAGGTAAAGATCCGCTTCTTCCTTCGTCAGCCGATGAAACAATTCCCAGGCCGTATCGCCCAGCCAGAAAAACGGTTTGCCATCGCCCCGCATGATGTAGCGTTTATCAGGAATGACATACAATTTGGAAAGCGCCACGGTTTCTTTGGATACCGGAGCGGTTTTCTGAGCCTGTAGGCCCGAAATGACCCCTAAAAAGAGAATACTAAAAATAAGCGCACGCTTCGGCCTGCTTCGAAAAAAGGACATAATCGGATTTCTAACTAAATTCATTGGTCGCAAGTGGGAAACCGCAAAAACAGACATTTGAATGAAATCTAAGACGGTTTGCTTATAATTCAAACAGCTTTCCAAAAACTTGCCGTACTTTTGCGGCTTGTTACGACTATGACACCAACACCACGCGATATCGTTGCCGAACTCCGGCAGGGCCGACTCATCCAGTTAAACGATGAAACCGGGGTTTCGCTGGCCTGCGATCCCGGCCACGCAGAAGCCGTTCAGCATTTGCTGGATGTCCGGAAAGATCTGGTTCCGGCTCCGCTGCCCACCATCCTGATCACCGATAGCGGCCAATTAAATCTTTATGTCCGGCCCGTGCCGGAAGTGGCCTGGGATTTGATTGACTTTGCCGAAAAGCCGTTGACGGTTCTATTATCTAACGGTGTTAACCTCCCTGAAGCCTTCCGGGCGCAGGTGCCGGTGCGAAAAACCCTGAGCGAACCGGTGCGGAAACTCATCGGGGCGTTTGGACGTGGGCTGCTCGCGCTGCCATTTGAAGGTATTGAATGGCCGGTCGGTCTGTCCCAGCCAACTGTCTCGTGGGGCGACTTACCCGCCCAGGTTCAGTTACCCCGCATTATGGAATTAGGTCCAAAGGGAGAAGTAGCCTTTTTAAGAAAATAATGAACCGCACCGCAACCGCCGACGTCTGGTCGCCCGATTCATTATTCGTTTGTTCTATGAACTTTGCTGAGACCTTACATACCAATCCCATTTTTGAAGTAATCGCCCGGCAGGCGGCTGCGCTTGATGTTCGCGCGTACGTCATTGGCGGTTTTGTTCGGGATCTGATTTTGAAGCGTCCGTCGAAAGACATTGATATTGTTTGCATCGGCAGTGGCATCGAACTGGCCGAAGCCGTGGGCCGTGAACTGAAAGTGCCGGTAACGGTTTTTAAAAATTTCGGTACGGCCATGCTGCGCTCCGGCTTTTCGGAGTCCGACGGAGAAGCATCGACCGATTCGCCCGACAGTTGGGAAGTGGAGTTTGTGGGTGCCCGAAAAGAATCGTACCGCTCCGAATCCCGGAAACCGATTGTGGAAGACGGCACGCTGGAAGACGATCAGAACCGCCGGGATTTTACAATCAACGCAATGGGAATCAGCCTGAACCAGGGCGATTTCGGCCAGATTCTGGACCCGTTTGGCGGTCTGGACGATCTGCGCCGGAAAACCATCCGGACCCCGCTCGACCCGACGGTTACGTTCTCCGATGATCCGCTCCGGATGATGCGCGCCATCCGGTTTGCTGCGCAACTGGGCTTTGACATTGAACCCGATACGTTTGATGCCATTGCCGGAATGAAAGACCGGATTACGATTGTTTCGCGGGAACGGATTACCGATGAACTGAACAAAATCATTCTGTCGGCCAAACCGTCTTACGGCTTCAAACTGCTGTTTCACGCCGGTTTGCTGGACCTGATTTTTCCGGAACTGGTAGCCCTGAAAGGCGTTGAAACGATTGAAGGAAAAGGCCACAAAGATAATTTTTACCACACGCTGCAAGTGCTCGACAACGTGGCCGACCGTTCCGACGATCTCTGGCTGCGGTGGGCGGCTTTGCTCCACGACATTGCCAAACCCGCCACCAAACGGTTTGATCCGAAAGTGGGCTGGACGTTTCACGGCCACGAAGACCTGGGGGCTAAACTGGTTCCGGGTATTTTCCGGCAAATGAAGCTGCCGCTGAACGAGAAAATGCGGTTTGTTAAAAAACTCGTCCGGTTGCACCTGCGCCCCATTGCCCTCGTCAAGGAGCAGATTACCGACTCGGCCCTCCGCCGACTGCTCATTGAAGCCGGCGACGATCTGGAAGCCCTGATGAACCTGTGCCGAGCCGATATCACGTCGAAAAATTACGACCGCGTCCGCAAGCACATCGCCAACTTCGATAAGGTCGAACGCAAACTCCGGGAGCTTGACGAACGGGACAAACTGCGTAATTTCCAGCCGGTTATAACGGGAGAACTGATCATGGAAACCTTTGGGCTGAAACCGTCCAAAGAAGTAGGGCAAATCAAAACCGCCGTGCGCGAGGCCATTCTGGAAGGAACCGTTACAAACACGCTCGAAGCCGCCCTTCCGTTTATGATCGAAGAAGGAAAAAAAATCGGTCTGGAGCCGGTGAAAATACCGACCCCTGCCAACGAATCATCCATTCCCAGCGAACAACCGTCACCGGAAAAATAAGGAATAGACCGCTATAAAATCACTACTACGACTTGTGAAGTACAATGGATAAGAACAACTTCCGACGCTTTTTCGGCGCAACGCTGACCATTCTTGGCATTATTGTCATTTTATTTGCCTGTATTGCCTTTCTATCCGATGCCAAACCGCTGTTGGGCATGAGCATCACAAAATGGGAATCGCTGGCTCCGTTTATTGTTGGTCTGGTCTTTTTAGGCTCCGGCGTCAGTCTGATCAACAATTCCTAGCGTCTGCGCTGGCCGTGAGGAGTTTCTACGAGGAGGCCAATCCCCGAAACGAGGTAATTTATCTACAGGTAGGATTATTTAAAGCCTTAATAGTCAATAATTTATAAACTGGTACAGCATTTGGGCGAAGGGGAGTGCAATGAAACTCAATGTTTAACCCTTTAAATCATATCTGTATGGCTTCGTTCACGGATCAGTTAGCGAATTTTTTTGGCATGAATGATACGGACACCTCACTGCGTGAATTGTTCATCAGCGAATTGAAAGGCATTTACTACGGCGAAAAACAAATTGCCGATGCACTGCCAACGATGGCAGAGGCCGCTACGACCGATGTGGTACGGGACGCTTTTCATCAACACCTGGCCGAAACCCGGAATCAAATCCAGCGACTGGAACAAATTTTTCAGCACATAGGCGTTGAAGCCGACGAAAAAACCTGCAATGCCGTCGACGGTCTGGTCGATGATGGCGATGTGGTAATTGCGGCTACCGACTCAGGTTCACTCACCCGCGACGCGGGCCTGATCATCGCTGGTCAGAAAGTGGAACACCACGAGATTGCCGCTTACGGCTCGCTCCATTCACTAGCCCGGCTCCTGGGTTACCATGAGGCTGCCCAACTGATTGAGCAAAGTCTGGAAGAGGAGAAAATGACCGATAAAAAGCTGACCGAAATTGCCGAGTCGTTCATCAACGAACGGGCAAAATTGGAGTCAGATAACGACGACGATACCGATCGGAATGGGATTCGTTCACAAATGCGGGATACGGTTCGCGAAGGCGACTATGGGCAGACGACCGGTCCGTTTGAAACGGGCAGCAGTCGCTCCGGAGTAACCGGCACAGGTACGGAAGAAACGGCAGGAACCGCAAACCGTAACTGGAATTCCGGCGATGATGTCTGGACCAGTCCCAGCAGTAACAACCCCTATCGTGGCACCACCGACCCAACGGCCGGAGGACCCAGTGGACTTTAAGCGTTAGTAAGTAATACGTAATGGCGGGGCCGTTCGAATTTCGAACGGCCCCGTTTTGTTTTAGCTACCCATCGTTTTCGGGCACCCTTTGAGCAAACTCACCCCAATCTGACACGAAAGACATTGTTTGGTCTGGCAGTAGTTTTTGTATAATTCGATGGAAGCCTGCGAATCAAAAGCGGTCTGGATCGGAATACCCAGCTCCTGCCAGACTCGGGTGACCCGGTTGTTTTCGGCGGGCAGTTGTTCCAGCAGCGCCACGGCCCGTTCCCGGTAGTCGGGTTGATCTTTGTGGTGTGAATAAGCCACCAGCAACGGTAGCACCACGTTGATCAGCAAATTTTCGGCGGAGGCTTGCCCCAGCGTTGCCAGAACGGTATCCGACGATTTTCCGAAACGGTAATGCGTTTGCCAGTAAACGGAGGGAGTCACCTGCAAATGCCGCAGCAAGGCCGCACTTTCGTCGGTTTCGATCAGCAGCGAAAACAGGCTGTTTTTATAAGTCAATAGTTTGGCGAACTGCGCCAGCCGAAGCGTCGGGAAATTAGCCGGACGCAGCCGCGCCCACTTCCACGAATGGGCCGGTACCTGTTTTGCCGTCAATTGATATTTAACCGCCAGAAAACCGTATTCCCGCAGCAAAGTCGCCTGATACGCATCCGGTTCGGCGTCGTTTAGGAGTCCGGCGGTCCCGAACAGCAGAGCTTCAATCTGAAGCAGGTTATCACGGTGCTTGTGTAAAATTTTAAGCGGAACCTGACGGCTTACTTGCTCGAACGGTTCGGCATTGACCTGAAAACCGAAAGCCGCAGCCAGCAATCGGTAGGTTGTTTCTTCCCAATCCTGCCCCGCCATCCGAAACAAATCCATAACCCCGGCGGCTTTCCGTTCCAGCCGTTGCAACAATACCTTATCAAACATCGCCGTCCGGCGCAGCGACTCCACATCTCCGATTCGGCCCGCACACGGTATGGTTCCCGCTTCCGCCAGCAGGGTCTGGTACCGGTATAACAGACTCCGCTCCACGCGTTCGCTCAGACACAAGGTCGGGATGACCGAGCCATCCGACCGTTTTAAGACCACGGCTTCCTGATCCCAGACAATGTGCAGAATGACGTTATCATACGCTCGGTCTTGGTGATGACGGTGCAAAAGCCAATAGCCCGCCCGGATGTGTGCTTCCACCGTTCCGACCCATTCCACATTGCCGACCAGCAGCCGGGCCTGCGTAAAATCTGGTCCTGAATCCGGATTCCGGTATCCCGGATGAATCACCCGGAGTGTTTCGCCTTCTACCGTCCGCAAATCGGTAGTCCGGAAATATTGAAACTGCCAGAGAAAGTAAAGAAAATCCTCAGCCATGTAGGAGTTATGAGTTATGAATGAAGAGGTATGAGTTGACAGGGCAACTGGCTTCGTAACCTTTGAAGTAGAAAAGCTCCAAAAGTCACACTGTTCACCCAAACTCATCATTCTTAACTCTTCACTCTTACTTCTTTAACTCCAGCTGCGTTTTCATTTCCTGCTGCAACGTCCGCGCTTCGTCGGCGGCTTTCTGGGCGAAATCGGTGCCGCTGGATGCGTAGAGGATGCTGCGCGATGCGTTGACCAGCAAACCGCATTGGCTGTTCATACCGTAACGCGATACATCGGCCAGACTACCGCCCTGCGCCCCAACGCCCGGAACCAGCAGAAAATGAGCGGGAATGAGCGTCCGGATGTGCGCCAGTTCATCGGCCCGGGTTGCTCCTACTACGTACATCATCCGCTCAGCACCCGCCCAGGTTTGCGACCTTTTAATCACTTTTTCGTATAGCTTTTCCCCATCAACGGGCAACTGCTGGAAGTCGGCACTGCCAGCATTGGAAGTAAGTGCCAGCAGAATGACCCACTTGTTTTCAAATTCCAGAAAGGGCTCCACAGAATCGCGGCCCATGTAAGGCGCTACTGTTACGGCATCGAAATCCAGCCCCGACGAAGCCGGATCAAAGAACGTGCGGGCATACAGACTGGACGTGTTGCCAATATCGCCCCGTTTGGCGTCGGCAATCGTAAAACAGTCTTTTGGAATGTATTCCAGCGTCCGTTGCAGGCTTTCCCAGCCGCGCGGTCCCTGGGCTTCGTAGAATGCAATATTGGGTTTATAGGCGACAGCATACTCCGCCGTGGCTTCAATAATCTGTCGGTTAAAAGCGGCAACCGGGTCCGGCTCACGCTGAAGATGGGCCGGAATGCGCCGGATATCGGTATCCAGACCGACACATAAATAGGACTTTTTACTTACAATAGCCTGATACAACTCCTGAGCCGTCATAGGTCGATCGGATGCGAAAAATACTAGGTTTCTATAAAAAGGTGCGGCTCAAAATTACTGGAAGTAGATAGAGTTTCCTAAATTTGTCGGCTGATACCGGACAAACCGGTGCTTCAGGCTCAATAGGTATTTCATGCAGGTTATCAAAACATCAATCGAAGGGTTGATTGAATTACGCCCTCAGACATTCAAGGACTCTCGCGGCAGCTTTCTGGAAACGTATAACCAACCCGTTTTTACTGCATTGGGATTACCGGACCGTTTCGTGCAGGACAATCAGTCGTTCTCGGTAAAAGGTGTCCTGCGGGGATTGCATTTTCAGAAGGAGCCGTTTGCTCAGGGTAAACTGGTGCGGGTTATTATCGGAAAAGTGATGGACATTGCCGTCGACCTGCGCGAAGGGTCGCCCACGTTTGGCAAGTACGAATCCTTTATTCTGGATGGCGAAACCAGCAATATGGCCTACATTCCGGAAGGGTTTGCCCACGGTTTTGTGGCGCTGGAAGACAGCATTTTTAGCTACAAATGCACCAACGTGTATAATAAAGCTGCGGAATCGGGCCTGATCTGGAACGACCCCGATCTGAATATTGACTGGGGCATCGAAAATCCAATTGTTTCCGACAAAGATCAGGAACTTGCCAGCTTCCGTGAACTGTATCCGCAGTTTGTTTCCTGACGCTACCCCAACAGGCGTTTTTTCTGAGTTTACGGGAGTCTTCGATATTGGAGATTCCCAATAATCACATTCGGGCCACTCTCGACCGCTCTGGCATGATTCATGTCATCTACTCCCCGACAGTCGAGGTCGTCGGCTAACCGAAACCGTGTACCTCCTCGGCTTTCTGAACTTGATTAGTTATTCAGAAAATGCCTTTTAATTTTTTCCTCCGCGCCTTTGCAAAACCGAACAAACCGGCTTCGGCAACTCTGATTCCCGAACTTTACGTTGATGTTCACGCCCAGTTGCTGCCCGGCAGGCAGGACGGAACCGATTCGGTTGAACACAGTATGAGTCTGCTTCGTGAACTATCGGCCCTGGGTTACCGGAAAGTAGTGGCCACGCTTCACATCATGAACGGCTTCTATCATAATACGATTGAGAGCATCTCGGCGTCTTCCGCATTGCTTACACACGAATTGCAGAAATCAAAGATTGACATCGAAGTCGAAGTGGCCGCCGAATACTTCGTGGATATCAACCTGCTGAAAATTCTGTACACCAATGCCGACTTATTGACGTTTGGCAAAAACAACGCGCGCTACCTGCTTCTGGATACCAGTCTGGTTAAGCGCCCGTATGAACTGGACAAAGTTATTACCGCCCTTCAACAGCGAAATATCATTCCGGTTATGGCGCATCCCGAGCAGTACATATACCTGCAAAAGGACCCCGAAGCGGTTCAGGGCCTCCACGAACAGGGTGTAAAATTCCAGATGAATCTGCTTTCGCTAACGGGCCAGCCCTCCCGCGAATCCCGTCATCTGGCGGAATGGATGATTGACCACCGGCTGGTTTCTTTCGTCGGAACGGATATTTGCCACGAGACCCAATTACCGGCCATCAAGGAAGCCCGAAAGCTGCCCCATTTTCATAAGCTCCTGGAAAGTGGTCTGTTGGTCAACAATTCCTTGGTTTAACCAGAATCCGGTGTGGTTTCCTGCGCTATTATCGGTAGGTTCAGCCGTTACCTTCCTATGACTTTTCAGACCGCCATCAAATTTTTAGCCGGTTAGAAGCCGTTTGGCTACTTTCATAAAGGAAAGAAATGAAAAACTACCTTTTACTAAAATATCCAACTAAAATTTTCTCTCCCAGAGCAAACACTGGCATATTATTTGGATAATTAGTTATTTTAAGATAGCCGTACTAAAAACTTGTAGATAACCTAGTATCATGAAAAAGGTCTCCTACGACTCGATCAAAGCTGATCAAGCCTGGCTTACTGTAGCCCAGCACCTGCAACGTCGGAATCAACTTATCGCTGAAGGAATTTACTTTTTGGAGAAGCACCCCGCCGACCATTCGCTGGTGGGCCGGTTAGTGGTCATTCAGTATCACCTGCGGAGTACCATCCGGCAGTTAGTTAACGACACATCGGCGATGGGGCCAGTCACGCAACTCCGACAGCAGGTTAAACAACAGTGGATGATGGTCCATCAGGTGACCTTTCTGCTTCGTCAGATCGACGACGAACTGGCTAAAATAGGCGTTAAAAGCCCGGTTTTTCGTTCGTGGATGCACCTCAAACAAACCCAGTTTTCGTATAAGGCTCCGGTTAGTGTCCAACTGAATTAACGGACAGACGCAAAAAAGGGGGTTGACGGGCATAAAAAAGCCATCTGATGAATCAGATGGCTTTTTTATGCCCGTCAGCAGTTTAATTGATTTTCTGGCTGAGTGACTCATCCGAAACCGTGCCCGATGTAATCAACACCGTATACCGGAATGTTACTGACTTACCGGCGGGCAGCGTGTAATTCATCGGTTTGTCTTTTCCTTCGCTCATGATACTGGGGGCCAGCGGGTTGGCGGCATACAAACCGTACCCCCGCGAGTGCCAGTAGGTGGGATAACCTACATTTTTGGGATTGTCGAGAATCGCAACCGAGACGTTTTCCCCGTTGATAACGCCCGTCAGGTTCATCCATTTGGCGCGGGTTCCCCACACTTTCTCCCCTTCAATGCCTTCGCTGCTTTTGTATTTTCCGGTAACGCCGGAATTGTCCATCTGCGCAACTTTGGTAGCTACCCCGCTGGCGTCCGTAAAGACTTCCGGCTTGTTGGAGGGATGTTCGAGCTGGCGGGCCAGCCGGATCGCTACCATTCCTTCTTTGTTGTCCTTAAACGTCACATCTTTGTCCAGTGCTTTCAGCGTTGTGATGCGCTCAATACGACGCTCCTTCGCCGTTCCGCTGAATACGAACGTGGTGCTTTCCTGCAACATGGGTTTACCGTCTTTATCGAGCCAGTCGGCCGTCACCGCCAGTTCCCCCTTTTCTCCTCCGCTCTTTAGGGATTTGATGCCCGTGTGTACAATCGTCCCAAACGGTCCGCCGTGTCCTTTAACGTCGTTGGAATTGTTCCAGAAATCATGACCGTTTACGTCGCCGTAGTTGAGCCACATTCCCACATGGTGCGGGTGATCGACGCGCTCGCCCGGGCGGGGGTCCATCGGCCAGCCGCGCGTGATAAAGTTTCCACCCGCCGTCCGGATCGGATAGAGCACCGGCTTTTTCAGCACATCCGGTCCCGGGTAGATGTAAGCCGTAAACGGCTTGCCATCAACCGTTACATCCACGCGTTTCTGCGCTTCATTGTTTATCAGTTGAACGCGTTGCTTCTGCGCCATCACGCTGGTGGTCATCAGGAGAAAGTACAGCGTCAGTTTTTTCATTTTCAGGATGGGTAATTATGAGAACGCGGATTGAACGGACAGGCCCGATCGAAACCGACAAATCCGTTTAATCCGCGTTTTGATCGGATTCTATTTAAATCAAACTTTTACCGTTTTTCCGCTCGCCATGATTTCCTGCTTGGCGCTGTCGTAGGTCACACGTTCACCGGTTTGGTAAGCAATGGTCGACATTATGCTGGCTACCGAGTGGTTGTATCCGGCTTTGGCGGGCGCATTCGGCTCTTTCCGGCTACGAACGCATTCCATCCAGTTCCGCATGTGCCGCGACGTCATCGGGTCGGCCCCGGTATTGGCCGAAGTCACCTGCTTCTCGCCGGTTGTTGCCAGCGTCTGTTCCGGTAGCAGATTGGGCTTCATACCCATTTCCTGCGCAGCTCTGGCTTGCAGACCGCCCTCGGAGCTGATTTTGTTGGTATCCAGGTTAATCATACCCCCGTTCGAGTAGTACAATTCCTTGGTTCCGCCCGCTTCGTTGTTCATCCGGGAACTGTACAGCACCTGGAAGCCTTTGGTTTTGTCATCATCCGGGCCGTAATCGAACACCGCCGTGAACGTATCGGGATTTACACGTCCGTCTTTCCAGACGTAAATACCGCCGTTGGCCACCACCGAGCGGGGGTGATCCAGCCCACTGAACCAGTGAACGGTATCAATCTGGTGCGACATCCACTGTCCTGGAATACCGGATGAATACGGATAGAACAGCCGGAATTCCAGGTATTTACGCGGGTCCCACTCCACCATCGGGCGGTTCATCAGATACCGTTTCCAGTCGGTATCTTCTTTTCTGATTTCCGAAACCAGTTTAGCCCGGCGCCACCGCCCCGGCTGGTTGACGTTCCAGGTCATTTCGACCATGGTAATATCGCCAAACTTGCCGGATTTAATGAATTCGTTGGCGGCCCAGTAGTTTGGCGTGCTCCGGCGCTGCGAACCAACCTGTACGATTTTCTTGCTTTTCTCAACGGCTTTCAGCGCCTTGCGGGCATCTTCCAGCGACTCCGCAAACGGTTTTTCCACGTATACGTCGCGTCCGGCCTCCACGGCTTCCGCGCAGTGCAGGGCGTGCTGAAAATCAGCGGTACTAATAATTACCGCATCCACATCCTTACGGTCGTAAAGTTCTTCGTTGTTGCGGCATTTAACGAAGTTGTCGCTGATCCAGCCATTCTTTTTCAGGTGGGCCTCGGCCTCATCGCGCCGACGGCTCCAGATGTCGGATACGGCCACAAACTCGAAATTAAGTTCTTTGGCATGGGTGGCAAAACTGGGTGCCAGCGCCCCCCGGAAGCGATCCGAGAAACCAACAATCCCGACCCGTACGCGGTCGGCAGAGCCCAGAATACGCCCGTAGCTGGCGGCTGAAAAGCTCATGCCCAGCCCGGCCAGTGCAGATTTCTTTATAAAGTCGCGACGATTTTCCATACGGTATGTCGTTTAGTTGTTTGTAAGATAGTATACGTCTGATAGTTACCAGAAGACCATTAACGGAAAGACTTATTTTACAAAAGTCTACTATAATCCGCTGATCGTTTTTGGCTTACGACTTTTTTATAACGTTTTAATCTTCATATTCCGGAACGAAACCCGGTCGCCGTGATCCTGGAGCAGAATGTGTCCTTTGGGCGCTTCGCCAAACCGGCCGTGCGCGTTGTACGACGGGGCGCTGTACTTGCTCTGTGCCACCAGTTGCCGGAACGCTTCACTGCCCCGCTCGTATTCAACCACCTTTTTGCCGTTCAGCCAGTGTTCTACGTGCTTGCCTTTCGACACGACGCGGGCCTGATTCCATTCACCAATCGGGTTGGCTTTCTTATCCTTAGCTGGAATCAGATCGTAGAGCGACCCAACGGTACGGTTTCCGTTACGGCCTTTTTTCGCGTCCGGGTGTTTGTCGTCGTCCAGGACCTGGTATTCTAGACCATAGGCCGAACCCGCTGGTTTGGGAGTTTCCTCCACCACAAAATATTTCAACCCGCTGTTGGCGCCTTCTGTCAGCTTAAACTCAAACGTCAGATCGAAATCGCTGTATTCGCCATCGGTTACAATATCGCCGTAGTTGGCCGACTCCGATCCGTCGGATTTGCTGATGGTCAGCGTGCCATCCTGAATCAGCCAGCCTTTCTCCGGAAATTTGTCTTTGTAGGCACCCCGCCACCCTTTGGTGGTTTTACCGTCGAACAGCAGTTTCCACCCGTCCTTTTTCTCTTTCTCGGTCAGGGTATTGGGCGCCTGCGGTTTCTCGGCGGCCATCAGCCCTACCAGCAAAGCCGCCGTCATCAAGAATGTTTTCATAATGTTGTCTCCGATAACCTCTGATGTTCTCTGATTAACTCTGATTTACAGTTATTACACAGAGTTATCGGAGAACATCAGAGTTGATCAGAGGGGAAAGTTTAGCGTTTTGGTAATGTAATCTTTGTTGATTTGCGCGCATTGCAGGGGCGTTTTGTTTGGATCGGGAACGCCGTCCAGTTCTACTACCCCCCAGCCTTTGAACTTGATTTTGTCCAGGGCCGCAAACACCGCCGGAACGTCTACGTTGCCCTGCCCCAGTTCAACGAACTTATAGGCTTTCGGATTGTCGGGCTTTTCGGGCAGCGGGCTTTTGGTATCTTTCAGGTGCAGCGCGTGCAGCACGTCTTTGTATTGCAGTACGGCTTTGGCCGGGTCGCCCCCGCCCTGTTTGTAGTGGGCAATGTCCAGCAGCAGTTTAACGTATTTCGGGTTCATTTCCTGCACCAGCACATCCACCTCTTCCGGCGTTTCGCCCCACTGGTTCATGTGGTTATGGTAGGTAGCCTGAACGCCCAGATCAGCGGTTTGCTTCCCGATTTCATTCATTACCTGCGCCAGTTTTTTGAGCTCCTCCGTTGTCGGGGCCTGCCCGTTTTTCCGCAGGCTGTTGGTCATCTGAAGTGCCGAGCCCCCCAGAGCCTTGACAAAGCTGGCATGGGCTACGTGCAAGTCAACCGTGCTTTGAAACTTCGCCGGATCGACTTCTACATTTCCGCTCGAAAACATCGCCAGTTGCAGGCGGTGTTGATTCAGCAACGCTTTCAGTTCAGACGGTTTGGTTTTGTAAGGAGCAAACGTATTGGCCCGAAGCTGAATTCCTTTATACCCCAGCGAAGAAAGCTCTTTGATAGCCTGTTCATCTTTGCCACCCCACGTAATGCCGGAATAACCGATTTTTAAACCGGACTTCTTAGCGGTTTCGGCCAGTAGATTCGTTTTCGTGCCTAGAACAAGCGCCGATAAACCGGCGGTAGTAAGAAATTGACGTCTGTTAACGGTATTCTGCATGATCGATTTGATTCAGTTAACCGAAAGAAGTTTAAAGTGTAGTGGTAGTCAACCGAACCCGGTGAAGGAAGCAAACGTGCGGAAGAATCTACTCAATTCAACTACCAAACGGCTCCTGAACCGATCTGTGGATTCAGGAGCCGTGGCAGGGAATACGGTTTGGGCTTAATACCCCGGATTTTGCGGGTAATTAGCTAAACCGCCCGTCGTCCGGTCAATCTGGTCCTGCGGAATCGGACGCAGCACGTGGTGTTCCTGAATGTTCGGACCGCCATCGGGGTTGTACAGTTTTACCCGTTCCACCAGCTTGCCCCAGCGTTTGAGGTCAAACCAACGGTGCATTTCGCCCAGCAACTCCCGTTCGCGTTCTTCCATAATGAAATCCATCGTGGCCTGAGCCGCCGTAATTTCCATGGACTTTTCTTTACCCGGCCAGGCCGCCCGCCGACGAACCGCATTGATGAACGGAACGGCTTCCGCTGGCTTGCCTTGTTTAATCAGCGCTTCAGCCGCAATCAGGTAGGTCTCAGCCAGCCGGAACATGATAAAGTCGCGGCTACCGGGCTCGTAATTGACGTTCTGACGCAGCGGATCGAGAAACTTTTGCAGGGTTGGAAACAGGTTGGGTCGGTATAAACTCGGCACCAGCACCTGATAAGGCCGTTTGGCCCGCTCCGCCAGCGGCATTTCGTACCCCGGAATAAAGATGGTCGTATCGCCAGCGTTGAATTTCAGCGAGCTTTTTGACGTGTCGAAGATCGGTGTCGTTTTGCTGGGGTTGTTCGACAGCCACGTGTCCTTAAACGATTTCTTGTAGCGCGAATCGTTTACCCGGTCTTTCTCGGCAAACACCACATTCAGCAGGTAATCGGTGGGCCGGAACCGTTTGAAGGGCCGTCCGTTCTGAATATCGCGCATCATCCCGGCCTGTACATCGTATTCCATCCCAAAATAGAGGTGCGTCTGGTTTCCGTTGATCGTGACGTTGCTGGTCGTGGTGGTGTTATACCCCGTATTCGTCCCTACGTTTGAGATGGGGTCCGTGGTATACTGCGTAGCAAAAATGACCTCGCTGTTTACTTCGCCACTTCCCTGCGCAAATACGCCCGCAAAATCCGGTAGCAGGCTGTACGTGTAATTATTGATCACGTTCTGGGCGTGGGTGGCGGCTTTGGCAAAGTCATCGGCAGCCATGGCGTCTTTATCCGTTGCCCGGGTCAGATACACTCTGGCCAGCAGGTGTTCGGCGGCTCCTTTGGTTACGCGGCCATAATCAGAGGTCGGCGTTCCCAGATCGGTCAGCGACGACTCCAGGTCCGAAACAATCTGCGCGTAAACGTCCTTCACCGGTGTACGGGTATACTCCTTGTTGGGCAGCAGGTTGCCTTTGGTCAGCAACGTTACCGGTCCAAATGTCTGGACCAGAATGAAATAGTGGTGCGCCCGCAGAAATTTCAGTTCGGCAATCCGGCGTTTTCTGATCGTTTCGTCCAGCCCCGCAATCCCATCAGCCGCATCGAGCGCCACGTTGATGGTGTTGATGGCTTTATAGAAGGCGTTCCAGAGGTCGCGGGTAATGTCCAGTTGGGCGTTGATCTGCGACGTATACTGATTCACGAACTTGTAGCTGCCGTCGGCCCCCATCGTATACGTATCGGTTCCGAAAACGCTCAAGGTCATCGCCCCCTCCCGACCGTAATATTCACGCAGGGAAGCATAGGCGGCTTTTACCACCGACTCAAAACCGTTCGGGGTGCTGGCATAGGCACTGCTGACCTGCGAAACAGGTACTTCTTCCAGCAGATTTTTACAACCCGTTGTACTGAGCAAAAGTGCGCCCGCAACCAGGGAGGAATGACTAAATAGGCGTATGAGTGATTTATATCTTTTCATCGTGTAAGTTCTTAAAATTACTTCAATCCAGGTTAAAATTTCAGGTTAATCCCAAATGTCGTCTGCCGAACCGCCGGTGACTGATCGGCGTTGACGTCGCCATCGGTTTCGCTGTCAATCCCTTTATACTTCGACCGGTATTCCGAGAAGATAAAGGGTTGCTGGATACTGGCAAACACCCGCAGGGAGCTGATGCGCAGTTTTTCGGTTAGCTTCGATGGCACATTATAGCCAAAGTTAATGTTCCGGATTTTCACGAACGAACCGTCGAAATACAGCAGCGTTGAGCGGAAAGGCGGAAATTCCTGATTTTTGTTCGGCTGCGGAAATTCGTTCGTCGGATTGTTGGGCGTCCAGTAGTCTACATCCAGACTATTGTAACGACCGGCCAGGGTCAGGAAGTCCTGGTGGAAAATACTGCGGAACATATAACCGATGCGGGCAAAGACAAAGAACGACAGATCGAAGCCTTTGTACTCAAACCGATTGGTCAGACCCAGACTGAACTTGGGCACCTGCGATCCGAGGATGACGCGGTCGAGACCGTCAATTTTGCCGTCCTGGTTGGTATCCTGAATCTTGATCTGCCCAGGTGTGCTCTGGTACCGTTTGGCTTCTTCGGCTTCGCTGGTCTGCCAGATTCCGATTTTCTTGTAATCATAATAAGCCGTCAGCGGCTGACCGATGAAACGGGCGTTTCCGATGTCGTCTACTTTCCCGTTGAACAGCTCCAGAATCGACTCCCGGTTGCGGGTAAATTGCAGGTCGGTCGTCCACCGGAAACCACCGGGAGCATCGACGTTGACGCTCGAAACCGTCAGCTCAATTCCCTCGTTGCGGGTTTTGCCCACGTTCCGCAGCACCCGGTCGAAACCGCTGGTAAGCGGCAACTGATCGAACAGCAGCAGGTCACGCGTATCGGCGCGGTAGTATTCCAACGAACCGGAAAGCCGCCCCCGGAATACACTGAAATCCAGACCAATGTTAGCCGAAGTAGTGGTTTCCCACTTCAGGTCCGGGTTGTTGATTGTAAAAGGCCGGTAGCCGAATGCGCCCGTGTTACCAAACGCGTAGGTGGTCCGGGCAAGCTGCGCCTGGGTCTGGTAGGGGTCAATAGCCGTGCTACCGATGGTGCCGTAACTGGCTCGCAGTTTCAGGTTATCAATCCAGGTAACCGACTTCAGGAACGGTTCATTGCTGACGTTCCAGCCAATGGCCGCCGACGGGAAGAAACCGTATTTGGTGTTTTCACCAAACCGCGACGAACCGTCGTAGCGCGCCGTCAGCGTCAGCAGGTATTTGTCGTTGTAATCGTAGTTGATCCGGGCCATGTAGGAGTTCAGCACCCACCGCCGGACGTTGCTTCCTACGTTGTTAATCAGTGATGCCTGCCCTAAATTATAAAACTGCTGGGATTCGGCCGGTACACCCGTTACACTGATTTCATTGGTTTCGTAATCGTCTTTCTGAACCGAATGCAGCGCCGTGATATTCAGGTTATGAATTTTATTCAACGTTTTGTTGTACGTCAGGATGTTTTCCAGCGTCCAGTTGAACTGGTATTCGTTAAACGAGAAGGCGGTTGGATCGGCCAGCCGACGGGAATTGGTCTGGCTCCCGACAAACCGACCGACGCGCCGGTTGGTCAGGTCCGGCCCGAAGTTGGCGCGGTATTTCAGCCCCTCCAGAATGTTCCATTCGCCGTAAATGCTGTTGAAAATCCGCATCCGCTTGGTTAGATCCACCTGCGCACCGGGAACGATCTCGGCAATCGGGTTGGTACGCTGGCCGTCGGTAGTTGGCAGAAAGATCAGCTTTCCGTTTTCATCAAACGGTTTTCCCAGCGGGTTTTCGGCGTAGGAACCACCCAGCGGATTGAAGTTTTCGCCATTACGGATACTATATACGCCGAGGGTTGAAATACCGACTTTAATCCGGCTGCTAATCTGGTGGTCGAGGTTAATCCGGAAGGTGTAGCGGGTAAAATCCTGGTTCTTTACAATACCGACATCCCGGAAATAGTTACCCGAAATAGAAAACTGCGTTTTTTCGTTCCCGCCCTGCACGCCAACCTGGTGGCTCTGAATGTTGCCCTGCCGCAGGAGGTACGATTGGTAATCGGTGGTCCGGTTGTTGGCAATACCGTCTAATTCAACCGTTTCGAACAGTTTGGAATCGGCGGTTGCATCTATGCCTGCGGGGTATTCACCCACGGCCCGGCGCGATTCGCGTTTATACTCGGCAAACTCCGGTCCGTTGAACACGTCGATCTGTCCCAAACGGTCCGAAAAACCGTAGTAGCCATCATAACTGACCACCGTTTTACCGGTTTTCCCGCGTTTGGTCGTAATCAGCACCACCCCGTTGGACCCCCGCGAACCGTAGATAGCCGTTGCCGACGCATCTTTCAGGACTTCCATCGACGCAATGTCGTAGGGGTTAATATCGTCGATCCCTCCGGCCAGCGGAATACCATCCACGACGTACAGTGGGTCGTTGTTGGCGTTGATCGAGCGCCGACCACGAATCCGGACAACCGGCCCGGCCCCCGGCTTGCTGCTGCTCTGCACCACATCGACCCCGGCCGCCCGGCCCTGCAACGCCTGTCGGGCGTTCGTAACCGGCAATTCTGCGAT
Organism: Larkinella arboricola; assembly: GCF_003259745.1. Classification (GTDB taxonomy): domain Bacteria; phylum Bacteroidota; class Bacteroidia; order Cytophagales; family Spirosomataceae; genus Larkinella; species Larkinella arboricola. Next base: position 1,571,120 of record NZ_QLMC01000001.1, on the reverse strand, counting down.
TTCTTTCGAACCAACGGACGAAATGGCCCCGGTCAACTGGCTCTTTTTCTGGGTTCCGTAACCGACCACCACGACTTCGTTCAGCGTCCGTTGATCAACGGCCATCTTGACGTCAATCATTGACTGCGCCCCCACCGTAATTTCCTGCGTCGTAAACCCGACCGACGAGAACACCAGCACGGCGTTATTGTCCGGAACCGCAATCCGGAATTTTCCTTCAGCATCGCTGGTGGTTCCGCGCGTCGTGCCTTTTACGGCGACGTTCACCCCCGGCAATGGCGTATTGTCTTCCGACGACAGCGTTTGTCCGGAGATGGTTCGTTCCTGCACCACGGAGTTTGTTGCAGCCCGGCCCGACGGATTTTTAAAACCTGCCGTGGCGTTGCCAGCGTACGGATCTGTGGCCGCCTGAGCGGGTAGTCCTCCGATTAATAAGCCCGCCAAACTGTAGGTACTTAACTGATTGAAGATGATTCTCCGGTTCATCCACGGAGAATGAAGACTAGTAGTCCTGCCTTTCATACATGTAGAGATGGTTGGTTTAGATTAAATTAACAAAAACGCTACTATTGAATTATATGAGTATTGCTTAGCTAATCGGTAGATTCTGAACCTTGGCAGTGGTATGGATGTATGAAGTTTTACGCTGAACCGTTACCGGGGCCGGAATTTCCACCGACTCGCCAGGCTTCATTTCGATCACCTGGGGATCATCGTTCAGCATCAGTTTTATTTTCCCGGACGACAACATCACGCGTGTTCCTTTTTTTCGCTGCGATACATTAAACCGGGTTCCCTGTACTTCCACCGTCAGGGTGGTGGTGTGCACCCGGAATTTGCTGTCTTCGCCTGAGCCCGGGTGCTCGGCTACAGTAAAATACGCTTCTCCTTCGAGCCAGACCGCGCGCGGCACTTCCTCCGACCACACACGGGCAAACCGGAGCTGACTATTTCCAATCAGTTTCACCATCGTTCCATCCGGCAGTTTAACGGTTTTATCGACACCGTGTGGCGTCCGGATGGTTTCCATAGCGTGCGATCCCTGCGTCCAGAACACCCAGCCGATAAACAGGACAATGGCAGCAGCAGCACTCACCCAGCGGAAAATGTACCAGTTGGTCACCCAGGTCTGGATTTCGGGCTGCAACGGCTGTAACTCCGGCATTTCCTGAATCGACGACCGGATTCGTCCCCACAGCGATACCACCTCCTCTCCCTCCATTGGCAGAGAAGCCGGACTGGATGCCAGATGCACCAGTTCACGGGCGAGCGCCACGGTGTCTTCTTTATACGGATGGTGAGCCAGCCAACCCTCCCAGTAGGCCGAGACCTCGGCATCATCAGGATGTTGTACCCACCGAATGAATAATTCGTCAGCGGCTAACTCCTCGGCAGTATAGGCGGAGAAGTGTTTCATTTAGCATTTTTTATAGATAAAGTTTGTCACAAAAGAAGAGCCAGGGAACGTTCTACTTGTCACCCGCTGAATTTCGACGACAAACCGTTAGCCTGTCCTGTCAGTCTTTACTCAATTCTGTTTTCGGCCATTCGGCCCAATCTGGAGGAGATTTTAAAGAAAAATGGGCAGGTATTTTCCGCACCCGCCCGGTTCGGGCAGGCAGCCCAAAAACGGTTTTGCAGAAAAGTTAGGGAATGGTATACGGGCAGTCGGGCGCGGGGTCCACCAGATTCATAACGACCACGTGGCCGACCCGCTGGTAACCCGAAACCCTGGAACAGGGGCCGTAATCGGCTTTTGTTGCCAGTCCGATGCCCAGCAACCCTTCGCTGGAAGCCGATCCGCGGTTGTTGTGAAAGCCCTGCCCACCCGACGCATCCCGGTCCTGAATCAACAGCGTTTCGCGATGCCCCCAGGCCACGGAAGCGTCCTGATAGAGCCAGGAGAAAATTGCCTGTTCAACCAGGAAAGTGGGTATTTTCAACACGGGTTTGTCGCTCGAATAATAGCAGAACATATAAATATTTTCGGCCCGCGACATAAACTCGTAGCATTTGCCACTAAATACGGTTTTGGCGTTGATACGCTGCAAAGCCGTACGACCGTCCTTGCTGGTGTGTCCGAAAAAATGGTGGGTCGTCATGTCGGCAGCGTGGCCCTGCGCAACGGCATTCAGGTTGGTTTCCAGGGCTTCAAGCGGCAAACCAAGCGTTTTTCCGGCTCCGTAATTGATGCCCGCCCGCGCGGTCCGTTCGCTGTTGGTGATAAACAAGGCCCGATCGGCAGCAGAAAGGGCTGGATACTCTTCCGGCAACGACAAGGTTCCCAGGCTGTTGGCTGGTAGCTTCAGTTGTTTTTCCTCCTGACGCCGGGCGTAATTAAACGCATTGGCAACCTGAGCGGGTGTATCAAAAACCGGAAAACCGTTCGGGGCCGTGGTATAAGCCGGATCTTTCGGCAATTTGATATCGGCCTTCGGATTTTTCGGGGCCTGACCAAATGAAAAGGTAGTAAGGAACAGCAGGAGAGAGATCAGTGACCGCATCGAAACACGACAAGTTGCAAAAGCCGGGCAACCTGCCCTGTTGCTAAAAGTACAGAAACCGCATCAGGATGCCAACATCCCATCGTAATTCTCCCCTACGGTTTGAAATACCGGCATTCATCCGGCCATTGGCACCACCTTCCAGCCCTGAAAAGCGCCTAATTAACAGACACCCGTTTTTACATAAATGTATTTTTTATGGATGAAAGGTAATCGGAATGCCACGAAATGCGCCCATTTTATTATCAATCAGCAGCTTCCATGAAGAAACACAAGAAAAGAACAAGAATTTTAAATAAGTATTTCTACATTAACTACAATTATTTCAAAAAGTAATTCTATTTTAGTAGTTCAAAATCCAGCCCAAACTTTCTACTATGAACACGTTACGCTCTGATTTCCAGAAAGGGCGGACGCTGCTTGACTATTTCTATTATTGGGAACGACAACAGCCCAGAAAAGTCTATCTGCGTCAACCCGAAGGCGACCGTTACCGCGATTATACCTGGCACGAAGTCGGAAAGCAGGCCCGTGTCCTGGCAACTTATCTGAATTCGCTGGGTCTTCCTCCGAAAAGTAACATTGGTCTCCTTTCGAAAAACTGTGCTCACTGGATTATTGCCGATCTGGCTATTCTGCTAAGTGGTCACGTTTCTGTTCCCTTTTATCCAACCCTGACGGCGGGCCAACTCCGGCAGGTGCTGGATCACAGCGACTGTTCTGTGTTGTTTGTTGGTAAACTCGACAACTGGCCGGACATGAAAGCCGGTGTTCCTCCAACCGTTCACTGCATCGCTTTTCCGCCCCAAACCGGCGAAGCAACGCCCCCGGATGCTGCACCCTGGAACGATATTCTGGAACACTACGAACCGATGACCGATAATCCGGAGCCTCATTCGGAAGATCTGTTTACGATTATTTACACCTCAGGCACGACGGGCAATCCGAAAGGAGTCAAGATGCCCTACAAAGCCATGATCAGCGCCATCGACGCTACCCTGCCGCAGATGCGAATCGATGTGCCTAATCCCCGGTTTTTCTCGTATCTGCCGCTTTGCCACGTTGCCGAGCGCAACCTGGTGGAAGCACTCAGTCTCATTACGGGCGGAACGGTTTATTTTGTTGAATCAACGACCACTTTCGCCAGAAACCTGGCTGCGGCCCGCCCTACCCACTTTCTGGGCGTGCCCCGGATCTGGATAAAATTTCAGCAGCATATCCTCCGGATAGTTCCGCAGAAAACACTCGACTGGCTCCTCGCTATTCCGCTGGTGTCGAACCTGATCAAACGAAGCCTGCGGATGACACTCGGTCTAAACAATGCCCGTTTGATTCTGACCAGCGCAGCTCCGACGCCCGTACCGCTCATCGAGTGGTTCCGCCGACTGGGCATCTCTATTCAGGAAGCCTACGGACTGACCGAAAATCTGGGGGTGGTATCGGTCATGCCCGCTAATGCCATCAAAGACGGAACGGTCGGACTGCCTTATCCCGGCATTCAGATGCGATTTGACCCCGTTACCGGCGAACTGCTAACCCGTTCCGACTGGACCATGCGGGGGTATTTTCGGGAACCGGACATGACCACAACTACGCTGGATATCGACGGCTGGCTGCATACCGGCGACGTGGGTTCGCTGGACAAAGACGGTTATTTAACGATTACGGGCCGGTTGAAGAAAAGCTATCAGACCACCCAGGCCGACTATGCAGGCCCCACCGAGATCGAAACCGGTTTTGTCGAGAATACTACGTAGTGGAATGACGCATGAGCTTTCGCACTCCAATCATCATTTAATAAACAAAAAGGGGCAAGTTCTAAGAACTTGCCCCTTTTTGTTTATTGACAAAGTGGACTAGAATTAGCGGGCTATCGCGGCAGCACCCGAGGGATTAGTTCCGCGCCAGAACTACACGGCTTACTTGCGTTTGGATAGCGAACGACTGAGAAACACGCTCTTTGCCGTAAGATACTTCGATTACATACCGACCGTCGGCCAGTTGTGAAAGGTCAAATAAACGACCTGACTGGTCTTTCTTGCTCAGTATGCCATTGTACAACCGGTTGTTTGAATCATCGGCGATTGATACAATGATTTTTTCATTAACAGGTTGATTAACCGACACTTTGAATTTCAGGTTACCGACTTCCCGGATGGTTACCGGAGCCGCTTTCGTTTCGGCTTTCGGGCCGTCCAGAACGCGGGCGTTAGCAGAAGGAGCAATGGCTACAAACGACGTGGTGGCCAACAGTGCTAAGCTTAATAACAGATTATTTTTAACAGTTTTCATATTCTTTCTTAAGGTTGTATTCAGACTCGTTATAGTACAATAAACAAAATGCTTACCCTACTAAACTCTGGTCGACTGCTTTGTTGATACAAATTTATACACTCCTGAATACAAGTCAATTACCCAAATATTAATTCTCAAAAAGTTGTTTATTATTTCAATCTTAAACTTAAAAAAGTTCAATCATTTACGGTTGCTTACTACTAATACTTTAAAAAGTGAAATGTTTATTTTCTCCAATAAATACCACGTTTTATAAAATAGTACAATCAAATCCTGTGGTAATGAAAAAAGCCCAAACCAGCCCGGTTTGGGCTTTTTTCATTACTTTATTTCTAGGTCAAAAATTATCGTATTTAATCTCAATTGAAGTCTATTTTGCTTTTTTAACCCGCAAAACAAAGCTGGTTTTACAAAACAGACAGCAAATCTTACCACATCACCATAATTTTTCAGGATACCGTCCGGCATCGTGCAGGCGTTTCAGCGAAGCCTGAACCAACGGTTTATCTTCCGGATAAGTCACCCCAAACCACTCCGAACGGCTTCGGAAAACCTTACACCGGCCCTGGTTGCGCTCGATTAAATTGGTCATGATGGTTGGGATGTAAAATTCGGCTTTGGGCGAATTATAATTGGCGCGGGCGTAATCCGCAAATTGCTCCTGAACCATCGGGAACACGGCGGGCTTAAATCCCCAGAAGTTCATCGATACCGGTGTCTCGGGTGCCAGTGGTGTTAACCCATCAGCCTCTTCGAATACAATTTGTCCGGCATTTTCTCCTTCGTTCAACCGGTAAATCTTGGTCCGCTCCACCACCGACGCCAGCGTTTCGTCCGAATTCAGTTCGCAAACACCCCGCGACACCGAACCGTAGTCCGAAAGCGTGTTCTGGATTTCATAGCCCACCAGCGCGTGTAGATCGTCGTGGGTATCGTTTACCAGAAAATGGGCCAGAATCTGAAACGCTTCCTGTCCGTAAAAATCATCGGCGTTGATGATGGCAAACGGCGTATCGGTGTGTTTCCAGGCACACAGCATGGCATGACCCGTGCCCCAGGGCTTCGTCCGCTGAACCGGCCCTACACCCTCCGGCACATACGAGTCCAGTGCCTGAATCGCAAAATCAACATCTATTTTACCGGCTAGCTTGGGCAGAAAAATCTCCTCAAAATCCTTCCGCAGCTCCTCCCGAATAATGAACACGACTTTGCCAAAACCAGCGCGGATGGCATCATATAAAGAGTAATCAATGATTGTCTCGCCGTTCGGACCGAATTGGTCCAGTTGTTTGATTCCACCGTAGCGGCTGCCAATACCGGCGGCCAAAATCAGAAGCGTGGGTTGCATCAGGTTTTCTCAGTTGAAAATTCTGTGAATAGATGGACTAAGTGCGGGCAAAAATAAACAAATGCTGATTGGAGTCGACAAGACGCCCCATTAAATGACTATTACAGGATAGAAATCCACAAAATCAGTTTATAAGAAAATTTATTCTATAAATTGTTCAAAAAAATAGTACTTTTTTTTAACATTGTAAGTAAAACAATAGTTAGTAAAGCAATCATTTACCGGTTATTCATCAACGCCATGCCATTTTATCATACACTCGGTCAGATACCGCCGAAGCGGCATACCCAGTTTGAAAAACCGCCCGGCCCCGACGGTAAAGCCGGTCTGTACTACGAGCAGTTGTTCGGCACAATCGGGTTTGAGGGCATGTCGTCGCTGCTCTACCACATCCACCGGCCCACCCAGGTAAAAGCCGTGCTGGAAAGCGTGGATGCCACGCCCGCTGTGGCCGTTGAGAAAAACATGCTCTCACGTAAACTGCTGGGTTTTAAGCTGGAACCGTCGCCGGGTGATTGGCTCGAAAGCCGGGTTCCGCTGCTGATCAACAAGGATGTCATTCTGGGTTTGGCGGCTCCAACCCGCTCGCCAACCGATTATTTTTATAAAAATGCCGACGCTGACGAACTGCTGTTCATCCACCGGGGTTCGGGGCGGCTGCGTACACTGCTGGGTACCATCCCGTTCGAATACGGCGATTACCTGATCATTCCGCGCGGCATGATCTACCAGATCGAGTTCGACGCCGAGACGCAGCCCCGTCTGTTGTACCTGGAATCGCATTCGCCGATTTACACGCCCAAACGGTACCGCAACCAGTTTGGGCAGTTGCTTGAACATTCGCCCTTTTGCGAGCGCGACATCAAACGCCCGCAGGACCTCGAAACCCACGACGAAACCGGTGATTTTCTGATCAGAATCAAAAAACAGGGTGCGCTGCACTCGCTGGTGTATGCCACCCATCCGTTCGATGTGGTGGGCTGGGACGGGTATAATTTCCCGTACGGTTTTTCGATTTTCAACTTTGAACCGATTACGGGCCGCGTCCACCAGCCGCCCCCGGTACACCAGACGTTCCAGACCGACGCCTTTGTGGTGTGTTCGTTTTGCCCCCGGCTGTACGATTACCACCCGAAAGCGATTCCGGCCCCGTACAACCATTCCAACATCGACTCCGACGAAGTGATTTACTACGTAGATGGTGATTTTATGAGCCGCAACGACATTGCACCGGGCCACATCACGCTCCATCCGGGCGGGATTCCGCACGGCCCGCATCCGGGCGCGATGGAACGCAGCATCGGCAAAAAAGAAACGCAGGAATACGCCGTGATGGTCGATACCTTCCGGCCCCTGATGCTGACCGAAGCCGCTATGCAACTCGATGATGGCACCTATTATCAATCCTGGCTTGACTAAACGCATCAACAACTATGGACACGCTGGAAATAACCGAATCAAACCAAACGGCCTACGCCGAAACCGATTTCCTGCCGCTGAATGGCACGGATTATATTGAGTTGTACGTTGCAAACGCCCTGCAATCAGCACACTACTTTCAGACGGCGTTTGGTTTTCAGCCGCTGGCCCACGCAGGGCTGGAAACCGGCTGGCGCGACCGCGAATCGTACGTGGTTGTTCAGGGAAAAATCCGGCTGGTGCTGACCTCGCCCCTGCACGGCGGCACCGACATCGGCCAGCACATCGACCAGCACGGCGATGGGGTTCGGGTGGTGGCCCTGTGGGTCGATGATGCCACGAAAGCCTACGAAGAAACGACACAACGGGGCGCCAAACCGTTCATGCCCCCCACGCGCGAAGAGGACGCCGACGGTTTTGTGGTGCGGTCGGGCATTCATACCTACGGCGATACGGTTCATATTTTTGTCGAACGGAGCCGGTATCACGGCGTTTTTCTACCCGGTTACAAACGCTGGGAACCCGAACACCGCCCGCAGGAGGTCGGCCTGAAACACGTCGATCACATGGTTGGCAATGTGGGCTGGAACGAGATGAACACCTGGGTAAACTTTTACGCCAGTGTCATGGGTTTGCGGCAACTGATTTCCTTCGACGACAAAGACATTTCTACCGACTATACGGCCCTGATGAGCAAGGTGATGAGCAACGGCAACGGACGCATCAAATTCCCGATCAACGAACCGGCGGAGGGCAAAAAGAAGTCTCAGGTGGAAGAATACCTGGATTTTTACGGCGGTCCCGGTATTCAGCACATCGCCGTCGAGACTGACGATATTGTGAAAACCGTCACGGAGCTGAAAAGCCGCAACGTCGAGTTTCTGAAAGTACCCGACGCCTACTACGACGATCTGCTCGACCGGGTTGGGCAGATCGACGAGGAAATGGCCGCCCTGCGCTCGCTCGGCATTCTGGTCGACCGCGACGACGAAGGCTACCTGCTCCAGATTTTTACGAAGCCCATCGGTCCGCGCCCGACGCTGTTTTTCGAGATCATCCAGCGAAAAGGCGCCAAATCCTTCGGCAAAGGCAACTTCAAAGCCCTCTTCGAAGCGATCGAACACGAACAGGAATTACGAGGAACGCTTTAAATTAATTTTGAATGAGCGAATGATAGAATGAGTGAATAGCTACCGCAATAAAAGCAGGATCTTCGATCATATTCACTCAATCACTCATTCGCTCATTCTCTCATTGAACCATGACCCAGGCATACCACACCTATACCGCCGACGACCAGGCCGTCTGGCGGTTACTGTTTGACCGGCAGATGGCGCAACTGCCGGGGAAGGCCAGTCAGGATTACCTCGACGGTATTGATAAGGTCGGTTTTGTAGCCGATCACATCCCGGACTTTGAGCGCGACCTGAACCCGCGGCTGCAACGGCTTACCAACTGGCGGGTTTCGGCGGTACCCGGTCTGATTTCGAACCGGGAATTTTTCGAACTCATGGCCAACCGCAATTTTCCGGCGACGACCTGGCTCCGCAAGCGTGAACAACTCGATTATCTGGAGGAACCGGATATGTTTCACGATACGTTCGGTCACGTACCGATGCTGTCAAACCAGCCGTTTTGCGATTTTCTGGCGGCCCTGAGCCGAATTGCGCTGACGCACGTTGACCACCCGGAAGCCATTGAGATGATTGCACGGCTTTACTGGTATACCGTTGAGTTCGGGCTGATTCAGGAGAGCAACGGCCTGCGGATTTACGGGGGCGGTATTCTGTCGTCGCCGGGCGAAACCACCTACAGCCTGTCGAGCCAGCGCCCCGACCGGATTCCGTACGAAGTCGGGAAGCTGCTCAAAACGCCCTACGTGATCGACCATTATCAGGACCGGTATTTTGTAATTGAGTCCTACGAGCAGTTGTACCACTCAATCCCGGAAATTGAAGAAAAGCTGGAAGCGTTGTTAGTCACCTAGTTTGGACTAAATTTGTGGTTGGTTTTCATCCTATTGCTCGGCCGTATGATGAAATTGACAATGTTAACCGCTAACTGACGCATGACGCACCCCTCCGATAAACGGGCTTATTTTTTCAAGATCGACACCACCATCAAGAGAATCCGGAATGTGCTTCAGAAGCGATTCAACGAAGCCGGATTCGATCTGACGGTCGATCAGTGGGTGCTCATCGACCACCTGTTTCGCAATCCCGGTATTAGCCAGAATATCCTGTCGGAACTGACCACGAAAGATGCGCCGACCGTTACCCGGATGATTGATCTGCTCTGCAAAAAAGGACTGACCGAACGTCGGATGGCCGAAGACGACCGCCGGAAATTCCTGATTTTTCTGACCCCCGAAGGACAGCGCAAATACGACGAGGTATTGCCCAGCGTAGTGGAAGTCCGGCGGAAGGGCTGGGGTGACCTCAGCGAAGAAGATTACCAGCATTTTGTGCGCATCATGGATTCGATCTACCACAATTTTAATGAATGACCCTTCCGTACGGCATCTTCAGCACCGACGGTTCGGCCCCCCGCGTGGGCGTCCGGATTGACGACCAGATTCTCGATCTGGGCGCGGTCGGGCGGCTGGGCTTTTTCGACGACCTGACGTTCGATCAGACGGTTTTTGACCAGCCGGTGCTGAATCCATTTATGGAATTGGGCAAACCCGTTCACCGGGCTATTCGCCAGCGGCTGCTTGAGTTGCTGGCCCATCCCGAAAAACCACTCGATGCCTTTGCGGATCAGGTACGGGTTCCAGCAGCCACGGCCACACTTCATCTTCCCATCCGGATTGGCGATTACACGGATTTTTACGCCAGCCAGGAACACGCCAGCAACGTGGGCCGGATGTTTCGTCCGCAGACCGAGCCGTTATTACCCAACTGGAAACACCTGCCGGTGGCCTACCACGGGCGGGCGTCGTCCATTGTCGTTTCCGGCACCCCGGTTAAACGGCCCAGTGGCCAGTTTTTGGACCCGGATCAGCAACCCGTTTTCGGCCCGACTCAGGCGCTGGATTTCGAGCTGGAACTGGGCATTGTGATCGGCAAACCGTCAGCATTGGGCGAACCGGTGCCGGTTGACGAAGCCGAATCGCACGTATTCGGTTTTGTGCTGTTCAACGACTGGTCGGCGCGCGATATTCAACGCTGGGAGTACCAGCCGCTGGGGCCGTTTCTGGGCAAAAATTTTGCGTCGTCCATCTCGCCCTGGGTGGTTCCGCTCGAAGCCCTCGCCCCCTTCCGCACCGACGGCCCAACGCAGGAACCGACTCCCCTGCCCTACCTCCGGTCAACCGCGCGATCACACTTTGACATTGAGCTGGAAGTCGTTCTGCAACCTGCGAATCAGGAGGAAATTATCATCAGCCGGACCAACGCACGGCATCTGTATTGGAGTGTGGCCCAACTCATTGCCCACCATACCGTCAACGGCTGTAACCTGAACGTGGGCGATGTGCTGGCAACCGGCACCATCTCCGGCCCCACCGACGACAGTTGCGGTTCGCTGCTCGAACAGAGCTGGAACGGTAGCCGTCCGCTGGTGCTGCCCGACGGTTCAACCCGCAGCTTTCTGCACTACGGCGACACGGTAATCCTGCGCGGCTGGGCGGGAAACCGGCAAATTGATTTTGGAGAGGTTCGCGGTACGGTTATTTCGTAGGAAACTACGCGGTGTGTTCATAACTCCCCGGCCCAACTCTTGGTGCTTCAACTATTTATCGTTACTTTAAGCGTTCACGACTAAACCCCTGCGGTTATGAAAGCGTGTATCGTTTTTGCCCTCCTGTTTGCTTTCGTGCTTACCTACTGCCCGGCGTTCAGCCAGTCACAAAAGGGTAAGCAGTTGCTTCCCTCCTATGACCAGATCAGGCAGAAGGACCGGGAAATTGATGATTATATCAACAAAGATGGAACAGCGCAGATCACCCAAAAAGATAGCGTTAATTTATTTAACTACCCTTCCGGAACCGTTACGTACCTTCTCAACGGCAAGCCCTCCAGCGATATTCAGTATGTCAAGCGGGTGTTGTCCCGAAAGGGGCGAATTATCGAATCCCTGTCGATCCACAGGCCCAATCAGCACGGTAAGCGTCTGATTGAAATTAAGTATGAATAAGACGGAGAACGGAGGTTTGTTCGCGTCAAGCACCCTATTCCTCCTGCCGTCTCATCCAAAAAGACCAGACCCGGCTCAATTATTGCACTTTTTGTGGATAAAGTTTAGTTTTGACCAAACTAAACCCTCATATGACAGAACAAGTGGAAACCTTCTTAGCCGACTACAAACCGGAAGTGCGCGATCTCACCTTAAAAGTCCGGGAACTGGTTCGGAGCATCATGCCCGAAGCACACGAATCCGTGAACACCAGTTACAAAACCATTATTTATGGAACCGGCCCCCACATGTCGGACGAAATCTGCTACATCGCCCCGCTCACCTCAAGCGTCAATCTGGGCTTCAACTTTGGCACTCAGCTACCTGATCCCAACGGCTTGCTGAAAGGAACCGGCAAACTCCTGCGGCACATCAAATTTGAGTCGCCGGAAGAAGTTGCTACGCCCGGCCTCACCGAGTTGCTGGAAATGGCCAAAAGCCACGGCACCTTTTAAGCAACCTCATGACTGGATAACAAAAAGGGGTGCCCGGAAAGCCGGACACCCCTTTTTACGTGAATCAATCCTTTTACGGCTTATCCCACCAGAGCGGGGTTGACAAGACAACTTCTGTCGGAACATTGGCTCCGTTTTTGGTCGTTTCGCCGTTCGGGTACGCAGCCCGGCGGATGAAGGCCGGCAGGGCGGCATTCAGCGGAAGCCGAAAGCCTTTGTATTGGTAATCATAACGCCGGGCGTCGTTCCAGGCTTCGGGATTCAGATACGTGGCCACGTATTTTTCCTTGAAGATCAGGTCCAGCGTCAACGCTCCCGCACCGACACTCACCGCCGGATTGGCAATGTAGGCATCCCGCGCAGCCGCATCCACGCCGTACTTGTCCATATTGGCCCGAATACCGTCCAGATACGCCGTGTACGCCCGCGTTTTATTTCCGGCCCGGAAAGCTGCTTCGGCCTCCACAAACCGCATTTCGGCGTTGGTTACAATTAGCAGCGGAGACGCATCACCGCTCAGCGGGGAGTTCAGCGAAATGTAGCTTTCGTCTTTCGTGGTATTGTTACCGCCCACATTGCCCTGGCCATTGCGGGTTCCCTTGTAATCGTTGTTAACGGTTTTGTCCGTGATTTTCGCAATGCGCGGGTCCACAATCCCGTAGGTGGCGCCGTTCAGGTGATTGACCAACTGATCGGAAAGCCAGCCGTCGAGTAACAAAGCCGCGTTATCACGGGCTACCTGCGCCCACGGATTCCGCAACTGAAACGACGACATCTGTGCATCGTCGGCGTTGGACGTGTACGATTTGGAAACTGCATCCAGCACATCAGCCGGTTTGTAGGTGCTTTTCCGGGAAATTTTGTTCAGCATCCGGGCTTTCAGGGCGTAGGCCGTCTTTGTCCAGGCATCCTTACTGCCCTTATGAATCAAATCATTGGCATTCGTCGATTGTCCTTCCGGGATCAGCTGCACTTTCGAATCGGGTTTTGCCAGTTCGGCAATACCTTCATTGAGCAGGTTCAGCGCGGTATTATAAACCGTCTCTTCGCTGTCGTATTTGGGCGTCAGTGTGCTCCCGGTAAACGCGTCGGAAAACGGAGCGGCCCCAAACACGTCGCCAATCAGGCTCAGGTGGTACGACAGCATGATGTCGGCCACACCAACGTATTCGGAAGCGCCCTGTTCCTGCGCTTTCTTTTTCAGATCGTACAGGTCGGCCATACCGAAGTAAACGGCGTCCCAGGTTCCAGTGTAATCGGTAATTTGATAGGTATCCGTCGAACCGGCAGTTCCGGGGCTGGCCAGATACTGCACAAAATACGACGTAAAACCGGCTACTCGCTGCGAGTTCAGGGCGGTTTTCTGCGTCGTCGTGGTCAGAAACGAATTGAGTGGTGGGTTGCTAATCAGGTTCGGGTTTTCTTTCAGATCAAAATAATCCTTGCACCCGCCCAGGCCGATCAGCAGGGTCAGAACCGGGATAACTACTTTATAGTTGAATTTCATGATTATCAGCGAATAAAAGTGACTTAAAAACCAACGTTCAGTGAGAACAGGAAGCTGCGAACGGCCGGGTAGGTAAAGCCGGTGAAGCCGTCGACGTTGCTGCCGCTGCTGTTTGAACTGGTTTCGGGATCGTAGCCTGTGTATTTGGTCCACAGCGCCAGGTTGTTACCCGTTGCGCTCAACCGCACACTCTTGATAAAGGTATTCTTCAGGATGGAAGTCGGCAGGTTATACGATACGCTCACCGACCGCAGCCGGACCCAGGAAGCATCTTCGATGAAGTTTTCGGATACACCGCGGTAAACGTTCCGGTAAAAACCGTTGGTGTAATCGACGCCATCCGGACCTTTGCCCTGCCCCAGCCAGACCTGCTTCGTATTCGGAGTACCGTCGGCCAGTACGCCCTCGAACACTTTCGTATCATTGCGGTTTTCGGTGTATTTGGCAATACCAAAGGCGGCAAAGAAGTTGTCCATCTGGTTGTACCGATCCTGACCCACGCGGGCATCGAACAGGGCCGAAAGCGTAAAATCACCGTAGCGCACGGTATTGTTCAGACCGCCAATCCAGTCGGGTTGTGAATTGCCCAGCAGCTTCTGGGCCGTACTGATCACCGGGAAACCGTTGGCCCCGATCACGATGGGCCGGTCGCGGTCCAGAATAGCCGGATTTTCGTCGTCGGGATTCTCATAATACCGTTTGTACGCCCGACCGTAGAGGTTTCCGTAGGCATAACCCGGCACCAGTTTCATGGTAACCGATGAGCTGGAGTAACCAAACTGCGAGGCATAGTTAATTTCCGTCAGTCCTTCGCGCAGGCTCAGGATTTTGTTGCGGTTGGCCGAGAAATTCAGGTTCACATCCCAATTGAGTTTACCGCTCCGGATGGGCGTGGCCCGCAAGACCAGTTCAATTCCCTTGTTACGCATCGACCCTGAGTTGATGGCGGCTTTTACATACCCCGTCGAGGACGTTACGTCCACCTGAATAATCTGGTCTTTGCTAACCGAGTGGTAGTACGTAAAATCCAGTCCCAGCCGGTTGTTCAGGAAGCTCATTTCCAGACCGCCTTCGAACGTATCGGTAAACTCCGGACGCAGGTTTGGATCGCCCAGCAGCGCACCCCGGGTAAAACCGGTTGAACCCGAGGGCAGGTTCGTATAGGCCGAGTAGCCCGTGATGGTTGAATACGGAGCGGCATCTTTCCCGATCTGCGCGTAGGAAGCCCGCAGTTTCCCCATCGAGATAAACGACGGCATTTTCAGTTGCTGCGAGAAGACGTACCCTAAACTCACCGACGGGTAAAAGAACGAGTTGTTGGGGGCCATCAGCGAGGAAGTAATGTCGTTCCGTCCTGTCAGTGTCAGAAACAGAAAGTCTTTGTAATCCAGCGTCAGTTCACCAAAAACCCCCATGAGCCGGTAATCCTCTCCCGATTGCGAGGGGATAATGGTTCTGGCATTCCGCAGGTCAAAATAATTATAAACCGTCAGCTCATTTCCTTCCGCACCAAAGCTCCGGATCTGGCGGTCGTACAGATCGTGTCCGACACGAAGCGTAGCGTTCAGGTTCTCGCCAAACTTGGTGTTGGCGCTGGCCGCAAACGTCGAGGTGATGGCCCGGAAATTGGTATGATACTGGTAAATAAAACCCAGTCCGTTGTCTTCAAAAACCCGTTCGTTTGCAATGCCAGTTGGGCCGGGTGCTGTCCGTTTCCGATCGTCCGAATAGGTATCCAGACCCACGCGGTAGTTGAACGTCAGCCATTTCAACGGCGTATAGGTAAAGTTTAGTCCGCCGACCAGCCGGTTCACGTTGTCGCGCAGTTTGTTGGTCATGGCCCCGTAAAGTGGGTTATCGTTACCGTAGGATTTGTAAGACCCGTCCGGATTGAGGTAATCCCGAACGTCGTAGCGCGGTGACCAGTAGCTCAGACCCTCGTTGTAACGGTCGGCGTTGTAGCGATCCCCGCCCGAATTGATAAAGTTCAGGTTGGCGTTGGTCGAAAATTTCTCGCTGAACTTAACATTGGTGTTCAAACGTACCGACAGTTTGTTGAAATTCGTAAACGGAATCACCCCTTCGTGCCGCAGATGCCCGATGGACGACAGGAAGTTAACCTTATCCGTTCCGCCCGAAAAAGACAGGTTATTCTGGTATTGCTTTCCGGTTTGGTACGCGTCTTTAAAGTGGTTGTAGAGTTTCTGCGGGTGCGTCGGATCAATTTTGATGGCCTCCTCTACCGTTGGCCCCCAGGAAGGAAAAAAGTCCTGCGGGTTATAAACCCCCGAATACCCGATGGTATACTTATCCTGAACCTCCGGAAACTTGTTTACATTCTCGACGCCGAACGAGCTGGTAAAATTCCCGCGTAAGGCACCGGTTTTGCCCGATTTGGTCGTAATAACCACAACCCCGTTGGCGCCCCGCAACCCGTATAAAGCCGTAGCGGCCCCACCCTTCAGGATGTTAATGGTTTCGATGTCATCTGGATTGATGTCGGCGGCCCGGTTCGACATACCGCGGAGTTCGGCCCCGGAATTGGACGTTCCCGTGGACGTGCTGTTGTCAAACAACACCCCATCGACCACAAACAGCGGCTGATTATCGCGGGTCGCATCAATGGAGTTAATCCCCCGAATCAGAATCCGCGCCCCCTGACCCGGTGCCCCGCCCGTACTGGTAATGGTCACCCCGGCCACTTTCCCCTGCAACGCATTGACGAGGTTCGGTTGCCGGTTTTGCACCAGTTCTTCCGAATTGACATTCTGCGCGGCATACCCCAGGGCTTTTTTGTCGCGGCTAATGCCCAATGCCGTCACGACCACTTCATTCAGCATTTTGTTGTCCTGCTTCATGGTCACATTAATGCTCCGCCGGTTTTCGACCCGAATTTCCTGTGTCTCAAAACCGATGTAGCTGAACACCATGACGGCCGTTTCGCCATTTACCCGGATGCTATACCGCCCGTCGGCATCCGTCAGTGTTCCGATGGTAGTTCCTTTCACCGAGACGTTAACCCCCGGCAGGGCAGAATCTTCGCCCTCTGAAGTAATCCGGCCACTGACTTCAATCTGCTGCGCCATCACCAGTGACGAACAAAGAAGCAAAGCCACTGCAACATAAAAACGTACTAGTTCCTTCATATTCTCCCAGCTCAGTAGGTTTTAAAATGGATGAAAACAATTCCGTGGCAAGTTTAGCATTTATCCAAAATTTTGCAATTTTTGCCAATCAACAAATATTATTCGGCTATTCGCGGTACTCTGCATGGATTTTTCTAAACAAAAGAAAGGAACTACGGCCATTTGGGCCGGTGAAACCGATTCCTTCTACCAGGGTGCCACCACCGCCCCCATCGTCAATAGCGTCGCCTTTTCCTACCACGATCTGGATGAATGGTATGACGTTGCCACCGGAAAATCGAGTGGGCACATCTACAGCCGGAATACCAACCCGACGGTACACGTCCTGGAAGAAAAAATACGCATTCTGGAAAGTGCCGAAGCGGCTACTTCGTTTGCAACGGGTATGGGCGCCATCAGCAACACCCTGTTTTCGCTCCTCGGACCCGGCAAACGCGTGGTATCGATCAAGGACACGTACGGCGGCACCAGTCGGCTTTTTCTCGACTTCCTGCCCGCCTACCAGATCAGTGTAACGCTCTGCGAAACCGGCAACCACGAAGCGATGGAAGCCGAAATTGCCAAAGGCTGCGACCTGGTTTATCTGGAAACGCCCACCAATCCGACCCTGAAAGTGGTCGATCTGAAACGGTTAGCCGAAGCCGCCAAAAAAGCCGGTGCGATTGTGGTGGTCGATAATACGTTTGCCACGCCCATCAACCAGAATCCGCTAAAGCTGGGTGCTGATCTGGTGCTGCACAGCGCAACAAAATTCCTCTGCGGCCACTCCGACGCAATGGGCGGAGTGTTATGCGGCAAAAAAGAACTGGTCGAAAAAGTATTCCGATTCCGCGAAATCAACGGCGCGAGTTTGCAGGCCGAACCCGCCTACCTGATTGCCCGGGGCATGAAAACGCTGGAACTCCGGATTGAACGCCAAAACGCGTCAGCCCTGAAAATTGCCCGGCATCTGAAGGCGCACCCCAGCGTTGCGGATGTATTTTATCCCGGTCTCGAAAGCCATCCCGGCCACGAAATTGCCGCAGCGCAGATGAGCGGTTTTGGGGGTGTATTAAGCTTCTCGCTGAAAGGCAGTTACGACACCGTGAAAACGTTTCTGACCAGCCTGAAATTCGTTCATCTGGCCGCCAGCCTGGGGTCGGTCAGCACGCTGGCCGGACCACCGCGTACCACAAGCCACGTGGAGCTTACGGAAGCCCAGCGCGCTCAGCTCGGGATTCCAGAAAGCCTGATCCGGTATTCGGTCGGTATTGAAAATGTGGAAGACCTGATGGCCGATCTGGACCAGGCGCTGGCAGCGGTTGAAGCGGCTCATCCGGTTGAGAAAACCGTATAACATTCTTGTAACCCCACCACTGGTAACCATGAAAAAACCTGTACACCTTGCCGTCAACCTGCTGGTTCTCTGGACAGTACTCTTATTCAGTACGACTGCTTTTAGCCAGTCAAAAAAAAGTAAAAGCCAACCCGTCCAGACTCCGACGCAGCCGGTTTTAAACATCGCTGAACAGCGGCTGAATCAGGAACTGGAGCGCATTGCCAAACTCGCCAAAGGTAAAGTCGGCCTTTGCGCGGTTCACCTTGAATCTGGCCAGCGAATCAGCCTGAATGTGCAGGAGAAGTTTCCGATGGCCAGCACCGTGAAAGTCGCCATTGCCGTTGAACTGTTTAATAAAATTGAAAAAGGTGAACTCTCGCTGCGAACAATGGTTGAGCTGAAACCGTCGGACCTGCACCCGGGCAGCGGCACGCTCGAAACCTTGTTTGCCAAACCGGGCGTTCATCTTTCGGTGGAAAACCTGCTCGAACTGATGATGGTTATCAGCGACAACTCGGCCACAGACATCTTGCTGAATCTGGTGGGTGGCGTCGAACCGGTTCGGGCACGGCTGAAAACCCTGGGCATTGAAGGCATGTCGGTCGACCGCACGATTGTCCAGTTGATCGCGGATTTACAGGGCGTTACCTTGCCACCCGTCGAGCAGTGGACCGTCGGATTTTATGATAAACTGAGCGAAACGACAACTCCGGAATCCCGCCGGGCTGCGGCTCTGAAACTCGAACAGGACCCCCGCGACACCTCAACACCCGAAGCCATGGTGAATTTGCTGACCCAGATTTATCAGGCGAAAGCCCTCAAACCCGAAAACCGCGATTTGCTGCTGGCCGTGATGGAACGCTGTCGGGGCGGTTTGGCGCGCATTAAGGGTTTCCTGCCGCCCGAAACCGTAGTCGCTCACAAAACGGGCTCACTGAATTCCAGCGCTACCGACGACGTGGGCATCATTACGCTACCGGGCGACGCGGGGCACATCGCCATTGCGGTTTTTATCACATCTTCAGCCCAGCCGCTGGCCGAGCGGGAGCAAACCATTGCCCACCTGAGCCGCACGGTATACGACTATTTTCTTTTTCAGCCACCGGTAATGGCTCCCGCAGGGCGTTGAGTTCGCGCTAGTCCCCGGACTGTATCCGATATACCGGGGTACACCCACCTAACCTACTGACTTAAAATCGATGAAGCACCTACTTCTCACTTTTCTTTGTCTGAGCATCTTGCCCTCGTTCGCGCAGAAAAAACTGACGGCCAGACAACTACAGGAATTTGACGCATACGTGGAGAAAGTTCGGAAAGAATGGGAAGTACCCGGCCTGGCCATTACAGTGGTTAAGGATAATCAGGTAATTTTCAAGAAAGGCTACGGTGTGCGGGAATTGGGGACAACAAATGCCGTCGATACGCAGACGCAGTTTGCCTGTGCCTCCACGACCAAAGCCATGACCGCTGCATTGATGGGGATGCTGGTCGATGAAGGCAGGCTGTCGTGGGATGATCCGGTGTATAAGTACCTGCCCGAACTGCAACTTTACGACCCGGCGGCCACCCGCGACATTCGCGTTCGTGACCTGCTCACCCACAACACGGGCGTTGGCGGCACGGATTTCTTTACCGGCGCCATGACCATTCCGGCCAATGAAATGTTTCGGCGGATGGTATACGTCAAACCGAGTTATCCGATCCGGGGCGGCTTTGTTTACCAGAACATCATGTACTCGGCGGCTGGCCGGATCATCGAACGGCTTTATGGCAAACCGTGGTCGACAATGATGCAGGAACGGATTTTCAATCCGCTGGGCATGACCCAGACCGCCCCCAAACGCGGCCTCAGCAAAAGCACCAACATGACCAAACCGCACGTGGCCATCAACGACACCATCCGGGTGATCGACTACGGCGCGGACAGCGAAATCGGGTCGGCAGGCGCAGTCTGGTCGTGCGTCGATGACATGAGTAAGTGGGTGATTTGTATGCTCGACAGCGGCAAATACAACGGCGGGCGTTTGCTGAAACCGGCTACCTGGGCGGAAATTTTCAAACCGCAGACGATGGTTCCCCTCGACGAATACGCCACCATGCAAATCCTGAAACCCAACTGGCTCACCTACGGTCTGGGCTGGTATCAGCACGATTACCGGGGACACAAAATCAATTTCCACACGGGTAGTCTGACGGGGCTGACGGCCATTACGGGGCAGTTGCCCGACGAAAAACTGGGCGTGTATGTTTTCTGTAATTACAACTACGCCGAAGTGCGGCACGCGCTGCTCTACAAAACGTTCGATTTCTTTGCCCTGGGTGGCAACCGCGACTGGAACACCGAGATCAAAACGCTGTATGCCGGAATCCGGGAAGCCGGAAAAAAGGCCACGCAGGAATTCCAGAAAAACCGTGTTGCGGACACGTCTCCCACTCTCCCGCTGAAGGACTATACCGGGAAGTACACTAGTCCGCTGTACGGAAAAGCCGAGGTTACGGTTACGGACAACCGGCTGATTTTCAACATCAACGACAACGCGATGAATGCAACGCTAGGCCACTGGCATTATGACACCTTTTACGGCCCGTTCAAAAAAGCCTGGGCCGGGAAGGCGCTGGCCCGGTTCATCCTTGACTCTTCAGGTAAGGTCGATACGCTCGTTTTCAGCGGTATGAATTTCAAAAAAGAATAAACCTTCCCGGTTTTCCAGCGTTACGAATAGAGTACCAATTCTCAACGAAATCATGGAAAATCAGCAAAAATTGAAGGGAAAGAAAGTGGCGATTCTGCTGACCGACGGCTTTGAGCAAGTCGAAATGACGGAACCCCGCAAGGCTCTCCAGGAAGCCGGCGCGGAAACGCACGTAATTGCACCCAAAGAAGGAACCGTACGCGCCTGGGATATGACCGACTGGGGCCAATCGTTTCCGGTTGATGTGATTCTGGATGACGCCGACGCCTATAGTTACGACGCCCTGCTGCTGCCCGGTGGTGTGCTCAACCCCGATAAGCTGCGAATGGAAAAGAAAGCCGTCGAGTTTGTCAGGCATTTCTTTGAAGAACATAAACCCGTTGCCGCCATTTGCCATGCCCCGATCATGTTGATTGAAGCCGGTGTGGTACAGGGCCGTACGCTGACCTCCTATCCGTCCATTCAAACCGACCTCCGGAATGCCGGAGCCAATTGGGTTGATCAGGAAGTGGTGACGGATCAGGGTCTGGTGACCAGCCGGAAACCGGACGACATTCCGGCGTTCAACCGCAAGATGATTGAAGAAATTCGGGAAGGGGTTCATCAGGGACAACACGCGTAACGTCCACACAAGATTCTAAGAAAGCCCGGCCCGGTTACTCCGACCGGGCTTTTTTTTACGGCTCTGATTCGGTTTCTTTCGAGCATGAACAGTCAGTTAATCGATGCCGACAAACAACTGGTGACGGTATTCAGCCATTATTACAGCGTGCAGCTAACGCGGGAAGAACAGCCGGTAACGCTGCACCTGATGCCCAACTACGAAATGCTGCTGGCGTTCAATTTCGGGCCGGGCATTCCGATTTCGCTGGGTGATGCGGATTACATCATCGGCCAGACCGCCGTGCTGGGTCCGCTGCAAAAACGGATGACGTACGAGCTTCCGGCGGGCGCGGATTTGATCGTCGTCAACTTCACGCTCGACGGTTTTTACCGGTTGCTGGGCGTTTCGATGCAGCAACTCAGGGCCGGTGACCTGCACGACCCGGACGTACTGCTCAACAACACCTGCTTTCGTGACCTGTGGGAACGCCTGGCCCACACGCCCCAACTGACCGACCGAATCGACTTGCTCAACGACTATATACTGACCTTCATAGCGCCTTTTGATGCCGTTTCCGAATCGCTGATGGAGAGTCTTCCCTATTTCCGGGACGCAGCCGTCGATCCGGTCAAGGCGCTGGCCCAAACGCAACAGGTTTCGCCCCGCAGTATTCAACTTCGGTTTCAGACCCACCTGGGTTATTCAGCCAAGGAGCTGACCCGGTTTATCCGGTTTCGAAAGGTCCTGGGTTTTCTGACGCAGCATTATCCACCGACGCCGGACTGGCTCGATCTGGTGTTGCGGTTTGGCTACCACGATCACAGCCACCTGATTAAAGATTTCAACTATTACCTGGGCATGACACCCCGCCGGTTTCTCAAGCAACTGGTCCAGGGAAGCATCTGCATCAGCCAAGCCGGGAGGTTTTATTGATCCAGATAATGAGTGAGTCGGTCAGGCCGTGGTGGTCCTGTTTATAGAATGTTAGTTTTAGGCTCACATGACAATTCCGCAATTTATTATCTTTCCGGTTTAATAATCCAATAATTGAATATTACCCTCTACAAATCAACCACTTACTCATTGCCGTTTAACAACGATGAAACAAACGCTACAACCTTTTTGTCTAGTAATTCTTTTTTTGCTGATTAATTTCTCCTGCATGCAGGATCACCTTCCAGCCACGCCATCCTTCCGGCCTATCGACGCTTTAATCGGCAGCCAGGGTGATCGCACAAATTCTGTTTATACTTTTCTGGGGTATCAGGAAGGTCCTCTGGACCCGCTTGCTCTTTCTGCAATCACCCCCTCTACTCAGTTTGGAATGACGGTCCGTAATCCGTCTCCAACGCAAAACTCCTGGGTTCTGGATGGTGGTCTGATTGGAGCAGGTTATTTCGTTTCCGTTATGGTAGACGACCCCTTATATAACTCCATCACTGACTGGAAAGCATTTAACAGGGTCAGTGGTCATACGACCCGGTTTGGTGGAAATGGCTCCGGTCTTACCCAGCCTGATGAAATTAAATTTGTGAAGTATATTTTAGGCGCAAAATCATTCCGGCTGGATCAGGTTGGCGATACAACCTACCTGCGAATCCAGGCCGTGGCCGACGGAGAGACAACCCCGGTGGTTATGGTTTTCAAATTAGCGTAATCCGCTAAGTACAACAAGACCCAAAGCCGGTGGTGACCTAACGGCTTTGGGTCTTTCTTTCTTCTAGTGTCTTCGTCTAAATTCTTATTCGCCCCGCAAGCTATGGACCGGGTTGATCAGGGCGGCTTTGATGGACTGGAAACTGATTGTCAGCAGGGCCACGGCAATGGCCAGAACACCCGCCAGGGCAAACATCCACCAGCTAACGGCAATTTTATACTCAAACGCCTGCAGCCATTTGTCCATCGCGTACCAGGCAACGGGCGACGCCAGCACAAGGGCAATCAGCACCAGCTTGACAAACTCTTTGGACAGCAGCCCGACAATGCTGCCCACCGAAGCGCCCAGCACCTTACGAACCCCGATCTCCTTGGTGCGTTGTTCAGCCGTAAAGGTAGCCAGACCGAGCAAACCCAGACAGGCGACAAAGATGGTCAGGCCGGAGAAAATACGGAGAATCTGGCCAATCCGCTGTTCCGACTCGTACGTTTTCATAAACCGCTCATCCAGAAAGGAATATGAAAACGGCTGATCGGCTCCGAAATCGGACCACCGCTTTTTAATGGAAGCCAGCAGGCCGGAAACCTCCCGGGTTTTTACTTTCACGATCATCGTGCCCGGGGCCTTTGCCAATACCATCACCAGGGGCGTAATCCGCTCGTGCAGCGACCGGAAATGAAAATCTTTCACAACGCCGACCACCTGATAAGTCGCCTTGGTCCCTTCCCTGTCAGGCCGTGTAATGGTACGACCGATTGCATTTGCCTTCCAGCCAAACGCTTTAGCGGCTGCCTCGTTGAGGATCACCCCGGTTGAATCGGTTCCGAACGATTTGGAGAAATTCCGCCCGGCCACCACTTCCATCCCCAGTGTCGGAATGTAGTTGTAATCGACATCGTAGCGCAGCGTCTTCACCAGTTGGGTCGAATGGTTGTCGGGGTAAACAAAAAAGTTGTTGTTGTTGCTCGGCCCGGCGGGTAAATAACCGGAATGGCTGACGTTCACCACGCGCGGGTCCTGCAAAAGCAAATCCCGGAAAATCTCTTCTTTCGGGCCCAGCGCCCAGGTGTTCGACAACACCAGCACCTGATCTTTGTCGTACCCCAGCTTTTTATTCTGAATATAATCCAGTTGCCGGTAAACCACCGTCGTTCCGACCATCAGCAGAATGGCAATAAAAAATTGGAAAACCACCAGACCACTGCGCAGGCTAATGGTACTTTTACCGAAAGTAAATCGCCCTTTCAGGACCGCAACGGGTTTGAACGACGCCAGAAAAAAGGCCGGATAACTCCCCGCCAATACACCTACAAAAACACCAAACAGCAGCAGACCCGGCAACAGCCAGGGCGCATCGACAAAGCTAAATGTCAGTGTTTTGCCGGATAAGCTGTTGAAAAGCGGTAAGGCGGCATAAACCAGTGCCAGGGCCACGCCCAACGCGATAGCCGTCAGCAGCAGCGACTCAATCAGAAATTGAAAGGTCAGTTCCAGCCGCAGTGAACCCATTACTTTCCGGATGCCCACCTCTTTGGCCCGCTTGGAAGCCCCGGCCGTTGAAAGATTCATAAAGTTGATGCTGGCAATCAGCAACACAAACAGGGCCACGGCACTGAACAGATAAACGTATTGGATATTACCGGCTGGCTCCAGGTCGTACGGCGAATCCGAGTGAAGGTGAATAGCCGTCAGCGGTTGCAGAAACAGCCCGATGTCGTTGCCCTTCTGGCGGAACTGCGCGTATTTCATCCCAAAAGCCGTCTCGATCTGCGGCCCCATGTACTTCTCGACCACCTGCGGCAGCTTCGCTTCCAGTTGCCTGTAATCGTAGCCTTTCGGCAACACCAGGTACGTAAAAAATTCGGACGTCATCCAGGAGGGTGATTTGGACTCGGCCAAACTCGCCATTGAGGTAAACACATCGAAATGGAAATGCGAATTTGCGGGAATCTCGTCCATCACGCCCGTAACGGTCAAGGGGACATTGCTGCCTTTCACCTGAACGGTTTTCCCCAGCGCATTGTCACGCCCGAACATCTTCAGGGCGGTTGGTTTGGTCAGCACAACGGTATTGGGCCGGCTCAACGCGGTTTTTGGGTTACCCTGCAACAGCGGAAAGCTAAAGACCTGAAAGAAATTGGAATCGGCAAACGCCATGCTTTCTTCGTTAAACAGGTTGTCGCCGATCAGAAACTGGGGCATACCGCCATGACGCAACCGCGTGGCTTCCTGCACTTCGGGGTAATCGGCCTGGAGCGTCCGGGCCACGGGCGGCATCACGTGCGCTTCGTTCATTTTTCCGCCCTGCACCGTTCCCCGAAAAACAACACGAACAATGCGGTCCGATTTTGCGTGAAAGCGGTCGAAACTCAGTTCATCCAGCACAAACAAGCTGATCAGCAGGCAGGTTGCCAGACCGATGGCCAGACCGACGATGTTGATGGCCGAAAACACACGGTTTCGCACCAGATTCCGCCAGGCTATTTTAACGTAATTACGAATCATATTAGGAATGGAGCTGGGGTCAGAACAACAGCTAATCTGGTCGGTCAAATCTGGTGCCAGTTCGAAGAATAACGCATTGCTGAGCCAGAGAGCGGCTTTTTTGTTTCGTCTGCCCCAGAAACTGTCCCTTTACGGACAATGGAACGTCCCCAATCGGACAAGAATTTCCGACGAAAATTAACCCCCAATCGTCGACATGGATTCGGTCACCGGGCCGCGTTGGTGTTCGGCTTCAAAGCCATTTTTGGGCCGGTGAGCAAAAGCTTTCAGAAAAGCAGCCGTTAATTCAGCATCATCTGCACCGGAACGAAGCAACGCCCGCACATCGAGCACGCCGTTGTCGTACAGACAGGTTTTGAGCGTTCCCTGCGCGGTCAGACGAATGCGGTTGCAGGTGCCGCAGAAGGTCCGCGTAAAAGCCGCAATGATGCCGATGGTTCCCTGATAACCCGGAACCTGATAGGTCGTTGACGTAGAAAAAGGCGAATCGGGCTGGCGTTTCAGGTCCGGATACAGCGTTTGTAATTCCTGCAAAATCCGCCGATGATTCCAGTTCAACACCGGATAATGACTCCCTTCACCGTTGAACGGCATTTCTTCGATAAACCGGACATCGACGGGATGATGGCGGGTGAGTTCGGCCAGCAGCGGAATGTCTTCGGTATTTTTGCCTTCCATTACGACGGCATTCAGCTTCACCGGCACATCGTGCGCCAGCAAGGCATCCAGCGTTCCGCGAACGGCGGGTAATTCATCACGCCGGGTAATCAGCCGGAACCGTTCGCGGTCGAGGGTGTCGATGCTCAGGTTGACCGAGCCAATGCCCATCCGGACGAGTTCCGGAATGAGCGGTTGAGTCAGCACACCGTTGGTCGTAATGTGCAGTTCGTCAACCCCTTCAGTGGCTTTCAGCCGCCAGAGAAAGTCCATCAGGCCATTGCGCACAAACGGTTCTCCGCCCGTAATCCGGATTTTCGACACGCCCAGCCGCGCCAGCACGCGCACCAGCCGCTCCATCTCCTCGTACGTCAGCAACTGGTGTTTGGGCAGGTACCTGATCCCCTCCTCCGGCATGCAGTAAAAACACCGCAGGTTGCAGCGGTCGGTCACGGCCAGACGGAGGTAGGTAATGGGGCGGTTGTGGTTATCGAAAATCATTACAGGCAAATTACAAAAAAGAAGGCAAAAAAAATTCCTCTCTTGCTGTAACCTTCCCAACTTCCGAAAGTTTCCGCAACCCGATTCGACAAACCCCGTAAACGGACCGGATTAAACCACCCGAAACCGGTCGGGCGGCCGCAAGCCCTACACCGTCGGCGATCAGAAACAGGAACGGCAACCATTACATCCGGAAAGCAGAATAAGCCGCCGTTTATAACCATTCCGAACCCGCGCTAGTTGTCTTGAAAACCATTGGCGACCGCCCAAACCGGTGGTTGCTTCTTTTTTAAGCATGGATAAAGTATATACGGCGAAAGCCACCGCAACCGGAGGCCGCAGCGGCCACGTTAAATCACACGATGGAGCCCTGGACGCCGACGTCCGCGTACCGAAAGAAATGGGCGGCCCCAGCGGCACCTACCTCAACCCCGAAACCCTGTTTGCAGCGGGTTACGCGGCCTGTTTCGACAGTGCCCTGAGCCTGATTATCCGCACGCAGAAAGTTGAAGCGGGCACCACCAGCGTAACGGCCCAGGTCAGCATTGGTAAAAACGACGCGGGCGGATTCGGTCTGGCGGTGGCGCTGGACGTGCAGATTCCCGGTGTGGAACGGTCCAAAGCGGAGGAACTGGTGCAGAAAGCGCACGAGGTTTGCCCCTACTCCAACGCCACCCGTGGCAACATTGAGGTTACGTTGAACATCATCGACTGACCCATCCGTCTGGTTATGAAAAAAGCCGCCAGTGAAATGCTGACGGCTTTTTAACTTCTATACGGTTTAATTTCTTACCGACGGGAAGCAAGTTCCACCGCCGGAGAAAGCAACATGACCTCCTGCTGACGGTGTTCAATGACTTCCTCAGAAGGAGCCAGCGCACCATCCACTAAGCCACCGACAACGGCCACCGCGATGGCAATGACCAGGGCGGGCCAGAAGCCGGCAATCGTGAAACTGCCCATCATCTTGTCGATGAGTTTCAGCAGGATAGCCGTGACCACAATCCGAACGATTCCGGTCAGCAGGAAGAAGGTTACCAGATTGAGCGGGAATCGGATAAGCCAGCCCACCAGAAAGTTAAGGACCGCCAGAATAACCGCAATTAATAAAGCCGTGCCGAAACTTTTAACGTCAACCTGGGGCATCAAATACGCCAGACCGAAGATGACGGCGGCATCCAGTAGTAAGTGCAAAATGAGGTTCATAAACAAGAGCGAATGGTGGAATAATACCCTCTAAACACTTTCGCTGGCCGCTTGTTCAAGCCTTAAACGTTTTCTGCTCTGATATGAAAAAGCCGTTCTGGTCAGTTCCTGCCCTGTTTCTGTTCGTTAATTCCTTTTGCAGTATGGTTTTGGGCCAGCAAACGGCTCCGGTTACGGAACCCTCCAAAGGGGTGTATCAATACCGGAAAGCCTCTTACGACGGGATTGGCAAAACGTACATGGGACGGGAAATCTCGCAGGTCATGGGGCATCTGGGAGCCGCCTGGCTCAACCGCCCGGAGCGCGAACAGGAAGAACGCACCGACCTGCTGCTGGAAGCCATCAACCTGAAACCGACGGACGTGGTGGCCGATGTAGGCGCGGGAACCGGGTATTTTACCTTTCTGATGGCCCCGAAAGTTCCGAAGGGCAAAGTCCTGGCGGTGGATATTGAGCCAGAAATGATTAACGACCTGAATCAAACCAGAAAGAAAACCGGCCTAACAAACGTCCAAGCCGTTCTGGGCACCATTACCGATCCGAAACTGCCCGCCAACGGTGTTGATCTGGCCATCCTGATTGACGCCTACCACGAGTTTTCGCACCCGCGCGAAATGATGACCAACATTGTTCGGGCGCTCAGACCGGGCGGGCGGGTGGTGCTGGTTGAATACCGGGCCGAGGACCCGAACGTGCCCATCAAACCGCACCATAAAATGAGCATTGCCCAGGCGACGAAGGAAATGAAAGCCGTCGGGTTGTCGCTGAAAAGTGTGTATAATAAACTTCCCCAGCAGCACGTCATGATTTTCCAGAAGTAGAAATTACCGAATCAAATGATCGTATCTCTCTTCTTCCAGGTCTAGCTGCGCTTCTATTTTCCGGACCACGTCCTCATCAAAATCCTCCTGTCTCCGCAACCGTTCCAGCTCCTGCCGTTTGGCCGCGCTCAGGCCCACCCGCGCTTCGTGGTAACGCGCCATAGTGGGTCCGTCCCGGTCGGCAGCAATGACCTGGTTCAGTTTCAGTTCACTTTCCAGACGGTTTTTCAGACTCGTCAGCAACACGTTATCGTCCACCTGTCCGTCAAACCGTCGGCGAAGTTCCCGCAGGGCGACTTCCTGCAACTGGCGGTGGATGATTGCTTCCTGCTGTTCTTCGGGCATCCGTGGAAAGAGTTCTTTAGGGTGTAACCACCGAATCACCATAGGCAGGGTAAGCCCCTGAAACACCAGCGTCACCAGAATGACCACAAACGTGATGAACAGAATCAGCGACCGGTGCGGAAAGAGTTCGCCACCGGGCAGATTGAGCGGTATCGATAAGGCAGCCGCCAGCGAAACCACGCCCCGCATACCCGCCCAGCCCACCACCAGCGGCCCCCGCCACCCGGCATTCCGGACAGCGACGGTAATGAACCGACCGGCGATCCGGGTCCAGCCGGCTGCCATCAGCGCAAATACCATCCGGACCACAATAAGCACCCCCGAAATGATCAGACCGTAAAAAATGGCGTCGGGCACGGAGTAGCCATCCAGTTCCTGCACCACAACGGACAGTTCCAGGCCGATCAGCACAAACACCAGCCCGTTGATGATAAAAATAACCGTTGCCCACATCGACAGCCCCTGTACCCGTTCGGTATGATTGAGGATGCGATGGCTGTGATTGGACAGAAACAACCCTCCGGCCATCACGGCAATGACGCCCGAATAATGAAAATGTTCCGCCGTCATGTACATGATGTACGGGCCAAGAAACGTCAGCAGAATGGTGATGCGCGGTTGCATCGGAATCCAGCGGTGAATGGCGTAGAAAATACCGGCCACTGCCAGCCCAATCAGCCCGCCCATGATAGTAACCAGCACAAAATCAACCGCTACCTCCTGCCAGACAAATACGCCCGACGTGATGGTTGACAGGGCAAACCGGAACACAATCAGGCTCGACGCGTCATTAATCAGGCTTTCTCCCTCCAGAATATTGAGGGTACTTTTGGGTGCGTCCACATCTTTAAGCACCGAACTGGCCGCTACCGCATCCGGGGGCGACACAATACCGCCCAGCAAAAAGCCCACCGCCAGCGTAAAACCGGGGATGAACGCGACCGAAGCGTAGGCGACGGCGGTGGCCGTCAGAATCACCAGCCCAAACGCCATCACCAGCACGATGCGTCGCCAGCGCCAGAGTTCACGCCAGGACATAAACCAGGCGGCTTCGTAGAGCAACGGCGGCAGAAAAACCAGAAAAATAAGTTCAGGCTCGATGCTGATAGGCGGCACGCCCGGAATCAGGCTGACCAGCAGACCGCCAAGGACCAGAAAAATAGGCGTCGGAATGCGCAGCCGTTGGGCCAGCGTAGCCAGCAACGCCATTCCCAGCAGCAGGGTCAGCCCCAGCAAAACTATCTCACGCATGCGTAGTCGGGTACAGGTTGAAAAAAAATACGGTATTGAAAACAATTTGCCCCCGGGCGCGTTTTATCTTCAGTAAGTCGCTGATAACCGGGGCTACTGTGAAAGGTAGCCGATTTGTAAAAATAACCGTTTATTGAGCGATAAAAAAAGCCAGGTGACTCGCGTCGTCTGGCTTTCTTTTTTTGGGTTTATCCCTCAATTATTTCCCGGACCCGGTCCCGGCGGTCGACCCCCACCGGGGAAGCGGCCTCCTCCACCCTGGCGCCAGTTCTGTCCATCGGGCCGGTCGTTGCCGCGCGAAGGAGATGCCGACGCTTTAAACTGACGCAGGTTGTAGGTAAACGTCAGCATAAAATACCGTTGCAGCACCTGCGCCCGGCTATTTTCGACGTACGTATCGGTCTGCGTGACGTTCAGGCTGTTGTTCTGTTTCAGAATATCAAAAACCGACACCTTCAATTCGCCCCGCCGGTCTTTCAGGAATTTCTTGCCCAAGGCGGCATTCCAGAGGGTATATTGCTGATTGATACTGCCGTTAAAACCGGTGTATTTCTGATTGGAAATGTCGGATTGCAACACCAGCCCCGGCCCAAAAATCCAGTTCAGACGCCCGCTCAGGGCCTGAAAATAATACCGGTTGTTGTTCTCGGGCTGAAGCGAATATTTTACATCGTTGAAATTACCCGAATACGAGAACGAGAAATCCAGATTCTGGCTGATGTTGCTGCTCAGATTCACGCCCTGCGACCAGGTGGTGGTGTTGGCATTGTTAATCAGCCCATTGATCAGACTCGGCGAACTGCTGTAATTGTTACCGGCATTGATGCTAATGTTACTCTTAATAAACTTAAGGGGGGTGCTATAAGTCACGAACGAACGCAGGCTCCACAAACCGCTCAGGTTGACCGGACGCGTCAACTGTACGCCCTGCCCCAACGTCGTGCCATCGGGCAACGTCGCCGTTCCGTTGCTGATCAGCGTCGAATTTCCGATGTAATTGTTGGTGGAACTGACGTTAACAAACACAAACAAGCTACGGCCTTTTACCGGTTTGGTTAGCTGGTAGCGGGCCGAAACGTTGTGGCTGTACGACTGCTTCAGGTCCGGATTACCCAGCGTCAGGAACAACGGATTCGAGTTATCGAGAACGTTCTGAAGCTGCGTTACGCCCGGCGCCTGGGTGTTGGTGCGGTAAAACATCCGAATCCGGCTGTCGGTCGAGAGTTTGATGTCGAGCATGGCCGACGGCAGCAGGTTGTTGAAATGCGCCCGCACGTCGTTGTCCAGCGGAAAGAGCTGATCGCTGATGAGATCGGCCCGCTGAAAGTTCATGTTCACGTTCAGGCCCATTTTCGGCGACCGGTAATTGTAACCAACCCCGGCCTGGTTCGTCAGGTAATCGTTCTGAAAGGTGTTCGACAGCAGCGAATCCAATTGATCGTAACGCTGCGTGAGGGGGTTATACCGGTTGGTCCGCTTGTTGGCGTCGCTGTAGCGGTAGGTCGTTGTGTAGTTAATCTGTAATTGACTCAGTTTGCTTAACGGTTCCGTAAAAGCCGCATTGAGCGAATACTGGTAACTTGGCGTATTGTTCGTCGTTAATTGGTCGAGACGCAAATCCGGCTTGGTTCCCGTAAAATATTCGTTTAACGACAACTGGTCGCGTTCGCTGTTCTGCGTACCGATCTGGGTTCCGAAGTTCAGCGAAAGCGACCGACCGCGTTTGGCAAACCGGTGCCGGAACAGGATGTTGTTGCTGAAATTAAACGCCCGCACCCGGTTCATGTAATCGGTATTGGTCCGGTTTAGCAACAGGCTGTCGGGCGGCAAAATGGGATTGAAGTTGTTCCCCAGCGACGGATTGTCGGAGGTACTATCGGCGGCCAGATAGGTAACGCCCTGCACCCGGCTCGACGAGTTGTTGTTCTGCCAGCGCAGCCGGGGCGTAATCAGCAGCGAGTTGTTGGAATTGATCGTGTATTCGAGCCGAAAATCCAGCCGGTGGTTGAAATTCTCACTTCGCGAAATGCTGTTTTCAAAGTAATTCTGGCTGGCATTCTCGGCCAGCGTATACCGCCGGAATACCGTCTGGGCGTTGTTGTTGGTGCTGTTGTTGAAAAAATAGCTGCCCCGGAACGTGAGGTGTTTGCCCCAGTCGTCGGAGAAGTTCAGACCAATGGAGTTGGTTTTGTTGATCCCGCTCTGCTGTCCCACCAGGAAGTTGTCAGCCCCTCCGCCACCGCCAAAATTGCCACCACCGCCCCCTCCGCGGCCACCACCTCCTCCTCCACGGCCACCGCCACCGCGTCCTCCTCCACCGAAACCACCACCTCCCCCACCGCTGGCAACGCCGGTCAGATCCTGGGCGGAGAAGTTTTGCTGATTGATGTTGTTGCTCAGCCCGACGATAGAAAGCCGCCGGGCGCCGTTAAACAGGTTGACATTACCACCCGCCGAGTAGGTATCGTTGGTTCCGTAACCACCGAAAACGCGGCCAAAAACACCGTTCTGGCGGTCGCCCCGCGTCACGATATTGATGGTTTTGGAGGTGTTGCCGTCGTTAAAACCGGTAAACTGGGCCTGATCGCTCATGCGGTCGAATATCTCAATTTTATCGACTACTTCGGCGGGCAGGTTCCGGAGGGCAATATTGGGGTCGTCACCGAAGAAGATTTTTCCGTCGACCAGCACCTGCTGCACATCCTCACCCTGGGCTTTTACGGTCCCGTTTTCGACGGTGATGCCCGGCATTTTCTTGATCAGGTCCTCCGTTGTGGCATCGCGCGTTACCTTAAACGCTTCGGCATTCAACTGAAGTGTGTCACCTTTCTGCTGCGCGGGCGGAATCTGGCCCTTAATCACAACCTCCTTCAGTGTTTTGGCATCCTCGACCAGCGTGATGGCACCCAGATCCTGCACATCCTGCGTAAGGGTTATCACCTTGTCGTAATCCTGAAAACCCAGGTAGGTGGCTTTCACGCGGTATGCCTGCGGGCTGAGATTCAGAAACGTAAAGGCTCCACTCGTATCCGTCACCATGTATTGCTTCTGCGTCGTATCCTGCTGCGAGGTCAGGATAACCGGCACACCGACCAGCACGTTCTGGTTGGAATCGACAAATTTACCGGTCAACTGGCTGGTTTGGGCAAACAGGCTCGTGGCCGAAACCAGCCATACACTAAAAAGCAGAGACACCCGAGACCGATACCGGCGCGCGTGTGCAAAGAAAAATCGAAGTAACAATCCTGCATTCATTTGTTCAATGGATGAAAATGGGCGGATTCTATTGACACCGTCCGCCAGTGAAACGGTCTGGGCTGCACTGGCGGATCGGCGAACGGGCGAGATGGTTGATGAAGCGTCATCCTAACACGAGGATTACACCCAATACGGTTTACCGGGCTTATTTGTTTGAATTGTTACCCCCCGGTCCTCCCCGGCGGCCCCGCATGGCCCGTTCTTCTTTGAAGGTACCTTTGGAATCGAAAACGACAATCCTGCGCGTGGTGTCTGCGGCAACAACCAGCATGTAGTTATCTTCCTTATCCTTCATAATCCGGCGAACCGTCAGGCCGGGATATTTATCCTTCACGTAAGTCATCACTGGTGCGGGCAGGGCGCTTTCTTCCACCTGCGTCATTCCCTGCATCCGTCCCCGACCACCG
The DNA here is from genome assembly GCF_003259745.1 of Larkinella arboricola. GTDB lineage: Bacteria > Bacteroidota > Bacteroidia > Cytophagales > Spirosomataceae > Larkinella > Larkinella arboricola. The sequence continues at coordinate 1,537,047 of NZ_QLMC01000001.1, read as the reverse complement.
CCCGGTCCATTCTGGGCGTTGCTTTCAAAAACCGTCAATCCCGCCAGCATCAGGGCTACACACATTACTTTTTTCATGGAGTTCACTTGTTTAGTTGTTTTCTTTAGATGTCAATTCGGCGGAAACCCTGCGGCTGCCGACGAAAAAAAGTGATTATTTTTCGGAACGGTCCCGCTGGCTCGAATCAGGCCGGTGTCGGCCCGGCCAGCCGGTTCGGCCAAATGAGCCAAAACCGGGTCGTTCGGCCAGCACCTGTTTGAGTTTGTTCCGTTGCTCGGGCGTACACAGGGCGCTCACCTGCTGAAAATGCCGTAAGGTCAGCACGTCCAGCCGGGCGTTTTTTTCTTCGAGTTGGCGGGCCCGCAGCATCAGTTGCCCATCGGTCTGCGTCGAATCGTCAACCAGCGCAAAAAAACGTCGGCGTTCCTGCCGCAGTGAATCCAGCAGGGGCCGGATGGTTTGGAAATGCTTCTGGCGCATCGCCCGGTAGACCGTCCGCTGTTCGTCCGACAGCCCCAGGGTTTTGGATAGGTAGGTTCGCCCATCTCCGCGCCCCTCCCGGTGGCGCCCGGGTCCAAACCACATCCAGGCCATGAGTCCGGCGTTCAGCAGAATCAGGGCGACAATGATCCCAACCAGCAGTCGGTAGCGTTTTTGATCATTCATCGACAAAAGCGTTTTGGTGGTTCAACTGATAATCCTGCACAAAAGCCTCGTAGGTACCGGGGTCGGTTTCCGGCACGGCAGGACGGTTTTGCCAAAGCGCCACGGCAACGTTCATGGCAATCAGCAAGCCGAGCGTCCCGAGGGCGTAGGCCGGTTTTTGCAGCCACCACGGCAACACGGCCGCGGCTTCCGACTGCTCGATTCGGGCTTTTAACCGGGCCTCCAAACGGGTATAAAAGTAAGGCCGGGGCTGAGCGCGGTCGAGTTTTTTCAATTTCCTAAACCGGTCTTCCCACGGTTGATCTTCGCTGTTTCGGTTCATGGTGTCACGGGTTCTTTCTTTCCTGATAAAATGGCGTCAATTGCTTGCGTAAATTCTGTTTGGCCCGGTGCAGCAGCGACTCCACCGCCGACACCGTTCCCTGCATGACCTCCGCAATTTCGCGGTGGCTCTGGTCTTCGATATAATGTAAAACGAAGGCTACTTTCTGCGCATCAGCCAGCCGGTTGATGGCCCTGAACAGGGTACTCATTTCCTCCTGCTGTTCCAGCGCAACGCCCGGATGATGAAAATCGGGCGGATCGTGCAGCACTTCGTTGTTTATCCCAAACAGGCTCGTCAGCCGCGAAAACCGTTTCTGCGCCTTCCGCTTCCGCAGGTGCGCCAGAGCTTTCGTGGTCGTAATGCGGTAGAGCCAGGTGGTCAATCGGGCTTCTTCCCGAAACTGCCCGATGGTCTGGTAGACCTCCACAAACACCTCCTGCGCCATATCCTCAGCTTCTTCGGGATGCTGCACAATGGCCAGGGCGGTATTGTAGACCTTGTCCTGATGCATCTCGACAAGCATCCGGAAAGCCGATTCCCGGCCTGCTCTCAGCTCAGCGATTAGTTCGGACTCCTGCAATCGGGCGGTATCGTTAAAGGTGAACACATGAGATTAGGTGCGAAAGTTGAAAAAAACCTGCGGGTCGAATCCAGATTTTTTGATAAAAACAGAAAAACACCACGCCGGTTTGACGTGGTGTCTGGAGAAAAATGGTTATCTATGATGCAACTTACTCCGCAAACCGCATCGCCATGTACAAACTGCTGGAATTTATGATTGCGGTGATCATTATTGCCGCTGGCTGGTTTGCCACCGTTTTGTTCTTCGAAAAAATAGGGCTGTTCGTTTTCTTAACCCCCATTCCTTATACCGTGGGTTTCGGAATCATGAAGCTGGCGCGGTATCGATCCTGACGCGATTCCCGGAAAACATACCGCTACTTCACCACCGGAAAAGCCACCACCCGGACCTTCGTGCAGCCGTACGGCACGAGCGTAATCGTTTCTACCTTCTCATCTACCTTACCCACGAAATGACCGTTGCGATCCGTGACGGGCTGGGGCGCCACATCGTTGACGATTTTCCAGCCGGGAATTTTCTTCGCCGATGCCCGGATTTCGATGGGTGCATTTTGCAGATTCCAGATAAACGAATCCGTAACGGGTTTGACGGTTTTTACGTCCAGATTGGCCGCCGGATCTTTCACGATCTTATCCACCAAACCGTAGTTCCAGTCGCCTTTCGGAAACACGTTGAAGTAGTCGCCCTCGTCTTTTTCGGTTTCCTTTTCCCAGGTTTCTTCCAGTTTCAGGGCGTACACCAGCGGACCGCGTTCCACCGCCCGCGAATTTCGGCCCCAGTTGGAGGTACTGACGGCCATCGGAAAGTTCAGCGTCACTTTATCGCCGTTTTTCCAGGTCCGGTTCAAGACAATTACCTTACCGCCTTCGGGCGTCTGCACGGTTTCGCCGTTGACGGCCACCGTCGCTTTCCGGCACCACGACGGGATGCGCAGGTGCAGCGGGAACTGCACGCTGGAAGCCGTCGCCAATTCCAGTTGAATGCCCTCTTCAAACGGATAACGGGTCGTTTCCCGAATCGTTACGTCGGTGTTCTTCGCGCCTACTTTCGCCGTTACGTTGTTCGGACTGTAGGCCAGAGCCGCCAGGCCCTTGTCGGGAGTCGCGTACCACAGGTGTGCGGCAAATTTCGTCCAGCCCTGGTGCATGTTGGCGAGGCAGCAGGTGTAGCCGCTCCGCATCCCAAACACGTTGTTCATTTCCCGACCAAACGGCAGCGAAAAGTTGAATACACCCCGCTTGACGTGTACCTGATTGGCAATCTGGAAATACTGCTTGGCGTTGTAATCGTCGGTCGTCTGCGTCGGTAACGCGTTGAACGTCATGCGTTCCAGCGCGTCCATGTAGTGCGGATCGCCGGTAATGCCGATGATTTTTTCCAGCGAATACATCGACTCCACAATGGCGCACAGCTCCACGCCCTGGGTCGGGTCGTTACCGTGCAGATCTTCGTCGCCGGAGAAAATACCCATCGGCAAACCGTGTAGCGTCATCAGGTCGTTGAAACCGGTTTTGAGCGATTTGAGGTAGTTCGGATCGCCCGTTCGCTGGTAATTAATGGCCGGAGCTTTCAGCGCCATGCCGACGTTGACGGCGTGACGGCGCATCCAGTGTTCTTCGTTTTGCTGGGCGGCTGCGCCAATCACCCAGTCACGGTTACCCAGCCAGTCGCTCCACGGAAAGCTCTGTGACTCAATCAACGATGCCAGTTCGAGCAGCGATTTGTCGCCCGTCATGCCGTACAGCCACTGCGCCATCATCACGTTATCGGTTCCGCGCGAGGTGGCCCACTCGGTCCACTTGCCCACCGGACAGCTTTTCAGCGCCTGTAACTGATAACGAAAATACTTGGTCATAAACGGAATCACGCGCGGGTCATTCGTGGCCGAATAATACTGCTGAATCACCTTCAACATCACCATCTTGGGCCACCAGTCGTCGCCCGACGCGCAGTTGGCCACATCGACCTTGACATTCTTCTCCCGCTCGTCTTTGGTCATCGCGCCGAAATAACCCGATGGTCGCTGGTTATCAATCACCCAGTCGATGTATTTTTTGACCTTCTGCTGCAACGGCTTGTCATCCAGCAGATACGCCAGCGGCACCGCGCCGTCGAGCCAGTACGGGGTTTCTTCCCAAGCATCGCCCTTACCGCCCAGCCAACCGTTGTCGTTGCCGATTTTGGGGTGAACCTCGTCCAGATGGCCGGTGGTGCCGTCACGCATAATCTGCAACTGGTTTCGCAGCCAGCCGGTGGGTTTAATGGCCGAAAGCGGCAATTCCCGGTATTTTTCGGGAACGGGCTTGGGCGATTGGGCCGCTACGGAAACCGATAAAACGGCACTAATCAGGGTTAAGGAAAAGATGTTTTTCATGAATGCCTATTCCAAAAATCTGCTGATAAGCCACGGTATTGCCGTGGAATTTTCGAAAAAATGGTGTGGATAATCCTTCTTTATTTTCTGACCACCGGAAACTGGGAAATGCGCAGGCTGGTGCAACCGTACGGAATCAGTGTAATTTCTTCTTCGGGGCCGGTTTCCAGGTTGTAGGTGATGCTGTACGGAATGGGACCGGTCATTTCGTTGTATAAGCCCCAGGACGGAATCCGCTTAGCCCGCGTTTTAATCTGGACCGGTGCATTTTCTGGATTCCACGGATAGAGCGAAACCGGGCCTTTCTTTTCCACTTTGTAATTTTCCTCCAGTTTGTTGTCCGGAACCTGAATCAGCCCGTAGTTCCAGGGTGTGGTCGGGCGAACTTCCACGTACGAAGCGCCGTATTCAATCGGGTCTTTGTCGTTTTTCACCAGCTTGCTTTCCTCCCCGATTTTCAGGCCGTAGACAATCGGCCCGCGCTCCACCGACATGGAGTTTTCAAACCAGATGTCTTTCCGGATGTGCATCGGCAGGTCCAGTTCCACCACATCGCCCGTTTTCCACTCCCGGTCGATTTTCACGATTTGGTTGCCGTCCACTTCCCGCCAAACCTTCCCGTTGATTTTAACCGACGCTTTTCTGCACCATTGCGGCACGCGCAGGTGGAACGGGAAGGATACGGTTTTGGCCGTAGTCAGCGTGAATTTGACGGTTTCCTCAAAAGGGTAGTTGGTTTCTTCCTTAAAGGACACTTCGGTACTGTTGCCGACCGTCGCTTTTACTTCGCTGGGTGCGTAGAGCAGGGCCGCTATTCCCTTATCGGGGGTTACATACCATAAGTTCTGTGTGAATTTGGGCCAGCCCTGGTGCATATTCGAGGTGCAGCACGGGTAACCCGAAAGTAACCCAAAGCACAAGTCCGTCCCCCCGTGGTTGACGTCGAAGTTGCGCGTCAGGCGGGTTGTCATCACCTGATTGGCCTGCTGGAAATACTGGCGGTTCATGAAATCGTCGGAAACCTGAGCGGGAAGCGCATTGAACGCAATCTTTTCAATATGATCGGCAAAGCCTACTTTTCCGGTAATTTCGAGCATACTTTCCAGCGAAAACATCATTTCCACCGCCGAGCATAGCTCCGAACCCTGCGTGGGATTGTTGCCGTGCAGGGCCTCGTCACCGCCGTATAACCCGTGCGCCATGCCGTTGAATTTCCGGATGTCGGCAAAGCCTTTGTCCACGGCGTCGAGGTACTTTTGCTCGGGGTGATGCTGGTAGTAAATAATCGGGGCCTTGATGCCCTGCGCCAGATTGACACAGTGAATGCTTCCGGCCCGCGACAGCATATCGGTATTAAGGAAACCGTCTGTATAGTCAAACGTCTGTTTATGAATCAGATCGCCCAGATCAAGCAGAAACTTGTCACCGGTAATGTTGTAGAGCCAGTAAACCACCATCAGGTTATCACCGCCCCGGTAGCGCGCCCAGAACGTCCAGTGGTCGAGCGGTTTCTGGGGCAATTCCTTCAACTGATACCGGAAGTAATTGGTCATCAGGTTGATTACCCTTTTGTCGCCGGTGGCCGAATAATACTGTTTCAGGATTTTCAGCATCACCATTTTGGGCCACCAGTCGCGGCTGTTGTTACGCTGCACACCCCGCTCCGGGCCGTAGTCTTTCGATGGTCCAAAATAACCGTCGGGCTGCTGGCTCTTAATCGCCCATTCGACCCACGGTTTGGCTTTTGCAATCAACTCCTTGTCGTCCAGAATGTAGGCCAGCGGCAACAGACCGTCGATCCAGTACGGCCCCCGCTCCCACTGATCGCCGTCGCCCCCCAGCCAGCCGTTGCGCTCATTCATCACCAGCGGATACAACTGGTCCAGCTTGCCGGTGGCACCGGTTTTCTGCCGAACCAGCATTTCCCGGAGCCAGCCCTGCGGTTTGATGGCGCCCAGCGGCAATTCCTGATAAGCGTTCGGACGCAGCGGTGCGCGGGCCGCCTGATAGCTGGCGGTCGGCGTTTGTTTGGGTTGGCCCACCGCCGTAACAGCCAGACTCAGAAGGAGAATGGAAATGTTTACTTTCATGTGTCGTGGATTAATGCCATTTTCAAGATCACTCAAATTGATAGGGTCAGGCGTTGCAAATGGGCCGCTGATGCTTTTTCTATTCCGTTGACGAAAACCCGAAAACCGATTCCTTTGCCGTATTTCTTTCCTGTCTTATCGTACAGAACCGTCAGCATTTTGCCGTGGTATGGCACCCGGTCCAGACAAAAATAGTCCCAGGTATCTTCCGGCAGCAGCGGATTGATGACGAGTTCGTTGGTGTGGCTGGGCCGAATACCGATCAGACCCGAAATCACGTGGTCGCAAAACGCCGAGTGGTTATAATCCTTCCCGCGCTCCCGACCGCCTTTTTTCGCCGACCAGCTTCCGTTTTCCATCGTGGAAAGCCGCGTCCGGGAAATCCAGTCGCCGGTATACGGATTCAGGTTTTCGTCAATCCACGGCACGCGCCTGCCATCTTCCCGGATGCGTTCCTGCGAGCGGCTGTAAGCAAGCAGGAGGTTCCAGAAATCGCGTTTGCCCAGCACCTTCTGGTTGTAATCATTCAGCAGGTTAGCCAGTGCCGTGAGCGTAATGGTGGTCGAAAAAGGCCAGCTTGGACCGTTCCACTGGCATTCGTGGCCTTCGTACAGCAACTGAAAACCGGGGTGCCGCTGTTCGGCTGTGGTCGGACCGTACGGAGCCCAAAAACCCTGTTGGTCGGTCAACTGCGCCCAGGCGACGGCGTGCTTTTCCTCCGGAATCGAAAAGTACCAGGGCGTAAACCCGTGGAGTTCGCGAACATCGGCCCGGACCAGCGAACCCGCTCCGCGCGGAATCACCTTGAAAAACTTTGCCTTGTCATCCCACAACCGGGTCAGAATCTGCCGCCGGATGGTGGCGGCTTTCCAGGTGTATTCGTTCGCAACGGTTTTGTTACCCGCCATCTGTGCGATGGTCGCCAATGCCCTGGCGTTTCCAAACATATAGCTGTTGATCGTGGCCCGATACCCTTCATTTTTTTGCCCCAGCAACCCGGCTATCGAGATTTCCATGCCGTCGCGGTTATCGGTTTGCCAGAACATACCGGTCGAATCCAGCCGTATTTTTTCCCACTCCTGAAAATCCGTGATCAGATCGGGCAGCAGGTCTGTCAGAAAAGCCGTATCGGAATGTACCTTGCCAAACGCACTGATGGCATCGGCGGCCCAGGAACTGTACGCCCGCGGACTGCCCCCGCCCCGGAACCAGAATCGGGCGTAGTCTTTGAGATATTTGTTGTCGCGCAGCCAGCGTCCTTCGTAAAAATGATGGCCCGCCGGGCAGTTGATGGAATTGTATTTTCCGGCCCAGCCCACATCCGGCAGAAATTCCGTGACGATGTAACCGGCGGGCGTCTGCTTGAGGTGTTTCCGGAACGTCCACCAGCGGAAATAATACGTTTGCTCCAGCTGCTTGTCCGGACATTCGAATAAGGGAATCTGCTGCGAAAGAAACGCCCACGCCTTGCTGTTCGGAATCAGTTGTTTGTAAAGTTCTTCGTCGTTTTCGTTGAACGCCGTCACATACGGTTTGAAAGTTTCGGTTTGCAACACAAAATCCTGCGCCAGAGCCGGGCCAGCCCCCCAGCCAAACCAGAAAACAGCACACCAGCGGAAAAAAGCTTTTTTCATTTTCGAATCGACTTGAAATCGCGTTTGACCCTTTTACTGCCCCAATGAGCTTTTGCCCAGGTCTTTGGAGGTGGCCACGGCAATCACGCGCCCTTTATCGCCCACCGCATTGTAGAAATGATAGACCACGCCGTTCCACCTGATCACCCAGGGCTTGTGGGCATAGGTTTTGTCGTACGGTTCCGAGGGCGCAATCAGGTCGTCGCCCTGCCAGTCGGTCCAGTTCACCAGATCATACGAACACGCAAACCGTTCGAATGCACCGGGTTTCCAGAACGCACCGAAGTAAAACATGACGTAAACATCACCGATTTTTGTAATCTGCGCATCGCCACAAATACCGGTTTTGCGGGTAATCAGCGGCTGCTGCCCGTAGCGTTTCCAATGCGTCATATCACTGGAAACCGCCATCGCGATGTTTTCAAATCCCTTGCCGTCGGCATCCGGCTTTTCACCTTTGGCGTTGTAATACATCACAAACGGATAACCGGTTTTCTTTTCTTTGTCGCGGATCACCAGGCTTTTGTAGATGGTTTTGTTGTCGTACCAGCGCGCGTCTTTGTCCACCGCAGACAGCACGGGTTGCGGCAATCGGCTAACTTCTTTCGGCTGGGTCAGGTCCTGGGTCGAGGCCATGCCGATGCCCAGCCGCCCGGCTTCGTAGCCTTTTTCCGAACCGCCCAGATACGACATCCAGTACCGGTTCTCAAATTTCTCCACTTCGTAGGAGCCGCCCCATTCCGTATCGACCAGCGCAACGTAGCCCGCCTTTTGCGTGGCGTCCCAGGTATTTTCGGTAAACGACATAAGTCGGCCCTGCGTGGTCCAGTGCAGCAGATCGGCACTTTGGGCCAGCCAGGTTTCGTAGCCTTTGCCGTCGAAAATAATGTAGGTCATGTACCAGGTCTGACCTTTTCGAAAGATCGTCGGGCTGTCAACCATGCGTCCTTTGTCGGGCTGGGGCAGCACAATACCGTATTTGTAAGGCGTTTTGATCTGCTCGTACACTTCCCGCATTTTCTGGTCCGAAACCGTTCGGGCGGACGGGACCGATTGCGCGAAAACCGTTGCAATGGTGAACAGGAAGGCGTAGCTGGTAGTAAGAAATTTCATCGTTTCGGGGTAACGTCACCAATAAATCGAGAAACCGTTGTCCTGACTAGCGCCCGGTTTTAGCCGGGAGCCAGTCAGGATTCGTTCGTGCTTAAAATTACTGATAGGCCGGATTCTGTACCAGCCTGGGGTTTGAATTGATGGCAATCTGCGGCAGCGGGAACACAGCGCGGTGCTCTCCCGTTGGTTTGTGCGACAGCCAGCTTTTGGTTGTATAGACGCCAAAACGGATCATGTCCCGGCGCCGGAATCCCTCCCAGGCAAACTCCCAGCCAAGTTCGTCGAGCAGCCGGCCAAATTTAACGGGTGCCGTGTTACCCGGATCTACCAACTTGTAGTTTTCAACGTAGCTATATTTATAACTACTGTTTTTCTCCAGATCGGCTCCGGTCACCGTAGCCCTGGCCGGATTGGCCGTAAACGCCCGTGCCCGAACCTGCGACACCAGCGGGGCCGCTTCGTTGCTTTTGCCGGTCCGGACCAGACATTCGGCTTTCATCAGCAGGACCTGCGCATACCGAAAAAACGGAAAATCGTTACCCAGACTGGCGAGAGCGCCGTTTTTTACCTCAAATTTATTCATCCGGTACCCTTCCGCTTCGCCCGTGTACAAGCCGTCGGGCAGGTCTTTGGTCAGCACCACATTTTTACCGGCCTGGTCGTACGAACCTTTCAGGGGCGTCACGCCGTCGGCGGCAAATTGCGGGCCGATCATCCAGCTAGCCGCCAGCCGTTCGTCAGCCGGGTCGTAGGTGTCGATAAACTGCGGGACGCCCTTGGCCGAACCCGCGCCCCAGGGCGTGTCGAGCATATTGAATTTGTTTTTGAGCGAAGCGTGCCAGGAAAACATCTCGACGTTGAAGCCGCCCGCCAGATTTTCGTCAAACGGAATGGCAAACACGATTTCCGGCGAGTTCTGATTATCGGTTCTGAACGGCGCTTTCAGCGAGCTTTCCAGGCTGTATTTTCCGGACGCAATCACATCGTTGCACTCTTTCAGGCACTCCTGCCAGTTGGCTTCACCCGCGTAGACTTCGGCATTCAGGTAGACGTTGGCCAGCAGCGTTTTGGCCGCCCACTTGTTGAACCGCCCGTAGGTCTGCGTACTGCGTTCTTCGCTCAGGGCCGGAATGGCTTCCGTCAGTTCCTTAACAATAAACTGGTATATCTCTTTCCGGGGTGTTTTGGCCTGGAGTTCTTCGGAACGGTCGGTCAGCAAAGGAGCATCGCCGAAATTATCGCAGATCATCCAGTAGAAAAACGCCCGGATGGCCCGCGTCTCCGCGATCAGAGCCTCTTTGGTAACGCCAGCCGGGGGCGGCACTTTGCCGGTGTTAAGCTGGTCAATAACCCGGTTGGTGTTGATGACGCCGGTATAAAACGTGTTCCACATGTTGTTGATCTGCGGATTTTCGGAGTTCCAGGTGTGCAGGTGCATCCGCTTGTAAATACCGCCATCGTCCCAGCCCGATGCGTTGGCGGGCATCACAATCCCGTCGGCGGTTGATTCCTGCGCCATGTAATAATGGGTGTGCGAAATCAGGGAACGCATGTTGGCGTAGGCAACGCCGATGGCTTTATTGGCATCCGTGAAGGTGTACGAGTCCTCGGTAACTTCCGAATAAATCTTCTCCGTCAGATCATTGTTGCAGGACGACAGCGTAAAACCGACCAGACAGAGCGTTGATACGTATAATTTGATGGATTTCATAGTGGCAGGGATTAGGAACGGTTCATCAGAAAGTCAGGGTAACGCCCCCGGTGTAGCTGGTCGTGGCCGGATAACGGTTTTTATCGTCAATGCCTGGTGCCAACCCCTGGCCTGGTCTTGGGTCGCCAATGCTCACCTCCGGATCAATGCCTTTGTAGCCCGTAATCGTGTACAGGTTGGCCGTCGACAGGTACACCCGTCCGCGTTTCACGTACTTGTTTTTCAGCTTCAGGTTGTAGCCCAGCGTCACGTTGTCGATTTTCCAGTAATTGCCGTTTTCGATGTAATAGCTCACGTAATTCAGTGACTGGTCGTCGGCCAGTGGGCGTTTGCCGTAAATCGGATCGTAGGCATTCGTCCGCAGATTGCCGCGCGTCAGCATCACTGGGGCGCTCCAGAACATCTCGGTCATGTTCAGAATCTGGAAACCGAAGGCCCCACGCATGGTCACGTTCAGATCGAAATTTTTGTACGAAACCGTGTTGTTCCAGTTCAGATACCGTTTGGGCAACCCGTTGCCGATAACCTGCTTATCGTCCGCCTGTTGCTGGGCAATGGGCTTGGGCTTACCGTCTTTGCCTTCAATAATCCAGTGGCCGGTTTCGTCGATATCGACGGTTTTGAAGCCCCAGAAATTACCGATGGGCTGGCCCACCTGCACGCGGTGCGTGGTCTGCTGAATGGGTTCGCCGGTGTTGCCGGTATCGAAATAACCGCTGGCCAGGGCAAACTTGTCGTTGGAAAGCGACAGAATTTTGTTGGCGTTGGTCGAGAAGTTGGCCGAAGTTACCCACTCAAAATCCGCCGTCCGAACCGGCACCACATTGAGTTGAATTTCAACGCCTTTGTTCTGCATCGAAGCCGCGTTGGCCGTAATGGTGTTGTACAGATACGGGGGCGTCGGCACCGGGAAGTTGGCAATCAGGTCACGGGTCGTGCGTTTGTAGTAGTCGATGGAACCCGAAATGCGGTCGTTCAGGAAGCCGTAGTCCAGCCCGATGTTGATCTCTTCTTTCCGCTCCCAGCGCAGATCGGGGTTGGCGTTGTTCGAGTAGTTGATGGCCTGCACCCACTGCCCGTTGACGAGGGTGTACGTGTTAAAATTAATCTTGTTCAGCGAGATGTACGAGCTGCCCGGTTCGGTGCCAGTTACGCCAAAACCGGCCCGTAGTTTAAGCGCCGACAACGCCCGGACGCCTTGCATGAAGTCTTCTTTCTGGATGTTCCAGCCCGCCGAAACCGCCGGAAAACTCCCGTATTTGTGATTGGCCCCAAACCGCGACGAGCCTTCGTGCCGGATACTGGCCATCAGCAAATACTTGTTGTTCAGGCTGTAATTAACCCGGAAGAAATAACCGAGCAGTTTATTTTCCGACTGCGACGAGGTTTCGGGCGCCTGCCCCCGTTTCAGGGCTAGACCCGCGCCAATGTTGTTGTAGGAAAAATTGTCGGTCGGGAAATCCCAGTTCTGCATCCAGTAATCTTCAATGTTGTATTTCCGCCAGGTATACCCGCCCAATACCGTGAAATTATGATTCCCGATGGTTTTGTCGTAGTTGGCCGTCATCTCAAACAGGTCCTCCTGCGAGCGGGTGGTGCCGCGCGACGCAAACCCGTTGCGGCCACTCCGAACGGTGGAATAGTGGTTTTTCGTCTCGTAATACCCACGCGTGCTGTTGTACATATCCCGCGAAAACAGCGCCTTGATTTCCAGATTATTGATCGGTGTCAGCGAAACCGTTCCGTACGTCCGGAAGTTGTTGTTGCGGTTTTCGCCCCGGGTTTCTTCGAGCAGCGCAACGGGGTTCATGTAGTCGGTTTTGTCAGGCCGTTCGGTCCATTTGCCGTTTGAATCCCTGAAGGGCTCGGTGGGGTTAAACGTCAGGGCGTTGCGATAAACGAGTCCCGAATAAGACTGACCATCCACGGCGAAGTGCTTCTGCTGGTAGCCACTCACGTTGGCGTTGAATTTCAGAATGCCGTTGAACATGGTGTGGTTGACCTCCAGCCGGGGATATAAAACCGTGTTGTCCGACTTCTTCATCACCCCGTTCAGGTCCCGGTATTCCATGCTCACGATGTAATTCGTCGACCGCGAACCGCCCCGCAAGCTAATGTTGTGGACCTGTGAGAAGGGGTTTTGGGTTACGGCTTTCAGCCAGTCGGTATTCGCGCCGTAGTCGGTAGCACCCGGTTTGCCCTGCGCCACCAGTTGACGGTATTGATCGGCGTTCATGAAATCAAGCTGGCGGGTTTGCCGCTGGGTCGTGAAATACGAATTGATTTCCAGCGTCGGCGGGGTTTCCCCTCTTACTTTCCGGGTCGTGATCAGAATAACGCCGTTGGTGCCGCGCGTTCCGTAAATGGCAGCCGCCGAACCGTCTTTCAGCACATCAATCGACTCAATATCTTCCGGGGCTACGGTATTCAGGGCACCCGGTACGCCGTCGATCAGAATCAGGGGCGATGAACTGGCGTTGATGGTGGCGTTGCCCCGGAGCGTAATCTGGGAGGTGGATGTGGGGTTGCCATCCGGCGTAATAACGCTCAAACCGGCCACCTTTCCGCGAATCAGCTGGGCGGCATCCTGCACCGGCCCCTTCACAAAATCCTCGGCTTTCACGCTGGCAATGGCCGTGGTAATCTGCTCGCGTTTCTGGGTCCCGTAGCCCACCACCACGACTTCGGCCAGGGCTTTGTTTTCCGGCACCAGACTCACCCCAATCGTAGACTGACTCCCCACCACAATTTCCTGCGCCACGTAGCCAACGAAGGAAAAAATCAGGGTGGTTGACGCGTCCGGAACGCTCAGGCTGTAGCGGCCATTGGCGTCGGTGGTCGTGCCCCGCGTGGTGCCTTTAATCAACACCGTCACGCCCGGCATCCCGTCGCCTTTCTCGTCTTTCACGGTTCCCGTCACGGTCTGATCGACGGCTTTTTCAACCGATGCCACCGCCACGGTATTGACCAGCGGCAAAGCCGACGATTCGGGCAATTTCTTCCGCAGTAAAATGCGCGAACCCACCACTTCGTAGGAAACGTCGAGCGGGCTCAGCAGATCGTCCAGCACTTTCGAGAGTTTGCCGTTCGACACGTTGACCGAGGTTTTCTGTTCGGCCTGAATGCTTTTGGTGCTGTACACAAACTTTACATTGGCCTGGTTTTCAATGCGCTTCAGCACTTTCCAGACTTCCACCGACTCCATTTTCAGGGAGATTTCGCGGTTAAGCAGTTCCTGGGCGTGGGTGGTGCGACCAAAGGATAACCCATAAAAAACCGCAAAGAGCATAAGCTGTACGACCGTGGTTCGAGTCGCTTTAAACAGCATCTTTTTCAGGTAAATACGTCTTGTCATAAGGGTAAGGGATCAGGAATAATTCAAAAATCAGCACAGCCTTCGCCGTGAATAAAGAGCGTAGTGCCCCGCCGTTCGTAGGTCGCGTTGACCGACTTACAGATCAGATCGAGTTGGGTATAAAGCGGCAGATCGTTTAAGTCGCCGTTGAAAACGCAGTGGTTCATGGTTTGATTCTCCACGATGAAATCAATGCCGTAGGCGTCGCCCAGCGTCGAAAACACGTCGGAAATGGTCCGGTTCGTAAAGACAAAGTGGGTGTGGGTCGGGGGTGGATTAACAAGGCGGGGCGTTTCCACCAGGCTCGGGGTCAGCGTCTGGGAAATCTTGTCGAAGGTGATTTTGTGGTTGGGAACCAGAATAACGCCGTTGCGGTTGCCGGGCGATTTACCCGCCGTTTCGTACACCGAAACCCGTCCGCGCAACACCGCCACTTCAATGGCCTTCGATTCGTCGTAGGATTTGATGGTAAAACTCGTGCCCAGCACCTGCGTAACCAGCTCGCCGGTTTTTACAATGAAAGGCCGCGTCGGGTCTTTTTTTACATCGAAAAACGCTTCGCCCCACAAACTCAACTGCCGGGTTTTCTCGCCAAACTGCTCGGGATAACTGATGCGGGAGTTGGGTTTGAGAACCACCCAACTCCCGTCTTTCAGCGTGATTTTCTGCGCTTTACCAGACGTGTTACTTACCTCGACGGTGCCGGGCGAAGCCGCAGGTTTCTTTGCTTCGATCAGGGCGATCAGTGCCGGTTGCTGGCCGAACCACAGCCCGGCCAGCGTCAGCAGCACCGCTGCGGCTGCGCTCAGACCCACCCAGCCGTAGCGCACGCTGAACGGCCGCCGACCCAGCGTGTGGCCCTGAACGCGCTTCCAGATCTGTTTGCCAATCGCTTTTTTCTCCTCCACGCTAAAGCTCAGGGTACTTTGCTCCAGTTGCTTTTCCGACCACTCGTGCATCCACTCTTCCTCTTCCGGACTGCACTGCCCCGTCAGGTATTTTTCTATCAATTTATCGAAATCGTACTGGTTCATCTGGACCCAAATCAATTATCAGAATGGTAAGCTTTCAGTTGCTCCTGCAACACTTTGAGGGACTTGGTAATGTGGTATTCGACGGCTTTCTCCGAAAGGTTGAGTTGCCGGGCAATGTCCTTCACGGGCTGGTTTTCAAACCGGCTTAGCGTGAATACCTCGCAGGTTTTTTCCGGAAGTTTCTTCATCACTTCCTCGATGGCTTTGGATAAATCCGAGAAGTTGACGGTTTCGTCGGTGGTTTCCGACTGCCGCAGTTCGTGCAGAATGAGGTATTCCTGGTACCGCCGACGCGTAATTTTTGACTTGATGTAGTTGGTTGACAGGTGCTTGATGGACACCACCAGGTAGGAACTCAGGTGTCGGATGATGGCCTGCTGCCGTTTATTCCAGAGACTTTCAAAGAGGTCGTGTACCAGTTCTTCGGCGTCTTCCCGGCTGCCGGTTTCGTGGTAAGCCACGCAGAAGAGTTTATACCAATACCGGTTATATATTTCTCCGAAAGCCCAGGCGTTGCTTTCTTTGAGCGCATATACTAACTCTTCATCGGTGATCCCTGCCTTCATTGAGATGGGTTGTCGGATTTTTCTGTATAGTCAAGTTCGGCCTGTAAACCCCTAAATAATTTTTAAAATTCTTTTAAAAATCCTAAAATACGCCTTTTAATTCGATTATTTCTATTCTTTCGTTTCATAAAAAACGGACACGGCGGGCAACCGGTTATGCCGTTTGCCCGCCGTGTCCGGCTTACTTTTGCAGAAAAATTGATGAAGCAGACTCCTGTTGATTACCGCTCTTTATACTCCAGGATCATGCAGTTCGTGCACGCCCAGGGGCTGGTTTCACCGTAGAAATCCAACGTTGCCGAACCGTCGGCCGAATACGTCCCATTTTTATTTTTCACCATCACCACCGTGCCGGTTGGCTTATGCACCGCCGTAATTTTGTAGCGGCCAATGGGCACATCCGGAATCCGGCCGTAAAATTCGGTACGCGGCTCCCCCGACTTCAGTTTCAGTGTCTGCCCCGCCGAACCGTCGATGAGTGGCCCCACCGGCGTAAAAGTAAACTCGATGTTCTCGACATCGTACAGTTCGCTCATAATATCTTTATCGAGCGTCACATCTCCCCCGTAAAACAGCCCCGACTGTTCGGGGTCCTCGCCGGTAAGCTGCCATTGGAAATTCCGGACGGCTCCCGCATCGCCCGCAAAAGCCTCCGTATGATCCGGTTTCAGGTCGAGCGTGTACTTTTTGCCGTTGTACGTTCGTTTGATCTGCGCCAATGCCCGGTAACTACCCGTGGGCATTTTAACCCGGTAATTGCCATTGGCGTCACTGCTGGTTTCCACATAACTGTTATAAAACAGGAGGTTATCCGCCAAAATGGTAGCCCCCGGCAAGGCTTTCCCCTGCGCATCGGTTACCCGGCCCGACAGGTAACCGGCGGTTTGTTTCCCCGCCTGCGGCTCATCGGAACCGGATTTGGAACAGCCTGCACACACCACTAACCCAGCGAAAATAAAACTCAGAGCCGTCGTCGTTCTGGAAATAGGTAATAAGTTGTTCATTGGTAACTTGTTGCTTTTTTTGAATCGCAGCGCCCTACACATAGCCCAGCCTGTCATAACCTCGGCCTTTGACTCGTCTTTATGGTTAAATTTGTTGTTACTGTTACAGCAGGAGTAGTAGAAACGGTTATATCATCCAGCTAACCGGAATCAATGGATTTGTGACCCGATACACAGGCGACGGATGCGGACAGCGAAAACACCATTTTCTGGACTGCCCGGCCCGGATGGATGAGTTAATTCTGCTATACCGGATGGTCTGCCCGGTTTTTGCGTTGGCGATGAGTTTGTGTGCGCAGGTCATAAGGTGGACTTCAAAAGCATGAATAGTGTTGTTTACTGCCTTCAAAGCTACCCTTGTCGCTTCTGAAGCGAAACCGCCTTTATGCAAAGCACCACCGGTATTATTTAATCCGCACCGGGGTCTATTTAAAAAATCAAACGGTTTGAAACGGGTTTATCGCTCCTCCAACTGCCCATTCAACCGGAATCAAACGCGCTATTCCGCGCTTCAACCGGATTTTGGGTCGGTTCAAAGAAAACCCCTCGGTTGCCAGGGCCGGGCGCTGTATTTTTAAAAACGCCATCCGGAATGGCCTTGCACGATGAACAGATTTCAACTAAACGTACCTGACCAGACATCGGGGCTACCCTACTCGACCAAACGAATCTGGCACTACATTGCCGGGTTCTGGATCGTTCAGGCCGGTATTACCCTTGTTGAATTTACGCTCCGAATCGGAATCAGCCCCTACCCCATGTTGTGGGCGGGTTGGGTGCAGTGGGTGCTGCACTGGCTCCTCTGGATGCTCCTCACGCCTTTTCTCATCTATATGGCCCAGCGGTTTCCGATGGATATCCGGGCTATTCGGTGGGGTCTGGTCAGAACAATTCTGATTCACCTGCTGGCCTTTTCGGTGCTGACCTTCCTGCTGCGGTCGGCCGAATACCTGCTCATCAAACCGCTTTATTACTGGGAAACGGGCAAAGACCTTTCCTGGAACAATATTCCGAAGTGGTTTGTCGAAGAATACAGTTGGGGAACAACCCTCTATTTACTGGTTCTGGTGCTGTACAACATCTTCCTGTACGATAACCGCTACCAGCGACTCGAAAAGCAGCACCTGGCCACCGAACTGACCAACTCCCAGCTAAAAGCCCAACTGACCGACGCCCAGCTTCAGGCGCTCAAAATGCAGTTGAATCCGCATTTTCTGTTTAATACCCACCACGCCATTGTGAGCCTGATGCTGCAACACGACAACCGCCGGGCCATCGACATGGTGACCGCCCTGAGCGATTTGCTGCGGGGGGTGCTGGCGCATCAGGACGACAATTTTCTCCGCCTGCGGGAAGAACTCAAACTAACACAGCAATACCTGGCTATTCAGCAAATCCGGTTTCAGGACCGCCTACAGATTGAATACGATATTGATCCACGGGCCGAAGACAGCCCGGTGCCCCAGTTGATTTTGCAGCCCCTGGTCGAAAATGCCGTTACGCATGGGATTGCCGACCTGACCGACGGCGCCCGCATCCGGATTGCCGCCCGGCGGGTTGATGACTGCCTGCTGCTCGAGGTGTTTGACAACGGTGTTGGTAATCAGCCCAGAAAGAAACGAGTCGGCGGCAACGGCCTGGGGTTGAGCAACACGCGCTCCCGGCTGCATCAGGCGTATGGCGAACGGGCCCGGTTAACCTTTGTGCAGCCACCCGGCAACGGCACCACCGTCGCATTAACCCTTCCATGCCTTTCTGATTCAGTAACAACAACGAAAAACAATGAACCCGTACCGCTCACTCATTATTGACGATGAACTGCTGGCCCGACAGGTCATCCGCACCCTGCTGCAAACCGTTCCGGACTTTATGGTGGTCGATGAAGCCGCCAACGGTACGGAAGCGGTTTTAAAGGTTCTCCAGCAAAAACCCGATCTGATTTTTCTGGATATTCAGATGCCCGAACTCGACGGTTTTGAGGTGATGAAGGAAATCTGGGCGCACCACCAGCCCATGGTGGTATTTACGACCGCTTACGACCAGTATGCGCTACGGGCCTTTGAGGTCAATGCGGTTGATTATCTACTGAAACCGTTTAACGAAATCCGGTTTTACCAGGCCCTCAACCGGGCGAAAGAACGGCTTGCCCAGCGCGCCCAGCCCCAGGTCGATGCGCTGATGGGGCAGTTGCTGCACGACGAAGCCGCCCGCCCGGACGGGGCTTACCTACGCCGGATTCTGGTGAAGGAAACCGGTAAAATGAGTCTGGTCAATACCGATGACATTCTCTATTTTGACGCCGATGGCAACTACATTACGCTGCATACCGAGGAGAAAAACCACCTGATTTACGAAAGCCTGACCAATCTGGAAACCCGGCTCGACCCTTCTACCTTCGTCAGGATTCACCGGTCACATATCGTCAATCTGGATTACATCGCCGAAATCGAGAACCATTTCAACGGCGAGTATAAGGTCCGGCTCCGCACGGGGCAGCAATTGAAATGGAGCCGGAGCTACCGCGATAACCTTAAAGCGTTTTATACGCGGGTGACGTAGCTTTTTACAAAAAATAAGCCCCCGGTTTTATCCGGGGGCTGGCGATTAATTCCCCTGCCCGAAAGCCGGGCTGTTTTTGTCAAACCAGAGCCGCTGGGTGCTCAGGATTTGCGGAGTCCGGTCGTTGGGCGTAAAACCCTGCTCCTGCTGCGCTTTCAGCCAATTGTCGTTGTTGGTTCCCAGGGGCGGTTCATCCACCCAGAACCGGCGCGGAATCAGCTCGTTGAACGGATCGCGGGGGTAATACGTCGAGTTGTTTTTAGGATAACCGGTGCGCCGGACAAACGTAAATGCTTCCGTTGGCTGCCGCATGAAACTCAGGTACTGCTGAATGTAAATCCGTTCCAGGTTGTTTGTCCCGTCGAGTTTCACCCTGGGCTGGGCCAGGTAAGCCGCAATTTCCTGATCGGCTGCGCTGGTCAGGCCGGTGGTCGATTGGGCGGCTATGGCAATGGCGTTCATGGTTTTCATGGACGAGGTAATGCCCTTGTTATACCAGAATTCCGCCGTTCCCTTCGTGTTGACGCCGATTCCGTAGCCTTTAGTAATCAGTTCGGCAATGTAGAAACAGGTTTCGGCGCTCGTTACCATGTAATCGTGGAACGTACCGGTAGCGCCATTCCGGCGGGGTGCAAAGAAGGGCCGGTTGATGGCCGACATCAGAATGTACTTGTTGGTGCCGGCATTGAACGGGTTTTTGTAGTACTGCGCCACGGCCTGGTTGGTGGTCCAGTCGGCGGGGCCACCCTGATACCGAATCAGCGGATCGTTGGGTTTGATAAACGAGGGCAGCGTGAGGTTATACTTTTTGATGGTATCCAGCGCACTGGCCGTCAGATCGTTGGGCGTGAAGTAAATTTTCAGCCGTGGGTCGTTGGTGGATTTCAGAAACGTGATGATCGAATTAGTAGCATAACGCGTACTGCGGTAATCGACCGCGCCCCCAACGTGATCGTTATCCGGGTCGATGTAGGCAAACTGGTCGGCGTCTTCCACAATCGGCCCCACGGCATCCTCCATGACTTCCTTGAAAATCTGCCCGGTTTTGGTTTTATCCTGTCCTTCGTACCGCAGCGCAATCCGGAGTTTCAGCGTGTTGGCCAGTTTGGCCCACTTCGTCCAGTCACCGTGGTAGAAAATATCCGCATTTCCGTAGTTTTCCTGATTTTCCAGATTGGCCGAGAGCGTCGCAATGGATTCGGTCAGTTCCGTCAGCCAGGTGTCAAACAGGGTTTTCTGCGAATCGTACACTGGCCGGAAGTTTTCTTCCACCCGCCCCTGAATGGCCTGCGTATAGGGGATGGAACCGTTCAGGTCGGTTACCTGCAAACCCTGATAAACCGCCACCACATACGTAGCCGCCCGCATTTTCTGAAACCGTTCCTTATCGGTTTTGGCGTCGATCTGCTTCCGGATTTCGATCAGATTCGGGAGAATGTTTGCATAATACGCCGAATACCGGGAGTTGATGTTGGTCGAAAGTTCGTAGGGGTCGGTGGTCAGGTGCTGCGAAAACCGCAGAGTCTGCTCCAGGCTTTCCCACACCCATTCCGTGCCCTTGTACGACACCAGATTGTCCAGCGAATACGTAAACAGGTATTTCGGGTCCGGTACGGTTACAATACTCGGATCGGTATTGATATCACCAAAGTTTTCTTTGCAGGAAGTGGTCAGCAGCAGGCCGGAAGCCGCAACCACCGCCCAACTCCATTTAATTATGTTTCTCATTGGGAGGTCATTAAGACGTTTAACAAGTGGTTTGACGATTAGAAGGAACCCCGCAGCGTAACGCCGAGCGTGCGCGTCATGGGCGGGATGAAGCCGATTTCCTTCTGCACGGCGGTGCTGTTGGAATAGTTGGACGCCGGGTTGAAATTCAGCGGCAGCGAATTATACAAATACAGCAAGTCGCGCCCGACGAGGCTGACAGACAGACCATTGAGCTTCACTTTCTGCACAATATGCTGCGGAATCTGGAACGTCAGCGAAACCTGCCGCAGCGAAACCCAGGAGTTTTCTTCAATCCAGTAGTCGCCCACTGCCGTCGAGAACGAACCGTAGCGGTAGTTAAACTGCGGCCGGTGCGTCGGTTCCACCAGCCCTTTCTCGTAGGCTTCCCGGTAGGTCATTCCGCCCACATCCGCCGAGGAGCCATCGGCCTGCGTAATGGTCTGACCGGGGGCAAAAACGCCGTCGGGAATAATGCCGTCGTCGTAGGTTTTGTTGTCGTACTTGCTGGTCCAGACAATACCGCCGTGTTCGGCGTCGCGGCCCTGCAACGAGCTGGTAAACACGCCGGTATGGGTGCCGTAGCGCAGGGACGTAATGATCATATCTCCGCCGATTTTGGCATCCAGCAACACGTTGAGAGAAAGTTTCTTATAGGTAAAGGTGTTATCCCAACCACCCCGGAACTTGGCGTTGATGTCGCCCACATCCTTCCACTCGTTGCTGCGCGCCGGGAAAGCGGCCCGGGCATCTCCCCGCCAGGTCAGAATGGGCAGGCCGTTGCGGGGATCGTTGGCGTCGGCGCCCTGAAAGCGGCTGGCAGCAATCTTGGTCCGAACCACGCCGTAGGTGCCGCCCACCTTCGCGTACGGTATCAGGTCGTTGCTCCCGCCCGATTCGTCGGCCAGTGCATAATATTCCCGATCACCGTAGAGTTCAATGATTTTGTTACGATTGTGAGAGAACGACACCAGCGTGTTCCAGTTAAAATCACCGATCTTGATCGGGTTGGCATCGAGGGCAATTTCAATACCGGTATTCTGGATGTTTCCGGCGTTAATCAGGATGCTGCTGACGCCGGTTTCGATGGCCGACGAGATGGGCAGCGGCTGATTCCGGGAGTTGTCGCGGTAGACCGACACGTCGATGCCGAGCCGGTTGTTGAACACTTTCAACTCCAGCCCGATTTCTTTGGCAATCTTGCGCAACGGCTTGATATTCTGCTGCAAGGTTGTGGCCGAACTGTAGGTAGACATGGGTTGCTCACCAAAACCGCCGGTGTTGGAGTACCCCCGAAACGCAAAGCCGGGATTGAGTACGAACGGGTCGATATCGCCCCCCAGCACGGCCAGATTCCCCCGCAGCTTCCCGTAGCTGATCCAGGACGGCAGCGAGGAATGGAACGCCTGCGAGAACACCCACGACAGGCTGACCGACGGATAACTGTAGGAGTTATTGCCGCTGCCATCTTTGTAGGTCAGGGCCGACGACCAGTCGTTGCGGAACGTGGCCTGCAAAAAGAGCTGGTCTTTGTAGCCAAAATCGGCGCTGGCGTACAGCGAACGGTAGGCCCGGCGGGTCCGGATACCACCCCTAGAAATCTGGGGCAGAATCGAGTTTGCAAGGAAGAAGTTGCCGGGATAGGTCAGGCCGCCGTTGGTTTCCGAGTAGTTGTACGACAGGTTGTAATTCTGCGCTTCCCCACCAACGTAGCCGTTAAAATCGAGGTCTTTGGTAATCGGCTTGTTGAAAATAGCCATCCATTTCATAAACGTGGCCTGCCGGGTTGAATGCCCCAGACCGTACTTGCCGCCCGTGAAGTTGACGCCCTGCCCAAGTTCCTTGTTTTCGTTTTTGGTATACAGGTTGTTAAAATTGCCTTCAATCTGAAGTTTCAGCCAGTCCGTTACGGTTCCCGTCAGCGCCACCCGCCCGCGAACCATCTGCTCGGTTTGCAGGTAATCATTCTCAAAAATGTTAAACCAGTAATCGGCACCGGGTACTTTGTTGGGTTCATTCGGGTCGTTGGGGTTGCGCAGACCGCCGTTGTAACCAATGTAATTTTCCCGCTTCATCCAGTACTTGGTGTCGTAATTCCGCGGAAAAGTCCAGATGTAATTGTTCAGGCCGAGGCTGGGCGGGTTGCTGCCGGTGCTGGTGGTGTAATCGGCTGTTACATCCGCCACCAGAAATTTGTTCAGGTTCTGGGTAACCCGCAGGTTAAAAGCATTTTTTTCCAGTTCGTTTTTATAGTTAATACCCCGGCTTTTCACCCGGTTGTACGAAAACCGGAACGTCGAGCGTTCTCCCCCGCCATCGATGGCTACGTTCGACAGGCTGCCGAGCCCGGTCTGAAACGCATCGAGGTAGTTGTTCGGATACGCCTGGTAGGTCGTCATTTTGCCGTCGTAATCCACCACCTGCTGCCCGGCGAACCGCGGTCCCCAGTTTTCAAGCTCCCGGCCAATCTGCCGGTCGATATACGGTTTGCCATCACTGTTGGTCGGAAACACCTTGGTGGTCCAGCTTTCGTCAGGTTTATAGTTCGGCTCCCGCGTGTCGGTGAAAAAAGCGCCTACGGTTCCTCCGCCGTATTCGTTCTGAAAATCCGGCCCCCGGTACGGTTGCTGCATGTTGAAGGTTTGCGAAACGCTGACGCCGATGCCCTTGCGCGCCGTGCCTTTTTTAGTGGTCACCAGAATAACGCCGTTGATGGCGCGGGTACCGTACAGAGCCGCAGCGGCTGACCCTTTCAACACCGAAACGCTCTCAAAATCTTCCATATTCAGGTTTTTGAGCGCATTCCCGAAATCCCGCCCGCTTTCGTCGTAAATGTCGTTGTCCAGAATCACACCATCGACCACGAAGATGGGCTGGTTATTAGTTGATAAGGTGGAGTTTCCCCGGATCAGAATCTTGGTATTCCCCATCAAACCGCCCGCGCCCTGGTCAATCTGTACGCCGGGAATCCGACCCTGTAGGGCACTGATAGGACTTATTTCGTTCGTCGTGGCCATTTTGGTTCCGGAAATTTCGGACACGGAGTAGCCCAACTGCTTTTTTTCCCGCTTTACGCCGAGGGCCGTCACGACCACTTCGTTCAGTTGCTGGTTGTCTTCCTGAAGCGTCACGTCGATGATGCTGCGGTTGTTGACCGGTATTTCCTGTTTGGCAAAGCCGATGAACGAGAAGACCAGCGTTCCGTTGGCGGGCGCGTTAATCGTGTACTCCCCGGTGGCGTTGGTGGTTGTTCCATTGTTGGTGCCTTTGACGACAATGGAAATCCCGACCAGATCAGATTTTTCGGTCGCGGACTGGACTTTCCCACTGACTTTGATGGTTTGGGCCAGACCTGGGGAGATAGCACTCAAAAAGGCGCATAGCACCGCCAGGCCCACCCCAATGTGGTGGAATCGGAAAGGTTTTTTCATAAAAGGGTTTAGTAAATGTTTAGTTAAATAGCGCTAAAAAAAGGTTCGGTAACTGCACTGTGACATAGGGGGTAATGTATAAATACTTTTTCAAAAATTTTAAAATTCAGCCTGCTATATTTTCTTTTTACAACCTGACAGTCAGCCGCTTTCCTATTTCGTTCAGCGCATAAAAAAAGACCAGCCTTTCGACCAGTCTTTCTGCTACAATCCTTCCTATGGCTTACTCCATATGAAAGACCCGCTCCAACGGCTTTGCCACCGGCGAGTTGTCGGAGTTCGTCTCCATCAAATCCGCCATGTATTCCCACCATTTTTTCATGATGGGCAGGCTCGGCAACTGGTCGGCGGTATGGTTGTCTTCCCGCTTCTGCACGGCAAAGAGGGTGCCGCTGGCCCGGTCGAGAAAGATCGAATAATCCCGAATACCGGCTTCGGTGAGGGTCTGCGATAACTCCGGCCAGATTTCGTCGTGACGGCGCTGGTACTCGGCCTCCACGCCGGGTTTGAGCTGCATTGTAAAAGCAATTTCCTGCATCGTAATTTGGTTTAAAAAAGCCGTAAAACCCGGTTTATTTCCCGGAAACAACCGGCGTCAGGGTCACCGGCCCGATCAGGCCCGACTCGCGCGGCTTCCATTTTTCGGCGGTGAAATTTCCGTCCGCACCCCGGTTTTCGCGTAGCCGGGCCGACATATTGATGTTGTAGAACTTCTTCCAGTTGATGCGTTCCCGGTCCATTTCCGCAATGCGGTTAGCCATGCTGTTGGACACAAAAACCGTCAACTCGTTGGTGGCTTTCAGTTGATCTTTGGGAATAAAAAGCTGGTAAGTCGGCCCAATCAGGGTTCCGATTTCCTTGCCGTTCAGCCGGATGCGGGCGCTTTCGGCCACTTTGCCCAGGCTTAGCATCCAGCCCGCGCCGTTGCCTTCCGGTTTCGGAAAAGAGAGGGTGTAAGAGGCCGTTCCCGAAAAGCTTTTCACATAATCGCCGTCCAGATCAGTCCACGAACCCAGGTTGTCGGTTTCCTTTTTAGACGGTAGCTGCGGTCCGCCCGACAGAAAATTAATCGTCCACGTACCTTTGATGGGTTGCGCCGCCCCCGCCGGTTTCCAGTAGGCATACGCCGGGCCGCTGACGACGGTATTCGACGTTTCCAGAATACAGGACTCGCCGGGGGCCAGTTGCAGGTAGACCTCGCCCCCACCCTCGGCCGACGTTCGGAAATTTGCCATGCCCAGCTTTTCGGTCATGGGGTTGTAGAGCGCCACCGATTTAGCCGCCGTACTCAGCGGAAACCAGCCATCCACGGCTTTTTCGCCCCAGTTGGCAATGAAGTAATACTTCCCGGTAGCGTGGCTCCGGCGCACCAGTTGCAGACCGCTATCTACCATTCTCTCGCGCTTGACGCCAGCAGCCGCCAGCAGCGCATCGGCATTTCTAGCCACCAGAAAAGCGCCCTTGCCCACCGTGGCCCGCCGAACACCTTTGCTTTCGGTAAATTTGAGCTGAGCCACCAGCTTCTTAAACGCATCCCGCCGGGTTGCCAGATTTCCGAAACCGGGTACGTCTTCGGGCAGGTTGTTGATAAACACGACGGTAGCGCCGTTCTGGGCCAGTTTGATCAGTTGCTGGAAGGTTCCTCCCGGCATATACCGGGCTTCGGGTACCAGCACCGTCTGGTAGGCTACGCCACCGGTTTGCAGCTTTCCGTTGGTGGCCGTGACGTTCAGCAGTTGTTTATCCGAGATGAAGTCAAACCCGTAGCCTTTTTTCCAGAGCGTTTCGGCATGTTCTTCCACCGGCAAGCCTTTAAAACCGTGGTCGATGCCGTCGTAATGTTGCAGCAGCACCTTGCCGGGCCGCGTAAATGAATCATAAATCGGCAAATACACCAGCACGTCGTTGTTCGGCTTACCCGCCTGCAAAAACGACTGACATCGAGCCACGTACTGATTCAACTTCCCGAAATCGTTCCAGAAGGTATTGTTCGGATTGAAATGCACGGCGGCATAAAACAGCCAGCCGGGCCAGGCGGCAGCCTGCGGAGAATAGTTGGTGCCGTGGTAAAACGTGTGGTTCACCCCGCCGAGCAGAAACCGGTCCATGTCTTTTTTGATGTCGCTCAGCTTTGACAGAAAATGCTCGTTGTCCCAGGTTGCCGATTCGGAGGAGGTGAGCTTTTTGCCGGTCACGTTGGCCGCCGACGACGCAAATTTAATCCGCAGGATTTCCGTACCCTCAATCTCCGGAATGTCGGTGATGGCGTACAAATCCAGGATGTTCGCGGGCGAACCGTGCGCCTGATTTCGGATGATCTTGCCCTTCGTTTTAGCCCAAGCGCTCCAGGTTTTGGTGTAATTTTCCAGCAACAGTTCCGAAATGGTGGATCGGTAATCGGTCAGGACACGTCCATTCTTATCCTCCGAATCTTTCCCAAATAAAGCCGCCAGGTGGTTGCGCAGGTCGTAGCCGTGGCGTTTCTTAAACTCCTCGAACAAGGCCGGGGTCCAGTTGCTTTCACCCTGCGCGTCGTCTACTTCGTACGAATCGTTGAAAAACGCCCGCAGTGTTTTCAGATCATGCCCCTTAAACGCGTCGTCGAATTTCCGGAGGTAGTTTTGCGTGGCGGTTTTGGAAAAGTGGTCGATCACGTCGCCCTCGCCCCCCGGCCCCGCCCGCTCGACCATCTTGCCGTGCCAGCCCTGAAAAACCGCGTACAAGGTCCATCGGCCTTCCGGTGCGGTCCAGTTCAGCGCGCCCTTGCTGTCTACTTTCGCCGTCAGATCAACGGTTTGCCCTTTATCGGAATAGGCCATCAGGGTTTGCAGCGGCAACGGCTTTTCAAACCGGACCTGATCGAAGGCGTGTCGTTGCAAATTCGGATTTCGGGCAATTGGATCCACCAGTTTTTTGATGTCAATTTTCTCGCCCACCGTCCGGACCAGCGGCTGCTGGATGTACGTAACCGGCTCGGTTAGCTTCTCTCCGCTTTTCAGGCTGTAGGTTTTGTAGGCGACATACTTGCAGGCATCCGCCGGGCTTACCCACGGTCCGCCGAACGGCCAGCCCGACGCCTGTGCCAGATCAACCCCCATACCGAGCCGGTTGGCTTCTTTCAGCATATGGTCGAGCATCGTCATCCACTTGGGCGACAGAAAGTTGATAAAGTTTCGCTCCTCGCCTTTTACCCCGTAAATGGGCGTCACCTCGACCCCGCCGAGCCCGGCTTTGCGGTATTGCTCCAGCAGGTTGGTCAGGTCTTTTTGGTTGACGGCACTACCCATCCACCACCAGCGCGTCCAGGGCTTGGTCTGCTGTGTGATCGTCGGCCAGCGGGGCTGTGCAAGCAGCGAATTGCTGATCAGGAAAAGAAAGAGGAGTATTTTTTTCTTCATGAGTTTTTAGGAAAGGTCATTACACAGAGGTAATCAGAGGACATCAGAGGTAATCGGAGCCTCTCTGATAAACTCTGATTACCTCTTTGTAATAACTTATTACCAAGTTAGTTTAAACAACGCCACCGCCTGACGCGGCAAAACCGTACTCAACTTCACCTCCCCGTTAGCCGCCACATCCGTCCGGACCGGGTAACCGTATTGCGCCAGTTGCCCGGCTTGTTCCAGTTCTTTGATCTGTTCGGCAGTCGGCTGCTGGGGCGAACCCATTTTTTGCCAGACCGCGTAGGAATTGCTGTGTTCGTCGTCAATCCGGTATTGCGTCACCAAGACCTGCTTCGTTGGCAGCCCTTTGATGATTAGATCGACCGGCGAAACCGGGGCCGGAACGTTGTCGTCGTGGTAGTTCCAGACCATCACGGTGGCGGTATTGGAAGCCGTATCCCGGGCCGCCAGTGCATTTACATCCGGAGCCGCCCGGCGCACGCTGGAATCGCGAACCGCTGCGGTATGATAGGCCATGTTGCCCGTCACCTCTACGCGTTTCCCGCGCATCATGCCGTACATCCGAAACACGTTCAGCACGGGTTTATCAACGCCGTTGGTTGCCAGATCCCGAAAACCGTAAAACCAGGGCTGATCTTCAAACTCGAACGACCACGACACCGCCCCTTTCAGGTTCACTTGGTGCAGATCGGCCAGTTCGTACTTGCGGGCAAACGCAGCCGCCGTGTAACTCGAATACAGCGTGCCGTTGCGGTAAGCATTTTCGGGGTTGGTTTTCATGCCACAGGCCGCGCAGCCTTCGGGGTCCGACTCACCAATAATAATCGGTAACTTACTGAATTCTGGATACGAAGCCACGATCTGAAATCCGCTGGAAATATCCCGTAGTTGCGTCCCCAGGTTCATCCGAACGTGGCCGTCGACCAGCCGGGGGCTACCCTTGGCGTGAAAAGCGACAAAGTCGAGCGGGGTACCCGTTTTACCGGTGACGTAGTTTTTTCCTTTTTGGCAATGATCCAGAAACGCTTTCAGGAAGGTGGCGCCCCGTTTGCCCTGCGGCCCCGTGACGTGCGGACCACCCACTTTGGCCGTTGGTAAAGCCCGCCGGACGGCATCCACCGAGTAATCGTACAGTTTGTTGTATTCGTCCACCGTGCCGCCCCAGTACGGGCTATCCGGCTCGTTCCAAAGCTCCCAGTACCAGCTTTCCACCTCCTTTTTGCCGTAGCGTTTCACGGAATGTTTGACCCACTGGTAGATCAGTTCGGCCCATTTTTCGTAGTCTTTGGGTGGATACCGCCATCCGGTGTAAATTTTGTCGTAGGGCTGACCGGGTTGCCAGTCGTGCCGGTATGGCTGCGGTTTGGACGACAGCGCTTCGGGCATGAAACCGATCTGCGCCAGCGGCTTCATTTTTCGCTCGACGTACGTATCGAAAATTTTGTCAATAATCGTCCAGTCGTACACCGGTTTACCTTTGGCATTTTCCGTATAGACGTTGGTAGAGCCCCATTTGAGGGCCGGTTTTCCGTCGCCCGATACCAGCAGGCTGTGCGCCCGCACGTACACCGGCACCGGACTCAGCGCGGCCAGTTCAGACAGCAGTTTCTTGCCGTCTTTCATGTACGTATAATTCGGCTCGTCGTAGCCAAACCACGCCCAGATCGGGTCCATACGGCCTTTTTCCTTGTTCAGATCCACGCGAATGGAAACCGGGGGCAACGGGGGCGGAATGGCCCGGAGGGCTTCTTTATAATCAACATATTGTTCCAGATCCCGCATCGCAATCACCGTGTAGTGGTTGTCGTGCAGGTACTTCATGTAATCTTCGAAAATGGCCGGGGGCGTGGTCACCCAATCGTGCGCATAATCGGGCACACCGTGCATCGTAATGACGACAATCTTGCCGTTTTTAGCCTCCTGAAACGCGTTGAAAATCCGCTCTTTGTCGTGGTTATTTGGTTCGGTGGTGCTGTAGCTCGGAATCAGGTACGGATGATCGGTTTTGGGGTCGTAGGGTCGCGCCCCGCCCACCCGGGCAAACTGGTATTTCTTTCTTTCCAATACCGCAAACGCATCCGGATTCGTGCCGTAGCCGGGGTACGCAAAGGTGGTCAGCGGGCGGTTGATGCCGTAGGTTTTACAGCGGGCTTCGAGCGAATCCAGTTCGGCGGTAAACTGCTCCGGCGTCAGGCGGGCGACGTTTTTGTGGGTCAATGTGTGATTAGCAACTTCAAAACCCATCCGGTCCAGTTCCCGGATTTGCTCCCAACTCATGTATTTGGTCTTGTCGGCGAAATCGGGCGGAAATTCGCAGATGTAAAAGCTGGCTCCAAAACCGTATTTCTTCAGCGTGGGCGCTACGACTGTCGCCTGCGTCACGCTGGCATCATCGAACGTCAGCACCACGAGTTTGTCGGGGATCGGTTTCCTGACAATCTGCGCATCAACCGCAGCCAAAAGACTGGTTATCAAACCAAAAACAAGACCGATAAACCGTTTCATACCCAAGTATCAGGAGCAAAACTGAACCATTCTTACAGACAATTGCCCGTTGATGCAAGCAACAACGGGCAATTGGGAATAGATAAATCAGGCTACTTTCACCGGCTCTTTCGGACTAGAAAGCTCAATGGCTCTGTATTTCGGAACCAGCAAATGCATAATTCCCCAGGCCAGCAAATAACCAAAACCGCAGATGATAAACATGATGTAGTACCCGGTTTCGATATGCCCCAGCCCCTTGTAATGGTCGAACAGCTTGCCCGCCAGCGACGAAATAGCCATACCGCCCAGCGCGCCGGCCATACCACCGATCCCCGTAACGGACCCCACGGCTTTCTTCGGAAACATATCCGAAACCGTGGTAAAGATGTTGGCACTCCACGCCTGGTGCGCCGAGGTGGCCAGACCGATGCTCAAAATGGCCAGCCAAAGGCCCATGCTACCGAGATATTGCGCGAAAACAACCGGAACCGCGCAGATGGCGTAAATCAGCATGGAGGTTTTCCGGGCTTTAAAAACCGGCATTCCGTTTTTGATGAAATTCAGGGGTAACCAGCCGCCAAAAATACTGCCCACGCTCGCAATCGTATAGACGATGGCAATCGGTGCAGCCGCTTCCATGCCACCTAAACCGTATTCCGCTTTCAGGAAGGCCGGCAACCAGAACAGATAAAACCACCAGATGGGGTCGGTCAGCATTTTACCAAGCACAAAGGCCCAGGTCTGCCGAAACGTCAGCAGCTTGAACCAGGAAACTTTTTCGTCGTTTTCCTCCGCGGCCTGCTCGTCCTGGTCGCTGTTAATATAGGCAAGTTCTTCCTGGCTTACTTTTTTGTGCCGGGCGGGTGTATCGTAGACCGTAAGCCATAGCACCAGCCAGATCAGACCGGTGGCACCCGTCAGGATGAAGGCCCACTGCCAACCCCAGAATTCGGCAATGAACGGAACCGTCAGGGGAGCCAGAATAGCTCCTACGTTGGTCCCGGAGTTGAAAATACCGGTTGCCAGCGCACGTTCTCTTTTGGGAAACCATTCGGCAATGGTTTTGATGGCCGATGGAAAGTTACCGGCTTCGCTCAAACCCAGAGCCGCCCGGGCAATGCCAAAGCCGAAGGTAGTTTTGGCAAAAGCCGTCAGGACACCCACGATGCTCCAGGCCGTCAGCGAAATGGTGTACCCCATTTTAGTGCCGAGTTTATCAACCAACCGACCAACGCCCAACATACCTACGGCATAGGCCAATTGAAAAACCACCACCAGATTGGCGTAGTCTGTTTCTGTCCAGTTAAACTCTTTTTCCAGATCGCCTTTCAGCAGACTGATCACAACCCGGTCCAGGTAATTGATCGTGGTGGCAAAAAACACCAGACCGCAAATCGTCCAGCGGTATCTTCCAATGGCTTTATTCATAATGCGAAGAAGTAAAATTCTGCTATAGAAAGCAGGGGCCATCGGTTATCTACCTTTGTCTCGTGAGTTGTTTCGCGGAGTTGAGTCGAGTTAAATGGAGTTAAACAGAGAAAACCCGCTAAGCTCGGCTCTCCCCGGCTTAACTCCGCGCAACAACTTTTAAACTCACACCGTCTTCCGGTACCGCCACGACGCCAGCACCAGGAGCCCGACGGCCATCCCCGCCAGCGTAAAAAATTGCCCGCTGACATCTGCAAAAGTGCTGCCTTTCAGCATGACGTTCCGGCCTACTTCAATGATGTATTTCAACGGATTAACGGCGTTAAGCCACTGTGCCCAGTCCGGCATGTTTTCGGTGGCAGCAAACAAACCGCTGAGCAGAATGAACAGCACCAGCAGGAAAAATGCCACAAACAACGCCTGTTGCTGGTTTTCGGCCATCGTTGAAATCAGTAGGCCCAGACCTACGCAGAGAATGAGAAATAACAGGGCAAAAAGATACATCAGGACGATACTGCCCTCCATTGGAATTTGAAATAAAAACCGTCCCAACAGCAAGCCAACCGTGAACAAGACTACCCCGATCAGCACAAATGGAATGGATTTGCCCAGGATAAATTCATGCTTGCGAATGGGCGTTACGTTTAACTGCTCCATCGTTCCAATTTCTTTCTCCCGCACTAAGTTCAAGGCCGAAACCAGCCCGCCCACCAGCAGGAGCAATTCAAACAAAACGCCCGGCACCATGAACGTTTTGTATTCGAGCCGGGGGTTGTACCAGTACTGGTTTTGGACGTCCAGCTTCTGAACCGCCCCCGGCGTTACGGTCCGGGTTTCGGCTAGAATATCGGCGTTAAAATCCCGGATAATGACCGTCGCGTAGCCGTTGGCAATACCAGCTTTGGAACCGTCGATAGCGTTGAGCAACAACTGCACAGCGGCACGGCCTTCTTTTTCGAGATCACGCTCAAAATGGGGCGGAATCACCAGCACCAGGTCGGCGTTGCCCGCCAACAGCGTTTGCCGGGCCTGTTTATCATTTGGTAAATAACCAGTCATGTTAAAATTGGTCAGGTAGCGAAATTTGCCCACCAGCCGCTGCGAGTAGGTCGTGTGATCGCCATCAACCACAGCAATGTTCAGGTTCTTCACCTCGTAATTGGCCGCGTACGACAGCAGGATTAACTGCATGATCGGAGCCACGAGCATGATCCGCAGCAGCACGGGGTTTCGGCGGAGTTGCCGGATCTCCTTTTCCACCATATAGCGAATCCGGTTCATGACAATCGGGGTTTTAGATTCCGTAAACTCAATACGGTAAAGAACAGCGACATCCCGACCAGCACCAGCGTGGGTTGCCAGAGATACCGCAACCCCGCGCCTTTGATCATGATGCCTTTCACAATGGCAATGAAGTATTTGGCCGGAATAATATTGGAAACGATCTGGAGCGGTTTTGGCATGCTCTCAATCGGAAAAATGAAACCTGACAGGAAGATGGTCGGCAGCAGCATCGCCATCAGCGACGCAAACATGGCCACCAGCTGGGTTTCTACCACCGACGAAATGAAGATACCGATGGACAAGGCCAGAAAAATAAACAGCAGCGTTTCGGCCAGCAGCAACGCCAGACTACCGTTCAGCGGCACATTCAGCGCGAAAACGCCGAGCGCAATGATGATGCAACCGTTTAGAAACGACAGCAGCAGGTACGGCACGACTTTACCCAGCAAAATCTGCCCTTGACTCAGGGGCGACACCATTAGCACTTCCAGCGTGCCGGTTTCGCGTTCGCGGGCAATGGTCACGGAAGTCATCAGGGCCGATACCAGCAACAGTACCATCGCCATCACGCCCGGCACAAAAACGAACGCGCCCTTGAGTTCGGGGTTGAACACCATGCGGCTGCGGACGTCGATGACCATCGGCGGCTGGCTGGTCGGGTTGAGGTCGGTGGTATAATCGCGGATGATGGCCGACGCGTAGTTAGTCAGGCTAATGGCGGTATTCTGCTCGGTGGCATCGGCCAGAAGCTGGATTTGGGCGTTACGTCCGTGTTCGAAGTCGGCCGTAAAACCAGCCGGAAACACCACCGCCAGTTTGATCAGCCCCCGGCGAAACGCCCGTTCAATGTCGGTGTTCGAACGCAGGTTTTCCCGCAACTGAAAATAGCCGGACGCCAGCAGTTTGGCCGTAATCTGCTGCGAATGCTGACTTTTATCGTTGTCGAGAATGGCAATCCGGGCGTTTTTGATCTCGTTGGTGAGGGCAAAACCGAAGAGCAACACCTGCACCAGCGGCAAACCGAACAGAATCAGCAACATCCGCCGGTCGCGCAGGATGTGGAAAAATTCTTTTTTGACAAAAGCGATGAAGCGGTTCATGATTTATTTGGTTGAAGTGCCCCGGGCCAGAATCTGAAAAACGGCGTCCATCGAATCCACGCCATAAGCGGTTTTCAGACCCGCCGGGGTGTCCAGCGCCTTCATTCTGCCGTCGACCATGATCGAAACGCGGTTGCAGTATTCGGCTTCGTCCATGTAGTGCGTGGTGACAAAAACCGTCGTGCCTTGGTGGGCAGCTTCGTAAATCAGGTCCCAGAACTGCCGACGCGTGATCGGATCGACGCCCCCGGTTGGCTCGTCCAGAAAAACAATTTTGGGTTCGTGCAGCAGGGCCACCGAAAACGCCAGCTTTTGCTTCCAGCCCAGCGGCAGCGCAGCTACCAGCGAATTAGCCACAGATTCAATGCCCAGTTTCGCCAGAATCTGATCGGTTTTGGCCGGAATCTCCGCCCGGCGAAGGCCGTAAATACCGCCGTAAAACCGGATGTTTTCCCGAACCGTCAAATCTTCATACAGCGAAAACCGCTGGCTCATGTAGCCGATGTTCTGCTTGATTTTTTCCGATTGCCGATAGACGTCAAATCCCGCGACGCTGGCCTGACCCGACGACGGTTTCAGCAACCCGCAAAGCATCCGCATAGCCGTGGTTTTTCCGGCTCCATTCGCACCCAGAAAGCCGAAGATCTCCCCCTGTTCTACATCGAACGTAATGGCGTTGGTGGCCACGAAATCGCCAAACTTTTTGGTTAACTGGTTAGTGATGACTGCTTTTCCCATAATCGTCAGGCCGTTGGCTCCGGCTGGTTCATCAACGCCATAAAGGTATCTTCGATGCCGGGTTGAATGGGTTGGATTTCGATATTCCGGTGATTTTTATCGAGCAAATACTGCCCGATTTGGAGGTCGGTTACCCCGCCAGAACGAACGGTTAGGTGCAAAAACTCACCGAAGGAATAGCAGGATTCGGTGAACGGTGCCTGCCGCAAATCCTGAATCAGTCGGTACGTATCAGCTGCCCGAACAGCGAACAACGGTTTTCGGAACCGGTTGGTGATGACCGATGGCTGATCGACCGCCAGCACTCTTCCGGTTTGCATGAACGCAATCCGGTCGCAACGGTCCGCTTCGTCCATGTACGGAGTCGAAACCAGCGTCGTTAGTCCGCGTTCGTTCAGTTTGCGGAGCATGTCCCAGAACTCCTTGCGGGAAACCGCATCAACGCCGGTAGTCGGCTCGTCCAGAAACAGGACTTCGGGCTTGTGGATCAGCGCACAACACAAGGCCAGTTTCTGTTTCATCCCGCCCGAAAGCTGCCCGGCCCGCCGGTTTTTGAACGGTTCCAGTTGCGAATAAATTTCCTGAATCAGGTGGTAATTCTGCCGGATGGTGGTTCCGAAAACCGTAGCAAAAAACGCCAGATTTTCCTGCACGCTGAGGTCCGGGTAGAGCGAAAACCGTCCGGGCATGTAGCCTACCCGTTGCCGTAGATCCTTGTAATCCCTGACCACATCGCGCCCCACGACCGTCGCCCGGCCTGCATCTGGCAGCAACAGCGTCACCAGAATTTTGAAGAGTGTGGTTTTTCCGGCCCCGTCCGGCCCGATCAGCCCAAACAACTCGCCCACCCGGATCGACAGCGACACATCTGCCACCGCCAAAGCCTCGCCGTACGATTTCGAGACATTTTCAATGATAATCGCATCCATGTTTCGCAGGATTTACAACCGAATTTCTCCCGGCATTCCTATTTTCAAACCGCCATCATTTTTCACCCTGACCTTCAAGCCGTAGACCAGATTAACCCGCTCGTCTTTCGTCTGAATGACCTTGGGTGTAAACTCGGCTTTGCTCGAAATCCAGGTTACCGTTCCGGCATATTCCTTAAACTGATCGTTAGGCGCATCCACCAGCACCTTCACCCGTTGCCCCGGCCTGACCCGCACCAGTTGATCCCCGCTGATGTAAGCCCGGAGCGTAATCTGGTCAAGATCGGCCACTTTGTACAACGGTTTCCCGTAGCTAACCACCTCACCGGGTTCGGCAAACTTGACGGTGACGGTTCCGGTCGCGGGGTTGACGATGGTCGCTTTTTTGATCTGGTCGTCAATCTGACGGATTTGTTCTTCCAACGGTGCTTCTTCCGAAAGTGTCCCGCTGCGCTGCGTCGTCAGGGCCGATTGCTGGGCCGCCCGTTGCTGACGAATCAGGGCCATCTGGCGTTCGGTCACATCGATCTGGGCCACAATGTCGTCGAGTTGCTTGGTGGGCGCGGCCCCGGCGGCAATCAGGTTTTCTGTCCGTTTTTTTTCGCGGTGCAGCGTCTGTAGTTGTTGTTCCTGCACCGCAAGCTGCTGTTCATAGGGCGATAGTTGCGCCTGGATGTTTGGGGAGCGACTGGAAACGGCCCGCTGGCTGGCCAGCAACTGGGATTTTCGCAACTGAAGTTGCAATGGATCAATCTGCCCCACGGTTTGTCCAGCTTTCAGCGTCTGGCCTTCTTCGATAGATAGCTTCTGCAAAGCGCCGGTAGCCTCGGCCGATACGATTGTTTCCACGGCTTCAAAATTACCGTATGCGTCCGATTGCGGTTCGCTTTCGCAGGCCATCAGGCTGATCAGAAAGGCACTGATAATCACTATGATTTTCATGGTCATGGCTATTTGATGAGATTAATTCCCGGTCAGCGTCCGGTATTGAACCTTTGCCAACAGCAGTTGTAATTCGTGGGTTTTCTGATTCAGCAGCGCCTGGCTTTCGGCGTTGAGTTCGGTGGTATAATCGCGGGCGGACAGGGTTCCGTTATCAAGTTGCACACTGGCGGTTTGCCGGACTTTGGAGCGCAGGGCACTAATTTCCCGGTCTTTTTCCAACAGGGCGCTAATGCGGTCGATTTCCGTTTGCTGCTGTCGAAGTTGAAGTGCCAGATTTCGGTCAAATACTTTCTGTTGAACCGTGATCTGCTCCCGGCTGAGGGCCAAAACCGTGCGGTCGTTGCGAAGCGTGTAAGCCGCCGACAGATCCCAGCTCAACCGAAGGCCACCGATAAAAAAGCCCCGGAAGTCATTGTTCAGGAAGTTAAGCGCCGGTCGGCCCGCCCCACCCTGGGCAAAAGCCCTCAGCCGAGGTTGTAGCCGATTAGCGGTTAGCCGAAGTTGTTCATCCAACAAGGTCCGCTGGGCATCAAACAACTTTTGTTCAGGACGGTTGAGTGGCAAATTAGCAACAACAGTTTTTCCTTCTTCGATGATGAGCCGGGTGCTGTCAGTAATGACCAGTCCCGTCAGAATCCCGAGTTGGTCGCGCAGCCCCCGGCGATTGCTTCCCAATTGGCCCAATTGCTGCTCGGTAGTCAACACCTCGGTGCGTAACACATCCACGCCTATAGTCGCCACGGTTCCGTAACGTACCCCAGCTTCGGCTTTAGCAACACGGTTTTGCAACTCCTCCAGCCGGATGCGGGTCAGCCGGGTGTTTTCGTCGGTTAGCAGAATGTTCAGAAAATAAGCGTTGATCTGCTCTTTCAACCGGTTTTGCTCAACCGCAATCTGCTGTAAGCTCACCGCCGTACTGGCCTGCTGCACTTGCTTCTGAAAAACCGTCTGCTGACCATCGTACAGGGTATAGCTTAGGTCCGCCGTCAGCTTGTACTGGTCTTTGCTCAATTGCGGAATCGGCACGCCCGGCAGTTCGATGGGCAGTTTCGTTACTTCCGATTGCCAGCTTGCCTGACCATTAATACCTAGCTGTGGCAGCCGTCGGTTTTTGTCCAGATTCGCAAGAGCCAGCTCACCGGTTTGCTGCAAAATCTCCCGTTGACGCGTCAGCGGATCGTTGGCAATACCGGAGGAATAGCATTGCTCCAGCGTTATCACCGACTGAGCCCGCGCCAATGGCATCAGCAGCAGGCCAAACAAAAACATGGATAATGGTTTCATACGGACAGTATTAAAAACTATTTTTAAAAATATTTTTAATGAATAGACAAAAAAATTCAGGTTGGTTTTAAATACGCCATAATGGTTTCAAAAACCGTCACTTTTCGTTCCTCCAGAAAAGCCTGATAAGCTCCATTATCCATAGCACCGATGTAAGAAATAATGGGTTTAGCCATAAACGGAAAAATCAGGCTGCCCAGCATCGTGACAATAAGCTGCAACGGTTTTACGGGTCGAATAGCTCCTTTTTCTCCTTCAATTGCCAATTGCCTGACAAAGAAAGACGACTCAACAGCCGATTTGACATTGAGCTTTTCGAAAATTTCGCTACTATCTTTCTGAAGCTCAGCTAGAACGAAAACCGGTACATGGGGGTTTTGAGTTAAAAAGTCAGTATAGTTATCAACTACTTTCCAGACTTTAATCTCCAGAGGCACTTCCTCATTCAGAATCGATACTACCCGTCCCAGGAAAGAACCCAGCGTTTCCAGAAAAATACTTTGAAAAAGTTGCTCTTTACTTCGGAAATAATAATTGACCATCGCCATTGTCGTACCAGCCTCCTCGGCAATATGACGCAGTTTGGCACCATCAAAGCCCCGTTCCAGAAAGACTTTTTTAGCGGCTTCCTTTATTTTCTGCTCTGTATTCTGTTCGGCGTGTTTCGGTTTCATAAAGCAAAAGTAGTTGCCACCAGTTTATTAAAAAGTTTTTTAATAAATATTTTTAATAGAAATTAGTTCGCAGCGTAAAAAGAGTTGAACAGCGACTCCGTTTAACTTTCTTTACTCCGCTCCACTCCGCGAAATATCTCTTTTCCGTCCATTCTCGTGTGCTTCCTGCACTGCATATGCTAATTTAGTGGCTCCGTCACTCCCTATCCACTCTTATGCAACCTATTTCAGCCCCCGAAAAACCGCATCAGATTCCGATTGACCAACTAATTCAGGCTCTGAACGTTGACCCCAAAACGGGCCTGACCGCCGACGAAGCCAAACGCCGTTATGAGGAATCAGGACCGAATGCCCTCCAGGAAGCCAAACGGGAAAGCGCGTTTACGATACTGCTGCGCCAGTTTACCGGTGTCATTGTTTACATCCTGGCCGCTGCTGCTGGTATTTCCTTTTTTCTGGGTGAAACCGTCGAAGGTTTCGCTATCATTGCCGTGCTGCTCATCAACGCTATTACCGGGTTTATTCTGGAATGGAACGCCCGGCAGTCGATGGATGCCCTGCGCAAAATGGACACCACCCCCGCGCGGGTCCTGCGCGACGGCCGTATTCGGGAGATTTCGTCGGAAGAAGTGACCATCGGTGATATTCTTGTCGTTGAAGCCGGTGATCTGGTAGCCGCCGATGCCAACTTATTTGAAGTGAGCCAACTCCAGGCCGACGAGTCCGCCCTGACCGGCGAATCGCTGCCGGTCGATAAAAACACGGAACTGCCACCGGACGAATCCCCGCTGGGCGATCAGCACAACCGGCTGTTCAAGGGCACGCCCGTGACGGCGGGTACCGGGCGGGCTGTCGTTACAGGCATCGGCCAGCAAACCGAACTGGGCAAAATTGCCACGATGGTCGAAGAAGCCAAACGCTCGGCTACCCCGCTGGAAGCCAAACTCGACTCCCTGGCGAAAGTCCTGATCTGGGTAACGGTCGGGCTGGCGGCCCTGTTTCTGGTGGTCGGGCTGCTGCGCAACGAAGAACCGCTGCGGCTAATCGAAACGGCGCTGGCACTGTCCATTGCGGCCATTCCGGAAGGTATGTCGGTGGTGGCAACCATCGCACTGGCATACGGTATGCTGCGGCTGGCCGAAAAGAAGGTAATCGTCAAGCGGTTGTCGGCGGTGGAAACGCTGGGCGGCACCAACGTCATTTTTACCGATAAAACCGGCACCCTGACCCAAAACCGCATTGAAGTCAACACACTGCAACTGCCGGGGCAGCAGGCCGAGATCCGGGCGGACGCGGAAGCGCAGAAGCTGGAAGTAGTCCACGGCGATCAGGCCATTACCGAATCGGAAACCTACCAGCAACTCATTCGGGTCGGGGTGCTTTGCAACAACGCAGATTACGACATCGTTGACGGGAAACCGAAAGAAGTGGGCGATCCGGTGGAAGTTTCGCTGCTAAAATTTGCAATTGCCGCCGGGCAGAACCCGGACCAGATTCACAGGGAATTTCCGCGAAAAGCCGAGAAAGCGTTCAGCTCCGACACC
Source organism: Larkinella arboricola (assembly GCF_003259745.1). Taxonomy (GTDB): domain Bacteria; phylum Bacteroidota; class Bacteroidia; order Cytophagales; family Spirosomataceae; genus Larkinella; species Larkinella arboricola. The sequence continues at coordinate 1,497,057 of NZ_QLMC01000001.1, read as the reverse complement.
CGGATTATGGGCACGCTCCACGAACACAACAACGGCTTTCTGGTAGCCGTCAAAGGCGCGGCCGAAGAGGTGCTGGACCGGTGCCAATCACTCGACGAAAAGGACCGGAAAGCCTACTACGACCTTTCTGAAAAGATGGCGACCGACGGCCTGCGAACGCTGGCGTTTGCTTACCGCCAAACCGATACCCGCCCCGGTGATGATTTTGCCGACAAAGACCTGACGTACATTGGCCTGATTGGTTTTCTCGATCCGCCCCGCACCGAAGTAACGCCCGCCCTGCAAGCCTGCCGCGAAGCCGGTATCAAGGTGATTATGGTTACCGGCGACCACCCTGCCACCGCCCTGACGATTGCGTCTAAGGTCAGGCTGATCGAACCCGGCGAAGAAATGGTACTGACCGGTAAAGACCTCAAACCGTTGAACGAACTCCAGGCCGACGATCGGAAGAAGCTGCTCGAATGCCGGGTGTTTGCGCGGGTTAGTCCGGCGCAGAAGCTGGATATGATTGAGTTGTACCAGCAGGATGGTGATATTGTCGGGATGACCGGCGACGGGGTGAACGATGCTCCGGCCCTGAAAAAGTCGGATATCGGTATTGCGATGGGACTGCGCGGAACGCAGGTGGCCGCCGAAACCGCCGATATGGTGCTGAAAGACGATTCGTTTACCTCCATTGTAACGGCCATTGCGCAGGGACGCGTGATTTTCGAGAACATCCGCAAGTTTGTCTTGTTCCTGCTGTCGTGTAACCTCAGTGAGATTTTTGTGGTGACGTTTGCCGGTTTCCTGAACGTCGGCAATCCGTTGCTGCCGTTGCAGATTCTGTTCATCAACATCGTCACCGACGTCTTTCCGGCGCTGGCGCTGGGCGTCGGTCGGGAGAATTCGAGTCTGATGCACCAGCCACCCCGCGACCCCAAAACGCCGATTATGGACCGTCGCGACTGGCGAATGCTCGTTTTGTATGCCCTGGCCATAACGGCTTCGGTGCTGGGGGCTTACTGGTTCGGAACCCAGAAGCTGGGATTGACGCAGCAGGAAGGCAACAACCTGACGTTCTACGCCCTGTCTTTTGCGCAGTTGATGCACGTCTTCAACCTGCGTTCGGGCCGTTCGTTTTTCGTCAACGAGATCACCCGCAACCGGTATATCTGGTACGCGCTGCTGCTTTGCGTGTTTATTCTGCTGCTGACCTATTACGTACCATTTTTGGCACAGATCCTGAGCATCAAAACCATCCCAAGTACGGAACTCTGGATGATTGCCGTGGCCGGTATTGCGCCGGTTATCCTGATACAGCTTGTGAAGGGAGTTATGCGGCTAGGGAAATAGCTTATTCCCATTTTCGGCCGGGGCGTCCGGCGTGGTTCAGACGCCCCGGCGGATTTTAATAGAAGTTCGAGCAGCGTTTATCAGAACACTAATCCCGCCGATTTTTTAAACCATTCAAGTTCAGCCTGATAGTTGAATACGGCTTTCCGGCGTTCTTCGGGGGTCCAGCCGAGTTCAACGGCCATCAGATCGGCAACGGTTTCGGTGATTTGTTCGGTAGATTGCCAGTCGGTCAGTTCCAGCCCAAACCGCCGGGCCAGCACATCTTTGAGGGTCTGGGCCATTTCGGCCCGCACCACAAACACGACTTCGGCTTTGGTGATGGGCAAATGGTCGGAAAGCCGTTGGTTCCAGTCGGGCTGTTCGCGCATGAGCTGCACAATTTCCAGGCTTTCCGTGCCGTACTGCCGGTTGAGGTGCTGGGCCACCGTTTCCTCAACCCCGTATTTGCTAACCAGCACTTTCCAGAAGTCATCCGCGTAGCCTTCTGCCCCGACCAGTTTGATGTGATCCGTCGTACAGGGCGTTTCGGTTACGCCTTCCAGTTCGTAGAACTTGTCGATGGTATCTTTTGCCATCAGCCGGTAGGTGGTCCACTTACCGCCCAGAATGCTGATCAGGCCCGACAATTTATCTACTTCCACTTCGTGATCGCGCACCAGTTGCTTCGTATCGGCATTCGGATCGGCCTGCAAAAGGGGGCGCAAACCGGCAAAACCGGCAATGACCTGATCCGCACGAATCGGTTTCTCGAAGTAGCGGTTTACGTAGTTGATCAGGTATTCGACTTCGGCCCGTTCCACCACCGGCTCCGATTCGGCCAGTTCAGACTCGGTTTCGGTGGTCCCAATCATCAGCTTACCGTTGTACGGGATAATGAATACCACCCGTCCGTCGTCGGTTTTAGGCACCAGAATGGCAGTATCGGACGGCATCAGTTCGCCCGGCACAATGATGTGAACGCCCTTACTCACCCGCATCCGTAAGCCCATGTCGGGATTGGCCAGCAGCCGGATGCGGTCCGCAAATGGGCCGGTGGCGTTGATAAACCGTTTGGCCCGAATCCGCAAAAGCCGTCCCGTCAGCGAGTCCCGCACGTACAGAACCACCAGCCGTCCGCTCGCGTTTTTCTCGAATGTGCGGGCTTCGGCGTGGTTGAGCGCCACGGCACCGTACTGCATCGCCGTTTTGACCAGCGACATATTGTAGCGGGCATCATTCAACTGCCCGTCGTAATACAAAACCGCACTGTGAATCTTGTGGGTCATGGCCGGATTGCGTCTGAGGGTCTCTTCCTTGTTCAGCCACTCGCTTTTTCCGATGCTCAGTTCGCCCGACAGGGTATCGTACATTTTGAGTCCGGCGGTGTAATAAATTCCTTCCATCCAGCTCATGCAGGGCGTCAGCAGGGCCAGCGGATGGGCCAGGTGGGGAGCATTGCGGATAAGCGTCAGCCGTTCGCGCAGGGCTTTTTTCACCATATGATACTGGTTCAGGTCGGCCTGTTTGACGGCCTGTTCCAGATACCGTACTCCGCCATGAATCAGCTTCGTTGATTTGCTGGACGTTTCGGAGGCAAAATCGTGCTTTTCAATTAAAATAGCTTTCAGTCCCCGACTCTGGGCGTCGAGCAGACAACCCGCACCGGTGGCCCCTCCGCCAATGATGCAAATGTCAAATTCCTGACTTTCGGCTTGTTCAAGATGGTAATTGCGTTGCATAAAGAAAACGGTTATTTCGCGGGTCTAGCGGAGGTAACAAAGTTACGCAGAGTCTCCGCTTAAGTCCGCACTTCACCCCGTAACTCTATGAAATAACTTTCCAAAAAACGTTTTTTGCCGCATTCCCATTACCTTTGGTTATTAAAAAAGCGTACTTGCCATCTCCATGGATGATTTTCGATTAAGAGTATTTTACAGCGTAGCCCGTCATCGCAGTTTCACCAAAGCATCGGCGGAATTGTTTATCACCCAACCCGCCGTTACCAAGCACATTAAGGCCCTCGAAGACATGCTCAGCCTGCGGCTGTTCGACCGGAAGGGCAATACCATCGTCCTGACGCCCCCCGGTGAAGTACTGTTTCGCTATGCCGGACAAATTTTCGATCTCTATCAGGAAGCCCTTTTTGAGTTAAACTCCTTTAAAAGCCAGCAGAAAGGCAGCTTGCGGCTGGGAGCCAGCACCACCATTGCCCAATACCTGATTTCTCCGCTGCTGGCGTCGTATTACGAACGGTATCCAACCATCCAGCTCAGCCTGCTAACCGGTAATACCGAAATGATCGAGCACGCGGTGCTGGCCAAAGAAATCGATCTCGGCATTGTGGAGGGCAAAAAGCACCACGCCGGTCTGAAATACCACGACTTTCTGGAAGACGAGCTGGTGGCCGTGGTCCACAGCAAAAGCCGGTATAGCCGCCTGAAAGAAATTACGCTGGAAGAACTCAGCGCCCTGCCGCTGGTGCTGCGCGAACGGGGTTCGGGTACGCTCGAAGTGCTGGAAACGGCGCTGCAAGGTCGGGGTATCCGGCCCTCCAATCTGACGGTAGTGATGCACCTGGGCAGTTCAGAAAGCATCAAGTCGTTTCTGGAACACGCCAACTGCCTGTCTATTCTGTCATCGCGGGCTATCGAGAAGGAGGTTCGGAGCGGTGAGCTCAAAATAGTCTCCATCAAAGATTTCCGGCTCCCCCGCACGTTTAGCTTTGTCCATCTGCAAGGCTTACCGGAAGGGCTGGCCGCGGGTTTCATGACCTTTGCCCGGCGGTATTATCAACAGTAATTGCTTTCAACAAAAACACCTACAACAAACAGTTAACAATCAGATCTTTACAACCTAATTACTTATAAATAATTGCTATTTCTGGCTAACACTATACCAATAGTAATTATTTATGAGTAATTTCACTTAGATTTTAGTGCATTTCGGCTCTTAGGACCAATTTCCACGTAGTACGAAAAGCTGTGCTAACTCACTAGAAGCGTGTTGTAAATGGTCTAATTCATGCTTGTTCGTTCTGCTCCTTTCCCTAAAACCCTCGATTCCATTCAGGCTTTACGGGCCATTGCGGCCTTACTCGTCACCTTGTTCCATCTATACATCAAAATGGGACAGATCCACATCCCGCCCTCTGTTTTCGGGTATTTCAAAGCCGGTTTTGGTGGAGTTGATCTCTTTTTTGTGATCAGCGGTTTTGTTATTACCCATACGAACGCATCCAAAATAGCCACACCCCGGTACCTGTTACCGTATTTCAAAAAACGACTGGTCCGGATTTACGCCATTTACTGGTTGGTTTTTCTGCTGGCCAGTGTCGGGTTGCTCGGGTTGCATGCCTTTGCTCCTTCGTTGCAATGGATCGCGTATTCCTTCGAACCGTTTACCACCCTGAAAGCGCTTTTTCTGGTTCCTGCGCATGAAAGTATCTTGCCGGTAACCTGGACACTGAGCTACGAGCTCTACTTTTACATCCTGTTCGGGCTGATGATCCTGTCCCCGTTCCTGCTGATTATTCCCGCGCTGGTTTTGGCGGCTACGGTCCTGAGCGGACTGGCCCGCTGGACGGGGCTGGCTTTTTTTCCCGAATTCCCGTTCCACGATTTTCTGTTTAGCCCGTTCAATCTGGAGTTTTGCTTCGGTGTAGTGGGGTATCTGGCCCTGCGACGGTATCGGTTTAGCATACCGCCCGTCCTGACGGTTGTGGCCCTGCTGGTGTTCTTCCTGGCGGGTAATTTCATTGATCCGGCAGACACCTGGCTGCGCATCGGAGGGCTGGGTTTACCTGCACTGGTTCTTTTACTAAGCCTGGTTAACCTGGAATTAAGCGGTCGTTTCCAGTACCCGGATTGGGTCCTTAAACTGGGCGATGCATCGTACCTGTTGTACCTGATTCACATTCCCGTCATTATGGTTGTCACCCACATACTGCTGATGAAACATCATTCCGAACTGGTGATTTTGGGCAATGTCGTTGTGTTGGTTGGGATGAGCTGGTTTAGCTGGCAGCTACACCGCTGGGTCGAAAAGCCGGTGCTAAACTGGATTTACGCGTATCGCTACCGTATTTTCGGCTTTAGCTACCGGGCTGTTGTTCTTGCCCAGCTCCGGGTCAGAATCCCCAAGCAATCCGACGACCACAAGATGATTTCGCATTAACGATTTTTGCCAATCAGGTATTTTTTTACCCCAAAGCCTCGAAAGAGGCTTTTTTTATTGACAAAAACTTTCGAAGATTGGTTTTATCTTTATCAATCACCTTTGTTTTTCATGCGCACCAACCTGTTTTATTATCTTGTTTTGCTGGTTCTGACCGTCGTTGCGGGCTGGTTGCTTGCCCACCCCAATCTGATCGGGCAGATCGGTATTTTCTGGTACGACCACGATTACCTCGAAACCCTGCCCAAAGCCATGGCAACCGTGGCGGTAACGGTGCTGGTTGCCTTAACCATCAGTCTGGTTATCAAGCGGGTGACGAGCGGCCCGGTGGCGGTGGTGCTGGCAATCGGCTTGTTTGTGGCCAGCCTTTTCCTTGTTTTTCAGACCTACACCCAGTTTTCGTCCGGCGCTTACCGGTTTACGGGCTCAGGGTTTAAAACCGGTGCCGTACTGTTGCCCATCATTCTGGCTATTGTTTTCGGAAAAACGTCGTACGATGTGATCACCACCCGGCGAACCAAACGCTGATAGTTCAGCACTAGGGTTTCCTGTTGCTGCTGATCGCTGGCCGATCTGGTCGCTGCCGAGAGGAACCTAATCCGGTTGGTGAGCGCGGTTCGGCGGGGGACAGGAATGGAGCAATTATCAAGCCATACCTGCAACTAATGGTCTCAACTTTGGGTTAAACAAGTAGATTTTGGACATTCCTCATGTTTTTACCAAAGTAATCATGTGTCGTTACTAGTTTTTGGCTAATTTCGCCCGGCGCGGAGTCTACCATTGCGGTGAGTATGCCCAATGTACCGTTCGCATTTTGCAGGTACTGATCCAGTGGAGTGCCAACCTAATTATTCCAATTTACCATAACCGATTTACTCTACCCCGAATACGTATGTCAAACACAGCCGAATTATCTGTCGATGGTAAAACCTATCAATTTCCTGTTATTGTTGGTAGCGAAAACGAAAAAGCCATAGACATTTCCAATCTCCGCGACCAGACGGGCTACGTCACCTTAGACAGAGGATATAAAAATACCGGTGCCACCCAGAGTGCAATCACGTTTCTGGATGGCGAAGAAGGCATCCTGCATTACCGGGGTTATTCAATCGAAGATCTGGCCGAAAAAGCCAGCTTTCTGGAAGTAGCTTACCTGCTGATTTACGGCGAACTGCCGACGCAGGAACAATACACGGCCTTTGAAGACCGCATCCGGCGTCATACGATGGTCAACGAAGACATGCGGAAGATTTTTGAAGGCTTCCCCAACAACGCGCACCCGATGGGCGTGCTGTCGTCGCTGGTCAGTGCCCTGAGCGCCTTCTACCCGGATTCGTACGACGAAAAAGCACCGGACCAAACCGAACTGCACATCATTCGGTTGCTGGCGAAACTGCCAACCATTGCCACCTGGTCGTACAAAAAGTCGCAGGGGCATCCGGTTAATTACCCCAAGAACCAACTTGACTACTGCTCGAATTTCCTGCAAATGATGTTTGCGCTGCCGGTGGAAGAATACCAGCCCGATCCGGTGGTATCCAGCGCCCTGAACAAGCTGCTGATTCTGCACGCTGATCACGAACAAAACTGCTCAACGTCAACGGTTCGGCTGGTGGGCTCGTCGCGGGCCAACATCTATTCGTCGATTTCAGCCGGTATCAACGCACTCTGGGGACCGCTGCACGGTGGCGCCAACCAGGAAGTAATCGAAATGCTGGAAGAAATCAAGGAGAACGGTGGTGATGTGGCTAAATACATTGATATGGCTAAAAATGCCAAGACAACCGGCTTCCGGCTGTTTGGTTTTGGTCACCGCGTTTACAAAAACTTTGACCCACGGGCTAAAATCATCAAAAAAGCCGCCGACGACGTGCTGGGCAAACTAGGCGTCAATGACCCGGTTCTGGAAATTGCCAAAGGTCTCGAAGAAGCCGCTCTGAGCGATGAGTACTTTGTATCGCGTAAACTGTACCCGAACGTTGACTTCTACTCTGGTATCATCTACCGCGCGCTGGGCATCCCGACCAATATGTTTACGGTAATGTTTGCCATTGGCCGTCTGCCGGGCTGGATTGCCCAGTGGAAAGAGATGCGCGAACAGAAGGAACCCATCGGCCGGCCGCGTCAGATTTACACCGGCGCTACGCTGCGGGAATTCAAAGCCATCGGCGACCGTTAACAGACTCGAATTCGTCCATACAGACAAAAACCGGCCGAGGCCGGTTTTTGTGTTTTATAGCTATCCAAAAAGCAAAAAAGAGGTGGTCAGCAACAGCCAACCACCTCTTCATTTGTCAAACAATAATTAAATAAAACACTCCGCTTCAATTTCTTCAAAGCAACGCACGGCGGAAGCTTAATTCAGTGAGTCCTCATCCTCTTCTGCGTTACCAGAAGCATCAACCAGGGCTTCTTCGTCGCTGTTGACGTGAGCCCGGATTTTGGCTTCCAGTTCAGCCATCAATTCGGGGTTGTCCAGCAGCAGGTTTTTAACTGCATCACGACCCTGCGAAAGCCGGTTCCCATCGTAGGAGAACCAGGAGCCTGATTTCTTCACGATATCGAGTTCTACAGCCAGATCAAGCACTTCGCCTACTTTGGAGATTCCCTGACCGTACATGATGTCGAATTCGATCACTTTGAACGGAGCGGCTAACTTATTCTTAACCACTTTCACTTTCGTGCGGTTCCCCAGAATATCGTCGCCGTCTTTAATCTGTCCGATCCGGCGGATGTCCAACCGAACGGATGAATAAAATTTCAGTGCGTTACCACCGGTCGTTGTTTCGGGGTTTCCAAACATAACGCCGATTTTTTCGCGCAACTGGTTGATAAAGATACAGCAGCAACCCGTTTTGTTGATTACCCCCGTCAGTTTCCGCAGGGCCTGTGACATCAACCGGGCTTGCAGACCCATTTTGCTTTCACCCATATCGCCTTCCAGTTCAGCTTTCGGAACCAGAGCGGCAACGGAGTCAATAACAATAATATCAATTGCGCCGGAGCTAATTAGGTGTTCGGCAATTTCGAGCGCCTGCTCTCCGTTATCGGGTTGAGAGATTAATAAATTCTTGGTATCGATTCCTAGCTTCTCGGCATAGACGCGATCAAAAGCGTGTTCGGCGTCAATAAAGGCGGCCAGGCCACCGTTCTTCTGCGCTTCGGCGATGCAGTGCATCGTCAACGTCGTTTTCCCCGACGATTCCGGTCCATAGATTTCAACGATCCGGCCGCGCGGAACACCGCCGATTCCCAACGCCAGATCCAACCCCAGCGAACCCGTCGAAATAACCGGAACATCAACGACTTTGCTCTCGCTCAGGCGCATTACGGTTCCTTTTCCGTAGGCTTTATCCAATTTTTCGATGGTCGTTTGCAGGGCTTTCAGTTTGCTGTCATTAGCCGTACTAGCAGGTGCTTGTGCCATGTGATGTGTTTACGCAAAAATTAATTTTTAGTATGTTTAACCTTATAAAATTAGCATTTTTCGGCCAAAATTGCAAGGAAGTCTTGTAAAATAATCAATAATACATGAAGCGTATTCCACGCCTTATTACCGGGCTAAAGATAACACAGATTAAACAGTTTCACAAAGGCCCCGTAGCATTCAGGCAAAAAGCTAAAATACTTATATGTTATTTATATTTTATTTCACACATAACATCGGCCCAAGTACCCAACCAGAAACTGGAACAACGGTTTCCGTTTGACAGTACGCAAAAGTGGCAATTTCGATTCAACGGCCTGGGGTTTGTCCGGAATAATGAGTACTTCGGACCCATCGCCGACGGCTATACTTTATTCGGCTATCAGCTGAACCCTCGGGTTGCCTACCAGCCTGCACCCAACGTGGTGCTGGAAGCGGGCGTGTTCTTTAAAAAGGATTTTGGACAGGACCGCATCACGCAGTTGGCGCCAACGTTTACCGTGAAGTTTCAGCACCGCAACTGGAATTACCTCTTTGGGACGCTGGAAGGATCGGTGGGTCACAGGCTGATCGAGCCACTGTATAATTTTGAACGGCTGCTCCAGCAACGGATCGAGAACGGCCTGCAAATTAACCACCAGACCGACCGCACATTCTTCGATTTCTGGATAAGCTACCTCCAGAACACCCTGCCCGGCTACACCCGTCAGGAGCACTTCTGGGGCGGCATTTCCGCGGAACAACGGTTTGGTAACCCCAATCAGGAATGGGTGCTTTCCATCCCCGTACAGATCACCGCTTTTCACGCGGGTGGGCAGAATATCAACAGCCCGCTACCTGTCCGGACAGCGCTTAATGCGACCGCCAGTCTGAGCCTGACGTGGCAGAATCCGAAATCCGGCTTTCTGCGTTCGGCCCGGCTGGATACCTACACGGTGGGCTACACCGAAAACGCCGACAAACCGTACTCCGGTGGGGCTTTTTACCCTAACCTGACGGTCAATCTGAAACCGGTAACGGTTTTGCTGAGTTACTGGAACGGCAACGGCTACCGGGCCGAATTGGGCGGAGATCTGTACCAGAGTTACACGCGCCGGTACAACAGCACGTATCGGGAACAGCACCGGCGACTGTTGATGGTACGGTTTCTGAAAGACATAAAAATAACGGACGGCCTTGGCGTAACCGTCCGGTTTGAACCGCATTATGATCTTGCCAATAACTTATTTGAGCATTCGGAAGGCGTTTACGTCTGGTTTAGCCGGTAAGCGCTTATTCGCCTGAAGCGGGGTAAGCCGGTCGGGCCACCGGCATCCGGCCCGAATCTTCCTGATAAATAACCGGAAAGCCCCGGCATTCGCTTTCCACTTCACGAATGGGTACGGGCGTGTTTTGTTCTACCACTGCCAGTATTGCCCAATCCCCTTCTCTTGTTGTTGTTACCCCGCTCCGGATAACCGCCGGATGATGCAGGTGCACGGAAGCGGCTAAATCACCCAGATTGGGCGGCTGCTCGGTTGTGGGTCGGCCCGGAATATGAACGCTTGGCTTCATGGCGACATGGGTTACATACGAAGTTACAGGTTGATGGCATCTTCTGCAACCAGCTGGAATTTACCCTTAAACGGGAAAAGCCTGAAATTGCCGGCACACCCCACCGAAATCGCAGGCGGTGGTTGTCCGGCCATCGCCCGCAAACAGGAGCGCCACCGGTCGGCCCGTATCCGCGTCCAGAATGACCGAACCCGAATCGCCGGGCATACTGAACGGTTTTGTCTCGTCTTCGCTCACAATCTCGACGGTATCGTTGAACGTCGCAATGCGGGGCGATGTACGGGTTCCGTAATTGACCTGCACACCGTTGACGCGGGTGGCCGTGACGATGCCCGTCGTTACGCCGGTGGTTCGTCCGGATTTGATCACCCGCATACCCGGAACAGCCGCGGCCACTTTCGGCTCATACCTGCCGATGCCCAGCATCTCGCCCTTACGAATCAGCTTTTCGTCGGCCACCACGGCAATGGCCGCATCGAACACATTCACAACCGGGTCAATGCGGGTGGCCGGAAACTGAATCGGTATAAAAGCACTCAGGGCGGCAAAAACGTCGTTTGGACTGGTGGGAGCTACTTCCGGCCCCGGCTGAACAACGGCCGTTCCAATAGCCAGCCGGTTTGTATCGGCCAGAACGTGGTTGTTACTCAGAACAAAAACTTGCTTGGAACCACTAACCGTCCGTTGCAGAAAGCACCCCAGCGTACCAACAAACGATTCATTCAGGGGCGCAATGGAAACTCCTCCGACAATGGGCCGCTGTTTGCTTCGGTGCTCCTCCACGGTGGTCGCAGCCTTAGCTTTTGTTTTGCTCAGCGCCAGTTGAATCGGTAACGCTTCTACATCGACTTCAATGCCCTGAAAGCTCCGGGTGATGGAAGGCGTGTTCGCACCCAGATCCAGTTTGTCGAACACATACACTTTCAGCACAAAATTATCCCTAACGGGTTTGCCTGCTTTGATTCGAATACCGACGCCGGAAGCGTGTACGTTCGACAAGGGCGTGGCAAATGCCGAAACCCCACCCCGGGCAGAAAACGCGTTCAGGATGGTACTGCCTTCCTCAAACTGGGATTCAATTTCGGTCTGAACCCGTTCTTCCAACTCGTTGCGGTATTCCCGCAGCGCTGCCAATACTTCGTTGTAACCAGCCATTTTGTTAACTTTTAAGGATTTGCGATCATTACCGCCCGCCCCGACGTTAAAAACCGTTCACCCGTATGAAGCTTGAAAACGAAAACAGAAAAAAAGAAGGAAAAATCATCTGTTGGAAGAGGATTTTTCCCGGATAAATGTCTTATTGATGTGTAATTTGGAAACACAGTCTGTCTAGTAAGCAACACCATAGTGCCAGTTCAGGTTTTATGGCTTGCGGGTATTCTATTCAATTTTTGTTCATGATTAAAAAAATCCTCCTGGCGCTCCTGGGTATCTGTATGGTGCTGGGCATCTGGTACCGCGAACTGATCGGCTACGGCTGGATGCAGGCGAAGGGACAATTCCGGATTCTGTGGAATACCCGACCGGTCGAAGAAGTGCTGGCGGATGCGTCGTTTCCGGACTCGCTCAAACGGAAAATAGAACTTATTCAGGAAATAAAGCGTTACTCTATTGACTCTTTGGGGATTAACCCCTCCAAAAACTACACAACATTTTACGACCAGCACGGGCAGCCGATCCTGTGGGTTGTCGTCGCTTCGGAGAAATACCGGCTTGCGGCCAAAGAGTGGGGGTTTCCGGTTATCGGTATGTTTGCCTACAAAGGGTTCTTCGAAAAAGACCGTGCCGACCAGGAGCTGAACGCGTTGAAACAACAGGGCTTTGATACGCGTTTAAATGAGGTATCGGCCTGGTCAACTTTAGGATTTTTCCGCGATCCGATTCTTTCGTCAATGCTGAAACGGTCGGAAGGGCAACTGGCGGAATTAATTATCCATGAGTTGACGCACGGCACACTGTTTGTTAAAGATAACCTGGAATACAACGAAAACCTGGCCGATTTTGTCGGTGAATACGGAGCGTTGAAATTCCTGACCCAGAAGTACGGCGCCAACTCGCCGGAAGCCCTGGGTTATCTGGATGCGAAGCAGTACGGCGAAAAGTACGACGAACATGTTTTGCGCGGTACCCAAAAACTGGATAGTTTATACGCAACTTACAACCCTCAAACGCCCGAACGGGTCAAAGAAGACAGGAAGTGGCAGTTGATTGCCCAGATTGTGGAAACCGTAGACACGCTGGAAACCAGACCGTCGGCGGAAAAACCGAATCCTAAAAAACGGCGGTTTACGCAACAGAATTTACCCAATAACGCGTACTTCGTAGGATACAAAACCTACCGGCAACAGCAAAACAGTTTCCGGCGCGAGTTTGAGGAGAAATTCAACAGCAATTTCCAGCAGTACCTGACGTATTTGAAAAAGACGTACCCGTCGTTATGAATTTTATCAATTGAACGGGCTTTTTTGTCGGTTCATGCGTTTATTGTAATAAATAGCTATCTCTAATCCTGAACTTTGCGAGGCCATGGGTCAAGCGATTATGAAAAAAGTTATTGTCATCCTGTCCATCATAACCACCGCTGCCTTATCACAGGTGGCGCTGAAACCGGAGAATGCGTACCGACGCGTCAACAATACCAGCTTTGGAACCGGCGAACACCTGGAGTACAAGGTCCATTACGGTATTTTTAACGCAGCCGAAGCCACGGTTGATGTTGCGCCGACGGTTTATAAAGTCAACGAACGCCCCTGCTACCGGGTCAATGTCTACGGTCGCACGGTGGGTGCGTTTGACCTGATCACCCGTATTCGGAATACATGGCGGTCTTACATTGATACGACGGCAATTTTGCCGCAGAAATTTTTCCTGCACGTTGAAGAAGGCAACCACCGCAAGGAAGAAAACGTTACCTTCAACCACTTCGCCAATACCGTTCGGTCGGAGGAAAAAACCGAGAAGGACGTGTTTAAAGTGCCCGATAACGTCCACGACGTCATCAGCGGCTATTATTACCTCCGGACCATTGATTTCAATCGGGTTAATACCGGCCAGGTGATTGAAGTACCCGCGTTTTTTGACGATCAGGTGTACAACATGAAGGTGCGGTATCGAGGCCGGGAGGTCATCAAAACCAAGTTTGGCCACATCAACGTGCTTAAACTCAATCCGCTGTTGCCGGAAAACAAATTGTTTAAAGGGGAAGATGCCATTAAAATCTGGGTGTCCGATGACGCAAACAAAATTCCGGTGAAGGTAGAAGTCGAATTGTGGGTTGGCTCCATGGAAATGGACCTGAAAAATCACGCCGGTTTACGAAACGAACTGAAGTTTTTTAAACGCTAATGATAACGGGCTTCGGCCCGTTTTTTTTACCCAATTGGCTCCCAAATCGCGCATCAGCGTCCGGGCGTACGTCAGCAGCCGGGGCAAACGGTTGTACGAAATCTCGGTGTAAAACCGGCTTTCGGCCCCGAAACTCTGGTAGTAGGCCTTGACCGATTCGGCCCCCACGGCGGGGCTTTCAAAATCAAATTCCAGCGGTTTCCCGGCCCATTCCTCCACCAGCCGGTTGATCATCCACAACCGGGCCTGCTGCTTCCGCCCGCTAACCGACGCGCCGTTAAAAAGGTAAATGATGCGGTTATGATCCACCACAAACACCCCACCGGCTTCCGGTGATTCGGCTCCTTCTTTTCGGGCCATCCAGATCCGGACCAAACCGCGCTGGTGCAGCTCATCGACGGCATGGGCAAAGCGGTCGTAAATCGTTAAATCCAGGTCGATACCGCCAACGGCTTTTTCCTCGTTGTGGGTGCGGTGCAATTGAATCAACGGCCGCACATCCGAACGTTCCTCCACCACCCAACCCGTATTCCGTGCGCGGTTGAGGTTCGTTTTCCGGTCCGTTGCGTACCCCTGATAAATTTCAGCGTAGGGTTTGTTTAACGGCAATACGTGATTGCTCCGTTTAATGACCTGTAACCCATCCGGAAAGCAAAGTTCGTGCTCATTTTTCTCGTTGAACCGATACGAAACCACCCACTTGAAGCGCCGGTTCAACCGCTGCCAGAAATAGGAAAAAACCGTTTTCAGATCAACACCGTCCCGGCTGAAAACGCCCAGTTGCTGGCAATAATCAGGCTGGAAAACATACCGAATACCGTACTTCGTTTTGTAAACAACCGGCATTACGGCCACATACCGCCCCTGATTTTCGGCCACGATACCGCCCCAGTGCGGGGCCTTGTCGCCGGTCGTGAGGGCGTCCAAATACCACGAAGCCGCGTAAACCAACCGCTGCGTCGACGCATTTACGCAATCATCCCAGCGATCCGGATCAAGGGCAGGGCGGTCGAGGTAACGAATTGTCATCGAAGCAGAAGGGTTTGGTGCAGCCGCTTTTTGATCTGGTGCAAAAACCGCATCGGCCCCGGTAACCGATTGCTCACCAGCCGGACATACGGCTCCGGCCCGGCCCCAAACCCCCGGTTAAAAGCCGCCAGACTGTCTACTTCCGGACTTTCGAAATCAAACCAGATGGATTGTCCGGCGTACTCCCGGATAAACTGATCCAGAATCACGGTTCGGGCACTGCCTTTTCGACCTTCCGGACTGGCCGAACAAAACAGGTGAATCACGCGGTTTACATCCGTCACCAGCAGGTTACCCGCTTCTACCCGGCCGTTTCGCTGCGCCACCCGAATGCGAACCTGCTGCCGCTCCTGCAATACCGCCACCAACCGCTGAAGTTTCGCGTAAGCGTCGGATGCCACCCGACCAATGCCACCGGTATTGTACGTTCGGAACAACCCGATCAGCGGAGCTATGTCGTCGGTTTCCGTAAATTCCCAGTTCTGCCGCAAACCGTGTCTGAGGTTCCATTTCTGCCCTTTCGAATACCCGGCAGCCAGTTCGGTATACGGTTTTTGCAGATTCAGCACGTGGTTGGTCATCGGAATCAGTTGCCCCGCTTCGGCCGTCAGGCCGGGCATGTTGGCGGCCTGAAACTGGTAGGAAGGAATGTAGCGAACGTGTTGATACAGCGTGTGCAGAAAGCGGGTCAATACCGTTGCGTCGGGCGTTTCATGAAGGGCAAATACGCCTAACTGGTGACAAAAGAGAGGCTGAATGACGGCTTTCACACCGTACCGCCAACGAACGGGCAACGGCATCACCCGTTCATAATCACCTTCCACGAGGAGTTCCCAGCCCGGCGTTACCACATCCAGATACCACGAAAACGCATAGATCAGCCGTTGCGGGGAATACGCAATGCAACGGTCGTAGGCAGTAACGTCAATCTGATTGCGGGACAGGTAGCGGACCAACGAGCGGATCGGTTTATCGTTTCTTGTTCAGAGTGACCGGAACCCATTAAGTCACTTACCGGAAACGATACCGACAAACTTTATTTTAGCGAGCCTTTCAGTTTTTCGACGGTTTCCCGGATTTGGGGGTTGTTGCTGACCAGATCGCTGATGGTCTGGATGGCGTGAATAACCGTGCTATGATCGCGGCCACCGAAGTGGTAACCAATTGATTTCAGTGACAATTCCGTCTGTTCTTTTGCCAGAAACATGGCAATCTGACGCGGAAAAACGGCTTCTTTTTTCCGGCTTTTGCTTTTCAGGTCGGCCACGGTGATGTTGAAATGCGCAGCGACTACGTCCTGAACGGTATCGATGGTTACTTCTTTATCCGAATCGATAACGATGTTGCGGAGGGTATTTCGGGCCAGATCGAGGTCAATTTCCCGGCGGTTGAGCGACGCCTGGGCCATCAGCGACACAATGACGCCTTCCAGCTCCCGAACGTTCGTATTGATGCTATGCGCCAGGTATTCAATCACATTATGCTCAATAAAAATCCCTTCGGCCTGTAGTTTTTTCTGGATGATTGCCGTCCGCGTTTCCAGGTCCGGCTGTTGCAGGTCCGCCGTCAATCCCTGCTTGAACCGCGACTGAAGCCGGTCCTGCATGCCCTGCAAATCGCGGGGAGCCCGGTCGGAAGTCATGATAATCTGCTTCTTGGCGCCGTGCAGGTGGTTGAAAATGTGGAAGAACGTCTCCTGCGTTTTTTCTTTTCCCGCCCAGAACTGCACATCGTCGATGATCAACACATCAACCTGCATGTAAAAACTCATGAAGTCGCGCAGTGAATCGGTCCGGATGGCGTTGATAAACTGGGTCGTAAACTTCTCGGAGGAAACGTACAGGACAAACTTATCCTGGTTGTTATTCTTGATATAATTGCCGACGGCCTGCACCAGGTGGGTCTTTCCCAAACCAACGCCCCCGTAAATCATCAGCGGATTGAAAGCCGTCGTGCCCGGATTCTGCGCAATGGCAAAGCCCGCCGAACGGCCCAGCCGGTTGCAATCGCCCTCTATAAAATTATCAAACGTGTAGGCCGGGTTCAGGTACGAATCCAGTTGCAGCGAGTCCAGATCCTTCATTTCGAACGGACTCTTCAGAATATCGGCATCTACATTGTCGGGTTTGGCGGTTTGGGGCGATTTTGTCGTTGGCACATTCACCGTCAGCGGTTTACTGCTTTCGTCGCCTTTATCGACAATAATGGAGTATTGTAACTGGCCGTGGCGCCCAATGGCAAAGTCAAGTGCTTTCCGGAGCAAATGAACATAGTTTTCCTCCAGCCATTCGTAGAAGAACTGGCTCGGAACCTGGATGGTTAGTTCGCTGCCATTCAGGCGCAGGGGAACGATTGGCTCAAACCAGGTCCGAAAACTCTGGTCTGAAACGTTCTCCTGGATTACCTGCAGGCAACGGTTCCAGACCGTCACTGCTTCGCGTTGTATGCCGGGTACGGGTATGCTCACTGTTACATTTTGCCTATTCAAAAGCCAATTACCCGAGGATAGTTAGCCCGGTGGGTTAAAAAAGGGAGACAAAAGTAGGAAAAAAATCAGAGCGGACAAGACCGATTGTCAACTCTGGTAGGATAAAAATACAGGCAAAATTTTTGTTGGTCAAGCCATAAAAATAGATTATGGGAATAATGCAACCCCATCCGCAACGGCTCCCTCCGCTCCTGTGACGTTCCTCTAAAAAGACCTAACTTTGGAAAAAAGACTGGATGATATAAGGGGGACCGGGATAAGACGAGTCAGCGTTTTTTTGGTTAAGGACAAGTATATAGCTAGTAAATTAACCGGATGACAACGCTTTCAATCCTTAAGACTACCCTTTGTAACCATCCAGCCATTTAAGTATCAAGAACCATGCCCGATCTTAATCTAGAAGCGTTGTTTCCGCCGGTTTCAAAAGCGCAGTGGACGCAGCAGGTGGTTGCTGACCTGAAAGGAAAACCCTTTGAATCCCTGAAACGGATGAGTCCGGAAGGTTTTGAACGAGAGCCTTTCTATACCGCTGAAGACCGCGACCGGCTGCCCCTTGCAACGGACCCAATCATAGCGAACCAGTCGCCGGGCTGGCTGAACGTGCCCCGAATACAGTTTCATTCCGTGAGTGATACCAATACCGTTCTGCGCGATGCGCTGGCCAAAGGAGCCGACGGTCTGCTGCTGGATCTGACCAGCTTCAACATGGCCGAACTGGATTGGAAACGGCTGCTGAACGGTCTGAAACTGAGCGAAACACCCGTCTGGTTTCAAACCGACGGCCCGGCAGAGACGCTGGTGGCGCCCCTGCTAGAACTGCTGCCCTACCAACTAAAAGGCGGTATTATTGCGGAACCTTTCTCTCCTTATCTTCGGTCTGGCGCGCCCCCCGGTGAAAGCCTTGCGCAACTGGCGGAAGCTACCCGCCGGACGCTGGATTCGCCCCAGTTCCGGACCATTACCGTGAGCAGCCACGTTTTCCATAACGCCGGAGCCAACGCCACGCAGGAACTGGCTTTTCTGCTGAACACGGCCGTCGATCTCTACGATTCGCTGACCGACGCCGGTTTGTCCGTTGAGTCACTGCTCTCCAAAACCATGCTCTCGGTTTCGGTCGGTACGAGTTATTTCACCGAAATCGCCAAACTCCGCGCCCTGCGTGTTCTCTGGCAACGCCTTATAAGTGGTTACCAATCATCGTCTATCGTTCATTCCTTATTTCTACACGGCCAAACTTCCACCTTTCACGACGCTACGGCTACGCCCTATACGAACCTGCTCCGGGGTACGACAGAAGCGATGGCGGCCGTAATCGGTGGCTGCGATGCGCTAACCGTTCATCCGTATGATACGGTTTTTGGTGAACCCAATGCGTTTTCGAGCCGCATCGCCCGTAACATTTCGATTCTGCTCAAAGAAGAAGCGCATCTGGACAAAACGCTCGATCCGGCGGCCGGTTCGTATTACCTCGAAACCCTGACGCATCAGTTGGCCGAATCGGCCTGGGCGTTGTTTCTGGCGGTAGAAAACCGGGGCGGTTTGCAAAAGGCGTTTGAGCAGGGCTTTATTCAGAACGAGATCGAAACAGCGTACCAGGCCAACGTGGAAGCCGTCAGAAACGGGCGGGTTCTGGTGGGAGTGACGAAGTTCCGGATGGATGAAGAATCGGCTGCCACTCCCATCCGTCAGCCCGACGACTCTTCAACCAGCACCGTCCAGGTTTTACCCGAACGCCGGTTGGCGGCCCCCTTTGAATAAACTTTACCCGAACACCGTTATGCGCCCTGATTTTAAAACCACACCCAGTCAACCACCCGCCGATCCACCTTCTGTGGCCTCCTCGGCCCGCTCGGTTGTTACCGCCGAAGGCATCCGAATCAAACCACAGTATGGTCCCCAGGACCTCGCCAATGCCCAGCATCTGGGCTCCGTAGCCGGGATTCCGCCGTTTTTGCGCGGGCCGTACAGCAGTATGTATGTGACGCAGCCGTGGACCATTCGCCAGTACGCCGGTTTTTCGACCGCCGAAGAATCGAATGCTTTTTACCGCCGGAATCTGGCAGCCGGACAGAAAGGACTTTCCGTAGCGTTCGACCTGGCAACACACCGGGGCTACGATTCCGATCATCCGCGGGTGGTTGGTGATGTGGGAAAAGCCGGGGTTGCCATCGATACCGTCGAGGATATGAAGATTCTGTTCGACCAGATTCCGCTCGATCAGATGTCGGTGTCGATGACCATGAACGGGGCCGTGATTCCGATTATGGCGTTTTACATCGTGGCCGCCGAGGAGCAGGGCGTGCGGCCCGAACAGTTGTCGGGCACCATCCAGAACGATATTCTGAAGGAGTTTATGGTGCGAAACACCTACATCTACCCGCCCGAACCGTCGATGCGGATCATCGGTGATATTTTTGCCTACACGAGCCGCCACATGCCGAAGTTCAATTCCATCAGCATCAGCGGTTACCACATGCACGAAGCAGGCGCTCCGGCGCAACTGGAATTGGCCTACACACTGGCCGACGGCCTGGAATACATCCGAACGGGGTTGAAAGCCGGAATGAACATTGACGACTTTGCACCCCGTTTGTCTTTTTTCTGGGGCATCGGCATGAATCACTTCATGGAAATTGCCAAGATGCGGGCTGCCCGGGTTTTGTGGGCCGCGCTGGTCAAGCCGTTTCATCCGAAGAACCCAAAATCACTGGCGCTGCGGACGCACTGCCAGACCAGCGGGTACAGCCTGACCGAACAGGACCCGTTTAACAACGTGGCCCGGACCTGCGTGGAAGCCCTGGCGGCCGTCCTGGGACATACCCAATCGCTGCACACCAACTCCCTGGACGAAGCCATTGCGCTGCCCACCGACTTTTCGGCCCGGATTGCCCGCAATACGCAGCTTTATCTGCAACACGAAACCGATATTACCGCCGTGGTGGATCCGTGGGGCGGTTCGTATTACGTTGAATCCCTGACCGATCAGTTGATTCAGAAAGCCTGGTCGTTGATTCAGGAGGTAGAAACACTCGGCGGCATGACCAAAGCCATCGAAACCGGTTTGCCCAAGCTCCGCATCGAAGAAGCAGCCGCCCGCAAACAGGCCCGGATTGATGCCGGGAAAGACGTGATTGTGGGTGTGAACAAATACCGTTCTGAAGCAGCCACCGCACTCGAATTGCTGGAAGTAGATAATCAGGCCGTCCGGGAAGCGCAGATCAGGCGGATCAACGAAGTAAAGGCGAACCGGAATCAGGAACAGGTTGAAGCCGCACTGGCTACGATTACGGAAGCCGCCGGTTTAGACCGTACCGCCGGGCTACCCGAATCCGGCTTTGCCACCAACCTGCTGGTCCTTGCCATCGAAGCCGCCCGGCACCGGGCCACCTTGGGCGAAATTTCATACGCTATGGAAAAGGCATTTAACCGACACAAAGCTACGATTAGGGCCGTATCAGGCATTTATTCCGCGGAAGTATCCGACGATGAAAATTTCCGGCTGGCCCGCCAGTTAACCGACCGCTTTGCCGAACGCGATGGTCGTCGCCCCCGCATTCTGGTCGCCAAAATGGGTCAGGATGGCCACGACCGGGGGGCCAAGGTCATTGCCACGAGCTTTGCCGATCTGGGCTTTGATGTAGACATGGGGCCGTTGTTTCAGACGCCCGCGGAAGTGGCCCGGCAAGCCGCAGAAAACGATGTGCATATTGTCGGGGTGTCGAGCCTGGCCGCCGGGCATAAAACGCTGGTACCCCAACTGATTGATGAACTGAAAAAAATTGGTCGCGACGATATTGTGGTCATTGCCGGGGGCGTAATTCCGGCGCAGGATTACCAGTTTCTGTACGATGCGGGCGTCAAAGGCGTTTTCGGACCCGGGACGGTTATTTCCGTAGCGGCTCAGAAAATCCTCCGGGAATTGATGCCCGATCTGAATGCAGAGAACCCGTAACTGGCGATCCGGTTAAAGGAAATAACGGTATACGGGCATTGCTGGCCCGGTAATTCGCTCATTTGTTGACTCGTAAGTTGGTGTTTACTATCCGGATGGTCAGGGAACGTAGTAAGCGGATGCGGTTGTGAATCAGCCGGAAAACCGGCATTTCCAATTATTTCTTTCTGGACAGGCCCGAACCGGTTTTAAGCCCGCACCGGAAAAAGGTTTAGTTGCTTTTCCAGATCGTAGATGGCGTGTTCCAGTTCATCATTGTCCGGCATGACGGGCAACCAGAACGGTTTTGAACTGTCGTCGTACCAGTCGGGCGTCGCTTCCTGATCGAGTTTGATGCCAAACTGGTAACGATTAATGTCACTTGACGCATAGCGGAAACCCAGACACGGTTCTACAAACGAAAGCCGGGGCGACAACTGCCGCCGGGACACCACCGAGCGCATCCATTGAATCAGCAGCTCAATTTCCCAGGTGGATAACAGGGGCGCCGTTGTGGTGTATTCCTTATTTTGGTAACGAGTTTTCAGACTAACCAGTAGCCAGTTGCGATCCATAAAATACTGTGAATCGCTATACTCGTAATCCAGAATATTCAATTCAAAAGAAGAATCAGGGCCAGTTAATTTCATGGGTTAGAAGGTCAACCGAACTGCCGGAAACAGGTCGCATTAGAAGACTACAAATTGCGTGGAATACGTTGGCACTGGGCAGCTATCGCAAAGGGAAACAGAGGCAGCAGAAAAAATCTGTTCGTCAGCGTTTTATTGGATAGCCATTAAGAGACTGGCAATGGTACACGTCATAAAGCATAGTAAAAATACAAAATCATCTGGATTTAGTATTAACTACATATTAAAAAATTTACCGGACAATGAAATAATTCAAATTCACCCTGTTACTGCCGCCAAAAATCAATTAAGTGGGACAGGATACGAACATTTTTTTTGTCTTATTGGAATAGTCGTTAATTTCACCTGTCCAAATTTTCTGTGAAGGTTTAGTTCACCACAAGCCATTGACTTTATGTCTACCAAACGAGTACTGATTGCCGAAGACAGCTCCGTTATCCAGAACCTAGCCCGTAAAATTCTCGAGTTTCAGAATTACGACATCACTTCCGTCAAAAACGGGGAGCAGGTCATGCAGATTCTGGAGAAAGAAGATTTCAGCATCATCCTGCTGGATATTAATATGCCCGTGATGGATGGAATGGAATGCGTACGCCGGGTGCGGGCGCTGGCCGATAAGGAAAAAGCCAATATCCCCGTTGTTGCCATTACCGGTAATGCCAAAAATTACACGGAAGAAGAGTTCAAAACCGCTGGTTTCAACGATGTGCTGGTGAAACCCCTGAACTTCGACCGGTTGGTGGAGGTTGTCAATCAGCTTACTGATAAATAAGGATTGAACGAGTGAGGGACGGCAGGATTGGAAATCACTCCCTCACTCCCTCACTCCCTCATTCCTTATGATTGTTACCTTACTCGGAACCGGAACCTCCTCCGGTGTGCCCTTGATTGGCTGTACGTGTGAAGTATGCCGTTCGATTGACTTCCGGGACAAACGGCTGCGGACTTCGATTCACCTCGCCGTCGGGGGCAAAAGCTTCGTCGTTGATACCGGTCCGGATTTTCGCCAGCAGATGCTGCGCGCAGGCATCCGGCATCTGGATGCCGTTCTGTTCACGCACGAGCACAAAGATCATACCGCCGGGCTGGACGAAGTTCGGGCCTACAATTTTCTTCAGCGGCAGGATATTCCCGTCTACGCCCACAAACGGGTACTCACGCAGCTCCAGACTGAGTTTGCGTACATTTTTGCGGAAAAGAAGTACCCCGGTATTCCGCGCCTTCAACTCAACGAAATCAACAACGAACCCTTTGAACTTGAAGGGGTGCCGATCATCCCCATCGACGTGTTGCACCACCGGCTGCCGGTTTTTGGCTACCGCATCCAGAATTTTACCTACCTGACCGACCTTAACTACATTTCCGATCAGGAGCTGGAAAAGGTCTACGGAACCGAAGTTCTGCTGCTGGACGCGCTGCAAATCGAACCGCATATCTCCCATTTCACACTCGATCAGGCCATTGCCCTGGTGGAGCGGATTCAGCCGGAGAAAGCGTATTTCATTCACATCAGCCACAAACTGGGCCTGCACCGCGAGGTGGAAAAGCGGTTGCCCGAATCCATGCGCCTGGGCTACGACGGGTTGAAAATCTCGCTCTGACGCCCCGCAACTTACCCCAGTCGGTCCACCATTTCGATGCACGCCCGGCCGTTGTGGTACGGGCATTTCCACATACTGATTTTGGTATTCCCGAGAACTTTGTGGTTTTCGTCGATGCCGCTGTACCACTCGCCGTTCTTCCGGTCGAGCATATATTCCTTAATAAACACCCAGTTTTTCAGCGACTTGTCCAGAAACTGCTTTTCCTTCGTAAGCTGGTAAGCGTTCATGAAACCCACCATCGATTCGGCCATGACCCACCACGAGCGTTCGCGGTTCAGGTGCTTTTCCTTCGGATCATATTCGTAGTTCATCCCCCCATCGGCTTCCAGACCCGTAGCGGCCGCCCGCGCCATTTTAACCGACAGGGCCTTAATTTTTTTAATCAGCGCTTCGTCGTGCAGAGCCTCGGCCGATTCGACCAGCAGCCACGACGCTTCAATGTCGTGTCCGTAGGAAATAGCGGTTTTTCGGACGTTCCAGTTGTCGTCCATGAACAGGTTCATGCGGTACGTTTTCGGATCGACAATGTGCTTTTCGAACATATCAATCAGCCCACGGATTTGCCCATTCAGCCCTTTATCCGGCCAGGCTCGGTACAGGTTCGTAAAGGCCTCCAGAATATGGAGGTGCGTATTCATGGTTTTACTTTCCTGATTTTCTTTTTTGCTGATGATGTACTCATCGGCCATCTCCGACCAGTCGCGGGTCAGGCATTCGTAAAAACCGCCCCGTTTCGGATCGTAGGCGTGTTTAATCATCAGACCGTAGATTTCTTTCGCAAAATCCAGCGCGGGCTGGTGTTTGCTGGCGCGGTAATATTCGCTCAAGCCGTAGATAGCAAACGCCTGACCGTACTGCTGCTTGAACGTTTGGAGCGGTTCGCCCTTGTAATCGACCGACCAGTAGACTCCGCCGTGTTCTTTATCCCGGAAATACCGCTCGATGTAGTTGTAGGCCCGCTCGGCGTACGGCAGGTATTCGTCGTGCTGCATGTGCCGGGCGGCGGCCGAAAATGTCCAGACAATGCGGCTGTTGAGCACAATGCCTTTGGCAGCATCGGTTTTCGGTACGTTCTGATAATCAACCTGGCCGTAATAACCGCCCCCGACCGGATCGGGACCGTATTTCTGCCAATACGCCAGAATGTCTTTCAGCTCCTGGTTAAGTTCTTGTCGGGTTGTTCGCAGGTCGAACATAGCGGGTTTAGTAAAAATGAAAAAAGGAATATTGATTAGTAAATATCGAATTACGAAGTGAAATATTCTACTTCGGCTTCCATATTTCCTGATCAATATTCCTTCCTACCGTTTATGGGCCGCTTCTTAATTACCCGAATCACTGCCGCTCCGCGAACTGCTATGCCCACTGTGTCCGTGTCCTCCGCGTTCTTCCTGCAATTCGGCTTTGGTTTTCTGAGTGTGGTCTTCGTCGGGTCCTTCTTTGGCTTTATTCTGGTTAGAACGCATCTTCTCCATGTTAGTCGTCATGGCGGAAGTATCGCGTGCTTCGTAGTTGCGGGTTCGCTTCGAATTAGCTTGTTTGTCGTTTGAACCCGGCTGGTCGGTCGTTTTGTTATTTGCCATGGCCTTGGTTAATTTAGTGATAAAGGTTAACCCACCGGCAGCCGCAATTGTTCGGATGAGTATGTTTGTGGATTCATAACTCGTTCGCCTGTGCACACCAATTATTATTTCCTTCGTCAGCTTGCGCCAGCCCTCCAGCCACACCTGAATGGCCTGAAATTCATGGAATGTTTCAGTCAGGACCGCGACGAACTGGTGCTGGTCTTTGCCCAGGCCCGGGGAAAACTCAATTTTTACCGACCTTTTTTTATCAAGGCAACGCTCCGACCGGATTTTTCGGGCCTGCTATTCCCCGAAACCATTCAGCGCGCCCGCTTCAACAGCGTCGATCTGTTTGAAGAATGGTACGACCGGGATGTGCTGGCCGTTCGCTCATTTCTGAACGAGCGATGTCTGGGAATCACGCTTGAAGGGGGGATAACGTTACTGTTCAAGTTTTTCGGAAACCGCCCCAACCTGTTGATTTTTTCGGACGATACCGTCATCGATCTGTTTAATAACAAACTCGTCGCCGATTCGCAATTACTCCTTTCCGGTCTCGACCGCCCCCTCGACCAATCGTGGGACGCCTACACTCGGAATGATTTCGACCACCGGAAGTTGTTTCCGACATTCGGCAAACTCGTCAACGCGTACCTGGAGGAAAACGGGATTCAGCAGAAAGAGCCGCCGGAAAAGTGGCAGTTGATTGGGGGAACCGTTCGGCAACTGGAGCATCCGCAGTACTACCTTACGACTTTCCAGCACAAACCGGCGCTCGCACTCCTGCCCTATGGTGAGCCGATTCGTCAGGAATTTACCGACCCGCTGGCCGCCAGCAACCGGTTTTATTCGGCCATTATGGGTCAGAATACGATGGACCGCGAGAAAGGCGACGCCCTACGGCTGTTGGAAAAACGCCTGAAACGCACACAGGCTTACATCGACACCAACCTGCAACGGCTCATCGATCTGGAGGACGCGGTGAAGAACGAAGAAATTGCCAACATCCTGATGGCCAACCTGCATCAGATTCCCGAAAAACCGGGGTCACGATCGCCCGACGTAGTGGAGCTGGACGACTTTTACCGGAATACGCCCATTAAGATCAAGCTCAAAACGGACCTCAGCCCGCAGAAAAACGCCGAGAATTATTACCGGAAAGCCAAAAACGAAAAAATTGAACGGGACCTGCTGCAACAGCAAATCGACAACCGGGAGCAGGAAGTGGGGCAAATTCAGCAGCAAATCGAAGCCATTCGGCCCATCGAATCGCTGCGGGAATTGCGGAAATACCTCAAAGCCCACCCCATCCTCGACGAGAAAGCCGCCGACGGCACGGCCCCGCTCTTCAAGCAGCTTGTCCATGAGGGTTTTGTCATTCTGATTGGCCGTAATGCTAAAAACAATGATCTGCTTACACAGCAATATGCTTACAAGGACGACCTCTGGCTGCACGCCCGCGACGTTTCGGGTTCGCACGTCATTGTCAAGTATAAAGCCGGAAAACCGTTCCCCAAAACCGTCATCGAGCGGGCTGCGGAGCTGGCGGCCTGGTATTCCAAACGCCGGACCGATTCGCTTTGCCCGGTGATTTATACGCCCAAAAAATTCGTCCGGAAACCCAAAGGGCTGGCCGCCGGTCAGGTGAAAGTAGACAAGGAAGAAGTGGTTCTGGTGGTGCCGCGGGGCGAAGAAGAAAAAAAGCCGTCGGCGGGTCAGTAACCAGTCACAACGACCATTTTTTCATTTTTATTTATCATCTACTTCCCCGAACTTCGTGCAAGTTCCCAAGCTTTTCTTTAAAAATTCCGATGTTAAAAATTTCACTAAGCCTGGTTTACGCCTTTCTGATTCTGCTCACGTTGATGCAGAAACTGGGGGATTCGGAAACCCGTAACCGCCAATCTCTTTCTGGACAACCTGCCCATTTCAAAACCGCCCCGGACGTTCCGGCGGACATTAAGCTGACCAATTTTGCCGGACCGGATTTAACGCCCAGCCCGGCCTGTCTGGCCGTAGCCCCAACCGGCGAGGTATTCGTAGGAGTCGACATGATTGGGTCGCTGGGCAAAACGCCGGGCAAAGGCTACATCATCAAGCTCATCGATAAGGACAACGACGGCAAAGTGGATGAGCACACGAAATTTGCGATGGTCGATAACCCACGTGGTATTCTGCCGGTCCGCGACCAGATTTTTGTGCTGCACACCACGTTCTCGAAAGAAACCGGCAAAGCGTCCGGTATGGATCTGGTGGTGTTTGACGATGCCAACCAGGATGGGGTGGCCGACGGCCCTTCAAAACCGCTCGTTCAGAACATCTGCTCGCCCAAATTTCTCCAAAGCCGGGGCACCGACCACGCCACCAACGGTATTCGGATGGGCATCGACGGCTGGATTTATATTGCCGTGGGCGACTTCGGTTTCCACGAAGCCGTAGACCGCAGCGGCAAGAAACTGACCATGCTTGGCGGTGGTATTGTGCGTGTCCGGCCCGACGGCACCGAAATGGAGATTTATTCGCACGGGATGCGGAACATTTACGACGTGGCCATCGACCCGTACATGAACATTTTCACCCGCGACAACACCAACGACGGCGGGGGCTGGAACATCCGGTTTAGCCACCAGATTCAGTCAGGCGAGTACGGCTACCCGGTTCTATTCAAGCATTTTACCAACGAAATCATCCCCGCGCTGGTGGATGTGGGCGGAGGCTCCGGAACGGGTTCTTTCTTTATGGACGACCCGACCTGGCCCGACCAATACAACCACGTTCCGATGATGGCCGACTGGGGGCGGAGCCAGTTGTATATTCACCGCGTGACGCCGGATGGCCCCAGCTACAAGCAGAAAGAAGAAGAATTTATCAAACTGGCGCAGATTACCGACGTAGACGTGGATGCGTCGGGTCGGATGTACCTCTCGGCCTGGGATGGAGCCGGTTATTCAGGAAACCCGAGCAAAGGGTATGTAGTCCGCGCCGTACCGAACAACTGGACGTATAAAGCGTTCCCGAGCATTAAAAAAGCGTCGGTGAAGGAGTTGACGAAGGTTCTGCAATCCGGTAGCGCCGTTGCCCGGCTGGCGGCTCAGCAGGAACTGCTGACTCGCCCGGCCAAGCAGGTAACCAAAGCCACCTGGAAAATCGCGGCTGATAAAACCGTACCCCTTCACGTCCGCATCGCCGGTATGTACACCTACGCCCAGGTTGCTGGACAGGACGGTATTGAAAATCTGGTCAAGCTGACCACGGAAAACGACATGCGTGAATATGCACTGCGGGCCCTCAGCGACCGGAAACCGTTTGTGTCCAACATCCCCCTCGAACCGTTTATGCAGGCCATGAGCGATCCATCCGAGCGGATTCGGACGGCGGCTACGATTGGGTTGGGCCGTCTGGGTCGTCCGGAAGCCGCTACGGCTTTATTGCAGGTACCGGTTCCGGCTTCGTTCGTTGAACCGGCCAAAGGAACGGAAGGTCCGCACGCGACTCCAAACGCGGCCATTATTCCGCCCCACCTGGCGGTACGGGCGCTGGTTGGTCTGAATGCGGTGGATGCCTGCGTACGGGCCATCGGAACCGGCAATTCGGCGCTGGCACTCTGGGCGTTGCGCTACATACACGATCCCAAAGCCGTAGACGGTTTGATCGCGGCTTACCAGCAAACTAACGACGGAAAACTCAAAAAAGAAATTTTGACTACCGTCGCCCGGCTGTACAAAAAAGAAGCGCCGTACGACGGTTCGTGGTGGTGGGGCACCCGCCCCGATACCCACGGGCCCTACTACAAAGGCATCACCTGGGAATCATCGCCCGCCATCGAGAAGTTTCTGAAAGCCGAATTTGAAAAGTCCGGAGAAGCCGAAAAACCGCTGTTTGCCGATCTGAACAGCCGTCTGCGTCTGGAGATTGCCGACTTTGGGGGTGAAGAAGCCGTGGCTGCGAAAGAAGAAGTTAAAATTGACCTGGAGAAAATCCGCAACCAGAAAGGGCAGATTGGCAAATCGTCGATTGAAGATGTAATGCTGGCGATGGCAAAAATCAAAGGCGATCCGATTAAAGGAAAGGCCCTTTTTGCTCAACAGGGCTGCATTGCCTGCCATAGCCTGTCGAAAAGCGAAACGATGAAAGGCCCGTTTATGGGGCAAATCGGCTCGATCATGAACCGGGAGCAGATTGCCGAATCGATTCTGAAACCCAACGCGTCCATCTCGCAGGGATTCGCAACGGTTCTGATCACGGCCAAAGGCGGTAAAAGCTACACGGGATTTGTGACCGAAGAATCAGCGACGCGCGTGGTGCTGCGGGACATCACGGGTACCGTGACCACACTGAAAGCGGGCGACATCGTTAGCCGGAAGGAAATGGAAACGTCAATGATGCCGAGCGGTCTGGCCGACGCCCTGTCGTATGAGGAATTTGCTTCGTTGATTACGTTCCTGTCGGAACAGAAAAAATAACTGGTTTTGATGATTCCGGCGGCTAATCCGGTCGCCGGAATCATCAAACTAATTTCTTACTTCTTCTTTTCGTTCAGTTCGAACAGATAACCGTCCGGATCGGGAAAATAAATCTGCACCACGCCGTCGAAGCGGACCTGTTTGTGGAATTTGATATTGTGCTGGGTCAGAAACTGTTCAGATTTAGCAATATCATCGACAAACAGCGCAAAATGGCTCCCGTCTTTGTCGTGTACAAAAGAGGCCGTCCGGCCCGCCAGCAAGTGAATCTGCTGCCCGTTCCCAATATCAAACCACGACCGAATTGCCTTTAGATTATCCGGTACCGGAATGGGTTTCAGACCCAGAATTTCGCGGTAAAACTTAGCACTCGTCTGAATGTCCTTAACCTGTAACGCCAGGTGATTATGACCCGCAATCCCGAGCGACTGGGGTTGATTCTGGGCGAAAAGGGTGCTGCCGGTCAACAACAAAGAGGCCATTAAAAGCAATCGTTTCATCATGGTTGGTTTTATTTAGTAATCAGGACGGCTTTGGTTAGCCGCCGTTCTCCGGTGTTGATTGTCAGGTAATACCGCCCAGCGGGAAGGTGCAACACCGGCCAGGTTATAGTGTGCCGTCCGGACGTAAAAAGCCGGTCGGATACCGTAACTACTTCCTGCCCCGCCAAATTTGTCAAGGTCACCCGGCCGGTAAACGGTTGGGCTACATCGAGCTGCGCCGTTAGCCGTTCGCGGACGGGATTGGGCAAAACCGTCAGTTGCGTAGCAGAAACCGGTTCGTTTACTGCCGTAATTACCTCCGTTACCTCCACCTGCTTCAGAATCCAGTTGTTTGGATCAATCTGCACCTCCGTCGGTTGTCCTTTTACAATCAGTTCAAACGTCTGGCTGGCGCTATTGTTCATTACCGTTATCAGCGTATCGCCCGCCGGGGTCAGCACCTTGACCTGCACCGGCATGGTAAAGAAAGCCGGGTTGGCGGTATTGGTACTTTGTTCCAGCCGCAGCGCCACCCGGTATTGGTCGGTTTGCCCCGCTACGGCCCCGCTGCTCCACCGAACCCGGTAGGTTGGGTAATTCTCGCCGTAAATCCACTGCTTGAAAAAATAATCCAGCGACTGTCCGTATACCTGCGATGCGATGGCGGCAAAGTCCTCGGTGGTGGCTGTACTGTACGCAAACTCCGAAGCCGCGTATTTCTGAAGAATTTCCTTGAATTTCTGATCGCCCACCACGCCCCGCAGCATGTGCAGCACCATCGCCCCCTTGTAATACGTCCGGTTGGACTCGAAAATATTATCTACATCGGTTAAATCCTGCACAAACAGGCTGCCCCGCGCCCGGCGTGCCAGGAGCATGTAGGTGTTGATGTAAGCGTTCAGGGCCGCCGTTCCGCCGGTTGCTTCCCGGTAAAGCACTTCTGCATAGGTCGCAAAGCCTTCGTTGAGCCAGATGTGCTCCCAGGTTTCGCAGGTGATCTTATCTCCAAACCACTGGTGCGCCAGTTCGTGGGCAATAATGTCGGTGTTGAACGCGCCCATCGAACTAATCGTCTGGTGTTCCATGCCTCCACCCCATCCAAATTGCGCGTGACCGTATTTTTCTTTCAGGAATGGATACGGCCCAAAGTAGTCTGAAAAAACGTCCAGCATCGACGTGGTCTGGTCGAGCGTCCGGCGCAGATTGTCGGTCAGCGCTTCCGGATAGATATAATGCGTCACTGGCATTGTAGCACCGGAAGCCGAACGGTAGGTTTGTTCGTAGAGTACATAATTGGCCATTGCCAGTGAAATCAGGTAATTGGCGATGGGATAGCGGCTTCGCCAGCGGTACGTGCGGGTGTCGTCGGCATTGTCGATGGTTTGTTCCAGAATACCGTTCGAGACAGAAACAAACTGCTTTGGCGCGGTAATCCACACATCCGACGAATCGGCTTTATCGGCGGGTGTATCTTTACAAGGAAACCAGTCACGGGCACCGTAGGGTTCGCTCAGGCTCCAGATCACCGGCTGATTTTGCGCACCGTGCAGGTCAAACGCAAAACTCCCTAAACCCGTTGCGCCCGGCACGCCCTGATAATAGACGGTAACAAACAGGTTTTGCCGCTGCCGAAGCGGTTGGGTTGGGGTAATGCGCAGCTGGTTGTCCTGCTGCGAAAAGGCCAGCTTTTGGGCGCCAACTTTCACCGAATCCACCGTCATGGCGTCGGACAGGTCCAGGTAAAACTGATTCAGGTTGTCGTTGACGCTTTGCAGACCAACCGTCACGGCCCCGCGCAGGTAATTGGGCGTGTAGGTAATGTTCAGATCGAGCTTGTAATACTTGATGTCGATGGTGGCATCGCCGGGGTATTTGATGCGGGCCGCCCGGTTTTTTGCCAGTGAACCGAAATAATTCAGACGGGTGTGCTGGCAGGATGCGACGCCTTCATCAGGCTGCTGGGCGTAGGTGGTCAGGATGCCTAAAAAAAGGACCCAGCTCCACACGGTTGCGCCCTTCCAAAGCTTCGTAAAATGTGTTCTCATACGCTAGGTTTCGTTCTTTAGTGCATCCCCCGGCAGGGCCTTGGGTTCAGCTTTCAACTGGTCATATTGCCGATTCAGTTCCGCTAATTTACGCTGTTCAGCTTCCGGCAGTTCGAGATTCCAGCCCATCGAATCGGCTAGCTGGAACATCATAAACTGAATCTGATTGCTGGCAATCCGGGGCAAATCGCTTTCCATCGCCCGGTCGAGCATCGTCTGTTTCGACTCGTCGAGCAGCCGCGTATAATCCTCGCTGCGAAAATGGTTCAGATAGCCCGGATCGATGTCGTAAAACTTGTAATCGGTATCGATGGACAGGACCTGCGGTTCCGGAAATGACTCAATAACCAGCTTTTTTTCGTCCCCCTCCGGCTGTCGAAAGCGAATTTTGGCAAAATCAAACCCGACCAGCACCTTTGCCTTCGCAATAATTAACGCTTTTTTGGGGTCAGTTATGAAATACAAATACTTTTTCTCGTCCTGATAACTCAAAATTTCGGTAAAATACCCTTCCGCCATCACCACTTTAAACACTTTCTCAATCCGATCCAGCAAGACCGTTGATTCCTGGCGGATTACCGTTGTTGGATTTTCTTTTTTTCTGCGCCACCAGTTTGCTACTACAATGCCGCTAAACCCACCCAACAGCAGCGTAACCAGCACTAACAACGTATTCGATGACTCCATAGCGAGTTGGATAGTTAACGAAAGGTACTGACTTTTGCAGTTCAACCAAAAACGAACCGCTCCTTATGATAAGACGCGTAAAAACGGGTTTGGTTTCGTATTGTTGATGAATAAATTACTGATTGTGGTGGCCGGTCCGACGGCGGTTGGAAAAACCAGTCTTTGCGTTCGGCTGGCTAAAGACCTGCAAACCGACGTTGTTTCTGCCGATTCACGGCAATTGTACCGCGAACTCAACATTGGTACGGCCAAACCAACGCCGGAAGAAATGCAGGGCGTTCGGCATCACTTCGTCCATTCGCACAGCGTGCTGGAACCCGTCAGCGCCGGGCAGTATGAGCGGGAAGCCCTTGCCGTGCTGGATGCGTTGTTTCAGGAAAAGGATCAGGTCATTCTCTCGGGCGGAACGGGTCTGTACATCAACGCCGTTTGCTTCGGCCTCGACGATGTGCCACAGGCCGACCCGGTCCTCCGAACGGAGCTGATGAACCGGCTCGAAACCGAAGGACTGGAACCGTTGCAGCACCAGCTCCGCCAGCTTGATCCGGTGTATGCCCAAACCGCCGATCTGCAAAATACGCAGCGCGTCATCCGGGCGCTGGAAGTGATCTTAAGCTCTGGCAAACCGTTTTCTTCGTTCCGAAAACAGGAGTCTACCGGTCCGGCGGCCCGACCGTTTCAAACGCTGTTCATCGCCCTGGACCGGCCCCGCGACGAACTCTACGACCGCATCGACCGCCGGATGGACGAAATGCTGGCCAACGGCCTGGTGGAAGAAGCCCGCTCGCTTCTGCCCCATCGGCAGCTCACAGCTTTGCAAACCGTTGGCTACAAAGAAGTTTTTGATTATCTGGATGGTGCGTACGATTATGAAGAAATGGTTCGCTTACTCAAGCGCAACTCCCGGCGCTACGCCAAACGCCAGTTGACCTGGTTCCGGCATCAGGGGGAGTATCACTGGTTTGGCGCAGAAGATTTTGAAGGAATCAGGAAGCTGATTGAGGAGTAATCTGTCTTGGATTGATGTAATCTAAGCCGGATATTTTCTTAAAATCTTTATCATTATCAGCTACTAATACCCAGCCATTTGCAAGAGCAGTAGCAGCAATGAGCGCATCGGGTAGTTTTACCCTGAATTCTTTCCGAATCCGTATAGTTTCACTGATGATGGTGGATGATGTGCCAATAACCTTTGAATTTGAAACAAACGTTTGATAAATGGCGGTGTCCTCCGGATTGGGTGGCGTCCAGACTTGAAGTTCGATTTCTGAAATAAACGAGATGGCACTTTGCTGATCTATGATGCCATCAATAAATAGAAGTCCATCCTCCGGAAATGTCCCGTTCAGGTATTTGATTACGGCGCTGGTATCAATTAAATATTCCGTTGCCACTCGTCGCGAAGCGTGTCTAACTGAGTATGTATTTCGTTTTCCTGCATTGGAGTTTTTATTTTCCCTCGCAGCGAAGACAATTTTTGTTTTCTTTTTACCAGTTTAATCAGATTTAACTCCTCCATATCCTGCAAGAGTTTAAGTGCCTTCTGATTGGTAAGTTCTATCTCTATAGTTTCCATAGGGCGATTGCGACCTTTTAACCAAAGATACAAAATTCAGTTGCCGTCATCAAATCAAACGGGCGGATTGAAGAACGATCCGCCCGTTTGCTGCTTTGTTTTGTACTGAATATGATCAACAAATCACCCCGCTTTCCGTTCGTTCTCGCGGTACGCCAGAATGCCGCCGGTTAGGTTTCGGACGTTTGAAAAGCCGTTTTGTTCCAGAAACTGTTGCGCCCGGGCACTGCGCGCACCCGACCGGCAGTGAATAATAATTTCTTCGTCTTTGCGGTCTTCCAGTTCATCGATCTGGCTGGGCAGACTGCCGAGCGGATAGAGTTCTCCGCCTAAATTATCTTCCTGATATTCGTTCTCTTCACGAACGTCGATCAGGTTGATTTTTTCGCCTTTGTCTAATCGTTCCTTGAGTTCCTGTACGGTAATGTCCATGGCTGTTTTGGTTTTGTCATTCCTTGGAACGGCAAAAGTAGGTTACTTTCGGATAATTAATTTCTGCACCACGGTCTTTTTACCATCCGACAACCGAACAATATAAAATCCGTTGGCCAGCTGACTAACATCCAGCTGCCGCTGCCCTTCCGTTAAGCTAACATTCAGTACACTCCGCCCGTTCAGATCAACCAGCTCAATTTGCTCAATAGCGGGGTTCTGCCAGATCAACAGGCCAGCGTTCGGGTTCGGAAACACCATCAGCCGGGTGAGGGCTTCGGGTTCTTCTTCCACACCCGTAACGGGAGCCGTACCGCCCCCGCCAATGATGGGCCGGATCATCGGTACACCGCCCGGATTAACCGCGTCCCAGGATGTGCCCTGCCCTTCGAAAACCTGCCCGCCGAAGGGACTGTTTTTATCAAATCCAATGGCGGTAATGTAATCCTCGTTCACCTGCGTCCAGCCCACATAAAAGGTATCCGTTACAGCAACTCCGTAGTCAAACGGAATGTCGATAAAGCCGTTGCGGGAACTAGCGTACCGGATGGTTGTAGCCTTCTGATACAGCGTTCGGCCCGGTTTACCGTCGTCATCGGCATAAATACCAAATACAGCCGTCTGCCCGGTCAGGTTGGTTTTCACGGGCGCAAAGCAGACCCGGAGTCCGGAGACGGCATCCGCTTTGTTCAGGATAAAACGCATGGCAACCCGTCCCTGACGCTGCGTGTTCTGAATGGCGGCTTCGGCGGTCCCGTCGTCGTAAGCATAATAGTTATCCAATACCGTTACAGCCGTAATTGTATCGTTCCGGCGGAGGTTAACGCCCGGAATGGTGTCGGTGGTCTGCACGGCAAACTGGGTTTGCAGCAAAGCCCGCTGTCCGGCAAAACTGGCGGGTAGGGGTTGCGGTTTCAGGATTCTGGTTTGGGAACTGAGTGCGGCAATTCCTTCCGACGGCGACTGGTATTGCTGCAAAACCCTCCCCGTCACCTGATCGCGGATTACGGCCCGGAAAGTTGTGAAGTTGAAGTTATTGAAGAGATTAACAATATCGGTCCGGATGGTATCGGCCGTTTCGCCCGCTGGGTTCAGCAGGTATTGTTTCAGCGGCATGGCCGTATACCGTCTGAGATACGGCGATACGGGTTGGCGGGTTGCAATGTCTTTGATATACAGGCTGGTGACAGAACGCCCCCGGTCCAGATAAATATAATCGAGGTGCCAGCTATCGAACGCGCCCGAGGTCCGGCCAAACGCCTGAAACCGGAACTGAAACGCATCGTGCAGAAAACGGGCCTGATTGACGGCAACGAACGATTGCGTGAAATTGTTACTGGCCGTATCGCCGGCCTGCATCCAGACGGTTTCCCAGGCACCGGTGTTGTTGCGGAACTGGAGCCGCAGCGAATCCTCCGCATCGGGCAACTCACCCAGGCCTTTGCGCTGCCAGTAGAAACTCAGGAAGATGGCATCAGCAGCCCTGCGCCCGGCCAGGTTGATGGGCTGGCTGGTCAGCGTATCGGTCGGGCCGGAGGCATTGGAATTCGTAAAATTGTAGGGTGAACCATCCGCTTTCAGACCGTCGAACGTGGCTACGTTCCGGGATGGGTGGTTGACGGGCAGCGTATTGTTGATATACACACTGCTGGGCTGCCACAACGTCGGATCGGGTCGGGTGGTTGCCGTGGCAAAATCGTCAAAAAAAGGGAGTTGCAGGGCTTGTATGCGGGCTCCGGCGGTCGGCGATTTGGGTGCCGTCGCCGGTTGCGGGAACGATTCAATCGGCACAATCCGAATCTGGGCCGAAGCCGTTGTTGCCAACAGGTAAGCAAGAAGCAGGAGGCTATAGACAGTCGTGTGGTTGCATGCATGCTTAACCAACTGTCGCCCGCTATTTCTACCTACCTGCGGTCTGTAAACCGGCCTGTAACTTCCTAAACGTTGCTTCATTCCTTACTGAGAATCATCATTTTCGACCGGGCCGACCACCCACAAGTCAATTACATCACCCACCCGGATGGTTGCGCCGGGCCGGGCAGCCGGGTTCTGCCGGACTACGGTACCGACTTCCTTCTCTGGATCATCCACCGGAAGAATTGTGCCGACCTGCAAATTGGATCCCCGAATGAGCATTTCGGCCTCGTCCCGGGGTTTACCTACAACGTCGGGAACGGCAAACATAGTATTGCCCAGGCCGTCACCTACTACAATATCAATCTTGGAACCTTTAGCAATCCGGGTACCCGGCAGAATTTCCTTGCCATCGTAGAGTTGTTTCAGCACCGTTCCCTGCGCCAGATCCGGTACGTATTTCAGCTTACCCATCTGTAACCCATTGCTCGCCAGCGCATACTGGGCACTCACATAGGTCTGATCCACCAGCTTGGGCATCGGAATCATCGGCGGATTCTCGGTTGTGATGGTCAGATAAACTTTCCGGCCCTGCTTGACTTTAAAACCCGGTTTGGGGTACTGCGCAACCACCGTCAGCGGTTCGGCTCCGGCTACGTACGTACAATCAGAGACTTCATACCGCAGATCGTAGTCGTTCAGAAACTCTTCCAGTTCAGACGTGTTCATCCGAAACAGCTCCGGTACGGTAATCGTTTGACCGTGGCTGGTTGTAAAGGGCAGATACAGAAAAAAAAAGCCTAAAAACAGAACGGCTACCAGGCCCAGCAGGATACCGATGTGCGTAAGCAGGTCGGCAGTGGTACGTGTACTGATTTTCGCCATGAAAGCAACTATAAACGCTTGGTTAAATCACAATATTAGCGGTTTGCCAGCCGGTTATTGATACAGGGCCAGCATTTTTTTTATGTATTTCCCCACCACATCGAACTCCAGATTGACCACATCGCCCACCCGCAGATCGCCAAAGGTCGTGTGTTCGTAGGTGTACGGAATAACGGTGACCCGAAATGAATCCGGTGCCGAATTAAAAACGGTTAAACTCACTCCGTTAATACAAATAGACCCTTTTTCCACGGTGATATTATTTTGCCGGGGATCGTCGGACACCGAACGGTATTGAAAATCGAACAGCCAGCTTCCGTTCTGGTCGGTAATGCTGGTGACGATGCCGGTCTGGTCGACGTGGCCCTGCACAATGTGGCCGTCAAACCGTCCGTTGGCGGGCATACACCGCTCCAGATTCACCCGGTCGCCTGGTTTCAGCAGGCCCAGACTGGTCTTTTTCAGGGTTTCTTCCACCGCCGTCACGGTATAGCCTTCTCCGCTTACTGACGTGACCGTCAGACACACGCCGTTGTGGCTCAGGCTCTGGTCCACTTTTAATTCGGGGGCAATACGGGAGGTTAGATGGAATGTCAGGTTGGTTCCTTCGGCGGTGATGTCGGTTACTTCGCCGGTTGCTTCGATAATTCCGGTAAACATGTCTTGAACTTGGATTACACTGATTGAAGGCTTAACAGGAAGTCCGGGCTAAGAATTCCGATTTATTCTTTAATCTGCCCTCCTTACACCGGCGCCCGGTTGATCGTGTCGATAATTCGCTCCATTTCGTCGTCACGCAGAACGGTATTCAGGGGCAGGCTAATCACTTCGCGGTGAAGTTGTTCGGTTAGCGGGAACGACAGCGACCGCAGATCAGAATAAGCCTGTTGATGATGCGGGGGGATGGGGTAATGGATAGCGGTTTGAATACCGTTGTGGCCCAGATAATCGATGAGCTTTTGCCGCTCCGGGTGCCGAATCACGAACAGGTGCCAGCCGTCTTCCGCCAGCGTATCAGCCGGCGGCAGTCTCACCTTCGGGTGCGCAATACCGTCCAGATACCGCCGGGCCAGTTGCCGCAGACGCCCATTTTCAGCATTCAGATAGGGCAGTTTTTCGGACAGGATAGCCGCCTGAAGTTCGTCAAGACGGCTGTTGCTGCCCACATACGCATTAACGTATTTAACCTGCGAACCATAATTGCGCAGATAACGTAGCCGGTCGGCCAGAGCCGGATCGTTGGTGGTGATCGCGCCCCCATCGCCCAGAGCACCGAGATTTTTGACGGGGTAAAAACTGAATCCGGACGCATCGCCCAGACTACCCGCTTTCTGGTTCCGGTGCGTTGCTCCGTGCGCCTGAGCTGCATCTTCGATGACCTTCAAACCGTGTTGCCGGGCCAGCCCGGTGATGGGTTCCATCTGACAGCATTTCCCATAAAGATGCACCACCAGAATGGCCCGGGTGCGGGGGGTAATGGCGGCCCGAATGCAATCCGGGTCGATCAGATACGTTTGCGGGTCGGGCTCCACCAAAACCGGTTTCAGACCGGCATGGGTAACGGCCAGCACCGACGCAATAAACGTCTGGGCCGGCACAATGACTTCGCTGCCCGGCGGAAATTCGTAGGCTTTCAGGATAAGTGTCAGGGCATCCAGCCCGTTGCCAACCCCCAGGCAGTACCTGACACCGCAGTAGTCGGCAAACCGTTGTTCAAACGTTTCGAGTTCTTTGCCCAGAATATACCATCCCGACCCCAGTACCCGCTCCGTTGCCCGACGAATGTTTTGCTGATGGGGCGCGTTTACCGCCTGCAAATCCAGGAACGCAATCGCCGGTTGGGGAGCGGGACGGCTCATACGGTTTGGAGGGAATAACGCTCGTAGATGTAATCGGCGGGATCGTAATATTCGTTGGAAAGCACCAGTAAAATCGCTCCCCTGGTAAACTGATCCATACTATGCCAGTCTCTGGGTTCCAGAACCAGACATTTCTGGGGATGATCCAACACAATATACTGTTCATCACGGCCATCATGACAATACACCCGGCAACTCCCGTTGACACACATCATCGCGTGCCAGGCCCTGCAATGCCGATGACCGGCCCGCTGAGCCGCTTCGGCGTCGTAAATGTAGAAAAACCGCTTGATTGACCCCGGCATCACGTTCTCCAGAACCGTCAGGTTGCCGGAATCGGAAGTAAAGGTGTTCAGATGTAACAATTGAGGCATACACGTATTTTATCAAAAACCGCCCGACAACAGATTATCGGCCATCCATCAATGCCGCATAAAGTGGCAATGACTGCCTTCTATAAAGCTAGCAAAACAGACGTAATATCCCGCAATACGATGACTTGTTTGTGCAATAATTACACCAATTAACGGTTTATTCCAGAAATCAGCCAGATTCTGCTACAAAATCACGGCACGAATCTTAATTTCACGACATTAAAAATCTTGTGGATATGCCTCGGAATCGTTTTGTCTTGGTGGGTCTTTTCCTGATTGTACTGGCAATCATCTATTATTCATTTTTTGACGGTGGCAACGTCGACACGCCCGCGGTGGCCAATCCGGAAGCCTACCGCCTGGAAGTTGCGCAGAAACGAAAGGAGAAAGAAGAATTTTTCCGAACCAGCACCGAATCCCCTTTTACGGATAAAAGTAAGATTGGCAGTCTGATTTATTTTAATCCGGACCCGGCCTACCGCGTTCAGGCCCGGCTGGAACGGTTTGCCGATAAGAAAAAAGTCGTAATCCGGTTAACCGACGGCAGCGAAGAAGTCTACGAAAAATACGCTCACGCGGTTTTCACGCTCCAGGATGAAATTTGCCGCCTACTGGTGCTCAAACAGAAGAACACGCTGTCCGTTCTCTTCAAGGATAAAACAAGTGGGAAAGACACCTACGGCGGGGGGCGCTACCTGGATTTCAGCGAAAATGACATCAAGGAAAACCGGCTAATCATCGACTTCAACGAAGCCTATAACCCTTACTGCGCCTACAACCACGAGTATGCCTGCCCGGTGCCACCCGCCGAAAATACATTGCCGGTTGAAGTGCGGGCGGGGGAGAAATATTCCGAACCCTGATCGAATAAGATTACGGATCAACGATGGGCGGCTGTTGCAGCGCCATACGGCGTTCTTCGTCACTCCTCTATCATTTTAAAAAAAACGCCCTTATCACTGGAATCATAGCTATCTTTGTAATCCATTTCCAGTTACTGTATGAAGATTTCGTATCAATGGCTCAATCAGTTGGTGAGCCTGACCGAAGATCCCGAAACTATTGGTAAAATCCTGACAGGTACGGGCTT
Organism: Larkinella arboricola; assembly: GCF_003259745.1. Taxonomy (GTDB): domain Bacteria; phylum Bacteroidota; class Bacteroidia; order Cytophagales; family Spirosomataceae; genus Larkinella; species Larkinella arboricola. The sequence continues at coordinate 1,456,227 of NZ_QLMC01000001.1, read as the reverse complement.
AGAGGTTGAAAGCATTGAAAAAATAGAATCTATTCCCGGGGGGTTGGAAGGCGTCGTTATCGGCGAAGTCCTGACGTGTGAAAAGCACCCCGAAGCTGATAAACTGAGTCTGACAACGGTTGATGCAGGCCAGGCCGCCCCGTTGAACATCGTTTGTGGTGCGCCCAACGTTCAGGCCGGGCAGAAAGTGATTGTGGCGCTGGTGGGTGCTACCCTGCATCCGGCCAGTGGCGAACCGTTTACCATCAAGAAGGCTAAAATCCGGGGCGCAGCCTCCGAAGGCATGATTTGCGCGGAGGACGAAATCGGGCTGGGCACCTCGCACGCCGGTATTATGGTACTCGATACCGACCTGCCGAACGGAACACCCGCCGTGACCTACTTCGGACTGGAAGCGGATTACCAGATTGAAATCGGCCTGACGCCCAACCGGGCCGACGCGGCTTCGCACCTGGGTGTAGCCCGCGACCTGAAAGCCGTTCTGCAACGACCCGTCCAATGGCCTTCAGTAGATGCCTTTCAGGTTGATAATCAAAACCTTTCAATTTCGGTTTCTGTCGAAAATTCGGAAGGTGCCCCGCGTTATACGGGACTGACCATCGACGGCCTGACCGTGGCGGAATCGCCCGACTGGCTGAAGCAGCGACTGCGGGCGATTGGCCTGAACCCGATTAATAACGTGGTGGATGTTACCAACTACGTGTGCCACGAATTGGGCCAGCCGCTTCATGCCTTCGATGCAGATCAGATTGCGGGGGGCCAGGTGATTGTCAAAACCGTAGCTGAGGGAACACCGTTTGTAACGCTCGACGGGGTGGAACGGAAACTGTCGGCCAACGACCTGATGATCTGCAACGCCCAGGAACCGATGTGTATTGCCGGTGTGTTTGGCGGGCAGAAGTCGGGCGTAACGGCCCAGACAACCCGGATTTTTCTGGAATCGGCTTATTTCGATGCAGCCTGGATTCGGCGGACTTCCCAATACCACAGTCTGAAAACCGATGCTTCGTTCCGTTTTGAACGGGGCACGGACCCCAATATGCCAGTTTTTGCCTTGAAACGGGCGGCCCTGCTCCTGAAGGAAATTGCCGGAGGAACCGTCAGCTCGGACCTGATCGACCTGTATCCCAATCCGGTTTCGGATCGCCGGGTGCCGATTCGCTACCGGAACGTTGACCGGCTGATCGGTATTTCAATTGACCGGCCCGAAATCACCCGGATTCTGGAAAGTCTGGACATTCGCGTGGCTGACACGACGGACGACGGTTTTACGGCCCTGGTACCACCCTACCGCGTGGATGTGGAACGCGAAGCCGATGTCATTGAAGAGATTCTGCGCATTTACGGCCTCGACAACGTTCCGCTTTCGGATTATCTGTCGGCCGATTACCTTTCCGAAACTCCCGAAACCAATCCCGATCAGTTGCAGGGACGTGTCAGTCAGTTGCTGGCCGCTAACGGTTTTTACGAAACCATGACCAACTCGCTGACCCGTCCGGCCTACCACGACGCCGTCCGGGCCACGCTGCCCAATGCCGACGTACCGTTGCTGAACCCACTAAGTGAGGACTTGTCGGTCATGCGGCAAACGCTGCTGTTTTCTGGTCTGGAAACACTGGTTTACAACGTCAATCGACGCCAGAAAGACCTAAAGATTTTTGAGTTTGGCAAGGTATACAGCCGCAGCGACGAACGGTTTTACGAACGGCCCCGGCTGGGTATCTGGATGACCGGACGGACGCAGTCAGAAAGCTGGCTGACGGGCGGCCAACGGTCGGCCGATGCCGCCGTCAGCTACCATGATCTGGCGGCTGTGGTGCAGCGAATGCTGACTTTGTTCCGGATCAAATCCACTGATAGCCAGCCCGCTGATCCCGGTATCTTCCAGTATGGCTTGACGTTGCTGGTTAACAAAAAACCGCTGGTATCGTTAGGTCTGGTGAAGGCCGGTCTGACGAAACTGGTTGATCTGAAACAACCGGTTTTCTACGCCGATTTTGACTGGCAGTATCTGCTGAAGCTCTACAACGGCAAAGTAGAGTTTGAAGAGGTGTCCCGGTTCCCGGAAGTCCGGCGTGATTTGTCGCTGGTGCTCGATACCGGTGTCACGTATGCGCAGATCAGCCGGCTGGCTTATTTAACCGAGCGCAAACTGCTCCGCGACCTAAACGTATTCGACGTTTACGAAGGGGAGAACCTGGAAAAGGGCAAGAAATCGTATTCGGTCAGCTTTATTTTGCAGGACCCTGCTCAGACGCTGAACGATACGGTAATTGACAAAACGATGAACCGGCTGATGTCGGCCTTCGAACGGGAATTGGGTGCTGTGATTCGAAAATAAGCTTCACTCGTTATGAGCAATACGTCGTCGGTCTTCTCGCGCATGGATTCCTTCGAGGAAAAGCTGTATAGCCTGATCGAACGGGTCAATGCGGACAGGCAACGTATTCAGGAGCTGGAGCAGACGATTTCGGTTTTACAAAAGGACAAAGAAGAGTTAATCAAAGAAAAGACTAACTTAACCAATGACTTTACAAAACAGCAGAATCAACTGAAACAATTGGAAAAAATGGCGAATAATTTGCCAAAAGAGTTTTCAAAACCAACAAATATTCATAAGATTGTAAATAACAAACACAATGACGCAGCAACGGCTGCTGAATTGAAGCAAAAATTGACGGCGTACATCGAAGAATTAGATCGCTGTATTGCCTATTTGAGTGACTTGTCATAAAGCATATAACCGGTATGTTGAAAGGCGTATTTCCTTTTAGCGTCGGATCGACAAGCTGTACGGATGGAAGAATTATTGCCAATAAATATCCGAATTGCAGGCCGAACTTATCCTTTAAGCGTTCGTGCTGAAGACGAAGAAACGGCCCGTGAAGCCGGTCGTCTGGTGAATGAACGCTTTTTAGAAGAGAAGAATAAGAAAAAAAAACGCGACGACCAGGATATTCTGGCGGTAGTAGCCGTTATGAATACCGTAAGATGGCTGGAAGCGCGTCGTGAACGAACGGACCTGCAAGATAAGATAGCCCAACGGATAAGCCGTTTAGACGAACTGATCGACTCTACGTTAACAACCTGATTTATAGGATGGTAGCAACGTAAAAACCGGTCATCTTCCTATCCATTCACTCGCTGGCTGAAAGGTCGGCTTGCTTCTTTTTCGGCACTGTAGTTGTCTGTGCGAATTCTATTTCTCACACAAACGTCTACGGACCATGAATAAAATCGATTTCTGGGTAATGCTCCTGTCGGACTTTGTTTCGATAGCACTGGGCATTTACATTGGCAGGAAACTACTGAGTCGCCTGTTTACCCAGCGTGAAAAAAACGCCGAAGCTCGGTCGGCGGAGATTATCAAAAATGCCGAACTGACGGCTGAAAATATCAAGAAAGACCGCATTCTGGAAGCTCGGGAGAAATACCTTAAACTGAAAGCTGAATTTGAGGAAGACACCAACCGGAAAAAGAATATTCTGATTACCAACGAGAACAAGCTCAAACAACGGGAACAACAGCTCCAGCAGCAAGCCGAACAATATAAACGCCGGGAAGCCGAGCTGGACCAGCAAAAAGCCAAACTGGATCAGCAACTGGAAAGCATCGGCAAACGCCGGGAAGAAGCCGAACGGATGCGCCAGCAACAGGTGGAAGCGCTGGAAAAAATTGCCAACCTCACCGCCGATCAGGCCCGCGAACAACTCATCGATGCCCTGAAAGCCGAAGCCGATTCACGGGCGTCGTCCTACATTAAAAGCGTGGTGGAAGAAGCTAAACTGACGGCCACCAAGGAAGCGAAAAAAGTGGTGATCGAAACCATTCAGCGGACGGCAACCGAACACGCCATCGAAAACTGCGTATCGGTTTTCAACATCGAAAGCGACGATATCAAGGGGAAAGTCATTGGGCGCGAAGGCCGGAACATCCGGGCGCTGGAAGCCGCCACAGGTGTTGAAATCATTGTGGACGATACGCCGGAAGCCATCATTATTTCCGGTTTTGATCCCGTTCGGCGCGAGATCGCCCGTCTGTCGCTGCACCGACTCGTGCAGGATGGTCGGATTCACCCGGCCCGAATTGAGGAGATCGTGGCCAAAACCCGCAAGAACATCGAAGACGAGATTGTGGAAATCGGTGAGCGGACGGTTATTGATCTGGGCATTCACGGTTTGCACCCCGAACTGATTAAAATGGTTGGCCGGATGCGCTTCCGATCGAGCTACGGGCAAAACCTGCTGCAACACTCCCGCGAGGTAGCCAAGCTCTGCGCGACCATGGCCGCCGAACTGGGTTTGAACGCTAAACTGGCGAAACGCGCCGGACTGCTGCACGACATTGGGAAAGTCTGGCCCGAAGAAGCCGAACTGCCGCACGCGGTTCTGGGCATGGAACTGGCCAAGAAATACAAAGAACATCCTGAAGTTTGCAACGCCATCGGGGCGCACCACGACGAAATTGAAATGACCAGCCTGATTTCGCCCATTGTGCAGGTCTGTGACGCGGTGTCGGGTTCGCGGCCAGGGGCGCGTCGGGAGATGATGGAGTCGTATATCAAACGACTGAAAGAACTCGAAGAACTGGCGATGGGCTTCCAGGGGGTTCTCAAATGCTACGCCATTCAGGCCGGTCGCGAACTGCGCGTGATGGTCGATGCTGAAAATGTGACCGACGAAAAAGCCAATACACTATCCTTTGATATTTCGCAGAAAATTGAAAAGGAAATGCAGTATCCCGGCCAGATCAAAATTACCGTGATTCGGGAGATGCGTTCCGTAGCCTACGCAAAGTAACTTCTTCTACTCAAAATAGAGCAAACAAAAACCCGTACCTGGCTCACACCGGTACGGGTTTTATGTTGAAAGCCTGCTGCTACTACGGTTTATTGGACCGGGAAACGCAGTCTTGGCACTGCTGTTGGGGTGGGTGCAACCGGCAAAACGGCTTCGTGTTTCAGGCTGTCGGGTAAAATCTTCACGTCAATTCCAAGCTGTTTCCGCAACCCCTCCCAGTTATTGCGCCCATCCTGGTAAGCCGGATTGACCATCATCGACATATTGTAGAAATAGGATGCCAGATGATAGCGCCCTTCATTCTGGTAAATCACGCCAAGGTTGTTGTAGGCGGGTGCGTAGTTTGACGACGCCCGGATAGCCTGTTTGTAGTAATAAACCGCCGAATCCCGGTTAGGAATTAACTTCTGATACGAGTACGCAATGGAAAAGAAGGCTTCGCCAAAGCCGGGATAGATCTCGGTCGATCTCCGCAAATGGAAAATGGCTTTGTTGAAATAATACCGTTTCTTTTTCGGGTCTTTCTCTTCCGCGCATTTGTTGATCCACTCATTGGCCACGTGCCGGTTTACCTGACAACTGTTGGATGCGTAATCCAGACCGCTGTTAAAAAGCGTAAAGTTATCCTTCCAGTCTTCGTTTCGCACCACCGTCCGGAAGCTGAATAAAGAGCCAACCACCAGACAAAAGCCGATCAGAATACCGTACCGTTTCAGAACCGGCTTGTTTTCGGACAAATCCAGCCGTTTGGAGAGTACCAGATCAAGCCCGGCAATGACGGCTATAGCGAAGCCCAGAATCGGTGCGTACAAAAACCGTTCGGCCAGAATACCGCCCCGAAACAGAACAAAGCCCAGGCCCGGCGTCATGGTAATAAACATCCAGCTCAGCCCGAAACCCCACAACGACCGTTGCCAGAAGCCCTTCCAGGCCAGCCAGACCAGCCCGCCAAACGTAAACAGGCCCAGCAGCGTTTCCCAATCGCTCAGTTTCCCGGACGGAATGACGTTGTAGGAATAATCGTAGGATAAATGCAGCGGGAAAATCAACAGACGCAGATACTGGGCAAAAAATTTGAAGGTGGTCAGAAACTTCGTGTTTTCCAGCGCATAGGGATAATTGGCCCAGTCGACCGGCGGATTGCCGCTTAGCGTGCCGATCATCGCTTTTTTCTGCCAGAAAAACACCGCCGTCACGACCAGATACGGCCAGATGCTGATCAGTGACTGCCAGAAGGTACGTCTGGCAAAAGTATACTGCATGATGACAATGAGCCCTAAGCCAACCAGCGACGACTCTTTTGACAGGTAGGTGAGGTACATCCAGAAGGCCGAAAACACAATCCAGCCCTTTTCTCTGGTTTCCAGATACTTCCAGTAGGTCAGCATCACCAGCGTCAGGAACAGGAAACTCAGCATTTCGTCCCGGCTTTTGATATTGGCCACCACTTCGGTATGCAGCGGATGGGTCACGAACAGCAGGGCAATGAGTGTCGTCAGAACCGTTCGTCCGGGCATCCACTTCTGCAGCAAAACCACCAGAAAGAACCCTGTCAAGCCGTAAAGAATACCGTTTATGATGTGGCTGATGTGCGGATCAGCGTTGAAAAATTCTTTTTCGAGCGCAAACGTAATGAGAGCCAGCGGGCGATAATAGCCGAGTGAAATGTTACTGAAATGCCAGAATTCAGTCTTAAGAAGATCCGGAATGCCCTCTATTCCCTTTTGAACAAACAGGTTTTGGGTGATCGCGGCAATATCGTCGAGCGCCAGACCGTGGTTGAACGTATTCGCATACAAGGCAAAAGCTACCGTAGCGATGAGCAACGCCCAGATCCACTGAATGGGATGCACGGCTATTGGTTCGGAAACACTCGCCGACGGAGGTTGTGGAGCGCCAGAGACCGGAGGGCGACCGGTTAACTTACTGCCCGCAGTTGCAGTAGACCGAATGGGCGTTTTTTGTCCTGATAATGGCTGTTTTTTCTTAGACATATAAACTGGTCAGGTCAGTTAGTAGTACCACTTTTATTTGCTTAGCGAAACAACTTTAGATCTCAAATTTAGCTGTAAAAATGGTAAGAATCGTTAAAAAGTCAATGAGATAACGACGGACAAATGCCATATTGTTACCTTTCACTAAAGTAAGTTTTTTTGATTGCCCTGCCCGGTAAGATGGATAACGCTTTCTGATTAGAAACCAGCCACATAATTGTCTGTTTCTCCGAAGAAGTATAAACCGGAAAAGAAATTCTCTTCCCGCTATTTAATCTTTTTTCTTATTTTTCCATTTCATTTCCATACGCGGCCAATACCGTGGTGGGCAACTCTTTCCTTTTTATGGCATCCGCTTTTCTGGGCCTACGAACGGTAATCTACGCGGCACCCGATCTGGTTTACGCAAAAAGCTGGTACTCAACCATATTAGGTGTTACACCGTATTTCGACGAGCCGTTTTACGTGGGTTTTTCAGTGGGCGGCTACGAGCTGGGACTCGACCCGGCAGCCAAACCGTCGGACGGCAGCACCATTACCTATTGGGGGGTCCCTAATATTGAAAAAGCCTGGGAACACCTGATGAGCCATGGCGCCAGCCTCCATTCGGGCATCGAAGAAGTGGGCGAAGACATTAAGGTAGCCAGTGTAAAAGACCCGTTTGGCAATGTGCTGGGCATTATCGAAAACCCACATTTCAAGGCTGAATAACCCAATAGGGTTGACATAAAAAAGTCCCGCATAACCGTTATGCGGGACTTTTTTATGACTTCGTATTACCTTACAACCGCGGAATCCGCAACACCTGACCCGGGTAAATCAGATCCGGGCTTTTCAGCATCGGTTTGTTGGCTTCGAAAATAATACCATACTTCATCGGGTCCCCGTATACCTTCTTGGAGATGGCCGACAGGGTATCCCCTTCTTCGACCGTATGGAACTGGCCTTCGGGCTCCGGCGTGTCAACCACCAGGCGGTTGTCTACCTGATGAACGCCCTCAACGTTACCAACGGCCAGAGCCAACTTCTCGGCATCTTCCTGGCTAGCCACTTCGCCTTCCAGTACCACCGTATCACCTGCGGTTTTGACGGTTAGTTTCTTATAAGACAAGCCTAGCTGCTTTACGTGATTGAGCAATGCGCTGGCTTTCAACGGCTCCACTTCAGCCGCTTTGGCCGGTTCGGCGGCCGGAGCTTCGTGTTCTTTACCGAAAACTTTTTCTCCGACACCTTTGAAAAAACTGAGCAGTCCCATGTGTGTTTCGTTTGTGTGTTATTGAGTGTTGATACTGATTTAATTAGAACAACTGCGAATGCACTTGAACTGTTTACTGACGGATTTCCGGTACCATCACAATCTTATTTTAGACGGCAAAGTGGCGTGTAAGTAATCAATCTTCAATAAAATCTTTCAATTTCTATTTTTGCCTTGCCAGACTTTGGCCTTCTTGCGGTACTTTGCAGTCGGAAAAGAGGCAAACCAGACTTAGTTTAGCAGAAATGAAATTTCTTGGCGTTGCATGGATGATGTTGCTGATGGCCACAATGGCCCAGGCGCAGGGAACAGTTGAATTGGGAGTCAGAGGGGGCGCAACCTTCATGCACGGTTTTACGAACATTCCGGCCCGAACGTTAGCACCGGGTTTAGAAATACCCCGAATTCAGAACCAGAACAACGGAATCGGCACCGGCTACCTAGGAGGAATCTGGGTCCGGAAAACCTGGAACCGTTTTTTCCTCCAGGCTGAGGTAAGCTATTCAAAACTAGCCCTGAAGCAAAAGGCAACCATTGATCGGATCGACGTCGCTGCGGCTTCCGAATTTGGAGTTACGATCCCGAACATTCCCATCGGAACGTTATTCGTCAACCTGAATACCACATCCGACCCGGTACTCAATTCGATTAACATTCCCATTTATATCGGAAAACAAGGACAGGAAGGCAAATGGCGGCTCTACGGCGGCCCAACGTTTCTGTTCACCCAAAAGTCGGAAGCGGCCCGCACGGCTTCCGGTCGGGTGATATCGGGGCCAAATTTTCCGGTTTCCATATCCGACAAGGTCGATCTGACCGACCCGGAGCAGGCCGGTATTCTCCAGGTGAAAAACTTTAATTTCGGCATCGAATTGGGTGCCGGACTGACCGTTCTCAAACGGCTGGAAGTTGACGTGCGCTACGGTCTGCCCGTTGGCGGAGTCTTCAATGATAGTGGCATAACCGGCTACATTGGCTACGCAACGGTTGCCGTAGGGTACCGCTTTCTTGACTTTTGATACAGAAGCTTCAATACCGGAAAGCCCGGTATTGAAGCCTGCCTTTACATAAATACCCGCCCGACCTGACTGAGAACATCGATCACGGGCAAAACCGTATGACCTTTTTCGTTAAGCCGGTATTCGACGCGGGGTGGGACTTCGCCAAATGACTGTTTATCAACCATCCCCAACTCCACCAATTGCTTTAATTCGTGAACCAGAACTTTTTCGCTTATACCCGGTATCGCGCGTTTGATTTCTCCGTATCTGAGCGTTTTATCGCGCAATAAATGAATAATAATAAGTCTCCATTTCCCACAAATCACGTCTACTCCTTTTTTAATAATCTGTTCAATGGGAACATTTTCCTTCTCTGTTTCCTGTAGTTCTGGTGTCATTTCTCAATACGTACCATACAGCAATTAAAGCACTGTATAGTACGCCGTTATAGTACTAATTCCAGACAAAAACACATCAATGCAGTATAAGATAAACTGCCGACAGAGATTGATTTACTAATTGGAAGTAAGTTCTATAAATCAATTTACAACGGCCGTTATCTCAATTTCAACCAACAAATCTGGATGAATTAACGCACTAACTTCAACCATTGAAGTGGCCGGACGAATATCGTTAAATACTTCGCCATGAGCCCGACCCACCTCCTGCCATTGCGAAATATCAGTAACGTACATCCTTGTACGCACAACATTCTGTAAGGAGGCTCCCGCTTCCTCAAGCACTTGGCTCACCTTTTGTAGAATAAAACGGGTTTGCTCGTAAATGTTATTCTGACCTATTAAACGGTCCCCATCCATAGCGGTGGTTCCCGAAACCTCGATTAGATTCCCGATCCGAACCGCACGGCTGTAACCGACGACCGGCTCCCAGGGGGTACCCGACGAAATAAGTTGACGTTCTGACATAATTGTACCTTACCCGGCTTTTTCGGCGACCAACCGATCCAGCGCGGCTTTATACTCCTGAATAAAAATTTTAAACTCTTTGTCCAGCAGATGCAGATCATCGGCCAGCGAACTGGTATCGTTTACTTTCAGCTTGGCTTCGGCTTCACGGGCAATCTGCGCCATTCGGGCCACCCCAATTGTTCCGGCGCTGCCTTTCAGGGTGTGCAGATGGCTTTTGACGGTGGGTACATCGCCAATGGCAAACGCATCCAGCGACTCCTGCACAAGTGTGGTAGCCTCGATTTCAAAATCTTCATAGATCGACACCACCAGATCGCGACCGCCGACCTGCTCCAGTTGCGCAATAATCTCGGTATCAATCATCGGCGCTTCCAGTTCCCGCAGGGTTTCCAGTTGTTTGGAACGCATATGGGCGGCTTCCCTGAATTCCTTTCGAGCCTCGACGGTTTCTTTGACCTTGGCAATCAGGCTCTGGGCCCGGATTGGCTTGGCAATGTAATCGTCAAGTCCCTGACTCAGAAAACGATCCCGGTCTTCGCGCATCGAGTAAGCCGTCATGGCAATCACCGGTGGCAATTGGGCACCAAATTGGCTCCGGAGTCGGCTGGTGGTTTCCACCCCGTCCATATCCGGCATTTGAATATCCATAAAAATCATCTCGTACGGATTTCCGTTTTCGGACATGGCCGCCGTTACCTTATCGATGGCTTCCTGCCCGCTCGACGCCATATCGACAATACAACCCGATTTTTTCAGGATTTCGGTGGCCACTTTCCGGTTCACGGCATTGTCATCAACCAGCAGCAGATACGGCCGATGTTCTTTAAAAACATCTTTCAACGACACTTCGCCCGGATCGGATTTCTGCGCCGTCGGACTGATCAGGGTTTCTTTCAGTTCGATGGTAAACCAGAAGGTACTGCCCTCTCCGGCGACCGAATCCACACCAATGCTGCCTTTCATTAAAGCCGCCAGTTCCTTGGAAATGGCCAGCCCCAACCCCGTGCCGCCGAAAGACTTCCGCGACGACATTTCTACCTGACTGAACGAATTGAACAGGATTCCCAGATCATCCTTGGCAATACCGATGCCCGAGTCTTTCACTTCCACCTTAATCCGGTTGAATTTGCCTTTTTTCCCGATCAGGGTAGCCCGCACGGTGACGGCTCCGTTTTCGGTAAACTTGATGGCGTTGGAGGTCAGGTTCGACAGAATCTGCAACAACCGCGTCTGGTCGGCAATCACGAATTTCGGCAGGTCGTCGGCTAGGTGGTACGTCAGCTTGTTGCCTTTGACGGCAGCCTGCTGCCCGAACAGCGACACGAGTTTTTCAAAAACCTCCTCAAACCGGATGGGCGCTTCGTGCAGCACCATTTTTCCGGCTTCGATTTTCGACAAATCCAGAATATCGTTCAGGATGTTCAGCAGCGTTTCCGACGATTTTTTAATCGTCTGCACATAATCCTTCTGCTCCTGATTCAGCGGAGTGTCGTTCAGCAGATCAATCATCCCGATTACCCCGTTCATGGGCGTCCGGATTTCGTGGCTCATGTTGGCCAGAAAACGCTCTTTCACCTTCAGCGACCGCTCCGCTTCGTCTTTGGCCTTCATCAGTTCCTGGGCGTTGCGCTTCAGTTCGGTGATGTCGCGGGCCAGACCTGCCACTTCTTCAACCCGGCCATTTTTGTCGTTCAGCGTCAACATGTTGAGCATGATCTGCCGAACCGTGCCGTCTTTCCGCTGAAAGGTAGCTTCGAAATTTCGCAGGCTCTTGTTCCGGATCAGCCGGACCAGCGCCCGCCGGATGTACTGCTTATCGACAAAATCCGTAATGGGTCGGCCCAGCACTTCTTCCGGCGTATATCCCGTCCGTTTCAGCACCGACGGACTGATCATGGTAATCCGTCCTTCGCGGTCAACACGGCAATAAATATCCTGTAGATTGACAAATATGCCCCGGAATTTTTCTTCACTGCCGCGCAGTTCCAGTTCCGTACGCTTGCGGGCCGTAATGTCGCGGGCAATGCCCGACACTTCTTCAATGATCCCGCCCGAAAGCAGAATCGGGTTCAGATGCACTTCCAGCCAGGCTTCGCCTTTCTTCGTCTGAAAGTGCAGTTCAACGGTTTGCGGCAACCCCCGGAACGCCAGCCGGTATTTTTCTTCCAGCAACCTCCGGTTTTCGCCCCCAATGATACGCCAGCCTAATTTTTCGGTTGTCACGTTCAACTGCGGCACTTCGCCCAGCTGGTTTTCGATCAACCGGGTGTAATTGCGGTTGAAGGAGGTGAGCTGGAAACTTTTGTTGACCGACCAGATGAGGTGAGAACTGCTGTCAAAAATGGCATTCAACCGGGCGGTTTGTTTGTTGATGGCCGCTTCATCCTGTTTACGGGCAATCGCCAGCGCCACCTGTCCCGAGATAAATTCGAGCAGTTCGAGATCGCGGATGTTGTAGGTATCGGCTTTGTCGTACGCTTTTACCCCAATAATCCCCGTAATGCGTTCGCCAATCCGGAGCGGCACACAAAGCATGGCTTTCGGTATCTGGCCATAGAGGTATAAATTCTGCGTAGCCGCCAGTTGCTGAATATCCTGCTCGTAGAGAAACAGCGGTCGGTTGGCCCGAATGGCGTATTCTGTCAACCCGTTGCCCAGCCTCCGCTTCGTAAACCGCATTCCGGTGAAGTATTCATCAACGTAATACGGAAAATACAGAAAACTTTTGCTCTGGTCGTACAGCGCAATGAAGAAGTTCCGGGCGTCGATGATGTTGCTCAACTCATCGTGAATATTCTGGTATAGTTCGTCCAGATCGGTCGCATTAAGCGTCCAGTTGGCAATGCTGTAGTAGAGCTTCTGCGCTTTTTCGGCCCGGATGCGGCTCGTCGTGTTGTGCAGAATACAGCGGTACGCCGTGGGCTTTCCCTGATCATACCGGCAGTTGACACTCCCTGAAACGAAGATCGTTCTGCCTTTTTTGCTCTGAAAAACCGTTTCGAAATACGGAAATTTCTCCCCATCCCGCACCCGTTGCAGACGCATGAGCGTACTTTCGGCGTAATCGGGATGCAATACGTCTTTCAGTGTCAGCGACGAAATTTCGTCGGAACTGTATTCCAGCGTTTCGCGCCACGCCCGGTTGACAAACAGAAATTTGCCGTCGAGCGTAACGAGCTGAATCAGGTCGCTGGTGTTGTCAACCAGATCCTGTAACTGCGAGTTCGAATAGGAAAGTGCCGACGCCACCCGCTTTTTGTTGGTGACATCTTCGCCAATGATGGTATACGACGCCACCGCCGACAGGTCCGCGGCATTGTTGATGATAAACGAGTTCAGTTGAACATTCCGGACGGCCCCGCTTTTGGCCAGCAGGTTGATTTCCTTCTGTTCAAATACCCCATCCCGTCCGATGGCATCCTCAAAGTACCGCTGCACCTGCACGCGTTCGGCCGCAGGAATAAAAAGCTCAAAGAAATTTTGCCCGATCACGTCGGTCGGCTGCCAGGCCGTAATCCGGAATGTATATTGATTGCAGAACGTTACGGTTCCGTCTTTCTCAATCGTTAAACCGATAAGATTCAGTTGGTCAACGGTTTTGCTCACGTCGAAAACCGTCGCGTGCGGAATTTCGGGACTCCCATCCAGGGAGTTGCGTATATTGACTTCTTTACTCAGTCGCCGAATCTCGGCCACGAGCTCATCTTTTGTTTTTGCAGACCAGGACATTAGTATGTGTCGGTATTTGAACGCAGTAACACGTTATTTGCTGCTCCCTGTTTGGCATCGCATAAGCGATTCGCAGCCCCAGGACAAGGGCAGTATTACTGGATAAATTTACAAAAAAATACCGGCAATGTCATAAAGGTTTGGTTCGTTACCGGAATGGCCGTATTTTGGAAGTACGTTTCCTGGAATTTAATTAGTTTCGTAGACGTATTGAATTTTATCATGAAAGTCTTTATTGCACTGATTCTGACTAGCCTGTGCTTTTTTAGCTGTGAACCGTTTGATCTGGATCAGAAAAGCTTCCCGGTTTGCGAAAAACCGGAAGGGATCATCGGCTTCACCGTCTCTAAACTGGAAGTTACGTTTTACCTGGAAAATCCGAAAGGCGATATCGGGGCCGTCGGCTGGGACCTGGGCGATGGTCGAAACCGTTCCGGAAATCAATTTACGGTTATTTACCAAAAGCCGGGTACCTATAATGTCTCTATGGTCCTGGCCAATCAGTGTGACGATCGGTATACGGCCACCCAACTGGTTACCGTCTCCAACTAGCTCCTCCTGCTATGCATCAGTACTACACGCGTTACTGGCTGAAACGATTTGTTTGTTTTCTGCTGTTAATTCCGGCTTTGCCCACTTTCAGTCAGGTTTCCGTTACCAATATTCGCATTAACGTTATCGACGAATCAGCCGTTGAAATTCTCTACGATCTGACCGGCACTCAACCCGCCGACTCGCTATACCTCCGCATTCGCAGCCAAAGCAATGGTTTACTCAATCCAGCGGCTCAGTACCTCTCCGGCGATTGGGGCCAGGATGTCGCTCCGGGTACGAACCGACGTATTCTCTGGAAAGCACTCGAGAACGGTTATGAACTGGATGAACCCATTCGGGCCACTCTTCTGATTAAAACAGCGCCCAAGGCTGGCACACAACCTCCTGCAACGACAAATACGGTTTCGGAGACGGCGGCAGGAATTGACCCGACGGAGAAGAAATACCGTCCTGGCGGACCCGGATTTGCCCTGTTATCCGTGGTTGCGCCGGGCGTCGGCAACATTTTTGTTCAGTCGCCCCGCCCCGTTATCGGCCATCGGCTTGGCATTACGGCGGCTTGTTACGGCCTGATGGCCTACGGTCTTATCGAGAAGAAAAAGTCACGCGATGAATACGCGCTGTACGAGCAGCAACGCAACCGGATAGCCGCCCAACCCTTTTACGACCGGGCGAACGGGCACCACCACCGCTATTACCTCGCCACCCGGCTGGGCGGAGCGATCTGGATTACCGACATTGTAGCCACCTTTATCAAAGGGGTGCAGAATCAGAAACAGCGGGCAAAAGCGGCCCAGCCGAAGCTAAATCTGCTGCCGGGCTCTCAGGCGGGTTATCCGGTAGCGGTTTTTCAGTACAAATTTTAAGCATTGATCATGATCCGTTTCGCTATTATTTGGGGAATTCTGTGCAGCCTGATGAGCGAAAGCCAGGCGCAGGTTGGGGTTTATTCGGCTTCCAGCTCGTGGGTTCACGTCCGGTTAAAATCCAAGAGCCCCACGGCGACCAACAGCCGGACGCTGACCGACGACTTTAGTGATAACCACAACCGCTGGCGCATTGGGCAGCGGGGCGCTTATTCGTTTGATCTGTACCAGAATTCGTACCGGGTTCGCAAGCAGGCCAGCAACGTTCAGACCCCGGCGTTTAGCTACATTCCGATGCCACCGGCCATTGATCTGAATAAAGTTGATACGTTTATGGTACAGGTCGATGTGGCTGGCCCCAGCGGCATTATTCCAGACGCGGGTTTGCTGATCGGCGTGAAAGATACGCTAAATTACTGCCACTTCCGGATCAATAACAAGAACCAGGTATCGGTTAAATACGTCATTAACGGACTTAGTTATACGATTTACATGCGGGGAGATTATGTTCCGGCCGGTATTCCGCTCTCGTCGATGAAGAACACCCTGGCCGTTCGCAAAAAAGGGGATCAGATTCACTTTTACGTCAACGGACGGGAGATTCCCACCAGCCCGTATCAGTTCCGGCAATACCAGGGCAACGGCATTGGATTTGTTGCGAACACCGACGGAACCTTGTTCCAGAATCTGACGGTCAGCACGGGTGCGCCCTCGCGGTAATTATTCCTCCTCCCGAATGCGCACGCCGTCGCGGTCGATGCTGATCTGCTGACCATCCAGCATAACAATGGCCTTTCCATTCCGAAAGGGAGTAACATCGTCGTAGACCGGATCAATATGCCACTGATCTTTCGGGTCAACATACCCCCACTTGTTCCCTTTCCGGGCCGCCCGTAATCCAAAGTCGCCAACCCGGTCATCCACCGCATCATACGGCATTACCAAACTGGCTTCCAATGGCTTATCAGACAAAGGCATTTCAACAGGCTTGTCGGTTTTCGGGACCGGGATGGTCACCGTATTAGTTTCTGCCACCGAAGACGGAGAAGTCGGAGAACCGGCCCGCTGCCGCTGTACAAGGGCTGCATTCGACTGGGTAGTTACTTCGTTACCCGGCACTACGGCACCAGCCGCACTTGGTAAAGACTCGGACGAATCGCTTTGCGTCCCCTTGTCAATTTCGGAAAGCTTGCCTTTCCAGAGCCACAGCAGGACGCTTACAAACAAAATGACCAGTGTAATCAGAACCTTGTTCGACTGGCCCAATGGAATGGCTACAGGATGAGCCGAAACATCGGCAGTCATTGGCAGAGGCTGAGGTTCAGGCACCCAGTTCTTCTCTTCTTTCTGACGCCAGTCCGTCGAAATCAGGCGTTCCCGTAATGATTGGCCTTCCGGAGTTTTAAGTGCTTCGTAATTATGCTCCAGCAGGTATCCCATAATTTCCTGCGTCAGGGTCGTTTCATCGTTGGGTATAACCAAAAATAATCCCTTGATCACCTCGGCAGGAACATGACGATCATAGTGGCCAAAAACTTCTTGAATCCTTTGTCTAACGGTGTAGATCATTTTAAGTGTATCAATCGACGAGAGAATCGCTTCTTTAGACTTCGAAAAGTTACGAAAAGTCAAGCTGTCTTCATAATTTTTTATCTGCCCGATTGCCGGCACTCATCCATATAACATCCTTTATTGATGTGTGTTTACTTTTTTAACCATTCAGTTAAACTCAATTTTGGTCGCGTTCTTTTCCTGCCGTCTACCAGAATATTACTACTCAACTAGTTAGATTCGCGGATCCGACTCCCCTGCCGATTAATAAAAAATTGATTCCCGTCCAGCTCAACACTGGCCTTTCCGGCATTGAAAGGGGTAGCCAGATCAAACTGGGGAGCAATCACCCAGACATTCTCCTCATTGATGTACCCCCATAACGTACCCTTCTGAGCGGGTCGCAAACCGAATTCGCCAGCGCGATCATCCACGGCATCATAATCCGGTGTTCTCAATTCTTTTTCCGGTTCACCTGACGTATCCCGACCATACGTTTCTGTTTCTGCCCAATCCGTTTTTTCATCCCTAAGCTGCTTTTTTGTTTTTCCGAAGGTGAGGGATGCCCTTGACACCTTCCTGCCGTGATGAACGCTTCGATGCTGGCTCGTCGAGCTTTTCGATGGCGGACGAACCGGTTCCTCCTCTTCGTTTGCCCCGCGGGTTAGCCGCAACACCACCCAGATGATGACCAACGCCGATAAAACCGCCAGTCCGATCAGAGCCGCATCCGACAGCCCACCCTTCTTAGGCGGCTCAGTCGACAACGCTGGCGGCAGGTTCTGCGGTTTTTCCGTGGATGGCCAGGGCGGAGGAGCGGGTGAAACCGTCGGGTTGGGTGGTGTGGTGTAACCCGTTGGAGTTTTAACGTAGGCCGCTGGTTCCGGACTGGTTTTAGGCGTTTCCTTTTCCCACCAGCTCAAATGCCGCCAATCCGTCGAAATCAGCTTTTCTTTCAGCGTATTTCCGCGGGGCGGGTTAACGGAAGCGTAGTAATTTTCGGATAAATAGCGCCGGATTTCTTCCGCCAGAGCCGCTTCGTCGTAGTCAACGGCTTTAAACAGAAACTTCAGACTCTGCGCCTGAATGTGCTTGTCGTAATCATCCAGAATACTCTTGATTTTCTTCCGAACCGACTCCACTTTATCCGGCAGCGGTGCCAGATCGGCAGCCGCCAGGCTGGGCGTCGGTGGTTGCGGAAGGGGATTGGGTTCGGGTTTAACCGGATTTTCCGCTTTTGGAGCCGCGGGAAGAGCCGACAGAATGGTAGGTATCCATTGCTCGGTTACAAACGGGCGTGCCAGCTGAATCCGTTCGGCTTCGGCCACAAACTGGTTGATATCGGTATCGGATAGCCTGTTCTGACGCTGGAGAGCAACCGTAACAATTTTCTTTTTGAGGTCGAGAATCTTCCCGAAATCACGGTTTATCTGCCGACTTATGTCATTGACTAACCGGGTAAAATCAGTAATACCGAGTTCATTGGCTTCGTCCACCAGCCCTTTCTGACGCCATTGCCAGTCGGCCAGTTCGCCTTCGTACAGAACGACCTCATTTTTAATACGCTCCCGTAATTCTTCCAGTGTCATGTTACCAGTAACTGCCTATCCAGATACATAGGAAACCGGTTTCAGTGTCATTAGCGGCCACAATGTTCCTACTCTCTATCGACGTGGTTTAAATTCAACCCGGCTGGCTATTAAATTACGAAATAAATCGAATTTTTGCTTTCTCAATAATCTTCCACTTATCGCCCTGCAAACTCAGCCGACCGGCCTGCTCCGTGCGAATGCGGCTGGTGGGGTTAGGCTGTGTGAGGTATTCGCAGGCATCGTTGAGGTACGAATACGGATCGCTCAGGGCCAGACGCTGGGCGTCCGGATTTTCCGAAATCTGGTACGTAGCCAGGGTGTCGTTCTCCAGAACAACGTCAAATACCGTATCCCGCTCAGGCTTGGTCAGTAATCCCCCAGCACTGAAACCGTCGCCCAGATCGGCCGTTCGCGCGTAAAAAACCGATGGTTTGGGCGGCTCAACCGATGGCGTCCGGTAGCGGTTCATCGGACGGCCAGCCGCTTCCGATTCTTCCGGACTACCCGGAGCCGGCGGAACAACTTCGAGCGGTACTTTAGGAGCGGGGGCCGGAGTCGCCGGTTTTTCGGCCCGGTTTTGCTCCAGTTGACGAACGGCCCTTTCGAGGGCTTCCAGTTGCGAATTTACCTGAAAACTCTCGTTGGGCTGGTTTTTACGGACTTCCAGTTTCGTAACCCGGTCGGCCAGTTTTGCCAGTTGTGAGTCAAATTGTATATCCCGCGCCGACTGGTCCGGCTTCTGGTTTTTCAGTGCGGTGTATATTAAAAAAGCAACACCAATGAGACTAAGTATGGATAAAAAAAGCGCAATTCCTGCCATAGAAATCCAGTTTGATTGAGTAGTTGGGGTGGACGTAATCGGTGGTGAGGGCGTTTCCAGCGTATCGGGCAACCCTGCCGATTCCGAAACCGTCGCCGGTTTCTGGGATACCGCCGTAGCCGTTTCGGGCGAAACCGTCCGGTTGATGATGTCGTCCAGGGCCGCTTCAAAGGCTGCATACGTGGGCAGATTCTTCCGTTCCGCCCGGTTTCCCGAAGCTATTTTCTGAATCAGAAACTCCTTGACTTCGTTCAAAGCCGTCCGGGGCTGGTTGATCTGCGCAATATGCTGCGCGGCTCTTCGCTTAGATTCGTCCACCAGCTTATCCGCCCCGACCAGATCGTTCTGCTTGATAAACGCTTTCAGACTGTCATACGAGTCGCAGTTGCACTGCGTCGTCTGCACATTCGGGAACGTCTGCCGGTCCGTGGTCAGAAACTCAACGGTTGTTTTGATAAGCTGAAAAGAAGCCTGCTCGAGATTTTCCCGGTATTCGGCATCGGTCTGGGCCAAAGCCGGGCGGTTTAACAGCAACACGCTAAGCAGCAGGCACCAGCGGGTAATGGAAGCAATCATCCGTTGCGTCGGTGGTTAGTAGGTTGATGGTTACGATTCAGCAATGTGTTTCGACAGTTCATAGAGCGCATGTTTGAGCGGCAGGAAGAAGTAGGTTTCTCCCAGCGCATCGTTTGGCCGTTGTTCAAAGCCCATTCGCGCCAGCATATAACTGTCGTACAGCCGCCCTCCGCGCGTAATATCCGTGCCAGCCAGGTAGTCCACATACCGTTCGGGCGTCTGGATGTTGTATTCGCTCAGGAAGTACGCAATATCGCGGTCGAGCAGCGTCAGTTCCAGAAACCGTTTCATGTTGTGCAGTACCGAGTGGTGAAACTCCTGCAACGGGCTCACCTCCCCAATTTTGGTCCGGCGGTATTCAAACGTGAAGTCTGGTTGCGGCTCCTGCCCTTCCCCACCCTCGTCGGTTGCGGGCAGATTTCCCCAGTAGCTGGTCGTTTCACGGTTTTCGTACTGCGCTTTTTCGGCTCCGGCATTTTCGTACAGCACCGCACCGTTGGCCGTCGTTTCCTTTGGATTTTCGGAAAGAATCACCTCAAAATCGGTCGGAACTGGCTGCTTCGAGTACGCCTTGAACAGCATTTTCGTATACTGAATCAGGCGTGAACGCGACCCGAGCATCGCCAGATACTGACTGCCCCGACCCGTAAATGTCAGGTAACGCGGCAGGGCCAGATTGTGCGCTTCGAGCAGTTGCACCAGGTGGTACACAATGGCGCTGTAGTGCAGGTACAGAACAATTCGCAGGGCCGGTTTACCGTCCTGAATCGACTGCGTAAACTTGAAGTGACTATCGTATTTAAACAGTAAACTAACAATGTCCTCGGCAGTCAGCTCCGGTTTGTTCAGGAACGTATCGAGAATCGAGTCCTCCCGCGCGGGCGCCTGGTTGAGCGTCCGGCGGTAGGCCAGGTAATTCTTGACAAAACCGTTGTCCTTCCGGTGCGACGGATGACCCTGTTCGTCCAGTCCACCCCCCCAGATGTCGTACCCGGCAAACCGGAACGAAGTGTTCAGATACCGACCCTGCTGCTTCATAAACAGCATGATATCCGCCGTTCCGCCCCCGATGTCCACGTTGACGGTATCAGCAAACGATTTCACTCCGTTCTTCACCAGATAGAAATACGGAGCCAGTGACTCCGGCACCGGTTTCGACCGGAAATTGGCCGTTGTACCGAATACATTCCGAGCCGCCTGTTCCCACTCACCCACCAGACTCTCTTCCGTCATGGCCCGCATACTCGACGGAGCCAACCAGGCTACCGTTGTTTGCTGAACATTACCCTGATTTAGAATTACTTTATTCCGAATCAGTAACAACAATGTTTCAAAGAAAGCGCGTACACGGGGCCGGTTCAGGGTATCGGCCGGCTGGTTTTCAAACAGCCATTTCAGGTTCGTCACGTAGTGGTTAACACCCGTACTCCCCTCTTCCAGGTCGATGTTAAAGCCCAGGTTGACTTTCGAAAACAGGTTGTGGGGGCTGTTTGTAAAGCCGCTTTTTTCGTATACGGTAGTGCGTAGCGGAAACGAGAAGGGCGAGCCAAACTCTTTGCCGATGATGGCCGGAATAAACTCGCGCCGAATCAGGGCATCCAGTGGAACAATGCCTCCGTAACTGGCCGGAAGCCGGTATTTATCGTAAACGGTCTGTGCTTCGTAGCCTTCATACGGCTTGTTAAACAGGACCATTTGCAGTTCGTCCCTGTCCAGTGCCGTCACCTGATCGCTGACCGTTAAGGCTTTCGGCTCTACATCACCCAGCGCAGCATCGGTATAGGCAATGTGCGTGTTGGATGTTCCGAAATCGATGGCAAACGTAAAGTTTTTGTAACCCTTCTCGGCGATGGTCGTAAACTGCGGCAGGACCAGTCCACGGTACGGAATACCGCTGCGTTCCAGCCGGATTTCCATCACATCGAAAGCCTGCGGCACGTTGTAGAAATACGAAGCCGGTAGCGGGTCAACCTTCGGCGAACGCGGTTCGGGCGTCGGCACGTTGAGCGGTTTTCCGGCGATAATGTTGGGCAGTTCGTAAAACTGGACGGAATTGTGGGCCCGGAAACCGATGCTCGGGTCGCTGACGTCGGCCAGCATGACGTGGTACTGATTCAGGTTTTGCAAATCCGGAACCGTCAGCCGGTAGAACGGGAAGAAGGCCAGCCCAGCCCGGAAATCAACGGCGGTTTCCGTACGCGACAGGTTGTATTCTTTCCGGAACTCAATGGTGCGGTTATTCCGAATCGGTATCCGGAGGGTGGCCGTAATGATTTTATCCGTTCCGCGGTGTTCGGCCGAAAAGGTGAATTGCCTCTGCAAATCTTCGATCCGGAAGAAGTTAAAATACTCTTTCCGCACCGGCAGCAGAAATTCACACTCCCCGATTGTTCCCGTAAAAAACCGTTTGTTGTTGATCTTAAACGGCACCTGAATCAGAAAATCCTCCAGAAAATCGTCGGTAGTCAGGAAGGGATACCGCACGTTGTCAACGCCCGGCAAATACCGTTCGGCCAGTAAACCGCCTTCGCTCAGGTTGTTCAGCATCGACCGCAGAATTACCGTTTGCGGATTCCAGTTGGTGTTTTTAACATACCGCCCGGCTACATCCATGCGCGACGCGAGGGCCAGCGGTTTACGTACGTTCGTGGGCGCTCCGTTGCGACTTTCCTGCTGGTAATACGAAACCGTGGGCTGCATCACGAAATCACTGTTTTCTTCGATGTCGTCCAGCACGTCGTTTTCGCGCACTTTGTACAGCGCCAGCCCCGGCAACACTTGCAGGGTTGAATTGCCTTCGCCCCCAATCTGAATCGGCTCAAAGTTCGCCAGCGTCGTATTCCCTTCCACCGGCAGTTGCACGGCATTATCGAAAAACGCTTTGTATAGAAACTCGGAAAAACCGCTTTTGGCGGGCAGGGAATCCTTGTATTGATCGTAAAGCCGTCGCAGGTAGGTGACAAACGCCGTATCGCGGTCCTGCAACGGGATATATTCGTTCTGGAATAAGGTGCGGCCGGTTGTGCTTTTGGGCGGATCGATAAACTTGTTCTGCCGTTCCTGCTCCCAGTTGGGCGACGTAAACACCAGCGTCAGAGGTGATGTTCCGCCGAGCAGCGCGCCTTTGTAATAAATCAGCGTAAACTGCTGAAGAGTCTCCAGGGCACCCCGCAAATCCAGTTCCAGTGCTTTGGCCAGAATCTGGTGCGAATGCCGGACGGTTGTTGAAGTATTGGCTTTTCTGCGCAGGGTATCCAGCCGGTCGGCCCGGCTCCAGACCCGGTAGGTCAGGTCGGCACTGTTTCCGGCCTGAAACAGAAGCTCCAGCATATCGAGCGCGTGCGACACCAGAACGTGGTATAGCGACAATTCGCGGGGAGTCTGGTTGTTTTTGACCATTCGGAACGCCGTGTCGAACAGGTACAGCCGCGCAAACGGCGAAGGAATCGACGTTCCGGCTTTTGCTGCGGCCCCGGCGGCTCCACCACCTGCACCGGAAAGCGTGTCAGGAATGTGTTCAATGCGGTTGCCCGTCAGACCCGTGTGCGAACCCGTCCAATCCTGATGGTTCTGCTGGCTGACGTTGGGGTCGTTATCAATTCTGAGAATATGTGGCATATTTAAAAAACTATTTCGCAGAGTTTATCAGAGGAAATCAGAGCTAAGCGGAGCCTCTGATCAACGCTGATGATCTCCGCTAAACCGCCGGGCGGCCCCGTCTGTTAAATAACTTAAACCTTATACAGCAGCGTCGGATAGTTGCCGGTTCAGCGGGCCGAGTTTTTCGCGGCATTTTTCCGCTACTTCGATGAGCAGCTGCATAAACCGCTTCTCCGGTTCGGGGAAAGACGACTGTAGGGAATTTTCAATTTTCCCGGCCTGATCCCGCAGAAACTTCTCGCTGATTCCTTTGTCGAAGAAACCGGTTTCGATTCGCTTCGAGCGCACCATCGCGTTGAAATCGTTCTGCATATCGAACGGATAAAAAGCCCGGTCATTCTGCGCCATTTCGCCCAGCCAGTTCTTGAAGTGGTGCGTCATGAAATTGTCCAGCGACGTGTAGAACGTATTCGTCCGCAGGTTCTGCGACAGCGACAGGTTTTTGGCAAAGGCTTCGCCCAGGTTGCCTGGCACAAAGTCGGTGAAGAATTTTGTTGCGTAGGCAAACCGGATGAGGGGTTCGAGCAAACCGTTGTAGGTCTGGTCGTAGAAATGCGGCAGGTCGAGCGTGCGGTCGTTGCGCTTCAAACCGTACTCAAAATACCGTTTGGCATCGCCGAACTCGCCCTCGGGTTTGTTGGCAAAATCCAGAATGGACGCAGCCGCCAGCATCTCGACCACGTGGGCGTTGTTGGTCTGCTTGGCCCCGCCTTCTACGTTCGGATACAGTTTGCTGCCGGGTCGGTCGCCGATGTAATAGAGCGCATCCAGATTCACCTGCGTCTGGTAGTACGACAAAGCCGCCTTGGTTTTCGACAGGAAACGGTTCTGGTCGATGGCGCTTTGGCTGTTTTCTTCCAGCGCAAAATACGGCATTACCGTGACGGCACCTTTCTTCGCATTCCGAATCTGGATTTTCTGGCTGGGGTGTTGCAGCAGCTTCACCAACTGCGGAAAACCCGCCGAACCGGTTCCACCGAAAATGGAACTGATCAGAAAAATCCGGTCGGTCTGGTCGTTGAAAGCGCCGGTAAAATATTTATACACCGCCGAATCTTCCAGTGCATTAAACACCACACTGCCGATATTGGGATTCCCTTTAAAACCGACCGACAGATTGAGTTTCAGCTCCGCACTGGTGGGCTTGGCCGAGTTATCATAGAGCAGTTTCAGCAGTTCGCGGTCGATGTCGTCCATGTTGCTGACGCTCAGAAATTCTTCGAACGTGCCTTCGTGGTCGGTCAGCTTGGGCAGCACCGAGTCTCCGATTTTTTCCTGGGCATTTTCGGCCTGTAGGGTGCCGAGCGGTTGCAGGGGTGTGGCAAAAAAGGTTCGCCGTTCGGTCTGTGCGCCCTGGCTGGCGGCCGTGTCTTTATAAGCCACCCGGCGGATCGCGCGATACAGTTCAACCTCCCGCAAGGCCCGTTCCGTGTCCCCGTTCTGCATGTCCATATCAAGCAGAATAGGGATAATGGTCAGATCCGCAGGGGCTTTGGCTCCAGCCGCCAGTAACATCGTCAGCGAGCGAAGGACGCGGGCGCCCGTCCCGCCAATACCAAATAAGAATAGTTTCATAGTCGTCTTGAATTGGGATTATGCGGATTAAAGGGTTCCCAGGTTATAAAACCATAAGTGCTTACCGCTACTCCTCTAATCGGTAAAATCCCAGTTCAGATTTTCTTAGTTAATCCTTGAATTGGTGTAATTCCAGTTCAAGACCAGTTAAGTTCAGAAAGGGGTTCGCTTCGCAAAAATGGAAAACCGCTTCAGGAGTAACGAAAAAACGAAGAAGTAAATTAGAGCATACAATAAGTTTACTCCTCCAAACCCCTGCATGTAACTATCGGTTTCTTCGGCGTCGGTGGCATCCAGCGCGTACCAGAGCGCATAGGCGTATCCGAAAATACCGGCAATGACCAGCGCGATAATCCAGTGGGAAGTCCGGTAAAAAATGGCTTTCCAACGGCCCAGAATCAGGTAAAACAAAGCCGCTAATGCCAGTGAGAATAAGAGCGTAATGAGCCCAACCGGGGTAAAAATTTCATCAGCGTAGATGGGGTCGTTGTTCTGGCCCAGCCAGAGTTCATAGAGAGTTACAAACATTTGGGTAATAGTTAGTATTTGTTTGCATTTTACCCCTGAAGGTACCTGAACGCACGCAGCCAGTCACTCCAGAGTACGGGTAATTTATTTTTCCAGTGTAAGATTCAGGACCAGAAAATCGTTGGTCGACGATTGGTAGGCTTCCTTGACCCCGTTCATCAGGTGAACCAGCGCAAAGGTTTTGTTCAACCGGCTCGCGGGCGTCCGGTCGTCCATCGTCGACCAGCCGGTAGCATACCAGTCATCGAATCGGACCGGCAATTTAATAGCTACATTGGCTTTTTCATCATAAAGATTTTCGACCCGGAACGTCAATACGTGCGTATTCTGGTTGAGTAGTTTCAATTCCCGTTCTTTAATGCGCTCGGTCGGCACCTTCTCTTTCTTCTGCACATTGACCAGCTTGACGGTGGCATTAGGTGAGGTTACCGCCAGATTTTTCTTCACATAGTCTTCGGCCTGCGCGTAGGTTGGCAAACCGCCCAGGTTAACGCCGACCGCAAACTCAGCAGGCTTCGACGGTTTGACGGTTAGTTCAGAAAGGCCCGCTTTCTCGGCCCGCCAGTCTCCTTTTTTATTGAGGGAAAAGAACAGATCGTACTGTTTGAGTGCACCGCTGGCCCCGAAATCGAGTTGTTTGGCGGGTTTGGTGATCAGCAATTCGTTCAGCTTCTGGTTTAAATCGGCTACCAGTTCCTGTTTGCCAATTACCCAGACATAAAACGGCCGGGATTCGCCGGTCAATTTGTGTTTGTTGTTCTGATAGTCGTAGTAAGTCCCATTAAAACCGGAGCTGTAGGCAAAAACCGTGGCGCTGATGCCCTGTTTTTTTAAGGCCGCAAACTGGTCATTGATCTGGCTTTTCAGGACGCTTTCCGCGTTCTGGCGGTTGATTTCGGGGTTCTTTTTAATCTCGGCATCCGGAAACGAAAGAATGCAGTCTGATACCAGCATCGCAACGGTATTGCCTTTGGCCTTCTCGCCCACCTGCTTGAAAATCCGGTGCAGTTCTGAGCTTCGTTCGTTGGCCAGGGGCGTAGTGGCCAGATTGACCACGAACTGATTGTAGCCCCCCGCAAACGGCTGCGGTTTTCCGGCAATGGTCCAGACTTCGACCGGGGCCACCTGGTTCAGTTTGGTCACCAGTTCGGATACGGTTACCTTAAAATTCGTCTCTCCTTTCAGGTAGCCGCCCATACTGGCCGATGTTTCCAGAAAAAACAGAATGTTGCTGATGCCCGCGGGTTTGGTTTCGGGTTGTTTCTCGGCTTTTTTTTCTTTTCGGCTACACCCCTGAACCAGGAGAAGAAGCACTAAAAAAAACAGGCCATTGGCCCGGAAAGATGGCTGATTCATTCGTGTGTGCGTCGTAATTTTTATGTTCAGAAAGAAAGCTCCACCTGCCTCTTCCGGTATTAACTAGAAATAACGAATACTGTCACCCGTTTTTTTGCCGGGGTAGTAAGTAAATGATTACCATCAAAAGGGCCAGTACGATGGTATAAACGTCCGCTACCCGGTCGGCCTGATAATTTTCGCAGCCCTGCATGAGCAACGTGGCAAATACTGTACAAACGACAATCGCCCAGTAATTCGTACGTATGCGTGATCGGGCGGCTCCGATGCTGAAATAAATCAATTCGATCAGGAGCAATCCTCCGGCGGCTACGGCCCAGATCGACTCAATGAGCTTCGGATTCGTGCCCATGCCGTCTTTGCGGGGTCCGCCCCCAATGTTGATCAGCAGCAGCAGCGCCAGCCCGGACAAGGCCATGCCCGCCCAGTTCAGCACCTGCATCCGGCTCGCCCGTCCTGCGCCGGAACGGGTTTGGGATGTTACTATGGGCGGATTTTCAGCTACAACAACGGGTCTGGGCGGTATTGGCCCGGTTATTACCGAAGCCGTATCCAACGGTTTTTCCGGTAGTTCGTTCGCCCAAAGGCGCTGATAAACCGGATCGCCTTTCCGGAAAACATGGATCTGGCCGCTGGCGTCTTTAAACAGCCCGCATTCGGTCAACTCATCGTAGTGAATAACGCCCTTCTGCATGAATAAATGACGGATCGGCCCGAAAGCCGTAAAATTAACCAAATCTCCAGCAAATGCCACCCGATTTTATACCGTTCATCACTTGGTAAGCGTACCTTTGTAACTTAAAATAGCGGATCTATGTCTGAGCGTTCCTACGGAAAAAAATCTAAATACACGAAACCCGACCGGTCTTCTTCCGGCCGCGACGATGCGGTTCGGGCCAAAAAACACCTGGGTCAGCATTTTCTGAAAGACCTCAGCATTGCTGAACGCATTGCCGGGCTGCTGACGGGTCATAACGGCTACAAGACCGTTCTGGAAATCGGCCCCGGTATGGGCGTCCTGACGCAATATCTACTGAAAGACGGTTTACCGTATACTACCCACGTCATTGAAATCGACACCGAATCGATTGTTTACCTGAACGCTCACTTTCCGGCACTGCACGGTCGTATTCTGGAAGGCGACTTCCTGAAAATGGATTTATCGGCCCAGTTTCCGGAGCCAGTGGCGATCATTGGTAACTTTCCGTATAACATTTCGTCGCAAATTCTCTTTAACGTATTAGAACACCGCCAGCAGGTCCAGGAAGTCGTTTGTATGTTGCAACGGGAAGTAGCGCAGCGGATTGCCTCACCACCCGGCAACAAAGACTACGGTATTCTGAGCGTTTTTTTGCAGGCTTACTACGACATTAAATACGAATTCACGGTGGATGCCAGCGTTTTTTCGCCCCCGCCGAATGTGCAGTCGGGCGTCATCAGCCTGCGCCGGAACGACGTGGTGGCCCTGCCCTGCAACGAAAAGAAATTCATGCAGGTTGTCAAACAGGGTTTTAATAACCGCCGGAAAACGCTCCGGAACGCCTTGAAACCGTTGAATCCGCCGGAAAGTCTGCAATCTCACCCGCTGCTCGACAAACGCGCCGAACAGTTGGGCGTAGCGGAATTTGTCGAACTAACCACGTTAATGATGAACCAGGAATGACGAACGATGAATTTATCTGCGTCGCATTCATCGTTCATCATTTATAATGCATCATTCTAGCTAATGACTTTCGAGCTTACCAAAGAATACGTAGAGCACATTCAGACAGCCATCGACACCCAGGACGACGCTACGCTGCGGACGGAGATGGAAGAACTGTATCCGGCCGATATTTCCGGCATTCTCTACGAACTCGATACCGAATCAGCCCGGTATCTGCTGACACTGCTCGATAAGAAAGTTGGAGCCGAAATTCTGGCGAATCTGGAGGAGATCGACCGGCGGGAGTTTCTGCAAAGTTTCACCTCCGGCGAACTGGCGCAGTACGTCGATGAGATGGACTCCGACGACGCCGTGGACCTGCTCAACGAACAGCCCATCCAGACCCGCGAGGAAGTTATCGCCCTGCTGACGGACCGCGAACAGGCCCGGTTTATTCTCGATCTGCTGCATTACGACGAAGACGTAGCTGGCGGTTTGATGCAGAAGGAGCTGATCAAGATTAACCTCAACCTGACCGTCACCCAGTGCGTGGAAGAGATCCGGCAGCAGGCCGAAAACGTGGAGAACGTCTACTCGGTGTATGTGGTTGACGATACCGACAAACTCGTGGGCCGGGTGTCGCTCAAGAAAATTGTGCTGGCGCGCAAAGCCGCCAAAATAGCCGACATTTATGAGCCGGATGTTATTTTCGTGGAAACCTACCGGCCCGTTCAGGAGGTGGCTGAAGTGATGCAGCGGTATGACCTCGAAGCCGTGCCGGTCGTCAACGTACAGGGGCGGCTGCTGGGCCAGATTACCATTGATGACGTGGTGGACGTGATTACCGAGCAGGCCGAACTGGATATTCAGGCCATTACCGGTATTACGGGCGACGTGGAAGAAGAAGACGACACGATCTGGAAGCTCGTCGGTGCCCGCTTGCCGTGGCTGATTGCCGGAGCCGTTGGTAGTTTGCTGGCCGCTACGGTGATCAATACATTTAATGCCCAACTAAGCAAAATTGCGGCCCTGGCGGCTTTTATCCCGATTATTGGCTCAACGGGCGGCAACGTCGGTATTCAGACCGCTTCGCTGATCGTGCAGAGCCTCGCCGAAAAATCCGGTTTGAGCGCCACGGTGGGTCAACGGCTGGCGAAAATGGTGCTCGTGGCCTTAATCAACGGATTGATTATTGGCTCGCTGGCCGGTTCGTATTGTCTGCTCATCGGCGAACCGCGACTTGTACCGGTGGTTTCGCTGGCCCTGCTTACGGTGGTCCTGCTGGCGTCGTTTATGGGCACCATCACGCCCATCGTTCTGAATCAGTTCGGCATCAACCCCGCCATTGCGTCCGGCCCGTTCATCACTACCGTCAACGACCTGATTGGCATTGGTGTTTATTTTTTAATTGCCAGTTTATTACTTAGTATATAACCCGTGATTGCAGTTATTCAACGCGTTTCTGAAGCATCCGTCACCATCGACGGACACATAAAGGGCCGGATCGGCACCGGTTTTCTCATTTTGCTGGGCATCACCCACGAGGACACCCGCGAAGACCTCGACTGGCTGAGCAAGAAAATTGTCGGGATGCGGATTTTCGGCGATGCCGAAGGCAAAATGAACCTGGACCTGAAAGCCGTTGACGGCTCCATTCTGCTCATCAGCCAGTTTACGCTACACGCCAGCACGAAAAAAGGAAACCGCCCTTCGTTTATCGAAGCCGCCCGGCCCGAGGTAGCCATTCCCCTCTACGAACAAATGATCCGGCAGCTTTCGGCGGACCTGGGCAAACCCATCGAAACCGGTGAGTTTGGGGCCGATATGAAAGTAGCCCTGGTTAACGACGGCCCGGTGACGATTATCATCGACTCCAAAAACCGGCAGTAACACCCGGTGCCATATTCAGGTAAATTTTTCGTAATCATTTCCCGGTTGAAATCACAATTTCTTAACCTGTTTCGGCGGGCGTAAAATCTGTTAATTCTGTTTCTTCGCAGCTCAATTCCTAACCCCCGCTCCGATTCAGCCGGGTCGTTCGCCAGCGATCATTCGTCACCATCAGGCTGGTCAATCCAAAACTAACTAAAAAAACAGTTGAATATTTTCGACCAAAAGGTGGATTGGGATGAATGTGTAATGCGCTCAAGGACCGAAAGTTGAAATTTACTGCAAAATTAAGCAGCATCCAGCGCACAATAATAATCCAAAAAAACCTAGTTTTATTGTTGCAAATGAGCCAAGGCGGCATGATCTAATGTCCACTAACCTATTTATTTAGCCAAGTTTTCTATGAAAAAACTCGTACGAAACGCGTGTTTTCTGGCTGTCCTGCTGACCGGTAATCAGGTCACGGGCTATAGCCAGACGTTCGCCAGTATCAGGCAACCGGCCGATACAAAAACCGCCGTTGTTGACGTCTCCATTGAGGGCCGTGTCATCGACAGCGAAAAAGGCGAAGCCCTGCCCGGTGTCAGCGTTATTCTGAAGGGCTCCTCCAAAGGAACCACTACCGACGTTGATGGTACGTACCGTCTGGTTGTCCCCTCGACGGATGCCGTGCTCGTCTTCAGCTTTGTGGGTTACGAACCGCAGGAAGTGGTGGTGGGCAACCGCACCAGCCTGAACGTTTCGCTCAAACCGGACACCAAAACGCTGAGTGAAATCGTCGTGGTCGGTTATGGAACGCAGAAAAAAGTAAACCTGACCGGAGCCGTTGATCAGATCACCAGCGAAGTGCTCGACAACCGTTCGCTGCCTAACCTGACGCAAGGTTTGCAGGGCACCATTCCGAACCTGAACCTGAAAATGGGCGACGGCAAACCCATCCAGTCACCCTCCTACAACATTCGGGGTACCACGTCCATTGGTCAGGGAGGTAACGCCCTGGTGCTCATCGACGGTGTGGAAGGCGACCCCAGCCGCCTGAACCCGAACGATGTAGCCTCGGTATCGGTCCTGAAAGATGCGGCTTCGGCGGCTATCTACGGAGCACGGGGAGCCTTCGGGGTGGTATTGATTACGACCAAAAATCCAACGAAAGACCGGACCAGCGTTACGTACTCGCTGAATCATTCCATCAAAAGTCCGACGACAGTACCGGATTTTGTAACCAACGGCTACCTGTTTGCCAAAATGTTCAACGAAGGGTGGTCGGCCTGGAACGACTATTCCCAGACACCCCAGAACGTCAACAAAACCGTGCGGTTTTCTCCGGCTTACCTGGCGGAATTTGAACGGAGAAACAACGATCCCAGTCTGCCCAAAACCGACATTGACCCGGCCACCGGTGAATACGTCTATTACCATAACACCGACTGGTACAAGGAGTTGTATAAAAACCGGACCAGCGCTACTGAACATAACCTCTCGGTATCGGGCAGCAGCGGCAAAGCGGATTTTTACGTAACCGGACGGTATTACGCGCAGGAAGGGTTGTTCCGCTACAATTCCGATGATTACAACATTCTGAGTTTACGCGCCAAAGGGTCGGTGCAGGTGTTTCCGTGGCTGAAGGTTGGCAATAACGCCGATTTTTCGTCCATGAAATACCACAACCCGCTGAACGTTGGTGAAGGCGGCAGCATCTGGCGGAACATCTCGGACGAAGGCCACAACATGTCACCCATGTTCAACCCGGACGGAACACTGTCGTACTCAGCCGCCTATACCGTGGGTGATTTCTGGTACGGCAAGAACGGTATCGACATGGACCGGCGGGTTTTCCGGAACACCGCCGATTTTACGACGAACTTCTTCGATAACCAACTACGGGTCAACGGTAACTTTACGTTCCAGACGACCGACAACAACGAATACCGTCGGCGGGTACCGGTGCCGTACAGCCGCATACCGGGCGTCATCGAGTACGTGGGAACGAACACCAACGACCTCCAGAACATTTACCGCGAAACGCTGTATACGGCGACTAACCTCTACGCCGAGTACGAGCCTAAGATCAACCAGAACCATTATGTAAAAGCGCTGGTGGGTTACAACTACGAAACGTCCAATTACCGTCGGCTGGAAGTAGTTCGGAACGGCTTGATTTACGAAAATGCGAATGACATCAACCTCGCGTTGGGTCAGGCCATTACAACTGGTGGCGGCAGCGATATCTGGGCCATCGTAGGCGGTTTTTACCGGCTGAACTACGGTTTCAAAGACCGGTACCTGCTGGAAGTAAACGGTCGTTATGACGGTTCTTCGAAGTTCCCGGCGGGTCAGCGGTACGCGTTTTTCCCCTCGGTTTCGGCGGGCTGGCGCGTTATCAATGAACCGTTCTGGAAAGTATCCCCGAAAATCATTTCTGACCTGAAAATCAGAGGGTCGTACGGTTCGCTGGGGAACGGAACAATTGATTCGTACGCGTTCCAGGAGAAGTTTGCCATTTCGCAATCCGGTCGGATTCTGAACGGTACCCGTCCGCAGAAAACCGGCCAGCCGAGCGTCATCCCCGACGGCCTGACCTGGGAAACCTCCACCACCGCCGATCTGGGTCTGGACCTGGGTATGCTGAACAACCGCCTGACGCTGACCGCCGATGCCTACATCCGGAAAACAACGGATATGTTCACGGTCGGGATGACCCTGCCCGCCGTTTTCGGAACCGATGTCCCCAAAGGCAACTACGCCGACCTGACCACCAAAGGCTGGGAAGCCGTGCTGGCCTGGCGGGATAAGGCCAATGTAGGCGGCAAACCGTTCGGCTACGAAGTGCGGCTGACGATGGCCGACTACCTCGCACGGATCGACAAGTTTAACAACCCGTACAGACGACTGACAGATTATTACGCCGGTCAGACCGTGGGCGAAATCTGGGGGTATACCACCGAAGGTTTCTTTACGTCGGAAGAAGACATTAAGAATTCGGCCAAGCAAACGCTGTTCCGGGCGTCGAATACCGGCCAATGGCTGCCGGGCGACATCAAATTCCGCGACATCAACGGCGACGGCGTGATTAACAACGGTGATAATACCGTTGATAATCCGGGCGACCGCCGGATCATCGGTAACTCGACGCCCCGTTATACCTACGGCATCATGCTCAACGCCGACTGGAACAACTTCTTTTTCTCGGCTTTCTTTCAGGGCGTCGGCAAGCAGGACTGGTGGCCGGGTGCCGAAGCCGGTACGTTCTGGGGGCAGTACAACCGTCCGTACAACCGCCTGCCAACCTGGCATCTGGACAACATCTGGTCGCCCGAAAACCCGAATGCTTACCTGCCCCGGTACCGTGGCTACGTAGCCCAGAATGGCGCGGGTGAACTCCGTCAGGAACAAACCAAGTATCTGCAAAATCTGGCGTACATGCGGTTAAAAAACATCCAGTTGGGCTACAACCTGCCGAAACTGCTTATCAGCAAGGCGGGCATGAGCAGTGCCCGGGTGTTTGTATCAGCCGAAAACATCTGGACGCTGGCGTCGCTGTACAAACGGACGCGGGATCTGGATGTGGAAAGCGCAACCGAATCCGACCGGGTTCTGACCAGCGGCACCAGCGGAAACGGCCACAACTACCCGATTCTGAAGAGCTTCACGATGGGTCTGTCCGTAACCTTTTAATTGATCATCAGTAACACCATGAAATTACAACATATAGGACTTTTGCTGGCCGGTCTGTTTTTCACCGGCTGTAGCGAACTGGAACAGGTGCCGGAATCCACGGCCACCAAGAATGCGGTTTTTAGCAGTGAGAAAGGGTTAGAACTGTACGCCAACTCGTTTTACGATGCCCTTCCCTCGGCCAACGACATTATTCGCAGCGACGAAATGGCGGATTTTGCCGCCCGGACCCAGGTGCCGGATTTCATTCGGGAAGGTGCTTATGGCCCCCGCCAAAGCAGCGGATGGTCATGGACAACATTGCGGAACATCAACTATTTCATCGAAAATACGACCGATCCGGCGGTTCCGGTCGATGTTCGGCGGCATTACATCGGTCTGGCGCGGTTTTTCCGGGCGCTGTTCTACTTCGATAAAGTGAAGCGGTTTGGCGATGTGCCCTGGATCAACAAAGCTATGGGCGTGTCGGATCAGGATTTGTACAAAGGCCGCGATTCGCGCGTAATGGTGATGGATTCGGTACTGGCCGACCTGAATTACGCGACCCAGAACATCCGGACCACTTCCGACAACTCGCGCACGCTGATTACCAAATCCGTTGCCCAGGGGTTCAAATCCCGGATTTGCCTGTTTGAAGGTACATTCCGGAAATACCAGACCTCCTACAAGCTCGAAGGCACGGCGGCCAAATGGCTGGCCGAAGCGGTAACGGCCGCCGAAGCGGTGATGAAAGAAGGCGGTTTCTCGCTCTACGAAGCGGGCGGAACCGACAAATCGTACCGTCAGTTGTTCATCAATAAGACGCCGATCACGAACGAAATCATGCTGTCGGCGGTCGTTGATCCGGCCCTGAGCATATTCAACGACGCCAACTGGTGGTGGACCAGTGCTACCTACGGCGCCCGCGTGAGCCTGACCCGCACGTTTGTCAATACCTACCTGAACATCGACGGAACACCGTTTACGAGCAAACCCGGCTATAAAACCCTGACGTTTATGCAGGAAGTGAAAGGACGCGACAAACGGCTTTCGCAAACCATCCGTACGCCCGGTTATACCCGGGTAAATGGCGGAGTATCCGAGCCTGGCCCTCCGGTTTTCTCGTACACCTACACGGGCTACCAGCCGATCAAATGGACGCTGGACGACACCTTTTACGACGGTGGAAGCCGCAACGACAACTCCATCTCGATCATGCGCTACGCCGAAATTTTGCTGAATTACGCGGAAGCTAAAGCCGAGTTGGGTACCTTTACCGACGCCGACTGGACGCAAACCATTGGTGCGCTGCGGAAACGGGCCGGTATTACGGGTGGTCTGACGGCCCGGCCCACGGTGGCCGATCCGTACTTACAGGCCAATTATTTCCCCGGTATTTCGGACCCGTCGCTGCTCGAAATCCGGCGTGAGCGGGGCATCGAACTGGCGCTCGAAGGTTTCCGGTTCTCGGACCTGATTCGCTGGAAACGCGGGGAATTGATGGAGCAGGTCTGGAACGGTTTTTACGTTCCGGCGCTCGACACGCCACTGGACCTGAACGAAGACGGCAAAAACGACGTGGTGTTCTACAAGGTTAGACCGGCTACGCAACTGGCGGGCGTGACGTACATCAACGTGGCCGAAACCGTCAACGGTGTGCCGAATCCGCAGCGGCTGTCGAACGACACCTCCGGTGAACTGACCTGGCTGAGCAACATTCCGCGGAAGTGGAACGATAAATTTTACCTCTACCCCATCCCCGAAAACGACCGGCTGCAAAATCCGGAGCTGGGCCAGAATCCGGGCTGGTAACATTTTAGCTGTTCCACAGAGTTAATCAGAGGTTATCAGAGTTGATCAGGGAATACTCCGATTAACTCTGATAACCTCTGATTAACTCTGTGAATAACCCTTTTAATCCCAAATAACCCCTTATGAAACTAACAATCCTACTTCTGCTGACCAGCATTCTGATTACCCAAAACGGTTTTTCCCAGAAAAATACGCCTATTACCATTGCCACTTACAATCTGCGCATGAACACCAAAAATGACGGAATCAATGCCTGGCCCAACCGCAAGGAAGACGTCAAAGCCCTGATCCGTTACCACGAATTTGATCTGTTCGGAACGCAGGAAGGTTTTCGCGGACAACTCGAAGACATTGCCGAACTAAACGAATTTGCGTTTCTGGGCGCGGGCCGCGACGATGGCAAACAGGGCGGTGAGCACTCGGCTATTTTCTACAAAAAAGACCGCTTTAAAGTCCTGCAATCCGGCGATTTCTGGCTGAGCGAAACGCCCGACAAACCCGGTAAAGGCTGGGATGCGACCTGCTGCAACCGCATCTGCTCGTGGGCGCACTTTCAGGATTTGACCACCAAAAAGAAATTCTACTTTTTCAGCGTTCACTTTGATCACCAGGGCGTCGAAGCACGTCGGCAGTCGGGCAAGCTGATGGTGCAGAAGATTCAGGAGATTGCCAAGAATGAGCCGGTGATTCTGGTCGGCGACCTGAACTCAACGCCCGATACCGAGCAGGTAAAAACCATCGAAACCCTTCTGAATGATTCGTATAAGGTAACGGCCCAGCCGCCTTACGGCCCGGTCGGCACCTTCAACGCCTTCAAACACGATGCGCCGATGAAGATTCGTATCGATTACATTTTTGTCAAAAAAGGCATTGATGTGCTGAAATACGGTGTTCTGACCGACGCCAAAGACCAACGGTATCCATCCGATCACCAACCGGTTGTGATCAAAGCCGTTATCCGCTAACTTGGGTGCCGTATCATCCCGAATTCTTTTATGGCTGCCCTCAATGTCAATGGTACTCCGCTGGAATGCTGCTGCACCAAACCAATGACCGGTTTTTTCCGTGACGGCTTTTGCCGTACCGCCGAAGAAGACCAGGGCTATCACCTCGTCTGCGCGATTGTCACCCGGCAATTTCTGGAGTTTTCGCGCAGACGAGGCAATGACCTGATTACCCCGCGCCCCGAATTGCGCTTTCCGGGTTTGAAGCCCGGCGACCGCTGGTGTCTGCACATCCTGCGCTGGCGCGAAGCCTACGAAGCGGGCGTGGCACCACCGAACGAGCTTTGGATTACGTGACCGTCGATATGCTGCGAAAGCTGGCCTTTGAAGAGTAGAGAGGGCTCCATTCTCTACAACGACGCCAGTTGACCCACACAACCTAAACCCTTTATCCTTACCCCATCTTGTAAAGCTATGCCCTTTAACCGACGATCCTTTCTTGAAAAAGCAACCCAACTGGGTACGTTGAGCGCTCTGGCCCCCACGGCTTTTGGCGCAACCGGCCCGCCGGACAACGAAAAAAATACGTTTGTAACCGGTCCTTACCTGCAAAACGTTAGCCAGACGGAAGCCACAATTATGTGGGTGACCAATAAAAACAGCCTGAGCTGGGTAGAATACGGAGCCGGTATGCACGTAAGCCTGAAAGGATACCGCTACCGGAACGGTCACATTGAAGCGAATAACAAAATCAATAAGATTACGCTCAAAGACCTAAAACCCGGTACGACGTATAAATACCGTATCGTCTCCTCCGAAATCCTGAATTTTCAGCCTGCCAAAGTCCAGTATGCCGAGGCCATCAAAAGCCCGATGTATACGTTCAAAACGCCGGGAACAAACGACGAAGAGGTAAAACTGGTCATTTTTAATGACATTCACGACCGGCCCCAAACCATTCCTTACATGTTGTACCGGCATGGCTATACTGGCAACAAGCCGGATTTCGACTTTGTAGTTTTCAACGGCGATTGCTTCGATAATGTCAATACCGAACAACAGGTTTTTGAACACCTGATTAACCCTGCCGTCGATATTTTTGCTAAGGAAACTCCCTTTATTCTGACGCAGGGAAACCACGAAACGCGGGGTGCTTTTTCACGCAATATCCCTGATTACTTTGCCTACCCGACCGAAGAATATTACTACGCGTTCACGCAGGGGCCAGTTCGGTTTGTAGTTATGGATTCGGGGGAAGACAAAACCGACGACAACTGGGAATACAGCGGTTTAGCGGCCTACGACCAATACCGTGTTCAGGAACGCGCATGGCTGGAAAAGGAAATTGAATCCGAAGCGTTTAAAAAAGCGCCATTCCGGGTTGTACTGATTCACATTCCGCCGTTTCATTCCGGCGACTGGCACGGACCGCTGCACAACCGCGAACTGTTTGCGCCCCTGTTTGCAAAAGGCAAAGTGGATCTGGTCCTTTCGGGTCATACGCACCGCTACGGTGTTCATAACCCGGACGCGACCCATCCGTACCCCATCGTCATTGGCGGTGGCCCGCTGGAAGGAAACCGTACGCTGATAAAACTCCATGCCAACGCCAAAGAACTCAACCTGCGCATGATCCGCGACGACGGCGAGGAAGTGGGAAAATATACCGCCAGAAAAACGAAAACGTAGTGCATCCGGTACCGTATAAAACCAGCAAAGGACCGTGTTGCGGTCCTTTGCTGGTTTTAACACGTCCTATTAATATCCCTGATTCTGCGTAATCTTTGACCGATTGATGTCGATCTGACTTTGCGGAATGGGAAACACCAGGTTGTTTTCGGTCAGGTTGGTTTTAATACCAATGGCTGCGGCCTTGGCCTGTAGGACCGGCAACGCCCGGCCTGTCCGGACCAGATCAAACCAGCGGTGACCTTCAAATGCCAGTTCAACGCGCCGTTCCTGCTCCAGTGCCAGCCGCATGGCCGCCTGCGTGCCGACCTCGGTAGCGGTTTTGGCAGCCAGTCCGGCCCGGGTCCTGACACGGTTCAGATACGGCAGGGCATCGGCGGTTTTTCCGGTTTCGTTCAGGGCTTCGGCATACATCAGCAGCACGTCGGCGTAGCGCAATACCGGCCAGTTGTCTTCCGAATCGTTGTTGATAATGGGCGCATCACGGTATTTCCGGATGAAATTATAGTCTACGTTGGCTCCACTGGCGTTGGTGTAGCTGGTTGCCAATGAGACATCCTTTCGCAGATCACCCGGTTCGTAAGCCGCAATCATATCCGGCGTAGGCTGGTTGTTACCTCCACCGCCAAACTGAATGACTGCGTTCCCTGAGTTCTCGGGTGCGTACTGATTGGCAAAGCTGCTGCCCTCGCCGATGCTCCCCTTTTTATACTGCACATCAAAAATCGACTCTTTGTGATTCTTGTTCGATGCCTGAAATACACTGGCGTAGCTCGGCAGTAAATCGTACGTTCCGGCATCGATGACCTCTTTCAGCTTGGTTGCGGCATCCGCGTATTTCCGCTGTGTCAGATACACCTTGCCCAGCAGCGATTTAGCCGCTCCCCGCGTAGCCCGACCGACATTGGCACCCGTGTAGCTCACATCCAGTACGGTTTCCGCATCCGTCAAATCCTTGACGATCTGGGCGTACACATCGGCAACCGGTGCCCGGCCATAATCGTAGCCTTCCTGCGGGTCAATGATTTCCTTGACGACCAGCGGCACATCGCCAAAAACGCGAACGAGGTTGAAGTACATCAGCGCCCGCAAAAATTTGGCTTCCCCGAGAATCCGGCTTTTCAGGGCTTCGTCCATCGTTACGCCCGCGCTCCGGTCGATGATTGCGTTGCAGCGGTAAATCCCCCTGTACCCATCGCTCCAGCGGGCGGCCAGATACGGGTTGGTGGTGCGCAGGTAAAACTTATCGAATTCGTCCTGATCCGTTACCGAACCGGACAAAACCGGCCGCGTATCGTCGGACGGCACTTCCGACACCACATAGTACTGACCGTACTGACCGTTAAGCTGAAGCGCCCCGTATGCGCCGTTCAGGGCGTTCAGCAGATCGGAACTGGTTTTATAAAATGTGGTGGTACTGGCCTGCGAAATCGGAGATAACGCCAGAAAATCGTCTTTACAGCTCCCCAGCGTCAGGCTAAGCAGAGCAACAAGCAAATATGTTCGTTTCATGAATGTACAGGATTAAAGGCCAATGTTTACGCCAATTGTATACGTACGGGCCAGCGGGTAACTGCCGTAGTCAACCCCGCCGGTTAACGGCCCTTCGTACCCACTCACTTCCGGATTATAGCCCAGGTATTTCGAAACCGTCAGAACGTTTTGCACCCCGCCGTACAACCGGATCGTTTGCAGTTTGGCCCGTTGAATCAGCGTTTTGGGCAGGTTGTAACCAATCGTAATGTTCCGGATGCGGAAGTAGCTGCCGCTTTCGACCCAGCGCGACGAAATCGCGTTGTTGTTTCCGGTCGTGCGGGTGTTGGCGCGGGGCGTAGTCCCATCGCCGGGCTGCTCCGGCGACCGCCAGCGGTTCAGGGCCGTCGTCAGCGAGTTGGCATTCCCTTCGAGGTTTTCGTAGAACCGGCGCGACAGGTTCAGGATGCTCGACCCCTGAACGCCCTGCACCACAATACCCAGATCAAACCCTTTGAACGTGAATGTATTGGTCATCCCGTAGATAAAATCCGGCTGGTTGTTACCGATCAGCGTCCGGTCGTTGGCGTCAACTTTTCCGTCGCCGTTTACGTCTTCGTATTTTACATCACCGGGCCGCGTATCGGCAAAGTGTGGGTACGAATCCAGCTCGGCCTGATCGCGGAACACGCCAATCTGCCGGTAGCCGTAGAAACTCCCCAGCGGTTCGCCAATGACGGTGATGTTTGATTCGCCCACGCCCGTTCCGCTCCGAATAGGGTCGCCCGTGGGTCCGAGGGCCAGTACTTTGTTGCGGTTGAACGAGAAGTTCAAATCCGTTGTCCAGCTAAATTCGCCCGTCAGGTTGCGGGTGTTCAGCGCCAGTTCCACCCCTTTGTTTTCCACTTTTCCGATGTTCTTCACCGCCGTTGAAAAACCGGTCAGCGTTGGCACCTGCACGGCCAGCAACAGGTCGGTTGTGATGCGTTTGTAGTAATCCGCCGTCAGAAAAATACGGTTGTTCAACACACCCACTTCCAGACCAATATCGGTTTGACGGCTTTTTTCCCAGGTCAGGTTGTCGTTTCCGATGGTATTCACGGCCAGACCGTTCGCCAGCGCGTTGCCCAGCACGTAGTTGTCCGGACTCAACAGACCGATGGCCGGGTAGTTGCTTGTAAAGGCG
Source organism: Larkinella arboricola (assembly GCF_003259745.1). Lineage (GTDB taxonomy): Bacteria > Bacteroidota > Bacteroidia > Cytophagales > Spirosomataceae > Larkinella > Larkinella arboricola. The sequence continues at coordinate 1,415,148 of NZ_QLMC01000001.1, read as the reverse complement.
TTGTTGCCCGAAAGACCGTAGCTGGCTTTAAGCTTCAGTTCCGAAATAAAGCGGTTGTTTTTCAGGAACGATTCTTCCGAAACCCGCCAGCCGACCGAAGCCGAGGGGAAGGTTCCCCAGCGGTTGTTGGACCCAAACCGCGACGATCCATCGCGCCGGAACGACGCATTGAACAGATACCGGTCCCGGAACGAATAGGCCACCCGGCCAAAATACGACGCCAGCGACCACTGATCGCGCAGGTTACGGCTTGAGTTTGTACCGATGATGGTTCCGGCATTGACCGTCCGGACCAGATCGTTCGGGAAGTTGTTCGCATCAATCCGGGTGCGCTCAAAATCGTTTTTCTGACTTTCCAATCCGACCAGCACCTCCAGTCGGTGCAGTTGGGCAATTTCTTTCTGGTACGTCAGCGTGTGGTTGGTCACCCAGTTCAGTTCCTGCGCGTTTTCTGCATAGGCGGAGTTGGGCGTTGGCGGCAGCAGTTGGTTGCCGGGCAGGGCCGACGTTTTGTAGTAGTTCTGCCGAAGCTGCCGGGCGTCGGCGCCGATGGTTCCCCGGTATAAAACGTTGAACGGTAATTTTACTTCTGCGTACGCATTTCCCAGCAGACGCATGGTACGAAGCTGGTTATCAATCTCGTAGATATTCGCTACGGGGTTCGTAATGCCCGGCCAGTCGTAGGGGGCTGCATAATAAGACTGCGAATTATACACCGTCGTTCCCGGCTGATAAATCGGAATAAACGGCGGCAGGCTCAGCGCAGCGTTGATAATCCCGTTGTCGGCCCAATGCCGGTCGGTATTAGCCTGATTCTCAACCGAAAAAGAAGGGCTCAGGCTGATACCCATTTTCAGATACGAGGTAATCTGGGCGTCTATATTCGTCCGAACCGTGTAGCGGTCAATTCCTGATCGCTTGATGACCCCCTTCTGGTTCAGATAGTTACCCGATACCATATACTGCACCTTGGCGCTGCCTCCCGACGCCGATAGCTGGTAGTTGCTTATGGGGGCATTCTGGAAAATCATATCCTGATAATCGTAGGTTGGTAGACTGCCGGGGTCATCAAAACTCACACCGGCAACCTCCCCGCGCGGATACCGATACCGTTGACCGGACGGACGGGCGCTATTGGGGTCGTCGATTTTGGCACCCGTCACCCGCTCAAGGTAGGCGTTGTTGAAGGCCTCTTTCGAGAACTCCGCAAATTGCTGGGAATTGAGCAGGTCCATTTTTTTAGTCACCTGCTGAATGCCGGTATAGTAATCGAAATTCAGCCGCCCCTGACCGGATTTGCCGCGTTTGGTCGTGACGACCACAACACCGTTAGCCCCACGAGAACCGTAAATAGCCGTTGCCGAAGCATCTTTCAGAATGTCAACCTTGTCGATGTCGTTCGGGTTCAGTAGGTTCAGCCCTCCGCCGTTGGCCAGATCACCCGAGTTCAGCGGCTGACCGTCGATCACCACCAGCGGACCGTTTCCGGCGCTGATCGACCCCAAACCACGAATCTTGATAGACGGACTGTTACCCGGTGCGCCCGTACTTTGCTGAATTAAAACACCCGGCAATCGCCCCGTCAACCCTTCCACAATGTTCGGAACGGGCTGGTCCTTGATATTTTTCGTACTGATTGAAGCAATCGAACCGGTAACATCGCGTTTTTGCTGCGTTCCATAACCGACCACTACCACTTCGTTCAGCGTCTGGTCAGATCCTTTTAAAGCTACGTTGATAGTTGCCTGACTGCCAATGGGCACTTCCTGCGTCACGTAGCCAATGAAACTAAACACCAGCGTACCGCCTTCGTTCGGGACAGCTACGGTATAATTTCCGGTTGCGTCGGTTGTGGTTCCGCGGGTTGTCCCTTTTAGGGCTACGCTGACGCCCGGCAACCCTTCCAAATTTTCTTCGGCGGTCACCCGGCCCGTTATGCGTCGTTCCTGCACAGTTGACCTTGGAACTTGCCGCATGGCCAATACCGTCGGAAGCGTTCTGGGGGCACGTTCGTCGCCGGATTCGCGGATGGCGTCATTTGAAACGGTTGAACCTGGGGTTCGGGCTACTTGGGACAAATGGCGAGCCGGTCGGTAATGCGATGATGCCAGCATTTGTGCTTCGGCCGTAGTCGCAAGACACCATACGCCCAGAATCGCCAGTCTGATTGGGGTTGGTAGGTGGTTTTTCATTGATTTAATTGGGTTAGCACAAGGTGATTTTGTTTTTATTAAACTGATACGTGTAATGGTGCGGCTGATTGGCCGGAACCATACTCGTCAACCGTTCAGCCGGAACAGAAATTGCAGGCCGTACGGGTTCGCCAGCAAAGCGGCTTAATCTGTAAAGGTCGTTGCGGAGCAAACCTAACCGGCTTCCGTGAAAATTGGCATTATTTACTGATTAATCCGGTTGAGCGTCGAACCAATCAACCGGAAGAAATAGCTTTGTACCTCTAAACGTTCGTTCAGAACGCTAAAACCGCAAACCGCTCTTTTCAAATGACCTTACGCGAAGCGCAGGATACCGTCGATGAATGGATCAAAACCATCGGCGTCCGTTATTTCAACGAACTCACCAACATGGCGATGCTGACAGAGGAAGTCGGCGAAGTGGCCCGGATCATCGCCCGGCGCTACGGCGAACAATCGGAGAAGGCGTCTGACAAGAGCAAAGATCTGGGCGACGAGATGGCCGACGTATTGTGGGTGCTGATCTGCCTGGCCAATCAGACGGGAGTAGATTTAACGGCGGCTTTTCAAAAAAATCTGGAGAAGAAAACCGTGCGGGATGCCACGCGGCACCGGGATAATGAGAAGCTGAAGTAGGAGTTGTTACACAGAGTTTATCAGAGAACATCCGAGAGAATCAGAGAACGCTCTGATAAACCCCGATAACCTCTGATTAACTCTGTGTGACAATTTTAATTATAAACCGTGTTGATCGAGTAGATAAACCAGGGCCGCCATCGAGGCCGCGCCCAGCTCCAGCTCCCGCTTGTTGACGCTTTCAAACCGATCAATACCCGCGTGGTGGAAGTCAAAATACCGTTGAGAGTCCGGCTTAAAACCAAACAAGACCGTGCCCAGTTGCGCCAGTGGGCCAATATCGGCGCCACCCGACCCTGCACCGATTTCGTGCAGACCGTAAGGAGCCAGTAACGGCTTCCAGGCGATAGCTTTGGCCCGTTGCTCCGGCGTCCCGACAATGCCGAAGCCGCGGGGCGTAAAACCGCCGTTGTCGGATTCGACGGCGGCAATGTGGTTTTCATTGTTCTTTTTGGCGTAGTCGGCGTAGCCAATACCGCCCCGCAAACCGTTTTCCTCGTTCATGAACATTACCGCCCGAAGGGTTCGTTTGGGTTTAATGCCGAGTGCTTTCAACGCCCGCAGCACCTCAATGGATTGCATACAGCCCGAGCCGTCGTCGTGAGCACCTTGTCCTATATCCCACGAATCCAGGTGCCCTCCTACAACGATGATTTCGTCCGGCTTTTCGGAGCCTTTAATTTCGCCCACGACATTATAGGATTTGGCGTCGGGCAGGGTTTCGCAGTTTTGCTTGAAATAAAACGTCAGCCCCGGGTTGTCTTTCAACATCTTACTGAGTCGTTCGGCTCCGTTGGTGCTGATGGCAGCCGACGGAATCAGCGGTACACCGGTTGCGTAGCGCATACTGCCGGTATGCGGATTATCGTCCAGCACCGTCGTCATAGACCGAACAATGGTGCCTACTGCGCCGAGTCGGGCGGCTTCCGTAGCACCGTTCCCGCGTTGATCGACGGCTCCGGCGTAGGCTTCGAAGGTATTCAGTTTGGTTGGGTCCATCGGGCGGTTGTAAAAGACGATTTTGCCCTTCACCTTACCCGCGCCCAAATCCCGCAGTTCCTGGAAACTTTTTACTTCAATCACCTGGGCTTCAATTCCCTTCGTCGGGGTAGCGACAGAACCGCCCAGGGCCGCAATCGGCACCGTAATTTTCTGCTTACCATTCTGAATGTAAGCCACTTCCTTCGCTCCGCGTACCCAGTGCGGTACCATTACCTCCTGCAAGAATACGCGGTCGAACCCTTGCTGCTCCATCAGTTGCTTCGTCCAGTCAACGGCTTTCTGCGCCCCCTCCGAACCGCTCAGTCGTGGTCCAATCTGCTGGGTTAGATGCCGCAGCCACTCGTACGACGGGCTGTTGGTCAGGACTTCATTGTAGATTTTCCGGATGGTAACCGAATCGGGTGATTGGGCCTGCGCACCGGTCACCAAAAGGCTGAAAGCAAGTAGTAATCGTTTTTTCATCGGATGAAGGGGTATGTACTAAAAAAGAAAAACCCCGCTTTATTTCCAAAGCGGGGTTGAAAAACAGCAAATAAGTCCTATCGGCTATCAGCTAATTGCAATTGCTTACATATGAATGGCCCGGTTCTCGGTCGCGGCCAGACAGGCTTCCTTGATGGCTTCCGTGTAGGTCGGGTGTGCGTGCGATATCCGGGCGATATCCTCCGCCGAAGCCCGGTATTCCATCGCCACCACGCCTTCAGCGATCATATCGGCAGCCCGCGCCCCGATGATGTGCATCCCCAGGATTTCGTCGGTTTGCTTATCGGCCAGCACTTTCACCAGACCGTCCAGGTCCATTGAAGCGCGGGCGCGGCCCAGGGCTTTGTAGGGGAACGTACCGACTTTATAAGCGCGGCCTTCCTGCTTCAATTCTTCTTCCGTGAAGCCCACGCTGGCTACTTCCGGCCAGGTGTACACCACGCCCGGAATCAGTCGGTAGTTGACGTGCGGCTTCTGTCCGGCCAGGGTTTCGGCTACAAAAACGCCTTCTTCCTCGGCTTTATGCGCCAGCATCGCCCCCCGAATCACATCACCGATGGCGTAGATGTTCGGTACGTTCGTCCGTAGGTGATTGTCTACTTCGATGCGGCCCCGGTTATCGACGGCCAGCCCGGCGGCTTCCAGATTCAGACCATCGGTGTACGGACGACGACCCACGGAAACCAGGCAGTAATCCCCTTCGATTGTAATCTGTTCGCCTTTCGGGTTATCGGCTTTTACTACCACGCCTTCGCCGGTGTTTTCCACGCTGGTTACTTTGTGGCTGAAATAAAACTCGGCTCCCAGCTTTTTAACGGCTTTTTGCAGTTCTTTACCCATTGTCTTGTCCATCGTCGGAATCATCGAATCAGCAAATTCGACGAACGAAACTTTGGAACCGATGCGGGCATAAACCGACCCCAGTTCCGCGCCAATGACTCCCGCTCCAATCACAATCAGGTGCTTGGGCACTTCCTGTAAGGTCAGGGCTTCGGTCGAGGTGATGATGCGTTTTTTGTCGATCGGCATCGACGGAAACGACGACGGTTTGGAACCGGTGGCAATGATAAAATTCTTGGTTGTAATCTGCTCTTCGCTGCCGTCCTCCTTCTTCACTTTCAAGGTGTTGGCATCAACAAACGAACCAAATCCCTGATGAACCGTAATCTTGTTCTTTTTCATCAGGAACGAAATACCGGTTACGTTGGCTTCCACGACACCAGCCTTGCGTTTAATCATCTGGGGCAGATCAACCTGCAAATCAGCCAGTTTGATACCGTGTTCAGCGAACGTATGGGCCGCATTGTAAAAATGCTCCGAAGAATCGAGCAGGGCTTTTGACGGAATACAGCCGACGTTCAGGCAGGTACCGCCCAAGGTTTTGTATTTTTCAACGATGGCCGTTTTCATGCCCAGTTGAGCGCAGCGAATGGCGGCCACATAACCACCCGGCCCGGAGCCAATGACGATAACGTCGTATTGCATAAAATTGTAACGCTTTTTGCCAGTGAATTAGCTATATACAAACGTAGGACGGACCCTAAAATCATCTCTGCGCCAGACAACGGTTGCCCGAAGCAAAGACAGTTTTACAATCCGTCCTACCAATAAGTTAAACGCCCAGTAAAATCCGAGCCGGATCTTCCAGCAATTGTTTTACCCGAACCAGGAAGCTCACGGAGTCTTTTCCGTCAATGATGCGGTGATCATACGAAAGCGCCACGTACATCATCGGACGAATGACGATTTCGCCGTTGACAACCACCGGACGCTCGACGATGTTGTGCATTCCCAGAATGGCCGACTGGGGTGCGTTGATAATCGGCGTTGACAGCATCGAACCAAAAATACCGCCGTTGGTGATCGTGAACGTTCCGCCGGACATCTGCTCGATGGTCAGCTTGTTGTCCCGCGCCAGACCGGCCAGACGAATGATTTCCTTCTCGATGGCGGCAAAGTCCATGCTTTCGGCGTTCCGGATTACCGGTACGACCAGCCCCCGTTCCGTAGAAACGGCAATGGACACATCGCAGTAATCGTTGTAAACAATGGAATCACCGTCGATCATGGCGTTCACGTTCGGGAAGTCCTTCAGGGCTATGCAAACCGCCTTCGTGAAGAAGGACATAAAGCCCAGACCAACCGCGTATTTGTCCTTGAACTTGTCTTTGTACCTGGCCCGCAGGTCCATGATCGGCTTCATATCAACCTCGTTGAAGGTCGTCAGCATAGCCGTTTCATTTTTCACGGCCACCAACCGCCGGGCGATGGTTTTCCGCAGGGAGGTCATCCGCTCACGGCGTTGACCGCGGTTACCGTCTCCAGAAACCGGGGCAGGTGCCGCAGGAGCAGGTGCCGGTTTCGAAGCCGGTGCAGCCGCAGGTTGGGGAGCCGCAGCGGCTTTTTCAGCCTTGACCGCATCATCTTTTGTAATCCGGCCACCAATCCCGGTACCGTTTACTTCTTTCGGATCGATGCCTTTTTCGGCAAGGATTTTAGCCGCAACGGGCGACGGATGATTGGCTGCATAGCCTTGTTCGGTCGATTGAGCGGCTGCCGGCTGGGTTGCCGGTTGTGATGACGGAGCTGCGGGTTGCGAAGCCGGTTGGGCCGCGCCCGCGCCAACTTCAATCCGGCAGATCACTGCGCCAATCGCCAGCGTTGATCCGGCTTCGGCCACAATCCGGAGCGTTCCGGCTGCTTCAGATGGCAATTCGAACGTAGCTTTATCAGACTCCAGTTCGCACAGAACTTCGTCCATTTCCACCCGGTCGCCGTCCTTTTTATTCCAGGATGCAATGGTTACTTCGGTAATTGACTCACCCACCGGAGGCACCTTCATTTCAACCGTTTGCGCGGCAGGAGCCGGAGCCGGTTGTGAAGCGGGTTCCGGTTTGGCCGGTTCGGGCTGCGGAGCCGCCGGTTGTTCGGCGGGCTGGGGCTGAGCGGGCGCTTCTGTTTTTGGAGCTTCCTCATTGCCTGCGCCAGCCGGTTCGAGGGTACACAGAACAGCACCGATCGGCAATACATCGCCTTCCTGCGCCAGAATGTGCAACACACCGTCGGCTTCGGCCGGAAATTCGAACGATGCCTTATCTGATTCCAGTTCACACAGCACCTCGTCTCTTTTAACCGTATCGCCCTCTTTCTTATGCCATGCACCAACCGTTACTTCCGTAATCGACTCCCCAACCGGGGGTACTTTCATTTCTATTGCCATTTTCTCTTAGTTTTCAGTTGTCAGCTATCTGTGCGTTTATGATAACTGTAAAACCTTATTCAAACGCCCGGCGGATAATGTCGGCTTGTTCCTGACTGTGAACTTTGGAATAACCCGTTGCCGGAGATGCACTATTTTTCCGCGTAATGCCGCGCAATTTCAGTTCCGGTGCCGTAGTACGCAGCAGGTAAGTCCAGGCTCCCATGTTCGACGGTTCTTCCTGCACCCACACCAGCTCCGCGCTCTTGCTGTATTCGGCCAGAACGGTATCGAGTTGTTTTTGCGGGAACGGATGTAACTGCTCCAACCGAACGATAGCTACATCGTCGCGTTTATCGGCCTGTTGTTTTTCGAGCAGTTCGTAATAGATTTTACCCGTACAGAGCAAAATCCGTTTTACTTTCTTGCCTACTGCGAACGGGTCAGGCAGAACTTCCTTGAAAGAACCCGTGGTAAGGTCTTCCAGCGGAGAACTTACTTGTGGGTGACGCAGTAACGATTTCGGTGACATCACCACCAGCGGTTTGCGGAACTGCCAGGTCAACTGCCGACGCAACAGGTGGAAGAAGTTGGCCGGTGTTGTTACGTTAGCCACCACCATGTTGTATTCTGCCGAAAGTTGCAGATACCGTTCCGGGCGGGCGTTGGAGTGTTCCGGTCCCTGGCCTTCGTAGCCGTGCGGCAACAACATCACCAGACCGTTCATCAGTCCCCATTTCGATTCGCAGGACGAAACGAATTGGTCGATGATCACCTGCGCCCCGTTCGAGAAGTCCCCAAACTGAGCCTCCCAGATAACCAGCGCGTGGGGGTTGGCCATCGAGTAACCAAACTCAAAACCGAGTACGCCGTATTCCGACAACAAGGAATTGTAAATCTGGAGTTTCTGCTGGCTGCCCTCAATGTGGTCGACCGAGTTGTACGATTCGTTGGTTTCAGAGTCATGCAGAACGGCATGGCGGTGTGAGAACGTTCCGCGCTGCACATCCTGCCCGCTCAAACGAACCACTTTATTTTCCAGCAGAATTGAACCGTAGGCCAGCAATTCTGCCGTTCCCCAGTTGATCTGCTTCGTTTCAAACAACATCTGCCGACGGTCTTTCAGCAGTTTCTCAATCTGCTTCAACGGTTTAAAACCGCTCGGAACCGATACCAGGGCGTTGCCGACTTTTTCGAGCACGTCCATTGAAACGCCGGTTTCGGGCGACTGGTCGAAGTCTTCCGGTTTGCTCACCCGCAACTCCGCCCACTCACGGTCGAGCCGCAGCGGTTTATACGGAATTTCGGCTTTCTGCTTCACCATATCGAGCCGGTCCTGCAACTCCTTCTTAAACTCAGCGTCCATTTTGGTGGCCAGTTCGGCATCCACTTCGCCCCGTTCGATCAAACTTTTGTTGTAGATCTCCCGTGGGTTGGCGTGTCTTTCAATGGTGCTGTATAACGTCGGCTGGGTAAATTTCGGCTCGTCCGACTCGTTATGGCCGTACCGACGGTAGCAAACCATGTCGATAAAGACATCCCGGTTGAATTTCTCCCGGAACTCGATGGCCAGCTTTACGCAGAAAATAACCGCTTCCGGATCATCCCCGTTAACGTGGAAAACCGGCGCGTCGATAATCTTGGCAACGTCTGAACAATAGATTGACGAACGGGCGTCTTCAAAGTCGGTCGTAAAACCAATCTGGTTGTTGATCACAAAGTGGAGCGTTCCCCCGGTTTGGTAACCGGCCAGTTTCGCCATCTGCGTCACTTCGTAAACAATCCCCTGTCCGGCCACAGCCGCGTCACCGTGAATCAGGATCGGCAGGATTTTATCATAGTTCCCGGCGTATTCTTCATCAGCCTGCGCCCGCACAAACCCTTCAATGATCGGGTTGACGGCTTCGAGGTGCGACGGGTTCGGCGCCAGTTTGACACTGACCTGCTTGCCCGATGCGGTTTCGATTAGACTCGAATAACCCAGGTGGTATTTTACGTCGCCATCGCCAAAAACCTGGTCGGGCACGTTGCCTTCAAAACCGCTGAAAATAGCCTCATACGACTTGCCGAGGATATTCACCAGCACGTTCAGACGACCGCGGTGCGCCATCCCGATCATCACTTCCTCAACGCCCAGTTCTCCGGCGTGATTGATGATGGCATCCAGCGCCGGGATGGTGGTTTCGCCCCCTTCGAGTGAAAACCGTTTCTGACCCAGGTATTTTGTGTGCAGGAAGTTCTCAAAAACCGTTGCTTCGTTCAGTTTTTTCAGAATCCGCTTTTTCTCATCCAGTGTCGGATCGAATACCAGCGCTTCTTTCTCAATTTTGTTGCGCAGCCAGTTCTTCACGTCGATTTCGCGGATGTACATATACTCGAAACCGATGGTTCCGGCGTAGATCTTCTCCAGCGATTCCATGATTTTCCGCAACGAGCTCGGCCCGATTCCCAACAGATTACCGGCTTCAAATACCGTGTCGAGATCGGCTTCCGACAGCGCATAATCTTCCAGACCAATCCGCGGATTGCGGTCTTTCCGATTCCGAATGGGGTTGGTTTTGGCCAACAGGTGCCCCCGTGAGCGGTACGCTTTAATCAGACTGGCTACTGATACTTCTTTTTCAGCGTGCTTGGTGTCGATAACGGGTTTTGTAGTTGCTTCCCCGTTGGTGTGGCCGTTGGTTCCATTACCACTTTCACTATACGACTGGGAAAATTCAAAACCTTCAAAAAATTTTTGCCAGCTTTCATCCACTGACCCGGGATCTTGCTTGTAGGCCCGGTATAAATCGTCGATGTAGGCTGCTTCAGAGTTAGCTATATACGAGAATCTGTCCATAATTCGGGATCACCCTTGTTCGATTGGCAAAGTTAAATGATTCAAATAGAAAGATTGTCTACTATTTATTCAATTCTTTACGAATCGACGCAGGTTTTATTTTGGTAACAACCCCGATTGCAAATAAGTTGAAAAAAAGGCGGTAAGAGGACGTGAAAGTGGGCTAAAAACGAAGCCGGGAGGAAAAGGGGAAGGAAACCCCAACAGGCTCCCTGCTCCTTCCCTCCCGGCTTCGTTTTTTCCGGTTTACACCAGATTATTCTTGAAGGCGTAGGCCACCATTCCGGCGGTGTTTTTGGTTCCGGTTTTTTCCAGAATCCGGAGCCGGTGTCCCTCGACGGTGCGCGGGCTCAGGAAGATTTTCTCGCTGATTTCAGCCGTCGATAATCCTTCGCAGATCAGCTTCAGAACCTCTTTTTCGCGCTCCGACAGCAGCACTTTGCTGTTATACAGCGTGGAGGTCTGCGGATTTTTGATCACGGTGGTGGGTTTGTTGACCATTTTCCGGTGCATGACCTTCGACACAAAATCGTTCAGGTAAACACCGTCGTCCATCACCCGATGAACAGCCTTCTCCACCTCGTCCAGATCGGCATCTTTCAAAACATACCCGCTAACGCCTTTTTCGAGCAGGTGCAGCACGAAACGGTCTTCATCGTGCATCGTCAGCATAATAATCCGAATGTCGGGATGGTTTTCGCGGATGTATTCGGTGGTGGCAATCCCGTCCATGACCGGCATTTCCAGATCCAGCAACACCACATCGGGCAGTCGGCGCGTCAGTTTGTCGATCAGTTCCTGCCCGTTGCTGGCTTCGAGCACCAGTTCAAAATCTGGCACCTGACTCAGTACGGAAGCCATTCCCTTGCGGAATAAATTATGATCATCGGCGAGGGCAATCTTGATTTTTTTCATAGTAAGGGGTAGCCTGGAGTGTAACGGTAATTCAGGGTGGATGCCGCGATGGTGCAACGGTCGCTCTGGGTGGCTTCTTCCGTTTTATATATTAACCATCCAGCTATTCAGAACTACTCTCCCGTATTCTTCAAGCTTTTTATTTTTTACACCGGTTCCACTTCTACCTCCACTTCCGGTTTCAGGTTTTTCACCTGAATGTGAATCCGGGAGCCACGGCCTTCCTCCACATCAAAGGTAACGTGTCCATCGATTACGTTCAGACGGCTTTCGATGTTGCGGAGCCCCAGCCCCCGCTTCCTGTCTTTCATGATTTCATCCAGATCAAAGCCCTGCCCGTCATCAATGACCGACAGCAGGATGCCGTTGGGCTGGCAGTGCAGATCAATAATAATGTGCTGGGCGTTGGCGTGTTTAATAGCGTTGTTGATCAGTTCCTGCGCAATGCGAAACAGCGTCAGGTCCAGTTGCGGCATCAGGGGCGGCAGCTTGTCAGAGCACGACAATTCGACGTGGACCTCGCCGTTGCTGGCTTTTTCGGCCAGTTCTTCCAGCGCCGAAACCAACCCGAAGCGTTCGAGAGTGGTCGGCACCAGATCGCGGCTGATGCGCCGGACGTTGGCAATGGTTTCGTCCAGCAGGGAGCGGGTTTTCTGAACCAGCACCGTTGAGCTGGGGTCATTGTGTTCCACGGTCCGACCAAGTTGATTCAGACTCAATTTGGTCACCGAAAGCATGGTACCAATTTCGTCGTGCAAATCCTGGGCGATGCGCCGACGTTCGTGTTCCTGCGCCTGGAGCGTGGCCGCGAGCAGACCTTTACGGTATTTCTCCTGCCACTCTTTCAGAATGAGTTGCTGACGAATTTGTTTTTGCTGGTAATAGGCCACAAAGACGATGATAAAAATCGCCATCACCAGCAAGACGGCCGTACCTACGGCAATGTATAATTTCATGTCCTCGTTCACAGCGAGTCAGAGGCAAAGTGCAATCCCATACACGGACTTATAAAAAATCAATTGTCGAAATATACCAGCTTGACGCCACATCCGCAAGCTCCTCATATTAAACGGTTATGTGCTCGGCCATTCTGAATTCGCGTCGTCGGAGCCAGAAACTGATGATCAGAACCACGTAAAAAAAAGCGGTAAAAGCCCTGACGATTTGAATATACAACCCGTAACTTCCGTTCGAACTAACATCACCGAGTGTTACTTTCACAAACAGAAAAACAAACAAGGTCCCGGCAGCGTGGACGATGGCCCCGGCGCTGATCCAGAACATGGCATGAATCAATATATTTTGTACTTGCATCTTCGTCAGAATGTAATGAAAGTACAGAAGCGCGTACACAATCATTATGATTCGCTGAACACCCAGTGTAATACCGGCAATTTTAGTCCAGCTAAAATCGTATAGAAATACCGATAGGTAAACTCCTAAGCTGATCAGCAGAATTGTCCGGTTTCGTTTGGATTTTAGCTCAACCCAGTACGCTCCCGTAAGGCAGCCTATTTCGGCAACAGAATTTAAATTATACAGGTAAAGATTATTCAGCCGATATGCGGCATTATGGTTCTGTAAAAGAGAAATCCCCAGTGATAAAATCAGCATTCTGAACAACCAATGACTTGCCTTATCCAGGAATAGGTAATTTACCAGACCCGTTACCAAGGCTAACACCAGGAACAGATCTGGTAAAAACGAATGGGGATACTTAAGAACTAGTTGAATATAAGGGTGATCCACCATAAATAACTCGTTCCTATCAACCTCCTTTGCCTACCTTATTACATTCTGGCGGACACAACGGGCCATCGGCTAACTGGCCGGACCGGACGGCGGGCATATCTTTCATTCCGGCTTCAACGGGTTCGCTCAACTCCAGCAGTTCATCCCCGTTTTCATCAACACCGACCAGCACCACCCGGGGCACCAGATGTTCGGAACCGTTGATTTTCTCCCGGCGTTTGGCGTGGTACACCCGGATGCCCACGCACCCCGGCTGACTTAGAATTTGTTGCAGATTGTCGCTGCCAAAAAACTCGGAACGAACGGTATCAGCCTCCGGAATTTGCTGTTCTTTCTTGCGTTGCTGATAGGCACCTTTAAATTCACTGGCTTCGTCTTCTGAAATAAAGCGTCCTGCGCCACTGCTGATTGCACTCATGGTTAAAAAGAGGTTTAACTTAAAAATGGTGGTTGTTATAAGGTTTCAAAGTTGCACAGACTTGTTGTGATAAACAATGGTCTTTTAGCAAACGGAATGTCAAATCATACTTCTATTCTTTTATTTAACTTTAAACTATTAGCCTTTGATTTTAGTAATGCTAACCAATTACTTGCTATATCTAGAGAAAATTGTTTTTATCATATTTACTTACCCAAAGACCAATAGATGAAAATAAAGCAAAAGTTATATACATTATTTGATTCATATTCCAATACAAGTTGAATAGACCAGATTCCGTGTTAATTGAAAGAGCATAATTAGCAAAAAGATAAACAAAAAAAGTACCAGTAAACTGTAAAATTAAACCGCTGCTTATCCAGAAGAGGGAATGCTTTAAAATATCCTTTACATTCATATCCTCTATTAGCTGCCTAAAATAAAATAAAACTACCAACAATTCATATAATCTAGACGATGTCAGTATCCCAGCAGATAACTCATTACTCCGCCAGAAGAAGACACACAGCAAAACAGTTATAAGGGCTCCATAATCAACAAACTTCTTGGTGCTTTTTTTAGTAATTTCAAATCTAAATAAAAGGCAGACAGAAATAACTTCAAAAAAAGCAGATAAATTATAAAGAAATAAGTTGTTTACTTTCCTAACGGCGTAAAGATTTGAAGTAAAGTCTCTAACAATTATTATAAAAAAAAATAATATCAGAAACTTTACTCCTTTTCTTAAAGATCTATACCTTACAACACCAACTATTAATGGAAATATGCTTATTGATTCGGCAATTAAGTCTAACGGATGTTCAGTAAAAATATCGTATAATCTATAAAACATTGGCGCTATGAATATTTTATCCTTAGCAATGTTGAGGACACGGTACTCCATTCGCCAAAGCATCTCGTCCGGCGGGCATGTCTTTCAAACCGGTCGGATCGTCGATATCATCCGTCTCTTTTCCTCTAAACTCCGAATCGCGGGTCAGGCTGCCCAGGAAAATATCTTTGCCTTTTGAGTTTACAGCCGTCAGCACCAGTTGCGGTTTCGGATCACCATTGTCGTCTTTGCCCCTGCCCAATCCGTAATAAATCCGGATGCCGACGCAGTCGTCGTGGCCCAGTAGCTCATTAATCCGATTGATCCCAAAAAACTCGGCGCGGGTGTACGTGTCTTTACCCGACCCCTGCCTTTCTTCTTTAAACTGACGAAAATTGCGGGTTAACATTTCCGCGTCACGATTCCGGATGAAGTCGCCTGCATCGCCCCGGTAGGGTTCTTTTGGATCCTGTGTCATGTTTTCCTGGATGAGAGTTGATCGTTAAGTTCATCCAAAATAGAAAAGAGAGGCAGGAATTACAAGGATAAAGGAAAGTTACTAACAACACAACGTCCTGATATACAGAGATATATCTTACCAAAAACAAGTAAAACTACGTGGTCGAATACGCAGAATCACTTGTGAAAACGAGATCGTCTTATTTTTTTATAAAGAAGGAATTTGTTCTCTGAATTTCTTACTAAATTCCCTGCACATTTGCAGAGACTTGGTACGTTTCATCACCCGATGAGACAAGCCGATTTTCTCATCTCATAGGTTAGGTTTGGAAAAGGCCAGGACTTTGTCCAGGCTTTTTTTTTGATGAAGCCAGCAAGAGGAAACAGGAAGAGAGAAAGAAAGCCGGGAGACAAGAAGGCCGCTTTATCCTTTTCTCCCGGTTTCCGTTATTTCAGTAAATTCAGCAGGTATTGCCCGTAGCCGCTTTTGACCAGCGGCTGGGCGATGGCTTTCAGTTGATCGTCGTTAATGTAGCTCATCCGGTAGGCCACTTCTTCAATGGAACCGATTTTCAACCCCTGACGCTCCTCGATTACTTCCACAAACTGACCCGCCTGCATCAGCGACGCAAACGTCCCCGTATCCAGCCACGCAGTACCCCGGTCCAGAATACCGACTTTCAGTTTGCCACGCTCCAGATACACTTTGTTCACATCCGTGATCTCGTACTCGCCCCGGGGGCTGGGTTCCAGATTCTTGGCAATCTCTACCACGTCATTGTCGTAAAAGTAAAGCCCCGGCACGGCGTAGTTCGACTTAGGCTGCTGCGGTTTTTCTTCAATCGACAGGGCTTTTTTGTTCTCATCGAACTCGACAACCCCGTAACGTTCCGGGTCGTTGACTTTGTAGGCATACACCACTCCACCGTCGGGATCGTTGTTGGATTGCAGAAGTTTCGAAAGACCCGATCCGTAGAAAATATTGTCGCCCAGAATCAGCGCCACTTTGTCTTTGCCGATAAACTCCTCCCCGATCACGAACGCCTGCGCCAGACCGTTCGGCAGGGGTTGCTCGGCATAACTAAACGAACAGCCCACCTGTGCCCCATCGCCGAGCAACTTCCTGAAATTAGGCAGATCGTGCGGAGTTGAAATGATGAGAATTTCGCGAATGCCCGCCAGCATCAGAATCGACAGCGGATAGTAAATCATCGGCTTGTCATAAACCGGCATAAGTTGCTTGCTGACGGCTAATGTCAATGGGTGCAGACGGGTTCCGGAACCTCCGGCCAAAATGATGCCTTTCATAGCTTTTCAATGAGTGAATGAGCGAATGATGGAATGAGTGAATAGCGCTGCGGGGTTAATAATAACAGCGTTATTCACTCATTCCATCATTCGCTCATTCAAAATTGGTTATCGGTTTTCGTACATGGAATCGTAATACTTCTGGTAAGCGCCGGACGTGACATTTTCCAGCCAGTCCTGATTGGCCAGGAACCAGTCAACGGTTTTTTCCAGCCCTTCTTCAAATTGCAGGGACGGCTTCCAGCCCAATTCGTTCATCAATTTGCTGGCGTCGATGGCATACCGAAGGTCGTGGCCCGCGCGGTCGGTTACGTACGTAATGAGTTGGGCCGATGTCCCTTCGGGGCGTCCCAGTTTCCGGTCCATGATGCTGCACAGCAAGTTTACCAAATCAATGTTTTTCCACTCGTTGAAACCACCGATGTTGTACGTGTCACCGTTTTTGCCGTTGTGGTAAATGGTGTCGATAGCCCGCGCATGATCAATTACATACAGCCAGTCGCGCACGTTTTCGCCTTTTCCGTAGACCGGCAACGGCTTGTTGGTCTGGATGTTATGAATCATCAGCGGAATGAGCTTCTCCGGAAAGTGATTCGGACCGTAGTTGTTCGAGCAGTTCGACAGGACAACCGGCAGTTTATAGGTGTTGCCATACGCCCGCACGAAGTGATCGGAAGCCGCTTTAGAGGCCGAATAGGGCGATTGCGGATCGTACGGAGTGGTTTCGACAAAGAAATCTTCGGGGTTGTGCAGCGAACCGTACACTTCGTCGGTCGAAACGTGGTAGAAACGTTTGCCGCTGAAATCGGATTGCCAGCTATTTTTGGCGGCATTGAGCAGATTAACCGTACCCACCACGTTGGTCATTACGAAGGCCATCGGGTCGGTGATTGACCGGTCAACGTGCGATTCGGCCGCCAGGTGAATGACGCCGTCGAAATTCTGTTCCTGAAACAATTGATCCAGAAAGGCAGCATCGGTAATGTCGCCTTTTACGAACGTGTAGTTGGGAGCGTCCTCGATGTCGGTCAGGTTGGCGAGGTTACCGGCATACGTCAGTTTGTCCAGATTAAAAATCTGATAATCTGGATATTTGGCCACAAACAACCGAACGACGTGTGAACCTATAAAGCCGGCTCCGCCGGTAATCAGAATCTTTTTAGCCATAACGATTAACCCGTAACGGTTGATTTTTTCAAGTGCAGATTTTGCTCCCAGCGCCACGCATCGCGCAGCCCGTCGGCCAGTGTTTGTTCGGCCCGCCAGCCCATCACATTGTTTACTTTATCGACCTGAGCGTAGATTTTCTCAACGTCGCCCGGACGGCGTGGCCCAATGGTGTAATTCAGTTTTAACTGGTTAACTTCTTCAAACGTCTTGATCAGTTCGAGCACGGTATTGCCCTGTCCTGTACCCACGTTAAATATATCGTAATAGGAGCTTTCCGATTGCGAATCGAGCAGCCGCAGGGCCTGAACGTGCGCTTTGGCCAGATCAACAACATGGATATAATCCCGGATGCAGGTGCCATCGGGGGTATCGTAATCATTGCCGAAAACCGTCACTTTTTCCCGCAGTCCGGCGGCTGTCTGCGTAATGAACGGAACCAGGTTGCTCGGCACGCCCAGCGGCAATTCGCCAATCAGACCGGACGGGTGAGCCCCGATCGGGTTGAAATACCGCAAAGCAATAGCTTTCAGAGCGGCTCCCGAATGAACGGTATCGCGGATAATGTCTTCGCAAATGGTTTTGGTGTTGCCGTAGGGCGACTGCGCCGGTAGCCGGGGTGTGGCTTCCGTCACGGGCAGTTGTTCGGGCTGGCCATACACCGTACACGACGACGAGAAAACCAGGTTCGAAACCCCGTACCGCTGCATGGTTTCGAGCAGCAGAATGGTCGAATCCAGGTTATTGCGGTAGTACATCAACGGTTTAGCCACCGATTCTCCCACGGCTTTGTGGGCCGCAAAGTGGATGACACCCCCAAGGTTTTCCTTTTCAAAGATTGCGTTCAGCGTTTCCGGATCGTTGCAATCCCCCTCATAAAAGGTAACGTCGCGGTTGAGAATCTGACGCAGCCCCTCCAGGGCCGAACGATCTGAGTTTGAGAAGTTATCGATGATAATCGGTTCAAACCCGGCATTCACCAGTTCCACAACCGTATGCGAACCGATGAATCCGGCTCCGCCAGTGACTAAAATTCTCATGGGAGTGCTTATATGTAAGACGTTATTTCAGGCGTTGAGTTTGTAGTAAGCAAGCAAAAAACTTGCCGTTACGTGCGGGTTGACTGCTAAATTTTATCCACCCTGGTAAGAAAATCATTTTTTATAAAATGGTGTTAAGGATTCAGGACATTTCCTGATTGCCTGCGGGCAAAAGTATAAAATTCACTAGGTTTCTAAAAATAAGTTTTTATCTTCGGGTAGGCCGTCGCAGCACGGCACCACCGAAGCTTCGGGCCACCGATTTGTCAAGGGTTCAACAAACCGGACCGTAACTCTAGTTGGAAGGGCATGATAAACGATAACGAAATAAAAGCGTTGATTTCGCTGTTAGACGATGACGACCAGGAAATCACCGAGCATGTAGAGCAGAAAATTCGTGAATTGGGTGGACAGTTAATCCCGTATCTGGAAAGTGAGTGGGAGGATAGCTTTAGTCCGCTTCATCAGAAGAAAATCGAGGAGCTAATCCACGATCTACAATACCAATCCGTTCTGGACCGCATCCGAATCTGGAAAGAAACAGGGGGCGTCGACCTCCTGGAAGGTTTATGGATTGTGGCAACATACCAGTACCCGGATCTGTCGCTCGACAAACTCCGGCAGGAGATCAAGCAACTTTACCTGGATGTATGGCTGGAAGGTAAATCGGAAATGCACCCGATTGACCAGATCAAGACCTTGAACAGCGTCTTTTTTAATAAGCTCAAGTTTGCCGCCAATACCAAACACTTTCATTCGCCGTCCAATTCGATGATCAACGTCGTCCTGGAAAGCCGGCGCGGTAACCCGATTTCGCTGTGCGTCATTTATATGATGATCGCCCAGCAGCTAGGCTTGCCGGTATACGGTGTCAACCTGCCGAGTCTGTTTGTGCTGACGTATAAAAAAGACCATACGCAGTTTTACATCAACGTGTTCAACCGCGGTCTGGTGTTTTCCAAGTCGGACATTGACCACTACATCGGTCAATTGAACCTGAAACCCGCCGACACCTATTACCAGCCCTGCACCAATCTGGACATTGTCCGGCGCGTACTGCGGAATCTGATGCTGGCGTTTGAGAAAATCGGCGATACCGGGCGTATCAAGGAAGTGGAACAACTGCTGGATGCCGTCAACGACGAAGGCGCCACCCCGCCCCTGTCGGACTATACGAGCAAATAACCTTACGTACCTGCGGGCGCGGGTCCGCAGGTACCCTAAAAGGCCACGGCCAGCATTCCGGGACCGGTTTCGAAGTAGTGAATAGTCAACTTCCGTACATCATCGGGCAAACGAACGTGTCCTGTCAATAACCCCGCACCGTCGGCAAACGGCTCGATGTGCAGGTGTTCGCGGAAGGTGAGCTGGCGTTTCCCGTACAGTTTATAGAGAGCTTCCTTGGCGCACCAGTAAACGGCCAGTCGGCGCAGATCACCATCGGCATGGCGGATTTCGTCGTCGGATAACACCCGCGGTACCACCCGCACAAACTGCTCCCGGAACGGTTCAATATCAATTCCAACGGGTTTGAAATGATGCATAACGGCAGCCGCCCAGCCCGTTGTGTGAGAAAGGGAGATGTGCGCATCCAGCCCGATCAGGTGCGGCTTTCCGTATTCGTCCTTGTACAGCCCCGCGTAGGCCCCGTTCAATTCTACCAGCGCCCGAACAGCCGCCCGGCACGCCAGCCATTCGACGCGCTGGGCCGGGTGCGTGATGGTCAGCAATTCCATCTGCTCCGGAACCGTCAGCGTCAGCAGGGGGCGCAGTTCGTCTTCACTTTCCTCAATTTTCCACAACACCGCCGTACAACTGGCCCCAAGCCGGTGGGTTTGATAAACTGACATAGTCCGAATCTCGATTTGAGGGTGCAATGATAAAGGAAAATGGCGAATCTGAAGCGAAAAAGTGAACGCAGCCACACAGTTTCGCATTTTCCCTTTATCATTGTACAAACTATAGCTAATGCAAGTCCATAAAGTTGATACGTTTGCCGGTCATCGCGACTGCGTCTATACGCTCGATGCGGGCACATCACCAACCGAATTTTTTTCGGCCGGAGCCGATGGTCTGGTGGTTCGCTGGCAATTGGACAAACCGGATCTGGGTACGCTGCTGGCCCGCATTCCGGCTTCCGTTTATGCCCTGGCGTTCGAGCCAGAGCGCGCGCAATTGTGGGTGGGGCAAAATTACGACGGTATTCACGTCATCGATCCGGTTCAGAAGCAGGAAGTTCGGTCGGCTCAGATTACCTCCGCGGCTATTTTTGACATCAAATTCTTTGAAGGTTCGGCCTGGGTAGCCTTGTCCGACGGGGTTGTCGCTGTGATGGACACTGACGAATTCGCCGTTCGTAAACACCTGAAAGTAAGCGAAAAAAGCGCCCGCTGCATTGCCATCAACCCGATCAGCCGGGAAGTGGCCGTGGGGTACAGCGACCACGGCATCCGTATTTTTGACGCCGGTGAATTGACGCTCAAACAGACCATTCCCGCACACAGCAATTCCGTTTTTACGGTCCAGTATTCTCCCGACGGACGGTATTTGCTCTCGGCGGGCCGCGATGCCCACCTGAAAGTCTGGGATGTTGCCGACCGCTACACCGAACAACAGGATATTCCGGCCCACCTTTTCGCCATCAACCACATCTGCTACAGCCCGGACGGCGCGTTATTTGCCACGTGCAGCATGGATAAATCCATCAAAGTCTGGGACGCCGGGAGCTTCCGGTTGCTGAAGGTAATCGACCGGGCAAGGCACGCCGGACACGGTACGTCGGTCAATAAATTACTCTGGAGTTCGTTTCACCAGCAGTTGGTATCGGCCAGCGACGACCGGCTGATTTCGGTCTGGGAGCTTACCCGCTAGCTAAATGATTTGCTTTGTTCTTGGCGATTTCGCAAATTTCAGGATAAAAAATTGATAATTTGGGCCGGATCAGCTTACTTTTAGCAGAAAAGTGAAAGTGATGGCACCATAAACCTTTCCAACATGAAAATAACGCCCATCGAGATTCGGCAGCATACATTTGAAAAGAAAGGATTCGGCGGTTATCGTCCCGAAGAAGTAGATGCTTTTCTGGCGTCTCTTTCGCAGGAATGGGAACGTGTAACAAGTGAAGGAAAAATGCTGAAGATGCAACTCGAACTGGCCGAAAAAGAACTCAGCAAGTTCAAGGACATCGAGATGACGTTGTTTAAAACGTTGAAGACTGCCGACGATACCAGTACGCAGATCACGGATCAGGCTAACAAAGCCGCTGAAAAATACCTAAACGAGTCCAAACAAAAAGCCGACGAAATTCTGGCCGAAGCCCGCAAGCGCTCCACGCTGATGGTGCAGGACGCTGAAAATCAGGCCCGTTACATTAAGGAAAATATTCTCAACGACCTGAAGGCGATGGAACACGACTTCAAGGCGATGGAAAAATACAAGGAAGGACTGATCAAGCAGATTCAGACGCTGGCCAACGGAGCCCTCGAAAACGTTGATCGGTTTGAAAAGAAATTTAATCAGGCGTCCATTCAGGCAAAAATTGACGAGGTGACCGCTCAGCACACCGAAAGCGAGCCCCTCGCAACCAAAGGCACGCCGGCTGCCGACGCTGATTCGGACCTGGTGGACCCCGAAACCCTGCGTGTTGAAACTACGGACGACACCCTGCAACATGAACCCGTTAGACTCGACTCCCCGACCGACGAAGCCGGGTTTGCCGATCCGGTGGCGGCCCAGGGTGCCGAAGCCGCCGAAGCGGGCCTGCCCATTACCGAACCGATAACCGCAGACGAACCAACCGAACCGCAGGCCATTGCGGAAGAACCTCAACCGGAAGGAAAGAAAAAAGAAGCAGGCTCCTTTTTCGATCAGATTTAACAAAAAAGCGGACCCCGAGTCCGCTTTTTTGTTCTACTTTTGGGCGAAACTTTAACCAGTTCGAAACGACGGAAAACCGTTGATTCACTGCCTATGGGAACGATTTCGCTTGAAGGGCTTGAATTTTTCGCCTACCACGGCTTTTATGACGAAGAACAAAAAATTGGCAACAAGTACTCCGTCGACATTACCGTTACCGCCGACCTCTCCGAAGCCGCCCAACTCGACCGCTTAAGCACGACGGTTAATTACGGCGACTTGTACAACATTACCCACGCGGCCATGCAGCAACCCGCCCGGCTGCTCGAACACATCGCCCACAACATCATCGTTGAAATCCGTAAAAAATACCCCCGGGTCGATACCGTCGAGGTGAGCGTATCCAAATTTAACCCACCCATCGGGGGCGTTTGTCACCGGGCGAAAATTACGCTGCGGGGTTAATTCATGGTGTGGCCGCTATAGTTGTGCCGGAATAAAATCGGTTCACAGTTCGTAGAGCCATGAAAAAGCGCCCGGTCTTTTGCAGACACGGGCGCTGGTCAATGCTTTATAGCTGGTTATGCCGATACGACCTGTTGTTTCAGGGTATCGAACGAAATGTCAAAATGAGACGCGTCGTAAACACATTCACCGTTCTGAATCAGCAAGACCTGCGGAGACTGGTGCGGAACGCCAAAATCCTCCGCCACCTGGTTTGACACCGAACGGAACGAAATCAGGTCCAGATAATACGGTTTAATACCAGCCGAATCGCTCCAGTTGCGCTCCATGCGGCTTAATGCTGTTGAGCTGATGGAGCAGCGGATGCTGTGTTTGAAAATCAATACCGGCTGTTCGGCCGACTCTTTCCGGATTTGGTCTAATTGGGCGTTGTCTTGCAGTTTGTTCCAGTTCATAAGGCTTGTTCACACGTAACTACGAGCATATAAGCCGAATGACCCTAAAAAAGTTTCGAACGAAATCACTCAATTTTTAATTTTGCCATCATTTCGTTCGACACCTCGTCGGCATACACCCCGTAGGCACTAACGAGCGTTCCCTTCTGGCCGTCGGTAGACTCAATGGCGTAAAGGATTGAATTATCATCCGGATTGCTCATGCCTTCAAAGCGAAAAACGTCCACAATATGAAACTGTTCGGGCCGGAGTTGTAGGAGGGGCTTATGGCAAATCAGGCAGTCGTTGGCCAGATTGAAATCATGCGTATAACCTTTTTTGTTCAGGTCGTCGAGGGCTTCGACAAGCGTGTCGTACGTTTGCATGGGGTATGAGTTAAGTTTGTAGTTTTGCACATCCGAATCAATCTGCCATCCGCTTGCTCGCTGCACTTTATACCACGTCCATCCGACTCTATCAGGCTACGCTCCAGATTGCGGCCCGGTTTCATCTCAAAGCCCGACTGGCGGTTCAAGGCCGTACGGGATGGATTAAACAAATAAACGCAAAACTCGCCGATAATACCGCACCCATTGCCTGGTTTCATGCCGCGTCTTTGGGTGAATTTGAGCAGGGCCGCCCGGTTATGGAAACCTTTCGGCAGCAATATCCCGGTTACAAAATTCTGCTCACGTTCTTTTCACCATCGGGCTACGAAGTTCGGAAAAACTACGCTGGTGCCGATTTCATTTTCTATTTACCGTTTGATACCCCCGAAAACGCCCGGCGGTTTGTCGAGATGGTGAATCCGGCGATTGCGTTTTTTATCAAGTACGAATTCTGGTACAATTACCTGCGGGAATTGAAAAGCCGTCAGGTTCCGGTTCTCTCCTTTTCCGCCATCTTTCGGCCCGATCAGATTTTTTTCAAACCGTACGGCGGTTTTTACCGGTCGTTCCTGCATTTTTTTGACCACATTCTGGTCCAGAATCAGGAGTCGGTAGACCTGCTGAAAGGCATCGGCATCACTCAGGTAACGCTGGCGGGCGACACGCGTTTTGACCGGGTAAAGCAGGTGGCCGACGCCCGGAAAGAGATTCCGGTGGCCCGGGATTTTAAAGACGGAAAACCGTTGCTGGTGATCGGTAGCGCCTGGCAGGCCGACATGGACGTGCTGATTACATTTCTCAACCGCTTCGACCGGCCATTGAAAGTCATCATTGCGCCCCACGAAATCCACAATGACGAAATCGAACGCTGGCGGAGCCAACTGCCCGGCCAGACCGTGCGGTTTTCGGAAGCCGCAAATCATTCAAGCCTTCAGCCGTTCAACCAGCTTATCATCGACAACATCGGGATGCTTTCCTCCCTCTACCAGTACGGCGAATTTGCTTACATCGGGGGCGCGTTTGGCAAAGGGCTGCATAACATTCTGGAAGCCGCCACGTTCCGGATGCCGCTGTTTTTCGGACCCAATTACGGCAAATTTCAGGAAGCCGTTGATCTGGTGAAGGCCGGGGCGGCTTTTCCGGTGACGGACTCCGCTTCGCTCGAGACGGTTTTCCGGCGGCTTTATGAGGACCCGTCGAAGGCTTCTGCGATTTCTGGTGATTACGTTACTCAGAATACCGGCGCTACGTCTAAAGTGATGGATGTAGTCAACGGGTTGGCTATTTCGCGGAGTTAAGCGGAGGTTAACAGAGTTTAGCGGAGGAGTATGGAGGATAGTAAGTTGTCGTATCAGATTATCAGGGGTGCCATTGAGGTGCATCGGGCGCTGGGGCCGGGGTTGCTGGAATCCGCGTATCAGGAGTGTTTGCACTATGAACTGTCAGAATACGGTTTGTATGTTGAGCGTGAAAAACCGATGCCGATTGTTTACAAAGAAGTTCGGCTAAATCACGGCTATCGAATGGATTTGTTGGTAGAGGGTCGAATCGTTGTCGAAACGAAAGCCGTTGAAGCACTGACCGACGTGCATTTTGCCCAACTGCTCACTTATCTGAAATTAGGTCAATTTCGGTTAGGTTTGTTAATCAATTTTCACGTAACCTTGTTAAAGGAAGGAGTAAGCCGAGTGTTGAATCCTGAGTTGAGAAACTCCGCTTAACTCTATTTCACTCCGCTTAACTCCGCGAAACAACTTAACTAAAGCTTTGCAAACCGGCTTAATCATACGCTCTACCGGCTCCTGGTACGAAGTCCGCCACCACGACGGACACATTTACCGCGCCCGGCTGAAAGGCAAATTCAAGATTCAGGGCCTGAAAGTCACGAACCCGATTGCCGTCGGCGACCGCGTGCAGTTCGAACTAGAAGACGAAACTGAAAATACCGTCGTCATCACTGGCATCGAGCCCCGCGAGAATTACATTATTCGTAAATCGGTCCACAAAACCGCCCACGGACACATTCTGGCCGCCAACATCGACCAGGCCGTGCTGATCGTCACGCTGGCGTTCCCGCGTACGTCGCTGGGCTTTATCGATCGTTTTCTGGTGGCATCCGAATCGTTCCGCATCCCGACGACGCTAGTATTCAACAAAGCCGATATCCTGAAAGATGAAGCCCTGGACTACCAGCAGGAAATTATTAACCTGTACGAAAACATCGGGTACCCCTGCTTGGAGACCTCGGCAACGGAAGGCGCCAACGTTGACGTTTTCCGGAACCTGCTCGATCAGAAAATCAGCCTGTTGTCGGGCCATTCCGGCGTTGGCAAATCGTCGCTGGTCAATGCCGTGGCACCGGACCTGCAACTGCGTACCAATGAAGTATCGACGTTTGCCAACAAGGGTGTTCATACCACCACCTTCGCCGAGATGTTCGAGATTGCGCCCGATACCTTTATTATCGACACCCCGGGCATCAAGGAACTGGGGCTGGCCGATATGGAAAAGGAAGAAATCAGCCATTATTTCCCCGAAATGCGCGACCGACTGAACCAATGCCGATTCCACAACTGCCTGCACATCAACGAACCGGGGTGCGCCGTCAAGGAAGCCGTCAACGAAGGCGACATTGCCGAAAGCCGCTACTGGAGTTACCTCGGCATGGTGTCGGGAGAAGACAACCGGAAATAGAGTTATGACGGGGCCGCCCGGCGGTTGGCTCCGCCGTTACCTAATCATATGGCAGCGCCAACCGCCGGGCGGCCCCGTCATCACTCTTCACTCATCACTTTTAATTAGTAATCGCGGCCAGAAGGTCAGCTTGCGTGATGATGTGAACCTGCTGGTTTTCATCGCGGACGAGCAGAGCTTTGTTATCCCGATCGATAAGCGAAGAAAGGACATCGACGGTATTGTCGAGGGCTACAAACTTGAAGGGTTTGTCCATCACTTCGCCTACATGGAGGTCTTTGACGGTTGGATCTTCGATTAATTTATTTAGAATGGTCGAATCGGTCAGGCTGCCGACGATTTCGCCCTCGGCATTGGTCACCGGAATCTGCGAAATACCGTGCTGGTTGAGCAGCCGGATAGCCTCGCCTATTTTCAGGTCCTGCCCTACCGTTGTTAGTTTCGCCTTTCCGTTTTTGCTGCGGACAATATCGCGGGCCGTCGAAAACTCGCGGGATTCCAGAAACCCGTGGTCTTTCATCCAGGTATCGTTGTAGATTTTGGCGAGGTAACGCGTGCCGTGGTCGGGCAGCAGAATCACCATCACATCCTCGTCGGTCAGGTGTTCGCGCGCCCATTCCAGCGCCCCATGCACCGCCGAACCCGTCGACCAGCCCACAAAAAGCCCTTCCTCCTTCGACAGCCGCCGGGCCATGATCGCGGCATCTTTGTCGGTTACTTTCACAAAATGATCGATCAGGCTAAAATCAACGTTCTGCGGCAGAATGTCCTCGCCGATGCCTTCGGTGAGGTACGGATAAATTTCGCGCTCGTCGAAAATGCCGGTTTCCTTGTATTTCTTGAACACCGACCCGTAGGTATCAATACCGACCGTCATAACGCCCGGCTTCTGCTCTTTCAGGAATTTGGCCGTGCCGCAGATGGTTCCGCCCGTGCCGACGCCGGCGGCAAAATGGGTGATTTTCCCTTCGGTATCGCGCCAGATTTCCGGTCCGGTAGAATCGTAATGAGCCGCCGTGTTCGAAAGGTTATCGTACTGGTTGGGATACAGCGAATTCGGAATTTCGCGGTTCAGCCGCTTGGCGACGGAGTAATAGGAGCGCGGGTCGTCGGGTTCCACGTTCGTCGGGCAGACCACCACATCGGCCCCCACAGCCCGCAGAATGTCGATTTTCTCCTTCGACTGTTTATCGGCCATCGTGAAAATACACTTGTAGCCCTTCGCAATGGCCGCCAATGCCAGCCCGAAACCGGTGTTGCCGCTTGTGCCTTCGATGATGGTACCGCCGGGTTTCAGGATTCCGGCTTTTTCGGCATCCTCGATCATGCGGATAGCGATGCGGTCTTTCACCGAGTTGCCGGGGTTGAAGTACTCGACTTTCGCCAGAACCGTTCCCCGGATGCCTTTGGTCACTTTATTGAGCTTCACCAGCGGGGTGTTGCCAATGGTATCTATGATCGAATTAAAGTAGTTCATGGTTGTGTGGTTTGGTGATTGTTTAGGAATGTAACGACTTGCTGGTGGAAATGGTTGAAGGAGCGGGATTGTTTAGCGAGTTCAACCTGATAAGGTAATCCTCTCCTTTAATCCGTGTAATCCCAGTTTAAGACGGGCCAATCTCCTGACACAACTCCACCAGCACGCCGTTCGTTTCTTTCGGGTGCAGAAAACAGACGAGTTTGTTGTCGGCGCCCCGTTTGGGTACTTCGTTCAGGGGGGTGAACCCTTCGGCTTTCAGGCGCTCGATTTCGGCGTAAATATCCGCTACCTCAAACGCCAGATGGTGGATGCCCTCGCCTTTTTTTTCCAGAAACTTCGCGATCGGGCTGTCGGGCCGGGTGGCCTCCAGCAGCTCGATCTTGGTCTGGTTTACTCTGAAAAACGAGGTGGTCACTCCTTCCGACTCAACAGCTTCGCTTTTGTAAGGTTTTTCGCCCAACAACTTCGTAAACAAAGCATTCGAAACCGCCAGGCTTTTCACCGCAATGCCAATATGCTCAACATTCGTCATCATTTCTCTGATTACCTCCGCTGCTCTCCGCTCTCCTCCGCGTAACAGCATTTCTTCTTTGGCACAAGTTAAAGAGTTATTTCGCAGAGTGAAGCAGAGATGTGCGGAGTTACGCGGAGTTTTTGAAGAAACTTTTCTTTTCGGCCTGCGGTTTTTACCTTAGTGACTAAATACTACGTACTGCTATGGTTTCGGTAACGGATAAAGCCAAAGATAAAATTATTGAACTCCGCCAGAAAGATGGCCTGAACGACGATTACGCTATCCGCGTGGCGGTTCAGGGTGGCGGATGCTCGGGCCTGATGTACGATCTGCAATTTGATACGGCACAGCAACCCAACGACCACATTGTGGAAGATAAAGGCATTAAAATTTACGTCGACCGGAAAAGCCTGCTTTATCTGGCGGGTACCGAACTGGATTTTTCCGACGGCCTGAACGGCAAAGGATTCCAGTTTAAGAACCCCAATGCCAGCCGGACCTGCGGCTGCGGAGAAAGCTTCTCCGTCTAAAATTTTTCTTGATTAGGATTGTTAAAGGCACCGTCGGCTTCCACGCGGTGCCTTTTTTATGGTTTTGGGGGAAACAACACGGGAATGTTGTAGTTGACCGACACCGGCTTTCCTGAAACCTTTCCGGGTTTCCAGCGGGACATATTCCGTACTAACCGAAGCGCTTCCTCATCACAGCCGTAACCAATCCCCTTGATTACCCGAATAGTAGAATCCTGGATATAACCCCGGGAGTCAATTTGAAAGTTAACTAAAACCATCCCTTTTACCTGATTCTGACGAGCCTGTTCCGGGTAGCGCTGATGTTTACTAAGGTAGGCTCCAATCCCACCCGGGTATTGAGGAGACGTCTCGATGGGTTCAGAGCCGCGATTGGTTAAATCTTTCAATTCAACGTTTACTTCGGTTCTCTGTCCATACACAATTCCGGATAACCCAAACAGACCGATCAGCAAAACGAACTTCTTCATGCCTTCTGTATGATTCTCATAAAATAACGGCGATTAATTCGGCAACTTCAGTGATTGCCAGGCCACCATCTGCCACTGCTGGCCTTTTTTAACGTACACGTCGGTATAGCGGATTTTCGAGTTGACCGTCTGGCCGTTGTTCGATGCCTTGATTAAACAAATACCGCTGATGACGGCGGTATTGCCGTACAGCTTGATTTTCTGCTCCTGAATCCCGATGGACTCATACGTCTGCTTGCCGTCTTTGAGCGACTGAATATACGATTGCTTCGTATCCTGAAGCCCGTGGGAATGTGTGTAAATCAGGTCGTCGCCGAGCACCTTTTCCAGCACAGCGTAGTTACGGGACACCTGCGCATCGAAGCGCTCTCTTTCGACCGCCAGCACGGCTTTTTCGTCGGCGGAATGTTGAGCGAAAGCAAAAGAACTGATTAACAGATACGTTAAAAGAAGGAAGGGTTTCATAATAGCTGACATAGATTACGGGATTAACAGGATTAAATAAACCGCTGATAGCGAAGCATCCTAGTTAATCCTTTCATCCGTGTAATCCAAGTTCAGGACGAGATTTATTCCGGCCAGACGGATTCAATATTCCGGATGGTGACAGCCCGAAAACCGTCGCCGAAAAACTCGAAACCCTGGCTGTCGGGTTTCGGAAAAATGAGGTTCGTCAGCGTCACCAAACCGTCGTTAACAAACACCTCAACCGACGAACGGTCCACGAAAATCTGCATGTTGATCCGTCCGTTCGCCAGGTCCTCCCGCTTTAACGGGGCCGTAAACCGTCCGGGAAACTCTTTTTTAAAATCGGTTTTGCCGGAGCGCGTGCGGTCCACGTACACCTCCTGTTTGACCGGATCATAACCGACCACCGTTTCTTCGCCCGTTCCTTTTCGCACTTTCACGCCCAGATCACCGGCAGCCGCGCCCGTTGCCTCCGCTTCAAGCGTCAGCACATACGTCTCGCCTTTGATGCGGTTCGAATCCAGACTACGGTTTAACTCTTTGGTGTCCAGCCCCCGCCATTGGAAACTGTCCGATGTGAGCGGACGGATTTCTTTGACCACTTGCTGCCGGAGTTCATAGCCATTTTTACCCCGAACAATTTTCAGCTCGCGCGGCAGCGTCATGGCGCCCCGGAACGGATTGGTCGGAATGTCGTTGGCGTACTGCCAGTTGTTGAGCCAGCCCAGACTGATTTTGCGGGGTGTATTGTTGTAGGTAATAGCCGCGTAGTAATCCTTGCCGTAATCGACAAACCGTACATCACCCTGTTTGAAATCGCTGCGGAACGCTTTGCCGTCGAAGTCGCCGATGTAATACTGCATGCCCGAACCACCGGCTGGCGTTCCGGCCCCGATGGAAATAAACAGCAGCCATTTGCTGCGCTTCGACCCAACCACCGGTATTTCCAACAGGGCCGGACATTCCCAGATGTTTCCCGGGGTATCAGCCGACGCAAACTCGCCGGTTTTGTTCCACTGTTTCAGATTGGTCGAACTGTAAAAGAGGGCCTTTTTCTCGGTTGGCAGCACCACACTCATAATCCAGCGTCGGGACGGTTCGTGCCAGAACACACTTGGATCGCGGAAATCCTTCTGGTTCAAATCAATTACCGGGTTGCCTTCGTACTTTGTCCAGGTGCGGCCTTTGTCCAGGCTGTAGGCAATGTGCTGACTCTGGTTCGTTTCGCGGTGGTTGGTGTAAATGGCCACCATCGGCACCACACCGTTTTTCCCAAAACCGCTTGTATTCTTTGTATCGACCACACAGCTGCCCGAAAAAATCATTCCTTTCTCGTCTTCGGCGATGGCGGGCGGCAGTTCTTTCCAGTGAAACAGATCCGGGCTGACGGCGTGGCCCCAGGTCATGTGGCCCCAGCGAATGCCTTTCGGATTGTACTGGTAAAACAGGTGGTATTCCCCATCGTGGTAAACCAGCCCGTTGGGGTCGTTGGTCCAGTTGATGCGGGGCGAAAAATGGTATTGAGGACGGTAGGGCTGGCTGTAAGCCGTGTCCTGCGCCAAACCCGATACCGCGTGAAGAGCCAGACCAAAAGCCAGGCCGATGAAAAGAAGGTTCATGGCAAAATGGGTTTAGGAACCGTTTCAACAATTTTCCCGGGAGCTTTATATACACGGGCAAAGCTCCGTCGGGAAGTCGGACAAGCTGTTAAAAAATCTCGCGGGCAATTTTGATGACATTATCCGATTTGCCCATCGTATAGAAATGCAAACCCGGCACACCGGCTTTTGTTAATTCCCGGCATTGCTGAATACACCACTCGACGCCCACCTGCCGCGCCTGCACATCATTTTCGCAGGCTTCCACGGCTTTGATCAGATCCTGGGGCATTTCGAGGTGAAACAACCGCGGCAGAACCTGCAATTGCTTCCGCGTACTCAACGGTTTCAGGCCCGGAAAAATCGGCACGGTGATGCCCGCTTCCCGGCATTTTTTTACGAAATCGAAAAACTTCTGATTGTCGAAAAACATCTGGGTCACAATGTAATCGGCTCCTTTATCAACCTTCATTTTCAGATAGTTGAAATCCGTTTCGTGATCGACGGCTTCAAAATGTTTTTCGGGATAGGCGGCCACACCGATGCAGAAATCGCTCGGCGTCATCGCGTGGTCGCTTTCGTGCAGGTAGAGTCCCCGGTTCATGTTGGCCACCTGCTCCACCAGTTCGCTGGCGTACGAATAGCCGTTGGTTTTAGGCTTAAACGTATCGAACGGTTTGGCCGGATCGCCCCGCAGCACCAGCACATTGTCGATACCCAGGTAATTCAGATCGACCAGAAAATCCTCGGTTTCGTCCCGTGTAAAACCACCACAGAGAACGTGCGGCACCGGATCAACGCCAAATCTGTGAAGAATGGCCGAACAGATGCCGACCGTACCGGGCCGTTTTCGGGTGATGATTTTCCGGATGGTGCCGTCGGGTTCGGGCCGCTCAATATACTCTTCCCGGTGGTAGGTGACGTCGATGAACGGCGGTTTGAACTCCATCAGGGGTTCAATGTTGTCCAGCAGGTTTTTGAGATTGTCGCCTTTAATGGGGGGGATAACTTCAATTGAAAAGATCGTTTTTCCGTTTGCCCGACGGATGTGATCAGAAACTTTCGCCATGTGGTGTTGTTTTGGAACAGTAGTTACGGCACGGGCTGCCCCGCGCCGAAGCCGAATGAAAACAATGTACGGCCGTAGTTACCACCCAGCCGTACACTGGTACAAAAGTACAGTAAAAATTGGAGATAATCGGCTTATAACTTTACCAGCCCGCAGCGAACGGCTTTCAACGCCATACCCACCCGGCTTTTCACCTGCATTTTCTGAAAAATAGCCTCCCGATAGCCGTCAACGGTCCGTGTACTGACGCACATTTTATCGGCAATCTCGGCATATGTCAGATCGCTGCACGCCATTTTTAGAAAGGTCCGTTCGCGTTCGCTGAACTGATAATACTCCCAGGGTATACCGTTTACCGCACCAGTCAGACTACGAAGGATCCGGTTGGTCACGAATTCGGAATAGCGGTCATTTCTGGTGCGCAGATGATCGAGTGCCTCGCGCAGGTCCGTTGGCCGTCCGCCTTTAGGCAAATAGTGCCGGGCACTGTTTTCTCCCCGGTCCCGCACCGACAACGCTAACACTTTTATGGCGGGATGGTGCTCTTTGAGGTACTTAGCCGTTTCATACCCATCCATATCCGGCATACTAATATCCAGCAATACCATATCCAGAGGGTTGCCCCGGCTCAAATACCGGATCAGGTCGCGCCCATTTTCGGCGATGTGGCGCACTTCATACGTCTCAAACTTCTGAATCAGGTCAGAAAGGGTCTGGGCCATCATATGATGATCCTCGACAATTACGATAGAAGTTTTCACAGGAATAGAGATTGATTTGTGTGAGTTAAGGTGCTGAAAATTAAGATAAATATAACCAAAAATGCAAGCCCCATTTACCTAATTTTCAGACAGTAATTTTACCTACACGTTGTCAAAGACTACCGTTTAATCAAAATGCTGTTCCTTCTTTTTAGTGAAAAATCCGGTTGATTGGCAGAAAGTGCGGTTCCAACCCGGAAACTTGCTGCCAGATAATAAATTATGTATAATCTGATTTGTCCGATAAACTACCTTGCACTTTATTACAATTAGGTCCCTTTCAATCATTTATACCTCAAACCATTTCGGGAATGACTACCTCAACCTCTACTCTTCGCTGGCTGCTGACGCTGGTGATTGTCGGCAGTTGCCTTTTTACCGTCACGAGTTGCCAGAAGCTCCTACAGGACCACGATTTTCCTAACCCCATGACCTTAGCCCTTGCCCCCGGGCCGCCGGTTGCCGCCGGGCTCATGGCCCCCATTGGTCTGGCCGAAGACAGCAAAGGGTATTTGTGGGTTACAGAAGCCGGTAGCGGCACGGTCAACAACGGGCAGGTTTCGGTGATTACCCCAACCGGGACCTACACCGCCATTACCGGTTTTGTATCGGCTGTCAGTCCTGAAGGTTCGCCTGAGGGCCTTAATCACCTGGCGTACCGGGATGGCAAGCTCTACATTCTGCACGGGTCTGAAGATAAACTCTACATTGTAGATGTTTCGGGCTTTGTTCCCGGCACGAGCGCCCCGATTCAGGCCAGCTCGCTTACGGGTATTGACCTGGGTACGACCATTCGCGGTTTCCACACGAATGCGCCCGACGCGCCCGACTCCAACCCGTATGATCTGACGTTTGGGCCGGATGGCGATCTGTTCATTACCGATGCAGGAGCCAATGCCATCATTCGCCGGGATAAAGACAACGGTGCGCTAAGTGTTTACGCCGTGTTCCCGGATGTTCCCAATCCGACTTATCCGGGCTCACCCGTAGGCCCGCCGACCATCGATGCCGTACCAACCGGAATCGTTTTCAACGGAACCGATTTTCTGGTTACCACATTGGTGGGCTTCCCCTTCCCCACCCACCTGTCCGCTATTTACAAAGTAAGTGGTACGGCAGCGGCCCCCGTTACGCCAATGGTTTATCAGGACAAATTTTCGGGTCTGACAAACATCGCTTTGACGCCCGGTGGTAAACCCATTGTAACGGAATTTGGTTTTTCAACACCGTCCCGCGTAGCCAACGGTGAAATGGATGGCGGTAATGCGGGTGGAACGTTGTTTTCGCCGGGTGTTCCGCCTTATGTCACGGCTGTTGACATCCTGACCAGCAGCACAGCAAACACCTATTATGCCCTGTATTACGGGCCGGGAATAATTGTAAAATTAACGGCTACGAACTAATCAAAAGTAATTAAAGCGGCCACCCGGAATCATTCCGGGTGGCCGCTTTAATTACTATTCTCTTTTTTGAGCAGCCTAATTTTCCACCGCTCGCCTTTATTTCCGGTTAAAACGTCAGCAGTACCCCCACCGATGCGTAATTGATCCAGGTAAAGGTGTAAATCTCCTCCGTGTCGGCCCCGCCTTCAACTACCCGGTAGCCCGCTTTTAGCGACAGTGCCGGACTGAATTTATAAGCGGCTCCCAAGAAAATATCTTCCGCGCGTCCCTGTTTCGCGCCCAGCGCATCGCCTTCCAGCAAAACCGTCAAACGCTCCCCGGGTGTATAAGCCGCGTAAAAATTCAGCAACGGTACAAACCCGACGTTATCATAATCCGACTGACGGCCTTCTGTCTCGAACCGGGTATTGGCATCACGGATTTTCGCCGTAAACCCCGCCCCAACCCGCCAGTGTTCACTGGCCACGAAATCGTAGCGATACGTCAGCCGGTAGGAGTTAAATTTGTAATAAGCCGTTGTGGGCTGGTTGGCGGGAAAGAGGACGTTATTGTAATTGATATTCTGGTTGAACTGCCCCTCGTATCGCACCGTCAGGGGAGCGTACAGGGCCGAAATGGTATGCCGGTTGGCGATGGTATACCCCAGCCGAACCCGGTAAAATACCTTGGGGTCGGTGCTCAACTGTTCAGCCAGATCCACGAGCGTACCGCCCTGATTCGGAATTCTAACATCCGTGTAGGCCGTTCCGAGTACCAGACCCGATTCAGCATCGATCCGAAATTGAGCCCGCAGGGGCAAGGCAAACAGCAGCAACAAAACGGGCGCTATCGCCCGGGAAAGAAAGATACGGTTCATCGTTTAGTTTAATGTGGATACCAGATAAACTCGTTCGGGTTGAAATGGTTTTCCACAAACCGTATTCAAATTTCAGCGGGTTAATCGGTACAGCAGCAGGGCAGCCCGCTGAATCAGCAGCGGATACTGCTTCAGATTGATGTCTTCCTCGATGCTGTGCGCCCCCCGGCCCGACGCTCCCAGACCGTCCAGACAGGGCAGATACTGCGCCACAAACGACACGTCGCCAGCCCCGCGTGCACCCGGATCACCCGACTTGACCGGCCCCAGTCCCATGTCGCGGCTGACCTGATCGACCATTTCCCGCAGCTTCTCGTTTTTTTCGGCCGGTTCCATCGCCGGAATACCGTCCTCAAACGTGATGGTGGCTTTGGTAATCGGCAGGCTTTTCTCCACAATTTCACGCATCCGGGCGCGGGCACTTTCCTTCTGTTTTTCCGAGATAAACCGCAGATCGCCCTGCACCAGCGCCAACGGTGCCACAATGTTGGTCTTTCCGGTGGTTTCGCCTTTGGCGGTCTTATCATCGTACCGAATGTCGGAGCCGCCAATAATCAGACCGGGATTGAGCGTCAGGTACTGCTCCTGCCCCAGCGCACGCCGGAATTCGTTCAGAATGCGGGCGGTTTCGAAAATGGCACCGTAGCCCAGCCCACTAAAAATCTGCGAAGAGTGGCCCGTCCGGGAAACCACCTTGAGTGTCCAGCTACTGAAACCGCGCCGACCCGTTGTTACAGTATTCAGCCCCTGCGCCCCTTCAAAAGCCAGAGCAATGTCGCACTGGCGGGCCCGTTCGATGAAATCCCGGCGGCTTTCGCTACCCCCGCTGCTTTCTTCATCGCCGGTAAAATAAGCCGTAATCGACACATCATCCAGCAAACCGTGCGCATGAAGGGCTTTCAAAGCCGCCAGAATCAGCACGTTGCCGCCCTTGATATCGTTGGCCCCCTGCCCCGTTGCCGTCGAATCGTTCACCCGCGTAAACGGTTCAAACGGGACACTTTTTTCAAAAACCGTATCGAGGTGCCCAATCAGAAACAGCTTTTTCCCACGTTTGCCCTGCCGGGTGGCCACCAGATGCCCCGCCCGGTTGAGCGAATCGGGAAGCGTGATCCACTCCGTTTTGAAACCCAGTTTCTCAAACTCGGCCGCCAGCAATTTCCCGTTTTCCCGAACGCCTTCGAGGTTGAGTGTCCCGCTGTTGATGTTGACGGTTTTCTCCAGAAACTTCTCCGTTTCGGGCTGGTTCTGCCGCGCGGTTTGGATTATCTTCTTTTCGATGGCCGTCAGCGACTGGCTCCGGGCTGCGCAATGGATTCCCAGAACCAGCAAGGCACTCAGGTAAAACTTGATCATATCAGAAATCTTCAGGTTTGCGGTAAATTAAGCAGCATCTGGAAGAAAACCGCTTTCGCGTCGAAAAACAGGTTATCGGCTCGCGGTGAAATGGCAGGGTTACAGGCAGGCCGGTCGTTGTACCTTAAAAATATCAACAATTTGCGCCGGGCATGAGAATTATTCAGCCATCAATAACCATCTTCGTACCCAACCCGGTCACACTCGCCCTGTTGTGGGGAGTTGCGATCGGTACAACCCCCTTATGGAAACCTTAGTCTGCACAACGCCCGGCCAGTTTGAATACCGTTCGGGCCAGAAACCGGAATTGACGCCGGGGCATGCCATCGTCAACATCAAGCGCATCGGTATCTGCGGAACCGACCTCCACGCTTTTGAAGGAACCCAGCCCTTTTTTGAATACCCCCGCATTTTGGGCCACGAACTGGCGGGCGAACTGGTCGATTTCGACGACGCCCCCGGTTTTGAAAAGGGCGAGCGGGTTACCATCATTCCGTATTTTTACTGCGGAACCTGCGTGGCCTGCCGGGCCGGGAAAACCAATTGCTGCGCCCAGCTACGGGTTTCGGGCGTCCACATGGACGGTGGAATGGTCGAATACCTGAGCGTTCCGACCTACTCGCTGGTGCACGGCGACGGGTTGAGCCTCGACGAACTGGCCCTGGCCGAACCGTTGTCCATCGGGGCACACGGTATTCGACGGGCTGGGGTTCAGGCGGGTGAGTTCGTGCTGGTCATTGGTGCAGGGCCTATCGGTCTGGGCGTCATGGAATTTGCCCGTATTGCGGGTGGGCAGGTGATTGCGATGGACATCAACGAAGCCCGGCTGGCCTTTTGCCGCGCGAAATTGCAGGTGCCGTACACCATCGACGCCCGCTCGACCGACGTGACCGAACAACTCCGGAGCATTACCAACGGCGATATGCCGACGGTCATCATCGACGCCACCGGCAACCTGAAAGCCATCAACAGCGCGTTTCAGTACATGGCCCACGGTGGTCGCTACGTGCTGGTTGGTTTACAGCGCGGGGATGTGTGCCTGAGTCATCCGGAGTTTCATAAGCGCGAAGCCACGCTGATGAGCAGCCGGAACGCCACCCGCCAGGATTTCGAGCACGTCCTGAATTCGCTGAAACAGGGGCTGATTGACCCCGTTACCTACATTACCCACCGGGTGCAGTTTGGTCAGGTGAAAGACCAGTTTGCCGACTGGCTGAATCCGGCCAATGGAGTCATCAAGGCGATGGTCGAACTGGATCGTTAAGCCGTTTGCCGAGCGCCATTAAAGCCGTTCCGTCCAGCCGCGAACGGCTTCTTTTTTAAGATCTCCCGCGCCATCCGGTGCAGCAGTTTTTATTTTCGCAAAGCCGACAAACCGGTACGCATAAACAGGAGGATCAGCCGTTTATAGATCATACGACCATCTCTTACGGCTTCTCTCATGAAAAGGTTTCTACTCCTGTTTTGCTGTGTAGGGTTTTGCCTGACAACCGCATCGGATGCACTGGCGACGCACGTTCGGGCGGGCGAAATTACCACCCGCCGGATTTCCTCAACCGCACTAACCTACGAGATTACCCTAACCGTGTATTATGATGTTACGCGCGGTGCGGGAGGTGGGTATCAGGCGGCCCTGAGTCAGCGGGATGTGAATTTCTGCTTTGGCGTGGGACAGGAAATGCGCCGGGTTCCCCGCGTGGATGCCGAAACCCGGAACATCAATCCCAACACAACCATTAATATTTACCGGACTACCTACACCTATCCCGGTCCGGGCACGTATGAGATCAGTTGCACGATTGTCAATCGGAACGAAGGAACCCGCAATATTCCGAACTCGATAGAAACCAATTTTAAGCTGCGGACCACCATCGTGGTCAACTCCGGTTTGGGACTCAACAGCACCCCGGTTCTGCTGAACCCGCCCCTGGACTCGGCCCGCGTCGGCCAGAAATGGTGTCACAACCCCGCTGCTTTCGATGCCGACGGCGATAGCCTGGCTTACCGGTTGTATGTTCCCTCCGGAAAACAGTACGAAGCCGACGATGCTTCCTGTAGCCCGCTTCCCGTGGCTGGTTATACTAACCCGGCCACCATTGGCCGCAACCCAACGACCGAAGCCGGTACCGGCCCCGCGACGCTGACCGTCAACCCTATCACCGGGGATGTATGCTGGGATGCACCCGCCGAACAGGGCCAGTACAACATCGCTTTTATTGTGGAAGAGTGGCGCGATGGCGTCAAAATCGGCGAAATTGTGCGGGATGTGCAGATTATTGTGACGCCTTCCATCAACAAACGCCCCGAGTTGAAGGTGCCAGACGAAATCTGCGTGGAAGCCGGAACGCTCATCAATGAGGCCATTACGGCCATCGACCCCGACGGAAACCGGCTTGAACTGACCGGTTACGGCGGGCCATTCAACAAAGGCGCCGACGGCACAACCCTCAATCTGGTGGCTAATCCAACGGCCACGCTAACGCCCTCCGGCATTCAGAACAGCCCACTAACGGGGACGTTCCGCTGGCAGACCAACTGCGCACACGTCCGCGAGGAACCGTATGACGTCATTTTCCGGGTGATTGACTTTCCCCACGCCACCCAGACACAACTCGCCACGCTGGGTTCCTTCCGAATCCGCGTTTACGCGCCCAAACCGCAGAACCTGACAGCCCGGCCCACCGCCGATGCCGCCGGGCGAGCCATCGCCTTGTCCTGGTCGGCCTACACCTGCGGAACTACCGCCCCGCCCGCCAACGCCCAGATGGTGATTTACCGCAAAGAAGGCTGCACTACCCTGACACCGGATGTTTGCGAAACGGGCGTTCCCGCCGGGTCGGGTTACGTGGAGGTGGGTCGGGTGCCCATTGGTCAAACCAATTTTACGGACAATAACAAAGGGGGCGGGCTGGCGCGTGGGGTGGCCTACAGTTACCGCATTGTGGTGCAATACCCCCGTCCCGGCAACGGCCAGAGCGTGGTTTCGGAGGAAGCCTGTATTACGCTGCCCGAGCAGGTGCCGCTGATCACCCACGTCACCGTCGACTCGACCGATGCCGCCCGGGGAGTGATTACCGTTCGCTGGACGCGCCCGCCCGGTATCAACCCCAACGACGGCACCGGTCCTTACCAATACCGTCTGCTGCGGGCAACGGGCCTGAACGGCACCGACTTCACCCAAATAGCCGCGATCAATACTACGCTTCAGGCCAGTGCCGCCGACACGGTTTTCACCGACCGGGGCCTGAATACCGTGGCCAATGCGTATCGTTACCGCGTCGAATTTTACATCACCGATCCCGTATCCGGCCAGTTGCAACGGCTCGACGCCACCGAAAACGCCAGTTCGGTCCGGCTGACGGCTACGCCCGGAATGCGCCGGGTGCAACTCAACTGGCAGGCCCGTACGCCCTGGAGCAACGACAACCGGGTTCACCGGATTTACCGCAGCAAAACCGGCCCCAACGGTCCGTTTAACCGCATTGCTGAAGTTACCGTACAAGGGCCTGACACCTATACCTACACGGATACCGGGGCCGATGCCTATGCGGCTGATGAAACCGTACCGGCTACCATGTCGACCGATAGCAACTACTGCTACCGGGTCGAAACGGCGGGTCAGTACACCCCTCCCCTCTCGGCGACGCTGCTCTATAATTTTTCGCAGGGCGTGTGTGCTACACCCATCGACACAACCCGGCCCTGTCCGCCCGTCCTGTCTATCGACCAGATTGACTGCGCCAGTCTAAGCGACGACGCTCTCTGCAACCAGCCCACTTTTACCAACACACTGACCTGGCAAAGCCCATCGACGGGTTCCTGCGACCGGAATGTTGTGAAGTACAATCTGTATTACACGCCTTGCCAGGACAGCGAACCGCAGTTACTGGCGACAATTGATGCTGCGACCCTGACCTACCGGCACGAAAACCTGACGTCAATGGCCGGTTGTTACCAGATTACGGCGGTGAGCCGGAGCGGACAGGAAAGCGCACCCAGCAACCGGGTTTGTAAGGATAATTGCCCGTTTTTCGGGATGCCCAACGTCTTTACCCCCAACGGTGACGGCAAAAACGATGTATTTCAGCCGCTGCGGTGCCCGCGCTTTGTGGAGTCGGCTGAGTTGACCATCATCAACCGCTGGGGCATGAAAGTCTACGAGAATAGCGGTGAGGGGCTGCGATGGGACGGCAAAACCAACCGGGAGCAGGACTTGCCCGGTGGTATATATTTCTATCAGGTACGGGTGAAATTCAAGCGGCTGGATTGCAGCGCTCCGGCGGAGGTTTACAAAGGCTGGGTGGAAATGCTGCGCGAATCCGGCGGGACGAACTAGTTGCCCCAGCGGAAATAGTTAGCCCCGGGCACAACCCGGGGCTGATAAAAATTCATCCTTTCAGGAGTGCGGGGTAACTCATCCACCCGAACAGGTTTTACTGCGCTTTCTGCAAGGCTTCCAGCGCCCCGGCCAGATACACCAGCGGAGCGTTCCAGTTGATGGCAATTTCGTTGGAAGCGTACGAACATGATGAATCGATAAACATTTCGTCGGCCGACGAGGCCGTGTACCCCGCGCATTTGTCCTGCTTCGGGGCGTTCCCATTGGGTCCGCCCGACAACAGGCCGGGAACGGGCGCTTCAATACCGTCGGCCACCGAGGGACGGTGGTGCGGGTTCATCACCTGCTTGTCGCCAAAGCCGGTCACGAAGCAGTAGCCGGTAGCGTTGCGGCCCAGCAGGTAGTCAAAGTTGGTCAGGGCGTTGCGCAGGTATTTTTTGTCGCTGGTCAACCGGTAAGCCTGAATCAGCGCAACACCCTGATTGGCGGCCACGGCACTGCTGCCCCAGATGTAATCCTGCGCCGATTTGCCCATAACGGTCTGGTACGCCTGTTTGTCCACATCCAGAATCAAGCCGTCGGCAAAACCGATCAATTGTTTCTTCAGTTTCGGAAGGTCTTTCCGGGCCAGCGGACTCAGGCTTTTCTCAAAACGGACCAGCGTGTAATAGCCCAGCAGCCGGACCTGCGCCCACGACGGCAGCGGCATTTTCTCGTCGGGAAACAGGTTGACGGCTTTGTAGTAAGCATCGTCTCTGGTGGTTACATACAGTTCGGCAGCCGCCCAGATCCACTCGTCACTGGCATCGCGATCACCGTATTCACCCGAGAGCACATCGGGATCAAACTTTTCGTTTATTTCGTTCTGCCGGTAAAGCTGATTGGGGTTTTTCCGGGCCCACTCCCATGCGCGAACGGCCGCCGTCACACACGAATCCGCCAGCCCGGGCAACTCGCGGCTGAACGGTTTGAAAATCCGTCCGGCCTGCGCCATCACGGCCGCAAAATCCAGAGCCGCCGTGACGCTTTTCTGCACGACATACCGTTCTTTATTCGCTTTATCAGGCATAATCATGCCGTCGAAGCGGGGGTTGGTCAGCTTGTGGTACACCCCGCCGTCGGCCGGGTCCTGCATGGTCAGCATCCAGCGCAGATTCCAGAGCGATTCATCCAGTAGATCAGGGATTTTGTTACCGCTTTCGGGAATATTGGTTTCAAACTGTTGACAGAACTGCGGAAAGTCTTCGTACAACGATAGCAGCGTACCCACGGTTATGCCCGAATTGACGATGTATTTGTTGTAGTCTCCGGCATCGTACCAGCCCCTCGGCGACGACAGAACCGTCCCTTCCGGACGCCCGGGCGACACCGCCGACGGATGCACCAGCACGTGCGTATCTTCCTGAACGTGTCCGGCCGGACGGCTCCACGCTCCGGCGTACTGGGGAGGTAAGTCAATCGAAATACGCTGATAATAAAAGCCTTTCAGGGAGCCAATGGCCACGGCGCGGTGTACGTCATTTTTGATTTCAAACGGATAGGAATGGCCTACACCGGGCACGACAACAACAAATGTTCCAGCGGTTTTCAGGCCCGAGAAGTCGGCGGTCCGGGCGTTTTTGCCGGAAATGGCATTTTGCCGGGCCGCGCTCAGCGTTCCTTTAAAGACCACCTTTTTCAAGTCCGGCGTCGTCACCTGAAATTCACCCGCTGCATCGCCCACGACAATAGCAATTTTGGCGGCATTCGGATAGAAGCCAATCTGATTCAACCGGATCAGTGGAGAAAGCTCCTGCGCCCGGACAACCAGAGCGCAGAAGGTAATAAAAAGAGCAGCAAGTGTTTGACGAAGCATGGGAAATCAGGAACAGAAATTTTGTCCTGAAGTAACAGAAAAAGTGTCAAAACACCCCCACGTAATCTTTCAAATGAGACCGGAGTGATCGTAGGGACTGCATAATGTGGTATTCGACGGTGCGTTCGGGAATGCGCAGGGAGGCTGAAATTTGCCGAACGGACTGGTTTTCCAGACGGTTCAGCCGAAAAATTTGCCGGGTTTTGTCGGGCAGGTGAGCAATTCCGGTTTCCAGAGCCTTATTGAGATCATTGTAGGCCAGTACTTCTTCCGTATGACAATCCAAATCGGCTAACTTCGCATTCTTAAAATCTTCATATTTCTGCCGGATTAACAGGGCTTTGATATGATTCAGTACTTTATACTTTACCGCACCAAAAAGATACTTTTTCAGATCGTCAATCTGGATGGTTCCCCGCCGTTCCCACAGGTCTACAAATAAATCCTGAACCAGTTCTTCCGCGTTTTCCTGCGAGTACAGTTTCTTACGGGCCACGGCCAGAAGCGGCTGCCAGTATTTACGGTAAATCGTTTGAAAAGCCGTTGTGTCTCCTGCCTGTAGGAGCTTTACCAATACGACATCACTCAGGATTGAGTAGTCCATAAAAGAGCATTATAGTGGGTCAGGGTACGTACCCGCCAAGTAATATTCCCGGCGGGAAACAATTTTATATTCTAAGATTCCCATTTTCATCTTTTATGCCGTCCTGTACTTACCTGTTTCGTTTGCTCCTTACCGGAAAGCCCAGCGACCAAACTGACGTTTTTTTTCTTTCCTTGCCGGAAGTGCCCAACTCTTCATTTTATCATATTTCTACAACGATTTGCATTAAAATAAGGACTTTAAACTATTTAAAAGCCAAGGATATAAACATTCAAATATTTTACAGAATGATTTGCGGCTCTCCACCGGTTTAATTGACATAGTTATAAAACCGCTCATTCTGTTTCTAAGCATGCAGGCAAATCATCAGGGATTCTTGGAGGTGCTTCAACGCTACATCGATGGTGCCTGTTCGCCAGCGGAGAAACAAATGATGGATTATTGGTACGACTTGCTGGATCACCGCCACAGCAGCTCAGCCTCCGCCTTGTCCGACGAGCAGCAGGAAGCTTTGCTCTGGGCCAAGATTCAGCAGCGAATCCGACAAAAGAAACCGTCTGATAACGGCCCACCGGGGTAGCCATCGTCCTGTAATCCAGGCCAGAAGTTTACGCTGCTAGTTCCTAAACCCTTACAGTATGTTTATCTCCCTCTACTGTGATTGGCCGCCCGAATGACCCTGGCACGATGCACGTGCGGTAACCGATTGATTACCGAAAGTATGTTTTGTTCTAATCCCTTAACAAAAAACGCAATGAAAAAACGCTTACTAACACGGCCCTTATCGGGTATTTTAAGGAGGGTTCCTCTCATTCGGCTGTGCCTGTTTCTGCTGGCTATTACCAGCCTGTCAGTTCGCGCCAACGCAGCCATCGACCGGCTCGTGTCCGGAACCGTGAAAGACGAAAAAGGCGAGGCACTGCCGGGCGTCAGCATCGTTCTGAAAGGAACTACCCGGGGA
Source organism: Larkinella arboricola (assembly GCF_003259745.1). Classification (GTDB taxonomy): domain Bacteria; phylum Bacteroidota; class Bacteroidia; order Cytophagales; family Spirosomataceae; genus Larkinella; species Larkinella arboricola. The sequence continues at coordinate 1,370,805 of NZ_QLMC01000001.1, read as the reverse complement.
ACCACCAGCAATGCCGACGGCAGCTATCGGCTTGATGTGCCGGAAAATAACGCCGTTCTGATTTATTCCTTCGTAGGGTATCTATCGCAGGAAATCAACGTTGGGAGTCGAACTAAAATCGATGTTCAGCTGACCGTAGGTGACCGTTCGCTGGATGAAGTTGTCGTTGTCGGGTACGGTTCGCAACGGAAACAGGATATTACCTCGGCCGTATCGGTTATCAGCATGAAGGACATTGGCGAACAGCCTTCCAACAACACCAACCAGCTCATTCAGGGTCGGGCGCCGGGGGTGGTTGTGAAACAGAAAGCCGGAACGCCGGGTGGTTCTTTTGAAGTACGGGTTCGGGGCATTGGCTCCCTGGGCGCAGGCAGCAACCCGCTATACGTCATCGACGGTTTTCCGGTGGGAACCGATGTTGGACAAAACCTGAACCCGAACGATATCGAAAGCATTTCCATCCTGAAAGATGCGGCTTCGACGGCTATTTACGGGGCCAGGGGCTCAAACGGGGTTGTGCTGATTACAACCAAAAGCGCCAAAGAGGGTAAAACAAGCATCAACTTCTCACTCGACTACGGCATTCAGACCGTACCCATGTCGCGACGCGTGAAGATGCTGAACGGTCCGGAATTCGCGCAGTTCAAGAAAGACGTTTTCATGGACCAGATTCGCATCCTGCAAAATCGGGAACCGTCAATTGAAGAGGTGCCTATCGGTTACCGGTATCCGGAACAAACGAAATATTCGACCGACTGGTATGATCTGATCATGCACAAAAACGCGCCATATACGGATGCGAACCTGACGATTTCGTCCGGCGGAGGGCCCCTGAAAGCCTTGTTATCGGTGGGGTATTACAAAGAAAACGGAACCATCAAGCACACGGATTACGACCGGATTTCGGTGCGTACCAACCTCGGCGGCCAGGTGAATAAGTTTATCAACGTAGGGCTGAACATCAACGGTTCTTACACCAACAACAACCTGGCTAACACAAACGGTCGGAGTGCCCTGGTTGGGGGAGCCCTGCTCATGGACCCACGCGCCACGCCCTATAACCCGGATGGTTCACTGATTCCGTATATCAACGGTGTCGACGGCGTATTCGGGTTTCCGAACCCGCTGTTTGTGCTCGAAAACGTACTCCGCAGAAGAAACATCGCCGATGTGCTGGGTAACGGTTTTATTGAGGTGTCGTTCCTGAAAGACTTCAAATTCCGGACGTCCGCCAACATCAAGCTCAATAATAATACCTATAAGGAGTTTGTGCCTTCAACCATTGGTCTGTCGGTTGCTAACGGTACGGCGGGAGCCCCTCCGCGCATTGCTACGCAAACCGACAATACGGAAGAGTTGACCAACTACGCGCTCGATCAACTGCTGACGTACACGCCCAGACTTGGCACCGGTCATACGATGGAAGCTCTGGTGGGTTACACCGCCCAGAAGGAACGGCTTCGGGGAATCACGGGTTCGGGGAATACATTCCCCGACGACATGGTGCCTTACCTGGGTGCGGCCTCAATCCGTCAGTCCAATTCTTACGAGTACGGCTGGACCATGTTGGCTTTCCTGAGCCGGGTCAACTACTCGTTTAAAGACAAATACCTGTTCTCGGCCTCTTATCGTCGGGAAGGTAGCTCCCGGTTTGGCTCCCAGAATAAATACGGGGATTTCCCGGCAGCGTCTGTTGGCTGGCGGGTAACGGAAGAATCGTTCATCCCCAAACCAAACTGGCTGAGCGATCTGAAAGTCCGGGCCAGCTGGGGGGTAACCGGAAACAATGACATCGGTAATTACCCGAGCCTGGCCTTCGTTAGCGCCAACAATTACATTCTGGGCAATGCCTTTGCCGCCGGAAAAGTCGTCAGTTCGTTTGCCAACTCGGGTCTGAAATGGGAGAAATCCAACCAACTGGACATCGGTATGGATCTTTCGCTGTTCAACAACCAGTTGAACTTCAACTTCGAGTACTATAAGAAGATTACCAACGATATGTTATTGCCCATTTCGATTCCGTCCGTTTCCGGCTTCACCACGAGTCTGGCCAACATCGGAAAAGTGGAAAACCACGGTATTGAACTGGGTGCCGACTACCGCATTAGCTTGGGTAAGCTGAACCTGCGGACGAACGCAAACATCTCCTTCAACCGGAACAAAATTCTGGCCATCAAAGGCCAAAACGATGCCTTGTGGTATGGTAGCTTCTACGGTGGCTACAACGTTCAGAAGGTGGGCCGCCCGATCGGTATGATTTACGGATACCGGAAACTGGGTATTTTCAATACGCAGGAAGAAATCGACGCTTGGCCGAAACAGGACGGAGCCATCCCAGGCGCCATGAAATTCTGGGATGCCAACGGCGACGGTGAGATCTCGTACGATACGCAGGACATGGTCGAAATCGGCAACCCGAATCCGGCCTTTACCTGGGCCTGGACGGTAGCCGCCGACTACAAGCAGTTCGACTTCAACATCATGTTCCTGGGTGCCCACGATTTTGATGTGTACCGGAACATTGAAGCCTCAACGATGAACATGGACGGCGTGTTCAACGTCCTGGACAAAGCCAAAGATCGCTGGCGGTCGGCCGAAAACCCGGGTTCCAATCCGAATGCGAAAAACTCACAGGGTGGTACGAGCTACTTTAAGTGGTCGCGGGAGAGCAGCGAGCGGTATGTCTACAATGCCAGTTACACCTGGCTGAAAACCATTACCATCGGCTATAATTTCCCCCGCTTTAAGTCCGTCCTGAGTAATGCCCGGATTTTTGTGACGGGCAATAACCTGTTCATGTTCACAAAATACCCCGGTAATAACCCGGATGCGGGCGTACGCGGAGGAAACGAACTGAATAATGACGATGAGTCTTATCCAGTTCCGAGAACAATGGCTGCAGGTATTAAACTCAACTTCTAATTGTCACGAAAATGAAAAAAATAACCGTCATAGGGACATTTCTTCTTTGCATGACTCAGTTTTCGTGTAAAGATGACTTTCTGGTCACCACCGATCCAACTCGGATTGGCACCGATCTCTTTTATAAAACCGAAACCCAGTTTCAGCAGGCACTGAATGGTGTATACGGCCAGTTGCAGCAAATGACCAGTTCGGCTTACATCTTTCAGGAGTTTCCGTCCGACAACACCACGCTGGACTTCAATCCGCTCGACCGCGGGGGAGCCGCCGGTTGGGAAGCCTTCGAATTCTCGACGGTCAACCAGGGAAATGGCGAAATTGCCAACATCTGGAACCTCTATTATTCCGCGCTTTACAATACCAACTATACCCTGGAAAAGCTATCGACCAGCACGCTCGACGCAGCGGCTAAAGGTCCGATCGAAGGGCAGTTGAAGTTCCTGCGGGCGTATTTCTATTTCCATTTGGTGCAGTATTTCGGGGATGTGATCCTGGTTACCTCCACGCTGGCTAACCCCAATGAGGCCTTTGACCTGGTACGGTCTCCCCAGGCTGAAGCGTGGGCCCAGATCGAAAAGGATCTGAAAGAAGCGGTTGCGCTGCTGCCCGCGACGTATCCGGCGGCTCAGGTTGGGCGCGTTACCAAAGGCGCGGCACTCGGTATTCTGGGCAAGGTGTACCTGACCCAAAAGAAATACACGGATGCCGTCACGACGCTGAAGCAAATCCTGCCCCTGGGCTACAGCCTGAATCCGCTTTATACCGACAACTTCAACCCCGCCAAAAAGAACGGTCCGGAGTCGCTATTTGAAGTGCAGTATCAGGGCGGTAACGACCTGGGCGAGTGGAGCAACTTTGCCTACGTCTTTGCTCCCCGGCTTTCGGCGGGTGCCATCACGGGTTTTGCCAATACGGCTCCTTCCGGTCGGAACATCCCAACCAATGACCTGATTGCGGCCTACGAACCGGGTGACGTACGGAAAGATGCTTCCCTGAAAACCAGTTATACCTTAAACGGCACCGTTGTAAACATGCCTTACGTTATCAAATACACGTATCCCCACACCATTACCGGTCGGACCGACAACAACTGGCCGGTACTGCGTTACGCGGACGTGTTGCTGATGCTGGCCGAGTCGATCAACGAAGCCACGGGCCCATCCGCCGAAGCGTTTGATTACCTGAATCAGGTTCGGAAACGGGCGGGACTGGCCCCAAAAACCGGTCTGGATAAGGTTGCGCTCCGCGATGCTATCCTGAAAGAACGGCGGGTGGAACTGGCGTTTGAAAACCACCGCTGGTTTGACCTGCGCCGGACTAAAACCCCGGCTGAACTAGCGGCTTTCATGAATGCCTACGGGGCGAAGGAAAAGGCAAAACCGACAGTCGACCGGGGTGGCATTGCTTTCAACGCCCAGGATTACGTGTACACCGAGAATGAATACTACCTGCCGATTCCGGCCCCGCAAATCCTGATTAACAGTAAATTAACCCAGAATCAGGGCTATTAAAGGAAAGTGCAGGATAGTTTCTGCGAAAAAATGCACCTTATTGGACGGATTAATGTAAATTTAGGATTGATCCATGCCATAAGGTGCATTTAACAATTGATTTTAGTTAACTAATTCGATTTCAAAGTGACGGTTTTAACAGAATCTTTTTGGCTTTGGCAATTCCTTGGCCGTCTGCACCCGCTGATGGTCCACTTTCCGGTTGGTCTTCTCTGCGTAGCCCTGCTCCTGGAAATCGTCGGCTGGTCACGGAAATCCACCGACCTGCGTGCTGGCATTACCGCCCTGATCTGGATTGGTGCCATCAGTTCGGTCGTAGCGGCAATTCTGGGTTTAATTTTAATCAACCAGGAAGAGTACGGTGGCGATACCGTCACCATTCACCAGTGGTCGGGTCTGGCCACAATGGCGCTGGCTCTTCTCACGGTTTTTGCAGTACAAACCAGGCGGTTAGTCTTATACCGTAGCCTGCTGTTTTTAACGGTTTTCGGGGTGACCATTGCGGGTCACTACGGGGCACTCCTGACTCACGGCGAAGACTATCTCACAAGTGTGTTGCCTTTCGGAAACGAGAAACAATCGCCCACGACCACCGATCCCAACCTTGCTTTTATCAGCAATACCAGCAGCCAGCCGCTTGACGCCAAACAGATTGAGGACCTCAACCTGGAAGTTCGTTCGATTCTGGCCCACAACTGCTACAGTTGCCACAGTGCCACCAAAATGAAAGGGGAACTGCGGCTTGATACCAAAGAACTGCTCATGAAGGGGGGCGAAAACGGTCCGATTCTGAAAGCAGGCCACCCGGAAGACAGTGATATGATTCGCCGGGTAAAACTGCCCGCCGGTCACGACGACGCCATGCCGACCAAAGGCAAACGGCTCACCGACAAAGAAATTGCCGTGCTCGAATTCTGGATCAAACAGGGCGCTCCCTGGCCCAGCGGGGCACAGAAAAGCATTTACCGTGTGGCAGCCCTGGAACCCCGGATGCCCGCCGTTCCCGCAGCAACCGGCGATCTGACCAACCCCATCGACCGGTTTGTAAACGCCTATTTTCAGCAGCACAAACTTACCTGGAAAGCGCCGGTCGACGACCGGACCTACCTGCGCCGGGTGTATCTGGATGTGATCGGGTTACTGCCGACGCCCGAAAAAATTCAGTCTTTCACGGCGGACCCGCGGCCCAACAAACGCGAGTTGCTGGTGACCGAACTGCTCAACCAGAACGACGCCTACGCGCAACACTGGCTTACCTTCTGGAACGACGCCCTGCGGAATGACTACTCCGGAACAGGCTATATTACCGGGGGCCGCTTCGATATTACGAAATGGCTGTATGCATCACTGAAGAACAATAAACCGTACAACCTTTTTGTCAAGGAACTAATCAGCCCAACCAAAGAGTCGGAAGGGTTTATCAAAGGCATTAAATGGCGCGGAACCATCAACTCAAGCCAGAGTACGGAAATGCAGGCGGCCCAAAACGTGGCGCAGGTGTTTCTGGGCCTGAATCTGAAGTGTGCGTCCTGCCACGACAGCTTTATCAGCGACTGGAAACTGGCCGATGCCTACGCCTTTGCCAACGTCTTTTCCGACACCACGCTGGAAATTCACCGCTGCGACAAACCGACCGGCAAGATAGCCGGACGAGCCATTCTGTTTAAAGAACTCGGAACCATCAACGGCGAAGCGCCCACGGCGGAACGGCTCCGCGAACTGGCCGAGTTTATGACCCAACCGAAAGACGGGCGGCTTTACCGCACGCTGGTCAACCGGGTTTGGGCGCAGTTGATGGGCCGGGGGCTGGTCGAACCGGTGGATATGATGGATAACGCGCCCTGGAGTCAGGACCTGCTCGACTGGCTGGCCGCTGATTTTGCCGCCAACGGCTACGATATTAAAAAACTGATGGCCAACATCCTGACGTCTAAAACGTATCAGTTACCGTCCATCAGCGTGAAAGACCCGGCTTTGCTGACGGCCCCCACCTTCGTGTTTGAGGGCATGGTGCGTCGGCGGATGTCGGCGGAGCAATTTGCCGATGCCGTTAGTCTGGCGTTCAATCCGGTTTACGGCGACTCGGCGCTGGCCGAAAAACGGCTTCCGGAAAACATCAAGCAGGAAATACCGTTCCCACGGGCTTCGCTGGTGAAAAACGATCCGTTCCTGACAGCCCTGGGTCGCCCGAACCGCGAAACCGTCAGCACCAGCCGGACTTCGCAGGCCAACCTGTTGCAGGCACTCGAACTGACCAACGGAGCCAAGTTCAACGCAGCCCTGAAACAGGGTGCCGAACGCTGGAAAGCCAAATACCCAACGTCGGACCGGTTGGTGAATCAACTCTACTGGAATGCGCTGGGCCGGGCACCACAACCCAAAGAACTGGCCGTAGCCGAGAAGATTGTGGGCAAGACCCCGAACGTGGAAGGCATTCAGGACCTGGTGTGGGCCATCAGCCTGCACCCTGAATTTCAATTAATCAATTAGAATACCAAGACGAATAGCGATATGAAAATGAGGTGGAACAGACGGGAATTTTTGCAGCGCACCAGCGCAGCGACGCTGGCCGCTATGGCAGCCGGTGCGCCGATGGCGAGCCTTCTGTCAGGCTGTAAAACCAAGAAAATCGGTCAGACCAACGGAACCGCCGACACGGTGATTCTGCTCTGGATGGCCGGTGGCATGGCTCATACCGAAACCTTTGATCCGAAGCGATACACGCCCTACGAAAAGGACATGGAAGGCAACCGTGTTCTGAGCACCTTCAAACCGGTGCCGACGGTGCTGGACGGAATTAACTTCTCGGAGGGCCTCGAATCCATCGGAAAGGTGATGGACAAAGGCACGCTCATTCGCTCCTATGTCTCAGCCGACCTGGGGCACATTCTGCACTCACGTCACCAGTACCACTGGCACACCTGCTACGAACCTCCCCAAACCGTAGCGGCTCCGCACATCGGCTCCTGGATTGCCAAGGAACTCGGTCCTAAAAACCCGGTTATTCCGGCTTTCATTGACATCGGCCAGCGGTTTACGGTCGGCGAGGCCGAAGAACTGAAGGCGTTCCATACCGCCGGTTTTCTGGGCAATGAGTTCGGTCCGTTCTTTATTCCGGACCCCAGCCAGGGTCTCGAGAGCGTTCGGCCACCGGTCGGGATGGATGCCAAACGGTTTGAGCGCCGGAACCAGTTATACAACGACCTGATCAGCAACAGCCCGTTTGGCGAATTCGGCAGCGATTACCAGAAAGAATCGCTCAAACGCTCGATGGAACAGGCGTATATGCTGCTCAATTCGCCGGAAGCCAAGGCCTTTGACCTGAGCACGGAGCCGAAGGAAAGCTACGACATCTACAACACCGGCCGCTTCGGGCTGGGCTGCTTGCTGGCCCGCCGACTGACCGAGCAGGGCGCACGGTTTATCAGCGTCACCACGGAATATGAACCGTTCAAGGGCTGGGATACGCACGAAAATGGGCATACGCGTCTGGTCGATATGAAGAAACTGATCGACGGACCGGTGGCCCAGCTGGTAAAAGATCTGGACAAAACTGGTCACCTGGACCGCACCATGATTATTCTGGCGAGCGAATTCAGCCGGGATATGATGGTGGAAGGCCGTCCGGGCGAGAAGGTGAAGGAGCAGGTTAACCAACCCGATATTCTATCCGACATGAAGTTCTATGGCATGCACCGGCACTTCACCGACGGCAGTTCGCTGCTGATGTTTGGCGGAGGGATAAAAAAAGGGTTTGTGTACGGAAAAACCGCCGACGAGCGCCCTTGCAAAACCATCGAAAACCCCGTCAAAATCGATGGTATTCACCAAACAATTTACCACGCGCTGGGCATTCCGGAAGACACACAGTATGAAATCGAAAAGCGGCCTTTTTACACGACACCGGACGGAAAAGGTAAAGCAGTCATGGAGTTGTTAGCCTGAAAATAGGCTAATAATGACATTTTAATCGAATAAGCACTTTTTTTCCTGAAACCAGCAGAGTAAAGGACGGTCCTTATTGCATATTTTTGCTAATTGAACTAATTTCATAATTAATAGAAATTAATGAATACAATTTTCCCTAAACCCTTAATTTTTTAAGTGTGGTAAGCTATCCACCGTCAGAATGAAGTATAACACTTAACCATCTCAATTATGCTGTGAAAGTAACGTACCCGGTGCCCATGATGCGAGAATAGATGTGGACGCACTTTTAACTCACTCCTGAAGAACATTTGGTTCTCAAACAGGACTTCTACTAAAACCTTTACCGATTATTTTCTCATGAAAAAACGCATTACTCACTTGGGTAGCTCCCAACGTATTGCCCAACAGATACTGACTCCGTGTCTGCTTTTTAGCCTACTAACCAGCCCCGCCTGGACCTACGCTGGTGATAAAAAACCCGGATCAGAAAAAAGTTTAACCGCAACCGCTCCGCTGGCCATTGACATCACGGGTACCGTAACCGACGAAAGCGGTGCTGGCCTGCCGGGTGTCAACGTAGTTGTAAAAGGAACCACTCAGGGAACGACTACCGATGCCGATGGTAAATTCAAAATCGCCGTTCCCGACAACCGCACAACGCTGGTTTTCAGTTCAGTAGGTTATACCAAACAGGAAATTGTAGTTGGCAGCCAAACGTCAATCAATGTCAGATTAGTCCCCGATGACCAGACTCTGTCGGAAGTGGTCGTAGTTGGTTACGGTAGCCAGTTGAAAAAAGAAGTAACCGGTGCCGTACAGACCGTTTCGGCGAAAGAGCTGAAAGATATTCCGGTTTCGCAGGTCACGCAGAAACTTCAGGGCCGTTTGGCGGGTGTGCAGATCAATCAGGCCACCGGTAAACCGGGTCAGGGGATGTCCGTCCGGATTCGGGGCCAATTGTCGGTATCGGCCGGTAGCGAGCCGCTGTATGTGGTTGACGGTTTTCCGATTACGGGTAACATCGGCGCCCTCAACCCCGACGAAATCGAAGATATTTCCGTCCTGAAAGATGCTTCGTCTACGTCTCTTTACGGGTCGAGAGCGGCTAACGGGGTGGTACTGATCACGACCAAACGGGGGCAGGCCGGTAAAACCAGCGTGAGCTTCAACACCTTTGTGGGGGTTCAGCAGGTACCGGAAAAGGGCCGCATCAAAATGCTGAATGCCCAGGAATTTGCGCAATTCAAAAAAGAATATTACGAGGACGAAGGCAAACCCGTTCCGGCCGAATTCCAGAATCCGTCCCAATACGCCGGCAAGGATAACGACTGGTTTGGCGCTCTGCTCCGGACGGCTCCCATCCAGAGCTACAACCTGACCATCTCGTCGAATACCGAGCGGGCCAGAACCTCAATTGTAGCGGGTTACTTCGATCAGGAGGGCGTTATTCTTAACACGAAATACACGCGTTACTCCCTCCGGATGAACACCGACTACGATGTATCCGATAAAATACGGGTTGGATTTAACGTGGCTCCGCAGTACGTTTTTGATAATACGCCCCGCACCGATGGTGACCGCGGAACGGGTATTCTCTTCAATGCCCTGCATACCTGGCCCGTCATGCCCATCCGTGACGCCAACGGTAATCTGACGAAGTTCAATACGTTCCCCAGCAGCACCGGTAACATTTATAACTACCCGAACTGGGTACGGGCCGCTACGGAACTGACCAACCAGAACAAGCAGACCAAACTGCTCAGCAACGCATACCTGCAATACAGCCCCATCAGCGGCTTGCGGTTGAAATCAACGATCAACATCGAGTTTGAAAACAACAAGTTTTTCTTCTTCAACCCATCGACAGCTACCAGTGCGATGAACGTACCGATTCCGACAACGGCGGTATCCATCCGGCAGGCGCTGGAAAACGTGGGCTGGCTGAACGAAAACACGGCGACGTATAACCGCAGCTTTGGGGATCATAGCTTTGAGTTGCTGGGGGGGTATACCAACCAGCGGTATCGTCAGGAATTCTCTCGTATCCAGGCCGATACGTATGCGGATGACCGTCTGCCAACTGTTCAGGGCGCGCTTAACATCAACCGCGGAGGAACAACCAATGGTGTAAACGAATGGACGCTGACTTCCTTGCTGTCCCGGCTTAACTACAACTACAAAGGCAAATACCTCTTCACGGCCGCGATTCGTCGCGACGGTTCATCCCGGTTTGGGTCCAACAACCGCTGGGGTACGTTCCCGTCTGTGTCAGCGGGCTGGGTTATTTCGGATGAAGACTTCCTGAAAAGCACTCCTCAGGTTTCCTTTGCCAAAGTGCGGGCCAGCTACGGGATTATCGGTAACAACAACATCGGTAACTACACGCAATATGCGCTGATCAACAATACCGTGAACTCGGTTTTTGGCAATACCGTTGCCACGGGAGCCGCCGTAACCTCACTGGCCAACGCCAACCTGGGCTGGGAAACCACCCGGCAGCTGGACCTTGGTCTGGATCTGGGCCTGTTCAACGACCGGATTCAATTCACGTATGATTTCTACACCAAGCGCACCACGAACCTGCTCTACGCCGTACAGATTCCGCAGGAAGCCGGATTTGGCAGCTTCTGGGATAACATTGGTGAGATCAAATTCTGGGGACATGAATTTGCCGTTACCTCCCGCAACACGGAAGGAAAACTGCTCTGGACCACCAACGCCAACATTTCCTTTAACCGGAATAAAGTACTGGAGTTAGCCCCGGGCATTGACCGCGTATACGGAACCTTCCACATTACGCAGGTTGGTCAGCCTTTCGGAATGTTCTACGGCCTGGTGAAGGACGGTTATTACAGAACAGAGGAAGAAGTCAAAAGCTCTCCCATCATTCCGGGTCGCTCGGCAGTTGGTACCATCAAGTTTAAAGATGTCAACGGCGACGGTGTGATTACGAATGGCGGTGATATGGACGACCGGGCCATCATTGGCAGCCCATTCCCCAAATTTACGTACGGTATTACCAACAACCTGAGCTACGGCAACTGGGATCTCTCCATCGTAGGTTCCGGTTCGTACGGCAACCAGTTGTGGGTTCGTCACCTCTACAGTACGGCCAACCTCGACGGGGTGTTCAACATGGTAGAAGGTGTTAAAGACCGCTTCCGGGTTAAAAATGTCCTGGATGCCCAGGGGAATGTTACTGGCCGTACGGTGATCACGGAAGGAAAAGGCATGTTTGGCGCTACCAACGGAGGAGGTAACTTCACGGGTATCGAGCGCGACTGGAACAGCAGCCAATTCCTGGCCGATGCGTCGTTCTTCACCATTAAGAACATCACGCTGGGCTACACCTTTGGCGCCCTCCAGAAGTTCTTTAAATCAGCCCGCGTGTATGCTTCCGTTCAGCAGGCTTACGTGTTCACGAAATACTGGGGTGGACCGAACCCCGAAACCAGTGCCCAGGGCGACGGTGGTGGTGACGGTGGTAACCTGAGCCAGGGTGTGGATTTCTCCAACTATCCGGTTCCGCGTACCTACACGATTGGTGTGAATCTAAATTTCTAAAACCAGTTGCCAGTCAACTTTCACAAGACTCTTATAGCCAATATGAAAATAAAATACGTAGCGACCTGGCTCTTGGCAATAGCCCTGACCGGTTGCAAAGACGATTTCCTGACAGTTATTCCCGAAACCCAGTTAAGTTCAGCTATATTTTTCAAGACCGAAGCTGATTTCGCGCAGGCTGTCAATGCCGCCTACGCGCCCCTTCGCCCGATGTTCAACGACCGGGCCTGGAAATTACAGGAACTGCATTCGGACAATGCCTACTACGCCCGAAACATTCTTTACGGGGCGGTTGATGCCACGGAAAACCTGGCCGACTTTGCCGTCCCGACGGCCAACGGTGTAACGGCCAACGATAACGTGCTTCAGCAGTATCGGTTAAATTACCAGATCATTGCCCGGACCAACCAGATTCTGACCACCATCGACGGCGTTGATTTTGCGGAAGCTTCCAAGAATAACCTGAAGGGTCAGGCGCTGTTTTTACGGGCGTTTGCGTACTTCGATCTGATTCGCCTGTTCGGGAAAGTGCCGCTGCACTTGAAACCCGTTCAGAATCGGGAAGAAGCCGCCCTGCCGCTTTCAACGGCGGATGTGGTTTACGCTCAGATCGAGAAAGATGCCAAGGAAGCGGCTACCCTGTTGCCCAATAAGGCCAAGCAGGAACCGGGTCGGGCAACGTCTGGCGCGGCCAAAACCCTGCTGGCAAACCTGTATATCACGCAGAAAAAATGGCCGCAGGCCGAACCGCTGATGAAGGATGTAATCGCCAACGACGGTTACCAGCTGATGCCGGATTACAACGATGCGTTTTCGAATACTGCTAGTAATAAAAATAACCAGGAGTCGGTTTTCGAAGTCCAGTACATGGAAGGCGCAGCCGGATTTAACGGGAACTTCATGTACCAGTTTATCCCCTCGCCCGTTACCATCGACGAGTTGAAACCGTTGACCGGAACCTCCAACACCCAGCCGACGTCGCAGGAAAGTAACAACATTCCGACGCCGAACCTGATCCGGGCCTACGAAACGGGCGATAAGCGCAAGGATGCCACTATTGGCTACATCACGCTGAGCACCAGCCTGCGGGCCGACAAGCGATTCCCGTACATTAAAAAATACGCCCGGACTCACTCGCTGCACGGCAACACCGGTCAGAACTGGCCCGTGTATCGCTACGCTGAAGTGCTGCTGTTCCTGGCCGAATCGCTGAACGAACAGGGAAAAACCGGCGAAGCCGCAACGTACCTCAACCAGGTTCGGGCGCGGGCTGGCCTGGCGCCTACTACCGCCACCTCACAGACGACTATGCGGGAAGCTATCTTCAAGGAGCGTCGTGTCGAACTGGCCTTCGAAAACAAACGGTGGTTTGACCTGACCCGGACCGGGCGCGTGAAGGAAATCATCACCGCTTACGGCGCCGAAGTCAAGGCAAATCCGGCAGCTTACTACTATCCGGCAGGTGCCGTTCCGCCACCAAACGCCTTTACGGTGCTGGATGATTATTACGGCCTTCCGGCGGTTGAGGCTGCCCTGACGCCCCATTTTTAATTACCATCAGCCCGGACGGTCCTAACACCCGTCCGGGCTACCTTTTGCCTTGTTTTGGAGTTGCAATCAGTAAGAAGGCCGTTCTTTTGGCTTATTAGAACAATACCTGTTCAACTATGATACGCTTCTATGCTACCACTCTCTACCCATTAACTATCTTTCAAAATCTACAAAATTATTGAGCCGGGTCAGTACAGCGCCGGACAATCCTTTCAAAGGATATCCATTATTTTACCATTTCATTGAATTTATATCACTTAATAAGTAACGGCTTTGCCCGGCATTCGGGTCAACAAGCATTTTTTACTGTATAAACCCAATTACTTATGTTTTCAACGTACCGATCGGTTAAGTTGTTTTTATCGGTTTCCGCACTGGCTCTGCTCGGGACATCCTGGGTAACGATGCAGGTTTCGGAAACGGATAAGAACCCGCTGGCCGACAACTCCAAAATCGATAAGCTCAAGCTCCTGCCCGGTTTTAAGGCGGAGCACCTGTACAGCCCGTCCGAAAACGGCCAGGGTTCCTGGGTTTCGATGACCTTCGACGACAAAGGCCGCATGATTGCGTCCGACCAATATGGTGGCTTGTATCGGCTGAAAATTCCGGCGGTTGGTTCCGGCTTAACCAAACCGGCCGTTGAAAGACTTACCGTTGGGAACGATACCCTCGGAATGGGCTATGCGCAAGGGTTGCTATATGCCTTCAACAGCCTGTATGTGATGGTTAACAACCGGTCTAACCCCCGCTTCCCCAAGGCCAGCGGTTTATACCGGTTGCAGGACACGAATGGCGATGAGCAGTATGATAAAATTACCCTGATCCGAGAGCTGAAAGGCGAAGGTGAACACGGCCCGCACAGCGTTGTGCTATCGCCCGACAAAAAATCGCTTTATGTTGTGGCCGGTAACCACACCGACGTACCGCAAATGGATGCCTACCGGTTACCGTCCAACTGGCAGGAAGACAACCTGTTCCCGTTAATCAAAGACCCGCGCGGCCACGCCAACGACCGCATGGCTCCCGGTGGATGGGTCGCCAAGATCGATCCGGAAGGAAAGCGTTGGGAACTGATCGGAGCCGGTTTCCGGAACGAATTCGACGTAGCTTTCAACGAAAACGGTGATATGTTCACCTACGATTCGGACATGGAATGGGATTTTGGTACGCCCTGGTACCGCCCCACCCGGATTTGCCACGTGACGAGCGGAGCCGAATTCGGCTGGCGCACGGGAAACAGCAAATGGCTGCCCGGAAATCCTGATAACCTGCCGCCGTTGCTGAACATCGGTCAGGGTTCACCAACCAATGTGTTTTACGGAGCGAATGCTAAATTCCCCCAGAAATACCGTCAATCGCTCTACGCATTCGACTGGAGTTTCGGGATCATTTACTCGATTCACCTGAAGCCTAAAGGGGCTACCTATGAAGGCGAACGGGAAGAGTTTATTTCGGGCTCACCGCTTCCGCTGACGGACGGCGCAATCGGCCCCGACGGAGCCATGTACTTCCTGACCGGTGGTCGGCGGCTGGAATCCGATCTGTACCGGGTTTATTACACCGGTTCTGAATCGACTTCGACGGCACCCATAGCGGCCAATAGTACGCCCGAGCACAAACTCCGCACCAGCCTGGAGCAATACCACGGCGAACCGAATCCGGCTGCCCTGGCTGCTGCCTGGCCGAATCTAAGCCACCCCGACCGCTTTGTGCGCTACGCAGCCCGGATTGCCGTTGAACACCAGCCGGTAGACCAATGGCAGGCCAAAGCCCTGGCTGAAACAAACCCGCAACGCGCTACGCAGGCCATCGTTGCCCTGGCCCGTCAAGGCAAAGCTGACGCCAAAAGCGGTGCCATCAATACCCTGCTGAAGATCAATTACGCCCAGCTTCCTGAATCGCAGCAATTTGACGTACTCCGCGCTTTTGAATTGATTTTCCTGCGTATGGGCGCTCCGGAAGCAGCTGATAAATCGAAGATCATTGCGTATCTGAACCCGCATTATCCGGCCAAAACCGCCTTGTTGAACCGGGGTCTGAGCAAAGTACTGATTTATCTGGAAGCACCGGGTGTCGTTAGCAAAACGCTGGCGTTGATGGATAAAAAACAGGAACCGGGTATGGAGGCTCTTGATTTAACACCTTCTACGGCCTCTTCCGACCTGATTTTGCGGAACCCACAGTACGGTCTGGACATCGCTAAGATGCTGGAAAAAGTACCACCGCTGCAACAAACGTATTACGCCGTCATGCTGAGCCGTCAGGAAACCGGCTGGACACCCGAACTGCGGACTAAATACTTTACCTGGTTTGGTAATGCCTTTAAATACCAGGGGGGACGCAGCTACGTCGGCTTTATCGACCGGGCCCGCAAACTGGCCCTGGCGCACGTTCCGAAAGACCAGTTTGAAAAATACAACAAACTATCGGGATCGGATCTGCTAACGACTTCAGGAAATGACCTGGCGATGGGGTATGCCCCCAAAGGACCGGGTCGGCGCTGGCAGTTGGATGATGCCGTGGCGGCTGTTGGCAACGATCTGTCGGGCCGGAATTTCGAACAGGGCAAGAAAATCTACGGTGCCATTCTGTGTAGCCGTTGCCATTCGATTCAGGGTTCAGGTGGAGACGTCGGGCCGGATCTGACACAGCTGGGCACGCGGTTCTCCAACAAGGACATCCTCGACGCCATTATCCACCCGAACAAAGCGGTTTCTGACCAGTATGCTTCGACAATTTATTACCTGAAAAACGGGCAGTCTGTGGTAGGTCGCCAGTTGTCGGAAGATAAAACGAGCTATACCATTTCGCAGAACCCGTTTGCGACAGACCAAACCCGCAAAATTCTGAAGAAGGACGTTACCTCGACCAAGTTTTCATCGGAATCAATCATGTTGCCCGGGCTGATCAACGCCCTGAACCCCGAGGAACTGAAAGATCTGATGGCGTACCTGAAAGCCGGTGGAAACCCGGACAACGAAGTGTATAAAACGAATGGTGGAGCCACAAAAGGCAAATAAATAACGAACAGAACCGTAATTCTCCGCCTGGGTGGGGGATTACGGTTCTTCGTTTTCGTAAACGTTCACGCGCTAAAATTTAACAGTACAATGTTCACAAAAACAGGATTGAAATTCCTTACGGTCGGTCTGACACTGGCCGCCATGCTCTTTAGTGGTGTAACAACGACCAGCCTGGCACAAGGAAAAAAAAGTAAAAAAGATAAAGGGTTTGTCTCCATCTTCAACGGCAAAAACCTGGATGGCTGGGACGCCGACCCAACCTACTGGCGGGCCGAAAACGGCGTCCTGGTGGGCGAGATCACCCCTAGCACCCTCCTAAAAACCAACAACTTCATTATCTGGAAAGGCGGACAACCCGCTGATTTCGAGCTAAAAGGCGAGTTCAACATTACCGAAACCGGCAACTCCGGCATCAACTACCGCAGCGAACAACTGACCGACATTCCATTTGCCCTGCGCGGTTATCAGGCCGACATTGACGGTAAAAACAACTATACCGGCCAGAACTACGAAGAACGTAAACGCACCACGCTGGCCTACCGCGGGCAAAGAACCACCATCAAACCCTACACCGGCCCCGCAACGCCGGAAGGCATTCGCGCCAACGTCAGCCGCAATGCCTGGAACGGCCTGAACGTAACCGGTTCGCTGGGTAGTTCCGACTCCCTGAAGACTTTAATCAAGAGTGGCGACTGGAATTCGTTCCACCTGATCATAAAAGGCAACAAATTACAGCACTACATCAACGGCGTTCTGATGAGCGAAGTAACCGACGAAGATACCGTCAACGGAGCCAAAAAGGGACTTCTGGGCGTTCAGGTACACGTTGGCCCGCCGATGAAAGTGCAATACCGTAACCTGATGTTGAAGCAATTGTAAAAAGGCATCGATTTGACACCATCAAACTGGCATAATAAACTCTCTCATCCTGCCCAGTGGGGCGGCATCGAAACCGCCGTACTCGACAACGGCTCCGGCCGGGGCACCCGCATTGCCTGGATCAATACCGGAACGGGCCTGCGGTATAAAGTAGTCATTGACCGGGCGATGGACATCGCCGATGCCTTTTACAACCAGCACGGTCTGGCCTGGATCAGTCAGGTAGGCATTACGCCCCCGCAACCGTTTTCGGACCGGGGCATCGACTGGCTCCGTACCTTCACCGGCGGTTTGCTGACCACCTGCGGCCTCACCCACGCCGGCGGTCCCGAATCGGACGAATACGGACAGCGGGGGTTGCACGACGAAATCAGCAACATTCCGGCAGAAATCGAATCCATTATTCAGCCTGACCCGGCGCGGGGCCAGTTCGACATGAGCATTACCGGACGCATCCGGCAAACGCGGGTGTTTGGCCCCAGCCTGGAACTCCGGCGCACGATTTCGGGTACGCTCGGCCAACCGACAATCCGGATTCACGACGAGGTGATCAACCGGGGCAACACGGCGGCTCCGCATATGCTGCTGTATCATTTCAACTTCGGCTGGCCCCTGGCTGATGAAGGAACCGACATCGTCTGGCAGGGCAGCTGGCAACCCCGCCACCCCGATCAGAACAATAAGATCTTCGTAGAAGGCAACGACTTCCGCAAATGCCCGGCTCCCCGGGAAGACCACAACGGCGCGGGCGAAGAAGTGGCCCTTATCGATCCTACCGCCGACGCCAATGGTATCTGCACCACCGGCTTATACAACGCCAACCTCGGTTTTGCCCTCGCTCTGCGGTTCCGGAAAGAGCAGTTACCGTGGCTGACCAACTGGCAGCACTGGGGCCAGGGTGAATACGTAACGGGCCTTGAACCGGGTACGCATCCGCCCATTGGTCAGGCAGCCGCCCGCGCACAGCAGACGCTGCTGTTTCTGGAACCGGGCGAAAGCCGGCGTTACGAAGTTGAAATCGAGATTTTGAGTAAGGAAGACGCCATTCAGTCCTTTTTAGGAAAATAAGTATTAGTCGATTAAAAGTAACCCTTCATGGAAACAACCGAGAAAGTAAGTTTAGCTGAAAAAGCATTAGAACAAGGCCAGGGAATTTTGCGGCTGGCCCCGACCTGGGTGCCGCGCTCTTTTTGTGTTCCCGGACGCCGGATCAAGCTGCATCCTGATGACTATTACGTCCTGGGTGGTGAGCGTGGCGGTATCGACGAACGCTGGTTATCGTCGACGACGCCCGCCAAAAACGGTCCGCTGACCGGCGAAAACGAAGGGCTGAGTCAGATTGTTTTCCAGGATGGCGATCAGGAAGTGCAGTTTTTGCTGAAAGACGCCGTTGATGAACTGAAAGGCGAGTTGATTGGCGACCGGCTATGGGATCAGTACGGTAGCTGGCCGATGTACTCCAAGTTTTTCGACAACATGGGTCCTCTGCCCCACCACCTGCACCACAACGACGAGCAGGCGGCTCAGATCGGGCAGCTGGGCAAACCGGAAGCCTATTATTTCCCTCCGCAGCTGAACAACCACGGCGGTGATTTCCCCTATACGTTTATCGGTATTGCCCCCGGCACCAGCAAGGAAACGATCAAGGAATGCCTGAAAAACTTCACCAAAGGCGATAACAAGATCACCAATTACTCGATGGCCTACCGGCTCGAACCGGGAACGGGCTGGGATGTGCCGCCGGGCCTGCTCCACGCACCCGGTAGCCTGTGTACGTACGAGCCGCAGAAAGCGTCGGACGTATT
This sequence comes from Larkinella arboricola, assembly GCF_003259745.1. GTDB lineage: Bacteria > Bacteroidota > Bacteroidia > Cytophagales > Spirosomataceae > Larkinella > Larkinella arboricola. Next base: position 1,351,620 of record NZ_QLMC01000001.1, on the reverse strand, counting down.
TGCCATGTACCAGTCGCTGGTAAACGAAGCCATTATTCCGGAAGAACTGCTCTGGAACGGCACGCCGAAAGACCGTATTGGCGATTACGACCAGTTGATGGAAGCCATCGACTGGGATCTGAACGTCGATCCGGAGATGATGAAAAACCGTTTCATGGCTCCGAAACCGGTGAAAGACGAAGCCGAAATGGCCGCCGAAGGATACCGTGAAGTCTGGGTTTGCTACAAATCCGACGCCTTCAGCGCCAAGGAACTGACGGTTCTGCCCGGCCAGACCGTCACCATCAAAGACAGTGCGGCTTACGGCCTGATTGTCATGCAGGGTCACGGCAAAATGGGCGTCTGGGACATCGAAACCCCCGCCCTGATTCGCTACAGCCAGTTGACGAACGACGAATTCTTTGTCAGTGAAAAAGCCGCTAAAGAAGGTGTCACCATCGTCAACCCGTCAACGACCGACCCGATTGTCATGCTGAAACACTTCGGCCCGGGCAACCCTGACCTGGTGCTGTAATACCCGGCGCTGGTAGACGACGTTCAGGCGTCGTCTACCAGCGTTCTCAATCAACCACTAAAACCTTAAACCAAAAATTCATCATGAGTGCGAATACGTTTCCCAAGCTCCACAACGCTACCTGGCCGGGTGTTGTCGGAAAAGGCCCTGACTCCGAGCCGCTGATTCCCATCGATACCATGCTTGAACTGACGGCGGCTGCGGAAGTTGACGGTGTGAAGTTCGACGGTGTCGATGTCGGCCTGTTCGACCCCAGTATTGATATCAACGCCCCCAAAGAAGGGGCTAAAAAATTAGCCGATAAAGTAGCGTCGTACAACCTGGTCATCGGTTCGCTGGTGGCTCCGATCTGGGGCGGCCCCGTTCTGGGCAGCAAGGAAGACCGGGCCACGTTTGTCGATATGGTACGCAAATCCTGCCAGTACGGCCAGTACCTGCGCGAAATCGGGATTCGTCCGTACGGTGTGATTCGGATTGACTCGGCCAGCTCCCCCGAAATCTGGTCGAAAGATCCCGCTGGCAACACCAAACTGATTGCCGACACCTTCCGCGAAGCCTGCGATGTGGCGGCTGAGTACGGTGAAAAACTGGCCGCTGAAGGCGAAATCTGCTGGGGAGGTATGCATAGCTGGCGGGCGATGATCGATACGCTGGAAGCCGTTGACCGTCCGAACATGGGTTTTCAGGCCGATATGTCGCATACGTTCCTGTACCTGTTGGGTTATAACAGCCCCGAAGACCGCATTCTGCCCGCTGATTTTGAATGGAGCGACCGCGCTGCGCTGGAAGAAGGTCTGAAAAAAATGACGGCGGCCCTGCGCCCCTGGACCATCGACTTCCACGTCGCCCAGAACGACGGAACCGTCCACGGAACCGGCTCCCACGACAAAACTGGCCGTCACTGTCTGGCTACCGACCCGAACGGTAAACTCGACATTACCAAAGACGCCGGTTACTGGCTGCGCGACGAAAACGGCAACCTTACCAAAGCCTTCAAACACATCTGCTGGGATGGCTGTATGTTCCCGAATGAAGTTATGCATAAACAACAGACCTGGAACGACATTCTAGCGGCCATGATTAAAGTCCGCGATCAGCACGGCTGGAGCGAATAAAAACTTTTCCGTAGCTACGGGCTAAACAGGGGTCGCCCGGCTGTCTGTAGGTACGGAAACGAAACACCGTAAATCTGTAAACCCATTACTTCTAAAAATGGCAGCTAAAAAAGAAATACGAATTGGATTGATCGGAACCGGTTTTATGGGCCGGACGCACTCCAACGGTTATAATCGCGTACCTAATTTTTTCCCGGATCTGGCCTACACGCCGGTCCTGAAAGCCGTCTGCTCACGCAACGCCGAAAAAGTACAGGCATTTGCCGACCAATGGGGCTACGAATCCATCGAAACCGACTGGAAAGCCCTGATTGCCCGCGACGACATCGACGCCGTAGACATCTGTACCCCGAACGATACCCACGCCGAAATCGCCATTGCTGCGGCTGCCGCTGGCAAAATGATTCTCTGCGAAAAACCGCTCGCCCGCAATCTGGAAGAAGGCCAGAAAATGGTGGATGCCGTTAACAAAGCCGGTGTTGCCAACACGGTTTGGTACAACTACCGCCGTCTGCCCGCCGTAACGCTGGCGAAGCAGATTGTGGCTTCCGGTAAACTGGGCCGTATTTTCCACTACCGCGCCAACTTTTTGCAGGACTGGACCATCAACGCCGATGTACCACAGGGCGGTACCGGCACCTGGCGGATGGACGTGGAAGCCGCTGGTTCGGGTGTAACGGGTGACCTGCTGGCGCACTGCATCGACACGGCCATGTGGATCAACGGCGGTATTACCGACGTGTCGGCCGTAACCGAAACGTTCGTGAAAGAACGGATGCACGCTGTAACGGGTAAAATGCAGCCGGTGGGCATCGACGACGCCTGTATTTTCCACTGTCACTTCGAAAACGGTTCGCTGGGTCTGTTTGAATCAACCCGGTATGCGCGCGGACACAAGGCTCTGTATACGCTCGAAATCAACGGCGAAAACGCTTCGATTCGTTGGGATCTGCACGATCTGAACCGCCTGGAATACTTCGACCACAGCGATGAGTCGGTGGTGCGGGGCTGGCGTTCGATTCACGTCACGGACGGCGATCAACCCTACATGGACAAATGGTGGGTGCCGGGTCTGGGCATTGGCTACGAACACGGTTTTATCCACCAGGTGGCCGACTTCCTGAAAAGCCTGGAAACCGGAGAGCCCTGTTCGCCCACGTTCAAAGACGCCCTGGAAACCCAGAAAGTCTGCGAAGCCGTCATCAACTCCGCCAAAGCCAGAAGCTGGCAGGATACCGGTGTCGAGTGGACCGAGAAATAGCCTGAAATACAACCAATGGACAGCCCACGGTTAAAACCGTGGGCTGTTGTTTATCCCGAAATTCGCTTTTAAACCAATCATGCATCAGGATTCCATTCTCACCGTTCGGGGGCTGACGAAAACCTTTTCGGGCGTGAAGGCGCTGGACGGGGTTCAACTGGACCTGCGAAAAGGCGAGGTTCATGCGCTGATGGGCGAAAACGGGGCCGGTAAATCGACCTTCATGAAAATTCTGGTCGGATTGCACCAGCCGGATGCGGGCGAGATTTTCTTTGAAGGTCAGGCGTTAAAGAGCCAGGCGGTCAGCGAGGTGCTGAAAAAAGGCATTTCCATGATTCACCAGGAATTGCTGGTGGTGCCGGAACTGACGGTTGCACAAAACATCTTTCTAGGCCGCGAATCCCGCGGGGGGCTGTTTGGCTGGATCGACGAAAAAAAACTGAATCAGGAAGCCGGGGCGCTGCTGACGCAGATGGGCGTGACAATTTCGCCCACCACTAAAATGAAATACCTGAGCGTGGCCGAAATGCAGATGGTGGAAATCGCCAAAGCTATTTCGAACAATGCCAAGGTGATCATCATGGACGAACCGACCTCCGCCCTCTCCGACCGGGAAGTGGCTACGCTTTTCGGCATCATCCGCGATTTGAAGACCAAGGGGGTCGCCATTGTTTACATTTCCCACAAAATGGACGAAATATTTACCATCTCCGACACCATTACGGTTTTGAGGGATGGCAAATACATCGCCACCCAACCGGCCAGTGAGCTGGACAATACTGCGCTGATCAGGATGATGGTCGGACGCGAGCTTGACAGCCTGTTTCCCGAATCCGTTGCGCAAAAAGGCGCAGAAATCCTGTCGGTGCGCAACCTCCGCCGGAACGGCAACTTTGCCGACATCAATTTTGAGGTTCATGCCGGGGAAGTGCTGGGGCTGGCGGGTTTGATGGGGGCCGGTCGCACCGAAATTGCCCGCGCCATCTTCGGCCTGGACCCGCTCGATGAAGGGGAGATTTACCTGAAAGGGCAACCCGTCCGGATCAAGAGTCCCCAGGATGCCATTCAGCACGGAATTGGTTATGTTAGCGAAGACCGTAAAGGCCTGGGATTCATCCCCGGTATGTCGGTGAAGCACAACATAACGCTGGGCAGCCTGTCGAACCACGCCCGAGGGCCCTTTATTCAGGACCAGAGCGAAGCGGCTACGGCGGCCCGGATGATTACCGACTTACGCATTAAAACCGCCGGTCCGGACCAAAAAGTCCAGTTTCTGAGCGGAGGCAACCAGCAGAAAGTGGTCATCGGCAAAGTGCTGCTGTCGTCGCCCGAACTGGTGATTCTCGACGAACCGACGCGGGGCATTGATATTGGGGCCAAGTCCGAGATTTATAAACTGATCAAGCAACTGGTGGCCGACGGCATTGCGGTCATCATGATTTCGTCCGAACTGCCCGAAATTCTGGGCCTCAGCGACCGGATTCTGGTGCTGTCGCAGGGTCGGCAGACCGCCCTGCTGAGCAAGGAAGAAGCCACGCAGGAAACCATTATGCACTACGCGGTGCATCACTAATTACGCCTGAAAACCCGAATGAAAACCCTTTTTAAACCGGACCTGACTACCGCTGACAAACCGTCCCGGACGCGCCTGCGCGGTTTGGGCCAATACGGTCTTTTGATTGCCTTTATCGTTGTCTGCGTAGTTTTGTCACTCATTACGCCCCGGTTCCTGACGGTTTCCAACCTGATGATCATCGTCACGCAGGTTTCGATTAACGCCCTGCTGGCGTTTGGGGTAACTTTTGTCATCATTACGGGCGGCATCGACCTGTCCATCGGTTCGACGGTGGCCGTAACGGGCGTGGTAGCAGCCATGTTTGCCCATCCGGATACGTACCCGGTTATTGTTCCGGTGCTGGTGGGGCTGGCGGCTGGTTTGCTGCTGGGTGCCTTCAACGGTCTGGTCATTACCAAAAGCAAAGTGCCGCCGTTTATTGTTACGCTCGGAACCATGACGATTGGCCGCGGGCTGGCCCTGATTCTGAGCAAAGGCCGCCCGGTTTCAAACCTTTCGGATTCCTTCAACTTCATTGGCGGTGGTCAGGTTCTGGGCATTCCGACGCCCATCATCATCCTGATCGTTTTCTTCATCATCTGCTCGGTACTGCTCCGAAAAACCGTATTGGGCCGCTATATGTATGCCGTGGGCGGAAACGAACAGGCCGCCAAAGCGTCGGGCATCCAGTTAAATAAAGTCAAAATGGTGGTGTATACGCTCTGTGGAGGGCTGGCCGCGCTGGCCGGAATTCTGCTGACTTCCCGCATCACCACCGGCCAGCCGAACGCGGGCGTCGGTTTTGAGCTTGACGCCATTGCGGCCGCCATTATTGGCGGTACCAGCACCTCGGGCGGCACCGGCACCATGACCGGCACACTGATCGGGGCGCTGCTGATTGGTGTCATCAGCAACGGGCTGGACCTCATGAACGTCACTTCGTACTACCAGCAGGTCGTGATGGGCATTATCATCATCGGCGCGGTGGTTTTGGATAGTTTAAATCAACACAAGAACGGGTAACCGACTCCCTTTAGCTATTGTATGAAACGCATTATTTTCTATTCATTTTCCCTTCTCATTGCCAGCTTTTTAACCAGTTGCAACCAATCCTCATCGGGCGAAAACGGCGAGAAAAAACTGACGGTGGGCGTGTCGATGCTCAGTATGCAGAACGAGTTCATCGTCAATGTCCACGACGAAATTGAGAAGAAAGCGAAGGAGTCCGACGTCGAACTGATCACCGTCGATGCCGAGCGTTCGGCCCTGAAACAGATTGAGCAGGTGGAGAGCTTCATCGCGCAGGGTGTCGACGCCATCATCATGAACCCCTGCGAAGTAGAAGCCAGTTCGCCCGCCGTGACGAAAGCTCTGGCCGCCAACATTCCCATTATCAACGTCAACTCCGAAACCACGGCCAAACCGTCGGCCTTTATCGGTTCCGACGATGTGGAGTCGGCCCGCATTGCGATGAAGTTTATTGCCGAAAAACTGAACGGCAAAGGCAACGTCCTGATGATGCACGGCTATATGGGCCAGGCCGCCCAGATCAAACGGGAACAGGGCGCCCGCGAAGTGTTGAAACAGTACCCCGGCCTGAAACTCATTGCCCACCAGACTGCCGAATGGGACCGCGCCAAGGCGATGGCCCTGATGGAAAACTGGATTCAATCGTACGGCAACACCATCAACGCGGTTTTTGCCCAGAACGACGAGATGGGCATGGGTGCCGTCAAGGCCCTGACCGATGCCGGACTGAAAGATAAAGTCGTGGTGGTCAGCATCGACGCCATTCCGGATGCCCTCCAGGCTGTTCAGAAAGGCACACTCAACGCCACGGTTTTCCAGAATGCCGAGCAGCAGGGTGCCCAGGCCATCGAAACCGCCATCAAAATTGCCAAAGGCCAATCCTACGAAAAAGAAACCTTAATTCCGTTTCAGTTGGTTACCAAGGAAAATTTGGCTAAATTTATGAAATAGTAGCATTATCTAGTTGAATCGTATCAGTTCTTTACCCGCCATTTTCGTTAATTGCTTATTGTTTTGGGCTATGGTCGCCGGGCCGTAATCCCGCAAATTTCCTAAACCTGAATAGTAGTAATGAAGCGGTTTTTTTATTTGATCGGCGCATTGACCGGCTTTATGGGGATGATGCAAGCCTGTCAGACGGATTCAGCCACGAAAGCCGACGATGCCAAACTGCCGGATGTGGTGAGTTATAATTTTGACATCCGGCCCATCCTGTCCGACAAATGCCTGGCCTGCCACGGACCCGATGCCAACAAACGCGAAGCCGGTTTACGGCTCGATGTGGCCGAAAGTGCCTTCAAAGCCTTGCAGGAAAATCCATCGGCCCACGCGCTGGTGGCGGGCAAACCCGAGGTATCGGAAGCGTTTCTGCGGATTACGACGCAGGACACGTCCCTGCTGATGCCCCCGCCCTCGTCCAACCTCAAACTCTCCCAACGCGAAATCAGGCTCATTGAGAAATGGATCAAGCAGGGCGCCAAGTACGAAAAACATTGGGCGTTTGTGCCACCCCAGAAACCGGCGCTGCCCGAGGTTGACCAAAAAGACTGGCCCAAAAACGAGATTGACTACTTTATCCTGCACAAACAGGAACAGAAAGGTTTGAAGCCCAACGAGGAAGCCGACAAAGAACGGCTGCTGAAGCGCCTGAGCCTGGATTTAACGGGATTGCCGCCGAGTCTGGAAATGATGGACCGGTTTATGGCCGACAACAGCCCGAACGCCTACGAAAAAGCCGTCGATCAGTTGCTGAAAAACCCGGCTTACGGCGAGAAAATGGCCCTCCACTGGCTGGATCTGGCCCGCTACGCCGATTCGCACGGGTATCAGGACGACGGCTACCGGACGCAATGGCCCTGGCGCGACTGGGTGATCCACGCGTTCAACAAAAACATGCACTACAACGACTTCGTCACCTGGCAGTTGGCGGGCGATCTGTTACCCAATTCGACCAAAGAACAACTGCTGGCGACGGGTTTTAACCGCAACCACAAAATCACGGAAGAAGGGGGCGTTATTCCGGAAGAATACCGGATTATGTACGTCACCGACCGGACGGATTTGTTTGGAAAAGGTTTGCTCGGCGTCACGATGGAGTGCGCACACTGCCACGACCATAAGTACGATCCGTTTTCGCAGAAAGAATATTACCGGCTGTTCGCGTTTTTCAATAATGTGGCCGAAGTCGGCATTGAGTCGGTGATCGGCGGGCCGGAAACCTACGCCAAAAAACCGTTGATGGAAATCAGCGACAAGGATGTAAAAGACATTCTGACGTTCGTCAACAAACCCGACACCAACCGGCTGATTGTCTCGGTGATGGGCGACCTGGATACCCTCCGCAAAACGCACATCCTTAATCGGGGCAACTACGACGCGCCGGGCGATGTGGTGGAGCCCGGAACACCCGAAGCCATTCTGCCCTTCAACAAAAACTACCCCAAAAACCGTCTGGGACTGGCGCAGTGGCTGTTCGACAAAAAGAATCCGCTGACGGCCCGGGTGTATGTCAATCTGCTCTGGCAGGAATTTTTCGGCAAAGGCATCGTCAAAACCTCCGGCGATTTCGGCATGCAGGGCGATTTGCCCACCCACCCGGAACTGCTGGACTGGCTGGCCGTCGATTTCATGAGCCACAATTGGGACATTAAACGGCTGGTGAAACAGATGGTGACATCGGCCACCTACCGGCAATCGGCGGTGGTTCCACCGGAAAAGCTTAAAAATGACCCGGATAACGTATATCTGGCGCGGGGTCCCCGCTACCGCATCCACGCCGAATTTGTGAAGGACCTCGTTCTGTCGAGCAGCGGCTTGCTGAACCAAAGCATTGGTGGGCCGAGCGTTAAACCGTACCAGCCCGCCGGTTTGTGGGAAGGTGCGACTTCCGGACGGGGTTTACTCTCCACCTACAACCAGGACCACGGCCCGAGCCTGTACCGCCGGGGTATGTACACACTGATTAAACGGACGGTTCCGCCCCCATCAATGGCGATTTTCGACGCCAGCAACCGGGATTTGTGCGAAGTAAAACGGCTCCGGACCAATACGCCCCTTCAGGCCCTGGTGATGATGAACGACCCGACGGTATTGGAAGCATCGCGCGTACTGGCGGCTAAGTTGTTGCAGGAAAACACGGCGGATAAAGACAAGATTTCCAAAGCCTTCCGCCTGATTGTGGGCCGAAAACCGCGGGAGCAGGAAGTGGAAATGCTCACGGCTTATTACGAAAAAGAAACGAAATCCATCAAAAAACCGGTAGCCGAAAAAGCGGTATCCGTAGGTGAATACCCCATTCCGGGGAACGTTGACAAAACGAAACTGGCGGCTTTAATGCGTGTAGTTTCAACAATTTACAACCTGGAAGAAACCATTACAAAGACTTAATCACATGGAAAAGGAAATCCTGGAACACGGCTTTAATTTCAACCGGCGTCGGTTTCTGTCCCGGTTAAGTTTAGGATTGGGCAGCGCGGCCCTGGGGTCGCTTATGATCCCCGATCTGTTTGGCGGAAACAGCACCGACGAAGAAGGGTTCACCCCCGGCATTCCGCACTTTGCGCCCAAAGCCAAACGCGTCATTTATCTGTTTCAGAACGGCGCGCCCTCGCAGCAGGAACTGTTTGATTACAAGCCCAAACTGCGCGAAATGCTGGGGCAGGAAATACCGCCTTCGGTGCGCGGTAACCAGCGGCTTACGGGCATGACGGCCAATCAGTCGTCGTTTCCGCTAGTGGGTTCGTTCGTCGATTTCAAGCAGTATGGCCAGTCGCGGGCGTGGGTGAGCGATCTGTTTCCCTACACGGCCAAAATCGTGGACGACCTCTGCATCGTCAAGTCGATGTACACCGAAGCCATCAACCACGACCCGGCGCTGACCTTTCTGCAAACCGGCTCGCAGCAGGGCAACCGTCCGAGCATGGGCGCGTGGCTGAGCTACGGACTGGGTAACGAAAACAAGAACCTGCCCAACTTCACGGTCCTGCTGTCGCGCGGTGTCGGCAACGGGCAGGGGGTTTATTCCAAACTGTGGTCGAACGGTTTTCTGGATTCCATTCACCAGGGCGTGCAGTTCAGCAAGGGCGAAGACCCGGTGTTGTACCTGCGCGACCCGGAAGGCATGGACCGCCACGCGCGCCGGGATATGCTCGATAATCTGGCCAAGCTCAACGACATGGCCTATCAGGAGTTTGGCGACCCAGAAATTACGGCGAAGGTGAAACAGTACGAAATGGCGTACCGGATGCAAACCGCCGTGCCGGAAGTCATGGATTTGTCGAAAGAACCGGACGATATTGTCAAGCTCTACGGCCCCGACTGTCTGGTACCCGGAACCTATGCCGCCAACTGCCTGCTGGCCCGAAAACTGTCCGAAAACGGCGTCCGGTTTGTGCAGCTTTACCACCAGGGTTGGGACCAGCACGGCAACCTGCCGTTCGAAATTGCCAAACAGGCCAAAGACGTTGATCAGGCGTCGGCGGCCCTGGTAACCGATCTCAAACAACGCGGTTTGCTGGACGAAACGCTCGTCATCTGGGGCGGTGAATTTGGCCGCACCAGCTACACCCAGGGCAAACTGACCGCCGATAACTACGGTCGCGATCACCACCCGCGCTGCTTCACGATCTGGATGGCCGGGGGCGGAATCAAACCCGGTATGGTCTACGGCGAAACCGATGAGCTGGGCTATAACATCGCCCAGAACCCCGTCCACGTGCACGATTTTCAGGCGACGGTCTTGCACCAGTTGGGCCTCAATCACGAAAAATTGATTTTCAAACACCTGGGCCGTCGCTACCGCCTGACCGATGTATCGGGAAAGGTTGTGCGCGACATCATTGCCTGAAAAAGTACCCCATTCCTAAACCCGCTGGATTAATTTTGTGATGACTAAAAAGGTCAAAAGTCTGGCCGAGCAGGCGTTGTTTGCTTCGGCCATCTTCATTCTATTTCTCTTGCTGTTCGAGAGCCGGATTGTCGTACCGGCCTGGGTGCAGTCCATTGGGCGGATGCACCCGCTGTTTCTCCACTTCCCGATTGTTATTCTGCTGCTGGCGATGGCGATGGAACTGTTTCGTTTCAATGCCGCCAATTCGACCAACGAGTTCTACCGGGACTTTCTGACCAACCTGCTGCTGGTCGGTCTGCTGTCGGCCGGAATTACAGTTATTATGGGCTTGTTTCTGTCCAAAGAAGACGGCTATTCGGGTCAGGTGCTGCAATGGCATAAGTGGACGGGCGTACTGCTTTTTTACCTGTCCTGCTTCATCTACTGGAGTCGCACAAAAAGCTGGTACAAGGCTCCGCTGGCCAAGTCCACGGCCATTTTGACGGTTTTTCTGCTGGTGGGCGCGGGTCATTATGGCGCGGTTTTGACGCATGGTGATGATTTCATTTCGGGGCCGATCATGAAGCAAACCGAAGCCGAACCGGTGGCGCTGGATCAGGCGATGGTCTACAAGGATGTGATTAAACCCATTTTTGAGCAGAAGTGCGTCAGTTGCCACAATCCTGAAAAATTAAAAGGTCAACTGAGTATGGCTACGGAGGAAGCCCTGCTGAAAGGCGGTAAATCCGGCAAGCTGTTCAAACCCGGCGACCCGAAAGCCAGCCTATTGCTTCAGCGGATTCATTTGTCGGAAGAAGACAAAAAACACATGCCCCCCAAAGGCAAAACCCAGTTGACCACCGACGAAATGACGCTGCTGGCGTTGTGGGTGAAAGGCCGTCCGGATTTCAATGAGAAGGTCATCGACTTGCCGCCCTCGGATTCATTACGACAACTGGCATCAAGCCGGTTTAAATCGGCCGATCCGGTGCAGGAAATTTACCGGTTTGCCGCGGCTGATGAAGAAGCCGTTCAGAAGCTGAACAACGACTACCGCACGATTGCCCCGCTGGCCAAAGGCTCCCCGGCGCTGGCGGTCAACCTATATAATCAAAGCACGTATTCCGCCGAGAAATTGCAGGAATTGAGCGACATTAAAAGCCAGATCGTTTCGCTGAATCTAAACAAACTGCCGGTGAAAGATGCGGATTTGAAAACGATCAGTCAGTTTGAAAACCTGCAACGACTGGATTTGAATTTTACGGATGTGACGGGCCAAAACCTGAAAGAACTGGCCAGGCTGCCCCATCTGAAAAGCCTGACGCTGTCCGGCACCAAAGTTACCTACGCCCACTTGCAGAACCAGATTCGCGACTTCAAAAGCCTGCAAACCGTGGCGTTGTGGGAGACGAAGTTAACGCCGTCGGAAATTCAGCAGTTGCAGAAAGCGCACAAAAATATCACGTTCATCGCCGGTTTTAAAGACGATGGCAGCAATCCGCTCACGCTCAACCCGCCGGAGATTAAAAACCCTTCGATGGTTTTTGATCAGTCGCTGGCGCTGGCCCTGCATCACCCAATCAAAGGTGTGCAGATCCGCTACACCACCGACGGTACCGAGCCCGACAGCATCCATTCGCCGGTTTTCAACAACAAAACCGTGCTGACCGACCGGACCACCATTAAGGCCAAAGCCTACAAAGATGGCTGGTACGGCAGTAGCGTAGCCACGTTCGACTTCTTTAAATCCGCCTACAAACCCGACAGCATCATCCTGCTGCAACCGCTAAACCGGGTCCACCAGGCCGACGGCCCCAAGTCTTTCTTTGACCGCAAGCTGGGCACCTTTAACGCCAACAGCCCGGCTTGGGCCAATAACTGGACCGGCGTTCGCAACAACGACATGGTGGTGGTTTCGGAGTTTAAAAAACCGATTACGGCCTCGTCGGTGGCCCTGCGCATCATGATCGAAGAAGCCACCGGTATTTTTCCACCGGCCACAGTGGAAGTCTGGGGCGGAACTAGCCCCGATCAGATGAAACTGCTCTCGACGGTTAAACCGAAGATGCCGGCCAAAGGTGACGAACATTCGCTGACCAACGTGACCTGTACGTTCAAACCGCAAACCGTGGCCTGTCTGAAGGTCGTTGCCAAACCGTGTACGCTGCCGGAATGGCACGGCGGCAAGGGCAAGCCGGGGCTGGTGCTGGTGGATGAGATGTTTATTAATTGACGCCAGTATGCGGACGCTTTGAACCGCATTGTTAATGAGTAACGGCATATGGATCAGAAGCCCCTACCCTTCAATCGTCCCGCAGAACTTGTTGTATGGCAACGGTTTCTGTCAGGCGATACCGTGGCTTTTGAGTATCTGATGTCTTCTCATTTTCAGGCTCTGTTTCGGTACGGCAGTAAATTTTCAAAAGACAGGGAGTTTGTCAAAGACTGCATCCAGGACCTGTTTCTGATCCTTTGGGAACGTCGTGACCGACTCAACACAGAGGTGGCAGTGAAGCCTTACCTGATGACGTCGCTCCGTCGGCTGATGAACCGAAGCGGGCAATCCAAACCCGGCTTATCGAATGAGATTCCCGACGACGACCAGGGAGCCTTTGACATCGAATATTCGGTGGAAGAGGAATACATCGAACAGGAAAGCGTCCGGGTCCTCACCCAACGGTTCAAAAAGCCGCTGGATGAACTTCCCAAACGGCAGAAGGAAGTCATTTATCTGAAATTTTTTCAGGAAATGGACCGTAACCAGATTTCGGAGGTGATGGACATTACTCCCCAAACCGTATCCAATCTGCTTCAGATTGCCATCAGACAACTGAAAGTGTACTGGAAATTTGAATTCTTAACGCTGCTTCTGGTCTATTTTACGGATACCCAATTCTATTGGCACCATTCTATTTTTTTAAAATAATTCTGATTTTTTTGGTATCACGGCTGTGATTTCGTCTATCGTAGAGTATAGATAGATGCACAGGCAGGTATGGACCAGTACAAGTACAGAAGTTACAAAACCGGCGACTTTGTCTGGGATCCTTTTTTCCGGCAGTGGGTGCTTACACCCACCAGCGAGACGGATTTCTTCTGGAATCAATGGATGCAGGAAAACCCGGACCGCGCCGACCGGATTCACGAGGCCCGAAGCGTTGTGCTGTCTCTTCAGGTAAAGGAATCTACGCTGCCTGCGCACGAAATTGAGGAGGTCGTCAAATCGACGATTTCCAGAATCCAACAGCCGTCATCATCAGCCCCGGAATATAAGCAACTCCCCTTACCGGTTTACAAACGCAGTTGGTTCCAGGTGGCGGCATCAGTCAGCGTTGTTCTGCTGGCAGGATGGCTGACTCGCCACTCTCTCCATTCCGAACGGCCGTCCGCCCTGTTGAAATCGCCCTTCACAATTACCCAAAATCAGCCATCATCCGTTACCGATACCGCGAATACCTCATCTCAACCGATCTTGATTCACCTTAGCGATGGCAGTACCGTTACCCTCGCGCCCGCCAGCCGGATTCACTACGCAAAAAACTTTTCAACTCTTAAACGGGAAGTCTACCTCAGCGGAGAAGCCTTCTTTGACGTTGCCAAAGATCCGGCCCGGCCTTTTCTGGTATATTCAAAAGGCCTGGTTACTAAAGTTTTAGGGACTAGCTTTACGGTAAAAGCCTATAAAAGTTCGCGGGAAGTTATCGTAGAAGTGAAGACCGGGCGCGTTTCGGTGTTTGCCCAGTCGGACCCCAAAGCCAGGGAGAAAGCAACCAACCACGAACTGGAAGGGGTCATTCTTTCTCCCCATCAGAAGATTGTCTATAACACGGATGAAGTACGGATGCGAAAGACCCTGGTGGAAAAGCCGGTGTTACTCAAAACCGCAGTTCAGCCTTCATTCCGTTTTGAAGACAAACCCCTGAGCGAAGTTTTTGCTTCTCTCGAAAAAGCCTACGGTATTCCGATTGTGTATGATAAAGACCTGATGATGGATTGTCCATTGACGGCATCTCTGGACGGTATGTCATTGTATAATCAGCTAACCATCATCTGTAAAGCCGTAGAAGCCCGGTATGAACTGGTAGAAGGGAAGATTATCATTCACGGCAAGGGATGTAAAACAAATTGAATCATACCTGTTAAGCCGGTTTGTATACTGGCTGAATTCTTTTTGTGATAGCAATAACCTAAACCCTTAAAACTTTATACGGTATGATGACCGCAAAAACCTGCAATCTGAAAAGGTGCCGGGCGGAGTTCGTTCGGCCCGGTTAAATTCCAGCACTTCTGTTCAAAAATGTTTGTGATGCTACTCCCCGAAAAAGGGGAGCCGGGAAAACTATTGCCTACTCAAATTCCTATACCCTTAACTTTTATGAAAAAAAACGTACAGTATCGCCAATTCGCCTGTCGAATCATCTGTCGAAACCTGGGGCTTACTGCGATTCAGGCCTTGTTCGCTTTATGCTTCGCCAGACTGGGCTACGCCAGCGACGGCCTAGCCCAATCAATTCTTAATCAGAAAATTACGATCAAAGCGCAGGACATGCAGATTAAAACGGTCCTGAGCCAGTTGGAACGGCAGATAGACGTCCGTTTCGTGTTTAGTTCCAAACTGATTCAGTCCAGCCGAAAAATTACCCTTTCTGCCGAAAACAAACCCCTTCAGCAGGTACTGGACCACATCCTGAGCCCGCTGGGATTGCAGTATGAACTAACCGGAAAGGTCATTATCATCCGACGCGAAGAAGTTACACCGGTACCACTTCCACCGGTGGGCCAGGTTGCCCCCAAGCGGGCGGTTTCCGGAAAAGTACTCGATGAAACCGGGAAAGGATTGCCCGGTGTCAGCGTCGTTGTGAAAGGAACGCAGCGGGGTACGATTACAAACGGGGAGGGCGGTTTTCAACTGGAGACGGAAGACAATGCCACCCTCGTTTTTAGCTTTGTTGGCTACAAAAGCCAGGAGGTGACGATGGGCAACCAAAACACCCTTTCCATTGCGCTGGCTCCGGAAGACCGGGCGCTGGAGGAAATCGTGGTGGTGGGCTACGGCACGCAGAAACAGCGGGAAGTTACCGGTTCCATCGCAACACTGCCGGCGGCCCAACTGGAAGATCAGCCGGTGGGCCAGTTTGCTCAAAAGCTTCAGGGGCGCATTGCCGGTGTCCAGATCAACCAGGCTTCGGGAACACCCGGTAGCGGAATGGCCATCCGGATTCGCGGAGCGGCTTCCATCAATGCCGGCAATACGCCCCTGTATGTGGTCGACGGGTTTCCGATTGTGGGCGGTATCAACAACATCAACCCCAACGAGATCGAAAATTTCTCCGTCCTGAAAGGCGCTTCAGCGGCTGCTTTATACGGTTCGCGGGCGGCCAACGGGGTCATTCTGATCACCACGAAACAAGCCAAAGAAGGCCGGACCACCATCCAGTTCAGCGCCACCTACGGCATTGCCCAGGTTCCGCAGCGGGGGCGGGCAAAACTCATGAATGCGAAGGAGTTTTTACAGGATCGGAAAGAAATTTTTGAAGATAAAATTAAATACGAAGGGTACACGGGCGGTATTCCGGAGCTGTATCAAAACCCCGAAGCCTATACCGGAAAAAGCACCGACTGGTATAATGAACTATTGCAGACGGGCGGGCAGAATAGCTATAACCTTTCCATTTTATCAAACAAAAACAATTTCAGTTCGGCCACAACCCTCGGCTATTACAAAGAGAAAGGGGTGGTCTTGAACACCAATTACGAGCGGTTTTCCCTGCGGTCCAACAATCAATACAAGATCAATGACTTTGCCCGGGTCGGCATCAACATAGCCCCAACCTATCAGCGTAGTCTGAATCAGGAAACCGACGGTTTCTATAGCACGATCTATTCGGCCATCATTACGCCACCCATCTTTTCGCCCGATGACAAAAACCCCGATGGTTCCGACAAAGTTAGTTTTACCGGACCGGGGCTTTTTACATTTCCGAACTGGAAAAAAACGCTTCTGGAAACCACCAACCGGTCCAACTCAACCCGGATCCTAAGCAACGCCTACGCCGAGATCGACTTTCTCAAGAATTTCCGGTTTAAAAGCTCCCTCTCCCTGGATCTGGAAAGCCGGAAACAGCGAATTTTCAATCCCTCGACGGCGGGCGGCATTTTTGCCCCCCCGCCCAAGCTGGCCACCGGCTCGTATGAAACGAATGAATATACATCGTGGCTGACCGAGAACACCCTCAATTACAGTAAAACCTTTGCGACAGACCATCACGTCGAAGCACTGGTGGGGTATTCGGCCCAGCAGTTTCGGCAGGAAACCAACCGGCTGACGGGCACCAGCTTTCCGGATGACGCTGTTACCTGGATTGACGCGGCTGCTATCAAAAACGGGAACAGCTACTCAACCGAATGGTCGCTGCTTTCGATGTTTAGCCGTGTAAACTACAACTACAAAGGGAAATACCTGCTGGCCGCTTCCATTCGCCGGGATGGCTCCTCCCGGTTTGGCTCCGTAAACCGCTGGGGCGCTTTCCCCTCCATATCGGCGGGCTGGATCATTTCAGACGAAGGCTTTGCCCAGAAATGGAACGGCCTGAGTTACCTGAAATTACGGGCCGAATACGGCGATGCCGGCAATTTTAACATTGGTAATTACAGCCAGTTTGGCAACATCCTCTCCACCAACTACACGTTCGGAAATGCCCTTGTACAGGGCCGAAGCCCCAACACAATTGGCAACACCAGCCTGACCTGGGAAACCACCACCGGAATGGACATTGGTCTGGATGTGGGGCTGTTGAACGACCGGATTTCGCTGACGGCGGATTATTACAACAAAAGAACCAAGGACATGCTGTATCAGGTGGATATTCCGACGGGTACGGGTTTTTCCAACATTCAGGACAACATTGGCGAATTCCATTTCTGGGGGTATGAATTTGGTGCCAACACCCGGAACCTGGTTGGAAACCTGAAATGGAGCAGTGATTTCAATATCTCTTTTAACCGAAACAAGGTCATCAAGTTAGGAACCAATGACACGCCCATCGGCGGCATTGGCAACTATTCCAGTACGATCTGGAAAACGGAAGTAGGCCATCCCATCGGGCAGTTCTACGGCTACGTATTCGATGGCATTTACAAAACACAGGAGGAGTTTGATACGCAGCCCAAACACAGTACATCTGCGGTTGGCACCATGCGCATGAAAGACATCAACGGCGATGGAGTCATCAACACCCTGGATAAAACGTACATCGGCAACCCCAATCCGAAATTTGTTTACGGCCTCAATAATACATTTTCTTACCAGAATCTGGATCTGAATATTGTGATTTCAGGAGCCTACGGTGGGAGAATGTACTATGCACTGGCGGAATGGACCGAAACACTGGAAGGGATTTTCAATATCGAAACGTACATGAAAGACCGCTGGCGGTCGCCCGAAAACCCCGGTGCCGGTATTGTCGGACGGTCACTGTCGGGAACCACTGAATTTCCGCGCAATGTACAGGACCGCCTGGCGCTCGATGCATCCTATCTAACGGTAAAAAATATTACGCTGGGCTACACCTTGCCGAAAGTGTCGAAATACCTCTCCAAATCCCGGATCTTTTTGAGTGTACAGCAGGCGCTGGTTCTGACCAACTACAAAGGGGCCAATCCGGAAGCCAGTTTCAACGGTTTGAGCGGTCTTAGCGAAGGGGTCGACATCAGCCCTTATCCAGTTCCCCGCACGTTTGCACTGGGCCTGAATTTAAATTTTTAATCGTATTGGAAACCAAAGACATGAAAAAGCTTCTGTATATATCGTTCTTAACGACCTTCCTCCTAACGGGCTGTTCCGAAGATTTTCTGGAAAGAGTGCCGGAAAGCTCCGTCACATCCGGTAATTTTTACCAGACCGAGGTCCAGTTCGAACAGGCTATGGTGGGTGCTTATGCGGCCATCAGAGACGCCAAAGGATCTATTGCCGCCTGGTGCATGGGGGAGATGCGTTCTGACAACACGCACCTCGAGTTTAACAACACCAACCGCGGACCGGCCTACATTGAACGGGAATACACCGATTTCTTTCTGGATGATGTCACCAGTACGCTGGTTGCCGACAAATACAACCGGTGTTACATCGGCATTGCCCGCGCCAACAACATCATCGACTACCTGCCCGGAGCGGGGTTGAGCCAACAGGTATCCGACCGGCTTACGGGTCAGGCCAAGTTTTTACGGGCGCTGTTTTATTTTGATCTGGTGCGGTATTTTGGCGGTGTTCCGCTGTACCTGAAAGCCGTGTCCGGAGCCAGTGATGCCTATCTTCCGCGTTCGTCCGTCGACGAGGTGTATAAAGTCATTATCGACGACCTGAAAGACGCCATTACCAAACTGCCGGTGCCAGCATTTCCACAAACGGGACGTGCCACGCAGGCAGCCGCTAAAATGCTGCTGGCCGATGTGTATCTGACGCAGAAGAATTTTGCACTGGCCGAAACCGAATTGAAAGAGATTGTCCCGATGGGTTTTACCCTCCTGCCCGACTATGCCTCGGTTTTCAGCTTATCGAATAAAAACAGCCGGGAATCGCTGTTCGAAATCCAGTACCAACAGGGGAATCAGGGGCAAAACAGCAACTTTCTGTATCCTTTTCTGCCCCTGGCTTCGGATGTCAGCCGGATCACCGGCATCACCTCACAAAACCGCCAGGGGGGCGGCTGGAACGTCCCGACGTTCGAGATGATTGGCACCTATGAACCCGGCGACAAGCGGCTGGAAGCGTCGATTGCCATTGCTGAAGGTACCGGTGTGGTGGGCGATATGACCATTGAAGCTGTAAAAAGCCCGATTGGTTATGTCAAACCCGCTGGTAAAAGGGCGTATCCGTTCATCAAGAAGTATCTGCACGCCCACAGCCTGGAGCAGAATACCGACGACAACTTCCCGATTTATCGGTATTCCGATGTGCTCCTGGGGCTGGCCGAAGCCCTCAATGAACAAAATAAAAGTGCCGAAGCGCTGACCTATTTGAACCCAGTCCGGGTTCGGGCGGGTCTGGCCCCGTCGACGCAAACCAGTCAGGCGGCTCTGCGGGACCTGATCGCCCACGAACGACGCGTTGAATTCGCCTTTGAAAACAAACGCTGGCTGGATTTGGTCCGCACCGGTAAAGCCATCGAGGTGATGAACAAGAACGGGGAGTACATCAAGGCTTTTCATGCCGGCGAATCGTATCTGCCCGGCACCAGTTACAATGTAACCCCGCAGCGTTTGCTTTTCCCGATACCCAACCGCGAAATATTAATCGGAAAACTGCAACAAAATCCGGGTTATTAACGCGTCATTTAGATTAAAAAACCACGTTTACCTGTTTTATAAATGAGACGCTTCACGGCGGTTTATTTATAAAACAGGCTTTCAAATTTAATTCAACGAATCGTAGTCCAGAAGTTGCAATGAGAAGGCTTTGTTATTTACTGCTCATGGTGGCCGGTAGTACAGGCACTTTCCAATCCTGCTCGACGGGTTTGACGAGCGGGTCAGCGGAGGAGAAATTACCGGAAACCGTCAGCTATAACTTTGACATCCGGCCCATTCTCTCCGACAAATGCCTGGCCTGCCACGGGCCCGATGCCAACAAACGCGAAGCCGGTCTGCGGCTCGATGTGCCCGAAAGTGCCTTCAAAGCCTTGCAGGAAAATCCATCGGCCCACGCCATTGTCGCCGGAAAACCGGAATTATCGGAAGCGTTTCTGCGGATTACGACGCAGGATACGTCCCTGCTGATGCCCCCGCCCTCGTCCAACCTCAAACTCTCCCAACGCGAAATCAGGCTCATTGAGAAATGGATCAAGCAGGGCGCCAAGTACGAAAAACACTGGGCCTTTGTGGCTCCCAAAAAAGCCCCCCTGCCGCCCATTGATCAGACGGAGTGGCCCCGGAATGAAATCGATTATTTTATCCTGCACAAACAGGAACAGAAAGGTTTGAAGCCCAACGAAGAATCCGACAAGGAACGGCTGCTCAAACGGGTCAGTCTGGACCTGACCGGACTACCACCCGACTTGTCGATGATGGATCAGTTTTTGACGGATACCCGCCCGGATGCCTACGAAAAAGTAGTTGATCAGTTGCTGAAAAGTCCAGCCTATGGGGAAAAAATGGCGCTGCACTGGCTGGATCTGGCCCGCTACGCCGACTCCTACGGCTATCAGATGGATAATTTTCGGACGCAGTGGCCGTGGCGGGATTGGGTCATTCATGCCTTTAACCAGAATATGCCGTACGACCGGTTTATCACCTGGCAGCTGGCGGGGGATTTGTTACCGAACCGCGACGGCGGACCGGCAACCAAAGAGCAGCTACTGGCGACGGGCTTTAACCGCAACCACAAAATTACCGAAGAAGGTGCCGTAGACGAAGAAGAATACCGGGTTACCTACGTGACCGACCGCAACGACACCTTCGGCAAGGGGCTACTGGGGATCACGCTGGAATGTGCGCATTGCCACGACCACAAGTATGATCCGTTTTCGCAGAAAGAATATTATCAGCTCTTCGCATTTTTCAACAACGTCGATGAAATGCGCCCCAAATACACGGCCATCGACCCCACCGTCGGCAAACCAGAGTCGTATGCAAAAAAACCGCTGATGGAAATCAGTAACGACGATGTAAAAAGCCTGTTGAAATTCGTCAACAAACCCGACACCAGCCGCCTGATTGTGTCGGTAATGGGCGATCTGGATACGCTTCGCAAAACCTACATTCTGAAACGGGGGGTTTTCAATGCCTATGGCGACGAAGTGCAGCCCGGCACACCCGAAGCCATTTTGCCGTTCAACAAAAATTATCCCAAAAACCGTCTGGGGCTTTCGCAGTGGCTGTTCGACAAAAAGAATCCGCTGACGGCCCGGGTGTACGTCAATCGGATCTGGCAGGAATTTTTCGGGCAGGGCATTGTCAAAACCTCCGGCGACTTTGGGATGCAGGGCGAGCTTCCCTCCCATCCGGAACTGCTGGACTGGCTGGCCGTCGACTTTATGCAGCACGGCTGGAACATCAAACGGCTGGTGAAACAGATCGTCACATCGGCCACGTACCGCCAGTCGATTGTCGTTACGCCCGAAAAGCTGCGGGCCGATCCGGAGAATGTGTTGCTGGCCCGGGCGCCACGCTACCATATTCCTGCCGAACTGGTGAAAGATCTGGTGCTGGCGAGCAGCGGTCTGCTGAACCGCGCCATCGGCGGCCCCAGTGTAAAACCGTATCAGCCGCCGGGTCTGTGGGAAAGCGCCACCGCCGGGGGCGACGGTATGTTGTCCACCTACAACCAGGATCAGGGTCCGGCCTTATACCGGCGCGGTATGTACACGTTCATCAAGCGAACCGTGCCGCCCCCCTCAATGGCGATTTTCGATGCCAGCAACCGCGACCAGTGCGAAGTAAGCCGGCTCCGGACCAACACACCGTTGCAGGCCCTGGTGATGATGAACGACCCGACGGTATTGGAAGCATCGCGCGTGCTGGCGGCCCGTCTGTTGCAGGAAAATAGTGGAATGGAAACCAAAATCGGCAAAGCATTCCGGCTGATTGTGAATCGAAAACCGACTCAGCAGGAACTGAGTGTACTCATGACCTATTTCGGTGAGGAAATGCAAACGATGAAAAAAACGGACCCTGAAAAAGTGCTGGCCGTCGGGGAATATCCGGTTCCCGAAAAGATCGATAAAAAGCGGCTGGCGGCACTGATGCGCGTTGTATCGATGATTTACAACCTGGAAGAATCCATTACTAAATCCTGACCGTCATGGAAAAAGAACTGCTGGATCATTTACTGACCTTCAACCGGCGTCGATTTTTCTCGAAGCTAAGTTTAGGGCTGGGGAGTGCTGCGCTGGGTTCGCTGCTGATCCCGGACCTGTTCGACAAACGCAGCGATTCCGACGACCCTGATTTCATTCCCGGAATCCCGCATTTTGCTCCGAAAGCCAAGCGGGTTATTTACCTGTTTCAGAACGGTGCCCCTTCTCAGCTCGAAACGTTCGACTATAAACCCAAGTTGCGGGAGCTTTTTGGCAAAGACCTCCCGCCGTCGGTGCGGGGTGGGCAGCGACTCACCGGTTTTACCGCTACCCAGACCACCCTGCCCATGGCCGGATCTTTCGTCGATTTCAAACAGTACGGCCAGTCGCGGGCGTGGGTGAGTGATCTGTTTCCGCACATAGCCAAAATTGTGGACGATCTGTGCATTGTGAAATCCATGCACACCGAAGCCATTAACCACGACCCGGCCATCACATTTTTTCAGACGGGTGCCCAGCAGGGCAATCGTCCGAGCATGGGCGCGTGGCTGAGCTACGGACTGGGCAACGAAAACAAGAACCTGCCCAACTTCACGGTATTGATTTCCCGGGGAAAAGGCAACAGCCAGGGCGTTTATTCCAAACTGTGGTCGAACGGTTTTCTGGATTCCATTCACCAGGGCGTGCAGTTCAGCAAGGGTGAAGACCCGGTGTTGTACCTGCGCGACCCGGAAGGCATGGACCGGCAGTCGCGCCGGAAAATGCTCGACCGCCTGGCGGAATTAAACCAACTGGCGTACGAGCAAGTGCATGATCCGGAGATTAATGCCAAAATTAAGCAGTACGAAATGGCCTACCGAATGCAAACTGCCGTGCCGGAAATTACGGACCTGTCGAAGGAACCGGACGACATCGTCAAGCTCTACGGTCCCGACTGTCTGGTACCCGGAACCTATGCCGCCAACTGCCTGCTGGCCCGCAAACTGTCCGAAAACGGCGTCCGGTTTGTGCAACTCTACCACCAGGGTTGGGACCAGCACGTTAATTTGCCCGAAGAGATTACCGGCCAGACCAAAGACGTTGATCAGGCGTCGGCGGCCCTGGTAACCGATCTCAAACAACGCGGGTTGCTTGATGAAACGCTCGTCATCTGGGGTGGTGAATTTGGCCGCACCTGTTTTAGCCAGGGAGAGCTGACGAAAGAGAAATACGGTCGTGATCACCACCCGCGCTGCTTCACAATCTGGATGGCCGGGGGCGGAATCAAACCCGGTATGGTCTACGGCGAAACCGATGAATTGGGCTACAACATCACCCAGAACCCGGTCCACGTGCACGATTTTCAGGCGACGGTCCTGCACCAGTTGGGCCTCAATCACGAAAAATTGATTTTCAAACACCTGGGCCGTCGCTACCGCCTGACCGATGTATCAGGCAAGGTTGTCCGCGACATTATTGCCTGAAAAAGTGGCAAGCCGGGGTTGGTGCTGGTGGATGATCTGTTTATTAATTGATGCCGAAGCCGTGGAACGTGCCTGACAGCCAACA
Source organism: Larkinella arboricola (assembly GCF_003259745.1). Lineage (GTDB taxonomy): Bacteria > Bacteroidota > Bacteroidia > Cytophagales > Spirosomataceae > Larkinella > Larkinella arboricola. The sequence goes on along the minus strand of NZ_QLMC01000001.1, from coordinate 1,327,978 downwards.
CATCCCAGAAGAAAAAAAGCGAAAAAGTCCGCTTTTTTTCCTAAATTCCGGTTCCTAATGACCCGATAATAACCGTTCCTGAATTCCCATGAACTACAAACTCCATCTGGTGGGTGCCGTCCTGGCCGTGGTGGTCTTGTCCTCCTTTTTGTGGGTGGGACTGTTTGAGGATAAAGTTGATTTCAACACGCAGATCAAACCGCTGCTCAACAAACACTGCATTGCCTGCCACGGCGGGGTCAAAAAAGCCGCTAACTTCAGTTTGCTCTTCAAACACGAAGCGCTCCAGCCCGCCAAATCCGGTAAACACCCAATTGTCCCCGGCGATGCGTCAGCCAGCGAAATGATCCGCCGGTTGACGCTCACCGACCCCGAAGAACGGATGCCGCTGGATGCACCCCCGCTCAACCCGGAGGAAATCGAATTGCTGAAAAACTGGATTGATCAGGGCGCCGAGTGGGGGGATCACTGGGCCTATCAGTCCGTCAGACAACCAGACGTACCGCAAATTGGTACATTCTGGGCCCGGCTGGGGCTGGCCGAAAGCGACGAATTGAAGTGGGCTAAAAACGAAATCGACCATTTCATTCTGGATAAACTCAAAGCGGAAAACCTGAAACCGTCGCCCGAAGCCGACAAAGCCGCCTTGATTCGGCGCGTTTCGCTCGATCTGACGGGCTTACCGCCTACTGAACAGGACGTGACGGCTTTTCAGCAAGACACCTCGGCAAATGCCTACGAAAAAGTAGTGGACCGGCTGCTGGCATCTCCGGCTTTTGGCGAACGCTGGGCAGGTATGTGGCTCGATCTGGCCCGCTACGCCGACACCAAAGGCTACGAAGCGGATTTGTCGCGCACTATGTGGCGATACCGCGACTGGTTGATCAAAGCCTTCAACGCAGATAAACCGTTCGACCAGTTTACCATTGAGCAACTGGCGGGCGACCTGCTGCCCAACCCCACCGACGATCAACTGGTGGCCACGGGTTTTCACCGCAACACGATGACCAACGACGAGGGCGGTACACAGGATGAGGAGTTTCGGGTATCGGCCGTGATCGACCGGGTGAATACCACCTGGGATGTGTGGCAGGGCACGACGTTTTCCTGTGTGCAGTGTCATAGCCACCCCTACGACCCGTTTGTACACGAAGACTACTACAAATACCTGGCTTTCTTCAACAATACCCGCGACGAAGATGTGCCCAGCGACACCCCCACCCTGCGGTTTTACAAAGGCGACGATTCGCTGAAAGTCCAGGAACTGCAACAATGGCTTACCAGCCAGTCGGCTCCACGCCCGACGGTTCGGGATGCCATGCGGCTGGTTCGGGTGGTGGAGCCAAAAATCAACTCGCACAGCTTTGATGAGTACGTCAATGCCTCGCTGATGGGCGCCATGTACACGGCCATCCAGCACGGCGGCTCGGCCCGGATCAAAAATATGGAACTCACGGGTAAGAATCGGTTGCTGATTGCCTGGGGTACCAAAGCCGAAAAAGCCGTGATGTCCGTTCGTCGGGATAGTGTCAACGGCCCGGTCTTGCTGACACAGCCGGTCGCCAAAACCGGCAGTCCCTGGAAAGACACCACCCTGATTTTTGCCCTGCCGGACGTATCGGGGCGGCACCACCTGTACCTGACGCTCGACAGTCCGAAAATGCCCAAAGAATGGGTGATGGTGAAATGGGTGGCACTGCAACCCGCCCTGCCCGGTCAGCCCGCCCACGCGCTGGGGCCGATGGACCAGAAACTGGGCGAACTGCTGAACGCCAAAGCCGAGGTTGTGCCCATTCTATACGAAGGAACCGGCGATCTGGCCCGGAAAACCCACGTTTTTGAGCGGGGCAACTGGCTGGTCAAAGGAAAACCCGTGCGGCCCGATGTACCCAAATCCCTGCCATCCCTGCCTGAAAATTCACCTCAAAACCGTCTGGGGCTGGCGCAGTGGATGGTCAGTCCTGAACACCCGCTCACCGCCCGCGTGGCCGTCAACCGCTTCTGGGAGCAGTTGTTTGGTACCGGTATCGTCGAAACCGTTGAGGATTTTGGTACGCAGGGCATCCCGCCCACCCACCGCGAACTGCTGGACTGGCTGGCCGTTGAGTTCATGGAAACCGACCGCTGGAGCGTCAAGAAACTGCTCAAAAAGATGGTGTTATCAGCCACATACCGTCAGCAATCGGCGGCCTCGCCCGAGTTACTGGCCAAAGATCCGTTCAATAAACTGCTGGCCCGGGGTCCGCGGGTTCGGCTGTCGGCAGAACAGGTGCGCGATCAGGCGCTGGCTGTGACGGGTTTGCTGAGTTCCAAATTGGGTGGTCCGAGCGTGATGCCCGCCCAGCCCGACGGCATCTGGCAGTCGCCCTACAGTGGCGAAAGCTGGAAACTCAGTTCAGGTGAGGACCGCTACCGGCGGGCCCTGTACACCTACTGGAAGCGCACGGCCCCCTACCCCTCCATGATTACCTTCGACAGCCCCAGTCGGGAGTTCTGTCAATTGCGAAGATTGCGAACCAATACCCCCTTACAGGCACTGGTGACGCTCAATGATCCCGTATATGTGGAAGCCGCCCAGCGACTGGCCGAAACGATGAAGTTGCGCGGAAAAACGCCCGAACAGCAATTGCGGGCGGGCTACCGGCTGGTGATGCAACAGGAAATACGGCCGAAGAAACTAACGGTATTGAACCGGCTGTATCAGAACACCATAGCGCATTACCGGCAACACCCGCAGGAAGCCGTGCAACTGCTGGCCTGTACGGAAGCGACGCCGGAACTGGCAGCCCTGACCGTTGCGGCCAACACCCTGCTGAATCTGGACGAAGTGGTTACAAAAGAATAAAACCCCGGAAAGGAACCGGTTTTATTACACCCAAATGCGGTAACTTCCGGTAAGAAGGCGGGTAGTTAGAAATTCCTGGCAGGTAAGTAAATGGTTTGGGCAAGCTCCCCAATTCGGAACAATGTCCCCCAATCCTTGAGTAAGAAGCAAGCTTTCTTCTCTTCTTATGCTGTTTACTAACCCATTTTCTATGCTACGAATCGCCTTAGCCTCTCTTTGTTTTTACTGTTTTGCCGGTCTTTTTTTTCAATCCAGTGCGCAATCCACGCATCTGGGCATCACCGCACACCGCGGCAATTCAACTCAGTTTCCGGAAAATACCCTGCCTGCTTTTAAAAGTGCCCTTTCTCTGGGCGTCGATTGGGTGGAACTGGATGTGTATAAAACCAAAGACGGCAAGCTGGTGGTGCTGCACGACGCAACGACCGGGCGGGTGGGCAACCAGAATCTGGACGTGGCCCAGTCAACCTACGACCAGTTGAAAAAAGTGGATGTGGCCACGGACTTTCGGAAGCGAACCGGAAAATCCAGCCGCGAATGTCCTCCGCAGACCATCCCGTTGCTGGAAGATGCGCTGAAACTTTTTGCCGCGCAGTCGAAAACCCGGGTTTCCATTCAACCCAAAACCGACTGTGTTGCCGAAGCCATTGCCCTTGTCCGCAAAAACCAGATGGAAAAAAAGGTGGGGTTCAATGACGGCAATCTGGCCTACATGGCAAACGTCAAAAAACTGGCCCCGGCTATTCCGGTTTTCTGGGATCGCCCGGCGAACAGCGACATTCAGGAAGATATCCGAATTGCAAAAGAACACAGTTTTGAGTCGTTGGTCATCAACGAAAAGGGTCTGACGGAAGAAAAGATCAACCAGTTGAAAATCGCCCGCATCGAACCGGGCGTCTGGACGGTGAACGAGCGGGACGATCTGATTCGTTTTCTGGATATGGGCGTAGCCCGGATTTATACGGACGATCCGGCCCTGTTGATTGATTTAAAAAAAGTACACCAGACGGTGGTTTGTGAAGGTGCCTACGAAGTGCATTTGCAGGGCATTTGTACCGACCAGAAATCGTCCATTTACTGGAGCTGGACCACAGCCATTGTCCGGACCGATATGCAGGGGAAAATCCTCGCCAGCGTAGCGGCTCCCAGCCACCAGGGCGATTTGTGTTACCACAACGGAAAACTATACGTAGCCGTGAACCTCGGGGAGTTTAATAAACCGGCGGGTGAGGCCAAATCGTGGGTATATGAGTATGATGCACTTAGCTTGAAGAAACTGAATGAATATCCGGTTCCGGAGCTGGTTCATGGTGCCGGTGGTATGGAATTTCATCAGGGCAAATTTATGATTGTGGGTGGGCTGGTACCCGGCATAAATGAAAATTACGTGTATGAATACGATGAAAAGTTCCGGTTTATCCGTCGCCATACCGTCGCCAGCGGCTATACATTAATGGGGATTCAAACCATTGCGTATGCGAACGGAACCTGGTGGCTGGGGTGCTACGGCAAGCCCGCTGTGACCTTGCGAACGGATGACGCGTACCGGTTTCAGGGACAGACGGTTTTCGATGCATCGCTCGGCATTGCTCCGTATTCCAGCACCCATCTCTGGATTGGGAGTAATGTCCGACTGCCCGGGCAGGGCCATGTGGGCCGGGTGCGTCTGGTAGCGATCGAAAAAATAGCGCAGTAACGCGGAAAAAGGCCGGGCCGTCACCTCTTGATCAAAGGCAGAAGATCGGGAGGTGACGGCCCTTTTTGGCTTTTTGGGTTTCGGCAAAACGGTTTTACTCCACAATCCAGCGCCCCAGGTTGTTATACCGCCCTTCCAGCACGATTTTGTAAAAACCGGCGGGGAGCTTTGCAACATCAATAACGGTTTTTTCAGCACGGGCGGGCACTTCATCCATCAGCAGATAAAGGTCGCGCCCCCCCTCCTCAAACTGGTTGGTGGTCGTGAGCCAGATTTTGACGGCGCCTTCCGGGTCGGCGGCTTTCCAGGTCAGCGCAATTTTCCCGGCTTCTTTACGGGCCGTCGGGTCGGTGATCGACAGTTTGCCGGTCAGCGGAATACCGTCGATTTCAAACGCCTGTTCTTTCGGAATCGAAACGTTCAGGTGCCGGGCCATCGTCGGCATGATATCGACGACGCCGGGCAGGGCTTTCCTAAAGTATGGATTCAGGGCTTTGGCGTTGGTCACAATCCACGTGCTCCGCTCCCGGTCCGACTGTCCGCCGTGGTTTTTGCCCATATCGGCGCTGCGGCCGTGGTCGGTCGTGATAAACACCTGCCAGTCTTCCCCGAACGTTTTCTGCCGCTCCTTCACGGCTTTCCACAGGCGACCGATCTGATCGTCCATGATCCGAATGGCGCGGTGGAACTGTTCGCTATCACCGTATTTGTGGCCCATGTCGTCGGTATATTCCAGGTACACCCACGACAGATCAGGGCCTTCCTGCCGGATGTAAGCCGCAGCTTCGTTCACCACTTTTTCGTCGATCTTGTGAATGTATTCCCGCTCGGCATCGTGCGGAAAATTAATCGTGTCCAGCTCAAAACCGTCGAACGAATAATCCAGCCGCAGGTGGCCGGTCGCTGCCAGCCCCTCGCCCACCAGCTTGGTCCGGTTGTCGAGCCAGGTCGAGAAAACCGCCGTTTTTTTGTGCGGATACTGGGTTTCAAAAAGCCGGAAGATCGTCCAGTAGTGGTAATTCGGCGCCTTGATGCTGTTGTCCCAGACGTTGTGCTTATTGACCCACGTACCTGTCAGCAGACTGTTGTAGCCCACCGCCGAAATGGTCGGCGTCTGCGAATATGTCCCTTTCTGCCCACCGACGTACGCCCGGGCGTAACCGCCCTCCTTGGCAATCGCGTCCAGATTCGGTTTGGCAATTTTCTCGATTACATCGGCCGAAATACCGTCTACAATCACAAAAAGGGCTTTTTGCCGGTCGATCTGGGCCCAAGTGATCTGAGCAACAAGGCAACTGGTAGCAAACAACAATACGGTTTTGGAAAACATTTGGGTTACAGAAGTTGGGTTAGTAATAATGCGGGTAATGGGTATGGGTTACGATTCCGTTTATTGCCAGCCAAAAACCTGCCGCAGGTTCGGATTCAGCACCAGTTGCTGCTGCGGAACGGGCCGGTAATAGTATTTGGGGTCTTCAAATTTCCGGGGGGCGGTTTCTGTTACCATTGTACCGCCATTGACGCCGTTGCGCAAAAATACAGTCACGTCGTCGGTGATGCTCCCGGCGCGGTAATAAATCAGCGTTACCCCCAGCGAATTTTTCTCTTTTTTGTCCTCCGTCGGAATCGAGGTCGCTTTGTCGATCAGCACGATGTCGGCCACGCCGTCGCCGGTCAGATCGTATTTACCCAGACCGGGAAAGTACATTCCTTCGGGGATGTTGGTCAATAATTTACCCGCTTTCCAGCGCATCAGATCGTCGAAGCGCGTATTTTCAAAGGCAAACTCCACGCGTCGTTCCCGCCGGATTTCGAGCAGAACGCCCTGATTCGCGCCGGTCAGGTTCGGGTATTTCTGCGCCATGAACGGGTCCGGACTGGCATTGGCTTTGGCCAGATCGAGGTTCGGCAGCCCCGCGCGCTTCCGCAGCAGATTAACAGACTGGTCGAGGTCGGCCTGCGTCAGTTTACCCAGTTCGGCCTGTGCTTCGGCGTAGATCAGCAGGGCTTCCGCGTAGCGGTAAACCGGAAAATCTGCCCCGCCGATTACGGTTGAAACCGTGCTGTTGCTGAACCCTTTTAACTGGTGATACCCCGTAAAGTTCTTGTTTAACCGCTGAATATACGGCTGCGGGTCCGGCTGACGTACCCAACCCGGATAGACTATGGTCTGGGCCAGACGCGGATCGCGGTTCTGAAACTCCTTCACAAACTGAAATTGCTGATACCCCGGCTGACTGGAAAAATAGCTGCCGTCTTTCATCAGGTACGTCTGAACCAGATCGCGGGAAGGCGCCTGTTCATAATCCCCGAAAACCGCCAAGTTAATGTCCTGCCCCCGTTTTTTGTCTACATCGTAGATGTTGACCAGCATCACTTCCGGATTCGCCAGCAAATCCGAACTCCCAAACAGGGCCGCATAATCCGCTTCGGGCTTGCCGGTATTGTAAATTGAATACTTTTTGGACGCCATAATTTCGGCAGTGACCGTAGCCGCCGTTTCCAGAAGGGAGTTGGCCGTGGCTTTCAGATTCAGCTCGTCGTGGTACTTGCGGAACGTTCCTTCGTAGAGGGCCACCCGCGCCCGGAGGAGTTGAACGGCCCATTTGCCGGGCGTACCGGTCGGTACGGCTTCCCGCACGTTGGCAGCCGCAAACGCCAGATCAGCCATGACACTGTCCATCACCATCGCCCGCGAATCCTGCGGTTTATAGAGTTGCTCGTCATCCGGGTTGAGGGCTCCCGAATACCACGGCACGTCGGAATACCGCTTCACTTTGTTGAAATAAAATTCGGCCCGGTAGTAGCGCGCCAGTCCGGCATAATGGTTTTTCACCGCAGGGGCGGCATTCGCCTTCTGGTAATTGTCCAGAAAATAATTGATGTTGCGCAGCCGTTCCCAGCTCCAGCCGCTCGTGATGTTCTGGGAACTGGGCGAACCGGTCATGATGGTTTTGACTTCCACAGCCGCGGTGGTGGCGGCATTGTCGGAATTCTGATCGTTCAGGTACGAATCCCGACCGGGCAGCGAAAGCAGGCCGTTGACATACAGGGCCAGGTCTTCCTCGGTGTTAAAAAAGGCTTCCGGTGCAATCGACGTTTGCGGATACCGATCCAGAAAATCATCCTTGCAGGCAGTGGCCCCGATCAGCAGGCCGGAAAGCAGAATATATAAGGTCTTTTTCATGATTTTTAGCGGTTCAGGAAGGTTCAAAGTTCGAAATTCAAGCCAACGGCCATCTTCCGCTGGAAGGGATAGGCCCAGCCGTATCCGTCGTTAACCGACTCGGGATCAACGTATTTTTTAAGTTTCGAAAACTCGAACAGGTTCTCACCACTCGCAAACACCCGCACCCGGTTAACCTTGATCCGACGCGTCAGCACGGCGGGCAGCGTGTAACCGATGGTCACATTTTTAACGCGCACGTAAGCCGCACTGAGCAGATACTTGGTTTGGGGAATATCCAACCCGGCGGCTCCTCCTCCCTGATAGTTGTTGTCCGCCAGCCACGATTGCAGCACCGGATACTCGGCATCGGTATTGGCATCAGCCAGACCCGCCTGAATGTACGAGGCCGAATGTTTGGCGCGGTCGGCTTCCGGTTCGGACGTGCCCCGGTAGAAATCCAGATTCCAGGGGTAGATGTTGGCGTAGGGCTGCTGGTACGGCCCCCAGAACAGGTAGTGTTGCGGGTAATAATCAGCTTTGCCCACGCCTTGCAGGAATACCGTTGCGTCGAAACCGTTCCAGCTGGCGCTCAGATTCAGGCCCAGCCGGTAGCGGGCTGTGGTGTTGCCAATGACTTGGAGATCTTTCGGGTCTTTCTGCGAAAAGCCTTTCTCGATTTTGCCGTCACCGTTCAGGTCCTTGTATCTGGGCCAGCCCGGCACTACTGACAACGCGCCCCAAGGCACAATGGCCGACTGATCGAGTTTCTTGATTTCGTCCTCGTTAGCAAACATTCCGTCGTTGACCAGCCCCCAGATTTCGCCCAGTTGCTGGCCTTCGCGATACGTCGAAAACAGTTGCTGATCGTTCCGGAACTTTGTAATCACCGAACGCGAATCAGACAGGATAAATTTAGCATCAAGCGTCAGCGGTTTGGCCCCCACGACGTACGAATCCCGGTAATTAAGCGTCAGTTCCCAGCCGTTGGTACGCAGATCGGCGGCATTCTGGCTGGGCACCGACGTTCCCAATACGCCCGGCAACTCCTGACCCGCCGTTAACATTCCCCGTGTGTTGCGGATGTAGTAGTCAAACGAAATCAGGACTTTTTCTTTGAATAGACCCACATCAGCGCCAAAATTCATGGTTGAAACCCGCTCCCAGGTATAATTCCGGGGATCAATTCGCAAGGAAGGCGCTCCGGTAATGACGGTTTGCTGGCTACCGTTGATCAGGTAGCTGGATAAAGCCGTCGGTAAGGTTTGTAAATAATTGAAGTACCCAACGCTCTGATTACCAAGATCACCGTAGGAAGCCCGCAATTTCAGCGTCGGAACATACGGCAGCATACCGTTCAGGAACGGTTCGGCGCTGGCCACCCAGGCTGCGGAAATCGACGGGAAGAAGCCCCAGCGGTTGTTGGATGGAAAACGGGAAGAACCGTCATACCGCCCGTTGGCTTCCAGAATATACCGTTCTTTCAGGGTATAGTTAAGTCGGCCAAACAGACTGCGAGTAGCGTACGAATTGTAGCTTGGACGAATGAAGGCATCGCCGGTGGTAAGGCCAATGTGCGGCAGGGAGGACGAGATCAGCACGTTTTTTTCGGACTCAACCGTCGAGTAAACATATTCTTCCTGATTGTAGCCCGCCAAAGCCGTGATTGTGTGTTTCCCCAGCGTTTTGGAATAATTGGCGTAGAGGTTGTAAACGGTATTTGTCAACGTTCCATTCCGCTCGATGACTGCGCCGTTGGCGTAACTGCCAGTGCCCTCCTGCCGAATATCGCCAGGACCGAATCCAATGCTGAATTTTCGGTAGTCCCGATGGTACTTCCATTGTTCACGTTTGAAACTGGCGTCACCCGTTACCTGTAAATCGCCGTTCAGAAACGTAGCCACCATTCGGCTGATGTTCTGAAACCCGAACATATCTTCCTGGTTATTACCACCGTCGGTCAACCGGGCGGCCAGTCGTCCGGCACCGGTATTGGCCCATGAACCATCCGGGTTTACAGCCACGTCGGTGGGTTGCAGGTAATAAATATCCGTAATGTTGACAGATGGGCTGGCGCGTTTGGTCTGGTAGATGGTCAGGTTGTTGTCTATTTTCAGCCATTTCAGGGGAGAGAAATTGACCCGGGCGCGGAGCGAATACCGATTCCAGAAGTCGTCCGCAATTTTGTTCAGTCCGTTTTCCTTGGTATAATCGGCGGATACGTAGTAGCCAATCGGCATGTTGTTAGCCGTGGCGCTTCCGTTGAACGAAACGCTGTGGTTCTGCGACAGGCTGGATTTATTGAAAAAGTAGTCGTACCAGTTGTTGCTACCCAGGTACGCCCATTTCGTCGGGTCCGCCGGGTTCAGCCGGACATCCTCAATTGCCGGGTTTTCCGAGCGTTCTTTGGCCCACCGGTAATGCTCGTCCGAGTAGTTCACGTAATCCCAGGGAGTGTTGTCGGTCGATGTTTCCAGCACGCGGGAATAGATGTAGGGGTCAGTCACCGGCTGCGGCAATACCGTGGGTCGTCCCCACGAAAAGTAATTGTTGTAAATGATGGACTGGCGCCCCTGTCCACCCTGCTTGGTCGTGATCAGCACCACGCCAAAAGCCGCCCGTGCGCCGTAAATCGAAGCCGTAGCCGCATCGCGCAGCACCGAGAAGGAGGCAATATCCGACGGGTTGAGCCGCAAGAGATCCTCGTTGTTGGAGGAAGGAATCCCGTCAATGACAATCAGCGGGCCACCGCCGTTGATGGATGTAAAACCGCGGATGTTGATGTTCGGCACGGTTCCGGGCTGCCCGCCCTGGTAGGTAATGTTGAGCCCCGGACTCACGCCCTGCAAGCCCTGCATGACGTTGGCGATGGGCCGGGCTTCCAGGTCTTTCCCGGCAATCTGATCGACGGCCCCCGTGATGTTGATTTTCTTCTGGGTCCCGTAACCCACCACCACCACCTCCTGCAAATTGGCCGCGTCGAGCGTCAGATTCAGGTTGACGGTATTGCGACCGTTCAGCGGTTCTTCGGTGGTTACATACCCGATATACGACGCAACCAGAACCGCGTTAGACGGCACATTCGTAATGGAATACCGTCCGCTGCCGTCGGTGGTGGCCCCTTTCTGCGTTCCCTTGATCACGACGTTAACGCCCGGTAATGGTTCGCTGGCGGTGCCGCCGGTAATCAGGCCACTTACCGTGACGCCCTGCGCAAAAGAAGCGATACGGGCCGAAAAGACGACTATCCAAACAAGCCCCAAAAGCCGTAAGGAGCTGCAACGACCGGAAAAAAAACCTGGTAAATTTTTCATCATACTGACGCGTTAAGTTTGATTTTAAGCAAGGCGTATCATGGATTGACTCAGGCACTGAGCTGGCGGCAAAGGTAGGGAGCGCCGGTTCCAGGTGACGTTACGGTAATGTTACAAAAACATTAATTTTGTTTGAATATTCATTCAATAAAAAAAGGAAAGGAGGCTCCGGTTTTTACCTTATATTTGAGCAATTCTTTTGAAGTATAGTCTGAATGTAAGCAGAATGGGCAGAAAAAGTCTGAAAGACACGCGGCAGAAGGAAATCATCCGGATGTTTTACCGGGTAGCCAAAAAAGAAGGATTGGAAAACACGTCGATTGCCAAGATTGCCGCCGTAATGGACATCAATCCCAGCCTGATCATGCATTACTTTCAGACCCGGGATGACTTAATCAGCGGCCTGATTGATTTTATGCTGGATAAGTACCAATTACTCTTTGGCATCACCTCCAAAACGCCCGACAAACCCGAAGTGGTTTTGCTGAAAGTAATCGACCGGCTGTTCTCCAAAGAGTGGAACCAGTTGTTCGACGACGGCCTGTTCTATAGTTGTTATTCGCTGACCTTCCGGAATGCCCAGATTCGCGAAAAATACAAGACATTACTGGATTCGCTGCGGCAGAAACTGGCCGCGCTGATTCAGGATTGCGCCGATGCCGGAACGTTACACACACCGGATGCGTACCAGACCGCCGATCTGATTTTTATCCTCGTCGATGGAGCCTATTATTACCTGAGTCTGGTCAATGACAAAAAGGAGTACGGCCAAAAGCTGGACCACTATAAACAGCAGGCACTGCAACTTCTCCAGTTGTCAAAAACTTTGACGGGGCCGGTAGTTGCGGTAAGTCGCCCAGAGCCCGATCAGCAGCCAGGCTACATTGACGACAATACTCTGCCGGTCGTGGGTGTGCAGTGAGTTAATAATCAACCCCGTTGCTCCAACCACGTTTAGACAATGGTAGGTCAGCGTGTCGGCGCGCAGGATTCGCAGAGCCAGCAGCAGATAAGCCGCCAGGTAAGACAGTACACCCAGCCAGCCGGCCAGTTCAATCCAGTAAAGCATCATGGTGATACAAGTCGGTCATTGAGAAATAAATTGAAAGTACTTATTTCCTCCCGGCAGCCGTCGCTTTTACGCTGCTCTTTTCACCAAATGGCCAATTAACCGTACGTATGAATCGTCTGGCAGGGCCAAGCACCCGCCTTTCTCATTCCGCCAGATAATTACCAATCCCGACAACCACGGTTGAAAACACCACCGTGGCAATGCCGATGGTGATGGTACGCATGGTCGGGCGGTTGGCACCCCGCCATTCGTGCAGGTACAGTCCCCAGAAGCTGCTGAAGGCAATGATGAAGGCCATGTGCAGCGTCCAGCCCGAGAAACGGTATTCGCCCATTTTGCTGTCGCCCATACCGTAAAAGAAAAATTGCAGGTACCAGGTCACTCCAGCCAGGGCGCAGAAGGTAATATTTCGAACTGCCGGTGCCGAAATATTGCGGTAGTCGGTATAGGTTTTATTTTTGATATTCAGGTAGAGGCACCAGATCGCGTTGGTGGTCAGACCGCCCAGCAGAATGTAAATATAAGGGGCGCAATTCATAAAAAGCGGATCGGCGCCATGCTGCACGGCCAGTTCGGCAATGGGCTGTCCGGCTGTCACGCCAAACGAAAAACAGGCGCTCATAACGCCCGAAAAAATGGCCACCAGCACGCCTTTTTTGAGATCAAACTCGGCCACAGACTCCTTCTTTTTCTCCTCCGTCACGGATTTTTCTTTCATCATCCCGGCCACTCCGCAAATGGCGATTCCCAACACGCAGATGGCCAGTCCCAGCACAATAACCTGCCCGGAGGTCGTCCGCATCAGATCCCCAAACTGCCCCAGCCAGATGGGCGGCACCAGCGTTCCGAACACGGCACAAAGGCCCATAACCACCGCCATACCGAGCGATAACCCCAGATACCGCATGGTTAGCCCGAACGTCAGGCCCCCAAAACCCCAGAGAACTCCCCAGAAATAAGACCACCATTTGGTTTCGGCTGGAGCCGCTGCCAACACTTCGAATAAATTCGGAACGGTTACGAGGGCAAAAATCAGGGGCGCCATCACCCAGGAAAAAAGACCACCAACGAGCCAGTAACTTTCCCAGGCCCAACCCTGTACTTTTTTGTATGGTAAATAAAAACTCCCGGAAGCAAATCCTCCGATTGCGTGCAAAACAACTCCCCAGATTACAGCCATTGGTTACAATTATAAAAGTCCGCGGGTACGTGCGTATAGTGCTTTTTCAACAAATCTGTGTAGTTTCTGGAGAAATACTTTCCTGCCCTCTCCTGACTCTTAAAGCGTAAATCCCGTTCGATCTAACGATTACAACAGCTAACTATTTTTGAAGAAGCAGGAGAGCACGGTATAGTTGGATCAAACTCATTTAATAGTATTGTCGTGTAGAATACTATTTCATCATAGGTTAGTAGGATAGGCCCGTTAGATTTCTAATGGGCTTATTTTGTTTTTGCCCCAACCCCATTAGAACCGCCCCCGCCGACACTCGTTCAGCCCCATCGTCCCACTCATTTTCAGCCTTTTGTTTACGCTTCATTAAATACCGTCGGAGTGCCGGAAAACCTCGCCTGTTTCGCGGTGTTGACGTGAGAAGAGTGCCCCGAAACAAACCGCTGTTTTTTTATAAAAGTACGCTTCGGCGCACCCTGTTTCACCGCCGACAGACCGGGCTATGCGGCCGTTTATTTGTTTATAACCTTCTTTCAAACCTGCTCATATTCTGGTTAATTTGTATAGTTCATCAGCTACACAATGAAAAAACTAAGCTACTACCTTGGCTTCCTGAGCCTGATGGTGACCCATCTGGCTTTTTCACAAGCCAAACTCGTTGAAACCGTAACCCGTAAAGACGGCGAACTGATTATTCCGTACCAGAAGTACGTCCTGCCGAACGGTCTGACGGTGGTGATTCACGAGGACCATTCGGACCCGATTGTACACGTCGATGTTACCTACCACGTTGGCTCGGCCCGGGAGGAAATCGGCAAATCGGGTTTTGCGCACTTTTTTGAGCACATGATGTTTCAGGGATCCGACCACGTGGCTGACGATGAGCACTTTAAACTCGTCACCGAAGCCGGAGGAACGCTAAACGGTACCACCAACGCCGACCGCACAAACTATTTCGAAACCGTACCCAGCAACCAGCTGGAGCGGGCACTCTGGCTCGAAGCCGACCGCATGGGGTTTCTGCTGGATGCCGTGACCCAGAAAAAGTTTGAAATTCAACGCGCCACCGTCAAGAACGAACGGGGTCAGAATTACGACAACCGCCCCTACGGGCTGGTTTACGAGTACACGGCCAAAAACCTGTATCCGTACGGCCACCCGTATTCCTGGCTCACGATTGGTTACATCGAAGACCTGAACCGGGTGAATGTCAATGACCTGAAAAACTTCTTCCTGCGCTGGTACGGCCCCAACAACGCCGTATTGACCGTTGGTGGTGACGTTAATCCCAAACAGGTTGTGCAACTGGCCGAGAAATATTTTGGCGGTATTCAGAAAGGGCCGGACGTAACCAAAACCGTGGTGCCGGCTGCCGTATTGGATAAAGACCGGTATGTTTCCTACGAAGACAACGTTCGTTTCCCGATGCTGCGGATGGTGTACCCGACGGTGCCACGTTTCCACCCCGACGAAGCCCCGCTGGATGCGCTGGCCCAGATTCTGGGTGGTGGCAAAAGCTCGTTGTTCTACAAAAATCTGGTAAAAACCGAAAAAGCCGTGCAGGCCAATGTCGGCCACCCGGCGCAGGAACTGGCGGGCGAGATGGCCTTTACCGTATTGCCCTTCCCGAATATGCGGCTGGACAGCACCGAAGCGATTATCCGCAACACGCTGACTGAGTTTGAAAAACGGGGCGTCACCGACGATGACCTGGCCCAATTCAAAGCCACCCGCGAAGCCGAAATTATCAAGTATCTGTCGAGTGTAGCGGGCAAAGTTTCCCAACTGGCTTCCTTCCAGACATTTACCGGATCACCCAACTACCTGCCGAAAGAACTGAAACGGTATCAGGAGGTTACGAAAGCGGATATTATGCGGGTCTACAACCAGTACATCAAGGGCAAGAAAGCCGTTATTCTGACGGTATATCCGAAGGACCAGAAAGAGATTGTAGCGCATCCAGACAATTATACCATTGATACAACCGGTTACAAAGCACCCGATTATGGTTACACCGGATTAAAATACGTCAAGGCCAAAGACTCGTTCGACCGCAGCAAAAAACCGGCTTCCGGCCCTAGCCCAACCCTGAAAGTTCCGCCTTTCTGGACGGATAAACTGCCGAATGGTGTGAAAGTGATCGGAACCAAAAACGACGAGGTGCCCGAAGTAACGCTGGTGTTTTCGGTCAAAGGCGGACACATGCTGTCGGCCAGCGATCCGTCTAAAGCCGGAATTGCCCAGCTTACGGCGTCTCTAATGAACGAAGCCACGCAGAATTTCAGCAACGAAGAAATCAATGCGAAACTCGAAAAACTGGGCAGCAGCATCCAGGTGTACGCCAGCACGGAAGAAATTCAGGTGGCGGTGTCGTCGCTGACCAAAAATCTGGACGCAACGCTGGCGCTGGTGGAAGAAAAAATGTTCCGCCCCAAGTTTGCCCAGGCCGACTTCGACCGGCTGAAAAAACAGCAGCTCGAACTGATTGCCAACCAGAGTACGCAGCCGGTGGTGATTGCCAACAAAGCATACAACAAACTGCTGTACGGCAACGACAACATCCGCGCCATCCCGACCAGCGGAACCACTAAAACCGTTGAAAGCCTTACGCTCGATGACGTAAAGGCGTTTTATCAGAAGAACTTCTCCCCCTCCGTTACGAATCTGGTTGTGGTGGGCGACGTGGATAAAGCCGTCATTTTGCCAAAGCTCGATTTCCTGAAAAAATGGGAAGCGAAACCCGTCACGTTGCCGAAACCGGCGATGGCGAAGAAAATCGACAAAACCCGGATCTACCTGATTGACAAAGACAAAGCCGCACAGTCGGAAATCCGGATTGGTTACCTGACCGACCTACCGTTTGACGCGACGGGTGAATACTACCGGGCGGGGCTGGCCAATTACATCCTCGGCGGGGCTTTCAACAGCCGCATTAACATGAACCTGCGCGAAGACAAAGGCTGGACGTATGGTGCCCGGTCATCATTCGGAAGTACCAAAACCCCCGGACCGTTTACGGCACAGGCCGGTGTGAAAGCCGCAGCCACGGACAGCTCGGTGGTTGAGTTTATAAAAGAGATGAAGAACTACAGCCAAACCGGGATTACGGATGCGGAACTGGCGTTTCTGAAAAGCTCGGTGGGCCAGCGGGATGCGTTGCGGTACGAAACCTCGTTCCAGAAGGCCCTCTTCCTGAACCAGATTATTGACTACGGTCTGCCGGGTAACTTTGTGGAGCAGCAAAGCCAGATTCTGAAAAACATCACGAAGAAGGAAATTGACGCGATTGCAAAAAAACGGCTTCCCATCAACAACCTGATTATTACCGTGGTCGGCAACAAATCGGCCATCAAGCCGGGCCTGCAAAAGCTGGGTTACGAAGTGGTTGAACTCGACAAGGAAGGGAATCCGGCCGTAGCCGAGGGAACTTCTACTCCGGCATCTTTGGGCGGTGCCTCATCGACGCAACCAAGGAAGTAGAACGAAGCTGTTGAATAGTTCTCCAAAAAGAAAGCCGCTCCTGAGCGGCTTTCTTTTTGGTAGCTGATTATCAGGCCAAAAAATAACTGGGGAATTATTTGCCTTTCATATACCGATCGGTATATATTTGTCACATGAAATTTACACCGCGCTCCGAAACCACCCGCCAGTTTATTATTGAGACTACCGCCGGTATTTTCAACAGGAAGGGATACGCCGGTACGTCGATGTCGGATCTGACCGAAGCAACCCGGTTGACCAAGGGAAGCATTTACGGAAATTTCGAAAACAAGGAAGAAGTTGCTCTGGCGGTTTTTAATTTCAATGCGGCCCGGCGGAAGAACATCATTCAAAATAAACTGGACAGGGCAACCAGCAGCAAGGACAAACTGCTGGCCTTTATCCAGTTGTTTAACAGTACGCAGATTCAGGTCTTTCCGGAAGGCGGCTGCCCCTTGCTAAACGCCGGAACCGAAGCCGACGACACGCACGAACCCCTGCGGCAACGCGTGGCGGAAGAATTGCTCAGTACTCATAAAAATCTGACAACCCTGATTCTGACGGGTATAGCCAATGGCGAGTTCCGCAGCGATACCGATGCCGACCTACTGGCTTCGTCCCTTGTGGCGCTAATCCAGGGCGGTATTTTCATCGCCCGTACAACCAGGGACCCTGCCGCTCTGGACAGGGTACTGGAAACCGCTACCTATCTTATTCATCAAATTGAAGAAAAACCCTCTACGTAATTTTTTTACCTCTACATATACCGATCGGTATATAGCCATTTAACAGTTTAACTAAATAATTGAGAAATGAAAACGCAGCACAACACCGTGTTGATTACAGGCGGAAGCGCCGGTATCGGCTTTGAAATTGCCAAACTGTTTGCTCAAAACGGTAATCAGGTCATTATTACCGGACGCAATGCCGAACGGTTGCAGGAAGCAGCCACGCAACTGGAAAATACCACCGCCATTGTATCCGACATCAGCAAACCCGACGATGTAAACCAACTTGTCGAACGATTACAGAAAGAGTTTCCGACGCTGAACGTCGTCATTAACAATGCCGGACGGGCGTTTGCCTACTCGCTGTCCGCCGACGGCATTAACGCGGCCGGGAAGGCTACGGAGGAAATTACCACGAATTATCTGTCCGTGGTTTCCTTAACCGAAAAACTACTGCCTCTGCTGAAACGACAAAACGAAGCGGCTGTGGTCAACGTCTCCTCCATTGTTGCCTTTGTGCCGGGGTCCCGAACGTCTACGTATTCGGCCAGCAAAGCCGCTCTTCACTCCTACACCCAGGCGCTGCGCTATACCCTGGCAGCAGACACGGCCATCAAGGTTTTTGAACTGATGCCTCCGCTGGTCAACACCGATTTTTCGCAGGAAATCGGCGGCATTAACGGTATTTCGCCCGTTGTTGTGGCGGAAGCCCTGCTGGAGGGGCTGCAACAGGACACGTATGAAATCCACGTTGGCAATACCGCCAACCTCTATAAGCTCTTTCTGTCGTCGCCCGAAGAAGCGTTACTGGCGATGAATAACGGACGCTAAAAGAAGCTGCCTTTACAGCCTTCTATCAACAGTTTATAAGTATCTTTAGCGGTTAAACAACCTTGTATTGCGATGGAAGAACCGCTGGTTGATGGCTCATACCGGCTCAAAAAATTTGAGGGTAAAGGAGGTTGGACCTATGCTGCCCTGCCCGAAGTCAAGCCCGATAAAAAGTCGTATTTCAACTGGGTGAAAGTAAAAGGCCGTATCGATGAGTATGAGCTTAAAAACTGCCAGTTGATGCCGCTGGGTAACGGCCAGCTTTTTCTGGCGGTGAAAGCCGAAATCCGGAAACAGATTGGGAAACAGGCCGGCGACTGGGTACACATCACCCTGTATCCGGAACAGGCTCCGGTCGATACCCGGAAGGATTTGTTACTTTGTCTGGAAGACGAACCCCAGGCTCATCAGACCTTTTTGAGTTATTCAGACGACGAGCAAAAAGCGTACATTGACTGGATTGATTTGGCCAAAACTGAAGAATCCAGAATTGAACGCATGGCCGAAACCATCAACCGATTGCTACGAAATAAAAAGCTGTCCGATGTATAAACCAAAAGCCACCCGGAAAAGGTGGCTTTTGGCATTCTGTTTCGAAGTTTTGGTAGCGGCTAACCCGCCGTTACTTCAATCTCCTCGCCCTGTTTGTTGTAGAACTTAAATTCATTGATGCCAAACGAGCTGTCTTTGATCAACGTGATCCACGTTTTATATTTCATAAACCACTGCATCTGCTTCGACCACCAGCCTGCGGTATAATAGGCAAAAAGGTAAGGATGCAGCATAATTTGGACCCCGCGCTCGTTCTGACGGGTCAGAATATATTCCAGGTTCTGCTCAATGACGTCGGTAATCAGGATACTGGCCTGAATGGTACCGGTTCCGCCACAGGTCGGGCAAACCTCTTTGGTAACAATATTGATTTCCGGTCGAACACGCTGCCGCGTAATTTGCATCAGACCAAACTTGGTTAGCGGCAAAATCGTGAATTTGGAACGGTCGGCTTTCATTTCCTCCCGCATCACGTCGAAAATCATTTTCTTGTTGTCGGGCTTCTTCATGTCGATAAAATCGATCACGATAATTCCGCCCATATCGCGCAGCCGGAGCTGGCGGGCAATTTCTTTGGCAGCCTCTTTGTTGACGCTGACAGCCGTAGCTTCCTGATCCTCCTCAGAATTCGATTTATTACCGCTGTTGACGTCGATGACGTGGAGAGCCTCCGTGTGTTCGATAATCAGATAACCGCCACCGGGCAGACTCACCGACCGACCAAATAGCGATTTAATCTGTTTTTCCAGCCCGAATTGTTCGAAAACCTTCGCCTTTGTGTTGTTGTGTAACTTGACGATCTTTTCTTTTTCGGGGGCAATTGTGTGAATGTACGTTTTAATTTCATCATACATCTCCCGGGTATCGACGGTAATGCTGTCGAAGGATTCGTTCAGCATATCGCGGAGGATGGATGAAGCCCGGTTCATCTCGCCAATAATCCGGTCGCGGGGTTTGGCGTCGCGCAGAGCCGCAATTCCTTTTTCCCATTTTTCGAGGGAGTTAGTCAGATCGCGGTCCAGTTCTTCAACGTCTTTCCCTTGTGCGACGGTCCGGACAATTACGCCAAAATTTTGCGGTTTAATCGACGACATCAGGCGCATCAGGCGCGTCCGTTCGGCTTTATCCGTAATTTTTTTGGACATATTGACCGTATTGGCAAAGGGTACCAACACCAGATACCGCCCCGCAATGGAGATATCGCAGGATAAGCGCGGCCCTTTGGTCGAGATGGGTTCTTTGACAACCTGCACCAGAATGGGTGCATTCTTGTTCAATACCTTATCGATTTTCCCGAGTTTGTCAATTTCGGGTTCGAGCTTGAAATTGTTCAGCTTGCCGGTATTGACCCGTTTGGCGATTACATCTTTGGTAAATTTGTTAAGCGAATTAATGTTGGAGCCTAGATCCAGATAATGCAGAAACGCATCTTTTTCGTAACCAATGTCGACAAATGCCGCATTGAGGCCCGTCACTAATTTTTTAACTGTTCCTAAATAGATATCGCCGACGGTAAAGCTGCTGTCCGACTCTTCAACGTGATATTCCAGCAGTCTTTTGTCTTGCAAAAGTGCTATCCGATCGCCTTTCTGAGTCGAACTAATTACTAATTCGTTACTCACAAGATGAATGTGCGGTTAAGAGGCCTGAGATAAAGAAAAAGGCCGGACAATCGGTTCGTTGGCATTCAGGCAGTTACCTGCTGCACAAGCGAATAAGTCCTCCGATTGGCCGGCCCGTATGGTATCATACCACCCGCAGGTGGTCTACCTTATTTTTTCTTATGGCGATTCTTTCTCAGGCGCTTCTTCCGCTTGTGGGTAGCAATTTTGTGGCGTTTTCTTTTCTTTCCGCAAGGCATAATAGTAAATATGTTAAATGGTTTTAAAAAATTTCGTACCCACCTACCTTCGTCTATGAATCGAACAAGACGGATGAAGTCCGTGAGCACGTTACAAATTCTGCTCGAGTTCTTTGATAGCCGCCTGAATGGTCGGGTCTTTCTCCCGCGCTTTCACCTTGGCCAGCAACTCCCGGGCTTCATCTTTCCGGCCCATTTCGCCTAGGCTAATGGCCAGATAAAACTGCGCTTTGGTATTTTCCGGATGACTGCTCAGGATTGCCTGAAACCGTTCGACGGCCCGGTTGTATTGTCCGGAACGCATCGCGAGCAGCCCCATGTTAAACAGCGCCAGCTCATTGGTCGGGTCGTCTTTCAGAACCTCCCGCAGCAGCATAATTCCCTGCATGGGCGTTTCGGTCGTCACATAGGTCATCGCCATGTTTGCCTTGGCCGCCAGCAGATTAGGGTTGCCGTCGAGGGCTTTCTGATAAAACTCCCGGGTTTTTTTACCCAGACTTACCATTTTCTGGTTGTCTGCGGCAAACCCGTAGGCTTCATAATACAAATCTCCGGCCCGCAGCACATTTGCTTCGGTCGGAGCCACCTGAGCCAGTTTGTCGGCAACGTAGGCTGCACTGTCATAGCGACTTACCTTCCGATAAGCCTGAATCAGTTCGGCACCAACGGCCGGTTTTTGTTTATCGTCAACGGCTTCAAAACGGCCGCTTAAACGGTTAAGTTCCTTCTGCTGTTCGGGCGTCAGTTTAACCGTGTGCAGGTCGCTGCGATCGGAGCGCAACACCGCCGTATCCCGAACGGCCGTTTCCGGATCGGTGGTCCGTTCGTTGGTCAGTGTGCGATCTTCGTTCCGAACCACCACGTTTGGCAGACTATACAGACCTGCCGTCGCCAGTACGCCCAGGCCGATGACGAGAAGAATGGATTTGTTCATTGTATCAGACATGAGAGATTAGATAAGAGGGGGTGAGAATGCTTCTCTTGTCTAATCTCTCATCTCTTTTGTCTTACAAAAGATTAAGCTGAAACGTTCTCCTGCTTAACCTGCGTTTTTACTTGTTCAACAAACACTTTCGCCGGCTTGAAGCTGGGGATATAATGCTCGTCAATCACCATCGCCGTATTCTTGGAGATGTTCCGGGCCACTTTACGGGCTCTTTTTTTGTTAATGAAACTACCGAACCCTCTCACGTAGATGTTCTCGTTCTTCGCCAGGTTGTTCTTAATTACGGTGAAGAATGTCTCAATGGTGTGTTGAACATCTGCCTTGTCGATTCCTGTCTTCTCGGCAATTTCTGCGATTACGTCTGCTTTCGTCACGTTCGTACTAAACTTTAAGGTTCAATCAGTTGTTGAAAAAAAGTCTCTCCAAATTGGAGCACAAAGGTAGATTTTTCCTGTTATAGAAAAAACACTATTTCGGGTTTTTTCTTCTCAACGACACCTAGTTACAAATTATTTTGGATTGGATTTCAGACTCAGACGACTTAAAAGACGGTTTTGTCAACACCCTGACGGCATGGTATGAACATCATAAACGGGATCTGCCGTGGCGCCATACCCGCAACCCTTATTTGATCTGGTTATCAGAGGTTATCCTGCAGCAAACCCGTGTGGCACAGGGCCGCCCCTACTACGAACGCTTCGTGGCTGCCTACCCCACTGTGCAGTCGATGTCAGACGCCGACGAACGGGATTTGCTCCGGCTCTGGCAGGGTCTGGGGTATTACTCCCGCGCCCGAAATATGCACCGAACCGCCCAGTATGTGGCCGGGCCGCTGGCGGGAAAATTCCCGGAAACGTACCAGGAATTGCTGAAACTTCCGGGAGTTGGTACCTACACGGCGGCCGCCATTGCCTCATTTTCCTTCAACGAAAAGGCGGCCGTTGTCGATGGCAATGTGTACCGCGTACTGGCCCGGGTGTTTGGCGTTGAAGCGGATATTACGACGACACTGGCTAAAAAGACCTTTGCAAAACTTGCGGACCAGCTTATTCAATTGTCTGACAACCCGGCTACCTACAACCAGGCCATCATGGAGTTCGGGGCAATTCAGTGCACGCCGGTTTCGCCCGATTGCCTGATCTGCCCGTTACAACAGCGGTGTCAGGCGTATCTGACGGGTCGCCAGCGCGAATTACCGGTTAAAAGCAGGAAGAATGCCGTCCGCGAACGGTATTTTAACTACATTGTCATCCGGCAGGGCGACCGCATTGCGTTGAAGGAGCGAACAGAGAAAGACATCTGGCAACATCTTTACGATTTTTGCCTGATTGAAACCGAAGAACCGATGGAAGCGTTTCGGGAATTACCGGAAGGAGCCATCCTGAACTGGGTCTTGCAGGAAGGAATTTTGAAGGGATTATCTGACGAACGGACGCATGTTTTATCACACCAGCGTATCCGCGCGCGGTTCTGGCTGGTGGAGATTCCGGAGGGTCGAAATGTGCCGCTGCCCGATGGCTTAATTTTTTGTAAACCATCTGATACAGAACGGTTACCAAAGCCAATTTTAGTAGTAGACTATTTGAAAAGTCTTCATTTTTGACTAACTTTACTTGCTTAGATAATCTCAATTCATCATCTTATTTTTACCGTTTTATGGCAAGCATGAACAAAGTGATTCTGATTGGCAATGTTGGTAACGATCCGGAAGTCCGCTACCTTGATGGAGGGTCGGTTGTTGCCAAATTTAGCGTTGCCACAAACGAACGCTACACCACCCGCACCGGAGAGCAAGTAGACCAAACGGAATGGTTCCGTGTGGAAGTTTGGAATGATCAGGCTAAAACTGTTGAAAAATATGTCCGCAAGGGCAACCAGATTTACGTTGAAGGACGTCTGAAAACCGAAACCTATACCGACCGCGAAGGGAAAGAACGTTTCTCGCTGACGGTTCGGGCCACCACGTTCCAGTTTCTGGGCAGTCGCCAGGACGGGAGTGATGGCGGAGATTACCAGGAACCGGCTCCGCGTCAGCAGGCAGCTCCGCAAGCCGCTCCAGCTCCGGCCCCGCGTCAGGCCGCCCCACAACCGGCACCAGCCCGGCAGGCGGCTCCGCAAGCCGCTCCGGCAGCGCGTAAACCGGAACCCGTTCCCGACGATATGAGTAACGCCGGCGACGACGATTTACCGTTCTAAGCCTGCGCTTTGTTCACTTATAAACAACTACATGGATAGCGATCCACTCTCGGGTAAGGTGCTCCAGGCTGACGTCTGGAGCACCTATCTTAGTTTTTACGGCCCCTATGCCGCCATTCTGATTGTCTTACTGGCTCTGGCGGCTATTGTTTCGGCTTCTGAAGCCGCTTTTTTCTCCCTTTCGTCCGACGATCGGGCGGTCTGCCGCGTCAGTGACAATACTGCCGAACGCCGGATCATGCAGCTACTCGACCGCCCCCGGCGGTTGCTGGCTTCCCTGCTCATCTTCAACAACTTACTAAACCTGGCTATTGTCGTCATCGTGACGTATCTGGTCTGGAAACTGAGCCAGCTCGACCCTACTTCCGGCTGGGTACTGGCCAGCGTGACGGTTATTGTAACCCTGGCCATTGTGTTGTTCGGGGAAATCATTCCGAAAGTCTACGCCAGCCAGAACAGTTTGTCGGTAGCCCGGCGAACGGCTCCGCTGGTTGCCCTGGCCTCCACCCTCTTCCGGCCTTTATCCATCCTGCTCGTCAGCCTGACCAGCGTTATTGACCAGCGTATTCAGCGACGCGGCTATAAAGTGTCAATGGAGGAACTCAATCAGGCGGTTGAACTGACCAGCCGGGACTCTACGCAGGAAGAACGCGAACTGATCAGAGGGATTGTCAATTTCAGTAATCTGACGGCCCGGCAGGCCATGCGGGCGCGGGTTGACATTACGGCTTTTAGCGACGATTTGACCTTTACGGAACTGCTGGCGCAGATTAATCAGTCGGGTTATTCGCGGGTGCCGGTTTATAAGGAATCGCTGGACGAAGTGGAGGGTATTCTGTACCTCAAGGACTTACTGCCGCACCTCGACAGCGATGATTCGTTCCGCTGGCAGACGCTCATTCGGCCCGCCTTTTTTATCCCGGAAACCAAAAAAATTGACGATCTGCTCCAGGATTTTCAGAAACGACGGGTCCACATGGCCATCGTTGTAGACGAATATGGCGGAACCCGGGGATTGATCACCCTGGAAGACATTATTGAAGAGATTTTTGGCGATATTAACGACGAGTTCGACGACGAAGAACCCGTGGCTTTCCATCGCATTGACGAGCGAACGGTTGTTATGGAGAGCAAAATTCTTCTGACGGACGTTTGCCGCGTTCTGAACGTCGACATGACCTATTTTGACGCCGTTAAAGGCGAAAGTGAGTCGCTGGGTGGGCTGCTGCTCGAACTGTTTACTCGCGTTCCGGAAACCGGGGAAGAGGTTAGTTATGAAAGCTTTACATTTAAAGTTCTTTCGTCCGACGGTAAACGGATTCAAAGCGTGGAAATAGTAAGGCAGGAGACAGCCGCTTAACCAGCTTTTAACCCGTTTATTATGCATAGTCAATCGCTGCCGCCTGAATTATTTACGTTTTCGTGTTATGCCGGGCCCGACGCCGGAAAAACCCTTGTTCTGACACCCCATCACCGTCTGTTGCTGGGCAGTGGCGGTCAAAGCAGCTACCAGCTTGCTGATCCGTACGTGGCCGATCAGCACCTGCACCTCTTTTTCGACGGCAGCCGACTTCATTTCCGTACCATTGACAATCAGTACGTCCGACTCAATAGCGCCCCCGTCATGACGGGTGAAATGGATGTTGGGACCGACAGCCTCCAGATTGGCAGTTCGCTGTGGCGGCTGGCAAAACCGTCCCCTCCTCACACTTCGGACAGCCACTTTGGCGAGCCCTATCAACGGTTTTCCACCTTCGCCAATGTCGAACAGCTCGACAACGATTTTAGTCTGAAAACCATCTTCTCGCGCATCGGCGAAAAACGAAGCGACGACGACATCGAGAATGCCTTTACCGTGGGCACACGCGACACCACACCCCCGCTTGCCAGTATTGCAGCTACCTGGCCGCAACCCTGGCTTTTTGGCCGGATTGCCTCAGCCTCCTTACTGGTTTTCTGGGGGTTATACATTGGCGTAGCGCAGTTCAACAACATCATTGTTATTCCCGGCTTACTCTTTATCGGGGCTTTCGCCGTACCGTTTGCGTGTCTGATTTTCTTCTGGGAAATGAACGCGCCCCAGAACGTTTCGCTGTACCAAACCGTAAAGCTCCTGTTTACCGGCGGCATTCTGTCCATCCTGATTTCGCTGCTGTTTTTCAGCAACGTTAGTTTTTTATCGAGCTGGCTGGGTGCTTCGAGTGCCGGTATTGTGGAAGAATCCGGCAAGCTCCTGACGGTTCTGGCCCTGATGCGGAACAAACGAAAATACCCCTGGATTCTGAATGGTCTGTTGTTTGGTGCCGCCGTCGGAACAGGTTTTGCGGCTTTTGAGTCAGCCGGTTATGCTTTTGTTGCCCTGCTGGAATACGGCTCCATCGACGTGGCCCTTGCCAACATTGTGGCGCGGGGCATCATGGCGCCGTTCGCGCACATCATCTGGACGGCCATCACGGCTGCTGCCGTCTGGCGGCTGAAAGGCTTCGGGCCCTTCCGGTGGGAGCTTTTGCAGGAGAAATCGTTTATCCGGTTGTTTGTTCTTGTCATGTTTATGCACATGCTCTGGAATGCCGATTTCGGTCTGGCGCTGTCCGTCTTTGGAATTGAATTCAAGCACATCCTGATCGGACTGCTGGGCTGGACGATTGTGCTGAGTCTGGTTCAGGAAGGATTAAACCAGATTAAAAAGGCGCAGAAAGACGGCGGGCCCGCCTTGGTTACGTACTGAAACCACTCCAAACCCCGGTTTACTTCCTTACTCTGGCGATTAGTTCTACGTTTGCCGAAATTAACTTATTTATAGATTCGATTGTAATTAACGAACAAGCAGCGACTTCCTTTCAGTTAACGTTCGTTTAATCATTACTTTAGTAATAGAACCTAAACGTTACCAGCCATGAAAAGACGCCTGCTGCTTTTTAGCGTCCTGACCAGCCTTTCCCTGACATCGTTTGGCCAGAACGACAAACCGGATAGGGCCGTTGTCAAACAAATCCGGGAGGAAGGGCTAAACCGTTCCAAAGTGATGGAAACCGCCTTTTACCTGACAGATGTAAACGGACCGCGTTTGCAGGGACCAGGTTTTATGAAAGCCGCCAACTGGACGAAAAACAAGCTGACCGAATGGGGTCTGCAAAACGCCCGGCTGGAACCCTGGGGCGAGTGGGGCAAAGGCTGGGAGATCGAGCGCTGCTACATCGCCATGACGGTGCCGTACTACAAGACCATTATTGCCGTACCGCGCGCCTGGAGTGGCGGAACTGACAAACTCCAGCAGGCCGAAGTGCTGTATATTGATGAGTCGGATACGACGGCTTTGGAAGCATACCGCGACAAACTTAAAAATAAAGTAATCCTGATTCATCAGCCTTTCGCCATCCGACCCTCATTTAATCCGGACGCCAGACGGTTTACGGAAGCGGACCTTGAAAAAATGGCGAAAGATGAATCTGCGCCCCGCGACTCCTCCTACCGCAGCATGATTCAGGCCATGCGGACCCGCAACGCCTTTAACCAGAAAATGCGGAAACTCGCCAAACAGGGCGGTGCGCTGGCGATTCTGAATACCAGTCAGCTCAGCAAGGACGGCACACTATTTGTGAGCGGTGATTTCGCCAATGCCGCCAGCGGAACGGCCCATGATGACCTGGCCGACCTGACCATTTCCGTAGAAGATTATCTGTCGCTGAGCCGAATGGCGAAAGCGGGCATTCCGATCAAACTGGAACTGGACGTAAAAACCAGGTTCTACACGACCGACACGAAAGGCTACAACGTGCTTGCCGAAATTCCGGGCACGGACCCCAAACTGAAAGATGAAGTAGTAATGCTGGGCGCTCACCTCGACTCCTGGCACGCAGCGACGGGGGCTACAGACAATGCGGCAGGGTGTTCGGTGATGATGGAAGCCGTCCGGATTCTGAAAACGCTGGTGCTTAAACCCCGCCGGACCATCCGGATAGCGCTGTGGAGCGGGGAAGAACAGGGCTTACACGGTTCCAAAAATTACGTTACCAAGCATTTTGTGGACCCGGCTACCAACCGATTATCCAAAGAAGGGCAGCAATTAGCGGCCTATTTCAACGTCGATAACGGAACCGGGAAAATTCGGGGTATTTACCTTCAAAACAACAGAGCCGCCGGACGGATTTTTGCGCAGTGGCTGGAACCGTTTCACGATCTGGGGGCCACCACGATTGCGCCCAAAAGCAGCGGAGGAACCGACCACGTACCATTCGATCAGGCTGGGCTGCCGGGTTTTGGTTTTATTCAGGACGGTATTGAGTACAGCACCCGCACGCACCACACGAACATGGACACCTACGACCATCTGCTGGCCGATGATCTGAAACAGGCATCGACCATTGTGGCCTCGTTTGTGTATAACGCAGCCATGCGCGATCAGAAAATCCCGTTAAAAACCGCGTCTGCTGAATCAGGGCGTTAATGAGCTGAACCCGTAACAATCGGCTTGCTTACAGGCCGATTGTTACGCTCTTTATAAATAAAATCACAAAGGCTACGGTTGTAATAATCAGCCCCCATTCTTTGATGCGGGTCAGCAGTTGCCGGTGTTCAACCTGACTTTGGAAAGAACCGACAAGGTGCTCGGCAATATCGGCAGTAGCAAACAAACTGGCGATTTGCAGCAGATGCCAGGCATACTCATACCCATCGACACAGCGCTGCCACACGAGAGGTTGCACGAAAAAATAGAAAAGCAGCAGCCATTCTTTGATTCCAAATTGAGTTACACGAACTTGAACGCGGCCAGCGAGATTGATAAAAAGTTGTCTGATCATGGCAGGGTTGTACGATGAGCAACTCAAATATAGCAAATATCAGGCTAGACTTTCAGACTTTTTTCACAAAAAAGTGCAATTAGTTAACTTTTTTTCTGTTTTTGGGTTGGTGCATCATTAATGCTTCGATTTCTTCGGTAACCTGCGCCACCGGCATTTTATCGGTCAGGTAATAATGAGTTCCATTCGGATCATCCTGCCAGCCGTTGTTACCCCCTTTGGCGATATACCGTCCTCGTTTCAAACCATAATACGGTTCGGCACCGCGAATGGCCACCAGGACGGCCGTCTGGTCCCAACTCATCCTCCCGTTATTATCGTCCTTCGTCATGGGCATACAACGGGCAAAAACATCCTTCACGGGGCTTTGCAGCTTCTGGTCAGCCACCAGCCGGAGGCCGGTTTTCACCTGCTTTCCAATTTCGAAACCGCTGAAAATAATCGGTGTAGGCCAGTTGGCAAACGCTTTTTCGGAAGCCACCGAGTCTTTGAACACATTAAACTCACGGCCTTCCGGAAAAAGTCCTGCCATTGATACCAGCTCCTTTACTTTCTGTTTTACCAGGTCTCTTCCGTTCAGTCTGGAATACTGATCCGGCTTTGAGTCCAGCAGATCCGCCATATTCGTTAGGAATCCGATGGTAACAATGGTGACGCTTCCGTTGGGTTGGCGGGCCAGCACCCCGCGATAGGTCGTTACGGCATCGGGCGCGTCGGCGCTCGACCGAATGGTATGTGGGTAGGTAGCCACCAGCATTTCCGGCCATTTCTGCCAGGCGCCATCCGTCACGCCGGGGCCTTTCGGCACACCGGTCGGCAGGTCCGGGCGGCCAAAATACGTGTTCAGCACATCAATCGTTGGGACGACTAATTTGTGCTTGTTGGACGAAATAACGGCCAGCGGTCGGGCCTCTCCCCGATCGGCCAGGGCGTGCAGCACCGCCATAGCGCCAACATCGTCATAGTCGGGGCCAATATCGGTATCTAAAATGACGGGAACGGGTTGTTTCGGGCGGTTTTGAGCAAATGAAATGATGGCAAAAGCCAGCAGGCACAGGGTTAAAAAGGGTTTCATAGGAATAGATGATTAACGGACCAAGTTCCGAAATTACACCCACAACCCCTCTCCTTTCACAAAATTTCTCTGCATTGTCTCCACATCAGCCATCGGCGTTTTCACCACGCCCGCATTTTGCCATTGCCGGAGCCGGTTCCGTTCCAGCGGTGATAGATGCCCGTCGATGAGAATGGTAAATAGAAAAAGCCGTTCGACTCCCTGCCGAATATGATTTGGACAACTAGCCAGTTGTTCGGCAAAACCGTCGGTTCTGACCACCCGCATCTTATCCGGATCAATGGCAAAACGAGACATAAGGGCTTCCAACAGCAGCAGATGCGGATAATTGCCCGGCTTCGACGAAACGCCAGCCTGCTGCAATATGCCCGGAAGAAACCGCCGAAAGGCAGGCTCCCGCCCAAACTCCTCGACCAGATCGTTGGTAAACTGCCGGATCGTAAGCGGAACCATCACCCGAATCTGGGCTTGCTGTAAAATCTGGTGTGTGGCCCAGCCAATCCAGACGGCGGCAACCAGTGTACTGCTCAGCACCATACTAACGGGCGAGATGGGCTGCCCATTCCAGAACCGAAACCCCAGTTGCACAATCGCATCGCTTGCAAAAGCCAGCAGTAGGACCGTTACCAGATAACCGGGCATTGTCCAGGGCAACAAAGGCCGGGGTTGCATTCGAAGCCGAAACACACTGCGTTGGGGGCCGTTCTCGGCCAGTTGATTTAAATGACGGTTGTACGAAGCATCATGAAAGCGGGGAAACTGGCACGTCACCTCAATAAGCCGAATAGCCCCGTTGTGAACCAGAATCAGGGCGTGTACAACCAGATACAGAATTAAAACCGCAAACAGGATGCTGATCAGCGGCCAGTCACCCAGCGTGGTATGGGTTTTGGTAAACCAGTCGGTCCACAAAACGTGTGGCAGGTAAAACACCCAGATACCCAGCACGACAACAGCCGCAGCCGCCAGCATGGTAAAAATCTTGAGCCGCTGAATTGCAAGCTTTTCGGCACGACTCAACACAAATGGCTCGTCTGACGGATGGACTGTATGCATGGCGCGCGCCAGATAACGAAGAGCCGTCCGGCCTGCGGTGGCCTGGTCAAAATCGCCAGTAGAATCGGGGGAATCGGACATGAACGTAAACAGCTTGCTTCTCTTATAACTCATAAAAAAGGCAAGCTGTTTACGTTCAAACGGACTTTAGCTCACAAATCCCGGGTTCGGGTCTGAGTATCAGGACGTACAAAGATTAAAGCCTGGAATGGCTGATCCGTAGGCCGATTCTAGACCGGATATTTCCATTCACCGCGGTATTCACGGCTCAGGAGTTTGTTGGCTTCGGCGTCGTTTTTGATCAACTGTTTTTCACCATCCCACTCAATACTACGCCCTAGCTTATACGACAACATCCCCAGCAGCGCCATATTGGTCGAACGGTGTCCGATTTCAATGTCGCAGGTCGGGAGGCTTTTGGATTTAATGGCTTTCAGAAAATCATCCCACAGTTGGGCAATGTTCTGATCATCGGGCTTATTGAGTTGGGCATCCTGATGGATTACCGGCTTTTTGGGATCCGTCGGATAAAAGGTCCAGCCATCGAGCCACCCCATGTGGAAGGTTCCTTCCGTGCCGTAGAAATAAACGCCTACGGCCTGCTGCGGGTGGGTTTTCTCGGCGTTGTTGCCCGCAAACGTGCGATGTTCCCAGACCGCCGTAAAGTCTTCAAACTCGAAGCTGGTCACCTGATGATCGGGCGCGTCGGTATTGTCTTTTTTGATGGCCCGACCACCGGCGGAAAAGACCTTTTTCGGATATTTTTCTTCCGTCCACCACAGAATCTGATCCATCCAGTGGATGCCCCAGTCGCCTAGCGTTCCGTTGGCATAATCCAGATACTGCCGGAAACCGCGCGGATGGATGGTTCGGTTGTAAGGCCGCAGGGGGGCGGGTCCACACCAGAGGTCCCAGTCCATTTCTTTCGGTGCTTCCTCATCCGGCACCAGTTGCCCCGGTCCACCGCCGTAATGCACAAACGCCCGGGCCATTCCGATCTTACCGGCTTTGCCCGACTTCAGAAACTCCATTCCGGACACGTTATGCGGAGAAACCCGCCGGTGCGTACCAACCTGACACACTTTACCGGTTTGCCGGGCGGTTTTGACCATGGCTTTCCCTTCATTGATCGTATGCCCGATTGGTTTTTCTACGTACACATGCGCGCCCTGTTTCATGGCTTCGATGGCAATGAGCGGGTGCCAGTGGTCGGGCGTGGCCACAATCACAATTTCGGGTTTCTCGCGGGAAAGCAGCTCCCTGAAATCCCGGTATAATTTTGGTTTGTCGCTGGTAAGTTTGGAGAACTCTCCGGCGGTTTTGGTCAGTTGGCGCTGGTCAACGTCACAAAGCGCCACGAGTTTTGACTGCCCGGACTGCATCGCACAACGCAGGATATTGTTGCCCCACCAACCGGCGCCAATCAGGGCCGTACGGTACGTCGATTGCTGGGCCAGCGTGATCAGGGGACGGCTCATCACCGCAGCACCGGCCAGAGCCGATGTTTTCAGAAAGTCGGAACGATTCATAGACACAAAGGGAAGAAATAGTCCTGGAAAACTACGGATTCTGAGAAGGAATCACAAACTTTCTAGCCAAAGGCACCTACCTTTGTCAAACGAAATGGTTGAATGGTTTTGAGGGTTACCTAGTTAGAATGGTCAGATGATTTCAGCGGCTGAAAAAGGGTTAGCGGGTTGGTACCCGGGCAGTTTTTTCATACCATAAATTATCCAGCCTTTTTAGCTACTAAACCGTTTAACCAGCAATAACCATCTCAATTATTTTTAATCATTCAGCCAAGAATCATCATGGCCGTTGTTCCTTACAAAGATAAAAAAACCAGCAAGCGCGAGCAGGTCGAGGAAATGTTCGACTCCATTTCGCCCAAGTACGACCTGCTGAATCACCTGCTCAGCGCCGGTATCGACATTGTCTGGCGGAAGAAAGCGATTCAATTGCTGCAACCGGAAAAGCCCCGCCGGGTGCTGGATATTGCCACCGGTACGGGTGATTTTGCCATCGAAGCCCTCAAACTGAATCCCGAAAAAATAACCGGCGTCGATATTTCGGAGGGAATGCTGAAAATTGGCCGGGAGAAAATCCGGAAACTGGGCCTGGAAAACAAAATTGAACTGCGCACCGGCGATTCGGAAAGATTGCCGTTTTCAGACAATGTTTTCGACGCCGTGATCGTTTCGTTTGGTGTACGCAATTTCGAAAATCTCCTCAAAGGGCTAACCGATATGTACCGTGTGACACGGAAGGGCGGCACTTGTGTGATTCTGGAGTTTTCGAAACCGCGTAAATTTCCATTTAAGCAGTTTTTTAGTTTTTATACCAATCGCTTGCTGCCTTTGATCGGTCGGCTGGTGTCGAAAGATGCTTCGGCCTACACGTATCTGCCCGAGTCAATGCAGGCGTTTCCGGATGGCCCGGATTTTGTTCGGGTTCTGGAACAGGCAGGTTTTACGCAAACACGATGGATACCTCTTACATTTGGCATTTGTTCTATTTACATCGGAAAAAAAGTATAGCGGTTGGTTTGCTGCTGACGTTGCTGATTCCCGATCTGCGGGCGCAGTCGTCGATGCGCTACCGCCGGATTCACCTGGAAGATTACGAAGACAGGACCATCCGGTACGGTTTTCTGTTTGCGGCTCCCATTACCCGCTTCAATATTAAATACAGCGACGCCTACGTGAACGCCGATTCAGCCTACCAGCTGTATTCGCCCAATAAAGCGGGGTTTCGGGTTGGCTTCATTCTGAACACCATTCTGAGCAACCGTTTTGATGTCCGGATTACGCCCGCCGTGTCGCTTTATTCCCGCTCGGTCGAGTCCAGATACCCGGGCGGTACGGGCAAAAGTGAAGTACGCGAATCGACCTGGGTTGACTTTCCGGTGTTGTTAAAATACAAATCCCAACGGCGAAGGAATTCGCGGATGTACATGGTGGGTGGCGCATCGCTCGGTCTTGAGACGAACGTTCGCCGGCGGGAAGTAGCCGGTTCAAGCCGACTGCTTACCAAAAACAAGGATCTGTCGGTGGAATACGGTATTGGGTTCGAGCAGTTTTTCGAGTTTTTCAAATTTTCGCCGGAGATCCGGTTTTCGCACGGTTTGGTCAATCTGTTCGAACCGGTGCAGGGTAATACCGCTAATATTGGCCTCCAGAAACTGCGGACGCATACGGTAACGTTGTACCTCAATTTTGAATAAAAAAGCCTCTATAAAAGTCACTGAGGCTGAATGCATTGGAAAATAATTTAATTTTTTTTGGTTAAAAGCTTGCATAAAGCCCCCAGAGCTAGCTATATTTGCACTCCCAAACGACGGGAAATAGTCAGCGGGAAAACATAAAAAGGGAGTTTAGCTCAGCTGGTTCAGAGCATCTGCCTTACAAGCAGAGGGTCGGCGGTTCGAACCCGTCAACTCCCACCTTGAAAATCAAGCACTTACAATAATTTGTAAGTGCTTTTTTGTTTTTAGGTAAAGCGTTAGGTAAAACATTGGCACATAAGTTGTAAAAGGCGTGCTATTTATGGCTCATCGGGTGTCAGTCTCTTTGCCCCTACTGAATAATCAATCAGTGTAAACTTGGAGGTGTTGGGTATCTGATCAAACTCTTTATCAGTTAATAGCTTTTGGCTACCATCTAAATTAATCAGGTATTTTATGGCTTCTGTAGTACTGTAAACCGCCCAGCGGTAGGAGGAACACTGTTTTTGCTCCTGCTTGCCTTTATAGACTCGCAAGTTTTCTGGTTTGCCTGTAAAGAAATCCGCCAATAGTTGACGTTTGATGTTACTCCGGGTGTAGCTCATTAGTTTGACGTCGATAGTTATCGGGTATCAGGATTAATACCTTTCCTGCCTTTGCCAAGATTTCGCCGTATGTAAGTGAATCTGTTATCATAATGCCACTATTGAGAGTATAGCTTGCTTGAACAGGTTCACCGCTCAACTCATCAGGCATCCGGTCAACGATTATAACCCCGGTAATACGCTGCTGTTCCTCCTTTAAAGCCCGTAAGCCGTTTGTCTGTCCTTGTAGAAGCTGGTTTAACAAAGTACGTTTATCCGGTTGCTGCATGATTAAATGTCTAGAACAATACAACTACAGCCGTAGTAAATGGGGTCGTTTACAAAATCTTTATAGTGTATTTTTTTGACAATTCCTCCATGCCGGGGCCGGACCTCAACCCAATCCATTGGTTCAGCGTCTCTTCCCTCTGTAACGACCATGAACCAGGCATCGCGCTTTTCTTCCCGTAGCTGTTTTATTGCTCGCTGGCTTGATCTCCCATTTATCAATTTTGAAAGAAAGGCAATTTTTTCAGCTCGTTTCATAAAATGTTCTTTTTTGTCTGGCTGAACAGTCTTATCTAGAAGCGTCCGTTTCAAAGGAAAGAAGAAGTATAGGATACAAATCAAAAGCTGATGCACTTTGATTGAAGTAACGGCGGAGGTCTGCAATAGTGCCGCCTTTTAGGTAGCGGTTTGAATAATCAGGATAGCGGATTTGAATAGAATCTAACTGTACAGCATCAAACCTATAATCATCAACATCAATACTTCCAACGGCACTATAAGGATAATAAGGGTACTTGAAAGTGTCAATTGCATCAAATCGGCGTAAGCAGTCCCTTAATGGTATGTAAACCTTTCGGTTATGATCTATGATACTTGCGGTCGGCATTACCAACACATCTAATAGAAGCGGAGAACATTGTCGGATATTAACGAACCCATAAACTTCAAGATAAGGCATAGCCTTTTTCTGGCGTTCACAGTGTAATTCTCTCAACTTTTCATTGTTTCCCTCCAAAAGGTTCTCCAAGACTTTTAGTTTTTCGGTCCGGTTCATAAGCTGTTACGTACGGTAAACGATTCGTCCATCCGGGTAACGGTCATAACTCTTGCTAGTGCCATCGCGATAGATTTCAATGTGAAATGTCGGCTGGTCGGGGTTTTGCAGCTGTAGACGGGTTTCGTCGCCCAAATTCAATGTTAAATAGATGGGTTCCTGACTTTTACGAAAGTCCGAAATCTGTTTTGGCGTCATCGTGCCTTGCAATGCACTGGCTAATAGCTTAATCTTTTCGGCACGGGTTAGCAATGGCATGGCGGAAGTTATCTGCATGTGCTCTTAGTTCCTCATCTGTCAATGCTTCGAAGTCAGGTAAGGGTGGAGGCATGATACCGGTTTCTCGATATATCTTTTTCCTGATTCGTTCTTGCTTTGCTTTTATTTCCGCATCCGTCATTTTGGAAAAATCGCGTTCACGGCTTTGGTAATGGCTACGTATCGGGGCTGACCGACCATTCACTAATTCATGCAAGATCTTCACCTTTTGCGAGCGGCTAACTTGTGCTAATCTCATGCCTAATCCAGCTTAGCCATTGCCTTATCTAACAGAGCGTCAATTTGATCATCCGTCAGCGTGGATAGATCTATTTTCTGTTCCCGCTGTTTGGGCAGTACATACTCGATAAATTTCAGGTAAGCCATTACTCGGTCTTTTGGTTCGAGCAATTCCAGGTCAGCTTGAATCGAATCAAACTGATTGTCGATAAGAGTAGCTATCCGATTTTTTAAATCCGTGCTGGTTCGGTTGGTGCTACCGAGCTGTCTCCCTCCCGTTTTTTCGCGTCCTTTTTCAAACTTCATCGGTCCTCTATTTTCTCTCTAATTTAGAGAAAATAAGGCTAAAAAAGAAGTTAAAAGTAAAGTCAGATTTTGTAAATAAATGCAATAAAAGTATTTTATTTTAAAGAGAGACAACGGTTCGGACACTGCCGAAGGGGAGGATTTTCACCACGGCCGTTTAATAGAATTACAATGTTCAATTACTTTCATTAGTTTAATAGTATTGCGCACCCCCGCCTCTGACAATTATTTGTACCAATTAGTTCTTTATTTCCTTTCCATTTCTTATCAAGTCAGTGAGTAACTGTCCATTTTGATTAATCCAATAACTTTTGTCACAAACTATTATTAATTGCTTTTTAGCTCTACTTACAGCGGTATTAACTAAGTTTAATCCCTTAGAGGCTAATATAGTTGAGTCAACAAACCATTTGT
This sequence comes from Larkinella arboricola, assembly GCF_003259745.1. Taxonomy (GTDB): domain Bacteria; phylum Bacteroidota; class Bacteroidia; order Cytophagales; family Spirosomataceae; genus Larkinella; species Larkinella arboricola. The sequence continues at coordinate 1,291,096 of NZ_QLMC01000001.1, read as the reverse complement.
CAGATGTATCAACAACACTAAGGATAACCGTATCCCATTCACGCCCTTGAGAACCATGTACTGTAAGAATTTTTAAGTCATTTCTTTCTTTTGGCAATTGAGTATTCAAGAGCTTTATCTGTTTCTTATATGGCGTAAGGATAACAAAATCTTCTTGATTTAATCTTTTCAAATTTTCAACGATTTTTCCTATAGCCTGAACCTCATTACTTGAAATTCGACTCTTTAGACCTTCAATCTTTTTAGCGTCAATATATAAAATCTGGGTTTCACCAATAGGGTTTAATGAGGTAAATTGCCTATTATAAACATGTTGTCCCAGTATAAGGGCTAAGTTATTGCCAAATCTATATGTAGCATTTAACGATGTTTTTTTGATATCTATAGGATTAAAAGGAATATTATTTAAGTATTGATTAAGACAAGTATCTCTATCTCTTACAAATATATGGTCAAGATGGATAGCCGATTGAGCCCACAAAAACATATTTTTATATTTAGCCTCTCCTTTGATATCTGAATCGTTTATCTCACAAACAGGAGGCAATTGCATGTGATCACCAAGTAGCGTAACTGGTACTCTATGATTGAAAATTGTTAATGTTTTAATAATATTTGCATAACCCGCTTCGTCTAAAAATATATGGTCAACATTTAATTTAGATTCTGTATATCTTCCAATGTATCCGTCGAGTGTACAGGCTATGACTTGCACAGATTTTAACCTTTCTTCGGTTGAAGCAGCCGCTAACTTATTTCTTAAATTTATGTATTTTGTTAGTTCGTATTGAATCTGTTGAATTGGTATTTGTTTATACTCTTGGATGAGATGACTATCTATTTCTCTCTCTTCTTTTTCTTTTCTTAATAAGCTTTTTATCACACTTTTAACTTCTTCCAAATTTTTTTCTGATAAATCAGCTATTTGCGGTTCATAGTTTGTGTATTCTATGAAGAGGCCCTTTAAGTTTGAAAGTATATTCAATACATTACTATTTGCCTTTTCAAAAGATACTTGTTCCGCGTTAAGTTCTCTATCTAAACTTTCGTATTCATAATTATAAAAATCTAAGTCTTTATATGCATTTATAATTTTTGATTGAACTACCTCTAACTGGTCTTCATATTTTGAAGAAGATGAGAAAAATTTAGATACAGTGTATAAAATTGAGTTCTTCTTTCTTTCAATAATATTTTTATCATTTAATATCTTTTTAATTTCTTCATTTTTAAATTTTATATCTATTTCTTTTCTTTTCTTTAAGTTTATTTTATTGTCAACCTCATCTTTTATTTTTAACTTTTTTTGATATGCATATAATAAAGTATCAAAAATCCTTAAATTTTTTTCTTTAATCTTTATCTCTTCTATAGCATTATCGTAGCTTATAACTCTCTCAAGAATAGATATTTGTTTGTCAATTTCCTGTAAGTTTTTTTGAACTCCTTTTTCTTCACAAACGTCCGGAAATTCTTCAGCAAATTTCTTTGAAGGTGTTCCTAATCTTAATATTTTCGTTCTATCACTCCCCGCTTTGTCAGTCATTTTAATCACACCTCTCAAAACTTGTTCAATTGAATTATTAGTAGGTGCAAGTATTGCTACTTTTTTATTATTAGATATATAATGCAATACTGCGTATGAAAGGACGAATTGTGTTTTGCCCGTCCCTGGCGCTCCCCATACATACGAAAATGGGTTAATAAAAATATTTTCAAGGGACTGTTTCTGATTCAATGAAGGTTGGAATTCCTTTCCCGGAATAAACCTGATTGAGTCAAAAGTTTCTTTGAGAGAAGAAGTTTTTAAAGGGAGTGCTATATCCGCACCGTTAAGCTCAAACCAAGTTTTGACTCTCTGAATCAAGAATTTCAAATCAGAAATAACCTTAATGTCTGAATGCTTCAGATTTTGAAACTCATCCATTAATTCAATTGATGGCTTTATTAGCAGAATGTTTTTGTCTCCATCATATTCAACGACCTTTACTTGACCTGTATCATATTTTTTATTGTTTCTATAATTCTTAAAAAATAATGCTTCAGTATCAAAAAGTTTAGCCGATAGCCTTAGTTTAATAAACAGGTCTCTGCTTTCAAGATATTCTAACTCAAATACTTCTACCTCTTGTATTCCTTTTTCGTTTTGATCTAGGTAGTTATAATAAGCTGAGGAACTATCTATGGCAATTTCTCTAATTTCTTCTGTATTCATTCTATATCAATTTTGTCAAAAGTGTCAAGTGGGCCGCTAGCAAATGGCAAATACTCATATAACAGACAAAAACTTTGGTAATTAGATATAACTTTAATCTGAATCCCGATTCTCCAGTTTTGACTGTCCAATATTTGGAATAAGTTCACACTTTCTTGGCTTCGAGCGCCGGGATATCTGTATTCTCGGTACTTGAGTTCAATTCGCCAGCTTATCGAATTGTTAATTGTTCTTTAATTGGTTGTTGAGAAGACCCAAATCCAAACCTCATCGAAAGTTTGATCACAGCAAAGGCTTTTACCACTCTGTTTAAAGCAATCGGCTACAGGACTTTACAATGTGCTGTTCAACCTTTGATTCGCATTAAAAACTGTTGAGTTTCCTTCACCAATGCTCCACCCATACTTAGCCTGCGTCGCTGGAATCATCTCATACTTCATCGCTGAGGCATCCGCCATCTCATTTGCCCATTTTTTCTTGGCTTGGACAATGGCATCATCAATTTGATAATCCGCTTTCACTTCAAACATGACGTAACTACCGTCTGTGAGTTGAACCAAAAAATCTGGGTAATATGTTCGTAGCGAATGGCTTTCCGGGTCTATGTAAGGAATGCAGAAATCGCTTTGGCCGTGGGTCAGCATACCGGTGAACCAAACCTTATTGACTCGACTATCCCGAAGAAGTTCTTTGAAGAACTCGAACTCCGGTAAAGAGTCGAAGCAGTAGTCGCTTAAGTGAAACGACTTGTGTTTATACGCTTCATAGTATGAAGCTTGGTAGTTGGCAACACGATCTAGCCTGGCCTTGATTCGGTAGAAACCATCTTTGGGAGGTTTCACCAATTCGATTTCTAGTGGTTCTTTATACTCAAACGACTTCAACTCATACAATTCGTTGAACAGATGTGGAATAACCCATTCGTATAGCAATTCATTGAACTCGTTAACCGATTCAAGAATAGCAGTTATCCCTTCTTCCGAATTACGAAGCAGTTGAGCAACCCGCACAGGTGACAGGTTCAGGTAGCGGGCAATTTCGGCTACTAAACTTAATTCTGAAAATGTCCTTTTCTCCTTTATATCGGTCATATCCAGCTCGGGACCAATTTTCTTATCCAAGTTGGTCAGTGATCGTTGCGTGACAGAAATCCGATACTGTTCGGTCGGTGCTTCCCGAAGGCTAATCCGGGGACGCTCTACCTGCTTGGTCCGCAATTCAAACCGCTTCTGAACTCTTTGGAGCTTTACCTTAATGGGAGGGGGTACTACATGTACTTCAATCCGGTCACTATCGTCATCGCCTGCTGTAGTCAGGTCCTCAAGGGTCAATTTAAAGTTCTGGTCTAGTTCATTACGCAAAATGGTTTCGCACTCCTTCGATAGATAGACCTTAGCTGTTTCCTGTACCTCTCCAATTGCCCGCAAACAGCGCATTGTGGCTTGTAGCACAAAAACTTTTGACTTCGGCTCCCGGTGCATAGCCACTGAGAAAAGGCTCCGACAGTTCCAACCTTCTTTTCCCTTGTTAACCAGCAGAATAAACTGCTTCTCCGACGCGGGGGTATCAAGTAGGTTGAACTCTCTAATTTCATCGTTGGTACTCTTTTCGGTATTCTCCAGAACTTTACTGGTTGGAATGTTCAATTCTGCCAAAATGCTTTCTACTGAGGGGCGAATATCACCCTTTAATTCATCGACCGTTGTGCAGAAGATAGCCATTTTAGGAAGCATTCCTTCGTAGCGCTCTTGCCCAAACTGCTCCCAAAAGCCACTAATTGCCGACTTCAAAAAAGCCTTGGTCTGATGGCGAACGTTCTCATAAGCATCGAGTTTGACCTGTTTTAGGTATTTATTGTCAATGGCTTCTTTCAGTCCATAGCTATAGACTACTTCGGGTAGCAGGCGACTTCCGACGTAGGGCGTTCCGGTAAAGTTGTAACAGGCTACTACCTTTTCGCCCCGGTCACTGAGCAGTTTGGCTAATGCGTTGATCGTCGCCCGCAAACTGGTTTGTTGGGTAGGGTCAAAGTCCTGCGCCAGCTTGGTACCAAAGACGTGGTGGGCTTCATCGACGTAGATACCCAGGTTGCGCAGCCGACGCAGCTTCTCGAACCGCTGGTTGGTAACCAGCTCGGCTTCGGAGTCAAGATTGTCAAAGTCGTACAGGTCTTCAAAGTCCTTGTTCAGTTCTTTGATGTTGTAGGTTTTCTTGGCGTCGGCAAAGAGCAGGTCAGCGGCTTGTTTGGCCTTGTTCTGCCGCTTCAGGATGATCTTCTGCGTGTTGGTAATGATGACATTGTAAGCCGTTCCATCCAACACGTTCAGCGCGTCGCCCGACTCATCCAGGAAGTGAAACTTCAAATGGGCGTCCAGCCAGTTGATGTGCTCGGCCGGGACAACCCGCGATTTATCGAAGGTTTCGATCTCACGCAGGGCGGTCAGAACGGTTTTGTCAGGGGCAAATACCAGCGCGTTGTGGCAGTATTTCTCATCTTGAGGGAATTTATTGGCCAGCAAAAACTCGTAAAAGATGCAGGTAGCCATCAACACGGTTTTGCCAAGGCCCATCGTCAGGGCGAAGATGTAGTTTGGATAAGCTTGTTTGTAGGCGGCCATTTGCTGGAAAATGACGCGGGCAGTCTCCTTGTCGGTTTCCTGGTCCTGTTCCAGCACATCAAAAATTTGCCCTTGTCCGCTACGGTTAAAACCGCCTACGGCCCGCCCTTCAAACTTGCCACTCCGCTCAAACCACTCCATGAAGATGTCCGAGAGCTGAACGTTCCCAAAATACTCTTTTAGGAAGACGTAAATTTCGAGGGCCTCAAACTGGGGTTTGCGGAGGTAGGCACTGGCGTTCGTAGGGTCGTTAAATCGTAAAAATTTACGGGTTATCGCCGGATAGCTGGCGTAGATATCCTTGCGTTTCTCGGTATGGAACTTGAGCAGGAACCGGTAGAAGTGAAACTCTACTGATGGTTGCTTGGTGCGTTTAGCCATGAGTAGGTCAGTTAAAACGGTTCTACGGTTAGTTCAAGGGATTCGGATAGCAAGTCCGTAATTTTTACGCGGATCGTTCCGTGATTTGCCGGTAAAGGGTATACGCCACGCACGAGGGCGTTACCTTCGGGAATATCGACCGTGGTAGGTTCGAGCACGGCCCCGTCGTAGTTCCAGTCAATCAAGACTGATTCGACCAGTTCTTTCCAGTCACCCGCGTCCTCTTTCATGAGCGAAAGTTTTTGGAGCAGGTTCATCGGGTAGAACTCCCGGATCAGTAGCTGGTTGTTCTCGATAGTTACCACGGCCTCGGCGTCACGCTTGAATTCAAGCTTCGAGCGATCGCGCAGGACATCCACAACCTCTACGTCGATGAGGTAACCCATCTGCTTGACTTCGGCTTTGAGCTGCGCAGCCAGGTCGGGTTCGTGACCCATACAAACGAGCGTGATATGTTCGACGGGGCGGTTAGGGCTTGCGTCTTTGCGGATCTGGTAGGCGCGCAGGTCGATGTTGGCCAGCAGGTCGTTGAGGTCGGCGCGGGTAGCAATCCGGTTGACGGGCATGACCTTGACCATGCGCCCGTCTTTTTCACCGTCCCACAACCCACCGGCGGGGGCAGGTTCCACTTCGAGCGCTTTCATTAGGATTTCTTTAGCTTCGAGCGGATTGCGGAATACGTCGTAGTGGTTGACGTTATAGACCTGAAAGCCGGTATAAACCTTGCCATCGGGCAGTTTGGCGTTCAGTTCCTGAGCCACTCTGACAAGCCGTTTGGTAGTGGTCTGAATAGCGCCGAGGTTGATATCAGCCCCCAGAAACCGCCGACCAAGTTTCATGGCTACAGCTTGCGTAGTGCCACTGCCCATAAAGCAGTCAAAAACGAGGTCGCCAGGATTGGTGGAAGTTTTTAGTATTCGTTCAAGTAGTGCCTCTGGTTTTTGAGTAGGGTAATCTACCCTCTCTTCCGCTTGGGAATTTATAGTGAAAACATCAGTCCAAAGGGACTGTACAACTTTTCCTTCCCATTCATCTAGATATTGCTTGCGACGTATTCTTTTTGTCTTATCTTCGGGAAAATACAATTTGCCTTCTTCTTCATATCTTAGCATTGTTTCGTAAGAAACACTCCAGCCATTTGAATGAGGTTTATAACCTTTATAATCATAGATAAGATTTGGCCGAGGATTTGGCGAATTAAGAGCAGTTAATTGATATAGTCTGCCATCAGCATCTCTATTTGTAAATTTTTCTTTAATATATTTTTCTGATTCTTCTTTCGAAAAAAGCTGATGGTAAGTATAATTCTCCGATTTGACGTACCAAAATATCGTTTCCGTTACTGACTCAAATAAATTTGATTCACCTGTAGTCGTTCGTCCTCCTCGTCTTTTCCAAATTATCTCGTTCTTAAAATTACTTTGCCCAAAAACTTCATCCAATAAACATCTTAAGTAATGATTTTTATGATAGTCACAGTGTAGATACAGAGAACCCGTTTCGGCTAACAATTCCCGTAATATTACCAAACGTTCATACATAAACTGCAAGTACTCGTCATTGGTCCAAATGTCAGTATACTGCTTTTCCTCAAAAGCGGTGGCGTCGTTGGCAACGGCTTTACCACGTAGTTGAATCTTCTTCTTATAATCCGCCTTCGAGTCGAACGGCGGGTCAATGTAAATCAAATCCACCTGCCCCCTAAACTTCTTCAGCAAGTGACTCATGACTTGAAGGTTGTCTCCCCAGAAGATCTGGTTTATCCAACCATCGGTCTCTTCGCCGTAGGTTTCTTTAAGTTGAGCGGGGTAGAACTGCGTACTGGTAAACGGCCGTTTTCCCTGCCACTGGAGCATGGGGTAACCTTTGATGGGTTCAAACTGGTAATTTTCTACGGTGGTTTCCTCCTGCCGAGTACGGGCGTTGAGGTTAAGGTTAGTTTGCATGTTGTAAAGTGTGTTCATTAAATCTATAGGAAAAGCCACTGAGCTAAAGGAGAATCAATCTGCAGGTCGTTGATAACCAACCTGTACCTTGGGGCAAACCCAGCGTCCTCGGTGCCTTCCTGACTTTTCTTTCTACTCTTCTGCCTTCTTGGCAAGGCCTCATTTGTTGAAACCCAGTTATTGCCATCTTCATCAAACGGTCGCTCATATTGTGTTAGGTTATCATCAGTGTTTTCGAGATTGGCCGACCGAAGCATATCCCTCAAATTAATCGATGTATCAGACAATTCCATAGTCTCAAAAAGTTTATAAAAAGGCTTTGCCTGTTGAATATGCAGTGATCTAAAGGTTGGTATCGTATGCCAGTCATTGATAGAGTAATAGTTTCCTATCAATGACCTTGCATCTACGTATGAACATCCATATACTTCGATATTTTCCGATGAGGACTGGACAATATCGTTTACTGTTTTTTGATCGGCGCAATAATTGTAAAAAAGGTAAATGGGGATACCCCCTTTCCTCTTCGCATATCGTAACAGACTTTCGATCTGTTCTTCAGGATTGGGTGTTTTTTTATTTATCAAGTGTTTAATCGAATCATACGTATCTGGTCTTCTTGCGCTACTCTTATCATAGACAATCTTGGCTTGGCAGGCAAAAAATATATACCGGCCGTTGATTTTAATGTACAGCTCAATGTCATTGCCATTCGTCTTTTCGCTATCTGCTTCATACATAATCACACCACTGGGATTGGCTTCTGCTAACAGGCGAAATTGAAAAAGGAGGTTTTGCGTGGCCGTGACCTCATGGAATTTAAGTCCTTTCTGTCTCCTGACAAAAGCAATTTTCTCCCATGTAACAACCGAGAAGAGTTTAATGAACGAAACTACGTCCTTGCTGGCCATGAACTGCTGATGGATCTTAGTTAAAATTCCACTCATCTAATTATGTCGTTTAATTCCTACCCAGTTAGAGCGAAAACTTTGTGGGGTTACAATGATACCGCATGTCGCAGTCACCACAAAGTTTTTCGGTTTTAGGCGTGTGGGCCATGTCGTAGTCATGCGCTTCAATTTTCTTGACGACTTCATCAAATGATCCCACTGTAACAGCTACATTGTCACGGTTGTAGGGGAACGATACATAGGGGCTACCGCTTTCCTCCTTCGGGTAATACAAATTCATTCGCGAAACCGTCTGCCCTGTCCGCTCCTCCACCAGGTGTGCGTAAATCTCCAACTGACGCCGGTATTGGTTGAGTTGTTTCTTCAGCCGGGGGTCGGTTGTGTTTACGTCCGGCTTGTCGCCCGACTTAAAATCTACCAGTTCCACCGTCCCGTTTTCGCCTTCAATGAGGTCAATTGTCCCCTTTAGTATATAGTCCTCTTTCACCAGCGACACATCGACTTCAGCTTCGCGGATCAGATGCCATTGATTGGCCTGTCGATCCCGGTAACGCAAAATCTGCCGGTATAGCGCATCTAACTGGGCCTGCCGGAGTTGGGTACGCTGTTGCTTAGCCAATAAGTAATAGTTGAGATCATACCATCCCTTTATTTTTTCATCGGTCAGTTCGTGGTGCGGTTCCCCACGTAACACGTGGCGATGAATGTCTTCGATAGTCTGGTGGAGCAGCGAGCCACCAAGTACGCCCCCCGTCCGAACTTCTACAAACTCCAGTTCTTTGTAAAACTTATACTGCAACGGGCAATTCTCATAAAGCAAAATGTGCGAAGTAAAAGAATATTCATGCTTGAGATTGACTGGTTTGAGCGAATCGAACACAAAGTCGTCCAGTCTAAAGCGGGCATCCCTCCACGATGGTAAAGACCAATATACCTCATCGAAATACTTGGACGGGCTACGTCCTTGCCCTTGTTTCTCATAAGTTGTGAGGACCAGCAGATTCTGCGGGCGGGAGAAAGCCGTATAGTAAAGCCGCCAAAAGTCAAAGCGGTGCGTCTCCGTGGTGGGCTCAAAGGGTGGCTTAGAAAGGTAGGCAGTCAAATCGACCGGTTCCGTTTGGGAACGTGGCACCCCATTGAGGGACCCCACCATAACAATTGGAAACTCCAGGCCTTTCGCCTGGTGAATCGTCATAAACGAGACACAGCCCGATGGAGCCATCTCGTCGAAATCCTCGTATTCCTGAATGCCGCCTTCGTAAACGAAACGTAAATACTGGTTAAAAAAACTTTGCAGGACCGATTGAAGTTTCTTCGGCGTCAGAATCGTAACATCATATAGATACTCGAAGCGGTAAAGAATTTTGGAAAGAAGGGCAATGTTAAACGCAGCTCGAAGGTTACGCTTTTTATCATTCATGTCCACCTCCAGGAACTCAGCAAACATAGGGAACTCAAGAAGTTGATAGAGCAGAGCTGCCAGCGCATAGGTAGTCGAACTGGCCATCGTTGCGTGAATTTTGGCTGTCTGTCGTACCCACAAGATCAAGTCACGGTGTTTATTTTTGTCAGCTCGGAGTGCATCTGCGAAGAATTGTTTCCACTCGGTGTATCGGTCCCAGATGCCGAGTTGGGCGTCTTCCTGCCACTTTAAGTCTTCGAACAGATTAGGGAACAAGAAAACTAGGGCTCCCAGCAGTAGTTTAATTTCGTCGCGTTCGAAGAACAGGGCTGAACGAGGTGAGAAAACCGGTACACCATTGTCTTCCAGAAACGCGGCCAGTGCCAGCACCTGATCGTTACGTACCGACCGGAATAGCATAGCAATCTGATTGTAATCGGAAATTTTACCCGAGTTTTCCAGTTGGCGAATGAAGGCCAATACCTCCTCGCAATAGCGCTCAAAACTCCCTGATGCGCCCACGCGGATTACAGAAGGCGATGAATGAAAGCTTCCCGGACGAGGTATGATCGTTTTATCGTATCGAAAGCAAGTGGATGTACCTCCCGACCAGTCAAGGCGAGCCATCCAGTCGTTATAAAACGCGATAATATCAGGATGCGACCGGTAATTTGTCTCAAGCCGAATGGTCGTGCATTCGCTTGGTGCAAAATGATTTGGAAATTCAAGGATGTTCCGGATGGATGCTCCACGAAACCGATAAAGCCCCTGATCGTCATCCCCCACAACACACAAGTTATGTTTGGCATCCGCTAACAGCAGCACGATCCGCTCCTGGATTGTATTGGTATCCTGGTACTCATCGATCATCAGGTATTTAAACTTCTCTTGGAGTCGAGACAATATCTGAGGCTGAGTTTCGAGCAGATGCAAAAGCTCGGTCTGGATAACAGCGAAATCCAATACATTTTCTTCTAGCAGGATTTCCCTATATAGGATATAAGTTTGACCTAAAACCTGGACAGCTAAATCGGCGGAATTAGAAAGGGTAATAGCATCTATATACTCTTCCGACACTTTGCCAAGCAGTCTGACTAATGAGGATGCTCTCTCCCAACGAGAGCGAGTCGGCGGCCCAGTCAAAACGTCAACATTCTGAATCTCATCAAATCGGCTAATATTCCGGTAAATGAGAAATTGCTGGTCGAAGTCATCCAAAATTCTGTAACTACGTTTGAATCGAGTGTACTCACGATATTCTTCAAGCAGGCGCAGAAACAAAGAATGGAGTGTACCAAGGTACATCTCATTAAGATTAACCCTAATATCCAACCTCAATAATTGATTAGAAATTCGGGTGACCAGTTCCTTGGCCGCTTTTTCGGTAAAGGTAGCTACGAACAAATCCTCAGCGGGGATGCCTTGTTCAATTAGCCGAACAATACGATCTACTAGGGTTTTGGTTTTTCCTGAACCGGGGCCCGCGATGATTAACAAGGGGCCTTCCAAGGTAGCTATTGCCTTTAGCTGTGAAGAATTAGGTGCATGATTCAATTCAGTCATTGAGAAAAGTCGAAAGATTCAGGAGGCTTGGAAAAGGACCAGGCAATAAATAGAACTGTCGGATAGTATCCAATGGTAGAGATAGGTTTGATTTACACCCTGCTAGTTTATTGACCTTAAATTAATTAAAGATATACACAACATGATATTATGCATTATATATATTAATTTTCAAGGACTATATATTAGTTCTATTATAAACTTCTGATGAAGACTAATTAATTGTTGATTGGCTTATTCTCATACCTAGAATCGTTTCCACAGTCGATGGAAGGAAATCGGCCAGAACAATTTTCCCGCCGGGTGCGGTACTCATTCGCATTAAGCTTTTCCGCATTCTCTCGAAACGTCAGGTCCTTCTGGCGATACGGCTGAATCAAATTCCCCGCCTAGCTGGTTTGGGCTTTTATATCCAAGGCCGTCTGAACGAAGGAGGTTGATAACGCAGACCTGCTTTCTGTATCAGTTCCAAATGGATGTAAAAGGAAAAATACTTTGCTTGAAACTCCCCAATAGAACTAATAAGGTTAAGACTTGTATAAAGTTAATTGACGCTGTGTATTCAACAAGGTAGAAAGGTAAAATCACTCGTCTTTTCCAATAATTCGTAGGTAAAAAATAATTAATTCTTGTTCGGGTTCTCAGTCCCTAATCTTCTCAGCGACACCAAACCAAGTTGATTAAACGGCGGATGTGTTCGCTGCCATTCAAAGAAGTTTATTTGCCAAAAGTCCCTATCAGAATTAACCGGTTCGGACCGGACATTTTTTTGGGCAGTAATCATCGGATTTAGCTTTTCTGGCGTTTCATCCGTGCAGTAACCATCCTTAATCCTATTATTTGCTTGAACTACTTCAGCAACGGATGAATGTAATGGGGCCTGCGGCTCTACAATTGGTTTAGCTAACCCATAGGCAATACCGTCACGAATCGTTTTTTGGGACTTGCTAAAGTTCGGCCACTCACTCGCTACGGTTTCCAGGGCATAAACGGCGGTTGATTCATCAAGCTTACCGGTGGCTACATAGCCGCCCGCAAGAATGGCCGCTTTCAATAGCGTTTCGTGCCGCTGGCCTTCAGCGGCATTTTGGGTGAAGCGAACCAGGCGGGTCACTAACTCATGTTGATCAACAGGCTTCGTTGGTCGGGCCGGATTTGTTCGGAAAGTCGGTTTTGAGGACGGTGTGTAAATCCCTTTCATCACCGTAGCGTTTTCATTCAGATACGGTTCGGCGTCATAGCTGACAAATCGTAAATGGGTCGGATTTCCACCTTTGCTGGCATCGAGTACAATCCCGAACTTTTCCAGGAACACCTTTTGCAAGTATCGGAAGTGAGCGGTCAACGTTTCCGGGGTCTGGTCATCCGGTAACCGCACCACAAACCAAAGTCCTCCCCGCACGGAGTAAGCACAGAGCAATACATACGGCAAGCGCGTCAGGTGTTTTTTCAGTTCGGCCATATCAACGCCCGGATTATCTTTCCAGTCAATATCCCCCATCAGCATCGGCCATTGTTGCTTAATCTTTTGGGCAAACGTCGTTTCGCGTCGGCGGTGGTAGAGTAGGGCTACGGGTGTAATAGCCGGAAGCTGTTTCTTGAGCTGGTCCTGCCGGATCGGATCGGTTTCGGATCGGATCGCTTCAATCGTAGACCGGTAAAACCGGGTGGTGACAATCCGCCGTAAAGTGGTTTCCTGGGAGGGTGTATTGGCAAAATGGTTGCGCTGGTGATCGTACTCAAAAAAGCTAATCGGCACGTCCAACAGATTCGGACGTAGGGCGTTCGGTTCCATGCTGCTAACTGCTAGAGTAGGTGCTAAAATGATTTTGGCAGTAATAAAGGTTAGTGCCAACTGCCAGCGGCCCTATAAGGGCTTTAGCAGTTAGCACTAACGTTAATCGGCGCTTTCGGCCTCATGGTCTTCCTCCAATGGCTCCAGCCGGTAGAACTGCTGTCGGCCTTCGCGGTATTCGCCCAATTTCACCAATACCCCCTGATCGTTGGTCATAAAGAGCTGATCGTTGATCACTTGCTTCAGACGTTCCCGAATCGTGGCATTTTTGGCCCCAAATTCAGCTTCCAGGGTTTCTATGACATTTCCTTTTGTCATGGGGCCATCTGCCAGCAAACTTGTCAAGCGGTCGGCAATATCCTCAGCGTCGGCTTTATGCTTCCGGTAGTTAATATGATTGGCTACCGCTTCCGCATCCGCTAACCGTAATCCATTCCATTCTTTGCAGAATTGCAAATACAGATGTTCAGGCTTTTTCCCGTAACGCAATTTGAGGTAACGAAGCTTAATCAAGTCGGTGTCGTTGCCGTTGGCATCTTTCTCAATCCCAATCTGAAAAACGGTGCTAGCTTTGTTAGCGGCTTCAGTGCCGGTGTGGCCTCTGGCTTTCTCGGTACCGGGATTCTGGTGGATAACCAAAAGAAACGTCGCGTCGTAGTTATCACAGAGGTTGCCGATAAAATCAAATAACGACATCGATTCTTTAGGGTCGTTAAAATCTCCAATGGCATCGGTGACCACATCAATCAGACAGACCAAATGCAGGGTGGTACTCTTACGAACGCTACGGATAAACGTATCGATGGCTTCAAATCGCTCGCTGCGTTTTTCGCCTTTGATGGAGGTAAAGCGGAACTGTTCCGGTAGCTCATCTAACCGATAGCCCGCCCGTTGCTTGATGCCCTGAATAGCAAACGGGAGTTCCTCATTTTGGTTGCGTTCGGTATCAATGTAGCAGACGCAAAACCGTTCCAGCGCTGCGCGAGCGAAGCCTAAAAATTTGGGATTCATACTCTCATTGACCGTGAGCATCAGAGACGCCAATAATTCAGCAAAGCGGGATTTATGTGACCCAAAAGCCCCTTGAATGACATTGACCGTACCCCGCCCAATAATTCCCATCTCATCCCGGCTGATCAGCGGAGGACTGAACACAACCGGTTTTGTGGCGGCTTCTGCCAGAGACTTTTCCTTATCTAACAGCCGCTGTAAAAGAAGGTCTTTCTTTTCAGGTTGCTGCGGTGGTGGTTCTTGTTCTTCCTCTGTAAACGGTATATCGGCGGTGTCGGCCAATTCCTCATCCGTCATGTCGAAGATTGGCGGCTTTTTCGTATCTTTATTCTGTTCAGTATTCATTTGGAAAAGTGTTGAACAGGGTCGATGCTGCGGGGTATCGACCCTGTTAGTTAGCGGAGGGATTCAAAAAGGTGGGGTTAGAAATTCGGCCTTGAACCAGTCGTAAAACCCCTGAAAGTTATCAGCCACATACACCCAGGCTCCGGCTTGCTCAAGCTGATTGATGGTGTGCTTCTGCACATCCGACAGCCGATCTTTTCTAACTTTGACTTCGATAAAAACGGCTCGGCCTTCAACGACTCCGAATACGTCGGGCAACCCGGCCCGTTGCTGAGACTGGACAAACTTTTGCAGGTCGGCGCGGTAGGTTCCCGTACTGGCAAGGCGGGTACCAAAATGACCCGATAAATTGAGATAATCTACAATGCACCGCGTCAAGTCGTTGGCGTCGCGGTCACTGTACTTGCTTGATGGTGTGTATTTAGCCGGAAAGCTAGGGTGTCTAGCGGCCTTGTCCTGGTCGGCCAGGGTGTTGAGTTTTTGAAGTGCGGTCACGATTCCAGCCCTCCTCTCTCCTTCCGGTTTCCCTGCTCTACCCAGGCAATTAGCTCGGTGCGGTTGAAATAAAGCCGGTTTCCGCGTTTCTTGTGGGGAATAGCCCTTTCCGATACGAGTGTATAGATACGGGCTTTGCTTAGGCGGGTAATCTGAGCAGCTAGCTCAATTCCGCCGATTTGGTCTTTAGGCGTAGGGTCGGAAAGGAGCTGGCTTATTGCCCTACGGACAGATTTTTCGATGAGAGTTTCAAGTTCGGACAGCCGTAGCGGGCTTAAAAGGATATCGTTCATAGCCGATGTAGTATTTGGTTCGGCTACAAAGAAAATAGCATTATTAGTGAAAAAACCAATTACTGCTTACCCCGTTTACCTAGAGTGTAAACGGGGTATTTTGTGTAATCAATAAGTACTTGCAGGCTTTATAAAATCAAAGTGAGAAGAAGAGGGCTGCGCTTTTTTTACACTATCTATACTTAATTGAACACCAAATGTATTTTGAGCAACAATGACAATTTCTTGGTTAGAAGGTTTCTTTTTATTCTTAAAAAAGCCTTGTGCATGCAGATGTTTGATTAATATAACTACTGTGCTTTTAAAACCTGGCGCTGTATCAATCCAAATATATGTTCCTGCCTGACAGTACTTTCTTTCAACAAGCAATTCCATAACTATCTTATATTTCGAAGTATGTTCAAAATATAATTCTAAAGCATTATTTGCAAAGGCTGGCTTCTTTTTTTTAATTGAAGGAATTGATCGTCCGCTTACATTTTGCTGTATCAACTCGTTAAATCTGCTGATTGCCTGATAGTAGCCATACAAATCACGTAACAGTCTCAAACCAACCATGAAAGGTTTATCTTGATTGTAGCAGAATAGGAACACTTCCGACTCTAAAGCATTAATATCTTTTACCTCTCGGGCTTGATCATCCCAAAAATTATGATACCAATTATCAATTGGCACATAAATATCTGCTAACCGCTTTACATACCAGTCTCGATTTTCAATTAATAATTCAGCTTTACGTTCAGGTTGCTTTCTTAACTCCCTTTCATAGCCTTCAATCAATCTATCAACTACTAATTTTGAATCATTTATATACCCTATAACTGCTTCACGAAAGAGGTCTTTAGTTTCTTTACGTTCTTTTCCTTCGAGCGAATTCCATAAATCAGCAACTGATTTATATAAGTTCGGAGCAAATAGCGAGCTTCTAAATTGGTCATTTACATTATTTGCTATTTTTTTCTCGACTGTCGCAATTTCATCTAAAAAGTTTTGAGACTTGTCTATAACTACTATTTCTGGATTCTTAACAGATATTTGAGGGAGATCAGTTGTATAGGTTGCTTGTGAAAGATGTAATTGCTGAATCAAGAAAAGTTTAAACGCCACCATATCCCACAAGAAAGCAAACGGTTGTAATTGATATCCACGATGAAAAGCTAACCAGTTGATTGCTCTGTTGCCTAATAACTCACTTTCAATAAGCATAGGTGCAGTCAGCCGCTGCCGCTTTACTTCAATCAGTTCTGAATCTCTTGGTTCTTTGTCCCAGAACCCATTATACTCTTTATGAAACCGAGCTATTTCATTATTAATGATATTAAGATGTAGCCGGGCCAAGTCAACCGAATTGTAATTATTCAGTTGCTTATTATATAATTCTTTACGCTTCTCCAATGGCTCATTAATCCAGGTGCCGAATGCCTTGAACTCCGAATGCCTCACCTCGATAAACCATAACTTCCGGCTTATTCTACGTTCCTCATCCGTAGTTACTTTTAATCCCCATTGCTTATGCGGAACCAGGTTGCCCTCTTTATCTAGGAAATTAAGTGGTTCTCCATTATCTGTAGTCCAATAGTCCCGCTCAAATATGTTTTGCGTTCCCATATTAAGCGCCGGAATACCTACACCCAACACTTTACTAATCTTCATAAAGTATTGTACTCTTTCTGCATAAGGCTCAATCGTATTCATGTATTCCGAGAATTGATCGACCATTGCAAACCGATATGACTTGTCAACCAAAAGTCGATCAACATCATATGACGGCTTTATACTTGCTTTATGTTGTGATAGTGAAGATAGCGAGGCAATTTTTTCACTCAACTCTTCAAACCAGTCTGGCATACGTTGTAGTTCTACTAAATACTTGTAATACTTGTATGCTTGTTCACCTTCAATATATCTTATCATTTCATCAAACCCTCTATGCATTTTAGGCTCCTCAGCATAGTTAAGTACGAAGCCATTGTAACGGTCTTTAAAGGTTTTGATATGTGCGTTAATATGTTCAGTTTGCGGGGTCCATTTTTTGCCTGGTTGAAAATATTCATCATAAATAGAATCTATTTCATCCTGTAACCCTTTTGCTGGATACAAATGATTGATAATACGTTCAGTAAAAGTCTTCTTTCGAATAGCAAACGCTTTATTCTTAAGAGATGGGGTTTCAAGCAAATGTTTCTCCCAAGATTCATATGATAGTCGGTTATATATCTCCCATTCTTCAGGCGTTTCTGGCAGAGTACTAAATATAATTCCCTCTTCAGGAACGAACGTATTTAAAGCCATACCAAAATGCTTAAGACAAAAATCTATTCTATCTTGGTAAGTCGTTAGTTGGTCGAAAGTTGCTTGAAATGGTTTGTAATAATTTTTTCGCCATTCAATTAATATGGCTTGTTTTTCTGGAGTGAAGTTTTTGGCGCACTGTGGGCTTTCGCAATAGAAATGGAAAATAATTTTATAACCAACATCTACAGAGAGCCTTCTACCCATAGCGGGCAAGTCGAAATATTTATTCCATAAATCTAACTGATCGCTGAAATCAGTTAGGTTAAGCACCGTTGACTTAAAATCATCTAAGTTAAAATCATTTGCTTTTTCAGGGCGTAAATTGTTATACTTATCTTCCATATAGCATGAAAAATTACAATAAAGCATCATAAGCCGAATCTACAATCTCTGATGCAAAGGAATCTAAATAGACAGCGGTAACGGCCTCTGTCTTGTGTCCCATTGCTTGACTAATTACAGCCGTTGCGGTTCCTTTCTGTTTTAACGTAGTCGCAAAGGAGTGACGGGCAACATAGGTAGTTAATGGTGTATTGATTCCGGCACGGTCAGCAAGCGTTTTCAATTCCTTATTCACTTGCCCCAATACCTTATGGAGCCGGTTATTGATCTGCACCTCAGTAACATGTGCCGCAGTGTCTAATATCGGAAAAATGTAGCTATTAAGGTTATTGAAAGTGAAAGAACGGTAGGACTCAATAATGGTAACGGCTGGAGGTAGTAATTTCACAGTAAACTTGCCTCCTGTTTTCTGGCGTATGTATGATAGCCGTAGATTTCCATCCGCGTCAATGCTGATATTGCACCAACGAAGTTTTGCCAAGTCAACAAAGTTGATCCCTCCACAATAGAAAGAAAATAGAAATACGTTTTTAGCTAATTGAAGGCGTTCCACTTCAGCAGCATTCTTTTGACTAGACCAAGCCCCGGTAGCTGTTCCGACAGGTTGGTAAGCTTCCAACTTCCGTACATCATCCCGGGTAATGGCCCGTTTCTGGGTTGAGGTATCAAATTTACCGATACTGAATTTGTGTTTTTCAGATACATTACGAGCAAATGGATAATGTTCGGCTTTGGCTACTCCTTCGGCAATTGCTTTATTAAGCACAGCCCTTAAGGTTCTAAACCGGTTGCTTAATGTAGTGTCAGAGTTGCCCCGCTGCCGGAAGAAAGTCTCTAATTGATTACAAAACCGTACTGTTACTTCACTAAAGGGCAGGTCAGCACCACGGCTTTTATATTCATCGGTCAAAAAGTCGGCAAGCTGGTTTCTCAAATCACGGTAGATAATGCTGTTACCCGTCTGTTTGGAAGCTACCATTCCGGCTACTAACTCATCAATGTAAGCGAGCAACCCGACACGACGGGCCTTATTACGGCCTTCCGCAACTTTGGAGGCAACAGCCTTTGAATCATACACCTCATCCGTTTTTGCCAGCTCCCTTTCACCAAGGATATATTTATTTTCCCAATCGGCTAGACGGGTCAGTAATTCGTCACGAAGTTTATCAGGGTATTTCCGGCGTATAGCTTCTTTGTAGCCGGTTGCCTTTTCATTCCAGTACTTAGGATGCAGACTTAAGCCGGTGGCAATGTAGGTGCTTTTGCGGTTCTTGGTAATGCGTATCCAAAAAGGATGTGACCCATCTTTGAGCGTCTTATCAACCCGGTAGATGATCTTTACGGTAGCTTTGCCTTCTTTGTGTTCGGTCGTTCTAGCCATTTTGTTTTACCCAGCTTTTAGGTAAAGCGTTAGGTAAAACAAATATAACAAATTATGCTATATCCACAATAAGCGACAGCAAAACAAACCTTATCAATAAACTGATAATCAATATATTAAACAAACAATAACAAGCAACTTAAAGTCATTTCACACCGCCTTACAAGCAGAGGGTCGGCGGTTCGAACCCGTCAACTCCCACACTGAAAATCAAGCACTTATCAGAAATGGTAAGTGCTTTTTTGTTTTTGTTTACACTTTGATAATTATTGTATATCTTTTCTGTGTTTATTAATTTATGCCATCAAGTCTATTATTTCGGGAAACTAAATTTTTAAGGTATAAACGGCTCAGTAAATTATAGTCATTTACACCTTAGAAGGGAGTATTGGCTGATCATCGCGTTAACGGCCTCCTCCTCTATCAACGTCAGGAGGCTAAAACATAGAAAGATGATAGGTAAATAAATTCGCATAGAGGTCTCATGGTAACGTAGCTGAAAGTATGGACTTTAAAGCTCTTCCGTATTTTATGACAGATCAGATACCTATATTTCTCTGCTAAGTTATTTTTAGGAGAATTCATCACTTCTCAATAACCTATTTCACCTATTTCTAATCGCCCCGCCACCAGCAGGTGAGTGTTAGCCCGGGTCTGTACCTGTTGCAAGTCGGGCAGGGCAAAGCCACGCAGCACTTTAAGGTGATCAAAACGCAGTAAGTAAAAGCGCAATAGGATCACCATTTAAACGGGCGGGGTAACCTCCTGCCCGTTTTTTAACAGATATGGGATGACTCCCTGCCCTCTGATTTTCCCGCACTTTTGCGAAAAAAGGCTGATTGTGGAAAATTAACGGTTATTCACCTCACCCCAGAGCTAGCAATGGGCTCAACCGAAGCCCTATTTTTCCTCCCCAACGAAAAAGCCCCGCCATCCTTCAGGGTCTATAAGTTTACTTTTCTAATGACCACTAAAGCTTTCAGCAGTCTTGTTTTATGGCACACCTTCAAGCACTTACCTCTCCACCATTAAGTAATTAAAAATCAACCAAAAAGAGATTGCTTGTCGTTTTTTATTTTAATTTTCTTCCTGAGAAATACTACCTCTATTACCCCACCGGCCTTTCAATTTTACAGCTAGCTATAGCTGCCATCCATGCAACCAGCAGCCGATTCTCGTTAGCATGAACCGGTTTGCGGATCAACATGGAGCAGAGTGACAATAAAATAATTGCGATTACTCATTTACACATTGTATCAATCCTAACCTGTTTCTTTATGACCCGTTCACTACGCTTTTTCCGATTCCCGTAGCCGGTTTGTTAACCGCTGGTCTCCTACTAGCAGGATGCTTATTTACGGCATCCGCTCAAACCATTACTACCGTTGCGGGTAACGGCCCTGAAGGCAATTATAGTGATGAGGTACCCGCAATCAGTTCACGCTTATACACCGTCTATGGACTAGCCGTTGATGGCCAAGGCGACCTCTACATTTCCGACGGCGGGCGCATCCGCAAAGTCACATCTGATGGCATCATCCACGCCTTTGCCGGTGATGGTTGGACTGGCTTTCAGGGGGATGGTGGTCCAGCCATAAAGGCCCGTTTTGCCAATACACACGGCATTGCCGTTGATGCCCAAGGTAGCCTGCTCATTGGTGATCAAGTATTCAATAACCGCATTCGTAAAGTGACGCCTGATGGCATCATCAACACCATTGTAGGCAACGGTTTAATTTGTGGCGGTCCTGGTAGTCAAGGTTGCTTTACTGGTGATGGCGGACCAGCCATCAATACGAGCTTGTATAGACCCATATCGGTAGCCCTCGATTCGCAGGGGAACCTCTTCATTGCTGATCAGGGTAACTCTCGCATTCGTAAGGTAACGCTCCAAGGCATCATCACTACAGTGGCTGGCAATGGCACTTATGGCTTTAGTGGTGATGGCGGTCCAGCGACCAGCGCCAGTCTGAATCTTCCGATAAGTATCGCCGTGGATCGTCAGGATAATGTCTTAGTTGTCGATTATGGTAATCACCGCATTCGAAAAATTACTCCGGATGGCGTTATCACCACCGTTGCGGGAAATGGGCAAATAGGCTTTAATGGAGACTAGCAAGCGGCTACCAATGCCAGCATGTTTCCAACGGCTATTGCCGTAGATAACCATAATAATATCTTGATTCTTGATTGCGGATGTTGGCAACCACCGCATTCGTCAGATTAGTCCTGATGGTATTATTAGCACCATTGCCGGCAATGGCATAGCAGGTTTTAGCGGCGACGGCGGCTTGCCTTCACAGGCAAGTTTTAATCAACCCATTGCGATTGCAGTCGACGCTCAGGACAATATTTACATCAGTGACGCCATAAACGAGCGTGTCCGTAAAATTACTCCGGCCGCCGTGCCGCTGGCTGTGCTGAGTGTTAGCTTAATCAACGCCCATACCGATCAACAGATCCGCGAACTAAAGGCCGGTGAAGAAATCAACCTGGCGGGCCTGCCTACCCGTAACCTGGCCATCCGGGCCAACACCAATCCGGCTACTGTGGGCTCGGTGGTGTTTCAACTCAGTGGTCAGCAGTCGCGCACTCACATCGAGAATACGGCACCCTACTCCCTGAGTTTTACGATAGCAGACTATTTGAAGGTGGAAAATTTCACGTTGATCAATGCGGTAACCCATCAGCCCATTCAGGAAATAACCGATGGGCAAGTGCTGGATCTGGCCAGCCTGGCCAGCCATATGTTTAATATCCGGGCCCACATCAATCCCGACACGGTTGCCTCGGTCATCCTGTAGCTAGACGGTACGCAGACCCGTACCCAGTTGGAGGATGCGCCCCCTTATGCGCTTTTTAAGGATGATGGCAATGGCCATTACCGTACCTGGAAACCGGTTCTTGGCCCTTATACGCTGACGGCGACGCCTTACCCCGGTAAGGATGGCACCGGTTCAGCCGGTATCCCTTTAACAGTCAGTTTTCAATTCGTTGATTCATCACCCGCAGCCCGGCTGAGTGCCGACACAGAGCCGGGCTGCGTTCAGGTCTTCCCGAACCCCTTCCGGGAGTCGTTTCAGCTCAAGGGCAGAGGGCAGGTAGCCAGCAAACGACCGGTAGCTCTTTACGATCTCTCGGGCCGGAAGGTGCTGGAGTTAAGTGACGTGCAGGATGAACAGTCTATCGATCTAGGTCCAACGCTGGCTTCCGGCATGTACCTTTTGCAGGTGGGTCAGGGGAAGGCGGCCAGGCGATACCGACTGGTCAAAAGTAAGTAGGCTGACTAAAGGGTGTAGAATTAAGTGTATGGAGCTTCCATACACTTTTTCGCTTCTGGTTGCTTGGGAGAATAAGGCCACTCTAGTTATGACTGCCCAAGGAATTTTCAGCCGCTTAGCCAATAAGGATTTGAGGGGTGAAAGCGAATGCGTAGGTTGGCCTGAAGAACATACATTCGTTTCTTTTTTCTCCCTTGTCTTCAAGTCATTAACCACGTCCGCCCCTTATATCTCCTACCGTCTTTATTGCGGCTGCGCTCCGGGCAGGTGGAAACTGGCACCTAAGTCTTCATTCCTACCGCGCAGGCAAGGCGATTGTTAGCTCGAGTTGGCACAGGGTTTGCGAAGACATAGGCATGAAACAATTAAGTACTCCCCGCTGGTCAATTGTTGTACTGGATAATGCAAAACAGGTAACCCATCAATCGGAACACTGTACATTGATAGACGCTATTCAGCAGCAGTCTGTTTATGTGCTCCATGGAGCCTTTCGGGTAACGATTTACGACACGACTACCCTAAAACCCTTGATTGTGTTGCACAGTTCTCCCAGATAAAAAGCCGGACCTTTTAGACCACATAAGGACAAATCGGTGAATTTTCCTGTTAGAAAACAAACGCTTGCATCCTAATGCCATCCTACGGCCTTCTGATCGCCACTCACACTCCCTTGAGGCTAGGTATGGTTTTCAGAAACAATGGGTAGTGCAGCAAGCCGCCTTAAACGCTAAGTAGGGGCATCTGGCACTTTCTAGGGCGTCATTCACAAACCATTTGCAATGTAGTCTGTTTGCCCAAACAGGACTATTTCATCAATGCTATGCCTGAACTCCTACCCGAAACGCTGCTTCCAATCTACCAGACGGTCATTGATAGCATGAACCAGGGCTTTTGCTTATTGGAAAAAGTCCCTACTCCACCCAATGCCCCCAGCGATTTTCGCTACCTGCTGACCAATCCCGCTTTCGAAGAGCAATCCGGACTTGGGCAGGTAGTCGGTAAAACCATTCGGCAACTGGTCCCTGGGGCCCAGGAACACATCATGGCCCACTATGACCAGGCCGCTTTAACCGGCCAGCCGGTTCATTTCCAAGACTATGTAGATTCGCTTGACCTTTGGATTGAGGCTCATGCTTTCCGGCTCGAGGGGTATGATCTGCCCCGAATCGCAGTGCTTTTTACAAACATTACCGAACGCAAAAAGAGCCAGGAAGCCCTGCACTACAACCACCTCTGGCTGACGCAAGCCATGCGCAGTGCCCGGGCGGGCTGGGCCCGGTGGGACTTGGTGAGTGGTCAGGTGGAATGGAGCCCGGAAGGCAAAGCCATTGTGGGATTTAGCTCTCAGGAAGAGGCTCAAACCCTTGAAGGTTGGTTGGGTAGGATTCACCCCGAAGACCGCTCCAACGTCCAGGCCCGGGCCGCCGAATCGATTGCCCAGCGCAAGGAGTTTGAATACGAATACCGGGTGGTGCACGATGATGGGCAGGTGCGCTGGCTTCAGGGGACCGGCCAGGTATTTTATAATCAGAGTGGCAGGCCCTATCACAGCGCCGGATTAGTCATCGATATCACCCAGCGCAAGCAGGTAGAGCAGGCCTTGCGCCAATCGGAAGAACAATACCGCCTGTTGTTTAGCTCCATCGAGGAAGGCTTCTGCCTGATTCAGGTCCAATTCAATGAGTGGGGCCAGGTCGAAGACTACCGCCTTCTGGAGGTCAATCCCTCGTTTGAGAAACTGACCGGCATCTACCAGGGCACAGGTCGATGGATTCGGGATATTGTCCCCACTTTTCCTCAGAACTTTCTGGATATGTTTGGCCAGGTTGTGCTCACTGGAGAACGCTGCCGTTTTGAAGTCCAATCGAAATCAATGGACCGCTGGTATGACATCTATGGCTTTCGGGTAGGGCAGGCCAGTGAGCAGAAAGTGGGCCTGTTGTTTAACGATATCACCCAACGCAAACGCCAGCAGGACCACCAGGACCTGCTGGCTGACATCACAGAAGCCATCACAGGCCAGGTTGGCACCCAGGAGATTATGGCAATAGCAGGCCAAAAACTCACGGCCGTTTTTCCCATTTCCTCCTTTAGTATCTGGGACATCCGGCCCGACTCTGACGAAGTGTACCGGCGCTTCTTCTGGGCAAAAGATCCCTTGTTGCTGCCCGAAAGAGCCCACCTGTCGGCGTACTTCAGCCCCGACGGCGTCGGGCGGCTTCGCCAGGGTGAAAACGTGGTTATTAGGGATATCCAAACCGATTCGGGGGCCAACGCCGAGGCATTCAAAGCCCTGGACATTGGTTCGTATGTAGGCTTGCCCTACCGCCGGGAGGAACACTGGAAATCGATTCTGACCCTCTTTTCGCCCATTGCCTACGACTGGCAGCCCGACCAGATTGCCCTGCTGACCGATGTGATGAACCGGCTGCTGCCCCGCATCGAACGCGCCCGTGCCGAGGAGGCCTTGCGGGCCAGCCAGGCCCGGCTGACGGCCCTATTCGAAAGTCTGCCCGTAGGGGTGGGCGAAGCTGACACCAACGGTCGACTGGTACTCGCTAACAGACAGATGCAACGATTTTTACCCAATGGTCTGATCCCTTCCCAGGACCGAGCCCGGCAGGATCGCTGGCAGGCTTATCACCCGGAGGGCCGCCGGTTGGAGCCAGAGGAATACCCTGCAGCCCGGGCGCTACGGGGGGAGCGGGTGGTGCCCGGCCTGGAAATGCTTTATACCCCGGATGAGGGGCCTCCCATCTGGATCCGCATGGCTGCCGTGCCAATTCGGGAGGATGAGGGCCGGGCCACGGGGATCGTGGCCATCATCACCGACATCAGTGAGTTAAAACAGGCGGAAGAGGCCCTGAAAGAAGCCAGCCAACGCAAGGACGAGTTTCTGGCCATGCTGGCTCATGAACTGCGCAATCCCCTGGCCAGCATCCGACTGGGTATGGGCCTGCTGAGCTGGACGGACGAAACCGATCCACTGCAGCAGCAAACCGTGCGCCTGATCAATCAGCAGGTCGATCACCTGGTCCGGCTGGTCGATGAACTGCTGGATGTGAGCCGAATCAGCCGGGGAAAAATCCAGCTTAAGCTTGAGACCGTAGAGTTAACAGGTCTAATAGCGAGTTCGGTAGCAGCGATTCGTCCCCAGTATGAGGCCCTCGGCAAAGGGCTCCACTTCACTCCTTGGGGAAAACCGCTCTTTGTCCAGGGCGATGCCACCCGGCTGGGGCAGGTGGTCACCAACCTGCTGACCAATGGCCTGCGCTACACCGGCGAACAGGGGCAGGTATGGGTAAGCCTGCAGGAAAAAGACGGACAGGCCCTGCTGCGGGTAGCCGACAACGGCATTGGCTTAACGCCCGATCAGCAGACGGCCATCTTCGAGCTGTTTGTTCAGGTGGATGTCTCGCTGGCGCGTTCGGAGGGGGGGCTGGGCATTGGCTTAACGCTGGTCAAGCGGCTGGTAGAAATGCACGGGGGGCGAGTGCAGGCCCACAGTCCGGGCTTAGGCCAGGGCAGTGAGTTTCTCATCTGCTTACCCTTGCTGGAGCCGTCCTCCAATGCGGCAACGCCGGTTGCCTCCCCCCTCGATGCAAAGCTAGTCCACCAGCGAATCCTGGTGATCGACGATAATCCCGGTCTGGCTTTTATGCTCACCCATACATTAAAGCTACGAGGCTATGAGGTTCATACCCGGCACAGTGGCCGGGAAGGAATCCAGGCTGCCGAAGTGCTTCATCCTACGGTCATTCTGTGTGATATTGGAATGCCCGAGCTGGATGGCTACGAAACCTGCCGCCTTATTCGCCAACAGCCCTGGGGGCAGGACGTGGTGATGATCGCTGTAACCGGTTATGGTGGGGAAGAAGATAAACGAAGAGCCAGGGAGGCAGGATTCGATCACCATCTGGTCAAACCGCTTGATATGAAGCTGCTCACACAGCTATTGAATCAGCACTCTATCCACAAGTAAGTATGTGTCATAGAAACGAGCTCTTTAGCCATGAATGGCTACAGGTGGCCTCAACTCACAAAGACTCTGGTAACCTTAAGAGCGGTGTTTGAAATCAACAGCCTCAATCCGGATAGGTCGTTACCCGGCGTGCCACCGGGATGGCTTCCCCGTGGTTAAGTACGCAAACCGACCCTGTGGTGACTTGCGAATCAGCCGAATATAATCCGGATTAACCAGGTGCGATTTGTGCGTCCGCCAGAAGGCCGCCAGCCGCTGACTGCCCTTTTGCAGCGTCACGGCGATGACATACGCCTGACCGCTTTGGATGTAGATACGCGGCTAGGAGAATCATTTTGCTTAAAAACGTAATAATCTTTTCAGTTCCTCCCTGTTCCTTCTGGATATGGGTACCTGGGAGCCATCGGTCAGCAACAAAAAGTCACCAAATTCCTTTTTCCAGCTCTTTATATACATTTTGTTAACCAGGTGCGATTGATGGCACCGTATAAAGCCACACGCCCCTAATAAATCATTATAGCTATAGATGGGCTTGCAGACAAGCAGGGTTTCGCTACCAGTCAGATAGAAGGTTGTATAGTTGTTAGACGATTCGCAACGAATGATTTCACTGGTTTTGACGAAACGCGTTTCTTTGGCCGTTGCTAAGGCAATGCGTGGCTCATCTAACTTAGGGTCAGCTTTCAAAAAGTGCATCAGGTTTTGAAGCAGTTTATTCTGCTCCTTCTGATGATGCTGCCGATGGGCTCTTTCCACTGCCGCTTGTAGCTCCTCAATTGCAACGGGTTTCAACAGATAGTCAATCGCCGAAAAACGCAGGGCCTGGATGGCATACTGATCATAAGCTGTCACAAAAATTACCTCAAAGTGATAAGCAGGGAGGCTACGTAATAAGTCGAATCCATTTTGCCCCGGCATCTGGATGTCTAGAAACATCAAATCCGGTTGGTGGATATACAGCAGCCTTGTCGCATCCTGAGCGTTCAGGGCAGTACCACAAATCTTTACCTGGGGGCAATACATCTCCAGCAACGCCTGTAGATTATCCAGGTTGGGTTGCTCGTCATCAATCAGAAGCGCTTTCAAAACCATTGGCTAAAAGTGAGGATAATTTGCGTGCCAGATGAAACGGCGTTCCGAATGGCTAAGGTAATCTGCGATTCAGAATGAAACTTATTTAGCAGATTGATTCGGTCACGGGTGAGCTTTAAGCCTAAACCCGAAGTTGCTTTGTCCTCCTTAAAACCATTGCCGTTATCAGTAACGGATACGATCATGCTGTTATTGGACTGGTTAATGGCCAGATTAATTGAGCCTTTTTCTCCCAACAAGGCTACACCGTGCTTTACCGCGTTTTCAACCAAAGGTTGTAAAAGCAGGATAGGTACACTCGTTTCGTATACGTTAATCGTCGAATCGACCTGAATGGTGTATCCAAAACCAAACCGCAGCTGCTCAAGCTTTAAATACCTGTCTAATGTCTGGATTTCTTCATACAGCGCTATTTCATCTTTCTGGCTCTGCTGGAGCGACTGCCGCATCAACCGGGCAAAGTCAGACAGGTAACTGTTAGCTCCTTTAATATCTTGTTTATTGATGAGGCCCTGAATCGAGCTAAGGGCATTGAAAACAAAGTGAGGGTTTAGCTGAGCATATATAGCTTTTAATTCGAGTTGTAACTTGGTTTTATTGAACTGTTCCTGCTGGGTTTTTAGTCGCTGTCGAATCAACAAGAACAGTAATCCCACTAGTCCAGCCACCAGCATACCGGCCAAAAGGCGGAACCAATTGGTTTGGTACCAAAGGGGAGCTACCTCAAAGCGGTATTGGGCGATATGCTGAGGCTGAACGGAGTAACGTATTCTCATCGTATAGCTGCCGGGCGGGTAATCTTTGATCCAGACAAAGCTATTGTCATACGCATTGTATCGCCAGGGGGTATAAACGCGGCCATTGCGAATCAATTCATATTGAATCTGCTTTTTAGTAAATGTGCCATTTTGTAAGGAAAATATCAGGTTTGTATTGGTGGCAGGCACGGTGAGAACCGGCGAAAAATGGCCAACCGACTGATCGTAGGGCATCCAGGGTGATTGCAGCCGCTGCAGAAATTTATCCATCGTTTCGGAGGTATAAATACTGGTAATCTCCGGTTTGATGGACTCCCAGGCAATCAATGAAGTGGCTACAATCTGATTTACATCTACTCTCCTAACATCTATAATCAACATTTTACCCAGGCTGGTTTTATAGCCCCCCAGATAAGCCATCTTAGGCAGACCTGAACTGTGGATCAGAGTTGAATCGGTGAACCGGGTGATTCCATGCCAGGGGACTTGAATTCGCTTACTGGGGTATTCCATAACCCGGAATTGATATAAGTGGGCATTTTGCGGACCAACTCCGTGCAGAAAGAAGTGGGCACAAGCGGTATCAAAGGTAGTACGTGCCAGGATTTCTTTAGGTCTGAAACGTCGGAAAGACGAATCCTTCGCCAGCGTATGAAAATGATTACTCTTGTCCCGGATTTGCCAAAAGGAGTTATTCTCTTTCCGGATGGCTAGAATTAACCCCAGGACTGAGGGGTGTTTTTGGAGCTTATCCGGGTAGCTATGCGAGTAATCGCCCCAGTTAATTTGCGCCTTGACTGAAGAAAGTGTTAGTACCCCTGCAATAATAAATAAGGCTGTCTTTTGCATGTTGTCGAAATTATAAAGACAAAAAACAGTTCTTTCTAGCTTCCCAATCCGGCTTAATGTGAATCCGGTTACGCTGCCTGTGAATTCGGTATAACGGATATAGTAATCAATACCACTGTAGGCGGTCAGATGAACGCCAACTGGCTGTTGAGAACCTATTTAGAAGAATTTTAGACGACTTGGCCACTTCAGGGCCATTATACTGGGCAGGTAATCGTAGCGGATAATGAGCTACGTCATCCTTGCAAAAGCAGGATGGGTGATGTTGCCTGTAAAAAGTATACTAAGCCGGCTGCTTTTTGAGTAGCATCTGCGGCAGTATTATTCCGATCGCAAACTCCTCACCGGGTTGACCAGGGCCGCTTTAATGGATTGGTAACTAACCGTCAGGAATGCAATAAGCATCGCCACTACACCCGCCAGAGCAAACATCCACCACTCCAGATCAATGTGATACGCATAATCTTGTAACCATTGGCCGGTGACCCACCAGGCTATGGGAAAGGCAATCCCATTGGCCACTAACACTAATTTGAGAAAATCCCCCGAGAGCAGCGTAGCCAGGCTGACGGTGCTGGCACCCAGTACTTTTCGAACCCCCACTTCTTTGGTGCGTTGTTCGGTGGAGTAAGTAGCCAGACCAAACAAGCCCAGGCAGGCGATGAAAATGGTGGCCAGGGCGACCCAGATGAGCAGCGTCTGTCGGCGGGCGTCTTCCTGGTAGAAGACCGCCAGTTGCTGATCCAGAAAATGATACTCAAACGGCTCGTCTGGATCAGCTTTCTGCAGGATAGATTGAAGCTTTTCCAGGGTTTGGGAAATGCCATTGGCATCAATACGTACCGTATAATAGTCAATGCCATGAATCGGATTTTGGTGGTAAGCCAGCACCAGCGGTTCAATCTTAGCCTTTAGTGACTGAAAGTGAAAATCCTTGACAATCCCGATGACCCGGACTTTGAAGGGCGTATTGTCGGGGTTGACCGGCCGAAACTCACCGCCCCATGACAGGGTGGGAATCTCCAGCCATTGGCCGGAAGGCTCAGTCAGATTAAACAGACGAGCGGCTGTTTCATTCAGCAGTACGGACATGGAATCCGCCGGATTGACAAAGTTTCGTCCCTTTAGCAGGTCAACCTCAAAGGTTTTAAGAAAGTCCTTGTCCGCCCCAATCAGGTAGGAAATTTGTTGATCATCCGCTTTACCCGGCGGGTGCATCTTAACCGTCCGAATCATCTTCCATTCCCCGGGTACTCGGGAGGTAACCGATACATTTTTTACGGTAGGTATTTTGGCCATGTCCGCTTTGATCGTCTCAAAACGGTCCCTTGCGGTACCGGTATTGACATCGATGACCACCAACTGGTCTTTATTAAAACCCAAATCGGTGGTGTTCATAAACCGTACCTGCCAATACAGAACGATGGTACCAATCATCAGCACCGTCGAGATTGTAAATTGAAAAACCACCAGGACTTTCCGCAAACTCAGACTACCCCGCGGGTTAATCTTCATGCCTTTTAACAGGAGCACCGGCTTGAAACCCGATAGCAGCAAAGCGGGGTAACTTCCCGACAACAGCCCGATCAGTAGGGTAGCG
Source organism: Larkinella arboricola (assembly GCF_003259745.1). GTDB lineage: Bacteria > Bacteroidota > Bacteroidia > Cytophagales > Spirosomataceae > Larkinella > Larkinella arboricola. The sequence continues at coordinate 1,260,541 of NZ_QLMC01000001.1, read as the reverse complement.
CCCAGAGTCATGAGCCAGATTCGGTAATCCGTGCCCCATCCCAACGTCAGTTGTTTCTTGACAAATGAATTGAAGAAGGGCAGAAGAATGTTGACCAGCAGCAGGGCTGCCACCAACGAAAGAACCGTTATCAGCAGAGCTTCTACCAGGAATTGATAGATTAGCTGACTGCGTTGGGCTCCAATCGACTTACGGACTCCAATTTCCTTTAAGCGGTTCGAGGCCCGGGCGGTCGATAAATTCATGTAATTGATACCGGCAATACCCAGAACAAACAGCGCGATAAATAGGAAGATTCGGATGTAAAACAGACTTCCCTGCGCCATGGCCTCCACGTTCGTATTCCGGGCGCCATCGATGATGCCTTCCGAATGCAGGTGAATATCGCTCAGTGCCTGAAGGCGGTACGACAGGTGGGTACCTGGCTCGGGCTTAACATTAGCCAACACGAGCCTGGTTAATTGAGAGGAAACCGTTTCGGCGTTGGTGTTGGGCCGTAGCAGAACATAGACGGAAAAATCGGCAGACGACCACCCACTAGCTACGGTTTGTTTATAGAAATCGGTATTCTGATAGGTAGCTTCCGAAACGAGCGAATTAAAGTCGAAACTGGAATTACGCAGGTGATTTTTGAGAACACCCGTCACTTTCAGCGGGGCGTCCAGGTGGCTAAATTGGAGCGTTTTGCCCAAGACCTGGGTGTGGCCAAATAGCCGCATGGCCAGGTCTTCATTGATCACGATGGAGTTGGGCTCCTTTAACGCCGTGTACTTATCACCTTGAATCAGGGGAAAGTCAAAGATTGACAGGAAGTTTTCATCGGCGTTGGTGACGGTTTCCTGAAAGTTTACCGGGTTTTCGGGGTTGATCAGGTTCGCCCGCCCGATCCGGGAAAGACGCGTCGTGTTTTCAATTTGGGCAATGGTTTTCCCCGATTCAGCGGCCAGTTTGTAGCTGGCCGCGGCAAGGGTGGTGGCCTCACCTTTTACCACCTTATGCTCAATAACACGGTAGATGTGATTGGCCCGACTATGGTGTTGATCAAAAGTGAGTTCATCGAACAGATACAGCCCAATGAGCAGAAAGCAGGTAATTCCAAACGTAAGCCCCGCTATGTTGAGGGCGGTATAGAGCTTGTTTCTGCTCAAGGTTCTGAAGGCGATGGTGAGATAATTTCGTAACATGGCCGGGCGGAGAAAAAAGGGTTGGGAAGAGTCAGAAGGATATTGATGCAAAAAGGTAGATTGATCCGGCGGTCGGCGCCAGAGCCGGGGATGCAATAGCAGCAGGACATCCAGCCAATACAACCAGCGCGCCTTTGGGTAGCCCTGGCGCTGCGCCCGTTGATGAAACAACTCATCGAGGTCGCCTAGAATTTCCTCCCGCAGATGAGCAGCGGCAATCCAGGCCAGCAGGCGCTGCGCCCACCTGGGTGGTTGGGGTCTTGCTTGATGGCTCATAGGGTAGGTCCGCCGAAAGCGGTTTTCGGAATACCGGCCCACAGTTCGTTGCGAAGTCGGCGAGCTTCCTGCAAAGCCTGCTCACCGGTCATGGTAACGGTGTAAAGCCGCTTGCGACGTCCACCTCGTTCGGCACTGGCCTCTCCAAACCGGGAATTTACCAGGCCTTTTTCTTCCAGTCGTTGCATCGTGCGGTGAACAGCACCTAAACTCACGGGGCGCTCCAGCCGCTGCCCCAGTTCTTCAACCACCGCCACACTGTAGGCGTCATCATATAGGAGCGCGATGGCCAATAAGACCAGCTCTTCAAATTCGCCCAACTGGGTGCCTTTCATTAGTTATCTGTATCTGAGTTTTATCTTTCTCATTTGCATAGCAAATAAATTGCCAGTTTATCAAAATAGGCCTCAGAAGAAATCAAAGCGGATTTTGTAGATAAGCGAATTCAACTAGCTGTCCGCAAGTGGACAGAATCTGTACGATTCAGGACACCTTCGAGAAATGGAGGATTACTTTTTACTTGATGGGTTCATGCGTCTTTACGGAGATTGAGGTCATCTAGGATGCTTTTGACCAGTTGTAGCAGAGCTCCGCCTGTCCTTTTCATGAATTTTTCGTACGGCGGTGTTTGGCACGATCGTATGAAGAATTGGCAATTCAAAAACGATCTATTATTTAGCAAGCCTCAGCGCCAGTAGCTATCAAAAACTTAAGCCATCGGCGTCCAGTCATACTCCCGGGAAAACACCTGGCAGTCCAAAGGTGGCTCCAGCTCCTGTTTGGTCACAAACGAATCGATCTGTTGCAGCACCCAGTCCGAGCCGAGTCACACCGGAGCTCCGTTCGCATCAACGAGCAAAGAAAGCATTCTCGCAAAGATCAGCGCCATCGAGTTTTGGCAAAGGTGTTAATGCTACGCAATTGACTTTGACATGGAATCAGGCCAGTAACATTACAGAACTGACGCAGGCTCAGTTAGCCCTATTAAGCATTGTGGGCTGGAACCCAACGACCCTACAGTGGGAAGCTTTACCAACTTTGGTTGACTCAATAGCGCTTTTAGAAGGGGCCAGTACTTTAACCGCCGGGTCGATTACTACCATTGAACGGGTTATTCCTAATACATATAGCGTTTATACCTTACCAACCCGCACGTCAGCTAACCTTCCGGCAAGTTATAGCGGAAAGTTAGAGTTCGGCTTTGACGATTGAAGTACTCGAAGGTACTACTGTTCATGCCACTGCCCAGGCCGATCTAACTCGGCCTGACTTGAAACAGGCCGGCACGGGTTCGGGTCAATATGGGTTTAGCTTCCCCCTACCCTCAAGTCTGATTGACGGTCAGTCGAATCAGGTGAGTTTTCGTAAGGTGGTGTGGGCGGCAATCAAACCCGAAAATTACCCAAGTGACACCGTATAGAGCTGTGAGGAAGTGCCATAATTCCGGCTGTTTGCCGGCCAGCCTGTCAGTTGACCGAACCCAAAGCTGACGCTCATGCCACTATTCTTACCCGCTTCTTGAAAAGAAGCTGAACCACATCCGTTTACCAAACGTATGTTAGGCTTAGTCGGGCAAAAAACGGGGTTCCCGGTGTAAAATGAATCTCTTCCACCGGTTCAGCTTCACCCCGCAACCGGCTTTCGGTCGCAAACTGCGTTTCTTTCCAGCGTACGTTAAAGAGATTTTGCACCGACAGTCCCAACATGTAGTTGCGCCGGGTATAATTGACTTGCAAATCGTTCACGAAGTACCCTTTGGCAACGATGCTGTTGTCTTCGTTGGCCGGTCGGTTTGCCAGGTAACGGTAACGGATCGAACCACTCCACGGCCCTGCGTTCTGAAGCGACAACCCACCCACAGATGTCAAAGTGGGGGCCAGCGGCAGATAAGCCTGCCCCGCTTCGGCACCGATGGCGCGTGGCCTGGTCGTATTCAGGTCCAGATCGGCATACAGATGGTGGGTCAATTGATAGCGCACCGACAAATCGAGACCATAGCGACGTGTCTTTCCGCTTGGCTCAACCACGCCTTCGTCGCCCACGTATACAAACTCCTGTTGCAGCCATAAATACCAGGCAGCCGCGTTGATGAGCAATTTAGGAAACGGTTTGAAAATAACACCCAGATCAGAACCATACGCCGGAGGCAGAATTTGCCGACCATTTTGCGGAATGACAACCCGCACATCGTTGGAATGAAAACCTCTACCGGTATTCAAGTACAATTGCAAAGCCGGATTTGCCGTATAGTAGAGATTCAGCTTGGGCGAAAAAATTCCCTGGGTGGCGTGTCTAACCGTGACCGGCAGAGCCAGTAAATCCTCGTACTGACTGCGAAAAATGTCGTAGCGTAAGCCCACATTCAGGCTAAACCGGTCGGTTAGCTGCACGAGCTCGTCGGCGTACAGGGCCGCATTGATCTCGTTGATGTTGCCGTACTGCATCCGATCCAGCGTTTCGACCCGGTTTCTGGTATGCGACAATTCAGTTTCCCGCGTTATATCCTGACGGTATTGAGCGCCCAGAGTCGTTGTCCACTGGCTGCGACCAATAGACGCCTGGGTCGAATAGCTGCCATTGTAACCAAATAAATTTCGGTGTTCTTTCTGACGAATCTGATCGCCATTCAGGCTGTCGTTAAGAAAGAACGTAAAGTTGGAGTAAAGCTCAAAGTTGTAATTGCTGTAGAAAAACTGGTTTTTGACGGTGTGATTGCGGGGCGTCACCGTCACCAGTTGCGCATTGATATTCGTCCGACTGGTCTGCCCCCCTTCCGTCGGATCAACCGAACCAAACCAGCCAATCAGGCCCGATTCCACAGCCCGGTCGGGAATCTGGCCGGAGTGATTCCACTTGCTCCAGAACGTTGATCCCGTCAGAGTCAGGTGGGTGTTCAGGGATAGGTGCCCGTGGTATTTACCCTGTATATTAAACCGTTTGAAATTTTGCGGATGTTCGAAGTACGAATCCGAATACGAGTACTCCGAGGCCAGGTAAGCCGACTGATTGTTAGCCCGGCCGGTTTGTCCCAGCAAATCCAGTCCGGCCACGGCCCGGAAGGTACCGTATTGTCCTCCTTCCAGTTTAACAAAACTTTTGTCCAGCGTGGTGCGGGTTCGGAAGTTGGCCCAGCCGGCGGTCGTAAAATTGCCCTTGTCGGTCGAGTAGGAGCCTTTTTTAAAGTCAACGGCTTCCACCAGTTCGGGGATAACGAAGTGCAGATCGGCGTAGCCCTGACCGTGGGCGTGTGAAACCATGTTGACCGGCATATCATCGACCGTCAGGCGGATGTCGGTACCGTGGTCGATGTCGAAGCCGCGCAGAAAGATTTGTTCGGCTTTACCGCCCCCCGCGTGCTGGCCAATAAACAGACCCGGCACAATCCGCAGGATTTCCTGCGAGTTGGTGATGGGCCGCAGCCGAATGTCGAGGCTACTAATCAGCTGCTGATCGTGGGCTTTCAGGGCGGATACCGTCACGGCATTGAGGGTTACCGGCGCTGTTGTTAAACGGGCTTGAATATGGGTGGTCTGGTCGTCAAAAACCGTGGTTTCCTGCACGAGAGAAGCGTAGCCAACATGCGAGAATTCGACTTTATACGGAGAAGCCACCAGGCCATGAAAACGGTACCGTCCCAGTTCATCAGTTAGGGTGGACTTTCCCAGTCCGACCACTTGCACCGTTACAGACCGCAGGGGAAGACCGGTCGTGCCATCGATTACCGTTCCAGTGAGCGTTCCCAGGTGGGCATACGTAACTCGGGCAATCAGCAAAAAGAAAAGCGTTAAAAAGGGGAATTTCATGTAAAATCAGTTTGGCTGCAATATAGCCTCAAGCTATCCATGAGCGCAAACCTCCAATATGAAACCGTGAGAGGAAATACCGTGTCTCCTTAATCCGCTCACCATTTCTTTCTAAATCAGACCGATGATTTACCAACGGAACCCAACCTCCGTGCAGGTTGGAATAAAAGTGGCAGATGCTTTAGTATGGGCTAAAAAAGATAAAGCCTCCCGATCATTGCGAGAGGCTTTATACTGACTATTCCTAAACCCTTAACCTTTTCTTTTTGAAAACTTATCTTCCAGTCACCTGATTGCCAGAATAGTTCTGAAGCAATTGCCTTTAAGACGTGGCGTTGTTGTGGAAGTAACAAACTAAAATCAGAATTCTCTAAGTTAACTTAATATTTCCTGATTTTGTTCAATTGCCCTTCCGTTGAAGAACAATGCAAATATCGCAATAAATTTTAAGAGTACAAATTTTATTTTTAAATATTTCCCACAAACCAATGAGGTATAGTATTGATTTGTAAATGGTTACAATGGCTTCTGTACGCTATTTAAGCCGTATATTAAAACAATATACTACAAATTACCCAATTCCGCCAAAGGAAATTTTTATTTCAGAAACTGAAAAAATCTTTAAATTATTCTATTATTGGTTGAAAAAATTCATCGTATGTTGTAACCCAGAAGTACAAAAACTGATCAAGGCATCACCCGCCCGGTCAAGATGCTGCGGGAGTTCCGCCATTTCCTCTTCAGGAAACCGTCCTAAGACGAAATCAACCTGACGACCTTTCGCAAACGTGTTGCCGATGCCGAACCGAAGCCGGGCGTACTCCTGCGTTCCCAACACCTCGTCAATATTACGCAGTCCGTTGTGGCCGCCCGGCGAACCTTTGGGTTTCAGACGCAGCTTACCGAATGGTAAATCTTTATCGTCAGTAATAACTAACAGATTTTCAACCGGAATGTTCAATTGCTTGAGATACGAGCTAACGGCCCGTCCGCTCAGGTTCATGTACGTCGTTGGCTTAATGAGATGAATCACTTTCCCTTTATACCGCCATTCTGCGGTATACGCCAGCCGGTTGAGCGAAAAAGTCAAACCGTGCTGGGCGGCCAGACGATCCAGCACCATAAAACCGGCGTTGTGACGAGTTAGCATATACTCCGGACCAATGTTGCCAAGCCCGGTAATGAGAAATTTCATGGAAAACTACGTTAGTGAGTCTGTCGATCGTTACAGGACGCAAAGTTCGCAGAAACAATTCAACAAAAAACACCCCCTGAAAACCGAAAACTGGAAACCGACTACTATCTTTCGTTCATGAACCAGAAACGTCTTATCCTCGCCAGCCCGCTCTTCGAAATTGTCATCAGCCGGTTGTGCCAGGAACTGATTGAAAATCATCAGAATTTTGCTGATACCGTCGTTTTGGGCATGCAACCGCGCGGTATTTATTTTGCCAAACGGATCGTAGCCGAACTGAATCAGACCTTACAGAAAGATATTCCGCTGGGCTTTCTGGACGCTACGTTCTACCGGGATGATTTCCGCCGTCGCGAACTGCCGCTGCGCCCCAACAACACGAATGTCCCCTTCCTGATTGAAGACAAAAAAGTGATTCTGGTTGATGATGTAATTGCAACGGGTCGGATGGTTCGGGCTGCGCTGGATGCGATGACGGCTTTCGGGCGGCCCCGTTCCGTGGAACTGCTGGTGCTGATCGATCGGCGGTACAACCGCGATTTGCCGATTAAAGCGGACTACATCGGCAAGCGTGTTAATACGCTGGAATCCCAGCGGGTGCTGGTCGAGTGGACCGAGCAGGGCGCCGAAACCGACCGCATCTGGCTCATGGAATAAGCTTCTTTAGTCGGCATAACTCATCGCTTCCAGGGAGAAGCGTCTCTCATTGGCTTTTAACCAGCCATTAATGTGATGCGAAAGCTGTTCGTCATTTAATGTCGTGCCGCGTTGAATCAGGGTAGCCAGCAGGTTAGGATCAGCCTCCATCTCAATAAAAACGTGCGTCAGACCGTTGATTACGTTGTTTTTTATCCGGAGATGATACTGCACTAAGCTATCGATAAGGATACCGGAGAATACGGTCAGCAGGGCGATAAGGGAAACGATTAAATAAGTCATGGTTACGGTGGGTGAGAATGTTTAAAAACTAGATTGGTTAAATCTTCCGCCCCCTTCGGAGCTACAATTGTTAAACGGTGTTGCTGTTGAATTATGCTACCAAATTGAGTAAATCATTTGTCAACACCAAACGGATTACCCCTAAAACCACAGATTTTAACCAGATTCTAATCGCCCGCTCTCCACATTAATTCTTCTTTAATAATTTTGCTGCTTTTAAGGCCATTCCAGAGCGTAAACGGACATTTTAAGATTCCCGCAAAATCCATTACTTAAGTAGTTACCGAAAGGAATAATTAAGTAAACTAACCCACACGTCCGTCAAAACCGACTCACTTACCAGTGCCACTCTGAGCGTCTAGCAGATCCAGATTTTTTAAAGTTTTTTTACTACCGCATAGGGGTATGGCTCCCGGTGCGGGTCATAGCGGCATCAAACAACAGATACCTTTAAAAATTGCTATGACAGCCATGAAATTCACCTCCACTTTCTCCGCATTATTTATCGCCACACTGGTATTGCTGACATCCTGCGACTTTGAGCGCGTCGGACCGTACGAAGACGACGACCGTACCTATGGCCTTTCTAACTTTGACCGGCTCGACATGGGCAGCGCTTTTGATATAACCGTTCAGGAAGGAAGCAATTTCAGTGTTGAAGCCCGCGGAAACCGCCGGGATCTCGACGATCTTGACATTTACACCAGCAACGGTACGCTGCACGCCAAATACCGTAATCACCGGAACCGTCGGTACGACATGCGCCTTACGATCACCATGCCAACGCTCCGGGGGGTCGATTTCTCCGGTGCTTCCCGTTCGGAAGTCAGCGGTTTTCAGGGCTTGCGCGAGTTTGATATTAAACTGACGGGAGCTTCTCGCGCTGTATTCGATGTAGATGCCAACCGCACAAACATTGACCTGTCGGGGGCATCGGATCTGGACCTGAAAGGGGCCAGCGGAATTCTGAAGGGTGAGTTGTCGGGAGCGAGTAAACTGGAAGCATTTGACTACCCGGTTGACGAAGCAGAACTGGATCTGTCGGGCGCCAGCACGGCGCGGGTCCGGGTAGTAAAACGGCTTGATGTAACGGCCAGTGGTGCCAGCAGCGTACGGTATCGGGGAGCCCCCGAACTGCGGTCCCGTCTGTCGGGTTCCAGCACCGTACGGCAGGATTAAACGGCTTTTAATTGATCGAAGCGCGAAAAGCAGAAATGTAAGGACGCTGTCCCAGGATCATAAGCCTTCTATAACAAAACGCCCGAAACCCGCTTAAACAACGGGTTTCGGGCGTTTCAGTATTTACATACCGGCTAGATTAGTCGATGGCTTTTGCCACTTCCAGTTCCTGCGGTTTTTTCGGTTTTACTTTTTTACCGCTGAAGCGGGCCATTAGCCGGTCAACCACCAGGTACATCGACGGCACCACCAGCAGGGTCAGCAACATCGAGGATGTCAGACCACCGATGATAACCCAGGCCATACCGTTTTTCGTCTCCGCACCGGCACCACTGGCCAGAGCAATCGGCAGCATACCCAGAATCATCGCCAGCGTCGTCATCAAAATCGGCCGCAGACGTTCTTTACCCGCTTCAATCAGCGCGTGAATCACATCGTGCCCTTCAGCTTTCAACTGGTTGGCAAAGTCAACGATCAGGATGGCGTTTTTGGCCACCAGACCGAGCAGCATAATCATACCGACAATCGAGAATACCGTCAGACTTTCCATCGTCAGGGCCAGGGCCAGCAAGGCGCCGACCAGCGCGACCGGAATCGAGAACAAGACGACGAACGGATACACGACGCTTTCGTACAGGGCCACCATGATGAAATACACCAGCAGAATAGCGATTCCCAAAGCCAGCCCTAAGCTACCGAAGGCATCCGACTGTTGCTGCAACTGACCCAGATACTGAATGGAAACGCCTTCCGGCAGTTTCACCTGCGCCATTTTAGTCTGAATGTCGGTACCCACCGTACCCACCGGACGACCCACGACCTGCGCGTTAACTGTTACGGACGAAAGACGGTCGATCCGTTCCAGAACGCTTTCTCCGATTTGCTCCTGTACCTGGGCAAACTGCGACAGTTCAAACGTTTTACCCTGGTTGTTCACAAACGTCAGGCGACTGATGTCCTGCGCGCTGGTCCGGTTAAATTGATCCAGGCTGATCAGGATGTCGTACTCGTTACCGGCCTGTTTGAACTTCGACTGATCGTTACCCCGGAAGGCGTTTTGCAGCGCCATCCCAACTTCGGAAGCGTTGATGCCCAGTTGAGCCATCTTTTCGCGATCAAGGTTCACGGTCACTTCCGGTTTCGGATCTTTCACCGAATACTTCACGTCCTGCGTACCCGGCACCGACTTCGTAACATTCAACACCGTTGCAGCCGCTTCCCGAATATCCTTCAGGTTGGTTCCTTTGACCGCAATCTGGATCGGTGCCTGCGCATTCCCCACAATACCGACCGGGCTAACCGTTACTTTCGTTCCCGGAATCTGACCCACTTCTTTTTTCAGCAACTGCCCAAACTCTTCGGTCGAAATGGTACGATGTTTCTTATCCACCAGTTTGACGTTGATATCCGCAATATTGCTGTTCGAGGAGGTCGCCAATCCGTTACTCGTGTAACCGACGTTGGTAAAAACATTGGTTACTTCCGGGTGTTTCATAATGATCTCTTCCGCACGCTGGGCGACGGCATTCGTCTGGTAAATCGAAGCCGTTGGCGCCAGTTCAATGGTAACGGCCGTCTCACCCATATCGCTTTGGGGCATGAAGGCGCCCCCGATAAATCCGGCAGGAACCAGAGCAATTGAACCGACCAGCAGGGCAATCGTGCCCAGAAAAACATACCGTTTATGACCCAGCACCCACACCAGAATACGGCCGTAGGCTTCGGTCAGGCGGGTAATAATGTTTTCAAAGCCCAGGTTCAGACGGCCCCAGAGCGAGTTCCGGCTCAGTATTTCAACTTTACCGAACCGCGAAGCCAGCAACGGCGTCAGCGTAAACGACACCAGCAAACTCATCAGGGTTGAGAATACGACCACGAGGGCAAACTCACGGAGAATGTTCCCGATCAGACCACCGGTCATTGCCAGCGGCACGAACACCACGACGTCAACCAGCGTAATGGCCAGGGCCGTAAACCCGATCTCACTCCGACCGTCCAGAGCCGCCGAACGCTTGTCTTTCCCCATTTCGAGGTGTCGGTTGATGTTTTCCAGGACCACAATCGAGTCATCGACCAGAATACCCACCACCAGCGAAAGGGCCATCAACGTCATCAGGTTCAGGGAGAAGCCCATCAGATACATCAGCGCAAACGTCGGAATCATGGACGACGGCAGCGCCACCAGCACGAACATGGCCGACCGGAAACTGTGCAGGAACAGCAGCATCACCACGGATACAATCACAATGGCCAGCCCCATATCAAATACCACCGCATCCGCCGAAGCCAGCGTGTAGACCGACTGGTCGGCGGCAATGTTGAATTTCAGGTTGATGTTGCTGTACTGCTTTTCAAGCTGCTTGATGCGCTCCTGCGTCAACTGACTCACCGACACGGCATTGGCGTCCGATTGCTTCTGAATCTGCAAACCGATGGACGGCTGTGCGTTGATGTGGTTAATGGCGGTCGGTTTCGTCGTTGCGTCCACCACTTCGGCCACATCTTTCAGCAATACCTGACTACCGTTGGCCTTGCGGGCAACGATCAGGTTACGCAGCCGGTTTGTCGTTTCAACCGACGCATCAAAGCGAATCGAGAGTTGTGATTCGCGCGTCTCCAACTGACCAGCCGGGTAGCTCGTGTTAGCCGCGGCAATCGCCTGCGACACCTGCCCAATGGACAGACCGTAACCCCGCAGTTTTTCCTGATTAACGTTTACCTGAATTTCGCGTTCGTTTCCGCCGATGACGTTCACCTGACCGACCCCCGATACGTTCGACAACTGCGGTTTGATGTTGTCATCAATCAGGTCATACAGTGCCGTAGGCGGCAGATTGGCCGTAACCCCCATCCGCAGAACGGGAATTTCGTCAGTTGAGAATTTATTGATAATCGGACGATCGGCTTCGTCGGGCAGCAGGTTCAGAACCTGTTCTACTTTCCGCTGGGCGTCCTGTTGCGCCAGGGTGGTACTAACCCCGTTTTTCAACTGAACAATCACAATGGAAGCACCTTCCTGCGACGTGGACGTCATACGGTCCAGCCCTTCGAGCGACGACAGTGCGTCCTCGATTCGCTTGGTTACGTTGGTTTCAACCTCATCGGCCGAAGCACCCCGGTAGGTTGTCGCTACGCTGATTACGTTGGCTTCGAATTTTGGCAGCAGGTTGTATGATAGCTGTTTGTAGCTCAGGGCGCCGAACAGAATCAGCACGGTGAAAACCGTGAGGACCAGTAGGGGGCGTTTGACGGCTATTTCGGATACAGACATAATTTCTTACTTATTTTGTGATTTGTACGGGTTTGCCGTCGCTCAGGTTCAATTGACCCGTAGCCACCACCTGGTCGCCAGCCGACAAGCCTTCCAGCACTTCAATATTATCGCCGAATTCCCGGCCCACTTTAATCTGGCGTTGTTTGGCCACATTGCCTTCGATTACGTATACATACGGGTTCTTGATGCTTTCCACCAGAGCAATACGCGGAATTTGCAGGGCTTTCTGGTTGGATTTCTGCGAGAAATCGACATTGACAAACGTACCGGCTTTCAGACCACCGGCGCTGGCCAGCGTGATTTCGACGGGGTAGTTATGTTCTTCGGTTCCCTGCGGAGCAATGTAGGTGATCTGACCGCTGAACGTTTTGCCGGGGAAAACATCCGCCGTAATCCGGACCGACTGGCCTTTGCGCAATGCATAAACATCACTTTCGTTTACCAGCACATTGACTTTCAGACGGTTTACGTCCAATACCGTACCCAATACCGTACCCGGAGAAATGTACTCGCCAGGTTCAATGTCTTTCTTAACAATCTGACCATTGATCGGCGCTTTTACATTCGCTTCCAGAATCTGCTTTTTGATCTGCTCGGCCTGATTGATGGCATTCTCGTAGTTGAAGCGGGTTTCGTTCACCTGAATTTCGGTGGTGGCATTCCCGGCCAGCAGCGTGTTATAGCGATCAACGTCTTTTTTGAGTTTATTGATGTTTAGCTGTGTGGCTTCCAGCGAGAGTTCTCTCAGTTTATTATCCAACTGAACCAAAACCGCACCCTGACGAACCTGCGAGCCCAGATCAAAATTGACCTGCGTAACCCGACCAGCCGTTGTTGCCGTAATGTTAGCCTCTTTGAACGGAATCAGATTACCGGTTTTCACCAGTTGCTGGCTAACTTCCCCTTCTTCAACCCGCGTCACGGTCACCGGAATGGCCACATTGGTATTCGTCGGCTGCTTGTTTTTCTCATCGATGGTCTTCTTATTCGAAGCCAGTCGGAAGCCGATGAGCGCAGTAACGGCCAGAAAGGCCACTACAACGAGGATGGTTGACTTTTTCATGGTGTTTTTCAGTTGTATTCTATGGTGTATTATCAGAGTTGATTATAAAAGTTTAACAAAGAGCCCTGCGATTGTTCCAGATCGAGCCGGGCCTGATAAAAATTAATGAGCGAATTGATGTAGTTCGACTGGGCCTGCCGGTACGAGTTATCGGCGTTAATCAGGTCCGTTAGCGGTTTGGTTCCCTGCCGGTATTGCAATGTGGTGATGTTGTATACCTCCTGAGCCAGTTTCACATTTCGGTCATCGTTCTGAACGTTTGTCTGAGCGCGTTGAATCTGCGACTGCGCATTGTTGAACTGAAGCTGATAGGCCGCCGTGTTCAAACGCTGTTGCTCTTCCTGCGTCAGTACGGTTAATTTCTGTTGCTGTACCTGCGCATCCCGCTGGAAACCGTCGAAGATGGGGACATTCAAACGCAGACCGATGCTGCCGTATCCGAGGAAGTTCTTAAAGGCGTTATCAAACTGATTCGCGAAATTCAGCGTACCATAATTGGCGGTAAAGTTTAAACTAGGCATATAACCGGCCTTGATGCGTTGAAGCTGGATGCGTTGCAAGGCCAGATTGGTCTCCCCCTGTTGAAAGGTGACCAGATTTTTGGCATCGAACTGGGTTTGCTCCACGCGGGGTGCCACTTTCATCAGTAAAGAATCCGATAACACCAGCGGTTGATCCTGAGGCAACCCCATTTGGTATTTCAGGCGGTTTAAGGCCAGATTGACGTCGTTTTCGGCCAGCGACAGTTGCGAACGGGTGTTATTGTAGCTCACTTCCGTATTTGTATAATCTACGGGTTGAATAACACCATTGTCCCGTTGCAGTTTCAGAATGTCCAAAACCTGCTGCGTTCTTTCCAGATTATCTTTCAGAAGCGCGATCTGCTGCTGCGAAATAAAGACCTGATAATAGTTGCTCGTAATGTTGTAAATCACGTCTTCACGCGTTTGCCGGGTGTTCAGTTCAGCCAGTTGCTGATTCGGCTTATTGGCCTTTAACCCAAGCAATAACCCTTTGTCATAAATAGGTTGATTAAGCTGGGCCGAAACGTTGTTCTGGTATTTCTGGCCAAAAGTGATCCGGATTGGTTCCGGATTCAGCGGCCCTGCCGGTAAAATGGATGATTGCAGCTTGAGGTTGTCCGTAAAGTTCGCTGAACCCGATACTTGTGGTAAGTAAAGTCCCAGCGCTTGCCGAGCTTGCTGGTTAGCGGTTTCAACCTGATACTGAGCGATCTTCGTGGTCCCGAAATGCTGAAGACCGTAGTCAATACATTGTTTCAGCGACCAGCTCGTCTGTGCCTGGGTGGGCAACGAAGCCGTCAGCAGTAAAGAGGCAACAAAAGCAAATAGCCTTTTCATAATTTGTACTTAAATAAGAAAAACTTAAATTGTGGATATATCAACAGTGGATATATCAACTATCCACCCAAATAAAAAATTAGCACTCCAGTAATTTCGAGATTTTCCCCAGAATCCGTATCAGCGATTCTACTTCTTCCGCTGATAGTTGGTTGGTCACTTCGCGATCCAGGTCTTTGGCCGTTGCAATTACTTTTTCTATAATCACCTTACCTGCCGGCGTTAACTGGATCAGATTTTTACGACGATCGGTGCTATCAGGCATTATCCGCAGGTACCCATCACGCTCCAACGTGCGAATAGAGCGCTGAATACCCGATTTATCCCGATGCAATACGTTGGCAATGTCTTGTTGTGAAAGCAGGCCATCCGTCGAACAATTCACAACAAACAGGATAGGCAACTGCTCCAACTGCAATGAAAAACCTGACTTCGTTAAGTTCCGGTTGGCTTTGCGGCCAAACGCGTGCGATACCTGATGAATATTGAATACCAGGAGCTGCCCCATTTGAGCAAGTATCTTTTCTTTTATTCCGAGTTCTTCAGTTACCATGACACAAAAGTATATTCCGTTGATATATCAACCAAAATATTCAGGAAAAAGTTTTGCATTTTTTTAGGAAGTGGTGAATAGATTGGATGAGCGGTAAAAGAAAAATTCCACGGACCTGGGCCTGTAGCCCTTCGTCCGTGGAATGAATATAATCGGCAGTAATTTTTGCTGGAGAACCTTATGAAAGTGAACGATACTGCTCTACGCAGCCAGATCAGTCAATAGATCACACGGCATACCGGCCGGCGGTGGTATAATGCTTGAGTTCGATGGTATCGCCCGGCAGCGGTTTGGAGTTCCAGTGGTGATGAATGGCCAGGGCAGCACCGAGCGCAGTGGCCTGCGCCATCGAAGCCGCGAATACTTCGGTCTGGGGAAAGGCTGCCGCCAGCAAATTCATGTAAATCGGATTTTTGCTGAAGCCGCCATCCACAAAAATGCGTTTCACGGGCGAGTTGTCCAGTACCAGATTGGTCGAAATCAATTGCTGGGCGACAATATCCAGCATCAGTTGATGGTAAGCCTCCTCGTAACTGCGGAAAACCGACAAATCCCGGTGACTAAACAGTGATTCCTGGAGCGGGGGCGCTTTGACCTCTTCAAACCGGTTGTCAGCGTTGGGCCGTGATTCCCGCAGGTACTGAATCAAATCCGGGTTGTAATCGACTTGCTTGTAGTAATTTTCGGCGGTATTGAAGTGCGCGGCCAGCCGTTTGGTTTGCTGCTCGTGCTCGTACCCCGCAAACAGCCGCGATGCCTTGACCGGCTGGCCTTTATAATGCATGTAGCACAGGCAGTCGTACTGCAATTCCTCGGCTGTCAGCGGTATGGTATTAAACGGGTTCAGGCTAATCGACCAGGTGCCGGTTGAGATCAGCACGAACGGTTCCTGAAAAGAAGCCAGATACGGTATGAGAGCCGCCGAGCTATCGTGCAACCCAACTCCCACCTTCAGCGGATGATTGAGCCAGATGGCGTTCAGTACGCTGTCGGACGTAAAAATCGGCCCGAAGAGTTTATCCAGCTTCTCGTTAATAACCCAGTCGTGGTACTGATTCTTGGTATAATCCCACAGCATCGTGTGGCAACCAATGCTGGTTACATCCGTCAGCACCTGCCCCGTAAACAGGAAACTCATGTACTGCGGCAAATGCAGCGAATACCAGATCCGGCGGAATAACTTCGGTTTGTCGTATTTGATCCGGTATAGCATCAAACCCGAATTCAGGCTATCCAACGCCGGAGATGCGGTTTCCATCGCCAGCGTCGCTTCGTCACCGTAGGTTTTGTAGAACTTCTTTCGGATAGCCGCCGGATACGGTTTCAGGTAATTGTACAAATGACCAATCGGACGGCTTTCTTCGCTCAGATGGACAAAGCTGGCCCCGTAGGTTGAAAAATTCAGGGCCTTGATATCAAATTCCGGCAGCTCGATCACCTCCTCCAACAGCGTCTGCACCCAGTTGGTCAGCCGCGAAAGGTCTTCGCACGGATCGCCATCATCGTCGACAATTTCAGCAAACGGTTCGGTGCGTTCCCACACGATCTCATACCGCTCGTTGAACAGAAACAGCTTCTTATTCGTCTTCCCGATGTCAAAAATGGCAATAACTGGCGTTTTCATGGTTTCGAATGACTGAATGAGCGAATGAGTGAATGAGTGAATAGGATCAAAGATCATGCTTTTTATAGCGGCAGCTATTCCCCGCACCGGCTGCCCGGTTATTCACTCATTCACTCATTTGCTCATTCAAAATTGAATTTAAAGTCCTGTTGCAATGGTTTTTAGTCCTCGTTCGCTGATGAGTTGCTGGCGGATGTTTAATTGACGGAATAAGCTCAGCGGCTGTAAGGCGCCACCGGTCCGCCAACGGGCTTCGGCCACCA
Organism: Larkinella arboricola; assembly: GCF_003259745.1. Lineage (GTDB taxonomy): Bacteria > Bacteroidota > Bacteroidia > Cytophagales > Spirosomataceae > Larkinella > Larkinella arboricola. The sequence continues at coordinate 1,243,827 of NZ_QLMC01000001.1, read as the reverse complement.
GCGGGCGAACGTCAGTGCGGAAGGCTTCCTGCAAGATCTCCTGCGCCCGTACCACATCGTTGGCTTCACGGGCTTCCTCCAGCGCGGGCCGGTCCACCAGCAACGCCTGGGCGTAGGCCAGCTGAATGGCTTCGACCGATTGCAAAAGGTCTTCCAGCGGATCTTTAACGTTATGGCTCGCGTCGATCATCCAGCCGAGGTCCGTTGCGTGATTCATCCCTTTGCTGTCCATGCCGTCGATCAACTCATTGAAGATCAGGAAAAGCTGGTAAGGCCGGATGCTGCCCACGGTCAGGTCGTCGTCGCCGTACTTGGAGTCGTTGAAGTGAAAACCGCCCAGTTTGCCTTCCATCAGCAGCAACGATACAATCTGCTCAATGTTCGCATTCGGCAGATGGTGACCTAAATCAACGAGCGTATACGCTTTGGGACCGAGTTTGTTGGCGAACAGCAGCGACGAACCCCAGTCGCCGACCGTCATGGAGTAGAAATTGGGTTCGAAGGCTTTGTATTCTACAAATACTTTCCAGTCGTCGGGCAGGGCCGCGTAGATTTCCTGCAAACTGTCCAGTGTCCGTTCAAACGCTTTCCGGAAATTCAACTGACCGGGGAAACTGGAACCGTCAGAGAGCCAAACCGTCAACGACTTGGAACCCAGCGCAACCCCGTGTTTGATGACATCAATATTGTGTTCGATAGCCTGTTGCCGAACCGCCCGGTCGACGTGCTGCAACGAGCCGAATTTGTAGCTCAGCGGCTGGTCGGGCTGGTCCTGGAAGGTATTGGAGTTCATCGCGTCGAACCGCAAACCGTAGCTGGCAGCCAGGCTTTTAATGGCGTCTCCATCTTTCGGAATATCCCACGGAATGTGCAGAGAAATAGCTCCGCTCGACTGGTTCAGGGCGTGCAACAACCCCACATCTGAAATTTTTTCTTCCAGCGAACGTGGCTCTCCCCCACCCGGAAACCTGCCGAAGCGTGTACCACCCGTGCCCAGTGCCCAACTCGGAATCGCAATCTGAAAATCAATCAGTTTTTGGATCACCTCCTCGGCGTTGGCGACCTCCTCGGTCCAGTACGACAGCCTGCGCTGGTGCGCTTCCTGGAGCTTATTATTATGATCTGCAATCTGATACGCTTCGAGTTGCATGAGAGGTTAGGGGTTTAGGAGTCTTGTTACACAGAAGTTAATCAGAGATTATCAGGGTTCATCAGAGAAAACTCTGGTACGCTCTGATGAACCCTGATAATCTCTGTGTAACAACGTAATCAATTTATCGCACAAACGCCATAGCCACACCGCCATCGACGTTCAGGACGTTCCCGGTGGATTTGCTCAGCAAACCGCCCACAAACGCAAAACAGGCATTGGCAATGTCGTCCGGCAGAATGATTTCATTCAGCAGGGTCCGTTTGGCGTAGTAAGCGGGCAGTTCCTCCACCGTCACGCCATAGGCTTTGGCCCGGCCTTCCGCCCAGGCACCCGCCCAGATTTTGCTGTCGGAAATCACCGCATCCGGATTCACGACGTTGACGCGAATGTGGTCTTTACCGAGTTCGGCGGCATTCAACCGGCTCAGGTGCAATTGAGCGGCTTTGGCCGAACCGTACCCCGCGTTATTCGGACCCGAAACCAGACCGTTCTTGCTGGCGATGTTGATGATATCACCGCCCAGTTTCTGTTTCCGCATGACTTCAACGCCTTTCTGCGTCACCAGGAACTGACCTTTCACCAGTACATCATACAGCAAATCCCAGTCTTTTTCGCTATGTTCTTCAATCGGTTTGGAGATCGACAGACCCGCGCAGTTGACCACAATATCCACTCCACCGAACGTCAAGGCCGCCACGTCGAACGCGTTGCTGATCACTTCGGCGTTGGTTACATCCAGAGTAGCCGAGGTGTGCGTATCCCGGCCATACTGCTGGCGGAATTCTTCGTCGGCTCCTTTCAGGCGCTCGGGATCGTTGTCGTTGATAACCACCACCGCACCTTCGGCCACAAATTTCTTGGCAATGGCTTTTCCAATACCGCCTGCGCTACCAGTAACCAGCGCAATCTTGCCCGACAACGGTTTCGGCTTCGGCATCCGCTGTAATTTCGCTTCTTCCAGCAGCCAGTATTCAATGTCAAACGCTTCCTGACGCGGCAGTGAGGTGTATTCCGAAATGGCTTCGGCCCCCTTCATCACGTTGATGGCGTTGGTATAAAACTCAGCCGCCACCCGCGCCGTCTGCTTGTCTTTGGCAAACGCGAACATACCCACGCCCGGCCACAGAATCACGACCGGATTTTTGTCGCGGATTGCCGGACTGTTCGGGTGTTTGCAGGTTTCGTAGTATTCTTCGTACATCGCGCGGTAAGCTTCAAACGCCGGCGTCAGCCTTTCCTGAATGGCGGCCGTATCCGTTACGTCCTCGTCAGGTGTCAGGTCCAGCACCAGCGGGCTGATCTTGGTCCGCAGAAAGTGGTCGGGGCAGGACGTTCCCAGCGGAGCCAGCCGCTCCAGGTCGTTGGAGTTGATGAACTCCAGCACGCGATCATCGTCCGTAAAGTGGCCGATCATCGACGTTTTATTCGAACAGAAACCGCGCAGCACCGGCGCCAGCGTGGCCGCCTGTTTCGCACGCGCTTCTTTTTCAAGGCTTTGCAGTTTGGCCCCGCCAAAAACCGGACGGTTTTTACCGTAGTTTTCTTCCAGGTATTCCGCACACCGTTCGATGACTTCCAGCGTGTTGATGTAGCTTTCGTATGCCGTATCACCCCAGGTAAACAACCCGTGCGAGCCCAGCATAATACCCCGGATGCCCGGATTCTGTTCCAGGCATTCGGCCAGTTTCAGACCGAGATCGAAACCGGGACGCTGCCAGTCCACCCAGCCGATGGTGCCGTCGAACAACTCCTGCGTAATTTTTTTACCGTCTTTGGCCGCAGCAATCGCAATGGCCGCATCCGGGTGCAGGTGGTCGATGTGCGCAAAGGGCAGAAAACCGTGCAGGGGCGTGTCAATTGACGGGGCTTTGGACGACAGATCGAAAATGCAGTGGTTGAACAGTTCGACCATCTCATCTTCAAATTCAATGCCCCGGTAAATGTTTTTCAGACTCCGCAACCGGTCAACGTACAGGGCGGCCAGACCGCTCCGTTTCATCGTGCCGAGGTCTCCCCCGGATCCTTTGATCCACATCACTTCGGTTTCGTTGCCCGTCAGCGGATCTTTCGCCATGGTTTTGCAGGACGTGTTTCCTCCGCCGTAATTGGTCAGCCGGAGGTCGGCACCTAGAAGGTTGGAACGATAAATGAGGAGGGCCACTTCGTCACCGGCCAGTTCGGCGGCTTTGGCTTCATCCCACAAGTAGCTTACATGACGAAACTCGTTCGCCTGCCGTGTGTTGTTCGTACTGAGCATATCGAATTGATGTCGGAACGCCGACGCGATTGAATCTTCAGAGTTTAGACTCTCCTATAAAAGAAGATTTAGCTGATTTATACCCAAAGATAAAAGCGAATGACAGGTTGACTTTCATGCACTGTCCTATTTGAAGTCTGAAAAATAAACTTTGCATCCAGCCACCAGCGTTTGAAATTGCGAAAAAATGGCATTCTGGCGCATTTGAACCCTTTTCGTAAAATTGAGTTATTTAAATAAATAGTAAGAAATTATTATGCTGACCGTTGCCCCCGTAACCATTCAGAAGGTTACTCAATCGCATGAGCCTCTGGAACACAGTGATTTGCTGGCCGTAGAAGAACCGCTGGAAATCCGGCTGGGCTTTGGTCCGGTTGATGACCGTCAGCAACGCAGCGTGGCTGTAACCATGCGAACACCCGGGCATGACGAAGAACTGGCGCTGGGTTTTCTGTTCACCGAAAATATTATCCAAAATCCGTCGCAGCTCATTTCCGTCCGCCACTGCGTAACCAATTCCGAGAAAAAGGGCAATGTGCTACGGGTAGAACTGCAACCGGACGTTGAAATCGACTGGCAACGGCTTGAACGGCACAGTTATACGGCTTCCAGTTGCGGTATCTGCGGAAAAGCCTCCATTGAAGCCGTTCAGACCGTTTGCCGCGCTCCCCTGTCATCCGGCTTTTCCATCAATGCCGACATCATTCACGGTTTACCCGAAAAGCTCCGGGAAACGCAGCGGACGTTTGCCTATACGGGCGGTCTACACGCAGCGGCTCTATTCGACGAAACCGGGCAACTAATGCTGGTCCGGGAGGACATTGGGCGGCATAATGCGCTGGATAAGCTTATCGGTGCGGCTTTCTGGCAGGGCTGGCTACCGTTGAGCCAGTACGGTGTTCTGGTCAGCGGGCGCGTGGCCTTCGAACTCGTGCAGAAATGCTGGATGGCGGGTGTTCCCCTGCTGGCAGCCGTGGGGGCGCCGTCGAGCCTGGCGGTAGACCTGGCCAAAGAAGCCGGAATGACGCTACTCGGGTTTGTGCGGGACAATCGGTTTAATAACTACACCCCGACCGCTCTATCGGTCCCCTAAAAAATAGACAGCAAGCTTTCCTCTATATCATCAAGCGGTCAAGCAAAACCGGGCATACCGCCAGGCCGCTCCTGCCATCGTGCTGTCTAATAAAGTGGGTCGTAGCTCTTCACAGAAACCGTTACAATTTTTCTCTTACTCCCCTCGTACCGGAAATTACTGAGTCATAGGCACGGATTAACAGACAGTAAAAATTATCCAACAGGCTTTTTAGCAGACAATATTGCCTTATCTTGACCAGCAATCTTTCTTATCAATCCCTAAACTAAGTGTTAGTAAATGAAAAACATCAACCTTTTTACCACGCTCCTCGGGCTTTTTTTTCTGGTTACCAGTTGTGAAACCGACACCTTAACCATTCCGCAGGATAGACTACACTCCCGCCATGCTTCCGCCCGACAAGCCGCGTCACCTGCGGCTGCGTTGAAAGCAAGGCTCGCCCAATTGCAGGCATCGTTGCCCGCCAGCTACGGAGGAAAACTAAAACCCATCCCGGCTCTTTCGGGTAAAGTTGATCCGCAGTACCGGGAGTTGGTTACCCGGGCGCTGGGGGCCATTGAACCTACTCCCTGTGAGACCAATACCCGCATTAATCTCTGGCTGGATGAACAGCTGACCGATTGGGATAGAGAAGTGATTTCGTTGGTTTACGAAACCGCCATGCTCGATCTGCCCACTTACTATACCCTCGTTTTTGAAAATAGCTCTGCGAACCAGACCTTTGGTGTAAAGGGTGAATACACCCAGAAGCTGACCAAAACCTTCAAGGACCTGAAACGGTTCTGGAACATAGAATCCAGCGATATTGCCCTGGTAGCCATGCATGGAAGCATGCTGCGCGACCGGACCAAACTGATTAAAACGTATATGGTTGTCTACGGCCTGCCATCTTCGCTGGCGGCTGCTTATGCGGATATCGTAATCGATGCTCTGACTTATTTGCCGCAATACCGGAACGGCGACCACCCGATCTTTACCTTCAACGCCTTTGCACAATCGTCTTTCAACCTGCCGGGTGTGGGACTGATTCCCGACAAAATTGTGATGGGCGACGGTATCATGGCTGCCTACACTGCCATTGGATACGGTGATGTAGCAGTACCGGCCATCCTGGCCCATGAATTTGGTCATCATATTCAGTTCCAGTTAGACTTATTCGGTGACGAATCTAGTCCGGAAGCGACCCGCCGGACAGAGTTGATGGCGGATGCCTATTCTGCTTATTATCTCTCCCACGCCCGAGGAGCTTCCATGCAGTGGAAACGCGTTCAACAGTTCCTCCAGGTGTTTTATAACATCGGCGACTGTGGATTCACCAGCGACGGGCATCATGGCACCCCCACGCAACGAATGGCAGCCGCCGAATGGGGTTACAATGTGGCCAACAATGCGCAGAAGCAAGGACATATTCTGACGGCTCAACAGTTTACCGCCCTCTTCGAAGCGCAACTCCCCTCCCTGGTTACGCAGTAAAACCATTAGCTTACAAAGCTTTTTAATAAAAAAGAGCGAATCAAACATTCGCTCTTTTTTATTGGTCTTACCCTACTTCGCTTCGCCCATATCGCTTTTCAGAACTCCAGCAATTGGTTTGCCCATAGTCAAAGCGACCGGGTCAGATTAGGCGAAAATTCAGGAACGCCCCGGGAGCCGATCATTATCTTCCCCGTATTTCAATCCGGCTTTTTTTGGAATAGGTCCGTTCCCTGCCTTACTTTGGATTTTCACTCTTATCACGATCGCATGTCTACCGTTTTATTGACGGGTGGAGCCGGTGGCCTGGGCCGCGCCATCACCCAGAATCTGCTCAAAAGCGGCCATACCGTAGTGGCAACCCTCGAACCGGGCGGCCACAAACTCGCTGCCCAACCCAACCTGTTTCCCCACGAACTTGACCTGACCGACGAAGCGGGCTGTCAGGCGCTGGTGCAGCAGATCGTAGCCGAGCACGGCAAAATCGATGCAGCCGTTTTGCTGGTGGGCGGTTTCGCGATGGGGTCGATCAGTGAGACGGATTTTGCTGCCGTCGATAAAATGTACCGCCTGAACTTTCAGACGACCTACCAAATGGTTCGGCCTGTGTTTGAACACATGAGCGGACAACCCGATGGCGGGCGGCTGGTGCTGGTGGGGGCCCGGCCCGCGCTGGTCCCGTCGGCAGGTCAGCATATGGTGGCTTACGCCCTGTCCAAATCGCTGGTGATCCAGTTGTCAGAAATCATCAATGCCGCCGGGAAAGATAAGAATATTGTGTCAACGGTATTGGTTCCGAGCACCATCGACACGCCCGCCAACCGGCAAGCCATGCCCAACGCCGATCCGGCCCATTGGGTCAAACCCGACGATATTGCCGAGCTGGTCGATTTCGTGACGTTCGGAGCCGGAAAAATGCTGCGCGAACCGGTTTTAAAAGTGTATAACAAAGCCTGACGTCGGGTACCGGTAGAGTAATTTTTCGTATCGATTCACTTTTAAACGTATGCACGTATTTACGCCTTGCTTGCGAAAAGGCCGTCCATTCCTATCCCGAAAAACCGTCTGGGTTAGTCTGTTCTGGCTCGTTACAAATGCACTTCTGGCGCAAAAGCCGTCGGCGATCTGGTACCGGCAACCCGCCCGCAACTGGAACGAAGCCCTTCCGGTGGGCAACGGGCGACTGGGCGCGATGGTATTTGGCCGGGCAACTGACGAACTGATTCAACTGAACGAATCGTCGCTCTGGTCGGGCGGACCGGTCAACCGCAACCCGAATCCCGGAGTTGCCAAATACCTGCCCGAAATCCGGGAAGCCCTTTTTCGGGAAGATTACAAGGCTGCAGCCAAACTAACCCAACAGCTACAGGGCCTGTATACGGAAGCCTACCAGCCACTCGGCGATTTGCTGCTAAAACAAACCCTTTCGGGTCAGCCAACGGATTATTACCGCGATCTGAACATCACCAACGCCACCTCGACCACCCGTTTTCGGGCCGACGGTGTTACCTACACCCGTGAAATCTTTGCGTCTGCACCCGATCAGGTCATTGTCCTGCGGTTGACTGCCGACAAAAAAGGAACCCTGAATGTAACGGCAGCCGCCCGAAGCGTTCATCCGGTCACGAAAACCGTGGCGGGGCGCGATGAACTGGTCATTCGCGGCAAAGCGCCCGCCCACGCCGATCCGAATTACGTCAACTACAATCCCAAACCGGTACTTTACGACGATGCCGACGGTTGCCGGGGGATGCGGTTTGACTGGCGCGTGAAAGTCCGCTCCACCGACGGTACGGTTTCGGCTGATACCGCCGGAATCCGGATTCAGAACGCGACCGAAGCGGTTTTACTGCTGACGGCGGCCACCAGTTTTAACGGTTTTGACAAATGCCCCGACCGCGAAGGCCGCGACGAAAAACAACTGGCCGATGGTTACCTGAAAAAAGCCGTTGCCAAAACCGTTGACGCCATCCGCCGAAACCACATCGCTGATTATCAACGGTATTTCAACCGGACCACCTTCACGCTGGGCAATGCCGCCCCGGTCAATCTGCCGATGGACGAGCGACTACAGCGGTATGCGGAAGGGGCCGCCGATCCGGAACTCGAATCATTGTATTTTCAATTTGGGCGGTATCTGCTCATCTCAAGCTCGCGACCCGGCGGCATTCCGGCCAATTTGCAGGGCCTCTGGAACCCAATGGTGCGCCCGCCCTGGAGCAGCAATTACACGACCAACATCAACACCGAGATGAATTACTGGCCGGCGGAAATGGTCAACCTGTCGGAACTGCACACGCCCCTGCTCGACTGGATCAGCTACATGGCGGCAACGGGTCGTGAAACAACGAAAAACTTCTACAACGCCCGCGGCTGGACCATTCACCACAACTCCGACCTCTGGGGCACCAGCAACCCCGTGGGCGACAAGGGGAAAGGCGATCCATCGTGGGCCAACTGGGCTATGGGCGGGGCCTGGCTGTCTCAGCATTTATATGACCATTACCTGTTTACGGGCGACAAAAAATACCTGCGCGAGTACGCCTATCCGCTCATGAAAGACGCGGCCCAGTTCTGCCTCGACTGGCTGGTGCCGGACAAACAAGGCCGTCTGGTTACCGCACCCGCCACCTCGCCCGAAAACATTTTTATCACCGATCAGGGCGTCAAGCAATCGGTGTCCGTTGCCACGACGATGGATATGGGGCTGATCTGGGATGTATTCTCAAATGTCATTCAGGCATCCGAACAATTGGGCATCGACGCCGATTTCCGGAAAACCGTCGCCGACAAAAAACGCCAGTTGTTTCCGTTGCAAATTGGTCAGAAGGGGAATTTGCAGGAATGGTATAAAGACTGGCAGGACGAAGATCCGCAACACCGCCACGTGTCACACCTGTACGTGCTGCACCCGGGCCGGGAGGTTTCGCCCCTGACGACACCGAAGTTGGCCGAAGCCGCCCGAAAAACGCTTGAAATCCGGGGCGACGGCGGAACCGGCTGGAGCAAATCCTGGAAAATCAACTTCTGGGCGCGGCTACACGATGGCAACCACGCGTACAAACTCCTGCGCGAACTGCTGAAACTGACGGGCATGGAAGGCACCGATTACGCCAAAGGGGGAGGCACCTATCCGAACCTGTTCTGTGCTCACCCGCCGTTCCAGATAGACGGCAATTTTGGTGGCACGTCGGGCATCGGCGAAATGCTGCTGCAAAGCCACGACGGCCTGCTGAACCTGCTGCCCGCCCGCCCCGATGCCTGGGCTGATGGGGAAGTAAAAGGGCTGAAAGCGCGCGGTGGTTACGAACTGGACATGACCTGGAAAGCAGGAAAGCTGACCCGCGTGGCCGTTCGTTCGGCGCTGGGCGGCAACTGCCGATTGCGGGTGGCAAACGCGCTTAAAGGCGACAGCAAAACCCGGCTGCAAACTGTCAGTGGCAAGAATCCGAATCCGTTTTATCAACAACCGGAAAACCAGTACCAGACCAGCTCGCCGGAAACACCCGCCAACGGTGTCTGGGTCTATGATCTGAAAACCGAACCCGGTAAAACATACGTCTTGCTGGGCGCTAATTAATTCCAGACAAAAGAGTAAAGTTCTGCGTTTCGCATCTCTTGTCTCACGTCTTGTGTCTCTTGTCTATTCGTTCATTTCTTTATTACAACTCAAATCAGATTACCCATGAAAACCCTGAAATGCCTGTTAATGCTGTTGTTTGTTGCGGGAAACGTAATGGCCACCAACCCCACCAAAGATGAGAAACAAGCCGTTGAACAAGCCGTTGAGAAGCTGCGAAAAGCCATCATCGACGCCGACAAAGCCGCCCTCGCAGCACTGACTACCGACCAGCTGACCTACGGCCACTCAAACGGTTTGGTGGAAGACAAAGACGCTTTCATCAAAGCGCTGGTGAGCGGAGAATCAGACTTCACCTCCATCGATTTAACAGACCAGACGGTGACGGTGGTCGATAATACAGCCTGGGTTCGGCACAAACTGGCGGGCAACACCAACAACAAGGGCGTTCCGGGCACAGCCAAACTATCGGTATTGATGGTCTGGGTGAAACAGAAAGGCGGCTGGAAATTGCTGGCACGTCAGGCCGTCAAAATTTAACGCCCATCCCCAAAAAACAAAAAAGGAGGCCACGGCCTCCTTTTTTAGTTTCTATCTACCAGATCATCAGCTTACCGTTCCGCCGTTCCAGACGGCTTTGTCGGGGCTGATGAGCGATAAACTACCATCTCGGTCTTCGGCCATCAGAATCATGCCCTGCGATTCGAGGCCCATCATCTTGCGGGGGGCCAGGTTTGCCAGGAACGTTACCTGCGTACCGATGAGTTTTTCGGGCTCAAAGTGTTTGGCAATGCCGCTCAGAATCTGGCGCTGGCCGGTGCCGTCGTCTACTTTCAGTTTCAGGAGCTTATCACTTTTCGAAACGCGCTCGGCTTCCACGATGGTACCGATGCGGATGTCCATTTTAGCGAAATCGTCGTATTGAATCACCGGCTTGGCTTCCGGTACGGTTTTGGTGGCCAGTTCGTTCATGCGTTTGGCTTCGTGCAGTTTAGCGATTTGTTGATTAATCAGGTCATCTTCCAGCTTCTCGAACAGCAGCACCGCTTCACCCAGCGCATGGCCATCGGGCAGCAAATCCGCTTTGCCCGCATTGATCCAGTGGAAGGCCGTGCCGGTGGCATCTTCCGGCGTGATGTTGGCGGTATTCAGCAGCTTACGAAGTTTCTCGGCCGTAAACGGCATGAACGGTTCGCAGACAATGCTGAGGTTGGCCGAAATCTGCAAGGCCAGGTTCAGAATCGTGTTAACGCGCAACGGGTCAGTTTTGGCAACCTTCCACGGTTCCGTTTCGGCCAGATACTTGTTACCCAACCGCGCCAGATCCAGCAAATGGGCCAGAGCTTCGCGGAAACGGTATTGCTCGATGGCCTGCCCGATGCGGTCCGGAAACTGCGCCAGTTCGTCCAGCACGGCCCGATCCAATTCCGTCAGCGACCCTTTGGGTGGTACCTTGCCTTCGCAGAATTTCTGGGTCAGCACCATCGCCCGGTTCACGAAGTTACCGAACACGCCAACGAGTTCGCTGTTGTTGCGAGTCTGGAAATCTTTCCAGGTAAACTCGCTGTCCTTGGTTTCGGGCGCATTGGCCGCCAGCACATAGCGCAATACATCCTGCTTGCCCGGCAATTCGTTCAGATACTCGTGCAGCCAGACCGCCCAGTTCCGCGAGGTCGAAATTTTGTCGCCCTCCAGGTTCATGAACTCGTTGGCGGGGACGTTGTCGGCCAGAATATAGTTATTTTCGTGCATCAGCATCGCCGGGAAAATGATGCAGTGAAACACAATGTTGTCTTTCCCGATGAAGTGAACGAGCTTGGTGTCCTTGTCGCGCCAGTACAGCTCCCAATCGCGGCCCTGCTGCTCGGCCCACTCTTTCGTCATCGAAATATACCCGATCGGCGCGTCGAACCAGACGTACAGCACCTTGCCTTCGGTGTCGGGCAGCGGCACTTTAATGCCCCAGTCGAGGTCGCGGGTCATGGCACGGGGCCGCAATCCTTCCTTAAGCCACGACTGGCACTGCCCCATCACGTTGGTTTTCCATTCCGGGTGGCTGTTCACGTATTCTTCAATGCGAGGCTGCATCCGGTCGAGGGGCAAATACCAGTTTTTGGTTGCTTTCAGTACGGGTTTGGAGCCGGAGAGCATCGAGCGCAGCGGTTCTTTTAACTCCGTCGGGCTGAGCGTTGAACCGCAGCGTTCGCACTGATCGCCGTAGGCGTTTTCGTTGGCGCAGACCGGGCAGACGCCGATGATGTAACGGTCGGCCAGAAACTGCCTGGCGGTTTCGTCGTAATACTGCTCGGTGATTTCCTCGGTGAAGTTGCCGGAGTTGTACAGGTTCAGAAAAAACTCTCGCGATGTTTCGTGGTGAATCGGTTTGGACGTGCGCGAATAAATATCAAACGATATTCCAAACTCCTCGAACGACCGCTTGATCTGGCCGTAGTATTTATCGACCACTTCCTGCGGGGTAATGCCTTCTTTCTGAGCGCGGATGGTGATCGGGACGCCGTGCTCGTCGGTGCCGCTGATGAAGGCCACATCCTTGCCCGTGGCCCGGAGGTACCGCACGTAAATATCGGCGGGCAGGTAACAACCGGCGATGTGTCCGATGTGGATCGGGCCGTTGGCGTAAATCAGGGCCGCCGTGACGGTATAGCGCTGCGGATTTTCTAGTGACATGTGCTTCGGTTTACGGTTTGCGATTGATGGTTCCTGATGCGTGAGCCGGGGCCAGACCGGCGTTGACCCGTATCTGAACCTTGAACCCAAAACCTAATTTTGGCGCGAAATTAGCAAATCGGCGGCAAACGTTGTTATGTTTACAAATTGGATGGTACGAACCGTACCATGATTAAGTGAACGCTTATTAACGGGCCGGTTACGGATAACAACATGGAAACCACGAATAATTTCCTGAACTGGGTTGAAAATCACTAAATGACTTCCTCACAACCTGACATTACGCTTATTACCGGCGCCAACGGCCTGATCGGCAGCCACATTGTCCGGCGGTATCTCGACGCGGGCCGGAACGTGGCCGCCCTCCGACGCACCGGTAGCGATCTGCACCTGCTCCACGATATTCAGGACCGGATTACCTGGCTCGAAGGTGACATTCTGGACATTCCGGCACTGGAAGAAGCCGTGCAGACCGTACAGGCCAGCGGCACGGTGGATGTGGTTCACGTAGCCGCCATGATTTCGTACCAGCCCAAAGACCGCGCCCGCATGGACAAGGTCAACGTGGAAGGTACGGCCAACGTGGTCAATGTCTGTCTGGCGAAGGGCGTTCGAAAATTGGGCTACGTGAGTTCGGTGGCCGCCGTGGGCCGCCCGACGGTCAAAGGAGATACCGGAAAGCTCCTGGTGATCAACGAGGAGCAGCGCTGGGAGGAATCCCCGCAAAATTCGTTTTACGGGCAAACCAAATACCGGGCGGAGCTGGAAGTCTGGCGCGGCATGGCCGAAGGGCTGCATGCCGTGATCGTCAACCCGTCGCTGGTGCTGGGCGAGGGCGACTGGACACGCAGCAGCACCCAACTGTTCAAGTATGCCTTCGACGAAAAACCGTTTTATCCCGCCGGTATTGTTAATCTGGTCGATGTGCGGGATGTGGCCGAAGCGGTTTTCCAATTGATGCAAAGCCCGATCACCGCCGAACGGTTTATCCTGACAGCCACGACCTTACCCTACAAAACATTCCTGGACAAACTGGCCGATGCGCTGGGCAAAAAAAGGCCCAAATACCGTGTTCCGCCGAAATTGACGCAACTGCTGTGGCCGCTCGAAGCCGTCCGCTCCTGGTTTACGGGCAAGGCTCCGCTCATTACCCGGGAAACCGCCCGCTCGGCTTCGGGACTCTACCAATACGACGGTCGGAAGATTGAAACGGTGCTGCCTTTTCGTTATCGTAATATTGACGAAACGATTCAGCGGATTTGTATGTTCTTCAAACAGAAGAAGGGGTAATTTACCGAGCATTTTGGTAAAAACCTGATCGCCAATTCCTGCCAAAAATGCGACAAAGCCAGTCGCTACATTTTTTCCCGGAATGGTTGCGAAACAGAATATTAGTTGTATATTTCTACTACATTTCCACGCACAAGAGTGGTGTATAGAATATACGTAACCCCTGTAACGATGTGAATATGGAGCAAGAGTTTGAGGAAAGAGAAAGCGAAATAAAAGCCTCTATACAGCGGTTTGAAAGTATGCTGGGAGGTACTGAAACCCAATTTTTCGACCTGGATGTTTACGAACAGATGGTCGAGCATTACATGGAAGAGGGCGATCTGGAAAAAGCCATGATGGCCTGCGACGCCGGACTCGGAAACTTTCCCTACTCGCTGGAGTTAATGTTGGACAAAGCGCAGTTGCTAGCCACCAGCGGGAAGTTTGAGCAGGCGCTAAGCCTTCTTGATAAAGCCGCTCTCTACAACCCCAGTGATCTGGATATTCAGTACATGCAGGGAACCATCAGTAATCTGGCCGGTAATTACGAACAATCCATTGAGATTCTGACCGATTTGCTGGAAACCGCCGACGAGAAAGACGATATCTACTTTCAGATTGGACAGACCTACCAGAACTGGGGCAAATACGAAGAGGCCATCGATAACTACAAAACATCGATTCACCACAACATCAACAATGAAAACTCCCTGTACGAACTGGCGTTTTGCCTGGATCTGATGGGAGAACTGGAAAACAGCCTGGATTATTACCAGCAACTGATCGACCGCGATCCGTATTCGCACAACGCCTGGTATAACATCGGTATTGCCTACAGCAAACTCAGCCGCTACAAGGAAGCGGCTGAAGCGTATGATTACGCGACGATTATCAAGGAAGACTTCGCGTCGGCGTACTTCAATCTGGGCAATACCTACATGAACCTCAACGAGTTTGTCAAGGCCGAGGAAGCCTACCGCAACACGCTGAAGTATGAGGAAGCCACCGCTGAAACCTATTGTTACCTGGGAGCCAGTCTGGAAAAACAAAACCGGTATGGCGAGGCCATTACCCGCTACCGGGATGCCGTTCGGTTGGACAACCTGTGGGACGAAGGGTATTACGGCATTGGTGTTTGCCTGAGCGAACTGGGAAAGTGGCACGAATCCATTCCGTTTCTGCGGAAAGCCGTCAAGCTGAACGAGAAAAACGCCGAATACTGGCTGGCTTTAGCCGAAACCGAGTATAAACTGGGCAACGGTGTGTCGAGCATCGAAGCGTTCGAGAAAGCCGTTGAAGCCGATCCGGCCAATATCGACATTTACCTGCAATGGTCGCTGGTGATGTTCGATCAGGGCGATTTTAGCCGGGCTCATGAAATTATTGAAATGGGAATCGAGGAGTTGCCGCAGGAGGCCGATCTGTACTACCGCGCGGTGATTTACCTCATTCATGCCGGTTCCTACCGCGAGGCCTTGGTTAGCCTGGAAGCCGCCCTGACGCTCAACTACGATCTGCACGTTCAGTTGTTCGACTTTTTCCCGGAGCTGGAAAAACAGAAGGCCTTGTACAAAATTATTGAGCAATATCGCAAAAATTGATTTGACCCATTCCGGTAAAAAAAGCTACTCTATTCAGTGTAGCTTTTTTTACGGGCATAGTTTTTGCGCCCGATTCTACGATTCATCCATCCCCTAACGTTATGACGAAAACGCTTTTACCCTTCCTCTTTCTGGGCATTCTGATCGGATTGAGCATTTCCCACTCATCGGCCGCTCAGAGTCGGCTTAAGAAAATCACGTATTCAGATGGTAGCGTACGGCAGTTTTTTTATGATGCGACCGGCAAACTGACCAAAGAAGAACTCACGCGTGATAAGGCCCCCGTCAGCCAGGTTCAGCACGGTTATGGCACTGCCGGTAAACTGACGACCTATTCCATGCAGTACGTACACCCCGAAACGCCTTGGAATGTGGGTTACTCCGAACAGTATAATTACAATCCACAGGGCCGTCTAAGCTCGAAAGTACGCTACCTGCTCCACAAGGGTGCCACGGCGGGCAAGACCGACAAATCCGTCTTTTTTTCGGACTCGCTGATCTACAATACCAGCGGGCAAATTGTGGGCCGTCAGCGTTATACCTACGCAACCACCCAGGGTCTGACAGGCAAGTCGCCGGTTACGCTGACCACCCACCAGTACCGTTACAACGACCGGGGTAATCTGGCAGAAGAAACTGTGACCACCGTTCCGCTGCAACGCCACGCGGCTGCCTCCTCGCAAACCCGCCGGATTGTCTACGAATACGACAACAAACCCAACCCATACCGCCTGACCGACTGCCCGATTTTTGACGAGATGAGCTGGTCGGCAAACAATTGCATCCGGGCTTCAACGTATCTGGTGAGTGCAGGCAGCACGGCCAAACCGTCCGTCAACGAATACCGGTATGTGTACAGCAACAACCTGCCCGTCAGACGGGTACAGGCCAACAATTCGACGGTCCTGGAGCAGTACGAGTACGAAACGCTTTAAGACTGCGTTCCCGCTGTAGATTCATTCGCCCGCTTTTTGAGGTCGTAGGTGTGCGGTGGAAACATCATCAGCACGTCGTTTTCCCGAAAAGCCTGTTTGACGGCCTTAATGGCTTCGCTGAGGGCTTTGGTCGCATCGTTTTTGGTCGGATCAATCCAGAACCAGACCATAAACTGAACCATGTCAATGGTAAGGCCCTTATAGTGCATTTCTACCGGCTTGTCTTTCCGGATAAACGGCAGTGCTTTCACGGCACTGATGGCTACTTTTTGCGCCTTCGCCAGATCGTCGAGGTGCGAAACGCCCGCCGTTAATTCAATCCGTTGCAGCCCCGTGCGCGAGAAGTTGATGATCGGTTTCTGAAAAACGTCTTTGCTCGGAATTTCAATGGTTTGCCCCGCGCCGTTGTCCAGCACCACCGAGCGAAGTTTGATGTTAACAACGCGCCCCTGAAAACCGTTGGTTTCGACAATGTTGCCGACTTCGATGGGCCGCTGAATGGCAATGATGGTTCCCGAAATGAAATTGGCCGTCAGGTCCTGAAACGCAAAACCAACCGCCAGCGCCAGCACACCCGCCCCGGCCAGCAGCGAAGTGACGGTTTTCTCAAGCCCCAGCACGTCCAGCGCAATAAACAACCCCAGGGCCAGCGCCAGCAGTTGGGCCACGGTGCCGGTCAGGTTAATGAGCGAAACGTTGTTGCTGAAACGGCCAAAACTCCGCACCACCAGCCGCCGGAAATACCGGGAAAGGATATTGAAAAAAGCAATGACCAACAGCGCCACAACCAGATTCGGCACCAGAATTACGGCAGTTTTGCCCCAGCTTTCGAGTTGTCCAAAAATCAGTCGGGCTATTTGTTCCAGATTGAGCATATACTAAAAAATTAGGCCGGTAGAAACCGTCGCAGCAGGGCTTCCTTCGGCGGAATCAGGCCAGCAGCGGTTGCAGTAACTGGTCCGTCCGAATTCCGTAGGCACACTGAAAATGCCCCAGCGGACACGCCTTTCGCCCGTGCAAACTACAGGGTCGGCATTCCAGGATCTCCTCAATTTCAACCACATAGGACACATCAGCCAGCGGACCAAAACCAAACTGCGGTATGGTCGAACAAAAAACGGCGGTAGTGGGCGCATTGACCGCCGACGCCAGGTGCATCGGAGCCGAGTCGTTGACGTAGTTCATCTGCGCCCCCTTCATCAAAGCCGCCGACGCCAGCAGCGATAACTGGCCGGTCAGATTCACCACCCGCTCACTGCCAACGGCCTGCCGAATGCGTTCCGCAGCGTCCCGGTCCGACGGCGCTCCGAGCAAATAAACCGTTAGTGAAGCGGGAAGCTGCCGCACAAAATCAATCCATTTCTCTTCCGGATATTGTTTCGTAAACCAGACGGAGGTGGGCGCCACGCAGATATACGGCCCGGTCTGATACGGTTGTACCTGCGCGAAATCGTCGGGTGATGGATAAAGCCGGGGTTTAAAAACTAACCCGTCGGTAAACCAGCTCACCAGTTCGGTATTGCGGTCAATTTCGTGAATACCCGGCGCAATGTGGTGTTCGATGCGGTGGTTGAAAAAACGGGCAAACGGATTTTTGCTAAAGCCTGCCGTTTCGACAGCGCCCGACAGGGCCGTTAGCAAACCCGTGGCCCCAAACCGTTGCAGGTTGATAACCTTATCGTAACGACGCTGCCGAAGCAGCCGAATGAGCCGGAGCAAATCGCGGTATTTTCCGTTTTTTTTATCCCAGATCAGGACTTCATTCAAATACGGGTGCCCCTTGAGTAAACCTTCGTTGCCTTTCCGCACCAGAAAATCGATGGTGGCTTCGGGAAAGTGAAAATAGAGTTTTTCAATAAGCGAGGTTGCCAGAATAACGTCGCCAATGAAAGCCGTTTGGACAATAAGAAACCGTTGATTCGGGTACATTCAGGAGTATTTCAGGACAAAGTAGTTACATCTCAGCGTAATTATGTCAATATTATAGCAAAAAAACCGGGAGTCCAAAACCGTCCGGCAGAATACCATTGCCCCGGCTTTTCTGCCAACTGGTTCCGCTGGTACGGCCTTGTCCATAATTGTACATCCCCTGTCCGTTTCTGGACAAATTGTAGAGTACCATCTCGTTAAAATAGCCCTCATTTCGTCAAAAAGCCACATTTGTTTCTTTGGCAAGGCATTTGTTTAGCAAATAATAATCAAATCCACTGCATCATGGGCCGACCTTATCTGGGAGAGTTTGAAGAGCTGGTTCTGCTGGCCGTCGCCGTGCTGGACGGGGGCGCATACGGTGTTACCATAGCCGCCGAACTCAAACAGCGTACCGACCGCAGCATCAGCCTGAGCGGAATCCACATCGCTTTATACCGCCTGGAAGAAAAAGGCTTTGTGTCCTCCATGCTCGGCGGGGCCACAGCCGCCCGCGGAGGGCGTCGGAAACGGCTATTTGCCATTACCGCGGCCGGGAAACAAACCCTGCACGAAATGCGGCAGATTCGCAATGAACTCTGGAATGCCATTCCCACCCCAAGCTGCTCGTAGCCATGAAAAAGCCACATCAAAATCCGCCGACGCCCCCAGCCTGGGCCGACCGCCTGCTGGGCGCGCTGTGTCCACCTTATTTACTGGAAGAACTGCTGGGTGACCTGCACGAGCAGTTTGCCGATCAGGCAGCCGAATTCGGGACGGCAAAAGCGCGTCGGCTTTACGGGCTGGAGGTCATTAAATTCTGCCGCCCCTATTTTCTGAAACGCCAGGCTGCCAGCCTGACCCAGTCCGCAACCCGAAAACCCGTTTACCCCGCGAACGATTATTCCCAACCGTTTTTTCTGCATCCGGACATGCTTCGTAATTACTTTAAAATTGCTTTCCGCAGCCTTTGGAAAAGCCGGGGCTATGCGGCCATCAATGTCGTGGGCCTCTCCGTGGCTTTCTGTATCTGCGTTTTCCTTTTCCTGACGGCCTACCTGCAACTGACGTATGATTCGTTTCACCAGGACGGGGACCGGATTTTTCAGACGTATTTTTTCTCAAATGATCCGGAAAAAGCCGTCCGCAGCGGAGGAATGCCCCTTCCTTTTACACCGGCCTTAAAAGCCGATTATCCGGAAGTGGAAGCCGCAGCCCGAATTCTGACGGGCCGCAAAAGTCTGGTGGAAGTAAATGGGAAGTATTTTGACAAACTGGTGGTGCATACCGATCCGGATTTTCTCACTATCTTTTCGTTTCCCTTGCTCAAAGGCAGCCGGGAATTGGCCCTGCGTAACCTGAGCAGCATTGTAATCAGCGAAAACATGGCCCGGACCGTCTTTGGCTCCACTGACGTTGTCGGGAAAGCCGTGCGGGTAGGCAGCGGCAGCGATCGGAAACAATACGTCGTAACCGGTATTCTGAGCGATGCCCCCAACAACTCGTCCATCCAGTACGATGCGCTGATTCGAATTGAAAACACCCCTAATTACCAGAGCGACAAAGATAACTGGAGCGCTGGTTCCCACCCGGTTTTTATCAAATTGTCACCCCGGGTTGATCAGGCTACGCTGGAGAGCCGGTTGAAACCGTTCGCCCAAAAGTATTTTCCCGGAACGCTGGCCGAACTTAAAAAGAAGGGAGCCCAGCCCGACCCGGCGGGCGATCTCTTTGCCGTGCGGTTGCAAAAACTTTCGAACGTTCATTTTGACCGGGAGATAGACGGTGGTAAAGGCACGCCAATCGCCATCGTATACATCCTGCTCGGCATTGGCCTTTTTATTCTGCTGATTGCCTGCATCAATTTCATCAACCTGAGCATCGCCCGGTCGTTCACCCGCGCCCGGGAAGTGGGCGTGCGCAAGTCGCTGGGCGCGCTCAAAAACCAGCTTTTTGTCCAGATCTGGGGCGAATCGACCGTTATTTGCCTGATCGGTTTTGGCGCTGGCGTGCTGCTCGCGTACCTGCTGCTGCCGCAGTTCAATGCCACGTTTGATGCACGGCTGAAACTGTCCTCTATGCTTCAACCGGGTTTTATTGGATTGATTGTCGGTGTGTTTGTGCTGGTAACGCTCATCGCGGGTGGTTATCCGGCCTGGCAAATGGCAAAGTTTAACACGGTGGAAGTCCTGAAAGGCAAACTTTCCCTGAAGCGCCCCGGTGTTTTACGAAACTCGCTGATTGTAACACAGTTTTCGATGGCCTGTCTGCTGGCCTGTTGTACGATCATTGCCGCGCAACAGGTTGATTTTCTGCGCAGCCGACCACTCGGTTTTGACAAAGAGCAGGTGATTAGCATCCCGGTGGGGAATCAGGTGGACGGTCGGCAGGTACTCGGACGGTTGCGGAGCCAACTGGCAACAGACCCGTCGGTAGTGGCCGTGACGGGCACAAGCGTCAACATTGGCCGGGGGCAGGATCGCGTCAGTTCGAGATCGGTATTGGGTTTTACCTACAAAGGCAAAAACATCGCAACCGACTGGCTGCTGGTGGATTACGACTACCTCAAAACCCTCGGTATGAACGTGGTAGCCGGACGGGATTTTGACCGGGCTTATTCAATGGATTCCGTTAACCGGGTGATCGTGACGGAAAGTATGGCGAAAATGCTGGGAGAAACCAATCCGGTGGGCCAGTTGCTGGGCGACGATACCGATTCTTCGGGCACAAAATCGCAGATTATCGGGGTTGTTCCGGACTTTTACCTGTATTCACTGGCGGATAAATCCCGGCCCATTACCATGCATATTTCCCATTCGGAGCCTATTCACTACATTTTTGTGCGGGTCGCTCCGCAAACGCTGGCGGGTTCAATGGAAAAGCTGAAAGCCGTCTGGCAGCAAATAGCCCCCCAGTCGGAATTTATCGCTTCGTTTCTGGACGAAAACGTCGATGCCTGGTATCAGAACGAGGAACGGATGGCCCAGATTTGCAGCCTGGCGTCGGGCATTGCGGTTTTACTGTCCTGCCTGGGGCTGTTTGCCGTTGCCCTGATGATGATTAAACAGCGGACCAAGGAAATTGGCATTCGGAAAGTGATGGGGGCCAGCATCGGCAACATCATCCTGGTGCTCTCGCGGGACTTTGTCAAACTGGTGGTTCTGGCCTTACTGATTGCCCTGCCGATAGCCTGGTTTCTGATGAATACGTGGCTGGACAATTACCTGCAACGCATCGAGATCAGCCTCTGGGTTTTCCTTGGAGTGGGGCTGGCCGCCATCCTGATTGCGCTGGCAACGGTTAGCATTCACACAATCAAAGCCGCTTTGGTGAACCCCGTAACGAGTTTGCGAAGCGAATAAATAGTTACCCCTATTAACAGTGAGGCATTCCTTTTGTGAAGCCTCACTGTTAATAGGGGTAAGTTACCGGGCAATCCGGTATTTCTGCTGAATATTCTGGCGAACGCAGGTGCCAAGGGCGTAGGAGAAGCAAATCAAACCCGCCGTCCAGATTGCGCCCCAAACGCTCAGGTAATTCCATTTTCCGGCGCTGAAACTCGCCAGCAGCGACATCATCATCATGACCAGCCCGACCGTCATTAACATCGCCATCAGCAGCGAATACCGGTATTCCTGCCGCAGATCGTAGGCTCCGTAGGCTTTGTTTCGAAACTGGAACACAATGTCGTCCAAATCCGCCTGCTGGAGTTGCTTTTCGGAGAGCGTCAACTCAATCTGATACGTTTTGCGCAGGTACTTAAAAGCCTTGGGGCTGGCTTCAAGCTGTACTTTTTCCAGCGCCGTTTCAAACGGAAGGCCGATCCACATGTAGTGCTCCACCTCACAAGCCAGGTGATCGAGGAGTTCTTCAAGCAAGGCTTCGTCGGTGCCGTTCCGAAGCAGGTGACGGTGTAACGTGTCTATTTGCTGCGGGCTGAGCTTTTCCATGTTTCTAGCCGATTTAGAAGTTAGTCATTCGGGATGTTACTGCCCCAGCGACAAAGCCGGTGCGGGTTGGAGGAGGTGTTTCATCACTTCAACAAACCGCTCAAAATCAGAGACTTTCTGAATAGCAGCTTCGTTGCCACGCGGAGTTAGCGTATAGTATTTGCGCAGTCGCCCATCTACTTCTACGGATTCCGTAATTAATAAACCCTCCTGTTGCAATTTATGCAAAACCGGATATAACGCCCCAAAGGTGAGAATGACCTCCCCCTGCGTACGTTCCTTAACGGACTGTGTGATTTCATAACCATACATCCGGCCCCGCTCAGTCAGCAGTTTCAACACGATTGTTTTGAGGGTTCCCCGCAAAAATTCGTTGCCTGATGGTTCCATTGGCTGAAAAGCTAAATTGTGAATTGATTCGTCTCCAGCAAATATATAAAAGATTCCAATATATCCTACAAAAAATAAAAACTTTCATAAGAAAGTTTTTATTTTTTGCTGTTACTGATAAACTATTCCAGCGTTGTATAATGCTAGTATTAGGCGTCGTACGACAGCACCGGCGACAACCAGCGCTCCACTTCCTCCACGCTCATGTTTTTGCGCTGGGCGTAGTTAAGCACCTGATCCTTATTGATTTTCCCAACCGCAAAATACCGTGAAGCCGGGTGTGAGAAATAAAAACCGCTTACCGACGAAGCCGGGTACATCGCAAAACTTTCCGTTAGTTCGATGCCAATCTCGCCCGCATTCAGCAGTTCGAACAACGTGGCTTTTTCGGTATGATCGGGACAGGCCGGATAGCCCGGTGCCGGACGAATGCCCTGGTATACTTCCTTGATCAGTTCCTCGTTGGTCAGGCTTTCGCCGGTTGCATACGGCCAGAACTCCGTCCGCACCCGCTTGTGCATCAGTTCGGCAAAGGCTTCGGCCAGCCGGTCGGCAATGGCCTTGATCATGATGCTGTTGTAATCGTCGTGGTCTTTCTCGAACTCCTCGATCAGTTTTTCAATACCGATTCCGGCTGTCACGGCAAAACCGCCGATGTAATCCGTATGACCCGTTTCCAGCGGTGCCACAAAATCCGACAGGCAGAAATTGGGCAGACCCGGCGCTTTCTGGTTTTGCTGCCGCAGGAAGTGCAACACGGTTTTGGTATCGTACATCAGCTCACCGACGGATTTCTGTTCGGCTTTAGCCTCCGCCAGATGGCTCAGTTTGTATTCAATATGGGTATGCGAACCGTGCCGCTCACAGGGAACCTCGCGGGCAATTTCTTCAAACTCGTGCAACAGAATATCATCTTCCGCCGAGTTGGCCGGAAAAAACCCAACCACGGCTTTCGCTTTCAGGAGCTTTTCGTCAATAACGCGCTGCAACAGCCGGTTGGCATCATCGTACAACCGCTTTGCTTCCTGACCCACCACGGCGTCGTCAAAAATCATCGGGTATTTGCCGTGCAACTGCCACGTCTGGAAAAATGGCGTCCAGTCGATGTATTCTGCAATTTCTTTCAGGGAATAATCCGGAAAATACCGGTTGCCCAGGAATTGCGGTTTTACTGGCTCAAAGGCCGACCAGTCAATAGCGGTTTTGTTTTTGCGGGCCGCGTCGATGGTCAGGTAATTTTTGTCCTGCTTCCGTTTCGCATGATCCGCGCGTAGTTTGACGTATTCGGCTTTGATTTCCTGAAAAACCTGCTCGCGGGTGCTTTCCTGCTCGCTGGTAAGCCGTCCGGCCACGGGCACGCTCCGGCTGGCGTCCAATACGTGAATCACCGGCCCCGAATAATGCGGATCAATCTTGACGGCGGTGTGAATCCGGGAGGTGGTGGCCCCACCGATCAGCAACGGCAATTTGAAGCCCTGCCGCTCCATTTCTTTTGCCACGCCCACCATTTCGTCGAGCGAGGGCGTAATCAAACCGCTCAGGCCAATAATATCGACGTTATGTTTTTTGGCTTCCTCCAGAATTTTCTGGGTCGGCACCATCACGCCCAGGTCAATGATTTCGTAGTTGTTACAGCCCAGCACAACGCCGACAATATTTTTACCAATGTCGTGCACATCGCCTTTGACGGTTGCCATCAGAATTTTTCCGGCGGCTCTGGCGCCTTCCTGCTTGCTGGCTTCGATAAACGGCAGCAGATAAGCCACGGCTTTTTTCATCACCCGCGCCGACTTCACCACCTGCGGCAGAAACATTTTTCCCTCACCGAACAGGTCGCCTACCACGTTCATACCGTCCATCAGCGGCCCTTCAATGACCTCAATCGGGCGCTCAAACTGCTGCCGGGCTTCTTCGGTATCCTGATCAATGTACTCGGTAATCCCGCGAACCAGCGCGTGTTTCAGCCGTTCGGCCACGGGTTCCAGCCGCCAGCTTTCGTCCTGCACCACGGCTTTGCCTTTCGCTTTAACGGTTTCGGCAAACTCGACCAACCGCTCCGTAGCGTCGGGACGACGGTTCAGGATTACGTCTTCGCAGTATTCGAGCAGGTCTTTCGGAATCTCGTCGTACACCGCCAGCTGACCGGCATTCACGATGCCCATGTCCATACCGGCTTTGATGGCGTAGTACAGGAATACCGAGTGCATGGCTTCCCGCACTACTTCGTTGCCCCGGAACGAGAACGAAATGTTGGACACCCCACCGCTCACCTTCGCCAGCGGCAGGTTTTCCTTAATCCAGCGAGTGGCATTGATGAAGTCAACGGCGTAGTTGTTGTGTTCTTCAATACCGGTCGCAACGGTCAGGATGTTGGGGTCGAAAATGATGTCCTGCGCCGAAAAACCGACCTTATCGACCAGAATCCGGTACGCCCGTTCGCAAATTTCGATCCGCCGTTCGTAGTTGTCGGCCTGACCGGTTTCGTCGAACGCCATCACCACAGCAGCGGCCCCGTAGCGTTTAATCAGTTTGGCCCGTTCAATGAACGCTTCCTCACCTTCTTTCAGCGAAATCGAGTTGACGATAGCTTTCCCCTGCACACATTTCAGACCGGCTTCAATCACCTCCCACTTCGAGGAGTCGATCATGATGGGCACGCGGGCAATGTCCGGTTCGGAGGCAATCAGGTTCAGGAAGGTAGTCATCACCTCTACCGAATCCAGCATTCCCTCGTCCATGTTGATGTCGATTACCTGCGCACCGTTCTCCACCTGCTGGCGGGCCACGGCCAGGGCCGCATCGTAATCACCGGCTTTAATCAACCGCGCAAACGCTTTTGAACCCGTCACATTCGTCCGCTCGCCGACGTTGACGAAGTTGGTCAGTTCCGTAATTTTCAACGGTTCCAGCCCACTCAGTTTCTGGTACGGTTCGGGCTGCGGTTTCGGGCGGGGCGCGTATTTGGCCACAGCCTGGGCAATCGCCCGGATGTGATCCGGTGTTGAACCGCAGCAACCGCCCACGATGTTCACAAAACCGTCCTGTACAAATCCTTCCACCTGGGCCGCCATTTCAGCCGGCGACTGGTCGTATTCGCCCATTTCGTTGGGCAAACCGGCATTCGGATACGCCGAGGTATAGAACGGCGATTCTTTCGCCAGCGTCTGCACATAAGGCCGCAACAGTTCGGCGCCCATCGCGCAGTTCAGGCCAATGCTGAGCAGCGGCAAATGCGATACCGAGTACAGAAACGCTTCCGTCGTCTGCCCCGAAAGGGTACGGCCCGACGCGTCGGTGATGGTTCCCGAAACCATGATCGGCAGCGGCTGCTGGCCTTTGTCCGAGAAGTATTTGTCAATGGCAAACAGCGCGGCTTTGGCGTTGAGCGTATCCGTGATGGTTTCGATCAGCAGCAGGTCGGCCCCGCCTTCGACCAGACCGGAAACCTGCGTATAAAACGCTTCCACCAGCTGATCGAACGTAATGGCCCGGTAACCGGGATTGTTTACGTCGGGCGACATGGAAGCCAGCCGGGTGGTTGGCCCCATCGCACCGGCCACAAACCGGGGCTTGTCGGGCGTCAGGCGGGTCACCTCTTCGGCTACCTCTTTCGCAATTTTCGCCGACTGGTAGTTGAGTTCATACACCAGCTCCTCCATGTGGTAATCGGCCATCGCCACCCACGTACCGCTGAAGGTATTGGTTTCGATGATATCCGATCCGGCGTCGAGGTACTGGCGGTGGATTTCCTTGATAATGTGCGGCTGCGTAAGGGAGAGCAGGTCGTTGTTGCCCTTCAGTTCGTGCGGCCAGTCGGCAAACCGTGTGCCCCGGTAATCTTCTTCCCCCAGCTTATAGCGTTGAATCATGGTACCCATGGCACCATCCAGTAGCAGGATGCGCTGTTGAAGGAGGTCGGTTATTTTTTCCAAGTTAGTGTATCAGTTATTGTTACAGACCAATGCCAATTGTCCGTCGGTAACGAAATAGGTGCAAATTATGGGACGCAGCTTATCGAAGAAAGGAAGCGGGGTGCAGGCTTTCAACTTATCTGTCCCCGTCGTCGGGGCGGAATTTGGCACCTTTTTCAGGGGTTTGAATGGTTGCCAAGACTTCATTGGGTCCAATCCCTCCGTCTTTCTCGATAAGCATTTGACAAAAATAGAAAAAGCACCGGTTTTCGCCAAACCGGTTTTGATGAGGCAAACAGACGGGCGCTTCAAAAAATTCCGCTACCAGGTATGTTCCAGATCGTCTTTGGTATAGGTATGATCTCGTTCGTGGTACAGGGAGTCACTTTCAGGCCGTTTAATCGCCAGCGGATTTTTGGTCGTGCGTCGGTACAGCCACGCAATGGGCACCAGAACCAGCCCGAATAAAACCGTCAGAATAATTTTGCTGTTTACAAAGCCGAGCCCTTCGGCCAGCTTAAACCACAGCCAGGCAATGCCGTTCCCGGCCGCCGGAACCAGCACGCTCAGCAACCCCACGGCAGAAGCTGCATAAAGCCAGTAAACGGAGTTAAACACAAAATACAACACAACCAAACCGGTTACGATTACCAACTGGGCCTTTGCGCGATCTAAGGTGCTCATTGTGTATACGTTACGATATAGGTTCGGTCGTCAATCCAGCACAAACTCGTTCTTCCATTCCTCCTTTTCCGGCCAGTCGGGCTGCTGTTTTTTATCAAACCAGTAATTTCCAACGATCAGATAATCCATTTCCGTGCGCATGAAACACCGGTAAGCATCGTCGGGCGTGTTGATGATGGGTTCGCCCCGAACATTAAAACTGGTGTTGACCAGCACCCCGCAGCCCGTCCGCTTCTTGAACGCATCAATTAACTGCCAATACCGCGGATTCGTAGTTTGGTGTACGGTTTGCAGCCGGGCCGAGAAGTCAATGTGCGTAACCGCTGGCAAATCAGACCGTTGGTAATAGAGTTTGTCCCTCAGGGAAAGACCGGAATAATCGGCAGGCAACGATTTTCGACGGTTTTCCCGAACCGGATGCACCAGCAGCATGTAGGGCGAACAACCGCCGTAGTCGAAATAGTCAGCACAATCGTCGGCCAGCACCGAGGGCGCAAACGGCCGGAACGACTCGCGGTATTTGATTTTCAGGTTTAGTTTTTGCTGCATATCGGCACTACGCGGATCGCCCAGAATGCTCCGGTTTCCCAGCGCCCGGGGGCCAAACTCCATCCGTCCCTGCACCCAGCCGACAACGTGTTCACTGGCCAGCAAACGGGCGGTTTCTTCGCACAATTCGCCAAAATCGTCGTAGCGGACGTAAACGGCTTTGTATTTTTTCGCCATCAATTCCACCTCCAGATCCGAAAACGTCGGTCCCAGGTACGACCCGTGCAGCGCATCGTCCTGATAATCGATCACCCGTTTCTGGCCGAAATAAATGTGGTAAGCCGCCAGAGCCGCCCCCAACGCGCCCCCGGCATCTCCGGCTGCGGGCTGAATAAAAATATTTTCAAAAATACCGGCTTTTTGCAGCTTTCCGTTTGCCACGCAATTGAGCGCAACGCCCCCCGCCAGCACCAGATTGTCGGTATTGGTCAGCCGCCGGGCTTCGCGGGCCATCTTCAAAACTACCTCCTCGGTTACGCGCTGTATGGCCAGCGCCAGGTTGCCGTGTTCCGCGTTCAGTTCGTCCTCCGGGTTTCGCCGGGACAGGCCAAACAGGGCTTCCCACTTTTTTTCGTGGACCATCCGCAGCCCCGTCGCGTAGTCGAAGTACTGCTGACTGAGCCAGATCGAACCGTCGTCCTTCATTTCGACCAGACTGGTTTTAATCAACTCCACATACCGTTCGACTTCCGGTGAACAGGGATCGCCATACGGCGCCAGTCCCATCAGCTTGTACTCGCCGGAATTGACCCGAAAACCCAGAAAATACGTAAAGGCCGAATACAGCAGGCCCAGCGAGTGCGGAAAATGCTGCTCTTTCAACACCGTTATGTCTTTTCCGCGACCCAAACCGATGGAAGCCGTTGCCCACTCCCCCACCCCGTCGATGGTCAGAATAGCGGCTTTTTCAAACGCGGAGGGATAAAACGCGCTGGCCGCGTGGGACAGATGATGTTCGGGAAACAGGAGTTTAACGGGTTTGCGGGCATCGTAACCCAGCTTTTTCAACTCGTTGCGGAGCAGCCGTTTCAGAAACAGCTTGTCTTTCAGCCAGACCGGCATGGCCGTCAGAAACGACCGCAAACCGCGCGGGGCAAAGGCATAATAGGTTTCCAGCAACCGCTCGAATTTCAGCAGCGGTTTGTCGTAAAAAACAATCGCATCCAGCGCATTCAGCGTCGTTCCGCCGTATTCCAGGCAGAACCGGACGGCATTTGCCGGA
The DNA here is from genome assembly GCF_003259745.1 of Larkinella arboricola. Lineage (GTDB taxonomy): Bacteria > Bacteroidota > Bacteroidia > Cytophagales > Spirosomataceae > Larkinella > Larkinella arboricola. The sequence goes on along the minus strand of NZ_QLMC01000001.1, from coordinate 1,215,161 downwards.
AACCCGGAATCGTGTTTTTTACGGGTAAATCGCTCCTCCTGCGCAGCCGCCACAATCCGCCCGTCTTCGATCAAAGCCGCAGCCGAATCATGGTAAAAAGCTGATATTCCTAGTATTGTCATAAGAAAAGGCCGCTACCGGATCAAATCACGGCAAAGGTAACGAGAGAGCCCTTCATTTCTGCACGGTATTTGCGGTACGTGCCACACCATAGAAAAGCCCTTTTATTGCGTCTACGGAACGTAAATTGACTATATTTGGGCGTTTCAGTAACCACTTTTCCCAACGTCACCTTGAAAGTTGCTGCTATCGATATCGGTTCCAACGCGGCCCGTCTCCAGATCTCTACGGTTCTACACGCCGACGACGGGGTTAGCTTTAAAAAGGTTGAATACGTCCGTTTTCCGCTCCGGCTCGGCCACGATGTGTTTAATTTTGGCGAGATTACGCCGGAGAGCGAGGTTCGCACCAACAAACTGATGCAGGTTTATAAACTGCTGATGGAACTGCACGAAGTGGAGGACTACATGGCCTGCGCCACGTCTGCCATGCGCGAAGCCGCCAACGGCCACAAAGTAGCGACCCGCATCAAGGAGCTGACCGGCATTGAAATCACCATCATCGACGGTCAGAAAGAAGCCGAACTGATCAACAATGTGGTGGTGCAGGCGCTCGATGAACGGCAGTTTCTGCACATCGACGTGGGGGGCGGCAGTACGGAACTGAACCTGTATCTGAACCGGAAAAAAGTTAATTCGAAGTCGTTCAAAATCGGCTCCGTGCGGCTGCTGGAAGGCAAAGAAACCAAGGGTGCCTGGAACAAGATGCGGGAATGGGTGGAGGAAAATGTGCAGAACTCCCAGGAACTGGTAGCCGTTGGAACGGGTGGTAACATCAACAAGATTTTCAACCTCGTCTCAAAGGTGGACGACACGACCACGCTGGCCGAAATTGAACGGATGCGGAATTATATTTCGGGATATAGCCTCGACGACCGGATCAACAAGCTGCGCCTGAATGCCGACCGCGCCGACGTGATTATTCCGGCGGCTGACATTTACATTTCGGTGATGAAATGGGCCGGTGCCGATACCATCATCGTGCCCGATCTCGGTCTGAAAGACGGAATTATTCAACTGGTCCACGATCGCTGGATTAAAAAACAGCAAAAAAAGAAATAACAACGTGGTGCTGCAACGGCCTTCGTTTCTCCCACGTTCAACGCGCCGTGTACACCCTGCTTTCAATCGAAAATCCACTTTCTGAACAGTTTCCGGCGTTTTACCGCGACGGTTTTCTGTTTTTGCAGGCCCGCCATCTGCTCCATCAGCCCTGCCGACCGCTTCATTATCTGGCTCTGATCAACGCAGAAACTGGTGTGGCCGACGCCCACTGTGCATTTTTTGTCCGCGATGGCTGGGTGGTAAGCCCGTGTGCGGCTTCGTTCGGGTCGGTTGAATTTTCGGAAAACGTACCGGATGCCGCGATCCGTCAGTTGATTGATGCTGTAGTAATGTCTAGTAAAAAGTTACTAGATGCTGATAAAAAGTTACCAAATTTTGGAGTTCGTCTGGTCAATTATCCGGACTTTTACTTACCCAGTCAGGCGCAGCGGCTTCGTCATCTGCTTCTGAACGCCGGTTTTACGGTCTGTTACGAAGAACTAAATCAGCATATTCCGGTTGATAACCGTCCGTTTATCGATCACGTACATCCTCCAGAGCGCCGACGGCTGCGAAAATGCCGACAGGCCGGTTTCACCACCCAGATTTGGGAAGATCCGGATGTTGACAAACTATTTACGCTGATTCAAAAAGCACGCCATAGAAAAAGCCTGCCTGTAACAATTCAGAGCAAAAATCTTGCCAGCTTACTAAGCAATTTCAAGGATGTTTGTCCGGTTTTTACCGTCAGAAATGGCGAGCAACTCATTGCCGCCTGCATTGGAATTCGGGTCACGCCCGACATTCTCTACTACTTCCTGCCCGCCGATCACGAAGATTACCAGCAATTTAGCCCGTCGGTGCTGCTCATCGAATCCCTGTATGACTATTGCCGACAACACGGTATTTCGTGGCTCGATCTGGGTATTTCGACCAGCCGGGGTATTCGGAACGAGGGATTGATTCGCTTCAAGCGGCAGTTGGGCGCGGTCGAAACGCCGAAGTTTGTGTACGAGATGCGGCTTTAATTATCGCTGCCGGAACGCCCGTACCTGCCCCCAGAGCGAACCCGCCAGCCCGTTGACGTCCTCCGACACCCGCAGCCACAACACCAGCCCCGCAAACAGCCCCGTCAGAATCAGGGAGCGTAGCGCGATACTTAAGAGCGTTATCCACAACGACCCGCTCCACTCGGGCAGCAGCAGCGACACGCCGTACACCAGCGCCAGCACCGCAACGGCCTTCACGCCCGAAAACGTAAACGGTAGAATTCGGAAGAATATCCAGACCATGCCCACTTTACTCAGGGCAAAGATCAACGTCGTAATCGTGGTGGCTAAAGCCGCTCCGTTGATGCCGTAGCGCGGAATAAAATAGGAATTAGCCCCGATGGCAAGGCAAGCCATCACAATCATCAGGTAGGTTGCGTACCGGAAATATCTGGAGTAGTTGATGATTTCGCCGTTTACGCCGGTTGCCATTTCGAACAGTTTCGCCGACGCCAGCAACAGCACCACCATCTTGCCCTGGCTATAGATTTCGGCCTTCGGCAAGATGCTGAAAATACCGTCGATGTTGGTCCAGATCAGCAAAAACACGAAACCGCCCGCCAGTAACTGATTGAGCGACGATTTGTGGTACAACTCCTGAACGTGCGCCATGTCGTTCTGACGCAGTGAATTGGAAACCAGCGGAGTTGAAATCTGTGTGATGGTTTTTCGCGGTATTTCGATAATTCCGGCGATGTTCGTCGCAATGATAAAAATAGCGGCATTCGCCAGCCCTTTTCCCCCGGAAAGCATGGTCCGGTCGATAAAATAAACGACCTGCGTACCCACCCCGCCCATGACAATAAACAGCCCAAAATACAGCATCTGCCGAAACAAACCGCCTTTTAACTGACCAAAATCAAATTGTAGCGAAAACTTGCCCAGTTGATAAATATAGAACAGCAAAATGACTACCGCTAAACCGTGAATTCCGATCACCAGATACAGCATCCAGTCAAAACTATACCAGCCCAGTCCAAACATCAGAATCACCAGCACGTTCGCCAGTTTCAGATAAACTTCGCGGACAAAGGTTGGAATGGCAATGCGGGCGTTGTTACGGCAATAGGCTTCCAGAACGGAAATGTAAATCCAGAAAATGGTAAACGGGATGACCAGAATATGGTACGGGATCAGCTTCGCGGATTTTTCGGCAAAATAGCCTTTAATCTGCTGTTCAAAACCGAGGTAGGCGGCTATAAACAAACTAATCCCGATGAGCGGAAAAGCGAGTAGGAAGCCTAAAAACCCGTTGTTTTTGGTTTTATCATCCCGAAAATAGCTAAAAAAGCGATCAGTAATAAATGGGGTTCCCAGGTGGGCAAAGGCCGCAAAAAGAATGCTGTTTTCCAGCAATAGCCGTGAAATGGCCAGTTGATCGGCTTCCAGAAACTCCAGCGAAACATACAACTGGTTAATGATCCCGATGCCGACTCCGATGTACGAACCGACGCTGGCTTTCAGGCTTTGACGAATGACAATTCCCATGTATTCTGATTAACTCACTTTCGATAAATTGCCACCACCGTCGCACCGTCGGACATAATGGGCAGGCGTTTGGCAACGAAGCGGGTGCTTTTGTACACCAGCGTGGTCAGCAAATTCCGGCCCAGATTTTTCTCCAGCCACAGCCGGTAGCCCAGACTCCGGTGCGTGACCGTTGCGGGCTCGTTGCGGGTTTCGACCACCTTCAGGCCCATCAACTCCCCGGCATACCGCAGCGACGTAGGGTCCCAGAGCAAGGTGTGGTGGGGCGGCAGGTTTAGCGTGTGGTACGGGTCTTCGCGGAAATAATAGGAGGCATTGTTCGGCACGCCGATGGCCAGCAAACCGCCCGGTTTGACGCACTGAGCCGCCTGCCGGAAAAACTCGCCGACGTTGTTGACGTGCTCAAATACCTGAAACGCGCACACCACATCATATTGACCGGCGTGCTGCTCCGCGTGAATCTTCAAATCTTCGTTGATGATGTTAACGCCGATTTTTTTTCCGTACGCAATCGCATCATCGTTCAGTTCCAGACCCAGCCCGACGGCCTCTTTTTCGGGCAGCCGTTTCAGGAAATAACCGTTACCGCTCCCGATTTCCAGGACCCGATCACCCGATTGAATGTGCTGAAAAACCGTCTCATGCTCCCATTTCCACGGACTGTAGTAGCCTTTGTAATGCTGGCCCAGATCGGCGTAAAAAGCCGCGTCGCCCGCCAGCGAAAACGGGTAATAAAACCGCAGTTTCGACCGATTGCATTCGTAAATCATCACCTCATCCAACCCGGCAAAATACCGGCTGACATCCATCCCGAACTGCTCACGATACCGTTGTTCGATGGTGCGGGCGTTCAGGCTCCGAACGGGCGAAACATCCGGGGAATTGGTCAATGGTGAGATCACGGTCATAGTTCCAGAATGTGTTTGAGAGCGTTGATGCGGTCGCTCATTTCGTATTCATGAATCATTTTCTGGCGGGCGTTCCGGCCCAGTTCTCCGGCCAGCTTTGGCTCATCCAGCAACTGGACCATGTGGTTCGCCATCGCCTGAAAATCGCCTTCCTCGACCAGAAAACCGGTTACGCCGTGCTCAACGGCTTCCTTGATTCCGGCATGGCGCGTACTAACGATGGGCAAACCAGCCGCCGACGCTTCCAGTACGGTATTGGGCGTCCCTTCCGAATCGCCGTTTACCGGGTTCACCATCGAATGCTGGGCGTACAGCCGCGCCTTCCGGTGCCATTCGGCAATTTCTTCGGCGGGTTTCACACCCAGCAGGCTAACGGCGTATTTTAACTGCAACTGGTCCACCAGCTTTTTACATTCTTCAACTAACTCGCCGGTGCCAATCATTACCAACTTTGCGTCGGGGTGCCGGTCCAGCACTTTATCAAACGCCCGAATGGTCAGTTGGGGCGCTTTTTTGGCCGTAAACCGCCCGACTGAAACAATTACTTTATCCGCCCTTTCCGGTTCGGCCCCGGAGAAGAATTTCGTTTCAACTCCGTACGGATTCCGGTGGACTTTGGCTGGGTCGCCCCCCAATCGAATAAGCTGCTCCACCATGTCATTGGATACCGCCACAATCGCTTTGGCCTGTGCGAAAAGTTGACGGTAGGCCGCCCCGTATTTCCGTAACGTTTCCTTATCCACGGCGTCGAACCCGTGAAAATGCACCACCAACGGCACACCCGCCTTCCGGCAAGCGGCCATTACGGCGCAGCCCGTCGGACCGTATTCAGCCAGTACCACATCCGGACGGTTTTGCCGGAGATACCGGGTCAGGAAATGCGTGTAAAAAGCCGGATACAGAAACGACAAACCCCGTTTGACACCCACCCGAATCGGCTCGGCCAGCGGCATTTGGATGATTGAATCGCCGTCTTTGGTACGATACGGTCGCCAGCCGCCGGAAAGCGTCAGTTCCGGTTTGAGGTTTGCTATATGGTTGTAAATAAACGTCTCCGAAAAGCTATTTTTGTTCGGATAGGCAATGCAGAGCTTCATAGTTTCCTCCCAACGACCAGATACGTACACGCGTCCTTGTCCTTTGTTTCCTGCGAGGTCGTTTTATCAAACAAACTGATCGACGCCTGCATCACCAACGCGAACGGCGGCCACAGCCAACGCGGTATTTTAAACAGAAAACCGTCCTGAAACAGTTGCAGCCCCATCGCCGACCGGCCAATAATTCCCCGGAACGAGACGATTTCAAACCCGTTGCGAGCTACAATTTTTTGCAGCCCCGATGAGGTCCACCGCCAGTAGTCGGTGGGGTCGGGGTGATACATCCAGTAACCGTGGGTGGTCAGCAGCAGCAAACCGCCGGGTTTCAGAATACGGCAGGCTTCCTGCAAATACCCTTCCGGATCTTCGACGTGTTCGAGCACCTGCGTCGACAGCACCACGTCCACCTGCGCATCGGGCATGTTGATGCGGCTGTCGGAGCCAATATAGACATCCGCGTGCGGGTTCCAGTCGAGGTCGATGCCGATGTACTGCACCTGTTCGGGCGGAAAAAGCGAGACGTACGGTTTGGTGCCGCAGCCGTAATCGGCCAGTTTAATCCGGCCCGTTTTCGTCATCGGATCGATAAACGTAGTTTTGGCATACTGCACCAACTCCCTCAGTTTCATGAGGTAATACCGTCGGGGATTGGTCAGTGGAGGTTTAATCCGGTAGTGCTCAGACGGGTCGTCCGGCATCGCTTCAGCGCGGATTGTTGTCATAATAAAGTCTAAACGTCGTGGTACCGCCCGGGCTGCTAATCAACTGATTTGATGGGCTCCTGCGGGTAAGCCCGGCGCAAAGATACCACTTTTGTACAAGCAGGCCCGACTGCTTTTTCGATGCGGGTCGAAATCCTGCACGCAAAGAAAGCAGAGACGATGCAAATAATTGAGTAATCTTGCAATTAGTTTGAAGGATACGGTATTGGGTAGCGACTACCCAAATGCTGTCATCGGAATACCGGCTATTGAAATGACTCTCGCTCCCATTGTTTTATTCTGTTACAACCGCGTCGATCACCTGCGCGAAACCATCCAGTATTTAGCGGCCAACCCGTTGGCAAAAGACAGTACGCTGTATGTTTTTTCGGATGGTCCTAAGACAAATTCAGCCACCGCCAAAGACGATGCCGAACGGGTGCAGAAGGTACGGGATTACCTGCCAACCATCGAAGGCTTTGCGGACGTTCGCATCAAAGCCGCCGAAACCAATCAGGGCCTGGCCAACTCCGTCATCCGGGGCGTTACGGAAGTAATTGCGCAGCACGGCCGCGTGATTGTCATGGAAGACGATATTATTTGCACGACCGATTTCCTGGCGTTCCAGAACGCGGCTTTGGACTTTTACGAAAACCACCCGCTCGTTTTTTCGATTTCGGGGTATTTGTATCCGTTCACGATTCCAGCCACGTATTCCAGGGACGTTCTGCTGTTGCCCCGCGCGTCGTCGCTGGGCTGGTCGACCTGGAAAGACCGTTGGGAACTGGCCGACTGGTCGGTACCTGACTACGCCGATTTTATCCGCAATCCGGAAGCGCGCCGGGCGTTTTCGGCCAGTGGCAGCGACCTGATTCCAATGTTCGAGAAGCAGCAAAAGGGCCTGATCAGCTCCTGGGCCATTCGCTGGAGTTACACACATTTCAAGCAAAAACGGTATTGCCTCTACCCCATCCGGTCGAAGGTGGAGCACATCGGTTACGACGCCGGAACCAACTTTGGCCGGTTCAGCCGACACCACAACACGGCCCTGCACGAAGGAAAAATTCAGTTAACGTCAGACGTGCAGCCCGAGCCGGAAATGGTTCGCAACCTGAAACGATACTTCCGCCCGAGCCTGATCCGCCAGGCTATCAACCGCTACAAGTACGGTATCTAGCCCCATCCCCGTTCGGGGTTGCGGGACGACTTTAGCGGCTGGCGGTTTCGATTCTGTGCGAGAGTGACTATTTTTGTCGGGATGCGGGACCGCTGCCTGCTCCTTGATTCACTACGGCTTTGACACTAACCGACCGCACATTCTGGCTCAATTACTGGGAATCGAAAGAAGGGTTGATTTTTAAAGTACCAAACAAATACCCCTTTTTGCCCCTCATTCGGCAACTGGCAACAGCCCGGCCCACCCATTCGGCGCTGGAACTGGGCGGTTTTCCGGGCTATTATTCGGTCTGGATGAAAAAGCACCTGAACACCGACACCACGCTGCTCGACTACGTTGTCCATCCGAAAATTCTGCACGATCTGGAGCGGGCCAACGGGTTGCCGGAAGGCTCAGTGGGCGTTATCGAAACCGATTTGTTTCAGTATACCCCACGACAGGGCTTTGACCTGGTGATGTCGAACGGCCTGATCGAGCATTTCGACGATACGGAAAATATCATTGAAAAGCATGTGGAATCGCTCAATCCGGGTGGAACGCTGCTTGTTACCCTGCCCAACTTTCGCGGGCTGAACGGCTGGTTTCAGAAAACCTTCGACCCGGAGAATTATGCCAAACACAACATCCAGTCGATGGATCTGGACCGATTGCGAAAAGCGGGTGAGCGGCTGGGGCTGAAAAACATTCGGGTGTATTATGACGGTCGGTTTATGCTCTGGCTGGAACGGGAACACGAAAAGCCGTTGCTGGGCCGGATACTGAAAAAAGTGCTCTGGCTGCCGTTAAAGGTGTTCTTCAAACTGGTTCCGGTGGAAACCAAAGCGTTTTCGCCTTATATCGTCCTGACGGCTACCAAATGAAGGTTCTTCATCTGAGCACCTACCACCGGGCGGGCGGGGCTGCCATTGCCGCCAATCGGCTCAATCAGGCGCTGAACCGAGCGGGTTTGCCATCGCAAATGCTGGTGGCCGAAACCTCGATCGACGAACCGTCGGTGGTTTCGCTGGCCCGGACAGGCTGGCAAAAACGCTGGGCTACGGCCCGGTTTGCGCTCGACCGCCTGACGTTTGTGCCCTTTGAACGCAGCCGCGCCGTTCGGTTTGCCTTTTCCCCCGCCCTGATCGGTACTGACATTAGCGACCACCCGCTCGTTCGGCAGGCCGACATTCTGCACCTGCACTGGACCACGTTCGGCTTTTTATCCACCCGCTCGCTGGGCAAACTGTTCGCGCTGAGAAAACCGGTGGTCTGGACCATGCACGATATGTGGTCGTTTACCGGTGGCTGCCACCACAGCGGTACCTGCGAACGGTATCAGCAGCAGTGCGGCCACTGCCCGTTCCTGCGCAATCCGGCGCCCGACGACCTTTCCCACGGCGACTGGCTCCGCAAACAACAAGCCTACGAAAATGCCCGGTTAACGCCCGTTGGTTGCAGCCAGTGGCTGGCCAATCGCGCCCGGCAGAGCAGCCTGTTCGGGAATCTGGCGGTTAAAGCCATCCCCAACCCACTTGATACCCAATTATTTTCTCCGCTGGAAAAAACCGCAGCCCGGCAAGAGTTGAACGTCTCGACAGACAAACGACTCATTCTGTTTGCTGCCGCCAAAGTGTCGGCGCTGGGCAAAGGGTTTTCGTATTTCCAGCAGGCGCTTCACTCCTTACACCAACAACTGGCCCGGCCTGAGGAGGTGGAATTGCTGATCTTCGGCGGTGGTGACGAAAGCTTGTTGCAGGACCTACCGTTCCGGTATCACTTTTTAGGCTCGTTGAGCAACCTGCGGCAAATCGTGGCCGCTTACAGTGCCGCCGACCTGTTCGTGATTCCTTCGCTGGAAGAAAATCTGCCAAACACGATTATGGAGTCGATGGCCTGCGGAACGCCGGTAGTGGGCTTTGAGGTGGGCGGTATTCCCGAAATGGTGCATCACCAGCAGAACGGCTATCTGGTACAATACCGTTCGGTGGACGATCTGGCCAATGGGATGCAGTGGATTCTGGAGCAGCCTGCCACGGCTTACGAACAACTGGCCGCAAACGCCCGCCAGCACGTAGTGACGAATTACGACGAAACCGTGGTTGCCCGGCGCTACATCGAGCTGTATAAGAGTGTTGTTACACAGAGTTAATCAGAGGGAATCAGAGAAAACTCCGGTAAACTCTGATTCCCTCTGATTAACTCTGTGTAATAAACTTCCCTAGAAAATAGCCAGATCACTTTTTTTCCGGCACAAAACCGCGAAGGCACTCGGCTTGATTTTCCGCAACGGCGGCACGGATTTCAGAATCTGCGTTTTCAGCCAGATGGCCCAGAACGCCAGTGCATTCGGTGCCGAATGCCGGATGGCGGCTGTGTCGTAAAAAACGCTATGCTCCGCCAGAATTTCGAAACCCTCGGATTTGAGCAGGAATTTAAACAGGGAGGGCGTGAAAATATTGATGTGGCCGTACGACAGAAAGTGGTCGGTTTTCCGGTCGACGAAAAAGCTGAAGTCAATAGGCACTTCGAAAAACTGGTACTCTGACACCCGAGCGATTTCGCGCAGCAGCAACCGGGGATGTTCGACGTGTTCGATGACGTGCGAGCAGGTTGCCAGCGGAAACTCCTTTTCTCCGTACGGTATTTTGTAACCGTCGAAAAGCTGCACATTCTGCAACGTACTCAGGCCCCGCTCCCGGATTCGGCTGGCCCCGCTTTCCGAGATTTCCAGCGAATACAGGGCCGGGCAAAACCGGGCCTGATCGAGCTGCTGCAACACGGCACCGTCGCCCGAACCCACGTCCAGCATCTTCGGGAAGTTGTAGGATTGACACAGACGACGAATGGTTTCGGCCTTCATCCGCGCACCCATATTCCGCCAGGTCCGGTCAGAATCAGCGTATTGGGACCGGTACGCATCCTGAAGCGCCGACGAAGTTGTTGAATTCGTTTCCATTCAGCCGTTGGTTAGCACGTAAAATTACCGTTTTTTTGCAAATTGCGCCACGCAGCTATGCCCTTACTCTCAATCATTACCGTCACCTACAACGCCGAACGGTTTCTGGAACGCACAATCCAGAGCCTGATCGCCAATCAGCCGGGCGACGAGGTGGAGTATCTGATCATCGACGGCAACTCGAAAGACGGTACCCTGGACCTAGTACGGAAATACGAAAACCACATCAGTCGCTGGATTTCGGAGCCGGATCGCGGTTTGTACGATGCCATGAATAAGGGCCAGCAACTGGCGACGGGCGACTACGTGTGGTTTATGAACGCCGGGGATGAAATTCATGACGCCACAACGGTTGCCAACCTGCTGCATCAGATCCGGACTAATCCCGCCGATATCTATTACAGCGATGCCCTGTTTGTTGATGAAACGGGAAAACCGTTAGGGTTGCGTTCCCGGGTAACGCCCCATACGCTACCCCACCACCTGACCTGGCGCGATATGGCGATGGGTATGAAGGTGTGCCATCAGGCTTTTATTGCCCGACGGAGCCTGGTTCCCGATTTTTGGGTCGATAATCTCAGTGCAGACATCGATTGGGAAATTCGCTGTTTAAAAGCCGCCCGAACAATAGTTTGGCTCGATTTTATCTTGTGTAAATACCTGACTGGTGGCTTGTCTGTTCAACGCCACCGGCAATCGCTGGCCGATCGGTTTAAAGTACTGGCAACGCATTTCGGAACCGCGACGACACTATGGAACCACGTCCGAATTGTGGAGCGGGCGGTACGGTTTCGGTTTGCGAAATGAAGCCCTAACGTCGTTAAAAAGATTGGCGGGAGAAGTACTTTGGTTTTGTAAAAACTCATCGCTTTAGCCGTGGGTACAGGAGGCAACGCTTCCGGTTATCCAAACGGCTTTAACCGATTTAATTTCACATCATGGCTCAACGCATACGGTTTCTTTTCTTATTCTGGCTCACGGCTTTTCGGTTGTTTGCCCAGACGGCGGGTGATTCCATTCCGACCGAACGACGGTATCCGTTAAAGGCCTTTATCGTTCCGGCGGCACTGGCGGGTGTGGGAACCGCGCTGCTGGGCCATCCGACCCGCGAACCCTTTACCTCAACCGGCCACGTCAGTGCCGCCGACGATTACCTGCGGTTTGGACCTTATGGGCTGCGGGTAGCGTTGCAGGCAGCGGGCGTTAAACCGGCCATTAAACTGGGCGACGAAATTGCCGTGACGGTTTTATCAAATGTTGTCATGGGTGGTGTCACGGAAGGACTCAAGCGCACGGTTCAGTCGACGCGCCCCGATGGTTCCAATCGGCGGTCGTTTCCGTCCGGGCACACGGCGGTGGCCTTTACGGGTGCCGAACTGCTCCATCAGGCTTATAAACACAAAAGTCCCTGGATCAGTATTGCCGGTTACGCGATGGCAACGGCCACCGGTGTGTTACGGGTTGCCAATGAAAAACACCATTGGGCCGATGTTTTGACCGGGGCAGGGATTGGGATTGCGTCGGTGAAGATAACGTATGCCGTTTATCCGGTGATAAAGCGAAAGTTGAAACGCCATCGCAAGCAGCCTGATAAGTAATCACAAACAACTCATTCCCAATCGCTTATTGAGCGTTTTTGAATAAGTAATCCGGTTAAAAAAAACGACTTTGGACTTTACGAAAGTATTAAATTCGTTTTTCATTGAGCACATTTGTCGGTTTGTCCGAAAATGAAAATAAATTTGCGGTTCGCAAGCGAAAGGCAAACGAATATCTTTTTGCACACTGAAAATTTAAAATAGACTTTTATCATGAAGCGCGTAGCTGTTTTTACTTCCGGCGGTGACGCCCCCGGCATGAATGCCTGCATTCGGGCGGTTGTCAGGGGAGCAGTCTACCACGGCGTCGAGGTGTTCGGCATCCGTCGGGGGTACAACGGAATGATTAACGGCGATATATTCCCCATGACGTCCCACTCGGTTAGTAACATCGTTCAACGCGGAGGGACTATCCTGAAATCAGCTCGCAGCAAAGAGTTTATGACCCCCGAGGGCCGCAAAAAAGCCTACGATCAACTGATGAGCCACGGCATTGAAGGGTTGATTGCTATCGGCGGGAACGGGACTTTTACCGGAGCTTTAAAGTTTTTTGAAGAATATCATATTCCAACCGTCGGAGCGCCCGGAACCATCGACAACGACCTCTACGGAACGGATTATACCATTGGCTACGATACGGCTGTCAACACGGCCTTGGAAGCCATCGACAAAATTCGGGATACGGCCGACTCCCACGACCGGGTGTTCTTTATTGAAGTAATGGGCCGCGACTCGGGGTACATTGCCATCCAGTCGGGAATTGCGGGCGGTGCCGAACTGGTGATGGTACCCGAAGTGCTGACACCCATTCCGGAAGTTGTCGAAACGCTGAAACAGGGCTGGAGCCGGTCGAAATCGTCGTCCATCATTATCGTGGCGGAAGGCGACGTAGAGGGCAATGCCGTCGTGCTGGCCGAACAGATTCGGGAGCAGGTTGGGGTTGACATCGATATGCGGGTTACCACGCTGGGCCACATTCAGCGCGGGGGCGTTCCCACCGCCTACGACCGGATTCTGGCCAGCCGCCTGGGTCTGGGAGCCCTGGAGGGATTAATGGAAGGCCAGAAAAACGTGATGGCCGGTATCGTCAATAACGAACTGATTTATACTCCTTTTATTGACACCATTAAACTGCCGAAGCCGATCAATGAAGATCTGCTGCGGATGGTGCGGATTCTGAGTGTTTAGAACAAAACCGTAGTTGGATGGATTGCGATCCTTACCCAATGAAAAGGGAGCCGAAAACGGCTCCCTTTTTTCTTGCGAATCCAAACGCAGATTGGACGGATTCAAACGCTCTGGGTGCCTCACTCCGCTCGCAGCGACTTCACCGGATTGGTCAAAGCGGCTTTGATCGACTGGAACGATACCGTCACAAACGCAATGACCACGGCGACAACACCAGCGACGGCAAACACCCACCAGGGCACATCAATTTTATACGCAAAGTCTTCCAGCCACTGATTCATGCCGTACCAGGCAATCGGTGTCGCAATCAGAATAGCAATCAGAACGAGTTTGAGAAAATCCTTCGACAACAGGCCCACAATGCTGGTGGCGCTGGCACCCAGGACTTTGCGAACGCCAATTTCCTTCGTGCGTTGCTCGGCCATGAAAGCCGCTAACCCAAACAGGCCCAGACAGGCAATCAGAATAGCCAGCACCGAAAACGTCAATACAATCTGACCAACACGCTGTTCGGCACGGTACATCGAATCAAAACTGTCTTCCAGAAAGGAATAATTGAAGGGCATACCCGGCGCCATTTGTCGCCACTTCGCTTCCACCTGTTTGACCAGCGCCGGAATATCCTGACTACTGATCCGGAATGAAACCGCCCCACGGGACGGATCCATGAAAAAGGCCACCGAACCGATGTTCTGCCGAAGAGACTCAAAATGGAAGTTTTTTACCACACCAATAACCGTGTAGGTTTTGAAAACCGTCCCTTCATCGTCTAGCATTCGCGCCACCCGCTGGCCAATCGGGTCCTTAAAGCCAAAAATTTTGACGGCGGTTTCGTTTAGAATAATGGCGGAGGAATCGGCCCCAAACTCCCGTGAGAAGTTCCGGCCCTGGGCCATTTCCATACCCAGCGTCGGGATATAGTCATGATCGACGGCCCACAGTTGTGAAGAAACCGCCTTGGCCTGATCAATCTGGCCTTCCGGAAACAGCGGGCTGTCACTCCGATCCGACGGTACGGGCAGGTAGCTCGATAACGAACCCGATACCACACCCGGAAGTTTCAATATCTCCTCTTTAAACGCCTGCGCCTGCTTATCCAGTGCGTAGGCTTCATTGATGGTCAGCACCTGATCGCGTTTGAAACCCAGTTTGGTGGTCTGGATGAAGTTAATCTGTCGATAAACCACCATCGTGCCGATAATCAGAATAACCGACATCATGAACTGAAACACCACCAGACCGCTCCGCAAACCGGCGCTTTTTAACCCCAGGTTGACCTTTCCCTTCAACACGCTGATGGGCCGGAACGACGACAGAAAGAATGCCGGATAACTGCCCGCCAGCAAACCGACTACCAGCGGCAGAATCAGTAAAACCGGCAGGAACTGGGGTACAAACAGGCTGTCAATGGTCAGTTGTTTGGCCGAAATTTGATTGAAGAACGGCACCGTCAGGGCCACGATCACCAGCGCTAATCCCATTGCCAGAATGGACATCAATATCGACTCGGTCATGAATTGCCCGATCAGTTGCCGCTGCACGGATCCCAGCACTTTCCGGACGCCCACTTCCTTCGCCCGGTTGGCCGAGCGGGCCGTCGAAAGATTCATGAAATTAATACAGGCAATCAGCAGAATAAATACCGCCACCGCCGAGAATACGTAGACGTACTGAATGTCGCTGTTGGGTGCCAGTTCAATGGTCTGCTTGGAACGCAGGTGAATATCAGTCATCGGAATCAGCGAGTAACTAATTCGGTTACCCGATTGCCGAAGTTGCTTAATGGCTATTCCCAGAAAAGTTACCACCTGCGGTCCGACGTATTTTTGAATGATGGTTTCAAAGTTCTGATTAAACGTCCGGTAGTCTACTCCCTCTTTCAGCAAAACGTACGTATGATGGTTGTTGCTCAGCCACCGCCCCCACTCGTAATTGTCACTTCGCATACTGATGAAATAATCCGTCCGGAAATGCGAATTCGTGGGCATATCCCGCATGACACCCGTTACCCGGCAGGTCAATTGATTATCAAACACCAGCGATTGCCCCATCGGGTTCTGGTTGCCGAACTGCCGTTTTGCGGCCGACTCACTGATAACGACGGTATTGGGTTCGACCAGCGCCCGTTTCGGATTTCCGGCCACCAGCGGCAACGTAAAGACGTCAAAAAGCGTCGAATCCGCAAAAATGATGTCTCTTTCCCGCAGGCTGTTCAGTTGTCCCGCCCGTTTGACCAGCCACGTACCCCGTCCGTGTAACCGCACGAAGTTCTCCACCTGCGAATAATCTTTCAGCAAGGTTGGCCCCATCGGGTCGGGCGACACGGCCATGTGCATATCATTGCCGCCAAACTTGATGTCGCTGTTGACCCGGTAAATGCGGTTAGCTTTTTCGTGGTAGCGGTCGTAGCGCAGTTCATCGATCACATAGAGCGTAATCAATAGACAGCAGGCCAGCCCAACCGCCAGCCCAAAGATGTTGATGAATGTAAAGCCCCGCTGCTTACGGAGGTTACGAATAGCGATTTTGATGTAGTTGCGTAGCATGGTTTTAAAGGCCGTGAATCGTCCTGATCGTTTTATTCACTCCGCAGTGACTTTACGGGATTCGCCACGGCGGCTTTTAGGGATTGATAGATAACGGTTATCCAGCAAATGAACAGGGTGAGCGCACAGGCCATCACGAAAACGCCGACGCCAATTTCGGTTTTGTACGGAAAATGCTGCAACCACCGGTCCATCGAATACCAGGCCACCGGAATGGCGATGGGAAATGAAAACAGCACCAGTTTGGTAAAGTCTTTGGAAAGTAAGAACACGACGTTGGAAACCGACGCCCCCAGCACTTTCCGAACGCCGATTTCCTTTACCCGCTGCTCGGTTGTGAACGTCGCCAGGCCAAACAGACCCAGACAGGCAATCAGAATCGTCAAGGTCGAGAAAGCCGTAAAGACGCGCCCACGGAGTTCGTCGGCCCGGTAGGCCGATTCAAAATCCTGATCCAGAAAACGGTATTCAAACAACCGGTCGGGGTAGGTTTCGCGCCATTTTTGCCCGATAAACGCCACCGTCTTGTCGGCATTCTTCGCATCGATCTTGATGTGTACCACCCCATTATTCGGACGGTATACCATAATCATCGGTTCGATGGGGCTGTACAACGACTGCTGGTGAAAATCTTTCACCACACCCACCACTTTCGCCGTCGGCGGAGATGGCTGACCGGCTTGCGGCAACCCGCCCAGCAGCACCTTCTTGCCCAGCGGTTCTGTCCAGCCCATGCGCTTGACGGCGGCCTGGTTGATCAACACGCCGTTCGTGGTATCGGCAGGAATATCGGCGGAAAAATCCCGCCCGCTGACCACTTTCATGCCCATCGTTTTCAGATAATCGTGGTCAATGCCCATCGGTTTGAATCCCATCTCTTTCAGGCCGGTATTGGACTCCACCGCAAAAATAACGCGCCCGCCAATGTTGCTGGTCGGCGACGAAGCCGTGGCAACGCTGCGAATGTTCGGGTTGGTCAGGAGCGCCGTCCGCAGTGCATTGTAGCGGTCGCGGGGTTGACCATCCTGGTAGTCGACGGTCAGCACCTGCTCGCGGTCGTACCCCAGGTCCTTGTTCCGCATGTAGTTCAGTTGCTGATAAACAATCCAGGTGCAGATGAGCATGATCAGCGAAATGGAAAACTGGGCGACCACCAGCGTTTTCCGGAAGAAACTGCCGCCTTTGGCATTAAACGAGCCTTTCAAAACCGTTGCTGGTTCAAAAGAAGACAGATAAAAAGCGGGATAACTGCCGCTGATGAATCCGGTAAAAACCACGATGGCCAGCGCAATGAGCAGAAACTGCGGCTGCAACAGCTCCCGGAACTGAATCTCTTTACCCGAAACGGTATTGAAAAACGGCAGCAGCAGAGCCACAAAAATGAGACTGGCTGTCAGGGCCAATACCGTCATCAGTACCGACTCGGTCAGGAATTGGGCCATCAGTGCCTTTCGGAGCGACCCCATCACTTTCCGCAGACCGACTTCCTTGGCTCGCTTGGCCGAGCGGGCCGTCGAAAGATTCATATAGTTGATACTGGCAATCAGCAACATAAAGAAAGCCACAGCCGCAAACGTATACACGTACCCAATGTCTCCGCCCGCTTCCCCGTCCAGTTTGGAGTGCAAATGAATTTTGGTCAAGGGTTGCAGTTCATAGGTAATTTTGATGCCCATCCGCTGGAAAATCGACGCCATGTGCTTCTCGTAGAGCTGCGGAAATTTGCTTTCCAGAATCTTCGTGTCAAAGTTTTCGGGCAGCAGCAGGTAGCTCACCACGTAAAAATTACCCCAGTAATCTGCCTGACGCTCGTTCGGGCCGAGCGCGAACAAGGCGTTGAAGGTGAAGTGTGAATTTTTGGGAACATCTTCAATTACGCCCGCAACTTTGTAAAACGTTGTATCGTTCGTTTGCAGCGATTGGCCCAGGGCCGGTTGGTTTCCGAAGAATTTACGAGCCGTCGTTTGCGTCAGAACGACATTGCCGGGCCGGTCTAAAGCCGTTTTAGGATCACCTTCAATGAACGTGTAGCTGAATACGTCGAAAACCGTCGAGTCGGCGGCATACACGTCGGTTTCGTAAAACCGCTTTTCACCCCGCCGGAACATCACCCGACCGTATGGAAAAAACCGTACGTAATTTTCGACGAACGGGTAATCCTGCCTGAGCGTTTTCGCCAGTGGGGCCTGTGTATCCCGCCAATGGTTGATTTTATCCGGTTCCGTGATGTTTGAAACAATCCGGTAAATCCGGTCGCGCTTTTCGTGGTAGCGGTCGAAGCTCAGTTCATCGGTCACGTAGAGCAGCAGCAACAGGCCACAGGTGACGCCGATGGTCAGGCCCAGAATATTGATCAGGCTGTAGAATTTGTCTTTCAGAATATTCCGCCAGGCAATGGTCAGGTAGTTTCGCAGCATAAAAATCATCGGAGGAGGTTAGGCTACCAATCCCCGTTCAACTTTTATGCCGACGAAACCATCCCACTGGCTTACAGCTATTTACAAAACAAAATAGTATGCTTATGTACGATTTCGGACAAACCGATGTCCGCGGATGAACAATAAGATTCGGAATCACCTTATTCCGTCCGCAAACTCCTGACCGGGTTCATCAGGGCGGCTTTAATGCTCTGGAAGCTAACGGTTAGCAGGGTGATTGTCAGTGCGCCAACGCCCGATGCGGCAAAAATCCACCAGGAAATCTCCGTCCGGTATTCGTATTTCTGTAGCCAGCCATGCAGGAAATAATAAGCGATGGGCGTCGCTATTCCGAAGGCGATCAGGACCAGAAAAACAAAGTCTTTCGACAACAACCCCCATAAGTTGAGCACCGAAGCCCCCAGGACTTTCCGCACGCCAATTTCTTTGGTCCGCTGCTCCACCACGAAGGAGGCCAGCCCAAACATCCCCAGGCAACTGATGAAGATGGCAAGCACCGCAAAACCCGAAGCGAGGGTGCCGATCCGCTCCTCAGCCGCAAACTTGGCCGCAAACTCTTCATCCGCGAACTTGTAATCGAAGGGAGCCGAGGGAATGACGCGCTTAAAAACGGCTTCTATTTTAGCCACGGATTCGCTTGCGCTTTTGGCCGGGTTCAGCTTCAGATCGATCCAGTTCACATTTTCATAATCGAGCAGATAGAAGGCTTGCTTCACCGGGTCATAGGGCGAATCCATGATCATGTCTTTGATGACACCGACGATCTTGAACGATCTGGCCCTACTGTCGGTTCCCCACCGCACAACGGTGCCAATTGGGTCCTTGATGCCCATGAATTTGACGGCGGCTTCGTTAACCACAAGGGATGAGGAGTCGGTTGAAAAGTCCCGCGAAAAATCCCGGCCTTCCTTAAATTGCCAGCCGACGGTTTTTCCAAACTCGTGTGTTACCCAGATGGTGGAAAAATCAGCATCCAGGCTGGGATCTTTACCGGCCCATTCAAAGCCCCCGTTGTTTGACCAGACCGATGTTACCGGGCTGGACGATTCGGCCATTTCGATAATGGCACCGGAGCGTTTGAGTTCGGACCGGAGCAACTCAAATTTGCCGTAAAATTCCGGCGATTTCATCTGAATCATCATCAGTCCATCCCGGCTATACCCGATGGGACGGTTTTTTGAAAACTGAATCTGGCGGTATACGATGATGGTCCCGATAATCAGGGAAACCGAAACCGTAAACTGGAGGACAACCAGGACTTTCCGGGGAATGGAAACGAAACGGATGGTCTGAAACCGTGATGCGTACCTATTTCCTTTCAATGCTTTAATAGGCTCAAACGACGATAAATACAGGGCGGGGTAACTACCGGCAACCAGGCCCGTCAGCAGGCTAAAACCGAGGCCGAGCAGCCAGAAGCCCGGATGAGTCCATAAAACCTCCATGCGCTTGTTGGCCACCTCATTGAACCAGGGCAAACTCAACTGAACCAGCAACAGGGCCAGCACAAAGGCCACGGCAACGACCAGCAGCGATTCGCTCAGAAACTGACTAATCAACTGGCTGCGCACCGACCCGATGGCCTTCCGGATACCAATCTCCTTGGCCCGCTTTTCCGACCGGGCTGTGCTCAGATTCATGAAGTTAATACAGGCCAGCAGCAGGACGAAAACGCCGACGATACCAAACAGCCAGACATATTCAATGAGTCCGCCCGTCTGTACTCCCTCCTCCCAGTTGGATCGCAGGTGCCAGTCGCGCATGGGATGGAGAAAAATCCGGGCATTGAATTTTTTCTCGCTCTCGTCCACATTGTTGTACCTGGCCTTAAGGATGCGTTTGTTGACCGTTTCGTAATGGGTCTGGTCGTTAATCTGCGCAAAAAGCTGGAAGGAGTTATTACCCCACTCGTCCCGGGCGCGTTTAATCCACGATTCCGATGTAGCGTACAAGTCCCAGGGCGCAATAAACGCGAGGTCTCTGAAAGTCGTATTGTAAGGAAGATCTTCGTACACTCCGGTTACTTTGACATCCAGCTTATTGTCAATTTTCATCAGCTTATTCAGCGGATCTGCCTCGCCAAATACAGCTTTGGCTACCGACTCGGATAGCAGAATGGAATTGGGCTCTTTTAACCCTTCCTCCGAGCCTCTCAGCATGGTAAGCGAGAACATCCGGGGCGCATCAGGTTCCATGTAACAGCCCGATTTCGAAAACTTCCTGTCGCCGTACGTCAGAATATGTTCCCCCTCCCAGGATGCCATCGACAGGTACTTGAACTCACCGCCGTATTTGGTTCGCAGTTCGTTGCCCAGCGGAAAAGGAATTGCAGACTGCGTGTATATTTTCCCGTTCGAGGTTTGCTGTTGCATTACCTGCGCAACCCGATCGTAATTTTTATGGTATTGGTTGAATGACAGTTCATCATACAGCCAAAGGCCGATAAGCATTGCTACAGCCATTCCGACGGCTAATCCGCCGATGTTGATAAACGAATACACCTTGTTTTTGACAAGGTTTCGGAAGGCCACTTTCAGGTAATTGCGGATCATAACAGGGCTTAGGAAAAAGGGTGTTGAATAGTGCGTTGCGGGTTTACGACGGGCCAGAGGCCGCATTAATTTCAGGGCATTCAGCCAGTAGCGCCAGCGAGCCTTGCGTTCTCCGACGGTTTCGACCCAATAGGCATACAACTCCAGCAAGTCGCCCTGCACTTCCTCCCGCGAATCGGGATGGGCGAATGCTTCCAGCAGCCAGGTGGCCCAGCGGGGCGGTTTTGACGTTTTCATGGGTGATTGTTAATTTCCCATTAATTGCAGCGTTTGCGGAGGCAGCGCGCCCCACAATTGCTCGCGGATATGTTTCACTTCTACGAGTGCCTTCCGGCCCGCGGTGGTGACCGTAAAAAACCGTTTCCGCCGACCACCGCGTTCAGCCGTAGCTCCGCTCATTCTCGACGACAGATACCCTTTTTCCTCCAGGCGTTGCAGCGTGGTATGAACTGTACTGAAGCCCACCGCCCGACCGGTTTTCTGTTCGATCTCCTGCGTAACCGTCACGCCGTAGGCGCTTTCGTCCAGGACAGCCACGGTCAGCAAAACCACTTCTTCGAATTCCCCCAAAAAAGCCCTTTTCATGGCGCTGGTATTTTATACGATAATGCCGAACAAATGAAGTGCCAAGCAGGCCAAACAGCCTTTGCCGGGCATTAAGCCACTATTTTCAGTCTATTGCGTTAAAAATATGTCCAAAAGCGGACAGCAGAACGTACTAAAGCGGACACCGCCTGACCTATAACAGTCTTGAAGCTAGCATGACGCGGATTGAACTAGTCCGCGTCATGCTAACGTAGATTATTCACTCCGTAAACTCTTCACCGGATTTGCGAAGGAAGCCTTGATGGATTCGTAGGAAACCGTTAGTAAAGTGATCAGGGCTGTCAGAAGCATCGCCAGAGCAAAAATCCACCAGTCCAGTTCGATGCGGTAGACAAAATCCTGCAACCAGTGGCTCATAACCCACCAGGCCATCGGCGTTGCTATGACAAAGGCTACGACAATCAGCCGGAAAAACTCCCGGCCAAACAGCCAAAGGATATCCCGAATGCTAGCACCCAGGACTTTGCGAACGCCAATCTCCTTGGTTTTCTGAGCCGCCATAAACAGCACGAGTCCGTACAGACCCAGGCCACCGATAATAACCGCAATGCCGGCAAAGAAATTGACCAGACTTGCCATCGTCTGCTCCTGAACGTAGAATTCCTGCAATTGCTCATCAACGAATTGCGCGGAGAAATAACTGTCCGGATAAAGTCCGTTATAGTCCTTTTCCAGTTGCTCAATGACACGCCTGAAATTGCCATTGTGCAGTTGCAGATTCGCATAGAAATAGCTGGTTGCCCGGGTGGTCATATAAAGTGGCGCAATCCCGCTTTTCAGATTGTTCTGATTGAAGTCCTTCAGCACCCCGACAATTTCGAGTCCCCGCCCGTTATGCATGAGTTTACCCAGCACCTTCGCCGGATCACGAATTCCCAATGCCTTCACAAACGCTTCGTTGACCAGCACCTCGCGGGCGGTGTCGGCAGGTTGAAGATTCCGCCCGGCGACCAGTTTTAAGCCGTATACATTCAGGTAATCGGCATCGATAAATTGTTGCTGGGTAGTAAATTTTTCGGGTTCAGGCCGAGTATCGAACTTAATCATCGTCTGACTAATCCAGCCCGACTGAGGTGGTCCGCTAACCGAATAGCTCAGTTTTTTCACCTCCGGAATAGCCAGGGCCAGATTTCGGAACGTGTTCATTTTGCTGATATCCTGCTTCGGTGAACTGGGTAGCCTAACCGTTAAAATGGCCTCCTGACGAAAGCCCAGATCTTTGGTCTGAATGTATTGCAACTGGCTGGCCACGACGATCATGCCCACAATCAGCATCTGGGAAATAGCAAATTGGGTAATGACCAGACCTCGCCGTACCGAAAACCCGCCCACCTGCCGGGTCGTAATCCGCCCCGCCAGGGCCATTGCCGGTTTAAAGCCCGCGAGTACCAGCGCCGGATAAAGACCAGATAAGCCAATCACGACGACAACGATTAGTGCCAACCAACCAATGACTGACACGTCGTAGTAGAACGTAAACCGAAACGCACCGTGTAAACGTTCCTGCGCCAGTTGCTGACCGATCTGGAAAAAAAGGAGCGCCAGGGCCGTTGCTGCGAGGGTTAGCAAAGCCGTTTCGCCGATAAACTGCCAGAACAACTGTCCCCGGGTGCTGCCCAGCACTTTCCGGACCCCCACCTCCCGGGATCGGTTGAGGGCCTGCGCCGTGGCGAGGTTGACGAAGTTGATGCTGGCCGTAATGATTAGGAAAACGCCAATGGCAAACAACGACCAGATCAGCCCCTGACTAACTCCGCCGGTGTCGGTCGAGAAATGAATATCGCGCAGCGGCTGCATCGGAAACCGGGTATCCTTGACGCCATGCGGTTTGTATTTCTTTACAAATGCCATCATCTGCCGGTCCCAGTCGGCTTTGGAGAAACCGTCATTCAGGCTCACAAAGCATTGTGTATCGCCGTTTATATTGTCAAAACCCTCCGTCAATGGTCTACCGTAGAACTCCCGCAGACTGGCCCACGAAGCCATGATTGGATAGGCGAAGTCGGTATTGTCCCGGTAATCTTCAAAAACACCGACAATCCGGGTATTCATGACAGCATTGAGCTTAATGACTTTACCGATTACCTGCGTTGTGCCAAAGTACTTCGTTGCATTTTCGGCGCTGATCACCACGGTATTAGGCTGAGCCAGTTCAGTTGGTCCGCCCACTACCCAGTGATAATCGAAAATCCTGAAATAAGCCGGTTGCACAAAAGCGCCCATTTGGTGAGCTTCCTTGAATTTCCGGTCGGGTCCGGTGGGCATCGGTATGGCCACTAAAGGATCCCGATAAATATCGATCATCGCCAGATTTTCGATAGCCGGATGGTCATTCTGGAGTGCTTTCCCCATTGCATAAGGCACACCGGCTATATCAAAAACGCCTTCGGGGGTTACAAACTCGGTCAGTACCCGGTAAATGCGATCATACTTCTGGTGGTGTTTATCAATGGCATAATGGTAACGAACCAGCGCAAAAATCAGGAGCGCAGCGCCAATACCCAGTCCCAGACCGGTAACGTTGATGAGGGCATACGTCTGGTTTTTCACCAGGTTCCGCCAGGCGATTTTGACATAATTTTGAATCATAGAAGGGCTGAATAAAGGGTTTGGCGAATAGTCGCCCGGTTTACGCCTGATGGCGAAGGGCCTGAAAAATCCCAGCACATCGCGCCAGTACCGCCAGCGCGCCCGCCGTTCGCCGACGCGCCTAACCTGATAGGCAAACTCCTCGTGCAAATCGCCCTGCACTTCTTCCAGCCGGTCAGGAGCGCAGAAGAATTTGAGGAACTGGTCGGCAAGGCGGGGCGGGGTCATGGGAGTTAAGAATTAAGAGTTATGAGTTACAAATAGGCCCGGGAGCTAGAGGATTCTGATGTGTTTTAATTCTTCACTCATCATTCTTCATTCCGAGCGCAGCGAGCGAACCGGGTTCATCAGCGCGGCTTTGATGCTCTGAAAGCTGACGGTCAGTAGCGCAATGGCAACGGCCAGCAAACCCGCCAGCGCAAACATCCACCATTCTATGTCAATCCGGTAAGTGAAGCTCTGCAACCAGCGGTGCATGGCCCACCACGCCACCGGCGAGGCCAGCAGAATAGCAACAAAGACGAGTTTCAGGAAGTCTTTCGAGAGCAGCACAAGAATTCCGCCCACGGATGCGCCCAGTACTTTCCGGACTCCAATTTCCTTCGTCCGCTGCTCGGCGGTAAACGTGGCCAGTCCGAACAGGCCCAGACACGAAATGAAAATGGCCAGAATTCCAAAATAGTTGATGAGGGTATTTACGAGCGTCTCGCTTCGGTACAGTTTTTCGTATTCTTCGTCCACAAAATGGTAGTCAAACGGATAGCCGGGATTGAGTTGCCGGGCCGTCTGTTCAATCACCTGAATGGCCTCCTCGGTTTTTCCGGGCTGCGTTTTGATCAGAAAGTAATTCGTCCATTTCGGATAATTGCTTAACACCAGCGGACGGATGGGTTCGTGAAAAGAACTCAGGTGGAAATCCTGCATTACACCGATAATCCGCCCTTTTCCCCGCTGAAAAGTCACTTCGGCGCCGATGGGATTTTCAAGCTTCATCATCTTAACCGCCGATTCATTCACCAGGTAATTGGACGTATCGGCTGCGGTAAAATCGCGCCCGGCCAGCAAGTTGATCCCGAGCGTTTTCGTAAAATCGACACCGACTTTCATGGTCGAAACCGACGCGTCGGTTTTCGGATCTTTCCCCGGCCAATCGAGGCTACCGGTGCTGCCAATCCGGATGGGTAATTCACCCGTTGTGGTTACGGCCTGAATCGCATCAGAACGTTGCAGTTCCTGCCGAAACGCTTCCATCCGGGGCCGCAGGTTTCCTTCGACAGCGACGTGCAACAAATCTTGCCGGTTCAGGCCCAGTTGTTTCGTACGGATGTAATGCATTTGCCGACCGATAATCAGCATACCGACGATCAGAAAGATGGAAAGCGAAAATTGAAAAACCACCAGCGTTTTCCGGAATCCGGCGCCGGTCGGGGTGCTGCTTAACGCGCCTTTCAGCACCCGGGCGGGCTGCATAACCGACAGCACCAAGGCCGGGTAACTTCCCGCGATCACACTGGTGACGCCAATCAGGGCCAACAGGCTTCCCCAGGCCAGGGGTGCGGTAAAATCGATTGCCAGTTGCTTGTCCACCAGTGGGTTGACGTATGGCAGCATCAGTTGAACCAGGCCAACCGCCAGCCCCGCCGAGAAGACATTCAGCAGCAACGATTCGCTCATAAACTGGCCTATCAGCGACAGCCGTCGGGCCCCAACGACCTTCCGAATCCCCACTTCTTTTGCGCGCAGCGATGACCGGGCCGTGGCCAGGTTCATGAAATTGACACAAGCCACCAGTAGAATGAGCAACGCGATCAGGCTGAACGTACGCACGTACTCAATCCGCCCGCCGGTAGGCTTGCCGTTCGTATACTCGCCATACAGGTAAACGTCACCAAGCCGTTGCAGAATCGGTTTGGCGGTTGCTCCCGTCTGATACCGTGGCAGCAGCCCCGCCATCCGGGCTTCCGCACCGGCCTGGGTACTCCCATTTTTGAGCTTTACATACGTCCGAAACGCGTTATTGTTCCAGGTTTTCATCCAGCCTTCTTCGGCTTCGCTGAAGTTGACAATCCAGTCAAACTGGACCGATGAGTTTTGGGGCACGTTCTCGATGACGGCCCCAACGCGGTAGTATTTTTCGTTGTTGAGCTGGATGGTTTTGCCGACGGCTTGCGAATTCCCAAAAAATGCCTGCGCCACATTGCGGGTAATAACGATTGCGTTGGGCGACTGAATGGCCAGACCGGGGTTGCCCTGTAAAACCGGATACTGAAACACATCGAAGAAATCGGCGGATGCGTAAAGGCCCACTTTTTTACCAAACCGGTTTCCGGCCCTGAGCAGAAAATCGTTGCTCCAGACCGTAAATTTCGTGGCCTTATCCACCTCCGGAACGTCTTTCTTTAGGGCTTCGGCGAGCGGGCCCGGCAGAATATCACTGGTATAGGCACCATCCGTCAGCCGGACCAGGTAAAGCCGATCGCCATCCGGCAGCCCTTTATCAACCTGAAACTCATCCCACACCCACAGACCAATAAGCAGACTACAGGCCATCCCGAGCGATAAACCCGCAACGTTGATAAATCCCAGCAAACGATTTCGTTGCAGGCTTCGCCAGGCGATTTTAAAATAGTTCTGGATCATATCGAACGGTATAATTTTTTGGTATTCTTTTGATTTTCTCCTACTCGCGAACGGTCGAATAAACCCCAGCACGTCGCGCCAATACCGCCAGCGTGCCCGTCGCGCCCCCACCCGCCGAAACTGGTACTGAAATTCCTCGTGCAAATCGCCCTGCACCTCTTCCAGCCGGTCAGGCGCGCAGAAGAGGTGGAGAAGCCGGTCGGCCAGGCGGGGCGGGGTCATGAGTGAAGAGTTATGAGTTAAAAGTTAAGAGTGATGATTTACAAATAGGCCAAGGTTCTAGAGCATTCCGATGCGTTTTAACTCATCACTCTTAACTCATTACTCTGCATTCCTCTTATGAGCAGGCGACTCCAGAACGTCACCCGCACCTCCTGAATCTCTTCCAGGGTTCGTCGGCCGTACGCCGTGACGGTAAAAAACCGCTTGCGCCGACCACCGCGCTCGGCCGTGGGTTCGCCCATTTCCGACTTCACCATCCCTTTATCTTCCAGCCGTTCCAGCGCCGAATGAATCTGGTTCAGCCGCACCGAACGACCGGTTTGCTCAATGATTTCGTGGGTAATGGATACGCCGTAGGCCGCACCTTCCAGCACGGCTACGGTGAGCAGAACGATTTCCTCAAACTCACCTAAATAGCTGCGTTTCATCGCTATCAATTAGTTCTATTTTTGCTGATCAAATATCTTACCAGGCTAAAAAACCGCCCTAAATCGCCATTTCAGATGGGTTTCAGAAAACCGTTGTACGATTTCGGACAACGAATTGTCCGGTTGTGAACGGGCTCATCCATCACGGACAGTAGTTTGGCCGCCCCTCCCGCTTTTCTCTTCAATTCCTGAACCGATAGGTATTCCGCCATGAAACCGTTGCTCCTGCTGCTCCTGCTCGGCCTTACGACAGGGTTTGCCCAGAAGAAAAATGTCTCTGTCATCGACGCCGGTGTCATTCAAGTTGACTCACTGCTGTGGGATTTGAAAGCCCTGAGCAAAGCTCCCCGTGTTGAATGGATAAACCAAAACGGCACCGTTCATTCCTTGCTTTACCAGGGAACTGACTACGAAGGAAAACCCACGCAGGTTTTTGCCTATTACTCCAACCCTGATCTGATTCGGGGAAAAGCCACCGGTAAACAGCGGTTTCCCGGCGTTGTCCTGATCCACGGCGGGGGCGGAAAAGCGTTCAAAGAGTGGGTCGAAAAATGGGCTGCCGACGGGTATGCCGCCATCGCGATGGACCTGGCCGGAAAAGGAGCTGACGGCCAACGGCTGGCGCAGGCCGGACCCGACCAGGGCGATGTCGATAAGTTCTCTAAACTGGAGAAAGCCGCTCTGAAAGATATGTGGACGTATCAGGCCGTGTCCAGCGCCATTCTGGCCCACTCGCTGCTGCGGAGCTTTCCGGAAGTGGATGCGGCCCGAACGGCGGTAACCGGAATCAGTTGGGGTGGTTACCTGACCTGCCTAGTTGCCAGTCTGGACAACCGGTTCAAAGCAGCCGCCCCGGTGTACGGCTGCGGGTATTACGACGAGTCCGATATTTTCAAAAAATCGATCAGCCGGCTTTCGGCGGGGAGCCACCGGAGATGGATGAAGTTTTTCGACCCGTCGAGCTACCTGCCCTTTGCAAAGCCCCGGTTTCTGTTCGTCAACGGCAATACCGACCGGTTTTACAACGTGGTTCCCTACCACAAAACCTATGATCTGGTGCCTGAAAACCAGCGAACCCTGTGCCTCATTCCGAACATGGCGCACGGCCATGAAGCGGGCTGGATACCGCACGAAATCCGGTATTTTTTCGAAAGTGTACTCAACGACGGCGTTCCGCTGGTGCAGGTGGCACCGGTAACGGTTCAGGACTCCACACTCCATTTGTCCTACCAGTCGCCGGTCTCCATCCTCACCGCCGAGTTTCACTACTCCAACGACACCACCTCACTGAACGAACACCGGGTCTGGTCGAAACAGAAAGCAACCGTTGATCCGAAAAACCGTACCGTCACCAGCCCCATTCCGAAAGAAGGTTTTCGATACGGCTTTTTTTACCTGAAAGACCACCGGGACGTGTCGGCTTCCAGTTCATTCATAATTAAACCGAATTAGATTATTTCCCGTTGGTCGGTAGGTGTATGGGCGTTCGCTTGAAGAGCTAAATAAATGCCGTTGGTCCAGCCAAAACCATCCTGATTAGGGTATTCGCCCCCACCCGCCGTTAAACTGGTGTCCACGACATTGTACTTTTCCATCATTTTACCGGTATCGCGAAACACCTTATCATTGAGTGCCATCCAGCGCTTTCGGATTTCATCAGCAGTCTGCGTAAACCCATACCTCAACAGGCCCTGATGGGTGATCCATTGCAGGGGTGCCCAGCCATTCGGAGAATCCCACTGTTGTCCACTTTCCTGAAGCGTTGAAACGACCCCGCCTTCTTTCAAAAAGCTTTTTTCAATGTGCTCGTGCACATGAGCCGCCTGCTCATCGGTAGCTATTCCACAGAATAAAGGAAACAGGGCCGCCAGCGACCAGACCGGCGTTGGCTTATGTAAAACGATGTCATAATCCATGAAAAAGTGCCCTTTTTCGTCCCAGAGATAGGTCATTATGGCTTTTCGTCGAGTCTCCGCTTTTTGTCTGAAATGGTCACCTGGCTCCTGAAAAGAACTCTGGAGATAAGCGTCTGACAGGGTCATTTCCAGCTCATACATCAGGCAGTTCAGATCCACCGGAATAATATCCGTTGTGTGAATGGTGGCCAGATGTTCTGGATTGCCAAACCAGCGGCAACTGAAATCCCAGCCGGATTCGCAAGCCGCCCGGATGTGTCGATACAGCGTTCCGGGCGATATCCGGTATGGAGCCGCCTGGTGAGCCAGTTCAACATCCTCCCGGTACGATTCGGGGCGGGGTGCTGAAAGATCATCCCAGTAACGATTTAAAATGCTGCCATCGGGCAACATAACCACGCGCCGGAAAGCGTTATCCTGATCATCGAGCCGAAAGTATCCATCCATCCAGTAGTTGTATTCTTTCTGCATGTGGGGCAGGTAGCGAACCAGGGTATCTGGACCATCCATTTCGGCCAGTAGCCTTACCATCAGGGCAAAAAACGGCGGTTGCGACCGGGTCAGGTAATAGCTCCGGTTGGCATTCGGAATATGACCGTAGGTGTCAATCAGATAAGCAAAATTATCGACCATGTCCCGAATCAGTTCGTATTCGCCCGAAACCCGCAGCCCCAGCATGGTAAAGTAACTATCCCAGTAATAGAGTCCCCGAAAACGCCCACCAGGGACGATATAGGGCTTGGGAACGGGCAACATGGAGCACTGCGGCTCTGACTGTCGCTTGAAAATCGGCCACATCCGGTTCAGATGCACCGACGTCGGCAGCGACTGGTCACTGATATGGTTGGTTTCCAGATTTTTGGGCAGATGAAAATACGTATGCACAAAATCCTCCAATCGAAACCCATCCCGGTGTTTCTCAATTTCATACCGGCTCAGAATCTCTTCCGGTGCCCGCCTGGGATAGCAGTCGGCAAATGTAATGGAATCGTCAAACACGAATTGCATCTGCACATCATGAAACAAAGGGCCGAATAGCTGGTCGGGGGGCAAAATGGCTGGTACTATACTGTATATTTGAGGGAAATGCGGAGTTGTGTCTGCCATAGAATCACATTGCGTTTATTAACTAAACGCAATGCGATTAAGTTAATTATGGATTTTTGCACTTCCCATTGCCAAACTCATAGACTAAAAAGTCATTTTTCTGTTGATTCAAGCTGTCGCCTTTTAAACCCGCCGTTTGCTGACGGCTTCCATCAGTCCCCGCATATAACCCAGGGCGTACAGGGTTCCGATGGTGCTATAACCGGGGTGCTGGTTGCTGTCACCGGCCATCGTCGGGACGTGGTCGGGACGGATGGGCCCTTTGAAACCGATGTCGTAATACGCCTTCATGCTCGCGTACATATCGATGATGCCCTCGTCGTGGAAGGTTTCTTCAAAGGCAAACTTGCCGCCCCGTACGTTGCGGAAATGAACAAAGTGGATTTTCTTCCGTTTGCCGAAATACGCGATGAGGTTCGGAATATCGTCGCCCATCAGGGCAAAATTACCCTGGCACATCGTAATACCGTTGCTCGGGCTAGGGTGAATCTCCAGCAGACGTTTGAAGGAATCAACGGTATTCATGATGCGGGCAATCCCCCGAATGCTGTCCACCTGCGGGTCGTCCGGGTGCATCGCCAGTTTCATGCCAACTTTCTCGGCTTCCGGGACAACGGCTTTCAGGAAGTACTCCAGATTTTTCCAGAGCGTTTCTTTCGATACTTCACCGTACTGGGTCGGCGGCAGATTCTTAACCGTTTCATAATCGAAAGCCGTTACCAGCGCCCCTCCCCGACCGGGCTTATCGTTCTGCGTACGGTACCAGCCGATGACCGGCATCCAGTTGTAGCAAATCGTATCAATCCCGACCTGCGTCAGGTTTTTCATGAGCGTAATAAAATTGGCAATTTCCTCATCCCGGCCCGGCAGCCCCAGCTTGGTTTTTTCGCCCAGCGCTGGTGGCCCTTCAATGACGCGCAGCTTGAGTCCGACGTTATCCCAGGCTTCCTTGACGGCCTGCACGGCCTTCAGTTCCCACGGTTTGACATCCTTCAGCCCGACCATACCGGGGTTAATGCCGCCTACCGCCCCCAATACGTCCATCTGCTTCGTCAGCGCCATTTTCTGCTCTTCCAGTCCCCAAAAATACGCTTCGCACAGGTGCATACCGGCATCCCGAATCACCTCATTCGTTTTGCGGTTTTTATCAGCCAGCGATGGAATACGACTGACGCCCCCGACGGTGAGGGCAGCCAGGGAGGAGCTTTTTTGGAGGAACGTTCTGCGGGAATCTCTCATCTTGAACTGGGATTACACGGATGAAAGGATGAAGGGGAACAATCTTACTTAATCCTTTTATCCGCACAATCCCGGTTCAGGACGGTTTTATTCGGTTTTCAATGACTTTACCGGATTCATCAAAGCCGCCTTGACACTCTGGAAACTGATGGTAAACAGCGCAATGAACAAGGACGCTACCACGGCAACGGCAAACATCCACCACTCAATGTCGATGCGGTTGGCGTATTTTTCCAGCCAGCTACGCATGGTCCACCAGGCTACCGGCAGCGCCACCACCGAGGACAGCAATACCAGTAGCAGGAAGTCCTTCGACAGCATCAGCACGATGTTGGTTACGCTGGCTCCCAGCACCTTCCGGATGCCGATTTCCTTGGTTCGTTGTTCAGCCGTAAAAGCCGCCAGGCCGAACAGTCCCAGGCACGAAATAAAAATCGCCAGAAAGGCAAAGTAATTCGCCAGTTTGCTGATGATGTTCTCGCTCTTGTAATAGGTACCAAACTCCTGATCGGTAAACTTGTATTCAAACGGATACCGTGGATTGAATTTCTGAAACGTTTTTTCCAGACTGGCCAGGGCTTCCCGCGTCTGGCCGGGCTGAGTTCGGGCCAGCACTACCCCGTCAAATTCTTTGCGTTGCATGTGCAGAATCAGCGGATCAATGGCCACATGCAGCGAATTGATGTGGTAATCTTTCACTACGCCGACAATAACACCTTTACGACCCCAGAACGTCAGTTCCTGCCCCACCGGATTTTTGTAACCGATTTTCCGGGCCGCGGCTTCGTTGATAATGTAATTAGTGGTGTCGGTGGTGTAAGCGGGCGAAAAATCCCGACCTTCCTTCAGCCGGATGTTCATGGCCTTGAGGTAGCCGTAATGCACCGCCGTCTGGTTGAACAGAATCCGTTGCGTGGTGTCCTTGCCGCGCCAGGTGACGCCGATGGTCGAACTGCCCACCTCCAGCGGATCGGACCACGAAGCCGAAATTTCCTGAATACCGGGCTGCGTTTTCAGTTCGTTGCGGAAGGTCTCGTAGTTCTTTTTCAACTCTCCTTCCAGCGGCATATACACCAGATTTTCTTTATCAAACCCCAGGTTTTTGGTCTGGATATAGCGAATTTGCCGGTAAATAATAATCATCCCGGCAATCAGCATGATAGACAGGGAAAACTGAAACACCACCAGCCCTTTCCGAAAAAATCTGGCACTCGGCTTGAATTTCAGAACGCCTTTCAGCACCACCACGGGCCGGAGCGACGACAGAAACAAGGCCGGATAACTGCCCGATAGCAAACCGGTTACGAGCGTCAGGCCCAGCAGGATCAGCCAGAACGTCGGGTCCTTCAACCGAAACGTCAGGTGTTTTTCCGTCAGTTCATTGAACATCGGCAGCATCAGGGCCACGACCACAACCGCAACAAAGAGCGCCAGAAACGAAATCAGGAGGGATTCGCCCACAAACTGCGCCATCAGCGACTGCCGCATGGCTCCCACCACTTTCCGGACGCCCACCTCCTTGGCCCGCTTCACCGACCGGGCCGTGGCCAGATTCATGAAATTGATGCAGGCAATGATCAGTATAAAAATCGCTACCACCACAAACATCCGGACGTACTCGATCCGGCCGCCGTTGAGCTGGCCGTTTTTGAAGTTCGAGTGCAGATAACCGTCACTGTTTTTTTGCAGAAACAGCTCGATGTTGTTTGTTTGCTGATTGGTTTTCTGCTTGATATAATCCCTGATTTTGGCCGAAACTTTCTCCGGATTGGCTTTTGCGCTCATCAGCACAAACGCCCGGGGACCGTTGTTTCCCCACTCTTTCACCCAGGGATTTAGTTTAACAAACCGCTCCCACGAAATCAGGTAATCAAATTTCAGGGTGTTATTCTCCGGCAACTCGGCCATGACGCCCGTTACCATCAAATCGTCGGTATTATCCACGCGAATCGTTTTGCCAAGCGCATCCTGACCGGGGAAATACTTGTGGGCCAGTTTTTCAGAAATAACAATGGCATCCGGCCGGGCCAATGCGGTGCGAAAATCGCCCTGAAGCAGCGGAAATGAGAAAATACTCAGGAAATCGCCACTGGCATACCGGCCTTTTTCCTTGCCAAAGGTGTTGCCCACGGTCAGCAGCATATTCCCTTCCCAGGTCATCATGGCCGCTTTCTCGATCTCCGGAAAATCCTTTTTCAGACTTTCGGCCAGAATACCGGGCGTTGACGGGGTAGTTCCTATATCCTGCCCGGCCCAGGCCTGGTTTTCCATGACCCGAAAAATCCGGTCGTCGTTCGCATGAAACCGGTCCATCGAAAGTTCGTCCTGCACCCAGAGCAAAATGAGCAGGCTGCACGCCATACCAAGGGCCAACCCCAGGATGTTGATCAGCGAAAACGTTTTATTACGCAGCAGATTCCGCCAGGCGATTTTGAGGTAGTTCGTTAGCATCTTCGCAGTTAGGGTTAAGAGTTATGAATGAAGAGTTAAGAGTGATGAGTTGGCGGACGCATTAATGCTTAACTCATCACTCTTAACTCATCATTCTTCATTCCGAGCGCAGCGAGCGAACCGGGTTCATCAGCGCGGCTTTGACGGACTGGTACGAAACCGTCAGGAGCGCAATGAGAATAGCCAGCGCAAACACCCACCAGTCGATCTCGATCCGATAGGCGAAATCCTGCAACCACCGGTTGATCGCGTACCAGGCCACCGGTGAGGCAATCAGGATAGCCACCAGCACCAGTTTTAAAAAATCCCGGGAAAACAGGGTCACAATTTTGAAGTAGTTAAGTAGCATAGTTGTAAGGCGTCTTGAACTGGAATTACGCAGATGGTTTATTCTGCACGCAGAGACTTCACCGGATTCGTCAGTGCGGCTTTCACCGATTGAACCGAAACCGTCAACAGGGCAACCAATCCGGCCAGACCACCGGCTACCGCAAAAACCCACCCGTCAATTTCAATTTTGTACGTGTACTCCTGCAAAAAGCGGTGCATGGCGTACCAGCCAATCGGCACGGCAATTGCAAAAGCGATCAGGACGAGCTTGAGGAAATCTTTCGATAAGAGCGAAACGATGCTGGTGACGGTTGCCCCCAGCACTTTGCGAACACCGATCTCCCGGGTCCGTTGGGTAACCACAAACGATACCAGCCCGAACAAGCCCAGGCAACCGATCAGAATCCCAACGGCAGCAAAGAGCGTCAGGAAGTTGGCTATTTTGCGTTCATCGTCGTAGAAAGCCCGAATGTCCTGATCCAGAAACCGGGACTCAAAATAGTGATTGGGAAAAATCGCTTTCCATTCCTCTTCAATGTGCCGTAAAGCCGCCAACGGGTGCCGCGAATCGATGCGAATGCTGGCCTGCTGAAAATTCCAGTCGGCATATAGAAAGATATGCGGCACAATGGACGACCGCAGGCTCTGCGAATGATAGTCTTTCACCACACCCATGACCGTAAATGGCTGATTGTCGCCCAGATAAACCCGCTCCCCAATGGCTTTTTCAGGATTTTTATAGCCAAAATCCCGGGCGGCTTTTTCGTTGATAACCGCCACGGCATTCGTATCCGCCCGGGTCCACGACCGCCCGGCCACCAGCGGAATTTTGAAGAAATGGAAGTAGTTCGTATCGACGTATTGCATCCGAAATTCGTTCATGCCGTTGGGCAGGCTGGGATGGTGAACGGTTCGCCACCACCAGTTGTGGTTGCTCGACGGCGTGGTCAGCGCAAAGGCCACGTCTTTTATTTCCGGATGCTGAAGCAATTGCCGCCGTAACCGCTCCCGCAGAACCCCTTTACCCCAGTCCGGCACGTCGACCGTCACAACGGCTTTTTTATCAAAGCCCAGGTCGGTTTCGTAAAAATAACGAATCTGTTTACTACCAATTAAGGTGCAAATTACCAGCACCTGAGCAATAACGAACTGCGTGACTACCAGCGACGAACGTAGCGAAATACCGTTAGGTCGTGATAAGGCAAACCGTCCCCGTAACACCTTCACGGGTTGAAAACCGGATAGCACCAGTGCCGGATAAAAGCCCGCCAAAGCCGTTACCACAACCCCCAGAAGCAACAGAAACGCGACGGTATTTTCGTCCCAAACCTCCGACTGCGCGACCTGCGTATTGAGTAACTGGTCGGCGTACTGAATGAACTGCGTAGCCAGCAAACCGCCCAACCCGATGGCGGCAAACACTAGAAAAGCCGTTTCCCCGAAAAACTGGATCATCAGTTGTTTCCGACTGCTACCCAGCACTTTCCGAACGGCAATTTCACGGCTCCGCTGAACAGCCTGCACGGTGGCTAGATTCACAAAGTTGATGCAGGCAAGCAGAACCAGAAACAGACCAATGGCGGTCAGCGTATTGAGCATCCACTGCGCAATGACGTAATTGAACGGATCCGGATCGCTTTCCGTGTTGCGATGAACGTCCGAAAGCGGCAGCAAACCGTAGCCCATAGCGGACGAATCAGTCTGGTGTTGCCGGGCCAGCTTCGTTAGCGCAGCTTCAACGGCAGCCGCCGAAACGCCCGATTTCAGCACTACATAACCGTGGTGCATCGAATCGCCCCCACCCCAGTATTCCTCGCGGTTAAATTCGTGCCGGATGCGTTTCAGGGTTTCGCGGGAAGCCATCACCTGAAACTGAAATTCGGTATTGACCGGCATTTTGCGGATAATTCCCGACACGACCAGATCGATCTGGTTATTCAACCGAATGGTTTTACCCATTGCTTCGCCGGTATTGAAAAACCGTCGGGCCGTGGGCTCGTCCAGCACCACCTGACCCGGTTGGCTAAGTGAGGACCGGGCCGATCCGGCTAGCCACTCCACATCAATCATTTCCAGAAACTGCGGGGGCGAAAAAAAGACATGCTTCACATTAAAAATGGCCTGCCCGACCCGTAAGCCACTGGACTCGGTGCCGTAGACATTGGCCGCATCGTCAACCCCCGGAATCTGTTCTTTCAGCGCCTTGACGACCCCCTGCGGAACATAGGTGCTCTGTTCGCCGTAGCGGTCCTTCGAAATGATTCGATACAACCGGTCGGCTTTCGCGTGATACCGATCAAAACTATACTCAAACCGTACAATCCAGAACAACACAATTGCTACGCCCAGCCCCAGCGTCAGGCCCGTGATATTGATGAGCGCATAACTCCGGTTCCGGATGAGACTGCGCCAGGTCGTTTTGAGGAAGTTGCGAAGCATCTTTCTAGTTATGAGTTATGAATGAAGAGTGATGAGTTGGCGGACGCATTAATGCTTAACTCATCACTCTTAACTCTTCATTCCTTATTCCGAGCGCAGCGAGCGAACCGGGTTCATTAAAGCCGCCCGGATACTCTGGAAACTGACCGTCACCAGCGCAATCATGCCCGCCAGCAACCCCGCTATCGCAAACATCCACCACTGAACCTCAATCTTGTAGGCAAAGTCCTGAAGCCATTTGTCGGTAAAATACCAGGCGATGGGTGCAGCTAGCAGCAGCGCCAGAAAGACCAGTTTCAGAAATTGCAGCGAGAACAGGCCGAAGATATGGGAGGTTGAAGCCCCCAGCGCCTTGCGGATACCGACTTCCTTCGTCCGCGACTCGGCCATGAAGGCCACCACCCCGTATAATCCCAGACAGCCGATAAAGATGGCAATACCGGCCAGCAGCCGGAACAGCGAGTACAGCCGTTCTTCGGCCGCGTAGAAG
Organism: Larkinella arboricola; assembly: GCF_003259745.1. GTDB lineage: Bacteria > Bacteroidota > Bacteroidia > Cytophagales > Spirosomataceae > Larkinella > Larkinella arboricola. The sequence goes on along the minus strand of NZ_QLMC01000001.1, from coordinate 1,177,864 downwards.
TTGGCAATGGTTTTGTCGAGGTATTCAGACTTAAACAGAAAATCCGGGAAGGTTTCCGACCAGGCCGCTTCAACGGCCACCAGCGTTTTTTTCACCTGCGCCGAATTGCCCGAAATCTGAACGCCCAGATTTCCGTAAGCACCCCGGTGGGTTGTCAGGATGCAGGGTTCGGTTTGCTGGTGAAGTGAGAACGTATTGAAGTCTTTGACAACCCCCACAATCGGTAGCCGCCGATCGTTCAGCAAAACGGTTTTATTCAGAATGTCCTGAGGCTGCCGAAAACCGAGTTTAGCCACAAACCGCTCATTCACCACCACTTCCCGCATGGTGTCCGCCGGTAAGTTGACCCGGCCCGCAATCAGTTTCAGGCCGTAGGTATGAATATAGGAGGTGTCGGCGGGGCGCATCACCACGCTGTAGTCTTCGGGTTTTTCGCGATTTTCGAATTGAAAACTCGTCCACCAGTTGCCCCGCGCCGAGGGCGACGAAATGCCGAAGCTCATGGAGCCGATGCCGGGCAAACCCGTCAGTTTGGCCCGCAGCGATTCAAGTTGACCCGGTTTTTTTTCCGGAATGGGAATCATCACGACGGCATCTTTACGGAAACCCAGGTCGGCATTTCGGAAATAATCCATCTGGTTGTAGACAATTACGGTTCCGATAATCAGCGTCTGCGAAATAGTAAATTGCAGGACGATCAGGCTCCGGCGAAGCGTTAACTGCCCGCTGCCCATGCCTTTGATCTTGCCTTTGAGGGCCAGCACCGGCTGATAGCCCGACAATACGAGCGCCGGGTAAAAACCCGCCAGAACCGTGGTTAACACCGCCAGCAGCACCAGAAAGCCCAGCACAACCGGATCGGTAAAGAAAGAAACATCGAGTTTGATAGTGAGCAACTGAGCTACGGATGACAGCGAAAGCTGGGCAATCAGGAAGGCTAGCAAAACCGCCACCCCGGTCAGAAAGCCGGTTTCGCCCAGAAACTGCCGCACCAATTGCAGCCGCGAACTTCCGAGCACCTTTCGAACCCCCACTTCCTTCGACCGCCGGATAGCCTGCGCCGTGGCCAGATTAACGAAGTTGACGCAGGCCGTGACCAGCAGAAACAGGCCAATCAGCGCCATCGCCCAAATCATTTCCTTGCCAATGGTCCGCTCGTTAAAGCTCGACATTTCTGTCGCATAATGAATATCAGTCAGCGGTTGTAGCTCATACCGTTGATCGCGGGCTTGCTCTTCACTCACGTGTTTCCGCAGAAAAGAAAGCAACTGCTGCTCCATAGCAGCCTCCGAGGTCGTTTCTGGTAACGTCAGGTAGAGCTGCGCGCCACTGTAGGAAGAACCCCAGTCGTCCCAGTTGGTGTTGGCACCAAATTGTTTCAGGGAAGAAAAGGACAACAATGCCTGAAACGGAATGCTGCTTGTTACCGGCGGGTTCTTCACGACCCCGGTGACCAGAAAATCCATCTTGTTTTCTACCTTCAACGTGCGGCCCATCGGGTCGGCATCGCCAAAATATTTATGCGCCAGCTCTTCCGACAGCACCACCGTACCCGGTCGGTTCAGGGCCGTGACCGGATTTCCGCTAACCCATTCGTAGTCAAACACCCGGAACAACTCCGGTTCGGCAAAAGCAACCGTTCCGCTCTCTTCCTGAAACCGGCGCAGATTGCCTTTGGAGCGGATATCTTCAGCCGCCACAACCGGACTTCTGACATCGTGGATAAAGGTAACCTGCTGCTTCAATGCCGGAAAATCCGTCCGCAAACCGGCCAGCACCGGCAGCGGAATTCCCACATTGTAGCCGTCTTCCGGTTTGGTAAAATGCCGGATCAGGCGGTAAGTCCGGTCGGCGTTGGTGTGGTGCCGGTCGAAACTCAGTTCATACCGGATCACGACAAACAGCAGCAGGCAGCAGGCCAGACTGAGCGTCAGGCCAATGATGTTGATGACCGAATAATTCCAGTTGCGCCGAAACGCGCGGAAGGCGGTGAGAAGATAGTTCTTTAGCATTGTTGTTACTGTTGTAATCCGGGTTCAGATTATCTATTCACTTTTAAGACTTTTCACCGGGTTTGCCAGGGCGGCTTTGATGGACTGATAGCTAACGGTTAAAAAGGCGATGATAACCGCCACCAGCCCGGCGGCAACAAACAGGCCCCACGATAGCTCAATCCGGTATTGGAACGTGCCCAGCCATTTGGTAATCGCCCAGTAGGCCAACGGAGATGCCAGCACCAGCGCCACCAGCACCAGCTTCAGGAAGTCTTTCGACAGCAGCGAAACAATACTACCGACCGATGCGCCCAGCACCTTCCGGACGCCAATTTCCTTCATCCGCTGCTCAGCCGTGAAAGCCGCCAGCGCAAACAGACCCAGACAGGAAATAAAAATCGCCAGCGTTCCGAAGTAATTGATCAGCGTGTTGACCTGCTGCTCACTGCGGTACATTTGCTCGTAGGCCTCGTCCAGAAAGTGGTATTCAAACGGATAGTCGGGGTTGAACTCCTTGGTTACCTGCTCCAGTTCAGCAATGGCTTCGGCGGTTTTTCCTTTTTCCGTCCGCACCAGCAAATAACTCGTATTCGTCGGAATCAGCGTCAGCACCAGGGGCGTAATGGGGCTGTGCAGCGATTGCAGGTGAAAATCTTTCATCACCCCGATAATCGGCCCCTTGCCCATCCAGAAGCCCACCTGCTGGCCCAGCGGGTTTTTCATGCCCATCATTCTGGCCGCGGCTTCGTTGATGATGTAAGACGCAGAGTCGGCTTTACGGTCGCTCGAAAAATCCCGGCCCGCCACCAGCTTGATGTTCATCGTTTTCAGGAAATCGTAGCCTACCGATATGGTCGATACGTCGTCATAATGAACATTCGGTTTTTTACCGGCCCAGGTCAGGTCGCCCGAAGTGGCCTGAATGTTCATCGGCAGACTCATGCTCACCGAAGCCGACGAGATTGACGGGGCTCGAATCAGTTCCTGCCGAAAAGCTTCCATGCGGTTGTAGGTTTCGCTTTCGAGCGGCACATACAGCACGTTTTCGCGGTCGAGCCCCAGGTTTTTGGTGCGGATATAGTCCATCTGATGCGCCACGGCGAGCATCCCGATGATCAGAAAGATGGATAGCGTAAACTGAAAAATAACCAGCGCCCGACGAAACATGGCGGGTCCGGCACCAAATTTTATTGTACCTTTCAGAATGCGAATCGGTTGCAGTGACGACAAAAATAGCGCCGGATAACTACCTGACACAAACCCTGTTACCAATACCAACGTCACTACCCCTAACCAAAGCACTGGGTCCGCCAGATTCAAGGTAAGCTGTTTCGTAAAAACCGTGTTGAAAACCGGCAGCACCACTGACACGATGCCCAGCGCCAGAAAAACCGCCAGCAGACTCGTCAGCACCGACTCGCTGATGAACTGCCCGATCAGCGATGACCGCAGTGCCCCCACCACTTTCCGGACGCCCACCTCTTTGGCCCGCTTCGCCGAACGCGCCGTGGCCAGGTTCATGAAGTTGACGCAGGCAATCAGCAGAATGAAGACGGCGACTACGGCAAAAATCCGGACGTATTCAATCCGCCCGCCCACGGCCTTACCGTCTTCGTATTCCATGTACAGATACACGTCCTTCATCGGCTGGAGCGTCGGCCTCGGCACCTCTTTCCAGTTGGTATTCCGGCGGTAAATGTCTTTCATATTGGCCTCCGCTTTCGCCGGATCAGCCTTCGAATCGAGCCGGATAAACGTCATGAAGGAGTTGTTTCCCCAGGTTTTTTTCCAGTCCTCTTCCTGTACATCATAATTGATAATCCAGTCGAACTGGAATGTCGACTGGCTCGGAATATTTTCCAGCACCGCTCCAACGGTATAATACGTCGTGTTGTTGAATTGCAGGCGCTTCCCAACGGCATTGGTCGTTCCAAAAAATTTCTCCGCCAGTTTCCGGGTAATAATAATCTGATCCAGTCTGGAATGCGCTACGAAAGGGCTTCCAAAAAGGGCGGGATAGTCGAACACCAGAAAGAAGTCTTTCGTGGCATAAAAGCCGCGTTCTTTGGTGGATTTCTCCCCCACTTTTACAAGCATTTCTTCCGGAAACTGCATCTTGGTCGCGTAACGGACCTCCGGCACATCGCGTTTCAGAACGCCCGCCATTGGCCCCGGTGTCAGCGTCCCGGTATAAGTTTTGCCTTCGTACGTGCTGCTCGTGCGCACGAAGAAAATTTCATTCAGGTGGGGCAGGAATCGGTCATGGCTCAGTTCATCTTTCACCCAAAGCCCAATGAGCAGGCTACAGGACATCCCCAGGGCTAACCCAAAAATGTTGATAAAGGAGAAGAGCTTGTTTTTCAGTAAACTTCGCCAGGCAATTTTGATATAATTTCGCAGCATGGTTAAGACGGGTAAGGCTTGTTTCTTTCGTATCCCAAACGGTATACCAGAAATCATAAAATACTAACTACCAATACCTTACTATTAAGCCAAAGAAATAAACTGTCCGCAAACGGACGGTTTTGCGGACACCTGCGGACAGCCAACCCGGTTTTGTTCGGGCCCTTACTTCACCACGAATTCAACCCGACGGTTTTTCGACCGGCCCGCTTCTGTCGTATTTTCGGCTACGGGCTGCGTCCCGCCGTACCCTCGGGTTTCAATCCGCTGGCTGTCAATACCGTTCCGGATGAGGTAGGTGGCAATCACTTTCGCACGGTTTTCGGATAAAGCCAGATTCAGGCGCGGGTCGCCCACGTTGTCGGTGTGCCCGCCAATCGCAATTTGAAGGGCCGGATTCCCGGTCATGGCCCGGACCAGCCGGTTCAGTTCCGCGTACGATTCGGGCAGCAAACGGTATTGACTTTGCTCAAAGAACACCTCTTTCAGCACTAGTTTGTCGCCGGTTTTCAAAGCTTCAAACCGTTCAGGAACAATAACGGGTGCCGGAATGCTGGCCGCTACAACGGGCGTTTTATTGGCAACCGGGTTTGGCATCACCGAACTCCGAACGACAACCGGCTGGGGTTTGGGCTTCACCGCTACAGGCTTCTCAACGGCTTTGGCAAGTACGGGTTTGGGCGGTTGGTAGTTCGGACGGAACAAAAAGTTAGTAGTGACAACCGTATACGCCGTCTGTTTGGGCGGCATCCAGAACAGCCGGATACTGCCGCCGTGTACATCATTGAAATAATCGACCCGGAAATCGTAATACTGACCCGCTTTCAAGCTGATTTCGCCCTGAAACGTCTTTGAGTCGTTGAGACTCCAGACATCCATGACCTTTTTACCGCCCACCCAAAGCCGAATACCGTCGTCGACTGTCGCCGTAAATTTGTAGACGCCGGTTGTGGGTGCGTACAATTTCCCGGTCCAGCGGACGGAGTAGAATGAATGTCCGATTCCCGGCCCTGGCGTCGACCGCCACTCCCAGTCAAAATCAATTTGCGGGTCTATGCGGGTGAAGACCTTTCGCTGGTAGCTGGTCCCGTCGAAATACTCCCCTTTCAACCCGTTTCCGGTTGTTGTTTTCGATTGGCCGGTTGCGGTCTGCGCCAGTAACCAACCCATCACTCCCCAAAGTAAACACCGCGCTACCATAGCCCATGAAGTGAAGAAGTATGAGTTAAAAGGTACGCATTAAAAATAAAAAAGTCCAGTATCACACGCGCCCATTCTTTACTCTTACTCCTTCATTCTTAACTCTTTATTCCGAGCGCAGTGAGTTCACTGGATTCATCAGGGCCGCCCGGATGCTCTGAAACGAAACCGTTAACAAGGCAATGACAAGCGCCAGCCCACCGGCCAGTACGAACACCCACACACGCAGGCTGATGCGGTAGTCGAACTGCTGGAGCCAGTCGTTCAGGAAGTAGGCCGCCAGGGGCGACGCCAGCAGACCGGCAATAACCACCAGACTGACAAATTCGCGGGAAAGCAATCCCCATAAACTGGCAACACTGGCCCCCAATACTTTCCGAATACCAATTTCTTTGGTCCGCTGCTCGGCCAGCGAAGCCGCCAGCCCGAACAAGCCCAGACAGGCAATGAAAACCGCCAGGACCGCAAACACGCCCGCCAGCGTGCCAATCAGTTCTTCCTGCTTAAACTTACGGTTATATTCCTCATCGACAAACTGATAATCAAACGGATAAGCCGGATTGAATTGCTGAAAAATCGGTTCGATACGCGCCAGAGCTTCGGCGGTATTGACGTGAGCCGCCAGCCGGAAAATGGTGTAATTTTCGAACGGAAGACCGGTCAGCAGCATGAGCGGAGTAACAGGCGTGTAGGGCGATTCGATAATTGAATTTTCGACCACGCCCACCACCCGAAGCTTCTGACCGGGATTCCAGACCAGGCTCATTTCCTGATTGAGCGGTTCGTTCAGGCGCATGGCCCGCACGGCGGCTTCGTTCAGAATGACCGACAGCGAATCGGCCCCGGTCGGGCTAAAATTGCGGCCACGTTTGAGCTTGATGCCCATCGTTTGCAGGTAGTCCGGCGATGCCGAAATCAGATTAAGCCGCATGATCTCGTCGGGTGCTTTGCCCGACCAATCCACCCGTGTATCACTCGTAATGGTCGTTGCCGGGCTGGATGCTTTGGTCACCTGTTCGACCACGCCCGACCGGAGCAATTCGTTACGCAAGGCGTTGTAATTCCGTTGCAGATCGCCGGTTAGCTCAACCGTCAGCAGTCGGTCGGGATTGTAGCCCATCGGACGGTTTTTGGCGTACTGAATTTGCTCATAGACCAGCATGGCACTGACGATGAACGCAATACAAACCGTAAACTGGACGACAACCAGCACTTTTCGGGGCCAGTTGGCCGTTCGGCCCGCGTGAACCCGGCCCTTCAGCACCCGCACCGGATTGAAGCCAGAAAGATAAAAAGCCGGATAACTCCCCGCCAGCATGCCCGTAATACCGGTAAAACCCTGCGCCAGCAGCCAGAAACCGGGTTCGCTCCACGGAAAGCTGAATTGTTTTTGCGTAATTCCGTTGAAAACCGGCAGCAGCAGCCACACCAGTACCAGCGACAGTACAAACGCCAGCCCGGCAATCAGCAGCGATTCGCTCAGAAACTGGCCGATCAACTGCGACCGAAACGACCCCACCGACTTCCGCACGCCTACTTCCTTTGCCCGTTTTTCAGACCGGGCCGTCGCCAGATTCATGAAGTTGATGCAGGCAATCAGTAAAACCGCCACCCCCACCATGCCGAAAAGCCGTACGTATCGGATAAAACCGCCGGTATTCTGGCCATTCTGGAATTCGCCGTACAGATGCCATTGAGCCACCGGATGCAGAAACGCTTCGAAGATCGATTCCGGATTGTGGCGCTTGATGATGCCTTTCAGTTTGGCGTCCACGGCGGCCCGGTTGGCGTTCGGGTGCAGTTCAACCAGGTACTCAATCAGGTTGTTGTTCCAGTCGGTCCGGCTGGCCTGCGCCCAGGGCAGATTTACCTCAAGGTGCCGGAAGGGAACCAGAAAATCAAAGTCCCAGGCCGTATTGCGGGGCAGTTTTTTCAAAACGCCACTTACTTTCAGGTCAAACTGGTTGTCGAGCCGCACGGTTTTTCCGACCGGATCAGTTTCATCAAAAAGCGCCTGGGCGGTTTCTTCGGTCAGCACCACCGAATTCGGGTCGCGCAGGGCCGACTTCCAATCGCCGGACCGCATCGGAAACTGAAACATCGCCAGGAACCCCTCGCCGACGTTCTGCACTTTTCGCAGCACTTTCCGTTCGCCCACCTGAAGAGCCGTTTTACTCTGCATCCTTGCTGGCAGGTTCTCCACCACCCGTTTGATTTCCGGCACTTCGGTTCGCAGCACATCCCGCAGCGGCAGCGCGGCATTGGCCTGGGTAGTGGTTTCGCCGTTGGCCGTCCGGTTCAGCATGATCCGGTACAGATTGGCTTCGTTTTCGTAAAACCGGTCGAAGGTCAGTTCATCCCACACCCAAAGGCCGATCAGCGTTGCCACCGCCATCCCGACCGCTAATCCGAGGATGTTGATGAAACTGAACCCCTTGTTTTTTCGCAGACTGCGCCAGGCAATTTTCAGGTAATTTTGGAGCATGTTTGTACGTCTTGGTTTAAGCGCCAAGGTACGTACAACCGTCAATTTCAGGCCGTTAAAAAATGTTAAGCTTAGGGAGTTATGAGTGAAAAGCTTTGCGTCAGCCAACCACCCGGTGCCCCTGTCTTCACGCTTAATTCTTTATAATCATTATTTTAGCCCATCATACCAGTTCTTGTTTCTTAAAACCATGAGTCAACGGCTCCGATCAGCGGCTTTCTGTTTTGCATTAACGTGTTTATCGTTCCAGAGTCTGCGCGCTCAGGAAACCGTGCCGGTCGACAAACGCTACACCGACGAGATTAAGGCGCTGGCGAATCGTCCGGCGGTCAAGGCGGTTTTTCAGACCTTTCTGGACCTCGAACCGCAAACCAAACAGGACCTGATTACGCTCACCGAAATACCGGCTCCGCCGTTCAAGGAAGAAGCCAAAGCCAAAAAATATGCCGCCATGCTCAAAGAAGCCGGGGCGGATTCAGTCTGGACCGACGAAATCGGGAATGTGATTGCGAAACGCAAAGGCCGCTCCGGGAAGAAAACCGTGGTGGTCGAAGGGCATCTGGATACGGTTTTTCCGGAAGGTACCGACGTGAAGGTGAAACAGAAGGGCGACACGCTCTACGCGCCCGGTGTGGGCGACGATACCCGCGGGTTGGTGGCGATTCTGACGGTTTTGCGGGGACTGGAAAAAGCCAAGATTGAAACCGATGCGGATGTCTGGTTTGTCGGGACGGTGGGCGAAGAAGGGCTGGGCGATTTGCGGGGTATGAAACACCTGTTTAAAACGCACGGTTCGAAGATCAATGCCTGCATCTCCGTCGATGGCGACGGGTTCAGCGAAATCGTACACCGGGGACTGGGCTCCTACCGATACCGGATTACATTCAAAGGGCCGGGCGGGCATTCCTACGGCGCGTTCGGTATTGTCAACCCGCACAGTGCGCTGGGCAAAGCGATTTATTACTTCACCAGTGAAGCCGACAAATTTACCCGGCAGGGCATCAAAACTACTTACAGCGTCAGCGTGATTGGCGGTGGCACGTCGGTCAATGCGATTCCGTTTGAGTCGTGGATGGAAATTGATATGCGCTCCGAAAGCCCCGAGCGACTCAACGGCATCGACCAGTTGCTGCAAGCCGCCGTTCAGCGGGCGTTGAAGGAAGAAAACAGCCTGAAACGCAGCGGCCCGGATTTGACCGTCGATGTTAAGAAAATTGGCGACCGGCCTTCGGGCAAAATCGAACCGACGGTTCCGCTCGTTCAGCGGGCGATGGCCGTTTCTACGTACCTGGGTGCCAAACCCCGGCTCGACGTTTCATCGACCAACGCCAACACACCCATTTCGTTAGGGGTTCCGGCCATTACCATTGGCAGCGGGGGCACGGGCGGTAACGTCCACGCCCTGAACGAATGGTGGCTGAACGACAAAGGGCATCTGGGTTTACAGAACGTACTGCTCGTGATGCTGGCCGAAGCGGGAATGAAATAACAAGAGCTAAAAGCAGCGGGCCATAACGCTATCACGCGTCAGCGGTTCAATAGGCTCCGACCCGCCTAATCGCTTATTTCCGCGCGTTCGACAGGCCCAGACTCCGCTCGGTGTCGGCAATCAGCCGTTGTTTTTCGGCTTCGGATTTCCCCTGCACGTTGAGCGTCCGCTCGAAAACGTGTTCTTCGCCGTCCAGTTTGTATTCGTATTTGAGTTTCAGCCGGCTGTTGTCCGAATCTTCAATCACGGTTTTGGTATAGGGCGTGCCGTCCGGGGCCACGATGACGTTTTTGGGCAAGTTGCCATCCTCGTTTCGAGAACGGTTTACAGTGCTGGCGTTCCGGTTTACGGTTGCCACTTCGCCTGATTCGTACCGGGGCGGCCGGGTATCTCGTGAAAACGTGGGCGCTTTGGGCGGGCGCGGAGGGCTCACCACCACGTGCACACCCAGCGAATCCTGAATATGGCTGATCAGATAGTCCTTCTCCTCTTTGCTCATGCCCGTCGCATCAAACTCCTCATCGTAATGAACCTCCCGGTTGGGCTGTTCTACGTCGATCTTTATACGTACAGTTTTGCCATTATCGCTAATGCTCCGGCTGATCGACGAGCGCTCCTGCCCGACGGCCACGACACTGATTCCTAGAAGTGCGAGGGTAATTGCTGTTTTCATTGTGTTTACTGTTTTGGAAACTATCTTGAACTCGGATTCAGGGGATTATACGAATCAACGGGCACTTTACAGAAGTTCAGGTCAAGACTCTTTTATACTAGTCACCGGATTCATCAACGCGGCTTTCACCGACTGGTACGACACGGTCAGCAGCGCAATCAGAACAGCCAGGCCGCCCGCCCAGGCGAAACTCCATCCTTCCAACCCCACACGATACGCGAAATCCTGCAACCAGCGATCCAGTGCATACCAGGCAACCGGCGCAGCAATGATAATGGCAATGAAAACTAACTTGAGAAAATCTTTGGAGAGCAATAATACCACGTTAACGACAGAGGCACCCAAAATCTTGCGTATGCCGATCTCTTTTGTTCGCTGTCCGGTGGTAAAGGTAACTAAACCAAACAGTCCCAGGCAAGAAACCAGCACGGTTAATGCCGCAAAACCGTTAAAAACCGTCGTCATCAACCGATCTTTCGTGTATTGCGCTTCCACCGATTCGTCCAGAAACTGATAATCGAACGGGTGCGCCGGGTAATGACGCTGCCAGATTGCCTTCACCACCGGCAGATGTTCGGGTTTAACGTTCACCATCAGACTGGTCGCCGGAAACGTGTTGTAAATCAGCACCAGCGGCTCCACCAGATTGTGCAGGGAACGGTAATGGAAATTTTTGACGACACCAACCACTTTCCCCTTGTGACCAAATCCTCCGATGGTCTGCCCGACACCCTGCTTCCAGCCCGCCATCTTTACAAACGCTTCGTTGACGAGAAACCCGCCGTTCCAATCGGCTTTCCGGTCAGACGACAGGTTCCGGCCCGCTTTCAGCCTGATGTTGAGCAACGGCAAAAACTGGTCGTCGATAAACAGGTAATTGCTCATGATTTCGCGCTTCCGTCCGTTGCTGACCAGGTTGGTGGAAGCCATCGGCAGCAAACCGCCCGTCGGCAACCCCGACCCCAGCGTGACCCCGCCCATTTCGCTCCGGTTTTTCAGGCTGTTGGCAAAGGCCGTAGCCCCAGCCTGAGCGGTCGAATCGTCGGGCAGGTGGACGCTCAGGATGCGCTCTTTCGTAAAACCCAGATCATGATTTTGCAGAAAATTCATCTGTTGCCGGATCACCAGCACGCCCGCAATCATGCCAACGGCCAGCACGAACTGAAAGACAATCACCGATTTGCGCAGCCAGGCCCCTTTTCCGTAGGTTCCCAGGCGCCCTTTCAGCACCTCGACCGGGCGGTAATTCGACAGGACAAAAGCCGGATACAAACCACCCGCCAGCGTGATGAGACTCCACGTAAAGACCGTCAGCGAAACGGCTTCCGGGACCGAAATTTGCAGCCGGATGTTTAACAGTTCATTAAAAAACGGAACCGCCGTTAGCACCACGAGAACCGCCAGGCCAACGGCCATACCGCTCAGGAGCCACGATTCAAACAGAAACTGCCGAACCAGTTGCCCCCGTTGCGCTCCGCTGGCTTTCCGAACGCCCACCTCCCGGGCCCGTTCGGTAGCTTTGGCAGTCAGCAGGTTGATGTAATTGAGCAGGGCGATGGTCAGCACAAAAACCGCCAGAAATGCGAACAGATACCCGTACTGCTTATTGCCCTTGGGTGTGTCGGCCATCTTGCCCTCGCTGTAATGCACGTCTGTGAGCATTTCCACCGGAAAGCGGAGCGAATACCCTTCTGCCCCCATTTTCTTCAGCTCCGGATTGGCGTATTTTTCGGCGATCTGCGCCAGCTTTTTACTGAAGTCGGCCAGATTGGGCTGCTCCCGGAACAAAACGTAGGTGTAACAGGGGAAATCATCCTCCACCCACGAGCGGGTTCCCGTAAATTTTCTCGACAACAGGGCACTCACGGGCAGGTCGGTATTGCTGGGCCCATCGGCCATAACCCCCGTCACCTGATAAAGCTGCTTATCGAATTTGATGGTCTGCCCCAACACGTCCGTCTTCCCGAAGTAAGTGCGGGCAAACCGCTCCGTCAGGACCACGGTGTTCGGGTTGGTTAAGGCCGTTGCCGGATTTCCCGCCAGAAAGCGATAGGAAAAAACCGTGAACACATCCTGATCGGCGTGATACACATTCGGTTCTTTAAGCAGCTTTTCGCCATGCCGCACCACGCCCTCAAAAGGCGTTAGCCGGATGGCGGTTTCCACTTCCGGATAATCCCGTTTCAGGGTGGTCGCCAGCGGAACGGGGCTTGACGCCAGCACCAGGGGCGATTCCGGTGTTGTCATGGTGGTCGTGACGCGTACAATCCGGTCGGCCCTGGCGTGAAAACCGTCGTACGAAAATTCGTGGTTTACATACAACGCCATCAGCAAACAGGCCGCCAGCCCAATCGCCAGTCCGCCGACGTTCAATGCCGTATACAGTTTGTTGCGCCAGAGATTGCGCAGGGCAATTTTGAAGTAGTTGCGAAGCATCATTGTTGTTCGTTATGAGTGGACTGACGACTCTTCACTCTTAATTCTTAATTCCTCACTCCGACCGCAGGGAGGTGACCGGGTTCGCCAGAGCCGCTTTGACGCTCTGAAACGAAACCGTCAGCAGGGCGACGACAACCGCCAAACCACCTGCCAGCGCAAACATCCACCACTCGATGCTGATTTTATAGGCGAAATCGTTCAGCCATTGTTTCATAGCATAACCGGCCATTGGCGATGCGATCACCAGGGCAATGACCACTAGTTTGATGAAATCTTTCGAGAGCAAAGCGACAATGCTGGCGACCGACGCGCCCAGTACTTTCCGAACGCCGATTTCTTTGGTTCGCTGCACCACCATCAGCGACACCAGGCCGTAAAGGCCCAGCCCGCAGATCAGCATGGCAATCCCGGCAAACGTGTTGACCAGCCGGAAAAGCAGGCTTTCGGTTTCGTAGAATTTCGCCAGTTGCTCGTCCAGAAACTCATACTCAAAGACTTCATCGGGATAGACCTTCTCCCAAATCTTCTGAATTCGCTGCACGGTCTGCGCCGGATTCTGCCCAGCAATCCGGATGCCTACCCGCTTGTAGAACTCGGCCTTACTGGCAATGAAACAGGGTCCAATCTCGTCGCGCAGCGAGCGTTGGTGAAAATCTTTGACGACCCCAACAATGGGCAGCAAAACCGGCGACAGATGGTACTGCATCCGGCGGCCCAGCACCTGTTGCGGATTTTGGATGTTCATTTTCCGCAAAAACGCTTCATTGACCAGGTACTCCCGGAGCGTGTCGCTCTCTGAAATGTTCCGCCCGGCAACGAGTTGCAGCCCGTAGGTTTTCAGGTAATTGGCGTCGGCCAGCCGCTCGCGGATCGGAAATTCCGCCCATTCGTCGCTCTCAAACTTAAACGAGCCGCCATTCATCATCTGCGCCGACGGTGGCCGGTAGCTGGCACTGACGGTTTTGATTTCGGGATATTGCAGCAATTCGTTTTTGAACGTTTCCCGCAAGGATTTTTCGGATTTGGGCAGCGGCACCACCACGACGTTTTCTTTATCAAGCCCCAGATCGGCGTTCTGGATATAACGAACCTGCATAGCCACCACCAGCGACCCGATGATCAGAGCCTGACAAACCACAAACTGGACCACCACCAGCGACTGCCGAACGGAGTAACTTCCCAACGACCGCGTTGGAATTTTGCCTTTCAAAGCCGCCCAGGGAGTGAAGCCCGATAAAACCGCAGCCGGGTATCCACCCGCCAGCAGAATAACAACCCCGATGAGCAGGAAGATAAAACCAAGCATCAGCCCGTCGAGGTGCAGGGTCAGCGGGATGCCCGACCAGCGGTTAAAAAGCGGCAAACTGAAAAAGGCCAGTAACAGGGCCAATACCGTCGCGGTCAGCACGATCAGGGCCGTTTCGAGCAGAAATTGCCGGACCAGTTGCGCCCGCGTACTGCCCAGCGTTTTACGGATACCCACTTCTTTGCTCCGGCGCAGCGCCTGCGCCGTGGCCAGATTCACAAAATTGATGCAGGCCGTCAGCACCAGAAAAACGCCCACCAGCCCCAGCGACCAGAGCAACAACGGACGAATGGCCGTGGCCCCCGTGGCCAGCCGCCGAACATCGAAATGCACTTCCCGGAGTGGTTGAAAATGGAAATGAAAATATTTAGCACTTTCCCCGAACTGCTTTTTCGACAAGGCCGGCATAGCCGCTTCCAGATTACCAACAGCTTCCGGGTTTTTCAGCGTGCAGAAAAGCCGGTAATTGCTGTTGAGCTGGCTCCACTCGTTCTGATTGAACTGCGGGTCCAGCGTTTTGAGCGTCGCCATCGAAATAAACAACTGGATGTCTACGTCGGTCGTCCGGGGTGGATCGGCCAGAACGCCCGTCACTTTGGCATCCGTTTTATGATTGAGATTCAGCGTCTGGCCCATCGGGTCGGCTTCACCGAAGTATTTTTTCGCCCACGACTCCGTGATCACTACGGTATTGGGTTCGCGGAGGGCGGTTTCCGGATTCCCGCGTAGCCACTGATAATCCAGAATATCGAATAGTTCGGGTTCGGCCAGCCCCGTGCCGCTATGTTCCTGAAAACGCTGAGGGGCGGTTTTTCCGGGCTTCTGATAACTGACGATCAGCTCGCGGTTCATGATCAGAAAAGCCGCCTGATCGACCTGCGGATAATCGGTCCGCAACGTCCGGGCCATCGGCAAGGGGGCTTCGGGATAATATTCCACGGAACCGTCATCCAGGTGCAAGTCCGTTACGACCCTAAAAATGCGGTCGAATCGGGTGTGGTGCCGGTCGGTACTGAGGTGATACCGGATAAACAAAAACAGCAACAGGCCGCCCGCCATTCCGACTGACAGGCCCAGGATGTTGAGCAGCGTATAACTTCGTTGCGTAGTTAAATTCCGCCAGGCGATTTTCAAGTAGTTTTGCAACATACGTTCCGTCAGCAAGTTTCGCGTTGCGCCAAAGGTACTCTCAATCGCTTCTGAACGGTTTCGCCGGGGTGTTAATAAACGTTAAACCCGGTTCAGACGGCTTTTATTCACTCCGCAGTGACTTCGTCGGATTCGTCAGGGTAGCCTTTATACTCTGAAAACTCACCGTTGCAAACGCAATTCCAATGGCCAGACCGCCCGCCAGCGCGAACATCCACTATTCGATAGCAATTTTATAGTTAAAATCGGCCAGCCATTGGTTGCACAATGAGCGGACAGCTTGCGACGCCCACTGCCAGCCCAAACAGGTTACTGAACGAATAAACCGTGTGCGTCCGCAGATTTCGGAAGGCAATTTTGAGGTAATTCAGCAGCATCGGAATAAAGGAAATAGCGTTAACCTTTTCATCTAAGCACTAACTCACTGTTGGTAATCCCGCCAAGCTTATGCCACGCTACTATAACACTGACTGACAAGTCATTAAAACCATAACCGGTAAGATTACTGTCCGATTGCGGACGATTTTCGTACGGTAGCGGACAGGCTAATGCAGCATACGTTCCTTGTTTGCGCTCACGCAGAGAATCTCTGTATTCTTTCGTCTATTGACTTCTTTTTAACCAGTTTTTACTTTTTTTTAACTAGAAAGGTTAAATTATTTTAATAATTATTATTCTATTACTAATTTAACATTACAATTTTGGAAGTACACGACTATTAAATAGCACTATTCAAACAAAGCTAATAAACAGAAATGTCAGTTCGAAGCCAATTGGCTGACCTGGGTAAGCGGAGTGAAATAGTACTATTTTGACAAAAAATGCACTCATTAGCCTGTTTTGTCAAAAAAGTGTTCATTTCATCATTTAAATGTTCAGCGAACCATCTCTATTAATTTTATCACTTATGCCAGAAAACTACTATAATCGAGTACGTTCCCTCCCCCTGTCAGTAGTTCCCTTTCGATTTTCAATGCGTTTTCCGGTAGTAGCCACTAACCGGAGTCATTGACGCCTGCGCTCTTGCTATCCACGCTTTCGCTTAAATCGTTTTGAGTATTGAGTTCCTAGTTAATTCCTTAATTAAAACCAATCCTTCTTTATCTGTATGAAAAAGTCTACTCATCAGGTACCGGTACCTCCCGAAAAAAGGTACCTTTTAGTACTTTATTTAATGCTTATTTCCGTCACTGGTGCGCTGGCCCAGACAACTGTAAAAGGAAAAGTGACGGGTTCAGCCGGTGATCTCCTGCCGGGTGTAAGCATTGTAATAAAGGGTACCACACAGGGAACTACCACCACCTCCGAAGGTACTTATTCGCTCAATGTTCCGAATAAGAATGCGACGCTGGTGTTTTCATTTATTGGATACGTTACCCAGGAAGTCGCCCTTAACGGTCGCGCAAACCTGGATGTTAAACTGCTCGACGACATCAGCCAGCTGAACGAAGTCGTGGTGGTTGGATATGGGGTTCAGAAGAAAGAAACCGTAACCGGTTCGGTTGTTTCGGTTAAAGGAACGGACCTGATCAAATCCCCGACGACCAACCTGTCCAACTCCATCGCGGGCCGTCTGCCGGGTGTGGTTGCCGTAAACCGTTCTGGTGAACCGGGTTATGACGGTTCGGCCATCCGGATTCGCGGTACCAACACACTGGGTAACAACAGCGCCCTGATCGTGGTCGACGGTGTTCCGGCGCGTTCCGGTGGTCTGGAGCGGATCAACCCGAACGACATCGAAAACATCTCGGTCCTGAAAGATGCGTCGGCGGCTATTTACGGTTCTCGGGCGGCCAACGGGGTTATCCTGATCACGACCAAACGGGGAAAAACCGGCAAGCCGCAGTTGTCGTATTCGTTCAACCAGGGCTTTTCGCAGCCAACCGTTGTTCCGAAACTGGCCAACGCGGGCGAGTATGCCAAAATGCTCAACGACCTGAGCGTCTACGAACTTCCGGTTTCGGAATGGGGTCCCGCAACCCAGGCTTATACGGCCACGGGTTCGTATACCCGCCCCGACGGAACGATTCGGAAAGCGCCTTACTCACCGGACGACATTACCAAATACAACGACGGTTCGGACCCCTGGGGCCACCCGAACACCGACTGGTATAAATCAACGCTGAAAACCTGGTCTCCGCAGCAGCAGCACAACCTGCAAATCACAGGCGGTACCGAATCGTTCAAATACCTGGCTTCGCTGGGCTACCAGGATCAGGATGCGTACTACAAACGGTCAGCAACGGGTTACAAACAGTATGACCTGCGTATAAACCTCGACGCCGACATCAACAAGTACGTACACGTGGCCGTTGGCTTGCTGGGTCGCGAAGAGTTCCGGTTCTATCCGACGCGCGGTGCCGGTGCCATCTTCCGGATGCAGATGCGCGGTAAACCAAACCAACCGGCTTTCTGGCCCGATGGTCGTCCAGGTCCGGACATCGAAAACGGTGAAAACCCCGTGGTGATCACGACGAACGATACGGGTTACGACAAAGACAAACAGGATTATTTCCAGACCAACGGGCAGCTGGACATCAAAATCCCAGGTATTGAAGGCTTGAAGTTCAGCGGTACAGCCGCCGTTGACAAACGGATTCGCAGCCGTCGGCTGTGGCAAACGCCGTGGACGCTGTACGAACGTGGAACCGGTGTCGATGCCAACGGTATTCCGAACCTGATTGCCAGCCGGCGCGGTCCGGCGGAACCCCGTCTGAACCTGTACAACGAAAACCAGTTGAACATCCTGCTGGGTGGTATTGCGAACTACGAACGGAAATTCGGCACGGATCACGGTCTGACCGTGCTGGCCGGGGTAAACCGGGAAACCATCACCGGTGACAACTTTGAAGCCTACCGCCGGTACTTTATTTCGCCGGCCATCGACCAGCTTTTTGCCGGTGGTGACCTGGAGAAAAACAACAACGGTGGCGCTTACGAACGGGCCCGGATCAACTACTTTGGTCGGGTAGCGTATAACTACAAGGAGAAATACCTGGCCGAGTTCCTGTGGCGTTACGACGGCTCCGACATCTTTCCGCAGGCAACCCGTTACGGTTTCTTCCCGGGCTTCCTGGCAGGCTGGGTAATTTCGGAAGAAAACTTCCTGAAAAACTCCATTCCGGCCCTCAATTACCTGAAACTTCGCGGTTCATGGGGTCAGTTGGGGAATGACCAGATCTACCTGCCGGGAACAACTAATTTAGCGACCTATCAGTATCTGGCAACCTACAACTTCAACACGTACATTATCAATAACCAGCAGCAAAAAACGCTGGCAGAAGCCCGGATTCCGAACCCAACCATTACGTGGGAGGTAGCCAATAATGCTAACATCGGTCTGGAAGGACAGTTGTTCAACGGGAAAATCAACTTCGAATTTGACTACTTCAACAACCTGCGGACGTCCATTCTCTACCCCCGGAACGCATCCATCCCCCGCACCACGGGTCTGGTACTGCCTCCGGAAAACATCGGAAAAGTTCGCAACAGCGGTTTCGACGGTCAGATTGGCTACAACGGCCAGGCGAAAGACCTGAAGTTTACGGTCAGTGTAAACGGTGGTTACGCCCAGAACAAAATCATTTTCTGGGATGAAGCACCGGGCGCACCAGCCTGGCAGCGGACCACGGGTATGCCGATCAACTCGTACATTGCGTATCAGTATGATGGCGTATTCAAGGATCAGGCCGAAATTGACGCCAACCCCATCGACTATTCGGCCATTGTCAAAACCCTTCGTCCGGGTGACATGAAGTACAAGGATTACGATGGAGATGGTAAAATTACGCCCGATGACCGCGTACGGAACAAACGGACGAACCTGCCGCTGTTCCAGGGTGGTATGAACATCACGGCTGCTTACAAAAACTTTGACCTGACGATTCTGTTCCAGGGTTCGGCCGGTGCACAGCAGTACATCAGTCTGGGTGAATCTGGTAACATCGGTAACTACCTGAAAGAGATCTATACGGATCGCTGGACGGTTGAAAACCCGAGCAGCGTTCACCCCCGTATCGCCAACCGGAGCGACCAGTATTTCTCCGGCGGAAACACCTACTGGCTGCGTTCGGCTGATTACATCCGCCTGAAAAACCTCGAACTGGGTTATACCATTCCGGACAATATCGGTAAGAAGGTAGGCGTTAGCAGCTTTCGCTTATATGCCAATGCGCTGAACCTGGCGACGCTGGTCAACAAACTGGGATCATTTGATCCGGAAGTAGAAAGCACGACCGGTCAGTACTATCCACAGGCTCGGGTTATCAACGTTGGTGCGTCGATTCGTTTCTAATTTTTAATTCAACATGCTACGAAAATTTAAAACCATAACATTAGCCGTCGGTATTGCCGCTTTTTCCGTAACGGGTTGTAACGACGATTTTGTAAACACCCAGCCGCTGGATCAGGTATCCGGTGAGGCTGTCTGGTCGGATGCGGCTTTGACCGAAGCGTTTGTAACCGGAATCTATGCCGGTCTGGGACAGGGTGGCCTGAACGAAGAGCAACTCTCGTCGTTCACCGATGAAGCCATCTTTACGCACCCCGGTCGGGGTATCACCAACATCACCGAAGGACGTTCAAACCCGGCTGATCCGGGTTTGATCAACGAAACGCGTGAGTGGAATAACATGTATCTGCGCATTCGGGCGACCAACCTGGCGCTGGCTAACCTGGCTCAGCCCAAATTTGCCAATACCAACAAAATTGTGGAACGGTTAACGGGCGAAGCCAAGTTTCTGCGGGCCTACTACTACCATCAGTTGGTGCGGTATTACGGTGGGGTTCCGCTCATCGACCGTCCCTACGAACTGGGTGAAGCCGACTACGCGGTTACCCGGAACACGATGGAAGAGTGTATCAACTTCATTGTGAAAGATTGCAACGATGCGGCCGCCCTGCTGAAAGGAATGTCGATGGCGAAAGGCCGGGCCAACGAAGTGGCGGCTCTGGCGCTGAAATCCCGCATCCTGACCTATGCCGCCAGCGATCTGTACGATGCCGCTACGGCCAAAGCCAAATCATCGGTGCACGCTGCCTATGCCAAACCGGAGTTGCTCGGTTACACGACCGGAACCCGGGCCGAACGCTGGAACAAAGCCAAAGAAGCTTCCAAAGCCGTTCTGGATCAAACCAGCTACGGGTTTATGTTTAACCTGACGGCTCCCGTTGCAAAAGAAGAAGGTACGACCAATTACAACAGCATCGCTCTGTCGCGCAACGGTGGTGAGCGGGATGTGCTCTTCTCCCGTTCGTTTATTAACGACAAACAGGAAGCGGGCGGTCAGGTAGGCTTGCACAATGGGCCCAACGGGTACCACAACTGGGCGGGCAATACGCCGGTTTCGTTGCTGGTCGACGACTACGAAATGATGGATGGCAGCAAATTTAGCTGGAGCGATCCGGCCAAAGCAGCCAACCCGTATGCCAACCGCGACCCACGTTTTTATGCAACGATTCTGTACGACGGCGCGCCCTGGAAACCCCGCACGGCCGATGTAGCGGCCAAAGATCCGGTTAACCAGATTCAGACGGGTAGCTACGAGGTCACGGGGGCTGGTGGTGCCAAAACCGTCATTGCCGGTCTGGATACCCGCAAGAGTTCGGTAGAAGACTGGAACGGTAGCTATACAGGCTATTACCAGCGCAAATTTACCGATCCAAACCCGGCGATTGTTGACCAGAACACGTATCAGCAAATTCCCTGGCCGTTCTTCCGTTACACGGAGGCCGCTTTGAACTACGCCGAAGCGTGTATCGAACTGGGTCAGGATGCCGAAGCCAAACTCTGGCTGAACCGCATCCGCTTCCGGGCCGGTATGCCCGCTATCACCGAAACGGGTGCCGCCCTGCGGGAACGGTATCGGAACGAACGCCGGGTCGAACTGGCTTTCGAAGAACACCGCTACCACGATGCCCGTCGCTGGATGATTGCCCCTACTACCCTGGGCCGGAAAGCCAACGGAATCACGATCACGGGAACCCTGAAGCCGGGCAAAACGGTCACCTTGTATAAGTACGACCCGACGAGCTACGACTACACGTACAAAGTAACCGAGATTGACCCCGGTAAAGAAAACCGGAACTGGGCCGACAAGCAGTATTACCTGCCGATCCACCGCGATGAGATGAACCGGAACAACAAACTGGTGCAAAATCCGGGCTACTAAGAACCGGAGCATCCATTCACACAATAGACCTGTGCCAGCTCATTTTGGGCTGGCACAGATTTTTTGAAAGCACCCTAACCGCAACGCCATGAAAACGATTCTGCTGATGATAGGAATTGGGCTGTTCCATTCGGCGGTTCTTTGGGCACAAACTGCTCCAACCATCCGGGTGAAAGGCGGTCCAAACTGGCAGCGATCCGTCCCATTTGAGGAACGCTATCGGTATCCTCAATTCCGGACCGGTACCATCACCTACCGCAACGGTTTGGCGGCAACCGGACGGTTCAACTACAACATCTTGATCGGTGAAATGCAATTCATTGACGCCAAAGGTGATACTTTAGCGCTGGCCAATGAAAACACGATCCGGGCCGTGCAGGTCGCACAAACGACATTTGTGTATGATCAGAAGTACGGTTTCATGGAAGTGACCGCCGATTACAATACCGTCAAACTGGCGATGAAACCGATTTTCAAAACCGTCCGGGCCGAAAAGAACGGCGCGTATAATCAGTCCTCCGGTACGTCGTCCATCACCCAATACAAATCCTTTATCGGCAGTACCGGCCAGTTGGCCCGTCTGGAGCAGGAAGGCGACCTGCTGCTGGAAAAAGAAGTCGTTTATCTGGTGATCGACCCGAACAATCGTTTTTACCGGCTCAGCAGGGGCTCCATTCTGAAAATATTCCCCAAAAACAAATCCGCCATTGAAGCGTATCTGAAAGCGGAATCCATCGATTTCAAAAAGGAAGCCGACCTGAAAAAATTGCTGCAATTTTGCAGTGAATTAAGCATTTAGCCTTCGTAAATTTACAGTTTACAAGGCCATTAGCCGCGTACCTCTGTCTACTATAAATTGATTGTGTCAATACCGTCTCGCTGTAACATCGTATGAAGTTGCCCCTTCCCTTTTTCCTTTACCCATTTTTGCTATTTCTCGTCCTGACCGGCTGCCGGGATTCGTCCTCCCGGGAGGAACAAACCGCCGTTGAAAATACCGGCCCGCCCCTGTTTACGCTGCTATCGCCGGACGAAACCCATGTTGACTTTGCCAATACCCTGACCGAAGGATTGAATACCAACGTCCTGATGTACGAATACTTCTACAACGGTGGCGGGGTAGCCGTCGGCGATGTCAACAACGACGGCTTGGACGACTTGTATTTTACCGGGAACATGGTTCCCAACAAGCTCTACCTCAACCGGGGCAACCTCAAATTCCAGGACGTTACCGACTCGGCGGGCGTGGCCGGACGCGAAGGCCCGTGGAAAACCGGCGTGACGATGGCCGACGTCAACGGCGATGGTCTGCTGGACCTGTACGTTTGCTATTCGGGAAACCTGTCGCCGGAAAAAAGGGTCAACCAACTGTTTATCAACGAGGGTAGTCGGGCGGGGGGCGTCCCACGCTTTACCGAAAAAACCGCCGAATACGGACTAAACCATCCCGTCAACGGAACACAGGGCTTCTTTTTCGACTTCGATAAAGACGGCGATCTGGATTTGTTTCTGCTGAACCACAACCCCAAATCCCTGCCGGTTCTGGACGAAGCCAGCACCGCCGATCTGCTGAAAAACCCGAATCCGGAAACCGGTATGCGGCTGTTCCGCAACGATCTGAAAAACGGGAAACCGTATTTCCAGGACATTACCCGCCCGGCTGGTCTGCGAAATACCTCCCTCTCGTACGGCCTGGGGGCCGGAATTGCTGACATTAACAACGACGGCTGGCCAGACCTGTACGTGTCTAACGACTATACCATTCCCGATTATTTATACATCAACAACGGCCGGAAAGGTGGACCGTTTTTTTCGGATAAAATTCAAAGCAGTCTGGGCCATTTCTCCCATTTCTCGATGGGCAACGACGTGGCCGACATTAATAACGACGGCCTGCCGGATGTGTTTGTGCTGGACATGCTGCCGGAAGACAACCGTCGGCAAAAGCTGCTCTTTGCGCCCGACAACTACGAGAAATTTGACCTGAACCTCCGCACCGGTTTTCATTACCAGTATATGCGGAATATGCTGCAAGTCAACAACGGCGACGGCACGTTCAGCGAAATCGGGCAGTTGGCGGGGCTGTCGAATACCGACTGGAGCTGGGCTCCCCTGCTGGCCGATTACGACAACGACGGCTGGAAAGACCTGTTTGTAACCAACGGCTTTGTGCGGGATTTCACAAACATGGACTTCATGAAGTACATGAACGACTACCTGCAAAACAACCAGAGCAACGTCCGGCGGCAGAACATCCTCGAATTGGTGTACCAGATTCCGTCGTCGGATGTGAGTAATTACGTCTTTAAAAACAACGGTAACCTGACGTTTTCGGACGTGAGCAAAGCCTGGGGTATGAACCTGCCGTCGAACAGCAACGGGGCCGCCTACGCCGATCTGGACAATGACGGCGACCTGGACCTGGTGGTGAGCAACCTCAACAAACCGGCGTTCATTTACGAGAATGAAGCAAATCGACATCTTAAAAACAACTACCTGAGCATCAAACTGGAGGGTAAAGGCGTCAACCGGTTTGGGATCGGGGCTAAAGTAACGGTTTATCAAAAAGGACAGCAGCAATTTCTGGAACAGATGCCGTCGCGGGGCTACCAGTCGAGCGTGTCACCCGTGCTGCATTTTGGCCTGGGTAAAAACACCACCATCGACTCGCTGCGGGTGGTCTGGCCGGGCGGGAAACAGCAATTGTTGACGAATGTAAAAGCAAACCAACGACTAACGATTTCGGAAAAAGACGCCCAAACCACCGCCCGCCCGCTTCCCACTCCTGCACGAGTGTTTACCGAAACCCCATCGCCCATTGCATATCAGGCCGCCAGAAACAACCTTAATGACTTCAAACGCCAGCCGCTGCTGGTCAACCCGCAGTCGTTCGTTGGCCCCTGCATGACGAAAGCTGACATCAACGGCGACGGGCTGGAAGACGTGTTTGTGGGCGGAGGCAACGGGCAAGCCGGAATGCTCTATCTGCAACAGGCCAGCGGGCAGTTTTTGCCCAAACCGCAACCCGCACTCGAAGCCGACAAAGCGAGCGACGATGCCGATGCGGTTTTCTTTGACGCCAACGCCGACGGCAAACCCGATTTGTACGTCGTTAGCGGAGGGTACGCCAACTTCCTGCCCGACGACGCGAAGCTCCAGGATCGGCTATATCTGAACGACGGCAAGGGTAACTTCATCAAAAACCCGGCAGCTTTGCCCACCATGCGTACCAGCAAAAGCTGCGTTCGGGTGGCCGACGTAAACGGCGACGGCAAACCGGATGTGTTCGTGGGTGGCCGGGTTATTCCGGGACGGTATCCCGAAGCGCCCCAGAGCTTTTTGCTCATCAACGACGGGAAAGGAAAATTCAGCGATCAGACGGCCAGTCTGGCTCCGGAACTGCAACGGATCGGGATGGTAACGGATGCCGCCTGGACCGAGCTGAACGGCGATAAAAAGCCGGAACTGGTTGTGGTGGGCGAATGGATGCCCGTGACGGTTTTCGGAAACAGCGATGGAAAATGGACCGATCAGACGACCGCCTATTTTGAAAAACCGTACCGGGGCTGGTGGAACAAACTCCTGGTGGATGACCTGAACGGCGACGGCAAACCGGATTTTGTCATTGGTAATCAGGGCCTAAACACGCAGTGCAAAGTGACCGACCAGGAGCCTGCCGAACTGTTCTACAAGGATTTTGACGACAACGGCTCCGTCGATCCGATTCTGTGTTTTTACATGCAGGGCAAAACCTATCCGTACGTCTCCCGCGACGAACTGCTCGACCAACTCAGCATCATGCGCACGCGCTTCCCCGACTACAAGAGCTACGCCGATGCATCGATGAAAGACATTTTTACCGAAGAAGAACGCAAGGGCGCTAACCGACTGGAAACCAACTACCTGAAAACCGCTTATTTCGAGAGCAACGCCCAGGGCAAACTTCAGAAAAAACCCTTGCCGATTGAAGTGCAGGTTTCGCCGGTTTTCGCCTTGACAATTCTCGATTATGACCGTGATGGGAAGAAAGATTTGCTCGTTGGCGGCAACATCAACCGGGCACGGTTGCGGTTTGGCAAATCCGACGCCAACTATGGTATCCTGCTGAAAGGCAACGGCAACGGACAGTTCACGTACGTTCCGCAGCGGCAATCCGGTTTCCAGCTCAAAGGCGACGTGCGGAGTATCCTACCGATTGGCAACACGGTTTTATTCGGAATTAATCAGCTGGGTATCAAAGCGTATACGTATAAATAGAAATTTATTGTTTCGCAGAGTCAAGCGGAGGAAATCAGAGGTACGCAAAGACTCTGCTTAACTCCTTTTATCTCCGCTTAACTCTGCGAAATAGCTTTTCAGTCTCCATGAAAAAACTCCTCTTTTTCTTCCTTATTCTTAGTAGTTGCCAGACCAAAAAAGCCCCGGAACTCAGTAGCCGGGAGATCACCAAAGTCGTTGACGAAATGACCGAGGTCATGATCCACGACGTGACCAACCCGCCCCTGGCCGCCCGGTTTTTCGCCTACGCCTGTCTGGCGGGTTACGAAGTGGTGGCCCAGAACGACAAGGCGTACCGGAGTATGCACGGTGTGCTGAACGAGTACCCGGTTATTGAAAAACCGAAAGATGCCGACGGCTTTTCCACCGATCTGAGCGCCGTATTGGCCATGATGAAAACCGCCCAGAAAATGCAGCCGTCGGGCAAGCGGATGGAAACGCTGGAAAAGCAGTTGCTGGATTCGTGCCGCGCCGTAGGCTTTTCCGACGACGTCATTGAAAGCTCCCTCAGCTACGCCCAGCAGATTAGCCAGCAGATACTGAAATATGCCAAAGCCGACCGGTACAATAAAATCAGCAACTACCCGCGCTACACGCCCTCCGGCAAAGAAGGAACGTGGTATCCCACCCCACCGGGCTACTTTGCGCCAGTGGAACCGTATTTCAATACCGTCCGGCCCTTTACGCTGGACTCGGCCACGCAGTTTAAACCCGTGCCGCCGGTGCGGTTTTCCAAAGAAAAAAAATCAGCTTTTTACCGGTTACTGGTGCAAAACCACCAAGCCGGAAGCGGTACGTTAACGGACGAGCAACGACATATTGCTGCTTTCTGGGACTGCAACCCGTTTGCGCTCGAAAATAACGGTCACATGCTGGTGGGCTTGAAAAAGATTTCACCCGGCGCGCACTGGCTGGGCATTACCGGCATCGCCTGCGCCCAGGCAAAGAAGAGTTTCGCGGAATCGTTGAAAATTCATACAGCGGTTGCCATCGGTTTGATGGACGGTTTTCTAGCGTGCTGGGACGAGAAATACCGCAGCGACCGCATCCGGCCCGAAACCGCTGTCCGCCAGCTTATCGATCCGACCTGGAAACCGTTCCTGCAAACGCCCCCGTTTCCGGAATACCTGAGCGGACATTCCACGATTTCGTCGGCTTCGGAAGTGATTCTAACCCACTTTTTCGGTGATAATTTTGAATACACCGATACCGTTGAGGAACGCTACGGCCTGAAAGCGCGTTCGTTCAAATCGTTCCGGGAAGCCGCCATTGAAGCGGGTCTGTCACGGTTTTACGGCGGGATTCACTTCATGGACGCCATCGATCAGGGCCGGGCGCAGGGACTCAACGTGGGCGAATGGGTCGTAAAGAAAATCCAGTAAAACCGTAGCTGCGAACCGGACTATTCCGGTCGTCCGGTTCGCAGCCAGTTTACTAATTCCCGGTTAAACCGGTCGGGTTCTTCGAGTTGGGGCGTGTGGGCGCTTTTTTCGAAAATTCGAAGGGTGAGGTTGCTGAACCGATGCTGCACCTCGTCCCACAGGAACGGCAGACCCGTCAGGTAATCATACCGCCCCAAGGCCAGCAACACCGGACTATCCAGCTTTTCCAGTCCAGCGGTGATGTCAATGTCCCGAAAAACCACGCCCCAGACGTAATCGAAAACCTGCATATTGGTGTATACGCCCTCCCACAAAGCCGTCGCGTCAAACCGGTAATCGTACCAACTGGCGGGACCGGCGCAGAGGCACATTTGCACAAACCGGCGTTCGGGATCGGCGGCAATCCGTTGCGGCAGTTGCGCCATGCTCGCTTCAAAAACCGCCTTGCGCTCCGGAGTAGTGTCTTTTTCAAAAAATGCCCAACGGGCCTGGGTAGTGGCTTCGCTATAATCCGGGCTGGCCCCAATCATCACGACCTGCGAAACGTGCTGCGGGTACCGTTTGGCGTATTCGAGAGCCAGAAACGCGTGCCCCGAATGCCCGATGACGACGAACCGTTCCAGCTTCAATGCCTTCCGGACGGCTTCAATATCGTTCAGTAGCACTTCCAGTCTAAAATCTTCGTCTTGCCAGTCGCCGGGCGGGGGCGGCACAAACCCCCGGTGGTCGATAAAGATCAGTTGTAAGTGCTGCCGGAGGTTGCCCACAAACGTTCGTGGGTAATAAACCGTACTGCCAATCACCAGCGCCGGAAGGCCCGCACCCTCCACTTTGTAACCCAGCTTGAAGCCTTCGACCTCAACAATGCCTGTCGTGTTCATTTCTGCCATACTTTTTACAAAGCAAGCCGACAGACCGAAAAAACGCACGAAAAAGGTATTTGATAGGCCGGATTAGCGGCTTGACCTGTCAAAAACCGGCACTGAAGCGGTTATTTCACGCGTACGTACACCAGTTTCATATTCCTCTTGCCCGTGTCCCGCTCGTCCACCTCAAATTGGTCGACGCTTTTCAGCAGCGGAACCAGCTTTTTAAATCCATAATTCCGGGGGTCGAAATCGGCCTGTTTTTTGGGCAACAGATTGCCCAGTTCACCCAGAAAGGTCCAGCCGGATTCGTCGGCCAGGTCGTTGATGCTGTCAGCGAGCATCTTGATGACCTCCGGTGTTAGTTTACCAATCGCTTCGGGTTCCTTAACCGGTTTTATCGGGGTTTCGGCCGGTTTTGCCACGGCTTTCTTCCTGGATCGGGTTTTGGGGACGAGCACGGGTACCTCCTCGTTCTTTTTCAGAATCTCCAGGTAGATAAATCGATTACAGGCGGATATAAAAGGCGTTGGCGTTTTCTTTTCGCCAATCCCAAACACTTTCATGCCTGCTTCGCGCAGTCGGGTTGCCAGCCGCGTAAAATCGCTATCACTCGAAACGATACAAAAGCCGTCGACGCGTCCGGTATACAGAATATCCATAGCATCAATGATCATGGCCGAATCCGTGGCATTTTTGCCGGTTGTGTAGCTATACTGCTGAATGGGCGTAATGGCATTTTCAAGCAATACGGTT
The DNA here is from genome assembly GCF_003259745.1 of Larkinella arboricola. Lineage (GTDB taxonomy): Bacteria > Bacteroidota > Bacteroidia > Cytophagales > Spirosomataceae > Larkinella > Larkinella arboricola. The sequence continues at coordinate 1,149,274 of NZ_QLMC01000001.1, read as the reverse complement.
TTCCAGCCAGCCACGGTCGGCTTGGTCCAGTCGGCATAAATTCGTTTAAAGGTCGGGGTTCCGTACTTGGCAATTTCTTCCAGCATGCCCCGCACGTTGGAATACGGAACATTATCGGCGTCGATCAATACAGCAAGTCTCAGATCAAGGACGGTTTCCATACGTTATAAGGATGTATCAGCAGAACATAATTCCGGCAACTTTACCGAAAATTACGCAGAATACAAGCATCCTGCTTCACAGCGCGGCCCCTTCAATGAGCAAAACGCGGTCGATGGATTGATCTTTCAAGGCCAGATGGCGCTTCCGTTCCGGGTCGTCACGGTAGGCTTCAAAGTCCGCCCGGGCCTTAAACGTAACCAGATGGATTTCGTACGGGTACCCCAACGTGGTAGCAATAACCGAGGATTCCGACGGTCTGATTCGGTAAATCAATTCGCCGTTGTAGCGTTCAAGCAGGGGCAGAACCTGGTCCTCAAATGAATGAAAGACCGTTTCCTGACCCGGTTTTACAAACAGAATCTGCGTGTAATAAAGCATAGGATGGTTGTTAGTGGCAAACCCATCATTCAATGACCCGAAACAGCCGGTTCCAGCGGATTTTGGCCCACGCCGTCGCGGGTGTGGGGTCGATGGACATCCAGACGAAAACCGCTTTGCCCACGATATGATCCTTCGGCACGAAACCCCAATAGCGGGAATCGTCGGAATTATGGCGATTGTCGCCCATCATGAAGTAATAATCCTGTTTGAAGGTATACGACTGAATCGGTTTTCCGTCAATTTTGATGCTGTTGGGCGTTATTTCTACCTTCTCGTTGCCGTCGTACCGGCTGATGACGGGGCCGTACACGGCAATGGTTTGCGGGTTAATCGGGATGGTCTGCCCTTCTTTCGGAATGGTGAGCGGACCAAAATTGTCGCGGTTCCATTCGTGGGTCGCTCCGCCGTATATGCCCGGCTCCGGCTGGCCTGCGGGTTCGGTCAGGGGTTCAACGGCTTTTACCCAGTCGAGCGCCCTGATTCTGGCGATGGTTTCCGCCGTGGTGGTCACCTGATAGCCCACCAGCGCCGATGTTTTGGCTGCTTCGTCGTATTGCTCAACGGGTTGCCAGTTGATAAACGGCCCTTCTGCCGAATTGTAATCGTTGACAATGTTGTATTTCCGGAAAAACCGTTCGTTCAGCACCTCCGATGTGCGGATAAAATAACTAGTTTGGGAGCGGGCCGGAGCCGGAAACGCCTTGCCGTTGATGTAAACCTTTTCCTGCCGGATTTCCAGCCGGTCGCCCGGAATCCCAATACAGCGTTTGATCAGATTCGTCCGCAGATCGACCGGGTGATCGGGCTCGCCGGGTTTGGGCGGAGGAAAGTTGAACACCACCACATCGCCATTTTTCACCGTCGTAAAACCGGGCAACCGGAACGACGGCAACTGAATCAGGTCACTGTACGACGGTATTTTCGTCCCCCAGATGGACTGGTGCGTGAGCGGAATTTGCAGCGGAGTTCGGGGCGTCCGAATACCGTAGTGCAGTTTGCTGACAAACAGAAAATCGCCCACCATCAGGCTGTTTTCCATCGACGGCGTCGGAATGGCGTAGGCTTCAAACGTCAAAAACCGGATCAGGGTGGCGGCAATGACCGCAAACAGAAGCGAATTGAACCACTCCCGGAGGAAGGATTTTTGGGGTTTGGCAGGCTGATGACCCAATGTTTTTTTGCGCATGACGGAGGAGATCAACGTTCCGGGACACGGTTCGGAAAGAACCCGGATCTATCTAGGCAAGATACGGCCCCGTCGTATAGCCGGACACCGATTTTATAGGAATGGTTTGTTTATTTGCTGAATGGCAATCCCTTGGCAACGAAGGGCTTCGGCTTCCGGCTAGCGCAGCAGTACCATCCAGAGGATGAACAGCGAATTAAGTCCGACATACCAGTAATCTTTCAGTTCCCGGAGGGTTCGCCAAAGCAGATTGGCAACGCCCTGACGGCTGAGCGACATCAGTTCTGCAATCGCCTGGTTATCGAGGTTTTCGTAAAACCGCAGGTAGATAATTTCCTGCTGACGGCGGGAAAGCTTGGGAATGAGCAGTTGCAGTTTCCGGATGTAATACTGGCTGGCTTCGTCTTCGATGATGGCGGTTTCGATGGGAAAGGTCCCCACCCGATCCGACTCGAACGAAAGTTCTTCCCAGTCTTCCATCCACTTCAGTTCACTGCGTTTGCGCTGCATTTTCCGCCGGAGCGAGATCAGCAGGTAGAGCTTCACCGAGTCCGGCACACTCAGGTTATGGCGTTTATCCCACAACTCCAGAAATAAATCCTGAATGCAGTCTTTGATGAATTCGCCGTCTCTGGAAAACTTACTGCCGTAGCCATACAGGCGTTTGTAATACCGTTCGGCCAGCATTCCAAACGCCAGTTCATCATCACCCTTGAATTGCCGCCATAGTTCCGCATCGGTCTGAAAACCAGAAGCCGGATCGGAAAGTGAAAAATTGGCCATACGTGCTCAACAAAGAGAAATTAGACTTCAAACACCGGTTTGGCGCTCCTCCGCAAACCAGTCAATGGCCGTTACCCGCTCCTCTATAAAGAAACGCTAACTGTTTGATATACTGCCTTCCGACGGATGAGACCGGGAATAGTTGAAAAATAATACGTTTTTTTTTGATTATTCCACCCGGCAGGCTGTCTCTCCCTATACAAAAGGCACCGTGTTGTATCGCCATGAAGCAATACCAAAAAATAGAAGACTTTCTGCTCGACGACTCGTTCCATGCCTGGATCGAGGGCGATCAGGAAGCGGCCGTGTTCTGGCAGAACTGGCGAAAACATCATCCGGACCAGGAGGAGATGCTGAATCAGGCCAAAGCACTGGTATACACGCTGAAACGACAGCCGGATCCAATTTCGGACGGAGAAATGCGTCAGGAAGTGACCAGACTGGTTCAGGAAGCCCGTCGCCGAAAATCCACAGCAGAAGCGGAAGCCGTTGCCGAAAGGAGAATAGAAATCCGTTGGAGTTCCTGGCTGACGGTGGCGGCTTCGATTCTACTGGTGCTGGGGCTTGGCTTAGGCTGGCGCTATTACCAAACCGCTCAGTCCCCGGCAGTTAGCTATCATCAACTAAAAGCCAAAGCCAAAGCCCCGGTTGCGCTGCTTGAAAAAGTGAACCATTCGGCCCAGCCGCAGACGCTTCTGCTGGCGGACGGCTCGGCGATTCGTCTGGAGAAAAACAGCCGGATCAGCTATCCCGCAAAGTTTTCGGGCGATTTCCGGGAAGTGTATTTGTCGGGCGAAGCCTTTTTTGAAGTTGCCCCCAACCCCCGAAAGCCGTTTTTGATTTACGCCAACGAAACTGTTACAAAAGTGCTGGGAACCAGCTTTCGGATTCGGGCTTTTGATAATGATACCCAAGTAGAAGTGGCCGTACGAACCGGCAAAGTATCCGTGTACACTCAAAAAACCTTTCGGAAAGGGCCGGTCGCCGACCATGAAGGCACGGGCGTTCTCCTGATTCCGAATCAGGAAGTGGTGTACAACCGGAAAACGGAAAGCCTGCAAAAAAGCCTGGTAAAAATACCGGAACTGGTGGCCCCAAAAACCGGCGAAGCCCTGATGACTTTTGACGATCAGCCGGTAACGGACGTGCTGCAACGCCTGGAGAAAGCATACGGTATCGACATTGTCTATGACGAAGAATTACTGCGCCACTGCCCCATTACCGCCGAATTTATGGATGAAACCCTGTATCAGAAACTCCGTTTCATCTGTCAGGCGGTGGGAGCCAGTTATGAAGTACTCGACGGGCAGATCGTCATCAGCAGCTCCGGTTGCCGGTAACTTATTAAACTAACCCTGTTCTAACCTTTAATCCCTGTCTATGACCGACTAAGCGACCTTTACACTCCCCCGATTTTCCGCAAAGCAAGTCGGTGATGGGCCTAGCATCACCGACTCAAGCAAGCCTCCTCACCGAAGTAAGACGCCCTTTCGGGCGTTAAGAGGTGGTTTTTGCCCATTTCCCGTAGAAACGAACCAAAAACAAGCCAAGTTATGAAAAATCCAGACCGGATTTCACCCTTTCTAATTAAGCTTATGAAACTTTCGCTGTTGCAGGTCCTGCTGATCGCTGGTCTGGCAAGCTTCTCCTTCGCCCGGGATAGCAAGGCGCAGGAAGTGCTTCATAAGAAAGTAACCATCCGAATTGTCGATCAGGACATTAAATCGACGCTCAAACAACTGAGCCGTTCGGCTCAAGTGCGTTTTCTGTATAGTTCCCTGCTCATCCAGGCCGATCGGAAAGTAACCCTCACGGCCGTTGACGAGCGTCTGGAAAGTGTACTAAACCGCCTTCTGGTGCCCCTGAGAATCCACTACAAAGTCGAAGGACAGCAGATTATTCTGGTATCGCCCCCCGCTGCTGGTGCCAAACCGCAGCTACCCGACGAAGCGGCATTGCCAACTCCGGTCGACCAGACCATCACGGGCCAGGTTTCGGACGAAAAAGGCGAGCCGCTGCCCGGCGTTAACGTTGTTGAAAAAGGCACCAGCCGGGGTACGACCACCGACAATAATGGTAATTACCGGTTTCAGATTTCCAGCGGAAATGTAGTGCTGGTGTTTAGCTCCATCGGCTTCACCCCCCAGGAAGTAGCCGTTGGCAACCGCCAGACCCTCAACATTCGGCTGGAAGCCGACACCAAAACGCTGGGTGAGATTGTAGTGGTGGGTTACGGCACGCAGGCCCGGCGCAACGTAACGGGCTCAGTGGCCAAAGTGGACCTGAAAGTGACGGAAAACCTGCCCAATACAAACGTAGCCCAGTCGCTGCGGGGCCGCGTGGCCGGGGTGCAGTTTATTGACAACGGCCGACCGGGCCAGGGTGGTAGCATTCTGGTGCGGGGCCGCCGGTCCATCACGGCCAGCAACGACCCGCTCATCGTGCTCGACGGTATTTTCTTCAATGGCAGTCTGGCCGAGATAAACCCGAACGATATCGAGTCGATGGAAATTCTGAAAGACGCCAGTGCTGCGGCCATTTACGGTTCGCGGGCGGCCAACGGGGTTATTCTGATTACATCCAAACGCGGAAAAAGCGATAAGCCAACCATTCGGGTCAACAGCTACTACGGCGTATCGGGCTGGAGCAACCGCATCAAACTGCTGACACCCGAACGATACATTGAGAAAACACTCGATTATCGTCGGCAGAGCGGCCAGGAGGCCGATCCGAGCCAGGTGGCGATGTACCTCCAGAATACCGAAGCCGAAAATTACCGGAACGGCAAAACCATCAACCCCTGGGACGAGATTTCGCAGGAAGCCGGTATCCAATCCTACGATGTGAGTATTTCGGGACAGTCGGGCCGGACCAATTACCTGGTTTCCGGGGCCTTCGTCAACGAAAACGGCTTGATGCTGAACGACCGCGCCAAACGGATTACGCTCCGGAGCAACCTCGAAAACCGCATCACCGACTGGCTGACCGTGGGTGTCAATGCCACATACGCCCGTCGGGACCTGTCGGGTGTCGATGTAGCCATCAACTGGGGGTCCATGCTGAGTCCATTCGCCAAAATGTACTACGACGACGCCCAAACCGACCCCGTCCGGTTTCCGCAGGATGCTCAGCTCGTTCCGAATCCGATCTTCAATACGCTCCGCCGGCAAAACGAGGAGGTGTACCACAACCTGTTTTCCAACTTCTATGCCACCATCAACTTTCCGTTCGTGAAAGGGCTGAGTTACCGCGTCAACTATTCGCCCAACTACCGCTGGCAGCACAACTACACGTTCGAACCAGCCTATCAGCGCAACGGCGATAATATTCTGGCGAACGTCTCTAAATTCAACCGGGAAGATTTTGACTGGGTGCTGGAAAACATCGTAACCTACAGCCGTCAGTTTGGTCAGGATCACGCGCTGGATGCCACGCTCCTATACGGTCGTAACCACTTCGGCTGGGAGTCAACCACGGCCACGGCGTCCAACCTGTTCAACGGTGCCAACGGCTGGAACAACCTCGGTATCGCCCAAACCCAGCAGACCCAGTCCAATGCTTCCGCTATCGAAGGCATTTCGTCGATGCTGCGGCTCAACTACCACTTCAAAAACCGGTATTTGCTCACCCTGACCGCCCGCCGGGATGGAAGTTCCGTTTTCGGAGCCAGCAACAAATACGCAACCTTCCCTTCGGCGGCTCTGGCCTGGATCGCGTCGGACGAAGCCTTCCTGAAGTCCCTGACTTTTATTGACCTGCTGAAAGTCCGGGTTTCGCACGGTTCGGTCGGCAATCAGGCCATTTCACCCTTCCAGTCGCTGAGTCGGTCGGGAACGTCCCAGTACGTGTTCGGCGACGGCAGTGCCACCTATACCGGTACCTTCCCGTCCGGCATGGCCAATACCTCCCTCATGTGGGAAACCACCACATCGACCAACACTGCGCTGGATTTTGAAGTGCTGAAAGGCCGGATCGGCGGTACTCTCGAGTATTACAACATGAACACCAAAAACCTGCTGTTGAACCGCTCACTGCCATCGGCAACGGGGTTTGCGTCGGTCATTACCAACCTGGGTGCCACCAACAACCGGGGTTTCGAACTGACCCTCAATGCGCTGGCGATGCAGCGGGGCGCGTTTGAGTGGAACACCAATGTGGTTTTCTCGACCAACCGCAACCGGATTGTTCATATCTATAACCGCGACCTGAACAAGGATGGACGGGAGGACGATGACCTCGGAAACCGCTGGTTTATCGGGAAACCCGTTCAGGTGGCTTATGATTACGTCATCGACGGGGTGTATCAGGATGGCGAACAGCTGCCGACGGGCTACAAACCCGGTTTTTACCGCCTGAAGGATATCAACAACGACGGCAAGATCACGACCGACGACCGGGCCATCATCGGGCAGCTCGAACCCCGTTACCGCTGGGGATTCACCAACAGTTTCCGCTACGGTAATTTCAGCCTGACGGTTTTTCTGAACTCAATGCAGGGCTGGATCAGAAGCTTTAACCAGATGATTCCGAGCAATAACTTTCCCGGTGGTGCCGCCAACTTTCCGGACAACGGCTGGTGGACACCCGAAAACAAATCGAACACCATGGCGTCGCTGGTGTACACCAACCCCTACGGACACGGTTATTACGTAAGCCGCAATTTCGTACGGGTACAGGATGTAGCGCTGGCCTACGAGTTTCCGAAAACGCTGCTGAACCGCCTGAAAATCGGCACACTGCGCGCCTACATCAGCGGCAAAAACCTGCTGACGTTCACCAAATACCCCGGTTTTGATCCTGAGATCGGTTCGGAGGCTTCGGGCTATCCCATGCCCCGTTCGTTTACCGGCGGTTTAAATATCAGTTTTTAATCCTGACCCTCCATCCTGAAAATAACGACTGTATGAAATCTATTTTCTTTCTTTCCCGGCGTCGATGGTCGGTACTATGCAGTATGGCACTCCTGCTCTGGACGAGTGGCTGCAAAGACAGCGTGCTGGACGAAAAACCGCTGGCCTTTCTGAACCCGGACGTGGTACTGGTTGATAAAGCCGGTTTTGAAACCGCCATTGTTGGCCTTCACATTGCCGCCCGCGACGAATTGTTTGGCACCGACAGCGAAAATATGCACGCCATGAACATCGGCACCGACGCCTATATGCAGGGGGCGGTTTCGCCCCTGCTGCGCGACTATAACATTTCGCTCACTCCCACCCTCAACCCGGTGGATTACTGGTGGGAATGGGCCTATCTCAAAATGATCCCCCGCTCCAACAGCGTGATTGAATACGCCGAAAAACCGCAGGCAAAATGGGCCAGCGAAGCCGAAAAGAACGCCATCGTGGCCGAAGCGCGGTTTTTTCGGGGGTATACCTACAATATTCTGGCGAACCTGTACGGCGGGGTACCCCTCGTCGCCAGGGTTGAAACCGGCCCCAAAACGGATTATGTCCGGGCCAGTCGGCAGGAAGTGCTTGAGTTTGCCCGGCAGGATCTGGAGTTTGCCTCACAATGGTTGCCCAAAACCCCCGCGGCCCCGGGCCGGATCATCAAAGCAGCTGCCGACCATGTGCTAACGGAAATCTACCTGGCGCTCGGCAACAACGACAAAGCCATTGAAGCGTCCTCAGCCGTCATCAACGACGGCATGCACAAGCTAATGACCGAGCGGTTTGGCAGTAAAGTATCGCAACCCGGTGATGTATTCTCGGATCTTTTCCGGGATAAAAACCAGAATCTGGCGGCCAATACCGAAACCATCTGGGCCATCCAGTTCGAGTACCAGACGCCGGGCGGGGTGGCCTACTCAAACGCGACCAACCCGACGGCGTTCGGCGGCAATAGCAGCATGCGGGCCTGGGGAGCCGGGTACCACAACATCAAAGACCCGGAAGGGAAAGTGGGTATGCTGGTCTGCGACAGCCTGGGGCGCCCGGTCGGCTGGGTAATGGGCACGCCCTACGCCAGCTACGATATCTGGAAGGAAGACTGGAATGATATGCGTAATTCACCTTATAACATCCGCCGGGCTTTCTACTACAACAACCCGGCTTCCAACTTTTTCCTGAAACGCGTCGATCCGGTGGCCGCCAAAATCGACACACTCAATTCGGGCTGGTATTTCCCGTACACGCGCAAACTCGAAGGCGACCCGCTGGCGGGCAATACCGCGGGCCGGACCTTCGTGGAATTTTACAAAATCCGTCTGGCCGAAACGTATCTGCTCCGCGCCGAAGCGTACCTGCGAAAAGGCGACCGCCAGAAAGCCGCCGACGACCTCAATGTCCTGCGCAGTCGGGCCAAAGCCAAACCCGTGACCGCCGACCGCTTATCACTCGACTACATTCTGGACGAACGGGTGCGGGAACTGATTATGGAAGAACCCCGCCGTCGGACGCTAATCCGGTTCGGTTTTCTGGCTAACAAAAATTTGCTCGTCGAACGGGTCAAGAAATATAATCCGAAAACCGGCAGTAATATTGCCGACAAGCACGAACTCTTTCCCATTCCCCAAAAGTTCATCGACGCCAACCTCGACGCGCCGATTGAACAGAATCCGGGGTATTAAAAACACTTAGCATTTGCCTTTTGAGCAGTATGACGTATTTGAAGCACAACGCCCGGCGGTTTTTCCTCTTTTTTATTCTGTTCAACACCCGGCTGATCGCCCAAACGCCTGATTCGCTGGAGGTCCGTTCGCCGAATGGCCGGCTGCGGTTTGCCTTCTCGATTCAGGCGGAGGGCGTGCCAACCTACGAAATTCAGGATCAGAACCGGCCCATTATTCTGCCTTCGCCCCTCGGACTAAGCAGCAATCCGAACGGGCGAAACACCAGTTGGGACCGCAACCTGCGCGTTGTTTCAGTAACCCGCAACCGCCGGGATACCACCTGGAAACCGGTTTGGGGCGAACGGTCTGTCATCCCAGACCGGTTTAACGAACTGGTTATCAACCTGCAACACACCAGCGGCAACCGGGGGGCGTTACAAGTTATAGCACGAGCCTACGACGAAGGCATTGCGTTCCGGTATTCTTTCCCGGAAAATATGCGTACCCAGATTCTGGACATCGGGCAGGAACAGACGCATTTCAGCCTGCCCGTCGGCACCAAAGCCTATTTCACGAGCCACGCTCAGGGGAGCTACGAAGAACGGAATCCTGAAAACTGGACCCAGGGGGCCGAACTGCCGGTTACGCTGAAACTGCCTAATGGGTCGTGGGCGTCCATTGCGCAGGCCGAGCAAACCAACTACCCCCGCATCCGGCTGCACACGGCCAGCCCGGGGCAATTGGTCAGCCGCTTGTTCGGAGACGTCACCGAAACCTCGCCCTATGCCCTGCCCTGGCGGGTGGTGCTGGTTGGCGACCGACCGGGGGATTTGATGGAACGGAATTACCTGATTCAGAACCTCAATCCGCCCACCGAAATAAAAGATGTGAGCTGGATTCAGCCGGGAAAAGTGATGCGGGAAGTGACGCTTTCGACCAGCGGGGCCAAGGAACTCGTCGATTTTGCCGTTGAGCAGAACATCGACTACATCCACTTCGACGCGGGCTGGTACGGACACGAATACGAAGTCGGTTCCGATGCCACCACCGTAACGGTCGATCCCCGGCGGAACCCGAAAGGGGATCTGGATTTACCGGAAGTCATCCGCTATGCGCGTTCAAAAGGTAAAAAAGTGATTCTGTACGTTAACCACCGGGCACTCGAACGGCAGCTCGACACCTTGTTTCCGTTGTTCAAAAGCTGGGGCGTCAGCGGGGTCAAGTTCGGATTTGTGCATACCGGTTCGCACCGGTGGACGGTTTGGGTACACGAAGCGGTCCGCAAAGCCGCCCAGCACCAACTGGTGGTGGATATTCACGACGAATACAGCCCGACCGGTTTCAGCCGGACGTTTCCGAACCTGCTGACGCAGGAAGGAATTCGGGGCAACGAAGAGTTTCCCAGCGCGACCCACAACACGGTTTTGCCGTTCACGCGCTTCATTGCCGGTGCCGCCGATTACACGTTCTGCTTCAACGAACCCCGGCTGAAAAACACGAAAGGGCATCAACTGGCGCTGACGGTTATTTACTTCAGTCCGCTGCAATACCTGTACTGGTACGGCAAGCCGGAACATTACCCGGATCGGGAGGAGATTTCATTCTGGAAAAACCTGCCGACGGTTTGGGACGACACGAAAGTGGTGGAAGGCACACCCGGCCAGTGGGTTTCGGTAGCCCGGCGAAAAGGAAAGGACTGGTATCTGGGCACCATCACCAATACGGAAGCGCGAAAAGCATCGGTTCCGCTGACTTTTCTGGAACCCGGCAAAACCTACACCGCCGAATGCCACGAAGACGACGGAACGGGCAAAGTTCGCAAAACCGTCCGGAAGGTAACAGCGAAGGATCAGTTACCGGTTACGCTGCTGGCTTCCGGCGGTCAGGCGGTTGTTCTGAAACCCGTTAAGTAATGCATGGCTGGAGATGATTGATGGGTCATCTCCAGCTTTTACCGCAAAAGCCAGTTTCCAGCGCCCATTGGTTATTTTTATTCCGAGCGCAGGGATTTCACGGGGTTCATCAGGGCGGCTTTAATGCTTTGAAACGAAACCGTCAGAAAGGCAATCAGCAGGGCGATAGCCGCCGTCACCACAAATACCCACGGACTGATGCTGGTCCGGTACACGAAGCCTTCCAGCCATTGATTCATCCCCCACCACGCTACCGGCGAGGCAAGGATGAGCGAAATCAGCACCAGCTTCAGCAGGTCTTTGGAAAGCAGGGCCACCAGACCGGGCGTTGTTGCGCCCAGCACCTTGCGAATCCCGATTTCTTTCGTGCGCTGCTCGGCCATGAACATGGACAGGCCAAACAAGCCAAGGCAGGAGATCAGGATGGCAATTCCGGCAAAAATTCCGAACAGCGTCTGCTGCGTTTGCTCGGTGGTGTAAAGTCGCCCAAACCGCTGATCCAGAAACTCGTACGTGAATGGCCGCTCCGGAAAGCGTCGCTTCCAGACGGATTCAATGTAGGCCAGGCCGTTTTGCAATCCGGCTCCACCCGCCAGTTGTACCGAAATCCAGCCATTCCGTTTTGGTTCCATAAAAATAGCGATGGGCGGAATCGACTGCTTGAGGGATTCAAAATGAAAATCTTTGGTTACGCCAATGATCTGCCCCCGCCGTTGACCATACCCGAAAGCCTTGCCAATGGCCTGCTCCGGCTGCTTCCAGCCCAGCATACGAGCAGCCGTTTCGTTCAGAACAAAGGCCGCGGTATCATCGGTAGCATAGGAACGGGAGAAGTTGCGACCGGCGGCCATTTTCATGGCATATGCCGAAATAAAGTCATGATCGACCGACAGGGCTTTCAGAATCACTTTGGAAGGCGCCATGCTATCGCCCTTGGCGACGTAGGACTCCCAGGAATCCAGCAACCGCCCCGATGGTATTCGCGACGACATGCCCACGGCCAGTACCGCACTATTGCGTTTCAGCTCCTGTTTGACGGCTTCGTAATCGATCCCCGAATCGGAAACCGTCCGTAGCAAAACAATCTGGTCTTTCTGATAACCCAGTTTGTAGTTTCGAATGTAATCCATCTGGTTATAGACCACCACCGTACTAATGATCAGTACCACGGCAATGGCAAACTGCGCCACGACCAGCACAGCCCGGAGCTTTCCCGTCCGCATAGCCGACGCAATTTTACCTTTCAATACACTGACGGGCTGAAACGAAGTCAGAAAGAAAGCGGGGTAGCTACCTGATACCAGTCCGGTCAGCAGCGTAATGCCCACTACAATGACCAGAAAGCCCGGGTTGATCAACTGCGACAACGTCAACTGCTTCTGGGTAAAATCATTCAGGTACGGCAGACACACTATCACCAGGATTAAAGCCAGCCCCAGCGCGAAAACCACCAGCAAAATCGATTCGCTCAGAAACTGACCGACCAACTGCCCACGAAAGGCCCCGACTACTTTCCGCATCCCGACTTCCCGGGCCCGCAGCGCCGACCGGGCCGTGGCCAGATTCATGTAGTTAATGCAAGCAATCAGCAGAATAAACAAGCCGATGGCCGAAAACAGATACACGTAGCGAATATCACCATCGGCGTCCAGGGCGTCATCTGTATCCGAATGCAGGTGAATATCCGTCAGCTTCTGTAGATTCAGGATCGAATAGGTCGAGGCTTTGGGTTCAATCCGACGGTTTTGAAACGCCGGAAACGCCTTCACGAGTTTGTCCGGGTGCGCGCCTTTTGCCAGCAACACATACGTCAGAAACGAGTTATTACTCCAGTTGGTCCGCAAGCCTTCCGCCCCGTACACACGGTCGTCGCGGAGGGTACTGAAGGCGGCCAGAAAATCCGGATGAATATGCGATTGCGACGGCAACGGTTCAAATACGCCCGTCACCATAAAATCAAACCGGTTGTTGAGCCGCAGGCTCTTGCCCATCGGCGACTCGTTGCCGAAGTATTTCTGGGCCATCGGCTGCGACAGCATGATCGAAAACGGATTTACCAGTGCCTGATCCGGATTTCCGATAATTACCCGAAAATCCAGCACCTTAAAGAGGTTTTCTTCGGCAAAAAGAATATGGCTCTCGTTGTAAACATGGTCACCGTGCTTCACCAGGGCGTTGTTGTTGAGCGTTCGGACCACCTGTTCGGCTTCCGGGAAATCCTGTTTGATAAGTGGACCAAACGGGGGAGCCACCGTTCCCAACTTCAGTTCAACGGTTCCGTCATTGGCATTCAGAAACGTCCGCAAAACCCGGTACGTGCGGTCGGCTTTGGCGTGGAAGCGGTCAAAACTAAGTTCATCCCGCACGTAGAGGGCAATCAACAGGAAACACGCCAGCCCGATGGCCACACCGACAATGTTGATAAACCCGAACGTTTTGTGTTTCAGCAAATTCCGGAATGCAATTTTCAGATAGTTACTTAGCATACGATTCGTCGTTCACTGTCCAGTCAAGGTATGTTTTCCAAACGATCAAACCCTATACCAACAAACACAACCACCTGTTAAACAATAGGTTAAACAACGGATCAGCTATTCATCTGTCCGATTGCGGACGTCTTGCGTTCGCAGCCGGACAGGGAAAAGAGTCAAGCGGAGTCTCTGCTAACCTCTGATGATCTCCGCTTAACTCTGTGATACAACCCACCCTCTACTCCGTTCGCAAGCTTCTGGCCGGATTCAGCAACGCGGTTTTTACTGACTGAGCCGAAACCGTTAGCAACGTGATGCCAATGGCTACCAGCCCGGCTAAAGCTGGAGCTTCTAAACAAAATGGATTTTCGCCCGGCTTTGGGCCACTGGTCCGACCACAAAAACACTCGAAAAAATTGGTACAATCCAACGGATATCTAGGACAATCCAGTTTAAGTACTAATCCTGAATTAATGGTATAAGTCCCATTTTGGCAAGTCAAAAAAACGCTGTAAAATTTTGTAAATGAATTGTAAAAATTATTACTTTTCCAATAAAATAACCCATTTCGGCCAAGCCTCCAGCCAAGCTATGTACAGCGGTATTAAACGTCTTTTGCCCATTTCCCACAAATTATTCCATAACTACCATTCTTTAGAAAGGTTTTAAAAAGTGAATTTTTATACCAGTATTTGCCTAATAAACCCAACTAAATATTAATTTAAGGCCCGAATGTAAAATATAATTAAACAATGTGAAATTTCGCCAAAATTATTACAATTCCCACACCTTCTTCGATTAGTAAGTACTTAACCACCGATTACCATTTCTAAAACCACTATTACTTGTATGCAAAAAACAGTACATCTTCTAACGCAGAAAATGCCGACTCCCCGCAGCCTGCGCCGATGCACGCTTCTGGCGCTCGCGGCTACCTGTACGGCATTTCTAACTCCTCAGGTACCTGCCCATGCTAAGTTGAAAGGAGACAACGTTAACGCTCCGCTTGCCAAAGACATTACCGGAACGGTGAAAGACGCAAACGGCGCGGGTATACCGGGTGTAAACGTCGTGATCAAAGGAACGACCAAGGGTACAACGACCAACAGTGCGGGCCAATATTCCATCACGGTTGACAACAACGCTACGGTTTTGATTTTCTCGTTCATCGGATCCATCACGCAGGAAATTGTCGTGGGCGATCGCTCGGTGATCGATGTCATGCTTCAGGAAGATGCCAAGCAATTGAACGAGGTCGTCGTAACGGCCCTCGGTATTGAACGGAACGCCAAAACACTGACCTACGCCACCCAGCAGATTGATGGCAAGAAGCTGGTCGATGTGCGGGATGCCAACTTTGTAAACACGCTGTCGGGTAAAGTAGCCGGTATGGTGGTTACGCAGGGCTCCTCCGGTCCGGGTTCGGCCACGCGGGTTGTATTGCGCGGAAACCGTTCCATTACGGGTAACAACAACGCCCTGTTTGTGATTGACGGTGTGCCGGTTGATAACACCGTGCGGGGTCAGGTAACGAGTGACTTCGGCGGTATTAACGGAAGCGACGGTGCCAACAACATTAACCCGGACGACATCGAATCCATGAACGTCCTGAAAGGTGCGGCCGCTTCGGCGCTGTACGGTTCACGGGCGGCCAACGGGGTTGTCATGATCACCACCAAAAAAGGAAAAGCCGGTAAAGTGTCGGTGGATGTAAACTCCGGTGTTCAGGCCGAAAGTCCGTTCCTGCTGCCCAAACTGCAAAATACGTACGGACAGGGCGCGGGTGGTAAATCCAGCGAAAACTCACCGTATAGCTGGGGTGCGGCCACTACGACCTACCCGAACAACGTCAAAGACTTCTTCCGAAACGCCATTTCAACCAACAATTCCGTAGGGATTGCCGGCGGTACGGACAAGGTGCAGACGTATACTTCGTATACGAACAATTACAACCAGGGGATTCTGCCGAACAACGAACTGGTGCGTCATACGCTGAACCTGCGCCTTAACTCGCAGATTACAAGCCGCCTGTCGACCGACGCCAAGATCACGTACATCAATCAGAAAATTGATAACAAACCGCGGTCGGGTGAGGAAAGCTCCGTGACGATGAACCTCTACAAAGTGCCGCGCAGTGTGGATTTGAACGGTAAGTACAACACGTTTGAAGATGCCAACGGCAATCCGACCTACTGGACCAGTTCGGGGATTTATATGAACCCGTACTGGACACTGAACCGGACCTTTGCCAATGAAACCCGGAACCGGGTAACGGCCCTCGGATCGGCGAAATACGATATCACCGATTGGCTGAACATTCAGGGACGGATCAGCTACGACTGGTATACCGACCGCAACTCTCAGAGTTATGCCAACAATACCCTGTTGTTTGCCGGAAGGGGTGGTTCGTATCAGGAGTTTACGCTCGACCAGCTGGAGCGCAACATGGACGTGATCATTTCCGGAAACAACAAGCTGAGCAATGATTTCGCCATTACGTACAACGCCGGAGCTGGACAGACGTACAACCGCTTTTCGCAGGTAGGCGCCAGCACCAACGGTCTGTCGGTAGCCAACCGCTTTGACCTGTCATTTGCGTCGGCACTGACTCAGATTACCGGCTTTAGCCAGAAAGAACTGCAATACGTATTCGGAACGGCTTCGGTTTCGTTCCGTGATTATCTGACGCTCGATGCTTCGGTACGGAACGACTGGTCATCTACGCTGCCTCCGCCGTATTCGTACATTTACTCGTCGTTCGGTGCTAACTTCATTCTGTCAGACGCGGTAAAGCTGCCCAACTGGATCAGTTTCGCCAAAGTCCGGGGATCGTTGGCCCAGGTGGGTAATGATGCGGCCCCCTACAGCCTGCAACAAACGTATTCGTTCTCACAGGGCGGAACCGGCGGTTTCATTTCGCGCAGCACCCAGCGCCCGGCCGAAAACCTGAAGCCCGAGATTTCGACGTCTACCGAACTCGGTGCGGACGTGCGTTTCCTGAATGGTCGGCTGGGTCTCGACTTTACGTATTACAACAGCAATACGGTCAACCAGCTTCTTTCACTCGGTCTGGCTCCGGCATCCGGTTTTGCCACTCAGTTTGTTAACGCCGGAAAGATCAACAACAAAGGTTTTGAGCTAACCCTGACGGGTTCTCCGCTGAGAGGCAACGCGCTGAACTGGGATGTTTCGCTGAACATGGCCCGCAACGTCAACACGATTGTCGAACTGTACCCCGGTATAAAACAGGCTACCCTGGGCGGTAATACCCGGACCACAACGGCTGTCGTAGAAGCGGGTGGTTCATACGGTGATTTGCAGGCCTATGGCTGGGCCAAAGACGCGCAGGGACGGTTGGTGGTCAACGCCAACGGTCTGCCGGTGGTAAGTGCCTTCCAGACCATTGGTAACTTCAACCCCAAACTGACGTTCGGTTTTAACAACACGTTCTCGTACAAAAACTTTGTCCTGAGCTTCCTGGTGGATGGCCGCGTGGGCGGTATCATGGTATCCGGAACGGATGGCAACCTGGCTTACGACGGAACCGCCGAATACACGCTCGAGCACCGCGAAGGTGGTTGGATACTGCCAGGCGTAACGGCAACGGGCGAAACCAACACCAAAGCGATCACGTCCGAGCAATTCTGGCAAACCGTATCGCAGGGCCGGTATACCTGGGGCGAGTTTTTTGGCTACTCAACAACCAACGTCCGGCTGCGCGAGTTGACGTTCGGATATAACATTCCGTTCCCGACGAACTTCTTTATCAAGAATGCCCGTTTGTCACTGACGGCCCGCAACCTGTTTTTCCTGTACCGGGGCAACGCCCTTCTGGACATTCCCGGTCTGAAAACCCGCAAACTGCCGTTTGACCCGGATGTTAACATTAGTGCCGCCAACTACCAGGGTTCTGAATACGGCGCCTTGCCTTCAACCCGCACCGTTGGTCTTAATCTGAAATTAGGATTCTAAAAGTAAGCCCACCTGAGAAACCCTCATTTTTGGAATCAAAAACACGTTAGAAAGTATCATGAAAATGCCAATTAATAAATTCCTTAAAATGTCAATGGTCGGGCTGCTTGCCGGTTCGGCCGGAATCTGGAGCGGCTGTACGGGCGATTTTGACGAAATCAACACCAGCAAAACCGCCATTACCACGCTGACTCCCACGGAACTCCCGTACCTGTTTGCGCGGGCTCAGCAACAGGCTTCGTATGCGGCCGGTACGTACCAAACCGCCCAGAACCTGTACGCGGATTTGTTTGCCCAGTACTTTGCCACCACGACGCCGAACTTCCAGTCGGACCGGTATTTCATGCACCCCACCTGGATCAACTCCCACTGGAACCCGATTTACACGCAGGTGGTACCGCAGTTGAAGACCCTGTTTGAGCAAACCGATCCGGCCTCGTCGCAGTACGCACTGGCCAGCATCTGGTGGGTGTTTGCCTTCCACCGCCTGACGGACTACTACGGCCCGGTACCTTATTTCGATGCAGGTGTTCCGGCAAACAGCGTTAAATACGATCCGCAGGACAAAATTTACGATGACTTCTTCAAGCGCCTGGCGGCAGCTACCGAGGTTTTGAAAGGCAAAACGGCCGAAAAACCGTACGGCAGCTACGACATCATCTACGCGGGTGATGTGAATAGATGGATCAAGTTTGCCAACACATTGCGGTTGCGGCTGGCACTGCGGATTTCAAAAGTCGATCCGGCCCGGGCCAAGACTGAAGCGGAAGCCGCCATTGCCGGTGGCCTGTTGACGGCGAATACCGACAATGCGTACATGGTTAAAAACCTGGCGGGTGGCGACAACAACGGTCTGGCTACGATTTCGGGCTGGGGTGAGTTCCGGATGAGTGCCGCCATGGAATCCGTTCTGAAGGGTTTTGAGGATCCGCGGATCGGTATCTATTTCCAACCGGCTTTCAACACCAAAACCTACGAAGGGCTGCGGAATGGCTTGGGACCCACGGAGTTGACCGACCCACTGAACACGAACGACAACAATTCCAATATCGGTACGCTCTGGATTCGCAACACGGGTGCGGGTTCGGCCTGGGATCGTCAGTTGGCGGTAAGACAGGACATCATGCACACGGCGGAAGCGTATTTCCTGCTGGCCGAAGCCGCCCTGAACGGCTGGAACACCGGTGGTGTGACGGCGCAGCAGGCTTACGAAAACGGTATCCGGGCTTCGATGGAAGGCTGGGGTATTACGGGCGCAACGGTTGATGCCTACATTGCCAGCACGAAAACGCCCGTTGCTCCGCAGGATCAGCAGAAATCGCCCGCTCTGACGAACATTACCGTGAAGTGGGGGGCTACAGAAGCCGTTCAGCGGGAACAAGTGGGAACGCAGAAATGGCTGGCCCTGTACCCTGACGGTATTGAAGCCTGGGCGGAAGTTCGCCGGAGCCGGTATCCGAAGCTGTACCCCGTTGTCAACTCGGTGAACGCCGATCTGCCGACCACGAAGTCCCCCCGCCGGATTCCGTTCCTGTTGCTGGAACAACAATCCAACACCGAAGCCGTCAAAGCCGCCGTTTCCCTGCTGAACGGCCCGGACAATGCGGCTACGCCGTTGTGGTGGGATAAAAACTAAAAACTCTTTCGCAGAGTGACGCAAAGTAAAAAGGAGTTTAGCGGAGAGAATATCTCTGCTAAACTCCTTTTTTTCTCCGCTAAACTCGCGCAATAGCCTTCTTTTCAGGCCCCCTCCACCAGCAACCTGCGCTGTTTGGCCAGGTCTTCCCGCTTCACAAACGTAATGGGCACAAACTGCTCGGTGGGCGAACCGATGTAGTAGAGCGTCCAGTCCTGATCATAACCCGCCAGCATTTGCCGGATGCAGTCCACGCGGTCGATGGTCGGAATGTTGCAGTCTTCCCAGTAAAACAGCTCAACCCGGTAGTGTAACTCCTGACGTTTGCCGTTGATGGTCACTTCAATTTCGATGTCCTGTTTGCCGGGCATCATGGGAATGGGAATCGCGATATGTGCCATAGGTATAGGAAATTATGTCAACTTATTCACTTCTCAAACTCTTCACCGGATTCGTCAACGCGGCTTTAATGCTCTGAAAACTGACGGTAACAAAGGCAAGCACGATGGCTATAACGGCTCCGGCGGCAAAAATCCACCATTCAATATCAATTTTATAGGCAAAGTCCTGCAACCACTTATCGGTAAAGTAGTACGCAATTGGCGAGGCAATCAGGATAGCAACCAATACGAGCTTCAGGAAATCTTTGGTCAATAGGCCGACAATGCTGAATACCGTCGCGCCGAGCACCTTCCGAACGCCTACTTCCTTGATGCGCTGGTACGCAATCAGGGTTGAAAGGCCGAATAAGCCCAGGCAACTGATGGCAATGGCCACCGCCGTAGCCAGATTGATAACCCGGGCCGTATTTCGCTCGCTGGTGTACATCTCTTCCAGCGTGCTGTCGTAAAATTTGTACTCGAACGGTTCGGTCGGGTAAAACGTTTTCCAGATCGGTTCGATCCGTTTGAGGGCGGCCTGCCACTGTTCGGGGTTCGACGACTGAAGTTTGATGTTAAACGTGGTCAGATGACGCTTTCCGTTCATCAGAATTACCGGCTCTATTTTCTGGTAGAACGTCCTGATGTGAAAATCCCGGACCACGCCCACCACCGGAATCGCCTTGCCATCGATTTTCTGAATGTACTTCCCAATGGCCTCCTGGGGCGACTTAAACCCGAATTCATGTAGCGCCGTTTCATTGAGGATGTACTCCTGAACGGTATCGGTTGCCGACAGATTCCGCCCCGCCAGCAACGGTATTTTATACAGCGAAAGCAGCGTTGTATCAATGGTCTTGAAGAAAACCGATCGCTCGGTAATCTGCCCCCGGCTATTTTTATACTGAAAATTATCGCTGCTGAACGAAGTGTTCATGGGCGGTTCTCCCAGGGCAACACTGGCAATGCCCGGCTGCCTGACAAGTTCCTGCTGCATCGTAAACTGCCGCCCCTTATACGCCGGGTCATCCCACAACTTCCAGGGAACCTGCAACAGCACAACCGCTTCCCGGCTGAATCCCAGATCTTTGTGGAGCAGATAATTCAATTGCCGGCCCACCAGCATTGTTCCGACGATAAACAATTGAGCTACCACAAACTGAAACACAATCAGGCTTTTGCGCAGCGTCAGACGGTTTTTGCCAACCTGCACCGTGGCCTGTCCGCGCATGATGCTGACGGCCTGTACGCGGGTGATCAGCCAGCCGGGATATAGGCCCGAAAACACCGTGATGCCCAGCATCAGCGCGAGCAGGAAAACCGCAATTTGCCCGTAGTCCGTATGTTGCCCCATGCCATCCGGAATCAGCTCCTGGAAGGTAGCCAAAACCCAATAGGATAACAGATACGACAATAGAATCGAAAAAGCCGTAATGACCAGTGTTTCGCCCAAAAACTGCCGGATCAGGTGCCAGCGCGAACTGCCTAGCGTTTTCCGAATGCCGATTTCCTTGGCCCGTTGCGGCACCTGCGCCGTCGTCAGATTGATGTAATTGATGCAGGCCAGCAACAACAGAAAAACCGCAATACCCATCAGACCATAGAGCACGTTGCGGTTAGCCTTGCGCATGTTCTCACCGTATTCCGTCGAAAAGTGAACGTCTGACAAGGGCAGCATCACGTGCCACCGCTGGAAGTGGTACTTCTTCATGTTCTCCGCGCCGTTCCGGTACGAAATGGCGTTGATCTGCTTCAGCACCGCCTGCGGAGACGCCTGCGCAACCAGTTGGAGATACAGTCGGTTGTTGGAGCTAACGCCCCCCCATTGTTTGCTGATGTCGCCCTTATTTTCGAGCGGAAAAATTTCTTTGGCGCTGAAGCTACTCGGGAAATCCAGATCGGCCACCACCCCGGAAACCCGCACGGCCACCGTGTCGTCGTACACGAGGGTCCGGCCCAGCACATTTACAGGCTTCACACCCGGAAAATACTGCTCCGCCCGGCTTTGGGTTAGCACAACCTTATCCGGCGCATCCAGGGCCTTGACCGCACTTCCCGCCAGCCAGCGGTAAGGTACCAGTTCAAAATACTGGCGGCTGGTCATGACCTGGTTTTTCGGCTCCGAAAACCGGTCCGCCCCGGCTTTGGCACCCGGTATTCGTACGGATTGCGTCCATTGATCCCACACCGGCACCACCTGCTCTACGCCCGGCACCTGCTGCCGAATTGCTTCGGACAACGGTTTGGGTACGCCAGCGTTACCGCTCTCGATCCCGTCGTATTTGAAACGGCTCACCACTCTGTAGATCCGTTCGCGGTTGGGCTGTTGCTGGTCAAAGCTAAACTCGTAACTCACAATCCGGTAGATGACCCAGCAACCGCTGATGCCAATCGACAGGCCGATGATGTTCAGGAACGTAAACAAACGGTTCCGCCAAAGATGGCGCAGGGTGGTTTTGAGAGCGTTCATGGTTAAGGTATATCCAGAGCTGGGTTGGTTTTGGTTCAGACCGTTTTATTCGCTGCGTAACGACTTCACCGGATTCGTCAACGCGGCTTTGATGCTCTGAAAACTCACCGTCAGCAGGGTTACGGCTACGGCCAGAACGCCCGCGAGGGCAAACATCCACCACTCGATGTCAATCTTGTAGGCAAACTCGGAGAGCCACTTGTTCATGGCCCACCACGCCACCGGGGAGGCAATGACCAGAGAAATCACCACCAGCATTACGAAATCCCGCGACAACAGACCGACAATGCTGCCGACGGTTGCGCCCAGCACCTTCCGGATGCCGATCTCCTTCGTTTTCTGCTGGGTCACGAGCGACACCAGACCGTATAAACCCAGGCAGGAAATCAAAACCGCCAGCCCGGCGAAGTAACCGATGAGTTTGCTCAACCGCTGTTCGCTTTCGTACAAACGTGCCAGACTCTCGTCCAGAAACGTATAGGCAAACCCTTTTTCCGGGAAAAACCGGTCCCACTCCTGCTGAATAAACTTCAGCGTTTCGGCCCGGTTCTGCGACTGGATTTTGATGGAAAATAACCGCAACAAGGGCTGGTCGATGGTCATCAGCATCCCCTCGATGGGCCGTTGCAGCGACTGGTTGTGAAAGTCCTTCAGCACGCCGATGATCCGGCCCTGCTTCCCTTCCAGATTGATTGACTTGCCCACAGCAACCGCAGCCGATTTCCAGCCCAGTTGCTTCACCCCGGTTTCATTGATGATAAAAGCCGCCGTTTTATCGGTTTCGAATGACTCCGAGAAATCCCGTCCGGCCACAAACTTCAGGCCGTAGGTGGTGGCAAAATTGTGATCAACGCCCATTGTTCCCATAAAAATGTTTTCCTCCGGCGCGTGGCCTTCCGCTACTACACTCCGCCGGACCGAGCCGGACCCCATCGCTTGCGTCGAAAGCGTCACCTGCCGGATGTTGGAATTTTTCAGGAGAATGTCCCGGAACGTCCGCAACCGGAAATAGGTGCTGTCGGAGCGATCGGCAAACACATTGGTAATCTTCTCGTTGCGCGTATTCGCGGTAATGATGAAATCTTTTTCAAACCCCAGCGGCTGGTTTTTCATGTAGCTGAGTTGCCGGAAAGCCACCACCGCCCCGATAATCAAGGCAATGGAGGCCACAAACTGCGCCCCGAGCAGGACCTGACGCAACCGTCCGCCTTTGGCTTTCCCGCTCACAAAGCTGCCTTTCAGCGTAGCAATGGGCTGAAAACCGGAGACGAAAAAGGCGGGGTACGTGCCGGACAGCAAACCCGTTATCAGGGCAATGCCAACAAACAGCAGCAGGAGACCGATGTCGGACAGAAAATAGCCAATGGTTAATTCCTTGCCCGTCAGGTTATTCAACGCCGGAATCAGAGCCGCAATCAGAACAAACGAAAGGGCGAGTGCAATGACACTCAGCAGCAGCGACTCCCCCAGAAACTGCGCGATCAACTGTTGTTTTTCGCTGCCCAGCACCTTCCGGATACCGACTTCCTTCGCCCGTTTCAGCGAGCGGGCCGTCGAGAGATTCACGAAGTTGATGCAGGCAATCAAGAGCGTAATGAACGCCACTCCGAGAAAAACGTAAATGTAGAGCATCCGGCCGGGCGCTTCGGGTGTAGCCTGCGCCTGTGAGCGCAAATGGAAATCGCGCATCGGTTCGAGTTTGTACTCAATGTCTTTGGCTACCTGCTTGGGCGCGTAGGTCTGTAAAAACTTCGGAAACCGGGCGTTGACGGACTCCGGCGTTTTGCCGGGTCGCAGCAACACGTACGTATAGCCGTGCGAAATAATCCAGTTTTGCGGCAGGTTTTGCCGCACGGCTTCGCTTTCGGTTGCGTACATGGTTTCGTAATTCGACAGCAGATCGATGTGAATGTGCGAATTGTCCGGAAACTCCTCAACCACGCCCGTTACCCGCAGGGGATGTCGCCCTTCGTACAACAGCGTTTTGCCGAGCGGGCTGGTTTTGCCGAAATACTTCTTCGCAATTTCATCGGTAATGACCACCGTAAACTTGTCCTTCAAGGCCGTGCGTGGATTGCCTTGCAGGAAATTGAAAGAGAAAATATCGAGCAGCGTCGAATCGCCGAAAAAAAACCGTTCTTCGTCGTACTTGACGGGCTGCGACTGCCGGTTATCCCGCAGTTCAATGGTGGCGCTGCTGTTGAAAATCCGGGCCGATTTTTCGATTTCCGAGAAGTTCGAAGCCAGAACCGGCTGTACCGGGGGCGGGGTCAGCGCGAGTGGTTCGGTCAGACCGGCGAATTTGGGCAGGTACGTCACGCGGTAAATCCGGTCAAATTTCTGCTGAAACGTATCGTAGCTCAGTTCGTGCCTGACGAACAGCAAAATTAGAAAACAGCACGTCAGCCCGACGGTCAGGCCAACGATGTTGATTACCGAAAACGTCTTTTGCCTCAGCAGGTTTCGGTACGCGATTTTCAGGTAATTCTTAAGCATAACGTATAGGATAGGTTTGGACTTATTCACTTCGTAAGCTCTTGACCGGATTCATCAAAGCCGCCTTGATCGACTGAAACGAAATCGTCAACAGGGCAATACCGACGGCCAGAAAAGCTGCCAGCGCAAACACCCACCAGGCGAGATCGATGCGGTAGGCAAAATCCTGCAACCAGTGGTTCATGACCCATCCCGCAATCGGAAAGGCAATCAGGACGGCGATGAGCACCAGCTTCAGGAAGTCTTTCGTCAGCAGCAGCACAATGCTCGACGAGGTGGCCCCCATCACTTTCCGAACCCCAATTTCTTTCGTGCGCTGCTCCGCCGTGAACGTGGCCAGACCAAACAGCCCCAGGCAGGCAATGACAATGGAAATTCCGGCAAAAACCGTAAACAGGCTACCGGTTTTCTGCTCGGATTCGTAAAGGGCCTCAAACCGGTCGTCCAGAAACGTGTAGGTAAACGGAGCCGGTGGGTTAAACGCTTCCCATTTTTCGCGGATGGCCGCAATCACCCCGGCGGCATCGTCCGCTTTCACTTTCACCTGCACGGCCCCCGAATTATAGCCCAGCAGCAGCATGAGCGGGGCAATTTTCTGCCGGGCCGACGCGTAATGAAAATCCTTAACCACGCCAATCACCGTAAATTCTTTCCGCCCGGACCGGACCAGCGTTTTGCCAATCGGGTTGATTGGCCCCCAGCCCAGCTCCCGCACCACGGCTTCGTTGATGATGACGGCGGAAGAGTCGGATGGGAATGCTTTGGAGAAGTTGCGTCCCTGCCGCAGTTTGATGCCCAGCGTGGGCAAATACTGGTCGTCGATTCGGAAGATAGCAGTTTGAATTTCCCGGGTGGTCTGCTTTTTAACGGGGTCTTTTCCGTAAATCTGCGTCCCTTCCTGGCCCTCGTTGCTCAGGGGGATGCTCCGCGACAGACTGGCCTGAACAATCCGGCTGTCCTGCCGCAACTGATCTTTAAAAACCGTTTCGTTTGTTCCGAGGGTATACGTGTCGTGAATCACCATAACCTGCTCTTTGTCAAATCCCTGCGTTTTGTTCTGCATGAATTTCAGTTGCTGATACGACACGATGGTGGCAATGATCAGGATGCCGGAAATGGCGAATTGAAAAACCACCAGGCCGCTGCGCAAACCGTTCCGGCTGCTGGTCTGGAGCACCGAACCGCCTTTCAAAACCGTCGTGATTTTGGAAAACGCCAGGAAAAAAGCCGGATACGTTCCCGCCAGCAACCCGACAATCAGACCGAAGCCGAACAACACCGCCAGATTTGGAGCCGTAAAGAAGCTATCCAGTTCGATCTGCTTGCCGGACAGTTCATTAAAGAAAGGCAGGAACATCGTAATGAGCCCCAGCGAAAACAGCAACGACAGAAACGTGATAACAATGGATTCAATCAGAAACTGCCCCACCAACTGCCCCTTTACCGACCCCATCACCTTGCGTATCCCGATCTCCTTCGAGCGTTTGGCGGCCCCGGCCGTCGACAGATTCGTGAAGTTGACAATGGCCAGCAGGAGAATGAAAACCGCCAGAACGCTGAAAATGTAGACGTAATTGATGTTGCCGTTGGGCTCCAGTTCGTATTTGGTAGCCGAGTGCAAATGGATGTCGGTGAGCGGTTGCAGGAAAAACCGGAATGTATCGACCGATTTCTGCGCTTCGGCCAGACTAACGCCCATGTCGCGCTGCACCTCCGGAACAACGTGCTCGGCCACCAGTTGCGGTAATTTCGCTTCCAGTTTCTGCGGATCAGCGCCTTTTTTGAGCACCAGATACGTATAGGTGCTCACATTACTCCAATCCTGCCGCTGGGCGAAGGCTTCCCCGACGGTGCTCAAAAAGATGTCGAAGTGGAAATGGCTGTTTTTCGGAATCGCGTCGATGACTCCCGTAATCTTGCGGGCCTGCTGATCCTGGCCAAACTTCAGAACTTTACCCAGGGCCGGTTCACCGCCAAAAAACCGTTCGGCAAAGGCTTTCGTCACCACCATCGAGTTGGGTTCCCGCAAAGCCGTTTTGGGGTCGCCTTCCAGGAACGGGATCGAAAATATTTCCAGAAAGTTAGAATCGATCATGGCAATCGACTTCTCCTTGCTATTTTTTTCCTGATAGCGGATAAAAATCTGACCTCTCCGGAACAGGCGTGTGGAAGCTTCTACTTCCGGAAATGCCCGTTGAATGCCCTGCCCTACCGCCATATCGGCATTCGGAAACTCCGTCACTGCTCCGTTGCCAATCAATCGCACACCAACGCGGTAAATCTGCTCGGCCTGAGCCGGATACCGGTCGTAGCTTAACTCGTCTTTGACAAAAGCCGCAATGAGAATGCAGCAGGTTAACCCAACCGACAAACCGACACTATTGATGAGCGAAAACACTTTGTTTTTCAACAAATTCCGCCAGGCGATTTTGAAGTAACTGCGTATCATAGGGACAAAAGCAGAGGAAAGAGACACGTATCATTTTAGAGCCGCCCAAACTACGTACCAGTTTCATAAGTAACTTATTACCAATTTCATACAGAAGGAAAATAAAATAAAATGTCCGTAAACGGACGATGAACGTACATTTACGGACAAGTATAAACAACCGGCCTGGATAAGATAAAACCGGCTCAGTTCGGAATCATGCCGTGCGGGTCGATAACGAATTTTTTGGCGGCTCCCTTATCGAAATCCTGGTACCCCTGCGGGGCTTTATCCAGCGTGATCACCTCCACATTGACGGCTTTGGCAATCTGGATTTTGTCGTACAGAATGGCGTTCATCAACTGCCGGTGGTATTTCATCACCGGACACTGGCCCGTGTAGAACGAGTGCGATTTGGCCCAGCCCAAACCGATCCGGATGCTCAGGCTTCCTTCCTTGGCGGCATCGTCTTTCGCGCCGGGGTCGCCGGTTACGTACAGGCCCGGAATGCCGATGGCTCCGCCCGCCCGGGTAACCGTCATGACGGCGTTCAAAACAGTGGCGGGATGTTCTGTTCCGGCTTCCGAACCGTGGCCGCGCGCTTCAAAACCGACGCAATCGACCGCACAATCGACTTCCGGTACGCCCACAATGGCGGCAATCTGCTCCGACAAGGCAACGTCTTTCCGCAGATCGACGGTTTCACAACCGAAGCTTCTGGCCTGTTCCAGCCGCTCGGGAATCATGTCGCCAACAATAACCACAGCCGCGCCCAGCAGGTGGCAGGAAGCCGCACAGGCCAACCCAACCGGACCCGCTCCGGCCACATACACAATGGAACCCGGCCCCACACCCGCCGTAACCGCACCGTGATACCCCGTCGGGAAAATATCGGACAACAAGGTCAGGTCGCGGATTTTGGCCATTGCCTGGTCTTTGTCCGGAAATTTCAGCAGATTAAAATCCGCGTAGGGCACCATCACGTATTCGGCCTGCCCGCCAACCCAGCCGCCCATATCGACGTAACCGTAGGCCGCGCCGGGCCGGGCCGGGTTCACATTCAGGCAAATACCGGTTTGACCGACCTTGCAGTTCCGGCATCGTCCGCAGGCAATGTTGAACGGCACCGACACCAGATCACCGACTTTGATAAACTCCACATCGCGACCGGCTTCGATCACCAGACCGGTAATCTCGTGGCCCAGCACCAGCCCCGCCGGAGCCGTGGTTCGTCCGCGAACCATGTGCTGATCGCTGCCGCAGATGTTGGTCGAAACGATTTGCAGGATGACACCGTGCTCGCATTTGCGGTCGCCTAGCGCCAGTTTGGGATACTCAATGGATTGTACTTCGACCACACCGGGTTTGATGTACGCAACACCGTGGTTTTGACACATATTGTATAAGGGATTTAGGGGTTTACTGGCTAATCGCATCAACACCGGCCTGCGCAACGGTGTGATCATTTTCAACGGTACTGCCCGACACACCAATGGCACCGATGATCTCTCCGGCTCCGTTTTTAATCGGAATTCCACCCGGAAAGGTGATCAACCCACCATTCGAGTGTTCAATGTTGTAAAGTGAACCGCCGGGTTGTGAGAGCTTGCCGATCTCGCCGGTTGGCATATCAAAATACCGTGCTGTCCGTGCTTTTCGCTGCGCAATATCAATGGAACCCAGCCATGCACCGTCCATGTGTACAAACGCCTTCAGGTTAGCGCCAGCGTCCACGACGGCAATGTTCATCAGGGTTCCGATCTCGGCGGCTTTGGCTTTGGCGGCTTTTACAGCCTGTTCTGCCTGTTCTAACGTGATGCTCATGATTTTAAGTTAGGATTAAAACGTGTACGCAATCCGTTTCTGCAAACAAAGCTAGTCAAAGCACCAGGCGGTGAATTTACACTATAATACCAATAAATAATATTATTATCCAAATCCTGTTGTAAACTCAATTCTATCTCCGCAGAAAGCCCTTTCTTTAGCGTATGACAACGAAGCAGGCAAACCTTTGCGGATGCAAACTGGCTCCTATCAATTTATCCGACGCGAAAGAGTTGCATTCTTTGGTGGAGCACCGGCGTGTTTTTAACCTGAACCAGTACGAACTCAATATTTTTGAGACGTATCATCCCTGCTCGGGCGTCGTGCTATCGTACGACGGTCTGGTGATTACCAGCATGATGCGGGGCCGCAAGGTCATGTATCTGTCCGAACGATCAGGCTTTGACTTTCTGCCGGGCGAAACCGTCATTCTGCCCGAAGGCATTTCCATGAAGGTGGATTTTCCGGAAGCCGATCAGAAGCATCCGGTGCAATGTGCCACCATTGCGCTGGACTGGCAGGTGGTTAACCAGACGCTGCATTTTCTCAATGAATACTACCCCAGACACGATGCGCTGGGGGAATGGAAACTGAATTTCAGCCAGTATCATTTTTATAACAACCGGGAGCTGGCTAACGTCATGAACCGGCTCATCAGCATCAGCATGGAAGATGATCCGGCCAAAGATGCGCTGGCCGATCTCACGCTTAAATCGCTCCTGATCCGGGTTATTCAGACGCAGAATATGGCTCCGGTTGAAAACAGCCTGCCGGTCAGCAACCGCTTTGCCGAAGTCCTGGAATACATCCGAGAGCACCTGACCGAGAAAATCGGGATTGACGTGCTATGCCAGAAAGCGTGCATGAGCAAATCCGGCTTTTTCCGGTTGTTTAAAGAAGACTTTGGTTTATCGCCCATGGAATACATCATCCGCGAACGCATCAACCTGGCCAAGCGTCTGCTGACCAATCCGGCTTCTACCGTGACGGAAGTTTGCTATCAGGCCGGTTTCAACAACCTGCACTATTTTTCCAGATTATTCAAGATGCTGGAAGGCACCACCCCCACGTCATACCGGCAATCGGTGGGCTGAACTTGCGGGAAGTGATTTCTAAACTACCGTCCTATTGCGATTCTACTCCGTTTTCAGACTCTTGACCGGGTTCGTTAAAGCCGCCCGGATGCTCTGGAACGATACCGTCAACGTTGCCAGCACCACCGCAAACCCGCCCGCCAGCGCGAACATCCACCATTCCATGCTGACTTTGTATTCAAAATCCTGAAGCCATTTATCCATCACATACCAGGCAACGGGTGCGGCTACCAGCATAGAGATTCCGACCAGTTTCAGGAAGTCTCTCGAAAGCAGTAGCACAATGCCGGATACCGACGCGCCCAGCACTTTCCGAATCCCGATTTCTTTCGTGCGGGCTTCGACCGAAAAGGTGATCAGACCCAGCAAGCCCAGACAGGCCACCAGCAATGTCAAACCCGTAAAACCGTTGAAAAGCCGCAACAATTGCTGTTCTTTCGTATACAGTTTATTATACGCGTCATCCAGGAAATAGTAATCGAAAGGGGCCGTTGGCTTACTCCGATCATAAATTGTTTTCAACTCCCTGAGCGCCTGTTCCACATCAGTATGCGGCTGTAACCGAACCAGCAGGTAACTCCCCCGCTCAACCAGAGCCTTGGCCGTGTCGCTCACCACCTCCAGCCGCAGGGGCGATACCGGGCCGTGCAGGCTACCAATGTGAAAATCAGCCACCACGCCCGCGGTTTCCATACCCTTAAAGGGCGGTCCCTGTGACTGTGGGTTGCCTTTGATGTCGGCGGCTTTCATCACCGCTTCGTTAAATACATTCAGTGGTTCGGTTACCGGTTTTTTCTCCCAGCCCTCGGGTGGATACAACCAGCGAATACCCATCATCCCGAAAAAGTTTTTGTCAACCGTCAGCATCTGCACGATGACCTGCTTTTTGGTTTTCGCGGTATTCATAAACCACATGGAGATATTGTTGGTAAAAATAGCCGCGTTAGAAACCGCTGTATTCTCCGGCCCGGCCCATTGCCGCACGTCGTCGCGTAACGCCGGAAACTGGCTTACCATTTCGGCATCTACGGCCAGTGCCACCACCTGCGCCCGGTTAATTCCCAGATTTTTCGTCCGTAAAAACCGCATCTGCGTATACAATACAATGCTGCAAATCAGTAAGCCAATTGAAGTGGCAAACTGAACGGTGGTAAATACCCGTCGAACCGTAGCCCCGCTTCGCCCCGAACTCATGGTTCCCTTCAGCACCTCCTGCGGTCTGAATCTGGATAACAGCAAAGCTGGATAGCTCCCCGCCAGCAGCGAACAGCCCAGCCACAACACCAGCATCAGCATCCAATAGGCCCCCTGCTGCAATACCCGGTTGTCCATGTGCAGATCCAGCGCCTGATTGGCCCACGGAAAAAGCGCCTGCAAAACGCCCAGCGACAGAATAAAAGCGAGTGTGGTGGTCAGAAATGATTCGGTGAAAAACTGACCGATCAGTTCGTTGCGCAGTCCGCCCACGGCTTTCCGGACGCCCACCTCGCGGGCGCGTTTGGTAGCGCGGGCGGTGGTCAGACTGATGTAATTGATCACGGCCAGCACCAGAATGACCAGCGCAACCGTCAGAAAAATGTAGAGGGTTTGCCGGGCATTTTTCGGGGCCATCTGGCTGTCGAGGTGCAGCGAAGGCAGCGGCTCCAGGATGTACCGCGATGTTATATCCTTGAATACAAGACTAGTAACTACCTTTTTCAATTTCCTTTCAACCAAACGCACATCGGCATCCGGACGAAGTACCAGATAAGTGGTCAGAAAGCCGCCAGCCTTATACATATTCTGCCTGACGGGCCCCAGGGTTGGCATGGAACTCAGCGACACCAGCGCCCGGAATTGAAGCACCGAGTTCGTAGGCAGTTCTTCCAGCACTCCCGAAACCGTTAGCGGGTACTGTTTGTCGTACTGGATTGTACGCCCGACGGGGTTATTCGGGCCAAAATACTTCTCGGCCAGCACCCGGGTCAACACAATCCGGCCCGGTTCACTCAGGGCGGTTTTGGCATCGCCCCAACGCAACCGAATCCCCATCACTGAAAGAATCGAGGCATCCGCAAAACCTATTTTCTCCTCTTTAAACCGAGGGTTTCCATCAGGCTGTAGCACCACTTCCGCCAATCCTTCTGACACCCGCACGGCGGTTTCTACTTCCGGAATCTGTCGTTTTGCTTCCGTGCCAAAAGCTTCGTGTAGGCCCGGAATGGAAACATCTTCACCTCCGTAATTCACTACCGACAGGATTCGATACGTCCGGTCGGCGAAGGGATGGTGCCGGTCGTAGTGAAACTCGTGCCAGACGTACAGGGCAATGAACGTGCTGACGGCTAGCCCGACGGTTAATCCCAGGATATTCATGAAGCTGAACAAGGCGTTGGTTCGCAGTTGGCGAAAGGCAATTTTGAGGTAGTTCGTTAGCATGAGCCTTATTCGGTTTTTAGTGATTTGACCGGATTCATCAGGGCCGCCTTAACGCTCTGAAACGATACCGTCAGGAAAGCAATACCGACGGCCAGGAGTGCCGCCACGAGAAACACCCACCAGGCTACGTCAATGCGGTAGGCAAACCCCTCCAGCCAGCGGTTCATGGCCCACCAGGCCACCGGCGACGCCAGCACAATGGCAATCAGCACCAGTTTCAGAAAGTCTTTGGAAAGCAGCAGCACGATGTTGGAAACCGACGCACCCAGCACCTTCCGAACACCGATCTCTTTGGTCCGCTGCGCCGTCGTATAGGCCGACAAACCAAACAGCCCCAGACAAGCCAGCAGAATCGACAGAAAGGCAAACACACTGAAAATCTGCCCGGTACGGGTTTCCAGCGAATACAGCCGGTTAAATTCCTCATCCAGAAACTCGTACGCGAAGGGCAGGGAAGGCACGATGGTTTTCCACTTTTGTTCCAGAAACTGAAGCGTATGCGGCAACCGGCTTCCCGACAACTTCACCAGCACCACATTCCCGCCGTCTTCCGGAAACAGCACCAACGGCGTGATTTTCTGCTTCATGGACGCAAAATGAAAATCTTCCACCACCGCCCCTACGACACCGGGCCGCCCATTTCCCATATCCATCTTCTGGCCGATGGCTTCCCGGGGCGATTTCCAGCCGAGTTCTTTCACCGCCGATTCATTCAGTATAAAATGAAAATGCCGCAGGCTATCGCTGCCCGGAACCGTGGCCCGCTCCAGATCCCCGGCCGTCAGGTCACGACCCGCAACAATCCGCAGGTTCATGGTTTTGGCAAAATCCTCATCGACGGGCAGCGCCGTCACCGATTTGTACTGATTTTCGGCTTTATCAGACCGGCGCATACTATACCCCCCTTCGATGAACGTCGGCGATTCGTAAGCGCGGGCCACCTGTTGCACGTCGGCATGCTGCTTAAACTCCGATTTCAGGGCCCGGATTTTTTCGTTTACCTGCCCATCCGCCGGCAACACAAGCACGTGCTCCTTGTCATAGCCCAGTTTTTTATCCTGAATAAAGGCCAACTGATTGCGAACCAGCAACGTACAAACGATCAGAAAAGCCGTAACAGCAAACTGAAACACAATCAGCGCCCGGCGAAACTGTCCGGCTCCGGCGACTTTCAGGTGGCCCGTCAAAGCGCGAACCGGCTCAAACCGCGCCAGCACCAGGGCCGGATAACCACCCGCTACCAGACTAACCAGCAAACCGATACCCAGCAAACCCAGCAGATGACCCGGCTGCATCAGCATCTCAAACGAAAATTGCCGGTCGGACAACTCATTGAAAAGCGGCAGGGTGAGGTAGACCATCAGCAGACTCAGGGCCAAAGCCGTAAACGTCACCAGCACCGACTCACCCATGAACTGCCCGAACAATTGCCTTCGCAACGCACCCATCACCTTCCGCACACCGACTTCCTGCGCCCGTTCAACGGCTCTGGACGTTGCCAGATTGATGTAATTGACGCAGGCAATGATCAGAATCAAAACCGCTACCGAACCAAAAATGTAGATGTAAAGCCGATCGCCGTTGGGTTCAAAACTGCCTTCCGTGTCTGAATACAGGTGTACGCTCCGCAAGGGTTCGAGCAGGTAGGTCAGGTAATTGCCCGCACTCATCTGGCCCGGACCGAACTGCGTTTTCATGAAGCCCGGAATCTTGACCTGTAAAGAAGCAATCGACTCGGGTTTCCGAAGCAGCAGGTAGGTGGCGTAATTGGCCGAAAACCACTGCTCGATTTTCGAAGCCGACAGCGTGCTGAATGACGCCAGCACATCGTATTTGATCTGCGAATTGGCCGGACTGTCTCCCACAATACCGGTGACGGTATAGTCCTGATCACCCCAGCCGGTATTGATCCGCACGGTTTTTCCAACCGGGTTCTGATTTCCAAAATATTTCCGGGCCGTCGATTCCGACAAAACCGTCTTGTTCGGACCAGCCAGCGCGGTTTTCGGATTACCCACTTTCAACGGAAACGAAAAGATAGCAAACAAGGTCGAATCAGCATACACCACCCGTTTTTCCAGAAACTTCCGGTCGGCGTAACTGACGACAGCGGGCCGGTTTTCGAGCCGAACCCCCAACTCCACTTCCGGAAACCGTCGGCTGAACTCCGGTGCCACCTTCGTTCCGGTCTGCTGTACCCGGTTTACCTGGCCTTCCATGCTGTATTCCATCACCACGCGCACAATCCGGTCGGCGTTCGGGTGGAAATTATCGTAGCTCAGTTCGTGCGAAATATAGATGTACAGCAGCAGGCAGGATGCCAGCCCGACCGCCAGCCCCACCACATTGATTCCCGTAAAAACCGGGTTTCTCCGCAGGTTTCGAAAAGCGATTTTGAAATAATTTCGTAGCATTGATAAAAGGGTTTAGGAACTCATTTTCTGATCTGTACACGGCTTTCGTCACAAGCTGGTTTTATTCGCCCCGCAACACATCCGCCGGTTTGATTCGGGTAGCCCTTGCGGTTTGCGACAGTACGGTTAGGCCCCCCACCAGTACCACCAGACCAAAACCAATCAGCAGATTGACCGGCCCCAGATCAACCCCGGAAGCCATGCGGTCGCGCAGGAGTTTCCCGCAGAACCAGCCCGCCGGTAAACCAAAAAGACCCGCCCACAGGAGCAGTTTGATAAACGTTTTTGAGAGCGTCCAGATCACCTCGCCCGGGCCAGCGCCCAGCGTCCGCCGAATACCAATTTCGCGCGTCCGGACCTCCACCGCATACGCCGAGATACCCAGAATACCCAGACAGGCCACCAGCATGACGAGGCCGCAGAAGAACCCGAAAAACTGATTTACCGTCCCAAATCCTTTCTCAAAGTCCTCCTTCACTTTTTCGTCATAGCGGTATACTTCGGGCAGACGGTTGGGCACGCGCTCCTGCCAGATCCGGCGGCTGGCTTCCAGAACGGCAGACTCGCTGCCGGGCTCGGTTTGCAGGGCCAGCAACGTAGCCTGAGCTGGTTTGTACCGGAAAACCGTGGGCTGGATGGGCGACAACGGGGCATCAGGCTCGGCCAGTACGCCCGCAATCTGCACATCGGCGGAGTCGATCCGGATGCGTTGCCCGATGGCGGTTTCGGGCTTATTTCCCGGCAGTTGCCGCGCCAGTTGCTCGTTGACCAGCACGTATTGCTCCCGCGTGGGCGAGAGGTTTGACGGCAGGTTGCGACCCGCCCGCATGGTAAGCCCAAAAACCGGAACGTAATGCTCATCAATCACTTTGGAAACCACGGTTCGGGAAGATGCTCCTTCCACACGCAGCGTGCCGGGAATCGTCGCCGGGTAAATGGCTACCTGACTGGCAGCTGTAACGCGCCGGACCTGACTTAGTTGCTCCAATTGCGGTTTGAGCGTTGCCACCGACTCACCCCGGAGCGTCAAAAGCACTACGTTGGTGGGTAATACGCTTCGGAGCTGATCGCTGGTATGCACACCGACATCGCGCAGGATCACCAGAAAAACCATCAGCATGGTCGTAACCGCAAACTGAATTACGATGAGCACCCGGTAAAAGCCGACCTGCCGGAACAACCGAACCGTTTGCAGATTACGCAGTACCTGAACGGGTTGAAAACGGGCCAGCAAGCCCGCCGGAACCGCTCCGGCCACCAGACCAGTCAGCAATGCATACCCAAAAAGCCAGCCCGTTAATTGCGCATCGGGCCAGAATGCGCGGGCTTTGGATTCGGGCAACCAACCCGAGTTGACCACCGTGTACCAGAGAGTCAGACCCACCAGCAGCGCAACCAACGCAATAACCGTCGATTCGGTCAGGAACTGGCCCACAATCTGCCTCCCCAGTGCCCCGCTGGCTTTCCGAATGCCCACTTCTTTCGCCCGCGTGAGCGACCGGGCCAGCGAAAGGCTGGTGTAGTTGAAAGCCGCCAGCAGGGTAAGCGTTGCGATCAGAAATAAACTTTGGCTGATGCCCGCCCAGTTTATACCCGCGTGCCGGTCGTTCTGAATTGCCGGGTTCCAGGGTGTAATATCTTCAATGGGTTGTGCCGAAAAAGACAGCGCCGGACCAGGTTCTGCCGATTTTGATTTCTGATTAATCCGGCTTACGAGTTGATGAAAAGCCGGCGCATTGTCAGCGGCTCTTAGCAGGGCATACGTAGCCGTTGTTTTGTACTCCGTCCACTGCTCCGACAGCACAGGGATTCGGCCCGCTTTTTCCAGACTCCGGGCGGCTTGCAGCGAGAAAACGGCTTCCACGGGCAGGTGCGTACGCAAAGGCGGCTCCTGCATGATACCCGCTACTGTAAACCGGCCCAGGCCATCAAACAATACCGTTTGCCCCACCGCGTGCTGTTCCCCAAAAAGCCGGAGCGCAACGGACTGACTCAGTAAAACCGTCTGCGGGGATTGTAAAGCCGTGCTGGCGTTGCCAACGGTCAGCGAAAACCCAAATACATGGAAAAACGAAGGTTCCGTAAAAACCGTGTTGATTTCTAATTCGCCCTGATCGGTCAGTACCCGGACGGTTCCGCCCTGCCGCACCTGCACGACCTCTTCGACCATGCTCATCTGCCGGATGGAGGCCGCAATGGGCTGTGGGGCCGTAGCCCAGCGGGTTCGGCCTTCGGAGGTGGTGGCATCCGTCAGCACCCGAAACGTACGATCCAGGTACGGATGAAAATGATCGGTATCCAGATTTGCTTTCAGGCTGGTGAGCATCCCGATTCCGACGGCCATGCTGAGCGATAACCCAATGATGTTGACCAGCGAAAACAGCTTGTTGCGCCAGAGGCTACGAAGGGCAATTTTCAGGTAGTTTTGTAGCATAGTCAATTCGTGTCTTTCATCCGCGTACTCCTGGTTCAAGACTATTCATTTTTTAACGAATTCACCGGATTCATCAACGCGGCTTTGATGCTTTGAAAACTGACCGTGATAAAGGCCACCACCACCGCACCGATCCCCGCAATGGCAAATACCGACCACCCCAGGTCAATTTTGTAGGCAAAATCCTGTAGCCAGCTGCTCATGGCATACCACGCAACCGGCGATGCGATCAGGATGGAAATGATCACTAGTTTCAGAAAATCTTTGGAAAGCAGCGCAACAATGCTGCCCACGCTCGCACCCAGCACTTTTCGGACTCCGATTTCTTTGGTCCGTTTTTCGGCGGTGAACTTGGTTAGCGCGAACAAACCCAGGCAAGCGATGAAAATGGCTAATCCGGCAAACACGCCAAACAGGGCCGACAGTTGCTGCTCGGTTTTGTATTGGCGGTTAAAATCTTCATCCAGAAAATAATAGTCGAAATCATAGCCGGGAAACCGCTTTTGCCAGAACCGTTCTACCTCCGCAACGGTTGTGCGCACATCACCCGCCCCTAGCCGGAGCGATAAATAGCGATACGTATAAGCCGGGGTGATAAACGTCAAAACCGGTTTTATTTTTTGCTGTAAACCGTGCTGGTGAAAGTCGGCTATAACACCCACCACCCGACCATCGTCGAGTCCCGCTGACTGGATCCGTTTGCCAATGGCTTCGTCGGGTTTCCAGCCGATCGCTTTGCAGGCGGCTTCGTTGAGCAGCACACCGTGCCCTGCATCCGTCGAAAAGCGTTTAGAATAGTCGCGCCCGCTGCGAATCGTAAGGCCCAGCGTTTTGACATAATCATGATCAACCGGGATCACTTCCATCGACAACGGCTGATCGGACGGCCGACCTTCAGGATAAACGATCTGGCCGTTCCAGCCGTCGCGCCCCGGCAAAGCCGACACGCCCGATACCGACTTGATAGTGGGCAGAGCCGCCACCTGCTGCTTCAGGCTTTCGTAGTTCTGAATAAAATCCAGCCGTGGTAATTTGCGCAATTCCACCGTAAGCACCCGTTCTTTATTAAATCCCAGGCTCTGGCTTTGCATAAACCGCAATTGCCGGACTACTACCAGTGTACTGATAATGAGGACCAGCGAGATACCGAATTGAAAAACCACCAATCCGCGACGCAATCCAGCCCCTTTGGTCGTGACAACCTGTCCCTTCATGGTATCGACCGGACGGAAACGCGCCAGCAGTAAGGCCGGATACCATCCCGCCAGCAGGCCCGTCAGCAATAAAAAACCAACACCCATCAAAACCGTACCGGGTTGGGTCAGCATAGACAGCGGAATGGTCTTTCCCGTGAATTCATTCAGAAAGGGTAAGGTCCCCAGCAGCAGGACCACCGCCAGCATTCCGGCCAGAAACGCCAGCAGGATCGATTCGCCGAGAAATTGAAGCACCAATGCCATATAGCCCGCTCCAATGGCTTTCCGAACCCCTACCTCTTTCGCCCGCTCTCCCTGATGGGCCGTGGTCAGGTTCACGAAGTTGATGATCGCCAGCAACAGGAGAAATAAACCGATTGCCCCCAGCCATTGCAGTTGTTTCGCACTACCGGTTGCGCGATTAGCCCCACCCGGGTCCGGAATCCCGGTCGAATTAAGGTAAATCGAGGACATTGCTTCCAGCGATTGCGTTATATAAATACCATTATTGCGGTATTCTTCCGCATTGTATTTCATCGGCAGGGCCGAAATTTTCTGTTCAGCTACGGCCCGATTGGCCTTTTCGGGAAGCAGCACATAACAGAATTCATCCCAGGTAAACCATTGCCCTTCAGACGTATTGCCAACCGCATAGAATGTCGGCATCGACAGCAGTAGCTGAAAGGAAAGGTGGGAAGGCTGCGGTTCGGCCAGAACGCCCGTGACTTTAAACGGAAGGGTGTCGCTCAGCATCAAAGTTTTACCAAGTGCCGGGCCGTCGCCGAAATACTTACGGGCTGTGCTCTCTGTCAACACTAGGGTATACGGTTCGCGCAGGGCGGTTTTCGGATCTCCTTCGAGCAGCGGAAACGTAAACGTGGTCAGGAAATCCTCCCCCACATACAACTCCTGGTCGTAGAAATACCGGTTGTTATGTTTGATCGGAAAGTTCGCCCAATGAATCGGCACCACCGCTTCAACTTCAGGAACCTCCTGCCGGATGGCTTGCGTCAGCGGCCGCCCAACGGTATTGGCTGCCCGTTCGGTTTCGCCTTTGGTGACGGTATTGGTTACCACCCGGTAAATACGATGCCCCTTTTCGTGAAACCGGTCCACCCGCCATTCGTTGAAAATATACAGCGCAATCAGACCACAGGTTGCCAGCCCTACACTAAGGCCCACGATGTTGGTCAGGCTGTAAACCTTGTTTCTGAACAGCACCCGAACGGTTATTTTCCAGTAGTTGAATAGCATATTTTTGGGAGCAAAGAGTTAAGAATTGATGACGAATTCTTTTTATTCTGGCGGAGCCAACTCACCATTCTTACCTCATCGTTCTAAACTGACTATTCAGAGCGCAGCGACCGCACCGGATTCATCAGGGCCGCCCGGATGCTTTGGAACGATACCGTCAGAAAGGCGATCAAAACCGCTCCGGCTCCCACCAGCGCAAACACCCACCACTCCACGTCGATGCGGTAGCTGAACGCGCTCAGCCAACGGTCCATCGCGTACCAGGCAATCGGTGTAGCAATGAGCAACGCGGCCAACACGAGTTTGAGGAAATCTTTTGCCAGCAGTGCCACAATACCGGCTACCGACGCGCCCAACACTTTCCGAACGCCAATCTCTTTGGTTCGGCGTTCTATCACGAACGACGCCAGCCCCCACAATCCCAGGCAGCAAATGACCAGGGCCAGCCCCGCAAACACGCGCAGGAGCGTAAACTGCCGCTGCTCGTTTTCGTATAATGCCTGCAAACTCTGATCGAGAAATTTTGCTTCGAACAGCGCGTTCGGGAAAATCTTTTTCCAGCTTTTTTCAATGGCCGCCAGCGTACCGACATAATCGCTCGTTCGCAGCTTTATACCCGCCGAATAGTAAAGGGAGGGAAAATTCATCATCACCATTGCCCGCATCGGCTCCCGCAGGGAACTGGTGTGAAAATTCCGGACGACGCCAATGATTTCGCCTTCAATATCATACAGACCCGCCCGAATTTTGCGACCCAGTGCCTGTTCCGGCTTCGATAGGCCGAGCGCCTTGACGGTATTTTCATTGACAACGTACAGAAACCTCCGCTCGGCTTGCGGAATCGTGTTCGCAATGGCCAGCGTGTCACGATGTTCGAAAAACCGCCCCGCCAACAACCTGAGTCCGTACGTCCGGAGGTAATCGGCATCCGCAAGTTTAAGCGAAATACCTACTTTTTCATCTGGATTGGCCGGTTCGATCTGGATGGACGTATCGAAATTGTTGTTTGACGTTGGTGCTCCGATGGCAAACGAAAGTTGCTCGACGCCCGGAATCTGCCGCAGCGACTGGCCCAGCTCCTGCAAGCCTTTTGCTTCGGGCAATCCGACCTCCACGATGGCTTCCTGATCAAAACCGAGGTCTTTGTCGCGGAAGAAGTTCATCTGGCGGTATACAACCATGACGCCTACGGCCAGCACGAGTGATATCGTAAACTGAAAAATCACTAACCCCTGCCGCAACCAGGCCATACTGCCCCGCCCCGGCTCGGCCGCCGTTTTCAGCACCCGGATGGGCTGGAACCGCGCCAGAAAGAATGACGGATACAAACCCGCCAACAAGCCCGTCAACAGGGCCAGGACCGTTAATAAAACGATTGATTCACCCCAGACAAAGGCAATCTGTTTCTGCATAAAGTCGTTGACCAGCGGCATAACCTGATACGTCAGCAGCAATGCCAGCACCGCCGAAAAAGCCGTTACCCAAAAAGCTTCACTCAAAAATTGAGCAACCAGCTGGTTCTGTGTTGCCCCGATCACTTTCCGAACACCCACCTCCCGGGCGCGGATCATGGCGCGGGCGGTCGACATATTGATAAAATTGACGCAGGCAATCAGCAGCACGAACAACCCAACAATTCCAAATACATAGAGGTACGTTGGCGAAATGGCGGGCGTCAGAATCGTTCCGTCAAAAGCCGGGCTGAAATGAATAGCGCGCAGGGGTTGCATGACCAGTTCGGAAGTCTCCCCGGCCCGCTGAGGAAAGTACTTCTTTGCTGCCTGACGTAGCCGGTTTGCGTATTCTTCGGGCAAATGGCCTTCGGGTAACACGGCATAGACACTACCGCCCGATCGCAGGCCCCATTGTTCGATTCCAAACTGGAAATAGGTTTTCATCGACGAAAACGAGACCAGCATACTGGCGGGCAGATTCGATTGTACCGGCACATCCTGCATAAGACCTTTCACTACCACCGTCAGATCATTGCCCAGGCGAAGCGTTTTACCAATAGGTAAATCCGTACCGAAGTATTTTCGGGCGGTACTTTCATTCAAAATCACCTGATTAGGCTGGCTTAAGATAGCCGAACCATCACCGGTCAGTAGGTTAAAATCGAATATATCCAGCAGTTCCGGCTCGGCAAAAACCACCTTGTCCTCCTTGAAAAGCTTTGTTGGAGAGACAACAACGGTCAGGTCCTCCTCCGCGTGAATCCGGGCTATTTTCGGCCAGTCGGAAAAATCCGTTCGCAGCGCCGGGGCTAATGGATACGGCGTAACACCCCCCTGTTCCACGTTGCCCCCGGACGTCCGCGTCATCCCGATGCGGTAAATTCGGTCCTTTTTCGTGTGGTAATCGTCGTAGCTGAGTTCGTTGCGGATAAACAGCCCGATCAGAAGGCAGGTTGCCAGCCCCAACGTCAGCCCCACAACGTTAATACCGGTTGTAGTGGGGTATTTGACCAGATTCCGCCAGGCTATTTTCAGATAATTACGTAGCATTTGAGAAGGTTTAAAGCAATGGAGGAAAACGAGATAGAGATTGATATGCTACTTACTCTACTCCGTTTTTAAACTTTTTACCGGATTCATCAACGCGGCTTTGATGCTCTGGAAACTGACGGTAATGAATGCGATTAGCAGGGCCAGCGCACCGGCGACAAGGAACACCCACCACGGAATGGCAATTTTGTAGGCAAAATCCTGGAGCCACTCATTCATGGCCCACCACGCAATCGGTGAGGCAATCAGGATGGCGACAATGACCAGTTTCAGAAAATCTTTGGAAAGCAGCAAGACAATGTTAGCCACCGACGCGCCCAGCACTTTGCGCACGCCGATCTCCTTCGTCCGCTGCTGGGCCGCGAAAGCCGCCAGCCCGAACAGCCCCAGGCACGAAATCAGGATAGAGATGGCCGTGAAATAGCCCACAATCCGCGAAGTCCGGGCCTCGGCCTGGTAGTTTTTCTGAAAATCTTCGTTCAGAAACGAGTATTCAAACGGTTCGTCGGACCGTAGCGATTTCCATTTCTGTTCCAGAAAACCCAGCACCTGCTCCATATTGGCCGTGTTGACATGCACAATGATGTAGTTGTAATTGGGCCGATTGTTCAGCATAAACCCGTAGGGTTCAATGGTCTGGTGCAGGTTTTCGTAGTGAAAATCTTTCAGCACGCCCACAATTTCGTACTGATGCGTCTGGCCCTGCCAGTCGAAGTTCAGCTTCTGGCCAATGGCTTTCTGAAGCGGTATCTGCAACTTCCGTAGCGTCACTTCGTTGACCACCATGCGGTTGGCCGTATCGCCGGGAAACTGACGCGAAAACAACCGCCCGGCTACCAGCTGGAAACCCATCGTTTGCAGAAAATCGTAATCGACCCAGTTGGTTTTGATACTCTGGGCGTTGGCCACGCTCTGCTCGGGTTTATACAACATAAAGTCGCTGGCATTG
This sequence comes from Larkinella arboricola, assembly GCF_003259745.1. GTDB lineage: Bacteria > Bacteroidota > Bacteroidia > Cytophagales > Spirosomataceae > Larkinella > Larkinella arboricola. Next base: position 1,106,359 of record NZ_QLMC01000001.1, on the reverse strand, counting down.
ACAATGCCCGGATAATACTGCGTTCCGGCAGCCGACGCCACCTGATTGTTGCGCAGGATTTCGTTGCGGTAAGTCGTATAAATACCGCGGGATTCGCTGCTGCGGAGCGGAATGGCAATCTGCTGATCCTGCGTGAAACCCAGCGACTTATTCCGTAGAAACCGCATCTGTTCCTGAATGACAAACGTGGCCAGGACCAGCCCGACCGAGATGACAAACTGAAACACCACCAGCCCGCGACGCAGGGCCGTAGCCGACAGCATGTTGGTAACCTTGCCGCTGCTGGTCCCCGCCTTCAGCACCTGTGCCGGATTGAACAGCGACAGATAGAGCGCCGGGTAACTACCGGCCAGCAGCCCCGTCAGCATGGCTAAACCCAGAAAGGCCAGAATGATTCGCAGTTCGAAAAGCTCGGACAGGTGCAACGTCTTATCGGTCAACTGGTTGAACACCGGCAGGAGAAGCGCAACCATTCCCAGGGCTATAAACAGGGCCAGCAACGCCAGCACCATCGACTCGCCCAGAAACTGCCCGATCAAAGCGCCCCGTTCGGCGCCCATGACCTTCCGGATGCCCACCTCAGCCGCGCGTTTGGCCGAGCGGGCCGTCGAGAGGTTCATGAAGTTGATACAGGCAATCAAGAGTGTAAACAGCGCAATCGACGCCAGAATATACAGGTAGGTTGTGGTGTTGGTGGGGGTGACCACGGTTTTGAAATCGTGGTAAAGATGCAGGTCCGGCACCGGAGCCAGGAACAGCCGTTTATTGAACCCTACCATTTTCAGGTCGTTGCGGGCGTACTTTTCCACAAACGCGGGCAGTTTCTTTTCCAACTGTTGCACGTCGGTTCCGGGGCGTAACCGCAGGTAGGTCGTAAACATATTGTTGCTGGCGAAATCCAGCCTTTCATTCCGCAGAAAGTTGCCGACCCAACCGGAGTAAAGCGGCAAAAAAAACCGCGCGTCGATGTGCGAACGGGCGCTTTCGTCGCGGTAAACACCCGTTACCTTAAAATCTTCTCCTCCCCCCATCGTGCCGCTGATGCGAATCAGTTTGTTCAGCGCCGGAGTATCGCCAAACAGCTTATACGCCATGTCTTCCGACAGGACCACCGAGTTCCGGTCTACCAGCGCGGTGCGGGCGCTGCCTTCGGTAAACTCGTACGAAAACAGGTCGAAGAAGGTAGAGTCCACCTGGTAGCCTCTGGTTTCATAAAACGATTTCAGCGCCTTGCCTCCTTCCCGCACCTGCAACAGCGCCTTCCCGTCGATCATGTTGACCCAGAGCCGGGTTGCCTGTTCAATTTCCGGAAATTCGGATTTTAGCGCAAACGCGTAGGGAGCCGATATGGAGGGCCACATCTCTCCTTTGCCCTGCCCAACGCGCGACTCCTGCCCCAGCAGGTATAGTTCACGGGCATGCTGGTGGTGCTTGTCGAATGACATCTCACTCCGGACATAGAGCAGCAGCAGCAGGCAGCACGTCATCCCGACCGACAGCCCCAGGATGTTGATAGCTGAGAACGACTTGCTTCTCAGCAGATTGCGGATGGCAATTTTCAGATAATTCCTCAGCATACATTGGAGAGTTAGGAGTTATGAGTGAAGAATTAAGAGTTGGCTGACGCATTATTCATTTCTAATTCTTCACTCATAATTCAGCATTCCGAATTCTTTATTCCGAGCGCAGCGAGCGAACCGGGTTCATCAGGGCGGCCCGGATGCTCTGAAAACTCACGGTTGCGAACGCAATCAGGATGGCCAGCAAACCCGCCAGCGCAAACACCCACCAGTCCAGGTCAATTTTATAGGCAAACTCCGTTAACCACTGGCTCATCATCCACCACGCGATGGGTGAAGCAATGACAATTCCAATCACTACCAGTTTCAGAAAGTCTTTCGAGAGCAGGGCCACAATGCCCGTCACCGACGCGCCCAGCACCTTGCGGATACCGATTTCTTTCGTCCGCTGCTGAGCCGTGAAGGTAGCCAGCCCGAATAAACCCAGGCAGGAAACCAAGATTGTGATGCCCGCAAAGAAGTTGAACAACTGACCCGTCCGCTGCTCCGATTTATACATTTCGTTGTACTGCACATCCATAAACTGGTATTCGAATGGATAATCCGGGCTGTACTGCTTCCAGAGCTTTTCGGCTGCGGCCACGGCTTTGGGAGCATCGAGGCCGGTGGTTTTGATGTAAATCCGGCTTAAGTTGTTGTTAGGACGGTAGTAAAAAACCGCCGGTTCCACTTTCTGGCGCAGGGAGGCAAAATGAAAATCCTTGATGACGCCAATGATGATGCCTTTGGTCTGCCCCAACGTAAAGCTTTTGCCAATCGGTTTTTTGATCCCGGCCTTTTTCACGGCGGTTTCGTTCAGGATGTAGTGCATCGAATCGGCGGGCGAGCCGGTAAACGTTTCACCGTACGCCATCTTCAGCCCGAAAGACGAAATAAAGTCTTTTTCCACCTGCATCCGACTGACAATGAACATGCTATTTTTAGGCTTCCCCTCCCAGTCCGTATCGCCGGTGCTGTTGCCGATACTCAGCAGATTGTTGTTGGAAGCCGTTACACCCCGCACACTTGGCTGACGCAGCAACTCGGTTTTTACCGCATCATAATGCTTCGCCATTTCTCCGGTCATCCAGAACGCAAAGGTGTTGTCACGGTCGTAGCCTAAATTACGTTCCCGCAAAAACCGCAATTGGTTGCCGATGATGAGCGTCCCCACGATCAACGCCGTTGAGAAAGCAAACTGGACGATGACCAGCGTTTGCCGGAATGTTACACCTTTACCACCCGTCGCCATTTTGCCGCGCAACACCTTCAGCGGCTCAAACGACGACAGGACCACCGCCGGATAGATTCCCGCAACCGCCAGCGTGAACGCCAGCGCCCCAACCAGCACCAGCCAGACCTGCGGATCGAGCAGCGAAAAAGGCTGTGACTTGCCCGCCAGCTCCTGATAGGTCGATTCCAGCCCTTTGAGCAGGGCTATTGCTCCCACCAGAGCCATCACGAAAATCAGCAGCGACTCCGCCAGAAACTGACCAATCAGGTGTTCACGGCCCGCGCCGACGACTTTCCGAACGCTCACCTCCCTGGCCCGTTGCGTGGCCCGCGCCGTCGCCAGATTCACGTAATTGATGCAGCCAATGGCCAGCAGAACAAGGGCGACAATACCCATCATTTTAACTTCCTGCATGGCTCCCGGCGTACCGTCGGGCCGGTAGAGGTGAATGTCTTTCAGCGGTTGCAGGCGGTATACCGTCACCTGGTCATACTGATTGCTGGCGTGATGAACGTCGGTCAGCGTTTTGGCAATTTTGTCCAGATCGGCTTTTGGATCAACGCGGACAAACGTTCTGGCGTACCAGTTACCCCAATCTGAGTCCATTGACTTCCAGTAATCGTTCGGCTGATAGGCTTTGGCGACAAGTTCCAGCGGAAATAGCATATTACCCCGGATGCTGGAGTTGTCCGGAAAATCCCGCATAATCCCGCTGACGACATAGTTCTGCTTCTTGGAAACGGAATACAGCACTTTCCCGACGGCATCCGTTTGCCCGAAATACCGTACTGCCGCCGATTCCGTCAGGATAACCGACTGCAAGTCCGGGAACGGCCGCGCCCGGTTTCCCTTGATGAATTCAAAATTGAAAAAGGTAAAAAATGCCGGATCGACGTACATCGCTCGTTCTTCCACGAGCGTTTTATCCTGCACTTTGAAAGGCGACATATCGTAACTATCCACAACCCGCACGGCATCCTCCACATTCGGCATGTTTTTCCGGGCATAGGCCGCTACCGGAGCGACAATCTGCCCCGAAAACTGCTGCGACTCGCTCGATCCGAAGCTGCCGTTAATGCGGTAAATCCGGTCGCTGTGGGTGTGAAAACGGTCAAAGCTAAGTTCGTCTTTCACCCACCAGAGCAGTAGAATACCGATGCCCAGCGCCACGGCCAGCCCGCCAATGTTAATGGCCGAATAGCCTTTGCTGTTGAGAAGACCGCGCCAGGCAGTTTTGAAGTAGTTACGTAGCATAGTTGTTGTCGGACCGGTTGGCGGAAGGGTTTAGATAATTTTATTCCGTTCTTAAACTCTTCACTGGATTGGTTAAAGCCGCTTTGATGGACTGGAAGGAAACCGTTAGAAACGCGATGGCAATGGCCAGTACGCCCGCCAGCACCAGAATCCACCACTCGACGTTAATTCGGTACGCGAAATCCCGCAACCAAGTATCCATCGCCCACCAGGCCACCGGAGACGCCAGAATAACGGCTATTAAAACCAGTTTTAAAAAGTCTTTGGACAGCAGCAGAACAATGCTGGGCACCGACGCTCCCAGTACTTTGCGCACCCCAATTTCCTTGGTTCGTTGGACCGTTGTGTACGAAGTCAGGCCAAACAATCCCAGACAGGCAATGAAAATAGCCAGTCCCGAAAAGTAGAGAAACAGCTTCCCAAACCGTTCTTCAGCCCGGTATTGCTTATCGAATGCCTGATCGAGAAAGTAATAATCGAAAGGCCGCTGCGGCACGGCGGTTTTCCAGAAGCGCTCCAACGCCCGGATGGTTTTTGTTACATCGACACCTTTGACTTTCAGGGAAAAAAGCGAAAAGTCACTGGGTTCGATGCGCAGCGTGAGCGGCTCGATTCTCTCCCGCAACGAACTGGTATGAAAGTCCTTGACGACACCAATGATCTGCCCTTTTCGGCCCCATTGCGAAAACCGTTTGCCAATAATCTGATCGGGTGAATGGTAGCCCAACGCCCGGGCCGCGGCTTCGTTGATGACCAGCGCCTGGGTTGAGTCGGTTGAAAATTTCGGTGAGAAAACCCGTCCGGCAACCACCTTCACGCCGTATTGCGGCAGGAAATCAAAATCGACGGAATACAGCCCCATGTTGGCCGCCTGCATCTCGCCCATCGTGTTCTCAATCTCGGTATAGGCACCCAGACTACCGCCACCGGGCAGGTGTGACGAAACGGCCACAGCCTGCACACCGGGCAGGGTCGCCATCTGGTTTCGAAGTGCCCGCTGGTTTTTCAGCATGTAATCCCGGTCGGGCAGGCTCACCACCAGCGTCTGATCTTTCTGGAAACCCAGTTGCTGGTTGCGCATAAAATTCAACTGACGATAAGCCACCAGCGTCCCGATCGTCAACGAAACCGAAATCATGAACTGCACGACGACCAGGGTACGGCGGAGTAAAATACCCTGTGAACTGCTTACGAAACGCCCCTTGAGAACCGCAATCGGCTTGAAGCTGGACAACACCAGCGCCGGATAAATCCCGGCGAAACCACCCACCAAAGCCGCTAAACCCAGCAGCGTAAGCCAGTAGGTTCCGTCGGTAAACAGACTGTGGCTGATGATTTTACCCGACAGGGTATTGAAAGCCGGTAGTAACAATTCGCACAGAATACCGGCCAGGATAAACGCAATAAAGCTTAGCAGAACGGATTCACTCAGAAACTGTCCCGTCAACTGGCTACGAACTGCGCCGACAACCTTGCGGACACCCACCTCCTTGGCCCGTTCCGACGACCGGGCAATGACAAGATTCATGAAGTTGATGCAGGCAATCAGCAGAATAAAACCGGCCACAATCGAGAAAACATAGATGTTCGTTAGACTACCGCCTTCGGTTCCCTGTGTATGCCGGGGTGAGCGCAGGTACACATCGGTGAGCGGCTCCAGCAAGAGGGTAAACTGCATTTTGTTTTGTTTCATGAACGATCCCGCCCGGCGTTCCAGCAAATCCGGCAGTCGGGATGTTACTACTGCGGCATTCGTATGTTCTTTCAGCAAGAGATAGGTAATAGGGCCAAAATTCCCCCACTGCTCATCAATACCGGGCGCAAACGTTCTGGTCAGCGTTGCCATGGAAACGAGGATGTCGAATTTGACATGGGAATTATCCGGCACATCGGCCACCACCCCGGTAACAGTTGCGCTGTTCTGCCCGTCGAGCATCAGGGCTTTTCCAATGGGATCTTCGTTACCAAAATATTTTAAAGCCGCTTTTTCGGTCAGCACCACGCTAAACGGAGCCACCAGCGCCGTCTGCGGATTGCCTTTGAGCAACGGAAAGGAAAAGACCTGGAAGAAAGCCGAGTCGGCATACAACAGGCGGTCTTCCTGAAATTTGTGTTCCCCCCGCTGCACCAGCATGCCCCGGTTCAGCAACCGAACGGCCTGTTCAACTTCCGGCAATCCGGTTTTGACGGCATTCGCCATGGCAAAGGCCGTAGATTCCGTGTTAATGGTTTCGGTTGGCGTTTTAATGTCCGTAACGAGCCGGTAAACCCGACTGGCCTTTTGGTGAAACTGGTCATAGCTCAACTCATGCCGCACGTACAGACTAATCAGCAGGCAGGCCGTCACCCCGACCGTTAGCCCTAAGACGTTAATGGCCGAGAATCCCCAGTTGCGCAGCAGGTTCCGCCAGGCGATTTTCAAGTAGTTCGTTAGCATGTTGTTGTTAGTTATAAGTGAAGCTTGTGGTTACGTCGGCCAACACATCATTTCTTAATTCCTCATTCCGAACGAAGTGAGGTTACCGGATTGGTTAAAGCGGCTTTGATGCTTTGGAAGCTGACCGTTGCCAATGCGATCAGGATGGCCAGCAAACCCGCCAGCGCAAACACCCACCACTCAATCGTGATCTTGAATGCGTATTCTTCCAGCCACTGCGCCATCATCCACCAGGCCACCGGCGTAGCAATGACAATGGCGACCAACACCAGCTTCAGGAAGTCTTTCGAGAGCAGGGCCACAATGCTGCCCACACTCGCACCGAGCACTTTCCGGACCCCGATTTCCTTGGTCCGCTGCGCCATCATCATCACCGCAATGGCAAACAGTCCCATGCAGGAGAGCAGAATAGCAATCACAGCCGCGCTGATAAACATCTTCGACATTCGCTCCTCCGACTGGTATTGCCGGTTGGTGTTTTCGTCCAGAAAACTGCCCTGAAACTCCGACGTGGGCGCCACCTCTTCCCAGGCTTTCTTCAGCGTAGCCATCGTTGCCGGAACATTATTTGGAGCGATTTTAACCAGAATATAAGCAATGGGCCAGTCGTGGCTGATCAGCAGGGTATTCGGCTGGATGGTCTTCTTCAGTGACTCGTGGTGGTAGTCTTTTACCACCCCGATCACCTGCATCGGCGGAGCGTTCTCGTCTACGTTCAACAAGGTTCCCACCGGGTTTTTCTCGCCCAGTTGTTTGGCCATCGTTTCGTTGATGATGACGCTGGTGGTGGTATCTGTTGCGTACTGACGGGAGAAATCCCGACCAGCCAGCAGCTTGATGTCCAGCGTTTTCAGGTAATCATAATCGACGGGTTGCCAGTGCGAACGAACCGTACGGTTTTTGTGATCAAATCCAACAATGGATATAAAGGTTGAGCCATCGAGGCCCCGGCCAAAGTTCTTGTATGCCCCCGTAACACTCAATACATTCGATTGTTGAACGAGTTTGTCGCGGAACAGATTCAGCGCCTGCCGACCGTTGATCCGGTCGCCCACCGGGATGCTGACCACCTGGCTTTCGTTGTAGCCCAGCGGCATATTTCGTAAAAAGGTTACCTGTTGCCACGCAATCATGGTGCAGCCAATCAGGAACGTCGCGATGGCAAACTGAACGATGAGCAGGGTGTTCCGGACGGCGCCGGTTTTGCCCAGTGAGACTTTGCCTTTCAGAATTTGGGTGGTGTTCAGCCGCGAGACGAACAAGGCCGGATACCCCCCGGCAACGAAGGTGATGAACACAAAAACCGCTGTCATTGAAAGCAGCAGGCCGGGCGTAAACACGTCGTCGAAGGAGGTTTGGCTCCGGAAAATCGCGTTAAACTGACTAAGCAGCGATACGGCGAGCAGCCCGCCCAATACCAGCGCGATCAGACACAGAATGAAGGCTTCTCCCCAGAACTGGAGTACCAGTTGCTGCTTTAGCGCCCCCAGCACCTTCCGCATTCCAACCTCGCGGGAGCGGGTCATGGAGCGGGCCGTTGACAGATTGATGAAATTAATGCAGGCAATCAGCACGATAAAACCGGCAACAACCAGCAGCAGAATTGGATAAGACCGTTTAATGGGCGAATTGTTGCCCCCGCCAATTTCCGTATCGAAATGCAGATCGCGGAACGGTAACAGCCGCAAACTGGTCAGATCCCCGTTTTCGTCGGGTTGTCCGCCATCGCGCTTCAGGTTTAAAATCGAATTGGCGTAATACTTTGCGACAAACGGCCGGAGTCGCTGTTTCAGAGCCGCTTCGGTTGCTTTCGGATCGACCTGGACGTAAACCGTATGGAATTGATTATCCCACTGATCTTTATTGGGCTGATACTCCGGATAGGCTTCAAACCGGGCCAGAATGTCGAATCTGATGCTGGAATTTTCGGGGGCGTCGGCAATGACGCCCGACACGACAAACGGTTTCCAGACCTCTTCCTGACGCAGCAACAGCGTCTTGCCAATGGGGTCGGTTTTTCCAAAAAGGGCTTCGGCCGTCTTTTCGCTGATGACGACATTGCTCAGGCTGTTCAAAGCCGTTGCCGGGTTGCCTTTCCGTATCGGAAACGAAAACATGGCAAAGAAATCCGGATCAACATACTGAATGTTCTTGTCGAACTCCTGATTACGGTATTGAACCAGTCGGCCCCCGCTGACAATCCGGGTAGCATGTTTGATTTCCGGCAATTCCTTCCGAAGCGCAGGGGTCAGCGGAGCGGGCATTGCCCCCGACTTGTTGGTGGGTCCGGATTGTTCGTACACCATGTACAACTGGTCGCGGTTCACCTGAAAATCATCAAAGGACAATTGGTTCCAGGCCGTCAGAAACAGCAAAAGGCAGCTCGCAAAAGCTACCGACATGCCAATGACGTTGACCAGCGCAAACGTTTTGTGTTTCCACAGGTTACGCAGCGCAATTTTAAGGTAGTTAAGAAGCATGGAGAGAAAATGAAGAAATACGATTAACCAGCCAGTGCCCGGACGTATTCAATCAGGGATCGCTTTGAAAGGCGGCAAGCTGATCGCTGCCCTTCTTTGCTTTTCGGCGCATATTGCTTTGCTTTCTGATGCACCGAAAACAGGTTGTGTGGGTGGCCCATCGCCGAAGCCGACAAACGCCCAAAACAAACCAGCACTAAGAACAGGATCAGCTTTTTCATAAGTAATTTTAATCTTGAACTGTGATTACGCGGATTAAAGGGATGAACCGGAGTCCATTCACTGCGAAGCTTTCCCTTACTCCCCTGATCGGCGTAACCCCAGGTCAGAACGGGTATTATACGTGGAAATTCTCCGTCACAATCTTGCCGTCAAACAGGTTGACAATCCGGTGGGCAAATCCCGCATCGTAGGGTGAGTGCGTCACCATGATGATCGTTGTGCCTTCGGTGTTTAACTGGTTCAGCAGTTTCATTACCTCTTCACCGTTGGTCGAGTCGAGGTTACCGGTCGGCTCATCGGCCAGGATCATCTTGGGTTTGGCAACCACCGCCCGGGCAATGGCCGTCCGTTGCTGCTGACCACCCGACAGTTGCTGCGGGAAGTGATTCCGCCGGTGCATGATGTTCATCCGCTCCAGCACTTCCTCAACGGCTTTTTTACGTTCGTCGGCGGGGGTTTTCAGGTACAGCAGGGGGAGTTCAACGTTCTCGTAAACCGTTAGTTCGTCGATCAGGTTAAAGCTCTGGAACACAAAGCCGATGGAACCTTTCCGCAACTGCGCCCGCTGACGTTCCGACATCTTCGACACCTCCGTGCCGTAGAAGAAGTACTCGCCCTCCGAGGGGTTGTCGAGCAGGCCAAGGATATTCAGCAGCGTAGACTTTCCGCAGCCCGACGGGCCCATCATGGCCACAAATTCGCCATCCTTAACATCCATTGAAATACCGTGCAGGGCGGTGGTTTCGACTTCTTCTGTCGCGAAAACTTTTTGTAGGTTTACAGTCCGTATCATGTTTTATGACTAGTTTCTGGTTTTACTCGGTTTACCTCCGCGCCACTCTGATGCTCTCTGCTCAACTCCGCGAAACAATCTTTGAAACCTATTTCGCCAAATTGAGCAGAGAAAGATAGAGCGAAGCTGAGAATTAGAATTCGAGGACTTCGTTGTCGCCAAAGTTTTCGTACGACGAGGTGATGACCTGATCGCCCGGTTCCAGGCCCGTCAGCACTTCGAAATATTCCGGGTTTTTGCGGCCCAGCGTAATGTTCCGCTTCACGGCCCGGTTGCCTGTTTTGTCGATGACGTACACCCAGTTGCCGCCCGTATCGGAGAAGAACCCACCTACCGGCAACAGCGTCGCTTTTGAGGCTTTGCCCAGTTCCAGCTGGATTGGCGTCGACTGACCGCGCTTGATTCCCGCCGGAGCACCTTTCGTGAAAATCATATCCACTTCAAACCGTCCGTTTCGCACTTCCGGATAGACGCGGGTAATCTGCAATTCGTGGTTTCCGCCGTTGTATTCAAACGTTCCTTTCAAACCCGCAAAAATCCGGCTGTTGTAGTGTTCGTCGATGCCGACGCGCATTTTAAAACCGTTTAAATCGTCGATCTGGCCAATGTTCTGCCCCTGATTGATGTTGGAGCCGACTTCTACGTCCATCGATGACAACTGACCCGAAACCGGCGCTTTCACAACCAGGTTATTCAGCGTTTGCTGCCAGAGGGCTACGTTTTTCTGGGTGCGGGCCAGCGTTTCTTCCAACTGTTTGATCTGAATCATGGCGTTCTCCTGCTGGTATTTCTGCGATTCCACCTCAATTTTCCGCTGCTCAATCAGGCGGTCGTAATCCCGTTTGGCGGTCAGATAATCCTGCTCAGGGATGGCTTTGTCTTTGAAAAGCCTCGTTTGCCGCTCATAGGTATCTTTCGCCTTATCAAGCTGAAAATCCAGGTCCGACAATGTTTTTTGCAGCGTATACCGCTCTACCCGCAACCGCTGCCGGGTGTTTTGCAGATCGTTCACCAGTCGGTTTGCTTCCGTTTCCGATTGAAGGAAGTTCAGTCGCAGGTTCTGGTTTTCCAGCCGCAGCAGCGTTTCGCCCTGCTTTACCATGTTACCGCCTTCTACCAGTTTCTCCGTAACGTAGCCGCCCGCAATGGCATCAAGCCGAATGGTTTTCAGGGGTTGAACCACCCCGGTTACGACAATAAAGTCGTCAAACGTGCCCGTCGAAACGGTGGATATTGTAATTTTATCTTTCTCGACGTTCAGCTTAGAACGGTGATCAGCCCATATAAAATTATAAACCAGCAGTCCCACTAACGCTATCCCACCGCCGACAAGCGCAATTCGCTGATTTGTCCAGAATCGTTTTGGTAATACGCGATCCATTACTTTTAAAATTGTTGATTGGTAGATGATTCAGAGTTGGATACCGTTTCCAGTGTTTCCCAACTATTCCGTCTAGTGCCAATTGACGTGCCAGTAATCAACCAATACTGACAATCAATACGTTACATTGGACTTATTGCCTTTTTCCTGTCCACATGCGGACAGGTTTTGTCCGAAAGCGGACACGGACAAAAATAGCGTATCTTTCGGCCAAAAACCGCTGGTATAAGCCACTTTGCAGGGTAGCTTGAGACTGGCTATATTTAGGCAATAAATCGCTATCCTGCCTGCATAAATGATGCGGTTTTGACCACCGTTTTAGAAAATTATATGTCCAAAATCCTGATTATTGACGACGATGTTGATGTGCTGAGCGCGGCTAAATTGCTGCTCAAACGCCACTACCCCCAGGTTGATATTGAAAAAAATCCTGAGAAGATTCCGTTTCTGATCACCAACGGTAGCTACGATCTGGTGTTGCTCGACATGAACTTCCAGCGCGACAACAGCAGCGGCCGCGAAGGCTTTCTGTGGCTCGACCGCATTCTGGATATCAAACCAACTACGGCCGTCGTCCTGATTACGGCTTACGGTGACGTAGAAATGGCGGTGCGGGCCATCAAGTCCGGTGCCCGCGATTTTGTACTCAAACCCTGGGAAAACGATAAACTGCTGGCAACGCTGCACAATGCGCTGGAAGGCGGCGCCGGACAAGGTGCCGCCAAGGGAAATGGGCAAAACGGATCGGCCCCAGGTGCCCCGGCTTCGGGCAAGGCCAATGCCTCAGGCGCATCGTACATTGCCGTCAGCCCCGCCATGCGGCAGGTTTTTGCCACCATCGAGCGCGTCGCTGAAACCGATGCCAATGTGCTGATTTTGGGTGAAAATGGCACCGGAAAGGACGTGGTGGCCCGCGCCCTGCACCAACGGTCGCTCCGGCGCGACAAACCGTTTGTAAGCGTCGATCTGGGGGCGCTCAGTGATAGTTTGTTTGAAAGCGAGCTGTTCGGACACGTCAAAGGTGCCTTCACCGACGCCCGTGAGGACCGCGCCGGACGGTTTGAAGAAGCCCAGGGCGGCACGATTTTCCTGGACGAAATTGGCAACATCTCACTCCCGCAGCAGGCCAAACTCCTGACGGTTCTGCAGCAGCGGGTAGTCACGCGCGTAGGCTCCAACAAGCCGAAAAACATCGACGTTCGGTTGATCTGCGCCACCAACTCACCGATTTACCAGCACGTCAGCGACCGCTCGTTCCGGCAGGATTTGCTGTACCGCATCAACACCATCGAAGTACACATTCCCCCGCTCCGCGAACGGCCCGAAGACATCCTCCCACTGGCCGAACATTTTCTGAAGCAATACCGCAAACAGTACAACCGCAAAGTCGCTTCCATCAGCCCGGCTTTGGCGCGGCAGTTGCAACAATACCGCTGGCCGGGCAACGTTCGGGAGTTGCAGCACGCCATCGAACGGGCTGTCATTCTGGCGCAGGGAAACGTCCTGGAGCCGGAAGATTTTTACTTTGGCACCAATGCTCCGGCCGCTATTCCGGCGGATAAAGAGCTTCCTTTCCAGGAAAATCTTCAGATTGAAGACATGGAAAAAAAGATGATTCAGCAGGCCATGCAGAAGTACCACGGCAACATTACCGACATTGCCCGGGAACTGGGACTGTCGCGGCAGGCGCTATACCGGCGACTGGAGAAATACGGACTTTGATGTATGAAACGATTCGCCACGGGGCTTTTTATCCGCATTGCCATCATTCTGCTTACCTGTTTACTGATCGCCTACGCCTGGTGGGCGGTTCCGGCCAGCCGGTCGCTGCTGGTGGGCCTCGGTATTATTCTGCTGACCGCCGAAACCGCCAATCTGCACCGGTACATCACCAGCCTGAACCGCAAGCTGACGCGGTTCATGGAATCGGTACGGTATTCGGATTTTGCCGTGGCTTTCAAAGCCGATAACGAGCTGGGGCCGAGCTTTAAAGAACTAAACCAGCAATTCAACGAAGTGCTGGAAGCGTTTCGGCAGGCGCGGGCCGAAAAAGAAGCCAATCTGCACTACCTCAACACCATCGTTCAGCAGGTAAGCGTGGGTCTGATTTCGTTCGATGCCGTGGGCAATGTGGAGATGAGCAATCAGGCAGCCCTGCGGTTATTAGGAATTTACCGGCTCCGACATCTCTCTGATTTACAAACCGTTCACACTGGATTGTACGACATTCTGACGGCCACACCCAGCAGCACCCCCGCCATTTACCAAAGCAGTTTTGAGCAGGAACTTTCGGTACGGTGTGCCACGGTCAGTCTGCGCGGTCGGCCGGTGACAGTGGCGTCGATCCAGAACATCCGGACGGAGTTGCAGCAAAAAGAACTGGAAGCCTGGCAGAATCTGACGAAGGTGCTGCGGCACGAAATTATGAACTCGGTTACGCCCATTGTGTCGCTGGTCGGAACGATGCAGCAGATTGTGAATACCGAACTGGCCGGAGCCGACGAAGAAGCCGTCAACGACCTTCGCGAAGCCCTGACCACCATCGAACACCGGGGGCGGGGCATCATGCGGTTTGTGGATGCCTACCGCAATTTTACGGCTATTCCGCAACCCCGTCTGGCCGAAATCTCCGTCGAGAACCTCCTGAAAAACGTGATCGCGCTGGTTCAGGCTGAATTACAACAGCGACATATCATCCTGCAAGCCCCGCCCGTTCCGTCATATCTGATGATTTTTGCCGACGCGGGGCAGATCGAAATGGTCCTGATCAATCTCATCAAAAACGCGATGGAAATTCTGGAAGGACACCGCAAACCCAAGCTCAGGATCGAAGTAAAATCGGAGGACAACCGCCTGATTATTTACGTCAGTGACAACGGCCCGGGCATCGAACCGGAAGCCATCGAAAAAATTTTTATCCCGTTTTACACCACCAAAAAAACCGGTTCCGGTATTGGGTTAAGCCTTTCCCGGCAGATCATGCAGCTTCACAACGGCCAGTTGAAAGTAACCTCAACGCCGGGGCAGGGCAGCACGTTTTCCATGATTTTCTGATAAGAATACCGGCTCATTTTCAGCCTCGGGCCCAGAAGATAAAATCCGTCATCGGTACGTCGGCCAGCTGCGGGCGGATCAACTGCACAACCTGGCCCCGGTGGTAAGCCGCGTGATGACTCATGTGCATCAGAATGTCGATCAACGGGTTGGTAAAAGGCTGGCCCGACGTAGTTTTATACGAAATTATACGGTTTAGGCCCTCTGCCGGTTCGGCTTCCAGAAACGTTTTTAACCGCTGGGAATTCCGGTTGGATGTCTCGCTCATCCGGGCCATCGGAATGTCTTCCCAAACGGCTACGTTACTGACCTCACCCGTCAGCCGCGACAGCCAAATCTGCTGCGCCGACAAAATATGGCCCATCACCCTGACCGCGCGCTCGGGTGGATTTTCAACACGCACCAATGCGTCAATTACGGCCTGATTGGCCCATTGCTCGTAGTCGAGCAAACGAATAAGATAACTTTTCATGGCACTCAGATTAACAGTACGCAGAAAAAAGCACCTTTAGCCTAGCCTGCCCAAAACCGTCTTACGGCGTTGCCAGGATGCCGGCCAGGTTCGAACTGGGCCCCCGGCGGATGGCTTCATACAACACATCGGCAACATTCGTCCGGATGTTCAGGGTAATGAGCTTGGTATGCGTACGGCTCGGATACACCCGGTTCGACATAAACACGTACGAGGTATTGTACTGCGGGTCAACCCAGATAAACGTTCCGGTGAAACCCGAGTGCCCGAAACTCTGCGGACTGGCATATCTGGGCGCATTTCCCGTGTATTTATATGTCGGTTTGTCGAAGCCGATTCCCCGCCGGTTGCCTTTTTCCGGAAACTGATACCGTGTAAACTCCGTAACTGTCTGCGGGCTGATGAACTGTTTGCCGCCGTAATACCCTTTTTGCAGGTACATCTGCACCAGTTTCATTAGGTCATTGGACGAACCAAACAGACCGGCATGGCCCGAAACCCCGCCAAGCATGGCCGCCCCTTCGTCGTGTACCCGGCCCCAGACCAGCGTCTTGCGGAATACTGAGTCGTATTCGGTCGGCACCATGCGCGGCAAGGGATAAAACCGCATCGGATTGAACGTCAGTGTCGTTGCGCCCAGCGGTTCGTAGACGTTCTGTTTCAGGTAGTCCTCAAACTTCTGATCCGTCATTTTCTCCACAATTTTCGGGTAGAGGATAAACGACAAATCGCTGTAAACGTAATCCTTCTTGGCACTTACGGGCGAATCGCGAATCGTCTCGAAGATGGTTTTCCGGTATCGCCGGTGCATAAACAGATTGTCCGTAATCTCTATTTTATACGGTCCATGCTTCTCTTCATCAAAGGTCTTGTCCTTCCAGGTGCCATCGGGGTTTTTCGTATCCGTCCAGAACGCAATCGACGCCTTCAAACCGGCCTGGTGCGTCAGCACATCGCGCCAGATGAGGTTGGCCTTATTCGACTCTTTGAAATCCGGCAGATAGTCCGCCATCGTTGCGTCGAGGTTGAATTTACCTTCGTCCACCAGTCGCATCAGAGCCAGCGTCGACGTACTGACTTTCGTCACGGACGCCAGATCGAACAAGTCGTCTTCTTTGGTGGGCGTGAGTCCTTCGTACGTGTGGGTTCCGTAGGCTTTGCGGAAAATCACCTTGCCGTCCTTGGCCATCTGCACCACACCGCCCGGCGTCGCTTTCTGGGTGAGGGCCACCTGCATCAGCGAGTCAATTTTCGCCGTCAGAAAATAGGAGTCTACCCCCACTTCTTCCGGAATCGTGTATTTCAACCGGCCAATCGACGAGGTAGCAATTCCGTCGTTGCGTTTATACCGCTCGTTGACCGTCACCGGCAGTTTTCCTTTCGCCGGAATGGCGCCAAAAATCAGTTGAGCGGCCAGTTCTTCCGTGAATTGGGTTAACTGGTACGCCATGATAACGCCCCGCGCCTGGTCGAGCCCTTCCAGCTTCGCCAGCGCATACGGGTTTCCAAACACCGAAACCACGGCTTTTCCGGTTTCGCACAACTCTTTCAGCATCGCGACGGTTTTGGGCGTAACGCCGTATTGCACCGCCGGACGGATGTTGCTCAGGTGAACCCCCACCAGCAGCAGGTCATAGTCTTTCAACTCCTGCCGAATCCG
Source organism: Larkinella arboricola (assembly GCF_003259745.1). Taxonomy (GTDB): domain Bacteria; phylum Bacteroidota; class Bacteroidia; order Cytophagales; family Spirosomataceae; genus Larkinella; species Larkinella arboricola. Next base: position 1,089,813 of record NZ_QLMC01000001.1, on the reverse strand, counting down.
TTTCAGAGTGGTGTCCGCCGTAGCGGCCGCTATGTTGAAATGCTTGACCGCCGTATAATTACCAAGCATTTTCTGGAAATACGTTTCCTGTGCGGCATCCAGCGAAACCGACGCAATCTTTTTCGTGCCCAGATTCAGCAACGGAATCAGCGGTTCACCCGACTCTTCTTTATCATTTTTCAAAACCGTCAGGGCCTCTTCCGTCAGCAGGCGGTTGAGCAGTTCGGATTCGGGTTCATTCAAATCCCGGACGAGGTTCATCAGGTCAACGGGTTTGTAGCGATCCAGCCCCGCCCAGGCTTTGGCCGCCAGCACTTTGCGGCAACGGGCATCAATGTCGGCCTGCGAAAGCCGTCCGTCGGCTATGGCCTGCTTCACTTCGGCAATGGCCCGCGGAATGTCGAGCGTATATTCCAGCACATCCATTCCCGCTTCGAGCCCCATCCGATCGGCAATACCGGACGGATAATATTTGGTGACCCCCTTCATGTTCATGGCGTCGGAATACACCAGTCCGCCGAAACCCAGTTCGTTTTTGAGCAAATCGGAAACGACCTTGCGCGAGAGCGTACTCGGCAGGTTAGGGGTAGCATCCAGCGCCGGAATGTTCAGGTGGGCAATCATAACGCCCGCAGCCCCGGCATCGATGAGTTTGCGGAACGGATACAATTCGAGCCCTTCGAGTTGCTGACGGTTTTTAGAAATCAGCGGCAAATCATAGTGCGAATCCGTTCCGGTATCGCCGTGGCCGGGGAAGTGTTTCAGGGAGGTTAGCAAACCGTTGTCCTGCATCCCTTTCATATAAGCCAGCGCCTTGCGGGCTACGGCTTCCTTGTCTTCGCCAAACGACCGGAAATTGATTACCGGGTTGTTTGGATTGTTGTTCACATCCGCGACCGGCGCAAAATTAATGTGGATGCCCAGCCGACGGCTTTGACGGGCCACGGCCGCTCCCATCTTATAAATCAGGTCGTCGCGCTCCTGAATGGCTCCCATCGTCATCTGGTACGGAAACCGTACGGTGCTGTCCAGCCGCATACCCAGCCCCCACTCACCATCAATCGCCACCAGCATGGGCACTTTGGTAACGGTTTGCAGCCGGTTGATCAGCCGGGCCTGCCGGATGGGTCCGCCCTGGAAAAACACAATTCCGCCAACCTGATACGTCTGCACCAGCCTCATCAGCGAATCTTCGTACCCCCTGCTCCGGTTCGAAAAACCCGCGACCATGATAAGCTGGGAAATCCGCTGATCGGGCGTCATGGCGTTAAACACCGAATCAACCCAGCGCGGATTCGCTTTTAAAAACGACGGAACAGTTTGAGAATGAGCCGTATGAAAAGACACAAAGAGGCTGAAGGCACAGGCTAACGAACGCAGACAAACGGAAAAACGCATGAGCAACAAATCAATGGTTATGCAAAAATAACAAAATTGAAGGGCTAAATGTGCTCCAACGCCTGCTTTAGGTCCGCAATCAAGCCCTCCGGTTCTTCCAGCCCAATGTACAACCGGATCAGATTAAACCCTGTATCACCGGGCTGGGCGGTGCCGTCGGCATAGCCGGAACTGGCCGGGAACGCCAGTGACTCGTGCCCACCCCACGAAACACCCAGCAAAAACCGTTTCAGCGAATTGGCAAACCTGTCAACCACCTCAATCTGATCGGTTTCGAGCGAAATGGTCAGCAAACCGCCACAACCTGACATCTGCCGTTTGGCCAGTTCGAGCTGCGGATTGGTTTTTGAATACGGGAAATAGACGCGCCGGACCTTCGGATGGTTTTCGAGGTACGCTACCACTTCGGCAGCCGTCCGGGCCGACCGCTCGAGCCGCAGCGGCAAAGTCCGCAGCCCGCGAATCATGAGCCACGCGTTCATGGGTGAGATAATACCGCCCAGCGTCATGTATTCGGAATAGAAGATTTTCCGCATCATTTCCTTCGTTCCACAGATCACGCCCGCCACCACATCGCTATGCCCGCCGATGTATTTGGACGCCGAGTACAGCACGACATCAATGCCCAGTTCAACGGGTTTCTGATACAAAGCCGTCGAGTAACTGTTATCGATCATCGTAACAATTCCGTGCGCCTTCGCCAGTTTTGCCACGGCGGCCAGGTCCTGCAACTCGAACGTGAACGTATTGGGCGATTCGAGGTAAATAACTTTGGTATTGGGCTGGATGGCGTTTTCAAACTGGCTCACGTCCGTACCGTCAACAAACGTCGTTGTAACGCCGAACCGGGGCAGAAAATTCTGCATGAGCTTGGTGGTCCAGCTATACGGTTTGGCCACCGAAACGATGTGATCGCCCTGATTAACGTTGGCAATTACCGCCGTGGCAATGGCCGCACTGCCGCTCGCCAGCACGAGGGCGTCTTCGGAGCCTTCGAGAGCCGCCAGTTTCTTCCGCAGAATTTCGACCGTCGGGTTGTTGCCCCGTGTATAAATCGGCAGTTCAAATTCATGGGGAAACATCCGGCGCATCGTCTCTACGTCCGGAAACATGAAATTACTGGTTTGGATAATGGGCGGGGCCACGGCATTGAAATACTGGCTGCGCTCTTCTCCGAGTTCATTGAGAATGTACGAAATATCCACGGGTAATTGACGTAAGTGATTCGGACGGCAGACCGTCGCGGTTTAACATTCAAAGATAATCTGCATTCAATGCGGGTCGAAACCGTACCGCCCTTAAAAGACCTTTTTGAGCAGCCAGTACAGGGGCGCTCCGCTGAAAAACAGGCCCCAGCCAATAGCCGCCGGAACCGGATCGCTCACAATCACATTGACCGAAACCGCTAGCAGAAACAGGATGAAAATCAGCGGAATCCACGGATACAGCCGAAGTTTGTAGCCCGTGTGCGGATCATTGCCCCGAACGCGGTGCCGAAACACAAAAATCGACGCAGCCGCACTCGCCAGCGCCAGGCTGTCAATCGACATGACGTAACTGACGATTTTCTCGAAGGTGCCGAGTACGAGCAACGACGCCAGCACCACAACCGTAATGAAGACCAGCGTAAACTCCTGCACCTGCGTCCGTTCGTTGACTTTCTTGAAAATGGGCGGCAGCACACCATCGTCGGCCATTGCGTAAAACACCCGTGGCAACGACAGTAAGGTTGCGTTGATGTATCCCAGCACCGAGATAAAAATCGCGACCGAAACAAAGGTAAAACCCCAATCGCCAAACAAAGCCCGCGCCAGATCGGCGGCAATGAGTTTGGAATTGGCCAGTCCGGCAAAGCCCAGTTGGTGGTAATAGGCGTAGTTGATGCACAGATACAAACAAATGACGATGGCCATTCCGATCAGAATACCGCGTGGGGTATTGCGCACCGGATCTTTAATGTCTGCGCCGAAATTCAGCGTCTGCTGATAACCGCCGTAGGTGTAAAAAACCGCAATCAGGCTAACGGCAAAGGCGGAAAAGAAGTTATACGTGCCGAGTGAAGAGGTATGCGTCACAACGGGAGCGATTTCCGCGCCTGGAGCAATGACGACACCCAGACAGAGCAGCGCCATCAGAACGATTTTGAGGCTACTGAGGATGTTTTGCAGCCGGGCGCTGGACTTGATGCCGAGGTAATTGATCACGAAGAAAAAAAGCACCGTTGCAATCACCGTTCCCTGAACACCGGCTCTGGTTTGCAGCGATACCGGCAGCAGCGGGTTGATGTATTCGGCCCCGATGAGGGCCACCCCAGCCAGACCCGCGCCGTACGTCAGCACAATGACCCAGTTGAGCATGAAAGCAAAAACCGGGTGGAAAGCCGTGGAGATCAGTTTGTAAAAACCGCCGGGGAAGTGATACCGGGCACCAATTTCGGCGTAGGTCAGGGCACCGCACAAACTCACAAAACCACCCGCCACCCAGGCGGCAAAAAATACCGTTGCCGACCCCGCCGATTGGGCCACGATGGCGAGCGTTCGGAAAATACCCACGCCAATGACCAGGCTAACGACAATCATTGCAACATCGAACGTGGTCAGTTTGGGCTGGATCATTGGCCTGTTTCTTATTTTTTCCGGTTTTTAGCGGCCTGCGCCTTTTCCCGCTGTTCTTTTTCGTAGGCTTCACGGTGGCGTTTCTCAGCCGACAGGTTACGGTACAGGCCGTTCAGAACGTAAATATCGTCTACTTCGTCGATGAGCCGGTGCAGTTGTTCGCGTATTTGATCAATGTTCATAGTAAATCAATAATCGTTGCAAGTCCAACGTGGACCTGACTATGGATAACCCGGAATCCTGATTTCGGGTTTGCTCAATGAAAAAAGAAGTACCCCAGCGCAATCCCGGCCAGTACCCCTGCGGCATCAGCAATCAAACCGGCCACAATGGCGTAACGGGTTTTCTTGATACCGACGGAGCCGAAGTACAGTGCAACGATATAAAACGTGGTGTCGGCGGCTCCCTGAAAAATGCAGGATAGCCGGCCTACGAACGAATCCGGCCCAAATTCTTTCATGGCGTCGATCATCAACGCCCGCGACGCGCTGCCGCTCAGGGGCCGCATAAGGGCAACCGGCAAGGCATCGGTGAAATCGGTGTTTACGCCCGTCAGCCCAATAATGTACTTCATCCCATCCACCACATAGGCCATCGCACCGGAGTTTCGTAGTGCGCTGATCGCAACCAGCATACCGACCAGATAGGGAATAATCCGGACGGACGTTTCAAAACCACCTTTCGCCCCCTCAATAAACGTATCAAAAATATCGACCTTCTTCCGCATCGCGCCGAGCAGAAACGCCACGATGATGACAAACAAAGTAACATTGCCCACCACCTTGGACACCTGCTCAATTTCCTCCTTTGGCAGCGATGAAAGGTACCACAATGCCAGCGCCAGGAAAGCCGTAATGCCGCCCAGCCAGCCCATTACCAGTCCGTTGAAGAGGTTGATTCGCTGTTTCAAAGCGACAATGAACATGCTGAAAACCGTGGCGACGTAGGTTCCAATCAGGCAGGGGATAAAAATATCCGACGGATCTTTAGCGCCCAGAATGGCTCGTTGCGCCATGATGCCCAGCGGTATGATGGTCAGCCCGGAGGTGTGCAGCACCAGAAACATGATCTGGGCATTGGAAGCCGTGTCCTTTTGCGGATTCAGTTCTTGCAAACTCTGCATGGCTTTCAGGCCGAAGGGCGTAGCGGCATTGTCCAGCCCGAGCATGTTGGCCGAGAAATTCATGATCATCTGCCCGTTGGCAGGGTGGTCTTTCGGCACTTCCGGAAACAATTTGTTGAAAAAAGGACCGATAATCCGCGCCAGAAAATTGATGGCTCCGGCTTTTTCGCCAATGTTGAGCAAACCCAGAAAAAAGGTCATGACGCCCGCCAGTGGCAGGGCAATGTCCATCACAGCCACTTTGGAAGAATCAAACAACCCTTCCACAATGGTCTTGAAAATTTCGGTATCGCCCAGAAAAATCAGCTTAAAGAGCGCAATCAGAAAGGCAATCAGGAAGAAAGCTACCCAGATGTAGTTAAGGGCCATGTTACGGGGAAACGCGTTATGTGTAGCAAAATAGCGGGTTTTTCGTTATTTCGCAACGAATCCTCTCCGATCAACTCTGATGTTCTCTGATTAACGCTGTGTAATAGTTATTAATCAGGGTTAATCAGAGAACATCAGAGTTGATCAGGGTTTTGTAGACAATGAGATATACCGTTTTATCACTTTTGCTAATTCCGCAATTTCTCTTCGCGCAGGGAAAACTGGAGCAGGCCATGATCCGGCAGGGACTGGTAGATATTCAGAAAGTCGATCCGACGATTCGGGTGGAGCTGAAATACTCGACAACCGACAATTTTATCGGCAAGGACGTGTACGGCGACCTGACGCGGGCCTACCTGCAACCGATGGCCGCCCGCAAACTGGCCCACGCCAGCCAATTGCTCCGCCAAAAGCACCCGGAACTGCGGCTCCTGGTTTACGACGCCACCCGCCCGCGCTCGGCGCAGTGGGATTTGTGGAATACCCTGAAGCACCTGCCCGTCAACGAGCGCGGAAAGTACGTTTCGAATCCCCGCAACGGCTCCGTCCATAATTACGGTTGCGCCGTCGATCTGACCCTGGCCACCAAAGATGGCAAACCGCTCGACATGGGCACCCGGTTTGACTACTTCGGCGAACTGGCGTACCCCGTAAAAGAGGATCAGTTACTGAAGCAGGGGAAACTAACGCAAAAACAGGTTGACAACCGGCGGTTGCTGCGGTCGGTGATGAAACAGGCCGGTTTCGCCCCGTTATCGGCCGAATGGTGGCACTTTAACGCCCTGACACGGGCGGAGGCCAAAAAGCAGTATAAGATTGTGGAATAAAGGGACGTTGTACAGATACGGCAAACCTAAACCGTCAGTTGCCGGTCCTTGATCAAACCGTGAATGTCGTTCATCAGCAGCCGTTCAAAAAGCTGGACCGTAGCGGCTGCATCCCCGTGGGCACGGTGGCGGTTGCTCACCGGTATTTCCAGCGAACGACACAGTTTACCGAGGCTGTAGGAAGGCAGACCGGGAAAAATCCGGCGACTGAGCTGCACGGTGCAGAGCCGGTTCCGCTCAAAGGGCAGTCCCACCCAGGCAAATTCTTTTTTGAGAAAACCGTAGTCGAACGGGGCGTTATGGGCCACGAAAACCGCACCCTGCGTCACGCGGTCAATTTCACGGGCCACATCAGCAAAATCGGGAGCCTCCTGCACCATCGCATCCGTGATGCCGGTCATGCGCGCAATAAATGGCGGAATCGGGCAACGGGGGTTCAACAGCGAATGAAAGCTATCAACCACCTCGACACCATCGTACCGAAAAACGGCTACCTCTGTCAAACGGGTTGGTCCTCCGATTCCTCCCGTCGTTTCTACGTCAACAATTGAAAACATCGTTTTGCAAGATACGTTTTTTTCCTGTTCAGTAAGTTTTTCGGGAAAGAATACCGTCAACAAGGTTGTCGTTTAAACGCAATACCGTTTGTCGGGCGCAAAAAAGAAACCAGTCATGAATCGTCGCGAAGCTCTTTCCTCCATCGGCCTGCTCACCGCTGGTCTGCCAGCCACTCACCTGGCGGGACCTTACCAGCGGAAACGCGTCCTGCGCGTGGCTCACCTGACCGACGTACACATGATGCCGCGCCCGAAAGCCGAAGCGTCACTGGCGACCTGTCTGCACCGGCTCCAGTCCATGAAAGACCGTCCGGCGTTTATTCTGAACGGTGGCGACGCCATTATGGACGCCCTCTCGCGGGATAAAAGTACCGTTCGGCGGCAGTGGAATGTCTGGAACCGGATTCTGGAGCAGGAAAACGGCCTGCCCATTCACCATTGCATTGGCAACCACGATGTCTGGGGCTACAAAGGTTCGAGAAAAGACCCGCTGTACGGCAAAGCCTGGGCCGTCGATCAGTTAAAGCTTTCCAACCGTTACTACAGTTTCGACCATAGCGGCTGGCATTTTGTGGTGCTCGACAGTACGCAGCCGACGCCCGAAGGGGGCTGGTACACGGCCCGGCTGGACGAATCCCAACGCGACTGGCTGGAAAAGGATCTGCGGAAAACCGATCCGAAAAAACCGGTGCTGATTCTGTCGCACATTCCGATTCTGTCGGCATCCGTGCTGTACAACCGAAAGGTGCTGAAAAACGGTCGGCGGGAAATTTCGGGCGGCCTGCTGCACACCGACTCCTCGGACCTGATCCGGTTGTTTCACAAACGCCCGAACGTGAAGGTTTGCCTGAGCGGCCACACGCACCTGCTCGACCGGGTGGATTATAACGGGGTTACGTACCTCAACAACGGCGCGCTCAGCGGCAACTGGTGGGACAATGCAACCTACCACCACACCCACGCCGGTTACGCCCTGATCGACCTGTTCGACGATGGCTGGGTGGAGCGGACATACGTCAATTCCTAAGCCGCGCTTCGCTTATTTACCTTTTTTGTAGAAATTATAGACAATAGACACCTGGAACGTCCGGTTGCGGTGTTCGACAATCGGGTTGGCCGACACATTGTTCAGTCCGTAGATGTAGCGCAGGTGTAGACTGAATTTTTCGGCCATATCCAGAAAATCATAGTGCGCACCGACGGCAATACCGGTATCCTGCTTTTTACCCGGTCCATTCGGGGTATTCAGGGCGTAGCTGAATTCCGGACCGGCCTGAAGCACGAGCCCTTCCGTAGGAATCCAACCCAGTAAAACCGGTAAACTGATGTAATTATAATTATTCCGGATGACCTGCTGGGTCGGGGCGGTGCGTTTAAAAGAGCCACCTTTCACGGACAACAACAGTTCGGGTTGAGCCACAAAACGCTGATACCGCAAACGGTAAATTCCACCCAGGTGAAAAGCGGTTTTGTAACGGGAAATATACGGTGTAACGCCCTCCTGCGCGGTGATGGATGAACTAGCGCCCGCTTTAAGACCGAACACGCCCTGAAGCTGAGCAAACGAAGAAAACGAAGCGAATGAAAACGCAAGCAGTAGAAGTAATCTGACTTTCAACATACCGTTTTGGGTAAAAAACCGACCGGCCCACCATCCTGAGAGTAAACCGGCAGACAAATAACGGGAGAATTTGGGTTATCTTACGGCTGTCGCCCGAAGTTTCACGGTATTTTCACAAAAATTAAGAGATTGGACGAGCGAGAATAGACAAGAGACAAAAGACAAAAGGCCATTAACTAGCGGGTGTTTTACCTTTTTACGCTCTTGTCTCACGTCTCCTGTCTGACGAAAATTAGTTCAATCGCGGATCAACCGGATAATGCGACAGTACCCGGTATTGCCCGCCCATCTGGCGCAGAATACCCCGCCAGAACTGATCGGAAGGCGTATTCAGAATAAAGTCCGAGTCGGCATGGGTCACAATCCAGGCGTTTTGCGCCATCTCATCGGCCAGTTGCCCGCCCGACCAGCCGGAGTAACCGACAAAAAACCGTACGTCCTGTTCTTTGACGGCTCCGGCGTTGATCAGTTGCCGCAACTGATCGAAGTTGCCGCTCCAGTAAAGACCGTTTGGCAGCGCGATGGACTCCTCCAGCGCCGGACCCAGCCGGTGAATATAATGCAGTGTATTCTGCTGAACCGGCCCACCGACGTACAGCGAATAGTCGTGATACATTTCTTCGGTCAGCACGTCGTTTAGTTTTACCTGGGCAATCTGGTTCAGAACCAGCCCGAAAGTGCCCTCTTCGTTGTGATCGCACACAAGTACGACACTCCGTTCAAAATTAGGATCGCCCAGAAACGGCTCGGCAATCAACAAACAGCCATTGGTGATAGTGTGCGTACTCATATTGCTTGGATTCAGGTTGTGACAAACAGGAATGTTACTACTATATACGAACAATGGGATAACTTCCGTACGTGCCTGGCGTATTTCCGTAACACAATCTTATTACCAGAAAGTAGTCAGTAACGGGTAGTGTTTGGAAATTTGATTTTTAGGACCAAACACGTATGGTATTTCGCAAATCTGTGTAATTTGTGCCTAAACCGATACGAATGCCCAACAAATCTATTTTACGCAACCCCATCCTCTTTGTTCTGTTCGGCGCGGTGGCCGCATTCTGCACGTATGCCTGCATGTACGCATTCCGCAAAGGCATTACGGCCGTGATCTTCGAGGGCATGAGCTACGCCGGAATCAACTACAAAATCTGGCTCATCACGGCCCAGGTGCTCGGCTACGCGGTTTCCAAGCGGATTGGCGTAAAGGTCGTGTCGGAGATGCAGCCCGGCCAGCGGGCGCTGTACGTGCTGCTGTTCATTGGCCTTTCGGAGCTGGCACTGCTCGGTTTTGCGCTGGTGCCCCCGCCCTACAACATCGTTTTTCTGTTCCTGAACGGTCTGCCGCTGGGGATGGTCTACGGTATTATGCTGGGTTTTCTGGAAGGTCGGCGGCAAACCGACGCGCTGGTTGCGGGCCTGACGGCTTCGTTTATTTTCGCGTCGGGTTTCGTTAAAACCGTGGCGCTGACGATCCGGAGCGCCTGGGAAATCTCGGAGTTCTGGCTTCCGTTCGTAACGGGGCTGCTGTTTGTCGTGCCGCTGCTGGTATCGGTCTGGATGATGACGCTGCTGCCCCCGCCTTCGGCTGAAGACCGCGCCCTCCGCACCGAACGCTCGCCCATGAACCATACGGAACGGCAGCAATTTTTACAGACCTTCTCGGTTGGCCTCACCACGCTCATTATCTCCTACGTGCTGCTCTCGGCGTTCCGCGATTTCCGCGACAATTTTGCGCCCGAAATCTTGTCGGCGGTCGGCATCTCCAATCCGGCGGTTTTTACCAAGACAGAAACCACCGTTGCGGTTGGTATTCTGGTGGTGATGGGGGCGTTGCAACTGGTGAAAGACAACTTTCAGGCGTTTCGGCTGATCAACATCGTCATGCTGCTGGCGGCCGTTCTGATCGGGAGCAGCACCTGGTTTTTTCAGCAGGGAATGCTGTCGCCGGGGGTCTGGTTTACGCTGGTTGGATTGGGATTATACGGGGCGTATGTCCCCTGCAACGGCTTGTATTTCGAGCGGCTGGTGGCGTCGTTCCGCTACGTCAGTACGGTTGGCTTTATCGTAACGCTGGCCGATTACTACGGTTATATGGGCAGTGTGGCCGTAACGCTCTATAAAAACTTTGGCCAGCCGAACATCAGCTTTCTCGACTTTTTCGTCTATTCGGCGTACGTGGTTTCCGTGGTCTACGGCGTCCTGGTGATCGTATCTTTTGGGTATTTTCAGCGGAAGTATACCAAAACTATTTCGCGGAGTTTAGCGGAGGAAGTCAGAGTTTAGCAGAGCTTATGTAAAAGAAAAGGAGTTGAACAGAGATACTCCGCTCAACTCCTTTAACTTCGCTACGCTCCGCGAAACAACTCGCGTTACTACACGATACTCAATTTTACGGTATTGGTTTTCAGGCTTTCCATCAACGGCATGCTGAGCGTGTTGATGAAAATGTCGCCCGGTTCCAGAACGCCCTGTTTCACCAGCAGGTCCCTGATTTCGGCCACGGTCTGATCAACGGTATTGGCCGGATTCGGCTCGTACGGCAGCACATTGACTCCCCAGTACAGCGCCAGTGTACTCATCATGGCCTTGTTGGCCGTGAAGACGTACAGACCCGCTTTCGGACGGTGGTGCGACAAACGGAAAGCCGTATAACCCGAAGTTGTAATGCCGATAATGGCTTTGGCTTTGGTATCACGGGCCAACCGGCACGCGCTCATCACCACATTATCGTTCAGGACGTTTTTCCCCGGGTTTTCGTTGACGTAAGCGTGATACCGGTAATAGATTTTATCACTCAGTTCTTCAACTTTCCGGATGGTATTCGTCATGTTCTCAACGGCCAGAATCGGGTACTTACCCGAAGCCGTTTCGGCGCTCAACATCACGGCATCGGCACCGTCCAGCACCGAGTTGGCAATGTCGTTGACTTCCGCGCGGGTCGGGCGGGGCGCGTCGATCATGCTTTCGAGCATCTGCGTCGCCACAATAACCGGCTTGGCGGCTTTGTTGGCTTTCTCAACGATCATTTTCTGAATCATCGGAACGTCCTCGGCGGGCAGTTCAACGCCCAGGTCACCGCGGGCGACCATCACCCCGTCGGTAGCGGCCACAATTTCGTCGATGTTCAGGATCGCTTCGGGCTTTTCAAGCTTGGCAATAACGCGGCACGTTTTGCCCCGCGCCCGGATGTATTCTTTAATTTCCAGAATTTCAGAAGCTTGCCGGACAAACGACAGGGCAATCCAGTCGACATTATGTTCCAGACCAAAATCCAGGTCTTCAAAATCCTTCTCGGTCACCGACGGCATCGAAACCTTCGTGTTGGGCAGGTTAACGCCTTTCTTCGATTTCAGCGGGCCGCCATAGACCACTTCTGTAACCACATCGGTTCCTTCCGTGCCGATTACCTTCACTTCCAGTTTGCCATCGTCCAGCAAAATGCGCTCACCGTTCCGAACGTCGCGGTACATCCCTTTGTAGGGCGTGCTGACGCGCTCGGCGGTTCCAATGATATCATCGTTGGTGAAAATCAGCTTATTACCGGGCAGAATCTGCACCCCTTCATCGCTTTCAACTTTGCCAATGCGGATTTTGGGGCCCTGCAAATCCTGCAAAATGGCGAGATTCAGACCGTATTCTTCGTTAATTTCCCGGATGCGCTGGATGCGAACCAGGTGTTCTTCGTGAGTGCCGTGGGAAAAGTTTAGCCGGAAAACGTTAACACCGGCGCGGGCTAAAGCCAACAGTTTTTCTTTGCTCTCGGACGCCGGACCGACCGTGGCAACAATCTTGGTTTTTTTCAATGACATAGAATTTGACGGTAGTCAGTAGACCATATAAATGCAAAATAAGCAACCCTTTCTGACATATCAGCAAAATTTCTGTAAAGGTTGTGTAATGTGCGGTAAAAAAGCCGTCTTTAATGGCTAAAAGCCAACCGGTTTTTTTCTTTTATTCGGGGATTGCCTTCGTTTGGAACAGGGCTTTTTCGTGCATGAATTGCAGATAGACCCCATTGGTCCAGCCAAACCCGTCCTGATTGGGATACGCGCCCCCACCCGCCATCAGCACATCGTCCACTACATTATATTTTTCCATCATCTTGCCGGTTTCGCGGAATACCCGGTCGTTCAGCGCCAGCCAGCGGTCGCGCCCGGTGGTGGCCGTTTCGGTAAAACCGTAGTTCATCAGCCCTTTGTACACAATCCACTGCAACGGAGCCCAGCCATTGGGCGAGTCCCACTGCTGCCCGGACCGGACCAGCGTGGTTACCCAGCCGCCCATTTTCAGAAAATCCGCCCGCAGCCGGTCGTGAACGGCTTTGGCCTGTTCGGAAGAGGCCAGTCGAAAGAAGAGCGGAAAAGCTGCCGCCAGCGTTAAAGCCGTGGTGCGCTGCTGCGTTGCCAGGTTATAATCGACATAAAACTGCTGGTGTTCATCCCAGAAGATCTGGTTAATGGCCATTTTCCGGTCCTCAGCGCGTTTTTCAAACCGTTCGGCTTCCTGCGTCTGGCCCTGCTGCCGGTAGACATCTCGCAGCGTTTGTTCGAGAAAATACAGAATACAGTTCAGATCAACCGGTAGCAAATCGCCCGCGCTGGTGTTTACAATGGTTTCATCCTGACCAAACCAGCGGCTGCTGAAATCCCAACCCGACTCGCAGGCCGCCCGCAGATGACCATACAGCGTTTGGGGTTCAATCCCGGCGGCCCGGGCCATTTCGGTCAGCTCCCACTCCTTGTAATACGCTTCTGCGCGGGGGCGGGGTGTTGGATCGTAATACCGGTTCAGCACCAGCCCGTCCGGCAGCGTTACGGCCCGGGTTTGGCCGCTTTCGGCCTGCTGCATCCAGAAGGTATATTCCTGTTGAAGCTGAGGCAGGTAACGTGTCCAGACCTCCGGGCCGTCCGTTTCGACCAGCAGTTGAAGCATCAGCGCAAAAACGGGCGGCTGCGAACGGGTGAGAAAATAGGTCCGGTTGCCGTTCGGGATAAAACCGTAGGTATCAATCAGGTAAGCAAAGTTATCCACCATGTGCCGGATCAGGTCGATTCGCCCGGCCCTTTGCAAACCCAGCATCGTGAAATAGGTATCCCAGTAAAAAATCTCGCGAAACCGTCCGCCCGGCACCATATACGGATGCGGTAGTGGCAACCGCGAACTGCCCTCCACGGCGGCATCCGGTGGGCGCGTGAGGACATCCCAAAGCCGGTCGATGTGTTCGCTGGTCGGCATTGACGGATCGCTGACAAAACCAGATGTGATTGATTCGGGAACAGTAAAGTGTTGATTGACAAAATCCTTCAGGGAAAAATCCTGCTTTTCTTTCTGCGCTTTATAGAGCGTTAGAATGGCCTCCGGCGCCATCAGCGGCACACAATCGACGAACGTCTTTGAATCCGGAAATATCCGGCTCAACTGCACATCCAGAAAAAGATCGCCGAACAGTTCGTCCGGAGCAGGCGGAGTCTGGTAGACACGGGAGGTAACGGTTTCAGGCTGCTTCATACTTCGATCAACTCCGGAAGTACCCCGGTGGTTTACATCGTTCAACCCCGTTGTGGCCTGACGTCGGTTCCCCCGAATGGCATCCGTCCCCTTCCGGCCTAGCTCGTCACGGGGCTGGGTAAGGCTTTTTCAGTATTGATACTTGTTAGATGGGCGGTTTGTCTGCAATTCCGGCGTTCTGCAAAACATCTCGTTGCCGTACAAGTTTGATTGATTAAGCACCGCTCACTGGCGGTCAACTCCATTCAGATTAACCGGGATTTTTGACGAATAAAACATGGCAACACAGAAAACAGCTTTAGACGACAAACTCCATTGGTACAAGGATGCCATTATTTATGAATTACATATTAAAGCCTTCCGGGATAGCAACGGCGACGGTATTGGGGATTTTCAGGGCCTGCTCGAAAAGCTGGACTACCTCCAGGACCTGGGCGTAACGGCCATCTGGGTACTCCCCTTCTACCCTTCTCCCCTGCGCGACGATGGGTATGATATTGCTGATTATTATAGCATTAACCCGTCCTACGGCAACATTGAGCAGTTCCAGCAGTTTTTGCAGGAAGCCCACAACCGCAATCTGAAAGTGATTACGGAGCTGGTGATCAACCACACCTCCGATCAGCACCCGTGGTTTCAGCGGGCCCGCAAAGCGCCGAAAGGGTCACCCGAACGGGAGTATTACGTCTGGACCGACGACCCAACCCAGTATAAGGACGTCCGGATTATTTTTCAGGACTTTGAAGCGTCAAACTGGACGTGGGACCCGGTGGCGCAGCAATATTACTGGCACCGGTTTTTTCACCACCAGCCCGATCTGAACTACGACAACCCGCTGGTGCAGGAAGAGGTCATGAAAATTCTGGATTACTGGTGCGCCATGGGCGTTGACGGCTTCCGGCTCGATGCCGTGCCGTATCTCTACGAACGCGAGGGAACCAACGGCGAAAACCTGCCCGAAACCCACGCTTTCCTGAAGCAGCTTCGGAAGCACATGGATGAGAATTTTCCGGGAACGGTTTTTCTGGCCGAAGCCAATATGTGGCCCGAGGACTCGGCTTCGTATTTCGGCGACGGCGACGAGTGCCACATGAACTACCACTTCCCGGTAATGCCACGGATGTTCATGGCGGTGCAGATGGAAGACCGGTATCCGATTACCGACATTTTTGATCAGACCCCCGAAATTCCGGAAACCTGCCAGTGGGCGATTTTTCTGCGGAACCACGACGAGTTGACGCTCGAAATGGTAACCGACGACGAACGGGATTATATGTACAAGATGTACGCCAAAAACCCGAAAGCCCGCATTAACCTGGGTATCCGGCACCGGCTGGCTCCGCTGATGGACAACGACCGGCGGAAAATCGAACTGCTGAACAGCCTGCTGTTTTCGCTGGCGGGCACCCCGGTTTTATATTACGGCGACGAAATCGGCATGGGTGATAACGTTTATCTGGGTGACCGCGACGGCGTTCGGACCCCGATGCAGTGGACGCCCGACCGGAACGCCGGTTTTTCGGTGACCAACCCGCAGAAACTGTACCTGCCGGTTATTCTTGATCCGGCTTACCATTACGAAGCCGTCAACGTGGAAACGCAGTGGCAGAATACCTCGTCGCTGTTGTGGTTTACCAAGCGGATGATTAACATGCGGAAGCGGCACAAAGCGTTCGGACGGGGTGACCTGAAGTTCCTGAACGTCGAGAATCCGAAGGTGCTGGCATTTACCCGTACGTACGAAGACGAAACGCTGCTGATCGTGGTTAATTTGTCGAAACACTCTCAACCGGCGGAAATTGACCTGACTGATTACAAAGGCTACCGGCCCGTTGAGGTGTTCAGTAAAAACCGTTTTCCGGTAATTAAGGACGAACAGGGCTATCCGTTCACACTGGCACCGTATGATTATCAGTGGTTTACACTACAGAAAGTCCATTCAGAAACCGATCCCGGCAATGTACCACAGTTAACACTGGCGAAATGGGATGACCTCACCCAGAGCCGAGCCCGGGCAAAACTTGAAAACGAAATTCTCCCCGCCTATCTGGAAAAAGCCCACTGGTTTATTGGCAAAGGCCGGGCGCTGGAGGGTGTTACCATTGCCGATCAGGCCGTTGTTGGGCTGGCCGACAAAAAAGGTACGCTGCTGCTGATCGAAGTGACGTATGAGCAGGGACTGCCCGAATTATACCAGATTCCGGTTACGTTTGTGCAGGGCGAGCGGGCCAGTCAGATTACCGCCAGCAGTCCGCAGGCGGTGTTGGCACAACTGAAACTGGATGGAGAAGAAGGTTTGCTCTGCGATGCCCTGTTTACGTCCCGACTGCATCAATTGCTTTTCGCCAGTCTGGTCACCAACCAATCGATTCCGGCCCAGAAAGGCAAACTGGTTTTCTCGGCAGACGGGCCGCTTAAGGCATACGACCCCAAAACCGACGAGCCCAAGTCGAAAGTGTATACCACCGACCGGGATTATACGGCCATTTCGTACGACAACCGTTTCTTCCTCAAAATGTACCGGAAAGTGGACTGGAACAGCAATTCGGATGTAGAAATTAGCCGGTATCTGACCGAAGAAGCCAAATTTGAATACGCGCCGACATTTATCGGAACCATCGAGTGGCAGTCTGAGAAAGGAACGGTGGCGCTGGGCATGATCGAAGAATTGATCGAAAACCACGGCGACGGCCACAGTTTCATGCTCGAACGGATTCACAACTATATTGAACGGATTCTGGCCCGGAACAAAGAAACCCTGTCGAGCATCTGTAAACAGGGAAGCTGGACGGACCCCATGAGTTTCGAAGAACTGTCGCCCGGCTGCCGCGAATTGCTGGGCGGAACGGCTTCGGAGCAGGCCCGGCTGTTAGGCGTCCGGACCGGTCAGCTGCATCTGGCGCTGGCCAATACGACCCTGAAAGATTTTGCCCCGGAAGCGTTTTCGCTGCACTACCAGCGGTCGCTGTTTGCGGGAATGCAGTCGCTCGTTCGGGAAACGTATCAGGTCCTCGACCATACTCTAAACCATTTATCGCCGGACCTTCAGCAGGAACTTGCCCCGATTCTGGGTAAAAAGCAAGCGGTATTGACGGCCCTAAAGCGGGTTTACGCGCATAAATTTGACGCCCTGAAAATCCGGATTCACGGCAATTATCATCTGGCGCAGGTGCTGCTGACGGGCAAAGATCTGGCCATTCAGGACTTTGGTGGCAACCCGCAGCAGAGTGTCACCACCCGACGCATCAAGCGATCGCCGTTGCGGGATGTGGCCGCCATGATCCGGTCGTTTTACTACGCGGCGTATGAAGGCTTTATGGCCACAAGTCAGGTGCCTAAAGAAGAGGTTAATAATTTGCTGTCGTTTGCCGATTTATGGGCCTATCAGATGAGCGGAATCTTCCTGAAATCGTACCTGGAAACCGTAGAAGGCAGCGCGTTTTTCCCAAAAAATAACGACGATTTTCAGATCATGCTGGAAACCTATCTGGTGGAAAGGGCCATTTCGGATTTAAACGATGAGCTGAAAAACCGTCCCGAGCAGGCTTTATTACCCGCCCGGATTCTTAAATCGATTATTGACTAAACTACCCATTCCCGGTATACAGCCACGGCCCGACAGTGTTCACGATGTGGCTGTATACCAAACCTTTACCATACCGTTAGAATACCGATGATCCGGCTGCGGCCCAGATTAGAATTTCTCTAATTCGTCTTTTTTAGAACCATAATACCGTAAATAGTCTTATAATTAAGTGCCCAACGTAATTTGTAAACTAGTTTACGGTACTCAGTTTACAGTCCAGGGATGCCAATCCGCCGGGTGCTTATTCCCCAAAAACCGTAAACCGAGAACCTATCCTCTCCCGCTATGAAGAACAACAACAGATTGATTATCGTATCGTACCGTTTACCTTTCTCCTTTGAAACCGCTAGTGGCAGTACAACCGTAAAAGCATCCGCCGGAGGATTGGTAACGGCGATGAAATCGCTGGACTTTAGCGAGGCCAGGGAAAAGCCGGTCTGGATTGGCTGCGCCGATTTTTCCCGCCGGACCTGGGAGAAATATCAGCATCTGGTCAATGACGATTTCGAGTTTGTCCCGGTTTTTTTAGAGCGCAAAATTCAGCAGAACTTTTACAACGGTTTTTCCAATTCAGTGCTGTGGCCGTTGTTCCACTATTTTCCTACCTACGTTGATTACCAGGAGCGGGATTTTGTGGCTTACCAGAAAGCCAATGAAACCGTCAGTGAAACGGTGGCAGCGGTGGTGCAGCCGCAGGATATTGTCTGGGTACACGATTACCATTTTATGGGATTACCCAAATTGATTCGGGAGAAAAAACCCGAGGCTACCATCGGGTTTTTCCTGCACATCCCGTTTCCCTCCTACGAAATTCTCCGGATTCTGCCCTATAAAGTCAAAGAGTACCTTTTAACCGGCTTGTTAGGGTCCGATCTGATCGGTTTTCATACGAACGATTACAACATTCACTTTCTGCAATCGATCCAGATCAACCTGGGCGTTCAGCACAAAATCTGGAAGATCAATTACCAGGACCGGCTGATTCAGTCGGACTCGTTTCCGGTAGGAATCAATTATTCCCTGTATCATGATGCGTACGATAACGAGGATGTGATTGCCGAACGGGAAGCGTTAAAGAATGCCTATCAGGATACTAAAATTATTTTTTCGGTTGACCGGCTGGATTATACCAAGGGTGTCATGCAGCGTCTGGACGCCCTGGAGGCTTTTTTCGCAAGGTATCCCGAGTGGATCGGACGGCTGACGTTTATTCTGGTGGTGGTACCCTCGCGCGACGAAATCCAGAAGTACGGCGAACGGAAAGTGATGATTGAACAGGCCGTCGGGCGAATTAACGGAAAATACGGGACGCTGATCTGGCGGCCGATTGTATACCGCTATGGTTCCGTGCCGTTCCCCCAATTGGTTGCGCTCTATACCGCTTGCGACGTGGCCCTGATCACGCCCATCCGCGACGGTATGAATCTGGTAGCGAAAGAGTTTGTTGCGACTCGCAAAGACCACCAGGGCGTGCTGATTCTGAGCGAAATGACCGGAGCCGCCAACGAACTGAGTACCGCCCTGCACATCAACCCGATGGACGAAAACGAAGTGGCCGACAAAATGAAACAGGCGCTCGAAATGGAGCCGGAGGAGCAGGCCCGCCGAATTGCCATCATGCAACGACGCCTGAAAGACTATGACGTAAAAAAATGGGCCAACAGTTTTGTTGAGTCTCTATTGAACATGGAAAACACACAGCACAAAGACCCCACCCCATTAACCACCCCACTCAATTCGGAAAGTGAGCTCTCAATCCGGGAACGCTACGCTCAGGCCCGCTCCCGGCTTTTGCTTCTTGATTACGACGGTACGCTGGTCAATTACAAAGCCAAGCCGGAAGACGCTTCTCCGCCCGCCGAGGTGATCAACATCCTGGGTCGGCTGGCCAGCCGCCGGGAAAACTACGTGGTGATCATCAGCGGACGCGACCAGCAGACGCTCGACGAATGGCTTGGGTTTCTGCCCATTGATATGGTGGCCGAACACGGTTCATACATTAAACAGAAGGGACTTTGGCGACGTGATATTCTGGACGACGGTTCGTGGAAACAGATTGTCAGCCCCCTGCTGGTTGATTTTGTCACCCGCTGCCCCGGTTCGTTTATTGAAGAAAAAAGCCATTCGCTGGCCTGGCATTACCGCAGTTCGGAATCGGAAACCGGTTTTGTCCGCTCCCGCGAACTAATCAACACGCTGGAAAACCTGCTTCCTTACCAGCTCCGGGTCATTGACGGCAACTGCGTGGTTGAAATCAAAAGTACCGAAACCGACAAGGGAAAAGTAGCCAAGCAGTTGTCGCTGGCCCGCCCCTACGACTTTGTGCTGGCCATCGGCGACGACCGCACCGACGAAGATATGTTTTCGGCCCTGACCCTGGAAAACCAGTATACCGTCAAAGTGGGCCCCGGCACCACCAGCGCGGCTTACCGGCTTGAGGGCGTCGAAGAAGTATTAGGGTTGCTGAAAGATTTTTCCGCTGACTGGGTCAACAATACCTGGTAATTACACTTGCTTACCTACGGCGCTGCCCGGGACCGAAACGGCGAACCGTTGCAATCCCGGGCAGCTTAATCCGGTGAAAAAGAGAAGTTTTTGTTGCGTTTCGTAAATCAGCGTTAAGCCACGACGGCATCTTCAAAGACGCCTTTCCAGACCAGAGCCGCCAGCACACCGCCAAGAATCGGCGCCACAATGAACAGCCATAGTTGCTGCATGGCCAGACCGCCCGCAAAAACCGCCGGTCCGAAGCTCCGTGCGGGGTTCACCGACGTTCCTGTGATGGGAATGGCAACCAGGTGGATCAGGACGAGTGTAAAGCCGATGGCCAGCCCCGCCATGGAGCTGTTTCCCCATTTGGCCGTGGTTTTGAAAATGACCAGCAGGAATAAAAAGGTCAGCACTGCTTCCGCAATAAAAGCAGACGTGGCATTGTAAGCGGCCAGTAACCCGGTCCCCAACCGTTTGCGCCCAGCGCCCATTCTTTCATCATGAAACCGGGAGCCCCGCTTTCGATCAGGTACAAAACACCCGCTGCTAACGTTGCGCCCACAAATTGGGCGATGATGTACCCCAGGGCCTCACCGGTTCTGATTTTTCCCGCCACCAGCATTGAAACCGTAATGGCCGGGTTGATGTGACAACCGGAGATGGGCCCGATGGCATACGCCATGACAACAACCGTCAGGCCAAAGGCAAACGAAATACCCAGCAGACCAATACCGGCGGGGCCGGTTGCCGAAATCCCCGAGATACCGGCAGCTCCGCATCCAAAGAAAACCAGCGAAAACGTGCCGATCAGCTCAGCCAGCGATTTTTTCATAATCCGTTTTTTAGTTAAAAGAAAGGCTTTGTTTTTCCAATCTTTGGACCCCAAAAAACGAATTACGTCACAGTGAAGCAGGATTAACCCCGCCCAAACCACCAGTTTTGGCCTGTGGCCCTATTTCAATTCCTTAATTTTCATATTTCGGAAATAAATCGGCGCTCCGGCATGCTTGCCCTGAAAACCAACGTTTCCTTCGTTCGGCAACGTCGCCCACGGTTTGCTGAGCCAGTTCGGGATGGCCGAACCGTCGGGGTTGGTTTTGCCGGAAGTCCACTGGCTCATGTCGATTTCATTGACCAACTGACCATTCAGCAGAACGGTGATGTGCTTGCCCCGGCAGGTAATTGTGTAGCGGTTCCATTCGCCCGCGGGTTTGACTACTTTTGGCCGAACGGCGGGTTTATGGCCGAAAAAGGCTGCACACTGCCACGAAGCGGGCGCTTTGGACCACTGTTCGCTGTAATCGTCGGCAATCTGAATTTCAACGGAATTGGGGATAAAGTTGGCTGTATCGCTGCAATAGACAAATACCCCGCTGTTGGTACCGGATGCGGTCTTGAATTCCAGATCGAGAATAAAATTTTTGTAGGTCTTTTTGGTCCAGATCGGAATGTCTTCCGTAGCGGTCAGTACGCCGTTTTCCACGCTCCAGATTCCTTTCGGAAAACCGGCATCGGACAGGTCGGCGGCAAAAAGCGGTTTCCAGTCTTTTCCGGATGTTTTGGGGTGTTTCTGCGTGGTCTGGGCAAACGTCAGGCTGGTCAGCAGACAGCCGATCAATAGAAGAATCTTGTTCATGAAGTTGATTGTTTCAAAATAGATTAGCGGTGCGAAGTTGCCGGTCTTTTCCGAAAAAGAAAAGTTTTGGCTGTCCAACCCCACGGCAACCGGTCGTAATACGGGTCATTATCCGCTGTTTTTACCGGGGCCCAATGACTTCGCTCACCGTTGAAACCCCGTTTTCGTTGAACGCTTCGATCGCATAATAATAGGGCACACCCACATTCAGTGCCCGAAGCTCCAGTTTATTCGGCTGGTCGTTCCAGATCTGGTACGTCTGGTATAATTTGTCTTTGCCAATTCCCCACAGAATATTATACCCCACCGCACCGGGTACTTTCTGCCAGGTAATGTCGGCATTCCGCTGATCTTTCTGCCGGACAACGGTGAGCTTTGGCGGAGTGGCCGGAGCTTTCCCCAACCCGTTTCCAAATACCCGAAAACCGTTGATGGCTACGTAAGGACCGGCGGTATAGACGTGTTCGTACCGCACGTACCGCGCCCGCACGGGAGCTGGCAATTCAACGTAGGCGCAGGCCCGGTCGCGCCGGGGTTCCGGACGGTCCGACGAGTCGGTCAGGTCGGCAATTTTATTCCACTTTTTGCCATCTTTCGACGCATAGAGCCGAAACTGCGTATAGACCGTAGAGTCACTGTCAAAAATGGTGTTTTTGTAATCGACATAAGTGACCTGCACCGCCCGTACGTCGTGTTCGGCGCCCAGATCCGTCGTCAGGGTTTCACCCGGCTGGTTTTTCGTCGGCACCCAGAACGTGCGCGGGTTTTCGTCGGCGGTCAGTTCGGCCCGCAGCGTATCGAGCGTCGAGGAAGCCGTTACCGGCTTTTTGTAATTGAGCAACATCCAGCCCGTAAACAGTTCGTTGCTGTTCTGCCACTTGCTGGTTGGCAGCCGGTGCGGAAAATCCCCGAAGCGGGTGTTGGCATACAGTTGATCGTCTTTGTCGAAACCGGCGGGGTGCATAACAAT
This sequence comes from Larkinella arboricola, assembly GCF_003259745.1. Classification (GTDB taxonomy): domain Bacteria; phylum Bacteroidota; class Bacteroidia; order Cytophagales; family Spirosomataceae; genus Larkinella; species Larkinella arboricola. The sequence continues at coordinate 1,067,107 of NZ_QLMC01000001.1, read as the reverse complement.
CCGGCGCTCCATGCCCCAGACAATCCCCAGCCAGGTGGTGCCGGTATTCCAGTAATTACCAAAATTGTCCTGAAACGTGTTCCCGTGGCCGGTGCCGGTAGCATACCCGCCCGGTTTGTAAGCAATCGGGTTATAAGGTGCGTATTCAAACGGTCCGAGCGGATCTTTCCCGACATACGTACCGTTGGCATAGACGTTGTATTCCGTGCCCGGTGCACCGTACTGAAGGTAGTATTTGCCGTTGTGTTTGGTCATCCAGGCTCCTTCCGTAAACGGTTTAATGGGGTCAGAATGGTTGGGGCCAAAACGCTCCCAGCCGTGCTGCCAGGGGTCGAGCCAGAGCATCGGCTGATAGGCTTTGGACGGTTCCGGATTTTTATACGTCAGCCGGCGGCTGTGATCGAGTTCCGCCCCGAAAATGGGGTAGACGTTCGAGGAGCCCCAGTACATATACCATTTGTCGGTATCAGGGTCGTGAAACAACGCCGGGTCCCAGGGGCCGATGTCTTTGGGCAACCGGGGCAGCCAGCGGTTATAAAACTTGAGTTTGCCTTTTTCCGGCTCGGTAGAATAGAAAATAGGCCGCTGTTCGAACGTGGACTGAAACAGAAACAGGGTATCGCGCACCGATAAGGCCGCCGGGGCGCACATATCTTCCATCGGCCACTTATCCGGAACGACATACTGCCAGTTGACCAGATCCTTCGATTTCCACCAGCCGCCCGAGATGGTTACAAACAGAAAGTACTCGCCGGGTTTGTTGCCTACTTTATGATTGATAATGACGGGATCGGCACCGGAGCGGTAGGAAATCCGTTCGTTTAACTGTTCGAAATTATACCGATAGCTAATGTCCATCGGGTTGCAATAGGTTTGCTGCTGGGCAAAACCGTGAACTGTTACCAGGAGGAGAACACTCCCTAACCACAACTTTCGATCAAAGATTTTCATAACCGTTCCGCCATTTCAATTTCTTCTTTGAAACCTGCAAATTTAATGCATGGTACGGTAATAAAAGCAATCGCTGATCGGAACGAGTTTATTTCTCTTTTGGGCTTGACGGCTTGAAAAAACAGGCGAACCGGCCCAAAAATCAGGATGCCACTTTTCTGCGGGTTAATGCCGGATTGGGTTGTCTGCCTGGACTCGGCAATCGGTTATTATTCCGCATTTTATAATCTATTTCTATAAAGCTTTAAACATATGATTAACGATAAAAGCAAATTGGACGACTTCTTTAGAAATTGATTTTATTTTTAAAAATTGACTAAACGGTTGTCTGATTATTTTAAGTATATTCGCTAAAAAATTAAGAGAACAAACCTCTTATAAAGAGTTTATACCATAGGAACCGCTCATATATACGATTTTACAAACTCGTTTCTGAGCATACCCCCGGCCGAAAAAGGCTAAAATGGTATAAGGGGGGCCTATCTTGTAAACTATAGCCTTTTCACCACGGTTCGTTTTGAAGACAGATTGACTGCCAGCCCTTTGAAAAACATACCAATCAAGGGCACTAAAAAGTCGTTTTAATCTGTCCGGTAAACGTTTCAGCAATAGGATTAAAAAAAGATTTGGTTCGCAAAATTTTGAAAATTATTACGATGGGTGATCCTAACCCGGTCATCGAGACAGCACGAATTGGTCGATAATACAATGAAGGAAGTAGCCAAAGCCGTTTTAGACAAGGAACTGGATCTGATTCAGGCGTATAAAAGGACGATGAAACTGGCTGAGTTAGCGGGCCTGACGCTGGTCGATCAAACCTCGTTTGCAACGGCGGTTTCGGAAGTGACACAGGATGCCATCACCCATAGTTCCGGGATAACGCTGGCGCTGGGTGTTTCGGAGGAAACGGAACGGCACTTGCTGGCCCGGATTCAATTGAAAAAGGGCCCGCTCACCGGTATCAGTCAAACCGGAATTGACTATGCCCGGCCCTTAGTGACGCACCTCGCCCTGGCCGAAACCGAAGGCGGCTCAGAAATTACCCTCCATTTCCGGCTCCCGGCCAGCACACCGATCAGCGACGTTACCCTTCAGGAATGGGAAATGCAATTACGCGATGAACCCGTCCTCTCGCCCATTGAGCAAATCCGGCAGCACCAGCGGCAACTACAGCAAATGGCCGAACGGCTTCAGGAAAGCAAAAACCAATACTATACCTTGACGAATTCGCTGCCGCTGATGATTTTTACGGCCACGAAGGAGGGAAAACTTCTGTATGCCAATAAATGGTTACAGGAGTACACCCGGACAACACCCGATATACTGAATGCCAAAGGCTGGCGGAGCATCGTACACGCCGACGACGCTTACAAAAAATGGCACTGGCAGGAACAGCTTCCCAAACAAACCAACTTCCAGAACGAAATCCGAATCCGGCATGCGGCCACGGGTGAATACATCTGGCACCTGATCAACGCAACGGCGATTCTGAACGAGAAAAACGAGGTAACCTCCTGGAACGGTTTTCTGGTGAACATTCACGCCCAGAAGATGATGGACCGCACCCTGAAAGACAATCAGGAACTGACGGAAACCAAACAACAACTGGAGCAATACCAGCTCGAACTCCAGATGAACATTGGTGAACTGAACCGGAGCAATCAGGAACTGGCCGAGTTTGCCTACGTGGCCTCCCACGATTTGCAGGAACCGTTACGCAAAATTCAGTCGTTTGGCACCTTACTGCTTCAACAGGCTTCGGCAGAGTTGAGTCCATCGGCGCAGGATATGATCCACCGGATGCACTCAGCGGCCGAGCGGATGCACGTTCTGATCAAGGATCTGCTCTCCTACTCCCGGCTTAACACCCACCAGCAAACCTTCCGGCCCGTCGATCTCAATGACCTGATCAGCGAAGTGATGGTGGATCTGGAACTCAACATCCGGGAACGGAACGCCCAGATAAAGTGCCCCACCCTGCCAACCATCAAGGGAAATCCGCTACAGCTTCGGCAGATGTTCCAGAACCTTCTTTCCAACGCGTTGAAATTCAGGTCGCCCGAACGGCCTCCCCAAATCCGGATTCGCACCGAGAAAGTAACTATTTTTGACATTCCGGTACCCATGCGCAAACGGGAACCGGCTTACCTGGCCATCAGCGTGGAGGACAACGGAATTGGTTTCGATGAACGCTACCACGACCGGATTTTTCAGCTTTTCCAACGGCTACACAGCCGGGATCAGTATGCCGGAACGGGTATCGGCCTGACAATCTGTAAGAAAGTAGCCGAGATGCACGGCGGCACCATCGCGGCCCAGAGTATACCCGGAGAAGGCGCAACATTCACGGTCTACTTACCGGTCAGCGTACTCGTGAAAACGCCCGTTGCCAGTGAGTCTTAATCTACCCTCACCCGGAATTTTCTACCGGCCCAACAAACGGTCCTGATAAAACGGGTCAGTAGACTGGTTCATCCGTTCCCTTAAACGAAAAAGCTCCCCGAGTTATCGGAGAGCTTTTTCGTTTCGTTCGTTTGATCTATTTATTGAACCGGAACACAATCGGTTATTTTGTAAATCCGTCCGTCGGCTTTCGTATACAAGAAGAAATCGTTGTTCAGCCCGGTACCAAACCGCAAATCCGTTTTCTTGCTGTTGCTCAATTGCTGGAACGTAGCCGGTTTACCCGCCACCTGAATCGCCAGTTCCCGGATCGGGGTCTGCTTACCCGGCGTTAACTGACGGCTTTCCACGTAGTAGACCCGCCCATTGACAACATCGCCAAAGATATACTTGCCCGTCAGGGCCGGAATGGCGGTTCCGGTATAGACAAACCCGGCCGAGAACGCATTTCCCTCGTCGTGGTCGTACTGCGCCACCGGGTACGTATACTTGAACGTCGCATCGTTGGCAGGCAGGGCATACACCCGGTCCATACGTCCCCGGTAGTTGATAACAAACGTACCTTCGCGGTCCGGCCAGCCGTAATCGGCCCCGGCCTTACCCAGATTCAGTTCCTCCGAGTGGGCCTGACCAATATCGGAAATCAGCATTTTACCGTCCGGTGTCCAGCTAATGCGGTTGGGATTCCGGAAACCCTGGCAGAAAATTTCGCCCAGAGCCGACTTATCCCGGGCAAACGGGTTATCAGCCGGAATACCGTATTTCCCATTTTTGCTGTTTCGGCCTTTTGGATCAATGCGCAGCACCTTGCCCCAGGGGCGGCTTCGCTCCTTGCAGATGAAATAATAACCATTTTCGGTACAGCCGCCGTCGCCGATGCCGATGTACAGCATACCGTAATCGGGTGTGCCGGGTTTGGCCAGCGGGTTAAATGTAATTTCCTGAACGCCGTGAATCGGGCTCACCATGTTGATCCGGAACAATTCCCGACCGGTTCCTGAAAACTCCGCAGCGTTCGGATCCGTTACCTTCCATTCGGTCAGTACCCATTGCAGCGTAACCTTGATGGAATCGGCATAACCGAAGTCGGCGGGTGCGGCATTGGCCTTTTCGGTATGGGTCGTATACAGCAAACCGTTGGTGTAGAAATCCGGATGAAACGCGTAACTGCCAAAACCGGTAGCCAAACCGGGTGTATGGATAAAGCCCGCGCGTTCTTTTGCCATCGACATATAGGGCCGCAGCGAATTACCCTCCATTTCGTACAGGGTTCCGCGCAGATCTTCCAGAAACAGCCGGTCTTTTTTACCGGGCAGCACCTGCATTTTGTTGATGCGCGCCAACGGAATTTTATCCGCGCTGGCCGGAGCCGTCGTCACTTCCTCTAGCTTGAGCTGCAAACCAGACTGCGCTATTTTGGCCGGAATGGGGTCGTTCAGGGGCGCGCCCAGCTTTTCGCTCCCGGCATCCGCAGTCGACACTTTGCGTTTCGAATGAATAAAAGCCATCAACGCTTCCACATCACCATCGCTCAGGTGCGTGAAAGGCGGCATGGTCTGCTTGTATTCCTCAAAAAGCGCATACGCCCGGGCGTCGCCCCGTTTGATCACTTCCGGCGCGTTATGGATAAACGCTTTCAGCCATTCGGCGGGAACTTCGGCCGTTACGCTGGCCAGATTCGGTCCAATTCCTTTTTGCAGAAAGTTATGGCAAGCCGTGCAGTTCTGCTGAAACAATTGCTGTCCTTTTGCCACCACCTGCTTGTCGGTTGAGTAAGCGGCCCCGGCAGACCCCGCCTGTTTAGCACTAGCAGCCTGCTTACCAGCCTTTTGTGCGTACGTTTGTACCGAAAGACTAATCAGAACCAGGAGCCAAAGGGAGGTAAAGATCTTTAAAAAATGATACGGAAAGTTGGTTAGGTTGAGGGGAATTAGAAGAATTTTCATGTCGTTATTTCATTTTCAACCATGAAAATTAGGGCAAATCTTCGCCAAAATCAACCTTTTTGGTCATGCAGTTCAACAACGCCATGTGATTTGCGTTACGGGCTGACGATTGCAGCGGCATTTCCGGCTTCATATCCAAAAGCAGCTTCCCGGACGGGCCTTTTCGGTAGGCGGTTTTTCGGCTATCCGGCGGTTTCCTGACGGTCAGGGCGGATGCTGGCTGTATTTTCCGGCCCAGCAATCCACCATCATCGTGTTTCTGAACAAAGGCGTGCCGACCGACAAAAGTCTGGTAGACCGCGTTCTGTTCGCGCCCTGACTTGATCGGCTTTGGGATAGCTGCAACGACGCGGCTTACAACGTCTTATTTGAAAAAGTGATGATGGGGAAGCACTCCGGAACGTGCGAGTCCCAGACGCGGTGGGAGTTCCAGGCCCAGCCCCCATGATCGTCGGACGGGGCGGCTTCCTTGTAGGTATTGAAGCGTGAGAAATCAATGCGCCAACGGTCGTTGTTTCGGGGCGGAAGTGCCCGGTTGTCTGCCCTGGCAATCCACTCCATCCCTTTCCAGGGGAAAGCCAGTTCAACCGTCCATCTCCGGTCGCGGTCCTGGTTATTGTTGATGGTTCCGTCGATATGAACCGCGCTTTGCAGACCCGGGAAACGGAAATCCCACGAACCGTAGCGTAGCCCCCGCGGATGGTTTTTAAAACCGACCCCGTTGAACGGCTTCACCTTCGGATTGGCAAGGGCAAACAGGGGATTCTTGTCAAACCCGCCTTTTTCGTAAGCGTCTTTCCAGATAAAAAAAGCTTCGTAAAGCGTCCCAAAAGAATTGATTTCAAATTCGTAATAGGTATCCTTTCCAGCGACAAATACCTCCACGTCGTTGTCCGTATAAATCGGATCGTTATGATTGGTCAGTTTGGCGTTGATAAAGGGTTCTTCCACCCAGAAGGCTATGTACAGATTATCGTTGTCCCAGCACACGGCAGCCCGCGTGTCGTGAATGGTTTTATTGCCCGAAACCAGATCGACGAACCGGGGAGAACGCGGAATTTTTGTCCACATTTCCTCGTCCAGCTTTCCGTCAATCACGGGCGGTTTGGTGGTTCGGTAAGCCGTATACCGTTCGATGGTCTTTCTGTCGCAGGGAAACGCCCATTGAGCCGTATCACCAGCGGCCGGCCGCCCGATTCCGACTTTCCCGGCGTTGCGCTCATCGTCAGCCGGTTGCCCCGTTTCACCAAAGTCCGTTCGAAGGCTTGAGCCTTGAAAAAATAGTAAACCAAGGGCAAGAACAAAGAACGAGGGTAAGCCGACCGGACGATATTTTTTCATTCGTGTACCTGAAGCGTTATTTTATCGGAATGAGGAGAAAGGGCAAATATAGCCCGTTCAAGGCGTAGTAACCTATTGAATGCAATCCTATTTTGCCTCTTCCCGACGCGCCATACCGTTCTACCCTCACCCGTAGCGAGGCTGCGACAGGCGTTTTCCTGCAACAACCGGTTGAGAGCTACGGGTTAACCGCTTCCGGGGCCGTGATGATTTTCCAACGGTGTTTCATTCCCCAATTCCGCAACGCACCCAGCACTTCGTCCAGCGTCGTACCGTGGGGTGTGATGGCATATTGAACACTAACGGGTTTGGTTTGCAACACCGTTCGGGAAATCAATTGATGTTCTTCCAGTTCCTGCAACTCCTTGGAAAGCATCCGGGGGGTAATGCCAATCTCACGGGCCAGTTCTTTAAATCGATACGGCCGATGTTGCAGGGTAATCAGAATCAGGAGCTTCCACTTTCCATTGAGCACTTCGAGCGTATCCTGAATGGCTAATCGGCTCTTGGCGCAGCTTTCGGCGGTATGATTTTCCATCGCTATAGTTTTTGATACCGGTATACTATATGTAACTGATAGCAAATGTATACCATTGGGTCCATACTTTTGACCATCACTAACGAATTCCTATTGCTATGGACATTTTTGTATGGGTTTTACAGATTTCGCTGGCCCTGTTTTTTATGGCTCCGGCCCTGATGAAAATCAAAACACCGAAACGGGAAATGATTGAAAAACAACAACTTGCCCCGGGCGAATCCATTCTCCCGATCCGGGCTCTTGGCGTGATAGAAGTTCTCGGCAGCATCGGCATCATTTTGCCCCTTTGGCTGGGTATCCTTCCCGTTCTGACACCCCTGGCAGCCACGGGTTTTTGCGTGGTCATGGTGGGGGCTACCATCGTGCATTACAAGAAAGGCGATTACAAGGTTTTGCCGCTGCTGGTGGTGGTATTTATCGCTGCGGCCTTTGTCGCCTGGAGCCGCTTCCAAAGCCTTCCGGCATGAAACTCGTTTTTCTTATCGGTCGCATTTTTAAAAGCAGGAATAGAATGTAATCAAGCTTGTTAACGAGCAGATCAGTGTTTATTAGTTGAGTGCAAAGTGTCGGGCCGGAGATGGGAATACGTGTTTTTTAAAAGTGCATACCACTTACTCACTTAAGATTAGGTGGGTAGTTTTCCTGCGTAAATTCCCAACGGTTTATTTTTACATTTGGTGTCATTAATTAAAAACCAAACCTATGTTCATGCAGTGGATAGAGGCCATTTAAAAATTCAACGCTTCCCGACTCCACTGACACAAACGCCCGATCAATACTTCTATGAAGCTCTTTACCCAATCCTGCCTGCTGGTTGCAAGCTTTCTCCTTTTGTTTGGTTCCTGTACGCTACAGGATCATCAGTTACCACCCACAAGTGCAACCTGTTTACTGTATCAAGTTGCCGAACTGTATCAAGTTATGGATGGATCTAACCCCGAAGATATAATTGAGGTAGATGGGCAAAAAATTCCAGTGAAAACCTCTTCATATACTTCATATAAATACGACGAGCAGGGACGGATTATCGAAAAATATAACGTTCTGGATAAGTGGAGGACCTATTATGAATATCTGACGAAGGATATAAAATGGACTAGTGTACCAGATCCGGATCGTCCTTATGCAGTGTCAACTACAGCTATACTAGGATTAGATTCACGAGGTTTATTTGCAAACGCTGCAAATGTTTTTGATTCAGAAGGCTTTCGGACTTATTTTAATGAAGGAACCTGGAAGTTATATACCACTATTACAGACGGCAATATAACTAAGACTGAAAGGACGGAGGTCAGATGGTTCACAACCACAGAGTATGAATATGACCTAACACAGCCGAATAAGATTCCTAATCCTGAGCCATTTTATGGTAAAACGAGTCGCAACATGCTCATTAGGGAAAAATATAATGCTGTTGATTCCAAAGGAGAACGCTTTTACTCAATAACGGACTACAAATATTTTTACAATCAAAACGGACAGGTCAAATATCGTGTAGGTTTAAAAAAGACTTACAGTCCCTACTTAGTAGAGCAACCCGCTATTCAGTACACTATTACTAGCTATACTATTACTTGTCAGTAATAGCCTCTGCTAAAAGCATACCTGTGAAGGTTGGTTACAGGTATGCTTTTAAATTTTAATTCGTCATAAACCGCCACGTCACTTTCCCGACCGTATCCGGTTTGCCCTTCTCAGCCGCCGACATCCGGCCTTTCAACGCCCCGTTTTTCTGCCGTTCGACCTGAATCAGCCGCCAGCTAAACTGACCTTTTTCGTAGTTATAGGTTTCGCCATCGTCGTCGTAAAGACGGTATTGCGCTGGTTTTTCGCCGTAATGCCGGATTTCCAGATCAACCTTCTCCCCGGCTTTCGGCGCGTGGAGCCTCGGCGGTGTCATCGGCACAATGCCACCATCTTTCACAAAAACCGGAATCCTGTCCAGCCCCGGTGTGATGGTAATCACCTCGCCGTTACCCGCATACTTACCCGTGTAGAAATCATACCACTTTCCCTTCGGTAAAATCACCTTCCGCGACGACTGACCGGTAAACATCGGCGCGACCAGCAGGTACTCCCCCGCCATGTACTGATCCTTAATTTCTTTGGTAACGGCCTGCTGGTACGGGTTTTCACCCAGATCTGCCACGGTGGTTTGCTTCTCCACATTCTCGATAAAACCGTCTTCCAGATTCAGCGCCCGGAACGGTGGCGTCCCTTCAAAATGGTATTTGGCAAATTCCGTATACCAGTACGGCATCATCTGCATCCGCAGTTGCGCCACGGCTTTCACCTGTTCGGCCACATCCGGGAACGACCACGGTTTGGTACCGTCCGCCCAGGCGTTGATCATCGCCATCGGTGAAAAACAAACCGACTGAAACCGGCGCAGCCATTCTTCGCCCGTCTTGGATGCCCGCACTTCCGGCGTCCACAACACCCCGGCAAAACCGCTGTTGATCACCCCCGTAATAAAATCCTGGTGGCTGTAATTGTCGTTGTAAATCACGTACGGAAACGACGAGCCGCCCGCGTTTGACGCCCGCACCAAACCGTAGGTCCGGCTATTCCGGTTACGGTACAAGTCCGTGCTTTGCTTCTGCACCAGCAAACCGTAGGTCTGCCGCATCTGCTCGGCGCTGATACCCGACGGAAACGTAGCAACATCCGGCCACAACCACGAATCGTTGCCGTCTACCTCGTCGATTTTATACCCGCTGACGCCAATACCGACGTGATCTTTGTCGAACTGCTGCCAGTAAATTTTCTGCGCCTGCGGAATCGTCAGGTCGGGTACGGCCCCGACCCAAACCGTGTGTGAACCGCTGAACGGTTTGATCTGCGGAAAAATCGACGCATCGGGCGAGACGTAGGGGTTGGTCCAGAGGTTGATTCGTACGTTTTTGCTGAGCATTTCCTTCACAAAACCGGCCGGATCAGGAAAGCGGGTTTTGTCCCACTCAAACGTGCAGGGGTACGATTTACTCTGCCAACCCGGTTCCAGCCCAATGAAATCCAGCGGATACTTTCGGGCTTCAAATTCGGCGGCCTCTTTCCGCACACTGTCGGCGGTATACAACCGGTGGACACGCTGCGTAAAACCGAGTCCCCAGCGGGGCGGCAAACACCCTCCGCCGTTGAACAGATTAAACCGCCGAACGGCCTCCATCGGTTTGGGACCGCCAAAGACGTAAATCTCAACGCCCTCCGCCGGAACCAGTACCTCAACCGCGTCGGAATACGGATTCGCCGACCAGTCTTTATCGGTATTCCGGTCCTGCACCTTTGGTGCATTTTTACTGTCCAGCCGGGCCGCCGATCCGGCATACACCGTCAGGTAGCGGGCCGAATTAACGAAAACACCGTATCCGTTGGACGACACATAAAACGGTGTAGGCGAATGGGTTCGCCCATTATCGCGGTTTCCGTAATGATCCATGTGCAGGTTCAGAATCCGGCCGCGCTGGTGAACCGTCTGGAAATTCAGGCCGAAACCGTACAACTGCTCCCCGCGTTCGAGCGGAAAACGCAGGTAGGTTTTCCCGTCTACTACTTTCACCGAAATGTCTTCTTTTGGTAGCGGAAAATCGGTTTTGGGCAGAGCGGCTAGTGCAACGGTATTGGGTTGTACACCCGCTGCCGTCAGTAGATTATACGCTTCCGGTTTCCCAACCGAAAGCTTCCAGACGCCGGGCGCGGTTTCGGTCCAGGCGGTTTGGGCGAAGGCCGACAGGCTCCCGATCCATAAAAAGAAAATGGTTTGGGCTAGTTTTTGAGCAGTAATCATAGACGAGAAGCGTGTTGACCAACAACGTACTGAGTTGAAAAATGGGCTTACGGCCAATTCTACTCACTACACGTTCCAGGCACAAAATTTTTGAAAAGAAAAAAGCCATTGAGCGTTGTTTCTCAATGGCCTTCTTCAACGATTACAGGTTTTCACCAGGGTTTTGAGGTTCCCTGTACAAGCCACATTTTGGCGTAGTGGTGATCCTTGCTCTGGCCGGATGGAATAAAGTTGGTATTGCCCAGCCTTTCTACAGCCTCATTATAATTCGCGATGTATTTGGGGTCCAGGTTGGGCGTGGGATACATATAACGGATCGGCAGGGCCGCGCCAAACTGCGCCACCGGGCCGGTTTTGAGCGCGGGATAACCCGTCCGTCGCCAGTCGAACCAGGACTGGATACTAAACCAGGACGAAATCCATTTTTGCTCTAAAATCCGTTCCTGCTTGTTGGCCGCGCTCGCGTAGTTTACCCCGGGTTGCGCATAGTACGTATCAAATTTAAAGCCGGTGGCTGCCAACGCCCCTTCTTTGTCCATCGACGCCTGGACGGCTTTTTTGTAGTGATCTTCCGCATCCGTGGCGCCGAATCCGCCCAGCAAGGCGGCCTCCGCCAGGATAAACTCCACCTCCGGGTAATTCATGAAATTCATCGCTACATAGGGATCGTTATTGTTCCGATACCGGTCATGAGTTAAGGAAATGTAGGGATTCCGCTCATTGGGATAAACCGCTACGTCATTTCCCTTGTTGTAGACGATGCCCTGTGTGATGGGAAGGCCGACCGGTAAGCCCACGTAAAGGTTGGTATCGGCAGTTGTAGCTACGCTCGGAACATACACCACGGAATAGGTTTCCCCGAACAGGTTTGTGACCGACTTCGTGGTTTCTGTTTTCACGTTGGCATCCCATTTCCTCAGTACCGGATTGGCCCAGCGCTGCAACCGGGGATCGTTCAATTGAAGCAACTTGTCAACGAGCGGTTTGGCGGGTTTGGTCAGCCGGTTGGGCGTAGCCGTCGCCAGCGGACCACCGGGCTGGGCGTTGTCGGAGTTGGTCCCCAGAAATGCAATGGTGGCATCATCGGCCTTGCTGGTAAATGCGCTGGCAGCCGCTTCCTTGAACTCGGTTTCCAGATTGATCCCCAATGCCGCCATCTCCGCCTTTTTATCCGCCAGTCGAAGGGCATACCGCAGCCGCAGCGAATTGGCAAACTTCCGCCATTTGGCCGCATCGCCCTTGTACATCACGTCGGAAGTGGCACTTACCACGTCCCTGGCGGTCAGGTTCTGAAGCAGTTGGTCGGCCTGTTTCAGGTCGGTGAGAATGCCTTTGTAGACATCGGCCTGTTTGTCGTATTTTGGAAAAAACGACCCGGTGCTGGCCTGCAGGGCCTCGCTGTACGGAATATCGCCATACAGGTCGGTCAGCAAGCCGAAGAGCATGGACTTCATGGTCAGCCCGATGCCCTGGAAGAGCTTGTTGTCATCCCGCACGCCGTTGTCATAAATGATCTGCACGTTCCGCAGGATGTCGTAGTAGCCGCCCCAGCCATCCTGCACCCAGGCATACTGATTCTTCTCGGCGGCCCCTTCGTTGGTTCCCGCCTGCATGTACTGCATGGCAGCCGCGATCTTGGAGCCGTCTCTACCGAGATTGAAGACCAGCTTCCCGCTATTGACCAGCGAATAGGTCAGGATGTAGTTGGACGACACATTTTCAGGACTGTTGGGATTCTGGTTGATCTCGGTAAGGTCCTCCTTACAGGCCGATAGCCATAGACACATCACTGCCAGCAGGGGAATTCGCAATGCTTTTATCGTATTCATTTTCACTTCCAATTAAAAGTCCACATTCAATTTAGCCCCGAACGAACCCGTGAAAGGCAGTACGTTGTAATACTCCACGCCCTGCGACCAGCCTGCACCGTTGGGCCGGAAAGCGCGCTCGGGATCCAGTCCTTTAATACCGGCTGCCGTCCACATGAAGAGGTTGTTCGCGACGAAGCCAACCGATGCATTCTGCAAATGCAGGCGGTTTACGAAGGCTTTGGGCAGACGGTAGGTAATCGAAACTTCTCTCACTTTCACGTACGTGGCACTGTACATGTTCTTTTCCGCAAACGGACGGTTGGCGTAGCGGTAGGCGCTGAAGGGGTCCAGCCATTTGCTGCCGGGGCCGCCCAGGTTTTCGGTATAAACCGTATTGCCGTTGGCATCTTTGGTGGCGACAACACCGGGGTTCAGGCTGGCATCCTGCACCCGTCTTCCCGCTTCCACACTTCCTTCCGGCCAGGCAAAACCGTGGTATTCGGCATTGCGGCCGCCCACCCAGCTACCCAGGTATTTGTCCGGATTTTCTTTGATCTGCTCGGCCAGGCTCCGGTTCGGATCGTAGCTTTCGCCGGTCAGGGTTTCTTCCAACTGCCCATTATTGCCCAGGAACATCATCGTATTGGAGTAGAACGACCCACCAAGACGCCAGTCCACATTGGCAAATACCGTTATATTTTTATACGTGATTGAGGGTTGAACGCCCATCAGAAACTGGTGGTTGAAGTTTCCGATCTTTTTCAGGTTGTTCACATCGTTGTCGGTCTGGTAAAGCCCTCCGCTGGTCACGATCGGATAACCGTAGTACGGTGAACTGGTATCTTTCACCTTCAGGATCGGGGCCGCGTAGATGTCGCCCACCTGACCGCCTTCGTACGTCCGTACTTCAGCGCCGGAGTAGGACGCAAACGAGAAGTACTTGATGCCGTCCGCCAGCCGGGTGATGTACGTGCGGTTTCGGGTCAGGGTGAAGTTCATGTCCCAGCTAAAGTCCTGCGTTTTGATGGGCGTCGTGTACAGGGCCAGCTCAAAGCCTTTGCTTTCCACCAGTCCGGCGTTGATCTGCTTGGTGTTGGCTCCGGATTCAATGGGCGTTACGATCGACAGAACCTGGTTTTTGTTTCCCCGCTGATAGTAGGTCGCATCCAGTCCCAGCCGGTTGTTCAGAAATTTCAGGTCAACACCGATTTCGGTCGATGTAGCAATTTCCGGTTTCAGGTTCGGGTTGGTGAGCGTACCACCCATGTACATGCTTTTGGCAGCGCCCCAGTCGAGGGCGGTCTGGTAAATACGGCTGTAGGCATAAGGCGCTACGTCATTCCCCACCTGCGCATAGCCCGCCCGGAGTTTGGCGAAGTTTACCCAACGCGGCATTTCGATCATTTCCGAAGCGATCACGCTGAGCGAAGCGGACGGATAGAAATAGGAATTGTTTCCTTTCGGCAGGGTGCTGGTCCAGTCGTTACGCGCAGTCAGATCAAGGTAAACCATGTCCTTAAACCCGATAGACGCCGATCCGTACACGCCGTACAGCTTCTTGCGGTTCAGCAGGCTGTTGTAGGCAACGGCTCCGGGAGCGCCATTGGAAATGTTATACACGCCGGGTACCACCAGCGCGGTGGCCGAAGTCGCCAGACTGCGTCCGTATTGCTCCAGCCGGTTTAATCCGGCCAGGGCGTTCAGGCTCCAGGCGTCGCCAAAGCTTTTCTTGTAGCTCAGAATCAGGTCAAGGTTGGTTTCCTTGTTGTAGTTGTTGGAAACCTGATAGGCACCATTCAGAGCCTCGAAGTTGTTGTAGGCCTTTTTAGCTTCCTGAATCTCGGTATACGAGTCGCGGGAATACCGCCCAGTAATCGAAAACTCCTTCGTGATATCGTAGTCGAGCTGGATCTTGCTCACCACCCGGTCGCGTTTAAAACCGGTAGGATTCTCGTATACCAGGTAGAACGGGTTATTTTGTTTGTCCTTGTATTTCCGTTGCGCAATGCCCTCCTGACCGGGAAGCCAGTAGTCGCGCAGATCGTTGATGTTTACCTGCGAGCCGGTTTCGTAAACACTCCGAACCACGTCATTGCGGCTTTGGTCGATGATCGGCCGGTTGTTGGAACCCGATTCGGTGATGTTCATATTCACCGACGCCCGCAGCTTGTCGGTCAGGTTATAGGTGGTGTTCAGGGCGAGCGTCAGGCGCGACAGATCCGTGTTCGGAATGATGCCGGTATTGGTCATGTTCCCGAGCGACAGCCGGAAGTTTCCCTTGTCGTAATTACCGTTAACCGAAATGTTGTTCGTGTTGGTGATTCCGGTCTGGAAAAAATCCTTGAAACGGTTGGGGTAAGAAACCAGGGGCACTTTTTGTCCATTGCTGTTCCACAAGGCCCATTGTTCGCCTTTGTCGAGTGCAGCGCCCCAGCTTTCATTTTCCTGCTCCTCCAGAACGTGCGCACCGGTTTTACCCGATCCGAATTTGTTCTGAACCGCCACATACTGCAACGGAACGTCGGCCACCATGGCGGTGTTCAGCGACACGCCAATGCCTCTTTTTCCTCCCGCGCCGGATTTTGTCGTGATCAGCACAACCCCGTTACCGGCCCGTGAGCCATACAGGGCTGCGGCACTGGGGCCTTTCAGGACGGACACATTGGCAATATCGTTCGGGTTAATATCGGAAATGGGATTCCCCATGTCAGCGCCCCCGAACCCGTTATTGAGCTTGTTGGCGACCGGAACGCCGTCAATGACAAACAACGGCTGGTTGTCGCCATTCAGGGAGTTGGCACCGCGGATGACCATGCTCACCGACGACCCCGCGCCCCCACCCATCTGCGAAATCTGCACCCCGGCCACTTTGCCCGACAGCGCGTTCAGGACGTTGTTCTGGGGCGTTTCCGTCAGGGCTTTGCTTTCGACATTGCCCACCGAATAGCCCAGGGACCGTTTTTCGCGCTTGATTCCCAGGGCCGTCACGACGGCTTCCTGCAACGTCGAAACATTTTCGGTCAGGCTCACATCGACGGTTTGGCGGCTGCCAACGGGAATTTCCTGCGTATTGAAACCAATGTAGGAGAAAACCAGCGCGGGAGCCGTACCATTCACATCAATCGTATACTTGCCATCGCCGTTAGTGGTCGTGCCGACCTGCGTTCCTTTCAGAACGATGTTGACACCCGGCAGCGGAGCACCGTCAACGGTTGATGTTACTTTGCCCGTAACGACTTGCCGGGCGGGGCTCTGAGACCAGACCGGACTTCGACACACACCGATCAGGCCGGCAAAAAGCAGAGTCCAGCGGAAGAGGAATCTACCAGTAGATTTTGTTTTCATAAAAGGTTAATTGAAGGGTTAGACTGAATTGCCAACCTGCTGATGCGGAACATTAATTCAGGCTGACAATTGGATTGCTTACAATGGGCCTTGCTTTCCACCGTGACTTGCGGAAAGGCCAGAATTTACTGAACATCAGGCTGACCAGTCAGGATTGACGGTTTTAGAAAAGCCGCACAATGGATGCGGTCTGTAACTTTTCTTTTTTAAAGTACTGCCCGTCAAAGGCTTTATGCTCCTTATTCTGGTGAGTGGTTTCTGCGCAGGTCTGCCGGATCAGCTCATTTCGGTCAGCGGTTCGCAGATGGATCAGACATTGATCCCGCAGACGCAGGAAAAGGCCAGTTTTAAATTTCCAGTCGGGTTGCAGCGCCAGACCGCTCTCCTCAATTTCACCAAAAACGTCATTAACCAGCCTTTCGGCGGCCGCTTTGTCTTTTATCAATGACTCGCAGAACCGTAGGGCAACGGCCCGATAATCGATGGTCCGCCAGACCATTTGATCTTCTCCGGTTACCCGATACGGTCGTTGGTCATTCGTTGAAAGCATAACTGATACTTGTATACGTCTTAAAATCTACGTGAAGGTATGCTCGGATTCTCAGGGCCTGCGATCAGGATGCCGTCTTACGCTTAGCCCGGAAACAGGCGCACGTGTTCATACTAAAATAATACACTTTACCATGCCCCTATCGGCGGTACACCTTAGTATTATGGAACACATCATGCATTTCATTCAATTATATCACAATATTATAATAAACAAGTCCAAGTTTTTTATACATTCATATCAATTCACTGTACAATATTAGCACAAAAGAAAGATGCACTCTCCCGACCACCGATAAGCGCCCTAAATGCACGCGGAATAAGAGCAAATGGCTTCAGAAACCGTATCCGAAAACCGTAATTCCCCTGCCTTGATGACTTATTCACGGAATAAACTGCCCTGCCTGCCGCTTCAGACCGACGATCCGGAAGTAGTATGCAACCCGCTTCGCCCGTTCGTTTGAATTTTGTAAGTTTGCTCTATGGAAAAGCCTGAAACACTCGAAGACTTTTATCAGAAGAAGTTTAATTGGCTGCCCGCCAATCTGCAACAGGATATGGGGCACTTCAACGTCTTCCGGCTGGAAGACTGCATCGGGCAGGGCCAGGAACCGATTAAATACAGCCGCCGGGATTACTACAAAATCACGCTGATCCGGGGTCGGAACGTCTACCATTATGCCGACAAGAGCCTGGAAGTTGATGGCCCTGCCCTTCTCTTTTTTAACCCGCAGGTCCCTTATAACTGGGAGCCGTTGTCCGGTGATATTACGGGCTATTTCTGCATTTTCAAGGAAGGTTTCTTTACCGAAAAAATGAAGGGCAGTGTAAGCGAACTGCCACCGTTTTCCCCTGGCGGCAAACCCGCGTACCTGCTCGGTGGCCCTCAGCATGAGCAGGTTGTTCAGTTATTTCAGAAGATGCTAGATGAAATCGAATCAGACTATCCGTACAAGTACGACTTGCTGCGAAACTATGTGATGGAACTGATTCACTGCGCCCTGAAAATGCAGCCGACAGAAACACTGTACCAGCATACGGATGCCAAATCACGGATTACGGCCATCTTTACGGAATTACTGGAACGTCAGTTTCCCATCGAATCGCCCACGCAGCGGTTTCAACTGCGCTCGGCGCGTGATTTTGCCGACCAGCTTTCCGTACACGTCAACCATCTGAACCGCTCAATCCGGGAAACGACCGGCAAAACCACCACCGAACACATTACCGAGCGGCTGGCCAGTGAAGCCAAAGCCCTGTTAAAGCACACGGACTGGAATATTTCTGAAATTAGCTACGCGCTGGGTTTTGAAGAACCCGCCCACTTCAACAACTTTTTCAAGAAACAGACCCAGTTAACACCGTCTGCCTACCGCACTGTTTGAATTTTGCAAGTATCGGTTTGATTGCCGCAATGTCCGCCTTCTCCTGCCGTCCTACTTTTGTTCCACCCAAACAAACAGAGTTATGGACACGCAAAAAGTATGGTTTATTACCGGAGCCTCAAAAGGTCTCGGATTGAATTTAGCGAAAACATTGCTGGCTGCGGGCCACTCGGTGGCGGCTACGTCGCGCCAACCCGACGATCTTATTAAAGCCGTTGGGCAGAAATCTGCCCACTTTCTCCCCTTACAAGTCGATTTGGCAGACGAACAGAGCGTTGCCCGCGCCATTGAACAGACCCACGCCCTGTTCGGGCGAATTGATGTCGTCGTTAACAACGCGGGCTACGGGATCGGGGGCAGCATTGAAGAACTAACCGACGCCGAAACCCGCGTCAGCTTTGATGTAAACGTGTTTGGCGCCCTGAACGTCATTCGAAACGTCCTGCCTTATTTACGCGCCCAGCAATCCGGCCATATCATTAACATTTCGTCGATTGCCGGATTTACGGCCAACACTGGCTGGGCGATTTATGCCGCAGCCAAGTTTGCGATTGTGGGTTTTTCGGAAGTGCTGGCGCAGGATGTTAAGCAATTTGGTATCAGGGTGACGGTGGTAGCGCCGGGTGCTTTCCGGACCCGCTTCCTGTCGTCGGACTCCCTCGCGCTGGCTCAACACCCCATCGATGCTTACACGGATGTACGGGCTTCGCACGCCCAATACCTTCAAATGAACGGCCAGCAATCGGGCGATCCGGAGAAAGCCGCAGCCGCCCTGATGCAGTTGGTTAACGAATCGAATCCGCCCATATACCTATTGCTCGGTAGCGACGCCTACCGACGCGCCATGCAGAAAGTCGATGTGTTGAGCCAGACATTTTCGCGCTGGGAAACGCTTACCCAATCGACGGATTTTACGCAGGCGTAACGCAAAAAGACCAACCAGTATACCATAATATCCTATCAACATGAATACACAAAACGTATGGTTTGTCACCGGAGCTTCCAAAGGCCTGGGACTTTCCCTCGTCAAACAATTACTAAACCGTGGTTACCGCGTCGCTGCGACCTCCCGGAAGCTGGATGAGTTAAGTCGGGCCGTCGGCACAAATGACCATTTTCTGCCGCTGGCGGTTGATCTGAAAACGGAGTCGAGCGTTGCCGAAGCAATTACAAAAACCGTTGACCATTTCGGACGGATTGATGTGGTGGTCAACAACGCCGGTTACGGTTTGCTCGGCAGTCTGGAAGAGTTAACCGACGCCGAATCCCGCGACAACTTTGAGGTCAATGTCTTTGGTTCACTCAACGTCATCCGCAACGCAATGCCGCATCTGCGGGCGCAGCAGTCGGGACATATTTTCAACATTTCGTCCATTGGCGGTTTTACGGGTGCCTTTCCCGGCTTCGGTATTTACTGCGCTACCAAGTTTGCCGTCGAAGGATTCTCGGAATCGCTGGCGGCCGAAGTGAAGCCGTTCGGAATTCACGTCACGATTGTCGAACCGGGCTATTTCCGGACGGAGTTTCTCTCGTCAGGCTCGATGGGTGTCCCTCAGAACCAGATTGAAGCGTACCGGGCCGTTCGGGATTCGCAGCAGGCCCACCAGAGCCAGATCAATGGCAACCAGCCCGGCGACCCGGAAAAAGCCGTAGCGGCCCTGATCCGAATCGCTTCGGAAAACAACCCGCCCCTGCATTTATTTCTGGGTCAGGATGCGTACGATAGGGCGTACGAAAAAATCAATGCCGTCCGGAACGATCTGGAAACCTGGAAAGCCGTTACGGTATCCACGGGTTTTGAAACCGTGAGCGCCTGATCGGTTCTGCCCATAAAAAAGCCGTCGCCCGAAGTAAGCGACGGCTTTTCAGTAGTTGGTTTACGAACTGATTACAATTTAATCTGCGCGAGTGCTACCGAATTTTTCTTGTTATCGTTCACGGCTTCGTAGGCAACAATCAACTGGTTATCAACCACCAGGCCGCTAGCATTCATCGCGTGGCGGCTTTCTTTCACAAACTGGGTGGTTGGGTTGCTGTCGCCCGAAATGTTTTTATAGCCGATGGTCGAAACCCGTCCGCTTTCCGACGCCAGACTCTGCTCCCACAACAGAATCGACGACTTCGGGGCCGATACCAGAAACGCGCTTTTGGCCGTCGGATCATCCAGCACAAACAACCGCTTGCCCTGCTGATCGACGATTCGAACGCCCGGCGCATCGGAACTGCCAGAAAACCAGGCAATCAGGTTTTTACCCCCACCCGTACTTGACGTAGGGCCAGAATGCGGGCAGGCTTTTACCTGCCAGTTGTCTTTATACAACGGTTGGCCCTGGGAGAAGGTTTTGCCGTTATCTTTCGAACTGATCTTGAAGATATCGCGAATATTTTCCTGATTCTCACGATAATACATATTCAGCGTTCCCGACGCATCCACCAGCAGACTGATCGGGCAGCAGTCGCAGACAAAGGGGTCAATCACCTTCTCGGCTTCAAACCCGTCGCCGTTGGAGGCCACAAACCGCAGGTCGCGCTGGTGCGCTTTGCCCGGAATGTCGTTCAGGTACGCTACGCCAATTTCGCCGTTGGCCAGCACCGTCGCATCAAAAAAACCGCGCACCACATTCGGGGACTGGTCCTGGTGTACGGGTTTGGGGGTGGTCCAGGTGTTGCCCTGATCTTTCGACAGGACGTAGACAATCTGCAAATCGGTAGGTCGTCTGCCTTTGGCTTTGGCCGGAGCCGTCTGGCCATGTCCGCCATGCTCACCGCCCTGATGAGCCGCGTGGTTATCGTGGGACGCCTGAGCTGCAGCCGCTTCCCCCCGCAGGCCAAAAACCGCCACCGCCGAACCGTCTTTTTTAAACAGCAGTTTGGGTTTCATCAGACGCGAATTGCCAATACCGCGCGACGCGAAAATCAACTTCTTGTTATCGAACGTCTTGCCTTTGTCTTTCGATTCCGCCCAGTAAAAGTAAACGACGTCTTTGCTGTCTTTTTCGGTCCATGACAGGGCAACCGTACCTTTCGGCGTTTTGGAAAGCAGCGGGGTCGCATACGCCCGGGTGGTGTCGCCTAAGTTGTTAGCGGCATAGCTTTGCAGCCCCAAAGCGAGCAACCCGGCACAAAGAAATGGTTTAAAAAACGACTTCATACCAGCAGGTTTTAGTGAAATGCGCTAGTCTGCCTCCATCGGCAGTCAGCATGCACCTGCAAAATAAACGCAGCCGATGCGTTTTTGAAATGATTTTGCGGTTTTGTTTAGAATTATTTTAAATAAATTCTCTCTTTGAAGTATAAAGGTCGGCTAGCGCCCGTATCTGGAAGCAAGCGTGAATGGGAATAGCACTTTCCGATTGGAGTGCGAAGCAAAGAAAAAGCCAGTTCAAAAGAACCGGCTTTTTAAGAGTTGGTCAACGCTAATAAGTAGTATTGGTATGTGCATACCGTTGATACAAACTTCGTAATAAGGAGCATGCTCTGCTTTAAAATGAGCTTAAATCTTGCTCCAATACAATTAAAAACAGATTAAATTTTAATATACCGTTCCTAAGCCGAACGCTTTGCTTCTCCGCAAAAAGTGTATAGTTTCGTAGCGAAGCCGTTGCCTGCGGTTTCTGTTCATTCCAAATCCCTCCAAACCATGCGCAGCCTTCTTACACTCCTCTTCATTGCCCTGGTTCACACGGTTTTTGCCCAGGACCTGATCAGCAACCGCCAGCGGGAAATTGTTTTTAAGTCGGTTAATGTCATTCCGATGGATCAGGAACGGGTGCTGGCGAACCAGACCGTGGTGGTCAAAAACGGGAAGATCACCGCTATGGGTAACGACGGAAAAGTAAAATATGCCAACGATGCGCAGGTGATCGATGCCAAAGGAAAATACCTGACGCCCGGCTGGGCCGAAATGCACGCCCACGTTCCGCCCATCGACGACATTGAGCCCATGAAAGACGTGCTGATGCTGTACCTGACCAACGGTATCACGACCATCCGCGGGATGCTGGGCCACCAGAAACACCTGGAACTCCGCAGCAAGATCAACAGTGGGGAAATCCTGGGACCGCATTTTTACGCAGCCGGACCGTCGTTCAGCGGCCAGACCGTCAAGTCGGCAGAACAGGGCGCCCGGATGGTGCGGGAGCAGAAAGCCGCCGGATACGATTTTCTCAAGCTCCACCCCGGTCTGACCAAAGAAACCTTTCCGGCTATTGCCAAAACCGCGAAAGAAGTCGGTATCCCGTTTATCGGGCACGTTTCGTTCAACGTAGGTGCCTGGATGGCCATTGATGCCGGTTACTCGTCAATCGACCATCTGGATAGTTTCATGGAAGCCATCACGCCGGGTTCGGATACGCTGGTGGAGCAGGAAACGGGCTTGTTCGGGGCCTGGATTGGCTACCGGGCCGACCCGAAGTTAATCCCGAAACTGGTAAACGGTCTGCGCCAGAAAAACATCCGGGTTGTGCCCACCGAAGCCCTGGCCGAACGCTGGCTATCTCCGCTCCCGGCCGACGAGTTTGTGAAAGCGCCCGAGATGAAATACATGAAAGCCGAAGAGGTGCGAAACTGGACCAACACCAAAAACAGCTACAACAATAACCCGAATTTCTCGAAAGAGAAAGCCGAGAAGTACATCGAAATGCGCCGGAAAATCCTATACGAATGTCAGAAAAACGGGGTTCAGATTCTGCTCGGTTCGGATGCTCCCCAGGTTATGAACGTTCCGGGCTTTTCGATTCATCACGAAATGCAGTATCTGGTCGGTGCGGGCCTGACTCCCTATGAAACCCTGCGCACGGGAACGGTCAATGTGGCTTCATACCTCAAAAAACCGGATTCGGGCACGATCAAAACCGGAAATGTGTCGGACCTGGTCCTGCTAAACGGCAATCCACTGAAAGACATCAGCCAGACCCGGAACATCGAGGGCGTCATGATTGGCACCAACTGGTTGTCGAAGGCGTATATTCAGCAGGAATTAAAAAAACTGGAGAAGCAGTAAACCCGTTTCGGACTTCTGCCTGCCCTGATCAGCGAGCCAATCATCCACGGACGGACCGGGGCTGGTCAGGCTCGTTTCTTTTTGAATAGCCGGAGAAAGCGTCAGCAGAATTTATAGCCAGAAAACCGTCGCCTTATCTCCCTAAACACCTAGTCAACTCCGTGGTTTATGGTAGACACTCTTTGCCAGATGTAATGAACACCTTTAACCAATCAGAGACTGCCGGATCGCTCGGCCCGACAACGGCTGAAGATTACCGTACGCTTCTGGAGTCAGTTGCCCAGGCATTTTGGGAAACCGATGCCCAGGGTAAAGTTGTTACGGACTCACCAAGCGGGCGGGCGTATACGGGTCAAAGTTTGCAGGAATGGCTGGCTGGAGGCTGGGTGGCCGCCATCCATCCCGACGACCGACCCGATGCGTTGCGGCAATGGCAGCAGGCTGTTGCTCAGCACGTACCGATAACTACCGAGCTTCGTTTACAAGGACCCGACGGCGGCTGGCGCTGGACGAACATGCGGGCCGCCCCGATTCTGAATTCCGACGGCTCCGTGAAGAAGTGGCTGGGAATCAACCTTGACATTAGTGATAAAAAGCGGACCGAAGCCAGTGTTCAGGCCCGGTTGGAAGAGGAAACAGCACAACGGCAGTTTCTCCAGGCCACCCTCGACAGCGTACCGGCGATCATCCAGGTCTTTGAAGCCGTCCGGGATGAGCAAAACCATATCATTGACTTCACCTGGGTGCTGAACAACCGGAAAGCGATTGAACAAAATGGCGACGTTATCGGTAAACGTCTGTTGCAACACCATCCGGATGTGCTCCAAACCGGCTTATTTGAAAGCTTTGTTCAGGTTACCGAAACCGGCTTACCAATGGAGCAGGAGCAATTCTATGACCAGGAACAATTTAATGCCTGGTTCCACCAGTCCCTAGTAAAAATGGGGGATGGTTTTGTGATGAATACGCAGGAAATCACCGCCCGCAAACAAGCCGAGCAGGAGGTATTCCGGTTAAAAGATGAAACAGCCCAACGGGCCGAAGAAGCCATTCGGGAAAGCGAAGAACGCTATCGTACCCTGTTGCAGAACCTGCCTGATTATGCCATCTACCGCCTTGACCCCAGCGGCTTCATCACCGAATGGACCGAAGGAGCCCAGCGCATGAAGGGCTACACCACCCAGGAGGCTATCGGACGGTATGCCTCTCTATGCTATACACCGGAAGAACTGGCCGCTGGCGAACTTGAAAAACAACTGGAGGAGGCTACCCAAACCGGTCGTGCCGAACGGGAGTCGATCCGGATACGGAAAAATGGAGAGTATTTCTGGGTCAACGAAATTACCACGGCAATCCGCGACACCCACGGGCAGTTGACGGGCTTTACCAAAATCAGCCGCGACATCAGCAAGCGTAAACGAGGGCAGCAACTGCGTCGGCAATTGGAAGAACGCACACGTCTGGCTGTCGAGGCCGCCCAGATGGCTACCTGGGAGTGGCATCTGCCCACCGATAAAGTGTACTGGAACGAGCAACACTTTCATCTGATGGGCCTGCCAGTGAAAACCGGACCGCAGAAGTCCGATACCTTCCTGAGCCATATCCATCCGGATGACCGGCCCTGGGTAACCCGTGAACTGACCCAGGCCATTGACGAGCAAAACTTATTTGATGCTGAATTTCGGCTAGTGCGGGCCGATGCGGTAACCCGATGGATGAATGGCTACGGACGAGTAACGCGGGAAAGAGCCGGCCAACCAACCCAAATGAGTGGGGTTATGTTTGACATTACCGACCGCAAGCTGGCCGAAGAAAAGCTCAGAAAATCAGAAGAGCGGTTGCAACGGGCCATGTCGATCAGCACCGTAGGGGTTATCTACTTTGATTTAGCGGGAAGCATACACGGTGCCAATGAAGCCTTCCAACGCATGAGCGGCTATTCGCTTCAGGCGTTGGTCAATGACCCGCTGCGCTGGAATGAACTGACACCCCCGGAGTTTATGGACGTCACACTGAATGCCCGGGAGGAATACCGTACGAAAGGAGAAAACACCCCGTATGAGAAGCAATCTATTCGTCCGGATGGCAGCCGCTGGTGGGGGCTGTTTGCGGGAAGGCGGCTGAGCGAAGACGAATACGTAGAATTTGTCGTGGACATCACCGAAAGCAAACAGACTCAGCAGGCGCTTAAAGAGGCCGACCAGCGTAAGGACGAGTTTCTGGCCATGTTAGCCCACGAACTGCGCAATCCGATGGCGACTCTTCACAATGGCCTGCATATCCTGACATTAACCGCAGCAGAGGATGACATAACGCGGTCCACGTTAGCCATGATGACGCGACAAACCGACCACCTGGTGCGACTGGTGGACGATCTGCTCGATGTAAGCCGCATCAGTAGGGGTAAGATCGAATTGCGCAACGAACGGGTGAATCTGGTAGAACTGGTAAGCCACGCAGCAGAAGCTATCGATTCGCTCTATCA
Organism: Larkinella arboricola; assembly: GCF_003259745.1. GTDB lineage: Bacteria > Bacteroidota > Bacteroidia > Cytophagales > Spirosomataceae > Larkinella > Larkinella arboricola. Next base: position 1,041,561 of record NZ_QLMC01000001.1, on the reverse strand, counting down.
GGAACGTAACCGCAGGTTATATCTTCAGTTACCGCCCTCCCCCATTTATCTGAACGGCGATCCCGCCCGGCTCACCCAGGTAGTAACCAATCTGTTAAGCAACGGCGTCCGCTACACCAAGGAGCAGGGTCAGGTCTGGCTGACCCTGGAACTGCGCGATGGGGCGTCTCCCGGCGGACCGACATTCGGCCCGGAAGCCGTCCTGCGGGTGCGGGACAACGGTATTGGCCTGGCTCCGGACCAGCTCACCGCGATCTTCGAGTTGTTTGTGCAGGTCGATAACTCACTGGCCCGTTCACAGGGTGGTTTAGGATTGGGGCTGACACTGGTCAGGCGGCTGGCCGAAATGCATGACGGACGGGTTGAGGTCCAAAGCGAGGGGTTGGGCAAAGGCTGTACATTTACCGTCTACCTGCCAACGTTGCGCCGGAATTACTGACTACCTTGCCCGATACGTCCCAAAGCCGGTATTCAGGTGATGCAGAACCAGTGCCTGATGATAGAACACGGCAATGGACAGGCTGTCGCTGGATTGTCGAGGTTTTATCTCATAGCAGGAACCGGTGCAGAAACGACGGCGTTTACGGGTAAATACATCTCCGAACAAAAGCATGAAATTCATTCTTTTCTTAAGTACGCTGCTCATTGCCCAACTTAGCCTGGCCCAAACCATGTCGCCCGATTCCTTTGCGCGCCAGCTTACCCAGAGTCCGCAAGGTCAGTTGATTGATGTCCGCACCGCCCAGGAGTTTGCCGGAGGGCACCTGGATAAGGCCATCAACCTGGATTTCAAACGGGCTGATTTTGAACAGGCCGCCAAAAAACTAGACCCTGGCAAACCGGTTTTTGTATATTGCCTTTCGGGCGTAAGAAGCCGGGCGGCCGCTGAAAAATTACGGGAATGGGGTTACGGTCCCGTCTATGAACTCGGAGGTGGTTACCTTAAATGGTCGGCGCGGATGATGCCCGTTGTGGGTGTACAGCGCTCCTCGGCCCCCGCCCAGTGGAACGCCCAGCGACTTGATAGTCTGGTACGGTCCCAGTCGCTGGTGCTGGTTGATGTGTATGCCCCCTGGTGTGCGCCCTGCCAGAAAATGGCGCCGATCATCGACAAGTTATCGACAGAATGGGCAGGCAAAGCCGTGATTGTCAAACTCAACGCCGATCAGGAAAAAAAGATGCTGGCCCAGTACCGCGTGGAGGAACTGCCGACAGTGCTGCTATTCCGGAACGGTACGCTGGTCGATCGTAAAATTGGCTTTCAAGATGAAGCAGCTCTCCGGTCGCTGGTTACCCCGGAAAAATAGCCCCCTCGGAAGGGGATAAAGAACGGTAAAAACGGCTGCTGGCGCGTCGAGTTGACGGTGTTTAAACCGTAGCCACCTAACGGTTTTTAGCAAATACCCAATTTAACACACTCATTATAAGCGCATTAAACCAGAAAAAAAATGAACTGCACGAGCAAGAAACGTGTTAGGTAATTGTATGCGTTCCTTCCAACCAACCCCCATTTTCTACACCCCCGATGCGCTGAATGAGCGTGGGCGGCAGGTGTTGCAGACGTATCCTGAAGCCGTTCAGCAGCCAGTTGGTCAGCACAACCGGTTGCCGCAACTGGATGCCAATCTGTATAAAATCAAATCGGATGTACTCGTGCTGGGCCGACTCAAGACACTGATTTGCCGGGAGAGCGGTCGGAGTGCTGATTTTGTGTCGCCGAGTCTGGCCAATGGCTGCTTTGGCGCCTGCGCCTACTGCTACGTTGACCGCAACAAACCCGTCAATCCGATTACGCTATTCACCAACACGGAAGAAATTCTGGGCGCGGTAGACAAGCACGTTTACAAGCAACCCTGGCCGAAGGTACCCAATCAAACGCATGAGTTTTACTATACGTACGATATTGGCTGTAATTCCGACATTTCGGTAGACGCTTCCCTGACCGACGGCGTCGAAACGGCCGTTGCATTCTTTCGCGATCATCCGCGCGCTCTGGGCACTTTTGCCACCAAGTTTGTCAATCCGCAGTTGCTTTCGTATGATCCTCAGGGTAAAACGCGCATCCGGTTCAGTCTGATGCCGACCCGGATTAGTAAACTGGTGGATGTGCGCACCGATTCGATCGAATCCCGACTGGCGGCTATCAATGATTTCTACGAGGCCGGTTATCAGGTCCATGTCAATTTTTCGCCGGTTATTTTTTACGAAGGCTGGCTCGACGACTACCGCGAACTCTTCGAGCGGCTGAACGAAGTCGTACATCCCGCCGTGAAAGCCCAGATGCAGAGCGAAGTTATTTTCCTGACCCACCACGAAGGAATGCATCAGGTAAACCTGTCGCTCAACCCGAAAGCCGAGCAACTGCTCTGGTCGCCCGATCAGCAGGAGTACAAGCGGAGTCAGTGGGGCGGCATCAACATCCGTTACCGGTATGAGCTGAAGGGACAAATGATTGCGGCCTTCAAACACCTGTACCAGCAGGTGATTCCGTGGTGCGACATCCGGTATATCTTCTGACGGCTATACCTGATCGTAGCGACGCCTGAATGTACCGCTCACGACGCTATCGGGACCGGGGCGACGGCCCCGTGGTTTGTCTGATAAAAGCCGTACCACGAAAGCGTCCTGACTTATTTTCTAAACACTTTTTTCACCCCAAAAGCGGGCGGGTTTATCCCCTGAAAATGAGCGGGAGGAGACGGGAATTGTGTGCAGTGGCGGCTGCAACGTCGATAATTTTTCGGGCATTATGTGCTTAATTGATCTGATTAGGGGCAAAAAGGTCGTATAATTGTAAGTATGTCCTGCATTTGGCTATCCATACCGCTGCTTCGGCAGGAATCCATTAAATAGACAACCATTCTCCGTTATGGCTCATTTACCACATCTGATTGTCGATCTCGCCATCATTTTGGGTGCTGCAGCCATTACTACGCTTCTTTTTAAATGGCTCAAACAACCGCTCGTGCTGGGCTACATCCTGGCGGGCGTTCTGGTAGGCCCCAAGTTTTCGTTATTCCCGACGATTTCCGACCCTAATACCATCCGCATCTGGGCCGACATTGGCGTTATTGTGCTTCTGTTTAGTCTGGGGCTTGAATTTAACATAAAAAAACTAGTTAAAATCGGCGGCACGGCGGCCATGACGGGCGTCTACGAGATTTTGGCCATGATTTTTCTCGGTTACCTGACCGGCCTGTGTCTGGGATGGTCGACGATGGACAGCATTTTTCTGGGCGGTATTGTCAGCATTTCATCTACGACCATTATCATCCGCGCGTTTGAGGAACTGGGCGTCAAAACCCAGAAATTTGCGGGCAACGTGTTTGGCATTCTGGTTATTGAAGACATTGTTGCGGTTTTACTGCTTGTACTGCTTTCCACGCTGGCCATCAGCAAGCAGTTTTTCAGCCCCGACATGCTGTTTGCCATCATGCGGCTGGCGTTCTTTCTGGTCATCTGGTTTTTAGCCGGTATTTTTCTGGTGCCGTCCATTCTGCGCAGCAGCCGAAAATTCATCACCGACGAAACCCTGCTGATTATTGCCCTGGCGCTGTGTCTGCTGATGGTCGTGATTGCGACCAGTGTGGGCTTTTCCCCGGCGCTGGGGGCGTTTATCATGGGGTCTATTCTTGCCGGAACCCCTTACGCCGAACGCATCGAACACCTGCTGACCTCGATCAAGGACCTGTTTGGGGCCGTTTTTTTCGTTTCCGTTGGGATGCTCATCGAACCGGCCAAGCTGGTTGAGTTCGGCGGTCCCATTGCCTTGATTACGCTCGTGGTGATTGTCGGAAAAGCCGTGAACGTAACCCTGGGTGCGCTGGTGGTTGGACAGCCGTTGAAGCAGTCGCTCCAGACCGGGATGAGTCTGGCGCAGATCGGTGAATTTTCGTTTATTATTGCCACCCTGGGTCTGAACCTGAAGGTGACCAGCGACTTTCTGTATGCGATTGCCGTAGCGGTTTCGGCCCTGACTGCTTTTACGACGCCCTACATGATCCGGGCATCCGGACCGCTCTACAACTGGCTGGACCGCAAACTGAGCCCCCGAACCAAGATGTTCCTGAGCAGCTACAGCTCCGGGGCACAAACCATTGGCAGCGTGAGCGACTGGTACCAATTGCTGCGGGAACACATCCAGATTATGATTGTCAATACCGTTGTCATTCTCGGTATCATTCTGATGACCTCCCGTCTGCTGCTTCCGCTGTTGCACGAACAACTGACGGGCGCTTCGTGGGCCGAACCGCTGGCTGGTTTTCTGTCGTTTGTGCTGATGGCTCCTTTCCTCTGGGCGCTGGCGCTCAAACGCATCAACCAACCGGTTTACACCCGACTCTGGACCGAACGACGCTCCTATCGGGGGCCGCTGGTTACGCTGGCCGTGACGCGCGGACTCATTGGGCTAGGACTCGTTCTGCTGTTGCTACAACAGTTTTTCCCGGTCAGCATTATCCTGTTTTTTATTGTCGTAGCGGTCGGAATCTGGCTCGTGTTTGGCAAACGGCTCCCGCTGATTTATCATCTGATCGAAAAACGCTTTCTGCTCAACCTGAATGCCCGTCAGATTCACCAGGAAGCCCGAATGGGCCGGAATCTGCTGCCCTGGGATGCCCACCTCTCCTACTTCGAGGTAACGGCCGAATCGCCGGGTGTGGGCTTTACACTGGCGGAACTGGCCCTGCGGGAAAAATACGGCGTCAACGTCATTTCAATCGCCCGGGGTAGCCTTACCGTACTGGTGCCGAGCGCCAGCGAGCGCTTTTATCCGGGCGACAAAATTGCCGTTATCGGTACCGATCAGCAACTGGAGCAATTCAACAAACTGATTGAACCCGCCCCTGCGAGCCACCTACGGGTAACGCCCGCACAGGAAATTTCTTTGCAAAAAATTGCCGTTGATGAATCGTTTCCGTTTGCGGGCATGACCATCCGCGAATCCCGCGTCCGCGAAAAAACCCAGGGGCTCATTGTCGGTATCGAACGCAAGGGAACCCGTATTTTAAATCCCGATTCAACGACCTTTTTCCACCCCGGCGATGTTATCTGGCTGGCCGGGAATACCAAGCTGATTAAAGAGTTTCAGCGCGAGAATCGTTTGCGGAACGTCCAATAACGCCCATTACTCTTCCTGGCTAACACCGTTCCAGACCGGTGCCTCTACCTCTCATTTTAGCCTATGAAACTACTTTACAGCTACTTACGCCATTATTGGCCCCTGCTCATGCTGGCCCTGTTACTGGCTGCCATCAACCAGATTTTCTCGATGCTCGACCCGTATATTTTCCGGAAGATCATCGATCAATACGTCGTCAAACCGGGTTCAGCCATTCAGAAACTGGATTTTGTGAGCTTCCTGAGCGATGGTGCCGGTATTCTTATTTTGCAGGCGCTGGGCGTCGCCATGGTCAGCCGCATTGCCAAGAATTTCCAGGATTACTACGTAAACGTCATTACGCAACGCCTTGGAGCCCGGCTTTATTCCGACGGCCTGCGGCACTCGCTGGACCTGCCCTATCAGGTGTTTGAAGACCAGCGCTCGGGCGAAACGCTGGGAAAACTCCAGAAGGTGCGGACGGATGTCGAGAAGCTCATTCAGTCGTTTGTCAATGTCCTGTTTACGTCGGTAATTGGCATTATCTTCGTCATGTGGTACGCCAGCACGGTATACTGGCCCATCGCGCCCGCTTATTTTCTGACCATCCCGCTCCTGGGTTTTGTCAGCTCCCTGCTGAGTAAAAAGATTAAGGTCGTACAGAAAAACATTGTGGCCGAAACCACGGCCCTGGCGGGTTCAACCACCGAAAGTTTACGCAACATTGAACTTGTAAAAAGCCTCGGTCTGGCCCAGCAGGAAACCGAACGGCTAAACGCGACCACCGAAAAGATTCTGCGGCTGGAATTGAAAAAGGTCCGCTACGTTCGATCGCTGTCGTTTGTGCAGGGAACGTTTGTTAACCTGCTGCGCAACGCCATTATGCTGATGATGCTGTTTCTGGTGGTGCAGCAACGGATTACCGTGGGCGAGTTTTTCTCCCTCTTTATTTACTCCTTCGCCATTTTCGGCCCGTTGCAGGAACTGGGCAACATCATCAACATTTACCGCGAGACGGAAGCATCGCTGGCCAATTTCCAGCAGATTCTTGATACACCCCGCGACGTAAAACCGGCGCATCCCCAACCCGTCAGAAAAATCCAGACGCTGGGGTTCGAAGATGTGCGGTTCAAGCACCTGTCGGCGGATAAACCGGCCCTCGACGGCATTTCGTTCGATGTTAAACTCGGCGAAACCATCGCCTTTGTAGGACCGTCCGGTTCCGGGAAAACGACGCTCGTCAAGCTGCTCGTGGGATTATATCCGCCACTGGCGGGCCGGATTCTGTACAACGGAATTCCCAGTACGGAGGTGGATCTGGACGAACTCCGCGAACAAATCGGTTTTGTGACGCAGGATACCCAACTGTTTGCCGGGACCATTCGCGAAAACCTGCGGTTTGTAGCGCCCAACGCCACCGATGCCGAATGCCTTATGGCGCTCCGCCAGGCTGCGGCTGATTCGCTCCTGAGCCGGGCTCCGCAGGGACTCGATACGGTGATTGGCGAAGGTGGCGTTAAAGTTTCCGGGGGCGAAAAACAGCGGTTGAGCATCGCCCGCGCCCTGCTGCGCCGTCCGACGCTGCTGGTGTTCGACGAGGCAACCTCAGCTCTCGACTCGCTGACGGAGGAGGAAATCGGCAAAACCGTCCGCCAGCTTTCGGGATCGCGGCAGCACATTACCATTCTGATTGCCCACCGGCTAAGCACGGTTTTGCACGCCGACCGGATTTTCGTCCTGGAAAAAGGTCACGTTGCCGAACAGGGTCACCATGCTGAATTGCTGGTGCAGAAAGGGCTGTATTACGCCATGTGGCGGCAACAAATCGGCGAACGGAAAGAAGTAGCCACAGCGTAATGCATTGCTATCCTGCGTTTACTCCCCGTTAACTTCCAGAGCCTGCCTTTTGCTGATGGTATTCAAAAGCATATAGCCCAGGACGCCAGCCAGGGTTGACGCGGTTAGAATGGCGAATTTTGCCTTTGCCGCAACCTCTGGCTGGGCGGGGAAAGACAGCAGGGCGATAAAAATCGACATCGTGAAGCCAATGCCACCCAGAATGCCCAAACCAATCAGGTGACGCCAGCGGGCACCCGCCGGTAAGACACACCAGCCAGCTTTGACCGAAAGCCAGGAGAACAGGGAGATGCCCAGCGGTTTGCCAACGACCAATCCCAACAGGATGCCCAGACCCAGAGTAGTAGTTAGTCCTTCCAGCATCCCCGATTCAAACCGGATATTTGTGTTCACCAGCGCAAACAACGGCATAATGATGAAATTGACGGGTTTAATCAGTGCGTGCTCCACTTTTTCGAGCGTAGATGGTGTATCATCCTCTGTGGTTGGCAGCGTAAACGCGGTTAACACCCCGGCGATGGTGGCATGAATTCCGGAGTGGTGGATAAAATACCAGATAAACAGGCCAGGAATCAGGTAAAACACCGGATGGGTGACGCCCCGCCAATTCATAAGCAGCAAACCAGCGAAAATTGCAGCCGCGTAGGCCAGATATGTAACGTGTAAATCAGTCGAGTAAAAGACCGCGATGACCACAATGGCCGCCAAATCATCCACAATGGCCAGAGCGGCCAGAAAGATTTTCAGCGATGCCGGAACGCGTTTTCCGAGCAAGGTCACAACGGCCAGCGCAAACGCAATGTCCGTCGCCATCGGAATGCCCCAGCCTCCCGCCGTTTCAGTGCCCTGATTGAAAGCATAGTAGATAGAAGCCGGTACCAATACGCCCCCCAAAGCCGCAAAAATTGGCAAAGCCGCTTTTTTAAGGGACGACAATTCTCCTTCGATCAGCTCCCGTTTAATTTCCAGTCCTACCATCAGGAAGAATATGGCCATCAATCCGTCATTAATCCAGATCAGAACGGAATAGCGCAGGTGCAGATTTTCACTCGCATACCCAATTTCAGTTGACAGAAGCTGTTCAAAAGGCGTTCCTGACGACGAATTAGCAATGAACAATGAGACAAAAACGCACAAAATCAGGATGATACCACCAACGGAACCAGACTGTACAAAATTCTGAAATAATCTATAAAGCGTACCTTTCATAGGATGAGCTGACTAGTGAGAATACAATAATAGGCAATATCCCCTGTTCCCTTTCGATCTATTTTTACTTTTTCTCCTTGCTTTTTTTAATTCCTTTTTAATCTTTGTAACCAGTTATACCGAAACTATGCCGCAACTTACTCCCCCCTGATGACAACTCTACGCTGACAGTCCTACTGGTCAGCCTGTCATTTCGGCGTTCTCCGAGCGCCGGGGAGATTCCTTATTATTCCCTGATTATCAAACCGTAATAGCTAACTATTACTGGGTCTGTTACACCCTTCCTGCTCGCTCGGGAAGCGGCTACTCGTTTGTTTTACCCTTCTAACACTACAATGCCCATGAGCACAATGCTGAAAAAGAACGTACAGGAGTTTAACCGAAATGTCCATGAGAACGGCGGTTTTCTGTACACAACCAATGCCCAATTCTCTTCTTACGTTGCCAACAAACGTATTTCGGACGAAATCTTTAAGTTCATCAAACCGCATTATAAAACGCTGGTTGATATCGGTTGTGGAGACGGTATGTATACCAACAACATTAAAGAGAACTTTCCGCATCTGGACGTGTACGGTTTTGACCCCGCCCAGTCAGCCATTGAAATAGCCCGCAACAAGTATCCCCGGGTTAGTTTCGACACCATCAATTTGCTGGACGATAACCTGCCCGTACCGCAACAAAAATACGATGTAGCCGTCATTCGGGGCGTTCTGCACCACTTATCTGACCAGCAAAAGGCCATTACCAATGCGTTCCGGCTGGCTGATCACCTGATTATTATGGAACCCAACGGCAATAATCCCCTTCTGAAGCTGATCGAAAAAACCTCGAAGTACCATATTGAGCACGAAGAACAATCGTTCTTTGCGTGGCAACTGAAGCGGTGGATCAGGAATGCGGGCGGTGAAGTCAAGGACTGGAGCTACGTCGGTTATGTGCCGTTCTTTTTTCCTACCCTGCCCGCCAAAGTTATCTACTTTTTCCAGCCCTTCCTGGAGAAAATACCGGTTCTTAAGCACGTTTTTTCCGCCCAGTTTATCATTGCCTGTTCGAAGAAAAAGTAAGCGCGTACGTTTGCCAGCCTAATCCTTTCCAACCCACTACCGGATTGTTCCGCCCCCGCAGGCGCGGAACAATCCATAATTCACGTTAATTTTGCATCCGGTAACGCATTTCGAGCCTGGCCGGAAGAGGTTTGCCCCAACAGGAACCGGTTTTTCAAAAGCCACCGCCGGAATAAAAACCAAACAGCCTCGTTATCAGTAACGTGATCTAAACACCATTTAAATGACCAGTACGCCATCCGGACACGCTGCTTCGGCCAATCCGACCTCCAAGAAACCGTTTAATCACCTGAAACAACTGGATGGGATTCGCTGTATTGCCGTTACGCTGGTCCTGATCAGCCACTGGATGGCCGGGCATACGACACTGCCCATTGGCTCACTGGGCGAACTGGGTGTCACGATTTTCTTCGTACTCAGCGGCTTTCTGATTATTCGGATTCTGTTGTCGGGGAAAGACCAGCTGGAGCAATCGCCGGAAAAAACGCCGGGGAGTTACTTTAAAAATTTCTACATCCGCCGGGCCATCCGGATTCTGCCCGTTTACTACGTTACCGTGCTGGTACTGGCCCTGATCGGTGAGCCGGGTATCCGCCAAACGCTGCCCTGGCTGCTGTTGCACGGCACCAATTACTACGTTATTCTGAACAATACCTGGATTGGAACGGCCGATCACCTCTGGTCGCTGGCGGTTGAGCAGCAGGTGTATTTATTTCTTCCGTTGCTGATTTTCTTCGTACCCCAACGGTTTATTCCGCTCACGGCCGGGATCATGATTGTCGGGAGTGTGGCCCTGCGGTTTATATTTTACCTGATGGATTTGCCCTGGGCCGTCCAGTACATTTTCACGCTGACCTGCATGGACCCCTTCGGATTTGGGGGCGTGCTGGCTTACGGGTACCTCTACCGCCGAAGCTGGTTTGAACAGTTTTTCCGGGGACGCTGGTGGCTACCGCTGAGTATTCTGTCTTTTTTTGCGGTTGTATTCCTGTATGAATTCTTGCCGAAGGTCAATCACGTCAACGTCATGAATTACATTTGGGAACGGTTTGCGGCCTCGCTGCTGGGCTTTTTCCTGATTGGCCGGGGCATTCTGGGTTTCAACGGCTGGATGAAGTGGCTGCTGGAAAACCGTGTCAGCCAGCATATCGGGCTGGTCAGCTACGGTATTTACCTGTTCCACAATTTTATTTATAACTACTACCACACGCCCCCCACGCATTTTACGCTGCGGCTCTGGAATCACCTGACCAACTACGTTCCCCTGCTGAATGCACATTACAGCTTCCAGCTTCTGTATTTTGCGGGCCTGACGATTGGCCTGGCAACGCTTTCCTGGTACCTGCTCGAAAAGCCCATTAATTCGCTGAAGGTGTCGTTTTCCTGAAGCCGGTTACCGCAAGGATCAGGTGTGGTCAATCATTCGTTTCATGACGACCGCCGAAGCCGGGCATAGGCCGCCAAACTGCGGTGTCTGCCGGATCGCTATTGGTACCGTCTGCCGGTCTACGGGCTGAAAACCGTGTCGCGCAAAATACCGATCGGCTGTAGTCGTGATCAAATACAGCTCTTTTACTCCGGCACGTTTCGCCCTTTCCAGCAACTGCTCCACCAATCGCGCGGCTATCTGCCGGCCCTGATGGTCAGCATCAACCGCTACGGAGCGGAGCAGCGCCACCGGGCCAAACCGTTCCAGCCCGGCGACGCCCACGTAACCGTCCGGCGCTTTTGCCAGCATAAAATCCGCCAAATCCGTCGGCAAATCATCGGTCAGCAGGTCCGCCTTTTGCAGCAGGGCTACAATCGTTTCCCGGTCTTCCGGGCGGGCGTTTTCAATGGCTATATCCATTTGTTTACACTAACTTCTGGTCAACAAACTGTCGGCAAAACGCCTTAATCTGATCCCGTACCAGCCGGAAGGATTCGGGCGAATCCGGGTCCGGAAAGCTCTCGTGAATGCGCTGGACACTCGCCGGATAGACCGGACATTGTTCACGGGCGTTATCACAAACCGTAATGACGTAGTCGAACCGCAGGTATGCATACTCGTCCACATGATTAGAGGTGTGGCCGGAAATAGCAATGCCGTCTTCGGCCATCACCTGAACGGCCAGCGGATTGACGCCCTTCGGGTTTGTTCCGGCGCTGTAGACCTCGGCCCGTTCTTGGGCAAAATGCTGCAAATATCCCTGCGCCATCTGCGAGCGGGCGGAATTACCTGTGCAGAGTACCAGAATTGTTTTCATCAATACAAGTCCTTTTGTTTAACAACATCCAGTACCGGGCTGACAAGCCGACACCTGAGGCCGATTTTCGACGGTTTTCACCGGGGCCACTCCACAGCTTTCGCCCCGATCCTCGGCTTTGCACTGCGTAACATCCGGCGTCAGTCTAACCGTAAACGTATCGTCATCGGCGGTGAATGCACTGGGATAGAGTTGGCGGGCGTCGAACTGCGTATTACCATACTCCAGCTTTACCGTCGCCAACGGGTTGAGCGGCAAGACGCTTTCCACCCGGTTAATGATGGATAAGGCTTTGCTAACTTTCATCGACCGGTCGGCTTCTTTAACGGCTGGCTCCCAAAGCTGCACGATGATTTCGGTCCAGCTATTCATTTTTCCGCCACAGTCGACAGACACAATCGGCGCCTGTTTGATTTCGGTAATGTGAAACGAAGGATCGACAAATTGCCCGGCGGCATACTCGATTTGCAGATGCTTATCCGGATGTTGGTCCAGGCTGTTCTTGAATGCCTGCCAGGTCAGGGTGTTTGTGGTGTTCATCTTATCGGATTATTGTAATATTACGATTGATTAATGTAAAAAAAATAGACGACTCAGCAACAGGTCGTTTTTTCGGTCATCAGCGCATTCAGCAACGAACCGAATACCTGCCGGGCCTCCTCCCAGACGGTTTCATTGATGCAATAGCACACCCGGGGCGGATCAATCTCGCCTTTGATAATACCGATGCGCTTCAGTTCTTTCAGGTGCTGCGAAACCGTCGGCTGCGCCAGCGGCAGTTCGTCCACCAGATCACCGCAAACACAGGCTTTTTTGGCAATCAACAATTGCAGAATGGCCACCCGTGCGGGATGGGCAAAGGCCTTTGCCAAATCCGCGATGCGGTTTTGCTGCTCGGAAAATATTTCGGTTTTGGTTGCGCCCACGCAGCAAAGATAACAACGACTCCCTTTATCGCAATATTACGATAGGTTATTTTTTTAAACGGTAATTTCTATCGGAACGATTTACGGCATTTGAACCGGAATTGGCTTCTCGAAATCGGATTGCATTTTCGCCGGTAACTGGAAAACATGGCCCTTCTGGTTGCAGAAATACAGGTACGAAGCCGATGGCTGCCGGGCGTTGCCGTCGGCCCAAAAAGCATAGAAGTCGGGATGGCCCGCCACCGGACGACGCGGATACGACTGATTGCGCGCCGGATTGCGGGTTATATTCTTTACGGTTTTCCAGCTTTTGCCCCGGTTACGGCTTTCGAGCAACACCAGATCGCCCCCGGTTCCGTAGGGTTGTGGTCCCGCTCCCACCGAGCCAATAATCCGCCAGCGATTCCCTTCGACATACAGCGATCCCATATCATAATTATGGTCCGATTGGGTAACGGGCCAGATTTGCCACGCGGTGCCGGTCCAGTGTGCAACGTTCCATTCATACGGTCCGTTCGTCGGGCCGGGTTCGGGGCCTTTGCTGGTGACGTACAGAATGATAGGACGTCCCGACGGGTCGTAATTAACATCGCTGATGTACACATTCAGTCCCAGGCTTTTGTAGTCTTTTACCAGCGCCGGATTCGTGATTTCCGTCAGCGGCAACTGAACCGGTTTGCCGTCGGCGGTCTGCCAGGTCTGGCCAACATCGCGGGTTTCCACGTAATACAGGTTGGTGCGGTAATCGAGTCCGGCCCCGACTTTGGTGTTGGGGTGGTAGTTAAAGGCGCTACCTACTTTATCTCGCCATTGCCCGCTGCTCTGGTAGTGGCCCTCTTCGATGGTACCGATGTCCTGCCAGGCCGACCACGAAATACCGTCCGGACTCGTAATGGCTGACGTGGTTCGGCGGGGTTTATTAGTGCCATACACCAGAACACCCCGGTCGTAGTGGGTCATCAGACCCAGAAAGCCGCGTCCGTTCTGGTAATAAATCTGTAAGTACGAAAAATTGTCGAACGGAATTCGCTGCCCTTTCTCGTCGAGTCGCGTGGCTTCAATTTTCTCGAACGCGTCAATGTTATACGGCTGGCGGCTCCGGTGGATGAACGACGGTCGTTCGGTGCCGTGGGATGTCGAGAAAATCCAGACGTACCCCTGCGCATCCAGTTGAATTACCGGGTTGTCGTGAGCGTCGTTGGTTTGTTTGTTCAGGAGCAGCGTCGGTTTTGAAACCAGCCCGGTTTTATGGTCAAATACCCCAACCATATGGCACAGTTCCCGCGAGGTCGAGTCGGTGACGCCCCCGTAGCAGAAGAACGTCTTGTCAACTGCTGGCGAATACACCGAAAACGGGTAGTGGTTGGCCGGATAGGTTCCTAATCCGCCACTGTATTTATAGGCGTATTCGTTTTTGGTCGGGCCAATGAAGTACCAGATACCCCGATACCCATCGGCTTTTATGACATTCTGGCTGCGGGTTTCCGGCGCAAAAACCGTAACGATAAGCCAGCCAATCCAGCTTAGAATAATTTTCTGTTTCATAGATAGCTCTAAAACGGGTAGCCGGACTAGCCAACTTCAACTTTTGCAGGAAACAATTGGAGGGACGTAAAAAGAATGTACATTTGCCCGTCACTCTACTGCACTCTACTGTATACCGATGAAAGTAAAAGTAGAAACTTTTCTACCGATTTACAATGGTTTGACAGGCAAATCAGGTCATTATGGATAAGCTTACGCCCGATTTACAGCCCCAGGCGGTCAGTGGGCAACCCAAATACCAGCAGTTAATCGAATCCGTCCTGACGGCCATCGAACACGGCACACTGGCGCACGGTCAGCAGCTCCCGTCCATCAGCGAACTCGCCGGTACCCAGAAGGTTGCGAAGGTGACGGTTGCCAAAGCCTACGAAGAGCTGCGGCAAAGGGGAATCATCCGTTCGCACCACGGCAAAGGTTTTTACGTCACCAGTACCGACGTGCGGGCGCCCCTGAATGTGCTGGTCATCTTCGACACCCTGAACGCCTACAAGGAAACGCTTTATGACGCCCTGAAAGCCGCCTTACCGCCCGATACCGCCCTGAGCATTTTCTTTCACCATTACAATCCGCAGGTTTTCGAAAACCTGATCCGGAATGGCGTCGGGCATTACAACGCCTATGTCATTATGCCGCACTTCGACGAGGATGTTTCCGCGATTGTGGACGTGCTGCCGAAGGATAAACTGCTGCTCATCGACCAGGCCCTGCCACAACTGGAGGGTTCATATGCGGCTGTTTATCAGGATTTTGAGCACGACATTTATCAAGCCCTGATGACCGCTCTGCCAACCCTCCGAAAGTACAGAAAACTGACGATGGTACAGTCCAGAGCGCGGTTTCAGTACATACCGTCGGGTACGCTGGCTGGTTTTAAACGGTTTGGCGAAACGGCCGGTATGGAATGTACGGTGGTCGACGATTATTCCGACGACCTCGTTCAGCCGGGCGAAGCCTATCTGCTGTTTGCCGACCGCGACCTGATTCAGTTTATTAAGTATGTCCACCGAATGAACTGGCGGCTGGGCAGGGAGGTGGGCCTGATTTCGTACGACGACACACCGATGAAGGAGATTCTGGCGGGAGGTATTACGGTTATTTCGACGGATTTTGCCCGCATGGGACAAACCGCCGGGCAACTGCTGGCCAAGCGGAGCCGGGTTCAGCTTGCCAACCCCGGCGGGTTGATTCTACGCCGGTCGCTGTAAACCGCTGCGGCAGTAGGCACACCGTCTAAACTTAAAAATTCCGATTTTCCACGAAATACCGTCTTCCAAGCCGTTTTTTGCAATTATCTGCCTATTTTTAGAGCCTCACCCAGGCAGAACCAAATTGCTATGAAACGCAGGGAAATCTTGAAAGGCCTGACGGCTTTACCGCTGGCCGGGGCCGTACCCGCAGCCGCTTCGTCTACGACAACCACCCCTAAAGCGGTCGCCCGCGAGCGGGATATTTTCAAGGAACTGGGCGTACGGACGTTCATCAATGCCGCCGGTACGCTCACCTACATGTCGGGTTGCCTGATGCGCGACGAAGTAGTGGACATCATCAACAGCACCTCAAAGCATTTCTGCATGATCGATGAGGTGCAGGACAAGGTTGGCGAACGGATTGCGCAACTGGTTCACTCTGAAGCCGCGATGGTGACCTGCGGGGCATTTTCGGCCATGACGCTGGGGCTGGCGGGTATCCTGACTGGCGAAGATGTGCGGAAAGTGGAGCAACTGCCTCACCTGGAAGGCACCGGCATGAAATCGGAAGTGATCTGCCAGAAAAGTCATAACGAGCGCTACAATCACGCCTTTCTGAATACGGGCTGCAAGATCGTCGAGGTGGAAACTATCGAAGATGTGGAGAAGGCCATCAACGAAAAAACCGCCCTGCTGCATTTTCTGAATATTACCGCCAACCACGGTCAGATCAAACACGAAGAATGGGTGGCCCTGGGCAAAAAACACAATATTCCGACTTCCATTGACATTGCCGCCGACGTGCCGCCCGTTTCCAACCTCTGGAAATTCAACGACATGGGCTTTGATCTGGTGTTTATTTCGGGCGGGAAAGCCATCCGGGGGCCACAAAGTGCCGGTATTCTGATGGGCCGCAAGAACATCATTGCCGCTGCCCGGCTGAACGCGCCCCCCCGCGGCTATACCGTTGCGCGCGGTCACAAGGTGAACAAGGAGGAAATTCTCGGTATGTATATCGCGCTGGAAAAATACATCGCCACCGATCACGACAAGGAGTGGAAAGAATGGGAAACCAGGATTGCTCACATTCAGAATGCCGTGAAGGATTTGCCCGGCATTACCACCAAGATAACCATTCCGGAGCTGGGGAATGTTACGCCCACGCTGAGCATTAACTGGGACGACACGGTAGTGAAGTTGACGGGCCGGGAAATGCGCGACCGGCTTCGGAACGGCAATCCGTCCATCGAAGCCGGTTTTTCGGGGCTTCCTCTCTACCATTATCAGGCTGGTTCGGATTCGATTGACCCCGCGGTGGCCGAAACACTGAAGGGGGCCAATACCGTTCGCGTAACGGCCTGGATGCTGCAACCTGGTGAAGAAAAAATGGTGGCCCGCCGAATTCGGGAAGAACTCCTGACCGCATCCGCCAGTAAAAGTTAAGCAGCAACCGCCGACGGCCTTCGGTGGGTTGCACTCGTTTTCAGGCTGGTCAGATCATCCCTGATACCGTTCCAGCATCGCCCGCAGCGATTCTTTCATGGCCTTGACCAGACTTTCCGGCTGCACCACTTTCAGGTGTTCACCATAACTGCGCAGGTGCATCATCAGGTCGCGGTTCGGAGCCAGCCGAAGTTTCACGACGCATTCGGTATCGTCGTCGCGCAGCACCACCTGCGTCTGGTGAATCGGTTTGGCTTTGACGTAGCGACCAAACAGGGGCGTAAACGACAGAATAATATCCTCAACCGGATCGCTGGTGTCCGTAATGCCGTAAATGTGCTCGAAGAACTCCGACACATACGCCAGAACCGAATCCGGTACGGCACAGGGTTCGTCCAGAATTTCCAGGTCGCTCATGCGGTCGAGGGCGTAGGTTTTTTCCCGGCCGCTGGCTTCATCATACCCGATCACATACCAGCTATCCGACACTTCCCGCAGCAGAATAGGGTGAAGCTTCCGAGTGCGCTCCGCGGATGCGACGGTTTCGTTCACCGCCCCGTCGTGTTTGTGGTAATGAAAAGAAACCTGTCGGTTTTGGTTGACAGCCCGAATCAGCACCGGCACGTACTGGCGGTTGCCGCCCAGAATTTTCTCTTCGACATACACCACCTTGCGGCCCGGCGCCAGGGTATTGCCGTCTTCGTGCCGTACTTCCCGCACAATATCCAGACTCTGCCGCACTTTTTGCAGCGCGTTGGTCAACTCGGCCACCACCGGCGCGCCCTGCGTAGCGGCCAGTACCTCGCGGGCATAATCGAGGGCTTCCATGTCGTCGGGGGTGAGCATGAGCCGGAGCAACCGGAATTGCGGATCGGTGTAGTAATAGCCGTTGGCCCGTTTGTCATAGGCAATAGGCGCATCGTGGTCTTCGCGCAGCCGCTGAATGTCTTTCTCCAGCGACGAAATGGACCGGATGCCGCAATGCTCGCGGAGCAGTTCAAAAAGCCGTTGTTTGGAATACCGGCGGGGATGGCGGCTGATCACTTCGTCGATCAGGCGATACCGTTGAAAGGCAGAGCGGGTTATGGGCATAGGGCAACGAATTAAGCGCGGTAAAAGAAGCGATTTTTTTTGCAGAAAAATAGAAGACCGTAAAAAGATTACGGTGTGGGCGGGGCAACTTTGTCCTGTTCGATTCCTCAACCGAACCGTAAACAACAACACGATGAACGCACTATTCTCCTCTCCGCAAACCGCCGTTACCCCCGGTCGCCGGTCGGTTCGGCTCTCCGCCCGCCAGCTTCTGGACGTTGAACTGGGCCTGTTTCTAATCTCACAGCTACGGCCTGACGCATCCCCCAACGCCCTGCCTGACCTGCTCAGCCAGGTCAACCCCGGCTGGACCACCCGCCAGCATAAACTCCGAAATCGCGGACTGGCACTGTTGGCGCACCTGACGCAGTATAGCCGCTGGCACCACCTGCTGGAAAGCTACATGGCGGCCCCCGTCGAGCTTCAGGCGTATGACATCAGCCGCGACCGCAGCCGGTTTGGCCCAAAAACCGTCGGATTTTCCCGCAACCGGTTGACCGTTCTGCGGAAAGTGCTGAGCTGATCGCCCTCCTGTTTGTTTCTATCCCTCCTTTACTAAATTTTCCAGATTGCTATGCTTTCGAATCTGATTCAGCAGGTCGCCCAACTTGTTGCGCCAGCAACTGCGCCCAAAACCGCCCCCTTTCCGACTAATCCCCCCACTCCCATTCTTGATTCATCGGCCAAACCGGTTGATGTTCCAACTCCAAAGCTGCGTACCGTAAAACTGATTATGGTAACCGCCGAAAACAACAACAAATACTATGAAATGCACGAACAACCGGATGGTACGTTTACGGTCCATTATGGACGGGTAGGCGGCTCAAAAAGTGTTGCCACCTACCCGATGGCGCAATGGGACCGGAAAATTCGGGAAAAAGTAACGAAAGGCTATGTCGATCAGACGCACATGTACGTCGAGGGACCCGCCGTTACCGATGCCAGCACCATTGCCAATCCCGAAGTGCGCGGCCTAATGAGCCGGTTGATGGAACTCGCCAACCAGTCGATTTTCCAGAATTACGTTGTAACGGCCCAGCAGGTTACACACAAACAGGTTGAAACGGCCCAGCAACTGCTCAACGATCTGACGACGCTGGTGGGACTGAACGCCGACGTAACCGCTTACAACCAGACGCTGCTCGAGCTGTTTAAAGTGATTCCCCGGAAAATGGGCAAAGTCGGCCAGCATTTGCTAGCCCAAACGCCCCAAACCGCCGACGACCTGCAAAAGCTGCACGATCAACTGGCTTCCGAACAGGACACGCTGGACGTTATGCGCGGGCAGGTTGAGTTGCGTCAGTCGCAGGAAAGTCCTGACCAAACGCCCGCTTCGCTGCTTGAGATGATGAACCTGACGGTAGAGCCCGTCACCGACAAGCGGGTGCTTACGCTCATCAAACGGATGATGGGTTCAGACGCCGATAAGTTCGACGCGGCTTTCAGCGTCAGCCAGGCCCACACGCAGGCGGCTTTTGAAGCCCACGTCGGCAGTAGCTCCACTCCCAAAACACAGTTGCTCTGGCACGGCAGCCGCAGCGAAAACTGGTTATCGATTCTCAAAACCGGGTTGGTGCTGCGCCCGACGAACGCCGTCATCACCGGAAAAATGTTTGGCTACGGCATTTACTTCGCCGATCAATTCAGCAAATCCCTCAATTACACGTCTCTACACGGGTCAGTCTGGGCCAACGGAAAGCAGAGAGAAGGATACCTGGGCATCTACGAAGTTCATGTCGGCAAACAGATGAAAGTAACCCGGCACGAGCCTCAGCACATGAACCTGGACCAGGAAGCTCTGAAGCGGATCAATCCCCGGTACGATTCGGTGTTTGCGCAACGGGGTGAGAGCCTGCTCAAAAACGAATTCATTGTGTACAATCAGGCCCAATGTACGGTTCGGTATATGGTCAGAATCAAACTATAAGCATGAAAACCGGAGCAAAGAAAATTACCCGGCAGGCCGTCTGCCTGGCCGCTACGACGCTGATCCTGGCTGAAGGAAGCACCACAACGCTGGACGTAAAAAACCACCTCCGCAACCGGGGTTATCGGGCCTATCAGGCTGAAGTTTCAACCTGGCTGTTTGCAGTAGCCCAACAGCAAAACTGGGCCATCAACGATAACGGAACCTACCGGGTCTACTATTTTGCACCCCTGACGGCCCTGCCAGCACGGCTGACAAATCGGACAAAAAATAATTGATAAAAAAGTTGACAACGTAAAAAGATTACGTTCTTCAGGGTGCATTTTTGTTATGATCAACGCGTCGAACTGACCGACGGTAAACAACATCGACTATGAATGCACTGCGTTTGTCCAACTCCTCTCTCGCCCGCCAGTTAAGTCCTTTTCTTCTGCACTGGCAGGAACCGCTGGCGACGCAGCTCCGCTTTCAGCACGAACTGCCGGGCCAACTGGCCAACCGGCTGCTGAACGTGGAACTGGGTTTGTATCTCCTGGCTGAACTGCTGCCGCTGGCTCCACCCCAGGCCCTGCCGGATTTGCTAAACGGCGAGGGCATTGTGTACGAGCAACGCCCCGTCTGGAAACCGCGCCAACACCGTTATCTGAACCGCGCCCGGGCACTCCTGACTCCCTACATGGACCGCACCCGCTGGCTGACGGCTTTGGCAAAATACGATTCGCTGCCGACGAGTGTGCGGGCTTTTGGGTCGCACACGGCGGGTAGCTATGGGGCCGAACTGAATCGGAGTATCTTACGGAGTCGGGAAGAACTTTTTCGGCAAGCACTGGCCTAAACCCATGAAAACCAATCCACAATCTGCATTCGCCACGACCGTCATGGCCTTGAAGATCCTGTTATTGCTTATTTTTCAGAATAAACCGTTACTCCTTTTCCAACTGACCTGCTATTCGATGCTGGCCCGGTTGCAGGCGGTTTTCTATGTGGTATTACTCCACCAGAGTTTCTACCGGCGATAGAACTCCCCCGCCTTTGGGCTTGCAGCGGTAGGAGCTTAGAGACAATCCACATCCGCTACGATGGTGACAGCTTTCAGACCCTTGTCGCTCAGCAGTTCGTTGATTTTTTCCAGAATAAACACCTTGACGGCTTTGGGGCTGATGCTGCGTTCGAGTTTGATCAGCACCGTGTACAGAAACTGGTTACGGATGCGCTCAACGAGCGGTACTTCCGGCCCGAGTACCCGCGCTTCGCCCAGCTTTTCGGTCAGCTGATCCACCAGCCGTTGAGCCGCCTGCTGGCTGATGTTCTGCTCGGTATGCCGAACGGTCAGCTTAATGAGCCGCGAGAAAGGCGGATAATTAAAATTCTGCCGCTCAACAATTTCCTCCTCAAATAAGCCTTTGTAATCGTTTTCAAGTACCCTGAGTAACACCGCCTGTTGCGGATTGGTCGTCTGAATCAGGACTTTACCCCGGCGGTCAGCCCGTCGCCCGGCCCGGCCACTGACCTGCGTAATCATCTGAAACGCCCGCTCAATAGCCCGGAATTCCGGATAGTGAATCATACGGTCGGCATCAAAAATACCGACCAGACTGACATTTCCGAAATCCAGTCCCTTGCTGATCATCTGCGTTCCGACCAGAATATCAACGTTGCCGCCCTCAAATTCGGAAATAATCTGTTGGTAGGCATTTTTAGCCCGCGTTGTGTCCAGGTCCATCCGCTGAATCCGGGCTTCCGGAAACACAATCTGCAACTGGTCTTCCAGCTTCTCCGTTCCGAAGCCGATGGTGCGCACCTTGAACGAACCGCAGGCCGGGCAGCTTTTCGGTACGGGGTCTTTGTGACCGCAGTAGTGGCAACGCAATTCGGCAGCCCGCATGTGGTAGGTCAGGCTCACATCGCAGTTGGGGCAGCGGCTGGTCCACTCGCAGTCTTCGCATTGCAGGTACGGCGAATAGCCCCGCCGGTTCTGGAACAGAATACTCTGTTCCTTCCGCTCCAGATTGTGTTGCAGATGCTCCAGCAAAACCGACGAAAACTCGTTTTTCATCTTCTTCTGCTGCTTTTCGATGCGGGTATTCACCAGCACAATGTCGGGCAGCATCGCGTCGCCGTAGCGTTCCAGCAATTCCACCAAACCGTAACGGCCCTGCTGTGCGTGGTAATAGCTTTCGATGGAGGGCGTGGCCGAACCGAGCAGGACTTTGGCTTTCTGCCAGTGGGCAATCATCATCGCCACATCGCGGGCGTGGTAGCGCGGGGCCGGGTCGTGCTGTTTGTAAGAGGTTTCGTGTTCTTCATCCACAATGATCAGCCCCAGGTTGTCGAACGGCAGAAAAACCGCCGAGCGAACCCCCACCACAAACTGATATTGCCCGTCGACAATACCTTTCCAGACCTCCACCCGTTCGTTATCCGAAAATTTCGAGTGGTAAATGCCGAGTTTGTCGCCAAAGACTTTTTTGAGCCGGACCACAATCTGGGTCGTCAGGGCAATTTCAGGCAACAGGTATAAGACCTGCGAACCGCTTTCCAAAGCCGTCTGGATCAGATTAATATATACCTCCGTTTTCCCACTTCCGGTAATACCGTGCAGCAAAACGATGTCTTTCTCGTTGAACTGACTGAGTACCTCGTTGCAGGCCCGCTGCTGTACCTCCGTTAGTTTTACTTCCACATTGGGCAAATCATCGTCGCCAAAACGGGGCACAATCACCTCAAACGTTTCAAAAATCTGGTTCTTGATCAGCGTTTGCAGCGACGACTGCGACACCTCATCGTCCTGGTTCAAGACGGTTTTGTCGAGCCCTTTGCGGTTCAGGATGGGGTTGTTCTGCACCGGCACGTAGCTCAGGTATTTCATCACCACTTCCTGCTGTTTGGGCGATTTTTCCAGCGTGTTAATCAGGGCCAGCACCTGCTCACGGGTTTCGTAGCGCGTCGTCAGCCGGACTTTCCGCACCATCTTCGGCACGTATTTTTCCCGCACTTCGTCGAACACAATGACCGCCCGTTTGCCCACCAGCGATTTGATGGTCGTCGGCACGTTGGTCTCCCCGACCAGCCGCCCCAGCTCTTCGTACGACAGGGCCGAATGTTTTTTCAGTTCATCCAGCAGCCGCGTTTCCCCGTCCGTCAGCAGTTCAGGATAATCGAAGTCCGGGTTGTACTGTACTTTCGACTGACTCGTAATCTTCAGTCCCGACGGCAGGGCCACGTTCAGCACCTCGCCGATGTTGCAGAGATAATACTCGGCCATCCAGGAAAATAGCTCGAGTTGGTACGCCGTCACCAGCGGATATTCGTCCAGCAGTTCGAGGATGTATTTGGCCTGGTAATTACTCGGTGGCTGGTGGTGAATGCGCCCCACAACGGCCGTATACACCCGGTTTTTGCCAAACGGCACAATCACCCGCGCCCCCACTTTCAGCCGTTCCACCATATCGCGCGGCACGCGGTAGGTAAACATTCTCGGAATTGGAACGGGCAGAATCAGGTCGGCGAAATAGGTGGTTTCTTCGGCAAAATCAAATGTCAGCGGCAACGGTTGCACAGGTCGGTATGGCTATATTCTTACAGCAAGTTAACAATTGCCGCGATAAGTTCCTTCCGAAAAATCGCCAAAGCCGCCCCAGTGCTCAAAACAGCGTCTTAATTTTTTGGAATGCTCACGGCTTCATCTGCCGGACTTCATTGCGCAGACTTTCGGGGTCCCAGCCGTCTTCCACGTCTTTCAGCCAGCGGTCGTTGGTGTCGGAACTAAGCAATTCTTCGAGGTCGCGGATACGCTGGCGGGCGCTGCTGAAATACTGTTTGCGGTCGTGCCGGACGGCGGCCAGTTCGGCCATATTCTGTTCGTCGTGCTTCCGGAACAACCGGGCCGCCCGCTGCGACTGGTAGGCCCGAAAGCCCAGCAACGTCATGGCATCGACGCCCATCCGGAGCGAACTGTCCAGTGTTTCGCGGTAAACATGGGTAATACCCGCATCCAAAAGTTCGTAGGCATCCTCACGGTCGGCCGCCCGCACCAGCAGTTTCAGGTTTGGAAAATGTTTTTTAGCAGTTTCGACCAGTTCAAGCACTTTTTCCGGCGAATCGAGCGCAATGATCATCAACCGGGCTTTGTCGGCCCCCGCCGACTTCAACAGATCATACCGGGACGCATCACCGTAATACACTTTCATACCCAGTTTCCGCAGCGTATCGACCCGGTCCGAATCGAAATCCAATACCGTCGCACCAATATTATTGGCCCGCAAAAACCGCCCAACAATGTTTCCGTACCGCCCAAAACCGGCTACGATCACGGCATTGTGTTCTTCAATGTGGTCCTGCTCCTTACTGGCCTTTTCTTTCGTACCCAACCGCGGCAATAACAGCTTTTCGTTCGCCAGAAAAACCAACGGAGTTACTCCCATGCTGATGGCTACGACTGCCGTCATCAAATCCACCACCTCCTGCGCTAAAATGCCGTTCTGCGAAGCGAAAGAAAACAGCACAAAGGCAAACTCCCCCACCTGGCAAAGCCCCAGCGCAAACAGCAGATTCTGGTCTGTCTGCAAACCAAATACCTTTCCTAATAATCCTAAAACCAACCCTTTAACTGCCATGATACCCACAACGAGCCCAATAACCAACAGCGGATTCTCCCTGATTAAATCGAAATTGATAGCCGCCCCGACCGAGATAAAAAACAAACCGAGGAGCAAGCCTTTGAACGGATCTATGTCGCTCTCCAGTTCATGTTTGTATTCACTATTAGCCAAGACCACCCCCGCGACGAACGCCCCCAGCGCCGGACTCAACCCCACCATTTCCATCAGGACCGCGATACTGGCCACCATCAGCAAAGCCGTGGCAATAAACACCTCCCGCAGACCGGTTCGGGCGATGATCCGAAAAACCGTTCCCATTACATACCGCCCAATCAGCACCAGACCCAGCACCGCTCCCACGACCACAAACGGCCGCAACCAGCCGGGCAAACCGTCGGTCAGCGAAAAATGCGCATGATGGTCGGTTGACTCCGCAACGGGATACGTTGCCAGGAGGGGCATAATCGCTAAAATCGGGATAACGGCAATGTCCTGAAACAGCAGCACCGCGAACGTATTCTGTCCGGCGGCTGTCTGCATCAGCCCTTTTTCGTTGAGCGTTTGCAGCACAATGGCCGTCGACGACATGGACAGAATCATACCCAGCGCCAGCGCCGGTTGCCACGGCAAACCCGCTACCAGCGCCAGCCCACCGGTCAGCAAGGCCGTTAGCAGCACCTGTAAGCCGCCCAGCCCCAGCACCGGAACACGGAGTTTCCAGAGCCGTTCGGGTTCGAGTTCCAGCCCCACCAGAAACAGCATGATGATGACGCCGAATTCGGCAAAGTGCATGATGTCCTGCCCTTCATCGCCCACCAGCCCCAGCACCGCCGGACCGATGGCCACCCCAGCCAGCAGGTAACCCAGCACCGACCCCAGCCCCAGACGTTTGGCAATGGGAACAAACAAAACACCCGAGGCCAGATAAATGATGGCCTGAATTAAAACAGATTGATTCATAGTGGATTAATCAACAAGTAATTCATTCAGATACTGGCGATTCCGGGCATCTTCCACGTCAAGCTGGTCGGTGGTCAGCAGGGTTAGCAGGCTTTTGTATTGGCGGGCGTACTGGTGCATTTCCTCCTCTGTAAGCCGGTGCGTGCCGTGGACAACGAACGGGGGCAGGTAAATCATCTTGCACAAGTGGGCCGTCTGGTCGAACGGAGCCAGAAACTGCCGTACCGTAAAACGGTTTAATCCCGCTTCGTCGTAAGCGCGCTGAGGGCCACCGGTCGTGATGACGTTAAAGATTTTTTTGCCCACCAGCGCATTACCCTCCCTGCCGTACGCCCAGCCGTGTTCGAGCACCAGATCTTCCCACTGCTTTACCATTGCGGGCGAACTATACCAGTAAAAGGGATGATGCAGAATAATGTATTCGTGGTCCAGCAACAACTGCTGCTCGCGGTCTACGTCAATATCAAAATCCGGATATTCCTGGTAAAGATCGTTGATTGTTACCGACGTAACCGAGGCTACCGACTGGCAGGCTCCCATCAAAATCCGGTTGGTTCGGGACTTTTCTAGGGCGGGATGCGCAAAAAGGATGAGAACGGACGCCATTTTTAGTCAAAAAGGAAGTAAAACAAGTAACGGGCCAGTCCGTTGGATGCCCCATCTGGTCAAATGTAAGCCAAACGGAAAGAAATAAAAACCGCCCGCGTCTTTACCCGTTCATGACAGCCCTGTGGAACGGTGTCAAATCAGCGCAGGATTTCGGGAAAATATCCCGCCAAACAGAACTTCTTTGGTTACTTTTGGTATTCTTATATTGGTGCATGAATACAGCCTGATTAAGAGAGTTCCAACTATGTACGACGTAATAATTATTGGCGGTGGACCGTGTGGACTGGCCGCTGGTATTGAGGCTTCCAAAGCCGGTTTGAGTCACCTGATTCTGGAAAAAGGCAGCCTGACCGAATCCATCCGGCGGTATCCGAAAATGATGCGGTTTTTCTCCACCGCCGAAAATATTGAGATTGGCGGCATTCCGTTTCCGATTTCGGGCGTAAAGGCCAACCGGAACGAAGCTCTCCAGTATTACCGCAAAGTAGCGGGTTATTTTAACCTGAATTTCAAGCTATTTACCGAAGTCAACCACGTAACCCGATATGCGCCGACTGGCAATGAGGGTGATCAGAGCGAGGAGTTGTTTACGGTTTTTACAACCGACGGCCAGGCGTATCAGGCCCGCAAGGTGATTCTGGCGACGGGTTATTTCGACAAGCCACGCTGGTTGCAGATTCCGGGCGAGGATCTGCCGCACGTCACGCACTATTACGACGAACCGTTTCAGTATTCTTACACCAATGTTGTCATCGTTGGCGCGTCGAACTCGGCAGTCGAAGCGGCTCTGGAACTTTACCGCGCGGACGCCCACGTGACGATTATTCACCGGGCTGACGATTTCCGCAAAACCGTCAAATACTGGCTGGTGCCGGATGTTAAAAACCGGGTGAAAGAGGGCAAAATTCATACGCGGTTCAGCACCTGTGTAACCCGCATTGAACCCGGAAAAGTCGGCATCACGGACTTGCAAACCGGCGAAGAAAGCGAACTGCCCGCCGATTTTGTCCTGATTCTGACGGGTTATATTCCCGATGCCGGGCTGCTGCGGGAATGTGGGGTAGAACTGAATCCGGAAACGCAGGTACCGGTCTACGACAAGGAGACGTTTGAAACCAACGTGCCGGGTTTGTACGTCTGCGGTACCGTTATGGCCGGGATTTATACCGAAAAAGTGTTTATCGAAAACGGCCGCGACCACGCCAAAGCCATCATGGACCACATTACGGGCAAGCCGGTGCGGAAAGTGGCCGAGTTGATTGAGCGGATTTGATGGTGCTTGGCAGCTTCTTTGTCCAGTGCCATATTTATACAACTGACAGTCTATTAAGATAAGCATTGAAATTCAGTAATACCGGGTTTCCAACGACGGCTTTCTTCTCAAACGGACAAAAGCGCAGAAGCGCGGATTTGTCATTATCTTGCAGCAAGATTCTGATTGATTCGCGCTTATATGAAAACCCGGTTGCTGTTTTTCTTTATTCTTCTCCCTTTCATTTCTTTTGCCCAGACTCCTGCTCCCGTGGCCGCTACCCCCAATCCCCGCTGGCAAACCGACTTCTGGAAAGCACAGTGGATCGGGCACCCAACAGCGCCGATTCGGTCATACGGTGTTTACCATTTCCGCAAGAGTTTTGATCTGGCCCAAAAGCCCAGTCGCTTCGTCATTAATATCTCCGGCGACAACCGCTATCAACTGTTCGTCAACGGAAAAGCCGTGGTGTCCGGCCCCGCCCGCAGCGATCTGCAAAACTGGAATTACGAAACCGTCGATATTGCGCCCTACCTGACCAGCGGCAAAAACACGCTGGCGGCTGTGGTGACCTACATGGCCGAATACGCCCCGTTTTACCAGATGCACTACCAGTTTGGATTTATTGTGCAGGGCGATAGCGACGCCGAGCAGGTCGTTAATACCAACAACACCTGGAAGGTTTACCAGAATCCGGCCTATTCGCCCGTTATCAACGACATTCCAAAGCTGCGAACCTACATTGTTGTCGGTGCGGGCGACCGCGTAGACGGTTCCAAATATCCCTGGGGCTGGCAGGAACCGGCTTTTGATGATACCGGTTGGTCGGCGGCCAAACCGGTGGGCTGGGCCGCCAAACCGCGCGGACTCGGCACCGACGGCAACTGGAATCTGGTACCACGCACCATTCCGCTGATGGAAGAAATGCCGCAACGGCTGGCGACGGTCCGCCGGGCGGAGGGTGTGGATGTAGCCGACGACTTTTTGCAGGGGAAAAACTCGTTTACCGTTCACCGCCACCACAAAGCCGTGATCCTCTGCGATCAGGGCCATCTGACCAACGCCTTTCCGGAACTGACCATCAGCCGGGGCAAAGATGCCGTCATTACGCTGGCGTACGCCGAAGCACTGGTGGACGATAAACGGCAGAAAGGCAACCGGGATCAGGTAAACGGCAAACAGTTGATCGGCTTTGAAGATCAGTTTATTGGCGACGGCAGCAAACAGAAAAGAACTTTCCGGCCCCTCCTGTTCCGGACGTATCGCTACCTGCAAATTACCATCGAAACCAAAGGCGATCCCATCGAAATCCACGATCTGACCGGCCACTTTACGGGGTATCCGTTTCAGGAAAAAGCCCGGTTTGCCAGCAGCGACGAAAGCCTGAAAAACGTCTGGACCGTGGGCTGGCGGACGGCCCGGTTGTGTGCGGGTGAGACGTATTACGACTGCCCCTACTACGAGCAATTGCAGTATACCGGCGACACGCGGATTCAGTCGCTGATTTCTCTTTACGTGACGGGCGACGACCGGCTGATGCGGAAAGCCATCATGGATTACGACCACAGCCGGTTTAACGACGGCTTGACGCAGAGCCGCTACCCAAGCGCCGATTTTCAGGTGATTCCGCCATTTTCGTTGTTCTGGGTGACGATGGTTTATGATTACTGGATGCACCGGAAAGACGATAAGTTTGTCGAATCCATGTTGCCCGGTATTACAACCGTACTTGACTGGCACGAAAAACGACTGGCCGACAACGGCCTGAACGGTCCGCTTCAGTGGTGGAACTTCGTGGACTGGGCGAAGTGGGAAGCGCCGGATGAAGGCATGGGCGGGGTGCCGAAGGGGGCCAGAAAAGGCGGCTCGGCTATTCTGACCCTGCAACAGGCATATACCATGCAGCGAATTTCGCAGGTATTTTACCATTACGGCAAAAACCAGCAGGCCGAACATTACCGTCTGATGGGCGCACGGCTTGCAAAAAATGTATACAACCGTTGCTGGGATGCGGGCCGGGGGCTGATGGCCGACACGCCCGACAAAACCGGCTTCAGCCAGCACGCCAACATCTGGGCCATTTTGACCGACGCGGTTCCGGTGGCGCAGCAGAAAGCCCTGATGCAGAAAATCATGAATGAGCCGAGCCTGACGCAGGCTACGTTCTACTTCAAATTCTATCTGTTTCAGGCACTGAAAAAAACCGGCATGGCCGACCAGTTTCTGCCAACACTCAAACCGTGGCACGACATGCTGGCGATGGGCCTGACCACCTTTGCAGAAAACCCCGAACCGACGCGCTCCGACTGCCACGCGTGGAGTGCGGCCCCAAACTATGAATTCCTGTCAACGGTCTGCGGCATCAATCCGGCTTCGCCCGGTTTTCAATCCGTCGTCATCACCCCCTATCTGGGGAATCTGGAATTTGCGGAAGGGGCCATGCCGCATCCGGCGGGTGAAATTACCGTACGGTTCGATAAAACTCCGACTGGTGGTTTGAAAGGAACCGTTACCCTGCCCGACGGCTTGACCGGCACCCTGAAATGGCGCGGCAAAACCGTGGCCTTGAAGGAAGGGGAGCAAACCATCAATTTATAAACTGATGCAACACAAAAAGACCGGCGCAGGCCGGTCTTTTTGTGTACTCGTCCTTCGACTACATCATTGATGCGAAGAACGGACCGGCAATCGCCAGCACTTCATCTTTAGTCAACGGTTCGTCAAACGATTCGTAGACCGTACGCTTCGCCATTTCCGGCGTGTATAATTTCATTTTATTCTCCGGCAGGTTGAAATACCCTTCCAGATCAGCCCCACCCTGCTGGCCCATGTCTTCGTGCGCATACACTTTCGGATCAGCTTCCATTCCGTTTTCGCCACTGGACGCCCAAACGCGCAATCCACGCATATGACGAACAGCGGCCGCGTGCCGTGCTTCTACCGAGTGAATCCGCAGGGCTACCGGCAGCGCCACTTTCGCCGTAGCCGACCCCTCTTCCAGCAGACAGGCGGCCTGTCCTTTGTACGCCCGAACCCCAGTGTCTTCCAGCGCCTGGGCATAGGTCAGGAAGGTATCATAATCGGCCAAAGCTGCGTTGAGCGTACCCGTATTATATTTTGGCTGCAACTCATTCTTTTTCAGACCCAATACGCCTTCGAGCAGATCAACGTGCTGCGCTTCGTGTTTGGCAATTTGCACCACGTATGCCCGTGTTCCGGCAGGCAATAATCCCGCTTTGAACTGGGCGGCCCGGTAGAAGTCGCGTTCCAGGTATTCCAGCGTCAGGGCGTATTTCAGGATCGCCACCGCATCACCGGCGCAACCTTCAGCCGCAAACGCCTTGTTGACCATCCCGACGAAAAACGCGGGCGTAGCAGCAGCAGCCACCGTTGCGGTTTTCAGCATTTTCCGGCGGGCAAAATCCAGTTTGTCACCCGCTTCTGCATCCGCTTTTTCAATTTGTGAGAATATTCCGAAGAGATTCATGATCGTTCGTTGGGTTATGATTTGGATGATTCCAGCGCCAGCAAGGAAGCCGGGTTGATAGGAGTTTTGATGTACTTACCGGCTCGGCCCAGTACCTCGGAGATCGTCAGCGGTCGTTCTAAACCGTTGTTATCCACCACATAATCACCGGCAAACAAAGCACCACCCGGTTGCAGAATCATACTGATCAGGGACGCGTGACGAGCCTCCACGGATACGATTTTCCCCGCCAACGTCATGAAGGTTGAATTGGTCAGCAGCGGTCCGGCTCCGTTATAAGCCGCCACTCCCGTATCTTCCAGTATCCGGGCGGTGTTCAAAACTTCCCGGCGATTGCTGAAATCAATGCTGCTCACGTCAAACTCCAGTTCACCAATGGCGTTGGAACCGAGTGCCAGCTTGAAAAACTCCCGGTGGACGAGCTCGTGATCATGAATATCTTTAAAAACCATCTCTTCCTTGCTACCCGCCGGGAACGTTTTCTTCTCGATCACGGCCATGTAAAAAGCGGTTTCTAACTGCTCAAGAGCATAGGCGTAGTTCAGAATGGCAAAATCGCCTTCCCCGAAACTGACTCCTTCGGCCGAAATCCGGGCACCGGAAATCTTGGGAGCAACATCATTTATTGAGTTCTGGCAGGCCGCCAGAAACGCTGAAGCAGAAACCGTTGTCAAGCCCAAAGCACGCAGAAACATCCGGCGCTCGACCGATGGAATGGCCGCTACACTCGGACCTTTTTTGGGGATAGAGGTACTCGTTAATTCTTCCATGACAAAAGATTAGTTGTAAAATGGGTGAATTGAAATGGTGCTTCTTGCAAGACAACCATACGAACGAGTAAGCCTGATTTTTGGATTTCGGGAGTGCAGAATTATTTTTTTCCAAGGCACTATTCGAGGGAACGGGCAAGCGGAAACCCTGATTCTGGAGCGTAAGAACCGTTTTTTCTAAAATTATTTTTTATTGAAATCTTTCACTCGCCCTTAAAAACACGGCTTGCCTGTCAACGAAATCCGGTGATCATACGTGTTATTTTGCCGCGTGTCAGATCGTAAACCGCGTCTTGAACGGGCGATCCGGACGGTTTTATTCCTGAGGTTATACCGGCAGGTGATGAATTTCCTGGGCGAGAAACTGCTGAAAACGCTCTTGCAGTCCGCGGTAATAGGTGAGGTATTTGAGACCTTCTTCGGTGACGACGGCGCCCCCGCCCCGCTCCCCACCGGTCTGGGTACTGACCAGTGGCGCATCGGCCTGGCTGTTCATGGACTGCACCAGTTCCCAGGCGCGTTTGTAGGACATTTTCATTTCTTTGGCGGCCTGGTTGATCGAACCGGTTTGCTGAATCCGTTCCAGCAATTCCATCCGACCAATTCCGAAAAACCGTTCCTGCGCTTCCAGCCAGACCCGTCCGTTGATGTGTAAATTTGCCATACTCGAAGGCAAGTTTAAAACAATGTCGTCACTTTTCGAAACGACCGTTCCAGTCGGTTCAGTGACAAAAACCGGTTTGATGGCCGGAATGGCAGCGTCACCAGCACCCTCGTTCCTTCGCCGGGCGTCGATTGCCAGTCAATATCACCGTTGATCAGGGCCACGCGGGATTCGATGTTACCAATTCCCAGCCCTCGCCGGGCTTCCTTAAGTTCAAAACCCTGACCGTCATCACTGTAATAGAGCTTTACCAGCGGCTGTTCGAACACCAGCCGGATACTGACCTGCCGCGCGTTGGCGTGCTTCAGGGTGTTGTTCAGCAATTCCTGCGTGATTCGGTACAGCATTAGTTCGGTTTCAGCCTCAAGCCGCGACGGTAATTCATCGGCCCAGAAATGGGTTTCCAGCGTCGTGCGGTCAATGCGCGAGAGGAGTTCTTCCACGGCTGCGGCATACCCGTATTGCTCGAGCGTCCGGGGGCTGAGTTCGCGCAGCAGGTTACGGATGTTACCGATGATATCGCTAATAAGTTCGCGGGCCAGTTCGCTCAAGGAGGTAGAACGCGCGGGTTGGCCGGGGGGGTCGGTCAGGCGGCTGACGTACAGTTTGAGGGTGGCCAGTTGAGTGCCAATTTCATCGTGCAGATCGCGGGCCAGATTTTTCTTGATCTGCTCCTGCAACTCAACGGCCAGCCGGGTATTCCGCTGGTGCTGCCGGTGAATCCGGTTTTCGCGCCGACGCAGCCAGTAAAAAGCGGCAGCAACCACCAGCACGGCAAGCAATCCCAGAAACCAGGCCCGCTGCCAGAAAGGCGGTCGGATGATAACCGTCAGCCGCCTGATTTTGGGGCTCCATTGTCCGTCTTTGTTGGCGGCCTTGACCCGAAACACATACGTACCCGGCGGCAGATTAGCGTACCGAACATACGTAGCATTTCCGGAATTCACCCACTGATCATCGTAGCCAACCAACTGATACTGATACTGGTTACGGCCGTTGCTGTAATAATCCAGGGCCGTAAATTCGAGGGCTACGGTATTTTGATTGTACGGCAGTTCAAGCCGGGAAGTTTCCCCAATGTAGCCGTCGGACTGATACGGCATTTCGTTGACCGTCATTTTGTGAATATGCACCGACGGCATGTACGAACTCGTCCGGAACTGCTCGGGATAAAACCGGTTGAAACCGTTGACGCCCCCAAAAAACAACTCACCATCCTGGGTTCGGTAGTATGCATTGCCGTTGAACTCATACCCCTGCAAACCGTCGGTGAGGTCGAAGTTCTTGAACGTGCCGGTCGTGGGGTTAAAGAATGAGATGCCGCGGTTACTGCTGATCCACAGCCGGTTCTGGTGGTCGGGCAAAATACCGTAGACAAACGGATTGGCCAGGCCCTGCCGGTGATCGTAAATCCGGATCCGTCCCGTCTGGGTATTCAGAGCCGCAAGCCCTTTGTCGGTGGCCATCCAGATAATCGGACGAACGGGGTCCTCGTAAAAATACAAAATGGTGTAACCGTCCAGACCCCGAACAATTCGTTGCGGACGCAAATCATTGCCAATGGGTGCCCGCTCATAGCAGTAAAAACCATCCGAGTACGTGCCGACCCAATAACGCCCGGCCCGGTCCTTTGCCAGACTAAAAATATTTTTATGGGCCAGCGTTGGCAGCAGCCTGAACTTCCGCTGACGCACATCGAGCAGAAAAAGACCGTCTTCCGTAGCCGCCAGTATGGCGTTGTCATCCAGCGCCAGCAACCGACGAACGTAGTTTTCGACCACTTTGCTGTTGGCCGAACCCGGCAACGGAATTTTACTAAACGTGGAACGGGCCTTATCGAACGTAAGCACACCGCCGTTTGCACCCACCCAGATCCGGCCCAGCGGATCCTTGTACAGGCATTTGATGAGGGTGCGCGTCGGCAAATCGCTGTATTTGGCCTGCGTCAGATAACGTCGGACAATGCGGTTTTGGGTTCGGTCCAGCACGTCGAGGCTGCGCTCGGTTGCAATCCACATTTCGGTCGATGAGGTTTCCAGGAATCCCCGAACCACAAAATGGCTGAGTGTGGAGGGGTCTTTGGTCTCATGGGGTTTGGTCTGAGAAACGGCCATACCGCCAAAAAACA
The DNA here is from genome assembly GCF_003259745.1 of Larkinella arboricola. Lineage (GTDB taxonomy): Bacteria > Bacteroidota > Bacteroidia > Cytophagales > Spirosomataceae > Larkinella > Larkinella arboricola. Next base: position 1,007,493 of record NZ_QLMC01000001.1, on the reverse strand, counting down.
TGCTTCCCGGCACAATCCGGGCCAGACCGCCGGGGTCGGTATTCGCCCAGATAATGCCTTGCCGGTCGATGTAAATTTTACAGATTTCGTAGTCGGTTAGCTGCCAATTACTGCTGGCAAGACCGCCAACCTGACTAAGCCGTTTGTCCGACTTGTCGAAAAGCCAGATTCCTCCGCGCTGCGTCCCGAGCCACAACCGGCCATCGTGGTCTTCCGCAATGGTATAAATTGAGGTTAAATTCTGGCCCTTATCGGGCACAAACGTCTGATAACGTCCCGTTTGCGGTTCAAATCGAATCAGTCCGGCTGCCGTTCCGAGCCACACCACACCCGCCGAATCGCAGTGAAATGAAAAAACGCCCATCGACGGACCGGCTTCGTTGGTGGGGTGACTGCTGAAATAATAATGCGCCCGGCGTTCGTAAAGATTATAACGAATCAAACCCGTGGGTGCGTGGAGCCAGACATCGCCCAACGGCGTACGAACCGTCGAATTAAGCTGGTCGTACTCGTGCGTGGGCCGAATGGTGGGGTCCAGCACCAGCTTCTGCCGCGTTTTGATGGTCAGCGAAACCAGCCCTTCCGTTTCACTGTAATACAGCACCTCCTGTCCATTGGCGTAAAATGGAATGGTTTTACTCTTTAACAGTTTTTTCGACTTGGAGTATGAATAAATGCAGGTAAAGCGGTCCGTTGCGCGGTCATAATAATTCAGACCGTATTCGGTACCCACCCAGAGGTTGCCGTTGCGATCCTCGACAATACCGGAAATATTGATTCCGACAATAGCCTTCGGGTCCATCCTGTCAGGGCGGAAATGGCGAAAATGGGCGCCATCGTACCGGTTCAGACCGTCCTGCGTACCAAGCCAGAGAAATCCCCGGCTGTCGTTCAGGATATGATACACCGACCCCTGCGTCAAGCCCTCATCGACCCCGATGTGATCAATCCGGAGAGACTGATTCAATGGGTCTTTGGGGGCTCCCGAAACGTCTGGCGACCCGAAGGCCAACAACCAGATGATCAGAGCGAAGAATGGGGTTAGTTTCATTTGTTACCGGGCCGGAAACATCATGGTAAATTAGCGGATTGCTTGATAATCTGCAAATTCCGTTGTTATGGCAAATTTTCCCAGCGTGACTTTACCAGACCGGAAAGAATGATTCATCAACCGTCTGAGGGCCGGATGGACTGTCATTGACGGTTCTTGATTCTGGGGCTGATCCGATCAATCGTGCTGTTTTCAAACCGGCCGGAGTTGTGAAGCTGTACCCGTACTCTAATTATCCACCGCGATATCCTGAGCCGTTGGTTAACTAACTTATTATAATGACATCATCAATTGATGTTATATTATTCCGTATTATTACCACCACAACCGTAAAATTTTAATACCCTAAACCCATGAGGAAAAATTTACGCAGCCGCTTATGGCTGCTTATTGGCCTATCAATCTGGGCTTTACAACTCCATGCACAGTCCCGGCAGGTAACCGGGAAAGTAGTCGATGAAACCGATTCCGCCGTTCCAGGCGCGAACGTCCTGATCAAAGGTTCTACAACCGGCACCACAACCTCCAGCGATGGTAACTTTTCGATTTCGGTACCGGCCGGAAAACAAACCCTGGCCGTGTCCTCCATTGGATTCCAGACCAAGGAGGTTGAAATCACCCCGGCCATCTCAAAGGTGACAATCAAGCTTCTCCCCGATGTTAAAAGCCTCAACGAAGTGGTTGTGACGGCGTTGGGGGTTCAGCGCAATACGCGTAATGTGGGCTACGCCGTCCAGCAGATCGACGGCTCCGGCATTCAGGAAGCGCGGGAAGTCAATTACATCAATTCGCTCCAGGGCAAACTGGCGGGGGTGCAGATCGGCGGCAACAGCGGCTCGATGGGCGGCTCATCGCGGGTTACCATCCGCGGTTTGAAATCCATTTCCGGCAACAACAACGCCCTCTTTATTGTGGACGGCGTGCCGATGGCCAACATGAACATGAATTCGACCGCCACGACGGGCGGACAGGGTACTGGCGGGGGCGGCTATGACTACGGTAACCCGGCGCAGTTGCTCAACCCCAACGATGTGGAAAATATTTCTGTCCTGAAAGGTGCTGCGGCCACGGCCCTCTACGGCAGCCGCGGGCAAAACGGCGTTATTTACATCACCACCAAGTCGGGGAAAGGCGCGGGCAGCCTGTCGCTGAACTACGATCTCAACGTGCAGATCGACGAGGTTTCGTATTTGCCGAAACTTCAGAATTCCTACGGCGGGGGTGGCAGTCCGACCTTCACCAAGCTGTATGTCAACGAAAATCCGAGCGGTTTTCTACCCGGTGGCGGTACCTACGACGACAACGACGGGAAAGGAAAATACGACCTGATCCCGCAGTATGGCATCGACGAATCGTGGGGGCCGAAACTCGACGGAACGCTGGTCCGGCATTACTGGTCGTGGGATCAGGACCGCAACAACCCGAACTTCGGAAAAGCCGCCCCTTGGAGCGCCCACCCTACCAATGCACGGGATTTTTTCAATACCGGCATCACGTTTTCCAATAACCTCTCGGTTGCCAGCAGCAGCGACAAAGGCTCAATCCGGTTTTCGCTGGGCAACACCAACCAGAACTTTATTTACCCCGGCAGCGACCTGAAGCGGTTTTTCATGAGTCTGAATACCGTCTACAAATTCACGGATAAATTTACGTTCAGCGGGGGGATCAATTACATCAGCGACAAATCCAAAGGACGGCCCGGAACCGGCTTCTTCGGTAACAACCCGATGCTGTTTTACGTCATGTACGGCCAGCGCCAGATCGACGACGCGTATCTGAAGAATTACAAATACGCCGACGGCACCGAACAGTCGTGGAACCGTACCGCCTGGAATATCCAGAAACCGGCGTTTACGCAGAATCCCTACTGGAATCAGTACGAAAACTACAATACCGACCAGAATACGCGGTATTTCGGTAACGCCGGTTTGACGTATCAGATTATGGATGGGCTGACGGCCGACGTGCGCGTGTTTTCGGACTACCTCAATCACCTCGATGAAGTCAGAAGTGCCAAAGGCTTTTTCGTCGGTTCCTACGCCAAACGGACGATGGTGAACCACGAAACAAACTACCAGGCCACGTTGAACCTGAACCGGACGTTCAACGATTCTAAACTTAGCCTGGAAGCCGTAGCCGGGGGTAACATCCTGAATATCAAATCCAGCACGGATGCAGGTACGACGAATGGCGGCCTCCAGAACCCAATGGTCTATGTCCTGCAAAATTCGGTAACCCCAGCAACGATTTCCAATATTTTTAATAACCGGCAAACCAACTCCCTTTTTGCCTCGGCCACGCTGGGTTACAACAAAATCCTGTATCTGACGGCCACGGGCCGCAACGACTGGGCCTCGACCCTGTACCAGACCGGCAACTATTCGTACTTCTACCCGTCCGTTGCCACCTCGTTCATCTTCTCGGATGTACTGCCAAAAACCAGGTGGCTCACGCTCGGCAAAGCCCGGCTGTCGTATGCCCAGGTCGGGAATGACGCCGATGCGTATTCGGTTTCCCGGTATTACGATTACGTAGCGCCGTTTGGCTCTTTCCCCCTGCAAAGCACCTCCGACAAGCTGTTTAACGGCAAATTGAAACCGGAGCTGTCGTCGGAAGTAGAAGGCGGTGTCGACTTCAAGTTTTTCAATGAACTGCTCGGCCTCAATTTCACCTATTACGACCGCCGGACCATCAACCAGATCTGGAATGTGCAGATACCCGCCGAAAGCGGTTTCACAACCAAGGTTGTCAATGGCGGAACCGTCCAGAACAAGGGGATTGAACTCACGCTCTCAGCAACGCCCGTTATGACCCGCACGTTTAGCTGGCGGACCACGCTGAACTTTTCGAGAAACCAGAATACCGTGCTCAACCTGAACACAAACGGCGAGAAGGTCGAAGGCATCGAACGACTGATCGTCGGCACCGAACGCCGGACGAATAAAGTGTCCATGATTGCGCAGAAAGGGATGTCGCTGGGTACCATGATCGGCACCGACTACGTGTACGACGCCAATGGCAACCGGACTGTCGGCGCCAACGGAACCTACAACGTTACGCCTACGCCGGTCATCATCGGCGATGCCAACCCGGATTTCTTCGGCGGTTTTAACAACATGTTCAGCTATAAAAACCTCTACCTTTCGGCGCTGGTCGATTTCCAGAAAGGCGGAGATTTCTTTTCCTACACGAATCTGTACGGCAATAAATCCGGGATGCTGGCCGAAACCGCCGAAAACGGTATTCGGGAAAACGGCCTGATCAATCCGGGTGTGAAGTCCGACGGAACCCCGAATGATGTGGTGATTACGGCCCAGACGCACTTCAACGCCGACGGCGGAAACCGCATCAGCAAGGCCAACCTGTACGACGGCAGCTTTATTTACCTGCGCGAAGTCCGGCTGGGCTGGAACTTCCCGGATGATGTTGCCAAAAAGCTCCGGATGCAGGCACTGCGGCTGACACTGACGGGCCGCAACCTCTGGCTGATCAAAAGCAACGCGCCCAACGTCGATCCCGCCAACATCACCAACTCCATTGGCAACCAGCTTGGCTTTGAGGGCGGTGCGCTGCCCCCGGTGCGCAGCTACGGTGTCAATTTAAACCTGACTTTCTAAGGGTCGTTTCGCACCCTGTCGATCAAAAAATACGGACATGAAGTTTAAAAATAAACTATGGTTAGCGGCTCTGTTCCTGACATTGACGGGCTGCAACAATTTTGAAGAAATGAATACCGACCCGGCCCGTTCGAGCGAAACCCAGCCGGAGTTTCTGCTGGCCAGCGCCGAAAAACGGGCCTCCGACCTGATGTACGATTCGTATTTCAATGGCCGGATCGGGATGGAGCTTTCCCAGTACTGGATGGGCACCGACAAGACCTCCGACGGGCGGTTTCTGTTTACCAACGAAGGACTCTGGTCGGGCCTGTATGCGGGTCCGCTGATGGATTTGCAGGAAATTCAGAATTACTACGACCAGCATCCGCAGGAAAGCAACCCGCACACGCTAGCCGTGGCCGAAGTGCTGAAAGCCTGGCTGTTTCACGTCCTGACCGATGTGTATATCGACATTCCGTATTCGCAGGCGCTGAAAGGTGACGACATCCCCCAACCGGCTTTTGACAAGGGGAAAGATGTGTATGCGGGCCTTTTGGCTTCGCTGAAAAAACAGGTGGATGTTCTGCAAAATACGGCTTCAGGGGCCATCCGGGGCGACATTATTGCCAACGGCGACCCCAAACAATGGGTCCGGATTGCCAACGCCCTGCGAATCCGGATTGCCCTGCGCATGGCCGACGCCCAGCCCGCCGAAGCCAAAACCGTGATTGAAGAAGCCGTCAAAAACACCCTGACCAGCGTTAGTCAGGATGCGTTTTTCCCGTATAACCTGACCACAACAACCAACCGGTTTCCGTACAATGATGTGGAGCGGCCCCTGGTGGAGTTTGCTGTCACCTCGACCCTGGTGGATTACCTGAAAACCGTCAATGACCCCCGCTTGCCCATTTATGCCCGCCCGGACGAAACGCAGGGGCAGTACATTGGCAAAGTATACGGTACGGAAGCCAACGCCCCGACCATGATCGGCCTGTCCAAACCGGGTGTGGTAGCCTACAGCGGTTCGGCGAAAGGCTACATGATTACCTACGCGGAAATCGCTTTTGCCAAAGCCGAAGCAGCCGCCCGCGGCATGAACGTAGGTCCCGAAAGCGCCGAAGCGTTATACCAGGAAGCGGTCAAGGCTTCGCTGGCGCAGTGGGGCGTTACGGATGCAAAAGTGGTGGCCACCTACCTGGAAAGTGTACCCTACAAGGCCGGAAACTGGAAAAACGTGATTGGCACCCAGAAGTGGCTTGCGCTGTATATGCAGGGAATACAGGCCTGGATGGAGCGCCTGCGGCTGGACCCGAAGAAACCGGACGGAAGCATCCTGTTTATTAATCCGGCGTCGGGCAGCCTCGATCCGGATGTCACTGACGTTCCCAAACGGCTAAAATACCCGAGCGCTACCCGAACCAACAATGCCGTGAACAGCCAGCAGGCTACCCAGAGCATCGGTGGCGATACCCAGGCTATTAAAAACTGGTGGGATATTTTCTAGTCTTAAGCTGTCCTTTTATTGCCCGGCCCGTTGTTAAGATGTTAACAACGGGCCATTTTTATGCAATCCGCCGGAACTGATTTTCAAGCAGGTTTCTTTTTTGTATATTAAGCTAGTACGAACAATGAACCTGCTTGCTTCGTACGACCGATTATGCTAAAACCGTTATTGACTGGCTTCATCCTTATGCTTGAAATTTCCGGGGCGCTGGCCCAATCAAACCCGATTACGTATCCACAAACGCGTAGAACCGACCAGATTGACGATTACCACGGCACCAAAGTCGCCGATCCATACCGCTGGCTGGAAGACGACCGCTCGGCCGAAACCGAAGCGTGGGTAAAAGCCCAGAACGCCGTCACGTTCGGTTATCTGGAGCAGATTCCGTACCGCAAACAACTCGAAAACCGGCTCGAACAGATCATCAATTACCCCCGCTATTCGGCGCCGGGCCGCAAAGGCGAATGGTTTTACTTTTACAAAAACGACGGTCTGCAAAATCAGTCGGTGCTGTACCGGCAGAAGGGCCTCGACGGTAAACCCGACGTGGTGATTGACCCCAATAAACTCGCAGCCGACGGCACCACGCGCCTGACCAGCTTTTCGCTGTCGAAAGATGGCCGGTATGCGGCTTATGCGCTCTCCAAAGCCGGTTCCGACTGGCAGGAGATTTTTGTGATGGACATGCAGACGCTCCAGACACTGCCCGACAAACTCGAATGGGTGAAATTTACGGGAGCCGCCTGGCAGGGCGACGGTTTTTATTACAGCCGTTACGACAAACCGGCCGCGGGGCAGGAACTGTCGTCGAAAAACGAGTTCATGAAGGTGTATTTTCACCGGAAGGGCACTCCGCAAACGCAGGATCAGCTGATTTACGAAGACAAGGCGCACCCGCTGCGGTATTTCTTCCCTCAGACCACCGAAGACGAACGGTTTCTGATTCTGAACATTTCGGAAGGGACCGACGGCTCCGAAATCTGGTACAAAGACGCCCAATCCGGCGACAAGGAATTCAAACGACTTTTTGAGGGCTTCAAGTATAATTATTCGGTGATCGACAACGTGGGCGATGCGTTGCTGGTCTATCACAATAACGGGGCTCCGAATTACAAGGTGTCGAAAGTGCTGCCGAAAACCGGCGCCATCAGCGATTTGATTCCCGAAAAACCGGAGAAACTGGACGAAGCGCATACCGCCGGGGGAAAGCTGTTTGTCAATTACCTGAAGGACGTGACCTCGCGCATTTACGTCTATGACCTCAACGGCAGGCTGGAGAATGAGGTGAAACTGCCGGGCTTGGGTACGGTGAGCGGTTTTGGCGGTGAGCGCGACGACAAATTCGTTTTTTATACGTTTACCTCGTTTACGTTTCCGGCGACGATCTACCGCTACGACATTGCTACGCAGAAAACCACGCTGTTCCGCGCCCCGGAGGTGACGTTCCGGCCCGACGATTACGAAACCAAACAGGTGTTTTTCAACAGCAAGGACGGCACCCGCGTACCGATGTTTCTGACCTACCGCAAAGGGCTAAAACTCGACGGCAGCAATCCGACGATGTTGTACGGCTACGGCGGTTTTAATATCAGCCTGACACCCGGCTTCAGCGCGTTACTGATTCCGTTTCTGGAACAGGGCGGCATTTACGCATCGATGAACCTGCGCGGAGGCAGTGAATACGGCGAAACCTGGCACGAGCAGGGCATGAAGCTGAAAAAGCAGAACGTGTTTGACGACTGCATTGCGGCTGCCGAATACCTGATTGCCCAAAAGTATACCTCACCCCAGAAGCTGGCGTTGCGCGGTGGTTCCAACGGCGGTTTGCTGGTGGGTGCCGTCATTAATCAGCGACCGGATTTGTTTCAGGTGGCCATTCCACAGGTGGGCGTGATGGACATGCTGCGGTTTCATAAATTCACCGTCGGCTGGGGCTGGGTGAGCGACTACGGTAGCAGCGATAATCCCGAAGAGTTCAAGGCGATTTATCAATACTCGCCCATTCATAATATCCGGCAAGGCATCAACTATCCGGCCACGATGATTACGACCGCCGACCACGATGACCGCGTGGTTCCGGCCCACTCGTTCAAATATGCCGCGACCTTGCAGGAGAAGTACAAAGGGCCAAATCCGGTGCTGATCCGGATTGAAACCAACTCGGGCCACGGCGCCAGCAATACGAAGAAGAACATCGAAACGATGGCCGACATTTACGCCTTTATGCTCTGGAACATGGGCGTGAAAAGCCTGAAGTAACCCGTATGATGAGACGGGCCTAAAGCAAAAACCCGCCGGGAGATCGCTCCCGGCGGGTTTTTAATTATAGAACGTTATCTTAGAATTTGAAGGTAACCCCCAACTGGAGAGGTGCTATTCCAAAACCGGCTTCGGCAAAAGCACCGACGCTTTCAGAGAAGAAGTACCGACCACCAACGTGACCACCAAGATCAACACCGCCGATGGAATTGCGGAAACCGCCGTAGGCATTGTTCCAGCTCCAGCCACTATAAATCAGACCAAGACCGGCGTACAGATCTACTTTGTCATTGTCCAGTTGCAGCAATTCATTGAAGTGGTATGAACCCCGTACACCAATACTGTAGTAGGAGCCATAACCGCTGTAGCCGCGAAAAGCGCCCAGCGCACCCACTGTGATATTTTTAGCAACACCAAGATCAAATGATGCCCCTAAACCAATACCGCCACCGCCAAAGCCAATACCGCCCCAGCCGCCTAAGCCAATACCGGCGTTGAGAAATTTCGATCCTTTATCAATAGGCATCTGAGCGAATGTTTCGGTACCAACCAACAGAAGGGTCATTACAAGCAGAGAAGAGAGAATTTTTTTCATCAGTATTTGTAGAGTTGAATGTTAAACTTGGGCCAAAATAAGGGAGTTTCTAAACGTCTTACAAGAGTTTTACGGCCAGTTTATCAATTTTGGCTAAAAATTGGGTAGAAATCCTACATGATATCGCCGTGGTACCACGTATTAACAACCATCCAGCAAGTAGTTCTACGTATTGTCTGCCTCTCCAGACGATGGGCCGAATGTCAACAGCCCACCAGCCGCCCGTGTCTTCTTTGTAACGGTTTCTACATTGGCGTGAAAATAAACGATGGACTTGTTGGCTGGCGCTGTACCGAATTTCGCTTCCGTCGGCGCTGTCACCAAAATGAAAGTACAAGCCTTCAAACACAAGGCACGCCCGATTCAATACTGCTTTGCAGTAGTTTTTCTACCAAACGCCAGCCATTGGATTCGTACAACAGTGCGAAGCCCCGGCTCTGCGGGTAGCTCCGAAACCGGTATCCGGACAGACTAAAATCACAGCTCCCCGTCGGCAGACGATGATGCTGATCGCAGAAGGGCATCAGGCAACGGAATTTCAGCCTACGGCCAGACCAAATTATCAGACATTGCCAGCGTGCGGCATTGCTTTACCCAGACGGGGCCGCCTGCTGACCCTCAAAACATAATCAGGAGTTAGCGGTTTTATCCACCAGTTAACCGGGTTTTCGCGGACAGTTCATGAAACGCCCAGTCGTTGACCCGTATCGGTACAACTAAATGACTGAAGATTATGGCACGAGGAGACAAATCGGCTTATACAGATAAGCAGAAACGACAAGCCGAACACATTGAGGAAAGTTACGAAGACCGGGGCTTACCGGAAGAAGAAGCCGAGCGCCGGGCCTGGGCTACCGTGAATAAAACGTCGGGCGGAGGCAAAAAAAGCGGTTCGGGCCGGGGCCACGCCGAAAACCGGGAGCCTGCCCACAAAGGCGGTAAAAAAGGCGGAGCGGCATCCGCTTCGCGCAGCCCCGAAGAACGGTCAGCATCAGCGAAGAAGGCCGCCGAAACCCGGAAAAGAAACGCGGCCAAGGCCGCCAGCTAGAATACTGTTCCGGGGTTGATTTCGGCGGTCGTTGGCCCCAACAATACTCCGCAGACCTGAACACAAAAAAACCGTCCCGTTGAAGCAACGAGGACGGTTTGAGGTAAAGAATCGCGTCTTCCCAACTCAGGAAGACGCGATTGCAGCATCTCACGCGAAGGTAAAGGGCTCAGGTATTTCCAGTTATTCTTCCAACCAAAAAATTTTGTTACGCAAATATGGGCTCCAGCCGATACACCTCATCGATCTCGCTGGTATGGTCTTTGGTAATTTGCAGATCTTTCAGCAGGCCCGTTTTCAGGTCATACACCATGCCGTGAATCTGCAACGGTCTGCCCGCCGTCCAGGCATTCTGAACAATAGTCGTGGTGGTCAGTCCGTACACCTGTTCCTGAATGTTCAGTTCGATCAGCCGATTGAGCCGCTGACCCGGATCTTCAATGGCGTTCAGTTCATGCTGGTGCAGCCGATACACGTCCTTGATGTAGCGCAGCCAGTTGTCAATTAACCCGACCTGCTTGTTGCCCATAGCAGCCGCCACACCTCCGCAACCGTAGTGACCGCACACAATGACGTGCTGTACACCTAACACGTTGACGGCATAATCGAGCACGCTCAACATACTCATATCATTATGAATCACCATGTTGGCGATGTTGCGGTGCACAAACAGATCACCAGGGTCGGTACCGGTTACGACGTTGGCCGGAACCCGGCTATCAGAGCATCCAATCCACAAGAATTTAGGCCGTTGTCCTTCGGCCAGGTTATCAAAAAAGGCGGGGTCCTGAAGGGTGCGGTCTTCAACCCATTTTTTATTATTAGCAAAAAGCTCCTGGTAGGTTCGGATCATCTAATTATCTGTCTATTTTAAATAAACCAGCATTATTTACCCGAGATCGCGTAAGGACCGGCTTGCGGCCCCTTACGCGGTCGGGCGAGGAAAGCCCCTGAATTAGTTTTTCTGGGGAAGGGAGGTGTGTGGAATCGAATTGGCAACTTCGGGCGTAACCGGGGCCGCAGCATTCACGCGCTGCATTTTATAGTTCCGGTTGGCCAGATTTTCCTGGGCGGTATGCGGCACAATCAGCCCGTCAACGGGTTCGGTACGCACGACCTGCTGTTTATAATTGGCCACCCGTTTCTGATCAAAGCCGGGTACGCTAATTTCGGACCCTTTTTCAGCAGCCCATTTCCGGGCTACGGCCGACTTATTCGGGTGTTTGTAATTATGCGTCGAATAGGTAACATCGTTCCGGCGTTTTGCATCGTCCTGAGCTGAAGCTGTCAACCCAAAAAGTCCGATAAACGCGAAGGCAAAAAAGTATGTTTTCATGGCTATTTTATCTTTTAGTGGTCAACTCTGCGAATTTCAGGCAGTTACTACCTAATTCCTTGTTGACATTACAAAGATCGTAAGCCGGGGTTAGGCTCGCGTTAGAGCCGCATTAGAACGGGATTAGAAATGCATCAATCCCTCCCAAAACGCCGGAAACGGCGTTTTGGGAAACATTTTAACCACAAAAACCGGTGTGAAAGAGAAGTGGGAAACCCGAACCAATTTTAACGCGGGAAGGTGACAACAAAAGTGGTTCCGGCTTCGGCCGACGATTCAACCCGAATCTGGCCCCGGTGCAGTTGTACAATGCGCTCGGTCAGCGGTAGCCCAATGCCGTAGCCCGGTAGTCCGCTGGCATTGCGGCCCCGCTGGAAAGGCACAAAAATTTCGGCTAACTGGTCAACCGGAATCACCGAACCGGCATTATGAACCCGGAGTTGCATCGACTTAGCCGGTGCCGACAACTGCATGGTTACGGTATGATCCGGCGAAAACTTGCCACCATTGTCCAGCAGATTAAAAAAAGCCGTCCGCAGTAAGGGTTCACTGCCCGTCAGTTGCCAGTCGGCATACGGTTTCTTCACCGGGTCGATCTGGAGATGAACGGTATAATTCGGTTGCAGGCGCTGAATTTCCCGGCAAACCTGTTCGAGCAGATGGTCCAGTTGCACGGGTCCCATGGGTACGGCGGACGAATCCATACTGGCACTGGCAAGGGCCAGCAATCCGTTGGCCATTCGGTTCAGCCCCCGCACATCGTCGAGCACCGACCGGAGCGTGGCGCGGAGTTCGTCCGGCTCATCGTCGGCCAGCAACGAAACTTCCAGTTGACCCGTGATGGCAGTCAGCGGAGTGCGCAGTTCGTGCGACGCGTGCGACACAAACGACCGCTGCAACCGAAACGCTTCTTCGAGCCGATTGAGCATCCGGTTGAATCGTTGCGCCAGTTGGGTCAATTCATCACCGCTTTTTCCCTCCGGCAACCGCAACGACATATTGGAAGCCGTAATTTCATCAATCCGCTGATTGATCCGGCTAATGGGCTGCACGATGCGGCCCATAAAAAACCGTCCGGCAACCAGCACGATGCCGGTCATCAGAAACCAGCCTCCCGCCAGTAGCCGGGCAAAATCCTGAACGGTCCTCACACCGTAGATATCGACAGCGGAGGCTAAAATGACGAAGGGTTCGGCCTCTTCGGTGAACAACATACCGACAATTTCGCGGTTGCCTTCCCGCCAACGCGTGGTTTTCAACTCCCGAACGCGTTGCAGGGTGGCCGGCGTGACGGAGATGTAATCCGTGCCGCTTTCGTAAATCAATTCATTTTTGACGTTGTAGATGATGATTTCCTCATCCGGCAAGACCGTCAACTGGTTTTTGTCGATTAGTTTATAAAGAGCGGGTCCCAGGCGCTCCCGACCGACCAAAAGATGACCCGCCGTCAGTGCTTCAGCCCGCAACCGGGTCAGAAACGCGTGATTACGGTATTGTTCGGCCATCAGGTACATAAATAGGCAGAAAACCGCCAGCAGAACTGAGACGATGGCAGTCGATAAGAGGGTCAGACGGTTCTGAAGGCTCATTTTTCTTTCAGCACATACCCCATCCCGATCAGGGTATGGATCAGTTTAACGGGATAATCCTTGTCAATTTTGGCGCGTAGGTAGCTGACATATACATCAATCACGTTGGTCCCCGTGTCGAACCCAATGTCCCACACCTGCTCGGCAATATCCACCCGTGACACCACGCGCCCGGCATTACGCATCAGGTATTCCAGCAGAGCATATTCGCGGGCGGTTAGTTCGATGGTCTGCCCCTGCCGACGGGCCACGCGCTCATCCAGATTAAGCTCCAGATCGGCCACGCGCAGAATGCGGTCCGCATCTTCCGTCGTACCGGCCCGGCGGAGCAGGGCTTTGACTCGGGCCATTAATTCCAGAAAATCAAACGGTTTGGCCAGGTAATCATCGGCCCCGGCTTCAAACCCCAGCAATTTGTCGGCGGTGGTATCCAGGGCGGTCAGCATCAGAATAGGAACCCGGCGGTTCTGCTGACGGATGTATTCGGCCAGTTCGAGGCCGCTGATGTCGGGCAGATTCACATCCAGAATAATCAGATCAAAGGCCGCTGCGTCGAAACGCTGCTTCCCCTCCTCGCCCGTTAATGCCACTTCAACCGTGTACGACTGCGTTTGCAGCCCTTTTTTAATAAATGAAGCTACCTTGGGTTCGTCTTCCACCAGGAGCAAAGTCGCGTTAGAACCAGCCGTCATAAGCAAGAATAGAGGCATTCGGGAGCAGCCCCGACAACCCGATTGCAATGTACTTATTTCTCTCCTAGCTTTCAGGGTTGGCATCCATGAAAAAAGCCCCTTGCGGGGCCTTTTGAAACAGTATTCACCAATACGGTTCATTGTTGAGCAGCACTAATCCGTCCAATGCCCACCAACAAGCGAACAAAGGGCCCTGACGTACCGAACGATGTACCCTTGACAGATTCTGTGTAATTGACCCGCCATTTGGTACTGGCCGGCATAAAGCTATAGCCCGCCCGCAGGCCAACCGACAAGCCTTTGGTACGGCTCCCAGCCTGTTTTCCGAGTATATACTCCGCTCCGGCGGCTATGCTGCCCGTCACACCTTGTTGCGATGAGACGATATTTTCCCGCATACTGACCTGCTCCGGGACGAAGGACGGATACCGTTTTTCGGCTTCCCAAATCCGGGTGGCAAAAAAGCCGTACCCCACCCCGGCAATCGGAAACACCGTCAGCCCTTTCTTATGCAGCAGGACATAACCGAAATTAAAATCAAGATTAGCCGCACAGGGCGTCAGTTTGGCGGCCGTATTACGTACTGTGCTCCCGGTCTTAACCTGAAGCTCCCCGCCTAACAACACATTGTTTCTGACTCCGTAACCGCTAAAACCGAAGGTGGTGTACGTTTTTTGAAGGGTGGGATAACTGGGTAAGAACCAGCCATTGATTTTCGCGGCATTGAAGTTTTCGTAACCCACCTGCAAATGCAGCGCCCGACCCGAAACCTGAGAAAAACCTAATTTTGAGCAGAGTAAAAATACTCCCAAAACACTAACCCGTAAATAGAAGTTGATCATCGTCTTATTGTTTTAACCTGGATATAAGACGAATGTATAGAAAATTTCAGAATATCTAATAATCAAGCGATTTAGCTTAAAATATTTTTTTCTTTCAAATTTACAGGCCGCAAGCCGCAAACATCCGCATCTGCTACACGCTACCTTTATACGTCCGGCAAAGCGACAACGGCCCTTATTTACCCTAAGTACATATTACTAATTAAATTCAGCCATCCTATTTTAAGAGTACAAACCACGGTTTCAGTCATGAATTTATGACAAACCGGCTTTTCCAAAAGCGGTCTTTCTGAAGACATTGCCTGATCGTGCATAAGCCTATAAACGAAAAAAGCCCCTTGCGGGGCCTTTTCCAGAATCAGTGCAGTACTTACTCAGTGGCTTGAAAGCTCGCTGCTTTTGAGCTTATCCTTGAACACCTTGCGGAATTTATCCAGTTTCGGCGCAATCACGAAAGCGCAGTATCCCTGCTCCGGGTTATTGGCAAAATAGCTCTGGTGGTAATCTTCGGCCACGTAGAACGTCGAAGCCGGGCTGATTTCGGTCACAATCGGTTTATCATACGCACCGGACTCGTTCAGTTCTTTCTTGATGGTTTCGGCCAGTTGCTTCTGCTCGTCGTTGTGGTAAAAAATCACCGAACGGTATTGCGTACCCACATCGGCCCCCTGGCGGTTCAGCGAAGTGGGGTCGTGGCTGCGGAAAAACGCTTGGAGCAGTTCGGCGTACGTGATTTTTTTCGGATCATAGGTTACTTCTACACACTCGGCATGGCCGGTTGTTCCGGTGCAGACTTCTTTGTACGTCGGGTTAGCTTTGGTGCCGCCTTCGTAACCGGAAACGGCTTCCGAAACGCCGTCCAGAGATTCAAACATGGCTTCCGTACACCAGAAGCAGCCGGTTCCGAAGGTCGCTTTTTCCATTCCGGGGGCAATAGATGCAGTGTTGCTGATATTCATACTAGTAGGTTTTCGTTCGGATGATGATTGTTTTGAGGATTGACCACACGACAACAGCGGGACGATGGGCAGCAGCGCCATCAGCCAGGCCGCAAGACGTTTCAGTTGCAGAGGTTTGAACATAGTTCGATGTTGAAAGGTTTACACCCCTAAAACAAAAGCGAGTTCCCGAACTGTACATACGCAGGAATCGGCCCGACGGTTTTTATTAGAACATAATCTGTTTTAAGACGGTTCGGTGGGCTTCGCGTTTATCACAATCCTTGCAGCACCATGACCGAATCCCTGGCGATAGACACCAAACAATTCCGTTTTACGGGGCACGAATCCAAAAAAATTTCCATCGCTGACGTTCCCACCAGGATTGACGATTTATACGAGAACCGGGAGCACTACGAGGTCTTACTGCGCAACCTGGCGTCCGAACTGAACGAGTTACAGGAAAAGATGTTTGCCCATAACCGCTACGGTCTGGTTACGATTTTTCAGGCGATGGATGCCGCCGGTAAAGACAGCACCATTCAGCACGTCTTTTCGGGCGTCAATCCGCTGGGGCTGCGCGTTCACTCCTTCAAACGGCCCAACGACGCCGAACTCGAACACGATTTCCTCTGGCGCAGCATGATTAATCTGCCCGAACGCGGCACCATCGGTATTTTTAACCGTTCGTATTACGAAGAGGTGCTGGTGGTTAAAGTGCATCCCGACATTCTTACCCAGAGCCAGCGGCTGCCCGACGAACGCACCGACAACCTGGATAAACTCTGGAAGCAGCGCTACAAGGACATCCGGAATTTTGAAACCTACCTGACCCGCAACGGCTTTCCGGTACTGAAATTTTTCCTGAACGTTTCGAAGAAGGAACAGGCTGAACGGCTGATTGACCGCATCGAAGACCCGGCCAAAAACTGGAAATTCGACAGTCAGGACGTGGTTGAACGCGGTTTCTGGAAACAATACATGCAGGCTTACGAAGAAGCAATCAACGAAACCGCCACCGAAAAAGCGCCCTGGTACATCATTCCGGCCGACGACAAGAAAAACATGCGTCTGATTGTGGCAAAAGTGCTGGCGGAAACACTGCAAAGCCTGAAAATGGACTATCCGAAGGTGACCAAAGAACAGCAGAAAAACTTGCAGGACCTGATTGATGTCATCAACAGAGCGGACTGATGATCCAAAAAGCCATTCGAACGGTGTATCTTCTAAACGCTTCCGTCGTCTAAGCAACTGAAAGAAATCTTTCAGCCGGACCGGGCCGTCCGGTAAACGTGCGGCCTTTTCAGTTGTGACGACGCTTTGAAACACCGTTTTACAGTATGGTTCGTTGGCGGCTTTCTGATGCTTCATTCGCTTACGTGGGCGCAGCAATACCGTCGGCACGAAACCAACCTTGGCGACCTGATTCATAATCTGTTTCCGGTGCAGACCGATGGCATCGATTACCCCACGGTTTACGAAAACCTCTATCAGCTTTACGCCAGCCCGCTGGACCTCAATACTGTCACCCGCGACGAGCTTTCGGCCACCTATCTGCTTACCGAACGTCAGCTTAACAGCCTGTTTGAGTACCGGGTCAGCTTCGGCCCTTTTTTATCCGTCTACGAATTACAGGCCGTCCCGGATTTCGACCTGCCGACCATCCGCCGACTGTTGCCGTTTGTGACCGTCGATGCGCAAAACCGTCTTTTTTCAATCCGTAACCCGACTGACCACTACCTGATCATGCGGGTCGAACGGGTGCTGGAGCCGCAGAAGGGCTTCACACCGGGCGAACCCGACAAAAACGGGAAGGTACCCCGGCGCTACAACGGTAGCCGACAGCAGTGGTACTGGCGATACCGCTACAGCCGCCCGCGCGATTTCAGTTTCGGCTTCACGCTCGAACAGGACCCCGGCGAACCGTTCCGCTGGCAGCCGGACCGTTATCAGTACGGTATGGATTATGTCTCGTTCCACGCCCAGTTCCAGAGCCGGGGACGCTGGCGCAACATTCTGATTGGCGATTATCAACTGCAAATTGGGCAGGGGCTGGTGCTGGCGTCGGGATTTTCGCTGGGCAAAGGGTCCGAAACCGTTGCGGGCGTTCGGCGGCCATCGCTGGGCGCACGGCCTTATACCTCGCTGAGTGAATACGGTTATTTACGGGGCGTAACGGCAACCTATACGCTGGCCAAAAACTGGGATATTACGCTGCTGACGGCCCGGAACCGGCGCGACGGCAATGTGGTAACGGATTCAGAAAATCAGGAGGACAAAATCAGTTCGCTCCTCACCAGCGGTCTGCACCGAACCTCCGCCGAACTGGCCGACCGCGCCAGTGTTCTGGAACAGAACCTGGGGGCACATCTGCTCTATCGTACCGACCAACAGGTGCAACTGGGCGCGACGGTATTGCACACTACCTTCGACAAAACGCTGCAAAAACGCGATTTGCCTTATAACCGCTACGAATTTACAGGCACCCAAAATACCGTAATCGGGCTGCATGGGAATTACATCTGGCAAAACATCAACTTTTTTGCAGAAGTAGCCCGTTCATCAAGCGGAGGTATTGGCGCCGTGGGTGGGGCCATTGCCAGCCTGACCAAACGATTGGACGCGGCCCTGCTCGGACGGTATTACGACCGGAATTTTCATAGCTTCTATGCCAATGCCTTCGGCGAAAATGGGCGCAACAGCAACGAGCGCGGCATTTATACGGGTTTGCGTTACGTCATTTACCGCAAACTGACCTTAGGTGCCTCCTTCGATTATTACCGGTTTTCGTGGCTGAAATACCTGGTTGACAGGCCGTCGCAGGGTTACGATTTTTTGGTACAGGCCACATATACGCCCACCAAAAGACTAACGGTTTACGGGATTTACCGCGAAGAACACAAGGAGAAAAACCTGCCGACGGCGCTGAGTAAAACCAAAGAAACAGTCGGAACTGTGCATAGAAATTACGCGCTCAATGCCGAATTCGCCCCTTCGCGCATGTGGTCGCTGCGGACGCGCGTGCAGTGGGGCGGTTTCCGATACGACGGTTTTGAACCCTCTAACGGCTTGGCGGTGGTGCAGGATGCAACGGCGGATTTTGGGTGTATCTCGCTCAGTGGGCGGCTGGCGTGGTTTAGCACCGATACTTACGACAGTCGGCAGTATGTTTACGAACGGGATGTGCTGTCGGCTTTTTCGATTCCGGCCTACGCCAACAAAGGCATCCGCAATTATCTTCTGATTCAGTACACGCTGAACAAGCATCTGGACTTCTGGCTGCGCTGGAGCCGCACCGATTTTCGTCAGCAGCACACCGTTGGCTCCGATCTGGACGAAATTGCCAAACCGCACAAAAGCGAAGTGAAGGTGCAGGCGCGGTGGAAGTTTTGAGAAACAGAAAAAACGGATTCAACGAACCCGTTTTTATGACCTTCTATCGTACAAAACCTCACAGCTCGGTGAGATTTTGTCCTCGTAAACAACGAATACTTTTTAAAGGTGTGGATAAATGATGTTTGCCGTTGCTGAACAAGACAAAAGTACCTTATCGCTAAAACGGATTTGAATACCCATCCGCTACCGGGACAAAACGAACGGTTGGGCCGCTCAAACAGGCCGTTGCGTGGTCCAATGAGCAAACGGTTTTCAATCGTCGCTTGGCCGAATGGTGCCCGGTTCTACCCTGGCGGTTCGGCTGCTGAGGGCCGACACCCCGAAGAAACCCACGGCTTTCGGACCACTGGCGTTGCGGTTAACAATGTTAGTCGGCACGTTGGCGGGCGGGGAGGCAAACAACCCGCCGTTGTTAATCTGCGTGCTCAGTTGTTGAAAGAAATAAAACGCATCCGGCGTAATGGACAACACTTCAACCCGTACCGAATCGTTCATCTGATAGAGGTCTTCGGGATTGATCGACCACCGGATGGGCTGAATAAACAGCAGGCCATCCGTATCCGCCGACCCGTTGAACGACCCGTTGTAGGACACCACAATGTTGTTGGTGCCGTCGAGCCGCTTGCCGTTGTGGTAAGTACGAATCCAGTAATAATCAGCCTGCCCCGGCAGGTCGGTGGCGTAGAATTCGCTCAGAAAACCCGTTTCACTCGAAACCGGATTGAGCTTTTCTTCCCGAAAAACCAGCGAATCGACAGTCGGAACGGGCTGCATCTGCGAAATGGCGTAATACTCCTGCCCTTCGTAGCGAATGCCCAGCAAATACTTCTTCCCGATTTTACCAAATGTCTCGCCGTTTTTGGGCGTCCAGACGTAAGTACCGTTGCCTTTCAGGTCGATAAACTCGTGAATAACACTGTCTTCGTCGGCCACAATTACCGTCGCACCCAGAGCCGCCGGGGGTTGGGCCGCATCGAAATAACCGGCGGTACGCATCAGCCGGATTGTTTGCGGACCGGGCTGATCGGTCAGCCAGCCGTCAACGGCCAGTTGCACCGGGCCGGTTTTCAGGTTAATGTCGATGGGGTCTTCGCAGGAAGTCAGGCCGAGCAGAAGCAGGCCGAACAAGATTACATGAACAATCGAAAAACCGCATATATGGATATTTTTCATGGCTATTTTCTATAAAAAAGTCCGTGGGTTGCTTAGAACTTGAAATTGTAGGTTGCTGACGGAATCAGCGTAGCGAAAACCGAATACCGGACGGCTTCGGCGACCGGAATCTGCACCTGTTCGCCGTTCAGCATTACAGTGCGTTTCTCTTCGGCCTGCCGGAAAAAGACCGAGAACGGATTTTTGCGGCCGTAGGCATTATAAACCGAGAACACCCAGTTGCTCTCCCACTTCTGATCGGGCCGTTTTTTCCTGTTTTGCAACGTCGCCGACAAATCGATCCGGTGGTACGGCGGAATGCGATAGTTGTTGCGGGAGCTTTCGGCGTTGTGCGGTATCAGATACCCCTGGAAAAGATAACCGTTGGTCGGGAAGGTGCCGGGCGTACCGGTTGCAAACGCGAAGGAGGCCGAGAAACTCCAGCGTTTATTGAGGTCGTACAAGGCCACGGCGTTCAGGGTGTGCCGCTTATCGAACCGCGTCGGAAACCACCGGTTGTTGTTGATACCGTCCACAAACCGTTCGGTTTTGGCCAGCGTGTAGCTGATCCAGCCGGTCAGGTCGCCCCGGTTCTTTTTCAGATAAAATTCGGCGCCATAAGCCCGGCCTTTGCCGTTCAACAGATCGCCTTCGAGGTATTTGTTGAGCAACAGTTCGGCCCCATCAATATAATCGACCTGATTTTGCAACCACTTGTAATACAGCTCCACCGAAGCTTCAAACTCCGTTCCGGTTTTGCCAAAGTTTCGGAAATACCCCCCGGCAATCTGGTCGGCAAGTTGCGGTTTGATGTTGTTTGTCGATGGGGTCCAGACGTCCAGCGGAGTCGACGCCGTGGTGTTCGATACCAGGTGCAGGTACTGCGCCAGCCGGTTGTAGCTGACTTTCAGCGAACTTACCTCGTTTAGCTCGTACTTGGCCGAAAACCGGGGTTCCCAGTTTCCGTAGGTCTGGATCACTTCGTTGCGGTCATAGGTCGTGGTCGAAACCGGAAACCGTCGCTTACCGGCGGGCACATCCGTTTGAAATTCGTAGGATTCGCCGGGGCCGAGGTAGTTGTAGAGCGAATACCGCAGGCCGTATTGCAACTGCACCCGCCGGGAAAGCTGTTGCTCATTGCCGATATAGAGCGCGCTTTCGAGGGCATACTTGCTTTCCAGCCCAAACGACCGCACCTCTCCCCCGCTGGCGGCATTGGCCTCGCCCGGTCGGAAGTCGTAGATAATGGCCTGCCCACCAAAGGTCAATGTATTGTTTTTCAGGAACAACGTAAAGTCGGGCTTCACGCTATAATTGATAATACTCGATTTCCAGTTGAAAAAGTCTTTCTGATTTTCGCGTTTCAGGTCGCTGTCCAGCAGGTAATCGTAATTGCTGTAAAATGCCGTGGTATTCAGAAACAGCTTGTCGCTAAAAACGTGGTTCCAGCGCAGGCTCGTCGTGGCGTTGCCCCAGTTAAAGCCAAAATCGGCACCAAACACATCGCGCCCCAGGTAGCCGGATGCGTAGATGGTATTTTTGTCGTTGATGCGGTAATTGGCTTTGGCCGTCAGGTCGTAGAAGAAAAACCGTGAGCCTTTCAGATCGCCGGTCAGAAATGGTTTGGCCAGCACGTCGGCGTAAGACCGGCGGCCCGCGATGATGAACGAGCCCCGCGCCTGTCCGTCTTTGTCCTTAAAGAGCGGCTGTTCAATTGTCAAGCGACTGAAAATAAGTCCAATACCGCCCGATACCGTGGTTCGCTTCGAATTACCTTCCTTCATCCGAACATCCAGAATCGAGGAAATCCGACCGCCATAAAGCGCAGGAATCCCGCCTTTCACCAGCTTTACGTCCTTGACCGCATCGGGGTTAAAAACCGAGAAAAAACCAAACAGGTGGGACGAGTTGTAAACCGGCGCTTCGTCGAGCAACACCAGGTTCTGATCAACGTTACCGCCCCGGACGTTGAAGCCCGTTGCACCCTCGCCCACCGTCGAAACGCCCGGCAGCAGTTGAATGCTCCGGACGACATCCACCTCACCCAGCAGGGCCGGCATTTTCTGAATCGTTTTCATCTCGACCGTATTGACGCTCATGGCCATGCTTTTGACGTTATCGTCTTCACGTCTGGTCGAAACGGTTACTTCCTGAAGCTCACGTCCTTCTTCCTGCAATTCGATATTAAGCCGGACGTTTTCGCCCGTCAGGTCGACAGTACGGGTTTGTCGGGCAAACCCGACGTAGGTGTAAACCAGATTATACGTACCGGCCGGAAGCGTGAGGGAATAAAAACCGTAGGAGTTGGTGGTGATACCCGCTCCGGTTTCCTTCACAAAGACCGATACTCCAATTAACCCTTCACCGTTGGCGGCATCCTTGATGTAACCACTCACCGTTGCCTGCTCATTTACGCGCCGGGCCGTCGGAGCAGGCGTTTCCTGCGCCCGCAGGGTTGTGCTGATCAACAGCAGCAGAAAACATGCTTGTAACAACTGTTTCATAAGTCAGGCTGTAAACGCGCCATTCGCTTTTCGTATTTGTTGATTGACAGCAAAGGTCGGCTTTCCCCCCATCATGTAGGACAAAAAAATGACGAACCGTCCAAATTCCGTTCTGAAAGGTACAGGACGTTGGATAAAATCTATGAAAAAACAACCATCTGTGTCTATCCGTAAATCCTTTCAACAGTTCCGCCAAATTGTTGTTAAATGAAAGACGATACAACCAACGAACGCATCATGAGTGAACTAAAAGAACTTGGCTTAGGCATCATTGGTTTCGGCGGCTTTGGCCTTTTTGCCGCCCAGCATTTCCTGCAATCTCCACACCTTAAACTTATTGGCATCGCCGGCTCCCAGCGCGAGGAAGCCAACCGGGCAGCCGCCCGCTTCGGGGCAACCCATTTCGATTCCATCGACGAAATGCTGGCCCGGCCCGATCTCGACATCGTGTACATTGCCACCCCGCCTTTTCTGCATTACGAGCAATCCATGCAGGCGCTGCGGGCCGGGAAGCACGTCATCTGCGAAAAACCGCTGGCAACAAACGAGGAACAAGGCCGCGAAATGGTGGAATTCGCCAGAAGCAAGGGGCTGCTGATGGTAACAAACCTGATGCAACGCTACAACCCGATGTTTGAGCGAATCAAAACCCTGATTGACAAAAAGATACTGGGGGAATTCCTGCACGGTTATTTCGAAAATTACGCGGGCGACGAAGGACTTTCGCCCCAGCACTGGTTCTGGAACCGCGAACTCAGTGGCGGTATTTTCATCGAACACGGGGTTCACTTCTTCGATCTGTTTGCCGGGTGGCTGGGCGACGGCAAAGTGGAAGCCGCCCAGGTCTGCAAACGCCCGGGTACGGACCTGGAAGACCAGGTGCAGGCCACCGTCCGCTACGGCGATTCGCTCGTCAATTTTTACCACGGTTTTACGCAGGTGGGCCGGATGGACCGCCAGGAAATGCGGCTGTTGTTTGAGCGGGGCGATGTCACGCTGCATGAATGGGTGCCGACGCGGGCCGTCATCCGGGGGCTGGTGGACGAAGCCGGGACGCGGGCACTGATGGATTTGTTTCCGGGTTCCATTCTGGACGTGACGGGCAATTATGGCGGCAAAGACCGGGCAGTCCGGGGGCGTAACAAGGAGTTTGAAATTGCCCAGAATGTGGAGATTCGGTACGGTTTCGATCACAACAAAATGCACCTTTACGGCGAACTGCTGCGGCTGATGATCCGCGACCAGACCAGCTACCTGTATTATCCGGAAACACACCGGAAAATCACGGAACAGAATGGACTAACCTCCCTGCTGACGGCGGTAGAAGCCGACCGGCTGGCACACCGCGCCTAGCCTAAGGACAAGCCTGAAAGGCTTGTCCTCCCATTACCCCGACGGAGTCTGATGCCGCCGGTAAAAGTTGCAGGTAAAACCAATACGTTTTACATTTGCCCCACTGAAAATCATCATCATTACATACTGCCCCGCAAGCACTTACCGGTAATCGGCAGGTGCCTTACTGCACGCTTCACTTTATCGCGTGGCAGCATTCCATTTTAATTTCTTACCAAGTCCAAGGACGTGAATCCGGACAACTCCGGGTCGTACCCGGGCGGCAGTATGCCCCGCCATCGCCGTCCCCGAACCATACGGAGGAATCCAGCCAAAAGCACGTCGGGCTTCTGTATGAACCCAATAAACTTGATGATTATCATGCATTCCATAGAAGTTAATAAAGCCATCATCCGGGACTTTTACCGGCGGGCCATCGCCAGCGGTGACCTCGATTATGCCGACCAAATCATCGCCGACGACTACATTCAACACAGCGCCACGGTTAAACCGGGGAAGGCGGGCCTACTGGATGCGCTCCGGTACATAAGCCAAATGCCCAAACCAGCCACCTCCGCTAAACCGTTTATGCGGCTCATTGCGGAGGGTGACTACGTGGTAACCAACCTGCGTTTCGCCGTCGGCGGTCAGCCAAAAGCCGTTGTTGATCTGTTTCGGCTTCACAACGGGCAGGTGGTTGAACACTGGGACGCGGTTGAGAATCAGCCAGAAAGCACCCTGAATGGAAACCCCATGATGGACGGAGCCGTTGAGATTGAAGATGTTGCGCTGACCGGAGAGAACAAAAAAATCGCTGGAGAATTTTTCCAGCGCGTTCTGGTAAATCGGGAGTTGGTGCTTCTCCCCGAGTATGTAGTCTCCGATCTGGTTCAGCATCAGCCCGACATCGCCAACGGGCGGGCCGGTCTGGAGCAGTATGTACAGCAAAATGCCGATCTGTTAGTTTTTCAGAAAATACACCGAATCATCGGGGAAGGCAATTTTGTCGTGATTCAGTCGGAAGGACAGCTTGATCAAAAGCCGTATGTGTTTTACCACGTTTTTCGGCTGCATGAACGGAAAATTGTAGAACAGTGGGCCGTGAAGCAGCAAATACCGTAATAACAACCGCCCCCGGTGTAAGCCGGGGGCGGTTAAAAAGGCAACACTTTTTTATTTACAATCGCGCCGTTCGCAGCCGTAAACTGTTGCTGACCACCGACACCGAACTGAGGGCCATAGCCGCTCCGGCCAGCATCGGATTCAGCAGGAAACCGCTGATCGGGTACAAAATACCGGCGGCAATCGGAATACCGATCAGGTTGTAAATAAACGCCCAGAACAGGTTCTGACGGATAACCCGCACCGTCCGGCGCGACAGTTCCAGCGCTTTCGGAATCCGGCCCAGGTCCGACGTGATGAGCGTCATCCGGGCCACATCCATCGCAATATCGGAGCCTTTACCCATTGCCATACTCACATCGGCCTGCGCCAGCGCCTGGGAGTCGTTAATGCCGTCGCCCACCATCGCTACGACCTTACCCTGCTTTTGCAAATCCTTCACAAATTCGGCTTTGTCGGACGGCATTACCTCGGCGCGGAAGTCCGTCAACCCCACGGTTTGGGCAACGGCTCCGGCGGTTTGCGGATTGTCGCCGGTCAGCATATACACCTCGATTCCACGGCTTTTCAGCGTCTGAATCGCGGCTTTGGATGTTTCCTTGATCGGATCGGCAATGGCAATGAGGGCCAGCACGGTTTTTTCGTCGGCAAAGTACACCACCGTTCGGGCTTCTTTCTGCCACTGTTCGGCCCGCTGCATGACGGGCAAACTCACGGAAATCCCCTGCTCGTCGAGTAAATGACGGTTTCCGATTAGGTACCGAATTCCTTCGTACCGGCCTGTCACCCCGCGCCCGGTCAGGCTTTGAAAGTGGTCCAGCGTCACGCTTTTTTCAACCGAACCCTTCAGGTAGTCCACCACGGCTTCGGCCAGGGGGTGTTCCGACTGATTTTCGAGGGCGTATAAAATGGCCGCTAGTTGCGTTGATTCTGGCTGCTGCCAGTCCAGGTCTGTAACGGCGGGTTTTCCGGCGGTGATGGTACCGGTTTTGTCCAGCACCACGGCGTTCACCCGATAGCCTAACTCTAGACTTTCAGCATCTTTGATTAGAATCTGGTTGTCTGCGCCCTTGCCAACCCCGACCATAATCGCCGTGGGCGTTGCCAGCCCCAGCGCACACGGACAGGCAATGACCAGCACCGTTACGGAGGTTAGCAGGGCCTGCGCAAAAGCATTTTCGCCCCCAAAAAGCATCCAGACGATAAACGTCAGCAGCGCGATACCGATAACGACCGGCACGAAAATACCGGCAATCCGGTCTACGAGCTGCTGTACCGGCGCCTTGCTGCCCTGCGCTTCCTGCACCATGCGGATGATTTGCGCCAATACCGTGTCGGCCCCAACTTTCTCAGCCCGGAAGCGGAAGCTGCCTTTCTGGTTGATCGTTCCGGCAAACACCTTTTGATCAGCTTTTTTCTCGACTGGCACGGCTTCGCCCGAAATCATGCTTTCATCCACAAACGAGGAACCCGCTATCACCACGCCATCGACCGGTATTTTTTCGCCGGGCCGCACCACAATTACCTGCCCAACCCGTACTGATGCCACCGGAATTTCGGATTCAACGTCATTTTCTACAATGCGGACGGTTTTGGCTTGCAGCCCCATGAGCTTCTTAATGGCCGATGAGGTGTTTGATTTAGCCCGTTCTTCGAGCAGTTTTCCGAGCAAAATAAAGGTGATAACCACGGCGGCTGATTCGAAGTAGACGTGGGGATGAATGCCGCGCTGGTGCCAGAAATCCGGGTAAACCGTGTTGAACGTGCTGAACAGAAAGGCAATGCCGGTGGACAGGGCCACCAGCGTATCCATGTTGGTTTTGCCGTGCCGGGCCTGCTTCCAGGCATTGACGAAAAAGGAGCGCCCCAGCCCGAACACCACCGGCGCCGACAACGCAAGCATGATTTCGTTGGCAAAAGGCATATCCATGAAAACCATGCCGATGACTACCAGCGGAACCGACAGAATGCCCGCCCAAAGGGTGCGTTTTTTCAGCGATTCGTAATGCCGCTGCCGGGCTTCGGCCTGCACTTCCTGCGGGTCTTCGGCGTCGATAATCAGGTCGTAACCGATGGCGCGCACGGCATTCTGCAAGTCCTGCTGCGTAACGGCTTTGGGATTGAATTCCACCCAGGCCTGCTGGTTGGCGTAATTGACCCCCGCGTCGGAAACACCCGGCGTGTGTTTCAGCATGGATTCTACGCTGACGGCACAGGCCGCACAGGTCATTTCCAGCACGGGATAGGTTTTCCGTACCGACGGGGTGCCGGTACGGCCCGTTCGTTCGGTTACGGTTGGTTGCGCGTTCATACCAGTTCGGCTTTATACCCGGCGTCTTTCAGCGCTTCTTTCACCTGATCGGCCGTGGCGCCTTCGACCGTCAGCAACTTATCCGGGTTTTGCGTATCTACCTGCCAGTTGTTGTCGCCAACGGCTTTGTTCAGAAACGGCGTTACCGTGGCCACGCAGCCACCACACTTGATATTGGTTTTGAAAGTCAACTTTTCCATGATCTTGTTTGTGTATTTTGATAGGGCAAATATCATCGATAGAACACCGGCAACCGTTACAGAATTCCGGTTGGTTGGTGCAGAATTGTGCGCCAGTCGAAAACAAACAAAAAACCGGGCCTGTCCGGACCCGGTTTCTGCGTATGGAATTGATGCCGGTTTTCCTAGCATTCTGCCAGATGGGGCAGTTCGACGGTTCTTAACCAATACCGCAGGGTGGTCTGCAATTGCTCCTGCCAGTCTTCAAACAAAACCGGTTTGGTATGAAAAGCGCGCGCGCCCAGCCGGTACGCCTGGCTAATGTCTTCGGGCCGCGACGACCCCGACCACATCACGACCGGTATCTGCTGGAAATTTTCGTTGGCTTTCAGCTGTTGCAGGGTTTTCAGCCCATCCAGCACCGGCATAAAAAAATCGAGCATGATCAGAGATGGGTATTCGCCGGGCTGGCTGTTTTGCAGATGAGCCAGCAAAGCCGCACCGTGCAGAAACCGCCGGATTTTTAAGGCCGGCTGAATCTCGTGAATCGCCCGCTTGATATGTTCAAAATCCGTCTGGTCATCTTCCACAATGTAGAAGGTTATGTTTTCTTCTTTATCCATGTTCTCGCTACTTCATCCACTCAAAATAAAATGTAGTGCCTTTGCCCATTTCGGACTCCACCCAGATTTTACCGCCCTGCTCTTCCACCAGCATCTTCAGGATGAACAACCCCAGCCCCGTACTGCTCTCGGTCTGGGAGACGTTGGCGGTGGTTCGGAACAATTTAAAGATGGCTTCGTGCTCATCCTCCGGAATGCCCGGACCGTTGTCTTTTACGTAAAACTCCACCGAAGCCCCCCGATCGGTGCCTCCCACTTCGATGTGTCCCTCGGCTTTATCGTTGTACTTGATGGCGTTGCTGAGCAGGTTCTGAAAGATTTGATGAAGCTTGATTTTTTTGGTTTTCAATACGGGCAGCCGACCGTTGATTTCGATGGAAATATGCCGGGGCGGAAAAAGCATCATCGCAATCTGATCGACCAGTTCGTGAACGTCCACTTCCTCCACGGTCTGCTGCGCCACGTTTTGCCGCGAAAATTCGAGCAATGAGTTAATCATTTCGGACAAGTGGAAAGCCGCCGACTTCGAATGCCCCACGTACTCCTGGATCTCATCCCGCGGCACCACATCTACTTCGTTTTTCATTTCCAGCAGCGACAGGGCGGCAATCATACCAACCAGCGGAGACTTCAGATCGTGCGCAACGATATAGACAAACTTCTCCAGCTGTTTATTGATCTTTTCCAGTTGGAGGGCGGTCTGTTTCAGTTCCTGCTGATAATGATAGAGTTGTTCAAAAACGTTGACCTTGGCTTTGGTGACATTGACATCCAGCGGCTTTTGCAGGTAATCGACGGCGCCTTCGCCGAAGCCCTTCAAAATATACTGTTCTTCCTTGTTGATGGCCGTCACGAAAATAATCGAGATATCCTTGGTTTTAGGGTTCGACTTCAGAATGCGGGCCACCTCAAACCCGTCCATCTCGGGCATCTGAACATCCAGCATCACCAGCCCGATGCGATCATTTTTTAAGGCATGACGCAGCGCTTCATTGCCGGACGTGGCCTTTATAAAAGTGCGCTGATCATTAGCCAGCATCTCTTCCAGGACAAGCAAGTTCTCTTCGCGGTCGTCGACGAGCATGATTGTCATCTTCTGGGAGTTATTCGCTGCTACCATTTTTTATCGGTTATTGAGTAAGAGTTCGTAAAAAAGCTGCAATTTCCGGCGGTGTCAGAACGACAGCCTCCCGGTTCCGCTCCAGGGCGGCTTTCGGCATTGCCGGATATTCAGCGGTTGCCGGGTCCTGAACGATCACCATACCACCCTGATTGATAATGGCCTGCAAGCCGTCGGCTCCGTCCTGATTGGCTCCACTCAGTAACACCGCCACCGCCTGACTGGCATACACCTGCGCAACGCTTTCAAAGGTTACATCGATGGACGGACGGCTGTGGTGAACGGTTTCGGAGTAATCCAGACTGAATGTTTTATCCGCTTCAATCAGGAGGTGGTAATTTTGCGGGGCTAAGTAAACATACTGCTCCCGAATTTCCTCCTTATCATTCGGTTCCCGAATGGTAATTACCTGAACTTTGTTTCCTAAAATAGTATCCAGGCTGCTGATGACATTCCTCAGCCGGTGCAATACAATAATTACACTGAACTGAAAATGCCGGGGTAACGCCTGTAACAATTCTGTCACAACCGGTATACTGCCTGCTGAACCACCAATCACCACCACACTCACTCGACTCATCTGCCCCTGGTTTCCTTATCGTTTACTGCGGTAAATCCGGACCGCGGGATTCACTACTTCAAACTGGTGCCGGACGTCTGTAAACAGCAGTGATTCCTTCATACCGAGGGCCAGATACCCCAGCGGTGTCAGGCTGTTGCTGAACAGATTAATCGCCCGGTTCTGTAAATTTCGATTGAAATAAATCAGTACATTCCGGCAGCACACCAGCTGAAATTCGTTAAAGACGTGATCTGTCGCCAGATTGTGCACCGCAAACACGATGTTCTTCCGGTATTCCTTGTGGATAATCGCATTTTCGTACCGGGCGGTATAATAAGCCGAAAAATCGTTGGTTCCGCCCGACTGAATGTAATTGGCCGTATAGTCTTTCATGTATTGCAGCGGAACAATGCCCTGCCGCGCCCGGTCCAGATTCGCCGGATTCAGGTCGGTGGCATACAGCCGGGTTCGACTGAGCAAACCCATTTCGTGCAACAGAATAGCCATTGAAAATACCTCTTCACCCGTTGAACAACCGGCGTGCCAGATTTTAATGGCCGGATACGACGCCAGTTTGGGCAGCACATTCTGGCGTAATTCTTTATAAAAACTCGGATCGCGAAACATTTCGGTGACATTTACCGTCAGCGACTCAATAAACCACGCAAAAAACCGGTGGTCGTTCGTGAGCTGATACTTTAATTCGTAGGCCGTCAGGCATCCCGCCTTCTGCATACACCGAATGACCCGACGATGCAGGGAAGCCCGGGCGTAATCGCCGAAATCATAGCCGTACTGTCGCTGAATCAGGATGATAATCTCCTCCAGTTCTTCCGCTGAAATGGAATTCTGCACCGTCATATTTTTACCGACAACCATACCCGCATCAAAGAAAACAAGCGCCCGCTATCGACTGGTTTAGTAATGTAATCCGACGCACCCGCTTCAATGGCCTTTTCGCGATCGCCGGGCATGGCCTTGGCTGTCAGGGCGATCACCGGCAAATGGGGCCTTTTCAGATCCGTGCGAATCCGCCGGGTGGCTTCATAACCGTCCATTTCGGGCATCATAATATCCATCAGTACCACATCCACATCCGGGTTCTGCTGCAACGTTTCCAGGGCCTCCCGACCGTCGACCGCCGTCAGCACCTCCATTTGCTGGTCTTCCAGCAACGTACTCAGGGCAAAAACGTTCCGCATGTCGTCGTCGACCAGCAACACTTTTTTGCCCTGCAAACTCTGGTCGTTGATCTGCGTCAACGGCTGTGGCAGGTCTTTGGTTTCTACCTCCTGAACTTTATACAAAAACAGTTCCAATTCATCCATGAGCCGGTCGATCGACTGCGAGGATTCGCGAATCACTACGTCTGATAGCTTTTTGAGCTTCCACTCATCCGCCGGGCTCAGGTCCTTATCCATGTAAATAATGACCGGCAACTGTTCAGACGGCATAGCTTCCCGCAATTGCTTCAGTTGTTCCAGACCGTTTTCCAGATCGCCCCCCATATCCACAATCAGGCAATCGAAGGTTCGTTCACGAAGTTTTTCGAGCGCTTCTTCGTTTGTACGCACGTACTCGCATTCCAGTTCGAACTGGCGCTGACCAATAATCTGCTGGAGGGAATCATCGTTCAGATAATTGCCCGACAACACCAGCACCTGTTTGATCTGAGCATGCAGATGGTCGCTGATTCGTCCGAACGCCTTTTCCAGATCCTGCTTCTCAACGGGTTTACGGAGGTAAGCCAGCGCACTGCCGATGCCGGATTTCGGTTCATCAGCCGCCGACATGACATGCACCGGAATATCCTTCAGCGTTTCGTCGTTTTTCAGCCAGCTCAGCACGTTCCAGCCGTCGACTACCGGCAACTGCATGTCCAGAATAATGGCTGACGGTTTATACTTCCGGGCGTAATAGATGCCTTCGTCACCCCGCAGGGCCACCACGGTTTTGTATCCTTTTCCGCGGGCAAAATCCTGAACCACCGACGCAAACGCCGGATCATCTTCCACAATCAGCATCACCTTATCGCCTTTCTGCACGGCATTCCGGTCGTCTTTCAGGTCGTTTTGCTCAACAATATCAGCCTGCAAATGCGTCACTTTATCCTTCACGGGTGCAGGCTGCTGGCTGGGTTCCGGCGTTGGCTGCCTGGTCGGCGAAGCGCTCGTGGGGGCTTCCACCAACGGCAGATAAATGGTAAAGGTGCTTCCTTTTCCTTCTTCACTGTGCAACCGCATTTCGCCCCCCAGCCGTTTGACCAGCTCTTTACTAATGGAAAGGCCCAGACCCGTACCGCCGTATTTCCGGCTGGTGGAGCCGTCGGCCTGCTGAAATGCCTCAAAGATCAACTGCTGTTTGTCCGCCGGAATGCCGATCCCGGTATCGGTTACGGAAATAACCAGCAGGCGACTGGCGCGAATCAGCGGCTCATTGGTAAAGCCGTTCATAGGCGCTTTCGTCCGGAAAGAAAGCGTGACGGTGCCGCCCACGGGGGTAAATTTAAACGCATTCGACAGCAGATTTTTGATCACCTGCTCGAGTCGCGTCTTGGCTATAAAGAGCGTCTGCGGAACCGATTCGTCGATTTCCGTTACCAGTTTCACTTCTTTCTGCTCGGCTACCACGCTGAACAATTGTTCCTGATCGTGGATCATGTTGCTGACCGACGTATTTTCGGGCACCATGTCAACTTTACCGGCTTCAATTTTGGAAAGATCCAGAATGTCGTTGATCAGATTGAGCAGATCCGAACCGGATTTATGGATTACCTGGGCGTACTCAATCTGTTTGGCGGTCAGATTGCTGTTTTTGTTTTCCGACAGCATTTTGGCCAGAATCAGGACGCTATTCAATGGAGTTCGCAGTTCGTGCGACATATTGGCCAGGAACTCCGACTTATACTGGCTGTTATTTTCCAGTTCGCGGGCCTTCTCCGCCAGGGCCTGCCGACCGACTTCCACGGCTTCGTTTTTCTCTTCCAGTTCGGCATTGATCTGGCGTAACTCTTCTTCCTGGACCCGCAGTTCTTCTTCCGACGCCTGCAAAATTTCGGCCTGCCGCGTCAATTCCTCGTTCGACTGCCGGAGTTCTTCCTGCTGATGTTCCAGCGCTCCTTTCTGTTCCTGAACCTGCTCCAGCAGACGCATCACCCGTTTCCGGGCTTCGGCTGCGTTCAGGGCAATGGCAATGTTGTTGCCAACGGTTTTGAGCAAATCCAGTTGCGCCGGGCTCAATGCCTGAAAGGTCGCCAGTTCCAGCACACCCTTCAACTCCTTTTTGTACCAGAGGGGCACACAAACGATTTGTCCCGCAACCGCCTGCCCACTGCCCGACCGAATGGACCAGTAAGCCGCCGGAACGTGATTCGTCACAACGATCTCATGACTGGTAGCCGCCTGCCCCACGAGCCCTTCGTGCAAACCGTACGTGCGCTGAATCTGAGCCGGTAGGGCCACAGCCGCATTCAATTCCAGCAACTGCCCTTCTTCGTCGTAGCAATAAAAACCGCCCGCCGGAATATCCAGGTAGCGGGTAATCGTTTGCAGGACCTCCTGCGCCAGTGAGTCGGATTCGGTCACGGCCTGAATCGTATCATTCAGCAGCGACATACCGGTCAGCATCCAGTTCTTTTCCGTACTCACCTGGTTAAGTTGCTCCACCTCATCCAGATTCTGCTGAAGATAAACTTCCGCCCGCTGGCGTTTCCTGATCTCGGACGAAAACAGGTAATAGAGAAGAACACCCAGCCCCAGCAGGAAAACGGCGCCAACGCTAAATACCGTAATCGCCAGCTCCACCGCCCGGTTGCTTTCTTTTTCCCGGTTGGCCAGCAGTACTTCTTCTACCCGAATCATGGTGGCCAGTTGCTGCCGCAGCGTATCCATCCGGGCCTTCTCGCCGTCCGTAATTCGAACGATGTCGGCACGGCTATACTGGCTGGCGTCGTTGCTCTGGCTTTTCCAGTATTGCAGTATCTCCAGCACCCCCCTTTCGATCTCAACGGCCCGTTCGGTCTGTTTGGGATTATCCGAAACCAGATCTTTGATGTGACTGGCCGCTGGCATCACTTTATGAAGAGCGTCGTTATAGGGTTTCAGAAACCGCGTCTCACTGGTGCTTCGGAAGCCCCGCCGACCTGTTTCCATGTCGATTAGCAATTGCCGGGTCCGACCAATCTGGTTTAAAACCTGATAGCTATGTTCCACCCACCGTGCTTCTTCCAACTGGTTCCGAATGGTTCGAAACGCAATAAGCCCGAGGGTAACAAAGATCACTAATGCAATTACTGATCCGATTGACAACCATTTGGTTGATGAGATTCTCATACGTCTGAAGCTGGAGACGATAGCAATAAATTGAAATTTTATGCAAATTGGCCCCCTAAATTATCTGTAACTAATTTAAGATTATTCCCGGCATACCGAATCACCACCTGAAGCCGTGATTCGTGTGGTAAAAGGGCCACTATTCCTATCGAGAGGGCAAAAACCGTACCGCTCCTTGTTACTGTATTTGTATAATAGTATCTTTAAAGAAATTCTCTAAAAGTAGTAACTAATCCTAATTATCAGACATAAAATCCCCGAAAAGTTGTACTGTTGCCTTAAAATCTATGAAAAGCCATTTGTCAGGAATTCATCATGAGTTTTCCAAATTTACAACAACCCCCAAGTACTGAACTGGCTGGTCAGGTGCTGATTGTTGAAGACAATCTGATTAACCAGGCATTTCTGTCGACCCTGCTTCGCAAATACGGTATTTCGAATGCAGTAGTCAATAATGGATTGGAGGCTGTTAACTTCCTGAAAACGGAAACGGTCGATCTTGTACTTATGGATATCCAGATGCCGGTTATGGATGGTCTGATGGCTACAAGGATGATTCGGGAGCAACTCCAGCTTACAGTTCCGATTGTAGCGGTTACTTCTAACCCGGAATTTGATGCCTGGCCCCGCTGTCTGGCCGCTGGCATGAATGATTTCCTGTCAAAACCAGTTCAAAAAAGACGCCTTGAAGCCGTGTTACAGCGGTTTTTACCGGAGAAAGAGCAAAAGCCGCCCGTCATTGATCGGGCCTATCTGGAAGAAATGACGGGGGGCAGCAGCGAGTTACTGAATGAGTTAATCGATTTCTTTAAAAACGAACTCCCGAACAATCGGCAGGCGCTGTTCAATGCACTCGAACAGCAAAACCGGGAGGAGTTTGATCGGGTTGCCCACCGATTTCGCTCCTCGCTTAATTCAATAGCCATGCTCGGACTGGCCGCCGAACTAAAAAAACTGGAACGAAACCCCGCCCTGCCCGACGATGAAATCCGCGAAAAACTGACGATTCTGTTTGGCGAGATTGCAGTCGGCCTGAAAACATTGGACGAGGTGGACAACAGGTAGCGTTACTTCTTTGTTTCTTCTCCACTTATACGGAACGGCAACGTTGAAAACAGACAAAAAAACAGGGCCTCACTGAGTGAGGCCCTGTTTTTTTACCAGGACAAAGGAAAAGTTGATTACAGCAAGAATTTAAGCCGAATCACTTCTTTTTCGTCCAGATACCGCCACGAACCGCGCGGCAGTTCTTTTTTGGTTAACCCGGCATAAACCGTGCGGTCCAGCTTCGTGACTTCATAGCCAAAATGCTCGAACATCCGGCGGACAATCCGGTTACGCCCGCTGTGAATCTCAATACCAATCACCTGAGCATCAGGCGTTACAATACCTAAATCATCGGGCTTAACAAACCCGTCTTCCAGTTCAAACCCGGCGCGAATCGCTTCGAAATGCTCGTCGGTAATCGGTTTATCAATTTCTACCTGATATACTTTTTTAACCTCGTTCGACGGGTGCGTCAATTTTTCAGCCAGTTCGCCGTCGTTCGTCAGCAGCAGCAGGCCGGTCGTATTGCGGTCCAGACGCCCTACCGGATAAATCCGGTACGGAGTAGCGCCTGCCACCAGATCCATTACCGTGTTGCGGTCGTTCGGATCGTCGGTGGTGGTGATATAATCTTTTGGTTTGTTCAGCAGCACGTAGGTCATTTTCTCCGGATTCAACACCCGGGTACCGTATTTGACCACATCCGTGGGCTGCACTTTGTAACCCATCTCGGTAACCACTTTTCCGTTGACGCTCACGTCACCCTGGGCAATCAATTCGTCAGCATCCCGGCGCGAACAAATCCCGGAGTTGGCAATGTACCGGTTCAGGCGAATCAACCCCGAATCCTCATCGTGCGAAGCCGACTCGCTGCGGCCTCTGTTACCAGCCTGACCCCGACCCGGTTTTTTCCCTTTTTTGTCGCGCGAATCCCGACCGCCAAACGCTTTGGCTTTCATTTTATCGAGATCGTATTCCGGAGCCTGTGAACGACCCACCTGACGCTCCCGGCTGTCTTCTACCTTGCGCCGGAAGGTTTCATCCCCCTCATCCCGGCGCGAACGTCCAAACTGCGAGGGACGCTCATCGCGTGACGGGCGGTCATCCCGACGTGGCCGCTCGAAACTCGGACGCTCATCGCGCCGGTCGCGGGAGCCGGTATCACGGCTACGGTCTGAACGGTCGCTGTAGCTGCGCTCGCTGCCAAAACGATTGTCCCGGCGGTCAGAGCGAGCATCCGTATTCCGTGAGCGGTCACCATACGATCGCTCTCCGCCAAAGCGGTCTTCGCGCGATTCCGAATTACCAAAGCGATTTCCGCGGCTTTCCCGGCTGTCATCCCGACGGAATCGGTCGTTATCCCGGCGGGGTTCCCGGTTGCCATCGCGCGATTCGCGCGGGCGATCAAACTCCCGACGCGGCCCTCCGCCTTCGAAACGGCCGCTGCGTTCTCCACGGTCATCATTCCGTTCGAAACGGGGGCGTCCCGCGTTGCCACGGTCTCCAGAGTCCCGATCATCCCGGCGAAATCCTCTGTCCTCGTCTCTGTTGGAACGCGATCCGCCAAAATCACGACGGCCACCCGCGCCTTCAAAGCGCTTGCTCTGGTTGTCCCGGTTGTCATCCCGACGGAAACGGTCGTTATCCCGGCGGGGTTCCCGGTTGTCGTCGCGTGATTCGCGCGGACGGTCAAAATCCCGGCGGGGTCCTCCGCCCTCGAAGCGGCCACCGCGTGGGGCATCATTACGGGAACGGTTATTGTCGAATGGACGTCGGCTGTCGGGCGAACGTTCTCCACGCGGTTTGTCGAAGCTGCGCTCCCGGCGTTCTTCCCCGCGAAAATCGTCCCGACGATCGGCGTCTTTATTAAATTTGCTGTAGAATTTATTGGCTGAATCAGGACGCCCCGCTCCTCCTGTCGGGCCTTCCCGGCGCCCTGTTGATTCTTCTCTCCTTTTGCTCATAAAAGTTGCAGTATCACTACTGTAGTCTGTATAGATTAAATTGATTTTCAGCCAGTTCCGAAACGGCCTCTGAAATGGGCTGCAAAGTTAGCGTATTTTCGTATATATTCTGACTTTGTTCTGAAACGGAACATAATTTCGTCCGAAACGATTCAGAATATTCCAGAATTACGAGTTTGATTTATAATATGGCCTCTGAACACATCCCCACACACGCTGAACGCAAAGAACCGCTCTGGAAACCCGACCGGCGGTTCATCGAATCCTCCCAGATGAAACGGTATCTGGACTGGCTGTTTGTCAAAAAAGGACTGTATTTCCGCGACTATCACGATCTCTGGGACTGGTCGACCACCGATCTGGAAGATTTCTGGCTGAGCATCTGGCAGTTTTTTAATGTGATCTGCCACGATGACTACCAGGAAGTGATCGAAAAACCGGCTTCCGGCCAGATTGGTACCCGCTGGTTTACGGGCGCTACGCTGAACTACGCCGAACACATTTTTCGCAATAAAACCAACGAACGTCCGGCTCTTCTTTACCAATCCGAACGAAGCCCGCTGAAATCCCTGAGCTGGTCGGAACTGGAGCAGCAGGTAGCTTCGGTAGCCGAATTTCTACGCCAGAACGGTGTCCAGCCCGGCGACCGCGTGGTGTCGGTCCTGCCCAACATTCCGGAAGCCGTCGTGGCGTTTCTGGCCACCAACAGCGTGGGCGCTGTCTGGTCGAGTTGCTCACCGGATTTCGGTACGGCCAGCATCATCGACCGGTTCCGGCCCATTGAACCCAAAGTTCTGTTTGCCATCGACGGTTACGTATACGGCGGCAAGGAAATTGATAAAACCGACGCGCTGAGTGACTTGCAGAGCGCCCTGCCGACAGTAAAGAAAGTGGTCTGGATACCGTACCTGAATCCCTCCTTTGAGCCGCCGGCCAGTCCCCGCAACAAAGCCATTTCGTGGAATACCGTGCTGGAAACCATCCCCATTGCTCCCCTGGCATTCGAACCCGTACCGTTTGAGCATCCGATCTGGATTTTATTTTCGTCGGGCACCACGGGCAAACCCAAAGCCATTACCCACAGTGTCGGCGGTTGCCTGCTCGAACACCTGAAGGCACTGTCCTTACACCAGGATGTGCAGCCCGGCGACCGTTATTTCTGGTATTCGACCACGGGCTGGATGATGTGGAATTATTCGGTGGCCTCGCTGCTGGCCGGCGCGACGCTGGTGCTTTACGACGGTTCAGCGGTTTCCCCGGATATGGACGTACTCTGGAACCTGGCCGAGCGGGCAAAAGTCAACCATTTTGGCGCGGGAGCGGCTTACCTGCTGGCCTGTATGCGGGCGGGGGTATCTTTCACGGGCCATTCAAAACTGGCGCATCTGAAAACCATTGGTTCAACGGGTTCGCCCTTGCCGCCCGAAGGATTCCGCTGGGTTTATGAATCGGTCAAAAAAAATGTCTGGCTCGTGTCGCTCAGCGGTGGCACCGATGTATGCAGCGGGTTTGTTGGCGGGTGTCCGCTCCTGCCGGTGTATGAAGGCGAAATCCAGTGCCGGATGCTGGGCTGTAAGCTCGAATCATTTGATGAAAACGCGTTGCCGGTACGGAACGAACTGGGCGAAATGGTAATTCTGGAACCCATGCCGTCGATGCCGGTGTATTTCTGGAACGACCCCGACCACCAACGCTACAAAGCCAGTTATTTTGAGCAGTACGAAGGCATCTGGCGACACGGCGACTGGATTAAAATTACCGACCGCAAAACCGTCATCATCTACGGCCGCTCCGACGCCACCCTCAACCGCGACGGGGTTCGGATCGGAACCAGCGAAATCTACAGTGCCGTTGAAAGCCTTCCGCAGGTAGCCGACAGCCTGGTGGTTTGTCTGGAGCTTCACGGCGGACGGTATTTCATGCCCCTGTTTGTCGTACTCAAGGATGCCCCGAACCGGCAGGCAACGGAACTGGATGAGGCTACGGCCCAACCGATCCGGCAGGCACTCCGGACGCAGTATAGCCCCCGGCACGTTCCCGATATCATTTATCAGGTACCCGAAATACCGTACACGATCAGCGGCAAAAAAGTCGAAATGCCGGTAAAAAAAATCCTGATGGGGGCGTCGCCCGAACGCGTTGCCAACCCAGACACCCTCCGGAATCCATCGGCCCTCGATACATACATTCAACTGGCGGATACCCTAAAATCAGATTTATTGGTCAAGTAGGAGAGTCAGAATAAATTACGTATCTTTCATTAAGAATCCGGCAAACAATTTACCGGTTATTTTACGTTATGCAGAAGTTGCGTCCCTATAGTCCGAGACGGGCGGGCTTCGTCCGTAAAGAAGGTGAATGACAAAGCCAGTTAAATGAAAACACGACCTTTAGTCCGTGAGTATGTTTATGACGAAAGAACCTGAAAACGAAAAAATTAACAACCCCAGGGCGACTGTGCGGTTGCCCATGCTTCTGGGAATTACGCTGGCAGCCGGCGTGTTGATCGGCGCTACGTTTTTTGGGGGCGGCAAAAGCCTCAACAACATCGGACGGGGCTATTCCAAGTTTAAGGAGGTGCTGCAACTGATCGAAAACAACTATGTGGATTCGGTCAATACGGAGGAACTGGTGGATTATTCGATCTCCAAAATGCTGGAGAAACTCGACCCGCACACCACGTATATGAACCCGCAGGATGCCGTGGCCGCCCGGACACAGCTCGAAGGCGGTTTTGACGGTATTGGCGTCGAATTCAACATTTATAAAGATACCGTGTATGTTGTGACGCCGATGGCG
Organism: Larkinella arboricola; assembly: GCF_003259745.1. GTDB lineage: Bacteria > Bacteroidota > Bacteroidia > Cytophagales > Spirosomataceae > Larkinella > Larkinella arboricola. Next base: position 967,601 of record NZ_QLMC01000001.1, on the reverse strand, counting down.
GGCGGTCCGTCGGAACACGCCGGTATTCTGAGCGGTGACAAGATCATCAAGGTTGATAATACGGAAATGACCGGCAGCAAGCTCGACAATGCGCTGGTTTTCAAAATGCTGCGTGGCAAAAAAGGCACAGAGGTGAAACTCGCTATTCTGCGGAAAGGTGAGAAAAAACCGTTGACCTTTACGGTTCGGCGGGACCGGATTCCGACCTATTCGGTGGATGCGTCGTACATGATCGATGACAAAACGGGTTACATCAAAGTAAACCGCTTCTCGGAAACCACCTACGATGAATTTAAGAAGGCCCTAGCGCTACTGAAAGAGCAGGGAATGAGCCAGTTGCTACTCGACCTGCGCAACAACCCCGGCGGCTATATGGACAAGGCAACGAGTCTGGCCGACGAATTTATTTCCGGCGATAAACTGCTGGTGTACACCGACGGGAAAGATGACCGCTACGACCGCCAGACCAAAGCCCGGATCGCCGGTCAGTTTGAAGACGGCCCGCTGATCGTGCTGGTGGACGAAGGAAGTGCGTCGGCGTCGGAGATTGTGGCCGGAGCGTTGCAGGATCACGACCGGGCGCTGATCGTCGGTCGGCGGTCGTTTGGCAAAGGACTGGTACAAATGCCGGTGACGCTGTCTGACGGTTCGGAGCTGCGGTTGACCATTTCACGGTATTACACGCCGAGCGGTCGGAGCATCCAAAAACCGTATACGGCGGGTCATGGCGAAGACTACGAAAAAGAACTGGAAGCCCGCTCGAAAAACGGTGAATATTACGTAGCCGACAGCATCAAGAACAACGAGAAATACAAGTTCAAAACCACGGGTGGACGGCCGGTATTCGGTGCGGGAGGAATTACGCCCGACGTCTTTGTGCCCCGCGACACGATGTTCATGACCAAATACCTGATTCAGTTGTTCAACAAGAACATTGTGCGGGAGCAGGCGATGGAGTACGCCAACGATCACCGCAAACAACTGGAGAAAGACGGCTTTGCAAGCTACAAGAAAAGCTTTGTCATCACGGATGCCATGCTGAAACGGCTTACCGACGACGCCACGGCGCAGGGCATCAAGTTTAACGAAGCGGAATTCAAGCGTTCGAAAAAATACATTCAGACGCAGCTAAAGGCGTATATCGCGCAGAATGTATGGCGGAAAAGCCACCGCGATGGGCTCAACAACGAGTTCTTCGAAATGCTCTCGGAAAACGATGAAACGTACCGAAAAGCACTCACGCTCTTCCCGCAGGCCCGGAATCTGGAGCGGGGAAGTTATACCTCCCAGAAATAAAAGCAGGACTAAACCAAAGAAGGGCGGGGATGATCCCCGCCCTTCCTTATTTTTATAGCCACCGTCAACCGGCTCACTTCATCATTTTGCTGAGTTTGCCCGACGACTGCATCTGATTCATTTTCTTCATCATCTTCCGCATCTCGTCAAATTGTTTCAGCAGGTTGTTTACTTCCTGAATGGACGTACCGCTTCCGTTGGCAATGCGTTTCTTGCGGTTGCCGTCGATGATCTCGGGCCGTTCGCGTTCTTTGGGTGTCATGGACCCAATAATGGCTTCAATGGGTTTGAACGAATCGTTGTCGATGTTAACGTCCTTCATCATCTTGCCCATACCCGGAATCATGCCGATAAGGTCTTTGATGTTCCCCATCTTCTTGATTTGCTGCAATTGCCCGCGGAAGTCGTTGAAATCGAATTTGTTCTGCCGCATTTTGGCGCTGATGCGCTTGGCCTCGTCTTCGTCGAAAGCCTGTTGCGCCCGCTCCACGAGTGAAATCACGTCACCCATGCCCAGAATCCGACTGGCCATCCGATCGGGATAGAAGACATCAAGCGCTTCCATTTTCTCCCCCGTACTGATGAACTTGATTGGCTTCTGCACCACGCCCCGAATCGAAAGCGCGGCCCCACCCCGGGCGTCACCGTCCAGTTTGGTCAGTACCACCCCGTCGAAATTCAGCCGTTCGTTGAAGGTTTTGGCCGTGTTGACCGCATCCTGCCCCGTCATGGAGTCAACCACAAACAGCGTTTCGGCCGGATTCAGCGACTTCTTGAGGTTTTCCACCTCCGTCATCATCACCTCATCAACGGCCAGACGACCCGCGGTATCGACAATGACCACTTTCTTATTGGTCTTGCGGGCGTGTTCCAGGGCGTGCTGCGCAATCTCAACGGCATTTTTGTTTTCCGGTTCGGCATACACCTCCACGCCAACCTGCTCACCCAGCACTTTCAACTGGTCGATAGCCGCCGGGCGGTAGATGTCGCAGGCCGTCAGCAGCACGTTACGGCCCTGCTTTTTCAGATAAGAGGCCAGTTTACCCGAGAATGTGGTTTTACCCGAACCCTGCAAACCTGCGATCAGAATAATGGCCGGATCACCTTTCAGGTTGATGTTCTGGGCCTCACCGCCCATCAGTTCGGTCAACTCCTCCTGAACGATCTTGACAAACAACTGGCCCGGTTCAACGGCAATCAGTACTTTGCGGTCAAGGGCTTTTTCTTTAACACGGTCGGTCACCTCTTTAGCAACCTTGTAGTTAACGTCGGCATCCGTCAGTGCCCGGCGCACTTCCTTCACGGTCGCGGCCACGTTGATTTCGGTAATCCGGCCCTGCCCCTTGAGGGTTTTGAAGGCCTGATTCAGCTTATCCTGAAGATTTTCAAACATATTCCCAATTTTTACCTCTGATTACCTCTGATGTTCTCTGATCAACTCTGATTAATAGCTATAACACAGAGTTAACCAGAGAATATCAGAGGTAATCAGAGAAACGCAAAGGTAGTGATTTTTAGGAGCAGAGGAAATAGGAGACGGCGAAGGTAGCCCCCTGTTTTTCATCATAGCAACCGGTGCCAGCCTTCCCGCAGTTTGTTGACGGCCCGGTGCAGCAGATTGCCGACAGACTGGTAATTGAGGCCCATCACTTCCGCGATTTTTTCGTTGGGCAGGGCCGCAAAAAATTTCAGGTGGATGGCTTCCTGCTGGCGGTCAGTGAGGGTTTTTAGCAGGGCTTCCAGGCGCGACCGCTGGTAGGTCGATAGCTCCGTCCGGATCAGCTCGTCTTCGAAACTTTCGGCATAAAAAAAGTCGTCCGAAAAATCTTCCTCCAACGGTTCGGCAAGCCCATTCCGAAGGGCGCTTTTGTGCAGTTTCCGCCGTAACGATTTAAAAAGATAAACCCGTACGTATTCGGTTTGCGTAATGTTCCGGCGGTAGGTCCACAGTTCCACAAAGAGGTCCTGAATACCGTCTTTTAACAAATCGATGTCGCGGGTGAATTTCAGACCGTAATGGTACAGGGGCCGGTAGAAACGCCGGATTAACTCTTCAAAGGCCGGTTCATCCCCCATCCGGACCTCTTCCCATAGATCGGAATCCGGCAAACTTCTTTTCATACAGGCGGAATATTAAGCATACGGTGGTCTTTCTCACCTACAAAGTAGCAAAATTCTCCAATGAAATAGCACTGGATCGGGACATTATTGCAAATAAAAAAATTTACCCGGCGTTGGGTATGCCATCGAAAAACCGTCCTATCTCCAGTAGACAGCTCACATCGGCCCGTTATTCCCACTCCATGCAGGCGTATCATACCTACAAAGCCGAAGATTTTTTAAATGACGATTCGTTTATCGCCTGGGTTTACACCCGCGACCCTGCCGCTGTGGCTTTCTGGTCCGGCTGGATGGCCGAAGCGCACCCAAACCGTTCGGAAGCCATACTGGCCAAAGACATTCTGGAAGCGCTGAGCCCGTCGGATGCGGGTCTGACTGACGCGACGCTGGAGTACGAAGCGGGCCAGATTCTTCGCCGGGTGCGCCAGGTTCCCAAACGAAAGTTTTTTCCCGCTTTCGGCTTAACGGGCTACCGGATTGCGGCTTCGGTGGCGCTCCTACTGGTGGTTGGTTGCCTGGGCTGGCTCATCACGCATCAGGCGTTGTCGCTCAGAAGCTCCCTGTCGGCGGCCCACGCCCACGAAGGAATGGTGGAACAGACCAACCGAACCAGCAAGCCTGTTCTGGTGCGGTTGCCGGACGGCAGTACGGTTCGGCTGCAACCCAACAGCCGGATTCAGCACGTTGCCAGCTTTGGGCAGGGTGTTCGGGTCGTTATGCTCACGGGCGAGGCTTTTTTCAACGTGGTTCCCAATCCGAAGGTGCCGTTTCTGGTTTACGCCCGCGACGTGGTGACACGGGTGGTCGGTACAAGCTTCACGGTGAAAGCCTTTGATCCGCAGGTAACGGTTGCCGTTCGGACCGGGCGCGTGACGGTGTATTCCCGCAAGGAACTGGAGCAGCAACGGAACGCCGAAAAGCCGGTGGTGTCGGGCGTGGTGCTAACCCCCAACCAGCAGGTGGTTTTCAACGCAAAAGAGGAAGTTTTCCGCAAGGAACTGGTGGAAGAGCCGGTTCGGGTATCGCCCCAGGCGGCAACGGTTTCCTTTGAATTTGAGGACGTACCGATTGCCGAAGTGTTCCGGCGCATCGAGGAAGCGTACGCAATCGACATCGTGTACAACGAATCATTATTGCAAAAATGCACGCTGACGGCTTCGCTGACCGGCCTGACGCTGTATGAACAACTGCGAATGGTCAGCAAATCGCTCGGTGGTTCTTACGAAGTAACCGACGGCAAAATCCTCATCCTGGCAACCGGATGTGGCGAGTAAAACTGCATGAATTATGCGACACCTTTAACAAACAAACAATGAAAAAACGACTACGAATCCAACCGTTCGTGGGGTATCTCCACCGAATGACGTACCTGCTCCTAATGTTGGCAGTCACGCGGGCCGGTTTTGCCTTCAGCCCCGATCAGACCACGAAAGAACTGCTGAGCCAGCGCATCAGCCTGAGCCTGAAAAACACTCCGCTGAAGCAGGTTTTAAGCACCATTGAAAAGCAATCGCAGGTTAAGTTTATTTACGTTCCCCAAAACATCCGGGCCGAGCGCGACATTTCGGTCAGTGCCACCAACGAGGTCCTGTCCGGCGTTCTGGAACGGGTTCTTGTCCCGCTGGGCATTGCCTATGAAGTGGCCGACAACCGGATTATCCTGACCAAAGGAAAAACGAGCGAACTGGCCCCTACTGACCCCGCAACGCTGGATCAGACGGTTTCGGGAAGCGTTACCGACGACAAAGGAGAAGCGCTGCCGGGCGTTAGTATTGTGGTCAAAGGTACCAACCAGGGTACCACCACCGACGCTCAGGGAGCGTTCAAAATCAACGTCCCTAACGGCAACACTGTACTGGTTTTCAGCTTTGTAGGCTACGCCAGCCAGGAAATTACCGTCGGCACGCAAAGTGTCCTTACGGTTCGGCTGCTGCCCGGCGATCAAACACTCAACGAAGTGATCGTGACGGCATTGGGTATCAAACGCGAGAAAAAAGCCCTGGCGTATGCCGCCGGTGAAATCAAAGGTTCCGATCTGGCGCAGGCCAATGTTACGAACCTGGGTACGGCCCTGTCGGGAAAAGTGGCCGGGGTACAGGTGACCTCCTCGGCGGGTGGAGCCACCGGTTCGTCACGCATCGTGATCCGGGGAAACTCCTCGCTGTCGGGCAACTCGCAGCCCCTCTACGTGATCGACGGGGTTCCAATCGACAACTCCAACCGCCGGGCAATCAGCTCGTTCCAGCTTCAGGGCGGTCTGGATGGCGGTGACGGTATTTCGAACATTAACCCCAACGACATTGAATCCATGACCATCCTGAAAGGCCCCAACGGAGCGGCTTTATACGGCCAATTGGGAGCCAACGGGGTTGTTATTATTACCACTAAATCGGGCCGTCGCAACCGCCGTCCGAACATTCAGTACAACGGCAGTTACTCGGTCGGCAATGCCCTGGTCACACCGGATTACCAGAACGAGTACGGGCAGGGCTACAACGGCCAGTTTACGTTTTATCGTCAGGCCGACGGCAAGGTTGTCCCCTATAATTCAGCGCTGACGGGCGGTATTCCGAAACTGAGTGCGGGCCGCAACCCAACCACGCGTGGTAGCTGGGGACCGAAAATGCAGGGGCAAACCGTGGAGGATATGTGGGGCGATACCGCCAGTTACTCACCGATTGCCAGTCCGTACAAGGAGTTTTTCCAGTCCGAAAAACAGGCCATCAATACCGTCAGCGTCGATGGCGGGGGCGAGAAAGTAAATTACTACTTTTCGCTCACCAACCTGAACAACAACGGTTTTGTGCCGACCAACAAACTAAACCGTAATTCCGTAACGGTCAAGCTGTCGGCGGATATTGCCAAGGGCCTGAACCTGGACACGAAAGTGAATTACATCAACCAGAAGGTCAACAACCGGCCGTATGTGGGCGACGATGGCTTAAACCCCGTCTACCGGTTTCTGTACGTGCCGCGCAGCCTGAGCATGGACGGTTTGAAGCGGTATGAGTACACGGCTAAAGACATTCGCTACTCGCAGGACCTGGGCGGAAACGGTTTCTTTGTCGGCGGGGAGAAAATTTTCGAAAGCAATTCGGTGACTTCCAACCCGTTCTGGACGATCAACAACACGCACAACGAAGACACCCGCGACCGCATCATTGCCTACGCCAAGCTGAATTACGAGATCGCCAAAGGCATCAACGTCCAGGTTCGCTATGGCTCCGATCTGTATTACGAACGGCAATTTAGCTGGAGAGCCGTTGGAACCCGCATCTCGCAAACCGGCGAAGTAGCTGAAAATATGGAGTTTAACAAAACCGAGAACGTGGATGGTTTGCTGATGATCAACCGGGAAATCGGTGACTTCTCGATCAATGCCAACCTCGGCGCCAACCACCTGAGCAGCCGCTACCGGATTACGGGTAACGCCGGTACGCAACTGAGCATTCCGGGCCTGTACGCCGTCGGCCGGACGGTTTTGAATACGCCCCGGCTGGGCGTGGCCGAATCGGTCATTAACTCCGTGTTCGGGCAGGCCAGCGTCGGGTTCCGCAACTACCTGTTCCTCGATGTATCGGCGCGCAACGACTGGTCGTCCACCCTCCCGATCACCAACAGTTCCTTTTTCTACCCATCGGTGGGGTTGAGCTGGGCCGTTACGGATGCCATTCCGCTGAACATCCCGGCTCTGGATTTCCTGAAACTTCGGGCTTCGTACGCGCAGGCCGGTCGGTCGGGCGATCCGTATTCGACGTTGGGCTATTACAACCTGAACGCCAACACGTTCCTGAACCAGCCGCTGGCCACCTACACCAGTACGGTAGTTGACCCGAACCTGAAAAACGAACTGAAAACCTCGTACGAAGCCGGGGCCGAACTGCGTTTTTTCAAGAACCGTCTGAATCTGGACTTTACGTATTACCAGTCCGTAACGAGCAACCAGATTCTGCCAATTGTTATCTCACAGTCAACCGGTTATAGCAGCAAACTAACCAACGCGGGCCGGATCGAAAACAAAGGCATCGAGTTTCTGATTGGGGGTACGCCCGTTAAACTCAACAACGGTTTTAGCTGGGACATCAGCTTCAACTTCTCGGCCAACCGCAACAAGGTGCTGGAACTCATTGACGGCGTCAACGAAATCGTCGTTGGTTCCGACCGCAACATTCGCGTGGTGGCCGCCCCGGGTGAACCCTACGGCCAGTTGAAAGCCGCCGACTACGCCTGGCTGAAAGACGAAAACGGCAACCGCCTGATCGACGACAAAGGCCTGCCGATTGTGCAGAGCATCGGAACGCTGGCCATCGGTAACGCCACCCCGAAATGGATTGGCGGTTTGACCAACAGCTTTTCCTACAAAGGTTTGTCGCTGAGCAGTTTGATCGACATTCGGCAGGGCGGGCAGATTTTCTCGCAGGGCCGGGTGCAGGAAGCCGCCTACGGAACGTCGAAACGGACGCTGGAAGGCCGGGAAGGCGGTTTGATTGCCTCCGGCGTCAAAGCCCGCAAGGAAGGCAACCAGTGGATCAGCACCGGCCAGCCAAACGACATTCCGGTGACGGCCCAGGCCTACTGGAACCGCGTGGCTTCGGATAAGGGCTTTGCCGTGGCCGAAGAATTCCTGTACGATGCCAGCTACATTGCCATTCGGGAGATTCGGCTGGCGTACCAGATTCCGGCGGGGCTGCTCAAAGACAACAAGGTAATCCGGGGTGCGTCGCTGGCCCTGTATGGCCGAAACCTGGGTTACATCGAACGGCATACCGACGGTTTTTCACCCGAAAACGCATCGATCAACGTCAATTCCGGAACAATGGGCATGGAACAGCACTCGCTGCCGCTGATGCGGACGGTGGGTGTAGACTTAAACCTGAGCTTCTGATCGGAACCTAAACCGCCATTCAATTATGAAACGATTCTCTAAAAAAATACGGCTTTCGGTACTGGGCTTGCTCATGACGGCATCGGCCTGTACCAACAATTTTGAGGAACTAAACACCTCCCCAACCCAGCCCCGCAACGTACCGGCAGAATACCTGTACTCACAGGCGCAACTCAACGGTTTTCTGGCCGATGGCACCAACTGGTGGCAGGTCGGTTCGTGGGTGGAGCAATGGGCCAGCGGTTCGCTGTCGGCGCCTTCGCAATACCTCGAAGACCGGGATATTTACGAAACCAACAACTGGACGTCGCACTATGAGTTGATCAAAAACCTTTCTCAGATTCGCAATCAGATTCTGAAGGGACAGGAAACGACGCCCAACGGACGCACCAAGCTGGCCATTGCCAAGATTACGGAAATCTATTTCTGGCAGCGCATGACCGATTTCTGGGGCGATATTCCGTACACCGAAGCCGGTTTGCCCGATAACAACCTGATTCTGCTCCCGAAATACGATAAGCAGGAAGACATCTATAAATCGCTCATTGCGGAGCTGGATGCGGCCATCGGCCAGTTGAACGCAACGGATGTGTCGTACGGAAAGGCGGATTTTGTTTATAATGGTGATGTAACCAAATGGCGTAAATTTGGCAATTCGCTGAAACTCCGGTTGGGGATGCGCCTGCGGTATGCTGATGCGGCCCTGTCGCGCAAAACCGTGGAAGAAGCCCTGAGCGCGCCATTGATCGAAAGCAATGCCGACAATGGCGCCATGCCGACGGTAACGCAGGACGGTAACCCGTTTGGTTACCACCCGATCATAGGCGGTTACAACGGTAGTAAAGAACTGAACCAGCTGGCCGCTCCGTTCATCGACGCCCTGTTGGCGAAAAAGGACCCACGGCTGCCGCGCATTGCCGAACCCACCGAAAACTCCAAGAAAGCAGGTAACCCAATTTACCGGGGCCTTGGCGTGGCGCTGGGCAACAGTGTGATTATCAACCGGGATGATTATTCGTACGGAAACATTGCCATTTACAACGACCGGAAATCCACCTTCCCGTTCGTGTTTCTGGCTTATTCGGACAACTGCTTTTTCAAAGCGGAAGCGGCTTTGCTGGGTTGGGGCGGTCTGACACCCGCACAGGCGGAAGGCTTCTACCAGGCCGGTATCCGGGCCGCCATGCAGATTCAGCCGTATTCCATCCCCGAAGCCGACATTACGGCCTACATCGCCCGGGAAGGGAAACTAACGGGAACGGCCGAGCAGCAACTGGAACAGATCATGACCCAGAAGTGGATTAGCCTGTTTATGCGTCACTACGAAGCTTATGCCGAATGGCGCCGGACGGGTTACCCCAAACTGGTACCCGGCCCGAACCCCGGAACCACCAATGGCCAGATTCCGCGCCGGGGCGTGTATTCGAGCACCGAACGGATTCGAAATGCCGCTAACTACAACGAAGCTTCGTCACGCCTGAGCAACGGCGACACCTACCTGAGCAAAGTCTGGTGGGATAAGAAGTAAGGTTATTTAGAAAAAGAGCCAGGACAGGAGAAGAAAGACTTAGGGTCTCTACGCTCCTGTCCTGGCTCTTTTGTCTTTACTCTCTCGTCCGAAATCCCTATTCCGACAAAGCCGCAACGTCTTCTTCGGACAATTCAATCTGGTCGGCAGCCAGGTTTTCTTTCAGGTGTTCGGGCGAACTGGTGCCCGGAATCAGCAGAATGTTCGGGGAGCGTTTCAGCAGCCAGGCCAGCGCAATCTGGGCGGTGGTGGCGCCGTGTTTCTGCGCGATAGCCTGAATTTTGCTCGCCAGTTTGTCCGGCCCCGACGCCAGCGGATACCAGGGGATAAACGCCATGCCGCGCTGTGTGGTATAATCCAGTACGTCTTCCCACTTGCGGTTACCGAGGTTGTATAGGTTCTGAACGGAAACAATCGGCAGGACTTTTTCGGCCCGTTCAATGTCTTCAATACCGACTTCCGACAGCCCCACGTGCCGGATTTTACCGGCCTGAACGGCTTCTACGACCGGCCCGAGGGTTTCTTCTACCGGTACCTTCGGGTCAACCCGGTGCAGTTGCCAGAGGTCAATGCAGTCCAGTTTTAGCCGTTGCAGACTGCCCTCGATGGCTTCGCGGATGTGCTCCGGGCGGCCGTTGGTGACCCACTGGTTGGGGCCCGTCCGGTCGAAGCCGCCTTTGGTCGCAATCAGAAGCCCGGCGGGATACGGGTGCAGGGCCTCGGCAATTAACACTTCATTGGTATGGGGACCGTAGGAGTCTGCCGTATCGATGAAATTCACGCCCGCTTCCACGGCATTCCGCAGAACCTGCTTGGCGGTTTCCCGGTTGGGCGCATCGCCCCAAACACCGAAACCCGTCAATTGCATACCGCCGTACCCCAATCGATTGATTTCCAGTTCACCGCCAATCTTGAAAGTTGAAGCGGCCTGTTTTGCTGTGTTGCTCATTCTTTTTTGGGTCTAAATGAATTGACCACAACACACTGAAAAGCAGGCAGGCAGTTCCGCTACAGGGTAAAACTTAGCCTGTGGCCTTTATAAAAAATTGTAAACGAAGGGATGCATTCCATTAACAACTTATCAGCTTTGGGCGAAACTCCGAATCAGCGGACGAATTTCAATACCTCGGCCACAAACCGGTCGGTTTCGGTAATAAACGGCTCGTGGTGCGACTGCTCGAACGTTACGAAGGCTGGAACGGTTTTCGACAGTAAATCCCGGGTTTCGTAGCCGATTTCGATGGGCACCACCCCGTCTTTTTTGCCCCAGAACAGGGCCACCGGAATCTCGATATTTTTCAGCAACGGACCTTTTTCGTACGTCCGGATTTCATGATCACCGTAATCGGTGTAGGCTTCCGGGTGCGAAAATTGCGCCAGCGCGGTATTCGGCGAAGCAAACAGGTAATTGAGGACGAACGATTTATCGTCGTAAATCGAAACCGGATTACCGCCCAGATCCAGCATCCGTTTGTAGAGTTCCGGCCATTTATACGTGCCCAGGTTTTCGCGGGTTACCGGATTTTCCTGAGCGTATTTTTCTATTTCGGTCCTGTTCTGAAGCCGGGCTTCGCGCAAAATCCACTCCCGCATCTGCACCAGCCAGCGGAAGGTCGAAAACGTACCGTTGACGGCCATCAGTCCGCTCACCATCTTCTGGTTGTCGCCTGTGGTCAGAAACTGCCACGCCAGTTCGACGCCGAAGCTGTGGGCCAGCAGGTAAATCCGGGTGTTCGGATACTGTTCTTTCAGGAGCTTCACGACGTAGTAGGCATCTTCCCCAAATTGCGCGTAGTTCAGGGTTTTCACGTCTACTTTCCCCGACGACGAACCCGCAATCCGCTGGTCCCAGTAAGCCACGGCCACGTCTTTTTCCAGCCCCTTCAAATAATGACGGTAACACATAGCGCAGTCGCCGGGGCCGCCGTGCAGAAACAGAACCAGCTTGTTCGATGCCAGATTGCCGCGCACCCAGATGGGCATATCCGCGCCTTTGTGCCGTAAATAAAGCGTCCGTTCGGTGTCGGCCATCTCGTTTTTCTCACACGCGGATAACGAGACGAGCAGTAAAAAAAGAAGGCAGAAATAGCAGGGTTTCATTTGCGTTTCAGCGGTTTACGGATTCCACATTCGATACCGAAGCGGTATAACTGGGAGGCATTGTAAGGCCGTTGCTGCATCAGGTTCAGCCGGGCATACCAGGCCAGCGAGCGGTTGTGCCGAACAGACAAATCCCGGCCAAAACCCACCGAAACCGTGGGCAGATAGGCTCCGCGCCCCGCCATTCTGACCCGCCGGAACGCGCCATTTTCACCAACTTCGAAGGTTTGCCCGGCCAGAAAATACCGCAAATAGGAATTGGAAAGACCGACCTCAAAAACACCACCGCGCCGACCGGTTCGCTGGTAGGCCAGTTCGGGCGAGAAGACGACCCCAACGTGGTTATGCGGATGGTTATAGACCGCCAGCCCGGGCGTAATCAGAAATTCTTTTCGGGCGTTATTACTGGATTTGACGCGACTAATCAGCGGGTATTCGTAAGCAACTTTCAAACCGTAGTGCGTGACGGTTTCGCCGAAGTAAGCCACTCGTAGTTGCTGGGCCTGAGCAGTCAGGCATCCCATCAACAGGAAACCCGCTACCCGGCAAAGAGCGCTTTTCATAAGTATCTAGTTGTTTATCAGCGCAAAACTACCAGAACTCCGCCATACAAGGGATAGCAGAAGGCGTAAAAAAACGGGCAAAAGACGACACATACGACATAATGCCTAACCTTCGGGCTAAACTTTACGTTATGAAAAGCAGTTAATCAAGCCGTGCGAAACGCGCCCTGCTCAAAACACGGTTTATCCCAAACCATTATGCATTTAACGAAAGAAGACCTTGACAATACCGAGCGAATCCGGCGGCTCAACATCATCAATTCCGTTACCGGCATTAAACCGGCGAACCTGATCGGCACGGTTTCCGGTAAGCAGCAATCAAATCTGGCAATTTTTAGTTCGGTGGTTCATTTGGGGAGCAATCCGGCCCTGCTCGGCTTTGTACTCAGACCGGAGCGCGATGCGGGCCAGCATACCTACGAAAACATTCTCGAAACCGGCTATTACACCATCAACCACGTCCACGAGGATTTCATGGAACGGGCGCACTATACTTCGGCCAAATTCAAAAAAGAAGAGTCGGAGTTTGACCAGTGCCATTTTACGGAAGAATACCTGGCCGGTTTCCCGGCTCCGTTTGTGCAGGAAAGCTCGCTGAAAATAGGGCTGAAATTTTTGCAGGGTCTGCCCATTGAGATCAACGGAACAATGTTGATTATCGGTCAGATTGAACACCTGATTGTACCCGACGAAGCTATTGATGAAGAAGGACATTTTGACCTCAGTCGCGTCAACGATGTCGGTATTTCGGGCCTTAACAGCTACTATAGACTGACCAAGCTGGGGCAGTTTCCGTACGCCCGCCCGCAAACCATGCCCGATTTTTCGGCTGGAGATCAGGCATAAAAAGCAGCATTTACCAAACCCGTCAGGAGCAACGTGACGGATGGCCGTGATTGCTGCCGACGCCCCAAAAATCAACCGTTGGGCTGATTATTTGCTCATGTACGAATCGTTGTTGATGTAGTCAAATTTGTTGTTCCAGACCAGCGCAATCTGCGTGGCCCGCTGCCGGGTCAGTTCGGCGTTGGTCCCTTCAAAATGCTCCGTCAACGTCTCGGCAAACAGCTTCAGCCAGCGTTCGAAGTGGTCGAGGGTCAGCGTGTGCTGCTGGTTGATCAGCAGATGGGGACGGAACGGGTGGCCCTGGTAAGCGTTGTTACCCAGGATGATGTTCTCCCAGAAGGCGTACATTTTGGGCAAATGTTTCGACCAGTCAACGTGGGCGACGTCGGTAAAAACCGGGCCGATAAAGTCGTCGGCCTGCACTTTCTCATAAAACGAATCCACCAGAAAACGAATGTCTTCCGGTGTATCCAGCGTTCGTTTACTCATACCGAATTTCAAAAGATGCTCTAGTTAGAGAACACATTTTGGTAGTCATCCGGTTTAAAACCGAGCGCAATTATTTTCCCCTCCGCTTCGATCAGCGGGCGACGAATTACCGACGGCTTTTCCATCATCAAGGCAATGGCGGCTTCAGCGTCCGTGGGTCTTTCCGGTTCGGGTATTTTTTTCCAGGTGGTTCCGACGCGGTTGACGAGTTCCTCCCACGGCTTTTGTGTCAGCCAGTGTTCAATCGTAGGTCGGTCGATGCCCTGTTTTTTGTAATCGTGAAACTGGTAGTCAATGCCGCGCCCGGCCAGCCAGGTGCGGGCTTTTTTTACGGTATCGCAATTCGGAATGGCGTATAAGGTATACATGCAACTAGCTTTTACGGGCCGCTAAAGTACGGATTTGCGAAGTCGCGTGTACGTTTACTTCGCGTAATTTGTAATTTGAAGACCGTTTGACCAATCTCCGCTTACACGCGCTATGCTGACCCTGAAAACCCGGCTTCTGTTTCTTTTTTTACTCATCACTTGTTACGCCCAATCCCAGACCACCGACGCTTTTCTGCCCGGCGACCCATTGCCCGATGCCCCGGAACTGGCCGCCCGTGGTACCTACGGTGTTGGCGTTCGGACGCTGAAACTCACGCACAAGGCGCAGGTGGATGTGCTGCGTACCAAAGATGGAAAAAGCCCGGTTTACGACCGGCCGCTAACCCTTGAGGTCTGGTACCCGGCCCGCATACCGGCGGGTAAAGCCCAACGGGTAACGTACGAAGAAGTGCTGGGCCGCGCCAACGACCCCAAGCGTCCGCTGGTTCCATTCTCGTTCACGGGCCGGGCATTGCGGGATGCCGAGCCTGATGCGGGCGGAGGAGCGTACCCGCTGGTGATTGTTTCGCACGGCTACCCCGGCTCCCGGTTTTTGCTGACGTATCTGACCGAAAATCTGGCGTCCAAAGGCTATGTGGTGGTAGCCATCGACCATACCGAATCGACTTACCGCGACCTGGGCGGCTTTCCCAGTACCCTACTCAACCGCCCGCTCGACGATCTGTTTGTGCTGGATGAACTCACCCGCCTGAGTGCTAAAACCTCCAGTCATTTTCTGGCCGGACTCGCCAATACCGATAAAACCGCCCTGATTGGTTACTCGATGGGCGGATACGGGGTACTCAACGTCGCGGGAGCCGGATTCAGCGCCCAAGCAGCCAAATTTTTCGGGCAACTGACCGGCGGCAGCACGGCTTTGCAAACGCGAACAATGGCCGCTCCCGACTACAAAGCCTCGCAGGACCCGCGCATCAAAGCCGTGGTAGCGTTTGCCCCCTGGGGCATGGAACGCGGGGTGTGGGATGCCGAAGGACTGGCAGGGCTGAAACTCCCGACGATGTTTGTCGCGGGCAGCAAAGACGATGTTTCGGGCTACGAAAAAGGGATCAAAGCCATTTACGACGGTGCGGTCAACGCCGACCGGTATTTGCTGACCTACATCAACGCCCGGCACAACGTGGCCCCCAACCCACCGCCAGCCGCAGCACTCAAACCGGGCCACTTTGATGATTATCAGCACTTTTCCGAACCCGCCTGGAACGAGCGCCGGATCAACAACATCAATCAGCATTTCGTCACGGCTTTTCTGGGCATCCACCTGAAAGGAATGGATTACGCGAAATACCTTGCGCTGCCCGAAAACTCCGACGCCGAATCGTGGACGGGCTTCAAACCCCGCACGTCGGTGGGACTCGAAATGCGTCACGCCAAACCGTGAGTTATCCGCAAAAACCATGACCCCTCGAATAGAAACCCTGCCCGAAAAGAAACTGGTTGGCAAGCGACTGCGTATGTCGTTTGCCAACGACCGAACCGGCGAATTGTGGCGAAGTTTCATGCCCCGCCGGAAGGAAATCGTCAATCCGGTGACGACGGATTTGTTCTCGTTGCAGGTCTACGAAAAACCGTTCGACTACAACACGTTTACCCCAACTGCTGAATTTGAAAAATGGGCGCTGGTGGAGGTTGCCGACTTCAACCACGTTCCGGATGGTCTGGAAACCGTCATCCTACCCGACGGCCTGTATGCGGTTTTTCTCTACAAAGGCTTACCGAGCGAGTTTGCCGAAACGTTTCATTACATCTTCGGAACGTGGCTGCCTGCTTCCAATTACGTACTGGATCACCGTCCGCATTTCGAGGTTCTGGGCGAGAAATACAGAAATAATGACCCGGATTCGGAAGAAGAAATCTGGGTACCGATTCGGACAGGTGGCTTTGCAGAAAGGCGCTCACCCGTTTGAAGCGGATTTTATCGAAGGCGGTGGCGGTTTTACGCTCAAATTGAAATATAGCCTGAACGGATCAGCCCCCGCCGACATTCCCGATAGCCGGTTTACGCATTAACAGCCATCGGATTGCTTCTCAAATGATCTATAATGACCGGGCATCTGAATACCCGGTCATTTATTTTGTCCGTTCTGATTCCCGTTATTTCTCCAGCAAAAACAACTGCAAAAACCGCCCCTTCTCTGTCGTCACATACCGGTTATACGCAATCTGATCGCCTTTGTTGGACCAGACAATACCGTTGCGGGGTTGCTCGTCGTCCGACGAACGGGGCGTCAACCGCTTAAACTCGCCGGTGGCTACCTCGGAGATGAACACGCTGTTGTCGGCGGCATAGGCGACCCAACGGCCATCCGGGCTGAAGTTAAAAGTAGTTTGAATGGAAAACGGTTGCCGGGTGAGTTGCCGGATGGGGCTGCCGTTGGGCGACACGCCAAAAAGCTGAACCGTTCCGGACGGGTCTTTCGCCAGAAAACCGATCATCGAACCGTCGGGCGTAGTCCGCAGCCAGTGCCGGGGACCTTCCGCGCCGTGCTCCGTAAACGTAATCCGGCGCTGCTGAACGCCTTTGGGTGGGTTGGGCCGACTGGTTTCGGTGCCTTCCAGCGGCTGGCCGTCGGCGACTTTCGTCAGGTCGTCGGGGAGGTCAGCCACGAAGATTTCGGCCACGGTTTTGCCTTCCCGGTTCCGCACATTGCCCTGAAACGCCAGCGCCCGCTTCTGCCAGCTTCCGTCTGCTTTCCGGTACCCATCCAGACCCATCCAGCCTTCATCAAAGGCTTTATCAATTTCGTCGCTGCCCGGCTTCGGCGATTCCGTGACGCGGGTGACCACCACCGAAAACAATTCCCCAGCGTTATTCTCCCGCGAACCGTCGTCGGTTACGGTTACTTTCCCAAACGGAGCCATCACCCCCACCACGCGCAAATCCTTGACCGCCGGGTTGGTTTTGCTCAATCGGTCGAGCGGGTAATCGTTGTACGTAAAGCTGATCCACTGGCCGTCGGCGCTCCAGCCGTGCGCGTGGGTGCCGCCCCGCAAAGCCCCCGGTGTAAACGGTGGTGTCACATCGCGGGCATCCAGAAAAATCGGTTTTCCGGGCTGATCGGTGTCAATCGCAACGCCCGTCCGCCGGGCAAAATCATACGGTTTTTCCCGGTTCGCGTTTCGAATGCCGTGAATAAACAATACCCGGTTCCGGGTCGGCGAAAACGTAACCGCCCCCACGCCGGGGCCAAACTCGGTCTGGTTTTCGGTTTGATACAGGACCTTGATCTCGCCGGTTTTAACGTTCACCATTTCAATCGATCCCGTACTGCCGATGCCGGTGTCCACATTCCGGGTGTCGTAAACCAGCCATTCGTCGGATGGTGAAAAGGCCTGAGCGTTATGAATAGTGTGTCCTTTGGTGTCGAACGTGAGTTGCTTTTCGGTAAAATTCATGGTCAGGTGGGGTTTGGGAGCGCAGGTTTGCAGACCCGCACCGAGAATGAGCCAGCCAATCCGGGAGTTCATTAAATGGGATGTCGGTTTAGGGTTTTGGTGTATAGTATACGGTTTGCCGCCTTTTCGGGCTATTCGCCTTACGCAGAAATCCCCATAAACAGGAAGTTGTAACGGTTTCACTGTAGGTAGTTCCGTTTGTACTCGAGGGGGGTCACGCCCTTGACGCGCTTGAAATGCCGGTAAAAGTTTGACAGGTTGTTAAAGCCGCTATCGAAGCAGATTACCTCCGCACTCAGCTTGTTTTCGACCAGCGCCCGGCACGCGTGGCTGATTCGGACTTCGGTCAGAAATTCATGGTACGTCTTGTGCGTCATCATTTTAAAATACCGGCAGAACGAGGTCACACTCAGGCTGGCAATAGACGCCACTTCCTCCAGCGTAATTTCCTTGGCGTAGTTCGACAGCGTATACGTACAGACTTTATTGAGCCGCACGGTTTCGAGTTCGTTCGACTGGTAAAAAGCGTGTTCCGACGTAATGGTTTCCAGTTCATCGGATTGGGACAGAATTTCCAGAATCGACAGCAGAATAATCAGGCGTTGCAGCGGGCGGGCTTCCACGACGCTGTAGAGCAGCGACGCTATTTTTTCGCCCGTTTTACCTTTAATCAGCAGCCCCTGCGAAGCCCGTTCGTAAAGCCGCCGGATGGGTTGGGTTTCGGCCAGATTCAGGAAGTCGCGACCCAGGCAATCGGGCCGGAACTGCATCAGAATCGCTTCCACCTCCAACCTGGAATTGTCCTGAAAATAAGCGTCGTTACACCGCCACGTGTGCGGCAGATTCTCGCCCACGAGCAGAATTTCGCCCGCCGAAAAATTGCTGACATTATCGCCAATAAACCGAACTCCCTCCCCCTGAATAACGTAGTGAAGTTCCAACTCGGGATGATAGTGCCAGATGTTCCCAAAATTGGGCTTTCGATCGTGCCGAACACTGAATGAATCCTGAGCATTGACGGGTACTTTATGAAAATGCGCCTTCATTCTCTAAAAATCGTTTATGCTAAAATCGTACAATGATTGGAAAACTCTACATAAAACACCAGCTACTTTAAAGACTATTTTTGCCAGTATAATCAAATTTATTAGTAGCGCAGTCATAAAATCGCGTTTGCAAGCTAAGTAAGAAGCCGTTATTTTCGCTCAAGACTAAAAAAAATTCTGATAAATTACCGTAACCCGCCGAATGAAAAACCTACCCGTTATCGATTTACTGGTGATTGTTGCTTATCTGATCGGGATGGTGGCCGTTGGGGTCTATTTCTCCCGTAACAACAAGAGCGCCGACCAGTTTACGAAGGCGTCGGGCAAGATTCCGGGCTGGGCCATTGGTATGTCCATTTACGCTACCTTCCTCAGCAGCAACACGTTTCTGGGTGTACCGGGCAAAGCATTCGGCAGCAACTGGAACTCGTTTGTGTTCAGCTTAGCCATGCCGCTCTCGGCCTGGGTCGCGGCCCGGTTTTTCGTGCCATTCTACCGTCATACCGGCGAAGTATCGGCCTACACCCACCTGGAACACCGGTTCGGAGCCTGGGCCCGGACCTACGCCGTAGCTTGTTTTCTTCTGACACAACTGGCCCGCATGGGCTCCATTTTCTTCGGCATTGCCCTGAGTTTACAGGCGCTGACGGGCTATCCGATGGCCACCATCATGATTGTGGTCGGCATTTGCATCATTCTCTATACCGTCATGGGCGGTATGGAAGCCGTGATCTGGACGGAGGTGGTGCAGGGCGTCATCAAAACCGCCGGGGCGCTGATCATCCTCTACCTGGTGGTTGACGGGATGCCGGGCGGAATTGACAAGATCGTTGAAATTGGAAAAGCCGACGACAAATTCAGTCTCGGCAGTTTTGCGCCCGACTTCACCCAATCGACGTTCTGGGTGGTGTTGCTCTACGGTTTTTTCATGAACCTGAACAACTTCGGGATGGATCAGAACTACGTGCAACGGTATCACACCACCACCTCCATCAAGGAAGCCACGCGCTCCATCTGGCTGTGTGTATACCTCTACGTGCCGGTTTCGCTCGTCTTTTTTGTCCTCGGTTCGTGTCTGTACGCGTATTATGAAAGCAACCCGGATATGCTGATGGCGGTCCGGATGCAGGTCGCCGGAGAACGTCTGCCCAACGGCAGCCCGGAAGCCATCCGGCAACTGGCCAGTACGCTGACCCCCGCCGAATTTGGCGACAAAGTCATGCCGCACTTTATGGTCAACAGGGTTCCGGCGGGACTCGTCGGACTGATTGTAGCGGCTATTCTGTCGGCGGCCATGAGTACCATCAGCTCGAGCATGAATGCGTCAGCGACGGTTTTCTCGGTGGATATTTACCAACGGTACCTGAAACCCAACCTATCGGGCGGGCAATCGCTGCGGTTGTTATACATTGCCACCACAGTTTTTGGTTTGCTCGGCATGATTACCGGTATTGCGATGATCGGGGTCAAGAGCGTGCTCGATATCTGGTGGATGCTGTCCGGTATTTTCGCGGGCGGTATGCTCGGCCTGTTCCTGCTGGGCATGATCTCGCGGCAAACCCGCAATACCGAAGCCTGGACGGCCACGGTGATTGGACTGTTGGTGATTGTCTGGATGACGTTTTCGGCCCAGATCCCCGACGAGTATGCGGCCCTGCGCAGTCCGTTTCATCAAAACATGATTATGGTAATCGGTACGCTGGCGATTTTCTTGGTCGGTCTGCTGTTCACCAAACTTCGCGGTAAGAAAAATACAACTATTCCTGAACCCCATACTACCGTTATTCAACCCTAACCCAGTTTTTTATTCCTAAACCCTTAACCGTTATTTCGCAGAGTTAAGCGGAGTTTTTAGAGGTTAGCAGAGACTCCGCTAACCTCTAACTAACTCCGCTCATCTCCGCGAAACCACTTGACAAGATCTCGTTCAAACTTACTTTCTTCACCATGCCTTCTTCTTCTTCTGCCGGATCGTTACCCCAGGGTTTCATCCCCGTCATGCTCACTCCTTTTCAGGAAACCGGTGCCGTCGATTACCCGGCGCTGGCTCAGTTGGTCGATTTTTACCTGGAGGCCGGGGCCGCGGGCCTGTTCGCCAACTGTTTGTCCAGCGAAATGTATGAACTGACGGAAGAAGAACGGCTGGAAGTCACCCAGTTTGTGGTTACTCAGACGGCGGGGCGCGTGCCGGTTGTGGCAACGGGGACCTTCGGCGGTCCCATTGCGCAGCAGGCCGAGTTCGTTAAACGTATATACCAAACCGGCATTCAGGCGGTTATTGTCATTACCGGTCTGATTGCCGACGAGGACGAGTCCGACGCGGTTTTTCTGGAACGGATGCACCAGCTTATCGACCTGACCGACGGTATCCCGCTCGGTTTCTACGAATGCCCAGTGCCCTACAAACGCCTGATCAATACCGAAATCCTGAACGAACTCCTGCCCACGGGCCGGTTGATTTACCACAAAGACACCTGCCTGGACGATCAGGAAGTGGCGCATCGGATTGCCGCCGGAGCCGGTTATCAGTTTGGGCTGTACGATGCGTATATGGTCAACGCGGTTTCTTCGTTGCGGGCCGGAGCCGCCGGGCTGTCGTGCATTCAGGGCAATGAATTTCCGGAACTGATCGTCTGGCTCTGCAACAACTTCGACCAGACGGACAAACAACCGGACATCGACCGCGTGCAGCAGTTTTTCGTCGACTGCATGGACCTGGTTCACTCCGCTTACCCGATTATCGCCAAATACACCCTGCAAAAACGCGGCTTGCCGATTTCGCTGTACACCCGCCGGGATGTGGGTCAACTGACGCCCGAACTGCAACGCGACATGGACGCCCTGATCGAAACCGCCAGCGAGCTTCAGGCCTCATTAGGCATTGAAACGGTTTCCGCCGGAAAGCTGGTCGGCTAAAATTCATTTACTTTGCCTCCAGTTTAGTCCGGAGGAATCCGATTTCACCCTACGTTATGCAAGTAAACCGTCTGATTGTCGCCTTTCTTTTCGTTGCAAAAACCGCTTTTGCGCAGGAAACCAATTCGCTGGGTATGAAGCTCGTAACGGTTCCGGCCGGACGGTTTTACATGGGCTCGGAGGGCGAGGGCGAAGATTATGACGAAGCGCCGGTTCACCGCGTAACGATTTCGAAACCGTTCCGGATGGCGGTCACGGAAGTCACCAATGCGCAGTACGAAGCCTTTGATCCCGAACATAAAAAATTGCGCGGGAAAGCTGGTTTTTCGAAAGAAGACAATGAAGCCGTCGTGTTTGTGAGCTACGCCGAAGCCGTGGCTTTCTGCGAATGGCTCAGCAAAAAAGAAGGAAAACCGTATCGCTTGCCGACGGAAGCCGAGTGGGAATATGCCTGCCACGCCGGAACCGTTACGCCGTTTTCGACCGGACGGTTTTTGCCCCAGAGCTACCAGAAAAGCCAGAAAACCGACCGGGTTCCGGTTGTGGTTCCTCTGACCGTGGGCCAGACGCCCGCCAACGCCTGGGGCCTTCAGGATATGCACGGGAATGTGGAAGAATGGTGCTCGGACTGGTACGGACCTTATGAAGCCGCCGAACAACGCGATCCGGTGGGCCGCGCATCCGGCCCGTTTCGGGTGACGCGCGGAGGCAGCCACGGAACGCCGGTGCAGTACCTGCGCACCACCAACCGGCTCGGCATGATTCCCGAAGACAAAAACTGGCTGGTGGGTTTCCGGGTCGTGCAGGCCGAAAAACCGTCTACCCAACCCCTTCCGGCCCTGCCGCCAAAAACCTACGCGCTGAACGTTTCGCAAAAACCGTTTGCCTGGAAAACCGTTTCAGCCACCCAACCGGTATTTATGGAACCTGTACGGTATGCCAACCGACCGGACTGCAATGCCGGGGTTCCGTATTACTCGCACAACCACCAGCCCGCCATCGCCTGGATGCCCAACGGCGACCTGATGGCGATCTGGTTTTCGACCGAAAAAGAATCCGGCCGCGAAATGACGGTAATTGCTAGCCGGCTGCGGGCCGGACAAACCCGTTGGGATGCGCCCTCCGAGTTTTTCAAAGTGCCGGATCGGAACATGACGGGCAGTTCGATTTTTCACGACGGCAAAGGTACCATTTACCACATGAACGGCGTCGAAGCCAGCGGTGACTGGCAGAATCTGGCGATGTCCCTGCGCACCAGCCGCGACAACGGCGCAACCTGGACGGCACCGAAACTGGTGGCACCGGAGCACGAAAAACGGCATCAGGTTATTGCCGGGATGTTTCAGACGAAAGAAGGCTGGCTGGTGCAGACCTGTGATGCCGACCCCAGTTCATCGGGCGGTTCGGCGATTCATGTCAGCAAGGACGGCGGCAAAACCTGGGCGGCTCCGTATACTGACCCTCAAAAACCGGACTTCAAAAACGGTGCTTCCGGCGGGTTAATTGCCGGGATTCACGCGGGCGTTACGCAGTTGAAAGACGGCAGTTTGATGGCGTTTGGGCGGGGCGATAATATTGCCAATGCGGACGGTATTCCACGTATGCCGATGAGTTTGTCGCGCGACATGGGTAAAACCTGGACCTATTCACCCTCCGAATTCCCGCCAATTGGGGGCGGGCAACGGCTGATTCTGCACCGGCTGAACGAAGGGCCGATTATGCTGATTGGCTTTACGCACCATCCCGAAGAACCCGACGAAGCAAAGAAAGGTATGTTGTTTACCGACGACAAAGGCAAGTCGTTCCGGGGCCACGGTATGTACGCGACTCTGTCGTTCGATGAAGGCAAGACGTGGCCGGTCAAGAAACTGCTGACTGACGGCCAATACCGTTACCTCAACGGCGGTGCCTGGACCGGAGCGTTTGAGATGGATGCCACCCACGCCGAGCCACGCGGCTATCTGGCGCTTACCCAAACCCCCGACAACCTGATTCACCTGATCAGCAGCAGCATTCATTACCGGTTTAATCTGGCCTGGCTGCAACAGAAAATGGTGGTGGAAGCAGCCAGACAATAAATCTGAAAACTTGTCCACGGATTGGCGCTTTATGCCATAGCTGAACCGGAATTCTGTTGCTACTTTTACAGCATGGAACCGCTTCGCATTGCTACCGCCCAGTTCGAACACTACAACGGCCAGAAAGCGCATAATCTGGCCATCATTCGCCGGATGGCGGCACAGGCCGCTCAAAAAGGTGCCGACGTGATCGCTTTTCACGAATGCTCCATTCCCGGCTACACCCACGCCCGGAACCTGTCGCGGGAGCAGATGCTGGCAATCGCCGAGCGCATTCCGGATGGAGAAAGCATTCAGACACTGACCGACATTGCCCGCGAACACCAGATTGTGATTCTGGTGGGGCTGTTCGAAAAAGACGAGCAGGACCGGCTTTTCAAGGCGCAGGTCTGCGTCGGCGAAAACGGTTTGATTGCCAAATACCGTAAGCTGCACCCGTTCATTAACCCGCACCTGCTGCCGGGTGATCAGTATGTGGTATTTGAGATCAAAGGCTGGAAATGCGGCATTCTGATCTGCTACGACAACAACATCATCGAAAATGTCCGGGCCACCAAACTGCTGGGTGCCGACATCATTTTCATGCCCCACGTCACGATGTGTACGCCCTCGACCCGGCCCGGTGCGGGCTTTGTCGATCCGGCGCTTTGGGAAAACCGCGAGCATGACCCCACCTCACTCCGGCTCGAATTTGACGGGATGAAAGGCCGGGCCTGGCTCATGAAGTGGCTCCCGGCGCGCGCTTACGACAACGCGGTTTACGTGGTTTTCTCCAACCCGATTGGCATGGACGACGATCAGCTTAAAAACGGCTGTTCGATGATTCTTGACCCGTTTGGCGACGTGCTGGCCGAATGCCGGAACCTGGGCAACGACATTGCTATGGCGACTTGTACGCCCGAAAAACTCACGATGGCGGGCGGCCACCGGTATCTAAAGGCCCGCCGACCCGATTTGTACCGCGACATTCTTGGACAGGACCACCAGCCCGAACAAAAAGTAGTCTGGCTGAATCCCGAAATTGATCCGTCGGCGTAGACCGTTTTTCGGTAGGCTGGCTCATCAGGGCCGGGGCCGTTTCGAAACGTACACCATGCCCCGCCCCGCCTGACTGTTACAAAACGCAAACCGCTGGCCGTTACTACAGACGGCATCTGTACCGGCCAGATAAAGACGCTCGCTGGCATCGAGATAGAGGCTCTTCAACTGATGAAGCTGGGGTAAGTCGATCCGGCGGCCCGTTGCGGTCATCACGCCCGGGGTTTCAAACCGGCGCAATGCCTTTGTCGAATCATCCAGATAAACCATGTTAATGGTGTACGATTCGCGGGTGGAAGTCGAAACGGGGTTTATAAACAAACGACGCCGGGACTCTTCCGGAAGGCGATGATAATCCAGAGCCGCATTATATCCCTTGTAGGGTTGCCAGGTTCGGCCGTCATCCAGGCTATAGCTGTCAGGATTAACAAGGGCCTGATGCTGAACAACCGCATTTTTCTGTACGCTGCTTAACCCGGTCATTGTGAACAGCGTATCCTGGTGCTTAATGATCCCAAAGATGCCGATTCTGGAATTCCCGACTACTTCCTGCCAGGTTTTGCCCCGATCGACGGAGCGGTAAACGGCTATCCCGGTCGATATCAGCAGCGTTTTATCAATATCGCCCCAAACGCCTTCAATGGGCCTGTCAGTCGGTGACTGAAAAACATACCAATCGTTGTACGTGGGCAGGACAAATTCCGGTTCATTCTTTTTGCAGGAAAAGGCCAGTACGGCCAGGCAGAGGTAGATGAGCTTCTTCATAGTAGTTTGTTGTGGCTGTTTTTCAGCAAACTAGAAAGTAGAAACCTACATTCTTCTACTAATCCTTCATCCAATCATATGCAAACTGGGCATAGACGATTTTTGCGTATTTATCTTTCTCATACAGCACCCCAATGTTACTGTCCCGCTGAATCACCAGATCGGAGTAGGCAGCCGGGCCGCTGTAAACGGTCTTGCCCGCCGACCAGCTTTGGCCGTTGTCGGTGCTGATCCGGATCGTCAAGTTTTCGCGGCTGGTCGGGCTGTTCGGGTTGGAAAACAGCAACACGCGTTTGCCCCGGCGGGGTTGGTAATGGACCATACTGCCCTGGCAAACCGGGTCGGGCAAATCCTGCGCTACCCGTACCGGCTCCCAGCTTTCCCCGCCGGTTTTTGAAAGCGATAGCAGCCGGTTTTTCACGTCGCCGGACTGGTTGCGGCTGTTCATCAACACATAACCGTCGGCGGTTTCGGCAGCCGTACTTTCGTTACTGCCGGGATAGTGAACATCCGGTGTCAGCTTCCAGGTTTGGCCGTGATCGTCGGAGTAAAAACCGTGTGCCCGGCCTTCCTGAAATTTGGGTTGAAGCGGTCCGGCGGTGTGGTTGGCGGCCACAAAAAGCCGTCCCTGGTAGCGGCCTGTCTCCATTTGCAGGGCGTGACCCGGCGTGTTGGCGTACCACCGCCAGTCTTCCGGAAACGCATACGCCGAGTTTACATCGGGTTTGTTCGGGCGGTTTACCTGCGTGGTGATGTTGACGGCTTCCGACCAGGTTTGCCCATTATCAGTACTGGTCTTATACCACACTTCCCGAATGCCCTTGCCGTTCCGAATGTCATTTTCCGAAACCGTGCTGGTGTTATAAACCAGAAAAAGCCGCCCCTTCCTGAATCTGCGGTCGGACCGGTCAAAAACCGGCGCGGGATTACCGGCCAGCCAGTCGCCATTATCAGCCACAATCTGAAGCGAACCCCACGTCTGGCCGTTGTCCGTACTCATTCGCATAACCAGATCAATGTCGCCAAAATCGTTGCAATCCTTCTTCCGCCCTTCCGCAAAGGCCAGCAAATGGCCGTTAGGCGCTTTTACAATAGCTGGTATCCGGTAACATTGATACCCGTCCTGACCGTTCTGAAACACCGTTGTTTCTTTTACGGCAGTTTTCGTCAGTACTATTTCACTGGTTAAGGCAAGAAAAATGGTGAGAAAACCGATCAATGAAAATAAGCGTCGGCGCATGGCAGGAATCATCAAGATAGGGTCAGGAACGCACGAAATTAGATAAATTTTGCCGCAAATGATGAAAATGTGTTTCCTTTGATCCATGAGCAACTGGTATCTCATTGACCTGGTCGGCACCAGCATCTTTGCCATTTCGGGGGCCTTATCGGCTTTGAATAAAAAAATGTACCACGATCTGTTTGGTATTTCTTTTATCGGTTTTCTAACGGCGGTCGGTGGCGGTACGACCCGGGATATCATCATGGGCGCTCATCCCATTTTCTGGATTCGGGACCCGAATTATATCATTGTCATCATGCTGGGCGTAGGCATCGCCATTGCCGGACGGCGCTGGTGGTTTGGCCAGCTCTGGCGTCCCCTGATTTTTTTCGATACGCTTGGCATCGGCATTTATACCATTTTCGGCTTACAAAAAGCGTTGAGCCTGGAGGTCAATAACTGGGCTGCCGTTTTAATGGGGCTGATGACGGCGCTGTTTGGGGGCGTTCTGCGCGATACGCTGGTCAATGACATTCCCCTGATCTTCGAAAAGCACATCTATGCCACGGCTTGCCTGGCTGGTGCCCTACTGTATGTGCTGGGTAGAGCGTTAGCGATCGATCCTAATTTGAATTTTCTCATTTCGGCCGCCAGCATTACCCTCATCCGCCTGTGTGCCATCCGGTACGGCTGGACGTTGCCCCGAATCGGCAATCAATGAATCACATAACCCAGGTTGTGCTTGATTTCTTTCAGAACGAAGGTGCTATTGAGCACACCAATATTCTCAATTTCAGAGAGTTTATACTTCACAAAATTGTGGTAACCGTCCAGGCTGCTGACGTGAATTTTTAGCAAAAAATCGACCTGACCGGCCATGTGGTAACACTCCTGCACCTCTTCCAGCTTCTTGATTTCTTCCTCGAACTTGTCGATAAACGCCTTGTCGTGGTAACGCATCGACACCTGACAGAAAGCCGTGATGGGTTGCCCCAGCAGATTTTTATCCAGAACCGCCACGTACTGTTTGATGAAACCCAGACTTTCCAGTCGTTTAATCCGTTCGTAAACCGGCGAAAGCGTCAGGCCCAGTTGAGCGGCCAATTCTTTCGTAGTCAGCTTGGCGTCTTCCTGCAAAAGCCGCAATAATTTCTTGTCAATGTCGTCAAGTTGTTCCATACCGAAAATTTTTCTACCACTAATTATCCGAATATTCCAAAATAGAAATTTTATCTACTAATGCTCTCCACAGCAACAATATTAACGGATTTATTGAACTATTATCCAAAAATAGTTGGCATAAGTAACTTTGCACCACAAGACAACCAACTTTCAGCGTTGTTAAGTTTACACTTCAACCGGCTAAAAAATGAAGCGCGAAACCATTTTAGTGATCGGGGCCAACGGCCAGATCGGCACAGCACTTCTCCCCCGGCTTCAGGCCCTTTACGGGACAGATTCGGTAATTGGCGCAGACCTGCGTCAACCCGCTCAGAAGTCCGGAATTTTTGAATTATTGGACGCCACCAAAGCCGATGCACTGGCCGAGCTGGTGCAGCGGTACGGTGTTACGCAGATTTACCACCTGGCGGCTGTGCTGTCGGCCAAAGGCGAAACCGACCCGCTCGGTGCCTGGAATCTGAATATGCAGACGCTGCTCAACGTGCTGGAAGTGGCCCGCATCCACCAGGTCCGGAAATTGTTTGTACCGAGTTCCATTGCGGCTTTTGGCGAACACGCGCCCAAGTTTGAAACGCCCCAGACGGCTTCGCTCGACCCGGCCACAGTGTACGGCATCAGCAAGGTGGCCGCCGAAAACTGGTCGCTGTACTACCACAAACGCTATGGGCTGGATGTGCGCTCGCTGCGGTATCCGGGCCTCATCAGCTACCAGTCGATGCCGGGGGGCGGAACCACCGACTACGCCGTTGCCATTTTTCACGCGGCCGTACAGGGCCAGCCGTTCGAGTGTTTTCTGGCGGAAGACACGCTGCTGCCGATGATGTACATGGACGACGCGCTGCGGGCCACGCTGGAACTGATGGAAGCCCCCGAAAACCGGATCAGTGTACGGACCTCCTACAACCTGGCCGGCATGAGCTTCACCCCCGCCGAACTGACGGCTTCGATCCAAACGTATTTTCCCGACTTCACGACCCGCTACGTACCGGATTTCCGTCAGGCCATTGCTGATTCGTGGCCCCGAACCATCGACGATACGGTGGCCCGGAACGACTGGGGCTGGCAACCGGAGTTTGACCTGCCGCGCATGACGCAGGAAATGATTACGCAGCTTTCGACTATCTATCAACCTTCCATCCCAACATTTTAACGGTATGTACGGTATTCAACACGAACTTCAGCAGGAACTTGATTCCATCCGGGAAGCCGGTTTGTATAAATCCGAAAGGATTATTGTTTCTCCGCAATCATCGGTCATCGCCGTTCACGGCGGGCAGGAAGTCCTGAACTTCTGCGCCAACAACTACCTCGGTCTGTCGTCGCATCCGGAGGTGATCAAAGCCGCGCACGAGACGCTCGACAGCCACGGTTTTGGGATGTCGTCGGTGCGGTTTATCTGCGGTACGCAGGACATTCACAAAGAACTCGAACGGAGAACCGCCGAGTTTGTCGGAGCCGAAGACTGCATTCTGTACGCGGCTGCGTTCGATGCCAACGGCGGGATTTTTGAACCGCTCTTGAACGAAGAAGACGCCATTATTTCGGACGAACTGAACCACGCTTCGATCATCGACGGGATTCGGCTGTGCAAGGCCAAACGGTTTCGGTACAAACACAACGACATGGCCGATCTGGAAGCCCAGTTGCAGGCGGCTTCGGGCAACCGGCGGAAACTGATCGTGACGGACGGCGCGTTCTCGATGGACGGCACCATTGCCCAACTCGACAAAATCTGCGATCTGGCCGATCAATACGGCGCGATGGTGATGGTGGACGAATGCCACGCCAGTGGTTTTCTGGGCAAAACCGGTCGCGGAACGCCGGAATACCGGAACGTGTTCGGTCGTATCGACATCATCACCGGCACGTACGGCAAGGCACTCGGTGGCGCGTCGGGTGGTTTTACGGCGGCCCGGAAAGAGATTGTGGAGCTGCTGCGCCAACGTTCACGGCCTTATCTGTTCTCGAATACGCTGGCACCGGCCATTGTCGGGGCGTCGCTGAAAGTACTGGAAATCCTGCAATCGTCCACCGCCCTGCGCGATAAACTGGAAGCCAACACACGGTATTTCCGGGAAGCCATGACAGCCGCCGGATTCGACATTCTGCCGGGCGAACACCCGATTGTTCCGATTATGCTGTACGACGCTCCGCTGGCCCAGGAATTTGCGGCCCGGTTGCTGGAAGAAGGCATTTACGTCATTGGTTTCTTCTACCCGGTGGTTCCGAAAGGCAAAGCCCGAATCCGGGTGCAGATTTCGGCGGGCCACGAACCCGAGCACCTCGAAAAAGCCGTGACTGCCTTTACAAAGATTGGCCGCGAGTTGGGTGTTATCTCCACCGAACAGCCCAGCGCCGTCTCCTCAGCATCCTAACCACATCCTAAGCTTTGCAGGCTTGGGATCAGTACTTGCTACACGGGGCAGGGTTCCTCTGCCCCGTGTCATCGCTGGCTTAACCGCGCATCAATCCGTGAGGCAACGGCCCGTTCATTGGCGAACTTTCATTTCCCGTTACGCCCAGAATTATTACCTTTGCGGCTGATTTCCTGTATCGTTTCACTGATTGATATCTAACAAATGGAGAAAATTAAAGTAGCTAATCCGGTGGTCGAACTGGATGGCGACGAAATGACCCGCATTATCTGGAAGTTTATCAAAGACAAGCTTATCCTCCCTTACATCGACGTTGACATTAAATATTACGATCTGGGCATCGAATACCGCGATGAAACCAACGATCAGGTAACGGTTGATGCCGCCAACGCCATCAGAGAATACGGTGTTGGTATCAAATGCGCGACCATCACGCCCGATGAAGACCGCGTGAAAGAATTCAACCTGAAACAGATGTGGAAATCGCCGAACGGTACGATCCGGAACATTCTGGACGGTACGGTTTTCCGCGAGCCGATTGTGATCAACAACGTGCCGCGTCTGGTAACCAACTGGTCGGCCCCGATCATCGTGGGTCGTCACGCTTTCGGCGACCAGTACCGCGCTACGGATTTCGTCGTACCGGGCAAAGGAAAGCTGACGATGAAGTTCGAAGGCGAAGACGGAACCGTTCAGGAATTTGAAGTATACCAGTTCAAAGGAGCCGGTGTGGCGATGGGGATGTACAACGTAGACGAGTCGATCCGCGGTTTTGCGCAGGCTTGTTTCAACATGGCGCTGCAAAAAGGCTGGCCGCTGTACCTGTCGACCAAAAACACGATTCTGAAAAAATACGACGGTCGGTTCAAGGATATTTTCCAGGAAATTTACGAAAACGAATTCAAGGCGAAGGGCGTTCACTACGAACACCGCCTGATCGACGACATGGTAGCATCAGCCCTGAAATGGGAAGGTAACTTTGTCTGGGCGTGTAAGAACTACGACGGTGACGTTCAGTCGGATACCGTTGCTCAGGGCTTCGGTTCACTCGGTCTGATGACCTCGGTACTGGTAACACCCGATGGCAAAACGATGGAAGCCGAAGCGGCCCACGGTACGGTAACGCGCCACTACCGCGAGCACCAGAAAGGCAACCCGACTTCTACCAACCCGATTGCGTCGATTTTCGCCTGGACGCGCGGTCTGGCTTTCCGGGGCAAACTGGATGGCAACCAGCAACTCATCGACTTCTGCGAAGCGCTGGAAGCCGTTTGTATCGAAACCGTCGAAAGTGGCAAAATGACCAAGGATCTGGCCCTGTCGGCGTTCCCGTCAGGTACGAAACTGGTAGCCGGTGAGCACTACCTCAATACCGAAGATTTCCTGGAAGCACTGGATCAGAATCTGAAAGTGAAACTGGGTTAATTTCAACTCGCACCCATACGACAGCCCCAGATGGTTTTAAAACCGTCTGGGGCTTTTTTATAACGTCTTTCTAAACTAACAGCGGCCTTCTCCAACCATTTCCGCCTTCCGGGTGTCTTATATCAGTACTTAAAATAAGCACAGTGATGAAGACGCTAACTTTAGTATTGGGCCTGACGCTCCTGATGGCAACCTGCCAAACCGCCCCCTGGAACAACGAAGTACCCGTGAGCACCGATTGTCCGTCTTATGCCGAATGGAAAAAAGCCGCCGAGTTGCGCGAGGTGCCGGGTACAGTAGTCAATGAAGCGGAAACGTCCCAAACCAGCACCTGGCTCTATATCCTGACCAGCGACAGCACACGCTATTTTGCCTGCAACCTACCCGACCAGGCTCGAAAAACCGGAACCAAAGTCGTTTTTAACGCCGATGAGTTTGCGCCCCCGCCGAATGTTCGGCTGGCGGGTGTTCCCGTCAAGCTGACGAAGTTGCGGGTCACGCCCTGATAAACCTTATATCTTTTCCCGAATGAGCTTTAGAACGTCGTCGGATTTAGAGGGTAGCGGTGCATCCCGCTTGATGAATTTTCCGTCGCGACTGAGCAATCCAGCCGCCGGAATGTACTCGGCCCGAAGTGAGCCCAGCAGATTGCCTAACTGGTCCTGATCGACATAGACGTGCAGCCCCTTCGGCTTGTTTTTTGCCACCCACTCCCGCCAATGATTCAGAGACGTTTCGTTGCTGCATACATAGGCAAACAGGATGTCGCGGCCGGGGAGCTGTTCCTGAAGGGCACGGGACGCCAGCACTTCCTGCCGTGAGGGATCGACATCCGTCGACCAGGCCAGTATGTAAATCAAGCGGCCCTGGGCCTGTTTTTGCAATTGGTCAATGAAATCTTTCCCGTACCGGCTCGACCGCAGGAGCGTGACACCCGACAGTACCTCGACCGGTTCATCAATCTGTGTGTCGGTGAATTTTCCGGCCACTTCCCGTACCGTCGCGCTATCCTTTACTTCCATCCGATACAACTCCTCCAGCGAAAGCCGGTAGTGCGGATCGCCCACCTGTGGCGTAATATGTCGATAGAGCAATTCCTGATTTTTCAACTCGATGGTGGGCAGGTTCATGGCCAGGAAGTGCGCTTTCATGTAATCCAGACCCGTCGTGTCCACTAATTTCCGGTACTGGGCCATCGTCGTTTCGTAAGTCAGCAGTTTGGACAACTTCTCGTCGTTTCGCTGCATAATCCGTTGCAGCATCGTAATGTCCCGGTTCTGCCCCGATTTGGCGGTCTTCAGTTCCTCAATCCGGGTGCGCTCGGTTTCCGACAGGTCCGTCACATAACGGTCTACCAGACGGGCAAAGGTGCTGATGGGAATACTCCGTCCCGAACCCGCGAGCGATAAGTCGGTGATGCGGGAGCCCGCATATTCAGCAAAACGCTCCAGCGCCGTCGTCCGCTGAATCGTCAGAAACCGGTCATCGGCGGGGCGCAGGCTACTAACGGGCACATCCGTTTCCAGACGGCTATTCTGCTCAGCCAGTGCCTTGTCGTACAGAAAAGCCGCTACTTCGTACCGGATCGCCGAATTGATGTACTGATCCAGCAACGGCAGAACCTCGTTCGTCTGGCGAAATTTTTCGTACGTAGCGATAAACTCATTGGTCAGAAGTTTCCGGCTGTCCTCTGCCGACCGCCCGGCCAGCCGTCGCGAGAGCTGACGGTTATCAATTTTAGGCCGGTTCTTAAACTCAAATGCCTTGTAGCGCGTCAGTTGATTGTTAACCTGCGCGTTGGTGCCGCTAAACCGGAAAGGCGCTTCCGACAAAAACAGGGAATCCGCATCCAGCGCAATCTCGACGGTTCCGGCCGAAGCCAGAAAAACCGTTGAAATCTGTCCGAAATTGAAATATAATTCTTCGTAGGGATACACCAGCGGCAGCGTCACCTGAAACGAACCATCAGGTTCGAGCGGGGCCGGTCGGGCCATTTCGCGGCTGGCCTGCAAAATGTTGTTGCGCGAAACGGTAACGTTCGGACTCTGGCGATACAGCTGAATCGTCAGATTTTTAATTCGTCCCTTTACCGTTACGGAATCAGCTTTGGGCTGCGCGCAGACCACCGACGATGCGCCCAAAAACAAGGTCAGCAGCAGGGTGGAAACCAGAAACAGAATATGTCGAAGCGTTAGCATGGAGGCAAAATCTCAGGTCTATTCAGAAAGGAAGACAAGTTAAACTGCCTACTGCATACTACCAAATGATACCGATTGCGCGGGCTATTTCACCTTGATACCGTGGTACGTTTCCAGATCCTGGTAATCTTTCCGTAACGGGTGCCCCTGCCAGTCGGTGGGCAACAGAATCCGGCGCAAATCCGGGTGTCCTTCAAACCGGATCCCGACTAAATCGTAAATTTCCCGCTCGTGCCAGTCGGCCGTCCGCCAGATGTGGCTAACGGTCGGTATTTCGGGCAACGGTTCACCGTCAGCATTGCGCGGCATTACGACTTTCAGCGTCAGATTGTGTTCGTACGGTATGGAAGTCAGGTTATAAACCACCTCCATCGTACTGGCTTGCAGACCATTGTCGATGCCGGTCATACAGGCCAGAAAATCAAAAAACAACCGTTCGTCGTCGCGCAGAAATTGGCAAAGACTGGCTATTGCGGTTTTCTGAACGACGAGAAACGGTTGCGGATTGGTGGTATTGGCCTGCTGAATAACGTCGGGGCCAAACTGGGCCATCAGCAGATCGGTGATTTCAGAAAAAGTCATTTCGTAAGTTAGCGAATCGAGACAATCGTTATCTCGTCGGCTTCAAATTTAGATCCCCAGCCGCACTGAACGGTTTTCTTCCGATCCGTAAATTTGTAAATAATATCGCCCTGTTTCTGGGGTTCTTTGCCCAGAAAGTTTTCGAGCAGCGCAACCGACTCCGCATCCGGGGCATAGCGAACTATTTTGTTCGGATCGTTCCAGTTCAGCGCCACATGGGTTTCACACCCGTCGTAGGCCAGGCCGTTTTCATATACCATTACGTCGTTCCGGAGTTCCGGACCGGTCGGATCATCGCTCTCCCGGCACATAGCCAGGCAGAACACCGTCGACAAAATGATCAGGGTCGTTTTCATAGCAGTTTTCTTTTACTTTTTAGGACCCTTTTGTTGTATCATGGGTTGGAGGACTGCTTAAACTTTTACAGCTTCTTCCGCTTCCATTGCCAGTAAAGCCGTGGGCGCGGGATCTTCCGTCAGCCGGGCGTTTCTGATTTTTTCCTGCAATTTCAGAAATCCGCCAATCAGGGCTTCCGGACGCGGGGGGCAACCCGGCACGTACACATCGACGGGAATAATCCGGTCAACGCCCTTAACCACATGATACCCGTGCTGCCAGTACGGTCCTCCGCAGTTGGAGCACGACCCCATTGAAATGACATACCGGGGTTCGGGCATTTGTTCGTAAAGCCGCCTGATGCGGTCGGCCATCTTAAACGTTACCGTTCCGGAAACAATCATCACATCCGACTGCCGGGGCGAAGGGCGCGGAAAAATCCCGAACCGCTCCAGATCATATCCCGACGCAAAGGTTTGCATCATTTCAATCGCACAGCAAGCCAAACCGAAGCCCATCGGCCACAGCGACGACAGCCGCGCCCAGTTCAGCAGGTCTTCGGCCGTGGTCAGCAAAACCCCACCCTCACCAGATTTAAATTTTTGATCGAGCAGACCACTCATCTTTTATCTTTCGGCCCAAAAGGCGCTATTTATATTTCTGATTTACTTTTTCGTACAGGGAGGCCGGTACGCTGGTTTTTATTTCCGGCACTTTCGGCTCGGGTTTTACCCAATCCAGAAAACCTTTTACCCAGGCATACGCCAGTCCCAGGGCCAGAAGCGCCACAAAGACCAGCATTTCCGAAAGTGCCAGCCAGCCCCACAAACCACCCGTCTCTTCAATCAACGTTTTTTGACCAAAAACCGTTGCCCACGGAAACAGAAAAACCAGCTCAACATCAAATAAAACGAAGATAATAGCAACCACGTAAAACCGGACGTTGAACTGCACATTGGCATTACCAACGGGTTCTTCCCCCGACTCGTAGGTGGTTAGTTTTTCAATATTCGGGCGGTTCGGGCGGAGCAGCCCCCCCACAAACAAAATTAGCCCAACAAATGCCAGGCCGGTGATAATAAACAGAAGAATGATGCCGAAGTCGGAGAGCATGGTTCCTGAACGATGGTTGCACTACGGGTCGTGGTGGAAAGGGATCAATCCAAACGTTGAAGGTGGTCCCAAGACCACCTTCGTACAAAGCTACCCAAAAAGTATCAGAAAACACGGTGACGGATCAAATGGCAGCGGGCTTCCTATAGGTTTACGCTGGCTCCGTTTTTCCGTCGGCTCACATCGGCGGCATCGATAAAGGCGAAGATTTCCAGCGTTTCTGCCGGACTTACAGGGGGCGTTCCGGTCTGAAAGAAACGTACGATTTGCTCGACCAGCGGTTTGTAGGTCTGAAAAGGACCCAGCGGGGCAATTCCTTTCTCCCCGAAAGCCGTTCCGGCAATGTTGGCCGCTCCTTTGCGGATTCCCCTGACGGTGCCCACGCGGCCATCGTTCCAGACGCCCACCACCAGATCAACCCCGTCGGTATGGGTTCGGGTCACGCTTTTACAACCGGTACCCATCACGGTAAACAGCATTTCTACGCCGTGAATACCGTACCAGGCTAAATCCATATGGTGTTCTTCCAGCTCGGCGGGCGTATACACATCGGCACCGGTTACAGGGCCAATTTTTCCGGCCACGACCTGTTGCACGTTCTGGTCAAACCGTAGGGCAGACGACGTAAAAACCGGTACTTTGTATTGAGTTGCCGCCTTAAAAATGGCTTTGGCATCGGCCAGGGAAGCGGCAATCGGCTTATCAATAAACACCCGTTTGCCCGCCTTGAATACGGGCAAAGCCTGCTCAAGGTGAGGACGTCCATCGTTTGTTTCCAGCAGAACCACATCCACCTTGGTCAGCAGTTCATCAATGGAGTTCACGATTTCTACCCCCAGCTTTTTGACCGCTTCGGTAATATCCGGTTTCATCTTAAGCGCAGAGGGGATGTCTTTACTGCCCTGCGCATAGGCCGCCACCACCCGGTAGCCGCCCAATTCGGGACCGGCTTTCGGGTCGTTTAACATCTCGCTGAATACCTGACTATGCGAGGTATCCAATCCGATAATCCCAACCCGGCGCCCCTCGGCTACCGACGTATCCCGACTGACGAAGGCCGACAGGCCCTGAGCCAGCCCCAATCCGGCCCCAGCCGCTGCCGTTGTTCGGATGAAGTGCCGGCGATTATAAAATGCTTTCATTCTGTCTGCTAATCAAAAGTGAATTATTGCCTTGAAGCGTTACGCCCGAAAGACAGCCAATCAATAAAAAACAGCTCCCGGTGGCCCGCATCGGCATTGGTAAATACAAAGTACAGATCATGAAAGCCGGTGGTTGGCTGAACCGTTGCCGTTACGTTGTTCCAGTCCGTTTTGGGGTCCTTCACCGACTGGCCCGGAACCGTTGCCGTACTGACGATTGGTCCCTGCGGGCTGTCCAGACGGAGTTCGATCCGCCCACCAGCCGGCTGCGCCTGAACCCGGTACGTCATCTGCGTCACCTGCGTCAGGTCGATGTGGTTAAATTTCAGGAATTTTCCATTGGTTATGCCCCGGACGTAGGAAACAAAACCCGTATTGGCCGTGGCAATAACGACCCCCACATTGCTCCCGTCATTGTCTTCCGTCTGAAGCAGCGGATTCCGCAGGACGATATGTTCGCTGGTCGATAAAGACTCAATCCCATTGGCTCCTTTATCTTTATAACTCGCTACGAGTACATAAGCCCCTTCCGGCCCTTTGCCTACATGTTCGGTCAATTTCAGCGCACCCTGCATCGGCAACCGAGCCTGCTGTTCATTTAAAGCCAGAATATAACGAACCATCTCCTGGGCTTCATTCAGCGGCAGATCGGGATGAGCCGTCATCTGATAACTCCCCCAGTTTCCACTACCCCCTTTGATGATTTTCCCGGCCAACTGATCCACAACCCCGGTTTTATTTCCGTATCGGGCCGCAATCGCCTTCAGGCTTGGACCTATCGACGTTTTATCGAGGGCATGACAGGCTTTGCAATCCGAGCCCGAAAACAGCTTCTCACCCCGAATGTGCTGCATCCCGGCCGCACTTCCGCCCGATAAAGCACCGGCCAGATCGTTTCCGTAGGGCAGGTAATTAAAAGAAACAGAGGTTCGGGCGGGGTCAATTTTACCATCCTCCGGATCTTTGATGGTAATTCGATAATCCAATTGCTGATTATCCCAATAAAAACTGCGGTTGGCCGTCGTGTTTATTTGCACCACCGGCGGGGTGTTCCCCACTTTCACCTGAACCGTAGTGCTTCCCTGCCCGCCATGCTGATCGGAGACGGTTAAGGCAACGTTGTACACACCCGGTTTGGTAAACGTATGGACCAATTCCGGCCCGGACTGGCGCGCAGAAGGCTGGTTTCGTGCACTGATCTGCCAGGCATAACTGAGTTTGTCGCCCGGATCGTGATCTCTCGAATCCGCAGCCGACAGCCGGACTTTCAGGGGAGTGGCGCCGTACCGTTTATCGACCCGGATATCGGCGATGGGGTTTCGGTTGCCTTCGGTATATTCCACCCGGATTAAACCGGCATCGGTATTTTTGGCAAACCAGTTGGTTCCGTAAGCCAGAATATACATAGCCCCATCCCGATTGAACTGTATATCCATCGGAGCCACGAGTTTCAGATGGCTCAGGAAAGGCTCCATGCTTTGGTAGTTGCCGTTTTCATCCAGCGTAACGGCCATAATCCACCGACGAATCCAGTCGTAGATAAAAAGCTTGCCATTGTAGTATTCCGGCAGACGGTATTTGGCCCCGGCGAACTGATCGCGGTAATAGACCGGGCCCGCCATCGCACTGGCTCCTCCTTTGCCCACCAGCGGGAAACGTCTGGACGCCTGTTTGCCGTACCAGATCATGGCGGGCTGGGCCGGGGGAAGCTCCCGGATGCCCGTGTTGTGGGGGGAGTTATTGACCGGATGCCGGGGGTCCTGCGGGGGACCTTCCTTTTTGGTCGCAAAATCGTATTTGGGGAAAGCCTCGTTGTTGCCCAGAAAATACGGGTATCCGAAGAAACCCGGCTTACGGGCCTGATTGATTTCATCGTAGCTGAGAAATCCCTCTTCCGCCGGAACCTGCGTATCCGGTCCTACATCGCCCCAGTAAACGTACTTCGTTTTTGGGTCAACAGACACCCGGAAGGGATTGCGGCAACCCATCACATAAATCTCCGGACGGCCTTTCGAGCCATCTTTTGGAAATAGATTCCCGTCGGGAATGGAATAGGTACCGTCTGGCTCCGGCTTGATCCGCAGAATTTTACCGCGCAGATCGTTGCTGTTGGCCGTCGAAGCCTGGTCGTCGGACAGTTCCCGGCCCGGTCGTTCGTCGGTCGGATTATGTCCTTCGATTTCTTCCGCATTGGTGTTGTCGCCAATAGACAGATATAGCAAACCGTCGGAGTCGAAGGTGAGATAACCCGCCGAGTGGCAGCAGTACTTCCGTTGGGTAGGCACTTCCAGCAAGACCTTTTTCGAGGACTGAATCAACTGATCACCCCGCAACTCATACCGTGCCAGGTGGTTGACCCATTTCTCACCACCGACCGCATAATAGAAGTAGGCCCAATTGTTGTTTTTAAAGTCCGGGTCGAGGGCCACGCCCAGCAACCCATCTTCAATGCCGCTGAAGACATTGAAGTGGGCGATGGTCTTAAGCTCTTTCGACTGGGCATCATAGAGCCGGACTCCACCCTTCCGTTCAACGATCAGGACGTTGTTGTTGGGCAGAATAGCCATTTCGGTCGGCTCGTCGAGCCCCTGCACCAGCATCATGTGGGAGAAGCGGCTGCTGTCAGGCGCATTCTGCGCGCTGGCCTGCTCCCGGAAACGAAACGGATGCGGGCGTTCGGACGTGCAAACGACCGTGATAGCAATCAATATGAACCAGTTGAGGAATTTCATACAGAATTATTAAGGTTGGGGCAGAACCCCGGCTGTTTGGTTAGTAGCCGGGATTCTGAATAATTGAACCCGCAGAACGGTCTATTTCTACCTGCGGAATCGGAAATATTTCATTAATTCCGGCTTTAAAGTTCGCACCCTTCCCATTCGAATTGGGCTTCCTGGAATATGTATTCATGGTTTCTACCAGTTTGCCCCAGCGCATCAGATCGTACAGCCGGTGGTATTCCAGCGCCAGTTCGACCCGGCGCTCGTGCCGGACGGCCGTTTGCAGGTTATCAGAAGCCTTGACGTCGGGAAGCGGAATTGCCGCAATGGTGATCGCCCGCGACAGGGCTTCTACATCCTTTCTCGAAGAACTGCTGGCCCGCCGTCTGACCATATTGATGTAATTGGCTACTTCCTGTTTATCGCCACCGCTTTCCAGCAGGGCCTCTGCGTACATCAGCAATACATCGGCATAACGGATGGGATGGTAGGTCCAGGCATCATCACCCCAGCCCTGGCCCCGACGGGATTCGGGCAGATAGACTTTCCGATTGTGATACCCCGTATTGGGATAGGTGGAAAAGTCGAGCACTTCGCGCTGCGACGACGCTTTTGGAAAAACATCTCCTTCTTTCAGAACGGAAAACAGCAGTCGCGGGTCCCCCGGCTCGAATTCACTGACCAGATCCTGAGTCGGGCAATCGAAGCCCCAACCGCCGGTAGCGCCCCGTGGTGAACAATACACCGGGATGGTACTGCCGTAAATGAAGGCCGCCGGATTGTCGCCCATAATGATGGAGAAGACGGCTTCTTTGGTTTTGTAGCCGTGTTCCAGAAAAATCTCCTGAAACTGCGGATGGAGTTCAAAAGCCTTGGAATCAATTACTTTTTTGGCGGCATCCCGGGCTTTGGCAAACAGGCTCTTATCGTCTTTGGCAAAAAACAGATAGGTACGGGCCAGCATAGACCAGGCCGCTTCCTGCGTAACCCGTCCGAGTTCAGCCGCGGGGAGCGCGTTTCGGGAAGGCAGATTGGGTTCGTTGGCAGCCGCCGTAAATTCCTGTTCAATAAATTTGAAGACGTTCTGTTTGTTTTCCCGAACCAGCTTAGAGCGGTCATCAACGGTTAAGGTTCTGGTAATCAGCGGCACATCGCCATAAACCCGTACCAGGTCCAGATAAAAGAACGCCCGCAGAAACTTAATCTCGGCCAGATAACGCTTCCTGACCGATTCGGCCAACGGGTTTCCGCTGGCATCGATCAACGGCGCATCGGGTAAGCGTTCCAGGGCTACATTGCATTCGCCAATGGCCCGGTAGCAGGCAGCCCAGTATCCCTGAAGCGTTTCATTGGAAGACAACGTCCGGCCAAAACCCAGATCCGTGACGAAAGGCCGGTCTCCGGCATCCGAACCGCCTTTATCGCTATCGTCGGTGGCCATGTTACCCAGTTCGGCGCGGGCGGCCTGATACCCCCAGAAGTCGTAAAAGCCGCGGTAACAGGTCACCAGCATTTTAAAACCGGCATCGGGTGATTTATAAAAGTTTTCGTCCGTTTGGTTACCCAGCGGAGGACGATCCAGATACTTTTCAGAGCAGGATGTCCCGATAATGGACAAAAAAGTAACGAGTATGATCCATAATGTCTTTTTCATGTTTCTCTGCTTTTTAAGAAGTTAGAACCGCGCATTGATACCAAACATAAACGTGCGGGCCTGGGGGAAATAGCCCTGATCAATGCCCATCAGTTTAGGATCGGTAGAGCCCATTTCGGGGTCGAGTCCCGAATACTTCGTAATCGTAAACAGGTTTTGTGAGCCAATGTAAAAGCGGGCCTGCTTGATTTTCAGGCTCTGTAGAACCCCATTCGGCAGATTGTACCCCAGTTGCAGGTTCTTCAATCGCATGTACGAGCCATCTTCTACGAAATAGTCGGACACGTTGGTGTTCAGACCGGCGTTTTGCGAGATTTTGTAGTATTTGTTGGTACTTCCGGGGCCATTCCAGGCTTTCTCCAGAAATTCTTTCGGAGCATTATACCAACCCGTACCGGCTTCCGTATCATACCGCAGGATGTTCATTACGTCATTGCCCTGCGAACCCTGAAAGAAGGCACTCAGATCGAATCCTTTATAAGAAGCATTTAGCGTTAACCCGTAGATAAAGTCCGGCCAGGGGTTTCCAATCTTTACGCGGTCATTGGCATTCAGGAGTCCATCGCCATTGATGTCCTTGAACCGCAGGTCGCCCGGCGTCGAAAGACCTTTCTGAGGGCTGTTATTCACTTCCTCCTGGGTTTGGAAGATTCCGTCGGTCATCCACCCGAAGTAATACCCTACCGACATTTCTTCTTCGGTTTTAGTGATCGTTTCCCCTAAGTGGGCCGTTGAATAGATCGGTTCGCCACCGCCCAACGTAGCTACTTTATTGCGGACGGTAGAAAGCGTAGCGCGGGCATTGAACTGGAAATCGCCGATTTTATTCTCATGACCTACGGCAAACTCCCACCCTTTGTTGATCATTTTGCCCGCATTGGACCACGGGAAGTTCGGGAAGCCCAGGGTCGTGGGTAACGGCACAATCAGGAGCATGTTGTCAATTCCCTTATGGAAATAATCAACCGTAAAGTCCAGCTTTCCGGCAAATAAGGTCATATCAAGACCAACGTCGGTTTGAGTAGAGGTTTCCCATTGCAACAGCGGATTGCCGATGGAGATACGTCCGGCACCCAGATAAGGCGTAGAATTATCACCGAATAAATAACGGTTGGTATTGCCATAGGTAGACAGGTAAGCTCCTCCGCCTACATTCTGGTTTCCGATGCTGCCGTAGCTAACCCGCAACTTACCGTTGGAAAGCCATTGTGACGTGGCATTCTGGACAAAATCCTCCCGCGTAAAATTCCAGGCTGCCGATACGGAAGGGAATGTTCCCCACCGATATTCCTGGGCAAAACGCGAGGTGCCATCCCGGCGGATGTTGGCGGTCAGGATGTATTTCCCGTCATACCCGTAGCTAACCCGACCGAAATACGAATTCAGGGAGTTGGAGGCCTGGTAACCCGACGCGCCGGGGTTGATAGTGGCCGCATTGATAATCCGCATATCCTCCTCGTTATTGACGATTCCCTGCTTCGATGCGCCGTATTCAAGCCCCTTGGTCAGCTCGGCCGACGTACCCGCCAGCGCCGTTACGTGGTGTTTATCCCACATCTGATCGAAGGTCAGAACGTTCTCCCAGACGAAGTAGTTGGTCCACCACGAATAATTGCTCACGCTGTTCAGCACACTCCGATCATACGCGTTGAGGTCGTATTGGGGTGAAAAACCTTTGGAAATGCTCCGTTGGATATCAACGCCAAAATTGCTGCGAAACTTCAGCGGTTCCACGATTTTCACTTCCAGGTTGGCCCCTCCTTTTAAACTAATTCCCTCCCAGATGCTTTGGCGCATCCGCTCAATCTGCGCAACCGGGTTAGGCTTGTTGGAGTACAGAATTCCGGCGTATTGCGAGAACGGGTTGTTGGCCTGATACCCGCTCATGATCGTTCCCAGAAAAGAAGGCACTTCGGTCAGATTGTTGCGGTAAACCGGCGTAATCGGATCGGCGGTCATGGC
Source organism: Larkinella arboricola (assembly GCF_003259745.1). Taxonomy (GTDB): domain Bacteria; phylum Bacteroidota; class Bacteroidia; order Cytophagales; family Spirosomataceae; genus Larkinella; species Larkinella arboricola. The sequence goes on along the minus strand of NZ_QLMC01000001.1, from coordinate 924,237 downwards.
GCTGAAAATCGTACCGGTATACGGATTGTTTTCGTCGATGTTCCGGCGGCTTTCGTAAACCAGGGCGAAATTGGTGCCTAGTTTGATTCGATTGCTGATCTGGGCATTGAGGTTGTTGCGCCACGAAATCCGGTCATAATCCGAGCCTCTTACGATCCCCTGCTGATCCATATACCCCAGTGAAGTAGCAAAGTCGAGGTTCTGGGTTCCGCCCGTTACGGTCAGGTTATGGCTTTGAATGGGAGCGTTGTAGTGGGTGATCTGCTTCCACCAGTCGGTACCGTTCGGACCGGTATTGGCATTGACAAAACGCAGCACGGCCTCAATGTTCTGGGGCGTGGAAAAGTTGGCGGGTAAAGCAGCCCCGGCCGCCGTGGCCGCCCGGTTTTTATAGGTAATAAACTCTTCCGCGTTCAGCATATTCGGTCTTTTCCAGGGCGATTGCACCCCGTAATAGGCGTCATACGAAACACTGGCTGCTTCTTTTTTACTGCCTCTTTTGGTGGTAATAATAACCACCCCGTTGGAGGCCCGTGAACCATAGATGGCCGCAGCCGACGCGTCTTTGTGGATATCCATCGACTGAATATCGTTGGGGTTCAGCCAGCCGATTCCACTTTGCGGCAGCCCATCCACGATGTATAAGGGCTGGTTTTCGCCGTTGATGGAACCAATACCGCGAATCCGGACGACGCCCATCGAACCGGGGCTACCACTGCTCTGCGTAACCTGAATACCGGCGGCTTTGCCCTGCAATACGTCGGTTGCCGTGCGCACCGGCATGTTTCTGATGTCGTCGCCTTCAATGGTGGATACCGCGCCGGTCACATCTTTTTTAGAAACCGAGCCATAACCTACCACCACCACTTCCGACAAAGCCTTGACATCGGCATTTAACTTGACATCCAGGACACTCTCACTGCCGACCGCCATTTCCTGGGCGGTATAGCCCACAAAGCTGAAAATCAGGGTTACATCTCCTTCCGGGACGGCGATTTGATACCGCCCGTCGGCATCCGTAACCGTTCCTTTCTGGGTGCCTTTGATGACGATGCTTACACCCGGCAGTGCTTCTCCTTTTTCATCGGTTACCCGTCCGGAGAGGCTTCGGTCCTGCCGTTCGGCTTTCAGCGAGGGGGTATTATCCATTTCGGCTGCCGGCACGGGGGGATCTCCAAGCTGTGGTGAGCTAAGCAGGATTTGACCGCCAATCACTTTATAAGTCAGATTCAGCGGGGAAAGCAGCGTATGCAGTATCTCCGACAACTTCCGGCTCGTCATGTCAATAGTCACTTTCCGGTTCGAACGGATCGTATTCGGGCTATAGACGAATTTGACATCGGCCAGGTGCTCGAGTTTGTTCAGAACGGTTTTGAGTGGAGTGTTGTCGGCCTTAATAGAAATGCTCCGATTGAGGATATCCTGAGCCTCGACCTCAAATGCGTACGACGCACTGGTAAACAGGAGAATCAGGCAAAAATTGGGCAGCGAGATTTTCATGACGGTTACTAAGATCAAACCGAACTCTCGTAAAATTTTCATACATTTGGATTGTTTTGTTAGGATTCGTGGAAAAGATTCGACAAAACAAACCCCGGATTCATCTGGACAGACGAATGTCAGGTTTGCAACAGGGACGTTCGTAAGCCGGTAGTGTTGGCGCACTGTCGGCTTTTTGTTTTTACAATAGGGCTGATTACAGCATACGGTATTGGGTTTGGGCGGTTAGGGTAAAACAGTTAAGATCCGTTGAATTTAGGGCGTGCATCCTGAACCGTTGATCAGAATGCGGGTGCCCCGAACTTCGTATTGCGCATTGATCGACTGGCAGATCAGATCCAGCTTGGTGTATAAAGGTTGTTTACTGAGATCTCCGGTGAACGTACAGGTATGTAGCCCATCGTTGCCAATAACCATTTCGATGCCGTACGCCTTGCCCAGTTCAGCCAGAACCTCGTCCAGGGTCGCTTCTTCATACGTAAAGCGCTGATTAGTAACCGCCGGTGTCGTTCCAACCAGCTCGGGACGGGTGACCAGGCCCGTTACCCAATGGTTATTCGTGGAAAAGAAAGTTGCTTTCTGATTGGGCGTTAAAACGACGCCTGTACTCTGATTAGCCGCCTGCTGATCGTTTTTTCGCCGGATCGCGGCATTCTGTTCAAAAACGGATACGCGTCCCGTCCGTACGGCCACCTCAATCGCTTTGGACCCTTCGGGGGCTTTGACCCAGAAACTGGTTCCCAACACCTGCGTAACCACCGACCCGCTATAGACAAAAAATGGCCATTGCGAATCTTTATGGACGTTGAAAAAGGCGCTGCCGGTTAGCCAGACTTCCCGCTTTTTGGAATTCTCCATCCGGGAGTAAGCAATGCTGCTCTGGGGGTACAGGTTAACCACACTGCCATCTGCCAGTGTCAGGCTCTCGATATGAGTCGTTGTATTGACCTTCTTATACGCTCCGGCGGCTTCAAAACGGCTTTCCGGCTGCCGCTGGGAGGTGCTGCTGCGTAGCCATACCCAGTAGCCCACACTGACAAGCACAACGGATGCCGCCAGCGCCATATACCGACGGTAACTCTTCCAGGGGTTGAGCGGTCGCGTTGTTGCTGGCGTCGTTTTTTCGTCAATCCGATTCCAGAGCCGGGCTTTAACCTGCGCTTCTTCGGCTTCTGTCAAAGTCCACTCCTTTTGCGTACTTAATTTTTTATACCATAGATCAAGCTGACGGACCTCCTCCGGAGTACACCGCCCCTCCCGGTATTTATGCAGTAACTCTTGAAATTCTTCCGGGCGCATAAGCGGTTGTCAATACCTTTGAATGCTTCTACTGGTAAAGACGAAAAAAGCCTTGCAGCAGCCTAAACGTTTTTCGAAGTCCCTGATAAGATTATAGGTTATGGGAAGAATAAAGGGAAATTTGTTCAAATAATCCTATTTGTATTTTTTGGCGGGAAGTACTTCGGGAAAGGAGGAGCGCTGAATGAATCAGGAGAAGAGAAGGATAAAATAAGGCATTAGATAGGCATATTCGTGCAGATGTTCACGGAGTACCTTAAGGGCTTTGGTGAGATGATACTCGACCGTTTTTTCGGTAAGCTGAAGCCGGTAGGCCGCTTCTTCGGTAGACAGGTCTTCGAACCGACACAGCCGGAATACTTCCTGGGTCTTCACCGGAAGCTGGGCCAGAAGGAGCTGAACCGCATTAATGAGATCATGATGCGCCAGTTGATCTTCGGTATCTGTCGTGGCTTCCGAAACAAAGGATTCGTAATAGAACGTAAACTCTTCCTGCCGGGTTAAATGGCGGATGTAATCGATTATAGCAAATTTGAGAGCGGCAAATAAATACAAATCGACCCGCTGAATCTGGAATCGTTTCCGGCCTTCCCAGAGTTTGATAAACAGGTTCTGAACCAATTCCTCCGCAACTTCGTGGGATCTGACTTTCTGATACGCGACCCGTAGAAGCTGGTTCCAATACCGGTCATAGAGTTTACTGAGCGCTTTTCGGTCGTCATTCGCTATGGCATTTAACAATCGAAGGTCTTCTTCAATTTCCGGAGAATGAGGACTGCCGCTTTTGTACATAGCCGGAATAAAACGCTGATTTTTTATCTAAATTACAAATATCATAAATCTTATGAGTAAATGGGACTTATTTTAAAATAGTACTACTGAGAAAAATAAATTGGGTCACCGGATGATTCAGCCCTGCTTTGGAGAGTTGACCCATCCGGTGACCCAGATCTTTACCTACAGCTTGCCCGTCGTTTTTTATACGCTATCGCCCAGGCAACCGCTTATTTCATATAGGTTCCAAACACGTAATCCCAAACCGGCGACGAAACACCGTAATTTTTGTCGTGGTCTTTGTAGTGGTGAACCGAGTGGTTAATCCAGAGCCACTTGAAAAAGTTCTTAGGCGGTGCGTAGGCATGGACGATAAAATGCACGAACAAATAGCCTGAATAACCGACCAGAAAGCCGGGAAAAAACGCATAAGAGGCTTCGCCCAGCAGCAAAAACATGACAGCAAATAACGCTGCACCGACAAAAATAGCCGCAGCCGGGGGCATCGCCAGCCGGGTTTTATCTTTCGGGTACTCGTGGTGAATCCCGTGAAAGGTGTACTGAATCTTGGCCTTGGCTGGCGTATCGGTTTCCATATGGAAAACGCCCCGGTGAACGGCGTACTCAACCAGCGTGAAGACCGTTATTCCTGCGAAAAACAGGAAGCCAATCCAGGCCGCCGACATGTCGGTATATTCAAACGCATACCAGCAAAAAAATGTAGAAGTGATCAGGTAAATGGTAATCGGAACAGAAATGTGGGTGCGTGACAGGCGTTCCAGAATGGGGTTCTCGAACAACGGTTTAGTGCCACTATTTTTCGGTCTGACTTTGTTTTTGGTTATTGTTTGTTCCATAATCATAAACAGTTAAAATCCACCGGACGTTAGGGAACACGGTGGCGATGGGTGTGTATATTAAGCGCAAATTTATACTCCAATTCAAGAGATAGTCAAATTTGTTGACTAATATCTATTTAGTCACCAACTGATCTTCGACCTTCTGCCTGATTGCTTCCATATTGCCTTTTGGCAGTTTGGGCTTAATGATCAACCGCAACGACTGGTCGTCGCTCAGGTAATTCCAACCCCAGTTGATTAAAATCAGGAGCCGGTTTTTCACTCCTACAATGGCCATCAGGTGAACAAACAGCCACACCATCCAGGCAAAAACGCCCTGAAAACTCCAGAACGGCAGATCGACCACGGCTTTTCCGCGCCCGATGGTGGCCATTGTGCCGAGGTCTTTGTACCGGAACTCCTTCATCGGCTCGCCTTTCACCGTTCGGATCAGGTTTTCGGCCAGATGCTTGCCCTGCTGGATGGCCGGTTGGGCAATCTGCGGGTGGCCGTCCGGGTATTTCTCTTCCGTCATCAGCGCAATGTCACCAATGGCGAAAATGTCCGTAAAGCCCTGCACCTGACTAAACCGGTTGACCATAAGCCGTCCGCCCCGGCCCAGGGCTTCCGCTGGCAACCCGTTGAGGGCATTGGCCCGAACGCCAGCCGCCCAGACTAGATTGTTGGTCCGGATGGTGGTTCCATCGTTCATGTACACATACCGTCCGTCGAAATCCTGCACCCGCGTCTTTAGCCTGACGATAACGCCGAGTTTTTCGAGGTATTTCAGGGATTTGACCTGCGATTCCTGCGACATCGGCCCCAGCAACTCGGCTCCGGATTCGATCAGATAAATTTTCATCATCCGGAAATCCAGTTCGGGATAATCGCTCGGCAGAACGGTTTTCCGCATTTCGGCAAACGTTCCGCATAGTTCGACACCCGTAGGCCCCCCTCCCACTACGACCACGTTCAAAAAACCTTCTTTTTCGTCCAGGCTATCAACGGAGAGTGCATCCTCGAAACTCTGCAACATCCGATTCCGAAGCGTAATGGCCTCCGAAACCGACTTCATGGGCAGCGCCCGCTCGATGATGTTCTTCTGGCCAAAGAAATTCGTATCCGCCCCGATGCCTACCACCAGATAGTCGTATTCAATCGGTCCGAGGTCGGTATCGATGGTTTTGGTGTCGGGATGTACCATCGTAACGGTAGTAACCCGGATGTGAACGTTTTTGCAGTCCTGAAAAACCGCTCGAAGTGGAAAAAGAATGGAACTGGCTTCCAGCCCGGAAGTGGCCACCTGGTAATAGAGCGGCTGAAATTCGTGGAAGTTATTTTTATTGATCAGAACGACCTGAAACTCTTTCCGGCTTGAGAGTTTGCGGGCCAGCCGCAAGCCTCCGAACCCTGCCCCCACAATCACTACACGCTTTCGATCCGTACGTGGAATATTTGGGTTCATGTTTTTTCGAGTTAAATACTTTGTCTGGATAACTCGAATCGATTCAGTAAGGTTTCAAACGACGAACCTAAACGTTCGTTTCGGGTCAGGATTTCACGTCAACGGCTTTCCCCTCAGTAGCCATCTTCGCTTTACCCCGTTCAAACATCAGATCGATACGCCCCAGGTAGATCCCGGCAAACCCGACCTGATTGATCAAAACCGGCAAACCGTCCTGATTGAGCACGTTGACGGGTGCGTCCAGAAACGTGTGTGTATGCCCCCCAATAATCAAATCAATGTTCCGGCTTCGGGAAGCAAACACGCGGTCCGAGACGGTTTTGTCGTTGTATTGATAACCCAGGTGTGACAGGCAAATCACGTAATCGCATTTTTTATCGTTCCGCAGGGTGGCTGCCACCTCGTTGCCCACTTCGATGGGGTCCAGATAGCGGGTCTCCCGGTACAACTCTTTCGTAATCAATCCTTCCGGCTGAATACCCAGCCCAAAAACACCGATCCGCAAGCCGTCTTTTTTAAAAACCCGGTACGGCTCCGTCCGGCCATTCATGGCGGTATTTTTGAAATCGTAATTGGCAATCAGAAACGGGAACGCGGCTTTGCCAAATTGCGTCACCATATTATCCATCCCACCGTCAAAATCGTGATTGCCAATGGTTCCGCCGTCGTAACCCATCCGGTTCATGGCCAGAATTTCGGGTTCGCCCTTGTACACGTTGAAATACGGCGTTCCCTGAAAAATATCGCCCGCATCGAACAGCAGCACGTTCGGCTGTTCGTTCCGGATCTGCTCGATCAGCGTGGCCCGGCGTACAATCCCGCCCCGCCCGGCGTTGCGGCTGCCATCCATCGGAAACGGTTCGAGCCGACTGTGCACGTCGTTGGTATGCAGGATGGTCAGGCTCGTTGTTTTCGGTTTGGCCCACACCTCCGGCGCCAGACTGCCGACCACGGCGGCTGTGCCGAATACTTTCAGAAACTGGCGTCTACTGGATTGTGATGCGTCCATCGGTCGTGGGATTTATGGGTTTGCCGGACTTGCCGAGTTGCCGAAAATAATCAATGAAAACATCCCGGATCGTGATGGGAAAGTCCTGCCGCCGTACGGCATCCTTCAGAAAAGCCGTTCCACCGCCCCGGTTGGCAATGTAATCGCTCACCAGAACCGTGTAGTTCTGATTGGGATCAAACGTTTTTCCGTTTGTAAATTCGATGGAAGTCAGGAGATTGTTCTTGATCGTAACCCGAACGCCCCCCACGATCAGCGCGTTTTCTTCGGCCTGATTCCCGATAAAATACTCGAAAAATTCGCGCAGCATGGAGCCTTTCAGTGTCAGCAGGGTAAGCTGGTTGTCGAACGGCATGACTTCGTAAATATTACCGATCCGGATGGGCCCCTGGGGCAGGTTGGTCCGGATACCGCCGTAGTTCAGGTGCGAACAGTCAACGGGTTGGCCCAGCTTCTGCTGCCCGTACTGCAACATGGCGTCGGCCAGCAGGTTGTTCAGGGCCGACTCGGGTCTGGCTTTATTGAGCGGCACCGCCGATTCCACCAGCACTTCGTTCATGGTTTGGCCGAGTTGCTGGCTGTACGGTTGCAGGAACCGGGCCATACCGCTGTCAGCCGGAGCCGCCAGCGAATCCACCTGAACGCGGCTATACGCCTGATTGGTCAGGTGATAGCCCGTCTGACAAGCCGTGATGAGCAGCGTCAGAACCGGGATTAAAAGTGTTTTAGGAAAGCGCATGACGACCTTATTCCTGTGGTTTTAAGTTGCTAAGATCCATGTGTTTGGTGCCAAAGTATTGCAATTCATACGCAAAATTCAGCCACCCGTTCGACCGGCGGATGAGCGTCGTCTGCCATTCCCGCGTTGGGTACAAGGTATGCCACGGGCCGTAGGCAAACCGGTATTTCAGGGGCATATTAAAGCCGTAAGTTTCGGCAATCCAGCGGTGTTGCAGTTCGATGTAGTCGCCTTTTTCGGTAACCCGGTATTCAAGAACGGGCGGGGCGGCATAATTCAGAAACTGGTTGAAAATCAGCCGCAGGTCCATGTTGGTTTCCCGGCACAGAATGTCGATAATCTGCTTGGTGGTTACGGGCGAATGTTTCCGTTCCAGCGCCACTTTACGCAGGGCCATAAACCAGATGTTGTCGTCGTCCACCACGCAGCGCAGGGTATGCAGCAGCCACGCTCCTTTGTAATAAATATCCGTATCCTTGTGCTGGTAGTTGACGCCCCGGGGGCCAATCATCGGATACTTGTTTTTGATCAGCGGTTTTTGCGACATCAGATACCGGATCATCGACGGATAACCGTCCGTATTCTCTACGTAGATGGATTCCATGTAGGTTGCAAAAGCCTCGTGAATCCACATTTCAGCCGGATCGGTACAGGTCAGGCTGTTGCCAAAATATTCGTGCGCACTTTCGTGAATCAGAATCGGGTCGAAGCCAAAGGAGTTATTCTTGTAGTTATTGCCGTATCCAATGGCGCTCTGGTGTTCCATGCCCAGATACGGTGTTTCCACGACGTTGAATCCATCGCGCCAGAACGGAAAGTGCCCGAAATACCATTCGTAGCAATCCAGCATCCCGATCACCTGCTCAAAGTGCTTGACGGCTTTTTCGCCATTGTAGCGCAGGACGTAATAATTCAGCGTGAGGTATTGATAATCCCGGCTGCGGTATTGGTCACGGATCATGACAAAATCGCCCAGGTTGACGGTAACATTGTAGGTATTGATGCGGTACGAAACCTCCCAGGTAAATTCGATCTGGTTCGTGCCGACCTCCTGCTGTCTCAAAAGCCGTCCGTTCGAGATGGCTTTCAGGCCGCGCGGTACCCGGAACGTCATCCGCATCGAATCGGGTTCGTCGGACAGGTGATCTTTGCAGGGCCACCACGAACTCGCGCCGAGTCCCTCGCACGACACGCCCACCCAATCCTTGCCGGTGCTGTCTTTCTTCCAGGAAAAACCGCCTTCCCAGGGCGGATTGACGGCTTCGCGGGGCTTGCCGTGGTACGACACCTTGATTCTTTCGACACTGCCCTGCTCCTGCCGCTCCTTCATCGTCACAAAAACGGCGTTTCCTTCGCGAACGTACCGCAGCGGTTCCCCCCCCTGTGTGATGGACTCGATGGTCAGGTTCTCGAACAGATCAATCTGCATACGTTTGAACGGCTCACGCACCCGGTAATGGATGGTGTTGCTTCCCGCAATTGACTTGGTAGCCGGATCAATGGTTAAATTCAGTTCGTAAAACCCGACATTGTAACACGTCCGTTCGGGACGAAGCGAACCACGCAGGGAGTCCTGGCGGGTATAACGTTCGGGTTCGGGAGATTGCTGCGGCTCTTGGGCCAATAAGGAAAGCGAAGAGAAAAATGCCGTAACGGCCACCAACCACTGTTTCATGAATGCACGTCCAAAATCTATACAATAATAAGCAATTATCCCCCGCCAACCAGCACCGGCCGTTCGGACAATCGCTGAAAAGTGAGATTACGTTGTATCTTTAAAGCTGGCAGACCCACGCGGCTTTTCCTTTTTATGACCAAACCGAATAGTTCCGAATTGCAGGAATCGGAGCGGTTTCACCTGGTCAAACCGTGCTGGATTGACAAGTACCGGGCAATTACGTACTGGTTCAGTATGCCCGGAAAAACCGCCACCGGACGATGTTTACCTACGACGATTTAACCGAACAGAAATCGTATTTCTACGAGAAACAATAAGAGCGCGGCCCCGTTTCCGAAACCACGCTCTGAGAATTATGAATGATGAGTTAAGAATGAAGAGTTAACACGCGGCAGCAACTCACCACTCTTCATGCTTAACTCTTAACTGATCAATACCGGTACAGTTCGGATTTGAACGGTCCTTCGACGGTTACGCCGATGTATTCGGCCTGCTCCTGTTCCAGTTTTTCCAGTTTCGCACCAACGTGATCGAGGTGCAGAGCGGCTACTTTCTCGTCCAGGTGTTTCGGCAGAATATACACCTTGTTCTCGTATTTGTCCGAGTGGTTCCACAGCTCCAGTTGCGCCAGCGTCTGGTTCGAGAACGAGCACGACATCACGAACGACGGGTGACCCATCGCCACACCCAGGTTCACCAGACGGCCTTCGGCCAGAACGATGATTTCCTTGCCGTCGATTTCGTACAGATCCACCTGCGGTTTAATCTGGCTTTTGGTCGAACCGTAGTTTTTATTCAGCCACGCCATATCGATTTCGTTGTCAAAGTGACCGATGTTACACACCACGGCTTTGTCCTTCATGGCCTTGAAGTGACGGTCTTTCACGATGTTGATGTTCCCCGTGGCCGTTACGAAAATGTTGGCGCGCGTAGCGGCTTCGTCCATCGTTACGACTTCATAACCGTCCATCGCAGCCTGTAGGGCACAGATCGGGTCGATTTCCGTCACCAGTACGCGGCAACCCGCGCCCCGCAGTGATTCCGCCGAGCCTTTGCCTACGTCACCGTAACCCGCTACCACAGCTACTTTACCGGCCAGCATCAGGTCGGTTCCGCGACGGATAGCATCCACCAGCGACTCGCGGCAACCGTATTTGTTATCAAATTTCGATTTGGTCACCGAGTCGTTCACGTTGATGGCGGGCAGGTGCAGCGTGCCATTTTTCATGCGCTCGTACAACCGGTGAACACCCGTTGTAGTTTCTTCCGACAAGCCTTTGATGCCCGAAATCAGTTCCGGATACACATCAAAAACCATGTTGGTCAGGTCGCCACCGTCGTCCAGAATCATGTTCAACGGTTTGCGATCTTCCCCGAAAAACAACGTCTGTTCGATACACCAGTTAAATTCTTCTTCGTTCATACCCTTCCACGCGTATACCGAAATACCGGCGGCTGCGATGGCGGCTGCGGCATGGTCCTGCGTTGAGAAGATGTTGCACGACGACCAGGTTACTTCCGCACCCAGTTCCACCAGCGTTTCAATCAGAACGGCGGTCTGAATCGTCATGTGCAGACAACCCGCGATGCGGGAACCCGCCAGCGGTTTCGACGGTCCGAACTCTTTGCGAAGTGCCATCAGACCCGGCATTTCGGCTTCGGCCAACCGGATTTCTTTGCGGCCCCAGTCGGCCAGCGCGATGTCTTTAACTTTGTAAGGAACGTACGTTGATGTTTCTGTAGACATAAAAAGTGTAAATTATGATTTGATGAGAGGAAAGCGGTTAGACAGGAGACAAAAGAGTAAACTACTTAATAACGCTTTTATCCCGTTTCTCTTGTCCAACGTCTTTCTTCTGCTATTACTTTAACGTAGCCACGGCCTCTTTGATCCGCTGAACGGCTTCGGTCAGCGACTCATCCGATGCCGCCGTCGAAATCCGCAACCCGTAGGGAGCCCCAAAGCCCGAACCGGCTACTGTGGCCACATACGCTTTGTTGAGCAGCCAGAGCGCGAAATCGTCGGAGTTGTTGATCGTCGTTTCGCCGTCCGATTTGCCATAATAATAGCTAATATCCGGAAATGCGTAGAAAGCCCCTTCCGGAACATTCACCTTGAAACCGGGGATTTCTTTCAATAGCTTCACCACTAAATCCCGGCGACGCTCGTACGCCTGTGCCATTTCCTTAGTGGGTTCGGTGGGACCGTTCAGGGCGGCAATCGTGGCCCGCTGTGCAATGGAGTTAGTACCAGATGTTACCTGACCCTGCAATTTCTCAACACCGTCGGCAATCCATTTGGCGGCACCGATGTATCCAATCCGCCAGCCGGTCATGGCAAATCCTTTGGCAACCCCGTTAACGGTAATCACGCGATCTTTGATTTCCGGAATGGAACCGATGCTGAAGTGGCCGTTGGGCGTAAAGTTGATGTGTTCGTAGATTTCGTCGGCCAGCACAAACACGTTTTCGTGCCGGGCAATCACGTCGGCAATCGCCCGCAGTTCGGCTTCGCTATACACTGAGCCCGTCGGGTTGTTCGGCGACGCGTACATCACAATTTTGGTGCGGTCGGTAATGGCGGCTTCCAATTGCTCCGCCGTTACTTTGAAATTATTTTCAAACGCACCATCGAGAACAACGGATTTTCCTTCGGCCAGTTTCACCATTTCGGAATAGCTCACCCAGTACGGTGCCAGAATGACCACTTCATCGCCGGGGTTAACCAGCACCTGAATGACGTTTGCCAGCGAGTGTTTGGCACCCGTCGAAACCACGATGTTTTCCGGCTTCCAGTCGATGTTGTTCTCCCGTTTAAACTTATCTGCAATGGCTTTCCGCAGATCGGCATAACCCGCTACGGGCGAATAGCCGTGGTATCCTTCGTCAATAGCTTGCTTGGCGGCTTCGCAAATGTGTTTCGGCGTCTTGAAATCAGGCTCGCCGACGCTGAGACTGATTACTTTATGGCCCTGAGCGGCCAGTTCGCGGGCTTTCTTGGTCATCGCCAGTGTCGATGATTCCTCCAGCGCGATAATGCGGTCTGCCAATAAACTGGCAGTTTCTACCGATGCAGACATGAGAGTATAATGAGATTAATTCAAGAACCGGGTTCTTTAACCCAACTGCAAAATTACTAACTATCCAACGATAAGTGCGTATAATTTAATTTTTTATACCAGCGGCAGGAAAAAAGAATGAAAACAACCGTTTTTCAGCCAATTAATTGAAATTCATCGGCGTCGCGGTTGGCGGGAAACCGTTCACGGTAAGTGCGTAATTCGTCCAGGGATAAGGTGGTCTGGTAAACCGTTTCGGTCTGGCTCTGCCGGAACAGCACCTCCCCTTTTGGATCAATCAGGGATGAATCGCCCGCGTAGGGATGGCCGTTGCCGTCTACACCCACCCGGTTGACACCGGCCACGTACGACAGATTCTCAATGGCGCGGGCCTGTAGCAGCGCATTCCAGGCCAGACTGCGGGGCGCGGGCCAGTTGGCGACGTAAAGAAGAAGATCATACTCCAGGCCGACATTTCGGCTCCAGACCGGAAAACGCAGGTCGTAGCAGATAAGCGGGCAGATATTCCAGCCTTTCCAGGATTTTATGAGCCGCTTCGAGCCGCCCGTGTACGTAAGCTCCTCTCCCGCCATCCGGAACAAATGCCGTTTGTCGTAGACATCGAACATGCCATCGGGCTGCATCCAGATCAGCCGGTTGTAAAACTGGCTATTTTCCTGCACAATGTAGCTACCCGTTACCACGGCACCGGTTTGGGCCGCCATCTGTCTGAGCCAGCGGAACGTGGTCAGGTTCATGGGTTCGGCCAGCGAACGGGCGTTCATCGTAAACCCCGTTGTAAACATTTCCGGCAGGACAATCAGATCGGTCGGTTCGGGCAAGGCGAAGATTTTCTCTTCCAGCATCGCGCGATTGGCCGTTGGATTTTCCCAGTAAAGTTCGGTTTGAAGGAGAGTTAGGCGCAGCATGGAACAGCGGAAGGAAAGGAAGAAAGCGGATTCTCACCCGGGCTACTTCACAAACTTCATTTTATAATTCACTCGTACATTTCCCTTCGTGATATCGGACAGTTTTTTCTTCAGCAACTGGCGTTTCAGCGGGGGCAGATAATCCGTAAATAGTTTCCCTTCCAGGTGGTCGTATTCGTGCTGAACGACGGAAGCGGCCCGGTCCTCGTATTCGTCGATGTGCTCGTTCCAGTCGGTGTCAAAATACCGGATTTTAACGCTGACAGGCCGGAAAATGCGGGCTGTGAAGCCGGGCATACTCAGGCAGCCCTCTTCAAAAAGCCCTTCATCTTCGTCCGTTTCCAGCATTTGGGGATTGATGAATACCTTTCCGACTGGTGGCCGGGGCGTTTCTTCCTCGTCATCGTCGTCCTGCAACGCCCGCGCATCCACAACAAAAAGCCGAACCGCCTGCCCAATCTGCGGAGCGGCCAGCCCGGCCCCCGGGATAGCAAACAGGGTTTCCAGCATATCGGCGCTCAGCTTCTTAACGTCCAGGGTATCTTTCTGGATGTCCTCGGCCCGTTTTCGCAGAATCGGATCACCGTATGCCACAATCGGATAGATCATTTCCCTTCGATTTATTTCGGAAACTTCATTCGGTAATCCGCTTTCACATTCCCCTTCGTGATGTCGGACAGCCTTTTCCGGATCAACTGGCGTTTCAGCGGAGGCAGGTAATCGGTAAACAGCTTGCCTTCCAGGTGGTCGTATTCGTGCTGGATGATGCGGGCGGCCATGCCGTCGTACTCTTCCACGTGTTCGTTCCAGTCGGTATCGAAATATTGAATTTTGACGATTTCGGGCCGGAATACTTCACCCCGGATTTGCGGAATACTCAGACAGCCTTCCTCAAAGCCCCATTCTTCGCCGTTTTCTTCCAGAACCTGCGGATTGATAAATACCTTCTTGAAGCCGTCCAGGCTGGGGTCCTTGTCTTCTTCCGGTTCGTCTTCGTTGAGGGCCGTGCCGTCAACCACAAACATCCGGATGCTCTTGCCAATCTGGGGAGCCGCCAGCCCGATGCCCGATGCGTTGTACATCGTTTCGAACATATCTTCACTTAATTTTTTCACATCGATGCTTCCTTTCTCGATGTCCTGCGCCCGTTTCCGCAAAACGGAGTCGCCATAGGCAATTATTGGAAATATCATTACCGTCTGGATTCCATATAAGATTGTAAAATAATCACTGCGCTCACTTTGTCGATGTTCCCTTTCTCCCGCCGATCCTTCTTTTTAGTCCCGCCCGCGATCATCGCCTGTAGCGCCATGGCCGACGTAAACCGTTCGTCGTGCCAGTGTACCGGAATGTCCGGAAAAGCCGTTTTCAGTTTCCCCACAAACGCTTTCACCCGGGGTGTATTGTCGGTATCAGAACCATCCAGTCGGGTGGGCATCCCCACCACAAAGGCTTCTACCGGTTCGCTCGCGATATACCGCTTCAGGTAATCCAGCAACTGGAACGTCGGAACCGTCTCCAGCGCCGTGGCAATAATCTGTAACGGATCCGTAACGGCCAAACCGGTGCGCTTTGTTCCGTAGTCGATGGCCAGTAGTCTCGGCAAAGTAACATTCGTTAAATGAGTTGCAAATATACGGAAATCCAAACGGGGCTGTTTATATTGACCCGAAATCCTTGATTCCTCGCCCATGACCAAAATGGCTTTTTGCCCCCAATGTGCCAGTTCGCTGATCCCGGGTGTTGCGGGAGGCCGCGAGCGGCTGATCTGTTCGGCGGCTTGTGGTTATATCTTCTGGAACAACCCGCTGCCTGTAGTCGGCGCGATTGTCGAGTACGAAAACGACACGGTTATTCTGATCCAGAACCGGGGCTGGCCCGCCAACTGGTTTGGCCTGGTAACAGGTTTTCTGGAACCGGGCGAGGAACCGGATCGGGCGGTTTTGCGGGAAATCAAGGAAGAAATCGGGCTGGAAGCCGAGATTGTCGAACGGCTCGGCGTGTACACGTTCTACCAGCGCAACGAAGTGATCATTGCCTACCACGTCCGGGCGTGGGGAGATATTCAGATCGACGAAGAAGAGCTTCAGGCTTATAAACTCGTGCCCATTAATGAGCTAAAACCGTGGCCATTCGGCACCGGCCCGGCGGTAAAAGACTGGCTGAAGAAGCGATCTCAACTGTCGTGAACTGGGCTTACGCGGATTAAACCGGGCCGATTTAATCCGCGTAAGCCCAGGTTCAGGACGGGTTAGCATACGTTACCATATCAATCCCAATCCCGTTTGGGTCCACGATGGCAAAATGGCGGTCGCCCCAGGGTTCGTCGCGAAGTTCAATTTCAATCGGAACGTTCAGCGACCGGATGCGTTGGTATTCGGCGTCTACATCGCCTACTTCAATCGTTAGGTAAACGCCTTCGCCCGCAAACGGTTTCTGGAAAACGGGCCGCTGCGATGGGTGATTCGGCAGCAGAAAGCTTAGTTCGGCCTGTTGATTGGGTGTGTGCAGCAACAGGTAAAAGTCGTTCTCGAATGTGATGCCGAAGTTCAGTACGGTTTGGTAAAACGCTTTGGTTTCGGCCAGCTTATCGGTAATAATGCCTGCGTTGAGTTTCATGATGGAGTAGTTTTAAATAATTTGAACCTGAATTTCTGTTACATTATTAGCCGGATTCTCAAAATCCATATTGATGTAAACCTCCCGGCTCCGTGCGCCCTGCTGATACCCTTCCTGCATCAATCGGCTTCGCAACGAAGGGTAAACGATAGCCAGCCCATCCCAGGGACCCGTATGCTCAACCGAAGCACAGGAAAAAGCCGCTACGGTCTTAAACGCGAGAGTATCTGCCGGTTCGCCCTGAGCCGAATGAATTGGCAAGAGAATATCCAGTTGAAAAACGGTTTCCGGTTTTCCATCAACGCCGTCGTACTGCCAGATGATGGGACCGGTAATTTCGAGATCGAGCCGGACGGCTTCGCGGTATAATTGCCGTGCCACCGTTCGAACAAACGCGTTCAATTCAGGGAGGGTGGTCCGGGTTGAAAAGGCCAGTGTGGTGAGTGATGGGGCTTTTTTAAGCTGCATAGCGAATGGTGTTTTGGTGAACAATCGCCCAAAATAAACACCCGGTTATGACAGCGGTATGTCAGTAGGTTTAACCGTTCTGAACACGAATTACGCAGCGTAAAAGAGTGTAACCGCCATTTGGGTTAATCCTTCAAGCCGTGGACGCCGAGTTCAGAAATATAATGCTCCTGCACCTCCAGCGCCAGTTCCCGCATGATCTGCTTCAGTGACTCCGGTTTTTCGACCCGAACCTGATTCCCAAACATCAGTAGCCACCGCCCCACCCCTTTGGGATACTGCGTCATAAATTTCATCTGAACCCCGCCATCCACCTGTTCTTCCGACACATACCCGTAGCAGTATTTCATTTCCTGAATGTGCCGCACTACGTTTTTCGTAAAAAAGATGACTACTTCTTCCAGGTTCTGATTCTGCTGAATCTGTTCGAGGTAAGCCGGTAAGGAAAGCAGATTCTGGCTGGAATACGTCTGCCCGGTATGGTCCAGCTTCCGGATTCGGTCCACCCGGAAATCGCGATAATCCTGCCGAAGCCGACAAAAAGCAATCAGGTGCCAGCCCGAACCGTAGTGATACAGACCCACCGGTTCCACTTCCCGAAGCGTGGTTTCCTCCTTATAAGCCGACCGGTAATCCAGTTGCAGCACCTGCCGCATGCTAATCGCTCGCTGGATATCCGCCAGCAACATATCCGAAAATGGGGGCGTGGTGGCGCGTTTCTGCACGTAAACGCGCGGTTCCAGATCGTCCAGGTGCTCCTGATCCGTCCGTTTCAGCACGGATTTTATTTTGTACAAAGCCGAGTCGAATTGCGTCCGGATCGATTCATCAGCGAAGGTTTCAATCACTTTCGCTCCGAACAGCAACGCCGTGGCCTCTTCACGGGTCAGCATTACCGGCGGCAGGTGATAATCTTCCAGAAAATACCCAATTCCGGCTTCGGCTCCGATCGGCACCCCCGCTTCTTCCAGCGACCGGATGTCGCGGTAAATCGTCCGCAGGCTGGTTCCAAACCGTTTGGCCAGTTCCTGCGCCTTCACTACGCGCTTGGTTTGGAGATGAATCAGAATAGCGGTCAGTCGGTCGATGCGGTTCATGGTGGAGGAGCGATTTTCCACAAAAATAACCAGCCGACCGGGTTCGGGTAAAGATTTTTTTCGAATCGAATGGGGGTAAGTCGTGGTACGGTGGTCATACGATCAGTTGGGGCAACCAATTGCTCCGTTCATCTAAAACCATACAACCGTCCATCAGTAAACACCTATACGGTCATGAAAAAAATCTTGTCTCTTGCTATCTCTCTTTTTTGGGTCACGACTTCTTCCTTTTCGCAGGACACCGATGAGCAGCGGAATCAATTGAACGAAGCGCGGCAAAACCGGTATCCCATCCGGCCTGTCCAGATCGGCTTTGTTCCGCCCCTGAGTACCAACGGCATGGATAACGGTATTGTCAGCAACCGGCTGTCGCTCAACCTTCTGGGTGGTTTTTCCGCGGCACTGGACGGCGCTGAGTTCAGCGGCTTGTTTAGTCTGGAAAAAGATTATGTAAGAGGTGCGCAGTTCTCGGGCATTTTAAACGGGGTTGGGAATGAAGTTGACGGAGCCCAATATGGCGGAATTACCAACGTTGCCGGTGGCCCGCTTTACGGCGCCCAGTTTGCCGGAATTGCCAATATTGTCGGTAAAAATGTGAAAGGCGCCCAGTTTGCCGGAATTGCCAACATTGCCGGGGAAAATGTCCGAGGTGCCCAGGTTGGTGGAATTGCCAACGTTGCCGAGTCGGTAGACGGTGTTCAGATTGCGGGAATTGCCAACGTTGCCAAGCGGGTCAAAGGCACCCAGATTGGTCTGATCAACATTGCCGAAACCGTCGATGGCGCGCAGATCGGTCTGCTGAGTTTGTCCAAAAACGGCTACCACCGCTTCGAAGTCTGGGCGGGCGACGCGCTTCACGCCAGTATTGGCTACAAAATGGGCGGAAACCGGAAGTTTTACAACATTTTTACCGTCGGAGCCGCCTGGCCCACCGGCGATAATGTCCGCTGGGGCAGCATCCGCTGGGGATACGGCTACGGGCTCGGTACCAACCAACCGATGGGGAAACGCAACCAGATCAGTATCGAAGCCATTTCCTACCAGATTCAGGAAGAAGGTAATTACTGGGACGAACTCAATATGCTGAATCAGGCGCGGGTAAGCTTTATTTTCCCGCTACGCAACCGCCTGGCCCTGACCGTCACCCCCACCTTCAACGTACAGGTAACGAAATTTGAAACCGGCGAAGGCGTCGGTACGGAGTGGGTAAAGTGGTCCGTTTACGACCGGACGTTTGCCCGTCGGTGGGACGATGAGCAGGTTCGGGTACGGATGTGGCCGGGCCTGAACGTCGGGATTCAATTTTAACACGGACTGTTGTAGCAAACCAGACCCACCAGTAGGGTTTTATCCGATCGGTTGAAAGCAGCAGACTTTCAACCGATTTTTTATTTTAAACCCTCTAGGATACCGTCGTAAGCCGGTTTTTTGGCATACTGCTTGTCGAATGGCAGCGGAAAATCCTGGCATTTGCAGAAATTTGGAATCCAGCTATCGCCGTCACCGATGTTCCAGATGGTGATTCCGTGCTGCTGCTCTTTCGGCACGACGGTTTTGTACATCCGCACAATCGACGCAAATTTCTGTTTTTGCTGCTGCCAGAGGGCGTCGGTGGGCACTAGGTCCGGTTTTTTATCTGGATTGATGCGGATATCCAGTTCTGAAATATGCACCAGCAAGCCGGTATTGACGGTCTGCCGAAGGGTGTTTTCAATCTGGCGGTCCGGGTGCCGGATGTTGGTGTGCATCTGTAAACCAATCCCGTCAATGGGAATACCGCGCCGTTTGAAATCGGCCACCATGTCCAGCATTGCCGTCAGTTTTCCCGGGCTACTCTCCTGCCCGTAATCGTTGTAAAACAGCTTTACGTCCGGGTCAGCTTCGCGAGCGTACCGGAAACAACGGGCGATATAATCCGGCCCCAGGTGCTCCAGCCAGATGGTTTTTCGCAAACTTCCATCCTCTTCAAAGGCTTCATTCACCACGTCCCAGGCCGCAATCCGGCCTTTGTAATGGCCGACAACGGTTTGAATATGTTCTTTGATCAATTGCTCCCAGGCCGTTGAATCACCCTGAAACTCCCGCACCCATTTTGGAACCGCCTGATGCCAGAGCAGGGTATGCCCGTGCAGCCGCTGCCCATTGCGCTGGGCAAATGCCATTAACGCATCACCGCCCGACCAGTCATAACGGTTTTGCTCCGGATGAATATGGTGCATTTTAAGATGGTTTTCAGCCGTTACGCTGCTAAATTCCCGTTCGGCAATCCGGCCATACAAGGCGTTGTTCAATAGTTTCGGATTGAGAGCTGCCCCCAGCGGAAACGAAGCAACCGACTTTAAAGTAACCGCTTCCTTCGAAACCGTTTGGGCATGATTCGTCTGAGCCATAGCCAGCAACATCATGAATAAAAATAGAAACCGTATCATGATAACCTATCTAATTCTTAACTACTTATCGTAAATTCGCTGGACTATTTGAAGAAAGTTACCCATTTTTACAACATCGTGAACGTACTTGCGCAGCGTGTTGTACTAATATAAAGCAAACACACGCATTTATGTTCTGTTTAAACGGACTTTGTGTTCCCCAAACTGATGGATTGCAAATTTATTGAAAAAGCCTCCGGTGCCATTGCTGATAAATATCGGTTACAAATTTTACTGGCTCTTTCTGAAAAAGGCAGTTTGAACAATTCGGATATTCAGCAAATGACCGGACTGTCACAACCATGCGTTTCTCATCACGTCAAAACCTTGATTGACAGCGGTTTAGTAAACTCTCAAAAGGAAGGACGGAATCAGAACCTAAGTTTAAATAAAGAAGGATTGAAGGACTTGTCAGGCTTCCTCGATAAGCTGACTTAAAAAATTTGCCCCTAAACATCCAAACTTTTAAATATATAGATGTGTTATACCGCCGAACCAAGACTAACAAGACTAAAAAACAACAATGAGTAATCTACTGTTTTCACCAGCTCAACTCGGCTCGATAACACTGACCAACCGCATTGCCATGGCTCCGATGACCCGCAGCCGGGCTTACGACAACCTCCCCAACGACCTGATTGCTAAGTACTACGCTCAACGGGCGTCGGCTGGCCTGATCATTACCGAAGGCGTGGCACCCTCGCCCAACGGCCTGGGATACGCCCGGATTCCTGGACTTTTCAGCGCCGAACAAATCGCGGGCTGGAAAACCGTAACACAGGCCATTCATGAAAAAGGCGGCCATGCTTTCGTGCAGTTGATGCACACCGGCCGTATTGGTCACCCCCTGAATTTACCCGCCGGTGCGGAAGTCGTGGCCCCCTCAGCCATACCGGCCAAAGGCCCCATGTGGACGGATCAGGAAGGTTTGAAAGAGAATGCCGTTCCCCGCGAAATGAGCACGGCTGACGTAAAACAGGCGATTCAGGAATTTGTACAGGCCGCCAAAAATGCCGTAGAA
The DNA here is from genome assembly GCF_003259745.1 of Larkinella arboricola. Classification (GTDB taxonomy): domain Bacteria; phylum Bacteroidota; class Bacteroidia; order Cytophagales; family Spirosomataceae; genus Larkinella; species Larkinella arboricola. The sequence goes on along the minus strand of NZ_QLMC01000001.1, from coordinate 903,312 downwards.
GCGGGATTTGACGGCGTTGAACTGCACAGTGCCAACGGCTATCTGCTCGACCAGTTCCTTAATCCCCACAGCAACCAGCGTACGGACGAATACGGCGGCACCGTCGAAAACCGGACTCGCTTTTTATTGGAAATTGCGGAGCAGACGGCCCAGGCCATCGGAAAAGAGCGCGTTGGCGTTCGGTTTTCGCCCTACAACGTCTTCAACGACATGGCCGTTTATCCCGAAATTCCGGAAACCTATACGTATCTCGCCGAAAAGCTGAACGACCTCGGCATCGCTTATCTCCATTTGATCGATACGGCGGCTCCGGATGGTGCCGAAACGACCCGTCCCCTGATCAAAACTATTCGGGAGAAATTCAGCAATACATTGATTCTGAACAATAAATATACCGTAGACCGGGCTGAAGAAGACCTGCAAAGCGGTCTGGCCGATCTGATTGCGTTTGGCGCTCCTTTTATTGCCAACCCCGATCTGGTCGAACGGCTGAGCACGGGCGCGGAACTAGCCCAATTTGACGCTGCCACGCTGTACGCCGGTGGTGAAAAAGGTTTCGCTGATTACCCGGCGCTGGCTGAAGCAACCGCTTAAGTGGGAAGTGAATAAAAAGTGAGGTAAGAGAGCAGAACCATACAGGTGACCATCTCTTGTCTCACTTTCCCTTTTTATCTTCTCTTTTAACGTGCCTGTCGGCCCACGCAATAAACTGCTCCCAGTCATAGCGCTTCACGTCGTGCTCCCCCGCGCGAATGTGGTACCGGACGGTTTCGCCAACGGGTTGGTGAATATCCGGCCAGGTATCTGTACCGATGCCTTTTTTTCCGTAGAGCTGATACACCGGATCGGTTTGCCGCGCGCTGAGAAACTCCCCTCTGGGGTCGGCCCAGTGGTCTTCCTGCGCACTGGCAACGTAGAGCGGACGCGGAGCAATCAACGCCAGTAACTCATGCTGATCGACCGGCAAGGCCGTGGGCTGGTTGTTGTAGGTACGGTATTTGGGGCAAAACCAGTAAGGAAACGTGGTGTTGAGCCGCTCGATGGTTTCGCCAAAAATCCGTCTCGACGGAGCGGCTCCCCCCTCACCCGAATCATTTGAAATAACGGCGGCAAACCGCTGGTCCTGCGCGCCAGCCCACAAAGCGGCTTTCCCCTGCCGGGAATGCCCGATGGCAATGGCTCGTTTTGCATCAACGGATGAGTCCGTCTCCAGATAATCCAGCATCCGGCTCATTCCCCACGCCCACACGCCAATGGCCTGCCAGCTATCACTCCGTGATTGGGTCGGCGGGTCCAGCACAGACCGGATTCCGTTTTTCCACCCCTCTGCATGGTCCGGTTCCAGATCACCGTAGTGGGCCGTTGCGACACTGTACCCACTGGCTATAATCAGTTCGAGCGGCCAGCGTGATTGCTGAACACCCCGGGCGGCTTCAGTAGCCCGGTTGTTCACCACTTTGCCGTCTTTCCGATCCGGCAACCAGCTTTTGGCCAGCGCAATACCGGGTTCGGTACTGACGCTGTGGTTGCCCATGTAATTAAGCCCCACAAAAACCGGCGTTCGTCCAGAACCGTTTTTGGGTGTATAGAGCAGAATGTCCAGCGAAGGCAAATTGGGGTACTCCGTCCAGACAACAGAAATCTGTTTGCGAATGGCCGTTCCGTTCAGGGCCGATGAATCGACCGACTTCACCACGTAGCGGGTTGCCAGCTGTTGGTTGGGTGTTGTCCCGTACACTTCGCTGGCAAACTGCCGCAGCAGGTCCGGGCGCCGTTCACGTTCCCACTGCCGGGCCGTCGTCACGCGCTTTCCCGTTGAGGTAATCAGCGGGTCGGGCAGCGTATAGGAGGGCACTTTAGCCTCGTCGTAATTGAATCCGGCGGGCCCTTGTCCAGCCGCAACCGATGAATAGAAAAGCAATCCTGAGAGAATAACAAACTTGAAAAGCGGAGTCTGCATGGTGTTGATACCGTTCGTAAAGAACCGGTATACTACAAAGACACAGCCGCCATCGTTTTACTTTGCAGATTGGAAACCGTGGCCAATCATTTTCGGACGGTATCCACCTTCATGGCGCCCCCCCGGCGGAGCGAATCAGTACGTAACTGCTTCGGATCCGGGTCGCCTGTGGGCCGTCGATCGTCGATCTGCCCCCGACGCATCCGGTCCTGCATTCCGGTTTTATCTGTTTTTTGTTTTCGGGTGGTATCCTGCGCAGCAGTAGCTACCGCCGACGGTTTTGTAGCAGACTGATGATCGGAATTGATGCCGGCAACGCTGTAGGCCGAAATACCGATCAGGATGGCAATAAGTAGCTTTTTCATAGGAATAGTGAGAAAAAAAAGCAGATACCTAGCTGATATCTGCTTTTCCTGGATTACCTAACTGATTCTCTATTAATTATTTTAGCGTATCGCGTTGCATTGTCGAGTTCGAATTACCCCGGTTCCGGTTGTTTCTACGGTTTTTCCGGTCATTCGTATTCATGTTCGAATTGCCCGAGTTCATGCTCGGATTCGTTGAATTGTTCAGGGTTGAGTTGCTGTTCGTCGTTCCCTGGCCTGAATCGGTCTGGTTAGACGTTGGGTCAGTCGAACGACGTTCGCGGCTCATCTGGCCCTGATCCTGCGGTATCGTGGTGGTGCCGGTCGTTGGCTGCTGTGTCGTTCCTACGCCTGTTTGCGTCTGCGGATTTGCCGTCGATCCAGTAGGATTTACGGTTCCCAGCGGTGCTTGTCCCTGCGGATAACTTGTTGTATTGGTACTTCCCGTCGTAGACGGTAAGGTAGACTGCGGTGTTGTTGTCTGCGTTTGCGGATTTACCGTCGTGCCAGTACCCATGTTAGATGTTGAACCGGAGGTACCTGTTGTACCGGGTGTTGTCTGCGCTTTTGCGTTGAAGGCAACCGCCACTAACAGAGCCCCCATCATTACTATCTTTTTCATCGTTGAGTTTGTTTTATGATGGTTGTTATAATTGAACCAATTACTAACAATAACTCCCCGACTTCTGAAGTTGTTTAAGAAAATTTATATTTTTTAAATAAATCAGGTAAAAAAAATCATATACTCGGTTGCCAGTGCAGTCCGATAACCAAGCCGTAACTGTAAGGCCGGACGCTGAAACACCGCGAATTATCGCTGATGGAGCGCAGATTATAAACAATACCCGGTTCAACCTGTAGCCGCACCTGTTGGGTCAATTGACGCTCGATCCCGTAAGAAGCCTGTGCTATGGGCTGCCAGTTTTGCCGGGAACGTCCACTGATTAAAAAGCCCAGACTACCGCCAGCCGCCAGATAATGCCGCAAACCGGCCTTCCCCGGATTTAACTGCAACCGGCCTTCCGCGCTTATGGCGGCATACTGCCAGGTGGTTTTGACCTGATGCTCCTGCGACCGGTATAAGGGCGTTACCTTCATCGTTTGCGGATCAATCCATTCCACTTTTGACGAATCGGAGCGCAGAGCGCGGGCCGTGTACGTCAATTGCTGCTGCAACTGCTGATAGACCACCCCGACCCGCAGCCCAAACGTGCGGCTGAGTGCCCACTCGGCTCCGGCCTGCACCCGCCAACCCGTTCGGGCCGATAGCGCGGTTGCCGGGCGGATTTTCTCCATTACGATCTCATCCTGCCGCGAAGGGGTCAGTTGCCGGAATGTATAAAGCGGCATTACGCTGGTGAAAAAGGATGGCTTGATTCCTGGCCGGTCGGGTTCAACAGTTGGTGTGTGGTCCGTTGATGATATTCGAACGTTTGGCAAAGCTGCCATGAGCAATGGAGCGTGGACGGGTCTAGCAACAATGGGCCCGAAGTCTGGCTGTGCCCAGGTCCGCTCCGGTTCTGAAATCGGGTGTGCGGTTGAAGACAGAGCCGACACTATATTTTCCCCGGCGGGAATATCCGGAATAATTTCCGGTGCCAACAAGCACCGCAAAACCGTCCGCCGGTTCATCGCCACCCGTTGATCAGACGGTTCGCCAACGACTTCCGCCCGCTCCCGGGATAGGCGTTTTTCCGCGGTCAGGGCTGCGGGATCCGTAACCCGGTAAGTAGAAGGAACTTCCGCTGGGTTCGTGTTTTTTGTGGATCGAGCCGAAATTCCGGTCGGCAATTTCGAGCGGTCAGCTGCTGTTGGCAGCAAGTATTGCCAGAGGCTGAACAGTAACAGGGCCAGAATGCCCAACGCAACCAGTCCCGAACCAAGCCGCTTTTTCCAGCGAGCCGATGATTTTCCGGCTGACACCGGTTTTACATGGCTCAGAATGTGTTCCAGCGCGTCTTCATCCGGTTCAGACTTGTAGTTTTCGAACCGTTGCCGGAAAAGCCGTTCCCATTCCTCGTCAGTAGTGGCCATAGCTGAAAACGCCCATTTTTTTCAGTTTCTGCTTCAGAACGTCTTTCGCCCGCGCCAGCTGCGACTTTGATGTTCCTTCCGAAATGCCCATCATCCGGGCTATTTCGAGGTGGCTGTAGCCGTCAATGACGTACAGGTTGAACACCATACGGTAGCCATCGGCCAAATCCTGAACGAGCATGAGTAACTCCTCGGTACTGATGCGGGCCAGCAGGTCGGTATGGTCGGTGTTGCTGGTTTCCCAGGCTTCTTCGTAGTCGGTTTCGAATTGTTCGTGGTGGTGCTTGTGGTACCAGTTGATGGCGGTATTCACCATCACCCGTTTCATCCAGTGAATCAGCCGGGCAGGTTGCTCCACGGTATGAATCTGCTGAAAAATGCGAATGAATCCCTCGTGAAACATATCTTCTGCTTCCTGCTGCGAACGGGCATAGCGACGGCACAGGCCCATCATCCGGCCTTTGTGAAGTTCATACAAAGCCGTTTGAGCCCGCCCATCGTGGCGCTGGCATGCCTGCAACAGTTCTATCTCTGACAACGGGTTTCCGAGGAGTCGACGGTAATCTTACGAATTACGTTTTTTTCGTGCAGTGAACAAACTCACCCGTCTGAATTTATTTAATGGATAAATTGACCGTTGCCGACGACTTGTTGCTTTGTATGTCCGTCAGTTCATAGGTAAATTGCAGATTTCCTTTAAAATCCGCAGGTGGCCGGTACAGAATCACCCCGTTGGGTAACACCTGCAAATTAGCCTGAGACGGATTATCGGTAATTACCATCTGCCGCAAAGGAACGCAAACCTGGTCATTTCCAAGGGCGTAGATAAACACCACGCGCCGGTTCGGGGCCGCAGACAGAGCTGCCAACGAAATCTGCCCCTTATCGTTTCGGGCCTGTAGCGCACAGTTGGCTTCCGGACCGCTGATCGAGATTCGGGCGGTGGCCTCCTGACACGCGCCATTGTCGCACCGCTGGTATTTCAACTGATCTTCGCCCTTAAAACCGTTGGCAGGGTAGTAAATCACCGTGTTGTTTCGCACATTCACCGTACCGTTTACAGGGGGCCGGGTGATGGTTATCGGCAAATCAAAGCGGGAACGGCAAAGTTGGTCGTTGCTCAGTACGGGAATGCGCAGCGAGTCGGTGATAAACCACTGCTTCCAGTATACGTCGTCGTCGCGCAGCGTAATCTGGCAATCTTTGTAGGGGTCGCCAACACCAATTTTGACCGGTGCCAGAAACGTGCGGTTTTTATCCGGAAAAACCGCTTTTACTTTATAAAAGAAATAATCGAAACCGTTGAATCCCGCCGAGGGCGTGTAAATAATCTTCCCATTTTCGACGGATAATTTGCCGTGTTCCGGTTGCTGGCCCACTTCCAGACTCGCCAGATCGACCGTAGCATCACAAAAACGGTCGTTTTTCAGCACGTCCATCGTAAGCGCCTGATTCTCCGGCGTTCGGTACCAGTCCGGCAGCGGCCCGGCATTGCAGGGAATCCGGCTGCTGTCGGCGGCCATGTTGATCCGGAACGACCGGGCCAATTTCGACGCGTTGGCGGCACTGACCATAAACTGGTCTTCGCCCACCACAAAGGTAGAATGCGGGGTATAAATCAGCAGTCCGCTCCGGCTAAACGTCGCGTGTCCCAGGCGGGGCGTTTGCGTAATGTGTAGCGTCGTAACGGTATTCAGGCCGGAAATGGATTTCAGATCAATAGCAACCTGCTGATCGGGCAGCGTATAATATTCTATTTCTTCATGATCAACTGGGTCCGGATCGGGCACGGCTTCTTCGGTAATCCGGTCGCAGGAGGCTACGATGCTCCATACCAATACCACAAAAAATGTCCTGCAAAATCTGGCTTTCATTTTACCGTTGTCAAAACCGGCCCTGTACTTTATGACACGGCAGCCGTCAAAAGGGTTGCAACGGCATTACCGGTTTCCCTTCTTTTTACCCGAAAAATTGCGCGAAAACGCCGGTTTACCACCCTTATCCTTTTTGGCACCCAGCAACCGCTCCACCAGATCGGGCCGGTTAAGTTTGTTCAGACGGTTCCTAATCCAGTCTTTGTATTCGGGTTTGTACCAGAAGAAATACCGGTTTTGAGCCTGCTTCTCTTCCCGCGTCTTCGCCGTTTTAACCGGTTTCAGCGTATACGGGTGTACTCCGGAGTAATAAATCACTTCAGCCACGGTCATCGGTGTAGGCGTAAAGTCCTGAACCTGTTCGAGCTGGAAGCCCAGATCTTTGGTTTCGGCGGCCAGGTTAGCCATATCCTGTTCTTCACAACCCGGGTGCGACGAAATGAAGTACGGAATCAGTGGTTGTTTCAGGTTAAACTTCTCCTGAATTTTATCGTATTTCTGTTTAAACAGCTTGAAATACTTGAACGACGGTTTCCGCATAATCCGCAGCGTATCGTCGGAAGTATGCTCTGGCGCAACCTTCAGCCGACCCGATACGTGGCGCGTAACGAGTTGCTCCATGTATTCGTCGTGGTTGCCGTCCTGGTTATTCTTGTTGAAGTCGTCCACCAGCAGATCATACCGGACGCCCGAACCGACAAACGCTTTTTTGATCGCTGGATTTGCATCCACCTTGCGGTAAATTTCGGTCAGCGGTTTGTGTGAGGTATCGAGGTTCGAGCAGATTACCGGGTGAATACAGCTTGGGCTCTGGCAACGGGCGCAGATCGACTCATCTTTGCCCTTCATTTTGTACATATTGGCCGACGGTCCGCCCAAATCCGAGATATACCCCTTAAAGTCGGGGTGCTTCGTGATTTCGTCGACTTCTTTCAGCACCGACTTTTCGCTCCGCGACGCAATAAACTTGCCCTGATGGGCCGAAATTGTGCAGAAGCTGCAACCGCCGAAACAGCCCCGGTGCATATTGACCGAGAACTTAATCATTTCGTAGGCCGGAATCGGTCCACGCTTTTTGTATTTCGGGTGCGGCAGACGGGTATAGGGCAAATCGAACGACTTGTCAATTTCGGCTTCCTCCATCGTTTTAAACGGCGGATTGATCACCAGAACCTGATCGCCCACGTTTTGCACAATCCGGTTGGCCTGCCACTTATTCGACTCTACTTCAACGATTTTGAAGTTAGCCGCGTATTTAATTTTATCGTCCAGACACTCCTCATGACTCGCCAGCGCCACGGTATTCCAGTTGTTGTAGTCCCGCAGTTCGGTGCTGGCGTCGTGCAGAAACGCCACCTGATTGATGTTGCGCATCGACGAAAACGGAACGCCCTGCCGCGCCAGTCTCAGAATCTCGCGCAGGGGCTGCTCACCCATCCCATACACCAGCATATCGGCCTGCGCATCGACCAGAATGGACGGCATCAGCCTGTCCTGCCAGTAGTCGTAATGCGTAACCCGGCGCAACGAAGCCTCAATCCCGCCGAGCAACACCGGCACGTCGGGATACAGTTGTTTCAGAATCTTGGTGTAAACAATTGTCGCGTAGTCGGGCCGGAAACCCGCTTCCCCACCGGGCGTATAGGAGTCATTGGAGCGCAGGCGCTTGTTGGCCGTGTAATGGTTCACCATCGAATCCATACAGCCCGCCGTCACGCCAAAGAAGTATTTCGGTTTTCCGAACTTTTTGAAGTCGCGCAGGTCATCCTTCCAGTTGGGCTGGGCAATGATGGCCACGCGAAAGCCTTCACTTTCCATGATGCGACCAATCACGGCGGTTCCGAAAGCCGGATGGTCTACGTAAGCATCCCCCGACACCAGCACAATATCCACTTCATCCCAACCTCTTTTCTCAACTTCCTGTTTCGTTAGAGGCAACCAGTCGGTAATGGGTCTTTCAATCATGAGTAAGTAACGTATCTTCTCTGATAGAACACCGAATAAAAAAAATAATTCACTTAAAAGAGCTAAGAGTGATGAGTTAAGAATGAAGAGTTACTACTGATTGCGTCAGCCAACCCTTCATTCTTAACTCATCACTCTTAATTCCAAAAGCCGGAACGGCTTACAGGTTCTGACGCTTCATCTCCTGTACGGCGTAGTTGGCCGCACGGGCAGTCATGGCCATGTAGGTCAGCGACGGGTTAACACACGAAGCCGACACCATGAAGCCCCCGTCGGTGTTGAACACGTTCTTCACCGTATGAACCTGATTGAATTTATTCAGAACCGACTGTTTCGGGTCGTTACCCATCCGGATGGTTCCCATCTCGTGGATACCCAGACCCGGCCACGAACCGTTGTCGTTGATCGTCACGTTTTTCAGACCAGCGGCTTCGAGCATTTCGGCTGCGTCGTTACCCATGTCTTTCCGCATCCGCATTTCGTTGTCTTTGAATTCGGCATCGAAACGCAGCACCGCCAACCCGTATTTATCTTTCTTCGACTTGTCGATCACGACTTTGTTTTCGAAATACGGCAGACATTCGCCGAAACCGCCGAGGTTCATCACCCACGGTCCGGGTTTGGTCATTTCTTCCTTAAACGAAGCCCCAAAGCCTTCCGTAGCCGTACCACGGCCCCAGTTCAGGCGGGAAGCCCCACCCTGATAACCGAATCCGCGCAGATAATCGCGTTTTTCCTGACCCGGCAGGTTGCGGAAACGCGGTATGTAAATACCGTTGGCCCGCCGACCGTAGTAGTATTTATCGGTAAAGCCTTCGTACATACCGCTGGCGCCGACCCGGAAATGGTGGTCCATCACATAGTGGCCCAGCACCCCGCTGTCGTTGCCCAAACCGTTCGGAAAACGGTTTGAAATCGAGTTCATCAGGATGTAGGTGGAAGCCATCGACGAGGCACACAGGAAAATGATACGGGCGTTGAACGTCATTTCCTCGTTCGTCAACTGATCGAGCACGCGCACACCCGTCGCTTTTTGTTTTCCTTCGTCGTAAATAATGGACGTTACGATGGAATGCGGACGGAGCGTCAGCCGCTTGGTTTTCATGGCAGCGGGCAACGTAGCCGACTGGGTGCTGAAATACGCGCCGAACGGACAACCCCGGCTACACAGATTCCGGTATTGGCACTGCGCCCGGCCCAAGGCGGTTTGTTCCGCCGTCGGCTTGGTGATGTGAGCCACCCGGCCAATCGTGATCGACCGGTTGAATTTTTTCGCTACGGCCTCTTTGACGTGCTTTTCAAGGCAGTACATATCCATTGGCGGCTGAAACTGGCCGTCGGGTAGCTGTGGCAATCCGTCGCGGGAACCACTAACGCCGATGAATTTCTCGACGTAATCGTACCAGGGCGAAATATCTTTGTAGCGAATCGGCCAGTCGGCACCAACGCCCTCTTTGATGTTGGCTTCAAAATCGAGGTCGCCCAATCGATAGCTCTGACGGCCCCACATCAGCGAACGGCCTCCGGTATGGTAGCCGCGCATCCAGTCGAAGCGTTTATCTTCCAGATACGGGTTTTCCTTGTCGTTCACGAACAGGTAACCGGTTGCTTCCGAGATGGTGTAACCCGTCCGGGCCTGCACAGCCTGTTCTTCGGCAATTTGTGAAGGCACCCGGCCCCGGTGCGGAAACTGCCAGGGATCGGTCATGGCCGTTTTGTAGCCTTCAATGTGTTTAATGTCTTCGCCCCGTTCGAGCATCAGCACTTTCAACCCCTTCTCGGTCAGCTCTTTGGCCGCCCATCCTCCGCTAATACCTGATCCGACCACAATGGCGTCGTAGGTAGTTGCTTTTATGCTATCTATATTAAGATTCATGTTGGTCTGAATGAAATTTTAAAAAGAGAATGAACAATATACCGTGAAGCGGTTCCGTCCTGTTCATTTACAACTAGATGGCCCAGGCTTTCTGGCCGGGCTTCAGATCAATGCACCCCTGAAAGCGCCCCGGCACGGCGACATACTCCAGCGCCTGGGTTGCGCCGATCTGGGAGGTAAAATAACCGTTCAGTGTCAGCGATTTCAGCGTGTTGAAGAACGGTGTATACCGCTGTTCGGCGGGCAGATTGGCCATGGCTTTCCGTTGCTCGGCGGCTTCAGCCTGGAGCTTGGTCATCACTTCGATGCGCTGCTTCTCGTCGAGAGCCACGAAATTTTTGTTATAACTGGCCTGACTCAGTTCATTGGTATGCGCCAACCCGTCCAGAAACAGCTTCTGTTCTTTCTGAGGATAACAGTCTTTCAGAATAATATCAATGATCTCGTTGACTTTAGCAGCCTTGGCACCGGGCGTGTTGGTCGTGGGAATAATGACTTCGGTCATTTCAGCGACCATCGTGTCCTGGTCTGCCGTAAACAACAGAGGCTTTCCGCTAACGGCGCGCTTGGTCGCCGAGGCTTCGAGCGTATCCGCGAGTGCAGGAAGCGATAGGGTGGTCCCCATCAAAGCCGCAACCCGCATCAGGGCATCTCTTCTGTTCATAATGTACTGAGTAAAAGATTAGTGAGATTCAAAAAAGTAACGGAATAATCCATGACAAATATATACAATCCGGCGGCTATTTGTATGGCGACCGGACGGTTTTGTAATAATTAATCCAAGCTAACCAATTCTGAGCAAATCTGCCCAGAATGTTTAATGATCCACTAAAAGCCAGTTATAACCCGCTTTAGGCCATTTCTCTTTGTTAACGGCCAAACGGGCTTACCTATTGGATTGTTCTTTCGAAGAAATCGCCGTCGAAACGGCGATACATGCGGCTGTCGCTTTGGTATAAAAAAGGGCGGCATAACACCGCTTAAATCTGCTTCTTCGAGATCAGTTTGCTGATTGCCGTTCCGTTGATGGAGATGATTTCCTTGGACTGCATGGCCGGTTCGAGATCGACCGCCCGAAAGTGAATGCTGACTCCGCCTTTCGGACGAATCAGAGCCACCAGCCGCCGGTCGCTGCCGGAGCCAACTTCCCGAAACTCTTTGATCGTCGCGTATTTGTAAGCATAGCCTTCTTCCAGATGAGCGGTTTCTGCTTTTTGTCCAAACTTATCGAACGTCAGATAAATGTGCTGATAACCGCCCGACGCCAGACCACCTTCACCAAACCGCACCTGATCACCTTCTTTCAGAACAATGCCGCGCTTTGTCGTTACAGGGCCATACACCCGTTTTCCGGTAGCCGGCAACTGCGCCTGGCTAGTCAGCGATATACCAATCAGAGCAACAAATAAAAGCCATTTCATAAGGGTTCAGGGTTTATAACGTACTCACTTAGGCTGCGGGATCCGGTTTATGAATCGTGGCTACAGCCTCCCAAACCGAATCCCGTACTACTCTTTTATGAAATCTGCGCAGCCAGAACGGCAATGCCTTCTTCAAAACTTTTCGGGTCGTAGCCCAGAACCCGGCGCGGTTTATCTAGCACGAAACCCGTACGCGGGGGCCGCCGGGCCGGTTGCGTAAACGTCGAGGAATCGGCCTGGGTGATGAGCGACTTATCCAGTTGGAAGTAATCGGCGGTTTTGATAGCCATTTCGTAGGGAGTTAGAAAATCTTTCCCGGAAATATTATAAATCCCTTCCGCTTCTTTGTCGGCAATCAGCCAGCAGCCCATAGCCAGGTCTTCGGCCAGCGTTGGAGAGCGCCACTGGTCCGTTACGACCTTGATCGTCTTGCCATCTTCCAGCGATTTTTTTACCCACAGAATAATGTTGGTCCGGCTCATGTCGTGGGCAATGCCGTAGACCAATACCGTCCGGGCAATGGCCCATTTGATCCCTGAATGGATAACGGCTTTTTCGGCGGCATATTTGCTCCAGCCGTAGAAACTGATGGGATTGGCCTCAGCCTCTTCGTCGTACGGACCGGCCGCACCGTCGAAGATGAAATCCGTTGAAACGTGCACCAGAAACGCATCGTTGATCCGGCTCGCTTCCACCAGATACTCCACCGCCGACACATTCTGCGCCCAACACGCATCCTTCTCCGCTTCGCACTGATCCACGTTGGTCATGGCCGCCGTGTGAATAATCACATCCGGTTTCGTCTCCCCCACCACGTCGAGTACCTGTTGCCGGTCGGTAATATCCATCGGCTGATAGGTATAACGCTCCGATGCGGGCAGGCGGTTGGCTCCGCGCGCGGTGGCAATTAACTCCACGTCAGGCTGCTGCGTTAATAGATGAACCAGTTTTTGCCCCAGCAAACCGTTGGAGCCGGTAATCAGAATGCGTTTTTTCATAAGAGTGTGTAGAGGATCTATCTGTTTTTAGGATAGACGTACCCGAACTGTTTTGTAATTTTTTTCTTTTTCATCCATTCGCCCGATACCGTCATTTTCAAGTCTTTGAGCGGACGGTTGAGCGGATTGGCGGGTTGTCTGGCGATGCTGTCGACCACGGCCAGACCGTCAATCACTTCGCCAAAAACCGTATAATTTCCGTCGAGATGTGGGCTGCCGCCCAGCGTTTGGTAAACCTGCTTCTGCGCATCGGTTGGCTGACGGCCTTTCATCTGGGCAATGCGTTCGGTTTGCTGCTGAAGCTCCGCGTCGTTCCAGACCCGGCCCTGCACTACGTAGAACTGGCAACCGCTCGATGCCTTTTCGGGGTTATTATTCCGGGCTGCCGCCAGCGCGCCTTTCTTATGATATAATTCCGGGACAAACTCGGCCGGGATGGTATAGCCTGCATCACCGCTGCCCAGCATCTGGTCGGGCGGGGCGTTTCGGGAGTCTGGATCACCACCCTGGATCATGAAATTCTGAATGATTCGGTGGAACAGCAAACCGTCATAAAACTTCTCCTGAGTCAGTTTAATGAAGTTCGCTTTGTGTTTCGGGGTCTGATCGTACAAAATCAACCGCATCGGGCCAAATTCCGTGTTGATCGTCACCAGATAATCCTTCTTTTTAGACGGTTTTTTGGCCAGAACGGGCCAGGCAAGCAGCAGAGCAATGAGCAGAACGGGTATCCGCATAGTAAACGGGTTAGAAGTCAAAACCGAAGAAGTGCGCTTTCTTCTTTTCTCTGTTTTCGTTTGTCTCAATTACAATTTCAACGCAAAATGGTGGCTGACAATGTTAAACCGTTTGTTCAGATACAGCCGGTGCGCATCATACCGCTGCGGATTCTGACCCGAATCGAGTGTCACGGCGGTACAACCGGCGCGTCGGGCTTCGGCAATCACAAAGTCGACCAACTGGCTGGCGTACCCTTTGCCGCGCTGGTCGGGCAGCGTTGACAAATCGTCAATGTAAAGCGTTTTGCCACTGAACAGCAGGTTCATATACCGGTATCCGATGGCCGCCGGAGCCGCCGTTTCGGAAGAATCCTGCCCATCTGGCTCAACGTAGGCCACCACGTAACGGTCTTCTTTCTGTAGCAGCAAAATTTGTTCCAGGGCCTCGTTGGGGCTCAGGTGCGGTCGTAACGTAACCAACGCGGGAAGACAACGGCGAAGGTCGGCTTCGGTTTGGGCAATTTTAACCATAACAAGTTGTAACAGCGGGTTTTGGACCGACAAGTTACAAGTTTTGACGCACCGCCCGCAAGATTTCGTCCCCACCTTTCGCTAAAATACTCTCAGCCAGTGCGTGTCCCAGCCGCTCAGCTTCCGCCGGTGGTCCGCTGAACCGGTCGCGCAACAGCTCACTGCCGTCCAGGCTAACAACCCCGCCCGTCAGGCTGATCTCACCGTCCTGCCAGGTGGCCAGCCCGAAAACCGGAATGCTGCAACCGCCTTCCAGCCGCCGTAAAAAGGCCCGCTCGGCTTTCAAACAGGCTTCGGTTGGTTCATGGTTGGTTAATTGACGGATGGTGTTCAGTTTATCAATGGACAGGCTCGAGGCCGCTTCGATGGCTACGCTCCCCTGTCCGACGGCGGGGGTAAAATCCTCGGTAGGCAGGTATTCGGCAATCAGATCGTCGTATTCCATCCGGTGAACGCCCGCGTAGGCCAGCAGCAGGGCATCGCACTGGCCTTCTTCCAGCTTGCGCAACCGGGTTTGCAGGTTGCCCCGCATATCGACGGTTTTGATGTGCGGACAGAAATGCTTCAGCATCGCCACCCGGCGCGTGGAGGAGGTACCGACCACAAATTCCCGCCCACTCGTCAGCGACAGGCTTTTGTCCTGGCTGATTAAAACGTCATTGACCCGCTCGCGTTCGGTAAACGCAATAATGGATAAATCTTCCGGCAGCGACGATTGCAGGTCTTTGGCGCTGTGCACGGCAATATCAATCGTTCCGGCCCGAAGCTGGTCTTCCAGTTCCTGCGTAAAAACGCCCTTACTGCCAATCTTGGCCAGCGACCGATCCAGAATTTTATCGCCCTTGGTTTCAATAATAACCAGTTCCGAATCCACTTCGGCGGCTTTTAACAGATCCTGAATGTAGTAAGCCTGCCAGAGCGCCAGCCGACTGCCGCGTGTTCCAATTTTAATGTTCATCATTCCATTTATACACCAACCGTGTCCACTTCATCGGTCGGAATTTTTTCTTCAATGTATTCAACAATCTGGCCAGCAATATCAACCTTGGTTGTCTTTTCGACACCTTCCAGCCCCGGCGACGAGTTGACTTCCAGCACCAGCGGCCCGCGTTGCGATTGCAGCATATCCACCCCTGCCACCCGTAAACCCAGGGATTTGGCAGCATGAACGGCGGTCCATTCTTCGTCGGGGCTCAGCAAAACCGTCTGCCCGGAGCCGCCCCGGTGCAGGTTGGAGCGAAATTCACCCTCTTTGCCCTGCCGCTTCATGGCAGCAACCACCCGGCTACCCACCACAAACGCCCGGATGTCGGCGCCTTTTGCTTCGGCAATATACTCCTGGATCAAGACATTTGCCTTCAATCCGTAAAAAGCTTCGATGGTCGATTTGGCGGCTTTGGCACTTTCGGCCAGCACCACGCCCATGCCCTGCGTTCCTTCGAGCAGCTTGATCACGACCGGCGGGCCGCCCACCAGCGCAATCAGCGGGTCTACATCTTTGGGATGTTTGGCAAATACGGTTTTGGGCAGCCCCACCCCCGCCTTCGACAAAATCTGCAAACTCCGCAATTTATTGCGGGAACGGGTAATGGCCTGCGACCGGGCCGTTGTAAATACTTTCATCATCTCAAACTGCCGGACAACCGCACAACCGTAATCAGTTGCCGAAGCGCCAATCCGCGGCACAATGGCGTCGATGTGTTCCAGCGGCTGACCTTTATAAAGAACATCCGGCTTGCCGCCTTCAATCATCATCTGGCAGCGCAGGTGATCAATGACAACGGCTTCGTGTCCACGTTCTTCGACGGCCCTGACCAACCGTTTTGTAGAATACAATTCGGGATTGGTCGACAAAATAGCGATACGCATATCGGATAAACAAGAAAGTCAGTGGATGGAAAGGAGACAGAACCGGCCCGTGTCACCAACGTCAGGAAGCCGGGCTCTGTTGTTTCATCTGGTACGAAACGTTTTGGAGTGATACGTCAACAACAAATTTGTTGCGCAATAGTTTGCGCCCCAGTAATACCGGGAAGCGCATGGTTCCGCGATTGGCCAGCGAGAATTCAGCCCGGATCAGCCGCCCCATGATCAGCACACGGGTCTGAATGACAAACCGTTTCTCGGACTGCCCAAATGAGTTTTTAATGGTTTTGTACTGGAACAGATCGGTAACAAACTGTTTTTTCTTCCGGCCCCGATCCCCGACCAGCGTAAAGCGCAGGCGAAAGCCGTCGCCGTGGGGCACCAGTTTAACGTCCGTACAGTGCAGAGCAGACGTATAAGCGCCCGTGTCAATCTTGGCATCAACGTCGGTCCAGCCCAGGTCCGGAAAATCCAGCCGGTCGGCAAAACCGATTACCTGTTTGGGGCGCTCGCCCGAAACGGTCTTCGTCGGGCGTTTCATTTTCCGTTGCGAATCAGGCTGCTGAAGGAAAGTGACAGGTCCATCATGACCATTTTGGCCCGGACGTTTCGTTCGATATGAAATACCGCTTCGTTCAACTGACCAACCATACTTTCCAGGTGTTCGGATGTGAGAACTTTACCAAAATTTTCTACAAACGTACGTTCTTCGTCCGGGAGTCGCAAGAGTTCGTTGACGCCGTGTTTCCACAAAAATAAATCCCGGCAAAGGTTCAGGCTGTAGTCGAGCAAACCCCGCTGTTTTTCCTTTCCCATCGCATCAAACTGATCGGCCTGTTTGACGAGTGTAATCAAATCCTGCCGGTAGCACAACCGCATCCATTCGGCAAACCAGCTGTGCCGGTCGGAACCCGGTTCGCCCTCGCCTTTTTCCGGTTCTTCTTCCGACAACCGGATGGCTTCCGAGAGATTACCATCGGCCAGATAGGCCAGTTGCCGGGCGCGTTTTTCGGGCAGATTCAGGTGCTGGCGCAGGTGCGTAGTCACTTCGTCGTCGGTAAAGTTCTGCACGGCTACGCGCTGGGTCCGCGACAGAATGGTGATCAGCAATTTATCGGCCTGGTTGGTCACCAGCAGAAAAAGCGTTTGGGCGGGCGGTTCTTCCAGCAATTTCAGCAGGGCGTTGGCCGTGGCGGTATGCAGGTTTTCGGCGCACCAGATCAGGACAATTTTGTAGTTACCCTCGTAGGCTTTCAGCGACAGTTTTCCCATCAGTTCCCGGGCCTCTTCGACCGGAATGTTGCCCTGTTTGATGCTGACAGCCGCCAGCCATTCGTCCAGCACACGGTATGGATGTTCGAGCACAAACTTGCGGAAGTCGGCCATCAGGGTTTCGCTGGTTACTTTGCTGCCCGCCACCGGAAAAATAATCGACAAATCGGGGTGTACCAGCTTCTGCATTTTCAGGCAGGACGCACACCGGCCGCAAGAGTCGGCCAGCCCGTCGCCGGATTCTTGCCGGTCTTCGCAGTTGACGAAGGTGGCAAACGCCAGCGCCAGCGCCAGATTTGCGCTGCCCGGCGGACCGTCAAAAAGCTGGGCGTGGGCCAGGTGGTTGGTCTGCACCGCCCGGATCAGCGCCCGCTTGGTATCGTTATGTCCGATGATTTCACTGAATTGCATACTGAAAAGAAGAAAGCAGGAAATGGATTACACGCCCCAGTTGCCTCCCGTTTACGATTTGTTGTTTCTGTTCTCTTTCTCCATTCGATGGACTTCCCGCAGAATGGCTTCGTCCACGTCGGTAAAGACCATGCCCCGCTGGGTGATGGTTTCCCGGACCACCTCGACGGCTTTTTCAAGCCGGTAGTCGGTAAGCCCTTCGGCTCCACCGCCCCAGGAAAACGATGGAATGTGCTTCGGCTGAAAACCCGCGCCAAACACGTTGACGTTGACACCCACCACCGTACCGGTATTGAACATCGTACTGATGCCCGCCTTGGTATAATCGCCCATCATCAGCCCGCAAAACAGCCGATCGATGTTTTCGAACTGGCCGGTCGCGTAGCTGTAGAGCTTTACGTTGGTATAATCGTTTTTCAGATTCGAGTTGTTGGTATTGGCTCCCAGATTGCACCATTCCCCAATCACCGAATTGCCCAGAAAACCGTCGTGGCCCTTGTTACTGTAGCCGAAGAAAACCGAATTGCTGATTTCTCCGCCCACCTTGGTATACGGTCCGATGGTGGTATTGCTGCGCATTTTGCCGCCCCAGTTGATGGTGGCGTGGTCGCAGAGCGCAAAAGGCCCGAGCATAACCGTACCTTCCTGAATCAGCGCGTTTTTACCGATATAAATTGGACCGCCTTCCGCATTCAGTACAGCCGCCCGGATTTGGGCCCCTTCTTCCACAAAAATGTTTTCGGGCGCGTAACAGCGCGTATGGGGGTCCGTGATGGGCTGCGACGTGCGCCCGGCCGTTAGCAACTCAAAATCGGCCCGGATCTGCTCGCTGTTGCTGGCAAAAATATCCGGCAGACTTCTGATGACCGTCAGCGGTTCCTCAAAAACCGTTATCGTTTGCGCGTCGTCAGCCGAAGGAGCCGATTCCAGCGGTTTTTCCGTATACAGCGCCAGCAGCAAGCCATCGGGTGTTACCAGAGCTCCCTCCAACGGCAAACTATTCAGTGCAATAATTAGTGACTTCGTGGGGCAAATGGCGCCGTTCACGAACAATCCGGATGGCTTTGGCTGATAAGGATATTTTATTTGCAGGTAAGGCTGCGTTAGAAACGCAGGTACGGTATTGAACTGCCGGGTCCATTTTTCCGTGATGGTGCAGATGCCAACCCGGATTTCACTCACTGGCCGCGTAAATGTAAAAGGTAACAGGGCCGTGCGAATCGTTGAATCGTCAAACAGAATCAGGTTGTACATACGCTACTCGAAAGTCTGGCTGCAAATATCCGAGTTTAATTGCGAAAGTGCCCGATCCGGTTTTAGTAAATAGTTAATTTTTTGATGTGTCTTTTAAACCCTTGCTCCGTCTAAACGGTCATTAACACATCGAGATAACCGCTACCCACCATCCCACCATGAAGAATATTCTTTTACTGACTTTAATTGGGTTTCTGTTGAACTGTGACAATAAAAAAATAGGCGTTCCCCAGCTCCCGAACTGCGGTAACTTCATGGCTCTG
This sequence comes from Larkinella arboricola, assembly GCF_003259745.1. GTDB lineage: Bacteria > Bacteroidota > Bacteroidia > Cytophagales > Spirosomataceae > Larkinella > Larkinella arboricola. Next base: position 884,503 of record NZ_QLMC01000001.1, on the reverse strand, counting down.
AAAAACAAACAGGAGTGGTCGGCGTCGCCATCCGCGACTTTTTTTAACCGCGACAGCATCAATCTGATGGTCGAAGAATGTGGTAGCTTCCGCACACATGGCGAAGTTCAGTGGCTAAGTATCAACCAACTCCCCATCAGAACCGGCCGTTACCCGTTACAGGCGACCCGCTGGGATGCGCTAAACGGCACGCCCCTCTCGGTCTGGCTCTACACCCGCATCGGCGAGAATACCACCGGCATCCGGTACAACCTCTATCATGCGGCTCCCGAAGCAAACGAAATTACGATTGATAAGTACAACCCAAAAACCCGGCAACTGGACGGACACCTGAATGCTACGTTCGTTATCGACCCGGAAAGCGCCGCACCGGGACAGTCGCAAACCGATACCATCCGGATTCAGGACGCGATTTTTTCGGTGGTGGTCAACGGTGCAATTTAATCTGTTTTTTACCGGTCCTATCGGTTTTGGTCGTAGTTTTGGGCAACCGATTTACGCCTATTTATGCACCGCTACGGACTCATTGGATACCCGCTAACCCACTCGTTTTCCCAAAAATATTTTACCGAGAAGTTTGAGAAAGAAGGCATTCCGGACAGCCGTTACGACCTGTTCGAGCTTCCTGACCTGACGGCTTTTCCGCAACTGATTGCCTCCACGCCCGATCTGGTTGGCCTGAACGTAACGATTCCGCACAAGCAGGCTATTATTCCATTTCTCGATGAACTGGATCCGGCGTCGGCGGGCCGAATCGGAGCCGTCAACACCATCCGAATTTTACGGGACGGCCGGAAAATCGGCTACAATACGGATTATTACGGTTTTCGGCTTTCGCTCGAACAATGGTTACAGTCCCTCGATCTGCTTCCAGCATCGCTTCAGGCGCTGGTGCTCGGCAACGGCGGAGCGGCCAAAGCCGTGATTGCGGCACTCGGTGATCTGCAAATCCGCTATCGGCTCGTTTCGCGTCAGCAAACCGCCGAAGCGTTATCCTACGAGTCCATCAGCCCGGAGATCCTGGACGAATACCGCCTGATTATCAACACCTCACCCGTTGGCACCTACCCCAGGGTGGAAGCCAGCCCGGCCATTCCCTACGGGATGCTGACCAGGGGTCATTTGCTCTACGATCTGGTGTACAACCCCGCCGAAACGCGGTTTTTGCAGCAAGGCCGTGAACACGGAGCCGCTACGCACAACGGGCTGCCGATGCTCTACCTGCAAGCCGAAAAAGCCTGGGAGATCTGGAATCTGTAAGCCATAAAACGACGCCATCATGCAGGACTTCACGCTGTATAACGCCACGGTTTTTACCGGAAACGACGTGCTGCACGGCGCATCGGTTCGGGTGGCAAACGGATTGATTCAGGAAGTCTGCACGGGCGGGCCAAATGACGCCGACGGTATTGATTTACGGGGCCAATGGCTGGTACCCGGCTTTGTCGATCTGCAACTTTACGGCGGCTCCGACGTCTGCCTGAATGAATCGCCCACGGCCGAAACCGTTGCCCATATTTACCAGACGCACCTGAAAAACGGGACGACCTCGGTGTTGCCCACGCTTTACTCCACCTCGTTTGACAGAACGCTGAAAGCCGTGGAAGCCGTTCGGATAGGACAAAAGACGGCTCCGAACGGTGTTCTTGGTCTGCACGTGGAAGGACCGTACATCAACCCTGAAAAACGGGGGGTACACAGCGTAACGCACGTTCGGCCACCGGTTGATGCAGAACTGGATGAATTACTGGAAAAAGGCCGGGAGGTTATTCGGATTCTGACGGTGGCCCCCGAAATTTTTCACCCGGAACAACTGAGCCGCCTGCTTGAACAAACCCGTACTACGCCCATCCGGCTTTCGGTGGGCCACAGCAACGCTACTTACCAGCAAGCCACGGCGGTATTTAACGCGGGAATTCCGCTGGCTACGCATCTGTACAACGCCATGCGCCCGTTCGAAAGCCGCGAACCGGGTACCGTGGGGGCCATTTTTGACCATCCAACGGTCCGGGCCAGCATCGTCGCCGACGGTTTTCATTGCGACTGGGCCAGCATCCGCGTGGCGAAACGTCTGCTGAATGAACGGCTTTTTCTGATTTCGGACGCCATGTTTGCCAACCCACCCCGCCCTTCCCACGCTCTGGAAGATCTGGTGATTCAGTACGAAAACGGGCGCTACACAAACCACGAAGGCAAGCTGGCGGGTTCGGCAATTACGCTGCTCGACGCGGTTCGGAACGGTATTCAGTATGTCGGGCTGGAGCCTGCCGAAGCCTTCCGGATGGCATCGACCGTTCCGGCTGAAATCATGGGACTGGGCAATACGTTGGGAAAAATTCAGGCGGGTTTTGTGGCCAATCTGGTCGTTTTAACCGACGCGTTGGCGGTTTCTGAGGTAATCGCCAACGGGCAGTTTCAAAACCGTTCGCGCTAGTTTCGGTACGTCATCAGCCAGTCGTCGCCAATCCGCTCAGTATGGACCAACCGCCCCCGGACCACCGGGGCCGCCAACCCGTTGCCCAGCACCGTTGAGCTTTTAAAAACCTTACCTTCATCCCAAACGCCGGAGGCCAGAAAACTTTCCAATACGCCCGCTCCGCCTTCCACCACCACCGACTGAATTTTCTGCTGGTATAAATCGGCAAGCAATTGCGGCAGGAAATCGGCTTCCGGATCCAGCGTAATGTATTTGACACCCCCGACCATTTCGGCTTCAGGGCGCACCACCGAATACACCAGCGTGGGCTGCGAACCGTCGAAAAGATGCAGGGAAGGCGGTAACGTCAATTGTTTATCAATGACAATCCGCACCGGATTTCGCCCGCTCCAAAGCCGTACGTTCAACTGGGGATTGTCGTAACGGGCGGTGTTAGTACCAATCAGAAAGGCATCTTCTTCCGTCCGCCATTTGTGCACAAGCTGTCGCGATAACGATCCGCTGATTGGAACCGGCCGGAAATCAGCCGGAGCCATAAAACCGTCGGCGGTTTCGGCCCATTTTAAGATCAGGTACGGTCGTTTTTGCTCAATAAAGGTAAAAAACCGGCGGTTTAATTCGCGGCCCTGATCGGCCAGCAGCCCGGTTTCGACGTCAATACCGGCCGCCCGCAGCTTGGCCAGTCCTTTCCCGGCCACCAGCGGATTGGGGTCATCGTTGCAGACGACCACCTTTTTTACCTTTTTTTCAATTAACAAATCGGCGCAGGGGGGCGTTTTCCCAAAATGAGAACACGGTTCCAGCGTGACATACACCGTCGATTCGGGCAGCAGCGACTCGTCTGTTACCGACCGCACGGCATTCACTTCGGCGTGCGGTCCGCCGTATTGCCGGTGCCAGCCTTCGCCAATTATGTGCCCATTGTATACAATTACGCAGCCCACCAGCGGGTTGGGACTAACATGCCCCCGACCCAGCTTAGCCAGTTCGAGGGCACGAAACATAAAGAGAGAATCGTCGATCAACGGTTTCAGAAGATGGTTTATAGGTACCGAAAGTAAAGAAATCCGGCAAATCGGTAAAATCTGTCTGATGAAGGTTTAGATTTACGCAAAATTTACGTCCGCATGCATACAGCCAAGTCGCTATTTGATTCGCTGGTGGGTCAATTGCAGGGATACCGCCCGGAAGAAGCCCGCGCCATTGTATTTTTATTACTGGAACATTTTCTGTTGCTGCGCCGAACCGACGTGGTCGCCGGAAAACCGATTCCGACAACCCCACCGCAACCTGACTGGGACGAACTGATCCGGCGGCTCAATAACCAGGAACCCATTCAGCACCTCATCGGCACCACGGAGTTTTGCGGACTGGAGTTTCAGGTGTCTCCCGCCGTGCTGATTCCGCGCCCCGAAACCGAAGAACTGATCCGGCTCATCGTCCGGGATTACGCCGAAACCACCGGCCAGCTGAACATTATCGACCTCGGCACCGGAAGCGGCTGTATTGCCGTCACGCTGGCCCGGTTTCTGCCGCAGGCATCCGTACTGGCCTGGGATTTGTCACCGGAAGCGCTCGAAGTGGCCCAACTGAACGCCCGCACCCTGCTGGCCGAGGTAGAATTTGAGCAGCGCGATATCCTGAACGTTGGGGCAGAAAACCGCCGGTTTGAGTGCGTGGTCAGCAACCCGCCGTACGTTACGCTGTCGGAAGCGGAACATATGGATACAAACGTTTTACGGTATGAACCGCATTTAGCGTTATTTGTAGAAGATCAGGACCCGCTGCTTTTTTACAAGGCCGTTGCCGATTTCGGGCAGCAGCACCTGAATCCGGGCGGGGGCTGTTACGTCGAAATCAACGAACGGTTTGGTCCGCAGACCCAGCAGGTTTTTGAAGAACGCGGCTACCATAACGTTCAGATTTTTAAAGACATTCACGGCAAGGAGCGATTTGTAAAAGCGATTAAATCGTAATAAGTCCGGGCAGAGCGCCCTGGCTTATTATTTCTACCCCATGACTTCAGCAGATATTATGTATCATGCCAAAATCCGGCAGGTGTTTGAGGAAATGAGCAAGGTGGTGGTGGGGCAGCAAGCCCTGCTCAACCGGCTGCTGATTGGTTTGTTTACCGGCGGACATATTCTTCTGGAAGGCGTTCCCGGACTGGCCAAGACCCTGACCATTAACACGCTGGCAAAGGCATTACAGCTCGATTTTCAGCGAATTCAGTTCACACCGGATTTGCTACCCGCCGATCTGGTCGGTACGATGATCTTCAACCAGAAATCGGGCGATTTTGAAGTAAAGCAGGGGCCGATTTTTGCCAACCTGATTCTGGCCGATGAAGTAAACCGCTCGCCCGCCAAGGTGCAGTCGGCCCTGCTGGAAGCCATGCAGGAAAAACAGGTAACGATCGGTGAAGAAACGTTTGTGCTCGATAAGCCGTTTCTGGTGCTGGCTACGCAGAACCCCGTGGAGCAGGAAGGAACCTACCCGCTGCCGGAAGCCCAGATCGACCGGTTTATGATGAAGGTTTTTGTGGGGTACCTGTCGCGGGATGAGGAACTGGAGGTGATGCGCCGGATGGCCAACCTCAACTTTGATTACGAAGTGCAGCCGGTGCTGGACAAAGATGACATTTTCGGGATTAAGAACGAAATCAACAAAATCACGATGTCGGAGACGCTCGAACGCTACATCATCGAACTGGTGTTTGCGACCCGCCGACCGCTTGATTACAACCTGCGCGACGAAGCCCGGTATATCCAGTACGGGGTTTCTCCGCGCGCCAGCATCCACCTCAACCGGGCCGCCAAAGCCCTCGCCTACTTCGACCAGCGCGATTATGTCCTGCCGGAAGACATCAAGGAAGTGGCCCCCGACGTGTTCAACCACCGGATTCTGCTCAATTACGAAGCCGAAGCCGATGGCGTGACCACGTTGCAGATTATCGATTCGATTCTGCGGAAAGTGGCCATCGGGCGGTAATCTCTTCAGTTTACGGGCTGCACGGCTTTCCGGATTGCTTCGGCCCAGAAAATGCCCAGGGTTGCCGATCCCTTCTTGTTCGGATGCAGGTAAAAGGTCCCCTGCTGGCCGGTTTCGTGCCGAAAATCTGTCAGGTAGTGCGTCCTGAAATAGTTGAATCCCTGCGTATCGCCCACGTAAACCTGTCTGGGATGCGTGGTTGCGTAAGCGGCCACCAGCCCGTCAATCTGCGGAAAATAGCTCTGCAACCGATCCAGCCCTTCCTGCAAATATTTCGAACGGTTATAGGTGGTGGGGCTATACCAGATCGGACGGTGAATCACCAGTTTACACCCCGGATAATCCATCAGTAGCCGGTCGGCAATGGTTTTCAGATTGGTCCGGTACGACTCGGGCGAAACCGGCGAACCGTTCGGCCCCTGAATGGCGCTGTCGTTCGTTCCGAGAACAATCGAAAAGACCAGTTGACCCGTTTGATCGCTCTTAAAGGCATCGGCAGCCTGCGCCACCTTGCCAAATGCTTTGTTGGTAGCGGGCAGAAAATCGACGGTAGTATACCCGCTCACGCCCTGATTGGAAAAAGCCACCTGATCGATACCGGCCTGCTGCTTCAGGTATGCCGTCGCCAGCACCGGCGGGGCTTCCGTCTCGCGATCCTGCAAACCCGCACCCGCCGTGATGCTGTTGCCAATGAAAACGACATTCAGCTTTTGCGATGCCATCGAAGCAACTTCCGATGCGTTCAGAATACCGGCAGTGACACGCTTCCGGTTTACGTCATCAAGGTTAGGCTTGGTGCGCACCCGATCCCGTTCGTCCAGTGCAGCCGTAATGACTGGAATCCAGCGTTGCTGCCCTGCCCGGTTCAGGTGCAGCCGGTCAGCCATGAACAACTGGTCGCGATCCTTGCCGTCCGTCAGCGGAAGCACATCGACGTAGTACAAACCGTCTACTTTTCCGGCTAACGCTTTCACCAGTCGATTAAACTGGTCGGTCTGTTTCCGGAATTTTTCGCGGGCGGGCGAATGCCGATTAGACACGAAATACACTTCCGTCAACGGATTAGCCCGCCAGACACGGGCCAGAAAAGTCCTGAAATTGTTGACAACCGTTTCCGGTGTGTCACCGCCCGCCAGATCGTTGCCTCCGCAGGAAAACACAATGCGGGCCGGACAGTGTGGCAGAATGATCCGGTCCATAACGCGCAGTACATCTGGAATGGTTGCCCCGCCAAACCCGCGATTCACCGGACTAAATTTGCTAAAATCTTCTTCCAGCGCGGGCCCCCAAAGCCGCCAGGTGGAGCTTCCCACAAAAAATGTAGAACCCGGAATTGGTGGGTCATCGACGGCTTTGGCTTCGTAGGCCCTGATTTCGGACTCAAAACGCAGCTCCTGAGCCGCCAGCCTCGCCCCAACAGCCATCCAGGCCAGAAAAACCGTAAGAAAAAATCGTATGGCGACGCCCTGAGACAGCTTTTTCATTTCCGTAATCCATGCTTTTGACCAGAGAGTCGCGCAGTGACAAATCCTACTCGTTATCCGGTGTAGTTTGCCCATTTGAGCTTAAAATCCGGCAAATGATGGTTTAGAATTGGAAATAGATAAACTGGTTTGAGGTAAAGACGCCGAATAGATACGACAGGAGGCAGATCAGTGGGAACAGCACAAAAAACAGCACGGTATTGCGCGTCGGGATGGTCAGGTAGAATTTTTCCTTCAGGAACAAAACCGCCACCAGCAGCACGCAAAACCAGAGTTCAGTGGTATTGAACGGCGCACTAAGCGGCCCGTCGAACGGCGTAAAGATGATTTTACCCAGAATATAAAAGGCATTCTCGACCGGCGCTTTGTGGTTCCGGAAAAACACCCACGTCAGCATCACCAGCACGAACGTCAGCAGGAGTTGCACCAATTGATACGCCTTGTTCTCCTCCGGAAATGTGATGCCCCATCGGCTCAAGGCTTTATCGCGCCAGCCCGCCATGAGCTGATAGGCGCCGTGCAAACCGCCCCAGATGACGTAGTTCCAGCTCGCTCCGTGCCACAAACCACTGACCAGGAAAACAATAAAGACATTCAAATACCGTCTTGACGGGCCGACCCGGTTACCGCCCAGCGGAATGTACAGATAGTCGCGAAACCAGGTGGAGAGGGAAATGTGCCAGCGTCGCCAGAATTCGACAATGGAACGCGAAAAATACGGTGTTCGGAAGTTTTCCATCAGGGTGAAGCCCATCGTCCGGGCCGCACCAATGGCAATGTCGGAATACCCGGAGAAATCGCAGTAAATCTGAATACTGAAGGCCAGCGTTGCTACCAGCAGGGTCAGACCGTTGTGCTGCGTTGGGTTGTCGTAGCCATGGCTAACGATCTCGGCCATCCGGTCGGCAATGACCACTTTCTTGAAAAAACCGAAGGCCATCTGCATCAGCCCGGCTTTCAGGTTCTCGAAATTGAAGTGAAAATACGTATGAAACTGGTGCAGAACGTTCTGCGGTCGTTCAATTGGCCCGGCCACCAGTTGCGGATAAAACATCACGTACAGGGCGTAAATCCCGAAATGCCGTTCGGCTTTCTGGTTGCCACGGTAGACCTCGATGGTATAGCTCATTGCCTGAAACGTGTGAAACGACAGTCCGATGGGCAAAATGGCATCAACAATGCTGAACGAGGTGGTGCCCGGCTGGCCAAATAGCACCAATACTTTGTTGAGCAGGCTGATGGCTTTTCGGTTAACGGCCTGGGCCGGGCCATCCAGGTTAGCCTGATCCAGCAGCCAGACGAGGCTATCCGTAAAAAATCCAAAATACTTGAAAAACGCCAGGATACCGACGTTGGAAATCAGGCTGATGATTAGCAGCCATCTCCGCGCCGAACCGGGTTGGGTTCGCTCCAGCCAGATTCCGGCGTAGTAGTCGATCACGATGGTCAGAAACAGGATCAGGATGTAAGCCGGTTTGAAGACCATGTAGAAATAACAACTGGCCCCCAACAGCAACGCCCATCGCCCGCGCCACGGCAAACTGTAATACGCCAGCGTTACGACAACAAAAAATAATAAGAACTGGAGCGAATTAAATAACATCCCTTCTAGAGTAATGAGTTAAGAATTAAGAGTTAAGAATTAAATGCTTCGGCCAACTCTTCACTCTTCACTCCTAACTCTTAATTTATTACGACTGGCGTTCTTTTTTCCGGATGATCTCGCGAACAATGTACAGCGGACGGCCTTTGCTCTGGAAGAAAATCCGCAGTACGTACTCTCCGATTAATCCTAATCCGATCAATTGAATACCGCCAAAAAGAATGATGGTAAACAACAAAGCCGTAAAGCCCTGCGGTACGCCCCCGAAGAAATATTTTTTGATGAGCGTCTGAATAAAATATAAGACGGCAATGCCAATGGATAGCATTCCCATATTGGTCACGAACTTGATCGGAAATTCGCTGAAGTTGAAAATACCGTTATAGGCCAGCCGCCGGAGCATTTTGAACGTGTATTTGGCTTCTCCAGCCACGCGGGCATCACGTTCGTACTCCACGCCAATCTGCTTAAAACCGATCCAGCTGCGCATTCCCCGAATGAAGCGGCTTTCTTCCGGCATCTGATTCAGGACATTGGCGACCCGGCGGCTGATCAGGGAGAAATCACCACTGTCGAGCGGAATGTCAACGTAGGAAATGGATTTCATGAAGCGGTAGAACAGGAAATAGGCGGTTTTTTTGAAAAAGCCTTCTTTCCGCTTTTTCCGAACCGCATATACCACGTCGTAGCCCTCCTTGAATTTGGCGTAGAATTCGGTCAGCAGTTCGGGGGGGTCCTGCAAGTCACCATCAATGATAAACAGCGCTTCGGTTCCTTTGGCAGCGGCCATGCCCGCCGTCAGAGCAATCTGGTGTCCATAATTCCGGGCCAGAAAAACGCAATGGTACCGTTCGTCGGCCAACGCTAATTGCTGCATGAGCTGCGCCGTATTGTCGCGGCTGCCATCGTCGATCAGGACAACTTCAATAGAAAGCGGAGAACTGTCCATCAGGGCATTCAGCCGCGCAACAAGGTGTGGAAACGATTCCCGTTCGTTATAAAGCGGAGCGACAATCGAAATGAGTGGTTCAGACAAAGCGTATCAAGTTAATATAGGACGCACAAAATTACATGATTGTGTTTACTTACCGAACGATTAAGGTTTGATTCGAATACCGTATATCGACGGATTCACTTGTCGCTACCAGAATACCAACCTGATAGGTATCAGGGTACATAAATGATTTGAGCACCCGGGCAGTGAGGTTCGGCATCCGTCGTCGCAGGTAAAAATGCATTGGAAAATACGGGTTCTCCGCCGGAAACAGGTATGTATGGCGGGCCGATTTCACCACGATACAGGCATCCCGAATCCCGGCGGGCAACGACCAGTTTTCGGTGATTACCCGGAATTCAGCGTCCATTTCATGCACCAGCAGCTTCAAAGCCGGATCAGCGGGCGGGGCAGGATTCAGCAATGTCTGCTCATACGGGGCATAAAACATATTCTGCGGGTACGCATAAAAGCCTTTGTCCTTGGCCGTGTCTACCCACCGCTTGATCGCAGCCGCGTACTCCGACCCGATAATGGCCCCGAAACCAAGCTCATTGTGTTTCTGGTTAAAAACGGAAGTCTGCCGCGTGGCCTGCTGCGCAGCCAGCAGGGGCAGGTGATGAAAATACATTACACTCCAGACGAGCGCGCCCAGCACAATACCGCTTGTCATCCACTTCTTTAGCCGCTGCGGGTCCTTAAACTCGCTCAAGCCGTCCAGATACAGCAGGATAACCAGCAGTGCCGGGTAGAGCATGTAGTTACTGATCAGCATGACCTCGTACCCAAACCGGGGCCGAAGCACCGCCACCACCACGGCATTGACCAGCAGAAAACCATACGCTCCCACGAAAAAATACCGTCGATGGTTCAGTTTCCTGTCCACCGGTTTTTGACCTGGCTGCCACAGACTATGGAACATCGTTGTTCGAAACAACCAGAATAGCAGGGCGATACACGCCATACCGGCCAGCGTTGGCAGGATGCTGCGGGGTAAAATGTCGAGCGTGGGAAAAAAGTCAAACAGGCCGCCCAGGAAGGTGAAAAAGCCAAAAATGACCAGATGGGGGTGTTTCAGGAAAAACGACACACTGCTTTCGTTACCCTGTAAATTGGCAAAATCGTGGAAGTAGAGCAGAATCACCACCACCCCCAGCCCAGCCCAGACGACCAGCCGCCACAGATAATTCATGCCTTCCAGCCGCCACTGCACCAGCAAAACACCCAGTCCGGCCACCCACCCAAACAGGCCGTTGCTCATGGAAAAAGAAGCAAGCATCTGCAACAGAATGGCTCCGATGAAGCGCCAGGGCGAACGGCTGGGATTCGCCAGCCAATACAACGCCCACAGAATCAGCATCGTAACGGCCAGGTGCTGCAACGCCGTGATGGCCCAGAAACTGGTCAGACGGTATTGGGGCTGGAACAAAATCAGCGACACCGGCAAAAAGGCCAGCAACGGCAATCGCATGGAACGAAATATCCGGTACAAAACCAGCCAGATTACCAGCGTACAGCCGAAGGCGACAAAGATCAGCCACCGGAAATTGAGCAGCCCCGTTAGTTTATAAAAAAACAGGGTGGTCAGTTTGGCAAACAGAATGCGGTGTTCGTTGTTGGGAGCCAGCAGCCAGCGCCATTTTTCCGAAAACGAATCGGCACTGGTGTAATTGATGAGAAACCCGAAAAATGATTCCAGATCATCCATCCAGGGGATGTTATCGACAAACAGAAGCACCAGCGCCAGAAAACAAATCACCGGAAAGGCGACCAGCAAAGGAGAAATCTTCCGAAACAGGGGTACAACGGGAATCATGGCTGGCTCGTAACTTGACGTGACGCGGGTTGAACTTCGGACGCTGTAGCTGTAGCCGACGCCGTACGTAATTTGACGCCTTTTCGGTAAAAATAACCCGCCCAGCAATCGTTGAACATGGCTTCTGACCGGTAACTGAGGTCTTCTAACACCAGCGAAGCCGGTAAAGCCGTCAACGGGGGCACGGCAACGGTATCGCCCCGGCTACTGGTCATCAGTTGATACCGTTCTTCCATTTGCTGATGATATTCCCTGGCCCTTCCCGAGCGAAGATCATCGTAGGTCAGCCGCAGGTTTGTATTTCGGTAGCCTGCAACCCCCAACAAAACCGCAACGACCGCAACCGTCGGCCAGCGGTAACCGGTCACAAGCGCCCAATTGCTGATGCGATGGCGGAAAAGCCGGACAAAAACCGTCAGCATGTAAAACCAGCCGACCACCCAGACCAGATTGACGACGTTGAGCAACCGCGCCACCGGCGGAACTCCTACCGCCCAGAAATGCAGGAACGTCAGGACAAACAGCAAACCCAGATAGAAACCCAGCGCCAGCCACCAGTAAATGGAAAAGTAAGGACGCGTCGGGCTATGGCTGTCGGTCAGGCGGTAGGCAACCGGTAAAAAAAGCGCCGAGAGAATTAGAATCGACGAATTTAAAAGCTGGTCGCGGAAGTAAACCGAACCGAATTTGACCGTTTCGATGGCCGAAAAAAGAAAATCCTGACTCAGGCTGTTTCCACCCATCCGGATGGCATTTCCCGGCGCCTGTATCAGGGCATAACTACACAGACCGGCCCAGATTAACAGGCCAATCTGGGCAACCGGAATGGTCCGCCGATACAGTAAACTGACCAGAGCCCGGAACCCTAAAAACGATAACGTCACCACCATCCAGGTTTCACTGGAGCCGATGATGCACAGGACCAAAACCGCTTCCAGCAACAGCAGGGGGCTTTTCCAGCCGGTACGCTGCCGATCGTGCGCAATAAACACACCGAGCAGAAACAGCAGCAGTACGCAGGCCAGGGAATACCCCGCCAGCCCGGTATACCAGTAAAAAAATTCGGCAATGGAGCGCAGTTGGGAAATGTACAGAAAACAGGCACCCGATGCGATGGCAATCTGTCCGGCGGTTGTGATAACCCGCTGGCCAATCTGACGGATTAAGGTAAAAAAGCCCGTCCAGAGCAGACCCAGCAACACAATCGGGAAAATCGTGTAGGCGCTAAACCACCGCCAGATCAGCGGACTCGTGTGCACAATGAAATTGTGGAAATAGCGGCCCGTCCAGCCGTCGTAATAAAACTTCTGGGACCTCCAGACCCCAAAACGCATGACGGTATAGGCGAAACAATAATCATCGACCACCGACGGATGGTTGTAAAAAGACAGCAGAACTAAGGGAGTTGCCACCATCATCAGGCAGCCAATGAGCAGAAAAAATAGAATTTTATTGGGCGTAATCAGTTGATTCATCAGCTCGGAAATTCGTTACCAAAACCGCCATTGACGTTTCGTAACCCTGGGTTATTGAATCGGATAAACATTTTTCTTATCCATTTTTCGCTGCCAGACCGGATACACCAGCACCGCAACCAGAATCACCACGGTACCTGCATAAAAGCCGGTGGTCATCCGTTCGCGGTCGCCGAAAAACAGCCAGGCCAAGGCAATACCGTATACCGGCTCCAGATTGACGGTCAGGTTTACCGCAAAGGCCGAGAACTTACGCATCAGCCAGACCGAAGCCGAATAAGCGTATACCGTACAGACAAACGCCAGAATGGCAATCCAGAGCCAGTCGGTTGGCTGGGGCCACAGCGATGACGGTGTTTCTAAACCAAATGCCAAATATAACCCCAGAAATAGCAGTGAACCACCAAAAGCCCCCGACATTTCGTAAAAGGTGATGGTCATGGGCGGATACCGCCGGGTAAACTGGCTATTGACAATCGTGAAAACGGCCGCCAGCATGGCCGAGAAAACCGCCATCAGCAAGCCAGCCGCCCGGTCAATTTCAAAACGAAAAATCATGTATAAACCCGCCATAACAAGCATACCAAGTATGACCTCGATCAGTTGCAGCCGTCGGCGGACAAACAACGGTTCGAGCAAACTGGTCCACAGCGAACCGGTTGCCATGCCGGCCAGACAAACCGACACATTGGCGACGCGGGCCGCTCCGAAAAACAAAGCCCAGTGTAAGGCAATCACCACGCCGGTTGCCAATAGTTTCAACCGATCGGCGGGTGCAACCGGCACCATTTTTCGCTGAACCACCAGCAGCAATCCCAGCCCAACAGCCGCCAGCAGCGTCCGGTAGACCACCAGTGTGAGAGCCGGTACGGAAATCAACAGCCCCAGAATGGCTGTAAATCCCCAGATCAGGACCAGGAAATGAAGGTGCAGGTAATCAGTGAGTGTTGGACGGTTCATACAGACCTAGGACCGGGCCTCGTAGGCTTTAGTCCGTTAAATACGTGCGGGGTCACTATTAAATGCAAAAACTTACCCAAACCAAAATGCCTACGCGGCCCGACCTACGTGGCCCGGCCTGCGCGGCCCGGTTATCGTGGAATGGTATGGTACAAGATCAGACCGATGGCGGTAAACACAATATTGGGCAGCCAGACAGCCAGGATCGGATTCAGGTTCCCCGCTTCAGCAATACCTTTGGCCAGCATGAAAAACAGCAGATAGACAAATGCCAGAATAAAGCCCAGCGCGACCTGCCAGCCCACGCCCCGACGGCTTTTCCGGGCCGACATAATGACGCCAATTGCGGTCAGAATCAGAATGGCAAACGGACGCGTCTGCCGCGAGTATTTTTCCAGCAAGTAGGTTTCAACACCGTCGGCGCCCCGGCTGCTGAGCAGGGCAATATAATTGTCGAGTTCGGGGAAGGTAAAAGTTTCGTAGAGACTAAAATCACTGTCAAAGTCCGACGGATAGAGGTTCAGCAGGGTATCAACTTTTTCGCCATGCGTCAGCGTTTCCTGCAAGCCGTTAATTTTCCGTAGGTTGTAATTGTATACCGTCCACTTTTTCTTTTCCGGGCTCCACTCAATGCGCTCACCCGCCATTTTTTGCATCAATTGGTTGCCCTTCACCTCCTCCAGCGTGAATTTATACCCCGTATTGCTCTGGTTGTTATAACTTTCCAGGTAAGCATAGACGTTGGGCGCCACCTTGATGTGAATATTCCGGCCCGAATACGTGTAGGGGTCTTTGGTGTATTTCAACTCAAAAGCGATACGGGTTTGATTGGCTTTCGGCACCACCCAGCCCACCAGAAAATACGTGGCAACGCTCAGGATCAGGGCCCCCAGGGCATACGGAACCATGAGCCGGACAAAGCTGATGCCGCTGCTGAGAATGGCAATAATTTCGGATTTAGCCGCCAGCCGCGAGGTCATAAATACCGTGGCAATAAACACCATCAGCGGACTGATGTAGTTGGCCCAGTACGGAATGAAGTTGAGATAATAATCAAAGATGATCCTGTCGCCGGGGGCATTGTGCTTGTAGAAATCGTCTACTTTCTCCGTGTAGTCAACAACGCAGACTACCAGCACGATAACCATTACGACAAAGAAGTACGTCAGCAAAAACCGCTTTAAAATATACCAATCGAGGAGTTTCATGAAAGCTTGCTGGAGTCCGTTCGGTTTTAATTGACCAGTAAATTTCGGGCCACTTCGTTACTGACAAATAACGTTTTTTCCTGGTTAATCTGTACAGAGACGGATTTATCAAAGGTGTTGATGTCCTGCACCCGTACCCGGCAACCCAGATTAAGACCGGTTTTATCGAGGTGTTGCAGAAATTCCGGCGAATGTTCCAGCACACCCATGACCTGCACCTCCGTTCCGACACCCACCTCCGAGAGTTTGCTGTATTCAACAGCTGGCATCTGCCCCGCCGGACTCGGAATCGGATCGCCGTGGGGGTCAAACTGCGGGTAGCCCAGAAACGCGTCGAGTTTTTCGACCAGCTCCTCCGAACGGATGTGCTCCAGTTCTTCGGCCATTTCATGCACTTCGTCCCAGCCAAACCCCAGCTTTTCGGCCAGAAAAACCTCCCAGATCCGGTGCCGCCGAATTACTTTCAGCGCCAGCCGCTCCCCCTCCGCCGTTAGCCGTACACCCTGATACTTTTTATAATGAATCAGTTGTTTCTCAGCCAGTTTGCGCAACATATCCGATACCGAAGCGGCCTTCGTAGCCGTCATTTCGGCCAGCGAATTGGTTGTAACCTCTCCCTCCTGCCGGGCCGCCAGGTAATAGATGGTTTTTAAATAATTTTCTTCCGTGAATGAATGCATAGGCTCAGGACAGACAAACCGTCTACCCATCTCTACTTAATAGACTTACCACCAGAAAGATAGACACCGTGTCTATTCTATTCTTCTTACAAATCTAGTTTTTTATTACCGTTCAAAAAATTTTTAGACTGCCCTAAATTTTTATTTAGAAACATTAGATATATTTGTTGTGTTATTGTAGACGGAAATTAAATAGCAGCCTAACGCTAGCATTACGAATAAAAATACCTCCATAATGGCACAGGGATGGAAATCTGAAAATTTATCAAAATCATTACCCGAGGTCCACGCCAGTATTCCTGTCCCGGAAAATGGTTCTTTTTTAAAACGGCTGATGGCTTTTGCCGGACCGGGCCTGATGGTGGCCGTTGGGTATATGGACCCCGGTAACTGGGCCACTGATATTGCCGGTGGTTCGCGATTCGGTTACACCCTGTTGTCGGTTATCCTGATTTCCAATTTATTTGCCATGCTCCTGCAGCACCTTTCGCTCAAACTGGGCATTGCTACGGGCCGCGATCTGGCACAGGCCTGCCGCGATCACTACAGCCGCCCGGTGGCGATTGTCCTCTGGGTTCTGTGCGAAATTGCCATTGCCGCCTGCGACCTGGCCGAAGTAATTGGCTCGGCACTGGCGCTGAATCTGTTGTTCGGTATCCCACTGACCGTTGGGGTGTGCATCACGGCGCTGGACGTTTTACTGCTGCTGTATTTGCAACACAAAGGTTTTCGCTGGCTCGAAAGCATCGTAGCGGCTCTGATTTTCGTTATTCTGCTGTGTTTTGGATATGAAATTATTCTGGCCCGGCCCGACGTTTCTGCCATCTTTGGTGGGTTGATTCCGCAGAAAGAAGTGGTAACCAATCCCGGTATGCTCTACATTGCCATCGGTATTCTGGGAGCCACGGTGATGCCGCACAACCTGTATCTGCATTCCAGCATTGTTCAAACCCGCGACTTTGCCCGCACTGAATCGGGCCGCCGGAACGCCATTCGGTTTGCCACCATCGATTCGACCTTATCCCTGTTTATGGCGTTTTTTATTAATGCCGCCATTCTGATTCTGTCGGCTGCGGCTTTTCATACGTCCGGCAATCATGAGGTGGCCGACATAACCGATGCCCACCGCCTGCTCGATCCGCTGCTGGGCGCTACGCTGGCCAGTGTGCTGTTTGCCGTGGCGCTGCTGGCTTCGGGGCAAAATTCAACGCTAACCGGTACACTGGCGGGCCAGATCGTCATGGAAGGCTTTCTGAACATCCGGCTCAAACCGTGGCTCCGCCGACTGATTACCCGTCTAATTGCCATTGTTCCGGCTCTTATTGTCACCATTCTGTACGGCGAACGGGGCACCTCGGAATTGCTGGTTTTCAGTCAGGTGATTTTATCGGTGCAATTGAGCTTCGCCGTCGTGCCGCTGGTGATGTTTACGAGTGATAAGCTGAAAATGGGCGCTTTTGTCAACCCCCGCTGGCTGACCATCCTGAGCTGGGCCGTAGCCGCGTTAATTATTGTGCTGAATCTGGTGTTACTGGCCGGGACCTTATAGGCTGTTTTGCAGAAATTCTGGTGATATAAATAGAAGAAAATCGTTAAGCGAAAGGAGAAGCTGAATCCGCTAAAGGTCACAATGCCTTTTTCCGGATCAATCTTCTCCTTTCTCCTTTTTTTAACGTTATCTTTAAGCCGGATTTTACCGGCTGAACCTGAGTTAGCTCGGCATCTACTTTCTATGGAAGATAAAAAGCACCTGGACAAGGTAAGCGCAGCGGGTTTGCTGGTTGCTCTGGGTATTATCTACGGCGACATTGGTACTTCGCCACTTTACGTGCTCCGGGCCGTGGTTGGCAGCGATCAACCCATTCAGGAAGATATCGTCAGAGGAGCTTTGTCCTGTATCTTCTGGACCATTACCTTACAGACTACCATCAAGTATGTCATTTTGGTATTACGGGCGGATAACCGGGGAGAGGGCGGAACCTTCGCACTCTACGCGCTGGTTCGGCGCCACGCCCGCTGGCTGACCGTTCCGGCCATTATCGGGGGGAGTTCGCTGCTGGCCGATAGCATCATTACACCACCGATTTCGGTTTCTTCCGCTATTGAAGGGCTTCGTATTATTTACCCCGACATTCCTACGGTTCCGATTGTTATTGGCATTCTGGCTTTTCTGTTCCTGATTCAGACGTTTGGGACCAGCGTGGTCGGAACGGCTTTCGGCCCTATTATGCTGTTGTGGTTTACCATGCTCGGCGTACTGGGAGCTTTGCATATTATCGATGATTTATCCATTCTTCAGGCCGTCAACCCCTATTATGTTTATCACTTTCTGAATGATTATCCCGGGGCGTTCTGGCTGCTTGGGGCCGTCTTCCTCTCAACTACGGGGGCCGAAGCCCTCTACGCCGATATGGGGCATACGGGCCGGGGCAACATCCGGGTCAGCTGGATGTTCGTGAAAGCCTGTTTGCTGTTGAATTATTTCGGACAGGGTGCTTTTATTGAAGGGCTGGCGGGCCAGAAGCTCGGCGAGCGAAATCCGTTTTACAGCCTGATGCCCGAATGGTTTCTGTTTGCCGGTATTGTGATTGCCACCGCAGCGACGGTTATTGCGAGCCAGGCCATGATTACGGGCGCTTTTACGCTGATCAGCGAAGCCATCCGGCTCAATTTCTGGCCCAAAGTCCGGTTACGCTACCCGACCAATAAGAAGGGTCAGCTTTACGTTCCGAGCATCAACTGGCTGCTTTTTGCGGGTTGTATTGGAGTGGTTCTGTACTTTCAGGAATCCTCGCGGATGGAAGCGGCTTACGGTCTGGCCATTACGCTGACCATGCTGATGACCACCATTCTGTTTAGCTACTACATGTACTCCCACAAGTTCAACGCGTGGTTTGTCATGTTTTTCCTGATCTTTTACCTGTTCGTGGAAGCCAGCTTTCTGGTTGCCAACCTGGCCAAATTTACGCACGGTGGCTGGGTATCGGTGCTGATCGCCGGGATAATGGCGGGTATTATGATTATCTGGCTGAACGCGAGCCGGATCAAGCTGCGGTTGACGGAATACGTCAAAATCGACCAGTACATCCAGCCGTTCAAGGAACTCAGCCGCGACATCAGCATCCCCAAATACGCCACACACCTGGTGTTCATGAGCAATGCGGCCCGGGCCGCCGAAATCGAGTCCAAAATCATTTATTCGATTTTCCAGAAACGGCCTAAACGGGCTGATATTTACTGGTTTATCCACGTCGATACCACCGATGATCCATACACTATGGAATACAAGGTGAATACCATTGCGCCCGACGATGTCTACAAAGTCACGTTCCGGCTGGGTTTCCGGATTGAGCAGCGGATTAACCTTTTCTTCCGGAAGGTCATTGAAGACATGGTAAAAAATAAGGAAGTGGACATTACCAGCCGGTACGAATCGCTCAGTCGGCAGAATGTCATCGGCGACTTCCGATTTGTGGTGCTGGAGAAATTTCTTTCCTACGAAAACGACCTTCCGTTTCGGGAGCGGTTTGTCATGGATATCTACTTTTTCGTCAAAAATTTCACGACGCCCGAAGACCGCTGGTTTGGCCTCGACACCAGCGCAGTGAAAATCGAGAAAGTGCCGCTGGTCATTCGCCCGGTTGTTAATGTTAAACTCAAACGAATCGATACCTAATAGCCATACGTTAGCAGTCAACGGTTTTATGTTCTAACCAAAGCCATTGATTGACCGCTAATTAACTTTTATCTGAATGAAAATACTGATCACTGGCGGAGCGGGATTTGTTGGCTCCTCACTGGCTTTATCCCTCAAAAGCGACTATCCACAGTACGAAATTTTTGTTCTCGACAACCTCAAACGCAAAGGCTCCGAGCTGAATGTAGCCCGGCTGACCAAAGCCGGTATTCAGTTTGTACACGGCGACATCCGCAACAAGGAAGATTTTGACCCCATTCCGCCGGTTGATACGCTGATTGAAGCCTCCGCCGAACCATCGGTTCTGGCCGGTCTGACCGGAACGCCCGACTACCTGATGAACACCAACCTGTTCGGTACGGTCAACTGCCTGAACTTTGCGCTGAAATCCAAAGCTAACGTCATTTTTCTTTCTACCAGTCGCGTCTATCCGATCAAAACCATCGAAACCTTGAATTTTGATGAGCACGATACGCGGTTTGTGCTTTCGGATAACCAGCCCGTACCGGGCGTTTCGTCGAAAGGCATTGCCGAGAACTTCCCACTCGACGGCGCCCGTTCCCTGTACGGCACCACCAAGCTGGCGTCGGAACTGATTATTCAGGAGTACAACGAGTTTTTTGGTCTGAAAACCGTTATCAACCGCTGCGGAGTGATTACCGGACCGTGGCAGATGGGCAAAGTTGATCAGGGTGTCATGGTACTCTGGATTGCCAAACATTATTTCGAGCAGCAACTGGCGTACATCGGCTACGGCGGAACCGGCAAGCAAACCCGCGATATGCTCCACATTGCCGACCTCTACCGCCTGATCGACTGGGAATTGCATAACATCGATAAAGTTAACGGCGAAATTCTGAATGCCGGTGGGGGTGTCGAAAGCAGCGCATCATTGCAGGAACTGACGAAAATCTGCCAGGAAGTAACCGGCAAAACTATCCCCATCAACAGCGTGGCCGAAAACCGGGCCGCCGACATCCGGCTTTACATTACCGACAACACGAAAGTAACGAAACTGACGGGCTGGAAACCGGAATTGGGCATCAAGGAAATTGTCTCCGATATTGCGCAGTGGCTCGACGAAAACCGGGCGGCTCTCGAACCGATTTTGAAGTAAGAACGAAAAAGGCGGGCCATCGGTCCGCCTTTTTTACTTTATTTAACCGCAGCCAGCACCCGTTTAATCAACTCGTCCGGGTTGCCGTCGTGCCACCGCCAGACGATCACAAGGTCGTGTTCGGGATCAATCCAGATGGTGTTGGAGCCCGCGCCAATGGCGGCAAAGCTGGTTGCCGGGGCGCTGGGCCAGGCTTTCTTCTCAGTGTTAAGCCACCACAAATACCCGTAGTCCGGGCCAACCGGGCCGCGCTGGACGGCGGCTTTAAACCAGTTTGCCGAAACCAGTTGTTTGTCCCGCCAGCGGCCATTTCGCAGGGCCAGGTACCCAAACCGGGCTTCGTCGCGGGTGCTGATCCAGAGGCCACCGCCCCAGCGCGTTCCGCCACTGACCGATGACATCATTTTTCCGTCAATCATAACCCGGGCATTGGGGTACCCCACGTACTGCCACGTATTTGATGCGCCAATCGGGTCCATGATTTCGTCTTTCAGTACGCTGGGCAACGGCTTTTTCCACAGGCGGAGCAGCGACAGCGCCATCCGGTTGATCCGCACGTCGTTGTATTCGTAAAACAGGCCGGGCTGCTGCAAGGTACGCGGTTTCCGTTCCCCTCTGCCGTAAGCCTCCTTTCCCACAAAGTCGTGTTTTTTGCCCCACAACTCTCCTTCCCATTCGCTCGTTTGCTGCAAATGGTGTTCCCAGGTAATTTTGCGGTTTTGCTCAGAATCATAACCGCCGTCGTGAATGGATTTCGCCACCGGATCGTGGACATCATTGATCAGGCCCCGGTCGATGGTCAGCCCGGTCAGCGTAGAAAGGACACTTTTAGCGACGCTGTACGTTGGATCGGGCCGGTCGGTTTCGCCCCACTCGGCCACAATATAACCGTGTCGGAGGATTAGGCCATTGGTCTGGGCGCGGTCCGATGGGACGGGTCCCAGCAAGGTTCCGAAGATTTCTTCCTGCGTCGAAAAATCTGGGGGCATTTGGGTGGTTTCCCGCTGTTTGGCAAACGCAACGGCCTGTCGCAGCAAATCCGCATCCATCCCGACAGCCTCTGGTTGCCGATGTTCCCAGGCATTGCCAGCCGCCGGGAAATAGTCGGTAGTCTGGCTAGAGGATTGCCGGGCAGGTCGCTGGCAGGCCGAAACAAGAAGCGTAACAGCCAGTGCGACGATTTTAAAACGATTCATAGACGAGTGAAAAGAAGCTATTGGCCGGGACAATCTAATCCGTATTGATTCTGGCAAGTTAACAGAATTGGAAGAAAACAAGCCCTGCGGGAAAGCAATAAACCGACCATTTATCGCACGATTTGCTTTAATCACCGCAATAGTGTTATATTGACCAGACTATACACCCAAACTACGGTATTTTAACTTGAAATTCTCAGACTTTGGCTTCGATGAACGCTTGATGGAAGGCATCGACGCCATGAATTACGATACACCCACACTGGTTCAGGAAAAGGTTATTCCGCTTATTCTGGCAGGCAGGGACCTGATCGTGTCGGCGCAAACCGGTACGGGTAAAACGGCTTCTTACCTGCTGCCCATTCTTCACAAAATTACAACCGCTGGCCCCGATGACCACATCAAGGCGCTGGTTATTGTGCCCACCCGCGAACTGGCGATCCAGATTGCCCAGAACCTCGAAGGGTTTTCTTATTTTACTGCCGTCAGTTCGATTGCGGTATACGGCGGGGGCGATGGCGCATCGTACAGCACCGAACGCCAGGCCCTCTCGGGGGGAGCCGACATTGTGATTTGCACACCGGGTCGGATGATTAGCCACCTGAACATGGGCTATGCCAAAATTGAACACTTGCAGTACCTGGTGCTTGACGAAGCCGACCGGATGCTGGATATGGGCTTTTACGGCGACATCGTGAAGATCATTTCTTTCCTGCCCACCAACCGGCAAAGTCTGCTGCTATCGGCCACAATGCCGCCCAAGATTCGGGAACTGGCCCGGAAAATCCTGAAATCACCGGAAGAAATTACGCTCAGTCTGTCGAAGCCACCCGCCAAAATTGTTCAGGAAGCGTTTGTGCTCTACCAGAAACAGAAAATCGCGCTGGTCAAGTACCTGCTGAAGGAACATAGTTTTCCGTCGGTGCTGATTTTTTGTTCCCGCAAGGAAAACGTCAAGCAACTGACCCGCGAGCTGAAACAGACCGGTTTTGCCGCCGAAGCCATTCATTCTGATCTCGAACAACAGGAACGGGAGCAGGCTTTGCAGGCTTTCCGCAGCCGGAAACTGAACATTCTGGTGGCAACCGATATTCTGTCGCGCGGGATTGACATCGACAACATTGACCTGGTAATCAACTACGACGTTCCGCACGACGGCGAAGATTACGTTCACCGGATTGGACGCACCGCCCGCGCCGAAACCACCGGCATTGCCTACACGTTTGTCAGTGAAACGGAGCAACGGAAATTTGCCGCCATCGAACGACTGATCGGAACGCCGGTCACGAAAGTATCGCTGCCGGCTCATCTGGGCGAAACGCTGGAATACAATCCGGGCAAAAGCGGGGCGCAGCCGCAGCGAAAACGCCGAATGAATGCGAAAAAACGCCCCGCACGTCAGAAAAGAAGCAGTGGCGGTTCGGAGCAATAACCCTTTTTGTCTTTTCTCCTACCCTTTCAGCCATGGATCAGCAAATCATCAATCTGTATGACGAGTACACCCACAAACCGCTGAAGCGGGATGTTTTTCTGCAACGACTGGCGAAGCTGACCGGCGGTATGAGCGCGGCTCTGGTGGTTTTATCAACGCTGGAAGTCAACTATGCCCACGCCCAGACCGTAAGCGGCCAGGACGACCGGATTATCACCGAACGCGTTACGTATCCCGGTGCCGACACAACCATGAAAGGCTACCTGGCTCGTCCGAAGGCCAACGGCAAATACGGTTCTGTGGTGGTCATTCACGAAAACCGGGGGCTAAATCCGCATATCGAGGATGTTACCCGTCGGCTGGCCGTAGCCGGTTTTCTGGCGATGGCCCCCGATGCCCTGTCGGCAGCCGGTGGAACGCCCCCCGACGAAACGCAGATGCGGGAATTGTTCGGCAAGCTGGACCCGGAAAAAACCCGGCAGAATTTCCTGAAAGGGCTGGATTACCTGAAAAGCCGTCCGGACAGCAACGGAAAACTCGGTTGTGTTGGTTTTTGCTGGGGCGGGGCCATGGCGAATCAACTGGCTGTTCATGCGCCGGATTTGAAAGCGGCTGTGCCTTTTTATGGCCGCCAACCGGACGTGGCCGATGTACCCAAAATCAAAGCCACGGTTCAACTGCACTACGGCGGTCTGGACGAGCGGATTAACGCGGGCATTCCAGCCTACGAAGAAGCTCTCAAAAAAGCGAACGTGCCGTATCAGTTGTATATCTACGAAGGAACACAACACGCCTTCCACAACGACACCGCCGGACCGCGTTACAACGAAGCCGCTGCCAAACTCGCCTGGGAACGTACCATCGGCCTTTTTAAAGAAAAATTAGCCTGATCGCATACGCCCAAAGGTGCGGTGGATGTTCCTGAAAAACGCTACTTAACATAAAACCGTCAGCCGGACCCGGCTGACGGTTTTATAAGAATGCTTCCAGTTGGAAAGCCGTATTTCTTGCTGATTATACCGGCGGTTCCCAGCCTTTTTCGTACGTCCGGCCCCACAGCTTCATGGCTTCCCGGTCACGGATATGGCCGTTTTTCGTATCAATTTCCAGCGGTTTATTGGTCCGGTACGCAATGTTGGCCAGATGGCAGAGCAACGTACTTTTCGCCCCTTCGTCGATGGGTGAGTTCTGTTTTTCCTTGCCCCGAATGGCGTTGAAGAAGTTGACCACGTGGCGCGTCGTCATATCGCCCCCTCCGCCCAGCGCCGTTCCGGCTTCCGAACCGCTGGATTTGCTGTCTTTGATCATCTTCCCGTCGCGGTTGAAGAGTTTGTAACCATCCCGGTCGACATAAACGCTGCCGGTGCTGCCGTAAATGACGGTTCCGCGGTCGGTGCCGTAGGTTTTGTATCCGTTGCGGCTCTTGCCATCCCACTTGATGATCTTGTTGCCCGGAAACCGGAACGTCGCATCCATGGTGTCGTACATCGACCAGCCGTCTTCCAGAAAATGCCGTTTGGCGGCTTCGACCGTTACAAATTCTGGGTAATCGACCTGCAACGCCCAGCGGGCTACGTCCAGTTCGTGGGTAGCGTTGTTGCCACTTTCGGCGGTTCCGTAGTTCCAGCCGTACCAGTGCCAGTTGTAATCCCAGGTATCGTGCATGTAGGGCGTGCGGGGAGCCGGTCCCTGAAACAAATCCCAATCCAGCCCGTCGGGTACAGGAGCCGCTTTCGGAACGGGTACTTCGCCCCGCTGAGCGCTATAAAATGCAACGGCTTTGTAGGGCGTTCCGATGGCACCGTTGTGAATCTGATTGATGATATCAATCGACTCGGCGGCTGACCGCTGCTGGTTACCCATCTGAATTACTTTGCCGTATTTTTTCTGGATTTCAACCAGAATTTCACCTTCGCGCGGGTTCTGGCTACACGGTTTTTCGACGTAAACGTGTTTGCCCCCCTGCGCAGCCAGCCAGGTTCCGGGTGCATGCCAGTGGTCGGGCGTTGCATTGATCAGCACATCCACGTTTTTGTCGGCAATCACTTTGCGTATGTCGTTTTCCAGCTTCGGCTTATAATCGATATGCTTCGAAAACTTCTGCAAACCCGCTTCGCGCTGCTTTTTCATCACATCGCACAGATACACCAGCTCGACGTTGCTGTCTTTCCTGCCAATTGGGTCGTAGTAGGCACCTAACCGGCGGCCCAGCCCGGCAATGGCTACGTTCAACCGCTCGTTGGCCCCAATAACTTTTGCGTAACTCTTTGCCGACATCCCCGTTGCCAACCCGCCAAAAGTGATTCCGGCGGTGCTCAGAGCGGCTTTTTTGATAAAATCACGTCTGGAATTTTCCATTGAAAACTGATTCTTGAGAATTTATGGCGGTACATAGCCCGGCCGGTATTTACAGCGCGGAATCCGTACGCCAATCTACTCTGTAAGGAAGTCGGCGACGAAAAATACTGTTGTCCGGATGGATTTTCGACGGGAATCTGCCGTTGAAAGGAATTTTATACGGTATCCGGCCATCGACGTGGTTTCGGCTGATGGCCGGATACGGTTTTATGCTTATGACACCAGCGTTTGGCGAGCGGATGATAAATGCAGACGGGAAGGCTCTGTGCCTAACTGTAATTCAATATGGCCATGCACCTCTTCGAATAAGTCCTGAAGCTCGTGTACATACTGGAGATACCGGCGGGTATAGACGCAAAGCCAGCAGTTCATACCGGGTACCAGTCTGACATCTTCCAATAGCCAGGAGTTGGCCGATGGGTCGGGCCAGAAACCGAAAGCTGAAAGCCACGGTTTTGTTAATTTAATCGGTCGGGGACGGTTGGGCGGCTGAAGATCGCGCAACAGCTTTTCAGTTAGTAAAACAGGCTCGTTATGAATGAGGTAATACCGATTGGGCTTGGCGCTATTAGCCATCATACTGAATAAAAGAGTTTTACCAATATAGCTAGAAAAGAAAAATACAGGATACCGGCACACAGCAAGCGGTACGACGGTTTACTAACCGGTCATACTATAATCTGCGTAAGGCCCCAAATTGTTTTACAATAAGAGCGAATCAACCCGGTGGGCGTGTACCATCAGGTCATTCGGTGACCAGGCAAAGATCGTAAAACGACCATCCTGAGAAGCCACCAGTGCCACGGCATCGCGCTGATCGTAGATAAACTGGGCCGCCGACAGATGGCGGGTTCCCCCGATCTGGGCCGGATGCACCACAACCGCTTCATTGCCCACGATGGGTTCTGTCCAGATGATCTGTTCCACCCGATCGCTCAGGGCCGAACGGCCTATTTTTGCCCCAAACGCCAGCACCTCATACCGATCATTGATGATTGTGGCTCCATCCACGGCGGTCAGCCCGGCAATGCTGTCAATGGACAGACTAACGTCACGACGCCAGACATTCTCTTCCTTTTCCTGCCGCAATAATTCTGCCAACTGGGAGAAAACCGGAACCACCGGATAGGAAATTGGCTGGATAATGGAATCGCGCCACGCATTACTCATCGAAGGAACAACCAGCAGCAAGCCGCCCCGCCCGTGAGCGCGCATGGAAACCGCCAGCTGAACCAGGATATTCATTGAGTTATTCCAGAACGAGGGCAGCGTGAAACCCAGCATCGACGTTACCACAATAGGGCAATCGAGCGAATCGGCCGTACTTTCATCCACGATTTTGATCTGGTCACCTTTTAGAATGGCTACGTTGACGAACTTGCCAAAGCCGTCGAGCCGACGGTGTTTAATGACCAGCAGACCCGGTTCGATAACCTCCAGCACGAAGCAGTTGCCCGGAATTTCCCGGGTAGTTCCCCAGATATAGAGTTCCTCTCCTTCGCACCAGACGCCGAGGTGAATACCCGGTCGCTCGACGGCCGGGGCCAGCTTGGTTAGAATGTCGGGCGTAAACCGCAATCGGTGGGCAAAAATAAGAGGCCGACCGGCTTGCTGGGGCGGCAGAAACGCCAGTGTTACCTTCGGCGAATAGCCTTCTTCGTGCCGCAGGCTGGCCCAAAAAGCGGTATCAATCATTGCTTCAATTTCCGGTGCATGCGGTTGATGCACGGCTTCAGGGCCACCGTTCAGCGTGGCAGTAGCAAAATGATGGTCGAAATAAGATTCTATCGTTCCGGCTACCGATCGGGCGGCCTGGTATGTTGCTTCAAAGGGCATATTCTTCGTGACTCCTGGCATGTATTAACAAGAAACTAAGCCAGATTTAAGTTCCTCCAACAATATGCGGTTTACCGTGTTTAATTGACATCCCCTGGGCAAAAACCGTCAGAAGAATTGATTATCAAGTTAATAAATAATCCCACATGAATTTTATACCGGCCCTTCACTACCGGGGAGCTGACTGTGAGACCGTCCGTTATAAACTAATTCTGGAATTCTTTGTATTAGAATTCCAGGTGCATTTGGGTACCTTTAAAACTGCATTTTTTTAAAAGAGGGAGATAAGTTTGTGAATACGGACTCAGAAACGAGTAATGGGTTATTTGAACTACTGACTAAGGCAACCCGGGACGCCGTCTGGAACTGGAACCTTGAAGCCAATACCGTCTGGTGGAACGAAGGATATACTATATTATTTGGTCACCCCGGATCACCGGCCGATTACGGCCTGGAATCGTGGTCCGATTATGTGCATCCGGAAGATAAAGAACGTATTATAGGCGGTATTCACCGCATCATCGACCAGGGGGGCGAAAACTGGTCGGCAGAGTACCGGTTTCGGCGGGCCAATGGCTCCTACGCCATCGTCTACGACCGGGGCTACATCATGCACCGGGACGGCAGGGCAATCCGCATGGTGGGTTCCATGCAGGACATTACCGAACGGGTAGCCCTGCAACAGTTACGCACCGAAAGCGAGGAACGCCTGCGTATTGCTCTGGACTCCGCTCAGTTAGGAACCTGGGATCTTGATCTGCTTCAGAACGCGGTCATCGCCGACGACCGGTGCCGGGCTTACCTGGGGCTGACGGAAGGCAATCAGCTCACCTTTGAGCAGGTTCTCCGCTGCATTCATCCCGATGATCAGGATCGGGTCAGCAAAGCCGCTCAGCGGGCATTAACCCCGCAGTCGGGTGGTAGTTTCGACATTAGTTTCCGGACTATTGGCGTACAGGACAGCAGACTGCGCTGGGTTCGTTTTATGGGTCAGGCGCACTTCAACGCAGCCGGGCAACCCTACCGGTTTTCGGGAGTTGCCCACGATACAACAGACGACGTACTGGCGCAGGAAAAAACCGCCCTCTCCGAGCAGCAGGCCCGTTTAGCCCTGGAAGGGTCGGGTTCCGGGTCGTTTTCGGTTGACCTGGAAACCAATGAAGTTCTTTACTCTCCGGCACTGGTCCGCATTCTGACCGGTACCGAGCAGCTCGGTCTGACGCGCAACAGCCTGGTGGAACACCTGCATCCGCTGGATGTTCCGGTTCGGGAGCAAGCCTACCAGCTAGCGCAACGCACCGGCACCTTAACTTATGAAGCGCGCTATATCTGGACCAACCAGGAGGTTCACTGGGTGAAAGTGCTGGGCCAGTATCTCTACAATACCGCCGGAAAGCCGGTTTCGTTTTCCGGCATTGCGCTCGATATTACCCAGCAGAAAGAAAACGAATCCGTGCTTAAAAAGGCCGAAGACCGTTTCCGTAACCTGGTGCTTCAGGCCCCGGTTGCTATCGGTATTCTGGGCGGAGAAAGGCTTGTCATTGAAACCGCCAACGAGGCTATCCTGAAGTTATGGGGGAAAGATGCTACCATTCTTGGGCTGCCGCTGCTGGACGCTCTGCCCGAAATTCATGGACAAGGTTTTGCGGAGTTATTACAAAAAGTGTATAAAACCGGGACTTCGCACTACGGTTTTGAAACCCTGACGCGCTTATACCGCAACAATCAGCTGGAAGACGCCTATTTCAATTTCGTGTACGCGCCCATGCGTAACGAAGCCGGAGACATCACAGATGTTATGGTGCTGGCCTCTGAGGTCACCCCGCAGGTAAAGGCCAAACTGGCCCTGGCAGAGAGCGAACAGCGTTTCCGCAACCTGATTGAGCAGGCTCCGGTGGCTATTTCGCTGTACACCGGGCCGGATATGGTGATTGAAATGCCGAACCAAATCATGCTCAAATTTTGGGGGAAGGATGATACCATCAAGGGAACACCGTTGCGGGAGGCCCTTCCTGAGTTGCAAGGGCAGCCGTTTCTGGACATTCTGGACCGGGTTTACAGGACCGGTGTTGAACACGCGTCGCAGGAAGCCGAAGCCCGACTGATGGTGGACGGCCAGCTCAATACGTATTATTTTAACTATACCTATAAACCGTTGCGTAATTCCGACGGAGAAGTGTATGCGATTCTAAACATAGCTATCGACGTTACCGAGCAGGTGCTGGCCCGCCGGAAGGTCGAAGCGAGTGAAGCCCGGTTTCGTACGCTGCTCGAAGCGATTTCGCCCATGACGTGGACCAACACGCCCGAAGGAGAAATTACGTTTTACAATCAGCAATGGTACACTTACACGGGTCTGGACGAGGAGCAAACCAGAACCCAGGGCTGGCCGGCGGTGGTGCATCCGGACGATCTGCCGGCAACCCTGGCCGCCTACCATAAAGCCCTGACATCGGGCGACGTTTTTGTGGTTGAAAACCGATACCGCCGGGGTCTGGATGGTATGTACCGCTGGCATCTCAACCGCGCACTACCCATCCACGACGAAACCGGAACGATTACGCTCTGGGTTGGAACGGCGACGGATATTCACGAGCAGAAACGAATTGAAGCCGAGCTGGAAAGCCAGGTGCAGGCCCGCACGCAGGAATTGAACGAATCGAATCTGGAACTACGCCGGTCCAACGAGAATCTGACGCGTTTTGCGTACGTAGCCTCTCACGATTTGCAGGAACCGTTACGCAAAATTCAGTCGTTTGGAAGTCTGTTGCAGACTCAGCATGGCGCTGATCTGGGCGAAACCGGCCAGGATCTGATCAACCGGATGCAGGTGTCGGCCCGGCGGATGTCGGAATTGATCCGGGATTTGCTGGCCTTCTCGCGTGTTTCGACCCGCCAGCAGACCTATGACCCGGTTTCGCTGACAGAAATTGTCACTAAGGTGTTGGAAGTACTTGAATTACAAATTCATCAGTCGGGTGCTACCGTCCAGCACGATCCGCTACCGACTCTGACCGGGGATGCTTCGCAGTTTGGCCAGCTTTTTCAGAATCTGGTGTCGAATGCCATTAAGTTTCGTCGCCCGGATACCGCGCCGTCTATCCAGATTACGTACACCGCCCTGATGGCCCACGAACTGCCGGAAAAAATCAAGCTTCCCCGGCCCGCCAGCCGCTACCACCTGATCAGCGTCATTGACAACGGTATTGGTTTTGACGAAAAACACGCCGACCGTATTTTTGAGGTTTTTCAGCGATTGCACGGGCGGTCGGCCTACAGCGGCACCGGCGTTGGGCTGGCGATCTGTCAGAAAGTGGTAGAAAATCACGGGGGCGCCATTACCGCCCATAGTCAGCCCGGTCAAGGCAGTACGTTCAGAATTTATCTACCCATTTAATCCAACCGGTTGTTCATCTCAAATCCGGATTTCACCAGCAAACCGCATACGGTACGGGCGAAGTTCTGCCAGGCGGTGTAGTCATTAGGCTTGATCCAGCACCAGGCAACATTGAGTTTCTGGCAATAGGTTTCCCAGCTAGGATCTATTTCGGAACTCATCCAGGCTAACGGAACGGTTTCCAATGCGGATTTGGCCCGTAGTGCTTCCGTTAGTTCCAGTCCGTTCATTCGGGGCTGGTGGAAATCAATTAAAATCAGATTAGGAAGAGAATCAGACCCGTCCATATAACGCAAAAGACTTGCAGCATCGGTAAACGGATGAATCTGACAGATTCCACCAATCTGTAGCATCGCTTTTTGCAGTAGCCACAAATCGTCCTCATCGTCGTCTACTACCAGTATAAGTGGCTTCATAAAAATCAATCAACTGCAAGCACCTGAATCACAGGCGCACTATCTCATTTTTCAGATCAGAGAAAAACCCTTTGTCCATAAACGCGTTTCCGGGCGGTTTGTTCGATTTTTCTCTGCTGGCAGATGCCTTCTGGTCGTGGACGAATAACAATTTTCACCTCCTCATTCTCTTCCTTCGCCCGGGTAAGAACAGCGGTATTCTTACATGCACCCGGCCCTTTATACTCCTTCAGACTTGCTAACCATTCCCGGTGTATAAAAAGTCCACCGTTTATTTTCGCAGACACGGGGTTGAAACTAAGCTCTTCTACAGACCTATAAAACAGCCTTTTCCGTAAGCTGTTTGTCTGACAACCTGTATACCAAATCACCTGAAAGAGTAACAACGCCCCTGACCTGACTTTCCGGTTTTAAAACCTGTAAAGCGGTATGGATAAAACCTATTTTGAAAAAAATTTTACGAACTGAACGATAAACCGCATAAAATGGCATTGAAATTGGACGAAATGAAATGAACCTTACTCACGATCGTACAGCAGTTGCCCCGGAGGCAGCGTGTCTTGTTTTGCAGGTGAGCTATCCTCATTATTTGAAATGTCTTTCTGGTTTACTCAACGCAATCGAATTGAAACTGAACTTACTGAAACGCTTCCTGAGGCCGCTCCGTCGGCCCTGGATTTAAAAGTAGCAGCAATTGCTAATGAAGCGTTCCTGTATCACTCTAAAGTCTGGGCGCAGAAACGCCTTTCTTTATCGCAGATTATGGCGCAGGCCCGGTGGTTTATCCTGTGGCACGACCCGGCGGGGAACGCAACTCCTTACGGATTTGCGGTTCTGGAAGAAGGCCCCCATGCTGTTTACGGGTACAGCTTATGGGCCCGTCAGAGCGGTCGGATTCAACGGATCGCAACGGCAACAGCCAAAATTGTACTGGATGATTATTTACAAGCAGATCGCTGCGAACTAACTACGGAAGCAGGTCAGGTCCGTCAATTTTTGCGGAACGTCTCCCACCAATTGACGATTCCCTCGTAATGCAGCCGAAAACCGATTTATTACAACTCAGAGGGTATAAATCTCCTTTACCGCTCTCTGATCTCATTTGGCTGGAGGGCAACAGTAATTATAGCCTGTTGCACCGTCATAATGCGCCGAAATTGATGACGGCAAAAACGCTGATACGATGGCAAAAACTTCTTCCTGATTTCATCCGCATTAGCCGCGGGGCACTTATTAACCCGCATCATATCGTACGATTTGAACGGCTATCGACTTACCAGGTTGAAATTACGTTAACGAATGGCCTGGTTTTGCCGGTTGCCCGTCGGCGAATTTCGCATGTTTATAAAGTGCTTCAGAAGCGTGACTAATTGGCCGGAGCCCATTCCGGCCTGTTATGATTTCGAATATAGCAATAGTCTACCCGGTCTAGATAGTCGCCACTTACTTTCATGCTACCATTTTCGGCCAGCAGGGTAAGGCTATTTTCAAACGTGCTGCCCCAGGTCGCCGTTGCAAAGCTCAGGCAGCCCGTTCCACCACCCGACAGGCTGAACAACACAAATCCGTTGTCGTCCCTATCAGTCGGGTGGTCTAGGTTCATCAGCCGGGCTTCGGTCGGCCTTATACCACCAAACAGGTTGTGAAGCAGATTGATGTAGTGAAAAAAATGAGTATATAACGCATCTTCCGTAAGCTCCCGGCGACCGTGCCAGCTTCCAGAAGTATAATATCCTTCGTCGCGTTTCCAATAACAGCTAACCTGAACCAGTCTGATATTTCCCAACACTCCGGACTTGATCACGTCTTTCAGCCGGTGTAAAGCCGTTGGATACCGATTGGGAAGGCTGTCAAACCCATCTTGATGACGCATCAGGGCGTTATGCAGTGCTCGTCTGGCCTCCGGATTCCCGGCAATCACTTCGCCTGGGGATCTTTGAATGCGATCACCGGCCACGATTGTCCCCCGAATCGGTTTTTCTGAAGCGTTCATCTCGCAGTAATGTATTTAGATTGAACATCGAATCGTAACAAAAAGGTAACGAAATGGAGTTCCCCTATTCCGCCCAAGGCTTTAGCAGGGAAAATTGAGGAGAGACAAGCAGCCGTACGTTTCTGGCAACGGTGTTTCCTCTGGTCTCATCTCGTTGCCTTACTTTGCATTATATCTTTCCACTACCGCAATCAGCCCGGTTTCATCGTTGAGGTTGAGGTCCTGCTCTTTGATAACTTTTTCAAGGCGGTCTTTCTGATCGGACAGAGCGGCCAATACCGATTTTTTGTTTTTCTGAATCCGCTGGACCGTCCCGTCCGGTTTCGCCACAAAATACAACTCCTGTTTCTGGAATTCTTTCGTTACCGTGGCGGAGTTGAACGGTTTATTTTCGATCATATTCACTTTAAATTGCTTGAGCAGCTTCGCAGGACCGTCCACCAGAACCTGATAGAAGGTGGTGGGCGTATTGTTGTTGACGGCGGCAAAACCGTTCCGGAAAATCATCTCCCCGCTGTCGATAATCCGAAATTCCTTCATGGCACCCGGACTCAGTCGGTACGTCTGGTTGTTTTGCTGGTATTCCAGTTCCGCCCCATACACGTCGTAGCGTAATTTCAGGTTTGGATATAATTTGTTGGTAGCGGCCATTACCGTCCCTTCCTTCCAGGCTTCGTTCAGATACGGCGATCCCTGTACATCGACATACTTGGTAGCCTGCAACACCTGCCCATTCACATCCGTCAGAAAAACACCCTGAGCCCGGGTTCCGGTTGCCAGGCCCAGAACAATCAGGCCCGAAATCAGCATTGCCTTCATTAGAAAATCATTGTTTAAACTGTTGATAAAGAGCCTATACGACCTACGGCCGTACAAGATAACGAACCAATCCGAAAACCAGTACGCTTTTTTTGTACCTTTACCGCCGTCAAAATCTGCCCATTTTTCTTCGCTTTGCAACTCATTGATCAACTGAACGATAGTATACGGAGCCTGGCCGGTTTCTGGCCGGAGCTTGCGCTGGTATTTGCTATCGGTATCGTTATTCTGGCGGATTTGGTTCTGATGCCCCGTTCAAAAGTCCGGCAGTTCAGTCCAAAACCGGAACTCATGGAAGGTTCGTTCAGCCAATTGACCAATGCCAGAAACCGTTCTGTTGTCTACGCACTTTCGCTAATGGCGGTGGTGGTGGCTGGCGTCCTGCTGGCCGTACAATGGTCGCAGCCCCGGGGTTTTCTATTTAGTTCGGCCCTGCTGCTCGACAACCAGGCGGTATTCTATAAAATGGTGGTCACGCTGGCGGCTTTTTTCGCTATTCTGCACGCCTGGCTGCTGCCCCCGCGAAACGGTTTTCCGCTCGACTGGCTCCCGATTCTGCTGGCCATGCTCCTCGGCTTGTACCTGATGACTATGGCCGTCAACCTACTGACGGTTTACCTCAGCATTGAACTAGTGTCGATTAGTTCGTATCTGTTAACAGCACTTTCAACCGACCGCAAAGCGTCGGAAGGCGGTCTGAAATACCTACTTTTTGGTGCCGTCAGTTCGGCCATCATGCTCTACGGCATGTCGCTGCTGTATGGTCTGACCGGCACCCTGTCGCTGGCCGAATCGGCCGAACCCCTGACGAGCAATGATTCGTTTGTTATCTACATTGCGGGCTTTCTGACGCTGGCTGGTATTTTGTTTAAACTGTCGCTGGTTCCGTTTCATGTCTGGACACCCGACGCCTACGAAGCTGCGCCTACACCCGTTGTGGCGTTTTTCTCGGTGGGTCCGAAAGCCGCAGCCCTGCTGGTGCTCATGCGGATACTGACTGCCCTGCCCGCTAATTTTCAGATCCCGTTGGCCGCTATCGCCCTGGCCAGCATTACCCTGGGTAACCTGTCGGCCCTCTGGCAAACCGACGCCAAACGGCTGCTGGCCTACTCGTCCATTGCCCACGCTGGTTTTTTGCTGGTAGGCATTGTGAGTTTCAACGAAACGGGGTTCGAAGCCTCGACTTTTTATGTAGCCACGTACGTCTTCATCAACATGGCGGCTTTTCTGCTGATTGACCTGCTGGCCCACCAGCACGACGGACGGCTTTCGCTTCAGGATTTCAGTGGATTAGGATTTACCCAACCGTTTCTTGCCTTTGCACTGACGGCGGTTATGATTGCGCTGACCGGCCTGCCGCCAACGGTAGGCTTTACGGCTAAGCTGCTGGTTTTTTCGTCACTGCTGGAAGCGTATCAGTCAAACGGAAATCCGTGGCTGCCCGCCTTGTTTGGCTTTGGCCTGCTAAATGCCGTTATCTCCCTCTTTTACTACCTCCGGATACCGTTTTTGCTCTACTTCCGCCCAACCCTTACCGACCAGCCCGTTGTTAAAGCGTTGAGTCGGCCCCAATTTGTTTTAGCGGCCGTATTGGCCCTGCCGGTTGTGCTGCTGTTTTTTAAACCCGACTGGTTACTGCGGTGGATTGAACGTTTATAAGTGAATAGCTTTTTATTAAAATAAATAGACAAAAATCATTTCAGAAGCTTCTGGAGCGATTTTTGCCCCGCTGAAAGGACCAACAAAAAAAGTCTTGTTAACGGTAAAGGTTCGGCTTTGTCCTTTTCGTAACTTTGCCTTAACTCCAATTGAACGAAAATCAATCTTCGGAAGTTACCTTCATAACAACTAAAGCACCAGGCATGAGCGACGCCATAAAGCACGAGTGCGGAATTGCCCTGATCCGGCTCCGCAAGCCATACCAGTATTATATCGATAAGTATGGCACTCATTTATACGGCATCAACAAACTGTATCTGCTGATGGAAAAACAGGTAAACCGGGGCCAGGACGGCGCCGGGGTTGCCAACATCAAAATTGACGTACCCCCCGGCCACCGCTACATCAGCCGCTACCGCTCGGTAGCCAACCAACCGGTCGCCGACATCTTCCAGAAGATTAACAAGAAATTCCGCAAAGCACTTAAGAAAAACAAGGATAAAGCCCGCGACGCCCGTTGGCTACAGGAAAACCTCGCCTTTACGGGTGAAGTTCTGATGGGCCACCTGCGCTACGGCACCCACGGTGCCAACGAAATTGAAAACTGCCACCCGATGCTCCGCCAGAACAACTGGCGCAGCCGCAACCTGGTGATTGCCGGTAACTTCAACATGACCAATGTTGATGAGTTGTTCAAGAAACTGGTTTCCTTAGGTCAACACCCCAAGGACGAGGTGGACACCGTCACCGTCATGGAAAAAATCGGCCACTTCCTGGACGAAGAAAACCAGCGCGTATTCGACCGGTTCAAGGGCATTTACGAAAACCCCGACCTATCGGATATCATCGAGGACAACATGGACCTGCAACGGGTGCTGCACCGCTCCTGCCGCGATTTTGACGGCGGGTATGCGATGGTCGGCATGACGGGTTTCGGAGCCGCGTTTGTCGCCCGCGATCCGGCAGGGATTCGCCCGGCGTATTATTATGCCGATGATGAAGTGGTGGTGGTGGCCTCCGAAAAACCAGCGATCAAGACGGCTTTTAACGTTGAATACGAACAGATTCACGAAGTGAAACCCGGTCATGCACTGATCGTTGACAAGTACGGCGAATACGGCGAACATGAATTTGTCAAACCGATTGAAAAACGGTCGTGCAGCTTTGAACGGATTTATTTCTCGCGTGCTTCCGATCCGGATATTTACAGCGAGCGCAAAATGCTCGGCAAGTTGCTGATTCCGCAGATTTTACAGGAAATTGATTACGATCTGGAGAACACGGTATTCTCTTACATCCCGAATACCGCCGAAACCGCTTTCTTCGGAATGGTGGAAGGACTGGAAGAACATCTGGCCAAACAGCGCAAGAAAGCCATTATGGAGGGCATTCTGTTCGAGAAAGACCTCGATCGGGTGCTGTCGTTCCGTCCGCGAGTTGAGAAACTGGTTTCGAAAGATGTCAAACTCCGGACGTTTATTACCGATGACTCTCAGCGGGATGAAATGGTTTCCCATGTGTATGACACCACCTTTGAGGTAATCCGGAAGGGTGTGGATAACGTGGTGGTCATTGATGATTCCATCGTTCGGGGTACGACGCTGGAAAAGAGCATTCTAAAAATGCTCGACCGGCTGGGACCCAAGAAAATCATCATTGTTTCGTCTGCTCCGCAAATCCGCTTTCCCGACTGCTACGGTATCGATATGTCCAAAATGAAAGAGTTTGTGGCATTCCGGGCCACGTTGCAGTTATTGCAGGAAAGCGGTCTGGACAACCGGATGGATGAAATCTACGCGCAGTGTGTGGCCGCCATCGAATCCGGCAATGCGTCGGCGACGAACTATGTCAAGGCGTTGTACGAGCCATTCACCCACGAACAGATTTCGAATAAGGTGGCTGAAATCGTAACGCCGAAAGACCTGAAAGCAGACGTAGCGGTGATTTTCCAAACCGTTGAAAACCTCCGCAAAGCTTGCCCAAACCATTCCGGCGACTGGTATTTCACGGGTAATTACCCAACACCGGGCGGCAACAAAGTCGTCAATAAAGCCTTCGTTAACTACATGGAAGGCAAAGGCGTACGGGCTTATTAAGAATAAGGAATTAAAAGTTAAGAGTGATGAGCGGGTTTGTACCTACCTCATCACTCTTTTTATTTTCTCCATGACAGCCGGTTAATGTTCTGCCCGATTATCTTTCCAGTACTCAGGCCGGTTTCGTTATCCTGCCGGGTATGAATACCGCCCAGATACCTCGAATACGCCGACTCTTCAGCCGCCTGCCAGAACGATGTAAAACTCCGCGCCTTAAAATCAGTATTCCGTTTCAAATCCCGGATTCGGCTGACGTGCGAGTTATCAGTAAATGAAAAGGATTCGCCGTAGATGCCAGCCAGAACAATAGCCGCTGCCGCTGACTGCGTGGCGTGTCCGGACGTATAGCCGGGAAAAGGCGGAGCAGGCCAGAACGGTGTCCAGCTCGGATCAATCGTCCGACGCACAAACGTGTAAGGGCGCTCATTATTGAAGACATATTTACATTTCCAGCAAACCGTAAAGGCGTCGGCCACGGCTATCCCCGTTCGGGCGAGCGTTTCGGCTGCCGTACCCAAATCCGCCCGGGCCGTTTGAATAGTGATCCGGGCCAGGTTATACGAATGTCCAGGAGGTGTAAAGGTTTCGCTCGGGTCATCGGCCCACCAGATCGAAATCTCCTTCTCCGTCTGCGTTAAGGACTTATTTTTGGTGTATACTTCCAGATACTGAGCGAAATAGTGCGATTTTACATCAGCCGACACCGGAAGTGGCCTGGGCATCGGAAGGACGGCATTGCTGGTTAAAAAGGTACGGTTTCGGCCCCAGTACGGCTGCATCGGAATTTTCCGGCCATTCTCGGTCGGTTGCCAGGCCCCGTTGAAAAGCGGAGGTTTATAATCCGCCGGGAAGTTTCGATTATAGCCTTCGTGCCCGCCGTCGGCTTTGGACCATTCGAAAACCGCATCGGCAATTTGCTTTCCAAAAGCCGTGGATCGCTCCAGTGTTGCATCGCTAAGATTTTCAGATTGGAACCCGGCCACGAGTCGGTTTTCCAGCGAATCAATTTTGGCTTTGTTTGCCTCACTGGTGTTGGCAAAGAGCATTCGCAGCATCTGAGCTTCTGCTGCGTTTGCAGAGGCCGCCCAATGATAGTCGGCTTGTGGGTCTACGCGCGGCAAGTTCTTCAAACCATCTAACTGCCCGGCCATCGACTGGTGCGTTGGCAGACCGGGGACTACGGCTTCGTACAGAGCCAGCCCCCCGTAGCCTAGTGACCGTGAAGCGACCGGTGGCGTAAATCCAGCCGTATGCTGAATAAGAAATAACTGCATTGCTGACCATTGGAGCGCAACATCCGCCGTGTACTGATCGGCGGTTTTGGATTGAGGTAAAACGACATCCGTATCGCCCGGCTTACGGCAACTGTTTAATCCAGCGAACAGGAAACATAGTACCACAAGAAATATTGCATGCTCAAGCAATTGTTTTAATGAGAATGGTGCTGACTGTCGGGTTGTAAAATCCATCATATTGTAGGAAGAATAACAGTAAGTAAGGTTAATATAACTCAAAAGTCGTAGATACAAAAACATTGCCAAAAGCGCCGGGAGTTGTGTACCTTTGAATTATGCGTATTCCGGAAGAAACCATCGACCGCATCCGTCAGTCGGCGGATATTATCGACGTTATTAGTGATTATGTTTCGCTTAAAAAGCGGGGGCAAAACTGGATTGCCTGCTGTCCTTTTCATAACGAAAAGACCCCGTCTTTCAATGTATCGCCCAGTCGGCAAATCTATAAATGCTTTGGCTGTGGCAAAGCGGGTGACCCCGTGCGGTTTGTCATGGACATTGAAAACATCGGCTATCCGGAAGCTCTGCGCCATCTGGCAAAGAAATACGGTATTGAGGTAGCTGAGGAACAGTTAACGCCGGATGAGCTGATTAAGCAAAATGAACGGGAAAGCCTGTTTATTGTCCTGAACTTTGCGAAAGATTATTATCATTCACATTTGTTAACCTCCGAAGAAGGCCATAGCATCGGGCTGAGTTATTTCCGGGAACGCGGCTTTCTGGACAATACCGTTCAGGCTTTTGAACTCGGTTATAGTTCGGACCAGTGGGACGCCCTACTTCAGGAAGCCGGTCGCCGGGGCTATCGTCCGGAATTGCTCGAAAAAGCCGGTTTGGTGTTGTCGAAAGAAGGCGGTAAAACCTACGATCGGTTTCGCGGTCGGGTTATCTTCCCGATTCATAACGTTTCGGGCCGGGTTATTGCGTTTGGAGCGCGCATCCTCAAAACGGACAAAAACCAGCCTAAATACCTGAACTCACCCGAAACGGAAGTCTATCACAAAAGTCAGGTTCTATACGGTATTTTTCAGGCCAAAAATGCGATCCGGCAGGAGGACATCTGCTACCTAACGGAGGGCTATACGGATGTCATATCCTTGCACCAGGCGGGGATCAAAAATGTGGTCGCTTCTTCAGGAACCTCGTTAACCATCGAGCAAATACGTTTGATTAGCCGCTTCACTCAGAACGTAACCATTTTGTACGACGGTGACGCTGCGGGCATCAAAGCGGCCTTACGGGGGTTGGATATGGTGCTGGAAGAGGGGCTGAATGTAAGTGTCGCAACGTTTCCCGATGGAGATGATCCGGACAGCTACGTGCGGAAAGTGGGGGCCGAAGCGTTTCGGAGTTACCTCAGTCGGCATTCCAACGATTTTATTACGTTTAAAACCGATATCCTGCTGAAAGATGCGGGTGACAATCCGTTCAAGCGGGCGGAAATTATTTCGGAAGTCATCCAGAGCATTTCAAAAATTCCTGATCCGATTAAACGGCAGGTATTTTTTCAGAAAACCGCACGTCAACTCCAGGTTGATGAGCAAACACTGATTTCGGAAAGCAACCGGATGTTGCTGAATCAGCAGAAGCAGCAAGTCAAACAACAGGAAAAAGCGGGGCCTTCAAACCGGGTAAATCAGCAGAGTTCAGTTTCCGCCCCTCCCGATTTAACGGAGCTTTTGCATGAATTCCCGGTAGAATCTCCCCCGACGGCTCCCAAAACAGCGGATCCGTTACCTTCCAAAAACCGTTCTCCTCTCTTCTATCAGGAAGAAGAATGCATTCGACTTTTGATTAATTACGGGGCACATGAACTGGAACCGGACATTTCGGTCTGCCACTATATGTTAAGTGAACTGGGTACAATGGAATTCGTGACGCCGATATTTAATAAAATGTTGAATGAAATTCGGGAGGGGTTTCTATCCAGTGAAATACGAACCGCAGATTATTTTCTGCGTCACCTCAATCAGGATTTCCAGCACCAGGCGATTAGCCTGGTTACGGTTCGGCATCAGCTCAGCGAAAACTGGCAGAAACACGAAATATACGTACCAACAGAAGTTGATAAATTAGCAGATGCCGCGTTTGGCAATATCCTGCGATTGAAAAAGCTGGTTGCCGAACAGCAAATGAAGGAAATAAAACAGCTAATTAGCCAGACGAACGATCCGGTTGAAAGCGATCGGCTCATGCTGGAATACATGCACTACAAAAAAGTAGATATTGAAATCGGCCGTTTACTAGGAACGGTCATTTCATGATGTTGCTGAATAACTAATGGTGATAGCCACGGGAGTAGTTCACCATTAGTTATTCAACCTATAACTTGATAGTCAGGCAGCCATGCTGTCCAACCTCGATATTTTCTTTACAAAGCGACGTAGAGTGTCCTGGCTAATAGGCTTTGGAAGCTGGTGGTTGATTTGTTGCAGGACCTGACGAGGTTCCTTCGGGAACGACTTCATTGCTTTCATTACTTTTTCAACGTGCTGCTGATCGTCTGGGTTCAGCTTCGGCTTCAGACCACGGCCGGGTTTGTCCTGCAACCCCTGAACACCATCCTGCTGCCAGCGATTCATCCAGTTATAGATACTGCGACGATCCACGGCGAACATTTCCATCAGTTCAGTAACCGTTAAACCGTAGTAGCTATACAATACACATTGGCAACGTTTTTTCAACACGTTGTTCTGGCTCTCACGAATCGTTTGACGGAGTTGCTCAATTTGTTGTCCAGTTAAATTTTTAACGTTCCGCATTGTTATTGATTTAGTAGTTGAGTTCCTTGAGTTTCGGAGTCTTGCTGTGAATTACAAGTGAAAACTACATCGTCAAATAGTATATAAAAAGTCATTTCGTACAGAATAACCACTTTTACGCGTGAAATAACCAAAATTACCGTATATAGCACCCGATTTTTTTGTTGGTTTCCTCTTCAGTTTTTATGTATCCGGTAAGTAAGAAGATTCAGAAGAACCAAAGCTGTATTTTGGTGATTTCACACAAAAAAGTAATGATTTCAATTTGCTCGATGAATCTCTAAGGAATGTTAATTTGTAGCTTCAAAAGAAAGGCTGCTATCTTTATCATGAACAATACAAATTCAAAACAGGAATCGTCTTCGCCTTCGTTTTCCCTTCGACGAAAAGACTTTTCCATCTTAGTAGCCCAGGCAGAATTGTTTACTTGTGAGGTACTGTGTCAATTACTGAAAGAACAAGGGTATAATGTAGTTGGAAAGGCAATTGAAATGGAGGACACACTTCAGCAGATAAGGGTTAAGCAACCCCAGTGTGTGATACTGGAGTCAGAAATCTCTGGCCGACGTAGCGTTGACATTGTCCAGCAGGCTCGTTCGGATAATCAACGGACAAAGTTTATTCTATATACCAGCAAACCTGATTTGAAGCTGGTAGCCAACGCAATGCAACAGGGCTTCTATGGCTTTTTGTACGCTAATGATGGCTTAGATGAACTCTATAAATGTTTTCAAACCATCAGCAGTGGCGGTTTTTACTATAGCCCGGGATTTTTATTGTTGCTGAAGAACTATGGAATGAATGTCATGACCGATGAGGTAAAACAGCAATTAAATCGGTTGACGGAACGGGAGCTTGAAATTCTTCGCTTAATAGCGGTGGGAACACCTGGTCATGAAATTGCGGACCGGTTATACATTAGTTATCGGACTCTGGCGAATCATAAAACTAACATGGCACAAAAACTGGATTTAGGAAGTTGTCGTAACTTAGCGCGTTTTGGAATTTCTGTAAAGGATTACCTCTGAGAGCTGACTTAGAACAGTTTTCAGTTTTTATTCCTTACAAAATTTCACTTTTAGGGGGAAGGTATTCAACTTCCTGAACAGAGAACTGTACAAGCCGATTTTTAAACTCTTGAAGACGAGCACGGGGCATATCGGTTTCGTCGTTATTAGGAGTCCGCATTCGGATAATGTACTTACCATTTTCCCAATGGGAATAACTTATAACAAAACTTAGATTAATAATGCAATTGCGTTTGGTTCGGAAGAACATGTCCGGATTCAGCTCCGCTGCCAGTTCGTTCATTGTTTTAGCGATGGCAAACCGGCCCGCAGGATGCACGGCATAGTAATACCGGTCTTCTGTCTCAAACCAATAACAGTCCTGTACGGCGATAATGGTTTCACCATGCGTACTTTTCACTTTCAGGTGGGTTAAATAAGCACCCGCCTGTGGAATTAACGACTGAAATGGATTGGCGGATTCACTGTTCCGTTTTCGCTGTCGGCGTTTTTCGAGTAAATCAACCAGCAAGGAACCGTTCACGGCTCCGTACCCCATAATCAGAACCGGAATTAGATACATAAAATAAACTTTGATGTTATATGTACCTTGAAGATAATTTTCTAAGTAGTAGGCGAAGCTGTAGTTTGGAAACTCTACCAGTAGATACCGAATGGTTTGCGTT
Source organism: Larkinella arboricola (assembly GCF_003259745.1). Lineage (GTDB taxonomy): Bacteria > Bacteroidota > Bacteroidia > Cytophagales > Spirosomataceae > Larkinella > Larkinella arboricola. The sequence continues at coordinate 841,089 of NZ_QLMC01000001.1, read as the reverse complement.
ACCGGATTAAACAGAAAGAACGCAAATAGCATAACAGGTAGAATTTTCACCTCATAATTCAGGATGTTTTTAGGGGTCAGTTCAAGGTTCTTGATTCGACAGGCGTCATGAAAGGTATTCAGAAGCATTAACAGGATAACAAGAGTAGATACTTCTGGCAGAAGCATTCCCCGAAAAATAATCCATAGGTAACCCAGCAAGCCACCAAATTTTTGGACTATGTCCAGCTTCCTTTCAAAAGCAAATAGCCAGTTAAATGCCTCAAAAGTCAGTACTGCCAACAGCAGAATGCTCAGACTCTTAAAGGGCCTTCTTACATACGTCAGATTTAGCGGTACTTCGGTCATGATTACTCTAAATCGTGTTCTTTTCGTTTGAACTCTGCTAAGTTACTAACAAATAATAGTAATTAGTTACTAGAGCCGCATAAATTTTTAGCCAAAAGCTGCTATTCTCTAGCCCCCTATAACCCGGTAATTTTGTCTTAATCAATCGGCAGAATAATCCCGGGTAAAAATGGTCGATTGATGACAAGTTTCATTTGAATCACTTAATATCATCTATCGTCATGAAAAAGAACTTTGTTATCAAATCAGCTAAACAAATGTTGAATGCAGCTACTACAAACCTGAATGTAATAGCTAAAAATGAAACCAATGACAATGCCTTGTTGGCCGCAAAGGGGGGCAAAGAACAGGTCTGCTGCGAATGGATCCCTACATTCCTCGGTCTACAGCCGAACGCTGACCAACTGGCACTTTCTTAATCTATATTGTTTATGAGCAACTTCGTGCATCAATATCAAAGAGAACTGGATCGTTGTCGCCAACAATTCGAATCTTTGGACCTTCGGAAAGAGCAAGGTTATCTCTTTAAGTTTACCACGTTCTCGGCGAGTGTTCAGAACATCCTGCCAGAGATTCCGATTGAGAAGCACGAGGAACTTTTTCAGAAATTGCTGCTTCAGCAGGTCTACACAACCTTTGATCAGCAATTTCTGACCGCTAACGATCTGATTCAGACGAAAGGACCCATTCAGGAACTGATTAGTAGCCCACGGCCCAATATTTATTGCACTTTTCACTTGGGCTCTTATCGGCTAATGGCTACGTATCTGTACCGAAATGGCCTTGACGTTACGCTGATGGTCAGTAGTGGTACCTATCAACAACAGGGAAAGGACATTTGGGCAACCATCAAAGGGCTTCAGAAAAAGCATAAGCTAACCAACTCCTTTCAAATGCTGGATGCCGAGCAGCCGTCATCGACTCTTCAGGTCATCCGTGCATTGCGGGCCGGCACTTCTCTGGTTATCTTTATTGACGGTGTTACCAGTACTACGGGTTTAAACCGCCAGGAAGATAAAGAAATCCAGGTACGCTTTGGTGCTCAGAACGTTTGGGCCCGTAAAGGAGTTGGTTTTCTTTCCCATATGACCCAGACACCTATTATTCCGGTGATTGGGTACCGGGATAAGAACCTGAACAATGTGTTGTCTTTCCTTGATCCCATTATTCCTGAAGCCGGCTGCGACCGTGAAACCTATTGTCGCCGTAGCCTGCAACAAATTTATGATCTGTTCTGGCACTACTTAACGAAGTATCCGGAACAATGGGAAGGCTGGAATTACATTCACAAATTCCTTGACCAACATGAATTAGAACAACGTGCCGACTCTTTTAGGTCTCAGCATCAGCAGCTTACTAAAAGAGTAGCTTTTAACCACGAGCGCTATTCCATCTGCGATTTAGAAGAAGCGCCGATTCTTTTTGATCGTCGGTTGTACCTCACTTACGAAATCACAGCGGACCTGCGTGATTTTCTGCTACAGATTGGCACAATCGAAACCCCCGAAGAGGTACTGGGTACTGATTTATATCTCGATCTTCTATCTAAGCAAATTATTGCTTAACCAGGACCCTCACTAAGTTACTTAATGTTACTTTTTAAGTCGGATTGTGAACATCTGTTCAAATCCGACTTTTCTTTTGCACTATCCCAATATTACCTCTTTCTTAAAGCTTAACTGGCATAAATTTTGTAACCATTTAAGTGAAAGCGTACCAATACTTGTCCGGCAATTCTTAAAAAAGGTAACTTGAGAACTGGCAGTTAAAGTAACCGCCAAATGGCAAAAAGCATATTTATAGTTTATTTTACGGACAAGTATCTTGGATTAGAACAACTTTCACTAAATTTGATTTACCGATTACAAAGAAGCTTGTTTGAGGTTACTCGGCCTTTTTGACTGATAATTCTTGTAAGCGAATAATGGAAACAGAATGATTTAATGTTTTTAGATTTAAAGTAGCATTATTTTTTAATAGTTACTTTAACTGTAAAGGTTTCTATCTCTGTTGCACCATTCTTTTCAACGTATATTGAAAGGAATCAAAAGCGTAAGTTGTATTCGTCTATTGAGACGAATGAAACGTTAGCTGATATGTCGAAATACACGCTTGTATCTAACTAACAGACTGATGAAGGGGTTGCTCCGATGTAACCGGTGCATAATTTTCTGTTGCGGTTACAGCAGGGAAATTCAATTGCAAAAGCGTCAGAATTTTAGCCAAGGTACCATCGCGTTGCCAGCGACGAAAACGATCATAAATGGTTTTCCAGGAACCGTAACGTTCAGGCAGATCACGCCAGGGCGCGCCGGAATTTAAGATCCAGAGAATACCATTAATGGATTGACGGTGGGAGCGCCACGGGCGACCGGGGCGATTGTTAGAGGGCATCATATCCTTTAGTTTTTCCCACTGGGAGTCGGTCAATTCATACTTTCGCATGGCAAAAAAGACAAGAGATAAAGATTAATACCAAAATACCGGACTAAGTAATTGCAAAGATAAATTCATAGTCTGTACAGTGTCGATTATGAATTCGCACAATTCACGGGGTCGCGATCAACCGTTAAAAGTCTGATAACTCATTCGACACCGAAAAATGAGAAAATATTTTTGCAATTCCTAAAACTGATGGCCATAATTTTAGGATACGGTACGTATTTTGTTACCATAAAAACAAAACACTTACGAAATTTTTTTTGCGTTTTTCATCAGGACTTTAAATAAATAGCTTTAGAAAGGCTATTTCAAGGGCGTCTAGATCTTCGGTCTCGTCTTTCTGTCGGATAAATCAGTATTTATAAAGGTTATTTAACATAAACACATGAAGAATTGGAATTGGCTCGTATTCGGTCTAATGATCATTGGTTTCTCGTCCTGCATCTCCCAAAAACAGATCACTTATTTTCAAGGCCCCCTCGCTGACAGCACGGCAATCGTTCAGGAAATTACGAACCGGTATGTACCGGTTATTCAAATCAATGATTTATTAGGTATAAATGTCAATAGTCTGAACCCGGAAGCCAGTAGTTTTTTTAACCCCTACGCCGGTATCGAACAGCGTATGAATCTAAACTCTTTTCAAGGGCAGGTTCCGGTTACAAGCGCTGTTGGTTACCTGGTAGATGCAGAAGGCAACGTTCAATTACCATTGGTAGGAAAAATAAAAATTGCCGGGCTGACATCGACCGGCGCACGGGATTTAATTCAGGAGAAACTTAAAAAATATTTGAAAGAACCGACGGTAGCGGTCCGATTTTTGAACTTCAAAGTATCGGTACTAGGTGAGGTAGCCCGACCATCCATGTTCAGCGTACCAAACGAACAAATGACGCTGACAGAAGCCCTGAGTTTGGCCGGAGACATTACCATCTATGGCCGACGCGACAATGTCATGATTATCCGGGAGACTAATGGTAAACGGGAATTCGGCCGAGTCAATATGAACCAGCGCGACTTGTTTAAATCTCCTTTTTACTATTTGCATCCAAACGACGTCATATATGTAGAACCGGGAAAAGCTCGTCTGGCCTATGCTGATCGCTTCTACACGATTCTACCCTCCGTGATTGGTGCACTATCCTTTATAGCTGTTATTCTACGCAATTATTAGTCAAGTTATTAGCAGACAAATCCGTTCCGGACAAACTGCCATCCAAATAAATACCTAATTACTCAAAACGTTATGATTACGAACCCGTACGTTTATCAGCAGGAGGAAAAAGAACCTGACCTGCAGTTAATCCTCTTTCGGTATTTGAAAAACTGGAAGTGGTTTCTCCTCTCGCTCATTGTTGCGCTTGCACTTGGGTACACGTATCTCCTTTACCAAGTTCCCATCTACAAAGTACAAAGCAGTATTTTGATTAAAGATGAGAAGAAGGGAATCTCGGCTGACAACATCATGAAAGAGATGGATCTCTTTACCGACTCGAAAGTTGTTGAAAACGAGATGGAGATCCTGAAGTCCTACACAATCATGGAGAAGGTAAACGACGCCTTGTCGCTTGATGTGACCTATTTCCATGATACGCCAGTGGGCGAACGTGAGATTTATAAAGATTCTCCTTTTCGCCTGGTCATTGAGCAACCGAATGCATTGATCTATGAAGAGCCTCTTACGGTTTCCTTTACAAGTGCAAAAACCGTCAAGATTGGAGAAAAAATCTATCCGGTTAACCAAAGCCTGAATACGGAATTCGGACGCATCCGGGTTTTCCCAAAAGCAACGGCTGGACTTGATACCATACCGGTTATTGTACACGTAGCTCCTAAACAGGAAGTTATTCAGAGCTACGTTGAAGCGCTGAAAGTGGAACCCACCAGCAAGCAATCAACGGTATTGGTACTTAGCCTGGAAACGGCCGTGCCCGAAAAAGGACGCAATATTCTCGATAAGATTATTGAGGAATACAACGATGCTGCTTTGAAAGATAAAAACCTGGTAGCTTCCAATACCCTTGATTTTATCGAAGAACGTCTTCAGTTAATCTCTGGTGAGTTGGCTACCGTAGAAAAAGACGTGGAGGTTTATAAATCAGCCCAGGGTATTACAGACATTAGTACCGAGTCTCAGATCTTTCTGCAAAGTGTTCAACAGAACGATGCTCAGTTGAGTCAGGTTAATATTCAATTGGGTGCATTAGCAGATGTTGAACGTTACATCCAGCGAAAAAATGGTGAAAACGGTTCGGCCCCATCTACGTTAGGCTTGAGTGATCCTACCTTGTTAAAACTAATTACAAATGTATCGGAACTCGAGCTCCAACGTGAGCATCTAATTAAAACAACTTCCGAAAACAACCCTCTTCTGCGATCATTGGATGACCAGATTCGTTCTACCAAGGCGAATATTAATGAAAACATCCAGACAATGAAAAATATTTTACAGGGAACCCGGCAGAGATTACTGACTCATAATCAGAAGTTTGAAACAATGATTCGGTCAGTTCCCCGTAAAGAACGTGCGTTACTGGATATTACTCGCCAACAGGCCATTAAAAACAACCTGTATACCTACTTGCTTGCTAAACGGGAAGAAACAGCCCTCTCCTACGCATCAACGATTGCCGACAGTCGGACCATTGACAGAGCAAGAAGCACTAGTAAGCCGGTTAAGCCTAAGAAAGCCTTGGTTTTCCTCTTATTCGGAGCTTTTGGCCTTATGATTCCGATAGGGGTGCTGGCCGGTCGAGATATGCTGAACAACCGCATCAGCAAGCGCACGGATATTGAAGAACTGACCAAAACGCCTATTATCGGTGAAATCGCTTATGCCAAGCATAAATTCCCGATGGTTGTCACTTCCAATAGCCGATCCATTGTGGCTGAGCAAGTGCGGGCCATGCGTACCAACCTGCAATTCCTCAGATCGAATAACGAGAGCTTGGCTATCCTGTTCACCTCAAGTATGAGTGGTGAAGGTAAATCATTTATCTCACTCAACCTCGGCGCCAGCTTAGCCTTAATTGATCGTCCTACGGTCATTCTGGAAATGGACTTGCGTCGTCCGAAGCTGCATTCCATGCTGAACATGCCGAATACCGTGGGCCTTAGCAACTACCTCGTCGGCCAGGTATCCTTGGATGAGATTATACAACCGGTTCCGGGCATGGACAATTACTTTATCCTAACCAGCGGCCCCATCCCGCCAAACCCTGCCGAACTTTTGGTTAGCGATAAGGTAGAAGAATTATTCCAGCAGTTACGCGAACGGTTCCAGTACATTATCATAGACTCCCCCCCAATTGGTCTGGTTACAGATGCACAGATTCTGGCCGATAAAGCGGATGCAACCATGTACGTTGTGCGGCACGAAGTAACGCCGAAGCAACATTTGAAGATGGTGGATGTCATGTACAAAGAACAGCGGTTCCGCAAGCTAAGCCTGGTCCTGAATTCCATCCAGGAAAACAGCGCCTACGGCTATGGGTATGGCTACGGCTATGGGTATGGCTATGGGTATGGCGCCGGTGGATATTATGAACAGGACACCGATAAAAAGAAACCTTTTCTGAAGCGGTTGTTACCAGGAAGCTAAGCTGCTTAGCCCACTCAACAAAGTTTACGGCAAATTACTGGCCGGGGTAAAATCCGGCTAGTAAAAACTTTGCCCAAACTGCCCCAATCACTCAACCTGGAAACGTTATGATTAACTTGTTACAACCGAATTCCTCGTATTATGTGGTCAGGGAGACGACTGCGAGGAAGCCCCAACCCATGGTGAAACGATGCTTCGACCTCATCGTTTCTCTGCTGGTTACTGCCTTTATTCTTTCCTGGCTACTACCATTAATCGGTTTTCTAATCCGACTGGAATCCAAAGGCCCTATTTTATTTGTGCAGCTACGTTCTGGAATAAATGGTCGACCATTTCCCTGTTTGAAATTCCGAACGATGAAGCATCAGAAAAATGCTTCCTTTAAGCAGGCTACTCAAAACGATGTCCGGGTAACTCGGATTGGACGAATCCTTCGAAAAACGAATTTGGATGAGCTGCCACAAGTATTGAATGTCATTGCTGGCCATATGAGTATAGTAGGTCCACGTCCACACCCTATCCCACTGGATATTCAGTACTTACCCCTTATACCAGAATACCGCGAACGCTTCAGAACTAAACCTGGAATAACCGGATTAGCTCAAGCAAAAGGATTACGGGGTGAAACTTCAGAATTAAACCAAATGCGCCATCGCGTTCGCTATGATATTTGGTACACCAAATATTCCTCACTGCTTCTTGATATAAAGATTTGCTGGTGGACGGTGGAAAAGATGATAAAAGGTGATAAAAATGCCTGGTAAAAACGCGCATTAGAATCTGCTAAGATATAAAACCCATGACTTGTAGCATTATTATACGAGCATTCAACGAAGAAGCTCACATTGGTAAATTGTTGAATGGAATCAAACAGCAGGAAACTCATACAGACTTAGAAGTTATTCTGGTTGATTCTGGCTCCAAAGACAAAACCGTTCAAATTGCCGAAAGCTATGGTACCAAAATTGTACGGATTAGACCTGAAGAGTTTTCGTTTGGCCGGGCATTGAATCTTGGCTGCCAGCACGCTTCGGGTGACATACTTCTTTTTGCGAGTGCTCACGTATATCCAGTCTATACCAATTGGATCGATCAGATGTTAAAACCATTTGAAGATCCTAAAGTCGCTCTTTCATATGGTCGGCAGATTGGAAATCACCAAAGTAAGTACTCCGAACAGCAACTGTTTGCCAAATGGTTTCCGGCGGTATCTAATTATAACCAGCAAATTCCGTTTTGCAACAATGCCAATACCGCAATTCGTCGCTCTTTGTGGGAGGAATTGCCGTATGATGAAACCCTCACGGGACTAGAAGATTTGCATTGGGCCAGTGAGATTTTACAGCGAGGCTACCGAATTGCCTATGATGCAGATGCAACGATCGTCCATGTACACGAAGAAACGCCCCGCAAGGTATTTAACCGCTACTATCGGGAAGCCATTGCCTTCAAGCGGCTCAAACCAATGGCCAAATTCAGCCTATGGGACTTTGCATATTTATCGGTCTCAAATTTGATGAGTGATTATGTGACAGCAATTCAGGAGCGTGTGTTTTGGAAACATATTACAGAAATTCCAGTGTTCAGAATCCTTCAGTTTTGGGGAACGTATCAGGGATACCGTTTCATTGGTACCCTTGACCGAACGCTTCGAGAACGCTTCTATTATCCTAATGAAGTATTCAGACGCGAAAAACCTGCTACTCAGGAGCCCCTGGCTATGAAACAGATCGCTTATGAATAATCAGGAACTAATTGATATTTCAGTAACATTAGCTCCGAACCTGCCTACATGGCCAGGCAGCTATGGACTCAATATCGAGCGATTACAGGAAATTGGAGCTGATTCGGATGCTAACGTTAGCCGACTGGATATGGATGTCCATACGGGAACGCATATTGATGCTCCTTTGCATTTTGTTGCAAATGCCGAAGATACGTTATCGATTCCCCTATCAACGCTGGTAGGCCCGTGCCGGGTGATTTCCATTCCGCATACGGCCGTTATTACCCGGGACATGCTACATAGGTGGGTTGGTACTATGGTTCCAAAGCGCATTCTGTTTCAAACTGACAATTCATCATCCCGTTGGGACAAGCGACCTTTCAATCAGTCTTTCACGGCTTTGTCGGCCGATGCCGCCGAATGGTTGGTGGAAAATGGAGTTCTGCTGGTGGGTATTGATTACCTCTCGATCCAGCGCTTTGCCGATGCCCCGGACACGCATCAAATTTTATTAAAAAACCGGGTGGTCATTCTGGAAGGAATTTATCTGGGCCGCGTGACCCCGGGAAGCTATCAATTGATTTGCCTGCCCTTAAAAGTAAAGGGTGTGGAAGGAGTGCCCTGTCGGGCTGTGTTACAAAAAACTACTTAACGTTATCCAATATGTCTTATTCTGTTGCAGCTATTGTTCCCATGCGTCATTCAAGTGAACGCGTTCCCGGGAAAAACTACCGCGATTTCGCTGGTAAACCTCTGTTTCATCGTATCATCGACACCCTGTTGGAATGTCCGTCTATTTCTCAGGTTGTTATTGACACCGACAGCCCGACGGTTATCGAGCAGGCTGCATTTCATTATCCGACAGTAACGGTATTGGAACGGCCTGAACACTTACGGGATGGAGCCATTCCAATGAACAATGTTTTGTTGAATACGTGTGATCAGATTAAAGCTGACTTCTATTTACAAACCCATAGTACCAACCCGCTGTTGTCTGCAGAAACTGTCGAAAAAGGAATTCAGCAGTTTTTGAAAAATTATCCGATTTATGATACTCTATTCGGAGTAACTCGCCTGCAGGTCCGCCTGTGGGATGCCTTGGCGAGAGCCGTCAACCACAACCCGGCCATCTTGCTGCGGACACAGGATCTGCCCCCGCTGTACATGGAGAACTCCTGTATGTACCTCTTCAAAAAGGAAACGCTGATCCAGAAGCATAACCGTATCGGTGACCGTCCTTTTATGTACGAGATCCCCGAAATTGAGGCTCAGGACATCGATGTTGAACTGAATTTTAAAGTAGCTGAATTTCTCTTTACCGAACTCTATCCCGAACTGACCGTATGAAAGTTTTAATAACCTGTCCCCCAATGCTGGGACAATTGGCTGAATTCTTACCTATATTTGAAGAAGCTGGCATTGAAGTTGTCGCGCCGAAAGTAGTTCAGATTTTGTCGGAAGAAGAGTTGCTCGAACTCGTTCCAACTGTCGACGGCTGGATTATCGGTGACGATCAGGCGACGGAGCGAATCTTCCGCGCTGGTAAAGCCGGAAAGCTGAAAGCAGCCGTTAAATGGGGCATTGGCGTTGATAACGTCGATTTTAAAGCTTGTAAAGAGTTAGGTATCCCCATCATCAACACTCCGATGATGTTCGGAGCTGAAGTTGCTACGATTGCCGTCTCTTACGTCCTGGGGCTAGCTCGGGAAACTTATTATATCGACCGTGAAGTGCGGGCTGGCAATTGGGTAAAGCCGGCCGGAATGTCGCTGGCAGGTCATACCGTTGCGCTGGTTGGTTTCGGTGATATAGGTAAGTCGACTGCCCGCTTCCTGAAGGCATTCGACATGAATATCAATGTTTATGATCCTTTTGCCAAGCGTACGGAAGAGGATGAAGCGGCCTATCGTTTTCTGGACTTCCCTCAAGAGCTGGAAACCGCCGACTTTGTGGTTACAACCTGTGCGCTGACACCAGCAACTAAGCACATGATTAATGCTGAGACAATTCAACGAATGAAAGATGGCGTTCGGATCGTAAATGTATCACGTGGCCCGATTGTTGATGAAGTTGCATTGGTTGAGGGCCTCAAAAGTGGCAAAGTTCACTCAGCTGGTTTGGATGTATTTGAAGTCGAGCCCCTACCTATGGATTCTGAACTGCGTAAATTTGACCGCTGCATATTCGGAACCCATAACGGCTCTAATACGATTCAGGGCGTTCGGCGCGCCAGCCATCAGGCAATCCGTTCAATGTTTGAATTTCTGGAAGTTGGTGTAACGGCTTAAGATTATGAGAAAAGTATTAATCACAGGTGTTTTAGGTGGTATTGGCAGTGCGTTAGCGAAAGGTTTTCGGGAAGCGGGTTACTATGTATATGGTCTGGATATTCAGGATTCTGATAATCACCAGGCTGACCGTTTAATCCAGTTCGATTTGCATCAGTTCAGCACCAACGAAGACTACCGGAACGAGTGGAAACACAATTTCAATGTTCTGATTCCGGAGCTCCATGTTCTGATCAACAATGCAGCCGTACAGCTTCTGGATAGTCTCGACGATCTAAAGCTTAATGACTGGAATCATACCATGTCGGTTAACCTGACCGGACCGCTTTTGCTGAGCCAGCATTTTCTGGAGCAACTGGAAGAAGTCAATGGATGCATTGTCAATATTGGCAGCATTCACCAGCAGTTGACGAAACGCCGGTTCATCAGTTACGCGACCTCAAAAAGCGCTCTAATTGGCTTGACAAAAGCGTTGGCGGTCGATCTAGAAGGTCGTGTTCGGGTTAATGCAATCAGCCCAGCCGCCATTGAAACCGATATGCTACTGGCTGGTTTCAACGGAGACCAGGGTGCTCTCGACGAACTGCGGAAAATTCATCCAGTTCAACGCATTGGCTCCCCCAACGATGTTGCCAAGCTGGCATTATTCCTCGCTTCGGAAGGTTCCGGCTTCATCCACGGTGCCAACCTGTCGCTGGATGGTGGAATTAGCTCAGTGTTGAAGGATTTGTGAGAATAAATTAAAGAATCGAACGGGAAAGAATAATGGGAAATAACGTAAAGGTATACTACTTCATTCTTTTTTTCCTTTTATGGGTAAAAACGACTGGTGGCTATGCTCAAGAGACGGAACAATACCCCATTATTCTTTCTTCCCGCTGGTTTCATCCTTCATCGCCGAAAGACACGCTTAGCACAATCCGAATGGTAGAGTTGTACAAACCTGACCGAATTGATTGGATGTACTGTACGAATGATAGTCAGCTCGCTCAGCTTCGGATGAGAAAGGTACCTTACAGTTTGGCTATTAATCCGCAAGTACCAGATTCTGCTGGTTACACGGTTAACGGGCGGATAAAAGACTTTCGGGGACAGAAACTGGCCGCTCCCTGGATGCGAAACTGGAAGCAAAAGAACCCGTATTGGGGATGTGTTAATGCACCCGTCTTCCAGCAATTGTTTCTCCAAGAGTCTTATAAATTAATCGATCTAAAAGCGTATGGGCTATTTGTGGATGATGCCCGATTTAATGACCACGCCACAGAATGGGGCGGCTGTCTCTGCGAGTATTGCCTGACCGGTTTTACAAAGTATTTACAAGACAATGGTGCCGACAGCCTCAAATCGTCGTTCAATTACCGGGTTTTTTTACAGAATGAGGGAATTGAAGTACTCCCTATCAAGGACCGCCTTATTCCGCTGTGGATTCATTACCAAACTTTCCAGACACAGTCAGTAATTCGCTTTTTGAAAACTTGGCGACAAGAAGTAGAAAAATACGCAGGACGACCCGTTACATTCTTAACAAATAATTACGGTGGTCAATGGACTGAGATCTATAAGATTTTTGACATTGGCGTAGCCGAATTGCCCGAAAACCGATTAAACCGGAATTATTTATTGGCTCGTATGACAGAAGCCGATCGATTGAATAAAAAGCAATACTTTGCTCTTTCATCCGATAAGGAGGGAAAGCAATTAAAGGCTCTTTTTCTAACTTACTCCGCAGGCAGTACACTAATTATTCCATGGGACGTGTACATTCCTACAAAATCAGAGCAGACAGCGAACCGCTATTTTGGAGAAAACCAAAAATTCCAACCTATTTATCATCTACTTCGGCAGGGACAAAAACATATTCTACGAACAGCTAACGCAAATAATAAAGCTCGCAAAGCCGCCCCTTTCCAAATTATAACTGAATCCAAAAGGGATTCTTTAAACTTACATGAATATGACTTTGGAAAATATCGGATTGTTATGATTGAAATTGATAAGTATAGAAAGAGTCACACAATTAAGTTGCAGCCATCAACTCTTTTAAAAAAAGAAAATATACAAGTGCTGTTCCCAGACCCAGAACTTGTGGATATCTGGCAAGAAGGCCGAAATTATAAAGTAATTTTTTCTTCCGAGCTAGTTATTTTAAGAATATCTAAATAGTAATGAAGAAAAGGTTTATAATCTTATTCGACAAAGTATGGAACTCACCTACAGCGACAACCTGGATGAGTTATTCAACTCGTGCATTAAGTCTATTTGTGATATTACCATTAGTATTAAAAAAGTTTCCTGAAGAAGAAATTGCATTATGGTATCTATTTTCTACCGTTATTGCTCTTCAAGGCATAATGGACTTAGGTTTTAGATCTACATTCATCCGATTAATATCTTATGCACATGCTGGAGCAAAAGATATTGAAACAATTTCCAAGCATACAAAGAGAAGTATATTAGATGTGCCCAATTGGGAATTAGTCGGTAAGCTATATTCTAATATGATTTACATCTATAGAATATTAGCGCTTATTGCCTTCATTGTGATAGGAACTGCAGGCACATGGGCAATGATAAAGCCAATATTTCAAACAGACGATTTACTTTCCTCATGGCTTTCGTGGGGTGTTGTAGCAGTCGCATCAGTATACAAGTTTTATGGAGCAATATACAGCAATTACTTAGAAGGTTTAAATAAAATTCCGCTGGTAAGAAGGTGGGAATCTTTAACTTCAATTGCTGGCAGTGTTACTAGTATAATTGCGCTTTTATTCACAAACGATCTCCTCGTTTTAGTTTCAACTAACCAATTCTGGGTAATTGCCTCTGTAGCAAGAAATTTTTATTTGAGTAGAGCTATAGAAGGACACCAGTTTAGCAAACTAAGGATAACCAATAAATTTGATAAAGAAATTTTCAACAGAATATGGCCAGTGGCTTGGAGAAGTGGAATCTCCGGAATTATGTCTAATGGACTTGTCAATATTACAAGCATTCTATATGCTCAAATTGGTACAAGTGGAGATGTAGCATCTTATTTATTAGCTGTAAGAATAATAACTCAAGTTAAAGAGATATCAATGGCTCCTTTTTACAGTAAAATTCCATTATACTCAAAATTACGCATTCAAGGAGAAATTAGAGAGTTAATATCTAAAGCTCAAAAAGGAATGTTTCTATCACATTTAATATATATTTTAGGTGTAATAGCAGTAGGTTTAGGTTCTGAATTTGTTATTTCTCTATTAGATAGTAATATAAAATTTATTTCAAATGATTTATGGATCCTATTATCTATTGCCTACTTCGTTCATAGATTCGGGGCTATGCATATGCAGCTATACCTAACAACTAACCATGTTATATCGCATATTGCAGACGGGGTATCTGGCATAATATTTGTAATTATAAGTTTTGCATTGATAAGCACATATGGTTTATATGCTATTCCTATTGGGATGTTGGCTGGATATTTAGGATTCTATGCATGGTACGCTACATCAGCTTCTGTTAAGAGTCTTTCGATAAATTTTTATAATTTTGAACGTAAGACCTCTATGATACCACTATTATTATTTGCATTTTATGTATTTATAGCATACATAATTTGACTATTAATTTATGTAACATAACCTAACATGAAAGCATCCATTTTGATAAACAATTATAATTACGGAAAATATATTGAAAAATCAATTCTTTCTGCGCTAAACCAAACCTATAAAAATATCGAAGTAATTGTATATGATGATGGCTCCAAAGATGACTCTATTAGCAGAATAAAAAAATATTCAAAAAGTATAGAAATTATAGCAAATGAAAATTATGGAAAGGGGCACTGTTGGAATCAAATTAATGCTATAAATCAAGCTTTTAAAAAAAGTAGTGGTGATATAATATTTTTGATGGATAGTGATGATTGTTTTTTTAAAGATAAAGTTGAAAAAATAGTCTCTATTTTCGAAAAATCACCAAATGTCATTTATGTTCAGCACAAATTTGAACTTGTTGACGAAGAAGATAACATATTACCTTATGAGAAAAGGCCTTTTTTTTCAGACATAAATGTCTTAAATGGTATATATTTCACAAAAAGGCTGGACTTTTTCTTTACTCAAACAAGTGGCCAATGCTTTCGAAGATCATTTTTACAAAAAATATTGCCCTTACAAGAAGATGAGCTTTCTTTAGTATGTGTTGATGTGAGATTAACTAGATTAGCTGCATTCGAAGGTGATATTATCTCATTGCAAGATAAACTCACATCATATAGAATTCATACAAATAACCATTCTGCTGCCTTAAAAAACAAAGAATATTATACAGAGTTTGAAAAGCAACATATAACTTTTTTCAATAATTTAGCTCAGAGTTACAATTTTCCACATTTTCAAAAAAGTAGCAACATTATATCATACTTCCGGGTATTACAACTCCTGCTAAAAAGCAAGATGAAAACAACCCAAAAGTGGTGTTTCTTAAAAGATTGGTACAAATCATACGCACATAAATAAATGCAACCTTTAGAACAATTCGACCGAATACAAAGAGCAAGTATTAATCCATATTTTAATGCGCTTTATTTAATCAAAAGCAGATTAATGTGGGATTTAAACCCTTATTCATGGTCTTCTAGAAATAAAATGAATAAACTTAAAGACTCGCATATCGGCAAAAAAGCGATTATCATTTGTAACGGTCCTTCTTTGAGAAAAGTAAATTTTGATTCTTTAATTGGATCTGATGTTTACTTTTTCGGATTAAATAAAATTAATTTAATGTTTGATGAGACCGCATTCCGGCCAAATGCAGTGGTTGCCAGTAATTATTTTGTAATTGAACAAAATAAAGAGTTTTATAATACAACCGATATTCAACTATTTTTAAACTCAGACAAAAGTGCACTAATTCAGAATAGAAAAAACGTCATTTTTGTCAATTACTCAAGCATCCCTAGAAAGTTTGCCCGAGATTGTAGTATGTCATTATTTCAAGGGCATACAGTTACCTATACAGCAATGCAGTTGGCATTTCATATGGGGTTTTCCGAGGTTGCTCTTATCGGTTGTGACCATCACTTTGAAACAAAAGGAGTATCTAATAAAACCGTAATTGCTGGTGAAACTGATCCAAACCATTTCCATCCTAAATACTTCGCAGATGGTGTAAAATGGGATTTACCAGATCTTTTAGGCTCTGAATACCATTATGACTTAGCTGATAAAATTTACAAACAATTCGGCAGAAAACTAATCAATTGTACAGAAGGAGGTAAACTAGAAATATTTGAAAGGATGCCATTGGACGCGTTTATTATTTCAAACAATCAACCAAAAAAATTTATATAATTAATGAATAAAAATACCATAATTTATTTCATTAACGTTATGTATCTTTATTATTTGGCAAGTAATTAGTTTTTGATATCACACAATATGAAAAAGTTTGGAATAGCATTCTCTCTAACGCTTTTGGGTTTTGAAAGCTTCACAAACAATATTGTAATAAAATTAATACCATTACTACTATTAGTATTATTATTACTTTATAATATTTTTAATCAAAAAAACAAAAGAAGAATTACCCCTCCACCATACATATACATATTATTGTGTATTATAATAATGGGTACTATTCGGAATAATCATCCTAACTCAAGTATTACACATGAAATATATAGGCTCTCATGTTTTTTATTAGTAATAATAACATTTATACAGACTATAAACACAACAACCATTAAATTAGAAAACGACCTCCATAAGTTGTTTTATTGGACAATTTACATACCTATATTTATTTTAATTTTAATAAATATACTTGGACATCTAATTGGGCTTACTTCAATTAGAGACATGGAGGTTAATTTAGGTGAGGCATTAATTCTGTCAGAATTTGGAATACATGTAGATAGGGTCCTTTTCCCTTTTGCAATTGGATTCAACTCGTATTCCATAATTGTTGGAATATTTTTGTTACTTAGTATTTATAGTTTATTATTTTATAACCGCTATAAATTAATCACTATAATAGGCTTTGCATTGTCAACAGCAACTTTACTATTAATTGACACACGATCTGCCTTATTATATCCATTTATTTTATTGCCAGTTGTATTTTATATCAGAAAAAAACCAAAAATGCCTTCTTTCATTTGGGCGACTCCTCTAATTATGATTTTCGGGTCAGCATTATTAATGACCATATTGACATTTGCCGTTAAGATACCTGAGTTAGCCTTTCTCGGAAGATCGTCTACTGATTTTGAAACTGGAAACTCTAGGAGTTTTATATGGCTAATTTCATCATTAGAATTTATCAGTTTTAAACCCATTCATTTAATCGGTTATGGAGAATACGGCCATTATAAATCTGGTGCATCTTTAGAGTGGTCTAATATATTTGGACAATGGGGTGACTCTTCCGACTTAATTACTCCACATAGTGTTTTCTATTCGATTCTATTCGATTATGGTTATATTGGCTTATTATTAATTATTATATTTCAATACAAAATAATATCCCTAATAAGTAAGTATTGGAAGTCGAGCACCACAACTTCAATACTACTGGCATTAATTTTGTTTTATTGGAACCTTATAGGTGTCACTGAAGCTGCTTTTGGTTTCTATACACCTAATATATTAATCCTTCTAATTCTATTTTCTATATTTGCTCATTCACAAGATTCGCTCAACAGCAATCACAAAGAAATCACATTGCCAAGTATTAAATATTCGGCATGATGGGTTTCTTTAAAACTCAAAATAATAAACATTGATAGATTTAAATAAGTATAATCATGCGAATCAAGCTTAGAGATATTACAATAACTCGGATTGTTGAAGCAGTCGACCGGAGGGTCAACAATTTGCCTCATTTGCAGGGTTGGAACTTCTCTCCAGAAGGTAAATCGAATCGGTCCCGTCTTTTACAATTCAAAGATAAACATAAAGGCCAACGCTGTTTTATTATCGCAAATGGCCCCAGTTTGTCTGGCATGGACCTCTCTCCGTTGAAAAATGAAATTACCTTCGGGATGAATCGGTTATATCTTATTTTTGATAAGATTGGTTTTATTCCTACGTATTTCAGTGTGATTAATGAACTCGTTATCCAGCAATTCGCTAAAGATTTAGCAGCATTACCTTCTACTCTATTCTTGAATTGGAGTGAGCGAAACTTATTTGAACAGAGCCCATCGATAAATTATCTTCGCAACTACTTCGACCTAAAAGATAAGTTTTCCCGCGATATAACCCAGGGTATTTATTCTGGAGGAACGGTTACTTATGCTACCTTGCAGCTAGCTTATTACATGGGCTTCTCAGAAGTTTATATTGTTGGGATGGATCATAATTTTGTCGATAAAGGTCGACCTAATGCAACTGAACTCCGCAAAGATTCCGAAGATAAAAACCATTTTCATCCTGACTATTTTCCGAAGGGCATGAAATGGCAATTACCGGATTTGTACCGCTCGGAATTGGCATACGCTCAGGCTCGTCAAAACTTCGAAAGTAATGGCCGAAAAGTCATTGATGTTACTGTTAATGGAAAGTGTACTATCTTTGAAAAAGGCACTTTTAGTGATTTATTTAATTAAATTGATCGCTGGTAACTGCTTACTATTAAAAAAGGCTCCGAAATCGGAGCCTTTTTTAATAGTAATGAAAAATAACGGATTTAAACTAATTTCATTTATTACCCCAGTTTTTTCGCAAACTTACCCAGCCACCAAGAGCATTCTTATATAGATTTCCCTGATCAAACGCAATCGCGGTTTGTAGTTCACTCCCTCCCAACCAGGCTAGTGGCCAGGTTAACCAAACACTACCGGAAAACTGATGCACCAACTGTCCAAACGGGTTTCTGAATATACCATAATTACGGCTTAGGGAGAATCTCGATTGAACTCGAACTCCCGAGGGAAAAATACCCGACAAACCTAGGTGGAAAAGCTGTACACGGTTATTCACGATAGACAAGGTATATTTTCCCGGTCTGTTTTGCCATTCTGGCTTCACATCCTGACGCCGACTTATAAACGGAGTTCCGAGAACACGGTTTTGGTGCGTCCATCCGTTCAGGTATTGAAAATTATTAAAATAATCATCAATACCTTCATACAATCGGCTACCGATCTCCAATGTACTTCCACTCTGGCTCATCGTTGTTAAGTATTCGAACAGAACCTGATTGAATTGAAAAGAATGGGCAGGCCCCGTTGGTCGTCGTTTCAACCTGAAACCGTATAACCCATCTGGCAGATTGACCAAAGCAACGCCAGACTTATCCTCAAAAGGGTGTTGATAGTAAGCCAGCGCTTCCCAATGAGCCAATGTTAGTTCCGCTCCAATATCCATGGAGCCCACATGATTCCCGAATTGATTGACAAGATCATGATTAGAAAGATCAGCAGCGTTTGCTGGCTGCTTGGCAACTATAATGTGCAGATAATCGTTGAAAGAAGACGGTAGTTTACCGCTTGTAGCATGATTGGTTCCCAAGTAATTGGATCGCCCCCCCCATTGGACAGCATGCAAAATCCCCCCATATAGCTTTACCTTCCAATGCGGTTTACCAATTCGCCCGTAAACTGCTTTTTTATGCAGAAAGGAATTCCGAATTGAGTCGGTGTTAGCAAACCAGCCATGCGAAAAAAAAGCATTGATGGCGACTAAGTCCTTTGTAAAACGCAGGGGGACAAAACCGCGGGTACCGATCTGAATTTTAGGAATCGGAAGTGCATTGCCCGACCACGCATACGAACCGGATGATAAGGTGGTATCAACCAGCCCCAGTACTTCCTTACGACGACCGACAATCAATTCAACCGAACGATGTCCAATGCTGGCATAAGCTTCCGGCAAAAGCATTGGGCTCCGTGAGCCAGCATTGGCAACAACCTCTGCACTATAACCCCAAAACCACCCGCGGGTGGTTGTATCCCGACTAAATAAAGCCGAAGTTCCCACTCTTACCGTGCCAGCTGGGGCGACTAATGGAACTGTGCCAAACTGATTGGCTCTGAACCAAAAAGGCGTCTGACGGCCGGATGAAGCCATAACCCCTATTTCTGCCGAATACTGAATAGACGATATCCCCGATTGCTGGGCGTACGAGCCGCAACCAATTGAAAAAAGAAGCAGAGTCAATAACGGAGTGCGCATAGGGATGGAAAACCGGAGGTAATCAGGCTACCTACTGCTGCGTACTTGTCGCATGAGCCAAATTCATTATCGTTGTTCTTGCTTGTGCCACAACCCAGGTTACCTGTTCGTGAATCGCCAAAAATGAGGTGTCAAGCAATTGGGCATCGTCTGCCCGTCTCAGAGGACTCTCGATACGGGTAGTATCCAAATAGTCCCGTTTTTTTATATTGCCAATAATATCCTCTAGCTCTACTATCTCCCCTTTTTCCCGTAACTCAAGCTGACGGCGTTGGGCCCGAATTATTGGATCAGCATTCATAAATATTTTGAGCTCGGCTTTAGGGAACACATGTGTGCCAATATCCCGGCCATCCATCACGACCCCCCGCTTATTTCCCATCATTTGCTGTTGAGTCACCATGGCTCTGCGTACCTCTGGAATTGCACTGACTTCGCTGACCGAATTAGCTACATACTGCTTTCTGATTTCCTCTTCTACATTCAAGCCATTCAGATAAGTCTCATTACATCCCTTTACTGAATTATAATTAAATTCAATATGAATGTGCTCTAACGCATCTTGTATAGCCCTGCTATCAGTGAGTAAAATATGGTTCTGTAAAAAATAGAGCGTAACCGCTCTATACATGGCTCCTGTATCGATGTAGGCGTATTCTAGCTCGGCAGCAACCTGTTTCGCGGTTGTACTTTTACCGCAACTGGAATACCCATCAATTGCTATAATGATTCGATCAAAGGGGCAGGTCTTATCAACTACCATCACGTTACAAGGATCAGATTGCGAATAAAGCATAGAGGTCGGTATTATGAATGGATTGATGTCTTATAAGGAGAATGATGGTTGCCGTCAATTAATTGCTTCATCAAATACCAAGTATATAAGCTATTAGTTACTGCATACCGTTTGAATAGACGTCGGGGTTCCATAATGAACCGAAATAGCCACTCCAGACCCGCACGTTGCATCCATTCCGGCGACCGTTTTACATCTCCAGCTAATACGGGTAATGCTCCACCAATCCCTAACAACACAGCAGGGATTCGACCGCGCATTTTAGCCATCCACATTTCCTGCTTAGGGCATCCAAGCGATACAAACACCAATCCAGCTCCTGATTGGGTAATTTGTTTAACTACCTCCTCATCTTCTTCTGGGGTAAGCGGTCTAAAAGGAGGAGATAATGTTCCTGCAATTTTTAACTTTGGGTATTTCTGACGGCATACGTCAATAGTCTGTTGCAAAGTTTCAGGAGTTGATCCGTAAAAAAATACAGATACATTTGTTTCTTCGGCATTTTGCAACAAATCGGGTAGCATATCTAAACCTGTAGCCCGGTTTTGTTTTACACCATATAGCCATTGTAGGCTCCATAACAAAGGCACACCGTCACATAAGACCCAGTCGGCTCCGTTTACCGCTTCGGCAATACTCGAATTGAACTTTGCCTCAATAGTCATATGAACGTTGGCAAAACAGACAGAACCTGTCTGTTTTGCCTTTGCCGCTGCAATGATTTCATCCTGAAATTGTCGATAGTTACCTAGAGAAAGATTTAGGCTTATAACTGTTGCCCGTTTTTTCGAGGTTAGTGACATAATTTAAGCGGATTTAACGTTCTAATATCTAGTCTTATTCATAATAATTAGGCACCAGATGGCCTTCGCCGGCCAGCAACTGATCCCGCCGGAACAAGGCTACATCCGCCTGCATCATGTCTTTGACCAGACCCGCCAGGTCGTATTTGGGCGTCCAGTTCAGCTTCGTCATCGCCTTGGTCGGATCCCCCAACAACAAGTCCACTTCCGTCGGACGGAAATACCGCTCATCGATGCTGAGCACTTCCTGACCCACCGCGACGGGAAAGTCCGGATTCGACGCACGCACCACATACGCCTTCTCGTTGACACCTTCCCCCTTAAATTCCAGCTCCACGCCTATCTCGGCAAAGGCCATCTTGACAAACTCCCGGATCGAGGTCGTCACCCCGGTTGCAATTACAAAATCTTCCGGCTTCTCCTGCTGCAGAATCAGCCACATGGCTTCCACATAATCCTTGGCATGACCCCAGTCGCGTAGCGAGTCGATGTTGCCCAGAAAGACTTTGTCCTGCAAGCCCAACCCAATGCGGGCCACCGCCCGGGTGATCTTCCGGGTTACAAACGTCTCCCCCCGCAGAGGTGACTCGTGGTTGAACAGAATCCCGTTACAGGCATACATCTCGTAAGCCTCCCGGTAGTTGACCGTGATCCAGTACCCGTAGAGCTTGGCCACCGCATAGGGTGACCGCGGATAGAACGGAGTTGTTTCCGACTGGGCATGGCCCTGCACCCCCCCATATAATTCAGAGGTAGAAGCCTGGTAGATGCGCGTTTTCTTGGTCAGCCCCAGCAAACGAACCGCTTCCAGGATGCGCAGGGTGCCGATGCCATCGACCTGAGCGGTGTACTCAGGTTCATCAAAGCTCACCCGCACATGCGACATGGCCCCCAGGTTGTAGATCTCATCGGGTTGTACTTCCTGGATGATGCGGATGATGTTGGTCGAGTCCGACAGGTCACCAAAGTGCAGCTTGAAGCGCACGTTTTTCTCGTGGGGGTCCTCGTAGAGGTGGTCGATGCGTTGGGTATTGAACAACGAGCTCCGGCGTTTGATACCGTGCACTTCGTAGCCTTTTTCTAATAGTAATTCGGCCAGATAGGTACCATCCTGACCAGTTATTCCCGTAATTAATGCTTTTTTCATATGTGATTGCTTAATTCAAGTTGTCTAGTTACTACACATATACTTCCTGGTTAGCCAGGAAATCCTGATAGGTGTCGGCAATACCGGCTTTTAAGTCGATGCGGTGCTGCCAGCCTAGCTCATGCAGCCGCGAGACATCCATCAGCTTACGAGGGGTGCCATCGGGCTTGTCGGTGTTCCACACCAGCTCGCCTTCAAAGCCGACGGTTTCTTTGACCAGCTCAGCCAGCTCTCGGATCGTTACATCCTGGCCCGTACCGATGTTGACAAAGAGCTCCTGATTGTAGCTCTCCAGCAGAAACACACACGCATCGGCCAGATCATCTGCGTGCAGAAACTCCCGCCGGGGAGAGCCCGTGCCCCATACCTCTACAAACGGCTCGTTGATTAGCTTGGCCTCGTGAAACTTGCGGATCAGCGCCGGCAAGACGTGCGACCCGTTCAGATCGTAGTTGTCATTGGGACCATACAGGTTGGTGGGCATGGCCGAGATAAAGTTACAGCCGTACTGGCTGCGGTAGGCTTCACAGAGCTTGATGCCGGCAATCTTGGCGATGGCGTACGGCTCGTTGGTCGCTTCCAGATACCCACTCAGCAGGTACTCCTCCTTCAGGGGCTGGGGCGCCAGCTTGGGATAGATGCAGGAAGAACCCAGAAACAGGAGTTTTTTGACCTGATTCTGGTAGGCACTATGAATGATATTAGCCTCAATCAGCAGGTTATCATACAAAAAGTCGGCCCGGTAGATGTTGTTGGCCCAGATCCCGCCCACTTTGGCCGCGGCCAGCAGCACATACTCGGGTCGCTGCTCGGCAAAGAAGTCGGCGACGGCCGCCTGGTTGCGCAGGTCGAGCTGGGCGGAGGTGCGGGTGATGATGTTATTGTAGCCCTTGTTCTGCAAACAACGAACCAGGGCCGAGCCTACCATGCCCCGATGACCGGCTACATAGATTTTTGAGTCTTTTTTCATTAATTATTTACTTGACGATGAAGCCTCCCATCGTTTATATCTTATTTATCAATCTTTTATTAAGTTGTAAATTCCCGATGATAAGCAGCCTTATAAAGTTCTTCTTCCGGCAAGCTCTTGAAATATTCGTAAGTAATCCGTAATCCTTCCTCCCGCGATACTTTAGGCTCCCAATCCAGAATTGCTTTCGCTTTGCTGATGTTTGGCTGACGTTGCTTGGGATCATCGGTCGGCAACGGCTTATAGACCACTTTTTGGTTGGTTCCCGTTAGTTTGATAATCTCTTCTGCAAACTCTTTAATGGTTATTTCAACCGGATTACCAATATTTACCGGCTGCGGATAATCACTCAGCAGCAGACGGTAAATACCTTCGACCAGATCATCGACATAGCAAAAGGAACGGGTTTGGCTGCCGTCGCCAAAGATAGTTAAGTCTTCACCCCGTAATGCCTGACCGATAAAAGCTGGCAATACCCGGCCATCGTTCAATCGCATCCGCGGGCCATAGGTGTTAAAAATGCGAACAATGCGCGTTTCCAGACCGTGGAACGTATGGTAGGCCATCGTCATCGCTTCCTGAAACCGTTTGGCTTCATCGTATACTCCACGCGGTCCGACGGGATTGACATTGCCCCAATACTCTTCAGGCTGTGGATGAACCGTCGGATCACCGTATACTTCTGATGTAGAAGCAATCAAAACGCGTGCGTTCTTAACCCGGGCCAATCCCAGACAATTATGGATACCCAGCGAGCCGACTTTTAAGGTCTGGATTGGAATCTTTAAATAATCAATCGGACTGGCGGGTGAGGCAAAATGTAGAATGTAATCCAATTCGCCCGGAATATGGATAAACTGCGAGACGTCGTGGTGGTGGAATTCGAAGTTGGAGAGCGGATACAGATGCTCAATGTTACGGATCTCTCCCGTAATGAGATTATCCATAGCGATAACATGATACCCTTCCTTAATAAATCGATCACAAAGGTGAGAACCCAGAAAACCCGCTCCACCCGTTATTAAAATGCGCTTCATGTAAACCGCTAAAAAAGTTTATAACGTTGAGTAAGTAAATCTGCCTGCCGAAGTCAGTGTTCGGCAGGCAGTAAGTCTTAATTAAGCCGGTTGATTGACTTCCGTCCCGATGGCTTCCCGCCCGATGCTGTAGTAGGTGTAGCCCAACTCCTTCATCTGATCCAGCTCATACAGGTTCCGACCGTCAAAGATCACCTTGTTCTTCAACAACAACGCCATCTTGCCAAACTCGGGGGTGCGGAACATCGGCCACTCAGTCATGATCACCAGCGCATCAGCATCATCCAAGGCCGCATATGAGGTGTGCGCATAGGTGATCTTGTTGCCCAGCACTTGACGAACGTTCTCCATCGCTTCCGGATCATACGCCGTCACCTTCGCACCCGCAGCCAGCAGCGCCTGAATGTTCTCCAGAGCCGGAGCCTCCCGGATGTCATCCGTGTAGGGCTTGAAAGCCAGCCCCCACACCGCGATCGTCTTGCCCTTCAGATCTCCGTTGAAGTGCTCATTGATCACCGGCAAGAGCTTGGTCTTCTGCTGGGCATTGACTTCCATGACCGACTTGAGGATCTTGAAGTCATAGGCATACTCCTGGGAGGTCTTGGCCAGGGCCTGCACATCCTTGGGAAAGC
Source organism: Larkinella arboricola (assembly GCF_003259745.1). GTDB lineage: Bacteria > Bacteroidota > Bacteroidia > Cytophagales > Spirosomataceae > Larkinella > Larkinella arboricola. The sequence goes on along the minus strand of NZ_QLMC01000001.1, from coordinate 816,130 downwards.
AGCTGCCCCCGTAGCCAATGCCGGCAAACAGAAACCGCTTGCCGATGCGGCTGTCGGTACCGATGCCCCGGCGGATGTCATCGACGTTGGCCCCCACCTTCTCACACAGGTTGGCAATCTCGTTCATGAAGCTGATCTTGACGGCCAGAAACGAGTTAGCCGCATACTTGGTCATCTCCGCCGAACGCTCATCCATGAAGATGACGGGGTTACCCTGGCGCACCAGGGGAGCATACAGCTTAGTCATGATGACCTTGGCCCGCTCCGACTGCGTCCCGATTACCACCCGGTCGGGTTTCATGAAGTCTTCGATGGCTACGCCTTCGCGCAGGAACTCGGGGTTGGACACCACATCAAACTCCACCTGAGCCGCCAGCGAGATGTACTCACGGACTTTCTCAGCGGTGCCCACCGGCACGGTACTCTTGTCGACGATGACGGCGTAGTCTTTCATGATCTGCCCCAGGTCGCCGGCCACTTTGAGGATGTATTTCAGGTCAGCCGAACCGTCTTCGCCGGGAGGGGTGGGCAGGGCCAGAAAGATAACCTCAGCGCCTTCGATGCCTTCGGCCAGTTGGGTGGTGAACTTCAGGCGTCCTTCGGCGGTGTTTCGGTTGAAGAGCACATCCAGGCCGGGTTCATAGATGGGGATGATGCCATTGTTGAGTTTTTCGACCTTACGCTGGTCGATGTCAATACAGGTAACCTGGTTGCCGGTTTCGGCAAAGCAGGTGCCGGTCACGAGTCCCACGTAACCGGTACCCACAACTGCAATTTTCATAACATTGAATAAATAAAATAATATAATATGCCTAATAGCAGGCGAACGGAAAAATCCTATACTTTATGACCGTTCGATAGTGGATCGTTAGCTGATTTAGCACGTTAATAAACGGCTAAAATCAGACAACCATTTAGAAATGCCATTTTATCATTGTTCGTTTATCTATAAAAGATGTTCGTATGTTCAACTTTATAAACTACAATAATTTTGGCGTAGACAGAGAAGATAAACTGGTATATTATAATTACAATCCTTATCGGATAGAACTATATTTTTTAAAATGTGCGGAGTGGAAAATTACTTATAAAGCTTTTCGCTATTTAACAGACAAAGGAACAAAAACTATGCCGGACTTAAAAGCTCCTTAAATAAATATAAAAACATGACCCTAGAATAATAAAAGCCAATAGCAGGCTTAAAAGTTACGGGCAATTAAAGCAATGAAGAATTCAGAAAGGTGTGCGATTGGAGCAAGGCCATTTCTTTGGATTGAAGTAGCTGCGTCAGTTTCTCTCCATCTCGAATCCGGTGTAAATCCGAGCCAACAAAATCAATCAGCGACTCTTCAAGCAACTGCTTGGCTTGCTGCTGAGCCCGGCTTCCATATTGCCCAACCAGCGACAGAAGGTTCAGCTGCAACATACAGCCCTGCTCTTTCAGCTTATGGAAACGTTCGGGATGGTCTTTTAAATAAGAATACCGTTCGGGATGCGCTAGAATGGGCTGGTAACCTCTGGTCTGAATCTGAAAGACAATATCGTCCAGATTCATGGGCGCAATGGCAAACGATAACTCAACCAGTACATAGTTTGGGCCAAAGGTCATTAGGTTGTTGGCCTGAAGCTGCGTAACAAAATAATCATCAATGAGATATTCAGCCGCTACGTCGACCTGGATGGTCAGGTCTGTTTCGGCCATCGCCTGACGGAGTTCGTCCAGACCGCGCCGGATAATATCACTATCGTTGGGGTAGTAATCACGGATTATATGCGGTGTTGTTATTACCTTTTTATAGCCCAAGGCTTCAAAAGTCCGCAGACAGGCTAAAGCCGTTTCAAGGTCGGGAACACCATCATCAATCCCGGGAATGAGATGCGAGTGAATATCAACACCCAGAAAACCAAAATCTGAAACCGTGGCCTTTTCCGGCCGACGCTTAAAAAATGAGAACATAGATTCAAAGGAAGCCATCTGTCTTCAATCAGCCTTTTGTGGGCTAATCCGACCGGTGATTAACGTATTAGATTGATGACTTTTTTGACGAACAACCTGTTCGAGTTCCTGCCGAAGCAAGTCGTTAGTCTGTTGCAACAAAGCTACACGTTCGTTTAACTGAAACAAAAGAAACTCCATATTTCGCAGCCGGTCATCCAACGTAATCGCCGACAGGGGCGTTTGCGGCAACGTGCGAAACATAAGCCCTTCGCCCCGTAGCAGCCAGTCGGCATTCACATCGGGGTAAGTCTGTAATATTTTCTCTAACGTTTCATAACGCGGTTTCAGTCGACCATGCAGAATGTGGTACACTTTCTCTCCCCGTTTTTCACCTAGTTGCCGGGCAAACTCCAGTACACTGATATCCAACGCATCAATTAGTTGCTGTAAACGGTCACCAATAGGCATAAGAACAGTAACAACTTACACAAAAGTATGTAATTTTTTATCCCACCTTAGTATACCCTGTCTCCCCAAGGGTTGCTACGTATACTTAACAACCCCTGAATATAATAGAAGAAGAAAGGCAAAAAAGCGAATTTTATAGGATGTATCAATTAAAATAAGTTTCCTGCAATCTTTTTGTGTATGATTTTGTATTATACATAAAAGTATGTATATTTAAAGTTAAATATAAGCCCTATAAAAAGGCAAAAGGGATCGCATAGCGGTCCCCCTGTCCGAACAGTAAACAACAAATACTAATGAACACACAAAAAAACAACACCGGCGCAACAAATCAAAATGGTTTGGAAGTGAAACTTTATCAGAATGTTAGCAAAGCGACAGATGAAGCCGTTAGTAATTCAACCATCGGTCCGTTTAAATATCTGGAAGGACACCCCCGCCAATACCGTTTTGACGCTAAAGAAGGCATTTTTAACATTAATGGAACCGAAAAACTGGGTGGGTCCACGAATGGCCAAACCCTGACTTTTCAGCCAATTGCCTGGCGCATCTTTACTGATAATATTTTAAACATGGGCACCAAAAATTGGGCCGATTTTTTTTTCATCGACGAAAAAAACTGCGTTTCGGCCATTTTGTTCCATGGCTACTCGGTCGATAACATCTTTCGGCTGATCGAACCCCTGTTTTATGATGACCTGACACTGGCCGATGTGGTGGTGACGGCCACCGCCGAGCGGAAAGAAAATACGAAAATTCAGCCGAAGGGTGTTTACTACGTCGCCAATTTTAGTTACAAACTGGCCGATCCCGAGCAGACAAAAAAACTGAAGGCTTTCGGACAGTCCACCAAAATTTTCCGCCAGGAAACTCTGACGGACATTGCTACCATTAAAACAGCTTACAATTATTACAACCCGTTTAATAACCCCGGTGAAGAGCTGCTGACCGGCAACGGAATCCATGTGCTGAATTAGTAAATCATCGCTGGCCAGCGTTTGGCAGACGCAGCAACGCACCTCCCTAAACGCTGGCTGATTACTTGTTGTATTTCATGAAAAGCAATCCCGTTATGATTACCGAACTCATCGACTACCGCTCCATTCCACGCGTCTCAAATTCCGATCTGACCCGTTTGAAAGAAGAGTTTCTGGGAACCAACCGATTTATTGGACAACGGGCGCTACAATTCGGCCGGGCCTTCCATTCGCATCTGCTGGAACCCGAAAGTGTGGGCGGAATTATCGAGCAGCTACTGCCCGACTTGAAACCGATTGAATCAGGCCGGCTGGAGCAACTGACGGAACAAGTCCGACGCGATTCGTTCTGCCGTCGTTACCTCCGGAAATCAGAACGCGAACGGGTGATTCTTTTTACCGACCCGCTGACCGAACTGGCCTGCAAGGCGCGACTGGATATGGTCTACACCAGTCCTAAAAGCCGCAATGCGCTCATTCTGGATTTTAAAACAACCTCGGCCCGAACACAAAGCCAGTTCCTGCAAAGTTGTTACGACTATGATTACGACCGGCAGGCGGCTTTCTACATCGACGGCCTGCGCCACGCCGACAGCCGGGAGTGGGACCAAACGCGTCAGATTCGGTTTGTCCTGATTGGGGTTCAGAAGCAAAAACCACACCGGCTTTTTGCCATTGAGGCTACGTCGATTCCGGATTTTGTAGAGTATGGTCGGAAGAAATACCGTTTCTGGCTTCGCAAATGGAACGAACAACAGCAGAATGCTACGCCCTGGCTACGGCAGGCATCGTAAACTAGCTGAAAAAAACGCACCCAAAGGAACAACGATTTTATAACCAGCGTTTTAGCTATATACAATGATGACAGACAAGACAGTGATAACAATTCCTGCCGAACGGTCTGCGTTGCATCCCTTATTTGATTGGGGAACCGACGGACTGGTTATCTGGATCGAAGAACTGGACGGTTTTGGCAGCTTGATGGCTTACATCGACGAAGCGTTGGCGCAAGTTGCCTTCGCTATTGAACTTCAGACGGGCTGGGACCACCGCACCGATGGTCATACCTACCACCCGCTCTACGGGTACCGGCTTCTGCTCCGTGATGCCACGGGGCTTTGGTACGCCATCCGGCTGGACGAAGCCGGAAAATTCGCTGAGTTTGTACCGCTGGAAGAACTGGATTACAGCACCGCTTACGAAAAAGCGATCTGGATTCCGTAAAACTCCTAAAATCAATTACCAATAACAAAAACGCCCTGACGCAAATCAGGGCGTTTTTATTTCTAGGATAACGAAAAGCTAACCAATTACTTAAAAACAAATCAGGTCAGTCTGTAACCGGTCATGCAACCTTTTCGGGGTGGTTGTCATCATTATTGAAAATTAGATCCTCTCCCAAATGAAAACACTACTAACGGCCCTGCTGCTGGTTGCAACCTCTCTACTACCCTCCTGGGCACAACGCACGGTTGCTGCCAAAGAAATTCTGGATAAAATCAACCGTCGCGAAACGGTTTCTTATGAAAACACAATCATCACCGGCGACCTTGATTTGACGGAGCTGGCCAACAAAAAACGGGTGAGCAACAACCGCTGGGCGGAAACTGAAGCGTATGAAAGTACCGTTGAAACACCCGTCACATTCCGGAACTGCACCTTCAAAGGCGCTTTTCTGGCTTATAAAAACCCCGAACCCATCCGCTTGAAAGGCAACGGCATCCTGTACGCTACCCATTTTAACGAAGCCGTAACCTTCGAAAACTGCACGTTTGAGCGGGAATCGGAATTTAAATACTCGGATTTTAAACAACGTGCCGTGTATACCGGCTCCAGTTTCCGCAAAGAAGCTAATTTCAAATACGCCAAATTCCGGGCAGCCGTTGATTTTAGTGATGTTCGATTCGGAGCATTGGCTAACTTTAAATACACCGCCTTCAAAGAAGATATCGCCTTCCGCAAAGCCCGTTTCGAAGAGTATGCGGATTTCAAGTATACCAAGTTCAACGAGGGCGCCAGCTTCCAGAACTCGCGTTTCAATGGTATGGCCGATTTCAAATACACTCATTTACCGCGTACTTCCAGCTTTGAAGACACAGTTTTCAGCGGTCCGTCCGATTTTAAATACGCAACCCTCGAGGGCCGCAAATTCTCACCCGCCCGCCGGTAATTCTCGTCCCCACGGACTAAAGCCGACGTAGCCCGGTCCGTGGGAACTTATAACCCTTGCGCCATTTTTTGGTTTTATAAGCAGCATTAACCCTTGTTGCTTTGAAACGATCCACAAAAATTGTCCTGGCGCTGGTTGTCTTGTTGATCGTCGCCAGATTGCTGCTGCCGTACATTGTTTTACGCTACCTCAATAAAATGCTGGCCGACATGGGCTCTTATACGGGCCATGTCGAAGATGTCAATATTGCCCTGATCCGGGGAGCATACCAGATTGAAGACCTGCGAATCCGCAAAATCAACGGAAAAATTAAGGAGCCGTTCCTGTACATTCCTAAAACTGACCTTTCGGTTGAGTGGGAATCTCTGTTCAAGGGCTCGCTGGTTGGGGAAGTGGAATGTTACCAACCCGAACTTAATTTTTCGTTTAGCGATAGCGAACAGGCCAGCCAAACCGGTGAAGAACTTGACTGGACCAAGCTGGTGAAAGATTTATTGCCCATTCAGATCAACCGGTTTGCGGTGTATGGCGGCAAAGTCGATCTGCTCAATCTCTTCGAGGCCACCAAGACCAATCTTTCACTGGAGAAAGTGGCGGTGGATATTCGGAACATTCGGAACGTCGAGGATAACCAAAGCCGTCTGCCTTCTCCCGTTACGGCTTCGGGCGATGTGCCGGGCTGGGGCGGTACGATGAAGTTTCAAGCGGGAATGAATTTGCTGAAAGTGTTTCCGGACTTCAATTATAACCTCAGTTTCAACAACCTGCAATTGGTCAAACTCAACGATCTGGCCCGGGAATACGGTAATGTTGATTTCGAGAAAGGAACGGTAAGCGTGATCAGCGAGATGGCCATGTACGACGGTAAATTTGTGGGTTATTTTAAACCACTGACCAAGGACATGAAGATTTTCAAGTTCAAGGAACCCGGCGAAAAACGCACCGTTGGCCGCTTTTTTACGGAATTACTGGCCGAAGGCGGTCAGGCCATTCTCAAAAATCATAAACTGGATCAGGTAGCCACCCGCATACCGATACAGGGAACCGTTGAGAATACCGAAACCGAAGTCTGGCCCATCATTATCGGTGTATTGCGTAATGCATACGTTAAAGCATTTACCGCCGAATTTGATAATACCGTCACCTTTAAAGATGCGGTTCAGAATCTGAAACAGGATTACAAGGAAAAACGCGCCGAAAAGAAAGCCGAACGCAAAGAACGACGCGAAGCCCGCAAAGAGGAACGCCAGCAGAAACGTGAAGCCCGCAAAGAAGCCCGTAAAAAAGAGAAAGACCGTTGACAAAGCCGGAAAAGCCGTAGCTTAGCAACTGCATGAGGTAGTTTCTTTTGTTCCGATCATCCACTATGCCCCAACCCAAATTTGCCCGTGAGTCGCTGACCACCATGACCGAGATGGTCTTGCCAAACGATACCAATACGCTGAACAACCTGATGGGCGGTCGGCTTCTGCACTGGATGGATATTTGTGCCGCGATTGCCGCTCAAAAGCACTCCAATCGCATCGTCGTTACGGCTTCGGTCGACAACGTTTCGTTTTCGGAACCCATCAAACTCGGTAATATCGTAACGATGCAGTCCAAGGTCACGCGCGGCTTCAATTCGTCGATGGAGGTAAATATTCAAGTATGGGCGGAAGACATTCCGGCCGGAACACGCGTCATGACCAACCGGGCTTTTTACACCTTCGTTGCCGTTGATCAGAACGGACGCCCTATTGAAGTACCGCCGGTTACGCCCGAAACCGACGAAGAGCACGAATTATTTAAAAGTGCGCTCCGCCGTCGGCAACTGCGGCTGGTGCTGGCGGGACGAATGAAACCGCATGACGCAACCGAACTCCGGGCGCTGTTTGGGGTTAACGAGGAAAAATAGGATGACCTTCGGTGGTCTTGTCCTTCAATGACCAGCCGTTTCTATGGTTTCCATCGAAAAGGCCGTTGGCCGGTCGGCGAACAGCACTTTGGTAGCTGCCCAGGTGGCTCTGAAAAGATCAGAACGACGGTATTGCTCCAACGCTTCCGGCGACTCCCAATGGCTGTAGGTAACATAAACCGTCGGCTGGTCGAGATCCCGGAGCAATTCGAGGTGCAGACAACCCGGAAACGCCCGAATCCTTTGCTTCGACGCATCAAAAATAGCCCGGAAATCATCGGTTTTCCCTTCCTGAAAAGCCATCCGCACAATACGAACCAACATAATATTAGTGAAGAGTTAGGAGTTAAGAATTAAGAGTTAAATCTTGCGCGACAAAAATAACCGCTCTGAAAAAGCCGCCTGCGATTTTATCGAAAGGCGTATTAAATTCTTAATTCATAACTCTTAATTCTTAATTGATTATGCAATACCGTACGTTTGGCCGAACTGGCTGGCAGGTGAGTGACATCGGTTACGGCATGTGGGGGCTGGCCGGGTGGACGGGCTCCGAGCGGGAGGAGGTCGATCAGGCGCTGAACCGCTCCGTCGAACTGGGCTGCAATTTCTTCGATACGGCCTGGGGCTACGGGGAGGGACTGAGCGAGCGGATTCTGGGCGATTTGCTGAAACGCTACAGCGACAAACGGTTGTACGTCGCCACCAAAATTCCACCCAAAAACCGCAAGTGGCCGTCTAAACCGGAGTTTTCGCTGGACGATGTTTTCCCGGCGGAGTATATTGTTGAGTACACCGAAAAAAGTTTGAAAAACCTGGGTGTTGAAACCATTGACCTCCAGCAGTTTCACGTCTGGGAAGACGGCTGGGCCGACCGCGACGAGTGGAAAGAAGCCATTACGAAGCTGACCAAAGAAGGTAAAGTGCAGGCCTGGGGGCTTTCGGTAAACCGCTGGGAACCCGACAATTGTCTGAACACACTGCGGACGAACCTGATCGACGGGGTGCAGGTGATCTACAACATTTTCGATCAGGCTCCGGAAGATAATCTGTTTCCGCTTTGCCGCGAACTGAACATCGGCGTCATTGCCCGCGTTCCGTTCGACGAAGGCACCCTGACCGGAACACTAACCAAGGAGACTACTTTCCCGGCGGATGACTGGCGCTCGACGTATTTCGTACCGGAAAACCTCAACGCCAGCGTCGACCACGCTGAAGCCCTAAAGTCGTTGATTCCGGCCGACATGACGATGCCTGAAATGGCCCTGCGCTTCATTCTGAGCAATCCGGACGTTGCCACGACGATTCCCGGTATGCGTAAACTCCGGAACGTGGAAGCCAACATGGCCGCCAGCGACGCCAAAGGCTTATCCCCCGAACTGATTCAGCAATTGAAAGGCCACCGCTGGGACCGTACCCCAACCGAATGGAGCCAATAGGGAGTTAGGAGTTAAGAATTATGAGTGAAGAGTTAAATGCGTCAGCCCACCGCCGGGCGGCCCACTCTTCACTCATAACTCTTCATTCTTTTAGTACGTAAACCGTACGGTTACGCCGTAGGTACGCGGGTCACCCACAATACCGGCATATTGCCCGTAGCTTCCGGGAGCGGCCAGAAGCTGCTCATAGTAATCCTTATTGAAGACGTTTCGGCCCCATACGAAAAACGTAAGCCCGTTCGATGCCCGGAAACCCAGCCGGGCATTGGTCAGTGCATACCCGTCAATATTCAGATATTGCGAAGGCGATGGACTGGAGGAGAACTCCGACCGGAAAAACTCATCAATGCCCAGAAAGTAATTTCCCTTGAGGCCAATGAAGGTTCCTTTGGTGGTTACTTCGCCCCCTACTGAGCCCGACCATTTGGAGATACCGGGCAGCCGACCGCCCGAAATGTCCTTGAAAGCCTGCTCTCCTCCCACTTCTTCCAGGGGCACGGGCGCATTCGTAAACCGCACATATTTACCGTCGGTATAAGCCATAGCGGCATTCAGACTCAGGTTAGGAAAGCGAATATTACCGTCGACCTCGATCCCCTGCACCCGCACTTTTTCCGCATTGGCCAGATAGCCCCGGTTTACGCCCGGCTCCGGCGTCTGTACCTGGGTTTGATAATCTTTGATATCCGAACGATAGACGGTCAGGTTCAATACCGAATTGCGCGACGGCCTGGTTTTCACCCCAACTTCCTTGTGATCCACGTATTCGGGTTTCACGTTGGCCAGATCAATCAACACCTGTCCGCCGGCTGTTGGCAAGCCGCCCACATTTACACCAATGGGCTTATAACCAACAGAATACGTAGCATAGGCATTCGCACTGGCATTGGCTTTATACTGTACAGACACCTGCCCTGAGAAATTTCCCTGCGCATAGTCCGTGTTAAAAGCCTGATTGGTATAAACACCGTTTTTGAGGGCAATCAGGGCCGGGTCGGTAGTTTGCAACCCACCATAGGTCACGCGGCTGTAGTCTACCACCTTTTTGTCGTAGTTATAGCGCACGCCCGGTAAAATATGCAGCCGGTCGGTTACCGCCCAGTCGGCCTGTGCAAACACGGCCAGACTCGTGCTCTTGATTTCGTTGGAAGTGCGGATGCCAAAGTTATCGAATAAACCGGGCGTTTTCCAGAGCGCACTGGTGGAACTCTGGGCAAACCGCCACTGGGCCGAACCGGCTTCTTCCGTCTGCACCGGGTCGGATTTCAGGTCCTGCCAAAGGCCGAATACACCCACTACCCCACTCAATTTCGAAGAAACTCTGCCGGAATAGCGGATTTCCTGCGACCACTGATCGTGCTTCGAGTTACCGGAAGAGATCGTAAAGACCGGCAAACCGATGTAATCGCGGTCATTTAAAGGCGTCCAGATCCAGTAACGCCAGGCCGAGGTAGCCGTCAGCGTTCCGTTCCCGATTTTGATATCGGCATTGACCGAAACACCGCCCAACTGGTTATCTGCCTTCGAAGGCGTATCCAGATCCACAATCCGCTCGAACGCGCTCTTATAGGGAAGCGTGTAGCCCAAATCAGCAATAATGGCATTGAACTGGCGATAAGCGGCCCGCTTGGTCGGAACCACGCCCGCAACCGGCCAGCCGTACCCCGTGGGCTTCTGGTCAGAAACATCGCCGATTACCGTGATTTGCACGTTATCGCTGGGTGTGTACAAAAACTGTCCTCTGACACCGATGTTATTGACGTCGTTGATCGGCAACTGGGTATGCGCGTTGTAAAACAAGCCGTTCCGCTGGGTGCCGGTGAAGGAAACCCGGGCGGCCAGTTTTTTGCTCAATGGTCCTGTCAGCGATCCTTTTGCCTGAATAAAACCGTAATTGCCATAACTCAATTCAAAATTGGCACCGGGCGTGAAACTAGCCGCCCGCGTCGTAATGTTGAACGCTCCGGCGGTGGTATTTTTTCCGAAAAGCGTTCCCTGTGGCCCGCGCAGGACCTCAACGCGTTCGATGTCGATAAAATCGAGCGCCGTGGCTGCCGGACGCGCGTAGTAAACACCGTCTACGTAGAAACCCACGCCCGGGTCAACACCGTCGTTGGTCAGTCCGTAGGTAGATCCCAGTCCGCGAATGTTCAGCGTGGTATTGCGGGCGTTGGAAGCATACAACTGGACCGTAGGCACCAGTTCCTTGAGACGGTTTACATTGAAAGCACCGGCGTCTTCGGCTCGTTGTCCACCGACCACCGAAATAGGAATCGGCACTTCCTGAGCGGCTTCCTGCCGACGACGGGAAGAAATCACGACGTCCTCCAGTTGGGTTGTGTTCGCATCCAGTTTGATCTCGACTCCGCTTTCATTAATTAAAACTTCCTTTTTAAGGTAGCCTATGTAGGATACGATCAGCGTGAATGGTAACCGTTGGCCTGTGATCAGGCTGAAGTCACCGTTTGCGTCCGTTGCAGCGCCGTTGGTCGTTCCCTTGATGGATACCGTGGCCCCAATCAGGGGTTCGCTGGTGCGGGAATCAAGTACTTTTCCAGAAATGGTCGAGTTGATGACGGGGGGATTCTGAGCAAATAGGACTGCGGGCATAAGCACCACTCCTATCCAAAAAACGATTGTGAAAACGTGTCTCATTGTGGTTGTTTTGGTATTGATTCTGTTTGGTAGAGATGATTACAATGGGGTCTTATAGGTCTGACGATGAAGAGGCTAACGGCAGGAATAAATAAACGTCAGCAGCACCGACCGTTCATAGCACCGGGTGTTTTGGCTGCCTGAGAAACAGCCAGACCGGGCCGTTGCCGAAGTGGTAAGACGGTATACGTAAGACGCTGTACTGATTTTTTCATGGGCTTTTAGAAACTATCAATAACTACTTCTCTAGATAGACTATACGGATTTATAGTATTTAAAATCTATTGACTTAGTAGTTTATAACACAAAAAAAGAGTGCCATTCTGCGATTTGCAACGAATGGCACTAAAAGTTTTTGAAAAAGCCCTAATTTCTTTAAAAAATCCAATCACTTAACAACCTCAATCCAACTAGCTCGCTAAACCGGATTTAAGCTACCTTCTTGACCTGCGACCGGCGGTTGGCGCGGATGGAGTCATTTTTAGCGTCTTCCAGTACCGTATCCGAGATGATTTCCAGTTGATGGGCGCGTTTCAGCACGGATTCGAACGGTAAATTAAAGTAGTTGGAAACATCCATCCGGAAACTATCCGGGAAACGCGACAGCCGGACCCCAAAGAAACTCCGGATTTCGGATTCGGGCAACAAAGCGGCCAGCGCCACTTTCTCGGCTTCTACCAGCAGTTCGCTGCGATTGGAATACAAATGATCCAGACCAATAGCGGCCGTCAGAATGTGCAGATAAAGCTGCTTAAAAGCCCCGGATAGCTCATGAGGCAAAATCACCCAGCCCTGCTCCCGGAATTTAGCGGCAAAACCAGACAGGCCCGGCACACCGCGTAGATCGCCCGCAATGATTTCTTCCGGAAATTGCAGCCGGTCATCGGTTTTTGATAACCGGTACACCACCGCTTCAACCGGGCTTTTCTGAAACAGCAGGTCGGCGGGTAACTGCTGGTTGTTTTCCCACTGATCGCTTAGCCTGACAAAAATCGTCTCGTTGACGAGTATGTTCTGAGAATCCCCCAGACTAACAAGCATACGCCGAAACGCAGCCAGAAAGTCGATCTGAAATTGATTCGGGTTAAATTTTGTGCGTCTCATAGCGTTTTGTTCCTCTGGCGTACAACCCGCCGGGGTTCGTGAACATCAAGGAGTTAAATCCCCGAAAAGGGTTATAAAGATACGAAATACCGAACATATTTGCAATGCCCTGTCCGCCCATCCAAACGGAAAAATCAGGCTCTTCCGGATACCAGCCCGTCGGCCCGTTTGCCACCTAACGGTTTTTCTTTTACTTGCGCTCTGATACGTTTACGCTAGCCGATCTAAAACTTAGTCGGGGTTGCTTTCCCTATTTATTTCTGATGGAACTCAATACGTTTTTAAAGCAGCGGGTCGCGCTTTCGCCGGACCTGGAAACCGTACTGGACCAGGCCTTCAAACGGGAACAGTATCCCAAACACCATAAATTACTTCAACCGAATAACCGCTCCCAGAAGGTTTTTTTCATCGAAAAAGGGCTGGCCCGCACCTATTACCTGAAAGACGAAGGCAAGGATATAACGCATTTCTTTTTTGCCGAAAATGCCTTTGCTATGCCCATCGAAAGCATTTTTTACAACAACAGTTCGCCCTACGGCATGGAGTTACTGGAACACAGCGTTGTCCGTTCCATCCACTACTCCGACCTGGAAAAATACATCGAGCAGTCCGACGCCCTGGAAAAACTGATGCGGCTGCTTTTGATCGATGTGCTGAAGGCTTTTTCGGACCGGTTTTATGCCCTACAGTTCCAAACCGCCCAGGAACGTTACCGGATTATGCTCGAAACGTACCCCGATATTCTGCTGCGCGCACCGCTGGGTCATATTGCTTCCTACCTGGGTATTACGCAGCAAACGCTCAGCGTTATCCGGGCGCAGCGGTAAAATAAAACGCATACGCATCGACACCGTACGTTCCTCCCTAAAACCGTTATAGCCAAGCGGAACCGTCGATTAATTGGCTACTCCCATCCTTTTTACAGCATCGATAGCCTTCCGGAAAAAGCGGTTTTTCGGGTCAGGCCACCGCTTTTTCCGGACGTCAAAAAAGTCGCCGGCTTCCTGCATTTTTTAAGATAGATGAAAAGAAAGGCCCTTCGAACCGCCGAATTTTGCAGTGTCATTCTAATCATCACCAACCACACAATGAGACGCAACAAACTCTATCTCTTCCTGACAGCCAGCCTGTTTCTGGGCGGTTGCCAGCCGAAAACTACCCCAACGGACGCGCCCGAAACAGCTATTCCGGTGGTTACGGCGCAGATAAGCAAGATCAATTCCAACCGCGACATTTCCATTAGCGGTAATATTGAAGGCAGCAAAACCGTTCGGCTGGGTTTTATGGTAGCGGGCAAGATTAATTTCATTGCCGCCGACGAAGGTCAGTTTGTTCGCAAAGGTCAACTGCTGGCCAGCCTCGACCCCACCAACTACGGTATTGCCAAGGAAATGGCCGATGTGCAGGTGAATCAGGTTACCGACGAATTTAACCGTCTGAAACTCATGCGCGACCGCAACAGCCTCAGCGAAAGCGATTTTGCCAAAGTCAACTTCGGACTGCAACAGGCCAAAGCGCAGCAGAAACTACAGGCTAAGAACCTTTCTGACACCAAATTATACGCGCCCATTGGTGGTGTTATGCTGAAAAAGCTGGCCGAAGTGGGCGAGATCACGGGCGTTGGTACCCCGCTGTTTGTCATTTCGGACATCAATACCGTGAATGTCAACGCCTTTATTCCTGAAAGTGAACTGCACAACATCAAGCTGGGCCAATTGGCTACGGTGCTGGTCTCTTCCCTTAACGAGACATTTACGGGGAAAGTCACCGAAGTGGGTTCGGCGGCTGATGCCAGTTCGCGCGCCTTTACCGTCAAAATTCAGTTGAAAAACCCCAAACAGCTCATCCGCCCCGGCATGATCGCCGAAGTGAAGCTGGCGTCCAACCAGAAAGCCGAGATGCTGGCGCTCCCCGCCGAAGCCGTTCTGCACGATCTGGACAATCAGAGCTACGTTTTTGTGGTCGATTCGGGCCAGCAGAAAGCCTTCAAACGCAAAATCAGCGTCGGGCAACTCATTAACAATCAGATCGAAATTACGTCGGGCCTCAACGCCAACGAGGTCGTAGTGACCGGCGGTCAGCAAAAACTCAGCGACGGCGCTCTGATTTCACTCACTAAATAACCACAGCGATGAATTTTGTTCAGGCATCTTTAAAATACAAACAGGTCACCCTGTCGGTGTTGCTGCTGCTCTTCGCGGTGGGCGTCCACTCGTTGCTGACCATGCCGCGCCGGGAAGATCCGAAAATTACGGTTCGTCAGGGGCTGGTGCTGGCCTACTACCCCGGTGCGAATTCGGCCCAGGTGGAAGATCAGGTCACGAAAAAACTGGAACAATACCTGTTTCAGTTCGAGGAAGTACGGAAAGACAAAACCTACTCGACCACACAGGACGGTATGGTAGTCGTCAACGTCGAACTGGGCGAAAACGTCAAAAACCCGGATGTATTCTGGAGCAAATTGCGCCACCAGTTGCTGGTGGTCAAAACGCTGGATTTACCGCAGGGCGTCCGTGGACCGATTGTCAACTCCGACTTTGGTGATACGGAAGCACTCGTCATTGGCATCGAAAGCGATGAGGCCAGTTACGCGCAATTGAAAGACTACACCCAAAAGCTGGAAGACAACCTGCGAACCATCAAGGCGGTTTCGAAAATCAAGCGCGTCGGGGAGCAGAAGGAACAGATTACGGTTTCGTCCAACTCCGAAAAACTGTCGCAGTACGGCGTTAACCTTCAGCAGGTCGTAAAGCTCCTGCAATCGCAGAACACGATTGGCGCGACCGGGGATCTGAAAACCGAAAACAGTAAAACGCCCCTGTACACGAGCGGCTATTACAATACCGAAAAAGAAATTGCGAACCAGATTGTCGGGGCGTCGAAATCGGGTGCGATTGTGCGGCTGGGCGATGTCGCCACCGTCCGCCGGGAGTATGCCGAGCCGACGAGCAAAATCAGCGTCAACGGGCACAAGGCCATGATGCTGACCGTCCAGATGCACGAAGGCAATAACATTGTGCAGTTCGGGGAGGAAGTAAACCAGAAGATTGCGGAGGTAGCCAACTTATTACCGGCCAACGTCAAACTGAGCACAATTGTGAACCAGCCGCAGATGGTCGACGCCAACGTGTCGCACTTCATCGGGGAGTTTTTCCTGGCCATATTCTCGGTAGTCATTGTCGTCATTCTGCTGTTACCGTTCCGGATTGCCGCCGTGGCCGCGATGGCGATTCCGATGACGGTGGCCGTCACGTTTGCCCTGATGCACGCGTTTAGCATCGAACTCCACCAGGTTTCGCTGGCGGCCCTGATTGTGGTGCTGGGCATGGTGGTGGACGACGCCATTGTGATTGCCGATAATTACGTCGAACTGCTCGATGAAGGAATGGACCGCTGGACGGCGGCCTGGCGCAGCGCAAGTGACCTGGTGATTCCGGTGCTGGCCGCTACGGTGACCATCATTGCCTCCTTCATGCCAATGGTGCTGCTGACCGGCGCGGTCGGCGAATTCATCAACGCCCTGCCGTGGACGGTAGCGATTGCCCTGGCGGCTTCGTTCATCGTCGCGATGGTGCTGACCCCGTTGCTGTGTTACACATTCATCAAAAAAGGTTTGCACGATCCGAGTGCCGAAGCCAATCCCAAAAAGAAATTTTCGCTGCTCGACCGGATGCAGAACGGTTATAACACAGCCCTGGAATGGTCGGTTAAACACCCGGTCCCGATTGTGGGCGTCAGCCTGATTACCATTGTGCTGGCGGGCCTGCTGTATTTCGGCGGAGTGCGTCAGAAGTTTTTCCCGGCCGCCGAGCGGAACCAGTTTGTCGTTGAACTCTGGATGCCCACGGGTACCAAGCTGGAAAAAACCGAAAAAGCCATTCAGAAGGTGGAAAGCCTGATTCGGAACGATGAGCGGGTGACGTCGTTTGCCACGTTTGTCGGCACCAGCGCCCCCCGGTTTTACTACAACTTTTCGCCGGAAGTGCCCGTCAGCAATTACGCCCAGATTCTGGTAAACACCACCACGGAGCAAACGACCGAAGCCTTGTCAGAAGAACTGGCGCATCAGGTAGCGCAACTGATTCCCGAAGGAATGCCGCAGGTGAAACTGATGCAGCAGGGCCAGCCCCTGAAAGCGCCCGTCGAAGTCCGGATTGTGGGCGAGGATCTTAACCGCCTAAAACAGATCGGTCAGCAAGTGCAGGATATTGTCAAAAAAGCGCCCGGCAGTGCGCTGGTTCGCAACGATTTCCGGGAAGACTACTACGGCATCAGCATTCAGCTGAAAGACGAAGCCAACCGCCTGGGATTCACCACGTCCAGCATTGCCCAAATGGTGTATACCGGGTTTAGCGGAGCGCCGGTTACGACGCTGTATGAAGGCAATAACGGTATTGATATTGTCCTGCGCCTGAACGAGCAAAACCGCCAGACCACCAACGATTTACAGAATACCTATCTCGAATCGCCGGTTACCCAGGCCCGCGTGCCGCTGCGTCAGATTGCCGCTATTCAACCCGAATGGCAAACCGGCAAGATCATGCACCGCAACGGGGTTCGGACGCTGACCGTGCAGAGCGAAACCCGCCACGGCGTACTGGCCGCTGAATTGCTAAAAGAAATTCAGCCCGACATTGCCAAGATTCAACTTCCGGCGGGATACCGCATCGAGTACGGCGGAGAATACGCCAATAAGCAGGAAACCTTCAGCCAGATGATTACGGTCCTCGTCATTAGCCTGGTGCTGATTTTCTTTATCCTGCTGTTCCAGTTCCGCAACCTGAAAGAAGCCACGATTGTCATGCTCACCATTCCGCTGAGTTTATTCGGTGCTCTGTTCGGGCTGTACATCACGGGCAACAACTTCGGATTTACGGCTTTTGTCGGTCTGATTAGCCTGTCGGGGATTGTCGTCCGGAACGCCATTATTCTCGTCGATCATACCAACGAGCTGTTGCGGCACGGTATGGACATCCGGACGGCGGCCATCGAATCAGGCAAGCGCCGTCTGCGTCCCATCTTCCTGACCGCCATGGCAGCCGCGATTGGGGTACTTCCCATGATTCTGTCCGGTTCGCCGATGTGGAGTCCGCTGGCCAGTGTGATTGCCGTCGGGGTGGTCTGGTCCATGATTATGGCGCTCCTCACCGTACCGGTTTTGTACATCGCCTGGGTAAAGCCGAGTGATAAAAAAGATAATCAAGTCGTAGCGAGTCAACCCGCACACCATGAAATCTAACAGCCTTAAAAATAATATCGCCATCCTTCTGCTGGTGATGGCGACAACGCTGGCCCACGCGCAGCAGTCCGAACCGTTGAGTTTGCAAAAAGCCGTCGACCTAGCCTTGCAGAACAACCGTTCGCTGACCATTAAAAAATTGCAGGTAGCCGAAAAACGGGCCAAAGTCCGGGAGGACGAAACCCGGAAATACCCGTCTGTAACGGTTAATTCGACGTACCAGTATAACGTCAATCTGGGGCAACTGGTCATTCCGCAAGGGTCGTTTGGCGCACTTCCGGTGAATCAGACGACCGTGGTTCCGCTGCCGAACGAAGCGAAAACGTTCAATCTGGGACAACATAACACGTTCAACGCGGGGGCTACGGCCTACCAACCGCTGACCCAGTTGGGGAAAATCAAAACCGGTCTCGCCATCGACCAGACCGACGTGCAGATTTCGGAGCAGGAACAGGTGAAAGTGGCCCTCCAGATCCGGCAGGGTGTCGAGCGGTTGTATTACGGTATGCTGATTACGCAGAAGCAGAAAGAGGAAGCCACCGCGAAGCTCGAACTGGCCAAACTCAAACTGTATGATGTGGAAAGCGCCCTGCTGTCGGGCAAAACCATCGACGCCAGCAAGGCCGGATTGCAGGCCAGCATTGCCGACGAAGAGCAGAATCTCTTGAAGCTGAACATCCAGATTGAGGACTATACGGCGGATTTGAAACACCTGACGGGTTTAACGGCGGATCAGGTTACGTTGGAGGGCGTTGATCTGACGACCCTCCCCACGGCCAATCCGGAAGAAGCCAAAGCCACGGCCAGCAAAAATAACGTCGATCTGAAACTGGCCACGCTGGGCCGCGACAAAGCCGAACTGGCTATCAAAGCCGCTCAGCAAAGCTACCGCCCCGATGTGGGTCTGGTGGCCGGTTATACGTATCAGGTCGGTAATTTGCTGTTCCCGACGCACAATCCGTTTGCCGGTGTCAATTTCAAATGGAACATTCAGGATTTATTTGCCAATAAGCAGGTGCTCAACCAACGTAATTTCTTACGGCAGCAGGCGCAGGAAAACATTGCCAACACGCAGGAGCAGGTCAACAACGACATCGAAAAAGCGTACCGCAAAATCAATCAGGCAACGGCTTTGATCAACGTCGCGCAACGGGCCGTTCAATACCGTACGGAAGAACTGAAAGTTCAGAATGACCGCAAAGCCGCCGGGCTTAACCTCCAGGCCGACATCCTGACCACGCAGTCGCAATTGGCGAAAGCGCAGGCTGATTTATTGGCCGCCCAGTTGAATTACCGGCTGGCGCAGTCGGAGCTGAAAATCCTGACGGGCGAACGCTAACCCCGTCGGCACTACTTCCAGCGCAGCGTTTTAAGCAGGTGTAGCACGTCTTTGCGAACGTAATCAATCACCGGGGCCAGTGAATCGTTGCGGGTGGCGGTGTTGAAATACAGGGCTCCCCGCAGAAAGTGGGTGGTCGTATCCGTCGTAAAAAACTGCAACTGGCTGGGCACTTCACCCGTAATCGACAGCACGTCGGCTTTCAGGCCGGAGGGCAACTGAATCACTTCCTCCTTGAATGCGTACGCTTTTTCGTTGTGCATGGCGGCCAGTTTGTAGGAGTCGGCAATCATCCCCGCCAGCCGTTTTTCGCTGTTCTGGACGGAATGATACGTCAACTGAACACTGGCTTTGAATTCGGGATAATGAACAAAAATCCAGTGCGGCTGCGCTCCACGGAATGTATCCGGTAAAATCCGGGCCTCTCTGGAATATTCAAACGTATACGGATGCGCTTCCGTCAACGGCTGATACCGATGCGGAGGCAGGTCGATGCGGTTGTAGCCTTTGGGTTTCGGGACATAGTTATCCGCATTGCGACCTCCGCAGGCAGCCAGCAAAACCGCAGACAAGACGAAAAGGAATTTTGTCACAGATTGATGAGAAGTTACACAAGAAGGTAAACGAAAAAGCCCGGCGATTTCGTGCCGGGCGATTCAATTCCTGCTCGGTTTTAAAAACCGTACCCATTAACAGACTTTACGAATTGATCATTTCCAGTTCTTCCTGCCGGACGGGCTGCCCCAGCAACGTCCGAAACCGGTTGATGTTGAACGTGGGTTCAAACCAGACTTCGCCCAGAACTGGATGCTTCACCGGCACGTCGGGATTCTGGATTTCGCCCAGCAGTACGCCCGTTTCGCCGTTGGTATGGCGTTTCACCATCCTGACTGTATACATCTGGTCGGCCTTGGGTGTTTTAACGCCAAATTCGGCATAGAAAGCCAGGACTGGCGCCGGAAAGTTGTCGTTTACGCAAATGATTTCCATAACTATTGCTTACTGTCTTGAACTGGAACTCAGGAAGATCAAAGAATTTCTAAAAGAACGGTACAATTCTTTAATCCTTCTGAATCTCAGTCCAGAACGATTTAATCCTCAAATAAATTCCCAAGGCCGCCCAGCACGGAGCCGCCTTCCTTACGGGCCTGTCCGCCACCCGCCGACAAACGATCCACCAGTTTGGAAATCGGCATCGACTGAATCCAGACTTTGCCGGTTCCGCGCAAGGTGGCCAGAAACATACCTTCACCCCCGAAAACCATGGATTTCAATCCACCTGACCGTTGAATATCGAAGCTAATCGACGGTTCAAAACCGACGACGCAACCCGTATCGACCCGCAGCATTTCGTTGTTTAGCTGGCGCTCCATCACCACGCCCCCGGCGTGAATAAAGGCCATACCGTCGCCCTGAATTTTCTGGAGAATGAAACCCTCACCCCCGAACAAACCGGTGCCAATCCGCTGGTTGAAGTGGATGGCCATTTGCGTACCCAGAGCAGCACACAGGAATGCGTCTTTCTGCACGATGAGTTGATTACCGTAAATCTTGGCTAGGTCGATGGGCATGACCGTTCCGGGATAGGGAGCCGCAAAGGCTACTTTCCGTTTGCCATATCCCCGGTTGGTAAAATGCGTCATGAACAGCGACTCCCCGGTCAGCAACCGCGAACCGGCCTGAAACAGCTTGCCCATGAACCCCTGGTTCGGTTGGGAGCCATCGCCCATTTTGGTTTCAAACTGAATGCCGTCTTCCATGAACAACATGGCACCGGCCTCGGCAATAACGGTTTCATTCGGGTCCAGTTCAATCTCAACAACCTGAATGTCTTCGCCAATAATTTTGTAATCAATCTCGTGTGAACGCATGAAGTTAGGTGAGTTTGGGCTTAAAGGTTAGCGATCAAAATCTTTGTCAGCATTGTCTTCCTCATCGGTATACTCTTCGTCATCGTCCTCATACGACTCCCCCTCTTTCAGATCTTTCCGATTCCGAAGCTTTTTATCATCCACGGTTTTATTCAGAAACGCATTGATTTTGTCAATGTCATAACTGGTCGTGATCTCACCGAACGTGTTGATTTTAATATCAAACCCTTCCAGTTCTTTATGAACCCGCGGTTTATCGTTCGACTGCTCTTCCGGTTTTGCGCCTTTCTTTGCCATTTCCTTTTTCAGTTATGAGTGAAGAATTAAGAGTGATGAGTTGCTCCGCTCGATTAACAATAAAAGTGGCAGGGCAACTCATCATTCTTAACTCATAATTCTTAACTCTGTTAATGCTTTTTGTAGCCGGTCAATTGTAGCCTGTTTTCCAATGATTTCCAGAGTAATCATCAGATCCGGACCCGCGCCGACGCCGGTAATCGCCAGCCGAAGCGCCTGCATGATTTTACCCTGCTTGATGCCAATGGCGGTTAGTGCATCCGCCAGCGTTGTTTTGGCGGCTTCAGCCGTCAGGGGCTCCTCTACCGAAGTTAATGCATCTTTAAATGCGGTCAAAGCCCGAACCGCGTCGTCGTTCCATTTGGATGAGGCAACGGCCTGATCATAGCTTTGCGGCTCCCGGAAAAAGATGGCCGACTCGGCATAAATCTCGCCCGCGAAGTTGACGCGCTCTTTGAGCAAACCGGCAATTTTGGCGGCTTTTTCGAGCGAACAATCAAAACCGTCGGTAGTAGCCTGAGCGGCAATCGTTTCGGCCAGTTGCTCGTTGGGTTGCTGCCGCAGGTATTCGTGGTTGAACCACTTCGCTTTCTGAATATCGAACCGGGCACCGGCTTTATGGATTTGCTCCAGACTAAACGCCTGAATCAGCTCGTCCATCGTAAACATTTCCTGCTCCGTGCCGGGGTTCCAGCCCAGAAAGGCCAGAAAATTGACCAGTGCTTCGGGTAAATAACCGTCTTCGCGGAATCCCCGGGCCACCGCGCCGGTAAACGGATCGGTCCATTGGAGCGGGAAAACCGGAAAACCGCCCAGATCGGCGTCACGCTTGCTGAGCTTGCCGTTGCCATCCGGTTTCAGCAGCAGCGGCAGGTGCGCAAACTGCGGCATGGTGCTTTCCCAGCCCAAAAACCGGTACAACAACACGTGCAACGGAGCCGACGGCAGCCATTCTTCCCCGCGAATGACATGCGTAATGCCCATCATATGGTCGTCAACGATGTTCGCCAGGTGGTAGGTCGGCATCCCGTCCGACTTCAGCAGCACTTTATCATCAATCTGCGAGGAATGAACCACAACCCAGCCCCGAATCAGGTCGTTCAGCCGAATGTCTTCTTTGCGCGGTACTTTCAAACGAATCACGTACGGTGCTCCCGACTCGATCAAGGCCATCACCTCCTCGGGTTGCAGCGTCAGCGAGTTTTTCATCTGAAGCCGGGTAATGGAATTGTACTGCGCCGACGGAGCATTGGCCTCTTCCATCCGCTTCCGCATGGCGTCCAGTTCTTCCGCCGTATCAAACGCGTAATAGGCTTTGCCTTCCGCCACCAGCCGTTCAGCGTGTTCGCGGTAGATTGCCTTACGCTCCGACTGCCGGTAGGGCGCGTGCGGACCACCCGCTGTTAGCCCTTCATCAATTTCAATCCCGACCCACTTTAAAGACTCAACAATGTAATCTTCGGCACCCGGCACAAACCGATTCTGGTCGGTATCCTCGATGCGAAGCAGCATTTTCCCGCCGTGCTTACGGGCAAACAGGTAATTATAAAGAGCCGTCCGCACCCCACCAATGTGCAGTGGACCGGTCGGACTGGGCGCAAAACGAACGCGTATTTCGGACATAAAAAGAAAGGAAGAAAGAACGAAGGCGAAGAAAGGACGAAAGGAGGATAATGGTTTTACACCGCTCCTCCCCTCGCCCTTTTTCCACTTCTTCTATTTAAACGACTGCAATTACGGATATTTCGACATTTACATCTTTCGGCAAACGTGCCACCTCGACGGTTTCGCGGGCGGGCGGATCGGGGGTGAAAAAGCTGCCGTACACCTCGTTAATAGCGCCGAAATTATTCAGGTCTTTTACAAAAATGGTCGCTTTTACCACATTCTCAAAGGAAAGTTCGGCGGCCTTTAGAATAGCACCGAGGTTTTCCATCACCTTGCGGGTTTCGGCCTGAATATCGCCGGATGAAGCTACGTCGAGCGCAATCTGTCCGGACACGTACAACGTTCCGTTTACCATAACGGCTTGGTTATAAGGCCCGATGGGGGCTGGAGCGTCGGGAGTAAATATGATTTTTTTCGTTGGCATACGGAATTCTTATTTTCTGCTAAATCGTGCTGCAAGTTAGCAATCAATTCTATCGGATGGTAACTAAAAAGGCTCTCCAACTGGCCAAAACCCGGCAGGTCTGAATTTTTAGAGCCGTCCTGCGTCATCCTGGCGTTACCGACCGGGCCAGCCAGCGTTTTGGCCGGACGGAGCAGAAACAAAAAAGCCAGCCCCGATAGGAACTGGCCTGCTGTTTTCACTTATGATTACTGCGTGTACGTATAGAACACAACCAGTTTGGCCGTAACCGGACCGCCCAGCACTGCCCCATTTAGCTGATTGTAAGTATAAGGCTGAACCTGATAGATAAGCGCTCCGGTCGTTTGGGACTGCGGAACCAGGTCCGCTGCTGACGTCGGAAACAGTACCAGCGCGTTATTAGGCTGGAAACCGACCAAAGTAGCCTGCACATGGGTCGTAACGTCGAACGCATACGTTTTCTGGCGGCTGCTATAGCCCACCACCTGCGGATAATACCACTTATTGCTCGTTTGAAAGGTTCCTTCTTTCCTCTGTAACAGGTGGAACAGCTGACTTCCGGTGCTGGCTTCATTCGTACGCAAAATCCGGTTGTTGTTATCGGTCTGCGCCAGCGTCATGATCGATGGCACGGGTCCACCGGGGCTGCTTCCTTTCACGAAAAATTGCAACTCAGCCCGGTTAATGGCAACCCGGCCCGTTTCCTTTTTCAAATTTTCGAGAGTCGGAAACTGCACCTTTGTCGTTAAACCGGTTGCAATCTGGACAAATACTTCTCCGCCGGTTGCCGAGCTCGGCAACGGTTTGGTAACGCTCAGACCCGCCAGCTTGGTTGCCGACCGATCCACCTTGAGCTGGCTGAACAATTGCCGGGCCGTAGTCGTATAGAAGGCTTTCCCAGTCGATACCGTATCACCCGATTTATGATAATACAATTCAAAACGAATGTCTTGCGGAGCAAATCCAAAAACCGTTGTATTGTTCGCACCAGGAACCAGAGCAACCCCTTTAAAGAATTGCTGAAAAGCAACCTGGGTAAAACCCGCCCCTTTTGACTTTTCCAGGATTTCGCGGCCCAGAACATCCGACAAACGAGCGGTTTTGGCTTCTCCGCCAGCCGTTGGCTTAATAGTGAGCTTGCCTAAAGGCTGAGCTGCATAAGCCGCTGACTCTGATGCCGTGTATTGCCGGGTCGTATCGAGGTCTTCCGTAATCTGGTGGAAAAAAAGCTCCTGCGATTTGGTCGTATCACCATACAGATACGAATAGGCTACCCAGGCCCGCAGGGAGTCGTATACCATTTCACCCTCGGTTTTGAAAACACCGTCGGTTACGGGCGCTTGCAGCTGCCCGAAGGTTTTGGCGGTTACCTTACCAAAAATCGGATCATTGTATTGCCCGGCTAATTGCCGTGAATTCCGGCCGGTCACCACCGAATCAAGTTGAACCGTGGAAGTCTGAACCGTCAGTGTATCCGTATACAAAACACCGATGGCCGTAACCGGCGGCAAACCGATGTCCTTCGGCTCTTCGCAGGCCACCAGGCCAACAACCAGCGAAACCAGACCCGCCAGGATGCTCAGGCGAACCGGGTGCTGATTAACCCGCCAGGTCCGTGTAAAGGTTGTAATATTGGTCTGCAACTTCCTCACCTTCTTCGGTAAGTTCAACTTTCTTGTTGGACAAATCATTGAGAATACTATTTAAACTCTCGCTATAATCTTCATTGGCCTTGACCACCACATCGGCGTAGGTGCAACCCATCCGGATAAAACCGTCGTAGTCAGCCGATTTCAGATATTGTAACATATCTTCGTCCACGTCCAACGCTTTGGCTTTCTCGACCAGGCCATCGTCGAAACGGTAAGAAAATGAATTGTTGTAGACCGAAAAGACCGACTTGGTGTCTTTAAACATCGGGTCGTTTTTGTAGGTCGTTTTCAGATAGAGCGGAATCAACGCCGTCATCCAGTCGTTACAATGGACAATATCGGGCGACCAGCCCAGTTTTTTAACGGTTTCCAACACGCCTTTGCAGAAGAAAATCGTCCGCTCATCATTGTCTTCGTAGAACCGGTCGTCCTTGTCAAGAAAAACGTGTTTACGCTGAAAATAGTCTTCGTTGTCAATAAAATACACCTGAAGCTTAGCGTTGGGGATTGATGCCACCTTGATAATCAGTGGTTTTTCTTCGTCGCCCACCGTAATGTTGATTCCCGATAACCGAACCACTTCGTGCAGCCGGTTTTTGCGCTCATTAATCAGCCCGAAACGTGGCACCAGAATACGAATTTCCATGCCCCGCTCCTGCATCGCCTGCGGAAGTTTCCGAACGAAATCGGCAACAGCAGAGGTTTGGAGGAAAGGGTTGATTTCACTGGCAACGTAGAGAATCCGAAGTTTGCTCATAACACGATTGGGGGGCTTTAGTGAAATACACCGCCGTAGCGGAACAAATTAAAAATCTGCAAAATTATACAATTTTTTCTGGTATTTCAATAGAATTTCGCCAGAAAAACTCCTGTTTTGTCATTATCAAACGCTCGATGGTCCGCTTCCCACCGGAATGCTGGCTCTGGGCAACTGAACAAACTCTTTGAAACGTTAGCATGCACCTTTACAAAACCATTGCCGACTTGCGTCAGGCGATTAGCTCTCAGCGCAAAAACGGCCTGTCAATTGGGCTTGTACCGACTATGGGAGCCCTGCACGCGGGCCACCTATCGCTGATCGACGCGTCTAAAACGCAAAATGACCTGACGGTTTGCAGCATCTTCGTCAACCCGACGCAATTCAACAACCCCGACGATCTGGCCCGCTACCCGCACACGCTGGAAGCCGACTGTGCGCTACTGGAAGCCGCCGGTTGTGACCTTGTTTTTGCTCCTTCCGTGGACGAAATCTACCCAACCAGCCCCGTACTAACGTTTCATTTCGGAGAACTGGAGACGGTTATGGAAGGCGCATTCCGGCCAGGTCACTTCAATGGCGTCGGCCTAGTCGTCTCCAAATTGTTCAATATTGTCCAGCCCGATCGGGCGTATTTCGGGCAGAAGGATTTGCAGCAGGTGGCGGTGGTCAAACGGCTGGTCCGGGACCTGGGCTTTCCGCTGGAACTAATCCGGATGCCGATTGTGCGGGAAGAAGACGGTCTGGCGATGTCGTCACGAAACCGCAATCTGACACCCGACGAACGCCAGCAAGCCCTGGAATTGTACCGGGCGCTGAGCAAGGCACAGGAAGTGCTGCAAACCGGGGGCACCATCGAAGCGGCCAAAATCGCCATCAATGAGCATTTTCGGGCGCATCCCGCTTTCCGGCTCGAATACTTCGAAATTGCCAATGCCGATACATTGCAACCCGTTGACCAGCTTCAGGCACCCGGAACAACGGCCTTGTGCATTGCCGCGCACCTCGGAAAAACCCGGCTGATCGATAACCTCATTCTCTGACAGCCGCTTGGCTGAACTAAGTCGGTTTGTGGGCTGTTTTTGCGGTGACTGCAACGTGTGGTCTGTTTTTCACTATTTTTGATGGCCCGTTTGAACCGGGCAGTCAATACAACTATGTTTATTACTGTGATGAAATCCAAGATCCACCGGGTCCGGGTGACGCAGGCCGAACTGAATTACGTCGGCAGCATCACCATCGACGAGGACCTGATGGATGCGGCTGGCCTGATCGAAAACGAGCAGGTGCATATTGTAAACAACAACAACGGTGAGCGCCTGATTACCTACGTAATCAAGGGGGAACGCGGCTCGGGCATCATCTGTCTGAACGGGGCGGCTGCCCGTCGCGCGCAGGTTGGCGACATCATTATCATCATTTCCTACGGGATGATGACGACCGAAGAAGCCAAAGCCTACAAGCCACAGGTTGTTTTTCCGGACGGCAATAACCGGCTCGTCTGATTAATTCTGGAATGATTTTTATGGTAATGAATAAAGCTGGTCGAAATGATTACAAAGTGGTTAAATGGTTCGTCAGAACCGGAAGGGCCAATTAGCACCCTCGTTCCCCGATTTAACCAGCCGGCCATTCAGCTTTTTAACTCATCAATAACCATTTTAAACCAGCCTGAATTTTGAAAAACATTCTGAAGTACGGCATTTCGCTTGGTCTTGCGGGCGGGTTGCTCTGGTATGTCTTTAAAGACATCGATCGGGCGGCAATGCTGGAGGCATTCGGCAAAGCCGATTATAGCTGGATTGTTGTATCGGGTTTACTTACCATTGTCGCTCACTGGAGCCGGGCCTACCGCTGGGGGTTGCTGATGGAACCCGTCGTAGGGCGCCGACCTTCGCCGTTCAACACCACTGTATCGGTTTTAACGGGTTATTTTGCCAACCTGGTGGTGCCCCGCATGGGCGAGGTAACCCGCTGCGGTACGCTCAACCGCCTGGAAGGCGTACCCGTCAATGTAAGTTTCGGAACGGTCGTGGCCGAGCGGATTGTCGACGTACTGATGCTGTTGTTGTTACTGGGTGCAACCTTCCTGATCGAATTCAGCCGGTTAAGCACTTTTCTGACGGATTTTTTCTCGTCAAAACTCAATATGACGGGTTTGCGGGATAACTCCTGGCTGCTGGTCATGGCGGGGGGCTGTCTGCTCGGGTTTGCCATCATGGTCTGGTTTTTCTACAACCGCTACAAAGAAATCCTCCGTCAGAAACCCTTCTACCAGCGGATCGAAAAGTTTATGGCGGGGCTGCTCGATGGACTGCTGAGCGTTCGTAAATTGAAGCGTCCCGGCGCTTTCGTCTTCCATACGGTTCTGATCTGGACCATGTATTACTTTATGTCGTTTGTCCTGTTTTTTGCCATGTCCCAAACGGCTGGTCTGGACTGGCGGGCCGGACTGACTATTCTGATCATGGGGTCAATCGGCATGGCGGCCCCGGTTCAGGGTGGTGCTGGTGCGTTCAACATTCTGGTCGGTGCTGCTCTGGCGCTATACGGCCTGAGCAATCAGGACGGTGCGACGCTGGCGACGCTGATGCTGTTTACGCAATGGTTCTACATCGTGGTACTGGGCGCCCTGAGTTTTCTGGTCGTGATGATCAAAGGCAAGAGCCAGCAGCCGAAAACCAGCCCAGGCACGCAGCCGGTTGTCAATGCGGAACCGTAATTTGTTAGCTGGTAAAACGGAACGACCAATCAGGTAACCCATTTGAACCCGTTCGCCCTTAAAAAACATCGCATGACCGAATCAAAAATCCTGACCCGCGAACAAGCCGTTGAACAGGCTAAAACCTGGCACGCCGAAGGCAAGCGCATTGTGTTTACCAACGGTTGTTTCGACATTCTGCACCTGGGGCACGTCGATTACCTGGAAAAAGCGCGGCAGACCGGCGACAGACTGCTGTTGGGATTAAATACTGATGCCTCCGTAAGCCGCATTAAAGGCCCGCTGCGGCCCGTTGTGAGCGAATACGCCCGCGCCCGGCTGATGGCGTCGCTGGCGTTTGTGGATGCGGTTGTGCTTTTCGACGAGCCTACGCCCCTCGAACTCATTCAGGCCGTTCAGCCGGATGTGCTGGTAAAAGGGGATGATTACGCGGTTGCCGACATTGTGGGTGCCGATTTCGTACTGCAAAACGGAGGGCGGGTGCAAACTATTCCGCTCGTGGCGGGTTATTCTACCACGGCGATCATCGGAAAAATCCGCAAGGCATACGCCGAAGGATGAACATTCTAAAATCGTGATTAGCGGTTTTAAGTATGGATGAGCAATGAACTGTTTTTTTGATAATATTTGTTTACTAAATAAACCATCCACCCAATTGTTTGACCATAACCTTAATTGTACCGGTAAACCGGTCTTCATGTAACTATGCCTGGAATCTGGATTATTTTCATCATTTTCGCCCTTCTGAGTGCTGGTGTAAGCTGGCGGTTGAGAAGTAAGTTTAACGAGTATTCACAAATCGGACTGACCAACGGTCTGAGCGGTAAGGAAATTGCCGAACGGATGCTCCACGAAAACAACATTTATGACGTTCGTGTCCTGTCGGTTGAGGGGATGTTAACGGACCATTATAACCCGCAGGACAAAACCGTTAACCTGAGTGCCGATGTTTATTACGGTCGAAGTGTAGCGGCTGCGGCTGTGGCGGCCCACGAATGCGGTCACGCCGTGCAACACGCCACGGCTTACGGTCCGCTCAAGTTCCGGTCGGCCATGGTGCCTTTCCTGACGGTTTCGTCGAGTTACCTGCAATGGATCATTCTGATCGGTATTCTGCTGATCAATACGACCATCATTCCGCTGGCTATTGGGGTGGCACTGTTTGCCGTAACGACCCTCTTTAGCTTCGTAACGCTGCCCGTCGAGTTCGATGCCAGCCGTCGGGCGCTGGCCTGGGTACAAAACCGGAATATTGTTAACCAGCGGGAGTATGGTTTCGCCAAAGACGCCCTCTGGTGGGCCGCCATGACCTACGTGGTAGCTGCGCTCGGTTCACTGGCAACCCTACTCTACTACGCCAGCCTGCTTATGGGCGGTCGCCGAAGCGACTAATTCTGTCAAAGCGTTGATAACTAAAAGCCCCGGCATAAGCTGGGGCTTTTTCATGGCACGATAGATAAACCAATCCACAAAAAAGCCTATAGGAACTCCCCATAGGCTTTTTACCTTATTGCGAGATGTAAATAGACGCTACAGTTGTGTTGAGATCCGTCTGCTGCTTTTGTCCTGATTTATCGGGATGACCAAATCCCTGATAGAGTAATAGCAAATATAAATGAATTATTTGCATATACAACTATACTTTACTGAAAACATAACCAACTGATGGAATCAGCCCATAAGATTGCGGGTTTATGCCTTGTTTTCCAGGGCCAGCTTGCTTTTCCGATAGCCGTACAGGAAGTAGATAACAAGCCCAATCAGTAGCCAGATGACAAAAATAAGCCAGTTGCTGACGCCCAGTTCGGTCATCAGGTAGAGGTTGGTCAGAATACCCAATACCGGCAGCAACGAGAAATTCTGGCGGAAGGCCAGCACCGCCATCACCGCCCAGGTGAGCCAGAAGAAAGCCAGCAACGGCTTTTCCTGAATACCACTTACAAACCCATCCGCCCGGACTACCAGCACTAAGGCAATGACCAGAGCAGCCCCGATAATGTATTTTCCGTTGACATAAGGAACTTTAAACTTCGAATGCCGGGAAAGACCTTTCGCGTCCAGGTACAAAATCCCCCCGCATACCAGGATAAAGGCGAAGAATGTACCCACACTCGTTAAGTCAATAAAGAACTGCATGTCCAGAAAAAGCGACGGTATTGCGACCAGAAAACCCGTCACAATGGTAGCAAACGAAGGCGTCCGGTACCGTGGATGAATCTGTGAGAAACGCGGCCACAGCAAACCGTCGCGGCTCATGGTCATCCAGATGCGCGGCTGCCCCAACTGATACACCAGCAATGCGCTTGTGATGGCCACAACGGCGCTGACGGAAATAACACCGGCCACAAAATTCAGATCTACTTTCTGGAACACGTAGGCCAGCGGATCGTCTACGCCCAGTTCTTTATAATTCACCATGCCCGTCAGTACCAGCGTGATCAGGACGTATAAAACCGTACAGATAATCAAACAGTAAATCATGGCCCGGGGCAAATCCCGCTGGGGATTGCGGCATTCTTCGGCGGTTGTTGAAATGGAATCGAAACCGATGAAGGCAAAAAACACCGAAGCGACCCCGCTGAGTACCCCGCTGACGCCATTAGGCGCGAATGGCGACCAGTTCTCGGGCTTGACGTAAAAAGCCCCGACGGCAATCACTAGCCCGATGACGGCCAGTTTCAGGACCACCAGAATGTTGCTGGCCGTCCGGGATTCTTTGATACCGACATACACCAGGGATGTAATCAGAATGGTAATAACCCCGGCGGGCAGATCGGCAATCAGTTTCAAACCACCGACGGTCGGAGCATCCTGAAAAGCCTGCGCCAGCTCCCGGGTGTTAGCGGGCAGACTACCGGGCGATGCGCTGGCCTGCACTGCCGCGTAGGCCCGGGCGGCCGACCCGTAGTCCGTGGCCCAGTAGGCCGGAAAATGAATGTTAAATCCGGCCAGCATCGATGTAAAGTACTCGGACCATGAAATCGCCACCACCATGTTGCTGACGGCGTATTCCAAGATAAGCGCCCAACCAATAATCCAGGCAAAAATCTCCCCAAACGACACATAGGCGTATGTGTAGGCACTTCCGCTGACGGGTACCGTTGAAGCAAACTGCGCGTAGCTAAGGGCCGTAAAAACGCAGGCAATGGCCGTGAAGACAAACAGCAGCGATACCGCCGGACCGCCGTTGACGCTGGCCCGCCCGATGGTACTGAAAATTCCGGCTCCAATGATGGCGGCAATCCCGAAGGAAGTCAAATCCCGAACGCCCAGGATTTTATTCAGGTGGGACGAATCTCCTTCGTCGGTATCGGCTACGGCTTTACCAACTGATTTTTTCCGGAATACAGAATCACTCATACGGCAGGCGACTATTGTCTAAGTTTACGTTCAGCTATTAATTCTTTTAATTCGTTAATCCGGTTCAGGGTTGCGGCTTCCCTGCAATTGGCAAGCACCATGCTCAGCATGGAACCGCCCGCATACATTTTTTCGTAAATCTTGCAGTGAGCATCGCGGTAAGCCAGCCATTGACGCTGGGCATCAACCACCATCATTTTATCGTCTTTGGGCAGCAAATCGAGCAATTGCCTGTAGAGCGCATTCAATTCCTGATCGGCTTTCTGAAACCGCATCTGGGCGCATAAATTCAGCTCGGTTTGCGTCTGGGCGCTGTCGCAGTTGGTAAAAACGTCCGGCGGATGATCGGCATTTCTCCGGTTTGGCGTTGAAACACCCGGTTGCTGCGCCCAGGCACTGATGGTCATCAGGCAGCCTACTACCATACCGATGTGTTTCGTCCTCATTGCAGTTCGTTCAATCCGTTTGAAGGATGAACGGAAGGCTAAAAATAAAAATTGTTTTCGGTTTTTTAAGCGGTTTAGCCAAAACGCCGTTACTAGCATACCGCTTAGTTGCTGATACTAACGGGTTTATTTTTCAAGCCGCCCTTTTCGTCTTCTCACGGAAAAAAGAGTCTGCCTCCCGCACAATCAACGCTCTCCTGTGTTGCAATGACAAAAAATGTTCGGTGGCTTTCGTACCTTGCACGTTATCTTTTTGCCTTTTGTCCTGAGCGATGTCCATTCTGGTACAAAACCTGACTAAACTATATACCCGTCCGGGTGCCCCGGCCCAACGGGCAGTCGATGCTATTTCCTTTGCGGTTCAGCCGGGTGAAATCGTGGGGTTTCTGGGCCCCAACGGTGCTGGAAAGTCAACAACCATGAAAATTGCCACGGCTTACCTGCCGCCCACCGAGGGCACGGTACAGGTCAACGGTTTTGATGTCCGCACCCAGTCCGTTGACGTCCGGCGCAATCTGGGGTATCTGCCCGAGCACAATCCGCTCTACCTGGATATGTACGTGAAGGAGTTTCTGCACGTTGCGGGTTCGCTGCACGGTTTGCGGGGCGCGGTCCTGCGTCAGCGGATAACCGAAATGATCGATCTCGTCGGGCTGCAACTGGAGCAGCGGAAGAAAATCGGTCAGTTGTCGAAAGGCTACCGGCAACGCGTCGGACTGGCTCAGGCGCTGATTCATAACCCGCCGGTGCTGATTCTGGACGAACCCACCACGGGTCTGGACCCGAACCAGCTTACGGAAATCCGCCAGGTAATCCGGACCATTGGCCGCGAAAAAACCGTTCTGTTTTCGACCCACATCATGCAGGAAGTGGAAGCCCTCTGCGACCGGGTAATCATCATCAACCGGGGGCGCATTGTAGCCGATGGGCAGTTGAGCGCCCTGCGGGAAACCTCCGACGGCTCGGTTGCCGTGGTGGCCGAATTTGAGCAGGAACTGGCCGACGTATCGGTCCTGAACGAACTCCCCGGCATCCGGCATATTGAAGCAATGGGCGAAAACCGTTACCGCCTGACCGCCGACAGGGACAGTGACCTGCGTGCGGCCATTTTCCGGCTGGCCGCCGATAAAAACCTGACGCTTGTTGGCCTGAAACAACAGGAAAGCAGTCTCGAAGGAATTTTCAGGGAATTAACCAAAACAAATAGCGAACCATAGAGGAGAAAATCCTTATGGTTCGCTAGACGATACGCTGACGGCCAGCCCGCTACTTGCGGGCCGAAGCCATCAAGGGGTACTGGTCGAAAATGGATCGGACAATACCCTTGAAATAGTTGTTCTTGAAGTTGGGATTTCGCGTGACGCGTGACGCATAGCCTTTCCAGATCACCTGGTAAGTTTCCGCATCGATCAGTGAAATCATCAGAGTACCTTCGTCGAGGTTGTAATCAATCCGTTTATAGGTTGCATCTCCGTCTTCGCTCACCACCCAGTCTCTGATGACCGGTTGCTGATACCCCCGGAAACGTAGATCGTTCCGAAAAATGTTGTAGGAAATAAGCAGGTTTGGAGACCGGTTGGCTACTTTATAGCCGCGGGCTTCCATCTGATGGCGAATGGCTTCCTGAATATCCGAGCAAAGTAACGTTGAGTCGATGTACTCACATTCCAGAAAATTAAAAGACTCGTAATTTTTAAAATGCCCCTCGTAGCTGTAATCGTGTTCGACAAATAACTTTCCGGGCATGCAGCCAGCAAGCGAAACCACAGCCAGCAGCACAAGGACGCCAATAAAATGTTTCATAAACGGACTGTTTTACGGGGTTGTAAAGTTGACACTTATAGACAAAACTGGTTAGGAAAACAATACTTGAATTAATTGATTTTCTGTCTGTAAGGTTCAAAAAACCGCGTGAACGGCCCGCTTACAGTTTAGGTTCGATAGTACTCCAGTGCCCGGCTCATTTCGGCTTTTGTAACCGGCACATCATAGGCGCAGCTTCCCGGTCCGTCGAGCAGGGCCATCCGCACCTGACCATTCCGGTTTTTCTTGTCCTGCAACGTCAGCGCCAGCACCGGTTCCAGATCTGTATCGGCGATCGTGACCCGGCCGTAGACCGCAAAAAGGTACTCCTCAATCTGCTCGAGCAACCCCGCCTGAATCATGCCTTTCCGATGGGCAATAAACGCTTCGGCAATCATGCCGGCGGCAATGGCTTCACCGTGCAGCAACCGGCGCTTCGGATCGGCCAGGAAATGGGTTTCGAGCGCATGACCCAGCGTGTGACCGAAGTTTAATATTTTACGAATGCCGCGCTCAGTTGGATCTTGCCCGACAATATTTTTTTTAATCTCCACCGAATGCGCCACCAGATCATTCCAGTCCTGATCGTGCAGATCACGACGACGGATTATGTTCCATTTGGCTCCATCGGCAATCAGGCAATGCTTGACGATTTCGGCAAACCCCGACCGCAATTCCAGCTCCGGTAACGTCTGAAAGAAAGCCGTATCAATCAGAAC
The DNA here is from genome assembly GCF_003259745.1 of Larkinella arboricola. Taxonomy (GTDB): domain Bacteria; phylum Bacteroidota; class Bacteroidia; order Cytophagales; family Spirosomataceae; genus Larkinella; species Larkinella arboricola. Next base: position 781,190 of record NZ_QLMC01000001.1, on the reverse strand, counting down.
CGCTTCCGGCAGTTTAAACACCCCAATATGGTTCTTAAATCCGTGAAAGTCAATACCCAGCTTCCCGCCCACACTGGCGTCAACCTGCGACAGCAAGGTGGTCGGAATCTGGATAAAATCGATGCCCCGTTTGTAGGTTGCCGCGCAAAAACCGCCTAAATCTCCAATTACGCCCCCTCCCAGATTAATCAGCAGGGCGTGCCGGTCGAACTGCGCGTTTGTTAACCCCTGCCAGACGGTTTCGCAGGTGGCTAAATTCTTGTGTTGCTCACCCGCCGGAATCGTAAAAATTTTATGTTTCGGTAAAAAATTTTTTATAGCCGGATAACAAAAACGTTTCGTATTCGTATCGACAAGAACGGCAACAGCCGAATAATTATGCTGTTGAATAAAAGTGGGCAGACTTTCGGCCAGGGGAGAAATCAGAACAGACATAGGAAGTTATAAAAAGAAATCGCTCCCAAAGGTAAAACTTCGGCAGCGATTTCAACTCACCTGATCCAGGACTTTCAGTCCGGAGAGCACTTATGAAACAACTTTCAGCGCATCGGCGAAGGCTTTCATCTGATCCATTGTTCCGAGGCTGACGCGGCACCAGAACTGGCCGTCGAATTTCCACTGGCGAACGCTTACGCCGTTGTCCATCATCTTCTTGGTGAAATCCTCCCCTTTCATCCGGATCGGGAACAGGACGAAGTTGGTGCCGGACGGCAGATACGTGTAGCCGTTCTGTTTCAGCGTTGCATACAAAAACTCGCGGGCTTCCACTCCTTTGCTCAGCGAATACTTGATGAATTCGTCGTCTTTGAAACAGGCCAGCCCCGCCCGCAGCGTTGTCATGCTAAGGTTACCGGCGCCCCCACCCCATTTGGAGATGGATTTGAGCATGTCGGGCTGACCGACCAGGTACCCCAGCCGCAGCCCGGCCATCCCGTAGATTTTTGAGAACGTCTTGGCCACCATCACGTTCTGGCCTTTCCGGATGTTCTCAATTACCGTGTATTTTTTCGGATCGCCCGTGTAGTGGATGTACGCTTCGTCGACAAACACCGGTTTTTTGGCCGAAACACGGTCCACAAACGCCCGCAGGCTCTCCGGATTCATCGTCACGCCCGTTGGGTTGTTTGGGTTGCAGAGGTACACCAGACTCGTTTTATCGTTCATGCGCTTCTCCATTTCCTCCAGGTTGTGGTCGTAGGTGCCGGAGGTCAGCGGTACTTTGTCCCAATTCATACCGTGCATCACAGCCGCCCGAACGAGCTGCTCATACGTCGGATCGGCCGACAGAACACTGCCACCCGGATTCTTGTGCGAAAATTCCAGCGCCGTAGCGTGCAGCAACGAACCTGACCCGGACGAAAGCAGAATCTGCTCGGGCGAAACCCCTTCTTCTTCCGCAATCATTTTCTGCAACTGCATACTGTACTGAAACGGATACAGAAATCCGTCCGGAGCCGCTTCGGTAATGGCTTTCAAGGCCTTGGGCGACGGACCATACGGGTTTTCGTTGGACGACAAACGGGCCTTCAATGCGCCTTTTGGCGTGGTCGGCGGCAGGGTGCCGGCCAGCTCGGGTTTGTCCAGCCAGGGTTCACAATAGGCGGCTGGAGCAGCGGCTAAACCTACACCGGCCAGTAAGCCAGACCGGAGCCATTCGCGACGATTCAGAGACATAGTTGAGAATTGGTTAGATGTTTGTTATTTTAAATGGGTTTATAAGTGGTGATCAGCCGTTCCTCTTTCCTCCGTCAATCAGGAATCTGACGACTAAAAACAGAAAGACGAACGACTGACCGGTGGTAGGTCTGAATGGGTTTACTTTACGCCCTGTACCCGCGACAAACGGGCAAAGGGCTGTCCTTTGTATTCACCGGCCCAGGTCAGTAAAACACTGCTCCCTACGGCGGGTGCGGCAATGCCCAGTTCGGCCCAGGTTTTGGTCAGGGTAGCCAACCCGTTGTTGTCGGTTTTCAGATCCGCCAGCGTCGTTCCATCCCGTTTGGTCAGTTTGAGGGCCAGCGAAGCCACCGGAATCGAGTCAATACCCACTTTATAATCCAGAATACCACTCTTGTCGAGTTCATAGACCCTGACGCTCATGGTTACCGGTGCCGTAATGGTTTGCGACACCACGGGCTCGGCGGTTTGCCCACCCCCGTCAGCAGCACCCTGAATCACCACCAGCACGGGTGCCACCACCCGATCAACAAACGGATCTTCTTTTTTCTCACACCCCGCGAGCAAGCTACCTACCACAAGTAACCCACTCAATATAAGACCTTTATAGCTATTCATAAATAACATCACGGTTTATTATGATTATTTCTCAACCCACCACAACTTCGTCTTCATATCGTCGGCTCCACCCAGGAGCGAGATTCCTTTGTCTAGGCCGGCTTTGTTCAGCGAATATTCCGAGGTGGGGTATTTCAGACGGGTTGGCATTACACCGTCATTGGCGAACACAGCGCGGGAGTCTTTGGCGGGAAGCGCCGGTAAGCCCGTCCGACGGTATTCGGTCCAGGCTTCAATGGCTTGTCCGAACAGCGAAATCCACTTCTGTTCCAGAATGGTTGCTTTGGTCGCCGGGCCTATTTTAGTCAGGTAACCCGCCGGAACCGTCAGACCGTATTGCTCAAAAGAAGCCGTAACACCTTTCTCCAGGTACGTCTGCGCACTGCCGGGGATGTCGCCGTCGGCAGCCGCTTCGGCCAGAATCAGGTTTAGTTCCGAGTAGGTCATGAGCACGCTGGGAGCCGTGGCCTCCGTGAAATAATTGCCCAATAAAGAACTGGTTCCCAGGTAAGCCGTGGCCACCGCGTCGGGCAGGCCGTTGGCGTGACCCTCGTATTTACCCGCACCATTCGGCTGAGCGTAGACTTTAATCCGGGTGTCGCCCAGTTCATTGAGCCGGTCAGCAACGGTTTTGCCGATGTTCCAGTCGGTTCGGCCATCCTGAATCATCACCTGATGCCACTCGTTGTTGCTGGGCAATACCGCCGAGTTCGCCAATCGGGCGTTGTCGGCATTGCTGGTAAAAATGGGATACCTCGTGGCATCACCCAGAATCTCGGCCATGATCGCTTTCGATTCGGCCGGTTTCTTGGCCGCCTGGCGGTTGGCTAGCCGCAGCCGGAGTGAGTTGGCAAACTTTTTCCACTTCAGAATATCGCCCCCGTAGAGAATATCACCCGAAATGGCAGGCCCTGTGACCGTCAGCTTTTCGCTGGCGGTTTTCAGGTCAGCCAGAATACCGGCATAGACGGCTTCGACCGGGTCGTAGCTCGGCGTGTAGTTTGGCTCGGCAGCCGTCCCTTTCAGAGCCTCGCTATACGGGATGGGGCCGTAGGTATCCGTCAGCAGCGAAAACACCCAGGAACGCATCACCAGCGCCACACCTTCGTAGTTCGGGTTTTCGAACTGGCCACCCGGTCCCGACAGCGTAATAATCCGCTGGAAGTTCACCTGGGCGTCGTTGAAAAATCCCTTCCAGTTGTTGGTGTAAAAACCAACCGAAACTTCGTAGTTGTCGCCTTCGTTCGAGTAGATGTTGCGGGTCAGGTACTGCATCCAGCACATGGCTCCATCCAGATTCAGTCGTTCGAAGCGGGTGCGAACACCCCAATACCGGTCAATGGAAGATTCGAGGGCATACGGCAACAGATATTGGGGAGAGATGGAAGTTGGATCGTTCGGGCTGACGTTCATCTCGTCGAAATCCTTCGTGCAGGACCCCGCCAGCGTCAAAACCCCCAGACTTATGAAAGCGGCTTTTATGATCTTCATAGATAAAATCTTTTTCCGGAATTAGAATGACAGACTCAGGTTGGCACCGATGCTGCGGGAGCTGGGCAATTCGCCATACGCAAACCCCTGCTGATTTCCGCCGAAACGGTCCACCTCAGGATCGACATGGGTGGTGTTCTTGAACAGCATGAGGAGGTTCCGGCCCACCAGCGAAATTTTGGCCGAACGGAGTTTAATCCGGTTCAGGAAAGCCGGCGGAATCTGGTAGCCCAAGGTAGCCTCCCGAAGTTTGACGTAGCTGCCGTCGTAGATGGACGCTTCGTGGTAGCTGCGCGGGTTGTTGTATCCAATGAGGTTTTTGGCCGGTACAATAACCGTGTTGGGAATGTAGTTTGGATTTTCGGCGGTTCCGGCGTTGTAAACTCCTTTGCCAATAACCCCTTCCTCGCGTCCGATGGCCGTTTCTTCGTACTGACCGGTCCAGCGGGCGGTTCCGGTTCCTTCGTCGAAGAAGTCGCCACCCCATTTCACGTCAACCAGTGCGGAGAGCGAGAACCCCCGGTATGAGAAGCTGTTCAACCAGCCACCCGTCCATTTGGGCTGAATGTTGCCGAGGATGCGGGGCGTCGACGAAACGACTGGATAGCCATTGGCTCCGTAGATAATCTGTCCGTCGGGTGCGTGCTCGAAACCGACTCCGTAGAAGCTTCCGTACGGTTGTCCTACCCGCGCTTCCGTAATCAACCCCTGGCGGGTCGTCAGCGTGTAGGTGGTCAACCCTTCGGCCAGTTCAATCACTTTGTTGCGGTTGCGCGAGAAGTTAACCGTCGTTTCCCAGCTAAACCCGGTTCCGGTTTTGACGGGCGTACCGGTCAGGACGATTTCAAGACCTTTGTTGGAGATTTTACCGGCGTTCAGGATTCGCGAGTTGTAACCGCTCGCCTTGGAGATTTCAACGCCCAGAATCTGGTTACGCGACAACTGATCGTAGTACGTCAAATCCAGCCCGACGCGTCCTCTCAGGAAACGAACATCCAGTCCCAACTCGGTTCCGGTTGTAATTTCCGGTTTCAGCGTGGCATTAGCAATGGTCGTATTTTCGTAAAACTCCGGTGTTGAACCCGCCCAGGACGTTCCGGCCCGGAAGGTTTGCAGTAACTGATACGGCAAGGCATCGTTCCCCACCTGCGCCCAGCTCGCCCGCACTTTCCCGAAGGAAATCAGGCTGCTCTGAACGTTCAACAGGTCCGTGATGACGGCGCTGGCCGATACCGACGGGTAGAAATACGAACGGTTGTTGGACGGCAGCGTACTCGACCAGTCATTGCGGGCTGTTGCGTTCAGGAAGAGGGCATTTTTGTAGCCCAACTCGAACGACCCGAACACGCTGTTTACCTGCGATTTCTCGATGCGGCTTTCGGCGGTATTCCGGCTGGGGTTGGCATTGGAAGCATTGTATAAACCGTCTACCACCAGTTCACCCACGTTCAGATAATTGCGTTTGTAGTAATTGGTCCGCGAAATACCCCCCGCCTGGATGTTCGTCGTAAAATTTGTGCTGAGGGCTTTGTTGAACGTCAGGATGGCATCGTGGTTGGTTTCCTGCCGACGCAGCACTTCTTCCGAGAAAGCACCCGGCGTCCGGTTTCCGTTCCGGACCCGCTCAAAGTTGCTGACGCTGATCCGCGTATCCGTCCACACATCGGTTCCGCTCCGAACCATCAGGCTCAACGAAGGCAGGATTTTATAATTCAGGGCAATGTTGCCCACAACCCGGTCTTTCTCGTTGTCAGACGGCAGCATTTCTGACGAAAAGAATGGGTTGGTAAAGAAGGTGTGCTGCCAGTTCGGTGGATCGGTGTCGGCGGGTTTACCGGGCAGGGCGCGCTGAATGTGAACGCTCGTGTAATCGCGCCAGTTGCGGAGCTTCGCCCAGTCGTTTTGCCGGTGCGACCAGATAAATTCCTGCCCGTTGCTGTAGCTCCGGTTACCGCCCGATTTAATGTATTCCGCCGAGATGGTCGCGCTGAAGTTCGACGTAAAGTTATACGCCGAGTTCAGCTTGAAATTGTTGCGGTAAAAGTCGTTAAAATAAACCAGTCCTTTCTGATCAAGACGGCCAACCGACAAGCGAAAACTGCCTTTGTCGTTTCCGCCCGAAAGCGCCACACTGTTGGTGATACTCTGACCGGTTTGCCAGAAATCTTCCCAGCCGTTGGGATTGGGTGTCAGCGGAGCCACGTCTTTGCCCGTCCACCAGTGGCGCACCAGCCGCCCGTCCATTGGACCGCCCCAGCTTTCGTCGGTGCCTTCTGTACCGGTCAGCGGAGCGTTGGGGCCGTAAGCAGCCCGGTATTGTTCGATTTCCAGCGGATCGGTAATGGCGCCCGACCAACCGTCGTTATACCACGTGCGGTACCCGTTTCCACCGCCGTAGATATTCTGGAATTTCGGTTTGATCCACGGACGCTCGAACGTGACGTTGGAGTTGATCTCTACCCCGATGCCCTTCGTTCCGGCGCCGTTTTTGGTCGTGATCAGAATAACCCCGTTGGCCGCCCGCGATCCGTACAGAGCCGCTGCGTTAGGGCCTTTCAACACACTCATTTCCTTGATGTTGTCCGGGTTTACTTCCGAAATACCGGAACCGTACGTCTTGTCAAACGATTGCTGAATCGGAACCCCGTCAATAACAATCAGCGGCTGGTTGTTGCCCGATACCGACGAAGCGCCCCGAATCTGAATCGTGGAGCCGCTCCCCGGACCACCGTTGGAACTGACGCGCAAACCCGCCACTTTGCCGGACAAGGCATTGACCACGTTTGACGAACGGGCTTCGGTGAGCGACTGGCCTTTGATTTCCTGAACACCGTATCCCAGCGATTTCACTTCTTTTTCAACCCCGAAAGCCGTCACCACAACCTCGGCCAACGATTTCACGTCCGATTTCAACGTCAGTTCGAGCGTTGAACGATTACCAACGGGTACTTCTTCCGTCATGAACCCGATGGAGCTGATTATTAATGTGGTATTGTCACTGGGAATTTTCAGGCTGAATTTGCCTTCATTGTCGGTTGTTGTACCGGTCGTACTGCCTTTAACCACCACATTGGCCCCCGGAAGCGGGCCTTCTTCTGCCGCCATGATCGTCCCGGTAAGCGTGCGAATCTGAGCGGTGGCAACGACCGTGGATAGCCAGATCATCCCTACTATCAGAAGTAGCGTTCTCCTCATAAATCAGCTTAGGTTAAAAATAGAAAGATGGATAGTTGAAAAGATCCGTTGTCATGCAAACCCGGTGCGTCGGACGGCCGGACACTGGCCGCTTCGCCGAACCGTCTTTCGCAGCCGGGCGCATGGCAATGGCTGATAACCAGACAAATCTGGCATTCAGTCTCGTAATTCGCTCGTTCCAGAACCGGTGGTGCGCAAAGACAAAGCGCAGCCCGGCCACACAGAACGTTGGCGACATATCAGCATTTTTGGCTAAACGGAATTATAAGATCTGCACTGGTTGTTCAGGCAGATTCTCCGAACATCTTGCTTCAGGCAAGACTATTTCATTCGGTTTGAGACAATCCGGTAGTGCGGCCAGCGGATAGCCTCAGTGGAAAGATGAGATCACTGTGGTTTGTTGATAAACCAAAATTAAGCAAAACATTATTTCTACCAAATTTAATGGCTATTTTTTTACTTATAAACGTATAAAATTTTTAAATACTTATCATTTACCAAATACATCCATTAAATTGATAAAACAATTTCACTATATAATACAAATTTCACGTATCCATTATCACATTAGCGACCATAGCGATTGTTTAAAGAGAGAATGATAGATCATCCCTCTTCAAAGAACGCCAATATTTGAGTGGCTTATTAGTACTGATGGGTTCAAAAGACCTCGCAGGCCGGATATAAACCAACCGGGCAATTATAGCCCAACGTGGTAGTCGTAGCCCCGTTCGGCCCAGAAGTCGCGGGGGCGTTCGTCGCTGAACCAGATGCTGCCGATGCGTTTGAGGTTTTTAACGCCGTATTTTACCGGGATGATCAGCCGGAGCGGGGCGCCGTGCAGGTCGGTCAGTGGCTCATCGTTCATTTCGTAGGCTAGAATCGTCTGCGGGTGCAGGGCGCTGGGCGTGTCGATCCCGACATAATAGCCGCCATCGGGGGTTTTCATCCCGACGTACGAATACCACTCCTCCGACCCGTCTTTTTTCCCAAGCTGGTATTTCTTCACAAACTCGGCAAAGTTCACGCCCCCCCAGTGCTGAATCTGGCTCCAGCCTTCGATGCACTTGAATTGAAAAATAATTTCCTGCTTCGGCAAGGCTTTTAGTTCGTCCAGTGAAATGGACAGCGGTTGCTGACCGGGCCGTTCCACCTGCAAGCGCCAGACGTCTTTGTCAAGGGCGCTCCGCAAACCGTCTTTTCCGTTCACCCGAACGTTTTTAGCGGCCATTTCTTTGGGAAAAGTCGGGGCCAGGTGGGCGTTACTGAAATAACCGTTGGCAAGCTGCTCATTCGTGTTTAATACCTTACGAAAAACCTTCGGCAGACCGGCTTCTTTCGGTTGCGACCGAATCCATTTCCAGACGCCATACGGTACCAGACTCGCCAGCCCGAACCAGCCGAACGCTTTCAGCATCCGGCGCCGAATCTGCTGATCGGTGGCCAGTTCCTCGCGCTCCGGTTTTTTGCCGGGCCGTTTTTCATCAGGATTGTCTACTGTCGCCATAAAATAAGGAATGGTTTCGGGCTAGTTGCCAGCCACGCATTTACGTTCCGGGGCTACTGGATAACCCACTCCCGTTGCCTGATTGTTCAGTCGGCCGAACGGGAAGGTGTCTTTTCGGGCAAACGGTTCTTCACTTCAAAGCCGGTAATCATCGACTGAAAATTGTTCCAGCCCGCCCGGATGACCTGCGCGACGTGAATGACGAAAAATAACACGTATCCAACCGTCAGGACAAAATGCCACATCCGGGCCGTTTCATACCCACCGAACAAGCTGGTCAGCCACGCGAATTGCGTGGGTTTGTAGATGGCCAGCCCCGTCAGCAGAGAACCCAGCCCCATCAGGATGATTAGGGTATAGACGATACGCTGGGCACCGTTGTATTTGACCTGCGGAGGAGCCGTTTTGCGAATGCCCAGATCGTGCAGAAGTACCTGTCCGGCTTCCCGGAGCGATTGCCGATTGGGCACCAGCAGCCGCCATTCGCCAGAAATCAGGGTGTATAGCACGTACAAAATACCGTTAATGGCAAACAGCCACATGAATACAAAATGCCACGACATGCCCTCGGCCAGTCGCCGACGCAGCTTCAGCGCCTGATAAAACGAATCCGGAAAAAACTGAACCAGAACCGTATCGCCAATCTGAATTTTGTACGGGTCCCAGGCCCAATAGATAAGCAAACCGCTCCAGATCATGGCAAATAGGATCGGGACGTTGAGCCAGTGAAACCAGCGAATTGCCAGAGGATGCTTGTGAATAATCTGCTTCATTTCCCGACCAGTTCCTGCACCAACCGGGTCGCCTTGTAGATATACCGCATGGAGGCCACGATAGCGCCGGTATTGACCGATACCGTCCGGTTTTTATCGGGAACAAAAATAAAGCTTCCCGGCAAACTTTCCATGTTACCGTCGAAGGCCAGCCCAACGGCTTCGCGGTTTTTATTGATCAGCGGACTACCCGAGTTACCGCCGATGATGTCGTTGGTGGAGATAAAACACATCGGCTGCCGCAGCAACTCGGCGGGAGGGTTGAGCCAGCGTTTGGGCAGCGACCACGGAAATTTGCCGTTGAACGAGTAATACCGGTCGTACAAACCCGCAAACGTAGTTTGATACGGTGCAATCGTTCCGTTATAGGGAACGCCTTTTACAACGCCATCGTTAATCCGCAGCGAAAAGGTAGCATCGGGCGGAATCGCGGTCCCGTATACCTCATAGAGCAACCGCCCGAGGTTACTCCGCAGAACCGCCTGTCGCCGGTTGATTTCCTGCGTGGCGGATGCGGCTTTCTGGTAGCGCGGCACAGCAATCCGGGCCAGAGCCAGCAGCGGGTCGTTATCAGCGCTGATAGCCGCCGGACCTTTGGTAATCAGGTCGTTGATATAGCCCTGATCATTCATTTTGGTCGTATTGAGCAGATAAGCAGCCGCTTCTTTGGGTGATTTCCCATTCAGGGCCGCCTTTACATACGGATCGTCGTTGCCCAAAGCCGCCTGCACTTCCCCCAGGTGAGCAGCCAGATAGGCTTCCTCCAGCGAACGGTCGGTTAGCCTGGGTGTCTGCAACAATTCCTTCATCTGCTCGGCCCGACCGGGAGCCTGACGGGCGGCTTCGGCATACATGGCCAGCAAATGCGCAAACACCAGCAAATCGCCCCGGGCCAGTTCCAACGGTGCCAGGTAGGTATTGTCTTTGTAATGTTTCCGAAGATCAGCTACATTATTGGCAAGGTCGTCCCACAATTTGAGGTTGATATCAAGACGGGAAGCGGCCGTTCCGGCGGCTGTTTCATTGCCGACTCCCCCACTGCGACCCGAACCGGTGCTTACTTTCGACTGGCCGCGTCCTGCTTCCAGCCGTTGCGCATCGGCTTTAAACTGCTGCTCGAAAGCCGCTTTCCGGGCAATCAGGTACGGATCGCGTAAGCCATCCAACTGCCCGCCATACGCTTTGAGGCTATTCTCCAGACTAAAAATCTCATTCTGGATGCTGTCGTTTTTGGCTTTCGCGTTGTAAGCCCGCAAGGCATCGGCCCGGTTGCGGAGCAGTTGCACAACGTACGAAATTTTCAGATCGCGGTCCAATTCCAGTTCGGCCACGGTTTTCAGGCGCTCCGTACTGCCGGGGTTCCCGGTGACAAATACGGGCTCTCCTTCCTTAATTCCGTTCGGATTAAACTTAAAGAAATGAGTCGTTCGAAGCGGCTTGCCGTTGTCATACACCCGGAAAAACGAGAAGTCCAGCGCGTAACGCGGGTAAGTGAAGTTGTCGGGATCACCACCAAAAAAGCCAAGCTGCAATTCGGGCATCAGCACCAGCCGAACGTCGTTGTACCGCTTGAAACCGTAGAGCGAATACCGCCCGCCGTTATAGAACGTAATGGTTTGCAACTCCAGCCCTTTCCAGTCGGCCTGACTGCCGTATTCCTGCTTGATGGTCGCAAATTCGCGCTCCCGGAGTTGCAGTTGTTCGGTTTCAGACTTACCAAGGGCCATCGTAGCCTGCACCCGGGTCGTAATGTCCTCAATTTTTACCAACTGATCGACATACAGATTCGGCACCTTGCGTTCTTCGGCCAGCGTTTTGGCAAAAAAACCGGTATTGTTTAAATCCTCGCCTTTCCGTTGCACACCCGTACCCGACTCGCGGGCGCAGTGGTGGTTGGTCATGACCAGCCCATTGGCCGACACGAACGAAGCCGAACAGTAATCCGCAAACCGCAACGACGCGAGCCGAACCTCGTCAAACCATTTCTGGTCCGGTGTAAAGCCGTAGGTTTTCTGGAAGTACTCCCGGGGTGGCGTGTCGAACGTCCACATTTTCCCCATATCGAACTGACCGGCTTTCACCGTATCGGGATTCAACGTGGTCTGGGCCGAAACGGTGAACGTTTGAGCAAGTAGTAAAGCGGTCAGCAGGAGCCTCATCTCTGAACGGGGATTATGCGGATCAAGGGATTCATATTGGTTACAGGCTTGGCGAACGAAAGGATACACTACTCGTAGTTACTCCTTTCATCCTTGCCATCCAAATTCAAGACAATCCCGTTCAGGACATTTCATTTTTTACGACAAAATCCTGGGCCACCTTGTCATCTTTTCGGATAAAGGGCCGGATAATAAGCCTGGTTCCACGCTCGTAAGTAAACAGGCGGTATATCCAGTTGCTCAGCACCACCAGTTTGCTGCGGAAACCGATCAGGTAGTAAATATGAACGAACAGCCAGGCGACCCAGGCAATGAAGCCGCCGAGGTGTATATTTCCGGGCAAATCGGCCACAGCACGCACCCGACCAATGATGGCCAGAGAGCCTTTGTCGAAATAATCAAACTTGGTCATCGGCTCCCGGCGAATCAACCGGCGCAGGTTTTTCGCCAGATGCTGCCCCTGCTGAATGGCCGGTTGAGCCACGCCCGGGTGACCGTTCGGGTATTTTTCGGTTCTCATCAGGGCAATGTCGCCAATGGCAAAAATATCGGCAAAGCCCTCGACCTGATTGAATTCATTGACCATCAGCCGCCCACCGCGCCCGATAATTTCTTTCGAAAAACCGTCGATGAGCGCCCCCGTAACGCCAGCCGCCCAAACCACCGTCTGCGACCGGATTTGCTCCCCGCCTTTGAAGGTAACCACTTCGCCGTCGTACGACTCCACCAGCGTTTTCAGCTTCACAACCACCCCCAGCTCTTCGAGGTACTTTTGCGTTTTTGCACTGGCTTCGGGGGACATCGGCGGTAACACCCGGTCCAGCCCTTCAACCAGATAAATATTCATCTTACTAAAATCCAGTCCCGGATAATCGCCCGGCAGCACGTGTTTTCGCATTTCCGCCAGCGAACCGGCCATTTCCACGCCGGTCGGACCCGCGCCGACAATAACGATGTTCAGCAGACTTTCGCGAAACAACGGATCAACCGTAATGCTGGCCTGCTCGAAGGATTGTAGCAACTGGCTCCGCAGGTTCAGCGCTTCCGGAATGGTCTTGAGCGAAAACGAATACTTCTGCACCTGATCATTGCCGAAGAAATTGGCCTTGGTTCCGGTCGCAATGACTAGGTAATCGTAAGGCAGATCGCCGATCATCGTCTTGACGGTTTTTGCCACCGGATCCACCCCAAGCACCCGTACCAGCCGGAAGTGAAAATCTTCGTAATCTTCGTCGAACATTTTGCGGAGCGGCTCGGCAATGGCGTCAGGTTCCAGCCCCGCAGTGGCAACCTGATACAGCAGCGGCCAGAAACCGTGGTAGTTCTGTTTATCAAACATCACAATCTGGAAATCCTTACCATTGAGCTTTTTAACCAGATTGAGCCCCCCAAATCCACCACCGATGATCACCACCCGTGGCTTGGTCGTTTCGGGAATATTGAGTGTAAGTTTATCAAAATTCAGCATGACTGTTGTGTGTTAATCAGGTCGTTGCTATGATAACTCTCCTTCGCCTAAACTGTTAAGTTCTGTTCGGTTATACTTTTTGAACGTCCTCTGTCGTAATAACAAATACTACGCTTGACAAATGCCCGAATGAAGCACTTCTTTCTGTTTTTCATGGTCTTTTTAGGAACCGCAATCCCGGTTCTGGCCCAGTCGTTTTCCGGCCGATCTCTCGTAACGGTGAGCGGTTACGTCTACGAAACCGGTAGCCGGGAAGCGCTCATCGGCGTCAACGTCTACCTGCCCGGCACCGCCACCGGTACGACCACCAACACCTACGGCTTTTACTCGCTGACGCTGCCCGCTCAGGATTCATTGACGCTTGCCTTTTCCTTTGTCGGCTACGAAACCGTACAAAAGACCCTCTCGTTGCGGAAAAATAATGAAGTTACGGTGTTGCTCACGCCCGGCCAGGTTCTCTCGGAGGTGACCGTGAGCGGAAAACGCAGTGAGGAGAAAGTGAGTGAAAGCCCTCAGATGAGTAAAGTAGACATTCCTGTTGCACAAATCAAAAAGATACCGGCTTTTCTGGGCGAAAAAGATGTCCTGAAAGTGCTGCAACTCATGCCCGGTGTGCAGAAAGGCTCTGAAGGCAGCACCGGCATCTACGTGCGCGGGGGCGGCCCCGATCAGAATTTAATTATGCTCGACGACGCCATTGTCTACAACGCCAATCACCTGTTCGGTTTCTTTTCGGTCTTCAACGGCGATGCGCTCAAGAGTGTAGAACTGATTAAGGGCGGTTTTCCGGCGCGGTTTGGCGGACGGCTCTCTTCGGTCATTGAAATGAACATGAAGGAAGGCAACAAGGAGAAACTGCACGGCGAAGGCGGTATTGGACTGATTGCATCGCGACTCACCCTCGAAGGACCGCTTACGAAAAAAAAATCCGGCGCGGGCTCGTCCGGGACGCGCTCGTCTTCGTTTCTGGTGTCGGCCCGGCGGACCTACCTGGATTTTGTGGCCCGGCCCATCATTAAACAGCAAACCGACGGGCAAACCGTAGCGGGTTATTACTTCTACGACCTGAACGCCAAAGCGAATTATGATTTCGGCCCCAAAAACAAGCTGTACCTGAGCGGTTATTTCGGTCAGGACCGGTTTTACGCCGATGACAAAGAATCGCTGACGAAGATCAATCTCGACTGGGGAAACACCACGGCAACACTCCGCTGGAACCACCTGTTTACGCAGCGGCTTTTTTCCAACCTCTCGCTGATTTTCAGCAATTATAAATTCCAGATTCGGGCGGACGAACGGGATGTGGTATCGGCGGACCTGTTTTCGCTGCGCTACAGTTCGGGCATCCGGGATTTTTCGCTGAAATACGATATTGATTTTTACCCGTCTCCAAAACATTCGTTACGGTTTGGCGTCCAGAGTATTGCGCACCGTTTTACGCCCAGCGCCGTGGTGTTGCAGAATACCCTCATCAACCAGTTCACCACTGAAATCGACGCCATCAATGTGCTCGAATCCGGCCTGTATGCCGAAGACAACTGGCGACCCAACGCCCGCTGGCGCATCAATGCGGGCATTCGGTTGAGTCATTTTGTGCAGAAAGAGGTCAACTACCTCCGCCCCGAACCGCGCATCTCGGCGGCTTACGTGCTGAAACCGTCGCTGTCGGTCAAGGCGTCGTATGCGCTCATGAACCAGTATGTGCATTTGCTGTCAAATACTGGTATTGGCTTACCGACGGATTTGTGGGTACCGACCACCGATCGGGTCAAACCGCAGCAATCGCAGCAGGTCGCCGTCGGTCTGGCGAAAGATTTTAACGACCGGGGAGCCGGACGGGGTTTGACGCTGACCCTCGAAGGCTATTACAAAACCATGAACAGCATCATCAATTACCGCGAAGGTGCCAGCTTTCTGCTGGTCAACGACCCGACTTCGGCCAATCAGGTGCGGTGGGAAGACAACGTGACGGCGGGCCGGGGCTGGTCGTACGGTGCCGAATTTCTCCTGCAAAAAAAACAGGGACGGTTTACGGGCTGGACCGGGTATACGCTCTCGTGGACGCAGTGGCAGTTTCCGGAACTGAATTTTGGCCAGAAGTTTTTCCCGCGCTACGACCGGCGGCACGACATTTCGCTGGTTGGTATTTACGAGATCAGTCCGCGCATTACGCTGTCTGGAACGTGGGTCTACGGTACGGGTAACGCCCTGACGGTTCCGCTGGCGAAATATCAGGCCGCCACCCACCAGCCCAATCCGATCATCAACAACGAAAATTCCTTTATTAATCCGTTTTTCAATTATGGCCGGGCCGTGAACGACTACAGCACCAAGAATAGTTTCCGGGCCGAAGCGTATCACCGGATGGACCTTGGGGTTCAGTTTCACAAGAAAAAACGCCACCACGAACGCACCTGGGAGATCAGTGTTTACAACCTCTATAACCGCCGAAACCCGTTCTTCTACCAGCTCACTACCCAGACCAGCGAACAGACCAGTCAGCCGACGCGGACGGTTTTTCAGCGCTATTCGGTTTTTCCCATTGTTCCGTCGGTTACATACGGTTTTAAATTTTAGGCTCTTATGGTAATTCGTTCAATACTTCTGTCGGTACTGCTTGTATTCGGGACGATGGCCTGCCAGAATCTGGTCACCGAAATTGATCCATCCCGGCTGCCCCAAATGGACCGTAAACTGGTTGTTAATGGTTATCTGTCGCCCCAGGATACGGTTTTGGCCGTATCGGTTTCCAGCTCCCAGACGGTTCTGGGCGACATTGTGGGCGATTCGGTCAATACGGTTGGGGAAGCCACGGTCACGATCCGCAGCGAAGGGAAAGCCATCACCTTAGCCTACGATCCAGCCGAACGGGCGTATCTGGCCGACGCCCGCCGGTTTCCGATTCAGGCCGGAAAAACCTATACCGTACAGGTTGACGCACCGGGTTTCGAAACCGTAACCAGTTCCTGCACCGTGCCCCAAGCCGTTCCGGTAGCAGAGTTAAAACTCGACTCGACGCGGAATTATACCGACTCAGGCATCGAACTCACCTGGACGTACGGGGTGCGGGTGGTGTGGCAGGACCCGGCGGGCGAAACAAATTTTTATCGGGTAGTCGGTTACGGGGAGTGTCTGAGCCGGATTCCGCCAACCGGAACTGCGCACATTGATTCGACCACCCCGAAGGTACTGACCCGGGGCATCATCGGTTTCGGACGGCTGGAACAATTCATTTCCGACCGGAATCAGGACGGGCAACGGCTCGTTTCGGCGCGGGGCGAGGTACCCCGGTTTTTCGATTATGCTTACTACGACAGCACAACCCAGCAGACGTATTCGGGGAGTCATTTCTATACCAAACCGTTAACCCTGCGCCTTTCCGTTTTACAGACCGACGAAAATTATTACCGATACCATCGGGCGCGTCAGCAACAGCGTCAATCGCAGGGAAACCCGTTTGCCGAACCGATTCTGATGCCGTCGAACATTCAGGGCGGACTGGGCTGTTTTGCAGCCTACAACCGTTCGACGATGGAAGTTCGCCTATAACGGTTTTCTGTGCCGGAACAGGCCGAAGAGTCGCAATTACTGGCAGCTCTATCCCGAAACAGCCAGCCGTATACTATGTAACGTGATCATCCAGCTCCGCGCGTTCTCATTCGTTGTCGGCGCTGGTTCCGCTCAACTACCGGTTGCGTACGCTGGCACGGGTAGCCGCGTTTGCATCTACGCCTTTTCGGTCAACCCGGACGGAAAATAACACTGACTATCAGCCTGTTAAAACACCAATTGAGCACAATGAAAAAACCGCTCGGGTTGATAAAAAATGACCATTACAGCGAATTCTGACATATGAAAATCTTCCGGCGCGGTTCTACTACAATCGATTTGATTGTCCCCTGAATGGTGGCTGCGAAACCAGGGAGGTTTGGAAAATAAAAGGAATAATCTGTATGATAGCCAGATTACCGTATAATAACAATTTTTATTGGGCCGTATGATATAAAATTCACAATTTACGACTGATAATTAATTACTTTAGTTCCCGCCCATCCACGACAGTCCGTCTCTATGAAACATCTGGTTACGATGCTATGCCTTCTCCTTTCCGGTTTTTGTGGCTGGAGTCAGACACAGTATACCGTCCGTGGAAAGGTTTCGGAAGAGGGTCGCGGCACCGCGCTCGCCGGCGTACATGTCTATGTACCCGAAAAAATGCTAGGTACTACGACAAATGCCCGGGGTTCCTTTTCACTGGCGTTGCCCGCCCAGGACAGTCTGACGCTGGTATTCTCGCACGTGGGTTATCAGACCGTTCAGAAAACCATTCCGTTTCAAAACGATCAGGAACTGGAGATTGCGTTGCCCATTGGGCAGGTTCTGGAAGAATTGAATGTTCGCGCAACACCGGAGCGGGCGGCAGAAAGTGCCCAGATGAGTCAGATTGCGGTCTCGGCTGAAGAGATTGCAAAGATTCCGGCCCTGCTGGGCGAAAAAGACGTCCTGCGGGTCCTGCAACTGTTACCGGGTGTACAGAAAGGCTCCGAGGGAAGTACCGGCATTTACGTGCGGGGCGGTGGCCCCGACCAGAATTTAATCCTCCTTGACGATGCCGTTATTTACAACTCCGGGCATTTGCTGGGCTTTTTTTCGGCATTTAATGGTAGTACCGTTCGAAACATCGAACTGACCAAAGGCGGTTTTCCGGCGCGATTTGGCGGACGGCTTTCCTCCGTGATTGAGGTCAATACCCGGGAGGGAAATTCGGAAAAACTGGCCGGAGAAGCCAGTGTAGGTCTTATTTCGTCACGGCTGTTGCTGGAAGGACCGCTCGGAAAAAAGAAAGCAGGTAAATCGCCCGCAACGTTTCTGATCGCGGGCCGCCGGACCTATGTTGACCTGCTCAGCAACCTGCTTACGCCTTCTGCCCAATCGCAGTCGGTGCAGAGTAACACCTATTTTTACGACCTGAATGGCCGCCTGAACTACACGCTCGGCCGGAAAGATAAGCTTTTTCTAAGCGGCTACTGGGGGCGTGATGCCTTTCTGAACAACCAGGGGTCGAACGGCAATCCGTTGCAGGGCAGTCTGAACTGGCGAAATTCTACCGCCACGCTCCGCTGGAATCGCGTTGTTTCGGATCAGGTCCTGTTCAACGTTTCGCTTATTTACAATCAATACCGTCTAAATGTCGCCAACGAAGGAAGAGCCGAGCTTGACACCAACGGACTGCGGTATTCCCTCCGGTATCGGTCCGGCATTCGGGATCTTTCCCTGAAGTACGCCGTTGAATTTTACCCGACCAACCATCAGATCCGGTTTGGCCTCCAGACCACGCAACACCGCTTTACGCCCGGTGCCGTGGTGACAGCGGGCGACCGGGAGCCGACCTCGCCCGGTGTATTTATTGATGCGCTGGAATCCGGTCTGTACGGCGAAGATACCTGGCATCCCGCTTCCCGCTGGCGTTTGAACGCTGGTTTCCGACTCAGCCATTTTCTGATGCTCCAGACTGGCCAATTGGCAACCGACGGCAAGGCGATGGACCAAACCAACTTTCCTATCCCGATTATCGGTCTGCTCATGGGTCTAGCGCCTAAAAACGGCCGCCCCGTTCAGTATTTCCGGGCCGAACCGCGGTTGTCGGCAGCTTTCCAGATCGACAGCTCTACGGCCATCAAGGCATCCTACGCACTGATGAATCAGTATGCGCACCTGCTGTCGAACAACGGAATGGGCCTGCCCGCCGATTTGTGGGTTCCAACGACCGAACGCATCAAACCCCAGCAGGCTCAGCAGTTCGCCGTCGGGCTGGCCAAAGATTTTATCCATCCTACCAACCCCCGGCGAAGTTTGACGCTGACGCTGGAAGGCTATTATAAACGGCTGGAAAATACCATCAGCTATGCGGAAGGAACCAGCTTTCTGAGCACCGAAACGTCGAAAGCAGCCAGCCCGACCCCTTGGGAAAATAACATTACAACGGGCCGGGGCTGGTCCTACGGCAGCGAATTTTTTCTGCAAAAGAAAACCGGACGGCTTTCGGGCTGGATTGGCTACACCCTTTCCTGGACCTGGTGGCAATTTCCGAGCCTGAACGGGGGCGCCAAATTTAATCCCCGTTACGACCGCCGACACGATGCTTCCGTCGTGGGTATCTATGAAATCAAACCCGGGATTACACTATCCTGGACCTGGGTGTATGGCACGGGTCAGGCGCTAACCCTGCCGATCTCCCGGTTCACGGGCTACGAAAACCGCCCGACTTACCCCGTTGGTACGGGAAAACCGTTGCAGCAATTGTTCGGCAATGGCCCCAACGTGAAGGAGTACAGCGGTCGTAACGGTTTCCGGGCCGAGCCTTACCACCGACTGGATGTGGGCGCCCGTTTTTTCAAACAGCGAAAACACTACGCCCGTACCTGGGAAGTTGGCGTTTACAACCTGTATAACCGGCGAAATCCTTATTATTATTCACTGGAAGGGAAAAGCCAGGGGCCGGGTAAACATTCGAAAAGCGTGTTGTATAAGTATTCGCTGTTCCCGGTGGTTCCGTCGGTTAGTTACACAATAGCCTTTTAATTTCAGTTCATGAGACGATTCAGCTTTCTGTTTGGTGCTCTTCTGTTTTTCTCCTGTCAGAGCCTTCGGCAGGAGGTGGAACCTCAACAACTGGCCGACCAACCGGTTAAGCTAATCGTGGCCTGCTTTATTGCACCCCAGGATACCGTTTTGGCGGCTAAAATAACCCGCTCGCGCCCGATCCTGGACGACGAACCGGTGAATGGGCTAAACATTACCAGTGCCACGGTAATGCTGGAGAATGGTACACGCTCCATTGTCCTGAAGTATGATTCCGATCTCCAGTATTACCGGGCTGATCCTGAAGACTTTCCGATTCAGGCCGGAAAAACCTATCAGCTAAAGATTAAAACACGGGACGGCCGATTGCTACAGGCGCAAACGACGGTACCGGATCCGGCCCGGTTGCAACGGGCACAACTGGATTCGGAACGGGTGATCGAAAACAACGAAATAAAGAAACGATTTTTCACGCGTTACTACTGGACCGATCTTCCCAACCAAAGTAATTATTACCAAACCAATGGGGTAATTACATACCCTTGTCTGACGTGTTCGCCCATTGAAACCGTTCGTCAACCGGTTCAGTTTATAACCGGTGAAGGTTCTCAGGCGATTTACACCGATGAGGATAGCCCAAACGGACCCATGACATCCGCCAAGGGATACATGGGCGCTTCCATTCCGTCCGACAAGCACTTCTTTCCCGTCTTCTTCAGCAGACCGTTTGTGCTTACGGCCAGCTTACTCCATGTAAACAACGACTATTTTCGCTACCACCAGGCACTCGCTCAACAGCTCGAAATTGAGGACAATCCCTTTGCCGAGCCGGTACCCATTCCGGGCAACATCCAGGGTGGGCTGGGCTGTTTTGGGGCCTATAACCGTTCAACGGTAACCGTTACGCTGAAATGAGCGCAAAAAAAGAGGAAAGGCATCCTGGCGACACCTTTCCTCTTTTTAACTTATTGTTTATTTCAGCAATCAGGCACTTTGCTCGTTGCTGTTCATTACTTCCGTTTGCTTCCGGATGGATTCCATGTGAATGATCTTGAAGATCTCTTCCACCAGTTCCGGATACAGGCCCATTTTCTTGCCTTGTTTTGCGCGGGTTTCGTGTACTTCTTTCCAACGTTCGGGCTGGAAGACGGTTACGTTGTTGTCGCGCTTGTATTCAGCCAGTTTTTCAACCAACGCCATCCGGGCCGCCAGGGTTTCAACCAGTTGCCGGTCAACATTGTCGATTTTGCTGCGAATCTGCTCAAGGGCGTTCTGGAACTCCAGGTTTGGCGAATCCGCTTTCCGAATGTGCAGGTGCTCCAGCATTTCGCCGAAAGCCGCCGGGGTCAACTGCTGAGCTGCATCGCTCCAGGCATTATCCGGATCAATGTGTGACTCAACGATCAGACCGTCGTAGTTGAGGTCCATCTGCATCTGCGCCAGTTCCTGCAAATACGCCCGCTTGCCGGCCATGTGGCTCGGGTCGCCGATGATGGGCAGATTTGGGAAGGTTGATTTCAGCTCGATGGCCATTTGCCACAGCGGCACATTACGGTATTTAGAAGCCTCGCCCGTTGAAAAGCCGCGGTGAATAGCACCTAGTTTGGTGATACCGGCACCCGCAATCCGCTCAAACGCGCCGATCCAGAGGGCCAGATCCGGATTAACCGGGTTCTTCACCAGAACGGGTACGTCAACGCCCCGCAGTGCATCGGCAATCTCCTGGACGTTAAACGGGTTTACGGTTGTGCGGGCACCTACCCACAGAATGTCAACACCGTATTTCAGGGCCAGTTCGATGTGCTCGGGAGTCGCTACTTCCACCGCAAACGGCAGACCGGTTTCGGCTTTGGCGCGCTGAATCCACGGCAGAGCGGCTTTTCCCATGCCTTCAAAGCTACCGGGGCGCGTACGGGGTTTCCATACACCAGCCCGAATGACATGAACGGCGCCCAACTGGCTCAATTGGCGGGCCGTTTCCACTAATTGCTCTTCGGTTTCGGCACTGCATGGGCCTGAAATGATGAGCGGTTTTCCGTTCGTCTCTACCCAGCTATTGAGCGGCAGGACTTCTAAACTTGGCTTCATACTGGTACTCTATTCTTGTGATTACTTCTATTACTCTATCGGAAACTTTTATTAAATTTTTTTAGTATACTAACTGTAGATACAACCGTTTTTCCGTTAACTTTACATCCCTTTTGCGCTGACAACAAAACGAGGCTAAAACAAGTTTACCGATCAGTGTTAGGAATACCGGAAACAAATTTTAACTTTCGGACCTCAAGTTGGTGCATCAGACAGTAATTATGTCAAACCGAAGTCCATCTTCTATGCCAACGATCGTTCAACGGGCCACTGTATCCAAGGCCGTATCGTTTGAAGACACGTCGATTGCCTTTTCTTCCCAGTCCAACAAGAAATTATTCAAAACGTACTGGTTATTTGCGTTGATGAACCGGGGTTGGCTGGTAAATTTAGGTACTTTTTTTATCAAACTGGCATTGAACCTCAAACTTCCCGTAAAAAAACTCATTAAGAGTACGATTTTCGAGCAGTTCTGCGGGGGAGAGACCATACGTGATTGTGAAAAAACGATCCAGAAACTGCACGACGGTCACGTTGGCACCATTTTGGATTATTCCGTTGAAGGAGAAGGGAGCGAAACCTCCTACGACGAAACCGTACTGGAAATTCTGCGGACTATCGAACGGGCCAGTGAGTCCAACGATATTCCGTTCTGTGTTTTCAAAGTTACCGGCATTGCTTCTACCGAATTACTGGAAAAAGTGCAGGCCGGTGACACGCTAACCGATGCCGAGCAGGAAGCCTACGAGCGGGTTCAGCAGCGGGTTGATGCGCTTTGCCGCCGGGCCAGCGAACGCAGTATCCGAATCTTTATTGATGCCGAAGAAAGCTGGATTCAGGACACCATTGATGCGCTTGCCTACACCATGATGGATCGTTACAACCGTCAGCAGTGTATTGTTTACAATACCTACCAGCTGTACCGTTCCGATAGCCTGGGTAATCTGAAAAAAAGTGTCCAGACCGCCCGTAACAAAGGGTATCTGCTGGGTGCCAAGCTGGTTCGGGGAGCCTATCTTGAGAAAGAACGCATCCGGGCCTACGAAGGTGAATACCTCGACCCTATTCATCATACCAAGGCAGAAACCGACCGGGACTTTAACGAAGCCGTTGATTTCTGCATGGCCAACCGGGATATCGTATCGATCTGCCTGGGAACGCACAACGAATATAGCTGCCAGTATTGCATCAGCCATATGCAGGAGTTACGGCTTGCGCCTAATGATCCGCACATCTGGTTTGCTCAGTTGCTGGGGATGAGCGACAACATCTCCTATAACTTGGCCAATGCCGGTTATAATGTCGCCAAATATGTCCCGTATGGTCCGGTTGAAGCTGTCATGCCGTATCTGTTCCGCCGGGCTGCCGAAAACAAGTCGATTGCCGGTCAGAGCAGCCGCGAGTATCTTCTGGTAAAAAAGGAGCTGCAACGTCGGAAAAACTGCCAAAATAAGTAGATTCGCCGAATTCAGGAGTTTTACTCCAAAAACCTTCACCCGGCTGGCTGCTACCAAGTCTGACCAACCGGGTGATTTACGTTATAAATCATGGTAAAGAAAAGTCCGCTGAAGTTCTTTGTGTTGAGTCTGGTATTGATCGCGCTGGATCAGGCGGTTAAATTGTTGGTACACTTCAATATGGAGCCGGGATTTGCCGGCCAGATTCGGCTCGTCGGCGATTGGCTTAAGTTACACTATGTTTTGAATCCGGGCATGGCTTTTGGAATGCAGTTAGGCCACGAATACGGCAAATTGCTGCTTAGCCTGTTTCGTCTGGTTGCTATGGGCGGTATTGGCTGGTATCTGGTGCATCTGGCCCACCGGGGTGCTCCCAATGGTTTGCTCTGGGCAATGTCAATGATTCTGGCCGGAGCGGTTGGCAACGTCATTGACAGCACCTTCTACGGCGTTTTCCTTGACAACGCTCCCTATGGCTCTACAACGCCCTGGTTTCACGGTCAGGTAATTGATATGATTTTTGTGGATGTCTGGGAAGGCTTTTTGCCGGATTGGGTACCGGTTTGGGGCGGTCAGTATTACTCCACCCCGATTTTTAATATTGCGGACTCCTGCATCTTTGTCGGCGTTTGTATTATTCTGTTCTTTCAGCGTCGGTTTTTCCACGATCAGCAGGACGAAGACGGCTTTTTACCCGAAGACCCATCGCCCGAAAACGCTTCGGTCCTGCCCGTCGATGAGTTCGAAAACACCCCTTCCACGCAAACGAACGCGGAGAAAGATCCGGACCCGGTTCCCTCCGACGAACCGCGAGCCAGTCAGCCGGATCACGGGGCAGACGATGAACGTACCCGCTAATTGTCAAAAGGCGTTTTTTAAGGCTTATTGACCTCAAAATAAAGCCCGGCTTGCAAGCTGCAAGCCGGGCTTTATTTTGGAATTCAGGACACCTGCCGCACCGTAACCCGTTATTGCCGGTGCGTTGGCTGACGACTGCTGGTTTGCCCCTCTTCCATAGGTGAGAAATCTTTAAACATACGCTTGAGTGCTTTGTCATTGGCCTCGGTCTTACTCTGCCAGGCAGCATCCAGTTCCAGCGCCACTAAACCCGAGAGGCTCATAGCCGCCCGAAAATCATCAAGCTTCTTGACAAAATCCGGATTTCGCCGGGTGGCCTTGAGGGCAAACTCGCGGGCAAAAACATCGCCTTTGTTCTGCAACTCACTTTTTTTACTCATGACGTAGTTGAAACGGTCGAGCAGGTCTTTCATCGATTTACCAATAACTTCCGTCGCTTCGAGTGTTCCCATTGTCAGCACGGCCGTCCCGCCTACCGCCGATACATACCGCATATTGGTTTGTATTTTGGTATTCTGGTTATTGGCTACGATGGCCGGGGTAACACCGGTAACCGCTCCGAGTCCAGCGTTGGCAACCGACCGATTCCGCTTTCCGGTTTTGGCTTTCCGGTAACTTTTCTTGAGTTCTTCTTCCTTTTCACCCAATTGCGTCAGCAGGTTCCAGGCCGTTACCAGCGACTGGCGGTATTGGGTGTAGAGGTAGCGATCCTTCTCATCTTCATTTTCGGCATTGTATACCGTGAAATTAATTTTCCGCTCGGCCCGGTTCTGGCCCTGATCCAGCACGAAAAACACGATCTGAAACGCCAGTGAATCGTAGGGATCTTTCACAAAGTTGTAGCCCGGATTCCAGATGAACTCATAATTCGTTTCCGCATTTTTCCGCAACGAACTCTTGGGTACATCCTGACTTTCCGACAAAAAGTCAAAGGTCTTGATATCGTCGTCGCCGTTGGGATCGGCTAAATAAAATTTCAGGTTGACGGTCGCATTTTCCTTGATCCGAATCCGCGATACCTCAGGAACCATCGTAATTTCGGGGGGTATATCCATCTGCGTAACTTCCAGCTTTAACCGGCCTTTGGTACGTGATTTGGCAGGCTGATCTTCCACCCAGAATTCAATATAATCTCCCTTGCTGTTCTTAAGCTGATGAAACTGATTCAGAGACGGCTGCCAGGTTATTTCTCCCTGTGCCGTCATCTTGGCCCCTTCCGGCAACTTATCCGGCATGGGAATAAATACGACTGGATCGTTGTCTTCGTCCCGAATGGCGGCCGCGTCAATTTTGTATACGTTCTGCGTTTTGTTCCGAACGTAGAAGGGACGTAAATCGCCCACAACAGGCGCCCGGTTTACGTGCTGCACCTTAAAGTCAACCGACTGGGTTGCTGTTTCGCCTTCTTTATTCCGAATCTCAAAAATAACCGGAATGGATTTGGTGGTATTGATGCGGTCGGCAATATCAAAACCGGGTGTCCACCGGAAATTGCCTAGTGAATCCAGCGTCATGCCTTCCATCTGCCCTTGTTTGATGGCATAGGTCAATGTGTCGGATTTACCACCTGCCGCTCTTAGCGTAAATTCGATTAATTGGCCTTCGGCCACCGAATTCCAGGTCGTATTCAGACGATCCACCTGGTTCGGTAGGATTATTTGAAGAGGTTTACTTTCCTGTCCAAAGCTGCTTAGTCTGGTAAATAGTACTAATATAGCAACTATACTCCCTATTTTTTGCAACATGAGGAATCTGTTACTGATGGTTTTAAAGTGTAACGCAAAAATACTAGATAGATTTTATGTAAGCCGAAAACAGGCTATTTTATTAGGCTCACTTGTTATAATACGATTCTGAGTTGCATTTAAACCGGATAAAGTTTACGGCTTATTTCCTACCTGTTAAAGCCGTACCTCGTAAAAAGACAAAAAGCCGCCCAAAAGTGAGCGGCTCTCCGTACATCCATTTGTTTCTTAATTCTTCTTCGGAGCCGGTTTCGCAGCATTCGTGTTGGTAGGCTGTTGCGTCGTTTGAGCAGCCGGTTGCTTCGACGGAATCGCTACACCCATTTTTTTGAACACCAGGTTGGTAACATCATTTTCTTCCGGAGCATACAGCAGTACGGGGATGGTACCCGAACCAGCATCCAGATTGAAAACGAAGGTGAAACCGCTCTCTTTGGCTACCGCATCAATATTCGTCTGAATCTTCTGCATCACCGGATTCACCAGCTGGTTGTATTTGGTCTGCAACTGAGTCGATGAGTTTGCCTGAAACTCCTGAATCCGTTGTTGCAACCCCTGAAGTTCTTTCTCTTTATCCGCTTTGATTACATCAGACATCTGCGCCTGGCCTTTTTCGTAAGCGCCCAGCTTATCCTGAAACTCTTTGGTCATATCACCATAGTTTTTCTCCAACTGCGTCCGTTGAATGGTAAGCTGGTTTTGAATATCCTTGAATTCCGGCATATTTTGCAGGATATATTCCATGTTCGTGTAACCGATCTTCACAGATGCTACCGGAGCCGCTGTCGTGGCCGGTTGTTGCGCCTGTGCCCACACCTGGCTTCCTCCTAATAGCAGGGTTACTGCCAGTGCAATGAGTTTGTTTTTCATTCTAATCGTATTATTTTGGTTGTTTTGATGGTTTACTTGTTGCATTAGATCTTGAATTGCCCGCCGGGTTTAATCGCTCTTCCGAAGAATTTGTACCGGGAGCTTCGGCCGGAGCGGTTGTATTTTTCGCTTTTAAGTCAGCCGTCAACCCCAACTCCTCCATAACATAGTCCGTGTAATCATGCTTCGGATTGGTGTAGAGCATTACAACACCTTCGCTGGCTTTATCCAGCACCATGTCCAGCCGTTTCTGAGCCGCTACCTTGTCGATGGCCCGCATCACCGTTTCGGTCACAGGTTTCATCAGTTCTTTCTTCTTCTGAAACAGCAGGCCTTCGTAGCCGAATACCTTGTTGTTATACTCCCGGGCCTCACGCTCCTTTTCGCTGATGATCCGCAACCGCTCCCGCTTCATGTCCTCCGTCAGCAGGATTTCCTCGGCCTGATACGTCTTTTGCAATTTATCGATCTCCGAATATTTATCCTGAATATCCTTCGACCACTTTTCGGCGAACTGGTCAATCTCCGTCAGCGCTTTCTGATACGCGGGCATCTTGCTGGTGATAAACTCCGAGTCAACATACCCTAGTTTTTGCGCCTGTACCGACCCAAAGGCCGAAAAGGAGAGCAAAGCTACAAAAATTAGTCCTTTTATCATGACATTTTTCGAGACAAAACCGAAACGCTTCGACATTATTTTATTCTGCATGAAGCAATTACCGCCAAACGGCTGCCTGTTTTGTATCTAATAATAACGTCGCGACCAACGGTTTGTTATCTGATCTGCTGACCGATTGTAAAGTGGAACTGACCACCTGGTCCTGTACGCGTCGGTGAACCCGGCATCCGGTCGAAACCATAACCGTAGTCAATCCCGATCAGACCGAAGGCCGGCATAAAGATTCTGGCCCCAAAGCCCGCCGAACGTTTCAGATCGAACGGATTGTAGTTTTTGAAGTTCCCCCAGTTGTTACCGGCTTCCAGGAAGCCCAGCACGAAAATCGTCGCTGACGGGTTAAGGGATACCGGATACCGCAATTCCATAATATACTTGCTGAAGGCCAGACCACCCCGCGACCGCTCAAGCGCCGTGGGCGAAATACCGTTCATACCCGTATACACGTCCCGGTCGTTGTAACCCCGCAGACCGATGATATCCTGAGCAAGAGCAAACTGCCCCGTACCAGCCAGACCGGAACCACCCAACACAAACCGCTCAAAGGGGCTAAACTCCGTGCGGGGATTATACCGGCCCAGGAAGCCCATGTGCGCGCGGGCATTCAGGACCAGCTTGCCCGTAACCGTTGCAAACCAGCTTGCATCGAACATCCATTTGTGGTATTCAACCCACTTGTAACGATCTTTTACATCGACGTTCGCGCTGGTCGTTTTGTTGGAGAACGCCGAGTAAGGCGGGGTCAACGTGGCAGACAGCGAGATCGACGAACCGGAACGCGGGAACTGCGGCTGATCGATGCTGTTTCGGGCCAGCGTTGTATTGAACGTAACACTGTTCGATGTTCCGTTCCGCAGACCAATTCCGAAAATATCGTAGTTGTTCAACTCATACCGCTGGTAGGTCAGCGAGTTGCTCAACTGGAAATAATCATCCGGGAAGTGCAGACGGCGGCCCAAACCAAGCGAAATCATGGTGTTTCCGTATGAGCCATAGAAGTTCTTGCCGTAAGCGGTCGGATCGGAATAGAGCAGGCTATAATCCGAAAGCCGGTAGATGGTACGCGACAGGCTGACCGACAGGGCGTTTGGTTTCCGGCCGCCCAGCCACGGTTCGGTAAAGGTCAGCGAATAGGTCTGGAACTGCCGTCCGTTGGCCTGAAAACGCAGCGCCACTTTCTGACCGTCACCCGCCGGCAGGGGCCGCCAGGATTTCATGTTGGTAATGTTGCGGGCCGAGAAGTTGTTGAATACCAGACCCAACGTACCGACAAAGCCAACGTAACCACCCCAACCACCGGATAATTCGATCTGGTCGCTCGGTTTTTCTTCCACGGTGTACTCAATATCCACGGTCCCATCGGGCTGCGGTACGGGATTGATCCCGATTTTTTCGGGGTCAAAGTAACCCAGCGTCGCTAATTCGCGCTGCGTCCGGATAATATCGGTTTTGCTGAACTTCTGCCCCGGTAGCGTGCGGATTTCCCGCAGCACCACGTGGTCACTGGTTTTGGTGTTTCCGTTCAGGATGATCCGGTTGATGGTGGCCTGTTTGCCCTCAAAAATCCGGAATTCGAGATCGAGCGAATCGCCTTCAACGCTTTTGATCACATCTTCGGCGTTGAAATACAGGTAACCCCGGTCCATGTACGCCGAGCTAAGGTCACTGCCCGGAATACCGTTCTTCCTTTTTTCGATGTCTTCCTTACTGTATACATCGCCTTTTTTCAGGCCCAGCACCTGCGTCAACTGCTCATCGGTATA
This sequence comes from Larkinella arboricola, assembly GCF_003259745.1. Lineage (GTDB taxonomy): Bacteria > Bacteroidota > Bacteroidia > Cytophagales > Spirosomataceae > Larkinella > Larkinella arboricola. The sequence goes on along the minus strand of NZ_QLMC01000001.1, from coordinate 752,263 downwards.
CAGATAGTTGCCTTCCCAGGTGACGTTGCGGACGTAGTATTTCTGGCCTTCGTCGATGTTCATTATAATGTTCACCGTGCGGTCGTCGTTGGCAAACACCGAGTCGGACATGATGCTGGCATCGCGGTATCCTTCTTTATTATAATACTCGATAATCTTCTGCTTGTCTTCTTCGAATTTCTTGGGAACGAACTTGGAGGGCGTAAACAACCGCCCAAAGCGCATCTGCTTGGTGCCTTTCATCTTCAACCGAATTTTTGACTCTTCCACCAGTTCCCGTCCGCGAATCTCAATGTTGTTGATCTTCACCTTGCTTCCTTTGTCGATGGAAACGCGCATGGTGGCCTGGTTGCGGGTGCTGTCGGTCGGTACCGAGATGATTTTTACTTTCGTGTTCAGGTAGCCTTTTTCAATAAAATACTTCTTCACACTAAGCTGCGTGTTCTTGATCAGCGTGTTGGAAATCAGGCGGCCCAGGTTCAGCTTTACTTTGTCCTTCAGCGCGTCCTGCTCCGATTTTTTAATACCAACAAAGGTTACTTTGTAGAGACGGGGTTGCTCTTTAATGGAGACATTGAGGGAAATCTGGTCACCCTCCACTTTCGTTGCCAGAATTTCAACATCTTCCAGCAGTCCCTGGGCCATAAGCCGTTTGATGGCGCTGTTGATGCCTTCGCCCGGAACCCGGATTTTGTCACCGACTTTCAATCCCGTTAATGACAGCAGCGAGTTCGGGTCCAGGTACTTGTTACCCGTAACTGTTAGCCCGGCAATCTCGTACTCTTTCGGATCGGCATAATTCAGGTTGATGGGTGAGGCCGATTCCGTTGAAGGGCTCGTTGTAATGCGTCCGCCCCCGAAACCGGGCCGAATCTGTGCCTGCGCAGGCAATTCAGCCAACAGCATCAGCGAACCGACGGCCGCCAGTAAAATTTTATGTTTAAAAGATACCAACGTGGTAGGAGTTGATTTCATAGATCACTTGACAAGTTGTTCGCTTATTTTGCCAAAACGCCGTTCGCGATTCTGATAGGTTAGAATCGCTTCCCACAAATGCGGTTTACGAAAATCGGGCCACAACACGTCATTCATTATATATAGTTCTGCGTAAGCCAGTTGCCAGAGCATAAAGTTACTGATGCGATGATCTCCGCCGGTCCGAATCATCAGGTCAACCTCATCAACTCCTTCCGTAGCCAGGGCGCGGGCAAACACCTCATCGTCAATCTGGTCAGGCGTTAACGTTCCTTCCTGCACTTGTCGGGCCAGTTTTTTCGTGGCCTCCAGAATATCCCATTTACCGCTATAACTCAGGGCCAGAATCAGGTTCAGGCCGGTGTTATTTTCGGTCAGGCGCATGGCTTCCGTCAGTTCGGAACGGCAGTCGCCCGGCAGCGTATCGATGCTGCCAATAGCCGTCAGCCGAACGTTGTTTTCCATCAGCGTGGGAACCTCCGCCCGGATGGTGTGCACCAGCAAATGCATCAGTGCATCAATCTCCAGTTTTGGACGGTTCCAGTTTTCCGTTGAAAACGTATAAAGCGTCAGGTATTTCACGCCTAGCTCCGCACATCCCTCGGTTACCTCCCTGACGGCTTTGATGGCATTTCGATGGCCGAACACCCGTGCAGCTCCCTGCTTTTTGGCCCAACGTCCGTTTCCGTCCATAATAACGGCCACATGTCGCGGCAGATTGCTCAGGTCAATGAGTTCTTTCATTCAGCCAGATCCGTTTTAACAAACTTTAACATAAAGACGGCCCGACGAGGTGGGCCGATGAAAATCAGGTTGCAAGTTACTAAAAGGGGCGGTTTTATGAAAGAATAAAAAATGGGATTAAAGGAAGAACGGCAAAAGAATATTGGAAAAGAAAGAATTGGAAAAGAGGAGAAAGAGAAAAAATGAAAAATTGACAAATTCCGTTCAGGCTCCCTTTTCACTTCATAGCTCCATCAGATTTTTCAGGTTGTCTGTAAAACTGCTGCCGGTCATGAGTTGCGTCGCCTTTTTATCCTGCATGACCACCACAAACTTCCCGTTGAAATGCCGTTGAATTTCCCGGATGTGCCGGATATTGAGGAGGGTAGAACGGCTGATTCGGGTAAACGTATCGGGCAGTTTTTCTTCAAGAGTTGTAATGGTATGACTGGTCAGAAACTGCTGACCGTCCAGGGTATTTAGAAAAACGTATTTATCCTCTGCTTCAAAATAAGCAATGTTACTCAACGGAATCAGCAGGATTCGGTCGCCGGTTTTAACCGAAATGGAATGCAGTTCTTTTTTGGGTTTGAGCAATTCGAAGACATGCCGTAAATCCGGGCTGGCAACGGCGGAATCCAACCGCATTTTTCGAATTCGCTCGACGGTTTTTTCCAGCCGCTCGGACTCAATGGGTTTCAGCAGGTAATCGATGGAATTTTCCTCAAACGCCCGCACGGCATAATCGTCGTAAGCCGTCGCAAAAACGACGATGGGCAGATACGGTAGCCTCGCCAGCATCTCAAAACCGTTCAGACCGGGCATTTCGATATCCAGAAATACGAGATCGGGTTTTAGCAGATCAACGGCTTTTAAACCTTCGAGGCCATTGGCAGCTTCGCCCACGATTTCAAATGTGTCTTCGTACGGTTTCAGCAAACGCCGGAGCCGATTGATTGCCAGCGGCTCATCGTCCACCAGCAGGGTTCGAAGCGGAAATTGACCCGGCATGGTTCAGGCTTTTAGTTTGAAGGGGCGCAGACCGGGTTTACGCGGGTTCGTCGAGGGAGCTTTTCCGGTTCCGATACCCACCCATTTTTTAACCCAATGCCCTTTCCAGAGCCAGAAACCGGACAAAATAACCAGCGGCAGAATAACGGCTTTCACCATCAAAGCGGCTTCGGGAAGCTGAGCCACGGGTCCGTAAATGTACCCCAGAATGGGGATGCTGGCCATGATGTGGAACCAGCGAATCAACAGGCGTTCGGTTGCAGCTTTCATTGCGGAACGGGTTTGGTCCGGACGGGTCGCATCACGTCTGGCGATGCGCTCAGTCGCTCTTTCTTAATCTGAACAATTACTTCTTTCATCGGCTTATTTTCGACCAGCAGGCGCGCGTCGTTGCCATACAGTAATATCAGCTTGTCCTGAATACTTTGCAGGCCGTACCCCGCAACAAGCTCTTCGGGGAAAGCCGGGCCGTTATCGTGAATCCGGCACGTCAGCCAGCCGTTTTCTTCCGTAATCCGGAGAATAATCGCCCCCGGTCCGGCCACTTTCGAAATACCGTGTTTGATGGCATTTTCGACCAGCGGCTGCAACAGAAACTGCGGAATATAAACCTCATTCAGCGCGGAATCGGGCAGGTCGATGCGGTAACTCAGCCGGTCGCCGAAGCGAACCTGCTCCACGTCCAGATACGTCCGGACCATCTCCAGTTCATCGGCAACGCTGTTAAAATACCGGTTTTTCATACCGGTCGTGTAGCGAAACAGTTTCGACAGTAACAACACCATGCGTTCGGCCCGGTCGGGTTCGTCGTGTACCAGACTGGCGATGGAATTCAGGGCGTTATACAGAAAGTGCGGGTTGATTTTGGCTTGCAGCGCTTCCAGTTCGGCCCGGGCCTTCAACTGCTCCAGGTGCAGCAACTGGTATTCCTGTTCGGTGATTTTGCGCGTCACGTTGCGGGCCTGCCGCTGAAAATAATAAAACAGATTGCCGATCAGCGGGGCCGGAACAATGTAAAAAATATTCACCCACTTCGGTATTTCCATATGATTGACCGACGGATCGCCCACCAGCCAGAACAGGAAAAAACTTTCTATCATTCCTGCCACAATAATCGCAACCGTCAGCAGCACATGCCGCAGCCAGACCGACGGAATCCGGTCACCAAACCGGAGAAACACCTGACTCGTCAGTACCGCCACCAGCGCATCGAACAGGTTATTGACTACGATGAACAGGGTCGGCGCATGAGCGTCCGACCCGCCCAGCAGCAACTCCGTTGTGAAGTAAATAATGGCGCTGCCGCCGTAAACGCCCATGATACAGACCAGGACGGAGAGCAGGATGCCCACCGGACTGCGTTGCGATATCTGACGGATGATGTTCATAATTCGGAAACCCCGGTTTTACGGACCGTGCTGATTCAGTAGATTCTGATTCGTGTCTATGCCCCGTTGGGATGAATGGTTGATGCTGGTTTGAAGGTAGCGAATTTTTCGGCGGCTTGTTTCAGAACCGGGCAGACCGCTGTTTTACCGTACCCGACGGTTCCGGTGTGTACAATACCGGCTGGCCTTCCAGCGATAAATTCGCGGGTATTCGGTTTGATTGCCTGTTTTTGCCATTGCCGCTCCAAAGCTATCCGGTCTGCCGAAAAAAGAGGAGTCATTTCGGACGAAAAACGATTTCTCCGGAGTAAACCCGGGGAAATAACGGATGATCTGCTCCTAACTACCGGCCTTTGTCGGGAGTTTTGGCCTACTATTACAGTATATTATTTCAGTATTCTAAAAATTATCAAAAAAAAATTTCAGAAAAAGGAGTATTGGATAGGTACGGCTACATCTTTACTCCAAATCCACAATACGATCTATTGTACCGCACCATAATTCTGTTCTGGTTTCGTGAGCCGGAGCCTCATTGCAGCGACCAGCGTATACGGTCTGTCTGCACGAACCATAACCCAATTGATCGCATTCAACGCAATCGGTAACCCTGTTAGGTATCCGTACCAACCTGACTATTCTACGAAAAAATACACAACCTATGAATATAATTCACTACTAACCTTTCAGCAAGCCGGTATGCTTATCCCGTCGCTCCCCTGATTTTCCGCTCGTTGCGTTCCTTTTGCTACATCCGTTTGGCGGATGGATGAGGATTTTTTATGCCGAAAACCAACTCGACAAAACCATCATTATGCTTAAACTCAGACAATTTTACGCTGCCATACAGATCATTGGGCGCACTGCTCTGTACCCGGCGCTAGTATCCCTAGTGATCCTCCCTGGTACGCCGGCCCACGCCCACGACCTGCGCGGCCCACGCGTTCTGGAGCAAAAAATCACCCTACGCTTAAACAACGTGGATGTTGAAAAAGCCCTGGAGAAGCTTGAAACCCTGACGAAAGTCAAATTCATGTACAATCCCCAGATTTTCAGCAACCAGAAATACACGTTCAAATTCCAGGAAGAGCCCCTGGCGGAAGTACTGGAAAAAATTCTGGCACCTCAGAAAATCGTCTACGAAGTGGTGCAGGACAAAATCATCCTGAAGCGTGTGCAGACCCAACTGCCGTCGGTTCCCGCCAGCATTAAAGAAGCACCCAAACGCAACATAACCGGAAAAGTAACGGACGAAACCGGCGCCGGACTCCCCGGTGTGAGCGTGCTGGTGAAAGGAACCCAACGCGGAACGTCCTCGGATGCAGAAGGAAAATATACGCTGGTGATTCCGGACACCGAAGTTGAATCCGCCGTCCTGATTTTCAGCTTCGTAGGATACACGTCCCAAGAGGTTACGGTAGGAAACCAGAGCGTGGTTTCGGTTCAGCTGGCCCCCGAAGCCAAGTCACTGAACGAGGTGGTAGTAACAGCCCTCGGTATTGCCCGGGAGAAAAAGGCCCTGGCGTACTCGGTTTCGGAAGTAAAAGGCACGGAATTTACGCAGGCCCGCGAAACCAACGTCGCCAACGCCCTGACCGGTAAAATTGCCGGGGTAAATGCAACCGGTATGGCCACTGGCCCCGGTGGTTCGAGCCGCGTCATCATCCGGGGTAACGGTTCGTTGAACGGTAACAACCAGCCCCTGTACGTGATCAACGGGATGCCGATGGACAACAGCATTCCCGGTGGTGGTACGGCTGCCGACGGAAACGGGATGAACGTAGACCGTGGTGACGGGATTGGCGGTATCAACCCCGACGACATCGAGTCGATCAGCGTTCTGAAAGGCGGACCGGCTGCGGCTCTTTACGGGGCACGGGCTTCCAACGGAGTTATTCTGATTACGACCAAAAAAGGCCGGGGTCAGAAAGGCATCGGTGTGGAAGTGAACAGCAACACGACGTTTGAAGACCTCGCCGTGATTCCGAACTGGCAGTATGAGTACGGTCAGGGCGTAGACGGTAAAAAACCGACCACCCTGACGGAAGCCAAGAGTACGGGACGGCTTTCGTACGGAGCGCGCATGGACGGCCAGCCGTATACGCAGGTGGATGGTCAAATGCACCCTTACTCGCCCCAGAAAGATAACCTGAAAAACTTCTACCGGACCGGTACCAACTACATCAACTCCGTAGCGTTCACGGGCGGTAACGAGTCGGTCAACTTCCGGTTGGGTCTGAACAATACGCAGTCAAACAGCATTGTACCGAATTCGTCGTTCAACCGCAAGATTGCCAACCTGAACCTGAATGCATTTCTGGGCAAGAAGCTGAGCATCGAAACCGTATTCCAGTACAACCTGGAGGAAGGCAAAAACCGTCCGAAAGTGGGTTATGCCGACATGAACCCCCACTGGGCAACGTATCTGATCGCCAACACGGTAGATATTCGGACGTTGGCGCCGGGTTACGATCCGGTAACGGGCAAAGAAGTGGAATGGAACCCCGTTCCGGCGGCCCCGAACCCGTATTTTGTGGTTAACAAGTTCAAAAACGATGACACCAAACACCGGTTTTTAAGCCAGGGAAGCATCCGGTACGACATTCTGGATAACCTGTACATCAAGGGAAGCGTCAGCCAGGATTATTACAGCTTCCAGTCTGAATATGTCCAGCCGACCAACAACGCCTTCCAGCCGCTCGGTACGTATGATGCCCGCAAGGTAACTTCATCGGAAACCAACGGGATGCTGACCCTGAATTACAACACGAATTTCCTGAACGACAACCTGAGTTTTTCAGCCCTGTTAGGCGGTAACGCCCAACGGTCCATCTACGATCAGACGGTCATTGCTGGTAGCGAATTCACGGTTCCGTACTTCTACAGCTACACCAACCTGGCTACGTCGATCACCACACCGACGTACATGAAAAGCGCCATCAACTCGGTGTTTGGTTCGGTAGACTTCGGTTACAAAAACGTGGCGTATCTGACGCTGTCGGGCCGTCAGGACTGGTTCTCGGTCCTGAATCCGAAAAGCAACAGCATTTTCTACCCATCCATCGGTGGTTCGGTCATTCTGTCGGATGCGTTCCAGATGCCCAAAGCCATCAGCTTTGCCAAGTTGCGGGCGTCATGGGCGCAGGTGGGCGGTGCCACCGTTAATGCCTACCAGATTTACCAGTATTACACGATGCAACAGGGTGGTCATAATGGCCGTCCGGTGCAGGGATTGTCTTCGTCACAGGTACCAAACCCGGATCTGAAACCGTTGACCTCAACCACCTCCGAAGCCGGTATTGAAGCCAAATTCCTGAACAACCGGCTGGGTCTTGACCTGACGTTCTACGACCGCAGAACAACAAATGACATTGTAACGAGCAATATTGCCCTTTCATCGGGTTACACCTCGGCCCTGCTGAACGTGGGGGAACTGAGCAACAAAGGGATTGAGTTACTGCTCACCGGAACGCCCATTACCAAGAGCGGCTTTAGCTGGGATGTAAGCTACAACATGGCCTACAACAGGAGCAAAATCGAGCAACTGGCCGAAGGACTGAGCGGTATCGACGTGGGTTCAGGTGTCGGGGGTGGTCTGGTGCGGAACGTACTCGGCAGACCGTACGGTACGGTTTGGGGATACCGCAAGAAAACCGACGCCAACGGTAATGTGGTGTACAACACGGCCAGCGGCTACGCCGTACGCGGTGATCTGGAAGAAATCGGACAGGGTACTCCTCCGCTGACGATGGGGATTACGAACAATTTCCGGTACAAAAACTTCTCGCTGAACTTCCTGATCGACGGCAAATTCGGTAGCATCGTTTACTCAAACCTGTACCAGTATGCCTACCGCTTCGGTCTGCCGCAGGAAACGCTGCCGGGCCGCGAAACCGGTGTTACTGTAACGGGCGTTACGCCGGAAGGCAATCCGTTCACCAAAACCTGGGCCAAGGAAGATGTCGATACATACTACGACAACGACAAGAATTACACGGAGATGTTTATGTTCAACAACGACTTCGTGAAACTGCGTCAGGTAGTACTGAGCTACAACCTGCCCGTCAGCAAGCTGTCGTTCCTGAAATTGCAGGGTGCATCGATTTCCTTCGTAGCCCGCAACCTGGCGATTCTTTACAAGGATAAAAAGAACCAGTACTTCGATCCGGAATCAGGTTACACCAGCACCAACGCACAAGGTCTGGAAGCGTTTGGTGTACCCAGAACCCGTAGCCTCGGAGTAAACTTAATGGTGAAATTCTAATCTACTACTATTGTGATGATGAATCGTTTCTTTCAAAAAATACTCTGTGCGGCTCCGTTGTTCCTGCTCTTGTCCTCGTGCGACAAAGGCTTTGAGGAAATGAACGTTGACCCGAACAAATATTCGCAGGTTGTCCCCGAATACCTGTTTACGCGGGCACTGCTGGACGGGGTCAGCACCAACTTTACGGGAGCGGCCTACCTGACCATCGGCCAGTCGATGCAGCACTTTGCTACCTACAAGGAGGTTCCGGCTGCGGGCGATAAATACTTTAACTTTGGCTATTCGCAGGGTAGCTGGAACGCCTACGCCGGAACGGGTGCCGGACAGGGTTCGGTGGTTTCCATCCGTCAGGTGATTGACGCGGTTTCGACGAATCCCGCCGATGTCAACAAACTGTCGGCAGCCCGCATCTGGAAAGCCTACATCTTTCACCGTCTGACCGACCTGTACGGCGATATTCCTTATTTCGACGCGGGAAAAGCACTTTCTGACAAAAACTACGGTCCCAAATACGATACGCAGCAGGCTATTTATGCGGACCTGCTGAAAGAACTCGACGAGTCGATTGCGGCTTTCGATGCCACCAAAGGAACCTTCGGCAATGCCGATCTGATGTACGGTGGCGATGTAACCAAATGGAAGAAATTTGGCTACTCATTGATGCTTCGGCTGGGTATGCGGCTGACGCAGGTGGAGCCCGCCCTGTCGAAAACCTGGGTGGAAAAAGCCATCGCAGGCGGTGTTATCCTGGACGATGCTGACCGGGCCGTAATTAGCTACGTAGACGGTTCGCAAACTGCCAGCCGGAACTTCATCGCCAGCGGCTTGTTGAGCACGGATTACATCACGCCCGGTGGCGACAACGTGGAAGGCGGTAAGTTTGCCAAGACGTTTATCGACTACCTGAAAGCCACCAAAGACCCGCGCCTGAATGTGTTCTCCGTCGTCTGGACCACCACCGACAACAAAACATACACTGCGGATACGACCTCGGCTCTGCAAATGGGTATGCCGAACGCAGCCTACAACAGCCTGCCCTCTAATTTCAACTCGTTTTCGGAACCCAACCCGAATACCCTGCTGAGATACAGCGCGCCGTTGATTGTGATGGGGAATGCCGAAATGCATTTGCTGCTGGCCGAAGCCGCCGTTCGTGGCTGGTCCAGTGGAACGACCGCAGCAACGGCCTATGCCAACGCCGTCAAAGCCGGTATGCGCCAATGGTCCTTATTCGGAACGGGTGGCGTTATTTCCGAAGCGAGAATGAACGCGTATCTGGCGGCCAACCCGTACAAAACCACCGGCAGCGTAGCGGAGCAACTGGAGCAAATCAGCACCCAGAAATGGGTCGCGCTGTTCCTGGAAGATGAATTCGAAATCTTCGCCAACTGGCGCCGGACGGGTTACCCCAAACTGACCCCGACAAACTACCCCGGCAACCTGACCGGCGGAAAAATCCCGACCCGGTTTGTGATTCCGGATTCGGAGGAAACCTATAACCGCAACAACTTTATCGAAGCCCGGACGCGCCAGGGAGGCACCAATACGCTTTCCAGTGTGGTCTGGTGGGATAAATAAACTATTAAAAATATTCCGGTGTGTTCCGGGGACAATTGAATAGCGAAAAGCACTGGGGTTTCCCTGGTGCTTTTTTTGTTTTCAGACGGCTACTCAAGCCCGAAGTACTTGGACCCGGATAACACCGTACGGAGTGCGGAGCTACTATACCGGGCGGGGCTCCCTCCCGGTCAATCCAACCCCGGACAGACGGCCCTGGTCGCATACGGTATCCTGCTGTCTGGCCTTCCTCCCCGCGCTCGGACAGTAGAGGGCATAAAAAAACCACGGGGCGGTTTTCAGGCCATTCCGTGGTTTTTTTATACCGGATTTTTGTCTCCTTACAGCGGCTTCAGCACCAGGTTCTTCCAGCGGACTTTGATACCGCCCCCGTCGTGAATTTGCAGGGCAATACCCCCTTCACCTTTGCCAATCTTTTCGTCTTTATAATCAACCATCTGCTGACCGTTGAGCCAGGTCTGTACGCGATCACCTTCGGCCCGGATGCGGAGTTTATTCCATTCGCCGGGTTTGAGGATGTTTTCTTTTTCGTCCGGAATCTGAATCAGCCAGCCCCGACCGTAGGATTCATAAATACCACCCGTATCGTGGTTGGGGGGCGCTACCTCAACCTGCCAGCCGTTCACTTTCGTTCCTTCGACCGTCGAACGGATAAAAACGCCACTGTTGCCGTTGGCTTCCTGCTTGAATTCTACCGACAGATCAAAATTCTTGTAGTACTTGTCGGTCGCCAGATAACCGTACCCTTTGTCCGGGCCGCTTTCGCAGATGAGTTCTCCGTTGTCGACGTACCATTTTTCGGTTCCGTAGATTTTCCAGCCCGTCAGGTCTTTACCGTTGAACAGACGGATTTTTTTCATGGGTGCCATAAAGCCAACAGTCACCGCAGCCATCAGAACCAAGACCAGCAATTTTTGTTTCATGGGGTTAGTAATCAAGTAAGTTTAATAAATGATTTGATAGTTTTGCAAAGCGATTTACCGATTTTTTCGTTTACTAAACGCCGGGCCGGATTCGTTTGCAGGACGGCATAAAGATAACAAGCCGAAACGTCCGTCTGACGAAAGGAGGCACTTAATCTTCAATAATTGATAGCTTTTACATGAAAAAACCGATCTTTTTTGCCTTCCAGGTCCGTACGCTGACACTGGCAGTTTTGGCCTTTCTTTCCGTGTTCACAACCAGTTGCGGTACCGAAGACGAAAATGCTCCCGCTCAACCCAAAACAATAGCCGATTACATCGTTGAAAGCAACGATTTTACGATTCTGGAAGCGGCCATCCGACAGGCAGGCCAGCTCGATGCGTTCAAAAATCCGAATCTAACGTTTTTTGCCCCAAATGATGCTGCCTTCCAGGCTTCCGGCATCACGGATGCAACGGCCCTGGCCAATCTGCCGCAGGAACAACTGACCGCCATTCTTCAATACCACGTTCTGAAAGCTGCCGTGGCTTCGTCCGGCTTTCCGATCGAGAACAATAAACCCGTTCAGACTTCGCTGACCCTGAATAATCAACCTATGGTCTTGTACATCACCAACGGTTCCGCCGGGTTGTTTGTCAACGGGTCTAAAGTGGTTACGCCTGACATTCAGGTGGCCAACGGGGTTATTCACGTCATCGATCACCTGCTGTCTCCGCCCCCGCCTACTACGGGTGGCGGTACGCTGGTGGGCGTTGTGGCCGCCGATACCAGTTTATCGCTGCTCGGTACGGCCGCCCTGCGGGTTGCTGCGGAGAACCCAGCGTTGGCGGGCGTTCTGACCGGTACGGATGCGTATACGGCTTTTGCGCCCACAAACAGCGCCTTTCGCGCCCTGAATCTCAGCACACCCGACACCATCAACAAAATACCGGTTTCGACGCTGGCGACGCTGCTGGCCAACCACGTAGTACCCGGACGGCTTTATTCCAACGACCTCAAAACGGGAGAACTGGCGGCTTTCAGCACCGGAAAACTGTTGCTTCAGGCGGATAGCACGGTTATTACCGTAAAAAGCAGCGGGATTGCCTCGCCAGCGATTGTTACCCGGGCCAATCTGACCGCAACCAACGGCGTCGTTCACAAAATCGATAAGGTACTGTTGTAAGCAAGACCTTTATGTTTCCGAAAATTTTCCTGGGTCTGCTGATCGTTATCGTCGTTGCGGCCGTCATTCTGCTGACCATCGGGTATCTGATTTCAGCACCGCGCTACAAAGGTCCGGTAAGCGATCATTTCGACGGTAAACGGTTTCATAATTACAACGGCATGGAGGCCAAAAGCTTTCCCGAAGCGTTGCAGTGGATGTTGTCGAAACGGGATAAAAAGCCGTGGGGCGCTTTCCATCCGGTGCCGCCCGGCCCTCCCCCACCGGCTCACGTTGCCGGATCGCAGGTCCGGGTTACGTTTGTCAACCACTCAACGGTATTGCTTCAGTTCGATAGCCTGAACGTGGTGACCGACCCGGTTTGGTACGACCGCACCAGCCCCTACCAGTGGATTGGCCCCGAACGGAATCGGCCACCGGGCATCCGGTTTGAGGACCTGCCGAAAATCCATATTCTGCTGCTCAGCCACAACCACTGGGATCACCTCGACATCAAAACCGTGCAGAAAATTTGTCAGCGCGACCAGCCAAAGGTGTATTGTCCGCTAGGTGTCAAAGCGTTTCTGGAAGAACAGGGCTGTAAAAACGTCACGGAAATGGACTGGAACGGATCGCTGGCCTACAACGACAGCACAACCATTCACTGCGTTCCGGCGCAGCACTTCTCCGGTCGCGGTATGTTCGACCGCGACGCGACGCTCTGGTGCGGTTTTGTGATCGACAGCCGGGTTGCCGGGAAGCTGTATTTCGTTGGAGATACGGGCTACGGTCCGTTTTTCAGGAAAATCGGAGAGCAGTACGGTCCCATGCGGCTGTCGCTGATTCCGATTGGTGCCTTCCGGCCTACCTGGTTTATGGGACCGATTCACTGTTCGCCCGCCGAAGCCGTGCAGATTCACGAAGACGTTCGGTCGCAGCAGAGTGTAGCGATTCATTACGGCACGTTTCCGCTGGCCGACGATGGTGAGACCGAACCCGTGGATGAACTCCATAAAACCCTCCGCAACCACCCCGAACTTGCCGAACGGTTCTGGACGCTACCGGAAGGAGCGGGCCGGTTAGTACCGTAATTTTCTGTGAGATTACAACGCTTTGTCAGCCATCGGGGTCCTGGTTATAATCACCACTTTATCAATTCATTTTTTATCGTGAGCATGAAGTCCAAACAATTCAGTATTCTTATTGCCTTACTACTTGGGGTTGGCATGACCTCCTGCATGAAAGACCTTGATAATTCCAGTGCGGTTGAAGCCCAACGCAACGATCAGGAAATCAGGAGTTACCTCACTGCCAACAAATTACAGGATTCCGTATCGTCATCGCTATCGGGTTTATATCACATCATTACACCGGCTAATTCAGGCGCGAAGCAAACCAAGGCCGGTGAAGAACTGGAATTTACCTACGTTCTATCGTATATCGACCCCAGCAACCCCAGCAGAGCGGTGGTGGTAGATACGGCCAACCGGACCAAATCAATTTACATCCCCTTCTTATCCGGTGTTGTGATTCCGGGTCTGGAAGAAGGATTGGTCTTAATGAAAGAAGGACAGCGGGGCCGGTTTTATATGCCCTCTAACATTGCGTTTGGCAACGACACCCGGAATAATAAAATGCCGGCCTACAGCGCCGTAATTTTTGATGTCCAGCTCAAACGTTCCCGGACGGAAATGCAGCAGATTGACGATTTTGTACGGATTAATAAATTATCGAATCCGATTCTGGTTTCTTCCGGAATACCGGCTGATACCAACAAAGTACGGGTGTACAAAACGACCCAGGGTACAGGCGAAAAAATCACCGCAGGAAAGACCGTAACCGTTGCCTACACCGCCACGCTGTTCCGGGCAACCACGTCTTTCAGCAAAAGCGACTCGCTGACATTCAAACTGGGCTCCGGTCAATACATAACCGGTTTTGACAAAGGTGTTGAAGCCTTAACAGTTGGAGATAAAGCCTGGCTGGTGTTTCCTTCCGCTCTGGGTTATGGCACACAGGGTAGTGTAAATCAGTCAGGTACGTACGTTGTACCGCCTTCTACGCCACTGGCTTACGAGATAACCGTAAAGTCGGTTAAATAAATAACCTTCGGGGCCATTCCACCAGAAAACGGGATGGCCCTACATTTTTTCTTCTTCCTGCTGACTCCTCCTCCCTTCGACCGCCAGCAGATACAACTGCATCGATTCGCCGGTAGCTGCAATCCACTGATCGTATTCTTCAATCGCCTGCCGCCGATCTTCCTCCGAAAGATAACCGTCTTTGACCAACTGCGGTCCCCGAATTTCGGCTACCTCCGCCCAGATGCGGCTCGCAACGGCAAAACCGGCTTCCGCTTTCCGGCTACGTTCAACTTGCGGTTCTACGGTTATATTTTCCAGCCCATTGCGCTCAAAAAGATCCCGTAAATGATCGGCGATGGCATTGTCAAAACCGGCATCCTGCCGCCATTTCAGAAACGCTCCGTAAAAACGTTGCATGGCTTTGGGCGGTTCGGGCGTCCATTCAATTTTCTCATGGTTGTAATCCAGTACGGCCAGAATCCCGCCCGGTTTCACCAGATTCTTCATGCGCACCAGAGCCTCTTCCGGGCGGTTGAGCCATTGTAACACGCGGGCGCAGGTCACCAGATCGAACCGCTCCTCCGTCTCGAAATGAAAAAGATCGGCCTGCTGAAACGCCAGTTGCGGCAAACCGGCGGTATGCTGCTGGGCTTCCGCGATCAGCTTTTCACCCGGATCAATGCCCAGTACGCGACCTGCTGTTCCAACCCGTTCGGCCAGACCGCGGGTAATCGCTCCTGATCCACAACCTACATCCAGCACAGAAAGGCCAGGTTTCAGGTGTTTCAACAAATTGCGGTTGCTGTTTTCAACGGTCCGGCGTTCCAGAATCGGATTGGCAACGGTGGGCATAGCCGCCCGGCGACTGGCAGTTTCGTTCGACATAGTAGTCCAATGTACGTATTAGCGGCCACACCCTATATATGAATAAATAAAATACAATGTATTATTTGATTACTACCATATAATAACGTAACTTCATTAACACCATTCCCCGATACGATCATGAAAAAGCTCCTTATTTTATGCGTCGTTCTGGTTGGCCCGATCCTGCCCGTGTGGGGGCAGGATGATCAGGCGGCCATCAAAGCTCTTCTTTATAATGAAACGGTGGGTTTCTTTAAACGCGACAAGGCAAAATGGGAAGATTGCTGGGCTCACAAACCCTACATTTCCTTTGCTGCCAATCTCTACGGTGGTGATTTTACCCTGATCAAAGGGTGGGATAATATGGAAAAGCAGTTCAGGAATCAGTTCAAGAGCGGACGACCGGCGGATAACGTCACCGTGAAGAACTCAAATTACACGATTCACCAGAACGGTAATATGGCTTTTGTGTGGTACGACCAGACCCTGCTAGACAGCCACGGTAAAACCGACTCCAAAGAATCGCGCGTGGTGGAAAAAATCGGCGGCAAGTGGAAGATTATTCATGTTACGGCCCTGACCAATCTAAACACACTGGCGAGCCAAACGAGCAAGTAACGCACATTCAACGGCACCGGCAAAACTTCCTGGCAACGCGTGTTGTTATGGTTCTGCCGGTATATTTTTTGCCCGGTACTTGGCCATGAATAACGCAACAACCAATACCAAAGCCGAATCTTTCCACGACATTATTCGCGGAGAAAAACCTGTTCTGGTCGATTTTTACGCCGACTGGTGCGGCCCCTGTAAAGTCCAGGCTCCTACGCTGAAGCAACTCGCTGAACGAACCGGCGATAAACTGCGCATCATCAAAGTTGACGTCGATAAAAGCCGCTGGGCCTCCAGTACGTACCAGATCCAGAGCGTCCCGACGCTGATTCTGTTCCACAAAGGAAAAATCATCTGGCGGAAGTCGGGCGTGTTATCTTTACCCCAACTGGAGGCAATGGTGCGGCAGGTAACGGGCTAACGTTTAGCGAAACGCTGATTAAACAATCGCCACGGCCCTAAACGGAGTCACCCGCCGGGCCGTGGTTACGACTACGTCGGAACGTCACAGCGATGCCCAGCAGAATGATAATGCCGCCCAGCATCATCTGGAAGGTAATTTTTTCGTCAATCAGCAGCCACGCCAGAAAGCCGGTCACCACGGCCTGACTCAGCAAGCTCAGCGACACCTGTTGTGCGTCGATGGACCGAAGAGCGTGGCTGACCGCAAACCACCCCAGCAACTGGCAGATTACTGCCTGAACCGTCAGCAAGCCCCAGACACGCGGTTCGAAGCCCCACAACGGCTCTCCCATCACCAGACACATCCCCAGCAGATAGACACTCGAAACCGTCATGCTGCACGTCATGAAACTCAGGATTGACACCTTGCTCAGTACGGTTTTGCTCACTACGATGTATCCGGCATAAAACAGACCTGAGAGAACGGCCAGCAGGAAACCTTTGTCGAACTGCATGGTTAAGAAAGTCTCGACACCCATCAGCAGTACCAGCCCGACAAGCGCCAGTGCGGTTCCGATCCAGAAATAGCGTGTTGGTTTTTCGGGAAAAAACAAAAAAGCCCAAATACCAACCCAGATGGGCGACAGATTGGTGAGCAAACTGGCCTGCGTGGCGGATGAATACCGGAACGAGAGATTCCAGACGGCAATGTCGGATGCGAAGAAAATACCGCAAATGACAATCGGTTTCCAGTATTGGAGCACAGCCCCGTTCCATTTTCGGCGGATGAGGACATACGGCCAGATCAGCGCCGTGGCAATGCTCATGCGATAAAAGGCGTCGCTAATGCCGGATATGGGTGTAACCAGAACCAAAATTGGAAAAATACTGATGCAAAGGATGCCAACGATGAGACTCAGCCGGGCCGACATGGAGGTGCAGATGGGAATGGTAGACGAGTTCAAAGGTAGTTAGCCGTTGCTGTTCCGCCAATGCTTCCTCCTCACAAATCCACAGTAACCCCTCAAACGAAATGACCAAACTACGTCATCCTCAAGCCGTTCTTATAAGCCTTACGCTGTCGGTTTTACTTTTGGTACAGGCTGGTTGCCGACGGCAAACCCCGAATCGCCCGGAAGCCGGAATCGTAGACTATTGGCTCATCAACCCGGACCGGTCGGCTTTGTTTGAGAAACAGAATACCGCCCTTTCGTTCAGCAATGCAGCCAGCCAGCAACCGACCATCGACGTCGACGAAAGCCAGACCTTCCAGCCCATCGACGGTTTTGGCTACACCCTGACCGGCGGTAGTGCCATGCTTATCAATCGGATGGCGGCACCGGAGCGGGCGGCTTTGCTAAACGAGTTGTTTGCCACCGACGGCAAGAATATCGGGGTGAGCTACCTGCGGGTCAGCATCGGCGCATCGGACCTGGACGAACGCGTTTTTTCGTACAACGATTTACCCGAGGGCCAGACCGACCCCGACATGAGCCGGTTTAGCCTGTCCCCCGACCGTGAGCACCTGATTCCGGTCCTGAAGCAGATTCTGGCGATTAACCCGGCCGTCAGGATTCTGGGGTCGCCCTGGTCACCGCCGACCTGGATGAAAACCAACGGCCACTCGAAAGGCGGCAGTCTGAAACCGGAATTTTACGACGCCTACGCCCGTTACTTCGTCAAATACATTCAGGGCATGAAAGCGGAAGGCATCCGGATTGACGCCATCACGATTCAGAACGAACCGCTGCATCCGGGCAATAATCCGAGTCTGCTGATGCTGCCGGAAGAACAGGCCACCTTCATCAAAAAGAGCCTGGGACCGGCGTTCAAAGCCGCCAGCATCGACACCAAAATCGTACTGTACGACCACAACGCCGACCGCCCGGATTATCCCATCACGATCCTGAACGACCCGGAAGCCCGTCAGTACGTCGACGGGACGGCCTTTCACCTGTATGCGGGTCCGATTGAAGCGTTATCGGAGGTTCACAAAGCCCATCCTGACAAAAGCCTGTACTTTACCGAGCAGTGGATTGGCGCACCCGGTAATTTGAAAGGCGACCTGAACTGGCACGTCAAGAACCTGATTGTGGGCGCTACCCGCAACTGGGCGCGTACGGTGTTGCAATGGAACCTGGCCGCCGATCCGCAGCAAAATCCACATACTGTGGGCGGCTGCGACCGCTGCCTGGGCGCCCTCACCATCGACGGCAATACCGTAACGCGCAATCCGGCGTATTACATCGTTGCTTCGGCTTCCAAATTTGTCAGGCCGGGTTCCGTTCGGATTGCGTCGAATCTGGTACCGAATTTGCCCAACGTCGCCTTCAAAACACCGGACGGTCGCCGGGCGCTGATTGTTCTGAACAATAGCGTGGCTCCGCAAACTTTCTCGGTTCGTTTTCAGAAAAAAACCATGACAGCAAGTTTACCGGCGGGGGCGGTAGGAACCTACATCTGGTAAGGCGACGCATAGATTAAAGCAATCCGTTTTCACGAATGCCGAGAATTAGTAACTTGCGTTTGCGATAACCTGCTTTCCCAAAATATGAAAAAAACGATTCTATCGTTCGCCTTTGCCCTTTTAACGGTATTTACCCACGCCCAACAGAAACCCAATATTGTCCTGATTTACGCCGACGACCTCGGTTACGGTGATTTAAGTTGTTACGGAGCCACCAACGTGAAAACGCCCAACATCGACCGGGTGGCCGCCGAAGGTGTACGGTTTACCAACGCCCATGCCACCTCGGCTACCTGTACGCCCTCCCGGTATTCGCTCCTGACGGGCCAGTATGCCTGGCGTAAAACCGGAACCGGCATTGCACCCGGCGACGCGGCCCTGCTGATTCCGACGGACCGTGTTACCCTGCCCGGTATGCTCCAACGGGCTGGTTACCGAACCGGTGTTGTGGGAAAATGGCACCTGGGACTCGGCCCCAAAGGCGGCCCCGACTGGAACGGCGACATCAAGCCCGGTCCGCTGGAAATCGGCTTTAACTACTCTTTTCTGCTCCCGGCCACGGGCGACCGCGTGCCCTGCGTGTACGTCGAAAACCACCGCATTGTTGGGCTGGACCCCAGCGATCCGGTGCAGGTTAGCTACAAAGACCCCATTGGCAACGAACCCACCGGCAAAGCCAATCCGGAGTTGCTGAAAATGATGTACTCCCACGGTCACGACCAGACTATTATTAACGGTGTTAGCCGAATTGGTTACATGAGTGGCGGAAAAGCTGCCCGCTGGGTGGACGAAGAAATGGCCGATGTGCTGACCGGCAAGGTGGCCCAGTTTATGGAACGCAACCAGAAAAATCCGTTTTTCGTCTACTTCTCCACCCACGATATTCACGTTCCTCGAATGCCGCACTCGCGTTTCGTGGGCAAAAGCGGCATGGGACCCCGGGGTGACGCCATTCTGCAACTGGACTGGTGCGTGGGCGAAGTCATGAAAACGCTCGAACGGCTTGGATTAAAAAACAACACCCTGGTGATCATCAGCAGTGATAATGGCCCGGTGGTGGACGACGGTTATAAGGATGATGCGGTGGCGAAACTAAACGGCCATAAACCAGCCGGACCGCTGCGGGGCGGCAAATACAGCGCCTTTGATGCCGGTACGCGGGTGCCGTTCATTGTGCGCTGGCCGGGTAAGGTGAAAGCCGGTACATCCGATGCCCTGCTGAGTCAGGTGGATTTACTGGCGTCGCTGGCGGCTTTAACAGGCCAGAAACCGGGTGCCGATGAAGCCACCGACAGTCAGAACACCCTCAACGGCTTTCTTGGAAAAGACAAAAAAGGCCGCGATTACGTCATTGAACAGGCCATCAACAATACGCTTTCGGTTGTGAAAGGCAACTGGAAGTATATTGAGCCCAGCACAGGACCACAGATCATGGTCCATACCAACACCGAGTCTGGCTACGACCCGCAACCCCAGCTTTACGATCTGAAAACGGATATAGGGGAAACGAAGAATCTGGCTAAACAACACCCGCAGGTGGTTCAAGAGTTAACGAATCTGCTGAAAACCGTGCGGGGCAACGATCAAAAATAACGGTAATGAGAAAACGGACCGCGTTTTACGGGTTGGCCGCTTTGCTGCTGTTTCTGAGTACCGGACTGTCGGTTTCGGAGCGGCCAGCGGACGAACCGTTGTTTACGCAGCGCCCGAATATTCTCTGGATTTTGTCGGAAGATATTTCGACCGAACTAGCCTGTTACGGAACGTCGGTGGTGCAGACGCCGAATCTGGATCAGATGGCCAAAGACGGCATTCGGTACACCAACGCCTTCACGACCGCGCCGGTTTGCTCGCCCAGCCGGTCGGCAATCATTACGGGTATGTACCAGACCAGCATCGGGGCGCACAACCACCGCAGTCACCGCGACGATGGCTACAAGCTACCCGCGCCCGTGAAGCCCATAACGGATTATCTGCGGCAGGCCGGTTATTATACTGTTAACGTGAAAACAGCTGCGCCGGGCGTGACAACCCCGACCAAAACCGACTTTAATTTTCTGCCCGATCATCCGGTTTTCGACGGCACCGACTGGAATCAGCGCCAACCCGGGCAGCCGTTTTTCGCCCAGCTCACCATCGACGAAACCCACCGCGGCAAAGCCTGGAAAACCGTTGTAAAACAGCACGAACCGCACATCCGGCCCGAAGACGTGGTGTTGCCGCCGTATTATCCCGATCATCCCGTTGCCCGCGCCGACTGGGCGACTTATCTGGAATCCATTCAACTGATGGACAGCTACGTCGGCAAAATTCTGCAACGGCTGAAAGACGAAGGAATTGCGGATAATACCGTGGTGATTTTTTCGGGCGACAACGGCCGCTGCCACGCCCGCGACAAGCAGTTTCTGTATGAGGGCGGCATTCACGTTCCGCTAATCATTCGCTGGCCGGGAAAATTGAAAGCCGGGCAGGTCAACACCGATCTGATCAGTGCCATCGACGTTTCGGCCACGATTCTGAAACTGGCCGGGGTGACGCCCCCCGCGTATCTAGACGGTCGGGTGATGCTGGGCAAAGACGCTAAAAAACGGGATTACATCATTGCCGCCCGCGACCGTATGGACGAAACCGTGGACAAGATGCGCTGCGTGCGCGACAAACGGTTTAAATACATCCGGAATTACCGCCCGGAGGTGCCGTATATGCAGCCCAACGCCTACAAGGAAACCGAATACCCGATGTGGAACCTGCTGAAAGAACTCAACCAGCAGGGCAAACTCACCTCCGCGCAGGCGCTGTTCGTCGCTCCCACCAAACCCACCGAGGAATTGTACGACCTGCAAACCGACCCGCACGAGCTAAGCAACCTGGCGGCATCGGCCAAACACCGGAAAACCCGGGACAAGATGCGGACGATTCTGGATGCGTGGGTGCGGGAGACAAACGATCAGGGGCAGTATACGGAAGAGAAAATCTGGCTGCCAAAGAAGTAGTTCGCTCGTGTAAATGGAAAATACCAGCTGCGGCCTGAAACCGTATTTTTAAATTGTTGTTAAACACGTATGGACCAAAGCAGCATCCAGCCTTTGTTAACTTCCTTTAAGGAAGAAGCCCGACGGCTTTATCAGGACCGTCTTGCTGCGCTGTATCTATTTGGTTCTTACGCCCGGGGAGACGCCGGGGAGCATTCTGATGTCGATATTCTGGTTGTGCTGACTGACGAAGTAATCTCTCCTTTTAAAGAACTAGAGGCCATGGAAAACTTCACGTTTGACCTGGAGTTAGCTCATGAAAAACCCATTCAAATCGTTCCAACTACCCAAAAGCAGTTTAATAAGCTTGCCAGTCCTTTGTATCATAATGTTAAGCGGGAAGGCCGGGCTTTATGAATGACCTGATTACTCTTTCGCCACTCCAAAATCAAAAAGCCCCGAAAAACGGGGCTTTTTGACTAGATAGAATAATTTATTTCTCAGCTTCCGCAAGCCTCGCAGCCTTCCGGATTATCCAGCGAGCAGATCATCGCGGCATAGGCGGCTTCGGCTTCGCTGACCTGCACCGGCTGGGCAGCGGCCCCTTCCTGTGCGTATTTCTCGTAGTTCAGCGGTTTTTCCATCGTTTCGGCCAGTACCGGTTCCAGTTGCGCGTCGGCCTGTTTTTCGACCGTGAACTTCACGGCGTCGGCAGCGGCTTTCGTACGCAGGTAGTACATACCGGTTTTCAGTCCGCGCTTCCAGGCGTGGAAGTGCATCGACGTCAGCTTGCCGAAGTTGGCATCCACCATGTGAATGTTCAGCGACTGCGACTGGCAGATGTACGCACCCCGGTCGGCAGCCATGTCGATGACGGTTTTCTGCTTGATCTCCCAAACGGTTTTGTACAGATCCTTGATATTCTGCGGAATACCCGGAATGTTCTGCACCGAACCGTTGGCGGCAATCAGCATATTTTTCATGCGGTCGTTCCACATGCCGAGCTTCACGAGGTCTTTCAGCAGGTATTTGTTGACGACCACAAATTCGCCCGACAGCACGCGACGGACGTAGATGTTCGACGTAAACGGCTCGAAACATTCGTTGTTGCCCAGAATCTGGCTGGTTGAAGCCGTCGGCATCGGGGCCAGCAGGAGCGAGTTCCGAACACCGTGCTGGACCACTTCTTTCCGCAGCGACTCCCAATCCCAGCGGCCTGATTCGGGTTTCACGCCCCACATATCGAACTGGAAAATGCCTTGCGAAATCGGAGAGCCTTTCCAGGTTTCGTACGGACCCTGCACTTTCGCCAGTTCCATCGACGCGGTCATGGCGGCAAAGTAAATCGTCTCGAAAATATCCTTGTTCAACTGCTTCGCTTCTTCCGATTCAAACGGCATCCGCAGCATGATGAACGCATCGGCCAGCCCCTGAACGCCCAGACCGATTGGCCGGTGGCGCATATTCGACCGACGGGCCTCTTCTACCGGGTAGTAGTTGATGTCGATGATCTTGTTCAGGTTCTTGGTGGCCACCCTCGTAATGTCGTACAACTTCTGGTGGTCGAACCGCAGAATACCGTCTTCGCCTTTGGTAATATACTTCGGCAGGGCAATCGACGCGAGGTTACAAACCGCTACTTCGTCGGCATCAGTATACTCGATGATTTCGGTACAGAGGTTCGACGACTTGATCGTACCCAGGTTTTTCTGGTTTGATTTCGAGTTGGCGGCATCCTTGAACAGCATGTACGGTGTTCCGGTTTCGGTTTGCGATTCCAGAATTTCGTACCACAGATCCTGCGCCTTGATTTGCCGACGATACCGGCCTTCGCGCTCGTACTGCTCGTACAATTGTACAAATTCCTCCCCGTGCGTATCGGCCAGACCGGGACACTCGTGCGGACACATCAGCGACCAGACATCGTTGTCTTCCACCCGCTTCATGAACAGATCCGGCACCCAGAGGGCGTAGAACAAATCACGGGCGCGGAGTTCTTCCTTGCCGTGGTTTTTCTTCAGTTGCAGGAAGTCGAAAATATCAGCGTGCCAGGGCTCCAGGTACACCGCAAACGAACCTTTGCGCTTGCCCCCACCCTGATCGACATAGCGTGCCGTATCGTTGAACACCCGCAGCATCGGAATAATACCGTTCGAGGTTCCGTTGGTTCCTTTAATATAAGTACCCGTTGCCCGGATGTTGTGGATGCTCAGACCAATACCGCCCGCCGACTGCGAAATCTTGGCGGTTTGCTTCAGCGTATCGTAAATGCCCTCGATGCTGTCGTCTTTCATCGACAGCAGGAAGCAGCTCGACATCTGCGGCTTGGGCGTTCCGGCGTTGAACAGCGTCGGCGTTGCGTGTGTAAACCACTTTTCCGACAGCAGGTTATAGGTTTCAATGGCGGCTTCCACGTCGTTCATGTGGATACCGACGGCCACGCGCATCAGCATATGCTGCGGACGTTCGGCAATTTTGCCGTCCATTTTCAGCAGATACGATTTTTCCAGCGTTTTGTAGCCGAAATAATCATACCCGTAGTCGCGGTCGTAAATGATCGTTGAATCAAGCAGCGCGGCATTTTTCCGAACCACATCATAGACTTCCTTTGAAATCAGGGCTGCATTCTCACCCGTTTTGGGATCAACGTAATTGTAAAGCCGCTTGATGGTTCCCGAAAACGATTTGTTGGTTTCTTTATGCAGGTTGGAGATTGCAACACGGGCTGCCAGAACCGCGTAATCCGGGTGACGGGTTGTCATCGAAGCCGCCGTCTCAGCCGCCAGATTATCCAGCTCGGTTGTCTTTACACCGTCGTAGATCCCGTTGACCACCTTCATCGACACTTCGATCGGTTGCACATAAGCGGGGTCCAAACCGTAGCACAGTTTCTCAATCCGTGCGGTGATTTTGTCGAGTTTGACCGATTCCCTGCGGCCGTCACGCTTGATTACGTACATAGTATGATTGGGAGATGTTGTAGTAGATAGTATGCAAAAAAAGGAGACTCTTCTTTTATGATTCCTTAAAGGTACTAAGCAGTAGTACAACAAACCAAGACAGAATGTTCGCCCCCGTCGTACCAACTTAAAAATATTCTAACCCACGGCTGTATTAACAAACTGTTAAGACCTTACTCAGAATTACTTATCGAAACCCTACCGGGAAAAGGGCCTAAAAAAGTTGATAGGATAATTTTAGCTAACGGTACCTTTTCGCTGCTAAAACTCTGATTGTTACCTAATTGTTAGCCAAATTGCCAAAAAAGCCATAAAAAATCAACCAAGATTAACATACTTTTTTCAGTAGAAACAAAAGCTAGCGAAGGGGTTGTAAACCAAGTAGAAAGTCCTTATCTTTGCAGTCCTTAAAATCCACCACTCTACCCCAAGGCGTCGGTGGCAAGACATTCAACAACTGATTCATTTTTTGTATTTTTTATATTGTCATGAAAAAAGGCATCCATCCAGAGTACAGAGATGTTGTGTTCTGGGATCTGACCAGCGATCACAAATTTCTTTCCCGCTCGACCATTCAAACGAAAGAAACCATTGAGTTTGAAGGTAACACTTACCCGGTGGTTAAAGTCGAAGTAAGCTCGGAGTCTCACCCATTTTACACGGGTAAGAACGTTATGCTCGACACCGCGGGTCGCGTTGATAAGTTCCTGAAGCGGTACGGCAAGAAATAACCCGTACTGAACGCATTAAAAAAGCCGTCGCCCGAATCTCGGGCGACGGCTTTTTGCTTTCCGGACTACCGAACCACTAGCCAGCCAGCGCGGATGTTTCCTTCCTGCGCCGGGCTATTCGCCGAACAACAACCGAAAATACCACCAGAAGCAGCGCCAGAATCAGAAGATACGCGTAGCCCGCTGACAGATCGGGAACGGCAACGGCTTTTTTACTGGTCAGCATTTCGTAGGTCGGAATAATCCAGGTAATCGCGTAGGCCTGCGCCAGTGTAATGAAGCAGATGATGACCAGCATCAGAAAGCTGTGCGCAACTGTAAAGCGAAAGAGCTGCGATTCCTTGCCCACCAGATCGCCAGCCGCAGCCGCCACCGCAATGGATTGGGGCGAAATCATTTTTCCGACCACGCCCCCCGACACATTAGCGGCCACAGTCACCACCGGATCAACGCCGATGGTCTGGGCCGTCGCGTATTGAAGCTTACTGAACAGGGCATTGGCCGACGTATCGGAACCGGTAATGAAAACGCCCAGCCAGCCGAGTACCGGCGCAAAAAATGGAAACCAGGAACCGGTGTTGGCCAGAACAGCCGCCAGCGTCAGCGTAATGCCGGAATCGTTGACGATGTAGGCAAACCCCAGCACGGCGGCAATCGTCAGGATCGGAAACTTCAACTGATTAAGCGTATCCACAAACACCCGCGCTCCTTCGCGGTAGGTCAGTCCCACGAGCGGTATGGCAATTAAATCGGCAATCAGAATGGCGGTTCCGGCGGCAGACAGGTAGTTCACCTTAAAGATTTTAGGAATCGGATTGCCGTCCTGCCCCAGAATCGCGTTGTGCAGCCCCGGCACTTCGAATTGAAAAAAAACCCACGAATTCAGCACATCCTTAATTGGCTGCAACCCCCAGGCAATGATCATAATGGTCAGCACGATAAACGGTGACCATGCCCGGAGCACCTGCCCGCTGGTGTACGTGGTGGTTACAAACGTGGGTGCGGGTTCGTTGGCAAACCGCCAGACGGCTTTGGGTTTCCAGAACCGCAGAAAAACCATCAGGCAGATGATGGACCCCAATCCGGCAATGACATCGGGCAGCGAAGGCCCCAGGTAATTGGACGAAAACCATTGCAGAAAGGCAAACGACGCACCCGACACCAGCACCGCCGGAAACACCTCGGTGGCACGCTTGAAACCGGCCACAAGCGTCACCAGATAACACGGCAGAATAATGGACAAAATGGGCAGTGTGCGGCCCACCATCTGCGAAATCGGCATTTCCGGAATGTCCGATACCTGCGAGGCCACCGTGATGGGAATACCGATGGAGCCAAAAGCCACCGGGGCGGTATTGGCAATCAGGCAGATTCCGGAAGCGTAGAGCGGATTAAACCCCAGGCCCACCAGCATGGCCGCCGTAATGGCAACGGGAGCGCCAAAACCCGCCGTGCCTTCCAGAAATGAGCCAAAGGAAAACGCAATCAGCAGGGCCTGCAAACGCCGGTCGCCCGTAATCGACGCCATGAAATGCTTGATGATTTCGAACTGCCCGCTTCTGACGGTCAGATTGAAGAGAAAAACCGACATAATAACCAGCCAGCAGATTGGAAACAACCCGTACAGGGCCCCGTGCCCGATGGACAAAACCGCCAGTTTCAACGGCATTCCGTACACCAGCACCGCAAGCAGGGCCGCCAAAGCCGTAGCGATCAGACTGGCCTGATAGCCCTTCATTTTCTTGACGATCAACGCCCAGAAAATAAAGAGAATGGGCACAGCCGCGACCAGAACAGACAAGGCAATGTTATGGAAGGGGTCAATAACCTGTGTCCATTTCATGATAATCAAGACGTTTAAAAGGTAAAGGGCTGGAAAGTCAATGGTTTCAGCGTTAATAAAGAGGGAGAACGGCTTTTTCTAATCGGTTTCCCAAACCCGTACTGACGCCGATTTGCAAAAAAATACCCCGCTGAATACGTCCAGCGGGGTCGGGTTTAGGAGTACGTCAGAACCATCAGAAACCGGAGTTCTGCTGCAAGTTGCGGTTGTTGTCGATCTCACGCTTCGGAATGGGCAGCAGGAGCTGATTGGCCGTAAACGTTTTTCCGTAAACGGTCGTGTGGCCCACAAAATCATCCCACTTCTTGGTGATATCGTTGCGCACCTTACGCGTCCGGATCATATCAAACCAGATTTTACTTTCGAAAGCCAGCTCGAAATACCGCTCCGCCCAAACCGCCTGCTCGAACGCATCAACGTTTGTTGTTGTAACCGGGGCCAGTTTAGCCCGCGCCCGAACGTCGTTGAGAGCTTTCTGTGCTGCGGCATTAGGAGCGCCTTCCGCCCGGTTCGACGCTTCGGCGTACATCAACATCACGTCGGCCAGCCGGTAAATCGTGTAGTTGATATTTGCTTTGGAATCGTTGTCAATGGCCTGTTTATCAAAATACTTGTAAATGTAATAGCCGCCAAGCGCTAAAGAATCCCGACGCGGATCGCCCAGCGGATAATCCGACGGGTGCCCTTTGTAGTAGGTGTAGTAGAACTGCTTTTCCTGCGTCCGTTTGTCGCCTTTTTCGTAGCTCTCAACAAATTCTTTGCGCGGAATCAGCCCGCCGTATTCATCCGCGTAAGCCGCAATACCCCGGAAAGCGGGCAGCGTTACCGGCGTCATGCCGTTGTGCCGGATGTCTTTCTCATGCTGAACCTGAAGAATGAATTCCCCCTGGTTGCGGTTAGCCGGATTGATCATGTCGGTGTATTCCGGAAACAGCTTGTACGTACCGTTA
Source organism: Larkinella arboricola (assembly GCF_003259745.1). Classification (GTDB taxonomy): domain Bacteria; phylum Bacteroidota; class Bacteroidia; order Cytophagales; family Spirosomataceae; genus Larkinella; species Larkinella arboricola. The sequence continues at coordinate 724,371 of NZ_QLMC01000001.1, read as the reverse complement.
TCGATCACTTCTTTTGAGCGTTTAGCCGACTCGGCATAGTATTGATTACCCCCTCTAACCGGATAACCTGCATAGGTCAGGTAAACATCGGCCAGCAGGGATTTGACAGCGCCCATCGACATTCGGCCTTCGGTATCACGCCAGGGCAGGGTCGACTTCTCGGCTTCTAACAGATCCGGAATGATGATTTCGTCGTAAATCTCCTTCACCGGCGAACGGGGCGTCTGCACCTGGCTCAACTCCGTAATCTGCGCTGTAATCTTGGGAACATCGCCAAACATCCGGACCAACTGAAAATAATAGAGCGCCCGCATCGCTTTGGCCTCTGCAATCATGTTGGTTTTGGTAGCTGCGGGCAGGGTCGTAAACTCGCCCAGTTTCTGAATCGCCAGGTTAGCCCGGGTAACACCGGCGTATAGCCCCGCCCACCAGTTGTCGATGTAAAACGCCCGGGCGTCGTATTCCAGGTTGAAAAACTTGAACGCTTCGGTTTGGGAATTGCCGTCGGCTTTGCCGGTCATGAATTCGAGCAGGGACGCATTGTTGCCGCCCCATCCCCCACCGCCGTTGTTCCAGGTGCCAATGGTTGAGTAAGCGCCATTTACAAAAGCGCGGGCAATTTCCGGGCTGGATACCGAAGACGAGGTGGTTAGCGAACCCGTCGGATTTTCTTTCAAAAAGTCCTCGCAGGAAGTCAGCGTCAAACCAACGGCTGCCAGGGTATAAACAATATGTCTTTTCATAGTTGCAAAGTTGAGGTCCGGCGTTTCAAATGGATGAATTTGCCGAACGGTAAACAATTAGAACTGAACATTCAGACCGAGGCTGAAGGTCCGGGGCCGGGGATACTGGAAAAATTCGATATTCTGAATCAGCGGACCACCAAAAGCCGTTAGCGCTTCCGGATCGTAACCGGAATAATCCGAAATCAGGAAGAAGTTCTGTGCGCTGGCGTACACCCGCAACCGCTGAAAATTGAGCTTGCCAATTTTATTGGGCAGCGAATAACCAAACACCAGGTTCTGGCCCCGGATAAACGAACCGTCTTCCACCCACCAGTCGTCCATGGCGGTATCGTAACCTGCGTTGTAATGGCGGATTTCGGCAATCATGCTGTTCTGGTTTTCGGGCGTCCAGGCTCCCAGAACGGTCCGCGAGCTGCTGGCGATGGCCTGACGGTCTTCTACCGAGTGTTTCGTGGCATTAACGGTATTGACGCCCATCACAAACCGGATGTCGAACGACAGATCGAACTTGCCGAACTGGAACGTATTGCCCACGTTCAGGTTCCACTTGGGGTACGCCCGCCCGATGATGGTTTCGTCTGAACCGTCGATCTTACCGTCGTTGTTTAAATCGGCCCATTTAATATCACCCGGCAACCGGTTGTATTTGGCCGCCAGATCCGCTTCGGCCGTGCTGAACGTTCCTAACCGTTTGCGGCCCCAGAAGGTACCGATGGGCTGACCAACACGCAGAATGTTGGTCTGGCCCAGGAACCACGGTCCGGGAAAAATATCGTCGTTGTTGACGCCCAGTTTCAGGATTTTGTTTTTGTTGGTCGAGAAAGCCAGGTTGGTCGTCCAGGAGAAGTTATTCGTAGCGACGTTTCGGCTATTGATCCCGATTTCCAGCCCTTTGTTTTCAACCGACCCGATGTTTTGCGTCACAACAGCCAGCCCCGTTGACCACGGAATGGGCGCATCCAGCAGCAGGTCTTTCGTGATTTTGTGGTAGTAATCAATCGTCAGATCAAGGCGGTTGTTCAGTAAACCAATGTCGGCACCGATGTCCAGCTGGTTCGTAAATTCCCAGCGCAGATCCGGGTTTCCGAACGAACTCTGCCAGATACCGGTCTGGCGAACGCCACCCAGCAGCACATCACCCGTGCCAAGGAACTGCTGCGAACGGTATTGCCCGATTTCCTGGTTACCGGTTTTTCCGTAGCTGGCCCGCAGTTTCAGGTTCGACAGCCAGGAAACCGATTTCAGAAACTCCTCCTGACTCACGTTCCAGGCAATGGCCGCCGAAGGGAAGAAGGCGTATTTGTTGTTGGCTCCAAACTTCGATGCGCCATCGTAACGGCCTGTGAAGGTGACCAGATACCGGTCTTTGAAGTTGTAGTTTAACCGGGCGAAATACGAGTTCAGCGACCATTCCTGATCTTCGGATGACGGTTTTTGCAGGCTGGTTCCGACGCCGAGGTTATGATACCCCCAGAAATCGTCGATGAAATTCTGCGCAGCCGCCAGATACCGTTCCCACGAGCGTTTCTGCCACGACAAACCCGCCAGTGCCGAAATGGTGTGGTCGGAGTTGATGGTTTTGTTGTAGTTCAGGTAGTTTTCAAACTGCCAGTAATATTCCTGATTGCTCCAGATATCGGCCGTTCCTTTCTGGTCGGCCGACAGCGCGTTGAGGTCGCGGCCGGAATAGAAATTGTTTTTCTCGAATTTCAGCTCGTACCCGAAGTTACTGCGTAAGGTCAGTTCCGGCGAAAACGTCAGCAACGAATAAATCTGTCCCAGCATCTGGTTTTTGGGGTTGATCCGCAGACGCTGATTCGCAATCCGGACCGGGTTTTCGCCCCCTTCCATACCGGGCCAGTCTTTGTTGCGGCCCCAGCTTCCATCAGGATACTGAGTGGGCAGAATGGGAATCGCTTCCATCACCATCCGCGGAACGTTCAACCCGCCGGATGCGTCATCTACTTCGCGCTGATTCGTACGGTTCAGGAACATGCTGCCGCCTAGTTTCAGCCATTTTTTCACGTCGGTGTCGAGCGTAAACTTGGCCGAATACCGTTTAAACCACGAATTCAGCATCAAACCACCCTGATCAGTGTAGCCCAGCGACAGGCTATAGGACGTTTTTTCCGTACCTCCGCGCACGCCCAGTTCGTGGTTTTGCGCCCATGTTGGCTTGTACACTTCCCGCTCCCAATCCGTGTTGTATAAGGGTCTTCCGTTTGCATCGAACAGATTGGGGAAGTTTTTCGGATCATTCCGCACATATTTACCATCTGCAAAACCTTCCGGATCGTATTTCTGCGCGTTGTCATACGCCTTGTTGTATACCGCCATAAACTCGTCGGCCGACAGCGTGCCGAGGTATTTGGCCGGTGTAATATACGATCCCCAGGTATCGTAAGACACCTGTGTGGCTCCCGATTTGCCGCGCTTGGTCGTAATAATGATTACCCCATTGGCACCCCGGGCACCATAGATGGCCGTGGCGGAAGCATCTTTCAGAACCTCCAGCGACTCAATATCGTTCGGGTTGATCAAGTTAGCGTTCGTTACCCCAATGATTCCGTCAACGACATAGAGCGGCTCCAGGCTGGAGTTAATAGAACCAACCCCCCGAATCCGAACCCGGGGCTGATACCCCGGCGCCGACGACATCACGGCCACATCGACACCCGGAAGACGTCCCTGCAACGCCTGACCAATGTTCGTTGCCTGCCGATCAAGCAGTTTTTCACCTTTAATAGCGCCCACGGAGCCGGTCAGATCGCTTTTCCGGACCGTACCGTAACCAATTACGACCACTTCATCCAGGTTGCGGTTGTCCGATTCCATCGTGACGTCAATCGTGCTGCGGTTACCCACCGCGACTTCCTGCTTGGCATAACCAATCGAACTGAACACCAGCGTGGCGTTTCCGTCGGTTACATCCAGCTGAAAGGCGCCATTGGCGTCGGTGTTGGTTCCGCGGCTGGTGCCTTTTTCAACGACGTTCACGCCCGGAAGGCCCGAACCGTTGGCTTCTTTCACTACACCCCGCACGGTAAAAGCAACGGCTTGCGGCCGTTTTACGCTGGCGGTTTGCTCAGCCACCGGCGTTGCGGTTTCTGTAGCTGCGGTTTCCTTTTTAGATAAAACAATCTGATTATCGACTAATTCGTACGAGATACCCAGTGGTTTCAGCAACTGGTCCAGAACCTCGGCCAACCGGCCTCCCTGCGTCTGGAAGCTCACACGTTGCTCCTGGATAATACGGCTGCTGAACACAAATTTAATGTTGGCCTTCTTTTCAATCCGCAGCAAGGCATCCCGCAGGGTCACGTTTTCTACTTTCAGGGCTACTTTCCGACTCAGCTCATCCTGACCATACCGAGGGCCAGCAAAGGACGCGGAGGACAAAACCATCACCAGAAGCAGTTGAACGAAGGTCAACCGGAGCGGTAATGCATGGCCGCCTGGTGGGGCGTAGAATTGATTGCTCATAGCAGTGTTTAGTGAAACAGGTTAAAAATTGGGTATTAACTAAGAAAAGCGCACTATTAAAGGCAACCCGGACCATCGAGCACAATCTGCTGACCGTCAAGGGTGTAAGAAACATCGGTTGTTTTACAGAGTAAATTCAGGATGGCGGGCAGCCGCATATTGGTAAAGTCGGCCCGCAGTTTACAGTCTCGAAGGGCCGGGTTGCGGAAAAGAATCCGGACTCCAAACGTTGCTTCCAGCGCATCAGCGACCTGCCGCAGCGACGTCCATTCGAAAGCAATTGTAGTGGGTTCCCACAACTTGGGTTTGGCCGAGGGGGATAGGCCGGTTTTAGCCAGCGATTCGGCTGCCGGGTTAAAAAAAGCCTGTTGTCGGGCAGTCAGCAGAATTTTCTTCTGATCGGCAACACTCACGGCCACCTTGCCCGTAACGACCGAAACCTCAAAACGCGGGCTGTTGCGGTAGGCCCGCACGTTAAACGTCGTGCCCAGCACTTCGGTCTTGAGTTTTCCGGTCTGAATCACAAACGGACGGGTCGTATCCCGGCGGACTTCAAAAAAAGCTTCGCCCTCCAGTTGCACGTTCCGAACCGACGACGCAAACCGCTTCGGAACATGCAGTTTCGTAGCCGGATTTAGCCATACAACGCTGCCATCGCTCAGTTCCTGGCGCAGGATGGTTTTGCCCTTATTCTCCAGCGTGGCCAGTGGAGACGTCAACGAAGCAAGGGGCACGGGTGTTTCCGCCTGTTCCGGACGCTGAATTTGCCAGACGCCCACCGCCAGAATGATGACCGCAGCCGCCACGCCACTCAGGGTCCAAAGTCCGTTTTTGCCCGGCCACAGCCGACGCACAGACTTCGGCCTGGACTCACGGGTGCGGACTTCGATGCGTTGCCGGATTTCCTCCAGAATTTTATCAGCATGAGCCGGATTCTCCGTTTCGGGATGCGCCTGGGCTAAGTTCTGATGGTTTTCGAATGAGTCATACCAACGCTCTACCTGCCGGGCCTCTTCGGGTGAACAGCAGCCAACAAGGTATTTTTCCAGTAATTCAGGGGACGGGTAGTTGTTCTCCATTCTTTACAGGTTAATAGATTATGACGTTAAAATCCAACCTATTTACCTTAAGACGAACAACCCGGGGAAAAACCTTAGTCGATTTGACTAAATAGTATAAAAATTTTTACAACCAATCCGGCGGCAACCGGCCAGCGTCGTTTCTTATACCAGAAATAAGTTAAAGAGCGCTACGGTAACCACCGAATAATCTTTCAGTACATCCCGTAGCGTCGTGTGCGCTTTCAGCAGATGGCTTTCTACGGTTTTGGGGGCAATCTGGAGCCGTTCAGCAATGTCGCCCACCGAATAGCCCCGCTGGTGCAGCGTGTAAACCTCACGGCATTTATCGGGTAACTGGCCGACGGTCGATTCGTAGGCGCGTTGTAAATCGGCGTAGAAAATCTGTTGTTCCGTAGCGTTGGTAATCTGATAGTCAGGCTGAGCCAGTCGCTCAGCCGCAAAGCCGTCCTGCCGGGTCTGGGTTCGAAACCAGTCGATCACTGAATTGCGAAGCAGGGTTTGCAGGTAACTTTCGGGATTTTTCAGTTCGGGCAGCCGGTGCCGTTTGAACCAGAGATTAACAAACAATTCCTGAATAATCTCCTCGGTCACTTCCCGATTCTGAAGCCGTTTAAAAGCCGTATTGGATAACTTCAGGAAATAGCGATAATAGATTTCTTCGAAAGCCTGAGGGTCGTCCTGTTGCATCCGCTGAAACAAGCCGATATCCTCTTCCGTTTGGTAGTTTCTTTTCATCATCAGCTCATTAGTATAGGTTGGCGCGCTACCAATGCAATCCCAAATTATGGCTTTTTTTAGTAATATTACTACCATTTTAAGGAGAAAATACCGTTTAATCACTATCCAACCTGGGACTTTGCAATAGGTAGCTAACGGGGGTGAATATGAATTCGTGAAGAACTTCGTGTTTCACAAACGAACCTTCGGGCTTCGCGCGGTTTACCAAATTATTTTACGGGTTTTACGATCCTTACCATAATTTTTTCACAGAATGTGAGAACTACCGGGAAGAAAATCTTACCTTACGGCTCAATCTTATTTTTTTAAAGTTATGCCAACGGGTACCGTTAAATTTTTTAATGAAAGCAAAGGATTCGGGTTCATCGTACCCGATGACGCGAGTGGAGACATTTTTGTACACGTATCTGCTTGCCAGGATCAGTTACGGGAACGCGACAAAGTCACTTACGAAGTTGAGCGCGGGCCGAAAGGATTAAATGCCAAAAACGTAAAATTGGCTCACTAGAAACGAAAAGCCGGTTAGCGTGGAAGTCTTTCCTTTCTGAGCTAACCGGCTTTCTTATAACCTTGGGAGTTCTGACTCGGTTTCATCCTCTTTTCAGGCTCCCATCGATTTTATCCTGCCTTCACGGTATTTGTACTAGTCCCTATACGGTATCGTGCTGGCCTGAAAAAGTATGCTCTTAAAAAAGCGAAGCTGTTGCATCACTGGACCCGCCGGACACTCCGGATGACAATGGGGGTTTGAAGGAGTTGCGCGGAAGCCGCATCTGACCCGGTTTTACCCTGCTGAATCCGGCGCACCACGTCCATTCCTTCCACCACACGCCCAAAAGCCGCAAAGCCCTGGCCGTCAGGATTGCGTTTTCCGCCGAAATCAAGCTCGGGCTGGTCATTAATGCAGATAAAGAACTCGGAACTTCCGCTGTCGGGTTTGCCACGCGCCAGCGAGAGCGTACCATTTACGTGCTTCAGACCGGTTTTTTGGGTGGTTTCCTGCGGGATGGGCAGCAGTTGCCGGGTTGTGTCGTCCTGTAATCCGCCCTGAATAACCTCTATTTTTACGGGACTGCCGACCTGGTTATCCATCCGAACCACGCGGTAAAACCGGCTTCCATCGTACCGTTTTTCATCCACATACCGCAGGAAATTAGCCACCGTACCGGGCGCTTTATGCGCATACAAGTCAAGCACAATGGAACCGGCGTCGGTTTCAAGCCGGACGCGCTGGGCAAGAGCATTCCAGCTAACCAGTGCCAGCAGACCAATTAAAATGGATTTCATAGGCTTTTTGGGATGACGGTTTTCAAAGATAGGCCGATTCCAAAACAAAAACCGGGCGGCCCACCAGAACTATTTTCTGATGAACCGCCCGGTCGTATAAAAAGCCGGTCAATGATTAGGCCGTTGCCCGACGAAGCTTCGTTTTGACGAATTGAAAAATAATGGGCGCAATCGATAAACCGATAATACCGAAGATCACCAGCTCAAAGTTGTTTTTGATAATCGGAATATTTCCGAAGAGATAGCCCAGCATGGTAACACCGACTACCCATAAGATCGCACCGACGACACAATAGCCGATGTACTTCGTGTAATTCATGCTTCCGGCACCGGCCACAAACGGTGCAATCGTCCGGACAATGGGGATAAACCGGGCCATGATGACGGTTTTGCCGCCGTGTTTGTGGTAAAAATTCTCGGTTTCGGTGATGTATTCCCGCTTGAAAAACAGAATTCGCTCCCTCATTTTGATCTGATTCCCGAGCAGTTTACCGACAAAATAATTGACGTTATCGCCCATCAGAGCCGCAAGAATCAGTAACGGCATCATCAGCTTAACGTCCAGTGCTCCGGTTGAAGCGGCCAGTGCTCCGGCGGCAAACAACAGCGAGTCTCCCGGCAATAAGGGCATGACAATCAGGCCCGTTTCAACAAAAACGATCAGAAACAGAATGACGTAGGTCAGCGTGCCGTATTCGTTGATGATATCGGCCAGATGCTTGTCCAGGTGCAGAAAGAAGTCGAGAACCGACTGGATGAATTCCATATAAATTAAATAACTTGGTTGATTAATGGCTCGGCCCCAGACCATTCTGCCCAAGGCCATTGAGGAAGTGGCTAAAGGTATCACCGCGCAGACCTAACCGGATGGTTTCCAACGGAATAGCTTCGTTCGGAGAAATATTTCCTAAGTTCACATTCGCTCCCAGCAGTTTTACAAACCAGACCTGTTGTTCCTTCTGGGGAGCTTCCCAGATGATTTTTTCAAACGGAACCTGCGTTAAAATCTCTTCTACCAGCCCCTGCCGCACTTCTCCGCTCGACCGGAAGAGACCGACGGTTCCGCCTTCGCGGGCTTCGCCGATTACTTTCCAGGCTCCGGCTTCCAGTTCGGCTTTCATCAACTGAATCCATTTGTAGGGCGGAATGATCTTGGCTTCGTCTTTCGAGCCCACCTCCGATAAAACCGTTACCTGCTCGGCCAGCTTTCTGATGTAACCGCACTTTTCGTCCTGCTTCATTTCGATGGAGCCGTCCGAAACCTCGGCAAATTCCAGTCCGTAGACATCAAGCAGCCGCCGGTAGTCGTCAAACTGGTTCCGAACCACAAACGCTTCAAATAGCGTGCCACCAAAATAAGCCGGAATGCCGGCATCCTTGTAAACCTGCAGTTTCTCTTTCAGGTTGGGAGTTACAAACGACGTTGCCCAGCCCAGCTTTACAATATCGACATAGTCGGCAGATGTTGACAGAAAATCTTCGACTTGCCGGATACTCAGGCCCTTATCCATCACCATCGTCAACCCATGTTGACGCGGTTTCAGGGTCCTTTCCGGAATATGGGAAAGTGTATAATTCATTGTGAGGGGATAGCGTATAGGCGCAAAAAACGCCCAAAAGTAACACAAGTCCTGCTACCTCCCAAGAAAATCCATAAATTATACTTGCTTAAACCCCATTCGGCTTAGTTAAATGCTATTTTTACAAAAACATTCCTGTTTTATGTCCACATCCGAAACGAACCATCGCTTACTCTTTTTCCAATCCCTGATCGATCAGGATATGCAGCAAAGCCCCTCGCCGTTAGGTCGCTGGCTGAATGGGACGCTGCGGGCCGTGGAAGAAGGTTCGCTGACGATCGAATACACCGTTCGGGAAGACATGACCAATCCCATGCAGATTTTACATGGCGGGGCCACTGCGGCCATCATCGACGACCTGATTGGGATAACGGTTTTCGTGCTGGGCCGGGAATACCTGTATACGTCTGTTAATCTGAATGTTGATTATCTGTACAGCGCCCAACTGGGCGACATCATCACCGCGCAGTCGCGGATTCTGCGGGCGGGCAAAAACATTATTCATGCCGAATGCCTGATCACGGCGGAAGACGGCAGAATCATTGCCAAAGCGGCTTCCAATCTGGTTCAGACCTCGGTGAAACATTAAATACGTGGTATGGGGTATCCGGCACAGAACACCGGATACCTGAATCTGTCCATTATACCGGCAGCGGATTCAGATCCGGATTCATGCGCTGGTGCCAGTACGGATAAATCGTCGGTTTATCACTGACCGCATCCAGCCGGGCGACCTGCTCTTTGGTTAAATTCCAGCCCACCGCACCCAGATTCTGAACCAGTTGTTCTTCCGTCCGGGCACCGATGATAATGCTCGAAACCGTCGGGCGTTGCAGCACCCAGTTCAGGGCCACCTGCGCCACGGTTTTGCCGGTTTCGGCGGCCAGTTCGTCCAGCGTATCCATGATTGAAAACCAGTATTCTTCCGGAATCGGCGGGCCTTCGCCCCCACCCTGCGCAATTCGGCTGTCGGCGGGTGCGGGATTGTTCCGACGGTATTTCCCACCCAGTCGTCCGGCCGACAGCGGACTCCAGACCACGGTTCCGACCTTCTGATCAAGGCCCAGCGGCATCAACTCCCACTCGAACTCGCGGCTCAAAAGCGAGTAATACGCCTGATGAGCCACGTATTTTGCCCAGCCGTAGCGTTCCGAAATGGAGAGGGATTTCATCAGATGCCAGCCCGAAAAGTTGGAGCAGCCAATGTAACGCACTTTGCCGCTCTGCACCAGATCGTTCAGCGCGCTCAGGGTTTCGTCTACCGCCGTGTGCCCGTCGAAACCGTGCATATAATACAGGTCAATGTAATCGGTTTTCAACCGGCGCAGGCTGTCTTCGCACGATTTGATCAGCCGAAACCGCGACGAGCCAAAATCATTCGGGCCACTGCCCATTTTAAAGGTGGTTTTCGTCGAAATCAGGGCCTTGTCCCGCTTTCCGGTTAGTGCCTGGCCGAGAATTTCCTCGGACATGCCCCGCGAATAAACATCGGCCGTATCGAACATGGTCAGTCCCGCATCCAGACACAGATCGACCATCCGGGTTGCTTCGGCGACCTGCGTTGTTCCCCACGCTTTAAAAAACTCGGTGCCCCCGCCGAACGTACCGGTTCCAAAACTCAGGACCGGAACCTTCAGGCCCGATCCACCTAGTTGTCTGTATTCCATATGAGAAGCTCTAAAAAATTAAAAAATCAGGTTGTTGGCATTCGGTCAGTTATCAGTCTGATGGCCGTCAAGTTAGAAAATATCAGGTGCAAGTGGGGATCTTTGCCTAACTTTTCCCTCATCTAACCGTACCCACCAACAAAAAGCCGTGCGGTTTTTCCTTTCAAACAATCCGTGGGCTGCGACACTTAAACGGCGCGGGCCGACGATACACGTCATTGTAAGTCTTGGCTGGAAGCTTTAATTTGAGGGCCAAATACGGTTTTGCGCATCACCGTTTATATCCTTATGGAAATAGGTTCTTTTCTGATTGTCTTTTTCATGGTCCGGTACATCCGTACCTCACTTCAGACCGCCGAGCGGTTTCCGGAGTGGGACCGGATGCTGCTCATGGTGCAGTATGTAGCCACCGGGCTATTGGTTTCTGATATTTTTCTGGATTCTGATTTTACCAAATGGGTCTGGCATCTGCTGCTGATCGGCATGGTGGGAGCGGCTTACCTGCTGAAAGATTTCCGACCGGTTCGGAATGTCTGGCTGGCTGTCGGGCCGTTTATTTTGATCTCGCTGTTTGGCGACCTTGTTGAGTTGATTGTTCCGGATTTCTATGAAAGCATCAAAACGATGGTTGAAATTGCGGAGATGTTTTCCTTTATCTGGATGGTAGCCACCTGGTTTATCACCCGGAAGCAGCAGAAAGCCCTTGAAAAAGAACGACTGAAACGGCAGCAGGAGGAAGAACAGAACCGCATCATTGCCAGCCAGAACGTGATGCTTGAACAGATCGTTGCAGAACGGACTGCCGAACTGACCCGGCAAAAAGAAGAACTCGAACAAACCTTGACAGAACTGAAAGCCACGCAGGATCAGCTGATTCAACGCGAGAAAATGGCTTCCCTAGGCGAACTGACCGCCGGTATTGCCCACGAAATCCAGAACCCGCTCAACTTTGTCAACAACTTTTCGGAAGTCTCCGTCGAATTGATTGAAGAATTGAAGGAAGAACGGCAAAAAACCGACCGCGATGCGGGGCTGGAAGAGGAAATTCTGGCCGACCTTGCGCAAAACCTGCAAAAAATCAACCACCACGGCAAACGGGCCGACTCCATCGTGAAGGGGATGTTGCAGCACTCCCGCGCCAGTACCCACGAGCGCGAACCCATCGACATCAACAACCTGGCCGACGAATACCTGCGGCTGGCCTACCACGGGCTGCGGGCCAACGATAAGTCATTCAACGCCACCCTGCTGACCGATTTTGACAGCAACCTGGGAAAAGTTTCCGTTGTCCCGCAGGACATGGGCCGGGTGCTGCTCAACCTGTTTACCAACGCTTTTTACGCAACTGAAGAAAAACGGAAAACCGGTCTGGCCAACTACCAGCCCACGGTGCAGGTCATCACGCGACGCATCGACGGAGAAACCATCGAACTCCGGGTGCGCGATAATGGCTGCGGGATTCCGGCTTCCGTCCTGAACAAAATTTACCAGCCCTTTTTCACCACCAAACCCACGGGTCAGGGTACCGGTCTGGGCCTGTCGCTCAGCTACGACATTATAACCAAAGGACATGGCGGAGAACTGGTCGTTGAGACGGAAGAAGGGAAATTTACAGAGTTCACCATCCGGTTACCCACATAAAGACCGACTTTCCGTATCTTTGATAGTAAACCCGATCTACCTTTTACTTAACCTGCGGCATGAAAGTCTTGGTTGTTGACGACGAAACGGACGTACAAACCCTCTTTGAACAACGCTTCCGGCGGGAAATTCGCGCTGGTGAAATCCAGTTCGCCTTTGCCCACTCCGGCGAAAAAGCCCTGACGTATCTGAACGATCATTCGTCTGAATATGTCTTAATTCTGTCGGATATTAACATGCCCGGTATGAGTGGTCTGGAATTGCTGCGCCTGATCAGAACCACCTATCCGGTTGCTCCGCCCACGGTGATGATGATTACGGCCTACGGAGATGCCGAGAGTCACGACCAGGCCATGAAGCTGGGAGCCGACGCCTTTCTGACCAAACCGCTTGACTTTTCCAACCTGAAAGAAAAACTTAAAAGCGCCCTATGAAGTCCAAAATCCTGGTCGTGGATGACGAAACCGATCTCGAATTACTGATTCGGCAGAAGTTTCGTCGGCAAATCCGCGAACAGCAATACGAGTTTGTTTTCGCCTACAACGGTGTTGATGCGCTGACCAAAATTCAGGAGCAACCCGACATTGATATTGTCCTGAGTGACATCAATATGCCCGAAATGGACGGCCTGACGCTGCTCGAAAAGCTGAGCGAAGTTAGCCCGTTGACCAAAACCGTGATTGTATCGGCCTACGGCGACATGACCAACATCCGTACGGCCATGAACCGGGGGGCATTCGATTTTATCTGCAAACCCGTCAATTTCGATGACCTCGATTTGACCATGCAGAAAACCCTGCGGCACGTGGCTCAACTGCGGGATACGCTGAAAGCCATCAAGGAGAACAACATTCTCAGGATGTACGTCGATGAATCGGTGCTCAACTTCATGGACCGGCGGGAGTTTGAAACGTCGCTGATGCTGAACGAAACTGTCAATGCCACGGCGGTTTTTATCGACATCTGCGGCTTTACGGCCATCACCGAACGCGAAAACGCCGACACCGTGGTCAAGCTGATCAATCTGTACTTCGACGTAATGGTGAAGGAAATCATTGCCCAGGGCGGTTTTGTCGACAAGTTTATGGGCGACGCCGTGATGGCCGTCTTCCGGGGAGAATACCACCTCGACCGCGCCATCGAAGCCGCTCTGGCCGTCCGCAACCACATTGAACTGCTGGAAAAAACCGTTCCCGGCGAACCGGTTTACACGCCCAAGGTAGCCATCGGCATCAATACCGGCGAAATGATTTCGGGAAATATTGGCTCGGCCACACTCCGGCGGCTCGATTATACCGTCATTGGCGACGTGGTCAATACCGCCCAACGGCTGCAATCGGTGGCGCAGGAAGGTCAGATCATCATTAGCGAAACCGCCTATCAACTGGTTAAGGATTCTTTCCGCTGCGAACCGCTGGGCGAGGTCCGGCTCAAAAACAAATCAAACCCGGTCGCTATTTACGCCGTTATTGAGTAAAAAAGCCGCCTGACGTTTTTCGTTCGTTTCGGAATTTTGACGGTTGACGACCGAATTCGGATTGTTCATCTCCTGTTTTTTCCGATCCAGAAAAACACCTCTTGATTAATAAACGGTGTTCAGTACATTTGTAACGTTAATTAACACATATGGGAATTGTTGAGCGGAAAGAGCGCGAGAGAGAGGAAATGCGGAAACGGATTCTGGAAGCAGCCCAAAAGCTGTTTCTGGAGAACGGGTACGAGAAAGTGAGCATCCGTAACATTGCCGACGCCATTGAATACAGCCCGGCAACGATTTATCTCTATTACAAGGATAAAAACGAGCTGCTCTACGCGCTTCACCAGATTGGTTTTCATAAAATGATCGATGCGTTTCAGTCGGCTCTGCAACTGGAAGATCCATTTGATCGGCTGGTAGAATTGGGCCGCCGGTATTTCCAGTTTGCTTTTGACAACCCCGAGTTGTTTGACCTGATGTTTATCATGACGGCTCCAATGGACGCATTGGCCTGCAAGAATGACATCTGGGACGAAGGCAAATCGGCGTTCAACCTGCTGGTCACCTGCGTACAGGAGTGTATTGACAAGGGCCTGTTCAAAACGCAGGATGCTGAAGTAGCGTCACTTATGATCTGGAGTTCCGTACACGGTTATACCGCTCTTTTTCTGCGGAAACGCCTGGAAATGTTTGAAGAAAACCGTCGCAAAGAACTGATGGAAAGCGCTTTTAACCTTTTTAATGAAACGATCCGCCACGGTCTCTAAAAAAATTTTAACAACTAGTGAACACTGTTTATTTTATTATGTATGATTACAAGACTAAAAGTCAGCTACTTGATCATTCTTACGCTGGCAACCATCTCGCGCCCGGGTGCCGCCCAATCGGTAGAAGCACCCTCGATTATTCTGGATGCGTACATTCAGGAAGGGTTACAAAACAATCTGGCGCTGAAACAGGAGTCGCTGGAAATCGGTCGGGTTACCGAGTCGATCAACCAGGCCCGGGCATTGTTTTACCCCCGACTCACGTTTAACCCCACCTATTCCGTGGCCGCTGGCGGTCGACGGTTGCAATTTCCGGTCGGTGACATGCTTAACCCGGTGTATGCCACACTCAACCAGCTTACGGGTGCCGAACGCTTTCCGACAAATATCCCCAACGTGAACGAATTGCTGGCTCCCAACAATTTTCACGACACCAAACTCAATGTCCAATACGCCATTTTCAACTCCGACATTCAGTACAACTACCTGATTCAAAAAGATTTGCTGTCGGCGCAGGAAGCCCGGAAACGGGTAGTTGAAAACGAATTGCGGTATACCATTGCAACGGCGTATTACCAGTACCTGCAAACACTAGACGCCGTTCGGATCTTCGAAAATTCCCGCAACATGCTGCGCGAACTGGCCAAACTGAATGAGAAACTGGTTAGCAACAACGTAGCAACGAAAGATGCCGTAACCTCGGCCCGCTACGAAATCAGCAAAATTGATCAGCAACTGGCCAACTCCGACAAAAACCGTCAAACCGCCAAAGCGTATTTCAATTTTCTGCTCAACCGTGACCTCACGGCTGATATTCAGGTGGATTCGCTCCTGACCCGGAGCCTGCCCGCGGCCCCTCCTGCCCTCACGGCATTGCAGCAAACCGCTTTGCAGGGCCGTCAGGAACTGAAGCGGCTCGGCGGTTCGCTCCGGGCCACCCAAAATGCCGTCAAACTGAACGAAGCCTCCATCAGGCTACCCAATGTCTATGTCGGTGGAAGCACGGGTTTTCAGGGCTTTGGCTATACATTCTCCAATCAGGCATATGTAGTTGGACAGGTTGGTTTGTCCTGGGATTTATTCAAGGGTTACGAAAAACGTTCGAAGGTGCAACAGGCCAAAATCCAGACAGAACTGGTGCAAACCCGGCTGACGGAAGTAGAAAAACAGATTCAGTTGCAGGTTTTGCAGGCGTATTATGAACTGGATGCGGCCAACGAAAGCCTGACAGCCAGCCAGACCGGCCTCGCCAACGCCGAGCAGACCTTCCGGCTCATCGACAGCAAATACCGCAACGGCCAGGCCCTGCTGGTGGAGTACCTGCGCTTCCAGAATGACCGGCTAACGGCCCAGATTCAGCAGGTACTGGCGCGGTATGATGTGCTGACCAAACGGGCCGCCCTCGACCGCGCGACGGCGATTCAGTAACCACTCCAACACTTTCCTCCTGATTAGTAACCGATTACTCCAATGAAAGCGATACCATTCATCTTGATTATTCTGCTGACGGGCGGCCTCTGGGCCTGTGGTACGAAAGCCAAAGAAAGCCGGAAAGAGAAACCGGCGAGCCAAACCGACGACACCTCCATCCCGGTAAAACTCACAAAAGTCCAATCCGTGGTACGAACGGAACCCATCGTGGCATCAGGTCTGGTTTCCTCCTCCGAAGAAGCCAAACTATCCTTTAAAGTAGGCGGAATCATTGAAAAACTATACGTCGATGAAGGCCAAACCGTCCGGAAAGGGCAACTGCTGGCAACCCTGAATCTGACCGAAATTAATGCTCAGGTGAGTCAGGCGCAGTTTGCAAAGGAAAAAGCCGAACGGGACCTCAACCGCGTCAAAGCGCTTTATGCCGACACAGCCGCTACACTGGAACAGTTGCAGAATGCCACCACGGGCCACGATGTCGCCCAGCAGCATCTGGCTATCGCCCGGTTTAATCAGGATTACGCCCAAATCCGCTCGACGGTCGATGGAACCGTAACGCGCCGAACCATGAACGAGGGCGAATTTGCCGCAGCCGGGTCGCCGGTTTTCCTGATCTCGTCCACCCGCCGGAACGACTGGATTGTCCGGGTGGGCGTGTCCGACAAAGACTGGGCGCGGCTGAAAATTGGTAACCGCGCCACCATTTCGCTGGAAGCGTATCCCGAAAAAACGTTTACCGGAACCGTCAGCGAACTGGCTCAGGCCGCCGATCCCCAGAATAAACTCTATGATGTTGAAATCCGGATTGACCCCGGTACGGTGAAGTTTGCGCCCGGCCTGTTTGCCAAAGTCACGCTGCAACCCGCCCAAAGCCGCAGCTACGCCCTGGTTCCGATTGAAGCCATTGTTGAAGGCGACGGGAAGGCCGGTTTTGTTTTCGCTTTATCTGACGACCAGAAACACGTCCGCAAAGTCCCGGTTCAGATCGGCTTTATTGATAACGACAACGTACTGCTTACGAACGGCTTATCGGGTATTTCAAACGTCGTCACAGCAGGCTCGGCCTACCTCACCGAAACGTCAACGGTAATCCTCAAATAACCCCTCTGATAAACTCAGATTACCCCTGATAAACTCTGTGTAACGGTTTTTCATGTTATTACACAGAGTTTATCAGAGAGCATCGGAGTTAAGCGGAGAAATGACTCTCGCCATGAATCTCTCTGAATTTTCCGTTAAAAACTGGCAGTTTATGCTGGTCGTCTTCATCGCCGTGGTGGCGCTGGGGGTCAACTCGCTGTTCAACATGCCCCGGGGTGAAGACCCTGAATTTGTCGCTCCCTCCTTTGCCGTTGTCATCGTCTATCCGGGCACCGATGCGCAGGACATGGAAGAATTAGTGGTCGATCCGGCCGAAGCCCGCTTTAATGCCCTCGACGATATTAACCATGTGATTACCAACATCGACGATGGCCTGGCTGTTCTGCGCATTGAATATGATTATGGCGCCGATCCCGACGAAAAATACCAGGAAATGGTGCGGGAAATCAACGCGCTTCGGGCACAGCTACCACCGGATATTTTTAACATTGAAATTCATAAATTTTCGCCGACCGACGTAAGCATTGTACAGATCGCCCTGCAATCGGAAGTGGCCTCCAGCAAGGAATTGGGCGATTACGCCGATGCGTTAAAGGAGCGGCTGGAAAAAGTCAAAAGCCTGAAAGGCGTCAAGGACTGGGGCTATCCGGCCAGCACCGTCCGGATTTCGCTGAACATCGAACGCATGGCGCAGGAAGGCATTCCGGTCAACCGATTGGTGGGGGCGTTGCAGGCTGAAAACTTGAACATTCCGGGTGGAAGCGTCCAGGCCGGGACGCGCAAGTTCAACGTCAAAACCAGTGGAGATTACCAGTCGCTCGACGAAATCCGTACTACCGTGGTGGCCACCAACGGGCAGAAAATCATCTACCTGCGTGATGTAGCCGAGGTTGATTTTAGTTACGAAGACGAAACGCACATTACCCGGCTGAACGGCCACCGGGCGGTGTTGATCACGGCGGGCCAGAAAATGGGCGAAAACATTGCGAAGGTTGGCGAACAGTTGAACCCGGTGATCGAGAGTTTTGCCAAAACCTTACCGCCCCACATCAAGCTGGTTAAGAACTTCGACCAGGCCGCCAGCGTCAACGCCCGGTTAGGCCGGTTTGCCAAAGATTTCGGCATTGCCATTCTGCTGGTGGCCCTGACACTGCTGCCGCTCGGGATGCGGGCCGCGATGGTGGTAATGATCTCGATTCCGCTTTCGCTGTCGATTGGCTTATCGCTGCTCAATGTATTCGGCTTCAGCATTAACCAGTTGAGCATTGTGGGCCTGATCGTGGCGCTCGGTATTCTGGTCGACGACTCGATTGTGGTGGTTGAGAACATCGAACGGTATTTGCGCAACGGTTTTTCCAGACGCGATGCGGCCATTAAAGCCACAAAACAGATTACACTGGCCGTCATTGGCTGTACCGTAACCCTGATTCTGGCATTCCTGCCGCTGATGTTCCTGCCCGAAGCATCCGGCGACTTCATCCGCTCACTGCCTACCGCCGTTGTAACCACCATTCTGGCGTCCCTGCTGGTTTCGCTGACCATCGTTCCCTTCCTATCGAGCCGGATTTTGAAAGAAGAACACAATCCGGAGGGCAACATTTTCATGCGTTCCCTAAAACGATTGATCAGCGGGTCGTACAGTCGGCTGTTGCACACGGCGCTGCGGCATCCGGTTCTGACGCTGCTCGGGGCGCTGGCGATCTTCGCGGGGGCGCTCGCGCTGGTTCCGAAAGTGGGTTTTGCCTTGTTCCCGGCATCCGAAAAACCGCAGTTTCTGATCAACATCGAGACGCCCGAAGGAACGAGTTTGCAGGAAACCAACCGCGTGGCCCGCTACATTGAGAGCCAGTTGGGCCAGGAGCCGGAGGTGAAATATTTTACAACCAATGTCGGCAAGGGAAATCCGCGGATTTATTACAACGTCATTCAGCGGAACGAAGCCACCAACTTTTCGCAGTTCTTCGTCCAGTTGCACGATATGCCGCCCGCGCAAAAACGCCAGCTAATTGACAAAATGCGGGATAAATTCAAGTTCTATCCCAACGCCCGAATCGAGGTAAAGGACTTTGAGCAGGGTCCCGATCAGGAAGCGCCGGTAGCCATTCGTGTGTTTGGTGAAAATCTGGATTCGCTCCGGACGGTGGCCGCAAATGTAGAAAAAGTCCTGAAAACCACGCCGGGTCTGATTTATATCAACAACCCGCTGGCCACCCGCAAAACCGATCTGCGGGTGAAGATCAACAAGGAAAAAGCCGGGATGCTGGGCATGTCGGTCGCCGACATCAACCGCACGATCCGGCTCGCTATCGCTGGGCTGAACGTGGGCACATTCAAAGATGCCAACGGCGACGATTACCAGATCAACGTGACGCTGCCCAAAGGCAAAGTGGCCGACCTTCGGGTGCTCAACAACCTGTACGTCAATACCCTGAATGGCGGTTCGATACCCTTGCGTCAGATTGCTGATTTGCAGTTTGAGACAACGACCAACCAGATTCGCCACTACGACAAAGACCGTTACGTAACGGTGACGGGTTTTGTGAAAAGCGGTTATCTGGTCGATAATGTCTACAACCAAGTGATTCAGAAACTTGACGCGCTGAAATTTCCGGACGGGTTTCGTTACAAAGCCGCCGGGGAGCTGGAAAGCCGGGAGAAATCGTTTGGCGGTCTGGGCACCATTATCCTGATTACGGTTTTCGGTTTTCTGGCCGTGCTGATCCTGGAATTTGGCACCTTCAAAAGTACGCTGATTGTGCTGTCGGTGATTCCGCTGGGCATCATCGGGGCCATTGCCGCGCTGCTGCTGTCGGGCAATCCGTTCTCGTTCGTGGCTGTCATCGGACTGATCGCGCTAATCGGCATTGAAGTAAAAAATTCCATTCTGCTAGTCGATTTCACCAACCAGCTCCGCGAAGGCGGAATGCCGTTGGTCGAAGCCATCGAACAAGCCGGAGAAATCCGTTTTGTGCCCATCGTCCTGACGTCGCTGACGGCCATTGGTGGTCTGATCCCGCTGGCTATCGAAGGCAATCCGCTTTATTCTCCCCTGGCGCTGGTGCTCATCGGCGGTCTGATCAGTTCGACGTTGTTATCCCGGATTGTTACCCCGGTTCTGTACAAACTGCTTCCGCCCCGCGTGGAGGTCAAAACCGTTGCGCTGGAAGAAGAGCCGCAACTTGTCTAAACCTTTCAGGAATCTATTGTCAGACTAAACGGCTGCTCTCGGGCGGCCGTTTCTGTTGTTGAGCAATTTTTAAATACCGCAAAACAACCGGCTGCCAATTGCGTTTATCGAAATATGAGAACAATTCCATTTCTGCTGCTGGCTTTGTGCGCGTCAGCGTTCGGTTCGTACCGTGCCGACACACAGCTTATCGTTGATGTTCAGAATATCAAAGAGGTGAAGGGGCAGCTTCGGGTGGGCCTTTACAAACCGTGTGATAACTTCCCGTCGGGCTGCAAACCCATTGCCAACCAAATTGTCGCCGTAAAAGGCAACAGTACGCGTATTACCTTCACCGTGCCGCCGGGTGATTATGCCGTTGCACTTTTTCATGATGTAAACGATAACGGGGAGATGGATAAAAAAATGTTTGGCATCCCGAAAGAACCGTATGGATTCAGTAATAACTACCGTCCGCGCGTTTCAGCACCTGATTTTGATGATTGCCGGGTGAAGGTGGAGACTTCCGGAAAAACGATTTCAATAAAATTAATCTAAGTTCAGAAGTTTTTTGTAACTTTACCCGGCAAATAACATATCCTGTTGATTTGCCATGAGCTTAGACTCCTCCAAGTTTCTTTACGAAGCGCTTACTTACGACGACGTTCTTCTTTTGCCTGCCTTTTCGGAGGTTCTTCCCCGCGATACCCAGACGACTACCCAACTCACCCGCAACATCCGGCTGAACATTCCGCTTATTTCGGCGGCTATGGATACCGTTACCGAATCCGAACTGGCCATTGCGATGGCGCAGGAAGGCGGCATCGGAATTATCCATAAAAATATGAGCGTTGAGGCTCAGGCGGAACAGGTGCGAAAGGTAAAACGCTCAGAAAGCGGAATGATCATCGACCCGATTACGCTCTCGGAAGGCGCCACGCTGGCCGATGCTCACCAGATTATGCGAGAGGCCAAGATTGGCGGTATTCCCGTCATCGATGCCTCCAACAAACTGATCGGTATTCTGACCAACCGCGACCTCCGTTTCCAGACCGAATTATCAAAGCCGGTGACGGATATTATGACCCGGACGAACCTGATTACGGCCCGAGAAAAAATTACGCTGGAAGAAGCCGAAAGCATTCTGCAAGAATACAAAATTGAAAAACTGCCGATTGTCGATGCGGAGAATCACCTCGTGGGGCTGATTACATACAAAGACATTCTGAAGAAGAAAAACCACCCCAATGCCTGCAAAGATGCCCTGGGCCGGTTGCGCGTAGGAGCCGCCGTTGGTGTGACGCCCGATCTGACACGCCGGATTGAAGCCCTCGTGAAAGCCGGTGTCGATGTCATCAGTGTGGATACGGCCCACGGCCATTCGCAGGGCGTTATCGATGCCGTTCGGGGAATCAAAGAACGGTTTCCGAAGCTGGACGTTATTGCCGGTAACGTGGCGACGGGTGAAGGGGCCAAAGCCCTGGCTGAAGCGGGAGCCGATGCGGTAAAAGTGGGTGTCGGACCGGGCAGTATCTGTACCACCCGAATCATTGCCGGTATCGGGATGCCGCAGCTAACGGCCGTGTACGAATCGGCCAAAGCCCTGAAAGGCACCGGTGTTCCAATCATTGCCGACGGTGGTATCCGTTTCTCGGGCGACATTACGAAAGCCATTGCGGGCGGTGCGTATACGGTGATGGTCGGCTCGCTGCTCGCCGGAACCGAAGAAGCTCCGGGCGAAGTGGTGCTTTACGAAGGACGCCGGTTTAAGACATACCGCGGTATGGGTTCCGTTGAAGCGATGGAAGAAGGTTCGAAAGACCGCTATTTCCAGGATGCGGAAGACGATATCAAAAAACTGGTGCCGGAAGGCATCGTTGGCCGGGTGCCGATCAAAGGCCGGGTTGCCGAAATTATTTACCAGCTGGTCGGCGGTTTGAAAGCTGGTATGGGGTATTGCGGAGCCAAAGATATTGAGACCTTGCAAGACGCTAAATTCGTGAAAATCACGTCGGCCGGGGTTCGTGAAAGCCACCCGCACGACATCCAGATTCAAAAAGAAGCCCCGAATTATTCAGCGCGGTGATAATAATGTACCTACGGACAAAAGGCTGTACGCTGGCCTGTTTTTTTGGCTGTGCAAAAATACGAGCGCAGACTTTTTCCGTAGGTACATAAAAATCGTTTATATTGTGCAACATTATTCGGTAGTTTTTCAAGGCAGGCAATAAAAACCGGCTTTGCCCGTTTATGAGGAAACAGTCGCACACTATTTACGAAGTTACCGTCCACTACGTTGGCTCTCTCAATGCGCTCCGCCAGCGCGAACCTTTCACCGTTTTTTTCTCCAATCTCAAGAAAGCCGTTGAAACGATTGTTGGGCAACTGGCGCTGAATGGCTGGCCCATCAAAGTCAATTACACGGCTGTTTACCGGAGCCTGAAACAGCGCGGTACGTACCAGTGCGATTTTGACGTAGCCGGTGCCAAAGTTTTCCGCATCCGGATTGTTCCCCAAACCCTGAATCCCGTCCTGACGACGATGGGAATTGACGAAAAACCCGCCGAACCATCGCGTAAAAAATAACCTTTCTGGAAATTACCGGTCCGGGTGCTATATCCCGATTCCTCAGTATCCCGGTATCGCATTTTACAGTCTCCAGACGATACAATAACCCTCTTTGCCGAAGCTTAAAGCATCCTTTTTCCCAATTGGGTAGCTGCAATGGGCGCATAGATGCCGGGCAGAACGTACTTTTGCATCCAGTTTATGCCATGCAACGGCTTCGTGATTCGATGAATAGCCTATAAAATCAACGAATTATTTTTATTGGCCCGTTTATTCAGGATATTTGCCCGGCCGAACGTCCACCCGTATCTTGCGTGATGCTTGACGAAAATACCGTCCGAAACCTTCTCTGGCTCCTTATCCTCCTGCCTTTTCTGAGCGGAAGCGCCTGGCTATTGGCCGGTCGGCGCATTAATGGCTGGGTGGGTAGCGCGGCTGCGGTTTTAACGCTGACGGGTCTGGGTTTGTCGATCTGGCTGACCACACAAACCGGCTCCGACCTCCTGACCCTCCGCACCGACTGGCTGGCTATTCCGGGCCGTTCGGTCCCCATCACCTTTCACGTTGATCCGCTGACCCTGCTGATGCTGGTCATTGTCCACTTCATTGCGCTGCTGGTTCAGATTTACTCCATCTCCTATTTGCACGATGAGCAGGACCGCTACCGGTATTTCGGCTTTCTGAGTCTGTTTATCGGCTCCATGCTGGGCATCGTTCTGGCCGGTAACCTGATCATTATGTATGCTTTCTGGGAACTGGTGGGCCTTTCGTCGTATCTGCTGATTGGTTTCTGGTTCCGCAAACCCGAAGCAGCCGCGGCTGCCAAAAAAGCGTTCATCATGAACCGCATCGGCGACGCAGGTTTTCTGCTCGGTATTTTTCTGCTGCTTTTCCAATCCGGCACCACCGACCTGACCGAGCTTCCGGACCTGTTCGTTTCCGACGGTCGGCTGGCTACGCTCACCGGGCTTTGTCTGTTTTGCGGCTGCATCGGCAAGTCGGCCCAGTTTCCGCTGACGACCTGGTTGCCCGACGCCATGGAAGGCCCCACGCCGGTGTCGGCCCTGATTCATGCGGCCACGATGGTAGCCGCCGGTATTTTTCTGCTGGCCCGTATCCATTTTCTGCTGACGCCCGATGCCCTGCTGATCATTACGCTCATCGGTACCATTACGATGTTGATGGCGGCTTATTCGGCGCTGTACCAAACCGACATCAAGAAAGTACTCGCCTATTCCACCGTTTCGCAACTCGGGTTGATGGTCATCGGCATGGGCACCGGAAATGCCGTCGGTGCGCTTTTTCACCTGACTACCCACGCATTTTTCAAAGCGGGCCTGTTTCTGGCCGCTGGCTCGGTCATTCACGGTGTTCATACGCAGGACATGCGCCGGATGGGCGGTCTGCGAAAGGCCATGCCGCTGACGTTTGTGGGCTGGGCGATCTGTTCGGCTGCGCTGGCGGGTCTGCCCCTGTTCTCGGGCTTTTTATCAAAAGAAACCATCCTGACGGGTGCCTTCCAATGGGCCGGGCAACAGGGCAATTGGGCTTATCTCATTCCGGTCCTGGCGGTATTGTCGTCTGGCTTAACAGCCTGCTACATGGCCCGGCAGGGGCGTCTGGTATTCTTCGGCGAAACGCGTCATGCCGAAGCCGGGCATCACAGTCCTGCGCATGAATCCGGACTGATGCTGACAGTTCCGATTCTGTTGCTGGCGGCTTTATCCATCGGTTTCGTCTTTGCCGGAAACCCGTTCTCCGCCGGACATAGCTGGTTTTTCCGGGTATTTCCTTCGCAGGGCGAACCCGAAGAACATCTCTGGATTGCGGTTTTGTCGGTAACCGTGGCCGCGCTTGGCATCTGGCTCGGCTGGCGAATGCCGGTTGTACCAGACTCCACCACGCATAGCCGCTTATCAGAGCACAACTGGTATCTCGACGGTTTTTATAAACGGTCGATCGTTCGGCCTTTCGTTCAATTTTCCCGGTTCTCTTACCGGTTCGACCAACGGGTGGTCGATCGGGTGGTCAATTTGATTGGTATGGGAAATGTCGTGCTGGCCCACATTGTCGGCTGGATTGACCGGAATATCGTCGATGGGCTGGTTAACGGTGCGTCGTGGCTGGCACACCGGCTGGGTAGTCTGACGCGCTCGGTGCAAAACGGGCGGGTTCAATCGTACATTGCCAGTGCCGTCATTGGTTTGTTATTGATTCTTTGGTTCTTGATGTAGTCGGTCTCATTACGGCTACCGGCTCTATACTATGTTATCACTACTCATTTTTCTTCCGTTGATTGGCTCGTTGCTGGTGGCTCTGCTCCCGGACAGGCTGAAGGCTAGTTACAAGTGGATTACCCTGACGGTTTGCGTGCTGGAACTCCTGATCTGCGGGGCGGTTTATGTCTCCTTCGACCCGGCCCAGGCCAGTTATCAACTCCTCGAACGCACGGACTGGATCAGCCTGCCGCTGGGTTCGCTTGGTCTGGTTTCCATTGATTACCTGGTGGGTATCGACGGGATCAGCCTGCCGCTGGTGTTGCTGACGGGGGCTGTTATGCTCGTGGGGGCCATCTCCTCGTGGACCATTGACAAGCGGCTGAAGGCGTACCATTCGCTCTATTTGCTGCTCACATCAACCATCATCGGCTGTTTTGTTGCGCTCGACTTCTTCCTGTTTTTTCTGTTTTTTGAATTCATGCTGCTGCCGATGTATTTCCTCATCGGTTTGTGGGGCGGTCCGCGCCGGGAATATGCATCCATTAAGTTTTTTCTCTACACACTGGCGGGTTCGGTGTTTATTCTGCTGGTAATGATCTGCCTGTACCTATCGGTGATGGACCCGGTCGAAACGGCCCTCCAGATGGGCATCATCAGCGACCGCTCGGAAGCCACCGCCGAGTTGATCGAACAGGTCCAATACCTGCTGGCCGATTACAAAATTCAGCCGCAGCAAATCGTTCATACGTTTGATCTGCGGTACATGACCCACGGCGGCAATTACCTGCCCGATTCGCTGCTGGGCCCGGCGGGCGAAATTGTCTGGCTTGGTATTCCGTCACGGATGCTGGCTTTTCTGTGTGTCTTTCTGGGCTTTGCGATTAAATTACCGGTCGTTCCAGTGCACACCTGGCTGCCTGACGCGCACGTGGAAGCTCCTACGCCCGTATCGGTTGTACTGGCGGGTGTTCTGCTCAAAATCGGGGGGTACGGTTTTCTGCGCATCGGCTGGGGGCTGTTCCCTGACGGGGCGGCAGAATACGCCCTGTTGCTAGCGGGTCTGGGCGTCGTTTCGATTGTCTACGGCGGCTTTAACGCACTGGCTCAGGTTGATCTGAAGAAGATGATTGCGTACTCGTCGGTGTCGCACATGGGCTTTGTTCTATTGGGCATTGCGTCGCTGACGTCGGAAGGCATCAACGGTGCGGTGTATCAGATGGCGAGCCACGGTGTCCTATCGGCAATGTTGTTTTTGCTCACCGGCGTCCTCTACGACCGTACCCACGACCGGCGCATCGACAGTTACCGGGGTCTGGCCAGTGCCATGCCGCGTTACACGGCCCTGACAGCCATTGCTTTTTTTGCCTCCCTCGGGTTGCCCGGCTTCTCGGGATTCGTGGGCGAACTTTTCACCCTGATGGGCAGTTTTCAGTCGCTCTGGTTGCCCGGCTGGATGACGGCGGTGGCAACATTGGGCATTATTCTGGCGGCCGCGTATTTTCTGTGGACACTCCAGCGCATGTTCTTCGGAGCGCTCTGGTCACGCACGGAAAACACCCACCCTCTTTCTGACCTCGACGCCCGCGAACGGCTGATGCTGATTCCGCTGGCGGCTCTTGCCCTGCTGCTTGGACTTTTCCCGAACCTGCTTTTCAACCTAACCAACGCTACCGTGGCGGAATGGATTCAGCGGTTTACGGTGGAGTAAGGTAGCAAACCCTTTTTCACTCCTAAGTCCGTAAGGGTTAGGGGGCTGGTCCGGCTTCTTACGAACTTGTCTGGCCTGTGGGTTATGTTCTATGGCTAAAAGTTTGTATCATTACTACTTTAAGCCTGTGTCAAAACCAATGGTTTTGGCTCTCTAAGCCCAATCCTGCTACCTTATGTTTTTCCTGATCCTCGGCATTCTGGCGCTCATCGTCGGTTTTTCCATCAATACGCCATCGCTGGCAGTCTCGCGGTTCGCCCGACCGTTTAAGGTTGTCGGAATCATCCTTATTCTGGTTGGCCTGCTCGCGGCTTCGGTTCGCCAGATCGACGCCGGAACGGTGGGGGTACAAAGTTTGTTCGGCAGCGTTCAGAACCGGGTTCTCGAAAGCGGGCTGAATGTGGTGAATCCGCTGGTGGCCGTGACGGAGTTCGACATCAAGACTCAGAATTATACCATGTCGGGTGCCCATGACGAAAGCGGGCAACTGGGCGACGACGCTATCCGGGTACTGACTGCCGACGGGTTGGAGGTAGTCATCGACCTGACGGTTCTCTACAGCGTGATTCCCAGCGAGTCGCCCAACATTTACCGCAGCATCGGCTCCGATTATTCCAACAAAGTGGTGCGGCCCATCACCCGAACGCGCATCCGCGACAACGCCGTCTACTATGATGCGGTTTCGCTTTATTCCACCAAGCGCGATGAATTTCAAAGCCGGATTTATAAAACCATCGAATCGGACCTCCGTAAACGGGGCATCATGCTCGAACAACTGCTGATCCGGAACATCAACCTGCCCGCATCGGTCAAAACGACCATCGAATCGAAGATCAATGCCGAGCAGGAAGCGCAGAAAATGCAGTTTGTCCTGCAAAAAGAACGGCAGGAAGCCGAGCGAAAACGCGTTGAAGCACAGGGCATTGCCGACTACCAGAAGATTCTGGCAACGGGCCTTTCTGATAAGCAATTGCAATACGAACAAATCAAAGCCCAGCGCGAACTGGCGGCCTCACCCAATACCAAGATTGTGGTGCTGGGCGGGCGCGGTAACGTTCCGCTGATTCTCAACGAGAAATAAAGGCTGTCCCGGTATGGATAGCCCATTCGTGGTTCGGCGCAGTATTACCAGTAATTCATACAACCAACCCACCTATGCAAGTAACCTCTACGGCTACCACCGAGCCGGCAATCGCTCAACCGGCGCCCGTCCGACGCCTGATGTCTCTGGATGCCCTGCGGGGTTTTGATATGTTCTGGATTGCGGGCGGAGAAGAGATTTTCCACGTTCTGGCCAAAACAACCGGCTGGGCATGGGCCGCCCTGCTGGCCGAACAGTTTACTCACGTCGAATGGGACGGTTTTCGGGCATACGACTGCATTTTTCCGCTTTTTCTGTTCATGGCAGGGGTTTCAACGCCGTTTGCGGTGGGAAGTCGGCTGGAACGGGGTGTTTCGAAAAGTGAGCTGGCCCGCAAAGTCATCACGCGCGGTTTGATTCTGGTTGCACTCGGCATCATTTACAACAACGGATTGTTTACAAAACCCATCAGCGACATGCGGTTTCCGAGCGTACTGGCCCGGATTGGTCTGGCCGGGATGTTCGCTCAACTGATCTACCTGTATTTTCCGAACCCCAAAGCCCAATACATCTGGTTTGCCGGTTTGCTGCTGGGCTACTGGGCCGTGATGAAGCTGATTCCAGTGCCGGGTTGCGGAGCCGGAGTGCTAACGCTGGATTGCAGTCTGGCGGGTTATATTGATCGATCGGTTTTACCGGGCCGCTTATACCTGAAAGTCCACGATCCGGAAGGGTTGTTCTCCACCATTCCGGCCATCGGTACGGCATTGCTCGGTATCTTTTCCGGCCAGTTGCTCCGCAGCCAGGGGCCTGTTGCCCAGCCTAATCAAAAAACGCTGTGGCTCATGCTGGGCGGTGTTGGCTGCCTGATTCTGGGGTATAGCTGGGGCTGGATTTTCCCGGTCAACAAAAACCTGTGGACCAGCTCATTTGTGCTCGTAGCCGGGGGCTGGAGCGTGCTGATGCTCGCCCTGTTTTACTGGATTATTGATGTCAGGAAAGTGAGCGGCTGGGCGTTTTTCTTCACGGTAATCGGCATGAACTCCATCCTGATTTACATCGCTGGCGAGTTCATCGACTTCGAATATGCGGCCAAATTCTTCTTTGAAGGACTTCTGAGCTTTTTCTCCGAACCCGTCCGGGCGGTGGGAAGCGTCCTGGCATTCCTGGCCGTGAAATGGGCGTTTCTGTATTTCATGTACAAAAAGAAAGTTTTCCTGCGGGTATAGAAGCATGGGTTATTTCGCAGAGTTAAGCAGAGCCTCTGATCAACTCTTTTTAACTCCGCTTAACTCTGCGAGATAACTTTTTACTTTTTATCAAGTAACCCCATCGACTTCAGCCAGTTTTCGCACGCTGCCGGCCAGCCTTCCAGCGAGCCTTTACCCTTGGTGCGGAGCGCATAGCCGTGGCCGCCCGTCGGATACAGGTGCATTTCGGCGGGGATGTTGAATTTCTTCAGCGCCAGGTAATAGTCGATGCTGTTCTCCACCGGCACGGCTTTGTCATCTTCGGCATGGA
This sequence comes from Larkinella arboricola, assembly GCF_003259745.1. Classification (GTDB taxonomy): domain Bacteria; phylum Bacteroidota; class Bacteroidia; order Cytophagales; family Spirosomataceae; genus Larkinella; species Larkinella arboricola. Next base: position 695,108 of record NZ_QLMC01000001.1, on the reverse strand, counting down.
CCAGAAACGTCGGCGGGGTTTTGGCATCGACCTGTAGCTCATTGGAATAATAAGCTACCTGCTCCGGACTCGCGTTTTTGCCCAGCAACCGCTCCCGTGAGCCCGCGTGCGCTTTTTCGCCGAACGTCACTACCGGATACATCAGAATCGCGAAGTTGGGTTTGGCCTCTTCGCTGGCACTCGCCCCCCGGTGGTAGTGCGTCGATAAAGTGGCCGCCAGGTGCCCGCCCGCCGAAAAGCCGATCACACCCAACCGATTCGGATCAACGTTCCATTTGGCGGCATTCTGCCGGATCAGTTTCATGCCCTGCATGGCGTCGGCCAGCGGCACTTCGTGTTTGTTGGTCTGCGTCCGATCGTCGGGCAGGCGATTTTTCAGGACAAAAGCCGCAATGCCGCGCTCGTTGAACCACTTCGCCATTTCTTCACCTTCGTGCCCGTACGCCAGCAGTGCGTATCCCCCACCGGGACAGATCATAATACCCGCTCCGGTGGCCTTGTTTTTGGGTGGCAGAAAAGCCGTTATGGTCGGCACTTTCACATCACTGATGCGCAGAATACCGTCCTTGCCCGTTTCCGCCTTCTCCTGAACGGCCTCGTTCGGGATGGCATTAAAGACTTGGTTGGTTGGCCAGAGATCAACGGTTTCCGGTTTTTGAGCCATAGCGGAAGTTGCCAGCAACAAAGCGGCTGAGAGCAGCGTGGGTGTAAAATTCATATGGGTTCAGGAAATAAAGGGTTGCCTGTAGTGGCAACGGTTTTGGTTATCTGGGGGCCAAATTAGCGACTTTCCCTTTCAAATACCCAATTACCACGTCCAGCCCTTTCTGGTAATGATGATTGTTTGGAATCACAATGTCGGCTTTGGCTTTGTGGGGTTTGATAAACTCCCGGTAGGTTGGGCGGACGTGGTACTCCCACTGGTGTTTGATCATTTCGGGGGTCAGGGCGCGTTCGGCCTGATCGCGGGTCATCCGCCGTTCGAATTTTATCTTGTTGCTGGCGTTGATAAACACTTTTAAATCCAACTGTTCGGCAACATCTTCAAAATGGAAGACAAAGATTCCTTCGACAACAATAATGGGCGTTGGTCGAAGAATGAGTTTTTGGGGAAGCGCGTTCGGGTTATTGAATGTGTACTCGGTCGTTTCAACAACTTTGCCCTCGTGCAATTGCCGAATATGCTCAGCAAATTGGTGATGATCAATGGTTTCTGGTAAATCAAAATTAGGAATACCGATCTCATCGCGCGGAATCTGGTCCAGCGTTTTATAGTAATTATCCTGCGAAATCAGGCAAATTTCGTCTTCCGAAAAAGCACTAAGCAATCCTTTCAAAAAGGATGTTTTGCCGGAAGCACTCCCGCCCGTAATTCCGACAATGAATGGTTTATTGATCATTCTACAAAAATAAAACGTTAGGACAGAATTACCGCACAACAGCCAACTTCCCGGCCATGCCCTCCCGTCCGTCCGGACTGACGGCAAACACAAAATAAACGCCCGTTTCGGCAACCCGGCCCCGGTAATCGCGCAGATTCCACGTAGCGGTGCCGCCCTGCGAACGGGTTTCGTAAACGAGCTGCCCGCCCGCATCCATAATTTTGACAACGGTATTTTCGACCAGACCCCGAATGCTTACCAAACCGCTAAAATCGGGCCGGACAGGATTGGGGAAAACGGTAATGCCCGCAAAGGCCGGAGCCGGTTCGCTGGCGGTTCCGCCGTATGAAACCAGACCGTTGGGTGTGGCGACAAACACCTCACCACTTCGGGGTTCGATGGCCAATGCGTTGATCCGATTCGACGGCAGCGGGCTGTTCTGACTGGTGAACTGTTCGACTAGCCCGGTACCGTCTTCGTTAAACAGGTATAAACCGTTGGCCGTCCCGATCCATTTGCGGTTGCCCCCATCGACGGCCAAGGCCGTGACGGATTCGCCACTCAGCAACCGGCGACGCTCAAAAACGGGCCGGTAGGCATTGACGCTCCCGGTAAAAACCGCCGACGGATTATCGAAAACCGCAATGCCGTTGTCGGTCCCAATCCAGATCAAACCGTCGCGGTCTTTCACCAGCGAGCGCACATTCCGGTCCGGCAAATCCCCTTCGCCCGCCTGATCGTACAAGAGTCGGCTCCGGTTCGTAGCCGGGTCGAACACCTGCATTCCCCCGCCGTTGGCCGCACTCAGCCGCATCCACAAAAAGCCGTTATCATCCATCAAAAGCTGCTGAATATCGCCCCGGCTGGGCGTGAAGGATTCGAAGGAACCATTTTTCCGCCGAACATAAAGCGACGCTAGCCCACCATTCAGGGTCGGTGTTGCGAGCCAGGTTTCGCCGTTCGGATCAACGGCCAGACTGCTGATGTTGCCCAAGACCCGGTTAAGAGCCTCCGGCGGATTTCCGTTTTGATAGTGCCATAAACCGCCCCCAAAACTTCCCAGATAGGTGCGCTGGTCGGTGGGGTTATACACGGCGGTCACAAAATCGGTGGGCAGGGAACGGTCCAGGAAGTTCTGCCAACGGTTTTCCCGAAACTGATCGAAACCGCGCCGACGGCGCAACGGTTTTAATTCCTCCGAAAATCCACCCGGCAAGGCTACAATCTGCGACGGCTGACCAGCCGCCACCAGTTGCTGAAACGCATCCGAACCGGGCCCGTCCGGACTGACGGCCTGAACCGCCGTGCCGGTGATTTGCAACAGGCCGGACAGCGAATCGGCCACCCAGAAGCTACCGGCGGCTTCCACAACTTCCTTCGGTTCGCCAATCAGCGCATTATTCAGCACCATACCCGACTCGCGCTGAAGCTGACCGGGGGCCGTTGCTACCCATTCCGTGGCCGTTTGCACTAAACCCGTGATGGTCGGCAAGGCTTTCACAACCGTCCAGCGACCGCCCTGTCGCTCGGCAACGCCCTGACCCGGAACGGCTGCGTATAACCGGTTATTGACCCCGACAACCGACCGCACGGATGTACCCGCCGGTAAAGACACGGTTTTCCAGTTCCCGAAAAAAGCCAGATTGACCGTCGGGTCAAAACGAGCCGCCAGCAAGCCACTCGAGGTGGCGGCATAGATGGAATCGTTGGCAAACGCCGTGGCATATACCACCGCCGTGGCACCCCTGGGACCGATGTTGCGGTAGGTATCCCGGATTTCGGAGCTGGCAATGTCCAGCACCACAATGCCAAAATCGCAGGAGAGATAGGCGTCGTTGCCAACGCGGACCAGGTGATTGATGCGCTTACTACCGGAAATTTGGGCGGCATCGCGTATAAGGGTAATCGTCCTTATTTCGGCGGGTTCGCCGGTATTGGAGACAGAAAGTAGGTCGATCGCGCCACTCCGGTAAGCAATCAGGAGCCGTTTCTGATCGGTCAGGTAAGCCAGTTGGCTCACTCCTATTTCGCTAAAACCGTCATCGCGGCTCAGGCGCGTGGCTTCGCTAGCCGTGGCGTCGTAATAAAAAAAACCGTTTTCCGATGCGCAGTAGATCTTGTCCTGAACAGCCGCCACGGTTTGGGTAGAGAGAAAGCTCGGATGCGTTCGCCAGATGCCGGGCTGCGCGAAGGAGTTAGGAATGAAGAGTGATGAGTGAAGAGTGAAAAGCAGAAACCAGGAAATTAGCCGGCCGGAAACCGCCTGACCCGTTCGCTTTTGCCACCCGAATTTCCAACTCATCATTCCTTAACTCTTAATTCTTACCTCATTGCTGTCTTCGTACACCCACTCCTTGCTTACGACCTGACTGCCCAAGTTGTAGCAACGGCGGCAGCGGGCTTCATAGTTTTCGGTTTCGCCGAGCAGGACTTTTTCTTTGGAAGGGGCCAAGCGGTATGAATAGCTGGCAATGTCTCCGCAAACGACACAGATAGCGTGAACTTTGGTAACGTATTCGGCAATGGCCATCAACTGCGGCATACAGCCGAATGGCTTCCCTTCAAAATCCATGTCCAGTCCCGCCAGAATAACCCGTTTGCCCTCGTTGGCGAGCTGGTTACAGACTTCAACCAGTTCTTTGTCGTCGAAAAACTGGGCTTCGTCGATGCCCACCACCTCGCTGTCACCGGCCAGTTCAAGAATTTCCCGGGCCGACTGCACCGGCTGGGAACGAACGGCATTGGCGTTGTGCGAAACGATATTTTCTTCGTGATACCGTTTGTCGATCAATGGTTTAAAGATAACAACCTTGACCCGGGCAATGATGGCCCGGTTAATTCGGCGGATGAGTTCCTCGGTTTTGCCGGAAAACATGGAGCCGCAAATCACTTCAATCCAACCCGTACGGAGGTGGGGCGGTTCACGTCGGCGGTTTGGTTCAATAAACATACGTTCGTAGCATTGAATAGGATAACTAAGTCGCCACAGGGCTAACTTCCTCTATCTTTCCGTACGCTGGCCTTTTTCTGTTGTGACAAAAAGCAGTACCGGCGATAATTTCAATTCGGGCGGGTCGGAATTTTCTAAGCGAAAACCATATATTTACAAAGCAAAGATATTTTGATATGTCGAACAAGTTCAATTCCTCTTCCCTAACTGAATATTGCAAATCGTATGCCCGAAAAGTGGCGGGAGAATTTTTTGCCCACCATACCGTCATCAGCGGGCAGGAATTATTGAAACTGAGTGCCGTCAGCCAAGTCAATCTATTTGTAATCAGCTCCCTATCGGAGAAATGGCGGAGCGATGCCGAGCGGTTTCGCAGTCCTTATTTTGACTTTGAGCACCCGGATGTCCGGCAGGCGATGCAGGTGTTTATGAATACCGTCTCCCAGCATATTTCGGTGCGCCGGGATCATCTGGAGCCGCTGCTGGCCGAAGCCACCCGCCGGACGCTGGTTCTGCTGTTCGATCCGCGTTATTACTTCGACGATATACTGCGGAATCAATCGGATTTTTCGCTATCAGCCGAAACCGCCCACCAACTGACCCGCTACACCCAGATTAACAAGTTTGTACCGGCGGCCATTGAGGAGCGGATGAAAGGCAAAAGCTCCGTTTACGTGAATCAGGCGCTGAACTGGCTCGACGAAATTTTGATGCAGCGGGGGCGCGAACTCGAAAAACCGGATAAATACATTCCGTTGTTTTCGGAAAAAGTCTTGCTCGACCCCGCTGTTCTGCTTCGCAAGGCTTCCTACGAGCACGTTCCCCAGCCGACGGTTTTCACGCCGAATAAGTCGTTTTTTGATACCGACATCGAGACGACCGTTCCACCGGTCCCGCTGGCAGCCCCTTCGTCCAACGGTTTTGAACCCGTGGTCAACCTTGCCCCGCCGGATTCGGAATCAAGCGTAAGACCGTTGTTTCTGGACGATTCAGGACCGGCCGCCGAGCCAGCCGCCCCGTCGATGCAGCCGAGTCAGATGCCCACCCATACGAGCGATGTTTCCACGCTGGAAGTGAGTCCGAAAACGGAGGAACCAGCCGGGCCGGTCACGATTGGCGAAACCTTTTACCGCGCCCCAATCGAGAGCATCAGCAAGAGCATTTCGCTGAATCAGAAGTTTATGTTTATCAATCAGTTGTTTAATGGCAGCGCGGCTTCCTACAACGAAGCCATTGAGCAACTCGACCACGCCACGAGCTACGAACAAGCTCACGATCTGGTCACGAACCGCTATTCGGCGCAGTATTCGTGGGACATGAACAGCGATGAAGTGGGGATGCTGGTTGAAATTCTGAAAAGACGGTTTGCGTAATTACATCGGCTCCACTTTATAGCCTTCTTTTTTCAGGAGTTCAATTAAACCGTTCGGCCCCGGCAAGTGCAGGGCGCCAACCGCCACGAATGTGGGCCGGACGGCCAGCAACGCCGGTATGCGTTTCATCCAGTTGCGGTTGCGCTCGTCGATCAGGTAGGTCATGTCGCCAAACGAGCTACTGTGTTTTTCGTTCAGTTTCCACATGCCCTGTAAATCCTGTTTCAGGTAGAGGTCGGTAACCGATTTGCTCATTTCATACATATCAGCTTTCCCTTTTACCATTTCGACTAACTGCTGGGCCTGCTTTTCCACCGGGTCGTGGTCGAAGAGAAAGCTCATCTGTTCTTCCATCGTTTCGAGCGTGTTGACGGCTTTCTGGCGCTTGCGGCCGTCGCTGGCGAAATACAGATCAATTGGCAAACCCGTAAACGTGCTGAGCGTATCGGACTGCTTCTGGGCATAGGCCAGGCTCAGCATCGTGGCCGTCACGATGGGCTTCATCTGATTGAAGAGGGCCAGATCGTACCCCGTTCGTTCCCGGAATTCGTCGGCCACCAGTTTGTAGTCGGCTTCCGACAGCAGCTTATTGAGACTGGTGTTGAGCATCAATCCGCGCATGGCCATCGACAGCATGGCCGACGAGTCGATTTCGGTTTCGACCACCACCCCTTCCGCTCCCTCGTAGGCCGATTTCACCTTGGGGTTCTGCTTCAGGTAACTATCCTTCAGAATGTGGTACGTTCCGAACAGGTAAGACGGTTGTTTCAGGCCGTTGCCCGACACTTTCCACAGCAGCGACTGCGAAAAAGCCGTGGTCGAAACGAGCAGGAGTAAAAAGGGAATCGTTTTCATCAACACAAAGATAGACTCAATAGAGTTTTTTCCGCTTCACGGTCCGGACGATCAGGTACAGCAGTAAACCAACGGGGCCCAGCAGAAAGCTAAAAATCAGGCACGGAACCAGCCACGCATGGGCGACCTGCCGACGCTGGGCGTTTCGCAGCATCCAGCTTCCCACCGTCAGATCGAACGCCAGGTAGTGAATCCAGCCCGCCAGCACCGCAGTATCCTTGCTAAATAACGTTTTGATGCCCGCTAACGTACTGAACGACTGAAAATCTAGCCCGCTACTGCCAAAAAAAAGATAGAAAATGTAGAAAATGGCTAATATAGCCGGAATCAGCAGGGTTTTGGTCAGGAAGTCCGTGGGATGCCAGCGGGGCGCCACGATCATAAGAATCCACTGCGGCAACACGAGCGCATTGGCGATTTGGAAGACGATATCTGGAGTCATAACAGGTAGGAGAGTTGGACAAAGTACAGAAAAACCAGTAATGTACCAACACAAATTATCCAACTGGCGCCCTACCTATTCAAAAAGAAGAATTAATAAGCCGAACGTTTACCAGCCTAACCCGATGACGGCGTTGACGCGCAGGGATAAGCTAAGACGATTACTATTCTTATACATTTTTATAAAAGGTAAGTATGTATAAATATCTCTTCTTTTCCACTCCCGGACCGGAATGGTTACTTCTGGTCCAGCATTGATGTCAACAAATCCCCGGCGTCCTAGTCTCCGTTGCATTCCCCACATGGCGGAGAGCAATGGAGCATTATATGCGCTCCCATAATCTCCGTTCTCTGTTCGCACACTTGCTCCGGTTTTTGTATCATATATATGTTGAATTACGCGGGCAGAAAGCCCCTTGGTCAACTGAAGACCGACGTAGTTTCCCGAAAAGTTATTAGCAGATTTGCCTTCCTGAATCCGTTTTGCCATACCGTAGTAATATCGTGCCCCTACTTTCGCATAGACAAAGGCCCGGAAGATCTTATCAGTATCATTAAAATCATTGCCATTATAAAATGGAACCGCAAACTGATTAAACCGATTGTAACGAAGCATAAAATCGGCCCCGGCCAGCAACGAAAACGAAGGGGTTATTTTCCGTTCTACGGACACATCGGCATTCAGGCCAATTCGGAAGGACGGCCTTCCCGTATAATCCCGGTCTCCGGCATTGGGCCAGAAGCCCACCTTGATCAGGGTTTTCTCCTCCACATTTGCCCGCGTGATGTACTGGTAGGCCCGTTTTAATTCGCTGGTGGTTACGGTGCTGTCTTCCTGTGAGTAGGTAGTTTGCTGGGCCTGGGCGGATTGAGCATATAAAAAGTAAAAACCGCAACATGCGATAAGTGTAAAAAGGATGCGTTTCATAGCTATCAGTTCAGCTTTTAAAAATTAAGCGGCTTCATTTCGCCAGCGTCACCCCAACAAGTGTCGGCTGAACGACCACCGGACTGTACGAATTCGTCACCGCAATCGTTGATTTCTGAGAGGAAGGCTGATATTTAAACCGCCGTTTGTTAGCATCGAGGGATTCTCTGTACCCATCCGGTACCTGAATGGTCGAATAGCTGGCTTCTATATCGTACTGAAAATCATCCATTCGCTTCGGATACACGAACACCTCCGTACGGGCCGCCTGAACACTCAAAGCCGTCAGGCCGGTTGTGGGATAGACGGTTAGCTTCCCGTACCGGCTCTGAATTGTTCCGCTTCCGCTCAGTTCACGCAGTACCGTTTCGGCTTTCTCGGCCCTGATCGTAAACGTTCCACTTAACTCGCTGGCTTCAATATCACCATACGCCGACGTAACGATGGTTTTACCGCTCAGATTCACCAGCGATAACTTCCCGAATTCCAGCTTTAAAACCGTCTCGCCCGACAGATCGCTCAGGTTTACCTCGCCAAAGCTGTTGTTGAGCGAAACCGGGCAGCGCGTCGGCAGCCAGATCTCATAAACCGCTTTCAGGTTGCCTTTAAGACTGCCAACCCGCTGCGGAATGGTGAAGCGATTGGAGAGGTCAATCACGTTATTCCGACTCTGAATCTCATACTTAAGGTAATCCAGCTCGCGCTCGGCCACTTCGCGCTCCGGGTGCTTGGCAATCAGTTTCAGGCGGACCAAAACCGTTGATTTCTGCCAGCCTTTGATCGTAATGTCGGCTTTCTGGGCCGTCAGGTTCACGCGCTGGCCGCTGCTGTACGCCAGTTCTTTCTCCACGGTCTTCGTCACCACCTGGAGCCGCGTTTGCGCAGCGGCAGGGAGAGCGAAAAAGGTCAGTAGAAAAATCAGCGTTCTCATATCGTTAAAATCCGGACAAGTTCTTTGGTCACCTCGGCCCGTTCGTTTTCAATTTTGATTTGCGCCTGCACCAGTACCGGATCATTGCCAAAAAGGGCCAGTTGCTCCGCTAGACCCGCTTTTCGGGTGTTCAGCTCGTCAAGCTGGTACTTGAGTTCTTTCACTTCCGGTTTTTGGCAGACCACGGTTTGCTGTGCACACTGCTCCCGAATAAACCGTTCAGCTTTCTGATCGGCGGCAGGAGCAAATGGTTCAGGCCCGCTTTCCGGTTCAATTTCGACGGTTTCAGTGGCGTAGGCAATGGTCACTTTTTCGTCCGAATCCGCTTGCCACACCCGCCAGACACCGATCATCAGCAGGACAACGGCAGCCGCAGCCACCCACCGCAACGAACGCGCCCACAAGGGCTGCACTGATGTTGCTTCCGCTTCCAGCTTTCCGGCAATCTGCTCCCAGGCATCGGCTTTCGGTTCCAAAACCGGCAGATCATCCAGCGCCTGGTCAATGACGGCATCGGCCCGCAAGTCGGCGTCGATGCGCTCCCACAGGTCGGCCCGTGGCTCGTGTTCCGGTAACTTCTTTATAGCCTTTCCGAGATCCATTTTGCATTCCTGTTAATTCCTGCATCTGCATAATCCGGGTTCAGATCAGTTCTGCTAGTTTTCTCCGCAGTAACTTTCGGGCGTAACTGACCTGTGATTTGCAGGTTCCTTCCGAAATATTCAGCATGGCGGCAATTTCATGGTGTTTGTAGCCTTCCACTTCGGCCAGCACAAACACCGTCCGCGCTCCGTCGGGCAACGACCGAATGGCCGCGTCCAATGCTTCGCCCGTTACCGTATCCGGCACCTCAACGGCCTGATCGTGCCGCTCTTCATCGATGGTTTCAAACCGCCATTCTAGCTGCCGTTTCCGCAGAGACTGCCGAACTACAATAATCTTGATCCAGGCCCCCAGCGTTGATTGAAACCGGAACGAATCCAGGTGCCGGAACACCTCCACAAACGCATCCTGCAAGGCATCATTGGCGTGATCATTATCGTTCAGAATCCGCAGTGCGACCGAAAACATGGCCCGTTTATACCGCTCGAACAGCAGCCGCTGCGCCATACGCCGATCCGCCGGACGGTCTGGCTCCAGGCAGCGGGTTACCAGTTCTTGTTCCGTTAAGTCGGGCGTCAGGGTCAAGTGATCGGTTTCGTTGAACGTTCGATCTAAAGTGCGACAGAATGATAAAAGGGTTGGAAAGAAAAGGAAATAAATTGTGAAGAATGGGCGGCAGATAAGTAATCGCCGATTTTAATATCACTCCATAATCCGCAAAAGCTGGCCCTTCTGGGTTTCTGTCACCACCAGTCCAAGCCGGCCGGTGGGGTCAAAAGCGCAGTTGGAAGGATTTTCGCCGGGGAGTTTGATGGTATCCGATAAGGTGCCGATTGGCTTGTAAACCTGTAAACAACTACCGCCGTAGATGGCGGCATAAAGCAGATTGTCCGGCCCCAGCGTCAGGCCGTCGGGTCCAAAACCGTCCGAACCGGTTTCGGCCCAAACCGTCGGATTGATCCAGTTCAGGCCCGTCGAATCCCAGCGCCCGGTCCAGATGCGTTTGCGGTGGGTTTCGGCCACCACCAGTGTGCGGGCATTCGGCAGAAAGGCCAGACCGTTGGGGTAAAACAAACTCTCGGAAATCTTTTTGACCTCACCGACCGCCGAACAAACGCAGATGTAACCCGGTTCGTCTTTGTCGGGCGACCCCGGACAGGTAAAAATCATATTCCCTTCGGTATCAAACGTCAGATCGTTGGGCCAGCTAAGCCGCTCCCCATCCACCTGATCGACCACGATTTCGGGCTCCTGACCGGGGTAACTAATGCAGCGAATGGCGTGCAAACCGGAATCGCAGAACCAGAGCCGGTCGAGGTCGTCGATATAAAGACCGTTCGGGCGGCTGCCCGTGCCGACGTGAATGCGCCCCTGGGTTCCGTCCGGCTTCAGCCAGAACAAACTTTCCCCCTCCTGCTCAACGCACCAGAGCGTACCGTCGGAGGTAAAAGCCGGACCTTCCGGGAATCGTAAATCGGTGGCAATCACGTCTATGTTTTTCATAATTGGCAACTGGTTAAAAGCTAAAGCCTTTATTAAACCCGAAAACCGTTTGTCGGTTTACTAAATCAATAAATGTCTGTATTTTAAGGTAACCAAATCGCTTGCCTATGCGTCAGATTGTCCTTTTTCTCGCCATTCTGGTAACCGCCTGTGCCCCGCAACAACGGCTACGGGTTGAGCCAAACCGGCTTTTGCGGCAAAGTGCGGATGTAAACAGCACCGGTGTCGATCAAGCCATTACGGCCATTCGGCCGGCGTTTCCAAGCTTCGGCAATCTGGTTGTCCGATACGCCGATGGCCGTACCGAAAAGGTGTCCAGAAAATCCGTATGGGGCTATACCGATAAAAAAGGTCGTGTCTATCGTCAGTACGGGAATTCCTATTACGAAGTGATTGATATGGGGGAGGTTGTGCAATACGAGCGCAAAAACCCGCAACCAAACCAACGATACAGACGCTACAGCAAGACGCTCGACAGCAAACTGTATCTCACTCGTAAAAAAGCCCTTCGGGATGTAGCCGCCCTATAAAGAATTCACCGGCTTTTTCCGGAAATTCTTGATGCGGTGAAACGTCAGGAAATTGGCGTCGTGGTTGTTGTGCGCCCCGCCCAGGCCGTCGTCATACGCCGTGCGCGACAGCAGAATAATGTCCCTGCCATCGAACAGCCAGTCCACATACTGAAAACCGTGTTTGGCCACGTCAGGATGTTGCAGCACAATCTGGCGCAGGTTCCAGTTTTTTAAATCTTTAGAGCTGCACAGCGCCTGCGTGTTCCGAATGCTGGCCGGATTTTTCCCGGTATTGGCCTGTTTGACTTCCTGCGGAATATAATTCGTCAGGGTCCAGTATAGTTTCGATTTGGGGTCGTAGCGAATCGTGAATTTCTTGCTGCCGCCCGGAAACGGCACAAAACCGCTATTGACGTCAAACGCAGCGGTTTTCCCATCCGCGCTGATGCGCACGAAAGCGGCTTTTTCGTCCAGTGATTTCCGATGATCGACGCGCAGAATGTCCAGCATCTCGCCCGCCGGACTCAGGACGGCATTCCCTTCAATCCAGCCGCCAAAACCGTTGTTCAGGTACGTGGAGTCATACCGCAGCACGTTGCTGCTCGTCCAGCTAGCGGCTTTCATCGGGTCGGCGTCCAGCGGCATCGACATCATGAAAGCACCGTACCGTTTGCCCCATTGTTTGATAGTTCCCATCGCGTCTTCCATCGCCCGCCAGAGCCGCCCGTTGTGTTCGAGAAACGGCATGGGTGCACAGTGGTATTCGCCCGCCAGCAGCAAACCGTGGTCGCCGTCGGTTGGGTTGGTCCAGGTAACGCCCCCGTCGTCAGATTTCCGGATGATGGTATTGCCGTGGTGTTTGTCGGTGCCAAAGAAGTACAGGCCGTTGCGGTGAACGTAGAGTTTCGACCAGAACTGACCGTTGATTTCGGCAATCTGCGTCCAGGTTTTACCCCGGTTGGTGGAGCGGTAAATGCGGGAGTTGGGCCGGACAAACTCGTTGGATTGCGGACCAAACAAATCGTGGGAGGCCAGATAATCGCCGTTGGGCAGGACGCAAAGGCTAGGAGAGCCAATGTACAAACCCGAAACCGCCGGGCTGTGGGCGACGATTATGCCCGGTACCTGAGAAAAGTCGGGGGTCTGCGCCAGACTGCGCCCAACGGATAAAAGGATAAGTAAACCGTATAGGAAGAATTTCATGCTGAATCGGGATTACACGGATTAAAGAATCAAGAGAATCCAAAATACTCTTGGTTAATCCGCGTAATCCCAGTCCAGACTAGAAGAACGACACCCGGATCACCCACGGGCTACTGCCGTAGACAAACGACGAAAAGGTGGGATCTGCGTTGTAGCTGAGGTTATACAAAGCCGTTAAATTGATACCAAACCGTCGGCTGATCGGTTGCGAGTATGTCAAACCCACCAACCCGGCACTTACCCAGCGACGCTGGGTTTCGTACGGAATAATGTTGTAGTTGGTGTACCCGATGTTAGTATTTTCAAATTCGCCGTGCAGATACAGGTTTTTGACCACATTGGGCAGAATTTCGTACATCCCGAATACGCGTCCGCCATACTGGTTAGCCCGGTAAATTTCGGTTGCCCCGCCCTGGTAGTACAATTTAGCCCGGTAGTACACGTAATTAACGCCGACGCCGAGGATTGCCCGCTCGGAAGCCTGATAACCGATAACGGGTGATACGCCAATGCTAAACGGATTGCCAATCGAGACGTTGCTGATACCGCCCCCAAACCGTAAACGCTGCGAGAATGGCAGGGGTTCTCCTTCCGGCGTTTTGGTTTTTAACGGATCTTTACCGTCTCCGCGCCGATCTTCCGGGTCCTCGGTAAGCTGCCCGAAGGCGACACTGCTACTCACCAGCATGATCGCCAGTAAGCCTTTCTGTATGAGGTTCATAGAGTTGATTAATGAACAAAAATGAGTACTTGCAATATAAACGAAAAAATAAGGGTTTTTAGTTAGTGGTTCTTTTAAAACGTAAACTCTTTCACCTCCGGATCACTCAAAAGCTGTTGAATGCAACGTTCGTGGGCATCTTCCGGCCCGCTAACCCGCCAATAGCCAATGATTTCATTACCAATACGCTGTTGCGTCTGCCGTTGCACCTGTAGCCCGAATTCTTTAAAAAGCATTTCATAATGAATCAAGGTCTGATTTTTAAAAATAGTAACAATTCGGTATTGCCGATCCTGACTAATCCGCCCGATGCGCGCAGCCAGTGCCGACAGCATCAGCAAGGTAGCTCCAATCAGAACAAACCCGCCCACCGCAATATCGTAAAAGCCGCCCCCAATCGCCATTCCGATTGCAGCAACCGACCAGATGGTGGCCGCCGTCGTTAATCCTTGAACACCCGTTTCCTGCCGGAAAATAATACCGGCTCCCAGAAACCCAATCCCGTTGACAATGTTGGAGGCAATCCGGTCGTATTCGCTAAAACGCCCGGAAACAATGGTAAACAGCGCCGAACCCACACAAATCAGAATGGTGGTCCGCAACCCCGCCGATTTACCACGGTATTCGCGTTCTGCACCAACAAGACCGCCCAGCAGCATCGCCAGCAGGAGCTTGATAATATCTTCCCAAACAATTAAATCCATCCCGTTTCTCTTTTACTGACAGGTCGTTGTAACCCAAGAACCCCCATGCCGGTTTGCGGCTGCCTGAATCAATTAGCAAAAGGAAACCATACTTTCAAAAAAACCGTTAGTCTAAAGATAGAGTTTTGCTAAACGTATAGGATGAATTTATCAGTTAGTCTGCCGCCCGACGGCTCCTTTCAGCAACCCGAGGTCGACCGCCTTGATCCGAAAGATTATATCATTATCAAGGGTGCCCGGGTCCATAATCTGAAAAGCATCGACGTTGCCATTCCCCGTAATCAACTGGTTGTCATTACCGGCCTTTCCGGTTCGGGCAAATCGTCGCTGGCGTTCGACACCCTGTTTGCCGAAGGTCAGCGGATGTACGTCGAAAGCCTGAGCAGTTACGCCCGGCAGTTTCTGGGCCGGATGGAAAAACCCGAAGTCGACTACATCAAGGGCGTGTCTCCGGCCATTGCCATCGAACAAAAAGTAACGACCCGCAACCCCCGCTCCACGGTTGGAACGACCACCGAAATTTATGACTACCTGAAACTGCTCTTCGCCCGCATTGGCGTGACGTACTCGCCCATTTCCGGGGGCGAAGTTCGCAAAGATACGGTAACGGATGTTGTTAATTATCTATACACCTACGAACCGGGCCAGCGCGTCATGGTGATGGCTCCGCTGCACATCCGGACCGACCGCACACTGGCCGACGAGCTAAAAGTCCTGCTGCAAAAAGGGTACACCCGGATTGTGGCCAACGGCGAGGTGCTGTTTATCGAGGAAATTCTGGAAAAAACCGCCCCCGAACCGGCTTCCGGCACTGATCTGGAAATCCTGATCGACCGGAGTACCGTGCAGTTTGATGAAAACGGACAACCCGAAGAAGACAATCAATACCGTTTCTCGGATTCGATTCAGACGGCGTTCAGCGAAGGCGAGGGCGTTTGCCGGGTCGATATAGTCGGTAAAGAATCGCGCGTTTTCTCGGATAAATTTGAGTTAGACGGTATTGCGTTCGAAGAACCGAGCGTGAACCTGTTTACGTTCAATAACCCCTATGGTGCCTGCCGCCGGTGCGACGGTTTTGGCAAGGTCCTCGGAATTGACCCGGATCTGGTGATTCCGGATAAAAACCTGTCCGTTTTTGAAGGAGCCATTGCGCCCTGGCGAAGCGAGAAAATGAGCGAGGAATTTCTGCGCCCGCTGCTCAAGAACGGTATTCGTTTCGACTTCCCGATTCACCGCCCCTACAAAGACCTGTCGCAGGAGCAGAAAGACATTCTCTGGACCGGAAACGCCTACTTTCAGGGCCTGAACGCCTTTTTCGATTTTGTGGAAAGTCAGACCTTCAAGGTGCAATACCGCGTAATGCTGTCGCGCTATCGGGGCAAAACCACCTGTCCGGAATGCCGGGGCTCGCGGCTGCGCAGAGACGCCAGCTACGTGAAAGTTGCCGGGAAATCCATCACAGACATTGTCCTGATGCCGATTGATGAGGCCGCGGCTTTCTTCCGGACGCTGGACCTGCCACCCCATCAGCAGGAAGTGGGCAAACGCCTGCTGACCGAAATTCGCAACCGGCTGGACTACATGGAACGCGTCGGGTTGACTTACCTGACCTTAAACCGCCTGACCAACACCCTGTCGGGTGGTGAGTACCAGCGTATTAAACTGGCTACCTCACTGGGCAGTGCGCTGGTTGGCTCCATGTATATTCTCGACGAACCCAGTATCGGCCTTCACCCCCGCGACACCAAGCAGTTGGTGGGCGTGCTGGAAACCCTGCGTGACCTGGGCAATACCGTTATCGTGGTTGAACACGAAGAAGAAGTGATGCGGGCCGCCGATCAGTTGATCGACATCGGTCCCGACGCGGGCGTCAACGGCGGCCATCTGGTGTTTCAGGGAACGTGGGAAGAGGTGAAAAGTTATGAGTTAAGAGTGAAGAGTGACAACGCCAACGAGCAACAACTCATAACTCAAAACTCTTCACCGCCGGGCGGCCCCGTCTTAACTCATGATTCCCACACCATTGCTTTTCTGACGGGCAGAGAAACCGTTCCGGTGCCGAAGTTTCGGCGGAAGGCCACGCACTGGCTGGAGGTGAACGGCGCGCGGGAAAATAACCTGAAAGATGTGAATGCACGGTTTCCGCTGAACAGCCTGACGGTCGTAACGGGGGTGAGCGGTTCGGGCAAATCGACTCTGATTCGTAAGGTGTTGTATCCGGCGCTGGCCCGTCTGAAAGGCGATGGTTCGGAGGAAGCGGGCAAGCACGACAGCCTGGGCGGTAGTCTGGAACGGATTACGTCCATTGAGATGATTGACCAGAATCCGATTGGTAAATCGTCGCGCTCGAATCCGGTGACCTACATCAAAGCGTACGATTATCTGCGACAGGTAATGGCGGAGCAGCCGGTGGCGAAAGCACGGGGTTACAAACCGTCGCACTTCTCGTTTAACGTCGATGGCGGGCGCTGTGAGGTGTGCCAGGGCGAAGGCGAGGTGAAGATCGAGATGCAGTTCATGGCCGATATTTACCTGAAATGCGAAGGCTGTAATGGCAAACGGTTTAAGCAGGAAGTGCTGGAAGTGACGCTGGCCGACAAAAACGTGTCGGACATTCTGGACATGACCGTCGATGAAGCCATTGATTATTTCCGGAAAGCCGAACACAAAATGGTGGAAAAACTGCTGCCGTTGCAGGATGTCGGTTTAGGCTACATCACGCTCGGCCAGTCGTCGAATACCCTGTCGGGTGGGGAAGCCCAGCGGGTAAAACTGGCGTCGTTCCTGGGCAAAGGCAATCCAAACAAAGGCGGCACCCTGTTCATTTTCGACGAACCGACGACGGGTTTGCACTTCCACGACATCCGGAAGCTGCTGAAAGCCATCAACGCACTGGTTGATCAGGGCGACAGTGTGATCATCATTGAGCACAATACGGAAGTCATCAAATCCGCCGATCATGTCATCGACCTCGGCCCCGAAGGCGGTGCGAAAGGCGGTTACATCACGTTTGCCGGTACGCCCGAAGAACTGGTGAAACTGCCGGAGGGTGAAAACTATACCGCCGATTTTCTGCGCGGGAAAGTGTAACGACTCTGAGAGACTCTCTATAAAACCCGAATAGCTGGTCCATTGGGCCAGCTATTCGGGTTTTATACCGTTGATAAATTTAGCACTTCCAACGGTATTACTCCGCAATTCGTCATTCCCCGGATTAGGGTTTACTCATCAGGCCAAAGAAAAACTCCAGCGCAGCCGCATCGGCCAACGGTTTCGCTTTTACCTGATCGCCCAATTCCACTATCTGCTTGTCTTGCGTCGAATAAGCAGGCCATTGGGGCAGACCCGGGCCGTTGGGGTTCCCGGTTTTAGTGAAATTGGCCCAGTAGGATGAGATAATCCGGGCGAGCTTGTCATCCGTCGATTCCAGCGGTCGAAGCTGGCGGTCGATAAAGCGCAGGTTGTCGTAAGCGTAGGCCACCTCACCGGTATGAAATGCGCCATAGTGAGCGTATTGGCCCGTTGCCGGAATCTTTCGGGTAAAGCGGTAGACGTAAACGGGTCGGCCCTGCTGCGCCTGAATGGTAGCCCAGGTGTAATTTTGCGCCCCGAAAACCTGGTCGCGGGAAAGTTTTACCTGCGATTCGGCGGCTTCGGCATCGGTCGTACCCGGATAAAACTGGAGGAGCGTCTGAGCCTTGTCGCCATATTGCTGTTCGAGTTGCTTCCGGTATTCGTCCGCTTTTTTCTTCGGGCCAAATGCCATTCCTTCATCCTCATTCCAGCCAGTCAGCAGAGCAACGGGATTCGCTTTTCCGGCGGCAAAAATGCTGGCGATGGACTGGGGCAGCACATAACCGTCGATAATCGGACCCCGTATTCCCTGCGCTTTTTGCAGAATCTCGCTGGCCGGTTTGGCTCGCAATTCGGCCAGCGATGTAGCCCCCAATGCCTGCATCATTTTTAGCCCGGCTTCTTCCGCCTGCTGAAGCGACGCATGGGGCCGGGCAAAGCTGGCTCCGCTCTCGGCAATGGCTTTGTTAAACAGATTTTTGGCAACCGGTGAAGCCACCAGGCAATTGACACTCATGGACCCCGCCGACTGGCCCGCAATGGTGACGTTGTCGGGATCCCCACCGAACACGGCAATATTCTGCTTTACCCACTGCAAAGCCGCAATCTGGTCCATCAACCCGTAATTCCCCGACGCGCTACGGCCCGGCGTGGATGCGCCCCGCGTGGATTCTCCCGGCGTGGACTCGCCCGACTCTCTGGTTAGTTCCGGGTGGGCAAAAAAGCCAAACGACCCAACCCGGTAGTTGATGCTGACAAACACAATGCCTTTTTTGGCGGTTGCTTCGCCGTCATAAATGGGCACTGCACTGCCTCCGCTGTTAAAACCTCCCCCATAAATCCACACCAGCACCGGGCGTTTCTCCGCAGCTGACTTGGCGCCCGACCACACATTCAGGTACAGACAATCTTCGCTGATGGGTTCTTTCGGGATCAGGTACTCGGCGCTCCACGGCCCGAACGGATTGGGCGCTCCCTGCACCGGACTGGCTCCGAACCGATCACATTTCCGCACCCCTGACCACGGCTTTACGGGCTGTGGCGCTTTCCAGCGCAGGTCGCCAACGGGCGGAGCGGCAAACGGAATACCTTTAAAAATCTGCACATCACCGTCCGGGTTTACGGTTCCCGAAATAAGCCCTCCGCTTACTTTCACAGGACTTGTTTCGCGGGTTGAGGGCGCGAAGGCCAGAAAAACCAGGCACATGAGGCCAAACAACGGTACTGCGGTTTTCATGCGTTGATTAAGGATTAGCAGCCGGATAGGCATTGAGAACGTTGCTAAAAAACAGTACCTGATACGGCAGCGCATTTTCCCAGTACTCCCAGGTGTGAGCACCGGGTCGCTCGGTGTAATCGTGGGGCGTTTTATTTTCCACCAGCCGCCGGTGGAGGTCGCGGTTGGTTTCTATCAGAAAATCATCAACGCCGATGTCCAGAATGAGGGGCAGGTTGTTGGCTTTCAGCCGGTCGGCCAGCGTGACCAGCGTGTAACCCGGATAGGGCTCGTCTCCATCCTTCGGCGGTCCCAGCAAGCGGGCAAAATTTTCGGAACGGGATTTGGCAAAATCGGGCGCTACTTTCCAGGTGGCGGTATTGATGTTCATCACTCCGCTCATGCTCCCGGCGGCTGCATACAGTTCCGGGTGGCGGCTGGAGATAAACAAGGCACCGTGCCCACCCATCGACAAGCCCGCAATGACCCGCCCTTTCCGGTCACGAATGGTTCGGTAGGTGTTGTCGATCTTCTCCATCAGCTCTTTCGAAATAAATGTTTCGAACTGGCTGTTTTTGATTAGTGGGCTGTCGAAATAATAACTGGTCGGATCACCGTCGGGCGTCACAATAATCAGGTTATATTGATCGGCCAGACGGTGCAGCAGCGTTTTGTCGGGCGTTTTGGTCAACCAGTCGCGGAAGCTGCCCGTGCCCCCATGCAGCAGGTACAGCACCGGGAAGGTCTGTTTTCTGGCTTTTCGGTAGGTTTCCGGCAGCACGACAGCCGCCCGCAAGGTGCGGTTCATACTGGCGCTCGGTACGTCCAGCGTATCCACCTTCGCACCAAACATCAGGAAAGACAGGAATTGCAGAGAGAGGCAACTAATCAAACGGAAAGTACACATGGACACGTAGTTGAATGGAAATACCGCCTTTCCGCCAAAGGTACGGAAAGAGCCAGCACGCCAAAAACCCGGGAAGGGATTTTGCAAAATTTCACGAAGGATTATAACCATCCGGCGGTCCGTGCCGTAACAACTCAACACGTAACTTACCTGCTAACCGCGCTGTTGTCTATCCCGGAACTGCAACGATTGTACGAAACCATTCCGGAGCATCCCCCGACGCCCGTAACTTTAAAAAATAATGGCTTCTAATCATCTGAAGCGCCTTTCCGAACGACGAGCCGGTACTCCGCATAAAATCTCATTTTTGTACCGGTTCAAGTCGAATAATATTGACCCCGACTCCGCAGTCGTATAAGCGTACCGTTATCACTTTCCGGTCTTTCTCAGCCACTTATCCCCGGGGGCCATACAACTCCTTTTGCCAGCCACCCAGCCTGGTGCGGGTTCCTTTGTCTGGTATCCGGAATAGCCTGTGGACCGTACGATCACAAAACACAGAATGGTTTCAACTTTTTTTATCAGACAAAGTTTAGTTATTTCATTTAGCTCATATTAAACCAGTGTGCCTTCCTGACCAAAAAACTACCGGTTTCATTGCCATGGTAACACCCCTGGCTGACAATTGCCCGACATTCGTGCCTGGCATGGAAACGTATTATTCCGCCTATCCGGTGGTCTATTACGAGTCGGCCAAGCAGTTATTCGGAAAGCTATGCGATTCGGCTACTTTTTGTTTACCCAAAGTGATTGTCCTTGATCTGGCCCGATCAACCGACGCGAATCTGGACCTTTTGCGGGAATTGAAAGCCAACGAACGCTTACGGTCTATTCCTGTTCTGATCCGCAAGTTGTCAACGGCTTCTTCCACCCCGCGAACCATTACACATGCCGTTACGACACCTGCTGTCAGCCGCGAAGAGTCGATCCAGCCCGAGATTATCTGGAAACCACAGTTATTAATTGCTTCCTAGGAGATTGTGTATGAAAATTGGCGACAAATTGATGAAGCACCTGAACAAAACGTACCAACCGTCTACGCTGGTGACCTTCAAATTCAATCGCTACGACGTGGCGCTGAAAACTGACGAAGACGGTAACCCGATTGTGATGTACATTGGTACGGCCAACGAACGGGGCATCATCAAAGGCGATCAGTACACCCGTAAATTGCTAAAAGAACCCAGCGGTGCCGTGATTAAAGACCATTGGGATCACAAAGGAAAAGTCTAGCCGATCGATGGTCAACGTTGGTACCTGCGGCTTTAGCCGTCCCAAAACCGAGTTAGCCCAATTCCTTTCGTGCGTAGAGGTGCAGCAAACCTTTTATCAACCACCCCGACTGGCCACCCTGGAAAACTGGCGTCGGCAGGTGCCACCCGAATTTGAGTTTACCCTAAAAGCCTGGCAACTCATTACCCACGAAGCCCGCAGTCCGACGTATAAACGGCTGAAAAAACCGCTTTCGGACGAAGAACGCCAGCAGGCCGGTTCCTTTAAGCCCACGGAGGTGGTCCGGCAAGCCTGGCAGGTGACTGCCGATTGTGCCCGGGCGCTTGGAGCCAAAACCATCCTGTTTCAATGTCCGGCCAGTTTCAAACCAACCCGCGAGAACCGGACCAATCTGGAACGCTTCTTTTCGGACATTGACCGCCAGAATTTTCATTTAGGATGGGAACCCCGGGGCGCGTGGGATCGTGATCTGATCCAGGATATGTGTCATGACCTGAACTTATGGCACGTAGTTGATCCATTTGTCACGAATACTGTCACGCCGGACCACTGTTATTTCCGGCTTCACGGCCGTCAGGGCTGGCGGTATCAGTACGAAGAACAGGAACTGACCGAACTGGTTGAGCTTTTACCAAAAAACCGTCCCTGCTACGTTTTTTTCAACAACGTCCACATGTTTGAGGACGCGCTGCTGTTCAAAAAGATTCTTCAGACTACCACGACTTAGTCCGACCGGCCGAGAGCCAGACCATAGCGGCCAATCCAATGGTAGCCAGAGCCGCCCCCGTAATCAGGGGATGCAGCGAAGCCCGGGTATAGAAACTGGTTTTCATCACAGGGCCGGGGTGATCGCCATGAACCGAACCGTCGGAGCCAGACCGGTGCAAAGCGCCCGCTGAATGCCGTGCGGGTTCCGACCGGCGCTGCTGATCGAACAGGATTTTTTCACCAACCCAGTCCATCAACTCCGGGGCATATTTATTCCCCATACTCATCATCTTGGCGGCACTACCGACGTAAATATCCCGTTCAGCGTGCGTAGCCGCATGAAGAATGGCCAGCGCTACTTCCTTGGGTTCATAAACCGGCGGGGGCAGTTTAGGCTCCTGATCCATGTAATTTTGGGCATGTTGCGGCAACGGCGTATTGATGCCAGCCGGTTTAATGGTTGTGACGGAAATGGGAGCCTTTTCTTCGGCCAGTTCCATCCGCAGCGCATCGGTAAATCCCTTCACGGCGTGTTTACTGGCACTGTACATGCCCTGTAGAGGCAGCGCCAGATCGGCGGCCGCGCTGGCGATGTTAATGAGCGAACCGCCCCGCTGTTTCAGGTGGCCCACCGCAATCAGTGAACCATAAACCGTCCCCCAGAAATTCGTCTCGAACAACCGGCGATGGTCTTCATCACTGACGGCTTCCAGACGCCCCCATATTGCCATACCGGCGTTGTTGACCCAGGTATCAAAGCCGCCAAACCGTTCGATGGCGGTATCGGCGATGCGCTGCACATCCTCCCGCAGCCCCACGTCGGCCACGACATAAACGGCCTCCCCGCCCCCGGTCCTGATCTGGTTGACAAGGGTAGCCAGGGCCGCTTCGTTGCGCGAAGCCACCACCAGCCGGGTGCCGTGTCGGGCGGCTTCCTGCGCGGTAGCCAGACCAATTCCGCTCGAGGCTCCGGTGATGACCATTACCTGCTCTTTCAGGGGTTTGAATGAAAGCTTCATAGGTTTCTGCGATGACCGTCAATCAGGTTTTAGCTTTAATAAAGCAACAATAAGGTCCACTCACCGACCGTCGTTCGACTTTTATGAGGTTTACGCAACGGCAACTACCTCCGTTGAACCATCGCCTTTCACAATCGCATCGGCAACCGGCTCTACGGTGACAATCACAAATTTGGAAGTGGGCGTATTGCTGATGTAAGCTACGCTGGCGACCGGCACCAGCACATTGGCTTCGGGATAATAAGCCGCCGTATTACCCTTCGGAATGTTGTAAGGAATAGCAATCAATCTCTCCATCTTCCGGGTCTGGCCTTCAAAATGACTGGTAACATTTACCAACTGCCGTTCCCGGATGTTCCGCTCGGCCATGTCCTGCGGGTTCATGAAAACGATCCGCCGTTCGCCGTGAATACCGCGATACCGGTCGTTGTAATCATATACCGTCGTGTTGAACTGGTCGTGGCTCCGGATGGTCATCAGCACCAGTTGATCGGGTTCGATGGGGTGCATCACCATGTCGGTCACCGAGAAATTGGCCTTGCCGTTTTCCGTCGTGAAATTTCGCTCGCGGGGGCCGTTGGGCAGGTAAAAACCACCCGGTTTACGGATTTTCTCGTTGAACTCTTCAAAGCCAGGGATCACCCGGGAAATCGCGTCACGGATGGTGTCGTAGTTTTCCGTGTAGGCGTCCCAATCCACCGTAGACCGGGCTCCCAGTGTTGCTTTGGCAATTCCGCAGATAATAGCAACTTCACTGCGCATCTCCCCTTCCAGCGGCTCCAGCACGCCTTTATTCCGACTGACTACGCCCATCGAATTTTCGCAGGACGTAAACTGCTGGCCCGACTTCTGGACATCAATATCGAGGTGTGTAAAGCAGGGCAGAATAAGTGAAATGTCCCCGGTAGTCAGGTGCCCCCGATTGAGTTTAGGGGCGACAAAAGCCGTCAATCGCTGCTTACGCATACAGTCCGCTATAAATTCGGTGTCCGGCCCGGCCGACAGCAGATTACCACCCAGGCTCAGAAACACCTTGATTTTGCCGTCGTACATGGCCTTGATGGATTCTACGGTGTCCAGACCGTGTTCGCGGGGCGGCTGAAAGTTGTATTCTTTCTCCAAAGCATCCAGAAACTCCTGATGGGGGCGCTCCCAAATGCCCATCGTCCGGTCGCCCTGCACGTTGGAGTGGCCGCGAACGGGACACAGCCCCCCGCCGGGAATGCCGATAGCGCCTTTGAGCAGGTGCAGGTTCACGATTTCCTGAATGCTCATCACGCCATTTTTCTGCTGCGTCAGGCCCATCGCCCAGCAGGTAATAATTTTCTTTTTATGGGCGAGGAGGTTGGCCGCTTCCAGCAACTGCCCGCGCGAAAGGCCGCTCATTTCCTCAATATCCTCCCAGGTAGTGCTACGAATCACCTCCACAAATTCTTGGTAACAGGTGGTGTATTGCCGGATAAATTCGTGATCGACTACTGTGCCGGGACTTTTGTCTTCGGCATCCAGCAGGTGCTTCATAATGCCGCGCAGAACCGCCATATCACCGTTGATCTTCACTTGCAGAAACAAATCGGTAATCGGCGTACCGTGGCCCAGCAACGTCCCAACGGCTTTGATCGGATTCATGAAATCCTGCGGGTTCTTGAAGTGGCTCAACCCCGCTTCGTGCAACGGATTGACGGAAATGATCTTGGCCCCCTTGCGCTTGGCAATCTGCAAAGCCGAGAGCATCCGGGGGTGATTGGTTCCCGGATTCTGGCCCATGATGATGATCACCTCCGCATCATAAATATCATTGAGCGTTACCGAACCTTTGCCCAGGCCCACCGTCGGGCTCAGGGCCGAACCGCTGCTCTCGTGGCACATGTTCGAGCAGTCGGGTAAGTTGTTGGTCCCAAACTGCCGCACAAAAAGCTGGTAGACATAAGCCGGTTCGTTGGGGACTTTACCCGAGGTATAAAAAGCGGCCTCGTGGGGTGATTCCAGCTTATTCAATTCATCGGCAATGAGTTGAAAGGCGTCGTCCCAGGCGATGGGCGTGTAATGAGTAGCGCCGGGCCGCAACACCACCGGATGCGTGATGCGACCGGCATTGTTGAGATCGCGGTCGGTCATCTGCGACAATTCCACCACGCTGTGTTTGGCAAAAAAATCCGGATCAACGCGTTTATGGTCGGCATCGGAAGCGGTGGCTTTGGCTCCGTTTTCGCAAAATTCGGCAATGGAACGGTCCCGGTCCGGGTCGGGCCAGGCGCAGGACGAACAGTCAAAACCGTCTTTCTGATTGAGCTTGAGCAGGGCGTGGGTTCCGCGGCCCACCCCGGCTTCGCTCCAGGCAAAGGCGCCCGATTTCAACACGGCCGGTAATCCGGCGGCCACATCAGCCGGTTTACCCAGTTTAAGCCCCGTGAAGGCTTCGGGCGGCTGGGCCAGAATCGGGAATTTTCGTTTATTTCCTACGGTGTCGGGTGCGGGCAAAACGCGCTTGTCGGCATCCGGTTTACCCTGCGGATCGTAGTGGTCGTTTGTCATGGCCATTCCCTGGTCAGGACGGTCCCCGCTTTTGGGCTCATTCTCAATGTGCTGCTGAGGAATATCCGCTGGCTTCTTTTCGTTATTCGGTGACTTTTCCATGACAAAAGCGATAAACGTTAACGGTTTTGATCAATAAACACATTAAATCCGAAGGTGGATAGCCGTACAGAAACTTTAATTCCATTTAAATGAAAATTGGACCTCGGTACCAGAGGTCCAATCATTTACAAACGGCTTCGTGGTTAAATCGTTGGTGATCCGCCCGTTACCTGCACAGTGCTCCCGGTCATGTAACTGGAATCGTTGGAAGCCAGAAGGACGTAAATCGGGGCCAGTTCGGCGGGTTGACCAGCGCGTTGCAGGGGAACGTCCTGCCCGAAATTCTTTACTTTTTCCGGTGGCATGGTCGATGGAATCAAGGGGGTCCAGATCGGCCCCGGCGCTACACAATTGACCCGGATGCCTTTTTCACCCCACACCTGCGCCAGGTTGGCCGTAAAATTCTGAATAGCCGCTTTGGTGGCCGCGTAGTCCAGCAATATCGGGCTGGGTTTGTAAGCGTTCACCGAGGTAGTATTGACCACCGTACTACCGGGTTTGAGGTGTTTTTCGGCCGCTTTGCACAGATAAAACATGGCAAAAATGTTCGTGCGAAACGTGCGGTCCAGTTGCTCGCTGGTAATGTCCTGCAACGATTCCTGTGACATTTGATAAGCCGCGTTATTGACCAGAGTATCCAGCCCACCCAATTCGGCAACCGCCCGCTCCACAAGCTGCTGGCAATGCGCTTCGTCGGAGATATCGCCCGGAACCAGTACGGCTTTTCGACCGGCTTCTTCTACGTAGCGGGCGGTTTCTTTTGCGTCCTCGTCTTCATTCAGGTACGAAATCAGCACATCGGCGCCTTCCCGCGCAAAGGCAATGGCCACAGCCCGACCAATGCCCGAATCGCCCCCGGTAATGATGGCTTTCCGGCCCGTCAGTTTACCCGAGCCTTTGTAGGATGTTTCGCCGTGATCGGCTTTGGGCTGCATTTCGGCTTCGCTGCCGGGCACCTCCTGCTGCTGTTCCGGTTGCGGTGGTTGTGGGTACTTTTCCTGAGGGTCCTGTAAATTGGTTGAATTACTCTCGCTGGATGGATTCATCGTACTTTAATTTTCAGATTAAACATGACTACTATCCTGTTAACCTGATTGCTCAACCCTCAACCGGATCGGCGGGCATTCCTTTATCAGAAATGATTCAATGGACCCTCTCCGCCCGACTTATCCACGCAGCCCAAACCATCCTTTCTTTTTCACATCGAACCGCAGTCCATTTGCCAGACGGTGGCCCGCCCGCGCAACCCGCTGTTCGGCAACGGGCCGCATCGTCGCCAGATAATCGGAAGGCAACACAACACCGTTGTCGCCCGTACCCGCCTGAAGCGACCCCTCGCGGTAGGACAACCGGCGGGCCAGTTCAAAACTTTCTACGGACCAGGCACTAATATCCGGTTTGCGTCGGCGCGGAGCGTTCCGGCGTGGGTAGGTTTGCTCCAGTTGCCGGGCTAGTTGATCGGCTGCATCGAAGCTGTCCGTACTCAGCAGCATTCCATCCCACAGGCTGTGGAGGTTGCGCGTCGGGTTGCTCATGCTTACTTTGATCTTGAACAGGTTACCGCCCTGATCTCCCGCCGGGAATTGCGGACTAATCAGAGCCGTCGTATGCAGGGGTTGCTGCACATCCCCGCCCAGGTGCAGCAGCCAGCATAAGGCAATGGCTTTGGCGCTATCTGCTGCGTCACTTTTCAGAATCTGCCGGTTGTGTTCAAACGCCTGTAGAATATTTTCGCCCGTTGCCAGGGTGGTATCGGTCCGGGCCATCCCCAGCGTCGGGTTGTAGATGTAATTGATGTAGTGCCAGGTTGGGTGGTCGTAGGGGTTGTTTGGCTCTTTGATGTCGTCTGGCCAGCGGGCAGCCAGCATAAAGAGGTAGCGGTTTTTATCGTCTTCCGACAGCGTTGAATCCCGGAGCGTGGCCGCCCAGCGGGTTCTGGCGTCCGGATGCTGCCGCAGCAGGGCAACCAGACGCGCTAGTTTACGGGGCGATTTCGCCTGCAAATCCCGGTATGTAATGGCTCCAATGGCCATGTGTGTTGGTTTATTCCAGCCGCAGACCGACAAAGGCAGCATACTAAGTAGCAGCCACGGCCAGAGCCTCTTTAATGCGTTTGTCATGGTTTATGAGTAGGTTGGTAACATCCTATAACCCGCTATTCCTGTTTGGTCGGTTGATTCTGCAAATAAACCACAGAACCTTCAACTCATTTATTGTCGGTCAGAACCGGGGGGCAGGAACGCGGTTAGCATGTTGCAAAAAAATGAAAAGTAAAGCCCCAGAAGGAGCGTTCTGCGTTCATCAGGCCAGCGAAACTCCGGCTTCGGCGGCTTTGCTGATGACAAATTTCCGGGCTTCGTCGTATTCTTCCGGGGTGCGCAGGTGTTCGAGCAGAAAAGGCGTTTCTTGCGGCAAGGCCGCCACATTCCGGATGTACGTCACGTAATCGAGGGCGCCACGCCCCGGTATGGTTTCGGCAAAATGAACATCCTTGCCGTGAACATCCTTGGCGTGAACCGACACAATCCAGCGGCCCAGTTTCCGGAACGTCTCGTTGATGAGTTCCGTGTTCTGGTAATACCGTCCGGGTGTGTTGATGATGTTGGCGATGTCGATGTGGGCCGCAAACGCCGGTCGGTCGATGGCTTTGATAAACTTCAGGTACGAATCCGGCCCATCGGGCAAGCTCCAGCCCATCATTTCGAGCGCAAATTTGGCCCTTTGGGGCTTCACAGCATCAATCACTTTCCGGCAGTTTTCAACCGTCGCATCAAAATACTCCTTCGACAGATTACGGGCATCCGGCCCATCCCACTGTTTGGGGTTGTAAGAACCGCCAATGTTGACGCAGGTCAGCGCCCCGACGGCCTCGGCCAGCGCCAGTCGTTCCGATACATACGTCAGGTTCCGGTTCCGCTTTTCAGCATCCTGCTCCAGCATATTCACCCAGGCTCCCACTTCCGCAATCATCACATTCTGGGCCGCAAACGCTTTCCGAATGGCTTCAATCTTCGCGGTATCCGTCAGATTCACCGCCGGAATGTAGGCCGCGCTGTACTGCAACCGCCGGTGTTCCCGCGCCAGTTCCTCCGGATCATCGCTTTTCAGGAAAATCGGTCCGCCCAGGCGTAACGGTTTGGGTGCCGTTCGGAAAGCCGGGAGCAATGGCGCCAGCAGGCTGCCAGTAAGAACGGCCGAAGATTGCAGGAAATGGCGACGAGAAAGAAGGGTCATAGCATTATCTTTCAAACAGACGCCTAAATCTACACTTTTCCGGCCTATTCTGTTTGCGATTGTTTTTATCTGTCTGCTGCTTTTTCCCTAATAAAATTAATAAGCTGTGATTTTGTAAATCACAAATCTCTCCTATTTTTGCATCACTGTTGCATTTGCATCATTGTTGCATAAAACTCTTAAAACATGAAAATTTCCTTTTACCAACTGGCTCTCTTACTAGGTGTGGTCGCCCTCTTAACGTCCTGTCAGAAAGAAGGCGATGACCCATCTCCAAGTCAACCGGCCGCTGAATACCAACACGTACGGCTTCTGGTCGCGCATGGAACCAGTAACCAGCTCACCCAAATCACGCCCGCCAACGGCACGGTTACGGCCTTTGAGGCCCAGTATCCGAACGCAGCGTTGTATACAACGGCATCCGGACGGTTTGCCGCCCTGCTATACGGTTCTCAGAATTTTGTTCAGTACTTCGACAGCGGTCTGGAATACCACGGCGACCACGTCGATGTGAAGGGTACCCCCAAATTTGCCGCCATCACCAGCGACCGCCCAAAACCGACTCACTTCAAAACAAGGGGAACCGAATCCCTGGTTTTCAACGATGGTGACGGCACGCTGAGCATTGGCAACGAAGCCGACTTTCACATGGCAGGTGCGAAAATGAAAGTAATCAACGCCGGACTGACGGCGCACCACGGAGCAATGGCCAAATTTGACAACGGTACGTATGCGGTTACATTTGTGGATGCTGCGTCAAAATTATCGGGGCCGCACGGGGTTAAAATCATAGATGCGACAGGCAAAGAAGTCTCTGCGTCGAAGTTGCCCGTGAGCCGGTTACACGGTAATGCCACCGACGGGACCAATGCCGTCTTTGGGGTAGCGGGTGGTGCGCTAGTGGTTACTCAGTCTGGCGGGCAGCGACTCATTCCTAATCCTGAAGGATTCGGTGATATTCGACTGGGCACGGTTCTAGAAGCGGCTGCGGTAAAGAAGTTTATTGGCTTCGTTGCCACCAAAGGTGCTTACTTTATTGATATTGTGGGAAATAAAATCACACCCATTTACGAAGGAACGGATATCATGCAGTGTAAAGTGGATCGGGCGGGTAAAAATTTGCTGTTGCTACTGACTAACGGAACCCTGAAAATCTACGACCTGTCAACAGGTAGCCTGAAGAAAGAAGGCAGTGTTATTGGTGCGCCACCTTCAGCCGACACGTTCAAACCCGTTTTGGAAGCTACCGAAAAGTACGCTTACATTGCCCTTCCTGCGCTGGGCGAAGTTCATCAGATTAACCTGGCTGACTTTGCTCAGATCAAGAAGCACAAGGTTTCGGCTCAACCCACCCGGTTGGTCATTCTGGGCCATGAAACCGATGACTCGCACTAAGCTGCACTCTTCTCTGTTGCGGAAAGGTGTTCTGCCGGTCCGCAACAGAGAAAATCTTAATCAGCGGACTTAACTAATCCGACTCCAGTTCGTTTCGCCCTCCCGCTGAATCTCAACCTGATTCCGAATGGGCGCATGTTGCGGTAACACCAGGCCGGGGTCTTCTTCCAGAATCCGTTGCGCCGATTCGCGGGCGGCCGTCAGAATGGCTCCGTCTTTGGCCAGATCGGCCAGCACGAGATCGGCAATACCGCTTTGCTGGGTTCCGGAAAGATCGCCGGGGCCACGGAGTTGCAGGTCCACGTCGGCAATTTCAAAACCGTTGTTGGTTTTTACCAACGTTTCGATGCGCGTCCGGGTTTCCTTGCTGAGTTTATAACCGGTCATCAGCACACAATACGATTGCTCGGCTCCCCGCCCCACACGCCCCCGCAACTGGTGCAATTGCGCCAGCCCAAACCGTTCGGCACTTTCCACCACCATGACACTGGCATTCGGAACGTTGACACCGACCTCGATAACCGTTGTTGCCACCATAATTTTAGTTTCCGCTTTCACAAACCGCTCCATCTCAAAATCCTTGTCGTACCCGCTCATCCGTCCATGCAGGACGCCAATGGGGTGGTTCGGAAACGCCCGGGCAATGCTTTCGTAGCCGTCCATCAAGTCCTTGAAATCCAGCTTTTCCGATTCTTCGATCAACGGATAGACCACATACACCTGCCGCCCCTGCTCGATTTGCTGCCGCATGAAGCCAAACACTTCCAGCCGGTGCGTGTCGTACCGGTGAACGGTTTTGATGGGTTTGCGCCCCGCCGGTAATTCATCAATAACCGACAGATCGAGGTTACCGTAAAGCGTCATCGCCAGCGTTCGCGGAATCGGTGTGGCCGTCATGACCATCATGTGCGGGTAAATTTCCTGATTTTTGTTCCAGAGCCGGGCGCGCTGGGCCACCCCGAAACGGTGTTGCTCGTCGATAATGCAAAGGCCGAGGTTTTTAAACTGTACGGCATCTTCGAGCAGCGCGTGCGTCCCGACGATAATGTGCATCATGCCGTTCTGCAACTGTTCATGGATGATCCGGCGGCCTTTCGTGCGGGTCGAACCCGTGAGCCGCCCGATGTTCAGGCCCAGTTGGTCGGCGAACACTTTCAGGCCGTAGTAATGCTGATCAGCCAGAATTTCGGTGGGAGCCATAATACAGGCCTGCGCGCCGTTGTCGATGGCCATCAGCATCGAAATGAATGCCACAATGGTTTTGCCGCTTCCTACATCCCCCTGTAAAAGCCGGTTCATCTGCTTGCCGCTGACCAGATCGGTATGTATTTCACGCAACACCCGCTTCTGGGCACCGGTCAGATCGAACGGCATGAATTCTTTGTAAAACCGGGTTACTAATTTCGTATGGCGGAAAACCTGACCCGGATATTCGGTTTTGTGAACCAGCTTATTCTTGATCAGCCGCAACTGGTTGTAAAACAGCTCCTCAAATTTCAGCCGCCGTTCGGCCTGTTTCAGCCACGCCTGACTTTTAGGCAAATGGATGTTTTCAATGGCGTCGGCTTTCGAAATCAGGCGGTATTGTTCCAGCAGCGAATCCGGCAGCGTTTCGTGAATATGCGGATAAGCCACTTCGAGCAACTGACGCATGGTTCGGGCAATCAGTTTGCTGTCTACCCGCATCCGACGCAGCTTTTCGGTCAGGTTGTAAACGGGCTGGAAAGTGCTGTTCTGTTCGCTTTCGGGCGTGAGCGGGTCCAGCTCGGGGTGGGTGATGCTATACGTACTGCCAAAGGCGATGGCTTTCCCGTAGGCAATGTATTCGGTGCCCGCCCGCAGAAATTTTTCGAAATGCGAAATGCCCTGAAACCACACCAGGTCCATCGAACCCGTATGATCAGTAAAGGTAGCCACGAGCCGTTTTTTGGGTCCTTCGCCCGCAATAACCCAGTCGCGGATGCGGCCAATAACCTGAACCGCCGGGAGAGCGTCGTTGATTTCGGCGATGGTATAAAAACGCGTGCGGTCTTCGTGTCGGAACGGGTAATACTGAAGCAGGTCCCGGTACGTGAAAATATTGAGTTCGGTATTGAACAGTGCAGCCCGCTGAGGCCCTACGCCCTTTAAAAATTCAATCTTTGTGTCGAAAAACGTGATGCGCTCCGTCATACCTCTGTTTGTAGAACAATTTCGTTGGCCCGGAATCGTTCTGTTGCCAGGTTCTTCTGATTAACCAAAGCTACAAATTTTCTTAAAAGATACGGTTTTTCACCCCATTTGATCACCGGTCTGGAGCTTAAATCCGTATACAAAACAGGAAAGGGACAACTTTTCTCCGATCGACACTTGTGATAATTTGGACAATGGCTTACTTTTTGCGAGAAATTTACCGGACAGCGCGCAGTCTATGACTCAACGGAATACTTTTTTTTTACTTCTCCTTCTACTTGGCTTAACCAATTGGCTATCAGCCTCCCATATCGTTGGTGGCAACGTCCGGCTCACCCGACCGGGAACAGCCGATCAATTTACCTTATCACTCAATCTGTTTATTGACGACCTGAACAGCCGTGCGGGCGACATCAAGCCAACCGTTAAACTGGCCATTTACCGCCGGAGGGATAATTTGAAAATGGGCGAATTTGAGCTCCCATTGCTTAATCAGCAGCCGCTGGCTGCTTCGAATCAGGCGTGTGCCCAACTGCGCCCCCTGAAACTGCGCGAAGTTGTTTATAGCAAGGACATCGAACTTTCGGCAGACCGTTTCGACGATCCGGGCGGTTATTACGTGGTCCACGGGGTTTGTTGCCGCAGCGGTGCGATTGATAATATTACGCAGGCCGATGAATCCGGAATGGTTTTCTACCTGGATTTTCCGTCGCCGAAAACAACGCCAAACTCCTCACCTACTTTCTCGATTCCGACCGGCGAGTATGCGTGTAAAGGACAACCGTTCAGCTTCAGCTTCAAGGCGACCGACGCCGACGGTGATCAACTTAAATACTCGCTGGTAACACCCTACAAAGGTTTTACCGATCAGGGCACGGCGTATGACAACCAGCCAAGTTCGGCCTATCCGACGGTTGGCTGGCGACCGGGGTTCAGTGCAGAAAATGCCGTTCCGGGCGCCCCCGCCCTCAGCATTAATTCGGAAACCGGGCAACTGAACGTCACGGCCAGTCAGGTTGGCTTGTTTGCCTTTGCGGTTTTGTGTGAGGAATTCCGGAACGGCCAACGGATCGGCGCAGTCCGGCGCGATTTCCAACTGGCCGTGGTCGATTGCCCCACTAATACCCCGCCTGCCCCCGTTATCCAATTGGCGCATGCCCCCGTCAATGCCCATATTGAAGAAGACGCCGGTGGAATCGTCACCAGCGTCTCGGTTTGTCAGGGGCAAGAAATCACACTCCGGACCGAATCATCAGCGGAATGGTCGTTTCAGTGGCAGCGCGACGGTCAGAATCTGGAAGGCGATACCACAGCTACCCTGGTTGTCAAAGCATCCGGCGACTATACGGTTATCAAAAAATACCGAAATACCTGCGGCAAGCCCAGCCCGGCGCAAACCAGCGTCCGGGTGGATATGACCGAAGCGGAAAAACTGAAGCTAACGGCCAGCGGGCCCACCGCGTTTTGCGACGGTCGATCGGTTATTCTGAAAGCGCCCGAAGGCAGCTATACCTACGCGTGGTTCAAAAACGACCAGCCGATACCGGACGCCCGCGAATCGGATTATCAACCCCACGAAACCGGCGAATTCAAGATTCAGATTTTCAGTGCTATAACCGGCTGTACAGTTACCGACAGTGTTCAGGTTCAGGTCTATCCCAAACCGGTCGCGGTCATCACCCCTCCGCCCACCACAACGGCCTGCTCCGGCGATACAATTCGTTTAAATGCCGTCGCTAATCCGTTGTACCGCTACCAATGGGAGAATACCGGAACGATTCTGAATCAGGAAGTAACCTCATCGCTGGCTGCCACCCAACCCGGTTATTACGTACTGACCGTTACCGATACCAACCAGTGTCAGGCCGTCTCAGACGGTATTCGGCTTACTTTCAACACGGCCCCGACGGTTTCGATGACTCGCTTACCGGCCATCTGTGAAAACGCAACCGAACGGTTATCGTTGCAGGCCGAACCCGGTGGTGGTACCTTCACGGGCATTGGGCGGGCCGCCGGAGCGGTATCGGCTTCGGAATTTGATCCGTCCAAAACCGGGCCGGGGCAATTCGTCATTACCTATACGTTGTCGCAGGCGGGAAATGCTTGCCCGGGTCGGGCGCAGCAAACCGTGCAGGTCCTGCCCGCTCCGTTTATCACCGTTTCCGACGTGACCGTTCGGCGGGGTAGCGAGGTTCAACTGAACCCCACCAGCATTGACACCCTTACGTATGTCTGGACACCCTCTATGGGTTTGAGCAGCCCGGTAACCGCCCGGCCTTACGCCAGTCCCGACACCACGACCACCTACCGGGTAAAAGTCACCACCCCGCAAGGCTGTGAATTTACCGCTCAGTTAACCGTTACGGTCATCACTGCCCTCTACATTCCGGACGCTTTTACCCCCAACAACGATGGGCTGAATGACAATTGGGTGATCCGGGGCATTGCCGATTATCCGAACTGTACTGTAGAAGTCTACAACCGCTGGGGTAATCCGGTTTTTGTGTCTAAAGGCTACCTGCAACCCTGGGATGGTCGGAGCAACGGTCAGGATTTACCCCCCGCCGTTTACCACTATGTGATTAAACCCGGCGATTCGCAACCTCACCGGAGCGGCAGTGTGCTGATTACCCGTTGAAAAACCAGACTGTTGCTTATACCCTTAAAAGGGTCTTTAGCTGACCGGCTGTGCAACTTTTGTTTAAGAATCATTCAACAAATATCTTTTTTCTATTGAATGGGTTTTTACGTTGGTTGTGATTAACGACTTTTGTGGTAGTTTGTGTACAAAACTAGATCGTATGGAAATATCGTATACAAATTCTAATCATAAACCAATTGTCCTACTGGTTGATGATGATGAAGAAGACCGAATGTTGATGCGGATGGCACTTGAATCGATGCAAATGGCCGCACCGATTCAGGAATTTGATAGTGGGGAACGTCTGCTGAATTTTATGCAGCAGGAAACCGATCAATCGGTCACCTCACTGAACTCATGGATTGTTATTCTGGATAAATACATGCCGGGTCTAAGCGGCTTTGATACGCTCCGCAAAATCAAAGAGAATCCACTCTGGGAACGCATTCCGGTTGTTTTGTTTGTCAATACGCAGAATCAGGACGAGATGGAACTATGCATTGATCTGGGTGCGACAGTCTGTATCAGCAAACCACTCTACTTTGATGAAATTAAGGAATTAATGCGGGAAGTATACCAACATTGGCTCAATTCTGCATCAGCTTCCTCCAACAAGTAATCATTCCAGAAGCCGGACCTCTACCCGGCGGTTTTTCTGCTTGTTTTCCTCCGTATCATTGGCGGCAATGGGCCGGGCCGGGCCGTAGCCTTTATAACGCAGACGGTTTTCGGCAATCCCGTTAGCAACCAGATACGACATAATCACGCGGGCGCGGTTTTCGGAAAGCGCCAGATTCAGCCGTGGATCTCCTACATTATCCGTATGCCCGGAAATTTCAATCTGTACGCCCGGACGGCTTTTCAGCAAAGCAACCAACTGGTTCAGCTGGCCGTAAGACTCCGGTCGGAGCAGATAACTACTCTGGTCAAAATACACCTTGTTAAGCGTAACCGTTTTGCCGGAAGTCAGGGTTGATAAATCCGTATTGACAGTGGCTGGTGGCACGTCCGAACCCTCTGGTTTCGATGCTGACGTACTCGGCGGAGGAGTTGTTGAAGCCGGTGTTGCGGCAGCGGGCGGGGTGGTTGTTACAGGAGCAGTAGCAACCGGCGGAGCCATTGTTGGTGCCGTCAATTGCGGTACCGTCTCCGAAGCTGGCGCTGCCTGAGCGACCACTGGATTTCGGGCGCGTTGCAGCGGAATGGTAATGTCGTGCTGATCTTTCACATCAACAACATACGTATAAGGCTGGTAGCCCGCCGTTTCGACCGTAAAACGGATTTTTTGACCAAATCCGGCCAGAAACGTAAAACGCCCGTCACGCGGTGGCCCCGTCATGATAACCCGCTTTCCGTCAAATTCCTGAATCTGTACGTTGAGTACCTGCCGGATGAGTTGTCTGGTATCGTAATCAATCACGGTAACGTTGACCGGCGATTCGCTCGAAATTTCCCGCTCCATAACCAGGACAATGGTCTGCCGGGCCTGATTGGGATCGACAACCCGGTCGAGCCGGAGAATTTTCTGGGCAGGACGGTATCCGGTATGCGTTGCATCGAGCCGGTAGACCCCTCCCGCCGGAAGCGCAACGGTATAAGAACCAGATCGCAGCGTCCCTCGCTGCACCTTCCGGGTAGCCTCGTTGGTGATCGTGAGCGTGGCCGGAACGGGTTGCCCACTGCGTTCTTTTGTTTCAATCTGGACGGTATATTCTTCGACCGGATTACCCTGGCCGCTGCAAACCACGGCCTGTATGATCAGGACAAATGCTACTGCAAAAACGTTAAAGACCCTCATTACGCTCAATTGCTACGGTTTCCGGTGCAGACTTGCTATCGCCAAACCGGCGTAGATGTCGGCACCGCGCGGGCGCAATTTATTGGAATTACTGCCAATCATACCAAACAAATTGTCGGTTCCCAGAAAAACCGGCCCAATTCGGATGGATGCGCCCGCAACAAACGAATTGTTGATCAGCGTTAGTGGAATGGCTACACCCAGAGCCGAGGTTTCCAGTCGGGGTGTTACCGAAACCAGCGAAGGCTGACGAATGGCAATGGCATCTTTGGGCCGAACATCCTGCAATAAGGTGCCCGTCAGGTAAAAGCCGTTGCCAATCGCTATGTCGGCGTTAATGGAAAGAGCCGTTGGCAATCCTGAAGTAAACCGCCCGGTATTGTTGGCTTCGGTCAGGCCCAGCCGGTTCGTAATCACGTCAGCAATTTCCTCGCTGCCAGAAACTTCGTTAAAATCCGTCGACTCAAACCGTTTATTGGCGGCATCAATCGAATACTGCCGTACATACCGGTCGTCTCGGTACCGAATGGCACCCACATCCGTCAAGGCAACGCCAAGCCGAAGGGCATACGTATCCGGATTATCGACAGATTTTAGCTGGTACGAAATTCCAATATCAGCCCCCCAGCCCCGACCGGGATTGTTACCATCAAAAAGCTGACGAAGTGTTACGGAACGCCCCCGGTCCTGCAAATACGTGGTATAACCCAGTTCGGCAGTAAGCTCATCGACTTGCAGGTAATACTCACCGGATTGAACTGAATCAGCCAGCACACGGTACGAAAGACCGTTGTTTTTAAAAAAACCGGCCGTAATACCCTGAAGCCGTTTTACCGTAACCCCAATTGAAAGCTGCTGATCATCGTTGCGAATGATAGCACCCGCCAGCGTCAGGCCCAGTTCGGCGTAGGTGTTGGTATTGACCGTAAACTGATTATCCCGGTTTGGCAGGTTATAAAACCGTTGATCTTCCAGCCCCGCCCGCACCACCGACAGCAGCGCTTCGGAGGCATTGTTGATCTGGGCAGTGGCCCGCAGACGCGTTGTCAGGCCAATAGCGGCCCCTTCGCCCAGCCGAACCAACAGAGATGGTCCGCGCAGGTCCGTCCAGGCCGTCGCCGATTTGGCCTTACCATTTCCGGTTTCGCCCAGGTATTCGGGCCGGAATAAGACCGCACCATCCGACAGCCGGTATTCATCGGGCACGCGCTTCAGAACGAGCCCCAGAAGCGAATACGGAGCCTGGTAGCGAAAGTAATCGTTGTTGAGGTGGGCGTTTCCGGCTCCAATGTTCAGGTAAAAGCCGTATTTCGAATCCGCGGCAAACGCCGGATTCAGATAAAGACTCTGCGTTCCCCCGTACGGACTGGGTGACACGCCCAGGAAATTCTGGGCCTTGCTGGAAGAAGCGAAAAGGCAAAAGCAAAGAATACAGGACAACAGCCGCAAGCTCATAAGCGAAAAAGGTCAGAATATGATGATGAATGATGGTTTACAAACGATAATTGTCAACACGCCAAGTTACCATTTTCAAACCATCATTCATCATTTCCTTAAACGCCTTCCGCTTCGACTTGTTTTACATCAGGTACTAATCGGGTCAGTAGATTTTCAATACCGGCTTTCAGCGTTAGCGTAGAGGAAGGGCAACCGCTGCATGAGCCTTGCAGCAAAACTTTAACGGTACCGTCCTCTTCGTTGAAGGAGTGGAAGCTGATAGCGCCCCCGTCGGATTCTACAGCGGGCCGAATGTATTGATCGAGTACGGCTTTAATTTTCTGAACCGTTGGCGAATCGGCTTCTACTTTCGTCGTATTGGCATCAACCGTCTGCTGCGCAAATACCGGTTTCTGGTCACTGAAATACGCCCGAACGAAGTGTTTGAGTTCAAAAAGCACCTCTTCCCACTCGGTTTCGTCATCTTTTGTAACCGTAACGAAATTGCTGGCAATAAACACCCGCTTTACGAAATCAAAGCCAAATAAAGCAACTACCAACGGCGAGCTTTTTCCGGTAGCAATGGCTTCCGATGCATCGGCATAATCAAACGAAAGCCCTTCCGGAGCCAGCGGAAAGTTGACCACAAACTTCATGGAGTTGGGGTTTGGGCTGCTTTCGGTGTACAGCGAAACTGGAGGATATAGCGAAGTTGTCATTTTTTAACGTTTCAATAGTTAGTTCGAACCGGTATAGAAGAAACAGCCGCCGGAAAAGATTAGTTTGCGTATACGAAAAAACCTGCCCGGCAGAGCCAAGCAGGTTTTTTCGTATACGCTGATTATTCCGACTGGAATAACTTCAGAAGCTTATTCAGCAGCTACCGTTTCTACCGCAGCCGTTTCAACAGCCGGGGTACCAGCGGGGACCACGCTCACGAAGGAACGACCACCCTTGCCTTTACGGAACTGAACCTGACCATCGATCAGCGCAAACAACGTGTGGTCTCTGCCGATGCCAACATTTCTGTCGGGGTGATGCTTGGTACCGCGCTGACGAACGATAATGTTACCAGCAATGGCGGCCTGACCACCAAACAGTTTAACACCCAGGCGTTTACTGATCGAGTCACGGCCGTTCTTGGAACTACCTACACCTTTCTTGTGTGCCATTTTTTTAGAAAAGTTTACGGTTTACGGTCTACGGTTAAAAGTCACTACGGCTTAAACCTTAAATCGTAAACGATATTAAACAGTAATGTCTTCGATTAATACTTTGGTTAGATACTGACGGTGGCCATTTTTCTTTTTGTAGCCTTTCCGACGTTTCTTTTTAAAGACGATCACTTTCTCGCCTTTCAGGTGTTCCAGGATTTTACCGGAAACCTGAGCGCCAGCGACGGTCGGGGCGCCTACCGAAATAGTACCGTCATTATCGACAAGAAGAACCTTGTCGAACACAAGTGCAGCGTCCGTATCGCCTTCCAACCGGTGGGTGTAGACGTAACGGCCCTTCTCTACTTTAAATTGCTGCCCTGCGATCTCTACGATTGCATACATGATTGATTCAGAAAATATTGTTTCTCAAAAATGAGGTGCAAATATAGGGCTTTTTCTTTGAAAAAAGAAAACAGAACCTTCTAATCCTGAGAAATGTTAATTTGCTAGGAAACTTCTTGGTTCTTTGCTGGTTAGCATGAATTTTGTGTAGCTTTCCCTGACATAACCGACAGCGCGCAGAACCTGTCGGTCGTGAGTTTCCCTGCCGGAAGCATCTTTGGGGTTTCGGCACTGCACGGTTCTGTAACGAGATGTTTTTGCTTAACCCATACATATGCATGAAAGCGTGGATCAGCCTGCTGGCTGTACTGATGACCACAGTAGCGGCTACTTTTGCTCCGGAGCCTCCTTCCGATAAAAAAAGGACTTACCCGCTCGGCGACGCTGTGCAGGATTTTAAATTGAAAAACGTTGACGGCCGAATGATTTCGCTGTCGGATTATAAAAACGGAAAAGGCGTAATTATCATCTTTACAACCAACCACTGCCCGTTCTCGAAAGCCTACGAAGAACGGATGATTGCCCTGGATCGAAAATACGCCCCGCAGGGGTTCCCGGTTGTGGCGATTCAGCCCAACGATCCGGCGGCTTACACCGAAGATTCATTTGAGAATATGAAAGCCCGGGCAAAGGAAAAAAATTACTCATTCCCGTATTTATCAGACGAAGCACAGACTGTAGCCCGCCAGTTTGGGGCCACCCGTACTCCGGAAGCATTCGTGCTGAAACAGGCTGGTGGGCGCTTCACCATCGAGTATACGGGCGCTATTGACGATAGCCCTCAACTGGCCTCGGCGGTCAAACGGCGGTATGTCGAAGAGGCCGTCAACAACCTGCTGGCGGGCCGACCCGTAGTCACCACCACGGCAAAAGCCATCGGTTGTGCCATCAAATGGAAAGGCATGATGAGCTATGAATGACGAATGGGTTCGCCCAAGGCCGTTCATCACTCCTGGCTTATGACTTCATCTGGCATCTCTTTTGCCAACGACCTTTTACAAACCAATCAATCAGAGAGATGAAAAAGGTCATCATGACATTCCGACAGATCCGAGCCCTGGCTGGTGCCGCATTAGTTATAGCTTCCCTTTCCTTGACGGCTTGCC
Source organism: Larkinella arboricola (assembly GCF_003259745.1). Lineage (GTDB taxonomy): Bacteria > Bacteroidota > Bacteroidia > Cytophagales > Spirosomataceae > Larkinella > Larkinella arboricola. Next base: position 654,367 of record NZ_QLMC01000001.1, on the reverse strand, counting down.
AAAATGACGGCAAAAATGAATCCCGCACCGAAGATGCTATGGAAAATACCGGCGAAGCCGTAGAAGCGGACGCCGAAAGAGCAGGTGATAAAATGGAGGCCAAAGGCGATGAAGCCGCTGCCGACTTCCGGGAGGAACGTGATAAGGCAGTAGCCAATATGAAGGAAGCGCAACGCAAACTCGACGCCCGAATCGACAAATTAAAAGCCGATATGAAGCAGGAAGGAGCGGAAGCCAAAGCCAAATCCCGTGAAAAACTGGCCGATCTGGAACAGGAACGTAAAGAACTTGGCGAGGATTTGGACAAAGCACAAAACGCCACCGCAGCGGCCTGGAAAGATGTAAAGAAAGGCTTCAAACAAGCCGGTAAGAACATTGGTGATGCGTTTGATAAAGCCGGTGAAAAACTGGATAACGACGGAAATTAATAAGCCGTTTGGCGTTCGATAACCGAAAAAGCCGTCTTGACCACCCAGGTCGAGACGGCTTTTTTGTGGATAAATGTCCACGGATTCCTGGAAAAAATTACCCCAATTTGGTAGACTATAACACCTGGAAACTGCTTCGCTCCGTAATTTTATCACGTTCCGGATTAAAAATAAAAAGCACCGGGTAGCAAACAAGCCGTCCCTATCCGGGTAATACTATAAACGGCACGTAACCAACCGTTCTCTTACAGTGATCGTTACCTTTACGCTATTACGGTATCGGCCCCGCGGCTGGTACGGGGCCTTTGCCAACATGGGCCGCTGGATGATGCAACCTTTTCAGGCCGACGGCTTGCGGTTCCAGAAAATGATGGGTTGCGGCCGAAACTTTGGGCTAATACCAGACATGTCGGCCTACGCTTTTCTGGGTGTGTGGACCGACGAAAAAGCCGCCCGGCTTTTCTTTGAATCCAACCGCTGGAAACGCATCTGCCAGCACACAAAAGAGGTAGGAACACTTTATCTGCACCCGCTCCGGTCGCACGGCGCCTGGGACGGCCAAAACCCGTTTGACTCTTCGTCGGAACGGGCTCCTGACGGTTTTCCGATTGCGGTTCTGACGAGGGCCACCGTCCGGCTGGCCGCTTTACCCGATTTCTGGCGACACATTCCACAGGCCCGTGAGCGCCTGAAAAACCACGCTGATGACCTGCTGCTGGCCCTGGGCGTGGGCGAAAAACCGCTGGTGCAGCAATGTACCGTCAGCGTCTGGAAGGACGCCAAAACAATTGAGCGATTTGCGTATCGGGAAAGTGGGCACAAGGAGGTTGTCCGGCGGACCCGCGAACGGCGCTGGTATTCAGAAGAACTGTTTGCCCGGTTTGCGGTGGTAGCCAGTGAAGGCCATTTTTTCGGCAAACCAATCGGGTGGGAAACGGCTGATACAATACCGTAAAGGATCAAAAGCGTTATTTCGGTGCCATTCGGATGGCACCGTCCAGTCGGATCACTTCGCCGTTCAGCATGGGATTTTCAACGATGGCTCTGGCCAGCATTGCATACTCGTGCGGCCGCCCCAGCCGCGACGGAAACGGCACCTGCTGCCCCAGCGAAATCCGCGCTTCTTCGGGCAGGCCCATCAGCAGCGGTGTTTCAAACAAACCGGGTGCAATGGTCATAACCCGGATACCGGTTCTGGCCAGATCACGGGCCACGGGCAAGGTCAGGCTGGCAATACCGCCCTTCGAAGCCGCATAAGCCGCCTGCCCGATCTGGCCGTCGTAAGCCGCTACCGATGCCGTGTTGATGATCAGCCCCCGCTCCCCTTCCGCATTGGGCAGATTCTTTTCCATAGCAAAAGCCGCCAGCCGGATAACGTTGAACGTTCCGATCAGGTTGATCTTAACAACTTTTTCAAAAACCGCCAGCGAATGAGGACCGTAGGCATTGTCCACCTTACCAATGGTTTTGCGGGCTTCGGCAATACCAGCGCAATTGACGACAATCTGCAAACTCCCAAACTCCTGAAGAGCCAGATCGACAGCCGCCTGAACGTCGGACTCGCTGGTTACATCGGTGCGCAGAAACCGTACCCGCTCCTGAAGCTCGACCGCCAGGGCTTCGCCTTTTTCTTTGTTTAAATCCAGAATGACAATATTGGCACCCTGCGAATGAAACAGCCGAACCGTGGCTTCGCCCAGGCCGGAAGCCCCGCCGGTAATCAGGGCTGTGGTGTTGTTTAACTGCATAACGGCGATTACAGAATGGCCATCAATTCTTTCAGGTGCTGAATTTCGTACGTCGGCTTCGGGCCTTCAATCGGCAAGGTGGCGGTGTTGTAATAAACCACATCCATACCGGCATTCAGCGCCCCGCACACGTCGGCTTCGTAATTATCGCCAATCATCAGGCTTTCGCGCAACGACGCCCCGGAGGTTTCCAGCGCAAACTGAAAAATACGGGTGTCGGGCTTCTTGGCGGCTGCTTTCTGATTGGTAATGATGTGTTGAAAATAGTCGGTCAGGCCCGAGCTGGCCATTTTCAGCGCCTGAATTTCATCAAAACCGTTGGTGATGATGTGCAGCACGTACCGATCTTTCAGGTATTCCAGTACTTCAATTGCCGACTCCATCAGATGCGGCTTTCGGGGCAGCAGTTGCAGATACCGCTCGTTCATATCGTCGCAAATGGAATGATCCGTTACCCCAACGGCTTCCATCACCAGCCGGAAACGCCGTTCCCGAATCTGGGCGTGTGTCAGACGGTTGTTGTCAAAATCCGACCAGAGCTGCCGGTTAATGACCGTAAAGTGCTGGTTGAACACGTCGGCCGACGCCACGCCAACTTCTGCCAGCCGGAACGTCTCGTATAATTCACAAAGGGATTCTGTCGAATTGCGTTCAAAATCCCAGAGTGTGTGATCCAGATCAAAAAAAAGATGTTTATACATAAGCTACTAAAGTAGGAGCTACTCCATCAAAAGCTCCTTTATTACCCGATAACGTCCAACTTGGTAAAGTGATTATACGAGCCGTCGGTGGGGCCTAAAAAACGCATGGATAAGTTTTCAACGCTTTTCTAATCCGAAACTAGACGAACGTCGTATATTGGGTTCGTGCCGCACCGTTCTGGTCAATTCCTTACCGGATACGGCCCTAATTTTTTTGAAATAATTTTAAACGATTTAAACTCTTTTGTACACTTTGGGGTCTACCCAAAAAACGGCACAAGAAAAGTACAAAGTATTCATTGAATAAGACCGAAATCGAATAATTAATAATAATCAGCCGTTTTTTTGCGATTTGCCTAATAAAGTGCAATATTTTGACCGATTATTATGAAAATAATTCTTCCGGGTATTGCAAAGTACAATGAAAATATTTTACTTTGAGTAAAAGAATCAGATCATTCACTAAAAATCCCAACGCTCACACACTATCGATACAACGCTCTACGTTACCTAACTGATTACTGAAAAATGGACAAATTGCAGGTTAGCGACAGTGAGCTTATATCCCTGTACATCCGCGGTAGTGAAAAAGCCTTCGAGAAGTTGGTTCAGCGCCATAAGTCGAAAGTTTATACCACGATTTATCTGATTGTAAAAGACCAGTACGTTGCCGAAGATTTAATGCAGGACACCTTTATCAAGGCCGTCGAAACGCTTAAATCAGGTAAGTACAACGAAGAGGGTAAATTTTTACCCTGGATTATACGGATCGCTCACAACCTGGCTATTGATTTTTTTAGGAAGGAAAAACGCTACCCCAATGTAGTGTTTGAAGATGGTAGTAATGTGTTCAACTCGCTGGAATTTGCTGAAGATTCAATTGAATCGGTGCAGATCCGGCAGGAAACACATGAACATCTGCGTGAGCTGATTCAACGGCTGCCCGAGCAGCAACGACAGGTTCTGATTATGCGGCATTACGAGGAAATGAGTTTCCAGGAAATTGCCGACGCAACCGGAGTCAGTATCAATACGGCATTGGGGAGAATGCGTTATGCTTTAATTAATTTGCGTAAGCAACTAAGCAAACGTTCCCCATACTATGATACAAATCTTTACCAACGATGACGTGATCCGGTACGTCTATGAGGAGACTTCCGCAGAGGAAAATCTGTTGATTGAAGACGCCCTGATGGCCGAACCAGAATTAATGAATTTCTACCTGGATACGCTGGAAATCAAGTGTTTGATGAACAAAATCGAACGCACTCCATCGAATGCCTCTATTCAAAATATCCTGAATTTTTCTAGGAATTATTCGCCAAACCCGTCCGCCTGACTACGGCTCGACGGGTTTTCGTTTTCTCTGATTTTCCCTGATAATCTCTGATCAACTCTGTGTAATAACTTTCATTCCTGTTACACAGAGTTGATCAGAGATTATCAGAGTTGATCGGAGGGGTTTATAGTTGCATCATGCAAAAGAAAGAACGCTTTCGCCTGTTTCTCGATTACTTCACTACGAACTTTCCAGAACCAAAGACCGAACTCAATTACGGCAATCCGTACGAATTGCTGGTTGCGGTTATCCTGTCGGCTCAATGCACCGATAAGCGGATTAATCAGGTAACGCCCACGTTGTTCGAGCGGTTTCCTGATCCCGAATCACTGGCGGCAGCGTCGGTCGAAGAGGTGTTTAGTTATATTCGGAGTGTGTCGTATCCAAACAACAAAGCCAAGCACCTGGTCGGTATGGCAAAAGTGCTGACCGAACAGTTTGGTTCGGAAGTCCCGGCTAAAGTGGAAGAGTTGCAGAAAATGCCGGGGGTGGGCCGCAAAACCGCCCATGTCATTACCTCCCTGATTTTTAATCAGCCAACGATGGCCGTCGATACGCACGTATTTCGGGTGTCGCACCGGCTGGGTCTGGTTCCGAGAACCGCCACTACTCCGCTGGCTGTTGAAAAGGCCCTGATGCCTTACATCCCGAAGGAGTATGTGCCCAAAGCGCACCACTGGCTGATTCTGCACGGACGGTATGTCTGTATTGCCCGCACCCCAAAGTGTACAGAATGCGCCTTGACGCACTTCTGCAAATACTATTCGGAACTGGGATTACGCAAATTAATAGATTAATCAGGCTATAACAGGGATGCTTGTGTTGCCAATCGTCGTTAATCTGTGTAATCCTGGTTCAAGACAATCAGCGGTCAGAACTGCTCCAGCCCGGCAAAGAAGAAATCGCTTTCAATTTTTGCGTTTTCATCTGAATCCGAACCATGAATAGCATTGGATTCCACAGACTTGGCAAACTGTTTCCGGATGGTACCTTCTTCGGCCTGGGCCGGATTCGTTGCACCAATCAGTTTGCGGAAATCAGCGACAGCATTGTCTTTTTCCAGAATCATCGGAATAATGGGCCCCGACGACATATACGTTGTTAAACCGTCGTAGAAAGGCCGCTCCTGGTGTACGGCGTAGAACTGCCCGGCGCGTTCTTTGGTCAGGTGAACTTTCTTGATGGCAACGATTCGAAAACCGGCTTCTTCAATAATTTTAATGATTGCACCGGAATGGCCCTCTGCTACGGCATCGGGCTTAATCATCGTGAACGTACGGTTAGTCGTCATGCGGAAGTGAGCCAAAATATTATTTGGCTTCAAAGGTATAAAGATTAGATAACAATTCTTCGTAATTTTGTGAATTGATACTTACCCGTTTCCACGGGATGATTTATAAATGCAAGACTTCGACGCTATCCGTGATTTAATTGAGAAGCCCCAGACGGTGCTGATTACAACCCACCTCAACCCCGATGCCGATGCCATGGGGTCGTCGCTGGGTCTGGCGGGCTATCTGAAAAAACGGAACCACCGGGTAACGGTTATTGCTCCGACCGAGTATCCCGACAATCTGAACTGGCTCAGCGGAAACAGCGAAGTCATTGTCTTTGAGGAGAAAAAACGGATTGAGGTTACACAACTGTTCGAGCAGGCCAACGTTATTTTCTGCCTCGACTTTTCGGTCTTGAACCGCATTCGTGATCTGGAGCCGATGGTGCGGCAGTCGCGCGCCAAAAAAGTGATGATCGACCATCATCTGGAACCCGAAGCATTTGCGGATTTCACCTATTGGGATACCTCGGCTGCGGCTACGGCCCAGTTGATTTTTCGGCTCATTGACCAGATTGGCGACAAGGCACTCATTGATGTACCGATCGCCGAATGCCTGTACGCTGGTATCATGACGGATACGGGTTCGTTCCGGCACGCCAGCACCACGGGCGACGTACACCGGGTTGTGGCCGACCTAATCGACATCGGAATCGAAGTAAGCCCGATTCACCGCCGGATTTATGACAATGTATCGCTGGATAAACTGCGGTTTACCGGCTATGCCTTATCGGAAAAGCTGGTGGTGTTGCCGGAATACCGCTTTGCCTACATCACCATTACGGACGCGGAACTCAAACGGTTCCGGTCGAAAATGGGCGATACCGAAGGGCTGGTTAATCAGGCGCTGGCTGTGGAAGGCGTTGTGATGGCGGCCATTCTGATTGACCGGGGCGATGAAGTAAAAATGTCGTTTCGGTCGCTGGGCGATTTTTCGGTGCGCGATCTGGCCAGCCAGCATTTCAACGGTGGCGGCCACAAGAATGCCGCTGGTGGCCGAACCACCCTGACGTTGCGGGAAACCGAAGAAAAACTGTTAAATGTATTACCCGCGTATCAGGAACAACTCTTGGAATCCGTTTAACCTAGTAACACTATACCGTTTGTGGTGTGTAGTTAACCACAAATTCTAACCAAAAACTACGAACTACAAACTCTAATTTCATGAATCTCAAATCCATTGGTACACTTTCTCTGCTGGTAGCTGCTCTGGCTGCCTGCGACAACAACCGGGTGCAAGTAACCGAGAACGGTCTGAAGTACAAGTTTCACGAAGATGTTGAAGACACGCCCAAGGCAAAAGTCGGCGACGTGATGACATTTAATATTACGGTTAAAAACAGCAAGGACTCGACGCTGGGCAGCAGCTATACCACCGGCTCACCCGTAAAACAGCCCCTACAGGCTTCGACGTTTAAAGGCAGCCTGGAAGAAGGTCTGGCCCTGCTGAGCAAAGGTGACAGTGCCACCATTTATGTGAACGCCGATTCCATTGCGGCACGGTCCATGCAGCCCCTGCCGCCGTTTATTCCGAAAGGCTCCGACATTGCCTATACCATCAAAGTGATTGATATCCAGTCGATGGAAGAATTCCAGAAAGCTCAGGTGGAGCTTCGGGAAAAACAGAAAGGGGTCGATGCCAAAACCATCGCCGATTACGTAGCGAAAAACAAACTGGCCGCCCAGAAAACGGCGTCAGGTCTGTATTACGTCATTACGCAGCCGGGAGCAGGTGCGCAACCGGCCAACGGAGATGTGGTAAAAGTGAAATACACGGGCAAGCTGATGGACGGTAAAGTATTCGACAGCTCCGATAAACAACCACAAACCCAGGCCGGTATTGACTTTCCGCTGGGCCAGGGCGCCGTTATTCCGGGTTGGGAAGAGGGCATTCGCCAATTGCGCAAAGGTGCTAAAGGCACGCTGATTATTCCGTCGGGCCTGGCCTACGGTACGGAAGGCGCTCCGGGTGCCATTCCGCCTAACTCCGTCATCATGTTCGACGTGGAACTGGTTGACATCAAGAAAGGAGCCGCACCGACGCCACCGCAAATGCCACAAATGCCGCAGGGCGGCCGGTAATCGGTTGCTAAAATCTGTCGACGAACCCGATACGGAATCCGGTATCGGGTTCGTTGTTTAGAAACAGAAGACCGTGAGAAGAACCACCTTTATCTATACGCGTAACATGAATGTGACAAAAAATTGGCTGAAATGGAGCGTTGCCGTTTCACTAATTGGGCTCTTAACCGCGCAGATGGCTTGCCAGCCCGATCCGGGTGAGGCTCTGAACGAACGGAAGCGACGCGAAAACGAGGAAGATATTCTTGCCTATCTCGATAAAACCAACCTTAGACCAAAAGCGGAAAAAAACGAGCTAACCGGCCTGTATATCATCCGGACGAAAGCCGTGGAGAACGGGCAGTTGGCAAAGGAAGGCGATGAAGTAAAATTCTTTTTTACGCAGAGCCGCCTGGACAGCGTTGTAGTGGATAGTTCAGAAACAGCCGCTGGCATTCCTAACCTTGCCACGGTTGGAGTAACAAGGGGCATCACCGCCCGGCTATACCAAAGCCTGCAACTACTGAAAGAAGGCGAAGAAGCCATCATACTGGCTCCCTACGACCCAACCGACAACAAGGGCGGCAATTTGCTGTTACCGGCTTACACGCCCGTTCGGTACGATATTAAGGTTGTTAGCGTCCGGACGGAAGACGAGCAGATTCAGGATTATCTGGTAGCGAATAAACTGACGGCTGCCGAAAAAACGGAATCGGGACTGCGGTTCCTCCTGACCAAGAAATCACCGGCGGATTCGGCGCAGGTGAAGGCGGGGCAGACGGCGAAAGTGAAATACACCGGCAAGCTTTTGAACGGCAACCAGTTTGACGCCAGCGCCGACGGCTCTGAATTTAACGTTGGTACCGGGGCCGTTATTCAAGCCTGGGATGAAGCGCTGGTGAAAATGCGCGTTGGCGAGAAAGCCACCATCGTACTACCGTCCTCGATTGGATACGGGCCAACGGGGCGTCTCAACCAGACAACCGGAATCTACACCATTCCTCCCTATGCGCCACTTGCGTTTGAACTGGAAGTGGTGAGTTCGAAGTAACGTTTCTTTCCTATACATTTAGGCTGTCTTTCACGGGACAGCCTATTTTTTTAACCATTTGTCTATGACACTTTGTTTTGCCACCAATAACGCCAGTAAACTGGCCGAAATCTCGGCCATGCTGGGTGATCAGTTCGAGTTGAAAACCTTACATGATATTGGCTGTTTTGAAGAAATCCCCGAAACGCAGGACACGATACCCGGCAACTCGCGACAGAAAGCCACACACGTCTGGGATCATTATCAGGTCAACTGTTTTGCCGACGATTCGGGTCTGGAAGTCGATGCGCTGGATGGTGCGCCGGGGGTTCACTCGGCTTATTATGGCGGCCATCCGCGAAGCTACGAGCGTAATCTAAACCTGCTGCTGACCAATCTGGCCGGTGTCTCAAACCGGAGTGCCCGCTTCCGAACCGTCATTACGCTGGTCATCGACGGCCAGTATCACCTTTTTGAAGGCGTTGCAGAGGGCCAGATTCTGACCGAACCGCGCGGCACGGGCGGTTTCGGCTACGACCCGATTTTCCAGCCCGACGGTTATGATCGTACCTTTGCGGAAATGAGCATGGACGAAAAAGCGGGCATCAGCCACCGCGGTCAGGCGTTTAAGAAGCTGGTAGCCTTCCTGAAAAATCAGTAAACTTCTTTTGGGCATAAAAAAAGCGACCCGGCTGGGGTCGCTTTTTTTATGCATTATCTCGAACGGATTAATAGAACTTAGCCCGACGATCTTTAATATCGGCGTTATCACGAATGGCTTCATTGATCATGAAACCGGCCCGGCTGCTGGCGTTTTGCTGTAACTGGTTTTTGTAAACCGTATAATCGGCAACCGACGGAGCCGGGGTCACTTTCGTTGTTTCCACGATTAATACCCCCGCGTCGCCCGCAAACGGTTTTGAACGTTTGCCGGCTTTCAGTCCGAAGATTTTACCAACGGCCAGCGGATCAACACCCGCACTTTTCAGAAAACCGGTCGCCATGTTGATATCCGGCACGGTTTCTACCAGAGCCCCGGCGCCGTATTTCTGCGCAATGGATTCAAGTGTGCCGGATGCACTGCCCAGCTTGGCAATGATCTGTTCAGCTTTCAACTGGTTGCGGACTTTCGCTGTCAGTTCCTGACGGAAGTTTTCAATTGAAACTTCATCTTCGGACGTTTCGCCGGTCAGAACAGCCACCACATACTGGTCGTCTACTTCAATTGCCGATGAAACATCGTTAATATCCGTATCCTTATTGAAGGCCCAGCGAACCAGTTCACGGGCATTACCCAATGCGTTAACGCTGGTTGCGTTTTCCGGGATGCGTTCGGCAGTAGCGACCACCAATGTTTTGTCTTTTTTGGTATTCTCGTCAAAATCATCCTTCGACTTGCTTTCCGTTGCGAACTGTTCAGCTTTGCGGTACACTTCGTCGCGGGTAGCCTGACTTGGCGTAATGGTTTTACCAATGGTGGCAATCCGATACAGGGTGTTGGTTTTTGGCTCGGTTATTTTAATAATGTGAAAACCAAACTCGGTTTCAACCAGACGCGGAATCAAACCCGTTCCGTTGAAGCTGAAAACCGCATCCTGGAACGGCTTCACCATCTGGTTGTTATTTTTGAAGTACCCCAAATCACCGCCCTGCTGACGTGATCCATCGGCGCTGTTCTCAGCCGCCAATGCTTCGAAACTAGCACCTCCCTGAATCTGTCTCAGAATTCCTTCGGCCTTGGTACGCGCTGCGGCTTTGGCCGTGTCGCCACCGGCGGCCCGAATCAGGATGTGGCTGGCCCGAACCGTGAAGTTGGTATCTTTTTTCGTACCACTGTATTTGTAAATAAAATACGTGTTTCCTTCTTTATACGGACCGTAAACTCCGCCGGAAGCAAAGGTGCCTACGGTAGCTTTTAGCTGTTCCGGCATTTCGCCCAGCGTCATGTACAACGGAGCCTGAATATCAGAGTTCATCCGGGCATACGACGAGTCATTGGGTGCAGCGGCCAAACCACGGGCCAGGCTTTTGATCTGATCATACAAAGCCGTGCTGTCTTCTTTTGAGGGAGCCACCGGGAACGTCACGTATTGGAGCGTCCGGCTGTTATAGCTCTTATATTCGTCTTTGTGCTTGTTGAGGTAGTCCTGTAACTGGCTATCGGTAACTTTCACCGTTGTGTCAGGAACGACGTAGTACGGAACCAGCAGAAATTTGGCATCGGCGCGGGTATTTTGTGCCTGATACTCTTTCTGGGCTTCGGCGGTGGTCACAAACGACGACAATCGGAGCAGGTTTTCGTATTTGACCCGCATACGGTCGGCGCTCAGATTCCGCTCGAAGTTCGTCCAGGCCATTTGTTGTTCGGCCGGTAAGGTCTTGAGGCTTTTCAGGTAATTGATAACTGTATTTTTATCGAAAGCTCCGGTTTGGGGATCCGTAAAGGTTTGCCGGATGGCGGGGCTGATGTAGTTACCCTGCACCATGTCGATCAGTTCTTCTTTGGTAACGGCCAGACCCAGAGCGTCGTACTCTTTCGCGTAAGCAATGTCTAAAATAAACTGGTTCCAGGCTTGATCGCGGAGTTGAACCTGATCCTGCTCCGTAGCAGGCCGACCGGTTTGCTGCTCATAAGCTGCCCGGGCTTCATCGACTTTCGCATTGAATTCCTGGTATGAAATCTCCTGCCCGGCAATCTCGCCTACCGTCTGATCCTGCCCTCCAAACAGGCTCTGAGACCCGAGCAAATCCCCGCCGACAATAAATAAAATCAAACTGACGGCAATAATACCTACCGCGACGCCCGATTTTTCCCTGATTTTGTTAATTAAAGCCATTACGATGTTAGTTACACAAAAATCTGACCCGCAAAATAACACTTTTTCTCACAGAAATACAAGGCTAAACCCAGACCAAAAACCGCCAGATTGTTAAAATCAGGGAAGTTCTGTCCGGATGAATTAACAACTTCCAAATCAGGTGCTTCTATTTACTTTCCTCCCTTTTCCAGTAAGGCAAAATCGTCCCATTAATGCTTTCACCCAAGTAGAAAAATTTGTATTTTTGCTTGAATATTTTTTATAATGAAACCGTTTGTTTGCGCTCTTCACTAAACTACTTACTGGCTATGGAGTTTTTTCAAACCATTTACGACGAATTTCTCTCCTTTTTCGGCGTCGGATCATGGCTAAAAATGTTCAAATCCGGCGATTATTCCGCCTTGCTTACCTGGGATGGTATCCGGTCGGCCATGTCACCCCTGATTCCGCTGCTGCTGATTATCGAAATTGCCCGGGCCTCGTTTTATAAGCGATTCAAGATTGATAATTACAAAATATCGTTTCTGATCATCGTTTTTAACCGATTTATCGGACGCTACCTCTCCTTTGCGATGGTGGCGCTGTGTATCGGTCTCTTTGAAAAATACGCGATCATCACCACCACACCGACCTGGTACTGGTTTTTGTACGGGTATGTTGTCTGGGAACTGGCCCACTTCGTCTACCACTATCTGGGCCACAAGGTCCGGCTTTTCTGGTGCCTGCATTCGACCCACCACGCTCCGGAAGACATGAACCTTTCGGTAACGTACGCCCACTTCTTTCTGGAAGCGCCCTACGCCGACATTATTCGAACCACCATCTGTATTCTGCTGGGTGTCAACCCCGTCCTGTTGTTTCTCATCATGTTTATCGACGGAACCTGGGGGGCGCTGATCCACGTTGGCGAGAACATTCTGAAAGACGGTCGGCTGGGCTTTTTGCACAAAATCATCCTGACGCCTTCGCACCACCGGGTTCACCACGCCAAGAATCCGCTGTATATGGACACCAACTTCTGTAACCTTCTGAATATCTGGGACCATGTATTCGGAACGCTGCAACACGAGAAAAAAGAAGTACCGATGGAATACGGTATTACGCGGGAGATGAATCCGGGAAATTTCTGGGATGTTTATTTCGGTGAATTTTATGCGCTGGCGAAAGACATCCGGAAAGCCCCCGGACTGAAAAACAAGCTGCTTTACATCATCATGCCCCCGGGCTGGAACCATACGGGCGACCATAAAACGGCAAAAATTGTTAAAAAAGAATTTCTGGACACCTCCGATGCCCAACCCGTTGTCAATGTCTCCTGATAAGGCCAAAACCGTTCTGGATGTAGCGGTTTGGGGAGTCTGCTAAAATAAAAAAGAGCCTACCTTCCGGTAGGCTCTTTTTTATGACACGGTTTGATACTGGATTAGAAATCAGCGTCAAACGTAATTTTCTGATCTTCTTTTTCCTTCGTCGATCCCATTACGCCCGCTTTCTGGTATTCACCAACACGCTTCTCGAAGAAGTTGGTTTTTCCTTGCAACGAAATCATGTCCATGAAATCGAACGGATTGGTTGAGTTATACACCTTTTTCAAACCGAGTGATACCAGCAGGTGGTCGGCCACAAATTCGATGTACTGATTCATCAGATCCGCGTTCATGCCGATCAGCGATACCGGCAACGCATCCGTCACAAACTCCTGTTCAATGCTGACGGCATCCTTAATCATCGCATACACATCTTCTTCCGGCAGCTTATTCTGAATGTGGTCTGTATAAAGCAGGCAGGCAAAGTCGCGGTGCAGCCCTTCATCGCGCGAAATCAATTCGTTTGAGAACGCCAAACCGGGCATCAGACCCCGCTTTTTAAGCCAGAAAATCGAGCAGAACGAACCGGAGAAGAAAATCCCTTCCACCGCAGCAAACGCTAGCAGGCGCTCAACAAACGACCCGTTTTCGATCCACCGCATGGCCCAGTCGGCTTTCCGTTTCACGCACGGGATGGTGTCGATGGCCCGCAGCATTTTGTCTTTCTCAACCGGATTTTTGATGTAGGTATCAATCAGCAGCGAATAGGTTTCCGAATGGATGTTTTCCATCATGATCTGGAAACCATAGAAACACTTGGCTTCGGCATACTGTACCTGCGACAGAAACCCGACCGCCAGATTCTCATTGACAATTCCGTCGGATGCAGCAAAGAATGCCAGCACGTGCGAGACAAAATGCCGTTCACCATCGGTCAGGTTTTCCCAGTCGCGCTGATCCTGTGAAAGGTCGATTTCTTCGGCTGTCCAGAACGATGCCTCGTGCTGTTTGTACATTTTCCAGATGTCGTGGTGCCGAATGGGGAATAGAACAAACCGGAGCGGGTCCTCTTGCAGTATCGGTTCGAGTGCTTCAGGTTGAGCCATGATCTATTGACTTATTTATAACTTGACGTATGATGAACAAAAAAGTGAGTTAACAAAGTTATCGGATTGAGGGAGGAATACAATCGAAAAATTACGGGATGAAAGTAGTTTACGAAACCCTTGTGGAATAACTACATAACTATCAAACAGTTGTTGAATACGGGGCGCAATAAGTTCTTAGAAATCTGCTAAAATTTGATTTTTACATTGAAAAACAGTCATTTGTAGTCCCATCTCGATTTTAGTCGTTTTATGTCCGTATCACCCGTATCCAGTTCCCCGCCCGTCAGTGCCGTAATGATTACGTTCAACTCCGCCCGGATTCTGCCCGCCGTGCTCGGTGCATTAACCTGGTGCGATGAAATTGTCGTGGTCGATTCGGGCAGCACCGACCAGACTCTGGCGATTGCCCAGCACTTTGGCTGCCGGGTGCTGCACCGCGATTTCAACGGGTTTGGTCAGCAGAAAGGATTTGCCGTGGATCAGGCCCGGAATCATTGGGTGCTGGTGGTGGATGCCGATGAAGTGGTGACCGATGCCCTCCGGTCAGAAATTCAGCTTCGGCTGGCGGAAGCTGAAGCCGGTACACTCAGCTTCCGGGGCTTTGAAGTGCCGATTTCGCTGGTATTTCTGGGACGATTGATGCGCTACGGGGGAGAATATAAAATGCCGCACCTACGGCTTTTCGACAAACGGTTTGGGAATTACAATTCGGCCCGGGTTCACGAAGATGTGGTGCTACAGGGTTCGGTTGGCAAACTGACGCACCACATGCTGCACGACAGCTACGGTAGTCTGCACGAATATTTTGAGAAATTCAACCGCTACACCACCGCCGGAGCCCACGATCTGCAAAGCCGGGGCCGACACGGTTCCATTGCCCAGATTGTCTTTCGGCTCCCGATCACCTTTCTCAAGGAATACCTGCTCAAACAGAATTTCCTGAACGGGTATCCCGGCTTTATCTGGTCACTTTTTTCGGCCATGTATCCGGTGGTGAAGTACGCCAAACTGCGGGAACTGGAAAACAGCGGCCAGGCTCATCCGGTTTCCAGAGTCTCCTAACGGTTTTTATAGCACGCCGAGTTGCTTCAGCAAGGTTTCGGTAATTTCCCGCCGGGCCGCTATAAAGGTGTCGGGGACGGGTTTAGGGCTTTCGACGTTCGTAGCAAAATAATACACCTTGTCGCCTTTTTCGACGTACCCCACAAACCAGCCGATGTTCGGTTCGACAGCCGCCCAGCCGGTTTTGCCGTAGAGTTTAACCCCCTGCTTTTCTTCAATCAGCATGATTTTTTTCAGAATGGCCTGATTCCGTTTCGAAAAGGGCACATTGCCCTCGTGTACCCGGCGCAGAAAATCAATCTGTTCCTCCTGACTGATTCCCGATTTGCCCTCCAGCCAGAACCTGTCCAGGTTGTCGGCATTGATGTCCATTTTGCCGTAACCGGTTTTACCGACCCACTCCTGCATCCGTTTTACGCCGACGTTCCGGGCCACTTCCTGATAACACGGTACACACGACGCCTTAAAAGCCGTTTCGAGGGTATGGTCGCGGTTCCAGGTTTCAATGTCGCGTTTAACACTGTCCCACTTCATGACCGAATGTTCGTCTTTCAGTACGCCGGTTTCCAAGCCGATCAGGGTATTCAGAATCTTGTAGGTTGAAGCGGGCAAAAAGCGTTGCCGGGTACGCTCGAAGTTGTAAGCCGTGTAATGATCGCGCTGCGGATCATAGAGCAGGAAAGAGCCTTTGAGTTTTTTCTCGGTAAAATACCGTTCAAAATCCGGCCGCTCCGTGACAGAAGCCAGCCGGTAACTCAGCACAAGCATCGATGCCAGCGCAACCAGGAGTTTCATGAATCAAGACATTACGGTTTGGACGAAATATACTGAATTTTGGCCCACTTGCCGGGTCCGCCTTTTTCGCCCAGGGCAGGTTCAAAACCGAGTTTGACAATGGTGCCTCTCCAGGCCGGAACTTTGGTCATATCCAGTTCATAGGTACGGTATTGGCCGTCGCCGGTGATGGGAAAATCAAAGATCCGTTCGGGCAGAAACTCGGGGTCGTTGGGTTCGGTCCACCGGAGCCGGGCGTGGGTCGCATCGGTTTTGAAAGCCGCCCGGATGTAGACCTTCGGCATATCGGCGGCCTGCCACATTTCGCCCGGACCCATCATTAGTAAATTGCCGTTGTCGAGCGGAATATCCAGTTCGTTCTTAATGGGCCAGCCACGATCAACCCCTCCATAGTACCACCACGATTGCCGATCGGATACGAAACGGTAATCCGGGGCTTTGCGGGTTCGGGGCTGCGCATACACATACTTGCGAATCTCGTCGAGCGTCCCCAGAACCAGGATGTACTCATAGTCGTACTGAATGTTGTGGTCCAGAATCTCGTAGGTGGATGGCGTAATGTAAGCCGTCGTAAAATCGTATTCCCCCCCCACAGAAGAGGTTCCGAACGTACCGCCGATGAAATACTGATGATTCGGTTTATAAACAGCCAGTCCCCAGTTGGACGTATTGACCATAGCCATCCAGTTTTCGGGCGACAGCATCGGCACTCCTCCAAAAATTTCGTTGACGGTCTGGCTCGTGGTTCTGGTCAGCGCGTCATTGGTGAAGGGGCGCGTACCAGTGTACGAAACAATAAACCGGTAGGGCGCATTCAGGAAAATAGCGGGCAACTCCTGCGGTTTGGCCGAATATTGTTTCGTATCCGATCGGTTGTTGTTGAGCCGGTGACGGACTTTAACGGTATTCTGATCGAGTGTAATCCAGGTTTCAATCGTGCATTCGGCGGGTATATTATCGTTAGGCCAGAGCATCGGAGCGGTTTTAACGTAAATTTCCCGGCCATTGTTGCGCGATTCGAGTACTTTTGAACGGTGCCCGTATACGTCACCCGACATAACGGGATTCCAACCCAGATCCTTCCATTCCGGGTGCGGCTGCTTGCCGTTCGGAGCGTAAGGCGTCGGACCTGAATAAAACGATGCCTGAATCTGCCGGCCAGCGTCCCAGTTATTGACGAGGTTCTGGCCGTTGGCCGAAGCCGCCAGGTACGTGATGGCCCCGCCCATATTCAGATCGACACTGAGCCGAATAGACCCGTTATCAATGTATGAAGGGCGCGCCGGAGGGTTCGGCAAACCCGTAATGGGCGACGTGCCGGGACCGCCCGAACCCGGATTATTCGGTGAGCCCGGTGTTCCGGTGCCCGAACCGTTCTGCCCGGTCGGTGCCCGCCAGACCCGATCCTCGTATTTGTAACAGCCTGCCAACGCCAGACCCACCACCCAAATCAGTACCCATGCCCGTCGACGTATCATCATATACTTACCGTTTTTACCGTTGAGAGTTACACCTGTTGTTTCTGATTATCAGTCTTTAGCTTCTTCTTATTAACGCCAAACTGGGGATAAGTTTACAAAAAAAGGTATTAATGTTTAAATTGCCAGCTATTCCTAACCAAAAGCAATTCGACAATGAGCCTGAAGAGCTTGATTCCTAACCCGATAAAGACCGCCTTAAAAAACATAATTCCGCTTTCGGTGATCGATCAGCTGGAGATTATCACCGGCGAACGGGATGCGCTTACCCCGCCATCGCGGATGATTTTTATCGGTGACGGTGATTTCAAGAAAGTGGGCGAACTGACCGTCAGTCACATTAAAGACCTGGTTGGCCTCAACGCCACTGACCGCGTGCTAGACGTGGGCAGTGGCATCGGACGAGTTGCTATTCCGCTGACCAAATACATCAATCCGCCGGGTGGCTACGACGGTATTGAGATTGTCAAAGAGGGCGTTGACTGGTGCAACAAAGAAGTACACAAGCGGTTTCCGCACTTCAACTTTCACCACCTCAATGTGTACAATAAAATGTACAACCCGAAGGGAACCATGCAGGGCCACGAACTGCGGTTTCCGTTTGAGTCGTTAACGTTTGATCTGGTAATTCTGAATTCGGTGTTTACGCATATGCTCGAAGCCGATTTTGAGCGGTATCTGGCCGAAATCTCGCGGGTATTGAAGAAAGGCGCCCGGGGCTACATCACGATGTTTCTGCTCAACGAAGAATCGCGCCGGCTGAACGCCCAGGGCAAAAATAAATACGAACGTCACCTGACACCATTCACCGACAAAACAATGGTGTATTTGCAGGACCTGCCCGAAAGCATGATTGCCTTCGACGAAACCTACGCCCGGGAAGCTTTCGCCAAAGCGGGTTTAACAATCCAGAACGTCCAGTTTGGTAATTGGTGCGGCCGGGAGAATACCGTTGACTATCAGGATTTGCTTTCTGTCTCGAAAATCTAGCTTTTTTGCCGTTAGGCGCTAATTCTGTTACCTAACGGCAAAAACATTTAAAAAAATTCTTATTAATTCGTCGGCATCCACTAATTTTGTGGGATTTTTGACCATACCGAAACAGATTGGCCTAGAAACTCCAAAACGGTTCGCCTTGTGACTGCGTTCCGGCCGCTGTGCCAACCTGTTTTCGCTTCGGGCCAGTACGTTTCAGGGGGTCAGGAATAGTGATTGTTTTTTGTTACGACTCGACGGTTTGACGTAACGATTCATTATTCATTTTCCTCATTGTAATGCCCAAAGATTCTTCCATTCGTTCGATTCTTATTATCGGCTCCGGCCCTATCGTTATTGGTCAGGCGTGTGAATTCGACTACGCGGGTTCGCAGGCAGCCCGTTCACTGCGCGAAGAAGGTATCGAGGTAACGCTGATTAACTCGAACCCGGCCACCATCATGACCGATCCCATCAATGCGGATTACGTCTACCTGAAACCGCTCGAGAAAAAATCCATCGTTGAGATTCTCAAAAAGCATCAGGAAGAAGGCCATCCCATTGACGCGGTGTTGCCCACAATGGGTGGGCAGACGGCCCTGAACCTGGCTATTGAATGCGACAAAGCCGGTATCTGGACAAAATACGGTGTTCGCATCATCGGCGTTGACATCAAAGCCATCGAGACCACCGAAGACCGGGAGAAATTCCGGCTGAAAATGCTCGAACTGGGTGTGGGTGTTTGCCGAGGCCGGACGGCCCGCTCTTTCCTGGAGGGCAAAGAGATTGCGCAGGAAATTGGTTTTCCGCTTGTTATTCGCCCTTCCTTTACGCTGGGCGGAACCGGGGGCGGTTTTGTCGACAAACCTGAAGATTTTGACAAGGCGCTCAACAATGGTCTGCACGCGTCGCCGGTTCACGAAGTGCTGATTGAACAATCGGTGATGGGCTGGAAAGAATACGAGCTGGAGTTGCTGCGCGACGGTGCCGGTAACTTTATCATCATCTGCTCCATCGAAAACTTCGACCCGATGGGGATTCATACGGGCGACAGCATTACTGTGGCTCCGGCCATGACGCTGCCCGATACGCTGTACCAGCAGATGCGCGATCTGGCCATTAAAATGATGGACGGTATCGGCAAATTTGCGGGAGGCTGTAACGTTCAGTTCTCGGTAAATCCGGCCAACGACGATATTATTGCCATTGAGATCAACCCGCGCGTAAGCCGCTCGTCGGCGCTGGCGTCGAAAGCAACGGGTTATCCGATTGCCAAAATCGCGGCTAAAATGTCGATTGGGTACAACCTCGACGAGCTGATCAACCCGATTACCGGTTCGACCTCGGCGTTCTTCGAACCCGCCATTGACTACGTGATCGTGAAAGTGCCGCGCTGGAATTTTGACAAATTCCCCGGTTCTGACCGCTCCCTGGGTCTGCAAATGAAATCGGTGGGTGAAGCAATGGGCATTGGCCGTAACTTCCAGGAAGCGTTGCAGAAAGCCTGCCAGTCGCTCGAAATCCGGCGCAATGGGCTGGGTGCCGACGGCAAGGAACTGACCGATCAGGAAGCCATCAAACACAGCCTGGCTAACCCGAGCTGGAACCGTCTGTTCCATATTTACGACGCGTTCAAGGCTGGTCTGTCGTTCAAAACGATTCAGAATCTGACCAAAATCGATAAATGGTTCCTCTACCAGATTGAAGAACTGGTGGAACTGGAGCGCGAAATTGGCCACTACGATCTGGAAGACGTTCCTCCCGCTCTGATTTTGAAAGCCAAGCAGAAAGGGTATGCCGACCGTCAGTTGGCCCACTTGCTGGGTGTCAAGGAAAGCAGAATTTATAACTTCCGGCAGGAGCATAACATCCGGCGCGTCTTCAAGTGTGTGGACACCTGTGCCGCCGAGTTTGAAGCCCGCACTCCTTATTACTACTCGACCTTCAACAGCCCACAATTGCCGATTGAAGGGACCGAAACACCCGAAAAAGGTGCTTTCCCGGTTGGTGCGCTGGCCGGTAACGAGTCGATTACCAGCGAACGCAAAAAGGTTGTCATTCTTGGCTCAGGGCCCAACCGGATCGGACAGGGAATTGAGTTTGACTACTCGTGTGTACACGGTGTACTGGCCGCCAAAGAATGTGGTTACGAGACGATTATGATCAACTGTAACCCCGAAACCGTTTCGACCGACCCGGATATTGCCGATAAACTCTACTTTGAGCCGGTGTTCTGGGAGCACGTTCACGCCATCATCATGCACGAGAACCCCGTGGGTGTGATTGTGCAGCTGGGTGGACAGACGGCCCTGAAAATGGCCGAAAAGCTGACGCGCTACGGCATCAAAATCATCGGTACGGATTACGAATCGCTCGATCTGGCCGAAGACCGGGGCCGTTTCTCGGCCCTGCTGCGGGACCACAACATTCCGTATCCGAAATTTGGCACGGTGCGCGGTTCCGACGAAGCCGTCGAACTCTCGCGCGAACTCGGTTTCCCGCTGCTGGTACGGCCCAGCTACGTTCTGGGTGGCCAGAGCATGAAGATCGTTCTGAACGAACAGGAACTGGAGCAGCACGTGGTCAAGATTCTGCACGACATTCCGGATAACAACATCCTGCTCGATCACTTCCTGGAGAACGCCATCGAAGCCGAAGCCGACGCCATCTGCGACGGGGAAGATGTTTACATCATCGGCGTTATGGAGCACATCGAACCGGCCGGTATTCACTCCGGTGATTCGTACGCCCTGTTACCGACGTTCGACCTGAGCGAAAACGTAATCCAGCAGATTGAAGAACATACCCGCACCATCGCCAAAGCGCTGAAAACCGTCGGATTGATTAACATTCAGTTTGCGGTGAAAGACGATAAGGTATATATCATCGAAGCCAATCCCCGGGCGTCGCGGACGGTGCCGTTCATCTGCAAAGCATACCAGGAACCGTACGTTAATTACGCAACGAAGGTGATGCTGGGCGAGAAAAAAGTGAAGGACTTTGACTTCAACCCGGTGAAAGAAGGATATGCCATCAAAATTCCGGTGTTCTCCTTCAATAAATTCCCGAACGTGAACAAAGAACTCGGACCGGAAATGAAATCAACCGGCGAAGGCATCTACTTCATTGATGATCTGGAAGACGAGTTTTTCCAGAAAGTTTATTCCGAGCGGAATTTGTACCTGAGCCGGTAAGCGTAGGAATTAGCAGGAATTTACTACTTATTGATTGCCGGTATTCACAAATTTAATCGTGAATACCGGCTTTTTATTTTCTTACGAACGAGTGACTATAGCAGTCGTTGCAAAAATCTTCAACAAATTCAAGTTTCGCATCGGAAAGCTCCCTGATCCTACCCCCGCCAAACAGTGGGTAGTTATCAAGCGTATCTCTCTGATGAAGAATCCCGTTGTTAACGGCAAGAATCAATTCCTGCGCACGGTCGGAGCCACTTTTTCTATTGGACAAGCGATACTCGGCAGATAGTAACAACGCCCTGTTGGCGTATACTTCAAATTTTCCATCTGCGGTAAGTCGTAACGTGCGCTCATTGTCATTTCTGGGTTTTATCGTCCAGCCACCTATCCCACCAGTCGATGAAATCCAGCGCCATTCACCAACCACGAGATGCCGCGGCTCATCCGATGTGCATCCCAAAACCGTCAGAAAAAACAGTATCAGAACCCTTTTCATATAGTTTAGGAATAATTGACAAACGATGGACCCCTCTGGATTTACTTAATAAGTTGTAAATGGCAGGTAATAACCATCCCTCCCATTCATAGGAGACCTGAAGACTCAAATTAGTTTTTCTTCAATAGTAGAGCAACTGTTTCTCGGGCTTTTACGTTATAATTGTATCTAGGAACCGACACCGATTGTTGTTCAGCATGATTTTTAAATTCTTATTCGTTCTTCTGCTCTTAATTGCGTTTGTACCGCCGGTGCGCCGGTTTTTCTTTTGGCTGCTGGTTGGTCGGCAACTGGCCAGAGAGCAACGCAAAGCTAATGAGCATTTTAACCGGGGAACCCGTGAAGGAGAAACCCGCGTTCATACGGCTCCGCCCGATGCCGGTGAATCCAAACTGAAAGGTGGCGAATACGTCGATTATACGGAAGTGAAGTAAGGCATCACTGCCCCACTTCCCGCTCTTTCTGGTATTTCACGGCCATGCCCCGCATGGAATATCCGTGCACTGTAGCTGAGCTGTAATACTGATACCGTACCGCAATGAGCGCATCGGCTCCCATTTTTTTAGCCTGCATGGTCAACCGTGCCAGCAACAGATCCTTTTGCTCAATGTTGTTTCCCCGTTTCACCATTCGGCCTTTCTGCGGTTTCTGCTGATCGGCCAGCGGAACTTCTTCCTTGTATTCGAGCCATTCCAGTTCCGTAAACGGCCGGTCGGGCTGCTGATTTTCGTAGAAAACATCGACCGGATAATTGGGCGACATTGAAATGGGAATCGCGGGCCGAAAACAGCCTGTCACAGCCATTGTCAGAAAGATGAGTCCTACCCAGGCCGACCGGCGCAACGTCTTTAGTTTCCTTTCATCGTTCATCATCTATCCTGTTTAGTACTTTCACCACGATTTCGGGATAATACTGGTGTTCCAGCACCTGTACTTTCCGGGCTACATCCTCCGGCGTGTCCTGTGGATCAAGCTCGCAGGATGCCTGAAAAATAATGTTTCCTTCGTCGTACCGCTCGTTCACGTAATGAATCGTAATACCGGTTTGCGATTCGCCGGCAGCCACCACGGCTTCGTGTACAAAATGCCCGTACATGCCTTTACCGCCGTAATTGGGTAACAGGGCCGGGTGAATATTGATCATCCGTTGTGGAAACGCTTTCACCAGCGCTTCGGGTATCAGCCACATGAAACCGGCCAGCACCACCAGGTCAATCTCCTGTTTCTGAAGCAGTTCCACGATGCGATTGCTTTCGTAAAACGTCGCCCGGTCGAAGACCAGCACTGGCACGTGCAGCTTCCGGTCAGGGCCAAATCCTTTGCGCGCCCGGTCAATGATTCCGGCTTTCGGGTTGTTCGACAAAATCAGTGTGACTTCAATGTCGGGATAGGCGGTCAGGTAACCGGCAATTTTCTCGGCATTGGTTCCGGAGCCGGACGCAAAAATGGCAATTCGCTTCATGGATTATTAAACAATAGAAAGTGCAATAACGCTACAAACCTACGTATCTTTAGCAAAAATTGATGATATTAGCCGTATGCTTCAATCGCATCAACTGACCTTTTCGTACTCTCCAACCAAGCGGTTCTCTTTTCCGGATATTCGCTGCAACGATCGCGAAGCGGTTTTGATCCTGGGAAACTCCGGCACCGGCAAAACAACGTTTCTGCATTTGCTGGCCCTCCTTCTGCGGCCCGAGAGCGGTTCCATTACCATCGATCAGACCGATCTGACCCAATTATCACCGGCAAAAACGGCTTCGTTCCGGGCGGCTCACGTGGGGATTATCTACCAGCGACCGCACTTTGTCAGTTCCCTGTCGGTCATGGACAACCTACTGATGGCAAACTACTTAGCCGATAAGCCACAGGATAAAGACCGGGCCCGCGAACTAGCCACCCACCTGGGTTTTGCCGATCATTTAAACAAGAAAACAAACCAGATGAGCCAGGGCGAACAGCAGCGCGTCAGCATTGCGCGGGCTGTGATGAACAAACCCGGTGTTATTCTGGCCGACGAACCTACGTCCAGTCTCGACGATGTCAACTGCGCCCGGGTGGTGGCCCTGCTGCGCGAACAGTCCGAGCAGATTGGCGCCAGCCTGATTGTGGTTACGCACGATCAGCGGCTGAAAGACGAATTTTCGAATCAGGTGATTTTATAGATCCATATGAATCTGTTAAAAATAAGCTGGGCCAATCTGAAAGACAAACCGCTCAGCAGCTTTCTGAGTGGCCTGCTCATGACGCTCGGCATCACGATTATCTCGCTGCTGCTGCTCCTCAATAAGCAGTTGGATGAGCAGTTTTCCCGCAATGTCAAAGGCATTGACATGGTGCTGGGGGCCAAAGGCAGTCCATTGCAACTCATCCTGTCGAGCATCTACCAGATCGACGCGCCAACGGGCAACATCCCGCTCGAAGAAGCCGAGCGCCTGACCCGCAACCCGATGATCAAAACCGCCATTCCACTGTCGATGGGCGATAGTTACCAGACGTTCCGGATTGTCGGCACAGACAAGAAGTACGTCGATCATTTTGAAGCCACCGTCGGTCAGGGGACTCTATTTCAGAAGGAGTTAGAAGCTACCATCGGCGCACGGGTAGCCGAAGTAACCGGTTTGAAAATTGGTGACACCTTTTCGGGTTCGCACGGTCTGGACGGCGAGGGTGAAGAACACGGTCAGGCCCAATACAAGGTTGTCGGGGTTTTTAACCCCAGCAATACCGTCATCGACCAGTTGATTCTGACCCCGCTATCGAGCGTCTGGGCGATTCACGCGCACCACGACGAACACGAGAGCGAATCCGTGGAAGACCTTGAAGAAGATCATGACCACGAGCACGAGCATGACCACGAGCATGAAGCCGAAGAAGCCCGGGAGATTACCAGCATGTTGATTAAATTCCGTAACCCGATGGGGATGATGATTGCCCGGGGTATCAACAACAACTCCAAGTTGCAGGCGGCTTTGCCTTCCATTGAAATCAACCGGCTGTTTTCGCTGCTGGGCATCGGCGTCGATACGCTGCGCGGACTGGCCGTCGCCATTATGCTCATTGCCGGAATCAGCGTATTTGTGTCGCTGTATAATTCACTGAAAGAACGCCGGTACGAAATGGCCTTGATGCTGTCGATGGGTGCCAGACGGACGCAGTTGTTCGGAATGCTGCTGCTCGAAGGGCTGGTTTTATCACTGATCGGTTTCGTACTCGGCCTGATTCTGAGCCGCATTGGGCTGCTGCTGTTCTCCATGCAGGCCGAGCAGAATTTTCATTACAGCCTGAACGACATCAGCATCTTACCCGAAGAGTGGCTGGTACTGGGCGTAGCGGTTTTGATCGGTATTCTAGCGGCTGCCCTACCGGCGCTGGGCGTTTACCGGATGAACATCTCCCGGACACTGGCCGAAGAATAAACGGGTTATAGCGTATCGTTTAAAACGTCAGCGATACGCTATAACTTCCTATCCAAACACCTTCTTTACGTACTGTAAATCCTGCCGGTGGGCCGTTACGGCATCCAGCGTATTGGGCGATTCTTTTTCGATGCACTGCTCCAGCACCAGATGCGGACGGATGCCGATGGCCTTCAGCGTTTGGGCCAGCCGCGGATAATCAATGTCGCCTTCCCCGAAGGTTTCGCTCCAAACGCCGTTTTGCGACTGGCGCAGGTGGAGTTCCGCGATGCGTTTACCGTATAATTTCACAATGTCGAACAGCGCCACCTGCGAGTTGCCGGAGCCACGGTAAATCCAGTGTACATCCAGACAAAGCGACACATGGTCAGGGTCCGTCGCCAGCATCATGTGGTGAAACTCACGGGCGGCATTCCGCATTTCGACATCGTGCGTGTGGTAGGCCAGCGTCATGCCCCGTTTTTTCAGTTCGGCCCCAAGCCGGTCGAGATTTGTGGCCTGAATGGCTAGTTGGTCATCGGTTTTGCCTTCCGCACGGCCCCAACCAATCGGACTCGGATTGGTTACCACAATCTTCAGGCCCAGCGGCCGGGCAGCATCGGCAATAGCCGTTACGGTTTCCAGGGTTTTACCGGCTTCGTCGGCTTTGTGCAGGGTGCTGTTGACGTACAGCGAATGCATTTCCAGCTTGTGTTTTTTCAGCAACGGCGCAAGCGTGCGAATCTCATCCGCCGAATTGACCGACGGTTCGTAGCCCACCAGACCCGACTTTGCAAAATCGGCCAGCGACGCATCCAGATTCGCCGACCAGTTACGGCCCTGCCGTTGATAAAACGTATGCCAGGTGTATTGATTACAGGCAATCTGCGGGCGGGCGGCTAAGCCGGTTCCGCTGCGAGCTGCTACACTTCCAACAGAACACAGAGCAGCCAGACTACCCAGGGATTTCAAAAAGTAGCGACGATTTGCAGTCATTGGTCACCAGATCAGGAGTAAAGGCTAGTAAATACGGGTAACTCAGGCAATTTATTAAATCTAACGCTTCACTTCGTCTTTAATAAACGAAACTGGCCGAAAAACCATTGGCCACTAGCCGTCAGGACAGCGTCGCCCGTTGCCCGACCGTAATACCGATCTGATCATCATGCGGGAGCAGAAGAATAAGCCACTCACCGTGGAGGAGCCGAACATGCGGGGCATGAACTACAGAAAGTCAGCGGACTTGTGAAAGGCGGTATTATAGCAAAAACACGGTAATGTTCGTTACCGCAGGTACACCCCCATCCGTTCCTGGTCGCTCAGGATAACCTCAACGTGTTCGGTCAGCGTGGTCGATAGCTTGTAGCCAATGTAGTCAGCTGCCACGGGATACCGTTTGTGGTCGCGATCGACAATCACCGCGACTTTCAGGCTGGTCAATGGCACGTTCAGGAAGGGTTGCAGCGCAAACGCCAGTGTCCGGCCCGAGTTCAGAACGTCGTCCACCACAATGACCGATTTGCCGGTAAAAACCGTTTCTGCGCCATCCAGATGAATGGAAGGTTGCTGCCGCAGGGTTTTGTCCAGCATGATTTTCATGACGGTGGCCTTCAGGGGAGCAATCTGTTGCAGCACGTCTGCCAGGCGCTGCGCCAGCACATAGCCCTCGCCTGACACCCCGGCCAGAATCACTTCCGATTGTTCAAAGTTGTTTTCGTAAATCTCAAACGCAATCCGACGGATTTTCTGCTCAACCTGCACACGCGTCAGAATCTGGGTAATCTCGGAAGTCATACACTCGTTATTAAAAATGAAAAGTAACCGAAAACGTCGAAGGCTCAAAATAAACAAAGCCTTTTTGTATTTTTGCAAACTGATTCAGACAAGAGAGTGAAGACGAGGGACAAAAGACGCTGCGTAACTTTCTCTTTATTCTCTTATCTCCAATCTCTCCTCTAAAGTTTATTTATTTCAATGATTATTAAAACCAAAAAATACGGTCTCGACCAGAAAACCTACATCAGTCTGGCGATGCGTAGCTGGGTAAAACAAAATTGGTATTGGGGTCTGATCCCGCTGGTTCTGCTGATTGCAACCATTACACTGGATGTGACGGGCGTGCTGACCAGCACCTGGTGGATTTATGTGCTGATTGTCCTGCTGACGGTGCTGTACGTTCTTTTCTGGGCGGTGCAGTTTACGGGCATCACGCAGATGGAACAAACCAAATCACTGTTTCAGAAGTACGTGTACGAAATCGACAGCCGCCAGATCCTGCTGAAACTGAATGCCCGCGAAGGCGGTATTCTGAAATGGGATCAAATCCGGAGCGTTACGAAAGATAAAGATGCTTACGTGATGGTGGTTTCCAACGAGCAGGCTACGAACGGAATGAAGGCGAACTGGCTGGCTAAAATTGTGGCCAAAGGCATGAAAGACGCCCAGTTCCTGTATTTGCCGTATTCCATCTTCACCACCGAAAACGAGCTGAAGTTTATGGATACGCTCCTGAAACGGAAAGGCTTTTTAGCGGAAGGAAAAGAATAAAAAGAAGAAACGAAAAGAGGAAGGGGCGAAAGGACGAAGGCTAGACCTTTTATCCGCTCACCCCTTCCTCCTTTTTTGTTTTATTTCGCCTGATTTGTAAAATCAACCACGGTTAAATCCGCCAGCCACGGGCCAACGATTTTGCCAAATTCCTTGTGGGCCGGATGCGGCAGGTACGTATCACGGTCTTTCTCATTGTTGAACGTCAGAATAAAGGCGTGCGTCAACCCTTTATCGTGGCCCTCGGGGCTATTGTTCGTTCCCCACTTAAAGCCTTTAATTTCTTTGATTTTCGACGGCAGCGCTTCAAAAGCCGCCACAATTTCCTTTACCTTTTCAGGCGTCGTTTCCGGTTTAAATTTAAATAGCACAACGTGCTGTAGATCACCTTTAGTCATTTTGTTCTGGGCGGTCGCACCGGTCAGGGCTAGACCAAAGAAAAGAAGGGTGGCAAAAATGGTTTTCATGTAAATCGGATGTCAATAAACGCTGCGTGCGCTGTATGGTTAAAAAGTGAATTCATCAGGGAAACTACTGCCTACTGTTTTTCGGCATACGGAATAACCAGCTTTTCGCCCCGGGCCGCATGGTTTTTGGTTTTTCCATTGGCTTTCATCAGCGCATCGACCGTCACACCGTATTTGTCGGCCACCACCCGCAGAATATCGCCCGGACCAACGGTATGGTAGGCCCGCGCTTTCACCTTCAGCTTCGTCACGTTGGCTTTCACATCGTTGCCTTCCAGGTCCGGATTCAGCGCTTTTAATGTATTGACGGACATATTATACTTGGTAGCCACGCTGTAGATGGTTTCGCCCGGCTTAACGGTATGCGTAACCGAAACGCCCCCCGCCGGAACATTCGCTTTGGGCGTTTCCTTTTTCTCCTCTTTTGGTTTTTCCTCTACGGGTTTTTCTTCGCGAGCCGGTTTTTCGGCCACCGGCTTACTGGCAGCGGACTCACTCGTAGCCGGACGCTCTTCCGAATCCAATGCCGGTTTTTTAGGAACTTCCTGCTCCTCTTCAATGGGTGCCGGAGTAGACTGTGACAAATCCACCGGGGCATTCCGGCTGGACGTATCAATCTCAATCGGGGCGGCCAGCTCCGGTTCGATGGGCAGTTCGGCCGGTTTCTGTACGGTCGTATCCAGGGCCACGCTAGTCAGCTCTTCCGAGCCTTTTGTGTCGTCGGCCACATACTCATACCCAATGTATAACAGGGCCAGAATCGTCAGAACCAGAACGGCCAACGTAATGGTAGGCAAACTTGACGTTTCCGTAGGCCGCGGATTTCGCTTCGCATTTTCGGTTTCCATAGTGGGATTTTCGGTTCAGCGTTGGATGGAAGTTGGCTGAAGCGTTTTTTCAACTTGATCCTTTATTCAACCAGAACCCGCCATTAACTGTTCTTCACTTCCTGACTCATTTTTTCAACTTTCAATTTCATATCTTCTTTGTAATCCTGCAACTGCCGGGCGACCTTTTCGTCAAATGTCCCCACAATCTGGGCCGCCAGAATCCCGGCGTTCCGGGCTCCGTTGAGTGCCACGGTTGCTACGGGAACCCCCGACGGCATTTGCAGAATCGACAGAACCGAATCCCAGCCGTCAATCGAGTTGCTGGATTTTACGGGTACGCCAATTACCGGTAGTGTGGTCAGCGAAGCCACCATGCCCGGCAGATGGGCCGCTCCACCCGCCCCGGCAATAACCACTTTCAGCCCCCGCTGGCGGGCGGTTTTTCCGTATTCCACCATTTTCTCCGGCGTTCGGTGGGCCGATACGACATCAATTTCGTAAGCAACCCCCAATTCCGTTAATATATCGGCAGCCTCCTGCATGACCTTGAGGTCCGAGCTGCTGCCCATGATAATTCCAACCATTTTCTAGTTATAAATTACGAGTTAAGAGTTAAGAGTTAAGAGTTGGCTGACGCCTTATCCCAGTCTTACCCCTTACTTTTCACTTTTATCGTTTCCTTCACGGCGTCGGCTTTTGCTTTCAGGCCGTTTACGTCCGGACTAATAACGGTAATATGCCCCATTTTGCGAAACGGGCGGGTTATTTTTTTACCGTATAGAAAGGGAAACACGCCGGGCATTGCCAGCAGGGCTTCCATCCCTTCGTATTGGGCCGGACCGCTGTGGCCGGGTTCGCCCAGCAGGTTGATCATGGCCGCCGGGGTCAGAATCGAGGTGTCGCCCAGCGGCAGGTTCAGGATGGCCCGCCAGTGTTGTTCAAACTGCGAGGTCACATTGGCCCGGATGGTGTGGTGACCGCTGTTGTGCGGACGCGGAGCCACTTCGTTCACAATCACCTGACCGTCTTTAGTCAAAAACAGCTCAACGGCAAGCAGGCCCACTATTCCAAACGCTTCGGCCGTTTTCCGGGCTACGTCCTGCGCCTGCTGATCAACGGTTTCGGAAATGGCCGCGGGTGCAAACAGGTATTCCACCAGATTCTGTTCGGGATGAAAAACCATCTCAACCGTCGGGAAGGTAGCGGTTTGCCCCTGCTCGTTCCGCGCAACAATCACGGCCAGTTCCTTCTCAAAGTCAATGGCTTTTTCCAGCACACCGGGCGCATCAAAGGCTTTCTCAACATCCTCCGACGTAGCAATCCGCTGCACCCCGCGACCGTCGTACCCATCGCGGCCTAACTTATGGAACGCGGGCAGAAAGTCCGGCTTTTGGGCTAACACCTGCGGCACGTCGGCGCGGTTTTCGGTCAGGATAAAATCGGCAGTGGGCAGGTTGTGCTGGCGGTAAAATTGCTTCTGTACCCGCTTGTCTTGAATAATCCGGATGACCGACGGCTGCGGAAAAATCCGTTTTCCTTCCCGTTCCAGTGCTTCGAGCGCATCAACATTAACCCGCTCAATTTCAATCGTTAGCAGGTCAACCGTCTGACCAAACTGATATACGGTATCGTAATCGGTTAATGCCCCCTGGGTAAAGGACGTTGCCAGGTGGCGGCAGGGCGCTTCGGCATCAGGGTCAAGAATATGGACGGTCAGGTTCCAGTCGATACCGGCCTGAAGCAGCATCAGTCCGAGTTGTCCTCCGCCGAGAATACCGATGCGGGTGTTGGGATTAAATGTAGACATAGGTAGAAAAATCCGTCCGCAAAAGTAGCCCCATTTCCGGCTTTCTGGTAGTTTTTAGTCTACTTGTTTCTCGCTCCCCGCTCAGTTTTTGGCTCGCTGACCGCGTACGTTCTGTGTCCGGTATCTGATTTTGCGGATACGAATTCCAACGCTTCCTGCTAATTTGCGGGTCTTATTGGGGCGGAAGGCATTTATTTATGGCAAACAAACTGTTTAATCAAAAAGACTTACTTGCGTATTTTATTGTAGCGGCCATTGGTGCATCGCTGCAAATTGTGGTGAGTTCGCTGCTTCAGGAGTGGTTTCAGATCTCGTACGAAAACGGGGTATTGATTGGTTATGTCAGCTCCTTTTTTATCGGCTTTTTCCTGACCAAGCTCCTGGCGTTCAACGCTAAAAATTCGGCCAAGACCCGGCGCGAGATGGCTAAATTTGCGATGGTTTCGGTGATTTCGTGCCTGATCACGGTATACGGTGCCTCGGCGCTGTACAACCTTTCCCTGAGCCACGGCAGCCATTATACCTTCACCATACCGAACTCCGTCAAAACCGTGAACGTCAATAAGCTGGTTTCACACACAGCGGGGATGGGCGCCAGTTTCGTTTCCAATTACGTGCTGCACAAAACGTTTACCTTCCGGAATACCGGCTTCTACGAAAAGCTGAAAGCACTGCTGAATCTCTAAACGTCCGGTTATTCGAGCAGGGCCATAATATCTTCTTTTGTCAGCGACTTCATAAAATTCTCTTCGGTCGCAATCAGATCGCTGGCCAGCTTTTGTTTGGAACGTTGCAGCGCCAGAATTTTTTCCTCAACGGTATTGCGGGAAATAAACTTATAGGTAAACACGGTTTTTTGCTGCCCGATGCGGTGTGCCCGGTCAATGGCCTGGGCTTCGATGGCCGGATTCCACCACGGATCGAGGATAAACACGTAATCGGCCGCCGTCAGGTTGTGGCCCAACCCACCCGCCTTCAGCGAAATTAGAAACAGCTTGATGGCATCGTTTTTCTGGAACAAATCCACTTGCCCCCGGCGGTCCTGCGTCGATCCGTCCAGGTAAGCATACTGAATACCGCGTTCCTGCAAATATTGCTGCACTACATCTAAGTGCTTAATAAACTGACTGAATACCAATACCTTGTGATTATCCGCCATCGCCCCTTCCAGCCGCATCACCATATCGTCCAGCTTACCGGAATTGCCTTCGTAGGTTTCGTCGATCATGCGCGGGTGATTGGCAATCTGACGAAGTTTGGTCAGGCCCTGCAACACCACCATCTGGGACTTGGCCATCCCGTCTTCTTCAATACGCTCCAGAATCAGGTTCCGGTAGTATGATTTGGCTTCCTCATACTGTTTTTCCTGCTCCGGCGACATATCGCTGTAGTGAATGCTCTCTACCTTTTCGGGCAAATCACGCGCCACCTGCGACTTGTGCCGACGCAGCATAAACGGTTTAATGATGCCGTAAAGCCGCTGCGTTTTCTGCTCGTCGTTCTTTTTTTCGATTGGCACCAGAAATTCGTTGCGAAAAAACGTCTGGCTGCCCAGCAAACCGGGGTTGATAAACGTCATCTGCGTCCACAAATCCATCGTGCTGTTTTCCAGGGGCGTTCCGGTCAGAATCAGCCGGTGTGCCGAGTCGAGTTGCATTACCGCCCGGGTAATGTGCGACGACGGGTTTTTGATGGCCTGCGATTCGTCCAGAATAATGTAATGAAACCGGTACGTTTTCAGCAGGTCAATGTCAATCCGGACAATACCGTAGGAGGTCAGAATCAGGTCGTAATCGTCAAATTGGGCGGTATTCTTATCCCGGTAGGTGCCTGTGTACGACATTACCCGCAAATCGGGCGTAAACCGGCGGGCTTCCAGCTCCCAGTTGTAGAGCAGCGACGTAGGCATCACCAGCAGCGTGGGTTCTTTGTGTCCCGCTTCCTTCTGCGATTGCAGAAACGCCAGCGTCATTACGGTTTTGCCCAACCCCATGTCGTCGGCCAGACACCCCCCGAACCGGTATTGATTCAGGAATTGCAGCCAGTCGTACCCCGCTTTCTGATAAGGCCGCAACGACCCTTTAAAACCGCTCGGCAGCGGATGGGAGGCTATTTCTTCAAAGCTCCGCAATTGTTGGAGCTTCCGGCTGATGACCGCCGACGCCAGACTTTCCTCCTGCAACTCCTGAACGAGCGCAATATGGTGTTTACGAAGCACGAGCCGGTCGCTGTCGTCATCGTGCTCCATAAAGGCAAACAACTCCGAATATTTGGTAAACCAGGTTTCCGGAATGACCGCAATCTCGCCGTTGGGCAGCGTAAACTCGCGTTTCTTGTTTAGAATCAGCGTCCGCAGTTTGATAAATGGAATCTCAAATTCCCCAAACTGCACTTTGGCGTAAATGTCGAACCAGTCACGGGTTTCGTTGATGGAAACCACAATGGACGAATAGCCCAGAAAATACCGTTTTGTATCGTTGGCGTGCTGCGAAACCAGAAAACCGGCCTCCATCAGCAGGTTGTGGTTTTGCTGAAGCCACTCAAAAGCCGCAGCCTTGCCCAACCGGGAGTGCCCGTTGTCTTTCAACTCCAGACCGTTTGCCTTCAGCCAGAAAAGAGTTGACTGCTCCTTGCGTATATCCCGCCGGATTTTGTGGAAAATATACTGATCGCCCTGTTTTTCGATGCTGACGTTAGACGAATCCGTAAAACCGTCGTACCGGAACGTGAACTGGCCGTACCGAAACAACAGGTCAAAAACCACCTGAGAATCATCGAAAGACGTGGTCGGACCAATTTCCGTCAACACATCCGTCATGCGCCCCGAGGAGCCATTCCGGTGCACGTCGCCGTTTGTACCTACCTGCTCGAAGAGCGCGGGAACCACCCGATGGTCAACCTGTTCGGAAACCGTCAATACCGGTGCGGGCGTCAGTTCTTCATCCCGGATTTCAAACCCCCGGGCGTAAACATCATACGAAGCAATCAGCGGGGCAACGAAGCGGTTATAGTACTGCTCCTCAATATTTTTGGGAATAACAATATTGCGTTTTTGCAGGAAGGGACGCAGTTTTTTCCCGTCAATGTTGTTCTCAAAATGAAACAGCCGGTTGCCCACCATCATCCAGGCGGGTTCGTCGCAGATCAACAGGGCGTCTTTAAACTGAAACTCAACCCGTTCGCCCTTGTATTTGATAATCGGGAAATATTCGGTAGCGGTTTCCGTACGAACAAAATTAAAGAAAACCCGGGCTTTCTGCGGCATTCGCTCGATGGCCATCCAGGCCGGATTCCCATCGCTGCCCATGACAAATAATTTCTTGTCTACCAGCCGTTCCAGAATCAGCGCCCGGCGTACTTCGAGGTATTCGCAGATACGGTCCTGTAACTCTTTATCGCCTTTCTGCGGATCGTATACTTTCAGAAAAAAATCAACTGCCGGTAATTTCTTCGGATTGAATTTTTTGAGAATCACATCCTGCTGTATTTCATCAATGATCCGAACCAGCTCGAAGTCGGCGTCGTCCAGCTCACTGGCAAATTCGCCCGCATTTTTGGCCGATATCGTCTGATTTTGCAGGGTCAACTCACCACGCGGGTTTAGCTGAACCACGAATGCTTCAAACAGATAGCCCAGAAACTCGTGCTCCAAAAGTGAGTACACCAATTGAAACGGTTCCGCAGGAGAGACTTTCATAGCACATTAAGGGTCCGTAGTAATTACTGGCTACCCTTACTCAACCCTCATGCCCCGCCGTCCATCCGTTCCAGATTCGAGCGGATAAACTGCTGAAAAACAAACAAAATGAGCGATTTGCCGTCAGGTTAGAGTAAGCAACAAATTCAAATATACGAACCGGCACAAAAAAGACAAGCCCGGAACCTCGTTCCGGGCTAGAAATGATTAAATGGGTCAGAACTTGGATTCGGGGAGATTAAAGGAGTCATTAAAATGAATGATTTGCGTAGCCATTCCGGCCAATCCTTTAATCCGCGTATCCAGGCTCAGATTACGCGTATGTATTCAGCATAACCGGCATGACCAGCATCAGCATATCTTCGTTTTCTTCTTTATCAGCCGGGATGATCAGGCCCGCCCGGTTGGGTGCCGACATCTCGAACGAAAGCATTTTGGCGCTCAGGTTGTTGAGCATCTCGGTCAGAAATTTGGCGTTGAAGCCGATTTCCAGCGGGTCGCCGTCGTAATCGCAGAGCAACTTTTCGTTGGCTTCGTTGCTATAATCCAAATCCTCGGCGGAGATCGTCAGGGAATTCGTTTTCAGCGAAAGCCGGATCTGGTGGGTAGTCCGGTTGGCGTAAATCATGATCCGCTTCAGCGAATTCAGAATATCGGTCCGGCCAATGGTCATCACGTTGGGGTTGTTAACCGGAATGGCATTTTCAAAATCCGGGAACCGCTCGTCGATCAACCGGCAGATCATCTGCGTGTTGCCAAACGTAAACGACGCATTCGACTGGCTAAACTCGGCCCGCACCACCGCATCTTCGGGCAGCGACGCCTTCAGCAGCGTGAGGGCTTTCCGCGGAATAATCATCGACGCACTGCTGGGCGAACTGATATCCGTCCGGCGGTAGCGAATCAGCCGGTGGCCGTCGGTTGCTACGAACGTTGCGTTCTCTTCATTCAGTTGCAGGTACACCCCTGTCATGGCCGGGCGCAGATCGTCGGTGCTGGTAGCAAAGACGGTATTGTTGATGGCGCTCAACAGAGCATCCGACGACAGTTCAACCGCCAGACTACGGTTTACGGCCGGAATTTTCGGAAAATCAATCGGGTTTTCGCCCGATAATTTATAGCGACCATTATCGGTCAGAATCTCAGTTCCAAACGTTTCCGTGTTGACGTTGAACGTAATCGGCTGTTCGGGCAGACCGCGCAATGTATCCAGCAGCAGCTTGGCTGGAATGGCAATGGCTCCCTTCTCCGACGACTCAACGGCGATGTTGGTGATCATGGTCGTTTGCAGATCCGAAGCCGTCACCGTCAGGGTGTCATCTTCCAGTTTAAACAGAAAATTCTCCAGAATCGGCACAATTGGGTTCGTTGCCACCACACCGTTGATGGCTGAAAGTTGCTTGAGTAATACGGAGGAGGAAACGATAAATTTCATATGCAATTTTGTTTGGGGCCGTTTGTCCAATAAGAACAAAAGTAGGAAAAATAGTCGAGATATAAGGGGGTTGTTTCGCAGAGTTTAGCGGAGTTTTTCTTGAGGTAAGCAGAGTCGTTCTCCGCTAAGCTCTGATGTTCTCTGCTCAACTCCGCGAAATAATTTTAAGCCCCTCAGGCGTACTTCCTCCGGCGCGCAAACTGCCACGTAACACCCACTAAACCAATCAGAACCACCGGTCCGAGTAGGTTCAGAAGCTGCCATGAAAGCCGGTCTTCGCGGAGCCGGATTTTATCCAGGGGCCGGAGCGTCACCTGCCGGGTGCGGGCAGCAATAATACCGTTGTCGTCCAGCAGGTAATTTACTGCATTCACCACAAAATCCTTGTTGGCAAACGTGTTTTTCGAGAACCGTTCGTAGCCGAGCGGATACGGTGTATTGGTTTGGTAATTGATGTCGTTGATCAGCAAATCCCCGTCCGAGCAAACTACAATTTTGGCCGGTTGCCCCTGCGCTTTGAAGGAGGCCGCCCGCGGGTCGCCGGGCAGGATGCGGTTGGTGTAAAGCGACTGAAAACGACCTTCCAGCAAACAGGCGATGAGCTGAACCCCGCTGTCGTAGGTGCGCGGGTCGGGCTGCTGACGGGCCTCGTTGTAGCTCACCAGCGCCGGAGCCTTCAGAATTTTGGTGTACTGCGAACTCATCAGCAGGGGCGTTTTCGCGATGCCCGGCGCCTGAACGGTATCGAGCGTACTGGTAAACCGGCTATAAATAGCGTCCAGATTCCGGACAATCGGGCTGCGACCAAAATTGTTGATCAACGGAAAAAAACGCCACGGCAACAACTGCACGTTGGGTTTATCGCCCATGTTTCCCACATTGAGGGGAATAAAGGCGCAGCTTAAGTCTTTGATAATGTCGTTGTTGACCCGAACACCCCAGCGAAAAAACAGATCGTTCAGGTTCAGGTTGAGCGGCTGGGCATAGGTCCCCTCCCGCCCGATGCTGTCGATTTGTAAGCCGTCAACAAAGAACAGGGCTCTTCCGCCGTTGACTACAAACTGGTCGATCTTGTATTTATCGGCTTCGGTGAATGGACGGTCGGGTTTGGGCACAATCAGACCATCCAGCCCCACCAGATCGCGGGATGCCTGCAAATCAATCAGTTTGATGTCGTAAAACTCCTGCAACGTAGCCAGCAGATCCGACATGCGCAGCGGCTCGATATCCGTGTAGGAAACCGCCACACCCAGGACTTTTTTCTCCCGAACCGTCAGCCGCCGAATGGCCGATGCCAGTTCATACTCCACATTCTCAATCGACTGATTCAACTGTTCTTCCGGCGAGCTGGAACGGTTTCCGCGCAGGAGCAAAACCGGCAGTTCACGGCCTTTATACGACACAATCGCCCAGGGGTAAATCAGTTGTTCGGTACGCTGATTCCCCTCATTCCTGAAATTCAGGTTGGTCGGCGTCAGGCCCTTCTGGAGCAATTGGGTCTGAAATTCTGTCCGCTGCTTTTCGTTCGGATTGGCGGTCGGGTCAATAAACCGGTAGGTCAGCGTCTGGCCGGCCCGCGCCTGAAATTCCGCCAGCGTTTCCCGGATACTGGTTTCCAGCCGTTTAAAACCGGGCGGCAGATTACCCGTCAGGTACACGTTAACATGGACATCATCGTCGAGGTTAGCTAACAGATTTTCAGTAGCTTCCGAAAGCGTATAACGGCCTTCCTGCGTCAGATCAACCCGAAAAAATAAAAATGACGACAGCAGATTAACCACGACCACAACGGCCAGCACAATTCCAAATCGAACCAAGAATGACTTCATACCTGCGTAAAACGCTGAAAGCGGTTTAGTTGTGCGAAAGTAGAAGAAAAAATGACGGGCCGCCAAATTTTTGGGCTCGACGTAGGGGGAAGTGCCGAGATGGCGGTCTTAGAGACGTAAACAACACCATGCTACTGAATTATTGTTATGAACTACCGTCATCTTTTTTTCCTGCTGTTTCTGCTGGAACTGACCAGCGCCTTTACGACCGCAGCGGGCGGTGCCAGCGAATTCCCCGTGCCACCGCCCGCACCCAACCGTTTGTTTTACATTCAGCGGAGCAACGACGCCAATACCGTTATTTACGAAGCGAATGTAACGGCTGGCCGACAACTCAACGCCGAGGACCCCGTTCATGTCTACTGGATTCGCTACGCCGAACAGGGCCAGCGTGAATCGCTCTCGATGTTTCAGTGGAAAATGGCGTACGGTTACAAACACAAGCCACTGGCCCAAAGCGACAACAGTTTTGAAATTCACCTGAATGCGTTCAAAAAACGGCCCATCTGGGTCGATCTGCACCAAGGCAAACCCGTTGCGCTGACTACAATCAACGGTCGGAAAGCCTGCTTGCGGAAGGTTTTTGTGCAACTGGATTCGGATTCGGGTCTGCTGCCGAAAGTAGAGTATATTGAGCTCTTCGGCACCGATCCGGGAGCAGGTACGCCGGTTTACGAACGCATCCGGGTATAGTCTAAACCGGACCACGGCCTCAGAAAACCGTGGTGCTTCGGGTTGGCTGCTTATCTTTAAGGCCCATAAAAACCTTAAAGGAATGCTTCACAACCCTCAACTTGACCCTGCCCCGATTACCCGCCACCTGCGGGCTATGTTCGGTTCCCGTCTGCTGATTGCCGCCGTTCATCACCTGAATGTTTTTGAAGAACTAAGCAACGGACCGCTTTCTGTTCCCGAACTCAGCCAGCGGCTCGGACTCAAAGAACGTCCGGCCAGCGTACTTTTCCCGGCGCTCTGCGCGATGGAACTGCTCGAATACAACGAATCCGGTGCGCTTCAGATTACGGCCCTGGGACGGTATGTGACCCAGACCCAGACGCCCAATTTAACTGGCTATGTGGGTCTGGAAAAAAATGATCCCGGAGCGGTGGAAATGGCCGTTCGGCTGTGGAACGACGGCCCGCTGGACACCTCAGGCGGCATTTCGTACGTGAAAGAAGGCGACGATCCTTCGCCGATGGACGATGCCGAACTCTCCCGTATGTTTACGCTCGGCCTGGCCGGGCGCGCCCAGAAACTTTCTCCGATTGTAGCCAGTAAAATCTCGAAACATTCCGGCCATTTGCTGGACGTAGCGGGCGGAACCGGCTATTATACCTACGAATGGCTGCTCGTCAACCCAACCGCAACAGCCACCCTCTTCGACCGCCCCGCCGTCCTGGCCGTAGCCGCCGAATTGCTTGACGCCTTTGCCCGGAGCGGCCGTCCGGGTGCCGAGACCATCCGGGAGCGGGTGACCTTCCATCCCGGCGATATGCTGACCGACGAATTACCAGAAACAGATATCCTGCTGGCCGCCAGCCTTTTTCACGACTGGCCCACCGAAACCTGCCAGATGTTGGCAAACCGTTTTGCGGCCGCCATCCGACCGGGAGGTGAACTGTGGGTTCACGACGCTTTTCTGAACGACGCCCTGGACGGCCCCCTGCCTGTTACGGATTATTCAGCCCAGTTATTCTGGGGAACCAAAGGACGTTGTTACAGCCGGAAAGAATACCGTCAGTGGTTCGCGCAGGCCGGTCTTCAGCCTACCGAAGAAGATATTTCAACTCAAATGGATTACGGTCTGATCTGGTCAAAAAAAGTGTAAAATGAATTAGAGAATTACTGTAGCTGTCTGAAAATGTGGACAGTCATATTTGTTTTCACAGCCCTTATACGTAAGTATAAATACAGTTTACATTTTGATAAATTAATTTTGCCGGCCTTGATAATTGTCAACAAAACCCTTAACTATGTGACCTGAAACTCAACTATTTTAGCGCAATAGCAATTCATATGAAAAACGAAGCATGCAGCTTTCAATCCACCGCTGCGTACTCAATTAATTTTGAAAGTATTCTGGTCGTGGAAGATAATCTCAATGATCATTTGCTGTTGCATTATCTGCTCCGGCAACACCTTCAGGAAGTGGTGCCGGTTGGGGCTACGTCGGCTGCACAGGCTATGACGTATTTAAATAATTGTTACGCCCAACAAAATCCGCTTCCCATACTGATTTTGCTGGATCTTTACTTACCCAGACGGGCGGATGGCTGGAAACTGCTGCGCCAGATTCGTTCGAACCCGATTTACCGGTCTATCCCAATTGCCATTTTCAGCAACTCCACCGATCTGAACGACGCCGAACAAGCGTACGCCCGGGGGGCTGCCAGTTATATTAAAAAACCCGTATCACTGGAAGGCTGGCAGAACATCCTGCTGGGTATTCCGCGCTTGCTGAAAGTCGGCGAAGCGGCTATTTGATCTGTCCGGCTTTCTTTAATAAATCCACCACTTTTTCAACCGGCAGTCGCTCCACGCGGCTGCCGTGGTGACCAGTTTGGGTCCGGGCGGCAAACAGCGAATTGATAATGGCTTCTTCCGTGGCCTCGATGGCGGCCAGAAAACAGGGCGAAGCATCGTCGTTCCGGAGAACTTTCATTTCGTCGAGCGATGATTTGGAGACATTTGGAATCCGGTTGGCAGTTGAAACAGCAATGACGTAATCCCCACTTCCGTTGGAAGCAATCCCACCCGTGCGGGCCAGGCCCATAAATGCCCGTTTGGCCAGCCTTTTTAGGTTGCGGGCATCGAGAGGAGCATCCGTCAGCACCACCATCATGCACGAGCCGTCGAGCTTTTCCCGGAACGAAAATTTGCCCAGTTCTACCCCTACCGGAACACCCGCAATCTGTAAAACACCGCCAAAATTGGTTTGCACCAGCACACCGACGGTATACCCACCCAGCGAAGCCGGGAGTTTCCGCGAAGCGGTTCCGATACCGCCTTTGAACCCGAAGCAAACCGTACCCGTTCCGGCCCCCACATTTCCTTCTTCCACCGCCCCGGTTTTCGCCTGTCTGATCGCATCCAGCACGTGTTGTCTGGTGACAGGACGGCTACGGATGTCGTTCAGGCCGCCGTCGTTGGTTTCGCCCACCACCGGATTCAGCGAACGAACCTGTTCATTACCGGGTTGGGCCAGTGTGTAATCAATCACGGCGTCGGCTGCCGTCGGAACGCCGAGGGTGTTGGTCAGCACAATGGGTGTTTCGAGTGTGCCCAGTTCTTCTACCTGACTGTATCCGGTCAGTTTGCCAAAGCCGTTGCCGATGTAAATAGCTGCCGGGCATTTCTCCTGAAAGAGATTTCCGCTGTGCGGCAGAATGGCCGTAACGCCGGTCCGGATGCTTTGCCCCTCCTGCAAGGTAACCTGTCCCACCCGAACACCGGGTACATCAGTGATGGCGTTCAGGGCACCGGTTGGCAAGACGCCAAAACGGATACCATACGCACGGGGTCGTTGCATGGGTTGAGCCAATACGGTATAACCGACCCCGAAAAGCAGGGCCGTCAGCAGGAAGCGGAACGTTGGTTTCATACGTCCGAAGATAGAAAACGAACCGTAAAAA
Organism: Larkinella arboricola; assembly: GCF_003259745.1. GTDB lineage: Bacteria > Bacteroidota > Bacteroidia > Cytophagales > Spirosomataceae > Larkinella > Larkinella arboricola. The sequence goes on along the minus strand of NZ_QLMC01000001.1, from coordinate 612,847 downwards.
CCGCTACGGAATTTTCTTCTTTCGCCGTCGTAACCGCAGCATTTTGTTGATATCATCCTCCGTGGTCTGGTCGCCGAGCAAAATTCCCCAGTGTTCCAGCCCCTCCACCCGGTCGAAGATTACTTTCAGAATAGCAATGATGGGAATGGAGAGAAACATACCGGAAACACCCGCCAGCGCCCCGCCAAGCAGCACGCCCGCGATGGATACCAACGCGTTAATCCGCACTTTGGAACCGATAATAACCGGTACCAGAACGTTGTTGTCGATGAATTGCACGACCAGAAATACCGCCACGACCCCCACCAGCGTCGAAACTTCGGGATGGTTGACAAACGTAACCACTACGGCCAACGCCGTTGCCACCAGCCCGCCGATGTACGGTATCAGGTTCATGATGGCGGCAATCACACCAAGCAGAACGGCGTACTGAACGCCCAGAATCAGCAAACCCACCGAATTGAGTACTGCCACGCAGGCCGTTTCGGTCACCAGGCCCACGACGTAACTCTGAATCACCGATCGAATTTCGCCCAGCACCTCCCGAACCCGCTCCGCATGCTCGTCGGTAAACGACCGGATGATGAACTGAATCAGCATGGCCCGGTAATAAAGCAGCAGAAAAATGTAAATCGGCAACAACAGCAGCGTGCCCAGCGGACCGGTAATGATGCCGAGCGTTCCGGTGCCCTGTAGAGTATCCATCGTTTGAGCCTGGGCCTGCTTGAGGTACCGATCCTGCTGGCTGTAGCTGACGTTATACTCCCGCCGAATCCAGCGCCGGGCGTCGCCGTAGAAATCATTCAGGTTCCTTTTTAATTTGGGCCAGTCATCGGTAAAATGCGCCAACTGCATGGAAATGAGGATGGTCAAACCTGCCAGTACTACAATGGCCATGAGCAGCACCAGGCTGATGGCGAGGACTTTGGGAACACGGTGCTGGATAAGCCACGTTTCGAGGGGCCGTAGTAAAACCGCCAGTAAACCGGCCATGGCAAACGGGACAATGATATCCTGCCCCAGGTAAAACGCGGCCATAATCAGCCCCAGTGCCAGTAACGTATGAGAAAGCCGGTGATAGAACGGCGGGGTAGATGTGGAAGGCATAGCAATCGAGTTGGTGTAACATTCCGTTTTATTTCCCGGTTTCTCCCCCTTCCAGCGCCCCATTCACGGAGAAATAATCCCTGATAAACGGTATTGGCCCGGATTTGTTCGGGAAAGGCCGGCTTGCGGCATCCGAAACCGCCCTACTACGTGAGCGCCCCCTTTTGGTAATGCCCCGGTGTGGTGCCCGTCCAGCGTTTGAAAGCCCGGCTAAAAGCACTTAATTCATTATAGCCGAGAATATAGGATATTTCTTTAACCGGATAGGTACCCGACGACAAATAATTCAGGGCCAGCGATTTACGGATGGAATCGGCTACCTGCTGGTACGTAACTCCTTCGTCCTGAAGTTTGCGTTGCAGGCTGCGGGGGCTGGTATTGAAATTTGCGGCCATCTGCTCCAGCGTCGGGACACCAAGATAAGCGTTGGTCAGCAGATAGCTCCGAATCCGTTCCTTCATGGCTTTTGCGTTCTCAAATTCCCGGTTCTGCTCACTGACCTTTTTCAGTAGCAGCGTTTGTAGTTCGTAATTGGCTGTCAGAATCGGTTCGTCCCAATACCGGCTTTCAAATTCCATCGAATACACACCCGGTTTTTTGACAGGCTTGCCCCGCAGCACCCGTTCATATTCTTCCGGTTTTGACAGATCATACGGTATGCAGACGGTTTTGGGGCTGATTTTCTTCAGAACCAGGCCATCGGCTTCGTGCAGGGTAAAGACCATAAACAATTCCATCATCTGCCGAAGGACAAACGCCTGATCTTTTTCGTGGTCCGGATTCGGTCTATAATGAATGGTGAAGGATGGCCCGGACTGGCTCACTTCCATCCTGAACAGGTCCGTGATCAGGTGAATAGCCCCGGACGCGTGCGTCAGAGCCTCCCCAACCGTTGCGCAACTCTGCACCAACTGGCCAACACTGCCCAAAGCCGCCAGTTGCAGCGATTCGCCAAAATGCAGTCCAAACAGCGGGTCGTGGGTCAGATGAACCGCATTCAGCCAGAGATCGCGAAACTGCCTGGGTGTCAGCGGCTCATCTGACTTTCCTGTAAGAGCCTGCCAATCAATGGAAGACAGTTTACACAACCGCTCCGGATCGGCATCTTTCTGGGCCGCATACGCCAGCAAACCGAGTACAAACCGTTTCTGTGGATTTTCCATGTGGTAAAGGTACTTCTCGATCCGAAAAGCCCGAATGGTTCTGTCGTGAAATGGTAATCAATTGGCGCCTTTGGGTAAGCCCCGGCAACGCCCTCTCCTCTACCTTTGAGCTATCACTAAAACAAACACGATCATGGAAAAATCAACGGTATTGCAGAAAGCCCTGTGGAGTAATGTCTTTTTTGCCGAGCTCAGCGCCATCGCCTTTCTTTTCTTCGGCAACACCTTTTCGTTTCTTAACGAGCTGGCGGGTGGCCAGCCGTTGGTCTTTGGCATCGAATTTCTAGTGATGGCCGGACTGGCAACGTACGCAGCCCTGCGCCCGGCCACTTCCCGATGGCTGATTCAGGTAATCATTGGACTGAACCTGCTTCTGTTGGGTTATTACGTAGACCTGCTGATCTGGGGGCCAGCGGTTTCCGTCATTGCCACAGAAATCAGGGTGATCGATTCGGTAATAACAGCGGTTTTGGTCGTTGCGCAGATTGCGGGTCTGCGGACGGCCTTCCCGAAGAAAAACATGGCACTGATTCCCTGAGTCTTATGAAATACCGGTCGCTGATTCACGATGGATTAGCGACCGGTTCTGTAACCGTTCCCGATAAAGAAACGTACACTGCCGTACGCTTCCGCAATCCCCTACTCCGCCCAACCCCTTGTGTCTCTCTTTCCCGGCCAGAAAGCTGGAAAGGGCGTTTTTCTGGTAATTGCAGCAATTACTTAACTAAAAAATAGCACATTTTTGTGCCCCCTGATTTTCAATAAAACCCTACCTATTTCAATACCTATCGCTGTTTTTTTACATTAAAAAGTTATCGAATGGTTCAAAACATTAATAAAGTTATATAATCAGCGAAAAATTTTTAGAATAGTCCAGTTGTATTAATCTGATAAACCTAGTAACTTCGTAGCCACAATTGAATAGCTGGTTTTTAGACCGTTATTCATCCCACCGTATCGTTTCCCTGAAGAGTCTTTTTCCAATCCATGTTAACTAATTGACCTTTTACGTTACGAGTGTATGTCTTTACCGCTGACCCAGCAACAAGCAGCATCGGCTGATTTCTTAAAAATGTTTCCGCAGTTTGATTGTATTGCCGCGGCCCTTGACCGTCGTCAATGCATCGACAAACGTACTGGCGAGCTTCACAGCATCATTCGCCTAAAAAAAATGCATTACTGCGTAGTGCCTCCGCAATGGGCCAGGCAGCTCGAAAAAGCCGGATATTCCATCGCTGTCCGGTAACCACGAACACGTTTCAGCAGTCCTTATCGCTTTTCCAGTTGGCGGGTTGATTAGACGGGTAATACACCCTACCTTGCCATCATGAAAAGACAGATCCGGGAAATCCGGTATTTTCTATCTGGCCAGCACTTTTCGGATGGCTTGCGGATTACGCTGGCCATCCTGATTCCTTCCGTCGGTTTTTATCATTTCGGAGACTTCGAAACCGGCCTGCCGATTTCGCTGGGCGCTTTATGGGCAAGCATCACGGATGCACCAGGCCCAGTCATGCACCGGCGAAACGGCATGCTGGCCGGTACACTCCTTATCGTGCTGGTCTCCCTGATAACGGGTTTTACCCGGGCGAACGTCTGGCTGCTGGGCGTTGAAATTGCGCTTTTCAGCTTTTTCTTTTCCTTATTCGCGATCTACGGCAACCGGGCGACCTCCGTCGGGACGGCGGGCTTGCTGTCGATGATTCTGATGATGGACCGGGACCTCGAACCGGCCGCCGTCTGGCAATACGCAGCCCTCGTCTGCGCCGGGGGACTCTGGTACACCGCCATCAGTCTCTCTTCTACCCAACTCCGGCCCTACCGGGCGGCTCAGCAGGCGCTGGGCGAATGCATCCACGAAATCTCGAAGTTCCTCCTGATTAAAGCCGAGTTTTACAGCATTCGGACGGATTTACAGGAAGATTACCGAAAACTGGTTACGCAGCAGGCCGTAGTGAGCGAAAAACAGGATGCCGTGCGTGAACTGCTGTTTAAAACCCGGGTAATCCTGAAAGAATCAACCTGGACGGGCCGCCTGCTGGTGCTCACTTTCAGCGACATTGTGGACCTGTACGAGCAGATTGTGGCCATGTATTATGATTATACCTCGATTCGGGAACGGTTTGGGAAGACGGGCATTCTGGACGAAATCGCCCGGCTGATCCGGCAACTGGCTATCGAAATGGATTATATTGGCCTGGCGATTCAGACCAACCGGCCTTACAAGAGCCGTGCGGACCTGATGCGGCACCTGGAACGACTCAAGACCCGGATCGACGAGATCGGCCAGCAGGAAAAAGACAACAGCAATTTTGTGCTGAAAAAAATCCTGATCTCCCTCCGCAACCTGAACCAGCGCCTGACCACAATTCACACCTATCTGTCAGCGGATGGTGATAAAAACCCCAACGATAGAGAAGCCCCGGAGTATTCGCGTTTTGTGTCGCACCAGGAAATTGACCCGAAGCTGATCCTGAACAACCTGACGCTTAGCTCCTCCTTTTTTCGGCACTCGCTCCGGATGACCGTTGCCTGTCTGATTGGTTTTCTGACCGCCAAACTAATTGCCTACGGACACCATAGTTACTGGGTTTTACTGACCGTTTCGGTTATTCTGAAACCCGCTTTCAGCCTGACCAAACAACGGAATTATGAGCGGATCATTGGCACCGTAGCGGGCGGACTCATTGGTGTAATCATTCTGATGCTGGCTCCCAACAATACGGTTTTGTTCTGGGTGATGTTACCGCTTATGCTCGGCGCGTATAGTTTTCAGCGCACGAATTACATCGTCATGGTTATCCTGATGACGCCCTACATTCTCATCATGCTTCATTTTTTAGGATTGGGTGGCATCAGCGTGGTGGAGGAGCGGGTACTTGATACGCTCATTGGCTGCGCCATTGCGTTTGCGGCCAGCTACCTGTTCCCGCGCTGGGAATCGCAGCAACTCAAAGGATTGCTGCATGAGGTGCTGGAAGCCAACCGCAATTACCTCCGGATTCTGGTGGATACGCTGTCGGGAAAACCGCTCATCATCACCGACTATAAACTGGCCCGTAAAGCCGTATACGTTAACTCCGCCAACCTGTCGGCTGCTTTTCAGCGCATGACCTCTGAGCCGCAGAGCAAGCAGTGGCACCGCAACGACATCCACGAATTTGTGGTCCTGAACCACATTCTATCGTCCAACATTGCCACCATTACGTCGGCCCGCCTGAACGCGGAACGTTTAACGGCCTGTCCGCCCGAATTGCTGCGCCCCGCCCGTCGCGCCCTGACGGTTTTAAACGAAAGTCTGAAACGTCTTGATGAAGAGGCCGCCAAAACCGCCCCGGAACCGCCCGTTACCGAAACCAGTAGTTTGGAAAAGCCGGATCCGATGGTTACAGAAGATCCGACCCTAAAAGAACAACTGGAATTTATTCAGAAACTTGCCCACGACATTAGTAAGCTGACGGATACAATCCTGACCTGACTCATCCCGTTTTCCAGCCTGTCATACACGCCCCCATCCATTCATAAGAATCTTCTTTCGCTACTTGGCATTGCATAGTACCTTTGCATCAACAGTAAACACAAAGAAACTGAAAACGTAAACAACTAAACTAATAAAAACTATGACTGCTAAACAGTTGCATCAAATTCCTTCCGAAGCCATGCTGGGTGGCGTTTCTGCCGGCCTAGCCGATTACTTCGGTATTGATAAAGTTTTTGTACGCCTTTTCTTCGTACTGATGCTTATTTTGCCAACCTCTGTACCCATTGTCATTATCTACATTGTCCTGTGGATTGCCATGCCGAAAGGGGAACGGTACTTCCAGGCGCATCCCGATCAGCGGCATCACTAACGGTAGTTTATTAATTCCACAAAAGCGGGCTTCACGGTCCGCTTTTGTGTTTTGTCAGCGTGCGTGATGGCGGCCCAACTCGCTGTCGTCTCATTGAATAGATTTCCGGCGCAAATTATCGGATTACCTGCCGTTTTTGAACAAACTTAAAGTAACTTAGGTAACTGAAATACAGTGAGTTTTTTGCGTTCCGGTGCTTTCACGAAAACTAGTCCGTTATGAAACGACTTCTCACGCTTCTGCTGGTCCTTATGGCAATGGCCGCTCGCGCCAATTCCATCCTGATTCCGATGGATGACCGCCAGAAAAACCACCTTAAATCATACGGTATCGCTTATTTTGTCCTCAAATCCGGCCTGGAACTGGACTGGCTGCTCAATTACCGGGGGGGCAGTTTCCTGATCAAACAAAGCCCGGCCGTCGAAACGGAGTGCCGGGTACGCGGTATTTCCTTCGAAATCATTTCCGATGCCGAAGCCAACGAAATTCAGCGACAGATTGCCGACCCGGACCTGAACATGGCGTCGGTCAAGCTGGTTACGGCGGCCAAGATCGTGGTGTACTCGCCCATTAAGGTCAGCCCGTCGGAATTCGAGAACACGGATGCGGTTTTACTGGTGCTGAAATACGCCGAAATACCGTTTGAAGTGGTGTACGACGAAGAAATTCTGAAAGGCGAGTTGGTTAAATACGACTGGCTGCACCTGCACCACGAAGATTTTACGGGACAGTACGGCCGCAACACCCGCCGGATGTCAACGGAAGATCTTAAGGCGCAGGAAGACATTGCCCGGAAATTCAATTTCTCCAAAGTGTCCCAGATGAAGCTGGCAGTGGCCAAGAAAATCCGGGATTTCTGCGCCGGGGGCGGTTATTTATTCGCCATGTGTTCCGGTGCCGAGACATTTGATATTGCGCTGGCAGCCGAGGGTGTTGATATTGTTGGTAGCATTTACGACGGCGACGGGATTGACCCGAACGCGCAATCGAAGCTCGATTTCAGTAAAACCGTCGCTTTCCAGAACTTCACGCTGGAACTCGACAACGGCTACGGCGGCATGGCCTTCTCCGACATCAACAGTTCGGCGGGGCGGTTTGGGGGCTGGGATCAGCCTTCGGGCTATTTCAGCCTGTTCAACTTTTCGGCCAAGTGGGACATGATCCCTGCCATGCTCGTTCAGAACCACGAATCAAACATTAAGGAATTTCACGGCCAGACCACGGCTTTCCGCAAAAGCACGGTCAAACCGAATGTACTTGTGATGGGCACGAGTCCCAGTTCCGACCGGTACATTTACGGCGAGTGCGGTATCGGTCAATGGACATTTTACGGCGGCCACGACCCCGAAGGCACACGGGGCGGAGGCTGGAAAATGGCAACCGATCTCAACCTGCACCCCAACTCGCCCGGTTATCGTCTGATTCTGAACAACGTCCTGTTTCCGTCGGCCAAGAAGAAAAAACGGAAAACCTGATTAACGGCGGCCCAGCCCTTGGGTTAAAAGGCCCGGGCCTGACCGTTTAATTCTCCCGCGACGATTGCGCCTGACGCAAAAGCGCAGCCTGTTGCAGGGCCGTTTTCAGTTCTTCAATGACGATGGGCTTGGAAATGTAATCATCCATACCGGCGCGCAGACACTCATCCCGGTCGTTGGCCATGGCGTTGGCGGTCATGGCAATAATCGTGGGTTGCGGTCCCGGCTGCTGGCGAATCCAGACCGTAGCTTCCAGACCGTTCATTTCCGGCATTTGCACGTCCATCAGAATCACCTCGTAAAACCGTCGTTGCACCAGTTCCAGGACTTCGGCGCCGTTTTGGGCCAGATGCGCCTGATACCCCAGCCGTCCGAGTATATTCAGGGCCAGTTTCTGGTTGGCCGGGTAGTCTTCCGCAATCAGAATTTGCAGGGGGTAGTCTTTGGAAAAGGTTTCTGTAAGGGCGCTGGTCGCGGGCTTTGCAGAAACCGCCTGCCCTTCGCCCGACTGCTTCAGTTGTTTTTGCACCACGTCAAAAAGCTGCTGCTGCTTAACGGGTTTGGTCAATACCGCCGTAAAAAGCTCCGGATACGCCTTACGGTTTTCCTCCCCAATGGAACTCAACAGGATGATTGGAATGGTGAGATTGCGGCTGCGGATGCTGCGCGCCAGTTGGACCCCGTTCATTTCGGGCATCTGCATATCGGTCAGCACCAGGTGAAAGGGTGCTTCCTGCATCATGATAGCCAGCGCCTGCTTGCCCGATGAAGCCGCTACGACCGTCAGTTTCCACTGCTCAAGGTGCGATTTCAAAATGGTCAGGTTGGTGGGGTTATCATCGATGAGCAACACCCGTTTTCCGTCGTTTTCGCCGGTATTAAAGAAAATATACTGGCGCTGCACCTGCTGGCTGACCGGACACTGAATGGTAAATGCAAACGTGGTTCCGTGGCCAACCTGACTCTCAACCGAAATAGTGCCGCCCATTAGTTTAACCAGCCGTTCGCTGATGGCCAGCCCCAGCCCCGTACCGCCATACCGCCGGGTCATGGATGAATCGACCTGCGAAAAAGCCTTGAAAAGCCGTTGCAGCTTGTCTTCCGGAATACCAATGCCCGTATCCCGCACCCGAAACACCAGTTCCATAGCTTGATCACCGATGCGTCGTTGGACCCCGATGCTGACAAAAACCTCGCCCCGCTCGGTGAATTTGATGGCATTTCCGACCAGATTAATCAGAATCTGGCGAAGCCGGAGCGCATCACCGATGATCTGGGTTGGCACCTGATGCTCTATTTCGTAAACCAGATCGAGTTCCATTTCGGCGGCTTTGCTGGCAAACAGATCGAGTACGTCTTCCACGCAATGCCGTAGATCGACATCCTGCTGCTCCAGTTCCATGCTTCCCGATTCGATTTTGGAGAAGTCCAGAATGTCGTTGATAACCCCCAGCAGGTTCGTGCCGCACTGGTGAATGGTATCGACGTATTCGTGCTGCTCCTCCGACAGGTTTGTTTCCTGCAACAGATAGGTCATGCCCAGCACCCCGTTCATGGGCGTCCGGATTTCGTGGCTCATCGTCGCCAGAAAGATACTCTTGGCCTGGTTGGCTTTTTCGGCTTCTTCCCGCGCCAGTCGTTCCTGCGTTCGCTGATCATGGATTTCCTCCACCAGCGTCTGTAAATGTTCCGACTGCGTTTGTAACTCTTCCTTCTGATGAAGCACCTCGGCGGTTCGTTCGCTCACGACTTTTTCCAGGACTTTTTTCTGCGCTTCGATAGACCTGATTCGTAGCCGGTATAGAAGGTACGCGATCAGCAGTGACGACAGCACCAGCCCCGCCCGAAACCACCAGGTGTGCCAGAACGGTGGGGTAATCGTGATCCGGAGTGCGGTTCCCTGCTCATTCCAGATTCCATCGTTGTTAGACGCTTTTACCCGAAAGATGTATTCGCCCGGGTCCAGGTTCGTATACGTAGCGGTCCGGGTATTGCCCACGTAATTCCATTCTTTCTCGAATCCTTCCAGTTGATAGGCATACTGGTTTTTTTCGGGCAGCGAATAATTCAAAGCCGCAAACTTAAGCGAAAACCCTGATTGCCAGTACTCAAGCGTAATTTCAACGGTTTCACTAATGCTTTTTCGGAGCGGGGAGTACGGCGCTCCAATGGCAACGGGCTGGTTAAAAAGCTGAAAATCGGTAATAAAAACAGGCGGAAGACTGGGATTGTCCCGCAGTCTGTCGGGGTAAAATAGGTTTAAACCGTTGGTGCCGCCAAAGAAAAGCGCACCATCGTGCCCCACAAAAACCGCATTCCGACTAAATGAACTGCCCTGCAACCCATCGCTGACCCCGTAATTCCGGAACGTTCCGGAACGCCTACTGAACCGGGAAAGCCCTTTGTTCGTACTGATCCAGAGATTTTTATGCGTATCCTCGGTAATGGCCTGTATTACGTCGTTCGGCAGGCCCTCCGGCTGGCGATAGACGGTAAATGTCTGCGTCCGGGCGTCAAACCGGTTTAACCCGCCGTCGGTACCCACCCACAATGTGCCGTCGGTATCTTCGTAAATACTGTTGACCTGATTATTGCTCAGACTACCCGGACTCTTCTGATTTTTCCGGTACACCGTAAACGTATTCTGGAGGGCATCAAACCGGTTTAACCCACCCTGCGTACCCACCCAGATGACACCTTTACAGTCACAGTACAGCGAACGGACAAACCCGTTCGAAAGGCTACCCGCCTGCTGTAGATCAGGGCGGAAATGCGTAAACGTTCCGGTTTTTTTGTCATACCGGCTCACCCCCGCTCCCAGCGTGCCAAGCCATATATGCCCCTGCTGATCCTCAGCGATGGCGTAAATGCTCTCGTTGCTGATGCCAAAGGCATCATTGGTCTGCGGGAAATTGAAAAAATCATCCGTCTCTTTTCGCCACAAACTTAACCCGCCCTTATAGTTACCGGTCCAGATGTTATGGTCACGGTCTTCATACACACACACGACAAAGTTGCTGCCGATGCTGTGCGGATCGTCGGGGCGGTGTACATACCGGCGGTAGTGATGGGTTTCGCGGTGCAGACGGTTGAGGCCCCCGCCGTCCGTTCCCATCCAGACCCACCCCTGGTGGTCCTCTGCTACCGACAGAATAGTATTGTTATTCAGGCCGTTGTCATTATTCTTTTCTTTCCGATAGACCTCAAATTTGGGCGGGTTCCGGTCATGAAAATTAATTCCTCCGCTGTAGGTACCCACCCACATATTGCCCCACCGGTCGCGGCACATGGCGTAGATAGAGCCGTTGTTCAGTCCTTCGGTATTGTTGGCGTCATACGGATTTCGGGTAACCGTTGTACGGCTTTTGTTTAACAGGCTGATACCGCCGTTTCGGGTGCCAATCCACAACGTACCAGCTTGATCTTCCGCCAGCGAAATGACATCGTTATGTCCAATGGTATTGGCATTAGCCCTGCTGTGTTGAAAACGGGTAAACGTTTGCTGGTCCGGGTTGAGGCCATTCAGGCCGCCCCCTTCGGTTCCTATCCAGATTCGTTTCTGAGAATCCTCAAACAGCACCATTATGTTGTTGTAACTCAATGATCCAGCATCAGCCGGATTGTGCCGAAAATGCCGAAACGTTCGGGTAGAAGCGTCGAGCAGGTCCAGCCCTCCGCTCGTTGCCACCCAAACCCTCCCCTTCGAATCGACCAGAAGATCGTTGACAAAATCATTCCCAAGGCTGCCGGGTTGAGCCGGATTGTGGGTAAAATGCGTGAACGTCCGGCTGACCGGATCGAAGCGGTTTAGCCCCCCACCGGCGGTTCCGACCCATAACTGCCCCTGTCGGTCTTCCGCAATGGTTGTCACCTGATTATGGCTGATGCTTTTCAGATTAGCCGCCGAGCGCTGGTAATTCGTAAACGTTTCGGTCTCCCGATTGAACAAGCTTAGCCCTCCGTCATCGGTACCCACCCACAAGCGCCCCTGCCGGTCTTCGTATAGCGCCCGAATAAAACTGTGGCTCAGGCTTGCTGGATTTTTTGGGTCGTTCCGGTACACCGTGAAAGTATAACCATCGAACCGGTTTAAACCGTCCTGCGTGCCAAACCACATAAAGCCCCGCTTATCCTGCAAAATACAAGTTACATTGCTCTGCGAAAGCCCCTCGTCGGTCGTAATGTGTTTAAAGCGGATCGGTGTCGCCTGGATAAAAAAGGGCCAAATCAGCAACAGAACTAGCAGCAGGATTCTCAGTATATTCATAATAAACCCGCCGAGCGGTCCAGTAAGAGAGACGATCTTCTAATTATAATGTTATCATGTCTGGTAATTAGAACATTATATCAAAAATCGTGCGTAACATTTTACCGTACAGGGCGAATCGTACCGTATTTTTCGGGATCGCTTTTATTTGTAGGCCAACCGGGGTTTCAAGCCCCAGGTGGGCAGTTTTTTTCGTTAAGTAGAATAAAGAAAAGCACAAGCCCCAAACCGCTTTTTAGCTATCGGTTTTAGACAATCAGGAAACACGCGGATGATCAGTAGCCGACCCGTCGGGGTATCGGCTTCGGCTGGTTGAGTAACCGCTTCTGAAGAAAATTGCTATAATGTACCCCTATTTAAATGGCGTTGCCATCCCTCGTCGGACAACCGCTGACCGATGAGAAATGGCAAAACTAGTCGCTTTCGTACGGCACAGCTGGCAACTGTCGTTAGCTGGCGCTACCGGCAATGGCTCCGTATCCTGCCCACTGGTGTACTCTACATTACATGGGACTGTCGCTGAGGTTGTAAATTTCCATGATTTCTTTCAGCTTCTTCTCGAAATCAATTTTCAGATCGATCAGTTTGCCGGACGCAATATCGAAAACCCAGCCATGTACCCGAAGCCCCCGCTCGCGGAATGCTTCCTGAACAGCCGCCGTTTTGATCAGGTTGGTGACCTGCTCCTCGACATTCAGTTCCACCAGGCGGTTGTACCGGACATCCAGGTCTTCAATGGCGTTCAGTTCGTCTTTGTGCCACCGGTATACATCACGGATATTCCGCAACCAGGGGTTCAGAATGCCCAGATCAACCGGCTGCATAGCCGCTTTGACACCACCACAATTGTAGTGCCCGCACACCACAACATGGTTGACCTTGAGGTGCCGGACGGCATAATTCAATACCGACATCACACTCAGATCCACGTTGTTAACCAGGTTGGCAATGTTCCGGTGTACAAAAACATCGCCCGGCTGAACGCCCATGATATCTTCGGCCGTCACCCGGCTGTCGGAGCAGCCAATATACAGGAATTCGGGACTTTGCCCTTTCGCCAGATTGGTAAAATAGTTTTCATCGATTGCCAGTTTCTCAGCAACCCACTTCTGATTGTTTTCAAAAACTTTTTCGATCTTCATGGATAGGATGTTAAAGTGGAGCTTGAAATTTAATACACAAGGCGAACAGGGCCAAAACAATCTTGTGAATCTGCTTGCACGGCCTGCCCCGCAACGGTTTTACACCGTATTCTTCCTGAAAGCCGTGTTTTGCCCTCCGCCAGTTTTGGCGATTTCACCTTTTTGCGCTCTGGTAGGACGGTTTCGCCACCAACCGCACGGACTAAACCGTCTTGTGCCGGGTCTCGGCCACTTCGTCGATCAGCCGTTGCAGCGTTGCGTCGAGGTGCGGAACGTCGGGCAGGGCGATTTGAAAAACGCCTTCCAGTACCGTTCGAATTTCGGCCACGCTGGTCAGCTCGCGCTGCTCCGACTCACCGCCCAGATGATGCGTGGTAAAAACCGTGTTACGAAGTCCATACCGGCGGTCGGCGGTAGAGCGGGCAACGGCCAGATTGTTCAGAAAATACGAATCGGGGTGATTACACAAATACCAGCTAAACATCTCATAATCCGGCGACTGATGTTCGCGTAACGTAAAACTGTACAACGACCGCCATTCGTCTTTCACCAGAGCCTGCAACCCCATTTCCTCGTTTATGTCAACCACCCGAAACGGCTCATGGGGCGTAGTCTGCACGGTATCCAGCTCAACCCGTACGGGACCCGTCGGCGACAGGCCGCCAAAACCAACATCAGCCAGATACCACGCATCGCCCACCTGCACGTTCAGCAACTTATGACTGATTGCTTTGACAACGCCGTCCGGCACGTTCCAGAGCACTCGGGCGGCCAGTTCCCGCACCCGGAAACCCAGGGCTTTCAGAACCTGACTTAACAAACGGTTTTGCTCAAAACAGTAACCCCCACGCCCATTTTTCACCATCTTTTGCTGCAATGAATTGAGGTCGAGCAAAACCGGGATGCCCAGCAACGGATTCAGGTTTTCGAACGGGATGGCGGCCGTATGCAACCGCTGGATCTCCCGAAGTGTTTCGAGTGTAGGCGTGCGGTCGCCCGTGTAGCCGATGCGCCGGAAATATGCGTCGAGGTCAATGGCCGTTGCCAATGGCGTCGGCATCTGCTGCTGAATAAGTTCGGATGACATGGCGTAAACGGAGGTCCGATGAAAAAATAGCCGGAAAAATTTTTCAACTAATCCGAAAACCGGAATTTGCTGCTGACATAAGGCTGTCACAAGGTAATAGTTTCTTTGCAGTACACGAAAACCAACAGCAACATGGTACTGACTTCCGCCGCAAAAGCCGAACTGACCCTGGCATCCTTCCTGACCGACCAGGCTATCTACAACCAATGGGCCAACCAGCGGCTTGTTGACTGGCTGAAAACCAAACCCGCCGAATTGATGGATCAAGTGGTTCCGTCGAGCTTTCCGAGTGTCAAAGAGACGCTGGTACACATCTGGGATACGCAACGGTTCTGGCTTTCAATCCTCAAACAGACACCCCCTCTGCCCTCGTTCCGATTGTCGGGCTTCGATGGCACGCTCGACGCGGTTTTTGAAGGAATCACCGACAATTCGGTAGAAATGGCGGACTATCTGCAATCGCTGACGGCCGCCGAATGGCAGGAAAACGTGATCTTTACCTCGCCCTGGGCCGAAGGCATCCGCTCCCGCCTTGAGTTTACCCAGCACTGCCTGTACCACAGCGCCTACCACCGCGGCCAGGTCGTCACCATTGGCCGCAATGTCGGCCTGACGGATGCGCCCATGACCGATTACAGCTTTTATTTTCTGATGAAATGAAATAGACAAGAGAGGAGAGACAAGAGAAGAAAGACTTCCGACAGATACCCGCCGTTTTTCTCCCTCCTTTATCTCTTTTCTTTTCTCTCTTGTCTTTAGTCTTTTCTCTTTTGTCTCTAAAAAACCATGACCCTTTCAGACATCACCCGCTACCGGCTTTACAACCAGCAATTGACGCAAACCGGCTTTCAGACACCCGCCGAGGTGGTATCGTGGTTCGGGGCGGTGCAGGCGCAGGATCATCCCGCCAGCAAATGGGCACTCGGCAACCGCCTGCCCGGCAGCACGGATGCCGATATGGAACAGGCACTCACCAACCGGACCATTATTCGCACCTGGCCCATGCGAGGCACCCTGCATTTTGTGGCCGCGGCTGACATTCACTGGCTGCTGAACCTGATTCACCCGCGTTCGAAAGCGACGTATGCCAATCATCTGCGCCGACTGGAACTGAACGAAACGATTATTGCCAAAAGCCATGAGGTGATAACAAAAGCACTGGAGGGCGGAAAACAGTTGAAACGCAGCGAGTTGAAACTAGCTATGGAGCAGGCCGGAATCCCGACCCACGACAACCGGCTGGGTATTTTGTGGGGACAGGCTTCGTTCGACCGGCTGATTTGTCACGGAACCCGGTGCGGCAGTGAGTTTACGTTTGTCCTGCTCGATGAATGGGTACCCAGAACAAAAAGCCTGACGCGTGACGAAGCCCTGGCCGAACTCACCCGACGGTATTTTACCAGCCACGGCCCGGCTACGCTGGCGGATTTTAGCTGGTGGTCGAGCCTGACGCTGACCGAAGCCAGAGCCGGTATTGAACTTATTAAAGCCGATTTTATGTCGAAAACGGTTGAGGGGCAAACGTACTGGATGCCGTCGTCGCTACCCGATTTGAGCCCGGCCGAAACCACGGCTTTCCTGCTGCCGGTTTACGACGAGTATCTGGTGGCCTACAAAGACCGGAGCGCCCCGCTCGACGGGCTGGACCTGGCGCAGGTAGCCAAAGCCGGAAACGGTATTTTCAGTCCCGTGATCGTGGTGGATGGGCGGGTGGTTGGTACCTGGAACCGCAAGCTTCAAAAGAACGAACTGCAATTGGAAACCCATTTGTTTACGTCACTCTCCGACGCGCAGCAACAGGCTCTATACAATGCCACCGAACGGTATCGACGGTTTTTGCGAGTGGCGTAAAACGGCCCGTTACGCTTCCTCCGGCTTCCGGGAAATGCAGAACCGGTGCCAGCCGTTGTGCTCCTCATACCGTATCCGCAAGCCGTAATTGTCGCAGATTTCCTTGATAATGGCCAGACCCAGCCCCACCGAATCGGGTCCCGACCCTTCTTTCTTAAACCGTTCAAACAGACGCTCCGGGTTCGTCGTGAGTGGGCTGCCGGTATTGCCAAGCCACAATTGATTTCCGTCCGACACCAACTCCAGACGCCCATCCGGGTAGTTGTGCTTGATGGCATTATTGACCAGGTTCATCACCAGACTTTCCGCCAGCGGCATCGGTAGTTGTACTTCAAACGGTATGTTGTTCTGACTCTGCACCGAAAGCCGTTTGTGGTGCAGCACTTCCTCCATGTCGTCCAGCTTTTCGGCCAGCAAAGCCGCCAGGTCAATGGTCTGATTGTGGGTAAACTGCTGGTTTTCAATTTTGGCCAGCAACAATAAACCCTGATTCAGTCGGGCCATGCGCCGGGACGCCTGGTAAATATCCTCGATCCAGCGGGTCTGGGTTTCGGTTAGTTTTTCCGACTGAATGAGCTGCTCCACTTTGGCGTTGATCAGCGCCAGCGGGGTCTGAATTTCGTGGGACGCATTTTCGGTAAACTCTTTCAGGCTCCGGTAATCCTGCTGCATTTTGTCGCCCATCTTGCGCAGCACCTCGTTCAGTTCCCGAAACTCGTTAATCTCCGGTTTGTCGAGTTGCAGGGGTGTTGCACTTGCTAGGTTGAAGCGTTTGATGCGGGACAAGGTTTCGTAAAACGGATGCCAGAGCCGCCCCGACAATTTGCCTTGAAACCAGAACGTACCGAGCAGCAGCAGCCCCAGACAGGCCGCCATCGTCACTGTAATGACTTCAATGAGCTGATACGACTGGATCAGCGACTTCCGAATCGCCACCCGGTGCATTTTCCCCTGGATGGTGGTATAAAAAGTCAATTGCCGAAAGGGCATCAGTTCGTTATCGTACCGGTTCCGGATCAGCGTATCAATAAACATCTCGGCCTTCTGGACGGACGAACCCGCCGGAACAACATCAATTTTATTTTCGATGAAATAAGTACTATCCGACCAGGCTCTATGAATCTGAATGTAATTCTCAAAATCAAGCCGCTCCACCCGCAGCCGGCTTTCCACTTCCTTATAAATCAGAAACCGGACGACCTGATAGAAGGCCAGCCCGGCGAAGAGGTAGATAACCAGCGAAAAAGCCAGGTAAATGCGGTTTGTTTTAGCCAGTAGTTTCAAGATTCTCCAAATTTGTACCCAATTCCATACACCGAGCGAAGGTAGTCGGACCCACCTTTTTCCAGCAGTTTCCGGCGCAGGTTTTTAATGTGCGAATACACCATGTCCAGTGAATCGGCCGAGTCGATGTTGTCGCCCCATAAATGTTCGGCAATGGAAACTTTGGTCAGCACCACGTCAATATTGGACAGAAAATACAGCAGCAAATCGTATTCTTTCCGGGATAAAACCGTCAGTTGGCCGTTTACGTACACCTTTCTGGCCAACGGGTTGACCACGATTTCCTTAAACCGGATTTCGGTATGACCGCCAAAATTTCGCCGTCGGATCAGCGACTTCACCCGCGCGTTGAGTTCCGACAGGTGAAACGGTTTGGTCAGATAATCGTCCGAACCGATTTCCAGTCCCCGGATTTTGTCTTCCAGCGAATTACGGGCCGAAATAATGATGACGCCGGTGGTAGCCAGCAGTTTTTTCAACGTCTGGATAATCTGAAAACCGTCACCATCGGGCAGCGTCAGGTCCACGATTACGCAATCGTAATTATACAGAAAAATCCGCTCGTCGGCTTCCCGGAATGTGCTCGCCGTTTCGCAAAGATAGCCTTCCTTGCTCATATAGTCGGTGATGCTTTCGGCCAGACCTTTTTCATCTTCTACCACCAGTACTTTCATTGCGTCATCAGCTTTTTATAGCCGCCAATGTAAAAGCCAATGTTGGAAAGATTTGGGAGGTTTCGGTTACACGACCCCTTCCGCCAACGGTATCTTCTTGACTATTACCTACTGATAAAACGAAAACGGCGAAGAAGTTGAACACTCCTTCGCCGTTTTAATCGTTATTTAATCGCTTATGCCAGCGTTGCATCTACGCTGATGGTGGTATTGAACAGTTTCGAGATCGGGCAGTTGTGCTCGGCATGGTCAACCAGTTCATCAAACTTCGCCTGGTCAAGACCCGGCACGCTGGCTTTGAGCGTCAGTTTTGAACTCGTAATGCCGCCATCTTCCAGCGTCACGGCGCAGCTCACGTCCAGCGAATCGGCGGCAAAACCAGCCTGCTGAATGTTAAAAGCCAGTTGCATTGCAAAACAGCCCGCGTGGGCAGCCGCCACCAGTTCTTCGGGATTGGTGCCAATGCCGTCGGCAAAGCGGGTGTTGAACGAATATTGAGTCTGGTTCAGAACCGTGCTGGCGGTGGTCAGGGTTCCTTTACCATCTTTGCCGGTTCCGGCCCAATGTGCAGAAGCATTCCGTGTAATTTTCATGGCAATCTGATTTTGAGTGGTTTGTGATTTATTTTTGATGGCTCAAAGGTAGAGGGCGCTTTTCGGCTTATTTTTCACCTACGTTAAAAAGCGCCGGACGCACCCAAAATTTTTCGCACCGCCTTCGGGCCGATCAGCACCTTAAAGGATGACTTCATCAAAACAGGCAACATTATACCACCACCTGCAACAATTTGCCGGAATTTCGGAAGCCGACTGGCAACTGGCCGAAGGGTTCTGGCACATCCGGACCATGGCCCGGCACGACTATTTCAGTTTTCAGAATTCCGTCTGCCGGCAGGTGGGCTTTATTCTGAAGGGGCTTTTCCGGGTCTATTACGTTGATCCCAAAACCGAGCAGGAACACAATCTGTACTTTATTCCGGAACACGCCTTTCTGACTTCCCTGAAGGGGCTATTGACGCAAACAACCTGCCCGTATCTCATTGAAGCCCTGGAAGATGCCGAACTGATGGTGATCGACCGCGACCATCTGCAACACTTATATGCACAGTCGCACGGCTGGGAGCGCTTTGGCCGGTTGCTGGCCGAGCAGTATTTCCTATTCAACCAGATGCGGTCAGAAAGTTTGCTGACGCAGAGCGCCGAGGAACGTTACATGGCGTTACTGGACAATTTCCCGGACATTCTGAACCGGGTTTCGCTCGGCCATATTTCCTCGTATCTGGGCATCAAAGGCCCCTCCCTAAGCCGCATCCGGGCGCAGGTGGCCCGGCGGTGAAACACTTCGTGGAGACGTTATTACACAGGGTTGATCAGCGAAAATCAGAGGTTATCAGGAAATTCTCTGATCAACTCCGCTCTCCTCTGATCAACTCTGTGTAACAATATTCTCTATTCCGCCCGTTTTCCCAAATGTTTCCAACATTGAGACCGTGTTTTGTAGTCCCTTGGCCGTGAAGGAGCAAAAATCCGGTCAGGAGACAGGGAATGAAGCAAGCACGTGATCAGGAAACCGTACAAGAACCCGCTGGCCGTCGGCGATGCAGCCGAACCGTCTGGTTGCTCCTGCTGGGAGCCGGTTTGTTGCCGAAGCAGGCCGTCGGGCAATCGATCAATCTCCGGCAGGCCATCGAACAGGGCACGCAGGCGTATCCGTTTCTGAAATCCAAACAGGCCGAGATTCAGAGTGCCGAAAAACGGCTACAGTCTGGCCGAACGGAGTTTCTGCCCAGCATCATCGTTCAGGATCAGTACACCTATGGAACCAGTAACGCCCTGAACGGTTCGTTTTTTCCCAACGAAGGAACGGCCATGGGTACTTCCGGCGGTATTCGGCCCGACAACATTTACCAGGGCACTACCGGCAGCTTCGTCAGCACCGTTATCGACTGGCGAATCGTCAACTTCGGGCGGGTGAAAGCCACCGTCAAAGCCGCCGAAGCCGACCTAAACCGCTCGCAGGTGGATTATGACAATGAACTGTTCCAGCACCAGGTCCGGATCATTGACGCCTACCTGACGCTGCTGGTCAACCAGAAACTGGTGGACGTGCAGCGGGCCAACCTGCAACGGGCGCAGACCTTCAAAAACGTGGTCGATGCGGGCGTTGGCTCCGGAATGCGGGCGGGCGTCGACAGTTCACTGGCCACCGCCGAAATGATTCGCGCCCGGCTGCAACTGCTGGAAAGTGAACAGCGCGAACAGGTGCAGCGGCTTCGGCTTTCGGAACTGGTCGGCCAGGTCCAGCCCGATATGCGGGTCGATAGCATGCGGTTTTACACAACGCTGCCCCAAACCACCTTCCAGTCAGATTCTATTTCCCCGAAAAACCCGGTTCTGCGGCTTTTTCAATCCCAGATCAACCTTTCGGCGGCCCGAAGTACAGCCCTGCAACGGTCCATGCTGCCCTCTATTTCGCTTGTCGGAGCGGGCTGGGCGCGGGGTTCGGGCTTTACCAACGCCGACGAAACTTTTCGCATGGATTTCAGCCGGGGCCTTGGCTACCAGGCTTATAACTACCTGTTCGGCGTTGTGGCCCGCTGGAATCTGACGAATACCCTGCGACTCAAACAGGATTACCGCGCCGAACAATTTCAGGTTGAACGGTTCCGGCAACTCTACAACGACCAGCAACTGCGCATCAACCGGCAAAACCGGGAAGCCGAAACGCAACTGCTCGTCGGTCTGGAACAGGCCCGGCAAGCCCCCGTTCAACTTCGGGCGGCCCGGCAAGCCTACAGCCAGGCCCAGGCCCGGTATCAGAATGGCCTGGCCGATCTGCCCACGCTGCTGCAAAGTTTTGTCACCCTCAACCGGGCCGAAACCGACGGCTATGTGGCCACCAGCAACGTCTGGCGGTTTCTGCTCCTGAAAGCCGCAGCCGAGGGCGACCTGTCGATCTTCATGAACCAGCTTAACTAGTCAATTTATGTATCAAATCATTCGTTCCGCCCTGCGGAAACCCATTTCGGTGGTGGTATTGGTGCTCGGTATCCTGTTTTTTTCGGGGCTGTCGCTGGTGACCATTCCGGTGGATATTTTTCCGAATCTGGATTTGCCCACCATCTACGTGGTACAGCCTTACGGTGGGATGGCCCCCGATCAGATGGACGGTTTTATTGCCACTCGTTACCAGGACCACTTTCTGTACGTTTCCGGTATTCGCGACATCGACGTAAAAACCATTCAGGGCCTTTCGCTCATCAAACTCTCCTTTTATCCGGGTACGGACATGGCGCAGGCGGCTGCCGAGGTCGCCAACAACGTGTCGAGGGCCAAAGCCTACATGCCCGAAGGAACCGTGCCGCCCCAGGTGGTGCGGTTCGATGCCAGTTCAGTACCGGTAGGGCAGTTGGTATTCGAAAGCCAGAGCCGTTCGCTGAACGAAATTCAAGATTTTGCTTCCTCGCGGGTGCGGCCCATGTTCTCCCGCATTCCGGGCGTTTCCAGTCCTCCGCCGTTTGGGGGTAACCAGCGGACGGTCATTATCAAAGTCGATCCGCAACTGGTGCGCAGCTACCAGCTTACACCAGAGGAAGTCATCAAGTCAATTGTAATCAACAACCAGCCCTCACCCGCCGGTAACATCCGGATTGGCGACAAAGCCCTGATGACGCCGGTAAACTCGCTGGTGAAACGGCCGGAGGATTTCCTGAACATTCCCATTCGCGTGGGGGCCGGGCCGACGGTTTTTGTACGGGATGTTGGCACGGTGGAAGACGGTGCCGACGTGACGGTTAGTTACGCGCTGGTCAACGGTCGCCGGGCGGTGTATATTCCGGTGGTAAAAAAATCGGATGCTTCCACGCTCGATGTCGTGAACAACATCCGGAAAGCCCTGCCCGAACTGCGGGCCGCCGTTCCGGAAGATGTAAAGATTTCCTACGAATTTGACCAGTCGGTTTACGTGACCAACGCCCTCAAAAGTCTGGTGACGGAAGGGATTCTAGGGGCCGTGCTGACGGGTTTGATGGTGCTGCTCTTCCTGCGCGACTGGCGGAGTGTGATCATTGTGATCACGACCATTCCGATCTCGATTCTGGCGGCTGTATTGATGCTCAACCTGTTCGGGCAAACCATCAACATCATGACGCTTTCGGGGCTGGCGCTGGCGATCGGGATTCTGGTCGATCAGGCTACGGTAACCATCGAAAACATTCACCAGCACCTTGAAATGGGCAAACCGAAAGCCGTTGCCATCTGGGATGCCTGTAAAGAGATTGTGTTCCCGGAATTCCTGATTCTGCTGGCGATTCTGGCGGTTTTTGCGCCCGCATTCGTCATGAGCGGGGTGCCGCGCTCGATGTTCCTGCCGCTGTCGCTCTCAGTGGGTTTTGCCATGATTGTCTCGTTCCTGCTGTCGCAAACCTTCGTGCCGGTATTAGCCAACTGGCTGCTGAAAAGCCATCCTGAACACGAAGCGCCGACGCTGGCCCTCGATGCGGACGAGCGTCACGCGATGCTGGACGAAGCCGCGCATCCGGCCAAAAATCCAACCGGTTTTGACAAGTTCAAGCAACGGTATTCCAACGCGCTCGAAAAAATCCTGAACCGCCGGGGACTGGTCGTTGGTGGGTATCTGGCGGGCAGTCTGGCGATTATCGTCGTCTGTTTTATGGTGATCGGAACGGACATTCTGCCGCACGGCAACAGCCACCAGTTCCAGATGCGCCTGCGGATTCCGGACGGAACGCGGGTAGAACGCACCGAAATGGCCACACTGAAAGTGCTGGATATTCTGAGAGAAACCGTTGGGGCCGAAAACGTGGATATTTCGTCGGCCTACGTCGGCACGGTGCCGTCCAGCTACGGTACGTCCAACATCTTTGTGTTCAACAGCGGCCCCCACGAAGCCGTCTTACAGGTGTCGCTCAACGAAGAACATCCGGTGAAGATGGATAACCTGAAGGAACAACTGCGGGAACGCATCGCCAAAGACCTGCCCACGGCCCGGATTTCGTTTGAACCGATTGAGCTGACCGAAAAAATCATGAGCCAGGGCGCGTCAACGCCGATTGAGGTGACCGTGGCCGCCAAAGACCTGAATGAAGCCGGACGGTTTGCGAACAAGATTCGGGCCGAAATGGCAAAAATCGACTTTCTGCGCGACGTGCAGATTCCCCAGCCGTTGCAGTACCCCATCCTGAACGTTACGCTAAACCGCGAACGTGCCGGGCAACTCGGTGTTACATCCACGCAGGTGGCCCGGTCGATGGTGGCTGCTACCTCATCCAGCCGTTTTACCGACAAAAACCTCTGGCTCGACGAATCGAAAGGGCTGGCGTATCAGGTACAGGTGCAGATTCCGGAATACAAAATGAGCAGCGCCAGCGACATTGGCAACATTCCGCTGCGGAGTGGCCAGATGCGCCCGCTGCTGTCGGACGTCGCCACCTTTACGGAAGGCACGGCTCCCGGTGAGTACGACCGCGCCGGTCCGAACCGTCTGGTAACGATCACGGCCAATTTGCACAACAAAGACCTCGGCTCGGCGCAGAAAGCCGTTGAACAAGCCATCAAAAACGCGGGCGAACCGCCCCGGGGCGTCATTGTGGAAATGGGGGGCCAGACCAACCTGCTGACCGATACACTCAGCAGTTTGCAAACCGGTCTGCTCGTCGCCATTGTGATTATCTTCCTGCTTCTGGCAGCCAACTATCAGTCGTTCAAGCTGTCACTGGTGATTCTGGCGGCAATTCCGGCGGTAGTAGCCGGGGCGCTGCTGATGCTGCTGGCCTGCGGAGCTACCCTGAACCTGCAATCGTACATGGGCCTGATCATGTCCGTGGGGGTGTCGGTGGCCAACGCCATTCTGATGGTGACGAATGCGGAGAATTTGCGGCTGGAAACCGGCGATACGCGCAAAGCCGTGGTGCTGGCGGCCAACAGCCGGATTCGTCCGATTCTGATGACCAGTATCGCCATGATTGCCGGGATGACGCCGATGGCATCGGGCATGGGCGAAGGCGGTGATCAGATTGCCCCGCTCGGTCAGGCCGTGATCGGCGGCTTGATTGCCTCTACGCTGGCGGCCCTGCTGATTCTGCCCTGCGTCTTTACGCAGTTCCAGACCAAGGCCACGCTCCAATCGGTATCCCTCGATCCGGAAGATCCGGAAAGCAAATTCTATAATCAACCCCTGAGTACTGTCGCATGAAACCGCTTTTAAACCTCGTTTGGCCTGTTGTTGCCGCAGCCGGTATGGCGGCCTGCTCCTCAGCTTCCAGTGAAGAAAAGAAAACCGTTAAAGAACCTGAAACGCAACAGGTTGCCACCACGGAAGTCCAAACCATGCGTCCGAGTAGACAGATTGTTCTGCCGGGCGAACTAAAGCCCTGGAACCGGGTAAGCCTGTACGCTAAAGTGAAAGGGTTCATCCGCGATGTGCGCGTTGACCGGGGTTCTGTCGTTCGCAAAGGGCAGGTGCTGGCAGTACTCGATGCGCCGGAAGTCCTGTCGGAACTGAGTCAGGCCGAAGCCCAGTTGCAGGCGCAGGAAGCCGCCATCAATGAGCAGAAAGCCCGTTTTCGGGCCAGTCGACTGACGTATAACCGCCTGCTGCAAACCAGCAAAGTAGAAGGAGCTGTTTCGCTGCACGAACTCGATCAGGCCGAAGCCCGGATGCTGGCCGACAGCGCAACGGTGGCCGCAGCAACCGGAACGATTCAGGCCAGCCGGTCGAACTACCAGACCAAAAAGGAACTTCGACAATACCTGACCATCACGGCTCCGTTCGACGGCATCATCACCGAGCGGAACGTCAGCGCGGGGGCGTTGGTCGGCGCGGGTGATAGCAACGCCAAGCCGTTATTTGTGCTCGAAGACAGCCGGACGCTGCGCCTGACGGTGGCCGTTCCCGAAACGTTCGCCAATCAATTGCCCGGCAAGAGTACGGTGTCGTTTAGCGTCACTGCCATGCCGGAGCAGCAGTTTAACGCGAAACTGGCCCGGAGTGCCCAGAGTCTGGTAGAAGCCAACCGGGCGATGATGGCCGAGTTTGATGTGGATAACAAAGCGAATTTGCTCAAACCGGGCATGTATGCCGAGGTGCGGTTGCCCGTTGAACGGACAGCGGCCACCCTTTTTGTACCGAAAACCGCCGTGGTCAGTTCCAGCGAAAAAACCTTCGTGATTCGCGTCAACAACAACAAAGCTGAGTGGGTGACGGTAGAAAAAGGCAATACGCTCGATAGTCTGGTTGAAGTATTCGGCGGATTGCGGGCCGGTGAACCCATTGTCCGGATTGCCTCGGAAGAGATCCGCGACGGTCAGGCCGTAAACGCCAGCCGGAAATGAAGCGGTATTTAATTGGCTTATGGGCGGTTTTACTCCTGACTCAGGGGTGCCGAACTCCCCGGAATCACTATCAACTGGTTTACCGTAACGATGCGGGTGGCTATCAGGTCCAAAAACCAGACGTACGGGCTGTGAAGGTTCACTGGCATCCGTACCAGGTGCAGGTCACGACGGATTCGGGCCAGAAAAAGACCGCGCCGACCGAGCAGCTTTGGGGCTATCAGCAGACCAACGGCACGCTGTACCGGCTGTATTTGGGCAACACCTACGAAGTGGTGGAAGAAAAAACGCTGACGCTCTACCGCCAGTCGGAATTTGGGGAGGGCGCCACGGAGCACTACTTTTTCAGCGTGACGCCCGACGAGCCAGTCCTGTCATTAAACCGCCGTAACCTGGAAGCGGCCTTTGCCAAATATCCCTGCATGCAGGAAATGATTCAGCAGACGTCCGCCCGAACCTGGCTCAAAACCCGTCAGCATCACAACCGGCTCATCGAAGCCTACGAGCACTGCCGCCAGCAAACGGGGGTTCAGCAGCTTTCGACGGCCCACTAATCATCCTTCATAAAACTCCAGAGGCAACCCATCCGGATCACTGAAAAATGTAAACCGCCGTCCGGTATGTTCATCGACCCGGATGGGTTCCACCTCCACACCAGCCGCTTCGAGTGCGGCTTTTGCTTCTTCTACGTTACCCACCGCAAACGCCAGATGCCGCAGCCCCAGCGCTTCGGGCCGCGAGGGGCGCACGGGCGGATTGGGAAACGAAAACAGTTCGATTACGTACTGCCCGTTCAGCGCCAAGTCCAGCTTGTACGAATCGCGCGCGGCCCGGTAAATCTCCTGCATAATTTCGAGTCCCAGAATTTCTGTATAAAAATGCTTCGACCGTTCGTAATCGGAGCAGATAATGGCAATGTGGTGAATGTGGTTTAGCTTCAGCATGTAAAAAGGGGCGTTTCAGTAAGAAAATAGTAACATTTTTTATAACTATAAAGCAGATTTATAGAACAAATTGCTTTATGCATATAATCAGGTCCTCCTGACCTCAAATGTACTATGATGAAACGAAGAATTGCCCTTAAAAATCTGGCGACGGCCGCCGGGGGCCTGCTGGCATTGCCTACCTGGGCGCACGGATGGAACACGGCCACGGTACAAACCAGATCGGCTTTTCTGGATCCTCACCTCGATGCCGTGCTAACCGAAGTCGTCGATACCATCATTCCCCAAACCGATACGCCGGGGGCCAAAGCCCTGAATGTGCAGACCTTTATCCAGAAGATGGTGGCGGATTGCTACGAAAAAGACGTGCAGACGGTTTTGGCCGACGGTCTGAAAAAAGTAGACGAAACCGCCCGGCAGCAACACGGCAAACCGTTCGATTCCTGCAACACCCCGCAACGGCTGGCGGTGCTGGCAGCGATTGAACAGGCCCCGGAAACGGCTTTGAATGATTTTTACAGGCTGGTTCGGCAACTGACGATTCAGGGCTTCACAACCTCGGAGTACGTCATGACGAAGCATTATAATTACCAACCCACTCCGGGCCATTACTACGGCTGCGTACCGATTTCTTCCAGATAAGCGATGGCAAATTTTACAATCGACGCCGTTAAAGCAGCCACCTACGATGCCATTGTCATCGGGTCGGGTATCAGCGGGGGCTGGGCGGCCAAAGAGTTGTGCGAAAAAGGACTCCGAACACTCGTGCTGGAACGGGGCCGCGATGTAAAACACGTTAAAGACTACCCCACCGCCAACCTCAACCCCTGGGATTTTGAGCACCGGGGGCAGGTGCCGCTGGCGACGCGGGCCGAGTACGGCAAAGCCCGTTCGTTCATGCGGGAAGAAACCCTGCACTGGGCCATCAAGGAAAGCGAACAACCGTATATCGAAGATAAACCGTTTACCTGGACGCGCGGCTACCACGTCGGCGGGAAGTCGCTGTTGTGGGCGCGCCAGACGCAGCGGTGGAGCGATTTTGATTTTGAAGGGCCCGCCCGCGACGGTTTTGCGGTCGATTGGCCCATTCGCTACAACGACATTGCCCCCTGGTATAGTTACGTCGAAAAATTTGCCGGGATTTCCGGGAATAAAGACGGGTTGCCCCACCTGCCCGACGGCGAATTTCTGCCCGCCATTGAAATGAACTGCGTCGAAACGCATTTTCAGAACGTAATTGCCAAAAATTATACAGACCGTCATCTGATTCAGGGCCGCTGCGCCCACATCACCAGTCCACAGCCGATTCATACCGCGCAGGGCCGGGCCAAATGCCAGCACCGGGCGTTGTGCGTGCGGGGCTGTCCGTATGGCGGGTATTTCAGCAGCAATGCCTCTACCCTGCCTTGGGCCGAAAAAACCGGTCGGATGACGCTGCGGCCTCATTCCGTCGTCCATTCAATTATTTACGATGAGAAAAAAGGGCGCGCAACCGGCGTTCGGGTGGTGGATGCGAATACGAAGCAGATGCTGGAATTTTACGCCCGGATCATTTTTGTGAACGGTTCGGCGCTCAACAGTAACCTGATTCTGATGAATTCGACCTCCAGCCGCTTCCCGAACGGCTTGGCTAACGACAGCGGATTGCTGGGCAAATACATCGCCTGGCATAATTACCGGGGCCGAATGTCGGCGGAGTTTGACGGTTTTCCCGACAGGGCCACCGACGGCAAAAATCCGACCCACAGCTACTTTCCCCGATTCCGGAATCTGCACAAACAGGAAATGGACTTTCTGCGCGGTTACGCCGTGGGTTTCGGGGCCGGACGCGGGATGTACGCGACGCAGGAAGGTATCGGGGCCGGTTTGAAAGAGCAACTGTTGAACCGGAAATGGGGAAACTGGGGCGTCAGTGCCTGGATGATGGGCGAAACCATCCCGAAAGAAACCAGTTTTCTGGCCCTCGACAAAGAGCAGAAAGACCCATACGGCATTCCGACGCTGCGGATCTCGGCGGACTGGGACGACAACGACGAGCGGATGATCCGGGATTACCTCGAACAGTTTACGGAGATGTTTACCAAAGCCGGTTTTACCAACATCAAAGCTACAGATTCCAAAGCCGCGCCCGGTTCTGATATTCACGAGATGGGCGGGGTGCGGATGGGTAAAGACCCCAAAACCTCACTGCTCAACGAGTGGAACCAGCTTCACCACTGTAAAAACGTGTTTGTTACCGACGGGGCCTGCATGACTTCCACCTCCACGCAAAACCCGTCGCTGACTTACATGGCGCTCACCGCCCGGGCCGCAGATTATGCCGTTAAAGAGCTAAAAAAGAAAAATCTATAAAAACCGTTAATTTGCCAGCCTGACCATGTCGTTGCTCATGCGAATCAGTTCCCTTTTTATCCTCAGTTTTGCTTTTCTGTTTCACGCCAGCATGACCGCCCGGATAGCCGACCCGGTTCGTGTGCTGGTGTTTTCAAAAACCAAGGGCTGGAAACATACGTCCATTCCGTTCGGCATTGCGGCCCTTCAGAAGCTGGGCCAGGAAAATAACTTTCTGGTGGATACGACCACGAATTCGGCCTTGTTTACGGACGAAAATCTGAAGAAGTATGCAACGGTTATTTTCAACAACACCACCGGCAATGTCCTGAACGGCGAACAGCAGGCGGCTTTTGAACGGTATATTCAGGCCGGGGGCGGCTACGTGGGCATTCACGCGGCTGCCGATACGGAGTACGACTGGCCCTGGTACGGCAAGCTGATGGGCGCGCATTTTGCCAGCCATCCGCACAACCCGAATGTTCGGAAAGCCACCGTCGAGGTGACCAACAAACGCCATGCGGCAACGGCCTTACTGCCCGACCGCTGGGATCGGACCGACGAATGGTATAACTACCGCTCGTTCTATACCGGCATCAAAGCGCTGGCCTACCTTGACGAAAGCAGCTACGAAGGCGGCACCAACGGGGCCAATCACCCGATTAGCTGGTACCACGAGTTCGACGGCGGGCGGGCGTTTTACACCGGCAGCGGCCATACCGACGAAAGCTTCAGCGAACCGCTGTTTCTCAAGCATTTGCTGGGCGGTATTAAATACGCCATCGGCGACGGCAAACCGCTGGATTACCGGAAAGCCTACGCCAAGGTGACGCCGGAGCCCAACCGCTTCGTCAAAACCGTGCTGGTCAACGACCTGGCTTCGCCGATGGAACTGGCCATTACGCCCGACGGCCGTATCTTCTTTACGGAGTTGCTCGGCAACCTGTCGGTATACGATACAAAAACCCGGAAACAGGCACTGGTGCATAAATTCCCGGTTACCAACGCGGGCGGTACGGGATTGATCGGTGTCACGGTTGACCCGAATTTTGCCAAAAACGGGCACATTTTTGTGTATTATGCGCCCGCCGGACAAACCGAGGAACCGGTCAATTTTCAGCTTTCTCGCTTTACGGTGAAGGCCAACAACACACTCGATCTGGCGTCGGAGAAAGTGCTGCTGAAAGTGCCGGTGCAGAAAGCCAGTGGGGCGCACCACGGCGGTTCGCTGGCCTGGGACAAGGATGGGAATCTGTACCTCTCGACCGGCGACAGTTCCAGCCCGTTTCCGTCCGACGGTTATTCGCCGATGGACGAGCGACCCGGCGCGGAATTTTACAGCCTGGATGCCCAGCGTTCGTCGGCCAACACCAATGACCTGAAAGGCAAGGTTCTCCGCATTCACCCCGAATCCGACGGTACCTATACCATTCCCAACGGCAACCTGTTTCCGAAAGGAACCGCCAAAACCCGTCCGGAGATTTACACGATGGGCTGCCGAAACCCGTACCGCATTGCCGTCAATCCGAAAACATCGGTTCTGTACTGGGGCGAAATCGGGCCGGATGCGGGTCAGGAAGGGCCGCAGGGGCCGCGTGGTTACGACGAGTTTAACCAGGCTAAAAAAGCCGGAAATTTCGGCTGGCCGTATTTTGTCGGTAACAATTACGCCTACGCCAAGTGGGATTTTGCGGCCAAAACCGCTGGTCCGAAATTCGATCCGGCGGCTCCGGTCAATACTTCGCCAAACAATACCGGTCTGAATCAACTCCCACCGGCTATGCCCGCCATGATCTGGTATCCGTATACACCTTCGGAGGAGTTTCCGGAACTCGGTTCCGGGGGCCGCAGCGCGATGGCGGGTTCGTTTTATACTTACAACAAAAATTCATCGTCGGCCAGTAAGTTTCCGGAGTATTACGACGGCAAGCTGTTTGTGTTCGACTGGATGCGTAACTGGGTGCTGGCATTGACCTTCGATCAGAACGAAAACTATGTCCGCAGCGAACCGTTCATGCCCGGCAACGGCGATTTCCGGCGACCCATCGACCTCGACTTTGGACCGGACGGCGTGATGTATATGTTGGAATACGGCTCTGTTTATGGCGCGGATAACGAAGATGCGCGGCTGGTGAAGATTGAGTACAACACCGGCAACCGCCCGCCCGTGGCCCAGGCCAGCGTACAGGACACGGCGGTGGAAAACCGCCTGGACCGCACGGTTTTCCTGACCTCCGAACGCCGGAACTTCCCGATGCTGCGCGAAACCGCCGGACCTGCGCCGTTGCGGGTGCAGTTCAGCAGCCGGGGCACCCGCGATCTGGACGATGACGACGCCGTGAACTACGAATGGCTGTTCGACGGAAAAACCGTGGGCGCTACGACACCGAACTCCAGTTATACCTACAGCAGACCGGGTGTTTACAAAGCCATTCTCCGCGTCACCGACCGGGCCGGGCTGGTGGGCCGGGACACGATACTGGTAAAAGTGGGGAATAGCAAACCAGCCATCGTCATTGCCAGTCCCCAGAATAAATCTTTTTTCTGGGAAGGAAAACCGTTTACCTATACCGTGAATGTGCAGGACAAGGAGGACGGCAGAATTGATCCGAAGCGCATCAAATTCGTTTATGTTTACAACCCGCAGCCGAGCACGCTCGACCCGAACGCGGCCAAAACACCCACGTCGGTGCTGGTGAGCAATCCGCCAGGCAAGATGCTGATGGACGCCAGCGATTGCAAAGCCTGTCACACGATTAACAACGTATCGGTGGGGCCGTCGTTTCTGGCGGTGGCACAACGTTATAAAAGTGAAACGGGTGCAATTGAGAAGCTGGCGATGAAAATCATCAAAGGTGGGGGCGGCAACTGGGGCAACGTGCACGTCATGAGCGCCCACCCGCAGATTGCCGACGCTGACGCGCAGGAAATGGTACGGTATATTTTCTCGCTCACCGACAAGCCACGCGATCCAAAACCGCTTCCGTTACAGGGTTCACTCACACTGAACGACCATCAAAAAGACGAGGTACGGGGGCAATACACGCTGCTGGCCTCGTATACCGACAAGGGCGGTCAAGCCGTGGGGCCGCTTACGGGTACAGAAAGCGTTACGCTGCGCAACGCGAAAGTCAAGTCAATCTACGCAGATGCCTACGTTGGGTTTGCCCGGTTTGGCAACAATCTGTCGCCGGGTGGCCACAAGGCGTACATTCTGCTGAAAAACATCGACCTGACCCACATCAACCAGTTTGTATACGAATACGCGTCGGAGAACAACACGGGCGAAATTGAGGTACGAATTGACTCGCAGGCCGGACCGGTCATCAGCCGGACAACCTACGCTCCCAGCGGAGACTGGAACAAAATGAAATTTCTGACCGGCAAGGTGACCAAACCCGTCAGCGGTAAACACGATGTATACTTTGTTGCCATCAAACGGGATAAACCCAACGACGATATTCTAAAGCTGACCAGCATCGAATTTAAGGAGTAGAGGAACCGGGCGCTGCGGGTGGCCCACGCATTTTAATTTGTCAAACCACCCACAGCGCCTAGCCCCTAATCCACGTTTAATACAAATTTTATTTCGGAAACCTGGGATTTTAACGGCTATTACTTGTATAAATCGCAAACGAGCGATTTTTTATTTATGTTTTACCAATTAATGCTGTTATTTTACCTTCTGTTAACAATGAGGTGCTGGTTACTTTGGATCATCGACAACGTATTATTGAGGAAAATGACCATTTACTGGATCTCTGGCAGCGATCGAAAGCCGGAGACAAGATGGCGTTTTGTCAATTAGCCGAATCGCAGTACCGTGCGCTGTTTGGCTACGCGGTTAATTTTACGACCGACCGGGAGTTTATTAAAGATTCGATTCAGGAGATTTTTATTAATATCTGGGAAAAACGGCAGTCGCTATCCATTCAGTACGTATCGATTTACCTTTTCAAGTCGCTCCGGAATCAGTTGTTGCAGGAGTTTCGGCGAAGCAAGCACGCGGTTTCGGTGCCCATGTTCCAGGAAGTTGATCAGGTTTCGGACTGGGAAACCGTTGAAACCGAAATTGAGAAGAGCGAAACCGACTCTGAAAGCCAGCGCAAAATCCGTCAGGCCATTGCGGGTCTGCCCAGACGGCAGCAGGAAGTAGTTTTTCTAAAATTTTACAAGGGTCTGGAAAACGAGGAAATTTCGGAACTGATGGAAATTAATCGCCAGTCGGTTGCCAATCTGCTCTATAAAGCCTTAACTTCCCTCAAAAGTCAGATGTCAATTTTTAAGTACTGGCTGATTGCGTTGTTTCTATTGCATTGAGTGGCAACAAAATAGCCATCGAACTCTTTTCCGATGGCTATCCGGCATTTTAGACAAACCTAAAAACGCGCTATACATTGCTAACTTCAGGAAGAATCAAGCGATCCGGGTCTCTATCATACCGAACAATTGCCTTTCTTCCCATGCAAAACAACCGGGGGGAGCTTAGAAGTACGTTAAGAACTGCTTAGAATTTGCTTAACAACCTGGCTAATGCTTTTTTTGCCACGCCGAATTCCCATAACAATCTGCACCGGGTATGGTTAGGTAACCAACGATCGGCTCTCTGATTATGAAGATTTTAGTGGTTGAAGATGAACCCAAAACCCTGCACGCAATCCGACAAGGGCTGGAAGAAACACAGTTTGAAGTGGACATTGCCTACGACGGACTGATTGCCAAACGGTTGGCCCTGAAAAATTCGTATGCCGCCATCATTACCGATGTCATCATTCCGGGCATCAACGGCTTCGAACTCGTTCGGCAACTGCGGGCTCAGGGCGTCACAACCCCGATTCTGATTCTGACGGCTCTGGATGAAACCAGCGACAAAGTGATGGGATTCGACGTAGGTTCAGACCAGTACCTGACCAAGCCATTCCAATTTGCTGAATTGCTGGCCCGCATCCGGTCCCTGACCAAGCGGAGCCGGCAGGTCGAGATGAACGCCCAGACGCTCCGGTTTGCGGGCATTGAAATGAATCTGGACGCCAAAACCGTAACGCGCGACGCCCACTCCATTGATTTGACCGCCCGTGAGTTTGCTCTGCTCGAATTTCTGATGCGCAACCAGGGGCGGGTAGTTTCAAAAGCCGACATTGCCGCGCAGGTATGGGATCTGAACTTCGACGCGGGCACGAACGTGGTGGAGGTGTATATCAATTACCTGCGAAAAAAAATTGACAAAGATTTTCCCAAGAAGCTTATCCACACGCAGTTTGGAATGGGGTATGTTCTTCGGGAGGAGTAAACCCCGCCAGATCAACTTCTAAGTAAATTCTAAGGTCTCATTTAGTCCAGTTTAAGAAATTTACTTTTCTTTTGTAGTCAAGCGTGTCAATATCAACACAATATGACTTCTAAATTCCGGCATAACCATCCGTTTGGAGCCAATTCGGGCCATCTGGCGCGCTCCCCCAGCAGTGTGCGGCCTACCAAACCCACCACCCGGGAGCCCTGGCAGCCTGATTGGCTCATGATCCTGATGGTCAGTCTTTTCATCCTGACCCTAATGATTGCCTGGCTGGTCGATATTCCTGCTTTGCTCCGATAATAACCGCGTCGGGCTTGCCGTTCTATAATTTTGTTTCAACGGTATGACCATCCGTACCCGACTGACTTTTCGCTTCACCGGCCTGGTTTCGGCCATTTTGGCTCTGGCGTTTACCTGTATCTACGCGTTCTGCTGGTATTTTATTTCTTCGGATTTCTACCGCCGTCTCGAACGGAAAGCGGATACCGTAGGGGAATTGCTGACGCGCCGGAATATGGGCCCTCAATTGTTAAGTCAATACGCCCGTCTGCGCAAAGATCAGCTCCCCGCCCAGAAAATAGCGGTTTATGACGGTCAGAACGTTCCTATTTTTATTACAAATCAGATCCGCAACAGCCCCCCTCTGGCCGTATCAACGAAAGACCTGGAGGCCATCCGGCGGCATGAAGGTATGCGCTTCCGGCAGGGGCTGGCTTACGTAACGGGCGTGGAGTACCAGAAGGGCTCGGAACGGTATATCGTACTGGTCAGCGCCGAAAACCTCTACGGCGATCAGTTTCTGCTCCGAATGCTGGCGGTTCTGATTGGGCTGTTTATTGCCATTGTGGGCATTGTAGCCTTTTCTGGCTGGGTTTACGCAAGCGAGGTCCTGCGGCCCATGCAGCGGATGGAACAACAGCTAAACCATATTTTTCCCAACACCTTGCAGGAGCGGTTACCCGTCAGCGCCGATAATGACGAAATCAGCCGCCTGTCGACAACCATTAATCACCTCCTCGACCGGATTGACGAATCGTTCGGGCTGCAACGGATGTTTGTTGCCAATGTCTCCCACGAACTTAAAAATCCGCTGACCCAGATTAGCTCTCAACTGGAAGTGGCACTGCTCAACCGCCGGGAATCGGAGGTTTACGAGGAAACAATCCGTTCCGTGCTGGACGACGTGAGTGAGTTATCAACCCTGACGCGTGAATTACTGCAACTCTCGCAGGTGAATCAGGCATCGGCGGTTTCGCTGCTGACAGATTCCGTTCGCCTGGATGAAGTGATTTGGGATATTCGGGATGAGGTTAGCAGCATCAATCCCTGTTACGAAGTGGCGGTTCATTTTGAGGAGTTGCCCGAAGATTTTAACCAGCTGGCCGTACCGGGCAGCACCGCGTTATTACGCACGGCTTTGAAAAACCTGACCGAAAACGCCTGCAAATTTGCCAGCGACGGCAAGGCGCTGATCCAGGTTTATTTTAACGAAACCTCGGTTCAGATCAACGTCCAGAATAACGGCGACCCCATCCCGGCCGACGATTTACCGTATATCTTCGAACCCTTTTACCGGAGCCGGCAAACCGCCGGAAGCCGGGGCTACGGTGTGGGCCTGTCGCTGGTGGAGCGAATCGTGCGGCTGCATCAGGGGAGCGTGTCGGTCACGTCGGGCGAAGGCCATCCAACGGTTTTTCACCTGGAACTGGTGCGGGAGTTTATGTAAACGACTCCCTTATGCCCGAAACCGGCTGCCGCCGGGCCAGTTCAATAATATCCGTTCCCTCCAGAATCGGCTTCTCGTAGCCCTGCCGGGCCGAATTGATCATGGCTTTCCCCAACTCCTCCATCGTACAGAAGCCGCTTGGGTACAGTGCCCGGCCAAGCGGAAACAGCCACCCGATATACTGGTAGTATTTATTGGCATTTTTTAAGTAACGCGTTGGCTTGATAAACCCGGGCCGGAAGTTAAACACCTGTTTGAACGGCAATCGGGTCAGCTCATTTTCGGTTTTCCCCTTAACCCGGGCCCAGCGGAAACGGCCTTTTTCGCTGCTGTCCGTACCCGCGCCCGACACGTAACAGAAGGTCATTTCCGGATTCAGACGGCTCAGCGTGGAGGCCACATGCAGGGTTAATGTGTACGTCACCCGGTAGTACTCCTGTTCGGACATGCCAACCGACGAAACACCCAGACAGAAAAAGCAGGCATTGTAGCCAGCCAGCTGATTTTCAATCGCCGAAAAGTTATAAAAATCGGTATGAACGATTTCTTTCAATTTGGGATGCGAAAAGCCGGACGGTTTCCGGTTGATAAGCAGGACGGCTTCGACCGCCGGATGTTGCAGGCATTCGTGCATCACCCCCTCACCGACCATACCGGTTGCGCCGGTAATAATTGCTCGTATTCCCGTTGTTGTCATGGTAGTTCAGGGTTTGCGACCGTTGCCCAGGTCAATTCAAAAACGTCGTCAATTAGTTTACGTTGCTCATCAGGCGATACCGTTTTCTCCACCAGATACTGGTGAATTCCGCTAATCTGGCTGGCGGTCAGGGTAGCAATCAGGTCTACGGGCAGTGGTTTGAGCCAATTCGCGTTCCGGGCTTCCTGAAGCAACTCCATATGCACTTCACTTTGTCGGCGGCTTTCTTCTTCCGAAACCAGATTCAGGTGCGGGGAAAACCGAAACTGCTGAATAAAATAAAAAGCGTCGCCGTTGTGCAGCGCCCATTCAACCGACCCGACGAAAAGCCGCCTGAATTTTTCCTTACTGGTGGAAGCCGTATTGATTTGACGTACCAGAAACTGATTCAATTCGCCCCTGATGGATGTATACAGGGCAACGACTAAATCATCTTTGGTTTTAAAATAGTGGAAAAGGGTTCCGTTGGAAACGCCTGCTTCGCTGGCAATTTTGCTGGTGGGCGTTCCGTGAAAACCATACGTTACAAAAAGCCGCAGGGCCGTTGCTAAAATCTTTTCGGGTTTGTCCATCGGGTCTGATTGACTAATCGCTCCACAATGTAACTAAAATTGTTACTCAAAAGGCAAATTTTAGTTACATAAAGTTAAAAGTCTTTTAAGTCGTTTTAACTGATCGCATCACCGTTTGCCGAATACAAGGCCCGTTACGGTATTCTGTACGCATAAAACGAAACAGGAGCAATGGGGTACATTGCTCCTGTTTCGTATAAAATCTGCGCACTAATCGTCGGATTGGTTGAAATGCAACAAAATCACAATCCTGCTTTGACGATTCTAATTCAATTCTAATCTTTTCTTAAGCTCATTCTTAAGTTTCAGTCTTTAATTGCTACTTATTACCACAGAGTAATCTGCCATAGAAATTGGTAACAAGTCCCTTGACTGACAAAAACTGAGCTAACTGATAGATTATGTGTTGAGTGCGTTTGAGTAAGATGGTAGCTGGGAACCCTGCCGGAGCGATTAGACCTCTGGCAGGGTTTTGTTTTCCAGCGCCTTTACAACGTTTCCGGCCCATAGGTCAAAACAGGCACGACAACGATTATGAGAAGCTATTTTACCACTCTGCCGCTTCCCGTAGACGCTCGGTTAAGAGCTGCATTAAGTCCTGGAAATCCAGCAGGCCATTATGCCGCCAGATCTCGTTACCCTGTTTCAACAGGATAAACGACGG
The DNA here is from genome assembly GCF_003259745.1 of Larkinella arboricola. Classification (GTDB taxonomy): domain Bacteria; phylum Bacteroidota; class Bacteroidia; order Cytophagales; family Spirosomataceae; genus Larkinella; species Larkinella arboricola. The sequence goes on along the minus strand of NZ_QLMC01000001.1, from coordinate 575,367 downwards.
GAGTTGTTGCACCCCGAAGCTTCGAACCACCTCAGGATGAACAACCTGGTCTACACGGGTAATCCGAACGACATCTCCCAGTTCAGCAGCGACCCGTTCCAACAGACGGTTGACCACGACTTGCTGCGTGAGCGAATCCGGTACGAATACCAGCAAAACCGCAGTTTTAGCGGGGACGATGAGTGGCCGAAAAAAAATCGTTTCCATAAAACAGTTTATTAGTGTACGGTTGGGCGAATGCCAGTCCCGTAACGCTGTGTAAAATTGCACCTTTCAGAAGCCATTCAATATGACATCCATTGGCCCATTACCTGATATTTATCAGGCATCACCTACTTTTTCAGGCGTACTTTGCGGACAAATTCCGGTATACACTTTTCTTTGTAGCAAATCGGAAAACGCTGTATGATTACAAACCTTTTTCCCGCTGTTTTTGCCAATGCAACCATCGGCATCATTCTCTCCGATAGTCACGGACGCATGATCTCGGTGAGTCAGTTTGCGCAGAAACTGTTTGGGTATACCGAAGCTGAAATGGTAGGGCAAACTATTGAGATGCTGGTGCCCGAGACGCTCATTAACCTCCATAAAAATCTACGTAAGTCGTTTAATGACCACCCGGAAGTGCGTCCGATGGGGCACGGTCGTGGCGACCTGTACGCCAAACGCAAAGACGGTTCATTGTTCCCGGCCGAAATCAGCCTGAGCTATTTCCACCAGGATCAGGTACTTTACATTGTGGCCTACATCATTGATAAAACGTACAAGGTAGAAGCCGAACGGGCGCTCATCGAGCAGAAAAACCGTATCGAGCAACTAAACGCCGAACTGGAACAGAAAGTAGCCGACCGCACCAATGCGCTGATGGTGACACTGCACCAACTGGAGCTGTCGAAGGATGAACTCTCCAAAGCCCTGGCAACCGAGCGCGAACTGGGCGAGCTCAAATCCCGGTTTGTGTCAATGGCATCGCACGAATTCCGGACCCCCCTGAGCGCCATCCTGACCTCTGCCGATTTGCTGAATAAATACACCACCACCGAGCAGCAGGAGAAACGCAACCGCCACATCCAGCGCATCAAAGCGTCGGTTAACCATCTCAACGACATCCTCGAAGAGTTTCTGTCGGTGGGCAAGCTGGAAGAAGGTAAAATTGAAGCCTCATATTCGTTATTCGACCTCAGCGACCTGGTGACCAGCATCGTTGCCGACATACAGGGAATGCTGAAACCAGGGCAGACCATTCAGCTCGAACAGGATTGCCCCGGAAAAGTCTGGCTTGATAAATCGCTTATCCGTAAAATCGTCGTCAACCTTCTCTCAAACGCCATCAAATACTCCGACGAAAACAAACCCATCCGGCTCACAACCTGGTGCCGCGATGAGGGCGTCCGGATTTCGATTCAGGATCAGGGTATCGGCATGTCCGAAGACGATCAAAAGCACTTGTTTGAACGGTTTTACCGGGCCAAAAACGCCACCGCCATTCAGGGTACGGGGTTGGGATTGCACATTGTTGCCCAATACCTCGCGTTGCTAAACGGTACCATTGATTTTCGGAGTCAGCTTAATCAGGGAACCACTGTAACCATCTCCTTCCGTTATGAAAATAATCCTGCTCATTGAAGATAATCCCGACATCCGGGAAAATACCGCCGAAATTCTGGAACTCGCCAACTACCGCGTTCTGACGGCAGAGAATGGGAAAATTGGTGTTGAAAAAGCCCTGGAAACCAAACCGGATCTGGTGATTTGCGACATCATGATGCCGGTACTCGACGGCTACGGGGTACTCCACATTTTCAATAAAAATCCGGACTTGGCAGACGTTCCCTTTATTTTTCTGACCGCCAAAACCGAGCGGGCTGACTTCCGCCGGGGCATGGAAATGGGCGCCGACGACTACCTGACCAAACCATTCGAGGAAATTGAATTGCTGAATGCTGTGGAGGGGCGGCTTAAACGCTTTAATCAGATGCGACCGGCCTACGAGCCAACGAAAGACGGTTTGGGACAATTTCTGGACGATGCCCACACCCTAACCGGCATCGATTCGCTTCTGGTGGACCGTAAGGGACACCTCATCAAGAAAAAGCAATTTGTGTATTCGGAGGGCGACGAACCGACGCGGCTGTATTTCGTCCAGGCAGGTCGCGTCAAAACGTTCAAAACCAATCCGGATGGCAAGGAATTCATTACGGGTTTATATTTGCCGGGCGATTTTTTCGGTTACGTAAGCCTGCTGGAACAAACCGACCAGACCGACTCGGCAGTTGCGTTGGAAGACACCGAGCTGGTGTATATCCCGAAGGAAACCTTTATCGACCTGGTTTCTCGCGACAGTGAGGTTGCCCGGCGGTTTGTTCAGCTACTGGCCAACCGAATCACGGACCGCGAGGAGCAACTGCTGGCAATGGCCTACAACTCGCTGCGTCGGCGGGTGGCCGATACGCTGCTCCGTCTGCACAACAGTCTGCAAAGCAACGACAATCAGCCGGTTATTCATTTCTCGCGCGATGATCTGGCCGCGATGGTCGGCACGGCCACCGAATCACTGATCCGGACGCTGAGCGAGTTTAAAAGTGACGGATTGATTGATATCAGCGGTACCAGCATCCGGATACTCCAGCCCGAAAAACTGAAGCGTGCACGGTGGTAACTCCTCGCTGCCATCCAACAAAAAAGCCCACGGTTTACACGGTGGGCTTTTTTGTTCGTCAGAGTATATTATTTCTTCTGTATTTTCCACTCCCGACCCGGCTTATCAACCCGGAAGCTTTCAAGATTGCCCTGATCCTGGAGCGTGACGTAGGCAGTGCGACCGTCTTTGCCACCAAAACAGATGTTTGTGGGCCGTTTGCCGATTAACTGCACTTCCTGTATCACCTTGCCCTCGGGCGAAACTTTAGCAATTGTTCCCTTGCCAAACCGGGTGATGTACAGATTACCGTCCACGTCGCAGCGCATACCATCCATACCGAAGTCCGGGAACTCGATCAGCAGGCGTTTGTTACTCACCTGACCGCTGGCCGACAAGTCGTATACCCAGACCTTCCGCTGGTTGGACTCATTGACATACAGCCGCTTGTCGTCGGGACTCACTTCAATACCGTTCGTTGTGCCCATGTTAGCTTCCAGCAGCGTTACCTTGCCGTCGGTGTCGATGCGCCAGATGTTGCCCGTGTTGTTTTTCCAGCTTGGATCACTCGCATACAGCCGGTCTTTGCCGTCGATGGCAATGTCGTTGGGCTGGTTCATACGCGGTTCATTGGCAAAAACGCTCACGTTTTTGGTACCCGCAGCCACTTTCAGGATGTTGTGTTTGGGGTAGTCGGCAATAAACATATCGCCCTTTTTGTTAAAGCGAATGCCGTTGCCAACGCTGCCTTCGGGGAGTTCAACAAACACACTGGCTTCACCGCCCGGGGTGATCTGCCCGATGGTGCCCTGCTTAGCAAAATTGACGGCGTAAACCGTCCCGGACTTATCCACCGCCGGACCTTCAACACCGGACGTAAAACCGTTGGCGGGCGTAAAAACGGCGGATTTAAATAGATCTTCGGCGTTATGAGACGACATCAGAACCAAACCGGTTAGTGAGGTGGCAATGGCAAGCGTAACTTTATTCATTCGCATAGGCTTAATTAAAATTCTGCCCCACAGGATGCGGGGCAGAACATATGTTGTAGGGAATTAATGACGTCGGTATTCCATTTCCGTAACGGCTTCCCGCTCCTCTTTCGGCATACGGCTGTGCCACCAGGATGCCAGAATGGAACCTGTAATGTTCATCAACGGTCCAAAGATGGCCGGAGCCAGACCCACTGTGGCCAGTTTGCCCATTTCTTTAGCAATGCCGGAAGCTAGCCCACCGTTCTGCATTCCGACCTCAATCGCCATCGTGCGGCAATCGCGCTCGTTCATTCTAAAGAGACGGCCGGACCAGTAGCCCAGGATATACCCCGACAGATTATGAATCAGCACCAGACCCAGCAGCAGCGGTCCGATGGTCAGTAGGCTATCCCGGCCCGCTGCGGTGATGATGACAATGATAAACGCAATGCCGAACATCGATACAAACGGCATCAGATTGTCCAGCCAGGCAGCCTTACCGCTGAGAAACTTGTTAAACAGCAGCCCCGCACCGATAGGAATGATCACCATCTTGGCGATGTCAATCATCATGTCCAGGGTGTCGATTTCGACGAAGGCCCCCGCCAGCAGTTTCATCAGAACCGGCGTAATAAAAGGAGCCAGCATGGTTGATACGGCGGTAATGGTAATCGACAGGGCCAGATTAGCTTTGGCCAGATACGAAATTACGTTGGAGGCCATGCCGTTGGGCGAGCAACCGATCAGAATAATACCGGCAGCAATCTCGGGTGGCAGTCCGCTGACGCTGGCCAGCAAATAGCCGATGCTGGGCATGATAATAAAGTGGCTGATTACCCCAATCAAAACGCCTTTCGGCATCCGGATAACGCCCACAAAATCGTCGAAGCTCATGGACGTTCCCATTCCGAACATAATGAGCTGAATTAGCGGGGTAATTAACGAACTAAATTTAAAGTTTCCGGCGGAAACGAAGTACTGTGGGTAATACAAAGCCGTTGTAACAGCTGCAAAGATGACGACGGTATACGAAAAGCCTTTCAGGTTTTTATAGCCCCGAAAGCCAATTGAAACGGCCAGAAAGAAGGCAATCAGGAAAGGGCCAGCCATTGGCAGATTGCCGCTGACCATGAGGGCCAATGCTACCAGCAGACAAACCCCCGCCAGTCCCAGAATTAGTTTATACATGGTAATTTCTCAGAAGGTTTAGGAAATACATTCCCAAATATAAGAGTTTTATGACATGGGGCCTAGGGCTTCGGAGGTGGGTTGACCGACGCGTTCCAAAGCCCTGGACTCCCTGCCATTATTGCGGACGCTGACGAACGATAACCGGGTCAGCAATGCCGTTCAGGTCGTATACAATCCGGCCTTTGCGGATGGTCATCTCACAAGTCAGCTTTTGTTTTCCTTCAATTTTATGACCCGTGTAATCGAAGAAGCCGAAATGGCCCACATCCCGAACCGCAAATTTACCATCCACCAGATCCAGCACCGCCACATCGGCTTCGGTACCTTCTGTCAGGCTGCCCAGTTCGGACCGTTTGATGGCCTGCGCCGGTGCCCAGGTGCTGGCTTTGATGACACTTTTCAAGTCCATGCCCATTGCCAGAAATTTCGACATCACGTTCAGCATGTCTTTCATGGCGTTGTTCATGCTACCCGTGTGAATATCCGTGCTGATCGTGTTCGGAAAGAAACCTTCTTTCAGGGCCGGAATGGCCTGCGAGAACGCAAAGCTGATACCGCCGTAGCCTACGTCGAAAATGATGCCCTTTTTCTGAGCTTCCCACACAAACGGTTTTACTTTGCTGGTAGCTACGTCTACGATAGGCTCCCGGGTGCCTAACTGCCCAAAGCAGTGGGTGAAAATGTCGCCCGGACGCAGGTGTTTCAGGTACAGTTCCTGAATGGAAAGCGTTGGCTGGCTGCCACCGAAGTCGATCATAACGGGTTTGTTAGCCAGCTTTCCGGCTTCGACAGCCCGGTCGGTCGGCGTCCAGTTATAGCCGTTGAAGTGCGCCAGTTTAACGCCCACCACCAGCTCGGGGTATTTCTTCGCCATGTCTGCCGTGGCTTTCGGGTCCATGTCCTCAATGTTCTGCTCGAACTTGCCACCCCGCATGCCGCTTCCAACAATGTTGAGCAGAGCCAGCACCCGCGTTTGGGAGGCATCGATGGTTTGCTTCTTGAACGCTTCGAAATCGCGCCAGCCGGAGCAACCCGCATCAACAATGGTCGTTACCCCGTTGCGGAACGTAAAAACGTCGGGCGGCAGGGCGTTCGGGCCGTTGCTGTACGTCTGGTTCATGTTGGTCCCAAAAAAGACGTGCGTGTGAATGTCAATCAGGCCCGGCGTCACGTATAAGCCCTTGGCGTTGACCACCTGCCGGGCACCGGTTGCGTCGATGGATTTAGCCACCTTGGCAATCTTTCCGTCCTGAATGGCGACATCCATAACGGCGTCGATGTTATTTTTCGGGTCAATGACGTGACCGTTCTTGATCACAATGTGGTAGGGCTGCGCCAGCGCCAGTTCACTGAAGGCTACGCAGAGTGCAAACGCAAAAAGAAATAGTTTCTTCATGGGTATTGGGTTAGTTTAATGAAAGCATAGTGCTCATTTCCGGGCTTCTTTCCTGCGGCTTTTCTTCGCCATTTTTGAATCTGCTGGCAGCGTAATTTTCCAGATGTTTCCGCCTTTACCACCATACTCGATGATGTACACGGTATTATCCACCAGCACCGCGTCGGTCGGCTCCGTAAAACCATCGACAAGGCGGGTGGTCTTAACCGTATAATTATCGGTGGTTTTGTTGTAGGTCATATCCAGGTGCAGCAGGTCGCGGCCCTGTTTTTTCAGCGGGTGAACAAGGGTCGAATTCCGGCGCGGCCCCGAATACCGGATCACAAAACCGTCGCCCTTGAAATCGTCGGCCAGTGCTTTTTTGGTGTCGAAAAACAAACCCAGTGGCGAACTGTGCGCGTTAAACGTGCCAACGCCCACGCCCGTTGAATCGCCGTCCATCACCAGACCGGTGGCGCGGTCACGGTATTCGTTGGCGTCCGGCCCCATGTTCAGCACCGGGCCGGTAAACTTGACACCCGCCGGTTTTTTCGGAAAATCCGGGTCATTGCGAAAATACCGCATCAGCCACGCGTGGGCAAACTTGCTCATGAACGGATCTTTCTCCGGGTCGGGCTGCCAGTCGGGATACTGCTGCGGGTTGTCGATACCGCCCCCCATCACCCACGGAAAACCGTAGTGATGCCCCTTCCGTACCCAGAACATATCTTCGGCGTGGTCGTAGTCGCCCGAATTAGAGACCGCAAACAGATTCCCGTTGCCATCGAATGCCATGTCGTAGGCGTTGCGGATGCCTTCGGCATAGATGTAACCGTCGGCTTTCAACTTGGCTTCGTCGTCGGGCAGTTCCAGATTTTTGACATTCACCGGAAACCGGAAGATTTTGGCCGTCAGGGCATTGTCGCGGGCGTTCGGGTACACACCGCCGTTGTCCTGCACTTCGCCGTGGTCGGTCCGGGCGCCGGTATTGACGTAGATATACTTTCCGTCAGGGCTGATTTCCAGAGCGTTCCAGCCGTGGTCGAAGGTCGTTTTGTTGGTTCCGTATTCAACGGTATTAAACACCACTGTCATCTCCGGCTTGTTGCCCGACGCCAGGTCGTAGCGCACCATCCGGCCTTTCGTGCCCTTGTTGTTGTTGACACTGATGTTACCGGCCAGAAAGAGCGTGTTTTTCAGAAAAGCCGCTCCCTGCAAGCGTGTAATACCGTGATCGGCTGCCGAAAACACTTTCTCGGCCACCGGCGGCTGGTCGTTCATTTTGACCCGAAACACATCGCCGGTAAACGTGGTGTAGTACAGATCGCCGGTTACCGGGTGCTGAATCAGCCGGACGGCTTCGGGTCCAACGGCCAGAAAATGCTCCACTTTGATGTCGGGCCGCAGGGCCGTGGGCGGAATCGGAGCGTCGGAGCCTTGCGCGTAGAGCAGTACCGGACAGCAGAGGGCCGTTGCCAGTACGCCGATTTGTTTCCGTAAAGAGGTTATGAATTTCATTTATGGTCGGTCTTGGGAGCGGATAATTTACGAAGATAAGCCACTAACTGCCAGCGCTGCTCTTCCGAAAAAACGTCTTGAAAGGGTGGCATGTTTCCCCGCCCGTTCGACAGCTTCCAGAACAGCGCGCCGTCGGTTTGGCCCTTTACGTCCGGGTCGTGAAAATTGGCAGGTTTGGCCCCCAGCGACCGGCCCGCAGCCCCATCGCCCAGCCCGGTTTCGCCGTGGCAGGATGAGCAGAACTCCATGAACAGTTCCTCCCCCTGCGCCAGCGTCAGCGGCTCGGTTGGGTAGTGGCTTTTCAGCGTATCGGCCCAGGTCGGCGCTTTCCAGCGGTCCTGTTTGGGCTCATCCGGCTTCAGATTAGCCGTGAAACCCATTACTCCGAGACAAACCAACGCAAAAAAACCGGCAATCAGTAAGGTATAGGCACGCATTTACAAATCAGATTAAGCGTAAGAAAGTCCGTGTACGGTTGATAATTGCCCCCGGTTCGAACCGGGGGCAATTGATCGGATCATTTACTTTTCTTTATTTCTTGTCTTTAATTGCTTTCCGGACGGTGCCGACTTCCTCGGCGGTAATGGCGCTGGCCGAATTGCCAAAGTTCTGCCGGATGAACGTCAGTACCTCGGCGATTTCGCCGTCCTTCAGGAAATCATGCTGCGGCATCACGTTGTTGTACGACTGACCTTTTACTTCAATCGGCCCCTCCAGCCCTTTCAGCAGAACTTCAATCAGGCGTTTTTTGTCGCCCACTACCCATTCCGATTCCGACAGGGGCGGAAAGCGCTGCGAATCGCCCAAACCGTTCCGCTGGTGACACGCCCGGCAATAAATTCCGTAGATTTTGCTGCCCAGTACGGGTTTGTCTTTATCCAGATTGTCCTTCACTTCGTCGGGCGTCCGGATGTGCGACATGGTTTTGCGTTTTTCCATCTGCGCCAGTTGCGCTGGGCCAAACTTCTTCTTGTCGCCTTTGTACGTTATTTTCCAGATTTTTCCTTTTTCGGTTTCGGCCAGGTACAGCGAGCCGTCGGGGCCCATCGCAATCCCCATGGGCCGGTACACCGCATCGCTCACGTTTACGATGGGATCAACGCCCGCAAAACCGTCGGCAAAAACCTCCCAATTTGAGGAAGGAACGCCTTTTTTGGACGGAACAAACGCAATGAAATACCCGGCCTGCGGATAGGGTGCCCGGTTGGTCGAACCGTGGAAGGCAATGAACGAACCGTTTTTGTACCGATCCGGAAACTGGTTGCCCTGGTAGAAAAGGATGTCGTTCGGTGCCCAGTGTCCCGGAAAACCGATAATGGGCTTCTCGTACGGACCTCCTTTGCCCACGTCTTCCCCGTCGCCACCGTACTCCGGATTCAGGACTTTTTTGCCCAGCATCTGGTCGTAATAGACGTACGGCCAGCCGCCATCCGTTCCCTCCTTAATCCGCAGAAATTCTTCCGAAGGCAATACCGCACTCTGCCAGGGCGAGTAAACACCGGCCCAGAGCATCAGCAGGTCGTCGCGACCGTGTTGCAGGGCGTACAGCGTCTGGTCGGCATGGTTCCAGTCCATCGCCACAACGCTCCGTAACCCGGTGGCATACCGGCGACCGTCTTTCTGGGTCTGCCCGATTTTGTTGGCGTCGAACTGCCAGATGCCGCCGTGATCTTCCAGCATCGCACAGGGCGTCATCCCCGGCGAACTCGGAATCCGGTTCCGCTCCTGGCAGGCGTTGGAAGGTGCGCCATAGGCGACGTAAATATGGCCTTTGTTGTCGAAGGTCAGCGGTTTGGCAATGTGTTCGTGCATCCCGTGCGGATGGTCGTCCTCCACAATGATTTCTTCGGGACTTTCCGGCACGAGTTTACCCGGCGTCAGTTTGTAGCGGTATACGAACAGTTCGGAGCTGAAATACAGGTAACCGTTGTGAATTCGCATCCCGGTCCCGTACGCCCGCTCACGGGCATGACCGCCAAACCGCTTGATAATGTCGGCCCGGCCATCGCCGTTGGTGTCACGCAGGGCAATTACCGACTCCCCCGGCTCCCGGACAAACCGGGCTTTTACGTATATATCACCGTTGGAGTTGACGGCTAGGTGCCTCGCCCGGCCGGGCAGACTATCCACCACAACCGTGGCTTCGAAGCCTTCGGGCAGGAACAGGCCGCCGTTTTTCGCCGTCTGAACCGGCAGATTGTTGGCCGTCTCATCGTGGGGAACAAAACCGACGACTGTCAGTAAAGCCAGCGCAAGGCTTTTTTTATAAAAGTTTGACATTCAAAAGATTCAGAAAGCTACAGTGAGAATTAGGATCAATTTTGACTTACCACAATCGGGTTCGCGATTCCGTTAAGATCGTACACAATTCTGCCACCTTTGATGGTCATTTCACACTCGAATTTTTTCTTACCTTCCATCCGGTAGCCGGTTTTATCGTAGAACCCGAAATTGCCTTCCCGCATGTTCAGAATGGCCACATCCGCAATAGCTCCAACCGACATATGGCCTAGAATTTCACGTTTGATGACCTGCGCCGGGGTCCACGTGCTGGCTTTGATCACATCCGCAACGGGAACGCCCATAACGACAAACTTGGACATCACGCTCAGCATGTCTTTCATCGAACCGTTCATACTGCCCGTGTGCAAGTCGGTACTGATCGTGGTCGGATAAAAACCGGCTTTGATGGCCGGAATGGCCTGCGTGTAATTGAAGCTGGCTCCGCCGTATCCCACGTCGAAAACAATGCCTTTTTTGCGGGCTTCCCAGACAAACGGTTTTACTTTCCCGCTGGCTTCGTCCACAATCGTTTCCCGAACATTGTTATCCAGCAGGGTATACGTATGCGTGAAAATGTCGCCAGCGCGTAGGTGTTTCATGAACAGTTCTTCCAGCGACAACGGCGGGTTGTGCATCCCGAAATCGACCATCACCGGCATATTCGCCAGTTTTCCGGCTTGTACGGCCCGATCGACGGGTGTCCAGGTGCCGCCCATATAGTGCGCCACTTTAAACCCGACCACATCGTTGGGGTTTCCCAGCGCCATGGCGGCCGCCATTTTGGGGTCCATATCGGTCGTGTCCTGTTCCCAGTCGCCCCCCCGCATACCTTCACCGACAATGTTCAGCAGCGACAGGACGCGGGTTTTCGATGAAAGAATAATGTTTTTCTTGAACGTCGGAAACGACTGCCAGCCCGCACCACCGGCATCAACGATGGTGGTTATGCCCACCCGAAACGTAAAACCGTCGGGCACGACGGCCGTCAGACCGTTGCTGAGGTAGTGGTTGGGTTCGGTGCCGAAATAAACGTGGCCGTGCAGGTCGATCAGACCGGGCGTGACGTACATGCCTTTGGCATTGACGACCTGTTTGCCCTGACGTGCGTCAATATTTTTAGCCACCAGCGCAATTTTGCCGTTGTTGATGGCCACATCCATCACCTCATTGATGTTGTTTTTCGGGTCGATGACCTGACCGCCTTTGATGACGATGCTGTACGTTTGGGCCTGCACCAGACTGCTGATGACACAGGCGATGAAAAGAGCGAAAAGTGATTTTTTTTGCATACTCTTACACGGCGGCTTTGGATAGTTCTTCTTTCAATCGGCTGGCTACGATTTTCTCCTGTCCGGGTTTGAGCATCCAGGTAGTCAGGCTAACACCGTTTTGTTCGCCAACAATCTCAATCGACGGATCACCATTGCGCAGGTTCTCCTGAAGAGATTTTGCCGTCAGATTCACTTTGGCAGGTTCCCAGGTAATCCGGAGGGTCGGCGTATGGTTACCCAGTTCGGGCCGGAAGGTTTCGGTTTTGACCCCGTTCACTTTTTTAACGGTATCGGAAATGTGCGCTACGCGGTCTTCCCACATCTGCCATTCTTTCTTCTGATCCAGCTTGACGAACCGATCAAGGGCTACGTACATACCCAGCACCTCCTCCTTGTTTACTTTCATGCCACGGCCAATGGTTGAGCCGCGGGGGGGCATACTCAGCCGGGCCGCGTCGATCAGGTGTTTCTTACCCATCAGCAAACCGGCGCTTTGCGGGCCACGCATGGCTTTTCCGCCCGAGACGCAAACCAGGTCAAAGCCCATATCGTTGAACTTCCAGAGGTTTTCGACTGGCGGCACGTCGGCGGCAATGTCGATCATCGTCGGGATGTTATGTTTTTTGGCCAGATTCAACCACTCCTGGTGCATGATTTTGCCTTTGTCCGACTGAATGTTCAGAAACCACATCAGGGCCGTTTTCTCGTTGATCGCCTTCTCCACGTCCTCAACGGTTTCTACAAACACTATTTTGCAACCGGTGTTTGTCAGCGCATGGGAGTAGCCGACATTGTGGCCTTTCTGAATAATCACTTCTGATTTCATGCCTGTTCCTTCCAGCAGCGGCAGGGCTTCCACTTTTTTCTGATCCATTCCGGTCAGAACACCCGCCAGCCCCAGCGTCATGGCCGAGAAGCAACCCGCCGTTACAACCGCCGATTCGGCATGGGTGATGGCGGCAATTTTTGCACCGACTTTGGTTTGCACCTCGTCGAGCATCATAAACTCTTTCGAAGCCGCCTGGATGGTTTCCATCACCTCGTCCGGCATCAGCGAACCCGTCATGGCGGTATAGGTTCCGGCGGCATTGATAAACGTCCGGATGCCGAGTTCCTTGGCCAGATTCCGGGGTGCCACAACGGTAGATGCCAACGCCGACTGAAGGGGAACGGCACTGCCTACCAAACCGCCCAGCAGCGGCATGGTTGATAATCGCTTGAGTATACTTCTTCTACTGATCATGTGAAGGGTTAGCTAAAAATGAGGACAACTCCCTCCCACGGTTACCGGGGAGGGAGTATGGAAACTCGGCTTAGATGTAGGCAATGCAATCCATTTCGACCAGCGAGTCGCCCGGAACACCACCATACACCGCTACGGTTGTCCGTACCGGCGGTTTGCTGCCAAACCGGCCTTTATAGACTTCGTTCATGCCTTTATAGTCGTTCAGATCGTGCAGGTACACGTTTACTTTCAGAACTTTCTCCATCGACGAACCGGCTTTTTTCAGTTCTTTTTCCAGTTCTTTCAGCACCTCATCCGTATGAACTTTGATGTCACCTTCCTTGTGGTAGCCTTTGCCAGCCACAAAAACCAGATTGCCCATCTTGGTAGAGCCAGAAAATAGCGGTACATCCTGTTCAGTAACGACGTTGAAGGCTTCCTTCTGCGGAGCAGCGACACTTGCTTCAGCTTTGGAGGCAGCCATACCAAGGCCCGTTACACCAGCTACAGAAGCGAAGAGTCGTTTTAAAAGGGATCGGCGTTGTGGTTTCATTAGAAAATTAAAGAATAGATGGATGAATAATAAACTTGTAATGTAAATTGTGAATTTCGGCTTTTTATACTCATTACCAGCCTACTTTTTAATAAAATCGCCTGGTAATCTGACACTTGTGCTTTAATTCTCACAACCTTTGCTGTCGATGATGATGTGGGCATCCAGTTGTTCGTACCGGGCGCTGATTGTATTACAGATTAAATCCAGTTTTTCAAAAAGCGGCTCATCGTCCAGCGAAGCCGTCAGATAGCAGGACTTCATTACTTCTTCATCGAAAACAATCTTGATTCCGTACGATTTTTCGAGGGTCGCAAACACCTCGGCAATGGGCGTTCCTTTAAAACGGAACGGCTGATTCTGGGCTGTTCCGTGCAGCAGGGCCGGTTCTTCAACCACACTCTTGATAATGCGCGTACTGGTTGGCGAAAAAACAATCTGCTGGTTGGGCGTCAGAACAATTCCTTCGAGCTTTGTATCTTCTTTATGCTGCGTTAAAGCGGTCTCGTTTCGGGCAAAAACCGACACTTTTCCGGTTTTAACTACCACTTTAACCTCCTTATCGTTTTCAAACGCCTGCACGGTAAAACTGGTCCCCAAAACTTTCGTTACGAGCCCTTTGGAATACACATAAAATGGCTTCGATGGATCTTTATGTACTTCAAAAAATGCTTCACCTGTCAGGTATACTTCACGGATACTTTCCTGAAAATTTTTCGGATAACTGATCCGCCCTCCCGACTTTAACAACAACGTACTCCCATCGGGCAGGCTTACTAAACGGGGTTTTATATCCTGATTACCTATCTCGATTAACGGCCTGGATGTCTGCGTTATCAATTCATTATAGGTTACGTCAACTTTGGTGCAGGGAGGATGAATACTATACCGCCAGAAAAGGCCGAGTATCACCAGAATACTGGCGGCAATTCCGTACTGCCAGGGTGCAAACCGAAGCCGCTTCACCACCGGCTCATGCTGGGTGTCGATTGATTGATGCAATCGCTGAATTTCGTACTGAATCTCCCGGTCTGAAATCGAAATCCGGTCATCAGGCGTTTGCGAGTAGGCATTATTGAGCGTGTTCAGCAGGTAGTAAGCTTTATCGACCAGTTCCTTTTTATCCGGATTTTCAACCAGCCAACCTTTCCAGAAATTGCTTGCAATGGGGTCATTAAACAGTTTCCAACGTTGAAAAGACAGATCTATCGCTAATTCTTCAGGCTCAAAATTCCGGTAATCCTGCATACGAAACGGTAATGCTTTGCTATTTGCCAGTAAAGATGCAAGACTGTGCGGCCAATACCCTATTTTCCAAAATTATATTTTGGTTCTCTTGAAAAAGCAGCTTATCAATCCAATCATCACCTACCTCTCTGGACTTGTATCCCGAAAAACAAATCCGTTTAAATACACTCTCTAAGGCGCCGACTAGATAACGAATTTCATCTTCTATCAATCAATTTATAAATTTCACGTTTGGCGAACGTACCAGCCAAAAGCCTCTAAAATCTACCTATAAGTTTGCAACGGGTTAGACGAAAAATTTAAAATAAGGCCCACTACCGCATCTACTAAAGAAAGTTATTGTGTTTTTTAGAATTTAAATGGTATACTTTTTCTGCAATGTACCTTTGCACAACGCGCCTATTCACTTAGTCCATTAGTTATGTTAACAAATAAACGATTACCTTACCGCCCATTTATTTGTAGAGGTATTTACCTTCAAAGTTTAAAGACAGGTTATATAACGTCACTTATGACATAAATTAACCAGAACGTTTACGTAACGAAAGCTCCTTACCTGTGAAAATACGACACTTAATTTCCGTAGTAATTTATAGTCTGATGGCGTTTACGCTTCTCATTCATACGGCGTGTGGTCAGAACAAAAAACCGGCTTTTCGGGTCCTGGCAATGGCCGAAAAAGGCGGGGGTGTCCACGCGCCTTTTGTGGCTGCGGCCAAAGAATGGCTTCAGAAGGTGGCTACGGAACAAAATTTCACTATTGATTACATCGAAAATACGGAGCCTATTAACGACGCCTTCCTGTCTAACTATCAGGTATTCATCCAACTGAATTACCCACCTTATAGGTGGACTGATGTGGCTAAGGCGGCTTTTAAAAAATACATCCGTGAGGGTAAAGGGGGCGGCTGGATCGGTTTTCACCACGCCACACTACTGGGCGAATTTGACGGGTATCCGATGTGGCCCTGGTTCTCGGAGTTTATGGGCGGCATCCGGTACAAGAATTATATTCCCGGTTTTGCCAAAGCGACGGTTCATGTAGAGGCCAAAGCGCACCCGGCCCTGAAAGGACTACCGCCCACCTTCGAAGTGGAAAAGGAAGAGTGGTATACCTACAACAAAAACCCGCGCCCAAACGTCAGGGTACTGGCAACCGTCGATGAATCGACTTATGAGCCCGACTCCGACATCAAAATGGGGGGCGACCATCCCGTCATCTGGTCGAATGAGAAAATGAAAGCCCGGAATATATACATCTTTATGGGCCATCATCCCGATTTGTTCAAAAACGAAGCCTTCAAAACCATCTTCCGAAATGCCATTCTCTGGGCGTCGGGCCACCAATAAACCTATCTCCATCACCCGCTGACCTAACTTTGACGATGACCAACAAGACCGAAACCGCATCCCCTGCAACCAACACCTTGAGCACTCCGAATCCGACGCGGGTTGACGCCATCGATATTCTACGGGCGCTGACGATGGTGCTGATGATTTTTGTTAATGATCTCTGGTCACTGGAAAACATTCCGGCCTGGCTTGAACACGTACCGAGCGGGGTAGACGGCATCGGTCTGTCCGATGTGGTTTTCCCGGCCTTTCTGTTCATCGTCGGTATGTCGCTGCCTTTTGCCATTGATAACCGGCGCAAAAAGGGCGATACGGACCGCCAACTGGTTGGACACGTGCTGCTTCGGTCGCTGGCGTTGCTAACGATGGGCGTTTTTCTGGTCAACGGTGAATCCATCCATGCAGCCGCAACGGGAATGTCACGGCTTTTGTGGAGCGTCCTTTCGTGTCTGTCGTTCATTCTGATCTGGAATTTATACCCGAAATCGGCCCCGAAAACCCTGGTCATGGGCTTGAAAACCGTTGGCTGGCTCACGCTGCTGACGCTGGCGTTTCTGTATCGCGGTGGGGAAGACGGCCAACTGACGCGCTTTGAAACGCACTGGTGGGGTATTCTGGGGCTAATTGGGTGGTCGTATCTGGCGGCTGCCCTGGTAACGGTTTTCGCCCGGAACCGGATCGGCATCCTGATCGCGGCCTGGGCCGGTTTTGCCCTGTTAAGCCTGATTGCACACGCGGACCTGCTTCCCGATGCCGTCAATTTTATTCCGGGAGCCATCCGCAACGGAACGCTGGTGGGCCTGAGCCTGGGCGGTGTGGTGATTGCTACCTTATTCCGGTATTACCGCAAAAAAGCCGATAACCGGCAGATGACGCTTCTTTTCCTCGCAACAGCGATTGTCCTGATCGGTTTATCGATGCTGACCCGACCGTATTGGGGATTGGCCAAATTGGGCGAAACGCCTGCCTGGCTGTTTCTGTGCAGTGCTTTTACGCTGCTCGCTTTTACGCTTATTTACTGGATTGCGGATGTGTGGGGCCAAAGCCGCTGGTTCAACTTCATCAAACCCGCCGGTACAGACACGCTGCTCTGCTACCTGATTCCCTATTTTGCCTACGCTACGACTCATTTTCTGGGCATCCATCTGCCACAACTTCTGCTGACGGGCGGTATTGGCCTGTTGAAGTCCTTTCTGTTTGCACTGCTCTGCGTCTGGATAACGCGTCTGCTGGGCAAAGCCGGAATCCGACTGAAGCTGTAACTACGGTTTTCGCTCAAACAAAAAAGGAGCACATAGCCTGATTCGCTAGTGCTCCTTTTACTAGTACTATTGAAACCGTCAGCCTTTTTTCTCAGCAGACGCAGCTTCTTCGGCCTGCGCCAGTTTGACGGCTTCGTACAGATTCACAATGGCTCCGGTTTTCGACAACTCCGTAAAATCCACCAGTTCGTCGGATTCGGGACGCAGCACCTTCCGATTCTGCACCACCGCCGATTTTTCGATGATTCGTTTCAGGTCCGCATACGTCAGTTTCGGAAAGTACGACTTCAACACCGCAGCAATACCGGTGACGACCGGAGCCGCCATGCTCGTACCGCTCAGGTTGTCGTAACCGTTCTTCGGCGTGGTCGAGTAAATTGACATACCGGGTGCAAACACATCCACGGTTTTACGGCCATAATTCGAGAAGGATGCTACCAGATGTTCGTCATTTTTCGCCGTAACGGCCCCCACCGTGATCAGATTCGGAATGGCCGAACCGTCCATAAACCGATCGGCCGGGAAGCTGGCCGTGGTGTCCAGCAATTTGTTGTCGTTACCGGCGGCATGAACCAGCAGAACACCTTTCGAGAGCGCATACCGCATGGCGTCGTCAACGGCTTTGCGCTGGGGCGATACGTCTTTACCGAAACTCATGTTAATGATTTGTGCCCCGTTATTAACCGCATACCGAATCGCATTGGCCACATCCTTGTCGCGTTCGTCGCCATCCGGAACGGCCCGAATGGCCATGATCTTCACCTGGTCGGCCACGCCCAGTACGCCGACGTTGTTGGTGCGGTCGGCGGCAATGATACCGGCAACGTGGGTGCCGTGCAGGGGGTCCGGTCCGGTTATGTCCGGGTTTCCGTAATTGGTTTGGGTCAGATCATCGGGGTTATCGCCAACAATAGAACGGCTTTCAAAATCCGGGTTATAGGCGTACTCGGCTTTGGCTTTGAGGTCTTCCAGTCCACGGGTTAGTTCATCCTGAATATCCTCGGCCTGCGCAAAGCCCTGAGCGGCTGTCATTTCATACAGGGCTGCGGCTGCTTTTTTCACAAAGTCGTTGTCCGTAGCCGGATTACGCAGGGTGGCCGTATCGAGTTTGGAAACGCCCAGCGCATTTTTCAACCCGCTGATGATGGTAACCAACTGGTTGCTAAAACTGCTATAGGATTGATATTGCTCTTGATATTCAGCACGTTTCTTCTCGACATCCTTTCTGTATTTTACAAACAGGTCGTATTCCTTCTGCTGGGCCGGTTTCAGTTCCGACCGCTTTTTACCCTCGTACAGCGGACGCAGCCGGACGTACTGCCGGGTTACTTCGGCGGTTTCGTACTGAACGTTGCGACCGTCTTTTCCACCAATAAAATTCCAGCCGTGTACATCATCAACGTAGCCGTTTTTATCGTCGTCAATACCGTTGCCGGGAATCTCTTTCGGGTTGGTCCACAAAATTCGTTTTAAATCCTCATGGGTAGAGTCGATGCCCCCGTCGATGACGGCAACAATGACCGGCGTCGGTTTGCGGTTGTTGAGCAGTTCGCGATAGGTTCGGTCGGTGCTAATCCCCCAAACACTGTCGGTCTTTGCATCCAGATGAAACCATTGGGAAGATTGAGCCAGGCTCAGGCTAGAACCGGCCAGGGTGATTGTATACAGACTCAGGAGTCGAAATACAAACGTTTTAAACGCCATAAAAAGAAATTTATCAGTTAACGATCTGTTAACAACCGAAATCAAATCTGTGTTCGTGTTGGTAACAGCCTATTATAACGAATCATGGGCAGATTGCCGTATGTTTCATTAAAAATTAGATTCTAATCTGGCAAATTCACCCAGTTGAGGGGATAAAAGCCTCTTTTCCAGAAAGCTGTAAAGGAGCCCAAAATTCTGCACTCCGCTTTTTTTAGCCGAAAGGCTTGTCCGTTGCCCGCTAAACTTAATCTAGTTCAATCATTTTTCTTAATCTACTTCATCGTTCCGGGCGGTGGGGCGGTGGTAGTTTTGCATCGATCAATAAATCACAAACCAACAAATACAATGGACAACTACTTAGAAAAACTCCTGAATCTGAACCGGTTGGTTCAGAACGGACACATTCTTCATGCTTTCGACACGTACTACCACGACGAGGTGGTGATGCAGGAAAACGAACAGGAGCCGACAGCTGGAAAAGCCGCCAATTTCGAGCGTGAAGCCGATTTTGAAGCCAAGGTTTCCAACTTTTCGGCGATTCCATTAAAAAGCGCTGCCTACGGTAATCATTCCTTTGTCGAGTGGCAGTACGACTATCACCATAGCGAGTGGGGCCATAAGCAGTATAAGCAGGTTTCGGTACAGGAGTGGAAGGACGGTCAGATCATCCGCGAAAAATTTTACTACGCCAATTAACAGAACCCATCCAAAAAGCACACGGTATGAGCACATTAAGTGTACCGGAGGAGCACCCTCCTTTCCCCTTGCGCTGGATAACGGCCACCAATAACGAGACGGCTCCGTTCGTTATCCGCACGGTTCTGGGAGCAATTTTGTTCCCGCACGGCGCTCAGAAACTTCTCGGCTGGTTCGGGGGCTACGGTTTCGAAGGCACCATGCGTTTCTTTACAGATGTTATGAAGTTGCCTTACCCGCTAGCCCTCGGCGTTATACTGATTGAATTCTTTATCCCTTTCTTCCTGCTGCTCGGCCTGACAACCCGGGTTGCGGCCCTGCTGGTCGGTATTCTGTTCACGGGCATCATCCTGATGGCGCATCTTCCTTTCGGCTTTTTCATGAATTGGGATGGCAATCAGGCGAGCGAAGGCTTCGAATACCACCTGCTTGTGCTGGGCATGGCTGGTTCGTTGCTGATCTCGGGCGGAGGCAGGTTTTCGGCTGACCACCGATTGTCAAAATAATGGCAGAACGGCTTCGGCCGGGTCAAATGATTCTGTAAACAACAAATACGATCTACTCCACATCCACATCATGCAGGCGTTTCATGAACGGCAATTTGGTGCATGAAGCGCGTAACTTCCAGACTTTTGTTTGTTACCTTAGCAAACAAAACGGGCAATCCGGTGGGGCCGGATTGCCCTTGTCTGATCGTATGCAACCGTTCGATACCGTATCAGCCCACGCGCGAATAGTTAGCCACGTTGAAAAGCTTATTTCTCTGACCGATGAAGAAAAGGCTTATTTTTTGAGCATTCTTAAACCACGGGTGCTGCGCCGAAAGCAGTTTTTGGTCCAGATGGGCGAGGTTTGCCGGTTCGAATCGTTTGTTACCAACGGTTGCCTGCGGGCATTTGCTATCGATCCCAAAGGCCAGGAACACAATGTGCTGTTTGCCCTGGAAGACTGGTGGATTTCCGATTTTCAAAGCCTGCTGACCGAACAGCCCGCCACTTTATACGTGGAAGCTCTGGAAGAAACGCAGGTACTGCAAATCGAAAAAAAGGACCTGGACAACTTGTTTATCCAGATACCGGCATTTGAACGATTTTTCCGGATTAAGTTGCAAAATGCCTTCATCGCGTTTCAAAACCGCATTTTTTCGACCATCAGCCAGACCGCCGAAGAACGGTATCTGGCTTTTTGTCAGCGGTATCCGCACATTGAGCAACGGGTTCCGCAGTATATGATCGCTTCGTACCTGGGCTTTACCCCCGAGTTTTTAAGCAAGATCCGCCGGGAGCTCGCTACGCGCCATTAATTTTCTTTTTGTCGGCCCAACAATCAATTTTTAAAGCGGGCGCTCACGAATAAACTTGTTCTACAGAAACCATCGGAGCGGGTGACAGCATGAGTGGGCGTTCCGGCGTTTTTCAAAATAAATAATGAAAATCATGCGGCCATGCCACAATTTTTTATTAATTTTGACTTTCTAAATTCAATTCTAATGCAAACAGGAACTGTTAAATTTTTCAATGAACTCAAAGGTTACGGGTTCATTACCCCTTCGGACTCAGACAAAGATATCTTTGTTCACGTATCAGGTTTGATCGATGAAATTCGCGAGAATGACAAAGTTCAATTCGAAGTAGAACAAGGTAAAAAAGGTCAGAACGCCGTTAACGTAGAAGTTATTTAATCGGAAGATATAATAATGAAGCGATGAAAGAACATGCCTCCTGGTATGTTCTTTTTTGTTTATAGGAATTGCAGAAAGCCGTACCGAAATACTTCGGTACGGCTTTCTGCTGGATAAGAATCCAGCCTTTGGGGATGGCATACCGTAAACTTTCGGTTAAGTCTGCGATCATTCGGTTAGAAACCGTCTTTTCGTCGCTTTTCCGTTTGCACCTCCTTTTAGTCCATTATGCGACTTGGTATACTTTCTCTACTTCTTCTATTGATGGCCCCGTTCGCTCAGGCCCAGAACTGGTACAAAGGCAACCTGCATACCCACTCGCTCTGGAGTGACGGCGACGATTATCCCGAAATGATCATGGACTGGTACAAAGCCAATGGCTATCATTTCATTGGCCTGTCGGACCATAACACGTTTCAGGAAGGCGAACGGTGGATCAAAGTACCCCGTGCGCCCGAACGTCGGCGGGGGTTTGAACGGTATCTGCGAACATTCGGCCCCGACTGGGTGAAGTACCAAACCGGCCCCAACGACTCCCTCAAAGTGCGCCTGAAACCTCTGAGCGAATACCGTAGCTACTTTGAAGAACCCGGCAAGTTCCTGATTCTGAAAAGCGAAGAGGTTTCGACCGGCTACCAGGGCAAACCCATTCACATCAACATGACCAATGTGCAGAACCTGCTGCGCCCCCTGCCGGGCAACAGTGTGGCCGAGGTGATGCAGAACAACATCGACGCTGTGGTGGCGCAACGGCGGCAGACCGGGCAACCAATGTTTCCGCACATCAACCATCCTAATTTTCATTACGCCATTACGGCCAGCGACCTGATGCAACTGCGGCACGAACGGTTTTTTGAAGTGTTCAACGGCCACCCGCAGGTGCATAATTACGGCGACAGCACCCGTGAAGGCACCGAGTCCATGTGGGACAAAATTAACCTGCATTTTCTCAAACAGGGCCGTCCGCTTATGCTCGGGCTGGCTACCGACGACAGCCATAATTACCACTTTTTCGGACCTACGTTCAGCAATTCGGGTCGGGCCTGGGTTATGGTCAACGCCCCTGATCTGAAGCCCAATACCATCATTGAAGCCCTGGAAGCTGGACGGTTTTACGCCACGACCGGCATCACGCTCGAAAGCCTCACGCAAACGGCTAGTACGCTGGCGTTCAAAATCAAAGCGGAGCCGGATGTGAACTATAAAATTCAGTTTATCGGTATCCGCAAAGGTGGTGAAAAAGCAGAAATCCTCCGCGAAGTGACAGGCACGGAAGCCCGGTATGATATAACCGATGAATGGCTGGTCCGCGCCAAAATTATCTCGAACAAACCCAAATACAATCCCTTTGAACCGGGTGATGTCGAAACCGGCTGGACGCAACCCATCGCCCGGTTACAGACCCCGCAGCCGCTCGCCAGTGTGGTGCCCCTGCCCAATGGCCACGCCCATAATGATTACGAACAATCCCGGCCGCTCTGGGATGCCCTCGACCACGGCTTTACGAGCGTAGAAGCGGATGTTTACGTGCAGAACGACACCCTGTATGTTGCCCACAACCGCCCGGCTTTCTGGAATGCGGATCGAACGCTCGAAAATCTGTACTTACGTCCGCTGGCTGAGCGAATTAGGCAGAATAAGGGCAAAGTCTATCCGAATTATAATGGACCGGTGTACCTGATGATCGACTTCAAAACCGGCGCCGACAGTACCTACCGAGCCCTGGAGAACCTGTTGCAGCGGTATCGTTCCATCCTGACATCCTGCCGGGGAAACCGTTGTCAGCCGGGTGCTGTAACGGTTTTTATCTCCGGAAACCGCCCGATTGAAACGCTGAAAAAGGCCAAGGAACGGTTAGCTGGTCTCGACGGTCGGCCCGCCGATCTGGGCAAGGGCATCAGCCCGGAACTGATGCCGGTCGTGAGCGATTCATACGGTAATCAACTCAACTGGCGTGGACAAGGACCGATGCCCGATGACCAGTTTCAGAAGTTGAAACAATTGGTTCAGCGGGTACATAAAGAAGGAAAGAAGTTACGGCTTTGGGCCTGCCCGGAAGACCCGGCGGTCTGGGCTAAATTACGGGAAGCCGGTGCCGATTTCCTCAGCACCGACCAACTGGAACTCGTGCGGGATTTTTTGTTAACCAAAGGGAAGCCTTAACGGAGAAGCCTTCACCTAATACTAAAATCCGTATTGGTTTTTGATCAATTAATATTCCAAACCGGCGGGCAATTCCTTGGCCGTGTGGATAAAGCTGGTGATTTGATCCAGGGATGGCGGGCGCGGAGTCAGTTGCCGGACCTGATTAATTTCATTGACTTTCGCATACAGGTTTTCAGGCGAGCGATGCGACAATTCCCTGACCGTATCGACCCCGGCTTCTTCGAGAAGGTCACTGTAAACGCTGCCAATACCGCTGATGCGGGCCAGGTCTGCCCGGTTGGCCAGCGCCAGAATAACGCTGGCATCCACCCCGGCTACCGAAGCCAGTTGTTTCCGACCGGCGGGGGTTCTGGACGCAGCCAGCAACGCATCGCTGTTGGTTAGCCCTTGTGCTTTGAAAACATTCAGTACGGCATCGGTGATGCCTTTAAGTTCGCTAATGGGTAAGCTCATGTGGTTACTTGGTTTAAAATGGTCTGTTATTGGGACGACATTTCTTTGAGAAAGTAACGGGATAGACCCTGTGGCCGGTTTATCCTACCGTCAAGACCGTGAAACCATTTAAACCAGCGTACCCGAATTGCCATAAAATTGTAATTTGATCGGGTAAACCGGGCTTTTTACACGTCAAACAAGAAAATTCAGACCAAAACTGACTGACAATCTCCTTTATGAAAATCCATTTTCTGACGGTTCTTTTCCTGACCTGGCTTACCGGAGGTCTTTGGGCTCAGCCTATCCGCCTGCACCCCGACAACCCGCATTACTTCAGCTACAAAGGCAAACCAACGGTTTTGATTACATCGGGCGAGCATTACGGCTCCGTCCTGAATCTGGATTTTGATTTCATCACGTACCTCAACACACTTCAGAAAGATGGCCTGAACCTGACCCGAACGTTTACCGGCGCCTATCGTGAGGCTCCCGGCGATTTCGGGATCGAGCACAATACAATGGCGCCGGAAGCCGGACGGTATAGCTGCCCCTGGCCCCGCAGTGAGCAGGCCGGGTATGCGCTGGGCGGCAACAAATTTGATCTTTCGCGTTGGGACGAAGTGTATTTCAAGCGGCTCAAAGAGTTTGTGTCAGCCGCCGAACAACGCGGTATTATCGTCGAACTGGCGCTTTTCTGTCCGTTTTACGAGGAAAAAATGTGGACGATCAGTCCCATGAATGCCGCCAACAACATCAACACTGTTGGAAAAGTCGGGCGGAATGATGTCTATACGCTTGACAAAAACGGCGGGCTACTCGCTTTTCAGGAAGCCCTCGTCCGGAAAATCGTGACGGAGCTGAACGGTTTCGGTAACGTGCTGTTCGAAATTTGTAACGAACCGTATTTTGGCGGAGTCCAGATGAACTGGCAGCACCACATTGCCGACATTATTGTTGAAACGGAGAAAAACCTGCCTAACCAACACCTGATTACGCAGAACATCGCCAACGGTTCGGCTAAAATTGAAAAGCCGCATCCGGCGGTATCGGTGTTTAATTTTCACTACGCCACACCCCCGAAAGCCGTTCCGCTGAATTACGGTCTGAATAAAGTGATTGGTGACAACGAAACCGGCTTTCGGGGCATGGCCGATTCGACCTACCGCAAAGAGGGCTGGGAGTTTCTGCTGGCCGGGGGCGGTTTATACAACAATCTGGATTACTCCTTTACGAGCGTAACTCCCAATGGCACTTACAAACCGGGGGCCAAATCGCCGGGTGGCGGTAGCCCGGCGCTTCGGCAGCAATTGAGTTACTTGAAAGCGTTTATGGCTGATCTGGACTTTATCCGAATGCAGCCGGATCCGGCCATTGTGAGCGGTTTGTTACCCGCGGGGGTACGGGTTCATGCGCTTAGCGAAGCCGGTAAACAATACGCTTTATATATCTATAACGGTAATCATCCGAAAGAAACACAGTCGATGAACGTCATGCTGAATCTACCCGCCGGACGGTATAAAGTTACCTACGTTGAGCCGGAAACCGGTCGAAAACAGCATAAAAAGCTTCGGCATCCGGGCGGTTCGGCCACGTTAACAACGCCCGCTTTCGGGGTTGATCTGGCCATTTTGCTTAAAAAGTAACCGATATCCCATCGGGCTCACAGATGGGATATCGGTTACTTCAGGCATTGCCTGGGCTTTTCATCAACCCGAACCTGTTTGTCAATCAGTTAATCAGGACTTTTTTAGCATACGAAAAGTTTCCCGCGCGCATCTGGACAATCCGTAAGCCGGACGAAACCAGTCCCGTCGGGGAGACTTGTAAGAGATACTTGTTAGCGCCCACCTGCTCGACCTGCCGCAGACTGGGCAGCCCCCGCACATCCACCAGACCAAACACCGGATCGGGCGCATTGGTCTCCACCTGCAAACGACCCTGATCCAGCACCACCACCTGAAAGTAGAACCCCTCAGTATCATAACCCACCGCCACAATCTTCGAGTACGCATACGTGCCATCCCGATCTACCTGCCGTAAACGGTAGTAGTTGGTGCCCTTCAAGGGAGCCGGGTCGGAAAAGCCGTAGGTTTGCAGCCGTTCGGAGAAACCTTTGGAGGACACGCGTCCGATGGCTTCGAAGGCCCGCGCATCCGGGCTGCGTTCGATGGTGAAGTAGTCGCTGTTTTGTTCGTAGGAGGTTTGCCAGCCCAGGCGTACCTGGTTAGCCACGCTGGTGCCGCCAAAATCCACCAGACGAACGGGCAAACCCGCGTCATCCCATCCAAAATTTGTAATGAAAATAAATTGTCTTTTGGGGTCTTCCCAATCCGGCCCGGCAAAGTACTGAATGGTTACTTCCGTAACGGGTGTGCTGAAACTGATGGAATTAGTTGCGTAATCTTCGACACTATTTGTACCCAGAATGGCATTACCGGTAACGGTATTGGTCGAAGCAGTGCCAATCGTTGGTGTAACCGGTGTTCCGAGATTACCCCCGATAACTGTCACCAGATCCTGATATTGACTGTCCCCATCAATCCGGTCAATGTCAAGCAGGTTAAAGCTAAGGTTACTGACCGGCTGCGAAAAGGTTACTCTTAAGGAAACCGAGTTACCATTTGTCGGAAAGTTATTATTCAGCTCTAATCCTCTGGCAGTAGGCCGTGGGTAATCGGTGTAAAAAGACTCCACCATTCCTGATAGGGTCACCGTAGCATCTACCGGGATATTACCAATATTTGTGAAGGTATAAGAATACTCTCCTTCCGGGTAATCCCCCCAATCCAGATCCTGGCTCCAGCCCGATAGGCAGACCAGTAACATACTAGTCACAAGTACGAATCGTTTCATTGTTTATAAAGTTTATTTGTGTGTACACGCAATATATTATGTAAAAAATAAATACACAAACAGGAGGCAGGAACCTCGACCGGAAAAATGCTATAACTTATCCAGAGGGCCACCAAACCGGGCGCGCTATCTGGTTAATGAAACGATTAAATCCGCTATAAGTTCTAAGCTAAAACCTGCTATAAGGCGCTACCTGGCGATTCAGGCCCGCTTGCATCGCCAATTTTCTTCCAGTTAAACCCGCTCTCAGGCGCATTAATGGCTTTTTTGCTGATTCAAAAATTTATTGGTTGACCAACTAATTATTTTCACCAACTTCTTTGCTTTTCTGTCATTAACGCCCAAATTTACTCCCAGCGAGCCATAAACGAGGAGCATACTCTCATGGATAACCTTACCACCGATATCGTTGCCAAGCTTTGGAACCTATGCAATGTACTCAAAGACGATGGCGTGACCTATCATCAATATGTTACCGAACTGACGTATCTGCTCTTTCTCAAAATGGCGAAGGAAACCGGAACGGAGGAACAGATTCCGGATGGGTACCGGTGGGATAACCTGATTAATAAACCGAAATTGGAGCGGCTGGAAGCCTACAAGATCACGCTTATCCACCTGGAAACACATGGCGCGCAGATTGTCAGGGAAATTTTCAGCAATGCGAGTTCTTCCATCAAAAAACCGGCAACCCTTTCCAAACTGGTGGAAGGCATCGATAAACTGGCTTGGTATAACGCCGAACGCGAGGACCTGGGCAATATCTACGAAGGACTGCTCGAAAAGAACGCCAGCGAAAAAAAGTCCGGAGCAGGCCAGTATTTTACCGCCCGCTCGTTGATTGACAGCCTGGTTACGGTTATGAAACCCACCCTTGACGACATTATTCAGGACCCGGCTGCCGGTACGGGAGGTTTTCTGATTGCCGCTAATCAGTACATTCGCCAACACAGCCAGCCCGAACACTGGAACGATAAACAACAGGATAAATACCGTCGCAACACCTTTTATGGCATGGAGCACGTGCATGATACGCATCGGCTGGCTCTGATGAACCTGTTTCTTCACGGTATTGACTATAATCCCGCTGCGGGCGGTATTCACTACGGCGATACGCTTTCGCCGGATGGCCAGAAACTGCCCCCCGCTACCCTGATTCTCTCCAACCCGCCTTTTGGCAGCAAGAAAGGGGGCGGTGTTCCGGAGCGTACGGACCTGCCCTATCCGACCAGCAACAAGCAATTCTGTTTTTTACAGCACATTTATCTGCGGCTTAAACCGGGAGGACGAGCCGCCGTTGTGTTACCCGATAACGCGCTTTTTGAAGGAAATGTCGGGAAGCAGATTCGGGCTGATCTGATGGAAAAGTGTAACCTGCATACCATTTTAAGGCTCCCAACCGGCATCTTTTACGCCCAAGGCGTGAAAACCTGTGTTATTTTTTTCACGAGAGGACAAACCGATCAAGGCAATACCAACGAAATCTGGGTGTATGATTTGCGGGCAAATATGCCGCAATACGGGAAGCGCACCCACCTCACCCGGGAACATTTTTCGGAGTTTGAGGCTGCTTTCGGCAACGATCCGTGGGGCGGCCCGGAGGCTCTGGCCCAACGTCAGGATCAGGGCGTTACAAACCGTTTCCGCTGCTTTAGCCGAAAATGGATTAGTCAGAATAACGACAATCTGGATATTTCCTGGCTAAAGGATGAAAGCGAAGAACTGCCCGAGCCCGGCGTACTGGCCCGGGACTTAATTGATGAACTGGAGGGCGCACTGGCCGAATTACGCGGCATTATGGAAGAACTCGGAGAGGAGGTGGAAGCATGAACGAATTACCGCCGGGCTGGATGAAAGTAAATCTTGGGCTAATCAACCAGTTTTCGTCGCAAACGCTTTTACCGGCCCGACAGCCAGACCAGTATTTTGAATTATACAGTGTACCAGCCTTTTCCAACCAGAAACCCGAGTTGCTGCCGGGAGCCGAAATTGGCTCAATCAAGCAGTTTGTTGAACCCAATGATATTCTGATCTGCAAGATCAATCCGCGTATTAACCGGGTCTGGCAAGTCATGCCCAAAGGCCAGGTTGAGCAGATTGCTTCCTCCGAATGGATTGTGATGCGGTCGGCGGGTTTATCGTCCGACTTTTTACAGTATTACTTCAGCAGCCCGGCTTTCCGAGACCTGCTTTGCCGGGTTGTAACGGGCGTTGGCGGGTCGCTTTCCCGGGCGCAACCGAAGCGCGTAGCCGCTTTTCCCGTCCTGATTGCTCCGCTCAACGAACAAAAACGCATCGCCGACAAGATCAGGACGATTCTGGCAAGAATTGAGACCTGCCGCGAGCGTCTTGACCGTGTCATTACGCTGGCGAAGCAATTGCGCCAGGCCATTCTTTCTGCCGCCATATCCGGCCGGCTCACGGAAAAATGGCGTGGCAAAAACCGTTCAGACTGGACACTCGAGCGGGCGGCTGCGGTTTGTGAAAAAGTACAAAACGGCGGCACCCCCCGGGAAGGCTTCGTAGCCCAATCAAAAATACCGTTCCTGAAAGTATACAACATTGTTAACCAGGCCGTCGATTTTAATTACAAACCACAGTTTATTGCGCAGTCGGCTCACGAAAAGGCCCTGAAAAAATCACAGGCGTTACCCGGCGATGTGTTGATGAACATTGTTGGACCGCCCCTTGGTAAAGTGGCGATAATACCCGATACGTATCCCGAATGGAACATTAATCAGGCCCTAACGCTTTTCCGGCCCGGCAAGCGCATCACAACCGGATGGCTATATTACCTGCTTTGCAAAGGTGATAACCTGGATGCCATCATACACGAAACCCGCGGATCGGCGGGGCAGCTGAATATTTCGCTTTCCCAATGCCGTAATTTTCTGTTTCCGGTCCCGCCAATGGCCGAACAGCAGGAAATCGTGCGCCGGGTCGATGCCCTTTTTGCTTACGTAGACGCGATTGAAGCCCGCTGCCAGACGGCCCGCGCGCAACTTGACCGCTTACCCGCAGCCACCCTTGACCGCGCCTTTCGGGGCGAGTTGGTTCCCCATAATCCGGACGATGAACCGGCCCTGCTCCTGCTTAAACGCCTGCAAGCCGCCCAAACCGAACCGGCCGCTAAACCGAAATCGCCCAAGCCCAACAAGAAAACCAAAATGACCGAGCTTTCGCCCGAAACGGTTCTGGAATCCATTCGACTCCTGCCGGATGAGCAGTTTACGTTCGACGAGCTGCGCAGTCAGATAGCAGCCGATTATGATACGCTGAAAGAGGTTGTATTTACGCTTCTGTTGGAAAAGCAGCCTGCCCTGAAGCAGGTTTTTGATCCTGAAAGACAGGCTATGAAATTTATCCGGGTAAAGCCATGAGACTATTACGTATTCACATTATTTCGGCCGACACCTGCGGGGGGCTACTCGACGGGCTCGATCTTACTTTGCGCAGTCATATGGATGAACAAACAAACTTCTCTCCACTTTGCCTGATTGGAGCAAATGGTACCGGCAAGTCCCAGTTTTTGCAGGTGCTGGCCGAAATGTTCCAACTGGTCTTCCACGCCGTAGTACATCAGGAAGAACGTCTGGAAGGCAATACCAGCCTGTTGTTTGAGGCAGAATATCTGATCAAGCCCCGGGACAATGGGCTTCCGGTGCATGTCCGCATCGCCAGACAGGGCCAAAACAGAAGGCGGCCGGTGATCACGATTCAGAAAAAAGTAGCCAATAGCTGGATGAACTGTGAATTAGACGCAGCCGAAACGCAGGAATTACTGCCGCGCAAAGTAGTCGGCTATACCTCGGGAGAAAACGAAACAATGAGCCTCCCCTTCCTGCTGAGCCGCAGCGGCTATGCGGAAGAAGTACGGGAAAGTGCCATCCATCAAACCCAGCCAACCGGAGCCGCTATTCAGGATACGCGTCTGATGCTCATTGATTACGGAACGCACCTGGAAGTGCTGGTTGCCAATCTGTTGCTGGGCAGTGATGAACAGCGAACATCGCTTCTCCAATTTGCCCACCTGGACGAGCTTCATTCCTTCCGCTGCATTATTCAGTTGGCCCACAGTGCTGCCCCCAGAGCGCCTGAGCGATCGCGATCCCATTCGAGACGAAAGGGCATCCAGCTTACCGACGAGCTCGAAGGCTACCTCGATAAGC
The DNA here is from genome assembly GCF_003259745.1 of Larkinella arboricola. Classification (GTDB taxonomy): domain Bacteria; phylum Bacteroidota; class Bacteroidia; order Cytophagales; family Spirosomataceae; genus Larkinella; species Larkinella arboricola. Next base: position 544,772 of record NZ_QLMC01000001.1, on the reverse strand, counting down.
TGCAAAAATGCGCAACCTGTTATCAATACGACGATAAAACGGAAACCTACACCTTCGATTTTCTGGTTACGCCGGAAACGAAAACGGCTTTCCGTTTCTTTTGGAAAAGCGCATTCGATCTGTATTCGGCGTTTCATAAGCTGGCTATGCTTAATGATCTGGTGATTCCCAAACACGCGCGGGAACGGTTTACCAAAGAAACCAAAGCGCGTCGGTTTGCTTCCCGGCTACCCGAACCTCAGGAGGAAGATAAAGTGTTTCGCTTTGAACGCGTCAACTTCCAGGCCAGGAATCGGGCGGCTATTGTCGATTATGTTTCCCTTTCGGACGGTGAACATCAACTGGCGCAACTTCTGGGGACATTCAGCATGATTTCATTCCCGAACGTCCTCTTTCTGCTGGACGAACCCGAATCACATTTTAATCCGACCTGGCGCCGGAAATTCATTGACCGGCTCCGGGCCCTTCCCACCCTCGACGGCAGACGCACCACTAACTCGGTGGCATCGCAGCAGGATTGTTTGATCACAACGCACTCACCCTATCTTCCATCCGACTTACCGAAAGAAAACGTCTTTATTTTTAGCCGCGCTGCCGATACCCGAAAAGTATCCGTCAAGAATCCCGAAATTGAAACCTACGGTTTACCGTTTGACGCAATCCTCAAAGCCTATTTTGACGTATAGCCCGGGGCCGAGACCGGCCACCCATACATCGTCGTTCGCAAAAACACCCTATCGGCAAAGCCAATAGGGTGTCCGTTATACACAAATAAACTTTATTGTTTCCTCACATAATCAGGACTTTTTTGGAGTAGGCGAAATGGCCCGTGCGCATCTGAACGATCTTCAACCCTGACGTAGCCAGACCCGCTGAAGCTGTATGCAGGATATACCGGTTTGCCCCGACCTGCTCGACCTGCCGCAGACTGGGCAGCCCCCGCACATCCACCAGACCAAACACCGGATCGGGCGCATTGGTCTCCACCTGCAAACGACCCTGATCCAGCACCACCACCTGAAAGTAGAACCCTTCAGCATCATAACTCACCGCCACAATCTTCGAGTACGCATACGTGCCATCCCGATCCACCTGCCGTAAACGGTAGTAGTTGGTGCCCTTCAAGGGAGCCGGGTCGGAAAAGCCGTAGGTTTGCAGCCGCTCGGAGAAACCTTTGGAGGACACACGTCCAATGGCTTCGAAAGCCCGCGCATCGCGGCTGCGTTCGATGGTGAAGTAGTCGCTGTTTTGTTCGTAGGAAGTTTGCCAGCCCAGCCGCACCTGGTGATCGACGGTGATGCCGCCAAAGTCCACCAGACGAACCGGCAGAACGTCAGCATCCCAATTGAAATTACCGATGTAGATTTCCTGCGTTTCGGGATCGATAAAAGCCGGCCCCGCAATATACTGAATGGTAATTTGATTAACAGGGCCGGTAAAACTAACCGTGTTTTCTCCCATCATGTCGGTGCTGTTGATGCCCAGAATCGAGTTCCCGGTAACCGTGTTGGTCGACGTCGTTCCGATGGTCGGACTAACCGTACTCCCGGCATTGGTTCCGTTTACCACAACCAGGTCCTGGTATCTGCTATCACCATCCGTGAAATCAATATCATACAGCGAAAAGCTGAGGTTATTGACGGGTTGTGAAAAGATTATCGTTACCGTCACGGAGTTCCCACTCGTGGAATAGTCGGCTGCAAGCCGTAAGCCCAGCGGGCGCCCATTCGGTTCCCGAAAAGCCAGTGCTGATGTATTTCCTGATACGCCAACACCTACATTTACAGCCGGATCCCCTACGTTTAGAAAGGTGTGGCTGAGCGAACCATCCGGATAGTTATTCCAGATCAGATCCTGCGCCCGCACATTCATATGCGCCAGCAACAGAGCGGAGAAAAGTAAAAATCGTATCATGGCATGGTATTGTTTGTATTTACAAGCAAGTAATCATTTATTTTTCGAATACACAAGCGAAAGCATAAGTTTTGTTCTGAGCTGCCTCAATCCAAAACAGTTACCTCTTGATAACCAGGCAAATAACTGCACTGAGAAGATAGTAACCTCAGGTCAGGAAATGATTGAACGGGCTGATTACAGGCAGGAACAAAAAAACAGGAGCCACCCCAACCGGAATGGCTCCTGAATACCCGATACCTGATAAAATAAATCAACGAGGCTGTCTAACAGCCGCATGGAATAACAAACCGGCCTTATTTGAATAAAGGCGCGTGAATTTCGCGAAGTGTCTCGATGGGTATCTTAATCACTTCCCGGTCGTAGGTCAGCAAACCGTTGACCTCCCCTTCCACATCGGTGGTTTGGGTGTACACAGCTGCCGAAACACCGTTCTTCTGATACATCTCCACCATCTTACCGTATTTAGTCCGGTAGGCTTTCAGCACAGCGTCTTTGTCGTGGTACGTCTGATACCCCCAGTTGCGCTTGTTAGGATCCCAGAGGTGGCCGGTGACCGGCCAACCGATTCCGCCAAATTCCCCGACGACAATCACCCGGTCTTTTTTGGCTTCCGGCACATGCGGCACTTCATGGTACGTATGAATGTCGTAGAAATCACCCGCTCCCAGATCGGTCCAGCCACTGGCGGCATTCACCAGACGGCTTGGATCTAACGCTTTAACCCAATTAGCCAGCCGAACGTTGTCGTACTGTCCCCAGCCTTCGTTGTGGACCACCCACGTAACAATGCTCGGGTGGTTGTGCAGGCGGTTCATCATCCGGCGCAATTCCAGTTCAAACTGCTCCTTGCCCTTCGACCGGCGCAGGGGCTCCACACTTTCCGAGGGATGCATATCCTGCCCATCCACAAAACCCGAAGGCATATCCTGCCACACCAGCATACCCAGCCGGTCACAATGGTAATAATACCGGGCGGGTTCTACTTTGATGTGCTTCCGCAGCATGTTAAAGCCGGATTTTTTCAAAAAATCCAGTTCAAAAATCATGGCATCGTCCGACGGGGGCGTCAGCAAACTGCCCGGCCACCAGCCCTGATCGAGCGGGCCGTTCTGGAACACCACTTTGTTGTTCAGCAGCAGCATCGGCTGACCGGCAATCTGACCCGGCCCCATCGATATTTTCCGCATCGCAAAATAACTCGTCACGGCATCCGCAGGGTTGCCCGTCACCTGAGCTTTCGCGTAAGCCGACCGCTCGGCTTCGTTATGGCGCGGACGGTTCCGGTTTTCGGTACCCGCAAACGGGTCGGTCACCGTCACCAGTTCGGCTTTCAGATTATACAGAAACGGGCTGTCGGGCGTCCACAGCTTCGGGTTGCTGATGGGCACATACGCTGCCCGACCCGACCGAACCACCAGACTTGACACGGTTTGCGTACCGTCCAGAGCCGTTAGCCGAATGGCGCTCGTGGGGCTCGTAATGGGTTTATTCAGCAGTACTTCCACCCGAATCCGGCTGGAATCCAGTTCCGGCGTAATGCGAACCTCTTCAATGTAGTTGGACTTCGGAACGGGTTCGAGCCAGACGGTTTGCCAGATGCCCGATACCGGCGTGTACCAGATACCGTTGGGGTTGAACACCTGCTTGCCGCGCGGCTGCTCGTCATTGGAAGTCGGGTCGGTCACGCCCAGGACAACCTGATTCTGACCCGATTTCAGAAAATCGGTAATATCAAACTCAAACGGGTCTGAACCGCCCGTGTGCGAACCGACCAGACCGCCGTTCACCCACAGGTTGCACTCATAATCCACCGCGCCGAAGTGCAGCAGCACCCGCTGCCCGTTCCAGGCGGCCGGAATCGTGATGTTTCGACGGTACCAGAGTCGCTGGTCGGGCGTCAGCGATTTGGTCACTTTCGACAGCGTCGATTCTACGGCGAACGGAACCAGAATCTGACCGTCGAACTTCGTGGGCTGCCCTTCGGTTTTGGGCCGGATGGCGTATTCCCACATCCCATTGAGATTCTGCCAGTTGGGTCGCACCATTTGCGGACGCGGATATTCGCGCCAGGCATTTTCGGGCGTTACCTGCTTTTCCCAACGGCTCATGATGGCGGCTTTTTGCGGCCCCGGCGCGGGCGTTTGCGCCAGAACAGGTGCCAGCAGGGAGGTACTCACTAGAAAGCCGTACGAAAGAAGCGCGGCTGCACGTCGAATCAGTTGTTTCATGGGTCTTGGGGGAAAATAACCCCATCAGATTTTTAGCTCTGACGGGGTTGGCATTGAACTACTTGGCTAGTCTTTTTTCCAGCAATTTAATAAAATAGCCTCCTACTACACTACGGGCCTGAAAACCAACCTGCTTACCGTCGGTGGTTTCGTGCCAGTCGCTCAGCGGCACCCGGCTGGTGGTTTTGTCGGCGTACTCATAAACCGGTTGCACCAGTTTTTCAAAGTCGGCCTGATTATCAGCAATGGTGGCCGTCCAGAGAATCCAGTCGGATTTGGTATACGTTTTCCGGCTGTCGAGCGGCAAACCGTAGCGTTGTTGTTTGGTCAGGTAGTATTTGATTTCTTTCTGAGCGACTTCCTTCGGGAAAATATTCAGGTCCAGCAGCTTGTCCCACACCAGATTGTATTTCTGGCTCCAGCTTCCCTGCGGCTTGTCGAACGTCAGGGCGTAGTGGTCGCCGTCCTGCGCCATTTGCGTCCATTTCTGCGCCAGTTCCTTTGCCAGTTGCAGGTGTTGCTGACCAACATCGGTTTGGCCGAGCTGATTCGCCAGTTGACCGTAAGCTGCAATGCCCATGATGGCCTTAATGCTCAGGTTGGCGTTGCGGGCCAGGTGACCGGCAAAATCGTCGGTGCAAAGCTGGTTGGCGGGATCAAAGCCGTCTTTTTTCAGGTATTCTACCCAGGTGCTCAGCGTTTGCCAGTGCTGTTTGGCATAGTCGGCGTTCCCTTCCACTTTGGCAATCGCTGCGGTTAAAATCAGCATGTTCCCGCTTTCTTCCACCGGCATATCTTCGCCATAGGTTTGGCCATTCGCCAGCGGATACGTGCCTACGTCGTGGGCCGCGAACGGTTTGGTCCATCTACCGCTTTCGGAATACTGAAAAATCGGTTCCATCATGCCTTTCAACAGAGTCGGGTTGTACATCAGAAACTGCGGGGCCGACGGATACGTAATATCCACTGTTCCGATGGAGCCATTGCTGAAGTTTTCTTTCGAGAAGAACAGCACTTCCCCTTTTGGCCCAACCACGGCTTTGTGGGCCGCAACGGCCTGGCGGTAGGCCAGTTGGCACAAATCGGCGTAGGCTTTTCCGCCCGCTTTCTCGGCATCAGCGTACAACTGCTCGTCAAACTGACGGCATTTCTGCATCAACGATTCGTAATCGTTTTCGGCATTGGCAAGCATTTTTTCGGCGGTCATGCTTTCGTCGCGACGCCACCAGCCGCGCAGGTTCTGCCCGAAGAACTGGACCGAATAAATATCATCGTAACCCACCGTGACGTGGCTCGTTTTGGCCGTGCCACCCACCGACCCCAGCGATTGCACCACCGCCATCGTCCGGTTTTCAGCCGTTGCAGGCTGGCTCGCGTCGGTTAGTTTACTGCCCGTCGCAAACGCTTTCAGCAACGTCGCGGGCTGCCCAAATCCCGTTTGGGTTGAAGCAGCCGTAGGTACCGCCAGCAGGGCATAGCCCCAGTCAATCCGAACATCATCGCCTTTTTTGCCCAATATTTTCTGTTCCGTCGTGCCCATCGACAACACCGTCAGTTTATCAGCCGAAGACCGTTTCCCGATGACCTGCTGCATGGGTTGATGGGTGCTCAGCAAACCGGAAGCCGCCGTATAAACCTGTACGGTATGCGGTTTCCCATCCGTCGAGCGGGCGGAATACGTAATGTACGAAGCAGGCCGGGTAGCGACATCCAGGTTGTCCAGCAGCATCGGCGTCGTAAAGGTTACGGTCAGATCAACGGGACCGGCGCTAAAACTGTATTCCGTCTGCGTGGCTTTCACCTGAACGCTTTTCTGATTGGCCAGCGACACCACTGCGCCCGCGCTCACCTGCCGTTCATCCACCAGCCCGGCGTCGATGTAAGCGCCCCCGCCCGTGTTTTTACACGTAACGGCAATCACGTTCTGGCCTTTTTTCAGGGTCGCTTTAGCCGCCGGAGCAATCGCGAACGTCTGGTAACCGCCAATGTAGCCCGGTCCGGTATCGTATGCTTTCACACCATTGATATATACCACCGCGTCGTTGTCGTAACTCAGGTAGAGCACCAGCTTTTCAAAATTCAGATCGGTCAGCGTAAACGTGCGCCGAAACCAGACATCTTTCGTTTTCCACTCCACAGCCGGTTTTACGGGGTTACTCGTGGCACCGTCGCCGATGGGCGCTTTGCCGCTCTGCCAGCCTGTGGCTTTAAAATCCGGTTTTTCCCAGCCAGCCGCCGGGGTTTCAAAGGTATACACCAGCGGGTACGCTTCGGTCTGGGCCGTGGAGGCAACGGGTTTCAGCGTGGTCATCGGAGCGCCCATAAACCGGTAGGTCTTCCCGTCGACGCGAACCAGACCGTCGAGCGGATGGTTTTTGCCGGTCCAGTGGCGGGTGGGCGAATCCGTCAGTTTATCGTTGAACGACCAGATGCTGGTATACGGATCAATCGTAATCAGCGGATAAGCCGGAGGCCGCTGGGCCAGACCGATCCGCGAAAACGCGGTGATCAGGAAAGAAACAAAAAGAAGTTGACTGAAACGGTTTTGCATTCGGTTAATAGATTGGTTGGGAATAATTTACTTGAGATCGGGAAGCCAGAAATCGAACGGCTGATCCCGCTCGCTGACCAGCGTGCCGTTTTGAATAACCAGGGGTGCCACCTGAATGGACGAACGGCGGAGCGAATACGGCAACACCCCGTCCTGGTCCAGTGCAGCTTCCGAGTGCGATTTACGACCGGGATGCGTAAAATAAAAGATAAAAGCTTTATCGCCCACCACAACCACATCGCCGTGGGCACCGCTGGGCGTGTCTTCCGGTCGGTTACCGGGTTTGTCGAGGATCATGCCCTGCTTTTCCCAGGTCGTGCAGTCGTTGGAGCGGTACACCCGCATACCGGCCCATTCGTCGGTCAGCATCCAGTACCAGCCGCCAAACCGGAAGGCTTTGGGGCCTTCGTGCGCTTTGCCACCGATGGCCGGTTCGGGCGACACCCGCCAGTGTTCCAGATCACGGCTTTCGGCCATCATCGTAACGCTGCCGCGCGTCTGATCTTTGTACCACATCCGCCATTGCCCGGTCGGCAACTGAAGCAGCGTTGCGTCGATAACATCATCGGAGGAAAGCGTTACGAAGTTCTTAAACTGCCAGTCCCAGAGGTTCTTGCCGGTATAATGCGCCATCTTTGGCTTGCCGCCCCAGTGGTTGCGGACACCCGGAATATAAACCACAAACAGATGGTATTGCCCGTTATGAAAAACAATATCGGGCGCCCAGAACGTATTCATGCCGCGCTCGATATCCAACTTTAGCGTACCCCGGTATTCCCAGCTCTGGCCGTTATTCTGTGAGGAAGCCACGCCAATGGCGGTGCCGTAGCAGTAGGCCACATCGGCGGCATCGACATTGGCCCGGCGTTGCGTATACAGCATCCACCACGCTTTTTCTTCCAGATTCCAGACCACGACCGGATCGGCCGCACCATCAAAAATGGGGTCACGGTAGAGGGGTGCCGGGGCTTTGTGAAGAGGTGTAGATATAGTCTTTTGTGCTTTCGAAGGAGGCAGAACAAAGAAGGTAACCAGACAGAACCAGAGAAACGCGGAAGCTACGGAATAAACGGGTTTAGGTCGATTAGCAAGAAGATTTGTGTCAATCCGTTTACCTGGTAGCATCCGCGTTTGGGTTCTGTTACTGATTAAAATTGTACCTTTTGAACCGGTGAGAAAATCATATCTTCCACACCCGCTATTTTGACGCCTATTCGCGCAAAACCGTAATTCTGCCCCGTAATCGTGGGCGCATCCAGCACCAGCGAAACGGCGTTGAGGTCTTTGATGGCGCTTCCGACCAGATCGGTGGTGCTGAGACTGGTCCGGGCATCCACAAACTGTGTTTTGCTTACGTATAAAGAAACCCGTTCAATAGTTTTACCGCTCGCGCCGGTGATAATTTGCTCCAGCTTGCAGGTTGCCGTCAGTTTTCGGGCATTCACCGTAAACGTCGGATTCCGGACCATATAGTACGGCTCCACCTCAATGTCGCGCTGCTGGCTGCCGTTCAGATTGACCATAACCGTATCCGAACTGGTTTCCGCGTTTTTCAGCGACCGGAACGGCCCCTGAGCTGCCGGGATGATGAGTCGGTAGTTGGCGTTGAACAGCAGCGCCGAATACGAGCCATCCTGATCGACCGTGACGGTAATCGGGATGCGTTTCTGCCAGCCGGGTTCCCAGAGTTCAAACGTGACGTTGTTGTATTCGACGTTGATGGGTTCGCCTTTGTACACAATCCGGCCTTCCAGTTTGGACTTCGGTTCGTCGTAGTTATCAAACTCGCAGGAAGCCAAACCCGTTGCCAAAGTTAGTCCCATCAAATAAGGAAAGAAACGTTTCATGGTGTTATCGGCTTACTGGTTGGGGTTACGGACAATTTTAGGGTTGTTGTTGCGAATCTCGTCGCTGATAAACGAATAATAATTCCCCAGCCGGAAGCGGTCGGCGTTGGTCACCTGGCTGGGCAGCACTTTCCGGAAAACCCACTTGCCGTTGTTTGGGCTGGCGGGGTCGTAGAGCTTGTAGGGCCACAATCCGAAGGGCCGGGTGCTGGGGTTGGTGGCTTTACCGGGATCGGTGGTCAGATCGGTGCTGGCTCCGTTCCAGACCAGGTGGGCAATGCGCCAGCGTTTGTAATCCCACAACTGGTGGCCTTCAAAAGCCAGTTCCACTTTCCGTTCGTGCACAATCCGGTCGAAGGTAATTTCATTGGCCGTCAGGGCTTTGGTCAAACCGGCGCGTTCACGAACCTGATTCATGTAATCGGCCGCAACGGTTTTCTGTCCGAGTTCAAAGGCGGCTTCGGCGGCATTCAGCAGCACCTCGGCGTAGCGGTAGCGAATCCACCAGACTTCACTCTGCGTTCCGATCTGACCCGAACCCACCGTGGGGTCCTGGTATTTTCGGACGTAAAAACCGGTCTGGGCGCTAAACTCCAGATTATCAATTGGTCCATCAAACCCAACCACCTGTTCTTCGGCGGTTTTACCCGGCAACACTTTCTTGCCGCCCAGGGCGTCCGAGGTGACTACCGTGCCGTTGCCGAGGAGATAGCCCGCCCAGATGTCAACGGTTTTGCCCTTAAACTGGCTGCCGGGCAGGATGATGGTTCCGCCCAGCCGAGCATCCCGACCCGCAAAAATATCCTGCGGATTGGTGTAATAAATCGGTTGGCCGGTGGCGGTGGTAATGGCAAACGGCGCAAACGTATTGTCGAGTTTTTCGAACGACTGCACCAGGTTCAGCGAGGGGTTTAGCCGACCGCCCTGTTGCTCTTCTGCCGACGACCGGGGCTGGTTCGACAGCGTCCAGCCGACGATTTTGCCGCTTTTCAATTTGAAATCCTCCACAAAAATCACCTCCGGGTTGTTGCCTTTGTCGGTGAAAAGGGCGGCAAAGTTGGCCTGCAAATCCGGCTGTTTTTTGTAAAGCGAATACTTCCCGCTGGTGATAATCTCCTGAGCCGCTTTCAAAGCCGTCTGGTAGTACGCCGTTGCTTTATCAGCCGGAATGCCGACTTCGCCACCGGGCAGCGACACCTGCGGAGTGGTGGGGCCGTATTTGGCAATCGAACCGGCGTACAAAGCGGCACGGGCTTGCATCGCCAAAGCCGCGGCTTTGCTGGCCCGGGATTTGGAATTGGCATCGTCCGGCAGCGTGGCTTTGATCGCTTCCATTTCGCTGATAACGAAATCGTAAATTTCCGACTCCTTTGAGCGGGCTTTTTGCAGATAGCTCGGATCACCGCTGAAATCGTACTGCATCGGCTCCAGCACGAGCGGTACACCGCCCATCCGCTTCACGAGTTCGAAGTAAACGGCGGCCCGCAGAAACCGGGCTTCGGCCAGAAACCGGGCCCGGTCGGCGGCATCGAGACTGGTGGCGGCTTCACTTTTCTGGATAAACAGGTTTAGCTCCCGGATGTAACCGTAATCCCAGTAATTCCAGTCACCGTAGGCGTAATCCTGGTTTTTATGCCGTCCGTACTGGCCAAATTCCGACGCAAAGGCTTCGTCAAAGTTGGTAAAATCCGACCAGTTCTTAATCGACTGGTAATCCGGATACCGTCCGTACAAATCGGCCAATACCGTCAGAACAAGGTTTTTGTCTTTCCAGACCTGGTCGTTCAGGAGAATGTTGGTGGGGGCGCGGTCCAGAAAGTCGTCGTCTTTGCAAGCACCCGTCGAGAGCAGCGCGCCAAGAGTCAGCACATACACATATTTTTTCATCGCTGGAGATGGTTACGTTCAGAAAGAAAGATTAAGACCTACGTTAACAAACTTGTTCTGAGGGTATTGCAGACCATTTTCATCCATCACTTCCGGTTCAACGCCCAGCCGTTTTACATTGTCGAACGAAAGGAGGTTGAAGGTGTTGACGTAAAACCGGGCCCGCTGAATTTTTACCCGGTCGAGCCACGCTTTCGGCAGTGAATACCCTACTTCCATCGTGCGCAGCCGCAGATACCGCACGTTGGTCAGCCAGAACGTGGAGTTGCGGTTGTAGTTGCTGTGGCCGCCGTCGTTGAACCGTAGGGCCGGGTATTTGCCGGGAATCCACTCGCTGTCCGGATTGAAAATATCGGCCCGGTGCCAGCGGTCATCATAGAACTGGGCCAGCAGGTTCCCCGTATTCTGGTACGGCCAGCGCATTTCCCAACCCTGGTTGTAAGAATACATCGTACCACCGGAGAAATCGACTTTCAGATCGAAGCCTTTGTAAGCCGCCGACAGGTTAAACCCAAAGTTGACCGCCGGATTGCGATCACGGGCGTAGCCAATGGGCCGTACGTCGTAGTCGTCGATGCGGCCGTCGCCGTTGACGTCGTTATAAATCAGGTCGCCCGGCAGCAGGGTTTTGTTGCCCTGACCGTCGATGTTGACCGGATATTCGTTGATTTGCTGCTGCGACTGAAACTGACCGATTACTTCGTACCCCCAGTAGGTGCCGCTCCAGCGGTTTTCCTGCGAGGTCCGGTAATGATCCCAGGAGTTGCCCCAGGTCGGTCGGTAGGATTGCAGGAACCGGCTGCGCGAGTACGAAACGTTACCGCCGACCGAAAACGTCAGTTCTTTCACTTTCCCGTTGTACGAAAGCGACGCTTCTCCGCCGACCTGGGCATCGCTGTTCACGTTTTCATCCGGCAGCGAATATCCCAACTCATTGGGAACCAGCACGTCATACTTCCGCCCCCGCAAACCCGAACGCTTCCGGTAGAAATAATCGAACGTTCCGGACAACCGACCGTTGTAGAGCGCGTAATCCAGACCCACATCCGTCATTTTACTCGTAAACCACGAGATGTTGGTGATGGGAACACCCCGGTCGCGCGATCCTTTGATGACGTTACCATCCAGAATAACCGTAGACGAACCGTAGTTGTAGCCCGGAATGTAGTCGTATGCCCCAATACCGATGTCGTCGTCACCCAGTTCACCATACGATCCGCGCAGCTTGATTTCCGACAACGCGTTCCAGTTCAGGGATTTGAAAAAGTTTTCTTCGGTAATCCGCCAGCCCGCTGAGATCGACGGAAAGAAGCCCCAGCGTTTGCCGGGTGCAAATTTCCACGAAGCATCCTGACGACCCGCCAGTTCGAGCAGATACCGTCCGCCGTAATCATAGGTAAACCGCCCGACATACCCAACCCGTGCCTGATCCTCATCAACATCGGCAAAGTCCTGGGCATCCATGTCCGCAAATTGCAGCACCGGCAGTACATTCGTTTTCGGAACCGCGTGCTGGAACGTGTACAGACGACGGCGCTGGATGCGTTCGGCCACAAACGTACCGCCGACGGTGTGTTTGCCAAACGTGTTGTTATAGCTCAGTTGCCCCTGCAATACCTGCTCCAGAATCTTTTCGGTCCGGCGTTCGCGCCAGGGGTTCGAGCTTCCGCCGGTCCGGACATACTGGTCCGTCTGGGCGTTGTAGGTGTAGGCGTCGTAAGTATACTCGTGGCCGTTCACCAGCCGGTCGGCAAAGTAATACGAATACATCCCCTTGGCCGTCAAGCCCTTGATGGGCAGTTGATACTCGGCATTGAAGTTGGTTTGCAGCACCCGCCAGTCTTCGGTCCAGTAGCCGGATTTCTCTTTGTTGAGCAGCCCCCAGTTGGTATCGTTGTGGCCAATGTCGTTCAGGTACGCCGGATTGTCATTGGCAAAAGGCCGTTCGGTGGGCCGGTTGCGGAAGAGGGCAAAACGCGGTCCCCAGTAATCATCGACCCCCGGAACGCCGGGATTGTCGCGGCTTTCAATCCGGCCATTGATCTGAACGCCCACTTTCAGGCGGTTGCTGATCTGGGCGTCTACGTTCGACTGAATGTTGGTTCGCCCGAAGGTAAATTCCCGACCCAGCACCGAATTCTGGAACAACCGGGTGGCCGAGAGGTAATACGTAATTTTGTCCGAACCGCCGGTGGCGTTGACGTTGAGGGAATACTGGGGCGAATTGGGTTTGATGATAAACTTATACCAGTCGAAGCTTTGGTATCCTTTTTCGGTTCCGGCGCGCCATTTCTCAAGTTCTTCGGGTGTAATGTTGGTTTTCCCGGTCTGGTTGATATCGGCATCGGCTTTTCCGGCCATCCACTCGTAGGCATTCACGGTTTCGGGGAACCGCGCCCAGTTCTGCCAGCCGTAATAAGAATCAATGTTGACCGTGTTGCGGCTGCCGGATTTCCCCCGTTTGGTCGTTATGATCACTACGCCGTTGGCGGCCCGCGAACCGTATACCGAAGCACTGGCATCTTTCAAAACCGTGATGCTCTCAATGTCGTTGGGCGAAATGTTGTTGAACTGCCCGGCATCTTTCTGAATACCGTCGATGACAAACAGCGGATTACCGAGGTTTCGGATCTGGATGTTGGCGCTGGAACCGGGCCGACCGTCGGCCATCCGGAACGAAACGCCCGGAATCTTACCGGCCAGAGCCGCACTAACCGTCGTGGTATGTACACGGTCGAGGTCCTTGCTCGTGATGCCGGAAATAGCGCCCGTCAGCGATTCCTTTTTTTGCGTTCCGTAGCCCACCACCACCACCTCGTTCAACGACTGGTCGGTCGGGGTTAGGTCGAGGTTCAGGACCGTTTGGGTTCCTACCAGCACTTCGCGGGTTTCGAAACCGATAAAGCTAAACATCAGAACCGCATTCTGGTCCGGCACGTCGACCCGGAAATTACCGTTGGCGTCGGTGGTCGTTCCGCGCTGGGAGCCTTTTACCACCACGCTCACCCCCGGCAGCGCCTGGTTGTTGGAAGCGTCGCGCACGGTACCGCGCACCGGTTGATCTTTGGGTTGCTGTGCCAACGTGGAGGTTGGCGTAATCATGGACAAAGAGCCTGCTGCATCAGTGGGTCCGGCGGGTACGCTGGTCGGAGCGGCCTGAATGGGTTCAATAGAGATGATTTTAGCGTCCGACCGGTTCACTACAATAATGTACGACCGGTCTTTTACTTTTTTATACGTCAAACCAAACGGCGGCAGGACTTTTTCGAGTGCATTCTCAACGGTTTCGGCGGCAGGCACGCTCGTTGCCGGAACGGAGAGTTTTTCGACCATCCGGTTTTCAAACAGGATATTAACCCGGTATTTGTTTTTGAAACCGGTTAATACCGTACGCAACGAGTAATGATCAGGGGCGTGGGTGGCCTTGTTGACCTGATTTCCCGCCCGGGCCAGCATCTGAGCGTGCGCAAGCCCGTACTGCCCATTCACAACGATACTGACGGAAAGCCAGAAGCGTAGAACTTTTTTCATGGGATAGATTGGTGTTAAGGTTTAAGATTTTTTTCGGAGAAAACGACCCGGTTTTTGTGTCGTACGACGTTGATCCGCATCAGTTCTTTCAGCACATCCAGCAACTCATCCACCGTATCGGCATTGAAACTGCCGGTGATAATCCGTTCCGCCAGTTCCGTTCCCTGGATGTCGACGTTCAGACCGTAATTTTCTTTGATCAGGTCGGCCACTTCGCGCAGGGACGTATTTTCAAACACAAACAGGTGGTCTTTCCAGGCGTTGTATTTTTTCGGATGAATTTCAGGCCGGATTGACAGGCGGCCTTTGGCATCGAGCGTGGCCTGCTCACCGGGTCGCAACACCAGCGGCCGAACCCGTGCATGGGCCGGAGCCGGATAGGAAAGCTGCACCTTCCCTTTCATGAGCATCACCCGCGTGGCGCGTTCGCGGGCAAAAACAACAAATTCGGTTCCCAACACCTCTACATTTAGCTGCCGCTGGGTCCTGACCACAAACCGGCGGTGGTCCACGGTATGCGTGACCGAAAACTCGGCTTCGCCGGTCAGAAACACCTCCCGGTCTTTTCGTCCAATCGCAAGCCGGGGCACCCGCAGTGTAGAGTTGGCATTGAGTACGACACTGCTGCCATCGGCGAGTTGAAACCGCTTAATTTCGCCAAAGCTGGTGGTATACGTCTCGTATAACAGCGGTTCGCGCAGCAGCCAGGCCCCCAGAAAAACCAGCAACAGCGACGAAGCGGCCACCATCCAGGGCGAGAACAGCCGACGCCCCGGCGCAGTGGGCAGAACCGCCGATTGCGGGCGGGGCTGCTTTTCAGCTTCATCCATGTAATGACGGTATTGCGTCAAAGCCGCGTTGGTATCAACAAGGTATTGCGGATGTTCGGATTCCCACTCAAACAGCGCCTGGTAAAACAAAGATTCGTTGTCGGGATTTTTCAGCCAGTCCTCGATGAGCTTCACCTGTAAGGGCGTAGCTCGTCCGGCGTGGTATTCCCGCAATAGTGATTTAGTGACCTCTTGCATGATTCTCTGATCAGTTGTATCGGAAGCAATTCCGGAAAGACCCCATAAAAGCCGTGTTTATTGGCAAAGCAGCAGCGCAACGACCCAAAGCCGTTCTTCCTTCAGGACGGCCCGGAGCATGGCCAGTGCCTTGCTCATGTGCGTTTCGACTGTCTTGACGTTGATGTTCAGCTCGTCGGCAATTTCTCCGTATTTTTTGCCTTCAAACCGGCTCAGCAGAAAGGCCCGTTTGCATTGGGGAGATAACTTGTCGATGGCCTGCTCAACCTTGCGGTGCAGTTCGTCGTACTGGACAATTTCGGAAGGGGAAGGCTGATAATCAGCGAGATCTACGGCCTGGGCATCGGTATTCTGCCGGGATTTGGACAGTTCCCAGCGCAGGTAATTCAGGGTCCGGTAGCGCACGGCCCGAAACAGGTAGGCCTGATAGGAGGTGGTAATGGTGAGATAAAGCTTTTCTTTCCAGAAATTATAAAAAATCTCCGATACAATATCTTCCGCAACCTCTTTGGAATAGACATACCGAATGGTGTGGCTGCACATGGCTCCGTAATATTTACGGAACAACAACTCACAGCCCTGGCGTGGGTCCGTGGCAAAGAGGTGGTTCAGATGCCAGTCCAACTGGCCCTCCGTCGGCGCTGCCGGGCTTGGGTGCGCTCCGTACACCGACGGATCAGAAACTCCGGTTGAATTACGTAAGGGTTGTTGCATAGAAATCGCAGAAACTGCCGAATTCCGGCCTGCTTTAATAGACAAGTAGACCACCTTATACCCTGAGTCCGAATTTAACTTTTTTGATATTTTTTTTAAAGTGACCCAGAAAACAATTTCTTAGCCACGTTTTTCAGAATTAATGGGTCTACTGGCCGATTCGTGCAAAATCGGTTGCCGGGCTGCCCATCACCATCAATGCCCTAATAGCAACTTTATGACAGGGCTCCGCGCCATTCTGACCAATCAGAAACCGGGCAAGGATTATAAAACATTATGGCGATTTCAGGATAAGGCCGACTAGCTATCCACGCGACTTAAAATCCTTCCTATCAACCGAATAATATACAAAATTTGGTATCCGACGGCTTTCACGTTATCTTTCGTCTTCACTTCCATTACGTTAAAATAGCTTCGATCAACAAATGAGAATGAGAATTTCCGTGCTAATTGCGGTATTTGTCGGCCTGTCTGCCATAAGCCGGGCGCAGGCACCGTCCTCCCCCAATTACAAGGCCAACGACCGGTTTGAACAGCTCGGTCCCCAATTGCCCACGCCCAATACGTTCCGCACGGCTTCGGGTTCACCCGGCCGGGATTTTTTCCAGAACCGCGCCGACTACGACATTAAGGTTGAACTCGACGATGCTAACCAGAAAATCATCGGATCGGAAACCATCACCTACTTTAATAACTCACCCGACGAACTGAAATATATCTGGCTGCAACTGGACCAGAACCTGTTCGAAAAGAACTCAACGGCTAACCTAACCACGCAGTCGGTGGTTTCGGGCAATGGAACTAGTCTGGCCCGGCTGCACAACCTGAACAACGCCGAATCCGGTGCCCAGATTAATCCCCAAAAAGAATACGGTCATAAAATAACCGCCGTTCGGAATGCCGCCGGAAAACCGTTGAAGTACACCATCAACGGAACCATGATGCGCATCGACCTGCCCACACCGTTGAAAACGGGGCAGAACTTCTCATTTGGCGTTGACTGGAACTATAACATCACCGCGTATTACGGTCGCAGCGGGTACGAGTATTTTCCGGAAGATGGCAACCGGAATTATTTCATCGCGCACTGGTTTCCGCGTTTGTGCGCCTACGACGACGTGAACGGCTGGCAAAACAAGCAGTTTCTGGGTCAGGGCGAGTTTACGCTCATTTTCGGTAACTATAAAGTAGCCATCACCGCGCCCAATGACCATATTGTAGGCTCCACCGGCGAATGCCTGAACTACAAGCAGGTGCTGACGCCGACGCAATTCCAGCGTCTGCAAAAAGCATCTACCTCGAAAACACCGGTCAAAATTGTGACGCAGGCCGAAGCCGAAGCCGCCGAAAAAGGCAAACCCACCGGCAAGAAAACCTGGATTTATAAAGCCGACAACGTACGGGATTTTGCTTTTGCCTCCTCGCGCAAATTCATCTGGGATGCCATGCAAACCGACGTCTACGGCGATGGCAAGAAAATCTGGAGCATGTCCTTTTACCCCAAAGAAGGCAACCCATTGTGGGAACAATACTCGACCCGGGCGGTTGAGCATACGCTGAAATCGTACGGAAACCGCACCTTCAAATACCCGTATCCGGTGGCTATTTCCTGTCATGCGACGCGTTACGGCGGCATGGAATACCCGATGATTAGCTTCAACGGCGGTCGGCCCGAACCGGATGGCACCTACTCGGAAGCCACCAAAGCGGGCATGATCGGGGTGATTATTCACGAAGTGGGCCACAACTTTTTCCCGATGATCGTCAACTCCGACGAGCGGCAATGGACCTGGATGGACGAAGGATTGAACAGTTTTTGTCAGTATCTGGCCGAAAAAGAGTGGGACTATAACTTCCCCAGTGGCTACGGCGAACCATACCAGATTATTGATTACATGAAGTCGGACCCGGCTTTGCTGTCGCCCATCATGACCTCGTCGGACAACATCCTGCAATTTGGCCCCAATGCCTACGACAAACCGGCTGTTGCCCTGAACATTCTGCGGGAAACCGTCATGGGTCGCGAACTGTTCGATTACGCTTTCAAAGAATACGCCAACCGCTGGAAATTTAAGAACCCCACCCCCGCCGACTTCTTCCGCACGATGGAAGATGCCTCGGGCGTTGATCTGGACTGGTTCTGGAAAGGCTGGTTCTACGGCGTCGAGCCCGTCGATCAGGATTTGGTGGAAGTGAACTGGTTTACGGTCAACACCCAGAACCCCGAAGTCGAAAAAGCCCTGGCCCGTGCTGAAGCCGAGGCTAAAGCCAAGACCATGAGCAAGATTCGCGATGCCGCTACCAAAGATCAAACCGTGGTGGCCCAGGACTCGACCATGAAGGATTTCTATAACCGCTACGACCCCTATACCGTCACCGATGCCGACCGCCAGCGTTATCAGGCGTACCTGGCTACGCTGAGCGAGGAGGAACGGAAGCTGCTGGAGTCGAAGAACAACTTCTACACGCTGACGCTGAAGAACAAAGGCGGTTTGCCCATGCCGGTGATTGTCCGGATGCAGTTTGAGGACGGTACGGATTCGGTGGCTCGTTTTCCGGCCGAAATCTGGCGGTTCAACGATGCGCAGATTCAGAAGGTGATTGCCACCTCAAAGCGGGTGGTACAGTGGACGCTGGACCCCTTCCAGGAGATTGCCGACATTGACACCGACAATAACGCCTTTCCGCGTCAGGCCCAGCAGCCAACGCGTTTCCAGTTGTTCAGGCAGCAAAGCCGTCGTTCGTCCAACCCCATGCAGGAGCAGCGCCCGGCCACGCAGCCACCGGCTCGTCAGGGGGGCGCCAACAAGAACGAGTAGCGGAGTTAATCAACTGACTTCTTGAATTTTACCGAATGATGGCCAACGAATTGAGAGAAAGTTTTCTTAATTCGTTGGCCATCATCCTTTCTAAACAAATACCATTCACTGAAAGATAGCCGTGTTCAGGCACCAGATTGCGCCTGAACTTAGCGTTTTTGGTCGCTGTAGATTTTTAGAACGCCCTGATTCGCAGCGACCAGCACCAGCCGTTTGCGTCCACTCCTCAGACCAACTATACTCTTGCAATCGCCGTCCGCCAGAAAACCGCTTTGCGGAAAAAATATTGGCCGGAAATTTCCCTTGCCGTCGCCTTTCAGCACCAGACCCGTCAGGGCATCGTACTGGCCCGCCACCGACTCAACATCGTAGGCATTGCCCACCGCCAAAATGTCCAGATGGCCGTCTTGATCCACGTCATCCACCAGAAAGTCCTGAATGGGTGCCCACTGCGCCGGAGCCGGTAGCGGTTTCAGCCGGAACCCGTTGCCGGTATTTTCGAGCCATACACTTTGCTGCTGGCAGGCCCGCAAAACCGTACTGGCTTTCTGGCGTTCGGGGGGCAGCAGGTCTGTTAGCCGGGCCTGGGCGTACTGGGCGTAATTGGTGAACTGCTTTTTAATGAGGGGCAACTGGCGGCCCAGTTCATCGCGGGACGCAATGGGGTATTCGGTGCCGTCCAGATAGTAGGAAGCAATGGCGTCGATCCGTCCGTTGCCGTCGTAATCCCCCGCATACACACGCATGGGCTGGTCGGGTGACATCTGATAGCGGCTGTTCAATCCCAGGTTTCCGACCACAAAATCCAGATCGCCGTCGTGGTCAAAATCGCCGGAACGAATGCAGTTCCAGAAACCGTCTGAGTCTTTCAGCGCATCGACCGCCAGCGGTGTTAGCGTTCCCCGGTTGTTTTTAAAAACCGTAATCGGCATCAGTTCGCCCACCACCAGCAGGTCGGGCCACGAATCCCGGTCAATGTCCGCCCAGATTGCATCGGTCACCATGCCGACATTTCGCAGATTCGGTGCCCGTTCGGCGGTGGCATCCCGAAACCGTCCGCCTTCGTTGATCAGCAGGTAACTCTCGCCGGGCAGCGGATACTGCAACGCCTTGAGCCGCCCACCCCGAAACAGGTCCAGATCGCCGTCCTGATCAATATCCACCGCCCTGACGCACGAACCGCTGTGCCGGATGGCGGGTAGTCGGTCGGTGGCCGGGGTAAAGTTCCCCTTGCCGTCGTTGAGATACAGCCGATCCTGGTAGTATTCCGAACCGTCGTAATACTCATTGGAGCCGCTGACGATGTACAAATCGTTGTCGCCATCGCCGTCGGCATCGAACAGCAGCTCGCCAACATCCTCTTCGTCTTTGGGCCTTGATTCATCCGTGTAGCTTTTCTGGATAAACGTGCCCGAAGGTTGTTGAATCAGCAACTTACCGTAGTGCCGGAATGATCCGCCCACAAACACATCTTCCAGACCGTCGCCATTGACATCCCCGACGGCTAATTTGGGCCCCTGCTGTGAGAATTTATGCGGCAAAAGCGGCTCCTGATTGTAGTCCAGATACGATTCTTCCTGATGGACAAACTGAAGACCAGACGCTTGCGTCACGTCCGCCAATAGGGTTGGCTGCGGCTTTTCCGACTTTCGGACGGTTTTTTGGGCCTGCTGATAGTCCAGCGTCAAAACCCGGTCGATGGCCGGTTTACGAAGGGTCTGCGTTTTTCCGTCCGGCCAGATCACCGTTAGCGAATCGACGGTTTTGGCATCTCCCAGCCCAAAGTGAATCAGGTAATCACTGGAAGACTGGAAGCCGCGCGTAACGGTGTGGTGGTAGGTTTGGGTTAAGCCGTTGCCGAAAACCGTCACTTCCGCACCCAGACCAAACCGGTTTTGCGCCGGACCACTTAGTTTCAGTTGCAGATAATGGTGGTTGGCGGTGTTGTTTTGCAGGATATACGCATCCTGATTAATGTTATTCACGATCAAATCCAGATCACCGTCGCGGTCCAGATCGGCGTAGGCCGAACCATTGGAGAGCGAGGTTTCCGTACCGAACCAGTCGACTGTCATGTCGGCAAACGTCAGGTCGCGGTTGTTGCGAAAAAACCGGTTCGCTTTTTTGATGCTCGGCATTTTGGGTGCGCCCTGCCGCAGATACTGGTTGATTTCTTCGGGCGTCCGGTTGCCGTCGCGGGCAAAGGAGTTATTAAACGACACGAAATCCAGATCGGTAATGTCGCGCAGGTAGCCGTTGGTGATGACCAGATCCCGCCAGCCGTCGTTGTCCAGATCGGCCAGCAGGGGCGACCAGCTCCAGTCGGTAGCCGATACGCCAGCGAATTGCCCGATTTCCGAAAAAACCATCCGACCATCAGGTGCTTTTCCACCGTTGATCTGCACCATATTCCGCATAAACTGCGGGTGGTAGCCCTGCTGGATGGTGCTTTCAAACTGCTGATAATTGGCCGGACCCGCCATTTTTTTACGCTGCTCGTTGTCGGCGGGCAACATGTCGGCCACCACCAGATCCGTCAAACCGTCGTTGTTAATATCGGCGGCATCGCAGCCCATCGAAAACTGGCTGTGGTGTTTGAAATACGTTTTGCCGACCTCACTGAACGTTCCGTTCTGCTTATTGAGGTACAGAAAATCATTCGCCAGAAAGTCGTTGGCGACGTAAATATCCTCCCAGCCGTCGCCGTTGAAATCAGCGATGGTCAGCCCCAGGCCAAAACCGTCGTGCAGAATTCCCGCCGGTTTGGTGACTTCGGTAAACCGGGGTCCGTCCGTGCCTGAATCGTTGCGGAATAGTTTATCGTTGGCCAGTCCCGAACCGTCCGCAATGACTGGTGTTACCTGATTCGGATTGCGGATCAGGTTCGTGCTGGTCAGCAGGTATACGTCCAGATCACCGTCCTTGTCGTAGTCAAAAAATACGGCCTGATTGGTGTAACTGGTGTCGGCCAAACCGTAACGTTCGGCGCTTTCCTCAAAGCGAAAATTTCCCTTGTTGATGTACAACAGGTTTTTCCGGCGGTTGCCCGCGTAGTTCCCGGACTTGCATACGTAAATATCCAGCAAGCCGTCGGCGTTGACATCGGCCATCGTCACGCCCGTCGACCAGCCGCCGTTTTTCAGTCCAGCCTGGGTGGTCACATCCTCGAACGTTGGATGATCCGCCCCCGGTTTGGTGGTGTTGCGGTACATCCGGTCGCCAACCTGATTGCCGGTAAAGTACAGATCGGGCAGGTTGTCGTTGTCCAGATCACCAACGGCCACGCCCCCGCCGTTGTAAACGTAGTAGTAATCAACCAGGTTAAACGAATCATTTTCGGTTACGGTGTTGCGGAAACGGACGCCCGACTCCGAAGCGGACAGGGTCGTAAACAACGTCCGGGGCTTTTGCTCGCAGGCCAGCAGGCTCAGAAAGATCAACCCTGAAAATAGGTACTTCATAGAAGAAAGATCGCTAAAAAACGGCATCAAAAAAGGGCTCGTGAAAGCCCCTTTCTGATGCTGATTGCGGTTACCATCCCGGATTCTGCGTTACGTTCGGGTTGCCCTGAATTTCCTTCAGCGGCATCGGCAGTACGTAATCGCGGGCCTTGAGTGTGCGGCCCACGTTGTACTTGGTGATGTAGTGCTTAATGTGGTCGCCGAGGTAATCCGGCTGCCCGCCAAACTTGCTTTTCCGGCGTAATTCCGGGTACATCACCTGCTCGAAAACAAACTCCTGCTCCCGTTCCTTAATGATGGCATCGCGCAGCGCTGACTGGTTCAGGCCACTCAGGGGTGCCAGACCGGCCCGGACCCGCACCTTGTTGATACCCATGAGTTTGTCGCCCGAATTGCTCTCGTTACAGGCTTCGGAATGGCCCAGCAGAATGTCGGCCAGCCGCAGATAGATCGTATTCTTTTCGGTATTGTTATAGTTGATGCCCAACTCCACGAGCTTCCCGGCCCAGGCTTTCCCGAAAATCAACTGCGAAGGATCTTTTGGGTTGGCGTCGGCCTTCACTACACCGCCAAACCGGGACAGGTTGAAATCTGCATTCGGGCTCCACTTTACAATCGGGTACTGGCCGTCTACCTTGCCAAACCGGCCCGTCGGATACGATTCGATGAAGGTGGCATCAATGCGTTTGTCCTTCGGATCGTACGAAGCCCGGAACTCCTGCGTAGCACTCAGCCAGCTCCAGCCCGCACCGCCCAGCTCGCTGGGATAATCTTCGGGGTTGAAGTGCGCCGAATGCACGTTCCATTCGCTGGCGTTGGCACCGGCTGACACCTGCGCTTCGAAAAGCCGTTCGCCCTGATTCTCGTGCGCCAGGTCGAAGTTGTAGCCGAAGTTTTCGAATAATTGCAAACCGCTGTTGTTGATGATGTCCTCGGCGGTGGCTTTGGCGTCGGCCCATTTTTCGTCCCACAGCTGGGTTTTCATCAGAATGGCTTTGGCCGCCCATTTGGTGGCCCGCCCGGCGTCAGCACCCGTGTACGAAGCGGGCAACACCTCCGCAGCGGCTTTGGCGTCGGCGTAAATCTGGTCGATCACGGCGCGTTTGCCACCCGCGTTCGAGGGCAGTTCACTGATGCCTTTGGTCGATTTGACGGTCAGCGGAGGGTTGTCGAAATAGATCAGCAAACCGTAGTAGTAAAAGGCCCGCAGAAACTGCGCTTCCGCTTTCAGCCGTTTCACCAGCGCGTCGTTGGCGGGGTCCTGCATGGCGTCGGCAATTTCGATGGCGGCATTGGCCCGGTTGATGGAACGGTAACTGATCTGCCAGTACGCTTCGATGTACTCGTCGGCGGTGCTGACGTTACCCAGATTGTATTGCAGCGGCCCTTTTTCCCAGCCAATCTGGTCGCCCGTCAGACACTCAAACACGTAGCGGTCGTAGAAATAACCGGAATAACCGGAGTTTAGATCGTCGTAAATACCGTTGATGCCGAGTTGCAGTTCGTTGGCGGTTTTGTAAAAGGTATCGGGATTGATAAAATCGGGGGTTTCCTTTAAGTCCGAACAGCCCACGCCCGCAGCCAGGAACGACACCAGCAGCAGGGATTTGAGTCGGGTTGAATGTATCAGGTTCATGTGTCTTTTTACAATTGAAGGGTTAGCGGAATTACAGACCAAGGTTAACGCCCACCGTAAACATCCGGGCGCGCGGATAGGCATCGTAATCATCCCCCCGGTTGAGGTTGTTCTGGCCCTGGTTGTTCACCTCCGGATCGAAGCCTTTGTACTTGGTAATCAGGAACAGGTTCTGGCCGCTGGCGTAAATCCGGGCGCTGCGGATGTACTTGGTATTCAGCGGCAGATTGTAGCCCAGCGCCAGGTTTTGCAGCCGGATAAACGAACCGTCCTGAATGAAAAACGACGACCGGCGGAAGGAAATGAAATCCCGGCGACCATCGATCACGGGCCGACTCGCTCCCGGATTTTCGGGTGTCCAGGAATCGGTCAGGATGTTACCAATCTGGTTGATTTTCTGAACACCGTCGCCCATCTCCGACTGTTGCAGGTTGCGAACATCGTTGCCGTGAACACCGCGGAAGAAGATAGAGAAATCGAAGTTTTTAAACTTGACGCTCGAATTCAGGCCCCAGGTAAATTTCGGGTTCGGGTTGCCGATGTTTACATAGTCGTCGGCGGTGTATTTGCCGTCGCCGTTCACGTCCTCGTATTTGGGATAACCGGCACGGGCCGCGAAGCTTTTGCCTTCGTCGTCGGTCTGGAACAGGCCAACGTATTTGAAGCCCTTCCAGACGCCAATCGCGTTGCCTTCTTCGACCCAGCTACCGAAAACGCCCAGGTGGCCGCTCGTGCTGTTGGCGAAGAAGGGCGTGCTCTGACCCAGATCCAGAATCTCGTTGCGCAGGACCGAAATATTACCGCTCACGTCCCACTTCCAGTCAGAACCGTTGAGGATTTTGTAATTCGTCGAAAACTCGAAACCCTTGTTGGACAGCGAGCCGGAATTGAGCATGATCGTGCTGAAACCCGTGCTCTGCGGAATCGAAACGTCCAGTAGCAGGTCCGTGGTTTTGTTGTTGAACACGTCGAAGGTCATCGACAGACGGTTGTTCAGCAGCGATAGGTCCAGACCCAGGTTCAGCATGGCCGTGCTTTCCCATTTGAGGTCGGGGTTGGCAATCCGGTTCGGGCCGTAACCCGCCACCAGCGTACCACCCAGCACGTAGTTGTACGGCACCAGACCCGCCAGCGACCGGTACACCGGAATCTGCGAGTTCCCCGTTAAGCCGTAGCTGGCCCGGAATTTGAAATCATCGAACACCTTGCTCAACCCCGAATTCTGGAAGAACCCTTCGTTGACCACCCGCCAGCCCAAAGCCGCCGAGGGGAAATTGGCCCATTTGTTACTGGGCCCGAATTTGGACGAACCATCGCGCCGAACCGTAACCGTCAGCAAATACCGGTCTTTGAGGTTGTAGTTGACCCGGCCCAGAAACGATTCCAGCGTCCAGTCAAGCCGCCCGGAGTTAGGCACCTGCGGGCGACTCCCATTCTGCATGTTTACCGAAAATGGATCATCGGAGGGCAGTCCACGCGTGGAAGCCGAATTGAGTTTGTTGCTTTCCTTCTGATACGTGTACCCCAGCGTAACGTCCAGGTTGTGGCCCGGGCGGATTTGCTTGTTGTAACTGAGGATGTTTTCGTTCAGAATGCTGCTGACGTTGCGGTTGGCGCGCTCCAGTTGCCGCGCATACTGCCGACCTGTGTAGGTGTAGTTGTTGTAAAACGTAGTGCGCTCGGCGGTTACGACATCGGCCCCCAGACTGGTCCGGAATTTCAATCCCTCCAGAAGATTGATCGTTAAAGCCGTTGTTCCGAACAGGCGGTTGATGTTGTCCCGGTCGTAGCCTTCCTGGGCCTCGGCCAGCGGGTTGATGTTGAAACGCTGGTCGTAGCTGGGGTAGTTGTAATTGCCGTTCTGGTCGTAAATGGCCACGGTGGGGTCCAGCCCCAGGGCCGTAATGATAATCCCGCCCGGACCACCGCGATCAGTGGCGACGTTGCTGCTCCCCGTACGGTTATACGACCAGCTATTGCTCAGCGTGGCCCGCCCGTTCAGAAAATCATTATCCAGATTCAGGCGAAAGCCGTACCGCTTGAAGAACGTGTTTTTGACAATCCCCGGATTGCTCAGATAGTTGCCCACAAAGGCGTACCGCATTCCTTTCGTCCCGCCCGTAAACGAAAGCTGGTGATTGGAGAGGGCACCGGTCCGCGTAATGGCATCCATCCAGTTTGTGCCTGCGCCGATCTGATTGATTTGCGCATCGGTATAGCGCGGACTACCGCCCTGGCTACGTTCCAGAATGTTCAGATAGCGCGCGTAATCGGCACCGTTCAGCACCTCAATGGGCCGGGCAATCTGCTGAATCGAATACGAACCTTCGTAGTCTACCCGGCTGGCGCCTTCCTTCCCGCGTTTGGTCGTAATCAGTACCACGCCGTTGGAACCGCGCGAACCGTAGATGGAGGTTGCGGAGGCATCTTTCAGGATTTCGATGGATTCAATTTCGTTGGGGTTTATCGTCGCCATCGCGTTGCTGGCCTGCCGGTTACCCGATGTTCCCATCGCGCCGTTGTCGGGATACATCGGAAAACCGTCAATCACGTAAAGCGGCTCACTTCCGCTGTTGATGGAGTTGGCGCCCCGCACCCGAATGGAAATACCGCCCCCCGGTGCCGATGAACTCTGCGTCACCTGCACCCCCGGCGCCCGCGACTGAATGGCCTGATCGACCGAAATGACGGGCATTTCCTTAATGGCATCGGCTTTGATCGTGGATACCGAACCGGTCAAATCGCTCTTCCGAACCGTTCCATACCCCACGACCACCACCTCTTCCAGACTGCGGGTGTCGGCTGCCATTCGGATAGTCAGGTTGGTCTGGCTACCGACAACCACTTCCTGCGTGGTGTAGCCTACATAGCTGAAAACCAGCGTTTCGTTCGGGCTGGCGTTGAGCTGAAACGCCCCAGCTGCATCGGTTGTTGTGCCCCGGGTTGTGCCTTTGATGGTGATCGTTGCGCCGGGTATCCCTTCGTTTCGCTCGTCCGTAACCCGCCCCCTGATCGCGTTCTGGGCAAAGGCGGTGAGCGTAAAGCAAACCAACACCACGGCCGTTTGCAGACACCGTAAATAAAAGTGCATAAAAGAAAGAGCTAAGGGTTTAGTTAAGATTTAGGAATTAATAATTAAAGTAGCCAGTTGGTGCGGTAAAATCCAAATCATTATTTGCTTAATTCCAAAAATACAAAGGTTACGGGCGGCTTTCGCTAAATCAATAGCCGTAATTTTGATTAAGATGGATAATCTTACGGTTTCAATGTCCCACAAACGTCCCTTCCAGTTCCTCAAGCGTTCTGCCTTTCGTTTCGTAGACGTTCCGCCGGACAAACCAGAAGCCCAGCAGACAAATCAGTGCATACAGCCAGAACGGACCGTAGGTTCCCAGCCATTCGGCCAGAATCGGGAATGTGAAGACCAGGACAAAATACGAGCCCCAGAGCGCCAGTACGGCCACCGAAAGGGCCAGCCCCCGGACTCGGTTCGGGAAAATCTCCGAGATCAGAACCCAGGTGATGGGGGCCAGCGACGTAGCATACACGCTGATCGCCAGAAGCACAAACACCGACAGCAGCCCCGACGACGCGCCGGTTTTCAGCAGCGTCGCAATCACGACGTACAGCACCGCCAGGCCGAGCGTACCGATGAGCATCAACGGTTTGCGGCCCAGCTTATCAACCTGCCACATCGCCACCAGCGTAAACACCAGATTAACCGCCCCAATCGCAACGGTTTCAAAAAGTTGACGGTCCAGATTGGCCCCGACGGTTTCGAAAATCGTGGAAGTATAGTTAAACACCACGTTGATTCCGCACAATTGTTGCAGCACCGCCAGCCCCATGCCCACAAAAACCGCCGGACGGACGCTTTTTTCCCACAGCATTTGCAAGGAAGGTTTATGGCTCCCTTCCATAGATCGATTAATCGCCGTAACCGTTTGCTGGACAAACGATTCTCCGCCAATCCGGCGTAAAATGGTTTCGCCCTCGCCTACTCTGCCCGTCTGTACCAGCCAGCGCGGACTTTCGGGAAGCCAGAACACGCCCACCAGAAAGCCGAGCGACGGCACCGCCCCCAGCCCGAACATCCAACGCCAGGCATCGGGACCGCTGTCGGCCAGGCTGTAATTCACCAGATTGGTCACGAGAATACCGATAACAATGGTCAACTGGTTGATGGACACATTGCGGCCCCGGACTTCGGCGGGCGAGATTTCGGCGATATACAAAGGGCTGAGGGTAGAGGCCATACCGACGCCAATACCAGCAAAAAACCGCATGGCGATGAAGACGGACAAGGTTCCGGAGAGGGCCATGCCAATAGAGGACAGCGCGAAAATTAGGGCCGCCACCATCAGGCCGGGTTTGCGCCCGTAGCGGTCGGCCAGATTACCCGCCAGCACACAGCCCACCATGCAGCCCAGCGCCAGCGAACCCGTCAGAAAGCCCTCCCACCAGGCCGTCAGCCCAAAATTAGTACGCAGAAAGGGGAGCGCGCCCGAGATAACGGCAAAATCAAAGCCGAACAGGTAGCCGCCCAGAGCCGAGATAAAGGCGATGCCGAAAATGTAACTGGTGTTGAGACCGCTGGTTGCCATAACGGTTGGGAATGAATTAACGATAGGGTTTAGAAAGAAAAAGAGTTGGTTCTGTATTTTTACGGGGCAGTGCCTACCCAAACCCAGCGAAAAAACCGTCATGATCAAGAAGAAAGAAGGCTTTGCCGGACAGCGTAGTTGCGTTTTGCCCAGCGACCTGCAAAAACAGATTGCCGTTCATCCGCTTTGCGAATCGTTGTACATTACCGATATCGGTTATTACCCGAAAGCCGCTTTTCACGACCGCGAACGCCGGAAGGGCAGCCCGCAACACATTCTGATTTACTGCGTCCAGGGCGAAGGCTGGTATCTTCTTAACGACCAGAAATATAGCGTCAAGCCCAACCAGATGTTTATTCTGCCCGCTGAGCTGGCCCACCGCTACGGCACCGACGCCCGGAATCCCTGGACGATTTACTGGCTGCATTTTACGGGTTCGCGTGCGCATCATTTTCTGGATTTTTTAAAGTCGGGCCACGATAGGCCGGGTCAGGACTTCGCCCCGGTTACCGTGTCGCCCCAACCCGAACGTTTTCAATTGTTTGACGATATTCTGGCGCACGTTGAAATGTCGTTTAACCTGGACAATGTTATTTACGCCAACAGCAGTTTGTCACGCTTTCTGGCGACGTTCAACAACGCGGTTTACAACCCTAGCCCGCTCGCCCAGCCGGAAAGTGACCCCATCAGCCGGACCATCACGTTCATGAAAGAAAACCTGAGCAAGTCGCTGAGTCTGGAAGAACTGGCCCAGGTGGCGGGTATGTCGGCTTCGCATTACTCGGCGGTTTTTCGGGCTAAGGTGCAAAGTGCGCCCATCAACTTTTTTACTTTTTTAAAGATTCAGGAAGCCTGCCGCCTACTCGAAAACACCCGGTTCCGGATCAAGGAAGTGGCCTACCAGATCGGCTATGGCGACCCCTATCATTTCAGCCGGGTTTTCTCGCACATCATGGGCGTGTCGCCCCGCGACTTCCGCCAGCGCCGGAAAGCCTAACCCGACATTTCCGGCAGTGCCAGAAACTGGACCATTTTCTTGTGCAGGGCCGCGCCCTGGTGGGTCCCATCCAGCGCCAGCACCCGATCAAAACAGTCGATAGCCCGCTGCGTATGCCCGTTGCCCAACCCCAGATACCCCAACCCCATGAGGTAATCGCAGTGAATGCGGTTGCGCTCGTTCAGGTCGGCGTCAAACACCAGCAGGTCGGGCAGCGAAACAGCAAAATAGTCGATCTTGATCGTATCATTTCGGTGCATCTGGCCGTACTCGATCAGGCGATTGAAAAGCGATTCCGCCCGCTCGTGCTGACCGAGCTTTTTGCGAGCCAACCCCTGGTAAAACAGTTTGTCCGGCTGCTGATCGTTGTAAAAAACGGCCTGAACCGGCGCTTCCAGCCCCACCGAAGCCCGCTCGAAATAGCCCCGAGCGGTATTCGGATCGCCTAAGCCTTCATAGGCCAGTCCTTTGAGGTAAAACAGGTCGGGTTCGTGCACGCCGAACAGTTTGCCCTCGCCCAGATTGGGGGGATAGGTTTCGGCGGCTTCCAGCAGCGTCAGGGCTTCGGCGTAATCGGCATTTTGCAGCGCCTGTTTGGCCAGTTCGAGGTGGCAGATCAGGTATTGGCCCACCACCTTGCCTTCGCCCCCCTCCCACGGATGAAACTGCCGACTAGCCAGCAAATCGCGGGCTTTCTGGTGATTGCCCAACTGGTTATACAGCGTAATGCGCTCCAGATAGAGATCATCCCGTTGCTCGGTGACGGTCAGGTGTTTTTCTAGCAAGGCAAGTCGCTCGGCGGGCGGATGGTTCAGCTTTTTGTATAACTGATCGAGTTCCATCAGCACCCGCGCATCCATCGGGTCGAGCGCAAAAGCCGTTTCCAGTGCCGTCCGCGCCCGGTCGGGTTGGTGACGCTTGTTGTAATAGGCCAGCGACAAATTCCGGAACACCGTCGGGAAAGTATCTTTCAGATTAACCGAACGTTCCCAAGCAGCAATGGCTTCGTCGTACTGCCGGTTGGCATACCAGAAATTACCGAGGAAATACCAGGTGTGGGCGTGATTAATTGACTGATTATCGTCTGTTTGCGAAGTCGCCCATTGCAAAACCTGCAACTCCTCCAAGCGGTTGGGAAACACAAAGTCCGGGCTGGCCTCCGTGGCTTTTTTAAGGTACTCCCGAGCGGTTTGGGCGTCTCCCAACTGGTGATGAAAATAGGCCAGAAAGTAATACACCATCGGGTAAACGGGTTGCCCGGATGCCAGCAGTTCCGTCAGCAGGGCAATGGCTTCGTCGTACAGACCGGCCCGGCTGTAATCCAGCGCATAAGCCAGGTAATTATGGACGTAAAACCGCATCAGTTCGTTTAGCTCCCGGCGGGTTTGGGCGGCTTTCAACGGGTTATCCGCTTGCTCGATAAGCGATTTTTCGAACAGGCAGCCAAAATGAAAGCGGTCGATGGCCAGCGTGTCGTCGATAAGCCGGAGAGCTTCCGCCGTCCGCCCGGTCTTGCGCAGCAGAGCCGCTTTCAGGTGCCTCGCCGAATGCCCGTGCCATTTTCGAATCAGCGACTGTTCGACCAGTTTTAGCGCTTTGTCGTAGGTTTTGCGTCGGGTGGCAACGCGGGCCAGCTCGAGGAAACTGGTGTCCTGCCAGGCCGCATTCCAGGTGGCTTTATAGAACGCATCGTAGGCTTCGGCGTCGCGGCCCAGTAGTTGCAGACAAAGACCGAGGTTGTAATACGGTTCGCCGTCGTAGGGGTTGGGGTTGCGCTGCGTCAGGGTCTGAATGGCCCGCCGGAAATACGGTTCGGCCCGCGCGATTTGCCCCCGCCGGAGCAGCCAGAGCCCCATCGCGTTGTTGCAGCGAACGTCGCCCGGGTCGCGACGGAGGGCTTCCTCGTAGTAATCGGTGGCCGCGTAGGTCGCGTGGCGGTATTGCTCGATGTGCAAACCCGTCAGGTACAACTGCTCGTTGTTCTCTACCTCGGCGGGGTCTTTGGCGGCCTGGGCCGGTTCCGGTATTGCCTGCTCTATGGGTTCTTCGGGCTGGTAAGTGACTAGCTCAATACCGTCAGCGGTTTCAACGCTCACGCTCAGGCTGGCCGGCTTTTCAATGGGTTGGCTGACTTCGTAGAAAAAAGGTTGTTCCGGCGTAAGATCAACGGTTTGTTCAAATACAACTTCTTCATCCTGGGTTAGCCGGACGATGGCACCGGGATACACGGCAGTTGCATACACCCCGACCCGAACGGTTTCTTCCGTCCATTCCAGGTTCACGGCGGCTTCTTTCGTGGCATTTTTGACCAGCCCGATTTCACTGTACGGCATGAAATACTGCGTAAACTGGCGTTCTTCGTTGGGCATAATCCACGAAAAATCCGGTTGATTGTCCGTAAACACGCCGGTCATCAGTTCGATATACGGGCCATCTTCGTCGGTCAGGTTGCGGTCCCAGGCGTAGCCAAACTCCCCGTTGCCCCAGGTCCACTGTTTTTTGCCCGGCGACAGGTGATGATCGGCCACGTGCAGCAAACCGCCCCGGCTGTCGTGTTCGTAGCCGCCCATGAAATCGTACTTCGATGCCACGGCCATGTACGAGGTCGGTACCGGAATATTTTTGTAGCGGGAAATGTCGGTGCCCGGCGAATAATCCACTTTATAGTACGTCCCCCGCGCAATCGGGAAGGAAGAAACATCGCGCCGTCCGTGATCGTATACCGCGTACACATCCGGCGGAAACACGGACTGGTAATGGTCGTTGACCTTCACGGCGGGGTTGGCCCACCACAGAAACGTCTGCGGCATCGGGGTACGGTTATAAAGAACGCCCTGAATTTCCAGATACGCCTTGTCGGGATACAGCCGAAAACCGGCCATGCCCTTTGTGTGAAACATCCGTTCCACCTCGCTGACCCACACCGTTTTAGAGCCGTCGGGATGCGCTTCGGTGGTGTAATCCACCGGCTCGAACGTGCTGGGGCGGTGGTGCTGCGGCCAATTGAACTCAATCCCACCCGAAATCCACGGCCCCGTTAGTCCCACGAGCGCGGGTTTAATGACCCCATTGTAATAGATAAAATGACGGTTTTTGATCTTGTCGTACGCCATCTGAATCCGGCCACCCAACTGGGGCAAAACCATGATTTTCAGGTACTGGTTTTCGAGAAAAACCGCCTGATACGCCCGGTCTTCCTTGTGATCGTCGATCTTCTCGATGACGGCATTGGGGTACACCACGCCACTGCTGCCCTGGTAGACCCGTTTTTCGAGAAACATCGGATTTTTTTCGGGAGCGCCGACACCGTAGGTGGGAATGATAACCGACTCTTCCCACACGTTTACTTCCTGCAAATCCATAGATTCGTTTAGCGGTGTTGATAGGTTCGTTTACTTCTTTTGGGCCGGGCTGATCAGCGTCGTTTCCTGCTGGAACAATTGACTAATCTGATCAGCGGAAAGCTCATGGCCCGGCTTAAACCGACTGCTGTTCATGTAGTTTAACAGGCTGTATTTCAGTTGCCGGGCTGCGGACCGCTGGGCCAGATTATTGTCCAGGTCGATGCTGCAAACCAGCAGGTTCCCTTTGCCGACACGCCCCTCGAACGCCAGCGACAACCGACGGTTTTCGAACCAGGTATCAATCGGCTGAATCAGGGGACGGAGCGTTTTCGGGAAATCGTTGAGGATGACGGTTTGGGAATGGCTGACCAGATCCTGCCACTGGTAGTTGCTGCTGGCTTCGGTCGGGAATGCCGCAAACAGCGGGTGCGCCGGATCGCAGAGCAGTCCCAGCGTGTGCGGAGCCTGCCCTTTCGTCCAGGAGGTATTCCAGAACACGCTTGAAAAACCAATTTCCACTTCGGCCCCTTTGCCCTTCCGGACGTGGCCATAGGACAACAGCAGCACGTTCGCGCCGTTTTGCAACTGGTTTACCACGTCGTCGGTTAGCGAGTGGGCGACGATTACTTTCCCCCTAGCTGCATCGGGATTGACCCCCGTCGGGTACACCCAGAAATTCCAGGTGTTGGTAACATCCGTGCCCTTCAAGGCCACTTTCAGCGTCAGCATCTCCGGTTTCTTAAAGCCAGCTAGCGGCAGGTGAACGGTGCCCACGGTTTGCCCGTTGTCGATGGCAACCCGGTCTTTTTGCAGGGTTCCGCTTCGTTTCACTTTGCCCGACGCATCCAGCACCTGCCAGATCACGGTTTGATTCGTCAATTCCTGCGGACCAAAATGAGCAATTTCGAGGGCGGCCTGTAACGTCTCGTTGTTTTCGTAAACGAGTTTGTCCAGGCGAGCCAGCAAAACCGTATTGTTGCAAAACGTACGGTATTCTTCGGGCGTCGTGTACCCTTTTGATTCCCAGAAAACGTCCAGCGCCCCGACCAACGCCGTGCCCTGGCCCGGGAAATCGTGCAGGCCCAGCAGTTGAAAACCGGCAAAACCGGGCGTACGCAGGGCGGCTTCGATGTCGGCTTTGTAACAGAGGGTCTGCAACCGGCCTGATGAATGCAGGAAGGCTTCTGCCTGATCGCCCATCCCGGCTTCTTCGAGCGTTTCTTTGAAAATCTCGAAATTGGTCGGCTTCAACACGCCCTTGTATTTGGCCATTTCCCCGAAATTCGGGTAGACGCACCACTGCCCGATTTCGTGGCTGATGTAAGGCGCTGAAGCCTTTTGAATGATTTCCCGCCAGTCGTAGCCGGTTTGGGGAGGCTTCGCATTAATAATGCTGTTGACGCCCTGCCCCCACTGCTGAATCCGGGCGTCGGAGTGAATGTGGAACTGGTTTTCGGGCAGCATCGGCCAGCCCGCACCGCTCGTATAGAGCCGCCGACCGTCTTTTTGCTTGAAATGCTCGACCCAACGACCCAGAAAATCCGACTGAAACGCCCCGCCCGGTTCGTTGCCGTATGACATCATGCAGAACGACGGATGGTTGCCGTAGGCTTTCAGAATGCGCTCCGATTCCCGGTAAATGAAGTCGTCGATTACGCCACCGGTCCCGACGGCGCTGCTCTGGTTGGCCCAGAGCGGACTTTCCACGTACAGGTACATCCCCAGCCGGTCGGCCACGTCAAAAGCCGCTTCGGGTGGGCACCACGAGTGGAAACGCAGGTGATTCAGGCCGTAGGCTTTAGCCGTTTTCATGATTTTTTCCCAGTACGGTTCGGTGGTGGGTGGGTAACCCGTTAGCGGAAAAGCCGCGCAATCCACGTCGCCCCGCAGAAAGATAGGCCGTCCGTTGATGGTCAGTCGGGTGCCGCTGGTTCCCATTTCGCGCATCCCGAATGGCACCGTTTTTTCGGATAATACCTCGCCCTGCTCACTGACCAACTGGGCGCGCAACTCGTAGCGGTTGGGCGTAAATTCGTCCCAGAGCTGCGGGTTCGGAATAGCGTAGGTGGCCGTGACGGTGGTTTCTTCGGTGGAAAAATTGACGGGCTGCTCCTGATTGGGCAGGGCCGTTGCGTTAGGCTGTACCGGTTTGGCCTGGAGAATAATCTTGCCCCGGAAGGTTTGCCGCCGGGGCTGGTGCAGGTCCAGCGTTACGGCAATGGTTTTGGTTGCCAGTTTCGGATAGACCTGAACATCGTCGAGGTAGGTAGTCGATCCGGCAGTTAAGGACAGGTCGCCGACCAGACCGTTCCAGTTCGTCTGGGTGTGGTCCGCCACGCTGTGGGAATTGGGACCGATGTGCATTTTGTAGCGGTTGTCCACCCGCACGACAATCGTGTTCCGCCCCGGGCGCAGGGCTTTGCTCAGGTCAAACTGATGGGGCGCCACCAAGCTGTTGCGGGTGCCGCAGAACTGGCCGTTGACGTACACCATCGTCTCCCAATGGCACCGTTCAAGGTTCAGCGTAATCTGCTTTTTGGCCCAGTCAGCGGGAATATCGATTTGTCGTTTGTACCAGGCCGGACCGGTGTAGTACTTGACGGGCTTGAGCCAGAAGGGAATTTTAACGTCGCCCTGGCGGTATTTCTGGTAGCGCTCCGAAACAAAATAAGTGCTGTCAAAAACATCCCCTGTCCAGGGCGTTTGCAAGGTTATGTCGTTGCCTTTGCCGTTTTCGGCGAGCGAACCGGGTAGCGTAACCCGGTCGGTGTACTCCATTTGCCACCAGTGCTGGCGCAGGCCCAGGTCGTTTGGGTCCAGGCGAAGTTGCCACTCACCGGCTAAGGAGAGTTTGTTCTGACCGATCGCCCGATTTGAAAAGGCAAACCCGATAGCGAGCGCAAAAAGACAGATGCCCAGCCACTTTTTTTGCATACGCAGAAGTTGGTTACGAAGAATCAGCTTGGAGAATATGCAAAAAACACAAGTTTATACCCGATAAACCATAGCCTTAATTCGGAAAAAGATGGATGATTTAATGGAAAAGATTAAAAGGAGCGTTCGAAGAATCGACAGCGTTACACATTGCAAGGGCCGTCTACCCTTCTGTGATGGCGGTATACGAACCTTTTAGAGTGCTTATCCATCATTTTTTATCAGCCCGGACCTGCTTGATTTCCTCGGCAGAAACTCCGGAAGCCTCCCCGGCCAGTTTGACGCGGACATACGAGACGACTTCGGCCAGTTGCTTATCGGACATAAAACCAAAAGCCGGCATTCCTTCCCCGGACGCCGATTGAGAACCGGTCAGGATAAACTTAATCAGCGCCTTTTTATCCCCTTTCAGCCGGGACGAAGCGACCAGCGACGGAAACGAACCCGGAACCCCACGCCCATCCGGTTTGTGGCAGGATGCACAATAGCTCGCGTACAGCAAAGCCGCCGGTTCTGCGTCGGCGCTTTTCTGAGCCTTCGCCACCCGCGCTGCTTTCGGAATGGTACCGGCGCGGCTGATGCGGATAATCCGGTCATCGGCTGGGATCGGAAAATTGGCAATGGGGTTCCAGTCGCGGTTGCTGGTGCCGATAAAAACCGCACCCGACGGCGATACACACACGTCGCGCAGGCGGCCAAACTGCTTTGAAAAATGAATCTGCTCGTCCACAATCTTCTCCTTTTTGGCGTCCAGCCGCAGCACCCGCAGGCTCTGGTCTTTCAACGTACTGAGTAGCAAGGCGTTTTTCCATTCGGGGATGTTGCCGTCGTAATAATCCATACCGGCCGGGGCAATGGTGGGCGTCCAGGCTTTGACCGGAAACACGGTCGGATGGTCGGCGGCATACCGTTCTTCGTCGGGCAAGTCGCTGAAACCGGCGATATGCGGCCATCCGTAACTGGCTCCCTTCACCACCCGGTTTACCTCGTCGTCGGTGGCATCGCCGTGTTCGGCAATAAACAGATTACCGTTGCTGGCAAACACCAACCCCTGCGGCACCCGGAAACCCATCGCCCAGACCGGACTGCCCGGAAACGGATTATCAGCCGGAATGGTACCGTCGAGGTTCAGCCGGAGCACCTTGCCGTTGGGAAATTTGGGGTCCAGAATCGTTTCCTTTTGCTTCAGATCACCGGTGGCCCACAGGAGTTTCCGGTCCTTGCTGACCACCAGCCGGGAGCCGTTATGCCCCAAATACCCCGGAATCTGGTACAGCAAGACGGGCTTGATCAGGTTTTTGCCGTTGTAGGTATACCGCACCAGTTTGGAGACAATGACGGAATCCGGTTGCATATGGGTGTAATTGATAAACACCTGCGGACTGGTTTTCCAATCGGGATGCAATACCATACTCATCAGCCCCAGCCGCTTGCGGTAATAATCAGGGATTTGCAGCAGGTCCAGAATTTGCCCGGTTTCCGGGTTCAGCCGCCGGACTTTTCCGTCCTGTTCGGTAAACCAGATCCAGTTGTCGGGCCCCCAGACCATATCCCAGACGCCGTTGAGGTTGGTCGCTACGGTTTTCACCTCCAGTCGAGTTGAATCCAGCGCGTAGCTTTCCGTGGGCCCCATCCGGCCATCCAGCAGTTGGGGCACGCGAAAGCTGAGAGATGCAAGCAAAAAGAAGATCGGGCCCGCCCACAAGACCGCCCGGGGCCATCGCTTTTTCATCCGGTTACGGTTTCTGGAAATAATGGTAAAACACCTCCGGCAGTTTGCTGCCCAGTAGCAGCCAGTCCTGCGCCAACGGGGCTTTTTTCAGTCCTGCAATCCACTCGTAATTCAGTTCGTACACCAGGGCCTCGATGCCAAACCGTTCCATAAAGCCTTCGCCCAGCGAGCCGGGATTCCGGAATTGGGCGCTGGTGGAGCCTTCCGTAAACCAGGTGTATTTCCGCAGAAGCGTTTCGAGCTTCTTCATGTTTGCCAGATAAGCCGTGATGTCGCCGGCGGGTCGGCTGATGTGCAGGTTGCCGCCGGGGTCGTTGTGCAGGTCGATGGCCAGGTCCGGCTTTTTGTTTTCCCGAACCATTTTAGCCAGCCACTTTTCCAGGAAATAATTTTCGGGCGCAATCAACGAATCAGCCGCAATGTCCCACTTGCGGTTCAGGTCGTAGCCATTGGCGTTGAACCGGGTCCGGCCCCGGGCCACGCCGTCCTTGTTGGCCATCGGAAGAATGTAAACGCAGTAGTTTTTCAGGTACAGCCGCGACTCGGCATCATCCTTCAACAACCGGTTGACCAGCCCCTCGACCGTCCAGTTGCCGCCCGTTTCGAACGAATGCGCCCGCGCCCGGATAAAAAGCCGTTTCGGAGCTTTCTCGTTGCCGACTTTGATCATCTCCAGCGACCGCCCTTCGGCCGTGTGCCCGATTGGGGTGACGGTAACGAGTTTATGCGTCCGGATTTTGGCCAGAAACCGGTCCAGATCGCTGATGCGGTACGGTTCCAGACTGGCGATGTAGGCGCTGGGGCCGGTCATCTTCACTTTGAACTGCAACCGGTTGCCCGAAATCAACTCGGTCGGGCGGCTTTCCCAGGTTTTGTTGTCGAAGGAAACCACGATGGGCGTCAGTTTGGAAATCGAGCTGGCGGGGGTACGGTTCCAGATGTTGTTAAAGTTCTCGAGAATGATCGTTACCTCCTTGCCCACCGGCGCTTCGACCCGGAAATGAAAGTGATTGACCGCCCGGTTGATGGAAAACCGCTCGTGGTCGTACACCAGACTGCCGACCACCCGGCCTTCGGCATCGACCTCCCAGTTCATCGGAGATGCGTTTTCAAAGCCGGTATGAATAAAAACCGTGGAGGCAGACACGGTATCCATCCGCGCTGATTGTTTGCCGGATACGGACGCATCAGCCTGAGCAATTCCTAAAGTGGTGGTTAACCCACAAAGACCCAAAACCAATGGGCGCAGATAGTTTTTGTAGTTCATCATCAAATGCTCGATACGTAAGCGGAGCGTCCGGCACCGAACGAAGTCGGAAGAAATCCGGCTCAACCCGTGCCGGGCGCTCCTGTGAAACTTAGTTTGACACGGGCCTAAAAGGTATAGCCGGGATTTTGCGTGATGCCCTGCGGATTGACATCAATCTGGGTCTGCGGAATCGGGAAAACCTTGTTGAAATCCTGCACGACCTGCCCCTTAAAATGCCCATTCATCACCGGA
The DNA here is from genome assembly GCF_003259745.1 of Larkinella arboricola. Taxonomy (GTDB): domain Bacteria; phylum Bacteroidota; class Bacteroidia; order Cytophagales; family Spirosomataceae; genus Larkinella; species Larkinella arboricola. Next base: position 506,041 of record NZ_QLMC01000001.1, on the reverse strand, counting down.
ACCGCCCGGCCGGTCCGGACCAGATCAAACCAGCGGTGGCCTTCAAACGCCAGTTCGACCTGCCGCTCGTGCTCAATCGCCAGCGCAAAAGCCGCCTTCGACTGACCAGCCGCCAGCGGAGCCAGCTTCGCCCGTTTCCGCACGACATTGATCGCATCCCGCGCTTCTGCCGTTGGCCCACCGTTGACTTCGTTGAGGGCTTCGGCATACATCAAAAGTACATCCGCATACCGGAGCACCGGCCAGTTGTTGTCGGCATCGCCTTCGGTAAAGGGCGTATCCTGGAATTTCAGCGTATACGGATCGGCCACAAACTTACCTGTGACATTGTCCGTATACCCCACCGCCAGCGACGCTTCCTTGCGACTGTCACCGGGTTCGTAAGCGGCAATTAAATCCTCCGTTGGAATGTTCCGGCCACTCGGAAAGCCCACCTTGATGACGGAGGTTCCGGAGTTGCGGGGGGCAAAATTGTTGTAAAAGTTGCTTCCCGTGCCGGTTCCGCCTTTCTTGAACTGCACTTCAAAAAGGGACTCCTGGTTGTTGGCGTTGGCGACCGGCCACAGCGCCTTGTAATCGTCCAGCAGTTTATACGTGCCCTGCTCAATTACCTCTTTGAGTTTGTCTTTCGCTTTGGCAAAATCGCCGGTGGTCAGATACACCTTACCGAGCAAGCCCCGGGCGGCTCCCTTCGTGGCGCGCCCAATGTCGTTGCCGGTGTACGAAACCGGCAGCTTCTGCTCGGCGTCGGCCAGGTCGGCAATGATCTGGCTGTACACCTCCGACGCGGGTCGTCTCGACTGGCTGTATCCTTCCGATACGGATTTCGTTTCAGACACCACCAGCGGCACATCCCCGAACGTCCGGACCAGGTTGAAATACATCAGCGCCCGCAGAAATTTGGCTTCCCCGATAAACCGGTCCCGCATTGCCTGATCCATCGTAGCACCACCGATATGGTCCAAAACCGCGTTGCAGGCCAGAATTCCCCGGTACGTATCCAGCCACATGAGCCGGATGATTTCGTTGGTGGAAGCCATTTTAAACTGGTCGAGTTCGGCATCGGGCAGATTTCCGCCCCCCTCCCAGTTCATCGTGTTATCGGACCGGACTTCACCCACGTTGTAATAAGCATAGCCGTATTCACCCGCGCTGGTCAGCATCCCGTAGGCGGCATTGACGGCCACCTGCATATCGGAGGCATTCCGGTAAAAATTCTTGACGTTCATCGCGTCTTTGGGGGCCAGTTCCAGAAAATCCGAACAACCGGCCAGCCCCAGGCTGAGCGCACCGATGATCAATAGACGAAATTTCATCGTTAAAATAAGTTAAGGTCAGGGTTTAGAAAGTCACATTTAAACCAAGGGTATACGTGCGGGCCAGCGGATAACCGTTGAAATCGACACCGGGCGTCAGCGAGCTGCTTCCATTCAGGCTCTGTTCGGGGTTGTAGCCCCGGTATTTGGTGAACGTGAAGGCGTTTTGCACCGACAGACTCACGCTGGCATTGCGGATGAACAGGGCTTTGCAGGCGGTTTCGGGCAGCGCATACCGCAGGTTGATGTTCCGAATCCGGAAGAACGACGCATCTTCGACCAGCAGGCTCGATACGTAGCTCACGTTGCCGCCCGTCGGAGAAACATTGGCTCTGGGTGTCCGGCCGTCACCCGGTTTTTCGGGCGATTGCCACCGGCCCAGCACATCCTTGCGGCTGTAGCTGCCATTGACCAGACCAATGTTCCGGCGCGAACCGTTCAGCAGTTGCAGCCCCTGCACCCCGTCGCCGAGGATGCTGAGATCGAACCGACCGACGCTGAAATTGTTGGTAATGCCGTAAAAGAAGTCCGGATAGTTGTCGCCGATGATGGTCACATCGTTGGGCGTGATGGTTCCGTCGCCGTCAACATCCCGAAATTTCAGGTCACCCGGACGTGAACCGGTGCTTCCTTTAACCGCCGGACTGTTATCCACCTCTTCCTGCGTCTGGTAGATGCCGATTACGTCGTAGCCCCAGAAGCTGCCAATGGATGAGCCGATGCGGGTAATGTGCGTATTCGGGCTAAACGAAGGGCTTTTGGAGATAATCGGATTGCCTTCCGGCCCCAGCGCCACTACTTTATTCCGGTTGAAGGAAATGTTGAAGTTGGTTGACCACTTAAAGCCGCCCGTGAGGTTTTTCGAATTCACACTGAACTCCCAGCCCCGGTTGTTTACTTTCCCGATGTTCTGCAAGGCGGTTTCGTAGCCGGTCGATCCGGGTACCGGCACATTCAGCAGCAGGTCCGTGGTGTTTTTGTTGTAGTAATCGACGGTGAACATCAGCCGGTTGCGCAACACACCGAAATCCAGACCAATGTCCATTTGCTGCATCATTTCCCAACCGAGTTGATCGTTGGTGATAGACAACGGATAAAGACCGTAGACCACCGTTCCGGTCCCGGCTCCCAGGCTATACCGGCGGTTGCCCAGGAGGCCGATCTGGCTGTAGTTACCAATGGCATTGTTCCCCGCCAACCCGTAACTGGCCCGGATTTTCAGGTCGGTCACGACCGGCTGGTTCTTGAAAAAGTCTTCTTCGGAAACATACCAGCCGACGGACGCCGACGGAAACGTTCCCCATTTGTTGCTGGCCCCAAACCGCGAAGAACCGTCCCGGCGAACGGTGGCCGAGAACAGGTATTTGCTGGCGTAGGTGTAATTAACCCGGCCCAGGTACGACAGCAGCGACCATTCCGAAATACCGGTTCCGCCAGCAGTTACCTGACCGGCGTTCAGCGTCGTAACCAGATCCGTCGGGAAGTTAGTGGCCGCCAGCGACGAGTATTCCGAACGGGCTTTCTGGGCCGTAAAACCCGCCAGCACATCCAGTTCGTGCTTGCCGTTGAAGGTGCGCTTGTAGCTGAGAATATTTTCATTCAGCCAGTTCAAATCCCGGCCGGTGCTGGCCGAAGCCCGCGCCTGAACGGGAGCCGGTACGCCATCTCTCCCGAGGTCGGACGGATAATAAGCGTTCTGCCGGGAATCGGCGTAATCCAGCCCGAAGGAGGTGCGGAACTTTAGTCCTTCCAGAATGCGGATTTCGGCGTAGGCGTTGCCCAGCGTCCGGAAAAACGTCTTTCTATCCTGAATCTTACTGGCAATCGCCACCGGGTTGTCGATCACCCCAATATTATACGGCGAAGGCCCCAGCAGCGTCGTAAAGGAACCGTCGGGATTGTACACCGGCACGGTGGGCGGCAGCGAAAGGGCCGATCCCAGAATCCCGCCCGTAAATACCTGATCTTCCACCGGCAGTAGTTTGTTGGATGAAAATGAAGGCGACAGGTTCAGGCCGATTTTCACGCGGTCGGACGCCTGATGGTCCAGATTGATCCGGGCCGAATAGCGGTCAAAACCGGTATTCATGACAATACCGTCCTGTTTAAAATAAGCGCCCGAGACAAAGAACTGGGTTTTGTCCGTTCCGCCGGAAACCGACAACTGGTGGTTCTGGATGGGTGCGGTGCGGAAAACCTCATCCTGCCAGTCGGTTCCCTTGCCCAGCGATTCGGGGTTCATGAACATTTCCGGAATCTGCAAATTGGCCGGACGCACGCTGTTGGGGTCCGTCGCCTTGCCGCCCCGGTCTACCCAGGCGTTGTTGCGGGCTTCGGTATTGTATTCGGCATATTCGCGGGCATTGAGCATCTCGATTTTGTTGGCCACCTGCTGCAAGCCGTAATAGGTATCGAACTGAACCGTTGATTTGCCCGATTTACCGTGTTTGGTCGTGACCAGCACCACCCCATTGCTCCCGCGCGAACCGTAAATAGCCGCAGCCGAGGCATCTTTCAGTATCTCGATGGATTCGATGTCGTTAGGGTTGATGGTGGCCAGCGGATTCAGGGTGCTGTTGTAATCACTGCCGACCGGAAAGCCGTCGATCACGTACAGCGGTTCGTTACCGGCCCCGATCGAACCCGTTCCGCGCACCCGGACCGAAACCCCACCGCCGGGAGCGCCTTTGGTCTGGGCTACATTTACCCCGGCAATCTGCCCGGCCATGGCCTGATCGAGACTGCTTAAGGGCTGATTGGAGATGCTTTTCATGGGCACCGACGCCACGGAGCCGGTAATGCTGCTTTTGGCCTGAGTTCCGTAACCGACGACAACGACATCATTCAGGGTTTTGGTGTCTACCACCATCCCGAAATTGATCTCCTGCCGGTTTCCCACCCGGATTTCCTGGCTTTTATAGCCGACGAAACTGGCCACCAGCGTCAGGTCGCCGGATTGGGCCAGCGCATCCGGAATGTTCAGGCGGTATTCACCGGCGTTGTCGGTCGTAGTGCCCATCTGTGAATTCTTGACCAGGATACTCACCCCCGGAAACGCGTTGCCGTTCTCGTCGGTCACCTTCCCCCGGATGGGCCGGTTGGCCCGCTGCGGAATTTCTTCAACGGTTTTCTGAATGGGGTTAATAGCCTGCCGGATTTCGGGAAGTTTCAGGGGCAGCAGGCTTTCCGGAGCGGAGACTCTGACCACCTTTTTGAGCACGATGGTCTGGTTGAAAATCCGGTACGAGAGCGGAAGGTTTTGGAAAACAGCCGTCAGCGCCTGGTCAATCGTTGCGTTTTTAACCCGTACCGAAATTTTTTGCGCTTCGGGCAAATCCAGTTTATCATACAGAAACAGGAAACTGGTTTGTTTTTCGATGCTGGTCAATACCGTTTCCAGCGGAGCATTCTTCGCGTTCAGGGTAATGTTCTGGCCCAGGCCGTCGGCCGCGACCTGCGTGAACGTCGCAATCAGCAAAAACAGTATCCGTGTCATGGCGACCAGTAATTTTACACGAAAGCATGCCTGCTTCGCCCGGGGATACCCGGGTAAGAAGTTTATTTTCATAAATTTGTAAAAGTTGAGGAATAGCAGATTGACTTTTGAGAGAAGTTGGGCTTGCCCCTTGACGATTCAGGGAAAATGTTGGCGCATTTTCCCTTCTTTCTAAACACAGGGCAAAGGGTCAGGAAGTCAGTGTACGGTTTGGTGCCATAGGGAAAGGTTTAGGTGTACAAATTTTAACGGTACTATCTATACGTAATCAGGAATCAATAACAATCTTTTTGCCTTCAATCCGGCAGTTCACCCCGGCATAGCGCAGCATATGGGTCACTTCGGACAGGTTGACATTCCGGGCAATTTTGCCCGTAAACTGCCGCACCGGTATTTTTCCCCCGAATTCAATCTCAACATCATACCATCGGGCCAGTTGCCGCATTACTTCTTCAATACCCGCATCCTTGAAATAAAACAGGCCATTTCGCCACGCCACCGCCTGATCGACCGAAGTATACTTGGTGTTAATTTGTCCGTTGGCCGAAACAACCGCCTGCTGACCGGGCCGGAGCGCCGTGTGCTGTTGCCGGTGGCTGATCTGCACGGAGCCTTCCACGAGGGTGGTTTTGGAGGCCCCTTCTTCGGGATAGGCCATCACATTGAACTGCGTACCCAGCACCTGCACTTCCGACGTATTGAATTTTACGCGAAACGGCTTGGCCTTGTTTTTAGCCACTTCAAAGTAAGCCTCACCGGTAATCTCTACTTTTCGTTCGGACGCCGGAAATACGGACGGAAAGCGGATGGACGAAGAGGCATTCAGCCAGACTTTACTGCCATCCGGCAGCGAAACTTCGTACTGCCCGCCTTTCGGAGTAGTCAGCGTGTTCATCCGCCCGTCGGGGCCTGCCGGGGTTGCCTTGGCGCTGTAGACCAGAATACCGTCCCCGGTTTTCCGGATTTCGGCGGTTCCCTGCCGGGCCAGCAGCCCGCTTCCTACCCGGTCCAGTTCGATGGCCGAACCGTCTGCCAGGGTCAGCAGGGCGCGGTTGCCGCCGGGTCTGACATCATTCGGTTTCTGCGCTTTTTGTACGGCCAGCCCGGTACCGGTTTGCTGATCGGCCCTAAACTGCCACCAGAATCCAATACCGATTAGCAGCAAGGCCGCAGCGGCCGCGTAACGCAGCCAGGTGAGCCGGAAAACGCGGGGCTGAGACGCTTCTTTCCGATTGGCTTTCGACAGAATGGAGTCCAGTATTTCGTGGCTTTTCTCCGGAGTAAATAACGCATTCTCCGAAGCCGCCCGGTTCCAGTTCTCTTTCAAAAACTTCTCGATCAGTTCATTGCTTTTCGCGGTCCGGATATAGGCCATAAGCTCCTCCCGTTGCTCCGGAGTCGCCGTACTGTTGTAATACCGGTTGAACAAATCTTCTAACCTGCGCTCTGTTTCGTCCATATACCTGCCGGAACCGGAATGAAGGCCCTTTGATTCAATGACAAAACCGGAGTATAAAAAGGGGGTATTGGTACGTGAATATTTTTAGAAAAAAATCTGAATAAGGAGTAGCACACTGATGACCAGCCTTTTACGAATGTACGAGGAGATGGATTCCGTTGAAAGTTGCAGGTATTTTTTGACGGTTTCTCTGGAAAGGCTCATGCGTTCGGCAATTTCCGCGTAGGACAGCCGTTCGTGCCGACTCAGCAAGTAGACCTGCCGCTGCTGAAACGGGAGCCGGTCAATGGCTTCATCAATCAGCAGATACCGGTAATCGTCCTCGGTTGTTTCGGCGATCTGCAACTGGTCGGCATCCAGTTCAGTTATTCGGGCCTGTTCATTAGCTAGCTTTTTGAGTCCATTCAGGGCCGCATTCTTCGACAGCACAAACAGATACGCCTGAAAGTTTTCGATTTCGCCGAGCAACTCCCGGTTTAGCCAGATTTTCAGAAAAACATCGTGAACGATCTCTTCCGCCAGCTCGGTTGATTTCGTAATCCGGTAAATATGAATTCCCAATCGCTGGTGATAATGATCAAAAAGGGCCGCAAACGCCTTTTCGTCTCCCTGCGCAATACGCCTTAAAACCTCATGTTCCTGATGTAAGGGAGACAGGTATGACATTCTTGTTTTTTACGAACGATTGATCAGTGCCGCTTGCGTTGATAAAGATAGGTTTGAGATTGTAAACAAAGAAAACAAGTCCGTAAAATCACAACAATTCCTGTTTCCAGCAGGAGCTTTCCCTAAAACGCATCATTTTCACGCCCTGGAGCCGGAGAAATGATACGTCTTAGGGTCGCGGTTAAACCGATGCGTTGGCTAGATCTCCAGTGCTTTAACCACAAAAAGACTTCCCGCCAGCGGTTGCTGCTGTAAATCGCCACCACTTATACCGGTTTTGGCCGAGGTGATGTATAAATCCTGAAGTTGACTGCCGCCAAAGGTGCAGGAGGTAATTCGGGCTGCGGGCAATGGAATCCGGGCCAGCCGCTCGCCGGTATGCGGGTTGCAGCGCACCACACTCCAGCCGTCCCAGAGGGCAATCCAGAGCATACCGGCCCGGTCGATGGTCATGCCGTCCGGCAAACCGTCGGCTTCGTCAAACTGAATGGCGACCCGGGGGTTGCTGATGTCACCCGTTGCCTTGTCGTAATCATACGCAACAACCTGGCGGGTGGGTGAGTCGATGAAATACATCGTCCGCGCATCCAGACTCCACGCCAGTCCGTTGGAACAGCTCACGTTCTGGATTTTTGGCGTAACCGAACCGTCGTGGTCGAGCCTATACAACGCTCCGGCACCGGGGGTATCGTCCAGTGACATGGTTCCGGCCCAGAACCGGCCCGCGGGGTCGAGCTTGCCGTCGTTGAAGCGGTTGCCCGGCAGGTGCGCTTCCGGGTCGGCTAGGGGGGTAAGGGTTTCGTTTTCGAGCGAAATGTCGTAAAAACCGTGTTGGAGGGCCGCCCGGAGCGTCCCGGAAGGCTGCAACGCAATGGCCCCAACCATCTGCCCGGCGTTAAAAACCCGGTGTTCGCGGCTAACGGGATCAAACGAATGAATGTCGCCCGGCAAAATATCCAGCCACAAAATTCGCCCATTTTGGGCGTCCCAAACCGGCCCTTCGCCTAATTGACAGGTGTAATCCAGAACAACTTCCCACGGGTATTGCGTCATGCTTCGTTCAGTAGAGGGTGAATACGGCCCGCCCAACCGTCAGGCGTAGCGGATGTAAAAATACAGAACGGCCGCCGTAATAATAGCCCACCAGATTGCCGGATTGCGCCAGCCCCGCTGTTGTTCGCGTTCTTCGGGCAGCAGCGAAAGGCTTTCCTTGTTCCAGATCAGCCCTGCGAGTTCGGCCTCCGGTTTGGGTTTGGTCACCAGACTAACGAGCACGCATAAGGCCATGCAGGTCCAAAATACAATACCGGTACGGTTGAAAAACGGCATTTGCGGAAACACAAACTCCAGCACGATGGAAAGCGGAATGGTCAGGATTCCGGCGGTCAGCGCCCCGGCCTGGGTGGTGCGTTTCCAGAGAATACCGAGCAGAAACATCACGGCAATACCGGGCGTAAACAGGCCGTAAGCGTTCATCAGGTAGAGAAAAACCGGCTTGTCGGACTGGGTGATGAAAAGCCCCGTGCAGAGAATGCCGACCGCAATGATAACCACCCCGGCGATGCGGCCAAACCGTACGGCCTGCACTTCCGACGCGTTTTTCCGGAAATACGTCAGGTAAACGTCTACCGTCAGAATGGTGGTGCAGGAGTTGATGGCTCCCGACAGGTGCGACATGACAGCGGCAATCAGACCCGCCATCACCAGCCCCACCAGACCCGTAGGCATCAGATTTTCAACCAGCGTTGGAAAGAGCAAATCCGGTTTTTCCAGCGCCGGAAACAATTTGGGAGCCACCAGCGCCGGAACCGTGATGATGACCGGTATCAGAAATTTCAGATAATCGCCAAACACCACGCCCATGCGCGCGTGCCACTCGTTTTTGGCCGCCAGCACCCGCTGCACGATAAACTGGTTGGTGGCGCAGTAGAAAATACTGATGCAAAGCGTACCGCCGAGGTACATCGTCCACGGAAAATCCGGATCATCGGCGGGCAGAATCAGGTCCCAGTCTTTGGAGGTTTCGGTCACGGCGGAAATCCCCCCGGCGGCATTGACCGTGGCAACGGTTAGGGCCACCCCACCCAGCACCAGCACGGCAAGTTGCAGCATTTCGGTCCAGATCACCGCCCGCAAACCACCCGCAATCGTGTAGATACCGGTAAAAATGGCCAGCACCAGCACACTCGTCACAACCGGAAAACCCAGCAGAGAATGCAGGGAAAGCGCGCCCAGATACAGCACCGCACTGATTTCCACAAAGATGTACGTTAGCAGAATAAGTACGGCATAGGTGGTGCGGGTGGCGGCTCCGAAGCGTTTCTGGAGAAATTCGGGAACGGTATAAAACCCGTTGCGGATGTAAAAAGGCAGAAAAATCCAGAGCAGGGCGTTAAAACCGATTAGGATGGCTCCCCATTCCATCGCAATGGCCACAAACCCCCGGCTGTAGGCCACGCCCATAGCCCCTACCAGGTGGTGGCTGCTGATGTTGGAAGCAATGATGCTGCCGCCGATCATCCACCAGGGCAGTTTGTCGCCCGCCAGAAAATAATCCCGTTTGGTTTGCTGGCCCTGGCGGGACGCATAAATGCCTAGTGCAATAACGCCAAGAATGTAAATACCGAAGATGGAAAGGTCAAGCGTTGAGAGGTTCATGCCGGGTCAGGTTGCGGGTCGTTTGAATGGCGCTTTCGATGAGCAATTCCAGGGAGCCTTGCGCAAAGGGAGTTTGCCAGACGGTATAAAGGTCGTCGCCGTACAGATCTTCGGGCGGCAGGTAACCGGTCGAGCCGTTGACGATGTTCATGACAGCCACGGCTTTCGGCACAAACCGGGCGCGAAGCTGCTGCTGGAAAGCGGAATAGGCTTCGTTCGGCTGGCCCACCAGAATGGAATCGCCCACGTGCCAGACCCAGAGCGGCATCTTCGTTACCTCCCCGTCGCCCACGGTTTTCCGGATGCCGCGTTTTCGCCAAAGCCGTTCTTTTAGCACGTTATCCCCGCAGGCCGCCCACTCTTTTTCGATTTCGGCCAGCGACGGAAGCGGTTTCAGGGGGAGTTCAACCTCAACCCGTTCGGCCCGGAGCGTGGTGGAAGGTGCATACGGTTCTTTTTTCCAGATGGCCAGCGGAGCCCCCGATTCAACCACCCCGGCAAACGACAGCCGCGTCTGGGTGGGCAAAACCGCTTCAAGCGTCGACAGCACGGCATAGCCCAACTGACGGCCGTAGGTGTCGGCAATGCGGACATCCCCGACGTACTGTTCCCTCGGCGACAACTCGCCCGAAGCGCCCTGCATAAATAAACAGGGCGCGTGGGTGGCCTGCTCGACCACTTCCCGCATGGCACCGATGTAGTCGGGCGAAATCAGGCGGTTTTCCCAGGCCAGCGTCGTCGGGTGACAGGCGTAGTTGACGATGGTGCCCAGAACCCGGTCCTGACCGTCGGCAATTCGGCCAACCAGCAGGGTATCGTCCGCGCTTTTTTCGGGATTCAGCCCGCAGATGTACCGGTCTTTTTCGCGATCCGGCAAATCGCGGTTAACGGCCAGCGCACAGGTTCCATACGCCCAGGTCAGCGTGGCAGGTTGCGCCCCGGCCAGCGCCGTCTGAATGGCCCGGATCGTGCGTTCCTGAATCAACTGCAAATACGGTTCTACCAGATGGCCACCCGCTTTCGGGGCGTCGTCACGGCTCAGGCTTGGCCCAGCGTGGGTGTGCGACAGGCAGAACATCAGCCGGGATTCGTCCAGCGACAGGGCTTTCAGAATACCGTTTCGCAGAAATCGCTCATCGTCGGCACTGCGCCACCAGCCCAGATCGGCCCCAATCAGCACAAGTGGCGGCTCATCCGGCGTGGTTTGAAACGTCACGCAACTCAGCATCAGCGGCCGGTGGATGCCCTCGGCGGCTTCGTGCGTGGCGGCTCCCCAGTTTCGGGCGTAGATGCCAACGGGCGGGGTAACATCTTCCTGCGCAACACCGATCAAACCGGCAAACGCAGACTGTTCAAAGGTAGGGTAAAGGGGTGCGTTCATGCGATTTTAAAGTGAAAGTCCGCCATCCATCAGCAAAGTGCTGCCGGTCATGTGCTCATTGTCGGGATGGCAGAGGTAAACCACCTGCCGGGCTACCGCTTCGGCACTGATTAGTTTACGGATGGGCACGCGTTGCCGGGCCTCCTCGGCCCGGGCGGGTTCTTTTTCCCACAGCTTGGCGCTCAACCCGGCGTTGACGTAACCGGGTGCAATTTCATTGACCAGAATCTGGTGTGGGGCCAGTTCCAGCGCCATGCACTGGCAAAGCATCCGGAGACCGGCTTTGGCAACGCTGTAGGCCGGAATGTGCGGGTGTACCGCGTGGGCCGCCCAGCTTCCGACAAACACCACCCGCCCCGGAAGACCGTGGGCCAGCAGCCGGGCCGTGGCGCTTTGGGTCATAAAAAACGCGCCGTCCAGATTGACCCGAATTTCGTTCGACCATTGTTCGGGCGTGATTTCATGAATCCTTCTGGCGGTAACGATAGCCGCATTGGCAATGATAATATCCGCTACCCCAAGGCTATTTTCAACCGCCAGCACCCAGTTCTGCACGGCATCGGCCTCTCTGACATCGACCTGCGTGTAGTGGGTTGCAACGCCCAATTGGCCCAGTTCATTCAACAAGGCTTCGGCCTGGCTGGCCGGATTCATGTCACCAATGGCAATGGCGGCACCCAGCCGCGCGAATTCCAGGGCCGTCGCCCGGCCGATGTCGCCCAGTCCGCCACTGATCAGGACGGTTCTCTTCGTAAATAGTTTGTCCACTGTCGGTCCATTTTTTGTTTCAACCATCGTGTTACCAATCGCCGACGCTGCCGTCTTTGTAGAAGGTCCGTTGCAGCACTTCCTGCTGGAACGGGTGTTTTTTTACTTCGTTTTCGTCTATTTCGATGCCCAAACCCGGCCGCTGATTGGGGTATACGATTCGCCCTTTTTCCTGCACCGTAAAGCCTTCGCTGACCACATCGACCCGCCACGGAACGTCGCAGTGTACGCTTTCGCAAATGCTGTACGAGGGCGTGGCAAAACCGAATTCGATGGAAGCCGCCGTACTGACGGGTCCCTGCGGATTGTGCGGGGCCACGGCCACCCGGTACGCTTCGGCCAGGGCCGCAATCCGGCGCACTTCGCTGAGGCCCCCACAATGGGTAATGTCGGGCTGAATCACGCTGACAGCCCGTTTTTCGAGCATCTCGCGGAACGCGTGAATACCGACCAGCCGTTCGCCACTGGCAATGGGGGTTTTTACCGCCCGCTGAATCAGGGCAATGTCGTCGATGGTTTCGGGCCAGCAGGGTTCTTCGAAGAAATACAAACCGTAGGACTCCAGGGCTTTGGCAAATTGCATACCCATGCGCGGGGACGGGCGGGCGTGGCAATCGACCATGATATCAATGCTGTCGCCGACGGCTTCGCGCATTGCTTTCACGCAGGCTTCGGCGTAATGGATGGGTTGCAAGCCTTCCAGCGGCATGGTTTCCGGCACCGCCATCGACTTGAAGGCCGTAAAACCGTCGGCCACGGCCTGCTGGGCCAGTTCGCCAAACCGGTTGGCATCGTCGGGGCGGGTCTGGTAAAAATCTTCCATTTTTCCCCCGCCGAGGTGGCAGTACAGGCGGATGTAATCGCGCACCCGGCCGCCCCAGAGGTCGTGGCAGGGCACACCGTGAATTTTACCGAGAATGTCCCAGAGGGCGATGTCGATGCCGCTGATGGCCGTTCCGCGCACAATACCGTTGCCGTGCCAGAAGTGCTGGCGGTACATCATCTGCCAGAGGTGTTCGATCCGCCGGGGGTCTTCGCCAATCAGCAACTGCGACAGGTCTTCAATGGCCCCGACCACCGAGCGGGTGTGCCACTCGAGGGTCGCTTCGCCCCAGCCCCACAAACCGGGCTGGTCGGTGATCACTTTTACAAAAATCCAATTCCGCATGCGGGCATGGCAAACCAGCGTTTCAATAGCCGTAATCTTCATTCGTTGTGGGCGGGTTAATCAGGCAATTTGAGAATGGGGAATTTGCTGAAACAATTGGCTCACCACCGCTTCGGTTTTTTCGAGCGTTTCATCAATGTCCTGCACGGTATGGGCAAACGAAATACTGCCCTGCTTGATGGGGAGCGGGAAGTTGAAAATGCCCTTTTCAATCAATTTAACCCGGTATGCTTTGTCCAGCGCAAAATCGTGGTTGGCGGCAATGTCGTGAAAATCGACTGGCGCGTGATCCATGAAATACAGGCAGTACGCCGACCCCTGCCGCGCCAGGTGGAACGGTCGCCCCGTTGCGGCAAAAATCGTGTTCAAGCCGTCTTCCAGCCGTTGCCCCAACTGATTGACGTGCTCGTATACCCGGTGTTCCGGCGACGTGAGTTTTTGCAGGGTGGCAATGGCGGCCACGGTCGTCAGCGGAAAGGCGTTGTACGTACCCGCAATCAGCACCCGTTTGTCGCGATCGGGGTGTACGAAATAATCCATGTATTTCTTTTTCCCGCCAATAACGCCCAGCGGGTACCCGTTGGCAACGGCTTTTCCGAACGTGCTCAGGTCCGGCTGAATACCGCACAGGCTTTGGTAGCCGCCGATGGCGTGGCGAAACCCGGTTTTTACTTCGTCGAAAATGAGCAGAAAACCGTGCTCGTCGGCCAGTTGCCGCAAACCTTCCAGATAACCGGCTTTTGGTTTAACAATACCGATGTTCTGCAAAATCGGTTCGAGAATCAGGCAGGCCACCGGATACCGTTTCAGAACGTACTCCACCGAATCCAGATCGTTGTAGTTGACGATGTGAACCAGCGATTTGTGCACCTCCGGAATACCGGCGGAAAGCGCATCGAATGGGTATTCGCCGGGGCTGACACGCGGCCCCACATCGTTCAGGCTGCTGATTACGTTGCACGCTACGTCGTTGTGCCAGCCGTTGTAACCGCCCTGCATGACAATGACGTGATCGCGGCCCGTTACGGCCCGGGCGATGCGCATGGCGTGGTAGGTGGCCTCCGAGCCCGTCGAGGTAATTTGCAGGCTCTCGACCGACGAAACGTGTCTGCAAAACAGCTCGGCAAATTGTCCTTCCAGATCGGTAGGGCCGGCGCCCATCAGTACCGTGTCATTGCCAAGCGCCTGACGAACGGCTTCGGTAATATCCGGATCGTTGTGACCGAGGAACGTGGCTGCAAAACCAGCCTGATAATCAATGTATTCGTTCCCCTCAATATCCCAGACGCGGCTGCCCATTCCGCGCGTAAAGCAGATATTGGGGTCGGATTTCCGGTTGAGCGATACCACACCACCGGGTATCCATTGTTCGTTGGTTTTGAGAATTTCCTGCGATTTCGGCCACATGCTCATTGTCAATTCAGATTGGATTCAATTGATCTATTTTCCATTTTCTACGATTCGGCAGACGGACCGGATCGGTTGGCGTAGGTACGGCATTCACCAACCGATCCAGCCTGCCTCACCTTTGGGTTAATCGAAACTGGGAATCTTCAGGTATTCTCCGTTTTTCAGGGCCGACTCGTGGGCCACAATGCCGGGGGCGGTATACGCCAGAGCTTCGTGAATGTTTACTTCGGGCTGGCGGTTTTTGACGATGGCGTCGATAAATTCGTGGGTGATAAACGTGTGCGATCCGCCGTGTCCGCTGTTGTGCCGCAGGGGAGCCGGTAACAGATCGGTTTCCCACCAGAGCGGCTGTTTAAACGCTTCGACGATGTTTTCCTTATTCTGAAAACCGCCGTCGTCGCGCCCCAGTTTGTCGGCCACCCGCACGATGGTGGATTCACCGGTTTCATTCTGGGGCATGTAAAAGCTCATTTTCTCACCCCGCCATTCGCCCCGTTCGGCGTTGCGGAGGGCACCCCGCCAGTTGACTTCCACCCGAAACGGCGTTCCCCGGTTGGTTTTGAAAAAGGCGGTTTCGTTCCAGAACGGATTTTTGTAGGGGTTCCCCTTCAATACGGGGCTGTCGTCGCCCCAACCCATGCCGCTCACGTGGGTCAGGCGCTCGCCGGTTACCGCAATCAGGAAAGCCGTGCAGTGTGTCGGGTAGAGCATGGGCGGCAATCCGTGTCGCCAGGTGGGTTTACCGTTCTCAAAATACAGTACTTCCAGACCTGGGTGGTTGTATTCGGCAGCCGCGCTGAAAAGAGTCCCAAACTTCCCTTCTTTGTACATTTTCTTGACGGAAATCGTACTTTGCCGGTACGTGGAGGTTTCGGCCATCATGTAGGTTAATCCGCTCCGCTTCACCTCGTCCCGCAGCTTGGCGCAATCCTCCAGCGTTAAAGCCGCCGGAACGGCGCATAAGACATGCTTCCCGGCTTTCAGACTCGCCAGGACGTGCTTGGCGTGATCGGGGGCGGGGGTGGCCAGAAATACCGCTTCGACCTTGGGATCACGCAGTAGTTTGTCGAGCGACTCGTAACTCTTCGAACATTTATAGGTTTTCATGAGCGCGGCCCGGCGGTCGGGCAACAGATCGCTGACGGCTTCGACAATGCAGTTGGGGTGCTCGTGGAAATAAAAGCCCAGCCCAAACCGTCCGCCGACAATGCCAATCCGGACTTTACGGTCCTGAACCGACGGTGCCGCGAAGGCAAACCGGGGTGCCACCGACAGCGCAGCCGCCGACAGTCCGGCTTTGCTCAGAAATTCGCGACGCTTTAAGAAATGTTTTGTGGTAGGGTTAGTCATGCCGTTAGGATAGAATTTTGTACTGTGGAATTTTTAACGTCTCCCCGTTTCTCATCGCCGACTGATGGGCGACAATCCCGGAAACCGTCATATTCAGGGCCATGGAAATGTCTACGAGCGGCTGCCGGTCCTGCAAAATGGCCGTAATAAACTCGTCGGTCAGTCGTCCGTGGGAGCCGCCGTGCCCTCCGGCATCCACACCGGGTGGCAGCGCCGGACGAACGAGATCGGGCAGGACTTTTTCCAGCCCCTCATATTTGCCGTAAAACGAACCCCTCTGCCCGCGAATCCGGCCCCGTTCGCCGTGGTCGCCGGGCGTATCCCAACTGACGGCCATCCGCGACGAACCGCCTTCGCTGGTGCGAAACATCGCGATTTCCGAGCCAAAAGGGTTTTTATAGCGGTTATTGGCGGGCTTGAGTTGCTCCACAATGCTCGGCATTCCCAGACAGGAAACTTCGGTAAAACTGCCGCCCGTAACACCGATGTAATAGGCGTTGGAGTGGGTTGGGTAGTACTGCGGGGGCAGCCCGACGCGCCACTCCTTGTAGGACGGCAGTGGATCGTCCATGTAGTGGTAATATTCGCCTTCTGAATACACGAGCTTGCCCAAACCGCCCGCGTTGTAAATCTGGCGCATGGCGTACAGGTCCTCGTGGAAACAGGACGTTTCGAACATCATGTACTTTTTGCCGCTGGTTTTCACGGCTTCGTACAACTGATCGGCTTCTTCCAGCGAACCGAATACCGCCGGAACCGCCGAGGCCACGTGTTTACCGTGTTTCAGGGCCAGGATGGCCTGTTTGGCGTGGCTGGGGGCGTCGGTGGCAATGAAAACCGCTTCGATACGGTCGTCTTTGACCAGTTCTTCCAGCGACGGATACGTTTTGGTACAGCGGCAGGCTTTGGCCAGTTGCTCGCAACGATCCGGAAACAGATCGCTGACGGCCACAATCTCGACGTTCGGGTGATTCTGGAACCCGAACTCGGCACCGAATTTACACAGGCCGTAGCCGACGATACCGACGCGAACTTTGCGGTCCGAGACTGGGGTCCACTTTTTAGCGGTGCCCGCTTCCTGCGTCCGCTCGAAGCCCTGAATAGGTGGCTTTCCGGCGGTGGACTGAGCGGGTTGTTTTCCGGTCGAGCAGGCCATCGGGAGCAGGCCCAGGGCCGTTGCGCCCAGACCCGCCGAACGCAGAAACGAGCGTCGGTTGAGGGCGGCCTGTTCGGGCGATGTAGATGATGGAGGGTTGTTGGAGGTTTTCATGGTGGAATAGTCAGAAAGTTAATAGCCTGGGTTTTGTTTAAGCGTCGGCTGACCGTCTTTCATGCTCAGATCAATCTGGGCCTGCGGGATCGGGTACAGCTCGTTTTTCCCTTTCGTAAAGAAAGCACCTTTCATATAATCCTGGTTGAAATAATTCGGCACGGAAGCTTCGTAATTCAGGTATTTGTTCAGGAGCGTTGCCATAAAGCCGGTGCCCTTGTCGTAGCGTTGCAGATCGAAAAACCGGTGGTGTTCCAGCGCCAGTTCCAGTCGGCGTTCGAAGCGAACGGCCTGACGGGCAAACTCCTGGCCTTTCTGCACAAACTGACCGTTATATAGGCCCACTTTGTAATTGGCCGCCGGTTCGTTGGTAAATCCTTTCAACGGAGCCGCGTTGTCGATGTATTTCTTCACAAAACCCGCCGGATTGGCCGCCCGCGCCCGAATCTGGTTGACGTACGTTTCGGCCTGCGCCAGACTCCCAACCTCCACTTCGACCTCAGCGGCCCACAGCAGTACGTCGGCAAACCGGATCATATTGTAGGGATTGTTGGTATTGGCGTTTTCCCGGTCGGTGGCAATGCGGGCCTGCCAGGCAATGTTTTTGATGACGCTATAGGGGCCACCCGTGTTCTGTTGGCGAATCCAGGCCATACCGGGGTGCAGGCCCCAGTCCAGGTACGGAATGCCGCGTCGGCCCACGTTCCAGTCCAGGCGCGGGTCCAGCGTACCGGTATGGGGTGTAAAGGCTGCGGAGGACGAAATGCCCTGATCGTGCTTGACGGGCGTCTTGTCGTAGGTATCCATCAACGGCAAACCCGTGTTCGGATCGGTCTGGTAAGCGTTGACCAGATCAAACGAGGGCTGCAACCAGCCGTAGCAACAGGAAGGCGGCCCACCGAACGGCCCGTTGTACATATCGGCGCCATTGCCGTTGGCGCCGTTGGCCCGGTCATAGACCGACATCTGCACGGTAAAAACCGCTTCGGGGCCGTGTTTTTTGTCGGTGCGGAAATTATCGAAATACTGTTCGGTCAGGGCGTACTTTTTGCCGTTGGCGGTCACTCCGTTGGCAATGATGTCGGCCAGCAGGGGTTTGGCTTCCGTGTATTTGTGCTGAAACAGGTAGACTTTCGCCATAAAAGCCTTGGCCGCCCATTTATTGGCCCGGCCCACATCGGCTTTGGTGGGGGTCAGATTGTCGGCGGCAAACTGGAAATCGGCTTCAATTTTCGGCCAGATCGGGTCCGTGTTGCTGACGTTGTAATTCCCGGCGTCGTACGTAATGGTTTCGTCCAGATACGGCACATTCCGCCAGTGTTTGGCCGCTTCAAAGTGGTAAACCGCCCGCAAAAACCGGGCTTCGGCCTGGAGTTGCGTAACTTCATCGGCCGATAAGCCGGTTACTTTCGGCAACAGTCGCAACACGTCGTTGGCGCGCTGAACGGCGGCATACAGAAACTGCCACTTCTCGTTAGTCGACGAGGTGGTGGGGTCGTGGGTGTAGGCTTCGTAGGACGCCAGCAAACCGTTGGGCTCGGTGCCGACGTGCGCATCGTCGGAGGCTATGCTGGCCATGACGGTCGGGCTGCTCCAGATGCCCCCGCCGGTAGCCCCCACCCCGTCGAGCAGCGAATAAGCCCCGATCAGTACGCCATTGATGCCGGAGCGGGTCGCCAGCGTTTTTTCGTTGATGGAACCAATCGGTTCTTCTTCCAGAAATTCGTTTTTACAGGCCGAGAAAAATAGAATTAAGCCTGTCAGAATCAGTTTAAAGGAATGTCTTTTCATGATCGCTTGGGTTGAACAGGGCCGGTTTTAGAATGAAAGGTTGACGCCCAGCAGAAACGTCCGCTGGTTGTTGGGATAATTGCCGTAATCGATGCCGAAGTTGGAGCTGCTGCCACCCAGTTCGGGGTCCAGACCAGTGTATTTGGTGATGGTAAACAGATTGGTCGCCTGTCCATAAACGCGCAGCTTCGGAATACCTACTTTCTGCAACACCGACGGTTTCAGCGTATAGCCCAGAATCAGCGACCGCAACCGCAGGTACGAACCGTCTTCCACAAAATAGGAATTGAGGGCGCCCGAGGTGCTCAGCGACGTACCAGTTTCAATTTTCGGTACGGTGGTGTTGGTATTTTCCGGTGTCCAGGCATTCAGCAGCACATTGCTTTTGTTGCCGATATAACCCGCGTAAAAATGGGTATAAGACCGGATGGTATTGACGATTTCGTTGCCCTGCGACCCGTAGAAAATGGTTGAAAAGTCGAAGCCTTTGTAGTTCAGGCCGAGGTTCAGGCCGTAGGTGAAATCCGGATTCGGACTGCCCAGGAACGTACGGTCTTCGGGGGTGATGGCACCATCGCCGTTGACATCGCGGTACCGGAAACGACCGGGGGCGGCTCCACTCTGGGCGGGCGCTTCGGCTACTTCCTGCTCCGAATTAAACAGCCCCAGCACGTCATACCCGAAGAATGAACTGACCGGCTGGCCCTTCTGATTCCGAACCAGCGTGCCCATGCCCTGCAAACTGGCCACGTCGAAATAACCGGGCGTCGGAATGTCAACGGCTACGTTTTTATAGGTGGTGATGTTGGTTCCGACCGAAAATTGCAGATCGCTGGTGATGCGGCCCCGGAAGGTCACCGAAGCGTCCAGACCGGTATTCCGAATGTCACCGATGTTGACGACGGGCGCCGTAGCCCCGCCCACCGTTGCGGGCAGCGGCTGCGTAAACAGCAGACCGTTGATTGATTTCCGGTAGTATTCCACCGACAGATCGAGCTTGTTGTTCAGCAGGGTGGCGTCGAAGCCGATGTTCGACACGACGTTTTCCTCCCAGCCGGTCCGGGAGTTGCCAATCCGGGTTTGAATAAAGCCCTGCCGGACGCTGTTGCTGGTTCCACCGATGTCGTAATAAGCGTTGCCGTACCCACCGCCGTACAGACTAAAGGCGTTTTCCGGACTCACGTTGTTCTGCGAACCCAGCACCCCGTAGCTCCCGCGCACTTTCAGTTCGTTCAGCCAGAGAATGTCTTTCATAAACCGTTCGCCGGTAACGCGCCAGCCGAGCGACACCGAGGGGAAGACGCCAAACCGCATATCGGACCCGAAGCGGGAAGAACCGTCCCGGCGAACCGTAGCCCCCACGAGGTATTTATCGTCAAAGGCGTAATCAACCCGGGCAAACAGCGAGTACAGGCTATTGACAAAGGCGTTGCTGAAGTTGGTCACCCCGGCGGTGCCGTTGCCCAGCACGAGGTAATTGTAATCGGTGGCAAAAAATGCCTGCGAACTTCCGCCAACGCCCCGGCCCGTATTTTTTACGATCTCCGAACCGGCCAGCACCTGAAGGTTATGTTTACCGAACAGATTGCTGTAATTCAGCGTATTGGTCCACATGATGGTACTGCTGTAGCTCGAGCTTTCGCTGTAGCTGTTCGGTGAACTGTTGCCCTGCTTGTTGTCGTACTGGGTAAAGTTGAACGACTGGTTATAACCGTTGGCCACGGTACCGCCGAAGCTCGTGCGGGCGGTAAAATGTTTCAGGAAATCCACCTCGGCATACATATTCCCGACGATGTTCCACGAATGATCGCGGTTGTTGCGGGTGCGCTGCTGCATGGCAACGGGATTCTGGTTACTGCCCAGCGACGGACCGGCAAACGTCCCGCCGTAGTTGCCCATGATGTCGTAGACCGGAATGATCGGCATCATTTTATAAACGGCCGACAGGTTGCCAAACTCCGCCTGATTCCCGAAACTCGGGCTTTGCCGGTAATAGACGTTGGCATTTTCGCCGATGCGGATGTGATCGCCGATTTTAAAGCCGGTATTGATGCGGGCCGAATACCGTTTCAGGTACGTTTCAATCAGCGTGCCCTGCTGGCTGATGTAGTTGACGGAAAACAGGTAATTTGACTTGTCGGTGCCTCCGCTGGCCGTCAGCGTATGATTGGTCATCGGAGCCGGTTTGAACAGCTCGTGAAACCAGTCGGTGCCGGTTTGATTAACCCGCTGAATCAGGTAGTTATTGGCGGTATTGATGGGGTCGAAGCTGTATTTGGCGGGGTCCACGGCGGGATCTCCGGCTTTGGCAACCCCGGCCACACCCGGCCCGGCATACAGATAATCGGGCATTCCGTTAGCAAAAATCGGATTGTTGGGTGTGGCAATCTGCACCACCTTCATAAAATCCTGAGCGTTCAGCAGGTCGAACGGATTACCCGGCAGCGGGCGCTGGGTGCCGTAATAGGCGTCGTAGGTAACCGTTGGACGACCGGATTTCCCCTTTTTGGTCGTAACGACAATAACCCCGTTGGCACCCCGCACCCCGTAAATGGCCGCAGCTCCGGCGTCTTTCAACACCTGAATGGATTCCACATCGTCGGCGCTGATGTTGTTCAGATCGGCCTGAATACCGTCAACAATCACCAGCGGTTGGGTGTCGCCAAAGGATGTAACCCCCCGTACAAAAATCCGGCTGTTGGCCCCCGGTACGCCCGAACTGATGACGTTAACGCCCGAAGCCTGCCCCTGAAGCGCCTGCACCGCCGAACCTGCGGGTACGGATTTGACGGCTTTCATATCGACAATGGCTACCGAACCCGTAATGTCTTTCTTGCGCTGGGCCGAATATCCCGTAACCACAATTTCGTTCAGGGCCTGTACGTCCGCATTTAACTCCATATTGATCGTTGTCTGGTTACCAACGGCTATTTCCTGGCTAACGTAACCGATAAACGAGAAGATGAGAACATCACTGGGTTTGGCGCTGATGGAGAACTGGCCTTCGGCGTTTGTGCTGGTGCCCCGGCTGGTTCCTTTAATCACCACATTGACACCGGGCATCGGTGCCTGTCCGACTTTTTCGCGTACGGTTCCCTGTATTTCGCGGGTATCCTGAGCGGCCAGCTGGCCGAACGTACTAAGCACTAAGGCTATCAGGAGGATAAAAGCCGGTCCTGGCTGGTAAAAGTTCTTTCTTTTCATACGGGAATCAGGTTAAACAGGATTTATGGTACTAATTGATCTGTAATTCAATTTGACTATCAAAACCCCGGGCCAACCCGGATCCGTATGGCTAATGAAAAGCGTAAATTAATTCAGCGGCAATCTGTTAACACGGTCTTCTGCGCGACAGTCCTGAACTTAATTTACTTTCACTGAACCACGCCAATAAGCGTTTTTAAAGAAGTAGTGGAGAATTGCTTGTTTCCAGAATCGCAGGCTTTACCACTGAAACAAGCACTGTACTAAGAATTATGATTACAAAAATAGACAAAATTTGTAAACAAAAAAGTTTGATAAAAATATTTTAATCAACCTTTCAGCCCGCCATAACGAGAATGGCCTAACAACTCCATCGGCACTTTTGGAAGGACGCGACGTAAAAACAGCCAGGAAGCCGGTTCAATACGGAATAAAGGAGAATTTGAGCCACGGTTTTGCCGGTGGCGCATCTGGATTCGTTCAGGGAGGGCAATTAATCCAGGTCCAGAGAAGCGACCTGACCCCGGATGAGGTGTTTGGTAAGTGTTTCTTCGGCCAGTTTAAGGTCTTTTTCTTTCAGGGCTTTCAGAATCTGGCGGTGTTCCATGTCCGTCAGTTCATAGTCATCCATGTGGGTCTGCGATTGCCCTAATTTCTGGTGGAAAAGCGGAATGTTCCCGGCCTGGTAAAGATTACGGAGCTTTTCATTGTTGGCGCTGTCGATGAGGGTTTCATGAAATTTTACGTCGGCTTCACACGCTCCGCCAAAATAACCGCGCTGAATCATGGATGTAAAGTCCTCACATATCCGCTCCAGTTCTTTAATGTGCTGATCATCAATCTTCTGAATGGCCAGACGCAAGGCACCTAGTTCCAGCACTTCCCGCAGCTCACGGATCTCCTGAATGTCGGCAGCCGTTAAGGATTTCACAAAAAAGCCGCCTTTTTCGCCCAGCACCACCAGTTGTTCGCCCAGAAGCCGGGTGAGAGCCTCCCGAATAGCCATGCGGTTTACGTCTAAACGGGTGGCCCAGACATCCTCTTTAAGCCGCATACCAGACACCAACTGGTTGGACAAAATCTTTCTTCTCAGTTCGCTATACGCTTTATTAGCTAGAGAGTCCTCTTTCATCAGGCAGTTATTGTAAACAAATTATATAGAAATGGGTAAACAGGAAGCAAGTGTAAAGGTAATAAATAATACAAGCGCGTCAAATGCCCCACCCTACACGATGAAACTGGCCCTCTACAGAACCTGATTACGGACAAGCACTCAGGCTCTTTTCGCCTGCCATTCGTGAGAGTATGCTGGATGCCGGGTTTTTCAGTGCTTAATGAGTGGAGCAACAAGCGGCTACACCATCGGCACTTTTTCCGTTAGCTCCTGGTCCTGCCGACGTTCGCCAATTTGCTGCCGCCACATCGCATAATACAATCCCTTCTGATCGAGCAGTTCGGCGTGGGTACCGGTTTCGGCAATTTTCCCGCGTTCCAGAACGATGATGCGGTCGGCGTGCATGATGGTCGATAGACGGTGGGCAATCAGGATGGTAATCTGCTCACGCCGGGCCGAGATGCTGCGGACGGTATCGGAAATGGCTTCTTCGGTCAGCGAGTCCAGGGCCGAGGTCGCTTCGTCGAAAATCAGCAGCCGGGGGTGCCGGATCAGGGCACGGGCGATGGAAATCCGCTGTTTTTCGCCCCCCGACAATTTCATTCCACCCTCCCCCAGCACGGTATTGACTCCCTTATCGGAACGCGCAATCAGTTGATCGCAGGAAGCTTTGTGTAACGCTTCCCGAATTTCTTCTTCGGTGGCGTCGGGCTTGACAAACAGCATATTTTCCCGGATCGTACCGGCAAACAGTTGGGTATCCTGCGTCACAAAACCGATCTGCCGACGCATCGGATTGTAGCGAATCTGGCTCGCCGGAACGTCATTGAAGTAAATTTCACCCGAGATGGGTTTGTATAGCCCCAGCAGCAGCTTCACCAGCGTCGATTTGCCCGAACCCGACGGTCCTACAAAGGCGACGGTTTCGCCCATGCCGATCCGGAACGAAATACCGTCCATCGCGTTTTGTTTGGCCGTCTGGTGCCGGAAAACCACGTTCTCAAAGCGCAGGTGTTCCAGTACGCCGAAATCGATGGAATCGTCGGGTCGGCGCTCAATGGGCTTCTGCATCAGGCTATTAAAGGAAGTCAGGGAAGCTTCGGCTTCACGGTAAAACAGGATGATGTTGCCCAAATCCTGCAAGGGGGCAAAAATGGCCGTCGAAATAAACTGCATCGAAATCAGTTCTCCCGTGGTCAGCACATCCCGAAAAATAAGCCAAAGCAGGGCAAACAGAATGGACTGTTTGAGCACATTCAGCGTGGTACCCTGAAAAAACGATAACTGGCGCACCTGCCGCGTTTTCTCCATTTCGAGTTCGTAAATCCGCTGCGTGTATTGCTTCAATCGACGGATTTCCGGAAACGTCAGCCCCAGGCTCCGCACCAGTTCGATGTTACGCAACGATTCGGTAATGGCCCCCGAAAGCTTGACGGTTTGCCGGTTGACCGCCCGCTGTACGGTTTTGATCTGTTTACTAAGCAGCCCGGTCAGCCCGCCCAACACCAGAATACCGATGATAAAAATGGGAATTAGCGCCCAGTGCTTGGTGATGGCGTACCAGATCAGAAACCCCATACCGACGATGGACGAAAACAGCACGTTGATGAAGGCGTTGATAAACTTCTCGGTATCGGTCCGGACTTTTTGCAGTAGCGCCACGGTTTCGCCACTCCGCTGTTCTTCAAACTCCTGAAACGTCAGCCGGAGCGTCTGTTTCAGGCCATCGTTAAACACCTGCGTCCCAAACCGCTGCACCACCAGCCGCATGAAATATTCCTGAAACGACTTGGCCAGCCGCGCCAGCGTAGCAATTCCGACGGCCACCAGCAACCAGAACAAAACGCCCTGCACCAGTTCGTTTTCGGGCCGGACAGCCGGTTTGGTGGCGTATTCGTCGATAATTTTCCCGAAAATCAATGGGTCGATCATCGTCAGAATCTGGCTGATTCCCGCCAGCCCGAGCGAAAAGACGACCATCCAGCGGTGCGGTTTAAGATAGGTCCAAAGAATACGCATAATGTCTCCGCTTCCTTTTACACAAAATAACAAATTCCACCTCTGCCCCAGCCCCGGGTTACACCCGCGGTTATCCAGGAGCAATCCCGGCGGACGCGTCATATAATGACCCGGAAAACGGTGGTTTTGTTATCCGAGTTTACCAATCCGGACAAAAAGGCTTTTTTCAGCCCGCTAACAGTGCTGCTTCTTGAACTGCATGGGATTCAGCCCGGTTAGCTTCTTAAAAATCCGGTTGAAGTACGATAAGCTCTTGAAACCGCTGGCGAAGCAGGCTTCCGTTACGGTTTGATCGGCCAGCAACAACCGCTTAGCTTCCCGAACGCGGTGCTGATTCACAAATTCGGTAAACGTTGTCCGGGTCATCTTTTTGAAATACCGACAGAACGCCGGTACCGTCAGGTGGGTCAGGTCGGCCAGTTCGGCCACCTCGATTTTTCGCCCGTACTGTTCGTCGATGAAGCGGAATATGCGCTGTAACCGTTGCTGTTCTTTGACGTTGTACGGCGACTCAACGGGGCGGCTGTTGAGCAGCGTGTATTCTTCCGAGGTTGCCAGCATCTGGAAAATTTCCAGCAACTCGATCAATTGCCGGAAATGCGATAACTGATGAAACCGTATCAGCCGCTTGCCTACCTGCCGCTTCGTGTTGCCGTGAAAAGCAATCCCCCGTCGCGATTGTTCGAATAGCCGCGCAATGCTGGCCAGCTCCGGCATTTTCTGGAAATTATCACGCAGAAAATCCTCGCGCATCTGAATCACCACCTTCCGGTAGTCGGTCCGGACCCCGTAATCAAAGTTCAGGTGCGGAATATAGGAACCGATAAAAACCAGGTCGCTGCCCTCGTAGCGCGAAAGATGGTCGCCAACGTGCCGGGGGCCGTCGGCGTTTTCGATAAAAACCAGTTCGTATTCCGGATGGAAGTGCCACAGAAAAAAATCGTTCAGATGCGGGGTCAGCAGCAGGCGGAACGAACTATCGGCATCAGCCTGAATCTCTTCCAGATACGCTTTCATGACAAAACGGATTTGCACAAATTTATACAGTTTGCAGGCAAGTACCGGCTATAAATATCAATATTGTTCAAATACTGGCGATTCCGCGTGTAGTCTTGCACGGTATTGATCCCCTACCTTTGTCCTATTCAATCTAAAACCGATACCATTCTATGGAAACCATGACGCCAACCATGAATCCAACGATGATGCCAGACAATGCCCACACAGACATTCCGGGCAATCCGTCGACGGCCACCAGCAGCCACCTGAAACTCAACGACCGCTCGAACGGAAAACCGTTGCGCGTTCTGTCGGAAGACGACTGGAAATTCTGGATCGAGAACGGGTATATCGTTATTAAAAATGCCGTGCCAAAAGAACAGGCCGAACGCCTGGCGCAACTGCTCTGGGAATTTGAGGAAAAAGACCCGAACGATCCCGAAACCTGGTACGCCCCGGCCCGCGCCGAGATGAAAATGAAGGAACTGACCAATAGCGGGATGGTCGAAATCTATAATCACCAGTACCTCTGGGACAACCGGCAGACGCCCCGCGTTTACGATGCGTTTGTGGACATCTGGGGTACCGAAAAACTCTGGGTCACCATCGATCGTGCTAACCTGAACCTCCCCGCCCGACCCGGCTTTGAGTTTAAAGGCTTCATCCACTGGGATTACGATCCGGAAACCAAACCGCAGAACGTACAGGGCGTGCTGGCGCTGGCCGACCAGACCGACGAAAACATGGGCGGTTTTCAATGCATTCCCGAACTGTACCGTACCTACGACACCTGGAAGCTCACCCAACCCGCCGACCGCGACCATTTCAAGCCCGACACCACCGGTTTTGAGTTGGTGAAAGTGAAAATGGAAGCCGGTGATCTGCTGATTTTTAACAGCACACAGCCGCACGGTATCCGCCCGAATCTGTCGGGCAACAAGGTTCGCATTGCGCAGTACATTTCCATGATGCCCGCTCAGGAAGACAACGAAGCCCTACGGCAATGGCGCATCTCCTCCTGGCGCGACCGCAAGGCCCCCGAAGGCTACGCGTTTCCTGGTGATCCGCGCGGCTGGGAGCAAACCCGGTATCAAACCGCCGAATTGAGCGATTTGGGAAAGAAACTGCTGGGGCTGGAAAGATGGTAGAAGGCGTATTGCCGTTATTTTACGGAAAACCGTTTACTCGCTCAAAGGCCGTTTTGCCCGGTTTAAATAAGTAATCAGACACACTGAATAAAAGAGGTAATCCGGCAAAACCGTATGTTGGTATTTTCACGACAAAAGAAATCCCGGTTTTA
Source organism: Larkinella arboricola (assembly GCF_003259745.1). Taxonomy (GTDB): domain Bacteria; phylum Bacteroidota; class Bacteroidia; order Cytophagales; family Spirosomataceae; genus Larkinella; species Larkinella arboricola. The sequence goes on along the minus strand of NZ_QLMC01000001.1, from coordinate 478,672 downwards.
ATGACCGGGATTTCCTGACAATAAACAACATACTACTAATGTCATCTTTACCTTCTCAGCCGCCGGTGCGTCCGGTGCAGCTGGCCATTGCCGGTCTGAGCAGCTACGTTGCCGAACCGACCCCCATCGCTGAATGGGCGGACTCCTTTCAGGTCCCGGACCGTAAAGATCCCTCCAAATACCTGGATGGTCCGATGGTTGAAAAAGTTCTGGGCGTGCGGTCGAAGAGCTGGGCCCCCGACGTTTTTCAGAATCAGGAAGTTGTTACGGAAGTCGCCCGCGAAGCACTGGCCAACGCCCAAATTTCGCCCCGCCAGATCGATGCCGCTATCATTGTCACCTGTTCGCCCTATCAGGTGCTGCTCGATCAGGATGCGTTTTATTTTCTGAAACGTTTACAGATACCGGATTCGGTGGTACCGGTTCAACTGGGTGCGGGTTGCGCCGGAATGGCCCGCGCCATGCAGCTTGCCACGCAACTCGCGGCCGAAAACATTCTGATTGTGGCCTACAGCCTGAGCAGCCTGTATACCCAGACCCCGCTTTACAAACAGAATCCGGTGCATCCGCTGGGGCGCTCGCTCTGGATGTCGTCGGCGCTTTTTTCGGATGGCGCTTCGGCGCTCGTGCTGCGCAAAAACGGCTTCCGGGGCGGACTGGCTTTCTACTCCCGTGATTCGCTGGCCTTTGGTCCGGAAGGCGGTTTTGATGATCCGCTGATTCATTACATGGGTGGCGGGGCGCTGAATCCGCCGGGTCAGGACAAATCAGAAGCGCTTTCCTGCTTCGGCATGGCTGGCGACCGCGTGAAGGAGTATTACATGAAAGGCATGATGCTCAATCATCAGACGTTAATCCAGAACCGCCCGACGTATTTAACCGACGTTCGCAAAATTTACACCCACCAGGCCAGTCCCGTACTGACCAACGGTTTTCTAAACCATCTGATCGAAACCTGCGGCATTCCCCTGTCCAAGTTTGGGGTCAACGTAGAAACCTACGGAAATCTGGTAGCCACCAGCACCGTCAAGCTGCTGCACGACGACCTGACCAACGGTTTGGTCCGGGCGGGCGATGAGATTTGTATCTCCGTGGTGGGCGCCGGACCGGAGCGGGGCGCTTTTATTACCCGAATTGCCTGAGTTGTTTTCCAAATCTAACCGATGAGTGTGTTTAGCCCCTTTTAGCAAGGGGCTTTTTTTGTTTATTCCTACCTGGTTTCTCCATGCTCGATCAGCCAGCGCGCCAGCTGATCGCGGTAAGCCGGACCAATCGGAATGGTCCGCTCCGGCAAGTGCAGATGCGCCCGGCCCACGCGCTGGATGAGCTGCGTATTAACGGCAAACGAGCGATGCACCCGGATGAATTGTCCGGCCGGAAGTAAAGCCAGTAGTTCCGACAGGGTTGTTCGAACCAGAATCGGCCGGCTGCTCTGGTGAACCTTCACGTAATTATCAGCGGCTTCCAGATAGTTGATTGCCTGGGGTTGCAACCCGATCCACTCATAACCATCCTTGACAAAAACCGGTAGCGTCCCCAATGTCCGGGTTTGCAGGCGCTCCTGTGCTTTGCGGCAACTTTGCACAAAACGGTCAAACGCAATGGGTTTCAGCAAATAATCCAGCACGTTCAGTTCGTAACTCCGGAGCGCATGTTCAGAATAGGCCGTCGTGAAAACAACCAGCGATTGACTCCCCAGCGCCTGCGCAAAATCCAGTCCGGTCACAACGGGCATGTTGATATCCAGAAACACCAGATCCACAGGATTGAGCCGCAGGTAGGCAAGCGCCTGAGTGGGGTCGGTGAAGGTCTGCTCCAACTGAACGAACGGAATCCGTTGCGCAAACGTGCGAATGACTTCGAGAGCAACCGGCTCATCATCAACGGCAAGGCAACGGAGCATGGCCATAGGGGTTTCGTGTGTTCGAAAGATACGGTTTCAGGCGGAAAGTTGCAGATTCAGCTCCACCCGAAATACACCGTCGGTTTCGCCAGTCGTCAACGTATACTGGTTGGGGTAAAGTAACGCCAGACGCTTCCGGACGTTGGCTAAACCGATGCCGCTACTCTGGCGAAAAACCGTTTTAGGAATCAGGCTATTAAGTACTGTCATGTTCAGTTTCTGTTTTTCTACATCCAGTTGCAAATCCACGAAGCAGGGGCCGTCGGTCCGGATACCGTACTGAAACGCATTCTCCACAAACGGGATCAGCAACATCGGGACAATTTGGGCGGGTTTTCCGTCGTACCGAATCTGGAAGTCGATCAGAATCAAGGGATGATCCGGAATCCGTTTCCGCTGGAAGGCCACATAATCCTGCACAAATTGCAACTCATCAGCCACGGCCACCTGCCCCCTGGAACCGCTTTGCGTTACATACTTCATCAGGTCAGTTACCTGTTTTAAACTTTGCGCAGCCGCCGACTGCGCGGGCAGTTCCGATGAATCGACCACTTGCTGGAGCTGGGCCGTCAGGTTTTGTGCGTCGGCCTGCTGATGATAATCGGCCCGTTGTTGTTGCCGCTGCAAAGCGCGGTTTTCCACCAGCCCCTGAATCGTTTGGTAAAGCCAGCCACTCAGGAAGTAAATAAGGCCAAACAGTACCAGCATTGAAATCGTGCCTTTCCCGTTCATCGTCCAGACACTTTCCCAGATTTGCAAACCGGTAGCATCCTGGCGCAATCCCCAGGCCTTCAGATCGACATAATCGAAGCCCTGCTGGGGAAAATCATGCAGATGAAGGTAGATCGAAAAAAACATCCGGGCCAATGCCAGCGTCCAGTGAACCGCCAGCAGCAGACCCATTCCAATCAAGTAAGGCCCATACCGTTTCGCCAAAAAATAAGGGCGGTAGAGGTAGCGGTAGTGCCCCCAGGTTAAAAGCGCAAATACGAGACTACGGAAAAAAGCGCCCGCCGGGTTAGCCAGAATTTTATACCACAAAAACTCCCAAACGGTTTGCCGGGTAAAATAGGAATAGAAATTGAAGTGGTCCAGCGTGTAATACAGAAAATTAGCGCCCGCAATCAAAAAAGCCGTTAATCGGGCCGTACGCCGGGCGTCTGGCTTTGGGTCGGTTTCGACATCGGCTACTGACGATTTGTTCATTTCCCGCGCCCGGGTCGCCAGTTCCTGTATGCGTTCGGCCAGTTCGTTGAACCCTTCCACCAGCGCCTGGCCATAGACGGTATTCAACGCATTGAAAAAGAAATGGGGACTCATCTGAGCTTGTAAGGCCAACAGCTCGGCCTGCCGGTTTTCACGCTGAATAGCCAGACGGCGGACGCGGATTTCAAAAAAAACGTACACCAGCGCCAGGAGGCTCGTTAAAAGGAACTGACCCACCAAAACAAAATAAACCCTGCCCCCACTCGATTCCAGGACACTTTTAACGAAGTCTTGCCACTGCGACCGATAATAGTCCAGCGAGGTAATATGACGCAGATACGTCGGTAAGTCGCGGGCCTCTCCGTCGGTCCAGGCAATGCCGAAAAGAAGGAATACCACTAACAGAAGCAAAAACAACGGTATTCGGGCCAGGTAAGCCCCGTATCGCCCGGCGAGTAAATACGGATAAATCAGGTACCGGTAATTTACCCAGATCAGGCTGACAAAAGCCGCGCCCATCAGACCAGCCTGCACCCAGCGGTGAGCCGGTGATGCCTTCCACGCTTCGAATTGAAACAAGAGCAGGAGCAGCGCGAACTGCCCGATAAAGATCAAATAATTGCGTCGGATCGCTAGCATACGGCCGGAAATGGAAAGGTTGAAACAAAACAACGATCCAACGCGCTGCCCTGCAAAAAAATGGGACGAATGCTCGCTCCAATGGGGTGAAGACCGTGCAACCGATAACAATTCCGGAATGTTGGTAGTATTTAGTATAACGACCCAAAAAAGTAATGGCCCGATTCGACTAAAACCGTAAGCATGATGCGTTGGAATAAAATCCGATTAAAATACCAACACCTTTTAAGAAACCATCTGGCTTTCAGCAGCATCCTTTTTGTCTGCCTCTTTTTAGCCCCTGCTCTTTACGCCCAGAAAACGGACGGAAATACGCCCGGCGACAGTCTGCCCATTATTCCGCAGCCCGGTATTCCCGTCGATAGCATCATTGCCCGGCTGGAAAAAGGCCATACAGCCCTGAACGACATCAGCAACCGCACCCGCCGGGGATTCAGCACCTGGGCCATCGAAGACCGGCTGCCAGAGGTTCAGTCGTACGTCCAGACAATCCGAACCAACCTGCGCATCTACAGCAAGGTAAACGACATGAAAAACATGCTCATGTTCCAGGTCTTGCTCCAGGATATGCAAACGCAGCTTAAAGCCTGGCGGGAAACGCTCTCGGGGTACGAAAAAGACCTATCCGGCATGAACGGGCAACTCATTTCACTAGCCCGGGACTCGCTGCTGGTGCTACCCAATGACACCAATGCCCGCGCCGTCTATTTCAATTCGCTCAAGGACTTGCGGCAACAGTGGATTCAGGCCAGCGAATCAACAAACAAGAATCTGACGAAGATTAATAAGCTTCAGGCGTCGGTTTCCGACGCGTATTTCGAAACCGCCGAACTAACCAATGTCGTCAATGACCGAATCCGGGAGTTCAACGCCCGGATTACCGGACAGGAGACGGATTTTATCTGGGCCATTCCCAAAACGGCGGGGTCCGACGAACACCTGAATGAACTGGTAGCACGCTCGTACGAAGGGCAGCGCGATATGCTCCAGTATTATCTCAACCGCAGCGTCGGCAACTGGATTTATATGCTGGTGATTGGGGCCGCTTTCTTTATCTGGGTCTACCGCAGCTTTTCCGTTATCGATAAGCACGGGCAGCGGGAAGCCGTTCAGCAGGAGTTAAAACTGAAATACCTGCGGTCGATTCCGATTTTTTCGGTTTTTGTCGTTGTGTTCAACTTCGCCCCGCTGTTTGATCTGAGGCCCCCGGCGGTTTATGTCGAACTCATGCAGTTTATTCTGCTGCTGGCCCTGACGGCCTTGTTTTTCCGTAGCTGGTCGGGGCAGCTTTTCCGGTATTGGCTGGCGATTTTTACGCTCTACCTGCTGGTCATCGTCACCCGGTCGTCTATCATCGACCCCGGTATCGGCTTCCGGCTTTGGCTGCTGGTTCTCAACGGTATCTCCGTCCTGTTTGGCTTCCTTTTCTTGTTCCGCATCCGGCAGGCGCTGGCGCTGGCCGGTTTTGTCAAACAGGTTTCGGTGCTGTACGTCATTCTGAATTCGCTGGCGATTCTGTGTAATATTTTTGGCCGCATGAGTCTGGCGAAGATTTTCACTACAGCGGCCATTTACGGTCTGACCCAGGCCATTGGCCTCTTCACACTGGTTCAAATCATCAACGAAGCCTTTGCGCTTCAGGTCGTTCGCGGTAAACTGACCAACGGCCTGGCTTCCCGTTTCAATTATGCCAAACTGGAAGTGGGCCTTCACCGGGCCATGAGCCTGATCGCCATTATTGGCTGGCTTATTATTTTCACCAACAACATTTACGTTTATAACTCGATTTATGAGGTTGTGGCCAACTTCCTGACCACGGAACGGGTTTTCGGCAGCACCAAGTTCACCTGGGGAAATATCGTCCTGTTCTTCATTGTCCTCTATTTATCCAGCGTACTGCGGAAGTATATCGGTTATTTTTTCGGCGAAACCGATGACGAAATTGGCGGTAACATCACCAACACCGATTCGCGGCTGGTCATGATTCGGCTTTTCCTGCTCGTTGGTGGTTTTATGTTCGCAGTGGTCGCGTCCGGCATTGGTCTGGACAAGGTGACGGTCATTGTCGGGGCGCTGGGCGTCGGAATTGGTTTGGGGCTTCAGACCATTGTCAACAACCTGGTTTCCGGTATTATCCTCATCTTCGACAAACCCTTCCAGATTGGCGATTTCATTGAAATCGCCAACAAAAAAGGGCGCGTCAAAAACATCGGCATCCGTTCCAGCCGCTTGCTGACCACCGAAGGCTCGGAAGTAATTATTCCAAACGGCGATCTGCTGTCGGGTCAGGTTATTAACTGGACGATCAACCACAAGGCCAAACGCATCGAGTTGACCATTAAAGCCGACGCCGAGCACGAACTGAGCACGCTCAAAACCGTTATCCGGGAAGAAATAACGAAACATCCGAATTCGGTGAAACGGCAAAAACCCGAAATCTTCCTATCTACCATCACAGGTGACGCCGTTGAACTGAAAGTACGGACCTGGATTAACTCCGTTAACAAAGAGGATCAGTTCCGCAGCGAAATTCTGCTCAACGTCTACCGCCGGTTTAAGGAAGCGGGAATTAAGATGATGTAGAGGAAGGCAGAGGGAAAAACCCTCTGCTTTTCACTCGCTTCGCAAACTTTTCACCGGGTTCATCAGGGCGGCTTTCACCGTGTGAAAACTGACGGTGAGCAGGGCGATGAAAACCGCCAGCAGTCCGGCCGTGGCAAAAACCCACCAGGAAATACCGATGCGGTACGTAAAATCCTGCAACCATTGATTCATCGCGTACCAGGTAATCGGAATGGCGATCAACAGCGCGATTCCAACGAGCGTAAGAAAATCTTTTGACAGAAATGCCACAATCTGGCCCACCGTTGCGCCCAGCACTTTCCGAATACCGATTTCTTTCCGGGCCTGTTCAACCGTAAACGAGGTCAGGCCGAACAAGCCCAGGCACGAGATAAAAATGGCCAGAGCGGCAAAAAGGCCCGCCAGGGTTTTGGTCCGCTGCTCGTTGTCGAATTGGGCCGCGTATTCCTGATCGACAAAGTGATAATCGAACGGATAGGCCGGGTTGTATTTTTTAAAGACCTCTTCGACCCGCGCCAGGTTTTCGGCGGTCGAATGAGCCGGGTTGCATTTGATGTGCATCGTTGTAAACCCGGCCCCCGGCCCCTGAATGACAACCGGCGGAATGGCTTCGTAGGGCGAGCCCACAATGTAATCCTTTACAACGCCCACCACCCGCCAGGTTAGTCCATCATGGGGTTGGGTAATAATCTGCCCGATCGGTTTTTTAAACCCCATCAATTTGACAGCGGTTTCGTTCAGCACCACCGCGAAGCTGTCCGACGGATACGTTTGACTGTCAATATCCCGCCCCGCAATCAGCTTCATCCCGGCGGTTCTGACCAGATGGGCATCGGTGCTGAACAACGTGATGGCGGTGTTTGTATCCTTCGGGTTTTCGCCCGGCCACCGCAGCCCCCACGTCCGCCAGCCATCATGGGCGAGGCCGGTGAGGGTTTTCGTGACGGCGACAGCCGCGCCCGAGCGAATCAACTCCTGTTTGATCGGTGAATAACGTTTCTCAATGTCGCCCACAAAATCGACGCGAATCAACTGGTTGTTCGCATACCCTTTGTCGCGTTCCTGGGCGAAAATGATCTGATCCCGAACAATGATCGTGGCAATGACCAAGACAATAGCAAACGTAAACTGCAACACCACCAGCCCTTTCCGGGGTGATAAGCCCAGTTGAGCCTTTCGGAATTGCTTGGTAAAAATGCCAACCGGCTGAAAGGAAGACAGGTAAAAAGCCGGATAACTGCCCGCCAGTAAACTCGTCAGGATGATGAACCCAACCACAGCCAACCAGAAAGAAACGCTGCTAACGGGCAGCGAAAGCTGGGTGCCAATCAGCGAATTAAAGGGCGGCAAAGCCAGGTAAACGACCAGCATGGCCACCGCGCCCGCCAGGCAGGTGGTCAGAACCGCTTCGGCCATAAACTGACTGATCAGCAACCCGCGCCCGGCCCCGGCTACTTTCCGAATGCCAATTTCCTTGGCGCGTTTTTCGGAGCGGGCGGTGCTCAGGTTCATGAAGTTAATGCAGGCAATCAACAGGATAAAAGCCGCGATCAGCCCGAATACACGGACGGTTTCGATGCGGCCGCCAACCGGTTTTCCATTTTCAAACTCACTGTACAAATGCCATTGGCTCAGCGGGTGCAGAAAATGCGTCCAGACGTCCTTCCGGCCCGCATACCGCCAGGTCATGTCCTTGATTTTCCCGCCAAAAACTGCCGGATCGGTGTTCGGTTTCAGCAGGACGTAGGTGGGGGTGTTGTTGCTGAGCCAGTCGTCGTTGCTCCAGCCAGTCCCTAATTTTTTCAGATACGCCCAGGGCAGCAGGTACTCAAACGAAAACCGGGTGTTTGGCGGCAAGTCTTTCAGGACTCCGGTAACTACAAAATGATCGACCGAATCGAGCTGGATGCTTTTGCCCAGGGCGGGCGCATCGCCGAACAGTTTTTTCGCCAGTTTTTCGGTAATCACGATGGATGAAACCGTCGTCAGCTGCTGATGCGTTGTGCCCTCCACCAGCGGAAAGCTGAACATATTCAGGAAAGCCGCATCGACAAAAGCGCCTTCAATACCGCTAAAGCTTTTTTCGTTGACCCGGATCAGGAACTTGTCGATTTCCCGGACACGCGTGATGGCTTCGACCTCCGGATAATCTTTTTCCAACGCTGGCCCCAGTGGTTGGGAAGTGGTGGAAATCGCTATCCGTTCCCCACTTATATCGCCCGTCAGACCGTACACTTGAAAAAGCCGGTCTTTATGGGCATGAAACCGATCAAAGCTGATCTCATTATACAGCCATAAGCTAATCAGCACCGCCCCAGCCATGCCCACCGCCAGTCCCGAAATGTTAATCGCCGAAAAACTCTTCCCTCCGATCAGGTTGCGGAAGGCAATTTTGAAATGGTTTCGAATCATAGCCGTATTTGTTGGATTCGGAAATTCGCCGAAGCGTCGGACTGTTGGTTTGCGTCGGATAAAAGCGGGTCGCAGATACGCCAGTAGGTCGCGCCAATACCGTCGGCGGGCCTGACTAGCCCCCAGGCGGTTAGCCTGCATCTGGAACCGTTCGTGCATGTCGCCCAGCACCTCTTCGCGCAGGTGTGGCGCCACCAGCCAGTTGAGCAGGCGGTCGGCAAAACGGGGCGGGGTCATAGGAGTGATAAGTTAAGAGTGATGAATTGAATGGGCGGTGGAAATGAAGGACGGAGGGGAAGTCAGGGCGAGTAATTCTTAACTCATAACTCCTAATTTTTAACTCCTAACTCCCCAAAATCGTTTGTGGCACAATGCGGTCCCAGAGCCGGTTGCGGACCGAACGAACTTCCTGCAAAACCCGACCGCCCAGCGCCGTGACGGTAAACAATCGCTTTCGACGCCCACCCCGCTCGGCTGTGGCCGCCCCCAACGTTGAGGTCACGTAGCCTTTCTGCTCCAGCCGTTGCAGGGCCGCGTGCACCGCGCCTGTGCTGACGGTTTGCCCGGTTTCCTGTTCGAGTTCGTCGGCGATGACCACCGAGTAAGCCGTCGGCACCAGTACCGCCACCGTCAGTAAAACCACTTCTTCAAATTCACCCAGATCACTCCGTCTCATGTGTTGAAAATCAGAAGAGTTAAGGAACTGATTAATTTCTTCTATTTCCGTATATCAAATCTGCGGCCAAAACATAAAAACCCTGATTCGGATAAATAGTGGGTGTTTTTGTAAAACCGTCTTCTTCGGTTTGTCCATTAGCGGACAGGTTTTGTACGCATCTGGACAGTCTGATGAGCTTGCAGAAAAGCCGTCGGTTCGAAGCAATTAATTCCTACTTTTGATGAATCGAAATCCGGATTGGGCATGACTAATCACGGAAACTACCAACTACCTATGAATCGTCGTCAATTTCTACAACAATCGGCCGTAGCCAGCGCCGGAATTACGTTGGGTTCTCATGCGGTTTTTGCAAACAGCGACCCATCTTTCCCGACCGTCCGGGTAGCGCCCGACAAACGGAATTTTACCAGTGCCGCCGTGGAGCGAGCCATTGAGCGCGTGAAGAAAACGGTTAAAGACCCCGAACTGGCCTGGCTTTTTGAAAACTGCTTTCCCAATACGCTCGATACCACCGTTCAGTTCAGCGAAACCGGCGGCAAACCCGATACTTTCGTCATCACGGGCGACATTGACGCCATGTGGCTGCGCGACAGTACCGCCCAGGTCTGGCCGTATCTGCCCCTGACGAAAGAAGACGAACCGCTGCGGAAACTCATTGCGGGCGTGATCCGGCGGCAGACGCAGTGCATCCGGCTCGACCCGTACGCCAACGCTTTTTATTCGGACCCGACCAAAGAAGGGGAATGGAAGAAGGACATTACCGCCATGAAACCGGGCTTACACGAACGGAAGTGGGAACTGGATTCGCTTTGTTACGCCATCCGGCTGGCGTATCACTACTGGCAAACGACCGGCGATACCAGCCCGTTCGATGCCGACTGGGCCGATGCCATGCGGCTGGTGGTCAAAACCTGCCGCGAACAACAGCGCAAAACCGACCGGGGACCGTATAAATTTGGCCGCACCACTGCCTGGTCGACAGACACGGTTCCGGGCGACGGCTACGGCAACCCAACCCGTCCCGTTGGACTGATTCACAGCATTTTCCGTCCGTCGGACGACGCAACAGTTTTTCCGTTTCTGGTGCCTTCCAACTGGTTTGCAGTGGTGTCGCTGCGGCAGTTGGCCACGATGACCGATAAAATCCGTCCCGATGCGGCTTTTGCCAAAGAGTGCCGGGCGCTGGCCGATGAAGTCGAAAAAGCCCTGAAGCAGTACGCCATTTATACGCATCCGAAATACGGCAGGATGTACGCGCTGGAAGTTGACGGTTTTGGCAATCACCTGTTGCAGGACGACGCCAACGTGCCGAACCTGATTTCGTTGCCGTATCTGGGAGCCATGCCGGCCAGCGACCCGATTTACCGCAACACCCGCCGGTTTTCGCTCAGCGCCGACAACCCGTATTATTTCAAAGGGAAAGCCGCCGAGGGAATCGGTAGTCCGCACACGCTGGTGGACAACATCTGGACCATGAGCCTGACGATGCGGGCGCTAACCTCCACTGACGATCAGGAGATTCTGGCGCAGCTCCGGCAACTGAAAAAGACCCACGCCGGTACGGGTTTCATGCACGAATCGTTCGACAAAGACGACCCGGCGAAGTTCACACGCAAGTGGTTTGCCTGGGCCAATACGCTGTTCGGTGAGCTGGTTCTAAAAGTGGTAAACGAGAAGCCGCAGTTGGTAAGTAAGCCGTTGTAACGACGGAGGTTTTTGTTACCCAGCGTTGATCAGAGAACATCAAAGTTGGGGTGTTCTCTGATACCCTCTGATGTCCTCTGATCAACTCTGTGTAACTGCCCCGTCGCAATGCCGGTTTTTCTTTATTTCCGTTTCTGTTGCTCGAAAATATGTACCCCCTTTTTGTTGCCTACGGTGATGTCGGGCAGTTTGTCGCCGTTGAGGTCCTCCACCGTTACATGCAGCCCTACGCCTGAGTCGTTATCAATTTCATGCGGTATCCAGGAGGGATTTTTGCCGGGTTTAAACTCAAACCAGTACAATACCGCCGGATCGTCTTCGCCCGGATCAACCTTGCCATTGTGGGCATAATACCGTTTTCCCGTTACCAGATCCGGTTTTTTGTCACCGTTCATATCCACAAAAGCCAGCCCGTGGCTCTGCGAAAAACCTTTATGAATCTCGTGGGTGGTCCAGCTAGGTTTACCCTGCGCATCTTTCCCCTGCTCATGCCACCAGATACCGTATTTGTGGGCTGAGGAAGAAATCACATCGTTCAGACCGTCGCCGTTCACATCGTACACATACATCTGCGCACACTCCTCGCCGAAGTTTGCCGGATGCCAGGTCCAGTTGGCCTGTTTCGGGTTGGCCGGAGCCTCCCACCAGCCGGAACGGATGAGCACATCGGGTCGTTTGTCGCCATTCACATCGCCTAAGCCCAGACCGTGGGTATACATATGGGTGCCGGGCGTCGAATCGCCTTTGCTGATGACGGTTTTTTCCCACTCGTCCGTGAAGTTTTTATCCGGTGCCCGCAGCCAGATGATTTCCTTGGCCGTTGGATCGTTCGAGACAATGTCCTTTCGACCGTCGCCATCGACATCCACAAACAGGGGCGATTCGTTGCCCACCGAGGGGTAAATGGGGTGAGCCTTCCAGTAGCCGGGCTGATTTTTAGGATTCTCGTGCCAGACGGCGGCTTTGCCGGGGAAGTCGATGCGGATCACGTCCAGCCAGCCGTCCTTGTTCACGTCCATCGTGAAGTTCAGAAACGAGTTGCTGTACCCCTCGTTATAGATAAACTTCTGGGGCTTGGCCAGTTCGTGGGGCGTCCAGTTGGGGGCTTCAAACCAGTAGGCGCCAGCCACCACGTCCTTCTTGCCATCCTTGTTGACATCAATAACCGTTGCCCCTTCGGCAATGAATTCGCGGGACAGGGCGGTCTTTTTGAACTGCAATTCACCTCCTTTTTTCTCGTTACGCTGCGCCTGGCAAACCAGAACACTCAGGGTCAGACAACCGCAGACAACCGTACTCAACTTGGACCATCGACCTGCTTTTTGCGCCATATCTTTCATTTTTTGTATTCAACTGGTAGAATAATGGAAAGTGCAAACCGGCCAAAAGCTACTTAACACTCAGTAAATAGGTTACCAGATTGTAAAAATCTTTTTCGGGGATAGTGTGCCGGAACTGATCGGGCATCAACGTATACCTGGAGGCTTTATATTCTTTCATATCGCTTTTGGGCACCGAAAATTCCTTACCGTCCGGATTAGCAAATACGATGACCTCCCCCTCGGCCCGGCGATACAAACCGGTTTGCGTCTGCCCGTTTTTAAGGACAATGTTGTAGGTGCGAAAGGCTTCCGAAATGCTCCGGTTAGGGTCCAGAATCTTTTCAGTCAGGGCTTTCTGACCCCAGTTACCAATGCCGTCCAATTGCGGACCAATCAGCCCGCCCGTGCCTCTGATCTGGTGACACATGCTGCAATTATTCATAAAAACGCTCCGTCCGGCATCCACCGACGTAGTCGCCGTGTTCAATCCAACCATCCGGGCCAGAATCAGCTTCTCCCGTTCTTCGCGTTCGCTGGCCCCATTGGCCCGCAAAGCCGCCAGCAGTTTTTGCTGCTCGGCGCTGGCTTTGGCCGTCAACCGCTCCGTAACCGACGTTTCGGCTAACACATCGGCCCCCACCTGTTCGTCCTTCAAAGCCGCAATCAGGTGATTGATTCCCCGCTCATCGTTCGCCAGCGCCGAGGCAATGACCACCTGCAAAGGCCGGGCACTTCCCGATAAACCGTTTTCAAGCGCCTGAAAAACCGCATCCGAAGGCACCTGACCCAGCGCCGAAACCAGTTTTTGCCGCAAGTCTACCGGCTCCGTCCGATCCGCAAAAACCGTTGTAACCAACGCTTGATTCTGGTTCGGCGCAAGCGTCATCAGGGCGTTCGCGGCTGCGGTCCGCACGCGGGCGTCGAGCCACCTGGCCCGCAGCAGTTTTTGCAGGGCCGGTTCCAGAGATTCTATCTTATACTGGCCAACCAGTTCAGCCGCCTGCACCCGCTGCTCGGCCAGTTCGTTGGGACCTTTGGCCGTCATCGACAGCACCGCCGGTTGCAGATCACCAAAACCGATGGTACTTACCTTTGAACTATCCACTACTTCCAGGTACCCGCGCTGCCCCTTATACAGTTCCAGGTCCAGCGTGGGCCGGGCCATCACATCATTTTTGGTTGCGGGCTTTTTCTGCTGCATCCGGTATTCGGCAACGATTTTACCGCTATCGGCCAGCCGGACCCGAACGGCATTCACCGACATACCCGTTTTTAAATCGCTATTGAACAGATCATTATCATACACGGTTAACTGCAACGACGGGGGCAGCACGAAGGCCGTTGAATGAAGCTGCGACATGGTACCCCGCTGGCCCACGATCATACGGACGGGTTGAAACCGCTCGGTCGTCAAATCGCTCGCGGTAAACCAGGAGCCCGGATCACCGTTTTTTTCCAGCGGACGAATTTTCCAGAGCTCACCCGCTTCCGATATTTCCGAAAGAAACCGTTTTGCCAGCTCTGCGCCCCAGTCTTTCAGTTGCGGCAAATCGACCGCTCCACTTCTGGCCATGCCGTCGAGCATGGTGCGGTGCAGTATAAACTGATTGTCGTAATCGCCCGCAAACCGGGTGCGCACGGCCGAAATCAATTCACCGAGTCGGGATTCCGGCAAATACCGGCTCACAAATGCTACATAGTCAGGCAGTTGCTCCGTCGGCAGGCGGCTGCTGCGTACTTCATTCAGGACAAACAGAGCGGCTTCCGGCGTCGGAACGTCGGTCATCGCTTTGGTTAGCAAGGTCAGTTGCGGACCGGTCCACTGCCGCCCGGCCACCTCGGACAGGACCGCCTTGTTGCGCAGGGTGTTCCGAACGGCAATGATCGTTGTATAGCGCAGATGTGAATCCTCTGACGGTGTTTTTCCGTACAAGTCGCTGAGTAAAGCCAGGTTGGCGGTATTTGGGAAACGTCCCAGCACCGCAGCGGCTGTGCGCCGAATGTTCGCGTCAGGATTGACCAGCGCCTTCGTTACCAGCGCGTGCGTGCTTTCACCCAATTCTTCTCGTTCCATTAAAACCCGTAAAGCGTGCAACTGGATCAGCGGATCGGTATGCGTCAGGGCCGTTTGAAGTTGCTCCTCAGGCAGGGCATTCAGCCGGTTCAGAATCCACAGGCCCTGAACGTACGTTTTAGAATTGACACCCGCCGTAGCCATCATCTGCCGCACGGGTTCGACGGCCCGCTGCTGCCAGACATCCACCAGCCGGTCGGCCAGCTTCATCCGCACGTTTAGCTGCGGATGGTTCAAACCGGCTACCAGTTCCGGCAGACTGGCTTTCGACCAGTCCGTGACCGGCAGGTTTTCATGCGGCTTCTTGCCAACGTATTTAATTTTCCAGATGCGACCGCTGACCCGATCCCGACCGGGGTGCTTCAGGTCCACTTCGTAATGCCCAATGATGCGGTTGTAGAAGTCCGCTACATAAAGTGCCCCGTCGGGACCAACTTTGATGTCCACCGGCCGAAACCAGGGATCGTCGCTGATCAGAAAGTCGGCTTCCCGTTTGGAGATGGGCGTCGAACCGGTGTGGGTGATGGTGTTGCGGTTGATCTGGCAGGTCACCACGTCGCCCGTGAAGAAACTATGGCGGTATTCTTCCGGAAACTGCAAACCCGTGTAGTAGACCAGTCCGGCGATGGCCGTTGAACCCAGTTCGTAGCTCATCATCTCGGGCGCAAAGCCGATGACCGGCGCTTTCTTGCCAAAATGCGGGTATTCTCCGCCGGGAATAAGCTGGTAAATGGGTTTCGAGTGGCAATCCACCGAATACAGATACCCCGACTCGTCGTAAGCGTACCCGAACGGGTTGACCCGTCCAAAGGTGGTTTGTTCCACCCGGCTGCCATCGGGCCGAAACCGGAACGTATTGCCGGATACCATTTTGATCGAGTCGCCGTCTGCCCCGGCCACGGCGGAGGTGTTGGTAAAGCCGTGGCAGGCATACACCCAGCCATCGAACCCCCGGATGAGGTTGTTGACCATGCCGTGCGTATCGCGGTAGCCAAACGGCCCCACAACCACCTTCTGCTGATCGGCTTTTCCGTCGCCATCGGTATCGCGGTAGTGGGTCAGGTTGGGGATGCTGTAGGCAATGGCCCCTTCGCTCAGGGGTAAAATGCCGATGGGGATGTTCAGCTTGTTGTCGAAGGGCGTAAAACGGTCGGCTTTGCCATCGCCGTCTGTGTCTTCCAGGATGGTGATGCGGTCTTTACCGTTGCCGGGATCGGCGGGCAGCGGATATTCAGAAGATTGAGTGACCCAAAGCCGTCCGCGGTCGTCGAACTCCATGTTCATCGGTTTGGAGATGTCGGGTTCGGACGCATACAGGGTGATTTCAAAACCCTCGGGCAGGTGGAAGCCCAGGCGTTCTTCTTCGGGGGTTCGGAACTCGGTCGTACGCACGTTGTCGCCGAATTTGGCCCGGTTGCTTTCCCGGCTTTCCTTTTTCGCGGGCAACTTACACCCTTGCAGGAGCAGCAATAGTAATCCCGTATAACCAAGAATCAATTTGTTGGTCAGCAACACGTTCATCGGGTTTAGGAGCTATGTAAAAATGAATAACTGGCTTTCTTGCGTTTCTTGCCGATCCGGCGAAACCTTTCGTTCCAGTTCCAATCCCGTAAGAAAAAAAGGGACGATTTCTACGCTAAGCAACTGATTGTTATAGCCCTTTAACCATGAAATTTTTGCTGTACCTGTATTTTCAAGCGACTTGTTGGTGCGGGCTGCGGTCAACTTGTTTCAACACCTGAAAAGGAAGCTGACTGTTATGGCTTAACGACCCGCCCGAAAGCCAAGCCGCAGACTGACGCCCCCCGACCCGAGCATCAGATTCTCGCGGGTGAACGGCCCGATCGGATATTTTAGATACGGTTCGGCCGATAACCGGAATTGCTTACCCAGCCGACGCTCGACGCCAATGGAAACGTTGACCAGCCGCCCCCAGTAAATTCGCTGAAAAGCCGGTTCTGAATGGGTGACGGTTTGCTGCTCCGTGACGTACTGCGTGACGGCCTGCTCCTGCCCGTCCGATCCCATGACCAGCACCGTCACTTCCCTTTGCTGTTCGTACGTCTCCGCATACCGTTCGTTCAGGAAAGCCAAAGACGACAAACCGGCTTCGACGTACATACCCGTTCGGGACAACCGTTTGGGACGAAAACGGACGTTAAGCGGCACATCAAGGGTAGTCAGCCGGATGTCGGTGGAAACCAGATGAGGACTCAACCAGGTGATAAGTGGTCCGGACTCCGCCGTGCCGAGCGTCTGCCGGGCCATCGACAGACCGGTGGACAAACTAAACCGTTTGCTGAGCGGTATTTCAGAAAATAGCCCCCCGCCCACTGTTGCTTTAGCCGAACTCCCGGCTGCATAAACCGACTGCGGGGCCAGACCAACGCTCCAGACCGGATTCCGGCCGGTTTTAGACCGATCAGCTTGTGCGGTCAGCGGCTCTGTTGGCTCCATGCTCAGGGGAAGGCCCAGTGGCCGAAGCGACCAGCGGTAAGCCGGTTGCGCTCGCGGTTTTATCAGGGCTAACGAACCCGGCGGACCGGCCAATTTAACGGTTTCTTCCGAACGGGAAGCGGTGTTTTTGTTATCAGGGAGACGCTCCGTCGATTGAGTCAGGATGGGTTGACGGAGTTCCTTCTGACGGTTTCGACGGGCTTCCAATGTTATTTGCCGTTCGGTATCAGAACGCGATTCGTATCCTTCTTTTTGACGAGGTAGAGCGTTTCTCCATGCAATACGGTCTTGAGGTAAATCTTTATTCCGGGACAGGGATGGCTGGTTGACGGGTTTAGTCGCCCCAGCAGCCTGATCCAGCACCGGATTGGCCGACCGCTGTTGAGCAACTTCCGGCTGATCGTTCGGATTAACCGGCTGCGGACGCCTGACGGACTGCTCTGGCGAATCGGACGGTTTGACGTACAGCCAGAGCGGTACGCCCAACATACCGAGCAGCAGACAGGCCGCCATTGCATACCGGAACCAGACAAAGGGCTGCCGTTGCCTGCGCCGGTTTCGCAACCGCTGAAACTCCTCCCACGAGCCGGGTTCGTAAGAGACTTCATGCCGCCCCACGGTTTTCCGAATGTGCTCGGTCAGCTTTTTATGGATAGAATCTTTCATTGTGATTCGGGAAATAACGCTTCACTAACCGCGCCAACTGCTCTTTCGCGCGCACCAGGTACACCCGCGACGAACTAACCGACAGGTTGAGTTGCCGGGCAATTTCTTCGTGTGAATACCCTTCGATTTCGTAGAGGTTAAACACCATACGGTATTGGGCAGGCAGGTGTTGCAGCAGCTTCAGAATATCGTCCGCCGTTAGTTGGCTAATGACGGAATCCTCAACCAGAACCGTCTGGCTATCGGCCTGATCCAGATCAAGTGCGTGGGTGTGTTTTGCCAGTCGGCGGTAGTGATCGAGGGCGGTGTTGACCACAATCCGGCGCAGCCAGCCGCGAAACGTTTCAGTAAATTCATACCGGTTAATCCGGTCGAAAACCTTCATAAAACTATCATTGACCACGCTGCCCGCTTCCTGCCGGGCCGGATGATAGCGTAACGCAATGGCCATAACAAACCCGTAAAAATGCTTGTAGAACATTTCCTGGTGCTGCGGACTGCCGTTGCGGCATCCTTCGATGAGTTGTCGTTCGAAAGGTGTACAGTCGGGTGCCATACCACCGGCTACGGGCGATAAAAAGAACGGGGAGCCGCGCGCGACTCCCCGTTCAACGCTGGATAGTAACTTATTTGTTGGAGACGCTGCCGTCCGGGTTCAGCGTGGTGTCCTGCACCTTCGACCCGTTGTAAACGACAAACGTTGTATTCGAATGATCGCCCTCGCCCACCACTTTGGTAATGTCAATTTTGAGCGTGTGTTCCATATCAACCGGACAGCCGAATACTTCCGCCGTTTCGTGCAGCAAGGCCAGGTGAATCGTCGGCGGATAGAGCATGATCTCCATCCCGTTCCAGACGGCTTTGAACGATTCGGGCGAGCAACCGCCTTTTACTTTGACGGTCAGAATGTTGCCCTCGCGGCTTACGTTTTCGATGGTGAACGGGATGCCCTGGGCTTTGGTCCGGGCGTTCATGGCCCGGTTGTATTCTTCCGGACTCTTCACCAGCGCAGTAAGGTCCTTACCGGACGGAGCCGGCTCGTCGTTGCCCGAATTCTGGTTACAGGCGCCGAGGGCCATCAGCAGCACAAAGCTTAGCAGGGTGGTGGTTTTTCGGTAATTCAGGATGCTGGAAAAAATGAACGTTTTTTTCATGGTAGTAGATGATAGTAAAGTATTCATCACCATGACGTAAAGCAGAAAACAAACGCTACAGGTCAGCCCTGATTTTTCAGAAAATATCGTTAGTTCAACGCGACGCCTACCACACAGGTCTGGTTATAGGATTCCACCAGATCGCCAAACCGCTTCCAGTCCCGGCGCGTGGCCGCCGGAAACCGTTGCACAAAAGCCGGACAGTCGCCAAACAGGGCTTCGTGCTCATCGTCGAAGGTTCCTTTCTTCACGATCCGGGCGTTGGTCTGGTCTTTCACCACCACAAAGCTGAGGTCTTTCGGGTTGGTGGCGATGGTAAAGTTGCCGAACGTATACTCCGCATTCTTTTTCCAGCCGTTGGCGTCGAAGTACAGCGTAATTTTTCCGGGATGGCTTAGCCGTTCGAGCAGGGCCGTTTTGCCGTCTTTACGCGGATTCGGAACCCGTTCAAACACGATTTGTTCGCGTTCACGGGGAATCGCGCCGGTCGCGTAAGCAAACTTGGGAATGTCCTGGGCCACCAGCCGCAGTTTTTCACCCTTGAAGGTCACTTTCTTGTCGTCGGCCAGCCGAACCACGATGCTGGCGGGGGCGTCATTCACCATCGTATTCACCCGGACTTTACCGCGGATGGTATCATTTTCGGTCGTGACCACGTAGCCGTCGGCCCAGGAGGTGATAGCGCCCAGTGGAGCGTATTGAGCCCTGCTAACCGTCGCACTCAGCAGCGCGAAGAAGAGACTGATTTTTAGCGTTTTCATGATGTATTGTTGTTTACTGGTTTGCAAAAGTAGACGCCAGCCCCATTAAGCTGGCAAACTTTTATGTGAACGGTATCTGCTTTCTGTTACCGCCGAATGAGCGGAACCGTTACCCGAAATTCTTCGCCATCGTCGCTGATAACGAGCGCCGGTAATCCCAGCCGCCGGAAGCGGTCGGTCAGGGTACCCAGGCCGATGGGCGTGGCCGTTACCCGCAACGGCTTGCGCTGAATTGGATTTACGACCTGCAACTGGCCCTGATCTGTCGTATGGATGTTCAGCCATAACGGTTTTTCGGGCAAAATGACGTTATAACGAATGGCATTTTCGACCAGCGTCTGAAGCGTCAGCGGGGGGAGCAGGGTGTCGAGCCACGGGTCGTCAATTTGAATCGTATACGAAATCGCCGGGCCAAACCGCTTCTGAATCAGAAACAAATACGAGTGAATGAAATTGACCTCGCTCCGCAGTGAGGTCACCTCCCGGTCGGCTTCCTGTAATAAATACCGGTATACGCTGGCGAGTTCATCCAGAAATTCGCCAGCCAGCTTTTTATCCTCGGTAATGAGCGACGACAGCGAATTGAGGGAATTAAACAAAAAGTGGGGATTTACCTGATTTTTCAGCGTATCGTACTGACTCTGCAACGCCACTTTTTTAAGTGATTCGGCTTCCAGAATTGCTTCCCGGTTTTTTTCGAGGTAGTACATGCTTTCGTAAATCACCCCAACCACAAACGCGAAGAGCAACGCCATGACCAGGTGAATCAGGTAAACGCGCGGAAACTCCGGGGGCGCAATCAGGCCCGTCAGGTCCAATTGGCTGACCGTCCAGGTTTCGGCCAGTTGCAGCGGGATGGTAAACAGCAGATACCCGCCGAACGTCATCAAAAGCCGTTGCCGAAACTGCGTCCGGTCGGCATACCATTGCCGGACCCGCATTACCCACCACCGCAGCACCTGCCAGGTTACTGCCGTCGAAACGATGCCCCAGCTAAACGTCTGGGCAAAAAGCCGCCATTTGTAGCCGTATTCGTGCAGATAAAAAAGCACGAACGGCATCACTGCCAGCGGAACGCCAATGATCTGGAGCCATGTGTCGTTGATGGGTTCGGTTCTTTTCAGCAGTTCGGGCGGATTCAGTTTGGGCACGGACACGTTGTGTTCCTGATTTGGATTCGTCAATTACGGCGGTTGTAAACCGCTCATTAAAAGTAACCTGCCCGGTATCGGTTTCAAAAAAATGTCGGTTGAATTCACATTTTTAGTCACCCAACCGGAAGAAAGTAACGACTTCACTTTCGAAATCTACAGCATTTAATTATTTTCAGGTATACTAATACAATTCCACTACCAAAAAGCGTATTACTATGATTTATAAACCTTTAACCCATCAAGTAACCTGGATAACCGGGCTGGTCCTTTTGCTGGGTCTGGCGGCTTCTGCGCCGAAGGAAGATCATAAAACGCTGGACATTGGAGCGTCAGCACCGGATTTTTCGCTACCCGGTATTGATGGAAAACAATACAGCCTGAAAAGCTTTGCCGGTTCGTCCGCGCTGGTGATTGTTTTTAGCTGCAACCACTGCCCCACCGCCCAGGCTTACGAAGACCGGCTGATTCAACTGGTGAAGGATTACAAACCGAAGCAGGTGAACTTTGTCGTTATTTCGCCCAACAACCCCGCCACGGTCAGTCTGGCCGAACTGGGGTATACCGACCTCAGCGACAGTTTTGAGGAAATGAAAATCCGTGCCAAAGCGAAAGGCTACAACTTCCCGTATCTGTACGACGGCGACACGCAGGCTACGGCCCTGAAATACGGTCCGGTGGCAACACCCCACGTTTTCATTTTCGACAAAGACCGCAAACTGCAATACGCCGGTCGGTTTGACGCCAAAGAAAAACCGGGCACGGGCAACGCCGAAGATGCCCGAACGGCTTTGGATGCGGTATTGGCGGGGCAGAAAGTGCCGGTCCCGACCACCAAAACGTTTGGCTGCTCGGTCAAGTGGATGGAAAAGGAAGATTACATCAAAAAACAGCAGGCCGAATGGGCCAAACGCCCGGTTTCGCTCGAAGACATTGATGTGGCCGGGCTGAAAAAGCTGATTCAGAACGATTCCGACAAACTGCGGCTGATCAACGTCTGGGCCACCTGGTGCGGGCCCTGCGTGCAGGAGTTTCCTGATTTTGTGAGCATTGACCGGATGTACCGCGAACGGGATTTTGAGTTCGTTTCCGTTTCAGCCGACAAACCCGATAAAAAAACCAAGGCGCTGGAATTTCTGAAAAAGAAAGAAGCTTCCAACCGGAATTACATTTTTAGTTCGGAGGATAAATACGCGCTCATCGAAGCCATCGACCCGAAATGGCAGGGCGCACTGCCTTACACGATTCTGGTAGAACCGGGCGGCAAAATCGTCTACAGCAAACAGGGCACGATCAACGTGCTGGAAATGAAAAAGCAGATTGTAGAAAACCGCCTGCTGGGACGGTATTACTAAGTCAGTATGACCTCCTCGGTCGGGTCGATCCGGAGCCAGAGCAGGCAACTACACAACAACAGAAAGGCAATCAGAAACAGCGGCAGGTTGAAGTCGCCCGTGACGTTAACAATATACCCGAACAAAACGCCCAGAAAAACCGCCCCGAGTTGCCCGACGGTATTCATGGCCCCCGATACCATGCCCGACTGGCTCCGGCCTACGTCGTTGCAAACCGCAAACGAAACCGGCAGGGTCAGGTCTTTGAAACCCATGCCCATCGACAGAAAGATGGCCGCCGTTGAATTGTCCTGGGTTAGCGCCGACAACAGAATCATGGCCGACGAAAGCCCGAGCCCCACAATACCGACCACCCGCCGACCGGTTTTCAGGCCGTAGCGTTTGGCCAGCCAGTCGCTCAGATAACCGCCCGTAAAGCAACCAATGGCCCCCAGCAAAAACGGCAGCGTGGCAAACCACTGCATTTCTTCCTTGCCGAAGTGACGGCCTTCGCGGAGATACGTCGGCAGCCAGCCCGTAAAGAAATAAGCGCCGTACATATAAAAATGAAACATCAGCATGATGGCCCACATGTTCTGACTCCGCAACACCGCCCGCCAGGGAATGTGATGGCTCGCCGTCCGAAACCGCCGGTTTTGCTCGATGTATTCCAGCTCGTCGGTGCTGATGTCCTGTTTTTCGCGCGGAAAATCGCGGAACCAGACGTACCAGCAAACCGCCCAGAGCAGGCCCAGCAACCCCATGACGTAGAAGGAAGCCCGCCAGCCAAACTGCGTAGCCACCGGCACCACCACCCAGGGGGCCAGCATTCCGCCCACGCGCCCGGCTGCCCAGATGTAAGCCTGGGCCCGTCCGGTTTCCTGCCGTGGAAACCAGCGAGAGACCACAATCGACGCGTTGGGGTACGCCCCGGCTTCGCCCATTCCGAACAAAAACCGCACGACCACCAGGTATAACCAACTGGCCGCCGTTCCGGTCAGTGCCGTAAACACCGACCACCAGCCCACCACCCGCGTCAACACCCGGCGAGGGCCTAGCCGGTCGCCAAGCGCACCGGTTGGTAGTTCGAACAGGGCGTAGGCCAGCGCAAACGCGCTCAGAACCCAGCCCCATTGGTCATTGCCGATTGCCAGGTCGGTCTTGATGTCCGACGCAACCAGCGAAATGCAGGTACGGTCGATGTAGGTAATGGCCGAAAGCGCAAATAAAAACGAGAGAACCCGGGAACGGTAATTCATGAAGAGCCAGTGGTAAATCCTGACTCAAAATAGTGAAATAATGAATGGTACCGTCTGCTTTTCAGGATTTCAGAAAATCCTCGCGCATGGGCGTAAACACGTCCACCAGCATTCCGGCTTCCAGAGCTAACGCACCGTGTGGAATGTTGGGTGGCACATGATAGACATCACCGGCTTTCAGTTCGCGGGTTTCGTCGCCAATCGTGATGGCAAACCGTCCGCTTTCGATGTAGCTCATCTGCGTGTGGTAGTGGTGGTGAACAGCGCCGATACCGCCCGCTTCAAACTGGACCTTCACCAGCATGAGGTTGGCGTCGTAGGCCATGATTTTACGCCGGACACCGGGGCCAGCCTCCTCCCAGGGTTGATTTTCATCGTTACTAAAAAGACTTTCAAAAGCCACCATGCCGTAAACATAAAGGTGAGACGTTGATTGCAAAACTACCAGAATGGCCGGAAGAATGGTGCCGGATATATACCGCCAGACAATAGTTTTTAGCGTTTCCGGCGAAAAATCAACAATTAACCAATTATCTTAGTTGAATATATTCCGAGTACTATCCGCGCGATCTATCTATATTTTAACGCCCTTGGATTCGACGATTGACCTCTTACAGAATGAAATTGCCCGTCTGCGGGCGCTGATGGATAGCTCACAATCAGCGCTGTACCTACTGAAACCGGTGTATGGCCATCAGGGCCAGATCACGGATTTTACATTTGTTGTTGTTAACAAAAAGTTATCGGCTTTTGTTGGCCAGGAGCCGGAAGCCCTGCGCGGTACACGCTACAGCCAGTGGTTCCCGCAGTACAGAACCAACGGTATTTTCGAGTATTACTGCCGGGCCTTTGCCCAACTGACGCCCCTCCAGTTTGAACACCATTATATCAACGACGGTACAGACTCCTGGCTTACGCTCGAAGCCAGTCGCCTGGGTGATGAACTACAAGTAACGTTTCTGGATATTACCGAAAACAAACGAATTCAGTATCAACTGGAAGCGACAATTCACCAGATCAAAAATTCCAACGAAAACCTGGAGCAGTTTGCTTACATCGCTTCCCACGACTTACAGGAGCCGCTGCGGAAATTGCAGGCATTCGGCGATGTGCTGCAAAGCCAGTTTGCGGATAGTCTGGTAGATGGTGAGATCGATCTGGTCCGGCGGATTCAGAACTCGGCCAAGCGTATGCAGGTGCTGGTACGCGATCTGCTGACGTACTCACGGCTATCGACCCAGACCGAACCGTTCGAAAACATTTCCTTGTCGCGCCTGATTAAAGAAGTGCTCAATGATCTGGAAATAATGATTACGGAAAAGCAGGCCACGGTTCGGGTATCGGCCCTGCCAAATCTGCTCGGCAATCCGCTGCGTTTGCGGCAGTTGTTCCAGAATCTGGTAGCCAATGCCATTAAATTTCAGAAACCCGATCAGAAACCGCTTATCCAGATCAGCGCCCGTCACGCTGTACCGAACGAACTGCCGGAAGAACTGAAGGCGCAGGAACAACGGTTATTTCTGCTGGTGGAAGTGGCCGACAATGGCATTGGTTTCGACGAAAAATACAAATCCCGGATTTTCCAACCCTTCCAGCGGCTCGAAAGCCGTTCGACGTACAGCGGCACGGGTATTGGGCTGGCCATCTGTAAGAAAGTGGCCGAGATTCACGGCGGAGTCATTGATGTAAGCAGCCAGGTCGGACAGGGCTCAACGTTTAAAGTATTTCTCCCGGTGTACGGTCGAACCAGCTAAACCACCGCCGGATTCTGCCGCTTCGTGTGTCTGAATACATCGTGATAAGCCCGGAAGGTCCGGTGCGCGGCTTCAACGATCTGGTCGTGATCTGATTCCTTCTGCCCGGCCAGAATAGCCCCAAACGCTTTCCACTTTTCCAGTGCTTCCGCGCCATAGCCTCGGTAAAAACGAGCGTTCTGGAGCAACGGTTTTAACTCCGGACTCTTCTGCAAATGGTGAAAAACAACCTTTCCGCCCAGCATGGACCCTTCGCCTACATAAGCCGCACCCAGCAACGCAACGGGCGACCAGTCCGCAAACAGTTCTGGCAGCGGGTCGGGCAGCGGGATGTTCAACTCCGCCAGATCGGCTTCCAGCCAGGGCGTTTTCCGGCGGTCATCGGGGCGGTATGCCTGAAAAAACACCGGATGCCGGTCGATGGCCGTTTCCAGCGCGTGATGAAACAGCCAGTGAACCCGGAGCAGATGACTATATTGCCCGGCTGTTAGCTGACCGGCCTTCAGTGGTTCGGTATACAGTAACTCTTCAGTTTCTTCGTGGACGGCCCGGGTGTCGAGCCGCAATCGTTCCGCTAACGTCATTAGGTTACAATATTGTTATCAATCAGCCAGAAATCACAAAGCCGTCTCAGCATCTGATTAATGGACTGGTAACTCCCCGGCTTTACTACGTAGGCATTGGCGCCCAGGGCAAGCGACTGGCTGATGTCCTGGGGGTTGTCGGAGGTACTGAAAACCACAATCGGCAGTAACCGCGTTCGAGCCAGGGAGCGGGCTCTCTGGATGATTTCAAAACCACTGTATTCCGACAAATCCAGGTCGAGCAGCAGGAGCTTCGGTAAAGGAGCGGTCTGTTGCCCGTATTTGCCTTCGGCGGTGAGGTAATCCAGGGCTTCGGAGCCGACATTGATTACTTTATAGGAGATACCTTTCTCCATTTTACGAATGACCCGACCAAAAACATCGGCATCATCCGGGTTATCTTCAACATAGAGTACGTCTAACATGGTCGAGTGCGCTTATAGTACTTGTTGTTCCTTCGGAAACGATACGGAGAAGGTGGTTTCGCGGTTGGGTTCGCTATGAAACCAGATTTTCCCCCGGTGCCGGCTGATGATCCGTTTGACAATGGCCAATCCCACGCCGGTTCCCTCAATTCCAGCGGCATTGTCCAACCGTTTGAACAGGTCGAACATTTTGGCCGCATGCTTCATGTCGAAGCCAATGCCATTATCCCTGACGGTATAAATAACTTCCTCGTCGGTTTCCCGGCCCTCCACGCGTACCAGGGGCTCCTGAGCCCGCTGCGTGTACTTGGCGGCATTGGAAATCAGGTTCGTAAAAACCTGATTGACCATCGTTGGATCACCGTAAATGGAAGGCAGGGTACCAAATTCTATTCGGACGTTCCTTTTCTTCTTCGTTTCGGTAATCAGAATTTCATCCCGAATCACTTCCAGCAGATGAACCATATCGAGCGGCTGAAAATTCAGCTCCGTACGGCCCATCCGGGAATAATACAGAATATGCCGGATCAGTGACCGCATCCGTTCCGTCGAATCCAGAATTTTCTGGAACATGACGCGCGTATCCTCATCCATCACCGCTCCCTGTTCTTCCATAATGATTTCGGCGTAACACCGAATGGAGGACAGGGGCGTTCGTAAATCGTGCGAAACCGTATAGCTGAATGCGTCCAGTTCTTCGTAGGCTGTCCGCAGCCGTTCGTTCAACTGGCGGACTTCATTGGCTTTGCGGGCGACTACCTGCAACACGTCTTCCCGTAGTTTGATGGCTACCGAAATTTCGGCATCTTTCCAGGGTTCCGAGGTATTTCGGACGGTTTGCGACCAGGCTTCAAAGCTCTTGCGGGGATGCAGAAACGGTCTGCCTCCTTCGTCGACCGTTACGGGTTTGTCCGGATTTCCGGCCCACGTCACCTGCCGAATCCGCTCCGGTTTAAACCACAGCAGGTATTCGTTCAATTCTTTCGACAAAACAATGGCCATCATCCCGGAAGCGACATCCCGAAAGTTTTCGGCGGGTGGGTAAAGTTCCGGCAGCCGATCGGTTTCAAACACCGTATCGAACGGCTGCGAACCCAGCCAGTTGGTGATTCCGGCCACGGCGTAATCCGCCGGCACGGTTCCCATCGAATAAAACTTCGTATCGAACGCCAGCACCGCGCCAGTGGCGTCGGCAATGTTCAGGGCCGTAACCGGGTGCTGTGTCAGACCCGCTACCACATCCCAGTCTTTCAGGATCTGGCTGTTGAGCGCCTGACCATTCTGCTGAATCTCAAACAGAAACGACTGGTCCTGTTCGTCTTTCCGGAATTCAAGCGCCGACGACAGAAGCTGGCTGACAAACTTGGCCGCCTGCCGCGCCGGAAAATCGACAAACCGGGGGGAGCTGTGGTGGCAGGAAATCAGTCCCCACAATTCACCACGATACAGCAGCGAAATGCTCATGGATGCCTGCACACCCATGTTTTTTAAATATTCGATGTGCACCGGCGATACGGCCCGCAATACCGAGTGGGTCAAATCCAGCGGCTGACCATTATCCTTGCTGCCCACCGAAAAAATGGGGGAAGGCGTACTTCCAACATCCGCAATGATCCGGACCAGATTGATTTTGTACAATTCACGGGCCTGACGCGGAATGTCCGAAGCCGGGTAATGCAGACCCAGATACGGCTCCAGATGCGGCTCCCGTTCTTCGGCGATGACTTCGCCGTGCCAGTCGGGTCCAAATCGGTACACCATAACACGGTCGTAACCGATAATCTGCTTGACCCGCCGGGCGGTATTCCGGATCAGTTCAGACAGTGTACGGTTGGATTGCACTTCGGTCAGCGCTTCGGCAATCAACTGCTGATCGAGGTTGAGGCTACCCGAGGTGGAAACCTGCGGCTCCCACTCCAGCACAATGTAGTCTTTATGCTGGTGCAGAATCAGGTTCCAGTCCTGCTCATTGAGCCGAAACCGGTGTGGGTTCATGCGTGACCAGGCATTATCGCGTTTCCCCACGTTCAGGATAGACATCAGAGCCTCCGAGGGTATGTCTGTTCCAGTCAACAGGGCCTCCAGCGGTTTACCCAGCAAATCCGTAGCCGATTGGTGAACGAGCTGCTGAATATTTTCACTGGCATACCGAATAAGGAAGGTATCCGCCGTAATGGCCACTAAATAACCATGAGCCTGAATGTATCCAGGAATATGAATCGGCTCTGATTCACAATTGGTTAAATCAACTTCCGAGTTCGGTATATTGGCAGTAGGTACAGTCATTCTCAACGTAGCTGCCAGACCAGAATGGCCCGGCGGATTAATCAGTAAAAATTCTGAACAAACAAACTATAAAAGTTAAAGCAGGCGCTCTACCAAGACAAATAAAACTCAAAAAACTTATCAACGGTTTAACGAATGGTATCTTTTTCGAATTGTGTACTTTCACCTTCCTATCCTGACCGCCCATGAATCTGTCTCTTTTTCTGCTCCCGTGTCT
The DNA here is from genome assembly GCF_003259745.1 of Larkinella arboricola. GTDB lineage: Bacteria > Bacteroidota > Bacteroidia > Cytophagales > Spirosomataceae > Larkinella > Larkinella arboricola. The sequence goes on along the minus strand of NZ_QLMC01000001.1, from coordinate 450,102 downwards.
ATGGTTTTTGATCAGCCCGTTTAGCCCACCCGCTGCCGAATGGCAACTGGTCTGGGCCGATGAATTCAACACGCCCGGACCACCCGACCCCCGGAAATGGGTGTTTGAAACCGGTTTCGTCCGCAACAACGAACACCAGTGGTACCAGCCCGACAACGCCCGCTGTGAGAACGGCTTTCTGGTCATTGAAGCCCGGCGCGAAAGCCGCCCCAATCCGGCGTATCAGCCCGGCAGCACCAACTGGAAAACCAGCCGGGACTCAATTCACTATACGTCCGCCAGCCTGATGACGAAGGGTTTACACCAATGGCAGTATGGCCGGTTCGAGATGCGGGGGCGGATCGACACCCGCCCGGGTATGTGGCCCGCCTTCTGGACGCTGGGCGTATCAGGTGAGTGGCCCGCCAACGGCGAAATCGACATCATGGAGTATTACCGGGATATGCTGCTGGCCAATGCGGTATGGGGTACCAACAAGCAATGGGTGGGCGAGTGGAGTACCACGAAAAAGCCGCTTTCGACGTTCAACGATCCGAACTGGTCGGAGAAATTTCACGTCTGGCGGATGGACTGGGACAAGGATTTCATCAGGCTGTACGTCGATGACCAGTTGCTCAACTCAGTCGATCTGTCGAAAACGATCAACGGCGACGGCACCGGTAAGAATCCATTTCATCAAACTCACTATCTGCTCCTGAGCCTCGCCCTTGGGGGCCAGAACGGCGGTGATCCGGCGGCAACAAAATTCCCCGCCCGGTTTGAGGTGGATTATGTGCGGGTTTATCAACAACCTTAAGGGGTAGAAATGAGTTATTTCACAGAGTTAAGTCAAGGCTCCGCTTAACTCTGCGAAACAACGTTTCTTTATGAGCATCCACATCGGTACATCAGGCTGGAGTTACGACCACTGGCAGGGCGTTTTGTATCCCCACCACACCCCGGTTCATGACCGGCTTTCCTACTACATACAGCAGTTCCAAACCGTTGAACTGAACAGCAGTTTTTACCGCTGGCCCCAGCTAAGCACGTTTGCCGGATGGCGCAGCCGCCTGCCCGACGGTTTTAAGCTCACCGTCAAAGCCCCCCGGGGATTGACCCACGCCAAAAAACTCTACGCTCCGGAAGTCTGGCTGGACCGCATCAAAACCTGCTGGCATACCCTGGGCGAGAAGCGGGCCATTCTGCTGGTGCAGCTCACCCCTCACCTGGCGTACGATTATGAGCGGCTGGCTTATTTTCTGGAACAAGTACCCGACTGGCTGCAAATCGCCGTTGAGTTTCGGCACCTGAGCTGGCACAACGAGGAAACGTTTGCCCTCCTGGAACGGCATCAGGCGGCTTACTGCATTATGAGTGGCGCGAACCTGCCCTGCATTTTGCGGGCCACTGCGCCGTTTGTGTACATCCGAATGCATGGCCCCGATACCCACCATTTATACGGCGGTTCTTATTCCGACGCCGACCTGCACTGGTGGGCCGACCGCATCCGGGAATGGACGGCTCAGGGGAAGGATGTGTACATGTATTTCAATAACGACGGCGAAGGTAATGCCGTCCGGAACGCACTAACCCTGAAGGGAATTGTTGGATAACACCTTCTATTGCTGAACCTTACACCCGTGGGTGCTGGTGCGCAACTGGTTTTCCAGCGAATTGCCGTCGAGCAGCGCCCAGTGCTGGCTGATCTTTCCGTTCTTCAATTTAAAGCAGCGATAACCGACCACGGACGCTTCCGTTCCGGTGGGTTGGATGCCGCGCCAGCTACCGGTATGCCGGGCCAGCAGGCGGAATTTCACGATGCAGGTGTCTCCCTCGGTCACCTGTTCTTCCAGAACGGTTTTGTGCTCGAACGCCTGGCTGGTGGCCCTGATCCATTGTTTCAACCCTTCCCGGTTGGCCGGGAGTGCCTCTGGAAGCGAATGATCAACAAAATCGGGGGCGAGGTAGGCATCCAGTGCCTCCAGACGGTTTTTGTTCCAGATCTCTTCAATAAAATCGGCGACGATCATGCGGTTGGCGGCTGGCGTTTGCATGTTGTATACGGTTTGCTGGTTGATTACAGTAGCAAAAATCGCCGGATTTTCTGGAAGTGACCTGTGATAAAAATCACAAAATGAAGGGCTACGGATTTTTGCGAATGCGGCTCAGTGTTTCCCGCGCAATGCCCAGATAGGAAGCAAGTTGCGAAAGTGAAACCCGTTGCAGCAGATGCGGATGATGGCGCAGCATGAACTGGTACCGCTCGGCTGGCGAATACACTTTAAACCAATTGGCGTGTTCTTCCTGCTCCATCAGCATATGCTCGAGCAGGTTTCGGCCAAAGGATTCAATTTCGGCCGATTGACGGTACAAATCCAGCAGTTTACCTCGGTCGAACTCCCAAACCGTGGTTGTTTCGCCCGCCTGAATCGAACAGGCGGAAGGGGTTGCCGTGCGCAGGCTTCGTAAATCCGTTACAAAATTGTTTTCGAACGAAAACCGGGTATTGATCTCCCGGCCGTCCCTGTCGTAAAAGGTCCGTAAATAACCCTTTTCGACGTACCAGAGGGCCTGACAAACCTGTCCTTCGATCAGCAGAAACTGACCTTTTTTCAGCAATTTTGGCTGTGTTGAAGCAATCAGCAGGGTCAATGCCTCCGGCGACAGATTCGCTATGGCCCTGATTTGATTCGCCAAAACCCGATCCTGGTTCATTGCTTTTATTCAAATTCCCACTTGCTGACCCACATATCTTTTGTCTGCTGCTGAAACCGTTTCAGTTTTTCCTGCATTCGCTTCAAAATGGCCTGGTGCTTCGGATCGCTGGCCAGATTCCTGACTTCATGGGGGTCGGCCTCCAGGTCATACAGTTCGAAGCGCGGGCGGTGCAGATACGCTTCGACGGTTCGTTTGCCGTACAGCTTCCGGCCCGTCTGGCGCACATCCTGCCAGGTAAAGGAATGATACAGATCGAGTGCCATAGGAAAGGATAATTCGTGGGCGATGTTGAAAATCAGCTTATACCGCCGTTCGCGCAGCACGCGCATCGGGTAATACATTGTCACTTCGTGCAGGGTGTGGGAGCCGTAAACCTCGTCCCAGCCCGTTGCCCGGTCCTGCTCAATAATCGATTTGAAGCTCCGGCCCTGGCTGTAAACCGTATCCGGACGTACCCCCGCAAAATCCAGCAACGTCGGCGTCAGATCAACCCACGAAATCATGGCATCCTGCACAAATCCCGGTTTTTGCGGTTTGGGCAGTTTAACAATCAGCGGCAGTTTCATACCGGGTTCGTACAAGGTGGTTTTCGAACCGGGAAACGGCGCCCCGTTGTCCGACAGATATACAATGACGGTATTGTCGTACTGACCCGTTTCTTTCAGCAACGCTACCAGCCGCTCCACCCCCTGATCCAGCCGACTGATTGATTCGTAATACTGCGCCAGCTCCATGCGGGTTGCGCGCGTATCGGGTAAATACGGCGGCACCTGAACCTGAAAAGGCTGGTAAAAAACGTCGTGAACCTGCGGATAACCGCCAGGCCGGTTGCCAAATAAATTGGCTTTATCGCCTTTAAAAACCGGCATACCGCTGGCCGATACGGTATTGCTCCGGTGTGGGTCGTCGGTGGCGAAATAAAGAAAAAACGGCTTTTCAGACGCTTCAGAAAACAAGGGGTAACACAGATCGGCCATTTCGACGGGGCTGCGGCCAATGGAAGCCGGATTGTTGGTTTTGCCCCCCCGAAGCACTTTTTGAAAATGATACGCCCGCTCGGGAGCTACATGAAATTTACCAATCCGGGCGGTTTGATAACCGGCCTTCTGGAGCATAACCGGCAGCGAGCGCACGGTATCGAACGAACTGAAATGGTGCTCGCGGTGCTCCAGACCGTACATCCCGTTAGCGTGGTTGTGCAGGCCCGTCAGCAATACCGACCGGCTGGGGCTGCAACTGGCCGTTGTACAGAACGCATTCGTAAAGCGGACACCTTCGGCCGCCAGTTGATCGATGTGGGGCGTTTTGACGGCCGGGTTTCCGTAACACCCCACGGCTTCGCGCCCGTGGTCGTCGGCAACAATCAGGACGATGTTGGGCCGGGGGTCTTTCCGGTTTTGTGTTTTCTGTTGGGGGCGAAAAGCCGTTATCAGCGTCAGGCCCAGCAAGGTCAGGGCGAACAGAAGGCGTACCATGATTCCATTTTTACGGTAAAAATAGAATTTGTGCGCAAAGCTGCACTGGCCTTTCTGTACTATCTTGTGGTAAAAACCCTTTTATGTAGTTACCAGTCGTTTTTCGTAGCAATAAAACCGCAAACCGGGCCGAAAGCTCAACCCAATCTCACCGGCAAACTGATACCCTAATTTGGGAAAAAGCCGTTGGGTGGCTTCGTTTTGGGTGTTGGTATCAATCCGTAGCACGCTGATACCACGCTGGCGGGCAACCTCTTCGGCCTGATTCATCAACTGAGCCGCAATGCCCCGCCCCCGAACGGCCGGATCGACGGCCAGCCGGTGCACCACAACGGCGGTTTCGGTCAGGTCCCAGCCCACTTCGGCGTATTCGGGCTCCTGGTCGGTGGTGATGGCGGCTAACCCCACTAGTTGGTGATCAAGCTCGGCCACCCAGAGCTGATCCTGAGCAATGTCGTTTTCAAAAACAGCCGCGTTTGGATACTGGTCATCCCATTGAAGATTACCGGTCGCCCGCATGAGCGGCACCACGCGTCGAATTAACTGAAGAATAGCCGGAATATCATCTAAAATAGCTAAACGAATCATTCTTACTTATCAGAATGTTATCCGATTTCCTGTACCAGATTTTTTATCCGGCTAGGGCTTTCCCGCACGACCGGACCGGCTTCGACCGGGCTGGATTGCAGCCGCATTCCGGCAAAGAAAAACAGGGACGTAAAGAAGGAATAAAATGTAATGCCTTTCTGCTGCGACCAGACGTTCTCGGTAAAAAAGGTGACGATAAAGATCATCAGCAGAATGGCGTATAAGTGATCGCGCCGACGGACGGCATTGGCAAGCTGAACCCCAAGAACCAATATAAACAACGCGATACCCACCAGGCCAAACGAGAGCCATTGATTCAGGTATTCGTTATGGGTATCAAACGCTTCCAGCGGGACGTTTAGCCTGCGGGCATATTCCTCATATTTAACTTTCAGGGCCGGATCAACTCCGCCGGGGCCAAGGCCCACCAGCCAGTTCTGCGCCAATACGTCCAGATCAACCGACAGAATGACCTGGCGCATCTGCACCGAATTATCCATTGGATTGTCGTTTGGTTTCGCGTCCAGCACCGCCGAAAACTCACCGACCCGCTGACTGCTGAACGGAATGGACAGGAAGGCGATGGACAACGAAATCAGTAATACGGCCAGAACCGGCACAATTTTTTGTTTTCTGGCCCGATTGATCCAGGCGTAATAACAAAGAATCACGAAGAGTGCAATCACCGGCGCTTTGGGCATCAGGGCCATCAGGAACAAAAACAGCGGGAATTGAACAGCCCCCAGTTTCCAGCCTTTGAACTGGTGCCGGTGTTTCTGAGAAAGCAGCAAAATCGCCGAGGCAAAACAGAGGTAAATACCCATATAGGTGGGGTGCATACCGGTAATTTTTTCAAAATACAGCCGGTACTGGATGTGAGCATCCGGGCTGCTTACGTGCCAGCCGTATTCGTATAGATAGAATACATTGCCCACCAGACAGGAAATAAAACAGGCGTAAACAAAGTAAATCAGTTCGCCAGCAATGATTTTCCGCGTTTGGGGCTGCATCAGAAGGAAGGCTAAGGGCCCCGCCAATAAACTGGCTTTCTGTTCCAGATCGAACAGAACATCCGACCGATAAGCCGGCTCCGTAAATGGAACATACAGGGCGTAGAGCAGGTAGATGCTACCCAGAAGCAAAGCCCCGCCATAGGGCCGGAAATGCTTTTGTTTAACGGAAAAATTATCTCTGACGGCCCAGTAAACAAAAACGCCCATCAGGATAAAAATCTGCACCCGGTTGGGCAGAAAAAAACAAATCATGACAAGCCGGGCTAAATACTTATCGTACGCAATCAGGTTGTTCATTTAGTGTCGAGTTTGCTGGAGATTCGCTATCGGATCAGGCCGGAAACCATTCTTCCCAATCCGGCTCCTGGCTGTTCATCAAACCATTTTGCCAGCAATTGGTTCTCATAAACCGGTTTTTGCTCCAACAGGTGATTCCTTTATTAACAGGTGATTCTTCTATTTTATTTTCCTGAAAGACCCATACGGTCAGAAAGTGGTTGTAATTGTTACGTTAATCTTATCGTATAGTCCAGTAGGCGCGGCACGAATCAGAACCTAATTCATTGTTCATCAGCGATTCCCTTTCGGTAAATTATTTTTATTTTTTTGCTGCTTGTGGCCGGTTGGGTTTAGTCCAGTACATTTCTGTCTGGCAATATGCTATTAAAACAAGGTTTTTCAGGACTATACCACGTCTTTCTTTCTCATTACGCTCGTCAGGCTAAAATTAGAAAAATCCAGCACTATTCAAGATCAGCCGCCATCAAACAAAACAGCCCGGCACAAGCTGTACCGGGCTGTCGTTACTATCCCTAAACCCTTAATCTCAAAACTTTATCACTTTATTTTTCGAGCTGGATGTTATCCTGTGCGTTCGCCGTGAAGGTATTCGCCGTCGAAGCATCGTCGTTCAGCCTGCCCGTGTAGCTAACAAACACTCCGTAACCACCGCTTTTCGAAACCACCGTATTTTTAAGCGTCAGATTGCCACCATATAGGGCCAGGTTCGCTTTTTTACCCGAAACAATAACCAGGCTGCCCCCGTTGCTGATCTCGGCGTTTTCGATCAGGTTCCGTGAATTGGTCGAATAAATGATCATCCCTTTCCAGTAAGCACCCGTCCGTTCGGCACCCGTGAACGTCACTTTCTCAGTGGCCGTTCCTTTGGCAATCAGATAGCCTTTGCTGTTGATCATAATCATCACATCGCGGGCGGCTTCAATCGTTACTCCAGGACTCAGCGTCAGGCCGATTTCAACCGCGAAATCACCCAGCAGCCGATACGGCGTTTTATCTTTGAAACCATTCCAGGTAATATCATTACCGTCGCGCAGATAATACCCTTTGATTTCAACCACGTTGCGACCGTTTTCGCCCGTGAAGACCGAAGCCGCATCCAGCTTGACCACGTTGGCCGGATCGACGATAATACCGGCTTCCGTGTTTTTCGTAAAGCTATTGGCCGCAAATTCGCGCAGAATACCGCCTTCCTGTACCAGCAAACCGTATCCGTCGTTTTGCGAGAACAAACTATTTTTCAGAGCGATCTGGGCTTTTCCACCGCCAAACAGGGCCATTCCGGCTTTCGTGGAGCTAACGAGCGCACGGCTTCCGGCGTGCATTACTTCGATGTATTCGAACACGTTGGCATTGCTACCCGAGTAAATCATGATACCCGACCAGAAGCCTTTCGTCTTTTCGGCCCCAATGAAGCGGATTTTTTTCTCGGCAGTTCCTTTGGCAACGACCAAACCGCCGTTATCATTGATATCCAGACGCGTATCCCGCTCGAAGGCAATTACAACACCGGGCTCAATGGTCAGTTCGTGCGAAACGGCGATGCTTTTTGTAACAATATAATCCGGCAGTTCAGGATTGGCAACGCGATCCGTCAGGACGGTTTTAACGGTAATGCTCTTGTCGATGGCAATGGGCTGAGCCACCGTTGCCGTCAGTTTTACTTTATCCTTGCTGGTTCCGTTGGCGTTGGAAACCGTCAATTCCAGTTCATAATCCCCTACTTCGTCGGGTACGAAGGTCGGCTTGGCCGTGTTTGCTGAGGATATGGCAGCCGTACTTTTAGCAGGTTTGGTAGCAACGGTCCACTGGAAGGTCAGCGGAGCCCCTTTGCTGTCGGTTGAAGCGCTACCGTCCAGCTTAACGGTTTCCCCGACCTGAACCTGCTGGTCCGCCCCGGCATTGGCCGTTAGCGTACTGGTTTGATCAGGAGTTGGGTCTACTTCGTCTTTTTTACAGCCTGTGACCAGGAAAGTGGCAGAAAGGAGAATGGCAACCGCACGTTTGGCAAATGAGGCACTACCCCACACGGTTTTTTTCGCGACTGGCGTCGCGGCAGGTACTTGGTTTTTCATGGTTTGATGTTGTTTACTGTTTTGGCACTAGCGTTCAACTACGGCTACAAAATTGGGGACTTTACCGGAGTAACTATATTTCATTTTACGACGAAAAAGCGGCTTTTTACGACAACTGGCGCTCCAGGATAACTTTTTCCGGAACGGCCTCCACTCATTACCATACGTTATATAATATTACCCAATACAATACCTATTGTTATACTTATTCACTTTCTTCTCCTTTACTTTGCAACGTTGTTCAGGCAGCTTAAGCAGGTCCGCAGGCTGAAAATCCAAAAGGTTATTGCCGAAGTTTTGTGGCCTTAACCCTCACATTCACAGGAAAGTCTGTCAGTGTTTTTAGCCATAAGGAGACTGCCCGAATCCACACCAGAATCGATTAAAACAGGAACTGACAAAGACAATGATTACTACTGACATTTGCATTATCGGCGCCGGTCCGGTCGGGCTGTTTGCCGTTTTTGAAGCGGGTTTATTGAAAATGCGCTGCCACCTGATCGACGCACTGCCGCAGGTAGGTGGGCAATTATCCGAGATCTATCCCCAGAAACCGATCTACGACATCCCCGGCTTTCCGGACGTCAAGGCCCAGACGCTGGTCGATAATCTGATGGAACAGATTGCCCCCTTTCATCCTTCGTTTACGCTGGGTGAGCGCGTCGAAAGTCTGGAGCGCCAGCCCGACGGCTCGTTCCACATTACGACCAACGAGCAAACCGTCGTACACTGCCAGGTGGTGGTGATTGCGGGCGGCCTGGGCTGTTTCGAACCCCGGAAACCGGACATTGCGGGATTGGAACAATTTGAGGGCAAAGGCGTTGCGTACATGGTCAAGAATCCGGAACTCCTGCGCGACCGGCGGGTGGTACTGGCAGGCGGGGGCGACTCGGCTCTGGACTGGACGGTTTTTCTGGCCGACATCGCCCGCGAAGTAACCCTGATTCATCGCAGCGACAGTTTCCGGGGCGCACCCGACTCAGCCGAAAAAGTGTTTGAACTGGCGAAGGATGGGCGCATTAACCTGATTCTGCAATCGAACATCAGCAGCGTTTCGGGCAACGGCCATTTGCAGGAAGTTACGATTACGGCCAAAGACAAAACCGTTACGAACCTGGCTACCGACCACCTGATTCCGCTTTTCGGCCTGACGCCCAAACTCGGTCCCATCGCCGACTGGGGGCTCCAGATCGACAAATCAGCCATTGCGGTTGATACCGTGGATTATTCCACCAATGTCGAACGGATTTACGCCATCGGCGACATTAACACCTATCCGGGCAAGCTGAAACTCATTCTGTGCGGTTTCCACGAAGCCGCCCTGATGTGCCAGAGCGCGTTTAAATACGTGTATCCCGATCAGAAATTAAGTTTCAAATACACCACCGTTAACGGAGTACCTACTTTTTAAAAGATACAAGACAGGAGACACTAGACAAAAGACCAATTAAATCTACCGTCTCTTATCTCCTGTCTATTGTCTTTTGTCTATTCTCCCATTCTTTTGTCTACATCCATGATCCACATCACCATTGAAGACCGTAACGGCGACCGGCAGCCGCTGGAAATTCCGGAGGGCATCAGCCTGAGCCTGATGGAAGTCCTGAAAGCATCGGACTATCCCATTCAAGCAACCTGCGGGGGGATGGCGTTGTGTGCGACCTGTCACGTAGCCGTGCTGGAAGGTGCCGATGCCCTGCCGCCGGTTAACGATGCGGAGGGCGACCTGCTGGACACGCTGCCGGATGCCGATACCGACAGTCGGCTGGCGTGTCAGCTGCGCGTCGATGAAACCATGCAGGGAGCGATTTTCCGGATACGGGCCGAGTAAGACGCCCGTTGAGACCGTTTACAGGATAAAGGCTTCCGGACGAAAACGCTTCTTCCATTCACCTATAGTACAAGAACTAAGCCCGGAGCCTTCCGGGCTTTTTTTCTACCAAAACCAACCAAAATAACTTATAGTCAACCGTTTACTCATCACTCCTACCGGTCACTCAAAGCTTTACTAACGCAACTTCCTTTCTCCGTAATATCGTCTGATAACCGTCAAACAGACAAGCTTCTTTCACCCCTAAATTCTTAACCGGTGGCACAGACTAACATTTTTGAGTCGGCGCAGTCGTTGCTTCGAGATCGGGCGTATGCGAATTATGCGGCTCATTTAAACGAAATTGAACGGGTTCAAAGCGGTATTCAGCAAAACCGGACCGGCCAGTTGTCCTTAACCGATATCACCAACGATACAAGTCGGCTTTCCAAACGCATCGCCCGGGAAGGGATTCGCCTGGACAAAGCCCTGGAGCGAATCAATGGCGTACCGAATTTTCAGGACGTATCGATTGTCGGGAAGATTCTCCGGAGTGCAACCAGCGTCTGCCGGATCGTTATCCAGAATCAATTCGGCGTCAGCGGGTACGGTACGGGGTTTCTGGTGAGCCCCAACGTATTGATTACCAACAACCACGTTTTACCGGATCTGGAAACCGCCAGCCGTTCACAGGCTCAGTTCAACTATGAACTTGATGCCGACGGCCGCGTTCTGACGCCCGTTACGTTTAACCTCCGACCCGATCTGTTTTTCCTGACCTCCACCTACGAAGAACGTCAGGGCTCTCCCTATGATGGACGCGACTTTACGCTGGTGGCGGTCGAAACCACCGGTTCCGAAGGGGCGGCTCTGGACCGGTTTGGGTACATTCAGATGGATAGCTCGCTTGGTAAAATCATCGAAGGAGAAAACTGCGTCGTGATTCAGCACCCGAAAGGCGACTACAAGAAAGTGGTTCTGAAAGACATCCGACTGATTACGCTAACGGACAATTTTCTGATTTACGAATCGGACACCTTGCCCGGCTCATCCGGCAGTGTGGTGCTGGGGTTGGGTACCGGCGCGGTCGTTGCGCTGCACCACAGTTCCATTCCCCGGAAAGATGCCGCGGGCAACTGGCTGCGGAAAGACGGTTCCATTGTCCAGCCCGGTGACGTCGATGAGCAAATTGACTGGATTGGCAACGAAGGTGTCCGCGTCAGTTGCATTGTCGAAGCGTTCAGCAACATGCCGGTCGCGGACGCCATGCAGCCCCTCCGGCGCCAAATCATTGAAGCTCAAACCCCTTCCCTTAAAATCATGAGTCCTTCACCAGCTCTTGTGGAAGCCAAACCAACCCCTTCAACCACTCCGGCTCCTGAAAAAAGAGAAAGCGCCACCCCGGTTGACCGGCTTCAGTATTTTGAGATCACCCTGTCCAGCCAGCCCGTGTTGCAGGACGATTGGGAGGGGCGAGCCAGCACCCTGGTAGAAGGATTCGTTGACGAAACACCCCTGATTCCGTCGTCATTTGACCCCGATATCCGGCGGAAACGGTATTTGACCCTCCGCTCCAACCGCAACCCGTGGGAACTGGCGCAACAGCTGGAAACCCTGCCGCATGTCGAAAGCTGCGAACCGGATCTGGAAACGTTGACAGACATTGGCGTTGATGCCGGAGAAACCGGTCCGGATCGCTTTGAATCGTTCAACCCCGGCAAGGACAGTGGACTCGCAACCTGGCAGAAAGAAGAGGAAACGTTTCTAAAGAATTTTGGCGACTCAGTCTGCGTCCAGAAGGGCAAAAAAGTTAAAAGTCCGGCTTTCTACCACCGCTGGTGGAACTGGTCGGCTGTGAACTGTCTCGACGATACCGAGCGCCTGAAACGGGCCGACTGGCAGGCAATCCGGGATAATCTGGCCGAACTGCGGTTTGTTCAACTGGATACCGGCTACTCGACGCACTCCAAGGTTTTTGCCGGATACGATACCGACAAGGATTTCGATTTTATCGACCAGGACACCGATGCCCGCGATTTAATGGAGCGAAAACTCCTGAAATTTCCGGGCCACGGCACCCGAACGGCCAGCATTGCCGTAGGAAACGTTTTGCAGACGGACCCCAATACCGTCAACGGCAACAGCGGTCTGCTGACGTTCGGCGGTAAAACGCTGGCCCGACTCATTCCGTATCGCATTGCCAAGTCGGTGATCCTGCTGGGTCGCGGGAAAGAACTCGTGGATGCGGCCAACTATGCCATTCAGAGTCAGGCTGACGTAATGTTTATGTGCATGGGAACCTATCCCAAATCCATGTTTGCGGCCATTGCCCGCGAGGTTTATGAACAGGGAATCATCTGGGTTTGTGCCGCTGGCAACCAGGTCGAACTGGTGGTAGCCCCGGCCATTTACCCCGGTACGATTGCGGTAGCGGCCACCAACCCGAAAGACCTGCCCTGGAAAGGCAGCAGCAACGGGCCGATGGTCGATATTGCGGCCCCGGGCGAAAGCGTGTACGTACCGATTACCGATGAGGAAGGCAACGAATTCATGTCGTATGGCGACGGTACCAGCTACGCGACTCCGCACGTGGCTTCGGCGGCTATGCTCTGGAAAGCAAAACACCTTCATGAACTGCCCCAGAAATACCGCTTTCCCTGGCAGATTGTGGAAGCCTTCCGAACCACGCTGAAAAATACCGCCCGAAAACCGTCGGAATGGACGCCCAACATGTCTAAACTGTACGGAGCCGGTATTCTGGACATTGATGCGCTCCTGAATGCCGACTTACCAGAAGCCGATACCCTGACGCATGCCTACGAGGGCGTGTCAACCGAATTACCCAAAGACATTGGTTTTGTGGAAGCGGGTCATTTCGTCTGGAACATCCTGCGCCGGAAACTCCGCCCCGGACCGACCGAGAGTGCAACGGGATTAACCCAGCGAGGGCAACTGGCGCTGGATGCGTTCACCACCCGCCCGCCGGTGAGAGCTGTTGAATCCGCCGGTTTAAGTGATACCGTCGGCACTGAAGCGTTGTTACGTGAATTCTTCAAACAGTAACCTCAACCTTCTTTATTCTTCATAAAGACATGGCGGCTTCTCATTATTTCGATTTCCATTTCCACCCGGTTTTTAAGCAATTCATTTGTGAGTTCGAAGGACAATATCCTTCAAACCGGACGGCCGACGCACTGCTGGAACCCATTAATTTAAAAAACCCACTGACCGATTTTCTGGAAGAAGAGTTTCTGCACATTCTGGAAAGTCAGTCCTGCTTTAGTCAGCTAAAGTCCGGTCAGGTGACGCTGGGGGTGGCCAACATTGCCCCGATTGAACGGCTTTTTGCCCAGAAACAGGGACTGTTCGGCGTTGTCTTAAACTCCAGTTTTTTCACCAGCCCGGTTGATCAGACCTACATGGAGAAAATCCGCACGGGCCAAATTTCCTACTACCAGTTGTTTATGCGGGAACTAAGTCTGTACCAGACGCTCGACAAAGCCGGTCAGGTAACGCTGCTCTCCCGCAAAAAACCGGCTCCACTCGCTACCGACCGGCCCAATCTGACGCTGGCGCTGGAAGGGGCGCACAGCCTGTGCCGAACGCTGATCGGGCAACCCGGCAAACCGGATACTCTTCAGACCAGCGCGTCGACTCCGCTGGCCGACGACTTCAAAACCCATCCGGCCCTGGATGCCGCCCAGAGTTTACAGCATTTGCAACAGGCCCTCTGGGATTCGGACCTTGACCTGATGTCGCTGGTCATCACGCACTTATCGCACATCCCCGAACAGTTGATTGCCACCCATGCGTTCGGCCTTAAGATGTTGAAAGACGAAGCGGCTTATCCAATCGGCAACGGGATTACGCCCGCCGGAAAACGGCTGATCGATCAGGCTTACACGCTTCAGGTGAATGTGGGCACGTCAGATGTCCCCGATCTCAAAGCGGCCCCGGTTTTGATTGATATTAAGCACATGAGCTTAAAATCCCGTCTGGATTTTTACGAATACCGTCGGTCGAAAGGGTATCAGTTACCGATTATTGCCAGTCATATGGGCGTTACCGGCTACTCAATCGATGAATGGAAAGCCGCTCTGAACCAGGCAACGATGATTCGGCTGAAAGCCAGTAACATGCCGATTGTCCGGCTAGAAACCGAGCGGAGGATAGCCGGTAAATGGGGCACAGTCAACAAGACGTTTACGTACAATCCCTGGACCATCAATCTGATGGACGAAGACATTGAAGAAGTACTGAATAGCAACGGATTGATTGGAATCAGCCTGGACGTTCGGATTCTGGGCTGGCAGAACGCACTGGGGAAAGGCGAAAAAGAAGAATATATCTCGGCGGAAGAATTTCGGTTTTTCTTCCCGGATTTATCCAAAAAGCTGGCAGCCGAGAAGATTGATCCAGCCGAATCGTTTCTGGTTCCCACCAAGGAAGAACGGCATCCGCTGGCCATGTGTTTCAACATTCTGCATGTGGTTTCAACCGGGCAAATCCGAACCGACAAAGACCCCTGGGAACACATCACCATCGGCAGCGATTTCGACGGCCTGATTAACCCCGTCATCAACTGCCGGGATGCCAGCAAAACGTCGGCGCTGGAAGCCGCCCTGATCCGCTGGCTACCCGTAGCCGAAGAAGCTTACCGGAAAGAAAACGGGGGCGGGCCGCTCCTGCCCAAAGACGCAAACGGACGGATTAACAACGACGCTCTGAAAGCCCACATTCGGGGTATTTTATACGAAAACGGCAAAAACTTTATCAACAGGTGGCTGAACAGTTCTTTGTAACGCTTTTCAACCTTCTGTAAACCAGTTACCGGTTCCCGAAGGACGGTTTGGGGATTTGGTAACTGGTTTAGCCTTACGCCAGCTTTCATACGGTTTCTAATCTTGGGAGCCCGTTCCAGAAAAAGCCGGTTGCTCGTAATCTGTCAGCGGTGAGGGCATTTTTGCCTACCTTTGATTTTACCAACCACCGTTTACTTGCTGCATGAGATCCATCTTTGCCCTTCTGTTCTGCCTAACGCTTTCTTTTTCGCTTTTTGCCCAATCCGACAACGCTTACAACCTCCTCCCCTTTCCGGCCCAGTTTTCGGGTAAAGACGGTCAGTTCACCGTCACGGCCGCCACACGGGTTTTGGTTGCCACCAAAGACGCGGGCCAGCGGGCAGCCGCCCAGACGCTGGTTACGCAGCTAAAAGCCGCTAGTGGTTTGCCGGTTGCCGTAACTCCAACGACGCCCGCTCTGGTGAAAGGTAAGCACATCGTTTTTCAGGCTCACAAGGCCGGGAAATGCGGTCCGGAAGGCTATATTCTGAATGTTTCGCCCGAACGGGTTGTGGTAGAAGCCGAAACCCCGAAAGGTTATTTCTACGCCGTTCAGACGCTGCTGCAATTGCTGCCAACGGAGGTGTTCAGCCCGACGAAACTTACCGGAGTAACCTGGGCGATTCCGGCCTGCCAGATTCTCGACCGGCCCCGCTACGCCTACCGGGGTTTGATGCTCGATGTAAGCCGCCATTTCATGCCGGTGTCGTTTGTTAAACGGTTTATCGACCTGATGGCGCTGCACAAATTCAACACCTTCCACTGGCATTTGACCGACGATCAGGGCTGGCGCATCGAGATCAAGAAATACCCCAAACTGACACAAATTGGCTCGAAACGGAAAGAAACCGTGCTGGGCCATAACGCCGAGAACTACCCGTTTCAGTACGACGGAAAAGAATACGGCGGTTTTTATACGCAGGAACAGATCAAAGAAGTCGTTCGGTACGCGGCTGCGCGGCACATTACCATCATTCCGGAAATTGAAATGCCCGGCCACGCGCTGGCGGCCCTGGCTTCCTACCCCGAATTTTCGTGCGATCCGGCCAAAAAATACGAGGTCGCCACGCGCTGGGGCATTTTCAAAGAGGTATATTGCCCGAGCGAACCCACCTTTGCGTTTTTGCAGAATGTGCTGACGGAAATGATGGCGTTATTCCCCGGAAAATACATCCACATCGGCGGGGACGAGTGCCCGAAAGATGCCTGGAAAGCCAGCGCCTTCTGTCAGAACCTGATTAAAAAACTGAAGCTGAAAGACGAAGACGCCCTACAGAGCTACTTCATCCAGCGCATCGAAAAATTCGTCAATTCGAAAGGCCGGGCCATCATTGGCTGGGACGAGATTCTGGAAGGTGGCTTGGCCAAAAATGCAACGGTGATGAGCTGGCGCGGCACCGAAGGCGGTATTGAAGCTGCCAAACAGAAGCATAACGTGGTGATGACGCCCGGCGAATTCTGTTATCTGGACCAGTATCAGGGTAATCCGGCGCAGGAACCACTGGCCGGTGGCGGCTATCTGCCCATCGAAAAAGTCTACAGCTACGAACCTACCCCGGCGGAATTGACACCCGAACAGCAGAAGTTTATTCTGGGCGTTCAGGGCAACGTCTGGACCGAATACATCCCGACGACCCAACACGTCGAATACATGGTGTATCCGCGGGCGTCGGCGCTGGCCGAGATCGGCTGGATGCCCAAAGGACCGCGCAACTTCGAGGATTTTGCCATGCGGCTGAAAGAGCACCTCAAACGGCTTTCGTACCTGAACGTCAATTATTCCAAACGCCTGCTCGACATTCGGGCCGTCACGCAGTTTACTGACGCCGACCAGTTGCAGGTGCGGCTGGAGAAGCTCGACTCCGACAGCAAAATTTATTATACGACTAACGGCAAAGAACCCTCGACGGCTTCCACTGAATACGCAACGCCGATTTCATTGAAGAAAACGACGACCATTAAAGCCATCACGACCGCCGGGGCCAAGTTTGAAGAAACGTTCTACATTCACCGGGCTAAAGGAAAACCGTACACCTACGCGAACGCAGCCGCCGAGAAATCCGATCCAACGAAGAAAAAACTGACCGACGGACAGGTGGCCCAAAGCCCGCGCAATAAGTCGGAATGGGTCACGGTGTCGGGCAACGACCTGGAAGTAACCATTGACCTCGGCGAAGTCCGGCCCGTCACGAAGGTTTCCGCCAACTTCCTGAAACGCATTTCGTACAACGATTTTCCGCCTTCGTCGGTCGAAATCGGGTTGTCGCAGGATGGCACGACGTACAAAGATGCGATCAATCAGCCGGTTCAATACGAGCTTGAAGGCAAATGGGGCATGTTGCCCGTGGTAGCCGATTTCAAAACCGCCCGGGCGCGGTACGTGCGAATCCGGGCCAAAAACGCGGGTCCGGCCCCGGCGGGTTTGCCCCGTGAAGGATTACCCACGTCGGTGAGCGTAGACGAGGTAGTGGTCGAATGACAAAATCGGTATCTTTACCAAAAGACCCTTTTAACCATGACCACATCATCCCAAAAACTCCAAACCCTCGACGCCGTTCTGGACGGCCTGATGAGCCGCTACCGGGAGCGCGTACCGGACGTAATGGGTATCATCAACGCCCTGGTTGGCGAGAAGGTAGTTCCGTCGGCCGACGCCATTGAAAACGACCACATTGCCTTTCGGACGATGGGCGTCCCGAGCCTCGGCATTCAGTCGTTCGAGAAGATTTTTCTGCACTACGGCTACGAGAAGCGTGAACCGTATGATTTCAAGGAAAAGAAGCTGAATGCGTATTGGTACAGTCCGCCCAAACCGCATTATCCGCGCATTTTCGTCAGCGAACTACGCGTGCGGGATTTGTCAGACCAGGCGCAGCACATCATTTACCAGTACACCGATACCGTGGTTTTTGACCCGGTTGATAGCCTGGACCTGGACGATGCCCAGGCCGTCGATCAGTTTCTGCACCAACCGCTCTGGCAAACGCCCACGCTCAACGACTATCTGACGTTGCTAAAGGAAAGCGAGTATGCCGCCTGGGTGATTTACAACCGGTATTACCTGAATCACTTCACGATCAGCGTTCACAACCTGAAACCGGGTTATAATACCATTCAGGAATTTACGGATTTTCTGGAACGACATGGTTTTAAACTCAACACGGCGGGCGGCAAAATCAAGATCAGCCCGGATGGAGGGTTGTTGCAGGCTTCCACGGTGGCCCAGATGCTTGACGCGGAGTTTGCCGACGGCCAGACCCACCGGATTGCGGGTTCGTACGTCGAGTTTGCCGAACGGCGCGTCTTGCCCCAGTTTCAGCACCTGCCGCCCGACCAGATCCGGCGCGAACACCGACGCGACGGTTTTGAAGCTGGCAATGCCGATAAGATTTTTGAAAGCACGTTTACGTCGCAAACGGGGAAATAAACAGCAGGATTGATTTATCCTGTTAACAAATCTTGAAGTCCGCGCCAAAACCGCGCGGACTTTTTACTTTTGTACCAATTCACTTACCCAAGACCCCATGAAAAAACTTGTTTACCTGACCTTCCTTGCCGGTTCCGCGCTGACCGCCTGCCGCAGCCCGAAAACCGCAGCCACCGCATCGAACGCCGAAAAGCCGGTTACCACCATTGCCTTTGGTTCGTGCAGCGACCAGAAACGCCCGATGCTTCTCTGGGACGATATTGCGGCCCAGAAACCGGATGTCTGGGTCTGGCTCGGCGACAACATCTACGGCGACTCGGAAAACATGGATACGCTCAAGGCCAAGTACGACAAACAGAAATCGCATCCGGGTTACGCCGAGTTGCGGCAATCCACCAAAATTGTCGGCGTTTGGGATGATCACGATTACGGCGTCAACGACGGTGGCAAAGAGTATCCGCGCAAGAAAGAGAGCCAGCAGTTGATGCTCGATTTTCTGGATGTTCCCGCCAGCGACCCGCTCCGGAAGCAGGAAGGCGCTTATTCGGCACACACGTATGGACCGAAAGGCCAGCGCGTGAAGGTGATTCTGCTGGATGGCCGGTATTTCCGCGACCCGCTGAAGAAAGAAGGTAAAGTGAACGTTCCGGACCCGTCCGGCGACATTCTGGGCGAAACCCAATGGAAATGGCTGGAGCGGCAGTTGACCAACTCCGACGCCGATGTGCACATCATTGGCTCGGGGATTCAGTTTCTGGCCAACGATCATAAGTCCGAAAAATGGGGCAATTTTCCCACCGCCCGGCAGCGGTTTTTCGACCTGCTGGGTAAAACCAAACCCAAAGGCACCGTTCTGATCAGTGGCGACCGGCACATTGCCGAAGTTTCCAAAATCAGCGTACCGGGCCTGGGTTACGACCTCTACGACATCACCAGCAGCGGCCTCACCCACGTCGGCAAGCCCCGCGAAGAAGTGAATGCCCTGCGCGTCGGCGAGGTGGTTTTCGAGCTGAACTACGGGCTGTTTACCATTAACTGGAACCAGAAACCGCTTACGGTAACCACCCAGATCAAAGGCGACAACCGGAGTACGTATCTGACGCAGGAACTACGGTTTTAATCAGCCTTTAGCTTCCTATTCTCGGCCAAAATCATTATATTGGGAGAGATCAAAGCTCTCCCGCCATGTATCAGGAAAAACAGCAATTTCGTCAGCCGTGGCTCTGGGTGCTCCTTATTGGTGTTTTAGGCGTTACGCTCTACCGCCAGGAGTCTGTTTCAATCGGCATTGTCGTGGCCGTGCTGGGCCTGTTTGCTTTCTTACGACTCGAAACCCGCATTGACGACGAAGGCATTTCTTATCAATGGTTTCCGTTTCAGCTTCGGCCCCGGGTCATCAACTGGCATGCCATTGAGCAGGTCAGTATCCGCAACTATTCGGCGCTGGGCGAGTTCGGTGGATGGGGAATCCGTTTCGGGTGGAAAGCAACCGCACATACGGTTTCCGGCAATGCCAGCATTGAAATTCAGATGAAAGGTAAAAAACGGTTTTTGCTCATTGGCACCCAGTGTCCCGATGACGTGCGCCAAGCCATCGAACAGGTGAAGCATACTATCGCTTAAGCAGCACAGGGGCACCCTGCCCATGCCGGTAGAGCTATCGAATGGCAACAACCCCCAGGCGTTTGTAGTCGGCATACCAACGGCCATCGCGAAACAGCACGGGTTTTAAAGTGGCTTTGGTAGCCTCCAGGATGTCTGCCCGGTCGGCGGTTGATACGCCCTCAAAAAAGTTGGGGCCAAATTGTTCTATCCAGTCGGTCAAACCGTTTTCGGGGTCGTCCAACAAGGTGTCCCGGTCGTAGTGCTGGGCGAGTTGTACCCGAAAACCGTGTTTCTCCAGAGCCGTTGCGTACTCGCCAACCGACGGAAAATACCACCAGGAAACCGTTCGGTCATAACCCCGCAGCCGAAGTTGCCGAACCACTTCGTCCGTAATCTGCTGAACATTGCCCTTTCCGCCAAACTCCGCAACCAACCGTCCACCCGGTTTCAAATGCTGATGCATCTGGCGAATAACCGCTTCGTAATCGGTAATCCAGTGGAGCGTCGCGTTTGAAAAAATGGCATCAAAGCGTTGCGGCACCTCAAAACGGGTTGCGTCGGCCAACTGAAAATCCAGTTCGGGAAACTGTTGCCGGGCTTTGTCAAGCATCGACGCCGAAGCGTCCAGCCCGATCACTGTTGCACCCCGGTTCGCAAGTTGTTGAGTCAGTTCGCCGGAACCGCAGCCTAGATCCAGAATCAATTCGCCCGGTTGCGGATTCAGTACGTCGATCAAACCCGCACCGTACTGGAAAACAAAAGCGTGTTTTTCGGTATAAAGGTCAGCGTTCCACTGCATAATAGTCGATAGTAGTCTAATGGCTTCTCTAGGTCTGAATCACGCCCACATTGAACGGTTTCGTGATCGGCGCGTGGTTGGCGGCTTCAATGCCCATTGAAATCCAGGTCCGGGTGTCGAGCGGGTCAATGACGGCATCGACCCAGAGCCGGGCGGCCGCGTAGTAGGGCGAAAGCTGTTCGTTGTATTGATTCGTAATTTTTTGCAGCAGTTCCTGTTCTTTTTCCGGCGTAATGGTTTCGCCCCGGGCTTTCAGCGACGCCACCTGAATCTGCAACAGCGTTTTGGCCGCCGACGCCCCGCTCATCACCGCCATCTGGGCCGTGGGCCAGGCCACGATCAGCCGGGGGTCATAGGCTTTGCCGCACATGGCGTAGTTGCCCGCACCGTAGGAATTTCCCACCACCACCGTAAACTTCGGTACGACCGAGTTCGCCACCGCGTTCACCATCTTGGCGCCGTCTTTGATAATCCCGCCCTGCTCCGACCGGCTGCCGACCATGAACCCCGTAACATCCTGCAAGAACACCAGCGGTATTTTTTTCTGGTTGCAATTCATGATAAACCGCGCGGCCTTATCAGCCGAATCGGAATAGATAACGCCCCCCATCTGCATTTCAACCGGGCCGCTGGTGCCGCCCGCTCCCGTCCGGCCTTTCGCCTTGACGACTTTCCGCTGGTTGGCGACAATGCCAACCGCCCAGCCGTCAATGCGGGCGTAACCGCACAGGATGGTCTGGCCGTAGAGTTCCTTGTATTCGTCGAATTCGGAGTTATCCACCAGTCGGGCGATGATCTCGCGCATGTCGTACGGCTTGACGCGATCACTGGGGAGCAGGCTGTAGATTTCTTCAGGATTCTGGGCGGGCAAAACAGTTTTTGTTCGGTTGAAACCCGCTTTTTCCGGCTCGCCCATTTTATCGAAAATCCGGCGAATGGCATCCAGACAGCTTTTGTCGTCGGGGTATTTATTGTCCGTTACGCCCGAAATCTCGCTGTGGGTACTGGCTCCGCCGAGCGTTTCAGCATCCACGTCCTCGCCAATCGACGCCTTGACCAGATACGGCCCCGCCAGAAAAATAGAACCCGTTCCCTCCACAATCAGGGCCTCGTCCGACATGATTGGCAAGTAAGCGCCACCAGCCACGCAACTGCCCATAATGGCAGCCACCTGCACAATACCCATTGCCGACATCTGGGCGTTGTTCCGAAAAATCCGTCCAAAATGCTCTTTATCGGCAAACACCTCATCCTGAAGCGGCAAATACACGCCCGCGCTATCGACCAGGTAGATGATCGGCAGGCGGTTTTCCATCGCAATTTCCTGCGCCCGGAGGTTTTTCTTGGCCGTAATCGGGAACCAGGCCCCGGCTTTGACGGTCGCGTCGTTAGCCACAATGATGCACTGCCGACCCGCTACGTAACCAATCCCGATCACCACGCCCCCCGACGGGCAACCACCGTGTTCGGTGTACAGTCCCTCACCGGCAAACAGCCCGATTTCGATAAAAGAAGTCCCATTGTCGATCAGGTAATCAATCCGTTCGCGGGCCGTGAGCTTGCCCTTCCGGTGCTGATCGTCGATCTTCTTCGGACCGCCACCGAGTTTCGTTTGAGCAGCCTTACGGTTTAATTCGTCCAGGAGTGGCGTCATGGTAATCAGGCGGGTTAATATCCGTAAAACTAAAAAGACCTGTAAGGGGATCAAACCCTACAGGTCTTCTGGCTATTGTTTTTGCGTTATTGCGTCGAATCCGAAACGATAACGGTAGCACTCTGGGCGGGTGTTGTTGCCGCCGATTTCTTTTCCTTCCGGCCAAACAGCGAGAAATGAACATACCGCTTCGGGTTTTCGCGAAAATCCGTCAGTAGTTTCTCTAGACTGGCCGTAGCACCGTTGACATTTCGGTAAAGTGCTTCGTCACCTTTCAGTTTGCCCAGGGTGCCTTTGCCGCTGTTGATATCAGCCAGCATTTGCTGTAACGTGCCAATGCTCTGGTTTGCGCTCGCCAGCGTCTGACCCAGTTTCAGGGCATTGAGTGAATCGGCAAACGTGTTGGCTTTAGCCAGCAACGGTTTTACCTGCTTCTCCGTCTCGGCCAGTGATGCCGACAGGCTGCTCAGGTTCGCCATCAGCCGCCGGATACTCTCCCGGTTCTCCCCAACGGTCAGTTGCAGGGTTCCGGTGGTGGCCTCGACCCCTTCCAGCGTCTTGTTCAGAATCAGCCCGGTTCGGTCGAATTGTTTGACAATCCGGTTCAGGTTGAACGTCAGGGAGTCTACGCTGTTTAAAACGGGCAGCGTTTTTTCTTTGATCAAAGCCGTTATGCCCGCTTCTTTTCCACTAACGAGCGTATCTCCGCTCTCCAATGAGGTATTCGACGGCTTGATTTGCAGGATAATAACTTTTCCGCCCAGCACCCCGGCATCGGCCAGAACGGCTTTGGAACCCTGTCCTATTTTAATTTGCTTATCAATGTCCAGCGTGACGAGCAACTGGTTGCTTCGCGTCGGCAAAATCTCAATCCGGTCTACCCGACCAACGCTTAAACCGTTGAGCTGCACCGGATTCGAAGCCGTTAAGCCGTCCACATTGTCGTATACAACCAGGTATTTATTAGACCGGGAAAATATGTCGGAGCCCTTGAGAAAGTTAAATCCGAAATAGAGCATCGCCAGTGTTACCACGGCCAGAATGCCTACTTTTGCTTCTTTTGAAAGTTTCATGCGTGGATTGTGAAGGGATGAATGGTTAGGATGGTTAATCACCCATTCCACTCAACAATAAAAACCGTTGCGAAGTTAGCAACATCTGGTTACCCTTCCGCATCTACCTCGCCTTTATACGCCTTAAAGGCCCGAAAAATGGCGTTGGCCAGTTCGTGCTGCCCTTCTTCCGAAGCCAGATACCGTTCTTCTTCCGGGTTGGTAATATAGCCGGTTTCGATCAGTACGCTGGGCATGGTAGTGCGCCAGAGCACCAGAAAACCGGCCTGCTTGACGCCCCGGCTGGGCCGCTCGGCATTTTTCCGGAAACTCCACTCTACTTTCTGGGCAAAATCGACGCTGCTGTTCATGAACGCGTGCTGGTAGTTGGCCAGCATGATGTGCGCCAGGGGCGAATCCGGATCAAAGCCCTGATAATTTTCTTTGTAGTTGCTTTCTTTCAAGATAACCGCGTTCTCGCGTTTGGCCACGTCCAGGTTTCCGTTCGTTTTGTGCAAACCCATGGTGTAGGTTTCCGTGCCGTTGACGCGGCTGGACGAGGGGCTGGCGTTCACGTGAATCGAAATAAACAGATCCGCTTTGTTGCGATTGGCAATGGCGGATCGCTCGTTGAGTTCGATGAATACATCCGTTGTCCGCGTAAAAACGACTTTTACATCCGGCAATTCTTCCCTGATTCGCCGGCCCAGTTCCTGGGCAATTTTCAGGACGATACGGGACTCGCGGTTGCGCTTGGTCATGGTGCCGGGGTCTTTTCCGCCGTGGCCGGGGTCGAGAACCACCGTTCGCAGGCGCCCGGGCCGGACCTCCGCCGTTTGCTGATCCTGTTTGGGATTATCCTGTGGTAAAACCGGTTTCATGCCCGGTAATATGACCAGACAGAGTATGGTTATCAGAAAAGTTCCTGCAATCCATAGTGATCGACCGGCGCTTTTAACTACCGTTCCCGAAGCTTTAATAATTTTTAACAGGTTAAACCGTTTCAAGGCAGTATTGGAATGAAGTTAGCGACTAACTTTGTGAATCCGGCATACCGGAAGCTGATTAGCAATTCGTTCTGACGATTGGCAGCGTAAGCCAGCGCTGTATTACGGGCAAATATAATTTTTTTGATAAAACTGAAAAATATATACTTTATTTTACGGAACCTGGTTAGTTGCCTGCTCGTTCTGCTGCCGCTGGTTATCCACGCCCAGCAAAAACCAGTGCGCCGTACCCTTCCGGCCTTTACTCCGCGTTCGGCTGCGCCCACGTCGGCTACCGTAACCGGCAATTCGGTGGTGGTTGACACCACGCGCCGGGATTCGCTCAGCGTGGCGCGGCTGGATTCGGTCAATACCGGCGGTGATTTGCAGACAACCGTTAATTATTCCGCCAAAGATTCAACCTTATTTGACGCCACCGGACAGATTGTTGAACTTTTTGGCGACGCCAAAGTCGATTATGGAGACATTCACCTGACGGCTGCGTACATCAAACTCAACTGGACCACCAACGAAGTTTTCGCCCAGGGCCGTTACGATTCGACCGCAAAAAAAACGATTGGCCTGCCTGTCTTTCAGGATAATAGCGGCCGGTATGACACCCAGGAAATCCGTTATAATTTCAAAACCAGAAAAGGCTTCATTAAGGGCGTCATTACGGCCCAGGGCGAGGGCAATGTTCGGGGAAAAACCGTTAAAAAAGATGCGGAAGACAATCTGTACATTCGAAACGCCATCTACACGACCTGTAACCTGACCACCCCCCACTTTCATATCAACGCCAGTAAGATAAAAGTTGTTCACAACAGGCAGTTGATCTCCGGGCCTTTCAACCTGGTCATAAACGACATTCCTACGCCGTTGGCATTACCGTTCGGCTTTTTCCCGGTTCCGAAGAAAAACGAAATCGGAACGTCCGGGCTGATTTTTCCGCAATACGGGGAGGAGCCCAACGGCCGCGGTTTTTACCTGCGCGACGGCGGTTATTATTTTGCCATCAGTCAGTACGTCAACGCCAGCATCAGGGGACAGATTTATTCCAACGGAAGCTGGGGTCTCGGCATTACATCGGAATACCTGAAACGATATCGCTTTGGCGGTAATTTCTCGCTGACCTACGCCCGAAACCGCACCAGGTCGCTCTTTGATGAGACCCCCCCGAGCAACGACTTCAGCATTCTCTGGTCGCACTCGCCCCGGCCCCGCGGCAACTCGCAGTTTTCGGCCAACGTCAACGTCAGCAGCAACAGCTACAACCAGTTAAATACCTCCCTTTCCTCAGGGCGCTACGTTTCCAACGCGGCTAACTCGGGCGTCAATTTCAGCCGCAAATTCGGGCAATACGTCACGAGTTCGGCCAACCTGAACGTTAGCCAGAACTTCGGGCGGTTTAATCCAACTACCAACCGGCGCGAAAACGGTCAGACCAACATTTCATCGGGGATTAACTTTGGCGTTGCGCAGATTGCACCTTTCGCCCTGAAAGGAGGCACGGGCCGCTGGTACGAAAGCTTCCGGCTGGGGCTCGACTTCAACTCCCAGATTACTGTTAACAATACCATCCGGAGGGTCGATACCACGGGTCTGGGATTCCCGCTATTCACCACGCTGTCGTATGTAGGCGATCCTCTTCAAAGCGTTCGGGATAGTCTTGAGGCTGTTCGCAATCAGGAACTTTATAGCAACTCCAGCCTGCTTCCGTTCACGATGGCCAACCTGCCGACCATTCTGAATAACGCACAAATTACCACCCGGTATTCGCTGCCCATTTCGCTGCCTAACTTCAAGCTCGCCCGGTATCTGAACTTTACACCGGGGGTTTCGCTGAGCGGGGATATTTACACCAAATCCCTGCAATATAGATACATTGCCGACCGCCGGGCGGTGCAGGTCGATACGGTTTCCGGCATTTCCGCGACGTATTTCCTCTCGTTCAGTGCGTCGATGAACACCCGCGCTTACGGAACCTTCTTTATCCGGGCGGGCCGACTGGAAGCCATTCGACACACCATTGCGCCGTCCATTTCGTTCAGCTATACGCCGGACCTGTCCAGCGCCTTTACCACCACCATAGACCAGTTTAATGACCCTTACGACTCGTCAAAACCGTTACGTATTTCGCGCTACCGGGGTCTGGGTGGTACGGCCGGGACCTCGAGCTTTACAAGCCGGTCCGCTGCGATCAGTTACAGCATTGTAAACCAGATTGAAATGAAGCTCCGGTCGCGCAGTGATTCGGCCAAGAGCGAGTTCGAGAAAGTTTCGCTGTTCGACAACATCAGTCTGTCGGGTTCGTACAACCCGTATGCCACCCGCTACAAGTTATCGCCCGTCAACCTGAGCGCCAACACACAGATTCTGAAGAAAGTCAGTTTTAACTTTTCGGCGGTATTTGACCCGTACGCTTATGCCGACAACATCAAAAACCCAACCGGTGTCTACTGGATTCCGGATCTACCCTATTCTTATTTTTATCAGACCGGCCCTTACGTTAACGCCTACCGGCTTAATAAAACCGACAGACTGGCCATCAATGAAGGGCAGGGACTGGCGCATTTGCAAAACCTGAATTTTTACCTGAGCACGCAGTTTGCCCCCAAGGGATCGCAGAAACCGAAGGTTGCCCCCAATCCGCAGAACCAGACGCCCACCGATGCCGCCGAACTGCGAAACATCAACCGGAACCCCGAAGATTACGTTGATTTCAGCATTCCCTGGAGCGTTAACCTGAGTTATACCTTTAGCCTGACGAAACTCACCCCGGCCGAGAGCCAGATTATCCAGGCTCTACAGGTCACCGGCGACCTGAGCCTGACGCCCAAGTGGAAGATTTCGGTGCAGTCCGGTTTTGACTTTTCCGCCAAAGCCCCTTCACTGACCACGATCTCGGTACACCGCGATCTGCACTGCTGGGACATGAATTTCAGTTATACACCGTTCTCCGGCAACCGGTTTCGTTCCAATTTCTATTCGTTCGATCTACGGGTGAAGTCGGCCATTTTGCAGGATTTGAAAATCAGCCGTCGACGGTCATCGGGTGGATACGGTTATTATTGATAACCCACCAAGCAAAATCCGGTGGGACCGAAGACGGTTTTGACTGGCAACCTTCTATCAGCCTTTCAAAACCCGTTCCGGTTTTCGGCGTAATCGTACTGGTAGCGGGCTTTCTTATCTCCATTACCCGGCTGACAACAAGGCTTTAGTGCCGATTAGTTATTAACCGGCCTCCGGACCTGCCTGAATTCACAAGCCCGATAAAACCAAAAGGGCTGTCCACGTTGGTGAACAGCCCTTTTGAGCCAAAATGCTTTATAGCGTATTAGCGGGTGCCTTTCTTCTTGTTTTTGTCAGCGCCGGGTGCTGCCGGAGAAGCGGCTGCTGTCTCTTTGGATACGACTTCGCCCGTCAGCGTCAGGGGGATGGACGACCGTTCTCCGTTGCTGACGACCGTTACATTCTTATTGAACGAGCCCATCGAGGCCGCATTATACGTAGCTTTCACGAACCCTTTCTGGCCTGGCATAACGGCACTTTTGGTCCAGTCAGGCGTGGTGCAGCCACAAGAAGGAGTTGCCTGAGAAATGACGACGGGGTCCGTACCGGTATTCGTAAATTCGAATGTGTGCGTAACCGGCGTTCCTTGCGGCACCTTGCCGAAATCGTGCGACTCCTTGGTGAATTTGATTACGCCTTTCTGAGCGAAAGAAACAGTCGCAAATGCCAGAAAAACTACGATTAGTGAAAAAGCCTTTTTCATTTCTTTTTAAAAATTTAGTTACAAACAAACGGGTAAAGAACTTTACAATCCTATTCTGTTACAAAAGGTTTGCCAACATTTATTTGGTGCCTGTTCGCTTAACAAAGAAAGGCATAAATTCGTTTTTTTGAAAGCTGCCAAACTTTATATTATTTTTACTCCGACCGCTGGAGTTACTTTGTTTGTTCAAAGATTTTGCGTTTTAGGTATCTTATTGAAACACAACCAGAACCCTTTGAACAGGCAATGAATACGCAAACGAGAATCTCTAAACCGTGGCCGTTCTGTGATTGCAAACGAACAACTGAACATAACCGATACACTAACGCCGGAAAAAATCCTGCAGGACTATCGACTGGCTTGCGAAAGCCGGGCGGCCAGCCTACTGGGTCGGCGCGAGGTGATGGGGGGACGAGCCAAGTTCGGCATTTTCGGCGATGGCAAAGAAGTTGCCCAACTGGCAGCCGCCCACGCTTTCCGGGCTGGCGACTTCCGTTCGGGCTACTACCGTGATCAGACGTTCGTAGTGGCCCTCGGCGAACTGACCTGGACCGAATTCTTCGCCCAGCTTTACGCCCACACCGACCTTGAAGCCGACCCCAACTCGGGAGGCCGCCAGATGAACGGCCATTATGCCACCCGATGGCTCGACGAAAACGGTCTGTGGCGCAACCAAACCGAACTTTACAACTCTGTTGGTGATATTGCCCCGACGGCAGGCCAGATACCAAGAGCAGTTGGTCTGGCCTACGCATCGAGGCTGTATCGTCAAAACCCGCATCTACAGGTTTTGACGACATTTTCCCGAAATGGTAACGAAATTACTTTCGGAACGATTGGTGATGCCTCAACCACGCAGGGAATGTTTCTGGAAACCATGAATGCCGCTGGCGTTCTGCAAGTTCCGCTGCTGATGTCAGTTTGGGACGATGGCTACGGCATTTCCGTTCCGGTTGAATACCAGACCACCAAAGGCAGCATTTCGAAAGCACTGGCCGGTTTGCAACGGACGGCAACAGAGAAGGGCATCGAAATTATGACAGTGACAGGCTGGGATTACCCGGCCCTGATCGAAACCTATCAGAAAGCCGCCCGCCTTTGCCGGGAAGAACACGTTCCGGTACTGGTTCACGTTCAGAAACTGACGCAGCCGCAGGGCCATTCAACATCCGGTTCGCACGAACGGTATAAAAGCCCCGAACGACTGGAATGGGAACGTCAGCACGATTGCAACCGGCAATTTCGCCAGTGGATTCTGGAAAACGGCTATGCGACGCATGACGAACTGGATGCCATCGAGCGGGATGCCGCCCGGATTACCAAAGCCGCCCGTCAGGATGCCTGGAACGCTTATCTGGCTTCCCTGAAAGACGATTATGAGGAAGCCATGCTGCTGCTGCAACAGGCCACCGAAACCAGCCCGGCGAGTGAGCCCATTGCCAGGCTCCGGCATCAGTTGCAAACAACGTACGTACCTATTCGCCGGGACGCCGTAGCGGCTGTGAAGCGTGCGCTGCGGTATTTGCGCACCGAAGATTCGGAAGCGAAGCAGGGTCTGCTGGCGTGGCTGAACCGCACTACTGCCGAAAACGAAGATCGCTATAGTTCGCATTTATACAGTCAGTCGCCCGATTCACCCCTGAAAGTAACCCCCATACCGGCCCGTTACACCGACGAAAGTCCGCTGGTTGACGGTTACCAGTTGATGCAGCGGTATTTCGACAGCCTATTTGCCCGCGACCCCCGAGTGGTGACCATCGGCGAAGACGTTGGACATATTGGCGACGTTAACCAGGGGCTTGCCGGTTTACAGGAGAAATATGGCGAACTGCGCATCACCGACACCGGAATTCGGGAAACCACCATTATCGGGCAGGGTATCGGCATGGCTATGCGGGGTTTGAAACCGATTGTTGAAATTCAGTACTTCGACTATGTTTTTTACGCGCTGGCCACGCTGACCGACGATCTGGCTACACTGCATTACCGAACCAAAGGCGGTCAGAAAGCTCCACTTATCATTCGTACACGTGGGCACCGGCTGGAAGGCATCTGGCACTCGGGATCGCCCATGAGCGCCATGATTAACAGCCTGCGCGGGCTACACATTCTGGTGCCCCGAAACATGACCCAGGCCGCCGGTTTTTACAATACACTCATTAAAGGCGACGACCCGGCCCTGTTGGTTGAACCGCTAAACGGCTACCGGCTGAAAGAGCGTTTGCCGGAAAATCTGGGCGAATTCTGCCTGCCGCTCGGCGTTCCGGAAACGCTGCGCAATGGCTCCGACATTACCATTGTTACCTACGGTTCCATGTGCCGGATCGTGCTGGAAGCCGCCGAGCAACTGGAGCAGTTTAACATTCAGGCCGAGGTGATCGACGTACAAACCCTGTTACCCTTCGACCGGTCGCATACGATTGTGGAGTCCATCAAAAAGACCAGCCGGGTATTGTTTGCCGACGAGGACTTTCCGGGGGGGGCTTCGGCGTATATGATGCAGCAGGTGGTTGAGAAGCAGGATGCGTACCGTTACCTCGATTCCGCTCCGCGTACGCTTACGGCCAGGTCCCACCGCCCGGCCTACGGTTCGGATGGCGATTATTTTTCCAAACCCAACATAGAAGACGTTTTTGACGCGGTGTACGAGATCATGAACGAGTCCGATCCGGCCCGCTTCCCGAAACTATACTAAACGGAAACACCGTATTTATCTTTTCGCTTCCGAAAAACCGCCTGCCCAAAGCCGGGCGGTTTACAGTTTACGTGTCTTTAACCGGAAGCGTCCGGAAAACCGTCTGGATGCTTCTGGCTCCGCCGTCTTCATGGCATTCAGCCGTATCGAACGTACTCACTTCCGAAACGAGAACGAACGCATCCGCTTGTTCATGGGTTAAAAACAAAGATTCGCTGGTTTTTAATACCTTCCGCTTATCTTTCCGTTTATAAATCCGCAGCTGTAACTTATAGAGACTCAGAAAACTTTCTGGCACTGAGAAACTTTCTACGCTTATTTTCCTCTTTATTTTTTAAGCAGGATATTACTTTTGTTACAAATGAATCAATATTTTAAAGATATACAGGAGGGTATCCAAACGACGCTGACGGGGCTCAAGCTCACGTTTCGGCACATTTGGAACGCCCGCCAAAGCCGCAAACCGATTAACGTCCAGCAATCGGACTACTTCGGCCAGGATACGGGTATTGTCACGCTACAATATCCGTTTGAGACCATTCCGCTGCCCGATAACGGCCGCTACCGGCTCCATAATGAAATAGACGACTGCATCGTCTGTGATAAATGCGCGAAAGTTTGTCCGGTGGACTGCATCACGATTGATACCATCAAGGCCACCGAAGAAGTTGGAAAGGCATCAGATGGTTCGCCCATTCGTCTCTACGCGGGCAAGTTCGATATTGATATGGCCAAGTGCTGCTATTGCGGCCTTTGCACCACCGTTTGCCCGACCGAATGCCTGACGATGACCAAAACGTACGACTTCAGCGAGTACGAGTTGGGTAACATGACATACCATTACGCCAACCTGTCGCCCGAACAAGCGGATGAGAAGCGGGCCCTGTACGAGCAGTTTGTGCGGGAAAAAGAAGAACTCAAGGCGCAACAGGCTGCCGCCAAAGCGGCTCCGGCCACCGCATCAGATACGCCGAAAAAGCCGGTTTTCCGGCCCGGCATGAAACCGGCTGCGAAACCCGTTGATCCGGACACGGAACCCGAAGCGGCAGAAACCGCCCCAGCAACCGACACCCCGGCTCCAAAACCGCGTCCGGTGTTCCGGCCCACGCTGAAAGCTCCGACGACGCAACCGCCCCAGGAAGAGCAAAAACCGTTGACGGAGCAGAATTCAGCCGGATCCGCGGCCGAGCACCCACTCACGGATGTAACGCCCGACGAAGCAGAAAAGATTGCGATGGAAGGACTCGAAAAACCGGCTGCTCCCCGCCCGGCATTCCGGCCCACGCTTCGCCCGAAAACCGCTCCGCCCCCGGAAGATGTTAAGCCGATAGACGCCAAGAAAGCCGATGAATCCGGTGCGGAAGAACCTAAAGCGGTTCCGGCTAAACCAGCGTTTCGGCCCACCCTACGGCCCAAACCCGCTCCAGCCCCGTTGGAAGAAGCAAAGCCCACGGCGGAAACCCCGTCAGAGCAGCCTATTGTTGATGAGTCCAAACCCGTTGCAGAGCGACCCGGTTTTCGGCCTACCATGCGGCCCAAATCGGCTACGCCAACGGAGTCCAACGCCGAAAAGCCAAATGCAGGTGCGCCTACGGTTCCGGAACAACCGGCGGGAGAAGAAGCCCGGCCAGCGGTTGGCAAACCCGCATTTCGGCCCACCATGCGGCCCAAAAATCCGCCCGTAGCCAGTGAGGAAGTAAAACCGGCTGAAGTGCCCAAAGCCGTTGAGCCGCCGGTTGCTGACCAGCCTACGGCAGACGAAGAGCAACCGGTTGCGGCCAGGCCAGCCTTCCGCCCGACCATGCGGCCCAAAACGGTGCCGACTCCGCCCCCTGACGCGCCGAAGCCGATTGAGCCCGTTGCCGAAAAACCCGAAGTTCCGGAAGCCGACGGACAGGAGGCCGACGAGCAGGCACCAACCGAGCCACCCAAACCGCGTCCGGCGTTCCGGCCCAGCATGAAACCGAAAACACCGCCCAAAAGCGACTCATAATTACTACTAAAGCCGTGGTTCAGATTGTTTTTTATTTGTTTATCCTTTTCACGCTTGGCTCGGCGCTGATGGTTTTGCTGACGAAAAACGTGCTGTATGCGGCATTTTTTCTGCTGTTGACACTACTGGGCGTGGCCGGGCTGTTTGTGCTGGCGGGTGCGGATTTTCTGGCCGTTTCACAAATTATGATCTACGTGGGTGGGGTGCTGGTGCTGATCATTTTCGGCGTCATGCTGACAAACAAAAACCAGACCAAACCGACGGAATACACACAGCCTAATCACATCCTGACTCAACACCGAAGCTGGTTGTGGGCGTTGCTGGTGGCAGGCGGTATTTTTAGTGTGCTTTACACGGCTTTGGTGCGGGGAAACTTCGTGCTGCTTCATCAGGGCGATGTGACGTACCGCTCGACCGTTGATATCATAGGGCGGCAACTGATGACCGAATACTTGATACCGTTCGAAATTGCGGGGGTGTTATTGCTGGTAGCCCTGATTGGCGCCACGACAATTGCCAGTTCGTCAAGAAAAAAATGAGTTGAAGATGGAAATCAATTCCGGAATATTCCTGCTTGTCGGGGCCGCGCTGTTCAGCATTGGCCTGGCCATTGTACTGCTGAAACGCCACGCGATTATGGTGTTAATGGGCGTTGAACTGATGCTGAACGCCGTCAATCTGAACCTGATTGCATTTAGTCAAAACGATCCGGAACGGCTACAGGGGCAATTATTCAGTCTGTTTGTCATGATTGTGGCAGCCGCCGAAGCAGCCATTGCGCTCGCTATCATTTTACAGGTATACCGTCACTTCAATACCGTCCAACTCGACGAGCTAAATGAACTCAAAAAATAAAGCAGCCCCGGCCAGCGACTGCTTTATTTTTGAGACTTCCTTTATAAAACTCCGAACGCCCGTTTATCCGTGAGCAGGTGTTTCGTTTACGATAGGTACCTGACCGGTCTTTTTGATTGCCCCCATACCCCCTTCCACATTAATCAGGTTATCAAAGCCACGAGCTTTCAGAATTGAAGCTGCCACCATCGAACGGTAGCCGCCCGCGCAATGCACATAAACCGGCCTGGTTTTGCTTACTTCTGCCATGTGGTCGTTCAGATTGTCCAGTGGCAGGTTTTCGGCTCCTTTAACGTGTTCGGCGGCAAACTCGTCGGGTTTGCGAACATCCACCACCTGGCCCTGCGTATACTGCTGGACAAATTGATCGGCGGAAATTGACTCTACCGCATCCACTTCCTTACCCGCTTGCTGCCAGGAAGCAAAACCACCGTCGAGATACCCAATGCTGTGATCATAACCGACCCGGGCCAGCCGCCGAACGGTTTCTTCTTCCTGACCAACGGGCGTCACCAGGGCAATTGGCTGTTTCAAATCCGGAATCAGGGCTCCCACCCAGGGCGCAAACTGGCCCTTCAAACCGATATTGATTGCGTTGGGAATAAAGCCTTTGGCAAATTCCTGCGCTTCGCGTACATCAAGCACCACGGCACCGGTTTCATTAACGGCGGCTTCGAACGCATCGGGCGAAAGGGCACGGTCTCCGCGCTCCATCACCTCGTCAATAGCTTCATAACCTTCCTTATTCAGGCGTGCATTCTCGGCAAAATAGGCAGGTGCTTTGGTCAGACCGTCGAGCACGGCTTTGGTAAACTCTTCTTTCGTCTGCGCCCGAAGTGCGTAATTAAACCGCTTCTGATTGCCGAGCGTATCGGTGGTTTCCTTGCTCATGTTTTTCCCACAAGCCGATCCGGCACCGTGAGCCGGATACACAATTACGTCATCTTCCAGCGGCATAATCTTCGTATGCAGGCTGTCGTACAGCATACCGGCCAGATCCTCCTCCGTCAAATCGCCTTTAATCGCCAGGTCCGGGCGACCCACATCCCCGATGAACAGCGTATCGCCGGTAAAAATGGCGTGATTTTTTCCGTTTTCATCCATCAGCAGATACGTAGTGGATTCGGTTGTGTGGCCGGGGGTATGCAGTACTTTGATGGTCACCTTCCCCAGCTTAAACACCTCGCCGTCTTTGGCGTGATAGGCTTCGAAACGGGTGGGTGAATTGGGGCCGTAGACAATAGTTGCTCCGGTTTTTTTGGCCAGATCCAGGTGACCCGACACGAAATCGGCGTGAAAAT
Source organism: Larkinella arboricola (assembly GCF_003259745.1). Classification (GTDB taxonomy): domain Bacteria; phylum Bacteroidota; class Bacteroidia; order Cytophagales; family Spirosomataceae; genus Larkinella; species Larkinella arboricola. Next base: position 415,161 of record NZ_QLMC01000001.1, on the reverse strand, counting down.
GCGTCTCGAAAACGTATTTAATTGTAGCACCGTTTTGCCGGGCTTTTTTCAAATAGGTATCGGTGTCCCGCAGGGGATCAATGACAGCCGCTTCACCTTCGCTTTCCAGGTAGTAGGCTCCCTGAGCCAGACACCCTGTATACAATTGTTCAACAATCATGATTTGCTAATTTCTTTGACCAGCATATAGACCGCAACCAGTAGTACCAGACTACCAAACCCGCGTTTTAGATAAACCGGCGATACGAACCGGGCCAGGTAGATGCCCAACAGGATTCCGCCGATAGAGAAAGCCGTAAACTCCAGTAGAAACGGCCAATTCAGATCATTCCGGTGCAGATCGCCCGAAAAGCCGACGAACGAATTGACGGCTATAATCAGGACTGAGGTTGCCACCGCCCGCCGAATGGGTAACCCCGCCAGCACCACCAGCATAGGCACAATCAGAAACCCGCCCCCGGCGCCGATAGTTCCCGTCAGTAACCCGACTCCCAGCCCGTCCAGGGCCAGCAAACCCAGCCGAGGTTTACCAGAACCGGCTTCTTCCAGATGAGGCTGACGAATCATAGCCTGGGCTGCCAGAATCATAACAAAGGCAAAAAAATACAAAATAGCTTCGTCTTTCGGCAATTGTAACGAACCAATCTGAATCAACGGATCGGGGATGGCCGGAACCAGAAACCGCCGGGTCAGAAACACCGACAGAAACGACGGTATGGCAAAAGCCGCCGTGACGGTAAAATCAATCTCTTTTTTTAAAGCGTACCCGACCGAACCCACCAGCGAGGTTGACCCGACCACAAACAGGGAGTACGAAGTAGCCAGTACGGGTGGAATTTGAAACAAATAAACAAAAACCGGTACCGTCAGAATGGAGCCTCCCCCGCCTGCCAGACCGATTACCAAACCGGCTACTACGGCGGCTCCATAGCCTAGTATGTCGGTCAGTGTCATTCGTCGGAAGTTAATAATACCGTGTAGCCTATAGAATAAGCAGAAAAGCCCCCCGTATACGAACGGGAGGCTTTTCTGTACCAAGTAAAATCGATTGCTTTGCTATAGATCATTCAGTTTGCTGTTGCGCCGACTGTAGACAAAATAAACAATCATCCCCAAAAGCAGCCAGACAACGGCCAGTTTCTGGGCGAGTCCGCTCAGGTTGAAAATCAAGACGGTATTAACAATAATTCCCAACGGGGCAATAATGTTTAGAGCCGGTGCTCTGAACGGCCGCTCCCGATCCGGATCACGACGACGCAGAATCCAGACAGCCAGACAAACCATCGCAAACGCGAACAGGGTTCCGAAGCTGGTCATATCGCCCAGCAGACTGATGGGCGTAAAAGCCGCCACAATGGAAACAATTGTTCCGACCAGAACCGTACTTTTCCAGGGGGTTTTGAACTTGGGGTGAATTTCGCGGAAGAAACCGGGCAGCAGACCGTCTTTAGCCATCCCCAGGAAAACCCGGGTTTGACCCAGCATCATCACCAGCATCACCGACACCAGACCCACCGTGGCTGCCAGCGTAATGATAAATACCGCCCAGCCCTGTCCGGCTTTATCGAAGGCATAGGCTACCGGTGCCTTCAGTGCATCACCGACAATATCCTGGTAATTAATCATACCGGTCAGGACCAGCGAAACAAGAATATACAAAACGGTACAGACCAGCAACGAGGTAATGATGGCAAACGGCATGTCTTTACGCGGGTTGACAGCTTCACCAGCCTGGGTGGATACAGCATCAAAACCGATGTAGGCAAAGAATATCGCCGAAGCGCCACTCAGTATCCCGCCCCAGCCGTAGGCATCGTGCGGCTGACCGTTTTCGCCCGGAATGGTAGTAGGTTCGGGAATGAACGGCTTCCAGTTTTCGGGAATTATGTAGAAAGCGCCAACCACAATGACAAAAATAACGGCAGCGACTTTCAGAATCACGATCATGTTGTTGGTGTTGGCCGCTTCCTTGATTCCTTTTATGAGGATGTAAGTAACCAGCCAGACGATCAGAAAAGCGGGCAGATTGATAGCAAATGCGGGTGCCTCCAGACCGTTCAGCTCGGCATAGTTCGCGGCTGAAACCGGGTCGTTGCGCAACCAAAAGGGAATCTCAATCCCAAAGAGGTGAATCAGTTTATTAAAATACCCCGACCAGCTAACGGCAACCGTCATGGCCCCCATGGCATATTCCAGAATCAGACCCCAGCCAATCGCCCAGGCAAACAATTCGCCAATGGTTCCGTACGCATACGCATAGGCAGAACCCTCGACAGGCAACATAGAAGCAAATTCACCGTAACAGAGAGCCGCGAAAATACAGCCAATTCCGGCAACAATAAAAGACAAGGCCAGTGCCGGACCAGCGTGGTAGTGGGCGGCCGTTCCGGTTAATACAAAAATCCCGCCCCCGATGATGGCGCCGATTCCAATTGCAGTTAAGCTCCACTTACCCAGAACTCGCTTTAATTCACTTTTTTGAATGTCCTGTTCGAACAGGTACATTGGCTTTTTGCGCCAGACACTCCGGTCATTGACAGGGGTTTTCGTTTCCATGCAGGAAAGAACGTTTAGGGACTAATATAAATGTTGACGAAATATAAATTGGCGAATATATCAGTAATGCTACAAAATAATTCGCAGAAAAACGAAAAAGCTGAACCTTCCAGTCCAGCTTTTTCGCTACAGATAAGAATTATGCACGCGCCGTTTTTGTGGTTTTTGCCGCAATATCCGGCGTCGTCGGCGTGTCATTCAGTTGGTCTTTGCTCAACGCATCAACCACAATCGGAGTGGCCACGAACAGGGATGAATACGTCCCTACAATAACCCCAATCAACATCGCGAACGAGAAACCGCGGATGGTTTCGCCCCCGAAGATGAACAGGACAATCAGAACGAGCATGGTCGAAAGACCCGTCACGGCGGTCCGGCTCAGCGTACTGTTCAAGGCGTTGTTAATAATGACAGAAATGCTTTCTTTCCGCCCTTTTGTATCACGCAGGTATTCCCGAACACGGTCGAAAACCACGACGGTATCGTTCATTGAATAACCCATGATGGTTAGCAAGGCACCGACAAAAGCCTGGTCGATATCCAGCGAGAACGGCAGAAAACCGTTACCGATTGAGAAAATAGCCAGAATGATCAGAACGTCGTGGAACAGGGCCACCACCGCACCATAACCGAACGCCAGCTTCTTGAACCGGATCAGAATGTAACAGAATACCACGGCTACAGCCAGCAGAATCGACCAGAGTGCCGAGTAAATCAAGTCATTGGCGATAGCCGGACCGACTTTCTGGGAGCTTTCAATGCTTCCTTTGTTGCCCTGAATTTTGGCAATACCGGCCAGCAGTTTCGCTTCCGCTTCTTTGTCCGATTCTGGCGTCGTTGCATCGGCCAGGTAGCTGGTCGTTACCCGAACCTGATTACCGCCAACACCCGTACCGCCGTAGGTTTTCACTTCGAGTGAACCCGGCAGTTCGTTTTCCAATGCGCTCCGGACATCTTCGGTGCCCACGCTTTTCTCGAAGCGAACAACGTATGAACGGCCCCCTTTGAAGTCAACACCCAGACCAAAACCTTTGAAAACAACGGAAAGGATACCCAGCGCAATGACAACCGATGAAATGGTATAATACAGTTTCCGACGCGATACAAAGTCGAAAGCCGAATCCTTGAAGAGATTTTTTGACCAGTTGGTACCGAACGCCAGCGTTTTGCCGTCTTTCACATACTGCTCCAGAATGATCCGGGTGATGAAGATGGCGGCAAACAGCGAGGTCAGAATACCGATTACCAGCGTCGTGGCAAAACCGAGAATCAGACCGGTTCCGAAAATAAACAGGATTACCCCGGTCAGCAAGGTCGTTACGTTGGAGTCGATGATGGACGAGTAGGCATTCTTGAAACCGTCGGCAATGGCCTGTTTAAATGGTTTACCCAGCGCCAGTTCTTCCTTGATCCGCTCAAAAATCAACACGTTGGCATCAACGGCCATACCGATCGTCAATACGATACCGGCAATACCCGGCATGGTCAATACCGCACCCAGCGAAGCCATGATGCCCAGCAGGAAGAACAGGTTGACAAACAAAGCCAGATCGGCAATGAAACCCGCCCGACCGTAGTAGGCTACCACAAAAACCAGTACGATGATCAACCCAACCACTGACGAGATTACCCCGGCCGAAACGGCTTCAGAACCCAGCGTTGCACCCACTACGGCCTCTTCCACAATGTTGGTCGGCGCAGGCAGTTTACCGGCTTTCAGGATGTTCGCCATGTCCTTGGTTTCATCAACGGTAAAGTTACCCGAGATGCTGGAGCTACCGTTCGGAATTTCGTTCTGAACCGTTGGAGCCGTATACACTAGGTTGTCCAGAATGATAGCAACCGGGCGGTTGATGTTAGCCGCCGTCAGCGTCCGCCATTTGCGGGCTCCGTCAGCGTTCATACGCATCGTTACTTCCGGACGGCCCCGGTCGTCGTAGTCGTTGGTCGCATCCACAATTACATCACCTTCCAGAGGTGCTTTACCGGCTGGCTTGCGGATGAAATACAAGGCCAGAATTTCTTTGTTATCGTTGGTGGCAACGGCTTTACGATCCCACAGCATCATCGCATCAGCCGGGAACAGGGCTTTCACCTCCGGACGACTCAGAATGTCGTTGGCACGGGCCGTATCTTTCAGGTAAACGCCCAGTTGGTTCTGCGACATGGGCACAAAAAGACTGGTCAGCGCGGCATTCTGAGCCGCCGTAGCTGAGGTGTCGTTTTTGGCTGAATCGCCTTTAGCCGCCTGGTTTTTCTGCGCTAACTGAGCCGCCAGTGAGTTATCCTTCTTGGTGGTGTCGGTCGTGGCAGTTGCCGCCTTTTGGGTGGCCGCCTGTTTGCGTTCGGCCTCCAGTTGCACCAGATACGCGCCCAGTTGATCCAGACCACCCGCCACTTCATTCAACGTATACACTTCGGCAAACTCCAGCTTGGCCGCCCCCGACAGCAGTCGGCGAACGCGCTCGGGGTTGTCGATACCCGGCAATTCGATCAGAATCCGGCCTGAGCCCGGCAACCGCTGAATGTTAGGGTTGGCTACCCCAAACTTATCAACCCGTGCCTGAATGATCTGGAACGCCCGGCTGATAGAACCGTCTACTTCCTCGTTAATCAGCTTGCGAACATCGGCGTCTGACGACTGGAAGTTGATTTTTCCGCGGTTGGCGCTATTGGCAAAAATCGTTGCCAGCTTCGTATTGGGGGCAATGTCTTTGTAAGCGTTGATGAAGAGATCCACAAAGCTCGACTGGCTTGACTTCTGGGCTTCAACCGCCTGTTTCAGGGCCTGCTCAAACTTGGGGTCACGCGTACCGCCTGCCAGCCCCCGCAGAATTTCAGCGGGCGAAACTTCCAGCACAACGTGCATACCACCCTGTAAGTCCAGACCCAGCCCTAACTCGCGGGTAGTTACTTCCTCCAGGGTATTGCCCAGATAGACCGGCTCTTTCCAGAGCGAATCCATGTAGTGCTGTTTTTTGTCCAGATCTACGGTCCCGTTTGCCAGGGTAGCGTAGTTTGTCGCGTCTTGCTTGATGCTGTTCGACACGAACGTAAACGACAGGTAGTAAACGCATAAAAGCGCAATTACACCCGTCAGAATAAGTATTCCGACTCGGTTTTGCATTAGACTTTAGCTAATTAGATAATAGAGGAAACAGATAAGACAATTGAAAAAATAGAAAGGTATAACGAGTAGACGAGCACGGAGCCTTGCTATAGGGCGGTTTCTTTGTTCTCTAGTCTAACGTCTCCCTTCTGAAACAAAAAATCAGGGTGCATTAATGGCAATATGATGCCCAAAAACGTAGCAGAGGAATGAAAAATAGAAATACGGTATCTCGAAGAAACGTGGAATAACCGTCTGCTTGAGTTCAAAAAACAGCACGGGTGGAGGCAGCAGATAAACCGTCTGCGAGAAGCCAAACGTATGGGCAGGTGTAACGACGGCATCAAACGACGTAGCCTGAACCGTTGCCTCCTTGGTGTCGCCCGCCTTTTTTTCGTTTTTCGGCGCCTGAACAGTTTGCTTTTCCGACAGTTGTTCAACAGACAGCCAGGAAGGACCGCCCGACGCCACCAACAGGAGCAACCCGGTCAGAAACAGGCTCATCAAACGAATAAAGTCCTTACGCTGTTGTTGCTTCATGAACGTTTATAATGGGCTCGACGGAACGAGGGCAACAAATTTCGCAATATTTCCGCAAGAAAGCAAATGGGTTTTTTGCGGGCATTTTTCAAGAAGTCCATTAACTTTCGCGAAATAAGTAGACAATGACATTACAGGAATTTATTCAAACCGCCCTAGCCGAAGATGTCGGCGATGGCGATCATACCTCCCTCTCGACAATTCCCGCCGACGCCAAACGACGAGCCCGGCTGCTGGTGAAGCAAGACGGTATTCTGGCGGGTGTCGAAGTGGCCCAGGCGATTTTTCAGGAAGTGGATCCGGAACTGGAGGTCCACGTCAATATCCAGGATGGCTCGGCCATTCACTACGGCGACATCGTACTGACGGTGAACGGCCGGGCGCAGTCGATTCTGAAAGCTGAGCGGCTCGTGCTGAACTGCATGCAGCGCATGAGCGGGATTGCCACGCACACCCGGACGATGGTAAGCCTGCTGGAAGGCACCAAAGCCAAACTGCTAGATACACGCAAAACAACGCCCAATTTCCGGGTTTGCGAAAAAATGGCGGTTAAAATTGGCGGGGCCGTCAACCACCGGTTTGGCTTGTTCGATATGATCCTGATTAAAGATAACCACATCGACTACGCGGGTGGGATTGAAGCCGCCATAACCAAAGCCGTTGACTACCTGAAAACCACCGGACGGTCGTTACCGATTGAGGTGGAGGTCCGGAATCAGCAGGAAGTTGAGGACGTACTCCGGCTGGGACACGTCGACCGCATGCTGCTGGATAACTTCGAACCCGAAGAACTAAAAAGGATGGTTGAACTCATCGACGGACGGATTATCACGGAAGCCTCAGGCGGCATCAACGATACGAACCTGCGGGCCTATGCCGAAACCGGCGTCGATTACATTTCGTCCGGCGCCCTGACCCACCAGGTCAAGAGCCTCGACATGAGCTTGAAAGCATATTAACGGCTCTGATCACCTCTGATATTCTCTGATCAGCTCTGTGTAATAAATTTAGGCTGTTACACAGAGTTTATCAGAGAAAACCGGAGTTTATCAGAGTTTTTTAGCGTTTGTTTTTGTTTACTCACTATGGCAACGATTCCACTTACGTTAGATGAAGAAATTCGGCAAATTGGCTACATCAGCCGCTCGACGCCGAAAGATAAACAGGTTTTGATGGACGAAATCCGGCGGATGAAAAAAGAGAAAAACGCCGTGATTCTGGCCCACTATTACGTCGACAGCGACATTCAGGATCTGGCCGATTACATTGGCGACAGCCTGGGTTTGTCGCAGCAGGCAGCCGCCACCGACGCCGAGATGATTGTGTTCTGCGGAGTCCACTTCATGGGCGAAACCGCTAAAATCCTGTCGCCCGACAAAAAAGTCGTTATTCCGGACCTGAATGCGGGTTGTTCGCTGGCGGATTCGGCACCGGCAGATGAGTTTGCGGCTTTCAAGGCTAAATACCCGGATCATATCGTCATCAGTTACATCAACTGCTCGGCGGAAATCAAGGCGCTGTCGGATATTATCTGTACCTCGTCCAATGCCGTCAAGATTGTCGAGAGTCTGCCGAAAGATCAGAAGATTATCTTCGCACCGGATGCGAACCTCGGACGGTTTGTGGCGAAAAAAACCGGCCGGGATATGGTCTTATGGGATGGCGCCTGCATTGTTCATATTGACATTTCGCAGGAAAAACTGACGGTTTTGCGGCAGAAGTACCCGGGCGCCAAGTTTATCGCCCACCCCGAGTGCCAGGAACACATTCTGAGCCAGGCTGACTTTGTGGGTTCGACGACGGCTTTGCTGAAATACGTGGTCGATCAGCCCGATGAGGTGTTTATCGTGGGTACGGAAGCCGGGATTCTGCACAAGATGAAGCAGGCCGTTCCGAACAAAAAAATCATTCCGGCCCCGGCCAGCGAAAACAACACCTGTGCCTGTTCGGAATGTCCGTACATGAAAATGAATACGCTCGAAAAGCTGTACAACACGCTGTATTACGAAAAACCGGAGATCAACGTACCAGAAGACGTGCGGGTGAAAGCCGAAGCGTCGGTTTTGCGGATGCTGGAAATGAGTAAAGGGCTGTAAATATGACCGTATAAGAGCCTCATTAACGAGAGCTTTGAGGCTCTTTTCTTCATTCCGCAATCTGGACTTTTCTGTTAGATTTACCGGATTGTGCATATAAAACAAATCGCCAAAGTTATGTCATTGAAATCAGAGGAAGATTTGATAGGGATGCAGCAGATCAGCCAGATCGTTGGCTCAACGCTCAGACTCATGCAACAATATGCCAAACCCGGAATGTCGACGCTTGAATTGGATCAATACGGGAAACAGCTTCTGCAACAGCACGGTGCCCGATCGGCCCCTAAACTCACCTATCGTTTTCCGGGCTGGACCTGCATCAGCCTGAACGATGAAGTCTGTCACGGTATTCCTTCTGCCAAACGGATTCTCAAAGAAGGGGATTTGGTCAATATCGATGTATCCGCCGAGTTAAACGGGTATTGGTCCGACAACGGCGGGTCTTTCGTTCTTGGGCGGGATATTCATCAGCATAGCGCCCTGGTCGAAGCCTCGAAGCGCATTCTGGCCAAAGCCATCAGCCACATCCGGGGTGGGGTACAACTCGCCGAGATTGGGCGCCTGATTGAAACCGAAGCCCGCCAATCGGGTTATCGGGTCATCAAGAATCTGGCCGGACACGGTATTGGTCGTCGCCTGCACGAAGAACCGCTTGAGATTTTATGCTATTATGATGCGTCCAATAAAAAGCGTTTCCGGAAGCACTCGGTAGTGGCTATCGAAACCTTTTTATCCACGAAAGCCTCCTATGCGCAGGACAAAGGAGATGGGTGGACCTTGATTGCCAGAGACAGTTTTGCGGTGCAGCATGAACACACCATCGTCGTGACCGATAAGGAACCAATTATCCTGACCGCTGCAAATCAACTCTGGAATTGAGGCAATACGACCTCCATACATCAGTAATTGTTGCAACAGTCTCCAGCTTTTGACTTTTGCCACAAACACAATTGCATTACTTAATTTGTTGGGTACTTGCTTTCCAGAGTAATGTGCCTTGATTTTAGCACTGTAGAAGTAACCACTCCTTACCCCCTATGCCCCAACATTTTGATTTCCTCGTGATCGGTTCCGGCATCGCTGGACTGAGTTACGCCACCAAACTGGCAATTCATTTTGAAGCTCAGAATCGACCTGTTCGTATTGCGGTTATTACCAAAGTCCGGGCCGACGAAACCAATACCAAGTACGCACAGGGCGGCATCGCTGCCGTGTGGGCCGAGGAAGATTCATTTGAGAAACACATTGAGGATACCATGATTGCGGGCGACTTCCTGAGCAACCGCGAAGTCGTCGAAATTGTGGTGCGGGAAGCTCCCGAGCGAATCCGCGAACTGATCGACTACGGAACCCGCTTCGATAAGGAAGACGACGGCGCCTACGATCTGGCAAAAGAAGGCGGCCACTCCGACCACCGGATTCTGCATTTCAAGGACATTACGGGGGCCGAAATTGAGCGGGCCCTGCTCGAAAAAGCGCAGTCACTGCCATCCATCCAGATTTTCACGCATTACTACGCCGTCGACCTGCTTACGCGCCACCACCTGGGCGAAACCGTCCACCGGTACGATACCGACAACCGCTGCTTCGGTGCTTATGTACTGGACACGCAAACTGGCCGCGTTGAGAAGTTTCTCGCAAAAACCACGCTGCTGGCGACAGGCGGCATCGGCAACGTCTACCAGAGCACCACCAACCCGACCATTGCCACCGGCGACGGGATTGCGATGGCCTACCGCGCCAAGTCGGTCTGCAAGGACATGGAATTCATCCAGTTCCACCCAACGGCCTTATACGAACCGGGTAAAAAACCGAGTTTCCTGATTTCAGAAGCCGTGCGTGGTTTTGGCGGTATCCTGAAAAACATGAAGGGCGAAACGTTCATGGAGAATTACGACACCCGCCTGTCGCTGGCTCCGCGCGACATTGTGGCCCGCGCTATCGACTCCGAGATGAAGAAATCCGGCGATCCGCACGTGTATCTGGACGTGACCCACCTCGATTTTGAAAAGTTTGTGGAACATTTCCCCAATATCACCGCCTATTGCCGCGACAACCTCGGTATCGACGTTCGGAAAGATTACATTCCTGTCGTTCCGGCGCAGCATTATATGTGTGGGGGCATCAAAGTGAACGAGTATGGCCAGACGAACATCAATTTCCTGTATGCCGCCGGAGAGTGTTCATGCACCGGCTTACACGGCGCCAACCGACTGGCCTCCAACTCGTTGCTCGAAGCCGTGGTATTTGGTCACCGGGCGTATTTGAAAACCGTTGAGAATTTTGACAAAGCCGCCATTCCCGACAACCTGCCCGAATGGAATGACGCCGGAACGACGCACCCGGAAGAACTGGTGCTGGTGACGGAAATGCAGCGGGAACTGGAGTCGATTATGTCGAATTACGTCGGCATCGTCCGTACCAATCGCCGGATGAAGCGGGCGCTGGACCGGCTGGAGCTGATTTACCTCGAACACGAAGAACTGTACCGCCAGTCGAAGGTGTCGAGCCGGATTTGCGAACTGCGGAACATGATTGAAGTAGCTTATCTGGTGATTAAAGCCGCCATGGCCCGGCATGATAACCGGGGTCTGCACTTCAATCTGGATATTGAGAAGCAGGAAACGGCCTGACCTAAACGTCCACCTCACCGGTTTCGGCTTCCGGTTCGGCGTTGGAAGGATGACCGTGCAACACTTCGAGTAACTCCTTAACCTGGTAGACTGACTTGTTGTAACGGTTTCCAAGCAGAATGATCACAAAGTCGTCTTTGGGGCTAAACCAGAACAGGCTGTTGTACCCTTTCCACCAACCCGTGTGGTAGATGTATTCCGGCTGGTTCTGGTTGTTGACATACATCCGGAAGCCGTAGCCGTAATTTTTGGTGCCTTTTCGCTCGAAACTCCGGGGCAGGAAGGCTTCGGCCAGCAGCGATTTCCGGAGCAGACAGTCGCCGTTGAGCGCCCGGTACCACCTGAACAGATCGCCGACGGTGGAGTAAATCCCTTTGTCGCCCACCACATTATCGTAATAATCTTTCGGAATCCGGCGGTTCCACTGGTAGCCCGCCGTACGGTATTGGTTGATGGAGTCGTTGCGGGTTGTTGCCACCCACGTATTTTTCATGCCCAGCGGTTCGAAAATGTTCTTTTTCGCAAACTGATCGAACGGCATTCCCGTAATTTTCTCAATAATGGCCGCCAATACGCAGTAGTTGGTGTTGCTGTAGCTGAACGTACGGCCCGGTACGTTGTAACGCTGGGGCGTCGGGTGGACATGGGCAAACCAGTGCATGATTTCGGCATTGGTCGGATACGGTTTTTCGAACTTGTAAAAGTTAGTCCGCATACTGTCTTCAAACGCATAGGCGTAATTGGGCAGACCGCTCCGGTGCGACAGCAGGTTTTCAATGGAAATACCGGGGTACGGAAAATCCGGAAAAAACTTCTGAACCGTATCTTTCAGACTCAGTTTTCCGGCTTCGATGAGCTTTAGCGTAGCAACAGCCGTGAAGGTTTTGGAAAGCGACGCCAGTTGAAACTTGGAATTTTCGTTGAGTGAATCGCGGGAAGAGCGTTCGAGATGCGCCAGACCAAACGAATTTTTGTAGAGGATAACACCCTTCTGCGCAATCAGTACATTGCCGTTGAAACCCGCCCGAACTTTGCCCCGGATGATGGCGTCGATTTTTCGGATCTTTTCGTCGGCACCAATTTCCTGTCGGATGGCCTGTTCTTCGGCAGCGGTCAACTTCTGTCCTTCGGCACAATTGTACATGGCCTTCGCCGAACGCTTCAATTTTCTGTCTTCACTCGAATCGCACCCGACGATGATCAAAATGGCAATGATTCCAGCCCAAATTCCCGAAACTCTCATTCCTGACGTTGATAGTACTAACTCAATATTACATACGGCTCTGCCGACAAAAATACATTTTTTATAACGCCACCAAAGGCTTTTTTAGCCAATCGTCAGTATTTGTAATTTGTCAGTTCTTCCCGTTCTACCTTCCCAAACGCTTTCTGCATCTTGGTCCGGTCGAACTCGTTTTCGTTATTGGCGATAAAAATCGTCGCCACGGTATTGCCGATGATGTTGGTAATCGAACGGGCTTCCGACATAAACCGATCCACGCCCAGCAGCAGCGCCAGCCCCTCAACCGGAATCACGTGAATAGCCGCCAGCGTGGATGCCAGCACAATAAAGCCGCTGCCCGTCACACCCGCGGCTCCTTTGGAGGTGATCATCAGAATACCGATAATCGTCAGTTCCTGCCCTATCGTCAGATCGATGTTGAACACCTGCGCCAGAAAGATCGTCGCCATCGACAGGTAGATGGTGGTGCCATCCAGGTTAAACGAATAACCCGCCGGAATCACCAGCCCCACCACCGAACGCGAGCAGCCCATGCTTTCGAGCTTGTCCATCACCTGCGGCAGAGCCGACTCGGAGGACGAGGTTCCGAGAACAATCAGCAACTCCTCCTTAATGTATTTCAAAACCGACCACAGACTAATCCGGTAATACCGCAGAATCAGGTTCAATACCACGAAAATGAACAGAAACATGGTCGCGTAAACCGTTCCCATCAGTTTCGCCAGCGGAAAAAGGGTAGCCAATCCGTATTTACCAATCGTGAAGGCCATACCGCCAAAAGCACCCAGCGGAGCCAGAACCATGACCACGTTCAGGATGTTGAAAAATACCCGCGACAGCTTCTCGAACGTCTGAATGAGCGAATGGCCCCGGTCGCCCATGCGCGTCAGGCCGATGCCAAACAGGACCGAAAACACCAGCACTTGCAGGATTTCGCCCTCGGCAAAAGACCGGATGGCGTTGTCGGGCACGATATGCAGAAAGAACTTGACCCAATCCATCTCTTTACCCTGGGAAGTATACGCCGACACATCCCCGCCCTGCACAGCCCCCGTCTGCACGCCCTCGCCGGGCTTGATAACATTGGCAATCACAATTCCGATAACCAAGGCCAGCGTCGTTACAATTTCAAAGTACAGCAGCGCCTTCCCCCCTACCCGGCCTACTTTTTTCAAATCACCCATATTACTGATTCCCAACACAATGGTCAGGAAAATAATGGGTGCGATCACCATCTTGATCAGGTTGATAAACAGGTCGCCGAGCGGTTTGAGCTTAGCCGCCGTTGCCGGAGAAAAATGACCAACGATAATACCGAGCGTAATAGCGACAAGTACGCGGAAGGTTAAATTATTCAGAAGTTTACGCACGGGTTAGGCGAGTTTCAGGATTACGAATTACGACTTAAAGCTGTTGTTTCTGAAGGACCGGTTCCAGCACTTTCCAGACGTTTTCGGCTACAATTTTGTGACCTTCTGCGGTGGGATGAATACCGTCGGGCTGGTTAAGTTTCCGGATGCCGCCCACGTTTTCAAGCAGAAAAGGAATCAGGGTAAGCTTGTTTTTATCGGCCAGATCAGTGTACATCGTCTTAAACTGCTCCGAGTAGTCGGGACCGAGGTTTGGCGGAATCTGCATACCGGCCAGCACAATCTGTGCCTGCGGACTTTTCTGCCGGACGGTATCAATAATGGCTTGCAGGTTCTTTTGTGAATCCTTGATGGGAATTCCGCGCAGACCGTCGTTTCCGCCGAGTTCGAGCACAAATACGTCAACGGGTTTGCGCAGCACCCAGCTAATCCGGCTTTTGCCCCCCGCCGTTGTCTCCCCGCTCGACCCCGCATTCACCACCTGATAATCATAACCCGCAGCTTTGGCTTTCTCACCAACCAGCGCCGGAAATGCCTCGGCGGGGTCCAGACCGTAGCCCGCCGTCAGGCTGTTGCCGAAGAACAAAATGGTCTTTTTCTTCTCACTGGCCGGTTTTTCCGATTGACTGGCTGTTGCCTCCGGTTTTTCTTCCTGCGCCTGATTGGTTTCCGTTTTGGAGTTACACCCCGCCATACTACTCACCAGCAGCCATGCGCCCAGCAAAACCTTGTGAGACAACTTATTTTTAAGTAAATTCATTGATTACCCAATTTTTATACTCGTAATAAAGTCTGTTTCAAACAAAAATAACGGTATTTTATCCATTTAGCCCCATTTCTGGCCCTTTATCAAATAAACCGTTCGTCGTGGTGAATAAAATGACAACGAATTGGTTATCTACTTATTCCGTTAAGCTATTCACTTATGAGCATTTTGCGTGCTGAGAACCTGACGAAAACCTACCAGAGCGCAGGTCGTACCCTAACCGTTTTAAATTCCGTCAGTTTTGATATCCAGGCCGGTGATACATTTTCCATCGTGGGACCGTCGGGAAGCGGCAAAACCACGCTGCTGGGCCTGTGTGCCGGGCTGGACCGGGCCTCGTCGGGCAGTATTTACCTCAATAACATCAAACTGGACACGCTCAGCGAAGACCAGCGGGCGGCTGTCCGGAACCAATACGTCGGTTTTATTTTTCAGAATTTCCAGTTGCTGCCTACCCTGACGGCCCTGGAAAATGTGATGGTACCGCTGGAGTTGCGGGGTGAAAGGCGCGTGGAAAAAACCGCGCAGGAGTTGCTGGAGCGCGTCGGTTTGGGGCAACGCGGGCACCACTACCCAACACAGCTTTCGGGTGGGGAGCAGCAACGGGTTTCGCTGGCGCGGGCCTTTGCCAACCGGCCCAAAATCCTGTTTGCCGACGAACCCACCGGAAACCTGGATGCCGACACCAGCGCCACCGTTGTTGATCTGATTTTTGAACTGAACCGCGAAGCCGGAACCACCCTCGTGCTGGTGACGCACGACCTTGAACTGGCCGCCCGAACACAACGCATCATTCGCATCAAAGGCGGAAATCTGGTTTCGGACACCCTCACCGAAAACCGCATCATTACCAACTAATGGACCGTGAACTTCCCCAACTAAAACCGCAAGCCGCATCGATTTTCGATTCGTGGCTGTGGAAAATGGCGTGGCGCGATAGCCGCCGGAGCCGGAAACGGCTTTTTCTGTTTATGTCGGCCATTGTGCTGGGCATTGCGGCTCTGGTTGCTATCAATTCGTTCGGCGATAACCTGTCGCGGAGCGTCGATGAGCAGGCCCGCGAGCTGATCGGTGCCGATCTGGTGCTGACCACCAACAAAGAAATCAGCAAAAAAACGGAAGCGTTTTTGGCGGGCATCAGTCCGGAACGCAGCCAGGAAGTGGCGTTTCCGTCGATGGTGATGTTTCCGCGCTCGGGCGGGGTCCGGCTGGCGCAGGTGAAAGCCCTACAGGGGAAATTCCCGTATTACGGCGACTGGGAAACCCAGCCAACCCAGGCCGTGGCACAGTTCCGGAAAGCAAATGAAAACCGTCAGCGCATTGCGCTGGTGGATGATGCGCTGCTGGTGCAGCTGAACGCCCGACCCGGTGATTCGGTAAAAGTTGGCAAACTGATGTTTTACGTGGCCGGTCGGGTCATGAAAATTCCGGGTCAGACAGCGGTGAGTACCACCGTAGCGCCGACGGTTTTTATTCCGCGCGTTTTTCTGGCGGAAACGGGTTTGCTAGAACGCGGCAGCCGGGTGACATACCGCTCCTACTACCAGTTTGAACCCGGAACGGACGTGGATAAATACGTCAAAAATATTTCGCCCCGACTCGACAAGTTAGGCATCAACTCGGATACAGTCACGGAACGCAAGCAGCAAACTGGCCGCGCTTTCGCTGACCTGACCAAGTTTCTGAATCTGGTTGCGTTTGTGGCCCTGCTGCTGGGCTGCGTGGGCGTGGCCAGCGCGGTCCATCTGTACGTGAAAGAGAAAATTGCTTCGGTGGCGGTGTTGCGGTGTCTGGGTGCCAGCGGTCAGCAGGCGTTTCTGATTTACCTCATTCAGACGTCGCTGATGGGCTTTATCGGCGCCCTGATCGGGGCCGCCCTGGGGACGGTTTTGCAGTTAGTCTTGCCCGCAGTTTTCGGCAGTTTCTTACCGGTCGAAGTGGTGACGACGGTTTCGTGGAAAGCCGTGGCGCAGGGCATCGGCGCAGGTTTGGTCATTGCCATTCTGTTTGCGTTGCTGCCGTTGCTGGTCATTCGGAAAATTGCTCCGCTTCGCACCCTCCGCAGCTCCTACGACGATGACGTGACGGGCCGTGATCCGCTTCAGTGGGCGGTCTATCTGGTCATTGCGGTTTCCATATTCGGTTTTGCCTACTGGCAGATTCGGGACTGGAAAACAGCGCTTGGTTTCACGGCGGGGCTGGCGTTTGCCTTCGGTGTTTTAACCGCGATGGGCCAGTTGCTGATGGTGCTGGTCCGGCGGTTTTTCCCGGTTTCGTGGAGCTACATCTGGCGGCAGAGTCTGGCCAATCTGTACCGTCCGCAGAATCAGACGCTTATTCTGGTTATTTCGATTGGTTTGGGCGCCTTTCTGATTGCGACGCTATACTTGACGCAAACGTTATTACTGAGTCGGGTGCAGCTTTCGGCCAGCGGTAATCAGGCCAACATGGTCTTGTTCGATATTCAGAATGAGCAGAAAGCGGGCGTTCAGCAACTGGCCCAGCAACACCGGCTGCCGGTTCTGCAAACTGTTCCGGTGGTAACGATGCGGCTGGCCGAAATCAACGGGCGAACCGTGGATGCTATTCAGAAAGACACCAGTGCCAACGTGCCCGACTGGGCGCTGACCCGCGAATACCGGGTGACATACCGCGATACGCTGATCAGTTCGGAAAAACTAACCGCCGGAAAAGCACCGTATCAGGCCGACGGCAACGTTTACATTTCAGTGGAGAAAGGGTATCTGGAACGAACAAAATTAAAGCTGGGCGATACGCTGACGTTCAATGTACAGGGGCTGCTCATTCCGACGATTGTAGCCGGAACCCGTGACGTAGACTGGAACCGTATTCAAACCAATTTCCTGATCGTGTTTCCTAACGGTGTGCTCGAACAGGCTCCGCAGTTTCACGTCCTGCTGACGCGGGTTGGCGACACGCAGCAATCCGCCCGGTTCCAGCGCGATCTGGTACTCCGGTATCCGAACGTATCGGCTATTGATCTCGGCCTGATTCTGCAAACCATCGACGAAGTACTGGAAAAAGTCTCGTTCGTCATTCAGTTTATGGCCTTATTCAGCATCATAACGGGTCTATTGGTCTTGAGCAGTTCGGTGATTATCAGCAAATACCAGCGGATTCAGGAAAGTGTGTTGCTGAGAACACTGGGCGCTAACCGCCGTCAGATTTTGCTCATTACGCTCATCGAATACTTATTTCTGGGGCTGATCGCGGCTTTTTCAGGGATTGTGCTGTCGCTGTTCGCGAGTTGGGGGCTGGCGTATTTCGTTTTTGAAATACCGTTTATGCCCAACTTTGCTCCGCTGCTGGCGGTTATCGGCGTAGTTACCGGCTTAACCATTCTCATCGGTCTGTTCAACAGCCGTGGGGTACTGGTACGCCCACCGCTGGAGGTGCTGCGTGCGGAAGCGTAAAATATGTCGAATAAAAAGGTTACTAAATCCCCGCCCAATCGCCATAAATACAAAGTCGGACACCTTACGGCATCCGGCTTTGTACTCAATAAACAGTGCGGATAGATTTAAATTATTTTGCAACCATAACTTTGACGGTTTTCTGAACCGCTTCGCCTTTCAGGGAGCAGAAGTACAGCCCTGCGGCCAGGTCCTGTAATGCTACTTTAAGGTAATATTTCCCAATAGGATGATGCCTACGCGGCACAATCGTCTGCACCGTCCGGCCCTGCTCATCCACCAGCTCAATACCGGCATTACCGGCCGTCAGCAATTGATACCGAACGACTAACTCGACCGTGGCCGGATTGGGGGTCACTACCAGTTGTTCCGCTCCCAGCAGGTCCGGATCATTGGAGTTGGTCATGCCTACGGTTTGGGCATTCGTGGGTGATTTGATCGCGGCAGTAGGGTCAACGAGGGTCGTTTTTTTAAACTCAATTTTTTTCTGAACGTCGTTTTTACAATAAAGCTGCTCGGCCCGCACAAAGGCTTTGACGGGCGACTGGATAGAGATTTCATTGCTGATGTTACCGCCGAATTTGCTCAAAATCTCCTTCTGAACCTTTTCTCCGGTATCGACAATTCTGACGGTTCCTTCCTTCGCCGTTGATGGAAACGAAAATAAAGGTACGGGTTCACCCGCCGTGACGGCCCCAATGTCAATTGCCTGCGGAGCCATACCCACCTGATGAACGGCAATCCCTTCGAGCGACGCCAGGGGCGACATGGCCTTTGAGGTAAACAGGTCATTATCAAAAACGAAATCCTGCCAGCTGCCGTTGATGTTCGTAATTTCCAGCTTCGAATCCTGACCCGAACCGGTTTCCGGCGCCGTGAAACCGTCGGGTGTCACGATGGTAAACTGGCCCGTTACCAACCGGTGTGTACTCGATATGGAAGGAACATACCAGGCCGTGATGCGTTGGCTGGCTTTATCATAGGTAAGACGAAAGTCAACGGCCTGATTCTTTACATTTTTCTGGGTGCATTGCGCCAGTGCAGCGCTGGTCACCCATAGTCCTGATCCCAGAACCAGAGAAACGTTTCGCAGAACCGCTGTCAGGCGCGTAGTGATTTTCATAGGCTGTCTCCCGTAAATAATATGATTGTACAAGCGTACTACTTTAGAAGAATTTCGTTTCTGAAAGTCACTTTCGGCAGCCAAAATGTCTCACCCGAAAATCTATACCTTGGGTAGGTTCCAGTTGCTGTGGTAGTGCGCTCTGGCCAGCTCAGCGGCTTTTTCGTTACCAATAATCCGGCGTTTTTCGGCATCCCAAACCAGTTTATCTCCCGTTCGGTACGCAATATTGCCCAGATGTGCGTGCAGGGCCACATCCCGGCCTGCCTCCGCCGGGCAGTTTGGCTTTTGCCGACTCCGGACGCAGGTAACGAAGTTGAGCGTATGATTATCCAGATCCCGGCCAGTGCCGAATTTCGGCGGCTGGGCCGGAACCAGGTAATTGCCCCCGTCCACTTCCGGAAACAATTCCCACTTGGAGCGATCAACCACCACCGTTCCCAGGTTGCCGATGAAAGCCACCCCGTGTTCGCGGTCGAAAGGACCACGGCCCGTGCCGAGAGACTGCTCCCAGAGAATCGTGAAATTACCGTAGTCGTACACCACCTGTAGGGTATCGGGTGTTTCACTGGCGTGATCCGGAAAACCGTATTTGCCCCCCAGCGCCACGACAGTTTTGGGAGCCGTCACGTTCATTCCCGCCAGGGCTATATCAATCATGTGGGCACCCCAGTCGGTCATCAAACCACCGGCATAATCCCAGAAATACCGGAAGCTACCGTGGAACCGGTTCGGGTTGAAGGGCCGTTTGGGAGCCGGACCCAGCCACATATCGTAGTCAACGCCCGCCGGAACGGCTGCGTCCGGCTTGGCCGGAAATGTTTTCCCGTAGGGCATAAACGCCCAGGTTTTCACCGAGCGAATCCGACCGATTTTGCCGGAGCGCACAAAATTCAGGGCCGCGTTCCAGTGCGGACCGCTGCGTTGCCACTGCCCGACCTGCACGATGCGGTTGTGTTTCCGGGCGGCTTCCACCATCAGATTGCACTCTTCGATAGAATTAGCCATCGGTTTTTCGACGTACACATCTTTTCCTGCCTGACAGGCGTAGACGGTTTGCAGGCAATGCCAGTGGTCGGGTGTGCCGATGATGACGGCGTCGATGTCTTTGTTTTCCAGCAATTTCCGGAAATCACTGTACAAAACCGGCTTCTTCCCGGACGTTTTCTCCAGCTCGGACGCCCGTTTGTTCAGCACATTGCTGTCGACATCGCAGAGGGCCAGGCAGCGGACGCCCGGATGTTTGAGCATGGAGTTCAGGTCGGTCCAGCCCATGCTGTTACAGCCAATCAAACCTACCCGGATCTCATCGCCGGGAGCGGTTGGGGGTTGAGAAGCCAGTAAATCAGCCGGGAGGGTCGTTGCCAAACCAACGCCGGTAGCCAATTGGGAAGATTGCCGGAGAAAATTTCTGCGGGAAGTTGTCATGAGGGTTCAGGAATAATCAGGATGATTTTGAATCGGCAGAATCCAAGATAATCCCGCCATAATTTCATACTAACTTACAACCTTCCGCCAGCTTTTCAATATCGAACTTCTTATAATATATACAACCGCCTAAGCGATATGATTGCATTTCTCCTCTACGAGTTTTATTCCACAGTTCTAAACGGCTAATATTTAGCAAGCTGATGACTTCACGGCGGGACAGATAAAGATCCTGCCAAGTTGTAACGGGTATATGGTGCTTCGCCATTTGAGGTGAATTTTGGTGAAGCACAAAAGAATATAAAGAATTTTTTGAAAAATAACTGTCGCGGTAACCGAGACACCATCACAACCAAAACGCTGACAATCAATATATTAGCTTATAGCCTAAATTATATTAAAACACAACATCCTAATAGTCAACCTATTAGTTAAAAAAAGGGGACTCGAACGGAAATCTATAAGGTGCACATTATCAGTTAATTACAATGATTTCCAACTTTTAGATGCTCAATAAAGATTTTTATGGGTTTAACTTTTTTAGAATAATATCCATCTTCTTCATTGTCTATAAGTTGACGAAAATATTGTTTCAACGTTCTTTTATTATATGCTTCTTGTTTTGCATTTTGAAAATAATATGCGATAGCCTCTACCATATTTCCTATGGTATCATAATATCTGTAAAGATAAAATTTTTCGAAGTTCAATTGATATACTAAAAATGCAAGTTCAGTTGCTGATTTAAGCCAAGTTATTTTTATATGTATATCATACCCATGCAAAAAATAATAAAATGGTATCAAATCAGAAGGTTTGAAGTAATTATTACTTAATAAATATAGAGATAGAATCCTATCCTGCTCCTCGGAAAGATAGGGGTCCCTAATAAAATTCATGGTACCATGAAAACCCTTTATATAGTTATAACAATCAAAAAAATATCGTTTTCGAGCTAGTAAAAATGTAAAAAGTTTTTCTTGAGTGTTCCATTGGCTTTTTCTTACAGGTAGAGTATCTGACCAATCAAGTTTAAAACTTACATCTTTGTTTGTAGCTTCTATCAGCACTTTTTTCATCGTATGGAAAGATGTTGAGAAAAACTCCATCGGTGGAGAAGAGTATATATACGTTCTAAAACAGCCCTCAGCCGTGCTCTTAAGCAGACCTTTCAAGCTTTCATACTCTACATATAGTCCTCGATAATTATCTAGATATCTCGAAATTTCATCGTGATTATTTAGCTGTTTTAGCTCCTCAAAAACACTATTACGTGTTGTATTAATAACTGAATATTTATCTAGACACAGATCAATTTGAGCCTTGAACCTTTGAAAAGCTTCTTTGGATAGACTCTTGGCTAATTTAATAATTCGACGACGTTGATGCGGCTTAAAAGTAAGTTTACACTGTACTCCCTGAAAATGATGTAGGTTTTCAATAAAGTCAAAATGAATTTCTGACTCATGTAATTGATAAGACATACTGTTTTACACTATATGATAAAGCCCCTATGAATGTACTATAAAAGGTGTTTCAACGTACAGTCTTACAAACTACTTTCTAGCAAAACCATCACACGGTCGGAAGCGTACGGATACTTCTCCCGAATTTTCCGGGCATCGGGCATTTTTATGAAAACCGGGTATTGGTCACCCACGGCTGCGGGCGGTTTCGGGAATACAGCCTGTGGCCGATCCCTTCTTGATGCCAGTACCGCGCATAAATACCTAATTTTGGCTTAGCTGGCAGGATTTTAATGGTAAGTTTTGGAGTCATTTCACAAAAAGTCAACCCCAAGAATGACGCTTTCTACCTGTATCTGGCCGTTTATCCAAAATCTGCGGGGCTTACGCAATGAAACTGATTCAGAAATTGTTACTATTCTATGGCGTAAACCCCTAATTTTGCAGAACTTTATTGAAACTTTCGTTTAATAGATATTTAGAATGATTAACCTCATAACCAAGGGCATTACCAAACTCTTCGGTACCAAGTCGGATCGGGATATTCGCGAATTGCTACCGTATGTCGATAAAGTAAACGCTGAGTTTCAAAAATTACAGTCTCTTTCCAACGATCAACTCCGGAATGCAACGCTTGAACTCAAGCAGGTTATTGCGCAACGGTTGCAGCCGATTGATACCCAGCTTGCCGATCTTCAGAAGCAGGTAGCCGATCAACCCGATCTGGACGTGGATGCTAAACAGCGCATCTTTAACCAGATCGATAAACTGGAGGCCGACCGGAACAAGGAACTGGAAGTGGTATTGCTCGATATTCTGCCGCAGGCCTTTGCCGTGGTGAAAGAAACAGCGAAACGTTTTAAAGAAAACGAACAGCTGGAGGTAACGGCCACTGACTTCGACCGCGAATTTGCCGTCCGCAAAAAACATATTACCATCACCGGCGACAAGGCCTACTGGGCCAATAGCTGGGATGCCGCCGGAAGCCAGATCAAGTGGGACATGGTCCACTACGATGTGCAGATTATCGGGGGTACGGTATTGCACCAGGGTAAGATTGCAGAGATGGCGACCGGGGAAGGTAAAACGCTGGTAGCGACCTTTCCGGCTTACCTGAACGCTCTGGCCGGCCGCGGAGTGCATATTGTAACCGTCAACGACTACCTGGCCAAACGGGACTCCGAGTGGATGGCGCCGTTGTTTGAATTCCACGGTATGCGGGTGGATTGTATTGATAAGCACCAGCCGAACTCCTTTTCGCGGAAACAGGCGTATCTGGCCGATATTACCTACGGTACCAACAACGAATTTGGTTTTGACTACCTGCGTGATAACATGTCGCGGGGCGTAGACGAACTGGTGCAGCGCAAGCACCACTACGCGATGGTCGATGAGGTTGACTCCGTCCTGATCGATGATGCCCGGACGCCGTTGATTATTTCCGGTCCGGTGCCGCGCGGTGACGAACAGGAGTTTGCCGAACTCAAACCGCGTATCGCCCGTGTGGCCGAAGTACAGCGGAAACTGGTTCAGGACCTGCTGAACGAAGCCAAAAAGAAAATTACCGCCGGAGACGAAAAAGAAGGCGGTCTGGCCCTGTTCCGGGCCCACCGGGGTCTGCCAAAATACAAGCCGTTGATCAAATACCTGAGCGAAACGGGTATTAAGGCCATCCTTCAGAAAACCGAGTCCATCTACCTGGCGGAAAACCAGAAGCTGATGCCCGAAGCCGATGCGCCGTTGTATTTTACCATCGACGAGCGGCACAACAGCATCGACCTGACGGAAAAAGGAATTGACTACATCACCGGCTCCGGCGAAGATCCCAACTTCTTTATCCTGCCCGACCTGTCAATCGATATGAACGCGATTGACAAAAGCACGGAGCTGGATGAGAAGGAGAAGATTCTCCATAAAGAAGCCCTGATCCGGGATTATTCAGTAAAAACCCAGCGGATCAATACCGTTAACCAATTGCTGAAAGCCTACTGTCTGTTTGAACTCAACGTCGATTACGTCATCATGGATGGCAAAATCAAAATCGTTGATGAGCAGACGGGCCGGATCATGGAAGGCCGCCGGTGGTCCGACGGTTTGCACCAGGCTGTTGAAGCGAAAGAAGGCGTCAAAGTAGAAGATGCCACGCAGACTTACGCAACGGTTACGCTGCAAAATTACTTCCGGATGTACCACAAGCTGGCCGGTATGACCGGTACTGCCGAAACGGAAGCATCGGAATTCTGGACGATTTACAAACTGGATGTAGTCGTCATTCCGACAAACCGGAGCATCGTTCGGAAAGATGAGGAAGATAAAGTATACCGTTCGGTACGGGAGAAATATAATGCCGTGGTTGATGAGATCGTCAGTCTCGTTGAGAAAGGCCGTCCGGTGCTGGTAGGTACCACCTCGGTGGAAAACTCCGAGTTATTAAGCCGGATGCTGTCGCTGCGGAAAATTGCGCACCAGGTTCTGAATGCCAAGCAACACCAGCGTGAGGCCGAAATTGTGGCCGAAGCCGGTAAGCCCGGAACCGTAACGATTGCCACGAACATGGCCGGTCGGGGTACGGACATCAAGCTGACGCCGGAGTCAAAGGCGGCTGGTGGTCTGGCCATCGTCGGTACCGAACGGCACGAATCCCGGCGCGTTGACCGCCAGTTACGTGGTCGGGCGGGTCGTCAGGGAGACCCCGGTACGACGCAGTTCTTCGTGTCGCTGGAAGACAGCCTGATGCGGCTTTTCGGTTCCGACCGGATTGCCAAAGTTATGGACCGCATGGGACTGGAAGAAGGCGAAGTGATTCAGCACTCGATGATTACCAAATCCATCGAACGGGCGCAGAAGAAAGTCGAAGAAAACAACTTCGGCATTCGGAAACGCCTGCTGGAATACGATGATGTGATGAACTATCAGCGGGAAGCCATTTACAAACGCCGTCGCAACGCCCTGTTCGGCGATCGTCTGGCTCTCGACATTGCCAACACAATGTACGACGTCTGTGAAGATCTGGCGAACAACAACGAAGGCAATTACGACGAATTTGCGCTCCAGACGCTGACAGCCCTCGGTTTCGAGACGGCCATCAGCCGCGAAGAATTCAGCCGTCACAAACCCAAGGAACTGGCGCAGAAACTGTACGAAGAAGCTGATCGGCATTACCACGATAAAAATAATGCCATCCGCGAGAAATCAGGTCCGGTTCTGCAATCGATCTTTGCCGAGCGGGGTGACACCATTCAGGACATTGTGGTTCCGTTCTCCGACGGTCTGCGTGAACTGACCGTCGTTGCCAACCTCCGTAAAACCGTTGAAACGGAAGGCCGCGAACTGATTACCGAAATGGAAAAAGCCGTTTCGCTGTCCGTAATCGACCAGGAGTGGAAGGAACACCTGCGCGAAATGGACGACCTGAAACAGTCGGTACAGAATGCCGTTTTTGAGCAGAAAGACCCGTTGCTGGTTTACAAATTCGAATCGGTAGAATTGTTTAAACGGTTTTTGAGCAAGGTCAATTTCGACACGATCAGCTTCCTGACCAAAACCGATATTCCCGGACAGGAAGCCGAGGAGGTACAACAGGAAGTTCGGCAGGCTCCGGCCCAGCGCCGTCCGGAACCACAGCCGGAGTTGCACACCAACAAAGAAGACCACGACGAACCCGTTGCCGGTGGACCCCAGGAGTACGCCCGTAAGATGGCAACCGCCGAGAAGCAAGCTCCGGTGCGATCGGTTAAAGTGGCAAACCGGAATGAGAAAGTGAGCGTTCAGTATATGGACGGCACCATCAAACGGGACGTTAAATACAAAGTGGTCGAAAACGACCTGCAAAGTGGCCGTGCGGTTTTGATTGACTAACCGGTTCTAGACAAGGGCAAAGAGTAAGAGCGTGGGATTCACTATTTTCAATCCACGTTCTTACTCTTCTGCCCTTTTGCTTATTACGCTAAAAGGCCCGACGCAGGTCTGCCCAGCCCAAACCGTAGTATACGGCGGAAACCTATCTGGAACCCGAGCGAAAAGCGAGTATTTCAAAGGCGAAATCTTCGCGATGACAGGCGCGTCCCGTAACCACAATTAAATTTCTGAAATTGCATTAACAACTAATCCATAAAGAAAGGAAGATGTTATGGTATTGTTCTAATTTTTAATACTATGCTTTCCCGGAAATACTTAATTTTCGGCGTGGAATCACGTAAGCGGATTCCTTTCTTTCATTCCGTATGATGTATATTCATGCAGTTAGCCACTACATTCCTAGCGAAGTAGTTGGCAACGAACACTTTACCAAGCTCAACGGTTTATCGAGCGATTGGATTATCGAACGGACCGGTATTCGCGAACGTCGCAAAGCAGCACCGGACGAAAATACAAACACGATGGCTCTGGAAGCCGTCCGGCGTCTGTTCGAGCAAACGACAATTGTTCCTTCTCAGATCGACCTCATCGTAGGTGCAACCTACACGCCATACGATACCATTGTTACACTGGCCCACGTTGTCCAGCACAACTTGGGCGTAGCCGATATTCCGGTCATTTCGATCTCAACGGCCTGCTCGTCGCTGATCAACGCCATCGAAGTCGTAGAAGGTTATTTTGCGATGAATAAAGCCTCGCTGGCAGTGGTGGTGGTTTCGGAGCACAATACGGCTTATAATAACGAATCAGATACCGTATCGGGCCATTTGTGGGGCGATGGAGCAGCCGCCCTGCTGATCTCGAAAGAACGCATCAGCGAGGATGACATGACGATTCATACAATCATTACGGGAGGGGCCGCCACCAGCGGAAAAGCCACCACCGGCGTGATGCTGAAACCGTTGGAGAAAGGCGTTATCATGCCCCACGGTCGCGACGTGTTTATTCATGCCTGCCAGTATATGCCCAAAGTAAGTTTGCAGGTGCTGGAAAAACACAACCTGACGATTGATGATGTGGCGTACCTGATTCCGCACCAGGCCAATCTGCGCATCAGCCTGAACGTGATCAATACGCTGAAACTGCCCGAATCGAAGCTGCTTTCCAACATTCAGAAGCTGGGTAATACAGGTTGCTCCGGTTGCGCCATTGCCCTCTCCGAAAACCGCTCCATGTTCAAAAAAGGCGAAAACATCGTCCTGACGGTATTTGGTGGCGGTTATTCGTTTGGTGCGATGCTTGTTGAAGCATAACCATAAAGAAAGAAGCGGGCAAGGTAGTCTTGCCCGCTTCTTTCTTTATCTAGTTAGCCGTCGAACTGGAAGGCGCATTGGTGTTCTTCCACGTATTGTTGCGCGGATTAATATCCGGCAGTTTCTCGTCGGGGTCGATGGTTACTGACCGGATTGGTGCCGTGGTCGGCTGTTTGAAGCTCCAGGAACCGCCCCGCTGCCAGATTTCAACCGGCAGGTTGACGCGTGTCTTTTTACCGCCCACTTCTTCCACCTCGACCGTTACCGGCATCGCCCATTTCTCCAGATTCTCAATGGTGATCACCGAGCCCTTCTGCGGGTCCTGCTCCACATACCGTACGTCTTTCACGGCCTGATCCAGCTTCCAGGTTTCAAAGAAGTACCCGCGCCAGAACCAGCCCAAATCCTCTCCGGCGGCATCTTCGATGGTCCGGAAAAAATCGTACGGTGTTGGGTGCTTGAAAGCCCAGCGTTGCACGTACGTTTTAAAAGCATAATCGAAGCGTTTCGGCCCCAGCACCACGTCGCGCAGCAGTTTCAGTCCCATGCCGGGTTTATAATATCCCATGATGCCCAGATGCAGCGGTTGCAATACGTCCGGAATCGTCATGATGGGTTCGTCGATGTTAAACAGGGCCGGAGCCAGGTCGTGCATCGTTCCTTTCGGACGGTTATATTCCCCATTGTTAAAGTTTTCTGTGGAAAGAATGTTGATGAACGTATTGAATCCCTCGTCCATCCAGGCGTATTTGCGTTCGTTGTTGCCCACGATCATCGGAAACCAGTTGTGGCCAAATTCGTGGTCCGTAACGCCCCAGAGCGATTCTTTTTTATCGCGCCGGTCACAAAACACAATACCGGGGTATTCCATCCCACCCACAATTCCGGCCACGTTCGTTGCCACCGGATAGGTGTACTCCGCCAGGTAATTGGAATAAAACTCGATACACCCCTTTACGTATTCCGTCGAGCGGTTCCAGGAGTCATCCGTGGCGCTTTCAATCGGGTAAGCCGACATGGCCAGGGCTTTTTTGCCGCTCGGCAGATTGATCCGGGCCGCATCCCACACAAACGCTTTGGAGGTGGCCCAGGCTACATCGCGGGCATTCTGGCAGCGAAACCGCCACGTCAGCCGACCCGATTGCTTCGGACGGCTTTGCGGGCTGTTCACCTCATCTTTGGAACGCAGCAATACCGTCTTATCGCTGGTTCGCGCCTGCGCAAGCCGCCGTTGCTGCTCGGCGGTCAGCACCTCCTGCGGGTTCAGCAGTTCGCCGGAGCCAACGACAATGTGATTCCAGGGTACATCAATGGCGTATTCGAAATCGCCGTATTCCAGATAAAACTCGCCCGCGCCCAGGTACGGCAGGACGTTCCAACCCTCAATGTCGTCGTACACGCACATCCGCGGATACCACTGTGCCATTTCGTAGATGAGTCCGTTGCGGGTCTGCGACGTTCCCATGCGGTCGGAACCGTAGCTGGGAATCTTAAACGAATACTCTACTTTCAGCTTAATTACGCCCCCCTCCGCTTTCAAGGGTTCGGCCAGCCGGACCTGCATCCGCGTATCCGTAATCAGATAATCGGCGGCCTTGCCTTTCCCCTGATCAACCGTTACCGCCTGAATTTCGAACCCTCCGGCAAATCCCGTATTTCCGTAACGGCCACCGCGCACGGGCGTCGTTTTGGCGGCTCGGGACGTATCCGAAAAAGCGTTCTGATCCAGTTGCAGCCACAGAAACGATAAGGCTTCGGGGCTGTTGTTTTTATACGTAATCTCCACATCCCCGCTCAGGACGTTTTTCTCTTCGTCCAGGTGAACATTGATTTTATAATCGGCCCGGTTTTGCCAGTAGCGCGGCCCCGGAGTACCACTGCTGGACCGATAGTCGTTGCCGGGCTGCATATTAAAAAGTGGATGAAAAAGCTCATGCGGGTCGAAGTTTGATGCGCTTCTTGACTGCGCCCGAACCTCTATCAGCGAAAAAAGGACACCAATAAAAAAAAGGAGTTTGTTCATGAAGTTGCCTATTGATACGCTTTATTATAACGTTTTAAACTCATCACTCGACTTGCTGGATACTACATTTTAAACCAGTCGCGCAGACTGCCGGGCCGCTGTCCGAGACAACTATACCCAACGGCCAGTACTATATTAACGCTTATTCCACTGCCAAGGGCTGCGATTCTGCCCCAGTAGTTCGATGAAAGAAAAAACACCACACCGGTCGTTAGCCAGGTAACAACCATCAACACCACCACCAGCACTTTCAGGGCTTTTACCATTTTACCGGAACAACGGAACGTCCGCTTGCTTCGACAACACTTCTGACCTCCGGCAGAAAAGCCGTAAAACACGATGACCAGCGAAATACCGTTGCCTATCGCTGGCCATCAGGATGACGTTGACATTCCGTTCTTTTAGATGAACGTCAGAAATCGGTATTTGGTTGGTACGATTCTCCCAGCGGTCCGATCCGTTCGTTTATCATTCCTGGGTAACCAACGCTTCGTAAAGAATTTCTGCCGGATGTTTGGCCTTGCGCCCGGTACCATCCTTAATCTGGTGGCGGCAACTGGTTCCGGCTGCGGCCACAATAACGTCGTCGGGCTGCTGCCGTACCGTGGGGAACAGCACCAGTTCGCCAATTTTCATCGAAACGTCGTAGTGTTCGGCTTCGTAGCCAAATGATCCGGCCATTCCGCAGCAACCCGACGGAATCAGCTGAACGGTATAGTTTTCGGGCAGTGACAGCATTTTTTTCGACGGAACCAGCGACGATACGGCTTTCTGCTGACAGTGACCGTGCAGCTTGATCAAGCGTTTCTCGGTTGTGAAAGCACTTTTCGGAATGGCTCCCTTGTCGATCTCCCGGGCGATGAACTCCTCAAAGGTCAGGGCACTTTCAGCAATCCGCCGGGCGTGGGGCAGCAACGACTCATCGACCAGATCGGGGTACTCATCCCGGAACGTCAGAATAGCCGACGGTTCAATGCCCACCAGCGGGGTTTCAATCGTGATCAGGTCTTTCAGCATCCGGACGTTCTTTTCCGCCAGCCGTTTGGCCTGCCGCAGCAAGCCCTTCGACAAAGCCGCCCGACCACTCTCGCCGTGCTCCGGAATAATTACCTCATAACCGAGCTTTTTCAGCAAGAGAACGGCTTTTTTGCCCACCTCTACGTCGTTGAAGTTTGTAAACTCATCGCAGAACAGGTAAACTTTAGAAGAATGGGCTTTCCCGCTTTTCACCGTCGCCCCCGACTCCAGACTCTTCACCCATTTCCGCAGGGTGGTCGAATGCAGTAGCGGCATGGTCCGGTCGGGGTGAAAACCGATCACGCGGTTGGCCACCCGCCGGAGCGATTCGGTACCCAAAACGGCGTTGTAAGCCCAGGGAACCCACGACGCCAGCCCGGACAGACTGGCAAAGTTTGCCACCAGCCGACTGCGGAACGGCACCCCGTTGGCATCCTGATAATGCTGCAAGAACTCCATTTTCAGCTTGGCCACATCCACATTCGACGGGCATTCGGCCTTACAGCCTTTGCAAGCCAGACAGAGGTCGTATACCTCCTTGATTTCCTTATTATCGAAACGGTTTTCTTTCGGCGAAAGCGTCAGCATTTCCCGCAGAATATTAGCCCGCCCCCGCGTCGTTTCTTTTTCGTTGCGGGTCGCCATGTAACTGGGGCACATCGTCCCGCCCGACAGGTGGGTTTTCCGGCAATCACCGGAGCCGTTACACTGTTCGGCATGTTGCAGGATGCTTTGGTCATGAAACCGGAAAAACGTCTTGAACTCCGGCGTCTGCTGCCCGGCCTGGTAGCGCAGAAACGTGTCCATCGGGGGCGTTTCCACGATTTTGCCGGGGTTGAAAATACCGTACGGGTCCCAGGTCTGCTTGACCTCCCGCATCAGTTCGTAATTTTTCGGCCCCACCATCTGCGGGATAAACTCACCCCGCAACCGGCCATCACCGTGTTCACCGGAAAGCGAACCGTCGTATTTTTTGACCAGCCTGGCAATTTCTTCCGCAATGATCCGGTATTGCTGGTGGCCCTCTTCCGTTTTCAGGTTGATGATGGGCCGCAGGTGCAGTTCACCCGAACCGGCGTGGGCGTAATGCACCGACGACATGCCGTATTTGTGCAGAATCTCGTTGAAATCCCGGATGTAATCGGGTAAATCATGTACGTCAACCGCCGTATCTTCAATAACCGCCACGGCTTTTTCGTCGCCCGGCATATTGCCTAAAAGACCCAGCCCGGCTTTGCGTAAGGCCCAGATTTTTTTGCCGTCCTCGCCATAAATGACGGGATAGTGATAGCCAAGACCAGCCTCGCGGAGTTCCACTTCCATAGCCGCAGCCCGCCCGGCAATTTCGTCGCGGTCATCGCTGCCCAGTTCGGCTACCAGAATAGCGCCCGGATCACCCTGCACAAAGAAGCGGTATTGACGGTAGAGAATGTTGTCTTTGGTACAATCCAGAATATAATGATCGATCAGTTCAACCGCTGTCGGCTGATACTTCAGGGCGATCAGGTTGGCGCGTAAGGCTTCGTCGACGCTGTGGCAGTGAATACAGACCTTGCCTGATTCTTTGGGCGGCAGGGGCACGACATTCAGCTTGATTTCGGTTAGAAAACAGAGCGTCCCTTCCGAACCGGCAATCAGTTTACAGAAGTTGAACGCATCAGCCCCTTCCGTAAACGGCGCGGTTTCCAGCAGTTCGTCCAGGGCATAACCGGTGTTGCGCCGTTCGATGCTTCGTTTGGGGAATTGCCGCCGGATTTCCGTCTGATTGTCCGGACTGGACAAAATTTCGTTGGTTTTCAGGTAGATTTTATCGAGGAGCGACGCGCTGCCGTTCTTCTGTGTCCCGGCGTCGATCAACCGGTCAAACTCGCTGGTTCTGACCTCTCCAAACTCCGCTTCACTGCCGTCGGACAGCAGGGCTTTCACCGATAGCAAATGTTCCCGGGTGGACCGGTAAACCACGGAGTTGGAACCGCAGGAATTGTTCCCGACCATCCCGCCGATCATCGCCCGGTTGGCCGTCGACGTTTCCGGACCAAAATACAGGCCGTAGGGTTTCAGAAACAGGTTCAGTTCGTCGCGTACCACACCGGGCTGAACACGAACCCAGCGTTCCTGTTCGTTCAGCTCCAGAATTTTCGTGAAGTACTTCGACACATCCACCACAATACCGCTCCCGACGACCTGCCCGGCCAGCGAAGTCCCGGCGGTCCGCGGAATGAGGGATGTACCGTGCTCACGGGCGAACGCAATCAACCGTTTTAAATCATTTACTGACTTAGGGACGGCAACCGCCAGCGGCATTTCGCGATAAGCCGATGCGTCCGTTGCATATAAAGTACGTTGAGTATTGTCGGTATGAAATTCGCCTTCTAATTGATTGGCGAGTTGTTGCAGCGTCTCCTGATTGACCATACGAGCCTTCGTCAAAGACCGAACCAAAACTGGTTCTGAAAAATTAATGTGTTGTGACCCCAAATGTACAAATTTATCCACTAATCGGCCCTAAAAAAAGTAAAGCTGAATGAAAAGCATATATCAAAAAAATACAATTTACCGGCAACCTTGTTTAACCAAAAACACGTTCGTTATTAACTGCTTATCATTTAGGCGTAGCCCTTATTTTACCCTCATGTACCTCCTTTATACCAAACCCCCTTTTCACACACCAAATTATTAATACGGTACAATAAATTCGACAAACAATTTTAGTATTCAACGGGTTGTATTATAAAGCCCAATTATTGTAATTTGCCAGATCAGAACAGTATTATGTTCTATTAAATCTTAAGAAGGTTCCAGGAAATACGACAAACTATTTATCACATGATTCTTAGCGACCCGATAGACAACAACCTGCTTGCCTTTCGGCTTTGTCATGTCCGAATTCAACTGAAGTTTTAGTATACATACCTGCTGATTCTGAAGTACGCGCTCATTTCACAAACTAATCTTATCTTGTTAACCTATGATGAATCCTTCTATTAGATTCAATCATGAACGTATGGTAAACCAACCGGGGCATGCCCGGGTAGCTCAAGGCCAGCATAAAGGCTTCATGGCTGCCTTTATGTTGGCTCTTACGTTTATTCTCTGCCTGACCCAATTGCAGGCATTTGCGCAGGGCCGGACCATATCCGGAACCGTCAGGTCTGCTGAAGACAATTCTGCGCTCCCGGGCGTAACCGTTCAGATTAAGGGCACCAATCGCGGGGGAACAACCGATGCCGAGGGAAAGTACACCTTGGCCAACGTCCCCGATAACGCTACGTTGGTGTTTAGTTTCATTGGTATGATCTCGCAGGAAACGGCGGTGGGCAATCGCTCAACGGTTGATGTTACCCTCAAAGGGGATCAGCAGCAATTGCAGGAAGTGGTTGTAGTGGGCTACGGTACGCAGCGGGTAAAAGACGCAACCGGTAGTGTGGTTGCACTGGGCACCCAGGACTTCAACAAAGGGGTTATTGCCTCGCCGGAGCAATTGCTTCAGGGTCGCGCTGCCGGTATTCAGGTCACACCAGCCAGTGGTGAACCCGGGGCTGGCGTTAACATCCGGATTCGGGGTACTACGTCGGTGCGCAGTAACAACAATCCGCTGTTTGTGATTGATGGGGTCCCGCTGGACGGGGGTGACGTATCGGACGGTGGGCGTGATTACGGCGCTGGAACCCAGGCCGCCCGCAACCCGCTGAACTTCCTGAACCCGGAAGATATCGAAAACATCTCCGTTCTGAAAGATGCCTCGGCGGCTGCTATCTACGGTGCCCGCGGTGCCAACGGTGTGGTGCTGATTACCACCAAAAAAGGAAAAGCCGGTCAGAAGTCGTTCAACATCAGTGCCAACACCAGCATCGGTTCTACACTGAGACGGTATGACCTGCTGTCTGCAGGTGAATACGCAAACGCTGTAAAAACAGCAGGTGGCGACCCCAGCTCACCGGCGGTAAATGCCGGGGCTTCAACCGACTGGCAGAAAGAAATTTTCCGCACCTCGATCTCGCAGAACTATAATCTGAGCTACGGCGGTGGTAATGATGATACCCGTTATTATATGTCGCTCGGTTATTCGGACATTCAGGGGGTTGTTAAAAAATCAGACCTGAGACGGATCACGGGCCGTATTAATGCCACGCACGAACTGTTCAACGATAAAGTTGTGCTTGACCTGCAACTGACTACTTCGGGCGTTAATGACGTTTACGTTCCTAACAGCGATAACGCCGGTTTTGAAGGAAACCTGATTGCCGCAGCTATTCAATCGAACCCAACCTATCCGGTACGCGATGCGCAGGGACGCTTCTTTACCCCGGAAGGCTATAATGCGCAGGGCCAGCCGCAGGGCAACGCGTTCCGTAACCCGGTTTCGCTGCTGGAGATGATCGACGACCAGGGCCGTACGCGTCGTACGCTGGGAAATCTTGGGGCAACCTGGCGCATTATCGAAGGGCTGTCGTACAAATTTAACCTCGGTCTCGACAACTCCGTATCGGAACGCCGGACCTCGATCCGCCGGAACATTCCGGGTTTTGATATTCCAAACAAAGCCGGACGGGCTATTATTCAGAACCGCGACCGGAGTTCAACGCTGCTGGAGCACACCCTGAATTATAACCGAAAACTGGGACCGGGTAACTTCGACGGTTTGGTGGGCTTTGCCTACCAGAAGTTTCAGAACCGGGGCGCTTTCATTCAGGCGGAGCAATTCCTGCCCGAAGCCGACGAATTTTTCCCGTATGCCAATAACATCGGCGCCGTTAACAACCAGGGAAGCACGAAAGCTTATTTTGCCGGATCAGACCGTAACCAGAGTGAATTGCAGTCGTATTTTGGTCGGGTCAATTATAATATCAACGACCGGTATTTGCTGACGGCTACGGTTCGGGTTGACGGATCATCAAAGTTTGGGCCTAACAACAAATACGGTGCGTTTCCGTCGTTTGCCGGAGCCTGGCGGGTGTCGGATGAATCGTTCTTGGCCGGTAAGGGGGTTGACCTGAAACTGCGCGCGAACTGGGGCCGGACCGGTAACCAGGAGTTTCCGCCGAACCTGACGCAGTTCCGCCGGGGCTTCGATCCGAACAACGCAGCTTCATCGCCCGATATTACGCCGAACCCCAACCTGCGCTGGGAATCAACCCGTCAGTGGGGCATTGGTGCAGACCTGGGCTTCCTGAAGGGCCGTCTGACTGCCACAATCGACTTCTTTAATAAGAACACGAGCGACCTGCTTTTCGAAGCACTGTATGCCCAACCCGCTCCGGCCCGTTCGCGCTGGATCAACCTTGACGCCAACGTCATCAACCGCGGTATCGAGTTAGGCATCAATTACGACGTTTTGACGGGTCAGGATTTCACCTGGTCGATCTCCGCGAACGGTACGTACCTGAAGAATGAGGTCACCAACTTCAGCGGTCTTTACAACACAGGTGCCATCAACGGACAGGGTCTGTCGGGAGCGTATGCACAGCGCATCGTTGGAGGCCGTCCGCTGTTCTCTTTCTTTATGCCGAGCTTCACCGGGTACGACGATCAGGGATTTGGTGCGTACACCGATCCGTCTCTGGGCCTGAGCTATCAGGGAACCGCGATTCCGAACTACAACTGGGGTCTGACCAACACCTTTGGCTATAAAAACTGGGGCCTGATGATGTTCTGGGCCGGAGCGGGCGGCAACTACATCTACAACAACACGGCGAACGCAATTTTCACGAAAGGAAACCTGCGCAACGGTCGTAACGTAACGAAGGATGCCGCTTCCAGCCCTGAAAATGCCGTCAACCCGCCCCTGGTCTCAACCCGTTTCCTGGAAAAAGGCGATTTTGGCCGTCTGTCCAATTTAGTAGTTAGCTATAACCTGCCCCTGCCCAAGAGCAGCGCAATCCGTTCACTGCGGTTCTCGCTAACGGGCCAGAACCTGCTGCTGATCACGGGTTATTCGGGCCTTGATCCGGAAGTAAACACCAATAAAGCAATTGACGGAATCCCGTCATTGGGAATTGACTACACGTCATATCCGTCTCAGCGCGTGTTTACGTTTGGCATCAATGCCGGGTTCTAAACCGTTAAACTGGCTGGTTTTTAACTCTTTAACATCTGACACAACCAATGAATATATCAATAAAAATACCTTTTGCCATAGTTTGTACAGGGACGATGCTGGTCATTGGCTGTACGAATCTGGAAGATAAGGTGCTGGACCGATCAACTTCGCTGCCATCGGCTGATGCAGGGAATCTGGAGAGCTTACTGAATGGGGTGTATGCACAGTTGAATTCCATTACGGATCAGGCCAATGCGTACGCACTGCTGGAACACCCGTCGGACGAAATGATGGGGCCAACCCGCGGAACCGACTGGGATGACTTTGGCCGCTGGCGCCGGCTACACCAGCACACCTGGGACGCTACGACGGTTGACGTAATCGGTTCGTGGAACCAGCTTAACTCGGGTGTGTTCCGGGCAACACAGGCGGCTGCGGCTGCCGGTTCCAATACCAACGTTCAGGCGCAGGCGCGTTTCCTGCGGGCGTTCTTCATGTACCACATTGTCGATTTGTATGGTCAGGTACCTTTCCGGGAAGCCGACGCCAGCTTCGACGACAATCCGCGCGTCATGACGCGTTCGGAAGCCACGGCTTACATGATTGATGACTTAAACTACGCCATTCAGAACCTGCCGGCAACACTGAACCCGGGTCGGGCCAACCGCGATGCCGCGCAATTCCTGATGGCCAAAATTTACCTGAACCGGGCGGTATTTACGCAGGACCCGGCTTCTCCGTCGGGACCCTTTACGTTTACCAAAGCGGACATGGATCAGGTGATTGCCAATTGCGATGCCATCATCAACTCGAACCGCTACGCACTGGAACCCAAAGGAGAATACTTCGATAACTTCCACTGGGACAACAGTACGCTGTCGAAAGAGCTGATTTTCGTTATTGCCAACGAAAAAGGCGCTGCGGTTGGTAACACGCAGAACCGCTACCGGATGTCGCTGCACTACAACCAGCGCCCCGACGGCTGGAACGGTTTTACGACCCTGGCGGATTTTTACAACAGCTTTGATGCCGCCGACGAACGGCGCGGAAAAGCCATTCCGGTCATGACCGACAGCCTGGGGCTTCGGGCGGGTTTCCTGGCGGGTCAGCAGTTCGGCCCCGGTGGTCGCCCCTTAACCGACCGCGCCGGTGCTCCGCTGACGTTTACCCCGCAGCTTAACCTGCTGTATTCGCGAGAAGCGGACGGCATCCGGGTTGTTAAATACCTGCCCGATCCAAGCCGTCTGGACAACGGTGGAAACGACTACGTTTTCTTCCGGTATGCCGACGTGCTGCTGATGAAAGCCGAAGCCATTCACCGGGGCGGAGCCGCAACCGGGGGCGCAACGGCTCTGTCGCTGGTAAATCAGCTTCGCACAACCCGTGGCACCACGGCTCTGGCGACCGTGAACGACGCGGCTTTGCTGGCCGAACGCGGTCGTGAGCTGTACTGGGAGGGCTGGCGCCGGAACGACATGATCCGGTTTGGTACGTTCCTGAATCCGATGGACCAGAAACCCAACCAGTCGGAAGCCTTCCGAACCGTTTTCCCGATTCCGCAGCAGGCACTGGATACCAACCCGAACCTGAAGCAGAATATTGGTTATTAGCCATAAATTTCATAATATTAATACCCGGAACAGCAGCCTACCACGGGCTGCTGTTCCGTTTGTTATGATAGGTCAGCAATGCAGTGTGGTTTTGCGCGAGGATTCTTTTTACATGAAATTCGGGTACCTTTTTATCCTTATCCTCAGTCTCGGGCTGAGCGCCTGCCAGTCCGACCAGCCGTTGTTTCAAAAGCTTGATGCTGGCCAAACCGGCGTTCACTTCATCAACCAGTTACAGGAAACCGAACAGGAAAATATTCTGGCCTTCGAGTATTTCTACAACGGGGGCGGCATTGCGGTCGGCGATCTGAACAACGATGGTCTGCCCGACCTCTTTTTTACCGGCAATCAGGTTGAAAACAGGCTTTACGTCAACAAAGGTGATTTTGCCTTTGAGGACGTCACCCGAAAGGCCGGTGTGGCTGGCCGTCCAAACGGCTGGAAAACCGGCGTGACACTGGTGGACATTAACGCCGACGGCTGGCTCGATATTTACGTCTGTTACTCCGGTCAGCGCCCCGATGCCCTGCGGAAAAATCAGCTTTTCATCAACAACCACGATCTGACTTTTTCGGATCAGGCCGAACGGTATGGACTGGCTGATTCCGGCTATTCGGTACAGGCCGGTTTCTTTGATTACGACCGCGACGGCGATCTGGATTGTTTTCTGATCAACCACAATCTGAAAGATTATCAGCGGAAAGAAGCCGCCGTTATGCGGACCGAGCGGGATTATAACGCCGGTGACAAACTGTTCCGCAACGATGGCAACGGGCATTTTACGGACGTTTCCGAGCCGGCCGGCATCAAAGGCAATCCGCTGGGCTTTGGGCTGGGCCTTTCCATCTCTGATCTGAATCAGGACGGCTATCCGGATATTTACGTGACCAACGATTTTGTGGAGGATGATTATCTCTACATCAACCAGCGTGACGGCACCTTCCGCGACGAAATGCGGGATCGCATTGAGCATACCTCCTACTCGTCGATGGGCGTCGATGTAGCGGATGTCAACAACGATGGGTTGCCCGATATTTTTACACTGGACATGCTGCCCGAAAGCAACGCCCGCCAGAAATTACTCCCCTGGCCCGATAGCTGGAACGTGTATCAAGCACAGCTTCTGAACGGTTTCTGGCATCAGAATATGCGTAACATGCTGCAAATCCAGCAATCCAACGGACAGTTTGCCGAGATTGGCCAACTGGCGGGCGTTTCGAATACCGACTGGAGTTGGGGCACACTGCTCGCGGATTTTGATCTGGACGGTTACAAGGATGTTTTTGTCAGCAACGGCATGGTGCGGGATTTTACGAACGGCGACTTTGTCAAGTATTCGGATGAAGCCGAAGCTGGCCAACGCTCCCCGATTGAACTGATCCGGCAAATGCCCTCAACCCGCACGAAAAACTATATTTTCAGGAACAACCGTAACCTGACTTTCAGCAACCAGCAACAGACCTGGGGATTCGACGAGACGGCTACCTCCAACGGCTGCGCCTATGCCGATCTGGACAACGATGGTGATCTGGACCTGATTACTAACAACCTAAACGAAACCGCACGAATTTATAAGAACCAGAGCCGTGAACAAACCCAATCGTCGTACATCGGCATCCGTTTCAACGGACCGGCGACCAACCCGTTCGGCATTGGCGCTACCGTAACCGTGCAAACCGATAGCCTGACGCAAACGCAGGAATGGCATCCCACACGCGGTTTTCAGTCGTGCAGCCACGGCGATCTGCGGTTTGGGCTGGGCCCGCAAGCGGCTACGGTTCGGGTAACGGTGCAGTGGCCGGACGGAAAACGGCAAGAGATCAATGGGGCAAATCTGAATCAGGTGTTGACGCTGGATTATCGTCAGGCATCTGAACGGAGTGAAACCCCAAAGCCCAGTGCCAAACCGTTCTTTGAGGAAGTAACGGCCCCGGCGTTTACCCACACCATCGAACCGACCAACAACTTCGACCGGCAGTTGCTGCTGCCCATGCAGTATTCGTATGCGGGTCCGCGCATGGCCGTGGGTGACATCAATGCCGACGGGCAGCCAGACGTTTTTGTGTGCGGTACAACCCAGCAACCCGGTCGTTTTTTCCGACAAACCTCCGCAGGGTTTACGCCCCTGCTGCTCACTGGCGCCGAAGCAGGAAAAAATACCGATGCCGTTCTGGCGGATTTCAACGGCGATCAGCGTCCCGACTTATACGTGGTCAACGGCGGTTACGAAGTGCGGGAAACGGCCCTTTTGCAGGATCAACTATGGCTGAACGACGGAAAAGGCGGCTTTACCCCCCAACCACTCCCCACCGAAACCGACAACGGTAGTTGTGTTACGGCGCTGGATTATGACCGCGACGGCGATCTGGACCTGTTTGTGGGTGGCCATATCAAACCGAGTCGTTTTCCGGCTGCCGACGAATCGTTTTTGTTGCGCAACGACGGCAAGGCCCATTTTACCCGCGTTTCGCTCGGCAAGCTGGGTCTGGTGACCGATGCCGTTCCGCTCGACCTCAACCACGACGGCTGGCCGGACCTGGTGCTGGTCGGCGAATGGATGCCGGTAACGGTTCTGATGAATCAGAAAGGCGTTTTCTCTGCTGAAAAGCCCCGGACGTACGAAACGCTGGCCGGTTGGTGGAACCGCATCGAAAAGGCGGATTTGGACGGTGATGGCGACGATGATCTGGTGATTGGCAACCTGGGTCTAAATTCCCAAATCCGGACCTCAACGGAGCAACCGGCGACGCTGGTATACGAAGATTTCGACCAGAACGGCACCATCGACTGCTTTATGAATTACTACATTCAGGGCAAGTCGTACCCGGCTTATTCACGCGATGAAATTGGCGAACAAATGCCTAGTCTGCGGAAAATTTTCACGAACTACCAGACGTATTCCGACGCCACCATCGACCAGTTTTTCGCACCGGACGTGCTGCAAAAAGCGCAGAAGAAAACCATCAACGAAGTCAAAACCCTGGTGCTGGAAAACCGCGACGGCGAATTAGTGCCCCGGCCCCTACCCTTGCAGGCTCAGTATGCGCCCGTATACGGTATCTTGGCCCACGATTTTGACCGGGATGGCCGACCCGATTTGCTCTTGATGGGCAACAACTCGACCATGCGTCTGCGGATTGGTAAAATCGATGCCAACCACGGCGTTTTGCTCAATAACCGCGGCAACTGGCAGTTTATGCCGGTTTCGTCCACCACATCCGGTATTTTTGTCAAAGGTGATGTCCGGGATGTAAAAATGGTGGGCGATTATGTGCTGGTGGGCGTCAACAACCGTCCGCTACGCGTTTTCCGCCGATCCCGTTAACCAAGTACTCGATCAATCATGGCACTCATAAAATGGATAGGAATTGCCAGTCTGCTGTTGCTGGCAACCTGCAAACCGGATTCAAAACCGTTGTTTGAGGAGCTTGCAGCTTCCCAAACCGGGATTGACTTCATCAACCGGAGCCTCGACAAAAAGGATTTTAATATTTTCAATTACCGCAACTTCTACAACGGTACGGGGGTAGCCATCGGCGACGTCAACAACGACGGCCTGCCGGACCTGTTTTTTACGTCCAACTTTGAAGAAAATAAACTTTACCTGAACAAAGGAAACTGGCAGTTTGAAGACGTTACGCAGCAGGCCGGTATTACGGGTAAGAAGTTCTGGTCGACGGGTGTGACAATGGCCGACGTCAACGGCGACGGTCTGCTGGATATTTACGTTTGTAACTCGGGTAGCCGCGACGCCCGCGGTAACCAGCTCTACATCAACCAGGGCGTTAAAAACCGTACGAACCTGCCGGGACTGCCAACCTACCGGGAACAGGCCAGCCGCTACGGGCTGGTCGACGGCGGTTTTTCGACCCACGCGGCTTTTTTTGATTACGACCGCGACGGCGACCTGGATATGTATCTGCTCAACAACAGCTTTACGCCGATGGACCGCCTGGGCTACCAGAACATGCGCGAAATTCGCGACCATCTGGGCGGGCAGAAACTGTTCCGGAACATGACCAAAGAGCGGGAACAGCCCGGCAAGACCGACCCAAACGCCCCCATTTTTGCTGATGTCAGCGCGGAAGCCGGGATTTACGGCAGCCTGATCGGTTTTGGGCTGGGCATTACTGTCGGCGATGTGAATAATGACAACTGGCTGGACATCTACATCTCCAATGAT
This sequence comes from Larkinella arboricola, assembly GCF_003259745.1. Lineage (GTDB taxonomy): Bacteria > Bacteroidota > Bacteroidia > Cytophagales > Spirosomataceae > Larkinella > Larkinella arboricola. The sequence goes on along the minus strand of NZ_QLMC01000001.1, from coordinate 373,353 downwards.
TTCTATGAGCGGGATTACCTGTATATCAATCAGAAAGACGGCACCTTTAAAGAGTCGATCAAGGATCATATGGGGCACATCAGCCTGACCTCGATGGGGGCCGATATTGCGGACATGAACAACGACGGTAATCTGGACATTTTTGTTACGGACATGATGCCCGACGATGATTACCGCCTGAAAACCACCGGTTCGTTTGAGAACTACGAGCTTTACCAGTTGAAGCTGTCGCGCGATTTTTACCACCAGGACCCGCGCAACATGCTTCAACTCAACAACGGCGCAGGCCCGACCGGGCAGGTAACGTTTTCGGAAATCGGGCGGCTTTCGGGCACCTTCGCTACCGACTGGAGCTGGGGCGCCCTGCTGTTCGATATGGATATGGACGGGCACAAAGACATTTTCGTGACCAACGGGATTCTGAAAGACCTCACCGATCAGGATTTTGTCAATTATCTTTCCGACAACCCGGATATCCAATTGATGATCGAAGGCAAAAAGAATTTTGATTACAAAGAATACGTCGATAAAATGCCGTCGACGCCTTTGTCAAACTACGCCTTCCAAAATAACGGCAACGGTTTGCAGTACACCAACAAGGCCGCCGACTGGGGACTGGCGACGCCGGGCTTTTCAAACGGGGCCGCATACGGCGATCTGGACAACGACGGCGATATGGATCTGGTCGTCAACAACAACAACGCCCCGGCTTCAATCTACCGAAATACGGCCGTGGAAGACCAAAAACAAGCTTTTCTGCGTGTGCAATTCCGCGGTTATCAGCAAAATCAGAACGCCATCGGGACCAAAGTGTACGTTCACCAGCAAGGCCACACGCAATATTTGCAGCAGATGCCCAACCGGGGTTTTCAGTCTTCGGTTGATCTGACACTGGTGTTTGGGCTCGGGAAAAATCCGGCAATCGACTCGCTGACGGTGATCTGGCCCGACGACCGCAAACAGGTAATTCGTCAACCGAAAGCCAATCAAACCGTGTTGCTCGACTACCGGAACGCCCATCAGACGGTTTCTACGCAGCCTATCCAAACTGCCAAACCGGTTTTGCTGGCTGATGTAACCCAGCAAGTTAAGCTGAGTTATCAACATACTGAAAACGATTTTGTGGATTACGACCGCGATGGCCTGCTGAAACAGATGCTCTCCCGCGAAGGTCCGGCGCTGGCGGCTGGCGATGTCAACGGCGACGGTCTGGATGATCTGTTCTTCGGTGGGGCCGCCAACATGCCGCGCTCGCTTTATTTTCAGCAAGCAGACGGCAGCTATGTTTTACAAAAACAGCCGTTTTTGCTCGACGCCATGTATACCGAAGACGTAGCGGCCACCTTTTTTGACGCCGACGGCGACCGGGATATGGACTTGTATGTAGCCACGGGTGGTAATGAATTTGATGACCGAACGTTATTATTCGACCGGTTTTATCGCAACGACGGCAAGGGCAATCTGGTTTGGGACAAAACCATGCCCCGCGTGCTGGAGAGCAGTTCGTGCGTGGCGGCCTGTGACTTTGACCGTGACGGCGATCTGGACCTGTTTGTGGGGGGGCGTCTGGTGCCGGGGCAATATGGCCGTAATCCGGAACAAACGATTTTGATCAACGACGGGAAAGGCAATTTTCGGAAAGCAACCCGTGAATTAATGCCGTTTTCGGGCGAAATTGGAATGGTTACTGACGCGGTCTGGACCGATGTGGACCAGGACCAATACCCCGATCTGGTGCTGGTTGGCGACTGGATGCCGATCACCGTCCTGAAAAATAAGCAGGGCAAGGGGTTTGAACGGCTGGAAGGCCCTACGCTCGCCAAAAGCGGGGGCTGGTGGAACACCATCCGAACCGCCGATCTGGATGGCGACGGTGATGCCGATTTTGTGGTTGGCAACCTGGGCCTAAACAGCCGTCTGACCGCATCGGAGCAGGAACCGGCGCACCTGTACGGCAACGACTTCGACCGCAACGGCTCCTACGACCCGATCATAACCTGTTACCGTCAGGGCCGCGAATGCGTGATGGTTCAGAAACCGGATTTGCAAAAGCGGATTCCGGCCATCAAAAAGAAGTATCTCAAGCATACGGATTACGCCAAAGCCGGTTTCGAAGATTTGTTTACCGAAGAACAGCGGGAAGGCACCGAAGTCAAAACCGTACAAACCGCCCAGACGGCGGTATTGCTCAATGAAGGTCCCGGTGCTGACGGCAAACCCCGGTTTACGCTTCGCTCGTTGCCCTTGCAGGCGCAACTATCCCCCGTTCGTAGTATTTTGATCGATGATTACAATGACGACGGCAAGGCCGATATTCTGCTGGCGGGCAATTTTTTCGATGTATTGAACGAAATTGGGCGCTATGACGCCAGTTATGGCCTGCTGCTGACGGGTAACGGACGCGGTCAGTTCACGGCGATCCCGTCTGCCCAATCGGGTTTTTCGGTATTGGGCCAAGTGCGTGCCATACGGGAAGTGCAGGGACCAAACGGCAGCAAACGAATTGTATTGGCCAAAAACAACGATCAGGCTCAGGTTTTTGAGGTCAAAAAAACAAAAACGGGCCGACAAAATGAACTGGTTCGGAAGTAACCTATGATCAAATACACTAGTCTTTTCCTGGTAGTCGGAATCCTGGCGGTTTGGGGCTGTCACTCAGGCTCACAGTCCGAAAAACCGCTCTTCCAGTCGCTGGACTCCACCCAAACCGGCGTTGGTTTTGTCAATCGGGTACAGAATACCGCACATTTTAACATCATCGATTACCTGTACTTCTACAACGGCGCGGGGGTGGCCGCCGGTGATATTAACAACGATGGCCTGACGGATTTGTATTTTGTCTCGAATCAGGGCAAAAATAAACTTTACCTCAACAAAGGCGGCTTCAAATTCGACGATATTACCCAGAAAGCGGGCGTTGAAGGGGCCGCCGACTGGCAGACGGGCGTGACGATGGCCGATGTCAACGGCGACGGCTGGCTGGACATTTACGTTTGCGCCGTCAGTAATTTCAAAGGTCAGCAGGGCGCCAACGAGCTGTACATCAATAACCAGGATGGCACATTTTCCGAAAAAGCCGCTGAATATGGTTTAAACTTCAGCGGTTTTTCGACCCAGGCGGCCTTTTTCGATTACGATCACGACGGCGATCTGGATATGTACCTGCTCAACCACGCCGTTCACACCTCCCGCAGTTACGACCGCGTTTCGGCCCGGAACCTTCGTCAGAATGAATCCGGTGATTACCTGTTTCGGAACGACATGGTACGAGGCCCTAAAAATTCCAGCCCTTCTCCTGCCGCCAAACCGCATTTTACCAACGTCAGCGAGCAAGCCGGAATCTATGGCGCGGCTATGGGCTACGGGTTGGGCATTTCGGTAGCCGATCTGAACAACGACGGCTGGGAAGATATTTACGTCTCCAACGACTTCCACGAGGACGATTATTATTACGTCAACAACGGCAAAGGCGGTTTTACGGAAAGCGTCCGCACGGCGTTTGCCCACGTCAGCCGGTTTTCGATGGGTAATGACATTGCCGATGTGAACAACGACGGTTTTCAGGATGTGATGACGCTGGATATGTATCCCGAAGACGAAACCGTCGAAAAAATGTCGTTGGGTGAAGAGCCGCTGGATATCTACATCTACAAGCTCACCTTCGGGTATATGAACCAGTACAGCCGCAACTGTTTACAGATCAACCAGTCGGGCCGAAAATTCATGGATGTAGGCGCGATGGCCGGGGTAGCGGCTACCGACTGGAGTTGGGCACCGCTGCTGGCCGACTACGACAACGACGGCATTAAAGACCTTTTTGTAGCCAACGGCATTGTCCGACGGCCCAATGATCTGGATTACGTCAAGTTCACCTCCGACAACTCGATGCGGTCGACCATCGAAACCTCGAATGTGCTGGACGAAAAAGCGATCGCCATGATGCCCGAGGGCAAGGTGCATAATTACCTGTTTCAAGGCTCGGCGGAGTTGAAATTTACGGATAAATCGCGGGCCTGGGGTTTTGAAAAGCCGACGTTTTCGAGCGGGGCAATTTATGCCGATCTGGACAACGACGGTGATCTGGACCTCGTCACCAACGACATCAACGACCCCGCCGGAATCCATCAGAATCAGGCAGATAGACTCTTCCCCACACGTCACTGGCTCAAAGTCAAGCTTCAGGGAGAGGCCGCTAACGGTTTTGGCATCGGTGCCAAAGTGGTGTTAAAAACTAAAAGCGGTTTGCAGCTTCAGCAACTCATCCCGACGCGCGGTTTTCAGTCGTCCGTAGAACCGGTTTTAACGTTCGGTCTGGGTGAACTCAATACCGTTGATTCGCTGATTGTGATCTGGCCCAACCAAAAAATGGAAATTCAGCAGGCGGTCAAATCCAACCAGACATTGACATTCAAACAAATAGGAGCCCAACAGGACGTCGGTGACTTTCGGTTTACCGCTCCCGATCCAGAACCGCTGCTGGAAGAACGAACCGGCCAGAACCCGATTGCCTACCAGCATCAGGAGAATACCTATTTCGATTTTGTGCGGGAGTCGATGATGCCGTTCAAGGTTTCAACGGAGGGGCCCAAACTGGCCGTTGGCGACGTCAACGGCGACGGTCTGGAGGACTTTTACGCGGCTGGCGCCAAATGGCAGGCTGGCAGTTTACAGATTCAGCAACCCAATGGCCGTTTTGCAGCGAGCCGTCAGCCCGCTTTCCGGGCCGATTCAACCTTTGAAGATGTGGATGCGGTTTTCTTTGATGCCGACGGCGACAAGGATCTGGATTTATACGTGGTGTCGGGTGGCAACGAGTTTTTCGAAAAGATGCCTGAACAATTCGACCGGCTTTATCTAAACGACGGCAAAGGTAATTTCACCCGCTCGAACGGGTTGCCACCGATGTACGATAACAAAAGCTGCGTTCGTCCGGTGGATTTCGACGGCGACGGCGATCTGGATTTGTTTGTGGGCGGCCGAGTGGTGGCGTTTGCCTACGGTAAAATTCCAAATTCGTATTTGCTCATTAACGACGGCAACGGACGGTTTACGGACCAAACCGACCGGCTAGCCCCGGAGCTTCGGAAAGCGGGGATGGTTACCGATGCCGTCTGGATGGACTACGATCAGGACAAAGACCTCGATCTGGTGGTTGCAGGCGACTGGATGCCTATTCGCGTTTTCGCTAAGCAAAACGGCAAACTGGCAGCCGTAAAAGACATTACAGACGAGAATACCGCCCTGAACGGTTTCTGGCAATGCCTGACAGCCGCCGACTTCGATGGTGACGGTGATGTGGATCTGGTAGCCGGAAATCTCGGCCTGAATACCAAGTTTATCAAGCAGCCCGATCCGCGGCTAAAAATGTGGGTGAAGGATTTCGACAAAAACGGCAGCACCGATCAGGTTCTGGCGTATCAGCGCAACGGAAAAGAATGGTATCCCGTCAATTTTAAGGATGAACTGGGAAAACAGATGCCCAGCATTATCAACAAACGGTTTACCAATTACACCACCTTCGCCGGAAAGCCGCTTGAAAAGGTATTTGAAGAGCAGGAACTGGAAGATGCCGCTGAATACGAAGTCAATCAGTTTGCGTCCGTATTTCTGGAAAACCGGGGTAACGGAAAATTCACCGTTCACCCGATGCCCATGCTGGCGCAGGTGTCCAAGTTATTTGCCCTGCGAACGGCGGATATTGACAACGACGGTTTTCCAGATGTCCTGGCGGGTGGTAACTTCTACGGGGTCAGTACGTATCAGGGGCGTTACGATGCCAATTATGGGCTGGTTCTCAAAAACCGGGGCCACAAAACCGATAACAAGGCTCGCTTTGCCGCGCTTTCGCCTTTTGACAGCGGTTTTCTGCTCGAAGGCGAAGTACGGGACATCAAGCCTATTCGTGTAGCCAATGTTCCTCTCTGGCTGGTTGCCCGGAACGATACGACGATTCAAATTTTTCAGAAGGCAAAGTCAACCGTACCGACTGGTTTAGCAAGGATGCCATAATTAATACAGACACGTACAAGATGTGCTTTTTTTAAGGTAAATTTGTAGTCCTCTTGTACTTATCTTGATCAGGATTACTCATGAAGAATCCAATAGCGTACCTCATCGTACTTGGCGGGCTATGGTTTCTGGCCAGTTGCCAACCGAAAGCCACTCCGGAAGAATACAACGCCAAAGCCGCCGAACCGGAGCGATACCATCAATGTGTTAAGCAATTAACGGATGTGATCATCCACGATATTTTTTCCCCACCGGTCGCCAGTCGAATTTACGGCTATGCTACGCTGGCGGGCTACGAAGCGCTGGTTCCCGGTCAGCCGGGTTACGAATCGCTGGCCGGGAAGCTCCGGAAATTCACGGCTCCCCCCAAACCCGAACCGGGTCAGGAATATTGCTTTCCACTGGCCAGTACCCGGGCTTTTCTAACCGTCAGCCGTAACCTGACCTTCTCCGGTGATATGTTCGATAAGTTTGAGAAAGACTTTTACGAGCAGTACAAGGAAATCGGCGTACCTGAGGAGGTCATCGAGCGTTCGATGGCTTATGGGGAAGCCGTTGCCAAGCATATCATGGAGTTTGCAGGGAAGGATTCGTATAAACAAACGCGCGGTTTCAAACATACCGTTACAAACGCGGAAGGAACGTGGGTGCCAACGCCCCCGGCCTATATGGAAGCTGCCGAGCCCAAATGGATGCAAATTCGCTGCTGGGTGATGGATACGTGTTCACAGTTTATGCCGCCCGAAGCCGCTCCTTATGACATGACCAAGGGCAGCCCATTCTATAAACTGGTTGATGAGGTTTATCAACTGGGCATTCACCAGACCGAGGAACAGCGCAGAACGGCTTTCTTCTGGGATGATAACGCCTTTGTGATGAACGTAGCGGGCCACGTTTCATACGCATCTAAAAAAATGACGCCCGGCGGCCACTGGCTGGCGATTGCGGCCACGATTGCCCGTCAGCAGAAAGCGGATTTTGCCAAAAGCGTTCAAGCCTATACATTGACTTCCTTTGCGGTAGCCGACGGTTTTATCAGTTGCTGGGACGAAAAATATCGGAGTAACCGCATCCGGCCCGAAACCGTCATCAATAAATACATTGATCCAAAGTGGACGCCTTATCTGCAAACCCCTCCATTTCCGGAGTATACCAGCGGACACAGTGTCATTTCGGCGGCTGCGGCTGAAGTGCTGACGTTGCTTTACGGCGATAACGTTGCCTTTACGGACTCAACGGAGCATCCGTATGGTCATGGTGTGCGGTCTTTTAAGTCCTTCCGGGATGCAGCCATCGAAGCATCCTACAGCCGCTTGTACGGCGGTATCCATTTCCGGGATGCGCTGGAGTTGGGTAACATTCAGGGCAGAAAAGTCGGCGAATACGTGATCGAGAAACTAGCGAAGAAGGATGCTGTTGTGGCTACCCGCTGATGCTTACTGTCCGGAATTTTCGAAAAGCTTATCAGGATCGGCTGGTGCTGGACATTTCCCGCGCCGATTTTCCGGCGGGTGTTCACTGGATAAAAGGCCGTAACGGTTCGGGCAAAACAACTTTCTTCCGTTCGGTAGCGGGCCTGTTACCATTCGGGGGGAATCTGATCCTGGAAAACCGGTATGATCTGCGAAAACATCCCGTCGAATACCGGCTTCGGGTTAATTACGGGGAAGCCGAGCCAATCTACCCGGCTTTTCTGACAGCCTGGGAACTGATCCGTTGGGTGGGTGCTACCAAGCAAGCCCCACTCGGGCAGGCGGATGAACTCATTGATCGGTTCGGGATTCGGGATTTTATGAAAGCGCCCCTTGGCACCTATTCAAGTGGGATGCTCAAAAAGACGTCTCTGGTGCTGGCCTTTCTGGGCAATCCAACGCTCATTCTGCTCGACGAGCCACTCATTACGCTCGATCAGGCAACCACCCGGACCGTGCTTGATTCCATTCGCCAAAGCCGCCAGCAGGGGATTAGCTTTCTGTTATCAACGCATCAGGATGTTGACCCTGTTGACTTACCCATTGATTTTACCTGGATGGTTGGACAACAGACTTTGGCGCCCTTTCCACAACCGGCTGACCAATGAAAGCCCTCTGGACCGTTCCGGAGAAAATAATCGTCCGGCAATTTTATCTGCAAAATACCGGGTTGTTTCTGGTTATCCTGTTGCTGGGCTTTGGCTTTTTAAGCTCGAACGAACACATTGCGCTGGCCACTTACGCGCTGCATGACGGCTTTTTTCTGGCTGGCTATGTCGCGCTTTGGCTCCTGTATACCCTTTATACGATTCGTTTCAACTCGCAGGTTATCCAAACCACCGATCTGCTCCAGTTTTTCAGGCTTATTCCGGCCGCCAAGCGTCTTTTAATCTTTTATCTGCTCAATTTGCAGTTACTGGCTCCCGTGCTTTTATACGCCGGTTTTATGCTTTGGGTAGGTACACAGCAGCACACGGTTTCAGCAAACGGCATCCTCGTCCTGGTGATTGGCTCGCTGTCTGTTTTGCCACTACCGTTTATTGAACGTGCTTTACAAAAACCGAATCCGGAACACGTTAGCAGTCGTCTAGGTAGCTGGCTCCGACACCATCTGACCACTCCCTATGGCTTTTTCTTTATCCGTTACCTGTTTCGCGAGCAACCCATTACCCTGTTTCTAACCAAAACAGGCTCGTGTCTGCTTACCATTGGTATAATCCTGCTTTATCCCACCGACGATTACGATATCCGGTTACTGTCTCTGGGCATCTTGTTATCGGCGGCTTTCCATGCCGGTGTTGTTTTCGAATTATACCAATTTGAAGCCACGCACTTGTTGCTGCTGCGTAATTTACCGGTATCCCTTTTCAGGCGCTGGCTATTGTATGGCGGAATTATAGCCCTATTAATGAGTCCGGAAATGCTATTGTTATTGTATAGACGGCCCGAGGCTGTTTCCACGCTGAACATTGCAGGCGTATGGCTTTTAGGCTTCAGTATTCTTTTGCTGGAATTCACGGCTTTGCTCACCCGCCACCAATCCCGCGACCGTTTTATGGCTACCTTATTCTGGCCTATTATTGCTTACTTTCTGCTGATTATGTACCGACTGCCCGCGTGGGGCCTGGCGTTTGCAGGTCTTACGATAGCTACTATGCTGTTCATTCGTAATTTTTACCGTTCCACCTGGGAGTCGGAGGAAGAGTAAAAGAACACCCACGGCCTGACCTTCCAGCAGTTCCAGAAAAAATCCGCTAACCATCTTTATCTAGCTAGCGGATTATGCATAAGAAGTAGATTTTTTACCAGTATCTGGAAGGCACTCCGGTTGAGTGTAAATCCAGCGATACATCAGCCGACTGAACCGCCATTCGGTTTAAACCCGTATAAATAACACGCACCGCTTCTTCAATCCGCTGCCAGCCTTCTTCGGTAGCCAGATCAATACCGACAAACGTACGATTGTTTTTTGATAGCAGGGTTAAATTAGCCATTGCACCAGCCATAATAGCCGATATAGCCTTGAAATCAGCGCCTTTTACAAATGAAAGCTGCTCAACCAGACGCGTAAGTTCCTCATCAAAGGCTTTGCTTACTTCATCAGCCAGGGGGCTATCCTCCGTAACGGTCGCTTTTACAATTTGATAAGCCGCTGGAAACTGGCGGAAGAAGCGAAAGGAATGAACCAATTGTTTATACCACAATTTGGCTAAGTCGTTTTCATGAACCGGCCGCAATTGTTCTAATGTAACCGGACTCAGTAATGGAAACAAACGCCCCATCTTAACGTAATAGCTTAGCAACCCGTCGAGTCCGCCGAAATAGCGGTAGATGAGCACTTTACTGACGCCAGCTTTCTCAGAGATACGGTTAATACCAATGCCGTCAATCCCTTTTTCCGCTATAACCTCTTCAAGAGCGTTGATGATTCTTTGTGAAGTCTGCGCGCGATTCCGTTTTACTTTTTCCATAGGTAGGATAAATAATTGTTAGTCATCAGTTACTAATCAGACGCAGAACGCAGGGAAAAGTCACATAGAGGTTACAATTATCTTCAATATTTCATTAAAAGAGGAATATAACTTATTTCTCGGCGGCCTTTATCACGGAGAAGGTGGCTGTAGCACAACAAAAAAAGGAACCCCGGTTGAGGTTCCTTTTTACTTATTGTTTATACCGGATTAAACCGTTTCTCGTTTTTTGGTCCGTGTAAACTTCTCACGGGTTTCAACAAACGACTCGTATTCTTCTTTCGAATTGACGATAATGTTGTTGTACCGCCGTGCTCCCGTACCAGCCGGGATCAGGTGTCCTACCAACACGTTTTCTTTCAATCCTTCCAGATAGTCAGCCTTACCGCGGATCGAAGCCTCGCTCAAGACCTTGGTCGTTTCCTGGAATGAAGCCGCCGACAGGAAGCTTTCCGTACCCAGTGAAGCCTGCGTAATACCCTGTAGGGTCGGTTGCGAAACCGCCGGCATGGCATCCCGCACTTCAACAAGCTTCATATCCCGGCGTTTCAGGCTTGAGTTTTCATCGCGCAGACGACGTACCGAAATAATCTGACCGGCTTTCAGGGTATCTGAATCGCCCGCATCCGTCACGACTTTCATGTTCATGATCTTGTCGTTTTCGTTCCGGAACGTCCATTTATCCACCGATTGCATATCCAGGAAGATAGTATCACCCGCATCCATGATCTCAACTTTCTGCATCATCTGGCGAACAATCGCTTCAATGTGCTTATCGTTGATTTTCACACCTTGCAGACGGTATACTTCCTGAATTTCGTTCACCAGGTATTCCTGCACTGCGGTCGGACCTTTGATCGACAGAATGTCTGACGGCGTAATGGCACCATCCGACAGCGGATCACCCGCCCGTACGAAGTCGTTATCCTGTACCAGAATGTGTTTCGACAGCGGTACCAGGTATTTTTTCTTCGTGCCGTCTTTCGACTCGATAAAGATTTCGCGGTTACCCCGTTTGATCGTACCGTACGTAACAACACCGTCGATTTCGCTGACAACCGCCGGGTTCGACGGGTTCCGCGCTTCGAACAATTCCGTTACCCGGGGCAGACCACCCGTAATATCGCGGGTTTTACCAACGTTACGCGGGATCTTCGCAACCGGCTGACCGGCTTTGATATCCTGACCGTTTTTCACAACCAGACGCGCACTCACCGGCAGGTTATACCCTTTCTCCGTGGTGTCTTCCAGCAGTGTGCTGGTTCCTTTGACAACAATGGCCGGGTTTTTGGTTTTATCACGGCTTTCGATGATCACCATTTCCTGGAAGCCGGTTTGTTCGTCAAACTCTTCGCGGTAGGTAATGGCTTCTTCGATCGCTTCAAATTCTACTTTACCCGTCAACTCGGACAAGATAACGGCGTTGTACGGATCCCAGGCGCAAAGTTCATCACCCTTCTTAACAGGTTGATTCTCTTTTACACGGAGGAAAGCACCGTACGGTACGTTGTTGCTGATCAGAACCAGATTCGGGTTGGCCGGATCAACGATCTTGACCTCACCGGAACGACCCATCACAACCGTAATCGGATTGCCTTCGTTATCAACGGATTCAACCGTCCGCATTTCTTCGAACTGAACAATACCGTCGAATTTAGCCCGGATTGAAGCATCAACTGCAATGTTGGAAGCCGTACCACCCACGTGGAAAGTACGAAGCGTCAACTGCGTTCCCGGCTCACCGATGGATTGCGAAGCAATTACACCCACAGCTTCACCGATGTCGACCATCCGGCCCGTTGCCAGGTTCCGACCGTAACATTTCGCACAAACCCCTTTCTTGGATTCACACGTCAGTACCGACCGGATTTCAACGGTTTCGATGCTGGTTTCGTCGATAGCGGCAGCAATCTCTTCGTTGATTTCGCTACCACCGGCAACAATCAGTTGTTTCGTCAGCGGATTGTATACATCGTGAACCGTTACCCGGCCCAGAATCCGCTCTGACAGCGGTTCAACGATATCTTCGTTGTCTTTCAGCGCCGAGATTTGCAGGCCCCGGAGCGTTCCGCAATCGTCTTCGGTAATAATTACATCCTGCGCAACGTCGTGCAGACGGCGGGTCAGGTAACCGGCATCGGCCGTTTTCAAAGCCGTATCGGCCAGACCTTTCCGGGCACCGTGCGTCGAGATGAAGTATTCCAATACGTCCAGACCTTCTTTAAAGTTCGACAGAATCGGGTTTTCGATGATCTCACCGACCGAACCTTGCAGGTTCTTCTGCGGCTTGGCCATCAGACCCCGCATACCGCCCAACTGACGAATCTGCTCACGTGAACCCCGTGCACCGGAGTGCATCATCATGAAGATCGAGTTAAAGCCTTGCTGATCGGCTTCCAGCTGCTTCATCAGGGTTTCCGTAATCCGGCTGTTTACGCGCGTCCAGATATCAATTACCTGGTTGTAGCGTTCGTTTTCCGTAATCAGACCCATCAGGTAGTTATTCCAAACGCCTTCTACTTCCTGCTTGGCCTCTTCGATCAGTTTTTCTTTTGCATCCGGGACTTTAACGTCGCTCAGACCAATTGACAAACCGCCTTTGAAAGCCATCTGGAAACCAAGTTCCTTGATATCGTCGAGGAACTGAGCCGTTTTGGAACCACCGGAAATTTTGAAAATATGGGCAATGATCTGCTGCAGTTTCTTTTTCGTCAGCAGTTCATTAATGTAACCAACTTCCGTCGGAACCGACTGGTTGAACAGCACCCGGCCCGCTACGGTTTCGATCAGTTTCGTTTCAAGCTCACCTTTCTCGTTCCGAACCTGCGTCCGAACTTTGATATTGGCGTGCTTCGAAACTTTCTTTTCGTTGATGGCAATAATGACTTCCTCCGGTCCGTAGAACGTCATGCCTTCGCCCACAATCGGATATTCCGGTGTGCTCCGGCGACCTTTCGTTACGTAGTATAAGCCCAACACCATGTCCTGCGACGGTACGGTAATTGGCGCTCCGTTGGCCGGGTTCAGAATGTTGTGCGACGCCAGCATCAGCATCGACGCTTCCAGGATGGCTTCCTGTCCCAGCGGAACGTGAACGGCCATCTGGTCACCGTCAAAGTCGGCGTTGAAAGCCGTACAGACGAGTGGGTGCAGCTGGATCGCTTTTCCTTCGATCAGTTTCGGCTGGAAAGCCTGAATACCCAAACGGTGCAGCGTTGGAGCCCGGTTCAGCAGAACGGGGTGGCCTTTCAAAACGTTTTCCAGAATATCCCAGATAATCGGGTCTTTCCGGTCAACGATTTTCTTCGCTGATTTGACGGTTTTAACAATACCGCGCTCGATCAACTTCCGGATAATAAACGGCTTGAACAACTCAGCCGCCATATCTTTTGGCAGACCGCACTCGTGCAGTTTCAATTCCGGACCTACTACGATTACCGAACGACCGGAGTAGTCAACCCGTTTACCGAGCAGGTTTTGACGGAAACGTCCCTGCTTTCCTTTCAGCATATCAGAAAGGGATTTCAGAGCCCGGTTTCCTTCCGAACGAACGGCGTTTACTTTCCGCGAGTTGTCAAACAATGAGTCGACAGCTTCCTGCAACATCCGTTTTTCGTTCCGCAGAATTACCTCCGGTGCTTTGATTTCGATCAGACGCTTCAGACGGTTATTCCGGATAATTACCCGGCGATACAGGTCGTTCAGGTCGGACGTTGCAAAACGGCCACCATCCAGGGGGACGAGCGGACGCAGTTCCGGCGGAATAACCGGCACCATCCGGATCACCATCCATTCCGGACGGTTTTCAACACGGGTGTTGGCATCCCGGAAGGCTTCAACCACTTTCAGCCGTTTCAGAGCCTCGGCTTTCCGTTGTTGTGAGGTATCCGTAGCCGCAGCGTGACGCAGGTTATACGACAATTCGTCGAGATCTACCCGTGACAGCAACAGTTCGAGTGCTTCAGCACCCATTTTAGCAATAAACTTCTGCGGATCAGAATCCGGCAGCAGTTGGTTGCCACTTGGCAGTTTATCAACAATATCCAGGTATTCGTCTTCCGTCAGGAAATCCAGTTCCTGAACACCGTCTTCTCCTTTAATACCGGGTTGAACGACAACATAGCGTTCGTAATAGATAATCTGATCGAGCTTCTTGGTAGAAAGACCGAGCAGGTATCCAATTTTATTGGGAAGGCTCCGGAAATACCAGATGTGTGCCACCGGAACAACCAGTTCAATGTGACCCATCCGTTCCCGACGCACTTTCTTCTCCGTCACTTCGACCCCACAGCGATCGCAGATAATGCCTTTGTAGCGAATACGTTTGTATTTACCGCAATGACACTCCCAGTCTTTAACCGGGCCGAAGATCCGCTCACAGAACAAACCGCCCATTTCAGGCTTGTATGTCCGGTAGTTGATCGTCTCCGGTTGCGTCACTTCACCATACGAACTCTCCAGAATGGACTCGGGCGAGGCCAGGCTGATCAGCACTCTGGAAAAGTCGCTGTTGAGCTTCTTATTCTTTTTGAATGACATTGGATGGAGTTTTATTGGGTGAAAATATTCTTGTAGCCGTTTTCCCCTGCCGGCCTGTTAACCCGCAGGGGAAATCGACTGTTTTTAATCCATTGTAACCTCAAGGGCCAGACCGCGCAATTCGTGTACCAACACGTTGAACGATTCCGGAATGTTAGGTTTCGGCAGGTTTTCGCCTTTTACAATGGCTTCGTAGGCTTTAGCCCGGCCCACTACGTCATCGGATTTTACGGTCAGGATCTCCTGGAGAATGTGTGAAGCACCAAAGGCTTCAAGCGCCCATACTTCCATTTCTCCGAATCGCTGACCACCGAACTGCGCCTTACCACCCAGCGGCTGTTGCGTAATGAGTGAGTACGGTCCAATTGAACGAGCGTGCATTTTATCGTCAACCAAGTGACCCAGCTTCAGCATGTAGATCACGCCGACGGTAACAGGTTGATCGAACCGCTCACCCGACAGACCGTCGTACAGGTACGTCCGGCCAAACGATGGCAAACCAGCCGCGTCCAGCTCAGCCACTACCTGTTCTTCGGTGGCTCCGTCAAAAATTGGCGTCGCATATTTGCGGCCCAATTTCAAACCGGCCCAGCCTAAAACGGTTTCGTAAATCTGACCGAGGTTCATCCGGGAAGGTACACCCAACGGGTTCAGTACGATATCAACCGGCGTTCCGTCTTCCAGGAATGGCATATCTTCATCCCGAACGATACGAGCCACGACCCCTTTGTTTCCGTGACGACCGGCCATTTTGTCACCCACTTTCAGCTTCCGCTTCTTGGCAACATATACCTTCGCCAGTTTCACAATACCCGCCGGCAGTTCATCACCGACTTCGAGGGTAAACCGTTCGCGTTTGAAACGGCCTGTGATTTCGTTCCGACGGTTGTTATAGTTCTTGACCATCTGGGTCAACAACTTGTTGGTATGCGGATCATCCGTCCAGCCTTCGATCAGCAGGTCGCCCAGCAGGTTGACTTCTTCTGATACAGAATAGCTACTTTCGTCGCGATACGGGTTTTTGTCCGGGAACAGGTTATCCGTAATATTTTTACGGGTAAACTTAACGCCCTTGCTCGTGATATTGTCGCCGAACTTGTGGTTGATGCCCTGAGAGGTTTTGCCTTCCAGCAGTGCCGTCATCTTGTTGATCATCTTCTCACGAACACCGATCAACTCCCGGCTATAGCGTTTCATCAACGCTTTGATCTCTTCTTTGTGTTTCGAACGCTCGTCTTTGTTCGGACGTGAGAACAGCTTCGTATCGATCACGACCCCTTTCAGCGACGGCGGTGCTTTTTTGGAAGCATCTTTCACGTCACCGGCTTTGTCACCAAAGATGGCGCGGAGCAGTTTTTCTTCCGGCGTCGGATCGCTTTCTCCCTTCGGCGTAATTTTACCGATCAGGATATCGCCTTCCTTCACCTCCGTACCGACACGGACAATACCGTTCTCATCCAGGTTACGGACGGTTTCTTCCGAAACGTTTGGAATTTCCGCCGTCAACTCCTCTTCACCACGCTTGGTATCCCGTACTTCGAGTTCAAACTCTTCAATGTGAATTGACGTAAAGATGTCTTCACGAACAACCCGCTCCGAGATCACAATGGCATCCTCAAAGTTATAACCCTGCCAGGGCATGAAAGCGACTTTCATGTTCCGACCCAGAGCCAGCTCACCACCTTCCGTTGCATATCCTTCGCAAAGCGGCTCACCTTTCTTCACTTTCTGACCTTTCAGCACCATCGGCTTCAGGTTGATGCACGTATCCTGGTTCGTCCGGCGGAACTTGATCAGGTCATAGGTTTTCAGATCGTCGTCGAAGCTCACCAGGCGTTGATCTTCCGCCAGGTCATAGCGAACAACAATCTTGGTTGAATCAACGAATTCGATTACACCGTCCTCTTCTGCAATCACCAGCGCCCGTGAGTCGATCGCAACACGTCCTTCCAGACCCGTTCCGACGATTGGAGCCTGTGGCCGCAGTAGCGGAACAGCCTGACGTTGCATGTTCGATCCCATCAAGGCCCGGTTAGCATCATCGTGTTCCAGGAACGGAATCATCGAAGCGGCCACCGAAACGATCTGGTTCGGCGCAATATCCATGTAGGTTACGCTCGTCGGCTCCGACATCGGGAAGTCCCCTTCAAAACGAGACTTGATGCGGTCGCCAATCAGGACACCACCATCGACCTGCGTATTAGCCTGTGCGATGTAGTGCGTATCTTCTTCTTCAGCCGTCAGGTACTTCACCGGCTGATCTTCGGCCACCTGTCCGCTTTCAATAATCCGGTATGGCGTTTCGATAAAGCCCATGCTGTTTACTTTCGCGTAAACGCAGAGGGAAGAAATCAAACCAATGTTCGGACCTTCCGGTGTTTCAATTGTACACAGACGCCCGTAGTGCGTGTAGTGAACGTCACGAACCTCAAAACCGGCCCGTTCGCGTGACAGACCACCGGGCCCGAGCGCCGACATCCGACGCTTGTGCGTCACCTCGGCCAACGGGTTCGTCTGGTCCATAAACTGCGACAACTGGTTTGTTCCGAAGAACGAATTGATTACCGAAGACAGCGTCCGGGCGTTAATCAGATCGACCGGTTTGAAATCTTCGTTATCACGAACGTTCATCCGTTCCTTGATGGTCCGGGCCATCCGCGCCAGACCGACACCAAACTGGGCATATAACTGCTCACCTACAGTCCGGACGCGCCGGTTGCTCAGGTGGTCAATATCATCGACAACGGCTTTAGAGTTGATCAGACCGATCAGGTACTTCACAATGGAAACGATATCTTCCGTTGTCAGAACCTTCGTGTCAGCCGCTACATCCAGACCCAATTTCTTGTTAATCCGGTAACGGCCTACATCACCCAGGTCATAGCGTTTGTCCGAGAAGAACAAGCTCTGAATAATTTCACGGGCGGTTTGCTCATCCGGTGCTTCCGTATTCCGAAGCTGACGATAGATCTGCTCAACAGCTTCCTTCTCTGAGTTGGAGCTATCTTTTTGCAGCGTATTATAAATGATATTATAATCCGCCACGTTCATATCTTCCTTATGCAGGATGATCGACTTCTGGCCGGAATCCGTAATCGTATCAATATGGTCGGACGTGACAACGGAGTCACGTTCCATCAGAACCTCGTTCCGGCTAATGGATACGACTTCACCCGTATCTTCGTCCACAAAGTCTTCCGTCCAGGTCCGCAGAACCCGTGCTGCCAACCGACGACCGACTATCTTCTTCAGGTTTGCCGGAGTGGCCGGTATTTCTTCGGATAAACCGAACAGGTCGAGAATTTCTTTATCGGAACCGAAGCCAATAGCACGTAGCAGCGTCGTTACCGGAAATTTTTTCTTCCGGTCAATGTACGCATACATGACATTGTTAACGTCGGTCGAGAACTCAATCCACGACCCTTTGAACGGAATGATCCGTGCTGAATACAGTTTCGTTCCATTGGTGTGCTTACTCATTGAGAAGAACACACCCGGTGAACGGTGCAATTGGGAAACAATTACCCGTTCTGCCCCGTTAATGACAAACGAGCCTTTCGCTGTCATGTACGGAATGTTGCCTAAAAATACTTCCTGCTCAATCGTCTCGAAGTCTTCGTTATCGGCATCGTTGCATGAAAGCCGTAATTTAGCTTTCAACGGGACAGAATAGGTCAGACCCCGATCGATACATTCATCGACGGAGTATTTAGGGGGGTCAACCGAATAATCAATAAATTCCAGCACGAAATTTTCGCGGGAATCCGATATCGGAAAATTTTCCTGAAAAACTTTAAACAAACCTTCTTTCGAACGATTATCAGAAGGGGTGTCTAACTGAAAAAAATCTTGGAAAGATTGTATCTGAACATCCAAAAAATCCGGATATTCGATCACTGGTTTGATTTTCGCAAAGCTTATACGCGCAGTTGTTTTCGTAGCCAAGACTTCGTTGCGTTTAGTTGTAGTGATCGATAATAACTCGTCCGCTTACATATATATTGAATATACAAAGAGGCATAAACGGACAACGTAATTTACGGGGAAATAGTTTGCTTCCCTGTCTGTACAGCGCAAAACTCCCCAAACAGGAAAAGACCTGACATATGCCAGGCCTATTCCCGGGGGAGAGAGTAAATCCCTAAGCAGGGTTATTTTACTTCAACTTCTGCTCCGGCCTCTTCCAATTGCTTCCGCAGGGCTTCAGCTTCGTCTTTAGCAACGCCTTCTTTTACCGGTTTCGGTGCGCCGTCAACCAGTTCTTTCGCTTCTTTCAGACCCAGACCTGTCAGATCTTTTACCAGCTTCACAACGGCCAGTTTGCTAGCACCAGCTGATTTCAGGATCACGTCGAATGACGTTTTTTCAGGAGCAGCAGCAGCATCATCGCCACCACCTGCTGCACCACCAGCTACCATTACCGGAGCGGCAGCAGCCGGCTCAATACCGTATTCGTCTTTCAGAATAGCAGCCAGTTCGTTAACTTCTTTTACCGTCAGGTTGACAAGCTGCTCTGCGAACGCTTTCAAATCTGCCATTTTCGTATTCTTGATTAGATTGTTACAAAATTGATTAAAAAATGTACTTGCAAGCCGGATAGCGAACGGTTAAGCCGCTTCGCGTTCCGACAGTGTTTTGAGGATACCGGCCAGTTTGTTGCCACCACCTTGCAGACCAGAAATAACATTCTTGGCGGGCGATTGCAACAGGGCGATAACGTCGGCAATAAGTTCGTTTTTGCTTTTCAGCGTCAACAGCGTATCCAGTTGGTCAGCACCAACGAACAGGCTATAATCAACCGAAGCGCCTTTCAGCTTCAGCTTATCATTACCCGCTTCTTTGCGGTAATCTTTGATGAGCTTCGCAGCAACTTTGCCGGATTCAGCATGAAACATCACGCCCGAGAATCCTTTTAATACCGTACCATCAAAAGCCGAATAATCGGTATCCAGCGTTTCCAGCGCTTTCCGGATCAGCGTGTTTTTTACGACCAGGTATTCAATACCACGGTCAAAACACATCCGGCGCAGCTGATTTACTTCGGCAACCGTCATGCCACTGGCATCGGTGATGTAGAAGTAGGGAACTGCTTTGAACTTCTCGCTCAGTTCCTCAATGATCGCTCCTTTTTCTTCCCGTGTCATGTTACAGTCCTGCTACCGTCGTTTTATCAATTACTACACTCGGACTCATTGTGCTCGACAAATGAATCGTTCTTACATAGGTACCTTTTGAAGACGAAGGTTTCAGCCGCAGCAGTGTCGCAATAATTTCCTGCGCGTTTTCAGCTAATTTATCCGGGCCAAACGATACTTTACCAATGCTAGTGTGGATGATACCGAATTTATCAACTTTGAAGTCGATTTTACCGGCTTTCACTTCACGAACCGCTTTGCCCACCTCTGGTGTTACCGTACCCGATTTCGGGTTTGGCATCAAACCACGTGGACCCAGCACCCGACCTAGCTTACCAACTTTTGCCATGACGTTCGGCATTGTGATAATTACATCAATGTCCGTCCAGCCTTGTTCAATTTTGGTAATGTATTCATCGAGACCTACATAATCAGCACCTGCTTCTTTTGCTTCGGCTTCTTTATCCGGTGTACATAGTACCAGCACCCGAACGGTTTTACCCGTACCGTGTGGCAAGGTAGCTACACCCCGTACCATTTGATCGGCTTTCCGCGGATCAACGCCCAAACGAACATCGATATCAACGGAAGCATCAAACTTCGTATAAGAGATTGTCTTTAAAATCTCGGCTGCCTGCGCCAATGAGTACTCTTTCGCAACGTCATATTTGCCCAGAGCCTCTTTCTGTTTTTTAGTCAGTTTTCCCATGATCTTCTCTGAATTTGACTGCTGAAATTAATTTTCCCAGGGAGCTTTCCCCGATACCGTGATCCCCATACTCCGGGCGGTACCGGCAATCATCTTCATTGCAGCTTCAACGGTGAAAGCGTTCAAATCCGGCATCTTCGTCTCAGCGATTTGCTGTACTTGATCCCAGGATACTGAACCAACTTTATTCCGGTTAGGCTGAGCCGATGCGGTTTTCACCTTAGCGGCTTCCATCAACAGGATGGGTGCAGGCGGTGTTTTGATGACAAAATCAAATGATTTGTCTTTGTAGTACGTGATCAGTACGGGGAGAACCATGCCCATCTTGTCCTGCGTCCGTCCATTGAACTGCTTGCAGAATTCCATGATATTTAAACCCTTGGAACCCAGCGCCGGTC
Organism: Larkinella arboricola; assembly: GCF_003259745.1. Taxonomy (GTDB): domain Bacteria; phylum Bacteroidota; class Bacteroidia; order Cytophagales; family Spirosomataceae; genus Larkinella; species Larkinella arboricola. The sequence goes on along the minus strand of NZ_QLMC01000001.1, from coordinate 352,620 downwards.
CAATCGGAGGAGAGGGATTGGCTTGTCCACCCTTCACCTGCAATTTCACGTAGCCAGCTACTTCTTTTGCCATTGCTTCTGGTTTGTTACGCTAAGCCCTGCAAATGACTAGCCGTCCAGTGGGAAGCATACGACGGCATTGTCTCGGGCATAGCCAGTTTTTATATTTCCTTTTCTACTTGTGCGTAACTCAATTCTACAGGGGTATTTCTACCAAAAATTTTGACAACGACATTCAGCTTTTTCCGTTCGTCGAACACTTCCTCGACGGTTCCGATAAAGCCGCTGAATGGGCCATCAACTACTTTAACCGATTCTCCTTTCAGGAATGAAACTGTGGGTGTTGCTACTTCCTGCGCTACCTCATCAACTTTACCTAAAATGCGGTTCACTTCTGCCTGACGTAACGGTACGGGAATTTTCGTCGGCCCGTTGGCATTTCCCAGAAAGCCCAAAACGCCGGGCATACTGGTAATCAGGTGCGTCACTTCCCCGTTAGACAGATCAGCTGAAATTAAAATATAACCTGGAAAGAACGTTTTCTCACGAACCCGTTTCTTCCCATTGCGCATTTCGTATACCTTTTCAGAAGGAATCAGAATCTGTGGAACAAAGTCACCCAAACCTTGTCTGGCAATTTCATTTTCCAGATACGATTTGACTTTCTTTTCCTGACCAGAAACGGCCCGGACAACATACCATTTAATTCCGCTTTCCATCGTGAAATAATTACGATTTTAACTGCTACTGTATGATTATTACTACCCAATCACACAGGGGCAATTCTGACCTGGCATCAGAACGATTGATAAAAAAGAGTCAATGCGTTCTCAAATAAAAAGTCGATGCCTCCTACCAGCAATGCAAAGATCAATGAAGCTACCAGTACCAGCGTGGAGCTGGCTTGCAGATCAGTAAACTTTGGCCATGTAACATTATGCTGAACCTCCTCCCAGGAGTCTTTCAGAAATGAGGAAACCTTGTCCATCTGTGATGTGATTGGCACGGGTGGAGAGATTCGAACTCCCATCAACGGTTTTGGAGACCGCTATTCTACCCTTGAACTACACCCGTGTTTAGTAGAAGAAAGAGAAAAGAGGTAAGACAAAAGATTTGAAGTCCAGTCTTTTATCTTATTTCTTTTCTCTTCATCCTTTGTTGCCCGCCGAAACGGACTGCAAAGTTACTAGATATTTAGAAAAAAACAAGTGCATCCCCCGAAAGAAATGCACTTGTTTGCAGCGTTCGACTTAGTCGAGGATTTCGGTTACCTGACCAGCACCAACCGTCCGGCCGCCTTCGCGAATAGCGAAACGCAGACCTTTCTCCATGGCGATCTTGTTGATCAGTTGAACTTCAATCGTGATGTTATCACCCGGCATAACCATCTCAACGTTTTCTGGCAGAGAGATTTCGCCTGTTACGTCCGTCGTACGGAAGTAGAACTGCGGGCGGTATTTGTTAAAGAACGGCGTGTGACGGCCTCCTTCTTCTTTTGACAGAACGTAAACCTCAGCTTTGAATTTAGCGTGGGGTTTTACGGAGCCTGGCTTACAGATTACCATACCACGACGGATATCGGTTTTCTCAATACCACGCAACAGCAAACCTACGTTGTCACCAGCTTCGCCACGGTCCAGAATTTTCCGGAACATTTCAACACCCGTTACAACAGACTTCAGGTTTTCTGCACCCATACCCAGGATCTCAACCGGCTCACCAGAGTTGATGATACCCCGCTCGATACGACCCGTAGCTACCGTACCACGACCTGTGATCGAGAAAACGTCTTCTACCGGCATCAGGAACGGCAGATCCGTTTGACGCGGAGGCAGCGGAATGTAGCTGTCAACGCTTTCCATCAGATCTTCAATGGTTTTTACCCATTTAGCGTCGCCGTTCAGACCACCCAGAGCAGAACCCTGAATAACCGGAATATTGTCGCCGTCGTATTCATAGAAGCTCAACAGTTCGCGGATTTCCATTTCAACGAGTTCCAGCAATTCTGGATCGTCGACCATGTCCACTTTGTTCATGAACACCACCAGCTGAGGAACGCCTACCTGACGAGCCAGCAGGATGTGCTCACGAGTCTGAGGCATTGGGCCGTCAGTAGCAGCTACAACCAGGATAGCACCGTCCATCTGAGCAGCACCCGTAACCATGTTTTTCACATAGTCAGCGTGGCCCGGGCAGTCGACGTGTGCATAGTGACGGTTTGCCGTCTGATATTCTACGTGTGAGGTATTGATCGTAATACCCCGCTCTCTTTCTTCCGGTGCGTTGTCGATTGACGAGAAATCGCGTTTTTCAGCCAGACCTTTTTCTGACAACACTTTTGTGATGGCAGCGGTCAGCGTCGTTTTACCGTGGTCAACGTGACCAATCGTACCAATATTGACGTGCGGCTTGGAACGGTCAAAATTTTCTTTAGCCATTGTTGGAAAAGCTTAAATTGAACTGGTTATTAATTATTTGAAATTTAGCCGTTTCTGAGCCGTTGAGGGGATTTGAACCCCTGACCTCTTCCTTACCAAGGAAGTGCTCTACCCCTGAGCTACAACGGCTTTTGTACTGCTTTACTACGAAAATGAATAGTGTAAAAATGAAAATGATTGACTCGTCACATTCACCATACACTATTCATTATCTGGAGCGGGAGACGGGGCTCGAACCCGCCACCTGAAGCTTGGAAGGCTACCGCTCTACCAAATGAGCTACTCCCGCTTTTTTGCTTAAAGTATGTCGACTTATACCTTAAACTTTTTACTGTGGGGAGTGGAGGATTCGAACCTCCGAAGGCGTTCGCCAGCAGATTTACAGTCTGATCCATTTGGCCACTCTGGAAACTCCCCTTATTAGCCTAAAAACACACTTTTTATCGTGTCCCCGCTGGCACATCGGCCAATGGAGTTGCAAAATTACATCCTTTTTTTGCTAAGTCAACTATTACCTTAAAATAAATTTAGATTTCTATTCGAATTGACAAAAAAGAACCGCACCCGATTACTTCGGATGCGGCTAAAAATAGAGAGAAATTTATAAACCAATGCCAAAACTTAGCGCCCGAACGTCTGGACCTTTCCCAGCCTGAAATAATGGATTTAAATCGTATTTGAAGAAAAAGTTGGTACGGGCTATACCCAGATGGGCAATCAAACCATATCGAAAATCATTCAGGTAAAAATTAGAATGCTGCCGTTCCTTGTTGCCGTCCTGCTCCTTAATTTTTGTATAGCTATCGACCCGGTATCCACCATAGACCCCGAAGCCTAAATGTCCTAATTTACGCCCACTACTGTTATAAAAGCTGAGCCGAGGCACGACCGGTAGGTTTACAGAACAAACCGTCAGCTTGCTTTTTTGCAGGTTCCTTCCGGCATCGCTGAACTGCACCCCATCCGTGGCTTTCTGGACAATTACATCATTCTCAAACATGTAATTATTCCAGGATACCTCCACGCCATAAAACAGCTTGAAGGAAACGTGCTGGCTTCGGGCAATGGTTGGCGCCTGACTAAGAGCCAGACTGATATAACGGGATCCCAGCGGTCGAAGCTGATAATTTTCGGTTGGATAATTTGCCGTGGTTTTTTTCTGCACCAGCGTATTCAGCCCGAGCCCGTTCCCCCCTACTCCAATATCCCAACTGTCTTTTTTACGACGGCGACTCCGACTGCGGCTGGACCAATTTGAGTCTTCGTCATCATTGGAGCGATCATAATTTCTGCCTTCCGATTCTTTTATGGTTACCCGTACCTCGCCGTCTTTCTGCGTTACAACCAGTACGGTATCCTGCAAATACCGCTGCACCTTGTTTTCATCAATCACGATAAACGTTTCGCCTGCCCGTGCCGAATCCAGTTTCAGACCCATATCACGAATGATCTTGTTTATATCATAATTGGACAACTGCCGGATTCCTTCTTTATCGCTGGAGTGTATCACTAATCGGGTTTTATTACCAAATAAAATAACCAGCGAATCAGCTTTTAAACTTTCGGGCGCAGCCCAGGCCAGACTTCCGAACAGGATTAGTAGGGTGGTGAATACGGATTTCATCGTTCTATTTGTTGTTTGAGTTTTTTCGAAATGTGTTATACCGCAGGTTATCGTAGGAGTCGGAAAGTTTTTCTTTACCCTCCTGCACTTTTTCACTTGCCCGAGCCATCAATGTCCCCGGCTGAATACCTACTTCTCTCCACTCGACGGGTTCACCGGCTTTCAGCTTGTTTAATTGCCGCAGCACCCGTCCAATCCGGAAGCGCTTTTTCCTGGGTTGTTCTTCATCGGTTTCATTTAAATCGGAAGCCTGTGGCTCTGTTGTCGCTACTAGTTCATTCGCTTCAATTGCCGGCGTTGCAATTTTAACGACCAGTGTTCGCTCAGACTCCTTTTTGTCTACCTCCGCAATCTGTACGTCAGGCGTTGGCTGATCTTCTACTGCAACCGTTGGAACGGGTGCCTCTATTGCCTGAGGTCTTTCGATCGCTTGAATCGGCTGACGAGAGGCTTTTGTTGCTGTAGTTCTGCGAACAACGGGTTTATTAGAAGCGATAACGGGTTCTTCAGCCGGTTCGATGACCGCTGTTTGCGGAGCTGGCCCAATCGTTATTTTATCTGGTCTTGCCTTTTTAATTACCTGTTGCGCCATTTGGTTGGTACCCGTATTTGTTTCGACAGGCCCGTTTCCTGACCACATCCACCACGACACCAGCAGTACGGTAGCCACACTGGCAGCTGAAGCGTACCACCAGACAAACGACGAATGGCGTGCTTCTTTGGCATTCATGCGACGTTGCAACTCTTCCCACGTTGCTCTTTCCGGCTTTAAACCGTGCTCTCTTAGCTGCCTGGCAAACAGATCGTCAATAGGATGCTTGCTCATAACTTATCGATTTTTTTTTTACTTCTGCCTGCGCTACCAACCTTTGCAAAAGTGCCCGGGCGCGGTGCAGTTGTGACTTGGATGTGCTTTCCGTTATCCCCAGCACGTCGGCTATTTCGGCGTGGCTATAGCCTTCAATGGCATACAGGTTAAATACGGTTTTATAACCGGCTGGTAATTCTTCAAGCAGATTCAGGAGGTCTTCGGCCAATAAATTTTGATCGGCATATACAGGATCAGCATCGGCAGGCGCATCATCCAGCGCAACCTCGGCCCGCCATTGTTTGTTTCGGCGCAAATACATCAGAGACTCATTCACCATGACCCGTCGAATCCACCCCTCAAAACTACCTTCGTTCTTATATTGGCCTATTTTTTCAAAAACCCGCATAAAACCGTCCATTAGTATTTCTTCCGCTTCGTAGCGATTGGATACATACCGGACACATACCGTCAGCATCTTTGATGCATACCGATCATACAACGTCTTCTGCGCCCGGCTATCCGCCCGTTGCAGTGCCGCTACCAGCTGCGTTTCCGTTGTGTATCCCAGTAATCGTCGAATCATGCTGGTCAATAACCGTTTTCAATAACAAGATGCAAACCGGTCCTCCGCAGGTTGCACGGTCTCCAAAATTTTTCCAAAAAAATAAGCCCGACCAAATGGCCGGGCCTGAAACCGTTAAAATTCTGTTCGTTTTTCGGGATCGTATGAAATTCCGGATACATAGTGTAGCCAAAGAATTCGAGAAAGACGAAAGTTCATTGGCGTAATTAAGACCAGCAGAGGACAAATGATCAGCACGTATGTCCAGCCATCGGGGTCGTTGAGTCCATAAAAAATTAAGAAACCCGCTACCAGCGCAACTGCTCCCGATAACGCATAACTGACAAACATGGCTCCCCAGAAATATCCCGGCTCAATTTCGTAACGTAATCCGCAGTTTGGACAGTGCTCGTACATTTCATCGAAACGCCGGATGTTGTATAACGAATATTTGAAGATTTTACCCTGTCTACATCGAGGACATAGCCCGGCGGACACGGCTTGAGATTTCGAGACGTTTGCCATGTTCTTTTTTGCTGGTTCTAATCCATAAGAAAATAATAACGGCGACCAGCAGATACGGCGTTACAAATAAATACAGAATGCCTGTATTCAAACCGACAGCAACCTGATTTCGCCCGTTACTCATTGTGCTTTCTACCGTACCCCGGCACATGGCGCATTGAGCTAACGTATCTGCTATGGTTAAAAAATATACGATCCCGAGCGCCAGAAAACCTTTCCAACTTTTCATATCCCAGAGATTAATGTCGATAATAAGGGGCTATCATAAAGTAAACGATTACACCCGTAATACTGACATACAGCCAGATGGGGTATGCCCACCGTACAACGGCTTTGTGTTTTGCAATCTGGCCGCTCAACGCAAAATAAACCGCACGAAGTACAAACCAAACCACAACAACCGATAATATGATATGGCTAATTAGTAAAAAGTAATAAACCGGCCGAACGATCCCCTGCCCGCCAAAGGGCGTTGAGTCATTTGACAGGTGATAGAGAACATAGCTAACCAGAAACAAAGAGCCCAGCGTAAAGGCCAGCAGCATGGCATTCCGGTGTGCGCTGATGTTTTTCTGCTTAATAAAGTAAAGCCCGGCCAGCAGAAGCCCGGTCGTTAAGGAATTGATAACGGCATTAATATGCGGTAAATAGGTCGTCCACGCACCCAAATCTACTTTCTGCCTGATGCCCAGCAGGACCGCAACGACCACCGGAATGACAACGGCCAGCACGTTGATCAGCCGATTGTATTTTTTATTTTGTTCAATTTGCAAGGTTACCATGTACAGCTGAGCTTATCACTTTGAAATGATATCTAATAAAACCCGCGTTTCCAGTACCAACCGATCGATATCCTCTTTATCGGTACCGTTATAAAAACCCCGGATGTGCCCTTCGGGATCTATTAATACCAACCCCTCATATAACGTAAAAGTTTCGTTCTTCCGACCAGTCATCGGGCGTTGTTTGATCCGGTAATATTGCTCCGCAATAAATGTCGTTTCCAGGGTATCTGGTTTAGCAATCAGCCATTTATCAGGCTGCACTTCATACGACTTCCTAAGGTGCTCCGCTACCGAATCACGATCAACGTACGAAAGCAACATTACTTCGGGCCGTTCGGCGAAAATATCCTGAACGCGGTTTAATTGCGCAGCCACTTTTGAACAGGTCGTATCACAGTCTAATCCAATAAAGGACGCGATATACGGTTTACCCTTCAGTAGATTTGTGGAGAAACCCTTTTGATCCGGCAGGGTACCAGCAATCTCGGGTATGGCATAAAATACCGTATCCTGCGCCTTACTGCCAAAAAAAGTGTTCTGGGCAGGCCGGGTTTCAATCTTGCCCGTTTTTGCATCGATAACAGGAAAAAACGTTTGTAGCGTAAACTGGTTTTCCCCGAATATCTTCAGAAATAAAAAAATAAAAGCCGGAACCACCAACAGGAGCAGGAGGGTTCCGGCCTTTAAAAGACGCGCCATATTATTTTGCGATGTAGATGAAACCGCCCTCCATTAGCAGGGCAAGCATCAGCCAGACGACGAAAATGCAGGGCAGAATGATCGCCCAGATAAGTGACTTAGTTTCGTGCTTCAAGTGCATAAACTCTCCAACAATGTAGAAAGCTTTTACAATGGTCATCAAAACGAAAATCGACGTTTTTAAGAACCCGGCATTAAGGGTAAACGCAATTAAAAATTCAAAAGCCGTCAGCACAGAAAGAATAATGAACGTCTTCCAGATGCCTTTGGTTTGCGGCTCAGCAATGACGCCGTGTTCGTGATCGTGGTGATGTGAGCTATGATCTGCCATGACTTTATATCATTGAAAAGGTTAAACCAGATAGAAGAACGTAAAGACAAATACCCAGACCAGATCGACAAAGTGCCAGTACAGACCTACCTTCTCTACCATTTCATAATGGCCCCGACGCTCATACAAACCGAAAGAAGTCCGGTAGAAAATCAGAATGTTCAGGACAACACCACTCAATACGTGTGTTCCGTGGAAGCCGGTGATGAAAAAGAACAGATCCGCAAAAGCCGGCGGCCCATATTGGTTTTCAACCAGGTTGGCCCCAAAGATGGTACGCTCTACCCATTGCCCATTGACAATCTCCCGGATAACCGTTCCTTCATCTGTTCCATGAATAAAGTGTGACCATTCCCAGGCCTGGCTGCCTAAGAAAGTGATTCCACCCAAAATCGTCCAAAGCATGTACTTTTCAACAGCGGCCCGATCCATCCGGTGACCAGCCTCAACGGCTAATACCATCGTTACAGACGAGAAGATCAGGATAAACGTCATGATACCGACGAATACCAGCGGCAATTCCATGCCATGCAGGAAAGGAACGGCTTCATACACTTTTTCCGGAATAGGCCAGTAGAGGTTTGAGAAGTGGAACTCCCCATGAACAGCGGGGTCATACGCCGGATAACTGAAGCGAATTAGCCCGTAGGTAACCAATAAAGCCGAAAAAGTGAAAGTATCCGAAATCAGGAAGAACCACATCATGAGCTTACCGTAGCTCGCTTTCATCGGTTCTACCCCACCCATCCAGGTCTTCTTGTCAAATACTGGAGCGTCGGTTGTTGCAGTAGCAGCCATGCTTTACAGAAATTGAATCAATTAAAATACAATAAAAAGCCAAATAAATAAACCCACAGAACATCCAGAAAATGCCAGTAAGTCGCACAAATTTCAATCTGGTTCAGGTTTTTGGCATGGATTTTCAGCTTGAAAGCGGCCCGTAATGCAAATAAAATTATAATAAGACCGCTAATAAGGTGAAAAGCATGGAGACCGGTAAAAACGTACATAAACGATCCGGCAGGATTGCCGACAAAAAATACGTTTTGAGCTACCAGATCCTGCCAACCCAAGAATTGCATAACCAAAAAGGCCAATCCAAACGCAAAAGTAATAGAAATTGCTGTTCTCAATACCCCGAAATCATCTTTTTTTGCCGCTTTATATGCCCAATGCATAGAAACGCTGCTGATAAGGAGAACTACCGTGCTGTACCAAAAAATAGACGGTATTTCAAACTCCAGCCAGTTACCTTCCGCCCGTCGAACAAGGTAAGCACTTGTCATGGCCGCAAATAGCATTACAATACTCACAACGAAGAGCCATAGGATGAACTTTTTAGGGTTCATCGACAAGGTTTCCTCGGGCTCCTCCGCCACTGCCATAATTTTAACCGTTTCGCTCATAGTTTGTTATAATTTGTCCAACAGGAACGCAATCTGGACAATCGGCAAATACAGAAATGATCCAAACATAATCTGCAAAGCCGCTTTGTCCGTTCGCTTTCTCATTAAATAGAACGTCTGAGCTAAAAATAGAATTCCGCAAACTGTCGCTACCACCGCTGAATTTATACCGGTCATGCCCAGTTCGTAAGGCAGCCACCCCACGGGTAAGAGACATAACGTACAAATCATAATCTGTAACGCTGTACTCTCATCTTTACCTCCTACAGAGGGCAGCAGTTTAAAACCAGCTTTTTTATAATCATTGTCTGCAACCCAGGCAATAGCCCAGAAATGTGGAAACTGCCAGAAGAATTGGATTGCAAACAGGATGCCGGGCTCCAAACCGTAATGATTCGTTGCCGCAACCCAACCAATCATGGGAGGGAATGCTCCGGGCAAAGCTCCTACAAATACCGCAATAGGCCCCACACGCTTCAAGGGAGTATACACAAACCCATATAAAAGCAGCGACAGGACGGACAAGGCACAAGCCCGTAGGTTAAAGAAAGCGATGAATAAGTAACAGGCAATTACAAACAGCACAAAGGCGTAAATCGCAGCCTCCTGAACGCTCAAACGCCCCATTGGAAGCGGCCGCCCCGCCGTTCGTTTCATTAACTTATCATACTCTTTTTCAATAATCTGATTAATGATATTTGCGGCTCCTGTCATAGCCAGTGACGCAATGAACAGCATTCCTAATTTCAGCCAGTCGATGCGGTGTACAGCTAAGCTATAACCAAACATCCCGGATAGCGCTACGAAAGCCGACAAACGAAACTTTAATAATTCAAAATAGGCTTTGCTTTTTAAAGCAAATGAACCGATTCCAACGCTTTTAGTTTGTTGCATTCTATACTTTTGAATAATGAGGCAGATGAACCGCCTGATTCTTAATTAATCGATCGGCATTTAACAGTAGCAACGCCGTGAATTGTATCCCCAAAATAACAATCGCCAACGTCAAGTGAATCGGTTGTGCAATGGCTGGAACTGCAAAATAAGCCAACACCATGCCAGATAGAATCTCTATGACAACTAATGCAATTAGAGCGTTTGTCAGCCTAGACAGCAGCCCCGTCTCTCTCGAATGTTTCCTTAATTGGTAAATGGCGGCTAAATGAAAGGCTAAGATAATCAATGAGAAGGTGCGATGGATGTAGAAACGATAATCCAGGCTATCAATCCACCGATGCCGTTCAGTGTAACCAATCCGCTGAATGACTTCATCAATTGCTTCGCGAACCTGGGTTCCTATTAACACCTGAATTACTGACAGGATCATAGTCCAGAGCAAAATCTGATTGACCCATGCTTTGCTTCCGGTGATTGGCTCAATCTTAATATGTCCACCGTAAGAAACCGTCATGACATAGAGAAGAGCAAAAACAACCAGAATGGCCAGCAGCATGTGCAGTGTCACCAGATACGGAGCTAACTCCGTTGCGACAACACGCGACCCCAGCCAGCCATTTAAGCCGATCAATATAAAAGATAACAGGCTTCCATAGAAAACCCGTTTATCCTTCTTTAAATATGAAATGGACGTGATCAGCAGGGCAAACACCAGCAAGCCAGAAAACGCACCCACTAACCGGTTTACATATTCAATCCAGGTCTTGGCTGCGTTAAATTCTATTTCGCCCTTCAGTTTGGCTCCGTAGATTTCCTGATAATTAGGCGGCAACTGAGATGCTTCTGTGGGTGGTATCCATCTTCCAAAACATCTCGGCCAATCTGGACAGCCCATTCCGGAGCCCGTACTTCTAACAATACCACCTGCAATAATAACCAGATAGATGGTGATAACCGTTAGTAAGGCCAGACGCCGGAACAGGTGTTCACGTTTATTAGTGAGGCTGTTTGAACTGGTCATTATAGTTCTGTGCCTCGATCTCTTTTTCCAGGGCAATCAGAGCATTCTCATGCGGCAGATTGGATTCCGGAGTTTGAGAATAAGGAACGTTCTGCGGGATAAAATCGTCGTTTGCTCCCGGTTTGCTGTAATCATATGGCCAGCGATAAACTGCCGGAATTTCGCCCGGCCAGTTGCCGTGTCCCGGATTTACCGGAGTTGTCCACTCCAACGTATTTGAACGCCATGGATTCTGAGGAGCTTTTCTTCCACGGAAAATGCTGTAGAAGAAGTTCCAAAGAAATAGAAACTGCGCTGCGAAGGTAAAGATGGCCGCTATACTTACGAACATATTCAAATCTCCAAACGTCCGGAAGGCTTCATACGAGGTGAATGAATAATACCGACGAGGGAAACCGGCAATACCGATATAGTGCATTGGGAAGAACACCAGATAGATTCCGACGAAAGTGAACCAGAAGTGAATATAACCCAACGTTTTATTCATCATGCGTCCGAAGAACTTCGGGAACCAGTGGTATACCCCGGCCAGGAAGCCAAACGCTGATGCGGCTCCCATTACTAAGTGGAAGTGAGCCACAACGAAGTACGTATCGTGCAGCTGAATATCCAGTGCACTGTTTCCAAGGATAATACCCGTCAAACCACCAGAGATAAAGAAGGATACCAGACCGATGGAGAAAAGCATGGCGGGGGTAAACACAATGTTACCGCGCCATAGCGTCGTAATATAGTTGAACGCTTTCACCGCCGATGGAACAGCGATAATCAGCGTCAGGAACATAAAGATCGAGCCCAGGAACGGGTTCATACCGGTTACGAACATATGGTGCGCCCATACAATAAATGCCAGGAAGGCAATACCGATCATGGAGGCAATCATGGCCCGATAACCAAATATGGGTTTACGGGAGTTCGTAGCGATGATTTCAGACGTAATTCCCAGTGCTGGCAAAAGGACGATATACACTTCCGGGTGCCCCAGGAACCAGAATAAGTGCTGGAACAGGATTGGGCTACCACCTACGTTAGGCAGCGCTTCACCACCAATGTAAATTTCTGACAGGTAGAAGCTGGTTCCCATGCTCCGGTCAAAAATCAGCAAAAGAGCAGCTGACAAAAGAACCGGGAACGAAATCAACCCTAAAACAGCCGTCAGCAGGAACGCCCATATCGTCAGGGGCATCTTGCTAAATGACATCCCCCGGGTCCGCAGGTTGATAACGGTAGTAATGTAGTTAATACCGCCCAGCAATTGCGAAACAATAAACAAGGCCATAGAGATCAGCCACAGGCTCATCCCAAGCCCTGAACCGGACATAGCTTGTGGTAAAGCACTCAACGGAGGATAAATTACCCACCCTCCTGATGCCGGACCTGTTTCAATAAACAGTGACCCAAACATGATAACACTGGATAAGAAGAAGAACCAGTATGAAAGCATGTTTAAGAAGCCAGATGCCATATCGCGTGCACCAACTTGCAGAGGAATCAAGAAGTTACTGAATGTTCCACTCAACCCGGCTGTTAACACAAAAAATACCATGATGGTACCGTGCATGGTAACCAGTGCCAGATAGAATTCTTTATCCAGCTTTCCAGAGTCGTCAATCCAGTTTCCAAGGATTGGACGGAGCCATTCCAGGTTCAAATTGGGGAAACCCAATTGTAAACGGAACAGAATGGACAGCGAAGCTCCAATAATGGCCCAGAAAACACCTGAGAACATATATTGCTTCGCAATTACCTTGTGGTCCTCCGAGAAAATATATTTCCTGATAAAACTTAGCTCTTCGTGGTGATCATGTTCTTCAACATGAGCCGCGGCTGCTGCGTTCGTTTCAACGGATGCCATAATATCTAATTTTATAAGGTCGCTATGCTTGAGTTAATCGATTATCGCAGCGCTGCACTCGGTGCTGCTCCGGCACCTTCTTCAGCTGGTGCCGCTGTACTGTCGGACGGTGCTTGAGCCCCTGCGTCTGCCGGTATGTATTTAGCGGCTTTTGCTTTCAGCTTATCCGGAACCCGGGCCAGATAATCCGGGTTCTTTGTCAACCACGGTTTCTGTTGGGCCATCCATTTGTTATACGATTCTTCGTCTTCTACAACCAGTGTAGTCCGCATGGAGAAGTGCCCCTGTCCACAAACTTCTGTACAGGCAATTTCATATTTGAAATCTGGATTGCCGGTTTCGTTGCGCATCTCATCCGTCGTTTTATCGGCAATAAACCAGAACCGTGTTGGCATACCCGGTACCGCATCCATTTTTACGCGCATGTGCGGAATAAAAACGCTGTGCAGAACATCTCTGGCACGGATCTTTAATAACACAGGCCGGTTCACGGGAATATGCATCTCCGTTGATGTAGTAACATCATCAAAAGAGGCTTCGTCCTCCAGATCAAGACCTATAACATTGTTGGCATCAATCAATTTGTAATTGTAGTTACCCAACTTGTTATTATCGACGCCTGGATACCGCATTTCCCAGTTGAATTGTCTTCCAACAATTTCAATGTTCAATGCATTTTCGGGCGCTTCGCTTGTAATATCGCGCCATGCCCGCCAGCCTGTAAATACCAGCAACGCCATAACGACAGCCGGAATAACCGTCCAGATCAACTCCAGTTTATGGTTTTCCGGATAATACGTTGCTTTATGACCCTTACGGTATTGATATTTATAAGCAAAGAAGAACAAAAGCGCATTCGTTACAACAAAGGCAATCGTAATAATTGCCATTACCAGCCAGAACAGGCCATCGGTATGACGACCATGAGGAGAAGAGGCCTCGGGCAGGAAATACTGCCGAGCATGTAAAAACGACCAGGCAACAGCTATAGCTCCTACAACAAAAAAGCCAATAAACAAAAATGCGTTAACACGATTGCCAGTTCCTCCGATACGTTCAATTTCTTCGGTAGTATCACCAGCATTGACGCCTTTTAGAATAGAGGTCAATCGCGTCAGTACCAGAATAGCCAGTACCAGAAATACTAACGACAACAGTCCTACAACGTAAACCATAGTAATCTGAGAATGAATATGAATACAAAAAGTACTGGTTTCTAAATATCGTGGTGCAATGATTCTTCCAACATCGGGTGATTTTTCGGAATCAGGTTTGCCTTCGCTAATTGAGTTGAAACAGACCAGATAAAGGCACAGGCAAAAATCAGAATCATTCCGAACTCAATTGGCCCAAAGCCTCCATGCTCACCCACCGTACCCGGCATGATGTTCGTATAGAAGTCAAAATAGTGCCCCACAATAATCCCCCAACAGGCAATCTTCAGAATAATCGGCGTCCGTTTGGCATCGCGCGTCATCAGCACCAGGAAGGGGAACACAAAACATAGCAACAAATTAATAAAGAATGGAGCTTTGTAGATACCTCCATAACCACTAAAGCGTTCCCGGTAGTAAATAGTTTCTTCCGGAAGGTTAGCGTAATAAATGAGCATAAACTGAGCAAACCATACATAAGCCCAGAAAATACTGAAGGCAAACATGAATTTACCTAAATCATGTAAATGGCTCGCATTTACGGCTTTTAACAAGCCTTTTTCTTTTAGATTTACGATAATTAACGTAATAATCGCCAATCCCGTTACGTGCCAGCTTGCCAGCGTATACCAACCAAACATGGTACTGAACCAGTGGGTGTCAATCGACATCACCAGATCCCAGGCCGACGTTGATGAGGTTACGGCAAATACAACTAAAAAGGCCGTTCCGTACTTGATGCTCTTCTCATAGTACTCCGTTCCTCCTTCGAGGTCTTCCTTCAACGAGTAGTTACGGACAACACGCCATAACCAGTACCAGGCTACGAAGTATATAACCAATCGAATAACGAAAAACGGTGTATTTAAAAAGCCTTTCTTTCCTGCAATGATTGGATCATATTCTGGCCCGCCGACTTCGTATAGCCCTTCATGAGTCCAGTGGAATAGATCGTGTCCAGCCACAAAGAAAGTAATTAGCATAACAACGCCGATTACTGGTAAAAAGGCAGGCAGTGCTTCGGGCACCCGTTTGAATACAGCCGACCACCCAGCCTGAGCCAGGTAGTTGTAAGCAATAAAGAACATTCCAATGACAGATGCACCCAGGAAGTAAACGCTGTTTACCCAAACGTTTGCCCACAAACGGGTCGTCCATTTATAGTGATGTCCTTCGGCAGCAGCGGCCCCGTGGGCCGCTTCGTGACCATGAGCCGCAGCGCCATGAGTAGCTGCTGCGTGTTCATGTCCCCCCACGCCTTTTGCGGCCAGGAAAGCACCAATACCAACCAGCACGACGCCAGCAACGATGCCGATGGTCAGATTTCGCTTGCTTTCGGCTGTAAATTCAAATTGTTCGTCGACAGACGGGATTGAATGTGTATGAGCCATTCTTTTTTTGAACTATAATGATTCTTCCAATAGACTATTATCCGCCCGTTTGCAGTTTACGAACGTAATGCACAATTTTCCAGCGATCTTCTGGCGTTATCTGTGATCCATGAGGCCACATACGACCACGCCCATGAGTGATTACGTGAAAAATATGCCCTTCTTTCATGCCAGACATACCTCCATAATTGGGAACGCCTTTGTATTGAGCAGCTACCAGACCGTCGCCTTTACCCGTTTCGCCGTGGCAATGCTGGCAAAAACGCGTATAATATTCTTTACCTTCGGCCAGAGTCTTTTCGGTTAACGGAACTGGATTAACCAGAGCACGTTCTGAGATTTCAATACTATCCGCCGGGATGTTATAAATCATCAGGTCTTTAGTGGTGGTATCCCCTTCTCCGAACCCAGTATTATAATTACGACGGGATACGGTTCCTTTTACAGGTAACCATAAAGCCGTACCCTTAGTACCTTTGTCAGTATAAGGAGTTTTGAACCCTTCCTCTTGCTTGTATGGCTCGTAACCAACAGGCTCGTACATATTCGGGGCATATTGCGTACCCGGATTATCGTGCCCCCGCTTGCAGGCGGTTATCGTTAGCATGGCGGCTGCCATCAACAGAAGAGAGCGGTTCAGTCGCGTAAACTTCATGTGTCGTCAGTCGGATTAAAATTGTTTTACATTTACTTCAGCAGCGCCGGAAGCCCGCAAAACGCTAGCAATCTCTGTTTCGGACTGCTTGTTTTTGCTTAGGTCGATCGCCATCACAAACTTGTTATCCGTACTGCGAAGATCGAACATCAAGGGTTTCGTCGTGGGCCCTAAGCCGTTGGATATCAAAAACGTACCCACCATACCTAAAGCTGTAAACAGAACCGTGAACTCAAACATGACAGGGATATATGCTGGATAAGCATAGTGATCCTTACCGCCAATAATCATTGGCCAGTCATAGCCCATGGTATAATACGTTAACGCTACCATGCAAAGGAACCCTGTCAAACCAAACAGGAACGCGGCAATACCTATACGAGTCCGGGGATGGCCTAAGGCGACGTCAAGTCCGTGGATAGGAAATGGGGTGTAAACTTCGTGGATTCTCACCCCTGCGCTTTTAACCTCAGTAACAGCTTTCAGGACGACTTCATCATCATCGTAAACGCCGACTAGAAATTTTGCGCTATCGTTATGTTGAGACATGCTTATAGTGAAATTTTAAACCGGTTCTTTCGGGTAAGTGAGCTGATCAATTACTCGACGTCTTTGTTATAAGTCGGACTTGTCACATTTTCTCCTTTTGCCACACCTGATACAGACGCTGGCAGTCTTTCAGAAGCTGAACGGATGATGGCTTTCACCTCGAACATGTTGATTACCGGCAAGAACTTGGCAAACAGCAGGAACAGGGTAAAGAATAATCCGAAAGAGAAAATATAGTCACCAATGTCAAACATCGTCGGTGAGAACATGGCCCAGCTTGATGGGAGGTAGTCACGGTGCAGGGATGTTACGATAATAACAAACCGCTCGAACCACATACCAATGTTTACGATAACCGATAGCACAAACGTCCAGGTAATGCTCCGGCGAATCCGCCGTGACCAGAACAACTGTGGAGAAATTACGTTACAAGTCATCATCGCCCAGTATGCCCACCAGTATGGGCCAAACGCCCGGTTAATGAAGGCGTACCGCTCATAGTCAACCCCTGAATACCAGGCAATAAAGAACTCCGTAATGTAAGCAACACCAACAATTGAACCCGTCAGCGTGATGATTTTATTCATCGACTCGATGTGCTCAAAGGTAATGTAGTCTTCCAGTTTGAACACCACCCGTGTGATCAGCATTAGGTTCTGCACCATGGCAAAGCCCGAGAAGATTGCACCCGCAACAAAGTAAGGAGGGAAAATGGTGGTGTGCCAGCCCGGAATTACCGAGGTTGCAAAGTCAAATGATACAATTGTGTGAACGGAAAGTACGAGGGGTGTTGAGATACCGGCCAGAATCAAGCTGATGTATTCATAACGAGCCCAGGTTTTGGCTCCACCATTCCAGCCCAGCGAAAACGCACCGTAGATATACCGTGAAACTTTGCTGGTCGCCCGGTCGCGGATGGTTGCCAGGTCAGGCACCAGACCCATATACCAGAAAACAAGTGATACGGTAAAATATGTACTGATGGCAAATACGTCCCAAACCAGTGGAGAGTTGAAATTCACCCACAACGAACCGAATGTGTTTGGCAACGGCAGCGCCCAGTGAGCCAGCCAGGGACGGCCCATGTGCATCAGAATGAAACTGGCGGCACAAAGTACGGCGAAGATGGTCATGGCTTCAGCCGCCCGGTTGATGGATGTACGGTATTTCATCCGGAACAGCAGCAGAATGGCAGAGATCAGCGTACCAGCGTGACCGATACCAACCCACCACACGAAGTTGGTAATATCCCAGGCCCAACCGATGGTTTTATTCAAACCCCATACGCCCAGCCCTTCCCACCAGGTCCAGAAGACACAACAGGTACCGTAAATCAGGACGACAAACGAAATGACAAAGGCAATGGTCCAGGCCCGGGTTGGTTTCCCTTCAACCTGCTTGCAGATGTCTTCTGTCACGTCGGCATATGTCTTACCCCCGGTTACCAGTGGGGTTCTCACGGGTGATGTAACGTGCATGGTAGTTAATTTTGAATGCTAATAAGTTACGAACTAGAAATTACTCAGCGTGTTCCGCTGCGGCAGCGGCTGGTTTGGCGACTTCGTCTTTATTCCGAATCTTCGTCAGGTATGAAATCTGCGGTCTAACGTTGATTTCTTCCAGTACCTGGAAAGCCCGGGCATCGTGCTCTTCCTTCAGTATTTTTGAGATCGTGCTCTCTGGATCGTTCATGTCTCCAAAGATGATCCCACCTGTTGGGCAAGCCTGCGCACAAGCCACCTGAATCTCATCCGGTTTTGGTCTTCTGCGTTCTTTCTTGGCCGTCAACTTACCCTCCTGGATCCGTTGTACGCAGAAAGAGCATTTTTCAATAACACCCCGCGAACGAACGGTTACATCAGGATTGATGACCATTTTGCCGAGATCGTTGTTGAAATGATAATCGAAGTTGTCGTTATCAAAATACTTGAACCAGTTGAACCGCCGAACTTTATACGGACAGTTGTTGGCGCAATAACGCGTTCCAACACACCGGTTGTACGTCATCTGGTTCAATCCTTCCGTACTGTGCGTCGTTGCCAATACCGGACATACCGTTTCGCAAGGTGCATTCGTACAGTGCTGGCAAAGCATGGGTTGGAATACGACCTCCGGATTAGCGGCAGCCACTTCAAGCCCTTTCCGATCATCCGGTTCGGCATCGCTGCTGTAATAGCGGTCGATCCGAATCCAGTGCATCTCACGACGGTTGATCACTTCCTGACGGCCTACTACCGGAATGTTGTTTTCAGCCTGGCAGCTAACGACGCAGGCCGCACAACCCGTACAGGAGTTCAGGTCGATAACCATACCCCATGAATGGTTCGGCTTTTCGTAACCGTTCCAGAGCGTAAGGTCAGCAGCCGGAACCGGCCCTTCAGATGTTTCAACTTTCGGGAAGAACCGACCCGCTTTCGAATCTTTTTTATAAGCTGACAGAATCGTTTCCTGAATAACCGACCGACGCCCCATAACGGTATCATGAGTCTGCGTCTGAGCGATCGTACGGGATCCGCCTGCTTTATTAATTTTTACATCGGTAGCCGTAAACAAAACAGAATTGCCTGAAACGGTAGCCAGCGGGTAGACGTTTTTACCAACGCCATCGGCTGATTTACCAGCTTTTTCGCGACCGTATCCAATAGCAATGGAAACCGTTCCATCCGCCTGGCCGGGCTGGATGAGGACTGGCAACTCGATAGACGGTTTGCCAGCTACTTCAACAGTAACCAGATCATGCTGATTTACACCCAGTTCGCTAGCCGTTTTCTGCGATACACAAGCGTAATTGTCCCAGCAGGCTTTCGAAACCGGATCGGGCAATTCCTGTAACCAGGGGTTGTTGGCCAGAGAGCCTGTACCAATCCCTACTTTTTCGTAAAGTGCCAGTTCAAGACCCGTAGCATTGGGTTTATAGCGTTGGGCAATACCAGCGGCAGCCGTTGCAACCGCTCCGGCGTTGAACGTTCCGGCAGAACCGGTCGAAGCAGACCGCAGTTCGACCACGCCATCGTGCAGTGACTGAATCCAGAATTGTTCGAAGGATTTACCGCCACCTGCCTGCGGATAAATATTTGTGCGCCAGTAGCTCTTTATAAAAGCCTCGTAGTTTGAATTCAAACCTGCCCATTTCAACAGAGAAACCTGCGGTTGACGGGTTTTGAAAATCGTATTAATCGTAGGCTGCGTGAGGCTATAGAAACCGGCTTTGGGAGAAGCATCATCCCAAGACTCCAGATAGTGAGAGCCCGGACAGATATACTTACAGAGAGAAGCCGTTTCATCAGCCCGGTCGGCAAACGAAACCGATAAGCCAACGCGTGGCAAGGCTTCTTTCAATTCCGCTCCACGCGGGTGGTCATACACCGGGTTAGCAGCGTAGAAAATCACACCCTGAACCCGACCAGCCTTTACGTCACTAATGAAACCGTTCATAGCGGCATCATTTCCCTGACGGTAATTGGCAGGACGGCTTAAATCAATAGTTGTACCGTAGCTACCCAACAGGTTGTTCAGAGCATTAACCAAGACCTGAACATTGGCATCATTTGAACCAGATACAACGAGTGCCGCACCCCGTGAAGCAGCCAGTTCATTAGCGGCTTTGTCGAGGTAAGGAACATCAATAGAGGCCGTACTAACTGGGGTTCCGCCCAGTTTAGCCGCTACTTTATTGTATAAAGCCGCTACCACCAGTCCTTCCTGTGACGGTTTGATGGGCGTCCGGTAGTCGGCGTTGGAACCGGTCATCGACAAACCCGTCTCAAACTGGTAATGCCGTGACATCTCCTTTTTATTGCCACCATTGGCACCCACCTTACGCGTCGAAACGTATTGGTCTGTATATTCTAAGGGAGCAATCCAGCTACCCAGAAAATCAGCACCGATACTAACAATCGTTTTGGCTTTGCTAAAATCGTATGAAGGGACAACCGCTTGTCCAAACGACAATTGGTTTGCCTGAACTAATCCAGATGCTGAATTAGCATCGTATTGAATATGGGTAGCCCCTGGGTATTTGGCGGTGAAAGCCGCAATAACACTTTTGGTAGAAGGGCTCAGTAAGGTTGATGAAACAATCCGGACAGCACCGCCCCGTTGCAAGAGGCCCATGATTTCCTGATCAACCGTGCCCCACTCGGCATCCGCTTCTCCTTTTTTCGGCCCTTTTAATTTGTCGTTATCATACAGCGACAAAACCGAAGCCTGTACACGGGCGGACGTTCCTCCTTTGGTTATGCTTGATGACGTATTACCTTCAATTTTAATGGGCCGACCTTCGCGGGTTTTCACCAAAACCGGCACATAATCCCCTCCTTCGCTGAAGGTTGAAGCGTAATAATCGGCAATGCCCGGAAATGTACTTTCCGGCTTATTAATATAAGGTATTGCCTTGTGAACCGGCGTTTCGCAGGCTGCCAGTGAAACGGCTGCCATACCAAAACCCAAAACTTTTAAGAAATCCCGACGATCACTGCTAATACCGTCGACAATACTTCCTGATTCGGCAGGTGTAGCATCGGTAGGTTCTGAGAACTCTTTATACGCGTTTTTTACAAAGGATTCGTCGTTGCGTAGTTCTTCCAGCCCCCTCCAATACCGTTTATTTGTACTTTCCATACAGTCCTAGTAGTTCGTTAACTGTTAAGTAGGATTTGATGTGTGATTAAA
This sequence comes from Larkinella arboricola, assembly GCF_003259745.1. Taxonomy (GTDB): domain Bacteria; phylum Bacteroidota; class Bacteroidia; order Cytophagales; family Spirosomataceae; genus Larkinella; species Larkinella arboricola. The sequence goes on along the minus strand of NZ_QLMC01000001.1, from coordinate 331,246 downwards.
AATGGCACTTTGAACATTCCAGACCACCAATATTAGCCACACGTAACGGCTCCTTACTTCCCTTTTTATGGAGGGCAACTAATTTATCGTAGTAAGCATTGTCTTTCGTAGCAACTTCCGTTTTCCGGTGGCAGTCAATACACCAACCCATGGTCAGTGACGACCGTTGTTCCATTACTTCCATTTTTTCAACTTCCCCGTGGCACGTTTGGCACTGAACCTGACCTACGTTAGTGTGTTGAGCATGGTTAAAATACGCCAGATCAGGCAGGTTATGAACCCGTACCCATTCAATTGGCGTATCAGTTTCAATGGCCTTATAGATCTTCTGAATTTCCGGTGACTCCCGTTTGATCTCACCGTGGCAATTCATACAGATGTTTGCCGAAGGAATGGTTGCCAGCTTTCCTTTGTAAACGGCCGTATGGCAGTAATTACAGTTAACCTGGTATTGACCGGCATGCAACTTATGAGAAAAAGCGATGGGTTGCTTCGGGGCATAACCCTGCGAAACACCAACGCTATACAGTCCGTCGAAGGTCTGTTTAATGACAACAAAGACAAATAGCCACAAGACAATGGACCGTAGGGCACTGTTTCCAGTGATGTCTTTCAGCCGTTGCGAGAATGATTTTGTCTGCTCCGTTGTCTCAACGCCCGGTGCCGGAGCAACCGCTTTCGACAGAATCGTTACCAGAACCAGCAAAACGCCCAGTACCAGCAGCATAACTACTAATAAGGCAACCAGTACGACCGTAAACAAGCCGGATGGACTTTCGCTGGCAGCAGCCTGAGCACCCCCACCCGCTTGAGCTCCTACCCCAGGTGCATCTCCTCCTGCCGGAGCAGCATTTGCGGCTTCTACGTGTGCCAGGATGTTTTTGATATCATCATCTGACAAATCCGGGAAGCTCTGCATCACCACCGGCTGGTATTTTGCATAAAGGGCGGTTGCGTAAGCATCACCGCTCGAGATCATCGCTTGTGGGTTCTTAATCCACTTGATAAGCCATGCCTCATCCCGACGCTGGTTGATACCTTTTAGGCCGGGGCCGATTACTTTTTCATCCGTGACGGCATGGCACTGCTGGCACAAAGTTGAGTACAACTCCTTTCCTTTTGCCGCATCCTGCGCCTGTGAGCGATAGCTTCCTAATAGGATGATTAGTACAATTACTACCCTATTTATTGCAGTTCGCGAGTACATTTTAAGCGATGAGAAACCAATAAAATCAGTATGCATACCTACTAATTATTTTCCATTAACGCACAAAAGTAGTACAGGAACGGTTTTAATCAAACACTTGCGGTTTGATATTTTGGAGCACTTTTTTATTTATACTTTGTCTAAGTAACCAATTTTTTGGCCACTTTTCAGGCAATAAAACCTCATTTAAATACAACAAAAAACCATCTGCCTAACAGGTCAGATGGTTTTTTGTTTTCTACTATGTAGATGTATTTAGGCAATACATCCGGGGAGGTCCCGAGCGGGTTCGAACCGCTGTAAAAGGTTTTGCAGACCTCTGCCTAGCCACTCGGCCACAGGACCATTTAGAAGTAAAGCTGAGAAACCGGCGTATGAAAAACTTTATTGAAACGAGCCTAACAAACACCAATTTCCCAACTCCTCTTCTTACTATGCTGCCACAAACTTACTACAAAATTTGTCGGCAATCTAACATTTTAGCGACTTATTCGCCTTTCGCACGGCCTTCCATCTGTTCTTTCAGGGCCGCCAGTGCATCCAGGTCTCCAAGAGTAGCACGCTCTGGCTCTTTGCTGGACGTCGGAGCTTTTGCAGTAGCTGCTTTTTTCTCCGGCTTCCGGTCTTCACCTTTCTCCTGCCACGTTTTAGTGTGCGACAGCATGATGCGTTTTTCCTCTTTCGAGAATTCGGTCACCTTGAACTCCAGCGTTTCGCCTACTTCAGCCCAGGAACTATCTTCTTTTTGCAGACTTTTCAGGGCAGCGAAGCCTTCAATACCGTAGGGTAATTCGAGCGTAGCCAGCTTGTCGTTTTTCGCCAGGATCGTGCAACGGTGAACTGAACCCGGTACGAATACGCTTTCGAACGTATCCCATGGGTTTTCTTCCAGTTGTTTGTGACCCAGCGCCAGACGACGGTTTTCAACATCAAGTTCCAGAACGATTACTTCCAGTTCATCGCCTACTTTAATAAAGTCAGACGGATGTTTGATTTTCTTCGTCCATGACAAGTCTGATACGTGTACCAGACCATCGATGCCTTCTTCCAGTTCAAGGAACAGACCAAAGTTGGTCAGGTTCCGAACAATACCTTTATGTTTGGTACCTACGGCATATTTTCCAACCAATTCCGCACGTGACCAGGGGTCAGCCGTCAGTTGTTTGATACCGAGGGACATCTTACGATCGTTGCGATCCAGCGTCAGCACAACGGCTTCTACCTCGTCACCCACTTTCAGGAAGTCCTGTGGGTTGCGCAGGTGCTGCGACCACGACATCTCAGATACGTGGATCAGCCCTTCAACACCCGGCATGATTTCCAGGAAGGCACCGTAATCAGCCACATTAACAATACGGCCTTTCACTTTCGAACCAACCTGAATATCTCCTTCCAGAGAATCCCACGGGTGTGCCTGCAGTTGCTTCATACCCAATGAAATCCGCTTTTTGTCTTCGTCGAAGTCAAGAACAACAACGTTGACTTTCTGGTCAAGGTGCAGCAATTCGGACGGGTGGCTGATGCGGCCCCACGAAATATCCGTAATGTGCAACAGACCATCAACACCACCGAGGTCGATAAACACCCCGAAGTTGGTCATGTTTTTGATCACACCTTCCAGCACCTGACCTTTTTGCAGGTTGTTCAGGATTTGCTGACGTTGTGCTTCCAGATCTTTTTCGATCAGGACTTTGTGTGAAACAACTACGTTATCGTTGGCGTAATTGATTTTCACCACTTTCACTTCCATTTTCTTGCCGACAAAAACGTCGAAATCACGGATCGGCTTCACGTCGATCTGCGAACCGGGCAAGAAAGCTTCAATGCTATAAATATCGACAATCAGACCACCTTTGGTCCGGCGTTTCACGAAACCTTCGATAACCAAATCTTCGTCCAGGGCACGCTGAATTTTCTGCCAAGCCGTAATGACTTTAGCTTTCTTGCGTGACAACACCAGTTGACCGTTAGGGTCTTCCTGATTCTCTACGTATACTTCTACTTCATCACCAATTTTCAAGTCGGGCAGATCGCGGAATTCCGATGCCGGAACCAGTCCATCCGATTTGAAACCAATGTTTAAGATAACTTCCCGGTCGGTAATGCCGACTACGGTTCCGGTCACTACTTCTTTCTCGTTTACTTGCGCCAGGGTATTATCGTACAGCTCGGCCAGGCGATCACGTTCTGCCGCTGAGTAGCCGCTGCCAAAACCCCGGTTGTCTGCCTTATCCCAATCAAAATCAGGCAGTGTTTGCGTTTTGCTCATAAAAGTTTAGTTGTGGCCCATGATACATCAGCCCCCGGGCCTTCCTGGCTGATTTTTAGTTGATATAAGGAGACACTGCTCCAAAAATAGAGGTGCAAAAATAGTAAGATTTTCTGAAAATACATTCGTTACACAAAAAAAGTGTTTTTTGCGTAGGCAGGCGCCCAAGAAGAAACTAAGTCAATATAATTTCTCACGTTTCGCCAGAAACGGCATCCACGTTTCTTCTACGGATCCCGAAAAATCCCGCAGAAAGACCAGAAAAGAAGGTTTAAATGGTTTTTGGTACGGTTTCATACCCGCTTCTTCCGGTGTCAGGTCGCCTTTTTGCGAATTACACCGTTTGCAGGCAGTAATGAGGTTATCCCAGTTGGTTTTCCCTCCGCGCGATTTGGGCATAACGTGGTCCAGCGTCAGATCCTCGTGCTTACCGCAGTACTGGCAACGGTTGCCATCGCGCTTGAAAATATTCTGCCGGTTAAGCATGACGCCCTTGTAGGGCAAATGAATGTAGCGGTGAAGACGGATGACAGTCGGAGATGGGTATTCGTCGTCTACTGTTCGCAGGACGAAGGCTTCGGATTGAGCAACCAGTTCCGCTTTGTTCAGGTAGACTAACAAGAACGCTTTTGGTACAGAACAGATGCCTAGTGCGCTATAATCTTGATTTAGTATCAGGACTTTCCTACCCATAAACAATGTATCAGACTCCTTTCTTTCCTAAGCAAGTTAATGAAATATCATTATAAATAACAGGTAATAGATGAATAATTCACATTTTTTAAAATTGGCTGACCCATTGAGAATCAGCTTTTCAGGCTAATATTGCTCGCGGCTCATCTCACGGGAAACATCACGCTCTTTAATAGAATCGCGTTTATCATACAGTTTTTTCCCTTTAGCCAGGGCAATTTCCAGCTTCGCAAACCCCCGGTCATTAATAAAGAGCTTGGTCGGAATGATGGTCAGCCCCTGATCGGTTAGTTTATTGACCAATCGTTTAAGTTCCCGCTTTTGCAATAGCAATTTCCGATCCCGCAGGGGTTCGTGGTTATTGTAGGTTCCTTCCGTATACTGAGAAATATGCATCTGCCGCACATACAGTTCTTCATTCAGGAATAGGCAATAAGCATCGCCCAGGTTTACCTTGCCCTGCCGCACCGACTTAATTTCCGTGCCCGTCAGCATAATACCGGCCACGAATGTTTCCAGAAAAAAATATTCAAAAGAGGCTCGCCGGTTCCGAATCTCAATGTGCTTTGCAAGTGTTGTATTCGCCATAAGTAATTTAGTACGCCTTCCGTCGGTAATAACACGGTTTTGCTACAAACATTCACGTCAAAAGTACCGAATTGTAAACAAAAATACCCCGAAGTGTTCTCCGGGGTATCAAACGGGTGGATATAGTCATTTCTGACTTTCCTGGCGAAGCCGGTGTTTTTACCCTACAACATGTAGAGAAGTACAGCCGAATCACAGCCTCACGACTCTTCTGTACACACCGACATTCTCCAGGATATTTTAAGCACTATCCTAACGGTATAGTGGATTCGTATTTCGGGAGTTTAACTTATTGATACAAACTGCAAAAATCATTATTTGTTTGGCTTAACAATTAATTCGTTCAATTTGCAAATTCTGTGCCGGAGTTGGCTTGTTCATAAAAAAACAGGATTCACCGCATTGAGCGGTGAATCCTGAAAACAGTATTAGAAACCGTATTATTTCTTAGGTTGCTGTTTCTGCTGATACTCCTTATTTAAACCGGCAATTACCGCTTTAGTAGCATCAAGCGTGCTATCCGCAAACAAAATACCGCCCCCTTTTGAGTAGCCCATTACAAAATCATACTGATTCTGCTTATTCACTTTTTTCAGATAATCATGAATCTGGTTGTACAGCTCCTCGTTTTTCTTTTGCTCTTCTTCCGCCAACTGCTGAACAACACGATCACGATAGGCCATCAGATCCTGCTGTTTTTTCTGTAGAGCTGCTTCGGTAGCCCGGCCCTGCTCCATCGTCATGGTTTGGGCCCGCTGCTGGAAAAAGGCCACTTCATTTTGCAGAGAGCGCCCTTTGTTGTTCAATTCGTTATCGAGTTGGAAGCGTTTGCTTTCGAGAACTTTCCGGGTATCCTTAAAGTATTCGTAATTGGTCAGTAACGAATCCACATTCACATAAACCGTCTTGCGGGCAGGTGTCGATTTGGTTGTACTGGCCGCTGCCGGTTCAGCGGTTTGTTTTTCCGAGAAGTGCAAATAATACAAGACCGCTACAGCTACCGCCAGTACAGCGTTCAAAACAAGAGATGCGTTTTTCACAAGAAACAGTTAATTAATAGTTTAATGATTCTACAAAGGTACGATTTACTGCTTACGTCGCAATTCAAACCCGCTTGAGAGTTGATGAACGGTTGGCTGCCAATACCGTTCTTACCTGCTGACCCGCCAAACCGGCGAATCCACCGACCAGACCGCCTACCAGGGGGGCCAGCAGAAGCAGGGGGATTGATGAGCGAGTTTTAAGAAGAAGACCGGCCATCCGGGCCGTCAAAATACCGTCGGTTTGCAGGTGGATAACCAGCGCATAAAAAAACCAGATGACGGCAACGCCCAGAAAACCGTTACCGAATGCCCGCCAACCCGTTTGGCTGCGCCAGAAACACACACCAAATGCAACGGCGGCAATGCTCCACCAGGGCAGAAAAAATTGTAGGACCGCGCTCAACAAAGCGATTACTATAAAAGGTAGCATAATTCTAACGCGTGAGTGTAAGCGTGGACTGAATACGCGGGTGTTTTTGGGGAACTGATTGAAGATACAGCAATTCGTACAACTCCCCCTTCCGCCAGGTTTCGAGCATATTCAGGTAATACGGGCTGCCCGGATTGCCGGACTGGCCCCCGGGCAGCACCCCGTAGGCCCGGACCTGCGGACCCGTTTGCACTACCATCCGCCACGACGGCCCGGCCCGCCGACCAGCCGCATTGACAATACCGCTTCCTCCACCAACCTGAACATTCAGGGCACTGAACGCGTCCAGACCGGGAATCAGGTGCCGTACTCCCGTCTTTTTATGGTCGGCCCACGCCCAGGTTTTTCCCAGCGGACCGTGCTGCTTCGCCAGTGAATCAACCGTATGCTGAAAACTGACTGTCACGGCATCCTGAATTGTTTCGTGGCGGTTTGCCGTCCGAACATCATCAAACCACCGGGAGTCAGGCTCCTCGGAGAGCAATTGCAGGGTTCGGCTGGCATTCGGAAACCGCATGGGCCTTCCGGGGCTTTCCGGAAGGTCGTCACCCCAGATAGCGCGCTCCAGATGCCCCATCCATTCCATAAAGATAGTACCCGCAACCGTGGCCGTATCCTGCTGGTAATTCCATTGACGAACGGTTTGGAGCGCCCGCTTCTGATTTTCCGACAGGTCATTTTCACGAATGCGGGGCAGCAAAACGGGCAGAAACGTGGATGCCTGGTGGTTGTATACATCGTTTTGCAACCGACGCATACTATCCACCGTTACCCGTTGCATGGCGGCCAGCCGCTGATTGATGCGCATTCCCCGGTCGGGCGTTTCAAACTCCCAATTAATATAATAAGGATAAGTAGGGTCGGTAGAAAACTGGTTGGCCGAACTGACAAAACCCCTCGGCGGATTTTTAACGCGCGGATTATGCCCGGCCGGAATCCAGCCCTGCCAGTCGTTGGCGGCTTTGGTACCATCCAGCAGAAACTTGCCCTGAGCACGCCATTTGAGCGGAAACCGTCCGTTGGGCGATATCGCAATATCTTTGGCGGCATTGGCAAAAACAAAATTCTGGGCTGGAGCCGCGTAAAACGACAAAGCCGTTACGTAATCGTCGTAGGTTTTGGCGCGGTTCAGCAGATAAAACGTTTTCAACCCATTGTCTACTTCGTGGGCAATCCAGCGCACGGCGTATCCCGTGGGAATGTTGGCCAGAAACGGTTTTTCGTCCGGCAGATACGCCACCGGACCGTGGTGGGTATACAAAACTGTATCCACTACATCGGGCTGTCCTTTCACTTTGATGCGTTCAATGCGCCGACGAACGGGTTTCCACTTGTCATCGTGCCAGTATTCCTGTTGCCGGTTATCCCGAAACCGGATTCTGTAAAAGTCCAGCACATCGGCCCCGACGTTGGTAACGCCCCAGGCGACCTCTTTATTAAAACCGATAACAACTCCCGGCGCACCCGGCAACGAAACGCCGTAAACGTTTAAAGTAGGCGTAACCAGTTGAATCTGATACCAGATAGAAGGCAAACTAAGCGTCAGGTGCGGGTCATTTGCCAGAATCGGATAGCCGGTCGCTGATTTCTCCGGCCCTACAGCCCAGTTGTTGCTGCCGATGGCCGGATCGTGCCGGGGCCAGTTCAAAGCAAAGCTGCTGTCTGTTTCCGTGCTGGCAGGCATCGACGGTATTTTAACGGGTTTAAAATCCCAGCGCGTACCGACCGGAATAATGGGGTCCTCTTTAAAAGGATAGTCGGGAAACAAATTAGCCGTCAGCTCCGCCCCCAGCTTCTGACGTACGTTGGTCATCAGCAGATCGTCGGCCCCGGCGGCCAGGGTCTGTGTCATTTGTTTGAGAAGAAAAGCGCATTTTAGCGGTGTCCACGGTTCGGGTGCATAACCCAGCAACTTGTATTCGATGGGGTAACGAGCCGGTTTCAATTGGGCGATGTAGGCGTTAATGCCCGCCGTGTACGCTTCCAGCACTAACCGGGTTGCAGAATCAGCCAGCATTCCGGCCAGTGATTTCTCGGCCCCATACGCCATGCCAAGGCGTCGTTTATCGCGGTCGAGTTCGAGAGCACGTTCCCCAATCACCTCCGACAGACGTCCGGCGGCTGCGTGGGTCTGAAACTCCATTTGCCACAGCCGGTCTTGGGCCGTTACGTAGCCCTGGGCAAAATAAGCATCGTAATCGTTCCGGGCGAAAATATGCGGTACGTGCAGGTCATCGAACAAAACCGTCACCTCGTCCCGCGTACCTTTAATTGATATATGTTGTTCGGAAGCGGCATCTTTCGTTTCAGCGTTTTGCCAGAAGCCTTCAAACGGACTGAGCAACCGCCCAAACGCCGGAACAACCCCCCACTGCCGATTCAACGAAACCGTTAACCCAATAGAAATGAGACAACAAAGAAAGGCTATTGCTATTTTCATATTGGCATCAGTGGTTTTCGGGACTTTTACAAAGAAAATTTATTCTCGCTTTTATACCAATTTTAGGCACAAAAAGCATTAGAATGGTATTATTTTTCATTTTTACGGAAAATAATGTCAACGAACAATATCGTTGTTCCTCAGGTTATGAAACAAAGCCTCTTCTAAATACAACATTTTTAGTAAGTTTGACCTGGATTTAGCTCTCCTCGTATGACCCTGCTGAATACGACACTGAAATGGCTGCTGCAACGACGTGTACCACGCATCGAAGCGATGATGGCGCGGCCCGGTGAAATGCAGCAGCGCGTTTTTCAACAATTGATCAGCAAAGGGCGGCATACCCACTGGGGGCAGCAGCACCGGTACGATTCAATTCGTAGTGTGCGTGACTTTCAGGAGCGCGTACCGGTTTCGTCGTACGAGGATCTGTTTCCCTACATTGAACGCACGATGAAAGGCGAGCAAAAACTGCTCTGGCCCTCCCGTATTCACTGGTTTTCCAAGTCGTCGGGCACCACCAACGCCCGTAGTAAGTTTATTCCCATCTCGCAGGAATCGCTGGACGAAAGCCATTTCAAAGGCGGGAAAGATATGATGGCGCTCTACATCGCCAACCGCCCGGAAAGCAAAGCCTTTGAAGGCAAGGGGTTGTCGATTGGCGGCAGCTTACACGAAAACCCGTATAGCCAGCACGGTTTTGCAGGCGACGTATCGGCGGTTGTCATGAAAAATCTGCCTTCCTGGGCGCAGTATATCCGGACACCGGCCATCGAGGTGGCGCTCATGGATAAATGGGAGGCTAAAATTGACCGGATGGCCGAAATCACCTCCCGCGAGAATGTGACGAGCATCCTGGGCGTGCCAACCTGGGCGCTGGTGCTGCTGGAAAAAGTTCTGGCCTTAACGGGCAAACAAAACATTCTGGAGGTATGGCCGAATTTTGAGGTCTTTATCCACGGAGCGGTGGCGTTCCAGCCTTATCGGGAATTGTTTGCCAACGAAGTTTTCCCGTCGGCCAACATCAACTACCTCGAAATCTACAACGCATCGGAGGGCTTTTTCGCCATTCAGGACGACCTGAAACGGGTTGGCGAAATGCTGCTTATGCTGGATTACGGTATATTTTACGAGTTTGTACCCATCGAAGAAGCCGATAAGCCGTTCCCGAAAGCACTCACCATCGAGGAGGTGGAACTAAATAAAAATTATGCCCTCGTTATCTCAACAAATGGCGGGCTGTGGCGCTACCGGATTGGCGATACCGTCCGGTTTACCTCATGCTATCCATTCCGGTTGCGCGTAAGCGGACGAACCAAGCATTTCATCAATGCATTCGGCGAGGAAGTAATCATTGAAAATGCTGAAACGGCCATTACGCGGGCTTGTGAAGCAACCGGCGCCACCGTAAGCGACTATACCGCCGGGCCGGTGTACATGGGCAGCGGAACCAACGGCTGCCACGAATGGATCATCGAGTTTTCCAGCGAACCGGATAACTTCGCGGCCTTCTGCACTACACTTGATCAGACGCTCCGGCACGTAAATTCCGATTACGACGCCAAACGGTATAACGATATGGTGTTGCAGCCCCCCATCGTCCATGCCGTTCCACGCGGGACGTTTTATGAATGGATGAAAACCCGTGGTAAACTGGGTGGACAGCATAAAGTGCCGCGCCTGAGCAACAGCCGGGAATACCTCGATGATATTCTGGGCCGGTTAACCACCTTCTCCTGAACAACAACGGTATTTTACCGAACGAAGCCCTTCTGTCCATTGTTCTACAAAGGAAGTCCGTTTAATTTTGCTCAATGAAATCCTTCAATATTCCGGAGTATTACCGTAGCCACATCATCAGTCCGCTGAAAGAACTTCGGCGGAAGCGTGATAAACTCAAACGGGATTTTACGCCCACACTGCTTGATTTTGGTCCGGTCCGGTTTTTGGTCGCCCGGCATTTTGGTTTTTGCTACGGGGTTGAAAACGCCATTGAGATTGCCTACAAAGCCATCTCCGAAAATCCCGACAAACGCATTTTCCTCCTGAGTGAAATGATCCATAACCCGGATGTAAACCGGGATTTGCAGGAACGTGGGGTTCGGTTTCTGATGGAAACGTCGGGTAAGCAAATCGTTCCGTGGGAGGAGTTGCGGCCCGACGATGTGGTCGTGATTCCGGCTTTTGGAACCACCATCGAGATTCAGCAGAAACTGGCCGAAATCGGTTTAAACGTCGAACAGTACGATACGACCTGCCCCTTCGTCGAAAAGGTCTGGAACAAAGCCACGCAGATTGGTCAGAAGGATTATACCGTGGTGGTTCACGGCAAACCGTCGCATGAAGAAACCCGGGCTACGTTTTCGCACAGCAAGGAGTCGGCCCCAACCGTGGTGGTAAAAGATATGGCCCAGGCGCAGCGTCTGGCTACTTACCTTACCGGCGAGTCGGCCAAAGAGCCGTTTTATACAGAATTTAAAGGGCAGTTTTCGGAAGGTTTCGATCCTGAACGCGATTTGCAGCGCATCGGCGTCGTAAACCAGACGACCATGCTTGCGTCGGATACGCAGCAGATTGCCGACTTCCTGAAAACCGTCATGATCCGGCATCACCACCTCATGCCGGACGAAGTGGAAACGCGTTTCGCCAACACCCGCGACACCCTTTGCTACGCAACCAACGATAACCAGGATTCGACCTACGCCCTGCTGAAAAACCCCGCCGATTTTGCCCTGGTGGCCGGTGGTTACAACAGTTCCAACACCCTGCACCTGGTGGAATTATGCCAGGTGAAACTACCGACGTACTTTATTGAAACCGAGCAGAAGATTTTGTCGCGGGAGTTGATTCGGCACTTCGCTATTCACACCAAAGAGGAGGTTGTCACGGAACATTTTCTGCCCGATCACGAACCGGTAACGGTTTTGCTGACGTGTGGAGCCTCCTGCCCCGATGCGGTGGTAGAAGGCATTCTCCTCAAAATTGTTTCCTTCTTTCCGGCGGCCCGGCCTGTAGATGAGGTAATGGCGGAAGTGGGTCAGCGGTTTGGCTCCTGAAATTCGGTAGGAAAACTTCATAAATGTCACCCCCTGGCAGTAAAAAGTCGGGTCAGGGTTCTTTGTTTCCTCGGAAAGCACAAGCTGCGAGCGGTTCCTTTTAACGAGTAGAGTAAAAAAACTGCCGCAGCCAAGACTGGACTTAACACAATCTATACGCATGTACACCATCGGGATTAACACGTTTCTGTTTACGTCGCCCTTCACGAACGAGAGTGTGAAGTGGTTTTCAAAATTTGCTGAATGGGGTTTCGATACCGTAGAGATCGGGCTGGAAGATCCCGCGAACATTGATCCGCAGGTGGTTAAACAAGCCCTGGCTGATGCCAAGCTGGGCTGTAAGACGGTTTGCGCAGCCATGAGTCTCGACCGCGACTTCCGGGGCGATGAAGAACAGCAGCAAAATGCCATGACGTACCTGAAAGGCCTGCTGGATGTAATGGAGATAATTGGAGCTGAAATGCTGGTTGGCCCGCTGTATTCGAGCGTTGGCCGGGCCGAAGCAACCCCCAAAGACGTTTATGCCGAACAACAGAAAGCCGTTGTCAAGAACTTAAAAGAACTGGCCGACTACGCTGCCAGCAAAGGCTTGAAAATTGCCCTCGAACCGCTGAACCGCTTCGAAACCGACTTCATCAATACCGTCGATCAGGCGATTGAACTGGCCGATCTGGTGGGCAACGATGCGGTCCGGCTGCACCTGGATACGTTCCACATGAACATCGAACAGAAGTCTCAGGCCGACGCCATTCGTAAAGCCGGATCGCGGCTGGAACTGCTGCACACCTGCGGCTGCGACCGGGGTATTCCCGGCAATGACCACATCGACTGGGATTCCATCCGGCAGGCGCTGAAAGACATTGATTTTAAAGGTCAGTTGGTGATCGAATCGTTTACACCCGACGTAAAAGCTATTGCCAAAGCCGCAGCCATCTGGCGCGACATCGAATCTTCCGGTGAAGACATTGCCGTAAAAGGACTCGCTTTTTTAAAGACGGTGTAAGAGTATAAAGACAAGAGAGGTTAGACAAGAGATGAAAGACTTATACTAAAGTCTATTGTCTTCTGTCTAACCTCTCTTGTCTTTTATCACTGCTCCGGCACCCGGACATGGACCTGAATAGGAACGCTTTCGTTATGCAGCCGGTCAAAAGAGCTAACGGCATACACATACCGTTTATCCGGCTCGGCTGTGCGGTCGATGAAGCGGGTTGTATGTTCTCCCACGCAAATGGCGACGATATGGGTTGGGTCGTCCATTGATATCTTATCTTTCCGGTCAAAACGGTACACAACGTAATATTGGGCCTTATCGCCATCCGGTGCGGGGGCGGGTTCCTGCCAGAACAGCTCCACTCCCTCTGGCGTTGGCGTGGCCTTCAAATCTTTCGGCGAAAGCGGTGGCTCAGGATCTTTCCAGGGCATCGGCGGTATGAGGGCCGGATAGCGATAAAAATTCGTCAGCAGTGTATCCCGCACCCCATTGAGGTTAGCCGTCAGCGATTTGGAACTAAAGAAAATACTGCCGTGAATCTGACTAAACTGCCGGTTGTAGATTAGCTGGGTTGACATTTCGTTCGGGTCGTTCCAGGCCCGGTCGCGGGGAGTTGAGCGGTTGATTCGAAACGCACCCTGTCCAATGTAGAGATGCCGATTAAAACCGTTTTTGACCCACCAATCGACCAGCAATCGATACGGTACTTTCTGAAAATCCGTACTGAAATAGACCTGCGGGGCGATGTAATCAATCCAGCCTTCCCGAATCCACTTGCGCGTATCGGCGTATAAATCAAAATACGATGTCAGGCCCCCCGTTGTTTCCGACCCATCCGGATCCTGGCTACGGTTTTTCCAGACCCCGAACGGACTCACGCCAAATTTCACATACGGTTTGATGGTCTGAATCGAATCGTGTAATTGGCGAATCAGTTGATTGACGTTTTCCCGGCGCCAGTTATCCCGGTTCATACCGTTGCCGTAGGTTTTGAACGTCACCTCATCCCGAACCACCTGCCCGGCAATACCGTACGGATAAAAGTAGTCGTCGAAGTGAATACCGTCCACGTCATAATTCCGGATAATATTGGTAACAACGCCGGTTACATAATTGCGCACTTCGGGCAACCCCAGGTTAAAAAGTTTGCGGCCACCATAGTGCAGCATCCATTCCGGCCGAAGATTGCTGATGTGATCAGGGGTTACACTGGATAGTTTACTAAACGTGGCGCGGTCGAGGTTAAACCAGGCGTGAAATTCCATGCCGCGGTCGTGGGCTTCCCGGATCATAAACTCCAGCGGATCGTAGAACGGCTCCGGCGCACGGCCCTGCTGCCCCGTCAGCCAGAACGACCAGGGTTCCGAACCTTTGGCATAGAACGCATCAGCAGCCGCCCGAATCTGTACGACTACGGCATTGATGCCCGCCCGCTGGTGCTGATCAAGTAGATTAATAAACTCCGCCCGCTGATTATCGGACGATAGACCCCGCACGCTTGGCCAATCAATGTTATCGACTGTTGCAATCCAAACCGCCCGAAATTCGCGTTTGGGAGGAGTTTGGGCACTGACAACTCCCGTTATCCGGAGAAAGAGCAAGAAACTAAAAAGAAGCCGGTAAGGACAGCGCATGCGCAAACGGTTGATCAACAAAAAGAATAGCCAAAGATACAGAAGATTCCTGTCACCTTTTCAACTGTCTTAGGCTACGGTTTATTGTATTTCTCCAATTGGCCTTGTTCGCACTCTTCAAGCAAGTTTTTGTACTTTATGAAGGATTGCAATCTTCCATCCGGGCTAATCCAGCCAAATAAGCCGCTTTAATACAGAATTTTATTTGGAAAAAAATTAAGAAAGGAAAATTTCAATGGTAAACGGTGTTTGGTATAACTATTGTTTACAGTAATTTTGAGCCAACTATTACGCCGTAAAACCAATCATTATTTTACTTTTTAGTAAAAAATCCATATTTTTTTATAAAAATGTAAGGATTATGTTTAGTTTTGCGCGATCTTCTATTGGTTGGATGAAGCTTTTAAGTTAACACTATCATGTCAGGAATCAAGCTCGATCAAATTGATCGTAAAGTATTAGAAATTTTACAGACGAACGCTAAAATTACAAACGCACAATTATCGAAAGAAATTGGCTTATCACCCGCTCCGACACTGGAGCGTGTAAAAAAATTAGAAACTTCGGGAATCATTCAAAGCTACCACGCACAACTGAATCGGGATCGTGTTGGCCTGGGTGTTACCACGTTCGTACAGGTATCGCTGGTCGGTCACAAAAAGCAGGTAACCGAGTCGTTTGTCAACGCCGTGAAAAATATTCCGGAGATTATTGAGTGCCATCACATTACCGGCTCTGGCGATTTTCTGCTGAAAGTCATTGCCAAGGATATTTCCTCTTACCAGGTTCTGATGCTGGAAAAAATCAACGAAATTGAAGAAGTTGCCAGCACGCAGACGATGGTAATTCTCTCAACATTCAAGGAAAGCAAAGTGCTGCCTATTCCCTGAAGCCGTTAAGAATGAAGAGTTGCGCTGCCTCAATTAATGCGTCAGCCAACTCTTCACTCTTAATTCATCACTCCTACTTCTTCCGCGCTTTCCGGCGCTCTTCACGCCGTAATTTTTTCAGGTTGTCCAGCCCTTCTTTGGCTTCCTTGTGCTGGCTGGATTTGCGGTCGGCTTTGTCGATTACTTCCTTATAATAGGTCTGCGCCTGATCGTAGTTCTTCTCGGCCGCAGCAATTTTTCCCAGATTTAGTACCGACGCCCAATAATAAGCCGCATCGAACGAATTGGTTTGTTTGGCAAAGTCGATGGTTTTCTGATAATACTGCTTGGCTTTCGCCATATCGCGGGTATAATGGTGGTTGGCATAAGCCAGTATATAAGCCGCTGTTCGCCCACCAACGCCTTCGTAACCGTCCATTCCCCGTTCAATTTTACCTAAAATGCTGTTGGAAGCCGCGATTGCTTCGTTGTTGTACCCACGCACAAAAGCCGTTCGGGCGTAATACCGTTCGAAGTACGGGTTATCCGGATATTGCTGCCACATATACTTGGCCAGATCGTACGCTTTGTCGTACTGATTTTCCATGCTGTAAATCTGGAGCAGAAAATACCGGGCTTCCGTACGGGTGTAAAAGGCATTGTTGGCGGTTAGCTCCAACTGCCGGATTCCTTCCGCTTTATTACCCTTGGGGAAGAACATCAGAATGGGTTTCAGGGCCGGATAATTCTTGGGAATCCACTGCGCGTAGTAATTATACAACCCATCACCAAACAGCAATTCGGGTGTCAGATCGCCGTTGCCTTTGCACTTCTCGAAGTATTTCAGTGCATTCTTGCCAGCCCAGGTCGCTTTGGCCCATTTTTTTCGCTCCGAAAACAGTCTCCCTTTAAAACCGTAACCAGCCGCCAGAAAAAATGACGGTTCTACTTTATTGTCTTTGCTGTCGTAGAGCTTTTCGGCCTTGGTGATTGTCGTGTCCAGGTACGCGTGGCACTTATCGTCGAAATCGGTATTTTCGGTATTCGGCACGATTTTCCACCACTCGGCCAGTGCCATCAGAAAGTACGGCATCGGATGCTCCGGATAACGCATCCGCAGCCACCGGAACTCTTTGTCCGCTTCGTAAAATTTGTAATTATACAAGTTGTTGATAGCCTCCGCCGACTCAATCTGTACGCCGGGATGCTTCAGCAACATATCGTATTTCTTGTCAAATTCCGCCAGTGAATAGACCTGAGCCCGCACCGTAAAGGTCACCAACAAGCCTATTACAACAAGAATATTTTTTTTCATTTTTACAGGACACTAGTATCGTCTCCTATCAACGAAGTTTTTCAAATTCCAGTTTACGCAACGAAAAGTTTTTAGAACCCGCCGGATGCCGTACCTTTGGGTTTTGCGTCAACTAGCCCCATATGCTGACCATCAAAGACAAGAACTTTGTCCCCTTCATCGATCAAAACAAGCTGAAAAACCGCATTGTTCAGCTCGCCGACCAAATCAACCACGACTATCGGGATAAAGAACCCCTGCTTGTTGTGGTGTTGAATGGCGCCTTTATCTTTGCCGCCGAGCTGATGACCCACCTGACCATTCCGTGCCGGGTTACGTTTATTCGGGTAAGCTCGTACCAGCAAACGGCTTCAACGGGCGTTGTCCGCGAGTTGCTTGGGTTAAGTGAGTCCATCGCCGGTCAGGATGTCATTCTGATCGAGGATATTATTGATACGGGTTTGACCATTCAGGAAGTTTCGCGGCAACTGATGCAGCAACAACCGACTTCGCTCGAAATTGCCACGATGCTGTTCAAGCCGGAAGCCCTGAAAGTTGAGGTGGATATTAAGTACATCGGTTTTGAAATCGAAAATCAGTTTGTCGTCGGCTACGGGCTGGATTACGACGGTTTTGGCCGAAACGCGAAGGAAATATTCGTGCTGGCCTAACGGTCCACTTCGCCCATTACCACATCGATTGAGCCGATAATGGCCACCAAATCCGCAATCATGGCGCCTTTGGATATCTCGCTGATGACGGACAGGTTGTGATACGAACACGAACGCGCCCGGCAGCGGAATGGTACATCCGACCGGCCATCGGCCCGGAAAAAGAAGCCCAGTTCACCCTTCGAAATTTCGCCCCGAATGTAAAACTCCTGCGCTTTTGGCCGGATTTTCTTCGGCACCATCGCCTGCGGATCAAAATCGCGGGTACGCTTCAGATCGCCCGTTAGTTGCACCAGACACTGCTCGGCAATCTTGACCGATTCCCAGCATTCCAGCACCCGCACGTAGTTCCGGTCCCAGCAATCACCCAATTTGCCGACCGATCCTTCGCCAATCGGAATAGTAAAGTCCAGTTCGGGATAAACGGAATAGCCATCGACCCGGCGCAGGTCATACCGCAGACCCGACGCCCGTAAAATGGGCCCTGAGCAGCCATAATTAATAGCAACCGACAGCGGCAATACGCCGACGCCCGCCGTGCGTTTGACAAAAATCTTGTTTTCGGCTACCAACTGCTGCATTTCCAGCAGCTTCGGTTTCAGGTATTTCAGAAACTCCTGACACCGTTCTTCAAAACCAACCGGCAGATCGTAATAAAGGCCGCCAATCCAGATGTAATTATACAGCATCCGCGCTCCGCTAACCCATTCCAGCAGCCGTTGCAGGTGTTCGCGGTCGCGCATCATCCACAGGAAGGGCGTGTAGGCCCCAATATCCAGCGCATAAGTCCCGATTGCTACAAAGTGGGACGCCAGCCGGTTCAGTTCGGACACCAGAACCCGGATGTATTCAATCCGTCGCCCGTCGGGGCGGTTCAGCAGTTCCTGGTCAATGCCCAGCATCCGTTCAACGCCCATGCAGAAAACGTGTTCGCTGTTCATGGCAGCCAGGTAGTCCAGCCGATCCACAAACGGCAACGTCTGGTTATAGGGCAGCGATTCGGCGTGTTTTTCAAAGCAGCGGTGCAGATAGCCCAGGTGCGGCACAACATCCACAATGATTTCACCATCAGTGACGATTTCCATCCGCAGAACGCCGTGCGTCGAGGGGTGCTGCGGTCCCATGTTCAGAATCATCTGACCGGCCTCCAGGTCGTCGGTTTTATATTTATTTGGCTCGGATGCCTGAAACAGCCCGGGCTGGTATTCGTATTGTATGGTTTGCGTGGTCATTGCTATCAAAGGTCGGCAGCGGATACCCAAAAATCAAAAATTGGTTTAAACCGCTAGGAATTAAGCAGTTTTTCGAAATTATTCATAAGCAACCGTTTTTCTTATTACGAGTTTTTCTTACCTTTGCGTTCCTGTTTGAGAAAATATTTACAGCAATGGCTAAGAAAGGCAATAGAATTCAGGTGATTTTGGAGTGTACGGAGCAGAAGGATACCAACATTCCAGGTACTTCGCGTTACATCACCACCAAAAACCGCAAGAATACGCCCAGCCGGATCGAACTGAAAAAGTACAATCCGAACTTGAAACGCGTAACGGTACACAAAGAAATTAAATAATTGTAACCGCGGGACTATTCCCGCCTATCGAAAATGGCAAAGAAAGTTGTTGCAACCCTGAAGAAGGAAGGTGGCGGTAAGAACTTCGCAAAGATTATCAAAGCCGTAAAATCACCGAAAACCGGTGCTTACACCTTTAGAGAAGAAATGGTCCCGCTGGAAGAAGTACAGGCCGCTCTGAAAGGCTAGTCTTCTGGTTTTATGACACATTCTAAGTCCCCTCGGTAATCGGTGGGACTTTTTTGTTTTTATTTTTGTTGCTAAAGACACCAAATGAGCCAATCCACACCAAGGTATTGGTTTTCATATACGACCATCAAAGTTAGAACGTCTACCAATGGGCCTGTTTGATTTCTTCTCGAAGGAAAAAAAAGAATCACTCGATAAAGGGCTGGAAAAGTCCAAAGAAAATTTTTTCTCGAAACTTAACCGCGCCGTTGTCGGTAAATCAACCGTCGACGATCAGGTACTGGACGAACTGGAGGAAGTTCTGGTCACATCCGATGTAGGCGTTGATACCACCGTTAAAATCATTCGGCGCATTGAAGCGCGCGTTGCCAAGGACAAATACGTTAATACCAGCGAACTCGACCGGATTCTGCGGGAAGAAATTGCCGCCCTTCTGGCCGAAAACAAATCCGTGGATATTGACGATAATTTTTCACTTCCCGCTGACAAAAAACCGTACGTTATTATGGTTGTGGGCGTCAACGGCGTGGGCAAAACCACTACCATCGGTAAGCTGGCAGCTCAATACCACAAACGTGGGTATAAAGTGGTTCTGGGGGCGGGCGATACTTTTCGGGCCGCTGCGGTTTCCCAACTGAAACTCTGGGGAGAACGGGTCGGTGTGCCGGTTATCGACCATGGCATGAATACCGATCCTTCAGCGGTGGCTTTCGACGCCGTTAAAAAAGCCGTGGATATGAACGCCGATGTGGTGATTATCGACACGGCAGGCCGTCTGCACACGAAAGTAAACCTGATGAACGAGTTGTCGAAAATCAAACGGGTGGTGCAGAAATTCCTGCCGGAAGCACCGCACGAAGTCCTGCTGGTGCTCGACGGTTCGACGGGTCAGAACGCGTTTATTCAGGCGACGGAATTTACCAAAGCCACGGATGTAACGGCTCTGGCGATTACAAAGCTGGACGGCACGGCCAAAGGCGGGGTAGTCATCGGTATTTCCGATCAGTTCAGAATTCCGGTGAAATACATTGGCGTTGGCGAAAAAATCGACGATTTGCAGACCTTCAGCAAGATGGAGTTTGTGGATTCGTTTTTTAAGAAAGCCTGATTATGGCCGTCGTAACCGATTTGGAAGCTGTCAACCGTAAAGTGACCGATATAATGAAACGGCACTATGGAGATCGGCTTGCTCGAATTCTACTATTTGGATCGTATGCCCGGGGAGATTTTCATGAAGACTCGGATGTCGATTACCTGGTGTTATTGGATGAAGAGAATGTCTCACCCTTCAAAGAGGTTGCTACCACCGCTTTAGATCGTAACGCTTACTACCTTGAAACGTTTATTACCATATCTGCCGTTGTGGTTTCGATGAATGAATTCCTCAAGTCGAATCGCATTTTTTTTAGAGAAGTCGGGAAAGACGGTATATGTATTTATGAGCGAGGATTTGAAGCAATACTTGCGTAAAGCGCAGGATTATCTGACTATTGCGAAGAACGCACTTCATTCTGAGCTTCCGATCGGTGCAATCACACCTTCTTACTATTGTTTTTTCTGGCTCGTACGCGGTCTTCTATATGAGAAAGGCATAGTAACCAAACGTCATTCTGGTGCCCGTGAGATGTTTTCCCTCCACTACATAAAAACCGGCGAAATTCCTCAGTCATTTAGTAATGACTTTGGTCTTCTATTCGATCGGCGCCAAATTGCCGACTACGATTTAGAGGGTGATTTTCCGAAAGATGAGATTGAGCGTCTGGTTGATATAGCCGAAAACTTTCTGATCTATGTCAAAGAGAAATACCCATAACGCTCTCGCTTTTTTGCTTTCCTTTGTATTAGGGACTTTTATTGCCTGCAAGCCTAGCCAGGGCCAGAAGCAGCCGCAGGGCATCTGCGGGACGGTGATCTTTAAATCCGGCAACCATATGCCCGGCCCCGGACGACCGCAGCCCAAAGGCCAGCCGGTGGCGCGTGAGGTGCTTATTTATGAACTGACCCAAATCGGTCAGACGCAAACGACAGACGACGGTTTTTACTCCAAAGTCAATACACGGCTCATCAAAAAAGTCCAGTCCGATCAAGACGGCCAGTTCTGCGTTGATCTGGCTCCGGGCACCTACTCGGTATTTGTGCAGGAGGAAAAAGGGCTGTATGCCAACCTGTTTGACAGCCAAAACCATATTTTTCCGGTAACGGTCGAGAAAAACCGTCAGTCAACCATCACGTTTGAAATCACGTATCAGGCGGTATATTAACCGTTATGAACGTATTGAACGCACTTCTGATCACCACGGCAGTTCTGTTTCCCTTCGGATGGGTTATCTACCGATTGATCCGGTACCCGGCGAAAGCATGGGGAGCCGAATCCCCGCTATCGATCAAGATTGAATACGAAGTCACGAAACAGGAATACTTCACTCGTTTCGATTTTCTGTTTTTGATCTTTTTCGTACCGATGAATGTACTCGGTCTGTATGCCTGCCTATTCGTACTGTTACCGGCGGTCCAGATCTACTGGCAGGGAATTATTGCAGCCGGCGGCCTGGCTGTTTTTATCTACACCTTATGGTGGTGCGTCCGCCTTTTCGAACTGGAATCACAATACTGGCTGATTACCAAAGGAAAGACAATAACGCTGGACCCAACCGACAAAAGTGTAGAAATTAAGACAGAAGACGGAAGCATGCGAATTACAGCGGATCATCTCGAGAGAATTGAAGAACATACGTCCGGTCTATCGTCGGGAAAAATGGTTGCTGGTTATGCGTATTTCATCTTCCGATTAAAAAACGGACAGACCGTTTACCTCAATAACAACAAAAGTTATCTTCCGTATGCGCTTCAGGAGTATTTCAAATCCGTTCCGACCCGCAATGTTCCGCATAAAATTCCGTGGATAATTGCGCCATAACTTTCTCCTGAATTGTACTTTTCCGAACTTTGTAAAAAGTAGCGGTGTTCTGCTAAGACGGTTACCGCCTGCGCTATATTATTTAATCCTGTCGGGCATACCGTCCGTTCTCCGACATAAGGGCAATCCTGTCAATCAGGGCAATCCGTTTAATCTTAGTCTGTTTTGAAAACAAAAGGCTTACGTTCGAATAAAATTAATATTGTCACGCTGGGTTGCTCCAAAAACCTGGTAGATTCTGAAGTGCTTTATACCCAACTGAAAGGCAACGGTTACAACGTTTCGCACGAATCGAAGAAAGACGATGCCAACATTGTGGTCATTAACACCTGCGGTTTTATTGATAATGCGAAAGAAGAATCGATCAACACCATTCTGCGGTATGTCGATGCCAAAGACGCGGGCGTGGTCGATAAAGTATATGTAACCGGCTGCCTGTCGCACCGCTACAAGGACGAACTGGAAGTTGAAATTCCGACCGTTGACGCTTGGTTTGGCACCAACGAACTACCTCGGCTGCTCAAAACGCTGAAAGCCGATTACAAACACGAACTGGTGGGCGAACGGCTTTTGACCACACCGGCCCATTTTGCGTACCTCAAAATTGCCGAGGGTTGCGACCGCCCCTGCTCCTTCTGCGCCATTCCGCTCATGCGCGGCCACCACGTCTCGCGTCCGGCGGAGGAACTGGTGAAAGAGGCCCAGTCGCTGGCCCGGCGCGGCACCAAAGAACTGATTCTGATTGCCCAAGATCTGACCTATTACGGGCTGGACCTCGAAAGAAAACGTACCCTGTCGGAGCTGATCAACCGCCTGGCCGACGTAGAAGGCATTGACTGGATTCGTTTGCAGTATGCCTATCCGTCTGGCTTCCCGATGGATGTGCTGGACGTGATGCGTGAACGGTCGAACGTCTGCAAATACCTGGATATGCCGCTGCAAACCGGCTCCACCGAACTGCTTAAAATCATGCGCCGGGGTATCACGCGCGAAAAAACCGAAGCCCTGATTTACAGCATTCGCGAGAAAGTCCCCGACATTGCCCTTCGGACTACCCTGATCGTCGGCCATCCCGGTGAAACGGAAGCCATGTTTGAGGAGACCTACGACTTTGTTGAACGGATGCGCTTCGACCGGCTGGGTGCCTTTACGTATTCCCACGAAGACAATACGCATTCCTACACCATGCCCGACGAGATTCCGGCCGACATCAAGCAGGAACGCGCCGATGCCATCATGGAATTACAGCAAGGTATTTCTTCGGAACTGAATCAGAAAAAACTCGGTAAGACCTATAAAGTCTTGTTCGATCGGAAAGAAGGCGGCTTTTTCATCGGTCGTACGGAGTTCGACTCGCCCGAAGTGGATAACGAAGTGCTGGTTCCGGCGGGTCAGTATGTACGGCTGGGCGACTTTGCCAATGTACGGATTACGGAAGCCCACGAATTCGACCTGTATGGCGAGGTGGTTTTGTAATTAAAAACGGCTAACTCCCTCGCAGCCAAGCTCGTTTTTTTCGTTATCTTTGAAGCCCAACCTTTCAACGGTATGGCTTCTTTTTGCCGGTTTATCGTTTTCCTGTGGCTGCTGTCTCCGGTGTTTGCCGGGGCAGCTCAACCGGTTATACCTATTCCGCCCGATGCTCAAGCCGTTGCTGTCGATCATGACATCTGGTTTATTCAGGATTCGAGTCACCGGCTGACGATCCATGAAGTGTTGCGGGCGGAAGGGGCCTTCCGCCCAAATCCATCGCCCGTTCCGAACTTTGGTTATACCAGCGGCAATCAGCACACCAACCCCGTATGGCTGCGATTTCGGCTGAAAAACACGTCCGGACAACCCCAAGCCCTCTTCTGCGAGGTTGACTTCCTTGCTTTTGACGAGTTACAACTATTTATTGCCGACGGCCAAAACCTGCTCTACACCTCGCCTGTGTACGGCTGGCAAAGCCCCGTTACCCAAAAACCGGTTTACCACCGAAATTACTGGTTTCCGTTTACGCTGCCGGCCAGCAAGGAAGTAACCTGCTACGTCCGGGTGTTCAAAAGCCGGGGGGTTCAGGTGGTGCCGATCACAATTCGTCCGCAAAACATCCTCAACACCTATATTCTGAAAGATTACGGTTTTTGGGGCGGTATTTTTGCGGTATTCATTTTCGTCATCGTCATTAGTTTCTTCTTTTACTTAACCACATTCGACTGGATTTACGGAAAATATATTCTGTGTATTCTGGGACTGGGCGGTTACTTTTTCATCAACGACGGTTTTCTGTATCAGTTCTTTTTTGACAGCCAGTTCTGGATGCCCAACCGAAACGTTTATTTCGTGTTTCCGCTCCTGCTTTTTTTCTTTCAACTGCTGTTTGTCCGATCCTTTCTGTCGCTCGAAAACACGCCCAGTCGTCTATGGCATCGGGTGGCAACGGTGGCCTTACTCGGCGGTATTTTCTGCCTGATTTCCCTGCTGGCCGAATGGGTACTGTATGTTCCGCCAGCCGTTGAGTTGATTCTGATGCGGCTGTTTATTCTTTTTTACTGGTTACCAATGCCCCTGATCTGGGCCTTTATTGTTATCAACCTGATTCAACGGTATCGCGTTCAGGAAGCCTGGTTGTATCTGGTAGCGGTTAGTCCGTTTTATGTACTCAACTTCATGGTTATTCTTTGTAACCTTCAGATCTTACCTACCTATACCTTTCTAGAAAGTTACGAGAATTTCGCGCTGGCGGCTTTGTTTGAAGTAATGATCCTGACGTTTGGATTAGCCTACCGCTATAAACTCATCCGCGATTACAACGAACAACTCAACGATGAACGCACCCAACAGCAGCGGCTGACGTATGAAGCCCACGTCGAGAGCTTACAGCTTAAAAACGAATCGTTGCAGGAAAAAGAACGTATTGCCCGCGACCTCCACGACAACGTGGGCGCTCAACTGTCGTTCATTGTCAACAGTTTGCAGCAGATTGGCCGACAAGCCGACAAACAGAATGGAGCCAACGCCCTTCAATTGTCGTCGCAACTCCGCTCCATCGTTGATTACACGCGGGAAGCTATTCAGATGCTCCGCGATACCATCTGGGCTATTCATCAGGAAAGCTTCACCCTGGAGGAATTTGAAGAGCGAATTTCCCACTACGTCAGCCGGTATTTCCAGCAGATGGAAGCCCTTCAGATTACCATCCAGACCGAAGGACGGCTCAATCAGCCGCTTACCTCGGTTCAGGCCCTGAATATGTTCCGGATTATGCAGGAAGCCTTACACAACG
The DNA here is from genome assembly GCF_003259745.1 of Larkinella arboricola. Taxonomy (GTDB): domain Bacteria; phylum Bacteroidota; class Bacteroidia; order Cytophagales; family Spirosomataceae; genus Larkinella; species Larkinella arboricola. The sequence continues at coordinate 306,114 of NZ_QLMC01000001.1, read as the reverse complement.
TGGTCAAACACGCCCAGGCCACCGAAGTAACGGTATTGCTCAGCGCCCGGGAAGACGGCACCTTCCAGCTTAGTGTTAGTGACAACGGCAACGGTTTGTCCTGGGTGCAGGGCGATTCGCTCGATCATCACTACGGTTTGCAGAACATGAAGAAGCGGGCCGAAGAACTGGGCGGCCAGTTCCGGATTTATTCCAACCACGGCACGGTCGTGGAAGTTGCCGTCTAACGCACCCACGGACCGCGCCGGGCTGGTCGGTTATTCCACCCAGACGGTTTTGATGTTTAAAAACTCTTTCATGCCCACTTCCGACAGTTCCCGGCCAAAACCCGATAGTTTAACACCCCCAAACGGTACGCGCGGATCGGAGCGCATCAGGGAATTGACAAATACCGACCCGGCCTGAATCTGGCGCGCCAGCCGGTCGGCCCGCTCCAGATCCTGCGTCCAGAGCGCCGAACCCAGGCCGTAGTTTGACTGGTTAGCGAGCTTTATGGCATCGCGCTCGTCTTTGGCTTCCACGATAACGGCCAGCGGACCAAACGTTTCTTCATCAAAAGCCGTCATACCGGGTTTGACGTTATCGAGCAGAATCGGCTGAACATTGCAGCCATCGCGCTGCCCGCCATGTAGGATACGGGCGCCCTGCTGAACGGTATCGGCGCACTGTTTATCAATGGCTTCGGCCAGATCAAGCCGGGCCACTGGCCCCATCGTGGTGGATTCGCTCATCGGATCGCCCTGCTGAATAAGCCCGATGTGGTGCAGAACCCGGTCGGTAAACTCTTTTTTAACGGCTTTTTCGACGATAAACCGTTTGGCCGCAATGCAGCTTTGCCCCGCGTTCTGCATCCGCGAATGAGCCGCTACCTCGGCGGCTTTTTCCAGATCGGCATCGGCCAGCACAATCAGGGCGTCGCTCCCGCCCAATTCGAGCACGGATTTTTTGATCTGGCTTCCGGCAATCGACGCTACCGAAGCCCCGGCTTTTTCGCTGCCAGTCAGCGTTACGGCTTTCACGCGCGAATCTTTCAGCACGGTTTCAACGGTTTTCGACTCAATAAGCAACGACTGAAACACGCCCGCCGGAAAATCACAGGCCCGAAAAATCTCCTCAATCGCCAGCGAACAGCCACTGACATTGGCGGCATGTTTCAGCAAACCGACGTTACCTGCCAGCAGGGACGGTATGGCAAACCGGAATACCTGCCAGAACGGAAAATTCCAGGGCATTACCGCCAGCACAATCCCAAGCGGCTGGTAGGCAACAAAACTCTTTTTAGCCTCCGTCTCAATTGTCAGATCCGCCAGAAACCTGGGCGCGTTGGCCAGGTAATAATCGCAGCCAACGGCGCACTTCTCGATTTCCGCCATTGCTTCCTTCAGCGTTTTGCCCATCTCGGCGGTCATCAGTTCGGCGTAACGCTGTTTTTCACTGCGCAGGTGGGCGGCTATTTTCTGAAAATAAGCCATTCGGTCCTCCAGCGACAGTTCAGACCAACCGTTAAAAGCCTGATCGGCCTGTTTGATTTTCTGGTCAAGGGCCTGAGAACTCAAAGCCGGGTACGACTTGAGTTTTTTCTGAGTATAGGGGTTAACGGACGTAAAATTCATAGGTAGTATTTTTACCAGTAACCAAAAAATCACCCCAACCGATTCGATTGGGGTGAAAATTCAATGGGAAAAGTTAGACCCGCACGGAAACCCCGGCAACGGTATCACTCCGGTATCCTTCTCAATTTCACGGACCAGCAAGACCATCGTATCGAGCATCTGCTCCACCCGGTCCCGGCCAGCTATGGTGGAAAATTTATCCTTCAGTTCCTCCATGCAGTTGAAAACAGCCGCCAGTAACAGCTTGCCGCGTTCGTTGATAAAAATCTGACTGGAACGGGAATCACGCTCACACTTAACGATATAGATGTAACCGTCATCCTCCAGCAGCTTCACGATTTTGCTCATGGCCTGTTTCGTAACGCCTGCCCGTCGGGCCAGTTCATTATTGGTAATACCGTCTTGCTCCAGGTTAGACAGAAAGCCAATATAGCTTGCTTTGAAGTTTAGAAACCCCAGTTCCGCAAGCCGTTGCTCCACATATCGCCCCATGAATCGCTTCATTTTGGCCATCACTCCGCCCAGCGCTCGCTCCCGCTCCTGGTAAAAGACCTGAAAATCAAAAGGTTTTTCGACTGATACAGACTCAGTATTCATAGATAAACACACGTATTTACGGGACAACTAAGTTACAATTTTTTCACAAACCAGTGATATTGTAGTGTTTGAACCGACAATTCTTTCCTTTACGCCCCTCTATTAAAATTCTATTAAAGCTGCTCAAAGGTTAGTAAACCAAGTTGACTATTCGATTTTGAACATTTACTTTTGCCCAAAATTAGTCAACTAAGTTTACCAAAAAAAGATTCATCTGCACTAAAATGGCAACAGAACAAACCACACCCGTAAAAAAATACCTTCCGCGTCTGATTGTGCTGGTCATCGTCGTAGCGGCTGCATTTTACGGGTTTCAGTCCTATCGATATAATCAGCAGTATGAAACGACGGACAACGCCCAGATTGAAGGCAACACCGCACCGGTTCTCGCCCGGGTAGCCGGTTATGTTCAGCAGGTTTCTATCGAAGATTATACGACCGTAAAACGCGGAGAGCCCCTGATTACCATCGATCCGCAGGAATACGAACTCGCTCTGCAACAGGCCGAGGCTGATTACCAGCAGACGCTAGCCGATATTCAGACCGCCAAAGCCGATCTGCAAAATGCCCAGGCCAGTTTGCGCAATGTCCAGCAGAATTTAAAGGTTACGCAGTCGAACGCTAATGTGCAGGCGGTTCGGGTTTCAAAGGCCAACAGCGACCTCAAGCGTGACGAAAACCTCTACAAAGGCCAGTCGTTGACGCAGAAGCAACTGGAAGACTCGCGTAATAACGCCGAAGTGCAAAGCCGCCAGTACGAAGCCAGCGTGCAACAGGTTGGCCTGGCAAAAACCTCGGAAAATGTAGCCCGGGCCGCTATTACCCGCGCGCAGGCTACTATTCTGAAAGCGCAGGCCCTGCTGAAAGTAAAACAGGCCGCCATCGACAATGCCAAACTGCGGCTGGGGTATGCCAAAATTACCGCACCGATCTCCGGCAAAATCGGGAAGAAAAATGTGGTTGTCGGCCAGTACGTCCAGCCCGGCCAGAATCTGTTCACGATTGTGAACGACTCGACATTCTGGGTCGTCGCCAACTTCAAGGAAACGCAACTGGAACATATGCGCGTCGGGCAGCCGGTAGACGTAAAAATTGATGCGTATCCCGATCTGGACGTGAAAGGCAAAGTGGTTTCGCTCTCGGAAGCAACGGGTGCCAAATTCGCACTGCTGCCCGCCGATAATGCTTCGGGCAACTTCGTTAAGGTTACGCAGCGCGTACCGGTAAAAATTGAAATTGAAAATCCAGCAAAATACAAAGGACTGCTTCGCGCGGGTTTGAGCACAGACATCGCCGTGAAAGTTCAGTAACGTATGGCAACCACAGGCTTTAGACGATGGATTGTCGTGATCACAACGGTTTCGGCAGCCATCCTGGAATTGATTGACACCTCGATTGTAAACGTCGGTTTGACCCAGATGGCGGGCAACCTGGGCGTTACCATTGAAGACATTTCGTGGGTGGTTACGGCTTATGCCATTGCCAACGTCATCATCATTCCGATGACCGGCTTTTTACAGCAGTATTTCGGTCGGAAAACGTATTACATCGGCTCCATCATCCTCTTTACCATCGCTTCGTATTTCTGCGGGATTGCCGACGATCTGTGGACCCTGGTGGCATTCCGGTTTTTGCAGGGCATTGGCGGGGGTGCGTTGTTATCGACCTCGCAGGGCATCATGTACGATTCGTTTCCGCCCAACCAGCGGGCCATTGCTTCGGCGGTTTTCGGGATGGGAATTGTGCTCGGGCCAACAATCGGCCCCACGCTGGGGGGTTATATCATCGACAACTACCACTGGAGCTGGATGTTTTTCATCAACGTTCCCATCGGTATTCTGGCCATGTTCCTGTGTATGACGTTTGTTGAAAAACAGCCCAATGAGTTTAACATCGACCGTAGCCGGATTAAAATCGACCAGATCGGTATTCTGTTGCTGGCGGTGGGCATCGGGAGTTTGCAGTACGTGCTGGAACGGGGCGAAGCCGACGACTGGTTCGACGACCGCGCGATTCTCTATTTAACGGTTGTAGCCGTTATCAGCATCCCGCTGTTTCTGTGGTGGGAACTGAAAACCGACAGCCCGGTGATGGATCTGCGGGTGGTAAAAAACCAGAATCTGGCAGTGGGTTCCATTCTGGTGTTCATCATCGGTTACGGTTTGTTCACGTCCATTCTGCTGTTTCCGCTGTTTGCCCAACGGATTGTCGGCTATACGGCCACCAAAACCGGCAATATCCTGATTCCGGGCGGAGCCATCTCGCTATTGATGTTTCCGCTTGTCGGGCGGTCGCTGGCAAATGGGGTTTCCCCACGCCTTTTCGGTGTGCTTGGGTACCTGTCGTTTATTCTGTTCTGCTATATGATGTCGAACCTGAATGCCGATGCGGGCGAGAGCGATTTTACGTGGGCCCTGCTGGTGCGCGGGGCCGGTATGGCCATGATTAACGCCCCCCTGATCAATCAGTCGATTTCGACGCTCAAACCGCAGGAACTGCCAACCGGCATTGCGTTTACGAACATGGTGCGGCAACTGGGGGGCGCTTTCGGCGTGGCCATTACAAACACCTACATTGCCCAGCGCACCGCCGTTCACCGCAACGATCTGGTTTCGAATCTGCAAGCCGGTGATCCCCTGACTACGGACCGGCTGAACGCCCTGGCACAGGGACTGGCCGCCCGCGGCATGAATGCGATGGATGCGGTGACGGGAGCTTACAAGAGCCTGGACGGCATCATTAGCAAACAGGCGCTGATGATTTCTTACCTGGATACATTCCGGCTGGCGGGACTCTTTTTCGTGGTGACGCTGCCGCTGCTGTTTTTCATGAAAAATAAGAAAATGGATCCGGCAGCCGCCAAAGCCGCAGCGGATGCGGCCCACTAATCTGCAAATCCATCAGAAGCCGGATAGTCCTTATCCACAATATTTCTAGAAAATGAAACATCTAAGCTTATCAATACTTATTGCTTTGGCGACGACCGTGGCCCGGGCTCAGTCCGTCCCGGAAGACTTACGAAGTTTGATTAACGAAGCCAATACGAATTTTCCCCGCCTGAAAGAACAGGAACAACAACTCCGGGCGGGTGAAGTGCGGATTGATATTGCCCGGTCGGCCTACCAGCCCAACATTGCCGGCAACGGAAGTTACCAATACCTTACGCCCGTTGCGAAAGCGACGTTGCCCGTCAACGGGAATGAGACGACGATTCAGTTTCAGCCCAACCATAATTTCAATGCAAACATTGGTATTGGGCAGACGCTGTATGATTTCGGGCGTACCGATGCCAGCATTCGGCAGGCCGTTGACCATGTTCAGATTCTGAAACGAAATCTGGAACTGACCCAGCAGAACCTCGCCTATCAGGTGGCGGCTGCCTATTACGGCGTCGGGTTCCTGCAAAAAAGCATTATCGTGCAGGACTCGGTTATTCAGGTGGCTCAACGAAATATACAGATTTTCGCCAACCGGTTACAGAATGGTGAAGCATTGCAGTTCGATCTGCTGACGCAGCAAGTGCGCCTGAAAGCCGCACAGAATCGAAAAATCGACCTGCAAAACAATCTGGAGCGCCAGCGGGCGTTATTGACGTACCTGACCGGAAATCTAAATCCGGCCATCAGTCCCGCTGCCGCTCAGTTTGATGTACCCGTGCAGCCATTCACAACCGAAGGGAGCCTGCAAACGGCTCAGTCCAGTAACAAAGACATACAATTAGCGCAGGACCGGGTCCGGGCGGCCCAAACCGATGTACTGGCGTATAGCCGCAGCGGTCGCCCCAACCTGAGTTTTAGTGGTGCCGCGGGTTATCGTAACGGTTATCTGCCGGACATCGCTTCGATGAAGTTCAACATTGCCGCCGGAGTTAATCTTACCGTACCCATTTATTCCGGCAAACGGTATGCCCTGCAAAACCAGGAGGCCCGGCTTACTCTGGATGCCAGCCGGTATGCCGTCGAAAATGCTAATGCGCAGCTACGACAAAGCCTGTCGCAGTTGAATACCGATATCCAGAGTAATCGGCAGCGCCTGCAAAATCTGGAAACGCAGGTTCTGCAAGCCCGGAAGGCGCTGGAAATTGCCCAGGTTCGATTGCAATCCGGGGTCATTACCCCCGTTGAATTGCAAAGTGCCGAGACGGGCGTTGAAGAAGCGGAACTGGCTCGTTTGAACTACCAATACCAACTAGTACTCAATCAATTAGAATACAAAAGACTGATGGGCGAAAATTTGTTGTAACCACTAACGAAAAGTTTACAGTCTGGAAAACTAAAAAAGTGAGCAGACGGTTCTCTAATCGTGGTCTGTTAGGACAAACAGCCGCTCTCACACACCAGCAGATGCTCGTCTGCGTTATTTCGACAACCTGCAAACAGCTACGACTATGAAAGATCGCGTAACCAACATTCTCAAAAACTTTGGCATTAAAGAATCGGCCATTCATCCTTCCGTTCACTTTACGCGCGACCTGGGTCTGGACAGTCTGGACACGGTTGATCTGATTATGCAACTGGAGCAGGAATTCGGTATCCGGATCCCCGACGAAGATTACTCAAAACTGACGACTTTTGAGGAAGTCGTTAATTATCTGCAAACGGAACAGCACGTTGCCATGCAGGCGTAGGCCGTTACCATACATACCGTTATAAAGCCGGAATGGACCCTAAAGGAGCCTTCCGGCTTTATTATTTTTTAACGCTATCTCTACTTATTTCACAAACAATTACAAAGAAATTTAATTTGTATTAAAAAAGGTTACATTCGTCATGCCCCTAACCGTTGTTCGCTAACTGTCCGACAAGTTTTACCGCACTACTCATAAAATGGCAGGTTTAAAGGCTGTAAGGTACTTTATCTCTTCTCTCATCGGCATAATGTGTCTTGGTGTCAGCCCGGCAAAGGGACAGGTTTCCGAAATCAGAACGTTACAGAGGGAGCTTGCCACCACCACGGATAGTACTTCCTATCTCGATAAATATAATCTCATCGGCTTCATGATGCACATGAAGAGCGCCGATAGTTGTTTGTTATACGGTATACGGGCTAAAGCCATCGCCGACCGGCAACAGTATGCAAAAGGCAAAGCCGATGCCCTGTGCAATATTGCAACCGCACTTTTTTTGAAAGGCGTATACAGTCAGGCGCTGGAATCCTACACGGAGGCCATGCTCGAATATAAAAGCATCCCTGACACCATCGGAACGACTCAAATGCTGATGAATTCGGCTATTGTTTATGAAGTACTAGGCGACACCCTAAACGCGGTGAAATTTTCGAGGAGGGCTTTAAACCGGGCCTCAGCACTCCGTTCGGATTCCATCAAGTGCATGTTATACGCAAACTATAATTTCCTCCGGCCCAAATCCGAGCCCGATTCATCAGACTATTATCTGAATAAAGCGGAGGAAATTGCCATCCGGTTTAAAGACCAGCGCGCCCAGCTTTTTATCCAGCAGCTAAAAAGCGACAAACTGATAAGAAACGGACACCTCACCAAAGCACGGGAACTGATTTTGCAATCCCTGCAAATTGCCCGGACTCATCAGTGGGAATACCATGAAATCGCGGGTCTGGATTATTATGCAAAGTATTTTCTTAAACGAAATCAGATTGATAGCGCCATAATCTGCTACAACAGAAGTTACGAGTTAGCCAGCCGAAGTGGTTTTATTACGTTTAAAACGGAGATTTTAAAATCATTACGAAACTGTTATCAATTAAAAGGAGACGAAAAAAACCGGGCGATAACAAACGAGCGTCTGGTGCAGGCGCTGGAAGAAGAAAAGAACAGCAATAACGGTTTTATTGGTGACTATATCGCTTATCATAACACACAGCAAAAAGTAGAACGGCTGGAGCTTCAAGCAAAAAATAACCGACAAACGATTGGGCTGCTACTGGGTTTATCCTTACTGGCAATCGGCGGCATTATTTTTATTTCTGTCCTCTATAAAAAGCTGCGGGAACAGGCTCGTTTACAAAACCAGCTTAATGAGAAAATAACGGAACAAAACCACTTACTGAAGCATTCGGATGAATTTAAGGCCAAACTGGTTTCCATGCTGGCCCATGACTTCAGATCCCCGCTTAATTCTACATTAAGTATGGTAAGCCTGCTTAAAGACGAATATGTTTTTTCGAAAGAAGAACTGGAACGGTTTTATACCGCCCTGCAATCGGAAATAGATACGGTTTTAAAAACGTTTGACAACATTCTGCAATGGGTAAAAAAACAATATTCCGGATTTGTGGCGACGCCAGATACCATACTCGTCTACACGGCTATCGAAGAAGCCGCTTCGCTTCATCATACGCTTATGCAGGATAAAAACCTATCGCTCGTAAACTGCGTTAGCAAGAATTTATCAATCACGACCGACCGGGAAATTATTCAGTTTATCAACAGAAACCTAATTCATAACGCCATCAAGTTTTCGCCGACAGGCAGTTCAATAATCGTTGATGCCAGCTATACGCATCAGGAAGTTATTGTTTCGGTAAAAGACAAAGGGGCCGGCATGACTCAGGAGCAACTGGATAAGCTATTTGCCTTTACGGCTTCCAGTCACAGCGCCATTGATCGCAGCGCTGGCGTGGCCTTAACCATCTGCAAAGATTTCATCACCAAACTAAACGGTCGGATTTGGGCAGAAAGCGAGCCGGGCCGGGGCACCACGTTTTTTTACGCGTTACCGCAGCCCGTGTTCCCCGCCGTTCAGATTCAATAACCAAACCGGGCTTTACACTTCCATACTGACCAGCGTGCTACCCCGCAGCACCGGAATAACATCGTACAGATCGTGCTGCAAACAGTAAATAATATCCTTGTGAATGCTCAACCGGTGGAGACGCCGAACGTGGGAAGAAGTAGCCAGAAAACCCGGTAGGTCGTTTTTTCCCTGCGTGTAAAGCCGCCAGGCCATCAAGCCGCTATCTTCCGGAACCATGTATTCATCCTTGAGCCGCTCGATCAGGGCGCCCGCAAAGAGCGTATCTTCCAGGTTAACCCGTCCTTTCCAGCCCGCGCACAGAATCATGACATCATACCGTTCGCCCTGCAAAAACCGCACAATTGCTTCCAGATTCAGAAAAGAGCCCACCAGCACTTTTACGGCATTCCGTGAACGCGTGATGGCGTATGTTCCGTTGGTGGTCGTCATGGCGATGTTGGCGCCAATCAGCCGCTCGTCCATGTAGCTAAACGGCGAATTGTCCAGGTCAAAGCCTTCAATCATTTTGGCGTTTCGTTCGGCCGCGGCCAGATACCCCCGGCTTTGCAACTGGCTGCATTCCTCAACGGTAGCCACCGGAATAATGCTGTTGACACCGTGGGCAAAAGCCGTTACCATGCACGACGTAGCCCGAAATACGTCGGCTACAATGACAATGGAATTTTCGAGAGAATCGGAATGAAGGTGAAGTAAATCAGGTGTCAGACAGACGTCTATGGTTTTCATGCTATGGAGTAATGACAGGAACGCGGCTGGAACAACGCGGTTGATTCACCAAAAATCAGCGCGAATCTGCTCCAGCCGTATTACCCTCGAATTTATTTTTTCACAAACGGTAATTTCACGACTTCCGCCTTCAGAAGCCGATCGCGGACTTTCACAAAAAGGGTTGAACCGGGTTTGCTGTATTCGGTCGGTACATACCCCATACCGATTCCTTTGCCCAACGTGGGCGACTGCGTACCTGACGTTACCTCACCAATGCGGTTTCCGTCGGCGTCGCAGAGTTCATAATGGCTGCGCGGAATGCCCCGGTCGATGAGTTCAAAACCGACCAGCTTCCGTGTAAGACCTTGATTTTTCTGCTGTTGCAGATTTTCGGAATTGATAAACGGTTTGGTAAACTTGGTCACCCAGCCCAGACCGGCCTCCAGCGGAGAAACCGTTTCGTCCATATCGTTGCCGTAGAGACAATAGCCCATTTCCAGCCGCAGCGTATCCCGCGCCCCCAAACCGATGGGCTTAATACCGTACGGTTCCCCGGCTTTCATAATGGCGTTCCACACGGCTTCGGCCTGCTCGTTGGCAACGTAAATTTCAAAACCGCCCGCGCCGGTGTAGCCCGTTGCCGAAACAATGACATTCGGGAACCCCGCAAAATCCGTTTTTTCGAATGTATAATACGACATCGAATCCAGCTTGGCGTTGGTCAGCGGCTGCAGCGCCTGAGCAGCCAGCGGCCCCTGCACGGCAAACAGACAGGTTCCGTCGGAAATATTGACCATTTCAACGCCATCGTCGAACTCGTTCTGGCTTTGAATCCAGTTCCAGTCTTTTTCGATGTTCGATGCGTTGACCACCAGCATAAATTCAATGGGGCTGATCTGGTAAATCAGCAGATCATCCACCACCCCACCCTGGTCGTTGGGTAAATAACTGTATTGCACTTTGCCGTCGTGAAGCACGGAGGCATCGTTGGCCGATACTTTTTGAATTAAATCAATGGCTTTTTCGCCTTTTAGAATAAATTCGCCCATGTGTGACACATCAAAAATACCGACGCCCTTGCGAACGGTCTGATGTTCTTCCATATCGGACGAATACCGCACCGGCATCAGGAATCCGGCAAAAGGCACCATCTTTGCCCCAAGTTGTTCGTGAATTTTTTCGAGCGGTATGTGCTTTACATCCATAGTAGGGAACAATTGAAATGCGTTCGGATTCCGGCTTGACGCACCGATGGTACATCGTATCATTAACCCGACTTACAAAACTACCTAATTGTTGACGGTTTTCCATGTATTATACTATCACCCGCAGTCGGTTTCTCCTCCTCTTTGTCAGTTTATTTGGCAGCCCATACGTGCTTGCTCAAACGACTATCAATGGACGTGTACTGATTCAGACCACTGAACAACCGGTTTCCTACGCGCTCATCAGTGAACCCCAACACCGTTTCGGTACGTATGCCGATGCGCAGGGACGGTTTACGGCCCGGATTCCGCAGCAGGTGGACACGCTGCTCATTAGCTGCGTCGGTTTTGAAAGTTTGCTCATACCGCTGACCAGCTTGACCGACTCGACGGTTTTCCGGCTACAACCGAAATCCAACGTCCTGACCGAAGTGGTCGTTCGGGGCCGAAAACCGCGTCTGACGACGGTTGGAGCCACCCGAAAGCGGGCGCCGATTGTCTGGGGCAACTGCTCCGGCCGGAACATCGAATTTGCCCTTTACGTACGGAATGCTAACGGAATCCGGGGTTATCTGCACCGCGTTTCGTACCTGATTGCGCGTGGGGGCATACCAACCGCGCCGTTTCGTGTGCGGGTTTACGCCAATACCGAGGGCGAACCCGGCGAAGATCTGTTGCCCCAGAGCCTAGTCATAGCGGCCCGGCGGGGTAATACCTGGTGTGAGGTCGATCTGTCGCGGTTCCAGATCCGGTTTCCGAAAGAGGGTCTGTTCATTGCGATGGAATGGCTGCCGACCGACGAAGCACGCTATCGGTTTTCGACCTCGTTTAAAATGCCGGATGGACAGAAAAATGAACGGGAGTGTTTCGGGCAGTATCTGGCGTTCAATCGGGAACTGCGGCCCGTTACCTACTGGGAACGCATCAACGGCGGCACCTGGCGACGCAACGCCCCGCTGTCACGCGTCGGTCTGACCGAACACCCGGTTATTCAGGCCAAAATTGCACTGGAATAAAGGCGTCGATTGATAACTTAACCCGGTTTTCTGAAAATAAATACCCTACATCTCAGCTATACACGGTTAAATCCGGTTGTATGAATAAGAACGAAAATATGCTTTAAATCAGTACGTATTAATTTTTCATCCGGATGCGCCTGACCGTCACGCCAGAAAACCTCCTCGAATGGATTGCTCTCAGAATCAATCTGGTTCCCCTTCCCCTCCTGCATGCCCAGCTCTTTCCCATTATCGGAAAAGCCGTACTCGAAGCCGCTGACAAAGGCGTTTTTGAAGCCGTTCATCGGGGTCGGCAAACCGTTGATGCTATTGCTTCCGAATGCCGGTTACACCCCAAAGCCTTGCAGGAACTGTTGAGCCTCTTGGTGGTTCTGGGATACTTACGGTATCAGGAAAATGCGTACACGTTGACGCGCATCAGTCGGCGGTGGGTGCTCCAGGACAATCAGGAGTCGGTATTTGGCATGATGCGGTTTAACAACCGGGTGGTCTGGCCGTGGCTGGAGCAATTGGGGAATTATCTGCAAACCGGCGAAGGGATTCAGTACCACGATCACCTGACCACGGAACAATGGCTGCATTACCAGCACGCGATGCTGGCAGCAACTGGTACGGAAGCTAAAGAGTTTGGCCGTAAAGCGCGGGTGCCCAAACACGCAACCCTCATGCTTGACATTGGCGGAGCACACGGGCAGCATTCGGTGGCGTTGTGTCGAAAGTTACCGAATCTGCGGGCGGTTATTCTGGACCTGCCGCCCGCTATCGAACAGGCGGCTCCCCTATTGGCCCAGGCCGGTATGGGCGACCGGGTATACCACCAGCCGGGCAACGCCCTGACGGATGATTTCGGTGAGTCGCAGTACGATATTGTGTTGATGTCGAGTCTGGCGCACCATTTTTCGGACGAGCAAAACCGTGCCGTCGCTCAGAAAGTGGCCAAAGCCCTGAAACCCGAGGGCGTGTACATCATCAATGAATTTATCCGGCCCGAGATGGGCGGAAAATCCGATGGCGTCGGCACCAACCTGGTCGGCAGCAGCATGGATTTGTTCTACGGATTGACCAGCACGGCGGGAAACTATACCGTTCGTGAAATCCAGCAGTGGCAGCGCGATGCCGGTCTGAAACCCCAGAAAGTAACCACCTACCTGTCCATTCCGGGCCGGGCAATGGTTGCGGCCCAAAAATAAGCTGGCCTTCAACTCCGCCTTTACGGAGAACGTTTTGCCCGTCTTTTACCGGGCTGTGTTCCGCTGCCGGTCTAACCGATGACCAGTTTTTCGATGAGCAGAATAAACAGGTGAATGACCTTGATATGCACTTCCTGAATACGGTCGGCGTACCCAAAGTGAGGTACCCGAATTTCTACGTCGGCGGTTCCGGCGAGTCGGCCACCGTCTTTACCCGTCAGCAAGACCACCTTCATGCCGCGTTGCCGGGCGGTTTCAACGGCCCTGATGATATTGCCCGAATTACCACTGGTGCTGATGCCAAGCAGTACGTCGCCGTCATTGCCCAGCCCTTCGAGAAACCGCGAAAAGACAAATTCGTAACCGTAGTCATTGCCGACGCAGGAAAGATGGCTGGGGTCCGAAATGGCAATGGCGGCCATGGCCCGCCGGTCGTTGCGGTAACGGCCTGACAGCTCTTCGGCAAAGTGCATGGCGTCACAGTGCGAACCGCCGTTACCACAGGAGATGATTTTACGGCCACTCTGCAACGCTTCGGCCATTAAGCGGGCCGCCTGTTCAATGGCAGCAAGCTGATTGGAATCGCTTAAAAAGGTATCGAGAACTGAGCGGGCCTCGGTCAATTCCTGATGGATAAGTTGGTCAAGCATCATATGGGTTATGAATTCTCGGCAGAGAATCAGAGAACCAAGGTACGGTATGGCAGATTCCAGCGCAAGGCGAAAGAAGTGGATGAGGTATTGTATTTCAGCCGCTCGGTCTGGCTATCGCTCTTACGCATCATTTGTTGCAGGTCGATAAACAGGTTATGTTTTAGCATAAACGATAACCGGATATCGCCGTAAGAAACCAGCGTTTTACGGCCCTGTCCGATGTAGTGGCCGGTATCGGGCGCCTTCCCGGGCCAGTTGTAACGGCTTTCGTAGCTTTTCAGCAGGTCTCCGCCAAAATTATAGTTTTCACCCAGCGGGTCCGCTCCATACATCATCAGCCCGAATGTTCCGGTCAGATTCCAGCGGTTGAGGGGTTGATACCGTATGATGGCCAGTCCTTCTCTAAAGTTGGCGCCGAGTGGGTGAGCCAGCGGCTGGTTGTAATTCACATAATTGGTTTGGCCCGTACGGTGGGAGTACGTATAGGGCCGGGCCAGATTCATTTCGGCCTGTAAGTCCAGATTAGGAATACCAAAAGCGTCGATATATTTCATACCGACCTGAACGGCGAACTTATTTACCCAGGAGCCCTTTCCGGCCCGCAATTCACTGATTTTAAATTCATCCAGCATCAATTGACTATACGCCATAAAATGACCGGCAAAATTGGCCTTAAAATCAAGCCCAATCAGGGCATTATCCACACTACCCCGGTAGGACTCAACAAACCGGTAGAAAATAATGGGGTTGAAATAATTTAGCTCCAGCTGGCTGCGGCTAAAAACCTCCGCTTCAAATAAGCCTATATTGATGTGTTTGCCAATGTTGACACTCAGGTGGTGAATAGCGGTATATTTCTGAGCGATGGGTACTGTTGTGCTGAACGCCCGCTGATTGTTTTGAAGCTCCGTCAGCAAATTGGTGTATAGAAAACGACCCAGCCGGGTGCTGATTTTCAGGAACAGGTACGGAGAGCTATTATCTGAAAACAGCAGGGATCGGTAGCCGTTGCCAAAGAAATTACGGTCGTGCCCAAACTGAATGTTGATAATTTTCAGCGCATTGAAAGAAATATAACCTCGTGCGGAGAGAAAATCAGCCCCACCCAATGGCGCATCGCCGGTCGGAATTCGCTTGACAAACCCTTCAGACGGTGCAAACCCCATATTGGACGCACCGGAATACTGACTACCGTACTCCCAGATGTAGCGGGGATACAAAATCTGGTTATCCGTCAAAAACGTGTAAAAACTCAGCCGTTTGCGAATGCTCCCCCGGATTTCGAGGCCCCGCGAGTTGATATAAGGATTGAAAGATTTACCCAGATCGCCCGAATTAAACTCAGCGCCGTAGCTGAAATTGGCTACCGGATTGACGTGAATGTCAAAATCGGGGTTTTCGTAACTATACAGGTCGCTTTTTTTGTTGTAGAATGGCCCCCAGGAACGCTGGCTATCGCCCGGATGTTTCTGCCCCGCGTGCAGTTCCGAGGTGCGTAATTGCAGCAACGGTACGGTATCTGCGTACACTTTAGGAACCCATTCCCAGCTATCGTCGCGCAGGTAACGAACCGTAAAGCGGTCAACGGGTGATAAGCGTACAAAAGGATCGCTCAGAATGCTGTCGGTTAATTGAACGACTCCCTGGCGGCTATAAGGTTTTACTGAACTATGGAAACCGCTTGCCCATTGACCCTGCTTAATTTCCAGCCGGTCAATCAGATGATAGTAATCGCTGTTTAGAGGTATCTTCTGACTTTGAGCCCACGTCAATCCGGACGTCAGCAAAACCAAAGCTAAAGCGACCCTACTCGTAAACATATTCCCCATAGGAATCTTCACTTTGACCACCGCCGGAACGGCGCTTCTGCTTAACGTTGTTGTGTATTCATGCACAAATTAGGGAAAGCGTTTGGATTATCCGACACATTCACTTTAAATTAGGCTGAAAAAGCCTCTATGTTTGTTTTTGCCGATCACCCATCTATCGCCGACCAGTTTATTGCCGAACTCCGTGATGTCACCATTCAGAAAGATTCGATGCGCTTTCGGCGCAACCTGGAGCGTCTGGGTGAACTTATGGCCTACGAAATATCGAAGTCGATGTTGTTCCAGATGGTAAAGGTGCAAACACCGCTAGGGGTAGCTCCTACACCGTTGATCAAGCATCCGCCCGTGCTGGCCACTATCCTGCGGGCCAGTCTGCCGTTTCATCAGGGTTTTTTAAATTATTTCGACCGGGCCGAGAACGCGTTTATTGGGGCCTACCGTGGGTATCCATCCGTTAATGAAGAGTTTGAGGTGGCAATGGATTACATTTCCAGTCCGGATCTGAGCGGGAAAACCGTTATTCTGATGGACCCCATGCTGGCAACGGGCCGGTCGCTGGAAAAGGTCTATCACGCGCTGTTACGGTTTGGCACACCGGCCAGAACCCACATTGCCGCCGTGCTCGCCAGTCCCGAAGGCGTCCGGTACGTTCAGGAAAAAATGCCGCAGTGCCATCTCTGGCTAGGCGCTGTCGATGAGCGTCTGGACTCACATTACTACATCGTTCCGGGCCTGGGCGATGCCGGTGATCTGGCATTCGGCGAAAAGATCTGATCAGAAGCCTTCTTTCTTGTCGTCTTCTTTTTCTTTCTCTTTTTTCTTCTCAACCACCTTTTTCGGTGCTTCCTTGGGTCCGGCGGTTTTCGGCTGCGGTTTGGGCTTTTCCTTGGTCTTGTACTGGTCTAAATACCGGTTCGTAAACTGTTCTTTCTCAAAAACATCGGCAGCCATAATAGCCATATTCTTACTTCCGCCTTTGCTGCCGGCCATAATCCGATCGTTCAGCTCCTGATCGGAGGTCAGCAGGGCCAGTTGCGCCGTGGCTCCTCCGCCGGACTTATAATCCCAGTAAAACCAGATATCGGGCGAAGACTCCAGGTAAATGGTCGCTTCGTCACCGCCATCGGTTTTCCGAATTTCCACAAACCCTTCCATCTGGGCATTCACATCCACATTCTCGATGTTTGACACGCCGATGGAGCCCACACTGTACAAGGTGTTGTGTTTGTCCGACCAGCGCAGGTTCACGTTCGAAAGCACCAGCGAAGCCACAAACTTGGGGGCAGCCTGCGTAATCGAAACGTGCTGGTTCTGGGCTTTGGTACGGTATACATCCGTGGCTTTCTGACCAATAAGAGCGGCCAGTTTGGCGGTTAACCGATCAAGATCCTCATCGGCGGCTTCGTCGTTTTTTTCGTCCAGATTCGCCTTCACCATTTTGTCGGCAATGGCCGCATTGATCGGCTGGGGAATCGGCAGCGCGAACCCGACCAGTGCATTCAGGCGCAGGGTGCTGCTGTCTACGTTAGCCCGACCCGTCCCGGCGGCAAAGACTAGATTATTGGCTGATGAACCGGTATTCATGAGGTTAACCGGGCCTTTAAAATTCATGACGCCCGTAACATCGTTGAACGTGAACGCTCCTTCCCCATCGTCCAGCCCGGTCTCGTCCTTCTTCACAATCCGGAAAACCTTCTCTTTTTCTTCGTAGGTCATCACGCCCCTAGCCCTGAACAGATCGTCGTCCTTATCGCTTTCTTTGGTGGATAAAAACGTGGGATAAAGGCCAACAGCGCCCCCGCCCCGGAAGTGCAAACCGGCCGTTAACAATTGATTTCCGTCGTTCTTGAGCGCTTCATCCACTTTTATACTGAATGTTTCGCCAATTTTCTCCTTCATCGGAATCCAGTCGCTGACCAGCTTGGCCCGTTTTTTCAAGGCCATCTTAATAGCTCCTTCCAGTTTTAAATCCTGCTCAGGGGCCATCATTGTAACGCTTCCTTTGAATTGTACTTTAGGCGCCAGCATCACATTATCCCGCTCGTCGACATCGGCGCGGGCCACGGTATAGTAGGTTTTCGCCAGTTCATTACCGTTTTTGCCCTTCCGGCCCGCATTCCGGTTATTCGACGCCAGGGCCACCGGAGCGGCTTCTTTCAACTCAAAACTGCCCATTTTAATGCTGGCCGTATCGCCTTTAGCAGCCGCAAACTGATAAACGGCATCTCCGGCAAACCGCGTTCGTGACTGAATCTGGATGTTTCCGCCTTTGAGTTTATGAAAAAGACTGGTGGTATCCAGTTCCAGCCGGGCGTTTTTGAGTGGCAGCATTTCACCGTTTCGCTTGATGGTAATCAAGCCTTTATCCGGGTAAATCCGGGCGTCGGCGGAGGTAATATACGGCACTCCGCTGACATTCAACGTCGCTTTTTCCACATCATAAACCGCCGAAGCACCGTTAAAAGCCAGTCCTTCCTGCTCCTCCGCCGTAGACGTAAAAGTGGAGGTCTTAGCGGATTTCATCGTAATGGTTTTGGCCGCAATATTCCACTGGGCTTTGCTGATCGACGTTTTGTAAGCGGCATTCGGAAATTCAAGACTTGACGCCAGCGTATCGTCAATTGACGTCGCCGATTTGGCATCCGTGGCAATCGTCACGACGCCTTTGACCTGATTGAAATCTACGTCAACCCGGGTTCCGAGCAACATGGGCTTTGTAGCGCTGCCCTGCTTATCGGCCACAACCCGGAACTGGGCGTTCCCCGCCGTAAAGCCTTCCTTGTTAAACTTGATGTTATCCGATTGCGCTTCCGAATCCGACCGTTTGACGGTTCCTTTCCCGAATAAACCGCCCGAGCGCACCAGCAAATCACCTTTCAGGTTCGTAGTGCCGTTGTAAAAGCTAAAATGATCGGCTTTGGTGGAAATCTTCATGCTATCGGCTTTCGGATACCACTTCATGGTGTAGTTCTTGATATCGACCGCCGGGAAATACGCTTTCCCCACCAATCCCTCCTTGATCTGCCCCGATTCGCCGGACGCCAGCATTGAGTCGGGGGTCATTAGAATGTCCTTAGCGGGCAGCGATGCGTTCATGTGCGAAATAACCCCTTCGGCCCGAAGCCCTTTGCGGTCCATAACCAGTTTGCCGGTAAACTTCAGGTTTCCTTTGCCACCGTAGAGCGGGTAGCCAGCCGCCGGAGCCGTGTGTTCGAAGCCCAGCGAATTGTCGGGCATGGACTTCAGGGTTGTTTTGATCGGCGGAAAAATACCATCGGAATGGAAGGTGCCATCGAACGCAATATCACCTTTCCCCAGACTATCGTTATCCACCGCTGGAACTTTGAAATAGACGTTTTTACTGTACGCCAAAGCCCCCCGGTTCGGCTGGTTGAAATAAACCGTCATCCCTTCCGGCATCATCAGCCGTTGGGTGTTCTTCTTGCCTTTCTGCTGACCGGATTTATTAGCTTTATCGGCCAGGAAAACCGTTCCAGGCTTTTCGTACTGAATATCACCACCGATCTCCTGATTCTTGCCCTGGGGCGTAAACGTAATGGAGTCGATTTTAGTCATGTTCATCGAAAACTGGTCGTAATCGAATCCCAGGTCACGGCCCGTATACCGCATATTACCGGACCTTAATTGTCCCGTCAACGTAAATGCCCGGTTTTTGCCAATCCGTAATGTTTTATCGGTTGGTACGGCGGTAATTTTCAGGGAATCACTAAGGCTGAACTTCTCAACGCCCCGGATGGTCAGAAACTTGTCGTTCAGGTTGATCGTGGCGTTGGTCGTGCTGTCGTTGGACGGATACGTCGAACGAATCAGGAAGTTGTCGTAATCCTTTTTTTTGGCGTTGGCCAGCACATACAGGACCCCTTTGCGGCTCAGGCGCATTTCTTCCGACCGGGGGTCCATATCCACATACCCCAGCGCCACCATCCGTTGCAGCACGTTCCGCATGATGGGCGGGTTAATTTTGGCGAAGTTTGCCAGATCATCGGCAAAAAATGTCTGCGTTTTCTTAACCGTGACGTAATTAGCGGCTATTTGCAGCGGATGAAACCCGAAGTCGGCCGACATACCGGCGTACCGTTCCGGGTAGAAAAAGTCGAACGACTCAAACCGTACCGGCACTTCTTTTTTAGCCGCCAGCTGGTAGAAATCCACTTTCTGGCGCGGTAAATCCCAGCGAACCACCTCGGGCTGAATGTAAAACTTGTGGTAACTGTCGCTGAAATACGTATCCGAATAACCCGACTTTTCGGCCTTGCTCAGTCGGGCAATACCGGCAGCGTGGTCATACCGGAAAACAACACCCGGGTGGTAGAGTGTGTCGGTGGCGTCAATGTATCCGGTAAACGCGGCCAGTGGACTCGAAATCACCGAATCGGCAAACTCAAACCGTTGGCTACTGGCTTTAAAGGCAGGTTTGCCTTTAAAGGTTACGTGTAACAACGACGGCTGACCGCTGGCCGACGAGCCATAAAGCCGGGTTCCGTAGAGTGCGATACCGCCCCGGTACGTAATGCCGTTGCCCAGATTCGTCAGCGTCACATCGTTCGCCCACGAAATAAACCGCGGGTAGGCAGGCGGCTGGTTGGACGCGCGTTTCTTGCTGTCGAACTCGAATTTTCCTTTGACGGGTTTGGAAAGCGGCTTAAACGTCAGGGTCACATCGTCGGCGTTGATTCTGGGATTCGCCACGGCAAACGAATAATCGGCCAGCGTCACAAACGTTTCGGGTTGCCCCGCCGACTCCCACGAAAACGAACCGCCTTTTCCGACCCAGATACCGTCTTTCAGCATCAGAGCGCCATCGGTTTTCTTTACAGCTACCGAATCATTCGCCGTCGTTACAACCAGATCAACGCCTTTGATTTCCAGTACGGGCCCGGTCAGCGCCGGAATCGGTTTGCGGACACCCGACGACGCAATCGGAATAACTTTCCCGGTTGAATCCAGCGGCAAATCCCAGCCGTCGGATTCAACCGGTTTAGCGGCCTGCGGCTTTTTGCCCCCTGTCTCACTGTCGGTGGCTGACGTAGCCGCATTAACGGCCTGGTCAGCTAAACGCAGCGTGAAAGTTCCGCCGTTGGCATAAAGCTTATTGTAATTGCTGGTGTACAAAAACCGCTTTTCGGCAAACAGCCGCACGGTTTCCAGTATTTTCGCCAGCGTTTTGGCATCGTATTTTTCAAAGGATTTTTCGGCAATCGTCAGGAAGTTGTCCACTTCGGCCGGGCTGACCTGCTGCGTAACGAGCAACTGATACAACGATTCGTAAAACGGCGCAAACTGCTGCCCGGGCTGATACCGTTTGGCGTTCATTTTCCGGCTCAGCGCCATCACGCGCTCTTTCTGCGGAGCCGACAAGCGGTTTTCCGTAAACAGCGTTTCGAGGTTTTTTTCCGCTTTTTGCGCGTAAGCCCCGCCCGAATT
The DNA here is from genome assembly GCF_003259745.1 of Larkinella arboricola. GTDB lineage: Bacteria > Bacteroidota > Bacteroidia > Cytophagales > Spirosomataceae > Larkinella > Larkinella arboricola. The sequence goes on along the minus strand of NZ_QLMC01000001.1, from coordinate 285,121 downwards.
CATTAATTTCTGCAAATCCGTCAGAAACTGCTCCGGATTATCCGACAGCTTAACGGTTTGCGCCGTCACCACGGTTGCCAACAGCAGCAAACTGACCAGAATACTGTATATCTTGCTCATAGTGTCCTGAACGTATCCATAAACCGAAGCCTATGTTTTTCAATCCAGTGCAATGGAGAGCAAAAACACAGACTAAACGGTAGTGCCCGACGGTCCGTCGGTATATTGATCAAATCGTAATGAAACCCACCTATTCTGGGATAACTGACCGGTTTTTGTCAATCCTTCAGCTCTCCCCTTTTCTTCAATGTCCGGCGCATCCTGTTCGTAGAAACCGCTCACCAACAGGGTGCCGCCGGGTTTTATCAGCCGGACGTAAACCGGTATATCTGCCAACAACACATTTCGGTTAATGTTAGCCAGCACGATGTCAAACCGCTCATCCGGATTCACGTCATGAATCGTGCCCTGAAACACTTCGATGGGCGAACAGCCGTTTAGCTCGGCGTTTTCGCGGGCATTTTCAACGGCCCACTCTTCAATATCAAAAGCCACCACCCGTTCAGCACCCTGCAAAGCCGCCAGAACCGCCAGAATACCGGTTCCGGAGCCTACATCCAGCACGGTTTTTCCGGCGGCATCAACGCTCAACTGGTGTTCCAGCATCATAGCCGTGGTTTCGTGGTGGCCCGTTCCAAACGACATTTTCGGATTAATGACAATATCGTACTGAAACCCGGCATCCGGCTCGTGAAACGAAGCCCGAACGCGAATCCGGCCTTGCACCTCAATGGGCTGGTAGTTCCGCTCCCATTCTTCGTTCCAATTCTTTTTCTCTAACGAATTGATCTGGTAGGCTATTGCGGTTTGCCCGGCGTATTTATCGACAATGGACTGGATAGCAGCTTCATCAAAATCGGGTTCTAAAATATAAGCGTTCAGCCCTTCGTCGGTTTCCACAAAGGACTCAAAGCCCAGATTAGCCAGTTCGGCCATCAGAATATCGGTAAAATCGGGCGAAATGGTGAGTTGTATTTCCGTGTAGTTCATGCTGTAAAGAAACGAAAAAAGGACAAGCTTACGCCCGTCCTTTGGATTCGTATCTATTTTTAAAAGCCGTCGGGCCGGTAGACCTGACGGTATTCCGATTAGCGGATCAACTCCATCAAATCTTTATCATTCACTTCCTTACGAACATCGGCCATGTCCAGAAAGCGTTTGTAGAGCGTATCCAGCGTGGGTTTGTCGTAGCGATAGCCCAGCAGTTCGAGCCGGTGTTTCAACGCGTGGCGACCGCTGCGGGCCGTCAGTACAATCGACGACTTGGGCACGCCCACTTCCTGCGGGGTCATGATTTCGTAGTTCTCGGCGTGTTTCAGGAAACCGTCCTGGTGAATACCCGATGAGTGTGCAAACGCATTCCGGCCCACGATGGCTTTGTTGGCCTGCACCGGCATCCGCATCATTTCAGACACCAGCTGGCTGATCGGGTACAGACGTTTGGCATCAATACCGGTTTCAAAACCGAGTTCTTTATGCACTTTCAGGGCCATCACCACTTCTTCCAGTGAGGTATTGCCGGCGCGTTCGCCAATACCGTTGATGGTTACTTCCACCTGACGCGCGCCGTTCTGAATACCGGCCAGTGTGTTGGCGGTTGCCAGCCCAAGGTCGTTGTGGCAGTGGATGGATATAATGGCCTGATGAACGTTGGAAACGTTCTCGTAAATGTACTTGATTTTCTTACCGTATTCGTCGGGCAGGCAGTAACCGGTTGTATCGGGCAGGTTAACAACCGTTGCACCAGCGGCAATCACGGCTTCGGTCAGCTGGGCCAGAAACTGAAGGTCGGCCCGACCGGCATCTTCGGCGTAAAACTCCACATCCTCCACGTAGCTGCGGGCGTGTTTGACGGCGGCAACAGCCTGCTCCAGAATCTGCTCGCGGGTGCTGTTGAATTTGTTCCGGATATGAATATCCGACGAACCGATTCCGGTGTGAATCCGCCCCCGCTTGGCATATTTCAACGCTTCGCCAGCGGCATCAATGTCTTCTTTTTTAGCCCGTGAAAGCGCACAGATAACCGGTTCGGAAACGGCTTTCGAAATGGCAACGACCGACTGAAAGTCACCGGGGCTGGAAATCGGAAAGCCCGCTTCGATGATGTCAACACCGAGACGTTCCAGTTCTTTCGCCACCACAATTTTTTCATCCGTGGTTAGCTGGCTACCCGGCACTTGCTCGCCGTCGCGCAGGGTGGTGTCGAAAATATAAATCCGTTGGCTCATGGTTGATAAAGAATAAATTGAGTAGAATGTTCTCGCTTGATCAAAGTTTGGAAAGCAACTGCTGTCCCATTTCTCCTGTACCTAAAATCAGGTGTGCGGGTGTGGTCGCATCGGCAATATCACGGGTCCGGAAACCGGCTTTCAAAACCTGGTCAACGGCGTTGACAACGGCCTCGGCTTCGGCTTTCATACCAAACGAAATATCGAGCATCAGAGCCGCCGACAGTACCGACGCCAGCGGATTAGCAACGCCTTTGCCCGTAATGTCGTGGGCCGACCCGTGAATAGGCTCATACAACCCCGTGGTGTCGCCGATGGAAGCCGACGCCAGCATTCCCATCGAACCCGCAATCTGCGAAGCTTCGTCCGTCAGAATATCGCCGAACAGGTTGCCCGTCACCACGACATCAAACCGACGCGGATCTTTAATGAGCAGCATGGCAGCGGCATCGATAAACTGGTGTTCTACTTCCACTTCGGGATACCGTTTGGCCACTTCCTGCACCACTTCGCGCCAGAGCCGGGACGATTCCAGTACGTTGGCTTTATCCACCGAGCACAGTTTTTTCCGGCGGGTCATGGCGGCTTCAAACGCTTTGACGGCAATCCGTTCTACTTCGTAACGGCTGTAGATCATCTGGTCATAAGCCGTATCACCCTCGTCTTTGCGGCCTTTTTCGCCAAAATAGACGTCGCCCGTCAGCTCACGGAAGAATAGAATATCGGCACCTTGCAGAAATTCCGGCTTGATGCTCGAAGCCTGCAAAAGCTCGTCGAACAGCTTGATGGGTCTTAGGTTGGCATACAGGCCCAGGGCTTTCCGGATTCCCAGTAATCCCTGCTCGGGCCGAACTTTGGCCGATGGGTCGTTGTCGTATTTCGGATGACCAACGGCACCGAACAGAATGGCGTCCGACTGCTTGGATTTGGTAATGGTTTCTTCCGGCAGCGGATTTCCCGTCGCTTCGATAGCCGCGTGACCAATCAGGGCTTCGTCGTACGTAAACTCGTGACCAAATTTCTCCGCGATGCGGTCCAGAACCTGTTTCCCAACGGTTGTTACTTCCTGACCAATGCCGTCGCCGGCGATGACTACAATGTGTTTCTTCATTCCTCTTCAATGAGCGAATGAGTGAATGAGCGAATGAGTGAATAAGGTGCTAAAAATCCGGCAGTTATTCACTCATTCGCTCATTCGCTCATTCAAAAATTTGTATGGGCTAGATCGTATTGTTTGATTTCTTCTTTTAAGCTCAACAGGTAATCAATGTCATCGTATCCGTTCATCAAACACTGCTTTTTGTAGGCGTTGATGGCGAATGATTCTTTCAACCCGTTTTCCAGAATAATCTCCTGATTAACCAGATCAACCGTGATTTGTGTCTGGGGATTGGCTTCAACGGCTTTGAAAATTTCGGCCAGAAACGCATCCGATACCTGAGCGGGCAACACAAAGTTGTTCAGGGCATTGTTTCGGAAGATGTCGGCGAAGAAGCTGGAAATAACCACCTTAAAGCCATAGTCGTGCAACGCCCAGGCGGCATGTTCCCGGCTGGAACCCATTCCGAAATTTTTACCCGCAACCAGTATCCGGGCACCCGCATACGTCGGGTCGTTCAGGACGAAATCGGCTTTGGGCGTATCGTCGCTTGTATAACGCCAGTCACGAAACAGGTTATCGCCGAAGCCTTCGCGCGTAGTGGCTTTGAGAAACCGCGCCGGGATGATCTGATCGGTGTCAATATTCTCAATCGGTAGCGGAGCTGCCGTTGAGACAAGTTTATCCAAAGTTTCTTTGCTCATTCTGAATGTCTGTTTACACCAATTGCCGTACGTCGGTTACTTTGCCGGTCACGGCAGCGGCTGCCGCCATAATCGGGCTGGCCAGGAACGTCCGTGCGCCGGGGCCCTGACGGCCTTCGAAGTTGCGGTTAGACGTAGAAATACAGTATTTACCCGCCGGAACCTTGTCTTCGTTCATGCCCAGACAAGCCGAACAGCCCGGTTCGCGGAGTTCAAAACCGGCTTCGAGAAACACCTGATCCAGCCCCTCGGCTTTGGCCTGATTGGAAACCTGAACGGAACCCGGTACAATCCAGACCTCGACACCTTCAGCTTTTCGCTTTCCTTTGACAAAATCGGCAACCGTCCGCAAATCTTCAATCCGGGCGTTCGTACACGAACCGATAAAGACGTAATCAACCGGTTTTCCCACCAGTTCCGTACCCGGCTCCAGACCCATATACGCCAGCGACTTGGTGTAGGAAGCCAGTTCGCTCTGCGGTATTTCGCTCAGGTTCGGAACGTGGCTGTCGACACTGATACCCATACCGGGGTTAGTACCGTAGGTAATCATCGGACCGATGTCTTCGGCTTTATAATTCAGTTCCACATCAAACTCGGCGCCTTCGTCGGTTTTCAGCGTCCGCCAGTGTTCAACGGCCTGGTCAAACGCTTCGCCCTGGGGCGCAAACCGACGACCGCGAATGTATTCAAACGTGGTTTCATCCGGAGCAATCAGACCGCCACGGGCACCCATTTCGATGCTCATGTTGCAGATCGTCATCCGCGCTTCCATCGACAAACCCCGAATGGTATCTCCGGCGTATTCAACGAAATAGCCCGTTGCCCCGCTGGCCGAGATCTGGGAAATGATGTACAGAATAATATCTTTCGAGCTGACGCCTTTCGTCAGTTGCCCGTTGATGTTGATGCGCATCCGCTTCGGCTTGTATTGCAGAATGCACTGGGTTGCCAGCACCTGCTCTACCTCGCTGGTTCCGATACCGAATGCAATGTTGCCGAGTGCGCCGTGGGTACTGGTGTGGCTGTCACCGCAAACGATGGTCATGCCCGGCAGGGTCAGGCCCAGTTCAGGGCCGATAATGTGGACAATGCCCTGAAACGGGTGTCCCAGATCGTAGAGTTCAACACCAAATTCGGCGCAGTTTTTTCGGAGAGTTTCTACCTGATGCCGCGAAAGGGCTTCTTTGATGGGCAAATGCTGATCTTTCGTTGGTACGTTGTGATCAGCCGTCGCCGTGGTACGCGCAACGTTGAAAACACCGATGCCCCGCTTCCGCAACCCGTCAAAAGCCTGCGGACTGGTCACTTCGTGAATAAAATGGCGATCGATAAAGACGGCATCCGGTCCGCCGTCCATCGCCTTGACGACGTGGGCATCCCAGATTTTATCGAAAAGTGTTTTAGGCTGACTCATGGCTATAGTTCTTACTTATTTTCTATTTCCCCGTGATCAGACCGATGGCGGAGGAAACTCTTAATTCTGCACTACGAAACGTCCGCAACGGTCTAAATTAAAAACTCAAACAGATCCGGCTTGTCGTTCAGGTATTCAAAATGGATTTTGGCTTCACGCATGCGTTGCAGCAACGGTTCAAAATCCGCTTTGGTTTTTAACTCGATACCGACCAGAGCCGGACCGCGCTCCCGATTGGTTTTCTTGGAATATTCAAACAGGGTAATATCGTCGGTTTCGCCCAGCACACCGCTCAGGAACTCACGCATGGCACCGGCCCGCTGCGGAAACCGGATGATAAAGTAATGCTTTAGTCCTTCGTACAGCAGTGACCGCTCCTTGATTTCTTCCGTACGGGTAATGTCGTTATTTCCTCCGCTGACCAGGCAAACCACGTTTTTGCCTTTGATCTCGTCTTTCAGAAAATCCAGAGCCGCAATGGTCAGCGCACCCGCCGGTTCGGCCACAATGGCATCTTCATTGTAAAGTTGCAGAATGGTCGTGCATACCTTGCCTTCGGGGATCAGAATCACCTGATCGAGATTTTGGCGACAGACTTCGAACGTCGTATCGCCGGGGCGTTTCACGGCAGCCCCATCAACAAATTTATCAATTTCATCCAGGGCAACAATATGCCCTTCGTCCATCGACACTTTCATGGTGGGCGCCCCCAGCGGCTCGACACCGATCAGCTTCGTTCGGGGGCTTAATTGCCGGAATACCGTCGAAACACCCGATGCCAGACCGCCCCCACCAATGGCCATCAGCAGGTAATCAATCTTGAAGTTAGAATCTTTGAAGATTTCCAGCCCAACGGTTCCCTGACCTTCAATAACCTGCAAGTCATCGAACGGATGAACAAACGTGCTATCGTGGCTATTTACGTAATCAATGGCCGAATGATACGCATCGTCGTAGGTGTCGCCGGTTAAAACAACCTCCACAAACTCTTTCCCAAACAGTTTAACCTGTTTGACTTTTTGATTGGGTGTGGTGGTCGGCATGAAAATAATCCCCTTGACAGCCATTTTACGGCAGGCATAGGCCAGCCCCTGTGCGTGATTACCGGCACTGGCGCAAACCACCCCTTTGGCTAACGCTTCGGCAGACAAACTCGCCATCTTGTTGTAAGCGCCCCGAATTTTATAGGACCGTACCACCTGCATATCTTCCCGTTTCAGGAAGATATTGGCCGCATACTTATCCGAAAGGTTCAGATTTTCCTGCAACGGTGTATGCACGGCAACGCCCCGCAACCGATCAGCCGCCAGATAGATGTTGTCTACGTCCGGAAAGGTGATTTTTTTCTCCGCTTCTACCACGTTTTTAAAGTTTTGAAGTTTAAGGATCGGGGAGTTCAGGAGCCCTAATGGGATGTTAAAGTTACTCAAATTACAGCAAACTTTAACAACGAGTTCCTAAACTCCCACGATCATGCAGGGAGCCCTGCCTTAAACATTAGTTGCGCTCCGGACGCAGGCTGCGAACGGCTGAACCGGCCCGCCACATTTCTGATTCGCGGAGTTCTTTCAGTTCTTCCTCCAGTTTTTCGCGGTAATCGGCCTGTGAGTTGCGGGTAATCGAGATGTTGGCCTGCTCACCCGCTTTCACCGAATTATACAATTGTTCGAAAACCGGCTTGGTGGCATCCCGGAACGGTTTCCACCAGTCGAGCGCACCGCGTTGGGCCGTGGTCGAGCAGTTGGCATACATCCAGTCCATTCCGTTTTCGGCAACGAGCGGCATCAGCGACTGCGTCAGTTCTTCGACGGTTTCGTTGAAGGCTTCTGACGGCGAGTGACCGTTGGCGCGCAGTACTTCATACTGAGCGGCAAAAATTCCCTGGATGGCGCCCATCAGTGTACCGCGTTCGCCAGTCAGGTCAGATGTTACTTCTTTGTAGAAATCAGTTTCGAACAGGTAACCTGAACCTACGCCAATTCCCATCGCAATGGCTTTTTCGCGGGCTTTACCGGTGGCATCCTGATAGATTGCAAAGCTCGAGTTCAAGCCTTTGCCTTCTACGAACAACCGGCGTAGAGAGGTTCCGGAGCCTTTCGGAGCCACCAGGAATACGTCTACATCGGTCGGCGGTACAATACCGGTCTGGTCTTTGTACGTTACCCCGAAACCGTGCGAGAAATACAGCGATTTGCCGGGAGTCAGGTATTTTTTCACGGTCGGCCACAGTTCAATCTGAGCGGCATCCGACAGCAGGAAGCAAATAATGGTTCCTTTTTCGAGGGCTTCTTCAATTTCAAACAAGGTTTCGCCCGACACCCATCCATCGCTCACGGCTTTGTCGTAGGTTTTGCCTTTGCGTTGGCCAACGATTACATTGAAACCATTGTCGCGCATATTCAGCGACTGGCCGGGGCCCTGTACACCGTAACCGATGACGGCGATGACTTCATCTTTGAGAGTTTCTCTGGCTTTCTCGAGAGGAAATTCTTCGCGGGTCACGACTTCTTCTTCAACTCCGCCGAAGTTAATTTTTGCCATTGTTTGACTAGTTTATTTGAACTGAAATTGATTACAGATTTATGGAAAATGAATGGAATACATCAGCGAAGCTACGGCTTCAGCATAGCGAGCGCACTTAGCCTGACTTTTCCGGAACCGATGCGCAACCTGCTAAATGGGTGCGGCTAAAAACGGCTGGCGTATAGACGTATTAGAATCCGGCCGCAAATATCGTTTTTACAAATAATATTCCCACTCATATTCAGGCAAGTATTCAACCAGACCCTTTTCGGTTTTGCCAACCGCCACCCGGCCCGAACGAACGAATTCCAGGATTCCGTGGGGTTTGATGTAACTGAAAAACTCGAAAATCTCCTTCTCCGAACCGGTTTTCTCGATCACCACGTAATCCAGTTGCCAATATACTACCCAGGCATTGAAATGCTTATTAATGTATTCAATATCCAGCGGCTTGGAGCCCAGCGGAGTGGCGATCTTGAACAGGGCGATTTCGTTCGAAACGATTTCGTCGTTCAGATACCCAAAAACCGCCATTACCTCAATGATCTTCCGAATCTGGCGAACCAGTTTTTCGACGGTTTCCCGCGACTCGTGTTTGATCACAATGGTAAACCGTGAAACCCCCTTCCGTTCGGTTTCCGAAACCGTCAGGCTTTCGATGTTGATGCGCCGACGCGTGAAAATAATCGTGATCCGATTGAGCAGACCAATCGTATTTTCGGTGAATATGCAAATGGTGTATGTATTCATCTTTGTATTCGTACCCAGGAACCGAGCCGCGTAGGTTGCGCTACGCAGGCTTCAGTCCGTGTCTTCTATAACTTTTATGTAAACCGCTCACGGAATTAAGTCCGCAGGTACGCTATTCGAGCCGAATGGAGGCCACGCTGGTACCGGCCGGAACCATCGGGAAAACGTTTTCTTCTTTCTCGACGATAATTTCCAGCAGATACGGTTTGTCGGATGCCAGTAACGTATCGAGCGACGCCGAAAGATCTTCCCGGTTGGCGCAGGTATGGCCGTCGATTCCGAAGCCCTTCCCAATGGTAATAAAGTCGGGGTTCTGCAATTCGACAAACGAATACCGACGGTCGAAGAACAGTTGCTGCCACTGGCGAACCATCCCTAAGAAGTTGTTATTCAGGATGATAATTTTCACCGGAAGTTTGCTTTGCGCGATGGTTCCCAACTCCTGAATCGTCATCTGGAAACAGCCGTCGCCGATGATGGCAATTACCTCACGGCTTGGATCGCCCACTTTGGCCCCGAAAGCCGCCGGTAAAGCGAAGCCCATCGTGCCTAAACCACCCGATGTAACCAGACTATGCGGTTTCTTGAATTCGTAGTACGCCGACGTCATCATCTGGTGCTGGCCTACATCCGCCACCATGACGGCTTCCCCGCGCGTTTTTTTCGACAGCAAATCGATGGCTTCCGCCATTTTGATTTTCTCGGTCGTCGGTGCAATGGCGGGATGCGTTACCTTCTGGTCCTCAATGTCGTCGTATTTCCGGAATTCGTTGCGCCAAGCCGTATGATCGTTCTGATGAACCAGCGGCATCAAGCGCGTTAAAACCTCCTTGGCATCACCGATTACCGGGGCATCGGCTTTAATAATCTTATCGATTTCTGCCGGATCAATTTCAATATGAACCACTTTGGCCTGCCGGGCAAACAGATCGGGATTGCCCGTTACGCGGTCGTCAAACCGCATTCCCACGCCAATCAGCAGATCGCACTGATCCGTCATAACGTTAGGGCCGTAGTTGCCGTGCATACCGAGCCAACCCATGTACAACGGGTGGTCAACCGAAATGGCTGATTGGCCCAGCAGCGTGGTTGCCACCGGAATACCGGTTTTTTCGACAAAAGCCAGTAGTTCCTGCTCGGCTTTGGCGATCAATACGCCATGCCCAACCAGCATGTATGGTTTTTTGGCTTTATTAATCAGTTCAGCCGCTTTCTCGAGTTGATCCTGCTTCGGCACCAGACGCGGGCGGTAGCTGATTACCTTCTCGCACTTTTGGTACTCAAACGGTTTGGTCATCAACTCCTGCTGCGCATTCTTGGTAATATCAATCACGACCGGTCCCGGACGACCCGTTTGTGCCAGGTAAAATGCCTTGGCCACGATCTCCGGAATTTCGTCGGCGCTTGTCACCTGATAATTCCACTTCGTAATCGGCATCGTAACGCCAATTACATCGGTTTCCTGAAAGGCGTCAGTTCCTAACAGCTTCACGCCAACCTGACCCACCAGACACACCATCGGCGTGGAGTCGATCATGGCATCGGCAATTCCCGTCACCAGGTTGGTCGCGCCCGGCCCCGAAGTCACCAGACAAACCCCGGCCCGGCCCGTCACCCGGGCGTACCCTTCGGCTGCGTGGGCCGCGCCCTGCTCGTGGCGCACCAGAATGTGATTCAGACGGTCCTGATAGTCGTACAGTGCGTCATAGACGGGCATAATGGCCCCACCGGGGTAGCCAAAAATGGTATCTACACCTTCTGCCACCAAAGACTGCATAAGTGCTTCGGCTCCCGTCAGGGGTTTGATTAGCTTGGCAGCCGGAACAGCCGGCTGCGGTTCTTCTGCCGTTATTTCACTGACTGTTGTATTCATTGTATTGTTTGTTTTAACGCGATCAGTACCGTTGATTCGGCGTTTGTAGATTTTCTTCTTTCCTAAGCATCTGTCACACAACCTTCACTGGCCGAACTCACCAGTTTTACGTATTTCCGCAGAATACCGTGATCGGCGGCTTTCTCCAGAGGAGGCATCGTCCAGTTGGCCCGGCGCTCGGCCAGCTCTTCGTCCGACACGTGCATGTGAATCACGTTGTTGACGGCATCAATCGTAATTTTATCCCCGTCACGAACCAGAGCGATGTTGCCACCTTCCTGCGCTTCCGGCGTGATGTGACCCACCACAAAACCGTGTGTTCCGCCCGAAAACCGTCCGTCCGTAATCAGGGCCACTTTGTCGCCCAGACCCAGCCCCATAATGGCCGAGGTTGGTTTCAGCATTTCCGGCATACCCGGTCCGCCTTTGGGCCCTTCGTAGCGGATAACGACTACGTGACCCTCCTTGATTTCCCGGTTCTGGATAAACTCCAGCAATTGTTCTTCACGATCGCAGACTTTGGCGATCCCTTCAAACCGCTCACCTTCCTTGCCCGTAATTTTGGCAACAGCGCCCTGGGTTGCCAGGTTACCGTACAGAATCTGGATGTGACCGCTTTTCTTGATCGGATTCGTCAGCGGACGAATAATGTTCTGGGCTTCAAAATCCAGATCCGGCGCTTCTTCCAGATTTTCGGCCACGGTTTTGCCGGTAACGGTCAGGCAATCCCCATGAATATAGCCTTCTTTGTAGAGGTACTTCATCACCGCCGGAACTCCGCCAATGGCCAGCATATCTTCCATGTAATATTTTCCGCTGGGTTTCAGATCACCCAGGTACGGCGTCCGGTCGCTGATGTCCTGAATATCTTTCAGCGTCAGCGAAACCCCAACCGATTTGGCAATGGCAATGTAGTGCAACACGGCATTGGTCGAGCCACCCAGGGCCATTACCACCGTCATCGCATTCTCAAACGCCTTCTTGGTCATGATCTCGCGCGGCAGAATGTTTTTCTCCAACAGGTTCATCATGGCCGCACCGATTTTCCGGCATTCGGCCTGCTTGCCTTCGTGCGTTGCCGGGAAGCTCGAACTATAAGGCAAGCTCAACCCCAATGCCTCCATTGAGGATGCCATCGTGTTGGCCGTGTACATTCCACCACAAGCCCCCGCGCCGGGAATCGAATTCTGGATAACGCCTTTATAATCTTCGTCGCTGATGCTGTTGGCTACTTTCTTGCCATACGCTTCAAACGCCGACACAATATCTAATTTCTGTCCTTTGTAACTTCCTGATCGAATCGTACCACCGTATACCAGAATGGAAGGACGGTTTAAGCGACCCACCGCCATCAGCGCACCGGGCATATTTTTATCACAACCGACTACGGCAATCACACCGTCGTACCACTGAGCGTGGACGACTGTTTCAATCGAATCAGCAATGATATCCCGCGACGGCAATGAGTACGACATCCCATCGTTTCCGTTGGTCATCCCGTCCGAAACACCGATGGTATTGAACACCAGCCCGACCAACCCGCTTTCATTAACTCCTTTTTTCACATAAGCCGCCAAACCATTCAGGTGAATGTTGCAAGGGTTTCCGTCGTAACCAGCACTGGCAATTCCAATCTGAGGTTTGCTCATATCCTCTTCCTTCAGGCCAATGCCGTAGAGCATGGCCTGAGCGGCCGGGTTACTGACTTCCTGCGTAAGGGTAGAACTGTACCGGTTTAGTTGATTTTTTTCGGTTGCTGTCGTTGTCATAAATTCAGTTAGCGAAAATTCGCTGAAAGCGTAATTTGATTCAAAGGAAAAAAATTGAAATAAATTACGCAAGAATCTGGCCCGGATTTTTTAGTATTTTTTTCACTATGCGTAGTTCGTATAGAATACATTGTACTTTTGATGTATCAGAAATAGCATTATACGATGATTACCGAAAACTCGTCCCATTACGACCACCTTGAGCAGATGTCTGTTCATGAGTTACTGACCAATATTAATAACGAGGACAAAACCGTTCCGCTGGCTGTTGAGAAAGCCATCCCGCAGATGGAAGCGCTGGTGACCGAAATTGTCAAGCGAATGAAAGAAGGCGGTCGGCTGTTTTACATCGGCGCCGGAACCAGCGGTCGGCTGGGAGTGGTCGATGCCTCGGAGTGCCCGCCCACCTACGGGGTGTCGCCTGATTTAGTCGTAGGCATCATTGCCGGAGGAGACCGCGCGATCCGCAGTGCCGTCGAAAACGCGGAGGATGATTCCGAGCAGGCCTGGAAAGACTTGCAGGTGTATCACATCGACCCACTGGATACGCTCATCGGCATTGCCGCATCGGGCCGGACGCCTTACGTGATCGGCGGTTTGCAGAAAGCCCGCGAAGCCAGTATTCTGACGGGTTGTATCGTTTGTAATCCCGGTTCGGCGGTGGCTCAGGCGGCTGAATTCCCGGTCGAGGTGGTGGTGGGTCCGGAATTTGTAACGGGCAGCACGCGCATGAAGTCCGGAACCGCCCAGAAACTGGTCCTCAATATGATTTCGACCTCGGTGATGATTCAGTTGGGCCGGGTAAAAGGCAACAAAATGGTCGATATGCAATTAACTAATCATAAACTTAAAATCCGGGCGACCAACATGGTGATGAGTGAAACGGGGGTTTCGCAGCAGCGAGCCGAGGAGCTACTCGCCAAGTTTGGCAACGTACGGAGTGCCATCCTGAACGTTAATTACAATCCGGAAGAATGAAAGCAATACGCCAGTTAGCCGTACACCAGCCCGCTCAATACCTTGATACTGAGGAACCCGTCGCTGGGCCGGGTGAGGTCGTTGTGCAGATCAAAGCTGCGGCCATTAACCACCGGGATATCTTCGTTCAACAGGGCTTATACCCCCGAATGAAATTACCGGTTATCCTGGGTTCTGATGGAGCCGGTGTGGTGGTAGAAGCGGGTGAGGGTGTGGATAATGTGTGGAAAAACCAGGAAGTCATTCTGAATCCGGGGCTTAACTGGGGGCCAAATCCTAATTTTTACGGTCCGGATTTTAAAATCCTGGGAATGCCCGATGACGGAACGTTTGCCGAGTACGTAAAAATTGAAGCCCGATACCTGCACCACAAACCTAACCATCTTTCTTTCGAACAGGCAGCCGCCCTGCCGCTGACGGGTTTAACCGCCTGGCGCGCCCTGATGACCCGGGCCAGACTGCAAACCAGCCATCCGGAACGGGTTCTGATTACCGGTATTGGCGGAGGAGCCGCCCTGATCGCCCTGCAAATCGCGCGGGCCGCCGGGGCAGAGGTGTGGGTAACGTCCGGTTCGGACGAAAAACTGCAACGCGCCAAAGAGTTGGGCGCGACCGGCGGGGTTATCTACCGGGATGCCGATTGGCCCAAAACGCTGCTGGCTCAAACCGGGGGTAACAAAGGGGGCTATTTCGACATTATCATCGATAGTGCGGCCGGACCGGGATTCGCAAAACTGGTCGATGTGGCGGCTCCGGGCGGACGGATTGTTTTCTACGGCGGCACCACCGGTAACATCACGGATGTCCCCCCTTCCAAAGTCTTTTTCAAGCAACTAAACATTCACGGCACAACGATGGGGACCGATCCGGAATTTGCGGATATGGTTCGCTTTGTGGAAGAAAATCAACTTGTTCCGGTCGTTGATGAGGTGATGCCGCTGGCAGAAACCGAGCAGGCGCTACGAAAAGTCCAAAGCGGGAAACAGTTTGGCAAAGTGGTTTTGAGCGTTTCGTAAGCGGTTTTCTTTTGCGTCGGGGTTGCTTTTTCCGGAAAACCAAGCGAGTTTCGAATCCTAAATCCGAAACCCATGAATACGAAACGCCGAGATTTTTTGAAACTAACCGGCCTGGCCGGTGCCGGACTAAGTACCGCACACTTAAGTTATGGTTTACCCGCCGAAACCCAGGCCCCACGTCCTCCCAGACAGACATTCAATATGTGCGGCTACAGTGCGCCCCGCATCGATACCGTTCGGATCGGCTACATTGGGGTTGGCAACCGCGGAACCGGAGCATTGAAACGCATCGTTTACCTCGATAATGTGACGGTTCAGGCCATTTGCGACGTGCGGCCCGAGCGTATTGATGAGGCCAAGAAGGTGCTGGAAAAAACCGCTCACAAACCTACCTACTACACCGGAAAAACCGATTCCTGGAAGGCCCTCTGCGACCGGAAAGACATTGACCTGATTTACATTTGTACGCCCTGGAACCTCCACACGCCAATGGCCCTGTATGCGATGGAACAGGGGAAACACGTTGCCTGTGAGATTCCCATTGCTACTACCGTCGACGATTGCTGGAAACTAGTCGAAACGTCGGAGCGCACGAAGAAGCACTGCATGATGCTGGAAAACTGCTGCTACGATTTCTTTGAATTGCTGACGCTGAACATGGCGCGTCAGGGCTTTTTCGGCGAACTCGTCCACGCAGAAGGCGCTTACATTCACGACATTTTTGACTCCCTATTCGACAAAAGCAAACGGCATGACCTGTGGCGGTTGAAAGAAAATCAGCGCAACGGCAACCTGTATCCGACCCACGGCCTGGGCCCCGTTGCCCAGGTGCTCGACATCAACCGGGGTGATCAGATGGATTACCTGGTGGCGATGTCCAGCAATGATTTCATGCTGGCCAAAAAAGCCGAGGAACTGGCCCAGACCGACGATTATTTCAAACAGTTTAAAGGAAAATCGTTCCGGGGAAATATGAATACAACCACCATCCGGACTAAAAAAGGCCGGACCATCATGCTGCAACACGACGTTAGTTCGCACCGGCCTTACTCCCGGATTCACATCGTCAGCGGAACGAAAGCCACGGCCCAGAAGTATCCGCTGCCGGGCCGGATATCCAAAGGTCACGAATGGATGTCGGAGCAGGAGTACCAGGAACTCGAAAAGAAATACCAACCCGAAATTGTCAAACGGGTGGGCGAACTGGCCAAACAGGTCGGCGGCCACGGCGGTATGGATTTTCTGATGGACTGGCGACTCATCGACTGCCTGCGCAACGGTTTACCGCTCGATCAGGATGTGTACGATGCGGCCTTGTGGAGCAGCATTGGCCCGCTCAGCGAGTGGTCGGTTGCCCATCGCTCCAACTCCATCGACGTCCCGGATTTTACCAACGGTTCCTGGAAAACCAACAAGCCGGTAGACATCAGCCTGGCAACCGGCGGCACCACCCGAATCAAGAACCTATAAAAAACCTTCTTATCCGCCCTTATTCCTCTCATTACGAACCCTACTTATGACAATTCTGATTTCAAAAACCGCTGAGCAACTCGGCCAGAGTGCGGGTCAGGCAACCGCTGCCCTTATCCAGCAAGCCATTGCCGAGCGCGGACAAGCCAACATTATTTTAGCCACCGGAACCAGCCAGTTTGCCACATTGCAGCAGCTTATTCAGGAAGATATCGACTGGAGCCGGGTGGTGATGTTCCACCTGGACGAGTACATTGGTCTGCCGCTTTCTCATCCGGCCAGCTTCCGCAAATACCTTCAGGAACGTTTTCTAAATCAGGTTTCACCCCTGAAAGCCAGTTATCTGATCAACGGCGAGGTGGACGCACAGGAAGAAACCCGGCGGCTTGGAGCCCTCATTCAGGCCCATCCCATCGACGTTGCACTGGTCGGCATTGGCGAAAACGGGCACCTGGCGTTCAACGACCCCCCGGCTGATTTCGATACTGAGGAACCTTACCTGATTGTTGACCTGGATGCGGCCTGTCGGCGTCAGCAGTTTAATGAAGGCTGGTTTCCAACACTGGACGATGTTCCGACGCAGGCCATCAGTATGTCGGTTCGGCAAATTATGAAATCGCGTCATATCATCTGCTCGGTGCCCGATCAACGCAAGGCGCAAGCCGTTAAAGACACGCTGGAGGAGCCCATTAGTAACTTGTTCCCGGCCAGTATTCTACGGTCACATCCCAATTGCCAGCTGTATCTGGACGAACCCGCGGCCAGCCTGCTATCGACCGAAACGATTTCTACTAGTAATGGGCTAACCTAAAAGTGATGAAGTAATTGACCGACAGCCAATTGCTTCATGTGTGGACATACGTAAGTGCTCTTGCGAAGGCCAAAGACCGTTTACTAACTTTTTAAACTATAAAAAAGCTAAAACAGAGTGAGTTATCCACATTACTATGTGGATAACTCCTTATTTTAATACTATTTTTCCACATTTTGTGCTATGACCGGCTCCTCAAACGGCCTTGCCAATAAGCCAACAGGAAGGTGATAAAAGCTGATAATACCATCCAGACATTACTGGATAAACGCCGGTCGGCGGGACTACTCCGGTCGTTAAAAAAGCCGACCGATCTAATTGATTTTTGCTCCAATGATTACTTGGGCCTGGCCCGTTCCCCTATCGTGCGGCAACAGATCGGGCAGGCCGTTGCGCACCATCCCGCCCTGCTGAACGGATCGACCGGTTCGCGATTGCTGGCCGGAAATTCTACCCTGGCCGAAGAACTGGAAACCGAAATTGCCCTTTTCCACAAGGCCAAAGCGGCCCTGATTTTTAATTCCGGCTACGACGCCAACGTTGGCCTGCTGGCCAGCTTACCGCAACGGGGGGATACCCTGCTCACTGATGAACTGATTCACGCCAGCATGATCGACGGCGCGCGGTTGAGCCTGGCAAACCGTTTTAAATTCCGTCACAACGATCTGGCTGATCTGGAAAACCGGCTGAAAAGCGCGACCGGTACGGTTTACGTGGCCATTGAATCAGTTTACTCAATGGACGGCGATCTGGCTCCGTTACCCGAAATGGTTGAACTCTGCGAACGCTACGAAGCCGCTTTGATCGTGGATGAAGCCCACGCAACGGGCGTTTTCGGAGCAAACGGCGAAGGACTGGTTCAGGCGCTCGGGTTACAGAAGCAGGTGTTTGCGCGGGTGCATACGTTTGGGAAAGCGCTCGGCATTCACGGCGCGACGGTTGTGGGATCGGCGGCCTTACGGGAGTTTCTGATTAATTTTGCCCGTTCGTTCGTGTACTCGACGGCTTTGCCTCCGCATAGTTTGCTGGCAATTCGGAGCGTTTACGGTTTTTTGCCGCAATGCCAGGCGCTTATTCAGCGTTTGCATACGTTACGCGCCTATTTCCAGCAGCAGATTGAAACGCACTTGCCCCAAACGGAGTGGACGTCCGCCGAAAGTCCGATTTTAGGGTTAGTCGTTCCGGGAAATGACGTCTGCCGGGCAACTGCCACAAGGCTTCAGCAAGCCGGTTTTGACATCCGGCCCATCCTGAGCCCGACGGTTCCGGCGGGTCGCGAACGGCTGCGAATCTGTCTGCACGCGTTTAATTCGGAAAACGAAATTGATCGGCTGGTGCAGACGTTACAGGAAATTATAGATGTTCATGAGTAACCCCTTGCAATTTATTCTGGCCGGTGTCGGTACCGAAATCGGTAAAACCGTGGTGTCGTCCGTCGTCGTGGAAGCCCTACAGGCCGATTACTGGAAACCGGTGCAGTCCGGCGCTCTGGAAGATTCCGATACCGAAACCGTTCGGCGGCTGATTTCCAATACCGTCACCCGGTTTCATTCCGAAGCCTACCGCCTGCGGGAACCGTTATCGCCCCACGCGGCCGCAGCCATCGACGGTGTGCAAATCACCCTTTCCGCATTTTCCGTTCCCAAAACCGACAACCACCTGGTAATCGAATTGGCGGGCGGCTTGATGGTTCCGCTGAACGACCGCGATCTAAACATTGATCTGGTCCAGCAACTTCAGCTACCGGTTTTACTGGTTTCCAAACATTATCTGGGCAGCATCAACCATACCCTCCTTTCGGTGGAAGCCCTGCAACAGCGCGGCATCCCTATTCTAGGACTGATTTTCAACGGTCCTGAAACCCCGGCGTCGGAAGATTTTATTGTCAATTATACCGGTTTGAAGAGCTTTGGACGAATTGAGTGGGGCGGAGAAATCAACCGGGAATTTGTCAGCCGGAATGCGGCCAGCGTAAAACCTCTATTGGAAGAACATCATGGAAGCTTATAATAATCATAACTCGGACAAACCGACTGGCGCGGAACTCCCTCTGGGTGAGCGGGATCAGGCCGTCATCTGGCACCCGTTTACGCAAATGCAGACGGCCCCGCTGCCCATCCCGATTGTCCGGGGCGACGGTGCGTTGCTGTTCGGCGAAGACGGCAAAGCTTACATCGACGCGGTTTCGTCGTGGTGGGTTACCATTCACGGCCATAGCCATCCGTACATTGCCGAGCGGATTTACAAGCAGCTTCAGACACTCGAGCACGTCATTTTTGCCGGTTTTACCCACCAGCCCGCCGTTGAACTGGCCGAACGGCTGCTGCCGATTTTACCGAATAACCAGAATAAGGTTTTTTATTCGGACAATGGCTCGACGGCGGTGGAAGTCGCCCTTAAAATGGCGTTCCAGTACTGGCACAACATCGGCCAGCCCCGCCGGAAAGTGATTGCGCTGGAAGGCGCTTACCACGGTGATACGTTCGGGGCGATGGCGGTGAGCGGTCGGAGTGCGTTTACGGCTCCGTTTGTGCCGTTTCTGTTCGATGTTGAATACATTCCGGCGCCCGTTGCCGGACAGGAACAAACGGCTCTGGACCAACTGCAAGCCCTATTGAGCGATGACGTAGCGGCTTTAATCGTAGAACCGCTGGTGCAGGGATCGGGTGGTATGGTCATGTACGAACCGGACGTGCTGGACCAATTCATCCGTCTGGCCCGCCGTCACGGTGCTTTGATCATTACCGATGAAGTCATGACGGGTTTTGGCCGTACCGGAAAACTGTTTGCCTCGCATTACCTGCACGAACAACCCGACCTGATGAGCCTGTCGAAAGGCTTAACCGGCGGAACGATGGCGCTGGGCGTTACAACCTGTACGCAAGAAATTTACGACGCCTTTCTGTCGGAAGACCGCTATAAAACCCTGTTTCACGGCCACTCGTTTACGGCCAATCCGCTGGCCTGTACAGCCGCACTCGCCAGCCTTGACCTGCTGCTTACCGACGAAACACAGGCATCGATTCAGCGCATCGGCCAGCGTCACGCAGCGTTTGCGGAACAGCTAAAGCAGAAACCGGGGGTCAAAAACGTTCGACAGCGCGGTACCATCCTGGCGTTCGATCTGGATGTGGATGGGCAGGCTAGCTCCTACTTCAGCAACATTCGGGATATTGCCTATAACTTCCTGCTGAATGAACGTGTCCTGATGCGGCCGCTGGGCAATGTGCTGTATGTTTTTCCGCCCTACTGCATCACCGACGAGCAACTGGATACGGTGTATGCCGCTATCGAAAAATTATTAAAACACCTGCACGAAGACTTATAGCAGGTGTTTCTGATGAAATGATTTCGATACCGTTCAATCCGGCCACAGCGGGGTGTCCTTACCAGATTCAGGATGACCCGCCGGGGTTTAGAGGTATAGCTCCACGTTGAATTACAACGCGTACCATTTGATGAGCAGTCCGCCCACAACGGCCCCGATAATCGGCCCGACGATGGGGACCCAGGCATAGTTCCAGTCCGACGAACCTTTGCCCGGAATGGGAAGTAAGGCATGGGCAATCCGTGGCCCCAGATCGCGGGCGGGGTTGATGGCGTAACCGGTCGTACCGCCCAGTGAAAGGCCGATGCTCCAGACCAGCACCCCAACCAGATACGGCCCTAAACCGATGGCAATGGTCCCGAGAGATTTGGCTGAAATACCCGCAATTCCGATGATGAGCGCCAGCGTCCCAATCATTTCACTGACCACATTGCTTGCAGGCTGGCGAATGGCCGGGCCTGTGGAGAAAACGGCGAGCTTGGTCCCCGCATCGGGTGTAGCGGCCCAGTGCGGCAAATACTGAAGCCAGACCAATACCGCCCCCAGAAAAGCCCCAATCATCTGCGCCGGAATGTAGCTGGCCAGCTTGCTGTAGTCGCTCGTTGCCACGGCAAAGGCGATGGTGACGGCCGGATTCAGATGCCCGTCAATACTGCCGAAGGCTTTGGCAATGAAAACACCCATGGTGACGGCAAAAGCCCAACCCGTGGTAATCACAATCCATCCGGACGCTTCGCCCTTGGTTTGTTTCAATATAACATTCGCGACAACACCGTCGCCTAACAGAATAACGACCAACGTTCCTACCAGTTCACCGAGGAAGGGAGACAGTTGCATAGAAAAAGGTGGGTTTAGGGATAAGCCAATAAAATATACGTTCTGTTACAAAGCCGCCAATATAAAGCAATATTTATTACCATTTATACGCAAAGTGAATATTCGCATTAGATATAAAATATTCGCTTAGTATCTAATTTATAAAGAGCGGATTCGGGCGGTTCCATTACCTTTGCGTTTTCGTTTTTAAGCCTATGCAACTTTCTGCGCTTTCCGCAATTTCGCCGATTGATGGCCGCTACCGCCGTCAAGTCCAGTCACTGGCCTCTTATTTTTCGGAATGGGGATTGATCCGGTACCGTATCCGGGTTGAGATTGAGTATTTTATCGACCTCTGTGAACTGCCGCTCCCTCAGTTGAAAGACATTGACCGGGAGGTTTTTCCGAAGCTGCGGACTCTGTACGAAAACTTTTCAGAAGCCGATGCGCTGCGCATCAAGGAAATTGAGCGGGAAACCAACCACGACGTGAAGGCCGTCGAATATTTCATCAAGGAAAAACTGGCCGATCTGAATATTGCCGATTACCTGGAATTTATCCACTTCGGTCTGACCTCGCAGGACGTCAACAATACCGCTACGCCGTTGCTTCTGAGCGATGCGCTGGAAATGGAGGTTGAGCCGCAATACCGGGAAGTGTTCATCAAATTGCAGGAACTGGCCGAGCAATGGAAAACCGTGCCCATGCTGGCCCGAACCCACGGCCAACCCGCTTCACCGACCCGGCTGGGCAAGGAAATCCTGGTTTTCTGCGAACGGATTGAAAAGCAGCTCTACTTGCTGACCGACATTCCGGCAGCGGCCAAATTTGGGGGAGCCACCGGCAATTTCAACGCCCACAACATCGCCTATCCGGATATTGACTGGAACGGGTTCGGAAATAAATTTGTGCAAAAGCTCGGCCTGGAACGCAGCCAGCATACAACGCAAATTGAACACTACGATATGCTGGCGGCCACACTCGACACCTTCAAGCGCCTGAATACGATTCTGATTGATCTCAACCGGGATATATGGACGTATATTTCGATGAACTACTTCAAACAGCAGATCAAGGCGGGCGAAGTGGGCTCATCGGCCATGCCGCACAAAGTCAACCCGATTGATTTTGAAAATTCGGAGGGAAATCTGGGCATTGCCAACGCCCTGTTCGAACACCTGTCCGCCAAACTGCCCATCTCACGGCTGCAACGCGACCTGACCGACTCCACGGTTCTGCGCAACCTGGGCGTACCGTTTGCCCATTCGATCATCGCGTTGAAATCACTGCTGAAAGGGCTGGGCAAACTTCAGCTCAACGAAGCCGCTATTCAGGCCGATCTGGAAGAGAACTGGGCGGTTGTTGCCGAAGGGATTCAGACCATTCTCCGGCGCGAGGGTTATCCGAAACCGTACGAAGCTCTGAAAGACCTGACCCGCACAAACGAGAAAATCACCGCCGACACCATCGCCCGGTTTATCGACGGTCTGAACGTTTCCGAGAACGTCAAAGCCGAGTTGCGGGCGATTACACCGTATTCGTATACGGGAATCTAAAGCATAATCAGTAACATATCTTACAAGCCGAATAGCCCCTGTGTTTTGCCGCAGACACTGTTATTCGGCTTATTTTATGACTGCATCGCTTTAGTCCCCGGCATTCGTAAGAATGATACGCGTAGGCACTTCGGCTCTCACAAATCAGGACCTTGGATTCGGTCCTGTAGGATAAGGTGCTGGCCGATAACAGGAGGATTGATAGAAGTTTTCTCATTTCACGATTTTTAGCCGTTAAATCGGATGATGTAAAACGAAAAAACCGTCAGTGGTATGTTGACGGTTTTTTCATTTATAAGAGGTTAGCTTATGACTTCGACAACTCCGTGGCCCTGGTCTGGGCGGCTTTTATACCGGCGATGAGCGTATCGGCCAATCCACCTTCTTCAAACCGTTTCAGAGCCGCTTCGGTCGTACCGCCTTTAGACGCTACGGCTTTGATTAGATCGTCCAGCGATTTGTCGGCATTATTAATGAGATGGAACGACCCCAACATGGTTTGTTTCACCAGCAATGCCGCAACGGACTCATCGAACCCCATTTGCTTACCGGCTTCGACCATCGCTTTGACAAGGTAATAGAAATAAGCCGGGCCGCTGCCGCTGAGCGCCGTAACGGCATCGAGCAGGGCTTCATCTTCCAGAAAAATCGACCGGCCCGTGGCATTGATCAGGTTTTCTACCTTCCGTAAATTGGTCAGGTCAACTTCTTTGGCCGCCGTAAAACCGGTGATACCCATGCCCAGCATGGCGGGCGTATTGGGCATGGCGCGGATGACCAGCCGATGGTCTAATTTTTCCTGAATAGTGGCAATCGGAATACCGGCCATGATCGACAGAATGACCTGCTGCGGCTGAATGGTTTCCCGCAAAGCATCCTGTAAACTGTTAAAATCCTGCGGCTTAACCGAAAGAATAATTAAATCGACTTCCGAAATCCGGGGGCTGATGGTATCAACCACGACGCCCGTTTTCTCAGCTTTTAAGGCTTCGCAACGATTGGCGCTTTTTTCGATGAGCAACAGGTTTTCTTTTTTTACCAGATCATACTGTAAAAACGACTTGGCAAACGCCATTCCCATGTTGCCGCAACCGACAATAGCAATTTTCATAAGAAACAGTTGGTGAGTTTACGGTTAAAAGTCTTCAATACTAACCAAAAACTCTAAACTCTACACCATTAACCATAAACGGTTATTTATCCAGAATTTCGCTTAACTTTTGCTCCAGCGCCTGCCCCCGCAGATTTTTGGCAATAATTTTACCTTCCTTATCCAGCAGGTAGGTTGTAGGAATCACCTGAATCGAATATTGCTGAGCCACCGGCGCACTTCCGTTCTTCTTGCCCAGCACGTTCGTCCAGATCATTCCGTCGGCCTGCACGGCTTTCAGCCACTTATCCCGGCTGTCGTCGAGCGAGATGCTGTATACTTCAAAGCCTTTGTCTTTATATTTGTTATACACCCGCACGACATTCGGATTCTCCTGCCGGCAGGGGCCGCACCACGACGCCCAGAAGTCGATCAGCACATATTTACCCCGCAACGACGACAGACTAACTGGCTGGCCCTGGGCATTTTCCAGCGTAACATCCGGCGCCAGGGCTCCTTCCACAATGGCGACCTGATTGGCCTGGGCCGTCGTTTCGGCCTTCGTCATGTTTACAAAGTTGATAAACGCCTGTGCCTGTTTGCTCTTGATACCCGCCTGCTGCATCTTCTGCGCCAGCGATTCATACATATCAAAATGCTCTTTTGGGTCCAGGTACTTGAGCGAGATCATGGCAACCGTCGAAGTCCCCATCTGCGGAATCATCGCCTTGACGGTTTCGATCACCTTCTGGTTTTCGGTAACTACTTCCTGGTCAATGGCCTGCCCGGCTTTGAAATCGTTTTTGGAAGCTGCCGCTGCCGCCCGTTTCTGCCACGCCTTGTGTTTTTCCCGCATCATGACATCAATCTCCACGATTTTCGGGTAAAACTCCATGTTGACGGATCCCTTAACCTGTAGCTTACTTTTGTCTTTCGCGTCGGCCGTAACCGTCAGGTTTTCACCGCCATCAACGAGCAGGCTCGAAACCTGCTCGTTGGCCAGATTGAGCTTGTAGAAACTCCCGCCGTTGAGTTCGCGCCCTTTGAGGGTAAATTTCCCTTCAGCGTCGATCTGCGTCGAATCCAGCTTTCTGGAAAGCTGCTCATTTGTTTCCAGATACGCCTTGCTGCCCGGCTTAAAGTTCTGCACCGTACCGCTGACCGTAAATTCTTTGCCTGCACTCTGCGCCAAAGCCGTCCACGGCAAGGCCAAAGCCATCAAAACGGCGAAACCAATCCGATTTTTTTTCATCTTACCTGTACAGTTATAACGGAGAAGACAACGATTTTTGAAGCAACTCATTGGTTAGCTTGGGGTCGGCGCTGCCTTTTGATTTTTTCATCACCTCGCCCACAAACAAACCCAGCAGCCCTTTCTTGCCCTTTTTGTATTCCTTCACTTTATCGGGCCAGGCTGCCAGCACCTCATCTACCAACGTTTGTAACGTATCGGTATTGCTGTTTTGTAATAAATTCTGCTCCTGCGCCACCTGCTCCGCCGACTTTCCGGGTTGTTCAATCAAAACCGGGAAAATCCGCTGGCTGGCCGTCGAGAAGCTTACTTTTCCGGAATCCACCAGATTAATCAGCCCGGCCAGCGTTTCGGCCGAAACCGGAAACTGGCCGTCGCGCAGTGCTTTTTCGGTCAACTGCGCTTTAACCGGCCCCATAATCCAGTTGGAAACGGCTTTGTAATGCGTTGTTTTCTGACTGACGGCTTCAAAATAATCGGCCAGTTCTTTCACATCGGCCAGCAGAGCAGCATCGTATTCGGGCAGCCCGTACTGATTCAGCAGCGTTTCATACCGTTCTTTCGGCAAGGCGGGCATGTTGGCGCGAATACCGGCCAGCCATTCGTCGGAAATGACGACCGGGCTCAGGTCCGGATCGGGAAAATACCGGTAATCGTTCATAGTTTCCTTCACCCGCATCCCGTGCGTCAGGCCCGTGTTGGCATCAAACATCCGGGTTTCCTGGATGATGGTTCCGCCTTTTTCAATCGTCTCAATCTGCCGCCGTAACTCACTTTCGATGGCCCGCTGCACGTTCCGGATCGAGTTCATATTTTTGATCTCGACCTTCGTACCGAATTCTTTCTGCCCCCACGGACGCACCGAAATATTCACATCGCAGCGCAGCGAGCCTTCTTCCATGTTGCCGTCGCAGATGTCCAGATACCGCACCAGCCGCCGAACTTCGGTCAGGTACGCTGCGGCTTCTTCGGCGCTCTGAATCACGGGCTCGGTTACCATCTCGATCAGGGGCGTTCCGGCGCGGTTATAATCCAGCAGGGTGTTCCAGTCGCTGTCGTGAATGCTTTTTCCGGCATCTTCTTCCAGGTGAATGTGGTGCAGCTGAACGGCTTTTTCAACGGTTTGCCCATTGGCATCCTTGAACTTGACGGGTATTTCGCCCCCAACACAGATCGGCGTTTTGTCCTGCGAAAGCTGGTAGCCTTTGGGCAGGTCGGGATAAAAATAGTTTTTACGGGCAAAAACCGTGTACTGCGTGATGGCCGAACGGCAGGCCAGCCCCATCCGAACCGCCAGTTCAACGGCTTTGCGGTTGAGTTTGGGTAAGGTGCCCGGATGCCCCAGCGTGATGACACTGATATTCGTATTTGGTTCGCTGCCGAACTGATTGGAGTCGGCGGCAAAAATCTTCGTCGCCGTCAGGAGTTGGCAATGTACTTCCAGACCAATCACCAGCTCGTATTTGGCCAGCACCTCTGCGGATACCGTCTTTTCAGCCGTTTCAGAAACCATGAACCTGTATTGTATTATAAATGAAGTTACTAAGCGGCAAAGATACGGTTAAAATCTCATTTCACTATTTAGGGGAGCCTTTGTAAAAAATGGCTTTCGCCGAACAACCCGGCTAGAAACCGTAACAAGAAAAGCAGTTTTCGGGAGGCTTGAAAACAGGTAACGATATGTCTGTAAACAGGTTATAAGGTTAATTATTGAAATGACCTGTAACCAAAAGCCAAAAAACGGCAACTACTAAATCGAATTTCGCTTATCTAACCCGATTTAGTCCACCTGTGAAAAGGGAAATATATATGCCCATAAATCGGGAATCAGGATGATACGGATAGCTTTTCCGCCCGCTCAAGCCAGGATGTGGGTAGCGCAGTAGGACCAGATGAAAACGGGTATTTCTGGCCCGAAAGTAAAACCCGTTTGTAAGCAGACAGTTGGCCGTTCATTTTTGAACGGTTCGGGTTCCCGACATTTTACGAGCTTTCATTTATAAAAACCCATAAACTCAGACCAGCAAACCCGTTCAATTCGAGCTTCGGGCGAATAGGCGAATAAAAGAAAAGGGGGATGATCTCCTCCAAAAAACGGGTGGTAGTACTGCGATTGGCGTATTGAAGTATAAAAACAGGTATTGGTCGACGGCCCCGCTCTCCATTGGGAACGGGCAATTACCGGCGGGGTTCAACAATTTTAAATACTGCTCCAGCGAAACCGTACGTAGGTTTGGGCCAGTAAGGCAATCTTTTTCATGTCCGGTACCCGCACCCGCTCTTCCTGAATCCGCGAAGCAGGCACCTGCTTGATTTTGTTAAACAGGGTCCGGTAGTACGTATAAGCCAGATGCACGCCCATCCGGGCACCGCGCGGCAGGTTCATGATCCCCACGTAGGCATCGTCGAAATCACGCTGGATATCGTCTTCAATCAGCTGTTTGGCGTCCCGGCTAAAGTCGGTGAAATCAACGCCCGGGAAATAGACCCGGCCCCGGTCAACAAAATCGCTTTTCAGATCACGCAGGAAATTCACTTTCTGGAAAGCCGCCCCCAGCTTTCGGGCCGGTTCTTTCAGCCGGTCGAACATGGCCATATCCCCTTCGCAAAACACCCGCAGACACATCAGCCCCACCACTTCCGCCGAACCGTAGATGTACTCCTGGTAGCGGTTTTCGCTGTATTCGTTGAAATACAGGTCCATTTCCATGCTTTTCAGAAACGAATCGATCAGTTTCCGCTCGATACGGTATTCTTTTACCACCCGCTGAAAGGCGTGCAGAATCGGGTTTAAACTGATTCCCTGTTCGAGTGCCTCGTACGTGTCGGCTTTAAACTTTTCAAGCAAATATTTCTGGTCGTAGTCGTAAAACGTGTCCACGATCTCGTCGGCGTAGCGAACAAAACCGTAGATGGCGTAAATTGGATAATGGAATTTCCGGTCTAACGTTTTAATACCCAGCGTAAATGAGGTGCTGTAGTGTTCGGTGACCAGTTTGCTGCATTCTACCGAGGTGCGATTGAATAGTTCGATCATTGGGTTAGTGGCTGGGCTGCTCCTTCCCGACCCGGTCTGAAACAGCAATTAATAATTCCATTTATACGACACATTTCTTATCCAAATTCTTTCTTTACTTCGTCGGCCACTACCAGTCCAGAAATCAGGGAGGGCGGTACACCCGGACCCGGAACCGTCAATTGGCCCGTGTAAAACAAGTTGTTGACCCTTTTGTTCTTCAGACCCGGCTTTAAAATAGCCGTTTGCCGCAGGGTATTCGCCAGCCCGTAGGCATTTCCCCGGAAAGCATGGTAATCCGCAATGAAATTGCTGTGGGCGTAACTCCTTTTGAAAATCACGTGATTCCGGACATTTTCACCCACGTAAGCTTCCAGCCGGTCCATCACGAGGTTGTAATAATGCTCCCGGGTTTCCTCCGGGTCGTTCAGATCCGGCGCTACCGGAATCAGAATAAACAGGTTTTCCATACCGGCCGGGGCCACTGTCGGGTCGGTTTTCGACGGGGCCGACACATAAAACAACGGTTTGGTGGGCCACTGCGGTTTTTCGTAAATCTCAATTGCGTGCTGCCCAAAATCCTCGTCGAAAAATAAGTTATGGTGCTGCAAACGGGGCACCCGCTTTCTAACGCCGAGATAAAATAGCAACGACGACGGAGCCAGAACCCGGCTATTCCAGTAACGATCGTCGTAGTTACGGTATTCAGGGGCCAGTAATTTGCTGTCAACGTGCTGGTAATCGGCTCCGGCCACCACCACATCGGCTTCAAAAGTGCCCTGATACGTCTCTACCTTGTTGGCTATACCATTTGTTACACCTATTTGTTTGACCGGATGATTCAATACTATTTTTACCCCCTTCTCTTCCGCAAGCTTCACCATCGCTTTCACAATCTCGTGCATTCCCCCCATCGGATACCAGGTTCCCATCGAAATTTCGGCGTAGTTCATCAGGCTATACAGCGCCGGGGTATTCTGGGGCGTAGCGCCAAGAAACAAAATCGGAAATTCCATCAACTGTAACAGCCGCTCATTGCTGAAATATTTACGAATGTGGCTCGCAAACGATTGAAACACATCCAGCCGCATTGCATCCTGAAGCAGTTTTAAACTCATGAACTCAGTCACCCGCCGACTGGGCTTCCAGACAAACTGGTTGATACCCACATCGTATTTATAAGCCGCCTGTTTCAGAAAATCGAGCAGGCGCCGACTGGCCCCCGGTTCCATCGCTTCAAAAACCGCCTGCAACTTGTCAAGACCGGCGGGCAGGCTTACGGCGTCGCCGGGACCAAAAATGACGTTATACGATGGGTCAAGGCGAACGAGCTTGTAATAGTCTGACGGCTTTTTGCCAAAACGACCAAAATAGGTTTCAAAAACGTCGGGCATCCAGTACCAGCTCGGCCCCATATCGAACGTGAAGCCGTTCTGCCGAAACACCCGGGCGCGCCCCCCGGCCTGATCATTTTTCTCCAGAACCGTAACATCGAACCCCTTGTCGGCCAAACTGGTAGCGGCCGATAAGCCCGCGAATCCGGCTCCAATAACAATAACTTTTTTTGCCATAACTGCCCCTAACCTCTTAGAGGATTTTAAGTGATGGTTTCTAATCCCTCCGTAGAGTCGGAACTGAGAAATACCGGTTGACAAGCCAATAGACACAAAAAAGACGGATTGAAAAAATCCGTCTCCTCCCCAAACCAAAAAAGTTAGACGGAAACCATCTAACTTTTCGGAACCTTCCTCTTTTTTAACCAAAAACTACTCAATCAAATGTCTTTCAAGATGGTAGACGAGAGATA
Source organism: Larkinella arboricola (assembly GCF_003259745.1). Classification (GTDB taxonomy): domain Bacteria; phylum Bacteroidota; class Bacteroidia; order Cytophagales; family Spirosomataceae; genus Larkinella; species Larkinella arboricola. Next base: position 255,558 of record NZ_QLMC01000001.1, on the reverse strand, counting down.
AGAGATAAAAGATGGGTACTTTAATTATGTCTTTTATCTCTCGTCTATCCTCTACTATCTATTTATAATTAACCCTGATAAGCGTAGACTTTCAATTTGTCTTTCAGCTCTTTACGGGCAATGTGAATGCGGTTTTTCACCGTTCCGATGGGGATATCCAGCCGGGCTGCAATTTCGTGGTATTTAAAGCCCCGGAAGTGCATCATAAACGGTGTGCGGTACGTATCGTCCAGTGCATTAACAGCCCGGTTGATGTCGTCCTGAGCGAATGATGAATAAGCCAGGTTGTCGGTGCTGCTTTCCGTCGAGTTAATGTAATGCAGGTTGTCTGTTGTATCGATGAAGGTATTTTTTCTCACCATCCGCTGGTAGTTGGTGATGAAGGTATTTTTCATGATGGTATACAACCACGCTTTGAGATTCGTACCATCCGTATATTTATCGCGGTTTGTGAACGCTTTCAGTAAAGTATCTTGTAACAAGTCGTTTGCATCTTCTACGTCTTTCGTTAAACGAAGCGCAAATGGCTTCAGCGACTTAGAAACTTTGCCGATGTTGTAGGTAAATTCAAGAGCTGTCATGATCTATAAGTCGTTAAGTCGTTATTGTTGAACCAAGTCTGCTTACCTATTAGACAACAATGCAACCAAAATCGCAACTCGATTAATTAGCTCGAACTCAATCCCGCATAAACCCCTGAATTACAGCCGATTGAAATATTATAAATGAGAAAGTGGGCCGAGTGTGCCAAAGGATATCAAAGAACGATTTGTGGCCTTTTTTCTACAATGTGTGGAACCACACACCACACTTTGTTTAAGTTTTGACCAAATTTAGTTAAACAAAGCTCCAAAACAAGCTTTTTGGCCGCTTTATTCCGGATGCCAACGCCTGTTTTCGTCGAATAAAAAGAAATTTATATGCAACTAGGTTGCAAAATAATGTAACTTTGCCCATTCAGAATTTCTGTAACTACCTGAAAGTGAAGCCTGGTCATTTATTATTTCTTTTATTTGTTCCCCTACTGCTAACAGTGGGAATCTTGTTCCCCACTTTTGCACAACATCCCTGCGATTGTTTTATAAAAGGAGTGGTGCTCGACCGGGATAGCCGCCAGCCCATTCCCGGTGCGGCCGTTTTTATTAAAGAATTACAAAAAGGAACCCTGACCGATGCCGAAGGGCATTACCGGATCGACCAGCTGTGCCAGGGACAATACACGGTGGTTAGCAGCATTTTAGGGTATAAGCAGGTGGCCCAGTCCGTGACGCTGGTTCATACGTCCGAGCAAAACGTGCTGCTGACGGAAGACGATATTCATTTGCAGGATGTGAATGTAACGGCGCAGCGGGCCACGGCGCTCAGCAGTCAGACGGTTTCGCAACTGGAAGGCAAGGCGCTCGACCAAACCCGCGGCCAGTCGCTGGGTGATGCCCTGCGGACTGTTACGGGCGTAACCACCCTGCAAACCGGCTCGTCGATTGCCAAACCTGTTATCCACGGTATGCACAGCAACCGCATCCTGATTCTGAACAACGGTATCCGGCAGGAAGGCCAGCAGTGGGGCTCCGAACACGCACCCGAAATTGATCCCTTCGTGGCTAACCGCCTTACCGTCATTAAGGGAGCTGCGGGCGTTCGCTTTGGCTCCGATGCCATTGGCGGGGTGATTCTCGTCGAACCGGCTCCGCTACCCACCACCAAAACCGTTCACGGCGAACTGAATCTGGCCGGTTTTACCAACGGGCGGCAGGGTGTGGCTTCGCTGCAAACAGAAGGCGGCTTTGGCAAGAGGTTCGGCTGGCGGGTGCAGGGAACGCTCAAACGGGGCGGCAACATCCGCACACCCCGGTATTTTCTGGACAATACCGGCATTTCGGAGCAGAACGTTTCGGCTGCGCTGGGTTACCGCTCGGCCCGGCTTCGTTCCGAGCTTTATTACAGCCGGTTTGCAACCCGACTGGGTATCTTTTCGGGTTCGCACATTGGCAGCCTGAGCGACCTTCAGGCCGTGCTTGAGAAGGGGGAACCCATCGTCAAATCCGGTTTTTCGTACGCCATCAATCGGCCCTACCAACAAATTGTCCACGACTTGCTGAAGTGGAAAACCGACTGGAAACTGGCGTCGGGGGGCACCTGGAGTCTGACACTGGCCCGGCAGCTTGACGACCGGATGGAATACGACCTGCACCGCCCCCGGAACGATTCGCTGGCGGCCCTCAACCGCCCGGAGCTCCGCTTTCGGCTGACAACCTACACCGGTGATTTGATTTTTGAGCACAAGCCCCTCGCCAACAAATTGACCGGCAGCGTGGGTATCAGCGGTTTTTATCAGTTTAATATCATGAACGGCCGCCCGTTGATTCCGAATTTCCGGACGTATAATGCCGGTATTTTCTGGATTGAAAAACTAAAGCTGAACCGCTGGGAATACGAAGCCGGGCTTCGCTATGACTACCGGCATATGCAGGTGTTCCGGTATGAAAACCGGGTGCTGGAAAAACCGCTGTTCGTGTTCCGGAATTTTTCGGGAACCGTCGGGGCGACGTATTCAATAAATGATCAATGGACGGCGCGGTTCAACGCCGGAACCTCCTGGCGCGCCCCGAACGTAAGCGAACTGTTCAGCGACGGTGTTCACCACGGCGCAGCGGCTTACGAACTCGGCGACCGAACCCTGCAACCCGAAGTGGCTTACAACCTGAATCTAAGCACGGAGTATACGGGCAAAAAAGTGCAGGCCGAAGTGGGTCTGTTTTACAACACCATTCGGGATTACATCTACCTGAAACCGCAGGCCGAACCGGTTCTGACCATCCGGGGGGCTTTTCCGGCTTTCAAATACACGCAAACCGACGCCCTTTATGCAGGACTGGATGCCAGCCTGACGACAGTTTTGTTACCGAAACTGAGCGGAACATCCAAGTTATCGCTGCTGCGGGTGCAGGATGTTGTTCTTGATCAGCCCATTGTCATGACTCCGCCAAACCGTTGGGAAAACAGTCTGCGTTATGACCTCGGCAAGTGGGCCGGGCTCCAGGACGTTTTTGTGGGTGCGGGTAATTTGTGGGTAGCCCGGCAAAACCGGGTTCCGGGCGGGCCGCGTTCAGCCACCAGCGATTTTATTCCACCCCCGCCCGCCTATTCACTCTGGAATCTGACCGCCGGTTTTGCCATTCCGGTATCAGAAAAACGTCAGCTTGACGTCGGAATTACGGTTACCAATCTATTCAATACCGTATACCGCGATTACATGAACCGCTTCCGGTATTATGCCGACGACCCGGGCCGTAATGCGTCCGTACGACTGAAGTGGAAATTTTAAGGTGTGTAATAAAACGCCAGCGGATCGGCGTATTGAAACGGGTAACCGATGGTTTTGATTAATTTTTCGGGACTGACAATTTTATAAGGAGCGGGTTCCGATGGTTCGGCAAACGTCGGGGTTTCGTAGCCGAAATCGGCGCAGTTTTGCCGGTAAACGGCTTCACGCGTCGGATGTTCGGGCGCTACCACGTTGAAAATCTGCCCCGGCTGCGGATTGTTCAGAAAAGCCGTGATGATTTGAATACCGTCGTCGCGGTGAATGTAATTGACCGGAACGGACCCCGTGGTTAAGCCCTGCTTACCGGCTACATAACGGCCTGGAATCCGGTTGTAACCCAACAACCCGCCAAACCGTAACACCGTCGAATGGCCCAGCCCCAGAACGGTTTGTTCGGCTTCAACAAACGCCGGAGAAAGGGATTGATTGGGAGTCATCACATCGTCTTCAACAACCATCCGGTTTAAATCCGGATAAATAGACGTAGAACTGACGTAAAGGATGTACGGTATTTTCGCCCCGGTTTGCCGCAGGGCATCGGCCACGGCCCGGATTTGCTGAGGATGAAAAACATCGCCCTGCTGTCCGGCTTTGGGCGGAATGTTGATGATCAGGGCATCGGTATCGAGGAAGTCGGCCAGATCATCCCCTTCCGGCGTTGGCGTCAGGCGAAGCTCATACGGTTTAATGCCCCGTTTCCAGAAAATTGGCAGTTTTTCCTTCGAGGTAGTGCTTCCTTTGACTACGTAGCCGCTATCCAGCAACCGCTCGGCCAGCGGAAAGCCCAGCCAGCCGCACCCTAAAATACTGACGGTTTCGATTTTCATTTGGTGTTGGTTTCAGCGAGTTTATGAGCGCCAGCCACAAGTTCATCAATTGGGCTCTGGCTATTGGTCAGCAGGATAACTGCAATCTGGCGTGACGGATTGAAAGCCACGTAGGTAACAAAACCGCCGGTGCCACCCTGATGCCAGAACCAGGGCCGCGCGTCCTCCGAACGGCGGTGCCAGCCCAGCCCGACAGCGGTGTTTCCGTTCGTAAATGTCGTTTGCTGGGTCGCTTTCATGGCTTCAACCAGTTTTTTCGGTCCTTTGCCCAATTCGGCTTTCAGATACGGAACCAGATCATTGACCGAAGACCGGAGTGCGCCCGCACCCGCCAGCGCCTGAAACTCCCACGACGACGCCGGGTTGCCTTTGGCATCATTTCCCTGCGCAAACCGCTTTTTATCCGGCTCATTCAGGGTCAGCACGGTATGCGCCATACCTAACGGTTTGGCAATGCGCTCTTTTACAAGCTCCTCGTACGTTTTTTTGTTTACCGTTTCCAGAACAGTACCCAACAGCCCCACCGCCAGATTGGAATATTCGTATTCCTTCCCCGGCTGACGCGATAGGGTGGCCGTTTTGAGGTAGGTATAAAGTAATTTCTGGTCGTAGTGTTTGTACGGGTTATTCATGTCCGTAGCGGTTGAAAAGAGATTAGTCGGGAGCCGGGGCAAACCGGAGGTATGATTGGCCAGCGTTTTCAGCGTAACAGGAATGCCGTCTTTCTGCAACTTCGGGATGGAGTCGGGTAGGTACTTGTTCACGGGATCATCCAGTTTAACCAGCCCACGCTGGACGGCATCAGCCAGTAGCGTCGCCGTAAACGTTTTGCTGATCGAGCCAATTTCAAACAGCGTATTTGCATCCGGAAGCTGGCCATTTCCTTTGGCAGTTTCTCCGTAATTGTACGTAAACAGACTGTCATTGCGAAGAATACCAATGCTCAGCCCGACGGTATTTGCTTTTTTGATGTATGCCCGAGCCACCGCATCGACCTGTTGATCAAAATTTGTTTTGAGCAGATTGCTGGTCGGCACGGCCGACGTTTTATCGGCAACATCAGCTTCATAGGGTTTGAATAGAAAGGTATGAATTTTGCCGGCTTTATCACGACTGATGTAAAAATCGATCAGCCCCTTGTCGAACGTCGCCTTGTAGCGGGCCACCCCGTCTTTGACACTCCGGCGCTCGGCGGATTGCCAGGTTCCTAACTGCGCTTTCAGGCCCTGAGAGATCTGGGAAAACTGAGCCGCTGAAATCTGGCCATGAAACGCATCGCCCATCAGGGCATAGAGCGAATCGGGTTGCTGGCGGTTGTAATACCGTCTGGACGTTTCCGTCAGCGAATCAAGCGGGGCGGTTTCCGGCGTTTGGGCAGCTGACGAAAGTGTAATCAGCAAAAGAAGGAAGAAGGAATAGTTCATCGGGGCGGAGCTGGATTTCTCAAAAATAACTTTTCGCCTTCATTAATACCACTCTTGTTTGATTAACCGGTTGCCTATCAACACAACCTCAATAAAATACTATTCCTGCAAAAAATAATTTTATTGCACCTGCCAAACGTTTAGTAAAAATAAATCCATCAAACAGAATATAAATTCATAAAAATGGCCTGGAATTTGTATTTTATACCAAGAATCGTAAATTCACAAATAGATATGAACCGACTCGTTTTTCCTGATGTCTTAGCATATTCACAAATAACCGTAACTACCTGTAAATCATGAAAGAGGAAGTGGAGCTGATACCGAACATTTACAATTATTGCGATTCTTGGTGTGAACGCTGCCCGTTTACCAAGCGGTGCCAGAATTTTGCAAAGCAACATCCGGAAGGGTTAAAACAGTCGAGTATGGATGCGGAAACGCTGGTGAGCCGGTTGATGGAAACCCTTGAACTAACCAAAAACTATGTCGAAAAAGCCCGCCAGCAACGTGTCCTGCCGGAACACCGGGCCATCGAAGAAGAAACAAAAGCCGTTGCTCCCGCCAAAGAGTCAGCCGGAAACCCGCTGACTGCGTTGTGCGACGATTATCTTCGTCAAACGGCGGCCTGGTTGAAGCAGGAAAAAAACCTGCTGGAGCAAGCCGGTCATCAACAGGCTTTTGAAACAAATCTGGGCCTACGGACAGAACAGGAAGCCATCGATTTGCTGAATAAACTAAAAGACGCCTGGGAAATCATCAAATGGTACCGTACGCTGATCCCGGTCAAGGTTGTATCGGCGCTACAGGTCAATAGCGGCCTGAATCGTACACCCACTCTTCAGGCTTATTTCAACGGCAAAGCCAAACTGGTGCTGGTGAGCGTTGATCAGTCATTACTGGCCTGGCACACGCTGCTGGAAAATTATCCGGAGAAAACCGATGATGTGCTGGATATGCTGGTGCTGCTCGGCCGCATCCGGCAACAGATGGAAGAAGCCTTCCCGGAAGCACGGAATTTTCAGCGGCCCGGACTGGATTAATTTCCATACCTACCTTCTTTAGAAATGAAATGGCCCGGCATATAACCGGGCCATTTCATTTTCGATAAAGTCTTTTAGAGCTATTTTTTCTTAATCACAAATTCTACGCGCCGGTTCGTCTGCCGCCCTTCTTCCGTATCGTTGGTGGCCACCGGCCGTGCTTCGCCGTACCCTTTGCTGCCAACCCGGTCGGGTTCGATGCCCTTGCCGATAAAGTATTCACGGACGGCATCGGCGCGGTCCTGCGACAGTTTCAGGTTTATTTCGTTCGATCCGGTATTATCCGTATGCCCACCCACTTCGACGATTAGCTTCGGATTCTCGTTAAATGTGTTCACCATCCGGTCCAGTTCCGGGAACGACTCGTCGCGCAGGGTGGCTTTCCCCACATCGAAGAAAATGTTGTTCAGCCGCACGGCCCGCCCAACCTCAATCGGAATCAGGTTCAGTTCCTTGCCTTTGATTTCCTGAAAGCCTTTGGCCTCGGTCAGGTCGATATTGCCTCCCTCGGCAATGAAATTGGGCGCTACGGCCCGCATACTGTATTTCTTGCCATAGGGCAACACAATTTTATACTCGCCCGTCACCGGGTCGGACGTGGCTTCACCGGCTTCCGATCCATCGGGCAAGGTTTGGTAAACCACCCGGGCTTCAACAGGTTTGCCGGTTTTCTGGTCGATCACTTTACCGCTCACCAACACCACCGGATCGGGACGAACCTCTTCCGGAACGGTTTTGTCTTCGGGATTCGATTCATCGCGGAGCTTGATCCGTACAATATCGCCTTTGCCGAGCGTATTTTTGAAACTGGTCATGTAGGCATATTCGCCCGAAGCGGCCACGGAGTAATAGGCATCATACCCGTCGGTGTTGATTGCCGGGCCCAGATTCACCGGTTTTGACCAGTGCTTCCAGGTCTTATCGACCCGCTTGCAGACGTAAATGTCGTTGCTGCCGGACCCTCCCGGACGATCACTCGAAAAATACAGGGTGGCTCCGTCGGCTGCCAGAAAAGGCGTTGTTTCGGTTCCATCGGTATTTACTTCCGGACCCAGGTTCAGCGGTTTACTCCAGGAACCGTCTTTCTGGCGAAAGCTGACGTAAATGTCATCTTCCTTGCTGTTCTTTTTCTCACTGAACGCCATGACCAGCACTTTCCCATCGGCCGAAAGATAGCCGCAGTCGTACTGCCCTTTGCTCATGCGCTCGTAATTGGGAATGTTTAGTTTTTGCGGGGGCGACCAGCCACTCGCGGTTCGTTTGCTGGTCGAAAAGCCGCGGGTTTCATAATTGCCGTTTGTATAAGCCCCCTTGATGAGCATCGTATTGCCGTCGGGCGTGATGCTGTAGGCGCAGTTGTACTCATCTTTATTAAGGGGAGCAGCCATCCGGCGCGCCGGACTCCAGCGATCGCCCTCCAGCAACTCCGCATACCAGATATCCTGGCTGCCTTTGTTACCGTGGGTATTCTGCGGATGGCTAATGCGGGCGAAATATAAAGTCCGCCCGTCAGGTGAAATAACGGGATTGACTTCGTTGTATTCCGAATTAATCTGATTACCCAGATTTTCGACTTTTAACGGAGCGTTCTGCTGAGCAAAGGCTAACGGCATGATTAGCCCCAAAATTCCAGTCAGCGTACAAATCCGAAGGTTCATTGACAACGGCGTAGAGGTTAATAGAATAAGAACGTAGAAGTACTACGGATTATTTACCAGCAATCCGTTCAATTCGGATGCCACACTCGTAAAGCGGCCTATTTTTTGCTATAAAATATTTCTAAAATCGATTGCACGGCCCCTTATATATAAAAATAATTTCACCAAATTTATATCCGTAATTTTTGCTACAGATGGACCCTTTCAGAAAAAGGAAAAAGAAGCAGATGCCGTTTCCTGCCGTGTCGTCCTACCGTGATCTCATTCACCGGATCGTCAACGTGCTTTTGTGTCTGCTTGGGCTTACTGTTGGGTTTGATTATTTAACCAAAGGGCTGATGCTGGGGTGGTTATTTTTAGCCGTTTTCCTCTTTTTCCTGTTTGCACAGTTTGCCAGCCCAACCGATTACGACATTTAAACTTCCTGCTCCCAGACGGCTTCTATCTTCGCCAGCAACTCTTCGGCCGTTTCCGCGACAATAAGTAATTCCCGATTTTCGGCTTTCAGGAAACCATCATCCACCATTCGATCCAGTTGCTGGAGCAACAGGTCATAAAAACCGTTGATATTAAGGAGACCGATAGGTCCCTCGTAAAGCTTGAGCTGACGCCAGGTCAGGATCTCAAATAACTCATCAAATGTGCCATACCCACCCGGTAGTGCAATAACGGCTTTAGCCAGTTGCACCATTTTGAACTTCCGTTCGTGCATGGTTTCGACGAAGTGCAGTTCAGTGAGTGTGTTGTGGGCCACCTCCAGAGCGGCCAGAAAATTCGGGATAACACCGGTTACCTCCCCGCCGTTCGACAGGACGGTATCGGCGATAGCACCCATCAAACCGATGTTACCGCCCCCGTAAATAAGCCGGATTTCCTTTTCCGCAAATTGTTCGCCCAGCTTCCGAGCAGCTTCTCTATAAGCCGGATTTACACCCGGGTTAGAACCGCAATAAACGACAATACTTTTCATGCCGCAAAATACAATGGCAAATCGTCATTTCAATTCATCTACTTTGTGAGCGTTGCACTGATTGCTTTCCAGTCGACTTGCTTCACGATTTCGCTGGCAACGTCAAAGGGCGCTTTTATGGTTACAACCAGGTTTTCGATCAGCGTACCGCCCTTTTTGTACGAGTAATGATACAATTTATCTCCTTTCGGGTTTTTCTGTAAATTATTCTTCCAGTTGCCAAGCAGCACTACGGTTTCGGGCCGGGCGGCAATACCGCTTTCGTTGGGTTTCAGCGTAATCTGAAGCGCAAGCGGTGCGCCATTGACGGCAATTGTTTTGTACGACTCCACAAACCGGTTGCTAAGGGGTTCTTCCAAGCGGTAGTTGCCTGCATTCATTTCTACGTTTATATCAACGGTTGATTTTGCCAGATCGGTGGCCCGGTTTGGATCGGCTTCGCGGTAAACCGAATCCGTATTCATCACCAGCGAATGCTGCTGCTGTGTGGTGGTATCTCCAATGGCCTTGGCGCTGTCGGCCCGGGCTTTCTGCCGGTTAGCCGCCGAAGTTTGCAGGAAAGTCAAGTCATAGCGATCACCACAAATCCGGAAGATTTTACCGTATTCGTCGCTCAATTCCAGTTTGCCCAGCGAACTCCGTTCATCAAATACCTGCCAATCGCCCGCGGGCGGATTATTCCGAAATTGATTTTGCAGTTCTTTCACCACCTTTTCGTAAGCGGCATTCTGCGCGGGAGTTGGCGGATTACACTGCCCGAAAGCGGCTGTAATGCCAAGAGATAAAGCCAGTATCGGAAGAATAAGACGTTTCATGGGAAGAACGGTTTTATGAGAAATAACCCGCTGCCCTCTAAAAGGTTATTAAAATACCGTTTCCGTCGAACGCAAAAAAGCCAGACCACACGGGTCTGGCCTGTTTATTTTCTACCGCGTTAATTAATCAACAATGGAGCCGATGATGCTGCTGACCACCGACACGATGATACTGAATAACAACGCCCCGATAAAGTTGTCGACGCGGAAACCACCCACCAGCGAAGCCGCCAGATAGACCATCAGAACGTTAATGACGAGGTAAAATAATCCCAGCGTCAGGATCGTAATGGGAATGGTCAGGATGACTAAAATTGGTTTGAGAACGGCGTTTAACAAACCCAGTACAATGGCGACAATGACCGCCGTACCAAAACCGTCGACGTACACGCCGAATGATCTTAATACATAACTGGCAATCAATACCGCAACGGCACTGATCAGAATGCGTATGATAAGGCCCATAATGCGTTTTGTGTTTAATATTTGAGGACTAAAGTTGTATGAAAAAACAGGCAACTCCAATCTTCAAACCGGAAACGTTTGCGCATTGTTTAACGTCCTATTTTGCGTGTCGCTGCTGCAATACCGCAATGATGTCGTCCAGATCAATATTTTTTTGTTCGAGCAGGATCAGGTAGTGGTACAGCAGGTCAGCGGCTTCGCCCTTGAACAGATCGTCGTTGGCGTCTTTAGCTTCAATGACCAGTTCAACGGCCTCCTCCCCTACTTTCTGAGCAATTTTATTAACGCCTTTTTTGAAAAGCGAAGCCGTATAAGACCCTTCGGTCGGGTTTTGCTTCCGGTCACGAATCACGGCTTGCAGGTAATTGAGAAACAACCCTTTGCCCTGATTGACTTCGTTAAAGCAGGTATCGGCTCCGGTATGACAGGTCGGACCGGCGGGTTGCGCTTTAATCAGGAGCGTGTCGCCGTCGCAATCCACCCTGATTTCCCTGACGTGCAGGAAGTTATTGGAGGTTTCGCCCTTGGTCCAGAGCCGTTGTTTGCTACGGCTGTAAAACGTCACCACGCCTTCCTGCTGCGTTTTGTCGTACGCTTCCTGGTTCATGTAGCCGAGCATCAGCACTTTGCCCGTTTCGGCATCCTGAATGACGGCGGGGACCAGGCCATCGGTATTTTTAGTAAAATCAATCTTCATATTGCTGCCAGATGCAAACTGTTACGGTATTGACTACCGCCAGCTAAGCAGATTTTTTTGCAAAAGTACCACTATTTCTGAGGTTCAACGCCATAAAAAACGCCCGACCTGAGGGGCCGGGCGTCTATTTATTGTTACGCCGAAAAACCTATACGTTGTTCGACGTTAATTTAGCCCCCAGATACTCGCGATTCAGACGGGCGATGTGATCCAGCGAAATTGATTTAGGACATTCAACCGCGCAGGCACCGGTGAACGAACAGGCGCCAAATCCTTCGGCATCCATCTGAGCCACCATCCGCTCGGCCCGCAGTTTGTGTTCGGCCTTTCCTTGCGGCAATACCGCCAGGTGAGAAACTTTAGCCGCCGTGAACAGCATTGCCGAGGCATTTTTACAAGCCGCAACGCAGGCTCCGCAGGCAATACACTGGGCAGCGTCCATGGCTTCTTCAGCGATTTCACGCGGAATCAGCATTTCGTTGGCATCCGGTGCAGAACCCGTATTGACCGAAACATAACCACCGGCCTGTACAATACGGTCCAGCGCGTCCCGATCCACCACCAGGTCCTTAATGACCGGGAAAGCCAGCGCCCGCCAGGGTTCTACCACGATGGTATCGCCATCGTTGAAATTCCGCATGTGCAACTGGCAGGTGGTGGTACCCGTTTGCGGACCATGTGGCCGACCGTTGATGTACATCGAGCACATGCCGCAGATACCCTCCCGACAGTCGTGGTCGAACGCAACGGGTTCGTCGCCTTTGTGCGCCAGTTGTTCGTTCAACACGTCGAACATTTCCAGGAAAGACATATCCGGGGAGATATCCGACAATTTATATTCCACCATTTTGCCCGGTGTTTGGCTATTTTTTTGTCTCCAGACTTTCAGTGTAACATCCATTTCGTTTGGCGTCTAAGTGGACAGCACAACCTACTTACACCGTCCACTTTACCTTTAACCTTATTTATAACTCCGCTGCGTCAGCTTAACGGTTTCGAAAACCAGATTTTCCTTGTGCAGTTTTTCCGGCTGATTCGGGCCTTTGTATTGCCAGGCGGCTACGTACGTGTAGTGTTCGTCGTCACGTCTGGCTTCACCGTCTTCAGTCGAGTATTCTTCCCGGAAGTGACCTCCACAGGATTCGTTGCGGTTCAGCGCATCTTCAACCATCAGCGCGCCCAGCTCGATAAAGTCGGCCACGCGGGATGCCTGCTCCAGCGCCGGGTTCAGTTCTTGGTCAGTACCCGTAATCCGCAGATTGCTCCAGAACTCTTCCTTCAACTCCTGAATCAGTTTCCGGGCCTTAATCAGTCCTTCCTCATTACGGGCCATACCGCAGTACTCCCACATAATGTGGCCGAGTTGCCGGTGCAGTTCTTCGGCGGTTTTCTCGCCTTTGATCGACAGCATCCGGTTGATGGTCTCCTTAACCCCGTTTTCGGCTTCCTTAAAGACGGCATGATCGACCGGCAGTTTATCCGCCGGACCAATGGTAGCGAGGTAATCACCCAGCGTATAAGGAATCACGAAATAGCCGTCGGCCAGCCCCTGCATCAGCGCCGAAGCGCCCAGCCGGTTGGCTCCGTGATCGGAGAAGTTGGCTTCACCCAGGGCGTACAGGCCCGGAATGTTCGTCATCAGGTTATAATCGACCCACAAACCACCCATCGTGTAGTGAACAGCGGGGTAAATTTTCATCGGCGTTTCGTACGGATCGTCGTCCACGATTTTCTCGTACATCTCGAAGAGGTTACCGTATTTGGCTTCGATGACCTTCCGACCGTCGCGTTTGATGGCATCAGCAAAATCAAGATAAACCGCCAGACCCGTCGGTGCTACCCCCCGGCCTTCGTCGCACACCATTTTGGCGTTCCGCGAAGCTACGTCACGCGGCACCAGGTTACCGAAGGATGGATACCGGCGTTCCAGGAAGTAATCGCGGTCTTCTTCTTTGATATCTTTCGCCTTGAGTTCGCCCTTGCGGACTTTCTCGGCCATTTCCTTTGTTTTCGGGACCCACACCCGTCCGTCGTTCCGCAGCGATTCCGACATCAGGGTCAGTTTCGACTGGTAGTTACCTTTTACCGGAATACAGGTCGGGTGAATCTGGGTGAAACACGGGTTTCCAAACAGAGCGCCTTTTTTGTGCGCCCGCCAGATGGCCGTCGTGTTCGAGCCCATCGCGTTGGTCGACAGATAGAATACGTTTCCGTAGCCACCCGTACAAAGCAGCACCGCATGAGCGGAATGGGCTTCTATTTTACCGGTGATGAGATTCCGGGTAATGATTCCGCGGGCTTTTCCGCCTTCCACCACCAGGTCAAGCATTTCGGTCCGTGGGAACAGTTTCACTTTCCCGTTGGCAACCTGCCGGCTCAGAGCGCTGTAGGCCCCCAACAACAACTGCTGCCCCGTCTGGCCCCGTGCGTAGAACGTCCGGGAAACCTGCGCCCCCCCGAAGGAACGGTTGGCCAGCGCCCCGCCGTACTCGCGGGCAAACGGTACACCCTGCGCCACACACTGGTCGATGATGCTCACACTCACTTCAGCCAGACGGTGAACGTTGGCTTCGCGGGCCCGGTAGTCACCCCCTTTAATGGTATCGTAGAACAGCCGGAAAACGCTGTCGCCGTCGTTCTGGTAATTTTTTGCTGCGTTAATACCGCCCTGGGCCGCAATACTATGTGCCCGGCGGGGGCTGTCCTGGAAGCAGAATGCTTTTACATTATACCCCAACTCCGCCAGTGTAGCAGCCGCCGAAGCGCCAGCCAGACCCGTTCCAACAACGATAATCTCGTATTTCCGCTTGTTAGCCGGGTTTACCAGCTTTAGGTTAAATTTATGTTTGGTCCACTTGTCAGCCAGTGGGCCTTCCGGAATTTTGGACTCCAGTTTGGTTCCGGTTTCTTGTTCTTCTAATACGTCGATCATAGACAGATACGGTTCAATACTCAATGATAAACCCTGTTCTAATTAAAAAAGAATATGGTTCACTTTCAGGTAAATGTATACCGGCATAGCCGCAAACAGCGCCGGAATAAGAATACCAAACACGTACGTCCCGATCCCTTCGATCAGCGGAGAGTACTTTTTGTGACGCAGACCCAGGCTTTGGAAACCGCTCTGAAAACCGTGTACCAGGTGGAACGCCAAAGCCGCCATTGACAACACATACAGAATCACATACCAGAGGTAGGAAAAGGCAAAGGTCGTAACGGCGTAAAGATCTTTGATGGGCTCCCCATCGTACGTAACCTGCGGAATGGATCCGGCCTGGATTTCTTCCCCCGCCAGTGTGATCGGGCCAAAGTGCATCGTGTACCAGAAGGTCCGCATGTGGATCACGATGAAAATCAGAAGGATCGTTCCCAGGATACCCATGTTTCGTGATGTCCAGTGGCTATTGTCTTCCGGTCTGGCGTACGCGTATTTGATGGGACGCGAAGCCTGATTCTGACGGGTTAAGACCAGTGCCATCACAGCATGAATAATAATGGAAGCATACAGCAGATAGGAAATTGTCTTTATGAGCGGGTTGTGGGTCATAAAGTAGCTGTACTCATTGAAGGCCCGGCCTTCATCGCCTTTGAACAATTGCAGGTTTCCAACTAAATGGACAACGAGAAACGTGCACAAAAACAGCCCCGTCAGCGACATGACAACCTTGCGGCCAAGGCTGCTGGAAAGTGTTGTTGTTACCCAAGACATATTCTAAAATCAGAAATTTTTGTTTAGTAAACCGGCTTGAAAATTAACCGATTCGTAGAGGTCAAAACTACTGCACAAAGCGATTCGAACCAAAAAAACCCTGTTTTTTTACGCTTATTTGGAATCAATAAAAGGTGAAGGATTATCTCTATTAGGCAACATACTGCTCAGGAGTTTTGTTCTGTTTTCTAACTATATAATGGTATTATTTTAAGTAAAAATAAATTCGTGTTACTCGCTCCCGTTTCAGGGTTCAAAGCGTGTTTTTGGAATAAATACGAGTAGCCCGTTACTTTGCCCGGAAGTGAGTTTAACCAGGGCCTATCGGCTTTATGAATTCCGGGGTAATCGTCAGACCCGGTAATGCCGGCCGAAGCCCGTTTTAAGACAACATCTTGACCATGAAAAAAGCCTATATCTTCCCCGGTCAGGGGGCACAGTTTACCGGCATGGGACTGGGACTGTATCAGCAATCCGAAAAAGCCCGATACCTCTTCGAGCAGGCCAACCACATTCTGGGCTTCGAAATCACGAAGGTGATGTTTGAAGGCACCGACGAGGAACTGAAGCAAACGAACGTTACGCAACCTGCCATCTTTTTACACTCCGTCATTCTGGCCCAAACCGTCGAGGACTTTACACCGGATCGGTTCGATGTTTCGATGGTGGCCGGTCACTCACTCGGCGAATTTTCGGCCCTGGTGGCGGCTGGAGCCTTATCCTTTGAAGACGGCTTGCGGCTGGTGGCACAACGCGCCAGCGCCATGCAGAAAGCCTGCGAACTGAACCCTTCGACAATGGCCGCCGTGCTGGGCCTGCCCGATGAAACCATCGAACGGATTTGTCTTCAGGTAGCCGCTGAATCCAATTTTAAAGAAGTGATTATTCCGGCCAATTATAATTGTCCCGGTCAGGTTGTGATTTCGGGTTCGCTCGAAGGTGTCCGGCTGGCGGGTGAAAAACTAAAAGAAGCCGGTGCCAAGCGGGTATTGCCCTTGCAGGTAGGTGGGGCGTTCCACTCTCCTCTGATGGAGCCAGCCCGGGCCGAACTGGCGCAGGCTATCTCCACAACGCCGTTTAGCCAGCCGCGCTGCCCGATCTACCAGAACGTAAACGCCAAACCGGCCACGGATGTCGATACCATTAAAGCTAATCTGATCGCGCAACTTACCGCTCCGGTCCGCTGGACACAGTCCGTCGAGGCTATGGGAGCCGACGGCGCAACGGTATTTATTGAATGCGGCCCCGGAAAAGTGCTGCAAGGGCTGGTCAAAAAAATACTTCCCACCGCCGAAACGCAAGGCGTAACTAGTTAAGAATTAAGAATTAAGAGTTAAGAGTTAGCTGACGCAGTGTTTTCAATTCTTAACTCTTAATTCTTAATTCTTAATTTTTTTCAAGGTTTCTTGCTTTTTTGTGTGCAAACCCGCTACCTTTGCACTCGCAATTGCCGGATCGTCTAAGGGTAGGACGACAGATTTTGGTTCTGTTTGTGAGGGTTCGAATCCTTCTCCGGCAACTGACAACACATAAGCCCGCTGATTCAGGATGAATCAGCGGGCTTTCTTTTTGCGGACAATTTCGTCGATGAATCGATTACCTTGACAGCATGTAACGATAACGGCCCGGCAGTTTTATTGCCGGGCCGTTATCGTTAACCAGTCCATTCACATTCAATTAAATTCGTCCGGTTGTTCACCAGACATTCTTTGTTACGGTGGGTAAATATTCGTTACGGTGAGTTTGATACCGCCTTTGGGTTAAGCAACCGTTCAGCGGATTTATCTACTTAATAACAATCTTGGTGCCAATCCTTTACCGAACTGGCTTTTAATCCAAAAACTGACTTTTATCAGTTTTTTGGACGCTTCATGGTTGGGCCGTTCATCCAGTAACCGGTACGGTCCTTTTTTAAATCGACTTCGCCAGTGTTCCGAGTGTTTTCAGGGCCTGATCCAGCTTTTCGTTCCAGGGAAGACCGTAGCTTAGGCGCATACAGTTATCAAACTGATTCTGCACGGTAAACATACGTCCGGGGGCTATGCTGATTCCGTGTTTAAGCGCCCTGTTGTAAAGCTCTACGGTATTCATCCGGCGGTCAAGCTCTACCCAGAGGAAAAATCCGCCCTGTGGCTGGCTGATGCGGGTTCCTTCCGGAAAATAATCCGCAATGGCCCGGCTGTATTGCAAACTGTTGGTGTGTAAGGTCCGGCGCAACTTCCGCAGGTGGTTTTCGTACCGGCCATTCTCCAGAAAATTGGCGATAACTTCCTGCGTTAACGTCGTAGAAGAAACGGAGTGCATCAGTTTCATTCGGGTAATTTGCTCGGTGAACCGGCCCGGCGCCACCCACCCAACCCGGTAACCGGGAGCCAGCGTTTTGGATACCGAACCGCACCACAAAACAAGTCCGCTCTCGTCGTAGGTCTTGCAGGATTTCGGACGGCTTTCAGAAAAATACACATCACCGTATAAATCGTCTTCGATAAGCGGGATGTTATAGTGCTGCAACCAGCGTACGATCTGCCGTTTGTGCTCATCGGGCATACAGCTTCCCATCGGATTGTTGAAATTGCTGACCAGGATCGCCAGTTTAATGTTAGGCAACGCCTTTTGAAACGCTTCCATTTCCACACCGGTCTGCGGATGGGTCGGCAGTTCCAGAATGTGTAGTCCCAAACTTTTGGCCAGTTGCAATACCGCAAAATACACGGGGCTTTCCACAGCAATGGTATCTCCGCGCTGGGTTAATGCCAGTAAGCAGAACGACAACGCGCTCATGCATCCGGCCGTTGTTACAATGTCTTTATCCGATAAGCGGCCATCCCATGTAAACGACCAGTGAGCAATCTGACGCCGGAGCTTTTCGTTGCCCTGAATTTCCTCATATGCCGTTCCGCTGGCGGGCAGTTCACGCATGGCCTGCACCAGCCCCTTGTTCAGTTTGGCAATGGGCAATAGCTCGTCGGCGGGTACACCCAGCGAAAGCCGAATAACATGCTTGTTGTTGATATTGCTGTAAACCCGCTGGATAATACCGTCCTGGTTATCCGGATTGGCTTCTCCCGAAGGCTGGCTGGTCTGCGGAACGGCGAGTTGTTTGCGGGGAGAGCGGCTGACGTAATAACCCGACTGGGGCCTGGATTCGATCAACGACCGGCTTTCCAGTTCAAAATAAGCCTGGGTAGCTGTACTCATGCTGACTCCCTGTTCGCGGCAGATCGTCCGGATCGACGGAAGTTTGTCGCCGACCCGTAACACTTCATCCCGGATCTGCTGCTCAATTCCCCGGGCAATCCGGAGGTACAAATGCTCAGGCGATTGAGCCGTCAACTGATTTTGCTTGACTGTATCCATCGAATTTGGCAGAACTGTATCTGTATGGCTATCAAATTTACACCGATACTTGTAAAAGAGCGGATTCTAACGGAGCTTATGAACGGGCTACTTCAGGACCTTATGGTATTAATAAGTTAATAAGAAATGCAAAAGACTATTTTAATTACCGGCTCCAGCCGGGGCATTGGCGCTTCGACTGCCCGTCTGGCCGCCCTTCAGGGCTATCAGGTCATGGTTAATTATATAACCAACCAGCAGGCAGCGTTGAAAATAGTTGACGACATTAATCAAAACGGCGGAAAAGCCAGCTGTCAGCAGGCCGATGTCTCCTCCGAATCCGATGTGGTTGCCCTCTTTCAGACCATCGACCGGCAACTGGGGCCGCTGACGGCGCTGGTAAACAACGCCGGTATTCTCGAACACCAGATGCGTGTGGAACAAATGGATGTCGAGCGGTGGCAACGCGTATTGGCCAGTAACGTCCTCAGTTGTTTTCTGTGTAGCCGGGAGGCTATTCACCGGATGTCGCAGAAACGGGGCGGAGCCGGTGGCAGCATTGTCAATGTGTCGTCGATTGCCGCCCGAACGGGTTCGCCGGGTGAATACGTTGATTATGCCGCTTCAAAAGGGGCGGTCGATGCCTTTACACTCGGTCTGGCGAAAGAAGTGGCCGATGAAGGCATCCGGGTGAATGCCGTCCGACCCGGCTTTATTTATACCGACATTCACGCCAGTGGTGGAGAACCTAACCGGGTGGATCGCCTGAAGGACAGCCTGCCCATGAAACGGGGCGGCACACCGGATGAAGTGGCCCATGCCATTCTCTGGCTATTATCCGATGAAGCGTCTTATTGCACCGGTACCTTCCTGGACCTGACGGGTGGACGATAACACGCTGCCCTACTGTACTCCTCCATTTAAACAAAATTGTATCTGTATTGCCCACGAGTTTAAATAGAACTTTGTGCGCCGATCGGGCCTCGCAGGGCTACCTGATACCGGGAAGCCAAACAGTAACAACTTTACTTCAATACAATGCAAATCGTCACCTGTACAGAGGAGGACATTCCGGTTTTATTTCAACTTTACGACGTAGCAACCGCCTACCAAAAGCAAATGGGGGTCAGACACTGGCTAGGCTTTGAACGCAGTCTGGTCGAAACGGAAATCCGGGAAAACCGCCAGTGGAAAATTCTTGAGAACGGTCAGATCGCCTGTGTCTTTGTGGTTACCTGGCAGGATCCGCTCATCTGGAAGGAAAAAGACCGCGACCCGGCGATTTATCTTCACCGCATTGCCACCAACCCGCAATTCCGGGGAGGGCAGTACGTCAAACACATTGTGGCCTGGGCGCAGCAATACGCCAAAGCAAACGGCAAACAATTTGTTCGGCTGGATACCCATAGCGGTAATGAGAAGCTCAATACCTATTACGTCAGTTGCGGCTTTACGTATCTGGGTGTGTTCCCGTTGGACAACGTCCGCGAACTGCCTGCCCACTACCATCAGGGTTCGTTTAGTCTGTTTGAATTAAAAATTCCGTAAACCATGCACCAACCGGCTGAACAGGCGTTGCGCCAATTGCAGGAGTCCGGAAAAGAATTTCTGGAGCTATTCGGGTACGGCACGCTTTCGCTTGAGGTCTACAAACCCGTGGGGCACGACCGGCAACTGCCCCATGAGCGGGACGAAGTTTATTTTATTATTGCCGGTTCGGGCGTTTTTAATCTGGAAGGAAAAACGTACCCGTTCCAGCCGGGCGACTTCTTTTTTGTACCCGCCCGCGCCGAACACCGGTTTCAGCAATTTACCGACGATTTTGCAACCTGGGTAATTTTCTACGGCCCCAAAGGCGGAGAAGCTTCCGGTCGTCCGCAGGAATTGATATCTTGATTTTTCGACTACTAACCACCGATAACAATGAGAAAAACAGCGATTAACCCCATGCCTGAGTTCTTTGACCGGTATATTAACCTGGTCGATGACGTTCCCCTTGCAGAAGCACTTGCACAAAGCACAGAGCTGCTTGAGCCGGTTCTGCCTCAACTGGAAGCCCTCGGTGATACGGTTTATGCGCCCGGCAAATGGACGGTTCGGGATATTCTGCAACACTGCATCGACACAGAGCGGATTCTGGCATACCGGGCCTTGCGGTTTGCGCGGAATGATCAGACCGTTCTGCCCGGCTTCGATGAAGAATTGTTTGCCCGAAATACAACCGCAGCCGACCGATCCCTGCCGGATTTGCTGGACGAATTTTCGCTGGTACGCGCCACAACGGTACGGCTTTTTAAGGGGTTTACGGACGAAATGCTCCGTCGGAACGGCACGTGTTTTGGCCGACAAATTTCCGTCCTGGCGTTGGGCTTTGTCATCGCTGGCCACCCTATTCACCATTTGAATGTCCTCCGGGAGCGGTATTTCCCTTTGATTTCGCTAAAAAGTGTCAGTTAGTGGTTGATGAAAAATACGATTTATATCATTGGCGCGGGGGCCATTGGAAAAGTACTAGCGGTTGCACTCAAACGGGCTAACAAAAACGTTATTCTCCTGCGCGGGAGCGTCGATGATCAGGCCAGCGATACCCAAAAAATCAACGTCATCGTCGATCAAAAAACCGAACTGGAAGCGGAGATTGAGGTCAGTAGCCTGCGCAATTTCCCGACGCTGGACGGTATTATCGTTTTAACCAGCAAATCGTATGGTAACCAAAAGCTGGCCCAGCGTCTGAAAAATAAAGCCGGACATTCGCCCGTGGTCATTCTGCAAAACGGCCTGGGCGTTGAACAGCCTTTTATAGACAACGCCTTTCCCGAAATTTACCGGTGCGTCCTTTTTGTTACCAGCCAACCGGTTTCTGCCCATACCGTCCGGTTCAAACCCGTCTCGGTTTCGCCCATTGGCGTTATTCAAGGAAATAACACCCGCCTGATTTCACTGGTCGATTCCCTCAACACTCCCCTCTTTCCATTCCGCGCCGAAACGGATATTCAACCCATTATCTGGAAGAAAACCGTTATCAACTGTATTTTCAATGCCATCTGTCCGCTGCTGGAAATAGATAACGGTATTTTCCACCGCGATGAAAGTGCGCTTGAAATAGCCAGACGGGTGATTGGTGAATGCACCGCCGTTGCCCGGGAAAAAGCGATATTTCTGGATGCGGATGACGTGCTGGAGAGCCTTTTATTGATCAGCCGCTCGTCCGACGGGCAACTCATATCAACCTTACAGGATATGCGCAACGGGCGGCAAACCGAAATGGATACATTAAATGCCGAAATTGTTCGGATTGCCAGCAGCCTGCACAAAGAGGATTTAGTCCCGGAAACGCGCTTACTGGGGGAATTGGTGAATTTAAAATCAGCGTTGGGCCGAAGCAATTCGTAACTACAACTACCTTATTGGAGCCACGAAATAGATTTACCAAAAATACGCTTCCCCCGGTGGCTCCGGCCTAAACTCTTGACTTCCTAAAAGGTTATAGCTTTCGTTCAACCCATTCTCTGCGGGGAATGGGTTGTTACGCGTTATTCACATCGCTATCTAAATTTTATTCATGAAAACTCTACGAAGGATGTACCTGCTGGCGGGTCTGGCTGCACTAAGTTCGTGCGCGAAAGACCATCTTCCGGGCGCCAAAATTCCCGAAACCAACAAAGAGCCGACATCCGCCAGCATTCAGGGCAATGTATTCGAACCCGCACTCGTCGACGCTACCGACGAGCGGGTGGCCCAACTCCGACTCCCGGCGGGTTTTCGGATTGCCAAGTTCGCCGATCAGCTCCGAAAGCCCCGGATGCTGACGGTCAGTGCATCGGGGAATGTGTACGTAACCAGCCGCGAAGCGGGCACCGTGACGCTGCTGCGTGACACCAATGGCGACGGAAAAGCCGACGTGAACCAGGTAGTGGCTACCATCAAAGCCGTACACGGTCTGACGATTCATCAGGATAAAATGTACCTGGTGGCCGTAAAAGAAGTGTATCGGGCCGACATTAACCCGGACGGTACGCTCGGAACCCCGCAGCAACTGATCAACAACCTGCCCGACGGCGGTCAGCACCCCAACCGGACCATCGGCTTCGGCCCCGACGGCCTGATGTACCTTACCGTGGGCAGCACCTGCAACGCCTGCGCCGAACCCAATGCCGAAAACGCCACCATTCTGCGGGCGAATCCCGACGGCAGTAACCGGGTTATCTTCGCCAGCGGTCTGCGCAACACCATCGGTTTTGGCTGGCATCCGGAAACCAAAGAACTCTGGGGACTCGACCACGGTATCGACTGGCTGGGCGATGATCAGCAGAAAGAAGAACTAAACCAGATCAAACAGGGGGCTTTTTACGGCTGGCCGTATATCTATGGAGACGGTAGCTACTCCCCTCACCCCCGCCCGATGGGAGACACCACCTACGCGGATGTTCTGGCTAAAACCACCCTCCCCAGCCTGTCGTACGATCCGCACGCGGCCCCGATAGGTATGGTATTTTACACGGGTTCCGGAGCCGCCAACGGTTTTCCGGCGGAGTACCAGAACGACGCCTTTGCCGCTATGCGCGGCTCCTGGAACCGGGCACAACCCACGGGTTATAAGGTGGTTCGGATTCATTATGAGAACGGCAAACCGACACGCGTTGACGATTTTGTGACCGGTTTTCTGGTGAACAACAATCAGGCGCAGTTTGGTCGGCCCGTTGGGATCACCACCATGCCCGACGGTTCGCTGCTGTTTACCGATGACAACAACGGCGTTATTTACCGGGTGACGTATCAGAAATAAGCTGTGAATCCGCCCTAAATCAGAAGGCCGTCGTCTGTTTCAAGTCAGACGACGGCCTTCTGATTTTTAACCGTTACCGCGCAACAGAATTTCCGGTTTCTTTGACCGTTTTCCAGGCTGTTTTCCGCAATTGGGCAGCAAAGTCGGCAGGTACCTCTTCGGGAGCAAACGTCAGCCTGACCGGAGATTCGTTGAACAGAAAACCGTACCAGACCAGCGCCCCGAGGTAACAACCAGCCTTATTGGCGTGATGGGAATCAAACGCCAGTTTATTGTCCTTCCACTGGTAGCCAACGTGTAGGGAATTCTTTTCATTCGGCAAACGGGGCGGTTGTGCGGTAGCCGCGTTGAAGCCATTCTCTTTCTGAAAACCCCAGTTCCGGTCGGAACTCATCCGCCAGAACGCATCGCCGGTCGGAATGATCGACACGCCCAGCTCGCGCGCAACGGTATGGTAAGCCGCCCGCGATTTTTCCCACATTTCTTTTTCGGTCTGCGCCACGGTTTTCCCGGCGATTTTACCAAAACCGTCGGCATCGGCGCGGTAGGCCCACGTTTGGTGAAAGACAATTTTAGCGGCAGGCTGTATCTTTTTAATGTACTCATACAGCTTCCGGGCGTAGGGCTGGTAGGTTTCCACATCGCCGGACAGCATGGAATATTGTTGCAGGGTAACCACATCCCAGGTGCCTTCCGACAGCAGCATTTTCAGTGATTTCCCGTTGTATGCTTTTCCCTTCGGATCATCCGGATTGGCCTCGGCGGCTTCGGCAATTTCCCAATGGCGTTGCAGGGAACACCCACCCAGTTCGGCCCGGCCAATGAGTAGTTCATGACCGCCCTCTTTGCTTAACTCCGGCAAATACCGGGTTGCATTGCCGGAAAAACTGTTTCCGATGATGAAAAGCCGTAGCGGTTTGCCGCTGGTTTTTGCTCCGGAACCCGTTTGTGAAAAAACGAACGGACGGGTAACCACCAGCAGCAGAAACAGGAGAACAGCAATGCGCCCGCGAAACGGAAAAACCCCGGTTTTGAAATCCATAAGTCGATTGTATCGGTATAGCCAATTTCCGGGAAAGAGCAAAAACGGCTTTTTATACTGGCAGAACAGTCAAAACCGCTATTTCCCCGGAAACAGATACTTCGTTACAATGACGAAAAAAGCCGTCACGTTGACTGTTGTTGAACCGATCAGGGCGATGGTCACGGCCTGGGGAATATCCAGCAGATGCAGCCCTTCGGCAATGATGATGCCCAGAATCACCACCAGCCACATGACCACCATCCAGAAAATCCACTGCGCGAATTTCTTCCGCTCCTGAATGTCCTGCGCCAGTCCCTGCAACCGGGTTCGGCGTTCCTCCTGATCGTACTGATCGAACTCGTTGCGGGAAAGACTGCTGTTACGCGGGTCCGTCGAAGACGCTTCAATCAGCTTGCGGAAATTTTCTTTCGCTTTTTCGCTGTCTTCACTCTCCGACATCGCGCCTGATAATTTCGGTGAAATATTCTTTGATTATTTCATTGTCAATCGGTTCCTGATCGATGGCCCCGCTGTCGCTGCGGCTCACCGACTGATACCAGGGCGATCCTTCAATGTGCGTCCAGTTGGAAAGCTGGATGGCGCTGTAATCTTTGGCAATATCCCAGGCAAAATTGATCGAGTCCTGCGCCTGCGAATCCAGGTCCTCTTCCCAGTCCAGCGTCGGAATCGGGGTAGTAATGGGATGGTTACCAAATCGTTTGAAACGGGTATATACATCAGGAATAACCGGGCCATACGACCAGGCCTGTACTTTTTCGGCAATCAGTGGTTTTTCGTGCCGGGCCAGGTGTAATCCATGCGCCATATAAATAAGCTTTTGCAGCTTCATCGGCGTGATGGGACGGCCTTCGGAGATGCCTTTGTTAATAAACTGTCTGGCAATTAGCAATGCCGGGTACATACATTCGTATCTATTGTTTACGTATTCAGCCAGGTCGGCGCAGCAATCTGTTTTACGGGCTTCATTGGCTGTGAAATAATTCTCACCTACTGAAAATCAATAGGTAAAGATACAACGAACCGGCTTAATTTCCATTCTTTTGTGTCCTGAATCAATGCGGCTCCGGATGTTCGAGCGTCAGTGTACCAACCGTTTTGCGACCGGTTTTCGCGGCACGGGCCAATGTATACGCCCGGGTGAGGTAGGGCACAATATCGTTCCCGTCGTCACTCGGAAAATACCCCCGGGTGCCGTGCAGGGCGTTGACAAATAAAACCGCCGTAACATTGTCCGGAAACTGTATCCAGACCGTCCGCACGCCCTGATACTGAGCCAGTCTGAGATACCACCACCCGTCATGATAGCGAATGGAGCCGTCCGGCATTATACCGGAAAAAAGAGCCAGACCGTTGGTCAGCAGCGTATCTTTCCAGGCCGTTGTCAAGATGCGCTGGTCGGTGGTCGAAAAAACCGTGGCAAATAATTTTCCGGTTTCTCTGGGCGTCAGGTGCCAGCCATAAGCCCCCACGGTATTGGTAAAATCACCGGCATTCCAGCCGGATTCCAGGCCCGACGGATAGGTATAGGCATACGTCGGATCGCCCGGCGGCTGATCGGCCACGGCGCTGGTGATGCCCACTTTCTCGAAGACATTTTGCTGGACATACGCCATGTACCGTTGCTGGGTCTGCTCATCGTCCATCTGGTCGTCTCCGGTAAACGAATATCCCAGAATGGCCGGAATCAGAATTCGGAATAGACTAAAATTGGCATTCTGGTAGCAATATTTGCCCCGGTTTGACGCCCGGATGCCTTTCTGGACGAGTTGCTGCAAACCCCACCAGATATTTTCAGAATAAGCGCCATTGGTGCAGGTATTGGCCAGACCAATAAGGCCGCTTTCGTGCGTCATCAGATCCCGGAACGTAATCTGATTGATATTTTGGCCTTTCACCCAGGCTGGCGGCAGATAGGGCGCTATTTTATCGGTGATTTTAATGCCTTTCTGGGCGGCCAGATGCAGGAATGCCATCGCTGTGATGGTTTTGCTTATGCTGGCGACGTGCAATTTGGTATCGAGCGTAAACGCTTTCTCACCTTCCGCTTCGTTGGTCCGCGATTTTAAACCGCCACTTCCCGAGGCCCGCACTTCGGCGCCTTCCAGTATCACATAAGCGTAGCCAATTTTCTTGGGCTTCAGCGAATCGTCGAGCATTTTGCCAAACGAATCAAACCAGGTGACGGGCTGATCGGGCGCAGGATTTTCGGGGTCTTTCTGGCAGCTATTGGTTATCCACGCCAGCAGCATCAGCAGGCCAATAACCGTCGACCGATGAACCTTATTACTGAACATGACCTTATCCGTTTTTGAAAAGCCGTTTGTTAAAATCAGGCCGTAATGTGAATCCGTTTCTGAAAAGTAATGATTTATGACGACGCTTACCAAACCGGCCACTCGATTTGCGCAGTGAGTTGATTCTCAAAACGGTGTTTCGTGCTATCTTTGCAACTTTTACTGACTTACCGTATTTTCATTTTATGTTCCTCGCCGTCGACGCAGGCAATTCTAATACCGTTTTTGGGTTACATGATCACCAGCAATGGCGGCACGTCTGGCGGACGCGCACCCTGCTCGAAGAACCGATGGCTTTTCACATCACCGACCGACCGGTTGGCGATATAGCTGCTTTTCCGGCGGAGCAGGACCGGTACGAAAAACTCCTTCGGTTGTGGTTTCTGGAATCCGCTATTCCACTGAGTGCCGTTGAGTCCGTTGTCATTAGCAGCGTCGTTCCGGAAGTGACCCATACCCTGCGGTCTACCCTGATGCGGCTTTTTAACGTGGAGCCGGTTGTGATTGGCCCCGCCGTTTATCCGGCTTTACCGATGCAGATCCTGCGGCCCTACGCTATCGGTACCGATCTGGTTGCCAATGCCCTGGCCGCTTACCTACGGTATAAGCAGAACTGTGTCATCGTCGATTTCGGAACAGCTCTGACGTTTACCACCGTAACCGGTGACGGCAAAATTGCCGGTGTTGCCATCGCGCCGGGCCTGAAAACCGCCGTCCGTTCGCTGTTTTCCAATACGGCCCAATTGCCGGAAGTTCCGCTTGTCCTGCCCGAGTCGGCGCTGGGCACCAGCACCGCCCATGCCATTCAGGCCGGGGTTGTCATGGGCTATGAGGGATTGGTTCGTTCGTTGATTCACCGCATCCGGACCGAGCTAAACGGCGACTGCATTGCCATCGCCACGGGCGGCATGGTATCGGTTATTCCATCCCTACAGGCTGATTTTGTAGAAATTATTCCGAACCTGACCCTCGACGGCATTCGCGAAATTGGATTGCGGGTTTAACGTTCCTGCGGCTTTAATCCGCCAATCCATTACTCAGGCTGGTCGGGTGGGGAGGTTTTCTTTCTTTTTTTTAAGGCTTCATGAAGGATAAACTCAATCTGCCCATTGACGCTGCGAAACTCTTCCTGCGCCCAGCGTTCGAGTTCCTTCAGCGTTTCGGGATTGATACGTAATACAAATGCTTTCTTCTCCGCAGCCATCTTTTGAGTTACGAGTTAAGAATGAAGAGTTAAGAGTTTAACACATCGGCTCACTCTTCATTCTTAACGCTTCATTTTTAACTATACAGGGTTCCGGCGTTGACGACGGGGTTGACGGATTTTTCTCCACAGAGAACCACCAGCAGGTTGCTGACCATCGCGGCTTTTCGTTCCTCATCCAGTGCCACAACGTCTTTTTCGGCCAGTCGCGCCAGGGCCATTTCGACCATACCGACGGCACCTTCCACGATCTGTTTGCGGGCCGACACTACAGCCGTGGCCTGTTGACGTTGCAGCATGGCCCCCGCAATTTCAGGTGCATAGGCCAGGTGGCTGATCCGGGCTTCGATAACATCCACCCCGGCGCGGGCCAGCCGTTCGTTCAATTCCTTTTCCAGCAGGACGTTGATCTGGCCGGTGCTGTCACGGAGCGTAACCGTAGCGTCTTCGTCTTCCATCGTATCGTAGGCACAGGTGCTGGCCAGATGCCGGACAGCCGCTTCCGACTGAATCTGCACAAACAGCGTGTAATCATCCACTTCAAACAGGGCTTTGGCGGTATCGGCCACCTGCCAGACCACCACGGCGGCAATTTCGATGGGGTTGCCCATCTTGTCGTTTACCTTGAGCGTCTGGCCGTTGAGGTTGCGAGCGCGGAGGCTGATTTTTTTCTTGCGGTAAAGGGGATTTACCCAGCGAAGGCCGGTTTGTCGCATCGTGCCCATGTAGTCGCCGAAAAAGGTGGTAACAACGCCTTCTTTGGGATTAATAACGACCAGCCCGCTCATGATAATAATCGCAACAAAGCCGGAAATAAGGGCCAGCGCCATCGCTTCGGTAATAAAACCGTATACCGATACACCCAGTAGAATCAAAGCAATCAGCAACAGGACGTAGCCGGAAAGGGAGGTAAGGTTCTTTTCGTTCATGGCATTTGTGATAGTATTTTGATATCACAATACTATCACAAATCTGGCTATTTTGCCAACTATTTTTGGATGTACGGCTGTTTTTTGCTGACAAGATGTTTACTACCGGGAGGACCGCTTTATTTCAATTTGATGTAAATACCGGTAGCATTGGTGTTAAAGCCCTAACCGGATCCCCTATATTTGCAACTCTTTTTTACAATAAGATGATACTGAGCGAACAGGAGATCAACCGGCGCAACAAGCGCGAGGAACTGATGCGGATGGGCATTGACCCCTACCCCGCCGACTTATTCGAGGTCAACGTTACGGCGGCCGACATCCATAAAAATTACGAGCGCAACAAAACCGATTACAAAAACATCGCCATTGCGGGCCGTCTGATGAGCTTCCGCATTATGGGGTCGGCTTCGTTTGCGGAACTACAGGACGCCACGGGCCGGATTCAGCTTTATTTCCGACGCGACGATCTGTGCCCCGGCGATGACAAAACGCTCTACAACACGGTTTTCAAGAAATTGCTGGACATCGGTGACATTATCGGTGTCAAGGGCTACGTGTTTACAACCCAAACCGGCGAAATCTCCATCCATGTTACCGAATTCAAGCTGCTGACGAAATCATTGCGGCCCTTACCCATCGTGAAGGAAGTAGTGGATGAACAGGGCAACAAGCAAACCTACGATGCCTTCTCGGACCCCGAACAACGGTATCGCCAGCGGTATGTGGACCTGATCGTGAATCCGGAAGTCCGCAAGACGTTCGTGCAGCGGACCCAACTGGTCAATTCCATCCGGACGTTTCTGGGCAACCGGGGATACCTGGAAGTCGAAACGCCGATTCTGCAACCGATTCACGGGGGAGCGGCCGCCCGGCCTTTCCGCACCCACCACAATACGCTCGACATGACGCTGTACCTGCGGATTGCCAACGAGCTGTACCTCAAGCGCCTGATCGTGGGCGGTTACGACGGCGTTTTTGAGTTTGCCAAAGATTTCCGCAACGAGGGCATGAGCCGGTTCCACAACCCGGAATTTACGCAGGTGGAGCTGTATGTTGCCTACAAGGATTATAACTGGATGATGGATCTGATCGAGGAGATGGTCGAGAAGATTGCGCTGGATCTGCACGGCAAAACCGAAGTACCCGTAGGCGACAACATTATCAACTTCCAGCGCCCCTGGAAACGGTTTACCATGTTCGAAGCCATTCAGGAATATACCGGCGTGGATGTGTCGGCGATGGGTGAAGACGAACTACGGCAGGTGGCCGAAAGCCGGGGCATTAAGACCGACAGCACGATGGGTAAATCAAAACTCATCGACGAACTGTTTGGTGAAGCCGTGGAAGGCAACCTGATTCAGCCGACGTTCATCACGGATTACCCGGTTGAAATGTCGCCCCTGACCAAAAAGCACCGGAACAAACCGGGTCTGGTGGAACGGTTTGAGGCCATTTGTAACGGAAAGGAAATTGCCAATGCCTATTCCGAGCTAAACGATCCGCTCGACCAGCGCGCCCGGTTTGAAGAACAACTGGAACTGGCTAAACGGGGCGACGAGGAAGCGATGGCAATGGACGAAGACTTCCTTCGGGCGCTGGAATACGGTATGCCGCCGACGGCGGGTGTGGGTCTGGGCATCGACCGGCTGTCGATGATTATGACGAATCAGCCGTCGATTCAGGATGTGCTGTTTTTCCCGCAGATGCGTCCGGAGAAGAAACTGGAGCTTTCGACCGAAGCGGATTTCGAGCAGTTGGGCATTCCGGCGGGCTGGGTTCCGGCCTTGCAGAAAATGGGCTATCAACACGTCAACCAACTGAGCGGGGCCAACGCCAATAAGATTTTCAACGATCTGGGCGGGATGCGGAAGAAACTGAAGCTGGATGTACCCATGCCGACGCTGGATCAGGTCAAAAGCTGGACCGGCCAATAAGACGATCATGATCGACTACGCGACGGTTAAACAGGCGCTTTTCGAGCGTTGCCAGCAGTATGTTGCGCAACGCATCGAAACCGCCAAAACCGCGATGGAAGCCGCACAGGCTGCCGCCAACGAAGAATCGAAAAGCAGCGCGGGCGACAAATACGAAACCGGGCGGGCCATGGCGCAGATCGAACGCGACCGTCACGCCCAGCAACTGGCCGAAGCCCGCAAGCTTCAGCAGGAACTGGCCCGGATTGATAGCGGCAAGATTTACACGAGCGGACAGCCGGGGAGTATAGTAATGACGAGTCAGGGTAATTTTTTTATCGCCATTAGCGCCGGGAAAATCACCCTCGATCAGACCGATTACTTTGCGGTTTCGGCCGCTTCGCCCATAGGTGTCCGGCTGAACCACGTAAAAGCAAACGACGAAGTGGTGTTTAATGGAAAACCAATTCGCATTCTGGCGGTAGTGTAGACAAAAGATGTGAGACAATAGAGCAAAGACGTTGCCTGATATAACCCCGGCTCTCCGATCTTACGTCTCTTGTTTGATTCCGAAAAGCCATAAAAAAACCCCGGTCATGTGGCCGGGGTTTTTATGTTCATGAAGGATCGTAGGTTAGTAAGACCCTTCCAGTTTTTTCACCTTAACGGCATTAAGGCCTTTTTTGCCTTCGATTACTTCGAAAGAGACACGGTCTGTTTCCCGAATAGTCGTGCCATTCAGGCCAGTAATGTGGACAAAAATGTCACGGTTCGTATCATCTTCGACGATGAACCCGTAGCCTTTGCTCTCGTTGAAAAATTTGACAACACCTGTTTGCATAAAACTTAAAAAATTAAAAATAAAACATTACTAAACGGGAGTATTCTTAACAAAAGTCTCCAAACAGGTTCCAGGTTAACACACGAAATGGGCGATACGGATGGAACTGGCCGTCTATGCACTGACTTTGTTGAATAGCAAAAATATCTTAAAATTTATAAGACAACGCCTTAGTAAACACAAAGTAACAAAATTTGTTACGAATATATAAACTATTTGCCTGAATTTAATTATCCAATTCCAACACTTAATTGTGCCTAACTAATCTACCATTAAATAATAAGCCAAAACTTTTCGTTGCCGGAATTGTTGTACCTGCACATTCAATGTATATTTGGTAGCTTATACTATTGCTTTCAAACGGATTTGCATTAAATATACAACTTTTTCTGTTGCGCACTGATTATCAGGACCGTTACTATTATGAACAAACTCAGGTATTTTGTCGAAAGTCAGGCCTTTGGCGTCTGTACTCGCCTGGGCGAGATGATGAATATTCCGGCCAGCAGCATCCGGCTTTATTTTATTTATACGTCCTGTCTGACGCTGGGATCCCCGGTAGTGCTGTATCTAATCATGGCGTTCTGGATGGAGATGAATAAACACCTCCGCCGGCATAATCACCCTACCATCTGGGACCTTTAGCATCGGTTATAATTCCGTACTATTGGGAAGATCCCGAAACGTTTTGTTTCCTTTTATAAAATACTGCCCCACAATACTGTGCGGATATATCTGCTTGTGAGTAATCCGGTTTTTACGCAGATCTGTTAAACTCCGTCGTTGTTTTCGCAGAAAAGACAGCCAGCTATAAAATGCAAAGTGCGCCCGTATAATCGCCATCGTATCTTGCCAATTCCCCTTCAGAAGCAACTGACCACCCGCTATACCGTCTAGCACCAACCGGATAAAAATCGTACGAAATACCAAGCCCGTCGGCAGGTTTTTGTAGAGCATGGCGAGGCTATTGCGGTAATTCAGAAACGTTTTGCGCGAATTGGATTTGGGCAGCGTGCCGCCCCCGACGTGGAAAACCGTCGAGTCGGGGCAATACCAGATTTGATAACCGGCATTTTTAGCCCGCCAGCACCAGTCTATTTCTTCCATGTGGGCGAAAAACCGCGGATCGAACCCATCCAGCTGGTGAAAAACCTCAGCACGTACCAACATACACGCCCCCGTAGCCCAGAAAATCTCCCGGGCGTCGTCGTACTGATGCTGGTCTTCTTCGACGGTATCGAAAAGCCGTCCCCGGCAGAACGGATAACCCAGGTAATCGATGTACCCCCCGGCCGCTCCGGCGTATTCAAATCGGTGAGCTTCTTTGTATGACCGGATTTTGGGCTGACAGGCCGCTATCTGCGGATTGGTGTCGGCTAGCTTCAACAGGGGCGACAACCAGCCCGGACTTACTTCAACGTCGGAATTCAGCAGCAGGAAATACCGGGCTTCGATCTGTTTCAAAGCCGCGTTGTAGCCGCCCGCATACCCAAAATTAAGCGGTAACTGCACCAGCCGTACAGTCGGGAATTTCTCCCGAAGCAGACCAACCGAATCATCCGTAGAATCATTGTCGGCAACATAAACCGGGTACCCCTCCGAGTGCGCCAACACAGACGGCAGAAACCGTTCCAGATACGCCCTTCCGTTGTAATTCAGGATTACAATAGCAACCTGATCCATGCCTTACGACATCATGCTGCCCAGGTCGAAACCGGGAATGTTGGGCAACAGCCCTTCGGTGGCTTTCTGAAGATGCGCCTTGATTTTGGGTTCTACGTTTTCGAGGGCCTTGTTGGTAGCGGCCACCACCAGGTCCTGCAACATTTCGCGGTCATCGGGCCGGACCAAATCCGGATCAATTTCCAGCCGAACAACCTGTTTCAGGCCGTTGACGGTCACCCGGACCATGCCAGCGCCCGATTCTCCCGATTCGGTAATGGTACTCAGACTCCCCTGGGCTTCTTTCATCCGGGCCTGAAATTCCTTTACCTTACCAAACATATCCATCATGTTGAACATAGCGTATCAAAAAAGAAGTGAAACAAAAGAGATGAGAAAGACCAGTACGCTTACCATCGTTCAAACAAAGGTAGCAACGAATAGCGCACGGCCCGAACGTCGGTCCGCTTTTGTCGCCCGGCAGTGTTCCCGTGTCTATCGAATCAGTAACACCGAGCCGGTCTTTTCTGTTTTCTTGCCCTCCAGATTGACGACGTTGATGCGGTACGCGTAGGTTCCGGGCTGGGCGGGCTGCCCATTGATGGTACCATCCCAGCCTTCCCGGTTTTCGGTGCTGAAAACCACTTCGCCCCAGCGGTTGTAAACCGTCAATTGAAGGGATTGAAAATTGGTGCTGCCTTTTACTTCCAGCAGGTCATTCAACCCGTCGCCGTTGGGCGTGAAGGCGTCCGGAACAAAAAGCCGTTGCGCCTGGGGGAACAGATACGTATAGAAGTTGGAATAGCTGATGGCGCCGGATTTGGATACGGCTTTTACGCGAAAACGGGCTTCCAGCGCGTTCGGATCATCCTGAACGGGTTCGTAAGACGTGTTCAGGTCAACGGTAATTTCTTCCAGAACCGTTCCGTTGCCGTCCACCTTCTCGATAATATACCGGTCAATTACTTCATCGGCGAAAGGCGACTCCCCCGTCCAGTTTATGGTGGAAGCAGAACGGGAGTTCAGGTAAATCGTGCAAACGGTTTTGGAAGGCTCCGACGACCCGCCACAGGCATTCTGGTAAACCACCTGGTAGCAGTAGGATTGCTGATCGGGCTGCACACCGCCGTCCTGATGGATATTCCGATCGACCTCCATACTGGTCTGGGCGAACGCTCCACCCGGCTGATCCTGACGAAAAATAACCATTCGGTAACTCGGACTCTGGGACGTCGGAATGGGCGGTATACTCCGCAGATCGACGCGGTTGTCGCTGTTGACCGACACCTGAACCGTCGAAAAAGGCGGGGGCGGGGTTGACGAACCGGCCGTTATGCACAACTGATCGGACACGATCTCGACCGAACCGACCAGCGCCGTAATCTGATAACAATAGCTTTCGTTGCAGGTGATGCCGTCGGAATCGACCACGGACGTAGTTGTCAGACCGTTGAGCGTACGAAGTGTGGCATCGTTTTTTGTAACGGTATACTGCTGAAAATTGGCCGGATTGCCCGGCGCATTCCAGATCACCTCGTTTTCCTTTTCGCGCGCTTCTACTCGCAGCCCAATGCTGCACACTTCGTCGGATTCGAATTTTTCTCCGCAGGCATTCTGCGAAACAACTTTAAAACAGGTGGGATGGGCGGTTATATCGGTAGCCACCAGCGAACCGTTGCCAACGCGGGAGATCGGCCTGGCGATATACGCGCCGGATGCGTCCTTCTGGTACAAGGTAACGGATTGCTGGGCACCGGCTTGTACTTGCAGGGTAGCAGTGGTTCCGGTGGTTGTCAGTTTGGTAATAACCGGTTTGGTAAACTCGGTATCGAGAAGTGGCGTAACCTGCTGAAACGAACCACCTCCACAGTTGATACTTTGGTAGTTACCTGATACTTTAATTTGATAAGTAGCCTTATTCTGGTAGGTATGGATGGCGGTTATAGCCCCTGCACCAGTTTTCGAAACGGTTTCCACCGGACTGCCATCATTCCAGTCTATTTTAAAGTCGTCATATTGCTCAGTAACCGCATCACGGGGAATATCGACTACCACTTTCATATTGGCGCAACTGTAAGCCCGGAAATTCGGCGGAGTTGCATCGAGTACTTCAATTTCCTGACAAGCTACCGAACCGGTACTGACATTTCCGATTTGCAGAATTTTATATTTTCCGGGCTTGGTATAGACGTGCGTAATGTCTGCAACGCCAGCTTTGGCGGCAACGGGATCGCCCCCCTGGTAATCATATACATACAGAAACAGGTTGTCGGGACTGTTGGTTGTGTTTTTTACCGTAACCGTGAATGGCGCACACCCTTTCTGAGCCGATACACTAAAACTCCCTGCTGCGGCATTTGGTGGCCGATTGGCACACCAGTCATCCGCTAACACTACATGCGCCCAAGCCACATTTGTTTGAACAAGCGTGTTTAAACCCAAACTAATACACATGCTGGTCAGGAAAAACCGGACTTGCTGCCGGACTGCCCTTGATAAACCGGCTGACCACTTCCTGAAAACGCCCACGGGAGGTAAAGTTTTACGTAGCTATAACTCGTTTTTTGATAAAAACGTCCGAAACCCAAATTTAGCATATCGAACGTATCTTTGCGGAAGAATGTTCTTGAAGACGTGAGAGAAAAGACAAGAGACAAAAGAATTTAACGTATCAAACGTAAGCACGGCCACTGGTCTTTTATCTCACAGCTCTTGTCCAGTATCTCAAGTCATTACTCTTTATGATGAGCAATAATAATACCAATACCGGTATTCGTCTGGACCGCATCGAAGACGCGATTCAGGACATCCGCGACGGCAAAATCATTATCGTTGTCGATGATGAAGACCGGGAAAATGAGGGCGATATGATCTGCGCTGCGGAGAAAATCACGCCCGAAATGGTCAATTTCATGATCAAGGAAGGTCGGGGCCTCATGTGCGCTCCGCTTACCGACGCCCGCTGCCAGGAACTGGGGCTGGAAATGATGGTTGGCAACAACACCTCGGTTCATACCACGCCGTTTACGGTTTCGGTCGATCTGCTGGGCCACGGCTGTACCACGGGTATCTCGGCCAGCGACCGCGCCAAGACCATCCAGGCGCTGGTTAATCCGGAAACGAGCCCCGAAGATCTGGGTCGTCCGGGCCATATTTTTCCGCTGCGGGCTGTCGACGGCGGTGTTATTCGCCGGGCTGGTCATACCGAAGCGGCCGTTGATTTTGCGAAACTGGCGGGTCTGCAACCCGTCGGTGTCCTGATCGAAATTCTGAGCGAAGACGGCACGATGGCGCGGCTGCCGCAACTGCGCGAAATGGCCGACAAATTCGGGATGAAGCTCGTCAGTATTCAGGATTTGATTGAATACCGTCTGCGGCAGGAAAGCCTGATCCGGCGCGAAATCGGCGTTCAGATGCCGACGGAATACGGCGACTTTGAATTAATTGCCTACAAGCAGATCAATACCGACGATACGCACCTGGCCCTGATCAAAGGTACGTGGGACAAAAACGAACCCGTGCTGGTGCGCGTCCACTCGTCCTGCGTAACGGGCGATATTTTCGGCTCGTGCCGCTGCGACTGCGGGGAACAGCTTCATGCGGCTATGAAAATGGTGGAGCAGGAGGGCAAAGGCGTGATTCTTTATATGTTCCAGGAAGGCCGGGGCATCGGGCTGATCAATAAACTGAAAGCCTACAAATTGCAGGAAATGGGCCGCGATACCGTCGAAGCCAATCTGGAACTCGGTCTGCCGATGGACGCCCGGGATTACGGCGTCGGTGCGCAGATTCTGCGGGATCTGGGTATTACCAAACTCCGCCTGATTTCCAACA
Organism: Larkinella arboricola; assembly: GCF_003259745.1. Taxonomy (GTDB): domain Bacteria; phylum Bacteroidota; class Bacteroidia; order Cytophagales; family Spirosomataceae; genus Larkinella; species Larkinella arboricola. Next base: position 218,778 of record NZ_QLMC01000001.1, on the reverse strand, counting down.
ATCCCAAAAAACGGGCGGGGCTGATGGGCTACGGCCTGGAAATTGTCGAAACCGTTCCGATTGACATCCATCCCAATCCGCACAACGAAGTGTACCTGCGCACCAAGCGGGATAAAATGGGACACATTCTCAAGCACTTTACCGATCAGGTTGGTTAAACCATCCTGCCCTACTACAAGCCCGTCCGTCAGGTCGGGCTTTTTTTTTGCACTTTTTTGCCAGACACGCAACCTTTTTTGCCGCTTCTCCGTACTGGCAACGAATCGATTCAACAGGACGCGTTCGTAATTCTAACCTTTTTTTCTATCTATTCGCTATGAACACGAAGAGGATTGCGACTCCCGTAGTCGCCCTGTTGCTTATTGTTTCCTGTCTGACCCAATCCTGCGACAAGGATTCAGACGATACGCCTACGCCCCCCGACCCGGCTATCAACCTCACCAACACCTCACTCGGAAACGTGATGACGGACGAAACAGGTCGGACGCTCTATTTCTTTTCCAACGATTACGACAGCACGGGAGCCTCCACCTGCACCGGTAACTGTCTGACGAACTGGCCCGTTTTTTACCGCGAAAATCCGAAACTGGCCGCTGGCCTGAACGCTTCCGATTTCGGAACCATTACCCGCGCCGATGGCAACAAACAGAGTACCTATAAAGGCTGGCCGTTGTATTATTACAAAGACGATGTGGCGCAGGGCGACGTAAAAGGCGAAAACGTGGGAAACATGTGGTTTGTGGCCAAACCGAATTACTCCATCATGTTCGCCAATGCCCAGTTAGTAGGCCACAATGGCAAATCATACACGTCTGATTATAAGGAAGGAACCGGAAAAACGCTTTACTTTACCGACGGGCAGGGCCGAACGCTGTATGCCTTTGATCGCGACAAGAAAAATGTGAATAACTTTACCAAAGCCGACCTCAGCAACAACGCCGTCTGGCCGATGTTCGAAGAAACGCTGAAGGAAGTCCCGTCAACCGTCAACAAGGCGCTTTTTGGGACCATTACGGTGGCGGGTCGGCAGCAACTGACGTTTAAAGGCTGGCCGCTGTATTATTTTCAGCAGGACAATGGCAAACGCGGCCTCAACAAAGGCATCAGTTTTCCGCAGCCGGGCGTCTGGCCGATTGTGAACAACAGCACGCCGGAAGCGCCCACACCCTGAGTGGTTTACGGGCTTCGGTGAGCTGGTTCTCAGCAGTTCGATTTAGTAGTTCTACCAATCTATGTTTAGAATGAGAGCCGCTCACCGAATACCGTAACCTACTTTTTGCTGATTGACGCAACCTATCCGCGCCAATTCACGTATTGACGATTGAAACCCGACGTATGACCGTTCCCTCCCCTGATATCGCCGGACTGCTACAGGAATGCCAGAATGGCAACCGCCGAAGCCAGGAGCTGCTTTACCGGCAGTTCTATGGGTACGCGATGGGAATTTGTCTGCGTTATTCGCACAACCGGGACGAAGCCGTGGAGATTCTGAACGACGGCTTTATGAAAGTGTTCACCCGCTCGAACCTCTACCGGTCGGAAGTACCGTTTAAGCTCTGGTTGCGCCGGATCATGATCAATACCGCCCTTGATTATTACCGGCAAAACCTGAAACACCGTTACCACGAAGATATTGATCAGGCCAGTCAGTTACCCGGCGTTGATGCCAGCGCCCTCGACCAGCTGAGCCATGAGGAATTAATGGAAGTCGTGCAGCTTCTGACGCCCGCCTACCGAATGGTATTCAACCTGTACGCCATCGACGGCTACAGCCACGAAGAAATCGCCGGACAGTTGAATATTTCGGTAGGCACCTCCAAGTCGAATCTGGCCCGCGCCCGTGAACAATTGAAACAATTATTAATCCGTAGATACCATGGCGAGTTTGCAAGAACTTCCCGATGACGAACTGGACAAGCTCTTCCGGTCGTCAGCCGAGGAGTTTGAGCCGCCTTACAATCCAGACGACTGGAACAGCCTGCGCCGACGTCTCGACGATGACGACCGGCTGCGGTTCCTCGACCGGTTTATTTACTGGGGCCTGCCGCTGTTGCTGCTCCTGCTGACCACGACCTCTCTGCTCATGTCACCAGACGACGGTCCAGCGGTAGCGCGAACCGTTGCCAAACAATCGAAGACGGCTCTGGCCGAAGCAACCGCCCCAACAGCAAGGCCGCAGAATGATTCGCCAGACCGTTCCGTACCCACCGAAACAAAACGCTCTGAACCAACGGCTGCCGAAACAAACGCACCAACGGTTTTGAATGCAGAGTCTGGCCCGCCAGATGCTGTGAGCAAAGCCGCCACCCGCGAAAAACCGGCAGGAATCAAGGCTCCGGCGAACCGGCCAACACCGGAAACCGCGTCGGATGCGACAGCGCGGCTGGTAAAACCGACGAACCAGCCGGGTAATCAGCCGGACATTTCATCAGCAAACGAAAGGAGTGCGCCCGGCCCGGTGACCGGAAACCGTTTAGCCCGGTCAAAACCGCTGACCGGCCAAACCACCAACCGCACGGTTTCCGGTCAGCGGAGAGTGAAACCGGCCCGTCGGGCGTTGTTCACCACGAACGGCGAGACAAGACTGGCCCAAAACCGTCCGAACCGATCAGGGCTGAACACTTATGGACAAGCCGGTACGGAGAAAAACCGCGTTGAGGTACAGGGAAATTCGGGTACCGGCGGCACGAATACCGGAAATACGGCTTCGGAAACCCTACCGTTCGACTTATCGGGCAATCTGGCCTATATACCCGCCCGACCACACCAACAGCCGCCTTTACCCGCCCTGCCCGAACCGGATCTGGAGCCAATGCGGCCACCCGTTGTTCCCAGAATCGCACCGCCTGCGGTTCCGGTCATTGGCTACCCGGCCCTGTCGATTCGGGTAGTAGCCGCTCCGGATCTGAATTTTGTCGGAAAAAGTCACCGGGCTGCCCGGGACTTTCAGGCGGGTATTCTGGCTGAATACCGGTTTTTACGGCGATTTACCGTCCAGGGCGGCATTTTACGATCGGTCAAAACCTACCGGGCTGCGGCTTCCGACTATACCAAACCGGATCACTGGTACGGGCCGATGTACGAAAGCGTCGATGCGGTTTGTACCGTTCTGGACATTCCGGTTAATCTCCGGTTCGACTTTTTACTGAATGATCGCCGTCGATGGTTTATCAGTTCCGGTGTTTCGTCGTATATTATGCAGGAAGAAAAGTACAGATACAATTACCCCTATGGTGTCTACCCACAGCCAAGGTACAAGGAATGGAACGGCAAAACCGGTTTTCATGAATGGAGTCACCTGAATTTCTCGTTTGGGTACGAACGTAACTTCCGTTCGGAAGGCCCACTGCGCCGGCTTTCCTGGCAGGTTGAGCCTTTCCTGAAAAATCCCCGACGAACCACGCTGGGGTATGGCAAAATCCGGCTCCTGAGCACCGGCGTATTTTTCTCACTGCGTTACCGGCTTTGACCAACACTTTTCGGTGTAGGCCATCCGTTTAGCGTAAATAATGTAGGTACATTTATTCACAACCAACTTACTATTTTCTATGGAAACCAATCAACAGCAACCGATCAAACGAGGTGAATTTCTGCGGAGTCTAGGTTTGAGCAGTGCCGCCCTGATGGCATTCTACTGCATGGGAACGCTTACCTCCTGTTCCAAAGGATCAGATGATCCGGAGCCGGAGCCCACACCCGGCAACCTGGACGTAACGCTGGACCTGACCCAGCCCGATTTCAAAGCTCTGCAAACCCCCGGCGGCTATGCTTACCACGAAGACATTCTGATTGCACGGGTGAAAAACGGGAATTACGTGGCATTGTCGAAAGTTTGTACGCATCAGTCTTCGACCGTTTTCTACCGGCCCGCTACCGACGACATCTTTTGTGCAACCCACGGATCGGAATACACCACGGCGGGCGTCGTAAAGGTCCCGGCAGAATCCGGCCAGAAAAATCTGACCCAGTATAAAACCTCCGTCTCGGGTAACAACTTACGCATAACCGGTTAATCCATGAAATACCTTTCAATCGCTTTCGTACTCCTGCTTGGTTACCTGCCCCTGCGGGCGCAGGACACCACCCGCGTACAAACGACGGCTCCGGCTGATACCAGTATCAATGCTCCTTCCAACGCCGATGATCTGCTGGCTGAACTGGCCGACAGTTCGGCGGATGCTCAGGAGCTGCTGCCCAAAAAAATCCTTTTCACGCAGCGGGCTTTCTGGGGTCCCAAGGGCTTGCTGCGGGTGACCAATCTAGCCCCACTAACGCCCGAAGGCCGTGAAAAGGAGCTGAAGATTCGCCGGACAATGCTGGTCAGCCACCAGGTGCTGGGTTTTGCTACGGTGGCCGGTTTTGTGGTGCAGGGCATTCTGGGCTCCCGGCTGTACAACGCCAAGGGCCGGGATTACATCCGCATCAAGGAGCAGCACGCGACAACGGCGACGATCATCAACTATACGTACGGCGCCACGGCTTTGCTGTCGCTGACGGCCCCGCCCAAATTACCGACCAGCAGCACCCGACGCGGTTTCAGTTCCATTCAATTGCACAAGTACCTGGCGGTGGCACACCTGGCCGGGATGGTAGCCACCAATATTCTGGCACGCCGGGTCGATGAGAACGCCAACCTGAAACCGTACCACCGGGCGGCCGCCTTTACCACGTTCGCATCGTTTGCGGCTGCCATTGTAATCATCAAGTTTTAGTCATCAACCAAACGACACCTTCTTGCCATGAAGACGTTTTTAAACCCCCGGCTGACGGGCTGGCTATTGCTCGTCAGTGCAGGACTAATGGCTTTTCATCCGCCGAATTCGACACCCGAACTCGCCAAACGGAAGCTGATGGCCGATCGGACCAAATCGACGATTACCTACGCGATGAGCCACCCCATGCACAGTTTTGAGGGTGTCAGCCGCGATGTGGCCTGCGTGATGGTGGTCGACGACGCCAACAAGATTGAAAGTGTAGCCGCAGCCGCCAAACTTTCGAGCTTCGATAGCGACAACACCAACCGCGACTCACACGCGCTGGAAACGATGGAGGCCCTGAAATACCCGAAAGTCACCTTCACCAGCAACGATATTCAGCAGGACGGCAATAATCTGACGATTAAAGGCAACCTGACGTTCCACGGTGTTACCAAACCTGTTGTTATTCAGGCCAACCGGCAGGACGGCAATGCACAGATCACCGTCAAGGGAGATTTTGACATCAAACTATCCGACTACAAAATTGAACGACCGTCGCTGATGATGGTACCGGTGGAGGAGACGGTGAAATTGAAGATTCATATGGTTTTCAAGGATACCGCTTCCTGAAAACCGTTGTTCACGGGAGTGTTCCGCCAGCGTGCGCTTCCGTGAACTTACAAACCGTGGTGGTACAGCAGAAATAGAAAGACGTACACCCAGAGTACGTCAACAAAATGCCAGTACAGCGTAAAGAGTGTAATTTTCAGCCGGTTCGGCGGATTGACGCTGTACACAAATGACTCCACGTACGAAATCCGGCGTATCGCTTCCATAAAAGCCACGCCCAGAAAAAACAACCCCAGCAGAATATGCAGCAAATGAAGGCCGGACAGCAGAAACAGAAAACTGCTCGACGGGTTGGTCTGCATATAAAAGCCCTTCAGCATCAACTCCCGCCAGCCCAGCACCTGTAAAATAACAAACAGTGTCCCCAGAAAAAGAGTCGTGCCCAGATAAAGCCGGTATTGCGTAAACCGGTCGTGCCGAAAAGCCGCGTTGGCAATGTGCAGTGTCAGGCTGCTGGCCAGGATAACACCGGTGCTGGCCAGAAATACCGTCGGCATCGGAACATTCCGCCAGTCGGCCCCTATTTTCCGCACGACATAGGCAATCAGCAGAATGGTAAAAATAAGCCCGCTCCCGGCCATACATAGCCAGAGCATGAAGCGTTTTGGCTCCCGACGACGCGTCATAAAGTTGTTTTTTCGACGGGTTTCCATCAGGTGGTGCAACCAGCAGTTTTTAGAGTATGTTTGCCAAACGTCAGCCAGTCAAAAATGGTTTGACCGGATAAACGCCGGTAAGAAAAAACAGCATTCGTACGGCCCGTAATGTGTAAACGGACCAGCATCAGCAGCCTGCCGCCTGTCTACCGGCCGCTCATTCGTGCGCTTCCAACAAGATATTAAATTCTCCCGGTAAATCCCGACCTAATAGAATATTCTGCCGGGCACCAAAATGGGAACGATTTAGGCTGCCAAACCGGATACGAATATAAAACTAGTTCTGGTTTTGCGACCCAATTTTTGTTGGCTATCTTTCCAAACGATCAAGATTCTTTGATTCCTTGTTGTTTCTGGCCGAGGTGCCTTCCTTTTCACTAACTCTTCTTTTCTATGCTCAACTCCTCTACTTCACGTTTTTGTGTGGTATTGATGCTTGCTATGTGCCTGTCGCTGATAGGATTCGGGCAAGTTGGCGTCAATATGGAAGACAAAGACTACATTAACGCTGTTGATCCTAAACCTAATCCAGCGGTTACATTTAAAGCCGCGACCAGCCTTGTTTTTGATAACGCAGGCAACCTCTACATTGCCTGCCGCTACGGTCTGGTTTACCGCATCAAACGAGGTGAAACCAAGGCAACGGTCATTCTGGATATTCAGGAAGAAGTAGCGGGTTACGGCGACCACGGTTTGCTGGGCCTCACCCTGGACCGCGACTTTCTGTCCAACAACCGGTTTTACGTATACTACATAGTCGATATGTACTACTACGAGAATTTCGGTCAGCCGGGTTACGATAAGAACAAATCGACCGAAGATGTGCCGACCATCGGACGACTGACGCGGTATACCGCCAATCCGGCCAACGAATACAAAGTGGACCCCGCCAGCCGCAAAATCCTGATCGGCGAAACCCTCTCGACCGGTATTCCCATCGTAACCCTCTCACACGGAGGGGGCGGGCTGGCCACCGGCGCCGACGGCAGCATTCTGCTGGGTACGGGCGATGCGTCCAGCTTTATTGAAGTCGATGTAGGCTGTAACAATAACATGACCTGGGCCCAGCAGGCCATTGACAAAGGAATTCTTAAATCCATCCCCGGCGAATCGTTCAATAGCTGCGGTACCTACAGCCCCAGCCGGATTACGGAAAACATTGGCGCCTACAAAGCCCAGGCTCTTTTTTCGCTTTGCGGCAAAGTTCTTCGGATCAATCCGGAAAACGGCGACGGTTATCCCTCCAACCCGTTCTACCTGGGCAGCGGCTCGAACCTGAGAGAAGCCCAAAACCGTATTTATGCGGTGGGACTCCGGCAGGCGTTCCGGCTTTCGGTACGGCCTAATACCGGCGATGCCAATCCGGCCAACGGAAATCCGGGCGTTCTGTACGTGGGCGATGTGGGTTTTTCGTACTGGGAAGAACTCGACGTGGTATCGGCTCCGGGTCAGAACTTTGGCTGGCCCTATTATGAAGGCCACGAAAGAGGTCGGGAAGGTTACTGGAGAACCCGGGCCTTTGAACCGGCCAACCCAATCAAACCCCGGATTCAATACCGCGAAAACCGCAACACGCAGATTATTCAGGGAAATTCGGTGGTCAGTTCGGACAAACGGCCGCTGGAAGGCAACTGCATCGTTGGCGGAGCCTGGCATGGCGGGGGCGGTAATTACCCGAAAGAATTTCAGGACACCTACTACTTTGCCGACTACGGCAGCGGCTGGATTGCCGGAGCCAAATTTGGCCACGACCAGAATCCCGAGTCAAACAGCCTCTTCAAAATGGCCACGAAACTAACCGTTACCGAAGGCTCCGACCGGATTGTGGGCATGGCGTTCAACCCCTACGACCGGAACATTTACTACGTGACGCTGGGAGAAAAATCGCTGGTTCGGCAACTGGCCTTTACAACCAACCAACCCCCAACGGCCGTTATCTCGAAAGATAAAGAATACGGCAACAGCCCCGTCACGGTCAACTTTTCGGCCAGGGACTCATACGATCCGGAGGGAAGCCCCCTGACGTACGAATGGACGTTCGGCGACGGCAGTTCTGTAGACCGAACCCAGACCCCGCCCGCCAAAACGTTTACGGCTAACGGTCCGCGAACCTTCACCGTGAGCCTGAAGGTCACTGATGCGCAGGGAAAAAGCCATACCGTGCAGACGCCCATTTCAATCAATAATACGCCCCCAACCATTCAATCCACCAGTGTAGACGGCTACAATCAGGTTTCGCTGCCGCAGACGATCAACCTGGATGCTTCGGCAACGGACGCCCAAACGCCCGGTGATCAATTGAAATACCAGTGGACGGTTTATTTGTATCACAATGACCACCGGCACGCCATCTCGATCATCAACGGCCGCACCGGCACGGTAAACCTGACCGAAGGAACCTGCGACGGCGAAGCGAGTTACTGGTACGGTATGGTACTGGATGTTACCGACGGCAATGGTCTGACCACCACCTACACCAAATACATTTACCTGAGTTGCGGAGGAGAGCAGCAAACCATCGCGTTTGAACCGATTCCGGACAAATCGCCCACGGCACCGGCCTTCCGCCCGGCGGTTTCGGCTTCGTCGGGTTTGCAGGTTACGTTGTTTTCAGTCGATGGCCCGGCGACGATTGAAAACGGTCAGGTGAAACTGACGGGCGGTATGGGCCGGGTCACCATCCGGGCTACGCAGCACGGAAACGGCCAGTACAGGTACGCCCAGCCGGTCGAACGGTCGTTCATGGTCACCAACACCGTACCGAGTACGCCGGATACGCAGGCTCCCACCGTCCCCACAGGCTTGACGGTTTCTAACATAACCCCCACATCCCTGCAACTGAGCTGGAATGCTTCTTCCGACAACGTTGGGGTAGCGGGTTACGATGTGTATCAGGGCGGCACCAAAATCAACCCAACCCTCGTCAACGGAACCACCTTTGCCGTTGCGGGTCTGACGCCCAACACCGCGTATTCCTTTGTTGTTGCGGCCCGGGATGCCGCTCTGAATACCTCCGGCAACAGCAACACGGTTACGGCCAAAACGCTGGAAGCTCCGGCGGGTAATCAGGCTCCCGTCGCACCAACGATTTCGGCCCTGTCAGCTACGGTTAACACGGCTTATACGTCGGCTCAACTTCCGGCTTTTACCGATAGCGACCCGCTAACATACACGCTGACGGGCTTGCCATCAGGGCTGAGCTTCAACGCCAGCACCCGCGTGATTTCAGGCACCCCCACGCAGCAGGGCACCTTTACGCTGGTGTATGCCGCTTTCGATGGTCAACTGAGAACTGACCTCTCGATAACGCTAACCATCGCAACGGGGGGCGGCCCGGTCGTAACTGGCAACTTTGAAGGCTATCTGGACGTGGTCAACTGCGGCTTAATTTCGGGCTGGGTGTGGGATCGCGACAAACCCAATACGCCCATTACCGTCGAATTTTTAGCCGCTACCGGCCCCAATCCCACACTCGCATCCGCCACCGTATTCGGAACTTTACCGGCTGACGTTTTCCGGCAGGATCTGCAAAATGCGGGGAAAGGCAACGGCGCCCATGGCTATACGCTCCCTGTACCCGAAAGCATCAAAACCAGTCAGGAACAAACCATCTGGGGGCGCGTCGTCGGCTCGACGTACCTTCTAAGCTGGTCGCCCAAGAAGTTAACGTGCGAAGGTACCGGCACACCCCCGGTCAATCAGCCACCGGTCCCACCGTCGGTTTCTTCGTTGTCGGCTTCGGTCAATACGGGTTTTACCTCCGCTCCCCTGACGGCCTTTACCGATCCGGAGAACACCGCCTTAACGTATTCGCTGACGGGTTTGCCAACGGGTTTGTCGTTTAATCCCAGCACGCGCGTCATCAGTGGAACTCCCACGGTTACGGGTACCTTTAGTCTGACCTACGCGGCCACCGATCAACCGGGTGCCAGGAGTACCGTGATCTTTCCGTTGATTGTCAACCCGGTTAACACCCCAGTCAACCAGCCGCCGGTAGCGCCCGTACTTGCGCCCTTATCAGCTACGGTGAATGTGGGCTTCACCGCCAGCTTACCAGTCTTTACCGATGCCGAGAATGATGCCCTGACCTACACACTGACGGGCTTGCCAACCGGTCTGTCGTTTAACGCCAGTACGCGCGTCATATCGGGTATGCCCACAGCCAGCGGCACATTTACGCTGACGTATGCGGCCACCGATGGCAAGAGCAACCCCGTCAATGCCAGCTTCAATCTGGTGGTAGCCCCGGGCGGTGGTAACCCGGTCATAACCGGCAACTTTGAAGGCTATCTGGACGGAGTTAACTGCAACACCCTTTCGGGCTGGGTATGGGATCGCGACAAGCCTAATACGCCCATTACCATCGAATTTCTGGATGGCGCGACCCTGGAAACAGCCGTTCCGATGGGTTCCGTGGTGGCCGATATTTTCCGGCAGGATCTGCAAAACGCGGGCAAGGGCAACGGCGCCCACGGCTACAGCTATTTCACGCCCGAAAGCATCAAGAATAATCAGGAACACACGATCTGGGCGCGCGTCCAGGGATCAACCTATCTGTTGAAATGGTCGCCCAAAAAGCTGACGTGCGAAGGTACCGGCACCCCACCGGTCAATCAGCCACCCGTTGCGCCCACGATTTCGGCTTTGTCGGCCACCGTCAATGTGGCTTACACCTCAGCGGCTTTGCCGGTTTTTACCGATCCAGACAACGATGCGCTGACTTACTCACTGACGGGTTTGCCCGCCGGTCTGTCCTTCAACACCAATACGCGGGTGATCTCAGGAACGCCAACGGCTTCGGGCATCTTCCTGCTGGTGTATTCCGCCCATGACGGGAAGGCCAAAACCGATGTAAACGTTACACTCAACGTGGCAACGGGTGGTCTGGCCCCCGCCGGAAACTTCGACGGGTATCTGACTCAGGAAGCCAGTTGCAGCACACTCTCGGGCTGGGCTTTTGATCGTACGAGTGTAAACCGGGCCGTTACGATCGAATTTTTCGATGGACCTTCTATCAACGCAGGTACTCCGCTGGGCTTGGTTCTGGCCAATAGCTTCCGGCAACATCTGAAAGACGCGGGCAAAGGCAACGGCGAACACTGGTTTGATTTCCCCATTCCCGAAAGCATCAAAAATGGACAAAATCATACGATCTGGGCGCGCGTTCAGGGATCGGAGTTTATTCTGAAATGGGCCCCCAAAACCATCAATTGCGCCGGAACCGGAACGCCCCCGCCAACCGGCAATGCGGCCCCGGTCGCTCCGGCCAGTATTGCGCCCTTATCAGCCACAGCGAATGTGGGCTTTACAGCCAGCGCCTTACCAGCTTTTACCGATGCCGAGAACGACGCCCTGACCTACACGCTGACGGGTTTGCCCGCCGGTTTATCGTTTAACGCCAGCACCCGCGTGATTTCGGGCACGCCAGCTACTTCGGGTATCTTTACGCTGACCTACGCGGCCAAGGATGCCAGCCACGCTCCCGTCCATACGACCCTGACCCTGACGGTCAGCAACGGCACAACCACGCCACCTCCCACCAGCGGTGGTAGCGGTCCGGGCAATTATGAAGGTTACCTTGATGTGGTCGACTGCGGCAGCATTCAGGGCTGGATCTGGGATCGTGACCGGCCCAATACGCCGATTACCGTCGAATTTGTCGATGGCACTACGGTAATTGGCCGCATTGATGCCACTATTTTCCGGCAGGATCTGCAAAATGCGGGGAAAGGAAACGGTGTACACGGCTATGCCTTCGAGGTACCTGCTTCGTTGAAAGACGGTCGGCCCCACTCAATCAGTGGCCGCGTGCCGGGTAGTACGTACACCTTAAAATGGTCGCCTAAAACCCTGACCTGCCCCAGCGGCAGTCGGCAGGGCACGGGCGAACGTGCCGAGGTCAGCCTGGAACTGAGCGTTAGTCCGAACCCAAGCCGGGGCCAGGTCGAAATTAAATACCGGGCCAGAGCCGGGCAGCGGGCCGATTTGCAGGTAATCGATATGACCGGCCGTTCCATCTGGCAGAAAGCCACGACCGGTACGGGCCAGGTGGAACGCGAGAGCGTAGATTTAAGCGGAGCCGGTTCTACGGTATACGTGATTCAATTGCAGACCGCTCAGCAGATCGTCACCAGACGCCTACTGCTGAACCGCTGATCTGGGCAAAACGGTTGTAGAGAGAAAAACCGCAGGCCAATCACCTGCGGTTTTTCTCTCAGCGATCACCACTTAAAGTGTTTTCTGCCAGACCTGATACGTGTCAAAATGAGCCGGTAATTCTACGGGTTGAGCAAAGATGCCGTAGATGGTAGAACCCGAACCGCTCATACTCGCATACAAAGCGCCCAGATCGTATAACTCCTGTTTAAGAGAACCCAAAATTGGGTACTTGCTGAAAAGACTTTTCTCAAAATCATTCAGAATGGTGCCTTTCCAGGTTTCGAGGGGTGCCTGCAACAACGCACGGAGGGAGGCAGCAGGTTGATGGGGCCGGACACCCGCGTATGCTTCCGCCGTTGAAATGGCCAGATTCGGGTAAATCAGCACAAGGGTATAGCCGTTCAACGACACCTCAATCTCCGCAAACTGGTCACCTTTTTCAAAGCAGTACATCGGACGGTTCTGGATGAAAAAAGCACAATCGCTCCCCAACTCCCGGGCATAGTTTTCCAGTTGCTCTACGGATAGGCCCAGCATAAACTGCTCATTTAAAAGCCGAAGCGTAAAGGCAGCGTCGGCCGACCCTCCGCCTAAACCCGCACCGATCGGGATTAATTTATGCAGATGAATCCGGACGGGCGGCAGGCCAAAATCCTGTTTTAACCGTTCGTAAGCCCGCACACACAAATTGGTGGAGATGTCACCGGGAATAGCCATACCGCCCAGGGTAAACGATGTATAGGAAGCCGGGATAATTTCCAGCAGATCGTTTAGGGGTACCGGATAAAAGCAGGATTCAAGGTTATGAAACCCATCCGGGCGCTTCGCGGTGATTTGTAAACCAATATTAATTTTGGCGTTAGGAAAAAAAACCATTGATCGTTAATGTAACCTTTAAATAAAAAATTTGAACAAATGATGGTTTATTTTGCCATTCAAGTTATTAATAATCAATCTATTAACCCAGCCACTTCATGGAGTCATATTTTCACTAAAATTGTGGACATTTGTATTTTTTTTATTTTCCCCTCAAAATCTCTATTAATAATCAGACTGGCGAATAAAGATACAGCCGTTATGTTTTTTTCGGCTGGTTTTTCACCTGAAGCCTATTTCTTTTCTGTTCTTTATCCCATCTGTTCTGTGACGTGTGGTTCTGCGAGTGGTAACTTAAAGTAAATCTTATGGTAAATCTTTGTACTAAACTTAAGTTTCTAGCCCTTCTTTTCGTCTTATTCGCATGGTATGTACCGGATGCCCACAGCCAGTTTAAGCCCGGTTTCTCGGAAGAAGTGTTTATCGACGAAGCCGGTGCCGTTGGATTTACGTTCGACAAAAACGGCGTCATGTACATCTGGACGATTGATGGCCGGGTTGTTCAGGTCGATCCGCAGACGAAGAAAAAAACTACTTTATTGGATATATCCGGGGAAGTGGGCCGGTATGACGATTTCGGTTTGCTGGGTATGGCCCTGGATAACAACTTTCTCAACAATGGTCGGTTTTATCTGTACTACGTCATCAAGTATGCCCCGGTAAAATACCAGGGCACCTATGCCCGGGTGACGCGGTATGAAGCTAACAAAGACGACGGTTTTCGATCCATCAAGCCCAACAGCCGCCAGATTCTGATTGGTGCTCCCGACCCCAACAACCCCAGCAAAGGCGTACCGGGCGACTGCATTGTACTAACTTCCAGCTCCCACGCCGGGGGCGGTATTGCGATGGGGGCCGACGGGTCACTGCTGGTTCCGACCGGCGACGGCGCGGCTCCGGCCTTCGACGAGGGCAACTACTCCGAAACGTATCACAGTCAATCCATTCAGAACGGTTTTATGACGGCTGCGGAGAACATCGGCAGCTACCGTTCGCAGGTGGACTTTTCGCTCTCCGGCAAGGTTCTTCGGATTAACCCCGACAACGGAAACGGTTTGCCCGGCAACCCCGGCTATGACCCCGGCAACCCCCGCTCCCCGAAAAGCCGGATTTTTGCGTCGGGCTTCCGGCAGCCTTTCCGCACGTCCCTGCGTCCCAACACGGGTAGCGCCGACATGAATGCGGGAGACCCGGGCACCTTGTACGTAGGGGAAGTAGGTCTAACGGACTGGGAAGAAATCAACGTCGTCAAAAAAGGCGCTAACTACGGCTGGCCTTTTGAAGAGGGGCAGTTTACATCAACCCGTCCTTTCAACAAAACGCAGTATAAGCCATCCATTCCGTTTACAAAACCGGTTATTTCCTGGCGGTCGGGACCGGGGCAGATCAACCGCAACGGAACCATCACCGAGATTAAAAACACGCCCGCCCAAACGCTTCCCGGCTACTGTGTCGTGGGCGGAGCCTGGCATCCGGGCGGAGGCAATTACCCGGCGGAATACCAGAATACTTATTATTTTGCGGACTTCAACGGGGGCTGGATTTCCAAAATGTTGTTCGATAGTGATAACCAGCCGCAGCCCGCAACCCTTACCAAACTTCTGGATGGGGGCTCTTCCTATCAGTACATCACGTGCATCGCGTTTAACCCAATTGACAAAAACCTGTACTACCTGCGCTACCCCGAAAACGGCGGGGAGCGCGTTCGGCGGGTAACGTACAGCGGAGGTGCGGAAGGGACCCCGCCGGTTGCCATTATTCTGTCGGATAAAACCAACGGCCCGAGTCCGTTAACCGTTAAATTTACCGGCAACACGTCGTACGATCCGGACGGAAAAACCTTGACATATGCCTGGGATTTTGGTGACAATACGAGCAGCACAGCCGCCAATCCGGAACATACCTTTTCCACCACATCCACTTCGAAGACCTATACCGTGAAGTTGACGGTAACCGATCCGGAAGGGAAAACCAGCCAGGCCGAGAAAGCGATCACCGTCAGCAGTGCCTCCAATGCCGCGCCGGTGATTGTCAGCACCAGCATCGACGATAAAGAGCAGATGGACCTGAGTGAAATCCGGAACATCAACCTCTCGGCGGTTATCAATGATGAGACGCCCGCCAACCAGCTGAGCTACAAATGGACGGTTTCGCTTTTTCACAACGACCACCAGCACGATGATTTTATCACCACCGCCCAAACGGCCACAGCCTCCCTCCCGCCCATTGGCTGCGACGGCACGCTGACGTTCTGGTACGGGGTTAAGCTGGAAGTAACCGATGCGGGCGGCCTGAAAACGGAAGCCATGCGCTACATTTACCCCAACTGCGCCGGTAATACCCAGACCATCGCGTTCAACGCCATTGCCGACCGGGCTCCTAATTCAGCCGCCTTTACGCCCCAGGCCACGGCCTCGTCCGGCAAACCCGTTGTTTTCTATGTCATTGAAGGACCGGCCGTGATTGCCGAGGGCAAAGTATTCCTGACCGGACGGCTGGGAAAAGTAACTGTTCGGGCGGCTCAACACGGTGGTGATGGTTTTCAGCCCGCTCGCCCGGTCGAACGGTCATTCAACGTAGTTTCCAACGCTTCGGATCAGCAACCGCCTACGTTGCCAGCCAATCTGGCCATTTCCAACGTCACCCAGAACTCCATGCGGTTAACCTGGAACGCATCGACGGATAATGTCAGCGTAGCGGGTTATGAGGTGTATCAAAACAACGTTAAAATTGCCGACGTTACATCCGGAACGACCTATACCGCCACCGGTTTGGCAGCGGGGACCGAGTATTATTTCTTTGTGCGGGCTGTCGATCCAACCGGCAACGTATCGGGCAACAGCAACACCGCCACGGAAACCACGACAGCACCACCAGCCAACCAGCCGCCCGTGGCCCCTACGGTATCCAACCTAACAGCCACCGTCAATGTGGCCTATACCTCGGCGGCTTTACCAGCCTTCACCGATGCCAACAACGATCCGCTGACCTACACGCTCACAGGCTTGCCGGCGGGATTGTCTTTCAACGCCAGCACCCGCGTGATCTCAGGCACACCCACCACCAAAGGCACTTCCACGCTGACCTACTCGGCCACCGATGGCAAGAGCAATCCCGTCTCCAGGACGTTTACTTTAACAATCAACGATACCGATACGCCCCCGACCAACCGCCCCCCGGTGGCCCCGACCGTTGCACCGCTGTCAGCCACGGTGAATGTCGCCTACACGGCAGCGCCTTTGCCGGTTTTCACCGATGCGGATAATGATGCATTGACCTATACCTTGACGGGTCTGCCCACAGGCTTGTCCTTCAATGCCAGCACCCGTGTGATTTCGGGTACACCCACCGCGAAAGGTACCTTCTCGCTGGTGTATTCCGCTAATGACGGCAAAGCAAAAACTGATCTGACGATTACACTAAACGTTGCGACAGCAGGCACTGTCCTTGTCGGCAATTTTGAAGGCTATCTGGATCAGGTGAATTGCAACACCATCTCCGGCTGGGCTTTTAACAACGATAACCCGAACGCAACCTATACGGTTGAATTTCTGGCCGCAACCGGCCCTAATCCAACGGTTGAATCGGCTACGGTTATTGGTACCACAGTCGCCAACATTTTCCGGGCGGATCTGCAAAACGCGGGCAAAGGCAACGGTGTTCATGGCTACAGCTTTACGGTACCCGAAAGCATCAAGACCAACCAGCAACAAACCATCTGGGGCCGCGTGGAAGGCTCAACCTATGTGCTGATGTGGTCGCCCAAAACCCTGACCTGTCAGGGAACGGGTACGCCAGCCAACCAGCCGCCGGTAGCTCCCACGGTGTCCAACCTGACCGCTACGGTCAATGTGGCCTATACCTCGGCGGCTTTACCGGCCTTCACCGATGCCAACAACGACCCGCTGACCTACACGCTCACAGGCTTGCCAGCGGGATTGTCTTTCAACGCCAGCACCCGCATAATCTCGGGAACGCCCACCACCAAAGGCACTTCCACGCTGACCTACTCGGCTACCGATGGCAAGAGCAATCCGGTATCGACCTCCTTCACCCTGACGGTTACCGAGGCTGATACGCCACCGACCAACCGCCCCCCCGTGGCCCCCACGGTTTCGGCTTTGTCGGCCACGGTCAATGTCGCTTACACGGCAGCGGCTTTGCCGGTCTTCACTGATCCCGACAACGATGCGCTGACTTACTCGCTCACAGGCTTGCCGACGGGTTTATCCTTCAACGCCAGCAGTCGTGTAATATCGGGCACACCCACCGCTTCGGGCACTTTCTCACTGGTGTATTCCGCTAACGACGGTAAAACCAAGACAAATGTGACCGTCACGCTCAACGTGGCAACGGGTGGTCTGGCTCCGGCTGCTAATTTCGACGGCTATCTGACGCAGGAGCCTAACTGTAATACGCTCTCAGGCTGGGCTTTTGATCGCACGGATGTGAACCGAGTTGTTATCATTGAGTTCTTCGACGGCCCGTCCATTGCCGCAGGAACCCCCATCGGGACCATTGCCGCTGACGTCTTCAAGCAGCACCTTCTGGATGCGGGGAAAGGTAACGGCGTACACTGGTACGATTTCCCGATTCCCGAAAGCCTGAAGGATGGGCAAAATCATACCATCTGGGCCCGCGTACAGGGATCCGAGTTTGTTCTGAAGTGGGCTCCGAAAGTCATCAATTGCGCTGGTACCGGTACACCACCGACCAACCAGCCGCCGGTGGCCCCCACGGTTTCGGCTTTATCGGCCACGGTCAATGTCGCCTACACTTCAGCGGCTTTGCCTGCCTTCACCGACGCCAACAATGATGCGCTGACGTATAGCTTAACGGGCTTGCCATCAGGACTAAGCTTCAACGCCAGCACCCGCGTAATTTCCGGTACGCCCACCACTCAGGGTACGTCCACACTGACCTACTCAGCAACCGATGGCAAGAGCAATCCGGTATCGACCTCCTTCACCCTGACAGTTTCCGGTAGCGGAGGCCCCGTTGATCCTTTCCCGACGACAGGCGTTACGGGTCCGGGCAATTACGAAGGCTATCTGGACGTAGTCAATTGTGATGCCATTCAGGGCTGGATTTGGGATCGCGACAAACCCAATTCCGTGATTACCGTGGAGTTTCTGGATGGTACAACCGTGATTGGTAAAACCGATGCGGGTAACTACCGTCAGGACCTGAAGGATGCGGGAAAAGGCAACGGCGCCCACGGTTATTCCTTTACGGTTCCGGCTTCGCTCAAAGATGGTCAGCCGCACGTGATCAGTGGCCGGGTGCCCAACAGCGGTTACGTGCTGATGTGGTCGCCCAAAACCCTGACCTGCCCCAACGGTGGCCGTGAAGCCGCTCCCAACGCGGAGTTGACTACCAATCTGACCATAAGCCCCAACCCCAGCACCGGGCGGTTCGTGATCAGCTACCGACTGGCAAACCAGCAGAAAGCCCAGTTGCAGGTGGTCGACGTACTGGGCCGGACCCTGTGGCAACAAGGTGTAATTGGCAGTGGCCAACCACAGCAACAAACCGTTGAGCTGACTGGCGGGGGCGTCGGGATTCATTTTGTACAGATGAAAACCGACGGTCAGCAAGTCATCAGGCGCCTGCTGATTAACCGATAAAACCGTATCCTACCAAAACAAAAAGCCGCAGACGACCCATCTGCGGCTTTTTAAGTTCTACGGCGCTGTCGCCTATTTGACTGATAACACTTTAAATTCCGTCCGGCGGTTGCGCTGGTGTTCGGCATCCGTACAATCGGCGTCGTCATCACAATTATTGAGTAAGACCGACTCCCCATATCCGGCGGCAATCATGCGTTTGCGGCTAATGCCTTTGGAGGCCAGGTAATTAACTACGGAACTGGCGCGCTGGGCCGACAGATACCGGTTTCGGGCCGCATCGCCCCGGCTGTCGGTATGCGACCGGACCTCAACGGTTAATGTTGAATATTTTTGCAGGGTTGCCACCCATTTATCCAGTTCCCGGTAAGCCTCGGGCCGGATGGTCCACTGATCCAGATCGTAATCAATGTTCTTCAACGGAAGGATGTCACCAACCCGGAGCATGGAGAGATCTGCCGATACTATTTTCGGAGCCGACCTGGGAGCTATTTTCTGAATCCGGCCGGTGTTGGTTCCATACTGTGCTTTAGATGCGCTCAAGGTGTAGCTGCACCCTTCTACCAACTCAAACTCATACCGTCCGTCGGGCCCGGTGAGGACTTGCCGTGTTGCGCCGTTGCAGTCATTTTTCAGGACAACCGTTACGCCCGTAATCGGCCTGTGGTCTTTTTCGCTCATTACAACGCCCTGCACCCGGGACTTTTGCAGGTCAACCGCATCCCAGCCATCATCCGGTGGCCCGGAGACATACTGAACCGTATCGATCACTTTAGGCGGCTGATTCAGGGCAATTTCCAGCTGGGAAGGCGAATCATCCGTTAGCGCCCGGGTTGAAAAACCAACCGTACTGGTTACATAACCATCCCGCGAAGCTCGAAACACAAAATCGTTGTTAGACTCCAGACACAATTGCACCAGCCCGTCCTTTTTTGTTACTACGGTTTGATCCTTGCGGCCCTCGGCCCGGGCTTTAATGGTAATATGAACACTGTCGATGGGCTGCTGGGTTAGCTCGTCATAAAACCGTAGCGTCAGATTCCGGCATCCATAGAGCGCGCTTTCCCGTACAAACCGAAAAATATCGTCATCGCCCTTTCGGCGGTTGGTACTGAAATAACCGCCTTTCCGATTGCCGTCGGTAATCAGCCCGAAATCGTCCATCTCGGAATTGATGGGAGCTTCCAGGTGTTCGACCGGTCCCGCTGGTACGCCATCGGCCAGGGGTACGTAATAAACATCCAGCCCACCCAGCCCTTTCCGGCCATCGGAGGCAAAATACAGATTACCCCGTTCATCGATAAACGGGAACAGATCGTTGCCTTTCGTATTGATTTCTTTTCCGAGATTAACCGGTTTGGTCCACTTCCCGTTTTCATTCCGGGATACGTATAGATCCGTCCCGCCCAGGCCGCCGGGCATATCGGAAGCAAAGAACAATAGCCGGTCGTCGCTACTCAGGGCCGGATGCCCTACGGAGTAATCATCGCTGTTGAACGGTAATTCTTCGATGTTAACCCATGTACCGTTTTGCTGGGTAGCCGTATAAAGTTTGAGGTTGGTAACTCCTTCAGCACTCTGGCGCACCCGCCGACCATCGTAATTGTTGCGGGTAAAAATCATCCGGTAGCCATCCTGAAAAAATGTAACGGGGCCTTCGTGATACCGGCTGTTGATGGAACGGCTGAACGGCTGAACGGTTTTTGAATACCGTAGTCCCTCCGAAATCACAATACCGTCGTTATAGCCGCCCAGGGTGCGGGAGTCGTTGGCCGTTGCCCGGCTGCGTGCGGCTCCCACCATCTGCCGGTCTTTACGGCCCCGCTTCTGTACCGGCTTCGAAACCGTGCCGTCGGCTTTAATAATCTGACTGGTTTTCAGTTGCTGACGATCCTGAATATAAAAAAGGTCGAGGTAGCTGCCGCCCCCGCCTTTTCCGGCGGTTTCTATCGCGGCACTGGCCTTTTTACCCGATACAAATACGAGTCCATCGCGGTAATACATCGGGCTGAATTCAGCATTTGACGTATTGAGCCCGAGCACTTCCAGCCGGTAGCGGGTTGGAGCGGATTTGCCGATCACCCGGGTGGCGGAGGTCAAAAACGGGGCGGATTCTGCTTTGACAGCCCTCTTTTTCAACTGGTCGTATTTCTCATACATACGTTGTGACTCCTCGTATTTTCCGGTTTCGGCCAGAAGCTGGGCATACTGCCGGTAGCTCTCGGCCTGGCTGCCGGGCAATTCGGCGGCCGCAGTTAGGGTCTGGTATGTCTGCTCGGCCTTTTTTACGTCACCAACCAGCTTGTAGGAATGGGCCAGTTGGGCCTGCGTTTTCATGTGCTGCTCCGCATTGAGTTTAGCCGACGAATCGGCCAGTAACTGCGTGTACAATTCAATAGCGCGTCCGTAGGCTTTCAGACTGTATTGACGGTTGGCCTGTTGCAGCAACGTATCGGACTGCGCCCGGCAGAGACTTATGCCTCCCACCAGTAAGCTGTAGGTGATCAGTAACGCACGCCAATGATGAACGATAAAAGTGCCCATAATAAAATGGTGTCAGTGGCTGGAAACCCAACATACCGGGTTCAGTCGTTTTTACGAAAACGAATATATTGCTTGCATAAGCAATTATACTAATAAATTTTGCTATTTGTTCTCCCCGGTGGGGCCGTTCTCTTTAAAAAATACCAGATTCTTGCAGCCGACCGGCGCTAAAAGCGCAAAGCTGGCTGTCAATAGCGGTCTTTACAATCACAAAAAAGCCGCCGTAATACACAGATTACGACGGCTTTACCCCTACTTGTTACACTCAACTTACTCTATAACAACTTTGATTTTGTTGTAATACAAGGTTGTCACTCCTTCAAATCCTGAATCCGTGCCAACCAGCAGCCACAGTTCCCCGGCGTCGTTGGCCTTAACCGTAATGGGTTTCTCCGTTTTTCGCTGAATGAGTTTATACTGCGTTACATCGTCCCCAGCTCCAATCGTGCCCAACACGGGCACGGTGTCACTATCTTCGGCCTGGTTTCCTTTCGGGATGTTCAACCGATATTCATTGTCCTCCTTCACCGATTTCGGTTCAATGGTGGATGCACCGGCTTTCAGAAACACACTGTTGCCCGGCGAACCGCCGATTCCCGCACTGTTGTTGGCATACTTCGACGCCAGTTCTACCTCGAAACTTACTTTGTAGGTCTGATTTGGCCGCAAACCCGTCACTTTCTTCTTCAGGAACATGAACAGATCGTCAGGGCGATTATGGCTGGAAACCATAAATGCTTTCTTAGACGAATCCAGGGGAGCTGGCAAAGCCTTATGTCCCGACTGAAATTCGAGGATATCCTTCTGATCAAGTGGGTAATCGGTTATTTCGGCAGCCCAGCCGTCGGTGTTCGTCTTAAAATCAGAGTTGATTGTTACCGGCCCATCGGGGGCAACGTCGTCATTCTGGCAAGCTGCGCCAATCAGTAAACAGAAGGCGGCAACAGCCCATTTCACTTGCTTCATCGTTGTATTTTTACGCTTAACTTAGTTAGGTTGGTAGCTACCGTTTAAAATGACCCCGCTTCTGAAAATACCGTTGGAACCGCTCTTCACTTTCTGTCTGATTTTTTTACCAGCGTACCTTCATCTGACAGATACTGAGCCAGTTTCACCAACCGAATAAATTCGCTCCGGTAGCCCTCCGGATCGCGGCCCAGGGCCTGTCGGGCTCGTGTTGCAACCTGCGAATAGTGCGCCCTGCCCTTAAATTCAGAATCGCGGAGCAGCAGACCGAACTCCGCAACGGCAGCCGCAAACCGGAAATCATCGGAGGTGTTAGCCCACTTTTGCGGCTGGAATTTCACCGCCTGCGTGCGTTGCTGACTGGTTTCACTGTCTGGTTTTTTATACCGAATCTTCAACGTCAGCAGTTCGTTTGAAGCCCCGGCTGGTGCGGCCTGCCGTTGGTATTTCAGGGGATCGACTTGGGGCAGATAGCGGCTTTTGACTCCAGCCGGAATAATTTCATACAAAGCCGTGACGGTATGGCCTGGCCCCATCTCACCCGCATCTTTCTGATCGTTGTGAAAGTCCTCATTGTTCAGTGTCCGATTTTCGTAGCCAATCAGCCGATACGCCCGCACCCGCCTGGGGTTGAATTCCAGTTGCAGTTTTACGTCCTTGGCTACCGTAAAAAGCGTACCGCCGAACTCCTTACCGAATACCTTCTGCGCTTCGGGCAAGTTGTCGATGTAAGCGTAGTTGCCGTTGCCTTTATCGGCCAGAATCTCCAGTTTGTTGTCTTTATAATTACCCATCCCAAACCCCAGCACGCTCAGGAAAACGCCCGATTTACGTTTTTCTTCAATCAGCCGCTGCAAATCGCCGTCGCTGGAAACGCCTACGTTGAAATCGCCGTCCGTTGCCAGAATCACCCGGTTATTACCATCTTTCCGAAAATTTTCCTGAGCAATCTGGTACGCCAGCCGGATGCCCTCGCCCCCCGCCGTCGAACCTTCGGCGGTTAACTGATTAATGGCGTCCTTGATTTTTTGCCGCTCACTTCCCGGCGTGGAAGGCAGCACCAGACCGGCGGCTCCGGCATAAACGACCAGCGCAACCCGGTCCTGCGAACGAAGCTGATCGACCAGCAGATTCAGGGCGGCTTTAACGAGCGGCAGTTTGTTTTCGGCCCGCATGGAACCCGATACGTCGATCAGAAAAACCAGGTTCGATGCAGGCAGGTTGTCGGTCGGAATGGTTTTGGCCTGTAAACCGATGCGCAACAGGTGCAAGCCCGGATTCCAGGGCGATTCGGAGAGTTCGGTTTTGACCGCTACAGGATCATTTCCGCCTGGCTGTGGATCGTCGTAGTCAAAATAATTGACCATTTCCTCAATCCGAACGGCATCTTTGGGCGGCAGATTTCCTCCGGTTAAATACCGCCGGATATTGCCATAAGCCGCCCGGTCAACATCCACCGAAAAGGTTGTAACGGGCTGAATCTGAGCATCCCGAAAACCGGTTTCCGATATGGCGTTATAGTCTTCGGTGTTTGGTATCAGTATCTGTTCCGACGATATGCTTATGTACTGCATCGGCCGACCCGAAGCCAAACGTTCGGATCGCATTGGCGCAGTAAGCAGTTCATACATCACTTTTTGCGCCCCAACTAATTTCACATCAACGGTTTTCTGCTCTGCCACGTCTACTTCCTTCGCCTGATAACCCGTTCGAAAAAAGACCAGGCGTTGGGCGTCATCCGGTAGGGGTAGTTTATAATAGCCCCGAGCGTCCGTTACGGTTATGGTTTCAACCCTGCCCGCCATCACGGAGACTCCCTCCAGCGGCTGAAGCGTCAGGGAATCGGTTACAAAACCGCTGATGGTCCGGGTATATTTTACCGTCGATCCCACCAGCAGGCCGAAAATCAGAAGTGAAAAAATAGTGCGCATGGTCGTATGGAATTAGCGTGGCTTTTTTCTCTTATGGATGCAGACCCGATTTGAATTCCATACGGCGCCGGACAATTTTTTGTATGTTCGCCAGGACGCCCAACCCGATTGTATGTTTTTTAAACGATTCCGTCAACCCAGACCCGTTACCGATGCCGAATACCTTTCGGCCTATAAGGCTACGGGCGATCTGGACGTTTTGGGCACCTTATACGAACGGTATATGGAACTGGTGTATGCGGTCTGTTTCAAGTATTTGCGGGATGAAGAAGAAAGCAAGGATGCCGTGATGCACTTATTCGAACAGTTGATTACCGATTTGCGGAAATACGAAATTCAGAATTTTAAAAGCTGGCTCTATTCTACCGCCCGCAACCACTGTCTGATGCACCTGCGCCAACGGAAAATGATAGCCGGTGAAGCAAATGAAGATGCCGAAACGGAAACCCTGCCGATACCGCTGACCATCTGGCCGGAAGCCGATGGGCCAGAACTGGACACGAAGCTGGATCAACTGAATGGCTGTTTACAAACGCTGTCGGAAGAACAACGCACCAGCATCACCCTGTTTTACCTGAATCAGAAAACCTACGCCGACATTGCCGAACTGACGGGCTATGAGTTGAAACACGTAAAAAGCCATCTGCAAAATGGCCGACGCAACCTGAAAATCTGCATGGACAAAAGGCATGACTGAGAACAACCGACCTACTAATCACCTGACCGCCGACGACCTGCGCAACTACCGGGCCGGGGTTCTTTCCGCTGCCGAACAGCACCGGGTCGAACGGCTGTTGCTCGAAAATCCGCTGTATGCCGATGCGCTGGAAGGTCTGGAAGCCGCTGAACAGGAAAAAATTGACCTGAATCGGGTGTCGGGCGAGCTGCGCCAACGCTTGCAAAACCGGATACCGTATCAACCAAAAAGCCGACGGATGCCGCTTTGGGTTCCGGCAGCCGCAGCTTCTGTAGCCCTGGCGCTCGGTGTTAGCGTATACTTTTATCGGCAGGGGAAACCGGCCTTTGTTTCCCCGACTGAGTTGCCAGCCTCACCAATTACCCAACACCGAAAGGCGGTTCCGGCCCCAGACACGATTGCGGCTTTACAAGCCGGCCCTGTTCTGAAGAAATCTGTTCAAACCAAACGCCCAATTGTCGTCGGGAAAACAGGAGCTTCCACCGATAGCCTGCACATTCCGATGGATCTACTGATGGCTAATTCCGCTGGATTGAGCGAAAACCGGATTTATGAAAGGTCGTCGGAACCGGCTTTAGCACCCAATTTAAACAGTAAGAAAGTCGTAATTGGGATTGATTCAGTAGGAAATTCCGCCGTGAGCGGTCGCATTGTCGATGTACAGAATCGACCCCTGCCTGACGTAGTGGTACTGCTCAAGAAGTCATTGCAAAAAACCGTTACGGATACGGCGGGCCGGTTTACACTGAATCATCTACAGGCAAACGACTCGTTGCTGATTAGCCATAAAGGCTATGAAACCCGAACCGTTCCCGTTCGTCATTTTTATACCAACGATTTGAAGCTGACCCCCGACTTCAAGGCCATGAGTGAGCTTTTGTCGAAACATCATCAGATACCGTCGCCTTCTCCTTCCTTTGTAAAACCAGCCGCAGCCGGCACTGCTCCGCCGATGGCTCCCAGGAACTTTCAAACCTATCTTGGTGAAAACCGCCGGATGCCGCCCGAAGCGAAAAGAAAAGGCATATCCGGAACGGTGCGTGTCCGGTTTCAGGTTGGGCCCGACGGGTCGGTCAGCCAGTTATCCGTTGTGCAATCGCTGGGGTATGGCTGCGACGAAGAAGCCATACGTTTGATTCAGGAAGGACCACGCTGGCAGCCCGCCCTTCACAACGGCAAATGGTTTGCCGGATTTACCGAACAGGAAATTGTATTTTGAAGACCTGTGCGTTGTCTTAATTGATGGCATTTCTCTACCTCATTTCCTATACCGCCCCAAGGTAACGGTATTTTAAACGTCGTGATTTGGTCGGAAACATTATCTTTGCGCCGTTCCGGACGTTAAAAAAACATTTAACAGCCGGATCAGTTGTAATGAAGCAAATCAAACCCACGTCACAAGAATGATCCAATTAAATTGCATTATGAGAAGAGGAATAGTAGTTGGAGTGTTTTTTCTGCTGACCAGCGCATCGACTTTATTTGCGCAGCAACGCTGGAGTGCCGGCCCCCGCATTGGTGTCAATGTATCAAGCCTTTACGGAAAAAGTAGTTACTACAATGCCAAGGCCGGTTTAGTAGCCGGGGCCTTTGTTAGTTACAGCGCCATTAATCATTTTGGCATCTCGGCAGATGTGCTGTACTCACAACGGGGCGGTAAATACAATAATCCCGGCGACCGCAGCAGCCATGTTCAGCACCTGAATTACCTGGAGATTCCGGTTGTTGCGCGTTACTACCTGACGTTAAGCGGAAACTTCCGACCCAACCTCTTTATTGGACCTTCTCTGGGTGTGCTTCTGAACTCCAAGCGAACCGATGCAATCAACCAGGGACAGTCTTATCCGGATTCCAAAACGAATGAAGAATTCGAACCCCTTGATCTGGGAGCAACCGGCGGATTTCAGGCCAATTTCAAAGTTAAAAACAAGCAGCGGTTCCTGATCGACGCCCGGTATAACCTGGGTTTGACCAACGTTCGGGTTAATTCATCACCCTGGTTAGGCAATTCGACTTTCTCGTTTACACTCGGCTACAGCTTCGGCATCGGTCGGAGGTACTAAAATTTTATCATAAGAAAAACCGTCGGAAGAGTAAGACATTTGGCTCTCCCGACGGTTTTTTGTTGTTAGTTAGTGCCGTATAACGCTTTGGCAGCGGCTTCGTATTTATCACCCGCCACCCACTGCGGACGCGTCGGTTTGTCGGCAATCAGCCGGGCCGTGTAGGCAAACGCCTTACAAAACTTAAGCAAATAACCGTAGTCAATGGTGTCCGGGTTATCGGCGGCCTGGTGGTAGTACTTGAACAAATCAGCGTCAAACGTTTTGAAACCGGCCGAAAACGTAGGTGCCGGAATCCCTTTCACCGCAAAATTGACGTTATCAGAACGGTCGAACAGATTTTGTTCGGGAGCCGGATCAGCAAATACACCCAGCCCAAACGCTTTGCTGGCGGTTTCAATTTCCGTCTTTGCCCCCGTCCGGTTCAGGCCGATCACCGACACGATGGTTGTATCGTTATAACCCGCTCCATCGCTATTCAGGTTAAACACGGTTTGCTTTAACGGAACCAACGGGTGCTCGGCGTAATAGCGGCTGCCCAACAAGCCCAGTTCTTCACCGGTTAAAGCCAGAAATAAAATGGACCGTTTGGGGCGCTGGGCCTGCAATGCTTTGGCCGACGCCAGCAACGCAACCGTCCCGAAAGCATTGTCCCGCGCACCGTTAAAAATACTATCGGCAGCCGTATAGGGCTGACCACCCTGTTTGCCGACACCGACGTGGTCGAAATGGGCCGACAGCAAAACGTATTCGTTTTTCAGTTTGGGGTCTGTGCCTTCAATGACACCCGCCACATTCACGGCCTCCACAATCCGCTGCTCCCGGCCCGATGTCCGAATGCTAACGGTCTGGCTGGCGTCTTTCAGACTGGCAAGCTGGTTTTTCCCGTTATCAACCCAGATGTGCAACAGAGTCGGTACGTCTGTCGAGGACGCCAGCGACAATTGTTCTCCCTGAAAAGAACGCGTCACGATGGGCCAGGGATACGTACCACTCGTGTACAGTTCGACCAGTCCGACGGCTCCTTTCTCGGCCGCTAGCTTGCGTTTTTGTTCGGAAGCCGCCAGCAGACCGCGGTTGGTTGTGGCATCCGGCGAACCGACCTGCGCAACGACCAGTTTTCCCCGAACGTTACGACCGTTATACCCGTCGGCGCCGTCTGTCAGTCCGTAGCCGATGTACACGGTTTCAGCTTTGATATCCGATTGCGGACCGCTGATCACGACAAAATGCCTGCCTAGTTTCAGAGAATCCATCCCTCCGATCTGAAGACTGGCGTACGTTGCGGGCCGGGCTTTCAGGAACGGTATTTTCTGGAAATAATCCGATTGACCCGACACTGGTTTCAGACCCAGCGCCCGAAACTGTTCGGCAATGTAGCGGGCGGCCACCATATTTCCGGGTTCACCGGTACGACGGCCTTGAAGTTCGTCAGCCGCCAGAAAACGCATTTGCGCTTCGAGTTCGCTCCGGTTTAGCTTTGATTCGGGGAGTTTGGAAACGGGCTGCGCAACGGCACCCGAAACCAGCAAAAGGCTGGCAAATAATAAAGAACTGGTTTTCAGCATAGTAGTTGATGGTCGTTTTTTGCTAATTGTGTTCAAATCGGCTTTGGCCCCGTCCGGCCAGTTCACGCAGCCACGGAGTCGGACGGAAGCGTTCTCCATTCACATCGGCCAGCCGGTCGCATTCCTGCACGAAGTTCGCGATTCCGACAAAATGAACAAACGACAAAGCCCCACCCGTGTATGCCGGAAAACCCCAGGCCAGAATGGAACCGATGTCGGCATCCAGTTGCGTTTGGATCACACCCTCCTCGAAGCAGCGCACGGCTTCAAGCGCCTGCCGGTACAAAAATCGTTTTTTGAGTTCATCAATGGGGGGTTGGTCAGCGGCCAGCGGGAACATTTCGGCTAATCCCGGCCAAAGGTATTTCATTTCACCTTCCGGATACGCGTAGAATCCGGCTTTTGCTTTTTTTCCCAGCCGTCCCAAGGCCACGAATTTTCCGGCTACCTGATAAGCCGTATCGTCTTCGGTCAGCCTACCGTCCTGAATACCCTGTGCCGAAATCCTGTTGATTAACTCCAGCGATATTTCGTCGGAAACGGCTAACGGCCCTACCGGGAACCCGGCATTTTTGCCTCCATTTTCGATCAGGACGGGATCTATGCCTTCTTTCAGCATTTCCATGCCTTCCGCCGTGTAGGTACTGAAGACCCGGGAGGTGTAAAATCCAGGCGAATCGTTGACGACAATCGGCGTTTTGCGCAGCTTCTTCACGAAATCCAGCGCCACTGCCAGTGTATAGTCCGACGTTTTTGCCCCGCGAATGATCTCAACCAACGGCATTTTATCAACCGGCGAAAAGAAATGCATTCCAACGAAATTTTCGGGCCGGGTCGATGCGTTGGCTAAACCGCTGATCGGCAAGGTTGAGGTATTCGAGGCAAAAACGCCCTGATCGGTGAGCAACGGTTCGATTTCCTGCGTTACCTGCGCTTTCAGTTCACGGTTTTCAAAAACAGCTTCAATAATCAGGTCGCAACCGTTTAAGTCCGCAACATCGGCGGTTGTTTGAATCCGGTTCAGGGTTGCTTCGGTTTTTTCCGGCGTCCCTTTGCCCCGCTCAACGGCTTTTTGCAATACCATACGCGAGTACGCTTTCCCTTTTTCAGCCACTTCCACGGAAACGTCCTTTAGGACCACCTCAACCCCGGCAGTGGCCGCTGCATAGGCGATGCCCGAACCCATCATTCCAGCACCCACCACCCCAAGTTTTTTAACCTCCGTCGGTGGGACTGCTTTCGGGCGATGGATGCCTTTATTGGCTTCATTCAAACCCAAAAACATCGTCTGAATCAAACTTTTAGCGACTTTCGAGGTAGCTACCTTCACAAAATACCGTGCTTCGATCATCAGCCCCCGGTCGATGTTTACCTGCAAGCCTTCATAAACGCACGACAGGATGACGAGTGGCGCCGGATAATTTCCGCCTGTTTTTGCCATCACTATTGCCGTTGCCGTACCGAAAACGCGCATTCCAACCGGGCTTTGGACGGTTCCGCCCGGTACGTTAACGTTTTCCCTTCCGACGATTCGGCCCGTCGTTCGATCGCGTTCGTCCCACGGTTGCAACGGGTCAGGATGGGCCTCGATCCACGTCAACGCTTTTTCCATCAACTCCTCCCGCGAAGTCACCAGCTCATCAACCATCCCCAACGCCAAAGCCTCACGGGGACTCACCCGTTTGCCTTCCAGCAGCAATGGCAAGGCGGCTTCCATACCGAGTAGTCGGGGTAAGCGTTGCGTACCGCCCCCGCCGGGCAGCAAGCCCAGTGTTACTTCAGGCAGACCGATAATGGCTTTGGGATTGTCGAGCGCGATGCGGTGGTGACAGGCCAGACAGGCTTCGTAGCCTCCGCCCAGGGCTGTACCGTTGATGGCGGCCACAACCGGTTTTCCCGCCGTTTCGATACCCCGGAAAATCCGGTTTAGCTCCGTCGAAATTTTCAGCATTTCGGTCGGTTCTTTATCGTTGTTGCGAAGAATCATCTTCAAATCGGCCCCGGCAATAAACTCGTTCTTCTCCGACGTAATGACAATTCCTTTCACCTCCGTGTCATCATACGCCCGTTGCAACGCCCGCTCAAACGCCGGAATCGAATCATCGTTCAGCACGTTCATCGGAGCGCTGCTCATGTTCCAGCTCAGTATGGCAACGTGACGGTTTTTCGTGTAGTTGATCATGGTTAGCGGCTTAGTTTACCCGTTCAAAAACCGTAGCAATCCCCATACCTCCGCCCACGCAGAGTGTCGCCAGCCCCGTTTGTTTGCCCGTGCGCTCGAGCTCATCCAGGAGTGTTGCCGAAATTATGGCTCCGGTTGCGCCCAGCGGATGGCCCAGCGCAATGGCTCCGCCGTTCACATTGAGCCGGTGATGATCGACACCAAGTTGGTCCATGTAAAACAACGGCACGGCAGCAAAGGCTTCGTTGACTTCGAACAGGTCAATGTCACCCAACTGCATACCGGCTTTTTTGAGAACTTTCTGCGTAGCCGGAACAATGCCGGTAAGCATAATAGTCGGCTCGGTTCCAATTACGGCAAAGGCTTTGATTCGGGCGCGGGGTTTTAGCCCGGCTTTTTCGCCAAATTCTTTCGAGCCAATCAACATTCCGGCGGCTCCATCGACAATCCGGGACGAATTGCCGGCATGATGGACGTGATTAATCCGAGCCAGATGGCTGTATTTGAGCAGAGCCAGCGCATCAAAGCCCACCTTTCCGGCGGTTTCGAAGGCCGGTTTGAGTTTGGCCAAACTTTCGACAGTCGTGTCGGGCCGGACGCCTTCGTCGTGGTCGAGCAGGGTAATGCCGAGTTCGTCCTTGATTGAAATGAGGGTTCGGGAGAAACGATGCTCCTGCTGAGCTAATACCGCCCGGCGGTACGATTCGGCGGCAAAGGCGTCAACATCCGCGCGGCTATAACCGTATTTGGTGGCAATTAAATCCGCCGAAATACCCTGGGGAACAATGTGATGACGGGCCACGATCTCAGGATTCATCATCAGCGCCCCACCATCCGACCCTATGGGTACGCGTGACATGGATTCTACACCACCGGCAATAACGGCATCAAACTGCCCCGACATTATGTAGGCAGCCGCCATGTTGATGGCTTCGAGGCCCGATGAGCAGAAGCGGTTAAGCTGCACACCGGCAACGGTTTGGGCGTAACCGGCTTCGAGCACAGCCGTCCGGGCAATGTCAGCCCCCTGTTCACCAATGGGCGTTACGCAGCCCATGATGACGTCATCGATAAGCGAGGTATCTAGCTGATTGCGGTTTTTGAGTTCACGCAACACCGCGCTCAGTAACTGAACGGGCTGTACGTCGTGGAGGGAGCCGTCGCTTTTGCCCCGGCCACGGGGTGTTCGGACAGCGTCGTATATGAAGGCCTGGGGCATTGGGTACCTGCTTGTTTTAAACCGTGACCGAACGCATCCAGCACGCACGGGAAAACAAACTTACCGGTATGGTCTGTAGGTCGCAAGCCCCTGGACTAAAATTGAATGGGTATTTGCTGGCAGATAAGCTTCGATAGAAAGTTACACTTCAACTGGTCCCGATTCCTGTGTATCCAGTAAGGTATAGATGGAATTGTTGCTGATGTATTCGGGAATCATCTGCTTAATGACCCGTACCAGTTTATTAGCGTCGGACTGGGTGGATAAATACCGTAATTCTCGTAAGGTCGCGCTTATTTCGTCCCGTTCCGGTGTGATGACCCGAGCGATCATAATTTTCGGGTGGTGGGTAGGCAAGGTTTGCTCGTTCGTACTCAGTAGTTCCTCATACAGTTTTTCACCGGGCCGCAAACCGGTATAGATCAGATTGATGTCTTTACCGGGAATGTAGCCGGACAGATGAATCATTTTACGGGCCAGATCGGCAATGCGCACGGGTTCGCCCATGTCAAAGACAAACACCTCGCCCCCTTTTCCCATGGTTCCGGCTTCCAGCACCAGTTGACAGGCTTCCGGAATGGTCATGAAATACCGGATAATATCGGGATGCGTCACCGTCACGGGGCCACCCGCCTGTATCTGCTGACGGAAAACCGTCACGACAGAACCGTTGGAGCCCAGGACATTACCAAAACGGGTAGCAATAAACCGCGTTTGTTGCAGCTTTTCATCCGGATGATTCAGGCTCTGTACATACATTTCGGCCAGCCGCTTGGTTGCGCCCATCACATTGGTAGGATTGACGGCCTTGTCGGTCGAAATCATGACAAATTTACGAATGCCGTAGCGCACCGATAAGTCGGCAACAATCTGCGTACCGAGCACATTGACCCGAACCGCTTCGTAAGGATGCTGCTCCATCAGCGGAACGTGCTTGTAAGCGGCTGCGTGAAAAACAAAATCGGGTCGGATTTCCTGGAAAATATGCTGCATCCGGGTTTGGTCGGCCACATCACCAATCTTGATGATCAGACGCGTGTACCCTAATACGGATTTGTACTCCCGACGCAGGTTGAATTCCAGATCAAACAAAGCCGACTCGGCCTGATCCAGCAGTACAATGGTACGCGGCAGATGCGATAATACCTGCCGGACCAGTTCACTACCAATGGAGCCAGCGGCTCCGGTAACAAGGACCACCTGATCGCGCAATTGTTCACTAACGGCCGGATTCGTTACCTCAATGGGATCGCGCTCCAGTAAGTCCTCAATACGAATGGCACGAATTTGCGAAGGTTTCAGTTCACCGTCAATCCATTGCCCGATTGTCGGCACGGTTTTGACGCTGACATGATATTGCAGAAAAAACTCGGTTATTTCATTTTTTTGTCGCACATCGACCGACCCCATCGCCAGAACTACCTGAGGGAGAACGGTTTGGTCCCGGATGTACCGTTCATAGGCTTCCTGCCGGGAGATTACTTTTACCCCCTGAATGACTTTCTGGATTTTATAGGGATTGTCATCAATAAAAGCGATAACGCTATACCGCCGGTTGGCGTCCTGCGCCAGCACCTTCCGGGTTAACAAGCCGATTTCTCCGGCCCCATAAATCAAAACCGGCTGCCGACTACCCGTATGATCAGCTCGCAGCGCCCAATAGACGGTTTTGGCCATGAGTCGGAGTGCCGACA
This sequence comes from Larkinella arboricola, assembly GCF_003259745.1. Classification (GTDB taxonomy): domain Bacteria; phylum Bacteroidota; class Bacteroidia; order Cytophagales; family Spirosomataceae; genus Larkinella; species Larkinella arboricola. The sequence continues at coordinate 185,269 of NZ_QLMC01000001.1, read as the reverse complement.
ACATAACCAGGCAGCAAAAATAATCGATCAGCAAAATTGAGACGGGAACGTAGTAATAAACCTGCCCCGATAGCTGCCAGGTCAGAAACGAACCCAATGCCGTTACGGCTCCGCTCAGGGTAACGGCGTACACCAGCAGACTGACATCCTCTAAACTGGTATGGCGGATAATTCCCTGATACGATCGAAAAAGAACAAAAAAGAAGACACGGGCACTGACTATCACACTCAGATAGTATATAAAATCCCCCTGCTGGATGCCGCTCACTTCAAAATTAAACCGCAATAAGGAAGCCATCACGAACGATATAATACAAATGATTACATCGAGACACAACACCAGGTAACTGGACACAAAACGCGTGGCGCTTGTTTTTAGTAGCTGTTCGATCATCTGCTTACCGTTCAATGATGTGGTTACGCTCAGCTATCGTTCATTCCTGTCTGCTTTTGTTTGAATACCTGGGTTAAGCTATGAGGCCATACCGTCATGGCCAGGCTAATTATGTTCCTAACAGATTGGTAAGCGCGTCTGAAATATTCGCAAATCTGTACTGGAAACGGCTTTCTTCCTCGATCCGTCTATTAAGTACATAATTGCCTCCTAACACCACGATAGCCATTTCCCCAAAGAGCAAGCGAATTGCAAAAGCAGGTATATTCGGCAAAAATGAGGGTTTACGAAGCTGTTCATTAATTAGACGTACAAATATGGAATTGGTCACAGGTTCGGGCGCAACGGCGTTATAAATTCCCTGCCATTCCTTATCAAGAAGCGCTTGAGTAAACATCCGGCAGAGATCGTCAATATGAATCCAGGAGATGTACTGCTGTCCTGAACCCAGGGGAGCGCCCAGGCCGAATCGGGCGGGTTGAACGAGCTTCGACAAGGCTCCACCCTGCATGGACAGCACAATTCCAATGCGAAGCGTAACGGTCCGGATGCCCAGGCTGGCGACGTCATCAACCGAGCGCTCCCAGGCCCGAACCACCTGGGCCATGAAATCGGTCCCTCCGTCGCTGGTTTCGGTCAGAGGGCGGTCGCCGGTATCTCCTCCGTAGTAGCCAATGGCAGAAGCCGCCACGAACGATTCGACGTTGTGCCGGGTCGAACGCAGTGCGTTCGTGAGTAATTGAGTGGATTGCGTCCGGCTTTCGATGATGAGCCGCTTACGCTCATCCGTCCAGCGCTGCTCGGCAATACCGGCCCCCGCCAGATGAATGATGTGCTGGGCTGTCAGAATAGCCTGCGGATCAATATGGCCTTTCTCGACATTCCACTGGTAAACCGTAACGCCTGGAAGGTTTTTTTTAGCCGCCGAACGACTAAGGAGCGAAACCTGAAAGCCCTGCTGGAGAAGCAGTTCGGTAAGCCGGCGGCCAATGACGCCGGTACCGCCGGTGATTAAAACAGTCTTTGCCATACATGAAATGGGATAAGCCTGTTTAACCCGCGGTGAAAGGGTAATGTTACCCACCAACCTGAAGGATTAAGCTATCCCTAACCATTCAGATTGGTGAGATAAACTTATTTTAAAGCTGATAACTCCGTGCTGTTTTGGGCCGACGAACCGCCCCGCGCCGTTGCAGACATAGCAAATGCCCGCTTACCTTCGTCCAGAAAACCGGCGAAGTTATCCACATTCAGATCGTAGTTCTTTGGCTGCACCAGCAGCTTCCCGTCGTGATCGACCAGACAATAGTGGGGCTGTGCATTGTTGTTATAGCGAACAATCTGCAAATCGGCATTCTGAGCGCCGATGGTTTTCTTTTGCTTTTTGTCGTACGTTGACGTATACCATTCTGATTCGGGCAACTCGGTTTTGTCATCCACATACAGCGCCAGAATCACATATTCGTTTTGTAACCGGCGCAAAACCGGCTCTTCCGACCAGACCCGTGCTTCCATTTCACGGCAATTGACGCAGCCGTGGCCGGTAAAGTCTATAAAGATGGGTTTGTTTACTTTCTGGGCATAAGCCAGCGCCTGTTCGTAGTCGAAAAAACCCTGTAAACCGTGCGGCAGCCGAAACAGCTCGCTGTATTTTGGCTTTTCGGTCAGTGCATTTTGGGCGGGCACGGTATTGGATTCGGTTCGGAAACCAAAATCCTGCGTGGTTTCGGGCGGCAGATAACCCGCCAGCGCCTTCAGGGGGGCGCCCCACAAACCGGGAATCATGTACACAACAAAGGCGAACGTAACAATGGCCAGCAGCAGGCGCGGCACACTGACGGTTTTGGTTTCACTATCGTGCGGCAACCGGACTTTTCCGAGCAGATAAAAACCGATGAGGGAAAAAATAACAATCCAGAACGACAGGTAAACCTCGCGGTCGAGCAGGTTCCAGTGATAAACCTGATCGGCAACGCTCAGAAATTTCAGCGCCAGGGCCAGTTCCAGAAAACCCAGAACGACCTTCACCGAATTCAGCCAGCCGCCCGATTTGGGCAAACTTTTGAGCCACTGCGGGAAAGCCGCAAACAGTGTAAACGGTATGGCGAAAGCCGCCGAAAAAGCCGCCATACCAACAATCGGTTTTAACACTTCACCGCCCGCCGACGCTACCAGCAAACTACCGACAATTGGACCCGTACAGGAAAACGACACGAGCACCAGCGTGAAGGCCATAAACAAAATGCCCGGAATACCGCCTTTTTCGGCTTTAGCATCCATCGAGTTCACCAAAGAACTCGGCAGAACAATTTCAAATAACCCTAAAAACGATAAACCGAAGGCGAAGAAAATAGCGAAGAACAGGACGTTAGGCAGCCAGTGAGTGCTGACAAAATTGGCAAATGCCGGTCCATTGATGCGGGAGACGACCGTGCCGACCAGTACGTAGATTCCGATAATCGATAAACCGTACAGAACGGCTTTCCATAAACCGTTGTCCTGTTTGGTAAAATAGCTGACTGTCATCGGGATAATCGGAAACACGCAGGGTGTCAGCAGGGCCAGTAAGCCCGACAGAAAAGCGGCCACCATAAAACCCAGTAGCGACTCCTCGGTCTTCTCCGGCTGGCTGATCGTTTCCGAAACGGTTTCTGGCGTTGTATCCGGTTTTATCGTTTGGGTGCTGGCAACGGCCGTGTCAGCCGAGGGAGCAGCGGCAATTTGGGAAACCGTATCACGACCGGGACTGACTGCGGCCGGAGCGGGTTGTTCGGCAACAACGGCTTCCGTTGCGGGTGTCGTGGAAGCAGAAGCCGCGGCAGTGGCGGCAGTTTTAACCTGGACGGTAAATTCCTGTTCTGCGGGTGGCAGACAGCTATTGCCCGAGCAAGTCTGGTATTCCAGCGTCCCCTGAATAACGGGATTGGGTTTCAGAATTTTAATTTTCTGCACCAGCGAAGCTTTCTTTTCGAAAAACCGGACTTTACTACTCCAGATCTCTTCGAATTCTTCTTTTGGATTGAGCGAAGCAAACGGGCCAACTTTTTCAAAGCTGCCGTTTTCCTTCATCTTTAGCGTCGTTGGAATAGGACCGATATCCGGATTGAGATCCGATGAATACATGTGCCAGCCCGCGTCGATGGTGGCATTCATGCGAATTTCGATCACATCGCCTACGTTGGCTTCGGTTTTCGACGCGCTGAACGTCCAGTGAGTCGGGTCCGGCTGAATCTGCGCCGATGATTTCAGCGCGACGAAAAAAGCCGTCAGAAAGAGAAAAATAGTACTAACTGGTTTCATAACAATGGCTTACTGAACTGCCTGTCCTAACAACACGAATTTTGCAAAAATATCTCCAATCGGCTCAGAAATCATTCAGAACCCAAAAAAAACACCCTGCCGGAGCTCCAGCGGGGTGTTCTGCACAACCAACCTATGTTTATTAAGAGAGGATAAGGGTTTATAAAGGGCTTTGTTGTAATACGTTCATTGCTTCCTAAAAAGAAGCGGGTTTAGGGCACTCTCGGGTTTGCTGCCAATCGGATAGCTTTCCAGCCAAGTTGTCCAGTCGGCTTCCTGATAAGTATTGATCGGTCTGGTTATGGTTTGCTCCTGATCCATGTAAATCATCGTCATCACTTTCCGCGGCACATCGGATGTATTCGGCCCGGCCCGGTGAAACGTCCAGCCAGCATGGTAACTGACTTCCCCGAGTTCAAACGGCGTGTCGTTCACGTGGAAATTACGGCTGGTCAATTCTTCCTGAAGCACTTGCTCGCTTTCGTCGCTGATTTCCATGTTGCGGCCAATTTCTACGCTCTGGCTCTGCTCGGCAAACGCCAGCGGCCCCATTTCCATCGGTGTGTCCTGCAATGGAATCCAGACGGTGGTTGTCTTGGGCGATGATAAAGGCCAGTAAAACTGATCGGCGTGCCAGGGTGTAAAGCCGCCCGACGGTTCTTTGTAGAGGGCCTGATCGTGGTAAAGCCGTACACCGTCTACCCCCATCAGATCGGCGGCAATTTTGGCCAGTCGGCGCGAAAAGACGAACTCTCTGGCGGTTGAATCTTCCCGCCAGAGGTTCATGATTTGCAGAAAAGCCCGTTCGTAGGTGGTCCGCTCCTCCATTGACTTGGTCAGGGTATTGAGCTTAAGAACCAGTTGAGTAATTACGTCACCGTAATACTGAAGAACGTCCGGACTAAGTACATTTTTTAACTTGACGTATCCGTTTTTACGGTAAAAGGCAATAGCTTCCGGGCTGACGGTATACTCCTCGTCCAATTCCCGCAACAGAGAAGCTTTGTCAACGGTTACGTGCATATACTCAATGGGTTTAGGAAAAATCAGTGGTACAAAATTGATTCAATTGTTTCTTGTAAAAATTTAATTATTATCCCGATTACTGTATAATTTTGACTTTTTGTTCCCCAACGTACTCCTGGAGAGTAAAAATACTGCATGTTGTGAAAGCCTTATTTGAAAAAATTGAATTAGGTGACCATAATTCCCTGCGGGTAATCCATCTGGACCTGCCTTATTTCGACGCTCCCTGGCACTTTCATCCCGAATACGAACTGACGTATATCGTAAACAGCCACGGAAAACGTTTTGTGGGCGATCATATCGAACCATTTGATGCGGGTGATCTGGTACTCCTGGGGCCGAATCTGCCGCACTTCTGGCGGAATGATGACGATTATTACCGCCCCGATTCCGGACGCCGGGCCGAGGCCATTGTCGTGCAGTTCGCGCAGCTACTCGGCACAACATTACTCCCACAGCTCCCTGAAGCACAGCCACTGATGGACTTATTGAACCGCGCCCGGTATGGTTTGCGGTTCAGTACCAGAAAGGTTAAGGAGGTGCAGTACGCTATGGAAAACCTCTTGCATTGCGACGGTCTGCAACGGCTGCTGAACCTACTGGGCCTGCTCCAGCAACTGGCCGACGATCCGAATGCGCTGATGCTGGCCAGCGACAACTACGAGTTAAAAGCCAGTCAGGCCGAAACCGAGCGCATGAAACGGGTGCTGGACTTCATGCTGACGCATTTTCGGGAAGAAATCCGGGTCGATGACATTGCCTCCGTGGCGGGTATGGCACCGGCGGCTTTCTGCCGGTATTTCCGGAAGCGAACCCGCAAATCGTTTATCGAATACCTGAACGAACTCCGGATCAGTCACGCCCGGAAGTTGCTGGTACATTCCGACCTCAGTATCAGTCAGGTGGGGCTGGAGTGCGGATTCAATAATATCTCTCATTTTCACCGGCAATTCAAGCTCCACAACGGCACCACTCCCCTGAAATACCAATCCCTTCAACATAATAAGTAGAAGAGAACGAGATTGCTGTTTTTCTCCTTACTTTTGTATCTGTTTGTTAAATCGTTATCCATTCATTGACCGCCAATCGTTTTGGCGAACCGTTACTTATGTCGACTACAGCCACCTCCGTTGCCCGTGATACGCAGGTATTTGACCTCATCGCTAAAGAGCAACACCGTCAGGAGTCCGGTCTTGAACTGATTGCTTCCGAAAATTTTGTTTCCAAGCAGGTAATGGAAGCAGCCGGAACCGTCTTAACGAATAAATACGCCGAAGGCTTGCCCGGCAAACGGTATTACGGCGGATGCGAAGTGGTCGACGAAATCGAACAGATCGCCATCAACCGCGTCAAAGACCTTTTTGGAGCATCGTGGGCCAACGTGCAGCCGCATTCGGGCGCTCAGGCTAACACGGCGGTATTTGTGGCCTGCCTGAAACCGGGTGATACCATTCTGGGCTTCGATCTGTCGCACGGCGGTCACCTGACGCATGGTTCGGCGGTTAATATTTCCGGAAAATATTTCCGGCCTACGTTCTACGGCGTCGAAAAAGAAACGGGCGTGATCAACTACGACAAAGTGGAAGAAACCGCCCAGCGCGAACGTCCGAAGCTGTTAATCTGCGGAGCATCGGCCTACAGCCGCGATTGGGATTACGCCCGTCTGCGGGCCATTGCCGATTCGGTAGGGGCTCTTCTGCTGGCGGACATTTCGCACCCGGCGGGCCTGATTGCCAAAGGATTGCTGAACGACCCGATGGATCATTGCCACATTGTAACCACAACAACCCATAAAACGCTGCGTGGTCCCCGGGGTGGGATGATCATGATGCGGAATGATTTCGAAAACCCGTTCGGCATCACCACGCCCAAAGGCGACCTGCGCCTGATGTCGTCGCTGCTCGATTCGGGTGTATTCCCCGGCACGCAGGGCGGTCCGCTGGAACACATCATTGCCGCCAAAGCAGTTGCGTTCGGTGAGGCTCTATCCGATGATTTCGCGGAGTATGCCGACCAGGTTAAGAAAAATGCGCAGGCGATGGCTGCGGCTTTCCTGGCGCGGGGCTACCAGATCATTTCGGGCGGTACGGATAACCACCTGATGCTGATCGACCTGCGTTCGAAAGGATTGTCGGGTAAACTGGCGGAAAATACGCTCATCAAAGCCGACATTACCATCAACAAGAATATGGTTCCGTTTGATGATAAATCACCGATGGTAACCTCCGGTATGCGGGTTGGTACGGCCGCCGTCACAACGCGTGGCATGAAAGAATCTGACATGGAGCAAATTGTCGTATATATCGACGAAGTGTTGATGAACCACGACAACGAAGCCAAACTTCAGGTAGTGCGCGAAGAAATCAACTCCTGGATGAAAGCGTTTCCACTTTATAGTTAATTAATTTTGAATGAGTGAATGATAGAATGACCGGGCCGTTGGTGCGGCAGGTCAGCAGTGTTTGAAAATAGCAGCACGATTCTATCATTCACTCATTCGCTCATTCAAAATTAAATGAAGCCCATAGACCAAGAGTTTGATAGCGAAAATGAAGTTGATGATGGGTCAGAAATGACCTTTCTCGAGCATTTAGAGGAGCTTCGGTGGCACCTTGTCCGGGCGGTGGCATCCATTGCCGTGTTTGCTATTCTAGCTTTTATCTACATTCGCGAAATATACGATCTGGTCATTCTGGGACCGTCAACTCCCAGTTTCTGGACGTACCGGATGATGTGCAAGCTGTCGGAGAAAACCGGTTTCACCGATCTGTGTATTGAGAAATTGAATTTCACGCTCCAGAGCCGGGAGATGGCGGGCCAATTTACCATGGCTTTAACGGCCTCCCTGATGATTGGATTGCTGTTTGCTTTTCCGTACGCTTTCTGGGAAATGTGGCGGTTTATCATGCCGGGCCTGAAAGCTTCGGAGCGCCGGGCCGCGCGGGGAGCCGTATTTTTTGTAACAACGCTGTTTTTTGCGGGCGTTCTGTTCGGCTACTACATCGTTTCACCGCTGGCTATTAACTTCCTGGCTAATTTCCAGCTCGATCCGCGTATTGTCAACGAGTTTGATATCACTTCCTACATTTCTACCCTGGCTACGCTAACGCTGGGTTGCGGTCTGACCTTCCAGATGCCGATTGCCGCTTTTGTGTTATCGAAAATTGGTATTTTATCACCGCAGTTCATGCGCGAATACCGTCGTCATGCGCTGGTGGTGATCCTGATTGTGGCGGCTGTGATTACGCCCTCACCGGATATTTACAGCCAGATTCTGGTGGCAATTCCGCTGGTTCTGCTCTACGAAGTCAGTATCTGGGTTTCTGGCTATGTTCAGCGCATGCGGCTGAAAGACGAGCAGGAACTGATGAAGAGTGACGGTTACGAAGATTAAGGAAGAGAGGGCAGCTTAGGTTGCCCTTTTTTAGTTTAAAACTTTCCGGTCACGCCCAAGCGGAGAGCGGCTATACCCCGGCCCATTTCGGCAAAGCCGCCAATCTTTTGACTGAAATGATAAAAACTACCCACGTGTACACCCGGAATAAACCCTTTTAATCGCGGAATAAACCAGTCTTCCTGTTCAAATTCAGTGCGGTGAATGACCGTGCGCGTACCCACCGATAAGCCCACGTAAGGATCGAACTTATCATTTCCAACGCCCAGCGCATCGGCTAAATGAAAGGAACCACGAACGCCAAAACTGGCGTATTGCGACTTCCAGCGACGATCGCCAAATTTAGTGCCGTATAAAGCGTAGTCAAAAAAGCCCCCAACGCTGATGTTGTTAGGAAAGCCCAGTTCAAAGGAAGCCCCGTTGCACAACCCACCCAGGGCATATGACTGCATACCCAAGCCCAGATTAAGCATCTTCTCAATTTTCTGAGATGCCTGCGGGAAACCGGGTGTCAGGGCCGTATAGGCAACCAGCACAAGACAAAGTAGTAGGGTCTTCACAAGGGTTTGGTATGACGGCCTTTGTTGTTTACTGTTCAGGAAAGAGGACGTTTGCAGCCATCTAACTGACAAGACAAAGGTGAGAGCGAAACCAGGCAAATTCAATCGCAACAAGAATCAACTGTGAAAAGCACAAACTGAAGCGTTAAAAATCACACTTAAGCAGTAGGACCTTTTTAGTTGGAACAATAACCCTACAACGGGAAAACCGGACGTAAATTTCAATTTTAGAGAAAATAAATTGGACAAGGGCAGAAAGAACTACAGCGTTTTACGGCTAAAACACAATATCCAGATCAAATAGATCCCGGCTAGAATCAGTTTGACTCCCAACTAAATTACCGGTTTGACCCTTATTTTCTAGGTACCATTTACATAAACAAAACCCCGACAAACGCCGGGGCCTGTAATTCTAACCTTTTTATCTATATTCTGAAGATACACAACGGCACCGAAAAGTGTTGCAGGCGAAGTATTCAAAGAGAAGTTTACGGTTAATTTTGCGGTGAAACCTACGTGTTGACTTAGCGATTCTTTATGAAACCTGTTATACCGATTTATCTGCTGGTAGTAACACTCTTTCTGGTCGAGTGTAAAACCAGCCGCCCAACCACCGGAAAAGCCGTACACGCTCTGAGTGCTTCCATTGACACCCAGAACTTTCTGTCCTGCTGCGACTTCGGCACGAAGATGCCCGATGGCAACCCGGTTTGGTGCGAAGCGTCGGCGGTCTTATACGATAACGGAACGGTTTTCTTTGCCAACGACAAGGATATGCCTGCGGGCCTTAGCCCGGTGATGACCAAGCCCTGGAAAAGTCTGGCCGACTCCACCGCCCGACCAACGCCCCTACTGGCCGAAGCCTTTCGGACGGCGCGGAAATACGAGGATTTTGCAAGCAACAAAGAGTATGTTTTTCTGACCACGGCGTTCGACCGGGTAAAGCCGGGTTCATCGGACTGGGACAGCTACAACACCATTCTGTACTGGAAAAAAGGTCAGGAGGCTAATCCACAGGTGCTGGCTCCGGAGCGGGGCGCTAAAACGTCGGTGGCTTTTCGCGACCAGTTAGGGAAAGTGCTGGCACAGAACCGTCCCGCTTTTCCGAACGGAATGCCGTACTTTAAAGTGGAAGGTCTGGCCGTAATGGATACGCTGCTGCTGTTTGGCATCCGGGAAGAAGGCGAGAAATTCGACAAGTTCGATTACCGGGTTCGTGTTGTCGCCGTGCCGTTCTTTGTCGAAAAAACCGGAAGCAGCGAGCGGATTGTGCTAAAAAACAACTGGCGGATTGTCGCCGATTTTGATCCGTCAACGGTTACCGAACTGCCCAAACCGCTCGCGCTATCGAGTCTTGAATACGACCGTAACCGCAACCTATTCTGGATGCTCACTTCCATTGAAAGCAACGGCCAGCTGGATGCCTACGTCTGGACGATCAAGCCCGAAGACCTCCTGAACAACCGCCCGCCGACGCTGCTGCGGGACGCGAACGGTCAGCCTGTGCATTTCAATCACAAAGCCGAGGATCTGACGTTCCCGGACGCGCATCATGTGCTGGTCATTCACGACGACGACCGCACCAATACCACGGTAGGCACGCAGACTCGTCAGCCCAACCAGGCCGCTTATACGGTTCTGAGAATTAATCCGTGAGCGTTCCCATACGGCCGCTCTGGTAGTCCATCACGGCCTGCCGGATTTCCTGCTCGGTATTCATTACAAACGGGCCGTAGGAAACCACCGGCTCGTTGATGGGTTCGGCCGAACCAAGTAAAATACGGGAATCGCTGGTGGCCCGGACGTGCAGTTCGTCGCCATCGTTTTGAAAAACAACCAGCGTCCGCCCGGTTACTTCGCGCTCACTGACAATTACCGACCCGTTCAGGAGATAGAACAAAACGGTACGGGAAGCTTCAATTCGACGGATGAAAGAACCGCCCTCCAACATGGTTACGTTTGCCAGTTCAACGTCGTAAACCGGCTGAACCGGCCCGGTGGTTTCATTCCAGACTCCGGATGTAACGGCCACCGTTACGTTGCCGCCATCGAGCGTTACGCTGGGAATTTCGTCCTTTTGTAAGCCCACATAATGCGGGTCAACTCCTTTAAAACGGGCCGGCAAATTCGTCCAGAGCTGGATGAGTTCAACCGGTCCGCCCTTTTCCCGAAACTCTTCGGACGAGCTTTCGGAATGCACCAGGCCCCGGCCCGTGGTCATCCACTGAACACCGCCGGTTCGGATGGTGCTGGAAAAACCGCTGCTGTCGCGGTGCCGAACATCGCCCTCATAAATAAACGTTACGGTTTCGAATCCCCGATGGGGGTGTGGGCCAAACGGCAAACCGCTGTTGTGGGCCGGAAACGTGGTAGGTCCGTGGTGGTGCAGCAACAAAAAAGGGTCGAGTTGGTCAAGACCGTTGGCCGGAAGCGGCTGATGCATGGTTAGCGGGCCCAGTTTCTGAGCCTGAGGTTTAATAACGGTCCGAATAGTACGTTGACTCATGGCGTTGCCAGACCGAAGTCCGATCAGTTTTTGATGTAATCTTCTTTTCGTAAACCAGCCCTTACAGCTTCAGCCAGCTAGCCCGAACGGGTTCTCCCCAGAATAACGTGGCTTTCTGTTCAAATTCTTCTGCCGAATCGGTTGTGTAGAATTTCAGGCTCTGGCCTTTGGTACACTGGGCGTCAATTTCCGGATGGCGTTGCAGATAATCCGCCAGGCTGTGAGCGACGATATCGCCCTGGCTCAGAATAGTCAGGTGTTCGGGCGTAAACTGGCGAATTTTGGGCAGCAGCAACGGATAATGCGTACAGGCCAGCAAGAGCGTATCAATCTCCGACGAGCGTTCGAGAAGGTGCTCCAGGTGCTTTTGGACGAAGTAATCCGCGCCGGGGCCGTCGTGCTCACCGTTTTCAACCAGCGGAACCCACATTGGACACGCTTCCTGGTAGACGTTCAGGTCCGGGAAAAATTTCTCAATCTCAACCGTATACGATTCTGACGTAACCGTGCCGCGCGTGGCCAGAATCCCGATGTGACCGGTTTTTGAATACCGGCCAATTACCTCCGTTGTAGGTCGGATAACGCCCAACACCCGCCGGTCGGGCGCGATAACGGGCAAATCAAGCTGCTGAATGTTCCGTAACGCCTTGGCTGAAGCCGTGTTGCAGGCCAGAATCACCAGACGGCATCCCAGTTGAAACAAATGCTGAACGCATTCGAGCGTGTACTGATAAACCGTCTCAAACGAACGGGTGCCGTAGGGCGTGCGGGCATTGTCGCCCAGGTAAACGTAATCATACTGCGGCAACTGCCGAACAATGGATTTCAAGACCGTCAGACCGCCGTAGCCGGAGTCGAACACGCCAATGGGTTGAGTGGGGGTCATGCCGCAAATATACGGCTTTTACTTCCGCACACTCGTGTCGGTCGGAGCGGTGGCCGCCGTGGCGCTTTTTTGTTTAGCCTGCTCCTTGGCCCGGCGCCGGAAGAAGCCCCGAAACAGGAAGTTATGCTGTAGGGCTTCCATGTTTTCATCCAGTTTCTGGCTGCTCGTTTCCAGATTATGAATTGTGCTTTTCAGGTCGTTATTAACCACTTCATCGTTTAGCAGCGATCCAATGGCATTGTTATTGGAATTCAGTTTTTCGGTGGCCCGTCTCACGTTCGTCGTTGCTTCGACCGCCGTGTTCGAGACATCCTTCAACCGGGCGGTTGACGCCCGCAAATCCCGGACAATGGTGGTATCGGAAACCAGATCATGCGCCAGCGTCCCTTTGGCATTGAGTTGGGACGCAAACTGATTCAGGGAGCCGGAAGCCGAACTCAACGACCGGGTAACCTGAGCCGCACTATTGGAAGCCGCCTGTAGGTTCGCCATCGTATTCTTGAACCGGGTGGCCATCGTCGAATCCCGCAGAACTGCGCCCGCAACGCCCTTGCCTTTCAGCACTTCATCCAGAATTTTTTTAGCATCGGTCGTGACCCGGAGCAGGTTGTTGTTGTTGGCCTGCAACGTCGTCATGATTTCCTCGGTATTGAGAGCCGCTTTGGTATGCAGAATATCGCCGTCTTCGACAACCGGCGAGTTGGTGCTTCCACCAACAATTTCAACAATTTTGTTACCAATCAAACCATCCGTGCTCAAAGCCGCCTGCGCATCTTTGCGAATGTACTGCTGTACATCTTCTTCAATGTTCATGGTCACTTCAACCTGCGAGTTACCGTAAAACTGAATACGACGAACGGTACCGACTTTGACCCCGGAAAACCAGACGTTGGCTCCGGACTGCAAACCGCCTACGTTATTAAAAATGGCATTCACCCGAATGCTCTTGACAAACCGTTTCTGTTTTCCGCCCAGTACCATGATGCCGGTTACCAGAATGACGATGCCGATTAATACAAAAATACCGACGGAAATAGCCCGCTTATTCTCTGCAGCTTTCATTGCGTGTCTTTTTAGGTATGGATTTTACTCCTGAATCCTTGATGTAATGTCTTTACTTGTACCCGTTTATAGTCAGTAGGTTGCCTGTAACCTATCCCTGTTTAACGGGTTACTTATCAATCAATAAAGTTGTACTCATAAAACTGTTTTACGCGCTCATCGTTTGGATCTTCGAAAATTTCTTCGAACGTTCCCTGCCGCTCAAACCGGCCATCAAGCAGCATCGCAATCCGGTCGCCAACGGTTTTGGCGCAGGTTAAGTCGTGCGTGATGATAATCGAAGACGTATTATGGCGCTCCTGCACCTCATTAATGAGGTTGTTGATCTCGTTGGACGTAATGGGGTCCAGACCCGCCGTTGGCTCATCATACAGCATAATCTCCGGTTTCAGAATTAGCGTACGGGCAATCCCGATCCGCTTTCGCTGTCCACCCGACAGTTCTGACGGCATCTGGTTGATGGTCTGGCTTAGCCCGACATCTTCCAGGGCTTCTTCAACGGCTTTGTTTATTTCCGCGCGGCTCAGGTTGCGAACGTTCCGGATCAGCGGAAATTCCAGGTTCTCGCGCACGGTCATGCTGTCGTACAAGGCACTGCTCTGAAACGAGAAGCCGATTTTAAGCCGTAGTGCATCCAGCTCCCGGCTGTTCAGTTGGCTAACATCCTGCCCCAGTACATTTACCGTTCCTTCGTCCGGTTCCAGCAGCCCGGAGATAATCTTGATCAGGACCGACTTTCCGGTACCGGAACGGCCCAGCACAACCAGGTTTTCACCCTGGTACAAATCCAGATCGACCCCCCGAAGTACGTGCAGATCGCCAAACGAGATTTTCAGGTTACGGATTGTGATAACCCCTTCTTTCTGGTCGTTATATCGCGGTTGTTTAGGATTCATATCTACACGGCGCGAATGGCATTAATAATCTGCAAAGCCAGCAATTCTTCAATGAACACGAGAAACATCGACGTTACCACCGATGAATTGGCCGCCCGGCCAACCCCTTCTGTCCCTTTTGATGAATGATAGCCCTTGTACGAACCCACCATACCGATTGTAAACCCGAAAACAATCGATTTCACCACCGTCGAATTAATGTCCAGGAAAGAAATTGAGCTAAAGAACTGGTCGATAAACGTCATAAAGCTGGTGGCTTCATTTTGGTGGACATTCACGTAGGACCCCAGCATCCCGAGCAAAATAAAAAACATCGCCAGCGTCGGGATCATAAAGGTAGTAGCCACAACACGACTGACAACCAGAAATTTAAACGGGTTGGTCCCCGACACTTCCATGGCTTCGATCTGCTCCGTCACCCGCATCGAGCCCAGCTCGGCGCCAATGTTGGACCCCACCCGCCCGGAAGCAATCAGGGCCGTAACCAGCGGAGCCAGTGCGCGCACCAAGGCAATGGAAATCAGCGAGGGAAGCCAGGAGGTCGCGCCAAACGTAGCCAGCGACGGACGCGACTGGTTGGTGAACACAATCCCGGTGATAAAACCCGTCAGCGAAATGAGCGGCAGTGATCGCACGCCCACCTCGTAACATTGCCGGATGATTTCCTTCCCTTCATAGGGCGGAACAAATACTTCTTTAAAAAATTGCGCCATAAACGATGCTACATCGCTTAACGCCAGAAATATACGGTCGAACCGCCGGGAAACCACCGGCTTGGCCGACGAGTCACTTTTTGATGAGGTTGTGCTGGCTTGCATCAGTAAAAATCAATGGAACCGGGCAAAATTAATTTATGGTTTATTATTTACCGTTTTTAGTTGCCATTACTCGATAATTAGCCGATTATCTATGTTATCAAGAACGGGTTGCAACCGATAAATCCTAAACAGCTTTTTGTACTCTCTAATAACTGGTTTTGAGGATACAAGGTTAGATTTTGTTAGATTTGGCATTCGAAAAACATGAAATACCTGCGTATTCTCTTAAAAACCCTGTTAGGTCTGGTCGGAATTATTCTGCTTTTCCTGGCCGTTAGCCTGGCACCGGTCAGCGACACCCCGTACCGAAAAACCGATTATTACGCCCACACCCGGCAACGGCTTCTTCACCTGCCCAGGCCCCTCCGCCCCCAGACGGGTCTACAGGCAGGATGGGCAAAAGTGAACCTGACGCCCTCTTTTACCACCCCAACGGGTGGGTATGGGGTCCGCCGGGGGGAACACTGGAAAACCGTGAGCGATTCCATCTATGTCCGGACGGTCGTGTTGACCAACGGCAGCACCAAAGTAGCCCTTGTTGCGCTGGACCTCCTGATTACGCCCCCCACCGTAACAGAACAACTCAAAAAAAGATTGCCGGAAATCGGATTTCAGTGGGAGAACGTATTTACCGGAGCCATTCACAGCCATAATAGCCTGGGCGGCTGGGCCCCCGGACTGGTCGGCGGACTCTTTGCGGGCGAGTTCGACCAACGGGTGGTGGATCATATTACCAATGCCGTTCTGAAATCGATTACACTGGCCCAGCGGCAACTGGCTCCGGCGGAGGTGGGTTTTACGCAGATTGCGGCCCCCGAACTGGTGTACAACCGCATGAACAACGAAGGAGAGGTGGATGGTAACATCCGGCTTTTGAAACTTCGGAAAAAAACCGGTGAATCGGCGCTGCTTTGCACGTATGGGGGCCACGCTACCATCTTCCGGGCAGCGGATGCGCAGTACCTGAGCCGCGATTATCCGGGTGTACTGGTCGATCAACTCGAAAAACAATCGGGAAGCTTTGCTCTTTTTATGGCCGGATCGGTGGGGAGCACGGGTTCGAAGGTTCGCGAAGAAAAGGATGTTTTCCGCACCATCCGAAATTATGCCGACAGCCTGACAAACCGGATCGTCCCCGCCCTGCCGCAAGTAAAAACCCGACCAGATAGTACACTCGAACTGCTAACCCTGCCGCTGGAATTGCGCGAACCACACCCGCGCGTGGTCGGCAACTGGCGGGTCCGCCCCTGGCTGTTTTATTCCGTTTATGGTGATTATCCGTCGGATTTGAAAGCCCTGCGGATTGGCCAGACGGTTCTGCTCGGCACGCCCTGCGATTTTTCGGGAGAGCTGGTGCCAGCTCTCCTCCGTCAGGCGGGTCAGAAAGGATTTAATTTAATGGTGACGAGCTTCAACGGTGGCTATGTCGGCTATATTACCCCGGATCAATATTACCACAAGCAGGCTTACGAAACACAAACCATGAACTGGTTCGGGCCGGAAAACGGCGCTTACTTCGTTGAAATGATGAAGGGCCTGTTGGTGCGGCTGTAATCAAGGGTCTGGTACCATAAAAATCTTCGTGCAGATTAGGAAAGATTCACAGCGCCACTATATTTGTATGCGCAACTATCTGTGAGATATTTCTGAAAACCCGGCATGAAGTCCCTGATTAAAGCCCTCCTGCATTCCATTCCGTATATCAGAAATATGCGGATTCAACTGGAACAATACCAAACCATGTACCCGCCCGGCCATTATTACAGTCCGATTGTGGATGCTAAGGAATTGGCCGCATTACGCACGACTGTTTTCTCCCGCAAGCCCCGTCCGATCAAAGCCATTCGCCTGTGCAGGCACACGCAGTTTCAACTCCTACAGGCATTTGCGCTGGGCTATTACGATACCGTTCCCTTCCCGACCACTAAACAACCAGACTTTCGATACTACTTCGAGAATGATCTGTTCAGCTACGGGGATGCTATTATTTTACATTCCATGCTGCGCCATTTCCGCCCCCGCCGGATTGTTGAAGCCGGATCGGGTTTCAGTTCGGCGGTCATGCTGGATACCAGCGAATTATTTTTAGACAACTCACTGGCTCTGACGTGCATTGACCCGAACCCCGAGCGGCTGCACAGTCTGCTCCACCCTCAGGACCGGGGAAACCCAACGGTGTTGGTCACCAAACTTCAGTCTGTTCCTCTGGAGACGTTTGACACGCTGGCTGCGAATGATATCTTTTTTGTGGACTCTACCCACGTGGCCAAAACCGGTAGCGATGTTAATTACATCTTTTTTGAAATTCTGCCCCGGTTGAAAAGCGGAGTTCTGATTCACTTTCACGACATTTTTTACCCCTTCGAATACCCCGAAGAATGGGTGCTGGGCTGGAAAGGGTTCGGCTGGAACGAAAGCTACATGCTGCGCAACTTCATGATGTATAATGAGTGCTTCGAAATTGTGTTTTTCAATTCCTTCATGCACCAGCATTATACTTCCTGGATTTCAAAAAATATGCCCCGTTACAACTATAATCCGGGCGGAAGCATCTGGTTACGGAGAAAGTAACCTACTCAGTTTCCCACCAATGCGTATTCGGAACCGTCGCTCCCAGTACCACCACTTCGCCAATCCGGGGGGTGGCGACTTTCGTGCCCAGGTCCGCCGACCGTTTGAGCAGGCGCTGAATCGGGTCGCGCCAAGTATGCAGGGCCAGATTAAACTTACCCCAGTGAATCGGGATGAGTAAATCAGCTTTCACGTCGAGTTGTGCCTGAGCGGTTTGTTCAGGCATCATATGAATATCAATCCAGTCTTCATTGTACGCGCCACACTCCAGCAACGCCACATCGAACGGCCCGTATTTCTCCCCGACGGTTTTCAGTCCCGGATAGTAACCCGTATCCCCGCCGTAGTAAACCCTTTTCTGCGTACCGAGCAGGGCCCACGACGCCCAGAGCGTGGTGTTCCGGTTGGTCAGGCCGCGGCCTGAGAAGTGCCGGGCCGGAGCGCAAACCAGCGTCAGATCGCCCAGTTTGGCCGATTCGTGCCAGTCCAGTTCCGTAATCTGCTCCGGCGCAATGCCCCACTTTTCCAGGTGAGCGCCCACGCCCAGCGGCACAAAAAACCGTTCTACTTTGCTTTTTAGCCGGATAAACGTTTCGTAATCCAGGTGGTCGTAATGATCGTGGGACAGAATAACGGCGTCAACCTTCGGCAGTTCCTCCACGTCCATGTAGTGGTTGTACGGAAACCGTTTTGGCCCGCTAAAGGATGCAAACGAAGCCCGTTCACTAAATACCGGGTCGGTCAGCAGCGTTTTGCCCTGAATGCGAATCAGCAGCGACGAATGCCCGAACCAGCTAATGGCCACCTGCTCCGGCCCACCCGTTCCTTCAAAAAGTGCAGCATCGAACGGCACCGTCTGGATCGTGTCGGCTGGTTCAGACCCCGGTACGCCCGTGAGCATCTTCCAGGTTGCCAAAACCAGCTTGCCCGGCGACATATCGAGGCTGGTTGGCACCAGATTCTGAAACGTGCCGTCTTTATAATTGGGTGATGCCTGGATGCGTTTCAGCCGGTCGCCGGTCGCGTTGGCCCCAAACTGCGGAGAAAGATTGACAAAGGCAACCACGGCCAGTATTAGTAAAAGCAGGAGCGAAACAGAAATAAAGGCCATTCTTTTGATAACTTTTTTCATGAAAGTGGTGGGCAGCCTGTCAGGCATACGACTGGAAACAAGCTGATTCTCCGGGTAGTTCCGGCCCCGTTTAAAAACGATGCACCTATCTTCCTCAACCAGACTGGCCCGGATGCCGATGTGCGCAAAGGATACTGAATGGCCTTCAGAGCGTTGCTTTATATCCTAAAAAAAACGGCGGGTCGTTCCACCCGCCGTTGAAGAGCAAATCCTTAAAATAGAAAGCTTTTACTGATCACTTAACACGGTTGAACACAAACAAATCGACGAATGCCCATTTGCCGCCTTCTTTTTTACCGCGCTGAATGACGAGTTGGTTGTCGGAGCGTTTTTCGTAAATAATCCGGACCTGACCGTCTGATTTTTCAAACAACGCCTGATTTTTCTTGGCTTCAATGAACGAATACCGGTCCGACTGGTCTTTTTCTTCTGACCCAATCAAACCCGGCTTGAAGTGTTTGACAAGAACAATCGGGCCCTGTTCGGTTTGTTCGAAAATCAGCATTTCGTACATCGTTACCTTATTGTCTTTCATCATCCGCATGAAACCGGGCAGGTTGTCCCCTTCAGGAGCGGCCCAGGCAGCATCAATCGGCCCGCCATTAAACGTACCCCGCCAGCGGCCTTCCATAAAAGCAACATCAGACAACGATCCTTTCTGGGCAAAAACCGTCGGGGCCATCAGGAAACTACAAAAAACAACCAGTGAGAAAGATGCCAAACGGCGCAGCGCACGAAAGCGAGAGTTGGTAAATAAGTGCATGGGAATAGGTTTTATGATCGGCAAGATACTAAAATCTCTCTGATGAGACGCGGCCATTTGCTTTTTTGCAAACCCCTATAGACCTTGCTGATCCGAACTCTCCTAAACCCGTATGACTACCAACACTTTCAGGATGAAGTGGTTCCGACACCTTCTGACGCCAATCACCTGCGTTTACTTTCTGGCCCTGCCGCCCGCAACCGCTCAGTCGCTCCAGGCCGGTCCGCACGATTTGCAATTCGCCCAGTTACCAACCCGCTGGGACGAAGCCCTGCCGTTGGGAAACGGTACGTTGGGAGCCTTGATCTGGCAGAAGGCCAACCACGTACGGTTTTCGCTGGACCGGGTTGACCTGTGGGACCTGCGCCCGATGAAAGGAATTGACCGACCCGAATTCAGTTACCGCTGGGTGCAGGGGCAGGTTATGAAGAAAGACTACAAGATTGTTCAGGAGTATTTCGACAAACCGTACGATCAGGAACCCGGTCCGACCAAGATTCCGGGGGCAGCCCTGGAATTTGACACCCAGGGCTGGGGAGCCGTACAGTCGGCAAGGCTGTTGATCCGCGACGCTGTGGCGGAAGTAAAATGGCAGAACGGGGCTGTTTTGCGTTCTTTCGTCCATGCCACCGAACCCGTCGGCTGGTTTCGTTTTGAGAACCTACCGGCCCGGTTTTCGCCCACGCTGATTCCGCCCGCTTACGGAAAGCCGGTTCAGGAAAAAGCCGAAAACGCCGTGGTCGATGGTGATGATCTGGTCCGACTGGGCTACGCGCAGGGTATGGTTTCGCGCCAGAACAACAAAATCACGTACCACCAGACCGGCTGGGGTGGTTTTACGTATGATGTAACGGTACAGTGGACCCAGAAAGGCAAAACGGTGGAAGGCACCTGGACCATCACGTCTGACTATCCCCAGAAAAAGAAAACGCTTGTTCCCATCAAACCCGTTGGCCGAACGTATGCCGCCGATCTGGCGTCGCACCGCGACTGGTGGCACCGGTTCTGGTCAAAATCGTCGCTGCACGTGCCGGACCCCGTGCTTTTGAAACAGTGGCATCTGGAAACGTATAAGTTTGGTGCTACGGCCCGCGCCGACACCCCGCCGATTTCCCTGCAAGCCGTCTGGACCGCCGACAATGGCCGGATTCCACCCTGGAAAGGCGATTATCACCACGACTTGAATACCCAACTAAGTTACTGGCCGAGCTATAGCGGTAACCATCTCGAAGAAAGCATTGGGTACATCAACCACCTGGAAGAAAACCTGCCAACGTACCGCGATTACACCAAACGGTTTTTCGGGACCGACGGTATTGCCGTGCCGGGCGTTACCACCTTGACTGGCAAGGAAATGGGTGGCTGGATTCAATATTCGCTCTCGCCCACGGTTTCGTCCTGGCTGGCCCATCATTATTATTTACAATGGAAGTATAGCCAGGATGCGAATTTTCTGCGTCAGAAAGCGTATCCCTGGCTGAAAGGCGTGGCGCAGCACCTGGAACAAGTGACGGTTCTGGACGAGAATGGCAAACGCAAACTGCCCATCAGTTCAAGTCCGGAGATTAAAAATAATAGTCTGGAAGCCTGGTTCACCACTAACACCAATTACGATCTGGCGCTGATGAAGTTCGTGTTCAAAGCCGCCACGGAAATGGCAACGGCGCTGGGCAACGACACTGACGCCAAACGCTGGCAGGCCATTCAAAACCAGTGGGACGAGTTTGCGCTTACTGAACAAAAGGAGTTGATGTTTGCCGCCAGCCTACCCTACAACGAATCGCACCGCCATTTCTCCCACGTCATGGCAATTCATCCGCTGGGCCTGATTCGATGGGAAGACGGCGAAGCTTCACAGCAGATCATCCGGAATTCGCTGGCCCTCCTCGACCGCGTTGGGCCGGATTGGTGGTGTGGCTACTCATACGCCTGGCTGGGCAGTCTGAAAGCACGGGCCAAAGACGGTAACGGTGCCCGCGAAGCGTTACACACCTTTGCTTCGGCCTTTTGCTCTCCGAATTCGTTCCACCTGAACGGCGATCAGACCAAGTCCGGAAAGTCGAAGTTTACCTATCGTCCGTTTACGCTGGAAGGCAACTTTGCCTTTGCCGCCGGTTTGCAGGAAATGCTGATTCAGAGTTATGCCGGTTTTATTGAAGTGTTTCCGGCCATTCCGGCGAGCTGGCAGGAATCCAGTTTTACGGATTTACGAACCGAAGGCGCTTTTCTGGTCAGTGCCCAACGCCGGGACGGCGCTGTAACGGAAATTACAGTAAAATCAGAGAAAGGCGGCACTACCCGGCTGAAATTGCCTTTCCGCAAACACAGTATTAAAGCATCGAAACAAGCCACGGTTGAACCTACCGAAGCCGGTTTTGTAACCGTAAAATTGCAACCCGGCGGGTCGGTAACGTTGGTTAATCAATAACTTAGTTGTCTTTTCGGCGGGTCGTATCCCGTTTTTCCAGCGTTGCGCCCACACCAAAGGCATTCGGTTCGCTCGGTGGCACCACCCGGACTTTGCGTTTGCCCCGGCTTTCGCGCGGATTGATTACCGTGCCGGGCGTGGATACGGGTTCCGCAGCCGGGGCTGTCATGGGCACACCGTTCGAGGGCGTCACCACGGGCGAAATCGTCGTGGGCAACTGCTGCGGATTCTGGCGCACTGTTGTATCCCGTTGCGCGTAGCAGGCCAGAGCAGAAAAACTAAAAAGCAGGGAAAACAAAAGCCGGTTCATACCATAAAGATTAGTTGTAGAATGAAACGAAATGCAACGGCTTTTGTTAGAACCAACGGCACTAGGCTTTGGGCGGTTTCCGGAAGCCGTGCCGCTCCACCCAAAATCAGTTTACATCATGAAGTATAACCTTTTAGGCAATACGGGCCTGCTGGTTTCTGAACTCTGCCTCGGCACCATGACGTTCGGCGGCAAAGGCATGTGGACGGCTATTGGCCAACTGGACCAGGACCCCGTCGATCAACTGGTGAAACGCTCCATCGACGCCGGAATTAACTTTATCGACACGGCCAATGTGTATTCAGAAGGGCTATCGGAAGAACTGACCGGGCAGGCCATTCACAATCTGGGTCTAAGGCGCGATGATCTGGTCATTGCAACCAAGGTGCGGGGTAAAATGGGCGAAGGACCCAACCAGATCGGACTGAGTCGGAAACACATTCTGCAACAGGCCGAAGAAAGTCTGCGCCGGTTGAAAACCGACTACATTGACCTGTACCAGATTCACGGATTTGACTTTCTGACTCCTCTGGAAGAAACGCTCCGGGCTCTGGACGATCTGGTTAGCAGCGGAAAAGTGCGCTACATCGGAGCCAGCAACCTGGCGGCCTGGCAACTGATGAAAGCCCTCTCCTACTCCGAACACAAGGATGTAGCCCGCTTTGTGTCGCTCCAAGCCTATTACACCATCGCAGGCCGCGATCTGGAACGTGAAATCGTGCCCCTGCTGCTGGACCAGAAAGTCGGTTTGATGGTGTGGAGTCCGCTGGCAGGCGGTTTTTTGAGTGGCAAATACGGTCGCAACAAAAATCCGGAAGATGCCCGCCGGGCCAATTTTGATTTTCCGCCCGTCAACAAGGAGAAAGCATTCGACATTCTGGACGTTATGGAACCGATTGCGGCCGAAAAAGGCGTTTCGGTGGCTCAGGTGGCACTGGCCTGGCTGCTACACCAACCTGCCGTTACCACCGTAATTATCGGTGCCAAGAAACCCGACCAACTCGAAGACAATCTGAAAGCCGTTGATGTGGTGTTGAGTACCGACGAACTTACGAAGCTGGATGAAGTCAGCAAACTAGCCCCCGAATATCCGGGCTGGATGGTGGAACGCCAGATGAGCGATCGAAAAAAATACATCGCATAAACCATAAAAAAAGCCAGGGTCAACCCTGGCTTTTTTTATGGTTGAAACCGTTAGCGCTTAGTTCATAACAACCAGACGCGTAGGGGCTTCCGTAGGTTTTGAGTTTAAATTCACCTCTTTGCGGATGCTGCCCTCTTTTGATTTCACTTCGAGCTCATAGGTTCCATTGGCTAAATCAGCAACGTCCAGTTTAACGGCGTATTTCTGTGCTTTTTTACCAACAAATTGCTGGAAAAGCACCCGGCTGTTTTTATCACGCAACAGAACGACAACGGGTTCCGCCGACGTTTTTTCGACCGCCAGCCGAATCTGGTTGTTAACCGTTACGTAGGCGCTGGCATCGAACGAAAGGGCTTTCGGAGCAGCCGCCGGGTCAACAGAAGTAGTGCTTAAGAGAGCAGTGCAGATCAGGTTACTCAAAAGGTTCATCATGATATTTGTTGTTTAGTAATGGTCCGTCAGCGCGGTATTGTTTATGTCGTAGTACTGTTGTTTAGCTGTTCTCCTTATCTATATACCAACCTTATGCCAACAATTTTACAGAAACATAACACCCTATTAGTCAAACACTTGACCGATTGACAAGTTACTATATCTGTACGAATCCGGACACCCTCTGTTCACTTGCGGACAAAAGCGGACGCTTTATTAGTAGCGTTAAAACCGTCTTTGCACGTTATTTGCTTGTAAAACCATATCAATTACACCTTACGTTTTGCTATCAAATTCAATCACACAATTATGAAAAAAATTCTTTTGAATGTGGTGGTTTCGCTCGCCATTGTTGGTTTTGCCCAAACGGCCTCGGTCTCAGCGTCGGTTGTTGATTTTTCTACAACCGTCCGTTCAGCTTTTCAGGCGAATACAGATTCAACCGTAGCCCTGCTTGATAAAGCCGTAGCAGCCAACGCCAAAGGCGACAAGGCCGGAACCGTACAAGCGTTGCAGGCCAGCACCACGGCCCTCGAAGCCGAAGCCAAAAGCAGCACAGGCAGTCTGAAGGATAAACTAGTGGGGCAGGTCAGTAACCTGAAAAAACTGATTCCGCTGGCGCAGGCCGGTTTGCTCAAAGGCAATATGCTGCAAAAAGCCGTGAGTCTGGCTAAAACGGCCCTCGGTGCCAATCAAATTGAAAAGCTCATTGGGAGCGGCAATCTGATCTCGAAAGTCAGCGGTTTGACCAAAAATCTTAATCTGGTTAAAACGGGTCTTTCGGTAGTGGGCGGCAGCACCGCCAGTTCCGGCAACTCGCTCATCAATACCGCCCTGGGCAGCCTGTCAAAATTGGGCAAGGGTGGCGCTGTAGCAAAAGCCGCCGAACCCGCTGTAAAAAGTCAACTCAACAGCGTACTGGGGCTTGTAAAGGGAATTCTGTAAGAAAACCGTTAGCGGACAGGTAACAAAAAAGCCCGGTGCAAACGCCCCGGGCTTTTCCAGCTCAACTCTAACCCTTAAACACACACAAACAATCTTTATTAGAATACTGAATAACAAATCCTGATTAAACCGCTGACGGCCTGCCGGTTACTAATCCTGTTTATTGCCCGATGGCAAACGAGTAGCCAATCGATGCGCTCAAACCCCGGTTACGGATCGGAAGCTGGATAAATGGCAAATCATACTGCCGTGAAAAACCGTGTTCGTAGCGCGCTTCGACAAAGAATTTACCGGCTCCGGCTTCGGCGCTCAGTCCAAGCCCACCGATGGCGCTAAAATCCCAGCGGTTGTAATTGAGCATCCCCATATTCATATCCACATCCATCGGCTGGCTCCGGAAAATACCGCTGGTACGGGTTCGAATACGGCCGTTGACGGCATAACCGGCGGCTCCACCCGCCAGCATATAAAACTGCACGGGGCCCTCGTTCAGGTTGATTTTGGCCAGAACCGGCAGTTCTACATACCGCGTCTGGTAAGCAACCCGGGCACCGAGTGGCAGGTCCCAGCCGCCCAACGGCAGTTTAAAACCTTCATCAATCAAAAATCCTTTCTGAATATACGAGATTTCGGGCCGGATGCTGACACGCTCACTGACCGGCGCTTCGACAAAAAACGCGCCCGTCAGACCGGGTGACAGCCGAAAGGTAGGTGAAAAATTATCCAGAAATTCGGGTTTGGAAACTGCGCCCCAGTTGGCACCCGCCCGAAAGCCGACCTGAACCTGAGCCGATGCGGTTTGAATCAATAAAAAGGCTAGTGCGGCTATTCCGGCCAGTGTAAATCGTTTCATGATTGATAAAAATAGGTTGGTTGTCCATCGCAAACGGTCTCATTTTCGGATGCCGTTTGTTTCTGCAATCTGATGCTTTGACAGGTACGGACACCAATGGATTAATGCCATTTTACTTTTTTATCAATTTTTATTTATATGCTGGCCGCCAAACCCGGCTTTTCATTCAAAACATTGTCCTGATTTTTTGGATTTACTACGTAATCGATTAATCTGCTGATGAATGGATTATAAACCGCCAACGCAATACAGCTTTTTGCCGAAACCGCTTGACAAACTCGATTTCATAGGTCTTTTCGAGAAGGACCCGTTTGGCAATTCCTTATTTATCAAGCGCATTCTGATTGCCGTTATAGGCTGGATTACCTATTTCCGGTATACGCTTTATAATAAACTTAAAATTGAAGGCACCGAATATCTGGAGAACTTACCGGTCAGCAATGTGATTTTCCTTTCCAATCATCAGACCTATTTTGCCGACGTAATTGCCTTCTTCCACATTTTTTGCAGCGTTAAGTGGGGATTTAAAAACACGATTGTACCGCCGGTTTACCTGCTCTGGCCCCGCGCCCGCAATTATTACGTAGCGGCCAGCGAAACCATGAAAGGCGGCTTACTGCCCCGTATTTTTGCCCTGGGAGGTGCCATTCAGGTCGAACGGTCGTGGCGGTCGCAAGGACAGGATGTCCGTCGGGAAGTGGATAGTACGGCCAATGAACGCATCGTGCGGGCGCTTGAACACGGTTGGGTGGTTAGTTTTCCGTAGGGAACCACCAGCCCCTATGCTCCGATCCGGAAGGGTACAGGCCACATTCTGAAAACCGCTAACCCCATCGTAATTCCGGTAGTAATCAACGGCTTTCGGCGAGCCTTCGATAAAAAAGGATTACGGTTTAAAAAGCGGAATACGCAATTGAGCGTACGCTTCAAACCACCGCTGGAATACGATGCAGATGAATCCATCGACTCGCTGGTCGATAAAATACGGGAAGCCATCGAACAGGAACTTCCCAAAGAAAAAATGACGTGGCTCTAAAAGTCGCGGAGCGGATACGTCAGTCTAACATCCAGCGTAAGATCAGGTAGAGCGTAAACGAAAGCAGGATGGATACCGGCAGTGTCATGAGCCAGGCCAGGGCGATGTTTCGAACGGTTCCTCCCTGTAGGTTTTTAATTCCTTTGCTGGCCACCATGCTTCCGGCAATCCCGGACGACAGCATGTGGGTGGTGCTGACCGGTGCTTTATAAAGCGTCGCCAAGGCAATGGTGGTGGCCGCTACCAGTTCTGCCGAAGCACCCTGGGCATAGGTCAGGTGCTGCTTTCCGATTTTTTCACCGATGGTCACGACAATCCGTTTCCAGCCCACCATCGTTCCCAGACCGAGCGAGAGCGCAATCATCAGAATAACCCAAAGCGGAGCATAATCCGTAAACCGGCGCAGGCCCACTTTTTCGTTCAGGTTGGTTGTCAGTGTGGTTATATCCGTTGCACTCAGATCCACCTCCTCGCTTTCTATCAGCTTTTTAACGTTGTTGTTGATCAGCAGCAAGTCACGACGAACCTGTAGGCGGTCGTCCGTTTTAAATTTACCATCTTCCAGCGGTATATTAATTACACCTTGAAGATCAGTAATTTCCGCTTTGGTCTGGCGAACCCGTCGCCGGTCAGCATCCGATAAGCGAACCGTGTCGATTTTATTGACAACCTGAGAAATCTCCACCAGATTTCCGCGCATGGTCGTAGGGTCGATGTTATTGTTCAGGGCGAAATAAGCCGGCGTAATTCCGATCAGGATCAGCATGACAAGGCCCACTCCTTTCTGGCCGTCGTTCGAGCCGTGAAAAAAACTAACACCGGTACAGGTCGCGATCAGGATCGAGCGAATCCAGGTCGGCGGTGGAGCGTTTTTCTTGGGTTCTTTAAACAGGTCTTTGTTGCCAACCAGCTTCCGCAGCAGGTACATCAGGATAATGGCCAGACTGAACCCGATCAGGGGCGACAGCAGCAGAGCCTTCCCAATTTTTTCGGCTTCCTCCCAGTTGACACCACCCCGTTCGCCGGTGGTTCCCATCGTCGAAAACGCCAGGCCAACGCCCAGAATGGAACCAATGAGGGTGTGTGAACTGGAACTGGGTAAACCGAAATACCAGGTGCCTAAATTCCAGATGATGGCGCTGAAAAGCAGTGCCAGCACCATCGCAATGCTATGGTATACGTTCTGATCAACCAGCAACTCGACCGGCAACAGGTTGACAATTCCCATCGCAACGCCAATACCGCCCATTAAAACGCCAACAAAATTGCAGATGCCCGACCAAACTACGGCCACGTTGGGTTTCAGGGAGTTGGTATAAATAACCGTAGCGACGGCATTCGCCGTATCATGGAATCCATTTACAAATTCAAACGCGCAGGCAGCAAAGAGACAAAGAGCGAGGAGGATAAAAATATCCGTTTCTAATCCGAACATGCAGATACAAGTCTGTAGTACCGGGCCTTGTGAAACCCAAAACCCAATTAATTATTCCTCAAAAATACAGTAAACTTCCGAGGGCAATGTTAACTAAATGTTAAGCAATAACCGGACCGATTGTCAAAATTTTCCCGTTTTGTACTTAGCCCTGAATACTTTGTAACCTGCACAGTCGAAAAAGACGCAAAACAAATTACTGTTTCCCCGCCAGTTGTCCGCAAGCTGCGTCGATGTCTTTTCCCCGGCTCCGACGAATGTTAACCACCACGCCCCGGTCTTCCAGAAAACCGGCAAAATGGTCGAGCTTGTCTGCGTCAGTATTCCGGAAATCCGCTTCAGCAATCGGGTTGTATTCGATGATATTCACCTTAGCGGGTACCTTTTTCGTAAACTGCCACAGCTCCTTGGCGTCCTGTAAGGTATCGTTAAAATTATTGAAGACGATGTACTCAAACGTCACCCGGGTACCGGTTTTCTTGTAGAAATAGTTCAGGGCTTCGGCCAGCGCGGGCAGCGAATTGCTTTCGTTGATCGGCATGATCTGGTTGCGCTTGTCGTCGTTGGCGGCATGGAGCGAAAGTGCCAGATTGAATTTCACCTGATCGTCGCCCAGCTTTTTAATCATTTTGGCAATCCCGGCTGTCGAAACCGTAATCCGCCGGGCTGCCATACCCAGACCGTTGGGCGACGTAATCCGCTCCACTGACTCCAGCATGTTGGCGTAGTTCAGCAGCGGTTCGCCCATACCCATGTACACGATGTTGGTCAGACCGGTGCCGTAGGCGTCTTTGGCCTGCTGATCAATGGCTACGACCTGATCGACCATTTCGCTGGCTTCGAGGTTGCGTTTCCGGTCCATATACCCCGTTGCGCAGAATTTACAGGTCAGCGAGCAGCCCACCTGCGACGAAATGCAGGCCGTCATCCGATTGTCCTCATCCTTACGCAGCGCCGGAATCAGCACCCCCTCGACCAGATTACCGTCGTACAGCCGGAACGACGACTTAATGGTGCCGTCGGCGCTTTGCTGCTGCCGGGCCACCGACAGCGTGCGTACTTCAAAATGTTCCGCCAGCAACTGCCGGGTTTTCAGTGAAAGGTTGGTCATCTCGTCAAACGTCCGCACGGATCGTTTCCAGAGCCATTCCTGAATTTGTTTGGACCGGAAGCCTTGTTCGCCGTGGCTGGTCAGCCACGTTTTCAACTGGTCTTCGTTCAGTTTTCGTATATCCTGCTTTGTCGTTATCATCCTTCTTTATCTGCACGTTCCGCTTTCAGGTCGTCCGGTTTATTGTTGGACCAGCTTCGCGAAAATTCTTCTTTCTGTTTGCGAATCCAGTTCGTTCCCACCGGAATCCAGCCGGACGTTGCGTCCATGACTTTCGGCGCGATGGGTTTGACCATAGGATAGAGGTACGTTTCCTGCGTGTGTTTGATCGGCATACGTATCCCCATCCAGGTTAACAACCAGAGCATTACACTAATTCCGAAAACCCAGGTAAAAATTCCGACGGCGGCTCCGGCCAGGCTATCGAACGTGCCCAGCAGGGTATACCGCAGCGAATTCCGCAGGGAAAAACCCATGCGGTTGATCAGAAAAACCGTCGGAAAGAAAATAACGGAGAAGCCCATCCACGGTAATAACCGCCGGGCCACTTCCACACTGATGTACGGTGCCAGCAGATCAATCCCGAATCCTAAAAACTTAAATCCGACGATCATCGCTACCAAAAATGCAACAACGGCAACCACTTCTACCAGCAATCCCTTGCGGTAACCATTGTACGCACCATAGCTCAACGAGATCAGAATAACGATGTCGAGGATTTTCAAGTTTCGGGAGATGGTTTTGAATAGTTTATGGCTGAAAAGAATTGGATGGTTTACGGTTAAACGGTTATTTACGGACGTACAATGAACCCTTCAATAATCTAACCATTTTTACCCATCCAAAACCATCCGTTCTTTAAGACAGCAAATTCTTTACCATCGCCGAAATCGCTTTGCCGTCGGCCTGGCCCGCCAGTTCTTTGGTAGCTGCGCCCATCACTTTGCCCAGGTCCGACGGGCCGGATGCACCAACGCGGGCAATGATGGCCTGCAAACGGCTTTTCAGTTCCTCTTCCGAAAGCTGCTGCGGCAGGTATTTCTCGATCACGGCAATCTCGGCCAGCTCGTTCTGCAACAGATCCTCGCGGCCCTGGGTGCGGTAAATGTCGGCCGAATCTTTGCGTTGCTTAACGGCTTTGGTCAGCAGTTTAATCTCATCTTCGGGTTTCAGGTCGCCCCCGGCCGAGCCATCTTTGGTTTCTTCCAGTAAAATTAGCGATTTAATGGCCCGCAATGCCCGCAGCCGATCCTGCTCCTTGGCCTTCATGGCTTCTTTAATATCCGTATCGATCTGTTGTTTCAGCGACATATTTTTGAGTGATGAATTAAGAGTGATGAGTTAAGAATTGCTTAACCCGGAACCATTGAAAGTTGGGCAAAGTTACAAAAACGAGGGCGGCTTGTTACAACTCATCACGTATAACTCTTAATTCATCACTCAGCAAATGACTCGTTTGAGCGTAAACATCAATAAAATTGCCACGCTTCGGAATTCGCGGGGCGGCAACAATCCGAATGTGGTTAATGTAGCACTCGACTGCGAGCGGTTTGGTGCTCAGGGCATCACGGTCCACCCGCGCCCCGACGAACGGCACATCCGGTACCAGGACGTTCTGGATTTAAAAAAGGTTGTAACCACCGAGTTCAACATTGAAGGAAATCCCGACGCCCGGTTTATTGAATTGGTCACGCGTGTTCGGCCCGAGCAGGTGACGCTCGTACCCGATGCTGTGGATGCCATCACCTCCAACGCGGGCTGGGACACCCTGACGCACCGGGCCCATCTGACGGATTTAGTCAAACGGTTCAAAGATTTGGGCATTCGGGTTTCCATTTTCGTGGATGCCGACGAGCGGATGGTTGAAGGTGCTAAAGAGGTAGGTACCGACCGGATTGAGTTATATACCGAACCGTATGCTACTCACTACGCCGAAGACCGGGCAGCCGCCGTTGCACCCTTTGTTAAAGCCGCTCAGGTTGCCAACAAATTGGGGCTGGGCCTGAACGCCGGTCACGACCTGAGCCTGGAAAACCTGCGGTATTTTCAACAGGCGATTCCTGGTCTGCTGGAAGTTTCGATTGGTCACGCGCTCATCAGTGATGCACTTTATTTCGGCCTGGAAAACACCATTCAATTATATTTGAAACAGTTAGAAGAATAAAGAATTGAGACAAAAGAGTAAAGACTTAACCAAAGCGGTTTTAGTTACTCTCTTGTCTTTACTCTTTTGTCTCATGTCTCCCTTCTCGTGTCTTTCTATATGATTCAATCCGTCGAAACGCCCCATGCTCCGCTTCCCGCCGGGCACTACGCCCAGGCTACGGTCTGGAACGACCTGATTTTTGTATCCGGTCAGCTGCCGATTCATCCCGTTACAAAGGAAAAGATTACCGGGTCAATTGACGAGCAAAGCCGTCAGGTGCTGGAAAACATGAAGGCCATTCTGGAAGCTGCCGGAAGCGACCTGAACCACGTTCTGAAAACAACGGTTTACATTGCCGACATAGCACTCTGGGATCAGGTTAACGCGGTATATGCCGACTTTTTTGGGGAACACAAACCCGCCCGCGCGGTGGTACCGACCAACCGGCTACACTACGGTTTTCTGATTGAGATCGAAGCCGTGGCGGTGCGGAGAGCGAATCAATAAGAGAACCGGCCCGGTGTGCATACCGGGCCGGTTTTAAGTAATTCATTAAAGCGAATAATTCCCCCGGTACTGCCGCTTTACAAACTGATTGGCGTAATCGAAGTTGGTGATTTTCATGCTGGCACCGTCCCAAAAGAGTTTTTTACGACCGGGGAAGTTGTAACCGCCGTCAGCCCTGGCTTCCCGGTGCATGTAACTGCGCGTCGCCAGATTGCCCATCAGGACGGTTTCGGTCAACGGACCAGCCTCCTCAAACGACGAACTCGTGTAAGCGCCGTACCCCTGCTTGCAGGCTTTTACCCACTGCTGCTGATGTCCCTCCGTTTTGCCTTCGACCAACGGTTTTTCGGGACCGGGCAGCTTTTTACCGTCAAATTTTTCTTCCGGGAACAACCGTGGATTATTGCCAAACAACTCCGCCACCAGAATGCCCTTGCTGCCAATGAACATCATCCCGCCGTCGATACTCGTGAATACTTTCTCGTACGGAATGCCTTCCGGAACCTGCGGACGAATACCGCCGTCGTACCACGAAAACCTGATTTCCTTTACCTTACGGTTGTCCGACGGAAAGGTCAGGTGAATAGCCGATGAAGGCGGACAAACATCGTCGTAAAAGGCTTCCTTGAAAAAATCGGCGTACACCGACCCCACACTGCATTCCACTGAGGTGGGGTATTTCAGTTTCAGTGCCCGGAACGGTACATCCATGAAGTGGCAGCCCATATCGCCCAGTGCGCCGGTTCCGAAATCCCAATACCCGCGCCAACGGGTTGGCATATAGGCTTCGTGGTACTTGCGAAACGGAGCCGTTCCCAGCCACAACTCCCAGTCCACTTCCGAGGGCACCGGCTGCGATTCGCCCTTGTCTTTCGGCGACCGAACCCCCTGCGGCCACACCGGTCGGTTGGTCCAGCAGTTGACGGTATGCACAGGGCCAATCACGCCCTTCTGAATCCAGGTTTCGATTTTGCGCGTGTCATCCCCACTGCTGCCTTGGTTGCCCATCTGCGTCACCACCTTATAGTTACGGGCGGCTTCGGTCAGCATCCGGGCTTCGTAAATGTCGTGCGTCAACGGTTTTTCGCAGTACACATGCTTGCCCAACTGCATGGCCGCCATCGCAATTGGCGCGTGCATATGGTCGGGTGTTGAGATGATGACCGCATCGAAATTCTTCGCTTCTTTATCAAATAGCTCACGGTAATCCTTAAAATACGGCGCTTGGGCGAACTGGGCACGGTATTTCCTGGCTTGCCGGTCGTCAACATCGCAGAGTGCCACGATGTTGTCCGAGCCGTTGTTGTAAGCCAGACGGATGTTCACGTTGGCCTTTCCACCGCAACCAACAGCGGCCATGTTCAGCTTATCGCTGGGTGCCACAAAGCCGGGCCCACCCAGTACATGACGCGGTACGATGGTGAAACCAGCAGCCGCCAGAGCGCTTCCCTGTAGGAATTTTCGACGCGAGAGCGATGAGAATTTCATGAGGTCAGAAGTTGAAATCAGACGTGGTTACATCCTAACTGAGTTTCTGGCCAATTTTCATGGCAAGGCCCATATCACCCTGCACCTTCAGCTTGCCAAACATAAAAGCCGTCATGGGATTCAGCTCGCCCGTACCCAGTTTCTGTAAATCGCTCAGCGAGACTTTGATCGTGCTGTCCGCTTCGGCATCTTCGTTGGAAACCACCGGGGGCGACTGACGCCCGTCGATGTAGATAACTCCCTGATCGGTCGCCAGTTTGACTGTTGCATCAAAGCCGCTGTCTGTGCTAACCCGGCGCCGAATCTCTTCTGTAAAATCCTGTAAAGTCATGCGTATGGTTTATGTTGAATCAAATCACGAATAATTAGAACAATAGTTAATAAAACTAGCGGCTTTTTCGGTAAAAATATGCAGAATACCGAAATTTTTAGTAAGTTCAAACCCGTTAATTACCCTTTGAACAACGCTGTTTTTTTCGTGCGGATGGAGAAAAGGTCCGAAATGTCTGATTATGTGTAGATACATTCATGTTCTGCCATTTTTTGCCATTTAAGGCTTTTTACCTTTCTATTGGGCATAAACAGAGCCTTAATACGCTTTCAGGACAGGCAATTACGGTTTTCTCCTTTAGTAAACGGGAGATTGTAAAAGAGTAGGAGCCGAAAGCGGAGGCTGAAACGAAGCGATTACTGTTGACTAATTCGTTAGTTTATTTGTCTGATAATCATACTTTGCTGGACATTTGCTAAAAACGTGTATCCAGGATGCAAGCTGAACAAACACTTCTTCGACAACTCCGAAATGCTGACCCAATGGCCTTTCGGCGTGTTTATGATCGGTATGTGCAACGAATTTATTATTTTGCAGTAAGCATCCTTAAATCCCCGGAAGCAGCTCAACAGGTTGTGCATGATGTGTTTACGTCGCTTTGGGAACGTCGTCATACGCTCGACGAAGACATTCCGCTGAACGGTTACCTGTTTACCATGACATACCGCCTGGTACTGGTAAGTTTTCGCGAGCGGCACAGTCAATGCCAACCCAAAGAAATTTTACAGCGCCTGACCACGCAGTCGGGTTCGAATACGGAAGAAGAGGTACTTTATCAGGAGCTGGAATTATTGTATCAGCAGGCGGTTGCCCAACTCCCCTCCCGCCGTCGCGAAATCTACCTGTTGAGTCGGCACGAAGGGTATACTTCGCAGCAAATTGCCGACCGCATGAGTCTTTCTACCCAAACCGTCGATGATCACCTGAATCAGGCTTACAACACCCTGGGTAGTTATTTTGAACAACATACCTATTAAATTGTAAGGAATCGGTTGAATGGATTGCTCCGCACACGTACTGGCGCAACTGTTTCCTCAACCGATCCGTCACTCATTGAAATGGAGGATTTGCTGGTTAAATACGTTCGGAACGAATGCAACCCTGAGGAGAAACAATGGGTGATTAGCTGGCTGCAAAACCCGGATAACGAAGCTTACCTGCGCGGCCTCATGCGCAGGCAATGGAATAATCCCTGCGTTACTGCGGTCGATTCTCCTGACTGGCAGCGGATGTGGGCAGGCATTTCCGAGCAAACCAAACACCTGCCCGACGAACCCGAACCTCCGCTATACCGCACGGTATGGCAGCGGGTGATCCGGATTATCATCTGGGTGATGTGCATCATCACCCTTGGCTTCAGTGTCCGGCTTCTGCGTCAGGCACAATTACCCGCAGATGCCATCTACCAAGCCGGAGATAAGCCGTACAAGCGAGTTCCATTGCCGGATAAATCAACCGTTATCCTCAAAAAAAACTCCTCAGTCAGGGTTTCTTCCGACTGGTCGGGGCCCAACCGTCAAATCTGGCTCAACGGAGAAGCCGTGGTACTGGTGGCCAAGCAACCACTCAGTTTTCGACTACAGATTCATACCGGCAACCACGTGGTAACCGAAACAGAAGAAGGCCGGGTATATGTTAACCGAAAAGAGGAATCGACCCAGGTTATTGTTGAACAGGGCAAAGCAAACTTTATTCTCCAGGATGAGGGCCTGTTGGGCAAAATCAAAGCGTATGAATTAAAACAGGGCGAGATGGCTGAATACAATGAGAAATCAACCCAACTGATTCGTCGCCATAGCAATCTCTCTGCTTACTCTTTCTGGCCCAAAGCCAACTAACGTTACGTTGCTTCGCCGGAACAGGTCTATCGCCACACGGTATTACAGGCCCGTCAAGTGTTCAGTGGCCGGAACGACGGTCAGCACGCGTTGTGTAGAACGCTCCAGAATACCCGACGTTTTGACCTGAAACGATTTTTCAACGGTTTCGCTCCCACCCGTAATCTGTAGCGTATACGTGCCATCTGTCATGGCGCTCATGTCAAACCGTTGACGGTATTTGTCCTGGCTTCGGGGCATGGTTTCCGAAAATACAACCCGATTTCTCTCGTCGAGCAGCCGCACGACAATCTTGCATTTGGGATCGTTTTTTTGAATGTTCATCCATAGCTTCAAAGGGTTCGACGACGGATAAGTCGCTACCAGAAAGGGCTTGTTATCGGAGTTGTTTTGCGCAAAGGAAGTGCTTCCTGCCAACAAAAGGGCGCCCAGAAAAAGGGCATTGACCGTGCGGACAATCGTTTTCATAGTGTTCGT
This sequence comes from Larkinella arboricola, assembly GCF_003259745.1. Taxonomy (GTDB): domain Bacteria; phylum Bacteroidota; class Bacteroidia; order Cytophagales; family Spirosomataceae; genus Larkinella; species Larkinella arboricola. The sequence goes on along the minus strand of NZ_QLMC01000001.1, from coordinate 149,480 downwards.
TAGATTTGTTGTTTACTGATCTAAAATCACCGAAAAGATGTAGCACACCCGTCCCCGGAGCGGTATGTTAGGAGCAATGGCTGAAAAAAAGGATAAACGGTTGTATAAGATCTTCAACCGGGATTCGGCGGATTACGAAGAATAACGACGAAGCTGTCCAGATCGCTCAAATCTGTGTAATCCAGGTTAGAACGGCACCGGGTTACTCAACATAATTCAAATCCTTCCCGTAGGTTTCATCAAGCGTCGCCAGTGACCAGAAGCTAATGAGAAAACAGAGCAGCGCCACAACAGCCGCGGACCCAATTACGCCCACGGACGGCTTAAGCGATTGGAAAAGCGGAATCGTTAGTAAAGTAGTGGCCCGCACGTTGTTGGCGATGGAGGTAGTAGCCGTCGAGCGTAGATTGGTTCCGAAGTGCTCCGCCGAGACGGTTAAAAACAGGGCGATATAGCCAATTGAAAACCCCAGGATGACGCAAACGGCGTAAAAGAGCGAAATCGACGTAATACCGGCAAACAGATAAATCCCCACAAAAACCAGATTGAGGAGCATCAGCGCCCCGATGGCCCGCCGACGGGATTGAAACCACTGACTGAGAGGGCCACTGATCAGATCACCCACCCCCATGCCGATGTACGTAAACATCACGACGCGCCCCGGGTCAACCGGTTCCGTAATACCCAGGGCTTCCGCAAATTCGTTACTGAATGTTGCCAGAATACCGATGACAAAGTACGTCGGAACGGCCAAACCCATGCACCGCAGATACGTTAAAAGCCGTTTTCGGTGGGTAAACAACGACCAAAAGTTACCGCGCTGAACGGTTTGTTCTTTCATCCTGAGAAACATCCCCGACTCAAATACCGACACCCGGAGCAAAAGCAAAACCAGCCCCAGACCGCCCCCAATGAAGTAGGTCGTCCGCCAGTCGAACAGCACGACGGTAAAGTAGGCAACCACGGCTCCAAACAGCCCTACACCCGCTACCAGTGAGGTTCCGTAGCCCCGGAGTTCTTTCGGCAAGATTTCGGAAACCAGGGTGATACCCGCCCCTAGCTCGCCAGCCAACCCCAGACCGGCCACAAACCGCAGGAGCGCGTAGGTATTGGCGTCCTGCACAAAACCGCAGGCAATATTGGCAACGGAATACGTAATGATAGAACCAAAGAGAACCGAAAGCCGCCCCCGTTTGTCGCCCAGAATACCCCACAAAACGCCCCCTAGCAATAATCCGGCCTGCTGCCAGTTCAAAACCGTTCCGCCAATGATGGATACCTGTTTTCCGTCCAGTCCCAGATCTTTCAGGCTCGGTACCCGGACAATGTTGAACAGAAGCAGGTCGTACACATCTACGAAATAGCCCAAAGCGGCCACGATTACCGGAATCGAAAACAGCGGCCGGAAAGACCCGGCAGGAGAAGCAGCATTCATACAAGCGGAAGAGAGGAGCTTTACTCCTCCAGATAATTCAGGTCTTTACCGTGGGTTTCAGGAATGGTCAGGATGGAATAAAAACCGATGGCAAAACTGAGAATGCCAACCACGATTCCGGCATTGATGACATCGACCGACGGTTTAAGGTAAGTATACAGGCTCGTCATGAGAATAACGATTCCGCGCACCATGTTCGGTACCGTCGTGGCAGCCGTTGCCCGCAGGTTGGTTCCGAATTGTTCGGCCCCGATGGTTACAAACATAGCCCAGTACCCAATACCGAAGCCCATTGCCAGGAAATACATATATAGACCATTCACCGTTTTGGGAACGGCAAAGATGTAAATCAGGCTGACCAGCAGAGTAAAACCCATCAGTAAGGCCACGGCTTTTTTGCGTGACTGCAATCCCTGACTGATAAGGCCGCTGGCCAAATCACCAAACGCCAGCCCCACGTAGCACCACATGATGGTCAGGCCCGGTTTGACGGGTTCCGTAATGCCAAACGCATTTCCGAACTCATTGCTGAACGTCGCCAGAATACCAATGACAAACCAGGTGGGAAGCCCGATACCGATGCATTTCATGTAGCGGGAAAACCGGCTCCGGTTGGTAAAGAACGCCATAAAATTGCCCTTTTGAACGTGTTTCTGCTCGGCTACGTCGGTAAACATTCCGGATTCGATTACGCCAACGCGCAGCAACAACAGGCCAATTCCCATGGCTCCGCCTACGAAAAAAGCGTTTTGCCAGTTAAATAATTCGACGGTAAAATAGGCAAATACCGCCCCAAACAGCCCGACCCCGGCCACCAGCGACGTTCCGATGGCCCGCAGTTGCTTCGGCAATACTTCCGAAACGAGCGTAATACCGGCGCCTAGCTCACCGGCCAGCCCAATCCCGGCAATGAAGCGCATCAGGGCGTAGTAGTCGGTCGGATCCATAAACGTAACCTTGTCGATGAAACCGCAGGCAATGTTGGCGATGGAGTAGGTCACAATGGAGCCGAAGAGAACCGAGAGCCGACCGCGTTTGTCGCCTAAAACGCCCCAGAGAATACCGCCCAGGAGCAAACCACCCATTTGCCAGTTGATGATGTTGGCCCCCACGCGGGAAATCTGCTCGTCGTTCAAGCCGAGATCTTTCAGGCTCGGAACGCGAACGATGCCAAAGAGCAGTAGATCATAAATGTCTACGAAATAACCTAAAGCGGCTACAATAACGGGAAGACCGAATAAGGATTTATAGGATACTTTCGGCGGGGGAGGAACAGTTGACTGCATTCGTTTGGCAAAAAAAGATCAGGAAAAAATAATAGTTGGCAAGTTACCGATTTAGCCACATTTGATCAAGTTATTGGCAAAGGTAGCATGGAATCCAACCTGTTGTTTACCAAGACGAAAAAATCGTCAGGTGGTTTTTCTGAATAGTAAAAACGGTTGTGGCGGTTGCCAACGCCCAGACCTTCAGAGCGATTCTCGAAAAAATAAAGAGTTGCTGAATCAGAAACAGAAGCGCGATTGCCGCCCAGCCACCGGTAACAATCCACGAATCGAGCAGAAAATAGATCGCAAAGCAGATTGCACCGACGCCGTTGAGCAGCAAATAATTGCCGAAAGCTGCGCGAACGTGGGAGAGCACGAACCGCATGGCTTCCCGGAAAGCGGGCAAGGCGTGGGTTTCGTTCCGCCGAAACAGCAGGATTTTGGCATAATCGCCAACACAAAGCGTAAACAGGACCGAAAGACCGAATAGCAGCAAACAGGCCAGCGCAAAATAACTCAGTTCCTCTTCGTTCAGCGTCTCACTCAGCGCCAGTCCGCCGAGTCCGCCCAGTAGCAGAAAGACGACACTGAGCAACAAAATAAAACCGGCTACGCACAGAAATAAACGAAAAAACCGCCCGAAGCTCTGCATACTGGCAACCAAAAACCAGCTTGCCTGAAAGGTTTGCCGCCGATCGGTTGCAGAAGCCAATTGCCGCAACATACCGCCCGAAAAAAACACGCTGATCAGCAGGTAAAGCAGGCCCAGCCAGAACCCGACGGTCAGTAAAGAATCTGTAGCCGCGCCGTGGCTGTGCCGAAAATCGGAATAAACCGTAAAATCAAAGCCGTTCAACAGTTTCAGGTATTCGAGCGAAGTGCCCATTTCGCGCCGGAGCGTCGCATAAGCCGGTAACAGCACCAGTAAGCTCATCAGAAAATTAACCCCATAGAGCCACAGCACCATGCGCCAGGAACGTAAAACAAGCGGGAAGGCACCAGCAACTATCATTCTGTTTCTATTAAATACACCTCTTTTTTCTATACCAGCCACGCCAGCCACTGCATCCAGTTTTGCGCCCAGAACATCAGTTTTGCGGCATATTTAGCCGCCGGGCTGGCGGGTGGCCGGATGGCGAAGCTGTTGTTATTCAGATTGATGTCCATGTAAATCTTCTGTTGCGGATCCACTTTAGCCCACTCAGCCTGGCTGGGTTGCGTCAGGGTAAAGGTGTGAGCGCTGGCTTTTCCGTTCCAATGCAGGAGTTTTTCGCTGCCATCTTCAAAATGCACCAGCACCTCAACGGGCAGTTGTGCATCACCCCGCCGATAAACCGTAATGGCCGAACGGTATGCATTGCCCTGACGAACACTCCTCACCGCATGTAACTCATAATCACATACCTGCGTGCCATAAAGCACCTGATCGAAAAACCAGTTCAGGTTCGGCCCTAACCGGCTGCCGAGCCGTTTCGCGACCACTTCGTTGACAATCGCGATAAAGTTTTTGGCGTTGGGATGTTTGAATTTCCAGCGGTTGAAGTACGTCCGCATGATTTCGTCCATCACCGGGCGGCCCACCAGACCGTCGAGCGTCCGCATCCAGGTGGCCGGTTTAAAATACGTCAGTTCACCGTAATAGGCGTCGGGCAACTGCCAGACATTGCCAAACGAGGGCGCAATGGCCGGGTGATCGAGGTGAACGTACGAATTGCGCGACACTTCCAGATTGCCCACCCGGTACCCAAAAAGATCCGTTAGGGAAGATTTCGGCCCGTAGGTTTCGTCCATAATCCGGCCTTCGTAATACTGGTTGAAGCCTTCGTCCAGCCACGCTTCCTCAAATTCGTTGGTCGCCAGCAACTGCATAAAGTACTGATGTCCAAACTCATGAATGACAACCTGCTCCGGCACCCGCACACCCGCGGGTAGCCCCCAGCTTGTTCCGGCGGTAATAAAGGTCGGATATTCCATACCACCCGCCCCAAGCCCCGACATGGGCGGATCAACAATGGTAAGCGTGGTAAACGGATAACGGCCCAGATGCTTATCAAAATAAGCCAGAGCCACCTTGGCCGCATCGATGTGCCGTTGTGCCTGACTGGCGTGCTCGGGCTGCATCAGAACGCGGATGGCCACGTGCCGCCAGCGGTCGTCGAAAACCGTAAAAGCCGTGGAAGCCGTCCAGGCAAAATCGACGACATCTTCGGCCCGCCAGCGCATGGTTTTGGTTCCGTTGGCGTTTTGCCGTTCGCTCTTTAGCAAACCCGTGGCGCCCACCCGAAAGTTTTGAGGGACCGTTACGGTTACGTCATAAACCCCATAATCGGCGTAAAACTCCGAATTGGCGTGAAACTGGTGGCAATTCCACCGCCCGGGCGAGGCTACATAACGGGTTCCGGGCGGTTCATAAACGCCAATTTTCGGGAACCACTGAGCCACCAGAAAGAAGTCATCGCTGTATCCCGTGCGGGCAAAAATCCGGGGCAACCTGGCGCGAAAGGCCATATCAATCGTGATACGCTGACCGGGGCCCAGCGGCTGGCTGAGCGGCACGCTGATCACCGTGCGGTCGTCGGCATTGGCATCATCGGGCTGAATAAACTGGTATTTGCCGGTTAGCACCTCTGTCTTTCCCGACGCTTGCCGGGCCTGCATCGACAGAATATCAATCCAGCCGTACGATGCCTCATCGTTTCTCTTAATAAAAGCCCCCCGCAACTGACCACCCGATTCACGCATGAACGTTGACTGACCGTTGCGAAATGCGTTTAAATACAAGTGAAATTGCAGTTCATGAATGACTTCATTCGACGGGTTTGTCCAGACCAGCGTCTCCTTCCCTGTCAGATATTTGGTATCGGTATCAAGCTGAACGTCTAGCTGGTAGTTGGCCAGACGCGGACTAAGCGGCACGAATTGAGCCTCCGCCGTCCGGACAAACCAGAGAAGAAAAAAAACGACGGTCCAGGTCCCGCTGCTCATCCTTTTGACCAGCTTTATTGATTTTCCCGAACCCGAATCGGCACCACGGCTTCGGTATTGTCCCAGACCAGCATCATATCCGTTCCGCCCGACTGCGGGGCAAAGCTGATGTAAAACTGTTCGGCCACGGCATTGCGTTTGCGGGCTAAGACCGGTACCCGCAGCACATCCTTCGTCTGGTCGTAATCCGTACCCCACTGGCCGGTTTCGCGGTTAAAAATCACAATCCAGTTGCCTTCTGATGGAATGGTCCAGAGTGAATACTCCCCTTCGTCGAGCGGCTGTCCGGCCACCGTTACGTTCTGATCCAGCGTAATGATCGTTGCTTCGTTCGCACCCGTCCGCCAGACCTGACCGTAGGGAACAATCCCCCCGAAAATTTTACGTCCTTTTTTATACGGCTGGCAATATTCTACTTTCACATAAACGCCATTCTGGTTAATTTCGGCAGTGGCCTCCGGACTCGCCGATTTGGTGTACGAACGAATGCCCCAGAAAGCGACCAGAACAAGCACCGCCAGGGCGCCAATAATCCACAAAACTTTTTTCATACATCAATTACGTTTGGATAGAGAGCAGGAAAGTTATAAAAATTTGTTGGGTTGCGGTTTTCTAACTCTATGATAACTTGCAACAAAAGCCGTGAACCATTAAAACCGTCTGGATGCCAGCGTAAGCCGGTTTTGCATCCGTCAAGCCCTAAACCGATACCGTTTGAAACCGAATAAATACCTGCTTTTCCTGGTGATAACCGTTGTGGCTTACGGGCTGTTCGAATATTATCGTCCGAAACCCATCAACTGGAGTCCGACATACATCAACCAGGACAAAATTCCATTCGGTACGAAGGTAGTATTTGACCTGTTGCCCGATCTCATGAACCAGCAGCCGGTGACGAGCCTGCGACTGCCGGTGTATAACCATCTCGCTAGTAGCGCCCTGCCCGCCCGCAGCAACTACATTTTTGTCTGCCATTCGCTTCAGCTAAACCGCCCGGACCGGCAGAAATTACTGGCGTACGTCAAGCAGGGCAATACGGTTTTTCTGTCGGCGTACGAATTTCCGGATTCGCTGGCGATGCTGCTGGGCTTCCGGGCCGTCCTGAAAGCGCCCACCCTGCGCGACACAACGCTGGGTATGAACTTCACCAATCCGACGCTGAAAGCCCGGACCGACTACCGTTTCCGGCACGACGACGGGCGGAATTTTCTGGTTACGACGAAAGCCGCTAACACCACGGTTCTGGGCCGCAACGCCCGCAATGAACCCATCTTTCTGAAAATCCGCTACGGTAAAGGCAATTTTTACATCCACAACCTGCCGATTGCCTTCACCAACTTTTACGTTCTTGACCCTGCCACCGCCGATTACGCCTACAAAGCCCTGTCGTATCTGCCCCCGCAGCCAACCTACTGGGACGAATACCAGAAACAGGGCCGGTTCAATGCCGATGAGCAGTCGCTGCTGCGTTACGTGATTTCGCAGCCACCGCTGGCCTGGGCTTATTACCTGACCGTCATTGGTTTGCTATTATACGTTCTTTTTGCGGGCAAGAGAACCCAGCGCAGTATTCCCGTTATTGAACCGCTGAAAAACACCTCGCTGGAGTTTGTTCAAACGGTTGGTCGTCTATACTATCAGCGGGCCGATCACGGCAATCTGGCTCAGAAAAAAATCCAGTATTTATTAGCCTTCATCCGCGAAAAGTTTGGCCTGAACACGGCCATACCCGACGAAGATTTTAAACAGACGCTGGCCCGCAAGAGTGGCGTTCCGGAGCCGGACGTTCAGGCTCTGTTTCGCCAGATTGCCTTTTCGCAGCAACAGGTCATGAGTGAATACGATCTGCTCCGGCTAAACGAATTAATTGAAAATTTTTATACCAATGCGAAAGCATAACCGCGATTTCACACCATGTCTCCTTACGAAAACCGCCTGGATTTAACCGAATTAAAAACTGCTATTGATGCCATTCGAGCCGAAATTGGCAAGGTCATCGTTGGGCAGCAGCCCACCATCGACTTACTTCTGACGGCCTTGCTGGCCGACGGTCACGTTCTGATCGAAGGGGTTCCCGGCGTTGCCAAAACCCTGATGGCAAAGCTACTGGCCAAAACCATTTCGGTTGATTTTAGCCGAATTCAGTTCACACCCGACCTGATGCCGTCCGACGTGCTGGGAACCTCCATCTTTAATCCCCGAACAACCGAGTTTGAATACCGGCGCGGCCCCATTTTCGCCAATATTGTGCTGATCGACGAAATCAACCGTGCCCCGGCCAAAACGCAGGCGGCTTTGTTTGAGGTTATGGAAGAACGGCAGGCTACCAACGACGGTATTACCTATCCACTGGCCGATCCGTTTCTGGTGCTGGCTACCCAGAACCCCGTTGAGCAGGAAGGCACTTACCGCCTGCCCGAAGCCCAACTCGACCGGTTTCTCTTTAAAGTGGTCGTGGGTTATCCAACAATTCTGGAGGAAGTCAATATTCTGAAAGGGCACCACGAACGGCGGAATCTGACCGACGCCGTTGAAGCCGTACAACCCTCACTGACAGCCGAACAGTTGCAGACGATCCGGGCGCAGGTCCACCGGGTTCATATCGAAGATAACCTGCTCGAATACATTGCCCAGATTGTGCAGAGTACCCGGACGAATAAATCCTTGTTTCTGGGTGCATCGCCCCGGGCGTCGGTGGCCCTGCTAAACAGTTCGAAGGCTCTGGCAACGCTCCGGGGCCGCGATTTTGTGACGCCCGAAGACATACAGGAACTGGCCGTACCCGTTTTACGGCACCGCGTTCTGCTCACCCCCGAACGCGAAATGGAAGGCGGTACAGCCGACGAGGTGATCGGTCAGGTGGTGCATAAGATCGACGTGCCGCGATGAGCCTGTTCCGCGCCCTTTACGTCTCGGTTCGGGTCTGGCTGACCTTGATTGCGTTTGTCCTGTTGTTCATTACGGCCTACCTGGTTCCGGCCCTGTTCCCGTTTGTTAAACTGGCGCTGGCGGTTTTCGTGGCGCTTTGTCTGTTCGACGGGATTATGCTGTTCCGGAAACCGGTGGAACGAACGGCTTTTTTTGCCCGGCGCGAACTCCCCGAACGGCTGTCGAACGGCGACGAAAACCCGGTGACGATTTACCTGGAAAACCGTTACCCGTTTCAGACGCAGGTGGAAATTATCGATGAAATACCGTTCCAGTTTCAGAAGCGGGATGTGCTGTTTACGGCCACGCTGAAACCCCACGAAACCAAAGCTCTACGCTACGAACTGCGGCCCACCAAACGCGGGGAGTATAATTTCGGTGCTGTCAACGTTTACGTCATGACCGCCCTGCAACTGCTGAAACGGCGGTATCAGTTTTCGCAGGATAAAACCGTGGCGGTATTTCCGTCCTACCTGCAAATGCGGCAATACGAACTGCTGGCGATCTCGAACCGGCTGTCCGAAATAGGCATCAAGAAAGTCCGGCGGGTTGGGCACAGCATGGAGTTTGAACAGGTCCGCCCCTACAGCCGGGGTGACGATGTCCGAACGATCAACTGGAAAGCCACCGCCCGCCGGAGCGATCTGATGGTGAATGCATTTCAGGACGAAAAATCGCAGGCCATTTATTGCCTCATCGACAAGGGCCGCGTCATGAAGTCGCCGTTCGAAGGGCTGAGCCTGCTGGATTACGCGATTAATGCATCGCTGGTCCTGAGCAATATTGCCCTGCTCAAACAAGACCGCGCCGGGCTACTGACCTTCTCCGACCGAATCGGACAGCTGGTAACCGCCGAGCGACGGCCCGGCCATCTTCAGAAGATTCTGGAAGTGCTTTATCGGCAGAAAACCCGCTTTCTGGAATCGGATTACGAAGCTCTGTACGCCAACATTCGCCAGCACATCCGCCAACGAAGTTTATTGTTGCTTTTCACTAATTTTGAAACAGTTAACGCCCTGCACCGGCAGCTTCCTTACCTGCGCCGGATGGCCAGAGAGCACCTGTTGATCGTTGTTTTTTTCGAGAATACCGAGCTTAAAAATTTGCTCAACAACCCGGCCAGTACAACGGAGGAAATTTATCAGAAAACCATTGCCGAAAAGTTTTATTACGAGAAAAAACAGATTGTTAAGGAATTACAGCAATACGGTATTCAAACCATTCTGACCGCTCCGCAGGAGCTGACCGCCGACACCGTCAACAAATACCTCGAACTGAAAGCCCGGGGTATGATCTAAACCCATGAAAAAACTTCGCTGGCTCCTGATTGGCCTGGTTATTCTGCTCATTGTTCTGCTGATCAACACGCTCCGGTTTTCGTCGAAACAACTGGCTAATGTGCCACCAGCGCCTGCGGTTCCAGTCGGCGATTCGGCCGTTCATCGGCTGGTTAAAGCCCTCCAGTTGCGGACGGTTTCCTACACCGATTATTCGCTGACGGACACCACGCAGTTTGAGAAGTTCCTGAGCCTGCTCCAGCAATCGTTTCCGCGGATTCACCGCCAGTTGAAACGGGAGACGTTTAACCGCTACGGCTTGCTGTACGAATGGAAAGGGCGCAACCCAGCCCTGAAACCCATCCTGCTCACGGGTCATTACGACGTAGTACCCGTTATCCAGGGAACGCAGCAACTGTGGAAACGACCGCCGTTTGCGGGTCTGGTGGAAGACGGCTTTCTGTACGGACGCGGCACACTGGACGACAAAAGCAGCGTACTGGCGCAACTCGAAGCCGTTGAATGGCTGATCAGTACCGGTTTCCGTCCCGAACGAACAGTTATGCTGGCTTACGGTCAGGACGAAGAAGTAACGGGTTTTCGGGGCGCCCAAACCATTGCTGCCGCACTGGAACGACGAAACATTCAACTGGAATACATCCTGGACGAAGGCGGAGTTCTGAAAACCGACGGTATTCCGGGTCTGAATAAACCCGTAGCCCTGATCGGCATTGGCGAAAAAGGATACGCCAGTATAGAACTGAGTAACGTAAGCAAAGGCGGACATTCGTCGATGCCACCGAAACAAACCGCCATCGGACTGGTGGCCGAAGCCGTGAGCAAGCTCGAAAAAAATCCGTTTCCGGCCCGGCTGGATGCGGGTCTGGACCAGATGTTTACGTATATCGGCCCCGAAATGCCGTGGGGTCAGCGGATTGTGTTTGCCAACCAGTGGCTATTTGCTCCTCTGATAACCCGGATCATGTCGCAGTCGAATTCGGGCAACGCGACGCTGCGAACCACAACGGCCCCTACGATTTTTCAGGCCGGCGTAAAAGACAACGTGCTGCCTATTGACGCCACCGCGACCATCAATTTCCGGATTCTGCCGGGCGAGACGGTGGAATCGGTTGCCGGGCGGGTAAAAGAAGTAATTGATGATGAACGGATTCAGGTTAAGGTACTCCAAAAATTTGTCAGTCAGCCCTCGCCGGTTTCCGACCCGAACTCCCTCGGTTTTGAGCGGATTCATCAGACGGTCAAAGGCGTCTTTCCGGAAACCATCGTTACGCCCTATCTAACTCTGGGCAGCACGGACTCACGGTTTTACGCCCGCGTCTGCCCTCAGATTTTCCGCTTCTCGCCTACACCCATGAACGACGAAGATACCCAGCGCGTGCACGGCACCAACGAGCGCATTCGCATCAGGGATTATCAGAACATGATCCGGTTTTACGCAACCCTGATCCGAAACAGCCAGCCCTAGAAAACGGGTGGCCCAACGGTTTTTTGGTCCGAACGGCTTGGAAATTGTGGATAACTCCGGGCGCACGGTGGATAACCGGGTTTACAGCACTCCACCGTCAGGAATCTATACCGTGGCAAGGGTAGCAGGAGCACCCGAATGACAGGAAATAAGCTGACTCGCTCAGGAAGAACAGCTATTCGTCCTCTTTGGCATTTGGCCAGCTGAGTGTAACCGATGTACCCCGCCCTTTCTTGCTTTCCAGTGTCAATCGCCCCCCGTTCCGTTGCATCAGGTCCTTCGACAAACTTAAACCAATGCCCGTGCCCTGCTGGGCTTGCCGGTCTGCGTCGGCGTACGTTACATCCATGCCTATGCCGGTATCAGCAATGCGCAGACTGGTCTGATCAGGCTCAATTGCAATGGAAATGCGGACGGCACCCCCGGGTGGCGTAAATTTAAAAGCATTGTGCAGAATGTTACGGAATACCAGCATGGTCATGTTCTCATCTGCCCAAACGCAAGCGGGAACGGCGTTGAACGTAACAATCAATTGTTTCTGACGGATAAAGCCCGTAAAACCATCCAGTGCATCCTGGATTAGTTCCTGTAACAACAACCGTTGCTGGCGTAGCTGCAAACCCTGCTGTTGATTTAGTGACCAATAGAGAATAGTATCCAGAGTCTGTGACAGCCCATTGACTTCCTGCTCCAGCCTGGTTAATTCGGTGGGATAACGGTCTTTAATTTTCAAAAGCGTAAAACTGGCTTTTAAACTGGCAACCGGACTCCTCAAATCATGCCCCACAATAGCGAACAGGCGATCTTTTAACCGGTTTGTTTCCTGAAGTTCCCGGGCCTGCGTTTCAATTTCCTGCTTTTTGCGGGTCAGTAATTGTTGGGCCCTATAAAACCGTCTTAGAAAATACCCTGTAATCCCGACCAAAGAAGTAAGCACGCTTATCCCCATGATGTACAACGGTCTTTGCCGGTTTGCCAGCGCCAGTTTCTGTTCCTGCTGCTTCACCTTCAAGTAGTCAAGCTGCGATTTTTTCTGTAGTAACTGAATGGTACTTTCTTTTTTCTCAAGTTCATACAACGCCTGAACTTTCGCCGACTTTTCAACCGTTCGTAAACTATCCGTAATTACCTGGTATTCTTTGTACGATTTTAGTGCCTGTTGGTAATAGCCCATTCTTTCCTGCACAAGGGCTAATGTCTCCAGCCCCATAGCGATGTCTTTGGCCACTTTTATTGATTTAGCGTCAGCAACGCAACGCTGAGCCAGCCGAAGGGCCTGCTTCGTAAGGCTATAAAGTGAATCAAACTGTTCACGGGCATAGAGTGTATCCGCCAGTTGCGCATAAAGCTGTAGACGGGTAGAGTCGTGCCGGGCGTTTTGTAATTGGGTTAGAAGCGATAAAGTGTTTTGCGCATAGGCATTGCTACCAATAATGAATAACAATCCAGCCAGAATTATTCGATTGAACAAGCAAGCAACATAACTTGTTTGGCAAACCATTTCAGCGCCATTTTTCATAGTACATGTGCAGATAGGACAGTAGTAACCCGGATACTTTTAGCGGTAAGAAACAAACTGTTTCTTTAAAAATCAAACTACTGACGGTTTTGTGAGTCCTGCCTGAGTGGGTGGGTGGTAAACGATGGTAAGCCCTGCACTGAAACGTCGCCGGGTAAGAGCCCAGTCTGAAAAGCCGTAAATTATACTGTTCAGTTCTTGTGTAACTTCTCAACTAAAAATTAAAGAGCAACAACACCGGCCTAATACGTCCTATTCAAGTTGTCATTTTCGGGCTGGGCAGCCAAAGACACGTTACAGCTTTTACGAGTTTACTCTCAAATGGTTTTTTATACTTTATATCCTTACTTGGTGATAATAAAAGCCGCCTGATCACCGCGCCCTTCTTTATTTAATTGATTAGCTCGTCGAGCGTATTCTACTTTCTTTATCTTCCGGTCTAAAAACCCCGCGTACAACCTACTGGCATCTTCATAAAGCCCAATGTCGTTTTTATATTTTTCGCTATTTGTGAACTGGGCGGAGGTTGAATCATAAATTATTTTTTTCAACGTTAAATCAGCCTGCGCCAGAAGAACCTGTATACTTTTTACAGAATGTAAATAGAGATGCCTTGGAGCATCCAACTGAAACCAGTTTGTACCGTAATGTTCCCAGGCATAGGAGGAAACGGTTGGAATACGAATGATGCAGTAACCAGTAGGTTCTAAAAGCGCATAAACCGCTTTTAAATTTTCCAGCGGGTCGGGGACATGCTCAAAAGAGTGGTTATACATAATAATATCCCACTTCCCTTTGACGTGCTGTATATAGTTTTTTTCAATCTTATAACCATTCGGGTAGGTAATCGTCTCGGGTATAAACGGATCGACCCCCTGTACATTTTTCATCCCTAACTCATACAACGGATATAAAAAAGCTCCCCTGCCGCTTCCGACATCGAGAATTCTGGTGTTTAGGCTTAGGGATAAGGAACCTAAAATATCGTATTGCCGTGCCGGGAAAAGCACTTTAAACGCACGAAAAGAATCCTTATCAGGAAACAGGGAAGCTAAATATTTATTCTTTTTAATAAAACCATTTATACCCTGGAATAAATTGGCTTTAGGGGGCTCAAAGCCGTTATAATCCTGAGGATAATAACGGGATAAATCATCTGGTATGTCCTGTATCTGTAAACATTCGCATTGGTCACACTGGAAGTAAACAAACGCTTCGCGTGTGCCAAGCATCATTTCCTTTACTGTGAAATATTTTTTCTCACCTTCACTTCCACAGATACGACACGTCATAAATCATTACGTTGGCTGTACAAAAATACCGTATTATAAGCTTAAAAGTCCTCCGTCTAAGAACGAATATAACCCCTTTCTATTCGCAAAAAGAGAAAAGCGGCTGGTCTAAAACTACTTTTCCTAAAAGCCCATCAGAAAGCCATTATCCAAGTTTAACCCGTAGCATCACGTCCAAGAAAGATCTGAATAATTACGGAGCTAGCCGGAACATCTGCCACTGTTTTTAACCGTTTAAAAAGCGATTGCGCAACCAGCGGTTGCGCAATCATGGTCTGATCGTGGATGATTATTTACTTTGCCTTGAAGAAGTTAATTCACTCATTTCCCCTGCGAAGCCGTGGCCAGCAGCTTCCCGCTCAGAACCGGACGGTTGTCTTTGGAATGGGTCAGAACCGCCAGGCTTTTCTGAAATTCCAGTTGTAAATCGTCACCCGTAAACCGGCAAATGACGTTTTCATAATGCGCCGTTTCGATAAACCGCCAGGTCATCGTAAATGTATTTTCGTCGCTCCAGGCACCGCTCGCGGCAATCCGGGTTTTGGTTTCATTCGGAACCGCCGTTGCAACCAGTTTCAGCGGAATGGTCGATAAATCCGTATCCCCTTCCACCCAACGCCCAAGGCCACACACAACGCGGTGTTCGCCCTTATCGTCCTGCAACGTACACACGCAGGAACCGTTTTGAAACGCCAGCGAAACCCGTTTGATGTTCAACGAATTATCAGCGATCTGAAACGGTTTGCCACTCACCCGGGCCGCGGTTGGCGACGTGGGTTGTCCGGTGGGGAGCGGTAAGGCCAGCGACGTAAGTTTCTGCTTCAAAGCTGCCGACGGTCTTGCCGTAATCGCGGTCTGCTGAATACCGGGTAAAATATGTTTCCAGACGTGATCCAGAATGGCCTGCATGTCACTCGTTTCGCTCGTAATGGCCACAACGGTGTCCTCCTTCGGCATCACGATGCAGTATTGCCCGTAAGCCCCGTCGCCCCGGTAAGCCCCGTTTCGACACCGCCAGAATTGGTAGCCGTAGCCTTGCAGCCAATCGTTTTCTTCTTTGGGCCGACTGCCTCCTTTCGACTGAATCTGGAATTTGGTGGCGTCTTCAATCCAGGCTTCCGACAAAAGCCGTTTGCCGTTCCACATGCCTTTTTGCAGGTACAACTGGCCGAATTTGGCAATATCTTCCGTGCGCACCCGCAGCCCCCAGCCGCCGGTTGCGATACCGTTCGGGTCGGTTTCCCAGTCGGCCCCCTCGATGCCCAGCGGATCGAAAAGCCGGGGCTTGAGGTAATCCAGCAATTTCTGGCCAGTTACTTTCTGAATAATGGCCGACAGCATGTAGGTAGCTCCGCTGTTGTAAACGAAGAACGTTCCGGGCTCGTGTTCAACCGGTTGCGCCAGAAACGCTTTCACCCAGTTGTTGTCAGGATCGGCCCGGAGCGAACCCGTCGAATCCTTGTCGTGACCCGTTGCCATCATCAGCAAATCCTTCACGCGCATGGCCGCCAGATTGGGACTCACGGTTGTAGGTACATCCTGCGGAAAAAACGAAACCACCTTATCCTCCACCGTCAGCTTTTTTTCCGCCACTGCCATCCCAATCGCCGACGACGTGAAGCTTTTGCTCAGCGAATACAGCGTATGTTTGAGGGCCGGTGCATACGGAGCCCACCACCCTTCCGCGACAACCTTCCCGTGCCGAACCACCATCAGGCTGTGCAGGTTCAGTTTAGCATCTTCTACGGCATTGACGAAATTCAGTAAACCGGCTGATGAAACGCCCTGTGCTTCGGGCAGACTGCGCGGGAGTTGAAACGACCGGAACGGAGCCGCCGTGAGGGTTGTGGGCAGTGTGCTGAACAGACCAACACCGGCCATACCCAGGCCCAGTTGATGAAGAAAATTTCGGCGATTTAAGGTCATCTTTTTAGGAATAGTATGATTTTATCGGGTGATAGTGCCAAAATACAGAGAAAATGGCAATCTTTAAGTTTCCGGTTCCCTATTTACTCACTATACCCTTCCATGAAAAGAAGATTTTTCCAGACAGTCTGTCTGATGAGTGCGCTGGCGGGCATCCCTACCGTTTGGGCGAACAACGATACCCCTGTTTCTTCCCAAAAACCAAAGACCGTCGATGCCGCGACGATTAAACTTCCGGCCGGTTTTTCGGCCACCGTTCTGGTAACGGATCTGGGTGCGGCCCGGCACATGGCGGTTAGCAAAAACGGCGATATCTACGTCAAACTGGCTAAACTGAAAGACGGGAAAGGCATTTACCGGCTTCGGGATACGAACAAAGACGGGAAAATTGACGAGCAAACGAGTTTTGGCGATTATCCCGGTACGGGCATTTTTATCAAAAACAACTACCTGTATGCTTCCTCCAACAGCGACGTGTACCGGTATGAGTTAAATGACAAAGGGGAAGTGATGCAGCCGGAGCAGCCGGAAAAAATTGTGACTGGTCTGCGGGTAAAGGAGCGCGATCAGTCCAAGTCGATTGCCGTCGATGATCAGTCGATGATTTATGTGAATATTGCGTCAGATAATGATGCCTGCCGCGAAGCCGGAACGGGCAAAGGACTCATGCCGTGTCCGCTGCTGGATTCAGCCGCCGGTATCTGGCAGTTTCATACCAATCGGCTTAACCAATCCTACAATGACGGTGTACGGTTTGCCACCGGTTTGAAAAACGTCGTCGGGCTTGACTGGAACACCAAAACCAACTCGCTGTTCGTCATGCAGCACGGTCGGGGTAAGTTTCACGACTTTTACCCGCAGTATTATACGGCCCAGCAAAGCAATGAACTCCCGGCTGAAACGATGTACGAGTTGAAAAAAGGCGTGGACGCGGGCTGGCCGTATGTCTATTACGACCACATTCAGAAAAAGAAAATTCTGGCTCCGGAATACGGGGGCGACGGCAAGAAAACGGGGGGCGAAAAGGCCATCAATCCGACAGCCGCTTTCCCGGCGCATTTGGCCCCGAACGGTTTGCTGTTCTACACCGGAACCCTGTTTCCCGAACGATACCGCAACGGAGCCTTCATTGCCTTTCATAGCCAGTCGGCTGAGTTGAAAAAAGGCTATTTTGTGGCCTTTGTGCCGTTTAAAAACGGAAAACCGTCGGGTCCGTGGGAAGTTTTTGCCGACAATTTCGCCGGTATCGATCTGGCAAAACCAACCGGCCCCGTGCAACACCGCCCCTGCGGACTGGCGCAGGGAACCGACGGCTCCCTGTACGTTTCAGACGATCTGAACGGAACGATTTTCCGGATTGCTTATAAGAAAAAATAAACATTTCTCGACGGCCCGACGGTATCGGTTCTTCAATACCGTCGCGCCGTCGAGAAATGTTACGCTACCACACTCTTCAATTCAAACGCTTCGGCCAGCAGACGGTATGATTCCAGCCGTTCTTCAAACTCCGTCCCCACGTTGACCAGCATCAGCTCATCCACCTCGTATCGATCGGCATAGATCAGCAGTTGTTTTTTTACCTCCTCCGCATTTCCCATAATCATCCGTTGCCGGTTATGCTGAATCCGGGCTTCTTCAGCAGGTGAAAAATCCACGGTTTTGATGTCATCATAGTCGAACGGGTCCACTTTCCCACGGGTTTCGTACTGCAAAAACCGGTAATCGATCATGGCCTGCTGCCGCTGAACGGTTTCGGGGTCATTGGAGCAAAAAACGAAAATGGCGACGTTGACCTGCGGCTGCTCCAGATTTTCGGACGGTTGGAAACGCGCCCGGTAATGCTGCACGGCTTCCGGGCCGCCGTGGGGGTTGATAAAATGCGCAAACGAAAAACCCATTCCAAAATGGGCCGCCAGCGTACCGCTCTGGCCCGACGAACTCAGGAGCCACTGCTCCGGTACAGACGGTGGTATGGGCATGGCCCGGACCTTTGCCTGAACACTCCCCGGCGCATACCGGTCGTTCAGGTAATTCTGTAAATCAAACAGTTGTTGAACCAGATCCTGATCGCTGAACGTATTGGTCGGGTTGAGCAGGCTGGCCGTTACACGGTCACCGCCCGGAGCGCGGCCCATACCGAGGTCGATGCGACCGGGGAAAAGCGTTTCCAGCATCCGGAAGTTTTCGGCTACTTTCAGGGCGCTGTAATGCGGCAGCATCACCCCACCCGAACCGATACGGATGGACTCGGTTTGCCCGGCAAGGTGCGCAATTAAAATCTCCGGCGTCGTACCGGCAAGAGACGTAACATTATGGTGTTCGGACACCCAAAACCGGGTGTAGCCCAATTCTTCGGTTAGTTTGGCCAGCGCCACGGTTTCCTGCAACGCTTCACGTGCAGTACTGCCTTTCCGGATCGGCGACTGATCTAAAACACTTAACTTCATCGTTGCTGTCAGTTATTGATCAAAAGTTCTATTGTTGCAGAACAATCATTCAAGTTAAAAAGGTGCCGAATTACTATAAACATTTCTTTTGCGAAACCGGCTTGTTTTTCTCAAACCGTTCTGCTAACTCGGCTCCTGTTCCTTTCCTTAATGACATGAAACCCTTGCTTTTAGTTCTCTTCTTAGGCCTGGTGCTACCCGCCCTGAGTCAACCTGCCTCCGTGGCCCGCGTCGATACCGGTACCATCAACGGAGCGCGCTACCGCATCGATTTTCCAGCATCCTGGGGCCAGTCGAATAACCCCAAGCGGTTACTCATTTACGCCCACGGGTATGAAACCATCGGGCATAAAGGCGGATTTCTGAGCGGAGACATGCTAACTCCCTTCCTGAAAAAAGGGTTTGCCGTGGCGCAGTCGGCCTACCGGCGGCAGGGGTGGGCGGTGGCGGAAGGCGTGGACGATTCGGAAGCGTTGCGGCAGTATTGCGTAAAAAAATACGGTCAGCCCGATAGCACCTTTATTACCGGACACTCGATGGGCGGTATGATCACGCTGGCGACGATCGAGAAATACCCGCAGCATTATCAGGGTGCGTTGCCCTTCTGCCCTATCTCCGGTCATATCTACCAGTCGCTACAGAACCACCTCTTTACCATGCTGGTCACCTTCGACGCCCTTTATCCCAACACCCTGGATTTGACAAAATTGGCTGCTGGCACCGCCAAACCTGTTGCGCCGGATGTGCTCCAGAAGGCGCTGCAAACCGACTCACTGACGGGTCAGCAATTTGCCCGCCGGTTTGCGGTGAAATATAAGGATGTACCGAGTGTTCTCTGGTTCTTTCAGGAAATCTACCACGACATCAGCCAGCAGGCAGGTGGCAATCCGTTCGATAATACGAACGCGCTGTACGGCGGTTTTCCGGATGATGCGTTGGTCAATCGGAAGGCAACCCGGCTGACGGCCCAGCCCAAAGCCCGTTCGTTTCTGGGTCCGTACACGATCTTTAGCGGTAAAATCAGCGACCCGGTTTTGCTCGTTCACACGACCTATGACGAGCTAATTCCGCCCGAAATCGGAACCGCCTACGATGCCATTGTGCGGCAGGCAGGCAACGATCAGTTGTTCGTTATGAAGTTTACCGACGGGCAGGGCCATTGCCGGTTTACGCCCGAACAAACCGAAGCGGTTTTCGATCAACTGCGCCACTGGGCGAAAGCGGGGCAAAAGCCGGTAGCGGGGGAAGTAAAATAGCTCAGTCCACGAAGCCTTTCATCCCGTCTGTTATCACGGTGTTCAAGGCCCCTTTTTCATCTTTATAAATCAGATACGCATCCAGCTCCCGGTGTCGGGCCAGAAACCGCCGAGTCTCATCCAGCCCCATCACCAGAAAAGCCGTTGCGAAAGCATCGGCTGTCATGGCATCTTTTGCAAAAACCGTTGCGCTCAGGAGAGCATCAGGTCGGGAAAAACCGGTTTTCGGATTGATAATGTGGCCGAACGTCTCCCCGTTTTGCCGGTAATAATTCCGGTAATTGCCCGAGGTTGCCATCGCCCGGTTTGCCAGCCGGATGGTCGTCTGCAAACCGCCGGGCCTGACCGGGCTTTCAACCCCGACTTTCCACCACTGGCCTTCACTCCGCTGCCCCCGGCAACGCAATTCCCCGCCGACTTCCACCATGTAGCGGTCAATGCCGTTGGTTTCCAGAAACTCCGCCAGCACATCGACGGTATAGCCCTGCGCCAGCGCATTAAAATCTAGCCGGACGTTTTTTTTCAACTTCCGGACCGAAACCGCATCGAAACGGATGTACTGAAAACCCACGTAGTCGAGCAGCGAATCGACATTGGGCAACCAGGGTTCACGGGATTTTTTGGCTTGTTCATAGGCTTCGGCCAGCGGTTTAACGGTTGGGTCGAAGGCTCCCTGCGTGATTTCGTACACCTCCGCCGACTTCTTCAAAACCGGATAAAAATACGGCCGTTCAAACCGGTGAGATTCCGCGCGATTAAACCGTGAAATTTCCGAATCAGGACGGTACGTAGACAAACATTCGTCGATTGCCACCAGGATGGAATCGATGGCGCGTTTGAAATTCCGCTGTTGGTCATCCGGGTACTTGATGTGGTAGGTTGTTCCCTGCGCTTCGCCTTCCAGGCTTACCATCGGCGTTTCCACCAGCCGCAGCGGCTGGACCGGTTTACCCAAAAATGACACAAGAACCGGAAAAAGACCGATCATCAACGCTACCTCTTTCATGAATTTCCGGCGCTACAAATTGTGTTTGACACGGTAAGCGTTGAGTTGCTCCTCAACGATCCGGTCCTCAATTTTCACATTTTTCAGGTAGGTATACGCTTTTCGGGACAGGAAATTGTTGTCATTCTGCAACAGACCGGCAATGATCCGGCCAGTTTCGGGATCGGCCACGCGGTGGTGCAGGAAAAGATCCAGCGTATTGCTCAGCAACTCCCCGTTGGCCGAGACCAGCGACCGAGCCAGGGCGGTTTTCAGGGGCTCGCTCAGTTGGGGCGCTTCCTTGAGTTTGGTAATGAGCTGATTTTTCAGGGCGTAGTTGACCCGGCCATATTTTTCCAGCAGCGCCAGTTGTAGTGCATCGTTTTTCAGCGCTTCCGGACTGAGCGCATGAATGGCCCGTTCGGCCCGGTTGAACTGGTTGTTATCGATAAAACCCAGGAGGACGTTTTGCAATTCCGGCGTCAGCTCAACGTAGCCGCGGATGTGGTTGAGCGCCCAGAGTTTGTCGCTGGCATCCGGACTTTCCAGAATTTTCAGCAAAAAACCGGGCGATAGCCGCTTTTCGGTCAGGTCCGTGACTTCTTTCTGCGCCGGTCCGTACACAATGTGCCACAGCTTATACGTCGTATAAACCGCGCCTTCGACCACGTAATCCAGTACGTTTTTGGCCGTAGCCGACGAAACCGCATCCAGATCACCAGCCGCCGAAGCGGGCTTTGGCACCAGTTCCTCGTACGAAAAATTCGCCAGCGGAGAGAGCGGGTCGGACAGCAGATCGCTCAGGCGGGTGTATTCCTCCGGCTTGAACGGTTCGTGCTCGGTTTTACTCAAAAACTCTCCTTTCGGTAGCTCATAGCCCAGATACCGACCGGTTACGTTCCAGTACACCACAATGTCCAGCAACCGGCATTTGTTGTCGAAACAGACACTGGTTTTAATTTTCCGGAAATACAAAACCGGATACCCTTCCTTCGACCGCGCCTGAAACAAGGTGTCGTTGTCGACATCATCCTTGAAATCGACGATATACGCCTGA
This sequence comes from Larkinella arboricola, assembly GCF_003259745.1. Classification (GTDB taxonomy): domain Bacteria; phylum Bacteroidota; class Bacteroidia; order Cytophagales; family Spirosomataceae; genus Larkinella; species Larkinella arboricola. The sequence goes on along the minus strand of NZ_QLMC01000001.1, from coordinate 127,619 downwards.
ACGGTATCCGGCTGTAACGAAATGGTTTGCGTCTGAAAATAGCGAATGGTTTCCTGGCTTCGGTAGGCCGAAAACAGCAGCATTCCTGCGAAAAGTACGTTGAGTAACCCGAATCTCTGAATGCTCTTCATACGCTAAAATCAGCCTTTTTGCGCCGAACCCGGTACAATACCGCCGTGTTCTTCAATCAGTTTCCGGAGATCCGCGAACGGCACCTCCAGCGGACTTTTGTTCAGCCTGCTGGCCAGCGCGGCAGCCGCCCCGGCCGCCTGCCCCATGCCCATGCACGACGCCTGCACGCGCAGGGCCGAATTGGCCAGCCGGTCGCTGCTCAGGCAACGTCCCGCAACCAGAAAATTCCGGCTGTTTTTCGGGACCAAGGCCCGGAGCGGAATCGTGGGGACCACCCCTTCTTTTAAATGATCGGGAACCACACCGTTTTCGTCGTGCACGTCGATGGGATAATACGAATACGAAACCGCATCGTCGAACACTTTGCCAGTCACGTAATCTTCGTGCGTGATTTTGTAATGGCCGTCGATGCGGTAGGTTTCGCGCACGCCGGTTTCGTTCTGAACGTCAATAATTTTCGTCTTCTCGCAACCGGGCAGCGTCCGCAAAAACCGCAGGGTTTTTAGCAGTGACATTCGGCCGTCGATATTGGCCTTCGTGTGTGTTTCCGACGTTGTGGAATCGGCCCCCAGCACGTGCTGGATGTTATCCCCGGCGCTTCTTAGCAAACCGACAATGTTGTTCCGAAAATCGGCTTTCACCAGATTACCTTTCTTGATTTCTTCCTGATAACGCGCCTGAATCATCTTCAGGTCCAGCGACTTGAAATCGTAGCCACCAATCTGAAACATGAGCGTTCCCGGCTGCGTCACCGATTCGCGCAGCAGCGTAAACCCGGCCAGCGAAGCCGTGTAGGCGTTGCCCGTGCAGTCGATCACCTGATTGGCCACAATTTCCGTACTGGTTCCTTTTCCGACGGTTTGCACGACCCAGTTGCCTTTCTGGAAAACCGCCGAAGTGGGCGTTTCGTAAAACCGGATTTGCACCCCCGCTTCAATGGTTTTCTCCTCAATCAGCATGGCATACAGCTGGCCGTTCAGGCGCACCTGATGGCGCGGATGATGCCGACCGTGCGGAATCGAAAAATCCGGCAGGGTGTCATCATTGAGCGCAACGGCTTCCTGCACCATTTCCCAGCCAATACCGCCGATCACCTGTTTGCCCCAGGCGAAGAAAATCCCCGGAAACGCCACACCACCGGTGGTGGTGGTCCCGCCCAGTTGACTGCCGTTTTCGACCAGAATAACTTTCCGACCGGCCCGGGCCGCCTGAATAGCCGCAACCACGCCCGCCGTTCCACCCCCGACTACCAGAATATCGGTTTTCAGGGTCTTTTTCTGTAATTTGTAGGGTTCGGCCAGTACCTCCCCTTTCGCCAGCCCTGGCGTGGTCATCCCCAGCGACAGTGCTCCGAGCGCCGTGAGAGCCGATCTTCTTTTTACCTTTTCCATGATTTTGCGGTTTTTGGTTTACGGTTTTCTGTTTACAGTAGGCTGACGCCCTATTTTCTCGAACGTGTCAGTAAACGGAAAACCGTAAACCGGCTCACTTTTTAATACCCCGGATTCTGGTCTTTGGCCGGGTCGAGTCCTTTGTTGTAGTTCATTTCCGAAACCGGAATGGGCCACAGCAGGTGTTTATCCACAACGTTTTTGCCTTTGGCCGTCAGAATAACCGCTTTGGCTTTGCCGGTACGTTTCAGATCAAGCCAGCGTTTGCCGCTGAGCTGGAATTCGTACGCCCGTTCCTGCAACACCAGATCCCAGAAGGTGGCAGCATTGTAATCCGTCAGTTTATAATCGACGGTTGATGGCGTATTTGCCGGTTTTCCGTACGCCCGGCGATGCACCTGGTTGAGCGCTTCCATCGCGGCCGCGGTTGGTCCATTGCCCGCGCGGCTGGCCGCTTCGGCGTAAATCAACAGGACATCCGAATAGCCGTAAACCGGATCATCATTCCCGGCTCCATTCTGACCAACGGCCTGCGTATCAATAAATTTGGAACTTACGAGCGTTGTAGCGCCCAGACCAAAATCGACAATATCCCACAACTTTTTCCGTAAATCGTTGTCGTCCCAGGCTTTGTACACCGAATTCGACGCGTCGCCATACACCGCATACGCCCCGCCGAAGTTGAACAGTTTGGTGTTGGGGTGGTTCGAAATCCAGAGCATGTAATTTCCCTGGCTGACCTGTCGGGCGTATTTCAAGTAAAAGATTTCTTCGGAAGTCGAAACCAGATCCGGCCCCCATACTTTCGTCTGAAAATCTTCCTTGGTTGTCACCGGCACCAGCGAGAACTTGTTGGATTTGATTACTTCGTCGGCTTTGTCACGGGCTTCGGCAAACTGGCCCAGTTGCAGGTAAACATCCGCCAGCAGGGTTTTGGCGGCCCACTTCGTCGGTCGGCCCGCAACGGCGGGATTGTCCGGCAAACCGGCTTCGGCTTCTTTCAGGTCCGCCAGAATCAGGGCGTAGACTTCCTCCGCCGTACTCCGTTTCAGGTCAATGTCGTCCATGTTGGCTTCGGTCCGAATCGGAACACCCGCCCAGTTGCGCACCAGCTGGAAGTAATTGAAAGCCCGCATGAATTTGGCTTCCCCCACGTATTTAGCGACATCGGCGGGGCTGATGGCCGACCCCTTCGGCGCGCTCCGAATCACCAGATTGGCATTGCGGATACTGAGGTAAAAGGCGTTCCATAAACCGGCCACCCGCGTGATATTCGCGTCATTGAAGCCCTGAAAATCGCTCAACGGAGCCCAGCTTCCGCGCCCGAACGCGTAGTCGGTCTGCGACTCCAGGGTGGCTTCGTAGACGCTCATATTCGTGTTACGCAGGGGCGAATAAATGGCGCTGGCTGCGGTTTCCACTTCAGCCGCCGTGTTGAAAAAAGTTTCAACAACCAGAGATTTCGGTTCTTCTTTCAGCGCATCTTCGCACGCCATCAGAAACAAAGCCGGGAGAAGAAATAATATCTTTTTCATAGATCTTTTCAATTTTGAATGATAGAATGAGGGAATGATAGAATAGTTTTTCAAGAGACAAGTGCCTTTAATACTCACTCATTCTATCATTCACTCATTCAAAATTAAAAGCCGACCCGCAGGCCGAAGGTGACAGATTTGGCAACGGGGTAGCTGTAAAAGTCAAGTCCCTGCGCCGTCGAGTTGGAGCCTCCCCGCGAATTAACATCCGGATCCCACCACGAGTAGTTGGTGAACGTCAGCAGGTTTTGCCCACTGGCGTAGAGTTGTACGGAGCGTACCCAATTCACATTCCAGGCCTGGAGGGGCAGCGTATACGACAGTTGAATATTTTTCAGACGCAGGAAGGAACCGTCCTCGATGTAGCGATCCGACGCCCGGGCGTTGACGCTGTTGCTAATAATTGGATATTTGGCGTTCGGATTCGTTGGCGACCAGTGATCCAGGAACACCTCGCGGGGCATATTCAACCCGAAACCGTAGTCGATGGTACTTCCCATAGCGCTGGCATTGAACAGGTTATTCCCCTGAACGCCCTGCAAAAACAGGTTTAGTTCGAAGTTCTTATACGACATAGTAGAGTTGAAGCCATAGATAAACTTCGGATTGGGATTGCCGATGTACGTTTTGTCTTTGACTGTTATGCTTCCGTCGCCATCCAGGTCTTTGTATTTGATTTTCCCTTTTTCGTCATAGCCGTCTTCGGCATACCCCCAGAACTGGCCGATGGGCCGCCCCTCGCGCAGAATGCTGGTCACGTCGTTGATGACCACCACACCAACCTGCCCGCCCAGAATATCCTGACCATCGTATAGTTTGATGACGCTGTTGCGGTTGAAGGCAATATTGGCGTTAGCGTTCCATTTGAATTCACCGGTTAAAATCCGGCCATCAATCCCCAACTCCAAGCCACGGTTCTGAACTTCGCCGACGTTCTTGATGGTGCTGGTATAGCCCAGCGACGCTGGCAATGCAACGGTATTCAGCAGATCCCGGGTATTTTTCACGTAATAGTCAGCCGTCACCACAATCCGGTCGCTGAACAGCCCCAGGTCAACCCCGAAGTCCTTCTGTTCGGTCGTTTCCCATTTCAGATTGCCCGGCAAAAGCGTTCCCGGGGCAAACGTATTGTACAGCGCATCGCCAAAAACCGTCTTGCCCGAATTCAACTGATTCAGGGTTGCGTAGGCCGAAATGGCCTGGCTTCCGGTCAGGCCCCAGCTCGCCCGTACTTTCAGATCCGAAATGAAGGGGTGATTTTTCAGAAATTCTTCATTCGATGCCCGCCAGGCCAGGGCTGCCGATGGAAACGAGCCCCATTTGCTGCCCTCACTGTATTTGGAGGAACCATCCTGGCGAAAACTGACCGTTGCCAGGTACTTGTTATCGTAAGAATAATTGACCCGCGCCAGGTACGACAGTAAGCTCCATTTGGAATAACCCGACCCCGGAATCCCCGGCGTAATGGCGGCCGACAGATCATAGGTCTCGAAGGCATCACTCAGAAAACCGGTGCCACTTCCCGACAAGGCCGTTCGGGTAAAATCCTGGTACGTAAAACCGGCTACAGCCGCTACGCTATGTTTCTGGTTGAAGGTTTTGTTGTAGCTGATGGTATTCTCGCTCAACAGGCTCATCTCCTGAGCCGTCGAAACACTGGCACTACCCTGCGAATTGACAAACTTACGGGTTCGGTAGCTATCGGCCCGGTCGTCCCGGTTTTCGATACCGCCCGAAATTTTAATGGTAATGTCTTCGATGGGTTTGAACACCAACGCTGCGTTGAGCAGGGCGACGTTGGCTTTGGTACGGTTGTTCTCTTCATTGATAAAGTTGAGCGGATTGATCATGTCCGTAGCCACAAACGGATACGCCGTTGCCAGAATTCGGTAGCTGCCATCTTCGTTATACGGCGTCAGCGTAGGGGGTGCCGAAAGACCGCCCGCAATCATCGAGTTTCCCCGGCTACCGCCCCCGCTATCTTTCCGGCCCGTATTCAGCCGCGATAACGTTCCGGAAAAATTCACGCTGAACTTGCTGCTAATCGTGTGATTGACGTTGGAACGCAACGAGTAACGTTTATAATCGCTGCCCTTCACAATCCCGTCCTGATCGAAAACACTTCCCGATAAAGAAAACTGCGTTTTATCGTTCCCTCCGCTTACATTCAGCGAGGTGTTTTTCATCGGCGCACTCTGAAACACCAGATCCTGCCAGTCGAAACCTTCGCCAAAACTATTGATCTGGTCCTGCGTAAAATACGGTTTCAGTTTATCGTTGGCGGCCTGCTCGTTGTAAAACTGGGCGTATTCCTTTGCATTCATCAGATCCAGCTTTTTGCGCAGTGTCTGCACACTGTAGCTGGTTTCGAGATCGACGCGGGTTTTGCCGGATTTGCCCTGTTTGGTCGTAATAATCACGACCCCGTTCGCACCCCGCGATCCGTAGATGGCCGTTGCCGACGCATCTTTCAGTATTTCCATGCTTTCAATATCGGCATTGTTCAGAATGGTCGGGTTGCTGCCCGAAATCGGAAAACCGTCAACCACATACAACGGCTCGTTGCTCCCCTGAACCGAGTTGGTGCCACGAATCCGGACACTGACCGGAGCCCCCGGAGCGCCGGTATTTTGCTGCACCTGCACCCCGGCGGCCCGCCCTGTCAGCGCCTGCAATACGTTCGTGGCCGGATAGGCATTTAATTCTTTGGACTTTACCTGCGCCAGTGATCCCGTCAGGTCACTTTTCTTGACGGTTCCGTAACCGACCACCACCACCTCTTCCAGACTCTTCGTATCCACCTGCATCCGAACATTCAGGCTGGTCCGGTTACCGATAACGACTTCCTGATTGAGATAACCGACAAACGAAAAAACCAGCGTAGCCTCCCCGTCCGGAATGTTCAGCCGGTATTTACCGTCGCCGTCGGTGGTCGTTCCCCGCGTCGTGCCTTTCATCACCACGCTCACGCCCGGCATTCCTTCCCCCTTTTCGTCCGTTACGTTCCCGGAGATGTCCCGGTCAAGGGATTGTTCGGTCTGAAGCTGGGTATTTCGGGGCGAAATGCCGGGCAAAGCGGGCGACGCGGGTGGTTTACTGAGCAAAATCTGTTTTTTGCCGACTACTTCATAATTGACTGCCGCATTCCGGAACAACTGGTCCAAAACCGTCGATAAGGGTTGGTTTACGACGTTGATCGACACGCGCCGGTCGGCCTGAATCTGCTGCGGAATATAGGAAAACGTCACTTTCGCAACCCTTTCCAGTCGGGACAATACGACACTAAGCTCCTGATTGGCAACTGACAACGTAACGGGCTGCTCAAGTACAGCCTGCGCTCTGGCGGTTTCGGCGTAGGTCATTCCAACGAACAGCCAGGCACAGAGAAGTTGGATAAATGTGATCCGCATAAGGGTTCGGACGAATGCGTGATTGAGTCGAGGTAATTTCATACCTTTGATCGTTTTTGTTTAAGGATAAAGCAAAGACAAAACGCCCCTGTACCCATCTGCGAGGATGCGTCGGCTCGGAAACCGTCAGTAGGGGCAAAATCCGGTCGGTGATGCTTGGACCCATCGCCGACCTTCCTTTTTTGGGTTTACGGTTTTTGGTATACGGTTTTCAGTTTATACTGCATAAGTGGATGTATTAGTAAATGCCTGCTAAATTGGACCCTCTATTAATCAGCGAAAAATCAACGAGCTACTCCTTTCAACCATCGACAAAAAACAGTAGCACCGCTACGGACAACCCGGTCCGGAAATGACAATCTGGGCGTCAATGATTTTATAGGTCGCCCCCAGGAGCTTACACATGATGGTCAATTTATCGTACAGATTTTCCTGATCCAGTGAGGTGGTTATGTAGCAGTTCGCCATCAACTCCTCGTCATACATCACATCCACGCCATAGGTTTTTTCAATTGCCGTTATAAGGTCCGCAACCGGCGCATTCTGGAACGTGAACGTCGGCACCTGCTTCGGCTGAACGAGGATGGCCGGTTTCTCCACCAGCGTTTTCACCAGCCGATGCTCCTGATCCAGATACGTAACCTGCTGGTTGGGAGTCAGCACCACGCCGATGGTTTCGGGATCGGATTTAACCCGGTTTTCGGTCACCAGCTTGGGCGAATACACCGACACGCGCCCCGTCTGAACGGCCACCTGCACATTTCGGTCGCCGGGGTTGGCTTTAATGCGGAAACTGGTTCCAAGCACTTTGGTGATCAGGTCGTGCGAATACACCAGAAACGGCTGGTGCGGATTTTTCTCGACCTCAAAAAAAGCTTCCCCGATCAGCGTCACCTCGCGTTTCTCGCTGGCGAACGTAGCCGGATACCGAAGTGTACTGCCCGGTTGCAGCGTCACCACACTCTGGTCGCTCAGCACCAGACGTTCGGGCTGGGTCGAGCGATTTATGCGTTCCAGAACCGTCGTTTGTGATTCCAAAACTGATTCGCGCTGTGCCAGTATTTCCGAGCCGGACGGTCGGGTCAGATACCACCCCAAGCCGCAGCCCACCAACAGGACAACCGCAGCCGCCCAGTAGGGCCGAAGCCGGAACCGCTGGTGCATCGGGACCGCCGGACGATCGCGAATCGTCCGATCGGCCAGTGATTGCCAGTTGCGGCCCAGAAGCCCCTGTTTTTCGGAGTCAGTGGCTGGTAGATCCACGTTGGAGTCCAGTGATGCGTACCATTGGTCGAGCACTGCCCGTTCTTCGTCGGAGCATTCTCCTTTCAGGTATTTGGCAAGCAGTTCCTGGTACTTGGCGCGATCCATTGGCTTTTGTCGTTCGTTCAAAAGCTTAGACGGACAAGCCCGAAAATTCCCTAAGACCTTTTATACTTTTTTTGAGATTTATTTTCAGCCTACTGAGAATCAGGCCGTCAGGAAAGAAAAAAAAGCACCCATACCGTTACAAAATCGCGTAGGTTCTGGCGCAGAAAGGTTGTGGAACGCGCCAGATGGTATTCGATGGTTTTCTCCGAGAGATTCAGCCGCTGGGCAATTTCCCGAATCGTCAGGTGCTCGAAACGATTTAGAATAAATACTTCGCGCGTTTTCTCGGGCAATTGTGCCAGTGCGTTCTGAATGGCATCCGTTAGTTCGTTCAATTGCACGGCTTCAGTGGTGGAGAACGTTTCGGCGGGGAAAAATTGCCGGAGCTGATCGAGGTAATGCTCCTCCTGAATATTCCGACGGATGTAGTCGATCATCAGATTCTTGAGCGACACGCCCAGAAACGCCGGCAAGTTGATGATGCGCAGCGAATCGCGTTTCTGCCAGAGCATCACGAACAGTTCCTGCGCCAGTTCCTCAGCCACATCTTTCCGCCGGAGCTTACGATGGGCCGTCACGTACATTTTGTACCAGTACCGATCGTACAACTCCCTGAAAGCCTGCTCGTCATCGTTACGAAGCAGACCCAACAATTCGGTATCGGTGAGCGATTGTAGAGACATCAGGCAGAATTTATCAACAAAATTGTAATAAACCCCGAAATGTTTCAAAAAATCCCGGTTTTAATTTTGGTTACGACCTCAATCAACCGATAAAAACATACGGTTTTAAGCTTGGAATAAACTTCCTGAAATCCAACAAAAACATTTTTTCAAACAAAAAACTAATACCTTAGTTTTGAAACTAATAAATTAGTCATACATTTGATTGAAGGAACCATTAGCGCCATTCATTATGCAAGTTCGTGAATTAACCAATACCGAAGAGGAAATCATGAAGGTATTGTGGAAACTTGAAAAAGGCTTTGTCAAGGACGTTCTGGCCGAACTGTCCGAGCCCAAACCCGCCTACAATACGGTTTCGACGATTATCCGCATCCTCGAAAAAAAAGGACTGGTAGGCTACCGCGCCTACGGTAAAACGCACGAATACTACCCGCTCATTACGAAGGAAGAATACAAACGCTTCGAGATGGAACAGCTCATGTCCGGGTATTTCGATAACTCGCTGAAAAAACTGGTGTCGTTTTTCGTGAAAGACCGCAAGCTGAGCCTGAAAGAAACCGATGAAATTATCGAACTTCTAAACCGTAAAAAGGACTCATGAACGCAGTACTCGACTATTTCCTGAAAGCCAACCTGTTTCTGGTGCTGTTTTACGCCTGTTACTGGCTCTGGCTGCGAAAGCACACGTTCTTCCGCCTGAACCGTCTGTATTTGCTGGCGTCGGTGCTGCTTTCGCTGGTTCTGCCCTTTATCGAACTGCCTTCCGAAACCGTCGAAACCATTCCGATACCCGTTGGTGCGTTTACTATTCCGGTTACCATTACGCCGGTTGAACCCACCGGACCAGACTGGGAAACCATCGGCTATGGATCCTACGGGTTGATTTCGGTTATCCTGCTGGGCCGGCTGCTGATTCAGATAACGGGAATTGAACGACTCATCCGGCGCTCGGAACGACACGAGGTGGACGATTACACGCTGGTGCTGCCTTCCGACGAGCGCGTGCCGACGTTTTCATTTTTTCGGTATCTGGTACTTTGCCGCCGGGATGCGCAGTCTGCCAACACCCCAATCGTGGCCCACGAGCTGGTCCATATCCGGCAATGGCATAGTTTTGATGTGCTGCTGCTGGAGGCTGTTCAACTGGTTTTCTGGCTGAATCCGGTTTTGTTTCTTTACAAACAATCCATCCAGCAGGTGCACGAGTTTCTGGCCGATTCGCAGGCGGAAGACAAACACCAATACGCCACCTTCCTCATCGATTATGCCTTTGGCGTTCAGCCCAATACTCTGACCAACGGCTTTTTCAAACCGTCGCTCCTGAAAGAACGGATTATCATGTTGCACCGCCGGACCACCAGCCGCTGGGCCCTGGGCAAGTACGTACTGGTATTGCCCCTTCTGCTGAGTCTACTGGCAATGACCACCGCCCGCGACGAAATCTCGCAATTGGTAAACCCGGTTTCGGACCAGAAAATTACGGTTTCCGGAAAAGTGACCGATCAAAATGGGCAGCCCTTACCGGGTGCCACGGTGGTCGTTCAGAACGGCACAATCGGTGCCCAAACCGATGCGCAGGGCCAATACAAAGTCGAAAACATACCCGCTAACGCAACGCTCGTTGCCAGTTTCGTGGGTTTTGAAAGTCAGAAAAAAGCCGTTGCGGGGAAGAAAACGCTGGATTTTGAGCTGACGGCCGTGGTCAAATCGCTGGATAAAGTTGTCGTTGTTGCCTACGCTTCAAACCCTACTGCAAAAACTGCTGCTCCTAAAAAGGACGGCTTTACGGTAGTAGAGCAAATGCCGGAATTTCCGGGTGGAAAACAGGCTTTAGGTCAGTATCTGGCTACCAATTTGCAATATCCAGCGGATGCTCGACAAAATAATACGGATGGAACGGTTTATGTACAATTCGTGATCGGAACGGACGGAACGGTACACAACATCCGCGTACAGAAAGGTATCGGTTCCGGCTGCGATGAAGAAGCCGTTCGGGTTGTGGGAAAGATGCCAGCCTGGAAACCAGGGATTCAGGAGGGTAAGCCCGTAGCGGTGCCGTATGTACTGCCAATTGAATTTCAGCTGGAAAAAGACGAGCCAACGCCCACTCCCAAGCGAACCGGAGAGCTGAAGATAAACTTCGACCGAGCGAATCCGGTCAGCAACGACCCTGATAAGCAACCGCTTTATGTTGTTGATGGCGAGAAAATGACTGCCAGATCGATAAAATCAGGCTTTCCATCCAACTTGCCCCCCCATGACATTCAGGAAATCAATGTCCTGAAAGGCGCTTCGGCTACCAGCCTATACGGCGATGAGGGCAAAAATGGCGTGATTCATATCACCACCCGGCAGAAAGCAATGACCGAAACACTTCAGCGGGCAGGTCGTGTGCAGTATGATGGACAACCGCCGGTTTACATGCTGGACGACAAAATCATTACGCAGGAAGCGTTTCGGAAACTAAATCCGGACGAGATCGAACGTGTTGAGGCCGACCACTCCAAATCGACGTACACCATCAAGGCAACCACAAAACACTAAGCCGCCATGAAAGCTCCCAAACCCTTATCCACGCGGCTGCGGTTCTGCCAACGGCGGCTCGACAACCAGCTCATTTCCTACACCTTTGGGCCGAAACCGTCGGCTTTTATCACGCCTTTCTTTGAACCTTCAACCTTAAAACAGCGAATTCTTATGTTACAGAAGTCAGAAACCAGCCGCTGGGCCATCGCTAAATACGGCTTCGCAACCCTGCTGATTGCCAGTCTGTTCGTCTTCGTAGCGGCCTGCGAAGATCAGTCGAAGAAGGATGTGGTCAGCAAAAACCCGATTACAATTTCGGGGCAGATTTTTGATTCCAACGACAAACCAATCCCGGGGGCTAACATCGTGCTGAAAGGATCGCAGACGGGCACCAGCACCGACGCCAACGGCGAGTACCAATTCAACGTGCCCGGCAATGGCACCCTGGTTGTTTCGTTCGTCGGGCACCAGAGCATCGAAGTGCCAGTTAATGGCCGGGATGCTCTTTACGTCCGGCTCGCCCAGCCCACCGACGGTAAACCATCCACGTACTGGACCGGCACACCCAGAATTCCGAAGCATATCAGGAACAGCAACATCACGGATCTGCTTGACCGAAAACCCGTGGATGATGGCAACGGTAAAATTTTTACCATGGTTGAACAAAATCCCGAATTTCCGGGCGGGATGAAAGCTTTAGGGGAGTTTCTGAGTAATAACATAAAATACCCGGCCGCAGCAGCACGGGCTGGTGTATCAGGCCGGGTGTTTTTGAGTTTGGTCATCAATACGGACGGTAGCATTCAGGATGTAACGATCCTGAAAGGCATCGGTTTTGGGGCCGACGAAGAAGCGATCCGGGTCGTTAAATCCATGCCACGCTGGAAGCCGGGGATACAGGATGGTAAACCGGTGCGGGTGAAGTACAACCTGCCAATAAATTTTCAATCAACTGAAAAGAGCCTTTAAAACATCTTAGCTAAAAATCCTCCATAGCTGTCTCTAAAGGCAAACAGCTATGAATTAAGATACGTATCACTTAATCAAAAAGCCCCGGCGCGGTAAACGTCGGGGCTTTTCAGGTCTTATTTCCGCTGGATTCGGGGAAATAACGCTATGAATCTCTCATAAAACTGCTTGTAAATCTCGGGTGCCTGCCCTTTTTCCCAACCTACCGTAAACTCGGTTTTGGCGCGCTTCCAGCTAACCGTCACATCGGGCTTTTCGGGCTTTTCCTGCCTGGTGGTTTTGATCTTGCATTCCTGTTCCAACCGCGCAAACGCCTTCATGGTCGAGTCTTTTCGCTGCTGGCCTAACTGCGTGAAAGACCCTTCCGAGCCCTTCCGGTAAAATAGCAAGCCGTTGTCTAACAGACGGTATTCGGGCCGATCCGGCGCACTTCCTACTTCTACTACAATCTGCCGACCTGTAAATCGATTGGGAAACAGGGAACCCGTCGGGGCTGGTCGCTGAGCATTTGCCACGCTCAACTGAGTGATCCACAAAACGCAAAAAACAAAGAACAATCGAACAACTCGAAAACTCATTAAACGGATTGAATTTGGGTTAACACTACTTTCTTAACTGACAGACCTGCCCAAAAATTGCCCATTTTTTGACCTTTCCTTTTAATCCCGGCTCAAATCAGGGCGCCGTTGGCTGGCCGTACGTTTCTTCCCGCAGCCGAATCGACTTTCCGAACAAGCCTTTTTGCCGGGTTACAACAAATAAATTGTCATGGTCACCGGGTTCAATCTGGCTTTGGGTCGGCACAGCGCCCAGACCTTTTACAATGTCCAGAATGGTGTTGCTATGCCCAACCACCAGTGTATTTTTGCCTTTGGCCCGTTGTATCCTTTCCACAACCGCGCCGATTGGCTGGCCGGGATACGACTCAATTGGCACGTTAAGTTGGCGAGCCAGTGGGGCTGCGGTCTGCTGTGTCCGGCGGTATGGCGTGGTTAAAATCAGACTAATGCGTTCGTCCTCCAGCCGGTCGGCCAGCGCCTGCACCCGTTCGAAACCCGCCGTGGTCAGGCTGCTGGTGTCGGCTTCGCTCACCTTCTCGGCATGGCGCACGATGAACACCGTAGAAGTCGAGCAACCGGTTAAGCCCGCTAATAACCCCAATACCACCAGTACGTTTTTCATTTCCTAAAAGGTAATACTCCTCCGCCCCTCAACCTTAACTCTTAACTCTTCATTCTTAACTCCTCCACCGCCAGCCAGCTCATCAGGCCCGCGCCGATTTCCAGCGCCGATTCGTCAATGTCGAACGTGGGCGTGTGAACACCGGAAATGATGCCGCGCTCTTCATTGCGGGTTCCAAGCCGGTAAAAACACGAATCGACCACCTGCGAATAAAAAGCAAAATCCTCGCCCGCCATCCACAAATCCAGGTTGATCACGTTGTCGGCCCCCATGTAGTCAGTTGCCGCCGAGCGCATTCGCCGGGTCAGTTCGGGGTGGTTTTTCAGGAACGGGTAGCCGCGCACTACCGTAAATTCGCAGCGGGCACCCATCGCTTCGGCCATGCCTTCCGCCATCTTCTTCATCCGGCGCAAACCGTCTTCCCGCCACTCTTCGTCCATGCAGCGGAACGTCCCTTCAATGGTTACTTCGTTGGGAATCACGTTGGTTACACCGTCGGCAATAAACCGCCCAAACGACAGAACCGACGGATTGGCCGGTTTGCGGTTTCGGCTGATGATCTGCTGGAGGGCCACAATGATGTGCGATGCAATCAAAACCGGGTCAACGAGTTGGTCGGGCATGGCACCGTGGCCGCCTTTACCGATCACCGTCAGGTACAGTTCGTCGGTGCTGGCCATGTACATCCCTTCCCGGAAGCCGATTTTGCCGACGGGAACGTTCGGGGCCACGTGCTGGCCGATCATGCTGGCCGGAGCCGGATTTTCCAGAACACCGTCTTTGATCATCAGCGAAGCACCGCCCGGCGCTTTTTCCTCCGCAGGCTGAAAAACCAGCTTGACGGTTCCCGCGAACTGATCGCGAAGTTCGTGCAGAATGCGGGCGGTTCCCAGCAGCGACGAGGTGTGTACATCGTGACCGCAAGCGTGCATAACACCCTCAACGGTCGATTTGTACGGCACATCGTTCGCTTCGTGAATCGGCAGGGCGTCCATATCAGCCCGCAGACCCACAACCCGGCTTTCGGATGCGTCTTGCCCCCGGCCTTCAATCAGGGCGACCAAACCGGTTCCGGCAACACCTTCCTGCGGAGTCAGACCAATGGCCCTGAGTTGCTCCGCGACGAATTTAGCCGTATTGTATTCATGAAACGACAGTTCCGGATTGGCGTGCAGGTGACGCCGGTTGGCAATCATGTCGGCAGCATACTGCCGCGCCAGCTTTTTAATTTGTTCTTTCATATTCCATAACCACAGACCGAACTGCACAGGTTGGGCCGCGCAGGGTTCAGTCCATGAGGTTTAAAATGGGTCCGTTTGACTTTATACTAGTTGGCACTTAGCGCCTACGCTAGGATGCCAGAAACTGATAATCACTGATTAGCGTCCGGAGAAACATAACATCGTGAAGCTCCGACTGAACGCCGATCACCTGTTTTACTTTATGAGCCGCCAAACCAATGATTTGATAATTATTTGACCGCAACGCTTCCCGAATGGTGTTCATATCACGGTCCGAAAGCTGGGCTACCTCCGGAAAACTGACCTGGTAATCCTCGGGCAAGGCGTGGTACGTCACCTGGGCGAGCGTAACGGGCCGGGTCAGCTTCACCACCGTAGTTCCGGCGGCTATATCGCCGATGCGCTGCCCCCGCCCGTTGGCGGCTACGGTCACTAACGGTACAATACCGGTAAAAAACAGGGGTGATTCAATAAGCCGGAACAGCCAGCGAATCAGGTAAGCACCCAGGCCGGGCGGTGACCCGTCCAGCATCACCACCCTGATTTTCATCGCTATTTTCCCCAGACTTTGCCCGTTCAGAAACACTTCACACAGCAAATCATACAGCATGAACGGCAGCAGCAAAACAGCCATGCTCGCAAAACGGTTCTGAAAAACGCCGGGCATCAGGCTTGTCAGAACGAAATAGAAAATAATCCATCCCAAAAAGATCAGGTAATCGAGCATCAGCGCCAGAATCCGGTCTCCCAGACTGGCGGGCTCGTATTCCAGCGCCACGTTTTGGGAGGTCAGAATCGAAACCGTCATAGCAACACAACTCAAAGATGGTTAAAAATAGTCTCCGCAAAATAAACGTCCGAATTACGGTCCGCTAATTTTTGCAGATTTTCAGCCGAATACGGTATTTTTTCGGTCAACACCCGTTGTAGCAGGGCCCGAATCGCGGATGGTGACGTGGTGTCGGCGACAGCGCCCAGTTGCTCGGACTGCACCAGATGGCCCAGATAACCATAATCGGATGCCAGCACCGGTTTGCGGGACACGGCGGCCCGAACCACCACCGACGCCATGCCGACGTGTTTCTGGTATAACGCCAGCGCGTAGTCGGCCAGCTCGAAAAACAGTTGAATTTCGCGTCCTTTTATTTCCCTGAAAAC
This sequence comes from Larkinella arboricola, assembly GCF_003259745.1. GTDB lineage: Bacteria > Bacteroidota > Bacteroidia > Cytophagales > Spirosomataceae > Larkinella > Larkinella arboricola. The sequence continues at coordinate 112,018 of NZ_QLMC01000001.1, read as the reverse complement.
CCGGACAATCTGCACCGGCCCGCCCACGGCTCCTATTTTCTGTTCAATTTTTTCCTGAAAATCAGGCTGAACCGGTCCCGCCAGCACCAGACAGATGGCTTTTTGCTCAGTAACCGGCAACTCCTTCAGCGCGTCGAGTAACGGTTCGATACCCTTCCGCTCGTCGAGGTATCCGAACAGCAGAAAAATCTGGCGGTCTGGCTCAATCCGGAGTTCGGTACGCAAGTTTCCGATTTCGGTGGGTGTAATGCTGTACGATTCGACCGGATCGGCCAGTGGCCAGATGTTGGCGGCTGGGCTCAACTGCCGCAGTCCTTCTACCGCCGAATGATCGAGGCAGAACACATTGGCTAAGCTCCGCTGGCGCAGGGCCCCTTTCAGCGTTACCTTTTTTCGCAAACCGTTCAACTGCGCTTTAAAGCCGGGATTTTGTTTGTAATGAAAATCGGGCCGGAAATAAATGCCGGAAATCGGGCAGGGCGCCGACCGACCCAGCCAAGTAGCCAACTGAAAAAGATCGAAATACATCAACAGCGCGTGCGTTGGCTGGTAGGCGTGAATGTATTTCAGCAACAGATTCCATTCTTTAAACGAGCGGGTCAGCATCGACGCACGGTGTACGGTTTCAACGTCCGACGCCGGAATGGGCACAAACCGGACATTCGTGGCCCCCGCTTGCTGGTCGGTCAGGTCCTGAAAATACGGCTGAAATGCCTGCTGCGTGACTACGATCAACTCTCCGACCCGTTGGTTATCGACCCAATACCGAATCAAATGCGTCAGATAATCAGCGTGGTGTCCGTCGATGATCGTGTCAAAAAGCAGGATTTTCTGTTCTCTGTTCACTTATACAACCTGTTGATAAACCTGAAGGGTTTGACTTGCCATTTTTGCCAGTGAGAAGTCCTGTCTCCGCTCCCGCCCCTTCTGAACCAGCGAACGGCGCAGCGAATCGTCCAGAATAACCTTTTCAATCTGCTGCCGAATGTCCGATTCCGACTCCGGATCGAAGTACAAAGCCGCATCCTGCGCCACTTCCGGAAAACAGGACGCCCGACTCAGGACCACCGGACAGTCGGCCGCAAACGCTTCCAGAATCGGAATCCCGAATCCTTCGTACAGCGACGGATAAACAAACGCCAGCGCCTTCTGGTACAACCGATATAAGACAAAATCGTCAATGTTTCGCTGGCTGATCCGATCTGTCAGCCCCAGTTGCTGAATGGCCTGCGTTTCTTCCGGGTTAAACGGGCCGCCCCCCGCACAAATCAACTGAACGTGCGGGTATTTCTGAAACGTGGGCGCAAGAGCCTTCAGGAAAGGGATAAAATTTTTATAATCGTTTCGGGCGCCGACGTACAGCAGGTAGGCGTCGGGCACCTGAATCTGAAACGTTTCGGGAATCCGCAAATTCTGAAAAGCCGTGGCGTGGTGTACTACGGTTATTTTTTCGGCTTTAATTCCAAAAAGCTGCACCAGGTCGCTTTTGGTGTTTTCCGATACGGCAATCACCCGGGCCGCGCGGTTGAGCAATTGCTGCTTGAGGTCCTTCGATGCGTTGTCGATGTGACCAAACTGTTCGCCAAACTTATCTTTGATCGCGTCGTGGTACGTCAGCACGAACGGTTTTTTCGTGTGCTTCAGAAAATAAGGATGAAAAAACGTCGGGTGAAACACGTCGTACTGGTTCTGCTTTAACTGCGCAATACTCCACAACCGGTTGATCTGCGAGAAAAGCATATTGGTGGGCATGAATCCGAGAAAATACGGAAACGACTGCACCCGGAACGTACCGCTTTCGAGGAGGTAGGCATTATTCGAAAATAAAATCGAAAGCTGGGTCCGGATGTCTTTTTGCCGAAGCGTTATCATCAAATCATAGAAATACCGGGAAACGCCCCCGTACCGCACTCCCGTAAAAGCCTGATGATCAAACAATATTTTCATACCCGATTTAACGACGCAATCCGGCTGCAAACTTACGGAGAAACCCTTTGACAACGGCTATTTGTTTTTGAAATCCACGGTATTGGCCTCATTGCAGCGCCCGGCTTTGAAATCTGGGATTTGCTTTGCAATTTATCAGACCGAATGAGCTCCGGCCCATCAGACGGTTTTTTTCATGCGCGAAGCTGCTTTTATTAAACGCAATACCGATAAGTGGAAGGAAATCGAGGGCGAAGCCGTTGCCACCAACGACCGCTCCGATCCCGATACGCTAACCGATCATTTCATCGAACTGACCGACGATCTGTCGTATGCCCGTACCTTTTACCCGACCTCGCCCATTACCCGCTACCTGAACGGGCTGGCTGCCAGTATGCACCGTCGGCTCATGCACAACAAACGCGAAGAGCGGGGTCGGTTTGTCCGGTTCTGGAAATTCGAACTGCCGCTGCTGTTTCGGAAATCACACCGGCTTCTGCTGGTATCGTTCGCAATTTTTATGATGGCGGGAGCGCTGGGCTGGGTGTCGGCGGCTAACGATGAACTGTTCGTCCGGCTGATTCTGGGCGACGATTACGTGAACATGACGCTCGAAAATATCCGAAAAGGTGATCCGCTGGCGGTTTACAAAAGCAGTGGGCAGGCCGATATGTTTCTGTCCATCACGGTCAACAATATCCGGGTTTCGTTTATTGCGTTCATTCTTGGACTGTTTGCGTCGTTTGGTACCCTGGCCGTCATGTTTCAGAATGGCGTGATGCTCGGGGCGTTTCAATATTTTTTCTACGAACGGGGTCTGCTGCTCCCATCCGTCCTGACGATCTGGATTCACGGAACGCTGGAAATCTCGTCGATTGTGATTGCGGGCTGCGCCGGTCTGACGCTCGGCAACAGCCTGTTGTTTCCGGGAACCTTGTCGCGGCTGGAGTCGTTCAGACGCGGGGCTAAACAGGGCCTGAAAATCGTGATTGGGCTGGTGCCGGTTTTTATTACAGCGGGTTTTCTGGAAAGCTTCGTCACCCGTTTGCCGCTGCATCCGGTCGCCAGTTCCGCTATTATTCTGACCTCTGCCGCATTTATTATCTGGTATTTTGTTCTTTATCCCATTCAACTGGAAAAGAGGTTTACAGATAACCCCTAGCTTGCTCTCTTTATGAATTTATACCAACAGCGCGACTTTGGCGAGAAAATCAATGCCACCATCCAGTATGCCGTCAAGCAAATCCGGAGTCTGGGAATGGCTTTGCTGTACATTGCTGGTGCTCCTGCCCTCATTGCCGGTATTGCGTCGGGCGTGTCCTCGGCGTCCATGCTGACAACCCGCCCTACCATCGGCCCGGGTTATAATGTGAGCGACTGGATGGCCCAACAGCTATCCAGCCCCTATTACATCGTAACGGTTATCTTTGCATTACTCATACCGTTGCTGGTCAATCTGACGGTGTATGGCCATTTGAAGGTATACGACCGCAACCAGGGCGAACCTGTCACCGTTGAAGCGGTTTGGGCCGAAGTTCAATCGGCGTTGGGACGGGCCGTAGCCACCTGGGTGATGGTTAGCATACTGGTGATCGCGGCAACGTTCTTCTTTATCATTCCGGGCATTTACATAGGCGTCGTTTTTTCGCTGGCGCTGGCGGTAGTCGTCTTTGAAGGCGCTTCGGCCGGTACGTTCATGGGTCGTTGTTTCGAACTGATCCGGGATAAATGGTGGTCGACGTTCGGGCTAATCATTGTCATTAGTTTGATTGCCTATCTTCTCGGTTTCGTGTTTAATGTACCGGCAGCCGCCGTGGGCATGATGATTTCGCTGAAAATAGCGCCCGATATGCCGATTTACGTCGCCATTCTGACCAGTATTCTCAGCACGGTCGGTAGTGTGCTGGTTTCGGCTCTCATTGCGCTCGGCATTGCTTTTCAGTACTTTAACCTGATTGAAATCCGGGAGGGCCGCAGCATTCTGACCGCTATCGACAACATTGGTTCGTCTACGCCCCCGCCTATTCCCCGCTCAACCGATGAAGGTGATTATTAAGTGTACGGCTAAACTCCGGCTGTTTGGGTGGCTACTCCTGCTAACGCTCACCGGCTTTTCAGCCGTTGCCCAGCTTCCGATACCTCAGCCCAAAGACACGGCACAGGCGCAGCCCGCGCCCGACGACCGCAGTGCGATACAGGTCCGGCGACCCGCAGCCGACCGGATCGACGAGTACCGCAGCGACCGGGCGTATCAATACGGGCAGGATTTTAAGCCCACCAGCAGTTTATGGTCGAAATTCTGGGCCTGGTTCTGGCAGAAGGTGGGTGCTTTTTTAAACAGCAGGGCCTACGAAAACTTCTGGCAATATGTTTTTCTGGCTGCCATCGCGGGCGGAGCCATCTGGCTACTGGTCAAAGCCGAAGTGCTGGGCTTTGTCTTTAGCAAAAAAGCGCAGAACGTTGATCTGAACTACGAAGCCGTTACGGAAAACATTCACGAAATCGACTTTGATCAGCAAATTGATACGGCCATCCAGCAGCGAAATTACCGGCTGGCGGTCCGGCTGCTTTATTTACAAACGCTCAAACACCTGAGCAACCGCAACCTGATCGACTGGAAACCCGATAAAACCAACCGCAGCTACGTCTACGACCTGGCGCAGTCGCCCCTGCAACCGGAGTTTGAAACCCTGACGACGCAGTTTGAATACATCTGGTACGGCGATTTTCCGATCACTGAGGAACGGTTTAAACCGTTGCAGGAATCGTTCGTGCGCTTTAATCGGTAATTGCTTACAGACTTCCGGTTTTGCCGCCATCAACCGGCACATTGATTCCGTTGATCGAAGCCGCTGCAGGTGTACACAGAAACGCCACGGCCGCTCCAACTTCTTCGGGCTCCACAAATCGCTTGCTTGGAATGTCAGCCTGCATCTGCGCTTCCACTTCCTCCCGCGATTTTCCCTGTTCGCTCATCCGCTTGTTCAGGATGGCCTCCAGCCGCGCCGTTCTGGTATAACCCGGCAGCACGTTGTTGATCGTAATGCCATACTCGGCAATTTCCAGTGACAGGGTTTTGGCCCACTGCCCCACCGCACCCCGAATCGTGTTGGATACACCCAGCCCGACAATCGGCTGCTTGATGGATGTTGAGATTATGTTGACGATACGACCGTACCCTAACCGTTTCATCGACGGCACAACGGCCTGCGTTAACTGCTGGTTGTTTAACAGGTGGGCGGCAAAAGTCTTCGTAAACTCATCCAGCCGGGCTTCGATTAATGGCCCGCCCGCCGGTCCGCCGGTATTGTTGATCAGAATATGAACATCGGGAAAATCAGCCAGATAGGCATCAATGACGGTTTTTACTTCTTCCGGATTGGCAAAATCGGCAACCCGGTATTGATGTTTCTGTCCCTGCTGAGTGTCCAGCGAGTTTACGGCGTTCCGCAGTTTTTCCTCATCGCGGGCCAGTAGGGTAACGTTAGCGCCCAGTAGGGCCAGTTCAACCGCCGAAGCGTAGCCAATGCCCTGCGTACTGCCGCAGACAATGGCCGTTTTTCCAGTTAGCGAAAGATTCATGGTAATACGGTTTGCCCGAAATAACGGTTTACAGTAGGATTTTACTATTTTCTCAATCAATTATTAGCCAAAATCAGTTATTTAAACGGGTTGCTTATCATAATCTGCGTCTTTCCGGTCATCCGGCCGGGCGCGCAGGTTACGGTCAAAAGTATCCGATCCTGTAAATTTTTATGGTTTCGAGCCAATTTTAACGAGCTTTGCCTAACAAATTAATAGAATAACACCATGTCAAAAGGTCTTATCATTGTCATCGTTATAGCCCTGATTTTTGGTTTCTTTGGATGCAGTACGTATAACGGTATTGTCGGTAAAGATGCGAATGTAGGCGAAAAGTGGGCGCAGGTCCAAACGCAGTACCAACGCCGGGCCGATCTGGTTCCAAACCTGGTCAACACCGTTAAAGGAGCTGCTAATTTTGAAAAAAGCACCCTGACGGCCGTTATGGAAGCCCGTTCCAAAGCCACCAGTGTTCAACTGAACGCCGATCAGCTGACCCCCGAAAACGTTCAGCGCTTCCAGCAGGCACAGGATCAGTTAAGCGGTACGCTGTCGCGTCTGTTGGCTGTATCCGAGAATTATCCGCAGTTAAGAGCTACGCAGAACTTCTCGGAACTACAGGCTCAACTGGAAGGGACAGAAAACCGCATTAGCGTTGCCCGGAATGATTTTAACGCGGCCGTTAAAGACTATAACGTCTCCGTCCGCACGTTCCCGGCCAATATTTTCGCGGGTATTTTCGGCTTCTCGCCCAAAGGTTTCTTTGAAGCTTCGCAAGCCGCCCAAAACGCCCCAACTGTTCAATTCTAACGTAAAAGTGAAGAGTGAGGAGTTGCTCTGCTGATTATCACGCGTCAGCCAACTCTTCATTCTTAACTCATCACTCATCACGGATTCATGTCTGCCATCAATCTTTTCACCGCTGAGGAACAGCAGCAGATCATTCAGGCTATTCGGGCTGCCGAAATGGAAACATCGGGCGAAGTTCGGGTTCATCTTGAATTACTGTGTCCGGAGCCCAATGTGATGGACCGCGCGGTGCAGGTATTCCGGCAACTGGGTATGGAACAGACCGCTCAACGCAACGGCGTGCTGTTTTACCTGGCCACCGACGATCGAAAGTTTGCTATCCTGGGCGATGAAGGCATTGACAAGGTTGTCCCGAAGGATTTCTGGGAAACTACCAAAAATATCATGCGTGACAATTTTCGCCAGGGCCGGTTTACCGACGGTTTCTGCCTGGGAATTGAGCGCGCAGGCCAGCAGTTGCGCCAGTATTTTCCGCGGTTGGAGAATGATTCCAACGAGCTTTCCGACGAAATTTCACACTAAATGACGCTTCGCTTTTTCTTATATCGTTTTGCTTTACCCGTCCGACTGGCTGCGATTCTTTTGCTGATCGTTGCATCCGTTCGGGCGTATGGGCAAAACGATGTGATTCCAGACCGGCCTAATCCCCCACGGCTGGTCAACGATTTTGTGGGGATTCTGCAACCCGATGAGCGCGCCCGACTGGAAGAAAAATTACGGCGTTACAACGATTCCACCTCCACCCAAATCGTCATTCTGATTGTTAAAACAACCGACCCCTACCCGATCGGCGACTTTAGCTTTCAGGTGGGTCGGAAATGGGGCGTTGGTCAGCAGGGAAAAGATAACGGTCTGGTATTAACCTGGGTACCTTCCACCCGCAAAGTTTTTATTGCGACGGGTTACGGCCTGGAAGGTGCTATTCCGGATGCTATTACCAAGCGGATTGTCAGTCAGATTATTATCCCAAATTTTAAAAGTGAGCAGTGGTATGCCGGTCTTGATCAGGCAACTGATGAAATCATCCGGCGGGCCAACGGTGAATACCAGGCCGAAGCCTCCGACGGTGATGGAGGTGGAGGAGGAATTGCCTTCTTTCTGGTTATTTTCATTGCCTTTATCATCTTCATCTGGATCAGTCGAAACCGGGGTGGCGGGGGACGCAATAATCGTAACCGCGGTGGCGGCTTCTTCCCGGTGCCCTTTCCAACTTCCACCTTTTCCGGCTGGGGCGGCTCGTCCGGTAACTGGGGGGGTGGCGGAGGCAGCAGTTTCGGCGGCTTCGGGGGCGGCAACTTCGGCGGAGGTGGCGCTGGCGGAGACTATTAGGAATTAAGAGTGATGAGTTAAGAATTAAGAGTTTTTAACGCATCACTCTTAATTCTTAACTCATCACTCATTTTATATTTCCTTCGACTGAGAACGGTTTGGCATCCAGCCAAGCCAGTTGTTGAAAACCGTCGATGTGATACTGCTTAATGCGGCCTTTCTCGGTTTCCAGCCAGACGTTCCGTTCTGATTCGTAGAGCGAGTTTTTGGTGCGCAAGGTGGCTTTGATCCGCCGGGGCTGGTGGGTGACTGAATCCAGTTCAATGCGCAGAAACCGCACCGGCAATCTTTCAGTCGATTTCAGCGTGTATTCATACGTTAACGAATCCGGACGGCTTTTCTGGTAGCTGGTCTGATACGCCTGTTTGTTGATATCAGCCTGTAGAAATAAATCCAGTTCGCGGCTCCAGTCAATATCCTTCGTCGTCTGCTGTTCCTCTTCTTCCCCAAAACCGGCCCGCTTTACCACGGTCGGTTTCTGTTTTTGCAACTCACTGATTTGCTTTTCTATATACGTCTTCAGATCGTAGTATGTTCCGGCGGGCGCTTCTTTGGCGGGATTTGTACAGGCAGTCAATCCCAGAAGCAGAACAAGGGCGTAACGGTATTTCATCGTGGATAAAAAATAACCCCTGACTTTTCAATCAGGGGAGTAAAGAAGTCCTCAGTTGGCGAACACCAAGCTGCGCCGAAAAGTTTATTTGAAAGGCAAGAGATAAAACACCTTTTCGAGTTCTAGGGTCTCTTGTCTTTTATCTAATGTCTATCCGGCAATCAAACTGTGGCCTGTCATAACAGCGGGTTGTTCGATGCCCATCAATTGCAGAATCGTCGGGGCAATGTCTGCCAGAACACCGTTGTTCAGTTTCGGATGGTAGGTATCGTCCACCAGAATGCACGGAACCGGGTTGGTCGTGTGGGCGGTGTTAGGCGATCCATCCTCGTTGATCATATAATCGGCATTCCCGTGGTCGGCAATGACCAGGGTCGAGTAACCGTGGGCCAGAGCCGTTGTGATAACCGCCTGCGCACACTGATCAACGGTTTCGGCAGCTTTGATAACCGCGGAAAAGACACCCGTATGGCCCACCATATCGGTGTTGGCAAAGTTAAGACAAACAAAATCCACCTCCTCGCGCTCCAGTTCCGGGATGATGGAATCGCGGATGCCGAACGCGCTCATCTCCGGTTTCAGGTCGTAGGTGGCCACTTTCGGCGACGGGCACAGCAGACGGCTTTCACCCTCGAACACCTCTTCACGACCGCCGGAAAAGAAGAACGTCACGTGCGGATATTTCTCGGTTTCGGCAATCCGAATCTGTTTTCTACCCGCTTTTGACACGACTTCACCGAGCGTTTGCATCAGGTTGTCTTTGTCGTAAATGACCTTGACACCCACAAAATCGTTGTCGTAATTGGTCATCGTAACGTAGTACAGGTTCAGTTTCTTCATATCCTGTTCCGGATAATCCCGCTGGCTGAGCGCCAGGGTGATTTCGCGGCCCCGGTCAGTCCGGAAGTTGAAGCACAGCACGACGTCGCCGTCCTGAATGGTGGCCAGCGGTAATCCGTCGGGATTTGTGACAATAATCGGTTTGATGAACTCATCCGTTACATCCTCGTCGTACGACTTTTGCACCGACGCCAGAATCTGGTCCGATGTGCAGGATACCTGTCCAACACCCTTAACCATAGCATCATAGGCCAGTTTGACACGCTCCCAGCGGTTATCGCGGTCCATGGCGTAATACCGGCCAATTACCGTGGCAATCTGCCCCGTGGTAGTTTTCAGGTGGTTTTCCAGATCGGCCAGATAACCGTAGCCGCTTTTGGGGTCGGTATCGCGTCCGTCCGTAAACGCATGGATAAACACGTCGGTCAGGCCCTGCTTATGGGCAATGGAGCAAAGTCCTTTCAGGTGCTCGATATGCGCATGAACGCCCCCGTCGGAAACCAGCCCGATGAAATGAACTTTCTTGCCATTGATTTTGGCATAATTCAGGGCATCCACCAGAACCGGCTCGTGGTCCAGCGTGTGTTCTTCAACGGCTTTATTAACCTTGACCAGATCCTGATACACAATTCGCCCCGCACCCAGGTTCATGTGACCCACCTCGGAATTCCCCATCTGACCCGCCGGCAAACCAACGGCCAGACCCGAAGCCTGAAGCTGACTGTGTGAATATTTGGTATACAACGAATCGATAAACGGCGTTTTGGCGGCATCGATTGCCGATACAGCGACCTTTCCGGCAATTCCCCAGCCGTCCAGAATCATCAAAATAACTTTCTTATTCATACTTTGAATTAACAATATTAGTAGCAAAAAGCCACTGTTTTTAAAGGAATGGTTTGATGGTTAAAGGATTAAAGTGGTTAAATAGTTATCGAAGTCCTTACTTATTAACCGTTTTTTAACCGTAAATCCATTCAACCCTTTTTGAGCATCAGACCATCGGGCCAGCCGTTACGAAAACGTACCCAGCGTAGCCACATATTCTTTGCTGCCGTCGATCACCCAGGCATCAAGTTGGGCCGGGTCTTTCAACTGCTGCCCGCGCGTTCGCGGAACGGCAATATAGCCGCACGGCACATCGGTCAACGCCGACATATCGCTCCACAGTTTTTCGATCTGCGCGACCGGATAAATATCTTCCTGACCATGTCCCCAACGGTATTTTACCTCTTTAATGGTGACGTAGGTCGGAATGCGATGGGCTACACTCCGGACGGCTTTCGCCAATCGGGCTTCGTCACCATCCTGCAAATCCTGACGCGTCAGGCCAAACAAGGCCAGCAACGGATCAATCTGAATCCAGGTGGTATTGGAGTTATAATAGCTCAGATTTAGCTCGTCCTCCTCGCGGGGTTGCGCCAGCCCCTCCAGCAAACGAAGATGGCCATTCACGCGGGTCAGCCCTCCTCCACGGTCTTCGATCCGGCGCGGCACCACCTCAAACGTCAGCATATTGCCTGATTCGAGATGATGGCCCACTACCGCCGGGTCTATATCCATGCCCAGCGTATCAATGTTGTGCAGAACGATGGTTTCTACCTGCGGGTGTTCGGCCAGCAACTGCGCCAGCGTGCCGTTCCGGAGCAGATTGGACACTTCGTACCAGTGCCCCAGGGGCGAAAACCGTTGAGCAGCAATGTTATCAACGTAATCCGAGCCTTCGCCTTTCGACTTGGCCCAGCCAATCATGGTCTGCCGGACGGCATCGCGCACTTTCTGCTTGTTTTCGTCGAGGGTTTCCTGCGGCATTTCTTCCCACATAAACCGCAGATCGCGTTCCATCGGCACGTATCGCTGCCCGATCGAACGGCCCGGCGACAGGTACGTTGGTCCGGAATAACCAAAATTTCCGGTCTCGTCCAGCGCCCGACGGATGGGTTCGTGCGTCATGTAACTGGTCGCCACCACGTGCGGAATCGGACTGCCGTAGGTTTCGGACACCTTGCGGGTTTTCGCCAGATGGATTTCCAGGAAACTCCGGTGCTTACCTTCGATTTCCACAAATGGATTCAGGGCCTTGATGACCCCGGCGCCCTTCGTCCAGCGGCTTCCGACCCCAGCGGCCAGACTCAATACCGCTACCTTCCCGGCCCGGATGGCGGCTTCGCCGGTTTGGGTAGCAGCCGTCAGTTCAGCAAGCTGAACCAGATCGCCCGGTTGTACGTCGTCAATGCTGGTTTCGGCGGGCAAACGGTTACGGGACAACCCGATGCGGCCCTTTTGCAAATCTTCCCGAATTTCTTCGTGCTGGATGTAGTCGAACCCGTTTTCTTTCTTGATCCGGTCCGCTTTCTCGTTTTCAACGCTGCGGTTACTCTGCGACGTAGGGTCCGAAACTTTAAACAGGTTGCTGATAATCGTTCGCAGAAGCGGATATGCCAGATTATTTTTCTCGCAATAAGTGGTAAACACATCCATTTCGGCCCGACGGATGTACGAAATGGACGCCGGGTCTTTCCGAACCAATTCCGAAACATGAATCCCGTAATACTGCTCCGGCATGAGCGCATCGGTACCTTCTTTCAGGGTTGCCCAGGTGCCTTTGTGGTTGATGCTCCAGTTATACACCACCGGTTCCATCGCAAACGGCAGGGCGGCTGATAGCTCAGCTTTGGTTTTCCGCAGAATGTCGAGCACCTTCATCTTGTACTCTTCATAACCCGCTGGATTCACAAACATACCCATGCCGCCCCCGGACATACCGCCCAGCATCAGAAAACCGTAGTAATCCTCGCCAAAAGCGGCTTTGGCCTTTGCAATGATCTGCTCAGTAAAGTAAGTAGACGCCCAGGGAATGATCGTTTTGATCGGGCCTTCCCAGTTCCGGGCGGTGTTGGCACCGAGTTTCCGAATGTTACCTTCTTTGATTGCCGCCAGAATATTGTCAAATACCTGGTTGGTTTGCTGGCGGGCGTTCCATTCCTTTTCGCCCCGGAGCAGGTACTTTTCGGTGACCATTTCCAGAATCGGCCCGACGTTCGAAGCCATCCCACCGTGCATCAGCACCAGTGAGTTCATGATCTTCTCGCCCATTTCGGGATGAATGGCCTCGCCTTGCAGCACCCGGTGGCGTGGCAACAGGGTGCCCCGGCTAACGCCAAATTCGGGGTCGCCTTCCTGCGCAAACGTGCCCTGAATAGCTTTGATTCCGGGCCACACCCCGCCCGAATCCTGCCAGCCGCCCCCGGAGCCGCCAATCCATTCGCCCAGAATGGCGCGGGACGCCACCAGCCGCCGTTCGCTTTCCTGCAAACCGCCTTCCAAATTCTGCGTCTGACCGGTTGCCCGCATCAGCAGACTAATAATGGAACCCAGCAGGTTGGTTGAAACAGCAAACCGTGAGCCTTTGGGAATGTCATTCACCTTGGTCACCAGTTCGATGCCCATACCGGGCGCAACAATCCGCGACAGGATATCCGGCAGTGACTGATTAGTTCCTTCAAACGACGGCGGTATCAAACCGGATGCAATCACTCCGGCTTTCACCAGACTCAGGTAGTCGTTTCCGAAATTGAACAGATCGTCCAGTTCGTCAATGTCCTTGGTGGTGTTCAGGTCGATACTCGTCAGGCGCAGAACCGGCTCCGGAATCACCCGGACGTAGCAGTTCAACGGCGGTCGAATATCGGCATCACGGCCAAAAACGCCCAGATCAATGGAAATATTGATAACGCGCGCGCCCTCCGGGTAGTCCATCCCGAGAAAGAAGATATCCGACCAGCCGCTGTGGGTCAGGTCCATCCGCACCGACGTTTGCTCGTGCAGAACGGGATAAAAGAGCGAGCCGTCCGGGCGTTTCAGCAAAGCAGAATGAATCCGGATCGGGTGTTCTTCGCGGTGCCCAACCCGAAACATCCACTGATTTCCTTTGCTGGATCGTACGCTTTTGCGCACCTGCCCGGCCAGAATCTGGAACGAGAGGTGGTGATAGCTTTCGGCCAAACCGCTGAACAGAGCCGCGTTCGGTCCCTGTTTTTCAATTTCCTGCCAGAGCGTGGCAATCGACTGCTCAAACCGGCGGGCCAGTAAATCTTCAAAACCCGCATACGGTATTTTTCCGGTCGATGGGGTTGCCGCAGCTTCCATCAGAAAAAACCGGAAACCCGCATACAGGAAGAGGATGGCGCGAACCTTATCGTATAAATTGGGAGTCGTTTTCCGGAATTCGTCCAGTTCCCGCAGCAGTTCCAGCAGTTCTTTTGCCGAAAGCCGCCCGCTGATTTCGTAAAAAGAGCGATTACGCTTGGCCGGGTCTGTCGAGGTAATGGTTTCTATAAAAACATTCATGGATCAGACGGTTCGGCTATTTGCTTCGGCCAGTAATTCGACCATCGTTGACAAGATTTCACCGTGCGCTTCGCCAGCCAGCCCCAGGGCAATCTGCGCCCGCAACAGACCGTGCTTCCGGCTTAGGTCGTAGCGGTTTCCTTTCACTTCCAGCGCCAGATAGGTTTCGGTTTCGGCCAGCTCCTGGAGCGCGGGAGTCAGCAGAATATTGCTGCCATCCTGATCAATGTATTTTTGTAAAATGTCGAAAACCGCAGGGGTGAAGACGTGCATCCCGAAGAAGCAGAGGTAATAGCCTGCCCGCAGACCGGGCGTCTGAAGTTCGAGTTCAGCTACGCTCAGCGACGGTTTTTCAATGATTTGTTCGATCTGGTAAACGCCCGACTGGTTGGGAGCCTGCTTGCCGGTAAGCGTTCCGTAACGACCGATCTGGTGTTCGATGGTAGGGTTGACGGCCGAAACCGAGCAATTTTCCTGCGAAGCCAGTTCAATCAGTTGGGCCACGCAACTCTTCTGCGACAGGTTGGAAACGTAGAGGTAATCGCCCAGAAGCAGCAAAAACGGCTCGTTATTGACGAATTCCCGGGCGCAGTAAACGGCGTGACCGTAGCCCAGCGGTTCTTTTTGTTCGGCAAACTGAATCCGGCTGATCAGGTGGTCAATCTTTTCGGCTTCCTTTTTGGCCCAGTCAACCCCTTTGAACGAATGGAAGAGGTTATCCCGCAGGGAAGCAAATGCTTTCAGGTACCGCTCGCCGTCGCCGGGCGCGCAAACCACGCACAACTCTTCAATGCCACTGCTAAAGGCTTCTTCGGCAATAATCTGGATAACGGGTTTGTGCAGTCCGTCGGTATCAATCACCGGCAGCATGGCTTTCTGGACGGTATCGGCAACCGGATACAACCGTTCACCCCGGGCAGCCGCCGTGATGACGGCTTTTTTAATTCGCATCATATAATCGAAATCGTTTCAGGCTTAATTGTTGTATAGTTCCAGCAAATCAATCTCCAAATTATGTCAATCCAAACAAATTCATCAGACTAAAAAGTATCTTAAAAAAAGCCTTCTACCGTCTCGATTTGAATCTATATTTTTTCGGGCTGCGATACCCTGTAAAGCGGGCCTAAAACTGCTTTATTCACGAACCTGCTGGCCGGATTGTGGCTGTAGCTGGTGCTGTTCGATCAGATAGTTGAGCAGGTTATCACAGCATCGATAAACGATCTGGTACACCTGTTCAAAAACCGCAGCGTCTTCATAGTAAGGGTCAGGGACATTTAAACCGCCCGGACCACTATCCGGCTGGGGATCAAATTCGCGCAAAAGAACGGTATTTTCTTCGCTGTAGAGCCCCGTACTGCGATGGCTGAAATACTGAATGGCGTCATAATTCGCTTCATCCATCGCCACTAGGTAATCAAAGGTCGAAAGGTCTTCGCCCGACAACCGACGGGCGCGGTGGGTGAGTTTAATACCGTGTTCGAGGGCGTTTTCACGGGTTCGGCGGTCGGGCAGATCACCGATATGGTAGGAAGATGTGCCGGCAGAATCACATTGAATCGATGCCTCCAGCCCCCGCTCATTGATAAATTGTCTGAATACGCCTTCCGCCAACGGCGACCGGCAGATGTTTCCTAAACAAACGAAGAGAACATTAATCATAATGATGAAGTAGAAACGGTAATCGATGAACGATTCATCATTATTTTTCTAATAATTCGTTTTGTTCATTGACCAGCACGTAAACATCCTCGTTGGGCTTCTTCATGAAGTAGTTTTCGCGGGCGTATTTCTCCTGCAAACGCGCATTGCCCAGCAACGACTTACGCTGCGTTTCCACCTCCGCAATTTTCTCGTCATAATACACCCGATCTGCTTCCAGATCCCGCAATTTCATGCTGTTCCTGAACTGCGAAATAATGTCGTTGGTATCAAAAAACGCCATCCAGATGAACAAACCCAGACCGGTGGCGACATAAAAGTTCCTGGCAGTTCGGAGGATTTTATTGAACATCTTTTCTGATGGATTAGGCTTAAATCAGAAAACCCCCAACCGTCGGGTGGTTGGGGGTACTAAAATTACATTTTGATGCCGGGGAAGTAAGCGGTATCGCCGAGTTCTTCCTCGATCCGGAGCAACTGGTTGTATTTCGCCATCCGGTCTGAACGGGAAGCCGAACCGGTTTTGATCTGGCCGGTATTCAAGGCAACGGCCAGGTCGGCAATCGTCGCGTCTTCGGTTTCGCCGGAGCGGTGCGACATAATGTTTTTATACGAATTGCGTTTCGCCAGGTTGACGGTATCAATGGTTTCCGTCAGCGAGCCGATCTGGTTTACTTTCACCAGAACCGCGTTGGCAATTCCCTGGTCGATGCCCTGCTGCAAACGGGTTACGTTCGTCACAAACAGGTCGTCACCCACCAGTTGGGTTTTCTTGCCAATCAGTTCGGTCTGCTGTTTCCAGCCGCTCCAGTCGTCTTCGGCCATACCGTCTTCGATGGAAATGATCGGGTATTTCTCCACCCATTCTTTCCAGTAGTTGGCCATGTCGGATGAGCTTAACTTGTCGCCCGTCGATTTTTTGAAGTGGTACACTCCGGACTCTGCCTCGTAGAACTCCGACGCAGCGGCATCCATAGCAATGTAAATATCCTGACCGGGGCGGTATCCGGCTTTCTCGATGGCTTGCAGAATGATCTGAATAGCCTCTTCGTTCGACGGGATGTTCGGAGCAAAACCACCTTCGTCGCCCACGTTAGTCGACATACCTTTGCCTTTCAAGACTTTTTTCAGCGAGTGGAACACTTCCGTTCCCCAGCGCAGGGCTTCCGAGAACGTCGGAGCGCCCACTGGCATCACCATAAATTCCTGGAAATCGATGGAGTTGTCGGCGTGGCTACCGCCGTTCAGGATGTTCATCATCGGAACCGGCAGGGTGTTGGCGTTCACGCCCCCGATGTACCGGTATAACGGCAAACCGGCTTCCTGCGCAGCAGCTTTGGCAATAGCCATCGATACGCCCAGAATGGCGTTGGCGCCCAGCTTTCCTTTATTGGACGTACCATCCAGTTCAATCATAATCCGATCGATCAGGGTCTGATCAAACACGGATGACCCAACCAGTTCCGGAAAAATCAGTTCATTGACGTTCTGAACGGCTTTCAATACACCTTTGCCCACATACCGTTTTGGATCGTCGTCGCGCAATTCGACGGCTTCGTGTGAGCCGGTTGAGGCACCTGACGGAACGGCCGCCCGGCCCAGAAAACCGTTTTCGGTACGAACATCGACTTCCACAGTTGGGTTGCCTCTCGAATCCAGAATCTGTCTGGCATGAATGGACTGAATAATACTCATTGTGTCAGAAAAAGTTGGTTAATATTTGTATACAAAAAGAAACAAAGGAGTAGAAAGCAATCCCATACGGATTTTTATGCTATCTTCATTGAACCTTACGCCGTAGCACACTATTGGCCCTACAAAGTAAGCGATTTTTTCGGTTTGTAGGGAACGCCCTTTCAATTAAGCAATTCGTTAATACGGAATTATTACACAAGGACGTTTTGGGCACTCGGCCCGTTTTTGGGTCTTAGCAGAACGCGGGCTATGCGAGGTTTTATACGGTTTCAACGAAGCTTCCTTCTTTACCTGTGTGCGTTTTTTTTGGGCGAATGGCCTACGGTTTGTCTCGCGCAGACTACAGATCAGCCCGTCGCGCAGAATGGTGTCCTTGATTTATCTGCTTACGCATACCACTCCAGCGAGGCTGTTGCTCTCACCGGCCAATGGTTTTTTCGCTGGAATCAGTTTACCGACTCGGCGGGTGTTGTCCGTAGCCCGGAGTACTTTACGGTGCCCGGCCCCTGGCGCACGTATACCGGCAGCCATCCCCTTTTTCCGCAGGATCAGGGACACTGTACGTACGCCCTCCGGATTCGGCTTTCGGAACCGGGCAAAATCTGGTCCCTGCGCATTCCGCCGATTCCAACCGCCTACAAGCTGTACGTCAATAATCACCTGGTGGCCGAAACCGGGCGATTGGCGCCCCATGACGGAATGCAGCCCTCGACCGAATCAAAACTGGTTTCCTTCCTGGTTCCGGGTAAAGAAGCGTTCCTTTTGATTCACGTAGCCAATTATCACTTTGCCTACGGCGGTCTGCGGAAAAATTTACAATTTGGCAACCCTTCCATCCTTACCCAGAACCGTGAAAAAAGCCTGCTCTTTTCCTCTTCGGTGATTGGCGCGCTCTTCATTATTGGCCTTTACCATCTGCTGCTGTATGCGTTCCGGCGAAGAGACAGGGCGCCGTTTCTTTTCGGAATTCTGTGCCTGACAATCGGCTTACGCGAGCTTTTTTCTTCCGAAGCCATCTTCTTCCTGCTCTTTCCCGACGTCGATTGGGCACTGGCCTTTAAAGCCGTGTACAGTACCTTTCCGATTGGTATTATCAGCCTGACGCTGTACCTGCAAAGTCTGTATCCAACGCTGGTATCGCCCATCATCAAGAAAATCATTATCGCTATCAATCTGGCCTTTTTAGCGTTGGTGTTATCGACTCCGGCCACTACCTATGCCGCCTGGGCGACCTTAATCAGCCCGGTGGCTATCCTCGAATGCGGCTATTTTCTATGGGTGGCCGTTCGGGCGGCACAACTCAAAAAAGAGGGCGGATCGATCCTCCTTTGCGATATGGCTCTGTTAACGTTTTGCGTACTCAACGACGTTCTTCATCAGTCAAGCCTTATTCAGAGCTTCTTTTTGCTGCCCGGCTCCCTGTTTATCTTCACGCTCTGCCAGTGTCTGCTGCTGGCCATCCGGTTTTCAACCTCTTTCAGAAAAACGGAAGCGCTGACCATCAGGCTGCAAACCGCTAATGAAACCATTGAGCAAACTATCTTTCAACGGCAGGAAGCTGAGCAGCGCAAGGAAATCGAGGAGATGAAAACCCGCTTTTTCTCAAACATCACGCATGAATTCCGGACACCGCTCACGCTGATTATTTCGCCCATCGAGCAGTTGCTACAGACGGTTCGCAACGATTCTGCTGCGGTTGACAAAAACGCGCTACAGCATACACTGACGACGGTTCACCGCAACGCCCGCCAATTGCTGCAATTAATTAATCAGTTACTGGATTTGTCGAAGCTGGAATCAGGTCATCTAAAAGTCCAGGAATCGCAGGGAAATATTGTTTTATTTCTGGATGATCTGGTCAATTCCTTCCAACTGACTGCTGAAACGAAAGGAATACACCTTCACTATGAGCCTGAATTGATTCCGGAGCTACTTCTGTTTGATGACGATAAATGGGGAAAAATCTGCTCCAATCTACTTTCCAACGCATTGAAGTATACACCTAGTGGCGGTACGGTTTGGGTCCGGCTTACAACCGATCCGGTTGCTTCCAACGGGCATCTGGCAGTACGGCTATCGGTATCAGATACCGGGTATGGCATCGCTCCCGATGAGCTACCGTATATTTTCGACCGTTTTTACCAGGCTGATGATTCCCGAACCCGATCTTTTGAAGGGACCGGTATCGGTCTGGCGCTGGTCAAAGAATTAACGGATTTACTCAACGGAGAATTAACGGTCGAAAGTCAACCTGGTCAGGGCACGACAATCACGGTGGTGTTTCCCGTCCGACTGCCTTATACTGACTATCCACTGCCCTATTTCCCGTCGTTTGCTGACTTGCGCCAAGCTGAACTACCGGTATCAGCCAACTCGTTTCTGTCCGCTCCAACTCTGCAAAATGCCCATCCTGAGCAGCTTCCGCTTGTGTTGGTGGTCGAAGATAATGACGATCTCCGTCAATTGATGGCAGATAATCTTTCAGGCTCCTATCGGGTAAAAACCGCTACCAATGGACAGGAGGGCTGGACCACCTGCCAGACCGAGCTGCCGGACCTGGTAGTAAGTGACATTATGATGCCCCTGCTGGACGGCTATCAACTCTGCCGCCTTATCCGGCAAACCGCCCAAACCAATCATATTGCCGTTATTCTTCTAACCGCAAAAGCCGCTGCTGAAAGCAGGATTGAGGGCTTAACGGCTGGCGCTAACGACTACGTAACCAAACCGTTTGACCTACCTGAACTTCAACTTCGGGTGAATAATCTATTGCATTATCAGGCCACCCAGCGCAACTTTTATCACCTGCAATTAACCAGGCCAACTCCTTCCGCTCGTCCGATACCCGACCATTCCTTTCTTAACCAGCTTTATCAACTTCTCGAAAAACACCTTGACAATGCTACTTTAACGGTTGAAGACCTGGCCGTTGAAGTGGGGATGAGTTCGCGCACGTTAAACCGCAAACTCTCTACGCTGTCAGGCATGACGGTAAGCGAGTTTATTCGTACGTATCGGCTTCACAAAGCGACTGAACTGCTCAAAGCGGGCCATTCGGTTTCTGAAACAGCTTATCTAGTTGGTTTTGAGAGTCCTTCCTATTTCGGCCAGTGTTTCAAGGACTTGTTTGCCTTATCTCCCAGCGACTATATTCGGAGCGTCTTGTCTCAAAAATGAGGGTATTTGTCAGAAAATTGCGACTGTATTTACCTGAAATTTCTGACTATTGTATACTATTATTTTCTCTGCTCTCTTTTCAGTTCGGTACGGGCTGTATGCAGCTCGTACCACACATTCCTACCTTATTTTCAGCTAATACGCAGTGGTTATCAACCATGAACTCACGGCTAAAGGTAACTCCAGATTGGGTTACGGCTTTTTGCTTTGACTTGCCCATACCACTTACAAAGAGGATACATGACCAGGACAACTCCTATCCACACTCCATACGTCATACCCAGCGACAAGCCGTGGTCTGGTATTACGCCCCCCGTGCGGTTCTGAAAGTTAATCGCTGACCATGCCACCCCGTCCGACAGCAACAATATCACTGAAAGGGCATGAACCAGGAAGAAGTGGACGATAAAATAAAAGAGAGGCACGCGGCCGTAGGTGACGAAAAACGCCATCCAATTACCTCGTTTTCCTTCCAGTACGCTTAATAGCCAGATGATCGGCCCTAAGGTCATTGATGCAAAGAGCAGCGACGGAGGATATTTGGTGACGTTGATAAAAGAAAGAACCGTAAACAAGGGTGTTTTCTGCACAGACCACGGCACCGGATCACCATAGATGTTTAAAGCCCGAATCAATACAAACGCTGCAATTGTGCTAATCCCAATCCAGCGAAGCCATCGTTTACGTTGCTCCGCTTCTCTATCGCGGTTGTATAAAGCCCCAAAGCAATAGCCCAGAATCAAAATTCCGATCCACGGCAGCACGGGATACATAATGAATACGATCCGGTCTGATGATACCGGAATGGCATTGGGTCGGTGCAGAATGGACCAGATGATGTCGAGCGTACTTCCCGCCGGAAACGAGAGCGCATCCAGTGCATTATGGCCCAGTAAAATCAGTAACCCAACCCCCAGGAGTAGTTGTAGCGGCAAGGTCAGCAGCAGACCTAGGACTACCATGCTTAAGCCCGTTGCCCAGATCACTTCCAGAGCAACGACGGAAAAAGTTACATCAAACCACAAATTCAGGTTGACTACCGTTACTTCTAAAACAATCAGCCACAGCCCACGCGTCAGCAGAAAAAACCGTACTTGCGGCTTTGTCATTTTACGCCCCATCAAATACGCTGATGTGCCCGCCAGAAAGACGAAGGCCGGTGCGCAAAAATGCGTTATCCAACGCGTAAAAAACAGGGCTGGCGTAGTCGTATTTAAATCCGTGGCGTTGTAAAAGAAACCATTCTTGTGGATAAAATCACGGGTATGATCCAATGCCATAATAACCATGACCAACCCACGCACCACGTCGATGCTCTGAATACGGCTTGCTATCCGGCTCTGCGGAGGGGTGGCTATGGCAGTCATTGCGCTACGTTTCGTTCTCTCCTAAATTAGCGCAAATAAGTAAGTTACGTCACGGGTAGGCATAAAAAAATCCGGCTTGTGGGCCGGATTTTTTTATTAGCGAGCTTCAACTTCAATGAGCTTTACAAAGTCATCGAACAGGTACCGCGAATCGTGCGGCCCCGGCGACGCTTCGGGGTGGTATTGCACCGAAAAGGCCGGACGATCTTTCCGACGAATCCCTTCAATGGTTTTATCATTCAGGTTGACGTGCGTCAGTTCAATATCCGCATTGTCCATTACTTCGTCCGCCCGCACCGCAAAACCATGATTTTGCGACGTAACTTCACAACGACCGGTAATCAGGTTTTTAACCGGATGATTAAGTCCCCGGTGTCCATTGTGCATTTTATAGGTTGATATACCACTGGCAAGCGACAAAATCTGGTGGCCGAGGCAGATGCCAAACAACGGCTTATCTGTTTCCAGCGCCTGCTTGACGGTTTCAACTGCATACGGCATTGCGGCCGGGTCTCCGGGGCCGTTTGAGATAAAATAGCCATCGGGACTCCAGGCCTTGATCTCTTCAAAAGGCGTTTTTGCGGGAAACACCCGGCAATGAGCACCCCGCCCAGCCAGGTTGTTCAGAATACTTTTCTTAATACCTAAATCCAGCACCGCCACTTTAAAGTCGGAAACATTAGGATCTCCAACCTCGTAGATCTTTTTGGTACTTACTTCAGACGAAAGCTCCAGCCCTTCCATATCCGGAATCTGGTGCAGACGATCCAGCAAAACCGCCGGGTCCAGAATTTCGGAGGAGATGATGCAGTTCATAACACCTTTGTCCCGAATATGCCGTACCACCTGACGCGTATCAATACCGCTAATACCGACAATGTTAGCGCGTTCAAAATACTCCTGCAACGAGGTATCAGCCGTGTTACGCGAATGAATTTGCGAGAAGAAGTTACAGACCATACCCCGAATGGTTACCTTGTCCGACTCTTCTTCATCCCGGTATTGCACTCCGTAGTTACCGATATGGGAAGTCGTGTTAACAATTACCTGACCGTAATAGGAAGGATCTGTATAAATCTCCTGATAGCCAGTCATGCCCGTATTGAAGCATATTTCGCCACCCGCCGTTCCAATTTTACCAAGGGCCGTTCCTCTAAATACAGAACCATCTTTCAAAACCAATAAAGCCGCTGGTTGCTGAACCTGTTTCATGAATTGCTTTGGAGTTTCTGAGTTAAAAAAAAGGGTTAACCCATTCCGGTTAACCCTCTATTTTGTATGTGAGTTTGTTCTTCACGATAGTAAAACCGGTTCGGCTGCTTTTTAGTTCATGAGCTTTTGTGTTATCAAAGGCGATGTAACAAACGGCGGTATCCGGTCGTAACCATTTAGTCGTATAGAAAGCAAATTGCAAATCTATTCTAACGCTATGGCATTAAGATTTTACTTCGTCATCCGTTGACCCGGCAGCGGCTTCCGGAGCATCCGGAGCTTTTTCAGCCGCTGGCTCTTCCGAGGGAGCAGCTTCAGCGGTCGCTTCTACTACTGGTGTTGCTTCCGCGGCTGGAGCCGTTTCAGCTACCGGAGCAGCTTCAACTGTTTCATCCGCTTTACGAGCACCACCACTCCGACGGCTACGACGGGTGCGGGTTGCTTTCTGGTCTTCAGTAGCTGCTGACAGTAACGTTTCGTTAAAGTCAACCAGTTCGATGATACAGGTTTCGGCGTTGTCACCAATCCGGTTTCCCAGTTTGATGATCCGGGTGTAACCACCTGGACGATTGGAAATCTTATCCGATACAACGTTGAAAAGCTCTTTCATCGTCTCCTTATCCTGGAGGTATGAGAAAACAACCCGACGATTCTGGTAAGAATCATTTTTAGCGCGGGTCAGCAGCGGTTCAACGTATTTCCGCAGTTCTTTTGCCTTCGCAACCGTTGTTTCGATACGTTTGCTCAGAATTAGCGAGGACGCCATGTTCGACAGCATAGCTGTCCGGTGGGAATACGTCCTGCCAAGATGATTATTTTTTTTACCGTGTCTCATGGTATTAGTCCTCGTCTAATCTGTATTTGGAAATGTCCATGCCGAAGGTCAGATTCTTTTCGGCAACCAACTGCTCAAGCTCAGTCAGCGACTTCTTACCGAAGTTTCTAAATTTCATCATATCTGAAATCTCGAGTTTCACCAGGTCCCCCAGTGATTTTACATCGGCAGATTTCAAACAGTTGTAAGCCCGTACGGAGAGATCAAGATCAGCCAGCGGAGTTTTCAACAGCTTCCGCATATGCAGCATTTCTTCATCTACTACGTTATCTTCTTCAGCTTTCGCGGTTTCAAACGTCATCGTTTGGTCCGAGAACAACATAAAGTGCTGAATCAGAATGGTAGCTGCACCTTTCAGGGCTTCTTCCGGGTGGATAGAACCGTCCGTTTCGATATCAAGCAACAACCGCTCGTAGTCAGTTTTCTGCTCAACCCGCGTGTTTTCAACGCTGTAACGCACATTTTTAATCGGTGTGTAGATTGCATCGATTGGAATGTGACCGAACGGCAATTCATTGGCACGCGGTTCGTCAGCCGGGACATAACCACGACCTTTCTCCACGTAAATCTCCATTTCCAACTCACGCGTATCATCAATGTGGCAAATCTCCAGATCGGGATTCAACACTTCGAATGACGCAGAGAATTTAGATATATCACCGGCTTTCAACACCGACTGATTTTTAATCGTAACGGTAATTTTGTTGTCGACCATATCCGAAACTTTCTTGAACCGTACCATTTTCAGGTTCAGAATGATTTCGGTAACATCTTCAACGACGCCTTCTATTGAGGAGAATTCATGCAGTACGCCCGGGAACCGTACGCTGGTAATGGCATAGCCCTCCAGCGATGACAGCAGAATTCTCCGCAACGCATTCCCTATAGTCACGCCATAGCCCTTTTCGAGTGGCTTGAACTCAAACAACCCGTGAAAGTCGTCAGCTCGCTCCATGACAACTTTATCGGGCATTTGGAACGCTAATATTGACATACGATTTTGTTGTTAACAGTTCAAATAAAAAATGTAGTGTACAGTTTTCGGTTTGCTGCTTTGTATCTTCCCAAAACAGCAAACCGAAAACCGTAACTATTATTTAGAGTATAATTCGACAACCAATTGCTCGTTGACGTTCTCAGGAATCTGATCACGTTCCGGGTAGTTCGTAAACTTACCTTGCAATTGTTGCTGATCCCATTCTAACCAGTTGTAGCGTTTGGCACCGCGGGTTGCCAAGCTCGTTGAAACGGCTTCGAGAGACTTAGATTTCTCACGAACGCTAATCAACTGACCGGGCTTCAATGAGTAAGAAGCTATGTTTACCACTTCGCCATCAACGGCAATGTGTTTGTGAGATACAAGCTGGCGGGCGGCACGACGCGTTGGAGCAATACCCAGGCGATAAACCGTATTGTCCAGACGAGCCTCGCAAAGTTTCAGCAGGTTTTCACCCGTGATTCCTTCTTTAACAACGGCCCGGTGGAACAAGCCCCGGAACTGACGTTCCAGAATACCGTAGATATATTTTACTTTTTGTTTTTCCTGCAACTGAACAGCATATTCTGACTGTTTCCGTTTACGGCCACGTCCGTGTTGTCCAGGACCGTATGCTTTCTTTTGCAGTGCTTTGCTGGGGCCGAGGATGGGCTCACCAAATTTGCGGGAGATTTTGGCCTTGGGGCCGGTGTATCTTGCCATTTCTAACCTATGTAATGAATAACGAAAAAGAACAGACACAACTTAATGGCGCCTGTCCGTATTCATTGATGACGCAGTTTCTTATCAGCGAACTGCATAACTGAACAATAATGATTAAACGCGACGGCGTTTGGGAGGGCGGCAGCCGTTGTGAGGCAGGGGAGTAATGTCTTTGATAGACGTTACTTCAATACCAGAGTTCTGGATCGTACGGATAGCCGATTCACGGCCTGACCCCGGTCCTTTCACAAAAACTTCAGCCTTACGCATTCCTAAATCATGCGCTACCGCAGCACAGTTCTGAGCGGCAGTTTGTGCAGCATACGGCGTGTTTTTCTTAGAGCCTTTAAAGCCCATTTTACCTGCCGACGCCCACGAGATTACCTGCCCGGTGCTGTTGGTAATAGAAATAATAATGTTGTTAAACGAAGCCCGGATGTGAACCTGACCAACGGGTTCAACCACTACTACCCGTTTTTTCGCTTTATCTTTGCGTTTTGCCTGAGCCATTTTTAGTTGATCGTTTAATGTTTGAAGCCTAAGTTCTAAACCATCGGATGGTATCTAGAACCTAAACCTCAAACTTTAAACCTTATTATTTAGTTGCTTTCTTCTTGTTCGCTACGGTCTTACGCTTACCTTTCCGCGTACGAGAGTTATTTTTCGTATGCTGTCCACGAACCGGCAGACCTTTCCGGTGCCGAAGCCCCCGATAACATCCAATGTCCATCAGACGTTTGATGTTGAGCTGCACTTCAGATTTCAGCGCACCCTCCACTTTGTATTCTCCGCTGATGATGGTCCGGATGGCGTTCGATTCTTCATCGTTCCATTCGCTAACCTTCTTATCAACAGAAACACCTGCTCTGTTTAAAATTGTCTGTGCTGAGCTACGGCCAATGCCAAAAATGTAGGTCAAAGCAATTTCACCGCGCTTCCGGTCGGGAATATCAACCCCTGCGATACGTGCCATATTCAGTGATTATCCTTGTCTTTGTTTGTATCTTGGATTCTTTTTGTTAATAACGTAAAGCTTGCCCTTCCGGCGAATCACTTTACATTCAGCGCTGCGCTTTTTGATAGACGCTTTGACTTTCATGGTTTCCCTTCGTTTAAGATCTGCTGTTCAACACTAAGTACTGCTACTTAATGCCAAACATTATTTATATCGATAAACAATTCGTGCTTTGGTAAGATCATACGGTGACATCTCCAACTTTACGCGGTCACCCGGCAAAATCTTAATGTAATTCATCCGCATTTTTCCAGAAATATGGGCAATCACCTCATGTTTATTTTCGAGTTGTACCCGAAACATGGCATTGGAGAGTGCTTCTACAATGGTACCGTCTTGTTCGATAGATGTCTGTTTTGCCATTCGTTACACTATGGTCGCTTCTACGGCTTCAACCATTAAGCTGGTATTGGCCGTTACTTCTTCAATGTATTGGAACGTTGTCAATATCTCAGGCTTGCCTTTTCGAATAGCTACAGAGTGCTCAAAATGAGCAGACGGCTTACGATCAGCAGTACGGATAGTCCAGCCATCCCTTTCCTGAACGATGTTTTTCTTGCCTAAGTTCACCATAGGTTCGATAGCCAGTACCATTCCCTCTTTCAGCTTAACACCCTGGCCCCGTTTCCCATAATTAGGAACCTCAGGACTTTCGTGAAGGCTTTTTCCGAGACCGTGGCCTACCAGCTCCCGAACAATAGAGTAACCAAACTTCTCTACATGACTTTGTACGGCATATCCGATATCACCAATCCGATTTCCTTCTACAGCCTTCTCAATACCGTAGTATAGCGATTGCTTGGTCCGAATGAGTAGATCGCGAACTTCCTGACTAATTTCTCCCACCGGATACGTATAAGCACTATCGCTGTGGTAGCCATTCAATTTAACTCCGCAATCAATCGAAATGATATCCCCTTCCTTTAGCTCGTACTTGCTTGGGAACCCATGTACAACGGTTTCATTCACCGAAATGCATAGGGATGCGGGAAAGTTATTAAACCCTTTGAAAGAAGGGATACCGCCGTTATCACGAATATATTCTTCAGCCACACGATCCAACTCCTTCGTAGTCACACCCGGCCGAATCAGCTTAGCCACCTCAGCATGAGCTTTGCCAAGGACTTGGCCGCTCATTCTCATCAACTCTATTTCGGCGTCTGATTTCAGGTAGATCATCTTCTTACGTTAGGCGGTTACACTTTCCGTGCGACCCGTTACCCGTCCTGACTTCATCAAACCTTCGTAACGGCGCATCAAAAGATAGCTTTCAATTTGCTGCAACGTATCCAGTACAACACCAACCATAATCAGCAGAGAGGTACCGCCAAAAAACTGCGAGAAATTACGAGTCATTCCCAGCAGAGCAGCAATGGCTGGTAATATAGCCACGGTTGCTAACATTAATGCACCGGGCAGTGTAATCCGATCCAATACCTGACCAATGTACTCAGAGGTCATAAAGCCTGGTTTGACACCCGGAATAAAACCACCGCTCCGCTTCATGTCATCCGCAATCTGGTTGGGATTAACTGAAATTGCCGTATAGAAAAACGTAAAGACAATAATCAGCACAGCAAACAGTACATTATATTGCCACGATGTATAATCGGAGAAAACCGTCTGCACAGACCCGGCAAAATCACTTTTCTCTGCGAAAAAGGAAGCAACCAGGGAAGGGACAAACATTAATGCCTGAGCAAAAATAATTGGCATTACGCCCGCAGCATTTAGTTTCAGTGGCAAGTATTGCCGCTGACCGCCTACTACCTTGTTACCAACCACTTGTTTGGCATATTGAATTGGAATCCGACGGACAGCCTGCGTCAGTACAACTGCGCCCATTACAACAAAGAAGAGGGCAACAATCTCCAGAACAAACAGAAGTGCACCGCCTGAACCACGAGATAGTGCTTCCCCATATACTGCTCCCGGAAAACGTGAGACAATACCGATCATAATCAGCATGGAAATCCCGTTACCAATTCCTTTATCTGTGATCCGTTCGCCCAGCCACATACAGAAAATTGTACCACCGGTCAGAATAAACACAGACACAACCCGGAACGTCGTAGGATTCATCATCACAGCCTCGTTCGGAATTGTTGTCGTCAGATAAGTGATGGCCTGCGCTGCTGTAACGAAAATAGTTAATACCCGTGTAATTTGGTTTAACCGTTTACGGCCCGATTCACCTTCCTTCTGCATTTTCTGGAAGTAAGGCAATGCCAGCGTCAGAAGCTGAATAGCAATGGATGCCGAGATATACGGCATAATTCCCAATGCAAAAATTGACGCTTTACTGAAAGCTCCTCCCACAAAAATATCCACCAAACCCAGCAACCCTTGAGGAGTCAGATTCAGTCTATCCGGATCAACACCAGGTAGTACGATTTGAGAACCCAACCGAAAAACCGTCACAAACAACAAGGTGTTGAGAATGCGGGTCCGCAGCTCCTCAATCGAAAAAATATTCTGAAGGGTTGTGATTAATCGTTTCATTAGTGTATCAAGCTGCTCGTCCGAAAAAAGTCAACAAATTTATGAAAAAATATTGGCTAAATCTACTACGAACGAGCGAGCTGATTAGAGCTTTATTGCTTTACCACCTGCTTTCTCAATAATCTCAATCGCTTTCTGCGAAAAGTTGTGTGCTTTCACTTCGATTGCAGAAGACAATTCGCCCCGGCTCAAGATTTTTATTTTGTCGTTCTTGCCGACCAAGCCATTTTGCAATAACACGTCCATATCAATCGAAGTAACACCAGCTTTTTCGATCAACTGTTGAAGTGTATCCAGGTTAATTGGCTTGTACTCAACCCGATTAATATTTTTAAAGCCAAATTTCGGCACCCGGCGTTGCAAGGGCATTTGACCACCTTCGAAGTTCTTTTTCGCGCTGTATCCAGAACGCGATTGGGCACCTTTATGGCCACGGGTGGAGGTACCACCCATGCCAGAACCCGTACCTCGACCTACTCGCTTGCGCTCCCGGACGGATCCTTGCGCAGGTTTAAGCGTATTCAGATTCATGATCTTAAATTTCTTCTACTTTAACTAAGTGTTGTATTTTGCGGATGATTCCACCAATTGCGTCATTGTATTCCAATGAAACGCTACGGTTGATTTTTCCCAGGCCAAGCGACTGAATCGCCAGCTTCTGTGTTTTAGGCCGCTTAATAATACTGCGAACCTGTGTGATTTTAATCCGTGCCATTTTTATTGCCGTTATTAAGGACTCTTATCCGTTAAAAACCTTACTCAGCTTCACACCGCGCTGGAATGCTACCTGATGCGGAGCCCGCATTTTCAGCAATGCATCGATGGTTGCTTTAACCACGTTATGCGGATTTGACGAACCTTTTGATTTTGCCAATACATCACGGATACCAGCGCTTTCCAAAACAGCACGCATAGCACCACCGGCAATAACGCCTGTACCAGCTGAGGCAGGTTTCAGCAGCACGAAACCACCACTGAATTTACCTTCCATTTCGTGAGGAACTGTATGTTTCAGCAAAGGAACCTGCACCAGGTTCTTTTTCGCATCTTCAATTCCTTTGGCAATAGCATCCGTTACTTCGTTTGCTTTACCCAGGCCATAGCCAACCACACCGTTGCTGTCACCGACGACAACGATTGCGGCAAAGCTAAAACGCCGACCACCTTTCACTACCTTAGCAACACGGTTGATAGCAACAACGCGTTCCTTAAGGTCTGACTCGTTAACTTTAGCAGGTCTTGTACTGGTTACCATTGTTTTGCTTAAAATTGAAGGCCACCTTCTCTAGCACCGTCGGCCAAAGCTTTCACCTTACCATGATACAAATAACCGTTCCGATCGAAAACTACCTTTGTAATCCCACTGGTAGTTGCTTTCTCCGCCAAGGCCTGTCCGACTTGTTTAGCCGTTTCTACGTTGACGCCTTTTTTATCTTTGCCGTTGATATCGATTGAAGATGCACTCACCAGTGTATGGCCTTTTTCATCATCAATGATTTGAGCATAAATCCGGGAATTTGACCGGAATACGGATAATCTCGGCTGATCAGCCGTTCCGGATACTTTATTCCGAATGTGTCTTTTAATACGCAGTCTCCTGCTTTCTCTTGTGACAGCCATTTTCGCCTGTGCTTATTATATGGTTCACCTATTACTGCTTATTTCTTAGAAGCAGATTTACCAGCTTTACGACGAATAGTTTCGCCCACGAACCGAATACCTTTTCCTTTGTAGGGCTCAACCTTACGCAAGGACCGGATTTTGGCAGCAACATCGCCAATCAGTTGCTTATCTATTCCTTCCAGAATAACCTTCGGGTTCTGACCTTTTTCCGTAACAGCCGTAACATTCAGCTCTTGCGGAATAGCAACATAGATATCGTGCGAATAGCCTAAAGTCAATTGCAGGATGTTGTTTGAGGCAACTGCCTTATAACCAACCCCAACAATTTCAAGCTCAACCCGGTATCCCGTGCTTACGCCCGTCACCATGTTATTTACCAGAGCACGATATAAACCGTGCAGTGATTTGAAGCGCTTCTGATCGTTGGGACGAACCACTTTGAGTTCGCCATCAGCGATTTCTAATTTAATATCCGGGTTGATGCTCTGCGACAGTGTTCCCTTCGGGCCTTTCACCGTAACTGTGTTACCGTTCTCGACCGAAACTGATACTTTCTCGGGCAGTGCAATGGTTTTATTACCTACGCGTGACATAGTTTCTGATTAATATACGTAACACAACACCTCACCACCTACGTTCAGCGTCCGAGCTTCCTTATCGGTCATCACTCCTTTAGAAGTTGAGACGATAGCAACACCTAAGCCGTTGAAGATGCGCGGGATTTCCGTAGCTCCTTTGTACTGACGCAGACCTGGACGGCTTACCCGCTGCAAGTCAACAATTGCCGGCTGTTTCGTTACAGGATTATACTTCAGCGCAATCTTGATACTTCCTTGTGGGCCCGTTTCATCGAACTTATAGTTCTGAATAAAGCCTTTATCAAAGAGTACCTTAGTGATCTCCTTCTTTATATTGGAAGCAGGAATTTCCACGACCCGGTGCTTGGCGCGGATCGCATTTCTGATGCGAGTCAGATAATCTGCTATGGGATCAGTATTCATTTCCTCCTGATTAGTAACTGCAAGCCTTTCAAACGGGCCTGCAAAATTAGGGAATTGTTTTGATAATCGCTAGATGGCGTAAAAGTTACCAGCTTGCCTTGGTTACACCCGGGATCTTACCAGCCGAGGCCATTTCGCGGAACGTTACGCGGGAGATACCAAACTTCCGCATATACCCACGAGGGCGGCCTGTTAGCTTGCACCGATTGTGCAGACGCACCGGAGAAGCATTTTTCGGCAGTTTATCTAATCCGGCGTAATCACCAGCCGCTTTCAGTGCAGCACGCTTTGTAGCGTACTTCGCAACTAAGGCAATCCGCTTACGCTCTCTTGCTTTGATGGATTCTTTTGCCATGTTGTTTTCGCGTTATGCGTTATTTTTTACCTCCGGCGAAGGGCATACCCAGCGCTTTTAGCAATGCAAAACTTTCTTCATCCGTGTTCGCCGTTGTAACGAACGTAATATCCATTCCTGAAATCCGATTCACTTTATCAATCGTGATTTCCGGGAAGATGATCTGCTCCTGAACACCAAACGTGTAGTTACCATGTCCGTCGAAGCCTTTGTCGCTAATTCCTTTAAAGTCACGAACGCGTGGCAGAGCAACGGCGGTCAGACGATCCAGAAATTCGTACATCTTCTCTCCGCGTAGGGTTACTTTTGCGCCGATTGGCATTCCTTCGCGCAGCTTAAAGTTAGAGACGGCCTTTTTCGCAATTGTGGGAACGGCCTTCTGACCTGTAATCATGGTCAGCTCGTCTACACCGACATCCACTAATTTCTTATCAGCGACGGCGGCACCAATCCCTTTGTTTACAACAATCTTGGTTAGCTTCGGTACCTGCATAATGCTTTTGTACTGAAACTTTTCCTTCAATTGGGCCACGATCTCATTCGTATATTTCTCTTTCAGTCTCGGAGTTGCCACTTTCGTATTTATTTATACGTTCCTGATTCCTAATCAATTAGATAAAATTACCCGATTTCTTGGAGAATCGTTGCAACTTACCTTTATCGTTTAGTTTGCGGCCAATCCGTGAAGGTTCGTTCGTCGCTGAATCGATAACCATCAAATTACTGATGTGAATCGTTCCTTCGCGCTTTTCCAAACTTCCTTGTGGGTTGGCTGCCGATGGTTTTACGTGTTTGGTGATCATGTTCACCCCTTCAACCACGGCGCGTTGCTTATCGACCAAAACGCGCAATATCGTACCGGTTTGACCCTTTGAGTTACCGGAAATAACTTTAACAGTATCTCCTTTTTTGATGTGTAACTTCGCAGGTTTGTCTGCTACATTCTTCATAGTTACAATACTTCTGGAGCTAAGGAAACGATTTTCATAAACTGCTTCTCGCGCAATTCACGGGCAACGGGCCCAAAAATACGGGTGCCGCGAGGCTCGTCATTGTTGTTCAGCAGCACGGCCGCATTGTCTTCAAACCGAATATACGATCCGTCTTTCCGGCGTATTTCCTTTTTAGTCCGAACGACAACCGCTTTCGATACGGTTCCTTTCTTCATGTTGCTTGAAGAAAGCGCCTGTTTTACCGTCACTACAATTTTATCTCCAACTGTAGCGAAACGCTTGCCGGTTCCACCCAGTACCCGGATGCAAAGTACTTCTTTGGCACCGCTGTTATCGGCTACGCCCAAACGTGATTCTTGCTGGATCATGATTACTTCGCCTTTTCAATGATTTCGACTAACCGCCAACATTTGTTCTTGCTCAACGGACGCGTCTCCATGATGCGAACGGTATCGCCGATGCCGCATTCATTTTTTTCGTCGTGGGCCATGAACTTCTTCGTACGGTGCATGAATTTCCCGTACATCGGGTGCTTCACTTTCCGATCGACTGCAACCGTGATGGATTTCTCCATCTTGTTGCTGACCACTTTACCAATTCTTTCTTTTCTCAGATTTCTTTCTTGCTGCTCCATGGATCAATACCGTTAAATTAGCTGGCTTTTTGTTTGTTAGTCAGCTCGGTCAGTAATTGAGCAATCAATTTACGCGTTGTGCGAATCCGCATCGGGTTTTCGATAGGCGAAATAGCGTGCGCAAACTTTAACTTTTGCAAGCGATCTTTCTCAGCCGCTACCTGCTCATTCAATTGTTCAACCGTCAGCGACTTAATCTCGTTCTTTTTCATGACTGAATATTGTTGGTAGTTGCCCGCTTCGGGTTGGAATCCTTACCGGCAACCTTTTCCCGAGTTAGCCTTCTGTTTCCTGATAATCCCGACGAACAACGAATCTTGTTTTGATCGGCAGTTTTTGAGCTGCCAATCGCAGGGCCTCATTTGCCACATCCAGCGGAACGCCGGTTGCTTCGAACAAAATCGTACCGGGTTTGACGGTAGCTACCCAGTATTCTGGAGCCCCTTTCCCTTTACCCATCCGTACTTCGGCAGGCTTTTTGGTAATCACTTTATCTGGGAAGATTCGAATCCATACCTGGCCTTCCCGTTTCATGGCGCGGGTTACGGAGATACGAGCCGCTTCAATCTGACGGGCTGTAATCCAACCGGGTTCCAGCGACTTGATGGCAAACGATCCGAAAGCGATCTGGTGGCCACGTCCGGCAATGCCTTTTACCCGGCCTTTCTGCTGCTTACGAAACTTGGTTCTTTTTGGTTGTAACATCTTTAGTCGTATCTGAAGGACGTTTTGCTATAGCTGACGCCCGATGTTCTTACTATCTCTTGCGTCCGCCCTGGCCCTGTCCACCGCGCTGACCGCCACCTTGTCCACCGCGTTGACCACCACCACCACGGTTTTGATCATTCCGGCCCCGACGACGATCGTTGCGTTCTCCATCACCACCACGCTCTCCGCGACGGTCTCCGCGATCACCGCGACGGTCGCTCCGCTCACCACCACGCTCTGATTGAGCAGCCGTAATTTGCGCAGCCGGTGAAAGGTCCCGTTTGCCGTACAATTCGCCTTTAAAAACCCAAACTTTAATACCGATTTTTCCGTAAATCGTTTGAGCTTCTGAAATTGCGTAATCGATATCAGCTCGCAGGGTGTGCAGGGGCACACGGCCTTCTTTGTATTCTTCCGTACGGGCCATTTCAGCACCGCCTAAACGACCTGAGACACGTACTTTAATCCCTTGAGCACCAACCCGAATTGCCGAGCTGATCGCTTGCTTCATGGCACGACGATAAGAAATACGAGCCTGAAGTTGTTGGGCAATCGTCTCACCGATTAATTTAGCATCGATTTCCGGACGCTTGATCTCGAAAATGTTGATCTGAACGTCTTTACCGGTAATCTTCTTTAACTCTTCCTTAATCTTATCGACTTCACCACCCCCTTTACCGATAACAATACCCGGACGAGCCGTATGAATTGTCAGGGTGATACGTTTCAGGGTACGCTCGATAACAACCCGGGCGATGGATCCTTTCGGAATACGAGCCTGGATATATTTTCTGATTCGTTCGTCTTCAACCAGCTTATCCGGAAACTCTTTGCCGCCATACCAGCTAGAATCCCATCCCTTAACGATGCCAAGCCGAAAACCAACGGGGTTTACTTTTTGTCCCATTTTATTGTCTTGTTATTCTGCGTTTTCTGTTGAAACTTCTGGTGCAACGGTAAGGCCGGTTGCGGCACTTTCAACGATGATTGTTACGTGGTTGGAACGCTTACGGATCCGGTGACCACGGCCTTGCGGGGCAGGGCGCAGACGCTTCAGCATCCGGCCACCATCAACAAAGATCGTTTTCACATACAGATCAGCGTCTTCAGCACGTTCGTTCTCGTTCTTTTGCTGCCAGTTAGCAACCGCTGATAGCAGCAGCTTTTCCAGCAACGCAGCCCCAGCCTGAGGTTGATAACGCAGAATTCCCAACGCTTTGCTCACCTTCTGCCCCCGAATCATATCGGCAACCAGCCGCATTTTACGAGGAGACGAAGGCACATTTTTTAGCTTTGCTACTGCTTCCATTTTTTCTGGTTTCAGGTTTAATGCTTCGTACGAAGCATTAAACAATTCTATCGTTTGCCTTTGTCTTTCTTCGCAACGTGGCCCCGGAAGTTACGGGTAGGTGAAAACTCGCCTAACTTATGACCAACCATGTTCTCGGTTACATAAACCGGAATGAACTTATTGCCATTGTGGACGGCGAACGTATGGCCAACGAAATCCGGAGAAATCATTGAACGGCGTGACCAAGTTTTGATAACGGATTTACGACCCGAATCATTCATGGTTTCCACCTTTTTTTCCAGACGAAAATCTATGTAGGGACCCTTTTTAAGTGAGCGTGCCATCTACCTCTTATTTTTTCCGTTTACTAATGATCAAACGATCTGAATATTTGTTTACCGGACGAGTCTTCTTACCCTTTGCGTACAGACCCGTACGTGAACGTGGGTGACCACCGGATGCCCGTCCTTCACCACCACCCATTGGGTGATCAACCGGGTTCATCGCAACACCACGAACGCGTGGACGGCGACCTAACCAGCGGGTACGACCGGCTTTCCCGATGCTAACGTTCATGTGATCAGGGTTGGACACCGATCCGACCGTTGCAATGCAGGTACCCAGTACCATCCGTTGTTCGCCCGAAGGCATCCGCAGAATAGCGTATTTATCTTCCCGGGCTACCAATTGTGCGTAGGTTCCAGCACTCCGTGCCATGGCACCGCCTTTACCAGGCTTCAGTTCAATATTATGAACGATTGTACCGATTGGCATGGCCGACAGCGGCAAAGCGTTTCCTACTTCCGGAGCAACCGATGGGCCAGCGATTACTTGTTGACCGACGGTAATGCCTTGCGGAGCAAGGATATAGCGTTTCTCGCCATCAGCGTAGAACAGCAACGCAATACGCGCGGAACGGTTGGGGTCGTACTCGACCGTTTTAACCGTTGCCGGAATACCCGTTTTATCACGTTTGAAGTCGATAATCCGGTATTGTTTTTTGTGACCGCCACCGATGTAGCGCATCGAACGGTGTCCCTGGTTGTTACGGCCACCGGTTCTTTTTATCGTTACCAGCAGGCTCCGCTCCGGTTTATCGGTTGTGATCTCGGCAAAGTCCGGGGCCACCCGAAAACGCTGACTCGGGGTTGTTGGTTTAAGTTTCTTAACTCCCATGATTCCTAACTACTTCGTTTAGTCGTTCGTGGTTGGGTTATGCTTCGGCGTAAATATCGATGATCTCCCCTTCAGCAACCGTAACAATCGCTTTTTTCCAGGTTGACGTACGGCCAGAAGTAATGGCGCCTTTTTTCGTGCTTTTTGATTTTTTATGACCAATGCACCGCATCGTGTTTACTTCTGTTACCGTAACACCGTACAGTTTCTCGACAGCCTTTTTGATTTCGATTTTATTGGCATTCATCGATACCTCAAATCCGTATTGCCCTTTCTTGTTCTGGGCGGTCACCTTCTCGGTAATGATCGGTCTTTTCAGTACGTTTTCCATAGTCAATTACTGGAGAAGAGATTCTAGTTTCGACAAGGCACCTTCAGCAATCAGCAGACGATCAGCATGCATCAGATCATAGGTGTTGACATTGTCAGCCGTCGTAACTTTTGCTTTCTGCAGATTACGGCTTGACAGCACAACATTGGTATCCACATCCGGCAGGATCAATAACGTTTTGGTATTCAACGCCTGAAAACCGTCCAGAAACTCGATGTATGATTTTGTGCGGGCCGCTTCCAGCGTAAAGTTTTCCAGGATCGATACACTGTTATCCTTTACTTTAGCTGCCAGCGCCGACTTACGAGCCAGTTGCTTAACTTTCTTGTTCAGTTTGAACGAGTAGTCGCGGGGACGAGGACCGAAGATGGTTCCACCGCCAACAAATACCGGCGATTTGATAGAACCAGCGCGGGCACCACCCGTACCTTTCTGTTTCTTGATTTTACGGGTTGAGTGAGCATTCTCACCCCGTTCTTTTGCCTTGTGCGTTCCCTGACGTTGGTTAGCCAGGTATTGTTTCACGTCTAAGTAGATCGCGTGCTCGTTCGGCTCAATTCCGAAGATATTATCAGACAAAGTTACTTTTTTGCCTGTATCCTCTCCTTTCGAGTTATAAACTGCTACCTCCATGATTACTTATCTAAAATGAGGAACGAATTTTTTGCGCCCGGTACCGAGCCGCTCACAACGATCAGGTTCTGCTCGGGCAGAACTCTCAGAACGCGCAGGTTCTGCACTTTAACCCGGTTGCCGCCGTAACGACCCGCCATCCGCAAGCCTTTGAAGACCCGCGACGGGAATGAACAGGCACCAATCGAACCCGGGTGACGCTGACGGTTGTGCTGGCCGTGGGTTTGTCCACCGACCCCGCCAAAACCGTGGCGTTTCACGACGCCTTGAAAACCGCGACCTTTCACAGTTCCTACGACATCAACGAAGTCACCTTCAGCGAAAACATCCGCAACCTCCAGGGTTTGACCTAGGTTCAGGTCTTGCTCGAATGTTTTAAACTCAACTAATTTGCGTTTCGGCGTCGTACCAGCCTTTTTAAAGTGACCAAGCAACGGCTTGGTGGTACGTTTTTCTTTCTTTTCACCGTAACCCAACTGGATGGCTTGGTAACCATCCGACTCCTGCGTTTTTACCTGAGTAACAACACAGGGACCAGCTTCAATGACTGTACATGCCAGAGCCTGCCCGTCAGCATTGTACAGACTGGTCATCCCAATCTTCTTTCCAATTAAACCAGACATAATAAGTGGTTGTAAAGCAGGAATTATATAAATATAAACCCAAAAAACGGAGTGCAAAGGTATGAATTACTCCCCTCTATTCCAAACCGTATTTTATTTATTATCAACTATTTCCGTCGAAAACAAAAAAGGCCAGGCGTGTTACACCTGACCTTTTGCTCGGTTGATCCATGTTCATGGATTACCGGCCTAAAATAGTCAGATGTGGTTTCCTAGTGGGACCTTCACCCGATTTATGTCGTTATTTCTACTTCGTAATTCGGACTGCAAAGATAGGCTATTTCTTTTCTTTCTAAAAACTTTCTACGAAAAATTTAGAAAGAATTTTTAGCCTTATACTTTGATCTCTACATCAACACCGCTTGGCAGTTCCAGCTTCATCAGTGCATCAACCGTTTTCGCGCTCGTTGAATAGATATCTACCAGGCGCTTATACGTACAAAGTTGAAACTGCTCCCGAGACTTTTTGTTAACGTGCGGAGAACGCAGGACCGTAAATTTTTCTTTCTCAGTCGGCAGAGGAATCGGGCCGCTTACAATGGCACCCGTTGACTTAACGGCTTTGACAATTTTTTCAGCCGACTTATCGACCAGCATGTGGTCGAATGACTTCAGTTTAATCCGAATTTTTTGATTCATGACAATTTGTGGTTCTGATAAGTTAGCCGATTCGAGACCGGCGGCCCGTTACTGAAAGAACCATTTACTCCAGTAACACGGCTTTTATAAAAAAACAGAGAGCAAGTAAAGTTAACTGCTCTCTGTTCTAAAAAATTAAGCTTTAACCGTTCCCTTCGCTTTAGCCACGATGCCTTCCGCCAGGTTAGTCGGAACTTGCTCGTAGTGTGAGAACGTTAGGTTGGCCGTTGCACGACCCGATGACATCGTCCGCAGATCCGTTACGTAACCGAACAGTTCAGACAGAGGTACATCGGCTTTGATAACTTGTGAACCTGCGCGGGTATCCATGCCTTTCATGATACCACGACGACGGTTCAGGTCACCTGTGATCGGACCCGTGTATTCTTCTGGTGTCAGGACTTCCACCGCCATGATTGGCTCGAGCAGTTTCGGACCAGCTTGTTTAGCGGCTTCACGGAAACCAAGACGAGCGGCCAATTCAAACGACAGTGAGTCAGAATCGACATCGTGGAAAGAACCGTGGAACAACCGTACTTTCATCGAGTCTACCGGGTAGCCCGCCAACGGACCTGTTGACATGGCCTCGCGGAAACCTTTCTCGACAGATGGAATGAATTCGCGTGGAATAACCCCACCTACAATACCGTTTATAAACTCAAGACCCGTTTTGCCTTCTTCACCGGGCATGATTTCGAACACGATGTCGGCAAACTTACCACGACCACCCGTTTGCTTTTTGTAAAGCTCGCGGTGTTCGAAGTTTTTCGTCAGCGTTTCTTTGTAAGCAACCTGCGGAGCGCCCTGGTTTACTTCTACTTTGAACTCCCGACGCATCCGGTCGATGATGATTTCAAGGTGAAGCTCACCCATACCACGGATAATCGTCTGGCCGGTTTCTTCATCCGTCTCCACTTTCAGGGTCGGATCTTCCTCGATCAGTTTACCGATGGCTTTCGAGAAGTTATCCTGATCAGCGGTTTTCTTCGGCTCAATGGCATAACCAATAACCGGATCCGGGAAGATCATGGATTCCAGAATAATCGGGTTTTTCTCATCGCAAAGGGTATCACCCGTCTTGATGTCTTTGAACCCAACAACTGCACCAATATCACCAGCCCGCAGTTTGTCGATCTGGTTTTGTTTGTTGGCGTGCATCTGGAAAATCCGCGAAATCCGCTCTTTGTTGCCTGAACGGGTGTTCAGAACGTAAGATCCAGAATCCAGCGCTCCTGAATAAACGCGTACGAAACACAGACGACCAACGTAAGGGTCCGTAGCAATTTTAAAGCCCAGTGCCGTGAAAGGATCGTTTTCCGTCGGGTGACGAACCACTTCCTGATCGGTGTTCGGGTTAATTCCTTTAATTTCCGGTTTGTCGAGCGGAGACGGCAACAGCGCCATCACGTAATCGAGCATCGTCTGAACACCTTTGTTCTTGAACGAAGAACCGCACAACATCGGAACGATTTTCATTTCGATGGTAGCCTGACGCAGCGCATTCAGAATTTCATCTTCGGTGATCGAGTTTTCGTCTTCGAAGTATTTTTCCATCAGCGACTCGTCGTATTCCGCAACGGCTTCGAGCAGTTTTCCGCGCCATTCGCGGGCTTCCTCGATCATGTCTTCCGGAATCGGCACTTCGGTAAAGGTCATCCCTTTGTCCTGCTCGTTCCACTGGATACCCCGGAAGTTAACCAGATCAACAACGCCTTTGAAGTTATCTTCAGCACCGATCGGCAACTGCAGCGGCACGGCATTGCTACCGAGCATTTCTTTCACCTGATTGACCACATTCAGGAAGTCAGCACCGGCGCGGTCCATTTTATTAACGAAACCCAAACGGGCTACGTTGTAGTTGTTGGCCAACCGCCAGTTGGTTTCTGACTGCGGTTCAACACCGTCTACCGCACTGAACAAAAACACCAGACCATCCAAAACGCGCAATGAACGGTTTACCTCCACCGTAAAGTCAACGTGACCCGGCGTGTCGATGATGTTCACATGGTAGCTCTGGTCACGGTATTTCCAGTTGACGGTTGTAGCAGCCGACGTGATGGTGATACCGCGTTCCTGTTCCTGCTCCATCCAGTCCATGGTAGCGGCCCCTTCGTGTACTTCACCGATTTTGTGGCTGACCCCGGAGTAATAAAGAATCCGCTCGGTGGTAGTCGTTTTACCGGCGTCGATGTGGGCAGCGATACCAATGTTTCGCAGGTATCGAAGATCAGTTGCCATAATTGAAGTAGTATTTCAGAAGTTAATATGCAATTGAAGGTACGCAAGAAAGCCCATTTCCATGAGAAAAGGCACTTTTCGCGAATCAGAGCGCAAAGATAGGAAAAAAGCGTTGTAAAAACAAAACAATTGCAAACACTATTGGAAAAGATAACCAACAGATACTTACAGCAATACCGCTATTAAAACGGATAACCGATGGCAACGTTCAAAATTAGATTTTCCCGACGCCAGCTCCGGCTTCCCGGGTTGATTTCGTCGAACACCCACTGCTGTCCTTCCGGCAACCACGGTTTACGCAACGGGAACGCCAAATCAAACCGTAAAACGAAATACGATACATCAATCCGCAGGCCTACACCGGTGCCCACAGCCAGTTGTTTATAGAAGTCAGATGTAAAATGAGTACCGGCTCCATAAGAACTTTCTTTGGAATACATCCAGACGTTACCAACGTCCAGAAACAAAGCTCCTTGCAGGTATTTATTGAATTTTGGTCGGATTTCGGTGTTATACTCCAGCTTAATATCGCCCCCACCGTCCTGAAGAATAACCGAACCGTCCAGGTAGCGGGTGTAAATACCAGGTCCGACCGCCCGGGGACGAAAGGCCCGTAAACTGTTGGCTCCACCGACGAAGTACTG
The DNA here is from genome assembly GCF_003259745.1 of Larkinella arboricola. Lineage (GTDB taxonomy): Bacteria > Bacteroidota > Bacteroidia > Cytophagales > Spirosomataceae > Larkinella > Larkinella arboricola. The sequence continues at coordinate 70,555 of NZ_QLMC01000001.1, read as the reverse complement.
CTTGACAAACGGTAATTGAGTGGAGTTGCCGTAAGGGATACCCAGACCACCAAACACCCGATTGGCCCAGGTAAGGCCGGGCGATAGCCGGAAGAAATGACGACTGTCGAGATCGACCCGGAAAAACTGGGAGTAGGGTACGCCAAAAATGACCTCCTCACCCATTTCGTTTCTTTTACGCGTCAACAAGGACCCCAAGTTACCCGCCGGTTCGACGTTCATACTCAAACGGTACGTATAACCTGAGTTGGTACGGGGAGAAGAACTTAGGTTGTAGGTATAGAGTGAGCTAAGAATTAGCTGCTCTGAATTTAGAATATTAATGTATTGCTGCCGTGTTGTAGGGTCGGCTTCCAGGGCAAAAAATTCTTCGGTAAAGCTGGAAGGCAGGACGTAGTTGATGCTAATGGGCTGAAAAATATGTTCCATTTGCGGATTGCTGCGCCAAGTATACCCAAAGGTGGTCAGGAAGGAATTTAAATGATAATATTGGCTACGAACAATTAAGTCATAGCTGAGCGAAACAATGGTTTGGGGCAGGGTTTGTCCGCGTTGATAAAACTTGATCGGAATAGGCGAAACCAGCCGGGGGAATGTCACACTGCCCTGTAAACCGTAGCGGTAATTGGTAATACCCGTCCCCCGGGCACCGATTTGAAATTCAATTCCGGCATTGGCACTGATCGTCAGCAGCTCGGAGCGACCCAGTACATTGCGATTTCGCCAGTTTAAACTCAACTGCGAACCCACCAGGTTATTGGAACGGCTCGTTCCCGCCAATTCAAGCCGGGCCGATTGCTTTGGGTAGGGTGTCAGAAAATAATGAACATCCAGCACCGCCGAGTCTCCCGCCTGTGCAGGTTCAAACCGGTTCCGGACAAATTTAAACGAACCGACATTAATAAACCGCGAGAGCGTAACGTCCTGCGCCCGGCTGTTGTAGCGCCAGCCGGGTCTTAACGCGATGATGTCCCGGAATAATTTGGGATTATAAATACCCGCCGGATCGACAATTTTCAGTTTACCAAACTGAACCGCCTGATTCTGCGATGTATCCAACTGCGTTGTATTGGACGACAAACTGTAGGTTGGATAGACGTAAATATCCCGCACCGAATACGGCAGCAAAGCCGCAGGCGGTGTTTCGGGCTTGATTGCCAGATACAGCCGCGTTCGGTGATTGCCCTGGGCGCTGTCGGCCAGTACGGCAATGTAATCGGGCTGGAAATAGAAGAATCCCTGCCGTTGCAGGGCCTGCGTAATCCGTTCGCGTTCCAGCTTGATGATATCAAACCGGTAGGGGTTACCTTTCTTCAGTAAACTCCGTTTCCGCACCTCTGCTATCGGTTTGCGCAACGTCGTTGAGTCCATCAAAAACGCCACCGAATCAATCAGGTAACGCTGCTGAACCTGCACCTGATAAACGCCGGTTGCCTTGTAATCTTCCTCGTGCAGACTGCCCGAAACCGTTGACCGGAAATACCCCTCGTTTTCGAGGAAAGCCATCCAGATCGCTGAATTGGCAGATAGAGCCTTGGCACTTGCAAAAATCGGCGCTTCGCCAATCTTCCGACGTAACCACGACCGGAAGCCTTTTTCCTTCTTGGGCTCACCCACCATATAATACAAGCCAACCCGGTAGGGATAACCAAACAGCGTTTTGTTAGGCTTCGGACGGGCCATTTCGGTCAACTGGGTTTCAATCTGGCTTTTTTCCGATTTGGAAACCGTCGAATCTACCTGAACATTGATCTGGGTACCCACGTATAATTTCTCACCGGGCGGAATGTGTCGGGCCACATGACAGCCGGTCAGCGTGAGGAATGCAACACTACTGTATAGAAGACTCCTTCTCATTGATTTTCTTTTTCCTCCGGTTTACGAAAGATTTCACTCAACAGGTTATAGTCGACCGTGATGACAAAACCAATACCGGTTTCGATCACGTACCCTTCCAGAACCGCCTGATAATCACTCTTGCGATAGCCGCGCAGCATGTAACGCCCGTCGCGGGTGAGGTTATAGTTCAGGGACAGGTTATCGAATACTTCATTGGGGTTCCGGTTGATACCGGTATTGTTTTCCAGCACAAAGTTGCGCCCCACCGAAACCGTCAGTCGCCCTTGCAGGAAGCTGCGGGATATATCGACGTTTAAGTCTGTTCGGGTGCCCACCTTGTTGTTGGCAGCCGCCGATTGGGTCGATGAAAGCAGATCAAAATTGACATCAAACCCTTTGAGCAGGCTGGAGGCAAACCGCTCAAGCTGATCAGAAAGAATCTTGCTGACGCTACTCCGGGCAATTTCTTCGGTGTTAATTCCTCCTCCGGATGAGCTGGACGTGTTTTCTGAGATAAAGCTGCCCAGAACCATCAACCCGAAGACCTGTTTGTTCAACTGCGATGGATCCTGCCGCAACTGCGTCAATTTGGAATTCACCGCGTCGATCACCGTCCGGGACGCCAGAAAATCTTCTTCCGGCATCGCAATATCAAAGCTGATGTCCGGCGCTGACAACTGGCCTTTCATTTTCAACAGGACGTTGAACGGTATTTTCTGTTTGGCTGCGGTCCGGAGTTGTTCGCTGGTTTCGTTGGCAATCAGGTTCGAAGGCACCGCCGTGGTCTGGTAAACCGCCGTAATGTCCAGTTGTGCCCGGAAGGGATCACCCGTCCAGGTAATGAAACTCCCTTTCTGAATCGAGAACGTCCGTTTAAGTACCTGATACGTTAACGAATATTCTCCTTCAGTTACATCATACCGACCCAGCAGCGAAATGTTTCCGCTCTGGCTTATTCCGACGTTCAGACGAGCGTTACCTTTGATGCGCAGGTTGTCGCCGTTGAGTTCGTCAACAATGACGGTAATCTCCGATTTCTCGTTGGCTTCCAGACTCAGATCAATCTGGGCATTGCTTAAATCCTGAAAAGCCATCCGGGGCAAAGCCGTGTCGGGTTTGGCCACCGTCAGGTATTTCCGCAGCGCCAGGGTGTCGTTGTGGTCGATAAACGTGATAATCTCGCGGGCTTCATTCACGGTGGAGCTTTCGTCGGGCAGCACCATCGTAATCTTGCTGTCGTCCTCCAGTTTGATGGAACCGCTAATGGTCGGACTGGTTCCGCTACCACGAATGTTCAGGTTGGCACTAATGGCTGCGTTTCCGTACGCCAGATCGTTGTCCTTCCGGGTGGCATTCAGCACCTGAAACCGGTCGGCCTTAATGTTCAGGTTATAAGCCATATCCGGCAATTCCCGGATGGTGATCGTACCGTTCGTTGTCAGGTTGCGGTTCTGCCCATCCCGAACGCTGAAATCCTGGAAATTGATGGTTTTTTCGCTAAACCGGATGGTTTCATTATCAATCTTGTAGGTGGCATTCAGGTACGCTACATTGAAAGCCAGCGAATCGAAGGAAATGGAACCGTTCATCCGGGGTTGAGCCGTTGAGCCGGTTACATCAACCTGACCCCGCAACTGTCCGCTGGTTTGCCGCAACTGTCCAAAGCTGAACGCTTCGATGGTCTGGGCACTCAGTTCATCCAGATTGATTTTGAAATCCAGCGCCTGATCGGGATTCGAAGAATTGTAAAAACCCGTAACCCGCGCCCGGTTGCCGTCGCCCGTCAGGGCAATATCCGTCGAAATCCGCTGATCGGTGGTATTAGCAAAGCGGGCCGTCAGGTTGCCAATGGCTTTTTCCATCACCTTCAGGCTATCCACAACCACATCGCCGGTAAATGACAGATTGGTCATTACATCCCGCAGGACGACATCCCCGTTCAGCATTCCGCCCACCATCGTCGTATCCTGATTCGCCAATTTTGCCATGTTGGTCAGGTTGATGTTCTCGACCTTCACCCGCATCGGCGCATTAGGTACTTTTTCTTCGCTGTTGACCAGAATCCGCTGCGAACCAGTCTGAAGCAAAAACCGGTCGGCTACAATGCCTTTTTCGCTGTATTGAATATAACCGGTTGTGTCGCCGGTCCAGCGTTGGTAATTAGTCAGCAAACCGTCAGGGTTAAACCGGAACTGATACGCCCGATCGGCAATGGCCAGACTTCCGGAAAGCCCATACCACGCCCGGCCCGTCGAATCATCCGTTTCAACTTCAAACCAAAGCTTGTTCTTGATGGCTTCGGCGTTCAGTTTGGTAACATTCAGCCGAATACCGTTCGTATTCACGGCATTGATCAAACCCGTTATACCCAATCGTCCGTTCACGCCCGCCAGATTCATGGTCATGCCCTGAACCTGGGTGGTGTCGTATTCAATAATACCGGTTTTTAGTGAAGCCAGAAAGGTGGTATCCTGTGCATTATCAACATAGGCCCTGAACGTAACGGGGTCCATCCGGGTCAGCGCAGGCACAAAAGCCGCCAGCAGCGGATGCTGATTCAGCGTCATATCAACCCGGAAATTATAAGGCGGGTTAACGGGATTATACGTAAGATCGGGCAAAGCGAGGTACTTGCTGAACTCGCTAACGGCAATGTCGTACAGACGGGTGTAATCGAACTGGCCATCAAGGTTCATCCGGGCAAACGGCAGTCGGGCTTCCACGATTTTGCGAACACCGTCTACATCCGCTTTTACATAAAAAGAATCCAGCGGGTAGGTTTTGCCGTTCAATCGCACCACGGTTTCGCGGGCGGCCAGGATGCCAACCGGCTGGGCCGGATCGGTCGACGCAAAGTCAAACCGCAGCTTTCCTTCCACACTGAGTGGGTCTTTGTAGAGTTTCAGTTGGGTTACGTCCAGTTTCTCAATCGCCAGACCGCCCCGCACGCTGGGAAATTCCTCCAACAATCCTACCTGTGCGGCCAGCGCAAGTTTTGCATTCGGATCATCAAGGGTACTTCGCATCCGCAGATTTCCCTGCTCCAGTCGGCCCTGAGCAACAAAGTTCTGGTAATTATAACCCATCAATTCCGCCTGACGAACGTTAAGCCGGAAAGTCGTCTGCATGGTTTTGACATCAATACCCCGGCCGTCGAAAGTAGCATCGGCAGTAATACTTCCGATGGTTCCCTGCTGCCCCAGCCAGCGCCCGGCTTCCAGACGCGCCAGCGACAGCGTGCCTTTGTAAGCCTGTCCTTTCCCGGCCACAAAACCGCGCACATTTCCGTCAAAATCAACGTTTCCCCAATCGGTTTGGAGCGCAGAATTGATGTTTAAATTATCCAGCTCACCCTGAAAACGACCCGTTAGCCGGAGTTTGGGCGGAAGGTTGAACGAATCGGGCAGCGTGCCTTTCGGTACAAGCTTTCGAATATCAGCAAGCCGGGTCGAACCTTCGGTTAGATTAATATCCATCGCCAGCCGGTTTACATCCGTCACATTCCGCAACCGACCACTCGCCCGCAGCCGGGTTCCGGCCAGCATATCTACCTCAAACGTCGGAATGCTCAGATTCGCCAGCGTACCCCGCATCAGCGTGTTGACCCGAATAACGGCCCGACGATCTTCGAAGAAAGGCGAGGTACTGGCCAGAAACGGTGCCAGTTGCAGCATATCCGCCACCGCCAAACGGCTTTCCTTTAAATTGACCCGGACACCCACACGCCCGGCTTCCCGCGGACGGCTGAGCTGGCCGATGGAATCATAGCGCAGAATCAGCTGGTCGCGAAGCAGGGTGTGGGGCGTCTGTACATAAAGTTTGGTAACCGAGGTCATCGTATCACTATATACGACATCAGCGTCGAGCCGCTGGAGTGCAAAACCGCTCTGGTCGCGAAACTGGCCTCCACGGAATTTTCCGGCAATCAATTGGGGAGAGTATTGCAGCGCCTGGGCGTTGAGCGAAAAATCCTGCAAATCAAGGTGACCGTAATCCAGGCCAGTTTTCTGGCGGGGCTGATTCTGGTTTTCAAACCGAATCCGGTTTTTTGCCAGCGCCACCCGGCCAATACTGGCCCGCCAACCGCCCGCATCATCGGTCGTTGCCGCGGTGGTCGAAGCCGGTGAACTGGGCTTTGTAGTCGCTTTGGTTAAAATGGCGGCAATATCGGCATTGGCCAGTTCCAGCGATCGGATGCCAACCCGCTGTCCGTCCATGTAAAGATAATCCGCATCCATCACCAGCCGCCCAAGCGACCCGCGGGTCTGGAAATCAGCCTCTTCAACGTTCACATCCCAACGCGCCCGATTAACCCGCCAACTGCCCAGTTTCAGATCGAGCGTATCACCGGGCGCCGAAGGTGTGGGCGTCTCCGGTGTATCAATGGCTTTATAAAGCCGGGTATTAGCCACCAAACCGTCTATGTTAACCGTCCGAAGGTGGTATTGCGATTTGGCAACGTCGGTTTCGTCAAAATTGGCCCGCAGACTATCCAGGTACGCACCCACCTCTGCCCCTACGACATCGTCTTTGTAACGAATTCGAACGTCTTTCAGGATCACGGCCGCCAAGCTGATGTCCATCGGAGCCGCCGTGGTATCAACCGGCTGCGGAGGTCCGCCGGTATCAAATGCATCAATGATATACTGAAAATTAAAGGCGGTGTCGGGGAGGGTCCGGTTTAGGTTGACCCGGACGTTTTCCAGTTCAATTTGATTGAGTGCAACCCGGTTTTTGAGCAACCCCATCATGTCCAGATCAACCCGGAGCTTTTGGCCCGCCAGCAGCGTATCGCCCTTGGGGGTAATGAACAGAACATCTTCCAGACCGACGTAATCGGGAATGTCGTAGGTAATGCGGCCAATCCGGAAGGGGCTTTTTATTTTTCCGGCTAAATAATTATTGACCTGGCGGGTAACAAACTCCTGCCCCCAGGTCGTTGTGGCAACGACGCCGAGAAACCCAAGTACCAGAAAAATCAATGCCAGTATGGCAAGGAAAAAAAACGTCAGAAATTTTTTCACGTTCCTTATTATAGTCTGCGGATAGCTTATCGTCTACTTTTTTTCGGTATCAGTATTATACACCAATACGAAGTGTAGACGAAGAATGTTGAGTACCGGCTAATGCTGGGTACAAAAAAGTAGCATCTGGTACTAATTAGCCGGTCTACCCGACTCATCCCATAAACCGCATAACAAGGATTATGTTCTGGATATGTCCCTTCTTAAATGCGTTTTATTTAGAAAAAACACCTTTAGCAATCAAATAAGGAATAATGAGCCAGAGCAGGCCCTTGATGAGAAAGAAAAGAAAGCCCAGCCAGCCGACGCGTTTGAGCCATATTTTAAACCGGTTGTTCATGGTGTGGTCTGATTAAAGCAATACCGTTGTCGGCACTGGAAGTCTAGTCACGTATTAATACACCAAAGTTAACCAACTGCCAGGTTATTGAAAACCGTCGGGGCACTTTTGCTATTGGATACCCGGTCTACTTGTCATCTCTTCCGGAATATTACATTTTAAATTAATTTAATTATATTGTTCTCAGGAATATGTCATTTCCGCTCAGTAAATTGGGTCGAAAGCCGGCTTATTCCTAGTCGGTACGTGACGCTTATCTTCTCTTGGAACGCATTACAGCTACTGATTACAAAACCCTTGCCCCTCAGGAGCTCTGGCAACGCTTTAAAGCCGGTGATAAACTGGCTTTCGGCGCACTGGCCCAGGTGCATTACCGTAGTCTTTACAACTACGGGTTGCGACTTACTGCGGATTCGGAACTGGTTTGGGATGCGATCCAGGATTTGCTGGTGGACTTATGGGACCATCATCAAACGGTTGGCGATGCGGTTTTTGTAAAAACATACCTGCTTAAATCCCTGCGTTATAAACTCTTAAAACTCCTACCGCACCACCCCTCTCTTCATCTCGACGAACCGGCTCCCACGCAACTGCCCTATGCCGATTCCATTGAGCAACAGATCATTGACGACGAAAGCCATACCGAACAAACCCGTCTGCTGCACCAGCTGATGGCGTCGCTCTCCAAACGCCAGCAGGAAGTTTTGTATCTGCGATTCTATCAGAATCTGGATAACCATGAAATTGCCCAGATCATGGGTCTGGAGCGCCAAAGTGTTGCCAATCTGCTTCATCGCACGTTCAAGGAACTCCGCAGTCAGTGGTCGTCCAGCCTTTTGCTGGCCTTGCTGGTACTCGTGCGCTCCGTATAAATAGCCCATTCGTTTAGCCGCTTATCCTCCTTCCGCAGCTTACTGCTCTAAGCGCCTGTTTAAGCAGCAGTTAGCAACAATTGAACTTTGCCAGAAAATAATTTTACTTTTTTATGAGTATTGCACCTTCCAATCCGGCACTATGCCAGTAGAAGTTATAGAATGCCATTTGCTCAATGATTAATTACAGAACGTACGAAGCGGAAGACTTTCTGTTCGACGAATCGTTCCGACAGTGGACTACGGGTACATCTCCGCAGGCAGCCCATTTTTGGGAACAATGGCTGGCCCAGAATCCGGATCGCGCCGAGGTTACCCAGCAGGCCCAGGAATTGATTCATGCCCTGAACGATCATTATCAGGACGATGCAACCGATGACCGGATAGAGCTGGAGGTGAAGAAGCTGATGAGCAAAGCCGCCGAACGCCGGGAAACCGAACAGGAAGAAGAGACTGAGCATCCGGTTATTCCGCTCGGGCAACGGCCCTGGTGGCGCTGGGCCGTTGCAGCTTCCATTATGCTGATGGGCGTAAGCACCTGGTTTTACGTAAACCGGCTACCGAAACCGGCCCTGGACTCGTACGAATATGTAACCCGAACGGTAACGACTATACCGCTTGAGGAAAAGGTAAACACCGGCACCAAAGCCATCAATGTTTTGCTGAGCGACGGCAGCGTGGTGACCCTGAACCCAAACAGCCGACTCAGCTATCCATCCCATTTCAATACCAGTGCCCGTACGGTGTACCTCAGCGGGGAAGCCTTTTTCGACGTGGTGAAGAACCCGGCCAAACCGTTTTTGATTTACGCCAACCAAACCGTTACAAAAGTACTCGGAACCAGCTTTTTAGTCCGTGCCTACTACCGGGAAAAAGAGGTGACGGTTATGGTAAAAACCGGGCGGGTGTCGGTCTATTCGCAGAAAGATTACGAGAATGCCCAGCAGAGCGGGGTTCGTCGCGTCGATGGGGTGGTCCTGACGCCCAACCAGCAGATGACCTACAACCTGGAAGAGAATCGGCTAGTGAAGGCCCTGGTTGAAGAACCGGCGGCTTTGATTGCCAACCGGCCCAGTCGTGAGCAGGTGTTTGAGGATGCGTCGATTGCCAGGGTTTTTTCAAGCCTGGAACGAACCTATGGTGTCAAACTGATCTTCGACGAGGATGCGCTGGCGGCCTGTCTGGTGAACGTGACCTTCAACGAAGAAAATCTAATGGAAAGGCTGGACGTGATCTGCCAGACCATCGGTGCATCCTACAAAGTACTGGATGGGCAGATCGTCATCACCAGCAAAGGCTGTCAATAACGCATCAACTATTCCTAAACCCATAATCTATATTCCAAACCATCGCTAGCCTAACCCTTCGCCTATGATTTAATTTACGCATCGCTTCTTACAAAAAAGGTCAATGATGGTACCAGCATCATTGACCTGACAAACCCCTTTTTCGATCAACCTGTGCCGGGATGATTAAGGGAATTTTTTGTCCATTCGAAACCCCAAACAGCCAAAAAACAATCAAAAGTATGGAAAAACTTCGACAACCGCTTAGCCTGTTGCGTAGCTTTATGAAATTGACTTTCTATCAGTTACTCCTGGCAGCAGTCTTCACCGGACTGGCTCTGGCCCGCCCGGTGGAAGCGCAGCGAATCATGGATCAGCGCGTGACCATACAGGTGACCAACCAGCCCGTGAGAGCCGTCCTGAACCAGTTGGGAAAACAGACCGATGTTCGTTTTGCCTTTCGTTCATCCCTGATTCAGTTGAACCAGCGGGTGACGTTCAGCGCGACCAACCAGCCCCTGGGCGAAATTCTGGATAAACTCCTGAAACCGCTGGACCTGAGCTATCAGGTGAAAGGGCGGCAAATCATTTTGAACCTGGAACCCCGGCCACTCCCCTCACCCGAAGAAATTCTCCGCAGAAGCGACGCGGCTGCCGTTGACCAGACCATCACCGGAACGGTTGCCGACGAAACCGGCGCCCGGCTGCCGGGGGTGAGTGTGGTCGTTAAAGGAACCTCGCGCGGCACCACCACGGATGGCAACGGCCAATACCGAATGACATTGCAGACCGGCGATGCCGTGCTGGTGTTCAGCTTTGTGGGCTATACGTCTCAGGAAATAGCTGTCGATAACCGTTCCGAGATCAATGTCAGTCTGGTGACCGACACCAAAAACCTCAGCGAAGTGGTCGTGGTCGGTTACGGTACGCAGAAACGTTCGGACTTAACGGGGTCGGTTTCGTCGGTAAAAGCTGCCGAAGTGAAGAACCTGCCGGTTCGCAGTGTAAACGAAGCCTTGCAGGGCCGGGCCGCCGGGGTGCAGGTGACTCGTCCGGACGGAACGCCGGGTGGTAGCTCCGACATCGTCATTCGGGGCGTTGGCTCCATCGGCGGCATGGCTCCGCTTTACATCGTAGACGGTATTCGGATGGGCGCGGGCAACAACTTCAACCTTCAGGATGTCGAGTCCATCGAAGTGCTGAAAGATGCCAGCGCGGCTGCCATTTATGGGGCGCAGGCTGCCGGTGGCGTGGTTTTGGTAACCACCAAACGAGGGGGCAGCCTAGACAAAATGAACATCAACTTCAACGCCTATTACGGTGTTCGGCAGCCCCGGAACCTGTATAAAATGCTGAACACGGCGGATTACATTACCGCTAAAAAAGCGTTCGGCGTCAATACCAACGGCTGGGGCGATCCGGCCAGCCTGCCCAATACCGATTGGGTAGACGAAATTTTCCAGAACGGAAAAGAACAGAGTTATTCGCTTTCGCTGGCGGGTGCATCGGCCAAAGCCAATTATTACCTCTCGGCCAACTACCAGCGCGAAGATGGAACCATCATCGACAACTCGTTTGAACGTTACGGGCTGCGCTCCAACGCGGATTTTAAAATCAATAAACGGTTTAAAGTCGGAGAAACCCTGTTTGCCTGGAAAACCAGTACCAACCCGCCCCAGAATACCACCTTTCCGTTCCGTTCGGCCCCGCTGATCGCCGTCCGGGACGAAACCAACCCGTATGGCGGCTGGGCCAAAACCGGTTCGTTTTTCACCGGGCCAAACTTGGTGGGCTGGGAAAATAGTCACCACCGCCTGAACGATCAGTACGCTCTGGAAGGCAACCTTTATGCCGACTGGGAAATTACCAAAGGGCTGAATCTGCGCTCGACGTTCGGGGCTTCCATTTACAGCGGTCGGAATTATACGTTCCGCGAATCCCACGACTTTGGGGTGGTCCGAAACCCCATTGCGTATTTAAGCCGGGAGCAAACCAGTCAACGCAACCTGACGGCAAACTTTGTACTGACATACGACAAAACCGTTGGTCAGCACGAATTTAAAGCGATGGCCGGTTATGAAGCGTTCCAGCAGGACCTCAGCAACCTTTACGCCGAAGCGCAGGGTTTCCAGATTATCACCTATAATCTAGGCCTGAGCACCGATCCGAGTACCTACCGCGCCAGTGGGGGCGAATATCCGCAAACCCGGCTCCTGTCGCAGTTTGGCCGGATCAACTACACCTACGCAGGGAAATACCTGCTGACGGCCAACGTTCGACGGGACGGTTCTGACCGGTTTGGACCCGCCAATCGCTGGGGGGTATTTCCGTCCTTCTCGGTGGGCTGGCGCGTAAGCGACGAAGCCTTTATGCGCAACATCCCGGTGATCTCGACCCTCAAGCTGCGGGGAAGCTACGGAAAGCTGGGCAGTACCAGCAACATTCCGCAATTCACGTATCAGGCATCGTACGGCGGATCGGGCGGTACAAACATCCACGGCCTGCCGGATGGCAGCCGCGCCAAAGGGTACGCCCTGACGGCGCAGTTGCCCAACGAAAACATCAAGTGGGAAGAAGTCCGGCAAACCGATATAGGTGCCGACATTGGTTTGTTCAACAACCAGTTGAACCTGGTGATCGACTGGTACAGCCGCCAGACCGGGGACATGATTTATCAGGTCCCGGTTCCGCGCTCAGCGGGTTTTGCCGGCTCCAACGTTTATACCAACATTGGTCAGATGAGCAACAAAGGGCTTGAACTGGCCCTTGATTACCGGGGTAAAAAAGGCGGTTTTACGTACAGCATTGCCGCCAATGCCGCATTCAACAAAAACCTGGTTAAACAACTGAGCGGCACGAACAACAACCCGATCAACGACGGCTCGGGCGGTGACTATCTCGAAAGCACCATTGCCCGCACGCAGGCCGGTTACCCGCTGAGTCAGTACTACGGTTACGTCACCGAAGGGATTTTCCAGAGCGATGCCGAAGTGGCTACCCTGAACCAGCAGGCGCAGGAAAAAGCCGCAGCCGCCGGCAGACCGACCACGGGCGTTTTCTATCAGAACGCCGGAACGGGTGCGGGTGATCTGCGTTTCCGGGATACCAACGGAGACGGTCGGATTACAATCGATGACAAAACGTACATCGGTAGTCCCTGGCCCAAAATGACGTACGGTTTGACGCTGAATCTGGGTTGGAAAGGCTTCGACCTGTCGGCGCTGTTCCAGGGAGTGCAGGGGCTGGATATTTACAACGCCAACCGCTACTACACGCAGTTTTTCGTGGGTGACTACAACACCACGGGCGATATTTTCGAAACGTCGTTCTTCAACGGAAACGGGCTGACCGATCGCCCGCGTGTGGGCTATACGGATGCATCCGGCAACTACATTCGCGACCCGAACTCCAACTACACCCGGATCTCTGATTACTATGTGGAAAACGGCTCCTATCTGAAACTGCGCAATTTGCAGATTGGCTACACGATTCCGAATACCGTAACCAGTAAAATCAAAATGAGCAGCATCCGGGTCTACGCACAGGGTCAGAATCTGATGACCTTAACGAAATACACCGGCATGGACCCCGAAGTACTCGGACGCAATGGCACCACCGGCCGGGGTATTGATGCTATTTACTCGTATCCGCGCACCACGCTGCTATCGCTGGGCATCGACGCCAGTTTCTAATTCACCAGACCTTAATCCGTTGAAAAACGATGTTTCATATCATGAAGCCATTCCTGAAAATAACCCTCTTTATAGCACTCGTCAGTCTGGCAGGCTGTAAGGAAGATTTCATTGACGTAACCAACCCCGGCGCGTTGTCGACCAACAACTACCCGAATACCATCACGGACCTGGAGCAATTGCTGACGGGCGTTTACGGTACGCAGCACTCGGCGGGCCTGTATGGGCACAACATCTACGGCAAAGGGTTTTATATGTGGGATCACACCGCCGACCTGAGCTGGCAGGGCACACCGACCTGGATTCAACTGGCACAGAACAACTCGCAACCGAACGACGGTTTTCTGTCGGAAACCTGGCGCGATAGCTGGAAAGGTGTGCAACGGGCTAATACCCTGCTGATCAATATCGAAAAATTCCGTCCCAAAGCGACGCAGGAAGCCGATAAGAAATCCCTCGACCTGATTAAAGGGCAGGCGCTGTTTTTGCGGTCCTGGTATTACCAGCACCTGATAACGATCTGGGGAGAGTCGTTCATTATCAACAATCAGGGCGGAGACAAAATGGGCGTTCCGATCATCACCGAAGCCGCGACGAGCCTCGACCAGACGCAGGTGCCGAGGGCCACGGTGAAAGAGGTCTGGGATTTTATCATCAACGACCTGAAAGCCGCCGAAACCCTGCTGGCCGGAAAAACCTGGCCGGGTGCGAATGAAAAACACAAGATCAGCGGATGGGGCGCCAAAGCCGCGCTGGGCAAAGCCTATGTGTATACGCAGGACTGGACCAACGCCAAAACCGCGCTGGCTGACGTGGTCAACAACAGCGGAAAATCGCTCGTTTCGTTCGAGGTGTACAAAGATATGTTCAACGGCAAAAACGAGTTCAATTCCGAATCGCTGGTGGAAATGAACCTGAACGTGGACATGACCGCGCGGGGCAATACCGAAAACTCTATGGGTACGAGCATAGGCATGGTACTGGCCCCGACTTACGTAGGCGACAACAACCTGCCCGCGGCTTCGGCCTGGTCGAACGTGTTTCCGCACGCCAAAAACATTGCCCGCTTCGGGTTTAACGAAGGCCATTATTTCAAAGCCGGAACTACGCAGCCGCTGGCAACGAATGTTGATCCGACCTACGTTACCCGTTCGCTCCAGGCCCGTCGGAACAAAACCGTGGACCCGCGTTTGTGGGTATCCTGCTGGCAGCCTTACGTGGATAGCATGACCGTCAGCAGCCGCAAACGGCCTCTGTCGCACTTCCTTGACATCAGTGAGATGGACATGGAAGCCTGGAGTTTCCGCAAATACCTGACCATCGACGCAACCGAAACCGAGGTCAATATGGCCAACGGCAACAACATTCTGCTTCTGCGGCTGGCCGATGTGTACCTGCTCTACGCCGAAACGCTCATCCGGACTGGCGACAACGCCACCGCTTTGGAGTACATCAACAAGGTGAAACGGCGAGCCTACGGGTATCCGGTCAATGGCGCATCGCCGGTTGATTACAAAAGCCTGACCGACGCGACGAAAGCGCCCGACCCGGTCCTGAAAAACGATCCGCTCAAGTACGAACGCTGGGCCGAGTTGTTTGGTGAAGGTCACTGGTGGATCGATGTGCGACGCTGGCAGATCGGGCCGCAGGAAGCCGCTTATTACCAGCGCATCCGGGGCGGGGCCATTCAGTGGGAAGATACCGATTACGCCCAGCCGATTCCTATTGATGAAATTAATTCGAATGTTAGTATGAAGCAAAATTCGGGTTACTAGCCTGACGGATTACGAGCGGAGCAGCCCCCGAAACCGCTGCTCCGTTCCTGCTTTATGAGTCAGGGTTTGTATGTCCATTCTATGAAGAAAGTCCTATTTCTTGTTAGTGCGCTGGTCAGTTTTGCCAGCATGACGCGGGTAGCGCCTTTTCCACAGGCCGAAATCTCCAACGGTATTCTCCGGGCTACACTCTACCTGCCCGATTCGGTCAACGGGTACTACCAGGGCGTCCGGTTCGACGGGTCGGGCGTGATCGCCAGTCTGGATTACAAAGGCCATTCCTATTTCGGCCCGTGGTTCGAGAAATACGACCCGAAGCTCCACGATGCCATCAGCGGCCCGGTGGAAGAATTTACGCCCATCGGGTACGAAGAAGCCAGACCGGGTGACGAATTCCTGAAAATTGGGGTGGGTTCGCTCCGCAAAGCCAAAGACCAGCCGTACCGGTTTGCCACACCCTATGCCCTTGTTAATCCCGGTAAATGGACGGTAAAATCCAATCGTGATGCCGTAATCTTCACCCACGCGCTAACCGATGCCGCCGGTTATTCCTATCTCTACCAGAAAACCGTTAAGCTGCTGAAAGGCAAACCCGTTCTGGTATTGGAACACAGCCTGAAAAACACCGGCCAGAAAGCTATCGCAACCACCGTTTACGACCACAATTTCTTTGTGATAGACAACCAGCCAACCGGCCCGGATGTATCGGTTACGTTTCCCTTTCAGCTTCAGGTGAAACCCACGCGCGGCATGGGCACCCTGGCCGATGTGCAGGGCAACCGGTTTGTTTACCTCCAAGAATTACCAAAAGGCGAAAGCACGCACTGCTACCTGACGGGTTTCGGCGATTCAGTCAACGATTACGATTTCCGCGTCGAAAACCGCAAAACCGGGGCCGGTGTCCGGGTCGTGGGCGATAAACCGATTGTGCAACTGGCGTTCTGGTCCATTCCGACCACGGTTTGTCCCGAACCCTACATTCAGGTGAAAGCCGAACCGGGCCAGACGTTCCGGTGGACGATTTCGTACGAATTCTATCAACTACCCAAAACCGCATCCGTCAAGTAACATTTCCAGTAAATAACCATGAAATATGCGCAACCAATCGTAGTCGGGCTGTGGCTCCTGATGGTCAGCAGTTCGTCCATTACTCCCATTCGGGAAGCGGGCGGCACCGATCAGCCGGGCGGACGAGACTGGCCTACCTACGGCGGTAATAAAGCCGGAAACCGCTATTCATCCCTGAATCAGATTAACCTCCGAAATGTCAAAAACCTGAAAGTTGCCTGGACGTATAATGCCGCCGGAGCTGATGGCCCCGCCGAACGGCAACTCGAAATTCAGTGCCAGCCTATCGTCATCAACGGTATTCTGTACGGCACCACGCCGATGCTGAAGGTGTTTGCGCTGGATGCCGGAACCGGCAAACAACGCTGGCTTTTCGATCCATTTAAAAACAAATCACCGCGCTTCAACCAGAGCCGGGGCGTTATGTACTGGGAAAGCGGTGCCGATAAACGCATCCTGTATACCGCCGGTTCGACGCTCTACGCCCTCAACGCGCTTACCGGCGAACCCGTGGCCACGTTCGGCAAAAACGGCGAAGTGGATTTACGGCAGGGGCTGGACGATGAATCGAAGCGGGATCTGAGCAAAGTGTCGGTAACGTCCACGACACCGGGTGTTATTTACAAGGACATTCTGGTAATGGGCTCGACGGTTTCGGAGCAGGGCGATGCGGCTCCGGGCCACGTTCGCGGATTCGATATTCGTACCGGCAAAGTCCTCTGGGTGTTCCACACCATTCCGCAACCGGGCGAACCGGGGTACGAAACCTGGCCGAAAGATGCCTACAAACGCATTGGTGGGGCCAACAACTGGGCCGGTATGGTGCTTGACGAAAAGCGGAAAACCGTCTACTTCGGAACGGGTTCGCCGTCTGTCGATTTCTACGGCGGTATTCGGGCGGGCCAAAACCTGTATTCCGACTGTATTCTGGCGCTGGATGTGGAAACCGGTAAGATGAAGTGGTTTTACCAAACCGTTCACCACGACCTCTGGGACCGCGACATTCCCTGCCCACCTAATCTGATGACGGTAAAACACAACGGCCGGATGGTGGATGCCGTTGCGCAGACCACCAAAGACGGTTTGGTCTACGTGCTGAACCGCGACACCGGCGAATCGCTGTTTCCGGTGGAAGAACGGAAAGTGCCGACCTCGCCCGCCCTGCCCGGTGAGGTGCCGTGGCCGACGCAGAAATTTCCGCTGAAACCCGCACCCTTTGCCCGGCAGGTTTTTACCGAAGCCGACATTACGGACCTGACGCCCGAAGCCCACAAATTCGTTAAGGAACGGTTTCTGAAAACCCGTCATGGTGATAAGTTTATGCCGCCGAGTCTGGAGGGCACGCTGTTTTTCGGGATTGGCGGGGGCGCTGAATGGGGCGGCAACGCGTCGGACCCGGACGGTATTCTGTACCAGAACTCCAACGAAATGGTTTGGGATCTGAAAATGTCGGACCTGGCGGCCCGGAACGCCGAAATTGCGTCGAAAGGGAAAACGCTTTATCAGGCTAATTGCATGGCCTGTCACGGCCCCGACCGCAAAGGCAGCGGGCAGGAATACCCCAGTCTGGTCGATATTGGCAAACGGCTTTCCGCTCCCGAAATCAATGCCGTACTGAAATCCGGCCGGGGCCGAATGCCGTCGTTTCAGCACATTTCCGACCAGGATCGCTTTACGCTGATCCGCTATCTGCTCAATGCCGATACCCAGGCACCCGCGCCCAGACCCGCCGAAAGTCAGGACAATCACAACGCACCGGTATTGACCCAAGCGGATAAAAGCAGCGAATTTCCGTACATTCCGCCCTACATCAACAACGGGTATACCCGCTTTTTCGACCCGAACGGTTACCCGGCCGTTAAACCGCCCTGGGGCACGCTCAACGCCATCGACCTGAATACCGGCGAATATCTGTGGCGGGTTCCGCTGGGCGAATTTCCGGAGCTAACGAAAAAAGGCATTCCCATTACGGGTACCGAAAATTACGGCGGACCAATTGTGACGGCGGGTGGCCTGATTTTCATTGCCGGAACCAAAGACGAACGCATCCGGGCCTTCGACAAAAAAACGGGCAAAGTCGTCTGGGAATACCAGCTTCCGGCGGGCGGTTTTGCCACCCCGATTACCTACGAAGTGGCCGGCAAACAATACGTGGTCATTGCCGCCGGTGGGGTCAAAAATGGTCATAAACCGGGCGGTTCCTACATTGCCTTTGCGCTGCCCTGACCAATAAGCAGTAACGAAACCCTTTCTGGTGCTTTTATAAGCATATTCTAAATAAACCTTTAACTCCTGAATCATGAAAGAAATCGAAAACCCCGCCGAATGGAACAGCCGTCGTGAGACGTTGAAAAAAATAGGCTTCGGCTCCGGAGCCGGTTTACTCGGTTTGTTCGGCGGCATTTCCAGCGCCGAAGCCCGCGAACGGCAGGGTACGCCCCAATACGCTAAAGGTCTGGCACCGGTCAAAATCAAATCCGTCAAAGCCATTGCCACGGCTCCGCAGGGCTCAAACCTGATCGTTGTGAAAGTGGAAACCACTGAACCGGGCCTGTACGGTCTGGGTTGCGCCACGTTCACGCAACGGGCCGTTGCCGTGGTGGCCGCCATCAATTCCTATCTGAATGACTTTTGCGTGGGCAAGGATGTGGATAACATTGAGGATATGTGGCAGGCGGCTTATGTCAGCTCCTACTGGCGGAACGGCCCGGTCCTGAACAACGCGCTCTCCGGGCTGGATCAGGCGCTGTGGGACATCAAGGGCAAGCGCGCCAACATGCCGGTGTATCAACTGCTGGGCGGAAAAGTGCGGTTTGCCGTTCCCTGCTACACGCACGCGGGCGGTAACACCCCCGAAGCAGCCGCCGAAAGCGTGAAGAAATTTATGGAGCAGGGCTTTCGATACATCCGGATTCAGCAGGGGGGCTACGGCGGTGTTGGCAGCAACCTTGACAAGCCCGATTTCCGGGCCGCCGGTTTTGGGTACGAAGGCGATGCCTACATGAACGTTTCGGGATACCTGAAGTCCGTGCCGAAAATGTTCGACTACGTTCGGAAGCAGTGCGGAGAGGAAGTTGAACTTCTTCACGACATCCATGAGCGGGTACAGCCGATGGAAGCCATTAATATGATCAAGCAACTGGAAGATTACCGTCCGTTCTTTATCGAAGACCCCTTCTCGCCTGAAAACATGAAATGGTTTGCGCTACTCCGTCAAACGACGAGCGTCCCCATTGCAATGGGCGAGTTGTTCAACAACATCAACGAGTTTAAAGAGCCGATGGTCAACCAGTGGTTCGACTACATCCGGATTCACGTTTCGCAGATTGGTGGTATCACTCCCGCCATGAAAGTGGCCCGGCTGGGTGAATGGTTCAACGTCCGCACGGCCTGGCACGGTCCGGGCGACGTATCGCCGGTCGGTCACGCGGCCCACGCGCACATCGACCTGGCGGTCTGGAACTTCGGGATTCAGGAAGCCGTGCAGTTTTCGGATAAAATGAAGGAAGTCTTCAGCGGCTGTCCGACCATGAACAAAGGGTATATGTCGGTCAACGAGGTGCCGGGGCTGGGCGTCGACATCAACGAGAAGGAAGCGGCCAAGTATCCGATTACAACCAAATCGAACTGGCAGGTCCGGAAAGCCGATGGAACCATTATCCGGCCATAAAAACGAGTAATTCTGTTCCGAAAACCTCTTTCAAATCCGACGGTGCTTCGGTTTGGAAGAGGTTTCGTTGGTCTAATGCTGTATTTCCCTCTCTTATGAATAACCCCAAACAATCTACTGATCGTCGATCGTTTCTGAAATCGGCGGCTGGTCTTGGCGCCACGGGCGCTCTGGGTAGCGTAGTACCCGCATCGGTATTGGCCCGGAATCCGTCGTTGCAATCCCCCGATCCGGCTAAAGGCCACGTTTTTCTGAGCGAACCGTATCTGCAATATACCGGACCGGGTTCCATGACCGTTATGTGGATCGCTAATCTGCCTTCTTACAGTTGGGTAGAATACGGTGAGAATGAATCGCTCGGCAAAAAAGCGCATAGCGTTACTGACGGGCTGATCGACGCCTATAACCGGATTAACAAAATCACCCTCAACGGCTTAAAGCCCGGTACAACCTATCAATACCGCGTTTATTCCAAAGAAATTACGGAATTCAAGCCGTATAAACTTACCTACGGCACTACGATTGACAGCGGCCTACTAAGCTTTACAACGCCCAACGAACAGGCCGACACGGTAAGTTGTCTGGTACTGAACGACGTCCACGACCGGCCCGACACCATTACGCATTTATTGAGTCTGAAAGGCAACGATCCGTTCGACTTTGTGTTCCTGAACGGCGATCTTTTCGATTACCAGACCAATGAGCAGCAACTGATCGACCACCTGCTGGTGCCGTGCTCAGCCGGTTTTGCCAGGGAAAAACCGTTTCTGTTCGTTCGGGGCAACCACGAAACCCGGGGCAAATACCGGGGCGAAATTCACCAGTATTTTACCAATCCGCAGAATAAACACTATTATAGTTACACCTGGGGTCCGGTTCATTTTACCGTGATCGACACCGGCGAGGACAAACCGGACACCGAACCCGTCTACGCGGGCATCGTGGATTTTGACGCCTACCGGGAAGAACAGGCCCGCTGGGTTGATCAGGTCATGCAAAGTACGGCGTACAAAAAAGCTAAATTCCGGGTGGTTTTCATGCATATTCCGACCCATCACCACAACAACTGGCACGGTCCCATGCATTGCCAGAAACTCTTTACGCCCCTGTTCAACAAGCACAAGGTCGATCTGTGCATCAGCGGTCACACGCATCGATACGGGGTCCACGAGCCGGTTGCGGGCCAGCACAACTACCCAATCATCATCGGCGGTGGATCGAGAGACGGGAGCCGGACGCTGATCAAACTGAAAGCGGATCGGAAAGACCTGAACCTGAGTATGCTGCTGGACGACGGAAAAGAGGTTGGCCGGTATCATCTGACGGCCAAACGGTAAACGGTTTTAGGCATGAACAAGCGATTGTGGCTGTTTAAAGGACTCGCGGCCCTTTCGCCGTTGCTGGCGCTGGTGCTGGTCGAAGGGCTGCTTCGGCTGTTTGGTTATGGCCACGACTACCGCCTGTTTGTGGAAGACCCACAACGGAAAGGCTACTGGATCATGAATCCACACGCGTCGGAACGGTATTTTACCGAAACCGACAACGCCACCACTGGTAATTTCGAACCCTTCCGGCAACGGAAAGCGGAGGGCACGTTCCGCATTTTCGTGCTGGGCGAATCAACAACGATTGGCTACCCCTACTTTCACAACGGCTCGTTCCATCGCTGGCTGCACTACCGGCTGATGCACACGTTTCCGAACCGGAATTTCGAGATTATTAACCTGTCGCTGACGGCGGTTAATTCCTACACGGTTTTCGGTTTCGCGCAGCAACTACCCGCGTATGAACCCGATGCCGTGTTGATTTACACGGGTCATAACGAATATTACGGGGCAATGGGCGTGGGTTCTACCAGTTCGCTGGGCGGTCATCCGGCGCTGGTGCGGCTGGTGCTCAAACTGCGCGAACTCCGGTTGATGCAGTTGCTGAACCGCACGCTGGCAGGCATCCGTAAAACCATGTCGGGCGGGAAAGTGGATTTGCGCGAAAACCTGATGAAACGCATGGCCGCCGATCAACAGATTGCTTACGGTTCGGCGACGTATCAGCAGGGCATCGAGCAGTTTAAAACCAATCTGAATGACCTTTGCCGGTTATTTTCCGAAAAGCAGATTCCCGTTTTTATCAGCAACCTGGTCAGCAACGAGAAGGATTTAAAACCGTTTGTCAGCGCACCGGGCAGTACGACGGCATCGGCCCAGCACCAGTTTACGCAGGCCACCCACGCTTATGCGAACGGTCAGTTTGCGGAGGCCAAACAGCGGTTTGTGCAGGCGAAGGAACTGGATTTGCTACGGTTTCGGGCGCCGGAAGCCATGAACCAGGTGATTCAGGAGCTGGCAAACCGGTATCCAGAGGTTACGGTGGTGGAAGCCAAAGCCGTTTTCGAACACCATTCGCCGAACGGTATTCTGGGTCAGGAAACGCTGCTGGAACACGTTCATCCGAACTTATACGGATATGCGCTGCTTTCGGACGCGTTTTACGAAGCCCTGAAAAAGAAACGACTGATTGCTCCAGAGTGGAAAAAGGAACTCTCATTTGCTCAACTCCGCCAGCAAATGCCGATTACGCCGGTAGATTCGCTGAAAGGAGTGTTTGAAATGCTGATTCTGAAGGAAGGCTGGCCGTTTAACGAACCAATGGCACCGGAAGAAAACCGTCCCAAAACCATTGAAGAACAACTGGCGGGCGCGCTGGTGGTGAAGCAGATTACGTGGCCCGACGCCATGCAGCAACTTCTGGCCCATTATCAGAAAGCGCAGAACCCGCAGGCTGCGTTGGAAGTCACCGAAGCCCTGATGCTGGAATATCCGTATGATCCGGCTTTTTATGGACAAGCCGGAAAATTGGCCCTAAGCCTGAACCAGCCGGAGCGGGCGGTCTGGTTTCTGAAAAAAGCATTCCAGTTGGAAGAAACGTTTGCGGTCGCGCAGAACCTGTTTATCACCCTCCTGAAGCTCGACCGCCCGGACGAAGCCCTGCCGTATCTGCGCTACGCAGCGGCTCATAACGAATCCGCATTTAGTCTAAACGAATTACAAAACTTTGTCGATCAGCTTGTTTCGGCCAAAAACCAGTATCTCGCTGACACAACGAACGTAGCCCTGAGCAATCAGCTAGCGGCTGGTTACCTGAAATTTGCCAATACCGCCGGGGCCGCTAAATACGTGGCTAAATCGCTCCGGCTGGATCCGCGCAACCCGGTAGCGTTGCAGTTAAAAGCCCAGCTTCAAACTCTTAAACCGTAATCCAATGGAGTTCTTTCAGGAATTCTGGCTTTTCATGCGAACCCGCAAACGGTATTGGCTCTATCCGCTACTGGTTCTGCTACTCCTGCTTAGCCTTTTGACCGTCATGACCACCGGTTCGGCTCTCGCGCCGTTTATCTATTCGCTTTTTTAAACTAAGCCAGACAACATAGTCCTTAAAAAAACCGCCCACGGTTTAGACCGTGGGCGGTTCAATTACCCTGCAACTCAGCTGCGATTGGTTCTTAAGCCCTATTATCGAGCCAGCTTAAAACGCGCTTCTTTCACCTACTCGCCAAACCATACAGGATTCATTTTATTGATTATCTACACCTTGATGAAGTGAAATCTTAACACGCTGCTTTGCATCACCCTGCGCCCATTCAAAGTCATACTTTCCGTCCGGAAGCTGAGCGGTTAGTTGGTGCGTACCTTCGGGATAGGCTTTGTTATCAATCAGTTTTTGCACCTCCCGCCCGGTTGCGTCGCGCACCGTCAGCGTTACGGGCTGGGTTCCTTTTACGGCAAAATCCAGTAGGTAAGCACCCCGGTCAGGATGTTTCCAGAGATCAATATAACCGGTGCGGAAATCGGGCGCGTAGGAGTAAAAACCGGTCGGATAGCTTGGTTTTTTGATGCCCATTTTGCCCAGACCCGCCCACAGTTCCGGCGTTTTTTCGCCCAGTTTCCAGATCAGGCCCGAGCGGTAATTTTCCATCATCACCACAATCGGTCCCTGGTCAATGGCCAGATACTGATTCGAATACCAGTTCAGCCCTTTGTTGTACGCATCGTAAAAACCGTAGGGACCAAACAGGCGGTTGCCTTCGCGCAGATACAGGTTTCGCAACACCTGCATCGAGTAATAGGGCGTATAGGGGAAAGACGACAAAGCCGCCGTCGGGCTGATGGTGCCGTTGTCGTTCGTGGGCGAATGGGCATCGTAGAAGTTGTAATCATCACTGGCGGTCAGGCCCCAGTTGCCCGGTCCGTAGCCAAACATCGCCTGACGCGGTTGCAGGCAGTGCGCCCGGTTGATGAGCGTATGGTTCATGTTCTGCTGCCAGTAATTGGTCTGCTCATCCTGCATCAGCCGCGGATCGAGGCTCAGGAACGAATAATGCGTGAAGAACAGCGGCCCACCCATCGGAAAACCCAGTGGTAGTTTGTAACCAAAATAGGTCTGGTTATTGACGTAATGGTCGCTTTGTTTGTAGGTATTCTGGTAAACCTCCGGTTTGATGGCGTGCGTCGGGGAGCCCAGCGCCAGCACATACGTGATCAGGGTTTCGTCGTGTCCCCGCAACGGGTGGTTCATTTTCCATTCGTGGTTCGGTGACCAGTGCCAGAGCAGTTTGCCGTCGCGGACATACCAGTCCCACTCTACTTCGCGCCAGAGTTTGTCGATCCGTTGGCGCAGGTCTTTTTCGGCGGCTGTGTTGCCATCAAAATACGCTCGGGCACTCAGCAAACCGTTGACCAGAAAAGCCGTTTCGACCAGATCACCCCCGTTATCATACTGCGAAAACGGAATGACCTTGCCCGAATTACCGTCGAGCCAGTGCGGCCAGACGCCATGAAACCGGTCGGCTTTTCCCAGAAAACCGACAATCTTCTGCATCCGCTGAACGGCTTCGGCGCGGCTTACCCACCGGCGTTCGGCCCCGACTACGATGGCCATGATGCCAAAACCCGTGCCGCCCGTCGTCACCACGTTGGGCGTGGCCGTCCGTTCGGGGGCCAAACCGGAAACCGGATGAGCAAAATCCCAGAAATAGCCAAACGTGGCCTTCTGAACGGTTTCCATGTATTCGCTATACTCGTTGGCAAGGGGCGCGGCTGGTGGATTCGATTGCGCCCGGCAGGTCAGTTGACCGAGTATACCCGGTAAAAAGAGGAAAACTATTTTAATGTGTTTCATTCGATTGCGATTTAAAAGGAAAAGAGGCTATAAACATCGCTATAGCCTCTTCGGCATCTGGTTGATGCAAAATAAATCCGGTTTAGTAACCCGGGTTTTGGGTCAGCACGCCCCCGCTGGCATCAATCTGCGGCTGCGGAATCGGCATCAATTCGCTTTTTCCATTCACAAACTTTTTGCCCAGCGCCCGCAATACCGTTCCGGCCCGGCCTTGCCGAACCAGATCCCAGAAGCGGTCGTGCTCCATCGCCAGCTCCACCCGGCGTTCTTTCCAGATGGCCGCTTTCAGTTGTTCTTTGCTTGTGAAGGTTACATTCGGCAGAATACCGGTATTGCTACCCCGTGCCCGCGCCCGAACCGCGTTCAAAGACGTTACGGCCTGCTGCGATTGGTTCAGCTCGTTAGCGGCTTCGGCGTTCATCAGGATGATGTCGGCATAGCGTAGCAGCCGGATGTTCTTATTGGAATCCCCCAAACCGTTGGGCGACCTGGTCTCGTTCTGAGCCACATATGCTTTCTGGTTGTAATACGGGTTGACCGCATTCGAAATGATTACCACACCGTCGGGCATGGTTTCGCCCCGCTCGATAATGGTCGCATCCTTGCGAGGGTCGCCGGGTTCATAGGCTTTCACGAGGTCTTCGGAAGGCACGTTGAAGCCCCAGCCAAATTGCCCGCGGACGCTCTGCACCTCGGCGTACTGTGACCCTCCACCCCCTTGCGGCAAGGCGGCTGCCTGTACTTCGAACAACGACTCCGACGAGTTTTCACCGGCTTCGGTAAAGATCACTTCGTAAGGCGTTTTCAGGTCGTACTGCCCCGACTGCATAATTTCGTTAGTCAGCCGGAGTACTTCGCTCCATTTACCCTGGTACATCGACACCTTCGCCAGCCACCCTTTGGCGGCTCCTTTGGTAGCCCGGCCCAGGTCCGTCGCTGCGTAGGCTGATTTCTCCGGCAGCACGGCAATGGCGTCGTTCAGATCCTTTTCAATCTGGGTGTAAATCTCCGCGCTGGTTGCCCGTGGTACCGCCGGAGCGTTGTCGTCCTGAAGCTGCGTAATCAGGGGAACACCGCCAAACGTCCGGACGAGGTTGAAATACAGGTAAGCCCGGATCATCTTCGCTTCACCGATCAGCCGTGCTTTCAGCGTTTCGTCCATCGCAATGGCCGGAACCCGTTCAATCACCTGATTGGCTTTGGCAATGCCGAGGTATTGCCCCGTCCAGAAGTCGTTTACTCCGCCATTCGTTGGCGTTAGGGTAAACTGGTCAAACTCACTCAGAAAAGAGGCATCCCCCGGTTCACTGCCCTTTTCGGCATCGTCGGAAGTCATACTCGACACGGCCAGGAAAGCAAACACGTGCGTCGGCCACTGGCGAAGCTGCCAATAAATCGCGTTGGTAGCCTGAACAGCCCCTTCCTGGCTGTTGAAAAAATCGTCGGTGACCAGTTCGCCCTGCGGTCTTTTTTCCAGAAACTCTTCACTGCACCCCTGCCCCGTCAGCATCAGGGAACTCAGCAGCGCGATTTTTAAAAACTGTTTTGATATCGAAATCATGGTTGTTGCCAATTAAAAATTAGAACCCAATTTGTAAACCGACGGTTGTTGTACGGTAGACCGGTACGACGTCCAGATCGACACCCCGACTTAATGTGGCGCCTTCGTTACCGCCCACTTCCGGCGAGAATCCGGAATAATTGGTGAACGTAACCGGGTTCAGGGCATTGACGTAAGCCCGGATGGAACGGATTCCAATCGAACTCAGCAAGGTCGACGGTAAGGTGTACCCAATCTGAATGTTCCGAATCCGGACGAATGAGCCGCTTTCGATGAAGTAATCCGACACGTCGTAGTTCGGGCCACCGTTGGTCAGGCGCGGCTGGGTATTCGACGGGTTTTGCGGTGTCCAGCGTTCCAGCGCAATCCGCTCGTAATTTTCGTTACCGAAGCGCACGGCCCGCCGACCGTTGTAAATTTTATTGCCGTGTGACCCCTGGAAGTCTACCCCCAGATCAAAGCCTTTGAAGGAGAAATTGGTGTTGAAACCCCAGAACATCTTTGGAATGGGTGTTCCCAGAAAAACCCGGTCGTCGCCGTTAATCACACCGTCGCCGTTCACGTCTTCGTACCGCAGATCGCCGGGCTTCGCATTGGGTTGGGCACTGCCCCGAACCTCATCCGCGGTCTGGAAAACGCCCGCCATGCGATAGCCGTAGAAGGCACCAATGGGACGGCCAACATCCGTCAGCGTCGCCGTACGGCCGTTACCGAGGCTACCGCCGATGATCGGAATACCGCCGTTTCCGAGGTTGGTTACTTCGTTCTGAACCGTGGTCAGGTTGGCATTCAGGCTGTATTTCAGATCGCCTACGTTATCATTCCAGCCCGCCGTCAATTCAAAGCCCCGGTTATAGGCACTGGCGGCATTGGCCTGCACCTGCCGACCGTTTCCGATGTTGACGTTCAGAATCATGTCGGAGGTCTGGCGGTTGTAATAGTCGATTTCCGCCGTCAGCCGGTTATTCAGAAAGCCCATCTCCAAACCAATATCCGTTTGGGTAACGGTTTCCCAGAGCAGGTTCGAGGTGGTAGTACTTTCGAGCGTAGCGCCCTGCTGAATGGCCTGTCCGGGTCCGAAAATAGCGTTCTGACCGCTGCTGATCCGGGAATAATACAGGTAGTTCGGAATGTTGGTATTCCCCAGTTTTCCATAGCTGGCACGCAGTTTCAGGTTGCTGAACAACTGCTGATCTTTCATGAACGATTCGTCAATAATCCGCCAGCCCAGACCAACGGCCGGGAACGTTGCCCAGCGGCTTTCGGGCGGGAACCGTGACGAGCCATCGCGCCGGAGGCTCACCGTCAACAGATAGCGATCCAACAGGCTGTAATTGACCCGGAACAGGTACGATGCGTAGGTAAATTCATAACTCGGAACGTCGGTTGTTTGCGCCCCGACCGTGCTACCCAACGAAAGGAATTTAACGTCGTTGCTGTAGCCCGGTACGTTAAATCGAATACCTTGCAGGAAATCGGCCCGGGTATTCTGGGCGGTTGCACCTAGCAGGGCGTTGATGTTGTGGATTTTGCCAAATGTCCGGTTGAACGTCAGCGTGTTTTCCCACAACCAGGTGGTATTCAGACCATATTCGCGGGTCAGTTTGCTCTGATCATTCCTTTGGCTGGCCGAAACGAAATACTGCGGCAGGTAAATTCTGGTGTTGTTCAGCCCCAGATCCACCCCGAAGCTGGAGCGCAGCGTAAACGATTTCAGGAAGTCCAGTTCACCGTAGATATTTCCAACTAGTTGTCCACTCTTGACGATATCGTCGGTTTGGTAAGCCAGCGTGGCCGCCGGGTTGGCAACGGTGCTAACGCTCGAAAAGCCGTACGACCCGTTGGCGTTCCTTGGCGTAATGGTCGGGTCGGCATTATAAGCCGTCTGGACAATACCAGACGGTATGTTATTGGACTGTGACCGCGAGAAAGCCAGGTTGTTACCGAGCCGGAAATTGCTCGTCAGTTTGTAAGTATTGTTCACCCGGAAGGTCAGACGGTTGTAGGCCGATTGCTGAACAATTCCTTTTTCGTCGTAGTAACTTCCACTAACGTTGAACGTCACGCGTTCATTACCGCCCGAAGCCGTGATCTGGTGGTTCTGGATGCTTCCCGTCCGGAAGATGTAATCAAACCAGTCGGTTCCGGCCCCCAGCGAACCGGGATTTGGAAACTTGGGTTGTCCGCCCTCATTCACCGCTACTTCATTAACCAGCGTGGCGAATTCACTGGCATTGGTCATTTCCAGCTTCTTGCTAAGTTGCGTAACCCCCGCGTACCCTTCGTAATTGAACGCCGTCCGACCAGATTTTCCGCCTTTTGTCGTAATCAATACTACCCCGTTGGCACCCCGTACACCGTAGATGGCCAGTGAAGAAGCATCTTTCAGAACATCGATGGTTTGAATATCCGATGGGTTCAGAAACCGGATGTCATCGACAAACATACCGTCCACGACGTAAAGGGGATTACTATTCCCCACGGTTCCGACACCCCGGATTCGGACGTTTGGAGCCGCACCGGGCAAACCCTGGTTAGTCGTAATCAACACCCCGGCGGCTTTTCCCTGCAATGCCTGCGTAGCCGATGCCACCGGGCGGCTGGCAATATCCTGCGCTTTTACCGACGAAATGGAACCGGTTACGTCCGCTTTCCGCTGAACCCCGTATCCCACGGCGACCACTTCCGTCAACGTCGTTACATCTTCCTCCAGTTGAATATCCAGAGACGAACCGCTCACGGTGCGCTCGGCCGTTTTCATCCCGATAAAACTAAACACCAGTACATCGCCCTGATTGGCTTCTATGCTGTACTGCCCGTTGGCATCCGTGTTAGCACCATTCGTTGTGTTTTTGATCTGAACACTCACTCCGGGCAGGCCGGTCCCTTCACTATCCGTTACTCTCCCACTTACCCTTTGCTGTGCCCACGTTGTGGTTGCCATCAGCAAAAGCAGAATCAAAAGCCGTATACTCCTCTCCATAACTTTTCCTGTAAAATATTTTATTTTTTGAAGCTCAAATATAAACTAACACAGGGCATAGAGTGTTACAAAACCGGTACATCACTACTACATCATTTTAACTAAATCCTTAGTTAAATCCCTTCAAAAAGGTTCCGCCCCTCGTATTACGCATTAATAGTGAAGCTGTTGTATTTTTGATAAATTTTTTCGTGAATTTCGTTACCCATCATCATGTGTTGCTTTTATCGGCTGGATACGTATTTATTTGCGCTTGTCTGGTTTTTAATACTATTCGGGGCAGAGGCAGCTCCGACTTCCAGGAATCACTTTTTTGCGCCTTACATCCGCAATTTCACTAAGCAGGATTACCAGGGTTATAACCAGAACTGGTCACTCTGTCAGGATACCACTACCGGTTTTCTGTATGCCGGAAATTCTAAGGGCCTACTGGAGTTTGACGGTACACGGTGGCAACTTTATCGACTGCCCAAACAGGCAATTGTCCGCGCTGTAGCGGTGGATCAGACGGGAAGAATCTTTACGGGCGGTTTGGGCGAAATCGGTTACTGGCAGGCGAACCAGACCGGCATTCTTCAGTATCATTCACTGACGAAGCTGATCCGCAACAAACGGTTTGCGAAAGAAGAAATATGGAATATTGTTGTCGGTTCTGATTTTGTTTTCTTTCAGTCCTTCTCAACCGCTTTTCTTTATCGCCTGGGTCGAATGGAAGAACTCCGTCTGCCCGGCAACGTTCTTTTCCTGTACGCCGTTAAGGACCGCTATTATTTGCAGGCTATTGGAAAAGGGCTGTATGAATTAGTTCACGGAAAGCTGGTGGCCCTCCCCGGCACCGAGACCTTAGCTCCAACGGCTGTTCATACCATTTTGCCGCTCGGTTCAGACGGGTTATTGATTGGAACGCACGACCACGGTTTATTCAGCTACCGGAACGGACGGCTTTCGCCTTTGCGTCACGCTGCCAGCCAGCTGCTACAGCGGTATCAGTGTAACAAAGGTCTGGCGCTGCCGGGTGGGCAATACGCTTTTGGTACCATTTCGAACGGTATTCTCGTGACCGATACAACCGGAGTGGTTCTGTATTCCGCCAGCCAGCGGGAAGGCTTGCAAAACAATACCGTCCTTTCGCTAACGCTGGATAAACAGGGCAGTTTGTGGGCGGGGCTTGACGACGGTATTGATGCCATTGCTTTTAATTACCCGCTGAAATACTACAGCGACCCCAACGGGCAGTTGGGTACACCTTATAATGCTGTTCTTTACCATAACCGGCTTTACCTGGGTACCAATCACGGGGTTTACTGGTGCAACTTTCTGCCGTCCGGGATGCCGGTTTACCACCTCATTGAAGGCTCACAGGGGCAGGTCTGGGATTTAACGGTCATGGATGATCAACTGCTATGCGGGCATAATTCCGGTACGTATCGAATTACGGACAACGGTGGGTGGGAGCGGCTTTCCAGTCAGGTCGGTGGATGGCGGCTGCATCCGCTCACTTCGCGCCCCGGTTTTGCCCTTCAGGGAACCTATACGGGTTTGGGGGTGTATCAGCGCGATGGCAGCGGGCAATGGAAGTACAGCCACGCAGTAAGTGGTTTGAACGAACCGATCCGGGATATTTGGGAGGATTCAGCCGGTCAGATCTGGCTGCGTCATGCCCATAATGGCGTGTATGCCATCAAACTGTCGTCGGATTTGCGGAAAGTGAGCAGTTTTAAATGGGCCCCGGCTTATCCGGAAGAAGCGCAACTGAAACGCGATTTCGGGCTTTCCGGCGGCATCCGGCGGGTTTTTAGGGGCTGGCAGGACGAAGTTCTCTTTCTGCGGCAGGACGGCAATCTGCTCGTGGCCAGACCCGACGGCCTGAAAGCTGAATTTACGGTGAGCCATTTTTCCTGGATGGATGACTACGAAAACATTGTGCCGCTCGACTCGGCTTATTACCTGCTGTGTTTTGAAAAAGGGTATGCACTCCTGCCACGCCGGGAAATTTTGACGGTGCGTAACCGGCAACTAACCACCAAACCGCTGATTCGGCAACTGGCGGTGGTCAGTGGTTCGGAACAACGGTCCTTTACGTTTCGCGATGCTTCTTCCCTGTTGGCAACGCTGCCGGTTCTGGATGCGGGGGAAAACCATCTTGTTTTTCGATTCAGCCTGCCCGAGTCAATTCAGGAACCGTTATTCAGCTACCGGCTGGTTGGCCTGGACGAGCATTGGTCGGATTTGAGCAAGGTCGCCGAAAAGGAATACGCGAGTTTACAACCGGGCCAGTACAGGTTTCAGGTGCGGTCTAATGCCGACGATACGTTCACGTCTCTCTCTTTTGAAATCCTGCCGCCCTGGTATCAAAGCGTTTGGGCCTACTGGAGTTACTTTTTCCTGTTTTGCGGACTCGTTGGCCTAAGCTTTTATGTTCACCGCCGACAGGTACGCACCCACCAGCAGAAAGTGCGGCAGCAAATGGAAGAACAACTGGCCCGCGAACAGGAACGGCACCGGCAGCAACTGGTTCAACTTCAGAAGGAAAAGCTAGAGCAGGATGTTATTAGCAAAGCGGAAGAACTCGCCAATACCACCATGAACCTGATTCACAAGAATGATCTGCTGATTAAATTAAAAGATGAAGTTGAAAAACTGAAAGACGAGGTGCAGCAACGGCAAACCATCGATCAGGCCACCGGCCACATCAACCAACTGGTCAAGCTGATTGATTCAAACCTATCCAGCCGGCAGGACTGGAAAGTCTTTGAAAAGAATTTCAACAAAGTTCATGAACAGTTTTTCAAGCAACTGCTCAACCAATACAGCGGTTTAACACCCGATGATTTGCGGCTGGCGGCCTACCTGCGCATGAACCTTTCGAGCAAGGAAGTGGCTAAACTACTCAATATTACCGTGCGCGGGGTGGAATTAAAACGGTATCGACTGCGCAAACGCCTGAATCTGGAACCGGAAGCCAACCTGAACGAATTCATGATGGCGTTTTAAACAAAAAGACCTCCCGTTGGGGAGGTCTTTTCAAAAAATTACACAGGGTTGGATTAGAACCGGAAGTGCGAGAATGCCTTGTTGGCTTCTGCCATCCGGTGCGTGTCATCCTTCTTCTTAACGGCAGCGCCTTCACCTTTTGATGCGGCTATGATTTCCGCAGCCAGACGATCCACCATAGTTTTTTCACCACGTGAACGGGCATACTTGATCAGCCATTTCATGCCTACTGATACCTTACGATCAGGACGCACCTCCGTTGGAACCTGGAATGTTGCACCACCCACCCGGCGGCTTTTCACCTCGACTGAAGGCATTACGTTGTTCAATGCCTTTTTCCAAATATCCAGACCGTTATCGTTGGTTTTTTTCTCAACCAACTCCAGCGCATCGTAGAAAATGGCGTACGAGAGGCTCTTCTTGCCTTCGTACATGAGGTTATTTACAAATTTCGTTACCAGCGTCTCCTTGAATTTAGGATCGGGTAATACGTATCTCTTTTTTGGTTTTGCCTTTCTCATGATCTTCAGATGATAAATCTTACTCTAAGCGCTGCGCATCGTTGATTCAACGCTCAGTCAATTTATAATGAAGGGGTTACTTATTTTTTCTTACCTCCTCCTTTTCCGCCTTTCGTCGGAGCCGCTACCTGACCTGGTTTCGGACGTTTTGCACCGTATTTCGAGCGAGCCTGTTTCCGACCGTTTACACCGGCCGTATCGAGGGCACCCCGAACGATGTGATAGCGTACACCCGGAAGGTCTTTCACCCGACCACCCCGTACCAGTACGATTGAGTGCTCCTGCAGGTTGTGGCCTTCGCCCGGAATGTAGGCGTTAACTTCTTTGCCGTGCGACAGACGCACACGGGCTACTTTACGCAAAGCCGAGTTTGGCTTCTTGGGGGTGGTGGTGTACACGCGCGTACACACGCCACGACGTTGTGGGCAAGAGTCCAGCGCCGGTGACTTCGATTTGAATGTCAGCTTTTCGCGGCCCTTGCGTACTAATTGTTGTATCGTAGGCATTTTATCAGAATTGGTATTACTACAGTCCTCCGCAAAAATAGGAGTGCAAAATTAGTCAAACCGGACGGAAAACCAAAACGCCCGGTGAATTAATTTTCAGTATTTCGCTGGACATTACCGAATTAGGCTTCGCCAATGGGACCGCCAAACTGCGTCGGGAACCGAAAGGCTTCTTCCGCACTGTTGATGGCACCGTAACTATCTTCAAATTTGCGGATGTTTTCTTTCAAAGCCGTTAACAGCCGCTTGGCGTGTTCGGGCGTTAGAATAATGCGGGATTTGACCTTGGCTTTGGGAACGCCGGGCATCAGTCGAATAAAGTCAATGATAAACTCACTGTTGGAATGAGCGATCATCGCCAGATTGGCGTAGATTCCTTCCGCAATTTCTTCGGTCAATTCGACGTTGATCTGACCTTCCTGATCAGGTTCTTGGTTTTCCATCTGCTTTGTAGGTAAGAATCAAATATACACAACTCCCGACGGTTTTCCGCAGTTCAAAGTTGACAGGTTAATTTATTGTATGATCAATAAGTCAGGCGGTGTCAGTCGGTGGTGCGCATCGCGATTCCCTGATTACTCAGATACCGTTTCAAGGCCGGTATTTCGATTTCCTTGAAGTGGAAAATGCTGGCCGCCAGCCCGGCATCGGCTTTTCCGTCCGTAAACACCTCCACAAAATGCTCCATCGACCCGGCCCCGCCCGACGCAATCACCGGAATATTGGCCGCGCCGGAAATCTGCGCTGTCAGTTCAATCGCAAAACCGGCTTTGGTGCCGTCGGTATCCATCGACGTGAGCAGAATTTCGCCCGCGCCCCGGTTTTCAATTTCTTTCGCCCAGGCAAGGGTCCGGATTTCCGTCGGCTTCCGCCCGCCATGTGTGTGAACAATATGCTCGCCGTTCACAAACCGGGTGTCGATGGCTACCACAATACACTGACTGCCAAACTCCTGCGCCAGCTCGTCAACCAGTGCCGGATTCCGAACCGCCGAGGAGTTGATCGACACCTTATCGGCCCCGGCGTTCAGCAAGGCCGACACATCGGCTTTCGACGAAATACCGCCCCCGACCGTAAACGGAATATTGACGACGTGAGCCACCCGCCGGACCAGTTCAATCAGCGTTTTGCGTTCATCGACCGTCGCGGTAATGTCCAGAAAAACCAGCTCGTCGGCCCCTTGGCGGGCGTAAATTGCGCCCAGTTCCACCGGATCGCCCGCGTCGCGCAGGTTGACGAAGTTCGTCCCTTTCACCGTCCGGCCATCTTTAATGTCGAGGCAGGGAATAATGCGTTTAGTCAGCATATTTTAAGGTGCTGTTACACAGAGTTGATCAGAGATAATCAGGGTTTATCAGAGAAGTCCCCGATTACCTCTGATAAACTCTGATCAACCCTGTGTAATAATTCATTTTAAAAATTTCGATAACTCCTTTAACGTTACCCGGCCCTCATAAATGGCTTTTCCAACGATGACGCCAAAAAGATTCATGTCAGCCAGCACCTCAATATCCTCCATCCCACTGACGCCCCCGCTGGCGATGATGTTCAGGCTGGGGAACTGATCCTGCATATTCCGATACAGTTCGAACGAAGGCCCTTGCAGCAAACCGTCTTTGGCCACATCGGTGCTAATCACGTATTTTATCCCTTTTTCCACATAGTTTTCCACAAAGTCATACACCCAGACTTCGGTGGCTTCCTCCCAGCCGCTGACGGTAATCTTCTCGTTTTTGGCATCCGCGCCCAGAATGATTGCTTCCGGGCCATACTGACTCAGCCAGCGTTCGAACACATCCGGTTTTTTGACGGCGATGCTACCGCCCGTGACCTGTTTAGCCCCGCATTCAAACACAATCCGCAGGTCTTCGTCCGACTGAACGCCCCCGCCAAAATCGATGTGTAGCCGGGTTTTACCCGCAATAAGCTCCAGCACTTTCCAGTTGATCACGCGTTTTTCTTTTGCTCCGTCAAGGTCAACCAGGTGCAGGCGCGTCAGACCAGCATCTTCAAACTGCTGGGCCACTTCGAGCGGGCGGGCGTTGTATTCTTTTTTCTGGTTGTAGTCGCCCTGTGTCAGCCGGACGGCTTTGCCTTCAATGAGGTCGATAGCGGGTATAATGTGCATTTTTTTAGACAAAAGAGGTTAGACAAAAGAAGAGAGACAAAAGGGAGCAAGACGGTTTTCGTCTGTATTCTCCTGTCTAATTTCTCGTGTCTATTTTCAAAAAATTTTCCAGAATCCGCTGACCGATGTTGCCGCTGATTTCGGCGTGAAACTGGGCCGCGTAAAAATTGTCCTTCTGCAACATGGCGCTGAACGGTCGGACGTAATTACAAACCGCCGACGTTTCCGGGCAAACATCGGCGCAATAACTGTGTACGAAATACACGTACGCATTCTCCGGCAAGCCCTCGGTTAGCGGCCCTTTCAGATCGGTCAGACTGTTCCAGCCCATGTGCGGCACCTTAAAACCGGGTTGGGCCGGAAACCGCCGAACATCCACATCAAACACGCCCATGCAGGTAGTATCGCCTTCTTCCGAATACCGGCAGAGCAATTGCATTCCTACGCAGGTGCCCAAAACCGGCTGTTTCAGGGACGGAATAACCCGGTCGAGCCCCCGTTCGCGCAGGTAGGCCATAGCCGTGCTGGCTTCCCCGACGCCGGGGAAAATCACTTTGTCGGCCGAACGGATTTCAGCTTCATCGTCGGTCAGCAGGTAGGTCGCGCCAATGCGGTCCAGCGCGTACATCACCGACTGCACGTTTCCGGCGTTGTATTTGATAATGACGGTTTTCATAACAAAAAACCCGGCTCGTGGCAGAACCGGGTCTGGTATCGGGAATTTCGTTGTTTCTTATTCAACCCCAAAAACGCATCCGTTCTGCCGTACTAACAGACAGAATGATGATGGTACCAAATGGTTTTTGCGGGATTCATACGGCAAATGTAAACGGGTTGATTCTAAAATCAAAACAAACTGCCCTGAACCACTTCGGGCCGGATTGTCGGTTCCTGCAAGTTCAGTCCGCAAACCGCATTTAGCCGCTGCACCCAATACCGAATCAGTTCGGGGGCCGTATCGTTTAGCTCCCCGCCGTGAATAAACAGGTAAGCGGTTTGCAAGCCCTGCCCAAACCAAGTTTTCAGCCGCTCCACCCAGGCGTCCGTGCGTTCGTAATCCGTCTTATGGCCTTCATTGGCGACAAAACGCAACACCAGATTCGGGCTGGTCAGGCTCATGTGCAACACGTCGCGCCGACCGGCCACGTCGCTAATGACAACATGACGGTGCAGGGCGCAAAGCCGTTCGAGCGTCTGCTGCCAGACCGCCGGTTTGCGAAACCAGTCGGGATGCCGAAACTCCACGGCCACTTCCAGATCGTCGGGCAGGCTTTTCAGATACTTCTCCAGCACCGGCCACTTATCCGGCCCAAAGTTCGGCGGCAGTTGCAGAAACGTCGTGCCCAGAAATTCTTCCAGACTCAAAACCGCATTGACGAACTCCTCCGTCAGCGATTCGGCGGCAACCAGCGCCCGCTCGTGGCTGATGGCCTGCGGAAATTTCGGGCAATACACAAACCGCGGACGAATCGGTGAGCTGGCGGCTTCGGTTTTCCACTTCTCGATCATCCCCGGCGTCGGAATCTGGTAGTGGGTGCTGTTCAGCTCAATGGTATTGAACTGGCGGGTGTAATAGTGCAGAAAATCCCGTTCTTTGGCCTGAGACGGATAAATCCGGCCCACGTACGATTTATTCGCCCAGAGCGGTCCGCCGATGAACACCTGCGGAGATGCGGTCGGCTCCACTTTGTCCCAAACCGTTTGATTGAACAGCGAATCGGCTGGTAGCGTAAAGTCAACGGTATCGACGTTGGGCAGTTTTCCGAAGTCCATGGGCGTAAAAGGATGGTAGTGTGCACGTAAAACCACCAAATCCGGTGTTTCGTTTTCGCACCCGTTCCGAATTGACTAATTTTGTGGAAGAATCTAACCTCTGATTATCTCTGATGACCTCTGATAAACCCTGTGTAACCGCATAAACGTTTTTCACAGAGTTGATCAGAGAACATCAGAGATAATCAGAGCAACCTAGTTTATGATTTCGAAAACATATAATCCGAAAGACATCGAGGATAAGTGGTACCAGTACTGGCTGGAAAACCGCTTCTTTCATTCCACCCCCGACGAGCGCGAACCGTACACCATCGTCATTCCGCCCCCGAACGTAACCGGCGTGCTGCACATGGGCCACATGCTGAACAACACGATTCAGGACGTGCTGACCCGCAAAGCCCGGATGCAGGGCAAAAATGCCTGCTGGGTGCCGGGAACCGACCACGCATCCATTGCGACGGAAGCCAAAGTGGTGGCGATGCTGAAGGAACAGGGCATTCATAAACAGGACATTGGCCGGGAAAAATTTCTGGAACATGCCTGGGAGTGGACGCACAAATACGGCGGTATCATTCTGAAACAACTCCGGAAACTCGGCGCGTCCTGCGACTGGGACCGGACACGCTTCACGATGGAACCGGCCCTGTACGATGCCGTCATTGATACGTTTGTCGATCTGTATAACAAAGGCCAGATTTACCGGGGTGTCCGGATGGTGAACTGGGACCCGCAGGGCCGCACCGCCGTTTCGGATGAGGAAGTGCTTACCAAAGAAGTCCAGCAGAAGCTGGTATATATCCGGTACGAAATTGCCGGAAGCGCCGAAGCGGGTAGTGAGCCGGATTACATCACCATTGCCACGGTCCGACCCGAAACCATCATGGCCGATGCCGCCATTTGCGTCAATCCCAACGACGAGCGGTATACGCATTTACACGGCAAAAAAGCCCTGATTCCGCTGATCAACCGCGAAATCCCGATCATTACGGACGAATACGTGACGATGGATTTCGGGACCGGTTGTTTAAAAGTGACGCCCGCCCATGACCCGAATGACTACGAACTGGGCATCAAACACCGACTGCCGGTGATCGACATTCTGAACGATGACGGTACGCTGAACGAAAAAGCGCAGATTTACGTCGGCCAGGACCGGTTTGCAGCCCGGAAAGCCGTCATCAAGGAACTGGAAGAAAAAGGTTATCTGGTTAAAACCGAAGAATACAAATCGAACGTCGGCTTTTCGGAGCGGACCAACGCGGTGATTGAGCCGAAGCTCTCGCTGCAATGGTTTCTGAAAATGAAGGACATTTCGAAACCGGCGCTGGAAAACGTGATGAACGATACCGTTCAGCTGCACCCGGCGAAATTCAAGAATATGTACCGCTCGTGGATGGAGAACGTTCACGACTGGTGTATCAGCCGGCAATTGTGGTGGGGCCATCAGATTCCGGCGTTTTACATGAAAGACGGCACCATCATCGTTGCCAAAACCAAGAAAGACGCCCTGCGAATTGCCCGCGACAAATACCAGTTGTTTGCCCTGAGCGAAACCGATCTGACGCAGGATGAGGACGTGCTGGATACCTGGTTTTCGTCGTGGCTCTGGCCGATGTCGGTTTTTCTGCCGTCTAACGACCCGAACGATCCAAAAGCCGCACCGGGCGATCTGGATTATTATTACCCGACAAACGATCTGGTAACGGCCCCCGAAATCCTGTTTTTCTGGGTCGCCCGGATGATCATTGCCGGTTACGAGTACAAAGGCCGCGAACCGTTCCGGAACGTGTACCTGACCGGTATCGTGCGTGATAAACAAGGCCGCAAAATGTCGAAATCGCTCGGCAACTCACCCGATCCGCTGGATCTGATCGAGCAGTTCGGGGCTGATGGCGTGCGAACGGGGATGTTGTTCAGCTCACCGGCGGGTAACGACCTGCTGTACGACGAAAAACTGGTGGAGCAGGGCCGTAATTTCTGCAACAAAATCTGGAATGCCTTCCGGCTGGTGAAAGGCTGGCGGGTGAGCGAGGATACGGCGGTGGCGGAAAAACCGTTGGCGGTTCAGTGGTTTGAATCGAAGCTGAACCAGACGCTAATCGATCTGGAAGATCACTTCAGCAAATACCGGATGTCGGACGCCCTACAGACGGTTTACAAGCTGATCTGGGACGATTTCTGTTCGCAGTACCTCGAAATGATCAAGCCGGGTTACGAGCAGCAGGATCAGGTTCGGCCCATCGACAAAGTTACCTACGACGCGACGATTGACTTCTTCGAGCGATTGATGAAGCTGGCGCATCCGTTCATGCCGTTCATTACGGAAGAAATCTGGCAGGAAATCAGCGAACGAAAAGAAGGCGAAAGCATCTGCGTTTCGGACTACCCGGACGCCGGAGCCGTTGACAAAGCGTTGCTGGCGGATTTTGATACCTTATTCGAAATTATTTCCGCCGTTCGGAACCTTCGGAACAGCAAGCTGATTAGCCCGAAAACCGCCCTGCCGCTAGCGATCAAAACCGACGATGCGGGCCGTTTCCGGCCACTCGAAGGGCTGATTCAGAAACTGGCGGTGGTTTCTGAAATCAGTTACGTTTCCGAAAAAGCCGAGGGCGTTTCCTTCCTGATTAAAAGCACCGAGTTCTTCGTCAACATCGCCGGGGAAATCGACGTGGAACAGGAACGCGCCAACATTGAGAAGGAGTTAGCCTACACGAAAGGGTTCCTAGAGTCGGTGATGAAAAAGTTGTCCAACGAGAAGTTTGTTGCCAACGCCAAACCGGAAGTCATTGAACGCGAACGCCAGAAACTGGCCGACGCCGAAGCGAAAATAAAGGCTCTGGAAGAAAACCTGGCCGCCCTTTAAATTTACTAGAACCGAACCGGTATCTGTGTTCTGTAACGGCATGGATACCGGTTCGGATTTTTTAGTCCATCATTTCAGGGCAAAGGCGATGTAATTTCCGCCGATCTTCTGCCCTCTCCCACCGCCAGCGGCAATGACCACGTATTGTTTGCCGCCCACTTCGTAGGTAATCGGGGTGGCAAAACCGCCCGCCGGAAGCTGATATTCCCAAACCACTTTCCCGGTTTTTCGGTCGAACGCCCGGATTTTTTCGTCTTTGGTTCCGGCAATAAACACCAGTCCACCCGCCGTAGATACAGGTCCGCCGTAGCTATCCGTTCCGGTGGTTGGCACGCCTTTTTTCGCCAGTTCCGGGTATTCGCCCAGCGGCACCCGCCAAAGGTATTCACCGGTATTTAAGTCAATGGCGTTCAGCGTACCCCAGGGTGGTTTGATACCGGGATAACCGTTCTGGTCTGTAAACCGTCGCCAGACTTTGCTTACGTAGGCCGGTTGATACGGAAAACCGCTTTTGCTGCCAGAAGCCGCCTTGTCCGGCTGATTACTGGCCACCTTCGGACCGGTTTCCCGGTTCAGCAAAAAGCTCACAATGGCGTCGCGGTCCTTTTCCGACAGATGCCCAAACGACGGCATCCGACCGCTCCCGGTTTTCAGAATGGCCCTGATTTCGTCGGCCGAGCGTTTTTTACCAATGTCTACCAGGGGCGGCAATTCGGGGCCGCTGCCTTTGCGGTCCTGCCCGTGACAGGCGGCACAATTGGCGATGTAAAGCGCATTTCCGGCGGTCACGGGTGCATCGGGTTTGCCTATACTGGCTCGTTCCGCCATAATCAGTTCCCAGGGTTCTTCGTTCACATTCTGATAGAGAATACCGTCGGGATCAATTGAATTGCCGCCCCATTCGGCCCCTCCGCTGTAGCCAAAGAGCAGCGTACCGGTTGTGTTGGGGGGTGTAAACTTATGGTCGGTACGAATTTTCTCAAAGCGCTCCTTCACATACGCACGCGCTTCGGGCGAGAGGTCGGTAATGTCGGCTTCGGTATACACCTGACGGTTCAATGGCAGTGGTTTAAGCGGAAACTTCTGCGTCGGATACGGGTGTTCGCCGGGCAAACCGTTTACTGGTACCTTGCGCTCCTCGACCGGAAACAGCGATTCGCCGGTATCGCGGTTCAGTACATACACTAAACCGTCTTTGCTGGCCTGCACCACCGCATCGACGTTTTTTCCGTTGCGTTTCAGCGTGATCAGGTTGGGAGGACAGGAATGATCGCGGTCCCACAAGTCGTGGTGAATGGTCTGATAATACCATTTCATTTTGCCGGTTTCGGCCTCCAGCGCCATAATGCTGTTGGCAAACAGGTTGGCACCTTTTCGATCACCGCCGTAAAAATCGGACGCTGGCGAACCCGTTCCGAAATACACAACGCCCCGTTTTTCGTCGAGGACCATGCCGCTCCAGTTGTTGACCCCGCCGATTTTCTTGTACGCATCTTTGGGCCAGGTGTCGTAACCAAATTCGCCGGGCTGCGGGATGGTATGAAACACCCACTTGAGCTTACCGGAAACCGCATCGAACGCCCGGATGTGGCCCGGAGCCGCGTCGCCCGATTCAGAAACACTCGATCCCATAATAACCGTATTGCGGTAAACAATACCGGGCGAGGTGGCCGTTACCGACAGTTTGCTGACGTCATGATCCAGATTTGTCTGGAGTCCTTCGTGCAAATCCACCCGACCGTTGGTGCCAAAGCTGGTAATTAACTGGCCGTTCTGCGCATTGACGGCGTACAAACTCGCACCGACGGTATAAAAAATGCGTCTGTCGTCTCTATTTTCCCAATACATAACACCCCGGTTGGAGTTTAGCCGGTCGTCTTTCGAGGGTTCAAATTTCCAGAGCTGCTCACCCGTGTCGGCCTTGAGGGCAAAGAGCTTCAGTTCGGGCGTAGTGCCGTATAAAACACCGTTGACCACGATGGGCTGGCACTGGATCGCGCGTTCTCTCCGGCGGCCGTTTGCATCCGGCTTTTCGGAGGCATCGTACATCCAGGCAACCTGTAAATTTTTAACGTTTCCGGTGTTGATCTGCGTCAGGGGCGAATACCGGTTTCCGGCTTTGTTACCGCCATAATTGGGCCAGTCGTGGCCGGTTTCCAGTCTGTTGCCCGGCTCCTGCATACCGTACATCAGGCAGCTTCCCAAAAATAGGCCCGTCAGAATTACATGGCGGGTGGTGGGCAACAAAGCCGTTGATACCAGCCTGAATCGGGCGGCTTTACTCGTTTTTTTACGTTTCATTTGAGGGTTTAGATTTTACTCCCGATGTGATAGCAAAGCCATCGCATCTTACTGATTGCCATTGGTGGTTAAAACGCTCCGAACCTATTTGCAGCCGTATCTTCTGATCCATTTTATACGACGACTTTGCAAGCTGGTTTAAAACCGTCACGTTCTTCAACTGACTGAATGATAAAAGACCCGGCGGCCCTCATCCTACTAAATGGCCCGCTTCGTTTTAAACGGGTCACCTGATCAACTAGTCCATCTCAAACCAACGGGAAGACGGCGGCAAATGCGTAGAAACCACAACGCCTAACCATATACGTCTATCTGCTGTGAGCCATAACGATCTGAAAAGCCAGGAAGATGGAGATGGATGTCCGCTACTTCAAAATTGTCACTTCTACCCGGCGGTTTAATCGGCGGGTTTCTTCCCGCGAATTATCAGCAAGCGGTTTACTACCGCCATACGCCCGGGTCTGAATCCTTTCCGACTGGATGCCTTTATTTACCAGATAGCTCTTGACCGCATCGACCCGTTTCTGCGACA
This sequence comes from Larkinella arboricola, assembly GCF_003259745.1. Taxonomy (GTDB): domain Bacteria; phylum Bacteroidota; class Bacteroidia; order Cytophagales; family Spirosomataceae; genus Larkinella; species Larkinella arboricola. Next base: position 27,649 of record NZ_QLMC01000001.1, on the reverse strand, counting down.
GAGCCACGTTTAGTTTCGGATCGCCGACATTATCCGTATGGCCGGACAGTTCAATTTCCATGATTGGATTCCGGTTCATAAGGGCCACCAGCGAATCCAGTTCGGGGTACGACTCCGGCTCAATTTCGTAAGCCGACTGTTTAAACAGTAAATTATTCAACCGGTAGGTCCGGCCCGTTTCAACGTTCGACCCAAAATTTTCTACCTTCTCAGCCGGTGCTGGTTTAGCTGGCACTTTTGGCGGTTTTTGGGCAACGACAGAATCGGATGGTACGGCTTTCGGCGCCGGCTTCTGAGCGGGCGGACGGGTGGTTTTTACACCCGGTTTGGCGGGTGTCTTCCGGACAGGCGGTCTGGCGTTGCTCAAATCATCACGGTATACCATAACCCGAAGATCGTAAACATTGTAAGGCCACTGCGAACTGACGCCCCCAAACGGATCTCTCGGATCGACCCGGCCTTCATACCGCTCAACGTCCTGCTCAATCAAATTAACAGAACGCACATTTTTACCGGGGCGCTCAAAATGGGCTTCGCAGGTAATGGTTCTTACATCGCGCAGACGAATGCCCCGCGGCTCATCCAGAATGCTTTCCACGAGTTCGCCATCCGCCTTGATATTCCTGATATACAACAGGGCATATTCCTGATTACTTTTCGTATCAAACAACCGCCAGCAATTGGGGTGTCCTGGACCGTAGATGGTAGCCCGCTGGGCCTCATCCCGATCTTCCGCCACAAAAAACACAATCATCTTGTGGTTGGTATACTCAACCTTCACTACTTTCCCACCTCCCCGCACATTCCGCTGGGGTGGATCATAGTCGCGCTGGACAATTTTGGGTGCCGGTTTTTGCGCTTGGGCAACCTGTAGCATACCGAAGCACGCAAACCATAAAATCAGAAACCACTGCTTCATTGTACTAATCTTTTCTCTTCACTCTTAACGCATAAAGCCCAGTATATAAACACATTCTGTCCGGCTTTTTTGTTAATCCCCACTAAAAAGATACTATTTTATTACTAATTGTTTCAAATAAAATACTATTTATACGAAACAATTAGCACTAGTGAATCCGTTACCGATAAATAACCGTATTCCACACAATGAGCAAATGTATTTTTCTGGATCGTGACGGCGTATTGAACGAAGACCGGACCGACTATGTGTACCGGGTTGAAGATTTCGTTATTCCGGAAGGAGTCATTGAAGGCTTACAACTGCTGAAAAACGCCGGTTATTTATTAATTGTAGTGACCAATCAGGCTGGCATTGCCCGTGGACTTTATTCGCGGAACGACGTGATGCGGTGTCATGAGTATCTTCAGCAGCAGTGCGGTCATCTGATTGACGATATTTACTACTGTCCGCATCATCCTGATTTTGATACGCAGTCGCTGCTGCGGAAACCCGATTCGCTGATGCTGGAAAAAGCCATTGCCAAATACAACATCGATGTCAGCCGTTCGTGGTTGATCGGCGATACCCTTCGGGATATTCAGGCTGGCAAGCGCGTTGGCGTCCGGACGGTGCACATCACAGACCAAATACCAAAGCCGCCCGTTGGTGATCAACAGGCGGCCAATTTACTGGAAGCGTCAAAAATGGTCGTCAGTACGACTTTGTAATTAAGCCACTTGTTCCGCTGGAGCGGGTTGTTTCGGCTGTAGCTGGCTGTCATAAGCCGGGCACGATCGGCGTGCGCAGGAACCAAGCGATACGAGGGCAACCAGGCCCAGAAGGATGCTTATCTTTTTCATCTGTTTTTTCTTTTTCTGTCCACAACCTATCAGATGGTTGTGGACAGGCAAAAACTATGCTATATTTTAATTTTCCTGTTTTTCCAGTTCCTCAACCGGCTGCGCTTCCTGCTCTTCTTCAGCCGCTTTAGCCGCTTCAATTTCACGGGTGTTCGGTGCAGTCGGATTGGTATAACCCAGTATTTTAAGCATCACTTCGCTATCCTGTTCCGCAGCAAAAAGCCGTGTTGTCAGTTTCCCTTCGCTGTCGCGGTCCACAATCACATGCTGCGGGGCCGGAATCAGGCAATGCTGAATACCACCGTAACCGCCCAGCGACTCCTGGTAAGCGCCCGTATGGAAAAAGCCAATATACTGATCTTCTGACTCCTGTTCAAATATCGGCAGGTACAAGTCGGCGCTGTGGGCTTCGGTATTATAAAAATCGTGCGAGTCACAGGTCAAACCACCCAGATTGACTTTCTGGTAGGGATTGTCCCAGTTGTTCACCGCCAGCATAATATATTTCTGGCCCAGGCCCCACGAATCCGGTAACTGCGTAATGAACGAGCCGTCGATCATGTACCACAATTCCTTATCGTTCTGTAATTTCTGATCAATTACTTTATAGATAACGGCGCCACTCTCTCCAACCGTATAACTGCCAAACTCCGTAAAGATGTGCGGTACCGGAACGTTGTTCTTGTTACAGATCCACTGAATGCTCTCCACGATCTGATCGACCATGGCCTGGTAGTCGTAGGTGAACTGAAAAGACGTTTGAATTGGCATACCGCCCCCAATATCAATCGAATCCAGATCGGGACAAATCTTGCGCAGTTCACAGTATTTATACATGAACCGGCTCAATTCACTCCAGTAGTAAGCGCTGTCTTTAATACCGGTATTGATAAAAAAGTGCAGCATTTTCAGTTTAAACTTATCGCTGTTCTGAATTTTGGAGCGATACAGTTCATTGATGTCGCTGTAACGAATGCCGAGCCGGGAAGTATAAAAAGCAAAATTAGGTTCTTCGTCGGTTGCAATCCGGATACCCAGGTTCACGGTTTCAGCGGTTACATCCTGATAGGCATCAATCTCCTTCAGGTTATCCAGCACCGGCACCACGTTAAACCCTTCATTTAACAGCTCACCAATGTACTGGGTATACAGTGGCCGTTTGTATCCATTGCAAATGATGAAGGTACTTTTATCAATCTTCTCATCCTGATACAATTCCCGAATCAGAGGAATGTCGAAAGCCGATGAGGTTTCCAGATGGATTTTATTTTTTAACGCTTCTTCCAGCACAAACCGAAAATGCGACGACTTGGTGCAGTAACAGTAGGTGTATGTACCCTTGTAATTATACCGTTTCATGGCATTCTTGAACAACAGACGGGCATGTTCAATGTGCTCGGTAATTTTGGGCAGGTAGGTGAGTTTCAACGGAGTTCCGTACTGCTTGATAATATCCATCAGCGGAACATTGTTGAACAGCAAATTATTGTTTTCAACTTTGAATTCCAGTGTCGGGAATTCAAAGGTCTGTTCGATCAGGTCGTTGTAGCTTTTCATCCTTTCGGCAGAAGCATATAAGCGTGTTTTGGTTTTTGAAAAAATTCTGCGAAAATGCCATAAAAAAAGCAGCTTTGCAATGACGCAGGAACCTGTTTACAAAAACAAAATGTAACCCCGGCCCCACGCCTGATTTTCAAGCTGCTGCGTGGCGATTCATTCACAATAAGGAAAACGAAAAAACAACGGTTTTGATTCGGTCGGTAATGTTAATTTTTAAAATGCGGACGCAGCCGTTTTGTAAAATCCCGGCGGTTTTATGACCGGTCCGGCGACTTTTCGGTTTAAGATCAAAAGAACTTGTATTTTTAGCGCCACAAATTAGACAGAATGAAGCCATTGACTATTCATTTTATTTCTATCGGTGGTAGTGTGATGCACAATCTGGCCATTGCACTCCATCAACAGGGACACCACATCACCGGCTCCGACGATGAAATTAATGACCCCTCCCGGAGCCGCCTTGAACAATACGGTTTACTGCCCGCCCAACCCGGCTGGAATCCGGATGCCATTCTCCCTACGCTCGATGCCGTCATTCTGGGGATGCACGCCCGGCCCGATAACCCCGAACTCCAGAAAGCGCGGGAACTGAACCTGCCGGTCTACTCGTACCCGGAATTTGTGCATCAGCAGAGCCTGCATAAACAGCGCATTGTCGTGGCCGGCAGTCACGGCAAGACCAGCATCACGTCGATGGTTCTGCACGTTCTGAAATACCATAACCGCAACTTTGATTACCTGGTTGGCGCCCAGCTTGAAGGCTTTGATACAATGGTCAGGCTAACGCCGGATGCCCCCATTATTGTGATTGAAGGTGACGAATACGGCTCGTCTCCCATCGACCGCCGTCCGAAATTTTTACATTACCAGCCCCATATTGTTCTGATCAGCGGGATAGCCTGGGATCACGTCAATCTGTACCCCACCTACGAAGAATACGTTGCTCAGTTTGAACTGCTGGCCGACGGCATGGCAAAATCCGGTACCATTATTTTTGACGACACGGACGACATGCTGGATGTGATTGCCCTGAAGGAACGGGAAGATGTGACCCGCCAGCCGTATGATGTACACCCGTACCGAATTGAAAACGGAAAAACGGTTCTGATCACCAAAAGCCAGGGGCAGGTGCCGGTTCTTGTGTTCGGCGAACATAATATGAAAAACATCAGCGGGGCGCTGGCGGTCTGCGATCATCTTGCCATCACGGAAGAGATGTTCTACGAAGCCATCCAAAGTTTCAAGGGTGCGCAGAACCGACTTGAAAAAGTGGTTGATACCGACTCGACGGTTGTCTTCCGGGATTTTGCCCACGCCCCCTCGAAAGTAGAAGCCACCACCGAAGCCGTGAAAGCCCAGTACCCCGAACGGCGGCTGGTTGCCTGCGTCGAGCTACACACCTTCAGCAGCCTGAACAAAAGTTTTCTGACCCAATACCGTGATAAGCTCGACAGAGCCGATGTGGCCGCCGTCTTCTACAGTCCGCATACGCTGGAAGCCAAAAAGCTCGAAGCCATTGATCCGGCCGACATCATCACGGCGTTTGACCGCCCCGACCTGCGCGTCTTCACCGATCCAGCCGAACTACAAAGCTTCCTGAAAAGTCAGCAGAATGGTCATCCTACGGTTTTCCTGCTCATGAGTTCGGGAAATAACCTGAAGTGGGAGTAACCGGAACCGGATTCCGCGGATTGAAGGGTAACCAGACTAACGGTTTTGGCAGCCAATCGTAGTTCATCGCTTAATCCGCGGAATCCAGGCTCCGGTGATTTCTCTACTCTAGGACTTCTTTAATAAATAGGCGATCAAGTCCGCAAGCTGTTGCTCTGACAGGCCCAGCGAAGCCGGGTCCGGCATCAGGCTCGTGCTGTACTGTTTTCGGGAGGCCACCTGCGCCGTCGGGATAGTGTGTTTCTGGCCGCCCGCATCTTTTATGACCAGCGCCTGTTGTCCGTCACTAATCAAAAACCCGTAATAGGTCTGTCCGTTTTTGGTTGTCACCAGCCAGGGCTCATACCCAAATGCCAACCCTGCGCTCGGATTCAGGATGGCATCGAGCAAACCGTTCCGGTCAAATTTCTGATGAATCTTCGTCAACTCCGGCCCAATGTCTTTTCCCTGTTCTCCATGCCGATGGCAGGTTGCGCAGGTAGTTTTAAAAACCGTCAGCCCTGCCGTTTCATTGCCGGTCAGAACCGTGATGTTTTTTAGGGATAAAGCCGTCGAGCTGTTGGGTCGCTTGAAGTAATCGCCCGCCATGGTCCGCACGCTTTGGTCGGGGTTGGTAAAAATCACTTCGCTGATCGCTGGTTTCAGATTATCGGCCAGTTTCTTCTCGGCTGCCAGACCGACCAACAGTTTGCCTCCCTCCGGACTAATGGCCAGTTCTTTCGCCAGTTTCAGCTTATCTTCCGCCGGGGTGTACTCGTCCATCAGCTTCTGCCGCAAGGCCAACGCCTTTTGTTCAGCTTCTGATAGTTTCGGCGGCATCACCTCGTCCCAGTTCAGCAACATGGCCCAGTCGTTCGACCGGCGGAAGCTGGCCCAGTATTCAGCCTGTTCGGCTACGGTTTTGTCATCTAGCTTTGTCAGTTCAACCATGGCCCGGGCGGCTGCGGGATCTTTCATAAATCCCAACGCCACCATTGCCTGCTTGCGGGCCTCGGCGGTCAGGGACGGTGCCATTGCGCGTTGCTTCATTAACTCGGCGGTACTGCCCGGATGAAGCCGCCAAATCAGATTAGCGGTTTTCTGATCCCATTGAACCGGGTTCGACGGAATCAACGGTTTTAAGGCTGCATACAACTCCTCTTCTTTTTTGTCAGCCGCCAGACCAACCGCTTCCAGATAAAACCGATCCAGACCGTCATAGTGGTTTGCCAGTTTCACCAGCAAGTCACGGCATTGCTCAAACGGTACATCCCGCAAGGCAATTGCCACTTCCCGTCGAACCGCCGGAGAAGGATCATCTACCATCTGCCGGGCCAGCGCAATGACATCCGGCTCAACCTGTTTCAAGGCCCGGAAAGCCGTTACCCGTAAATCGGCCTGATCAGATTTCAATAGTTCTTCTACCTTCCTGCGGCCTTTGGGTCCGAGTTGGGCAAGCAGCCAGACCGCCCGGGCGCGGTGGTAAGGGTTTGGCGTATTGAGCAATGTAGCAACGGGTTTCACCACCTTATCGCCCTGGGCTTTCAGTTTTTCAAAACCCAGCATCCGGACGTTGATCGCCGGATTCATCACGGCCTGAATCTGCCCTTTCGTTTTAGCGGTATTGATTTCCGGTTTCTTCAGGTTTTTGCCTTTCGGCGTAATCCGGTAAATACGCCCGTACCCTTTCGGGTCCTTCATCTGGTGCCCGCCCACCACCGGGTCAAACCAGTCGGCGATGTACAACGCGCCATCCGTTCCGACGGCCACATCACTCGGACGAAACCATTTGCGGACATCTTCTTTTATGTCATTCCATTTATAGTCTTCATCGACTTTGGCAAACGTGCTGATAAAATCCGTTCGGAGCATTCGGTATCCGGCGCCCAGCGGTTCGGGCTTATAGCTAAAGATAACGTTGCGACCGGCCTCCGCGCTCAATAACAACCCACGGTATTTTTCGCCAAGTTCATCCCCTTCGTAAAACACCATCCCCGTTGGCGAACCGGCTCCACTAATGTCGCCCGCCGGAATCACGCCCGGGTCTTCCTGATGCCAGTGGGCCGTCGGTATATCCTGGCCGGGCCGTTGGTCGCCCTGCCAGTAGCGGGTTCCATCCTGACTGAAGTACCCCATGTTTCCGCCCTCCATGAGCCAGCTTGTCCGGCAGGCCACCACCTGGTCGTCGTTATCGTTTTGCCAGAGATTACCGTACGAGTCGATAGCGGTTTCGTAGTTGTTCCGAAAGTTATGACCCAGTACTTTCAGCCCCGTTCCGTCCGGATTAATCCGGAGCGCCAAACCGCCTACCCAAACCCGGCCATCATCGCTCACCATATTCCCTTTGTTGAGTTTGTTGTAGGGCGTACCGCCGGTGTAGAGGCTTCCCGACCGAAGCGTCCAACCGGCTTTGTCGGTGACGGTATGCGGTCCAGCGTTCCCGGTGTTAAAATACCACTTGCCGTCCGGGCCAGCTACCAGCGCGTGCAGAGAATGGTCGTGGTCGAGTCCACCAAAACCGGTCAGAAAAATCTCTTTTTTGTCGGGCTTATCGTCCCCGTTTTCGTCGGTGTAAATGACCAGATGCGGGGCCGCTGAGACGATGGTCTTGTTGCCGATGACGGCAATGCCCAGGGGGGAAACCAGATCCTTATCCTCCACGTATACCTTCGACTGATCGGCCTTACCATCGCCGTCGGTGTCTTCCAGAATCATGACCCGTTCACCGTTCGGATGGTCGAGCCGGGTTTCGGGTTTATTGTTGAAGTTACGGTAGTTGACGGCTTCGGTTACCCAGATCCGACCCCGCGCATCAACGTCTATATTGGTGGGGTTATAGAACATCGGCGCTTCGGCCCAAAGGGTTGCTTCCAGGTCATCGGGCAGATACAACCTGTTGGAGTCAGTTGAGTCAGTTGCTGCTGTAATGCTCTGCCTGGCGGGTTCGGATGGTTCTAACAACAGCCTGACAGGTTGGCCCGCTTGTTGTAGCTGAATACTCCACCAGGAGAGCCCTCCCAGCAGGATGGATGTACTTAGAAGTCGGGTTGGGTTTAGAATAGTCGCTTTCATTGCTTGGTGTTCCACGTGGAATAATTACCTGAAAAACAACATTTAAGAGTAGTATAACTTATTATAATAAGTGGGTATTGTAAAAAACCGTGGAACACTGATGGCTCCATCCTATGACAGAATATCTCTAACAAACTTATTATTATAAGTGTAACTTTCCAATAGGTTTTTGCCCTCTGGCACAGCACCTTCGATATGAATCCAGCCCCGGTATTGAATGTCGTCCAGTGCCTTCCGAACTTCGGGATAGTTGACCTTCCCCTGCCCTAACAGGAAGCTGTTTTCCTTAAAGTGGAATTCGCAGATCTGATTCTGCTTGCCAAGCCACCGAATTTCCTTTAAAATATTATATCCCATTACAGTGGAATTGCAGACATCATAGTAGACTTTCAGAGCCGGCGAACCAACGGCTTCGATAATCTCCATGTGTTCCTCGGCGCTTAGCCAGGATTCGATTGCCAATACGACTCCCGCTTTCTCGGCTTTGGGAGCTACGGCTTTTAACCGGTCAATAACCACCGTCCTGCCTTGTGGATCGTTTTTCAAATCGCCTTTGTTAAAGAAGGCCAGCAGAATGTTTTTAGCGCCAAGCGCCCGGGCTACATCGACGCTATCCTGCACCCATTGTTCGGCCCGCGGATCGGCTTTGTAAGGGATGTTGTTCAGCTCGCCCAGGGCCAGACCACCGATCTGAATACCGGTTCGTCGGGCCGCTTCGCGCCAGGCTTTTTGCAGGTCTTTCCGACGGAGGTGCATGTCGTTTTTTTCAGAACCCATGTTCACCTGAATACCGTCGAGGCCGATGGTTTTGGCCACGTCGAACGCTTCGATTTTGCTGGACTGCCCGATTGACCAGTCACAGGCCCCGACGCGGAAACGTTGGTCCTTTCGGTTTTGTAAATTAATTTTAAAGGTTGATAGAGGTGCGGCCAGATGGGGGCTCAGACCCATAAAGCCCAGTGTTTGCCGGAGCGCCGTACGTCGATTCATGAAAGTTTAGGAATAGATTTTGTTCAAAAGTACAGGCTAAAAGTAATATTCTCTCGTTGCCAGTGAGTTAGGCTTAAATTTATTTTAAATCCTTTCCAACTGTTAGACCTGCGTTGGGGTCAATAGCCATGAATTAATATGTTGGATGAACGAGCGTTAGTTGACGGCTGTCGACATAAAGACCGAACTGCTCAGCGAAAACTTTATGAGTTATTCGCCAGGAAGCTCTTTGTGGTCAGCCAACGGTATACCAAAAACCGTGACGACGCCGAAGATGTGCTACAGGATGCCTTCGTTAAAGCCTTTCAACATATTGATACATTTCGGTTTGAGTGCCCGCTGGAAGCGTGGTTGAAGCGTATTGTGATCAACACGGCACTCAAGCACATCCGTAAACAAAAGCCGTGGCAAAACCAGGCTGAACTGGAGGATGTGGCTCCTAACGCATTACCGCAGACGGAAGACAGCTTATCGGGTCTGCACTATCAACAGCTTTTAAAGATGGTGCAGGAACTCCCGCCGGGATGTCAGGCCGTATTTAACCTGTACGCAATTGAAGGGTATACCCACCCCGAAATTGCCGAATTATTAGATATTTCAGAAGGTACATCTAAATCGCAGTTTTCGCGTGCCCGCATGCTGCTGCAACAAAAGATTCAGAACGAACGTCCGATTCCGAAATGAGTCTCCCAAACGAAGAACAATTTAATGAAGAGTGGCGCAAGGTCTTCGAAGATGCTGCCGAAAGCCCGTCGGATGGGCTTTGGGATAGTATTGCCCGTCAGTTAGACGAAGAAGAAACTACGCCGGTTCTACCGCTCTGGCGCCGGGCAACACCGTGGGTCTATGGAGTGGCAGCTGCCGTTATTACCCTTTTAGTAGGTTGGTGGGCAACGCAGTCTATCGACAATGCCGGTTTAAATCATCCGACGGTAGGGCACACCACCCGTCCGGCCAACTCTTCTAAAGCCGGTGAGCAACTGGCCAAACAGCAACAAAACCGTGTTCCGGCCAACCCGCAAACAATACCCGACGAAGCCAGGACCGGGTCCGAATTGGCTCAAAACCGGGAGGAAACGCTGGCGGCCAACCGACCGGCTAATGCTGAAAAAAATACGTCAGCTACTCCCGAACGTGAGCCATCTCAAACGGCGGGTACACGTGATCGGCTTAGCACAGACAGAAGCTTTTTAGCCCGAAAATCCGAACGTACTCCGACTGCCGAGCAGCCAGTATTTGCCGGTTCCTCTCGGCGCGCAAACCGTGTGCCCGATGCCGCTCGGGTTAACAGCGATGCGCCATCCGAACAGGCTCCTGGCTCCTTGCAAAATACCGATCTTGCAGCCGACACCCGACTGGCTTACGAAGCTTCTTATATCAACAGTAAGTCGGCCCTTTCGAAGAAACCGGCTCCGATCAGCCGCATCATCTGGTACCGGGCTCCGGAAACCGCTATTGAGCCGCAGGAAAAAGGACACTCCAGGAAAGAATACTGGGCGGCTTTAACGGCCACCCCCATGTCGTTTAATCCGATGGCAAGTGTGCAGTCGAATCTTAATCAGGCTTATGTAGCCCTGAATGGTGCTCAGCAGAGCAGCCGTCAGTATAGCCCGTCCTCACTGCAAAACCAGGCGCAGGTTTCGATGGCCTGGCAGGCTAGCTCCGGCGTCAAGTTGAGTAAACACTGGTCGGTGGAAGCCGGTATTCAATACCTGAACGGACGCTCGCAGGCGCAGAACAATGCCGTCGTGACCAACGCATTTACCAACCAGACGGAAAACCTGCTGGTTAATGCCGTTCGGAGCAGCAACCCATCGCTCCCGCAATTGGCGATGGATATGCCGAATAATTCGTACGTGTCGCCTACGCTAGTCGATAAATCAAATGGAAATCCTTTGTATCTGGCTGTTATCCCCTCCAACGATGTGGTTTCCAATAACTTCCAGTACATTCAGGTTCCGGTTCAGATTGGGTATCATATTCTGCCCGAACACAAATTCAGTTATTCTGTACTGGGCGGTTTGATGGCCAACGTTTTTCTGAAGAATACGATTAACGAGGCCCTGGAAGTCAACCCGTCGGATCAGGTTTACCGCCCTACGGCATTGGCCGGAACGGCTGGCTTACGGGTTAACTACCACCCTACTCATCATTGGTCGGGCTCTTTGACAGGCTCTTACCAGCAGTCGCTGCAAAGTGGAACAAACCCGGATGCGCAGCTACAGATTCGTCCACAAGCCATCGGAATCGGCTTTGGGCTGAATTATCATTTTTGATAGCCCCCTATTCCCCTGCCGACTTAGGGTCGGCAGGGGAATACCTCATATTTTCATTTTTCCTCCTTTTTTTCAAGTCGCTTCCAACCAATTCATTTCCAATCGGGTCATTACTCTTGAGTACTCAACATGGCAAATTAAATCCTATTTGAGATGAGAAGAGTAGCATTTTTTTCGAGTACACTGGCAGCCGCTTTTTTCCTGACCACGGCCAGTTGTCAGACCGAAAACGCACCGAACCCAGCCCAGCCGGGGTTGAAAGCGACACCGCAAGCGCGGCTATTTGCGCAGAAGACCAACGATTTTTCGTTTGACTTTCTGAAGCGCGTCAATGAGCAGGAGAAGAAAGACGAAAACATTTTTGTTTCACCGCTGAGCCTGCACATGGCCCTCGGTATGCTGCTGAACGGCGCGGCTGGTCAGACAGGGGATGAAATGAAAAAAGCGATGCATCTGGACGGTGTTTCGCTGGCCGACGCCAACCAAACCTATGAGTTTTTAATGCAGGGACTGCCCACCGCTGATCCGAAAGTAACAACAAAACTGGCTAACTCCATCTGGTACCGCAACGGCTTTTCGGTAGAACCGTCGTACTTCGATGCAACTAAAAAAACGTTTAACGCCCAGATTTCCGGCGAAGATTTCAGCAATGCGGCCCCGGTGATCAATAAAATCAACCAATGGGCCAGCGACAACACAAACGGCAGAATCAAAAACGTCATTCAGGAAATCCGAAACGACCACGTCCTGTTTTTGCTGAACGCGCTTTATTTCAAAGGAGACTGGAAATACCCGTTCGATCCCCAGAAAACCGTTGATGCTCCGTTTAAGCTGGCTTCAGGCTCCAGTAAGCACGTGAGACTGATGACCATGACGGGTGGCATTCGTCACGCTTTCCGCCCAACCTACGGCGCGTTTCAATTGCCTTACGGTAACGGTACGTATTCGATGACGGTTTTGCTGCCGAACGAAAACTCTTCCGCAGATGCACTTATCAACAACCTGAACGCAACCGAATGGGCCGAATTGCAGCAGTCCATGAAGGAAACGAAAGTAGCCATTGGCCTGCCCAAATTTACGCTGGAATACGAAGCTCATCTTAATGATGCACTATCCCAGATGGGAATGCCAACGGCTTTTACGGACGGTGCCAACTTTACCGGTATCAGTACGAAGCAAGGGCTGAAGGTGAGCTACGTCAAGCAAAATACATTTGTGGCCGTCGATGAGAAAGGGACGGAGGCCGCGGCTGTTACCAGCATTGGTGTTGAAGTTACCTCCATGCCGCCTTCGCTGATTTGCGACCGTCCATTCGTTGTTCTGATCACCGAAAAGGAAACAGGTTCTGTGCTCTTTATGGGCAAAATCATGAATCCACAAACAACGGTACAATGAAAACGATTCTTACCCTGGTTTCAGCGATTGCACTGATCGCTGCTTCCTGCAACGACAAAACGAATTCAACGATTCAGCCTCTTTCTGCCACTAGTTTTGCCGAAACTTACAAGCTCGTCGAACCGGCGTCAAAATTTGAAGTAAGTCTGGTGCTGACGCCCGACTCGACCAGCAGTGAAATTACCAACCGGGTGGCTTACAAAATCGGTGGCCGCTCGTCGGTGAACCACTACTTCGGAACGCTGACCGGTTCATCGGCGTCTCGTGACGTGCAGATCAGCGCCATTGGGGCGACCAAAATGGCAGGTCCGGCGGATGCCATGCAGTTTGAAACGGACTATTTCAAGAAACTACAGGCCGTAAAACGGTATGAAGTGACCGGAAACCGGCTGAAGCTCTTTCCGGAAGGCGGTGATACCAGCGCTCTGGTGTACGAAAAAGAAAAATAATACAACCTGAAAATAGGGCGTGGGGCCGGTAAAATTCCACACCAGCCGGCCACCACCCTATCAAAGATTTTGACCTCTGATTCATTGTGCAAACCGGATTGCCCGGCGGCTCTGCCTGCCGGGCAATTTTTTATCTACATATTCCAACGCTTTCATATTCAGACGGGTCTGTGAGAAGTATACCTAAACACCTGTAGTATGAAACTGACACTTTACGCGTTTCTCGGGATCGTATTGGTGGCCCTGAACGGCTGCACCGACAAATGCAAGGAAACCCGGACGTTCCGGCAGTTTACGCCCTTTACGCTGACCGTTGCCCAGGTGCGGAACGGTATTCAAACCGAACAGCCCCGCACGCTCGCCAGTCCGGGCAAGCTCTACACCAAAGACGGTTTTCTGTTCATCAATGAAATCAAGGAAGGAATCCATGTGATTGACAACCGTAATCCGTCGGCTCCAAAAATGGTTTCGTTTCTGCGCATTCCGGGCAACGGCGATATGGCTATTCGCAACAACATTCTGTATGCCGATAGCTACATGGATCTGGTAGCGTTCGACATCCGGGACCCGCAGAACATCCGCGAGCTCAACCGCGTAAAGGACGTTTTCCCGAATGGGCAGTTCGACGGCGGCTACTGGAGTCTCAATGCGCCACAGGAGATCATCAATGACCAGCGGGTCACGTATGTCACCCAGACAACTCAAACCAATTGCGAAGACGGCACCGGTGGTTGTCCCAACTGTGCCATGGATGTATGGCGCGGAGGAGGAGTTTTTTTTAATGCCAGCTCCATCCAGTCCGGTTCTGCCGCGGTTTCAACCAACGGGACCGGTGGCTCAATGGCCCGGTTTGCCCTGTACGACAATTACCTGTACACGGTCAGCCAGTCGGATATGCAGTTATTCGACATTAGAAAGCCCTCCGATCCGAAGCAGGGCACCAAAGTTACGCTGGGCTGGGGCATCGAAACCATCTTCCCCTACAAAGATAAGCTCTTTATCGGAGCGCAGTCGGGTATGCATATTTATGACAACAGCAACCCCGAAAAACCAGTCCGGATGTCTACCTTCGAGCACGCCCGCGTCTGCGATCCGGTGGTGGTACACGAAGACAAGGCGTACGTCACGCTGCGGTCGGGCTCGGCCTGCCAGGGTTTTACCAACCAGCTGGAAGTGGTCGATATCTCCAACCTCTACAATCCACGTTTGCTGAAAACCTACCCGATGAAAAACCCGCACGGGCTGGGCATTGATTTTCCGAACCTGTTCATTTGTGAGGGAGCGTATGGGCTTAAAACGTTTAATGCCGCCGATGCCCTGCAAATCGATCAACTGGACCATCTGGAGGGCTTTCACGCATATGATGTTATTCCGCTTGGGAAATCGCTTCTGCTGGTCGGGAGAGACGGTTTTTACCAATTCGATTACAGCAACCCCAAAAAGTTGCGTCTGCTGAGTAAAATTCCCGTACAACGCCCGTTTCCGGCCAGCTAACCAATCATGAACATGAAAAAGATTGGTTATACAGCCCTGTGGCTTCTGTGCTGCCTGGGGTTCCCGGTTTGTGCGCAAAAAGCCCCTTTCAGGCCTGTTTTTACGAACATGACAGAATTTGGCATCTCCCTTGGGCAGGTGCGCTACAACGTCAATCTAGCTACGGAAAACGTCGAGAAAAGGCAGACTATCACAGCGCAGACGTTCAATGGTGTGCAGCTTCGTCCTAAACTGGCCGTCGGCGGCACCGTGGGCATCGACTGGTATACAACCGCCCTGCTCATGCCGGTTTGCGCGGGCCTTCGCTACGACCTTGCCCAGCCCGGAAAAAAGAATCTGCGGGTATTTACCAGCCTCGACACGGGCTACGGTTTTGCCTGGCTGCACGAAGACCCGACGGGTTACGAAACCCGGGGCGGTTGGGTAATCTCGCCCGGCCTTGGCTTCCGAATCGGTCGACCCCAGAACGCGAATTTCATCTTGTCGCTTAGTTACAAACGGCAGGAAGCTGAAGCCGATAAACCACTGATGGGTAATGATATTTACAAACACGAAACCCGGGTTTACAACCGGATTGCGTTTCGGCTGGGTCTCAGCTTTTAAACAAAGCGCCCCGGTTTAGGCCGGGGCGCTTCTGGTTTTAAACCATTTCAAATTTATGCTGATTGCGTTTCCGCTCGTTCTCATCGAGATAAATCTTACGGATCCGCATCGACTTCGGCGTTACTTCCAGATATTCGTCTTTCTGGATGTATTCCATTGATTCTTCCAGCGAGAAAGAAATCTTCGGTGCAATCCGGACGTTCGTGTCTGAACCAGAAGCCCGCATGTTGGTCAATTGCTTGGCCGTTTGTACGTTGACGACAATATCGTTCTGGCGGTTGTGCTCGCCAATTACCTGACCCGTATAAACCTCATCACCCGGTTCGATAAAGAAAACACCCCGGTCCTGCAATTTATCAATGGAATAGGCCGTGGCCGAACCGCTGTTCATCGAAATCAACGACCCGTTGATCCGCTCGGGAATAGCCCCTTTGTACGGCTCAAAGCTCTTAAAGCGGTGCGTCATAACGGCTTCACCGTACGTTGCAGTCAGGACATTGGAACGCAGGCCGATCAACCCGCGCGACGGAATTTCGAATTCCAGGTGTTGCAGATCGCCTTTCGGTTCCATAATCAGCAACTCGCCTTTCCGCTGCGTAGCCAGTTCGATTACTTTTCCGGCGGTTTCTTCCGGCACATCCACAACGAGTGTTTCCACGGGCTCCAGACGGTTTCCGTTTTCGTCAAACTTATACAATACCTGTGGCTGACCCACCTGCAACTCGTAGCCTTCGCGACGCATGGTTTCGATCAGAACTGACAAGTGCAGAATACCGCGTCCAAAAACCAGGAACCGGTCTTCGCTGTCGGTATTTTCAACGCGCAGGGCCAGGTTTTTCTCCGTTTCTTTATACAACCGGTCACGAAGGTGACGCGACGTAACAAATTTACCTTCTTTGCCGAAGAACGGTGAGTTGTTGATGGTGAACAACATACTCATCGTCGGCTCATCAACGGCAATCCGCGACAGTGCTTCCGGATTTTCGGCATCGGTCAGTGTATCACCAATTTCGAAATCGTCCAGACCGGTCACGGCGCAGATATCACCGCACTGTACTTCGGCAACTTTCTGTCTTCCTAAGCCTTCGAAGGTTTGCAGTTCTTTAATTTTGACTTTTTTGATTACATCACCCACTTTCGCCAGCGCCATATTCGCACCTTCTTTGAGCGTTCCGCGAACCACCCGGCCGATGGCAATCCGACCCACAAAAGCTGAATAATCGAGTGAGGTAATCTGCATCTGCGGGGTACCTTCCACCGCCGGAGCGGACGGAATAGTTTCCAGAATGGTGTCCAGCAGGTACGTAATATCATTGGTAGGCTTTTGCCAGTCTGGACCCATCCAGCCTTGCTTCGACGAACCGTATACCGTTGGGAAATCCAATTGTTCTTCGGTAGCGCCCAGGTTGAACATCAGGTCGAATACCTCTTCGTGTACTTCTTCTGGACGGCAGTTTTCTTTGTCAACCTTGTTGATCACCAGAATCGGTTTCAGGCCCAGTTGCAGGGCTTTTCCCAACACGAACCGGGTTTGCGGCATGGCGCCTTCGAAGGCATCAACCAGCAGACAAACTCCGTCGGCCATTTTCAGTACGCGTTCCACTTCACCACCAAAATCGGAGTGGCCCGGTGTATCGATAATGTTAATTTTTACGTCTTTGTACCGAACCGAAACGTTCTTCGATACAATCGTAATACCCCGTTCCCGTTCCAGATCGTTGTTATCGAGGATCAGGTCACCGAATTCCTGATTTTCCCGAAAAATCTTGGAAGCGTGAATAATTTTGTCAACCAGCGTTGTCTTACCGTGGTCAACGTGTGCTATGATAGCTATGTTGCGAATGGATTGCATACAATATTGTAATAAAAGAGTATAGACAATAGATTAAAGACGATGCCGTCTGATTTCTGAAAAACAAGTTTTTCGGTGGTTTTCTGTTGTCTTCTCAATTAAGCCGCAAAGATACGAATTTTTGGCTGAATAACAGTATTTTACAATTTATTAACCGACTAAAAAACAAAAAGCCGGGTTACCCCGGCTATAAGTACAATTTACGATGCATTGAGATCAGAACTTCGGACAGCCACACGAATTTTTCTTCTTGAAAAGACCCCACATAAAGCCTTTTTTCTTCCGATATCCGCGTGCTTTTTTCCGTTTGAAGCTCAATGTACTTTTTAGTTCCTTCTGGGTTGACGTAACGACGGCGGCTTCAACCGGGGCTTCCAGCGGAAGCATCAGGCTCATCGTAACTCCCAGTAACAAAAGCTTTTTCATAATTTCCGGCTCTTTGTACTTAGTAAACGCAAAGATGCCTTAAAAGTGCGTACAGTTTATAAAGTTTTTCTTAAGACAAAGATTTTCCGAAACGTATCCGCGCAAATAGTACAAAAAAAATACCGCCTTTACGACGGTATTTTTTCGTTTCGTTAACGCGGCCCGCGACTGCGGTTTGGACGATAACCGTATTGCGGGGCCCGCCGGTTGTCATGTCTAAAGTGACGTTCCCGGTAGCGCCGGGGATGCGATTTATAATAAACTCTCGGCGGAGGAGTCACAATAACGGGTGGCTGGCGATAATACCGGTAGGGAGCATAACCATAGCCGTAGGGATAGCCCGGCCCATAATCAGCTCTCACACCGACGCCAACCGAAGGCGCACAACTGGTCAACACAATCCCCAGCAGGGCAATCACCAGCAACGAAGTCAGATTATGCGTTTTCATGATGATAACAGTCTATTGGTCAGTACTGAATAACCGTTAGACCCGTTTGGTTCATAATGGTTTAACGCATAATCCGAAAAAGTTGTTCGAATAATGCCTACAAACCGACTAGACTTTCAGGTGCGTTTTCAGATAGTTCAGCGTAATCTGATAGGCATCAGCCGTCGCTTCTTTGTTGTAGCCCGGATTGCTCGGATTGGCAAACGCGTGGGGCGCGTCGTACATTTTGATGGTGACATCTTTCCCGGCTTCCTTCATGTTCTTCTCGAATTCAGATACGGTTGCGGGCGGAATGCCGGAGTCTTTGGCTCCAAAAATGCCGAGTACATCGGTATTCAGGGTTTTCAGGCGTTCTATGTTCTTTTCCGGCTGGCCGTAATAAAGCACACAGCCAACGGTTTGTTTTCCGCCCAGGATAGCCGACTGCAACGACATACCTCCTCCAAAACACCAGCCTACGCTTGCAATTTGCGCCTGTGGGCCTACATACGAGATGGCACCCTGCATGATAGCACCCAGCCGTTCGCGCGGCACCTGAACCAGTTTTGAGGCTTCCTCACGGGTGGTTGCCACTTTCCCGTCGTACATATCGACGGCCAGCACATTGACATCTTTCAGGTCGTTGTAAAGCTTTTCGGCTTCCTGTTTAATGTAGTCGTTAAGCCCCCACCACTCCTGGTAGACAAACAGCCATTTGTCGGTTTCTTTCGGAGCCTTTAGCAAAAAACCGTTGGCTTCCTTACCGTCGGGCGTTTTGAATTTGACCATTTCGCCGGCAGCGCTCTTGTACGTGAAGGGCAGCGGTTCTTCGTGAAGCATGACAAACGATTTGTTACTGGCCAGCAACGCCATGTCGTTAGACACCTCCGCAGCGGGTTGGTCGCAGCAGGATGGAGCCTGGGCATAAGAAGTCAGGGCAGCCAAAAGACCGCCGGCAAGTAGGAAGAGCTTTTTCATGGGTTGATTTTGACGGGTCTTAAACTTGGATTATACTTTTTTCAATTCAAAAATGGTGACTTCGGGCCAGATACCGATGCGCCCGGGATAGCCCAGATAACCGTAGCCGCGATTGACATACAGGTATTGCTGGCCCTCCTGATAAAGCCCGGCCCACTGCTTATAGACGTATTGCGACGGACTCCAGCGGACGCTTCCCACCTCAACACCAAACTGCATTCCGTGCGTATGACCGGCAAACTGCACATCAATATCCGGAAATTCTGGCCGTACCTGAGCGTCCCAATGGCTGGGGTCATGCGAGAGCAGGAGCTTAACCGGGTAATCTTCAACCCCTTTGTAGGCTTTGGCCAGATTACCGTATTTCGGCCACCGGCCCGACCCCCAGTTCTGGATGCCTATTAAAGCGATTTTGTCACCATTTTGTTCTAAAATACGGTTTTCGTCCATCATCAGGTTCCAGCCCATCAGTTTGTGAGCAGCCATCAGGTTTTGTAAATTCTGTCGTTTGGCCTGTTGGCTTGACCAGTTTACATAATCGCCGTAGTCATGATTGCCCAGCGTTGAGTAAACGCCCATCGGCGCTTTAACTTTACTGAAAATATCAATGTAGTTTTCCACCTCATCGGCGGTGTTGTTCACCAGATCACCCGTAAAAAAGACAACATCCGGTTTTTCGCGCAGGAGCATTTCAACGCCCCCTTTCACCGCCGTCTTATTGAAAAAGCTCCCGGAGTGAATGTCCGAAAGCTGCGCAATTTTTAGTCCGTCGAAACTCGAAGGCAAATTTCTGAGCGGTAGCTTGATGCGCCGGATGCGGTAATCGTGAGCGCCGGAAATAATACCGTACGTAAACCCAACCAGCGGCACCGCCCCCGCCACCAATGCGGTTTTCATCAGAAATTCGGAGCGCGGAATGACGTTCGTAGCCGGAATGGTAGATTGGGTGGTGTCGTTGACGGCTTCGCGAATATCGGGCCGGTAGAAAAGGGAGGCTACCCAGCGCACAAACCGCCCCAGATCGTCGACAAATATGAACAGGATGGCAAATACTTTAGAGAAATACGGGATCAGAATTGCCGACCAGATAAAACCCCGGGCTATGCGCCCTACGGCATCCGGCGGCAACAACTGCATGGTCAGGTAGGTGATGACCGTGACGACAGTAAATCCCCAGTAGACAAATTGAATAATCCGCTGGGTGGTTTCAGAAGTCGAGCGGATGACGGTTTTTATAGCCTGAAACACATACCAGTCGATCAGGACCAGAATAGCCGATACAATGACAAACAAAACGAGACGGTTCATAACGACAGAAAATAGAAAACCCACAGCGTAAACAGACACTGTGGGTTTTTCGGTTCAATACAGTTAGTTATTATTCATTGACCAATTCGGGCTCCTGTACGGATTCAGCCGTTTTTTTCGAGATCCGCCCTTTCACTTTTTCACTGACCCAGTACATACACGGAACAATCACCAGGGTTAGAACCGTCGAGAACGTGAGTCCGTAGATAATCGTCCAGGCCAGGATGTTCCAGAATACCGCGCTGTCACCGCCAATAATGACGTGCGGAGCAAAATCCCGGAATAGTCCGACAAAGTCGATTGTCAGGCCCAGCGCCAGCGGCACAAGACCTAGCACAGCCGCCGAAGCCGTCAGCAGAACCGGTGTCAGACGGATGGCCCCGCCCTCAATGATGGCTTCGCGCAGGGGCATACCCCGCCCCCGGAGTTCTTCAATAAACTCAATGAGCAAAATACCGTTCTTCACCACAATTCCGGCCAGCGCGATGATACCGACTCCGGACATGATCACGGAGAAACTTTTACCGGTAATCATGAAGCCCAGCAACACCCCAATCAGCGACAAGACGATGGTAAAGAAGATAATCACCGGTTTGCCCGCCGAGTTGAACTGCGTAGCCAGAATCAGGTAAATCAGCAGCATGGCCATACCAAAAGCCGATGTCAGGAACGTCATGGATTCGGCCTGTTCTTCCTGCTCACCACCCATTTTGATGACATAACCGTTCGGCACATCAAGATCGGTAATCAGTTGCTGAATCTGCCCGACAATCTCGTTGGCATTGTAACCCGGCACCACATCAGAAGCCAGGGTAATGACCCGCTCCTGATTCTGGCGGTTAATCTGGCTGAACGTAGTCGAATAGCTGATGTTAGCCACCGACTGGATTGGTACCTGCCGCAGTTGACCGCCCATGTTCATATCGCGGTACACGATGTTCAGGCTGAGCAGTCGCTCAATCTGGCTGCGATCATCCGGTTTCAGACGCACCATGATCGGGTATTCGTCCTTGTCGTCCCGGAATTTCGATACTTCCAGACCAAACAAAGCCGTCCGGACCGCCATTGCCACCTGTGCGGATGAAATGCCTTCGCGCTCCGCTTTATCGCGATCAATGTTGATTACAATTTCCGGCTTGTTGGTAATCAGATCGGATTTCAACTGGTCGATTCCCTGAATACCGGATTGGGCAATTTTCTGACGCACCTGTTTCTCCAGACTCGCCAGGGTTTTGAAATCATCTCCGGCAATTTCAATCGAGATCGGCTTCCCGGTCGGCGGACCGTTGCTTTCCCGTTCAACCGAAATCTCTGTTCCCGGAATCCCCTGCATGGCCGTCCGAACCTCATTCAGCAGCATTTCGGATGAAATACCGTTCCGGAGTTCTTTTTTCTCGAAAGCCACCGTCACCTTCGATTTGTGGGGTGTATCGGAACGGTCGGGGTTGTAGGGGTCACCGGCATTCTTACCCACGTTGGCAATCACCGAATTAACGATGTCGTTGGCCTTGTGCTTATCCAGCACATCAAAAACCCGTTTCTCGATAATCTTCGTGACCGAATCCGTCACCTTAGCATCCGTACCAACCGGCATGACGTTGTAGACGTAAATGTAATCCGGGTCACCGCTGGGGAAGAAGATGACTTTTGGCTGCACAATGCCCATCAGAAAAAACGTCACAAACAGCAGGACAACCATGCTGACAATTGCGCCGATGGGCCGCCAGCCAACTAATACCCAGGCAATCAGTTTCCGGTACCCGTTCTTCAATTTGGGCAACAGTTTTTCCTGGAAAGGAACGATAATATGAGGGGTGAGGATATAGTGGTTGAATACGTACAGAATCATGAACAACACCAGGAAGTTACCAATACCGCGGTCGATCAGGTAACCAATGACCGTCAATACCGCCATAATGATCAAGGGTCGCCGAATCGGCTGGAAGCCCTGATTGTCTTCGTGATGATCTTCATCGTGGCGTTTCATGAATGTAACGGCAAAAACCGGGTTCATAACGTAAGCCACAAACAACGACGAGAACAACGTCAGAATCAGCGTCAACGGCAGAAACTTCATGAACTCGCCAACGATGCCCGGCCAGAAAAGCAGCGGAAAGAAAGGCGCGATGGTGGTCAGCGTACCGGACAATACCGGAATGAATACCTCACCCGCAGCCGCTTTTACGGATTTTTTGATGTCCCAGTCTTTATTCAGGTTGAACAGACGGTGGGTGTTTTCAATCACCACAATTGCGTCGTCTACCACCAGACCAAGCCCCAGCAGAAAAGCAAACAGAACAATCGTGTTCAGCGTGAATACCGTACCAACGACGGGCCCAACAATCGGCATACAGACGAAAGCCACCAGCGCCGAAAGCGGTACGGACAAACCGACGAAAATAGCGTCACGAACCCCCATGAAAAACATGAGAACCAACACCACGAAGATAAAACCGAGGATAACGGTATTGACCAGATCGTGCAGATCGGCCCGGGTCCGCTCCGACTGGTCGGCGGTTACCTTAATGTCCAGCCCTTGCGGAAAACGGGTTTCCTTGTATTCCCCAATGATTTCTTCAATCTTATCGGAAGCCGAGATCAGGTTGGCACCGGAGCGTTTGATGACGTTCAGAGTAACGACCGATTTATTGTTCAGGCGGGCAAAATCCTGCTGCTCTTCGAAGCTGTCCTGTACCTGCGCTACATCGCCCAGGCGGACGGTGGCGCCCGTTGAAGTCCGGATTTGCAGGTTTTGTAACTGGTCTACGGCATTAAATTCCCCTTTTACCCGCAGGGTCCGGCGAATACCGTCTACGTTGAGTTCACCACCCGAAACGTTGATGTTTTCACCCTGAACGGCTTGTTGAATATCATAAAATGCCAGTCCCGCCGACTGCATTTTGGGCAAATCGACATTGATCTGAATTTCGCGTTCCAGTGCTCCGACAATATCCACCCGGCTGATTTCCGGCATGGCTTCAATGGCGTCCTGTAGATCTTCGGCGTATTCTTTCAACCGTTTCAGCGAGAAATTCCCCGCCAGGTTGACGTTCATGATCGGAAACTCCGAGAAGTTGACATCCTGCGCCGTTGGGCCAACGTCCAGTTTCTGCGGCAGATCCTGCCGGGCTTTATCAATCGCATCCCGAACCCGCTGCAAAGCGTCCGGTATCTGAACGTCCGGGTTAAATTCAACCAGAATAACCGATACGTCCTGCAACGCATTGGATTTAATTTTCTTGACGCCATTGATGGATTTTAACTGCTTCTCAATGGGCTTATTAATCGTATTCTCCACATCCGCTGGGGCGGTACCGAGGTACACCGTATTGATGTAAATCTGCGGTACTTTAATATCCGGGAACTGCTCTTTCGGCAGGTTATTATACACCACCAGACCGCCCAGCGTAATGATAATGGTAAAAATGTAAATGGCCGTCCGGTTCTCTACGCACCAGTTGGTAAAACTCAGGGTTTTATACTGCTCGAACTTCATGGCTTAAAGAGTTGAATAGAAACACAAAAACGGGCAGATTGAACCGATCAAACGGATATCAGTTAAAATCCGTCGAACCCGCCGAATCGATGTACCTACTGTTTTAGAAATTTATCGGTTGTCCGTCCACTAACTCCTGATAACCTTGCGTGATAATTTGATCGCCCGATTGCAACCCGTCCGTAATTTCGATCTGACCGCCGTAGCTCAAACCCGTTTTCACCTGGCGGGCCCGGGCTACTTTCTTATTGTTTTCATTGACCGCTATATACACCAACTGGCCGTTTTCCGTGCTCTGAACCAGATTCTGATTGATAACAATAGATTTCGCTTTTGAAATGTCGTTAATCTTGACCTGCGCCAGCATGTTTGGTTTCAGGCTATTATCCGACGGCAGGGGAGCTTCAATCGTAAAGGTTCGGCTGAGTGGGTCAACCGTTGTGGAGACGAAACTGATCCGGGTTGTTAGTTCCTTGTTAATATCCGGGAAACGAACAATCACGGCATCGCCCCGGCGCACACTTCCCGCGTAGGTATCGGCTACCTTGGCCACCACTTTGAGTTGCGAGAGGTTGACTACATTAACAATTCCGACGCCCGGCATGGCCGTTTCACCCGCTTTCACATTGACCCGGTCTACAACCCCCGAAATCGGCGAAGTCACGCTTGATTGCGACAGTTGGGCATTCAGCGTCGCCAGCCGTTTCTCGAGCCCTTCCTTGTTGTTTTTAGCCTGGAGATACTGGATTTCCGTACCGATCTGCTGTTTCCACAGATTAGCCTGTTTTTCGTAAACCGTATTCGCCAATGTCAGTTGGTTTTTAATTTCCTCCAGTGATTCCCGCAGAATCTGGTCGTCAATTTTGGCCAGAACCGTACCGGGTTTTACCGCATCGCCTTCTTTCACATAGACTGCGGTAATGGCACCACCCGATTTTGGGCTCACCTGTACATTATTCTTTGCATCAATCGTACCCTGCAACTCAACAAAATGCTTGAAAGTTGTCGCCGTCAAGGGCGCTACAGTTACTTCCTTTATTCTGGTTTGTTCGGCCTGTTTCGGATCGAGTTTGGCAACTTCGGCTTCCAGCGCACGGATTTTTGTCGATATTTCGCTCTGCTGACTTTTCAGTTCGGCCAGTTCCTGCTTTTTGGAAGCCAGGTCCGACTTCTTTTCCTCTGATGAGCAGGACATCATTAAGGCCGTTGCCAATCCGATTACGTAGTAAGTTTTCATCTTTGATTACTGTATAATACTGCTTGAATAGCGTGAATGAGAAGAGTGATTATTGACCGGTGTATAATTTGCCCAGGGCTTTGTCGAGGTCAACTTTGGTAATCATGTAATCCAGTAGGGCCGAGAAGTAATTGGTCTGCGCTTCCCGAAACGACGTTTCCGCATTCAGCACTTCAATATTGGAGCCGACGCCTTCCTTGTATTTAATCCGAGTCACCCGTACGATTTCCTGCGCCAAATCCATGTTGCGTTTCTGGCTTTGCAGCGTTTGCAGATTATTGGTAAGCGTTACCGTTGCCTGCCGGATTTGCAGATCAATGGAGTTCTTCAGCAGCTCTCCAGTTTGCCGGGCTTTGTCGATGGCTATTTTCCGTTGTTGAGCTGCATAACGCTTCTGAAAACCGTCAAAAATCGGCACATTCAGGTTTAGTGTAATAGCCGCCGAATTGAACCATTGCGTTGTCCAGAAATCCATGAAGTTATTTCGACCGTTGTTGTGACCATACGTGGCAGCCGCCGTTAACCTTGGATAATACTGCTTGCCAATGCTCTGGTAGTCTAGGTCAGCCAGGGTAATCTGCGTTTGTAAGGTCGAAAATTCAATGCGTTGGCCGTAATCAAAAGCCGAGTCCAAAACCGCTGCCCGTTCCAGATCCTGCTGGCTATAGGCTTCAATCCGATCTGTTAACTGAATAGGTGCATTGATAGGCAACCCCATTTGAAACTTTAACAGGTTATAACTTAAATCGACCAGATTCTTAACATTTTGCCGGTCGGTTTTCAGGTTATTCAACTGGACTTCCAGACGGTCAATATCGATCTTTTCGACAAATCCCTGCGTGTTCATCGCTCTGGTTTCCCGCAAAAGCGTATCAACTCGGGAAATATTTATATCCAGTAATTTTAACCGTTCTTCACTCACCAAAACCCCGTAGTAAGCTTTTGCAACTTGTTCAGCAACGGTAATTTTAGAGGCTGTAATGTTTTTCTGAGCCAGTTCTCGGTACGTAGCTGCGGCTCTCAGACCAATTTTATAAGAAGCATCGAAGATTAGCTGGTTAACATTGGCCGCCACACTTCCCTGATACTTTACCCCAAAAGGGATAGCCGTAACGTCATCGCCACTACTGGCCCCGCCGGTTGCGGTTGAGTCTACAGGTGCGCCAAAACCGCCTGCCGGAAAAATAAACTTCTGGATAATGGCATTATACGTTGCCGACGCTCCCACATTGACTTGAGGAAGAGCCAGGCCCTTAACCTCTCTGATGCGGGCTTCTGCACTTAAAGCATCTAATTGCGTGTTTTTTACATTTATATTCTGTTGGGTAGCAAAATGAATAGCGTCATTTAAGGAGAAATCACGCGGAGTTTGAGCCATTACCGAACCCAATAAACCCGTGAGCAATAGAAGCAAGAACGGTTTATTGGGGAGAAGAAGCGGGGTCATTCTGATATTGTTGAACATATTGGTTGTAGATAATTGATCCTTTTTCAGTAAGTATCCCACGCACAAAATGATGAAGTAACTGAATTTGAATTTCCGTCATACCCGCCAACATCCGGGGGAAAACATCCGTATCATAAGCCAGGCGTATTAACTCTACACGAAGTCTGGCCATTATTTCAATATCTATCTCGGCTCGATACAGGCCCTGCTCAATACCTCTCTTCAAATTAGATCGTATCGACTCAAGCAAAAACTTCTCTTTAAACTCTGTGCAAACTTCCCAGGCTCTGGGGTAATGGCGCTGCACATCTATTAATAAAGCGGGGTTCATCTCTGCTAAATATTGCCGCATCGTTTCTGCCGCCAGTAATATTTCCTCAATAGGATCGTGGGCATCTGCTACCCGGCAAGAGACATGTTCCCGATTTTGCTCCATCCGATATTGAATTACTTGATAAACAATATCGTCTTTGTCAGTAAAATGTTGATAAAGCGTTTTCTTAGAAATACCGATATCCCTAGAGATATCATCCATAGTGATACTACGTGTTCCGAATTTCCAAAATAAGGCTTCTGCCTTTGATAGAATACGCTCTTTGATTTCCAAGGGCTTATTGCTTTTTTAAGCCATAAACTCTGGAAACTATTTTTAAGTTCATAGTTTCCAGAGCTTCTATTGTTGCTTTTCCCTAGATTCCACTACAAATGTCTGCGAAAAAAGGACGCACAACAATTAGTAAGGAGTGAAACGGCTATTTTCCTTGATGAACCTATAGCTTTTTAAAGATGAAAGGTAAAGCAGGGAAGGGTATTTACCCGCTATTAGCCGACATTGCGGAAATGATAAAAGAAGCACCTATAGCTAAAAAAAAAGTCCGCATCGGTTGAGATGCGGACTTGGAAAAATCTGTGGTGGCGGTAACCTACTCTCCCGGAAGTGACTCCAGTACCATCGGCGTAACGGGGCTTAACGGCTCTGTTCGGTATGGGAAGAGGTGTTCCCCCGCACCCTTACCACCATCCCAGCTCTTGCGTTGGACATCCCTAAGGATGACCACAACGTATGGTAGTTTCTTTTTTAGCTCTTTAAGAAGAAAGAGATTCACAATCACAAGCCCTGACCAACAAGGTCTACTGCTACGGCCTTCAGGTCATTAGTACGGCTCGGCTGTAACGGTCTCCCGTCCTGCACCTGCCGCCTATCCACGTCATCGTCTCTAACGTCCT